>JACKQE010000030.1 GCA_024233005.1 Akkermansiaceae bacterium | reverse complement strand
CTTCACGACCAAGCGCACGGCAACAAAGTGGTAACCCGGTCGAGGAGTAACGCAAAGTTTCTCCTGACAGTGGAAGTGTCCAGTGAGACCATCCCTCTTGGAAAATTCACGTCAGAAACTAGAGAAATGACTCCGAAAGTTCCCTGAAATAGCGGCATTGCGTAATTGTATACAATACTACCCTCACCTATTGTTACCCATGGCTTCCGCGTTCCCCCGCCCCCGTCACAAGTCGTTCGTCTCCCGGCGCGACTTCCTCCACCATCTGGGGGGCGGCTTTGGAAGTATCGCGCTCGCTTCCCTGCTGCATGCGGAGGCGCAGGCCGCCACGAACCCGCTGTCCCCCCGCCAGCCCCACCACGCGGCCAAAGCGAAGGCGGTGATCCAGATCTTCTGCCCAGGCGGGTTGTCGCATGTCGACACCTGGGACTACAAGCCGGAGCTGGCGAAGCGCCAGGGCAAGCCTTTCGATCCCGATGGCAAGCTGCAGTTCTTCGCGTCAAAGCCGGGCAACTGTCAGGGCAGTTGGTGGCCATTCCGCCAGCATGGCGAATGCGGGCGTTGGATCAGCGACCTGTTCCCGAAACTGGCGCAGCGCGTCGATGACATGGCCTTCATCCACTCGATGCAGAGCAAGTCCGCGCTGCATGGTCCGGCGATGTTCATGGCCAACAGCGGCTACATTCTGCCGGGGTTCCCAAGCATGGGCGCGTGGGTGACCTATGGTCTCGGCAGCCTCAGCGATGACCTGCCCGCGTTCGTCGTGCTGCCGGATCCGCGCGGACTGCCTCCCGGAGGGGTCATCAACTGGGGCGCCGGTTTCCTGCCCGCGATTCACCAGGGCACCGTGCTCGAAACCGATGCCGGGAAGCCGCCCATCGCGGATCTGTTCCCTCCCAAGAGCTTCGCAAACCTGAGCGGCCCGTCGGAGCAAAAGAGCCGCGACTTCCTGCAACTGCTCAACCGCGACCATGCCGCCCATCGCGAGGGCAACAGTGAACTCGAAGCCCGCATCGCGGCCTACGAACTCGCGGCGCGTCTGCAGCTCAGCGCCCCGGAAGCAACCGACCTGCGCGGCGAAACGGCGGTGACGAAGCAGCTCTACCATCTCGATCACGAAGACCTCGGTCCGTTCGGAAGGCAGTGCCTGCTCGCGCGCCGTCTCGTCGAGCGCGGGGTGCGGTTCGTGCAGATTTACTGCGGCGCGGAAAACACCACCGCGAAGAAAATCCGGCCGAACTGGGACAGCCACGAGGATCTGGTGCGCGACCACGGCTACTGGGGGCCCGTCCTCGACAGTGGCGCGGCCGCGCTCCTCACCGATCTGAAGTCACGCGGCCTGCTCGACAGCACCCTCGTCCTCTGCACCAGCGAGTTCGGCCGACAACCCGCCGCGCAGGGCAGCGGCAAAGGACGGGACCACAATCCCGGCGCCTTCACCGCCTGGATGGCCGGCGGCGGCAGCAAAGGCGGGACCGCTTATGGCAGCACGGACGAACTTGGTTTCAAAGCCGCCGAGAATCCCGCCTACAGTTACGAACTCCACGCCACCGCGTTGCACCTGCTCGGGCTCGACCACGAGAAACTCAGCTACTACCACAATGGGATCCAGCGCCGTCTCACCGATGTGCATGGCGAGGTGATCCACGACATCCTGGCCTGATTCCCATGAAACGTCCGACCGGAACCCTCCAACCCATCCCCTCAGGGATCCTCGGAGCCACCATCCTGCTGGGTCTGTTTCCCGCGCCGCTCCCGGCGCTGGACTTCGACAAGGAGATCCGTCCCCTGCTGCAGGAGCACTGTGTCGAATGTCATGGCGCGACGAAAAACAAGGCCGACCTGCGGCTGGATGCGAAATCCCACGCCTTCCGCGGCAGTGAGAGCGGACCGGTCATCGTGCCTCATGACAGCCACCGGAGTCTGCTCTACCAGCGTGTCTCCTCCGCGGACGTGGATGAGAGAATGCCCCCCAAAGGCCGGCCTCTGACTCCGGCGGAGCAGGCGTTGATCAGATCCTGGATCGATGGGGGCGCCATCTGGCCGGAGAATGCGGCCGACAAAGCGGAAGCGGTGGACCGGAGACTCCGGCACTGGTCATTCCAACCCCTGTCATCATCCGGTCCCGGGACCGCTGATCCGTCCGAAAATCCCATCGATCATTTCATTGCCCGGGCCCTGGAGGCAAAAGGCCTCACCCTGTCCCCTCCGGCGGATCCGCGCACTTTCATCCGCCGGATTTCGTTCGACCTGCTGGGGCTCCCTCCGACTCCCGAGGAAGTCGCCGCCTACACCGTCCATCCGGATCCCGCGGCCCTCGTCGATCGGCTGCTGGCATCGCCCCGTTTCGGCGAGCGGTGGGCGAGGCATTGGTTGGATGTGGTCCGTTTTGCGGAAAGCGACGGCTTTGAGAAGAACAACGCCCGCGAGAATGCGTGGCCTTACCGGGACTATGTGATCCGCGCCTTCAATGAAGACAGACCGTTCGACCGGTTCATCCGCGAGCAGATCGCCGGCGATGCTCTGGGCGAAGACGCCGCCACCGGATTCCTGGTCGGGGGACCGATGGATGCGGTGAAAA
>JACKQE010000029.1 GCA_024233005.1 Akkermansiaceae bacterium | reverse complement strand
AGGAGGCGACGAAGATCCAGGGTGTGAACCGCAGTGTCTTCAATGTGGATGTCTCGCGCGATGGCAAGACCTGGGAGCGCAAGTATCGCTTCGAATCGCCGAAGTCGTTTCAATACCCGACCTTCCACGAGCACAACGGCGTGATCTGGCTCGCCGTGACCCAGGGCGACACCGACGCGAGTCGCAAGGAGCGGATCATGTTCGGCAAACTGGAGGACGTGGGGCAGTTCGAGTCGCAGGCCGACCAAAAGCGCATCGCGTGGCCGGCGCCTCCGCCGGAAGCACCGGCCGTGATGAAGCGCGGCGTGAAGCTCTTCACCGATCGCGAGTATGTCATCGACGAAATGCCCGAAGCCGTGCGCGACCTGCCGTTTCTGCGGACGAGCATTGAAAAAGTGGATGTGACGGTGACGAAGGCAGGGACGCTGTTCGCCCTTACCCCCACGATCCGTCCCAAGGCGGCGAGTCAGGAGGACGCGCTGCAGAAGGCGGGCTTCACGAAAGTCGATGTGCCCGAAACCCCGCTATTCCCCGGCGAGATCAATCGGGTGAGTCTCTATCGCAAAGCGGTGAAGGCGGGAGAGCGGCTGCAGTTTCGGAAGATGGTGCTGCTGGTGCTCGCGGACGGTGCGCGGGCAGGAGTGCCCGATCCGAATGCGCCGGTGGTGATCACGGATCCGGGCGCGGAGTTTCAGGACGACGCAAGACCGGGGGCGATGATCATCGGGATGGATCGCACGCCGAAGGGACGCATCTGGGGCTGCTGGACGGGCACCGGCGACAAAAAGGACGGGTATTTTCTGTTGGCAACGAGCGACGACGATGGTGCCTCGTGGTCGAAGCCGCGTCTGGCGGTCGGCGCGCGCACGGAGTTCACGCAGAAGCTCAGCGGAGCGCTGGTGGGGAACCTCTGGACCGACCCGAAGGGACGCCTGTGGTTGTTCTTCGATCAGCAACTTGGCGATGCGCAGGGCCGCATCACGAACTGGTTCATGCGCTGCGATGATCCCGATGCCGCCGAGCCCGCATGGTCGGAGCCCGTGCCATTCGCGGAGGGGTGCACGCTGAACAAGCCCACTGTGCTCAAGAAGGGCGACTGGCTGCTGCCCGTCTCTGACTGGCACAGGAAGACGGCTCGCGTCTTTGCCTCGACGGATGAGGGGACATCGTGGAAGGAACGCGGGAGCCTGCTGTTTCCGGACTGGCAGTTTGACGAGCACATGACGGTCGAACTGCGCGACGGCCGCCTGTGGATGCTGGCACGCACGAATGGCCAGCCGCACGAGAGTTTCTCCACCGATGGCGGGGCGACTTGGAGCACGCCGCGCCAGGCCGCGACCGTGCAGAATGTGAACGCGCGTTTCTTCCTCCGCCGACTCCAATCCGGCCGCATCCTCCTGGTGAAAAACGGATCGCCTGCAGAGCGTCTGCAACAGCGCACCCACCTGTCCGCCTATCTCTCCGACGACGATGGTCAGACATGGAAGGGCGGGCTGCTGCTCGACGAACGCAACGCGGTGTCCTATCCCGATGGCTTCGAATCTCCCGACGGCCTCATTCACATCCTCTATGACTGGAATCGTCATTCAGATGCGGAGATCTTGATGGCAAAGTTTCGCGAGGAGGATGTGCTTGCCGGCAAGGTCGTGTCACAGGACGCGCGGCTGCTGGTGCCCGTCAACAAAGCCACCGGTCCCAAGCCCGAGAAGCTCTACAACGGCATCGAGCTCCCCCTCCCCTGGCCACCACGCCTTCGCGATCCGAACTCCGGCGAACCGATGGAGGTGCCCTATTTGAAGCAACCGTTGAAGACGATTCCGATCGACGTGGGTCGCCAACTCTTCGTGGATGACTTCCTCATCGAGAAGACCACGCTCACGCGCACCTTCCATCAGGCGAAGAAGTTTGAGGGCAATCCCGTCTTGAAAGCGGAAACCGAGCGTGAACTCGCCCCGTCCACCCAGGGCGAAAAAGGAGAGGAAGCCACCACCTTCACCGGACAGGGCGGCGTGTTTTACGATCCCGCGGAGAAGCTCTTCAAGATGTTCTACGTCGCCGGATGGCGCGGACCGCTCTCTCTCGCCACGAGCCCGGACATGCAGACGTGGACACGGCACGGCGAGCTGCTGGCGGAGGGCCTGCGCTGGACCGGTCCCAAGCTCACCACCGGCGGTTCCGACAATTGCGTGTGGCTCGATCTCAATGCGAAGTCGCCCGCCGAACGCATCAAATACCTCACCTGCTGGATGCATGTGAAGCCGGAGGATCGTCCCCCGGGCTTCGCGCACTCGCTGCAGGTCTCTGATGGCAAAGCCTGGTCGGACGCGGTGCCAACGACCATCGCGGCGGATGATTACTGCTCGTTCTTTTACAATCCTTTCCGTGAGAAGTGGGTCTTCAGCATCAAGAAGGGCACCTCACGCGGACGCAGTCGCTACTATTTTGAGAGCGATGAGTTCCTCCAAGGCGCCGCCTGGGACAAGGCGGTGTATTGGACCTGTTCGGACCGGCTCGACGCTCCCGAGCCGCAGGGGCGGTATCCAGGCGCGGGTGAAACACCGCAGCTTTACAGCCTCAACGCCGTGGCCTACGAGAGCCTCATGGTCGGCATGCACTACATTCATCGCGGCCCGAACAATGGTATCTGCGACCAAGGCAAGTTCCCGAAGCTGGTTGATCTGGAGCTTGGCTTCAGCCGGGATGGCTTTCATTGGGATCGGCCGGATCGACGGGGCTTCATCGTCGGTTCACGCACCGAGGGCTCCTGGGATCGCGGCTACCTGCACAGCACGGCGGGTGTTTTCGTGGTGCTCGAGGACCAACTCGTCTTCCCCTACATGGGCACCAGCGGCATCGCGCCGAACGGTCATCGCGGGATGTACACCGGCGGCAGCATCGGTCTGGCCACGCTGCGACGCGATGGTTTTGCGAGCATGGACGGCCCGGGCGAACTGACGACCCGCGCGGTGAAATTCACCGGGAAGCATCTCTTCGTGAACTCGGCCGGTGAGTTGAGCGTTGTCGTGCGGGATGCATCCGGCACCGTGCTCGCCACCTCCAGGCCGCAGGCTGGCGACGCCACCAAGCGGCGCATCGAGTGGCTTGGCATCGCGGATTTGTCCGCGTTCGCCGAAAAGCCGGTCAGATTTGGCTTCTCGTTAGGGAGTGGATCCTTGTATTCCTTCTGGGTTGCGCCTGACGAAGGGGGTGCCAGCAACGGCTATGTCGGAGCTGGCGGTCCGGCCTTCAACGGCGTGCGTGACACTCCCCACTAGACTTTCATGACCCGCTTCCTCCACTGGTTCAACAACCTCTATCCGATCTGGCTGGTCAGTCTGGCTGTGATCGCATTCTTTTGGCCGCAGACCATGCTCTGGTTCGACAAGCCGTGGATCTTCTGGTCGCTCGCGGCCTCAATGCTCGGCATGGGACTCACGCTGAGCCCGGATGACTTCAAGGCCATCGGGCGCATGCCCGGCTGTGTGGCCCTGGGGTTTGGCGCCCAATACACCCTGATGCCGTTGTGCGGCTGGTTGGTGGCCAAATTGCTGCGGGTCGAGCCCGGCCTGGCCGTTGGCATCATCCTGGTGGCGAGTTGTCCCGGAGGCATGGCATCCAACATGATCAGCTACCTCGCCCGCGCCAATGTGGCACTGTCCGTGGTTCTCACGCTCTGCTCCACGATCCTGGCCTTTTTCTTCACGCCGATGTGGACCGCGGCGCTGGCAGGCAAGTATGTGCCCGTGGACAAGTGGGAGATGTGCCTCTCCGCGCTGAAACTCACGGTGGCTCCGGTGGTGCTCGGAGTGCTCATCCGGTGGCGATTGCCGCGCACGGCGGACCAGATCGGCGCGTGCGGGCCCACGGTGGCCGTGCTGGCTTTCACCCTTGTCACCGGGGGCATCGTGGCCGCCAGCGCGGAGGCCATCGCGTCAAATTTTGGCAAGCTGGCGCTCTCGGCCTTTCTCCTGCACGTCATTGGCTTTGGCGTCGGCTACACGATCACGAAGGTGTTGCGGTATCCTGAGTCGGTCGCCCGCACCGTGAGCATTGAAGTCGGCATGCAAAACGGCGGCATGGCCGCAGCCCTCGCCAAACAGCATTTCCCCACCCTGCCACTGGCCGCCGCCGCGTCCGTCTTCAGCGGGGTCATGCAAAACATCGTCGGGGCCATCGTCGCTTCCTGGTGGAAAAGGAGGCCGCCCGCGTCATGAGCCGGGCCGGCATTCACTATTGGAAATGCGATCGTCCGGCCGCGTTTCACGGCACCCAGGAGCGTGGTGCAACGGACAAGGATCTCGAACCCCTGCTCCGCGAGGAATTGGTGGATCACTTCTCGGTCTCGCGCTTCGTCTTGAGCCCGGGGGCAGGGCAGGGCAATCACCTCACCTGGAAGGCGGAGGTCGACGGGACACCGATGTTCATCCGCGTGGAGAACGGCCCGGAGAAAGACGACCACCTCGCCGTGGAATCCTTGCTGCTCGATCGCGTCCGCGCCTGCGGCGTGCCGACCCCGCTTGTGCATGGCTGCGATGCCACGCGCACCCGAGTGCCGTTTGCCTGGCAGGCCCTGGAAAGGATCGACGCGCCGGACCTCAATCACTGGCACAAGCTGGGCGGCCTTGACACCCCTCGCGTCGCTTTTGAAATCGGCGCGGCGGTGGCCCAGTGGCAGACGATCGGGCTCCCGGGATTCGGGGTGCCCGACGAGGACCTGCGAGGCTTCCACCAGACGTATCCCGCCTACTTTCATCTCCAACTCGAGCGGCATCTCGCCTTCCTCACCGAAGGGGGCTTTCTCACAGCGAGAGAGTCCGCGGAGATCCTGGCCGCGATCGTCGCACACGAGTCGTTGCTGCATCTCGGACGCGGCTGCCTCGTGCACAAGGACCTCGCGTTGTGGAACATCCTCGGCACGCCAGAACGGATCACCGCGTTCATCGACTTCGATGACACCATCAGTGGGGATCCCATGGACGACCTCTCGCTGCTCGGTTGCTTTCATGATGCCGCCTTTCTCGGACACGCCCGCGCGGGGTATCAAAGCGTGAGCCCCCTCCCTCCCGAGCATCGTCGCCGATTCTGGCTGCATCTGCTGCGCAACATGATTGTGAAAGCGGTGATCCGCGTCGGCGCGGGATATTTCGACCGCGATGCCCGGTTTTTTCTCATTGGCACGGGAAGCACCGGCGCCGAACTGAAAGCATTCACCCACCAACGACTCCGTGCGGCCTTGCGGGGACTGCGCGAAGACCTCGACATCGAACAAGGATTATGAAACTCGCCCTCGGCACCTGGCTCTCCATCGGTTCACCTGTCATCGCGGAACTCGCTGCCCAATGTGGCTTTGACTGGGTGCTGCTTGACCTTGAACACGGTTGCGGCACCGAGGCCACCATCCTGCCCCAGATTCAGGCGATCCGGGGCACGGCCACCTCCGCCATTGTCCGCGTCGGCGCCCCGCATCCCGAGCTCATCGCCCGCGTGCTCGACTGGGGCGCTCACGGCATCATGGTGCCGCATGTCAACTCCGCCGCCGAGGCGGAGGGCATCGTGCGGGCGACCCGCTACGCCCCGCATGGTTCCCGTGGCTTCTCCCGCACGGTCCGGGCCAACGACTATGGCTTGCGCCCCGTCGAGACAGTCCGACCTCCCCGGGTCATGGCCCAGATCGAAACCGTCGAAGGAGTGAAAAACGCCAGCGGGATCGCCCGAGTGGACGGGGTGGATGTCCTCTTCATCGGTCCCGCCGACCTGCGGCACGATCTCCTGCACCGCGGTGACACCGCGCCGGGAGACTATGAGCAATGCCTCTCCCTGGTTCTTGAAGCCGCCCGGAACGCGGGCAAACCCGTCGGCATTCTCGTCCGGGATCCGGCCGACCTGCCAAAGCACCGCGACCTCGGATTCACGCACATCGCCGTGGATTCCGACCTCGCCATCCTCCGCCAGAGCTACCTGCAAACGCTGACCGCCAACAGCGGCGACTGATCTTCATGAAACACCTGCTCACCATCATCGTCCTGATCCTCGCCAGGGTGACCGCGCTCCACGCCGACGAGCCCGCGCCACTCTGGGATGAACGCGTGCCTTTGCTCAACACGGTTGATCTTCCGGTGCTCAAGGCCACGCGCTTCTCCGTCATCAAACCCTACGAGTTCGGGAAGGATGGCTACCGTTTCCTGCACGGCGTGGCGCTTTGCTTTCACAAGGGGCGGCTCTACGCCTCCTTCGGCCACAACCAGGGCGGCGAGAACACCGACACGGAAGAGGCGCGTTTTTGTATGAGTGAAGACGAGGGCATGACCTGGAGCGCGGTGCGCACGATGGATGCGGGCGACGGTCCGGTCGGCGTGAGTCACGGGGCCTTCCTCTCCCACCAAGGGACGCTCTGGGCTTTTCACGGAGCCTACACCGGCACGATGACCGGCGTTCACACCCGGGCTTATGTCCTTGATGAGACCAGCCGGCAGTGGCGGCCGAAAGGCACTGTGATCGAAGGCGGCTACTGGCCCATGCAGGAACCTCAGAAAATGGACGACGGCAATTGGATCATGGCCGGGCTCAAGGTCGGCGAAGGCGATCCGGCCGTCGTCGCCATCAGCCATGGCGAAGATTTCACCCGGTGGGAGGTGGTGCCCATCCCGCAGGCCAAGGACCTCAAGAAGATGTGGGGCGAATCCACCGTCATCGTGAAAGGCAAGCGGGTCACGAGCTTCTCGCGTTACGGTGACAAAGCCGAGGCGCTCACCGCCACCAGCGAGGACTACGGCCGCACTTGGAGCGAGATGCGACCGGGCAACCTGCCGATGACCACCAGCAAGCCCATCGCCGGCACCCTGAGCACCGGCCAGCGCTACCTCGTCGGCACCACCACGGCGGACAGTGGCAAGCGGCGCTCGCCGTTGACCATCGCCGTGAGCAGACCGGGAGAGACCTTGTTCAGCAAAGTGTTCGTCATCCGCCACGCCGAGTTTCCCGGAGGCCCCGGGGAGTCCCATCCGAAAGCGGCTCTCTCCTACCCGTATGCGATCGAGCATGAAGGAAAGCTCTACGTTGGCTACTCGAACAGCGGTGGCGGCTTGGGCCGCGTAGGCACGGGCCGGGAACTCTGGAACAACAACAGCGCGGAACTCGCCGTCATCCCGATTGACCAATTGCGGGTTGCCCCCTGAACGTCCCCTTCCCCTTCCTCCGCGCTGTTTTTCCACCGGGGAGACAGGCTGTTGGCCGGCCATTCCGGGCCCAAAGGCATCACCCTGTTATCTTAGTAAGTTGATAAACAACCTCTTGCGGCATCCATGGCGGCCAACAGTTCGCACGTCTCTCGCCCGCAAACCCAATCCGCAGATGCGGGGTTACTTCTCCGGCACGCCTACCATTGGACTCAATCTTACCCTGCTTTTTACCGCGACGGTCACCGCCGTCATCGCTCAAGGGCCACTGCGGATGCACAAGCACACGGTCAACCAGGCCCGGCCACTGACGCTGGTGCCGGATGATCAGAATCCCGCGAAACCGAACCGGGAGAAGACCGAGCCGAATGGCGAACTCCGGATGATGGAATCCAACGGTATTTCCGGGCATCTCGTGGGGCATTTTCCGAACAACGGCAATCCGCATTCCACAATGGCTGTTTCTGGATGACTTCGGAATTTCCCAAGGGCACCTATGCTTACTTCCTCACCACCGAATGGCCCGTCGTGCCACGCTTCATCCGGGGCATCCCGATTGAGGTTCGCAATCTGACGCCAAGCGGCGAGAGGATTCCTATCCGACCAAAATAAGGCGTCCCGATCGCCCCCTCCTGAGAGTCGGGTGAGAGGGGGCAATTCACTCCACTGGCACTGGGGCCTTTCGGCCTTTGGCTTGGAGTTGACACCAGCGATGCGGGCTGGTCAGGGGTCCTCGTCTTCTTGGTCATTGCCACCACCACCACCACCACCGCGGCGCATGATTTCGTCCTGAATGGCTTTGTCTTCTTTGAAAAGATTGGCCTCGCGCTGGGTACGCTTCTCTGCTTCGAAAAGCTCCTGCAGGCGCACTTCGAAAGAAGCGCGGTCACTGGCTCCCACGGCTCGCTGAAAGGCTGTCACCAGCGAAACCTGGGCGCTGATGAACTTCGTCATCCGCTCATCGGACTTGCCGCGCAGGGCCGAGAGTTTACTACCCGCCTGAGACATGAGATTGTTTCGAGAGAAAAGGTATTTCTGCGGGGAACCGCTGGCTTTCATTTCATTCACGGCGGTGCTGAAGGGGGCCATCGCCTCATCAATACGGATGAGTGAGCCCACCAGAGAATAGCGGGTGGGGAGCCGACGCTGGGCCGAGTAGAGGAGCATTTTGGCCGAGTAGTGGTTCGGCATGGCCTGACCGATTTTGAGAATGCGCTGCTGGGTTTCCGGCTTGACGAAATAGGCGCCCCCTCCCTGCTTAATGTCGGACTGAAGCTGCTGGAAATCCGCCAGCGCCAGTTTCACCGCCTCGGTGCGACTGCTCTCGTTTGCCAGCACAAGGGCATCGTCCAGCGTTTTGAGAGTAAACACCTGAGCCTGAAGGAAGCGGCCAATGCCTTCCTCCACCACCAAGTCGTTCAAATCTTCCGCATTCTCCGCCGGCACACCAATGAGGGTGCAACCCGCAGCCATGGCGCCGCGGATTTTGTCGGGCACGCCGCCCACCGGCTGCACGGTAAGATCCGCGTTCATGTCACCGGTCACCGCCAGGGTCTCCGCGATGGGGAAGCCTTGGATGAGCGACTCCATGAGCAAGCCACACGCCACCGAGGCCGAGGGACCGTCCTTTCCGCCCCATTTATCTGCAAAGCCGAGCTGCACACCGGAGGCTGGGAGTTCTTGGTATTTCACCTGGATGCCCCGCACCACTTCACCCAAGGCGCGTCTCATGTCTGGACCCACCGGCTGGTTGAATCCGACCGTGAGATTCCCCGAGGCAGGCACCGCCGTGGCGGTGAGTTTCATGGCCTGCGCAGCGTTGCCGCCGGCGGACAGTGGCCTCACCAGCAATGCGTTGACCTTTGCCATGCTGGCCTTGAGTTTGCCACTGGAAGCGCTCGGCACCGTCACCAAGCCAGACAGCCCGTCGCTGGGCGTGGGCGCAGGAGCTCCCGTCGTCGCCGCGGGCATTGCATTGTCAATCGTGGCCCGCGCGACGGAAGTGAAGGGAGGCACCCGCAAGGGCAGGATCAAAGATTTTTCAGGGAAGGCCGTCTCAGAGTTGATCTGCGACCAAAGAGTCACATAAAAAGTGCCCGTGGACTGCTTGAAGATCATCGAGCCTACCCCCAGGATGCCAGGCACCTGGTATGCGGCCAGGATGTTGAAGCCACTGTTCACTTTCCGCTCAATACCCGCGAAGAGAGTGTTGACGTCCGCCTGGGTGAGAACCGGTAACCCCAGTCCAGATCGCATGGCGTCGATGGCCGTCACCATCTCCGTCCGCGCCGTGCTCAATGAGTCCCCTTCATAAACGCCCATTTGGATGCAAAAGAGCGCTTCGTTTTTCATCTCAAAGGAGACAGGGATCTTTCGCTCATTGAAAACCGCATTCTTCGTGGTGATCATGTCGCGCGCCGCATCAAAAATATAGGGGCCAAAGTCGTCGAACTTCTCCACCTCGGCCCGGGTCATGCCGAGCTTCCAGGGACCGATCTGATTCACCACGGTTTGGCCTGAGGACATCCCCGGAACAGCCAAGCCCAGCAGGATCCAAAGCAATCGAGTTTTCTCTCTCATATGAACCATTATTATTCGGCCACTTTGACAGTGGGAATCGGTTTCGCCTAGCCAAAAAACCAAAAAAATAGCCCTCACCACCCTGCGTCCTATTAGATTAACTTATTGAAATGCTACCCTAATTTTCGAAATCTGGATCCGTGCTGGCGGACTAAACGCATGGCGTACGCAGATGGACTGTCCCGAATGGCACTGCATTAGACCGATTCTCAAACGTATTTTCGCGAAAAGTGATTTTTCCACTTGTACTGTTTTTACAGTGGCTTGGGCTTCGGAATCGGAAGGCAACAACAACTTCTTGAACCGGAAAACTGCTCACTGGCGGAGCTGGAAGTCGCCAGTGATTGCTCTCCCGATGAGAAGGCTTCTAGACGGTTGCGCGCGATCCATCTCATGCTCTGCGGGGCTGACTTCGAACTGACCCGCAAGCATTCACGAGTCACCGAACGGTGCCTCCAGCTCTGGATTTCACGCTTCCATGAGGCAGGCATCGACGCGTTGACCGATCGGCCCACAACGGGGAGGCCCCGATCCGTTTCCAAAGAGTTGGTTGCCGAGGGGATCCTGCCTTTGATCGAGGCCCCCGCGTTAGCTGGCCAAAGCCACTGGACGGCCACGAAACTGGTGGGCTGGCTCAAGAACGAGAAGAATCTGCCCATCGCCTACAGCACGCTGGTGCGATACCTTCACGAACACGACTACC
>JACKQE010000028.1 GCA_024233005.1 Akkermansiaceae bacterium | reverse complement strand
CCACGGCGAGAGCGCTAAGCGCGGCGGCAAACCAGCGGTCGATGCGGCGTTCTAGCGTGCATTTGATGCCGAACAGGATCGCCCCCAGCAGGAGTGTGGTGAGGAATGCGCTGAACCACTCTTCCAGCCACGTTCCCGCGTACCAGTCGTTGATTGCGGGCATGCGCCCCAGCGCTGCTGAAACAATCGCGATCGACGCCATCAACATCATCGGACGATGCACCTCCGGACGTCGGCGATATCTGATGCCGACCAGCACGAAGGCCCCGAAGGCGACGATACTACTCAAGGGAACCGTGAGAAACTCCTTGGGCGTGAGACCAAATACCTTCAGGTCGGGTGGATTCACCCGTGCGGCGTTCACCGCGACGAGATAACTGGCCACGACGATGGCCACGGCCAGTGCCGTTCCGAACAAGCCGAGCGTCATGTGCAGGCGTTTGCGTCCCGAGGCAACCAGCAGCGGTTGCACCACGGACAGCAGCATCCAGGCCGTCATCAATGCTCCATGCACGATGACCAGCGTGCGGATGGGCGGTGTTAACGGGCGTCCAGGGAATGCCTCCATGTTTTGGTAAAACATGCGGAAGCCGATGAAAGTCAGCACCAGCAGCGTGAGGGATGCCGCCGAGTAAAACAGCCGATTCGAATGAGGCTTTGTGGATCGTAATGCAGTCATAGCGAGGGATGGAAGGGATGAGCGCTGCATTGGACAAGTTAACAACCGCAGCTTGCAGGCTGCTCCGCCAGTGCTTCAAGCTCGGCAATCACGTCGGTACGGTTCGATTCCTCAGCGATGGCCGTGCCGAGACGACGGGCGCCTTCGGTGAATGGGGGCTCCTGAAGCAATCGGGTCAAGGCAGTGCGGATTTCCTCGATGGTGCTGCTGGCGGTCATGCGCAGGCCCGCACCGTGTTCGACGACGCACACGGCATTTTCATCTTGATCACGACCGTGCGGAATGACCAGCATCGGGCGATGATGGATCAAGGCTCGCATCACCGTGCCGTGACCACCATGGGTGACGACCACCGCCGCCTGCTGCATCACGGCATTGTGGGGCGCGCTCAAAACGAGCACGGTGTTTTCTGCCGGACGGACGGTCTCTGGCTTTACCTGACCAAGCGTCACAAGCACCCGCACGGGAAGCTCCGCTGCGGCATCGATCACTTTTTGCAGCACGCCTTCGTGCGCCTGATAGGTCGTGCTGAAGCCGACCGCGATGAGCGGACGCAGATCATTGTCCGGCCATGGCGAGCGCCAGGGCTTTGCCCAAGCGGGCTCATCGAGTTGCGGACCGATGTAACGGATCAGTTTGGGGCGTTCAGCGGCGGGAAAATCGAACGCCTGGCTCGAAGCAATGAAAAAGCGTGTCGCGACCTTCAGTTGCTCCAGCACGGTTCCGATCGGCATGAGTCCAAGCGCGAGACGAGCGTCATTCAGAGCACCAAGATGGGCATCCAGCATCGCGAGCGTGCCCGTGCGAATCTGTGCGTGGAGCGCCTCTTCTTCGGCCGTGCGTGGGGGCGGCAGTCCAGGACCGAAGGTCGGCATTCCCTCGATAGGATACAGGCACAAATTTGCAGAGAGGATGGCCACAGGTTGATCGCGGCTCTCGCACGCGGCGAGGACGCCAAGCAGCATGTCGCTGGTCACCACCAGATCCGCTGGCTCTTGATCCAGCACGCTGGCGAGGTCGCGAGCGTAATCGAGCGATGGACCAAACAGGATCTTTTCCAACGCGAGGCCGATGCCCTCCTGGGGACTGGCGGCTTCCCAGTCGCGCAACGGACAGCTCGCCGGCGTCTTGTCAGCTCGGTTCGGCGCGGTCTGCCAGGCGTGAAAGGAGATTCCTGCCGCTGCTGCGTCTTCGCGGCAGGCCTCGTCGCTCAATAGGCGGACGCGGTGACCGCGTTCGCGCAATTTGCGGGCGACGGTCATGGCGGGGGGCAGATTGCCGCCGCCTTCCCAGGTGGTGAACAAGATGTTTTTGGGCTTGGTGCTCATGGATTGGATGGAGGATGAGGTAAGTTTGAGTGGTTGGGGTTTAGCACGGCTCGAGTGCCGCGAGAATCATTTGGCGGACGATCTGCTTGTAGGCAGGGATGGACCGCCCCATGTCGAGGCGGATCAGCTTCCAGACGTAAATGTCCGCGGCGACGACGAGAGCATCGAGCGTGGCCTGACGTCGTGCGGGCGTCAGCGCCTTCAGTCGTTCAGCAAAAGTCTCTTTCAGCCAGTCGCGATGTCCCTGGCGACCCACATCCAGCGTGGGCTTGAGGCTCGGATGCATCTGCTCCTGATCCAGCAGTCGCAGGACCAGCGGACCCACATCTTCATAGTCTCGCGTCAGGGCATCAACGGCACTGTTCAGATCGCCAGGGACCACAAGTCGGCGCACGGCGACGGACTCGCCCATGTGTTTGTGCGCCACTTCCAGGAGACCCATCTTGCTGCCAAACTTGCGCACCACGGTCTGCACTGTCACACCCGCATCGCTCGCAATGTCAACCAGCTTGATCTTGTCGAACCACTCCGTTTCAGCGCGCTTCAGAAAGGCCTCAATGATGCGCTGGGTGCTGGCCTCCGCCGCTTCGGCACGGGCGGTTTGCTGGTAGTCGCGAGGGGGCTTTACGCGGGTTTTCTTTTTCATGTTAATTGAGATAACATGAAAAAGTTTGGCGTCAAATATTTATTTTAGTTGGACTAACATGAAAATGGGTGCCCGTATTTTCCTTCCAATCACAGGTGTAGCACAGGCTTCTCCATGCCTGTGAAAGCATGGTGCGTAATGAATTGGCTGACAGCGCTTCCGCTTCAGGCGGCTTTGAATAGGTGGTGGCGGTCAGAAGAAGGAGCCATCAGGGAAGTGGAGGAACGCGGCTGCGAAGCCTGCTGGCCCACGGCTCGCACCCTGACTCCGCAGGCCTTGGTGGAGCCTTTTTTGCGCAGACCGTATTTTTTGCGAGACATGGCAGGCGATTTCTTGATTCAAGAAAGCCTATGTCGGACGAACTTCTGAATTTCGATGATGACGGGGTGAATGAAGAGGATGCCGCGGAGATGCCCGCCTCCTGGAAATTGACGGCCGAAACCTCCGCAACGCGATGCCGGAAAGTTCCGTTCCAATGCCAGAACTAGACGAGCCGGGAGCGGAACTGGACGAGCCGGGCAAATCGCCGAACTGCGGGATGTTACCTTGCGGGTTCAGCACTCCAGATCTTCAGATCGTCGAAGCAGCCGCCCTGGCCCATGCAGCCGAATTCGACTTTGGACTTGGTCGGGTGGGCGATGCCGGGGGATTGCAGGAAGGCGACGGGCTGGCCGTCGAGGGTGGCGCGCATCGTGTCGCCCACGGTTTCGAGCCGGAAGGTGTGCCAGGTCTGGGGATCGAGGCTGAGCGGGAAGGACATATTCTTGCGGCCTTTCGGCGTGGGGGGCTCGCCGGTGGCGCCTTCGGGGCGGGCGACAGCGAGGCCTTTCTGGTCCACGAGGATGATCTTGTCGGCGGCAATGCGCGCCATGCAGAGGTGCCCGTAGTGCGAGCCGTTGAACTTCCGGTCGTCAAACTCCGCCGTGACGGACTGCGCGCCGCCGAGCTTGAAGCGGAACTCGATCACGCTGTCCTTGGTCGGGATGTCGTTGCCGATGACGGCCTGATGCCCTTTCACCGCGGGCTTGCCCTCCTTCGCCGGGGCATCGAAGCGCATCTGCATGCCCTTCAACGTGCCGTTCTCGAGGGAATACGTCGGCACCACGATGGCCCAGCCCTTGTCCTTGCCCAGCTCGGCGCGCTCGAAGTCATCGGAGAAGAGCAGTTCCTTCTTCTTCGCGATCGGGTCCGCGGGAATGGCGGGCAGCTTCGGCGCATCGGCGGCGAAGGTGGTGGCGGCGACAAGGCAGGCGAGCGTGAGGAAGCGGAGGTTCATGGGGTGAGATGAAACGCGGCTCTCGTGGGCATTTGTCGGCTCATCACGAGATGTGTGCGGCTAGCGACAAACGAAATGTTAGGAAAGGTGTTCGTCTGGTCCTGCCCCCTCTTCGTTACGCTGTCTCAGAGTTTAAGCGCCTTGATGAATTGGTCGGCCTTATCCAAAACGTATTTCTTGATGTGTGCCTCAGTGAGGGTGTTTTGCCCTTCCGTCTGTTCATCAACAGACGCGCCTGTAGTTCTCCAAGTCGGTTCAATGCAGATGAAATCTTTGGGACCGATCTCGATCCGGATATCTGGCTGGAGTTCGATATTTGGAAGTGAACGCTTTTCTGCGATCATCTTGGCATTGGGAGCGTCATCTGCCAGACACGCTTCAATAAGTTTTCCCAGCGCCTTATTGAGGAGAGTATCACTTTTTGCCGCAGCTTTTTGAATTCGGCGATACTCTTGGGAAGTTTCGTCACCTAAATCGCGAGATCCTGCAAAGGGTTCTGTTGGAACACCAATCTCTGTCAAGATGGCTTTATAGAGGCGGCTTGCCTTCATTGCGTTTTTAGCCTGATCCAAATTTGTCGACTTCTGCCTCAATAAATCTTTCAAAGTCGCGTCACCGAATGCCCGGACCGCGTGTAATGCAACATTCGGCGCGAGCGGGAACAGTCGAACATCAATCGTTCTGAGCAGGTGGGCGATCGCTGTTCTCCTTTTGCGCCATTCAGCAACATAAATAGCGTTGTTTCCGGGCTGGTCTATAAATTCGCCAATAAGATCAAGATCGATACGATTTCGAATTCCGGCTGTTAAAGCCTTAACTGTTCCATCGACTGAGGCGAGAATGTCGCCGGGCAATACTACCCACAGCCTCGCGCGAACGCGCTCTTTTAAGATAGACCATGCACTATCCCGAGTCTCGTCAGCGCGTTGATCAACATGAGCGAAAAAATCGGAGATGGTCTCGCATCCAGCTAAAAACTCCCTGGCCACGTCTTTGGTAACGCCAAACGCATCCAATGGGTCTCCTGCCAAGCTCCGGGAGGTTGAATCGGCGATTTCAAAATATCGATCTTTTGGTAGACCACTAAATCTGAAAATGCCTTTAGAGGCGTGATCTGCAACCGAGTCACGGCCCGTCTCCCATGCCTTTTTCGCTATCTCACTTGCGGTAGATTCACGGGTTATGGGCCAGAGAACTAACGCACTGCCTTCTGGAACTCGAAAAGTCTCGAGAAGCTCGGCAAACATCTCGTCCACTTGTGCGAGATCTGCTGCGCTTGGGTTGTCGCGTCTCTCAATCAAAACGACACGGGCGTTTTTTCCTGCCGACGTGTGTTCATCTCGAACAAACTTTGGCAATTCGGTAAGTAATCGCTCCTTTGGAAATGAGGCTACATGAATGTCATTGAAAAACTTCGGCAGTGTTTTGAGAAATGTTGTCTTTCCGGATCCTGAGAGACCAAATACAACTTCAAATAGGCCCCCACCCCCAGTCCGAACCCGCTGCAGCAGCCGGTCGATGCGGTCTGCCGCTTCATCAACCCTCTCGACCACTTCCACGGGGTCGACTCCTGCGGCGTCAGCTCTTTGCTTTAGCAACTCCCACCGCTTGGGGAGTTCGAGTTTAGGCAGTGTATTAGTGTCACTCATTGTGGGATGATCGTCTTACCGCAGGGACTTCGCATATCTTGTCTGTTGGTTTATGCCTTCGCGTAAACCTCCGCTCCAGCTTCCACAAACTCCTTCGACTTTTCAGCCATCCCGCGCTGAAGCGCTTCTTCCTCCGAAATGGCTTGCTCGGCGGCATACTTCCGCACGTCTTCGGTGATCTTCATGGAGCAGAAGTGGGGGCCGCACATGGAGCAGAAGTGGGCGGATTTGGCTCCGTCCTGCGGCAGCGTTTCGTCGTGGTATTCGCGGGCGGTGACGGGGTCGAGGCTGAGATTGAACTGGTCTTCCCAGCGGAACTCGAAGCGGGCTTTGGAGAGGGCGTTGTCGCGGTATTGAGCGCCGGGGTGGCCTTTGGCGAGGTCGGCGGCGTGGGCGGCGAGTTTGTAGGTGATGACGCCGGCTTTGACGTCTTCCTTGTTGGGGAGGCCGAGGTGTTCCTTGGGGGTGACGTAGCAGAGCATGGCGCAGCCATACCAGCCGATCATGGCGGCGCCGATGCCACTGGTGATGTGGTCGTAACCGGGGGCGATGTCGGTGGTGAGGGGCCCGAGGGTGTAGAAGGGCGCCTCGTGGCACCATTCGAGCTGCTTGGCCATGTTTTCCTCGATCATGTGCATGGGGACGTGGCCGGGGCCTTCGTTCATGACCTGGACGCCTTTGGCCCAGGCGCGTTTGGTGAGCTCGCCCTGCACCTCGAGCTCGCCGAACTGGGCTTTGTCATTGGCGTCGGCGATAGAACCTGGTCGCAGACCATCGCCGATGGAGAAGGAGACGTCGTAGGCGGCCATGATGTCGCAGATGTCGTCCCAGTGGGTGTAGAGGAAGTTTTCCTGGTGATGGGCGAGGCACCACTTGGCCATGATGCTGCCGCCGCGGCTGACGATGCCGGTCATGCGGGAGGCGGTCATGGGGACGAAGCGCAGCAGGACGCCGGCGTGGATGGTGAAGTAATCGACGCCCTGCTCGGCCTGCTCGATGAGGGTATCTCTAAACAGCTCCCAGGTGAGGTCCTCGGCCTTGCCGTTCACTTTTTCGAGCGCCTGATAGATGGGCACGGTGCCGATGGGCACGGGCGAGTTCCGCAGGATCCATTCACGGGTGGCGTGGATGTTCTTGCCGGTGGAGAGGTCCATGACGGTGTCCGCGCCCCACTTGGTGGCCCAGCGCATCTTTTCGACCTCTTCCTCGATGCTGGAGGCGACGGCGCTGTTGCCGATGTTGGCGTTGATTTTGACGAGGAAGTTGCGGCCGATGATCATCGGCTCGAGCTCCGGGTGATTGATGTTCGCGGGGATGATGGCGCGGCCGGCGGCGACCTCCGAACGCACAAATTCCGGCGTGATTTCTTTGGGGATGCGCTGGGGGAAGCGGGCGAAGATCGATGGAGTGGTGGAGTGCTGGAGTGTTGCGGAACCAGCGTGTTGTTTGTCGAGGTCGTTGCGGACGATGTCGTCTTTGAGGTCGGCGATCTGGGCTCGGCGCATGTTTTCGCGGATGGCGATGAATTCCATCTCGGGCGTGATGATGCCGGCCTTCGCGTAGGCGAGCTGGGTGACGACTTTGCCGGGCTTCGCCTTCAAGGGCTGGCGCTGGGCATTGATGGGGGCCTTCAGCGGGCTGAGGATGCCTTCGCGCTTCGCGGCGGCGTATTCGGCGTGGTTGGCGGTGAGGTAGCCGTTGTCGCGGGGCTCGATGGCGCGGCCTTCGTAGGCTTCGACGTCGTTGCGGGCGAGGATCCACTGCTTGCGCAGGCCGGGCAGGCCTTCCTCGACGGTGCCTTTATAAGCCGGATCGCCCCAGGGGCCGGAGGTGTCGTAGACGCGGACGGGGTCGTTCTCGATCACCCGGCCGTTGAAATCCTTGGTGGGGGAGAGGGTGATTTCCCGCATCGGGACCCTCACGTCGGGATGGATCGTGCCCTCGACATAGACCCGGCGACTGCGGGGCAGGGGAGCGGTGGAGGCATCGGTGGCGGGGCTCGCAATGGCGGCGGCGAAAGGTTCGTGGGGACTGATCATGGGCGTGGGTAGGGAAGGAAACGGAAAGGGTGGGGGCAGCAAAAGGCCCGGGAGAAACAATCCGGGCCGGAAAGAGGGCGCGCCCTGCCCGCGGGGTGTCCCGGGGCGGAGAAAGGTGGTCGCGGCTGGTGGTTCGGCATGTCAGACTCCCTTCGGCGGTACGAGCCGCATCAGGTTCGTAGGGTTCTCCGCCGGGGCGGAGTCTCAGCGTGGCCCCTGCGGGTGGTACGCGCCCCTGTCCTATGAACGCTCATGTTCGACGAAAGGAGCGGGGACGTCAAGAAGAGCCGAAGCCGGGCGGACGATCGGGGAGTGAGATCCGGACAGGGAAGGTGGGTCCGTTGAATCGGAGGCGTTGGATTCTCCCCTATAAAACGGGATTGCGGAATGCCCGGGGCTGCCCTTTATTCAGCCAACCTTAAAGAATTGTCGGGCGTCCTCGAAAGAGGCCCCAAGCCGCATGAAAATCATCGATCGATACGTGGGAGGACAGGTGCTGATGTCGGCATTCCTCGCGGTCACGGTGCTGAGTGTGCTCTTTGTGGTGGGCGGGGTGCTGCGGGAATTGCTCGATCAGCTGGTCGCCCGCCCGGATCTCGATTTGGGTATCATCTGGAAATTCATCGCCGCGATTCTCCCGATGTCCCTGCGGCTGATCA
This sequence comes from Akkermansiaceae bacterium, assembly GCA_024233005.1. GTDB lineage: Bacteria > Verrucomicrobiota > Verrucomicrobiia > Verrucomicrobiales > DEV007 > JACKQE01. Next base: position 5,462 of record JACKQE010000028.1, on the reverse strand, counting down.
TCCCCTGGGGCTTTCTGATCGCCATCCTGCTGGTCTTCGGGCGGCTCTCGGCGGACAACGAATTCATCGCCTTGCGGATGTCCGGAATGAGCATGGGCCGGATCTGCCTGCCGGTCTGGCTGCTGGCGGTCCTCCTGACCGCGACGACCTTCTGGATCAACATGAAGATGGCGCCGGAGGCCAAGAAAAGCATGGAGACCCTGCTCCCGGACATGATCGCCGAGCTCGCGGAGAAGGATCCGATCGCGCTGTTCCCGGACCGGGCGGTGATGAGTGAAATCGCGGGCTACAAGGTCTACGCGAAGCGGGGGGAGGGCCGGATGAACACCTTCATTGGGATCGAGTTCGACAAGCGCTGGGTCCCGCTGCGGTTTTTGTGCTCGCAGGGGGGGACCGTGAAATCAGAGTTGGACGAGGGCGGATCGCCGGTCCTGGAATTTGAGCTGGAGAAGGCGGGCATCGAGGTGCGGGCCGAGGAGTCGGGCGAATTCCACGTCGTGCAGCCGCTGTTCATGGAAAAGATGCCGTTCTCCATGCCGTTCTCGATCCTGAGACCCCAGAAAATGAAGCCCGAGGCTCTCTCCTGGAAGGAACTGATGTCCAATCAAAACAACAAGTCCCTGCGGCGGGAAGACCGGACCTCGATCAAAACCGAGATCAGCATGCGCCTGGCCTTTTCCCTCGCCTGCGTCACCCTGGGCTTGATCGGCATTCCTCTCGGCATCACCGCGCAGCGGCGTGAAACCTCGGTCGGATTCGCCATCAGCCTGGGCATCGGCATTGTCTACTTCGCCCTGATGGTGCTGATCGAAATGATGCGGGAGGAATCGAATCTCTATCCCTATCTCCTGGCCTGGCTGCCCAACCTGATCTTCCTGGGGTTGGGCATTCGGATGTTCCGCGGCCTGAGCCGGCGCTGAGACGCCTCACGCGAGGTAGGTCTTGCGACGGGCGCGGACCGACTTGGCGAGATCGTCCAGCATGTCGACGGTGGTATTCCAATCGACACAGGCATCGGTGATGCTTTTGCCGTATTCCAGGGACGCCGGATCCTTGAGGGCCTGGTTGCCTTCTTGGAGATGGCTTTCGATCATGACGGAGCAGATGGCCGTTTCCCCGCCCGCGACCTGCTGCCCGAGCGCTTTCGCGACGAGCGGTTGGTTCCGGTGATCCTTCTGGCTGTTGCCATGGCTGCAGTCCACCATCAGGTAAGGCTCCAAGCCGGAAGAAAGGAGCCGGGATTTGACCGCGCTGATGTCGTCGGGGCTGAAATTGGGGCCTTGGGTGGAGCCGCGGAGAATGAGGTGGCAACAATCATTACCCTTGGTGGCCACAATGGCGGTGTCCCCGGACTTGGTCACGGAGAGAAAATGGTGGGGTTGGCGAGCCGCCTTGATGGCGTCGATCGCGATCTGGATGCTGCCGCCGGTGCCGTTTTTGAAACCCACCGGCACGCTGAGACCGGAGGCCAGTTCCCGGTGAATCTGGCTTTCCGTGGTTCGCGCTCCGATGGCGCCCCAGGAGACGAGGTCGGTGACATACTGGGGGGAAATGGTGTCGAGAAACTCCGTCCCGGCCGGAATCCCGAGGTTGGCAAGATCGAGGAGGAGTTTGCGGGCGATCCGGAGCCCCTGATTGATGTCGTAGGTCTCGTTCATCCCCGGATCATTGATGAGGCCCTTCCAGCCCACCGTGGTGCGGGGTTTTTCGAAATAGACCCGCATGATGATATGGAGATCCTCCCGGAGGCGGTCGGCTTCGGCCTTCAACTTGGCCCCGTATTCCAGGGCGGCGGCGGGGTCATGAATGGAGCAGGGGCCCACGACCACGAGAAGACGGTCATCCTGACCGTGCAGGATGGCTTCCGCATCCCTCCGGGCATTGGCCACGACGTCGGCGGCCCCGTCCGACACCGGCAGGCTCTCGATGAGGATGACGGGGGCGATGAGTTGATGGATGCTGGTGATGCGCAAATCGTCGGTTCGGATTGACATGGCTGTAAGGGAAGTCTGTATTCGGGGGGAGGGCGCGAAATGCCGGGGCGGAACTGTCTCCGGAACAGGAGAAAGAGTGGCGCGGCTCAGGAAATCAATGGTTCCGGAGCGCGAACAGCGTAAATTGGGGCATTCTCGGCAAGGTTAAAAAAACAACTGGTAGGAACGCCATAATAATGTCCACATCAAAGAAAGCAACCCGGCGTCGCAAATCGGAGAAGGTCCCGGGACCGGCCCTCCGGGTCAAGCAGGTCAGGCCCGCCCAGGAAAAGCCAGAGGAGCGGGATTTCACAGGGGGCGGCATCTTTTGTCTCCCGGCCCGGCAAGGCACCACCGGAGATCCCGTGATGGACGAGGCGGTGGTTCGTCTCGTGGTGGATTGGGACTGTGGCCAATACGAGCCCTACCTGGTCGAAATGATCATCACCGTCCTGAAGCTGGGCCGGGAGGATCTCGGAATCGCCGACCTGAAGCTCTTTTCCCGGGCCCTGCGGGAAATGCGGGCCTCGAGCAAAATGTTCCGGCACTACACGCACAGGCCGAAAATCGCCATCTTTGGCTCCGCCCGAACGCAGGGGGGGCAGCCGGAATATTTGGCGGCTCAAGAATTCGCCCAACGGATGGAGGAAGCCGGCTTCATGACCATCACCGGCGCGGGTGACGGGATCATGGGCGCCGCCCAAAAAGGAGCAGGACGGGAGGCGAGTTTCGGCCTGAACATCAAACTGCCGTTCGAGCAGAGCGCCAACGACACCATTGCCGGCGATGACAAACTGGTGACATTCAATTATTTCTTCACCCGCAAGCTGGCGTTTGTAAAGGAATCCGACGCGGTGGCCCTCTTTCCCGGGGGGTTCGGGACGATGGACGAGGGCTTCGAGGTGCTCACCCTGATGCAGACCGGGAAGGCGCAGGTCTTTCCCATCGTCATGCTGGAGGCCCCGGGCGGTACCTACTGGAAAAGCTTCCTGCAGTTCATTCGTGACCATCTCCTGAGACGCCAGTTGATTTCCGAGGATGATCTGAAGCTCTTTCGCCTTTGCCAATCCGTCGACGAAGCGGTCGAGGAAGTCTGCCGGTTTTACCGCTTGTTCCACTCCTACCGGTTTGTCGGGCAGGATTTGGTGATCCGCCTGAAATCGCCCCTGACGGAAGCCTTTGTGGAGGAGTTGGATCGGGATTTCTGTGACCTCCTGCAGCGCGGATCCCGCTTCCGGCTCTCCCGGGCGTTGCCGGAGGAGGAAAATGAAATACACCTGAAGGGGTTTCAGCGTCTCGTGTTCCGAATGCACCGGGGAAAAAATGGAAGGCTCCGGGAATTGATCGATCGCATCAATCTGGCTCCGATGGCCTCCTGATGAAGGCACGGCTGGATCAACTGCTGGTGTCGCGGAGCCTTTGCGAGAGCCGGGAAATGGCCCGCCGGTTGATTCTGGCCGGAGAGGTCAGAGTCCACGGAGTGGCCAATCCCAAACCGGGCCTGCAGGTTCCGATCGATGTGGTGATCGAGGTCAAGGAACTGCCCAAATATGTCGGGAGGGGTGGTCTAAAATTAGAAAAAGCGCTCGACGAATTCACGATCGATCCGAAGGAGTGGACGGTGCTCGACATCGGGGCCTCGACGGGAGGATTCACCGACTGTCTGCTGCAACGGGGAGCCTCCAAAGCCTATACGTTGGATGTGGGGACCAACCAGCTGGCCTGGAAAATCCGCAGCGATCCGCGCGTCGTGGCCCGGGAGCAGTTCAATGCGCGGTATCTTGGCCCGGATGATCTGCCGGAGAAAGTCGACCTGATTGTGATCGATGTGTCGTTCATTTCCCTGACGCTGATCCTCGGCCCGGCGTTCTCGGTGCTCAAGCCGGAGGGATCCGTGGTTTGCCTGATCAAACCGCAATTCGAACTGACCCGGGAACTGGTCGGCAAGGGGGGCGTGGTCCGGGAGCCCGGTCTGCGGGAAGCCGCCGTGGAAAAGATTCGTCGTCATGTGACGGAAGATCTCGCAAAGGAGTGGCGCGGGGTCGTCGCTTCGCCTATAAGTGGCGCCGACGGCAATCAGGAATTCCTCGCATGGCTCGGAAACCCCAGCGCATCGGCATCATAGCCAATCCGGAAAAATCGGGGAACCGCGACCTGATCCAAACGCTCATCCGCAGTTTTCATGCGGCCGGATTGGCGGTCCGTCTTGATGACAACACGGCCCGGCATTTCTCGGATGTGCTGCCGTCGTCTCTCATCGATGGCGTTCTGCCGCTCTCCAAACTGACCGGATGGGCCCAGGTGCTGGCGGTGCTCGGTGGGGATGGCACCATGCTGAGAGTGATGGGGGAAGCCCTCTCGGCTCAGCCGGAATTGCGCTGCGCGGTGGCGGCGATCAACAGCGGCACCTTGGGTTTTCTGTCCTGCGCGACCGCCGACGAAGCCCAGGAAGCGGTCAATTTCATCGTCGAGGGCAATTTTCAGATCAGTCACCGGGCGGTCATCGAAATCCGGGTCGGAGTGAAAAACCGTCGACTGAAAACCTTTTACGCCCTCAATGAGGTGGCGGTGACCCGGGGCGCCGGCTGCCGAATGGTCAGCCTGGAAGTCTGCGTCGGTGGTCGGTTCGTGAATCATTATGCCGGAGACGGATTGATCGTGGCCACGCCGACCGGATCCACCGCCTATTCGTTGTCGGCCGGGGGACCCATCATCGAGCCGATGGCGCCGGTGTTTGCGATCACACCGATTTGTCCCCATGCCTTGTCGGACCGCGCCATTGTGGTCAGCGACAGCAGTCTGGTGCAGATCCTTCCGAAAGATTTGCGCGATCCTGCTCTGATCGCGGTGGATGGGGAACAGATCGCTGAAATTGACGATACCTTCCGCATTGAGATCCGGCGCGCGCCCGTGGTGGTGCCATTGATCTTCCGTTCCGAGGCGTCTTTTTTTGGGGTCCTGCGCCAAAAGCTGGGATGGGCGGGCAGCACGGATGCCAGAAAGTCGCGAACCGATTCGAAAACCTGATCGTGACACCCTCCGGGAGCACTTCCGGACAGGCAGATGCCGTTGAGAGCGGACATTGAGAGTGGCGCTGAATCACGGACCGTCCAGAGGGGACCGAGGAGGCTCGCGAGCCAAAATCCCAGAGAAAACCCGTTCAGCCTTATTTGGTAGCATCAATTTTACATGACATATATTGTATGAAGTTATTGATGCCCCGATTGAGAGGGGCTTGCTGTGGCGGTGTTCGCTCAGGGAAAATCCGGAAGGCCCCAGGAGGTTTGGAAGCGTTCGTATTCTTTCCGCGGCAGGAGGACGTAATGAGGATTCATGGCAGTCCGCAACCAGCGGATCACTTGCACCAGATTGTCTTCCTCCATGGTCGTGCATCCGGCTGACGGCCGGTTGGCTCCACGGCGGATGTGCATGAAAATGGCACTGCCGGCGCCCGGACGAATCGGGCCGCTGTTGTGGCGGATTTCGACC
>JACKQE010000027.1 GCA_024233005.1 Akkermansiaceae bacterium | reverse complement strand
AACAAAATCACACCCCGAGATCCGGGATCTTTATCATTTTGGGCGGACTTTTTGGCGGAACAGTTGGATATTATACACCAACCTAGTGTACGATCACCCCTGCGGGCAGTCGACCATTTGGGTGCGGGTGGTTGACGGTGAATGGATATGATCTTCTTTGCCGGGTACGATCCAAAGCGGCAAAGTCACGTGCTTTATGGTTTTTAGAAAACATCGGGTCGGATGGGGTACGATCCACGCACGCCTGTCGCCGGGAATGCCCCCGGTCCGGTGTCCAGGCTACTGATGAGGAATCGATTCTAGCCAATCTTCCGAAATCATATCCAAGTCCCCTCAGAATGGCCAGCCGATTCTGGAGAATGGTGGCCTGGCTGTTCCCCGTTAGGGGTCCTTTTGATGCGCGTCAACCACTGAGGCCTGGGGCAGTCCCGTAAGCGTCCCATGGGATCCGTCCTCAGAATGGCGCGCCACTTACTGACACGCTCCAGAGTCGGCGGCATTCCCCAGACCATGCTTGAGCGTAAGGTCCGGATGAACTAAGGGTGTGGATCACCGCCATGAACGACATCACCGAAATCAAACGCCTGCCGTCGCCCGCTCCAAAACCGCAATCGCTCGCCTGGGATGGCAGCACCCTGTGGATGGGATCGATGACCACCCGGCATCTCTACCAGATCGACCCTGCCAAGTGGGAAGTGCGGTGGGAAACCGTGGCTCCTGGCGTTCCCTTCGGCATGACCTGGATCGGAGACGAACTCCGGGTGCTCTGTGGCGAGGGTCCGGACGACCACCGAATGATCCGACGGTGCCAACCCGGATCAGGCTTTGATCCTGAGTTTGGCATCCCCTGCCCCGACGACACCGGTTCGCAACTGGGATACAATGGCCAGCAGCTGCACGTCAGCCAGTGGTACCGCCAACTGGTTCTGGCATTGGATGAGACCGGACAGATCGTCCGCACGCTTTCCGTCCCCCATCAAATCTGTGGACAGGTTCATGTCGAGGGCCGGATCTACCTGCTGACGACCGACGATGAGTCCACCAACGATTACTGGCTGACGCGGATCCAGTTCGAAGGGGACCGCGCGGTGATCGAGGACCTGGCGCGGATCCCCTTCCCTGCCAGAGCCCTGGCCTTCGATGGCCGGCACTTCTGGACAAACCACCGGGAGCGGCACGAGATGGTGTGCTTCGCCAGGCCCGACTGATCCGAAAGCCGCCAGCCCTGCGGTATCAGGGCTTGGAACCCGCGGAAAGCTCTTTCCGCATCGCCTCGATCTCGGCCTGGAAAGTCTCAATGTCGCGCCGGAACATGATCGATTGACCCGACGTCAGGTTGGGGTATTCAAGCTTTTTCTTGGCCTCCTCGATCCGTCGCTCCCGGCGGGCAATTTTTTCCTCGATCGATTCCGCATCGACCGCAGGGCTGGTGTCGGCAGCCGGTCCCACGGCGGCCAGAACTTCTCCATCGGTCATGTTCTCGGGAAGTTTCCGGACCTCGGTCTGCGACTCGGCGGAGAGTCGGCCCAACTCCAGGGCGAAGCTCTTGCCGTCACTGGCGCGGCGAAGGTGCAGCTGACCGGGGCCCCGTCCGAGGATTTCGGCTTCCAGTTCCTTGCCGTCGGCGCTGGAGAGCGCCATCGTGACCGGGTATTCGGGAGGCTTCGGAGCGGGAGGCGCATCCGGCACGGGGTCCACCACCGTCGGTTTCGGGGCGGGCGCGACCACCTCCACCGCCGGGGTCGGGGCTTCCTTTTTCTTGACCATTTTGATCAAATAGCCCGGATAGATGAACAGGGCGACCGTGGCTCCGGCAAGGGCCAAAAAGAGGATCAAACGCATGATGTCAGGGGAAAGGTATCCGTTGTGGTTCTCGAGAATATCATGTTCCGGCTTCGGGGAAATCCGGTCCGGCCCGGGTCAGGCAAACAGGTCCGCCAAGGGCGTGCCGCCGTTGCCGAATTTGAAAGGCCGCTTGCTCGGGGAATACACTTCCTGATCCAGCGGCACTCCCAGGGCAAAGCCCATGGTGGCGATGAAATCCTCGGGTTTCACGGGATCGGTCTTCACCTTCTCCCCCTGTCCGTCGGTTTCCCCATGGACCCGGCCCCCCGCCACTCCGCCTCCGGCAAACAGGCCGGAGTAACAGCGGGGATGGTGATCCCGTCCGCCGTTGACGTTCATCTTCGGCGTCCGTCCGAACTCGGTCCCCACGGCGATCAGAGTGCTCTCGAGCAGTCCCCGCTGTTTGAGGTCGGCGATCAAAGCGGCAATCGCCTGATCCAACATCGGGCCTTTTTCATCGAGTCCCTCCTGAAGTCCCACGTGCATGTCCCACCCCGAAGTGACAACCTCGACAACGCGGACACCGGCTTCGACGAGACGCCGGGCGAGCAGACAGCCCTGACCGGCAGTGCTGGAGCCGTAGGCCTCCCGCGCGGCATCCCCTTCGGCACTGATGTCAAACACCTGGAGGTCGGAGCTGTTGAGCAGTTTGTTGGCCTGCTCGTAATAGCTGACGTAGGACTTGGCCCGGGCGTATTTGAAACGGTCGGCAAACTTCTGTCCCAGCTGGGAGGCAATCTGCATCCGTCGGGCGAACTGGTCGGCGTCGGTCAGCAGTTTGGCGTTGGGCAGGCCACCGGAGGGATCGGCGATGGGTACCGGCGCGAGACTGGGATCGAGAAAGCCGGAATTCGACGTCGCCTGCCCGACGACGACGCTGTCGGGCAGCACTTCACCGCGTTTCCCGAGGAGCTTGGTGACGAAGGGGCCGACGGTGGGGTGGACGATCGTGTTGCGCTGGGAATAGCCGGTCCGCATGATGTAGCGGCCGGGTTCGTGGGCGCCATTGGTGGTGGTGAGACTGCGCACCAGCGCGATCTGGTCGGCCTGGGTGGCCAGCTTTTCAAAATAGTGTCCGAGCTTGATGGTGTCGACCTTGGTGTCGATCACCGTGGTGGGCCCCATGATGTCCTTGCTCTTTTTCGGATCGAAGGAATCCACGTGGCTCAGTCCCCCATCGACATAGATGTAGATGAGGCTTTTGGCTTTCCCCCCCCCAACGGCAGGCTTGGCGGCCAGGGCTGTCCCGGGACCGGCCAGTCCATAGGCGGAGACGCCGAGCGTGAGCTGGGCGATGGTTTCGATGAATATCCGGCGGGAGGCCGGATCTTTGAGAGTGGAAGGGCTGGGGAACATGGTCGGAAAAGGAGTGTCGGGACGCGTTACTGGATGAAGAGAAATTCGGGGGCATTGAGCAATCCCCAGACGAGATCGCCGACCGCGTCGGCCGGATGCTCCTTCATGAGCTTGACGGCCATCGCCAGTTCCTCGGAGTCGGGCTTGCGGCAGAGGATGCGGGTGAAAAGATGGGTCGCCTTTTCCTGGTCGGTGTCGAAATTCTCCAATCCCACGAGGATGGGAGACCCCCCGGAGGTAAAACTGCTGGTCAAGGCACCATTCATCAGGGAAAGCACCTGGGGAACGGAACCGTCGAAGTTGTGCTGGTCCGTCACCATCCGGTCGCTCTGACCGAAGGTGTCGAGAAGGGATCCGCCCGCCGCGGGTTGCTCGTTCTCACTGGCTCTGGCCATGAGAACCCCGCGCCCCGCCGCCCCGCTCATCATGGAAGCGCCGGCATTCATCATGTCGCCGTTGGCGTTGGAGCCGCCCCCGCTGAGGGCGATGCGCCGCCCCCCCGCCTTGCTCCATTCCTCGGCCCGGGCCACCAGATCATCCATGGTGTAGTTGGCCCAGTCCACGTTGAGGATTTTCGCGTAACGGGATCCGTCCGGTCCCCGCACATCGTCGGACTGAGGGCCCATCGCCAGCGTGACGAAAGAATCCCAAACCTGCTCCGCCCGCATCCGCCGCAGCAGCGGTCCGTTGAACGGATAGAGGGTGACAAGGTCGGGTTCCTCCACCGTGGCGGCACTCTGGTAGGCGCGGGTGTAGTAGAGCGAACGCTCGAAGTTCCTCAGGTCATAGCCGCTTTTCTGCATCCAGGAGCCGATGAATTTGACCACTTCCGGCTGGGCGGTCTTCGAGAGATCCCCCACATCGATCACCGGCTCCACCAAGGCCCGCCCGAAAGCCCGGCTCCAGAGACGGTTCGCGATCACGGTGGCGAATACGGGATTGTCCGGAGCGGTCAGCCAGGAGGCGAGGGCCTCCCGGCGGCTCATCCCCCCCATCTTGGCGGTCTTGCCGAAAAGAACCCGGGGCCGCACGGTTTCCCCCGGCTTGCCTCCGGATTCCTTGAAATCATCCGGCAGGGTCAGTTCCATGCCCTCCCGGTCTTGGATGGTCCAGCCCCAGGCGCGGACGAGGAAGTTGGCCTGCTGCTCGAAGGCATATCCCCCGAACCCTTTGGTCTGGGCCGCGGCTTTCAGTTTGTCCGCCAATCCAGCGGTGTCCGGAGCCCCGGGCATGGTTTCTTTGGCGTCGACAATGCGATCCGTGCTGCCAAAAAAGGCCGCCATCTGGAAAAAGTCCATCTGCGTCCAATCGACGAACGGGTGATCATGGCACTGGGCGCAGGAAATGTCCGTGCCCAGAAAGACTTGGCCGAAATTGGCGAAGGCATCCAGCTCCATCCCGGCGTCGCGGAGGAGGAAACCAGTCGCGGGATTCTGTCCGATGTTGCCTGAAGCGGTGATCAGTTCCCGGGCGAGGTCGTCGTAGGGACGGTTTTTCCGGATCTGCTCCTTAAACCAGGCGAAATAGGGATCAAACCGGATAAAACCGTTGTTCAACTCCGCGGTGAATCGAAACATGTCGGCCATGTAGTTGAAAAGGTGGCTCGAATGCCCCTCGAGGAGGAGCAGCTCGTCGATGAGGATCTCCCGCTTGTCGGGACGGGTATCCACAACGAGCGCGCGCCACTCGTCCTCAGTGGGAGCCCGTCCCAGGACATCGAGATAAATCCGCCGGGCAAAGACCTCATCGGAGACGGGCTCGTTGAACCCTCCGACCTTGGCCTTTTGAAAGCCCTGCTGGAGCAACGCATCGATTTTCTGGGCCGCGGCGCGAACCATCGTGTCATCCCCGATCTTGGCAAGACGCCGGGCGGTGTCCTGATCGGCCTCGGCGAGCCGGCTCAGAGGCAACTCAACCAGGCGGCCTCCAGCCGTCAGTTTGAGTTTCACGGAGTCACCACTGAGGCTGACAAAATCCCCCTCCACGCTTCGACCATCGCTGCTCGTCCAACTCCGCGCCTGCAAGGACGGAACGGCAAGTCCCAGAACAACAAACGCACAACAGAGAATTCGGGACACAAGGCGGTACATGGGAGGGGCTTCGAATAGGTGTGGGACCACGGGTTGAGCCTTCATCCTAAAAAATTTGCAACGGAATGGGAAGCACATTATCGGATTTTTTCCTTTCGCCGACAGGATCCCGAGTGGCCGACCACGCTTCCCGGCCGTGTTTGCGGCGGGTATTCTTGCGGCAAAGACTCGGACCTGCGCTAATCTGGGTGCCCTTTCCCATCGGGCACCTGGCTTCCAGGGAACGAACTTTCCGTTCCATCCCCCTTTCGACACCCTCCCCTCAATCCCATGAAATTCCCCCACTCCTCACTGCGGTCCATCTGCACCGGCGGATGGTTTTCCCTGCTGCTGGTCGGCGTATCCCTCCCCGAAAGCAACGCCGCCGAATCCTACCATGAAGATCCCGGCACGGAAGGCAACGGGAGCCACACCATCGGCCCCGACTACACGGTCGATCCCGACCTGACCGACAAGGGAAATCCCAAGGGCAAAGCCTTTGAGTTCACGATGCGTCTGGCGGACAGCAAGATTTTCCGGGGGGATGACGCCACACTCCTGCCGGAGAAAAAAGCGGTGCGCACCGAACGCAAGATCACCGTTTACATCCCGGCCGCCTACCGGGACGGAACCAAGGCCCCGGTGTTGGTGACACATGACGGCCCGAGCAATCTCAGCCTGGTCCGCAACGCCCTCGACAACTTGACCGTGTCCCCCAATCCCGCCCGCCGCCTTCCCGCGTTCCTGGTCGTCGCGGTCGAGAATGGAGGCAACGACGGCAAAGACAGCGAGCGCGGCCTCGAATACGACACCCTGTCGGACCGGTTCGCCCGGTTCATCAATGACGAAGTCTTCCCTGCGGTGCTTGCCGATCCGGGGATCCAGGCGGCCTTTCCCCATCTCGCGATCACGGACAACCCCTGGGGCCGAGCGACCATGGGCTGCAGTTCGGGAGGCGCGGCGGCCCTGACGATGGGCTGGTTCCGGCCCGATCTGTTCCGGCGGATCATTGCCTACTCCGGCACCTTCGTCGACCAGCAGGACGACGACGCGCCCGAGGAATCACGTTATCCGTTCGGAGCGTGGGAATATCATTCCAGCATGAAACTGATCGAGTCCACGGAGAAAAAGCCCCTCCGGATTTTCACCCATGTTTCCGAAAACGACAACCGCTCCAAAGACCCCGAGGAGACCCAGCACAACTGGGTCATGGCGGGGCAGCGAACCGCGGCGGCACTCGCGGCGAAGGGCTACGATCACCGGTTTGTCTTCAGTTTGGGGACCGGCCACTGCGACGGTCGCGTTTTCAAACAAACCCTCGCCGACACGCTGGTGTGGGTCTGGCGGGGATACCACGCCGAGTGAATCCCGACCGCATGGGTCCACCTGACCTGACCTGACCTGACCTAAAATCAAAGCAAGCCATCCGTCAGCACCGCAGTCAGCCTCCCCCTCGAAAGTGGAGGAACCTTGCGATGCTCCCGGATCCGGTCAGCATCCCCAACGGAGAACCGTTGGGATGAATCTGGTCAGACCAATCCGACGAGATTGTCCTGGCACCACTGACCATTCTGCAGCGTGACCCCGTCCGGATCCTCCACCGCGACATGGGCTTCATCCTCACAGATGATCCAGCCTTCGTAGTTGTGCAGGGTCAGCCACTCCGTGATCTTGTGGAAGTCGAGCTTGCCGGTGCCCATCTGGGCCCATGGCTCCGGACCGTTGCCGGAGAAGTCCTTGTAATGGATGTGGTTCACCAGATGGGACCATTTGTCGAGAGTTGCAATGACATCCATACCGCCCCGGATGATGTGCCCGACATCGGGCGTCCAGCCGGTGAGGCAGGGATTGAGGCTGCTGAGGACAACATCATAATCTTCCTGGGTGCGCACCAGCGAGGCGGGCGGACTGTTGGGATGGAAGGAACAAACCAGACCGGCATCAACGGCACGGCGGGAGACGGCATTGACATTCCGGACAAGGTTGAGCCGACGCTCCTGAAGGTTTTTCCGCCCGCTCGGTAGCGGCACGGTCCCGAGCTTGGCGCCGGGGAAATGCTTGAGCGTCTCAATGGTGTAATCGGCCGCGGCCTTTTCTTCCGGGGTTTCGGTTTCCGCGTCCCAGCCGCAGACAAGGGCGAGACCGGCAAGTTCGATGCCGTGCTCGGCAAGGGCGTCTTTCAGCTTGGCCGGATCTTTGAAATCTCCCAACCAGTAGGAAGAGCAGCCCAGCCCACGCTCGGAGACTTCCAGGACCATGGGCTCGATCCCCTTGAATCCCGCCTGCGCGGCGATTTTGATCATGTGGTCGAGCTTGTTGTCGTAGCCCTTGCCGGTGCCTTGCATGAACCAGGTGTAGACCTGGGAACCGAATTTGATGTTGGACATGTTGGGGAGGTTGGCGGTTGATGGTGAACAAATAAAAGAGGCCGATGATGGGAGGCCAAACGATGGGAATCAATGGGCGAGGAGCCAGTCGCGGACCCGGGGATTGAAATCGTCCATGACCTCCCAGTGGAACGCATGGCCTGCGTTGTCGTAGAGGTGAAGTTCCGCACCAGGAATGGCGGCGGCCACTTCCCGGCCCATCCAGGCCGGGGTGAAAATGTCATCTTTCCCCCCGATGACCAGCGTCGGACAGGTGATTTTGCCGAGCTCGGCGAGGACATCGTGCCCCGTGCAGGCGGCGGCTTGGGCTTCGAGTGCATGAAGCGGCTGGGGATTGGCATCGACATCGGCCTGGGCCCGTCCATCGACGAGCCCCGCGTAGGCTTCGTCATTGTCCCAGAAAGGCTTGGTGAAAATGAGGAGCTGGATCCACTCCATGAACTCGGAGGGGGTGAGCCGCGCCTTGCAGTCCGCCATATGCTTGAAGACCGACTTCGCATACCGGTCGCACCGGGCCCAGGGACACATCAGCACGGTGCTGCGGACTTTGGCGGGATGCCGCAGGGCAAGCTGCTGGGCAATGATGCTGCCCATGGAAACCCCGACGACACGGGCACTGGCAATGCCGAGGGCGTCCAACAGCCCGGCGTAATCATCCGCCATCATGGCACTGCTGTAGGGGCCTTCCGGTTTGTCAGAGAGTCCGACGCCACGGTTGTCACCGAGGATGCAGCGAAAATGCTCCGACCAGTCGTTGGCATGGGCTTCCCAGACGCCGCCGGGAGCGGTGATCCCCATGATGAGCAGCACCGGGTCACCGGAACCGCGCTCATCGTAATACATCTTGATTCCGTTGGTTTCGACGTGGGGCATTGCGGAGTGGGTAGGGTTGAAAGTTCAGCCTGCTCCAGGCAGGGCCTTATTTCTAGCCCAAAGGGAGCGTCCGGCCAAGTGTTTTTTGGTGGCGCGATCGCTCCGGCGCGGGGGAAATAACCGGTCGGGACGCCCCGGCCCACTGATGCCAGCCCGCCTCCTCTGCCAGCTTCCGGCGAGGATTAGCAACGTCATCCGTGCAATCATTTCCCAGGCGGCGTGACGGCCCGCTCGCGGACGCTCCTGCCCTGGCGGAACTGCCCGACCTTCTCAGGTCATCTGCGACGCAAACTCCGTGCGGAAGGTCCCGTCGGAGCCGATTTCGACCGCGGCCCCAAACCAGAGGGGCACGTTGACGGCGCCATGGCCGGCCGGAAAATCCTTCAGGACAGGAATCGCAAGCCCGCCAAGACGCTCTTCCAAGACCTGGTCCAAGGTCACGCCATCGGGGCCGGGCTCGGCCTCGGTGAAAGTCCCCAGAACCACCCCGGCGCAGCGATCGAACCATCCGGCTTGATGCAGCGTCGTGAGCATGCGGTCGACGCGGTAGGGCCGCTCGCCGACATCCTCCAAGAACAAGACCGCCCCGTCGAGCGGCGGCGCATACGGGGTGCCGACCAACGCGGCGAGGACGGCCAGATTCCCGCCCCGGAGCACGCCTTTCGCCCGGCCCGGACAAAGGGGAGTGAGCTGCCAGGCGCCCGGCCATTCTTCACTGGCAAGTTGTTCCACGGCACTAAGCCATTGCATCCGGCTGCAGTCGTCGGCCTTGCCGAGTCCGGCGACCATGGAGGCGTGGAGGGATCCCACTCCGACCCTCGCCCAGAGGGCGTGCAGGGCCGTGACATCGGAAAAGCCGATCACAGGCTTGGCAGCGCTGGCCACCAGGTCCGGATCCAACTGTGGGAGGAGACGCGTCGCCCCGTAGCCCCCGCGGGCGCAAAGGATGGCTTTGACATCCGGATCGCAGAGGGCATTGGTCAGTTCTTCGAGTCGGCGCTCGTCGGTGCCCGCGAGGTAGCCTTCACGGGCGTAGATGCCTTCTCCATGCCGGACCTCGAAGCGTTGCCTGAGCCACTCCATTCCCACTTGGAAAGCCACCGGGTCAAAAGGCCCCGAGGGAGCAATCACGGCGAGGACATCGCCGGGCAGCAACGGAGCCACCGGGGCAGGCAAAGCAGGCACCCTCACGATTTCACGGGAGCGTTCTCGATCCAACCTTCCGATTCCCCGCTCCGCGGCAGAATCTCCACAATGTCGGCAATGGCAAGGCCGTCGGCATCCAGCAGTTGATTGCAGCGGCCGTAGAGCAACGTGCCGGGAGGTTGGATGAGGGCAGACGAGGTGAGATCGTCGGCGATCACGGAGAAAAACGCGGACGGACTGCCATGGTGTTCCACTTTGTGCTCGCCAAGAATCCCGCCCAGCGGAATCTGCCCGTCCTCGATGAGACGGCGCACGCCGGGGGAAAATCCCCCGAGATGGATCCCAATGGCGCCGAACTCCACCGGCAAGCCATCGGTCTCCCGGCGCAGGATGACGCAACGCAGGAGGTAATCGCCCGACTGTTCCCGCTGCAACACCTCAAGGCAGAGTCGGCTGTGGTGGAAGGCGGCCAGTGTCGGCGTCATGTCGTTCTCATGAACCAGCATGGAACGGTAGGGATACGGCATTTCCTTGCCCCCGAGAAACGTGAACTCCGGCAGGGACTGCCCCTGGCGCTCATAGAAAAAATGGAGAGGCATGAGCCAGTGCAACTGCTGCTGCAAACTCGGCGCCGGAGTGGGAGCGGGAGCGGGACTGGCCATGAAAGGGAGGGTTCGTCTTGGGAAGGCAAACTGTGGGGAACCTGCGGCTCAGGTGTAGCGGGCGCTGCGGTGCTTCTCGAGGAAAAATCCATGGAGCAACCAATCGACCTGCAGCAGACCGTCGCGGTTCAGCTTGATAGTATCGCCCTCGATGGTGAGGAATCCCTCGCTTTTGAGGTGCCCCAAATGACCGGCAAAGCGCTCGGTGACATCGACCCCGTATTTTTCCTGGTAGTGGCTGATGCTGACTTGTCCAAGCTTGAGCCGCAGGACAAATTCCCGGATCAGCCGTTCTTCGGCATTGGTCTGGTAGGCCCGGTAGATCGGGAGCCGGCCTTCGTCCACCATCATCATGTAAGGTCCGATGTCGGCATGGTTCTGGTAGTGCACCCCGGCGAGGTGACCAAAGGAGGCGACGCCCAGCGCGAGGAGGTCGGACCCGGACCACAGGCTGTCTCGGTAGACGAACTTGGTCGTGGCGGGATTTTTCACCACGGTGCAGGTGCTGTTGACGGTGTAACCGGCTTTCTCAAACTGCTCGAAGGCATAGTTGACCCAGGCGCGCTTCGTCGGCCAATTGGCGACGGGGGCGGTGACTTTGCCGCTTGCCTGCATCTCCTTGTAAATGGTGGTGTTGTAGGGAATTTCCATCTGGTAGATGGTGACGCAGTCCGGCTCTTGGGCAATCGCGGTTTCCACGCAACGCTTCCAGTTGTCCTCGGTCTCATCCATCATCCCGGCGATGAGGTCGATGTTGAGCTGCTGGAATCCCAGTGTCTTGGCGAATTCAATGGCCCGGAAGGCCTCCTTGGAACGGTGGGCACGGCCGTTGACTTCGAGAATGTGGTCATCGAAGGCCTCAATGCCAAGACTGAGCCGCGTCACTCCGATGTCCCGGATGGCCTCGAGCTTTTTCTCGGTCAGGGTTCCCGGTTCGGCTTCAAAAGCCACTTCTTCCGCCTCGTCCCAGGGCAGGTAGGATTTCATCCGGTCGGTCAGCTCCCGCAGCTGCTCCACCGAGAGATAACTCGGAGTGCCTCCTCCGAAATAGACGAACTGCGGCTTCCGGCCCTGCAGATAGGGCGAATTCGCATAGCGGTCCATCTCCACCGCCGCCGCCTCGAGATAGGCTCGGATCTCGTTGGCGTTTTTGTCGGTGTAGACCCGGAAATAGCAAAAGTGGCAGCGTTTCCGGCAAAAAGGAATGTGGAAATACAGCCCGAGAGGCAGATCAACCGGAGCGGGGCGCTCCAAGATCTCAGGGATCATCGGGGCCTGCTCCTGGGTCCAGAAGGAGAACGGCGGGTAATTGGCGACGAAGTAGTTGCCCGCCTCGGTCTGTTCCTTGGGGGAAGTGGTGACCGGGGACAGTGACGTGCTCGTGCTGGCTTCCATGTAACGACTGTCGTGCGGATTTCCCCGGGGCGCAAATCGCTTCTATGCGTCCTTTGGCGCCTTGGGGACCTATTGCAGTTTCAGCCGCAACGTCGGAGGCATCGCCAGGGGATGCTCGCGGCTGGCGAAGGCATGCACCAGACCATGGCGGTCGGTCTCGTCCGTCAGCCGCACCAGGACGAAGGTGACCAGTCCATTGTGGTCGGCCTTGAGAAAGGCCTCCAAGGCGGCCCCCGTGACGGTCCTTTGACCGCTCGAAACCCCCTGCTCCACCACGAAATCCCCCAGAGGCACGGCCCGGGTCGGATCCAGAGCCACACCATCGTCGGTGACATTGGCCGGCGCCTCGTCCCACCGCATCGTGGCAGCCTCCCAGTTCTCATCGTCAGGGCTGTCCACAAGACCGTAAAGTCGGAAAGTGGCGTCGGGCACCACGGAGGCATACCCCAAGCCGCTCGCCTGCAGGGAGAGGACCAGTTCCGCTCCGAGGATGGGCTTGCCGCCGAGAGTCGCCAGATCAAAGCGCAGGTAGCCCTTGCGGCGGTTTCCGGGGGAGTTGGTGGAGTTTTTCACCATGATCAGCGGGGAATCCCCGTAAGGGGCTCCGCCATCTCCCTGACGCACACAGGTGTCCTGCCCACGCCCATCGGCCGTCGTGAGCGCGATCCAACCGGCCGGGAGCGGGGGGCGGCGGTCAGCAAACCGGGGAGTTTCGGCATCACCGCCGTCGGTTTCGAGCAGCTTTTCCGCATTGTAGCGCACCATTTCCCCGGTCTTGAGGAGACGCTCTCCCGGAATCAGGTGGTGGGTCACCCCGACCTCCCCTTCCAACACCAGCACCTGGGAGTTGCCCTCCTCGTTGGCCGTGACCCCGAAGCGGGTGCCATAGTCCGTCAATTGGGCATCGGGAGTGAGGATTCGGAAACCCTTGGCGCCTTCGGGCACCCAGGCGACCGCCGCGCCCCGCGCGAGTCGGCATTCCATGGCATCGACAATCTCCAGGGCAACTGGCGCCTCCAGAGTGACCGTGGCCCCGGAGTCGAAACGCAAGGTCGCCAGCCCCTCGACGAGTTCCAGATGCCCCGCCGTGAGACGGGACCCCTCTGCCGTGGGCAAACTGCCCGAGCCCCACTTGCAGGCCCGGGTATCGGCAAGGGTCGCCACTGCGGAAACGTTCTCCTCTCCGATTGCGGGAGCCGAAGCTGGCGCCGCTTTCTCCACGATCTCCACCGGGGCCGGGCGCAGCCAGCGTCCCAGTCCGGCGCCCACCCCTAGGCAAAGCAGCGCTGCCACCGCAGCCCACCGCCAGGGCGACGGAAAACGGATCACCCGCCTCGAACCCGTGTCCCTGGCCGCCGCTTCCTGGAAAAGCGTGTCCGCCTCAGCGCGGAGGATCCCCTCCAAGTGCAGCCAGTCGGCCAAGGCCCCCCGCAACTTCTCATCCTGGTGGAGGGAAGTCTCCAACGCGGCCAGTTCTTCCGGAGAAAGGGCGCCTTCGACATACCGGGCAAACAGCCCGGCGGCGGCGGAAGCATCGTGGAGGGGTGGTTTCATGGCTTCTCGGGGCGGAGGGAGACGGATTCGACGCAGGTCTGGAGCGAGGCCCGGAGCCGGCTGAGGAGCCGGTAGACTGCCCCTTCGGAGCGCTGCACGGCCTGGGCGATGTCGGGAATGCTCATGTCACGGGAGTAGCGCATGAGAAAGATCTGGCGGTGGGGCCGGGAGAGTCGGCGCACGCATTGCCGCAGCGCCTCTGAATGACGGTGATGCCGCTCCTCGTGCTGATCCAATGCCGCGGCGAGCATCTCCAAGGTCTCTTCGCTGAGCGAGGTGACCCGTCGGGCTCTGCGGCGGAACGCGAGAATCTGGTGGAAGGCGATTTTGCGCGCCCAAGCGCGGAAGTTCGTGCCAGGTGTGAAGTCCCCAAAACACCGCCACATCACGAGCCGCGTTTCCTGCAGCACATCCTCGGCGTCGCTAGTCCCGCGCACCAGACTGTGGACATAGGCTTTGAGGGACGTTTCGTGCTCGTTGAGAAGCCGCAGATATGCTTCGGTCCGGTCTGCTGAGTCAGGTGGTGGGAGGGAATCGTTCATCCAGTGTCAATGGAAAGGCACTCCGGAGCCGGTTTTGGACAAAAAATCTCGCCTTTTTTGAACCTCCTCACACCGGCTGTCCTTACCATTTCCATCAGGCAGACAAAACTCAAGACATCCTCTTGTGGACACAGCCAGCGAAGAAGGCCTCCTTTTGGCCTCCTTTTGAAATGACATTTGCTCTGCCGGGCCCATATTACGGGCCCAAACCGCTGGTAGCCATGTCCGACACTCCCACCTCATTGCCTCAACAAGGTCTGGCCGCCGCGCGGCGATTCTGGGGGTGGCTGACCCACCGCTACGGCAGACAGGAAGCATGGCTCGTGATCCTGACCTTCCTGGCCCTGGTCGCCTTCCTCATTTACCTCGTCAAGGCCGACAATCCATGGGACCGCCATCTTCCGGAGAAAATCAAGGCGGCGGAGAAACTGACTTTCCGGGATCTCAAGGTGCTCGGACTGTGGTCGGCAGCGGCGGGCAATGCGCTGATCTGCCTTTTTCTCCTTGCCACCGCCGGATGGTGGACCGGCGGACGGCATGTGATCCCCCCTGCGCCGGTGAAGCCCGTGGTCTCTCCCACTGCCCGTCGGTGGTTCTGGGCACTGGTCCTCTTCGCCGTGGTTCTCGGAGCCAGGGAAAGATGGCCCCGTCTGACCCACAGCCTCGTCAATGATGAAGAGCAGGCCCTGCGGAAGTTTGTCTTCGGGGAGTATCTCCCGGAGAAAGAGGGTACGCTCAAATTGAAGGAATTGGACTGGGATCACACCCTGTATTACACCATCACCGGAAACAACCATGTCATCCACTCGGTCGGGGCGCGTCTCGGCCTGAATACCTGGCAACACTGGCAGCACGGCCTTTGGAAGACATTCTCCGAGGCTGCTGTGCGGATCGAACCCCTTGTCGTGGGCCTGGCATCCCTCGTGGTCCTGGCCTTGCTGGGACGCACCCTGGGGTATCCGGTGGTCGGTCTGGTTGCCGCCTTTTTCCTCGCCCTGCATCCGTGGCACGTCCGCTACTCGGTCGAAGCCCGCGGGTATTCGGGGCATCTCTTCTGTGTCCTGCTTTCGCTGTTGTTCCTCGCTCTGGCCTTTCAGGACCGGCAACGCTGGAGGTGGTGGATGGGCTTTGGCGCCGCGCAGTCCTGCTACCTCATGTATTATGCCGGAGGCATTTATTTCGCGGCGGGAATGAATGCCGTGCTCTTCCTTGGCTTCCTTCTGGAGCGCGATTTCATCGCTCTGCGCCGCTGGTTTGTCGCCTGCGCGGTCGGGGCCATGGCCTTCTTCCAGATCATTGCTCCGACTCTTCCCAAGATCGGCTCCTGGATGGAACGGACGGGGTCCTTCGCTCTGCCGCCCGATTTCACACTGGATCTCTGGTCGCACCTCCTCGCGGGGATTCCCTGGAGCGACGCCCTTCCGGAACTCCACCGCGGGATGGGCCTGAAACGCTGGATTGCCGATCTGCCGCTGGTCGGATTCGTGGCCCTGGCCCTGGCCCCATTGCAGGCTCTGGTCGGAATGGGACTCCTCGCCTGGCGGACCCGCTTCGGGCGCTATGCCGCGGCGGGATTTCTCCTCTCCACAGGGCTGGTTGCTTTCCAACTGACGCGCAATCCCGTGGAGTTTTATGCCTGGTATCTCTTCTTTCTCCTCGCGGGTTTTGTGATTTTCGCCGCCTGCATTCTCCTCATTTTGGAGCACAGCGCCTCGGGGACCACCCGAAACCGGTGGTTGGTTCCCATCTCAATATTGATAGTGACGGGTTACGCCATCTTCACCTGGGCACCTCTCGAAGGCATCCGGCTCTATGACCGGCAACCCATGCGGCAGGCCGTCATTTCGGCCCGCGGTGAGGCTCCCGCTTATGATACCCGGCATGCCGCCCTGATGACGGCTTCCGTGGGATCCGGAAATGGACAGCTCAAGAGCTACGATCCCCGCGTCCGCCCCTGTGACACCCTCGCTGAGTTTGATGCTGTCATTGCCGAGGCCAGAGCCAGTCACAAACCACTGACCGTGTATCTCTGCGGGAGCGATGCGCTGAGCCACAAAAACCCGGAACTCTTCGCCCGCCTCGAGGAACCGGGCCTCTTCGAAAAAGGGGAATACCTCAAAGGTCTGGAAGAGTACTGGGGTTACCAGATTCTCCGGCTCAAGACATCGCCCTAAGTCGGTAAACCACGGCTGATTCTTCCCGCAGGAGGTGACAGACACCGGACGGGTTATTCGGCGTCCGTTTTCGCGGTCTTTTTCTTGGCGGAAGTCTTTTTCGCGGCGGCTTTCTTGGTCACCCCTTTCTTGGCGGCCCCTCCCTCGCCTTCGCCACGGGGCTTGAACTCGAAATTCATGAGTCGCTTGCCCTTGGTGTCGCAGACGAGACGCGCGGTGAACGGCCGTCCCCGCTTGGAAAGGAACTTCTCGATGAAGTCCGTTTTGCCTTCGGTGAAAAATTTGATCGCCTGATCTCGCGGAATCTGGAATTTGCAGATCTCCTTGGAAAGCCTTCCCTTGCAGGAACCTCCCTCGGCGCGGTCACCGCAGATGTAAGACTCCGGAGCCTCATAGATATCCCGCTTGCCACATACCGGACAGGGACACAATTTGTTCTCCGGACTGACGGATTCCGCCTCGGCTTCCTGCCCGGGCGATTTGGGAAATACGAACGCGATTTTGAATCCCGCCTTCTTGTCCTCCTGCAGTTCCAAGGCGGCATCGAACGGTTTGCGGAAGCGGCTCACGAATCCGGTCAGGGGACCGACGAACTTCTTGGAAAGCAGTTCCTTCACCTCCGCTTCGCTGAGAGGGCGGGTCGCGATGGTTTTCTGCAGGGTGAATTTGCAGTCCGGCGCGGTGCATTTGTACCGCCCCTCGTCCTGTCCCAGCGGACTGGTGCCACAGACCGGACAGGCCGCGGCAAAGGTCGGATGCTCCGCCGAGGTGGCTTCGCGGGCTTTGCCTCGGGCCTGCTCGACGATGCGGCTGGTGAGCGCCTTGATCTCGCCCATGAACGTCAACCGGTCGAGCCGTCCGTGCTCCATCTGGTTGAGCTTGTATTCCCACCCCCCGGTCATTTCCGGAGAGGTCAAAATCTCGATCTCCATGGCGTGGAGCTGATCGATGAGAGCGACCCCGCGGTGCGTCGCGCAGAGTTCCCTTCCATTGCGGGCCACATACTGATCCTCGATGAGGCCCTCGATGACTGAGGCCCGTGTCGCCGGAGTGCCGAGGCCGCGTTCGCTCATGGCCTCCCGCAGCTCGTCATCATCGATCAGTTTGCCGGCACCTTCCATGGCGGAGAGGAGAGTGCTTTCGTTGTAGCGCGGGGGTGGCTTGGTGGCCTTCTGCTGAACTTCGACAGGGTCGGCGTGGGCCGTTTCACCGGCGACCACGGGGACGATGGATTTTCCGCCGTCCTCACCGCCTTCGCCGGTGGCAACTTCGCCGTCACGTCCATAGACTTCAAGCCAGCCCGGCACGACCAGCACCTTGCCGTCCGTCTTGAAGGCGTCGCGGTCAATGCGGGAAATGCGCGTGGTGATCTCGAACTCGGCCGCGGGATAAAACACCGCCACGAAACGCCGGGCGATGAGATCGAACAACTTCTGCTCGACCTCGTCGAGGTGCTTCGGCAGTTCGCCGGTCGGGATGATGGCAAAGTGATCGCTGACCTTGGTGTTGTCGAAGATGCGGCGATTCGGACGCACCATGCCCTGGTTGATGGCATTCCGGGCGAAGGCCGGCAGGTTGGACACGGTGGGAGTGCCCCCGGAGGCGATGTTCCCGAGCGTGCCTTTGGTGGTGGCGAGGTAATCCTCGGGGAGGTACCGGGAATCCGTTCTCGGATACGTGATCGCTTTGTGGCGCTCGTAGAGGGATTGGGCGAGCTGCAGGGTGCGGCGGGCGCTGAAGCCGAACCGTCCATTGGCCTCGCGCTGCAGGCTGGTCAGGTCGTAGAGCAAGGGCGGAATCTGCCGGGAGGGCTTTTTGACCTCCTCGATGGTGGCCTCGCGGCCGAGGCAGCGCTTCACGATGGCCTCGGCCTGACTGCGGTCCCAGAGGCGTTCGGCACGTTTGTGGGCATCGTTCGGATCAGATTTGAAGGTCTCATCAAACCAGCGACCCAGATAATGCCCGGCCCGCACGGCAAAATCGCCCTGCACCTCAAAGTAATCCCGGGAAACGAAGTTCTCGATTTCCTGCTCCCGCCGGGCAAGGATCGCCAACGTGGGGGTCTGGACCCGGCCCACCGGGGTTTTGTTGAATCCGCCATAGCGGGAACGGTAGGCGGTCATCGCCCGCGTTGAGTTGATCCCCACCAGCCAGTCACTCTCGGAACGGCAGAGGGCGGCGTCCGCCAAGGGCAGCATCGCGGTGTCGCTGCGGAGATTCTTGAAGGCTTCGAGAATCGACTGATTGGTCATGGACTGCATCCAGAGTCGGCGCACCGGCTTGCTGACACGGGAGTAAGCCATGATGTAACGGAAAATCAGCTCACCCTCCCGCCCGGCGTCGCAGGCATTGATGATTTCACTGACGTCCGACCGCTTCATCAGGCGGACCAGCACGGCGAGCCGGCTTTTGGTTTTCTCGATCGGCTGCAGGTCGAATTTGTCCGGAATGACGGGAAGGCAGTCAAATTTCCAGGGCAATGGCTTTCCATTCGGCCCCATGGGGAGTTGCTGTTCCACGAGGTGACCGATCGCGGAGCTGATGATCAGCTTCTCGTTTTCGAAATAGTCTTTTTCCTTGGTGAACTTCCCACCATAGGCAGGCTGGGCAAGCACGCGCTGGAGATCCGTGGCGACGCTTGGCTTTTCCGCAATGATGAGGGCTTTACTCATGAGAATTCCTAAACTGTATGGAAACAATGAAACTTTCCCGGAAAATCTACCGGAAGGAAGAAGTGACGCCTGACCTAGGATCGCCGACCCGTCAAATAGGATTTACAAAGTATTTTCTCTACGGACCCGCTGAAAAGCCCTAAAATCAGACTTCCCGCGTTCCAGTCCCGGCTGCTTCCAGCGCCGCCACCGCAGAGTCTGCCGCCTGGGCGAGGTGGGCCTTCATCGCCGCTGCGGCAGCCTCAGGACTGCAAGCCTGGAGTTCTTCGAGAATGCGGAGGTGGTCTGCGGTGGAGGTGCTGTGAATGTGGCGCAGGGTGTCGCTGACAACCTCGCGGACGGACTGGACGAGGTCCCCGTAGCGCGCGATTTCACCGGCCAACCGCGGATTTCCCGAGGCCGCAGCGATCACCGAATGGAGGCGCCGGTCGAGCCTCCAGCCAGAATCCTCGGCCTGGGTCTCGCGCAGCATGACCAATCCTCCATGCAACTGGACCAACAGCTCCGGATCGATCCGGTTCGTGGCCAGCCGGGTGGCCTCCTCCTCCAACAGGGAGCGGACGGCATAGATGTCCCGCAGCTCCTTGGGACCAAATGGCAAAAAAACGGCGCCACAATTGCGCCGGAGCTCCACCACGCCAAGACCCGCCAGTTCCAACAAAGCCTCCCGGACCGGGGTGCGGCTGACATCAAACCGCTCGGCGGCCTGAATCTCCGCGATCCGATCGCCTCCCCGCCAGTGCCCCCGCAGGAGTCCATGCATGAGGCCCCTGACCACCACGGCCTTGCCGCCGCTGGCGCGGGCGTTGGAGCCGGGAGCTGACGACTGGGGGGCGGATTTCATGGTTCTCAGGCAACTTCGAGCAGGATCTCGCCTGAAGTTAGGCTCAAATCAGCGAAGTTGGTATTGGTATCCCAGATTTGTCCCAGAAAAACAGTCGAAATACCATCAAAGGTTCTCAAGTTGGCAGAAAATCTGGTAAAAACTGGCCTGAACTCCATCGGTTGACAAATTGTATGCAATCCGTAAGGTGATCAGGAGTTCTCTGTTTTCATTGGGTAAACCGCCGTCAACGTGAACACGCCAGAGCGAAATCAACGCAAGAAGCCGACGTTACCTCCATGGCCACCTGCCTTCCCTCCATTCCTTGCATTCCCTGCCCAGCCCTTTGGGTGGCGGTGGTGGCGGCGATGGGTCTGACCGCGAGGTCCGGGCTTGCGGGAAACGCGGAGGACTTGGCCTTTTTCCGGGCCGAGGTGGAGCCATTGTTGCAGAACCGCTGCTTTGAATGCCACAGCCATGAGGCCAAGAAAGCCAAGGGCGGCCTCGTTCTCGACTCCCGTTCCGGATGGAAAGAGGGCGGAGACAGCGGCCCGGCCGTGGTCGCCGGAAAGCCGGAGGACAGCTTGCTCATCAAAGCCGTGCGTCACACGGACAAAGACCTCGAAATGCCGCCGAAGAAAAAGCTGACCGGCCAGGAGATCGAGATCCTGACCAAGTGGGTCGCGGCGGGCGCCCCCGATCCGCGGGATGGTGCCGGCACATCCAAGGCGGTAACAGGGTTGTCGCTTGAGGAAGGGCGCCGGTTCTGGTCGATGCAGCCGGTGGCGGATCCCACTCCGGACCGACCGATCGATGATTTCATCATTGAAAAACTGAGCGCGAACCATCTCCTTCCAGCACCGCCAGCGGATCCTCCGACCCTGTTGCGTCGCGTCACCTTTGACCTCACGGGACTGCCACCAACCCTGGAGCAGATGTCCGCCTTTGCCGCGGATCCTTCGGAGAGGGCGTATGAAAAGGTGGTTGATGAGCTTCTCCACAGCCGGGCCTTCGCGGAGCGCTGGGCGAGACACTGGCTCGATCTGACCGGTTACGCCGACACCATCGGACTGGGCCGGGCGATCCCGGCTCCCAACGCATGGCGTTACCGCGATTATGTCATCAACGCCTTCCACACCGACATGCCGTATGATCGTTTCATCCGCGAACAGATCGCCGGTGATGTGCAACGCTCGGCGGCGACCGGTTTCGCCGGAGATCCCCCCCCGACGGCGGATAGCATCACCGCCACCGGCTTCCTTGCCATCGGTCCCTGGGAACTGGTCAATGGAGACAAGGTGCAGCTTCGCATGGATGTGATCGACCGCCAGATCACGCGGGTCGGTCTCGCCTTCCTCGGCATGACCCTGGGCTGTGCCCGCTGCCACGATCACAAATTCGATCCCGTCACCCAGGCCGACTACTATGCCATGGCCGGGATCTTCCGCAGCAGCGTCACGCTCGACGGTCGGCTCAACGGGGTCTTCAGCGCCATCCACGAAACAGCGCTGCCGGAGACGCCGGCCGGACTGATCGCCCGGGCGAAGGAGATGGAAACATTTGAAAAGAAGCTTTCGTTGGCGAAAGCGGAATCCCAGAAGCTCAGTGATGCGAAACAGAAGCTCGATGCTGAACTGAAGGCCTTGCACGACAGGAAGGACGACACCCTCGCGCCACAGATCGCCGATCTGGAGAAGAAGATCGAAGCCGAGAGCAAACTAGCCGGAGAGGCCGCCGCCGCCGTGAAGCTTCTCGAATTCCTCCGTCCCGCCGAGCCCCGGGCGATGGCAATGCACGACCGGCCCGAGGCCGAAGACTGCGCGATCAACATCCGCGGCAATGCGCGTCAACTCGGCGCCAGCGTGCCGCGCGGTTTTGTGAAGGTCATGCTGCCGGAAGGGAAGCCGGCGGCCTTTGCCGAAAGCGGAAGCGGGCGCAAGGAACTCGCCGCGTGGATCGCCGATGCCCAGAACCCTCTCACCGCCCGGGTCATGGCAAACCGCATCTGGTTTCACCTCTTTGGCCAGGGCATTGTCCGGAGCGTGGACAACTTCGGCGTGCGGGGCGAACCGCCCACCCATCCCGCCCTGCTCGACCATCTCGCCGCCCGGTTCGTGCGGGATGGCTGGTCGGTCAAAAAGCTCGTGCGCGGCATCGTGCTCACCCATACCTATCGCCAGTCTTCCGCCCATCACGCGGAAGCCTTCGCCAAAGATCCCGACAACCGCCTGCTCTGGCGCTCCAACCGCCGTCGGCTCGACGCGGAATCGTTGCGCGATGCGTTGCTCGCCATCAGCGGCAAACTGAAACCGGGCTCAGGCGGACCATCGCTGCCGCTGGGCATTCCCGGAAACGTCAATCTCGGGGGCCCCCCATCAATCAAGGATGATCCCCAGATCGAGGACACGATGCTGTGTCGGCGCACCATTTACCAACCGGTGAAGCGCAAGAATCCCTTTGAGAAGTTGGATCTCCTGGCGGTGTTTGACTTTCCCGATCCCAACGACGAAACCGGGCAGCGCACTGTCACCACCGTGCCGACGCAGGCCCTCTACCTCATGAACTCGCCCCTGCTGCGGGAGGTTTCCGCCGGAACCGTGCAGCGGGTGTTCGCGATGGCCGACCAGGACGACTCCCGCCTCCGGGAACT
The DNA here is from genome assembly GCA_024233005.1 of Akkermansiaceae bacterium. Classification (GTDB taxonomy): domain Bacteria; phylum Verrucomicrobiota; class Verrucomicrobiia; order Verrucomicrobiales; family DEV007; genus JACKQE01. The sequence goes on along the minus strand of JACKQE010000027.1, from coordinate 1,666 downwards.
CCACCGCCTCATCCTCAACCGTGACGCCACAGCCGTGGAGATGGAAAAACGCATGGCCTTCCTCGAAAGCTACCAGGCCCGTCAGGTCGCTGAGAGCGGCGCCCCGGGGTCCCCGCCGGCGTCGCGGGAGGATTCCCGCCGGGCAGCTTGGGAAGCCCTGGCCCACAGCCTTCTCGCATCGAATCCTTTCCTCTTTCTCGAATGAATCCTCCTCTCCAGCAAACCGAGGCTCTCCTGCCACCCTCACGGAGGGCATTTCTGCGCCTCTCGGGCTGTGGCTTCGGGGCGCTTGCGCTCAGCGCTCTGACCACCCAGGAAGCCGCTGCCCGCCAGGTCTCCCATCCTCCGTTCCTCCCCAAAGTCCCCCTGCTGCCCGCACGGGCCAAACGGATTATTTTCCTCCACATGGTCGGAGGCCCCTCACAGTTCGAGACCTTTGACCACAAGCCGCGCCTCAATGCGGATGACGGCAAGCCCGCGCCCTTCGAGCGCGTCGCGGGGGTCGAGCAACCGGGCGTGAACAACATGCGGCTCTTCGGTTCGCAGTGGAAATTCAAGCAGCATGGCCAAAGCGGCCTGTGGATCTCCGAATTGTTTCCGCACCTCGCCGGTCTGGCCGATGACCTCTGCGTGCTCAACGGCATGCACACCGACAATCTCGCGCATGCCCCGGCCTGTCTGCAACTCCACACCGGAACCACGAACCAGGTCCGGCCATCGCTGGGCTCGTGGGTGCTCTACGGTCTCGGCACGGAAAACCAGAACCTCCCCGGCTTCATCACGGTGGCGCCTCCTTTGTCAGGGGATCAGGGCAGTGCGAAACACTTCGGCAATGCCTTTCTCCCGGCCTGGACACAGGGAACCATGGTGGACCTCGCGGCCTCCGCCGGCAGCCCGCCCCGCATCCGCAATCTGCAAAACGAAGCCATCTCCAAAACACTGCAGCGCGCCCAGCTCGATCTCGTGCAACAGATCAACCGAGAGCATCTCGCCACCCTTCAGACCGACCAGCAAATGGAAGGGGTGATCCAGAGTTACGAGCTGGCCTTTCGGATGCAAACGGCGGCACCGGAGGTCTTCGATCTTTCCAAGGAGACGGACGCCACCCGAGGACTCTATGGCATCGGCGATGCCACCACCGATCACTTTGGACGGCAGTGCCTGCTCGCGAGGCGCTTGGCGGAAGCCGGGGTGCGTTTCATCGAACTCAGCGCCAATGGATGGGATCACCACGGAGGCATCCGCAAGAGTCTGCCGAAGAACTGCGCGGAAGTCGACAGGCCCATCGCCGGCCTCATCAAGGATCTCAAAGCGCGCGGTCTCTTCGAGGACACGCTCATCGTCTGGAGCGGCGAATTCGGACGCACACCTTATGAGCAGGACCTCAGCAACGGCAAGTCGCCCAAGGAGAATTACGGTCGTGGCCACAATCCTTTCGGCTTCACCACCTGGCTGGCCGGAGGCGGTGTGCGGGGAGGACTGAAGCACGGCTCCACCGATGACTATGGCTATCGGGCCGTCGAAGACAAAGTCCACCTCCACGATCTGCATGCCACCATGCTCCACCTGCTGGGCCTCGACCACACCCGGCTCACTTACCGCTACGCGGGCCGCGACTTCCGCCTGACGGATGTCTACGGCGAAGTCGTACGGGAAATCCTGGCCT
>JACKQE010000026.1 GCA_024233005.1 Akkermansiaceae bacterium | reverse complement strand
GTCTTCTTGCGGCGGCTATGCCATCCAAAAGACGGTCAAATCCCGCCTGATATTGTTCGGAGCTGTCCTGCCAGCGGCGAAGGTCGATGTAGTCGAGATGAAAGATGGCAAGCGGCGGCTCGCAGGTCTCGGCCATGACGGGGATGACAGGCTGGGCGGGAGGTTGGAAGAGAGCGTAGGCAATTTCCCCGAGGCACACACTGTCCACTGCCTCCCGGTTCGAGGCGGTGCGGGAATTGCGCGTAGAGTGAGGAGTCAGAAGAACCACGACGATCTCCGCGCTCTGCAATCCTTCAGTGATTTCCTCCTGCCAGCCTGCGCCTGGATTGATTTCGTGGGTGTCGCGCCAGATCTGGTAGCCGCTGGCTTGCAGGTCTCTCTCCAGACGGTCGGCAAGATCTGAGGCATCCCGGCGTCCGTAGCTGAGAAAGATCTTCACAGGGTCCGTCCCCTCATCGGATCTGACCGGCAAGTTGGTTTCGGTGTGGCGCAAGCCTGCGCCACGAACATCCTCCGCCACCTCGGTGAAAAGCAGGTCTTCACGGATTTTCTCAAGCAGGGCGGTATCTCCTCCCAAAAGAGCGAGCATTTCGCTGTTCCTGACCCTGCCTTTTTGGCGAAGCAGCGCAAGAACGGTGTCACGGGCTTCTGGGAAGGTCATTGGGAAAACCTCTGGATCGCAATTCAACTGGCCGGCAGCATAGGCTAGCCAAGATACTGGCCTTTGTTTGGAACCATGAGGTGCGCACGGGCACCACTTCCTGCTCCCAGGCCCGGGAACAGGGGAATCGAGAAAGGCAATCTGATCCTCATGGTGATTGACTGATTTGGCGCCGGAAAAGCTGGTCGTGACAGCCGGACGGGGAGGGCGCCACATTGGTATCAGCTTGGGGATTTTAGGGAATTTCAGCCGACTTGGAAGGTGGCGTCGCGGATGATGGGGGCGGTCGCTGGATCAGGGCGAGGTCTCTCGTGCGGAGGAATTCGAAAATGGTGCTGATGATTCCAATATCCAGATGTTTATGCAGGTCTTCCAGGTTCTCATAAGGGCAGAGATCCACGTGTCGGAGCAGTGTATCGTCTGTCCGGTTTCCATAGGCTCGCCCCTGGAGCAGGTTGATGCGCATCCAACGTCTGTGTTCTGACTTGGAGAGCTTTTCCAGGGCGGCTTCCTCAATTTTGGCTACCTCCTGTTCTGCGACCTGGTCAGCGGCACAAATGATGTAACCCAGGGCCTCCAGACGCAGAGCGGTGAGGCGGGCGGGCAACCGATTGGCTTCCTTTTGTTCCGGTGTGAGTTCGGCGTAGTCTATCATCAAGGGGTGACGTTTGGGAGTGGAGGAATCGTCGCGGATCGGACCATATTCATAACCTTGCAACGACTTGTCCTTTCTCCAATTCGCGTGCTTCATTCTGGCCAAGGTCTCAATGTCGTCCGTGGTGAGGTGATACCTTTGCGATTCTTCAACAAAGGTGGTAAAGTCGGGGGTCACATGGAGTTCCACGAGTTCGCGGGACGGGAGTTCCGACGGGCCGAAATGACGGCACCGGTGCAGCCGGCTCAGACTCACAATGGCCTCCATGGAGCGGGCTCCATGACGATACCGCTTCACGCCGAGGAAAGCGTTCAGAACTGCGGCGCTGATGGGCAGTTCTTTGGTCCCGGGATGGAGCAGATCTGGATGGTGCTTTTCAATGAGAGATCGCAGGAGGAGGGCACGGCGGATCAAGTGCACCTCATCTCCGGACTTGTGCAGAGGATTCGGTCCTTTGATGTTCACATAGCCACGGAGGCGGCTGATGAAGTCCGGACCTTTGACTTCCCGGAAACTGAGGCTTTTTTCCACCCGATCTTGCCCCGCGTTTTCGGGAGTCTCGGAGTCGTCACAAAGTTCAAGGGGAGATGAGAACTCCTTAAAATTTCGACAGGTACCGCCGGCAAAAATAAAGACACATTTGCCGAAGGGATGTTCGCGGCCCTTGGCGACGAAATTTGCGTCCTGCATCGGGGCAAGGAATTCGATAAGCCAGCCGAGCGGTGTCTGATTGCGGGCAGAATCGAACTCATCCCAAAAAACAAAAGGCATGCGCCCCTGCACGGTTTTGTCTCTGACACAGTGAAAAGCCTCGTGAAGGTCTTCCAGTCCGGAGAATTGGGAGAGATTGAACTCCAGAATGGCCTGGTCCTTGCCGAACAGGGCCACTGAAAGTTGTTTGATGGCGAAGGATTTTCCCGAGCCTGGCGGACCGAAAACGGCAATGGAAAGCGGACGGTTGTCGCTCCGGTTTTTCTGGTAATCAAGGATGAGATGACGCACCGCATTGAGTGACTCAATTTCTTCACGATCGACCGTGTAATACTTTCCGCAGGACAGGAAAGGAACGGCATGGAGGGGCTGATCACGGCCATAGCGAACGATGTCCTGGGCGGCCACCGTCAGGAATGGGGCAGTGAGGCCCAAGGCATCGGTTAGAAGGGTTTGCTGCTCTAGAGCGGGGGTGTCAGAAGGAGAAACCAGTTCGGTCGGATCCAGCAACTCCCTTGGGAAGGCGGATTGGTAGGTTTTTTCGGGAGCAAGATGCGCATCCGGAGTGAAAACTTCGGCGGCATCACGGGCGACGTGAAATTTTTTTACATCGCGGCCCGCCCCCTCCCGATGCAGTGCTCTGGCGGCTGCCAATCCGCGGCTTACTGCTGCATGACTTGAAGGGGGGCGGTCCTGCAGCAACAGGGGAGCCAGGGCGGCGGTCATTAAAGACGCCTTGCCGAAAGAAATTCCCTTCGCGTCCGCGGACCAGGTTTCTTCAAGGTGTGCAGGATCATAAACGAAGCGCTCAAATCGCAGGGTTTCCGGAGGGTGCTCCTCCTCGATCGGGGAGCGGGGCTCTCGGCTGAACACCGCGGCGCCGGAGGTGCCGAAGAGAATCACCACTCGGTGGCAATAACGAAGGGCGGCTCCTTTTCCTCCCGGGGTGAACACGGTCTTGATCTCCTGGATAGACCGATCCCAGGAAAGCCCCCGGGTCAGATGGGCACCATAATCCCTCAGAGCAGCAGCCGAAGTCACCACCGTAAGCCGGGAAGCGCACCCTGGTTCCAGCAGTGTTTGCCAGAGGGGAAGGTCAAAACCGGGGGTAGCCTTGACAAGAATTTGCGTTGGCGTCAATGACGGGTCCTTAAGACAATCGGGCCAGGATCGTTGTTGGCGGGAGAATCCCAGTCCGAGATCATCGATTACAAGAAGATCTGGTTTTTGCCGGCAAGGAGGAAGTGGAGGAAATGCCAATTCCGGGGTCCACCTTGCTTCCTGACAACCGAGAAATTCTTTGATACGCCAGGATCCGGGTTCAGCCGGTCCATCCCTCCACTTGTATGCAATGCCTCCTTTCGCATCGACTTTTGCCGTGGCTGTTTTTTGCGTGCTTTCGAACCATTCCCAAACGGAGAATCCTTTGGCGATGCCTCCCGAATTGGGGCCGTCCTCTTCGATGACCGCGTGGGAAAGGCGTTCTGGTTCGTCCACCCTGGCGTCCACTCCGGCAGCTCGGAGTGACAGACCAATGACGTCACTCAGATACCACGCCCCGCCGTGGCGGTTGGCGAGCTGCGTTTGCCCGTGAGGTTGGAAATATCCTCTGGGATCGAATTGGAGCCTGGCGATATGAGTGTCCCAGACGAGATCTCCGCAGACGACAACGTGCTTCATGGCGGCGAGACTAGCGGTTTTGCCGAATCCATGTCAAACAGGATTCCGGATCGGAAAGCGACGCACAAGCGTTGGGAGACGACGTCAATGAAACGCCTTGTCTGAGATACTGGATACCCAATTGGTTTGGCCCGGTCCCCTCGCCAAGGGACTGTCTTGTGCAGTGGTGGAGGGGAGGGGGGCCGCGCCGCATCAGCATCGGTGGACTCAAGTCTCCCCAGAATGAGGGGAGCGGACCCCTGTTCGAGGAATGCGATTTGCAGGAGTGTAGCGTGAAAATGCCCGCTTTTGGGTTTGCCCCCAAATCAACCGAACGTGTTGATTTGAAATGGCTCCCCCGGTTGGGATCGAACCAACGACCTAGTGGTTAACAGCCACCCGCTCTACCGCTGAGCTACAGAGGATTCACCGTCGATTGCCGTTGACTTCAAAGAAGCTCATTCGGCTTTCGGGATTGAAAGGGGAATCTTATGCACTAGCGGAAGAATTCAAGCAAAAAATTGCCATGATCTCAGGATGTTTTGCGGAGGCCTTTGCTGAGGACCTCTCCTGCATCACTGGGGCCGTTTCAGGGTGAACGAGCCGTGATCCCCCATGGAACTGGTGTAGTGGGACTCCATGGTCCCTCCTTTGGCGGTTCCTTTTTGGTCAAAGGTGCCGAAAGGTCCCAGATCCTCATGGCTGGTCAGCGTGTAGCCTCCGGCGGCAGGCTTGACCAAGGTATCGGAGGTGAATCCTCCGCTGAGGCATCCTTGCCAAGTGGCATGATACCGGAAGCGGTAGGTATCCTTGTCAGTGCCGGGCTCGACCAAGCAACGGAGTTTGCCGTTGTGACCGTTCATCGCGCTGAGCCAGGAGCCTTCCCAAGCCCCGGTGATACCTGGGGCGGGAGCCGATCGCTGAGCGGTTGCTGCCTTTTTCCAGGCTGTATTGAATCCCGGTCCGGCGCAGGCGCCCAAGGAAAGGCACAAGGCAAGCCCCGGCAAAGTAAAGGGGCGGAGGATCGTTGAGAACAGAAAAGCTTTCATGGATGATCCTATGATCATCCGGACACCCGCCGGGCGCAAGACTTCCCCGTCGGCGTCTTCGCGCCCGCTGGTGACGGTGGTGATCTTGCATTGTAATGACCGGCGAGCAACAACGTCCCAAGATTGGAACGCAGTTTGCAATCGTTTCCCCCTGTGGTAATTTCTCAGCCCGGCCAATGTCCGGGCCGCAGGCGGGCGAAGCACGTCAGCAATCTCCTTCCCCATCCCGCTCATGTCAGACGAGAACGACTCCCAGCAGCCCGGCCGCGATCCCCGCAATCAAAACGGTGAACCGGGCTTTAATTGGAAAGGCATCCTGTTGCTGATGGCCGCGGTCGGCTTTTTCCTGCTTGCGTTCAGCCAATACAAGGGCGGCAGCACCGCCAAGGAAAAGCGCTACGAAGAGTTCAAAAAGCTCGTCGAGGAGAAAAAAATCCACATCGACGACAAAAAGAAACATTATCTCAGCCTCGTGCAGCGCGAGGGCAGCCTGAAAACCTACGTTCAGGGCTGGTATGAGTCGGAGGAAGCCGAGAAAAAGGGGGATGACCGCTACGTTTCCTTCCAGACCGAGGTCAATCTCGAATACGCGGGGCAGGAATTGCGCGATCTACTTGCCAAGTCGGGATATGAGATCCAGGAAATGCCGGTGGCCGACGGAACCACGGCGGCCATGCTCCTGAATTTCTGGATGCCCATCATCGTGCTCGTGGTGCTGATGTGGCTGCTGTTCCGCCACCAGATTCGCATGGCCGGAAGAGGGGCCATGAGCTTCGGCAAGAGCAAAGCCAAGCTGATGCAGCAGGAAACCAACCGCATCACGTTTAAGGACGTCGCCGGAGTTGAGGAAGCCAAGGAGGAAGTCTGGGAAATCGTCGAATTCCTTCGGGATCCCAAAAAATTCCAACGCCTTGGTGGCCGCATTCCGAAAGGCGTGCTGCTGGTGGGCTCTCCGGGAACCGGGAAAACGCTGCTCGCCCGTGCCATTGCCGGGGAAGCGGAAGTGCCGTTCTTTTCCATCAGCGGCTCCGACTTTGTCGAAATGTTCGTCGGAGTCGGCGCCAGCCGGGTGCGCGACATGTTTGAGCAGGGCAAGAAAAACGCTCCCTGCATCATTTTCATTGATGAAATCGACGCCGTCGGCCGTCACCGGGGCCATGGTCTGGGCGGTGGTCATGATGAGCGCGAACAGACCCTCAACGCCTTGCTGGTGGAAATGGACGGTTTTGACACTCAGGAGGGGGTCATCATCATTGCGGCGACGAACCGGCCCGATGTCCTGGATCCCGCGTTGTTGCGTCCCGGCCGCTTTGATCGCCAGATCACGGTGAGCCTTCCCGATGTCAAAGGCCGGGAGGAAATCCTTCGGGTTCATGCCAAAAAAGTCAAGGTGGGTGAAGAGGTCGACTTGGGCGTGGTGGCCCGTGGCACCCCCGGCTATTCGGGCGCCGAGCTTGCCAATGTCATCAACGAGGCGGCCCTGCTGGCCGCCCGCAAAGGTCAAAAAGCCATTTCCTTGAAAGACCTCGAAGAGGCCCGGGACAAGGTGCGCTGGGGCAAAGAACGGCGCAGCCTGGCCATCAGCGAGAAGGAGAAAGAGAACACCGCCTACCATGAGGCGGGGCACGCCATCCTCCTCTGTCTGCTGAAAAACACCGAACCCCTCCACAAGGTCACCATCATTCCCCGGGGACCGTCCCTTGGTTCCACGATGTGGCTTCCCGAGGAGGACAAGTACACGATGCGGAAGAACGAGATGCTGGACGCCCTCGTCGTGGCCATGGGCGGTCGGGTTGCCGAGGAAGTGGTTTTTGGCGATGTCACCAGCGGCGCTAGCGGCGACATCAAGATGGCGACCTCGCAGGCCCGTAAAATGGTCTGTGAACTCGGCATGAGCGAGGAACTGGGCATGGTCGAGTACGGCGACCACCATGAGCACCTGTTCCTGGCCCGGGAAATGGGCGGTTCGCGCTCTTACAGCGAGGCCACCGCGCAAAAGATCGATTCCGAAGTGAAGCGTCTCATTGATGAGGCTTACCAAAAGGCCACGGATCTGATTGTGAGCCACCGGGATCAGCTCAATATGATCGCCAAAGGACTCCTCGAGTTTGAAACGCTGGATGGAGCGCACATCCACGACATCATGAATTTTGGGGAGATGCGCAATCCTCCGAGTAGCCCAACGCCTCCCAGCATGCCTCAAGCTCCCCGTTTTGACGCCCCGAAACCGGACCGTCCCCGGACTTCGGAAGACGGATTCTCCGGTGATCTGGCTCCTGCCGGGGCATGAATTTCGCGGCTTGCGGGACCGTTCCTTCGGTTTAATGTATCAGCCATCCCGGGACAGGAACCGCATCCCTTCCCGTCACCCAAACAACCCTACCACATACCTTATGAGAAACGTCATCACCCTTTCCGTTTTCGCGGGAGTGCTGGCCGTGGCCGGAAGCGGCCAAGCCCAGGACAAGGTCAATTTCGCCAAGCAAATCTGGCCCTTCATGAAAGCCAGCTGCGTGGACTGCCACAAGCCACCCTTCACCGATGAGCGGGGCCGCAAACGCAAGCCGAAGGCAGATCTGGTGATCACCAACAAAGCGGATTTCCTCAAAGGGGGCGAGGATGGTGTCGTCATTGTGGCCGGGGATCCGGCGAAAAGCCCGTTCCTTCAGCGCACCCTGCTGCCTCTCGACCATGACGACCACATGCCGCCCGAAGGCAAGGCCGACCAGTGGACGGATGAGCAGAAAAAGCTTTTCGAACAGTGGATCAAAGAAGGGGCTGACTTTGGCGATTGGTCCAGTGACCCTGAAGTCGACAAAAAAGGCTGAGGATCCACAGGCATTCTCTCATTTCTATTTTGAAAAAGCCGGAGCCTGCGCTCCGGTTTTTTTTTGCCTGAATAGGCTGGCGGCGATGCAACAGGACAGTGGAAATCGGAGGGCGTTTTTCCGGCAAACCCGTGAAAAAGGTTGTCTCCAGCGTTGTTCCCGATAGATTAACGTCATCGCGCCAACCTCCTGATCGCTAGCAAGGGATTCCGTGGTATTGGTGCCCATCCAAGCGCATTTCATTCTCCATGGCCAGACGAGCGAGCAAAGGGATCAGTATCGGGCACATTGCGGGGATCGGGGCCGCGATTCTCGGGTTTGTGATCGTGGGGGCGTTGGTCATCAAATTTGCTCTGGGAGCTTTTCTGGGAGGGGGAAAAACGCCTGTCGGGACCAGCTCGGCTGCTTCTGGCAACGCCCCGGCGACGGCTCCCGAAATGCGGGTCCGGGAATATCTCGACAGTGCGGAGGGGCTCAGGGGAAATTTTTACAAGCTCAGCGGCAAGGTGGAGGAAATGCTGAAGTGGTCCGACAGCGAAGGCCGTTTGGTCAGCCTCGAAGTCAGCGACAGCTCCGGGGATTCTTCTCCGGTTCCCGTGCTCGTTTCGACTGATTTCAACAGCATCAACATCACCCGCGGGGAACCGATGTCGTTCATTGTCCGCGTTGACCGAAACGGCCTGCTCCGGGCCGAAAGAATTCTTCAGGAATAACCGTGTCCCCCTTGCCGGAACTCTCCACCATGAAAGCACGCACCCCGTTCAACAAAATGATGGTCCTCGGCGCCCTGCTCGTGGTCCCTCTCGGCGGTCATCTCCAGGCCCAGGTTTTCACGCCTCCCTCAGGACAGGGGGGGGCACCGGCCGGAGGCGGGAACAACACGACGATCGTCAACCAGCAGCAACCGCAAAGCAATCGTCAGGTCGTCGGAAACGATGTGCCATTTTTCGATCCCAAGTCCGAAACCTTTTTCTTTGATGGAAAAACCTGGAATATCACCGATAACCGGGTCTTCCGGGCCCGCTTTGAGAAATACCTCAACATGCCGGAATCCTCCAGCGAGGAGGACAAAGCCTACCGCACGGTGATGCGGGGCATTCTGGATGAACTCTCCCCGCACCGCAAACCGGACCTGCCATCCGCGGTTGCCCTGCTGCAGAATGCGTCGGGATTCGAGCAGGACGCGCGCCTCTGCGAAAGCATCTCCAACGCCGTCTACCGGGTCTGGCTGGCCCGCAAGTCGGTCCGGGAAATGGAACAAATGAACGTGGCCTTGGAAGAACGGCGTCGCAAACTGGATTGGAATTTCGACAAACTCTCGGAGCCCAGTGCCCTGAGCAAAGGACCGCAAAAAATCGGGGCCCAGAACCAGGGGGGAGGAAATGGACAGGCGCCCGCCAACGGAGGCAATGCGACCACCCAGACCACCGCGGAAGCCGGCCACGTCTCCCGCTACGTGCAACGCATCGCCGAAGTCGAGGCCGAGCGGGTCGCCAACAAGGCGAAGATGGAGCTTTCCGAGGTGCAGGCCAAGCTGGAATTCCAAGCGTTGGTGGTGCAGCTCTTCGGGCAGCGGCGCTTCGAGCACGTCATCATCGCGGCCCGGATGTACACGGAGTTTTTCCACGACGGCCAAGGGCGCCTGGAATTCAAGGACGGGAGCGATGTCTCCAAGGTTTTCGGCCAGAGCATCGGTTTCGATCCGACGATCACCTCGCTCGACACGGCGGCCAACGGATTCATTCGGGAAGTTGACGAGGCCGTGAAGGCGTTTGGCTTCCTCATCGAAAAAGGGGAGATCGACGGCGCCATGCGGCAACTGCAGCACGCCTTCCTGATCGGGGAATACATGCCTTCGGTCCAGATGGTTCCCCTCAAGGATAAGCAGAAAATTCTCACCTATGCGCGGGATTCCTTCCAATTGCTCTCGACCATGGAAATCCGCGACTTCACCCTCGCGGAAGAACTGGTGACTCGGATGCGCCAGACGGCGTCGGATTTCGACTACTCCAAGCCCATGCAGGCGATCGAGACCGCCAAAATCACCAGCAACATGCGGATCCGTACCGCCAAGAACGCGGCTCTCAAAGGGGAAATGGCGGCCTATGAGGAGAACATCAAGGCGGCCACGGAGATCTGGCCGACCAATCCCCAGCTCAAGGAGCAGTTCGAACTCATCGCCGACTCCGGGGACATGCAACTCCAGGTGCGCAATGAATTTGACCGCTTGCTCAGCACCCAGAGTTACCGGCAGATCTTCAATGACAAAGGCCGCTTCCTGGCGGCCGTCCACGAAGATCCGGAGAGAAAGGCGGCTTTGGAGCAGATCATGACGAACATCCAGGAAATCGAGATTGCCATGCAGCAGGCCGAAGCGCTGGGCCGGGGGGGCAACAAATTTGCCGCTTGGGAAATCATCGACCGGACGTTCAAAAAATTTCCCGACGATGTGCCGCTTTCCGCCAAACGTTCCGATCTTTCCACCGAGGTGGCGGAATTTGTGAGGGCTCTCAAATCCGCCGAGGATCTGGAGAAGCGGAATCCGGGATCCAGCCTTGCCTGGTATCTCCGTTCCCGGAAGATTTATCCCAAGAGTGAATTTGCCCAGCAGGGGATCGACCGTCTCAAGAATGCCCTCCTGCCTGACAGTTCCGCCAGCCTTTCGAACGCGCCGTCCGGCCTTTCCGAGACGCCTCCGGCTCCGGGGGATCCCGTTCCGGGGGATCCCGTTCCGGGGGTGCCTCCTTCCAACTTTTGATCCGGCCGGATGGCCAGGCCTGCATGGCGGCCCCTGAAAAAACCAGTGGCACGCTGCTGCGTCGCGTTCCCTTGACGGAGACCAGCCTGATTGTCCATTGGTTATCTCCTGACCTTGGCCTTCTGAAAACCGTGGCCAAGGGAGCGCGGCGTCCCAAAAGTCCGTTTGCGGGAAGGCTTGACCTCTTCTACCGCTGTGAATTCCTCTTTGTTCCGGCGCGTCGCGGCGATCTGCAAACACTCACCGAAGTCACGGTCGTCGACTCCAGAATCGGCCTGCGTGCCTCCTACCTGCAAAGTCTGGCCGCCGCCTACTTCGTCAAACTGATCGAGCAGGTCGCCGAGCCCGGACTGCCGGTGCCGGAGTTGGAGGATCTGCTGGAGCGGGGATTGAACTACCTCGCCTCCAAAGCCCCCGACTGGCGGGCGATCCGGCATTTCGAGAGGCAGCTTGCGGAAGCCCTGGGGCTCGGCGGTCCGGAGCATCCTGCGGCAGCGGTCATCCGGCAAACCTTTGGGGAACTCCCCGCCATGCGATGGGAACTGCGCGACCGCTTATGGCCTGCCGGAGGGGCTCCGGACTAGCGCTACTGTTCCGGTCGGAATCTCCGCGGAGCGGTGTTGTCTTCCACGATCAGGGAGGGGCGGGCCTGCGCCATTGAAAAAACGTCTTGAGACGGTAGAGTGCTCAAGCGTCATTCCGTGAAAGTTTCCCGCGACGAATGGCGTCCAAAACCCACCATGAAATCTCTTCTCCTTCCACTCCTCCTTGCCGCCTCGGCAGTGACCGCGGCTGAACCCATCACCTCCATCCCCATCAAGGACATCCAGGGCAAGACGACCAACCTCGGGGCCTATGCCGGGAAAGTCATCCTGATGGTCAATGTCGCCTCCCACTGCGGAAACACGCCGCAGTATAAGCAACTGGAGGAAGTCTATGCCAAATACAAGGACCAAGGACTGGTCGTCCTCGGCTTTCCCTGCAATGACTTCGGTGCTCAGGAACCGGGAACCAACGCGGAGATTCTGGAATTCTGCACCAGCAAATACGCCGTGACCTTCCCCATGTTCGACAAATTGCACGTGAAAGGACCGGAACAACATCCGCTGTATGCCGCCCTCACTGGCAAGGACGGTCCCTTCCCGGGTGATGTGAAGTGGAACTTCGGCAAATTCCTCATTGGGCGGGATGGCAAACCCATCCAGCGCATCGAGCCCAAAACCAAGCCCGACGATGCCACTGTGACGGCCGCCATCGAGGCCGCCTTGGCGGTGAAATGACGGCGACACGCCCACCCGAAAAGAGGCGGCGCACTCGGGAGCAGGAAGAGGCCTCTCTTCCTGCTTTTTTTGGTTTTTGCTTTGACCGCGCGAGGGACTCGGGGGCATCCAAAAGAAAAAGCTCTGTCGGCTAGTAGACTCCGGAGATTCGGAACCCCGGCCATCCTCTCAGCCTCGGGCACGGATTCCAATCGCGATCAGTCCTCCCACCCCAAGTAGAACCAGGATTGGCCAGACCGGTGTTGAACGGGGGGACTCTTTCCTGAAAGTCACAGATACCGGCGAAAGCCCTTCGCCGGAAAGGGTCACCCGATAGGTTCCCGCATGCGGCAAAGGTACCAGGAATGGAGACTTTACTCCGGTTCTGCGGATGGTTCCTTGAGGTGATCGGATTTCAACCGCCATGGAGGGAGCCGTGGTTTTGTTTGCGGTGTTTTCGACCACTTGAAATCGCAGCGGCAGCGCACTCATTTTTGCAGGCATCCTGCTGTTGTTTCGGGGACTCTGAATTTGAATGATGCTCTCGGGAACGTTTCCTGGGACAGCCGTCTCTTTCGGCAGGGCGGCCTTTGAGGCTGGAATCTCATGGGGTTTGTCACCCCCTGAATTGCCTTTCGCTTCCTTGGGAAGCTTTGCGGAGGGGGGAGTGCGGGAGGGTTCAGGTTTGGATGCCTCCGGCCCAGCTGGCAGCTTGATCGATACCAAGTAAACCGGAGTTGGGATTTCTGGGTCATCCTGTTTGACTGCCATGAATTGGATTTCGCTGTCAGAAACGAAGCGCGGCTCACCTCCCGGCACAAAATTTTGCACCGCCCAGAGGTCGGACATCTGAAGGTCGTTTCCCGCGATTTCCATCCGTGAAGTGTTCCCATTGGTTTTCAAAAAGGCACAATGACTTCCACTGTCGTTCACCACGAGGTGCGACAACCCTCCACCGCGAGCTCCCAGCATGACGGGACCTCCACTCGTCCAGGTGTGCCTGACGGCTCCGTTGACCACGGCGAACCATTCCTGCTCGTTTCCAAAATAGATCCTGCGCAACCCTCCAGGTGGCGTGGTCTCGGACGGCGGGGCGGTGAACGGCCGTGAGGCAATGTAGGCCACTGCTGCATTGCCCGGACTGAACACCAATTCATGAATCGCAGCGTACGCTTCGCCACGAATGCCATCAATGCTCACCGTCTGCTTTTCCGATGGCAGTTTCTCGACAACCGCTTTGCGTTGGACATCCGCGGCCGATGCCTTCTGTGGGTTCCTGGGATGGGTTCCCGGGGGTGTTTCGACACCATCCACCCACAGGGATTCCCGGCCCTTGGTGTCTTTGGCGGTGAACTGAAAGGAATTCCCGTCTTCTTTGAACGCCAGATCCGACACTTCAGCAAAGGGACCCAATGGCGAGGAAAGAGTCCTGCCCTCAATGACATAAACCATGACCTTGCTTCCGTATTTGACCGAAAAAATGACGCCTTCCCCTCCCGGGGCGAAGGCAAATTGTCCCAGTCCTTTGAAAAAGCCGGGAGGCAACGGGATCGGAATCATGTTGAACATGGGCTGCTCACCGTTCCAAACCAGAACACTTTCCAAATCCGGACTGGCCGCCATCTCCAGCGTGAAGTCATTCATCACATACGGTCGGACGCTGCGAGAAATGGCCGTTTCCGTCACATGGACTCGATGATCCTCCTGGCCCCGGGAAGTCTCCAAGGAGCTCAACACGGCCCACAAAGCGATGGCACCCACCTGGCACGCCATGGCGGCAGTTAGAAAGATCGGGACTCTTTCCGCATTTTTTCCGATTCTCATGCCGAATGGAGAGGTCAATGAATCCAGCTGAGAAGTTTGACCGGGTTCCATGGTTTCGGGATAAACTGCCGACCGCCTTCCGGAAACCCACTGCGAAACGGGATCCGCATGGAGGGGAGCGCTCAACTGGAACGAGTCCATGGTGCGTCCAGGGGCATGTTCGATGGATTGTTGACAGGATTCGTGGAGAAATGCAACCGTTCCTGAGAAGAGATGCCTTGGTGCCGCCTCCCTTATGACAATCCGGTTGGAAATCCAAACAATGAAGTCACCTTCCCGGTTATTTCACAGGCCAACACTGCGTGGCCAACAGCAGTCCCCCTGGTTTTCTTGGTTCAAGGTTTGACTCCCTGGGTTTTGAGATCGTCCAAGGGCAGGGGCACCGCAATCAGTCCGCTGGAAAGGATGCCCTGCGCCTGAAAAGTGCCATCGTCCTTGCGTTGCAGAACAGGGAATCCCTCCGCCGCGGGGGTTTCCCGGTCGCCCCAGTCCACGGTCCCCAATCCATCGGCGACGAAAAGTTTGATGGGAAGGGTCAATAAAAAGTCCTTTCCATCATCCGTCATTTGGTACCCGGCGATGCGGTATGATTGATCCTCTTGCAATGGACCCTCCACCAAGGGCAAAGCCACTCCCTGCGGGGTTTCCATGGTGACCAGAACCAGGCGGACTCCGCTCTGGTCCTCTGAGATCCAGCTGATGGATCCCTTGGCTGGAGCGGAAAGCTGCCCGGTGGAATCGGGGAAAGACACCGTTGCCTCATCGGCCACTTTGACTTCCTGACCGGCTCCCGCCAACGCATCCTGAGTGGTCAGGAAATGGGTGGCATCGATCATGAATCCCGTGGCTCCCGGCACCGGCGTCTGGATTTTGCCGAACGCAGGGGTGAGTTCTTTGGGTATGCCGCCCCCGCCCAGCATCGGTGGGATGACGGAAATGAGATGCAGGATCCAGAGGGCAAGAACCGTCGCCAATATGGAAAAGATGGCGATGTTGGACCAGCGAAGAGAGCCCCGGATTTTGGCTGCCTGCCGCGCATGGAGATCGGGAGTGGGACCGAGCAATAGCTTTCTCATGAAAATCAATCGGGTTGGGTGTCGAATTCCCCGTCAGTGGTGACGGGTTGTCAGGTGTGCAGATACGTGTCGACGGACCGGTCGGAGAGCAGGCGCCTGTTGTAATAGGTTTCCCACTGGTTCACACCTTCCAATTCAAAGACGGAATTGATCGGGCGTTCATCGAAAAAGATCACCATGTCTTTCAACTCATCGGCACAGGCCAGGTTGGAATGGGTGTCGTGGTAGGAATCGATCATGCGCCGTTTCAGAATCGCGATCATGGTGGCGGTGTCAGCGGGCCTCTTCGTCACCACCACTTTGGGGTGGGTGGAGGCATTGCCCAGCGTGACCCCGGGAATGGCGCTGATCGAAACCCGGGTCATGGCGCGCTGCGCCATGGAGACCACGTCGTCATCGGTGTAAAAATTGCCATCTCCCGCATTGCCGGTGGTCGCGCCTTCCCGCTCGGAAAGCTGCTGGGTGAAGAGGCTGACCAGATGTTCTTTTAAGGATTCGGCATCGCCCTTGAGCCCCCGCAGGAATTCCACCATGTTGGGGTGTCCTTGACGGAGTCCACGCCTCCAGGTTGTCTCCTGCGCATTTTCTGCTTTCTCGAAAGTGGTGCGGCAGGTCCGCACCTCCTCGGCAAAGGATCCGGCGGGATAGACATAGAAAATCAGGCTGTCCTGGCCGGGTTTGACTCCCTCAGCGATTTTTTCCTTTTCCCCGAGCAGGGAGCCGGAGGCTTTTCGGAGGAGGTCTTTGAGCTTCTCCAGTTCGCTGATGGTGGGGAGGCCCGGGTAGCGTTCGCTGCGGTCGTGCTCACCGGTTCCCAGGAGGTGATCCTTGAGGTCGCGGAGCACGGGTTCAAGCAGGTGGAGTCCGAGCAAGCGGAGCAAATCTCCCAGCCGTTCGCGCCGCAGGTCCGGGCGAACTCCCAACACAGCCCGCTGGTTGGCCAAAATGTCGCCGATCTGGCCCCGGCTGGCCGTGCTGCCATCGGACCCTTCCAGGAGAGAATTCCAGTTGGTGACTTGCAGTTTTTTCCACATGCCGAGAATTTCTTCCAGATAGGTGGAGATGACTTCGATGACCCTTTTTCCGAAAGTGATGTTCCCGGTGTCTTCTATTTGCGTGAGGATCAGGTTGGTCAGGGCCACCTGGATGATTTCGATGGCCGTCAATTGGTCGGACTTTTGCGGAGGGGTTCTGTTGCCTGCCGGTTTGACCCAGGCCAGGGCGGCTTGGTAGATTTCGCCATCCGTGTCGAGCAAGGCCAGCAGATGTTGCCGGTCGAAAGGATAACTTCCCTGATCGACGGATTTGAGATAGTTGGACAAGGCCGTCATGGCCGGTTTGCCTCCCGGTCCTTTTTCCAACAAGCGTTGGATGGCTGCAGAAACGGCATCATCAATGACCGTGCGGAGTTTGCCGGAGTGCTTGCTGATCCATTGGGCAATGTCGACACCCTCTTTTTCGGTCAGGCTGCGGTCATGGTTCCAAGACTTCAGAACATAGTCGTCCGCCAGCTCGCAGGCGGAGCAGCGGCGGATCTCCCCTCTGGGGAAGAACAGGCACGTCAGTCCCAGTGCGGAGAATTTCCAGTTGTCCGATCCGGCGCGAGCCACCGCGTTGGGACCGGCGGCGATTTGGAAGCTTGGGTCGACCAGCCGGGCCTTGCGGTAGTCGAGAAAGCTGGTCCCATTGAGATAAAGAAACAGTCCGGCCATGCGGTAAAGGCCTTCCAGGTTCCCGTCGGGAATCCAGGAAAGGGACATCAGGGTGGTCATGTTGAAGGGAGACATCCCCTGGGGGAACGGGACTCCGGTGCCCTGGGGCCATCCCGCCATGAACTGAGCTTCAACCGAGGAAAAGTGATCGAGGTCGCGCAGGCAGGCATAGGCATTGGACACCGGCGATTCGTCGGTCGCCGCCACCCGGGGCAGGAGGAACAGACCCATGATTGAAACATTGGGATCGACCACGTTGGCGGGATTGAGCACGTGACGGCAGAGGTAGGCAATGTCGATGAACATCCCGCTGTTGGTGCCGCCAGCAAAAGTTCCGACGATGTAAACCACCACCCGGCCGTCCGATTTTGGATGGGTTCTCAGCGTGTTGACGAGAGTCTCTATTTTGTGGCGGAGTTTCTGGATGAACCGTTGGCCGTCTCTGCTGTCAAGGGTCCACAAAGCGATGCGCCCGACGCTTCGCTTGCCTCCGGCGCCATCTCCGGCATTGGTCACAAGATCCGTTTCGGGAAGCCAACGGACCCGGTCGACCGACTGTTGGTTGGAGGCGATTTCCTTCCGGGTGATCAACTCGACCCGGTTGAACAGGATTTCGATCCTCATCTGAACGCTTTCCGGGAGGCTTTCCGGAACGAAAACGTCCAGCTTGTCCCCCCGCAAGCGCACGGAAATGAAGCCCTCCGCACCGCCCCAATCGGTGAACCATCTTTTGACATAGGTGGCGATTCTGGACTCGGAGAGGCGCTTTTGGTGCCAATCGAAGGCATGTGCCATGGTCTCATAGAGACCGCGGGGAAACTCCGTGCCTTCGAGACTGGGAAGGTTCATCACGCCGTCCCGAAAGGTCAGTACGGGAATGGCGTCATCGGGAGGAGTCTTCACGGGATGCAGCCGCACCCAAGCCATGCCCTGAAGGACCGGGATGGCGGTGATGGCCGTGCTGACCGGAGTCCGGAATTCCTCCATCGCGGGGCGACCGTCCTCCGGGCCTCCGGGAACTGGTTTGGGGCGAAATTTCTCATCCGTTTCGATGAAAAGAAAGCGGGTGTGGTCCGGGCAGGACTGGCCCCGGGTGCTGTAGAAAAAGCGTTGGGCCTCTTCGAGCATTCTGGCTCCTGAGCTGCCCAGTCCGATGTAGAGTACGGTTGCCATGATAATGATTGGTTGGAGAATCCTCGGTGAGGTCAGTTCACGGTTGGGGATCTTCTCCCACCTTGATCGCTTGCAGGATGTCAGATTTCTGGAGAATGAAGGCGATCAGAACCACCCCGGAAACGATGATTTCCGGAAGGAACCGGGCATAAAAGGACGGAGCCCTCATGGCGTTGGCTCCTAGCTCGCCCAGGTTGTAATTGAGTTCCAACAGGGCATAGAGGTGCGTCAGGAGGAAAACGAAGAGCAACGACCAGAGGCAGGCTTTGCCAACCGAAAGATCCCCTTTGTTTTTGGAAAAGACATGAATGATTACAAAAGTGGTGACCCACCACACCAAGGCCATGGTTCCCGCCAGGCAAAGCAATTTCAGTATCAGATCGTTGGGGGTAAGTTCGGGAAGGAAGAAAAACCGGTTCATGGGATGGAGACTGGCAGGGTGAATCGAATCGGAGACAAAGGAAGATGGTTCGAGGGCGGAGGTTCAGGTTCCCTCGGCAGGCGCGGGCTTTTTCCGGGGTTGTCGCTTGCGAAGCCATAGCAGAAATCCGATGCCTCCGCCAAGAGCGACCGCCAGGAGGAGCCAACCCAGGGAGCTGGACTCGACCACCCGGAAAGTGACCGTGACCGGCTTGACCGCCGCCGCCGCATCGGCTGGCGCGGCAACGGAAAGCGTGAGGAGGTAACTGCCAGGTTTCTTGAACCGCTTGGCAAACGACGTCGTGGGCAGTTTCTGGTCGAGGGACTCGGGTCCGGTTACTTTTAGCTGATACAGCGAAGCCTTGATTCCGGTCGGGGGTGTCCATTTGAAGGTCACCGGTTTGGACTTGAAGAGGGCATTGGGAGTTGGCAGGAGGATTCTGATGGCGGGGGCAAGAGGCGCCTTGGAGGCCTCG
This sequence comes from Akkermansiaceae bacterium, assembly GCA_024233005.1. Lineage (GTDB taxonomy): Bacteria > Verrucomicrobiota > Verrucomicrobiia > Verrucomicrobiales > DEV007 > JACKQE01. The sequence goes on along the minus strand of JACKQE010000026.1, from coordinate 7,197 downwards.
ACGGGCGCCGGATCCGGTGTAGGGGAAGGGGGAGGCGAGGAAGCTTCCACCACCTCCAGATTCATCACGAAGGGATTGACTTGGACATCCGGGATCGATCCCGGCACCAGAGCGATCTTGACCTGGTGCCCGCCCGGTTTGGTGGGGACAAAAGAGTGCGTGTAGCCATTGACCGTGCTCGAACCCACCGGTTCGTCCTCCCGGGAGATGGACACTTCAAATTTCCCGCCGGGCACCTGCTCCGGGGGCTTGCCTTCGGAGGCCACTCCCCAAGTGAGGGTGACCTCCTCTCCGACCTTCGAGGGTTTGCCGGGATCCTGTCCTTTCAATACGAGGGGCTTGGCCGGTGCCGCCACGGTGAGGACCCCCTCGAACTTGCCCAGGGCGGGGCCTCGCAACCCTTCGGCACTACCGACGGTGGGGGCTGCCAGAATGGACACGGCATACTTGCCGGGTTGGTCAAGTCGAACACTGGTGGTGTAACCTCCGTCAATATTCTGTGAGTGCAATTGGCGTCCGGTGGCTTCTTCGACCACCGAGACCGAAAAGGTGTAACCGGAAGGCTGGGTCGGAGGGGCGTCTCCGTCCTTGATGGCCCAGGCCAAATCGACCGGACCGGGAGGCAGGGGCTGGGACAGCGCGGGCGAGTTGAGCACCACGGTGGACGGGGAGGGGGGCAGTCGCAGAGTCACCGACCAGACATCGACCTGAAAACCGCGCTTCTCGAAGCCCGGTTTCTGGTACTCAAAGAGTCCGATCCGGGTCTTTTGGGCGACAAAGTTGGTGGAATCCCACTGCGCGAGGAGGTCGGACTCCTCCTTGGTGTAACCCGTGCCCGATTCCGGATCCTGCAGGGCATCCGTGATCATGAAAAAGTAGTATTGATCAATGCGTTGGGATTCGGCCACTCGGGAGGTTTCCGCCCGGGCGATGGTGACATAGGTCTGGGCATCCTTGAACTCCTTGGGGAAATGCTGGTTCAGGTAGTCCCGGAAATCCGCCGGGAAGTTGACCAGCGGCAGAGACACCGACTGGGGATGGCGGACTTTTTTGTCGCCAAATGGGATCACGATGAGTTGCTTTCCCACTCCCGCCAAGGGGGCCTTTGCGGGGGCCTGCTGGACAATTTCCCGCAGAGGGGAAATGAGCAGGGTGGGATCTGCTTTCCAGTCCGCATAGCGGGTGGGATCGAAGTTGCCCTGGGCCACATCCGCCACCAACTCCCGGGCTTCGGCGACCATGGCCTCCAAGGCTTCACGGGTGATGCCGCTCTTTGAGGAGGCGGAGAGCATCGATCCGGAGACGTCCACCAAAACAAAGATATCCCGGGTAACCTTGGACCCAGGTGCTGGCTCTTGATCGGTCTGTGCCCCAAGCGTCGGAACCAGAAGGCAGGCGGCCAGGAACAGAGGCAGACTTGACCATGGCATCGGGGGCGTTCTGGAAAGGAAAGGTTTCATCGCGAGCTCCGCCGGGGAGATACTTCTTTATCGTGGTAAGGGCCGACGTGGACATTGGTTACAAAATTCTGGGAAAAAAGCACCAACTTTCCTTGTGAATCCAGCATCAATGATTATGAACTTAAATTACCGTAGGTTCTATAATTTTGGGTTTAATTTTGATCAAGATTCTTGGGTTTGGGGAAAAGTGTGTTTTGGACGTAACTTTTGCCATTGCCGGACCCTAGGGGTTTAGAACAGGATAGGTCTCCTTCTCTATGAGTTACAGTTTGTTTGGCAGAAAAAAGGCGACGGTCTGGTATTTGTTGGACTGTTCGTCCACGACGCCTCGGGCTCGCTCCCTCAAGGTGGGGGACACGGTTCCCCTAGGGGGGGATGCCCTGTGGTCGCTGACCTTGAGTGAAGACCAGGGCACGCTGACCAAGGACTCAAAGACAGGCTCCATCAGCGTCAACGGGACATGGTACGTCGACAAAACGCCCATTCTGATTCCGGCCTCGGGAGCGGAGGATGCCATGGAGCACACCCTGATCGTTCCCGCCGTCCAGGGATACGTCCCACTGTTGCTGAAGCGGGGCACCTGTCCCGCCTGGGCCGAAGGCGCGGCCATCCAGCTCCAGGTCAACACGGAAGCCGATGGTCACCTCGGAGGTTTTGACAATCTCGCCGCCCTGCGCCGCGCCCTCACACCGGGACGGGTGGACCACGACGCCCTCGTCTGGGTTCATGGGGGAACCTCCGCCTTTTACGCCCGCGATATTTGGCCTGGCTTGACGGATAAACCTCAAGAACCGGTTCCGGGAGGGAAGAGAAAATCGGCCAGAGTGGTCATCGCCGATGACGATGAAGAACCCGAAATCGAGGGCAACCTGAAGTGCCTCTATTGCCCGGGCACCTTCAACCGGGGGGATGCGCTTTATATCCACCAGAAGGTCGGGGAACTCCCGTTCAATCCGGGTAAACTGGGAAATTACTCGCGAGACGGCAGTGTCATGGATGAGTCTGGCAACATCTACACCGAAAAGTCGCCGCGGGCCTGCCCCCACTGTCAACAACGGCTGCCGGACTCCTTTTTTGAACCCGAGCCCGGATACAATGTCATTTCCTTGGTGGGGCAAAGTATGGCCGGAAAATCCTATTTCTTGGCGACTCTGTTCCGAGAACTTCCTGACCGACTCGCGAATGGATTCGGATGCAACGGAGATGACGCCTCCTTGAACACTTACATGGATGAGCTGAGCCAAATTCCCTTTCAGCCTGGGCCGCCCATCAATCGTTTTATTGAGAAAACCGGGCAGGCCACCCAGATCCGGATCAATCTGCGGAAGCGAACCTACCACGTGCCACGCCCCTTTATATCGAAAATCACGAAAGAGCAGGAGTTGGCCCTGAGAATGGTGTTTTACGATAATCCCGGTGAACACTTCACGTCGGTCCACGAGGGGGAAATGGCCACGGAAGAAGGCCGCATTGCTGCTTCGCATCTGGCGCATGCCAAGGCCATTTTTGTGCTTTATGATCCGACGGCGGACGCCGTGATCCGGGGGGCCTTGGGACTGCAGCGGGAGCACAACAAAGCAGATGCGCAGCGATCCATGCTGGCCAATCTGCCTAAGTGCATTGATGCCCAGTGGGACACGGAAATGAAGGGAACCCGGTCAAGGAAACTTCCGTTGGCCTGCCTGGTCGCCAAATGGGACGATTGGGGGGATACGCTGGCCCCGGAGCTGCGGCCTCCCGGCGATTATGAGAAAGACGGATGGCTGGATTTCGACGTCGTCGATGAGAACTCCCGCAAGGTGGATGAAATGCTTCGCAGGTATCGATCCGGCGTTTCCGCCGCTTTGGAGGCCATCAGCAGTGACGTGAAATACTTTCCCGTCAGTGCCCTTGGGGCGCCTCCGGTGGAAACGCTTCACCCTTCTGGGATCAAAGTGTGGGCTCCGAGCAAGCCCGCCGAGCCATGGGCGGTGTACGCCCCCGTCCTCTGGGCATTGGGACGACTCCATCCGGAACAGTTCCCGTCGCCTCCCACCCTCTGAATTTGACCTTTTTCATCTGATTTCCTACCTCAACATCTGACCTCTCATCCATGTAATTCCAATGGCCGCATACAAGATCATCTATGGCGCCGGCCCCACCCTGACCAGAGAGGAATCCCGCTTCGGTCGCGGCTATGGGTTTGTCGGCATGCACCGCCACCCTGCTGTCAAAGAATTAGCCTTCGGGACACTGGAAAGCCATCTCCACGGAAAGAACATTTACGAGTTAGAGAAGCGGTGGATGGGCGTTTTCTCGGCTGGCCCGGAAATCGCGGCATTCCATCAGATCGGTGACTGGGCTGTCTTGATTCGCATTTCTGCAAAGCAAACAGAAGGCCGCCTCTGGTCGTTTGAAGAGTTCCTCCTCATCGACTCGGATGGCGTCAAGTCTCTCTCGGAGAGGCAAGTCACTCCATGGAGGTGCTTCTTTGGTCAGGTCCGGGGCCGGATGGCACTCCGCTTTGGCATCAGGACAGCCTTTGGGCAGAGCCTGCCTCTTGGTATAGTGATCCGCTTGAGTTGGAAATTCTTTCCTTTGATCAAGCCATTCCCAGTGGCCCCTGATCCTGGATTGGCTCCGTTCCGCTTCCCTGCCTGCGGTGGGCCGTTGCCCGGGAAGGCACCGAGGAGGAACGAACGCTACCCACCCTATGCCCGGGCCCAGCAGAACCTTCTGCAGAAGATCCGCGAGACTCCGGGAGGATCTCCTCCGACGGATTTCGGGGAGATTTTTGGGAGGCTCACGTTCACCGTTCGATCTCGATCCTTCCGTGTCCTCGATCTCTCCTTTGGCACCAGGGAACCCCATGTCTGGGACGGTCTTTGGGAGGGATTCATGATCCGGCGAGGTTGGACAGTTCCCAGAGGCGCTGGCCTGGCCTCAGAGTTGACGAGGAGGGGGCTGAACCATTGGCTGCCTCCCGACAGGAAATCGAACAAGCTGGCTGGCTGGAGCCGTTGCCGGTGGAGACCCCCGCCGCTGTTCCTGTGACTCCAAAGTTTGATGAGCCCGCCAGCATCGTGACTGCCCCAAGGGGCACGGGGCGCATTGACAAATCCAGATTCCAAGTTGCCCCTCCCCGGCAAAAACGGAAGAAAACCTGGAATTTAAAAATATGGGGGATGGTGGTTGTGATAGCATTGATCGTATTAGTGCCGACTCTGTTTCTGATCAAAAGTAGTCGCGAGAAGGAAAGAATTGACTCAATGGTCACTGAACTTTGGGATGCTCTGCAAAACAAGGATGTCGATGGGAGTCCTCAGCCGGATTTCAGCAAAGTGATTCCAAAAGAACTTGAGAATAAACATAAAGACCGTGTTGATCCGATTCGGCGCATCAAGGATGCTCGAGAAGACTTGCGAGCATACTTGAATAATGTTCAAGGAATTACTGTAGCGAGTAGTCCCTTGCCAGAGGTTGCTTCACTTGATAAGTATGGCTCTTTTCTATCTGAGGATAGTCCAGAATTCAGTAAAAAATTGGATCAAAGTTTTAGAAGTGCATGGGGGCATTTAGAGCTATACAAACTCCTGCAGAATCAAACTAAAGAAGATGAAAGCAACAAGCTTTCAGCCGAGCTTCTGGGGGATGTAACAAACTGGCTGTCACGTTGGCAAGCCCTATCGAAACAAAGAAATGATGCTCATAAAGGATTTAGTAATTTGGGATTGGAGGAATTAGCTAATAAGGCAGATGCCAGCATTATCGATCGCGCCAAAGCATGGGTTTCAGGGGCCGTTACGGAGAAAAATGGTAAGGTTTCTTCTTCCGACATAATCCTTGATTCTTTGAGAAAATTGGCGGAATTGGATAAAACTGGGTTGCTGGACATTTCTAAGCTGTTGGAATCTATAGAACAAAGTAAGAGTTCAGACCTGACCAAAAAAGGCTCCAATGAAGCAGATTCTCCTGGTCCAACTCAAACACCCACCAAAACCACGGATTCGGTTCCGCCCGCTGCTTCAGAGGGGACGATTGATATCACGGCCATTACGATTGAACGTCCCGATGGAGCCGGGTATTTCAAACTACCGTCAAAAGAATTTCGGGAGACCGCCAAAGTTGCATTGATGAGTCTTCCCATGGAACATGCAAAGCTTTTGGACGGGAGGATTCATTTGTTGGCGAGTGAGGTGAACGCTGCCATGGCGACAGCTCGACCACTGAGCATCAGTAAGAAGTATGTCAAAATTGAGGGCGAGGGTTCTAAGCCGATCGGGGAAGTTTCTTCCGATGGTTTGGCATTCAAACCAATAGATAGCCAGCCTTTGGCTTTTGTGGAAGGGGGGCGACTCCGAGTGTTTCAATTTCCCGGAATGAGTTTCGCTGTGCATCCAGACTATGTTGGCGCCAATAGCATATTCACCGTCGAGAATCAAGTGGGTGACCTCATATCAATCAACGAAGCCCCACCCAAGTGGGCACATTTGCAGGCCACTCTTGGAACTGGAAAACCTTCCGTGGACATCTCCTTGCCTCTTCCCGAAGGAGTGACCTTGGGAGCGGCGATCGCGGAGGCATTTCAAAAGCCAGCGAACTCAGCATCCAGTGATGAGGCTGGCAACAAACTCGGAGCGGAATTGTTCAAACGCTGGTTCTGGGATCCTCCACTGACGGGAAAAGGAGGTCTCCTGGAGGAGGTTAAGGGCTTGCAAAAAGTTCCTCATTACAATAACGACAAAAATAAAGCATTCCTTGGCTACAGCAATACACCATGTCCTTTAGGGGCTACGCCGCCCGATAGTCCAAAGGGGCGGACCCAAATCGACTCTTTTGTCATTGCAATAAAACGTTTTCCCGATTTCATGAAATCGGGCTACCATACTGGAAATACTGGAAATACGTTTACCCTGGCGGGGATCACGGCGCAGTTTCTGAGTGAATTGAGCAAAAACCTTGATGCTTCCAAAGACGATTTGTTGACACCCAAAGATAAACTGAGTGTCGGTCCCGAAAGTAAATTTCCCAACCATTACTTCCCTTGGGATCAGAATGTGATTCTCGCATCAATGGGCAAACGTCAGAATTTAAATGAGCTTGTCAGGGACTTCGCAGAGATTGCGGCGGGCAAGGCACCAGGATTCAAGGAGGATGACTACAACGTCACAAAAGATCCGGTAACCAACCTTCCTCATACGAATCATCAAATATTGAACAAACGGTTCCATGAACTGGGCAAGGATTTGCCCCGGATCGCGGCATTTCTGGAATGGGCCGACAAGCTTTTCCCACCAGGAACCACTCCCGCTAAGGAACGGTTTGAGAAGGCTCTGGCAGAAGCGATCGGGGCTGGGGAAAAGGACAAAAAGGCGAAGGACGAGACTGACAAGAAACTGGAGGCCATTGCAAAGGGCGACCTGAAGGATGTGAAGGTGAAATTGATCCTGCCAGGGTTTTGAGGAATTCCTGACGGTGCCGAATCCCCCCAAACGACCCTGATCCTCCCCTTGAACACCCCATGAACCCACTCCCCACCATCGACGGACTCGATCTGCGGCTGGTGTTGTCCCATGTGGATGACCTGGCCGGCGCGGTTGCGGGACGTCCGGAATGGGGTGGTCTGGCCAAAGCCGATCAGGCGGCGGCCGCTGCCGAGGCCGTGCGATTCCGGGCGTTGGGGCGGGAATTGGAGGCGCGTCTCGCCGAAGCGGAAACTGTGGCCCGAAGCGGAGAGGCTGGCGAGGCGATGGAAATT
>JACKQE010000025.1 GCA_024233005.1 Akkermansiaceae bacterium | reverse complement strand
CCGTTTGCTGCGGATGTCTTCCGGATCCTCGGTGACGGCGTGATACTCCACCGACGAGGGGGAGGGGCACGCCGAGGAGTTGGTCTTGTCTTCTCATGCTCGGTTTGGAATGCGGTTTGTCCGCCAACTCGCTTCAGTCCCTCACCGCCCGGGTGGTTTCGACTTTTTTGTCAGCCAGTCACACTCGACCGCCTGCTGACCGATTTTTGCGCGGAGCTGGGCTCGCTCGCGTTTAAAATCATTCGCCTCGGTCTGACCTGCCCCGGGAGCCAATCATAGCTTAGCCTCTCTGTCCCGAATTGCGGTGTCCGGCTCAGTGCAAGCCCCGCAGATACTCCTCGATGGCAAATTGGGCCCGGATTTCGGGGGAACCTTTGGTCCGGCGCCGGAACCGGTTGGTCAGGTCGCGGTCCAGGATCCTCGCCTTGCGGTTGTCACTCCAGTGGATCTCAAAATAACGCCGCAGTTGGGCGGCGAGGGTGGGATCCCGCAGGGGGAAAATGATCTCCACGCGGGTGTCGAAATTCCGCTGCAGGAAATCGGCCGACGAAAGATAGACCAGAGGCTCACCGCCGTTGTGAAACCACAGAATACGGGAGTGCTCGAGATACTTGTCGACCACGCAGATGGCCTCGATGTTGGGATGATCAACAATGAGCGAGAACATGCTGCGGACGATGAGGCGGACCTTCACTCCCGCTGCGGCGGCCCGGAGCAGCAACTGGATGGTCTCCTCATCGGAAAGATTGTTCAGCTTCAGCGAGATCATCGCCACTCGTCCGGCGGCGGCTTCTGAAATCTCCTTGTCGATGCGCTGACGAAGCCACTCGCGAAGATAGAAAGGCGCGCTGAGCAGGTGGGTCAGCTGCGGGGGGCGGTAGTTGCGGTCAAAAAAGTCAAACACAGAGGCCACATCGCGGCCCACTTCCTGGTCGCTCGTCAAGAGCATGTGGTCGGCAAAAACCCGGGCGGAGTCTTCATTCAGATTGCCCGTTGCCAGGGCGGCATAGTAGCGGGTGCGGCCGATTTCTTTCCGGGAGATGAGCGCCAGCTTGGCATGGACTTTCAGTTTGGGGACCCCGAGGATGACCCGGACCCCGGCATCGCGGTATTCCCCCGCCCAGGAAATGTTGGCTTTTTCATCGAACCGGGCCTGGGGTTCCACCAGCACCGTGACCTCCTTCCCATTGCGGGCCGCGCAGACGAGCGCCCGCGCGACACAGGAACTCTTGGCGAGCCGGTACTGGGTGAGCCGGATGCTCTGCACCAGAGGGTCGATCGCCGCTTCGCGGAGCAAATCGATGAAGATGGAAAAGGAATGATAGGGAAAGTGGAGCAGGACATCCCGCTTTCGGAGCAGCGGGAAAAACCCTTCTTTCGGCAGCCGCTCCAGCGCGTAATGGTCCAAAGGCTTGGACTTGGGATACAGCAGATCACTCCGGCCCAGAGTGGGAAAGCCGATCAGGTCTTTGCGGTTGTGATAACGCGCGCCCGGGTAGACCGAGTTGGAATCGGACAAGCCCAGTTTGTTAAGGAGAAGCCGGAGGAAGGGGCCGGGAATCTCGGCGTCATAGTTGGCCCGGACAGGCAATCCTTCCTCACGGGCCTTGACACCTTCGGTCACCTTTTGGAAAACGCTCTCCGTGAAGTCATCATCGAAATCCATCTCCGCATCGCGGGTGAACTTGAGCGCCCAGGCATCAAATTTGTCGTAAGGCAGATGGGAAAACAGTTCGCTCATCCCGTAGCGGATGATGTCATCGAGAAACATCACCATTTGGGCCCGACCTTTCGCGGGCAGGACGACGAAACGGGGCAGGATGCTCGGGATTTCGATCAGGGAATGCGCCGGCCGGCCTTTTCCGCTGGTACGGGTCATCAAGACGGCCAAATACATCGGCACATCCCGCAGATTCGGCAACGCCTCGGTGCTCTTCAACATCACCGGCATCAGGTGGGGTCTGACGATGGACCGGAAGTAATCTGTGAGCCACTCCTGAAGATTTTCCGGCACTTCGCGGTCGGTCAGGATCCGGATGCCGGCTTTCGCCAGGCGGGTCACGATGTCGGCAAAGGCGCCATTGAAATCCTTGGCCTGTTTGGCCACGATGGTGTTGACGGCCCGGAAGGTTTCCCCGGGGTTCGGGATGTTCAGTTCTCTCCAATGGTCCCCCAAAAGGGCCAGCCGCTTCAGGGTGGCGACCCGGACCCGGAAAAACTCGTCCAAATTGGAGGAGTAAATGCCGAGGAATTTGATCCTTTCGAGCAAGGGCACTCCGGGATCGGCCGCTTCCTGCAGCACCCGGGCGTTGAACGACAACCAGCTTTCTTCTTTACTGCGAAAAGGAATTTTCATGAATTCTGCCCGGAGCAACACGCAAGCGGGCAATGTAGGTGACCGAGCGACGCTCCGCAAGCGGTGCCGGAAACTTCATTTCCTGGCCACGATGATCGATGTGGTTGCGGGATTCCGCAGGTAGCCATAGCCAAAACTGACCGGCTTCACGGGATAGGCGCCGCTGCGGTAGGCTTCGGCAAGATCCGTCTGGTGGTTGGAGGCGAAGACATCCAAGGGGTGGGTGTAGTTGCCATAGAGACTGATATTCCATCCGGCCTCTTTCAGATAGTGGAATGGAACGCCCGAGGGATCCTCCACAATGACCCTGCTGCGGTTCATGATCTCCTGTCGGATCGCCGAGAATCCGGCATTGTGCAGGAGGTAGGACGCACTCTTGATGAAAGTCACTGGCGTTCCCAACGAGGAGACAAAGTTCGGCAGGCGCTTGTCGGAGCCGACCCCGCCGTTGGACAGATCCTTTTGGAAGAAGTAGACCGACTTCCCAGGGCAGCGCACGACAAATCCGGGAGCCCCGGCGACCTGGGTGGACTCCACCGAACTGATGCTGTGGCCGGTGCGCGCAATGAAGACCAGCATGAGCGGCAAGGCTCCGCGGAAACGGGTGCTCTCCAAATCCCCCCGCATTTCCTTGGTCACGAAATAGCCCGCCCCCAGAACCGTGTCGATCGAGGTGGTGATGCCCCGCAAGCCGGCAAAAATCTCGGCGTCCGAAAGGGCATTCAAATCCGGCATCGGGGAGGCTCCCTCCAAACCAACCAGAACCAGATTGCTGGCTCCCGGAAAGAAGGCGTCAGCGAAGAGAAAATCGGGTCCGCCAAACGGATAGAAAAGCACCCCGGGACTGGTGGCGTCGGTTTCCCCCCGCCAGGCACGAATCGGGGGCAGGTGGCCTTTGTGGTAAAAGGTGAAAAGTTGCTCCATGCGCTGCTGGTGGGATTTCCATTCCGGCGTTTGGCGCAACTTGGCGAGGCGGGCGGATCCTCCGCCGGACATGCCCGCGAGGAACCGGGCGGCATCGCTTTCCGAATTCAACGCCAGGCTGGCTCCCTCGTCCTGAATGCCCGCATCCCCCGTGGAGGATGGGAGCGAACATTGCCCCAAGAGAAGCGGAAGCACGAGGGCTCCCAGCAGTCGTGACCAGCGGAAGAACGAGACGGAAGCAGCAGAATGGCTCATGACAGGGTATTCAAGACTGGGCATCTTTAAGCGATTCCCCGGTCACCTGGCAAGTGGGACTTCGTGAATTTCAAGGTTTGCTGCCCACTTTGGGGTCCAGACATCCGTCCCTCCCCCACCCGGTCCTGCCACCGGAGAGTCACCGGCTGAAAAACAGCCATCCCCCGACCAGGAAAAGCCCCCCTCCCAGCCCCAGCAAAGCCCAGATAGAGCGGGCTCCCCAAGGGATCCGGCCCTCCTCCACGATGATGACCTGCTCCGGTTTGAGCCGGCGAAAATTGACCTGCAGGAGATCCTCCTCCTCGGCCTTCAGTGGTCTGATGTCATTGATGATCACTCCCTGCACTTGATTCAGTTGCCTGTTCTCGCGGGGAATGTCGCGCACCAATTCAATCTGGTTGGTTTTGAGCAGAACGTGGAATTTGATGTCATTCAGTGTCATGCCCCGCCTGGCCTCGGAACTGTCCGGATTCTGCAGAGCTTTGACCAGAGGATGGTCGAGCGGCAGGATCGGCACAAAGGCATCCTTAACAGCCGTGTTGGGACCACTCTCCCCGGTTCCGAAGACCCCGTTGACTCGGAAGGAATAGACGGTTGCGGGATAGAGCGCCAGGCAGGGACCAAACCGGACGTGGGCATTCTCAACCAATTGATTCACCCCGCCAACCTCCAGTTTTTCCAATTCCAGCAAGCTGACATCGGCGGCCTCGGGGCGCGCCAGTTGGGAGACACGGTATTCCTGCCAGCCGAAAAAAGTGACCCAAAGCCCCCCCGACATCATCATGATTTGCCAGAAACGATTCATGCAGTGTCCAAGATCGCAGATATCAGCCGTTGTGCATCCCGGCTTTCTCCCAAAGCGAAGCAAAAGCCCCGCCGCGAGCCCGCAGTTCTTCCGGAGTGCCCTGCTCGACCAGACGCCCCTGGTCCATCACCAGCACCTTGTCGGCGTGGCGCAGAGTGCTCAGACGATGGGCCACAATGAAGCTGGTCCGGCCCGCCAGGAGGGCTCTCATCGCCCGTTGGGTGCGGGCTTCAGTCAGGGGATCGATGGCGCTGGTGGCTTCGTCGAGAATCAGAATCTCCGGATCCGCGAGCAGGGCCCGGGCAAAACAGACCAGTTGCCGCTGGCCCAAGGACAGGCCGGAACCACGCTCTCCGACCTCGGCATGAAGGCCGCCGGGCGCCGCTTCGATGGTGTCCAGGCAATCCAAGCGGAGCAAGGCCTCACGAGCATCCGCCTCGGTGGCTCCGGGGCGGACCACCCGGATGTTGTCCAAAATGGTGCCGCCGAAGAGGTGGTTCTGCTGTGGCACAATGCCAAGATGCCCGTGCAGCCAGGGACTGGAAAGCTCCCTGGTGTCAATCCCATCGAGCAGGACCGCGCCTTCATCCGGGAGATAAAACTTGGCGATGAGACTGGCCAGGGTGCTTTTCCCGCCCCCCGTGGCCCCGACAATGGCGACACACTGGCCGGGCTCCACAACGAAGCTGACCGAGCGCAGCACGGGGCGATCCGGAGTGTAGGAAAAGCCGACCTCGCGGAACTCGACCCGCCCGGAAAAGGTCTCCGGCGCGAGGGCATCCGGCGGGTCCTGCCAGTCCGGGACCGTGTCCAGAACGGCAAATACTTTTTCCGCACCGGCCATGGAGTTCAAGGCTTCGTTGAACATGTTGCCCAGCACCGTGATCGGGCTGAAGAACAATCCGGCGAGGAAAAAGAACTGGATGACACTCCCCAAGGGCATGTCAGTGCCGGGCTGCAGCGCCCTCCAGCCGCCGACCACGACAAGCAGTGCGAGAAAGAGCTGACCATTGAGTTCAAGCAAGGGGAGAAAGGTGCCACTGGTGCGGGCGGAGACCAGATTGATCGAAGCGTGATCCTGCACCAGATCTCTGAACTGGGAGGCATTCAGTCCTTCCCGGCTGAAGCTCTGCGTGACCCGGATGCCGCTCACACTTTCGGCCATCGTGGCGGTGATGCGGCTGAAACTGTCACTCTGGTTGCGGTAGGCCGCACTGAGTCGCCTCCGGAAAAAGCGGTTGAGCAACCAGACCACGGGAGCCATTCCCAACACGACCAAGAAAAGGGTCAGGTCCTCCCAGATCATGAAGGCCGCGCACCCGATCATTTGCCCGGCTTGGACCAGGCTGACAAAGAGCACGTTCTGGACTCCCACCCGCACATTCTCGGCGTCGCCGGTGAGCCGGCTGATGAGGCGTCCCACGGCGTGGGTGTTGAAATACCCCATGGTGAGCCGCAGCCAGTGCCGGAACATCGCCTCCCGCAAATCGTGGATCACGACCTCACCCAACTGCAGCGCCCAGCGAACCCGGTAATGGAAAGTCACTTCGGTAAACAGAGCGAAGGCCGCGAAACCCGCGACCCACCAGACCAAGGCCGGGACATCCTTTTGGGCGATGGGACCGCGGACGATGGCACCGACCGCCCAGGCGAGGACCGGCATCTGGAGCGCCCGCAAAATCACCATCGCAAGGGTCCCCATCAGCAGCGGGCGATGCGGCTGGGCAAAACGAAACAACCGCCGGATGACCCGGAAACTCAGTGGAGCCTGGCTGCGCTCCTCCTCCTCGCCCTTCTCCCGGCGGATGTGGCTGAGCGTGTCACGGTCGACAATGCCCGCCAGCCGGGCTTTTTCTTCATTCCCGGTTTTTTCCTTCATGCCTCTCCTCCCCCTTTTTCCGCCAAGACGGCATCCCGGTAATAGCCGGGCACGGCAGACAATTCCTCGTGCGTTCCCAGCCCGACAATCCGGCCCCGGTCCAGCACGACGATGCGGTCGGCCCGCCGCACGGTACTGAATCGGTGCGCCACGATGAACGTGGTCCTTCCGGCACTCACGCTCTCCATCGCGTCCAGAATATCCTCTTCCGTCTCAGCATCCACGGCAGCCGTCGGATCATCGAGAACCAGAATACCGGGATCGAGCAGAATGGCGCGCGCCAAGGCCAGCCTTTGACGCTGGCCGCCGGAAAGATTGGAGCCGTTCTCATGCAACAGAGTGTCATAGCCGAGAGGCATCCGTTCGATGAATTCATGGGCCGCCGCCAGCCGGGCGGCCCGCTCGATCTGCTCCCGCGTGGCCCCTGGATTGCCGAAGGCAATGTTGGCCGCAATGCTGGCCCGAAACAAAAAACTCTCCTGGAAAACCAATCCCACCTGACGGCGCACATCCGACAGGCGCCACTCTCGCAGATCTCTTCCATCCAGCCGGATGACGCCACTGTCGGGGTCATAAAACCGGGGGATCAGGTGAATCAACGCGCTTTTTCCCGCTCCGGTCGGTCCCACCACGGCGATGCGTTCCCCCGGGCGCACCTCCAGACTGACCTCCTGCAGCACCGTGTCCCTCGGCGTAAACCGGAAACTTACCCGGTCAAAGCTGAGTTCCCCCCGGGTCCGATCCAGTGGAACGGCCCCGGGGAGGTCGGCGATTTCCGGCTCAGCGTCGAGCACTTCGTAGACCCGGTCGGCTCCGGTCAACGTCTGCTGCAAATTGTCGGCGATCGCTCCGACGGCGTTGACCTGCGCGGACAGCTGCTGGAGCACGCCCGCAAAAACCACCAGGCCGGTGCCAATGGCCACGCGGTCGTGGATCGCCAACCACCCCCCATAACCCAAAAGGATCGTCATGGAGATTTGGTTGAGCAGGGAAACCGACGGATAAAGCCGCGACAGTTTCCCGAACATTCTCGTCTTCTGCTCCTGAACGGCTGCGTTGGCCCCGAGGAAACGATCCTCGGCCCAGGACTCCAGGCCGAAGCTTTTGACGACCGCGATGCCCCGCACCAATTCCTCGAAGACGCGGACGAGCCGATCCACCCGCACTCGTCCTTCTTCGTAGTCCGGGCGCAACCAGCGGGAATAGCCAACCACGAGGAGGCAGAGCAGGGGCAGCACCGACAGGCAAGCCAGGGCCAGCCCGGTATGAATGCGGATGAGGAAGGTCAGGTAAACCACGGTCGCCAGCACCACGCTGAGACTCTGCATGACGACCCCGTCGATGAACAGCCGCACCGCCTGGGCATCGCCCGTGACCCGGTTGATGAGGGAACCCGTGGCATTGTCATCGAAAAACCGAAAACTGAGGCGCTGCATTTTTGCATAGACCTGGGAGCGGAGTTCGACCACGATCCGCCCCTGCCCGAGGCGACTCACGGCGACGGCATTCAGGTAGGCCAGCCAAGCCCGCAAGCCGGCCATCAGCAACACGGTGCCACCGATCAAAAGGAGGACCTCCATCGGCGCCCAGCCTTCCGGCGGCGTCCAACCGAATGGAAACCGCACCGCCGGAGCTCCCTTCTCCAGCAGCGAGCGCAGATAGTCGATAGCCAAACCGGCTCCACCCAGACCGGCCAACCCAAGCGCAAGCAGCAGGGTCTGCAGCACCACCAGACCCAGGCATTCCGGCCAGTAGGTGAACGCCAGACCAAACAGCCGACGCAGGAGGTAACGCTGGCGCTGCTGGCGTTCCGCGAACACCGGAACGTCCTCCCGGTCCTCGGTCATCTGGGGCTTGGGTTGAATGGGGGATTTCAATGAAGGAGCGGCCCCGCACCATGCCACAGTCTGAAAGGGAGACAAGAAGTGTCCCCGAGTTCCGTCAGAGAATGGGGTCCCCCGCCCCGAACAAATCCAACTGGGTTTCCCGGTCCACCGCGTCGTTCCGTGATTGAAACCGCACCCCGGCGCCGATGAGCCGGACCGCGCGTCCCTGTCCCCGGTCCCAGGCTTCCTTCAGCAGGGCCTCGAAATCCTCCCGCACCACCGTCGGCATTGGTCGCTGGGCGGTGGTTTGAGTGAAATCGGAAAATTTCAATTTCACAAATCCCTCGCGGATGACCCGATCGACGTGTTTCGCTTGGCACATGCTGGCCACCTCGTCGAGGAGCAGCCCCAGCCGCTCCAAACCAGTTTCCCGGCGGCTCAGATCGGCCGCAAAGGTTTCCTCACTGCTGACGGATTTGCGCTCCCGGTTGGGATCAACCAAGCGGTGATCGATGCCACGGCACATCTCATGGAGCAGGCTACCGAACCGCCCAAATTGGCGATCCAGCTCCACCAGCCCCAGTCTCTGGAGATCTCCGCAGGTGCGGACTCCCAAGGCGTGCAACCGTGCGGCGGTGCGGCTCCCCACTCCCCAAAGCCGCTCCACCGGAAGTCCAGGCATGAAGGCCTCCACCTCCTCCGGCCGGATCTCAAACTGCCCATCGGGCTTTCGCCAGTCACTGGCAAGCTTGGCGAGGAATTTGTTGGGACCGATCCCCGCCGAGGCCGCCAGCCCGGTCCGTTCCCGGATCCGTTGCCGGATTTCAGACGCGATGAGAAAGGCTTCCGATCTGAGTCCGGTCACATCGAGATAGGCTTCGTCAAGCGAGAGGGGTTCCACCCTGTCGGTGAACTCATGGAAAATTCCCCGGATGATTCGGCTTTCCTCCCGGTAGAGTTCAAAGCGGACCGGCAAGAGGACCAGATCGGGACAGAGTCTCTTGGCCTGGAAGACAGGCATCGCGGAACGGCACCCAAAAGTCCGCGCAACGTAGTTGCAGGTGGTCAGCACTCCCCGGGAGCCTCCACCGACCGCCACCGGGAGCCCCTCCAATTCCGGCCGCTCCCGCAGCTCGATGGCGGCATAGAAGCAGTCCATGTCGACATGGATGATTCTGCCCATGACGGCGCTTTGGATCAGGGTGGCGCAGATCCCTCTGCTTGGAATTCAAAAATCCGGAAATAAAAATCAGGTTCGATGCCGCTGAAAGCGGTCAGTGCCCGGTACTTCCCGGATTCCTCCAAATGGGACACTCCGTCCAGCAGATTCACCGCATTGAGACTCCGGTGTCCCAGAGCCACCAGCAGCCGGGCACCGGTGCGCCGGGCTTCCGCTTCCTGCGCTTCCAGATCGGCCTTGGACAAAGCCTGACGCATTTCGGGGATGATGACTTCGGCCGGTTCCAATCCATGCCCATAAGCCACCGGAATCACCGGACGGATCGGAGGCTGTCCAAAAGGAGCCCCAATAGCTTCCCGCCAAACCCCGGTCACGGCATCCAGTGGAGCCATCGGCAGGGTCAGCAATTCGTGGATTCGCGTCAGGCTGGAAAGGCAAAAGCAGCCCAGAATCACCAGACCAGCCAATACCGGCCCCGCGCGGAGAGGCAGCCGGCGCCCCCACCAGAGGGTGCCCCAGGCAATGAGGAGCACTGACGCCGGGAGGAGGAAGATGAAAAAGCGGGAGTAAAAAAACGATCCCATGATCGTGAACAACGCCGCCAGCAACAAGGCCGCGACCAACAACGCGCCGAAGGCTAGCCCGATCCGAGTCCGGAAAGCGGCCACCATGCCAGTGAGCAAGGCGAGGCCGATCACCAACGCCGCCGTCCCCATCAGCAAGGGCTTGGCCCGAAACTCCGTGGCAAAGGATGTGAGGGCCACCGGCGGAGGGAATCCTGCATGGCCCGGGAAGGTCTCCGTGGCGGAATCACCGGGCAAGCCGAGGAGGCAGACCGTGGCCAGATCGAGGACCCGCGCCCGAGAAATGCGCTGCCCCCCATCCTGTTGAAGGTCCTTCTTCGAGACATACTCGCGCGTTTGGACAAGGTTCGGCCCCATGATCTGCAAAAAGGCCATCCCGGCGAGAACATGGACGAGGAGCCAGCGCCCGCAGGCAACCCGACGATCCGCTCCCCGCCAACGGAGCCAGACCAACCCCAAGGAAACCAGAGCCAAGGGGGCCGCGACTGCCGCGGCCAGAAACCAGGACCACACCATGGCGAACTGGGAAACTCCGAGCAGCGCCCATGGACGCCAGGAAGACGCACCCGAGGAAAGACGGGCACAGGCCAGAAGGCCCCCCGTGACCGAGAGCATGAGATAAGCGTAGCTTCGGACATCCACCCCGTATCGGATGTGCCAGGGATGCAACGCCAGCAGGAGCGCCGCGAGAATCCCCACCCAAGGTAACCCCAAAGCCCGCCCCAGCAGAGCCAGGGCGAGGAAAGTCAGGGCGCAGACCAAGAGCGTGGGCAGACGGAGCACCAGATTGTTGTATTCCAACGGTCCACTGGGATGGGAGAGGGCCTTCCATACCAGATGGCAGAATCTCGCCGGAACCGAGGCCACCGGATGGTTGGTTGGTCGGGAATAGTACCAGAAAGCGCGTTCCCAGCTGCCCTCCGCCAAATGCCGGGATGCCGGCGGATCTTCCGGCTTGCCCAAAAAGTACCCCGTGGCGGTAAACTTGGTCTGCCACAGTTCATCCCACCAGAGACTGCGGGTGGAAAGGGGAACGCGCAGCGCGAGGCCGAGGAGAATGACGAGGCCAAGGGCCATCCACCAGCGCCGCGGCGCGGCCGGCAGGGCGGATGCTTCGCTGGGGGGCAACGGACGCGACCACCAGCGTGCCCCGGCCAGGAGGAGCCATGAAAGAATGAAATTTCCCGCCGCCACCCAATAGAAAATAGGGATGACATAATGACGGGTCTTCAGCAGCTTCCCGGCCGCCCGGACCTTGTCGATCTCACGGGCGATGTCCCACGGCTTCGGCCCAAAGAGCAGCCAAGCGGCACAGATCGCGGCCAACACGGCAAAGGCAAGCCGCCACCGCCAGATCACAGGCAGGGTGGTTATTCCACCACGAACCATGGATTGAGGAGATTTTCCTTGTTGTAGCGCAACGGTTCACGGGTCTCCCAATCGAGCACCCGGCGCCCTGCTTCCCGGGCCACCGCATCGGCGGCGGCGGTGTCCCATTCCATCGTGGGGCCAAGACGAGGGTATACGTCGGCCGCCCCCTCCGCCACGAGGCACAGTTTCAATGAGCTTCCCGAGGAGCGGAAGGTCACCACTTTGCCTTCCTCCTCCAGCCCTTGGACAAAGGCACCGACTTCCGGCGAAAGGTGGGAACGGCTGCCGACGACGGAAACGTGATCCAGCTCCCGGTAATGCCGACTTCCCCCGATCCGGACCGGTTCTTCAGAGTCGGCCGAAATCCTCCAGGCGCCCCGTCCGGAGACCGCCCAATAAAGCCTTCCCGTCACCGGCTGCCCGACGACGCCGGCCACCGGCACGCCTTGGTGCACCAGAGCAATGTTCACGGTGAATTCGCCGTTCCGTTTGATGAATTCCTTGGTTCCGTCCAATGGATCCACCAGCCAGAACCACTCCCAATCACGTCGTTCCTGCCAAGGCAGCGCCTTGGTCTCCTCGGAGATCACGGGCACCTCCGGCCAGGTTTCCTTCAGTCCGGCAAGAATGACTTCGTTGGAGCGACGGTCCGCTTCCGTGAGCGGGGAGCGGTCGTCTTTGTGCTCCACGGCAAATTCGCTCTGATAGACCGCCATCACCGCCTCTCCAGCCCGCAGGGCAATTTCTTTGAGGCGATCAATGTCGAGGGAGGCGAGATCCATGGGCGTTCTTAGCGTCATTGCTGGGTCTCCGCAAGCCTTCCCTTCGCCCAATCGATACCCATGACCGCCTGCTGATCACTCTGGTTCATCTTCACCAGCTCCACCCAGTCCTTCATCGCCTCCTGGTAGAAAGCAGCGGCTTCCGGCTTGTGGTTGAGTGATTTGGCAGAATCCCCGGCCCGCCCCAGAAGGGTGGCGCGGAGCACCAGAAAGTCCCGGTTGGAAGGATTGGAGGTGACCAAGGGACTGATGTAGGTGATGCCTTCCTGGGCGGCCTTGAAAGCTTCCGCATGATTTTGGGAGTCGCTCAGGACTTCACTGTAATGGGAAAGCCGGTTTCCCATTTCCCAGCGCAGGCTGGCCGACAGATTATCGCCGGAGACCTTGACCAGCTTCCGCAGTTGGTCCACGGCTTTGCGCTCCAGCTCCAGAGCCTGGGCGATCTGTCCGCCGTCCCGTTGGCGCTCGGCGAGGTGGCCATAGCAGCGGGCGAGCAAAGCGGGATATTCCAGGTTCGACGGGTTCCCCGCCACCAACCGCGCCAGAAGATGGGCGGCATCATTGGTTTTTTCCGGATCCCCCGTGATCTGCCCGAGCAGAGCCAGATTTTTCGCCAGCGCGAACTGGTGGGAGTCCGCCGCCCCATTTGAACGCACCGCGGCCGAAAGCGCCGCTCCGCCCTGATTCAGGGCTTCCTGGGCTTCCTCCAGCTTCCCGGACTCGTAGAGCAGATCCCCCAAAGAAGTGAATGCAAGCCCCAGGGCCCCCAGAGTGAGGTCATTGTTGGGTTCCTTTTCCCGCAGTGGGACCAGAATGTCGACCGCTTGACTGACCGCTTTGAGGGCACTGTCCCGCGCGCCCTGACGGCTGAAGATGTCTGATTCGATGAGCCGGTTCGTAGCCTGCTCCCGGAGCCACCGGTTCTCCTGTCCGCGGCGCACGGCCATGAGTTGGCGCCAATTCTCACTGGAGGCATTCAGCAGCATCAGCACGCGGTCTGCCGGCACCCCGGTTTCGGATTGAATTTTTGCGAGATTCCGCTGGGTGTCTGCCAGGGATTCGAGGAAATCGGCGTCGGGGGTGCTCCAATTTTGCTTTACCTGATCCATCAGCCGGTAGGCATCCTGAAAATGCGTGGCCGCTTCCGTGAGGTGCCCCTGCTCTTGGTCGATCAATCCGGCGAACCGGTGCGCACTCGCCACGGTGAGGACAAAGTCCGGTTCATTGGCGAACAGTTTGATGATCTGACCGTAATAAACGCGGGCCTCCGCCAGCAACTGGGTCCGCTCGGACCGGAAACCGGGCACATCGCTTTCCCGGTTTTTGAAAAGAGCCTGAAAAAAGAGATCTGTGTTGCGCTGGGTCAGCCGCATCATGGTGCGCGTCTGGGCATTGCTCTGGGCCAGCAGCTCTTTCGCGTTCGCATTGGCCAGGGCCTCCGCATCGGCCTTCGCCCTCTCCTGCACGTTCTGGGTCAGGCTTTGATTCAAGGCGTTCTGGTTGGCTTCCAACTGCTGGCGAATCTTCTGCAACGCGGCGAGATCCTGCGCCATCTGGTCCGCTTCTTTTTTGCTGGTGCCATACCCCAATCCCAGCATCACGGCGACTGCCGTCACGAGGAGCGAGAGGAAGGACATCCCGATCGCGGCTCTCCGCCAAAAAGGCCTGACACCTCCCGGGATGACTTTGACCGGCGGCCCTTTTTCGGCGACGGCTTCCTCGATCCGCCGCTTGTTCTCGCTGATGAGCTGCCGCTCGCGTTCCGCAAACTCCCGCTTCTGCGTCTCCAACTCGCGGGCGGCCTCTTCGGCGGTGCGGAGTTGCGCATCCAGACGCTGCCGCACCTGGGCCAGTTCTTCGGTCAGTTGGGCACGCTCGGCGTCGAGCGTCTCCTCCTGCAGGATGGCCTCCAGCGCGGCGTGGACTTCACGCATGTCAGCCGGCCGTTCATGGGCATGGAGGGAAAGGCATTGTCCGATCAGATCACGCCGGGCCTGATCCGCCCTGCCGCCAAAGTCCGAAGGCCAAGTGATCGGGCCTGAGGCATCGAGGTGGTCGATATAGAGCTGGGGATCGTCAAAATCCCACTCCGAGTGGGAACCATTTTTCCACTCCGCGTGGAGTTCCGCGAGGCGGGGCATTTGGCCGGTGAGGAGCCGGTAGGCGATGACGCCAAAGGCATAGACATCGGCACACTTTCCATCAATCGGAGCGGAGGACGGCGCGGCCCCAAGCTGCTCCGGGCTGGTGTAGAATCCCATATCTCCGAGCTCGAGACAGTAGAGTTCAGAGCTGTAGCCCTGCCCGGCATTGGCAATTTTGATGCAGGCATTGCCGTCCTCTCCGACGACAATGAGCAGATTGGCCGGCCGCAACCCGAGATGAGCCACGCCGACCCGGTGGAGATGGGCCATGCCCGAAGAAAGCTGCTCAATCACCGCCATCGCTTCCGCCTGCGGCAGGCCCGCCATCATCCCCTCCAACGTGGGGATGACCCATCGACCGGTCGAAGAGCTGCGCCGCCCGTAGACCGGCGTGGCGTAAAAGCAGGGCATCTCGGAAAAATCGACATCGACCAACTCGACGACATTGGGATGGGTCGGCGAAGTCGCCAGTTTTTCCAGCACCGGCCCCAGCACTTCCGGCTGGATGGCCAGCGTTTTCAGGACCTTCAAAGCCCGCGATTCTCTACCGAGGAAATCGGTCCGGAAGGTGAACCCAAAGGCATCCTCGGCAATGAATTCCTCGTAGGTGTATTCCTCGAGGTCTGGCAGATGCATCCCCATTCCGTTTGATCTAGCTGCTGCCCTTGCCTTCGCTGCCTCTCCCATGTTCCGAACGATGCCGGAGGATTCCTCGAGTTTCACGCACACACCGTGCGAGCCAAGTCATCCCATTCGGCGTCGATGTCCTGAGTGCCCCGCACCGGTCTGCCGGCCTTCGCATACCAGTAACCGGCATTTCCGATGTCGCCTTCCATGAGGTGCAGCAGGGCGTGAATCCGGAAACCCAGCGGTGTATCAATGTCTTGGGCGATTTCATGCGCTTCATGCCAACGGGAATTCCGGCACAACCAGAGTGCCTTCATTTCACCAGTCATTTCCTCCAGCGGAGCCGGGTCAGCACGCACAGATTCCAGAAATGCGTTTAAATTCATCAGAACCGTAATTTACCCCCGGCCCCGCTCTCTGCAAGCATGGGAAACAGATTCGCGAATATTGTCGCAAAGTTGAATCTGCGAGGCGCTCTGAGGGCATTGCCCGGACCGGATCCGGCCGATCTCCGAATTTGCAGAAACATTGCAATTTCCGGGACCCAGTTCTAGGGTGCCATCACTTCAGTCACCTTCCGCCATGCCCATGCCACTGCTCCAGACGACCACGGTCGGCTCGTATTCCCCCATTGAATGGCTCCTGCAGGCCCGCACCTCCCAGGCGGTGCTCGATGCCACGGCCGTGGTCATCGGCACCCAGACCCGCGCCGGCATCGATCTCCCCACCGACGGGGAACTGTACCGGTTTGATCCCGACCACCCGGACACCAACGGGATGATCGAGTATTTCACGCGCCAGTTCGGAGGTATCGATTCCCGCGTCGGCGTCACCGACGCCGCCCGGTTCCGTGCCCGGCAGGATTTCGCTTGGCGCAATGCTCCGGCCGGCGTGGTCCGTGAAGCCCTCACCGAAGGCACCCTCGACCTTGTCTCAGCCTGCGCCCGATCCCGCAGCACCACTTCCGGTCCGCTCAAGTTCACCCTGACCAGCCCCTACATGCTGGCCCGGACCCTGCTCGATGACCATTACGGAGACTTCGACGCCCTCTGCCTGGCCATCGGGGATCTCCTCGCCGCCCAAGTCGCGGACTTGAATTGTGATTGCGTCCAGATCGACGAGGCCAACATTCCCGGCAGCCCGGAGAATGCCCCCATCGCCGCCGCCGCGATCAACCGGATCCTGGACCAGGTCCGCGTTCACAAAGCCGTCCATTTCTGTTTCGGCAACTACGGTGGCCAGACGATTCAGCGGGGAGCCTGGAGCGCTTTGGTGGAGTTTCTCAATGCCCTGCGCTGCGACCATTTGGTCCTCGAGCTGGCCCACCGACCCCAGGACGACCTGCAGGCCTTGAAGGACATCGACCGTCGCATCGGACTGGGCATCGGGGTCATCGACATCAAAGTCAACCATATCGAAACCCCGGAAGAAGTCGCGCGCCGCATAGAGACGGCCGCCGCCGTGCTCGGGCCGGAGCGGATCGCCTACGTCCACCCGGACTGCGGATTCTGGATGCTCAAGCGCAGCATCACCGACCGCAAGCTCGAAGCCCTCGTCAAGGGCCGCGATCTCTATCTGGGCGGACATTGACCCGGGCCCGTGGCCTTTCCCGGCAGCGGGACCGCCCCTTCACGGATTCCACCGCACCCAGACGGGTGATGCCCAGGCCATGTTGCCATCGGTTTGCTCGACCCGCAGGTAGCAACGGTTCTCGCCTTCCGCCGGGGACTCGTCGGTCCATTGACCGGAGAAGTCCTTCGATCCGTCGACGGTGAATTCGTGACGCACCTTCTCATTGCAGACCAGCGTGACCTTGGCGAGAGGCGCCGTGCCCTCGACGCGCACCGCATAAACGGGCTTCTCCTTGGATTCGAAAGCTGCCCCCATGGGATGCCCGCCACAGGTGAACTCCAGATAGATCTTGTCCGTGGCCGCCATGCTTCGGCGCTCCCGCAAACCTGCCACGATCCCTTCGCGGGTATTCTCTTCCACATAGACCCCGCCGTAGGAGACGTGCTGCGAGATGTGGTCGGAGCTGCAGAAAATGCCCAGTTTGTGCCCCAAGGACAGGGCATTCTGATAAACCCCGGCCGCATGGGGCCCAAAGTCCACAATCGGCCCCGGTGGAGCGGGTGATTTGCCACCGGAGTCCGCGGTGTAGGCTTCCTTGACCCGCAGACCGACCGTCGGCTGGGGCGCTCCGATCCCCTCGTAGCTGACGCGCGCGCCCTGGTAAATCTCCACGGTGTTCTCCAGCGTGGCGTCGATCTGGTCATACTTGCCCCAGTCCGTCCCCATGCCGGTGGCGCCGGTGTGGCTCACGATGGCAAGCGGCTTCCCATAGGCCCGGAGCACTTTCCACAATTCCGCCGGCTCGATTTCGCCCAATCCGGCTTCCACGGGATAGAGCGCCTGCCAGGGGGAATTGCGGTAGTTGGCCCGCTGGATGTAGACGATGGGACCGCCCCGCTGGGCGAAAACCACATTGCGGTGCCCCCAGGGCCAGCGTTGTTCCCGCTCATAGACATAGAGGGCATTGAACCGTCCCGGGGCGTGGAAAGCGTCCGCCATCCGTTGGTTGTGCCACCATTCGTAGGGATCGTAAATCTTCGCGATGTCGGTGTGGTCAGACGTGCCGAGGAAATCAAGCTTGGCCATGTCGTAGGCATAACGAAAATGCTCAGCAATACACCCGTCGTATCCGGTGCGGCAATTGGAAATGTCGGTGTGCCGGTGCACATCACCCCAGACCAGGGTCCAGCGCTTGCCTCCCCTTTCCCAGACATGGTGGTCATCCCGGTCCCGCTCCGGAGTGTCCGGATTCAGGCGCGCCCCCGGTTTCGCCACGGGCGTCGGAGGCGGAGCGGTGACCACAGGCAAGGCCGCCTCCGTGTCGAGCGCGGCCAGGTGCACGCCCGCTATGAGCGATTTCTTGGTGTTCCTTCCATCCGACGGCCAGACCAGGGAGAGTTGTCCCGTGGCTCCAGGCACAAAAAAGGACCGCCGATCCTGGCCGAACGTACTCTCCGGAATCAACCGCGGCACACTCCAGGTCTTTGCCGAAAGGTCATAGTGCGTCACCGCGATCCCCCACCAGAGATTGGCGTAAAACCGGTAGGCCATCCACGGGTTCCCCTTCGCATCGAGCCCCAACGCCGGCAGGTTCACCGGCAGGTCCTTGGCGAGCGCGTGCCCCGCCGCGCCGGGGTCGATCTCCGTGAAGACGGCCGATCCGGTGTCAAAATGCCCGAAGAGCAGGCGCTTCTGCGCATTGAACCCATCGTTGGGATTGTGCCCCCGCACATCCAACCCCCAGCGTTCGCGTCCCCGTTCCGCCGCGATCCAGAATCCCGTCCCCGCCTGGTCGGACAGCAGCGTGGCCCTCGCTTCGTAGGCGGCGCTGGCCCCGATCGGATGTGTCGCCACGACGGTGTCCCCGGAAAGTTGGGCGAGGTAAACATTGAATTCATTGCCGCGCGAGCTGTCGTAGACCACCCAGGCTTCTCCCTTGGCATCAAAGGCCAGCCGGGGCTCCCAATCCCCGCCTTTGCCGCTGGCCACGGCAATCTCGGCCGACCAATCGGAGGCTCCGGGATCGAGGAATCGGGCATAAATATCCCCTTCCCCGCCGCGGAGCGACTGCCAGACCACTCCGAGGCGTCCCTTCGCACTCACCGCGGCGTGAGCGAACGTGTCGCTCCCGCCCCCATTCTCCGCCAGACTGAGCACCGGTCCGGGACGATCCCCCCGGAACGATCTCGCGCGCAAATGCATCACGTCATCCCCACCCACCTGTCCCCAGAAAGCCCAGATCGTGCCATCGGGGATCGCCGCCAGAGCCGGCTGGTGCAGCACTCCCGGGGTGTCACTGAGCGTGGTCATGGTCTCCAGGCCTGCCGCGGTCTGCCGGGCCAGAACGAGCCGGTCGGCAGTGCCGTCATGTTCCAGATACGCCACCCAGACCGTGCCCCGGGCATCGCGCACCGGGACCGGGAAGTCCCGCTGCACGCGGTCATCCCGGGATACCGCCGGCGTTCCCAGAAATGGCATCGGATCGGGCAGGGCAGGAACCGCCGGTCCCTTCGCTTGGCCTTTGCCTGTTGCGTTGCCTTTTCCTTTTGCTTTGGCCAGGGGCGCGGTATTTCCGGACGCCTTGGGAGAGGGCTGGGCCCCGGGTTGGGGACTTTTTGATGCCGCCGGATTTTGCTGGGCGATCTGGGCGAAGCCCAATCCCACGGTAAGGGCACCGGTCAAGAGAGCCATGAGGGGACGTGTTTCCTTCATGCGGTCGACTCTAGCGGACCCGGAAAAAAAAGGCGATGCGAAATTCCCCCTCCACCAATGGACGGATCGGTTGAGCCAGCCCCAACCGGCTGCGGGAGCCAAGAGATGTCGCGACTCAGATTCCCAGATGGGATTCCAACAAACGGACTGACATCA
This sequence comes from Akkermansiaceae bacterium, assembly GCA_024233005.1. Lineage (GTDB taxonomy): Bacteria > Verrucomicrobiota > Verrucomicrobiia > Verrucomicrobiales > DEV007 > JACKQE01. The sequence goes on along the minus strand of JACKQE010000025.1, from coordinate 6,415 downwards.
ATCCTTCCAGCCGCAGACAGACCCAGTTTCCGACAAGTCGGGGAAGCTGCGCCGGCCGGGAGGTTTGCAGGTGCGTCAGACATTCCTGGGCCGACGTCTCATCCGCGCATGGCAGGGCGAGAAGCGTGAACCATCGGTCGCTCTTCCGTCCCGGCGGAGTCGTGCGGTATTCGACGAACCACAAATCTCCCGTGGGCCCGGCCAGTTGGAGGGCGGAGGCATAGCCCATAGGAGGCTGTCCAATGATCCCGTGGATGAGTTCCCCGACGGGCAAGCCGGGATGTTCCTCCGGGACGAAACCCCAGTGCAGGTTTGCTCCTGGACGCCGCCCGGCCCAGCGGCGCAGGGAGCGCTCACGACATTTCTCCCAAAGAGCCGCCACCACCAACAAGGCAACGACGAAAAGAATGAGAAGGAGCAGCCTGGGGATCATGACTTTCTGGCATTCGTTCCTTCCGGGAAGTCGGGCGAGACCCCGAGTCGAGCGCAGAGTTCGCGGAAAAGCGGCTCCCGCTCCTCATCCTGAAACCGCAGAATGAACGCACGAGGTGCCATGTCCCAGGGCGATTCGGCGTGGCCGTGGAGGAAGAGCAGCATCATCGCAAACTCTCCGGCGGTGCGGGCATCTCTTGTCCTGACTCCCCGCAGCAGCGCCGCCATCACTCGGGGTGGGTGATGTTCCTCCACCTCCAGCATCACCTGGGTGAGGTGGTCGGCCGCGGCCTCGTCTTCGAGCGCGGCGACGATCGCGTCCGTGCGCTCCTCCGTGGAGAACTGGCCGGAGGCGTGGGCCAGGATCATGGCCCGGGTCCGGGGATCGCCGTCATCATAGGCCTGTCGCAGGCGCCCGAGCGATGTCGGCGTGCCGAGAGCGGCGAGCGCCTCAACGTCCCGCCAATCCTGAAGACCGCGGGAAAGGAGCAGACTCTCGATCGCGGCCCGATCTTCGACCGATGCCGTTGCCAGCAAGGCGAGATCATACCCCGCTCCGTCATGCCACCGTTCGTGGTTCATGATCATGCTTTCACGGAAGCGGTCAACCAGGGCCGAAGTCATGGCAGGAAATCACCGGGGAGGAGGATCGCCCGGCAACGGCTCCACCCCGACCCAGGTTTTCAGATAGTAACTGGCAACGCGGCGCACATCCTGCTGCATCGCCTGGCTGTCGGTGCGGACTCGTGAGAGCTCCAGGATCTCCCCCAACTCGGGAAGAAAGTCGCCGAGATTCCTCTCCCGTAGAGCCCGCACCGCCACCATCCAGGCGCTGAAGCGGAGGGACAGATCCGCCGCGCCTTCATAATGGGGATCTTCCTCCACCGTGGAAGCGTTGACCTTTTTGCAGCGGAGCACCAGGTCCCGTCCGGCGGCGGTGACCGCGGTCACCAAGGCCGCATCGGGGGACGGAAGTTGCCCGATGAATCTCAGCGCGGCCTCCGCCTGACGCACATCCTCACCCAACATCAGGTTGCCCAACTCGGCAGCATAGCCCTCCCTGGAGGTGATCCGTTCCATCGCGGCAGACCGGCGTCGTTCATGCTGCCACTCCGGGGTGTAGGGCAACCACTCCTGGATCGGCGCCCCGGAGGGGATGGCGTCGAAAATGGCCTGCTCGGCGGCGTCCTTCGCGGCGGCTTGCTCTTCCAGCGTCGGGGGCGGCGGCGGCGGCGGAATGCGTTGCACCCGGAAACGGTAGGAAGGTTGGGTGTCCGGCCACGGCGGGCTGTCGGCGGGCGGGCGCGGTCCCCAGTCGCTCCATTGCTCGTGTTCCTGGCCGGGATGCGCCGGCACGGGCACCAAGAATCCTGCCAGAACGTCATCCCCGATGCGGGCATCCAGGCTGCGTTGCCCGCGTGAGGTAAAAAGGAGCACCTCCCCTGGAAGGACCCAGCGACCGTCCTCCAGGCGGGCCTGCGCAACCTTCAACTCACCGGTCCGGGAAGCCCTCCGGGTCTGATTCACCACCGAGCCCAACTCGAGACGGGGCTCTCCCTTGAGTTCCTTCGGAGAGGTCTTTTGGCCAACAGGCAGTCGGATTTCCACTTCCAGCCGGAGTTCCTCGCCTTCCAAGGTCGGAGGGATGTCGGCCAAGCCATGGCACGCCACCGCCACCAGCCCTCCGATCCCCAGCACGAGGCCCAGAGAGACCGCCAAGGCTTTGCCAAAGCTTGGATCCGCCCCTGCCGAGACCACGCGAGCGATGATCAATCCGATCAGCCCAGACGCGATGCCACCAAGCAGGGCCAATCCGATCACAAAAAAGCCCGACGCTCCCTCCCGGGAGGAAATATGATACCAATCCACGCAGGCATTGGCGGTGAACCCGGAAACCAACAGGCCAACCATACCCGTGATCAAGGCGATGAGGAGAGAAAGGGGCCAATTCATGGGAGGTTGTGACGGGCGTGGACCTTTCCACTGTCAGCCAGGGCCGGCCAGGAGAAAAGGGAAAATGGGCATCACCGGCGCAGAACCTGCCGAAGCCCCCAGAGGGCGAGGCCGCCCGAGCCGGCGGCAAGGGCGGAGTAAACCCCGATCGCGAGCCAAAAGGTGGCCGGTTCTTCCGCGCGGGAGACCGGGCGTTGCTGCGAAGAATGTTTCGAGGGGAAATGAGTCGTGCCGGTCTCAAGGCCCCGTTTCACGAACCAGCCCAACCCAACGGTGATGCCGCAAAGGATAGCCATCACCAGAATCAGGGCGGCCCACTGCTTCATGGACACCCTGGATGCGGGGCCGACAGGCATCGGTCGGGGCAAAGGGACGACTGCTGGCGCCGCCGACACCGCCGACACCGCCGTGCCGTCGGAGCCTTCGCCATAGTACTCGTAGTCGGGTGGTCGAAACTCGCTCTGGATGCGCGCAATGATCTCCCCGCGCCGGTGCCGTGCCCACTCAGGGTAAGCCAGCCAGCGGGCCGGGGAAGCGAAATAAATGACATGGTGCGCGGGGCCCATCAGCATCTCCCCGTCGAGATCGAGGCGCTGCCATCCGTCAGGCTGCCTCTCCTCGTAATACATCCGATCACGCCCCTGATGCCCCACTCTCCAATCGCGCGCGCCGTCAGTCGGGGGACGGTGCTCCTGACGAGGGGCTTCGCCACCCGGGGCAACCACCGAGGTGACGCCGCCCCCCGCCCCGGCAGCGTTTCCAGTCCGGCCGCACTCGGCACGCACCGACCGCGAGAGAAGCTTTGCCAGCACAAGGGCGCTCACCACGATGATAGGCATACTGTGATGGTTGGAACCCGACGCCAGCACGGTGGTCTGGACCCCGTCAGGGGAGAGGGTGATGGTGTCCGTGGGACGACGGGTGCCGAGCTCGAGGGCTTGGTGAACGATCAGACCTGCGAGCAGGACCAGCACCCCGGCCCATCCCCAAGTCCGGCGGCGCAGCAATCCCACCCCCGCCAGCAGCGCCAACGGCGGCGCCACCACGACGGTGAAAAAACCCGCCGCATCGGCAGAGGCCGTGCCATGGCTTCGGGCCAGCACCATGAGAAGGGTCATTCCACTGACCGGAAGGGCCAGCGTGCTCAACGCGATCACCAGCCAGGCCAGACCTGTGACGAAAGCGGACCGCTCGGGGCGGGAAGGGGTGCGGCAGAGGGGATGGTCGGGATTCATGACCAGGAAAGAGAACAAAGAGCGAGGGCTGGGAAGTTGGCAAGGGGAGAAAGTCAGCTGACCTCCCCGCGGCCACCCTTTCTATTCTTGGTGAGGTTCTTGTTTGAATCGTTTGTCGTATTCAGGATCCAGGGTTCCAAAGAGCATGTCCCAGAAAAGGGTGTAGAAGCCAAAATTATAGTCAGGATGCTCGTGATGTTCCGCGTGAAAGGTGGAGGTGCCCACCAACCTGGCCACGGGAATGCATCTCAGGGATCGCGGAAAAGGCTCCACCCCGGAATGTCCGATGGTGCCAAAGAGCACGTTCAGAGTGAGGTAGCCAATCAACCCACCCAAGGTCATCGGGTAAACCAGGAGGAACAGAATCATCAAAGCCCCAAAGCCGACCACTTCAACCGGGTGCAGGACGAAGAGACTGATGGGGTTCGTGGCCTCATGGCGATGGTGAAACCCATGAAAGAGCCGGTAAAGCGATGGCCGGTGGGCCAACCGGTGAAAAACATACATTCCAAGATCCATCGCGAGAAGCATGGCAAGACCATCGAACACGGTTCGCCAAAGGCTGGTCGGGCCGATCGTGATGACATCATTGGTCCACAAAAGCCAGCCACCGACCGAGACGCCGGCATTCAGGATCACGGAGGTCAGGGCGGCGATGACATCGATGGGGCGAAGGGCCTCCCAACGATCAAAAAGACGCTTGCGGGGGAACCAAGCTCCGAGCCCCCGGCAAAGGAGGACGGAACCGGCGAAAATCCCGCCATTCGCCGCAAGAAAAAACAGCCAAGCCTCGGCCAGTGAGGCCGCCCGAAGTTGTTCCAGCATGGTATTGGGGGCTAGCTGTCAACGGAGCCAGGGAAACGCCAATGACACGACCAATCCCCGCGAGCCGTCATCTTTATCTCGATTCTTCCACCAATGATGTTCCGCGGCCGACGCTGCATTGGAGGACCAAGGATTCGGATGATCTCAAAAGTGGGCCCGCAAAAACTGCACGGCAATCGCAAAGTTCCCCCCGAGACGCCGGTAGGGTGGCCGATAGGCCTGAGTGGAAGGAATCCTCCGCCTGTTGCCTGACCGTCCGTTCCTGAAACCAGGATTGCGATTCATTACTCTGTGCATTTCCGGCCGCGGATTCATGCATTGCACGGACGGCGACTCAGCGCGCTCTCCAGCAGCTCATGCCTGAGCCCGGCATCCCTTTTTCAGGAAAAACCCCCACGCCGACCAAACACGAACGGATCCCCACCGCCTGCATCGGGAGGGGGATCTTCTCCTGTGAGGTGTGTGGCTGTTCGGACATGGTCCAACTCCCTCCTGTCGGGCCTTTAATTCTCCCATTCATCCGGCAGTCGGCTGCTCGGCGCGATCCTCCTGAGTCCCCTCCACGAAGACTCGGGTGGGGGAGGGCTGGTGTCCGAGGGAATCCTTCTCAGGGAGCGCGGGGAACGGGTTTTTTATAGTCTTTTCCGGTCCAGGTGATGATGAAAAAGGAACGATCGGTGTTATGATCGCCAACCTCGATCAAGGCTCTTGGGGCTCCAGCGTTGACGACAATGTTTGAACTGTAAATCCCCACTCGAAGCAGTTTCCCGTCTTTATCCGCAAAATCAAAGGACTTGCCGGGGGGGATCTTCCAAAGGTCAGGGGCACGGCTAACCCGGGGATTCCAATATTTTACTTCTACGGGATCCTTCCCCTCATTGACGAACCGAACCGAGTGATAGGAGTCGTCCTGGGCTGGCAGGTAGGAGGCTGCCCACGCAAAACCAGTGAGGATCAGGGACAGGGCGAACAGGTGTGGTTTCATGGTCGATGATAGCGGCGGATTCTTCGCCATTTGGATGGTTCCGGGAAGCCTTGTCAATAAAATTAAGAATCCAGAGAGCGATTTCGACACGGTGTTTCTTGGGAACCGGCTTCGTTTCCACATGGCAGACAGGGCAGCCCCAGCGGTTGTCCAACCGCGCCCGCTCGGCTTTTCATTTTGTCCTGTGGTGCTCATTCCGAGCATCCGGTGAAGGGGATTCTCTCAAAAGTGTCTTTTGGCTTCATCTGAGTAACGTTATGCGGTTTTCCAGTCGTATCATAGGTGATCCATTCGCCGACCTGATGCCCATTCTCGAAATGGCCCGACTGAGATTTCGTTCCGTCTTTACGGAACTATTCCCAATCGCCTGTCGTGGCCCCATTTTGCAAATGGCCAACGGCCCAGACACTCCCATCTTTATGGTATTGTTTGTGCAATTTCGTTTTGTTGCTCATGTTATTTCCACGAGACAATATGGCTGAGCTGTTGGTTCGCGCCGCCTGAACGGGAAATGGAGGGCAAAGGCGTTGCCTGAAGGAAGCATCAAACCTTAACACACCAACTTGGAAGGAAGATGAAGCGGATGTAGAGAGAGGTGGAGGCCGCCCCTCGGAGACGTGGTGAGTTAGTCCCGCCCCGGTGGGAGGAGCACCCGATCCGAGAGAGAGGAGAAGGCCGCGGTGAAAGATTGAAGTGTCGGTAACCCCGTTAAAGCACGGTAAGTCCACGAATATCAGCAGACACTGCCTGCGGGAAACCGCTCACCCTACAACGATCTCTCTGCATCCCCTTCAGCTTCTTCAAAAAACTGCCGCACTGAGGGACTCCCTCAGAAAGGAACGTTTTACCCTATTGACAAACGAGCAGCCATATCAACGTCCAAGATCAGCTGCCCCGATCAGGCCCACAACTCTCAAATCGGCTCATCTTGCAGGAAAATCGGTCGAATTCGTGGACGCCCAGCCTGCTAGGGGTTAGCTGCATC
>JACKQE010000024.1 GCA_024233005.1 Akkermansiaceae bacterium | reverse complement strand
AATCGACCCATGCTATAGGCGCATTGCCTACAATGTCGTACAAATTGCTTCCTCCCGGTTCGCCAATCGGATCTCTATTGATCCACCGTCCGAGGAGCGGGACGTAAAACCGATAGCCGTAATCGTAGTAGCCAGTCTCGGGATCGAGGAACTGCCCCTGGAACGCGAAGACCCAATCCACCGTGCTGGCGCTCCGGGGCGTGAAGTCCGGCGCCATGACGCGACGCACTCCAAACGCGCTGTAGGCGTAGCGCTCCACCACGTCGCCGTCGGCGTCCAGCGCGCCGGTGGCATTGAAGTAGTCCATCGTGGCGTAAAGCCGCTCGTCCAGGGTGCCGTCGCCGGTGCTGTCCCGGTCGCGCAGGATCAGCTCGTCCCGATGCCCGGGGCGCGCCCCCCACACATACTGCCGTTCCGGATCGGTATCCGCTCCGACGCGTTCCTCCAGGGGCTTCCACTGGTTGCTCCAGTAGGTGTGGACGGGATCCTCCGCGCCCACCGTGCGGACGATGCGCCGGGTCAGGGCGTCGTAGGCGTAGGTGGCCACGACTGTCTCCTCCTCGTCCGCCACCGCCACCAGGCGGTTCCAGGCGTCCCAGGTCAGGGAGCGGTTTTCATCCCAGTCGTCGCCGTCGGTCCCTCCCGGGCGCAGGCTGGTCATGTTGCCCGCCCCGTCGTAGGTGATGCCTCCGCTGGGGCTTTGGACATCCGTCGTCATTAGGTTGAAACCATCGTAGCTGAAGGCCATCTCATTGACAACACTTTCCCCATCCACCATCACGTGGTCGTGGGAAGTCCCCCCCTTTCCACTGGGCCACGCCAGTCGCAGACAGCCTCGTCGCCTCCGTCGCAGGAAAGGCCCTGCCCCCTGGAAAGGACCGCCCCAAGGAACCCATCACCAGGACGGGCCGGTCACTCCTTCCCGCGCACCCACTCCATCCCGAACCGCGCCAGCCGGATCCCTTCGTGATAGGCCTTTTCGCCGCCTTCGTAGAGGCACAGGATGGTGCCATCGGGCAGTCGGCCGAGGCTGGAGTAGGCACTCGGTCCGGCGTGGAGGAGGCGTGACACCGGCCAGGTGGCGCCGTCGTCGTGGCTGAGGCGGACGGTCAGGTCGATCCGGGCATGGCTGGGTTTGCCGGCGACCGGTTTCGGCGGGTGCGGATTGCTGAAGAGCAGCGTGGCGTCATCATAGCGGATCAGGCTGCCCTGGCACTTGGGACAGGGCAGGGCGGTGGCATTCCCGAGCGCGGTCCAGGTCCCACCGCCGTCGGTGCTGCTGGCGATGCCGCGGAAGCCCTCGAAGTGCCCCTGCATCCGCGCATTCACCAGCAAGGAACCGTCCCTCCGCTCGATGACCTGGCATTCATTGCCACCCGCCTGGATCGGCGCGCCGATCTGCCAGGTGGCGCCGTGGTCGTCGCTGAACATCATGTGCGAATTCCACTCCGGCTTCTCGCTGGCCAACGCGCGCTTGTGATCACAGGGAATGACGAGCCGGCCGCCTTTGAGCTGGATGCCGATGCCCGGTCCGGTGGCCACCCAGTCCCAATCCGGACGAACCGCCGCGGTGCCGAGATCTCTGGGCCGCGCCCACGTCACCCCGCCATCGGTGCTGGAAGTGATCCAGACCGACTTGTTGTCCCGGCAAAAGGGCAGCCAAATCGTGCCGGTCGAGGCATCCTCCACCGGACAGGGATTGCCGATCGTGATCGGGGCGTCGCCGCCCTCCTCGTGGACGATCTGTGTTGCCGACCAGGTGCGCCCGCCGTCAGTGCTGCGTTTCAGGACCAGATCGACGTCCCCATGGTCGCCCGCGCCCGTTTTCCGGCCTTCACCCAAGGCAAGGACGGAGCCCTTGGCAGTGACGAGGAGCGCGGGTATCCGGAAGGTGTGGTAGCCGTCGCTGCCGGCTTTCCAGAGGATGGTGTCTTCCTGCGCGGAGGCCGACAGAGCCGCCACGCCCAGCAGGGAAAGCAGCCAGGGAATCGTTTTCATGGAGGGAGGGGTGCGGTCTTATAGGGAACGGGTGAATTCCGGATCCGGGGACTTGCCTCACGGCAGCGCCGCGGCCACAAAGCGGGTGAGCGCCTCCGTGGCGGGATCGTCCGCCCCGCCGAGGTGGTCATTGAGTCCGCTGTGGTCGGTGTTTTTGGCGCCGAAGACCGTGACCGGAATGCCCGCGTCCTTCAGCACATTCCCGAGCCGCTGGGCCTGGGCGGTGGTGTCTGGGTGCGCGGCGACGTGAAGAATCAGGAAGGGCGGGATGCCCTTGTCCTTGGCCACATGGGTCACGGCGGAAAACAGGAGGTGATTGGCCGGGGTGACCCCGAATTTCTCGCGGTGCCCGTTGACCCGCGGAGGCAGATGGTGCACCCGGAGCCGCGTCTCCGCGGTCTCAATGATGGCGGGCACGTCGTAGGTGTCGCCATCCACGGGCACGCATCCGATCAAGGCCTGGAAACTGTCGCCATTCTCGGTCAGATACCGGTCATCGGTGCAGAGCAGCGCGGCGAGCTGCGCCCCCGCCGAATGGCCGCCGACCAGGATCCGTCCGGGATCGCCGCCGGACTCGGCGACATGCTGGCGCACCCAGTGGAACGCCTTGGCGACATCGCGAGTCAGGGTGCCCATGTCGACTTCCGGGAGGAGCCGGTAGTTGGTCGAGACAAAGACAAAGCCCTTGTCCATGAACCATTGGGGCTTGAGTTTGACGTCCGACTTGTCCCCGGCCTGCCATCCTCCCCCATGGATCCAGAAGACCACCGGCAGGTTCCGGGCCCCCTCCGGGGCGTAGAGGTCGAGCACGTGGCGGGGGTGGCCGTTGGCCAGATAGGGGATGTCGCGCTGAATCTGCTGGGCCCGGACGGACGGCAGAATGGCGAGACCAAGGAAGAGGAGGACGAGGGGTTTCATGGGGATTTGGGGGAAGGGATTGCCGCACTTCGCGCCGCTCTTACCGCGCCCGCTCCACCTCGATGAATCGGGCGTTCAGTTGTGGCGCGTCGTGCACGAAAAGAAGACGGCCCGGGCTGATTTCCCGGATGCTGGTGTAATTGAAACCAACCTTGTCGGAAATCACGTGATGGGAGGTCCAGGTTTTCCCCTGATCGAGACTGAACATCAGACAAGAGGCAGGGCGCCCGTAACTGCAGGCGAGGACACCATTGCTCATCAGCACCAGGTCGGGAAGCACTTTGCCGACCTCGAGCTCGACGGGATCCGACCAGGTCTTCCCGGCATCCTGGGAAAACATCTGTTTCATCCGGGAATTGCGGTCTCCCCGGATCACGGCCGTTTGCTCGGTCTCCGAGAGGCGCACCACCGCCGGCTCGCCCCCCGGACCGATCGTGGAAACATAGTGCCACGTCTTACCTTCATCCAGGCTGCGGACCAGATGGGAAAAACGCGCCGTGGTGAGGCGTCCGTCGGGAAGCGGCACCCGCTTGCGGCTCCACAACACCATCGTCACGCCGCCGTCGGGATCGTTCCAGACATGGCGCTCGCAAATGATCTGGTCGCCCTCGGATTCGTTCGTGTAGCGCTGTGGCAGGACGATGCGGTTTTCTACTTGCGTGAAGGTCTCCGCGTTGCGGTCGAGGGTGGTCGTGATGCCAAAGACGGCACCATCGGGCCGGGTGCGGGTCCAACGCGACATCGCGAGAATGCTCCCATCCGGACGGCGCAGCACCGGCAGCGGGGTGGTGTCCTTCTGGTCCAATCCGGGAATGGGGGTCCAGGATTTTCCGGCATCGGTCGATTTGAGGAGCCCGTAGGGCTCGTAAAAGGCGTCCGGCCCTTGGGCCACACTCATGAGCAGCAGACCGTGGCCCATGTCGTAGAGGTAGGGCCGGGTCTGGCGGACGGCCTCCCGGGGTATGTCCCAGGGTTCCCCCACCTTGACCGTCACCGGATCCGTCGCCAACGGTCCGGCGGGTTTCCTCACTCCCAGCCTCACCGAGGCCCACACGGCAGTGCCGGTGGCGACCTTGGCGCTCGATCCAAAGCGGATGAAGGGAGCGGATGATTCCGCCGGTTTCCAAAACGCTCCCTGCCCGGTGACCTGTCTCTTGCCATCCACCCACATTTCCATGTCCTTGCCATGGAGGATCAGCCGGTAGGTGTGGAACCGGTTGGAGGTGTCCATCGGAATGAAGCGGTCGGTGTGACTCGCGGCCTGGTTCGCGAAGAGCACCAGCCCCTCCTGATGCCGTCCATCGCTGACCAAAACGGAGACCGGAGCCCCATCGCGCCAGGGCCAAAGGGATGAGGCGGTCTTGGTCTTTTGTGAGCCGGTCTGGGACACCACCCTGACGGTGGCTTCCACGACGGTTTCCAGGCGAGGATCCGCCTGCCAGGGAGCCTGAAAATAGGAAAAGCCCGCATCATCGTCGACCAACCGCAACCCCTCCGGTTCGACGGTTGCCTTGGGGGATCCCACCGCGGTCCAATCCGCCCCGGGCAGGGCTTTTCCGTCATAGGTCAGCAGCCAGTCGATGCCTTCCTCCTCTGCCGCCACGACAGATCCAACGGGAAGGAGCATCAACCAGACAAGTGCCGCAACGGGTTTCATGGGGACGAATGCCGTCCATTGAAGCCCATGAGGCCGTGCCGGCACAATGGCCGATTCACGGGACGGCCCTGCCCGCGGTCAAAGCCATGCCGGGGCCCGGGCTCAGGGGATTCGGTTCAGGGTGTAATAGGCGTCCGGATACCGGAGCGGCTGCCCTTTCCGGGACCGCAGTCCTTCGGCCCGGAGGGCGTGCACGTAAAGCTCGCGGAGTCCGCCGACTTGCAACCGCACCCTCAGGCCATCGTCCGCAACCGTCGCCGATTGGATGGGGTGCGCCTTTTTGTCGATCTCGTCACTGCCATAGGCGCCGGAATAAAGATAGGTGTGGCTTTCCATCGCATAGCTGGCCGGGTCGCCCGCCGTTTTGGGATCGACCGGCTCGGTGAAGACAAGGTCAAAACCATCCGACCGGGCGCGCATTTCGCGAATGGCGAACGGAAGGTCGCCCTCCCGGCGCACCCGGACGAGGCCGTAGCTGCGGTTTCCCAAAGAAGACCAGCCGCGATTGGTCATGCCGACAAACAGGCTGCCGTCCGGCGCAAAGGCGAGCCGCACCACCGCGGCGGGAAACCCGCTGAGGAAGGGAAAACAGGCGCCCTGATACTCGCCCCCCACTTTCTCCAAAAACACGCGGTTGACCCCTGAGTTGGTAAACTCACCGACGAGGAGTTGCCCATCGAAGGGGCCGAACTTTCCGCCCTGGTCGATGACCTGAATGTCCGTGGCGCTGCGCCCCATCTTGTTGTAGGGCAGCCACACGGCGGGGGGCGCCATCTCGGGAAGGGCGCGGACGGCTTCGGCATAGGTTTTTCCTTCCGGAATGGGTTGGGAAAGCTTGAGCGGGGAGCCGGGAGCCTCCTGGGCGGCGATTCCCTCCGGATTGGTAAAAAAGACGCCTTTTTTCAAATGATGAATCGGCGTGGTGGGAACCCAGGTTCCCTGTTGATCCGAGACGAACATGTCCCCCGCGAGATTGACGCCCATGCCACAGGGGGATCTCAGCCCCGCCGCCATCGGACTGACGCTGCCATCGGGGTTGGCGATCAAAGCCCAGCCGCGCCATGGCGCGGGATTGTTGGCCCGCTCTCCCATGTCCACATTGGTCGTCACCCAGAGATTGCCCCGGCCGTCGCGCTCGGGCCCGTAGGCATACCCATGATAGTTGCCGGACACATTCCAGCCGCGGGCCGCGGTCAGGTATTCGTCGGCCACCCCGTCGCCGTCGGTGTCGCGAAGGCGCGTCATCTCGGTGCGCTGAACGACGAGATAGCCGTCGCCATCCTGCAGCAGTCCCAGCGGCTCGTGGAGACCACTGGCAAACCGGTGATAGGTGATCTTGGCGGGATCGTCCCCGAGCACGCCATCGATGAACCAGACCTCGCCCTTGCGAACCGCCACGCCGATGCGGTCGGGACCGAGCCAGGTCATGCCGCTGACTTCGAGCGTCACGCCATCGCCCGGCTTCCACGTGGTGTCACGCGAACTGGAGGGAGACGAGGCGGTGTAAATGGCGAAGGCCTTGTAGCCGGGCTCGATGCCGGACAAAGACCAAGGCAGCAGCAGCAGCAAGGCGAGGGAGCCAAAGATCGGCCCGCGGCGCCGGATGGAGACGGTCATTTCCATGAGTAAATAAAAGCGCGTTGATGGGGACCGGCGGGTTTCCCCGATTCGAGGGTCAGGCCCCCGGGATGTTGCCAGGCCGGTTCGGCCGATCCGGCAGGCCAGGTCACGGTGCGGAGGAGCGTGCCTTCGTGGACCGCGTAGTGATCCTCGACAGCCGCCGTCCACCGTGATGAGGAAGGTGGGATTCCTTCCCGGTCGATACGATAGCCGCGGAAACCGCCGGACTCGCTTCCGGAAAGTTTCGGCGAGGCATGAACTTCTTTCCAACGGATCCTCGAAGGCGCGGCCCGGACAAACCAGTCGAATAGGCATCGAAGAAACGCCCCTTCAAGCGAGCGCAGGACGGCCATGCTCTCCATCATAAGCCACGTTGAGGCGTCCAGGAAAGCCGGCGAGGATGGCGTGGGTGCCGACCTCGTTGGAGAAGGTGCGCTGGATGATGGGGCGGTCTTGGGGATCAGTTCGAAAGCGCCGCTGACGTGGTCGGATACCCGCCGGGAAGGCCTTCCAGGATTCAATGAAGGCCCACAGCGAGGGCAATCTGTTTCTCAGTGTCGCCACCGAGCACGTCCTTGTTCAGGATTGCCCCCGGCCAGAGCGGCGGCATCAGCGTGCCGGGGCGGTAGCCGGCAGGATTCAACAGGTAGTCGTGGAACCACTCGGGGTTCAACCGCTGGTTCAGGTCGCTGATGTCGAGCGCCTGAATGCCGAGGAAGGTTTGTCCCCCACCGGTGGCAGGTGATGCAATTCATGCCCCCGAGGACGCCGGCGAGTTGGCGCCAGGCCTCCGGATCGCCGGTGACCATCGCCGGAAGGCTCTCGCGATCCGTCTCCGGTGAGGAGCTTCGTCAACCCTTCGGCTTGCGTCGGATATTTCGGCATCCGGGTGAGGACATACGGCCTGGCACGATGGGGACCCCTTGAAACGCCGGTCATCCATTCCGGACGAAGCTTGCGCCCGATGCGCTTTGAGCAGCGGGGCCAACCGCCCGGCGGCGGCGATGCCCTCGTCCCCCGCGAAGAAGCGATCACGCGCGGCATCCGGACCGCCCACGCCATCCATCGCGATCGTGGCACGCAGGGGCAGTTCATGGCCTGCAGCGTCAAATCCGTCCGTTGCGCTGCGGTGAAGGCGGGAGGTTCCGGTAATTTGACGTACGCCACCAACGCGGCCCGCTGATCTTCGCTCAACTCATAGAGCGGCCGATTGGCCGCCGGCGTTCCCGACAGGCATCCGACCGGTTGCTCCCGCTGTTTGATTTCCACCGCGACCGGTCGATCCTCCGCGGTGAGGCGGTGGCAGGCGACACAGTTCAATCGGGCAGCCACCGCGGCGCCTTTTTGTGCCAGTTCCCCATTCACCGTGAACGGCGCCAATGCCGCCGCCTCGCGAGGGTCGCTCTCACGGAAATCCAGCAGATGGCTGGCAATGTCGAGCGAGTCTTCCTCCGACAGACCAAGGTCGGGCATGCGGCCATCGGGACGCACGGGACCCGGATTTCCCAGGAAAGCGGCCAGGCTGAGCAGGCTGTATTTGGCCTTGAGATCGGGAAACGGAACCGGTCGGCTGCTGAAATCCTCCGGTTTGGGGGCCCCTGCGGCGGGATGAAAGTCGGGCGTGGGAGCGTGGCAGGCCACACAGCCGACCTGGTGATACCGGGCGCTCCCCCGCTCCGCATTGGCATGCTTGCCCACCTTGGGCTTGGCGGCTTTCCCAACCGGCTTGAGGGACATCAGGTAATGAACCACCGACTCGATCTGGGCCGCTTTTTCCGTATCGGGAAGTCCCTCGAACAGAGCGGGCATCATGGTGCCGGCCTTGGACTGCTGGGGTGCGTCCAAAAAGGCCGCGAGCCACTCCCCGTTGGCCCGGTCCTTGATCCCGGCCAGCACCGGGCCACTTCGCTCCGGCAAGCCGGGGCCGTGGTAGTGACAGTTCGCGCAACCCAACTCCGAATACAAAGAGCCCCCCGCCTCAGGAGAGGACGCCTTGACGTGAAAACGCTCGTAGCCCGTCACGAGCGGCTCCGCCTCGACCGCGCCCGCCGCCATCAGCCAGAGCGTGAAAAGGCCAAGACGCCTCACGCGTTCACCTCCTGGAGCAGCCCCTCGATGTGGCCGCGGGACCTGTTGATCGCCGCCGTGATCTCAGCCGGAGTCGGCAGGATGGGAGCCCCCCGGGGCGTGGGATGCATGAAGATTTCGACAAAGCCCTCAAACGACACCTCGCGCAGCGCCTTCAAGATCGGCCGGTAGTCGAGCGTGCCATAGCCGGGAAGTTGTTGCAGCTCGATTTCCTTGGCTACGGGTTGCTTGCTGCCGATGCCGTATTCCTGGAAATACACAAAGGGCAGATTCTTCGCGCCAAGTTCGCGAATCAGCTTCGGCAGGTCGTCGACATGATCGTGCAGATGATGCGGGGCCAACGCGACCCCAAGCGCGGGATGGGTGTTGAACTCGGCCCAGTAACGGAGGGAGTCCGGCGAGGCGAGCAGTGCGCCGGCGTGATTTTCAATCGCGATCGTGATGCCGTGGCCGGCGGCGGCATCGGCATGAGGTTTCATCAATTCGAGGAACTCCTTGATGCCGGCCTTGGCCTCCACGCCGGTGACATCCTTCGGTCCCTTGGAGGCGCAGACGATGAGCTTGCCTCCGAGCCGCTTCACCATGGGCATCTCGGGCTGCAACCCGAAGGGTCCAAGCGGATAACGGGTCGAACAAACAAGCGGGACGCCGCTTTGTTTGAGCAGCGCCTCGAAGGCGTCCACTCCCATCTCGTCGACCTCCTCACGGTGCGTCGCGTGCGGTTTGCCCCAGAGGTCGAGGCCGGCGCAACCGGCGGGCGACACCTCGGGCAGCACTTCGGCGAGCTTCATGTCACCATAGAGGGCCGACGCCAGCAGATAGTTCAACGTGAGCGGCGCCGAAGCGGCCGCCGAGGTCCGCAGGGGGACCATCGAGGCGGCGGCGTTTCCGGCCATCAGGGTGAGAACGTCGCGACGACTGGCATTCATGGGGTCGTAGGGGATGGGGATGAGGGAGACCGCTCCAGACTGGACCAACCCGTCAGGCATGGTCAGCGACCCAGGCATCCAGCGCCGCGATCCAGGGACCGATGAAACGCCCGCTGTCGTGGTAGGTCCGGCCGCTGAACATGTGGCGGTCGATCACGCAGGCTTCATTGACATAAATGCCGCCGCAGACTTCGAGATCGAATTTGCATTTGGCCACCGTGGCCATGCGCAGGCCGTTGACAATGCCGGCCCGGGCGGGGATTTCCACGCCATGGCAGACACTGGCCATGGGCCGCTGGTTTTCCCAGAACCACCGGGTGATGCGGAGCAGGTCCTCGTCCTCGCGGATGTATTCCGGGGCCCGGCCCCCGCTGAAAAAGATGCCGGCATACTTTTCCGGCTTGATGTCCGCAAAGGTGATGTCGGCCTCGATGCTGTAGCCTTCCCACTCCTTGGTGATCGTCCAGCCCGGTTTGACCTCATGCAGCACCATCTGATACCTGCGCTTTTCCGGCGCGGCGACGACCGGCTGATACCCCCCCTCGATGAGGCGGTAAAATGGATAGAGCGTGTCCACGGTTTCCGTGGCATCACCAACAACGATGAGGACTTTGCCTTTGATAGGAGAATTCATACTCTTGTATATTAACCCCGTCCAATGAGGAGGGACAGTGCGTTCTTGGAGCACAAAACATTTGCTTTTCCGTCATTTTCCGAGCATCACAAACGAGCCTTTCGGGATCGACCAGTCCCCGCTTGGGGAATCCGAAGCCACCCGCCATGAGCTTTTCCGTCAGCACGCCATCCCACCACCGGCGCATGCCGCGGGTCGCGCTCCTGATCGAGACCACCCGCTCCTACACCCGCGAAATGCTGGCGGGGGTCCGGCGCTATGTGGCCGAGGCAGGCCCCTGGTCCACCTTCATCGAATTGCGGGCCCTGGATTCCTCCCCTCCCCCCTGGTTGAAACATTGGGATGGTGACGGGATCCTGACGCGCACCTTCACGACGGAGATGAACCGCGCGGTCGCCGCGACACGACTCCCGGCGGTGGAACTGCGCTCCACCAGCCTGCCCCACCACCGGCCTTTTGTCGGCATGGACAACCGGTTGATCGGCCAGGCCGTGGCGGAACATTTCCTGAACCGGGGCTATCGGCACTTTGCGGTCCACGGACTCAGCAGCGAGACCTTTTTCCTGGAGAGAACCGGCAATTTTGTCGCCCGGTTGAAAGCCGAAGGGTTCCCCTGTGCCGAGCTGCCGATCACGGAGTCGGACCGTCCCCGGGACTGGGAAAAGACCCAGGCGCAACTGATCGCCCGACTCCGGGCCTTGCCCAAACCGGTGGGAATTTTTTCGGCGAACGACCAGCTCGGCGTGCATCTCCTCGATGCCTGCCTGCGGGCCGGGCTCGCGGTCCCGGAGGAAATCGCCGTGGTCGGCTGTGAAAATGAGGAAACCCTCTGCACCCTCGCCACGCCGCCGCTCACCAGCGTGCGCCTGGACGGCGCCCGGGTCGGCTACGAAGCCGCCCGACTCCTTGACCGCCTGATGCGCGGCGAATCCCCGCCCCGGGAACCGCTGCTCCTGCCTCCCCGGGGCATCCTGACCCGGAAATCCTCCGATGACCTGGTCATCACCGACGCTCTCGTGGCCCACTGCTGCCGGCTGATCCGCGAACGGGCGACTCTCGGGCTCACGGTCGACGACCTCTGCTCCGCCGTGAACACCTCGCGCAGCACTCTGGAGCGGCGCATGAAAGCCGCCATTCGGCGAACCCCCAAGGAGGAGATTCTGCGCATCCGTTTCCGCGACGTCGAACACCTCCTTCGGGAATCCGACCTGACGCTCGATGCCATCGCCGAAAAGACCGGTTTCATCCATGCCAGTTATTTCCAGACCGCCTTCCGCGAACGGTATGGCATGACGCCGGGAGCTTTCCGGAAAAAATGACCCCGGGCAGGACCGGCGGGACAGGCATCCCCGTCAGCCTCCGGAACCTCCCAAAAAGGCGAGCAGATCGCGCAGTTCCCCGTCCGTCAGCATGGTCACCAGGCCGGGTGGCATCAGCGAGGTCTTCAATTCGGTCCGCTCCACGATGTCGGCTGGCTGGAACGTGCGCTCCTTGCCGCTGATATCGCGGAAAACTTCGGTGCTCGAGGAACGCAGCAGGATCCCGAGGAAGTCGCTGCCATCCGCCAGCTTGAGCTGGGTCGGATAAAACTGCGGCGCCACCTCGCGGTGCGGCTCGAGGATGGACCGCAAGAGGGCGGCCCGGTCTCCCTGCCGTGCGATCAGGCTCAGGTCCGGCCCGACCACATTGCCACGCCCGCTGTGGCGGTGGCAGGTGGCGCAGTAGGCCATCTTGCTGTGAAAGAACAGGCGCCGTCCGGCTTCGGCGTCGGGCGGCCCCGGCAGGGCATCGAGTCGCTGCAACCAGGCCGCGGTGTCATCAAACCCGGGACGTCCCGCGTTCACCGTTCCGATGTCGAGCACCGCGTTCACCAGTGCGGAAGACTCCGGATGCTGCCGTCCCGCGGTCTGGAGCGCCATCCGGGCCTCGCCTTCCAGCGGAGTCAACCGCAGCCCCCGCAGGGCCTCGTCCCGCAGCGCGCGGTCAGCATGGCCGGCCAGGGTGACGAGCAGGGCCACGTGTTGTGGCTTGGTCGAACTGGCCAGGCCGGCCACCGCTTCGGCCCGCAAGCCCGCGGGACGGGCTTCATCCGCCGCCAATCCGGCCAGAATGTCCCGGGTCTCCTCGGTGCCCCGGGCGCCGAGGGTGCGCACCGTTTCGAGCGACAGCACGGGATCCCCCACCGTGAGCAGTTCTTTCAGCAGGGCCACGGTGAGCTTGGGATGGAAGGCCGGAGCCAGCCGCAAGGCATACCCTTTGAGCTTTGCCGGGGTGGTGGGATCGGTGATTCGTTCCACGAGCACTTCCGGATTGGTCACCCCGGCCCCGGGCTCCCCCCGCAGGGTGTTCCAGGTGGCGAGCGCGGCTTCAAACAACCGGTAATCGAGCGAGGCATCGCCCAACAGCTTGCGGGCCTCGGGGGTGAATTCCGTCAGGACGGCATCGGCGATCCAGCGCAGGCATTCAAAGCGGATCTCCGGATCGGGATCATCGATCAGCGCGCGCACCCATTTCCCATCGTTCAGGTCGACCCGACGCAGCGCCACCAAGGCCCACACCCGGTCCGCGACCGGCAGCGCCCGCAGGGACTCCGCCGTCCAGGCGCCGCTCTGCCGGGCGAGGGCGGTGAGAGCCGCGTCGGAGAGGTAGGCGTCCCCGCCTTTGGCAAGCTCGAACAGCTCCGGTTCGCTCCTGGCAACCGTGCCATCGCGCAGGCCTTTGGCGAGCCGGGCGGCGTCATTCAGTGGCTCGGGAGTCGGCTGGACCCAGGTCGCGGCGGTCCGGTCGATCTCCAGTTTCCAGAGACGGCCGCGCTTGTGGATCGGATAGGAGCTGAAGACCCAATCATTCACGTAGAAAGCCCCATCCTTTCCGGCCGCCATACCGGTCGGCCGGAAGAAATCACTCCCCCGCACCAGGGCGGTGCGTTCGGAGGTGTAGCCCGCCCCTCTCCTCGTCAGCGGGTAGTAGTCGATCCGATGATCGCTCCAGGAGGGGATCAGCACTCCGCCGCCCAGCTCGACCACGGCACAGGGGCCTTCGCCACTGGGATGGATCATCCCCAGGGTGCCCCGCAGTTCGCCATTCCACGCCACGAACGGATGCACCGGAGCGCTGCCGTAGACCCATTGAAATCCGTAGTCGGCCCCCTCCACGATGCTCAGCAGGCGGCACGGTGGTCGGCTGCCGGGATCGTTCTCCGCCGCGAAGATTTCGCCATCGGCGCGAACCATCAGCCCGAAGGGGTTCCAGAAACCCCGCGCGAGGCGCCGCAGGTTCGTCCCCCCGGCGGTGCAGCGAAACACCCCGCCCTCACCGCGACCGCTCACCCGGGAGCCATCCCGGGAGGTCAAGGTCCAGTCTTTTCCGAAATTCTCGCCCAAGGAAAAGACCAAGCCTCCGTCAGGATGCCAGGCCATGCCACTGAGACCATTGTGCGGATAGTCCGCCAGCGTGTCGAGCACCGCGAGGTTTTCCTCCAAGTCCCCCACCCCGTCGCCGTCGGTGTCCTTGACCCGGAGGATGCGGTCGCGCTCGGCGAGATAGACCCAGCCTTCGGGACCGATTTCCACGTGCATCGTGGCATCGGTCCGGTTGTAGAAAACACGGCGGTGTTTGCCGTCCTTGTCAAACACCAGGATCTCATCATGTTCGGGACCGGCATACCCCTCGGGCCGGAAATGGGTGTGACAGGAGACCAGCCAGATGTTCCCGTGGTCATCCACATCGATCCCCGTGGGGGTCACGAGGTCCGGATTCTCCGCCAGCAGGGTGAGTTTCACCCCCGGCATCAGCGTCTCGATGCGGGGCGGCAGATCAGCGGGAACCTCCGGGGCTTTGGGGGGCGCCGAGGACGGAGCCGCGACGGCACCAAGGGGGAGGAGCAGGAGAGGCAGGAGGCGGAACAGGGTCATTCCCCCCTTGTAGCAGAAATTTCACGGTTCCGGGCCTGGTTTTTTGCGCCATGGGAAGGACCCGCGGCCGGGAGACGTTCCACCCGCGCCGGGGTGCGACTGCGGGCCTGTTCAACAACCGAGAGGTTCGGGGCTGTCTCCCAATCCTATCTTTGGGGTGGTGCCTTTGGAGTTACCAGATAGGCAACCACGAATGCCCCCCCGAGTCCACCAATGAGAAATCCTGTGAGCAACCCTTCGGAATGAGGGTGTCGGTTCGGCATCCCAGCACCAATCCAAGTCTCATACTGATTGAGAATCCCAAGCTTCGTGACGAAGAGAATGAAGGCCATTCCGACGAACCCGATGACCTCAGTGACTCGCGCGGAGAGCCATCTGCCGCGCGTGATCACCCTTGCTGCCAGTCCAATGGCAAAGACCGGCCCGAAGAACCCAAAACCCAAATAAGGTTCGAGGGCCGTATGGCCAGATGGATTAGACCAGCAGTATGCGACACCGCCCAGAAGGACGATCGCGACGAGCGATAGGAGCCAGAGTGCGGTCTTCATGTTTGAGATCAACGATCCAAGCCCGGCGCCAGCCGGGCATAACGCCATGCGTGCCAACCCGGACGCGATCCGGCTGTTCGCTGCGGCGGCTGGCTAGGCCTACTTGAGTATCTCATATTTCATGTCCTCAAGAGAATAAAAGGTGCCCGGCCCTCGATTGGCGACCATTGGATCAATATCTGCCGCCGTGATGACCGATTGGCGAAGAATGCCTGAAACACGCACTCGCTGTCCTCGAAAATCCTCCAGTTCCCAGGCATCGACTCCCAGAACCTGCGGACACTTGGTATGGGTGACGATGCCCTCCAACACAATCCTCTGACCAACTCGTTGCTGAAACTCCGGCACGGCGGTTGCCGGTGTTGGCGCGACGAGTCGTGACGGTACGGAAGGCTTGCAACCGAGCAAGCAAACCGCCGAGAGCAACAGCGTGAATGTCTTTAGGGCGCGCATCGTGGTCCTAACGCCTCCAGCGCTGCCACCGCTGGGGCAGCCCAGCGTGTCAAGAGTAGGATTGATCTTGTATTGAAAGGAAATCATGGTGAACGTGGAAAGCCCCAGAGGTTTTCCGGCCGCGCCTTGTCGAGGAGGCAGATCGCGTGGGACTCGCCTCCGAGGTCGGTTCCGATGGTGATGCGCGGGATCTTGTTTTTCAAGACGGCGGCTAGAATACGAGGGCGATCAAGCGCCCCCTGCTGCCTTCTCATCTAATCTTGATCGGTGCGTTTGTTAGGTTAGACGCCTTTTCTTGTCTTTGGAATGTCTTTGCATTTCACTTCGTGTCGCTTGCCCTTGCCAATCTTATCATAAAGTTCGTCAAGCGTGAATCTGTACTTAACGAGCTGGGCCAGACGCTGGGATTCGGCTTGGAACTCTTGATGCAACCACTTGTCAATCTTATCGATCAGGACAATCCAGCTGGAGAACACTGCTGCATCCGGCGCCGAAATATATGTCGTTCCAATCGACACGTTCGTGACCTCTCGCTCCGGTGACTCGTGACGGAGCCAAACTGAAACCTGTGACCGTTCGAATTCGTTTACCGAATGCGACACGTGTTTGTCACGAATGTCGACAAGAACTTGATGAACTTCCAAATCTTCATCGGTCAGCTGATCCAGAATCTCCTTTGTGGTCTTGATCCGGACCCCTCCTTTGAAACATCTGCCGTATTTCGTGAAGGCAGTCGTGACAAGCACTTCGCTGAGAAAATGGTCATTCTCACCCTTCATTCCTTTTGAAAGCAAGGCGAGATACTTCTGACAGCAGTCTCGACAAACTCGAAGATCATGACGGATACCATCGATATCAGCCATTCGCTGCCCCTCGGGCAACTCAATATGAACATTGATTGCTGCAGACATTTTTCTTCACCGAACGTCTAGCTCATCCACGGCAGGGATGGAAGTTTGAATTCAAACAGGAGCGTTACCCGCCGTTGGATGGAGCGTCTTGTTGGGCTTCAGTTTGATCCATCTAGTCTCCAGGCGTCAAGATCTGCCACACTTCCCAATATACTGACTTACTCGGGACCGCAGCGAACAAAAACCAAAGTCCGTTTAGCGCTGCGAAGGCGCCAGCGACAAATAGCAAACGTGGAAAGCCCATGTTCGACCAATGCATGGCAACAAAACAGGCGACCGTCACGACCAGAAATGCGCCCCACCAAGCTGGGTGGAGTTGATCACGGAAATTGCTATGATCCAACGTCAAAGCAATCTTAATCGGCAAAGCAAGCGCCAAGCAGGCGATGATGAGATGCACGATTCTGATGGCAGGTATTCGCGTCATATTTTTGCCCAACGTCTGAGGTGAGCCACTCGCGCCCGAATGGTCGCGAGTTGGCTCGACCGAATGGTTGGGCACTCCTTTCTCACAGGCTAGGATACCTGATAAAGACGTACGATAGCCATAGGCAATACATCCATGCTGGGGAGAACCCGAAGATAACTCCAACCCAATAGTGGAAAGGATGTATCCGGCGATAAGCTCGCTCGACTAACGAGAACCACAATGCCGGAATGAAAACCATCGGGCCAAAAACAAAAAACGATAAGAACACTCCGTCACGCTTCGACATGTCAGCCTCCTGAATCCACGAGACCGCATGGTAGAACTGCCAACCGGCGCCCATCACCGTGACAATCCACGCTTGAGTTGATGCCGATAGCTTCGCCACATTACTCCTTCGCCCAACGTAGAGGCGACTCACGGCTGTAAGCCGTTGAGTCCGCTGTCATGCTCGCTGTTCATTTTGGGGTTTACGTGCGGGTAATATCATCGAGCGAAGTGCGAATGCGTTCTTGAGTTAGAATTCCCCATGGAACGCTGAGAAAAAGATTACGACTGCTATTGCCCACAACCAGAACCACACAATACCAACGATCCAGAGCAGCGCGAGATTTACGCCGATGAGACCAATTCCCCATATGAGACGATAGCGGCCCTGCATCTCTGTGAAAAATTCCAGCATAGATTTGCCTTGTTGTTTTTAGTGATCCAACGGTAGATGCCGTAGCAGTCTCTGAGTGCAACGTCCAAATATTTGGCCAAGAGTTTTTCAGCGAACGTAGAGGCGACTCACGGCTGTAAGCCGTTGAGTCCGCTGTCATGTTCGCTGTTCATTTTGGGGTTTACGTGCCGGTAATATCATCGAGCGAAGTGCGAATGCGTTCTTGAGTTAGAATTCCCCATGGAACGCTGAGAAAAAGATTACGACTGCTATTGCCCACAACCAGAACCACACAATACCAACGATCCAGAGCAGCGCGAGATTTACGCCGATGAGACCAATTCCCCATATGAGACGATAGCGGCCCTGCATCTCTGTGAAAAATTCCAGCATAGATTTGCCTTGTTGTTTTTAGTGATCCAACGGTAGATGCCGTAGCAGTCTCTGAGTGCAACGTCCAAATATTTGGCCAAGAGTTTTTCAGCGAACAACGAGATCATAAACAGGGTGTGGATTTTTCTCAACTGCTTTATATCCGACAGAAGGTGTGGGTTTTTCACGGATTCCTAACGCAACAAGCTTATTCTGTAGCTACAAACTTGTGAATTTATGCGCATATCTGCGTCATATTCAACAAAATCGGTTGGTTTGTACTCAAATACGCGCACAAATCGACCTGTCGGATATTACCGGAAGTCCCGAAAAACCGGCGAAATGGGAAGGCCAGTGGAGAGCCATTTGAAGGCAGCAACCCTCCTCCCGGGAGAGGTCGGAGACTTATGCCGCCTGTTACCGATGATTCGTGCTCGGGAACGAATAGCGGCCCCCTCCTCGGAGATGGAATCCAAGGAGCGGCAGGCGTTACGGACGCATCCCGCGGCGGAACTCGGCCGTCTGGTCCGCTAAGCAAAGCACGACAGGCGTCCACGGGTCTCGCTCGGCACCCTCAATCTTGGACTTCGGCTTGCTGCGCAGGTGCAGGATACTGAAGGGAAAGGCCTTGTCGAGACTCCGGCCTCCCCGCCGCAGCCGTAAGAGTTCTCCTCCTCACCCCTCGTAACCAGCCCCCGCGTTCAATCCGATGTCACCCAAAATCTCGCCGCCCGTCGGGTCCGAGCTCCAGCCAGTGGGTCCGGGGATCGGCGCCCTCGCCTTCCACCGTGTGGCCGCCGATCCGCCGGGCGCCGCCGCCGCTCATGAGGACAAAGGGACTGATCTAAGAGTGCTCTTCTGACTTGTCCCAGGTTTTCCGGGCAAACGGCAAGGGTTCGGGCAAGGAAGTTAGCCCGTCGCCCCGGCACGATGGAGGTGCGCGGACTGTTCCTCAGGGTGTGGGACTGGTCGTGCGACCGGTTGATTCTCCGACGGCGGCACGAGGCAGGAATCAGCCGATCAGGGTTTTGTGCCGGAAGTCAGGCCCGTCATGGGGTGGGTGCTCACGGCTTCCCAAGCCAGTTCCTGGAGGAGGTGGTTGAGTTTTTCTTGATCCGCCTGACTCATGTGGGTGAGAGATTTGAAAGCGGAAGGCCGGGGCAATCCAACGGGGCTGCGGCGATAGATGACGGCGAAGTGGCAGTAGCTGGAGAGCATTTGCAGTGGCGCGAGGGCGTGGCCCCAGGGATCGCGGAAGAGGGACCACTGGTCCTTGAGGCCCGGGGCTTCTCCGGCGGCGATTTTTTCCCGCAGGGCACTGGCGGCGAGTCCGACGGGAACGACGACCACCGCGTTTTTCCCGGCGCGCTGATTGATTCCGCGGACGAGGTCCTCGATGTCTTTCGCATAGCGGGCATTGTCCGCCCGGAGTTTGGCGAGGTCGGTGGCGTTGTGATCGGTCGGTTTTTTGGTTTGGAGCGGATAGACGGGCACGTATTCATCGTTGGGCAGCCAGTATTCCTGCACGGTGACGCGAAGGTCGGGCTGATGGGCCAGTCCGAGTTTCACGAAATTCTCGATGCCTTCGTCCGGCAGCCAGATTGGCGACAGGGTCAGGAAATCAACTTTCCCGGCCCTCAGGGCCGCCTTGGCGGCGTTTTTCTCGTCCGGCACCTTCCAATGCTGAATGACTCTGGATCCTCCGATGCTGGAAATGCCAACCAGCTGATGATCGGTGATGCCGGCCAACCGGGCGATCTCGGCGACTTGCTGGTAGGTGAACACATGAAAGCTGTGCCCACAGGTAAAAATGCGCTGTCCCGCGGGCACCGACTCATCAGCGGCGGTCGCGGTCGAGCTCGCGACGGCAGCACTGAGCAGGGAGATCGTGAGCGGTAACGCGAGGAAGGGGGAGGTATTTTTCATGGGGTGGAATCAGAACCCGGTGTTGGGGAACCAGCGGCTGAAGTAGTTGTCATCGAGCCGAGTGAGGGGAATGGCGAGCGGTTGAGGGACGCCGTCGTGGGCCCAGCGCTGGAGGTCTTCCTGATGGCCGAGCTGGCCGAGAACATCGAAGACATTGCCGGGAGAGCCTTCAGGCCAGCCTTGGTGCACTTGCGGATCCCAGATGGCGACACCGGGGGCTCCGGCAGCGAGGAAGTCACTCACCTTTTGGCAGAAGTCTCTGGGCTTGCCGGTCTTCCACGCGATGACCATGGGGTAGGCCTTCGTCTTGGTGCCCTCGGTAATCCGACGATAGTAGTCCATGTCGATCTGACCGGGCGCGGTCTCGAAAGAGGTGTGGTAGGCAAACCAGGTCACAGCAATGTCGTCGACGAGGCCCCGCTGAATCCAGGCCGGCAGATCGAGACCCCATTTCTGATTGTCGGCCTCCCTGGCAAAGGTTCCGAGGGAGATATTGTAGCGCTCGGAACGGCCTTGTTTGAGGGCGGTTTCATCGAGCAGCGCCCGAATCTCGGTCAGGAAAGTCGTCATGATGGCGGCACGCGTGGCGTGCAGGCGAGGATCGTCTTCGGGAACCGATTTTGCGTCCGCCTGGTGCATTTCTCGAAAGCGCTCACAGAAGGCATCCTCCCAGAGCATGAGCGGCAGGCCGCGATTGAAAACGAATCCGACGCCCTCGGGTTGAAAGGCCAGCGTTTCCCGGAAGATCGCCAGCACCTGCCGACGCACTTCCGGATTGGCATAGCTCAAGTAAAACGTCGGTGTGCCGTCGCGATCGAAACAGCGCCACTCGGGATGTTCCTGGAAAAACTGGCTGTTGAACGTCTCCTCGTAGGGCATGGATCCGGCCCATCCCGCGGGTCGAAGGATCACGTGAAACTCCGCGCCCTGAGCCTTGGCCGTTTCCCGGGCGACCTGAAGCGGGTTGACTCCTTTGCTGAACAGGGTCTCCAGCGAGCGCGTGTAGGCGGCGTAGTTCTCCGTGGGAAAGTCCGTCGTGCCTTCGCCGGGATAGGTGCCGACTTTCGACGGGTAGCAGACAAGATCGGCGCCGGTGACCTGAAACCACCATTTGCCGATATCGGTGCCCTCAAAGCCTCGAAATTCCTCCTTCAGTTCTTCGGCGGTGGTTGGTTTGAAGGGCCAGATCCAACTGTGTCCGTCGAAGGTCGCAATGGAAGTACGATGGGAGGACGGGGCCGTGGCTCGCTGCATTTCCTCCTTGGTGAGCGGCACAAGTTTGACGTAACACACCGTGGCGGGCAATCCGGGCAGCGGGGCGATGTCGATTGACTGGCCGTTCAATTCCGCAGTCGTGAGAAAACATTCCTGAATCATCGCGCGACGATGCTTTGCCAGCGCGAGGTGATTGGTCAGTCGCTTGAACACCGGCTCGTCGCTCAGCTTCGCCTTGATCCCATTCCCGCCGATGTTGAATCCTCCCGACGTCGTGGCCAGTCCGACGTAGATGGCGTGAGGTCCCCGCTGCGGCAGCGCCAGCCGCACGACCGCGGGATTCGTCAATCCGTAGACCGAGAGCGCGGTGCCCTCCAGATCAGCCGTGGTGAAAGGGATTACCTTCCACTTGCCCTTTTCGCGTTTCCCCGTGACCAGAGCCTCCGAGGGTTTGACCTGGGAAAGGTCGGTGAGGACGATCGCTTCTCCCGTTCGCGACCAGGATCGGGAATCCAGAGGAAAGTATTCCTCGGACCGTCCGCGGACAAGGCCGAGGGTGGCGAGGAGAACGGCGATGGCGATGGGTCTTTTCATGAGGAACGCGACGTCGAAGGACCGCCCAGGGAAACGCTATCGATTTCGCTCGCGTCGGTAAAGCAGCGTTTTCATGGCACCATCCGCGGTCTGCTGCCCCCACCCTGCCGTTGGCGGGCATCCGCCGTTGCCGCGGGACCGGCCGGGTGGTATCACTGTCCCATGAGTTTACCGTGGCGTCTTCCCTTCCTCCTCATGGTGGCCTTGCTGGGGGCCACCGGTCCGGCCTCCGCCGCCGACGAGCGTCCCAACGCGATCCTTTTCATCGTTGACGACGTGAGCTGGAACGACGTCGGCTGTTACGGCAACGCCGCGGCCCGCACGCCGAACCTCGACCGTCTCGCCGAGGGCGGTCTGCGCTTCACCCAGGCCTTCCTCACCGCAAGCAGTTGCAGCCCCTCGCGGTCCAGCATCATCACTGGCCGCTACCCGCACAACAACGGGCGCGCCTCGGAACTGCACCGTCCCATCGCGGCGAATCTCCCCTGGTTCCCCCGCCTCCTGCGCGAGGCCGGCTATTACACCGCTCTTTCGGGAAAAAACCACATGACCCCCGACCAGCCGGAGCCGGGCGGGACTCCGCAGCCCCCGGCCTTCGACCACACCGACCCGGGCATGGCGCCGGACAACAAAGGGGGCCATGCCAACTGGGTGAAAGTGCTTCAGGAGCGTCCCCGGGACAAGCCGTTCTTCTGCTGGTTCGCCTCCACTGACGCCCACCGCCCCTGGGACGCCGATGCCGACTGGAAAGAGGAGGTCTACGGCCCGAAACACCGTCCGGAGGCCGTGGTGGTCCCGCCGTTCCTGAGGGATGACGCGGCAACGCGGCAGGATCTGGCGTCCTATTACAACGAGGTGACTCGTTTCGATTACTTCGTCGGCAGGGTGGTGGACGAACTGAAGAGCGAAGGGCAGCTCGAGAACACCCTCCTCTTCCTCCTCGCCGACAATGGACGCCCCTTTCCCCGCGCGAAGACCCGCCTGGAGGATTCCGGCATGAAAACCTTCCTCGTGGCGCATTGGCCCAAAGGCATCACCTCCCCCGGATCCTCGCCGGGAGGTCTGGTCAGCGCCATTGATCTCGCACCCACTTTTCTGGCCGCCGCGGGGCTCGCGGCTCCCGACACCATGCAGGGGGTGAGCCTGCTGCCGATCCTGCGCCATCCGGAGGCCACGGTCCGGCAACTGGCCTTTTCCGAACACAACTGGCATGACTATGAGGCCCATGGGCGATCCGTGCGTTCGGGCAACTTTCTCTATGTGAGAAACCAGCGCCCTCTCCTGGCCTCGCAGGGTCCCGCCGACTCGGTGCGCTCCCCCTCCCATCAGTCGCTCCTCGCTGGACGGGCCGCGGGCACCCTCACGGAGGCCCAGGCCGATGTGCTGCTGGCGCCGCGTCCCGGGGAGGAACTTTACGACACGGCGGCGGACCCGCTGCAGTTGCACAACCTGGCCAAGGCCCCGGAACAAGCCTCCACCATGGCGAAGCTGTCCGCCCTGCTCGACGACTGGATCACCGCGACCGGTGACAGCGCGCCGGAGCACCTTTCAAAGGACTCCTTTGATCGGGAAACGGGAAATTCGCTGAAGCTGAAGGAGAACGAATATCGGGGCACCCCGCCGGGCTGGGACCACCGCTCGTGGGAAATCAACGCGCCGGGTCCCCGGTAAGCTGGCAGGACTCAGCCACGCGCCCGTTGCAATGCCGCGGCAATTTCCGATTCGATCACCGGGAGCGGATTGAGCGGCGACATCGGGTCGGCGACGGCGCTGACTTCGTTGGTCTCCGGATTCCAGTTCACCGGGCCGTAGCGGCAGGGAGCGGGATTGCCGGTGAGAATGTGGGCGCCGGCGTCGCCCTTGTTGAAATGCCAGAACTCCTGCGGGAAATGCATGAAGCCGCGCGCCTCCATCATGGCGGTAATGGCGAGACGGTTTTCGAGTTCCCCGGCGGAAATGTACGGCGAGCGCATCGGGGTGCGTTCGCTCATTTCGAGATAGGGACTGCCGCGCCAGACCTCGAAGTGGTCATCGCGGCGGAAGACGGAGATGTCGATCGCCGATCCGGACATGTGCGTGCCGATCTTGGGAATGTTCGCGACGAGCACGATGGCCCGGCGGAACACGAACTCGGGCGTCGGAATTCCGCCCCCGATTTCCCAGATGCATTTCTTCAGGATGGCGTCGAAGACGGAGGGTTTCCTCACCAGTTGGCGCTGCATTTCGAGCGTCCGGAAGCCCTCCTCGATTTTCAGGATCCAGCCCCGCGCATTCATCTCGCGACCGATCTCAATCACCTCCCCGGCGAGGCTCTCGCGCATGAAATAAACCCGGTCGAGATCGCCCGCGATTTTGGTGGTGGAAAAAAGCATCTCGACTCCCGCGGCCTCGGCCGCGTCCGGCAGGCTGGCAAAGCGTTCGCCGCATTCCTCCACTGGAAAGGCAAGGAGCTTTTGCACCATGGCATAGCCTTCCTCCATTTGCTCGGCCCAGTAGGCGCGACGGTCATTGTCGTCTGTGTTCATGGCATGGGATAGGTTGGAGTATGATGGGATGTTGTCAGCCATAGGTCACTCGCCGGCGGCAGCCGGCCTTCGGATCACGGCCACCGCTTCCACCTCATAGCGCAGGGCGGGCGGCAGGCAATTGGTGATCGTGGTCCGGGCCGGCGCCGGGCCGGGAAAGTATTCGCGGTAGAGGGCATTGTAGAGCGGAAGATCCTCCGGGTCCCGGATGTAGTTGCGGGTCTGCACGACATGCTCCAGATCACTCCCCGCCGCCTCCAGAACGAGCCGGACATTCTCCAGGGAACGGCGGAACTCGCCCTCAAAGGTGTCGCTGACCAGGTTGCCCTCCTCATCCACCGAGGCCTGGCCGGAGACAAAGATCAACTCTCCCACCACCACACAAGGACTGAACGGCAGGTGGGAGGTGGGCGTTCCGGGAAGTTGGGGATAGGAGACGAGCGGATGGTTCATGAAGGATCAGGCTGGGGTTCGGGAAGGGAGTCGGGCAGGAGCTTTTTCGTCGCATCCATCGGCAGGACCACGAGACCGGCGAGGACGAAGGCCCCGGCCAGGGTGAAGAATACCCACAGTTTGCCATCACCGCCCCCGACTTTCATGAGCCAGGGCACCAGCAGGGCACCGGCACTGGCGCCCAAATTTCCCCACATGTTGCCCCAGCCACCGGCCGCCGCCGTGGCCCGTCCTCCCACGTCCCCCATGAAGGCCCAGAGCGCGGGATTGGCGAGATCGGTGCCAAACGAAACCACCGAGCAACAAGCGATGAGCAACCAGGTGGATTCCACAAAGGGACAGCAGACATACGCGGCCGCACAAAGAAACATCGAACTGCTCATCGGGATGAGGCGTCCCAGACGGAGACCAAAACGGCGGGTGGCCTGGTCGCAGAACCATCCCCCGGCGATCTGTCCGACCATGCCAAAAGCGAGCACAAAGGTGACGAGACGGCCGCCCTCGATTTCACCAACGCCGCGTTCCTCGACGAGGTAGGTCGGCAACCAGGTGACGAGGAATCCCCAGCCGAGATTCTGCAGCAGTTGGGCGGCCGAGTTGCACCACAGGCTGGTGCTCTTGCTGAAACTCCAGAGCGCCGCTTTGAACTCACGGTTGCTGAGGGGAGGTTCCCCGCCGGGATTGCCGATCAGGGCGAGTTCGGACGCGTTGACGCCAGGATGTTGGCCGGGATGGGAGCGCACCATTTTCCAAAAGATCCCCGCAATGAAAAGCCCGACCACCCCGTCGATCCAGAGCGAGGCGCGCCAATGGCCGAGCGTCACAATCATCCAGATCGTCAGAAACGGCGCGAGCGTGCCGCCCAGCCGCCCCCCCAGGGACACCATCCCGCTGGCACTGGCCCGTCCCTCCACGGGAATCCACTTGCGAATCAGGGCCATGGAGGTCGGGTAGGCTCCCGCTTCGGCGGCCCCGCAGAGCAGACGGGCCACCAGCAAGCCCACAAAGCCCCCCACCAGACCTGTCAGCAGGGTGAAAAGCGACCACAGCACCAGGTAGAGGGTCAGCATGGGACGCGCCCCGAAGCGATCACTAGCCCATCCGGCCGGGACCTGAAACAGGGCATAGGCAAAAAAGAACGCCCCGAGGAGCCAGCCGATCTGTTCCTTGGAAAGGCCCAGTTCCTGGTTGAAGGAGACCGACTTCACGATCTCGCCCATGCAGATCCGGTCGAGATAGAGAATGAACGCCATCAGCATCGTCACACCAATGATGCGGTGGCGGACGGAGGTGGGCGCGGAGCGGGACATGATCAGGTGGCTCAAAGCTGGGAAAAAGAGCCACCGAATGCTCTATCAGGCAGACGGCCGGTCGTCACGAAAAACCTTTGCCCGCTCCCCTTCGTCAGGGCTTGGATGACTCCAAGCGCGCCTTTTCCTCGGCCGCGCGCTTTTCCAGATCCTTCGGATGTTTGGAGAATGACTCGAAGACATCGCCCACGACCCGGTCCGCGAGCGCGCCGAGTTGCTTCTCAATGATCGCCTCAGCTTCGGGCTTGAGCACGGAACGGTTCGGCTCGTAGCCCCCCACGGTATGGGCGTCCGCCGTCGCGATGTAACCAATGTTGCCGTTGGCGTAGCCGACCACAATGGGTATGGCCCGGTCGGCGATGGCCTTCTCCAACTTGAACCCGTATTCCACCATCGGTTCGCCGGGCATGGTCAGGAAGAGGAAAGGTCCCACTTTGAGGGCCATCAATTCGCCTTGGACGGGGCCTTCCTTGCCGGGAAGTTCGACCACTTCACTGGCCACCCGGATCTGGTAGAAGCTCTCGCGTTCCCGCAGTTTCTCGCGGGTCACCGCCAAAGCGAGGGCACGCACCACGGCCCCCCCGAGATCGCGGCCCGCCCACTGGATGTCGGCCTCGTCGGCGCAGCGGTATGGATAGCCGGGGAGATTGGGACGGATGTCACCGGCACACCCCTGCATGAACAGGGCGGAGGTTTTCCCCCCGTAGACCATCTCGACAAAAGACTGGGCCTCCCCGGGATAGTCGGCCGTCATTTGGGGATAGCCATTCGGGTACGGCGGAGAGCCTTTGTCCCCCCAGGTAAAAAAACAGGGATGGCAGACCGCGTGCATCACCACCGCGACCGGGGTCAGCGACTTCCCATCGTCGAACCGGAGCACTTTGACGCGCGGGTCGTTCGGACCGTCCGGATTCAATCGCACCACCGCCCGGCCATCGATCGTTTTCCGGCGGTTGATCCCGAATCCGATGTGGTCCTCACCGTAGCCGATGGTGACGATCCGCTGGTGCGCGGCGGCTTCTTTCGCGGCGGCGGCGAGTTTGTTGATCAGCTCCGTTCCCCAGCGGAGGTTCTCCACGTAGCCGGGACCGGAATGGTTGTGCGAGGCCGCCACCATGATGTTGGCGGTGGGAACTCCGGTTTCGGTGGCGATGCGTTTGCGGGCCTCGGCCACCATGGGTTCCCAGGCGCCGATGGTGTCCATCGTGACCATGGCGGCCTTCGTTTCGCCATCATCCAGAAGCAACACACCGGCCCGGAGCGGATCGCGCACCCCCGTGACCACCCGGCGGTGCCCGACCACGGTGACACCGGCGACCTGATCCGGAGTGATGTCCACTTTGGCCACTCCCACTTTCAAATTCGACGACACGGCAAATTGCCCGTCCTTGACCTCCTGAGCACCGGTGGAAGGAGGGGACAGCGCGTTGACCAGAGCGGCCACCACAGTCGGGACAAGGAATCGATGCATGGAAGGAGATCTGGCCGGTTTCAGAGGGATCCGTTCGGAGTCACGCTCAAGCAATCAACTCGGGAATCGGGCGTCCATGATCGACGATCGGGGTTGGGCGTCCGTTGAAGTCTTTGATCGTGATCTTGGAGGAATCGATGCCGAGGTGATGATAGATCGTGGCGAGGAAATCGCCCGGGCCGCAAGGCCTCTCCACCACGTCCTCGCCGCGCTTGTCGCTCGCGCCGATGATGCCGCCGGTCTGCAGGCCGCCTCCGGCCCAAATGTTGGAGAAGGCGCGCGGCCAGTGGTCGCGTCCCGGCTGCAGGGTTCCGGCGGGAGCGCTGGCATCCCCCGCCCCGGTGCTGCGGTCGAAGCTGATTTTCGGCGTCCGGCCGAACTCCCCGGTGACGACCACAAGCACCCGCTTGTCGAGCCCCCGAGCGTAAACGTCCTCAATCAAAGCGGAAACAGCCCGGTCGTAAGTTGGCATGCGGAACCGCAGGGCTTCGAATTGGTGCTGGTTCACCGCATGGTCATCCCAGTTCCCCACCCGTCCACAAAGCGGTCCGCTGAGACTGCTGGTGACGATGTCGACCCCGGACTCGACGAGACGGCGCGCCAGAAGCAATTGCTGCCCCCAGCGGTTGCGACCGTACCGGTCGCGGGTGGCGGCGTCCTCTTTGCCCAGATCAAAGGCATCGCGCGTCTGAGGATTGGTGAGCAGGGTCATCGCCTGGGTTTCGAATTCATCGAGGGCGCCGAGTTCGTTTTGCCGGTCAAAGGCGCGCTCCAGTTTGTCCAAGCCCTTGCGCAGCACCACCCGGTCGCTGAGGCGCCGCGTTTCGGCCAGATCCGAAAGCCCGATGTTCGGCACGGCAAAGTTGGGACGGTTCGGATCGTCGCTGACCGAGAACGGCATGAAGGCGTCGCCCAGATAGGCGGGGCCGTTGTATTCCAGCGGCGGGTTGACCCCCACGTAGTTGGGCAATGGATTGGTCCGCTTCCCTTCTTTCGAGCGCAGGTAGTGGGCCACCGACATCCAGTCGGGGAGTCTCGGCTTCGGCTTGTCACGCTCGTCGGAATCCCCCGAAAGCATCTGCATCGAGCCCGCCGGATGACCACCGGCCTTCTGGTTCATCGAGCGCAGGATGGTGAACTTGTCGGCGATCTTCGCATTCATCGGCAGCAGTTCAGTCAACTGCATGCCGGGCACCTTGGTGGAGATGGTTTTGAACGGACCGCGGTATTCGCTGCCAATGTCCGGCTTGGGATCGTAGGTGTCGACATGCGACTGGCCGCCCGGGAGCCACACCATGATGATGGCTTTTCTCTCGCTGGCGGGTTTCAGGGCGTTTTCCGCCCGGAGTTTGAGCAGGGCGGGCCAGGAGAGGGAGGCCATGCCGGTCAGTCCGATCTGCATGAAACCGCGGCGATTCAGCGGACCGGCGCAGCGGCCCAGAGGGGAAGTGGGATCAATCATGGTCGACATGGGTGGTGGGAAGAATGGATGACAATTCAGCTTACTTCATTCCAAAAGCGGCCAGTTCTTTGCCATCCGATCCATTCCAGATCCGGAGGGTGCTGTCTTCGCCGCCGCCGATCAGCAGGGCCCCGTTGGAAGTGCTGGCCGCGGCCTGCATGAAGTCGGGAAGTCCCGCAATGGCGCGGACTTCGGTTCCCTCATCGTTGACAATGCGCAACCGGTTGTCCCCCGCGGACGTGACGATCTGGTTGGTCGCGCCAATGAATTGCAGGGAGGTGACCTCTTTGGTCCATCCCTCAATCTTCTTCTTCCGCTCACCCAGAATCATGTCCCAGGAGATGACCACTCCGTCCGCTCCCGCCGTGGCGAGGACACGACCGTCGGCACGAAAGGCGACGCCCATCACGTAGTGGGTGTGCCCTTCCAATAGATTCACCAGTTTTCCGGAAGCAATGCTGGTGACCCGGGCGATTTTGTCGGCCGCTCCGGAGGCCAGAAGCTGTCCATCGGGGGAAAAATCGAGACTCATCACAATGTCGTCGTGAAGGTCTTTCCACTTCTTGGTGACCTTGCCGGAAACGGCGTCGCACAAAACCACGTCGCCGGAACGGGAAGGCTCGCCTCCTCCGGTCGCCAGCAGTTTTCCATCCGGACTGAACCGCACGGCATTGACCCGGTCGGCAAACAGGGTGTGATCCTTGTCCCCTCCCAAGGTCCGCTCCAGAACCCAGTCGGCGGCTGCGGCAGTGATCCGGACCTTGCCGTCGGGCGCGACGGCGGAAAAGGTCCCCTCAGGAAGGGAGTCCAACTTGCCCCCGGCCGCGGGGCTTCCGGGCAATTCCTCAATCGGCGTGCCGGTGGCCATCGCCCAGACGGTCAGCCTTCCGTCGTCGAACACGGACGCGACACGCTGCCCGTCCGTTGACAGGGCGACGGCGACCGGCTTGACGGACGGCTTGTCGACTGACTG
The DNA here is from genome assembly GCA_024233005.1 of Akkermansiaceae bacterium. GTDB lineage: Bacteria > Verrucomicrobiota > Verrucomicrobiia > Verrucomicrobiales > DEV007 > JACKQE01. The sequence continues at coordinate 6,380 of JACKQE010000024.1, read as the reverse complement.
CTTCACCGCCGCCAGGTCGGCAGCGGCTTTCTCTTGTGTCTTCTTGGCGGCTTCCATGGTGGCAGTGGCGGCAGCCAGTGCTTCCGCATTTTTTGCTTTGGAGTCGGTGATCCGTTTCACTTCCACGCCGGCATCCTTGATGTTGTTTTCGGTCGCGGAAACGGCGGCCAGCGCGGACGTCTCCTTCATGGCAACCGGAGCGAGCTTTTCCTGCGCGTCCTTGAGTTGCTTTTCCAAGGCGGGATCGGGTGTGCCGCCGGGGAGCTTGGCAATTTGAGCGGCGATGTCATCGACCACTTTCTGCGCTGCGGCAGTGGCTTCCTGGGCCGGCTTGACCTCTTTCTGCTTCTCGGGCAGCACTTTTTTCATGGCCACGATGGCATCGTTCGCCTTCTTCAGGAGTTCGTCGAGCGCCTTGTTCTGCGCTTCGATGCGGGTTACCTCGGTCTTCTGAAAGGCCTGCTCCAGCGCCTGACGGGCCACGACCCATTCCAACTCGGCCATCTTCCGGGATAAGGCCGCGCCTCCGCGCAGTTCTGCGAGGACTTTGCCGCTGGCAGTCTCCCAGACACGCACCGAACCATCCGCGCACCCTGTGACAACCTGCTTGCCATCGGCGGAGAGGGAATGGGTCACGATGGCCACCTTCGCCGAGTCGGCCAGTTTCTTGAGCAAAGCCTCATCGGAGGGACCCGGCGGAACGGCGGCGGAGGCGGGCGCAGAAGCAGAAGCAGGCGTCGCGCCTGGCTGGAGCCGCCAAATTTTGACCTCGCGGAAACTGCCGCTGGCGAGCCGCGTGCCATCCGGACTGAACGCGAGCGATTGAATCATGGCCCGGTGCGCCCCTCCGGAGGTTTCGGCCGGATCCTTGATTTCCGTGATCAAACTGCGGGTGGCCAGATCATAGAGAAAGAGACGGTTCGACCGACCACAGGCGGCATAACGCCCATCCTGGGTCAAGGCAATGCTGTAAATCGGATCGACCCCGGGAGCGAGCGGCTTCCAGGTGACCTGACGTTCCTGCTGCACCGAGGCTTTCGCCCCCTGGTCGATCCAGGTTTTGAGCACCGCGATTTCCGCGGGCGTCAGCCGGATCGCTCCCGATTTGTTGTTCGGCGGCGGCATTTCAATGTCGTCCGAGTGGACGGAAGCCTCGACGATGAGGCTCTCCGCTCCCTTCCCCGGAACGATCCCCGGACCGGAATCCCCCCCCTTTTTCATGAACTCGGGCGTCTCCATGTTGAGCCCGGCCTTGGTGGTGGTTTTGTTGTGGCACGCGAGGCAGTTCGCCTTGAGGAACGGAAACACATCGCGATAGAAGTCGGGTTCCGCGCCTTGCAATGAGGGCATTCCGACCCAGGCCAAGACCATGGCGGACATGCCCAGCTTGGCGGCAGATGGCACAGTGCTGGATCTAGGATGGTTCATTGCTTGGCGGTGACGGCGGCGGCTTCCGGGGCGGGTTTGACGGTCACCCGGATCGGAGCGGAGACAAAAATGTCCACAATGTCTTTAGGAGCGGCGGCGTCGGTGACCACTTGCACTTTCTTCGCGGCCTCGGCCATGAGCGCTTCGGCCTGCTTCTGCTTTTCCGCCGCGATCTTGGCGGCGTTGGCCATTTCGGATTTCTTATCCGCCGGAGCATTGGCCGCGTCCCCGGCCAGTTTCTTGGCCTCGGAGGCGATCTTGGCGGCCTCTGCTTCGGCCTTTTTTTGGGCCGCTTCGGCGGCTTTGACAGCATCCGGGTTGTAGGAGTATTTGGCGACCGCGCTGCCGTAAAAGGCGATCGTGTACTCTCCCGGAGGGGTCTTCAAGGCGGCCAGATCAAAGACAGCCTCGGTGGCGGTGCCTTTCACCGGCAGCTCGATCTCTTTCATGCCGTCAAAGCCGGTGCCATAGGCTTTCAGCTTGACGGAAGTCCCGGAAAACTCGCCGCGCCATACCGCTTTGAGCGGGATCTTCAAGGACCCGCCCTGCGGCACTTCCCACACTTTCTCCTCGGCGGCGGTGATCGTCAGCGGAGCAGCCTCCGCTTCGGTGACCGAAACTGGAATGTCATCAAACAAGCGGGGACTGGGTATTTCCTGCTTGGCATCCTTGACCGGCCAGGCCATCGAAGCGAGCCGGCAGGGCCGAGTCACCTCCTTGCCATCGATGTTGGCCCGGCCGGACATCCTGACCAGGGCGTGCCCGGTTTTTGCTGTGGCATTCGCGCTGATGACGACGTGGCCGACCGATTTCCCAGCTGGAATCCTCAGCCCGCCAGCGGTTACCCCGGCCGGCAGCCCTTCCATTCCCAGTTCAATCTCACCATCAAACCCATCCCGTCGAACGGCCAGGACTTCGAGGACCATCGCCCCCCCTGCCCGCAACGCGATCGGCTTGGAGAAGGCAGCGCGGTCGCCATTGCGCAGCGTCATATGCACAGCCCAAGCCCCCAGCGCAAAGTCGGGAGTGGCCTTGCGCACGATCAGCCGGTAGGAATTCTCCTTGACGTTCCGGGTGCCACCGAAGAGATCCCGCACCTGCAGCCGGTGCACGCCATCCTCTTTGATCTCGAATTTGCCCAACACATCCGGCGACCCGACATTATAGGGCGGCCCGTCGTAGGAGTATCCATTGCTGGAAACCTTGACCGGGCTGTTGATGTCATACAGTTCAGCCACATCGGTGAGCGTTTCCTGACCGCCGGTCTTGGTCACCTGTTGCACCAGCACGAACGGATCGGTCGGAAGCCCAAGCCTTTCGGAGGCAACCTCGACCCACCAGATCTCTCCTTTTTTGGCGGAAAACTCGTAAGTGTCCACATCGGCCGCCGGAAAGAAACTGCCGGACAGATCACAGGGAAGCGTGATTTTCTGAGCTTCGGCAGGACGGTTGTTCGGCTCGGTTTCCGCGGCCGGCGCAGTTTCCGGAAATCCCGGCGGCGGCCAGGACACCGCGCTCACCAGAGTCGTCGACGGCTGGCGCGGCGCGGGACCATCGCCGACCACGTCCCTCAGGGCGAGCCGATAGAAATGCCGCTCACCTCCCTGGTAGGTCAGGTCGTTCACTTTCACCAAAAACGTGCCATCGGCCGGGGGAATAAAATCAATGACACCACCGGTGCGGTTGACCAGGAGGTCAGCGCCTTTGGCATCGGCGATGATGACAACCGGCGTGAGCTTCGAATCAATCCCGGCCGCGGCACAATCGACTGCAACCCGGCGTCCTTTTTTGCCTTCGAACGCATAGAAATCCACCGCCCGCTTGGTCATGGTGGCGTTGCAGATGGAATTGACAGGCAGCTTCAGGGCGGTCTCCACCGAGTTGTTCGGCGCGGTGCGGGTCAGCTCCGGCAAGGTTCCGACCGAAAAGGCACGCGCCGAGGAAATCCCCAACCGGGAAAGCACCCGGGCATCATAGACTCCGACCGGAGCATCCGCTGCGATGGTCACCAAAAACTTGCCCTCGACCGCTTTGCCTTGCGCATCGGTCACCGGTTTCGCGGTGATCTTGGGCGTGGAGAACAGCAACTCGGTGACGTTCTCGATGTTCTCGCCGGTGATGGTCACCTCCACCGAGGTCCCGGCTTGTCCGCCCATCGGCATCGTCGTGAGCAACCGGGGAGCGGGAAGCACGACCAGTTGGGCGTTCACCGCAGCGGCGGGAAGAATCATGGCGAGAGCCAACAGAGCGGTAAGTGGGGAGCGATTGAACATGGCCAGAATCAAGAGATCTTAATAATGCTGCCGTTGCATCGATCCAACAAGGGCCGCAACAACGGCTATCTTTGGCATATTCGCGCCAGCTGATACTCGTTGCCGCATCCACTGGACGATCCAACGTTCCCCTTCCCTGGCCTGCAGGGCGCCCATTCGCCCCGCGGCCTCTCCGGTCGTTGCGTTTCATCCCGCCGATTTTCAGCCGGTTTCGCAGTCGGTGGAGATTGACACGAACCCCGGAAAAAGCGCAAACTGGTTTCGGTCATGACCAGCTTGCACATCCGCCCCCGGTTCCGGCAAACCGTGGACCAGGCTCCCGACAGCCTGCAGGAACACCTGCGGGCCCGGCTGGAGCAGGAGGCCGGCTCCTGTGAAGTGAGATGCTTTCCCCAATTCATCAGCCTGCGGATCCCCGTGAAGGACCAACATTTCTGGTCACCGCAGTTGAATCTGAGCCTGGAACCAACGGAAGATGGCAAAACGCTGGTGGAAGGCATTTACGGCCCGAATCCCAACGTCTGGTCGCTCTTTCTCTACGGCTATTTTCTGCTGGGATTTTTGGCGGTGGTGGCCGCGGTGGTGGGCGTGTCCCAGTGCCTCGTGGACGGCTCCCCTTGGTGTTTCTGGCTGCTGATCCCGATTCTCGGAGGTCTCGCCGGACTGTATGTGGTGGCCCAGTTCGGTCAGAAACTCGGGGCCCGGCAAACCAGCCAACTGCACCGGGCCTTTGAAGGGGCCATCGGTCTGGAGACAGACATCAGGTGAACCGGGACAGGCTCCCCCGCCCTCAGTGGTTGTAGAGAAACTCCTTGGTGTTCAGAATGGCCCACAGGAGATCCTCGTAGGCCAACCGCTTGGAGCGCAACGCGTCCACCGGCTTGCCGGCGGCATCCGTCCGTGGCTTGGCCAGAAAGTCTTCCGCAATGCTGTATTCTTCCCCGGAGGGTTCCCTGCCGAAAGCGCTGAGATAGATTTCCTTGATGCCTTCCGCCACGGGAACGTCCGCTTTGGAAAGCCGGTCGGCCCGGCCGTTGGCGAAAGCCAGTTTGCCTTTGATCTCGGCGGAATTCATGAGGTGAAGGCTCTGCGCCAAGCTCGAGGACTGCACCCGTTCACATTCGCACACACTGGCCCCCTCGGGACGTCCGAAGACTTTGAGAAAGGGCGCCGCCCTGTTGTAGCTGTTGTCGGGCAGCGCAATGGCGCGCGTGCCGGGAGGCAGATCGGCGAAGTCCGTCTTGGCTTGCGTGAGCAGGTCGATGCCGTCGAGCAGCACCTCCGCCTGGAGACGCTTGGGGTAGAAGTGGGAAAAGTTCTGGCTGTCGATCGCGTTATAATCGTTGGGCATCGCGCTGAGCTGGTAGGTCCGGCTCCGGGTGATGACACGGACCACCGCCTTGAGATCGAAGCCGCTCTCCACAAAATGCTTCGCCAACGCCTCAAGCAATTCCGGATTGGTCGCCGGATTGGTGTCACGGATGTCGTCCTCGGGTTCGACGAGCCCCCGCTTGAAAAAATGTTTCCAATAGCGGTTCACCAACGCCTTGGCGAAGAACGGGTTGTCTTTCCCGGCCATCCAGTCCGCCAATTGAAGCCGGGGGTCTTCGTCGGGCAGAATCTCGGGCGGGGTCTGACCAAGGGCGGCGGGACGGACCTTTTTCCCAGTCTTCTTGTTTTCCACTTCGGCCAAGCCGCGCTTGTGGAAAATGAGATCCTCCCCGGCGATGGCGGTCGGTTTGCGTCCCACCTGGCTGAAGAACGCCGACAGGGCATAGTAGTCGTGCTGGCTCCAGCGTTCGAAAGGATGGTGATGGCATTGGGCGCACTGCATCCGCACTCCGAGGAACAATTGGGCGACATCCTCCAACTGCTGGTTAGGTTCCTTGACGCGTTTGTACCAGGCGACCGGCGGATTGGACACGATGGTTCCGGTGGCTCCCAGAATCTGGCGGACCAATTGATCATAGGGCTGGTTGGCCAGCAGGTTGTCCCGCATCCAGGCATGAAAGGCGAAGTTGGCCGTGATGTCGGCCGCGTCTTCCCGCTTGTTTTTCAACAGCGCGGTCCACTTGTTGGCGAAGTAATCCGCGTAATCCGGACTGGCGAGAAGCGAATCGATCGCCAACTCCCGCTTTTTGGGATCTGTGACCGCTTGGAAGGCCTTCACCTCTTCCAAGGTCGGCAACCGCCCTGCGATGTCCAACGAAACGCGACGGAGGAAGGTCGCGTCATCACAGACTGCGGAGGGCGGCACTCCGATCACCTTCAGATTCGCGAAGATGAAATCGTCGATGAAATTGTTCGGTGCCGGCAGTTCCCCGACGGGAGCCCCGAGGGGAATGGAAATGCTGAAGACCGAGACAAGACCGGAGTAGCGCACCATCACCGCCACATTGCCGGGAATGTCGAGCGTCTGGACGACCCCTTCCCGGCTGACTCCGGCCATGCTTTTGTCATTCGCTTCGTACAGCGCCATGCCGGTGACATCCCGGGAACTCCCGTCGGAATAGTGCGCTGTTACCTTGAGGGCCTGGGTGGTGTTCACCTTCATCGTGAGCCGGGAAGGCTGGACCTCGATCGAGGCAATGGTCGGGTCGGTTTCGGATCCGTAGGGCATCCCCTCGCTGATCCAACGAACCAGGGTCTGGTAGCCTTCGGATTCCGGGCCGAGTTTTT
>JACKQE010000023.1 GCA_024233005.1 Akkermansiaceae bacterium | reverse complement strand
CACCAACTGCCAACGGAGATTCGGGGGGAGGGCGCGTAGGATTCATGGACGTGATCTTCAGCAAACTGCGCGGCAAAACCCAGCGCAAATCCTGGTTCCCCTGGCAGCGCGCCGGACGGCAGGATGCGGTCTCACCCACCGCGGTGGCCGCGCCACGGCGTCCCCGGATCGGACTGGCGCTTTCCTCCGGAGGAGCCAAAGGACTGGCCCACATTGGGGTCATCCAAGTCCTTGAGGAAAACGGCATCGACATCGCCGCGGTGGCTGGCACCAGCATGGGGGCCTATGTCGCGGGGCTTTGGTCCGCGGGCTACGATGGCCAAAAGTTGGGAGAACTGGCCGGCGAAATCAACACCACGGGGGACATGTTTTCCCTACTCGCGCCGAATTTCCCACCGCGCCGTGGGTTCACCCGGGGAGAACGGATCGAGTCCCGCCTCCGCCGCTCGCTCGACAGCGTGACCTTTGCCGACCTGCGACGGCCGACCTACATCGTGGGCACCGAACTGCAGAGTTACGCCCTGAAAGTTTTCCATGAGGGAGATCTGGTCTCGGCGATCATGGCCAGCATCGCCATTCCCGGGGTCTTCGTTCCCTATGTGAAGGAAGGCATCGAATACGTCGACGGAGGTGTCGCCGAGCCCCTGCCGGTGGAAGTCCTCTCGGAAGCCGAAGCCCTGGATGGAATCATCGCGGTCAGTGTGTTGCCAACCCCGAACGAACTTATGCGGTCACGGAGTCAGCGGCCGGCCTGCGAGGAGTTGCCGATCTGGAAGCGTCCCCTCTGCTGCCTGAACCTGCACGTGAACTACTTCGCTCCCGGCAACCTCCTTGACTTGCTGCGCGGCGCGGCCATGGGATCCCAGATGCGGCTGGTGGAACGCAGCGCCCGGCATGCCTCGATCCTGCTCCGGCCCGTGGTGGCTGATCCGAAATGGCACGATTACAACAACCATGCGGAATACATCCGGGTCGGTCGCGAGGTCGCGGAAGCGCATCTGCCGCAACTCCTGCACCTCGCCGGACTCGAAGGCAAGATCTCCGCGTCCCAGGAGGCGATGGAGAAAGGGGGAGTGCTGTGAGCCTGTTCACCCCAAAATTACGACGACATTGGGACCGCTTGGAGGGACCGGAATGCCGCGACCTTCAGATCACCCGGCTGAGGCATTTCCTCACCAGGCAGGTCGTCCCGTTCTCCAAATATTACGGACGGCTCTTCCGCCACGCAGGGGTGGATCCGGACTCCATCCGTCACTGGGAAGATCTGGAGCGGATCCCTTTCTCCAGCAAATCCGATCTGCTGAGCATTCCCGGCACGGCGGCCAAAACGCGCGACTTTGTCCTGATCCCCGAGGAGGCGGTGTTGCGGCGGCGGGCCTCGACCCTGCTCAGTGTGGCAACCCGGGGAATGGCCCGGACCCAGCGGCGGCTGCGCCTCGAATACCGGCCAATTCTGATGACGAGCACCACCGGGCGCTCCGCCGACCCGGTGCCGTTTCTCTACACCCAGCACGACCTCGACAACCTCGCCATCACCGGAACCCGGCTGATGCAGATCTGCCGCTCCGATGCCGATTTCCGGCATCTCAACATGTTTCCCTTTGCCCCGCATCTCGCGTTCTGGCAGACCCACTATGCCGGACTGGGATTCAACGCCTTCTGCCTCAGCACGGGGGGAGGCAAGGTGATGGGCACGGACGGCAACGTGAAGCTGCTGGAAAAGATCCAGCCCGACGCCCTGATCGGCATGCCGACGTTCATCTACCACGTGCTGCAACAGGCCGTCTCACAGGGATTGAAAAGCCCCCATCTGAAGCGGGTCGTCCTCGGCGGAGAAAAAGCCCCCGAAGGCATGCGACGCAAGCTGCGGTCCCTCTGCGAGGAACTCGGCAGTCCCGGAGCCTTGGTCATGGGCACCTACGGATTCACCGAGTGCAAGACGGCCTGGCCGGAATGCCCGCCTCCCGATGGGGCGGAATCCAGCGGCTACCACCTCTACCCGGATCTCGGCCTGATTGAGATCGTCGATCCCGAGACCGGCAAGCAGGTCGGGGAAGGGGAGCCCGGGGAGATCGTTTACACTCCCCTGGACAGCCGGGGCACGGTGGTATTGCGCTACCGCACCGGGGACCATATCTCCGGCGGCCTGGTTCACGAGCCCTGTCCCCACTGTGGGAGAAACCTCCCCCGTTTGGTGGGACGGATCTCCCGGGTCACCGACGTGCGCAGCCTGAACATCGACAAGATCAAGGGCACTCTGGTGAATTTCAACGACCTCGAAAATCTGCTCGACGATCTGGATGACCTGGGGGCTTGGCAGATCGAAATCCGGAAGCGGAACAACGATCCCCTGGAGTGCGACGAACTGGTGGTGCACGCCCAGGCCAAGGATTCCTCCACCAATCTTGAGTCTCTGACCCGCAGCATCCAACGCCGTTTTGTTGACGCGACGGAGATCAGCCCCAATGGAGTGATCTATCACAACGCCGAAGAAATGCAGGATCTCCAGGGGGTCGGAAGGTCTTTGAAAGAGGAGAAAGTCGCCGACCGGCGCCCCAAGCCCGCATCCACACACTGAAATCCCACACTCATGGCAAGCTCGGACAAACAATTGGTCATCCTCGACGGAGTGCGCACCCCCTTTGCCCGGATGGGGAGCGATCTCGCCGGGATCGATGCGGTGGAACTCGGACGCCAGGCCGTGGTGGCTCTGCTGGCCCGGACCGGACTGGATCCCGACCTGGTCGATGAAACCATCTTCGGCTGTGTTTCCCAACCCGCCGAGGCCGCCAACATTGCCCGGGTCATCGCGTTGCGGGCCGGCATTCCCAAAAGCAAACCGGCGATGACCGTCCATCGGAACTGTGCGTCCTCGCTGGAAAGCCTGACCAGTGCCGCCGAGAAAATGGCCGCCGGTCGGGGACAGATTTACATTGTCGGGGGCACCGAAAGCATGTCCCGGATTCCGTTTTACTATCCCCAGGCGACGGCCGAGAAATTCACGGCCCTGAGCCGAGCCCGATCGCTGGGACAACGGATGGCGTTGCTGGCGAAATTCCGTCCCGCCGATTTCGCGCCCCGGATTGGCTTGAAAATGGGACTGACAGATCCCGTGGTCGGTCTCAACATGGGGGAAACTGCCGAAGTGCTGGCCCGGGAACTCGGAATCACCCGGGGAGAGCAGGATGCCTTTGCTCTCGCCTCTCATCTCAAGGCCTGCGCTTCCAGAGGGAAGTTGGCCGAGGAAATCGCTCCTTTTTACCTGCCCGATTCCAAGGCAGGTTTCCTAGCGGAAGACAATGGGCCCCGGGCCAATCAAACTTCCGAAGCCCTCGCGAAATTGAAGCCGGTCTTCGAACCCGGGACCGGCACCGTGACCGCCGGGAACAGTTCCCAGATCACCGACGGCGCCGTGGCCCTGCTCGTGGCAACGCGGCGCCGGGCGGAATCGCTGGGTCTACAGCCCCTCGGGCGGCTCGTCGACTACGCCTGGTGGGGATGCGATCCGGAACGGATGGGACTGGGACCGGTCGGGGCGATCCGGCGGGTGGCGGCGACGTCCGGGCTGCGACCCGACCAGGCCGACACCATCGAAATCAATGAGGCGTTTGCCGCCCAGGTGCTCGGAGTGGTCAATAAGCTCGCCAGTGAAGATGCCTCCCTCACCATTCCAATGGAGAAACTCAATCCCAACGGCGGCGCCATCGCCCTCGGCCATCCGGTCGGAGCCACTGGCGGGAGGCTGATCCTCACCGCGTTGAAAGAACTGGCCCGCAATGGCGGCAAAAGGGCCCTCGTTTCCCTCTGCATCGGGGGCGGGCAGGGCGGTGCCGCCTGGTTCGAGCGGGAAGCCTGAACGCCCACTGTCATCAGACCACGATTTCCCACCATGTCCTCACCTTTCACCAGCACCTTCTCTGACGGCCGGTTCACGATCACCTTTGATCGCCCCGATTCCACGGCCAACATTTTCGATCCCGCCACGCTGCAGGCCCTCGAAGAATTGGTCGATTCCGTGACGCGGCTGCCGTCGGCCACATCCCTGGTTTTCCGCACTGCCAAAGACAGCATCTTTGTCGCCGGGGCCGACCTCAACGTGCTGGAGAACGCCTCTCCGGAAGATCTGGAGCTGTTTCTCATCCAGGGACAACGCGTCTTCCAAAAAATTGCGGGACTTTCCTGCATCACGGTGGCGGAAATTCACGGCGCCTGTCTCGGAGGCGGGTGCGAACTGGCCCTGGCCTGCGACTGGCGGGTGGCCAGCGACGATCGGTCGACGAAGATCGGCCTGCCGGAAACCCAGCTCGGCATTCTGCCCGCCTGGGGAGGCTCGTCCCGTTTGCCCCGGCTCATCGGGTTGCCCGCGGCACTGGATCTCATTCTCGGCGGGAAACAGCTCGCTGGGCGCCAGGCCAAAAAACTCGGGCTGGTCGATGGAGTCGCCGCGCGGGAACGCCTCGGAACACTCACGGACCAGCTCCTCGCCAAAGGGAAGCCTAGAAGGCCCTCGCATTGGCTGACCAACAATCCGCTCTCCGCCCTGGTCATTCGCCGGGTGGCCGGCGGCAAAGCCCGGGCCCGGTCCCGGGGAAACTATCCCGCCATCGATGCCGCGCTCCAGGTGGTGACCCAGGCGGTTTCAGGATCCCTCACCGACTCCATGACCCGTGAGCGAACAGCGGTCCGCAGTCTCGCGACCTCGCCGGAAGCCCGCCAATTGCTGCGGGTGTTCCACCTTCAGGAACGAGCGCGTAAGTTCCACTTTTCCCCGGACCCTGTCACCCCGAACACCGTCTCCCGGGTGGCCGTGATAGGCGCCGGAGTCATGGGATCGGGCATCGCCCAGTGGCTCGCCGCACGGAAGATCCCGGTGCTGCTGCGGGACCTTGATCCTGCGCGGGTGGGCGCCGGCCTGCGCTCGGTGAGGCAGTTGTTCCGCGATGCGGTGAAACACCGGATCTTCACCGAAACGGAAGCCCACCGGCTCTCCGGGAATGTCATTCCTTCAGCGACCGTGGTGCCGATGCAGAGCATCGATCTCGTCATCGAGGCGGCGGTCGAGGACCTGGAGATCAAACGGAAGATTTTTCGGGACCTCGCCGGACGGACCCGCGCCGACACCCTTCTCGCGACCAACACCTCAGCCCTGCCGGTTTCCCAATTGGCTGAAGATCCGGAAATCGGGCGACGGGACCGGCTCATTGGCCTGCATTTCTTCAACCCCGTGGCGCGGATGCAGTTGGTTGAGATCGTGACCACTCCGCACACCTCCCCCGAGGTCGTGGAAACCGCGCTGGCTTTTGTCCGGAAGCTCGGCAAGCTCCCGGTGGTCGTGGGGGACCGTCCCGGTTTTCTCGTCAACCGCATTCTGATGCCCTATCTGATCGAGGCGGGGCGTCTGTTCGATGCCGGGTGGGACGCCAAACTGATCGATGAGGCGATGCTCGATTTCGGCATGCCGATGGGCCCCCTGCGGCTGCTCGACGAAGTCGGGCTGGATGTGGCTCTCCACGTCGCTCACACCATGCAGAGCGCCTTCGGGGATCGGTTTGCGATTCCGCAGATCCTCGACCGCCTCGTGCAGAATGGTTTTTTCGGCCGCAAGACCGGCGAGGGGATCTATGAACACCGGAAGTCCAAAGGAAAGGCGGTGAGTGACAACGCCCTCGTCCGGCGCGCCCACGGCACGGCTCCGGCCAATCTTCCGGACAAGGCCGCCGTGGCCGAACGGTTGGCTCTCCTCATGGTCAATGAAGCGACCCGCTGCCTGGAAGAAGAGGTGGCCCACAGCGAGGACGACGTGGATTTTGCGATGATCTTCGGGACCGGATTCGCCCCGTTCCGCGGAGGCCCCATCGCCTGGGCCAAGGCGCTCGGGTGGCCCGTGGTGCGCGAGAAGCTGGAAGCCCTCGCCGCGCGGGAAGGCGAGGCCTTCACCCCTTCGGAATGGATCCGCAGCCAACCCGGCTGAATACTACCCCGCCACCAAGCGCACCAGCCAAGGAGCGAGAGCCCGCAGGATGGCGGTCAGGAGCCCCGCCATGGCGAGGCTTGCCACGATGACGAATCCGCCTTCGAACAGGATCAGAGCCCGGAGGCTGGCGGCATCGGCCCCGATCGCCTTGAGGCTGTCAAATTCGCGTTGGCGGAGCCGATGGGAGAGGGCGAAGACCAGGGCTGAGATGAGCAGCGCGGCTCCCGCGACCAGAGCGAGCGCCGCGACCACAACATCGCGGATCTGGAACACGGTGGTGAAAAGATTGTCCATCACCAACGGAGGCTCCACCAGTTGGACCTCCCCTTTGCGGTCCTGGTAGCGCCCGAGGAGGATGGTCTTGCCTTTGTGGTCACGGGGCAGAATGATGGCCGAGGTCAGCGGGAAATCCTCGGAATCCCCATGGAAATGGAAGGAGGCGACATTGTCCGGGGTGATTTCGTTGTATTCGACGACCGAGGCGTTGAGCGTCACCGTGCCGTCCTTGGCTTTGCCGAGAACTTCATTGTCCGAAACTTTGGTCGCATCCTGATGGCCATGGGCCAGACCGGAGATGACCCAAGTCGTTTTCACATCGGTGAAGATGGCCCGGTCATCCGCTCCGCCGGTGGGCGCCAGCACCCCGGTGATCCGCATTTTCAAAGGATACACTCCGGCCATGTCAAAAAGCGCTTCCGGCGAGGAAATGACATGATCGCCCGGGCCGAGTTCCCACTGGCGGGCCACGGAGGCCCCGAGGACACAATCCCCGAGACGCACCATCTGGGTGCCCTGCGCGATCGAAAGACGACGGAAGGTGAAGTAATCCAGAGAGGTCCCGACAATGCGGTGACCGCGGGCGTGGTAGCGCGCATTGAGCGGGATGGCATGTCCCCAGTTTCCCTCCCTCGTCTCATGCATCTGTCTCATCGTGAGCGGTGCCAGTTCCGGTTGGTTGAAATAGAGACCGTTGAAGACGAGTTCCAACGGGCTGCCGGGAGCCCCCAGGAGGAGGGGAGTTTCCACCGCGCGGGCCCGGAGCCGGGTTTCCGCCTGACTCACAAAGAGCGAAACCCCGACGGGAAGAAACACCGCCAGGGTTAACGCGCCGGTGAGGAGGGCGGTCTTGGCTTTGTGACGCTGGAGATGCCGCCACCCGAGATAGAGACTGCCGGTGAGCTTCATACCGTGGGAGTGATCGTGACCAGACTGCCGAGATCGACCACCCGGTCAAATCCCGCCAAGGTTCCGTGATCATGGGTGACCATGACCAGCGCGGCGCCGACACCGGCGGACTGCTCGCGAAGCAGGGCCACGCTGCGGGTCTGGTTTGCCGGATCGAGGCTCGCGGTGGGTTCATCGGCAAGAACCAATCCAGGCTTGGTCACAAGAGCCCGGCAGATGGCGACCCGTTGGCGTTCCCCCTGGGACATCGACCGGGGATGACGCGGGAGGAAATCGCCGATGCCCACCGCAGCGGCGAGAGTTCGGGCCCGCTCCCGGACGGAACCGTCGAGCGTCAATCCGTCACTCAGGTAATAGGGCAGCAGAATGTTGTCCTCAACCGAGAGATAATCGACCAGTTCAAACTCCTGAAAGACCATGCCGATGCGGGAAGCACGGAATCGTTGGCGCTGCGGAAGCGGAAGGGAGGAGAGGGGTTGGTCGGCAACACGGATGGCTCCCTCGGCAGGAACCAAAATACCGGCGATGAGCTTGAGGAGGGTGCTCTTACCGCAACCACTTGGTCCGACAATGGCGACGGACTGCCCTTCCGCGACCTCAAACGAAGCGACCCGGAGCGAAAACTCACCGGCGGGATACTGGAAAAGAAGACCGTCACAGTGAACCATAGGGCTCAGGAAGCAGAGGACTGGGAGGCGGGGGGCGGCAAAGGCCAGATGCGCTGAAGACTTTCGGCCCGGAGCCACCCGCGAATATTCCCTGGAATTTCCACCCGCACCCACGGACCCCGATCCTCCACCATGCGGAGTTCCGAGCCGGGAGGCAGTTCAATCACGGTCTTGGCATCCGCCAAAGGACTCGTCAAAGCACTGACATCCGGGGCGGTCACGATGGCTCGGTTTTCCACTGCCAGACGGGTCATCCGGGCCCGGAAGCCCCACAGAAAGAAGCCCGCGATCACCAGGAAGCATACCGCCGCCAACAGAAAAACGGGGCGCCAGGTCCTCCAGGACCGAATCACCACCATGGTCACCAGGCAGATCAGAGCGATCCAGAGCGCCGCGAAGCCCATGCCCCCCAGCTGGTTGGCAGTGAATCGGAGCCACCAACTGTCGAGCCCCGTCGCCTCGAACTCCAGAAAGGCGATCTGGGATCGGAGGAACTTAAGATTCTGCTGCACTTCGGGATGATCCGGTTGAAGCACGAGCACTCGCTGATACCAGAGCATCGCCTCGCCGGGACGACCGAGGCGGAACAGGGAGTTGCCCAGATTGTAAAATACATCGGGAGAGACATTGCGGTATTGCTCGGCAATCTGGCGATAATTGGCCTCGGCGGTGGCATAATCCCCGTTTTCATAGGCCGTGTTGGCCGTGATGAACAGCACCGCGGGCTCCTGCGCGGAGAGAGAGACGGGGGCAAAACCGGCAAAAAGGAAAGCTGCCAGGCCAGCCAGGATCAGTCGATTGCAGAGAGAAAAGGGCATCAGCGGGGAAGGGCAGAAGCAAGTTGGTCGAGTTCACGGATCCATCCGGCAATTTCAGCCTCCGAAAGCGGCTGGTTCGGATGCGATTGCGCCTCCGGTCCGTAGAGGGTTTGCTGGGCGCGAGCGGACAATTGATCGATCGCAGCCAAGGACTCGGCGGAGGATTTCTGGTGCACCGCCTGATGGCGCAACTGGGTCAGACAGGCCAACACCGCCTGCAGGAAAGGAACCCTCCGAGCCCGGGTTTCCGGGACGTCGACCTTGTGCCGCAGGGATCGATAGCTTTCCGGCGCGGCAGCTTTGGGCCGTCGGGAAGACCTTTCCCGGAGCAACCGAAGAGTGCCCCAACCCGCCAGACCGAAGAACAGCAGGGCCGGAGGAATCTGGGCGAGCCAGAAGGTTTTCGCGGCCAGCAACGGTTCCGGCGGGGTTCTGAGAATCAAGGGAAGCGTGCTGATGTGGAGAATGTCAGCGAACTGGGCTTTCGGCTTGGCCAAGGGGGAAAGATCCACCGGTCGGTTGCTCACGTATTCACTTCCAGCCACTGTCCCGGCCGATTGCGCGGATCCCGCGAGAGCGGAGTCCTGGCTGATCTTGAGCGGCACCGGTTCGGTGCGGCGCACGCCGTAAGTGGCGGTTTGTGGATCAAAAAAGCCGAATTCAAAAGGAGGCAGTTCTGCCACGGGTTTTTTGGGAATGATGACCTGGGTGAACACCGCCCTGCCGGGCTTTCCTTCTTCCCCGGGTTCGATCGTTTTCTTGGGATCAAAAATGCGCCAGTCTTCCTTGTTGGCCGGCATGAAGACCGGTGCCTCGATCGATTCCAAACTTCCCTCGCCGGAGAGCGTCAACTCGATGCTGAGAGGATCCCCGGCCTGAAGTTCCCGGGGGCTCACTTCCAGTCCGAGATCAAAATTGCCGACCGAACCCATGCGAAAACTCGCCGGACGGCCTTCGGTGGGCAGTGGCTTGACCACAATCGAGAGGGAGTTGGTGCTCATTTTTCGGGGCACCGTCTGGGTAAAAAGACTCCGGCTGCCCATGCCGAAGGGATCACTGCTTTCCAGAATGGTTGCCACGATATTCCCTGGCCCCAGCGTCATTTCGCCGGGACGCAGCGCCGTCACCTGGCTTTTGATGCCCGCCGTGATGAAGGTGTAGCCATCCACTTCGATCGTCTTTTGCTCCACTTCCCGGGAGAACGCATGGACCTGTCCATTGTCAGAAATTTGGACATCCGGAGGATTGATCTGGTGAATGTTGCTGCGGGAATACACCGTGAGCGCAATGGGCAGGGTCTGGCCCTCGTAAATCTCAGCGGCGCCGCATTCCAAACGGGCAAAGTAGGGCTTGGAGGCATCGATCGCGAGATCTCCGGGCTTTCTTTTGAACACCTCAATCGACTGGGTGGCAGTGGCGGTGGCCTTCCCATTCAAGGTGAAAGGAATGGGGGGAACAGTCAACGTGCCTTCCCGTTCTCCGGTGATCTGGTAATAGAAATCGATCTCCAGGCTGAAGACTCCATTCACAAATTTCCGGGTGGTGTTGGAACCCCGGAATTCCACTTTCAAGCCATCGGCGGCCACAGTTTCAGGAAAACCCTCCGCCTGAGCATTGGCCACCTTGATCAGCAGCACCGCCTGTTCACCGATCCCGATCCGTTTGCCAACGAGATTGACCGAGACGGAGGGTTCCTGGGCGCGAAGCCTGTCTGAGAAGGCTGAATGCCAGAGGCCGAGGAGAAGAAGCAGGCAAAAAGCAGGGCGGGGGGAGCGGCTCATGATGCGTTTACCAATCCTTGTAACGTTCGGCGCGGGCCCCTTTGGTTTGCAGAGGCATGGCCTTGAGGTCCTCATCGGAATTGTCTTTGAGTTGTTTTCTGGCCTCGCTGGGGGTCAGACCGGTTTCCTCGTTGCGAGGTTCCCCTTGTGGTTTTCCCGGCTGGGGCGGAGGAGACTGCCCCGGCTGGGCGGAAATTTCTCCTTCGGGAGGTTTTCCCTGATCCTGCTCCGGATTGCCTTCGTCCGGCTTGGGTTGTCCTTTGGGCGGCGGTGGTGGCTGTTGGCCTTCCTTGGGGTCCTGGGGGGATTTCTGATCTCCGGGAGGAGGAGGCTGCCCGGGTTGTTGCTGACCATCTTTGGGCGGCGGCGGCTGTTGCCCGTCTTGGGGAGGTTGCTGACCATCCTTGGGAGGTGGTGGCTGTTGCCCGTCTGGAGGCGGTTGCTGCCCTTCTGGCGGCGGTTGCTGCCCCTGGTTTTGAGGATTCTGATTTTGATCCTTGTTTTGATCATCCTTCTGATCCTCGTCTTTTTTGTCCTCGTCCTTCTTGTCTTCCTTTTTTTCCTGCTCCTTCTTCTCCTCCTCCTTTTTCCGCAGGACTTGCATGTATTGCGAGACGACATCCAGATTGTGCTTCGCCTTACGATCCCCGGGTTCCAGGGAGAGGGCGGACCGGTACTGGTCGAGGGCTTCTTTCCACCGGTTCTTCACGGCTTCGACATTGCCCGTTTCCACTGCCGGTTCATCCGGGTTTTGGGCTGGCGCGGAGACTTCGGCTTTTCCCATTTCAAAAAGGGTGTTGCCGAGATTGTAATGCGCCTGGGCGGCGAGATCCTTGCGGGGGCTTTGCAGGGCTTCGCTAAAGGCCTGCTTGGCCTTTTCATAGTCGCCCTTGCGAAAAGCCGCCGTCCCCAGCCCCAGCTGCATCCAGGTCGCTTTGTCGGGATCTTTTTCGAGGGGAATTTCTTTCTCGTAGGCTTCGATGGCGCCGTCGTAGTCATTGAGCCGCAGGGCTTCAAAGCCTCGACTGTCGGTGGCTTCGGCTCCGGCGCGGGAGGGAAGGCCGAACAGGAGGACCAGTCCGGCAAGGACGGCGGAAGGAGCCCGCAGGGGGCGTCTCCAGTGGGTCGGGAGCATCCAGGCCGCCACCAGCAACATCAAGGCAACGCCAAGGGGCCAGACGAACCGTTCAATGGGCTTCGGGCGGGCTTCGGCCTCTTTCGTCGTCGCTTCCACCGCATTGAGCACTCTGGAGACCACCGTCGTCAAGGAGCCTCGTTCCCCCAGATTGACGTAGACCCCGCCGGTGGCGGCACTGATCTCCTGCAGCGCGGCCGGCTGCAGCCTCGACCGGACCACACTGCCGGCGTCGTCTTCCACAAACTGCCCCGGGATGGCTTTCCCGTCGTCATCCGTGGCCGGAATGATCGCTCCGGACTCGGTGCCAACCCCGACGGCAAACACCACCAGTTCGGCTTCCTTCGCCTGCTTGGCGAGGAGGGCCACATCGCCCTTGCCCTCATGATCTTCCCCGTCCGTGAAGATCAGCAGAGCCGCGCCGTCGGCGCCACTCCGGCGGAGTTGATCAAGGGCGACGCTGAGAGGCGCCGAGAGGTTGGTGCCCCCCCGAGGCACCAGCCCCGGCTCCATTTGATCCAATGCCTCCACCACCGCGGGATGGTCCAGCGTCAAGGGGGCGAGGAGAAATCCATTGCCGGCAAAAGCAATCAAGCCAATGCGGTCCTCCGGCATCGAATCCACGATCTCATGGATCGCAAGTCGAGCCCGGGCGAGGCGATTCGGCTCCAGATCGACCGCGAGCATGCTCCGGGACGTGTCGAGCGCAATGAACAAATCGCGGCTCCGGGAGCGAGCCTCGGCCTGCTCCGTGCCGAATTGAGGCCGCGCCAGCGCGAGCACCAGAAAGCCAAGTGCCCCGAGGAACAGGAGGAACCGCATCCACCGGAGGGGTTCACTGGCCCCTCGGATGAGGTGGGTCACCAATTTGGGGGAAATCAAACCCGGCAGACCGCGCCGACTGAGATGCTGGGCCCGCCAGCGCAGCAGGGCCAGCAAAGGGAGCGCCGGGAGAAACCACAACCATTCCGGAGCGGCAAAATGGCCGGGAAGAGCAAACAGGGACTTGAAGAGCGCGGTCACTGGGGTGGGGGGAGGGGGACGTCACGGAACCCGTCTCCAAAAGGTCTCTTCCCCTATGAGGGATATCAACCCAAAAAGCAAGGCCAGCATGGCCGGCCAATGGAAGAGTTCGCGTGCCGTGACATGGGTTTGCCGTTTCACCTCGGTCTTTTCCATTTCATCAATCAGGCGGAAAATGCGTTCCAGACTGTTGGTGTCCTGGGCATGAAAAAATTCACCATTCCCGATTTCGGCAATCTTCTTCAGGGTGGCTTCGTCAAATTCCTGCGTCAACCGTTGGGGCCCCGCCGGAGTGGGAACCACAAAATCCCCGTAAGTGCCGACGGCGATGGTATGGATGCGGATGCCCAGCGTCGCCGCGAGCTTGGCCGCCGTCTCGGGCTTGATGTTGCCGGCATTGTTGGCTCCATCGGTCAACAGGACAATCACCTTGCTCTTCGACGGCCGGGTGTCGAGACGCCGGGCGGCTGCCGCCAGGGCCGAACCGATGGCGGTGCCGTCCTCGACCAGTCCGATCTGGACCCGGTCCAGACTGTCCTCAATCCAGGAGTGATCCAGAGTGATCGGGCTCACCAGAAAGGGACGACCGGCGAAAGCCACGACCCCGATCCGGTCCGTGGTCCGTCCGCTGATGAAATCCCGGGTGACTTTTTTGGCCGCAGTCAACCGGGTCACTTTGCGGTTTCCGATGAAGAAATCCTCCGCCAACATGGAGCGAGAGACATCGAGTGTGAGAATCAATTCAATCCCGCTCTCCGAAGTCGTGACCCGGGTATTGATGACCTGGGGACGGGCCAGGGCGATCACCCCGCAGAGAAAGGTCAGGAGGAAGAGGGCGAACCGCAAATGACCGGGGCGGGATTTTCTCAATGGCCCCATCCTCTTGAGAATGTGCAACGAAGAGAACACGACCGCCGCCTGGGGCCCCGGCCGGCCTTTCCAGATGAGAAACACCGGTAGAATCACCGCCAGCAGGAGCCACCAAGGATGCGCGAAACGGAATGAATCCAGATTCGACTCTGTCGGCAACAGCGCCAGCATGATGGAAAAAGAGGGCATCATCCTTTGGCTTGTGACACTGCGGTTTCATCATGGACCGAGGCCAAAATGCCCAGGGCCTGATCCAACAAAGGACGCTTGTATTGGTCGGCATCCGGTCGGCGCCCGAATTTGATCTCATCACAGGTCCGGAGAAAGACAGCCACCTGGTCACCGGTGGCGACAGGAATCGCCGTCCGAGTTCCTCCCTGCCGGTCAAAGGCAAAGGCGGCGGAAGAGCTGAATCGGTTGAGGAACTCCTCGGAGGTCTCAAAGCGGATGGGGTCATGAAAACGGGCCTGAAAGAAATCTTTCAAGGCATCGGAGACTTTGAGCGAAAACTCGTTGGCCGTGAGAGAGTCCATGCGGGATTCGAGCTCCCGGAGAGCCCGGTGGGCAAGACTCAGGGCCGAGGGGCGGTGAGATTCCCGACGGGGTTTGATGAGGAACACGAATACCGCCACCCCGATGGCAGTGAGAAAGAGCAAGATGATTCCGGACCAGAGGAGGGTCTGCAAGAGATGCGGCCAATTTCCCGGGCCCACAATGTCCTCGATGTCAGGCAATGGCCCTTCGGCGAGCAAGCAAGGATTCATGAGGCCTCGGAAGGGGTGCGTCGTCGCGGAAACGGGGAAAGTGAGTGAAATGGGAGGGCGAATCAGACACGCTTGCCTTCCCGGCGCTGGAAGAAAGCGTGCAAAGAAGGAAGATATTCCCGGTCCGTTGAAAGATCAATCTTATCAATGGCCAACCGGCGGAACTGACTCTCCAGTTCAGCCTTCCAGGCGCCGACGGCCGCGCGGTACTGATGGCGGAAATGCCCCCGGTGGGAAGCGATTTCCGCCTGCTCGCCAGTTTCGGGATCTTCGAGACAAACCAGACCGGCATCGGGGAAATCCAACTCGGCGGGGTCGGTGACTTGGACGGCGATCATGTCGTGCTGCCGACTGACCGTCTTTAGGGAATTGAACACATCATCCTGGGAAATAAAATCAGACAGCAGGATGACCAAGGACCGGCGATGAATCGCGTGCTTGAGGATATCGATGGCGGAAGAAAGCCGGGTGCCTTGCCTCCTGGGTTCGAAGAAAAGAATGTCGCGGATGATGCGCAGGGCATGACCGGTTCCTTTGCGGGGGGGAAGGTAGATCTCCACCTCATCGGTGAAGAGAATCAGACCCACCTTGTCCTTGTTTTGCAATGCGCTGAAAGCAAACAATGCGGCGACTTCCGCCATCAGTTCCTTTTTGGCCGGGCCATGACTGCCGAAATTTCCCGAAGCACTGGCATCGACAACCAGAAACACTGTCATTTCCCGTTGCTCGACGAACTTTTTGACAAACGGATGCCCCATCCGAGCCGTCACATTCCAATCGATGGACCGGACTTCATCCCCAGCCTGGTATTCCCGGAAATCTTCAAAGTCGATGCCCTGCCCCTTGAAACAACTGTGGTACTCGCCGCCGAAGCTTTCCCGCACGAGGCCGCGGGTCCGAAGTTCGATCTTGCGGATTTTTCTGAGAATTTCGGAGATTTCTGCCACAGGGAAGGAAAGATGCGGGGAATTTCAAGTTTGGCAAATGGGACCCTCCGGGAAAACAAAAAACCGCACCCCGGAGGGCCGGAGCGCGGTTTTGAAATCAGGATCGATCCTGGACGGACTTACTCCGCTGTTTCGGCCTCGGCTTCCGCCGCCACTGGAGCCACGGAGAAGTCGACCCACTCAATGAAGGCCATGGGAGCGGAATCCGTGTGGCGCGGCCCAAGCTTGGTGATGCGGGTGTAGCCACCCTGCCGGGTCGCCGAGGCCGGAGCGATTTCACCGAACAACTTGGTGACCGAACGCTGGGCGATCTGGTTGCTCCCGAGGAGGGAGATCGCCCGGCGGCGGTTGTGGAGGTCGTCACGCTTGGCCATGGTGACCAGCTTTTCAGCGAAGGGACGCAGTGCTTTTGCTTTGGCCACGGTGGTCTTGATGCGGCGATGCTCGATCAGGCTGCAGGCAAGGTTGCGGATCAGGGCGTCACGATGGGCCGCGGGGCGCTGAAGTTTAACGGTTTTACGATGATGTCTCATGATGGAGAGGAGGAAGTTGAGGAGGTGGGACCCTGCGGCGGAAGGATCAGTCGCGGAGATTCTGGTGGATCAGAGCCGCCAAACCGGGACCCTCGGGGCCGCGGTCATGGGCAAGGAGGGTGCCGGCAAACGGTTGCTCGATCATGGAGGCGTCGAATTGCATGCCCAGCGAAAGGCCCAGATCATGCAGCTTGTCTTTGATTTCATTCAGCGATTTCTTCCCGAAATTGCGGTATTTGAGCATTTCAGCCTCGCTCTTCATGGCCAGCTGGCCAACCGTGGAAATGTTCGCATTGTTGAGGCAGTTCGCCGCGCGGACCGAAAGCTCGATCTCATTCACGCTCATGTTGAGCAGCTTCTTGAGCTCGAGATTTTCCTCGGTTTGGGCTTCCGGAGCTTTTTCGAACTCGATCTGGTTGTCATCGTAGTTGACGAAGACATCAAGATGCTTTCTCAGAATGGCCGAGGCTTGCAGCAATGCGTCCGGGGGCGTGATCCGTCCGTCCGTCCAGATCTCAACGACAAGGCGGTCATAGTCGGTGATTTGGCCGACCCGGGTGGCCTCGACACCGAATTTGACGCGGCGGACCGGAGAGAAAATGGAGTCGATCGGGATCACTCCGATCGGCATGTCGTTGAGCTTGTTGTCCTCGCCAGTGTTGAAGCCGCGGCCGACGCGGACTTCCAGATCGAGTTGGAACCGCGTTTTGCGGTCCAGAGTGCAGATGTACTGGTCCTTGTTGAGGATGTGATACTGCGAGATTTCCTGAATGTCGCCGGCGGTGACCACCCCGTCGCGGTCCACGGAGAGCTTCATCGTGGCCGGTTCCTTGTTTTCGAAATGCTTGAAGCGGATCTGCTTCAGATTGAGGATGATTTCGGTCACATCTTCCCGCACCCCGGGAAGGGAGGTGAACTCATGCGGGGCACCCGCGATGCGCACGCTGGTGATGGCAGCACCCTCCAAGGAGGAAAGCAACACCCGGCGGATCGAGTTGCCGATGGTGTGTCCATAACCGCCTTCGAAAGGTTCGGCGATGAATTTGGCGTAGTTGTCGGTGGCCGTTCCCTCATCCTTGATGAGGTGGCTGGGCATTTCGAACGGAGCAAGTTTGAAGGGCATATTGACAGGTTGGATGGCCGGGTTACCCCTGGCGAGCAGTGCCTTCTCGGAGAGAAAAGCCCAGGGACCTACGGCAGATAGGGAAAGCTCGTGGGCGCGGAATGTCGCTTGGAAACAAGGATTGTAAACTGAAAAATAATGTTCCCGGACAAAAGAAAGCCGGTGCGAAAGCGGGAATCATCCCGTCCGCACCGGCGTGGTTTCTTGAAAATAGGGGATCCCCCGGAAAGGGAATCAGTCCTTAACAACAGGCGCTCCGGCTCCATAGCGAGCCGCATTCCTCGCCGGAATCTGCTTGGCGACCCGGGAAGCGGCCTCACGGGATTCCTTCTGGGGAACAAAATTCGGATCATGCCAGATCTGGGATGCATTCGAGCGATCCCAAAACTTGGGAAGCCAATATCCCGGAGAGGGAATCGGCGTGTCACCGGAGCTTTGTTTCTGGTCATCGGCGGAACCTGCCAATGGCAGTGCCAAAAGGAACGCTGCCACGGCAG
Source organism: Akkermansiaceae bacterium (assembly GCA_024233005.1). GTDB lineage: Bacteria > Verrucomicrobiota > Verrucomicrobiia > Verrucomicrobiales > DEV007 > JACKQE01. The sequence continues at coordinate 19,050 of JACKQE010000023.1, read as the reverse complement.
CGATGGAAGTTGGTTTGTGGTGTTTCGTGTTCATGGCCCTTGGTGGAGTGCCCGCCTTGGCGGTCCCACAATTGGAATAACAAGGCCAATTTATAGTTAAAAAATGTATAAGTAAAGAAAAACCATAAAAACCATAATAAAAACACCCCTAAGGGACTTTGGTTTATAATATTTACTGAATGTTAGGAATTATTAAATAATACCCCGAGCCAAGCGGCCACCTTCAGAGAATGGCACTGCGCATGGCCTTGTCTTTTACCTACTCAACACCCCTCCCAAGAAATGGGTCGCCCTGAAGCCAAGGCACCGCTTGCAGGCGCTCAGGCTTGGCAAGGCGAGGCGCGGGATTCACTGTCCTTTTACTTTGGCCCAGGAATCCTTGAGACTGACCGTGCGGTTAAAAACCGGAGAGCCGGGACGGGACAATTTGGGATCCACCGAGAAATAACCGAGGCGCTCGAATTGGAAGCGGTCTCCTGGCATAGCTCGCGCGAGGGCCGGCTCCAATTGGCAGTCGGAAAGGATCTTCAGCGAGTCCGGATTCAACAAACTGAGAAAATCATCGTCGCCGGCCTCGGGGCTTTCAACCTTGAACAACCGGTCGTAGAGCCGCACTTCTGCGGGGACGGCATGCCTGGCGCTGACCCAGTGCATCGTGGCTTTGACCTTGCGGCCGTCCGGCGGATTGTTGCCTCCGCGAGTCTCCGGATCATAAGTGCATCTCAGCTCCACCACCTTTCCGGAGTCCCCCTTGATCACTGAGTGGCACTTCAGGAAATAGGCCCCCCGCAGACGGACTTCCCTGCCTGGTCCGAGCCGGTAAAATTCCTTCGGCGGGTCTTCCATGAAATCCTCGCGCTCAATGTAGAGTTCCCGGCAAAACGGCAGGTTCCGGGTTCCAGCTTCGGGATGGGACGGATGATTGGCAATCTCCATCTCCTCCACTTGACCTTCCGGGTAATTCTCAATGATGACCTTGAGGGGATCCAACACCGCCATGGCCCGGGGAGCGATCGCATTCAAATGCTCCCGGATGCAGTGTTCCAGGACTCCGACATCGGTGAGCCCTTTGAATTTGGTGATCCCAATCTGGGAGCAGAAGTTCCGGATCGACTCGGGCGTGTAGCCCCGGCGACGGTATCCGGAAATGGTCGGCATCCTGGGATCATCCCATCCTTCCACATGGTTCTCCTTGACCAGTTGGAGCAGTTTCCGCTTGCTCATCACCGTGTAGGTGAGGCTGAGACGGGAAAACTCGATCTGACGTGGCCGGGAGGGCACCGGAAGGTTGGCAAGAAACCACTCATAAAGGGGCCGGTGCACTTCAAATTCCAGAGTGCAGAGGGAATGCGTGATGTGCTCCAAGGCATCACTCTGGCCATGGGCGAAATCATAGGTGGGATAGATGCACCATTGATCGCCCGTACGGTGATGGGACTGGTGGAGGATGCGGTAGAGCACCGGGTCCCGCAGGTTCATGTTGCTGTGGGCCATGTCAATTTTGGCCCGCAGCACTTTGGATCCCTCAGGGAACTCACCGGCCCGCATCCGCGCGAACAGGTCAAGGTTCTCTTCCACGCTGCGTTCCCTCCAGGGACTGGGCTTGCCCGGTTCGGTGAGGGTGCCCCGGTGAAGCCTCATTTCCTCCGCCGAGAGTTCGCAGACATAAGCCTTCCGATCCCGGATCAACTGGAGCGCCCAATCGTGGAGTTGTCCGAAATAATCGGAGGCATAATAGAGGTGATCTCCCCAATCAAAACCCAGCCAGCGGACGTCCTCTTGGATCGAGTCCACGTATTCGACTTCTTCCTTGACCGGATTGGTGTCATCAAAGCGCAAGTGACAACGCCCGCCAAATTCCTGGGCGATCCCAAAATTCAGGCAGATGGATTTCGCATGCCCAATGTGCAAGTAACCATTTGGCTCCGGCGGGAAGCGCGTCACCACACCGGCGTGCTTCCCTGACCGGAGATCGTCCTCCACAATGTCACGGATGAAATCCTTGCTGGAAGGCGAGTCGGAGGGCAGGGGGGCTTTGGGGGCGGTCATTGGGCGGTTGTCCGGGAAAATGCCCCTGCGAAGCCGGGGAGCAAACGAAAAATCCAAAGGGAATCCCGCAACTCCACGGGCAGGTGCCAGGCACGGTGGCGGTATTTTGCTTCCTTGACAAGAGGCCATGTGTTGACGTTCATCAACCAACCTCGGACGGACGGTCCGGTTTTTTTTTCGGTTCCCGCTATGAAGTTCCATAGGATGCTCCTTTCAGTCCTGGCCGTTGGTCTGACAGGATGTGTTTCCTTTCATAGCGTTCCGTTGGATCCTTCCACGCGGGCGGCGGCGTTGACGGACCGAAGGCTTGACAGTCGGAACTGGACCTTGGAGGCGCTGATTGCCGAGGCACTCGCCAACAGCCCTGAGCTCGCGGTCGCCAAAGCGCGCCATGAAACCGCCCTGGCGGCAGTCGTCACTGCGGGAGAGCGGCCCAATCCCACCGTGGCCGTGGCTCCCCAGATCGTGACACCCGACCTCAACTGGGTCAACGGCACCTACGGGGTCGTGTTTGATTGGACCTTTGAAACCGCCGGCAAGCGGAGCCGCCGGGTTGAAGCCGCCCGGGAGCAGGCCAGAGCCACCGCCTCCCAGGTGATCGACACGCATTGGAAAGTGCGTGCCACGCTGCGACGGGCCTATCTTGATTTGTGGGTCGCTCAGCGCCGGGAAACTTTGCTCAATGCCACAGCCACCAAGCAGTCGGAAGTTGTGACAGCGCTCGATCAGCGCCGCAAAGCGGGTGAAGCGTCGCCTCTCGACCTGGCGCAGCCGCGGCTCCTGGCGGCGCAACTCAGACTGCAGGCTTCTGATGCGACCAAAACAGTCGCCCTGGCCCGAGCGTCCTTGGCGGCGGCACTCAGTATGGGGGTCTCGGGGGTTTCTGGAGCGGAATTTTCCTTCGCGGAATTTGAAAAAGAACCCGGCAAAAGCAGCTGCCATCGTGAGCAAGCCCTGCTGCGACGTTCGGACGTGCTGGTGGCACTGGCGGACTACGCCACAGCCGAGGCCATCCTGAAGCTGGAAATCGCCCGCCAATATCCCGATTTTCACCTCAATCCCGGATACGAATTTGATGCCGGCAACAATAAGTGGGCGATCGGGTTCGGACTGACGCTTCCGGTCCTGAATCAGAATCAGGGGGCCATCGGAGAAGCCGAGGCGAAGCGCAAAGAACTCGCAGCGGCCTTTGATGCGGTTCAAACCCGGGTCTTGAATGAGTGTGATCGGGCAGCCGCGGGCGTCGAAGCCGCACGGAAGAAACTCTCAACCCTGCAGGCACTGCTCAAGGAACAGACGTCCCAGATGGAATCGATGAAGCAACTCGCCGAAGCGGGTGAAGAAGACCGTCTGGCGTTGATCAGCAGCGAAGTGGAGCAGGCCAGCATTTCGGTGGCCAATCTGGATGCCCTCGCGGAATTGCAGGCCGCTCTTGGCGAGATGGAAGCGGCCACGCAGACGCCACGTTCGCCATGAAGAAAATTGCCCACTTTTTCCTCATCCTCGTCCTGCTGGCTTCTTTGGGATGGGTGGTTTGGCGGGGATTTACCGGCCAGCCGGGGAGAGAGTCGGAGAAGGAGCAGGATGCGGCATCCGTCCCGGCCGCTCCCGGCATCAGGGATGAAGGTGGAAGCGAAGAGGACTCGCCGAAAGTGTCTCTTACCAAGGAGCAGGTCGAATCCTTCCACATCGCAACGGCTCCGTTGACACCCTGCGAACGCGTCCCTGAACTGAGGGCCTTGGGTCAGGTTCTGGATCCGTCCCCCCTGGTCATGATGGACAGTGATCTCTCCGCTGCCGAAGCCGCTCTACTGGCCTCACAGGCCGAATTTGAGCGCACCCAGAGCCTGTTCTCAGGGGGGGAGCTTACTTCCCGCAAAGCTCTTGAAACCGCTCAGGCCTCGTTCCGAGCTGATGAGATCAAAGTCACGGCGCTGCGAAATCAAGCCCGATTGCAGTGGGGAGAGATGCTACCACTCGAAAAACGATCTGAATTCATCGAATCCATTGTCACTGGGGACAATGCGATGGTCCGGGTCGACCTCATGGTGGGAGATGCCCTTCCGGAGAAGCCTACTTCAGCCACCCTGTTTCTGGCGGGCCGGGAAACCGGACCGATCGCGGTTCAAGCCATTTATCCGGCCCTTTCATCGGATGCCCTGACGCAGGGGCAGGGACACCTGCTACTGGCATCCAACACCGGGCGAACCCTGGTGCCGGGAGTCGCCGTGACGGCCCAGCTGGCCTTTGGGGGGAAGCCCCGCGGCGGATATGTGATCCCCCGATCGGCGATCCTCCGTCATGATGGCCGGGCCTGGGTATTTGTCCAGGATGAAACCCCCACCGAATTCGTCAGAACCGCCGTCGCCATTGATACGCCGGATGAGAATGGGTGGTTCGTCCCTGCGGAAGCGGGAGGATTAAAAGGGGATGAACTCATCGTCATTTCCAGTCCTCAGCTACTCCTTTCGGAAGAAATGAAACAGGCGGGCGGAACCGGGGAGGAAGACTGATGTTGCGGAAGATCGTCCGGGTTTCCCTGAGACACCGGGCCCTGGTTTTGGCCCTTTCCTTGGTGTTGCTGGGCTGGGGCGGCTATGTGGCCTCCCGGGCCCCGCTTGATGTGTTTCCTGAATTCGTCGAGCCCCAGGTCACCATCCAGGTCGAAGCTCCGGGCCTTTCTCCGGAGCAGGTGGAAACCCTCGTCACCCGGCCGCTGGAGTCGGCCGTCAATGGCGTGACCCAACTGGAGTCGGTCCGTTCCGAAAGCATTCAGGGGCTGAGCGTGGTCACGGTTGTCTTCAGTAGTGGCACTGACATTCATGTGGCCCGCCAATCTTTGGCAGAGCGGTTGTCCAATCTCTCGGGAGAACTGCCCGCAGGCGCCCAACCGCCTACGCTCTCCCCCCTGGTGTCCTCAACCATGGACATCCTCAAAGTCGGACTCCTCTCCGAAACCCTGTCGCCGCGCGAGCTCCGCACTTTTGGCGATTGGACCTTAAAGCCGCGCCTCCTGGCCGTCCCTGGGGTGGCGGGCACCAATGTGTTCGGCGGCGATGTCGAACAGGTCCAGATCCAGGTCGATCCCGAAAAGCTTGCGGCCTTCGGGCTGACGATGACCGATCTCCTGGATGCCGCCCGCTCCGCCACCGGAGTGCTGGGGGCCGGATTTGTGGACACACCCGCCCAGCGGGTCGTGATCACCACGGAAGGGCAGATGTTCTCCCCGGACGAGCTGCGGCAGGTGGTGGTCCGGAAATCCGGGCCGGTCCTGCGGCTGGGAGACGTGGCCACGGTCGTTCTCGCCGCCGAGCCGAAGTTTGGAGATGCTCTGGTGATGGGCAAGCCGGGAGTGCTGCTGACCCTGCGGGGACAGTATGGAGCCAACACCCTCGCCGTGACTGAGGGATTGGAGGCCGCTCTCGACGAGCTCCAGCCTGTTTTTGAAGGCCTTGGCATCCACGTCTATCCCCGCCTGCACCGCCCGGCCACGTTTGTTGAAACCGCCCTCTCCAATGTCATGCATTCCCTCCTCATCGGCGGCGCCTTTGTCGGAATGGTGCTGTTGTTGTTTCTGCTCGATTTCAGACCGGCCCTGATTTCCTTTCTCAGCATTCCTCTTTCTCTTCTTTCCGCGGTGCTGTTGTTGGAGCGGTTCGGCATCTCGCTGAACACCATGACGCTGAGCGGCTTTGCAGTGGCCATCGGAGTGGTCGTGGACGATGCCATCATTGATGTGGAAAACGTGCTCCGGCGTCTCCGCGAAAACAAAGACCTCCCACGGCCCCGTGCTGCCTGGAGGGTCGTTTTGGACGCCTCCATCGAAGTGCGCGGTGCGGTGGTCTATGCCACTCTCATCGTCTGCCTGGTATTTCTCCCCGTGCTGACCATGTCCGGGATTCAAGGCCACTTTTTCGCGCCTCTCGGGGTGGCTTTCATCCTGTCGACCCTGGCTTCGCTTGCCGTCGCCCTGACTGTGACTCCGGCTCTGTGTTTGATGTTGTTGGGTGAGTCGAAGCCCCATGGGGATCCGTTCTGGGTACGCGGCATCAAATTACTGCACCGGGATTGGTGTCTCTTTTTCGCCCGGCGCCCCCGGATGACAGCCGTGGGCGCCGCGCTTCTGGCGGGGGGGATGCTCTTACTGGCACGGGGATTCAGTGGAGAGTTGCTTCCCGAGTTCCGCGAAGGCCACTTTGTGGCTCAGTTGGCCCTGCGGCCCGGATCTTCTCTGGAGGAGACCCTCCGGGCTGGCAAAACCGTTTCCGAACAAATGCTGGCGCTGGAGCACATCGCGACCGTGGAACAGCAGGTTGGACGGGCGGAAATGGGAGAGGACACGTGGGGCCCCCACCGCAGTGAATTCCACATCGAATTGAAACGCGGCACCTCCCCGGATGATGAAGTCTCCACCCAGGAAGCGTTGCGGTCCATCCTCCACAAGACCCCCGGGGCTCAGAGCGAGGTCCTCACTTTCCTCGGGGACCGCATCGGGGAGACCATTTCGGGAGAAACCGCCCAAGTCGTGGTCAATGTGTTCGGGGAAGATCTGGACAAACTGGACGCGGTCGCCCTTCGCATTCAGGACGCCCTGTCCCACGTCAAGGGCAGTGTGGACGTCCAGGTCAAATCGCCCCCCGGTGCCCCGGTCCTCGCGGTCCATCTGCGTCCGGAAGCGTTGACGCAGTTCGGCTTCGCTCCCTTGCCGATCCTGGAGGCCGTGCAAACGGCTTTCCAAGGGACTGATATCGCTCAAATGGTGCGGGGAGACCGGGTTCGAAAGCTTTCCGTGATCCTCGAAGAGGCCTCCCGCCGCGATCCGGAAGCCGTGGGCGATCTCGTCCTGGGCAACGGCAACGGACAGCGGATCCGGTTGCGACAACTCGCCGACATCGAGCTCACCAATGGGCGGCCGTCCATCCAGCATGAGGGGGCGCGCCGTCGGCAAACGGTGACCTGCAACGTCGAAGGCCGTGACGTGGGAGGCTTTGTCCGGGAGGCGAGGGGAAAAATCAGCGAGGGGGTGCGATTGCCAAGCCATGTGTATTTGGAATGGGGAGGAGCCGCCGGGGAGGAGGAGAAGGCCCGTCAGGAATTGTTGGTCCACAGTGGGGTCGCGCTTTTCGGCATCATTCTTCTGCTGGCGTTGGTCTTTGGTCAGGCCCGCCATGTCGCCTTGATGCTGGCCAACATTCCCTTTGCCTTGGTCGGGGGCGTTCTGGCCGTTTTTCTGACCAGAGGAACCCTCAGCATCGGCACTCTCGTCGGATTTGTGACGATTTTCGGCATCACCATGAGAAATGGCATCATGCTGTTGTCCCACTATGAGCACCTCGTGACCAAAGAGGGCGCTCCGTGGAACCTCGAAACCGTTGCCCGGGGAGCCACTGAAAGGCTGCTTCCCATTCTTATGACCGCGTTGGTGACGGGGCTGGGAGTGTTGCCGCTGGCGCTGGGTAGCGGGGAAGCCGGCCGGGAAATCGAAGGCCCGATGGCCATCGTGATCCTCGGCGGTCTCGCCAGCAGCACCGTCCTGAATCTGGTGGTTTTGCCGGCGCTGTGCGGCTGGCTGGCCCGGTTCAGTCCTCCGGCCACGGATGAGGCCTGAGTCCACGCAATGGGCAGCGGCCGAAAATTTTTCCGACTTGTCGGGGCAATTGAGGAACAGTTGCGGTATCGTGGCGCCACATTGGCCCGAAAAATGATTCGGCAAGTCACCTATCATGCAACAATCAGACGAAATGACACACGGAGAGACGGCGGATCCCTTGGCGGGCAACGCCTGCCAATTGGCTTGGACGGTCGAGGATTTCAAAGCCCAGATCCGGAACCATTTGGTCCGGACCTTGGGACTGACCTTGGAGAAAGCCACTGAATCCGACTGGTGGACGGCCGTCTGCTATTCCGTGCGGGATGGGGTGCTGGAGCGGGGAACGCAAGCCCAGCGGGTCCACGATCACCAGAATGTGCGCCGGGTTTACTATCTTTCCCTGGAATATCTCATGGGGCGTCTCCTCGAAAACAGTCTGGTCAGCGTCGGCCTGCTGAAAACGGCACGGGCCGCCCTTGAGGAACTGGGGCAGGATCCGGAAGCCATCATCAACCACGGGCCGGATCTCGGACTGGGCAACGGTGGTCTTGGCCGACTGGCCGCCTGTTTCATGGATTCCCTGTCGACATTGGATTTTCCGGCGGTCGGCTACGGGATCTTTTACGAGTTTGGTTTGTTCCGGCAAAGCTTTGTCGGTGGCCGGCAGGTGGAGCATCCCGATGCCTGGAGACGGCTTGGAAGCCCTTGGGAAATCCGCCGTCCTGACCGGGTTGTCGAAGTGCGTCTTTATGGGCGAGTTGAGCACCAGTTTGACGATCTCGGCCAGGGGCGCTCCGTCTGGGTCGACACCCGCTCCATCATCGGGATGCCCTGTGACATTCCGGTGCCGGGCTACGGATGCACCACGGTGAATTATCTTCGGCTCTGGGAAGCCCGGGCCTCCAAGGACTTTGACCTCGATGCCTTCAATTCCGGCGGCTACGACGAAGCGGTGAAAGAAAAGGTTCTCAGTGAGACCATTTCCAAAGTGCTCTATCCGAATGACGCTACTGAAGCCGGAAAGGAATTGAGGCTGGTCCAGCAGTATTTCTTTGTCGCTTGTTCCCTGCGGGACATTCTGCGGAGGCATCGTCGGCTCAATGCGGACTGGGACACTCTCCCGGACAAGGCCGCCGTCCAGCTCAATGACACGCACCCGACGTTGGCCGTGGTCGAACTGATCCGGATCCTGATCGATGAAATCGGCATGGAATGGGAAAAAGCCTGGGACATCTGCCAGCGGACGTTCTCCTACACCAACCACACGTTGCTTCCGGAAGCGCTGGAACGGTGGAGCGTTCCGCTGTTCGAAAAAGTGCTTCCCCGGCATCTCCAGATCATTTACCGCATCAATGACCAATTCCTGAATCAGGTCGTGGCGAAGCAATGGCCGGGAGAAGCCTCCCGTCTGCGCGAACTCTCGATTATCGAAGAGGGTGCCCCCAAGATGGTGCGCATGGCCTACCTCGCGGTCATCGGCAGTCACACCACCAACGGGGTGGCAGCGCTGCACACCGAACTTCTCAAGAAACACCTCTTCCAGGATTTCTACACACTGTATCCCGACCGTTTTCAGAACAAAACCAACGGCATCACTCCCCGGCGCTGGCTCAAGGCCTGCAACCCGGGGCTCTCGGCGATGCTCGACAAAGTGGTGGGCCCCTGGTGGCCGGCGGATCTCGACCTACTGCGCCAGATCGAACCTCTTGCCGAAGACCCGGCCTGGTGTGCCGAATACATGAAAGTGAAGCGGGCCAACAAAGTCCGTCTCGCGGAGTTCATCCTGCAACGCTGCGGGGTGGAAGTCAATCCGGACGCCCTCTTTGATGTTCAGATCAAGCGGCTTCATGAGTACAAGCGCCAGCACCTCAATCTGCTGCACATTGTGCACCTCTACCGGCAGCTGCTGCGGGATCCCCACATGGACATTCCGCCCCGGGTCTTCGTCTTCGCCGCCAAGGCCGCGCCGGGATACGTCCTGGCCAAGGAGATCATTCATGCCATCAATTCGGTGGCCTCGAAAATCAACTCGGATGAGCGCATCCATGGAAAACTGAAGGTCATCTTCCTGCCGAATTATGGTGTCAGCGTGGCTGAATACATCATTCCCGCCGCCGACCTCTCGGAGCAAATCAGCACAGCGGGCAAGGAAGCCTCCGGCACTGGCAACATGAAACTGGCTCTCAACGGAGCCCTCACGATCGGGACTCTGGATGGTGCCAATGTGGAAATCCGCGATGCGGTCGGAGAGGACAACATTTTCATCTTCGGTCTCACCGTCGAACAGGTCGAGGCGCTTTGGGCCACGGGATACTCGCCTTACGATTATTACTGGGCCTCACCGGAACTCAAGGAGACCATCGATTGGCTGTGTTCAGACTACTTCAGCGGCGAACGTGGGGCGTTCGATCACATTCGTCGCAGCCTGCTCGACGGGGGGGATCCCTATCTGGTGTTGGCTGACTTCCAAGCCTACTGCGACAAGCAGGAAGAAGTCGGCCGAGCCTATCAGGACCAGGCCACCTGGGCCCGCAAGGCGGTGCTCAACACGGCCCGGATGGGGTGGTTTTCCTCGGACCGGACGATCCGGGAATACGCCAAGGACATCTGGAAGATTTCGCCGGTGCCGATCTCCTGATTCCCGGGCAGGGTTGCGTCCGCCAGCTCCCGGAGGCGGCGGACGGCGGACCGTCACGGTTTGGCCTCGGGCACGTAAAACCGGCCCAAATGGCCCAAAATCTTGTCAACCAACACTCCCGGTTCGAGTTTCCCATTGTGCCGGTAAATGACCTCGCCTCCGGGTGCCACCACCAGAGTGTGCGGGATCGGTCCGGGCCATTCGGTATCGAGCGCTTCGATCAAGGGATCGACACTGCCGCCAGTGTATAGGTAAGCGTTGGTGGTCCTTCCCTCAGCTTTCAAGCTTGGTTTGAGCTTCTCGGGAATGGCCGCGTTCTGCTTTTCCAGAAACGCCTTGGCTTTGGCCAGATCGGAGGGTTGATCCATGCTGATGGTGATCAATTCCACCGGTCGAAGTCCGAATTTGCGCTGGGTGGCGACCAGTTCGGGAAATTCCGCGACGCAGGGAGCGCACCAGGTGGCCCAGACATTGAAAATTCGGACTTTGCCGGTGTTATTTTTCCGAAGGACGGCGATTCCGCTGGCATCGATGGGTGACAACTCGACTTCCGCGGTTTCCCATTTTTCGTCATCCACCGCCACCAGCGACCGTTTTGAAGCCCACTTGGTGGAGCATCCGTGCGGCTTGGTGACGGCATTGACGACGGGTTTGCCGGAAAGCAAGGCCTGCACCGCTGTCCGGGCGGCCTGATCCTTCACCGTGGCCGGATCGCCGAAGCGGGAATCATCAAAATAGCCCTTGTAGCGAAGCTTCCGATCCTTGTCGAAAATGAAAATGTGGGGAGTGGCCAAACATCCGTAGGCTTTTGCGACCGACTGGGTTTCGCCGTCATAGAGGTAGGGAAAGGAAAATCCCCGCTCCTTGGCGTGCAGCTTCATTTCCGGGAAAGTGTCTCCATGAACAGAATAGCCGAGCTCGTCGGGTCGAAGGGCTTGCGGGTCATTGGGATTGATCGCGACGAGAGCAAAGCGAGGCCCCTTGAAGTCGGCGGCAAGCTGTTTGATGCGGGATTCGGCGCCTTGGGAGTCCGGACAGTGGTTGCTGAGGAACGCCACCAGCAACACCTCGGCACCGTCGTAATCCTGGAGGGTGTGACGGCGGTCATCGATGCCCGGAAGATCAAATCCTGGCGCGGGATCGCCGATTTTCAAATCCGCCAGTCCGGCTTCTTCCGCCGCACGGACCGAAGCACAGAGCAAGAAGGCCAGACCGCAGACAAGGAACATTCGTTTCATGGAAGGGGGCGGTTTTTACGCGTTGAGTTTGGCAATGATCGTATCGGCATCAAAAATGCAGCCGCCCCAGCTGCCGCCACACGCATTCTGCAGTGCCGCCCAGAGCCGGGTGTCATCCGGCACATTGGGAAGAGGTTCCAGCTTGGGATTGATAGGCCGGGCCTCCAACTCGGTCGGATCGCCGGCATAATCAATGCTGCCGGTATTGTTCCGGCAATCGATCCGAATCCGGATGGGATCTCCATCGCGCAATTTGCCGATGGGTCCTCCCGCCCAGGCTTCCGGCGAGACATGTCCGACGCAGGCACCGGTGGAGACACCGGAGAAACGGCCGTCTGTCAGCAAGGCCACGTCCTTGCCCCATGGCAAATGCTTCAACGCGATGGTCAATTGGGCGGTCTCGGGCATGCCGCAACCGATGGGACCATGACCGATCAGGACAATGACATCGCCCGCCCGGATCCGATCCTCACCGGTCGACTTGATGGCTGCAATCGCTCCCGGCTCCGTGGTGAAGACCCGGGCAGGACCTTCGTGGAGGTAAATTCCGTGATCATCAAGCTTGCTCCGGTCAATGGAAGTGCTTTTCACCACCGAGCCTTCCGGAGCGAGGTTACCTGCGGGGAAGGTCACCGTGCTGGTTAGTCCACTCGCCCTGGCCTTGGCAGGGGACATGATGACCTCATCGGGATCGATCCCATCGAGCTGGGTCAACTTCTCCCGGAGACGCTGGCGACGCTCACTGGTTTCCCACCAGACGAGGTTTTCTCCCACGGTCTGGCCCGAGACGGTGAGGGCATTGAGGTCGAGTTGTCCGGCATCCCGGAGATGGAGCATCACTTCCGGCACTCCCCCGGCAAGGAAGACCTGCACGGTGGCATAGTGGTGGGGGCCATTGGGCAGGGCATCGACGAGCCGGGGAATCGTCGCGTTGGCAGCCCGCCAGTCCTCCACCGTGGGGCGCCGCAAACCGGCTTGGTGGGCGATGGCGGGGAGGTGCATGATGAGATTGGTGGAGCCTCCGAAGGCGGCGTGGACCGCCATGGCATTCTTGAGGCTAGCCATGGTCAGGATGTCCCTGGTCTTGATGCCTTTTTCATCCAAGGACAAGATGGCTGTTGCCGAGCGCCGCGCCAGATCGCGCCAAATTTCGGATCCGGAGGGGCTCAAGGCGGCATGGGGAAGGGTCAGTCCAAGAGCTTCGGCGATGACTTGGCTGGTCGCGGCGGTGCCGAGGAATTGGCAACCTCCACCGGGAGAGCCACAGGCGCTGCAGGCTTTTTCTGCGGCATATTCCCGGGTGATCTCACCATGGGAAAAGCGGGCTCCGATGGTTTGGATCCGTCCCAAGTCCTCCGGATTGTCCTGACTCAGGAGAGTGACCCCGCCGGGAATGAGAATCGTCGGCAAATCCCGGGTGCCGGCCAAGGCCATCATCATGGCAGGGAGGCCCTTGTCACACGTGGCGACCCCAATGACTCCGCGCCGGGTGGGGAGAGAACGGATCAACCTCCGGAAAACACTGGCCGCATCATTGCGGTATGCCAAGGAATCCATCATGCCATCGGTCCCCTGGGTCCGGCCATCGCAGGGATCGCTGCAAAAAGCGGCGAAGGGTGTCGCCCCGGCCGCCGTCAACGTCCGGGCAGCCTCTTCCATCAACAGCCCGACTTCCCAGTGTCCGGTATGGTAGCCCAAGGCCACCGGCGTCCCATCCGCCTGGCGGATCCCGCCTTGGGTGCTCAGGATGACGAATTCTCTGCCCCCGATCCGTTCCACCGGCCATCCCATTCCCGCGTTCTGGGTCCAACCGAACAAATGACCACTGGGCTGAGTGAGCAGCTGGCCATCAGTGAAGGGAAGGTGGCCCTGGGGACCTTGGGCCGCCGTGCGGAGGGTGTAAATGGCGTCGTTTCCTGAATCAAGCATGAGAGGGGAGGGTGGGGATTTCAAGGGGGGGCAGTTTCCCAAAGGAAATGCCGGAGGCGGATTTGAGTAGCCAACTCTCCTGCCTCGAGGGAGCGGGGGCCGTTGGATGCTGCCAATGCTTCCGCGATATCCACGGCTTCCTGGTGACGTTTCTGCAAGTCGAGGAGCCGTATCGCATCAAAGCCGGCGCGGTAGAACCAATCGGCTTCATCCACGGGAATGAGAATGGTGCGGCCCGGCAGGCCGCCCTCCGGCAAGGCCATGGCGGTCTGGTAGGCGGTGATCGCCTCTGCGGGACGCCCCAGGCGCTCCAGGCAGCGTCCCCTTCGCACTGCCGCCTGGAGACGCCACGAGCGGGGGGTCGAGACATCAGATTCCACCTCGCTGAAACTTTTTATGGCCCGATTCCAATCTTCCTCGCCGGGAGCATTCAGATTTGCTCTGGCAAAGAGAGCCTGCCCCCTGTCGCAGAGGGTGGCACTTTTGAGGTCCGGGGAGGGGGAGAGCGCCAGTACCGCATCAAAGGCGGCGATCGCCGCTTCGAACTGTTCTTTTTTCATATGAAGCAGTCCCAGTTCGTGCTGGGCTTCCGCCGCATAGGGCCCCCGCCGTCCCACCAAGGTCGTCCATAGAGCTTGAGCCTGTTGATCCCCTGCGCCATCAGGGAACCGCTGCGCGGAAAGTGCCGCAAAATATTCGGCGGCCTCCGCCTGGGGAGACAGCGGAAACTCAACAGCATGACGGGAAAACCAATGAAAAGCATCGCCATACTTTGCCGACACAAACGACAGCTCACCCAGCAGCAGCGTCAGATCTGCGGCATGCGCCGAAGCCGTCCAGTTTTTCAGGAAATCGACAGCCAAACGCGCCGCCGTCGCCCGATCCTCAGCCGCCACCTCCAACCAAATGGAAATATAGTCGGATCGTTCCTTTTGTGCCGGGGTCAGACTGTGGCTGGCGGCCGCTGCCAAATGCTCCCGCGAAGCCACGGCTCTCGGCGGCACCTGATTCAAATGGAGTTCGGCCAAGGCCATTTCTGCGTCCGCAGTAAAACGATGCGTCGGATGCAGGCGAATGAAGGTGGTGAGATCATCGAACGCCTCGGCTTGTCCTCGGGCAGCGGCATTGATGGCGGTTTCGTAGGCCAAGTCACCGGCACTTTCTGCCGAACCTTCGACAGCGATGCTCTGGGACCACTTGGCGGCAGCGTCCCGGTTGCCTGCCAACGCACATGCCAACGACGCATTGGCCCTGTGGGCAAGCGTCAACCTTCTGGGCACATCGGCGGCACGTGCCGCTGACTCCATGGCCTCAGCGGCGCCGACGAGATCCCCCCGGGCGAAAGCGGTCCGCCCCAACAAGGAATCCGCCAGACTGCGGGCCTCCGGCCTTTCCGTGGTCCGGAGCTGTTGTTCGTGTTTGGTGGCATCTTCCAATCGGGCATCCTGAACGGCCACCAGACCGGCTTCATAAAGAGCCATCAAGCCCACGGGCTGGCTGAGGTGAGATCGTCCAAAGGCCTCTAACCGCGCTTCCTGTTCCTGAGGGGGGGAGCCAGGGAGGTGAGCCAGAAGGTGCCCCGCAAGCAATTTTCGATCAGGATGCTGATCATCGGAAGCCCAGCGATGCAAAGCCTCCTCGACGGCAGTTGCGACTGGAGCATTCAGGACGTCCTCCAACAAACGGAACAGGTTCTCCAAATGAGTGGAACGGGGCTGCGTTTCGATCAACACCAACAGCCGATCCCGCGCCACACCGGGCGCGGATTTTGCCTCCAAGGCCGCCAATTGCCAGCTCGCGTTTGCTTGGATTGCACTGGGAATACCCGTCAAAGTGATCAGCCTCCTCAGGGTTGAAGCAGCCTCCTCGACGTTTCCATGCGACGCCGCCAGCCTTGCCTCCAATAAATCACTGGCAGCCTGCAGTTCTGCCGATTTGTCCATGACCCGTGAGGAGATTTCGCCCAGACGCAGGGAGCCCTCATTTACCAATCCTTGATCCAGCGTCCACTCGGTCGCCTTGAGATCGAGTCGCAGCCGGGTAGGGGAATCCGTCGGTAGTTTTCCCGAGACGGAGTCGAGTTTTTCCACGGCGGCATGGAAATCGCCCCGTGCGATCAGAATTGCCCCCAGATTCAAAAGGGCTTCGGTTTGCAGTGGAAAATGGTCCATTTCTGCCAGCGGCGCCAGAATCATGGCGGCGGCATCCGCTTCGCCGGTCTGCGACAGCGCCATGGCGCGCCAAAACCTTGCCGGAGGATCGTTCGACAAGGGAAACGCTTCGGTCAGGGTCCGGATGCGGTTCCAGTCATTCAAGCGGGCCAAGGCCTCCAGCCGCAATCTGGCCAGAGGAATCCGCTCCCTAAGGTTGTTGTCAGTCGCCGGACCCGCCAAAAGCTCCTGATCGAGGATTTGCAAGGCGATTTCAGGATGACCGCTCCGCATGGCGTCCATGGCGGACTGGGTTTCGGGAAGATTCAGCACCAACGTTTGAGCCCCCCCCGACCCGGTTGACACCCCCAAAACCAACGCAAAACAAACCACCGCCTTGTCACACAGGCGGCGAAAATTGAGTGCGAGGGATGGGGAAAGCCAGGGCACGGCTCAGTCAGTGAAGACGGCTCCCTTTGGACCGAACGTATGCAAGAATTTTGGTATCATCCTCCTCAGCGGCCCAGACGGCGCGAAGAAAATCGGATGGAGCCAGATCATGGGTCCGGAGGAAGTGCCGATCGCCCCCGCAGCCATACATGATCTCAGGATGCAACTCGCCGCGAAGTTTGGCGCGGGCTTTCACGATGATGCGGGGGAGCCAAACGAGTCCCTCCATTTCGGCAGTTTTTGGCGGCAGGCTCCCGGGGCTGATTTCGAAGGAACTCAAGACGCCTCCCATTTGGATTCGAAAATAGTCACGCCGGACTGACGCCACCAGAACCGCCGTGGTGAGGCTGGGCTCACCATCGTTTTCGGCATGGTCTTCGACGAAATCGAACAACTCCCGGGGTTTACAGCCAATCTCCGTCAGGAAATCAAGGTCTGCAGGGGTGTAATAGCCGTTAAAATCGGTATCGCCGCTCCGATAGCGCTCCAAACATCGTTCAAACAAGGCCGTGAAAGTGGTGTCCCATTGGTATTGACTCATGGTTGGCATTGTCGCCCCGGAACGCCCCGGTTCAATGTCAATTTCCATGCCTTCCACCGAGGGATCGACGATCCGTGAACCCTCCCCTCCTTCGCCAAGCCCGGCAATCATCACCCTGCCACCAGAAAAACCGGAGACCCATCCTCGGCAGGTTTCCGCTAGCGTGGAGGGAAGGCTGTGGTATGTGAAACGAAATTCGAAACCACCATTATGTTTCAAAACGGCCAACGGGTTGTCTGCATCGACGACCATTTCGAACCCTGGGTCTACGATCTCTATACGGCCCTGCCCAAAAAGAACCACGTTTACACTGTCCGCGCCATGGGGACAGGCCGTTCCAATCCCCGGTTCACGGTGACCAAAGATGCGGAAATCAAAATTCAGGCGGCAGATTTTGACATCCTGATCCTGTTGAATGAGTTGCTCAATCCAGACGATCCCCACTCCAGCATCAAGCAGGAATTGGGGTTTCGGGCCGAGCGCTTCGCCCCTCTGGAGGAGGATCTCGCCGAAAACGAAGCCGTCGAGCTGGTCGGTTTCGGCAAGGAAACCAAGAGTTGGGAATAGGCCCCTGGGCAAGTGGCACCTCACCCGGCTGGCCTTCTGTCCGTTAAGGAAGCTTTTTCAGGCTTTCCAGAATGGCGGCTTCCGGCTTCAGATCACCAACGGTTTTGCTCTCCGGAGCCCCGGCCACAATCCACCACTTGAGGACCGCGATTTCATCCGGAGTCAACGCCGGCTTGTTTTTGGTGGGCATGAAGTCCGAATCCTCTTTCGGCAATTCCACCCGGTAAACCGCCTCACTCTCTTCCGGCTTCCCGGGAAGAATGCCGGGATTGTCGGAATCGCCTGCCTGCAGCATCGCCTCCAGGGAGTCGAGTCGCAGTTCGCCCTCACTTTTTTTGTCCCCATGGCATTCGACACACTTGGCTTCGAGCATCGGGGCAATGATGTCCGTGTAGACAATTCTATTTGGCAACGGCTTGGATGCCGCTTGAACAGTCTTTTTTTCACTGTCTCCCCCCGTCAGTCCGAGGAGCGGCTTGAGCGGTTCAGGGGCGTATTCTGCCAAATAGTCACCATCGTGCACCATCGCGCCTCCATAGTGTCCGGCTGCGGCGGTGAGCCCCAGAGCACCCAGCAGGCTCAGCAGGGAGAGCACTCTGAGGTGGATCAGTTTGAAAAATAGGGCCCCCCAGCAAGCCAGACCGACCCCCAGACCGGTCCAAAGATGCCAGGTCATCCATTCCCCTGAAATGTGTTCCCCTGACATCAGCACATAGCCCAACCAGGAGGAAGACAGTGCCCCCAGGGTAGCCACCCAAGCGACAAACCGCGTGGAATGGTGGAGATGGGCTCCATGTTTGCGCATCGCGAAGAGTTCCATCAATGCCAAGAGTCCAACGATCCCCATGGGGAAATGGATCAGGATGACATGAAACCGGCCAATGAAGATGGAAAAGCGCTTGAGCTCATCCGACGGTCCTTTCTGGAACAGATACCAAGTGGCTCCCAAGGCCACGAGCCAGAGGATCAGGACAGCAAAGCTCCAAAAAAGATTCGATTTCGAAGAGGTTTTTGTTTCGCTCATAATCTCACAGAAGGGTGCAGGGCGGCTACGTCTCGCCCAGATTCAAAGTAACGCTTGAGACCGGACGCGTCTTGCGGCGCATTCCCGCCGAATATACGCCATGGACGAGGAAGAAAGATTCACCCCAATTGCTGGGACCGCCTGCGCCGGGCGACCGCGCGGCGGGTTAACTCGTCAGTAATCACCCCCAAAAGGATGACCACCCCGATAACGAGAAATTCAATGTTGTTGGGAATCCAACTCACCTGGGTGATGGTGTTGGCGAGATAACGCATGACGGCCGCCCCCAGCACCACACCGACGATGCTGCCCTGGCCTCCCCGCAAACTGCACCCCCCCAATACCGCCGCGGCGATGGCATAGAGTTCGTAAAAATTGCCAAAATCGGAAGGTTGAGCCGAAGTCACATCGAAAAAGAACAGGAGACCGGCAAGTCCCGCGAGTCCCGAGCAAGTGACATAGGACAAGAGAATCAAGCGGTTCGTATTGATCCCCGAAAGCCGGGCGGCTTCTTCGTTGTTGCCCAGTGCCAGCAAATGGCGGCCCCAAACCGTTCGATTCAGAAAAATTCCGGCCACGATGGCGATCGCGGCCAAAATCAAACAGGGCACGGGAAGCTTGAACCAGCCAAGATTCAGCGTGCCGCCGCCCAGGAACGCGATGGCCTTGACGGTGGGGTCATTGCCCAAACCCATGGATTGATCCTCCGTGAAGCCCCGGGCCAACCCCCGGTACATCAGCAAACCGCACAGCGTGACCACGAACGGCGTCAGTTTCAATCTGGTGATGAGAAGTCCATGAAAGAGCCCAATCCCAGTCGAAACCGTCAGCACGGCAAGCAATGCCAGCCAGACCGGCCATTCGTGAGTGTAAA
>JACKQE010000022.1 GCA_024233005.1 Akkermansiaceae bacterium | reverse complement strand
CAGCGACGTCTTTTCCATTCATCTCATGCGGATCACCAGCGCGCCCGAGACCTGGCGCATGAATATCGATCCCAGACACCTCAAATACGAAAAACGAAAGCGTCCTAACCATTGGGAGTCAATCAACTACTGCTTAACTTGACGCGATTGGGTAGCGGGTTGTCCAGCGCCGGCTTGTTCTGCCTTCTTTTCGGGAACCGGGACTAAAGCTGCTTTCATCATGTGCTTCGGAGTCCTCGCAATCATCGTCATCGTGCCATCTCTTTCTAAGAGCATTTCTGTGTAGCATCCCGGATGGTCGCTCCATTCGCGGTATCTCAGTTTGCTGTCAGTCTGCGATAGGATGGTCAGCCCTCGGCTCATAATCACTTCTCCCTTCTCGTTCTTCCAGACTCTTTGAATGGCACCGCTTTGGTGTTTGCGGAAGTGTATTTGTTCCTTCTCGCCCTTCTTCTTCCACTCCCCATGATCTTGTCCGGCCTCCAAAGCTGTCATTGAAGATGCCGTGTTCTCCCATAATCCTTGGAACTTTTCTGGGGGAACTACCTGCTCCTGCTCGCTGGCGACTAGATGCACCGATGCGAGAACGAGGAGTCCGGTGATTGTGAGAAACATCTTCATTGTTTTTGGCAGAACGCTTCGGATCAGGCGACGGCGAGCGGGGAGCGTCGATGACACGACAGGTGCCATACGAGCCGTTGCCTGCATCCGTTTTGTTCGCCCTTGGTTGGTAGATAGTGCGTCGTCATGGTCTTGGTTATTTGCGGGCTAGCCATGCCTGATACTCATCCCAGTCTTCACGAATGGCCTTCTCCTCGGCAGCCTTGTCGCTGCGGCCGGACCACGCAAGGTCCGAGTAACGTCGATACTCGGCAGGACTCAAGACATCACGATAGTCGGAACATGCTGTATCCGTGTGCTGTCGAAGTCGTGACAAATCGCCGCCTGCAAGCTTCATGATGGCAAGGTGAACGCGAGCAGAGTCTCGCTGATAATCCTTCGTGCCGTAAGCACTCAGAATCGCCTGAACTTCTGCGAAGTGACTCTCGCCGAAATCACGACGAATGACGCGGTGAACGTCGTCTGTGGTGACAGTAGGTGTGGGCTGAGTCATGGGCGTATCGGTAGCTGGTCTGGAACTGCCTGCACCGCAGCTCACGAGCGATAGTATAGTTCCGAGAATGGCCAAAGGACGCAGCGGCAGAGTCATGGCGAGTGGCGCTAGGAGTTGGGCGAACAGTTGGATATTATACACCAACTTAGTGTACGATCACCCCTGCGGGCAGTCGATCATTTTGGTGCGGGGGATTGAAAGTGAAAGGATATGACGAACTTTGTCGGGTACGATCCCAAGCGGCAAAGTCACATGCTTTATGGTTTTTTAAAAATATCGGGGCGGATGGGGTAAGATCCACGCACGCCCGTCCCCGGTAATGCCCCCGGTCCGGTGTCCAAGCTGGTGAAGAGGAATCGATTCTAGCCAACCTCCGGAAATCATATCCAAGTCCCCTCAGAAAGGCCAGCCAAATTTTGGATGTGTCGCTGTTGGATTCTCGGCTGCGAAGGCACACTCTGGTCTGGCATTGCCGGATGCCCGGATAAATGGGCAGCCCATGGGGAACCGATGACAATTCGGCATCCCCCCACAGGCTCGCAGTTCCGGACTTCCTGGCACTTTGGCTGGGTAGGGACGGTCAGGGCTCCGGGAGGTGGAACTGCTCCCTGAGGATGTGCAGGGCCCGACTGGAAAGGAGGGGGGCTGCCGCAATCGCCACTTCGTGCCCGGCACCGGGGAGCGTGAGAAGTTCATATTTCATGCCGGCCTGTTTGAGTTGTTGTGCCATCACTTGGGCGTGCTGAATCGGGACGAGATCGTCCGCTTCGCCATGAAAGAGATAGACCGGCGGGTCCTCGGCGGAGACGAACGAAACAGGCGAGACATCCTTCGTCTTGGCCGGATCCATGGCACTGGCCGCTGTGCCGGGTTCGTAGCCGAGGATCTGACGGTAGGCGGGATGCCGGTGCTCCAAGGTCGAGAGCAGGCGCCAGTCGGTGGGGCCGGCAAAGGCAAGTATCAGGGCCACCCGGGACGATTGACGCCGGATGGGGTCATCGGACGATGGCTGGGCGAGATCGTCGTGCAGACCGACCCAGAGGGACAGGTGCGCGCCCGCCGACCCCCCGGTGACGGCAAGGCGGGCCGGATCAAGGTGCCACTCCCCGGCATGGGCGCGGACGAACTGGATGGCCCGAGCGCAGTCGTGAGCCTGGGCCGGATGGGGTGCGAGGGTGGTGAAGCGGTATTCAACCGCGACAACGTGGAAGAGTCCCTGCTCCAGGCCAAGTTGGAGGAAACCCGGGATCGGGTCTTTGCTGCCGGCGCGCCAGCCGCCTCCATGGAAGTAGACCACGGCGGGTTTGATTTGCGGGCTTGGCTGAGGGGAGCCTTTGGCAAAGTAGACATCCAATGCCTGGGAGCCGGGAGCCTCCGTGCCATAGACAAGGTCTTTCAGGTCGGGCCTGATGGCTCGCTGCTGGGCGGGAACGGCACCCGGGGCAAGCAGCAGGATCCCTACCGTAACGAGGGCGGCCGTCCGGGCGGAGAACTTCCCGGGCCAGAGATGGAAAAACGGCGAGGTTGGCATGGGGAAGGAACTCGTGAAGTGGTGGTGAGAGAACGCGACCGGTCAATGTGCCATCCCGCTCCGGTTCGTCAACGGTGCCAGGGTTTGCCGAAATGGGGGAGGGGAGACCCCTGGGGGGGCATTTTTCAGGACAGAACGGAAGGCCTCTTGTTCACTACGGGATTGCGGAATGGCGCCGAATTTGGCATGATGCGATGGTGAAGCAGGACAACGACTTCCTCCGTTCCACCCCTCAGTTGCCATGAAACGCCGCACCTTTGTCAAAGCCGCCGCCCTGACCCCGATCGCCGCCGCGCTGGGTGGAGTGCGGGCCGCCCCGACGCTGCCCAAGGGCAAGGCCGAACACTGCATTTTCATCTGGCTGGGCGGGGGCATGAGCCACATCGACACCTTCGATCCCAAGGTCAAAGGAGAGAACAAGGCCGCCAAGAAAATCCCCGGATCGATCTACGGCACCGTCGACACCGCGGTGCCCGGGGTTCGGTTCACCGAGCATCTTGGCCGGACGGCCCGGGTCGCGGAGCGTCTCACGGTGATGCGGACGGTGAACCACCACGTCATCGATGAGCACGCCTTTGCGACCAATCTGGTGCACACCGGGCGGATGATCAGCGGCAACGTGGTGTATCCCTCCATCGGATCCATCATCGCCCACGAACGGGGGGCGGCCGACGAATCGGTGCCGCCCTACATCCTCATCGGCTATCCGAATGTGAGCCGGGGGCCGGGCTTTCTCGGGACCAAGAACGGCTACATTTACCTCGTGGACACCGCGACCGGCCCTTCAGGATTTTCCCGGCCCGCGCATGTCCCGGAGGAACGGGCGGCGGCGCGGCAGCGGCTTCTCGAGCCCCTGATGGCCCGGGCGCCCCGGGATTCGGTGCTTTCCGACTACGAGGTCGCCCAGCGGGATGCCCTGCGCCTCGCCGGACCGAAGTTCATGGGGCATTTCGATCTGACCCGGGAGCCGGCCTCTTTGCGGGCCGATTACGGCGGGGAGTTCGGCCAGCGTTGCCTTCTTGCCCGGAGACTCGTCCAGTCCGGGGTCCGCTTTGTCGAGGTCTCGCACAATTTGAATTTCATGAACGGCACCGGTTGGGACGTCCACAATGACGGCATCGACAACCAGCATCTCCTCATTCAGGAGCTGGACACCGCGTTGTCGGCCCTGATCCGCGATCTGGAATCCAAAAAACTGCTCGACAGCACCCTCATCGTCGTGGGCACGGAGTTCGGCCGTCCCCCGGAGTTTGATGGGCGGGGCGGACGAGGGCACCAGGGGACGGCGTTTTCGATGGTTCTCGCCGGCGGGGGTCTCCGACATTGCGGGGCCTACGGAGTGACCGATGAACTGGCCAAAAAACCGGTGGAGAATCCGGTCAGCCTGCCCGATTTCCACGCCACGATCCACTGCGCCCTGGGAATCGACCCGTCCAAGGAGCTGATGGACGGGTCGCGGCCGGTCCCGATCACCGACCAAGGGCGCCCGGTGGCAGCGCTCTTTGGTTAGTCATCGCCGGGTCATCCTTTGTTGATGGTCTCATCCAGATTGAGGAGCGCCGTCGCCACCGCGATCCAGGCGGCGTAATCTTGGGCGGAGATGCCCTCCGGTGGGGGATTCCCGGCGAGGAGCCGCCCGAGGCCTGCCGGATCCTTCCCGCGGGCCGCTTTCTCGGCCTCGAAAAGCGCCTGCAATGCGGCCAGTTCCGAAGTTCTGGGACGCCGGGAGGTGGCCAGGGTAAACCCGGTGGCGGCCCGTTCCGCGAAATCTTCCGATGCCGACTCGCGCAGAATCCTCCGGGCAAAGGCCTGGGCGGCCTCCACATAGACCGGGTCATTCATCAGGGTCAAGGCCTGCAGCGGGGTGTTGGACCGGGGGCGTTTGACCCGGCAGGCGAGGCGGGCATTGGCGTCGAAATTGATAAAGCTGGGATACGGAGCCCCGCGCTTCCAGACCACGTAAAGTCCTCTCCGGTAGGCCTCGTCGCCGGGGCTGGTCCGGTAGTCGTAACGTTCGCCGCCGACCTTGGTCCAGAGGTTGTCCGGCTGCCAGGGGCGGATCGGCTCGCCTCCCTGGCGGAGACAAAGCAGCCCGGAAATGGCGAGCGCGTTGTCGCGGATGCCTTCGGCGTCGAGCCGGAAGCGGGGGCCCCGGGCCAGCAGGAGGTTGCGGTCATCGCGTTGCAGCATTGACGGTGTGACCCGCGCGCTTTGCCGGTAGGTCCGGCTCAGGACCAAGGTGTGGAGGAGCTTTTTCATCGACCATCCCGTGTCCATGAACTCCGCAGCCAGCCAGTCGAGCAATTCGGGATGGCTTGGGGGTTCGCCTTTGATGCCGAAATCCTCCGGGGTGGTGACCAGTCCCTGCCCAAAGAGTTCGGCCCACCAGCGGTTGACCACCACCCGGGCGACGAGCGGATTGTCCCGGCTGACCAACCACCGCGCCAGATCGAGGCGATCCGGAGGGCCTTCCTGCCGGGGACGCAGGGCGGAAAACACGGCGGGAGTGGCTGGCTCGACAGTGGCTCCGGGGTTGCGGAAATCCCCCCGCTGGAACACGGCCGTTTTCCGGCGGTCGGGTAGCTCTTTCATGACCAGGGTGGTCGGAATCTTGAGCGCCGCCAGGCGTTTCTCGATGGCGGCGATCGCGTCCTCCAAGCGAAGGATGGCCGGGTTTTCCCGGCGTCGCAGTTCCTCCAGCAGGGTCTTTTGCGCGGCACTGCGCTTTGGTTTGTCTGTCCGCAGAGCGGTCACCACCTCCGGCGAAAGATTCGTTCGGCGCGATGCTCCGGTGAGCGCCGAGAGTCGGAGCCGGCCGATCGTCCGGGCCGATCCGAAGCGTTGTTCCAGGCGGAAGCGGATGGTTTCTCCGGAGGCGGGATGGATCGGGGCGTCGGTTTCCAGAATCGCCCAGTGGGGTTCATGAAACCGAGGATTGATGGCCCAGCCTTCCCCGGCGCCTGGGGCAGGTTTGAGCAGATTGGAGACTGGAAACTTGGCCTGGGAAAAGGACGCCGTGGCGTTGGAGAAGGTCACTACCTTGGGGCCAACAGAAACCGTGAGCTGATTGAGCACAAAATTGGGGCGTTCGGCATCGCCCCGTCCGGGCCCTTGGCCGGGGAGCGAGGGATCCGTGAGGGCCTCGAGTTTGAATCCGACAATGCTGGTGGCCTTGGTGCGGGTGGTGATGACATAGACGTCCTCCTGGGGGGCCGGGGAACCGCCGAGCAGGACCGAACCATCGGGCAAAAGGGTGTGTTCGGCTCCTTCTTCCGAGAGGAAATCGACGATCTCCAAAACCTCCTCGGACGGATTGGCATCAATCGATGCCTTGAGGGAGTGCTCCCAGGCATCCTGCCCTTCGGCGGGGGGATTCTCGGCATTCAGTTGCCGGGTCAAACGCGCTTTCTCCGTTTCCAAACCGGCTCGCTGGCGCTCCAGAGCGGGATCGTGCAAAGGCATTTCCGGTCCGAGAAACCGGATCGAGCCGGGGGTCTTGGGATTCGCCCGGTCGGCTTCCAGTTCCGTGTGGTTGAAGAACGCGAAGAGACCGTAGTAGTCCCGCATCGTGATCGGATCGTATTTGTGATCATGACACTGGGCGCATTCCAGAGTGGTGCCGAGCCAGATCATGCCCACCGTGTTGACCCGGTCGAGCACCTGGTTGACCCGAGTTTCCTCCGGGTCGCTGCCCGCTTCTACATTGGTGGGCGCGCTGCGGTTGAATCCGGTGGCGATTTTCTGTGATTCGGTGGCTCCCGGGAGGAGATCGCCCGCGATCTGCTCGATGGTGAATTGATCAAACGGCAGATCCGCATTCAAGGCCGCGACGACCCAATCCCGGTACGGCCAGAGATCCCGCAGGTCATCGCGCTGGAAGCCATGGGAGTCCGCATAGCGCGCATAGTCCAACCATGGCCGGGCCCAACGGACTCCAAATTGGGGGGATTGGAGAAGGCGGTTGACCACCCGTTCCCACGCCTCGGGAGTGTCGTCGGCGACAAAATCGGCCACTTCGTCGGGCGTCGGGGGCAGTCCGGTCAGGTCCAGGGTGACCCGCCGGATCAGGGTGGGGCGGTCCGCCTCGGGGGAGGGAAGCACCTTCTCTTGGCGGAGCCGGTCCCGCACAAAGGCGTCGACCGGAGAGAGTCCGGGCTCGCCCCGGGGCACTGGCGGCCGCACCGGAGGAAGATAGGCCCAGTGCGCGAGATTTTCAGCATGGTCGGGCCAGGGGGCTCCGGACTCTATCCAGGAACGGAGGCGGGTGGTTTCCGACCGCGACAGCGGCTCCCCCCGGTTGGGCATGATCTCGTCGTGGGTCCGGGGCAGGGTGACGCGGCGGAACAGCTCGCTCCCTCCCGGATTTCCGGGAACCACGGTGGCCGGATCGGCGAAGACGCCCTCCCGAGTGTCCAGACGCAGGCCTCCTTTCTGCTTGGCCGGACCATGGCATTCCAGGCAATGCCTTTGGAACAGCCGCAGGATGTCTTCCCCCGGCGCGCCCGCGCGGCACCATCCCGCAAAAAGATGGCAGGTCCAGAGAATCAGAAGACAACGAGGGAACATCGGAGACAAAATGCCTCATAATGCCGTCCTCTGGCAGAAAAAATGGCAGGCGTCATTGCGCATGGCAGGAACGGCAGCCTTTTCCCGTGGTCAAAGATCCGCTTTGATCCCCTGGGGTTCGTAGCTCACCGATATCATTCCCAGAGGTTGCTCCAGGCGGGTGGCCGGATCGCGCGAGATTTGTTGGATGGTGCGGGCCAAGGGCAAGGCATCGGCTCCGTGCAGGGTGTCGCGAAGCGCGGATTTGGCCATCTGACGCAGTTCGGCCAAAGTGGTTGCCGTCACCTCACAGCCCGGGACATCGGGAAAGGTGCCGCGGAGGCGGTCGCCAATCATTTCGACAAACATCAGGTATTGGGGCATGAGGGGGGGAGATAAGTAATGATCAAACTCCCCCACAGAGTGTAAGTAACGCTTAGCAGGTATGGCCATTTTGGCAACTGGATTTTTCCGCCACCGATGGCAGCACTCCGGAAACCGTGTCAGAACTGGAAAAATCTCCACCCACAGGCGGCGGGCTGCGGCTTCGGGGCCCAACCGAGGGGAGAGATTTTGCGCATCGCCGGAGTCCGATACTCAGGAATTGAAGGTCCGGGTCGCCGGGTAGGAACCGAGGTGCCGGATTCTCAGGGAGACCGCATTGGCAGATTTGAGAGCTTCCCGGACGGTCTCATCGGCCTCGCTGCCCTGGATTTCGATGAAGAACCGGTATTTGTTGGGTTGTCCCACGATGGGGCGGCTTTCGATGCGCTTCAAATTCACCCCGCTCTTGGCGAACGGTTCGAGAAAGGAAAACAGACTGCCGGAGGCATCCGGCAGTTCCACCGCGAGACTGGTCTTGTGGTTTTCCGGGGAAACCGGATTGGGCTCCAGGCCGACGATAAAAAACTGGGTCACATTGGGGACTTCCGCCTGCAGCGGGTAATGGAGGACCTCCAGCCCGTAGCGGGCGCCGCTTTCCCGCGCCCCGATGGCGGCGGACCCGGGCTCTTGGGAGGCGAAAATGATGGCATTGGAGGTGCTGGGAGCGGTGATCTGGCGGGCCTCGGGATAGTGCTCGCGGAGCCACCGCTCACAATGCTGGAATGGAGCGAAGTGGGAGTAGATTCTGACAATGGTGTCGCCCTCCCTTCCGAGCAGAGCCAGTTTCACGTTCAGCGCGATTTCCTCCCGGACCTGGATCCGGGCCGACTCGTCGAGAATGCGGTCGACGGTGGCGGTGATGATGCCGCCCGATGAGTTTTCGATCGGCACGATGCCGACAGCTTCGGGGTGGTCCTTGAGATAGTCAAAAACCGCTTCCACCGAAGGAAGAGGCGTCAGGGGGTGGTTTTCCCCGAAGCGTTGCCGGGCCACGAAGTGGGTGAAGGTTCCTTCCGGACCAAGATAAGCCACTGGAGGAGAATCCGGTGAGACTGCGGCATCGGCATTCATGGAGGAGAGGATCAATTCGTGGGGAACGGCTCAGTGAAAGATGAAGGGGACCCCGAGGTCTTCAAAGGCCTTCTTTTCATCGGCCATGTAGCGGCCGGCGAGATTGTCGAAGAGTCCTTTGGCCCTGCTTTCGGCGAGGAAGGCATTGATCCGTCCCAGCAGCTCCTTTTCGCCATGGCGCAAGCCGATGGCCCAGGTCTCGGCCCGGATGGGTTTGAGGATGGGCCGGGTCGTGTCGGTGTGGCGTTTCCAGTGCTGGTAGATCGAGATCTGGTCGTAGATGAAGGCGGCGGCTTTGCCCTGGACCACCTCCAGGACACACGCGGCGGCATCGTCGAGGACCACGAGTTCGACCCCTTCGAGGTGTTGCTGGGCCCAGGTGTGACCGGTGGTGCCAAGTTTGACCGCCACTTTGGCCGTGCTTTCCGACAGATCGTCGGACGATTGGATGGTCGAATCTTTCCCCACCAGCATGCACAATCCGTTGGTCACATACCCATCGGAAAAGGCGATGGATTTCTCCCGCTCCTCAGTCCGGGTCATGGAGGAAATGATGAGATCGATTTTTTTGGTTTGAAGGGAGGGAATGAGACCGTCCCAGGCCATGGGTTCGATACGGACCGGACGCTCCAGGTATTTGGCCAATTCCTCCGCGAGACGGACACTGATCCCGTCGGGCGCCCCTTCGGCATTTCGCATTTCAAAGGGAGGGTAGTCCAGCTCCATTCCGACCACCAAGGGAGGCGGCCCCTCGGGCGTGGGGGAGGATCCGCCACAACCGGTGGTCATCAGAGCTGCCAGAGCTCCGAGCCCGAGGAGACCGCGGCGCAAGACAGGGGATGTCATGGCGGTCTTAGTGGCGGTCGTCTTCATAGCCGGTGAGTCCTCCGTCAATGATTGGTGATCGTCCGGCGAATGCCACCGGTTCCGATTCCGCAGGCGCAGGCGTTGGGCTTGGCGCTGGCGCAGGGCTCGGCACGGGGGCTGCCGGGGCTTCGGGGGAGACGGGCGCCACCAGTCCCGCCGAAATGATCATTTTCATGGCCTGCTCCACCGTGAGCTTGGAATTCATGACGCGGGAGTCCTCGATGATGAGGACGAATCCGGTCATGGGATTCGGTGAGGTGGGCAGAAAGACCGTCGTGACCGGCTTGCCGATGTCCTGGTCGTGGTATTGGCCGGTGACGAAGGCCACGAGGCGGGACCCGGGGGACGGGTAGTCGATGTAAACGACGCGCTGGAAATTGTTCTGACCGCCCAGGTTTTTAAAGGCGTCGATCATTTGCTTGATCGCGGAATAAATCGACGAGACGATCGGGAAGCGGAGGAAGATCCGGTCCACCAGATCAATGATCCGGCCCCCGATGACATTTCGGGCCATCGAGCCCAGGAAGAAAAAAATCACCAACGGGACGGCAATGCCGAACAAATTGAGAAACCAGGACGCCGGCACCAGATAGCCGGGTTCCCCCACCTTGTGTCCGAGGACGAGATTGACAATATTGAAACCGATGTCGATGAGGGGGCGCCCGACCGTCAGGATGAAGCTGTAGCTCAGCGCCAGCAGCCAGAGCGTGACAATGAGGGGAAAGGCCACCGCCAGACCGGTCAGAAGCCGGTTGCGGATGCTCGTGAGGACGGGCCGCCAGTCCTCGAAGTGGTCCTGTCCCGGCGAAGGGCTGGGGGACTTGGGGCTTTCAGGTGGGTGGGGCACTTGGGTCATCAGCAACAGAGTGCCGGAGCATACACCGCCCGGGGCAGCCTTCAACCCGATAGATGTTTCCATGGTCAATGGAGGGAGAGGTCCGGTAACCGGGGGGGATCGGAGAGGGCTCTGCCGGATGCCGGGGGCGCGTATTCGGGGTGGCGCTGCGCGGTCCTTCTGCTTGAGTGGGAGGGGAATCCCACGAACCGGTCATGCCAGCCTTCAGCCTCCTCTTGGACGTCTACGATCATCATCCCGGGAGCCCCGTGTCGGCTGCGATTCTGGCTGAGCGGGGGCGGTTGGCCCTTCCGTTGTGTCTGGAGTCTCCCGCCGCCGGGGCGCCCTGCCTGCTGCCTGGTTTGAGAGAGGTGGAGGTCTCTCTGGTGACCGATGACGAAATCGCCCGGGTGCACGGAGAATACCTCGATGACCCAACCCCGACCGATGTCATCACCTTTCATCACGGGGAAATCCTCATCAGTGCCGATACCGCGGTCCGGGTCGCCGGAGAGTTGGGGCAACCCGCGGATCGGGAAGCGCTGCTCTATCTGATTCATGGCCTGCTGCATCTCAATGGGCACGATGATCATGAGGAGGAATCCCGCGACCTGATGCATGCCCGACAGGAAGCGATCCTGGCCGTCGTTTGGCCGATCTGATCTCCGTTGGATCACCCGGAGCGGCGCAATCCGGCGATTGCCCGGTGACCGGGTTTGGCCTACACATGGGTATGCGATGGTTCTTCCCTGAAATCTTGGCGCTTTCCTGTTTGTTCCTTCAGGAATCTGTGATGGCGCAGGCTCCCGCCGCCTTTCCCGACCCTGCTCCTCCCGAGGTCCATCCGGTTGCCTCCGGGGGAGTGGTTCCGGAGCCGCAGGCCTTTGACCGTCTCACCTTCCACGCTGCTCCCAAGCCCCTTTCTCCCCGTGCCGTGACTTCTGACTGGCCCCGGCTGCTTGGGCCCGCCGACAATGCCACCTCGCCCGAGACTTCTTTGTTGAAAACTTTCCCGCCGGATGGCCCGGCCAAGGTATGGGAGGTGTCCAAAGGGGAAGGCTACACCTCGCCTGCCATCGCGGGGGACAGACTGGTGATTTTCCACGCCCTCGATGGCCGGGAGACGCTGGAGTGCCTGCATCCCGAAACGGGCCGGCGCTACTGGTCCCAATCCTACCCGATTTCCTATGAAGACCGTCTGGGCTACGCCAATGGGCCCCGGGGAGGGCCGGTTGTGGCTGAAAACCGGGTGGTCACCCTGGGCGTGACCAGTGTGCTGAGCTGCACCGATCTTGTCAGCGGGCAGGTGGTGTGGCGCCGTGATCTGGCGGCGGAATTCCAGGTGCCGCAGGAATTTTTCGGCCACGGGTCCACCCCGCTGATCCACGACGGACGTCTCTATGTCAATGTCGGGGGCAAAGGGGAAAAAATCGATGGCACGGAAGACCGTCGCGAAAGAGCGCGCAAACTCGCCACTCCCGGGCTCTGCGTCGGGGCCTTTGATCTGGGGACCGGAAAACTGATCTGGGGAGTGAAGGATGAGTGGGGGAGCAGTTACGCCGCTCCCATCCTGACCACCCTGCACGGCCAGCAGAGGCTGCTGGTCTTTGCCGGCGGCGAGAGCGATCCTGCCACTGGAGGATTGCTTTGCCTTGATCCGATCGACGGACGGGTCGTCGACCGGTTTCCTTGGCGGGCCGACATGTACACTTCGGTGAATGCTTCGACTCCCTTGGTGGTGCCGGGGAAAAACCGGGTTTTTGTGACCACCGCGTATCCCAAGGGCGCCCCCATCGGGGGCATCATGCTGGAATACGATGCCGCGGGCAAAGCTCACGAAGTCTGGCAGTCCAATCGTCTGGCCTGCCATTGGATGAATCCGCTGCTCATCGAGGGCCATCTCTACGCCATTGATGGTGAGACCGAGGCGGCCGCCCAGCTGGTGTGTGTCAACGCCGAAAATGGCAAGGAAATGTGGCGGACCGAGATCACCTGGGAGGCTCCGGTGGGCGGGCGCAACTACCGGCTCAGCATTCTGCGGGCTTCGCTCCTCCAGGTCGACGGGGCCGTCCTTTGTCTGGGCGAGACCGGGAGCCTGCACTGGCTGGATCTCACACCGGCCGGGGCCAAGGAAACCAGCCGGGCCCAGCTGTGGCTCGCCCCGCACACCTGGTCTACCCCTGCCGTGAGCCGTGGGCTGCTTTTCGTGGCCCAGCACGAACAAGGGCAGGATGGCAGTCCGCAACGGTATGTCTGCTACGACCTGAGGGCGGCGTCTCCGGCACCGTGAGTTCCGGATCGGTGGGCTGATCGCTCCGCCCGTTTGACTTCGGCAGCGCCGGTCTGGGGGCCAACGTCTCTTCTCCGGGATCAGCGGGAGATCAGATCCAGGAGCTCAGCCGGTTGAGCGATGAGGTGCCGGGCCCCGCCTGCCTGGAGTTCCTCCGCTTCGCGGAATCCCCAGAGAACGCCCACGGTGACCATGCCCGCAGCCGTGCCGGTCTGCATGTCCACCCCGGAATCCCCGACAAAAGCGCAAGCCTCCGGCGCCACGCCGAGATCGCAGGCCGCATCGAGCGCTCCGGCCGGGTGCGGCTTGCGGGGGATGCCGTCGCGTTGTCCGTAGACGGCGCCCCAGGGCAGATCGGGGAAAAAGTGGTCGATGCAGGGCCGGGTGTAGGCATGTCCCTTGTTTGACACCACCGCAATCCCGATCCCTTGCTCCACCAGCGCACCGAGCAGTCCTTCGATGCCCGGGTAGGGCCGCGTTTTGTGGTCCCAGCGTTGGGCGTATGCCTCCTGATAACTCCGGAGCGCGGTCCCCAGCTCCTGTTCGTCCAGATGGGTTCCGGGAGGATGGGCCCTTTGCACCAGGGTCGCCATGCCGTCGCCGACAAAGCGGCGGTAGGCGGAGACGGGATGCGGCGGATGCCCCCGCGCGGCCAGCATGGCATTGGCGGCATCGGCCAGATCGTCCAAGGTGTCAAGCAAGGTGCCGTCGAGGTCAAAAATTACCGCTTTGATCATGGTGCCGGAGAGCTCAGGTCGTGAAGGTGGCCTCGATCTCCAGGCGCAGGGGGTGGCGACAAATGTCTGCTTGCAGAAAGGTCGCGGTCCGGCAGACCTCGGGGCCGACCTGTTCCTCGAAGAGGGCTTTGACTCTGGGGAAGTCGCTCCGGTGACGGAGATAGATGCGGTAGCTGGCCCGGAGAGGTTTGCCTTCTCCCAACGCCATCCGTTTCCTGACCAGAGTCACATTTTCCCACGTCACCGCGAATTGGGTCTCCAGGTCATCCTGGCCGATGGTCTCATGGCCGCGAATACTGGAAGTCCCCGAGAGGTAACCGATCGGAGCACTCCAGTCAGGACGGACCACCGCGGCTCGCGCGAAACTGGGGGAGGCCGGGCCATAGGTGGCCGGGTAGCGGTAGGCCGGTATCTGGGCCGGATTTTCCAGAAAGGAAACCGGGGCCGTGCCGGCGACAAACACCAGAACCAAGGGACCGTTTTCGATCCCCACCGCTGCCGCGGCAGGGAGGATCGATTCCATGGTTTCCGGACCGAAGTG
Organism: Akkermansiaceae bacterium; assembly: GCA_024233005.1. GTDB lineage: Bacteria > Verrucomicrobiota > Verrucomicrobiia > Verrucomicrobiales > DEV007 > JACKQE01. Next base: position 26,164 of record JACKQE010000022.1, on the reverse strand, counting down.
ATCGTGGAAAGCAGAGTGCCGTCCCAGATTGAAGGCGCGGTAGTTTTCGAGGCCGTCCGCCAGCGCGTTGATCTGAGGAATAAAATTCCAAACCCGGTAGAGGGAGTGTCCGTTGAGGGCCCCGAGCAGGGCGGTGTAGATTTCCGCGGCCCCTTGCTGGATTCCCTCCTGACAGGCATGCAGCGCCAGACCAATTGTCCGGTCCGGTCCACGGATGATGGACAACGGACCTTCCGAAAGAAACTCCGTGTCCTCTCCGGCCTCCAGCGCATCCTGAGAGGGGCCACCCAGGAGGGGGGCCGCCAGATCAAGGCGCAAACCGGAGGGAGTCTGGAGGCAACCCGTCCTGGGCGCCCCGAAACTGATCTCCAAGTTTTGTAGCTCGACTGCCGTTGCCATGATGCAACTTAGCCGGGATTCGGTCCGCGTGTCAATCGTCCGCCCGATGCCTGTTCACTACGGCTTGGGTACAAAGTCGAACCGTTTGTTCAGTATCGCAAAGGCCACAATGACGACACAGAAGAGAATGAAACTGACGTAGCCGAGGACCAGTCCGGCAATGGCCATCCCGTATCCCGGGGCGGGTTGGACCTTGCTGTGGCGGGCCCGGACGAGGGCGATGTGGCCACAAATGATGCCGATGGGGGCGAACACCAGTGCCGGGGTGAAGCAGAAGACGAAATTCAAAATACCCAGAACCAAGGATACCGTCGAAAGGATGGGGGACGGCGTGACAATCTCATCCTCGTCCTCATCCAGAGCGGGAGGGCTTTCGCGGTTCGGTTCCTTTTCCCGGGGTGCAAGAGGAATGGAGTCGGTATGGGGCGAGGGAGGCAGCGCCGGAGGCGGTTCGTTCGGCGAAAGGTCCAGGGTGTCGAACTCCGCCCTCGGCAGTGTCTTGCCCTCCTTCGGGGAGGAATGGTCCGGCTGATTTTGGGGACGATCCAAAACGGGTGGTTCATCCGCTGGGGAACGGCCGCTTGGGCCGGATCGCTCAGGCCCGGAGGGAAACACGATGTCACTCGAACAAATGGGGCATTCCACCGTGGTGCCGTAGAAACTGTCGTCGCCGGAGACTTTCTGCCCGCATTTGCGGCACGCTATTTTCAGCACAGCCATGGTGGAAGGAATGGGTGAGGGGTCGTGGGGCCGTGTTGGTTGTAAAGCGGGGGATCAGTGGCGTTGCGGGCAACTTTCGGGTGCTCTGCCCCGGTGTCAAGTCTCCGGGAAGTGGAAGTAACCGTGGGGTGGCTGCGCGAATGCTCAAGGGGTCTTTCCTGAACAGATTTCTTCAATGCCAAGACGCAAGGCCCGGACGGCCCGGTGGATTTGGGCCTCTGTGATGCAGAGCGGGGGCATCAGGACCAGGGTGTCGCCGATGGGGCGCGTCAACAGACCATGGTTCCGCGCTGCCAGACAGACTCTGGCGCCCGTCTGCCGCTCCCAGGGGTGGGCCGCTCCATTCTGCGACGGATCCACCAGATCAATGCCCGCGATCAGCCCGAGTTGGCGGATCTCCCCCACGGCGGGAAGGGGTTCCAGCTCCGTGGCCAGGTGGTGTTGCAGTGCCGCCACCTGGGTCGGCAACTTTTCCAGGGTGCCCTCCTCCCGGAACACCTTCAGGCTCGCCAGGGCGGCGGCGCATCCGAGAGCATTCCCACAGTAGCTGTGTCCATAAAAAAACGTCTTCAGTTCGGCGTGGCTTCCCAGAAAGGCCTCAAAAAGACGGTCGGTGGCAAGAGTGGCGGCGAGGGGCAGGTAGCCTCCGGTGAGTCCTTTGGCGAGGCAGAGCAGATCCGGCCAGACTTGCTCCTGCTCGCAGGCAAACAGAGTCCCGGTCCGGCCAAAACCGGTCATGACCTCATCTGCGATCAGAAAAAGGTCGTGGTGGTCGCACCATTCCCGGAGTCGGCGCAGCGTCCCGGAAGGCCACAGGCGCATGCCCGCGGCACCCTGAATCAGAGGTTCGATGACGGCGGCGGCCATTTGCTGCGTGGTTGCGGGCGCCAGGTGTTCCAGATCCTCCACCGTGGAAATCCGGACCGTCTCGTAGCCCCAGCGCCGGAAGCGGTTGTGGAAGGTGTCAATGCCTCCGAGAGAAGCCGCTCCCGCGGTGTCGCCATGGTAGGCTCCGTCGAAGGCAAGCAGGGTGGTCCGTTCCGGATGTCCCTGATGCTGCCAGTATTGCAGGGCCATTTTGCAGGCGCACTCGATGGCGGTGGATCCGTCATCCGTGAAAAAGACCCGACTCAGACCTCCCGGGGATCCCAGCGACGCCAGTTCTTTCGCCAGGAGAATGGCCGGCTCATTGGTGAAACCGAGGGCGGAGACATGCGCCACCGCGTTGAGTTGGTTGCGGATGGCGGCATCAATGGCCGGATGCCGGTGACCATGGATGTTGGTCCAAATCGAGGCATTCCCGTCGATGTATTCCTTGCCGGCGGCATCCGTGAGCACCGCGCCCTGTGCCGAGGCCAGAATTAAGGGATCATGACCGGCCGCGCACCAGTCCCGCATCTGCGTGAACGGGTGCCAGAAATGGGCTTTGTCCCATTCCTGGAGACTGCCGGCGGGTGTTGTCAATCCCATTCGATTTCGTCTTCAAAAATCTCTTCCACCACTTCGACCGCTGGCGCCGGGCCGAGCTTTTCGAGCCGGGTCATTGCGTCGGAGAGCAGGGCGTGGGGCACTCTTTTGCGACGGTACTTGCGCTCGAGCACATCGACCAGGGCGGTCAAATCTTCCCTTTCAGGCGGATCCAGGGGAGCCCACTCCTCCTCCGGGTCCAGTGCCGGACGCTCGGGTTGATCCCTCACAAAGCCCCAGCCGGGACCTTTGGCTTCGGCATGCCACCGTTCATGGAACTCCCATTGGTTGAGACCGTGCAGCCAGCGCGCGCGAACATAGCGGCTGCGGCCGTCTCCGGACCGGTCTTTGTCTTTCCATTCATGCAGGCTCATGGGCGGGGGAGTGAGGCGGTGTTTGCTCGTTTGGGGAACCGGCACCATACGGTCAATTTCGGATCCCGAAACCTGAAATGCGGCCTCCGCGAATCACAGGCGGGGGCTCCTCTGTCGGTGATTCGAGCCTCGCCTCCTGTTCCAGATCTGGGAGACCTCCCTCCTGGTGGCTTTCTCACGCATCCACGCCGCGCTCTTCAATTGACGCTGCCGTTCCGTTCTGCCACCCTGCGTCCCATGAAGCCAGAACGCCCCTCTTCCCGCCGCTCCTTCCTGAAAACCGCCGCTGGCGCCACTCTCGCCGCGCCATGGATTGGCTGGAAATCGACCGCCAATGGGCAGGCTCCGAGCAAGGAAGTCCGCTACGCGGCCTTTGGTTCCAATGGACGGGCCTGGGGGAACATCACCAGCATGGCCGGTGTCAGTGGCGTCACGCTCGTGGCGGTGGCGGAAATCGACACGTCCCGCGCCGGAAACGTGACCAAAGGATTTCCCGATGCGAAAGTTTATCAGGACTGGCGCCAGCTCCTCGACAAGGAAGCCGGCAACATAGACGCGGTGCTCGTCGCCACGCCCGATCACATGCACGCCCCCATCGCCTTGAGCGGCATGCAGCTCGGCAAGCACGCCTACTGTGAAAAGCCTCTCACCCGCACCCTGCATGAGGCGCGCGTTCTGGCCGCATACGCCGCTGAAAACAGGCTCGCCACCCAGATGGGCATCCAGGTTGGGTCCTCCAACGGCAACCGCACCTCGGTCCAAGCCCTGCGCGACAAGCTGGTGGGCAAAGTCCTCTCGGTCCATTCCATGGTGGGCAAATCCTGGGGATCAGACAAACCCCTGCCCGAAAGGGAGGATGTCGTGCCCGCCACTCTCAATTGGGATCAATGGCTCGGGGTTGGCAAAAAGCGCAGCTTCATCAGCGGAGAATTCCATCCAAGCAACTGGCGCAAGCGCATCGGCTATGGCACCGGCACGCTCGGTGACATGGGGTGCCATATTTATCATCCTTGGTTCATGGGGCTCGGGGCTCCCACTCCGCTGCGGGTCACTTCACAGGGAGTCGGTCCGGTCGATGGCGACAGTTGGCCCCTCAATTCCAGGGTTCATTACCTCATGGCGGGCAATGAGTTCACCGGGGGAGACACTTTCGAGTTCACCTGGTATGACGGCAGCTCCCGCCCTGGCGACGATGTGGCGGCAGCGGTCGGTGGTTACACCACGGATGACAAAGGCAACAAGAAATCCAATGTGCCCGGCAGCGGCAGCGTGGTCGTCGGCGACAAGGGCGCTCTCGTGATTCCTCACGGCGGGATGCCCACTCTGTACGTGGATGGCAAGGCCGTCAAAGATGCCATTCCCGCCGTCGAAGGAACCAACCATCACGGAGACTGGGTGGCGGCGATCCGGGGCGAAGGCGCTCCGGCCCTGGCCAATTTCAGCTATTCCGGACCGATGACCGAGACGGTGCTGTTGGGCAGTGTCGCCCAGCGCCTGCCGGGTCTGACCCTCGACTGGGATGCCGCCGCCTCCAAATTCAAACAGGCCGAAGCCGATGCCATGGTGAGTGAAGCTTACCGGGAAGGGTGGGAAGTGAAAGGCATGTGAGGGTTGAGGGTTCCGGAGCGGAATCCCTGGCAATCCTCGAAAAGCAGGAGCAGCATCAAGCGAGGATCTCCCGCACCACCCGTGCGGGCTCCACTCCGGTGAGCCGCAGATCGAGGCCTTGGAATTTCAGGCTGAGACGCTCGTGGTCGATCCCGAGCTGGTGCAGGATCGTGGCGTGGAGGTCGCGCACGTGGACCACCTTCTCCACGGCGTGGTAGCCCAGCTCATCGGTCGCCCCGTGGCAGGTTCCGCCTTTGATCCCGCCTCCCGCGAGGAACATGGAGAAGCCTTTCATGTGGTGATCCCGGCCCGGTCCGCCCTTGTTTTTCTGGGCCATCGGAGTCCGGCCGAATTCCCCGCCCCAGATGATGAGGGTGTCGTCGAGCAGACCGCGTTCCTTGAGGTCCGTGATCAAGGCCGCGGTTGCTTGATCGACATTACGGGCGTTTCCCTGGATGAATTTCACCAAGTCATTGTGATGGTCCCAGCCCCGGTGGTAGAGCTGGATGAAACGCACCCCGCGTTCGGCAAGACGCCGGGCCAAGAGGCAGTTGGACGCAAAACTGCCATCGCCCGGCTCGCATCCATACCGCTTCAGCATGGCCGGTGATTCGGAGGCGAGGTCCACCAGACCCGGCACGCTGGTCTGCATCCGGAACGCCATCTCATACTGGGCAATCCGGGTGGCAATTTCCGGGTCGTGCACCGCGGTGTCATGAGCCCGGTTCAAACGGCTGACAGCGTTGATGACATCGGCCTGACGATCCGGACTGACTCCACCGGGGCGTTCGAGATAGAGCACGGGAGCCCCCCGGGAACGCAGGGGCACCCCCTGGAACTTGCCGGGGAGAAACCCGCTGTGCCACATGCGCTGCGAGATGGGTTGGGGGCTGCGGCCGTCCTGTGAGGTCAGCACGACAAACCCCGGCAGGTCCTCGGCCAGGCTGCCCAGGCCATAGAGCACCCAGGACCCCATGGACGGACGGCCGGAGATCATGGTCCCGGTGTTCATCAAGGTGTTGGCCGGATCATGGTTGATCGCATCCGTCGACATCGATCGGATGATGGCGAGCTCGTCGGCCACGCTCCCGAGGTGAGGAAAGATTTCCGTGATTTCGTGCCCCGACTTTCCCCACCGACGGAAGGGAAATTGCGGAGCGAAACAGGCCAGGCGTTGCCCTTGCAGCTGGGCGATTTGCTGGCCCCGGGTGAAGGAGTCTGGCATGGGCTGCCCGTGCAACCGGGCCAATTCCGGCTTGGGGTCGAACGTCTCCAGGTGGGAGGGCCCCCCGGACATGTAGAGATAAATGACGCGCTTGGCGCGGACCGGCAGCTGGGGAAAACCGGGGAGGCCATTCGATCCGGAGCCGGAACCGGCGGCGGCAGCATGTTCTCGGGCGAGCAGGCTGGTCAGGGCGGCCGCCCCAAAGCCCACGCCGCAGCGGCCTAAAAAGGCCCGGCGGGTCGCGGCTTCCCTGCTCATGGGTGGTTTCAACTCAACTCCGGGTGATGGTTTCGTGAAGGTTCAAGAGTACCCGGGCCACGCTGGTCCAGGCGGCCAGCTCGGGAGCCGGTTGGTCCGGCGGGGCTGCTGCCAAGCCGGTTTTGAGCAGGGCTTGGGCGGCTTCAGGGTCTTTGAGGTATTCAGCCCGATGCTTCTCAAAAAGGGCTTTGAGGGTGCTTTGTTCCTCCGGCGTGGGATGGCGGGAAAGCACCTCCCTCCAGGCCCAGATGACCCGCTGGTCGATGGAGCCCTGGCATTCCGCCAAAATGCGAGCGGCCAAGGCCCGGGCCGCTTCAACGTAGGTGGGATCGTTGAGCAGGACCAGCGCCTGCTGGGGAATATTGGAGCGGTTCCTTTCGGCGGTGCATTCCTCCCGGCTCGGGGCATCGAACGCCACCAGGCTGGGATGGAGGAAACTGCGCTGCCACCACGTGTAGAGACCGCGCCGGTACTGGCTCGCTCCGCTGTCATTCTGGTAGGTGCGGGTCGGGAAATTGAGGTTCTCCCAATAGCCTTCCGGCTGGTAGGGTTTGACACTGGGCCCGCCAATGGTGGGCACGAGGAGCTTTGACGTGGCGAGGGCATTGTCCCGCACCAGTTCGGCATCGAGACGCCAGCGGCTTTGCCGAGCCAGCTCCCGGTTGTAGGGGTCCGCTTGCAGGGCCGCCGGGTCGGCAACACTGCTTTGGCGGTAAGTCTCACTGCTCACGATGAGGCGGACCAGCTCTTTGACATTCCATCCGTTGTCCGCAAACTCCACGGCCAACCAGTCGAGCAGGAGCGGGTTGACCGGAGGTTCCCCTTGGGCGCCCAAATCATCAAGCACCTTGGAAAGGCCAGTTCCAAAAAACTGTTTCCAGAGACGGTTCACAAAAACCCGGGCCGTCAGGGGGTTCTCCCGGCTCATGATCCATCGGGCGAGGTCGAGCCGGTTGGGACGGCGGTTTCCTTCCATGGTGGGCTGCGGCAACACCGCCGGCACCGCCGGCATCATCTCGGGCCCGGATTCGTCAAGGAAATTGCCCCGCGGCAGAATGCGGACCACACGGGGCGTCGGCAGGGACACGGAGACCAGGCATTTGGGCAGCGCCTCCTCGTAGTCCTTCCGGGCCTTGTCCGCCGCGGCCAGCCTTTGCCGAAGTTCGGCAAGCTCGGGAACGATGGATTTGTGGTAGGCGGCCAACTGGGACCGCTGGGCGGGGTTCTGTTTGTCCGCCGGGGTTTTCAGGATATCGGTGATTTCCCTGGGGAAGGGGAGAGAGCCCACCCTTTTGGCTGCCGCCTGATCGGCCGTGGTGGAAATTCGGAACCGCCCCAGCGTGTGGCTCCCTTTGCCATGGTTCTGCCGGAGCTCGAGGAGCAGCGTATCGCCCTTGGCCACGGTGAGAGGCGCCGCGAGGGCGACGACGAGCTGTTGCGGTTGATTCACTTGGGGCAGCACCGCCCAGCCGGTTTCACCGCTCGCCTTGTCACCATCGATGGCGGTGGCGGCGGCAAATCCGCCTTGCTCAAAGCTGGCGACCGCTCCCGCCAGGGGAACGGATGCGGTGGTTCCTCCGGCCCGTTTGACCTGGACGACCACCTCGGAGAGGACAAAATTGCCATTGCTGGCCCGGCCCGGACCGCCCGCGGGCAGGGAGCCATCCGGCAGGGCCTCAATGCGCAGACCCGTGACCGTTTGGCCGCTGCCGGGGGCTTCCAGAAGGTAGGTGTCCTTGTCGGGTTTGCCCCCACTGGCCAGCACCGATTCGTCCGCCTGCACCGTGAGTTTGGCTTTGCCGAGCGATTCGGCTTTGGCCGGGCGCAGGAAGGTCCAAGGATTGGCGGTCACCTGTTGCAAGGCCTCATTTTCCCACAGCGTGAAGGCCGCCTCCACACTGCGGTGGGGACCGTCATATTCAGTTTGCAGGGCCGTGCGAACCGATCCGAGACGCTCCAGTTCTTTGGCTTGGGTCTCGTCGGGGACGGGGAGACCGGGTTCTCTTTTGCCAATGATGGGCTCCTGGATGTCCGCAAAGAAGGCCCCCAGGCTGTAGAAATCCTTCGAGGTGAGAGGATCATACTTGTGATCGTGGCATTGGCAGCAACCGATCGTCGAACCCAGCCAGACGGTGCCGACGGCGCGAACCCGGTCGGTGACATAGCGGGCCTCGTAATCCTTGGCTTGGGCCCCGCCTTCTTCGGTGGTGAGGAGGAGCCGGTTGAATGCCGAGCCGACCCTTGTCTCGAGGGAGGGATTTTCCACCAGATCCCCCGCCAGCTGTTCAATGGTGAAACGGTCGTAGGGCTTGTTGGTGTTGAAAGCCCGGATCACATAATCCCGGTAGGGCCAGATGTTGCGGGGATTGTCGCTGTGGTAGCCGATGGTGTCGGCGAAGCGCACCACGTCGAGCCAGCCGATGGCCATGCGCTCCCCATAATGCTGTGACGCGAGCATTTTAGCGACGAGGCGGTTCCAGGCATCGGGGGCCGTGTCCTTGACAAAGGCGTCCACTTCCGCCGGTGTCGGGGGAAGACCGAGGAGGTCAAAGGAAAGCCGCCGGATCAGGGTGACCCGGTCCGCTTCCGGGGATGGTTTCAGGTTCAGGGTGGCCAGACGCTGCCGCACCAGATGGTCGATCGGATTGACCCCGGCGGGAATGGAAACTTTGACCGGTGGGACGTAGGCCCAGTGCTGCTGGTATTCGCCGCCGGCAGCGATCCAACGGTCGAGGATGTCCTTTTCGGCGGCGGTGAGGGTTTTGTGGGACTTGGGGGGAGGCATGACCTCCTCTTTGTCGGTGGAATGAATGCGGTGGTGGATTTCGCTCTCCTCCGGCTTGCCTGGAGAAAGGGCGCGCGTGCCATCGTGATCGGCGGTGGCACCGGCAAAATTGTCGAGCCGCAGCTTGGCCTCGCGGGTTTTTTCGTCGGGGCCATGGCAATGGAAACACTTGTCCGACAGGATGGGCTGGACATCGCGGTTGTAATCGACCGGCTTCGGCACCGCGGCATGAAGGCCCGCAGTGGGGGACGTCACGGCAAAGGCAGCGACAAGGAGCAACAGAAGCGCGGATCGGGTCATAATGTCTCTGGGAGTGATCACATTCTCCCTCCTGAGCTTACCTCAAAAATGGCTGCTCAGGTGGGCGCATCCACGCCAATGCCGACCCCTTTCCTGAAGGGCTGACGATCACGGAATGGGGAGCCCCATCACGTTCACCGGGTTGGGCCGCGACACTTTCTTTGGATCCAGCAGGTCCACCAGATCCGGCAGATCATAGTGGCGGAGAACCCCGTGAACCACATTGACCGATTGGTCGAAGCATTCCGGACCCTGCACGATCGGTTCCCACGAGGGGATCATTCCCTGCAGGGACACGGTGGCAAACGCCTCCGGCTGGAGCGTCGCCGCATGCAGGGCGGGAATCGTGGCTTCGCCAATCGCCACAAGATGGATCTCCTTTGCCGGGGGAAACGGGAGGGTGCCGCTCCGGAGGACCTGCAGCCAGCTTGCCACGTCTTCCGTCCGCATTCCCACGTAGCTTTTGCCCATCAGGTAGGCCGTGAGAATCTCGAGGTTGTCCCGGCCAAAGCGTCCGGCGCCAAACGCTTGGCGGCGCACGCCGGTTTCCGTCTCGCCGATCCCGCGCAGTTCGGCGGAGACAACGGTGTGACCCTGTTTCACGAGGGCGTCAATCGGGCCGCCCGGAGCGGCATCCTCTCTCATGCTGCGGCCATGGAGGTAGAGTGTGAAGGCTCCCGAGGGCTGCTGGGGGAGAAAGGCCAAGGCCGGAAGGCGAAGTCCGGGAGCCACCTCCAGGGTCAGCTTGTGGATGGTGGTGTCGCCCCGGAAGGCGGTGCCGACGACCATGGTGTTGGGCGGGGGCGGGGCCCCTTCCTTCGCGCCGATCACCTTCCGGATGAGGCGGCGTTTTCCAGCCGGATCGAGCGCGCTCCAAGGTTGACTGCGGGAGGCTTTCAGGGCGACGGCGAGATCAGTGTTGATTTGAAAAACGGACCGTTCTCCCGGCAGGAGGAGAACCTGCCCTCCAGGAGTGCATTGGAGATCCTGGGCGGTCCAGTCCGGCTCGTTGTAGGCCCGGAGTTGCTCGTCGGTCAGCGTGTCGGGAAGGCTCTCCACTTCGCGGACGACGACCTCTTTGTCCAGCAGCCAGCGGCTCATGAACCGTGTCACCGCCTCGCGAAGCTGGATCGTAAATCCGTGGGGGGCATCCGGGGCGGCGAGGTCGATGCTTTCGGGGTACCCGAGCCGCGAGTAAAAGCGCTTCGCTTCCCCGAACAACTGCCAAGTGCCGCCAAAATCGAAGGTGGCGTCCCGGGTGCCGGCGCAGATCAGTGTGGGTTTCGGGGCGCGCATGATGCAGTAGTCGGCTTCATCCATGCCGAAGGCGATCTGGCCGAAAATGTTTTGCTCCCCGTCCTGGGGGCCTTTGGTTTCGATGAGGCGCTGAAAAGTGGTCAGATAACAGCCCGGGGCGGCGGCGGCAATGCGGTCATCCAATGCCATGAGGTAAGCCGTTTCGGTGCCTCCGCCAGAGTTGCCCGTGCAGCCGATCTTGTCGGGTCGGATGTCGGGCCGGCTCTGGAGGTAGTCGATGATTCTCATCCCGTCCCAGATGCGGTATTGGGCCACATTCCCTCCGAGCAGGGCGCTGCCGAGGCCCATCATGGTGTGCTCGGTGGTGCACATCAGCCGGACGTTGGGGTGCGGCGTCGACACGTGCGGGGCGTCGTCGAACACACGGCGTTCCTGCGTCCGGTCCAGCATCTGGTAACGCTCTCCCTGACCGATGGGGTCGTAACAGAGGGCCGCTAGGCCGTGTTTTGCGAGGAGAATGGAAGCCCGTTGATACTGGCCGACGGCTTTTCCGTCATGGCTGTGTCCGCAGGGCACCAACACTGCCGGCCAGGGAGGCGGCGTCTCCGGGAGGTAGAGATTCCCGGTGACATGGAAGCCGGGCCGGCTCTCGAGGAGGATTTTTTCGATTCGGTAACCCTTGCCTTGCAACGTTCCGACGACGACAGGATTCAAGGGAGTGCGTTCGGGGAGAGGACCGATCTGGTCCAGAAAAAAACGGCGTCGTTCCTCCTGCCAGTTCCGGCAGGAAGCTTCGCTTTTCAGGGTTGTCTCAAAGGCCGCGCGGCGTTGGGCGACCAACTGGTCGAATTCGGTTTTGAGCCAGATTTCCAAATGCTGATCGGGGGGAGGTCCTGATTGAGCGGGAGTGAGCACTCCCAGGTCTTCGGTTCCCTGGCCGAAGAGAATCAAGGGGAAGAGCATCAAGAGGGCGAGAGAGAAGTAACAGCGCATGGGAATCCGGCCGGTCGTGACGATGGCGGGGGAGTTCAGTATAAACGGGAAATGAGGCTCCGGGCAGGCGTATCCATGCCAAATTGATAGGGGGGCCCTCTCCGACCTGGACTTGTCGGGGGGCGTCCGATTCTCAGGGGCGAATGCAAGCGGTCCGCGGATATTCGGGCTGGCGGCTTGCCGTGTCGTGACCAACGGGCCGATCATTCCCAGGGGAATGATTGGCCCCTGAACGCACCGCACAGAGGGTGACAGTCTCGCTTTCGGAGCGCGGGGTGCCTGCCATGCGCCGGCCATCAAGCCAGAACCTCGGACGAGTGGGCGGTGGTTGGAGCTTCAGGTTCTCGAATCCAAACTCCGGGAATCCGGAATCGATGGCCGAATTTGAACGAGCGCGGGTCGGCACTGGTCAAATAAGAACATGAAGCGCACTACCGTGGTTGTTTCCTGGAGTGAAGGGCTCAAGTTACGCCCCGCCGCAAGACTGATCCGCGTTGCCCGGCGATTTCGCTCGTCGATCACCTTGAGGTGTGGTGAGAATGTCGGCGATGTTCACAGCATCATGAGCGTGGTGATGCTGTGTGCAACGATGGGAACGGCCGTCAGCATTGAAGCAAGCGGTGAAGACGAGGAGCTAGCCATCCTAGCCGTGACCAAAGTCTTTTCTGTGGGCGACGATGAGCCAGAGTGAAGGGAGCGGGGGCTTACAACCGCCGAACTCTTCCAACGCATCGTGAGAACCTATTTTCCCCAGAGTTTGGCGAACTTCTCCGGGACGCGAAGTTCTTCCTTGCCGGAGGGCGAATAGGCGGTGCGTTCGATTTTGCCCCCAGCCATCCGGATCCGGCCGATGTTGAAGCGCCAGGGATAGAGTTCCTTGGGCTGGGCACCGGCGATGCCCTTGGTGGGATCGAGGGTGAAGGCCTCCTCGCCGACGATGGGCAGCCGGATCTCGATACTCCAGCGGTCTGCATCGCGATGCACGGCGATTTGTGCGCCGCTGCTCCATTCGACGCCGCGGCCGCCGGTGGCCTGGTCGGCGTCGTAGACAGCCCCGGCGGGATTGATGGCGATCTCGTAGGCCGGACGCATCGCGGTCTCGATCAGCACGAGGACGTGGTCTCCGTCAAAGATGGCGGGGTCGTCAGGCTTCGTGGTGGAAATCCTGAGGCCTTTCATGTCGGGCTCGTCGCAGGTGATGCCGAAATAGAGGACGCTGCCCTCGCGGAGCACCTGGAAGCGACCCGGGGCGGGACGCCCCGCGGGATCGGACAGGGTGGGGAGGAGCGGAGCGATCCTGACTTCACCCCACCAGGAGGAATCGACCTTGCCGTCGAGGGGTTTCGTCTGCATTGACTTGCCGACGGCCTGGTGGGTCTCAAGGATACGGTAGCTGAGGTCAGTCTCGCTCTTTCGGCTGAGCTGTTGCCGGAGGGCATGGAGGGGTTTGGTGAGGTCCTCGATCTGCCGGATGCGTCGGCCGGGCAGACTCTTCGGATCGACGGCGCCTTTGGCGGTGGCGAGGAGGGCGAGCGACTCTCCGATCTTCGCGGCATCATGGCCCATGTGCATCCAGTTGGCCTCGGCGTGCTCGATGAAGGCCTTCATGGCCGCGGCGGCGGGTCCGTAGTAGCTGCGATAGTAGTCGGCGAGCAGGGCCTCGATGTCCTGGTCGGCATCCCAGTAAAGCCGCGCCGCGAGGTAGAGGTTGAGGTGCTCGACGGCCAACTCGTCGTAGCCGAAGGTTTCCTCCTTCCCTGCGGGATGCGAGTAGATCTCGACCTGCTCGCCGAGGGAGATGCCCTTGAGTTCCTTCAGGTCGCGGGCGATCTGCCGGGTGTAATACACGGGGCGACCGGCCTGCTCGGGGCGGCTGTTGGTGCTGTAATCCCAGGTGAGGTATTTGCCGGAGGGCAGCTTTTTGAGCCATTCGGCACGCATCGCCCGGCGCTGATTCCAGAGTGCCTCGTCCCAGAACTCCTGCCGGTGCCGAACCTCGATCAACGCGAGGTTGGGGCTGAGCTTTGCCATCTTCAGCGGCGGCAGGGTATAGGCACTGTAGGCCAGGGCGCTGACGAGGCGGTCGGGATGGCTGCGATACAGCTCCCGCGCGACCCGGTCCAGATAGCTCCAGACGTGGTCTGACATGCTGCCGTCCCAGCCGCGCTCGGGCGTGAGCTGGGCCATCCAGGCCGGATCGTCGGCGGTGAGTCCGCCGTAGCCGTCGACGAGGTCGATGTTGTGCATCGGCTCTTTGAAATGGTCGAACATGGCCCGGGCGTGCTTCACCTGTTTTTCAAGCATCACGGGCGAGAGCAAGTCGGGCACGCCATCGTCCTTGTGGGAGGTGTCGCGCTTGCCATCCCGCATCAGGTACATCTCGGGATGGGCCTTTTTCATCTCCTCGCGCTTGATCACAAACTTCGAGCCGTGGCAGATCTGGGGAAAGCCGAGAATCTCGGCGCCGTGATTCAGGCCGAGGCGAAGATTCCACAAGGCCTTGTCGCCGATGCCGGTATGCTCGGTGTAGTAAACGAAGCGCCGCACTGCGAAATCGGGGACGACGGTGCGGTCCACCTGCGGCAGGGCGACACGGTCGCGGCGGGGGATAACCTCGCCCAGCTCGCCTGGCGCAAACCAGCGGCAGCCGAGGCCTCGCAGGAATTCGTTCACGGCGTTGAAGGTACCGGCGTCGTCCTGGTCCCAAACATCAAGGTCGGCGTGGTATCGGAAATGCAGGTCGCGGGCGGCGTTCCAGAAGGTGTCGCCGGTGATGGCGTCCCACGCGGCGTTGACGCGGTCGGTCTCCGACTTCGAGCGGTTCCGGCCCCAGGGTTCGATCGGTACGAAGTCGCGGTCGGGTCCGAGCAAGGCGATCCAGCCGGGCCCCGAGGCCATGCGGAAGGCGCCGTGATCGAGGTCGTTGGTGGCAAGGCCGAGCGCCTCGGTATGGCGGCTCTTGCCGACAAAAAGGGCGGGTTTGTCAGGACTTCGCTCGCTGACGATGGGGAGGGTGGCGCCGGACATTTTGGCGAGCACGGTCTGCAACTCCCGAGCTGCGAGTTTGGTCATTCGCGCCGGCTTCTCCGCGATAACGATCTCGGCAAGCGGTTTGCCTTCTGCGATCAGCAACGTATCCGCCGCACTTAAGGGGTGGAAAGCCATGAGCAGAAGGGCGGCGAGAAGGATGAAGGCAGGTTTCATGGGGCGGTCAGATGGACGGGAGAGAAGATGCGTCGTTGTCACAATCGCCGTCAAATCGAATCTACCGTTGACGGCGTCCATGGTTGCCCGCACGATCGGGTGACGAAAAGGGGCCAGATGAGCAGGTATCAAAAAGATCGAACCAGATGGCCAACGGAAGCGTTGACTCTGCCCGTCACGCTTTCTGGACTTCTTCACCAACCAAGGACAGATTCGCGGCGTCGTTGCCGAACTTGATCAGGCTTTTGATTGGGGTCGTCTAGGAAGCCTCATCAATCGGTTGCCAGGTTGAAAGGCGCCGCCGCTGGCAGAAAAACCTCATGCCGGAGTCATCCTGAATCCGATCCAGTCGCCGGTGATAAGGGCTCACTGAACCTATACAACGGGAAGAGGGAGCAGGTGCTACCGAGCCCGTTGATCGATTCCGAGCAACCTCTGCAGTCCGACTTCACCGATCTCCCCAATCCTCCTTCCGGAAGCAGCGTGCTGCACCTCCGCCTCGAGATCCGGGAACTTCGTGAAGGCTTCCGCCCCGGCCCCATCGTCAGCTTCCGGCCCCAAGGCTTGCCTCAGGTGAAGTTGCCACCGGAAGAGCACGTGCAAAACATGGCTGACCGCTGACAAGGCCCCATTCGCAAAAAGGTTTCGAGGAAAATACGGAGGCCCCGTCAGAAATTCCGGCACCGGCGCGTTTCCCATCACGATGCTCCGATGGTCCGTTCTCCTCTTGCTGTTCCCCGCTTGCGCCGTGGCCGCGCCAGACTTTGCAGGGGCGGTCCGGCCGGTGGTGGCCCGCCACTGCCTTAGCTGCCATGGGGAGAAAAAGCAGAGGGGCGGCGTGGACTTTTCCGGAGCCACGGACACCGCCTCCGCGATGAAACTTTACAGACACTGGCGCAAAGCGGCGGAGCAGGTTCGCTCCGGCGAGATGCCTCCCGATGACGAGCCGCCATTGCCGCCGGAAGATCGCGAAGTGCTGCTTGGCTGGATCAGGGAAGCCTTTGACACCTCCCGGCATCCGGATCCCGGCCCGCCCCTGACGAGACAGTTGACCCGGGCGGAATACTCCCAGACGATGAAAGACCTGCTGCGGATCAATTTCGATCCGGCAGGGGCGGCGGGAATCCCTGAGGAAAACGTGGTGGAAGGATTTGGCAACCGCGCCGGCGGGTTGGTTTTGGAGCCTTCCCTGATGGAGAAATACTTCACCGCCGCGGATCTTGCCCTGGAGTATCTGTTCACCGATGCGGGCGCCGCCGGAGCGCGGAAATCCCTTCTGGGGCCGGGGCCGCCAGAAACCAAGGAGACGGCCGATACCTTCCGCCGAATTTTGGGGACATTTCTCCACCGGGCCTTCCGTCGGCCAGTCGCCAAGGAGGAAGTCGAGCCCTTCGCCCGGTTGGCTGAGGCTGCGTTGGCCGGAGGCGATTCCTTTGAGACCGCCCTGCGCAAGGCGATGAAGCCGGCCCTGGTGTCCCCGCATTTTTTGCTGCGACTGGAGACGCCGGTGATGCCTCGCGGAACGGTGGGTCGGGTCGGGGATCATGAGCTGGCGGTGCGTCTGTCTTACTTTCTTTGGTCGACCATGCCGGATGAGGAACTGCTGGGACTGGCCGACGAAGGCAGCCTGTCCCAGTCCGAAATCCTGGCCACCCAGGTGCGGCGCCTGCTGGGGGATCGAAAGGCCGGGGCCCTGACCCGCCAGTTTTTTGAAAGGTGGCTGCAGCTGCCCCAGTTGGGAAAAGCGCTGCCTTCGCAGAATCACTTTCCAACTTTCACGAGGAGTCTGCGCAATGCGATGGAGCAGGAGACACGCCTGTTTTGTGAGAACCTGCGGGGTGAGGACCGCAGCATACTGGAACTGCTGGACTCCGATTACACCTTTGCCAATGCTGAATTGGCGAAGCATTACGGTCTGCCGGCAGTGACGGGAAAGGAGTTTGTGAAGGTGGCGCTCCGTCCCGAGGATCACCGGGGCGGGGTGCTTGGCATGGGCAGCATCCTCACGATGACGTCGCACACCGACCGAACCAAGCCCACGGCCCGCGGGAAATGGATTCTCGAGGTTCTGTTGGGCACGCCGCCGCCGCCCCCACCTCCCAATGCGGGAAGTTTTGCCCCGCCCGACAAGAACCGGGAGGAGCCGGCCAGCTTCCGCGAGAAACTCGCCCAACATGCTTCAGATGCCAATTGCGTGGCCTGCCACAAACGCATCGATCCGCTGGGATTTGCGATGGAGGATTTTGACGCCATCGGAAGTTGGCGTTCGGACATCGGAGGGAAGCCGACCGACAATCTGGGGCAGTTGCCGGGGGTGGGGGAATTCCGCGGTATCAGCGGACTGCGCAAGGTCTTGCGGGACCAGCAGCCCCTCTTCGTCCGCAACGTGGCATCCCAACTATTGTCCTACGCGCTGGGGAGAGAATTGAGTTATTATGACGAACCGGCACTCGACAGGATCGTTACCGCGATCGCGCAAGATGATTTCCGGTTTTCTGCTCTCATCCTCCAAGTGGTGGAGAGCTTTCCGTTCCAGCACCGCAAATCCGAATGAAGATGATCCAGAATCACCAGTCCCTGGCCCCGCTCGCCCGTCGCTCTTTTCTGCGGGGGGCCGGCGTGCTGGCAGCGTTGCCGTTTCTGGAGTCGCTCTCTCCCACGGTGCTGCGGGCCGGTTCCAGAGTTCCCGTGGGACCGCCGGTGCGGTTCGGCATTTACACGGTCACGGGAGGAACGGTGAGCGAGTCCTGGGTCCCCCAGGAAACGGGTCGGCTGGGAAAACTGCCTTCCATTTTGAGGTCCTTGGAACCCCACAAGGAGGACGTGCTCATCCTTTCCAATCTTTCCCAGTCGGGTGGTTCCGATGGCAGGATCAACGCCCACGAGCACTGCGCCTACCTGCATCTGACCGGATCGGACAAGGTCGGGAAAGAGGATGGCAAACCCATCGCGGGACAGTCGGTGGATGAGCGGGCCGCGGAAATCGTGGGCTCCCAAAGTCTGATATCCTCCATTCGGATGGGCTCTGCCGGGGGAGAAACCTCGTTTTTCTTTGACCAGCAGGGACGCTCCCTCCCGGTCGAGCGGAATCCCCGGATGGCTTTTGAGCGGATGTTCAAAGGACGCCAACTGGTTGCTCCCAACTGGCAGCGCCGGCTCGCCCTGTCCGGTGCCCCGGCTCCGGCCTCTGGCGAACGCAGCTATGAAACCCAGGTCGTCGACTTGGTGCTCGAGGATGCCCGGCGACTTCAGAAAAAGGTCGGCGCGGCGGACCGTTCCAAACTGGATGAGTATCTGGAGTCCGTGTCCAGCATTGAGAAACGGGTGCGCCGCGTCCAGGAACGGATCGCCTTGGAAGCTCTTGACCTCAAGGATCCCGGTCCGTCGCACCCCCATGTCCCGGCCAATCTTCCTCCGGACGCCCATGCCGAGACGCGGATGGTCCGTGCGGTGGGAGAAAATCCCGCCATTCACGCGGAGTATCTCAGAGTGATGACCGATCTCATGGTTCTCGCCTTCCAAACTGACACGACCCGGGTATGCAGTCTCGGCCTGGGCAGTGACGGGGCGTTGTTCCCCGGGGTGGTCACGGTGGGTTATGAGCACCACGCCCACACCCTTGAGCATCATGGGAATGCCGGAAGGATTGAGGATGCGGACCCGGTGGCGCGGGAAGGATGCCGCCAGATTCACGCTTGGTATTCCCAGTTCTTCGCCGAAGCCGTCGCCAAAATGAAGGCCATCGATGAAGGCGGATCGAGCCTCCTCGACAACACCGTGATGCTCTACACCTCCTACATGGCCGATGGCGGACACGGGCGGACCAATTATCCGGCCCTTTTGGCGGGCCGGGCCGGAGGCAAACTCACCACCGGGCGGCACCTCGCTTTCCAAAAGGACACCCCGGTGGCGAATCTCTATGTCGAGCTGCTCGACCTGCTCGGGGACACCAGGGGCGAGTTCGGAAACAGCCGCACTTCCACCAAGGCAGCGTATGAGGGTCGCCTTCCCGGATTGGTTTGATCATGGCAGAGGAATTGGCCCCGTTGACTGGTAGTTGGTTTGTCGCCACCGGTGAGGAGGGGCTGCGCGCTTTTTCCCGAGACGGCCTGGCTTGGACCCATGACCAGACAGATCGGGAGGGCGTTCTGCTCCATCAGGCTTGTTTTGCCAACGGGCGCTGCGTGGCCGCCGGGAAATACGGCGGGGAACGGATTGCCTTCAGCACCGGGGACGGGGTGCGGTGGACTCAGTCCAAACCCGAAGGCCGTCCCTATGTCAGCCAATTGACCATTCTTTACGCCGAAGGCGGTAAATTTCATGCCGTGATGTGCGAGGATGGGGATCCTCCCGGGGAGTTGGCCTCGATCGACGGATTGGCCTGGGAACCCCGGAGGCCCTTGGTGGCCGATCGCCAGAACATGAAGCGGGATGCGGCGCTACGCCGGATTGCTTTGGGGGGAGGAAGGGCTGTGATCGTCGGAGACTACGGAGCCCGTTTGGTTCGCGAGGGAAAGGCGCCGCAGTTTACCGCCCTGCCCGGCATTCCGGCCCGGGACACGCTGGTGGACATCACTTTTGGGAACGGTGTGTTCGTTGGCGCCGGCATGCACGGTCTGCGAATGCGGAGCGAAGATGGGATCACTTGGACCGACCGGACCGTCGGGGAGGAAGGGGAGCACATCAATGCCATGATTTGGGATGGAGCCCAGTTTGTGGGGATCGGTCAGGGAGGCACGTATCTTTCCCCGGACGGGCGGAATTGGAGGCGGGAGCCCAACCAGAATGCGCCCACGATCGCCACCTTTGGTAACGGCGTTTTCCTAGGAGCCCTCTGGCCGGGGAAACTCCTCCGGTCCACTGATGGCATGCGGTGGGAGCAGGTTCATGAGTTTTCCCACCATGTCCTGGGCCTGGCGCATGGGCGTTTGGGTCCCGGGTGAGCGTGCGCTAGAACCCCATGGCCGATGCGGGCGGACTGTGTCTTGAGAAGTCCGGATCACCGGCCCTCTGTCCGGATTTGCGTGACATGCGACGGCCATTCCTGATGGTAACTTCCCTCTCCTGATGTGTTATTGCCCACTCGCCATCATTCCCCTCTTGTTCGGGGGCTTCACCGCATTGGCAGGCGGGGAGGCATTGGATCGTCTCAGGGGACCTCTTTTCGCGGAGCCTTGCCATTCGAACCAGGGGGCATCCAAGACACGGGGCGAGCTGGAGGGGGGCACACTGGTGATCGACTTTGACTGTGCCGGGCTCGTGGGCCACAGGGAGCAAATCAAGAACCGGTTTCATTCCCGCGACCTGCCCCCGGAAGACGCCAACAGGCGGCACGGCAATAGGCTCCCGATCAATCTTCAACAAAGGGAACTCTACCCCATGGCTTTGGTCGACAGCCTCGGAACGATCCGCGAAATCATTTGAAATCGAAGCCTCTTTGCGTTCCCCTTGCCATTTCTTCCGTCCTGCCCTCATGAGTCCGTTCCTCCGACATCCGGCGCTGTGCTTTGGTTTCGCCGTAGCCACCTGTTTCGGTTCCGCTTCCGCTTCCGCCGCGGACCCGGCGGCATCTTCCCCGCAGACTGGTTTGACTCCAGAAATCCAGACCTACCTCGACACGCATTGCCTGACCTGCCATGATGCGGAATCCTCGAAGGGAGATTTCCGCATCGACAATCTTTCGACCAAAATCGGTTTCGAGGACTCGCCCCAGTGGTTCGAGATCATGGAGCGGATCAGTTCCGGAGAGATGCCGCCGAAAAAAGCCAAAGTGCACCCCGGGGCGGAGGAGAGTGCCAAGGTGGTGCAATGGCTCGCCGCGCGATTGAAGGAAGGGGAATCGGCCCGAATGGCGGCGCGGGGACGTGTCTCCTACAACCGCCTGACGCGGGATGAGTATGTCAACACGGTCCGTGATCTCATTGGCGTGCAGTACGATGCGAAGGATCCGGGAGCTTTTCTGGAAGACCCGGAATGGCATGGATTCGAGCGGCTCGGCTCGGTGCTGACACTCTCCCCTTCCAATATCGAAAAATACCTCGCCGCTGCCGAGGTGATTCTGGCCGAGGCTTATCCGGAGAAGAAGCCCGTGCTGCTGGAAGGTTCCAAGCGGGCCATTCTCGAGGAGCAGGTTCAGGAGCCGCACAAGGAACGGTTGCGGCAACTGGGTCTGCTCGACAAGGTGCGCTACGAAATGTGGCCCGGGGACATCTTCCGCTATTCCGCCTTGAAGGACCCGCTTCCGGAGGCCGGCGTCTATGAGATCAGTTACACTCTCAGTGGTTTGAAACCTGAGAAAGGCCTCGCCCCGCGCCTTAAGGTCTATGAATCCAAGCTGGACCGGGTGTTGTTCGAACAGGATATCATCGCCCCCGAGGACCAACCGGTCACGGTCACCTTCAGGGCGCATTTGCCAAAGGGGAGGCCGAGTATCGAGGCCTACAACGAAGTGCCGGGTCCCTCCAACCTGCCGCGCTCGGGGCGTCACGGGAACAAGCCATTCATCAGCATCAAGGATGGCCGCATTCCCTGGCAGATGAAGCTGACCGACGAACAAGGACGGGCGCGGTATCCCTTCCTGATCATCGATTCCATCGCCTGGCGCGGACCGCTCATCACCGAGGAGGATCAAACCCGCCGCGACGAGTATCTGCCTGCGGAGGAGGGGAATCTGGTACAGGTGAGGGAAGGTCTGGGCCGCCTGGCCCAGCGGGCCTTCCGGCGTCCGATCTCAGCGGAGGAACTCGATGGCTATGTGGGCATCGTGAACGCCGAACTCGCGGCGGGCGAGACATTCCGTGATGCGGTCAAAGCCGGGATGCTGGCGATCCTTTGCTCCAAGAGCTTCCTCTTTCTGGCCGAAGGTGACGAAGACTCGGACCGTTTCACGCTCAATGATTACGAGATCGCCTCGCGGCTTTCCTATCTGCTGTGGAGCACGATGCCGGACACGGAACTCACCACCCTCGCAGGGCAGGGCAAGCTGCGCGACAAAGCGGAACTGGGCCGGCAATTGACCCGCCTGCTCGCCGATCCCCGAGCCGACCGGTTCACCGATTCTTTTGCCACCCAGTGGCTGCGCCTGCGCAAAGTGGGAATGTTCCAGCCCGACAAAAAACTCTATCCGGACTACGACAAGACGCTTGAGGCGAGCATGATTGGAGAAACCAAAGCGTTCTTCCGACAGGTGCTGCAGGACGGGCTCTCGCTGCGGGAATTCCTCGACTCGGACTGGAGCATGGTCAACTCACGGCTCGCGCAGTTTTACGGCCTGCCGGTCGAGGGTGTCCCCAGTGAGAGCTTTCAGCGGGTCGCCTTGCCCGGGGACAGCCATCGTGGCGGCCTTCTCACCCAGGCCTCAATCCTGTCCCTGACCTCCGATGGAACGCGGCACCGGCCGGTTCACCGAGGGGTTTGGCTCTCAGAGTCGATCTTTGGCAAATCCCCCCCGCCTCCGCCCGCCAATGTTGAGCCCATTGCGACCAATCCGGTGGACGCCCCCAAGGCCACCCTGCGGATGAAATTGGAAGCGCACATTCACGATTCCAACTGTGCCGCCTGCCACAGCAAGATTGATCCGCTTGGTCTGGCCTTTGAAAATTATGATGCCATCGGTCGCTGGCGCACCGAGGAAATCACGGATGGCACGGGGGCCAATCCCACGGTCAATCCCGCCGGAAAACTGCCGGACGGCCGGGAATACAAGACCCCCGAAGAGTTCAAGCAGCTGCTGCTCGATGATCTCGAGGCGTTCAACCACACCTTTGTCGAAAAGCTGGCCACCTACGGACTGCGGCGGAGCATGTCCTTTGATGACCACGAGCAACTGAGGGCCATCGCCGCCGTCGGCAAGGCGAAAGATTACCGCCTGCGGGACATCCTGGAGGCCTTTGTGTGTTCCGACCTGTTTCAAAAACGCTGAACGATCCCTGACCCAAACCCCCAACCTGATCCCCATGAGCAATCTCAATCTCAACCAATGGCAAATCAGCCGCCGCCAGGTGCTGCGTGGTCTGGGAGCCTCCATTTCGCTGCCATTGCTCGATTGCATGGCCGCAATCCCTGCTCCCTCGAAGCCGAAACGGAGTGTCTTTCTCTACATTCCGAATGGGGTCAACACGCTGACCTGGCAGATTGGGAAAGCCGGCGCCGATTACGAGTTCACGAAGCCCCTGCAGTCATTGGAAAAGCACCGCGCCGACATCACCCCGATCAGCGGTCTCCATCATCCGATGGTCATCGGCAAGCATCACAACTGTGAAAAGGTCTGGCTCACCGGGGCCAATGTTCCGGGTGATGGCGGGGCTTTCCGCAACACGGTGTCCGCCGACCAGATGATCGCGGAAGTGCAGGGCGCCTCGACCCGGTTTTCCTCGCTCGAACTGGCCATTGAAGGGGTTTCCCTCGCCTGGTCCAGGGACGGCATCCAGATTCCTGCCGAGCGCAACACGCAGCAGATTTTCAATCAGCTTTTCGGCGTGGAAAAGGACAGCAAGGAAACCATCCGGCGTCGTCTCAGCCGTCGCGGCAGCATTCTCGATCTCGTGGCCGATGACGCCAAACGGGTCAACGGCAAGCTCGGCCGCGAGGACCGGTCCAAGCTGGATGAATACCTCACCGCCGTGCGCCAGGTCGAGGAACGCACCCGTCGTGCCGATGAGTGGCTCAACGTCCCGAAGCCGGTGGTCCCCGCCGCCGAAGCGGCCCGCCTGCAACGCAAGCTCAGCATGGCCGAAGCCGGGGAGTATTACCGTCTGTTCTACGATCTCATGGTCATGGCTCTGCGGACGGATTCCACCCGGGTCATCACCTGCGGCATTGGCAGTGAGGGGAACACCAGCGGCATCCCCGAATTGGGCATTTCCCAGACGCGCCACGGTCTCTCCCACCACAATGGTGATCCCGAGCAACTCCGTCGTCTCACCCAGACCGACACCTTTCTCATCGAGCAGTTCAGCTACTTCCTTGATCAGCTCAAATCCCACCAGGAGGATGGACACACGCTGCTCGACTCGACCCAGGTTCTCTGGGGAAGCGGCATGGCTTACGGTCACAGCCATGGCAACGCCAACCTGCCTCTTATCCTCGCCGGCGGCAAGGCACTCGGTTACCGGCACGGGCAGCATGTGGACTTCAACCTGCCCACCATCGGCCAATACAACGTCTCTGATGCCAACGCCCACTACAAGATCTGCTCCCGCCCCGTCGACAGCAACGCCCGTGTCAGCAACCTGTTGCTCACGATGCTCCAGCGTGTCGATGTCAAAGCGGAGGCCTTCCAGGACAGCGTGGGGCCAATCCCTCACATTCTTGCCTGACCCTTGGCGTGGCAGTCCCCGAAGTGGCCCCGACGATCGGCGGAGCCGCGCGGGTAAGCCGCCCGGTCCCCTTTTCCGGCCCTCCTTTTCCTGACTCCATGCGCCTGATTCTCAGTATTTGTCTTTGTGCCATCACTTCGCTCGCTGCTGAAACCGCTCCCCGGTTCCGGACGGATGCCGATGGTCCGGTGGATCCCAAGAAGGACAAAAGCGGAAGAAACAAGAAAGACCAGAATGCAGACGACACCCCGCAGTGGTATGAACCCGTCGAGGGCAAGTTTCCTCCCGCGGGATCGGCGCATGCCATATCGGGGGAGCTTACGATGGTGGATCACCTGGAGAGACGGTTCTATCTCCGGGTCGATCGCAACGACAGCCAGGAACGGGGCGTCTGGGATCTACCGGTCGACGGCCAGATGCTTCCCTACGGATCCATCTGGTATCACGGAGAACCCGCGGCGTTGCAGGACATTCCGTTGGGCACCCATCTCCACGGACTGTTTTATCTCAAGGCCTCCGACGACACGTCCCCGCCACCGCCCGGCCCGCACAATCGGGTGACGCCCGAAATCGGCTTCAAACGGTGTCTGCAACTCGAGGATGATTTCACATTCCACGCAAGGCAGAAACAGATCTGGAACATCGAGAGCGTGGATCTGGCATTGAACAAACTCACCGCGACGCTGCAGGAGAATGGCAAGGCCACGGGCGAGCCAAAGCAGTTCGATCTCCTTTCCAGCACCCGCGTCTACCAGGGCAATGGTTTTGTCGACCTCAAGGCGCTGCAAAAGGGTCAATCCGTTCTCTTCAACCTCACCTGGGCCACTCTCTACGGACCGGGCCGCATCACCGATCTCTGGATTGACGCGCCGAGCCGACAACAGGCCTCCGCCCGGCAACTCGAACGCCACCGGAACCACCTCCGGGAGAGGGGACTGGCCGGCTGGATCGACGCCGTGGATGATGAATCCCAGATCGTCACCATCACCTTCTTCGGCGGGGTCGATCCGAAACTGTTCGACGAACTCAATGCCATCAACACGGAACCGATGGGGTGGCCGTTGTCCAAGCCGGAGGACAATCCTGCGGCGCCGAAGGGGACCATCGCCGTCGCCCGGGAAAGCCTGATGACCTACGACCCGGTCAATGACCGCAAGGGAGGCAACATTCTCGACATCAAAAAAATCCCTGTCGAACCCGGCAGCAGCGGCGTCCAGATCAAGGTGAAATGCGACATGCTGCTCGAAGGATTCCGTCCCCGTCGCATCGTTCGGTTTTATCCTGCGACCTGGAAGGTCATCGCGTTGCCCCGTGAGGAGCAGTACGAAGGCCGGGAATAACAACACACCACCTCCCATCACTGACATGCGCGTTCTTTCGCTCCTACTTGCCTGCTTTGCGGCGCTTTCCTCATCCGTTGCGGCGTCCCCCGATCTCGGCTCCGTCGCCACTTCCGCTGATCTGGATGCCATCATCGCGGCCACCACGGATCCTGCCTTGCAGAAGGCCCTGCGGGACCATTCTCCGGACATTCTGGCGGCAGCCGCGCGGCGTCCCCATCTTGATGCCGTGCTTCGCGCAGTGGAGACGTCCCCCGGCAAAGTGGAGAAAGTCAACCAGACGCCCGAAGCCCTGAAAAAGGCCTTGGGAGCAGAGATTACGCTTTTTGACACCCTCGTGCTGGTGGATCTGGCCATGCCCAATGCCGGTCCGCATGACCACCGTAAGACCGATCCCTATGATGCGGCATTTTTTGAACATCTCGGACACCTCACGTCCCTGGAGTCGCTCAACATCATCGCCACCAAACTCAATGACGACTGGATCGCGCCTCTCGGAAAACTCACCAACCTGAAAGTCCTCCGGTTCACCAACAACGGCAAACTTACCGACGCCGGAATGGAGCAACTGGCGGGGTTGAAAAATCTGGAGAGCTTTTCCTTCGTCGGCACTGCGATGACCGGCCGGGCTTACGCGAAGTGTGAGGGGTGGACCCACCTCACCAAATGCAGCCACCGTGGCAGCAGCATCGATGACGAGGGGCTGAAGGAGCTCTGTGCCCACCTTCCCAATCTGGAGAGCATCAGTCTCGCCCACGCCAAGTTCACCGATGCCGGGGCCGTCCATCTGGCGGAACTGACCAAGCTCACCGGGCTCGAATTGGGAACGCACAATGCCACGCCCCAGGCGTTGCGCCACCTGGCCGGCCTTCCCTTGGAATATCTGCAACTCGGGGAGGGGTTCGAAGGGGCGGAAA
>JACKQE010000021.1 GCA_024233005.1 Akkermansiaceae bacterium | reverse complement strand
GAAAGAGCACCTCGAGCAGCGCGGCGATCCCCTGTCCCACCGGATCCATGAACTCTGCGAGTTCCTGCATGACATCGCCCGGGTGGAAAGACTGGAGGCCACCTTTCCCCACCGGGTCGGGCTGCATCAGAGCTGCCATGGGCTGCGCGGCCTGGGGCTGGGACGTCCCAGCGAATGCCAGATCCCCGCGTTCTCCAAGCCGGCCCGCCTGCTCGGAATGGTCCGGGGACTGGAGCTCGTGCCACTGGATCGCGCTGATGAATGCTGTGGTTTCGGGGGAACTTTTTCTGTCCAGGAAGGCGACGTCTCCGCGGCCATGGGCAATGACCGGCTGGCGGACCATGAGCGTCACGGGGCCGAGTTCATCACCAGCGCCGACATGTCTTGCCTGATGCATCTCGGAGGGCTGGCCTCACGCGCCGGTTCAACGGTGAAAGTCCTTCACATTGCCGAAATCCTCGCCGGCAACGCCCTCTGAGACCATGCTGCCGACCACCGACTCCCATCCCCGCGCCGCCCATGACTTTCTCCAGGACCCGGAGCGCAGCGCCTGGCATGACGAGACGCTCTGGATGGTGCGGACCAAACGGGACCGGATGGCCTCCCGGGTTCCGGAGTGGGAATTGCTGCGCGAGACCGCCTCGCAGATCAAGGAGCACACCCTGTCCCAACTTTCCGGGTATCTGGAGGAGTTCGCCGACCGGGCCGAAGCCAACGGCATCACCGTCCACTGGGCGCGGGACGGGGAGGAGCACAACCGGATCGTCCTCGGCATCCTCCAGCGTCACGGGGCGAAGCGCCTCGTCAAAAGCAAGTCCATGCTGACCGAGGAATGCCACCTCAATCCCTGCCTGGCCGAACACGGCATTGAAGTCATCGACACCGATCTCGGAGAACGCATCGTCCAGTTGGAAAAAGGGGCTCCGAGCCATATCGTGATGCCGGCGATCCACTTGAAGCGGAGCGAAGTCGGAGAGTTGTTTCACCGGACCATGGGAACCCCCGAAGGTCTCGATGATGCCCAGGCCCTCACCGAGGTGGCCCGGCAGGATCTGAGGAAGCGCTATTTCGCGGCCGACGCCGCCCTCACCGGCATCAATTTCGCCGTGGCCGAAACCGGGGGCTTTGTCGTCTGCACGAATGAAGGCAATGCCGACATGGGGGCCCATCTCGCCCCCGTCCACATCGCCTGCATGGGCCTCGAGAAAATCATCCCCCGGCAGGAGCACCTCGGGGTCTTTCTCCGGCTCCTGGCCCGCAGTGCCACGGGCCAGCCGATCACCTCGTTTTCCTCGCATTTCCTCAAACCCCGCCGCGGACAGGAAATGCATGTCGTCATCGTCGACAACGGCCGCTCCCGCCAGCTCGCCCGGCCCGATTTCCGCAAAAGCCTCGCCTGCATCCGGTGCGCCGCCTGCTTCAACACCTGTCCGGTCTACCGGCGCAGCGGCGGCTTCAGCTACAGCTACTTCATCGCCGGCCCCATCGGCTCCATCCTGGCACCAAACATCGACCGGAAACAGCATGCCAGCCTGCCCTTTGCCTCGACGCTGTGCGGCTCCTGCAGTGCGGTCTGTCCGGTCAAGATCGACATCCATACCCAGCTCCTGAAATGGCGGCAGGAAATTGTTGCCGAGGGCCATACCGGATGGATGAAACGCCTCGCGATGCGCGCCGCCGCCTTTGTTTTCCGCCATCCCCGGGTGTTCCGCATGGCCGGCTGGTGGGCGCGGAAATTCCTCCCCCTCGCCAACCGGATCCATCTTGATCCCTGGACCAAAACCCGGGACCTCCCTCCGCCTCCGAAGGAGAGTTTCCAGGAATGGTACCGCCGACGCGGAAAGTGATTTTCCGGACGGACGATCCTGTTTCGCATCCCGGGAGCATGGGTAACAACACCCAACCGCCCCCGGAAGCAGTGCTTCACTGCTTTCCCAATGCCGCCCTCAGGCACGGGGAAGGCCGCACCGGAGCAGCGGATCAGGAGACGCCAGAACGGACGCATTTCCTCTGGCAGAAGGCTCGGACTCCCGCTACAGTCCGACCATGTCCGAGACGGTTCCCGAGACGCCCGCACCTGCCGAGATTCCCTCGCGCTCCCAGAGAAAAACGCTCTGGGCCGCGGTGACGGCCTTGTCAGCGGTGATCATCGGGGTCATCGCGGTCGGGGGGATCGCCCTCTTCAGTTGGGTCCTGAGCTTTCTCCAACCGGTCCTCGTCCCCATCGCGGCGGCAGGCATCATTGCCTACCTCCTGGAACCCCTGGTGGCTCTGCTGGTCAACAAAGGGTGGAAGCGCCCCCGGGCCACGATGCTGGTGTTCTGTGGCTTTTTGCTCGCGCTGATGCTGCTGGCGGTGGCGGTGTTTGTCCCCACGTTCGGCCAGGCATCGGAACTGGCCGGGAAATGGGGAGACATCCAGACCCGGATCGGGGAAACCGTGAAGAGCTCCTATGCCACCGTCCGGGACCGCCTGGGATCACCCGTTGCCCAGCAATACTATGACAAGGGGATCGACTGGATCTCCACCGAAGCCCCGAAATGGGGTACCCAGCTGGTCTCCAAATTGACCGGCTGGATCTCCACCGGATTGGGCCTGATCGGGTATGTCATCGGGTTCGCCCTGGTGCCCGTCTACCTCTATTACTTCATGAAGGAGGGGCCAATGATAGCCCGTTCCTGGTCGGACTATCTCCCGCTGCGGGCATCGGAGTTCAAGGATGAGGTGGTGGAAACGATGCAGGAGATCAACGGCTACCTGATTTCCTTCTTCCGCGGCCAGATGCTCGTCAGCATGATCGATGGCGCCCTCGTGGGCATCGCCCTCACCGTGATCGGACTTCCCTATGGTCTCCTCATCGGCGTCTTTGTGGGACTGCTGGGGCTGCTCCCCTATATCGGCAGCCTCCTCTGCCTCGTCCCGGCGGTCCTGATCGCGCTCTGGCATTTCGGCGCCAAGCAGTCCATTCCCGCCGCTGATCTCGCCTCCTACGATGCCGCCAAGCTCATCACCCATACCCTTCCAGATGGCACTTCCACCTATGAAGTTTACCTGCACACCTGGAGCGTCCTGCCAACCCAGGTCTGGGCGTATCCCCTGATCGTGCTCGGGCTGTTTCTGATCGTCCAACAAATCAACGGACTGGTCACCGCGCCTCGCATTGTGGGGGATTCCGTCGGCCTCCACCCGTTGACGGTGATCTTTTCGGTGCTGTTTTGGTCGCTCATTCTCGGAGGTCTCCTCGGCGCCCTGCTGGCGGTGCCGCTTACGGCCGCGTTGAAAGTCCTCTTCCGTCGATACATCTGGGAGCGTCAACTGGGACCGTCCGGGGACGCAGAGAACCGTCCCGAGCAACCGGCCCCTCATCCGGAAGCCCCCGAGGACAAACCTGCCACGGCCTGAGAACCGCAGTCTGCGGCGGAAAAGCCTTGACGCGTCCGATTGACCACGGGCACGATAAGGAGAGACGATGCCTTCCCCAAACCAGCGCGACCGAGTTCCTGTGCGCCAACCCCGCAATGCCGCGCACCGGCTCCATGTCCGGGTCTTGTCGCTGGGTCTGATCATCGCGATCCTCCTCTCGGCGTGGGGATGCCACTTTCCCCAGGACTGGCTGTTGGAGAATGTGTTGGTTCTCGCCGCCCTCCCGGTCCTCTGGGCCATCTACCGGAAACTCCCTTTTTCCCGGCTTTCCTGGACGCTGGTGTTTCTTTTTTACTACCTTCACGAACTGGGCGCGCACTACACCTACTCCAATGTCCCTTATGACGTCTGGTGGCAGAGCCTTTTCGGCAGGTCACTCAATGAAATGATGGGCTGGGAACGGAACCACTTTGATCGGTTGGTCCATTTTCTCTATGGGTTGCTGCTGGCCTATCCGGTGCGGGAGATCTTTCTGTCCCTGGCACGGGCCCGGGGTTTTTGGGGGTATTTCCTGCCTCTGGATCTCGTCCTGTCCTCTTCCGCTCTCTACGAACTGTTTGAGTGGGCCGCGGCCGAAATTTTCGCCGGAGACATCGGAGTGGCCTATGTCGGAGCGCAGGGGGATTTCTGGGATGCGCAGAAAGACATGGCTTTGGCCATGACCGGCGCCCTGATCGCCCTCCTCATCACGCTGGCGGTCAATCTCAGGTATCAGCGCGATTTCGCGCGGGAGTGGGCCATGAGCCTGCGGGTCAAGTCACGCTCCACCGAAATCTGAGCCCGGGAGACTCCCCTTCCCTGTCCTGTCAGGCCGGGTGGGCGCCGGGTTCAAAGGCGGGCGCCGCGCTCAGGCAAGAATGTCTTTGATCACATTGCCAAAGACATCCGTCAGCCTCATGTCACGCCCCGAATACCGGAACGTGATCTTGGTGTGGTCCAGCCCCATGAGATGCATCATGGTGGCATGGAGATCGTGCATCTCCACCTTGCGGTCCACCACCTTGTACCCCCAATCATCAGTTTCCCCGTAGGTCATGCCGCCTTTGACCCCGCCGCCGGCCATCCACATGGTGAAGCCGAAAGGATTGTGATCCCGCCCGTCGTTGCCTTGGGCGAACGGGGTCCGACCAAATTCGCCCCCCCAGACCACCAGGGTGGATTCCAGCAGCCCCCGCTTTTTCAAGTCGGTCAGCAAGCCCGCGATCGGCTGGTCGACGGCGCGGCAGTTCTTGGTGTGCCCCTCGACCAAACGGCTGTGCTGATCCCAGCGATCCCCGCTGCCGCCCGGGCAGGTCAGCTCGATGAAACGGACGCCCCGTTCGACAAGCCGCCGGGCAACCAGGCATTGCCGCCCGAAGGTCTGAGTCTGGGTGAAATCTGAATCGAGCCCATAAAGCTTCCGGGTCGCCTCACTTTCGCCTTCGATACTCATCAATTCCGGCACCGCACTCTGCATGCGGTAGGCGGTTTCGTAGTTCTGAATGGCGGTTTCAACGGCGCCATGGTCTCCGTAAAGATCCATCGCATCGTCGTCGAAGGACTTGATCAGATCCAGCTTGCGGCGCTGCCGGGCCGAGTCCTCCAAAGGCTGGATGTTGGCCACCGGGATGGCGCTCGGCTTGAACACCGATCCTTGGTAAGAGGCAGGCAGGAAGCCCGAGTTGAAATTGTCGAGCCCTCCGGGAGGAATGAGGCCCCCGTTGAGCACGATGAACCCCGGCAGATCCTGGTTCTCGCTCCCCAATCCGTAGCCGAACCAGGCACCCATGCTGGGACGGCCCTGGAGTCCGGAACCGGTGTGGAGGAAGTAGTTCGCGAAGGTGTGCTCAGGGAACTTGGAGGTCATGCTGCGGACCAGGCACAACTCGTCGGCCATTTTGGCCACGTGAGGAAAGAGATCGCTCACCCAAAGCCCGCTCTCCCCATATTGTTTGAAAGCCCAGGGTGACTTGAGCACCTTTCCCACATTGTCGAACTGGGTCGGCTCGAGCTTTCCGATGGCCTCCCGGGGATCCTGCCCGTGGTATTTCTCCAGCATCGGCTTCGGATCGAAGGTATCCACCTGGGACGGTCCCCCGTCCATGTAGAGGAAAATAATGTTGCGGGCCCGGGCCGGAAAGTGGGGCTGCCGCAGTGCCAGGGGAGGTTCCCCCGGCCGGCGCAGCGTCAAAGGAGCGCCGGACGGCGCATTGGCCCGCAGCTCCTCCTGGAGCAGCGAGGAGAACGCGAACGCGCCAAATCCGTTGGCGGCCCGCAGCAGCATCTCACGGCGGCTCAGGGGATGAGGCAGAAAATTTCGACAGTGCATGACGAGGGGAAGGGAAACGGATTCAGTTGAGAAAGATGAATTCCTTTTTGTTGAGCAACGCGTGACAGAGATCCTCCCAGGCCGTGGCCGCCTGGTCACCACCGGAAGCCGCGAGGAAGGACCGGGCCCGTGCCACCTCTTCATCGCGGGCGGGGCGGCCAAAGGCTTCGAGAAAGAGAGCCCTCAACCGCGCTTCCGGGTGGTCGGGATGTTGCGAGGCCGAGCGCGCCGCCCAAGACCGGGCGAGATCCTGCACCAGCGGGTCATTCAGCAACACCAGACTCTGGGCCGGCACGTTGGAAACGGCCCGACGCCCCATCGCATTGAAGGGAATCGGGGTGTCGAAGGCCAGCAGGAAGGGTGGCAGAAAGTTCCTCCTCACTTCGGTGTAAAGACTCCGCCGACCCTCGCCGTCGACCGGCCCGCTGCGCCCCGGACGTCCCCGGCCGTCCATGAAATCGCTCAGATTCACCGGAACACTCGGCCCGCCGATGTCTGGCTTAAGCCTGCCGGAAATGGCGAGCATGGCGTCGCGAATGACCTCCCCTTCGAGTCGGCGCACCGAAGCACGGTGTCGCAGCAGATTGTCGGGATCGACCTCCGCGAGTCGGGCCGGGTCGTTGCCCGCGTTGGGAACCGTGCTCATGCGGTAGGTGCGGCTCAACACCATCTCCCGCAGGGCGGTCTTGACCGACCAGCCGCGCTCCCGGAACCGCCACGCCAGCCAGTCCAACAGTTCAGGATGACTCGGGGGCAGTCCCATGGCGCCAAAATCGTCCACCGTGGGAACCAGACCCCGGCCAAAAAGGTGGTGCCAAAGTCGGTTGACCAAAACCCGGGCCACGAGAGGATTGTCCGGAGCGGTCAGGGAGCGGGCAAGTTCCAGACGTCCGCTCCGCTCTTCCGGGGCGGCCTCAGCGCCCAGCGCGGTGAGATTCCTCCGGGGCACCGTCTCCCCGGTCTTTTTAATACTGCCCCGGAGATGGATCGGTTCATTCTCCGGATTGCCCTCCAGCAGAGCCGTCGCGTACTGGGGAGCAGGGACCGACGCGTCGAGTGCCGCCGCGTCTTGGGCCAGGGCCTGCAGCGCGGACGACGCTTCCGGCCACAGCCCCGCCTGCCACACCGCGTTGAGAAGTTCACTCCCGGCCTCATCCACCTTTCCGTCGGCGAGCCCGGCGCAGGCCTGCTCCCAGAGCTTGCCGTAGGCTTCGGCGAGCGCTTCGGTTCCGCCCCCCGAAGCGGCGGAGAGAACCTTCCGGGTGAAGGCGCCTCCTCCTTCCGGAGGCAGTGCGGAGCCGGACATCAGCACCTCATCGAGCGTCACTTCCCCCTCGCCAAGGTCACTGATTTCCAGCCAGACCCGGTGGCCGACATACTTGTCGAGGTTTCCTGACATGGTCAGCCAGGTGAACTTGCCCTGGGTGTCGGTGCGGTCTTTTTTGATCAGGGTGCCCCCCAGCAGCAGTTGGCTGAAATGGTTCATGTAATGGCCATCGATGACGAGACGGACCTCCACATTGCGGGATCTCAGCCGGAGGTGCAGAAAGGGTGCCGTGAGTTCGAAGGTCGGGGAATAGAGCACTCCCTGAAATTTCGAACCATTCCGCCCTCCCGACCAGGTTCCACCGGGGGCCAGCAGGCCGCCCGAGGTGCCACCGGCCCATCCTGTCGTCACCAGGGGGCCCTGCGCAAAGGCCTCACCGGTGGAGGTCCACCCCGCTGGTTTCCCGTTCTCGAAAGATGCCAAACGGGTCATTCCGGCACGGGCTTCTTCATGCTGTTGCTGGCGCTGGGCGAGTTGCTGGGCCATCCGGCCTCTGGACGCGGCATCCTCCGCGGTTTTGACCCAGGCATGCCAGACGCTGCCGGGATCCTTCCCCAACGCAGGGTCCAGCAAGGTTTCAACCCAACGGGCAAGCGATTCCGGAGGGAGCCCCCGGGCTGCGGCGACACTCCGGATCAAAGCTGGATCTGGCTTTGGCGGCCCCTGCAGGGACGCTGAGCCAGGACGATCGGAGAAGACCACATGATCGACGTTGACATGCCCCCACCCGCCTTTCCGCTGGTCCACCACTTCGAGGACCGCCTTCTTTCCCAGGTAAGCCGAGACATCCCAGGAAACGGGAGTCAGAGCCTCGGCATTCTGACCGGTCGCCGTGAACACCGCATGGTTGTCCACCACCAGGTTGATGCAGGTTTCACCGGCATAATTTCCCCCACCGATCAGGAAACTCAGATGACGACGGGAGATCGTGAACTCCGGAGATCGGAGACGCCCCACGAGATTGTCATTGCCGTTGTAGCTGTTGACGAGCCGCTTGCCGAGGTATCCGGATACCGTCTGCTGACGGGCGAAGGCCCCTTCGGCGGGTTGTTTCCCAAAGGCTTTGCCCTCCGCCTTCCATCCGCCATAGCCGTCTTCAAAATCCGCGAAGACAATAGGCTCCTGATCGCCCGCCGGAGTGGCGGCAGGGGCCGGTTGGGTGAGCACCTCCCGGGCCGCGAGCAGGAAAGAGGCGAATTGGCGGCCGGAATTGGCGGCCTTGGGTCCGAACGCCCCCGGCAGAAGGGCATCCCCTTGGGCCAGGATGGCGTGGGCCTTGGCCGCGGCGGCAGCCACGGTCCCTCCCGGGTCGAGAGGAGCCTCCTGGCGCCGCACACTTTGCAGATAGCCATACAGCGCGTAATAATCGGCCGCCGAAATGGGGTCGAATTTGTGATCGTGACAGCGCGCACAGCCGAGTCCCAATCCGAGGAAGGTTTTGCCAAACACGTCGAGTTGATTGTCGATCCGGTCGGCTTCGTCCTGACGGACATCCGTGGGAGCGTGGACGGCTTCATGCAGGAACCAAAAGCCGGTGGCGAGCAGGGAATCGTTCGTGCCGGGTCCCAGAGGCCGCCTCGGGTCCGGCAGCAGGTCTCCGGCAAGGTGCTCGGTGACGAAGCGATCGTAGGGCAGGTCTTCATTGCAGGCTCGGATCAGATAGTCCCGATAACGCCAGGCCTCGGGAATGGGATAGTCAAACTCATGCCCGCAGGTTTCGGCAAACCGGGCCAGATCCATCCAGTGCCGGGCCCAGCGCTCTCCGAAATGAGGCGAGGCCAGCAACCGGTCGGCCACGGCCCGGCGAGCGGCGGCAGGATCGGCTTTGGCATCGGCGAGGAAGGCCTCCACTTCCTGGGGAGAGGGCGGTAGTCCGGTGAGGTCGAAATGAGCCCGTCGCAACCAGGATTCGGGTGGCGCATCCTCAGCGGGAAGCAGTCCGTTGGCCTCCAGTTTCGCGAGAATGAAACGGTCGATGTCGTTCTCCGGCCAGGCGTCCGCCTTGACTGCCGGAGGGGCGAAATTTTTGATCGGCTGCCAGCTCCACTGTTCCGAGCGACGCTTCTGCAACTCCACGGCAAAATCTTTTTCCTGTTTTGCCCCCGCAGGACCGGCTTCGGTCGGCCAGGGCAACCCGTCGGCGACCCACTTCTCGAAATCGGCAATCACGGCTGCCTCGAGTTTGCCTTTCGGTGGCATCTGGAGGTCGGGATTGCCGTAATGCAGGGACTCCAGCAGGAGACTTTGCCCCGGATGATCTGGATCGACCGCAGCGCCAAGTTCTCCCCCGAGGAGCACGCCGTCACGGGAGTCGAGATACAGTCCGCCTTTCAGTTTTTCCGCGCCGGCGCTGTGGCAACGGTGACATTTCTCGACCAGCACCGGACGGATGCGCTTTTCGAAAAACTCGAGCTGTTCCCCAGTGAACGCCGGCGTTTCCTGGGCCCGCACCCACCCGCCAAGCAGCGGCAACACGGAAAGACAGCGAACAAAGAGCGACCGGTTGCGGGAGTTCATGGGAGCCAAGGAAGGGTAACACAGGTGACGCGTCAAAAGCCTGGATGAACACGCGATTCCAACCTACCACGGCGGTGGCCGGGCTCTACCTGATTCTGGACAAATACTGGTGCAATTTTACCAAAAATGACACCTTTTTTGCGCCATACAGGGCAATTTTGCATTAAAATCAGGCATGGCGAGGCCCCAAT
Source organism: Akkermansiaceae bacterium (assembly GCA_024233005.1). Lineage (GTDB taxonomy): Bacteria > Verrucomicrobiota > Verrucomicrobiia > Verrucomicrobiales > DEV007 > JACKQE01. The sequence goes on along the minus strand of JACKQE010000021.1, from coordinate 36,443 downwards.
TTGAACCCATTCCCACCGGTGAACGCAGGGCCTTCGTCTTCAAAATCGACCGGGAACTCTGGCCGGTCTATCACTACCATCCGGAATATGACATTCTGCTTTCGCTGAGGAACCACGCCGGGAACTACCTTTCCGGTGATCGCATCGGACGGCTCGGCCGCGGGACCCTCATCATGAATGGCCCCAACATTCCCCATGCGCTGCAGTCGCCTCAGCCGCCGGGGGGGAACGGAGATTCCCCCGCTCTCGCGGTCATTCAGTTTTCCCGTGCCAGTCTCGGGGAGGAGTTCCTCAACAAACAGGAAATGACCCCGGTGCGCCGGTTCCTTGAGGAAGCCTCCCGGGGGTTCGAATTTCACGGGGAAACCCGGAAACAGGCCGAAACCCTGATGCTGGAGATGACCGGGATGGACGATCTGGAGCGTTTTGCCCAGCTCCTCCGCCTCCTGGGATTGTTTGCCCGCAGCCAGGAGCGCACCCCGCTGGCCAGCCCGGCCTATCGTCCGGTGCTGGACGACACCGCGGTGGACCGGATGGACCGGGTCATCCAACACATCCGGAGTCATCTTGGAGAGGGACTGGAACTGGACAAGGCCGCCTCTATCGCCGGTCTGACGCCAAAGACCTTCTCCCGTCTGTTCAAACGGCACACTGGAAAGACCTTCGTCGCCTACCTGAACGAGTTGCGCATTTCCGAGGCCTGCAAGCTCCTGGTCGAATCCCGTCTGGGGATCGGGGAAATCGCTCTCGAAGCCGGCTTCGGCAATCTCTCGCATTTCAACCGGCTGTTCCGGCGCAGCAAAGGCGACACCCCCCGCAGTTTCCGCGCCCAGTGGCAAACTCCGCGCTCCGTTGGCTGAAAGTCACGGTGCCGTCAAATCTGCTCGAACCGCCCGGTGCTGTCCCCAAACCGTTCCGCCTTGACCCCGGCCCGGTCCAACAGGGACAGATACAGATTGGCCATCGGCACCGGTTGGTTGGTCACGACATGCCGTCCCGGATGCAGCGTGCCATTGCCGCCACCGGCAAGGATGATGGGCAGATCCTCATGGCTGTGGGCGTCGGGATCGCTCATGCCGCCGCCGAACACGAGCGCGCTGTGATCAAGCAGGGAACTCCCGTCGGCCTCAAGCGTGGCGGCCATCTTCCCGACAAAGTAAGCAAACTGTTCGGTGTAGAATTTGCCGACCTTGACGAGTTTGGCCAGTTTTTCGGGATCTTTCCGATGATGGCTGATTCCGTGGTGATTGTCCGGCACCCCCAGATGGGGAAAGGTTCGGTTGCTCCCGTCGTGGGCGACGAGGAACGTGGCGACGCGGGTGCTGTCGCTCTGGAAGGCAAGCACCATCATGTCATACATGAGGCGGATGTGCTCGGTATAGTCGCTCGGAACCCCCTCCGGACGACGCCCTCCGTCGAAAGTGGCACTGAATTTCTCGCTCCGTTGGATTTTCGCTTCGGCCTCACGGACCCCGGTGAGATACTCTTCCAGCTTTTGTTGGTCGTGGTAACCGAGGGAGGACTGGAGGGCATTGGCATCCTCCAGGACAAAATCAAGCACGCTGCGCCGCTGGGCGAGCCGGCGTTGACGGTGAGCCGGACTCTCCGAGACCGAGCCAAAGAGTTTTTCAAAAACCAACCGGGGGTCATGCTCCGGAGGAAGGGGCATCGTTTCGTTCTTCCAGGAGAAATTGAACTGATAGGCACAGCTGTAACCGGAGTCGCAGTTGCCGGCTTTGACCGCCTGGTCGCACCCCAATTCCAGGGAAGGGAGCGGGGTTTCGACCCCCAACTGGGAAGCGGCCAACTGGTCGATGGAAATGCCGAGCCGGATGTCATTTCCAGCGGTCTTGCGGGCTTGGGTGGCGGTCAGGAAACTGGCCACAGCACGGGCATGATCCCCTCCTCCGTCGCCGTTGGCCTTGCCTTTGTCGTGTTTCAGGCCGGAGATGACCTGGATCCGGGACTTCACCTTCCCGAGAGGCGACAGTATTTCAGGAAGGGTGAAATCACTTCCGGTGCCCTGAGGGGTCCAATGATTCATGATCGCGCCGTTCGGCGTGTAGATGAAAGCCAGCCGGAGAGGAGAACCGCCGGTGACGGCACCGCTGGCGGCGGCGGCTTTGGCCGACTCCGCGAGCGTGCGCTCAAAAGTCGGCAGCGCGATCAGGGCTCCGAGACCACGAAGAAACCGGCGGCGTGATGGATCATTGAGGGGCATGATGTGATGAGGAACGCTAATGCCGCCTGAAACGGGCTTCAAGTGGCATCATCCCGTCGGGAGTGGCTCCTCCGGAAACGTCAGAAGAGTTTTGACAACCAATCGATGTAATCCCGAAAAAGTGTGAAGTGATCGTGGAGCCACACCAGCGGTTTCACCATCGCGCTTAAAAAACCAAAAACCGGCCCCCTATCGGGCAGCAGATTCTTTTCCTCCAAGGCCACAATGACCACCGGAAGGCCCCCCACATAGAGCACCGGGAACAGGACCAGAACCCCCACCAGCGTCCCAACACGAGCGGATCCGCCCGAAGACTCATCGGCCGAGGGCAACACCCGCACTTCCCCGGACAGGCCTGCTGCTTCCGTGACATTTTCTGGCGATGTTTTCTTCATGACATCAAATGACCGAACCAAGCCCTGCCTCAGAAGAGCATCCCTTGGATCGGAACCGGCACCGGAGCCTGCCTTGTCTTGGTCTTCAGGGGATTCTCGCAGGGAAAGGTTTCCAGGCCCTCTTCCCAGGAGCGGATCCGCTCCAGAGGTGAATCCTCCTGCAACCAGGCATCGATTTCTTCCTCATGCAAGAAAGCGGGCATCCGGTCATGAATCGGGCGAGACCAGGCGGCGGCATCGGTGGTGATCATGGAGTAGGCGGGACCGCCGCCATTACCCGGCTCCCAGACCCCGGCGGCCCAGAGCCACGCCCCGTCTTTGCGACGCATCGCGTGGGTTTCTTTGTGCCCCTCCGGGCCGGTCCATTCATAATAAGCCGCCACCGGGATGACACAACGCCTCTTGCGGAATGCCTCCCGCCACATGGGTCCCTCGAGCTTGTCGGAACGCGCATTGTTGATCGCGGCATTAAAGTCGCGCTGGAAGCCCCAACGCATCAACACAGGATCCCAGCCATCGGCGGCCCAGCGGATCACCAGACCGGGTTCGGTCCTGCGCAGATTGTGAAGGTGGGGCAGACCGTCCAGGGTCTCCCGGAGGCGCTCCTCCGTGCGCGCAGCGCGAATCCGTCGCGGCAGCGGAGCGATGTCGTAGAGATTGCACATGGCGGCACCGGCAGACCGGCGTGATTCCGGTCAACTCCCCAGAATCCACCATAACTCGCCTTGAGAAGGTTGCACGCCGGAAGACGGATGATGGCCCTCCCCTCGCCACACTTCTTCAACCACCGGGCGTTTCGCGGATCCATTGACCAGAAAGGCCACGACGCGCGAGGCATTGAGCACCGGGAAGGTCAGCGTGATCCGCCAGGCCTCCAGTTGCGGAACGTGATTTTCGATGACCCAGCGATTCTGCTCCTGCAACGCGGCAGTGCCCGGAAACAAGGAAGCCGTGTGGCCGTCCTCCCCCATCCCAAGCAACACCAGATCGTGCCGGAAGGGTCCGGTTTCTCCGCCTGCCCATGCACGCAGGGATTCCTCGGCCCGGTGGGCGGCCTCGGTCGGGGGCAATTCTCCCTCCAACCGCACCACGTGGTTTTCGGGCACGGCGGCCGGGTCCAGAAGAGATTCGCGTGCCATGCGATAGTTGCTTTCCGGAGCCTCCGGGGGCACACAGCGTTCATCCCCAAAGGTGATGAGAACCCGCTGCCAATCAATCCCGGGGTACCGCGCCAGCGAGGCATAAATCCTCGCCGGGGTGCTGCCTCCGCTGAGGCTGAGCCGGAACGGACGATCCGGAAAATCAGACTGCCCGGAAATGATCCGGGCGGCAATCCAGTCGGTGGCTTCGGGAAAGAAATCCGTGGTTTCGAGCAGGTGACGTTCGGACATGGCGCGGATGCCTCACATGACCATGCCGCCATCCACCACCAGAACCTGGCCGGTGACATAGCGTCCGCCGGGACCGGCGAGATACATCACCGCCGCGGAAATGTCATCGACCTGGCCCAGGGTTCCCAGCGGGATCTGCTTCTTGATCGCCTCCTGCTGCTGTTCGTTGAGCTCGTTGGTCATGTCGGTGACAATGAAGCCGGGGGCGACGGCGTTGACACAGACTCCCCGTCCGGCGAATTCCTTCGCCAGTGATTTGGTGAGACCGATCAATCCCGCCTTGCTGGCGGCGTAATTGGCTTGGCCGGCATTTCCCATCAGTCCGATCACAGAACTGATATTGATGATGCGGGCGTTGGGCTGCTTGAGGAGCGTGCGCTGGAAGGCTTTGATGGCGTTGAAGGCTCCCTTCAGATTGGTATCGAGGACGACATTCCAGTCCTCCTCGCTCATGCGCAGCGCCAATCCGTCGCGGGTCACCCCGGCATTGTTGACCAAAATGCTGACAGGCCCCAAATCCTCTCCGATCTGTTTGCCCATGGCGACCACGGCGTCATGGTTGGAAATGTCCACCGCATACCCTCGGGCGGTCCCCGGACCTTCGGCGCTGAGTTCTTCCGCCGCGGCGGCGGAGTTCGCCTCCGTGCGGCTCACCACCGCGACCTTGGCGCCCGCGTGGACGAGTTGCCGGGCGATTTCTTTGCCAATGCCACGTCCGGCCCCGGTGACGACGGCGACCCGATCCTGAAAGAATGTCTTTTCCTCTGTCATGAGCCCGTATCTGCCACGGAGCCGGCCCCGTTGCAAGGCGGAAAACGGCGTCCCCGCTGGCGAAAGCCGCCGCGCTCCCCAGCCGGAGGACTTGACTCGACCCAAGCCACCGGTCAGGTTGGTAGGATTGTTCAGCGTTTTTCCATGCGCCTTCCCCTTTTCCGTCCCCGTCCAGCCTGCCTCCTCGCTCTCGCCGTCCTGATGGTCCTCAGCGCGACCACGCCAACGGCCCGGTCCCACCCCGCCCATGCCCAACCGGTCAATCACCCCTTGGTCATCGGATTCGAGCGGTTTTACTCCGGGGACGATGATCCGGGCTATCTCACCCAGGGCGGATATCTGCTGCTCAGTGAGTTGAATTGCGTCTCCTGCCATGCGCCTCCCGCCACGCGGGCCGCCCTGCTCACCGGTCATATCGGGACCGACCTCCGCGGCGCGGGGGCGCGGCTCCGACCGCTCGATCTCGAACTGATGGTGCGCAATCCCCGCTTCGTGAAACAGGACACCCTCATGCCCAGCCTCTTCGCCGGGCCCGACCGGGATCTCGACGACATCCAGGCGCTGACGCATTTCCTGGCCAGCCTGCGGGAGCCCCCTCCCGCAGAGGCGCTGCCGCTCTCGGGGGATGCCGCGGTCCCCGCCCCCAAGGTTTCTGTCGATGAAGGACGTCGCCTCTACCATCGACTTGGCTGTGTCGCCTGCCATGCACCGGAAATCGGCTATCGCCCCCCCGACCTGCCCGAAGGGGTCGAGATTGATCTCGTCGGTCTGCCCAGCGTGCCTCTGCAGCTTGCCGAAAAATATCCCCGCGAGGAACTCGTCCGCTTTCTGCTCGATCCCCTCGCCCATCGGCCGGCTGGCCGCATGCCCGCCACCCCGCTGAGTCGGGCGGAGGCGGACCATATTGCCGCCTACCTGCAATCGGCTCCCCCGACGACGCTCCCTCCGGAACTCCAGAAGGCTCTGGGCGGGGAAGCGACCGCACCGGTGCCCATCGCCCCCGGTCAGCCGGCCCTCCCGGCAGACGAGCCGTTCCAGATCGATCCCAGCCTGATAGAACGCGGCTGGGCGGTCTTCCAAGCCAAGAACTGCGCGGCCTGTCACACCCCTCCTCCCGGCCGGGTCGCTCTCCCTTCCAAAGCCCGGCCCCTGGCCCAGCTCAGCGCGAAAGAACGCACCGGGTGTCTGTCTGAACGTCCGCTCGGCGGGACCGTGCCCTCCTTTTTCCTCGACGAAGTGCAGATCCGGGCAATCCAGCTGGCTCTCGCCGACCTCCGATCCCCCCACGACACCAGCCCATTCTCCGACCAGCCGGGACGCATCGACTATGCCATGACCGCGCTGAACTGCTACGCCTGCCATGAGCGGGGCGGGAAAGGAGGTCCGGAGTATTCCCGCGAGGCTTATTTCGGGACCAATGACGTGGGAGCCCTTTCGCTGGGTCGGTGGGGAAACATCCCACCCGCGCTGGATCTGGTCGGCCGCAAACTGACTCCCCATTGGATGGAGCGCGTCGTCACCGGGCAAGGCGCGAGAGTCCGGCCCTATGTCTCCACCCGGATGCCGCGCTTCGCGAAATCCCATGTCACTCCGCTCCTCGCCGATTTCACCGAGGCCGATGTGCGGGTGCCGCCAATGGCAATCGATGTCTCCGGTCTCCCGAAATACCAGCGCAGCCCCTTCGGCCGGACCCTGTTGGGAGTGAGCGAAGGAGGACTTGGCTGCGTCAACTGCCATGGGTTGAAGGGGCGGAAATCGCTCGGTCCTCCCGTGATCGATTTGTCCCATACGGTGGAACGCCTCCGGCCGGAGTATTTCAAAGAACTGCTCTTGGATCCCCAGGCCGCCCAACCCGGAACCCTGATGCCTCCGCTCTTCGCGGGAAGGAATAAAGCCGACCAGGAAATCGAACAGATCTGGACCTACCTCAAAGAGTTGGAAGACCAACGCCTGCCCGACGGTCTCCTGCGGGGCGAGGATTTCGAACTGAAGCCAACCATCCAGGGACGTCCCATCGTGTTCCGGACCTTCTTGGAGGGTGTCGGTGCCGAGGCCATCGCGATCGGTTTTCCAGAGGGACGCCATGCAGCCTTCGATTCACGCAATTGCCGGTGGCGGCTGACTTGGCAAGGACGCTTTCTGGATGCCATGTCCACTTGGGACGACCGCTTCTGCACGCCGGCAGAGGCCTTGGGAGAAGCCTTCCAGCGGTTTCCTGCCCGGGCTCCGATGGCCGTTTTGGCCTCGCCGGACGGTGCGTGGCCTGATGAACCGGCGCTCCCCGGAGCGGAAGACGCTTCCCCCTCAGAGTGGAACTTCCAAGGATTCCGGCTTGATCCGGCGGGACTACCGACGCTGCTTTACCAGTGGCGGACGTGGCAGATTGCAGACCACCTGACTCCCACCGCCGATGGCAAACAATTGCAGCGCCGGGTGGTGATCCAGGGAGGCCCGCCGCCGTCTGGGACTCTCTACTTCCGGGGAGCGCACCCTGAGGCCAAGGCGCAAGCCCTCACGTGGCAGGGAGACACGGCGGAGTTTGCCGAAATCCTGGGAAAGGAGCCGTGACTGGGGATCTTCCCTCCTGCCAGAGGGCGCCTTTTACAGGCAGATCCGCTGCGTGCCGCCGGATCCGCGCCTTAAAACTGGGCTTCGCGCCACGGCTCAAAGAGAGGCAGCGCGGTTTCTTTCATCATGAGTCCCATTTGGTAGGAAAAACGACGTCCCGTGAGCTTGTTGCGCGGGATCACGAAATCGCCTTTCGGGGAGAGAGAGAGATACTGGATCTCAGAAGCGGAGTCGTCCTCCTGACTGCGGACCTGGCAGATGAGCTTGGACTTGGGGGGCAAGGTGCCTACGATGACCGGCTCCAGAATGATGGTGGCCTGGGTTTTTTTGACGCGGGCTGAAAGCCGGGGAATGCTGTCCACAAAGGCCTTGTAATCGATCGTGGCATACTGTTTGAGCAGGCCATAATAGGCCGATGCGACCGCGCTGAAATCAATCCCGGCCTCCTGGCACGCTTCCCTCCACCAGTCATAAGCCGCGAGACGGCTAGACCTCGACTCATTGCCAAGGGCGGCGACGACCTTGCGGGGTGCCTCATCCCCGCCGACTTGCACCAGGGCTTCGCTGAAGACATGGCCGAGCGGGTAGACGAGATTCGCGTCATAACGGGCGGCCCAGTATCCCGTGTTCATGATTTCCTCCAGCGCGACCGATTGCCGCTCCGAGGCGTAGGCGGCGATTTTGTGCTGTTCGGCGATTCTGGCGAGCGGGCGGAAAAACCGGTATTCCACATAGCTGGCAAGTCCTTCATGGAACCAGCGGGTCGCGGCGAAACGGTCCTTGATGCGGTCGCCACCGGTCAGGTCAATGTAAACGTGGGTGGTTTCGTGCCCCAGCACCGCCGCCAATTCGTCCGGATCCTTTGAGTAGGCGAGATTGAGATTGACGCGCTTCCAGTTGGCGGTCGCGGCGACATTGTGCCGGGTCGTGCTCTCGAGATCGGCGACCAATCCCGACACCGGTTCACGACCGAAGAATCCGGCCACGGTGTCATGCACCCGCGGAGCCAGAGCGATGAGACCTTCCGCGATGGCTTCATTTTCTCCGCTGTAAAGAAAGATGTAGCCGCCGGCTTCGCGTTTCACCGCGCGGGGATCGCTCACGACCTCCCGGACTTCCGGGGCGTTCTGGTCTGCGGCCACCTCCGATAATTCTTCGCCGTTCTGCACCGAGTAGGTAATAAAAATCACGATCCATACCAGTCCCATTCCAACCATACCAAAACCGATCGCACATCCCCGGAATCTCCATTCCCGGAAGGCCCGCCCCCAACGCTGAAAGGTGTCCCCGTCGCAAAGGAACCAAACATAGGCCACCACAAGAGAAACCCCGGCCAAGGAATAGAGAGCCTGCAGATTCTCCCATGGCACCACCAGATCAAAATTCCGGAATCGATAATCAAACGTGCTGAGCAAGTGAAACCGCTCCACCCCGCGCAGACCGGCCGCATTCAATGCCATCCAGATGCTGAACAGAAGCCCCAGAACCAGCCAGGCAAAACGCCGGAAGAAGGAAAGCCCCATCCCCAGGCAGAGCGATACAACCAAGGTGAACCATTCGAGCAACATGGCCTTGGCCATGGTGGGAACATGCCAGCTGCGGTCAAATGAGTCGGCATTGGCCCAATGCCCCACCCAGTGGCAACCATTTCCGATGATGGTGATCGGCGCGATGGCCAGAATAGCCATGATCAACTTGGCGGCGAACACCTGGGTCCGCGAGCACGGCAATGCATCGAGAAACTCGATGGTGCCTTCGTCACGCTCTCGGGGCAGGAGGGTCAGACCGAGGGTAAAGGGAATTAGGAACCACTGCAGATGGCCCATGAAATCCACCCCGCCCCGAACCCAGGCATTGAAGGTCGTGGCCACCGAGCCGCCCATGCTGTCGAGGTCGAACAGGCTCTTGAGACCGAACAGACCGACGAAGACCGACAGCCAGAAAAAGGGCTGTTGGGCTTTCCATTCGTTTCGCAGCAAGGCAATCATGTCACGGGGCCGGGGGCTTGACGGGGAGTCGTTGGCTGCCGGAACTCACGGCGCCTCCCAGTTCGGGGCATTCGAGGGTCAACGTGGCAAAAATCCGGCCATCGGCTGGAAACCGGTCCGGAAGATCCCTCCACTGTCCGCTCTCCCCCGGGGCACTGGTGTGCCAAATATCATCCAAATCGCGTTCCGCCACCATTTGATCGAACGGACGCAGCATGCTCCACCGAAGCCTCCAGGTCAAAGTCTCGGTCGGCGGTGGCGTGATGGTGGCCCGGTAGCGCACCGCCACCGTGTCCTCGCCTTCGGGGACAAATTCCAGATCAAGACCGAGCCGGGGCAAGGCGGCGAGCGCGGTCGAAAGCGCGGGACGCGCCGTCTCAAGCGTGGCATTCCATGCGGTGAGGAATGTGTCCTGGCTTTTGCCCGTCAGCGCCGGAAGCACCTTCGCGGGCACATTGCCGCGGTCGCGCACGATGGCCAGAATATTGTGGGGAAGATCCACGACATAAAGTTGCCGGAGCAGATCGGTCACCGCCGCGGGCCCTTTTTCAAGAGCCAGGGTCTTCAATCCCGACCAGGCAAGCCCCTCCGCGACATCCTCACCGAGACGTTCGGAGGTGAGAAACCAGTCTCGCAAGTCAGTCTCCGTCACGGGGCGGCCCTCGGTCGCAAGCAGCGCCCGCAGCATCAGGTCCCGCTCTTCCGCGGGAGGTCCGCTCCTTTCCCGGCGCACCCAATACCACCCGGCTCCGGAGCGGGGCCAGCGTTTCTCCTCCACCTGTGCCCGCTCCCCGGGCAGGGTGTCGAGCCATTCCCCAATGATCCAGGCGACAAAGCGCTCCTCGGGAAAATCAGCGCCTTCGTAGTTCCCCTGGGCGAGCACGCCGGTGGTGTTCACCAAAATGCCGCGTTCGAACTGCCAGCGGGCAAAATCCGCCCGGGGATGGAGGAACACCGGAGGGGCTTCCCTGAGTCCGAGCGCTTCCGCCAGGGCACCCAATTCCACCGCCACGCGGGTAGCCAGAGCTTTCGCCCGGGCGGGCTCTCCGGTGGCGCGCACGGTGACGGGGCCGGCCTTCTCGACGATCGCTCCCGGCGGTTCATAGGGCAGAGGGGGTTTGCGGACCTCCAGGGACTGGCTGGCCATGAAGATGCCAAGCAGCAGGGCGGTGAAGAGCACCTTCTCCCGGATCGACATCTTCTCTCCCATCATGCCGGCGACACTGCCTTCGTTGATCATGCCCAACGAGAGTGCCAGCATCATGAAGCCCGCGCCGAACGCGAAACATTCCTGCAGTGGCACCACCGGATACAGTTCCCGCTCATACCCAAACCGGTCGCCCAAAAGACGGAAGGGTCCGAATGCCATGACATCCCACTCCGAGTTTTTTTGCAGATACGGCAGCACGATGATCAGGGCCACCCAGATGGCGATGCGATAGCGCCCGGTGAGTCCGGTCAGAAAAAAGAATCCATGCCAAAAAAAGCAGACGGCAAACAGGGTGAGGGTGAGGATACCTGCAAAACGGTAGGTGTAGACCTCATGACTGCGCCCCAGAACGGCGGCCACAGCGGTCACCGCGCCCGCCAGGCCGAAGAGAAACACCAGACCAAGGAGGTATTTCACCAGCAGCATGTGAACCCTTGCCAGAGGCAGGGCCTCCAGAAATAGCTGAGTCCGTTCCCGGTATTCCGTCACGACCAGCCGTCCGCTGATGAACAGCGCCGACAAGAGAATGCAAAAACGGAAATAGCCGGCTGCGGCGGCAAAGGATCCGGCGACTCCAGAAGCTATCCAAGCATTGAAAGCAGCGAATCCGTAGAGCAACAAGAAAAACAGCGCGAGAAGAAGAAACGCCCCCCAATGCTGGCGCAGTTCCTTCCGGATCAAAGTGGTGGTGGCTCTCATTCCTTCCAAGAACGGGATTCACAGGTCCACCCGGTGGGATCCGACGAAGGCGAGCACGATCTCCTCCAAATCGATTTCGAGAATGCGGCTCCCGCTCGGGAATGGCGGCTGCTCCCATGCCTCCGGGGGAGCCCAGAAATAACGGATCCAGTCGTCCCCATAGTGCTCTTCCCTCAGAAGGCGGTAGGGTTCACCGATGACGGTAGGAGCCTCCGGTGCAGGCGGTGGATTGAAAAGCCCAGGCAACGGTGCCAACGATGTTTCCATGCCGGCCGGCGGTTGGGGAAAAACAGTTCCCGCGGGAATCAATGGCGTGGCGGGTGTTTTGCTGACGACCACCTTGCGGACACTTTCTTTGAGTGACGGGACCGTGCCCTCATAAAACATCCGGCCGTGGTGGATGATCCCGACCCGGTCCGCGAGACGTTCCACTTCATCGATTCGGTGAGTCGAGAAAAAGGTCGTTCGCCCGTAGTTGCGGGCCTGGCTCTCGATGAGGTCGAGAAACTCGCGCCGCGCAACGGGATCCAGCCCGGCGGTGGGTTCGTCGAGGATGAGCAGAGGGGGGCGATAGGCCAGCGCCATGGCCAGCGCCAGCTTCAATTTCATCCCCCCGGAGAGTTGGGAAAATCGTCGCAAGGGCGGCAGGTCCAGCAGGGCCAGGAGCCGGGAAAATTCCTGATGATCCCACGTGGGGTAAAAGCCCGAGGCAAATTTGCCCAGATCGAGGCAGGTCATCCATGGATAGAAATGCTGATCCTGGGAGACATAGCCGATGAGTCTCTTTTGCGCGATGCCCGGTCGGCGGATCCGGCGCCCCAACAATTCAATGTGCCCACCGTCCGGCCGGATGATCCCCATCAAGGTTCGGATCGTGGTGGTTTTTCCCGCGCCATTTTTTCCCAAAAACCCGTAGATTTCCCCCTCGCCCACCGAGAAGCTCAATCCATCCAAGACCCGGTTCGCCGCGAACCGCTTCGACAAGTCATGCACCGCGAGCGCAATGCGCGGTGGTGCCAAGACCGGCACGGATTCAGGGACCGGGGTCTGAGGAGGCGTCAGGACCGATTCTGCGGAGGCAGGCGTTGCGGTCAATCCGGGAATGGGACTCCCCGGCACAGAGGCCCCGGGATCTTCCAGAGACGGAGGGGTTTGGGAGGAGGCATCGGGATCCATCGGACGATAAGTCATCATCCATCGAACAGGCCTTCCCCTCTTGCAACGGGATTTGTCCGGGAGATTTTCCCGCCCTTGGAGGCACAGAGATCAGGGCACGAGGGTGATTTTGTCCTTCTCCACCAGAACATCCCGCATCCCCGTGAGAATACGGATTTCCTCGTCACAAGCCACTCCGAGACGCTTGAAGGCGGTAACCACCGGTCCGAACTGTTGGGTGCTGAGGGAAAATTTGCCTACGGAACCGCCTGCGGATTCCCAAATCAGTTGATCCATATAGCGGGACTTGACCATCCGGATGCTCATGGTGTGGCGGAATCCAAACACGGAGCGCTCCAGAAAGATTTCCACTTCACCGGGCTCGATGTCGACATACACCCCCCTGAATTTGACCATGGAATCGAAACTGCCACGCTGCGCTCCCTGCACCCGTTCCTTCAAATAGCCATTGATTTCGGCCTCCGTGAAGGACTTGCCGGCTTCCTGCTGGAGGAGCGCGGGCAGGGCTTCCATGTAGAGATTCCTTTTGAACGGTTCGGTCATCGCTCCATAGCCCTGGATATGGCTAAGATCCTTGGGCAGAAAGAGCATGATGGCAAAAATCCCCAACAGCGCGGCTATCACAGCAAGGAGAACAGTCCCGATGGGAAACCCTTCCTTGTATTGATACCGGGGCGGTCCCACCGGACGGCCTGGTCCCGCGCCAGCACGGCGAGGAGGGACGGCAGCTTTGGGCGGGGAGGGCGCGTCGGGAGCCGCTTTTTTGCGGTCCCGTCCGCCGGTGAAATGAGGTCTCATGAAACCAAAATGCGATGTTGATGTTTTCCTTTAAAGTAAGCCGATCGAGGTATCCCCACCCTAAACCGGGAGGCCATGGGATTCAACCCCGGGCTTCAGGTTGGTCAGGAGGCGCTTCCGGTGCCACTCCCGCCCGAACTTCCCGAGGAGGACGATCCACCGGATGAACCGCCGGTGGAACCTGAACCGCCGGATGAGCCGGATCCCGAATCGGATTTGGACGGAGTGCTGCTATCTCCCCCTCCAGAGGAGGCTCCTTCCGCTTTTTTGGCGCCGGCCTTGTAGGATTCGCTGCGGTAATCGGTGATGTAAAAACCCGATCCTTTGAAAATGAAGCCGGCTCCGGTTCCGAGCAGGCGGCGCACTTTGCCTTTGCAGCCCTTCTCCGGGCATTTCTTGATCGGATCATCCTTCATCGACTGGAACGTCTCGAAGCGGTGTCCGCATTTCTCACATTCGTATTCGTATGTTGGCATGAATTGCGTGGGGATTTACAGGGCGCCCAGTATCGCGCAGTGCGGCTCAGGTTCAATGCTCTTTTTCCGGAAGTCCCGACCAAGGCCGCTTGGACTCTCTACCGAACCAACTCTTGAGGGATGGGGGCGGCGTTTCGTGGAGAGGTTTTTTCAAAAAACCTTACCGATCGGACCGTTTCGTTGGAAAATTTGGAAAACTTGACTATATTCCGACACCTCCCCTCAAATTTGTCTTGTTTTTCTCATGCGATCCTCCGGGTTTTCTTCTTTGTGCACTGTCGGTCTTCTTGCGGTGGTTTCTTTCGCTCTCTCCAGTTGTGGGCCTGAAAACACTGCCGTGGGCACCGTTTATCTCCCCGGGGTCCGTCCGGAAAACAGCAACGTGCTCGGACATGGTTCTGAGGCCACCGGCACCAGTGGAGTCATGAAGCAGGACACCGTTTCCTATTGGGAGGGTGATGGCATCGCTGGAGCCCCTTCCATCACGATCTCGATCTCCCAACAGCGCGCTTATTTTTACAAAGCCGGTCATTTGGTGGGGGTCTCCCTGGTGTCAACCGGTTCCAAGGGGCATGAGACCCCTCCCGGGAATTACAAGATCATTCAAAAAAACCGCGATCACCGCTCCACCCTCTATGGTGATTTCGTGTATCCCGATGGTTCCATCGCTAAGAAGGATGTCGACACCACCGTCGACAAGCAGCCCCCCGGGACCACTTTCGTGGGGGCCCGGATGCAAAACTTCATGAGATTCCACAACGGCATCGGGATGCACGCGGGCTATCTCCCAGGGTTCAATGCCTCGCATGGCTGCGTTCGGATGCCAGAAAGAATGTCTGAAATCTTCTTCAGCAATGTGGAAGTCGGCACCCCCATCATGGTGGTCCGGTGATGCCACCGGTCACCTCACCGGCCATGGACGATCCCAGCACGGACACTCTGGAAATTTCCATCGCCGAGGCGCGGCGACTTCTCTCCTCCCCTGCTGATCCCTCCTGGCTGTTGATCGACTGCCGGGAGCAGGATGAATACGATTTCTGTCGGCTGGAAGGAGCCCGACTGGTTCCCTTGTCGAAGTTTGCCGAAATGGCGCCGCAGGTCCTGCCTCCGGATTCCGAACGCCCGGTGTTGATCTACTGCCACCACGGGGTGCGGTCGATGCACGCCACGGGCTACTTCCGCCGCTTGGGCCACATCCGGACTTGGAGCATTGCCGGAGGCATTGATTCCTGGTCACGGGAGATCGATCCCTCCGTGCCGCGATACTGACTTCGCCGACACTGGCTTCGATGGCTGGTGGATTCGGTTTCCAAGCGGCATCGCTCCAACCCTGGCCCCGACGAAGCAGACAAGGTGGCTGGTTCAGGACTGAGGTTCAGAGACGAGCCAATTTGACGGCCGTGCCATAGGCCAGAACTTCCGTGCAGGACTGCATGAACTCCGTGGCGTCATAGCGGAATGCAATCACCGCATCGGCCCCCATCTGCCTGGCATGACGCACCAGAAGGGCATAGGACTGTTCCCGGGCCTCCTCGCACACCGAGGCATATTCGGGAATGTTGCCGCCACCAATAGAACGCAACCCTCCGACAATCCCCCGTCCCAAACCTGTCGAACGCACGATGATCCCTCTCGCCACTCCCAGGTAGTCCGTGATGGTGTGCCCGGCGATCTCGTTGCCAGTGGTGACAATCAATGGGGAAGCGGCTTGGGGCAGGGCTGGAGGATTCATTCCAGCAAGATAATGCCAGAGCAGGACTCCGACAACTTTTGCGGCCGGCCACCTCCTCCCCATTGCCGCCCACTTGGCTAATTAATGGCCCCCCGAGGTCTCCCTGCCCGGATCGAAAAAGATGCGGACTTCCACATCGTCCGTTCCAAGCCATTCCTGAGCCCGGAGGAGCGCCTTGCGCGTGGAGAGGTTGGGACTGCGCGGGGAATTGAGGAAGATGTTTTCCCGACCGATCACCTCCACCATCCCGGAGTTCTTGAGGACCCGGTAGACCTCCTTGGTGGCACCGCTGATGATGAGCTGACGGTCGGTGGAGCGGAGGAACCGGATCAATTCCTCCAGGGCCATGACACTGGTGGCATCCAGATGCCGGGCATTTTTGAGCCGAAGGATCACGATGCGCAGGTCGGGATCGGCACAGGTGGCCTGAATCTGGGTGCGGAACAACTCCGCCGCGCCAAAGAACAGTTCCCCTTCCACATGCACGATGGAAATGGCCGGGTGATGCCTGGCTCCTTCCTCCCCGGTCTCGCGGAGTTCCCCATGTTCGGAAAATTCGTATTCCCGCAAGTGGGGACGGGCCGCCTGCCGGAGATAGAGCATGATGGAAACCGACACCCCCAGGAAAATGGCGAGATTCAGCGGCATGAGAAGCGCCCCGACGAAAGTCGTCAGCAACACCGCGGCGTCGGAAGGAGTGGCCCGAAGGGCGATGCGGAGCTGACGCCGGTTCACCAGCGAGACCGCGACGCAGATGATGAGGGCCGCCAGGCCGGATTTCGGCACATAAATCATCAGAGGCCCCAGGCTCATCAGTCCCAGGCCACACAGCAAACCGGAAAGAATGCTGGAAAAGCGCGATACCGCTCCACTCTCAAAATTCAGTGCCGAACGGGTCAAGGAAGCGGAGGCCGGCATGCCGCCGACGAGGGCCGACGCCACATTGGCCACTCCCACCCCGAACATGTCCTGGTTCACATCCGGCCGATCCCCGCTCCGACTTGCGAGGGACTTGGACATCACGGAGTTCTCCAACGCACAAAGAAAGGCGACGGAAAGAGCCAGTCCGAAGAGGGTGTTCAGATCGTAAAAAATCCCTCTGCTGGAGACCTGAGGCAACCCAAAGCGGAGATCGGTGAGGCGAAAGGCGGCAAAGGTATCGACCTGCAGGGTGCCCAGATGCACTCCAGTGTAGTAGGTCAGTGAACAGACCAGCAGAGCGATGGCAAAAGCCGGAAGGCGAGGCAAACGCCAGCGGATGAACCAATAGGCGCCTCCTCCGACCGCCGCCAATCCCACGGCATGCCAGTTCAGGTTCTGGCCCTGACGCATCGTGGCCAGCACAATCGAAATGAACGTGCGCGGCCCGTGCCCGTCAGGACCCGCTTCCAAGGTCACTCCAAGGACATGTCGCAGTTGATTGGCGATGATCAGCACGGCAGCGCCCGTGAGATAGCCCACGACGACGCTGCGGCTGACATACTGAATGAGATCCGCAATCCGCAGCGCCGCTCCCAGAATGAGAAGCCCTCCGACCAGCAGAACCAGGAGCGGCACCACCGAGATGCTTCCGAGTTCCGCGGTGCCGGCAAAATGGCTGGCAATGATCAGAGCCGTGGCATTGGTGGGGCCAAGGATGGTATGACGCGAGCCCGTGAACAGAGGTGCGATCACGGAGGCGACCGCTCCGGTGACGATCCCATAAAGTATGGGCAACTCGGCGATCGCGGCGAAAGCCATGCCCTGGGGAAAGGCCAACAGCGCGACATTGGTCGCGGCCCGGGCGTCCTTGGCGAATTTGGATCCGTTGTAACTCCTCAGATCATTCCGCAAGGGCAGAGGATCCAGACGCCTTGTGGGAGACAATGCGGACAGCTTGGCCAGGAGGCTCTGGAGCAGAACACGGGTTTTTCTCATGGAAGGGGGAACCCAAACCGGAGCCGGAGCTTCAGCATGGCAGGGCTTCAAGTATTCTATGCTTTTGCAGGGGGATCAAGTCTGGCTGTCATCCGGGAGTCCCCGGGACGCCTTCAGCGCCACAGGAAAGGAGTCGCAGTGAAAAATCCCGATTGATTCCCCTCTCATCCATGCCGATAAACGCCTCAGGAAATCTGCCTCCCCGTCATTCATGCCCCGCTCCCAACCCAAGCCTCCCAAACCCGTCGCTGCAACGGATGCCGAAGGCACTGAGTTTGCGGGCGTGGGGGAAATTTTTCTCAAATGCTGTGATTGTCTGGACGGCATGGCGGAACTTTCCCCCTCCTCGGTCGATGTCATCGTAACCTCCCCGCCCTACAACCTCGGCATTAACTACTCACGCTATGCCGACAACCTGCCCCGAGCGGAATACCTCGAATGGACGGTCCGCTGGGTCCGCGCGGCCCAGCGGGTTCTCAAGCCCGACGGTTCCCTCTTTCTCAACATCGGCGCCAGCCCCGCCGATCCCTATCTGCCCCATGAAGTCATTCTCGCGGTCCGGGAATTGCTCATGCTCCAAAACACCCTGCATTGGATCAAATCGATCACGGTGCATGACGCGTCAGGAGCCCCCCTTTCGGCAGGCCATTTCAAACCGATCAACTCTCCCCGGTTCATCACAGACTGCCACGAATTCGTGTTTCACCTCACTCACCAAGCCGATGTGAGGGTGAACCGCCGCGCGGTCGGCGTGCCCTATGCTCACAAAAGCAACATCGGAAGGTGGAAGCACACCGGAGGGCAGGATTTGCGCTGTCGCGGCAACAATTGGTTCATTCCCTACGAAACCATCTCGAGCAGGGATCGGGAGAGGCCACACCCCGCCACCTTTCCGTCCCGGCTTGCCGAGCATTGCATCCGGCTGCATGGAAGCCCCCCGGGAAAAACCACGGTGCTGGACCCCTTTGTCGGTATTGGAAATGCCGCTCTGGGCGCCCTTGCCGTCGGGGTGCAGCGGTTCATTGGGTTCGATATCGATCCCTCCTATCTCACCACCGCCGCGGAGCGCCTTCCGGATTCCGCCATCTGCGATCTGGGCAAGTCTCCGTCGAGAAAACCCCGGGCGCCCAAGAAGCGGGGACGCCCTTCCGGCAAGAGAACAATCACCACAAAGTCGTCCTGAATTTGCTCCTTTGGTGACATTCAGGATGAATCATTTGTCATAATTTGTGACTTGCCAAGTGGAAGACGTTTCAGCAAGCTGAATCCCCCTGTCCATTCATCCTTTTATTCCTGTCACTGATCGCCATGACCGCTTCTCTGGAATATTCGTTCCTATTCTCGCTTCTTGCGGAGAATGCTTCCTCAAACCTGAATTCCCTGCGTTGGCTCCTGTGGGCACTCCTGCTGGGGACTTTGCTCTGGTGGTTGGTCTGGGCCATCCTCTGCAAGCCGGAGACGGACACCGAAAGCGCCACCGTCCCGGACTCCAACGAACCCGAAGACGCCGCCCAAGCAGCCCAAGCCGATTCTCAGGTCATGGCCGATGCCGTCACCACCAGCCGCGATGCTGTCATCGTTCCCAGCCAGCCTGCGGTCCCCACCGAGGCTCTCCTGCCAGTCGCCGCGGCCGAACCCACGCCCCCCCTGCCGGAGGCGACCATCCCTGTCCCCGTGGAGTCCGCTTTGGTCTTGCCTCAAGACCACCCTCCGGAGGAAAAACCCGATCAAGGAGGCACGCTTTCAACAAAATCCAGCCCCGCTGCCGACACTTCTGTAGAAGCGGCGGCTCCTGAGCCCGCTGCTGATTCCCCCCAGACAAGCCCTGTCTCCGACACCCCTGAGCCAGCGGCCCCATCCCGCGCAGACCACGGAGTCCTCGCTCAGGAAGTCACTGCACGCTCCGACCCCTCTGAATCCGGAGACTCAGTCCCCTTGGGTCTTTCTGGCAGCGTCGCCGCCACTCCAGAGGCGACCACCGTGGAATCCGCCGCAACGGCTCCCCGCCAGCCTTCAAAAGCCCATCCGGCCCCGGCATCGGTCGACCACGAGGCCTTGCTCGAGACCGCCTTCGCCGGCGAACCCGTCAAAATCGATCCAGAACTCGGCATCATCTACCCCAAGAAGCCATCCAAAATTGATGACTTGGAATTGATCCGGGGCATTGGAGGCTCCACCGAAACCGCGCTCTATGCCAGCGGGGTCTACCGGTTCCGGCAGATCGCTCATTGGTCGGACGCCAATGTCTCCGCCTTTGCCGCCAAGACCGGAATTCCAGCGGAACAAATCGCCTCCCACCGCTGGATTCCCCAAGCGGCCGAACTCGCGGACATTTCGCTGGCGACTGACGTGAAAAGCTATTCTGCCCCGCCAAGCGTCGATCATGCGGCGGTGGTGGCGCATGAATTCGCGGGTGAAGCGGTCACGGTTGATCCTTCGTTGGGCATTCTCTACACGGATCGCCCGGAAGTCACGGATTCTTTGGCTGACATCTCAGGGATCGATGACGATCTGGCAGCAAAACTCCAAGAATCAGGGGTCTGCCGGTTCCAGCAGGTGGCGCATTGGAGCGATGACAATGTCACGTCTTTCGCAGAAAAGCTCGGGATTGCCAAGTCCCGCATTGAAGAGGAGAAATGGATTCCCCAAGCCCGCCGCCTGCACCGCGACACTTACAGTGCCAGTGGCGATTGGGGAACCTCGCACCCATCACTGGAGGAGTATCAAAGCAAAATCGAAACCGACTACGCCGGGGAAGCCGTGCAGGCGGACGTCGAAAAAGGGATCGTGTACACGGATCGTCCATCCACCGCGGATGATTTGAAACAGATCAAGGGCATCGGGGAAGTCTTTGCCTCCCGACTCCATGCCTCGGGGGTTCACCGTTTCCGCCAAATCGCAGGCTGGTCGGAAGCCAACGTGGAAGCCTTCGCCAAAGAGTGTCACACTTCACCCAAGCGGATCTACCGCGACCGATGGATCCCCCAGGCCGGCGGCCTGCTCCAGTTTGCGGGAGAAGACGTCCGAATCGATGACGATCTCGGCATCCTCTATGTTTCGCCACCCGCGGAAAAAGATGATCTCCAAAAGGTGAAGGGCATCGGTCCGGTCATCGAAAAACGCCTTCACGAATTTGGCGTTTACCGTTACAAGCAGATCGCCAACTGGTCAGCTTCGGCCATCTCGGCTTTCTCCGCCCGTCTCGGCACCTTCAAAGGTCGGATCCATTGGGACAATTGGATCGGTCAGACGCGGCGCCTTCATCGCTCCAAATACGGCGACTAAGGTTCTCCCGGCCGCCGTCCATCCCGTCGGCTAGCGTTACCCCGCCTGGCAAATCAAGGTCTGACCTATCCCTCCGCCGGGATATCCTCAGACTTCAAGGTCCTGTTGGACCCTCGATCGCAGTGTTTCCAAAGCGTATCGGTATCGGGACGCGGCGGTGTTCAATGGAATGCCAAGAGTCTCCCCAATCTGGGCGAAGGTGAGTTCGCCCCAAATTTTCAGAGTGATGACTTCCCGGTAAATATCGGGCAAAGAAGCCACCGCGACCTGGAGGGCACGGCTTTCATCGTCATCAGGCAGCTCAAACCACGCGACCGGCTCCCCGGCGTCCAACAGGACTTTTTCCTCCCGGTTGCGACGCCGCAGGGTGCTGCGCGACAGATCAATGGCGCACCGCCTCACGTTGGTATAGGCCAGGGCCACGGTTTCCTGAGTCGGGACCCCACTGTGAGTCTTCCAAGTGCGCACCAGAGCGCTTTGCAGTACATCCTCAGCATCCGCTTCAGAACGGGTCTGTTGGCGGGCAAACATCATCAACCTGCCTCCATTGAGGGCAAGCCAATCATTCCATTCTGCGCCGATGTCTGTCATTCAGAGAAGCGAACCTTGGTTTCCGGACCTACCGGGTTGTTGGATTGGACGTGCCCGGAGGCTCATCCCTTCAATAAAAATAGCGCCACCGCCGGGAAGGTTTGTGGATTTTTTTTCAATTCGTCCCACACCACCTTCCAGCTGTTCTGAAGACGGACCTTCCCATAAGTTGGCATGGTTTGTGCTATCATTGAATTTCAGTGCGAAATCTGTGAACCACCCAGTGTTTCCCGGACCGCATCCTTTGTGTTGCCCTAACCCTTAACTCGTAAATCCCTTATGCTCATCGACTCCTCTCGGAGCCGCGACTGGTCACGCGCGGCCCTTGCCTTGTTTTGTTTCGCTCTTTGGTTCTCGGGGCCCCTGGGGCTCCGGGCGCAGGATGCCCCGGCCGTTGCGGCCAGCGTCCAGAATGCCGCGACAGAGCCCGCCGCGGCCGCTCCGACGGCACTTGATCCCGGGCACAATGCCTGGTTGATGGTCAGCACGGCACTGGTGCTATTCATGTCCCTCCCGGGCCTGATGTTGTTTTATGGCGGTCTGGTGAGGAAAAAGAACGTGCTCTCCGTGATCGCCCAATGCATGGGTATCGCCGGCATGGTGACCATCCTCTGGTGGGCCTGCGGCTACAGTTTGTCCTTCGGAGGTTCCGGACAGTTCATCGGAAATTTTGACTTCAAATTCCTCAATGGAATCGATCCCAACGCGACCGGCGCCGGCAGCTCCTTCATCTCCGACACCATCTGGGTCATGTTTCAGCTGACCTTCGCCATCATCACTCCCGCCCTGATTGTGGGAGCCATTGCGGAGCGCATGAAATTCCTCTCCGTGCTGGTCTTCGTTGCGATCTGGATGTTCGCCGTTTATTTCCCCTTCGCCCACATGGTCTGGGGCACCACCGGTTTCATGTGCGGCGGTCTGAATGCCGACGCTCCGATCAAAGCCCTCGACTTCGCCGGCGGCACCGTCGTCCACATGACCTCCGGCTGGTCGGCTCTGGTGCTCTGCATCATGCTCGGCAAACGGGAAGGTTTTGGCAAAACCGCCATGACACCACACAGCATGGTGCTCTGCGCCATCGGCACCGGGATGCTCTGGGTCGGATGGTTCGGATTCAATGCCGGATCCGCCCTCGCCTCCGATGCCATCGCGGTCAATGCGTTCGCCAACACGATGCTGGCGCCGGCCGTGGCTGGTTTCACCTGGGCCATGATGGAGTGGATCACTCGCGGCAAACCTTCTGTTCTGGGTCTCTGCTCCGGCATTGTGGCCGGCCTCGTCGTCATCACGCCGGCTTGTGGTTTTGTGACCATGAACTCAGCGGTTTTCATCGGCCTGCTCGCGGGGATCGTTCCGTTTCTCGCCGTTGCTTTCCTCAAAAATTGGCTGGGATATGACGATGCTCTGGACACCTTTGGAGTGCATGGGGTCGGCGGGACCCTGGGTGCGATCCTGACCGGCATCTTTGCTGACCCCAAAGCCAATCCGGCCGTTACGGCCGTGCAGGAAGGCCTCCTCATGGCCCAAATCAAAGCAGTTCTGGTCACCATTGTCTGGAGTGTGGTGGCCACCGTGG
This sequence comes from Akkermansiaceae bacterium, assembly GCA_024233005.1. Classification (GTDB taxonomy): domain Bacteria; phylum Verrucomicrobiota; class Verrucomicrobiia; order Verrucomicrobiales; family DEV007; genus JACKQE01. The sequence continues at coordinate 13,649 of JACKQE010000021.1, read as the reverse complement.
TCATCACTCTCATCGTGAAGGCCATCGTCGGTCTCCGCCCCACGACGGAGGTGGAGCGCCAAGGACTTGACCTTGCGGAACACGGCGAGGCCGGTTACGAGCATTGATCTCCGGGGAGTCTCCCGTCCCTTCCGGACCCGCAAAAGCCGGGGCGCGCCAGCGTCCCGGCTTTTTTCTTGGCTGAGAACATTGTCGGCTCGCCCACAAACCAAAAAAACCGACCGGAATTTCGGACTTCAGGATTCCCCGTCTCCCGGGGGGCGAATGCTCGAAAGAGCAGGACGCGAAGGGGCACCTGGGCCCTCCGCGGGAGGAACCATCCCTCACTTCACGTGCGGTGGTTCAGCATGCGCATTCCCCTCCCCACCGGATCACCGTGCCTGAGCAGAGGCTCAATGCTCGGACTCGATCTCCTCGATGGTAGAGCGGGATTTGACCCCATTAAGAAATTCATTCACGATCCCCTCCCGGCGGTCCGTCAGAAAGGATTCCCGCAACTGGTCCCGCAGCGGCTCAAAGGGCATCGGAGCCTTCTCCTTGCGGTCCACCACCTTGAGCACGTGGAATCCGAAGTGGGTTGCAATCACGGGACTGATCTCACCGAGGCGCATCGAAAAGACCACCGACTCAATTTCAGGCATCGTTTCGCCCTGCTTCATCCACCCAAGGTCCGTTTCCTCGGAAGACTTCTGCGCCACTTCCATCGCCACGGTGTCAAAATCCTCGCCATTGAGTAGTCTCTCCCGCGCGGCTTTGAGATCCTGGAAACAAGACACCGCCTCTTGGTGGGATTTCGGCTCCTTCATGAGATGGGCCACCTTCACCTCCTCCGCAGTGAGATAGTTCTCGATGTTCCTCTCAAAGTAAGCTTTCAGATCTTCTTCGGTGGGATCTGGATCAGCGCCGAGCAATTCACCTGCGAGACGGTCCACCGCGAGGCTGACTGCGATCTTGGCCCGGATGCGGTCGGTGTCACTGGCGGAATAGCCCGTGTTCTGGAAGAACGCGTCCTCTCCACCATGCTCTGCCACCATTTCGGCGAGCCGGGCGGTCACCTTTTCCGGATCGACCGGGCCAAACCTTTTTTCGCTTTCCTGAACCATCAGGGTGCGGTTCAGGACATTTTCGCAGGCATAGCTGCGGAACTCCACATCACGGTCGCAGCAAACGACTTCTCCACGTTCCTGATAGAATTGCTTGATGGAATCGAACTCCTCCTCGATAACATCGTCGCCGACGTGCTGCTGGTTAATTAGAAAAGCCATGATCCGCCCAAGGTCGGAGATGTTTCTGAAATTGCAACGGACGCATTGTAAAGTCAGTTCCGCTCTGACAAGCCTATTCCACCAACCCCATGCCCACCCAAGCTTTTGTTCTCGGCGCCGGACTCGGCACCCGTCTGCGCCCTTTGACCGACCGTCTCCCCAAGCCGATGATACCGGTCTGGAACAAACCGCTCATCTCATGGGCTTTCGACCACCTGATCTCGGGTGGATTTTCCCGGTTCATGGTCAACACCCATCACCTCCCGGAGGCCTATGACAGGGCGTTCCCGGACCACCATTACGGCGGCTGCCCGCTGGAGTTTCGACACGAACCGGTTCTCCTGGAAACCGGTGGCGGCATTGCCAATATCGCTGACTGGCTGCCGCGAGAGGATTCCTTCATCGTCTATAATGGCGACATTCTTTCCGATCTGCCGCTTCAGAAGGCCCTCGATCACCATCTTGGCTCCCGGGATCTTGTCACCATGGTCCTTCGTTCCAGCGGATCGGCGCTCCAAGTCTCCTGGAATGAGAATTCCGGTCTGGTTACCGATATCGGGGGGAGACTGGAACCAGGAGCGACGACTCCCCGGTTCCAATTCACCGGCATCTATCTCGTCCGCCCGGCCTTTCTGGAGCTTCTCACTCCGGGCAAAAAAGAATCGGTGATTCCGGCCTTTCTCCACACGGCAGCAGCTCACCAGCTCGGGGGAGTGGTCATCGATGAGGGCCGTTGGTCGGATCTCGGAGACCGGCCCTCCTATCTCGCCGCCAGTCTGGCGCTGGGCGCGGGTGATTTCCCCCGCTATGAGGTCCCTGAAGCGGCCCAGGCAGTGCGGATCCATCCAAAATCCCGTATCGCCCCCACAGCGAAGGTGTGCCCCCTTTCCTCAGTGGGGCCCGACTGTGTGGTCGAGGCGCACGCCCAAGTGGAGCGCTCCATTCTGTGGCCCGGGGCCCATGTCATGGCGGGAACTGTTGTCACCGGGGAAGTTCTTGCCTAGGATCGGACCGAAACAGAATTGACAGTCTGGAACCGTTGGACTATTCCTCAGCTCCCCACCGGATTTTCATTACGCTTCCGGATGCGGTCTTTTTCTGCCCCTACCCCATACTCATTGCGAAACCCCCATGGAAAGCCCTTCCCATCGCATCGGTGTTGTCGGCACCGGATTCATTTCCAAGGGCTTCGTCAAATCCCTGATCCACCACCCGGACTACTCCCTGTCGCGTGTCCTGACACGGCGAGATCCCTCAACCTGTGGTGAATATCCCCGCCGCGAGGTCCTGACCAATTCCGCGGAAGAACTTGTCGAGCATTCCGACATCATCTTTGAATGCAGTGGCGATGTCATACATGCCACCGATGTCGTCGATGTTGCCGTGAGAGCGGGAAAACCCGTGGTCACGATGGACTCAGAATTCCACGTCACCACCGGCACCTGGTTTGTGAACAAAGGGCTAGTCACCGAGGCCGAGGGGGATCAACCGGGATGCCTTGCCGCCCTCCACGAGAACGTCCTCCAAATGGGGTTCCGCCCGCTGGTGCTGGGCAATGTAAAGGGATTCCACGATCCCAATCCCGGCAGGGAAAGCATGGAGATGTGGTCCCAAAAACAACGGATCAGTCTCGAAATGGTCATCGCCGCGACCGACGGCACCAAAATCCAGTTCGAGCAGGCCTTTGTCGCCAACGGCCTCGGGGCTCGCATCGCCCAGACCGGTATGATCGGCGGGGCCTCGGACGACATGTATGCGAGCGGTTACAAACTCGCGGCGATCGCCAAAGAGCGAGGGCATCCCATCAGCGACTATTTCGTGATTGGCAAATCCCCCTACCGGGTCTTCATCGTCGGCGAGCACGACGAGGACCAGCACGAGGCGTTGGATTATTTCAAGTTTGGTCCCGGCCCCTATTTTCTCCTGCCACAAACCAACATTCTGTGCCATTTGGAAGTGATGAAAACCGTCCGCCGGGTCATGAATGGCGGCGGAGTGCTCCTGAACAACTCGGCCACGCCCACAGTCAGCGTCGGGGCGGTCGCCAAAAAGGATCTGCCCCCGGGACACATCATTCGGCACGCCTTGGGGAATTTTGACATCCGGGGAACCTCCCTCGAGATCGCGGATCACGCAGGCCATGTCCCGATGGGCCTACTCAATGAAGCCAGGCTGAAACATTCTTTAATGGAAGGCCAGATGATCACCTTTGCCGATGTCGACGTGCCTGACTCACTCGCTCTGCGGGCTTGGAGGGACATTGAGTCCGGAGTTATTTCGGCGCGCCGCTAGCCCACCCGTTTCCCGAATCTATGCCATGATCGAAGCGTTCCCAGAAACAGAAGCCGTCCACCAATGTTGCATCTGCAAAGGGGCGACCTTTCCGCTGATCGACCTCGGAAGACAGCCCCTCGCCAACGGAGTGACTGCCTCCGCTGCCGCGGCCGATGCCGCCCCCGCCTTCCCGCTTGATGTCATCGTGTGCCGCGAATGCTCTCTCGCCCAGCTCAATCACCGGGTCGACGAAAACATTCTTTACTCGGAATACAATTACATCACCCCGGACAGCTCGGATTTGACCCGGCACTACGGACAAATCAAAGATTTCCTCAGCAATTGCGGATTTCTCGGCTCCGAATCCCGCGTCCTCGACATCGGGAGCAACATTGGTCGTCTTCTCGAATATCTCAAACCGCACGTCGCTTCGATCCTCGGGATTGATCCCGCCCAGAATATCGCGCGTATGGCGAATGAAAAAGGGATTCCGACCCTCGCGACTTTTTTCAACAAGACCACGGCCCGCGAAATCCGCGAAGAACGCGGGGAAGTGGACGCGGTTTTCATTCGGCATTGCTTCGCCCACAATCCCGATCCCAGCGTCATGAGCGCCGGTTTCCCGGAGGTTCTCTCCAAAGAAGGCATCCTGGTCATTGAAAACGCCTACTTCCTCGACACCGTGGAGCGCGGCGAATTCGACCAGATTTATCATGAGCACATGTACTACTACAATGTGCGAAGCATCTCCCGTATCCTAAAGGACTTGGGAATGCGGGTGGTGGACCTCTATCACAGCGACGTTCATGGAGGCACCATGGTATTCGTTGCCAAATTCAACGAATCCTCCACCCCGCCCAGCGCCCGAGTGGCCGAATTTCTGGAGAAGGAAAAGGCCATGCACACCAAAGCCTTTTACGAGGACTTCCTGACCCGGATCGCCAGCAATCGGACCGAACTGATTTCCTTGGTGAACCGGCTGCACTCCGAGGGAAAAACTGTCCATGCCTACGGCGCTTCGGCAAAGGCGACGGTGCTTCTCAACTACTACGGCCTGACCCGCGAAAAGATCCCCTGCATTGTCGACTCCACCATCACCAAGCAGGGGAAATTTGTCCCCGGAACCGGCAACCAGATCATCAGCGAAGAAGAGGCCGCCGAAAATCCTCCCGATTATTACCTGCTCACAATCTGGAACTACAAGGATGAGATCATCCGCAAGGTGCGCGCCACGGGCAATTCCACCACCCGATTCATCGTGCCGCACCCGGCGGTAGAGGTGATCTGATCACCGGTTCGTGCCGTCCTTTCCGGAGTTCCTCCGGAAAGTTGGAGGTTATTCCCAACCTCCACCCAGTGCTTTCACCAGAATCACGGAAGCCGCAAAGCGCTCCCCTTGGAGACGGGTGGCTTCCTGTTGAGACCGCAAGAGGGTGCGCTGGGCGTCCAAGACCTCAAAAAAGGGAACCAGCCCGGAATCATACCGCTTCTGGGCAAGGTCGACGGTGCGCTGGGCGGCCGCCACGGTGGCCTGCTGGGCCACACTCTGACGCCGCAGCACCTCCAAAGCACTGAGAGCGTCCTCCACTTCCCCCACCGCCTGGAGGACGATGGAGCGGTATTCGGCCCCGGCCACTTCGCACCGTGCCTTGGCGGCCTCCACTTCAGCCCGGCGGCGTCCGGCTTCAAACACGGGCCAATCCAGATCCGGCCCCAGAATCCAGACCCGGCTCGCGGCAGAGGTCAAGAGGGACACGGCACTGCTCTCCCCTCCTCCATTGGCTCCCAGCGAAATCTTGGGAAACCAGGCTGCCCGGGCCACCCCGATCTCGGCATTCGCCGCAGCCACCCGGCGCGCCGCCGCCGCGATATCGGGTCGGCGTTCCAGCAGCTGGCTCGGAACGGAAGAAGGAATCGTCGGAGGTTGCGCCTCGGCATCCATGGGGATGGGGGCCAGGTCAAACTGCCCTGGGACGAGACCCTGGAGCCGGGCGAGGGCATGCAGTAATTCCCGGCGGCGGCGTTCCAGTCCGATGCTTTCGGATTGGGTTGAGGCGAGCTCGGTTTCGGCCTGGGCGACATCAATTTGGGCGGTGTCCCCCTGTTTGAACCGGGCCTTGGCCAATTGCACGGTGCGTTGCCGCAGAGCCACCGTCCGAATCAGCAGATCGATCTCGGCATCCTGGGATCGCAACGCATAATAATCCAAGGCCATTTCACCCTGAAGCGACAAGAGTGCGGAGCAACGATCTCCTTCCACCGCGGCAGCCCGCTCCGAGGAAGCCCGGGCCTGATTCCGGACACGTCCCCAAAGATCGAGTTCGTAGTCGAAATCCAAGGTCAGCCGGACAGACGTGCGGGTGCGGCCTCCGGCAAAATTGTTGGCCAAAGTGCCGGAACTGCGGTTCCGGTGGATGGCCCCGGTGCCGCTCAGAAAAGGAAAAAGGGCGGCATCGTCGGCCCGCGCCAATGCCCGGGCTTCTTCAACCCGCTTGGCGGCGGCTTCGAGATCAGGATTGGCGGTCGCGACACCGGCCAACAGCCCGGCCAGTCTGGAATCCCCAAAGACCTTCCACCACGCCCCGCGCGGTCCATCATCGGCAGGGCTCGCCGGCCTCCAGGGTCCATCCGACGAATAGTGCGCGGGAAGAACGGGCTCCAATGCCGGTGGAGCGGGGGCCAGATTGCAACCTGCCAGTCCGAATCCAGACAGCAGGACTGCCGACAATGTGTGAAAAGCTCCTCCCTTCATGACGGTTTGGATGGGTCAGAGCCATCGGCTTCTTTCAGCAGTGCGTCAAGCCGTCGGCTCACGGCTTCCGGACTGCCGGTGTTCCGGGAGATCAACCGGTACGTCAACGGAACCAGAAACAGCGTAACCACTGTCGCCAGGGACACCCCAAAGACGATGACCACCCCGACGACCATCCGGGTTTCGGCCCCCGCGCCATGGCCGAGCATGAGCGGCAAGGCCCCGACGACTGTGGACAGGGCGGTCATGATGATGGGCCGGAGGCGTTGTGAGGAGGCTTCCAGCACGGCTTCGAGGAACGGCACCCCTTCATCACGCAATTGGTTGATGAATTCGACAATCAGGATGCCATTTTTGGCCGACAGGCCGATCAGCATGATGAGGCCGATCTGGCTGTAAATGCTCTGGTTCAGTCCCATGATTTGCAGACCCAACAGCGCCCCGGCAATGGCCACGGGAACGGTGAGCATGATCGTGAAGGGGTGGACAAAACTCTCAAACTGAGCCGCCAGGACCAGCAAGGCCACGAGAAGGGCAAGGCCAAAGACCAGGGCAATGCTGCTGGAGCTGTCTTTCAACTTCAAGGCATTGCCTTTGTATCCGATGACGGCACTGGGAGGGAGTTCTTTGCGGATCAGGTCCTCCAGATAGGTCACCGCCTGTCCCAGGCTGTAGCCCGCGGCCAAGTCCCCGTCAAACGTGATCGACCGCATTCGGTTGTAGCGGTTCAGGGTTCCAGAATCGGCGAATTCTTTGATAATGACAAGGTTGGCTAGAGGAACCAGTTTGCCGGACCGCTCGCTGCGGACATAGATGCTGTTCAGATCGACCGGATTCCGTTTATCTGCGTAGGAGCCCTCGACGAGCACATCGTATTCCTCCCCCTCGTGGATGAAAGTGGTGACCTTGCGGCTTCCCAACAACGTTTCCAAAGTCCTCCCGATCGCCGCCCCGGAGACCCCCAAATCGGCGGCCCGATCCCGGTCGATGCTGACACTGATCTGGGGTTTGGTGTCACGGTAATCACAATCCAGCCCGATCAGGTTCGGATTGGATTTCGCCTTCTCCAGGATGATGTCCCGCCATTGGGCCAGTTCCTCAAAGGTGGGCCCCCCGACCACAATTTCGAAACTTTTGTTCAATCCCCGGGTCAATCCCTGCCGCATGATGACGGCCGTTTTGACACCGGGAATGTCCGCCACCTTCCCCCGCACCTCATCGATAACAGTGAACCCATTGCGGCGCTTCCCAAAGGGTTCGAGAGTGACGACTCCGATCCCCTCGTTGTAAACATCCCCACCACTGAATGACCGCGGCGCCCGGATCAGAATCCGCGAAGCCTCATGGGTTTCCTCGTTGAGATACATCAACCGGTCTTCCAGCTTGTCGAGCGCATCCATGGTGTAATTGAACGTCGAGCCGGGAGGACCGATGGCCGTGATGAAAAACGACCCCCGGTCTTCTCTTGGCGTGAATTCCGTGGGAATGTGGACAATCAGCCACCAACAGAGTCCCGCCAAACCGAGAACCACCGGCAGGGCGATCGCAGGGAAGTTCAGGGCCACCCCCAGCACCCTCCGGTAGCCCAACCTGGCCCAATCGAAAACGCGCTTCAGCAGCCGGGCCACCAGAGGTTCCCGACCGTGCTCACGGAGGATCTTGGAGGCCAGCATGGGAGACAAGGTCAAGGCCACGAAGCCCGAAAAGGCCACCGCCACCGCCAGCGTGATGGCAAACTCCGTAAACAACCGCCCGGTCTCCCCCGGCATGAAGGTGATGGGGACAAATACCGCGAGCAAGACCATCGTCGTCGCCACGACGGCAAAAGCCACCTGCCGGGTGCCCCGGTAGGCGGCAACCAACGCCTTCTCCCCCATCTCGATGCGGCGGTGGATGTTCTCCAGGACCACGATGGCATCGTCAACCACCAGACCGATGGCCAGGACCAGAGCCAACATGGTGAGGGTGTTGATCGAGAACCCCAGCGCATCCAACGCGAGGAAGGTCGACATCACCGAGACCGGAACCGCCACCATGGGGACGAAAACCGCCCGCAGGCTTCCGAGGAAAAGGTAGATGATGATCACCACCAGAATCACCGCGATGATCAGCGTGCGCTTCACCTCGTGGAGCGACTCCTCGATGAACACCGACATGTCATAGCTTTGCTCCAGTTTCATCCCTTCCGGCAGCGTTTCGCGCACCCGGACGGCTTCTTCCCTGGTGGCTTTGGCGACGTCCAGGGTGTTGGCTTGGGATTGCCGCACAATCCCGAGGGAAATCATTTTGACCCGGTTGCCCCGGAATGCGTTGCGGGCTTCGGCCGCTCCGATTTCGATCCGGGCCACCTCCCCGAGACGGACCAGATACCCGTTCTCGCCGCGCAGCACCACCAACTTTTCGAAATCCGCGGGGGTCCGGTATTCCCGGCTGAGCCGAACGGTGAACTGCCGATCCAATGACTGCACCGAGCCGGCCGGAGGATCCACGTTTTCCCGGCGCAGCGCGTCTTCGATGTCGTTCACCGTCATTTGGCGGGCCGCCAGAGCCTCACGGTCCACCCAGACTCGCAGCGCGTAGCGACTCCCTCCCGAGAGCCGGATCCGCCCGACTCCGGGCAACCGGGAAAAGCGATCCACCAGATAGCGTTCCGCGTAGTCTGTCAGCGCGATGGTATCGAGCCTGTCGCTGGTCAGGTTCAGATACATCAGGATCTCCGAGCCGGATTCCGTTTTCCCGACCTGCGGCGCCTCCACTTCATCAGGAAAATTCCCCACCACCGGTCCGATGGCTTCGCGGATGTCATTGGCAGCGGCGTCAAGGTCCCGGCCCAGATTGAACTCCACGGTGATCGTGGACTGGCCGTCCACACTGACCGAGGAAATGTTTTTGATCGCCTCGACTTGGTTGATGCGGTCTTCCAGAGGCTGGGTGATCCGGCGTTCCACCACCGAGGCCGAAGCTCCGCGGTATTCTGTCTCCACGGTCACGATGGGAGGCTCAATGTCTGGGTATTCCCGGACCTGAAGCCGCGTGTAACTGACCGCTCCGAAAGCGATCAGCAACAGGTTGAGCACCGTGGCGAGAACCGGGCGACGGACGGAGGTGTCGGAAATCCACATACGACTCCGGGATCAGGGACTTTCCCGCTCAGGGTTCAAAGGCTGGACCGGCCCTTGATACTCGCCCCCCAGCTTGATCAAAGCACCATCCTGGAGCCCGACCAGTCCATCAGTGATGATGCGATCCCCTTCGTTCAGGCCTTCGTTGACCTCCACCGAACCCGGGATGCGTCGACCGATCTGGATGGGCACCAGCCGGGCCACCGGGGCTTCCGCCGTCCCCGCCACGACAAAGACATGCTGCTTCGTGCCCATCGGAACCAACGCCCGTTCCGGAACCGACAGGGAATTCCGGGGCTCCAGACGCAACTCGACCAGAGCCAGCATCCCGGGCCGCAGATCACCATTGGGATTCGGCACCTCCGCGCGGGCCTCGACAGAACGGGTCACCGGGTCTGAACGGGTGTCGAGGTGTTTGATCTTGCCTTTGAACTCCCGATCCCGGGCGGTCTCGGTATGCGCCATGATCTCGGAGCCTACGGACACGGAGCCAAGCAACTTTTCGGGAACGCTGAAGTCGATCTTCACGACGTCGATTTGGTCCAGCGTGGCAATGACCGTGCCCGGGGAGACGAGGGCTCCGACACTGATCCGGCGCAAGCCCAGGCGGCCATCGAAAGGGGCCACAATTCTCCGGTCCGCGAGTTTCGCTTCGGCCTCGAGAATTTTTTGCTGCGCAATCACCGCCAGGGTCTGCCTCTCGGCCAAACGGGCCTCGGCGGCCGCCCCCTCGGCGACCAGGCTGGTGATGCGGGTGATCTCACGTTGTTCTTCTGCCAAAGTCGCCCGGGCCGAGGCGAGGAACGCTTCTTCTTCGGCGTCACTGAGCCGGGCCAGAAGCTGGCCTTTTTTCACTTCATCCCCGTCATCGAAATGCAACTCGGTCACGGTTTCCGTCACATTGGGACTGAGATCGATCGTTTCATAGGCTTTGACCGAGCCCACCACGCGCACCGGTAGGGCATAGTCCCGGCGTCCCACCAGGGTGGTGTTCACCAGAGCGGGCGGCCGGGCGGCCTTTTTGGCCTCTTGGTTGGTCCCCAACGACTTCTGGTATCTTAAAAAGGCATAGGCCCCACCGCCCACCAAGGACATTGCGAGCAGAAAAACGAAGAGCCTGACCCCCATCGGAGGGCGGGCATCCTGGGGAGAATCAGGCATGGGTGATGAGAGGAAAGCGGAGGCCGCTCTCTTACGGGAGTTTTCCCCCGGAATCAAGCCCGGTCGGGCCGGAGGACGTGATGACGCCGCCCGGCACGATCAAGAGTCTCCGGGTCTCCGCCACCACAAGCGCATGGCAGGGATCGCCCAAAGGAGCAAGGAGGCCACCCAGAGCAGGGCCGCGTAACTGTGGTGGGAAATCATGAGCCGGGGGGTGAAATCTGCCGCCATCCTGGTCAGCGCCGCCACCACGATCAACCAGACCAACCACCGCCAAACCAGCGACCGTTCCCCATAGCACCGGGCCATCGTCGCGTCATCCGCTCCGTGCCCCAAGGTCACCCGGTCAGCCACAATCAACAGGATCATTCCGAGTCCTGAAATGAACAGCAGGTGCTCCATCGCAAAAAGCGGCCCGGGCCACAGAGCCCGCAACAGGAACGAGAGGCCCAGACCTCCCACGGCCATGCGCAGGGCCCAGGCCCGGGTGGAAGGGGCCCGGCCTCGGTAAAGGGCAGGCACGGCCAGGAACACCCAGAGCAGCACCGCACCGAAGCGCACCAGATTTCCCATCCGAAGTCCTCCCATGGCTTCGATGCCGAAGGACACCACCACCAGGCTCGCGCCGAGCCACACCCCGGCGGCCCGCCTCCCCGGTGGGAGTTTCGCCACTTCCGCTCCTGGAGATTGCAGAATCCGTGTAAACAAATAGGAGCCTATCCCCAGAACCGGGAGCAGCAGAAGTCCCTGATAGGCGAGCAATTTGGTGAAAACCCAGAGCCGGGGATAACCTTCAATCCCCCCCAGCGCCCACGCCAGGGCCACCAGCAGGGTCATTGCGATGGAGACTGCCGCGAGGGTAAACCCCGTCGGAGGCAAGGAGGTTCCCGGCCCCAACCGTCTCAACAGCACCCACAGCAGGAACGCGAGGAAGGCCCCCGCCAGACCATCCCCCCAAGGAAGACGATAGGCGAGAAAGCATCCCTGGGCGATCCCCCACAATCCGATCAATCCCGCCATCTCACAACGTCGCAACGGCGGAGACTCCAGAAACCGGGGCCAGGAGGTCCCGAGAAATCCGGCCACAAAGGCCGCCCCGAATCCAAAAATCATCACCCTTGGATGCTGCCATGCGGGTGGATAGGGCCAGATACCGGCGTAAAACAGAGGCCACAGAGAGACCCCGGTCAGGGCGGCCAACACCCCCATGGGAAAAAACACCCGAAAGGGTTCCGCCAGCCATGGTTTTGATCCTACGGGGGATGACATGATTGGGTTTTAAACGCTGCAGGCTCCCGTGTCATTGGATTTTCGTTGCATCCGGCCCTTCCATCGGACGGTGAAAGATGGATTCCTCTCCCGTCGTAAAGCGGAGATGAGAAAAATTTGGGCATACTTCTGGAAGCGACGGACGCATCTCTGTTGGATGGCGATCCTTGGGATTCTGGGTTGGCTCGCCATGGCTGAAATTCTGATCAGACAGGCCGCCGGGGGACGCACCTATGACCGGGCCGATCAGGTTCCCCACCACCGGGCCGGATTGGTGCTTGGCTGCTCCAAGATCCTGGCCAACGGCCGTCCCAACCGCTTTTTCAACGCTCGGGTGAAAGCGGCCGCCGCCCTCCATGCTGCCGGCAAGGTGGACTGTCTCATCGTGAGCGGGGACAATTCCCGGGAAACCTATGATGAACCCACCGATCTGCGGGACGCGCTGGTGGCGCTCGGAGTTCCGGCAGCCGTCATTTTCCGGGACTACGCTGGATTCAGCACCTTGGACTCCGTGGTGCGTGTCCGGGAGATTTTTGGACAACAGCGCATCGTGGTGGTCTCGCAACGGTTCCACAACGAGCGGGCTCTTTTCCTCGCCTCGGCACATGGCCTTTCAGCCATCGGATTCAATGCGGAGGACATCCCGCTCCGGGAATCGCTCCGGACCCGCGCCCGGGAAACACTGGCCCGGGCCGCCACGCTCCTGGAAGTCTGGATTCTGCGCCGACAGCCCAAATTTCTCGGCCCCCCCGTGCCCTTGGACGGCCCGCCCAATTGACAACCCCGTGGTGACTAGTTCCGTTTCACCCCGGAGGCGATCGGCATGATCCCCAACTCCCGGGCATCCGAAACCGAAATCAACTGGGTGTCGGGATTTTCACCACTTTCGAGATCTTCCGCATGTTCATCCATGGTGGCGGATCCCGCAGCGATGGCACTGGCGAAGGTTTTGAGGGACGCGGCAAATTCCTTTTGCTTCAATTTTTCCGGCATGGTGGCCAGTTCTTTGACCGGCTTGAGATTGTTCTCGCCGAGCAGTGTGGTTTCCAATCCCACAATGTCATCGTCATCTCCGGGGCCACTGTCAAAGGCGAGGAAGCAATGTCCGGGCACCATCACGAGGTAGGCGTTGATGCCAATTTTCCTCAGGATGGAGGCCATCAATACCGTTCCATCGACACAATTGGCCTGAGTGGATTCGATGGTGTCATCGAGAAAGCGGACCGACTGACTGATGACAAATTTGCTGGGAGTGGTGGCGGAGATGTCGCTGTATTTGATGCCCCTCCGTTGCAGGACATTCCAGATCGCGAAGACCTGCGCTTGGACTTCGTCGGGATTGCCGGACTGATACCCGGTGAAAGAGGAGATGAGCCCGCTTTGCAGCGCTTCCTTGAGGATGCCATCGATCCAAGGGTGGTTTTCGTTCACGTAGGCGGCAAACATCCAGGAAAAATCATCGAAATCTTCGCCGTTCTCGTCCCACAGCACGTAAAAGGGGCAATCATTGATCGATCGCAATGCGCACGTTTCCGTCTGGTCAGGCAGCTTGGTGCCATTGACGGTCACCTTAAAAACCACATTGACAGGTTTCTGCTCTCTCACCTGATGCAAGGCGTCGTAATCCCAGAGGCATTTGGGGAAAATTCGGACTTCGTCACTCGCCTTCTTGATGGATCCCGTCCAGACGGAGGGTTTCAAGTAACCATCAATCGAGATCTCCACAGTGACCTTGGCTTTGGCTGGAACGTCGAACAGGCTCACGGCCATCCAACCATTTTCATCGCCATAGATGGGGACGTCGCC
>JACKQE010000020.1 GCA_024233005.1 Akkermansiaceae bacterium | reverse complement strand
GGCGCTGTGCAACCCGCTACCGCCCCGCAGTTGAAGTCTGAGGGTAGCGACAAACCTCAACCTGAAGCGGAGGGGCGCTCCCGGTAGCGGGTGCCAGGCCTCTACGTTCGCCCAAATTCGCCGATCGAATCCAGCCGAGATGAAGCTCTTGTATGATCAGTCTGAGATCGGCACCATTACTGACGAATTCATTCATCAGGGCACATGGTTCGGCACATTTCGTGAAATTGATGGCACGGAAAACCCTCGTGTTCACGAGTTCATCGTTTTTTCAGACCGATGGAATGAGCGATTACAGACCGGTGACGATCCCGATCCAGATGAGTTTCAGCAGCAGTTCGGGGACCTCATGTCATCTGGTCACTGGTCGGTCGTTGACGCATCAGGTGCCGTGACGAGCATAGAGACTCCACTCTTTACTGGCGATGAGATCAGTTGGATCACCACAGAATGCCCAACCACCAACCCCAATCCGCCATGATGAGCAGCCATTACGAACCAACCAAGGCCGAACAAAACGGATGCAGGCAACGGCTCGTATGGCATCTGTCGTGTCAGCAACGTCTTGCGCTCGCCGTCGCCTGATCCGAGACGTTCGCCAAACAAATGCGCGCAGCCTATTGAGATATGATTTGGGACTCGAATCCATGGAAGCAAGACATTTGGAAGTGCTCTCAGATGTTCCGACGTTTGCAGGCTCAGACTAAGCGTCTATCAGATCGACAGACCGTTTCTGTCGAGAAGCGCATATTTCTGACTTTTTATGGCATCAGAAAACTCATTGAGGCCAAGAAGCTCAGCGACGAATGCACGGGGCAGCAAATACCGATTACTCTATTTCCAAGCACTGGGAAAGCAGTTACTCACATGAACTGGCACCGTTCTGATGAGCATTTCGATTTTGAGTCTCCCCAGTCACACCGTTGGGCATTGCTGACTCTGTGCCATCAGTTTGTGCATAGCTACGTATTTCACGTTGTTGGCGGGGAGTCTGGAGGACTTGATGGATTTATGGTCGCTTCAGATCGTCAGAAGGGATCGAGCCTGTTGCAGATTGATGTTACAGCGGTGATTTCTCTTTTCGAGTCAATCGCTCAAGATGACGTTGTTTCATCACGGTGGACACGCGATCCGACCAGTGGGAAGGAAACCTTCCAACTTTCCAACCAACTACCCAGTGATATCGACCCGTCGGTAGTTATGGCGGACATCCCCCATTAGCCGACATGCAACAACCACCAAGGGCGAACAAAACGGATGCAGGCAACGGCTCGAAGGCTATCTGTCGTGCCAGCAACGTCCTGCGCTCGCCGTCGCCTGATCCGAGACGTTAGGCAGAAAAACTCATCATGACAGACTTCGCTAAATTGATCCCCGAACTGCCCAAGTGGAACAACGGTAAGGGCATTGAGGTTTCAGAGTGGATCTACTGTATGGGGCGCTTCGATCACGCAGTTGCTTACGCGGATTTGTTCTGGCCGGAATTCACTGTTCACGATGGCTGTGTGATGTTCGCCAGTTTTGATTTAGAATGCTATAATACGTGGATGAAGCATACGTCAGACGACCGAAGAGCTGTCGAGGCAGTAATGAACCATCGGCATATTGTGGATCTCTTTCATGAAGAGGAATCAGTCGTCGGTCGCGATCTTGTGATGCATCTCGGTCGAACTATTCAGGATATGTGGTCTTGCAAGCTGAAGCGAGATTTTCCAACTAGACAGATTACCGTTAGTTTTCCAAGTGAGCACTACGAAGACCTAACTGATTATCAAGTTACATTCTTTCACGAGAATCACGAAGAAGCCTAACAAAGCGTCGCTCTCAACACCTGCCCCGCCGCGAGTTCAATCCGCCATGTCCATTCAACCTTCAACCCACTGTCGAAGCCTCGCCCTAGGGCAGGTGTGAGAGGACTTCGACGTTCTGCACAAGAATATGTGGCCATTCACGCGCAATAAGCCGATCCCGCCGAAGCCTCTCGCGGAGCACCCGGATTCCACTGACCGCTCCTTGATTGAAGCACTGGTGGATGGTCTCACCATTCATCGCAGCAAACACTCCAAAACAAGACTGCTCGTCTCGTGGCAAGGACAAGGTGGGCGCGTCGATTCGTATCACATTGAGGATGCCCACATCGATGGAGGGTTTCTTACATTCGACAACGCGGATTTCGATTTCGCCCAGCTCCAGCAGGTGGTGGACATCAACCTCGAGCCTTTACTTGATCGCCAACTGAGGTCCCTCAATGTGGTCTCGCTCGAACCTGAAGCGCTCGCGGCGTTGCTGGAACGCGCTTTTGTCGATGTCCTAAAGATAAAGCCCTTTGAAGACTCAGGTAGCTACAGCCTTGGCGTCGAGCTTGCCTCAATGGCAGAACAAGACGTCGATCCTAACGCCTGACGCGCCGCGAGTTCAACCCGCCATGACCATTCAACCATTAACCCAGAAGTCGAAGTGCGCCCTCGGTCAGGCGTAGGATGACTTTGGCGTTCGGCCAAGAAACAGCGTGCCACACCGTCATGCTCTCCAAGAATCTACGAATCATGAAAACCACACTGCGATTTATCCCGTTGGTTGCTGTCGTTGTCCTCGCCTTCAGTCCATTCAGCAAAGCAAGTGATCCTGAGTTTGTTGCCCTCGCTGGGTGGGTGAACACACCGGAATTGAACGCAAAGGAAGGCCGAAGAGTCCACACCATCCTAACCGAGCACAAGATCGCGAATGTCGCAGTAGGCAGCGCCGGAATGACTCTGAACGTGCTGAAACCCCGGGCGGCAGAAGGTCGAAAGCTTCTGGCAAAGGCGATCCTGAATGAAGGACTTCGCATCGTGCTATATGATGAGCATGGCAAGATGGTCAGCCCGGAAACTGTTCTTGGACAGAAGAAGCAATGAACACAGCAACAGAAGGGCCGAACAAAACGGATGCAGGCAACGGCTCGAAGGCTATCTGTCGTGTCAGCAAGGTCTTGCGCTCGCCGTCGCCTGATCCGAGGCGTTCGGCAACTCGCGCAGTCTGAATTCGTTCTCGAATGCTTCGGATGCTGTCTTCCGATAACTGTCGGCCATTCCGTAGTGACCAACGCTGGTCGCCTTCATGGACGCCTCATAGGCCTTGCGCGCCAGATCCGCCCAGGCGGCCGCAGATTCAGCCAAGGCCGTGGCCGAACAATACGCAGCACCCAAAGCCGCTGTGTCGTCAGATTTCATGTCGTTGGTCCTTCCAGCGGCTTGGGTGAGCTTGGGTCGTTCGCCACTAAAGTATGCCAATAGAATTCACACTATCTGAGAGATTGGCGGGATTTGTTGGAACCTCTGCCAAGAAAGGAGAACAAGTTTCTGTAATCTTTCGCGAGTTACTGGGGCCAGATGATCCTCATCTATCCGGTCGATTGGATCAGATGCACCGGTGCCTCTTTTCCAAGATCGGAGGATTGCCACATCCGGCACGAATTGGTGATCTCATAATTGCGATTGATCAAGAACTACGCTGTCGAGCGTTCGTAGATGAACTCGAATTGATTGCCAGTGCAATTGCCGCGCGACCGCTTGAAAAGGGGCAAGAGATTTACACGAAGGACATCAAAGGAATTGAATCCATAAAGCTGGGATGTGAGATAGCGGATTCAGAAGCCGTTGTAATCGTGCGCTCCTTCCTATGGAAACGTTCCCTTTTCTACGATTTCGGTCCATTGCACAAGGAGTCAGGGCCAAGGAGCTATGACCTAGAGCGGGCAATGGGGCAACAGATGACGCTTCTTTTGGGTTTGCCACTCTCGCAGACAGCAATCCGTGCAGGCGAGTCGAGGGTGCATGCTATGAAGGAATCTTTGGATCGCCTCGGCACCTTGCTTGATGACGGCTGTGACGACGAAGCCCGGTATCAGGAATTGCTGGCTTCGGCACCTTGGATGCTGGGGAACTCCTACAGTTTGCTTGCTCGGCATCAAAAGATGGATGACTCGAATATTCCCGATTTCACAGCCCTTCGGGCTTACGATGAGTGCCACGACGTGGTTGAACTTAAACAGCCATTCTTGAAGCTCTTCCGAGCCGATGGCTCTTTCAGTGCTACATTCAGTGATGCGTGGAATCAGGCAGAACGCTACCTTGACTTCTGTCAACGTCAGCGAACTTACTTACTCGAACAGAAGAAGTTAAGATTTGAGAACCCGCGTTGCATTCTGCTAATCGGCCAGAACCTCACAGCAGAGCAGAGCGATGCAATTCGAGCGAAGGAATCGTTGAATCGTCTGATCACGGTCATGTCCTATGATCAGCTACTTCGGAATGCCCGCCATGTGTTCGATTTAGTCTACGCAGCTGAGGATCGAAGTTACCCCGGGAACAAAATTCAAGGCGAACAAAACGGTGCAGGCAACGGCGCTGCGCGCCGTGCCTGACCTTGGACGTTCGGCGATTCCTCGCGCGTCATGAGAACGATCATTCTTTTTCTTTTGGTCGGCATCGCAGCTTTTGCGAGCGCCGCTAATTCCAGGCCGACGCCAGCGGATTTTCTCACGTTCTACTCCATAGTCCCAGACGACGCCTTCAACCGGGAATTCGGAACCGGATTTTCCTACGAGACGGGTTTTTCTGATCCCGCGACCGTGAAAGGTTTTTACCGTGGTAAGCCGGTCCTGACGATGGAACACATCTCGAAGGTCTCAATCGAGACGAGAGAGATTCAGACAGCCCCGATCTCCGGCCTCCGCTTTGTCCTCAACGATTCTGGCGCCCGACTGTTGCAGGACTATCTCCGCCAACCCAAGCCAATGGACATGGTGGCATTCATCGACGGTCACGCCTATGCCACGGTCTCCCTCGATCTCGCTCGCCAGATGGCAGAGCAGCGCGTCTTGTTTATAGTTCTGCCGCGCCCACAAGAACCCACCGCATACCATTTTCTCCTGCTCCTTGCCGACAAACTTAAATCAGCAACACCCAACAAATGACCCGGAAACGCCGAACCAAGCGCTGCAGCGAACTGCTCCGGGCGTCACAGCCTGTGCTCCTGCCCGCAGACCCGCCCCAGCCACCTTTCCGCACAGGCTGCGCCGCCCTCCGCAGTCGCTGAGCTTGGGGTCGTTAGACGGACGAAACCAATGCGAGCGCTACGCGCCGGCCTAGTAGTTCTGAGCATGCCCTTGGCGATGGGCTGCGAGGGCCTGAGTTCGTGGTGCCAAGAATTGGTCGTTGGCGAGACCGTGTTCACCGGTCGGGCCGGATGGTTCCAAGCGGAGCCCGTCTACACGACGGTCGTGTCGACGTTCGACCACGGTACCGATGGCATTGGCGTTCCGACCGTGGTCCGCATCGGGCAGCAGACGATCCGGGTTGCGACGGCGACGGCCGAGAGTCTGAGAGCGGCAGGGGTGCCGGAACTGACAACGGCATCCGCCCCGTTTCGCATGTTTGGCACGCGGCGCTCCGAGCCTGGTGCCGGGATCACGATCGACTTCTTCACCGGTACACGTCCGAGAATGGTTGGCATGAGTTGCTGGCTTGGGGAAGATTGCGATTTCGCGATCGGTTGGGGCGACAAGCCCGTCGTCACGCTGCCGGCTACCTCATCACAGCTCGCGGGCAAGTTGCCAGCAGACGGCGTCGTGCGTGAATGCGTACCTGCCTTCTGAATGCGCCGTCTAACATCGGCTTGCAGCCGACGCCGGCCAGGCGCATCATGAGGCCGGCGCGGCTGAAGCCGCGTCGTTCCGCCAAAAAGTCCGCCCAAAAAGATAAAGATCCCGGATCTCGGGGTGTGATTTTGTTCTTGACGAGCAGTGTTCAAATGAGTTTAAAATCGCACTGCGGACCGCAGCCAAAGGCGAAGCCTTTGAAGCTCGGGGAGCTTTGCGATTTTAAGCGGATTTTTAAGGAGCGTTGTCGTCAAGGAACAGGGGCAACCGCGAGCGAGCTCCGCGCTCTTTATGGAGTATCGTCTTGCTTCGCCGTCGCGAGCGCCGTCTCATCAAAGGTGTCCCGGGGAGGAAGACGTCTGCGCGTCAACGGAGTTGGACGACGACAGCCGTCTTTGAGTCCTCCCCGGTCCACGGCGGACGGGCCGCCTTGTTTTCCCCTATGAAAATGGTGGTTCGGGATTGGAAGAAGTCGGAGCGTGGCGCTTTACGCTCGTGGCGGAACAACGCGTGGCAGGAGATTCGCTATCTTTTTGGGAAAAATCTTGTCTCTCGGCTTCGAGATCCGTTAAAATTCCCAGGACGTGCCAGGTCTTCGAGACGCGAACTCCTGCACTTTTAACGTTCGGCCAAGAAGCAGAGTCACCCGCGATGAGATTCACGACCAATCTAGCCATCAGACTCGTGATGTCGCTCTTGCTCGTTGGGGTGACTACCTCATTAATCTCCTGCCACCGAGAGCCTACGACGGTCGAGCTGCATAAGGAGGCCATCACAATCATTCAGCGACTTGTGGAGAGGGACAGACTACACCCTATTCACGATGAGTTTAGGGCACTTCGAGAGAAGACCGTAACCGGGAATGCCCGTGAGGAGGCACTGGCACGACATCGTGCTAGCTGTGCCGACTTTGATCGCTTGCGGGTGACGATTCAGGTAGGGCGCCCACTAACGGACTATGCTGGCATCGAGAGCCTAGGAAGGCATGCGGGTTCCGATCCATTTCGGTTTTTCATTACCGGATTTACTGGCTACGTCACCGAACAGGGGCCTGAACCACACAGCGTGAAGATCGACATCGACCAGAACGGGGTCATTACGAAGGTGGGAGTTATCGTAGCAGCATCATGAGCAGCCACCATTTACCAACAAGGCCGAACAAAACGGATGCAGGCAACGGCTCGAAGGCTATCTGTCGTGTCAGCAACGTCTTGCGCTCGCCGTCGCCTGATCCGGGACGTTCGGCCCCTGGCGCACATTCAACAGCATGCCAAGAAGCCTTTTCATCGCACTCCTTGCCGGTTTGCCTTTCCTGGTTGGCGCGCGGGCGTCGCCACCAGCCAAGCGGACTCAGTTGGGTGTGGCGCATATTGGCGGGCTGTATTCCTTTTCCGAGACCGACTACCTCAACGAAGGCGCTGCGACGGCACACGCCATCGGCGCAAAGTGCATCAAGGTCAGTCTGAGCCTCGACACTGACAACCCATCACCGAAGCTTTATCCATTCCACTCGCAGTGGCCCACCGTAGCGACGCTTGAGGCACTCGCAGACACTCCCTACTACCGCGCCCTGTTCGCGAGGGAGTTCGATACTTTCATCCTCACGGCCTTTGGTCCGGGGCGCTCTGCGGGTTACTGGCGTGACAGCTTTTCAGCCGAGGATGAGCAGGCCGAGGAGCGGAGTTTCGCCTCCCTGACCCGTCATTTGCTCCGCACCTACGCTCAAACTCGCAAGACGTTCATCATCCAGAACTGGGAAGGCGATTGGGCGCTGCGCGGCAGCTTCGATCCCGCCACCAAACCCACACCCGCCGCGACGTCGGCGATGATTCGCTGGCTGGCGGCACGACAGCGCGGAGTCGCTCGTGCTCGTGCGGAGTTCGCGACCGGAGGCGCGCGGGTCTTCCACGCTTGCGAGGTCAACCTCGTCAGACAGGCGCAGGTGCAGGGCGCGCCGGGCGTCACAACCGACGTGTTGCCGCACGTCCCCGTGGATTTGGTATCCTATTCCGCATGGGACACGAAGGATTCTCCGACGCAGTTCGCCGAGGCTCTGGCTTTCATCGCGAAGCACAAGTGCCGGACGGAGCCGTTCGGTGAACACGGTGTCTATGTAGGCGAGTTCGGCCTGCCCGAATCGGAAGCGTCTCCGCAACTAGCTTTTGAGCGCACCGCCGCGCTGCTAGCGGAGGCGCAGCGTTTCGGTTGCCCCTATGCCATTTACTGGCAGCTCTACTGCAACGAGCCGACGGTCCCCCTCCCCAAGGTGAACGCCGACTACAAAGGCTTTTGGCTTGTGCGTCCCGATGGGACACGCAGCCTCGTCTGCCAACTATTCCGATGAACCCAACCCAGGCGAACAAAACGGATACAGGCAACGGCTCGCAGGGCATTTGTCGTGTCATCGACGCTTCCCGCTCGCCGTCGCCTGATCCGGGACGTTCCCAATAAAAAAAAAACGGGCGAGCACTCCCCAGCCTGCTCCTCGGACTGCATTTGTGTGGGTGCCAAGACGCCACAGTTGACGGAGCCAAGGCCAGTCAGACGCTGAACTTGGCAGGGGACATTGCCGTCGAAATTCAAAAGGCACCTCCTATCGGAGGACATCCCTCTGTCCGACTTGAGGGTCATGTCGCGAGAATCGAACTGAATGTCGAAGATCCCAAGCTCGACCATCAGTCTCTTGCCACGGAGGTCACGAAACTCATCTCGGTTCTATCGTTTCAAGGGATCTCCACTTGATCTTCGTTCATCGTGGCCAACAGTCTGAATCCGCGCCACCCATGATGTGGATCCCGGATGACGACCACACCGGGAGGCAACTGACCCACAAACTGGAATAGCGAACCAGCCGCCGCCCCGAACCGCGACCCCGCCTCTGGCCTCAGCCATCATGCCCGTGCAACCCTCCATCCGCACTCAAAGCCTCGCTCACGGGCAGCGGTCCGTCGGACCAGGACGTTGGGCCAACTAGAACATGCCTTCGATTTCAATAGAATTGGTGCCCCGAAGTGCGGAGCAGCTGGAAGAGGAATGCCTCGCCCTCAAGGCAAGATTTCCGAAGCTAGAGGTCGCCAACATTCCCGACATTGTGCGGATGCCCCTTCGGAGTTGGGAGGCTTGCCGGATTGCCAAGCGGTATTTTCGACGGGTGATTCCGCATCTCCGGGCAATCGATTTCTGCCTGACCGAGGCGGGCGACATTGAAGAGGCGATTGCCGGCTTTGACGAAGTCCTCATTGTTTCGGGCGACCCGCCGAGGGACTTTTCACGCCGCACGTTCCCCACCACCAGCGTGGACTTGATCGCCTTTGTCAAGCAGCGGTTCCCGCACCTGCGTGTTTATGCGGGCATTGATCCGTATCGCTCTGGACCTCGGGCCGAGTTGGGTTATCTCAAGCGGAAGCGAGAGGCTGGGGCGGATGCGTTCTTTACCCAGCCGTTCTTCTGTCTGCACTTGTTGGAGGCCTATATCAGCATGCTGTCCTCTTACGAGGTTTTCTGGGGCATATCTCCCGTCTTGTCGGACAAGAGCCGGGGCTATTGGGAAGCGACGAACCAGGCTATCTTTGCCGTGGACTACCAGCACACGTTGGAGTTTAACCAGAGCTTTGCCCGGGCTTTTTTGAATCGGCTTGCTGGCGAACACTCGCACGCGTATTTCATGCCTATCCGAACCAATACCGTCACCTATCTTGAAGGGATCCTTGAAGCTGGACCCGACAAGGCGCTGCCGGCCACAACCGCCGTGGCGGAGGGTTGACCGCTTTTGGATGCTCCAACAACCTCCTTGCCAGTCCACGTCCGGCGCCTCCCGTGCCCGAGCCTGATCGCAGGCGAGGCCACGCGCCTTCGTTATTCGCTCCCTAAGCCTCATACCATAACAGATCCATGAGGATCCCTGCCGTCTTTCTTCTGCTCTGTGCGTCGCTTTCGGTTTGCGCCACCGAGGTTCCTCCGCACATCGCTCGGGGCCATTTGTTGGCAGCCTTTTGTAGTGCCAGTCCAGATACGAACCCGAAGCAAGTCACCGCCATCTATCGCGAGATCATTCCCGTGGCGGCACCGCCAGGCAGCTATACCACAGTGGCCTTCCGTGGTGGATATGTCGGCCTGGCCGGGAACACCGACAGCACTGGCGGAGACACCATCAATTTCTCCATCTGGGGCAAGGACGCGGTGGAGGCGGAGCCGGCGAACATACAGCACGGCACGATCAAGACCCGACAGTTCACCCATGAAGGCACGGGGTGGGCGGGACGTCTGGCGTATCCTTGGAAGATCGGGACGCGCTATCAAATCTTCGTTCATGTGAAGCACGAGAAGGGTCAGACCCTTTTCAGTGCGTGGTTTGGCTCCGCGGAGAAGCATGAATGG
The DNA here is from genome assembly GCA_024233005.1 of Akkermansiaceae bacterium. Taxonomy (GTDB): domain Bacteria; phylum Verrucomicrobiota; class Verrucomicrobiia; order Verrucomicrobiales; family DEV007; genus JACKQE01. The sequence goes on along the minus strand of JACKQE010000020.1, from coordinate 40,658 downwards.
CTGCTGGCCGGTCGCACCCGGAAATCGGGGACTCATTTCCTAGGTCATGCCGGAGGATTCCTCGAACATGCTGGCACGAAGGACATGCAACTCGTCCGCAGCACCGGCTACGGTCCGGCCTGGGTCCATGACGGCCGGCACTGGCTCCCCTGCACCCATGCGGAAGCCAGCGTCAAGGACCCTGAGAATGCCCGTTTCTTTGAGCGCGACAATGTCGTCTATTTGGAACTCGGCCTCGGCAGGAAATCCGAGCAAGGGAGCAAGCGCACCTATCCGCTCAAGGCTCCTGCTGCCGGGCCGCCGCACCTGCCGGAAGAGGTTACCCAACGGAAATGAGCGCAACGCCTAGCCATGCGCCGCAGGAATGGCGGAATCCGTCGCGGTTGCCATCGACACGCCTTGCGGCTTCGGCGGATGGCCTCTACCATACTCGTAACCATATCGTATTCCAGCACCCTCGATCCACCCATGAAATACCATACTAGGCTCACTATGTTCTGCGCCATCCTCCTCTCGGTGATTGGCTGTGAAAAAAAATCACCGCCCGTCAGCGTCGGCCCCTTCGATGTGAATCGCGACACAGGGGTCGCCACCGGAGAGGCATTCGGAATCCATTTCAATGTGGAGGGAGCCTCCTTGGGGGAAACCCAATCGAACCTCTCCGGTAACCCTCACTATTCGAGCCCCGCGGAAATCACCCTGGGCGAGGATCTGAAAATCAAACTTGAAACAATGAATGAAGGAACCTCGGTCGCTTTCCAGTTGAATGGCCGGAAGTTTGGCTCTCTTGGAAAAGGCGACGAAGTTGTGATTGACAAGGCGCGGAACGTGACGGTCAACGGCGAGAAGAGGCCCCCGCAAGAGAGCCCGCCGAAATGACAGGCGCCCCAGGGTTGGATGAGAAGACAGCAGGGGCGCCGGATCGCCCCATTATCCAGGCTGACGTCATGATACCAGGTTTCCACGCGGCACCATGGGAACCGAACCCGGGGACAAGTCCCCCACGACCTTTGTCCATTGACAGGGGCTGGATCCTTGGAGCCATGAAACCAAGCATTCGAATGATGCGACCATTTTTCTTCGCCATGGCTTTGCCTGCCGTGCTCGTCACGAACGTGGAGGGAAGGGATCCCGACCATTGCCAAGATTCCCCCCTTTACCTGACCGCGAACGATCTTTCGATCGCTACCGGAAAGCCTTCGCTGGTGCTCATGTCGAGCGGCTCCACGCACCTTCCGGTATGGTCGCTCTCCGGTGGCACCACCGGGCAGTCTGTTGCCGGTATTGTGAACGGCCTTCCCGGCGAATGCGTCGCGGTGCGGATCGAAATCGTGGTCACAACAACGGACGAGACAACGAGCCCCGACTTCGAGGATGTCTACCGGGTCCACCTGTCGCAACTGGTGGAAGACGCCCCGTTCACCGCCCGATATGCTCTGGGAAAGCCCGTGCGCACCCCGCTTCCCGAAGCCCCGTTTCATTCCCGGACCATTGTGCTGGAGACTTACTACGAAGTGGTGCCGGAGGCTCCCCTGTGGGTGCGCATTCAGCGGGAGCCCGGCGATCCTGCGGATACGTTCCCCCGCCCCACCGGATTGGCCGTGGTGAAGGTAACCCCCCTGACCGCGCCCCCGGAGCCGCATGTCGTCCAGGACGTCAACGGCTACAACTCGTGGCCGATGATTCAGGCCATCGGCGAGAAGCTGGTCTGTGCCTACAGCCGAGGCTCGGCGCACTCGATCGGTGAAGACGCCCGTGCCGTTTACGCGCGCACCTCGCCGGATGGGGGCAAAACGTGGACGGCGGAGACCGTGATCGCCGACACCCCCGGATATGGCGAGGTCACCGTCGGGAAGGGGCTGGATTCCACGGGGGCGATGCTTCTGTGGGTGCGTCGCGTCGGAAAGGACTGGAATCATGACCTCTATCGCACCACCGACGGATTGACCTTCACCCGCGTGGCGACGCCGAAGTTAGCCGTGCCCCCCATGCAGATCACCGATGTCTTTGCGGTCCCCACGGTCGGCCTCATGGCCCTGTGGTTTGCCGGGAACTACAGCGACCAAGCTGTCCACTCCTGGGGCAAGCTGACCAGCAGTGACGACGGTGCCACCTGGACCCAAACCTCCATCGAATCCGAGCTGACGAAAGGAGAGTGGCCGACTGAACCCGCAGCAGTCTACCTCGGCGATGGCCGGATCCTTGCCGTCGGAAGGACGGAAGTCGGGCCTTCACAATTCCAGATGGTTTCGTCGGACTACGGCGCGACCTGGTCTCGGGAGCGGACCAACATCAGCGATGTTTCTGCCTCCACGCCAAGTCTGATTCTCGATGCCCACACCGGTTTGCTGAGCCTCTATTACTATGAGCGTGGCAGGGGGATCCTGCGGCGTCGAGTTGTCGATCCGGAGCGCGTTTTGGGCCATCCGCTCAGGTGGCCTGCTTCGGAGGCCGTTGCCATAGGAAGTCCGATCGCCCTGGATGCGGGCAACGCGAACGCCACCGGGATCGGGGGCAGCCACTACGTCTCCTTTTACTCAGGGAAAGCTCCCGACACCGCGGTGCTGGTATCGAAACTCCCGGCACCCGCGATCGGAAAATAGCTTTTCCCATTCCTGATTTTCCTTCATGATTCACCCACACTCCGAGTCCAATGACCTCAAGCCACGAGATCATCAATGCTCATCCCACACTCCTGCGGGTCTCGGGAACCATTGACGGACAGGATCAATTTGATAAAGCCTGGATGGCGAATCGGGAGGGCCGGCAATTTCCTTTCTTAGAGAGCACGTCGGATGGATCCGATTCTGATCGCGAGCCCTCGATGGCCGCGATCGAGAGAGTCCTTCCCGCCACAACCTGGCTGACGTCCAACGCGGGGGCAGCGCAATCTTTCCCGAAGGGAGACAAGCATGCGCAATGAATCATCACAGGCTTTGCCGCCCAATGGACGGCTGATTTCCGCCGGAATGGCTGGTGCCGCCGCGATCGGTCTGCTGATCCATCATTTCTCACCGGAATCCCACAATGTGGCCAGACTCCTGATTCTGGGCCTTGGTCCCCTGGCGTTGTTCCTTGGACTCGGAGGAATGGTCGAGCCCAGGATCGTCTGGTCGGTCGGCAAGTATGGCAAGCATCTTCCCGCGATCTACAAGGTGATGGGAGGATCGTTGGCAGCCCTGGGGGTCGCAGTCACCATGCTCCTGATTTGGTTCGTCTATCCTCTCGGGCCAGCCGCGCGGGGCAGTGTGCCGAGCCAGCAGCCCAAACCGCGAGCCACGGCTGCCAAACCGATGTCCCGGCCGCCGATCCCCTCCCCCCGGGCAGAACGTCGGGTGTCGCCGAAGGAAGTGGTCTGCCTGACCTACGCTCGCCCCAAGCAGCGCTGGGAGGCAATGAATGAAGAGGCTCTGCGGGGAGTCCTTCGCGATAATGTGGCGGGGGTTGTGACGCTGCAATATGCCGAAGGAGAGCATGCCCTGCTCAAAGTGGTCTGGCCTGAGGTGCTGGAAGTGGGGGATCGCTTCACCGTGGAGCTGAGGGGAGCGAACTCTGTTGAAATGGTTGATCTGGAAGGCCCCGACGCCAACGCACGAATTTCCTTGCCGGCGGGCGACAGGTTCATCCTGCTGGCGATCACCCGGGAGCAAGAAAGGATTACCTTCACCTGCGACGGCCAGTCGCGGACCGCGTACCACGCCAGCGGAAACCTTCGGGGCGAGGAAGCCAGAACCAGACTGCTGACCACTGCTCTCCGTCCGGGATTCAGTGTGAAAAAAGGGGAGAAAGCGAGTTTTCGCAACGCACAGATCATCAAACCCTGAAACGGGACTGAAGGAAGCCACAAATCGGTCGTTCTCCCCGCTCCGGGTTCGATTCCCGGCTTCCTTGTCTCCCCATGGCGGCGCAGGATCAAAAACGGAGGAGCGAGACCACGTCAATGCCCGCCAGCACTGCCCGTCCGGGAAGGAAGGACAATTCGGCGAAAAAGACCGCCCCGACGATGTCGCCATGAAGCCTTCGCACGAGGTCGACCGCCGCAGCGGAAGTGCCTCCCGTGGCGAGCAGATCATCCACCAGCAGGACGCGTTCGCCCGGCAGGATGGCATCCCGGTGAATTTGGATTTCCGCCGACCCGTATTCCAGGTCATAGGTGGCCGACTCGGTGGTCCAGGGCAGTTTTCCCTTTTTCCGGACCGGCACAAACCCCACCCCAATGCGGTCGCAGACGGCGCCGGCAAAGATGAATCCCCGGGCATCAATCCCAACGATTTTGTCCACTTTCCGGGCCCGGGCCAGAGCCGCCATTTCATCAATGACGAGGCGGAACAAAGTGGGATCCGCGAGGACCGGGGTGATATCCTTGAAGAGAATTCCCGGTTTTGGAAAATCCGGCACATCCCGCACCGCGGCGGTGATTCGTTGCAGATCGGTCTCAGTCATCGGAAGCTCTCTTAGCTGGGATCTCTCCTCCGGTCAACCTTCAGGTGCGGAGCGGAGACGGGATTTCGGCTCCCTGGTGCCATGGAAGGACGACCAGGGGAACCGTCGTGTTTCCCGCAGAGGAGCGGGTTGCCTTTGATCCGGTTTGCGCCTAGTTTGCGGACCCGCTGATTTTGACCATCCGGCGGACTCCCCCATGAACACTCCCGTCCTGCTGGCCCTATCGACGCTATGCTTTCTCGGCGGGTTCTCCTATGCCGTGGTGGCCCTGCGCACGGGGCTGCACCGGCCTTCCTGGGCCAATCTGGGCATCATGATCGCCGGGTTTCTCCTGCAGTGCCTCGTCCTGCGCGATTGGGGCGCCCTCCATGGCCGGTGCCCGATCACCAATGCCCCGGAAGTGCTGGTGTTCCTCGGATGGAGTCTGGTGCTGCTCTATTTCATCCTTGGCAGGGCTTTCCGACTGTCCCTGCTGGGGGTTTTCACGGCCCCCTTGGTGTTCCTCCTTCAAACTGTGGCCCTGGTACTGCTGCTGGCGCATGGCCCCTATCCGCCGGAAAAACTCGTGCCAACTGACATCTGGCACGAACTCCATGCCGCCGTCTCCCTGCTTTCGTTCGGGGCCTTCGGACTGGCCGCCATGGCCGGACTGATGTACCTGGTCCAGGATCGGCAGTTGAAAAGCCACCATCCCGGACAGCTGTTTTACAGCCTGCCGCCCATCCGCTACCTCACCGACGCCATCACGCGCCTCCTCGGCATCGGGCTGATTCTGCTGAGCGGGGGCATCGTGTCCGCTTATCTGATGAATGCCCGGACCTTCACGCCGCATGTGGGGCTTTCCGCGGTGATCTGGGCCGCCTACGCGGGGCTCCTGACCTGGCATTTCCTGCGCCGGGGCAGCCCGAAGCGCTTCGCGGGCGCCTCCGTGGTGGCGTTCCTGCTCCCGCTAATGCAGCTCGCCCTACTCTGAGATTCCGCGCTTTCTCTCCCTTTCCCATGCTTCTTTGCCTTGGCATCAACCACAAGACCGCCCCCGTGGAGGTCCGAGAGAAACTCGCGTTCGCGGACTCCCATCTCCCTGAGGCGATCCGTGAGATGCGGCGCCTTGAAGGCATGGAAGAAACAGTGGTCCTGTCGACCTGCAACCGCGTGGAAATTTACTCCGCGGTCAACGACCCGGAGCGCGCCATGGAGAGTCTCCGCGAGTATTTGACCCGACATTTTGACCTGGGGGACTTTGCCCAGCACATTGATTTTTATCACCATTCCGGGGTGGGTGCGGCGTGGCACCTGTTCCGGGTGGCGAGCGGACTCGATTCCATGGTGCTGGGAGAGACGGAGATCTTCGGTCAGGTGAAAAAGGCCTACGCCACCGCCCAGGAGGCTGGCGGGACTGCCCGGAGACTGAACAAGCTCTTCCAGCAAGCCTTCCAAGTCGGGAAGTTGGTGCGCTCAAGCACCCGGATCACCCACGGATCCACCTCCATCGGCTCCGTGGCGGTGGATCTGGCGGAGAAGATCTTTGGCGAACTCTCCGGTTGCCAGGTGATGATCGTGGGAGCCGGGGAAATGAGCCGCCGTACCGGCAAAAGCCTGCTGTCGCGCGGCGCCAAAAGCATCATCGTCTCCAATCGCTCTCATGACCGGGCCGTGGAACTTGCGGAAGAAATGGGGGGCAAGGCAGTCCGCTTCGATGACTGGGAGGAGACGATGATCCATGTGGACATCGTGATCACTTCCACGGCGGCGCCCCATTCGATCATTCATCCGGCCATGGTGGAGACGGTGATGAAAAAGCGCCGGGGACGTTCGCTCTTCATCATCGACATCGCGGTGCCCCGCGATGTGGAGCCGGCGGTCAATGAACTGGAAAATGTCTACCTTTACGACATCGATGCCCTCGAGATGATGGCATCGGAAGCCCGCGAGGAGCGGGAGCGCCAGATCGCGCTGTGCGAGGCGGTGATCCAGAGCCATCTCGACGAGAACGGAATCACCGCTCTCGCTCCCATCCCGGACCGTCCTCCGACCGGAAAAGACCGCTCCCGTCCCGGCAATGATTGTGTCGGCGAGAGCCCTGAGGCGGACCCGATCACCCACTCCTGACCGCATCTCTTTGGTTTCATTCATGCCCTTCTCCCACTCACCCTTCATCCTCGGCACCCGCGGCAGCGAACTGGCTCTGACCCAGGCCCGTCTCACCGAGGCCGCTCTCCGCGCCACCGGTTTTACCGGAGCCGTGGTCATCCGCATCATCCAAACCATCGGAGACAAGCGTCCTGATCTGAAGCTGGCCGAATTCAGCCAAACCGGCGGGCAGGACGGGGCTCCGCTACTCGACAAAGGAATCTTCACCAAGGAACTGGAGGAGGCCTTGCTGCGGCAGGAAATCCACGCCGCCGTCCACAGCCTGAAGGATGTCCCCACCGAGATCGCCCCTGCCTTCGCCCTCGCGGCAACCCTGCCCAGGGCTCCCATTGAGGATGTGCTGATCACCCACACGCCCTGCCCGGGTGGCCTCCGGGACTTGCCCCAAGGCGCCACGGTCGCCACCAGCAGTGTCCGTCGGGCTCGCCAAGCCCGCTGGCTGAGGCCGGATCTGACCATCGTGGACATCCGGGGCAATGTCCCCACCCGCCTGAGGAAACTGGCGGAGACCCCCAATTGGCAGGGCCTCCTGCTGGCCCGCGCCGGCCTGGAACGCTTGGGCTTTCTCGCCCGGGATGCGGCCGCAGACCAAGCCCCACTCATGGGGACACCCCACGACCTGCACGTCCACACCCTCGATCCCACGGATTTTCTGCCCGCCGCCGGCCAGGGCGCGATCGCGATCGAATGCCGCTCCGATGACGCCGCCACCCGTAGTGTGCTGGAGCGGATCTGCGACTGGCCGACCTACCACCGGGTCATGGCCGAGCGGGCTTTCCTCGCCCGTCTGGGCGCCGGCTGTCAGACCCCGGTGGGAATGTGGACGACACTGACCCATGACCGGATCACGCTGCAAGCCCGCGTGTTTGATGAAACCGATCCGCAGGCCACTCCCCGAGAAGGCTCCCACACCGGCCCGGATGCGTCCCCCGCCCTGCTCGCAGAAGCCCTCCACCAGACTCTTTTTCCCGATGCCCAGTCCCACTAAGAAATCCGCCATCACCGCACCCGGAATTTGTTACCTGATTGGCGCCGGCCCCGGGGATCCGGGACTGATGACCCTGCGGGGACGTGACTGCATCGAACGGGCCGATGTGGTGATCTACGATTACCTCGCCAATCCCGCCTTCCTCCAATGGGCGCGGCCCGATGCCGAGCGCATCTATGTCGGCAAAAAAAGCCGGGACCACACCGTGCCCCAACCGGGCATCAACGAGCTGCTGATCGAGCACTCCCGGAAAGGGCATACGGTGGCCCGGCTCAAGGGCGGGGATCCCTTTGTCTTTGGTCGCGGGGGGGAGGAAGCCCAGGAACTGGCCGCGTTGGGATTGCCGTTTGAAATTGTGCCCGGCATCAGTTCCTCAATCGCCGGCCCCGCCTATGCCGGAATCCCGGTGACACACCGCGACCATTGCTCCCAACTGACCATTTTCACGGGACACGAACGACCGGAGAAATCCGAGTCTTCGATCGATTTTGCGCAGATTGCCTCCGCGCCGGGAACCAAGGTAATGCTGATGGGAGTGGAACGGCTAGGCTCCATCACGAGCCAGCTCCAGGAACACGGCATGCTCCCGGACACCCCGGTGGCCCTGATCCGGTGGGCCACCACGGGGAGGCACCAGAGTCTGATCGGACAGCTCGACACCATCGCCGGATTGGCCGAGGAAAAAGGTTTCGCCGCCCCTGCGGTGGCGGTTTTCGGAGGGGTGGTCGGGCTGCGTGACGAGTTGAACTGGTTTGAAACCCGTCCGCTGTTTGGCAAGCGGGTGGTCGTGACCCGGACGCGCCAACAGGCCGGGAAATTGAGCCGGAGCCTGTCGGAATTGGGAGCGGACGTCCTGGAAGTCCCCACGATTCGGATCGAGCCTCCGACCGACTTGCGGACCTTTGCCGAATTGGTCCAAGATTGCCACACTTACGACTGGCTGGTCTTCACCAGTCCCAACGGGGTCGATGCTTTTTTTGAAGTCTTTTACAAATTGTATCCCGATGTCCGCTCGATCGGAGGTGTCCGGATTGCCGCCATCGGGCCGGGGACCGCAGCGCGCATCAAAGAACAGCATCTGGCGGTGGATCTGATGCCGAAGGAGTTCGTCGCTGAAGGGCTCGTCACCGCGTTCCAAGAGGAGGCCGGCAGCCTCGACAATGCCACGCTGCTTTGGGTGAGGGCCGAGGCGGCCCGCGATGTGGTTGTGACAAGCCTGACCGAAGCGGGAGCAATCGTGGACGAAGCCATCGCCTACCGGACCGTTGCCGAAACCCAGGATCCGACTGGCAATGCCGCGCGACTCCGCGAAGAAGGAGCTGACATCATCACCTTCACCAGCGCTTCCACCGTCCAGTGCTTCCTCGATATGAAACTGACGCTGCCCAAGGGAATTAAAATTGCCAGCATCGGACCCGTCACTTCCGAAGCGATCCGCGAGCATGGTCTCACGGTCGACATTGAGGCCGAAACCCACGATATTCCGGGTCTGGTGCAAGCGGTTCTCACTTTGGCGGCAAGAAATTGATCCCCCCGGAGCAGGCAGACCAAGACTGATGAAGACCATCTTGATCACAGGGTGCTCCCGTGGCCTGGGGCGGGCCGCCGCGGAAAAATTCCTCTCCCTGGGACATCGCGTCATCGGGTGCGCCAGGAATGCGGATCTGATGGCGGAGTTGGCCCGGGCCCATCCCGCGCCAAATGTTTTTGCGGCAGTGGATGTGTCGCAGGACGCGGAGGTTGGGACCTTCGTGAGGGAGGCCGTGGCCATCGCCGGAGTGCCTGATCTGGTGCTGAACAATGCGGCCTTGATTAATCGCAATGCCCCCCTTTGGGACATTTCCGCGAAGGAATTCGACGCGCTTCTGGCGGTGAATCTGAGCGGGACCGCCAACGTGATCCGCCATGTGCTGCCCCACATGATGAAGAAAAGCCGGGGGGTGCTGGTGAATTTCAGTTCCGGCTGGGGACGTTCCACTTCTCCGGAGGTGGCCCCCTATTGCACAACCAAATGGGGAGTGGAAGGCTTGACCCAGGCCCTGGCCCAGGAGCTCCCCGCCGGATTGGCGGCCGTGGCGTTGAATCCCGGCATCATCGACACGGATATGCTGCGGGTATCGTTCGGGGGATCAGCCTCTCATTATCCCGATGCCACGGACTGGGCGGAAAGGGCCGTCCCTTTTTTGCTCCAGCTCGGTGCCCGGGACAATGGAAAAGCCCTGACCGTTCCGGGATGATCCCTCTGAACGATCAAGGCTTTGGAGAAGACATCTGACGGGCCGTCAGAAAAGCGGAAGCCGCCATCAATCCTGAATCTTGAGTCCGCCTGAAGGGAAGGAGAACGAAGGACCGGATGCCGGAGGCGCGGGAGGTTCCACGGCGGGAGCCGCCGGTGCGGCAGGAGCCGGAGCTGGCGCCGGAGACGGAGCTGGCGCCGGAGCGGAGGCCGGAGCCTCTTTGACTGCGGGAGCCGCCGCCGCAGGAGCGCCAGCCGCGAGCTCTTCCGCCGAGGGAGGGTTCTTGGTGGGGATTTTCAGCTTTTTGCCTTCGATGATTTTGGAATCGCTGAGATTGTTGGCGGCCTGAATTTTGCCGACCGAGGTGTGAAATTTCCGCGCGATCAACCAGAGGGAATCTCCTTTGGCGACACGGTAATCAACCAACTGATCATCCGGATCGATGGTGGCCTGAGGCTTGGCCGGAGTGGTGGGTGTGCCCGGGCCCGCCAAGGCTGGGGCCAGCGCCGATGCGGCGGTCGCCGGTGGCAAGCCGGAGCTCTGTTTGGAGGTGCAGCCGACGTGGGTCAAAGTGATGGCACTGATACCGACCCATCCCAGCAAGAGGTTTCCAATTTTCATATCGCGTATTCTTTAGTCGATATTTAAGGTCAAGGAAAGAAATTTCGCTGGCCCACCCAGATTTTATTCGGAGGCAGCCTTCCGGTGGGAATTGCCAATTTTCTGATTTTGACACTTGTGGAGGCTTGGGAGCCGCCGCATTGGATTGGGCTCATGGAACATGACTGGTCCACACTCGCCCTCGCCATGATTGGCGCCTTCAGTCTGGGGGTGGCCAAAACCGGGTTTCCAGGATTGGCGATCCTCAATGTCATCCTGCTCGCAGAACTCTTCGGAGCCCGCCAATCCGCTGGCATCATCCTTCCGCTGCTGGTTGTCTGTGATCTTCTGGTCTACCCGGCCTTCCGGCGATACTCGTCCTGGAAAAAAGCCCTCTGGCCTCTGCTCCCGCCAACCCTGATCGGTGTCGCCATGGGCTATCTGGTGCTCCGGCACATCGACAATGCCACGGCGCGTCCCCTCATTGGGTGGATCGTGCTCTTCATGCTGGCCCTGCAACTCCTCCGGGAGTGGAAGGGCGACTGGCTGGCCCATCTGCCGAATTCGCTCCGCTTCGCGTGGTTCAGCGGCGGGTTGATCGGCATTGCGACGACAGTGGCCAACGCCGCCGGCCCCATCTTCTCGATTCATTCTCTGGTCTCCCACTGGCCGAAAGAGGAATTCCTCGGACGAGGGGCCCGGTTTTTTCTGCTGGTGAATGTGTTGAAAATCCCCTTTTTGGGGCATTTGGATCTGGTCAATGCCGGATCCCTTATGATCGACGCGATTCTCCTGCCGGCGCTTCTGGGAGGACTGGTTCTGGGCAGGTTTCTGATTCACCGCGTGCGCCAACGAACGTTCGAAGTGCTGCTCTATCTGTTTTCAGCTGTGTCCGGACTCTACATGGTCTGCGGGAATGCTGTGATCGCCGCCATCAAATCCTTCGCAGCTTGAAGACCATTCCGGAACATCCGCCGGTGGCGGTTCTTACCTCTTGAAATGACGACTTCCCTCGGCGACGCTGCGCGCAGTGCCTCCTTTCGACAAGTTCTCCTCCCGTCGCCAAAACGACCGCAACGACGACAACCGTGATTTCAACCGGCCACGCCGAGACGGTCCGCCGCGGCGTTCCGCTCCCGGGGGCTACCTGAGGGGCAAAGCCAAAGCCGCCCCCCCTCCGGAGGGCTCGGAACATTGGGCCACGCCATGGGTGCAAATCAAATACCCCAGTCGTCATCCCTGCGTGTGGTCCAACATGGTCAAAGGCGCCTCTCCCGACGCCCGTCCGGGGGATCTGGTCACGCTCTACGACCGCGACGGAGTGCTCTTCGGCTTCGGCCTCTACAGCCCGGGTGCCCGCATTCCCGTGCGGGTCATGGAGTGGGGCAGTCCCGCCCCCGGAGAGGAGTGGTTCACCCACATGCTGCGGCAGGCGGCAGATCTGCGGCGCAACATTCTCCATCTTGATCAGGTCACCGACAGCTACCGGGTGTTTCATGGCGATGCCGACGGCATCGGCGGATTGATTGTGGACCGGTTCGGCCCCGTTTTGTCCATTGAGGTTTCCAACATCGGGGCCGCCCGCCGGATTCAGCAGTGGATCCCGATTCTGCATGAAGCCTTGGGAACCCGAACCGCCCGGGTCATGGCGGACGCCACCATCGCCAAGATGGAAGGCATTGACATGGGGGCTCTGCAGCGGGCCTCCGACCTGCGGGACCGGACGGTCAAAATCACGGAGCATGGCATCCGCTATGAGGTCGACTTTTCCACCGGGCACAAAACCGGCTTTTTCTGTGACCAACGGGAGAACCGGCTCAAGCTGACCCATTTCACTGAGGGACGCGATGTTCTGGACCTCTGCTGCTACACCGGCGGATTCAGCCTCGCCGCCAAAATGCGGGGACGCGCCCGCCGGGTGGTGGGGGTCGATCTCGATGAGAAATCGATCGCCCAAGCCAAGCGCAATGCGAACCTCAACGAGGCGCGGATCGAGTTCACCCATGCCGACGCGTTCGTCTATGCCCGGCAGATGCAGCGAAACGATACGCACTTTGGCACCGTGGTTCTCGACCCGCCCAAGTTCGTTTTGGGACGGGAGGAGATCGAGGAAGGCCGCAAGAAATATTTCGATTTGAACCGCCTCGCCCTTTCTCTTGTGGAGCCGGGCGGCTTTTTCGTGACCTGTTCCTGTTCCGGCCTGCTCAGTGCGGAGGATTTCGAAACCACCGTCAGTGCCGCCGCCCACAGCATCCGGGCCCGCCTGCAGATCCTCGACCGGACCGGCGCAGGACCGGATCATCCCGGCGCCTCACACCACCCTGAGTCCCGTTACCTCAAGGTTCTCTGGTGCCGAAAGCTGTGAGAGCCCTCTGGGGCTCCCACATGGCCGTCATCACTTCAGTTCCTTGATCCGGATGTTCCGCCACCGGACCTCCTTGCCGACACTTTCCGTTTTCTTGCCGATGCCGTGCACCTGAAGGGCGATGACGCCACTCGCGGTGAGGGTGTCCTCGAAGTCCGCGGCGGGCACCCCATTGAGGAACGTTTTGATACTGGCGCCTTTGCATTCGATCCGGGCTTGGTTCCATTCCCCCTGCTTAAAAGCCTTGCGGGCCGCTTCGTTCTTCTCCAGGTTGAAGAGCCAGCCGCGGCGGCCTTCATCATACACTCCGGCAGTCCAGGCGCGGGCGCTGGGATCGATCTCAAACTGGTAGCCGTGAACCCGGTCCGCGGCGAATTTCATGGTTTTGCCATTGATGGTGAGTTCCGTGTCCTTGTCATAAAAAAGGCTGCGGAACTGGACCCCGGAGTTCATGCTGGGATCCACTTTGAATTCCAATTCCAAGATGAAATCGCCATATTGTTTGGTAGTGCAGAGAAAGGAATTCCCCGTCCCGGCGACGGTTTTGCCGACCACGGCTCCGTCTTCGACCCGGTATTCGGCCTTCCCGCTGTGCTGCTCCCAGCCGGCGAGACTTTTGCCATCGAACAAAGGAACAAACCCATCGTCCTGGGAGTGAGCGCAAACCAGAGCCAGGCCAAGCAGGCCACCTACAATGCCGGGGGATGTCAATTTCATGATCCTGCCAGCCTGAAGGGAAATGCCCCCCAATGCAAGTCCGCAGGGGCTTCGGCGCAATCCCGCCATCGGATTCCCCCGGCAGGGAATCCCTTTGACCAGAATTGTCGAGTCCGATTCCCCGCGTGACCAAATGAAGCTTGCAGAAGTCGGAACGTTTCTTCAGGTTGGCGCCCTGATGATCCTGACCCGTCGCCAGATTCTTGCCAGTTTGGGCGGCCTCCCCTGCCTCAGCCTGCCACCGCTTCAGGGAGCCCCTCGCGTTCCGGGCTCCTTGGAATTTCTCGTCGTCAGTGACACCCACCTCGGTTACAAAGACCAGGATGCCGCTGAACAGCAGTGGGTCCGCACCGCGGCCGCACTGGAAGCCAGCACGGGGGCTTTTGTGCTGCACCTTGGCGATGTGGTCGACGGTGGCCGGGAGGAGCAGTATCCCCGCTATCTGGCCGGACGAAAGGCCATCACCAAAACGGTGCTGGAAATCCCTGGAAATCATGACCCGGCGGACCTGTTCCAGCGGCATCTCCGGCAGCAGGTGGACACCGTCCACGTCCAGGATTGGCTGAGGGTGATTCTTCTCAACAATGCCAGAAGGGACTCCCATGCCGGCTTTCTGACTCCGGAGCAGGTCCGCTGGGTCCGATCCGAATGTGGAAAGGCCGTTGCCAATGGACAGTGGGTCATCCTCGCCATGCACGTGCCGCTGCACCCCAACAAGCATCCTGACCGGGGCTGGTTCGTGGCGCCAGATCAGGGACAAACCGCCCTTTACGAATGCCTGGCTGAACATTCCGGGAGGATTCTCGCCCTCTTTCACGGCCACTTCCACAACGGGTTGCGGGGCTGGGATGACCATCCCCCGATGCACGAAATCGTGTTTCCTTCCGCACTCTACAATCAGGACCGCAAGTTGGAGGACCAACACGCCCCCGGATGGAATCCCCCCGCTTTCCATCCCGGCTTCACCCGGGTCAAGATTGACGACCAGGGCATCCACCTGTCCTACCAGCCGGTGGGAAGTGGGGAAACGGTCACGAAATCGCTGGCCTGAGCATTTCCACGCGGCACCGTGCGTCCCATGCTTTCAGAAACCGAAGCCCGACAACTCATCCTGGAGAGGAGCCCCCGAGGTCCCGAAATTCGGGTCCCTCTCACAGAATCGCTGGGGCGCCGCACGACGCGTGCCCTGGTCGCGACCTGTGACCTCCCAGGCTTTGACAACTCCTCCATGGATGGGTATGCGGTCCGGGCGGCGGAGGCCGTGCGAGGGGCCCGGCTTCGCCTTGCCGGGGTCCAACCGGCCGGTCCCGATCAGGGGCTCTGCCTGGCCCAGGGAGAGGCCATCCGCATCTTTACGGGCGCTCCATTGCCCGCCGGGGCGGATGCGGTGGTCATGCAGGAGGACACCCGGGCGGAGGATTCTCATGTCGTGATTCTTGAAGACTCGGTGGCGGGAGAATTTGTCCGCCGCCGGGGGGCCGACTTGTGCGTGGGCCAGATTCTGCTTTCCCCCGGGGATCGGATCCGTGCCGCCGGACTCGGGCTGCTCGCTTCGCAAGGGATGGAAACCGTGCCGGTGGTGGAAGCGCCCCGCGTGGCCATTGTCACGACCGGAGACGAATTGCACCCGATCGGAACCGGGATCCCGCTCGGGCCCGGTCAAATCCACGACAGCAATGGACCGCTCCTGACCGCCGTGGCCCGCCACTTCGGGGCCGTCAGCACCTGCCACCACGCCCCGGACGATCCGGCCCGCCTTCGCGCCATTCTGGAGCAGGTCATGCATGACGCGGATTTTGTCTGGATTGCCGGGGGTGTCAGCGTCGGGGATCGGGATTTTGTCCGCCCCTGCCTGGAGGAGTTGGGATGTGTTTCAGAGTTCTGGCGGGTCCGCATCAAACCCGGCAAGCCGTTCCTTTTTGCTCGCCGGGAGGACGGCCCTCTGGTTTTCGGCCTGCCTGGAAATCCCGTGTCGGCATTCGTCACCGCCCTCCTCTTTGCAGTTCCCTCGTTGGAACATTGGAACCTCGTTGTTCCGTCGCCTGACTTCCCTCCCCTGCAGCGTTTCAGGTCACACCTGCTGACGACGCTGACCAATCCGGGCGACCGCCCACATTACCTCCGGGCTTGGCACGACAGCGCGGAAGGCACCTTGCGTCCGGCGGGCCTGCAGGAATCCCATGCGCTGGCCGGCCTCAGCCGGGCCAACGCTCTGATCCGTCTAGAGGCCGGGGCCACAGTGGAATCCGGGAGCGAAATCACGGCATTTGCCTTGGATTTTTAGGGATTGGAGGGCTCTGTCCCACCCAGAATCTGCTCGAAAGCGTTGATCCTTGATTCCACTTCTTCGCGACCGATCAGGGTGAGCAAAGGCACCAGATCGGGACCGCTGCCCGAACCACTGACGCTGACACGGCAGGGCAGCATCAGCACCCCGGGCTTCACTGCCAGCTCTTCGGCCGCGGCATTGAGCGCATCATGCACGGTCACCGCGCTCCAGGGCTCGGCATCGGCAAAATGCCGCCGCAGGACTTCCAACTGGGCCGGAACGCCCTCACGCTTTTGGACTTTCGCCACCGAAGCAGGATCGTAGGAAATAACTGGCGCAAACACCGGTGCAATCAACGCCGGTATTTCAGTCAGCAACTGCACGCGCTCCCGGGCGAGACTCATGGCCCCCGTAAGACGAGAGTCTTCCGCGGGGAGGCCGGCGGCGACCAAATAAGGCTGGGCCAGTTCGACGAGGGCCTCGGGGGCCAGCCTGCGCAAGTGCTCCCCGTTGAGCCACTTACACTTCTCGAAATCGAAACGGGAATTGGAATGGTTGATCGCATCGAGGTCAAAACGGTCGATCAGCTCCCCCATGGTGAAGACTTCCTGATCGTCCTTGGGCGACCAACCAAGCAGGGCGATGTAGTTGCAGACCGCTTCAGGCAGGAAGCCGCCGCTCATGTATTCGGCGACACTGGCTCCCGTGTCGCGCTTGCTCATTTTGGAACCGTCAGCGTTCAGATTGAGCGGTATATGGCAAAAGATCGGAGGTTCGACACCAAAGGCCTCGTAGAGGGCCTGATGCTTCGGGGTGTTCGGCAGATGATCCTCTCCCCGGATGATGTGGGTGATCGCCATTTCGATGTCATCGACAACATTGACGAAGTGGAAAATGTAGGATCCATCGACGCGCCGGATCACCAGATCCGGGTTGGCGGGAACGTTCTCCTTGGTTTCCGGATCCCACCGGGTTGAGCCCTGCGCCTTCAGGTTGACCCGCTGCTCGCCGCAGACCAGATCATTGACCACAATGTCCCGGTCCGGAACCCGGAACCGGATAGCGCCCTCGTCGTCGTAGGCCAAACCGGCCGCGAGCAGTTTCTCGAGGTAGCGTCCATGGATTTCATGGCGTTCACTTTGGGCATAGGGACCATAGGGACCTCCCACGCCGGGGCCTTCATCCCAGTCGAGGCCGAGCCAACGGAGACCATCGTAAATCGCCTGAACGGCGGTATCCTGATTGCGCGCCGCATCGGTGTCCTCGACCCGGAGAACGAAATGCCCCCCCGTATGGCGGGCGTAAAGCCAGTTGTAGAGAGCGGTGCGGGCACCGCCGATGTGCAGGTAACCAGTCGGAGAAGGGGCGAATCGCGTCCGCACCGGCCGGATGGCAGAAGAAGAGGGAGCAAGGAGCATGGATCAGGCAAAAATCAGAAGAAGGCAATCAATGCGACAGGAGAAGGCTGCGGTCAACCGTGTTCCCCGAAGGAATTCATCACCGGAACCATCGCCCCCGGTTGACTTCTCCCCTGACGCGTCTTTACTCAGGCCACTGTGCTGAACAGCGAACTCCAGAACCACCTCAAAAAAATCGGCGTCGTGCCGAACAAAGTTCTGGGGCAGAATTTTCTCCTGCATGAGGAGACCTCCCGCTGGATCGTCGATCAGCTCGACATCACCCGAGAGGATGTCGTGGTGGAAGTGGGGCCCGGCATGGGAGCGCTGACGGAGCACCTCGCGGGCAAACCCCGACGACTGATCCTGCTGGAGAAAGACACTCGGCTCGCGGGCTGGTTGCGGAAGCACTATGCCAAACAAGGCTTCGCCGTTGAGGTCATCGAAGGTGATGCCGCCCAGTATGACTTCCGGCCGCTGTTCCTGGAAGGCCCGGTCAAACTGATCGGCAATCTCCCCTACTCCGGGGCCACCGAGATCATGATGCATTTCCTCCGGGCGCCCACTCCGGTGCACCGCGCAGTGCTGATGTTGCAACGGGAGGTCGCGGAACGCATCTGCGCGGAGCCAGGCACGAAGGCTTACGGAGTGCTCAGCCTGATCCTGCAACGTCTCTGGTTGCCCGAGATGCTCCGCGTCGTCGATGGCACCATTTTCCATCCCCGTCCCGAAGTCGATTCCGCCATCATCCGGCTCAACCCGCGCCCTCCGGAAACGCTGGCCCCGCATAGTCCCGATCTCGTCGAAGACCTTGTCCGCAAGGGGTTTGCCCAGCGGCGAAAACAACTGCACAACAACCTCACAGCAGACAAGACCCGCTGGGAGGAAACCTGCTCAGCGATGGGCTTGCCTCTGGCGGTCCGGGGAGAGGCGCTTTCGTTGGAGCAGTGGATCGCCCTGGCCAACCATCTCGACACCCACCCCTGCGCGCGCTCCACGGGCACCAATCCCGCGGAGCTCTTTGACGTGGTGGACGAGCACGACCACGTCATCGGACAGGAGCAGCGATCCCTCGTTCATGCCCAAAAACTGCGTCACCGTGCCGTGCATGTCTTCCTTTTCAACCGGGAGGGCGATTTGTATCTGCAATGCCGGTCCCCTTTGAAAGATTCCCACCCGTTGAAATGGGACTCGAGTGCCTCCGGACACTTGGACGCTGGAGAGAGCTACGAGGATGCCGCGGTCCGCGAGCTTGGGGAGGAATTGCTGGTCCGCCTGAAAGACCCGCTGGAATTGATCGGCTCCCTGCCGGCGGGCCCGGGAACGGATCAGGAATTCGTCAAACTATTCCGGGGCCACTGGAACGGACCCGTCCGGGTGCACACCAGTGAGATCCTCCATGGAGGCTTTTTCCCGCCCGCTCTGGTCAGGGAGTGGATTGAGTCCCGGCCGCAAGATTTTGCCCGCGGATTCATCGAGTGCTTCAACTGTTTTCAGCGGCGGACTCCAGACCGGGAGTGAGGCGGCCCCGGGATTTCTGGAAGAGCCACCAAGCCCAGTAGGGCAAGTTCAAAAAGAACAGCAGGAGCACGGCCTCGTTGTTGTGGAAGCGAAGGTGCATCAACCAGTATACGCCCCTGTGGAAGGCGATCAGCCCGAGACCGATCCAAAAAGCCCAAGGTCGGTTCCGCACCGCCAGGAGGGCGAACAATTCAAGGAAAAATCCCCCGCTGAATCCGATCCGCGCCAGATGGGGCGAAGCCAGGACCCACTCGGCCACACCGGTGTCGCCGAGATACTGGGGATCCAGATCCGCGTAGTATTTCTGTCGCTGGGCCTTCACCAGATCGAAGGCAATATAAGGTGATCTCCAGAGCCAGAGCCCTTTGGAATTGATCAGTTTGCTCAAGGCGGCGATCACATAGGTGGCCGCCACGCCAGCCCTGACGTAGTAGACGTGCCAGCTGGCAAGAGCCCCGGCGGGAAGCGGTCCGGACCGCCTTGCTTGGAACCAGAAGCCCCAAACGACCAGCGTCTGCACCAGCAGCACGACGGTGATCATCTGATGGGAGTGGTGAATGGAGCCCTGGGAGTTCTCATACGTCCGTAACAAGGTATGCAGCAGAGTGAGGACCGGCAGAACGGCGAGATGAAACCATCCTCCGATATAACAAATGAGTCCGGCCGCCGTGATCCACTGGAACACTGGCATCGTCAGCGGGTGATGCAGCCATCTCAGATCCAGCATGGTGGCCACCCCGATGGAAGCAGGCTGGTCCTCGAACGCATAGGGGTGGAAGTCACTCATTTCGTTCCAGACCAGCAGGGCGAAGCCGGTCCGGATGATGAACCACTCCCAGCCCGCCACCGGGACGGGAACAAATCCGCTGCTGAAAAAGGCGCGTAGCCAATTACGGCATCCCCGTATGATCTGGCTGAGAGTGATCATGGCAAGGTGGCCACCGGGCTCAGGGTTTCTTGCAATCCCTTGGCGTCAATTCCGATGGATGTCTCCACCAGGCGGATGGGGGCATCCAATTCCCGATTTTTCCGTTTCATCGAGAGCGTCCGCAGCCAGTTCAGGACTTCCCTGCCCGCTTTCTCCTTTTGGGACGCATCCGCCTCGTCGGGCTCGCCATCGGTCAGGGCACTGAGGTGGTACCGGTATTTCTTGGTCAACGTCCCCGGGGAGATCCCGGTGTGCCAACGGATCGGCAACGGTCCCCCCTCTCCGTCGGTAACATGGCACACGACGAGGGGTTTGGACGACGGATTCGAATACATCGAATAGGGCGAAAGGGGGTAGAATTCTCCCGCCACCAAGGAGATCACCACAAAAGGCAGCACGGGAAACAACGGATGGCGAACCATCCTTTTCCAGGGCGTGTTCACTGGTTCGGCTGGATGGTTCGGGCTTGGGCGGTTCCTCATGTCCTCTCGAACGGGAAAGAGTGGCGGATCCTTTGGCAACCGTGAAACCTGAGGAGATTTGCGAGGTTAACCGAACGGAACAGGTTCCGGAGCATCCTTATGGCTTCATGACGTGGCTGAGGAGAAAATTCTGGATGACACTGTAGAATTCGTATTGGGCCATCTGCAGCCAGCGGGCAGGATCCTCGGGAGGCTGACCGGTCGAGGCGAAGTTCTCCAGAGTGCTGGCGATACTCCAACATTCGTTCATCAGGATCCGGGCTTGGTTCAGCGCGCTGTACCAGAGCTCCCCGTGGTCCAGCGGCAGGCTGACAGTTTTGATTTCCAGCTCATTGCGGGTGGCAGAGGTCCCGTCCGCGCTGTCCGATTCCAGATTCTCGTCAGCCGGCTCATCATCCTTGAAATCTTCCTCATCAAAGAGTTCCTCAACGTATTGGACGAAGTCCTCATCCGGAAGGTCATCCGCAGCAATGCCTGCTTCTGCACTGTCGTCATCCTCCTCGTCCTCCTCGCCACCGGGCCCCACCAGCGAAATAACCCTGGTCTCGGTTCTTGATACCAGATCCTGCGCCACCGTTTCTCTGGCTTCCTGGAACTGGTTGGCCAGGTCAGGGACGACATACTCCTTCCATTCTTCCACCAACTCGTCAGGCTCCACGCCCGGGGTATTCGTGAGAGGATCCGGAAAGAGCCGGAGCCGGGAATCGTGCGCCATACCTTCACCGGCGGCGGTGGATGGGAGCCGCGAGAGAAAGAGCCATTCCAAAGGATTCAGATCCGAAATGACCCAGCGGTCTGGATCGTTTTCTAAGTAAATTCGCATGTGATTCAAAGATTGATCCGGAAAAGCCCCACGAAGGACTACCCGGCCATGATCTTCCCTCAGGAAGCTTTGCGCAAGGTGGCACGCAGTTGGTATCCTTGGAGTTGGGCCACGTAGAACTCGGCTTTTTCCCGCTGCCCGGTCCAGACGATGGATTCTCCAAGATGGTGCACTTCCAGCATCAACTGCGTCGCTTTGTCTTCGGAGTATCCGAACACCCGGCGAAAGACCATGGTGACAAAACCCATCAGATTCACCGGGTCATCATGCACCACCACCTGCCAAGGGGTGGTCAGGCGCAAGTCCGTGGCGGTCTCGGGATCGAGCAGGATCGTGGTTCCAGGGTCGTTGGGCATGGTCGGTCAGCAATGGTCTTTCATCAGAAGGATTCCCCGATTCACCTATATCGCACGCAGAATGGATTCGCCAGAAGACTTGTGAAAGGCGCACGCTTGCAGGCGAGACAAGCGGAAACCGTGACGAGTCACAAAATCGGCCGGAGTCAGTCCCTGACGCAGATTCAGAACTCGCCGGGCCACCGCCCTCCATTCATGGTACACAGCGGCGGCCAGGGCGGCACCGGGAGCGATTTGAAACGCCGAGGCCCGGGCCATCAGCGCGGTCAAAAAATGGCCGGCCGTCTTTCCCTGCTGGACCGCCCGCTCGAAGTGACTCCAGAGCGGAAAGTGCTTCTGCCCTGCGATGGCCGCTCTCAGGGCAACTCCGGCCTCCAAACTGGTAACGGACTGCCCCGAATGCTGCTGGAGAGCCCTGGCAATCCGGGCATCCGCCAGAAGGAGGGCGCCCAGATCGCCAGCTCCCGCAGCGGCCCGGTAAGCATCCAGTGCCGGAGACAGCAGTTCCTCGAGAAACTGGCCCTCAAACCAGGATTCCCAGGCTCTATCCAGGTCCTCCATGAGAGTATTGGGATCATTCCCGGAACCAAATTCCGGATGAAAGTGGGCCGGCCCTACCGTTGACAATCCCACCGAGGCCATCGCCATAGCGTGGGACCATTCGGCGCCATCGGGAGCCTCCACGATCTGGAGATCGGGAGCGGGATCCGAGGCGGGGGAAGGAGGCTGTCGTCGAGGCATGAGCGGGAAATCGGCAGAAGCGCAAGATACCACTTTTGCGACGAATTGCCGAAATCAAAAGATCGGCCAGATTCCGGGGGGCACAAGGTCCCCGTCATCAATCACCTTGGAGGTCAGTCGCGGCACAAACACCTTTTTCAAGGGCAGTAGGTTTGAACAACTTGCGGAACCTCAGTTGTGAAATGCCCTGCGACGCTTCGTAACCGCTGCAGCGCCAGTGTGTCATCAAAACAGGTTGGGAAAGTGATGTCCCAGCCGCAGCAAGACTCTCATTGAGATAGTTGCTCCCCTGGCGTCAGACGGATTTCTCCAGCGTGAACGGGAACACTTTGGAACCGTGGGCAAGCTGATTTCTCAGGTTCGGGTTCAGAACGCGTTCCTGGACCTGCAGGGAATCCCTTGGCCGCGTCGCCTTGCCCTCCGATTTCAAGCCAAAAATGGCGCCTATTCGCTCAGTCTTATCGACATCGCCAACCATCGACGGATCGGAGTCGTTAGAGATGGTGGTGAAGCGGAGTCCTTGCGGAAGCGAAGATCGATGCCCGAAGAACGCGATTTCTAAAAGAGTTCATGAGATCAAGCCAATTACCCCCTGAAAGTCGTTGACTCGCACAACCAAATCGGTCAATAGTCGCCCGCGGTGGCCCTGAACGCCTCCTGCCTCCCTCCGCCCGCCTCCTGCCTCCGGCCCGCGGCGTGAAGGAAGGCGAGAGAAGGAAACAGGGATTTGCTAGGTGTGGTCGTAGTTCGCAGTAACGGTAACAGTAACCTTGAACCGCAATGATGCTCCGTTTTCAATGTTGGCGCAGCGTTTTCCTGCCCCTCTTCGCCGTGATAGCCGTCTCAGGCGGCGGGCTTGCCTCTTGCACCCGGGCCACGCTGACCACCCAGGCGATGGCCTTCAACAAGACTGTGGGGGATCATCGGGTTCAGCAACTCTTCCTCAACGTGATTCGTGCGGCTCATTACGAGCCAATGGCGATAACATCTGTCAGCAGCCTCCAAACAACCAACAAACGGGAAATCGGGGTCAACGATTTCTCCTGGAAAATGGGGCCGTTGTCGGTCGGCCCCTTCGGCGCGGCCCTTGGCGGATCGGCATCCAACACCCCAACAATGACGTTGAACATTCTTGATGAAGACCCGAAGTTTACCTCCGGCTTCATGAGACCGGTTTCGCCAGGGGTGATCAAGTATTTCCTCGCCGAGGGATGGAATGAGGAGTTTCTCGCCTTCCTCCTCATTGAAAGGATCGAAGGGCTTCAAGGCACATCCTCCATCTGGGTGAACGATCCGCGGAAGGCGCAGAGCCCCGAATTCATAAGTTTCAGAGACGGCATCGAAGAAATGGTCGGGCACTTGGGGACGATCAAAGTTTCGGAAGGCAACTCAGGCACCAAAGTCACGAAGAAAAAGCAGGTGGAAGGAAACGTCGAGACGTGGATCGAAACGACCGAAGAGGCAAGCCCGCCTTCCTCCTGGGAAATGAAGATCGAAGGCGGAGAGCCTGCCAGCGCCAAATTGGTGCTCCGTTCGCCCCAGGGCATTCTCTACTACCTCGGCGAACTGGCGAGAATCCAAATCGAATCGGGTTCGGACGCTGACATTCCGGAGATCCACCATTCGCACCCGAGGGGCACCGAGCCGGGCGAAAAGCTTTTCCTTGTGCGGAAGGGCCCCGGTCGCCGCGGGGAAGTTTCCGTCGCTCATCGGGGCAGGACCTATCACATTCCCGATTCGCCTCCCAACCGTTCCATGGTCGCGCTCTCCTTCGTGCAACAACTCGTCAACCTTCAGGCGAAAGACGTCGCCCCGGCACCAGCAGTGCTCCAAGTGGTGGGGAATTGATGACTCTGCCCGATAGGACAGGAACTCCGATTCCTTTCGGGCTTGGCTTTTCCATCGCGACCCTTTCCATGGGTGACAGACCGGTTGCCACCGTCCCCCGGGTTCTCGGCTTGCAGGATAGGGGAGATTCTTTCCATTTTCTTACTCAGGATCAACGGAACCGCCCCTCCTCCATCCCGGGGCAATGCGCGGCGACGCAGAAAACCCGGCCTGGGCGTCGAGGGAGACCTCGTCCTTAGCGTACGTTCCGGCAGGTTTGGTGGCTTTACATTTCATTGCCATACGGTCAAGATGAAACCGATGTGCCGCCTGACACCCCCACGCCATCTTGCGACCAAGAGACAGCGACGGTCAGTTTCCTTCCGCGCGCCGTCATTTTCGGGGTTCCACGAACCACAGTCCTCTCCATCCCTGGCAGTAGCGTTGATCAGGGCACGAGTTTCCCAGAGCTCCAAGATACCCGCCTCTGCGCGGACTGCGCTTGTGGTAGAATCTTCGCCTGGCGGGAGAAGGGAGGGATGTGGCAGCCCTAAATCATTGCGATCGAGACCGGGATCCCCGGAGTCGATCCGCGCGAGGGTGGGCGGCATTTTGCCAGGATGGCGAAAGGGTGGATCCTGCGGCTGGTGAGAAACGACAAATAGCCTTGATCAGCACGTTCTTCATTGCCTCCCATGAAACCCCTCATCCTTCTGCTCTCACTTGCGTCGTCTGTATTTGCCGCCGACACGGAAAACTGGCCACAGTATCGCGGCGCAAACTCCGACGGCCTCGGCGAGGGCGCGACGCTGCCGGAGACGTGGAGCGACACGGAGAATGTGGTGTGGAAAGTAAAAGTGCCAGGGTGGGGCTGGTCATCGCCGATCGTGTGGGGTGACAAGGTGTTCGTGACTTCGGCAATCGGCGAGAAGGAGCTGCCGATGCCGCATGTAGGCGGTTATCCGGGCGGCCACGTCGGCAGCGGAGAGGTGCATCGCTGGATGCTCTACTGCCTTGATTTCGAGACAGGGAAAATTCTCTGGGAATTCGAGGCGCACCAAGGCATCCCGCCGCAGATGCGGCATCCGCGCAACTCCTTCGCCTCCGAGACGCCTGTGACCGATGGCGAGCGCGTGTATGCCTGGTTTGCAAACATCGGCTTGTTTTGCTGCGACTTGAGCGGGAAGAAGCTCTGGGAACGCCGCTGGCCGAGCTATCCGATGCGCGATGGCTGGAACACCGGCACCTCGCCCGTGGTGCATGGCGGACGCGTCTTCATCCAGAATGACAACGAACAGGAATCCTGGATTGAAACGGTGGACAAGTTCACCGGCAAAACCTTGTGGCGCGTGCCACGCCAGGAGCGCAGCGCCTGGTCCACGCCGTATGTCTGGGAAAGCGGTGCGCGAACCGAGTTGATCACGATCGGCATGAACAAAATCCGCTCCAACGCGGTGGCAGACGGCGCGTTGCTGTGGGAAATCAGCGGCACCGCCGGTCTTGTGAGCCAGATCCCCCTCTCGAAGCACGGGTTGCTCTATGCGGGAGCGGGGTATCATTATGGACCTCTCTATGCGATCAAACCCGGCGCGAAGGGCGACATCACGCTGCAAGGAGACGCACGGAGCAACGAGTTCATCGCGTGGTCACAGAAACGCGGCTCCAGCATCCATCCCGGCTATCTGATCAGTGGTGACCAGCTTTTTGTCTGCTACGACTCGGGACTGATCGGCAGCTTTAATGCGAAGACAGGCGAGGAGATCATCGCCAAGCAGCGGCTAAACACCCAAGGCGGCCGCTTTTACGCCTCGCCCTGGGCCTACAACGGACGCGTCTTCATGCTGAACGAAAACGGCGACACCTGGGTGATCGAGGACAGCTCAGAGTATCACCTCGTGCGGAAAAACTCGCTCGGCGACGTCGCCTGGGCCACGCCCGCGATCGCACGCGGCAGTTTGTTCATCCGCACTTACTCGTGGCTGTATCGGTTTCAAAACAAGAAGTAACTGACATGAAACTCACCTGCCTTTTCCTCCTTTTGACGGGCTTGCTGCATTCGCAGGAAGTCACCAAATCCGTCAAAAACCGCTCCGAACGCGGCACGATGAGCGACCAGCGCCAGCTCGTGCGCGGCGACACCGGCAAATGGAACGACACGGCGATGCTCCTCCACGCGCCGTCGCTCGCCAAGAAGCCTCAGGGCCTGTCGCTCGATGACTGGATCGACGAGTTGACCGAAACGAAAACCTCCACGACGGCTGCGGATGACAACTGGCTGCTTTTTCGCACGCGCCAGCTTGATGACAACGACCGCGTGTGGATACAGATGATCGAGCAAACCGGCAACGCATTCACCATCACGATGCACGAAGCAATCTGGCAAGGAAACTACTTCAAAACCTTCACCTATTACGAAGTCAATGCCGTGAACCTCGGCAAGCTGCCCGCAGGCGACTATACCGTGAAGTGGGTCGTGAAGCCGCTGACCTTCACACAGCTCGAAAAGCCGCGCGAAGCCCAAAACAACTACCAGACCAACTGGCCGATCGATGCTCATCCTGGCAGAGGCACGGCTCTCGAGTTGAAAGCGAGTTTCACCGTCCAGTAACGTTTCCTATTACCACCCACCATGCGCACGCTTCTCCCGTTTTTTCTTCTCGCTGGATCCCTTCACGCCGCCGACTGGCCGCAGTTCCGCGGTCCCACCGCCGATGGTGTCACCCCGGACTCCCACCTGCCGCTGACCTGGAGCGAGAAAGAAAATCTCGTCTGGCGCACCGAACTGCCCGGCCCAGGCTCCTCCAGCCCGATCATCAGCGGCGACAAAGTCTTCCTCACCAGTTACAGCGGCTATGGCATCGACGTGAAGGATCCCGGAGACATGGCGAAGCTCAAACGCCACGCGATCTGTCTTGATAAGAAGACCGGCAAGATCCTCTGGAATCATGAGATCACCACCGATCTGCCGAACAAACCCTACACCGGCACTTACATCACCACGCACGGCTACGCGTCGAGTTCCCCGGTCACAGATGGCAACGCCGTTTTTTTCTTTATGGCGAACGCGGGCGTGTATGCCTACACCGTCAATGGCAAGGCCATCTGGAACGTCAGCGTCGGCGAGATGGCGCATGATTGGGGCGTCGGTTCGTCGCCCATTCTCTACGGCGAATTGCTCATTGTGAATGCCGCGCACGAAAGCAATCAACTGCTCGCTCTCGATCGCAAGAACGGCAAGACAGTGTGGAGCGCCACCGGCTTTCCCGCTTCCTGGAACACGCCCACCGTCGTGAAGGTGGATGGACACGATGAACTCGTGGTGAATTCCAGCGGAAAGCTGCGCGCTTTTGATCCGCTCACCGGGAAAGAGCTGTGGAACTGCGACAGCATCAAAGCAGCCGAGCTTTGCCCCAGCATCGTTGCCCATGACGGCGTCATCTTCGTCATCGGGCACCCCGGCGGTCAAAGTCAGGCGGTCAAGGACGGCAAAGTGCTTTGGCAGGCGCAAAAGGGCAGCAACGTCGGCTCGCCTGTCTTTAAAGACGGCCATCTCTACTTCATCAATGACTCGCGCGGCGTCGCCACCTGCCTCGACGCCCAAACGGGGGCCGTGGTGTATGAGCAGCCTCTGGCCTCGCGACAGAAGCGCGACCGCTGGTATTCCACCCCTTTGCTTGCCGGAGAGAGGATATACTGTGTGGGCCGTCAGACCGGCACCTACGTCATCGCCGCGAAGCCGCAGTTCGAGCTACTCGCCACCAACGTCATCTCCGATGACGACAGCATCAGCAACGCCAGCCCTGCCGTGTCCGATGGACAGATTTTCCTGCGCTCAAACAAATACGCCTACTGCTTCGGAAAAAAGTGACACTCGACGAATCCATGAAACGGGCCGCCTGACACATGATTTCCGGCTGCACGGTGCCGACGGTCGCCGGTGAGCCTACGGGCTCCCTTGAGATCTCCTTGAAGTGAATCGATGCGTCGGAGGAGCCCGTCGCTACGTCCGGCTGGTCCACGCTGCCGTTCGGTGTGAGTGGGACGCCGGACGAAAATCTGACGACCAATCGGCGCGACACCTTGCTCACGCGGGTGGTGAAGACGACGCGCTGTTAGGCTTGGCGACCTCCCCCCCTGTTGAATCCCCCACTGCGCCCCCCGGCCTTCGCCGGAAAGGGGCCGATGGGTAGAAATTCACTTTTTTCGCAACCAACAAAAACAAACCCATCGCAACAACAGCAACTGCCCATCAATCGGTCTCCCTCCCCCGGACTTCCGGCCTCCGCATTCCCGCCATTGCGCCAGGGAGCCGGCAGGGTTCACAATCACGGCATGATCGAACTCCGTCCCGCCGTCCTCACGGGCCTGCTCGCCTGCGGACTCTGCAATCCTCTTCCGGCCCAGAATCCTCAGGCCGACACCTCGGTGGCGGGCAATAAACAGGTGGAAGAAATCATCAAAACCTATGGGGGCCGCGGCACCCTGGCCGATGACACGCCCCCCACCCCGCCGCAGGAAGCCCTGAAACGCTTCACCCTGCGAGAAGGCTTCGAGATTGAACTGATCGCCCATGAGCCGGAGGTGAGGCAGCCGCTCTTTGTCAGTTTCGATCACAAAAACCGCCTCTGGGTCACACAGTACATCCAATACCAATTTCCGGCGGGACTGAAGATTGTGGAATACGACAACCACCTCCGAGCCCAGTTCGACAAGGTGCCCGAGCCCCCACCCCATGGAGTCAAAGGTGCTGACAAAATCACCTTCTTTGAGGACAAGGACGGCGATGGCACCTACGAAAGCCACACCGACGCGATCACCGGCCTCAACATTGCCACCTCCGCGGTCTGGGGACACGGCGGTATCTGGGTGACGAATCCTCCCTACCTGCTCTTTTATCCCGACGCGAACGATGACGGCCTGCCCGATGGCGATCCCGAGGTCTGCCTGCGGGGCTTCGGCCTGGAGGACACCCATTCCGTCGTCAGCAGCCTGCAGTTTGGCCCCGATGGCTGGCTCTATGGCGCGACCGGCAGCACCACGACGGGCACCGTCAGCTCGGCGGTGACAAAGGAGGTGCATTGGCAGGGGCAAAACATCTGGCGCTACCATCCCGACACCAAAGTCTTCGAGATTTACGCCGAAGGCGGCGGCAACACCTTCAGCCTCGAGATCGACTCGGTCGGCCGGGTCTTCTCCGGCACCAACGGTGGAGGCACCCGGGGAATGTATTACCCCCAAGGCAGCTACGGGGTCAAAGGCTGGGGCAAGCACGGCCCTCTGACGAACCCGTATGCGTTCGGGTATTTCGAACACATGCGCCACGAAGGGGACAACCGCCGTTTTCCGCAGGCCTTCTGCATCTATGAAGGCGGACGGTTTCCCTTCGAAGCCTTTGACGGCCATATCATCGCGCCCAACTCCCTGCAGAATGTGGTCTGGGTGAGCGAGCGTCTGCCCGACACCTCCACCTACCGCACGGTGGACCAGGCTAACCTCGTCGAAACCCCCGACCGATGGTTCCGCCCGGTCTGGGGCGGTGTCGGCAACGACGGCTGCTTTTACATGGCCGACTGGTATGACACGCGTCTCAGCCACGTGCGACCGGTGGATGACTGGCACAAGGACAGCGGACGGATCTACCGGATCAAGCCAAAGGGGGAGGACCTCTCTTTCTCCCCCTACGACATCGCCAAGGTGCCGGACACCGACCTCCTCGGTCTGCTCTCCGTCCCCAACAAAATCATGCGGCGCCACGCGGTGCTGACGATCGGCTGGGAAAGCCGCAAGGAAATGCTGCCAGCCCTGCTGGGCCTGGTCCGGAAAGGGGAGCCGACGGAATGTCTCGAAGCCCTCTGGGCGGTCAACCTGCTCGGCGGCCTCACCGAGGAACTCGCCATCGAGTGGCTGTCGCACCAGGACGAGCATGTCCGCCGCTGGGTCATCCGTCTCATCGGGGACCGTCGAGAAGCCGGCGCGAATTTGGGGGATGCGCTTTCGGAATTGGCGGCCCGCGAACCGGCCGTGCAGGTGCGCTCCCAGCTCGCCAGTTCGGCCAAGCGCCTTCCCGCCGCCGTGGCATTGCCCATCATCCGGAATCTGCTGGGGCGGAGCGAGGACCAGTCCGACCTGCACTTGCCGCTCCTCGACTGGTGGGCTCTCGAAGCCCATGCCGAAGCAGGGCGCGACCAGGTTCTCCGGCTCGTCAGCGACCGCTCGGTCTGGGATCTGCCGTTGTTCCGGGAGGAAATGGCGGCCCGGCTGATGCGACGCTACGCCATGGCCGGGGGGGCGCAAAATTTCGACACCTGCGCCAAACTGCTCGGCGCGGCGCCGGACGAGGATGCCCGGAAACGTCTCATGACCGGTCTGGTCCAGGCCTTCGAAGGGATGACTCTTCCGGCCCTCCCCGAAGGCCTTTCCAAAGCGCTCGCGGAGCATGAAAAGGCCCTTGGCGGGAGTGCCGTGGTCCTCGGCGTGAAACGCGGTGACGCGGAAGCCATCAAAAAGGGCTTGGCGGCGGTGGCCAACAACAGCACCGAGGAATCGGAACGCATCGAACTGGCGCGGGTGCTCGGTGAAACGGGGAACCCCGCCGTGGTCAAGCCGCTTCTGGGCCTGCTTGGTCTGAGTGAGCACAGCGCGTTGAAACGGGTCACCTTGCAGGCCCTTGCCCGCTATGAAGACGCCAGCATTCCCACCACCCTGCTGAGCCGTTATGGATCCTCTCTCCCCTCTGAGCACGAGGTCCGCTCCACGGCGGACCGTGTCCTCGCCAGCCGAAAAGAGTGGGCGCAGGCCTATCTCAAGGAAATCGACGCCTGGCACATCAAAGCCCGGGAGATCGCACCGGACGTCGTGCAACTGCTGCTAAGGCACAATGATCCCTCCATCAATGCCCTCGTCGCCCGCCATTGGCCGGAACTAAGGGCCCGTTCCTCGGCCGAGAAGGTCGCTGAGATGGATCGGGTGCGCACCGTCCTGAAGGCGGGCACGGGAAGCAGCGAGGCCGGCCACCTGCTCTTCACCCAGCGCTGCGCGGTCTGCCACAAATTGTTTGAGGAAGGGAACGCCATCGGTCCGGAACTGACCGGCTACGAGCGGGGCAACCTTGACTTCTGGCTCCCCGCGATGCTCGATCCCAGCCTCGAAATCCGGGAAGGGTTCAACTCCTTTGTCGCCACCACCAAAGACGGACGGAAGGTCATGGGGATGGTGGCCGCCCAAGAGCCCCAAACGGTGACCTTGAGGGATCCCGCAGGCCAGACCACGGTCCTGAACCGGGCCGACTTGGCGTCGTTGGAAGCCATCCCAGTGTCCCTGATGCCGGAGGGACTCCTGATCGGCATGGACGATCAGCAACTGAGGGATCTCTTTGCCTATTTGAGGCTCAATGCGAAATGAAATCCGGCCCTGAGGTCGTCGCCTGTCCCCGCCGATTTGTCTTTTCCCACCACTGGAATTGTTTTACCTTCCAACCGGGCTCCCCGCCCGGCAATTCCGCCGTGTCCCGGGACCCAGCCATCCCACCCAGAAAGGACAGACTGCCATGACCCAAGCCATCATGGATCCAGAGGAGGTCCGGCGATTTGCGGAAGAACTGAAACGCTTCAACCAGGACCTGCAGAACCGCACCGCGTCCCTCCACGCCCGTTTCAACGCCTTGGGGGAATCCTGGCAGGACCAGGAGCATCTCAAATTCGCCGAGGAGTTCAACCAGGCCACCAAGGCGCTCAAAAAGTTCCTCGAAGCCTCCAACCAGCACAGCACTCTGCTGCTCCGCAAAGCGCAGCGCATCGAGGACTACCTCGGGCAGCGCTGAGTGTTCTTCTGTGTTTCAAGGATGGCAGAACAGGCCAACATTTCCTCGATCGAAGCCATCGACCGGTTCCGGGCGAGCCTCGTGGTTTACCATGACAAGGCGGCTCCCGCTCTCCACGAAGTCGGCGAGGAGGTGAACCGCCTCCGCCTCTGGCTCCAGGGCGAAGGACGGATGCACTGGCAGAACGAACTGCGACGCCGCAGGGTCAGGCTGGAAGCTGCGGAACAGCAGTATTTCGGGGCCCGCCTGTCCGTGATGAAAGACAACATTTCCGCGGAGAATGCGGCAGTCAACCGGGCGCGTCGGGAAGTCCAGGAAGCGGAAGAAAAGCTGAAAATTGTCGCCAAGTGGACGCAGCAGCTCGAAACCGCCGTGGCTCCGCTGATGAAGCCGCTTGGGAAGTTGGAGAGCGTTCTGGAACGGCGGCTTCCCCTCGCGGTGGCCCACCTCTCCCGCCTCATGGAAACGCTCTCTGATTACTCCGGGACGGGACCTGCTCTGACCAGACCCACCTCCGGGGACACACCACAACCTCCGTCCGAGAATCCCCTGCCATGAGCCTGAACGGATGCCGGGCCCGCATCGAGGCCTCGACCCGGGAACTGCATCGTCAGTGGCAGGTCACCCGTGAATCCTGGAGGGATGACAAAGCCCGCGAATTCCAGCAGGATTACGTCGAAGACATCCTCAGCACGGTGAGCACGGCCCTCCCCATGCTGGATGACCTCGACAAATTCCTCGCCAAAGTCCGCAAAGCCTGTGAATGAGGCAGCCATTCCCCCTTTCCCATCCTCTTGCCCTCTTCCCCTATGCCCTTTGCCGATGCCCGGACCGCCCTTTCCTGGGTCGAAATGTTGCAGACGAAAGTCGCGGAATTCAAAAGCCGAAACGACCGTCTCGATGCCACCCTGCGGCTCCGGCTGCATCAGTCTGAAAATGACCGGACGACCCGTCTCAAGAAGATCGACGATTCCTTGGAATCATCCCTCACTGAATTGCAATCCCTTGCGGAAGGGCAGCGGGAATCGTTCCGAGCCCATTTTGAGGGACGGATTGAGCGGCTCCGCAAGGCCCACCTCGCCAGCCGCCAGCACGCGATCCGCCATCTCGGCGAATCCGAAACCTTGCGGCGTTATGATCTGCAGCGTGAACGCATCCATCTCGAGAGAAGCAAGGATGCCTCTCTCCAGGCGGCGATGGCGCACCATGATCAATCGGCCGAAGCCTTGGCCATGATCCGCCACCACCTGGAGCAGTTCCATGGCGGCGCCAAACGCACTCTGCGGGGTTTTCCGGCCTTTCTGAAACCGCTCCTCCTGGCCCGCAAACCCCCCGCTCCAGAAGATGCCGGGGCTCCAGCGGGGAAGGTCAGCGCCTCCGATCTGGAAACTCTGGGGAACCGTCTACCGGCTCTTGAGGATTCCCAAAAGAAACTGCAAAAAACGAAGGGAGCCCGCTTCTTCGGGATCCTGCCATTCCCCCTTCTGGCCACTTTCCTCCTGCTCATCCATGGAGCCCTATGGTTTTATCTGAGCAATACCACAACGGCTGACCAAGCGATCAGGATCGCCGTCGCCTCCTTCGCGGGCACGTTTTTCCTTGGCTTGGTATTCTTTCTCGTCACTCGAAGAGCCGTCGCAAAACCAGCCCGTGAGTTCACCCGGGAATGGCGCGAAGCCTTTCACCGATGCCTTGCATCGGAAGCGGCCAACGCCCGCTGGCTGGAGGAGGAACAGCAACGGTTGCTCTCGGCCCACCAGGATACGGTGGCCCGGCTGGACAGCACCTGGAAGGGGTCGACCCAATCCACAGCCGTGAGTCGGGAGGAACGACTCGAGCAGATCGACCGCCAACTCGACCGAGCCGAAGCCACACGACAAGCCCTCCTGGCAACGCGCCTCGATTCCGTCTCCCGCTGGTTGGAAGCACACAGCGCGCAGCGGATGGCGGAAGCCGAAAAGGAACGTTTCGCGGTCGCAGCCGCTCTGGCGGGGGAATCTGAGCGCATTGCCCAGGAAACGCAGGCCACGCGGGAACGTCTGGACGCCGAGTGGACTGAAACCATGGGGCTTTTGGGAAAGCAATTCAGCTCTCTCGCCGACGCCGCAACGCGACATTTCCCAGACTGGGAGAACCTCAGCGCGGACAACTGGCAGCCGCCCACGGCCTTCGCCAATGCCGCTCCGGTTGGGGCATTGGACGTCGATGTCCCCACCTTGTGTGGCCCTCTGCCCGCATCCCCAGGCATGATCCTGCCTTTTCCCCAATACTTCACAGTGCCCCTCCTGCTGACCTACCCCAGTCACGGATCGCTCATCCTAGAGACCGAAGGCAGCGGTCAGGAGCAGGCCGTGACGGCCTTGAACCAGGTCCTCCTCCGTCTTTTGACGAGTTCGCCACCCGGTCGCGCCGCCTTCACCATTCTTGATCCCGTGGGACTCGGCGAGAACTTCGCCGGTGCCATGCATCTCGCCGACCACGCGGACCACCTCATCCATGGCCGCATTTGGACGCAACCCGACCAAATTGAAAAACGCCTCGCCGAACTGACCGAACACATGGAGAAGGTCATCCAGATGTATCTTCGCAATGAGTTCGAAACCATCACGGAATACAACGAAATGGCGGGCAACATCGCCGAGAAATACCGCTTTTTGGTGGTCGCCGATTTCCCCGCCGGTTTCAGCGATGCCGCAGCCCGCAAGCTGCTCAGCATTGCCACCAGCGGAGCCCGCTGCGGCGTCTTCACCCTCATCCACTGGGACCGACGCCGTCCTCAACCGGCGGACCTTCCGGCGGAGGATTTCCTCAAGTCTTCCTTGGTCATCTCCCTGGGGTCCCGGGGAATCGCCGTGGCGGGCCACCGTCTCACTGGGGCCACCGTCCGCCTTGAAGCCCCCCCCAATCCGGCCTCCGCGACCGCGCTGGTGCAGAGGGTCGGCAAAGCCTGCGCCGACAGCGACCGGGTGGAAGTGCCCTTCTCCCACGTGGCTCCCGCGCACGCTGACATGTGGTCACTTGAGAGCTCGGCGGAGCTGCGCGTTCCCATCGGCCGGAGCGGCGCGACCAAACTGCAATACCTCGCCCTGGGCAAAGCGACGCGCCAGCACGCCCTTATTGCCGGGAAAACAGGCTCGGGGAAATCCACTCTCTTCCACATCATCGCCACCAACCTCGCCCTCTGGTATTCACCCGATGAGGTGGAGTTCTATCTCGTTGATTTCAAGAAAGGCGTCGAATTCAAGTGCTACGCGACCCACCGACTTCCCCACGCGCGGGTGGTGGCGATCGAGAGTGACCGCGAGTTCGGGCTCAGTGTCCTTGACCGGCTGGATGAAGAGCTGCGCCGACGGGGCGAGATTTTCCGGAATCTTGGGGTGCAGGATGTGGCGGGCTACCGCCGCACCCCGGGCCGGGAGCCGATGCCCCGGACGCTCCTGATGATCGATGAATTCCAAGAATTTTTCACCGAGGAGGATGGCATCGCCCAGAGTGCGTCATTGCTCCTGGACCGGATCGTGCGACAGGGCCGGGCCTTCGGCATCCATGTCCTGCTCGGCTCCCAAACCCTCGGCGGCGCCTATACTCTGGCCCGCGCCACCCTCGGGCAAATGGTGGTCCGCATCGCCCTCCAGTGCAACGAGGCCGACGCCTATCTGATCATGGATGACAGCAATCCCGCGCCGCGTCTCCTCTCCCGCCCGGGCGAAGGCATCTACAACGACACCTCGGGGACCATCGAGGGGAACAGCCCGTTTCAAACCGTCTGGCTCCCGGACGAGGAGCGCGATGCGCGGCTCGACGACGTGCTGAAAATCGCCAAAGACAGACAGGATGACCGCCGCTGGCCCGGACCGGTCGTGTTTGAAGGCAATGTCCCTGGTGATATCACGGACAATGACCGTCTGGCCCACTGGCTCGACACTCCCCTCCCCGCCGAACCCGTCAGCCCGCTGCGGCTCTGGCTCGGATCTCCCAATGCCATCAAGGGCCCGACCGAGGTCACGTTTGACCGCCAAAGCGGGAACAATCTTCTCATTGTCGGTCAACGCGACGAGGCCATCCTGGCCATGTTCAGCGCAGCCATGATCGCATTGGCGGCGCAGATGCCCGCCCGAGGAGCCCGGTTCCTGCTGCTCGACGCCAGCCCCCCGGAGAGCCTTCCCCGCACCTATCTGGACCGGATACTGGAAATCCTTCCCCAGGATACCACCCGCCTGCCGGCGGGAACGATGGGAGCGGGCCTGGCCGAGCTGACCGGGGAGATGGACCGCCGCCTTGCAGATGAAGGCGCGGCCGCCACCGCACCTCCGCTATTTCTCCTGGTCCATGGGGTGCAGCGTTTCAAAAAACTCCGCCACGAAGACGATTTCGGATTTTCTTCCGGAGGATTCGATGAGCCGGTCGAAGCGGATCCCGCCAAGGAATTCCAACGATTGCTGACCGAAGGCTCTGCCGTGGGCATTCATGTCATCGCCTCCGTGGACAGTTACGGAAACCTGACACGGTTTCTCGGCCGGAAAGCCCTGGGGGAATTTGAAAAACGGGTCCTTTTCCAGATGAGCGCCAACGATAGTGCGAGCCTGATCGACTCCACCAAGGCGGCCGACCTCGGTTTGGCCCGGGCTCTGTTCCACAATGAATACGAAGGAACCCTGGAAACCTTCCGGCCCTATGCCCTGCCGGATCAGGAATGGCTTGAGTCAGTGGCGTCCCGGTTTGAGAAACGGGAGGCAGCGGCCCATGGACGGTGACCGGCTTGAGACACCCGGTCGATCGAATCTTCGATTCTCTCTCATCTTTCAGAGTTTACGAGCCGCAGTCCCGCTGGCACTGTTCCCTCCATGCTCGTCCCGTCACCCCCAACCCGCCTCTGGCCCTGGTTCCTCTGGCTGGGTATCTTTTACTCGGTTTGGACCTGGCTGGTCTTTGGCCTTGACCGTTGGCAGGATGTCCAGCAACACGGAGGGATCGCTCTCGCGATGGCTGCGGGCAGCTATGTGGCCGGCGCCACGCCGATGGGGGGAGGAACCGTGGGCTTTCCCATCCTGGTGCTGCTTTTTCACGAGTCCCCCCAATTGGGACGGGACTTCAGTTTCGCGGTCCAGTCCATCGGGATGACCAGTGCCAGCATTCTGATCCTCTGTCGCCGGCAACCCCTGGCGTGGGCCATGCTGCAAGGTGCCTGCCTTGGATCCCTCATCGGAACGCCTCTCGGGGTTCTGTTCCTCGCTCCGATTGTGCCGGCGCTTTGGATCAAACTGATTTTTGCGGTCGTTTGGGCGAGCTTTGGCCTATTGCACCTCACCCGGATCGGAGAAATCGCCAGCCACAGCGGCATGACGGATTTCGATGAGCGTTGGGATTTCCGGACCGGGCTGGTGGCGGGATTGGGTGCCGGAGCCACAGTGGCCGCGGTCACCGGAGTCGGCATTGACATGGTCCTCTACGCCCTGCTGGTGCTGCTTTGCCGGGCGGATCTGAAAATCGCCATTCCCACTTCGGTGCTGATCATGGCCTTCACCTCCCTGGTGGGCATCGCCACCAAAGCACTGGCAACCGGGGTGCAGCCGGGCGTTTATGACAACTGGCTTGCGGCTGCCCCCATTGTCGCTCTCGGCGCTCCGCTCGGAGCCTTCATCGTGAGCTTGATCGGACGGAAGCCGACCCTGATTTTCGTCGCCATTCTGTGTGTCGGACAGTTCGTTTGGACCTGCCGGGAGGAATGGCCCGCTCTGGGACCGGGAGGACTCGCCATCGCCCTCGCCGCGGTGGGCCTTTGTCTCGGCGGATTTGAAATGCTCCGGGCGAAGGGCGCCCGCCTCGCCCTGGACCGGGAACATTCCCAATCGGGCCCGCAGGCGCCAATGCGGACTGGCTCGTGATGGGCACAAAGGTGCAGAATAGCCGGTCATGAAACGATCGTTGCTGGCTTACTGTTTATTCCAGGGAATGGCCCTGACTGCCTCGGAGCCCTGCCAAGTGGCCGACCGGGGCAAGGCCGTGCTTCCGATCATTCTGAGCCAGAATGCCCCGGTCCCGACACGGGAAGCCGCGGCAGATTTGGCCCAGATCCTGGGCAAGATTACCGGTGGCCACTTCGTCATTGAAACGACTGGAGAAGAAGCGCCCGCCCGGGGCATCATCCTTGGCACCGAAGAGGAATTCCCCTCCGCAGAAGACCACAGGGCTTTGGAGGCTTTCCCAGAGCCCCGGAGCCGGGAACGCTTCCTCCTTCGCAGCACCAGTGGCCGGATCAGGATCTTGGCATCGGACCAACTGGGTGTCGGCCCGGCCGTTTACACCTTCCTTGACCATCTCGGTTGCCGCTGGGTGTTTCCTTCGGACAAATGGGAACTGCTGCCGCAGGAGCCCGATCTCACCGTGGATCTCGACCGTGTCGAGGCCCCGGTCTTCCGGCTTCGCCAATTTTTTGGCACGGGAGGATTCGGCCCCTCGAATCCGATCGATCCGAAGCTCACTCTGAAGGATCGCTGGGAGACGTGGAAAAAGCGCAACCGGTTCGGCGGCGAGTATCTCTTCTCGGGCCACACCGGGGAAGCGTTCAGTCTGGCTGCCCGGGCCGAGTTGGAGGCGCATCCGGAATACCGGGCCATGGTCGACGGCCAGCGCCGTCCCTGGTCCGTGGGAGTGAAACCCTGTGCCTCGAATCCGGCAGCCGTGAAGCTGTATCTGGAGGACCGGCTCAAAGCCTTCCGGCAGGCTCTCACGACCGATCCCGACGGGCCCCGCTCCTTCGCGGTCTCGGTCGAACCCGGCGATGGCGGAGGCCATTGCGAATGCCCCGATTGTCTCCGCATCGGCAACGGCTCGGTCAGCGATCGGGTGTTCCACCTTGCCAACCAGGTGGCCAGGGCGGTCGCAGATGAGTTTCCCGGACGTTATGTCAGTCTCTACGCCTACAATGAGCATGCCGCCGTGCCCTCTCTTCCACTCGAACCAAATGTTTACGTGGTGCTGATTCCGTACGGCTTTCAACGCACTGGACTGTCGGGGGACGATCTCATCGCTGCCTGGAGTGCCAAAGTAAAGCGCAAGAGCCTCTATGATTACTGGTCCATTCCCGACTGGGAAAACTGCCTGCCCTCCTTCGATTTTGTCCATCGTCCGGCGGAACGAATCCGTCAGTGGCACGACGCCGGCATTGAAGGGGTAAGCAACGAAAGTGTCTGGAGCGCCGGCGCGATGGGGCTCGGCTGGTATGTTTCCTCGCGGCTCCTCTGGAACCCCGCCACCCGGGAACGGGAGGTCCTGGATGAGGTCTATCGGCGCGCCTTCGGGCCGGCGGAGCCACCGCTGCGCAGAATGCTGGAGCGCTGGAGCAGCGGATTCCTCCTCCACAGCCACGAGTTGGCCCTCAGTTTCCGCGACCTCGCCGAAGCCCGGAAATTGGCCGCAGGTTCGCCGGAGATTCTGGCCCGGACCGATGATTTGCTCTCTTACGTCCATTATCTCAGCCTCTGGTTTGATTACCAGGAAGCCAAGCCGGGCACCCCGGA
The DNA here is from genome assembly GCA_024233005.1 of Akkermansiaceae bacterium. Taxonomy (GTDB): domain Bacteria; phylum Verrucomicrobiota; class Verrucomicrobiia; order Verrucomicrobiales; family DEV007; genus JACKQE01. Next base: position 1,474 of record JACKQE010000020.1, on the reverse strand, counting down.
GCGCGCCGCCGCCGCCCGGAGCGTCGTCACCCACCTCTGGAGGAGCTATGCGGATGGTATGACCAGTCCCTACCGGATGTGGCAACTCGTGGCCAACCGCTATGAAAAAGACCCCTCTCTCGTCACCGACTTTGATCCCAAAACTCCCGACGCCAGCGGCTGGCGGGATCTCACCCCGATCACGGGAGCGGATTTGGCGGCTTATCTCGCCGGAGGTCTGCGCCGCCACCAACCCGGGGATTTCCCCATGCCACGCTACGGCACCTCCCTTCTGCCGGTGGCGGCCCTGACCGGACCGAGTGGCGAATTTTCGAAACCCCTGCGGATCGGCTCCACAGCGGAGTTTGAATTTGAGGCCTCGCCGGAAATGACAACCCTTCCACTCAGAATCCGGGTCACGGCAAAGCCCAACGCCCAGCCGGACAAACTCACGCTGACCCGCCCCGACGGCACCAAGGTTCACGAGCAGTCATTGCCAGCCGATGGTGCCATCCGGGATCTCGAAATTCCCCTGAAAGGCCGGGGACGTTACCGTCTTGAAATCTTCGATCAGAAGACCACGTTCGACCTCTCCGTGCCCAAAGGGGTCCCCCTGATTCTGCGGTCATTCACCAGCCCCGACCTCTCAACACGGCTCTGGTTCCAGGTGCCGAAAGGCCTGAAACGTCTCGCCATTGCCTGTCCCGGAGTCATCCCCATCAAATTGTTCGACGCCGACGGAAATGCCGTGGCGCATGGCGGAGAAAAATTCCTGATTGTCGATGTCCCGCCAGGACAAGATGGGCGACCGTGGAGCTTCAGTGGATACAAAAGCTACACCCCGATCCGGTTCATCAATGTGCCACAGGTGATGTCCTTTTTTCCAGACACTCTGATGGTTCCAGAAACCCTTCGCAGCGAACCATGAGTGACTTTGGAAAATGGCTCTTTTGGGGAGGCCTGGGGCTCGCCGCCCTGGGGGCTCTCATTTGGCTGGGCGGAGACCGGATGCGCTGGCTGGGACATCTCCCGGGGGACATCCACCTGGAGAGGGAAGGCGTTTCCTTCCACTTCCCCGTCGTGACCTGCCTCCTCGTCAGTGGACTGCTGACGGTGATCTGGCGACTCCTTTCGCGCTGAGGACGCTCATTTCAGTTCCGGGGGGACATTCCCATACTGCCACCCACCGGTGAAGGGCGGCAATGCCTTGCCGGAAGGCACGACACCTGGCTGAAGGGATTGCGACAGTTTGATCCCGGTGTCCCGCATCAAGGTTCCTGCAGTGGGAATGAGATTGCTGTAGGAGGTCAGACGCGTCTCGTAGCCGCCGCCATGGGGTCCGAGCGCTTCCTCAGTGGGAACGTAGCCGACACACCCGTTGGCGAGGCTGACCGGAAAGGTGAAGGGAAATGGGGAAGCCTTTTTCTGGTCCAGTCCGAACTGGCAGAAATACTCCGCCGGTGTGGTCAGAAAGACCGCCGGGCCGACCTGGATG
>JACKQE010000019.1 GCA_024233005.1 Akkermansiaceae bacterium | reverse complement strand
ACCTTTGCCATATTTGGTCTTGAGGGCCTCGAACCATTTGATGGTGTACTGAGTGAGGCGTTTGAGATTTTTTTGGGTCTCCGCGATGTCTTTTTCAAGCGCCTTGAGCCATTCGTCGGCTTTGAAGGCATCGAATTTAGAGATGCGTTTGATTTTGATCTCGGTCAGGCGGAGGATGTCCTCCTCGGTGATTTGTCGGCGGAAAAGTTTGAGATAGGGGCGCAGTCCAATCCAGATCTCCCTGATAACGGACTCCCAAGTGGTGCACTCTTCAATGCGCCGGTAAATGCGCTTTTCGATAAAGATTTTTTCAAGACTGGAAAAGAGCCATTTTTCCTCCAATTCGTGGAGACGGATTTCCAGCTCAAGTTGGAGCAGGTCCCGGGTGCGCTGCACGTTGTGGCGGAGCATTTCCTTGACTCCGATAAACCGGGGACCGTTGTTCTCGATGACGCAAGCATTCGGCGAAATGGAGACTTCACAGTCCGAGAACGCATAAAGCGCCTGCATCGTCTGATCGGGATCCACCCCGGAGGGGAGAGTGATGACGATTTCAACCTCGGCGGCCGTGTTGTCTTCGATTTTCGCAATTTTGACCTTGCCCTGATCACTGGCTTTGATGATGGAATCGGTCAGGCTGACGGTTGTGGTGCCAAAGGGAATCTCTCGGATGATGAGCTGCTTGGCCTTGCTTTGCTCAATGCGGGCCCGGACACGGATGCGACCTCCCCGGAGACCATCGTTGTAGTCCGTGACATCGGCGATGCCTCCCTGGGCAAAGTCCGGAAACAGATCAAACTCCTGTTTCCGGAGCACCGCGATGCAGGCGTCGAGGAGTTCGATGAAATTGTGGGGGAGGATCTTGCAGGCCAGCCCGACGGCGATGCCCTCCGCTCCTTGGGCAAGGAGGAGGGGGAATTTTACCGGAAGTGTCACCGGTTCTTTGTTCCGCCCGTCATAACTGGCGGCCCATTCGGTGGTCTTGGGATTGAAGACAACTTCATTGGCGAACTTGCTGAGTCTTGCTTCGATGTAGCGAGGTGCGGCCGCCCCGTCTCCGGTGAGAATGTTGCCCCAGTTTCCCTGGGTTTCGATGAGCAGTTCCTTCTGTCCCAGATTCACCATGGCATCACCGATGGAGGCATCTCCGTGGGGATGGTATTGCATGGTGTGGCCGATGATGTTCGCCACTTTATTGAACCTGCCGTCGTCTTTTTCCTTCAACGAATGCAGAATGCGTCGCTGCACCGGCTTGAGCCCGTCATTGAGATGCGGAACCGCACGCTCCAAAATGACATAACTCGCGTATTCGAGGAACCAATCCGAATACATGCCCTGCAGCGGGGCTTGATTGGATGTGATGTGGTCCATCATGGGAGCTGAAAAAGGGAGCGGAGGGACGGGCCTCAGGCAGCGTCAGCGGCGGGCTCTGTTTCCGCGGGGACATGGGGATCAGGCTCCACGTAGTCTGTTTCGATTCGCAGATTTTGAATGATGTAATCCTGTCTATCGGGGGTGTTTTTACCCATATAGAAGGCCAGGATATCGGCGACGGTTTTGTGCTTGGGGGGCAGTTCGACCGGGTCGAGACGAATGTCGGCTCCGATGAAGTGTTTGAACTCGTCGGGAGAGATTTCTCCGAGACCTTTGAATCGGGTGATCTCAGGATTGGGCTTGAGTTTTTCCAGAGCCGCGAGTCGCTCCTGATCACTATAGCAGTAACGGGTTTCCTTCTTGTTGCGGACTCGGAAGAGGGGAGTCTGAAGAATGTATAGATGACCTTCGCGGATCAAGTCTGGGAAAAATTGGAGGAAAAAGGTGATGAGCAGAAGGCGGATGTGCATCCCGTCGACATCGGCATCGGTCGCGAGGACAATCCGGTTGTAGCGCAGGTTTTCCACACTCTCCTCAATGTCCAGCGCGGCCTGCAGCAGGTTGAATTCCTCGTTCTGGTAGACCACGTTGCGGGTCATTCCAAACGTATTGAGCGGCTTGCCCCGGAGACTGAACACAGCCTGAGTCTCCACTTCGCGGGATTTGGTGATGGAGCCGGAAGCGGAATCCCCTTCGGTGATGAAGAGGGTGGTTTCCTCGCGCAGCTTGTGCTTCGTATTGTAGTGGGCGCGGCAATCCCTGAGCTTTTTGTTGTGCAGGCGTGCGGATTTAGCCCGGTCCCGGGCCAGTTTCTGGATGCCTTTCAGCTCCTTCCGTTCTTTTTCCGAGCGCACAATGCGCTCCATCATCGCATCCGCCGCGCCTTTGTTGCGGTGCAGATAGTTGTCGAGGTGCTGTCCGAGGAAATTGTTGACGAAAGAACGGATGCTCTCTCCTCCGGGGGCCATATTGGTGGAACCCAAACGCGTCTTGGTTTGGGATTCGAAGACTGGTTCCTCGACTCGGATTGAAACGGCGGCCACCAATCCCGCCCTGACATCGGGGGCATCGTACTGTTTTTTGAAGTAGGATCGCACTGTGGCGACGAAGGCTTCCCGGAAAGCGTTTAAATGCGTTCCTCCCTGGGTGGTGTTCTGTCCGTTGACGAAGCTGTAATAATCCTCGCCGCTGTCGTCCACCTGAGTGAAGGCGACCTCGAAGTCCGGCCCAATGAGGTGCACGGCGGGATAGAGCAGTTCCTGGCCCTGGAGATTCTCAGTCAGCAGATCGAGCAGTCCGTTTTTTGATGCGAATTTTTTGCCGTTGAGGGTCAGGGTCAGACCGGTGTTGAGATAGGAGTAATTGCGAAGCATCTGCTCGACAATCTGATGGTCGAGCGAGTAGGGCCCGAAGACAGAGTCATCGGCTTCGAAACTGATCAGGGTGCCTTCTTTTTCCTTGGATGCCCTCGCCTGTTTCATTTCGGCGACGACCATGCCTTTGGAGAATTCGATGGACCTGGTTTTGCCTTCACGAAAAGCCTGAATCTCAAAGAAGGAGGACAAGGCATTGACCGCCTTGATGCCGACTCCGTTCAGGCCAACGGATTTTTTGAATGCTTCCGAGTCGTATTTGGCCCCCGTATTGATTTTGGCGGCGCAGTCCATGAGTTTCCCCAGGGGAATGCCGCGACCATAGTCCCGCACTGTGATGAAACGTTCCTCAATGGTGATGTCGATGGCTTTGCCATACCCCATGATGAACTCGTCGATCGAGTTGTCGATGACCTCCTTCAGGAGGATGTAGAGACCGTCCTCGGGAGCCGATCCATCGCCAAGTTTGCCAATGTACATGCCCGGACGGAGTCGGATGTGCTCGCGCCAATCGAGGGTCTTGATGTCCTTTTCGGAATACGCGGATGCCATGACAAGTATTACAGGGTTGAGAATATTTAAGTTTCCCTAGAAATTTCAAGCTTAATCGCAAAAAGCCGTCAGATATCTCCCCGTAAAGCCTCCTTGACGGTGCGGAGTTTAACGGCGGCAGGCGTCGACGCCGGCCTCAATGAGTGCGAGAGCTTTGTCGTAGCTGCAACCCTTCAAAAAATGTTCCAACCGACCGGAGATTCTTCCTCTGAGTTGTTCGTGGGCGGCGAAAATGTCCGTTCCAACCTGCTGCAGCCGTTGCAAATGGGCCTCTGGTGCCGCAGCGCGAGAAGTGTTGTCCGCGATCACTTGGAGTCGGCGGCGCAGCAGGCTGGCGAGGATTTCAAGCTCTGCTGGCAGAGCGGGATCGTCATCGGGAATGGCTGGAGAGGTCGGCATCTAGCCAAACGAATGCCACATTTCACCAGCAATTCCAGTGCCTCATGAGACGTTGGAGGGCTCTCTGCTCTGGGATGCGGGGAAACACAGGGCAACAACAAAGGTCACGGTCGTGCCAAAAAAGATCCGCCAAGGAAATTCAATGACCGGCATCCAATGGGGGCGTCCCAAGCCGGAAGCCCCAAAAAGTCGGGCCACGTCGAGGTCGAGCCCGCTCAAATAGGCCACGACGAGGAAGCCCAGAACCATGGCCACCACATTCCCCTTGTCACTGCCCCGATTCTTGGTGAAAAGCCCCACCATAAAAATGCCAAGCAGAGATCCGTAGGTGTAGCCGAAGATTCCAAGAATGATCGGGAGGATGCGCAATTTGGGATGGTGGAGTACCACCCAGGCGGTAGAAAGGGCCACCAGAATGAGGAGGGTGGCAAACAGGATCGTCCCAAACCTGAGAACCCGGACCTTCCCTTGGTCGGTTGTGGGCTCCCCGAACCACCGGAAATGAAAATCTCTGACATAGCTGGTGGCGAGTGAATTGAGGGCGGTGCTGAGCGATCCCATGGTGGTGGCTAGGACTCCGGCGAGCACCAGTCCGCGCAGACCAGGTGGCATTTGGGTCAGAATAAAGTGAGGAAAGACTTTGTTTGACGAGATCGCACCGGCCTCATTGGTCGGAAGCAGGATGTCCGGATTTTGCTGATAGTATACGTAGAGCAGAATCCCGATGCCCAGGACCACAAAAGTGATGGGGATGTCGGCCACGCCGGAAAGGATGGTTGCCAGGGCGCTTTGGTTTTTGTTCCTGGCGGTGAGCATGCGTTGCACCATGTCCTGATCAGTCCCGTGCGTTGCCAACGTGACGAAGGTGGAGCCAATAAAGGCGGCCCACACGGTGTATTCCTGCTCGAGCACCGATTTCACATTGACCCAAAAACCGGCGCCATCTTTGGTCCCCCAGTCCCAAACAAGCAGGTCTTTCTCCCCAGTGAGCATGGTTTTGGCTCCCTCCCAGCCTCCGGGGATGTGACTGAGCAGAAAAAGGAGGGAAAAGCCAAGCGCGCAGACCAGCACGCCAATCTGGAGCACATCGGTCCAGATGACCGCGCGAATGCCCCCGATGGCGGTGTAGACAGTGGTTGCCAAGGTCACGAACAGGAGCGCTCCCGCCGTGAGCAGAAACTCCTCCCTCGTTGTCAGGCTGCGGGTGGGATTGGCGAGATTCCACAGCAAAACCAGAATGATGGTCGGAACCCAGAGTCGGGTTCCGCTGGCAAGCACTCTCGTCACGAGGAAAACCGCCGAGGAAGCCCGGCGGGTCACCGGGCCGAACCTCTGGCCGAGGAACTCATAAATACTGACGACCCCATGGCGGTAATAGGCCGGGATGAAGACTGCGCTCACGATAATACGGGCCAGAAGGTAGCCGACGATCAACTGCACATAGGTGAAATTCCTCAGGGCATAGCCTTCACCGGGCGCCCCGAAGAAGGTTCCGGCACTGATCTCGGCGGCCAAAATGGAAGCCAAAACGGCCCACCAGGCGATTTCCCGGTTTCCCAGGGCAAAGCCTTCCATGCTTGCGCTTTTGGAGCGCTGGGAGAGGCCGATCCAAAGGATGATGCCGAAATAGGCAACCAGAACAAGGATGTCGAGAGCAATGGTCATGCGCCGGCATTCTCGACCCCAATGGTCCCCGCGCCAAGAAGAAAAGGGATGCTCCTCCACGCTGGTGGATTGAGGGCTATCGGTCTGTGCTGATTTGGTGATTTCTCGATGAAACCTGGCTTAGTATTTGGCAAAAACGGGAACTGGTCCAATTTTACCGTGCCAAAAGGCGGAAGTTCCTTTGTTGGGGGCGCCTCAGGGGTTCCGCAGTGTCTTGTCAGATGGGGTAACTTGGAGCTTTTGAGTCCTTTGGAAAGGTGTTGAATTGGTGTGTTTTCTGACTTGGAAGCTATTCATATATAACGAATTACGAGTCAATACGCGAATGCTGGACTGCAATAAATTTGTGGCACGGGCCGAAGTTTTTATTGAAATGTCTCAATATCGGAAATGTCCTATTGTGATAATTTCGACAATTTCAGTCCATTCCATTCTATCCTTAAATTGGTGGTTTGATTCGCTGATTTTACCCAATTTTTTTTGCAAAATATGGTTGTCGAAAGTCGGGGCTGGGACTAAAACAAAAGAACCAAATCGAAATCAGCAGGGCACCCTGAACTGCTGGTTTCCGTCAGATCCTGACGCACCCCCGAACAGGATCAAAGCGATGGAGCAGGATTTTGAGACGTTTGCCCCTTAAATGTCTACCCAAAAATGCTCTTCCGTCGTCTGGCGTGCCTTGGTTGTCCCTGTTTTTCCTTTTTCCGCTCCAGCTTTTTCGTCACGATGCACTCTGAATCCGTAGGACCTGACTTCTCTGAATCCGCCTTTGCCTTTGAACAGTATGACGCATCCCATCCTCTCTCATCCAAGCCTCTCAAAAGCATCTGGAAGTCGGTATCGCGGGCTCTGATTGCCCGCATTGGAGAGCTTCCTTTCGACCGTTGGTTCAGGCCGCTGAATCTGGCCGGATTGGGGCCCGGCGGAGCCTTGATTGACGCGCCCAATTCCATCTACCAACTCTGGATTGAAGAGAACTTCAGGGGTGAGTTGGTGGAGAGTTTCAATGAAGTCGTCACCAATTGGGGGGGCGTAGTGCGTTTCACTTTTGGGGCCAAGCGGGAGGTTTCTGACCATGATTCTGCCGCGGGTGGTCTGGCAGAGGAGGCGGAAGAGGTTGTGGAGACCCTGAAAAAGGTGGAACTGAAGCCTTCCAAGGATCCGTATGCCTCTCCTGCCAGGGACAAATCCTCCCGGATTGCCGCTTCCGGGCTTTCGGATCGTTACCGCTTTGACAATTTGGTTGTTGGAGAGCACATTCGGGTTGCCTTTTCCGCCGCCACCGCAGTTGCCGAGCGTCCCGGACGTTCCTACCACCCGTTGCTGGTGTATGCTCCCTCCGGACTGGGCAAAACCCATCTGCTCCATGCCATCGGCTGGGAAGTGCTCCGCCTTCGCCCGAAATTCAAGGTGACGTATGTTTCGGGTGAGGAGTTCACCAATGATTTCATTGAAGCGCTGAAAGCGAACCAACTGGTGCCTTTCCGGAAGCGCTACCGGGAGGCGGATGTGCTCTTGATCGATGATGTGCAGTTCATTGCCAACAAGGACAGCACACAGGAGGAGTTTTTTCACACCTTCAACGCGTTGACGGACCGCTGTCGCCAGGTCGTGCTGACGAGCGACGTTCCTCCCGGTGAAATCCGGGGCTTGCAGGAGCGGTTGGTGACCCGTTTCCAGTGGGGGCTCACCGTGGCGGTGGTGTCTCCGGGAATGGAAACCCGCATCGCCATCTTGCGCCGCAAGCGCGAGGAGTGGGAGCTCGATGTCTCGGATGAGCAGATTGAATTGATCGCTTCCAACATTGAATCGAATGTCAGGTTGTTGGAAGGGGCTATCCGTCACGTGGCGGTGCTCAACACGATGTTCCGCGAAGAGCCCTCCAAGATGAGTCTCGAAGAAATTGAGAGAGAAATGGTGGCCTTCCGTCGAGATCAGGAAGGCGCGGACGTCTCGGTGGACTTGATTCAATCGGGAGTCGCCGCTCATTTCAACCTCCAGATTGAGGACCTGTATGGGAAAAGCCGCCTCGCCCGCATTTCCAACGCTCGTCAAGTGGCCATGTTCCTGACCAGGGAACTGACGGATCTTTCACTCAAAGAAATTGGTTCTTGTTTTGGCGGCCGTGACCATGGGACCGTGCTGCATGCCCTAAAGACGGTGGTGAAAAAGAAAGAAATGCCCGATTTCAGGCAGACTCTTGAAAGCATCAGGCGTGACCTGTCCCGGACCAAAGGTCGGCAGGAAGGGGGGCGGCAAACCCACCATCTCCCGAGAAGGTAGACGGGACCACCTCTCGCCGGGCCGTTCGCGGCCTGATGGATCGGACGATGGAGCCGCGAATTCGTTCCCGGGATCGCAGGACGTAATGGGGCGAGTCTGATGGATCGGTCCGGCACGGAAGTCGGATCAGGATTCCCCCAGACGCGTGAAGTCCTGTATTTTGCGATAGACAGCAGAAAAAATTACGTCCACTATTCACGCGACTCCCCGCTGCTTGGAATTCTGGATTTTTCAGGCCCGGTGGAGGTATTGTGATTGCCATGAAATTTCAAATCGACCGGGACGCGTTTCTCGCGGGTTTGCAGCAAGTTCAGCATGTGGTCAGTACCCGCACCACTTTGCCGATCCTATCCAATGTGCTGATCCAAGCGACGGATGGGATGCTGCGCCTGACTACGACCGATCTTGATGTCGGGGTGAGTGTCAGTGTTAAAGCCAACGTGGAGGAAGATGGGTCCACGACCCTGCCGGCCCGGCGTCTCGTTACCATCATCCGGGAGTTACCCAGCACGGAGATCCAGATTGACATCGACGCGGACAATGCGGCCTCGATCCGATGCGGCCCCAGTTTCTTCAAAATTCTCGGCCTCAATTCCGAGGAATTCCCTCCTCCGCCTGACCTGGAAGGAGCCCGGGAATTCACCATCCCGCAAAAGTTGCTCAAAGACAGCCTCAAGAAAACCTCGTATGCCATCTCCACGGATGAGACGCGCTATGTGCTCAACGGGATCAACTGCAGCTTCAAGAACAACACCCTGATCATGGTGGCGACGGACGGTCGCCGACTCGCCATGGTGGAAAGTGAAGTGGAATTCCCTGCCGGCAACGAAGTGGACGTCATCATCCCAACCAAAGCTGTCAATGAACTGCAACGTCTTCTGAAAGAGGACGGTGGCGATCTGAGAATGCGGGTCACGGACAATCAGGTGACCTTCGAACTGAACAACAGCCACCTCTACAGCAAGCGGATTGAAGGGAATTATCCCAATTACCGACAGGTCATTCCCGGGGCGCCCAATCACCGCATCAATTTGGAGCGGGAGGTTTTGCTCAATGCCGTGCACCGCGTGTCTCTTCTGGCCAGTGACAAATCGAACTCGGTGAAGCTCCGCTTCGAAGAGGACCAGTTGCAGATCTCGGCCAACAGTCCGGAGATTGGGGAGGCGTCTGAAACGCTTGCCATCAATTATAAGGGTTCACCGATGTCGATCGCCTTTAATCCAGAGTTCACCATGGCGCCTTTGCGGAACCTCGATCAAGATACGGTCTATCTGGATCTCATTGATGAGATGAGCCCCGGAGTTTTCAAAATTGACGAGCCGTTTCTGTATGTGATTATGCCCATGCGTGTTTCTCATTGAGAAACAAAGGTTTGTGTGATGGGGTGGGGCTCCGCGAGGCTGCCCTCCCGGGGGGCAATTTTTCCTTTGTTGAGGTGGAGGCGTGTTCCTGAACAGGAGAGGACTTACTCGTCGTATGGCCTCGGGGCTGGGCGGCATTCGCTCCGGGCTTGTCATTCCGTCTCTTTGGCGCGATACGTGCGAAAGACTCTCGTCGCGTCCGAATTCCTCTCATGATTCCCCTCTTTCCCGCCCTTGCCACCGATCCGGAATCCGTTGAAGCTCTGCTTCGTGCGGATCATGCTGATCCTTTCGGCTTCTTGGGAGTGCATCACTTGGAGAAGGAGGGAGCCTGGGTCTTCCGCATTTTCCGCCCTGGCGCCCGGCGTCTCTGGGTAAATCTGGAAGGCGAGGGCACGCCGCGCGAACTTCTCCTGATTCATGCGGCAGGTTTTTTTGAGCTGGTTGCCCCCGGGCTGGGCGAAGCGCTCCCTGTTTACACCCTGACTTGGGAAGATCACGCGGGAGTCACTCATGGCCCGGTATCGGACCCCTATTCATTCCCTATCATCCTGGGAGAGCTGGACCTTTACTATTTCTGTGAAGGCACCCACACAAAGCTTCATGAAAAGCTGGGGGCCCAATTGTGTGAGATCGGAGGAGTCTCCGGGATGAGTTTTGCGGTGTGGGCACCCAATGCCCGCAGGGTCAGTTTGGTCGGAGATTTCAATGGCTGGGACGGACGCATCCACCCCATGCGTTTGCGCCGAGAGGCCGGGGTTTGGGAAATTTTTATGCCGGGGATTGGCGCCGGGGTCCACTATAAGTTCGAAATTGTCGGAGCGGACGGACGGTTGTTTATCAAAACCGATCCTTTTGCCTTCTTTGCCCAGCACGGACTGCAGACCGCCTCCATCACCTGGGACCGCACCCGCTATGTCTGGGGAGATGCGGATTGGATGGCGCAGCGCGCCACATGGGATCCTTACCGAAAGCCGGTCTCCATCTATGAGGTCCATCTGGGATCCTGGCGGAGGATCACCGAGGAAGGAGACCGGTTTCTCAGCTACCGGGAAGCCGCCGACCAACTGGTGGATTATGTCGTTGAGATGGGGTTCACCCACATCGAGTTGATGCCGATTACCGAGTTTCCCTTCGACGGATCCTGGGGCTACCAGGTTTGTGGCTATTTCGCCCCAACGAGTCGATTTGGGAATCCCGATGAGTTTCGTTATTTCGTGGACCGTTGTCACCAACGGGGCATTGGGATCATCTTGGACTGGGTCCCGGCCCATTTCCCGAAAGATCCCCACGGTCTCTCCAAGTTCGATGGCACCGCCTTGTATGAGCACGAGGATCCGCGGAAAGGCGAGCATTCTGACTGGGGGACGCTGATTTTCAACTATGGGCGCAACGAAGTGCGCGGGTTCCTCCTGGCCAGTGCGCTCTACTGGTTGAGGGAATTCCACCTCGACGGACTCCGGGTCGATGCCGTGGCCAGCATGCTTTACCTCGACTATTCGAAACAGCCCGGAGAATGGGTGCCGAACATCCACGGGGGCCGGGAGAATCTCGAAGCCATTGCCTTCCTCCGGCAACTCAACCTGGCATGCTACACGGAGAATCCCGGCATCATGATGATGGCCGAAGAGTCCACCGCTTTCCCCTCTGTTTCACGGCCTACCGATCAGGGGGGACTCGGGTTTGGCTTTAAATGGAACATGGGTTGGATGCATGACTTCCTCGTCTACATGGCCTATGACCCCATTCATCGGCGTTACCACCACGGGGAGGCCACGTTCTCCATGGCCTACGCGTTCAACGAAAACTTTGTCCTTCCATTGAGTCATGACGAGGTCGTTCATGGCAAGGGATCGTTGATCCGGAAGATGCCGGGAGACCGTTGGCAGCAGTTTGCCAATTTGCGGCTGTTTTTGGCTTGGATGTACGCCCACCCGGGTAAAAAGCTTCTCTTCCAAGGCAGTGAGTTCGCCCAAGACCGCGAGTGGTCACACCAGCGCAGCCTTGATTGGCACCTTCTGCACGATCCCCTTCATTTCGGGATCAAGCAACTCGTCAGCGACCTCAATGGTCTCTACCAGAGCGAGGGCCCGCTTCACGAACTCGATCACCAATCGGAAGGCTTCCAATGGATTGACTACCTCGACAGTCTCAACAGCACCTTCTCCTTCCTGAGGCGGTCCCGCAGTGGCGGCGAGATTCTGGTGATTGTTAACGCCACCCCGGTGCCGCGCCAAGATTACCAGATTGGAGTGCCTCATTCGGGCTATTACCGTGAACTCCTGAACACGGACGCGGGCGACTATGGAGGATCGCAACTGGGGAATCTCGGCGGAGTGGCCTCCAGGCAGGAGCGCTCCCATGGACACGCGCATTCACTCCGGATTGTTCTGCCCCCGCTTACGGCAGTGTTTTTTCGGCGTGAACCGGTCTGATGCCGGATTCCGTCGCGGTTGGGAACAACACAGGGCTTGCGCGGAACCTCATTCCACGCTTCCCTCCGGGTATGTTTCGCTGCGGCATTGGGTACGACGTACATCGTTTCGCTGAAGGGCGCCCCCTCGTGTTGGGGGGCGTGGAAATTCCGCATGCCATGGGGCTCGAGGGCCACTCCGATGCCGATGTGCTGTGCCATGCCATCGCCGATGCCGTCCTGGGAGCCATCGGGGAGCGGGATATCGGACATCATTACCCTCCTGGCGAGGCTGTCACCGCGGGAATGTGCAGCCTGGAAATCCTGCGTGGCGCCCGGAGGCTTCTCGATGCGGCCGGAGGTGTGCTGGAGAACATTGATGCCACGGTTGTTGCTGAAGCTCCCAAGATCATGCGCCATGTCACCGCCATGAAAGAAATGGTGGGGGAGGCCCTCGGAATCACTCCCCGTCGCGTCGGCATCAAGGCCACCACCAATGAGGGCATGGGGTTTGTCGGTCGCGGGGAAGGCATTGCTGCGCTCGCTGTGGCTTCCGTTCGGTTGCCCGACGAGGACTGAAGCAATCTTTTTCCAGCGATGAAAATCGGTCTCGTCAGGCGCGGTCATTCCGCCACCGGTGGAGCAGAGCGGTATTTGGTGCGCTTTGCCGCCGGACTCGTCACCCAAGGGCACATCCCGGTTCTTTTTACGGATCATCTCTGGCCGAAAGAGGAATGGCCGTGGGAGACCATTCTTGTGCCGGCTCAGGGTGATTCGCCCAGGTCTTTTGCCGATGCGCTGAGGGCCTCACAACCGGAGTCGCACTGCGATTTGCTCTACAGTCTGGAGAGGGTCTGGGATTGCGATGTCTTTCGGGCCGGAGACGGAGTGCACTCGGCTTGGCTCCGCCGACGGGCCTCTGTGGAGCCCGCATGGAAGAGCACCTTCCGGTCTTGGCAGCGCAAACACCGGGATCTGTTGGATCTCGAGCGTGCTCTTTACCGGCCGGATTCCAAGGTTCGCATTGTCGCCAACAGTCCTTTGATTCGCGACGAAATCATGGAGGAATACGGTACCCCTCTTGCCAGGATCGGTGTGGTTCCCAATGGCTATGATCCGCCCCGGGTTGATCCCGGGATGATTGCCAGGCGCAGGGAATCCCTGGGCCTGGTTTCCGGTGAACTGGCAATCCTTTTTGTGGGTTCCGGATGGGAACGCAAAGGTCTTCAGGCTGCCATTGAGGCCGTGGAGAATTTGGATGCCCGCGGTGGTGGCGTGCGGCTCGTCGTTGCCGGCGAAGGGAAAAGGCGTCACCTTCGCATTCGCGATCCCAAGAGAGTTATATTCCTGGGAGCAGTCAGCGAACTGCCTTCGCTCTATGAAGCGGCGGATATATTTGTTCTGCCCACACTCTACGATCCCTTCTCGAATGCCACCTTGGAGGCTGCGGCCCACGGTCTGCCTATTGTCACGACCACGGGCAATGGCGTGTCCCACTATGGGTTTGCCGGGGCCATCCTGGAGTCTTCGGGCGGAGCTGAGGCTCTCGCCAGTGCTCTGGAAGCATGGATGCCAGAGGAGCGGCGCGCTTTCGCGGAGCTTCAAAACCGGGTTCTGGCGCGAGAGTTCAGCGTTGCCGCCAATGTTCAACGAACCTTGGATTTCATTTCGGCCAAGGTCCGTTAGCGGGCCAGCGGCATATTTCGCAAGTATTCATCCCGCAGTTCTCGGAGTTTGACGATGCGTTCTGCCGGGGCATCCGCACTGGGGGCCATGGATTTGGCGCGGACAAAGGGATTGTTGTCACCGTAATCCCGCCACGGGCCTTCTGGAACCTCCTCCGTATCAACAAACCGCCAGTCGCAGGTGGCATTGGTGGAGAAGCCCAGATAAGATTTGATTGCCGGGGAAACGTCCAAACCGGCGCCGTCATTGCTTTTGTTGCTGGGTCGCTTGTCTCCAAAAACATATTCCCAATCATCCGTCTCAAATGGTCCGCAATCCTCCCATTGGGCGTAGCAAACCTTGGATCCTCTTCGGATCGCGATCCAGCGACCTTTGAGAATGGTTTGGCCACTGCGCTGAAATTCTTTTTTGAACCAAGGTACTGACTCGCGGGCCGAGGCTTTGGTGGTGTAGGTTCCCGGTTGGATGTCGTTGTAGGGCAGCGCAATGTAAAAAGGGTTCTGCCGGGGGACAAATTTTTTGGGACGGAACCCAAGCCGTGCCGAGTCATCGGGATCATCGTATCCACCGAAATTTGATTCCCATTCCTTGTCCCAACTGCTTTTGTTGTTCGGAGTGGGATTTCGGGCGCTTGGCTTTTCCCCGATCCAAAAAACAGTGGCAACGATATTTCGCTTCCAAGGATAGCGGGTGTAGCTGGTCCGGGGTTGTGAGGGGGCAAAGACACGCGGCAGGGATGGCGTCGCCGAATTGGAGGCTGCCGCAGGATCAAACGGTTCAGGCAACGCATTGGGCAAGCTGGCCATGGCATTCGCAGCCAACAGGCTGGCGGACCCCGTCGACCGCGCTCCACCGCTGAGAGCGGAGCCTGGCGTCAGGATTTGAGCTTCGGCACCTGCGAGAGGGCCAAGCAGAATACATCCGACCAAGAATTTAAGCAGGCAGGGAGAGGGCGAGCCAATCAGGGGGAGTGCCATGGGAAAACCAACGGAAAGAACAGTCACGGGGGGACTTGATGTTACAACAATTTGGAGGGTCTGCCACCGGAATTGCGCCATTTCTAAGAAAAAATGGAGTAGGTATCAAATTTGCAAATTAGTTTAATAATTGCTTATTTTGATGATTCGTAAATAAAGTGCCCTTTTGCGACCCTTAAAAAAGAGGAGAGAAACGCACTCCCGTCTTTGCCGGACGTGCCCTTGTGGAATCCAAGAGCACTGTGGGCGCAAGGAGTGTCAAAGCACTCCGGAAAAGGGCGGCCTGGTCGGGCGCCTCGGCGGGGCCACTGGACCAGCCAAAACTAAATCGCTTTTACGATGGTGTCATGCAGGTAGGCTCCCGCGAGAGCCACCCGGTCGGCGGTGTTCGAAAGGTGTCGGTAGATTTCTCGGTGGCGGAACATGAAGACGACATCCTGAAGTGCCGCCATGGTCCCTTCCGGTCCGGCGTCCCCAAGCACCTTCACCAAGCGGGCATAGTCGAAGAGGTGGGAAAGGGCTTCCCGATAGATGGTTTCGGTATGCCTCTCTGCCTTGTGGGCTGCCATCGCTTCGGCCTCCGCGGCCTCGGATTGGCGCGCTGCCAGTTTGGCGTAACCTCTCCGCAGGGCTTCGGTTCCCTCATTGATGTGACCTGCCATGGCTGCCATGGCGGAGTCGGGAGTAACATGCAACGCCTCCACTTCCCGAACGGTCGATTTCGCGTAATTCAAGATTTCGTCGATGCTGCGGATCGCCCGGTCGATGTCGTCACGGTCGACCACGGTGGCAAAGGCACGGTTGAGGACATCCATGTTCCGTTTCTTCAAACGGTCGCCCGCATGCTCCAGTTTCCGTATTTCAGCCCCCACAGCGGGATCGGCATGGGCCATGAATTCCACGAGTTTGGCGGTGGACTCCACCGCGAGATCGCACTGGTCATTGAGCAGGGCGAAGAAGTCCGGTGCCGGAGGAAAGATGCGCTGGAGGAGGCGTTTGAGGAGCGGTGGCTTTTTGGTGGAAGCGTCTTTCATCACAGTCGAGGGGGTAGGCACGATGCTTCGTAAGAATCAGAGGAACCTCAGCAACGCCTGGGCGGCGAAATAAAAAAGTGCGCTCATCAATCCGGCTCCCGGGAGTGTGACCAACCACGCGCCCGCGATTTCCTTGGCCTTCTGCCACCGCACTGCCCGAGGATGCTCGGAGGCTCCGATCCCCATGATCGATGAGCTTACAACATGGGTCGTGGAGACGGGGGCTCCCACCAGCGCCGAACCCAGAATCACGGCTCCCGCGGCCAATTGGGCGTCCACCGCATGCAGAGGATAAAGCTTGTAAATGCCGAATCCTACCGTGCGCACAATCCTCCATCCACCGGAGAGGATTCCCAAAGTCAATGCCGATGAGCAGGTCAGGATCACCCAGAATGGCACTTGGAAGGTGGGATGTAGTCCGCCAGTCACGAGGACCAACGTGATGATTCCCATGCTTTTTTGGGCATCATTGGCTCCGTGGGCAAAGGCGAGTCCGGCAGCGGAGACCCACTGGAACCGGCGCAGTGGACGGTTCACCGTGGGCTGCGCCCCTCGCAGGAGAAAGCGAGCCATTCGGTGAATGGCAAACCCAAACAGAAATCCGACGAAGGGTGAAAGGAAGAGCGCCGCCAGAATCTTGGTGACACCGGTCAGATGCCCCTCTTGCAGGGCGGTGAACCCCCACACAACATGGTCGGCTCCGACCGCGAGGATGACAGCGCCCGCCAGCCCTCCGACCATTGCATGGGACGAGGAAGAGGGGATGCCGAAACGCCAGGTGATCAAATTCCAGGCCACGGCTCCTAGAATACCGGTGAACACGAGCGTGAGGGCCTCCGGTGTGGGCAGTCCTTCCAAGCTGACAAACCCTCCGATCGTGTCGGCCACCGCGGTGCCGACAATCAGCGGTCCCAGAAATTCAAACACGGCGACCAGACAGACTGCCTGCACCGGAGTCATGGCCCGGGAAGCAATGACGGTGGCGACGATGTTCGAAGCGTCATGAAATCCGTTGGTGAAGTCGAACAGGATGATCACGGCAATGGTCGCGACAATGATGGTGGTCATGAAGCGCCTTTCCATCCTTCCGCCTGCGGCTCGGAAGCCTCCGCCCCTCCTTCGGAGAATCCAATCATGGTGGAACAGTCCACCTTTGTCATGGTCCCTCCGGCCTGGGTTCCATTTGTTTCACCAGGACCGTGTTGTGGCGCGAGTGTTCGTCGTCTCGCTCGGGGTAGTCCAGAGTGTAGTGAAGGCCCCGGCTTTCTTTGCGCCGGTTGGCGCTTTCCACGATGAGGGTGGCCACCTCCACGAGGTTCCGCAATTCCAACAACTCGGTGGTGATTTTGAAATTCCAATAGAACTCCTGGACTTCACGCTGCAGATTCCGCAGCCGGGTCGCGGCGCGGATGAGCCGTTTGCCCGTGCGGACGATGCTGACGTAGTCCCACATGAGGCGTCGGATTTCGTCCCAATTGTGGTAGATCACGACCAGTTCATCGACGTCGGTGACATTGCCGCTCTGCCACTCGGGGACGGCCACCGTGACCGTGGGGCTTCCCATGGGGCATTTGGTGATGACATCCTGCACCGCCCGAGTGGCCACGACGGCACCTTCCAACAGCGAATTGCTGGCGAGGCGGTTGGCTCCATGCAACCCGGTGCAGCCGACTTCCCCGACCGCCCAGAGTCCGCCAATACTGGTGGCACCGTTGACGTCGGTCAGCACGCCGCCGCATTGGTAGTGGGCCGCCGGCACGACCGGGATGGGTTCGACTGCGGCATCAATGCCAAGTTCAAGACAGGTTTCGTAAATGTTGGGAAAGCGCTCCGCGATGAATTCTCTCGGCTTGTGGGTGATGTCGAGGTAGACGCAGGGTTTGCCGGTGCGCTTGATCTCTCTGTCAATGGCCCGGGCCACAATGTCGCGCGGAGCCAGCGATTTGCGCCGGTCATACTTCTGCATGAACTCGTTGCCCTGGTGATCGATCAGCACGCCTCCCTCTCCCCGCACGGCTTCGGAGATGAGGAAGGACTTCCGTTTCGCGTGGTAGAGACAGGTGGGATGGAACTGGATGAATTCCATATTCGCGATCTCGGCCCCGGCCCTCCAAGCCATGGCCACGCCGTCACCGGTCGCAATGTCGGGATTCGTCGTGTACTGGTAGACCCTGCCGCAACCTCCTGTGCAGAGGACGATGCGGTCGGAGCGCAGGGTCCGGACGAGTCCGGCTGCCTGGTCCAGCACATACACACCGACGCAGCGGTTCGGTCCGGCAAGCCCGAGTTTCGCCGTGGTGATGAGATCGACCGCGAAATGCTGCTCAAGCAGAGTGATGCCGGGATGTTCCTTGACCAGAGCGAGGAGCTTGCTTTCCACCTCCCGACCGGTGGTGTCTTTGGAGTGGAGAATGCGGCGCTTGCTGTGTCCTCCCTCGCGGCCCAGATCCAGCTCCTCATGGCCTTCCTCGTCCATCCGCTTGTCAAAGACCACCCCGTAGTCCATCAGGGTCTCCATGGCGGCGGGGGCTTCCGTGACGATGGTGCGGACCACCGCTTCGTCGCAGAGTCCCGCGCCGGCCTCGAGGGTGTCGGCCACATGGATGTCGAAGCTGTCTTCCTGACTTTGCACACAGGCGATGCCGCCTTGGGCCCATGAGGTGCTTCCCTGTTCGGCGCTGCGTTTGGTGGCGATGACCACGCTGCCGTGGGCGGCCGCGCGCAGGGCGAAGCTGAGGCCGGCAATACCGCTGCCGATGACGATGAAATCGTAGCTTCTCATGCGAGGGATGGGATCATACGGGTGGGACGGAGGATGAACGGGTGCATCCCGGTTCAGCGCAAACGTTTTTTGACGTCCCCGGACAGGGCCCAATTATCTCACCGGGCCGCGGAAATTCCGGATGCAATGGTGCAAGGACCAACCAAGTTCCGACTTTTGACATTTCCATGAGCGAAGTCGCCACCGTCCAGGAGTCAGCCCCTGAAATCAACCCCTGCACCACGTGCGGGGCCTGCTGCGCCCATTTTCGTTGCTCCTTTTACTGGGGCGAGGCGGACGACTCTCCCGGCGGGACCGTGCCGGTCGACCTGACCGAGCAGATCACGCCCTGGCGGCGTGCCATGAAGGGCATGAGCAGCAAGACCCCGCGATGTATTGCCTTGGTTGGCGAGATCGGCCGTGAGGTTGGCTGTGGGATTTACCCTGTGCGATCCTCCGTCTGCCGGGAGTTTCCCTATTCCTGGCAGGATGGCGTTCACAATGAACGCTGTGATCAAGCCCGGGCGACTTGGGGATTGCCGCCGTTGCCCTCGCCAACGGAACAAAAGTAACGGGTCCACCGGATCCGAATCAGTCGGCGGGGAGGCCCCTCCACATGGGCAGGTTTGTGGCAAGAGTCCGGTCGACTACAGTGTTTTCTAATGCGACCAAAAAGCGGGTCTGGGATTGACGTCCGCAGCCGGGTCCGCTATCAGCTTGGGATGGGACGTGCACAGCAAGCGTATACAGACCGGATCGCACTGGTCACCGGGGCCGCCTCGGGCATGGGAGCGGAGTTGTGCCGTCAACTGGTGTCCCATGGGGCGCGCGTTGTGGCCACCGACATTGATGAAACAGGCCTGACCAGACTCGCGGGGGAGCTTGGACCGGCGGTCCGTACCTGTAAGCTCGATGTGCGGGATGCCGGCAGCGTGGCCGATGTTGTCGAAAGTGTTTACAGCGTGGAGGGGACGCTCGATTTTGTTTTCAACAACGCCGGCATTGCGGTCGGGGGAGAATTGCATGAGTGCCGGGCAGACAGTCTAGAGCGCATCATCGCCATCAATCTGACAGGAGCAACCCTCGTGATGCATGCCTGCCTCCGTCGCATGGTTGCCTCCGGCAAGGGGCACATCGTGAACATTGCCTCGATGTGGGGACTGGCTCCTGCCGTCGTCCAGTCTGCGTATGCCGCGACCAAGCACGGCCTGGTGGGAATGTCGCTTTCGGTCGCGCCCGAAGCCGCCGATCTGGGGGTCCGGTTGACCGCCGTTTGCCCCGGATACATCCGCACCGGCCTCTTTGCCGCAGCAGAGCTTGGCGGGATGGACCCTAGCGAGGCGGTCGAGCGGATTCCTTTCAGGCTCATGGCCGTCGAGGAGGCGGTGAGGCAGGTTCTTGACGGAGTCGCCCGGGGTAAATTGCTTGTGATCTTCCCGTATTACGTGCGGATCATCTGGTGGATCCAGCGTCTCAGTCCAAAGCTGATGTTCTGGATTGGTCGTGCCATGGTTCGCCGCCTGCGCAAAAGGGCCCGTGGTCCTCGGTGACTGCCCGGCAACGGGATCTTACTTCCCGGTTTCCCTCAAAACGTGTAATACATGGCCTTGCCATCGAATCCCTGGAGGGGGTGTCTTCCTGCTTCGGAGGCGTTCACCAGCGGGGCCAAGCGGAGATAGGCAGGCTCGCTGAGCAGGCGTGGCAGATTCAGGGCCGAACAGAGCTTTTCCTGTCGGAAAACCGAATGGACTTCAGCTCCCGAAATTCGTTCCTCTTCTCCCACCGACACGCCACCAATCGTCACCCGGCCAAAGTGAACGACAAAACGGAAGGCGGGAAGTCCTTGCAACTGCATTCTTTGCAGGGCCATGAGGGCCTGATGGATACTGACCTCAATGCGGTCATGGTCGCGCCAGAAGGCAAAAAAACCGTCCCCCATGAATTGGTTGATTCTGCCTCCCAGGCTTTCGATGGTGATCTTGCATTCGCTGACCCACCTCCCGGTAACCAACGGCAATTGATCCGGGGGTAGTTCACTGGCCAGCCGCGTGGATTCGATGATGTCCGCCACCAGCAGCCAACACTTTTCCAATTTGATGTCCGATACGGTCACCTCACTCTGGATTTGTTCGGGGGAACCGGTCGCGATGGGCGTGCCTTGGCGGAAAATGAACTGTGAGAGACCGATTCTCAGAGTGTCGCCTTCTTTGAGTCGGGTGGGTTGAACGATTCTTCGCTCATTCAAATAGGTTCCATTGTGGCTGCCAAAGTCCACCAGCCAAAATTCGTTGTCCAACTGGGCCTGAATGACGGCATGACGCCTCGAGACCCTTTCGTCCTCCAGGGCGATCTGGTTTGAGGCAGCGCGGCCCAGATAACAGGTGCCGAAAATGGGATGCGTGGTGCCTTCCGGTTTTTCCAACCAAGCCGGGGCACCCTCCATGGGATTGAGCATCGCCCAACCTAAAATCCCGTTCCATCAAAATCCAGTGGGAAATCAGGTTGATCCAACGCTGGGCATGGCGACGCTTGAGGGCCTCTGGGGTGGGCGGCATTTGGAGAATCCGGTCGGCAACCGGACTTTTCCCATTGAGCATTCCATGGGGTCCGTTTGTGGAGCACGGGAAAGAGAGCTATGGGGTGGCCCCGGCCTTGAGCCTGGACCAGGTTTGCAGGGCGGTTGTTCCTTCCTCCACGCGGCCCAGTTTTTGTAACACCAAACCGTGGTTGTGCAGAGCGGCCAGCGCCAGAGGATCAGTCTGGCCCAGTTTCTCGGATCGGAGCGTCCACAGATGACGGAACAAAGGTTCAGCTTCCACAAACCGCTGCTGATCATAGAACATGACCGCAAGCCCCTCCAATGAGTCGGCATCGTTTGGATGCTCCCGGTAGAGTGCTTCCGCTTCTTCGAAATGGTTCAGCTTGAGGCAAACCTTTGCCAGGCCAATGGTGGAGGCGATGCTGTCAGGGGCCTCTTTTCCCAAGAGACGGTTGCGTCTTGTGACCGCATCCTGGAAATTTTTCTTGGCATGGAGGAGATCTCCCATGGCTGACTGAATCTCGGCAAGATTGTGCAACGTGGCCAAAGTGATGGCATGATCTTCCCCATAAATCTTCCGTTGCTGCCCGAGGGTGCGTTCTGCCAAGGTCGCCGCCTCCGCGTGCTTGCCGGTTTGGAACAGCACCAACGAGGCGCCCGCAGAGGCTCCGAGCGTTACCGGGTGCTCCTTGCCCAGCACCTTTTCAGCCGTTGTGACAAGTTGCTGGTAATCCCTGAGGGATTGTTCGAACCTCCCCATCCGGCGTTCCAGTGATGCGAGGTTGCTTTGAACTTTAAAAGTCTCCGATGACTCGGCCCCATATCGTGCCAGGTGATCCTGGAGGACCTTGCGCAACAGAGGTTCCGCTTCCGCAAAACGATGCTGTTGCATGTACAGTCCGGCCATGTTGTGGAGAGAATCCATTTGGACGGATGCGAAATCTTTTCCGGTTACGCCCGCACTCAGAATGGAGGAATACAGTTTTTCCGCTTCCTCCAAATGGCCCTGGGATTGGAGAGCCAGAGCCAGTCCGTGTCGGACCGCCAGCGTGTTGGGATGATTCTGACCGACTGCGTTCGCATAGATCTGCTCCGCAGATCGAAAGTTGGCTTCCGCTTTGGTGTAGAGGCCAAGGCCGTGATAACTTTGACCGATGGCCCATAGCAGCTTGGCTTTGGTTTGGGGAGATCCCGAGAACCTTCCCTCCAGCCAGGTATTTGAGCGGTCCAGCGTCTGGGCGACGGTCACTGATCTTCCGTCCAGTTCCGGGTGTGGGCTCTGCAGGGCTTCCATCAGGAAATTCGACACCTCTTCGGCCTGTTGCTTGGAAAACTCAGCCTTTTGTTGGGCGGATTGCACGTCCCGCAATGCCAGAACGGCCCGGTTTTCGGCCTCTTGCGCCTTCGTTCGTTCTCTCGCAATGTTGACCACATAGGCACTTGCCGAAGCAATCGCCGCCGAGCATATCAGGAACGCCAATCCGAGGGGCACGCGGTATTTGACGGCCCTCTTTTTCAGAAGATAGGAAAGGGTGTGTTTTCGTGCCTTTACCGGATCCCCATTGAGATAGCGGTTGATGTCTTCGGCGAATTCAAGCATCGAAGCATACCGGGCGGCAGGGTTCTTGGAGAGGGCCTTGAGAATGATCGCCTCCATTTCTGGATTGACCGTAGACCTCAGCGTGCGCGGCCTGGGCGGATCCTCGTGAACAATCTGGTGCATCCACTCATACAAAGCCTTTCCCGGTGGAAAGGGGACGCGACCAGTCATCACTTCGAACAAAATCACCCCGAGCGAGTAAACATCGCTCCGCACGTCGACGGAATGGGTGTCCCCGCGGGCCTGCTCAGGAGACATGTAGGCAGGGGTTCCGGCGATGGTGCCCTCAAGGGTCAATGACTCCGGTTCCAACGCCTGGGTATCTTCCACGAAAACCTCCTTGGCGAGTCCAAAGTCAAGCACGTGAGGCTCTCCATCGCTTGAAACCAGAATGTTGTCCGGTTTGAGATCCCGGTGAATGACCCCCTTTTGATGGGCGTAGCCAAGCGCGAGGATCGTTCTGATGATCAGAGTCAACCGGTCACTGTCTCCCAAATTCTCGGCAAAGCGCGTCAGGGGAACCCCATCGATCAATTGCAGCGCGTAATAATAATGCCCATTGATCATCCCGGATTCATAAACCTGGGCGATATTGGGATGCTCGAGGCGGGCCGCCAACTCGACTTCGCGCTGAAAACGCTGACGCACCGTGTTGGAATTGACGTTGAGTCCCCTCAGGGTTTTCAACGCCACCTCCCGGTGGGTATTCTCCTGGATGGCTCTCCAGACGGTCCCCATGCCTCCCCGTCCCAAAAAACCGGTGATTTCGTAACCATCAATGGACGGTTCGTTGGACTGTTTGTTCTGTTCCGTCATGGAAGCCATGGCCATGGATTACGCTTCACGGGGCGGGAGGCTGTAGGGAAGTATTTTCTTCTGCGGGTGAGATTTTTTCGTCAGGGGACCTTGCCTCCCGAGCAGGGCTCTGCCAAGTCACTGTCGCGTCCATTTGAACCGTTTCCGCATCATTGGAATCCATCCCTACGGGCAATTCTGGGTTTCGGATCGATGGGGGATGGGACACCCGTCTGGAAAGTCCCGTGCTGCCAGTCTGAGGAATTTTCGGTAGCAGGACTTTCGGCAAAGAGGGGGCGGGGGCCAATCCTTCAGGATTCGTGAGGGTATTTTTCAGCAGCCCTGCCGCACAGAGGAGAACCCCCCAGGTCCCGGCGAGACCGGCCATGGGAAGCATGATGTCTTCCTTCGCCGCCGCGAGACAGATGGCCAAGGCCGCGAGCCCAAGGACAAGGACGCCTGCGAGCCGGGCCTTCCGACGAAGCGTCATCACTGCCCCGGCAGCCAACCCGAAGATCGGCAGGATCACCATTTCCAGCCAGAAGGGGGGGAGCCAGAGGTGCTGACCTGACCAGAGATTGGACAACAGATTGGCATGCACCACCAGTCCCGGCATGGGGCCGATCGGTGTGTTCAAAGTGTCGTAACTACCGGTGGCCACGTATCCGACCAGAACCAAATTGCCCTCCACGGCGGATCTGACTTTTTGTCCAAACTCTGGATCCTTCACCGAACGGTAGAGGCTGCTGTAATCGAGACCGGTAAAACGTTCCAAATCTCCTTGATAATTGATCCGGTAGAGTCCCCTCCTGCTGATGGGAAACCGCAAGGTCCCTCGCGGGGAGTTGGTTATGGTGACAAACCTGCCTGGTTGAACGGTTATTTGGTCAGGGGCTGTTTTCAGTGAGGCCATCAAGGTCTGCATTCCCAGACTCGGATACAGGAGGCTCCCTTGTTGGATGAAGAGCGGAGCTTCCCGGATTTTCCCATCCGGCCGGGAAGGGATCCCGTTGGAGGCTCCGAAGGTGCAGTCAAGCTTGGTGAACGGACCTACGGCATCGGCACCGGCAGGCAGGTCTCCCTGAGCGGGATCATAGCCATAGTGACGGCCTTCCAGAAAGTGATCCGTCCCTGGGGAAAAATCCTCGAACCCGAATTTATCAAAATAGTAGGGCAGGGTGATGTTTTTCTGTTGATTGATGCTGGTGAGCAATTGTTGATCCTGCCCTGGATCTTCCGATGCTTCGTTGAACAAAATATCCATCGAAATGTGGGCGGGTTTCATCGCTTCCAGAATCTGGATGACATCACTGTGCACCCCGCGGGGGAAAGGCCATGAGCCAAACGTGGCGATGTCCGCATCACTGACTCCCACGAGGACGATCTCCGGGGAAGGGGTGCCCTTGTGCCAGGCATGAAGGCGATAATCAATCAGCCGATCCTCGAGATTCTGCCCAACTCCGAACATTCCGGCGAGGCCAAGCAGGATACCGACAGTGGCTCCGAGAAGCAGTCTCCGGGTGGAAAGCCGCAATTTCATCCTACTTGGGGGGATCTGGCCGCGTAAGGACTGAAATCGGGGAGATTTCATAATAGTAATCCGGCAAATCCGGCACGACTTGCGAAATCTGTTCGATCGCTCTTTTTTCGTGGAGATTCGGGTCAATGATGAACACCAGGGAGCTCGGCCATTCTCCGGTTTCTGGTCGGTAAATGTCCCACGATCCTCCGGCATTTGAGAGCTGGATGATCTCGGGATTTGGAGCGACGGGCAGATAGACTGGAATCCAGGTATCGGGCGCCGCATCGGCCGGAATCTCAATCACGGTGTTGGTGACACCATATTGGGTGTCCTTGATCTTGGTGACGAAGCCTGCGGTCTTGATTCGGAGCACGCCCTTGGCGCGGATTGCGAATTCAAGAGCGACCGGGACTTCCCGGACCTTCCGGTTCAGATCCACCACACAGACGACTTGGGTGTCTCGGTCGGGAAATTCCAGGTTCGGCTGGAATGCGGCCCTGAGCACGCTACCCGGAATTTCCGGCACAGAAGGATTGGTGAGTTTTACCTTTTCTTTGGCTTCGATGTAGCCGGGCAAATTCGCCTCTTCGGGAGCGAAGAAGTAAGTCAAAGATGCTTTTCTGGACTTTGATTCAGCGGGTGCGGCATGGAGTGTCAGCGGATCAAAGATGTCCCCGGCTCGGGTCTCCTCTTCCGTGGCTTTTCGCAGGGGGCCGAGCCCCCCGGGTTTGGAATCCACAGCCATGCCGCTTTGGACTGCGGTCGATTGACCGGAAGCCACTTCCATCACCACAATCTCCCCTGTGAAGACGCCTGCCGTGTCAACGCCATCCCTGGCTTCAGCGAACAACTGGGTTCCCCGCACCGCCAGGATCGTGGTGGGGGTTTTGAGCCTGAATTGCTGGTTGTTCTGACGTTTCAAGGCGACCCCATCTATGTCCATGAACAGCTTTCCCTTCAAAAGCTCCATGCTGTTCTCTTGCTTGTCCGTCTCCGATTTTTCTGCCGGCAGCCGCACTTCACTTTCCGGTGCCAAACGCAGTGTCCCCACGCTGGGAATCAAAACATCACAGAAGACATCCTGGGGTGTGCGGATCAGGTCTCCCGGGCGAATGGCAAGGGAGAATTGGGATTCGGAGGTGATTTCGGATTGCGAGGTGGTTGCTCTGGCCTTGATAATCCTGGTCTCACCCTTCTGGTTGCTCACTTCCACTTGTCCGGATTCGGGCAGGGCCATGCCGTGAGGGGGATGAACAACCGTGGTCTGGGCTTGCAAGCCGGGCCCGATTAGAAACAGACAAAGGGCTGCAATAGCCATAGGGATTTGCAGTGGTTCGGTGTTTCTCATACTGCTTGATAAGGAGACGGAACCAGTAGCCCCATCCCTCCCACGAGTCAATTTTATACCCCTCGGCAGATGTCACCCCTCGAACCGGATTGGGCTGGACTTTCCCCATCGGTGGCAACTTTCACGGCTGTTTTGCCAACCTTGCGAGATTGGGGGCCTGCAAATAACTGGCGTTGCCAGCGTCCTTCTCCCTACGAAAAGAGTGACACCACTGGCTTGCCTTTGTCGGCCACGGTGAAGGGGCGCTTGCTTGGGGAATAGAGGACCAGATCCAGCGGCAGTCCCAACGCGTAGCCGATGGTGGCATTCAGATCGGGCACTGCGACTTCATTTTCCACCACTTTGGCCCCGCGTTCATCAGTTTTGCCATGGATCTGACCTCCCTTGATGCCGCCGCCCGCAAGGACGCAGGTGAAGGCTTGTGGATGGTGATCTCGTCCTTCGTTGGCATTGATCTCCGGGGTGCGGCCGAACTCGGTCGCCAGAACGACGAGGGTGTCCTCGAGCAGCCCGCGGCGCTCCAGATCTTCCAGCAGCGCGGACATGCCCTGGTCCAGGACTTCCGCTTTGTCGGGGACATTGACGAAATTGGCGTTGTGGGTGTCCCAACTGCCGTAGGAAACCTCGATGAACCGGACCCCGCTTTCAGCGAGACGCCGGGCCAGAAGACAGCCCTGGCCGAAAGTGTCATAGCCGTAGCGCTCGCGCGTGGCATCGGACTCCTTGGAAATGTCGAAGGCGGCAAGGTCGCGGCTTTTCATCAGCTTCAGGGCGTCGTCATACATGTCGGCGTAGGCCCGCACATTCTTTTGGTCGTACTTCTCCACAAACGCGGTATCGAGCCGGGAGGCGACCTCGAGTTGGACCGAGAAGGCTTTCTCATCCACCCCTTCGCGAAGGCGGCTGTTCGGAAGGCCGGTTTCCGCGCTGGAAAGCATGAGCGGGGAGAGCTTGCTTTCGAAAAAGCCGGCTCCGGGATGGCTGCTGTCGTTGCCGATCATGACACTGCCCGGGAGGGCGGAGTTGTGGCGGCCTTGAAACTTGAGCAACCAAGCCCCCATGGCGGGATGGCGGATGGAGCTGCGCAGCGTGTAGCTGGTGTGCATGAAGTAGTTGCCCTGCTTGTGGGCTCCCTGGGTCGAGGCCATGGAATGGATCACCGCAAGGTGGTGGGCCTGTTTGGCAAGCCGGGGCAGATACTCGGAGACTTGGATGCCGTCGGCACTGGTGCGGATGGCTTTGGTCGGTCCCATGACTTCGCTGCCGGGTTTGGGGTCGAACGTGTCGAGGTGGCTCATGCCCCCGGTCATGTAAAGGTAGATGACGCGCTTGGCTGTGGCGATTTGCCTCAGCGCGGAGGCTCCGGCCCCGGCGGCGCGGGCGGAAGGGAGGGATAAACCGGAAAGCGCGGAGACCCCAAGGAATGACTTGGCGAGCATGGCCGTGAAGTCACGGCGGGTCATTTCATCGGCGCGGAGCAGGAGAGGTTTCATGGGACTGGAAAGCGGCGTGGTGAGGAAGTCGGGCAGCGGGAGGGGATCCAATCACTGGATGAAGAAGAATTGGCGCGTGTTGAGGAGTGTCCAGATGATGCCGCTCTGGGGCAGGCTGCCTCCCATGCTTTCGGAGGCTTCGGCGAAGATGCGACGCTCTTCTGCGGTGGGCCTTCGGCTCATCATGGTGAGATAAATGGTGTCGAGGCGCGCATCCTGGCCCTTGGAAGCAGCGATCTCCCGACCGATGACCGAGAACCGGCTGGCGACGGCGCTGGCATAGGGGCCATTGAGAAGGGACAGAGCCTGGGTGATGGATGCCTGGTCGGTGGAATTTTCCACCAGCTCGCGGTCTGACTGGCCGAACTCTCGCAGGAAATGCCCGCGCGGTGCCGGGGAGGGGAGTTCCGATGCCCGGATCATGCGCGCCCGGGCGGTGGAGAAATTCGCATAGGAACGCCTCTCGGCCGGGGTGTCGATTCCCCAGGCCGCAGTTTCACTGGCAGACCGCTGTTTCTCGGCTTGGCGCAAGGAGACCAAATCCGGCTTCAGGAGGGCGCTGACAATGTCATTGACGAACCCGGTTCTCCGGGGGGCTTTGCCTTCCCTATCCGCCTTGCGAGCGAGCACAGGCGGGGCATCGTCATGGCTTTCTGCGGGAAGGTCTTTCATCACGGCGGCGATTTCCGTGAGGAAGGCATCAGCTTCCTCGGCGTTTCCGACGTTGCCTTGGGACACGGTCAGTTTTTCCTCAAGGCCGGCGCGATAGACTCGCTTTTCGATTTCGGTCTCGAGGCGACGCCGGATCACGGCCGCTTCTTTGACGGCCGTTTTGATGGCGTCGGGATTCCGGGTCGCACGGGCTTCCGCGAGTTTCGATTGGGAAAGTTGAATCTCGGCGGCAAGGGTTTTCTGGACTTGGGCGATGTCGCGGGCCTTGGCAAGAAAGTCGGCAGGAGGCATGTCGTAGACCGCCTCACCGATCAGTTCAACCTCGGTGAGCCGGCGTCGGGCGGCAAGCTCCTGCGCCGGATCAGGCGCGTCCGGATTCTCCACTGCCATGGAAACAAGGGAGTCCCAGATCTGCTCGGAACTCATGCGCCGCAGGATCGGACCCGGGAAATGGTAGGTCTCTCCGAGGGTCACCTCTTTCGGACTGGCTTCACGCTGGTAGGTTGCGGAAGTGTAGATCATCCGCAGGTATTTTTTCATGTCATAGCCGAACGCTTTCATTCGACCTTCGAGGAAATCCATCAGTTCAGGGTTGGAAGCCACCGTGTCATCCCTCAATTCGTCCACCGGTTCGATCAGCCCCAGGCCCAGAGCCCGCTTCCAGAGGCGGTTGGCGATCACTTTGGTGAAGCGTGGATTTTCCTGGGAGGTCATCCACAGGGCGAAGGCTTGGATGGGATTCTCCGACGGTGTGAGGGGGGCTTCGGGTCCGAAGAGAGCCTTGGGAGTCACCGGCGATTTCGGTTTGGCGTCGTCGTATTTGTAGTCGTGAGGCAGCGTGAGGGTTCTTTCGGTTTCGACCACGTTATTGAACCGCACCGGTTTGAGGATTTCGGAGAAGGCCTTGGCGAGTTCCTGTTTGGTCAACCCATCCATTGGGTTGCTTGCTGTTCCACCTTCCGTCTCAGCCACAGGAGTGGGCTCAGATTTGTTCTTGGATTTGGTTTTGACCATTCTCGGACCCCCTGCCAGGGCAAGCGCGGCCCTTTGATTGGCCGAATTGTTGGTCGTCATCTGACCGTAGGTGAAGGCCGCAAGATGGTAGTAATCCATCTGGGTCCACTTGTCGAAAGGATGGTTGTGGCACTGGGCGCAAACGATTTGGGTCCCGAGGAATACCTGTGTGGTGACGGCCAGATTGTCCAGAGGCATCCCGTAGTCACGGATATAGTAACCGATGGCGGGGTTTTCCCAGGTCGATCCGCTGGCGGTGATCATTTCGCGGACAAAGGTGTCGTAGGGCTTGTTTTCCCGCAGGCTTTGCTTGATCCAGTCGGCATAGGCATTGCCCGCCGGAAGGCTTTGGGCGGCACCGCTGAGATCGGATTTGGCGCGCAGGATGTCGGCCCAGAAATTATAGAAATGACTGACATAGCCATCCGATTCGAGGAGGGTGTCGATGAGTTTGTCGCGCTTGCGCGGGTCTTTGGAATCGAGGAAGGCCAATGTCTCGGCCTTGGTGGGAATGCGTCCTATGATGTCGAGATACAGGCGGCGCACGAGAATTTCATCGGAGGCCGGGGGATTCGGTTGGAGGCCTTGTTTGGCCAAGTTGGCAGCGACAAGTTGGTCGAGGCGCTCGGTCGCGGGGATGCGGGATTCTCCTGCGGAAGTCTTGTCCGTGGGAGCAGACACGGTGACAGCGGCCAGCACCGGCGCAGGATACTTGGCACTCCGGGACAGGCCGGGGAAAGCCGGACCGACCAGAAACAAGGCGAGGGAGAGGAGACGGGACTTCATGAAAAATGGTTACGACGATGAGGTTGTGATGGAACACCGCAGGACGGGAAAGGTTTTTCCGTGTCGGGCAAGATTTCACGCCGTACCGACACCCATACCCCTGATGGAGGGACACTCAATCCGAAAGCGCTCCCTCCCTAACACGGTCTTGGACCGGTCCTTGAGGCGAATGTGGCAGGTCCGGATCGAAGTTTTAATATTCCCGATCCAGCAGGTAGCGGGCGATGTCTCCAAGGCGGGCATCCGCTCCCCGAAAGATCTGGAGCGAATCCAGAGCTTCGCGGGTTAGGCGGGCCGCTTCTGCCCGGGAAGTTTCCAATCCGAAAAGCGCCGGGTAGGTGGCTTTCTGGGCGGCGGCGTCTTTCCCGGCACTTTTTCCGAGTTTCTCGCTGCTTTGGGTCACGTCGAGGATGTCATCAATGACTTGGAAGGCCAGTCCCAAGGCGTAACCGAAACGCCCCACCGCTTCGAGCTGTTCGACGGTGGCGTTACCCGCCAGGGCGCCGAGACGGAGACTTGCCGTGAGGAGGGCTGCCGTTTTGCTTTCGTGGATGAATTTCAGCTGTTCTGCCGTGGTGGGCCTTCCCTCGCCCTCCAGATCCATGACCTGACCGCCGATGAGATGTCGGCTCCCGGAGGCCACGGCCAGTTCCCGGACAAAATCAGCAGTGCCATGGCGAGCGGTGGGACGCGCTCCGGCGAGAATTTCAAAGGCCAGTGTGAGGAGGCCGTCGCCGGCCAGCACCGCCACTCCCTCGCCATACACTTTGTGGCAGGTCGGGCGGCCCCGGCGGAAGTCATCATCATCCATGCACGGTAGATCGTCGTGAATCAGCGTGTAGGTATGGAGGCACTCCACGGCCGCCGCCATGGGCAGGGCCGCCTCCACCGAACCACCGCAGGCTTCGGAAGCCGCCAAGCAAAGGGCTGGCCGGAGCCGTTTGCCCCCGGCAAAAAGGCTGTAGCGCATCGCCTCATGGAGCGTCACTGGAGACGTGGTGGCCGGAGGCAGGAGGCGGTCCAACGTCTCGTCGATGATCCGGGTGCGTTCAGTGAGGTAGGCAATCACGGCAAAAAAAGGTAACGGGATGACCGCGAACCGGCCAGGTCTGGAGATCAGACGAACAGCTCGGCAATCTGGACGGCATTGAGCGCCGCGCCTTTGCGAACCTGGTCACCCACAACCCAGAACGCCAACCCATTGTCAAACACCAGGTCGCGCCGGATCCTTCCCACGAGGCAGTCATCCCCGTTCGTGGAGTCAAGCGGTGTCGGATAAAGCAGTTGTGAAGGATCGTCAACCACATGCACACCGGGCGCGGCGTTGATGACCCGACGCGCTTCATCGACATCCGGCATTTCGGCGAAATCGACCGTCACCGAGACGGAATGGGAGCGGTAGACCGGCACGCGCACACAGGTCACCGATGCCTGAAGCTCTGGATGATGGAGGATCTTCCGGCCTTCATGGACCATTTTCATTTCTTCTTTCGTGTAGCCGTTTTCGAGGAACACATCGACATGGGGGATCACATTGAAGGCGATCTGGTGTTGGTAGACCGAACGGATCGGCTTCTCCCCTGCCGCAATGGATCGGACCTGGGACTCCAGCTCGGCAATTCCCTGAGCTCCACTGCCGGAGACCGCCTGATAGCTGGACGCGATGAGACGACGGACGCCGAATCTCTGATGCAGCGGATTCAGAGCCATCAAGGTGATGATGGTGGTGCAATTCGGGTTGGCGATGATGCCCTGATGTTTCATCGCATCCTCGGGATTGATCTCCGGCACCACCAAAGGAACCGTTTCGTCCATGCGGAAGGCCGAGGAGTTGTCGATCACCACGGCTCCGGCTCGGGCCGCTATGGGGCCAAACTCTTTTGAAATGCCGGAACCCGCGCTGAAAAGGGCGATGTCCACCCCCTGAAAAGACTCCGGGGTGAGTTCCTCAACCGGCACCGAGCCCCCGCGGTAAGGAAGTTCTTTTCCGGCCGAACGGGCGGAGGCCAGGGCTTTGATCCCGGCATGGGGGAAGTTTCGCTGTTCCAAACAGCGCAGCATTTCCACACCCACCGCTCCGGTGGCCCCCACGATGGCAATATTCTTTTCTCGGCTCATGACTTGAAAAACAAGGCGCGGAATGTAGTAGGGATCTCTGGTTTTTCAATGACGGGAATCTTGGCGCAAGATTCCGTCAGTCCTGCCTGAAGGCTCGGGCGAAGGAAAAATCCTTTGATTTTCTAGAAATTTAGCGTTTTTTAGTGAATTGGACAATCCCTCCCAATAAACCAACCTCACATCCATCACATGAAAAACATCCTGATCGCTCTGGCTTTTGTCGCCGTCATTCTCGGCTCCAATGCTTGTGCCAAGAAAACCTGCCCCACTTGCCCCGCGCCTGCCGCTGGTTACGTGGAGAGCTCCAAGTAATTTCTGGCAGTTCTGACTGCTCATTCGGTCCG
Source organism: Akkermansiaceae bacterium (assembly GCA_024233005.1). Lineage (GTDB taxonomy): Bacteria > Verrucomicrobiota > Verrucomicrobiia > Verrucomicrobiales > DEV007 > JACKQE01. The sequence goes on along the minus strand of JACKQE010000019.1, from coordinate 44,121 downwards.
TCATTCGGATCACGGAAGACAGTCTCCGCTTGGTGCGGAAGGCTGTTTTTTTTTGCAAAGAGGGATTGGGGAATCAAGTTTGGGACGTATTGGGATCTTGGCAACGGCAGTATAGTAAGAACTTGGTTCAGACTTCACAGGGTAGCTCAAATTCATGGCAAATCTTCCTCCCAACGAATGGACGGATCTGGCGCAATCGCTTCCCTCCTTGGGTCCGCTCCTCGAGCAGTCTGACCGGCCCTTGCCGCCCCTGGCTGAATTTTTGGCCAAGGTGGATGAGTCTCGCTACAGCATGGAAGACTGGGGCGAGGCATTGGCCGCCTTCCATGCCTGGCTGCAAAAGTGCAACATCCGCCAACGGCCACTGGGTTCGATGCTGGGATATGTGGAATGCTGCAACCTCACTCTCAATGCGGCCATACCCACTCCCGACCTGTCCCAGTTGGTGGTCGGGATGCTTGATCAGTATGGGTTCGACGCGGCCCGGAAAGCGGAAGGGTAGAGTGCGGGCCTGCCAGATCCGGGGATTTCTGCCGCTTGCAAGGCACCGGGTTGAACGGGTCTGCCAGACCCGGTATTTCGGCGTACTTTTGCCCCTTCAGAGAAAAAAAGAAGAAAAATGCGGTTTTTGGCGACGTATTTGAACAAAGGACGCTTTTCAAACGTCTCATAGTTGAAACCCCCCAATGATCGTTATGAAAAAATCCCTCTGGCCTGCAAGCAACCAAGATTCCGACTGGCGTCAAGAGTCGGAAACCCTTCCTATTGACGAGGTCCTTGAAGAGGATGTGCTAGCCATGCCGGTGGCCGTCTCTCTGAAACCGGTCACAGGCAAATCCTCCCGGGGGCGAAAGGCCAGCGGAGCGTCTGGAACTGCCCGTGGCAATGATCACACCAACTTTTTCCACGGCACCGGACTCCTCAATGCGGAGTGTCTTTGGAACGAGCGCACCCGAGATGGCCGCACGTGGGCCGATATGCCGGGCAGCGATGAGTTGATTCAAAAGATGAATTTTGCCGTTTTCCGCAGACTTCCCCTCGTGGATCGGCACCGTTGGATGATCCAAGCAGGGCGGGAAGCCCGGGAGTCGAACCGGGACGCCAAGTCGGACAAAGAATCAGTAGATATGGCAGCCTGAGCAGGCGCAACAGAAAGACCCTTGGGTGTGCGGTCGCGGGTGCGGCCCCGCCCGGGGGCACTCTGATTTCAGGAGCGGCATTCCCAATGCTTGGTGAAGGAGATTCTGCTGTAAGGATCGCCAACGGACAACCGGGGAGAATGCTTGTGACAGAGATCGTGTAAAAGCTGCGAATTGATCGTTTCGTCAGCCTCTCCGAACAAACCCGATCAGGGCTTCTTTTTGCTCGGAGAATCAAAGGCAAGGCTATGGTCCTGGGCGGCTATCTTCCGGGACTTCCCCTCCTTTTTGCAAGCTCGGGGCCGCGATGGCGCGCGCGATGACGCCATTGAGGGCTCTCTCTTGTGACTTAACGTGTTTTCAACAATCCACGTTTTAGCTGGCTCCTTTTTTCCACTCACCCACCATGTCCATTTTCCGACGCAATTGTGACGGTCTCGGTCGCCGGGATTTTCTCCAACTGGGCATGGGGGCTTTGGGGGGCCTGACTCTCCCGCAAATCATGGCTTCCCAAGCCCGGGCCAGCATTGGAGGCGCTCCGGTATCTGGCGCGGGTGTACCACCGAGCGATTTGCGCTGCATTCTGATCTGGTTGGATGGTGGTCCGAGCCACTTTGAGACGTTCGATCCGAAGCCTGAAGCTCCCTCGGAGATCCGGGGCGAGTTCAACAGCATCCCCACTTCGGTGCCGGGGGTGCATTTTTGCGAGACCATGCCGCGTCTCGCCAAGAGCTTCAAAAAATTCTCCGTGATCCGTTCGATCGCCCACAATCAAAACAATCACGGGGCGGGCAATCACTATATGATGACCGGTCGACCGACTCCGCAGCCGGTGGGCTGCGGGGCGTTCGTGACTTTCCATCCCTCACTGGGATCGGTCGTCAGTTCCCAGCGAGCCACCCGCGAGGGAATGCCGGCCTATGTCAGCATGCCCAGCATTTCCCGGTCCGGCGGACCCAACTTTCTCGGTGCCAAGCATTCACCTTTCGTCATCGGGGGGGATCCCAACAGCACTTCTTTTTCTGTCCGGGATGTCAGCCTGCCCAAGGAAATCGCCGAAGGACGCGCCCAGTCCCGGGTCGCTCTGAGAACTTCTCTCGACCGGATGAAACGCATCGCGGACAAGGCGGCGGAAGATCCGGCGGTCAGCTTCGACCAGTTCTATTCCCAAGGCTTCGATCTCATCACTTCCAAATCGGCCCAGAATGCGTTTGATGTCAATCGGGAGCCGGAGGTGACTCGCGATAGTTATGGGCGGCACGATTTTGGACAACGTCTGCTGTTGGCCCGCCGTCTCACGGAAGTGGGAGTGCCTTTCGTCACCGTCTACAGTGGCGGGTGGGACCACCATTCGGAGATCTTCCCAGCCTTCCGTGACACCGCCGGCCCCAAGCTCGACCAGGGAGTGGCCGCCCTGATCAATGACCTCGATCAACGAGGCACGCTCGACAATACGATCGTACTGGTCATGGGGGAATTCGGACGTACCCCGATCATCAACACGCTGGCGGGCCGCAAATCTCCCGGAAGAGACCATTGGTCATTCGCGATGAGCGTGCTCATGGCTGGTGGCGGAGCACCACGCGGGCAGATTGTGGGGGCCACGGACCGCAAAGGGTACTACGCCAGTGAGAGTGTTTACGCGCCGGAGGATCTGGCCGCCACGCTTTACACCAAGATGGGAATCGACCCCACGCTGACTCTTCACGACACTGCGGGGCGCCCGGTTCAGTTGGTGAACAACGGACGGCTCATCAAAGAGGTCTTCGCGTAGACCCGGAGTTTTTCGGTTTGAATTCAGCCACTCATCACACGGTGCGGGTGTTTTTCCGACCAATTCCGCGTGCTCTGTGGGCCTTCTGGGTGGGGTCGTTTGTCTTTTCCGTAGGCCTATTCGCGGCTCCGCCGACGGCAACGGTGGTCTTTCCTTCCGGAGGAACCATTGGCCGGAAGACAACGGTCACGGTGACCGGCAAGCTTGATCCCTGGCCCGTAGAGGTCTGGTGCAGTCAGCCCGGCGTCGCCTTCACTGCGGGCAAGAAAGCCGGTGAATACACTGTCGATATTGCCGCCACCGTAAAACCCGGCCCCTGCCTGGTGCGTTTCCACAATGGCGAAGGCGCGTCCGAACCGCTGACGTTTGTCGGTGGCATGGTGGCAGAGATCCTCGAAGTGGAGCCGAACACTTCTCTGGCTGCTCCGCAGGTCGTCAAGACCCTGCCGGTCACCATCAATGGGAAGCTTGAACAGAGCGAGGACGCGGATCTCTTTCAGGTCTCCCTCAAAAAAGGGCAGACTCTTGTCGCCCATGCGGAATCCTACTCTTTGGGCGCCCCCATGGACGCGCTCATCCAGATTTTTGATGCGGCGAAGGGACTCAGAGGCTTTGCCCATGACAACTGGGTCAATCTGGATCCGGAGATCGCGTTCGTCGCGCCTTCCGATGGCGACTACACCGTCGCGGTGATGGGGTTCGCCCATCCTCCCTCCAGCAGCATCAGTTTCGCGGCCAGCGCGAACGCCGTCTACCGTCTCACTCTCACCACGGGGCCCTGGCTGGCGGAGGCGGTCCCGGCGATCATTGAAGCGGGACGGACCCGGACGACGCGTCTCATCGGTTGGAACCTTGCTGGCAAGGAGGGAAGGCAGTCCGATTTTCCGCTCCCCGGGGTCCAGGCAGGCCAGGATCCTGCTCTCGTGACCGTGCCCGGTGGAGCGAGTGCCCTCTTCCTGCCGGTCACGACCAACCGGGTTCTGACGGAAGCCGAAGTCACGGGGCTGACCGGCCCGTTCTCTGTCTTCGGCACGCTGGGCAAACCCAAAGAGGTGGATCATTACTCCGTGACGGCCAAAAAAGGCGAGATCTGGAGAGTTCAAGTGATCGCGCAACAGCGCGGATCACCCTTGGATGCGGTCCTTGTGGTGCAGAATACCGAGGGCAAGGAATTGAAGCGTGCCGATGACCTGGGAAAATACTTCCGGGACGCGGAACTGGTTTGGACCGTGCCTGCCGACGGCACCTACCAACTGTTGGTGAGCGACCTGTTCGGCAAAGGTGGTTTTGACTATACCTACGAGTGCCGCTTGTCACCCTCGGTCGCTGATTTCAGAGTTCTGGCATCCGCCTCGGCCATGCTGCTGGAGGCGGGCAAATCGGTCGAAGTGAAGATGAAGTTGGAACGTCTCAACGGTCACAAGGCCGCCCTGACCGCCACGATACCCGAATTGCCTCCCGGGGTGAGCCTGGAGCCGGTGAAGATTCCCGAGAAACCAGGCGACTTCAGCCTGACTCTCAAAGCCTCGCCAACTGCGGGGACCTTCCATGGACCGGTTAAGATTGTTGTCAAAGAGGCTGAAGGTGCTCAACCAACGCAGCACGAAGCGGTCTTTTCCTTTCAGGACGCCGCCACCTCGCGTGGTCCGCGCTTGATTGATGAGACGACGGAACTCTGGTTGACGGTCAAGCCCGTCAAAAAGTAACGCCAGGGAAGGCTGGATCAGCATTCGGGAGATTCCCAGACCTGCATGCTGCTGGGGCTCACCGTGATGGTCTCTCCCTCTCCCTTGGATTCGATGGCGCCTTCCTCGGGAAACGCCTCTTCCAGCATGGTGTCGAGAACTTGGGTCCAGATGGCGCCCGCTTTGCCGGGGATGGTGAATCTCACCTCCTTGCTCCGGGCATTGAACAGGATCATCGTCCAAAGTCGCTCTTTCGGAGGCAGGGGCTGCCAGAAGGTGGCGAAGTGACTCGATCTGGGATGCAGGATCGCGGCGAAGGCCCCGGGCGCGGTGGTGTGCCAAGCGTCCGGGGTGGGCGCTTGGCCGGCGGGCGTGTACCAGGCGATGTCGCGCTCCTGATCCGGACGGAGCGGTTCTCCGGTGAAAAAATGCCGCTTCCTGAACGTGGGGCGTTTGCGTCGGAAAGCGATGAGGCGTTTGACATAACGCAAGAGTTGGAGTCTGTCCTCGCTGAGGTTCCAGTCATGCCAACTGGTCGGATTGTCCTGGCAGTAACTATTGTTGTTTCCCCCTTGCGTGCGGCCGATCTCGTCCCCGGCGAGGAGGAACGGAACTCCTTGGGAAAGGAAGAGCGTGCCGAGCAGGTTGCGGACCTGCCGCCGGCGCACGGCCAGGATCTCCGGATCTTCGGTGGGACCTTCTACCCCATGGTTGCGCGAGAGGTTGTGGTTGTCGCCGTCTCGATTGTCTTCTCCGTTTGAGAGGTTGTGTTTGTGCTCGTAGCTGACGAGATCCGCGAGCGTGAATCCGTCATGGGAGGTGATGAGGTTCACCGAAGCGCGGGCACCGCGGGAGTTGTGGGCGAATTCGGCTTCGCTGGCGCAGATGCGGCTGGCAAACTCCGCCTGAGTGTGGCCCTCACCCCTCCAGAAGCGACGCACGACATCCCGGTATTTGCCGTTCAACTCCGACCAGTCGACCGGGAAGTTCCCCAGTTGGTAGCCCCCCAGACCGAGGTCCCAGGGTTCGGCAATCAGCTTGGTGCGCGACAGGACGGGATCCTGGGCGACAGCCGCGAAAAAGGGAGCGGAAGGACAGAATCCTTGGTAGGTCCTTCCGAGCGTTACGGCCAGATCAAATCGGAAACCATCGACATGCATTTCCTCCACCCAGTAGCGCAGACTGTCGAGCACGAAGCGGAGCACATGGGCATGATTGAGGTCGAGGCTGTTGCCGCAACCGGTGAAGTCGCGGTAAACACCGGGCTTGTCCGGAGGGGTGTGGTAATGGCTGGCGTTGCCGAAACCTCGAAAAAGACAGGTCGGACCGTCGAGTCCGGCCTCTCCGGTGTGGTTGTAAACGACGTCGAGAATGACTTCGATGCCGTCGGCATGCAGGCTTCTCACCATCTCGCGGAATTCCGCCACGGCATCGCCGGAGGCCGCATAGCGGGCTTCAGGGGCACAAAAGCCGATGGTGTTGTATCCCCAGTAATTTACCAGATCGCGCTTCAGCAGAAACCCGTCATCAAGGTGGTGATGCACCGGCAGGAGTTGGACAGCGGTGATTCCTAACTCTTTAAGATGGGCGCGCGCGGCTTCATGGGCCAGTCCGGCATAGGTTCCCCGCAAATGTTCAGGCACTCCGGGGAGTTGCTTGGTCAGGCCTTTGATGTGGGTTTCGTAGATGATGGTTTCCATCCACGGTCTGCGGGGATGGGTATCTCCTTTCCAGTCGAAAGGTTCCAGATAGAGAATGCATTTCGGGGCGTGGGGGCCGCTGTCGTCGCGCTGGGGTGTTTTCCCCTGCATGCAGCTGATCATACTGGGATGGAAGGCGGAAGGACCGTCGATGAGTCGGGCTCTCGGGTCGAGCAGGAGCTTCGCCGCATTGAATACCTGCCCTTCTTCCGGTTTCCAGGGACCATGGACCCGGTAGCCATAGCGTTGACCATGGGACAACCCTTGCACGCCGGTGTGCCAGACATCGCCTTCACGGCTGTGGAGGCGGATCCGTGCCGATTCCGTTCCTCCGCCATCGAACAGGCAGAGATCCACCGCATGGGCTCCTCGGGCGAATACCGCAAAGTTTACCGTGTCTCCGTCCTCACCCTGGGTGACCCCCAGTGGAGAGGCGTGCCCGGGGAGGATTTGGAGACTTGGCATGGGCGGGTTGGTTACTTTCCTGCGGCAGCAGCGACGGTGGTTGGAGCCGGAGCGGCGGTTTTGGGTCCCACTTTGTGGAAAGCCGCGAGGGCCTTGTCCCAATCCTCCAAAAGGGCGGCCGCACGACCGGATCCGGTGAGGTCTCGGTGTTCCTCGATGAGAGTCCTCAGCTTTTCAGCCTCGAGGGGATCATCGATGGGCGCGTGTGTCACCATGCCGGCATTGAGCAGCTTGGGGAACTGCCCCTGGGGATCGTAGATGTAAGCGGTGCCACCACTCATGCCGGCACCGAAGTTCTTTCCGGTGTTGCCGAGGATGACCACGGTTCCGTTGGTCATGTATTCACAGCCGTGATCGCCAACGCCTTCCACGACCGCGGTGCCGCCGGAATTGCGCACGCAGAAGCGCTCGCCGGCCCGTCCGGAAGCGAAAAGACGCCCTCCGGTGGAGCCATACATCACGGTGTTTCCAAGGATGGAGTTGTCCTCCGCGACAAAGTGGCGCAAGGCGGGAGGACGGATCACGATCTCTCCACCGGACATGCCTTTGCCGACATAGTCATTGGCTTCGCCCGTGAGGGTGATGCGGACCCCTTGAACCAGGAAGGTGCCGAGACTTTGCCCCGCACTGCCGCTGAGCTGCAAGTGGATGAAGTTGGATTCCCCCTTGGTGTTCCCAAAATGGTCGGCGATGAATCCGGACAGGCGGGTCCCGAGATTACGGTTGGTGTTGCGCACAGAGCGTGTCACCGTGACCGGTTGACGGGCAAGGATGGCGGCACGCGTTTCCTCGATGATGCCATCGTCCAGTTCCGCCTGGTGCACGCCTTCGTTGCGCTCGTGAAGGCAGCGTTTCGGGGCCACCGTTCCGTCCGGCAGCGCGCTGACATCACGCAGCAGACGGGACAGACTGATGGTGTTGGCCTTGGGGTGTTCCGGAACCACCCGCTGGCGGAGCAGACTGGTCTGGCCGATGATGTCGTCCAGCTTGTGGACGCCAAGACCGGCGAGGATTTCCCTGACTTCCTGCGACACCGCATTGAAAAAGTTGACCACATTGTCCGCGGTCCCTTTGAATTTGCCGCGGAGCTTCTCGTCCTGGGTGGCGATGCCGACCGGGCAGGTGTTGAGATGGCAGCGGCGGACGTAAACACAGCCCATGGCGATGAGGGCGATGGTGCCGAAATTGTATTCTTCCGCACCGAGCAGGGCGGCATGGACAATGTCGAGACCGGTCCGCAGGCCGCCGTCCGTCCGCAGTGTCACGCGGTCACGCAATCCATTGAGCACCAATACTTGTTGGGTTTCGGCAAGGCCGATTTCCCAGGGTAGTCCGGCATTTTTGATGGAACTCAGCGGGGAGGCACCGGTGCCGCCATCATGTCCGGAGACAAGAATGATGTCCGCGTTGGCCTTGGCGACCCCGGCGGCGACGGTGCCAACGCCGGATTCGGCGACGAGTTTGACGCAGATTTTGGCGCGCGGATTCACTTGCTTCAGGTCGTGGATGAGCTGGGCGAGGTCCTCGATGGAGTAAATGTCGTGATGGGGCGGCGGCGATATCAGAGTGACGCCGGGCTGGGTGTGACGGAGGGTGGCGATGATGCCATTGACCTTGTGTCCTGGCAGCTGTCCGCCTTCGCCGGGCTTGGCTCCCTGGGCCATCTTGATTTCCAGTTCATCCGCATTCATGAGGTAATGCGCGTGAACCCCGAAGCGTCCCGAGGCAATCTGCTTGATCCGGGAATTTCCCCAGTCCCCGTTTTCATAGCGGGTGAACCGGCGTTCTTCCTCGCCTCCTTCCCCGGAGTTCGACTTGCCGCCGATCCGGTTCATTGCGATGGCCAAGGTTTCGTGCGCCTCGGGAGAGAGCGCCCCAAGGGACATGGCGGCCGTGGTGAAGCGCCGCCGAATGCTTTCAATGGGCTCCACTTCGTCGATCGGAATCGGGTTGGCCGCCGGTGCAAATTCCAGCAGATCACGCAGGGAGAGCGGTTGGGTGGCTTTCACGGCCGCGACATAGGCCTCGTATTCGTCCGGCTTGTTGGTTTTGACAAAGCTGTGGAAGTTTTTCAGGACCGGTTGGTTGATGGCGTGGCGCTCCCCATCGCGTCGGAAGCGGAAATCGCCGGGATCTTCCAACGCGGGGGGGGCGCCGCCGGCGATGGCCTGGCCAAACCCTGCTTCGTGGCGGGTCAGGGCGTCGCGGGCGATCTCGGCGAAGCCGATGCCTTCGATCTGGGAAGGCGTGCCGGCGAAACACTGGCTGATGAGTCCGGAGGAAATCCCCACGGCTTCGAAAATCTGGGCGCCCTGATAACTGTTGAGCACCGAGATGCCCATCTTGGACATGATCTTGAGCACGCCTTTTTCCAGAGCGTAGTGGTAATTGCTCAGGGCCTGAGTTAGGGATATGCCTCCCAGTTCGCCCTTGGTGTCTCGCTGCAGAATGTCCCGGACGGTGCCGTGGGCCAGGTAGGGGCAGACCGCAGTGGCGCCAAATCCGAAGAGACAGGCCATGTGGTGGGTGTCGCGGGCTTCCGCAGTCTCGACGACGAGGCTGGTCAGCATGCGCTTTTTCGCGACATTGAGGTGGGTGTGCACCGCCGATGTCGCCAGCAGGGCCGGCACCGCCACCCGGTCATGGCTGGTGCGGCGGTCCGTCAGGATGATGATCCGCACGTTATCGTCCACCGCCTTGATGGCCTCGGCACAGATGCGATGGATGGCGGTCTCCATCCCCGAGACGCCTTCCCCGACCGGCCACGTGATGTCGATTTCCCGCTGGGGGAAATCGGGCGCGATGTTCCGCAACACTTCAAGCTGATGCTTGAAGAGGAAAGGCGAGGAAAGGTGGACGACCCGGGCATGCGCGGGGCTCTCCTCAAGGAGGTTGCGCTCCGGACCGAGATCCGCTTCCAGCGACATCACCAGACGCTCGCGGATGGGGTCGATGGGAGGATTGGTGACCTGGGCGAAGAGTTGTTTGAAATAGGAGAAAAGCACCTTGGGCCGGAAAGACAGCACCGAAAGCGCGGCATCGTCTCCCATTGAGTAAACCGCTTCCTCTCCCGTCTTGGCCATCGGAGTCAGCACCATTTCCAGTTCCTCCGAATTGTAACCGAACGCCAGTTGCTGCTGGGTCAATCCCAGGATGTCGAGGTCATCGGTGGGCTCCGGAGGAGCCACCGGGGCATGATCGTCAAGACGAAGTCGGTTCTCCTGAATCCACTGGCCATAGGGCTTGGCTTCCGCCAGCCCTTGGCGGATTTCATCGTTGTGTTTCACGATCCCTTTGGAAGTGTCGACCAGGATCATCTGGCCCGGGCCGAGCCGGCCCTTTTCGATCACTGTGGCGTCGTCGATGTCACAAGTCCCGACCTCGGAGCCAAGCGCGAAAATTCCGTCATCGGTGATTTTGTAGCGGGAAGGACGGAGGCCGTTCCGGTCCAGACAGGCCGCGACCTTGACACCGTCAGTGAATGCCAAAGCGGCAGGACCATCCCAGGCTTCCGCGAAGCAGGAATGGTAGCGGAAAAAATCCTGTACTTCCGGCGAGGTGTTTGGGTCGATCCGCCAGGCTGGCGGAACCAGCATGGTCATGGTGTGCTCCAAGGAACGGCCCGAAAGGACCAGCATTTCCAAAGCCGTGTCCAGACTGGCGGAATCAGAACCGTGGGGATCGATCGCGTCTCGCAGGAATTTGACGTCTTCCCCCCAGGTTTTGCTCTGGAACTGGGCAGTTCGTGAGTTGAACCAGTTCCGGTTGCCCCTCACGGTGTTGATTTCCCCGTTGTGCGCCATCATCCGGAAAGGCTGGGCCAGCGCCCAGGTGGGGAATGTGTTGGTGCTGAATCGCTGGTGGTAGAGGCAGATCGCCGTCTCGTAGGCGGGATCTTCCAAATCCGTGTAGAATTTCCGCAACGCCGTGGCGACGAGGAATCCTTTGTAAACAATCAGACGGTGCGAAAAGGAGCAGGCATAGAAACCTTTCCATTTCGAGGCCACAGTCTCGATTTCGCGGCGGCAGATATAAAGCCTGCGCTCATAGTCGTCGTGATCGATGAGCTCCTGGGGGCGAGCCACCAGCAGGTGCACGATTTCCGGTTTGGTGGCGAGAGCCTTGTTGCCAAGCGCGTCCAGATTCTGGGGCACGTCACGCCAGCCGATGAACCCGAGTCCGCGTGACGAGACAATGCCTTCGATCATCACTTTGATTTCGGCCGCATGATCGGGCGGGAGGAAAAACACCCCGACTCCCAGATCCGACTCTGTGGCCACCGGCCGGCCGAGGGCTTCTGCCACCGGGAGGAGAATGCGGTAGGGGATTTGGGTGGAGATCCCCGCTCCGTCGCCGGTTTTGCCGTCGGCATCCAGAGCGCCGCGGTGGATCACATTGCATACCGAATCCAAGCCCAACTTCAGCACCCGGCGGCTGCGTTCGCCACGAAGATGGCAAACGACACCGACCCCACAGCTGTCCCGCTCGACTTCCGGGAGGTGGAGGGATCCTTGGCTTTGTTCGGGGATGTGGAGATGACGGCTCATTAATGGTTTTTCTGGGAGAGTTGAAAGCTGGGTGGCGGGGCGTCAGAAATGGCGGGGGGCGCTGTGGAAGGAGCCCCGTATCGCATGCTGAACTGCGGGTCCGCAAAACGGACGGCAAGACGGGGTGGAGGAAATCACGATCGTTTTCGACAGGGGCACTGATCGAAATACAGCTGGGGGCAGGATGGGGTCGTGGTTGTCACGGCGTCTCGGGTCACCAGTTGGATCGGGGGCGTCTTGGAATAATTTGAGGAGTTTCCTTGCAGGCAGGCTTCGTGCCAAGTGCAGGAGGGAGGGGAGTTTAGACAGGGGTCCAAGGGGATGCAAGCGTCAGTTTTTTGTTCTGATTGGAGTTTGAACTCTGCGGAGTCATAGCGCTTGCTGTGCAGGAAGGATACCAACCTTGGTAAGGGAGGGCTCCCTGGGCCGTTCGGGAGTGCTTGGATTCGCAATTGCTTTGATTTTTCTAAATTCTCTCCAATTTTAAATAGTTTCTGTATTTTTCAAATGCATCGAATTGGCTTACTGAACGCTTTGGCTGATTATCGGGGCCGGTTTCCTGAAGAAAGCGAGACCGTGGAACGGTTTTGTCACTTCGTGGCCAATCATCCGGATTGCTTTTTGCGCAGCTTGATTTCTGGCCACGTCACTGGTTCGGCATGGCTGGTCAATGGCGACGGCAGCAAGGTAATGCTGACCCACCACCGAAAACTGGAGCGCTGGCTGCAGCCGGGAGGCCATGCCGACGGCGATCCAGATCTTCTTGCCGTGGCGCTCCGGGAGGCTGTGGAGGAAACGGGGCTTGATCCCATCACACCGGTTTCGAGCCGGATTTTTGACATCGACATCCATCCCATCCCGGCCCGGGGAAACCAACCAGCCCATGAGCACTTCGATGTTCGCTATGCCTTGCGCCATGAAGGAGACGGGGAATTCATCATCAGTGAAGAATCGCTCGATCTCGCCTGGGTGCCCATCGATGCTTTGGAAGAGTTCACCAATGAGGAGTCGGTGCTGCGCTTGGCGCGGAAGTGGGCCGTCTCCTGACTCCTGCCTTCCTGCTTGCCGAATCGCCTCCGGGAAGTCATGATGCCGTCGTCATGCAACTGGGTTTTGTCTCCGCCATCCTCCCTGAGCTTTCCCTCGACGAGGTGATCGCTTTCGCTGCCGCCGAACGCTTCGCCACAGTCGAGTTGATGTGCTGGCCGGTCGGCCGCGCCGAGCGAAAATTTGCCGGAGTCACCCATGTCGATGTGGCCGGGCTTACCCCCGCGAGGGCCGACGAGATCCGGGGGAATGCGGCGGATCGCGGGGTGGCCATCAGTGGACTGGGATACTACCCGAATGTTCTTGATCCTGACCCTGGGATTGCGGACCTCTGCTTGGAGCATCTCCGCCAGGTCATCGCGGCCGCCCCGCTTCTCGGTTTGGATCGGGTGAACACATTTGTCGGACGAGACTGGAGGCTCAGTGTGGATGACAACTGGCCCCGGTTTCTCGATGTTTGGCGTCCGCTGATCCGCCACGCTGAGGACCACGGGGTGCGGATCGGAATTGAGAACTGTCCGATGTATTTCACGGGCGACGAGTGGCCCGGCGGAAAAAATCTGGCCACCTCTCCGACGATCTGGCGTCGGATGTTCTCCGACATTCCCAGCCCGTCCTTTGGGCTGAATTACGACCCTTCCCACTTCGCCCTGCAGTTCATGGATCCCATCAGTCCGCTGCGGGAGTTCCGCGACAAGCTGTTCCATCTCCACGCCAAGGATGTCAAAATTGACCGGCCACGTCTCAACGAAGTCGGTGCCTTTGCGGAACCCCTGAAGTGGCACCAGCCGAGGATTCCAGGATATGGAGAGATTGACTGGGCCCAGTTCATGGCGGCGCTCATGGAGTGTGGCTACGATGGTCCGATCTGCATCGAAGTAGAAGACGACACGTTCGGAAAAACCCTGGCCGGTCGCCAGAAAGCGCTCCGGGTGTCAAGGAATGTTCTCGAGGGGTGGTTTTGAGGAACCTGCTCCGGATGCCGTCGGCCCCTGTTCCTTCGGCGACGGAGCATCATTTGATAGGGGAGCCGGCGACGGGAATCCCGGTCGTCCCTCGCGGATGCGGACCGGGAAATCTTCCGAAGGTCCGGCGGCCCTTGCGGCTTCGTTGATCCTCGCCCGCTGCTTCAACTCCTCGAACGGCAGTCCCCCGGTGTTGATCACCCCGAGGTCGTAAAAAAGCTCATCCATTTTGCCATTGGCCAGCAGGCGCCAGTCCCAGGGCATGCGGTCGGTGACCGGGTGCTGGGTGCGGATGGCGGTGGTGCAATTGCTCGTCAGGGCATTGTACCAGCGTGCCTTTTGGTGCAGTTGGTTGATCGACTGAATGTATTCCATGAACCTGCCGCGGGCGGCGGATGCGGTCAAAGTGGTCCGGTAGAGGTAGACGTCCTCGCCGATCCGCTGGTTTGTTCTCAAGGCCACGACATCGCGTTCCTCCGCAGCGACGTAGATCAGTTCGAATTGGCGGTAGAGTCCACCGATGGCGGAATAGGACTCGCCGGATTCTTTGCGGGTTTCGATGGAGAAAGCCAATGGCGGGGCGTCGGCAAATTGAAAACTGATGATCGGGTGAGCCATCCACGGGGAGCCCCAGAACGTGATCGCGACATCCACCCCGGTGAGACGGGAGAGCCGGACGGTCCTGGTGGTCCAATGGACGGTGTAGTCGGTCTCACTGCGGTAGTCGCAGTTGCGGACATTGTGGAGGGTGATGAGGTCTCCCTCCACCTCAGCCCAAGGCGTTTCCGCCACGTCCGGCATCCAGTCGCGGTCGATGCGCGGCGTCAGGGTCATCCACCAACCGGCGACGAAAAGGACGAGACCACTCGCCACGGAAATCTTCCGCCAACGGGGACGCACCAGCAGGAGGCTGGCGATGATCCCCATGGCAAAAAGAACTGCCACCACCTGACGGAGACGGGGGAATGGGAAATCAAACCAGAGCGCACCAAAGGCCCAGGCTGCCGCGGTGGCCAGGAGCAGACCGCCGCAAGTAAGAGTGGCCTTGCGGGCCAAACCAAGGAACCATGGGGGAATTTTCAGTATGATGAGGGGAAAAGTGGAGGGCACTTTGCCTGCGGTAACGCGCCTTGGCAATCGGCGGTGACGCGTGGCGGGACATTTTATAACTCGGTGGGGACCGGGCGGACAAGAAATTATGAACTCATTATTCAACAATAGTGGGGCCGCAGGATCCCTCTCGCTCGCTGCTTGCGCGGGACCGAAAAAGGCCGCATAGAAGGTGGTTCCGACCCCGTTTCGTTCGCATTGCCCCCTATGGATTATCAGGAAAAAGCCCGCCGCGTCATCCAGATTGAAATCGATGAACTTGCCCGCCTCCGGGACCGGCTGGACGGGGATTTTGTTACGGCGGTCGATCTCCTCCGGGCGGCTTTGGACCAACGTGGCAAGATTGTGGTGCTCGGGGTGGGGAAATCCGGCGCGATCGGTCGCAAGCTCGCGGCAACCCTGAGTTCGACGGGAGCTCCGGCAGCCAATTTAAATTGCCAGGACGCTCTTCATGGAGATCTGGGATTGGTGGACGCGGGTGATGCGGTCGTCGCGCTGAGCTACAGCGGGGAAACACGCGAACTCCTTGATGTCCTTCCCCATTTGAAGCGTCGGCCGATTGCGCTGATCGCGATCACGGGCCGGCTGGGGTCATCCCTGGCCAAGGCCGCCGATGTCGCCCTTGATGTGAATGTGGAGCGGGAAGCCTGTCCTCTGAACCTTGCGCCAACGTCCTCTACCACCAACATGCTGGCGTTGTGTGATGCATTGGCCATGGTGCTGCTGGAGGCGCGCGGTTTCCGCAAAGAGGATTTCGCGGAGTTGCATCCCGGCGGCAGCTTGGGCCGGGTGCTCCTGACCCGGGTCACCGACATCATGCGGACCGGGGAGGCCTTTGTCGTCGTGAATGCGGACGAACCTGTCGGTGGGGTGCTGGAGAAGATGACGCGGGCCCGGGCTGGTGCGGTGGTCGTGGTTGATCCGGAGGGACGACTGGGGGGGATTTTCACCCAGGGCGATTTCGTCCGGGCCTTCCAACGCCGGGCGGATGTTGCCACCCTGCCGGTGGGGGACTGCATGACGAGGAATCCCATCTGCATCACCAGCGACAAACTCGCCTCAGAAGTCCTGCGACTCTTTGATGATCATCGCATTGACGATCTCGTTGTGCTTGATGCGGAGCGGCGCCCGGTGGGAATGGTGGACACCCAGGACCTTTCCCGCCTCCAGATTTTGTGACCCCGGTTCCGTCCGGGCGATGGCATCATGGCAGCGTTTGGGGCAGGGAAGGAGATTCCCGCAAAAGTCAGCCGGGAGCCCATCTTTTTCCCTCGTGAGGGATTCCCCCCCTCCGGCGTGATCACGGTTTCTCATCGGAAAGTAAAAAAAGATGTCCAGAATCGCGCCTCCCTGGACTCTATAGGCAATCCTTGTGATTCCGGTCATGCCCGGCTACATTTTTCCAGTGACATCTTTTCACGGCATCTCCTCAGATTAGATTCCCCTCCCATGATCTTCCAAACCTTCCTCTTCCGACTTTCCTGCTGCCTCCTGCTGGGTTCCGTCGGGGTAGCCTCCGCCGGTGAACGCACGATCCAGGAACGGTTGGCCGCCAAAGACATTGATTATTGGTTTTTCAAGCCTCTGACCCATCCGGAGGTTCCGGTGGTGAAAGATCGCGACGGTTGGTGCCGCAATGAGATTGATCGGTTCATCCTCGCCAAGCAGGAGGCCCTCGGCATTGTCCCCGCCCCGAGGGCAGACGCCCGCACCTTGATCCGGAGGGCCTATTTCGATCTCATCGGTCTGCCTCCGGAGTTCGAGGAAGTCCAGGCATTTCGTGAGGCCTATGCGAAGGATCCTGACGCGGCGTTTGAACATCTCATTGATGAACTCCTCAAGTCCCCCCGCTATGGCGAGCGCTGGGGACGGCACTGGCTTGATCTGGCGCGCTACGGCGACTCCAACGGCTACAAGGCCGATGAGTACCGTCCCCACATGTGGCGTTACCGCGACTGGGTCATCGGGGCTCTCAATGCGGACATGCCTTATGACCAGTTTGTCCGCTGGCAGATCGCGGGTGACGAAGTCGCCCCGGAGAACCCTGATGCGGTCACGGCCACCGGTTTTCTCCGTCTCTGGCCTTATGAGTCCAACCAACGCGATGCGCCGAAACAGTGGGGGATCATTCTGGAGGACATCACCGACGTCTCCGGTTCCCTCTTTCTCGGCCTGTCCATGGGTTGTGCGAAATGCCACGACCACAAATTCGACCCCATTCTGCAGGACGATTACTTCCGGCTGCAGGCTTTTTTCTCCGGCATCTACCCGGATGACTCCATCGTGGCCGCCACCCCGGAGGAGAAGAAGGTCCATGCGGAGTCGCTGGCCCGGTGGGAGGAATCGACCGCCGCTCTTCGCAAAGAACGCGACGGGCTGCTGGCCCAGGGGCTGAAAAATGCCGAAGTCAATGCGGTGAAAAAATTCTCCCCCGAGTTGCAGGCACTTTACAACAAGCCCGAGGCAGAACTTACCCCTTTGGAAGTTCAGCACAAATTTCTGATCCAGCGGCAGGTCGACATCGAACAGGAGAAAGTCGCCACCAAACTCAAGGACGCCGCGAAGGCTCGGTATGAAGCCATTGAGGCCGAGTTGAAAAAGCTGGCTGCGCTCAAGCCCAAACCGCTGACTCCGGTCTACGCGGTGCGCGATGTCGGTCCGGTGGCACCCGCTGCCTACATTCCTGACGATGATGAAAAGCGCTCGTTCTCACCCGGGTTTCTTTCCATCCTTGATCCGGGTCAGGCCAAGGTCTCCCGGGAAGGAGTAAAGGCCGGGAATAGCAGCGGCCGCCGCACCGCGTTGGCGGACTGGATGACGCGACCGGACAACCAGATCACGACCCGGGTCATGGTCAACCGGCTTTGGCATTACCATTTCGGCTCCGGCATCGTCGCCACGGGCAACGACTTCGGCAAGCAGGGGACCGCTCCGACCCACCCGGAGCTGCTCGATTGGCTCGCCCAGCGATTCGTCCAGGAGGGCTGGAGTTTGAAGCGGATGCAAAAGCTCATCATGACCAGCGCGGTCTGGCAGCAGGCGTCTTTGGTCGAGCCCGGGGACGCCGCCTCGCGGAACGATCCGGGAAACCAGTTGATCTGGCGTCAGCGCATCCGTCGTCTCGAAGCGGAGCAGATTCGGGATGCCACGCTCCAATCGGGACATGAGCTCGACTTCACCATGGGAGGGGCAGGCTATGATGGCGAGGCCGTGCTCCGCCGTAGCATCTACCAGAAGTTGATGAAAAACCCCAGGACTTTGTTCCTCAACACCTTCGATGGGCCTGATGGATTCAATTCCTGCGCCTGCCGCGATGTCAGCACCACGGCGCCTCAGGCGTTGGTCATGCTGAACAATGATTTCCTCAACCGTCGGGCCCAACGCATTGCGGGGTTGGCGCTGACTGAGCAAACCGACGACGGCTCCATCGACCGGGCCTTTCAACTCGTGCTCGGGCGCGAACCCTCGGGCGAAGAAGTCAGCCAGGCCCGGGAGTTCCTCGACCAGGTGCGGGCGGGTCTTTCCAAAAACAAGGGACCTGTGGCGCTCCCGCCGCCGACACCGAAAGTCCAGACCACCGCTTTCAAGGAATTTCCGACCTCGCCCTATTCCGGTGGTTCCGCAGTCAACATCCAGCCCAACTCTCTCTTCGAGAAAGTGGAAGTCACCGGACTTCCCCGGAATGAAGGCGGCAGCTTCACCGTGCAGGCGGTGCTGAGCCTGGACTCGCTCTACCCCGACGCCTCGGTGCGGACCATTGCGTCGCGTTGGCGAAGCAGTCCCGAATTGTCGGCTGACAGCTACGGATGGTCCCTTGGCATCACCTCGGTGAAATCCAAGTACTCTCCCGGCAATCTCATTGTTCAACTGACCGGCCAGGACAATGCGGGCAATCCCCACTATGAAGTCATCGCTTCCGGCATTCACCTGCCTGAACAAGCGGCCTATTATGTTGCTGCGGTGATCGAAACAGGTGGCACTGACGGAGGCACGGTCACGTTCCATGCCCGCAATCTGAGCGATCCTGACGCCAAGATGGAAAGCGTCATCGTGCCCCATCCCTTCACCGGGCCCATCCAGGTGCCGGAGCGGCGCTTGTTCCTTGGCGGGCGCGACGAGGAGGGGCACCTATTTGACGGTTCGATCGCCCGTTTTGCCTTGCACGACCATGCTCTCAAGGCGGAGGAGTTGCTGACCGGAACCAGTCCGGCCGCCGCCGCGCTCGTCGATTTGACATTCCAAAACGATCAACTTCCTCCTCAGGTAGTCCGGGCGGCTCCGGGTTCCGGCTCGTCTCCCTCGCTCAAAAAGTCGGACCCGCGGCTCGCCGCACTCATTGATCTCAGCCTCGCGCTGCTCAATTCCAACGAGTTCCTCTACATCGACTGATTCTCATGAAACCACCCCATTACGAAATGGCCCGTTCCCGCCGGGATTTCCTCGCCCGCGCGGG
This sequence comes from Akkermansiaceae bacterium, assembly GCA_024233005.1. GTDB lineage: Bacteria > Verrucomicrobiota > Verrucomicrobiia > Verrucomicrobiales > DEV007 > JACKQE01. Next base: position 25,236 of record JACKQE010000019.1, on the reverse strand, counting down.
TGCCGGCTTCGGCTCTCTCGCGCTGGCGCATCTGCTGGGTCGCACCGGAGCTCTTGCCTCCAGCGGCAATGCTCCCTTGCTGCGGCATCACGCCTTCGGTCGAGCCAAGTCGGTCATTTTCCTTTTCATGGAAGGCGGTCCTTCGCACATTGATCTGTTCGATCCCAAGCCGTTGCTCAACAAGCTCGCCGGGCAGCAACTCCCCGCAAGTTTCAAGCGTCCCCTGACTGCGATGGGGGAGCAGGATTCGCCCATCCTCGCTGAAAAGCGGGTCTGGAAACAGCACGGCCAAGCGGGGACCTGGGTTTCCGACTGGTTACCCCATACTTCGACCATTGTGGATGACATTTGCGTCATCCGCTCCTGCAAACAGGACGGTCTGAACCACGTGGGCTCGGTTTGCCAGATGAACACCGGTTCCATTCTCGCCGGTCGGCCCTCGCTCGGCGCCTGGGCGACCTATGGACTGGGAACGGAAAATGATAATCTGCCCGCCTTTGTCGTCCTCACTGACAGCGATGCCAAGCCGTTCAACGGCAGCCGCAACTGGGGTACCGGTTTCATGCCCTCCACCTATCAGGGCACTCCTTTCAAATTCGGCGATGAGCCGGTGGCCAATCTCGCCAATCCGGGGGGAGTCAGTGTCCATCGCCAGCGGCAGCGCATCGACTTCATCAACCAACTGAACCGCCGTCACATCCAGTCTCGGAGTTTCCAGTCGGACCTTGAGGCCCGCATCAACAGCTTTGAACTGGCCTATCGCATGCAGGCGGAAATCCCTCTCGCGGTGGACATCGCGGATGAGCCTCCCCATATCACGGAGCTCTACGGAATCGGGAATCCCCAGACCGACGCCAACGCCCGCAATTGCCTGCTTGCTCGTCGGCTCGTGGAGCGCGGGGTGCGTTTTGTCCAAGTGTTCGCCGGCACCGGCTCAAAATGGGACGCGCACAAGGGCATTGAAAAAAACCATACCGACCGCTGCGCCGAGAGTGATCAGCCCGTGGCAGCCCTGATCAAGGACTTGAAGCAGCGTGGTCTGCTCGACGAAACGCTGGTGATCTGGGGCGGGGAATTCGGCCGCACGCCCATGTCCGAGCAGGGCGACGGGCGCGACCACAACCCCTGGGGTTTCACCATGTGGATGGCCGGTGGCGGAGTCAAAGGCGGTCAGACTCTCGGAGCCACTGACGAGCTCGGCCTCTACGCGACGGAGGATCCCCAGCACGTCCACGACCTGCACAGCACCATCCTCTGGTCTCTCGGCTTGGACGCGCGCAAGCTGATTTTCATGAACAACGGCACGATGGAAAACCCGGTGATCAACCAGGGCGACCCTTTTCTGAAAGTGTTCGGATGAGCGCAGGCCAGCGCCTCAGGGCTGCCGTGCCATCCCGATGGCTCTGCCCATGATGCGTTCCTCCAGAGAAGGGGCGAAGACATTGGGGTGCAGTGGATTGGACCAGTACACAATGGAGGTTCCGGCTTCGTAACCGCCCTCCATCAGGACTCGTTTGCTGGGAATGTAAGCCAGGACATCGTTGCAGTAGCCGGCCACCCAGAGCGGGGTGGAGCCCGCCAGTTCACGTTTCAAGCGCAGCGAATAATCCACGCAGGTTTCCCCGCTGAGACCGATGAAGGTGAGGTCTTTGCCGAAGTGCACCACCTGGATCGGATAATCATAGTGGTCGCGCAGGCTTCCCTTCTGCAAAGCGAGAAGGCGGCGTCGGTCCCAATCTCTTCGGTAGATGCTGTAGGAGGGATCACTCCCTTGGGGGGTGGCGAGCCGTTTTTGGAGTTCCTCCTCAGTGGGCAGGGGTTGGTAGTCCAAGCGTACGGTGTCCCAAGCGGTTTTCAACGGTCCTGAGAGAGGCCGGGCTTTTGCCTGCAAGGCGGCCTCGACGGCTGTCGCGAGGCTTTGTCCATGGCGTTGGCTGAACACATCGCCGAACCGGGGATACCCGTTTTGATCTCCCCCGCAGCCCATCATGAACAAGGCCACCGTTCCCGGGTGCGCTTCCTCAAGGATCCGTTGGGCGTGGCCGGCATAGTCGCCGTGCCATTCTTTGATGCTCATGGTGGTGTTGTGGCAGGCATATCCGAAAACCACTGCCGCAAGGGAATTGTCGGCCCGGGTCACCGAGAGCACTGGCACGTCATGGTCGACCACACCGTCGGGATTGGGACTGTTGAGATAGGGTTCTCCGGTGGACTTTTCGTTTTTCAGCCGACGGTTCATGGCGAACCCACAGCGGGCGTGTCCATAGACGAGGGTGGCGGGCTCGAGTCGTTGCAGCGATTCCCCGACAATGCCCGTGATTTTCGCCACCAATCCGGCATTGTACCGGAGGCAACGTTCCCGTCGCTGGGGATCCTTGAGTTCCGAGAACTCTTCCTCGGTGAAGCGAAGTTCCGGTCCACAGTGGGTGTGCGAGCAGTTCAGGAGCAGCGCTTCGTTGGGCAGGCCGAACTTTGCTTGCACCTGCGCGGCGACCGCATCACGGGTTTGTTTGGCGACCTCCACCAAGTCCAGGGTCACCATCACAAAGCGGGTTCCGCGATCGTCCTCAAGAGCGAGCGCTTTGGCCTGCAGATCCATCGCGGTGCCTTCGGCGATGACCACCCGGCTTGCGAAGCCCGCGAGATACATGGGCTCGGTGGGAGTGATGATCGTCCGGGCCGCTCCAGCCCGCCATTGTGGCGGGGGAGTGTCGATTGCCGGCACGGCAATCGCTGGCATCAGTCCGGCGAGAACGAGAAAAAAGGGGAGTTTCATGGCGTGCGGCGCAGCGTTTTGTTCCGGCATCGTTTCAGATTCCCTCCGGTTTGTCGAGGGACGTGATCCTCCTTTTCCTGGCGAGGGGAACGCCTTGAGAAGGATCAAATTTCCGGTTGGGAAAGGGAATGGATGGCCGACTTTGACACGAGGCTACAGAGGTCTGGTGGTGTTCGAGCACAAGCTGTATTTTTTGAGGTGAAGATGGAAACCGATGCAAACACCGGGTTGCTCAGGCAGCGTCTCTGGCGTTGGGGAAAGCGGGCGTTGTTGGGGGGTGGGGTTTTCCTGTTGGCGCTCATCATCGCCGCGTGGTTGGGACGCGATTGGATCGCCTCCCGAATCCGGGGTGTCATCGATGAAAGGCTCTCCGACAGGGGATTGCATGTGAATTACGAGTTCGTCGGATTGAAGCCCCTGCGGGGTTTCGTCATCCAAGATCTCACCCTCTACAAAACCGCCGCAAAAACAGAGACGGTCGCAAGGCTCACCGATTTCGCCTGTCGCCTCTCGCCACTGGCGTTGTTCCTTCGTGACGGAAATTCGCAGACTCTCTCACTGTCCATCAAGGAGGGGACTCTGACTCTCTTTCATGGGGAAGACACCGTTGCCTTGAAATCCATCAATGCCCGGTGGGATGCCTCTCCGGATGAACTGGACATCAGGAAACTGGAGGCGAATTTTCAAGGATTGGACTTGGAAATCAACGGGAGGATCTCTCTCCAGAATAGGGCTGAGGATACTGCGGCGACGACCGTGGCCACCAAGATGGCTTCCCCGGATACCGGGATCGATTTTTCTCCAGTTTTTGCCGCCGCCCCATGGATGATCCATTTCGCCGGCAAGGAGGCGTCCCGCCTCAAGGTCAACATCGATCGCGATGCTACGGGACGCTTGACCGTCGGAGGCGAACTATCTGCGAAGGATGGCACCTGGCAGGAGATTCCGTTGGATTATCTCCGGATGTCTTTCGAGATATCCAAGGAGGACACCGCATTCACCGTTGGCTTGAAGAAAGCCGACCTCGGATATGAAGGCGGCAGATTGGTGTTGACCGGTTCGCTCGACCTGCCGGCTCGGACGTTCCTGATCGAAAGACTGGAATCGGGTATCGATCCGGTTTCGCTTTTCCGTCGACTGGCCCCTGAGGCCGCTCTTCCCGGGATCCGATTCGTCGAGCCGCCCATGGTTTCCTTGGAGTCTTCCCGAATATCCCTCGACCGACCACAAGACACCACGTTGAATGGGACACTGAAAAGCGGTGCTGGAATGCTCGTCACCCTCTCAGGTGACCAGACGCTGGCGATTCAGCAAATCGAAGGTGCCTTCTCCCTCGAAAACGGGATCCTGCGGTTGCCCGGACTCCAGTGCCGCTTGGCCGAAGGGATTGTGCATTATGTGGGCACGGTGGATCTGATGGCCGGAATCCCCTCCTTCTCCGGCGATCTGCAAGCCACCGGGCTTTCCCTCCAGCAGGTGACGGAACTGTCGGGAGGAGGAAGCGACCACAATGGCCGGCTGAGTTTGAATTTCCAAGGCGGTGGTCTGGCCAGCCTCGGGGGGCTGAAAGGAACCGGGAAACTCTCCATCGAAGGAGGCGATTTTATTTCGATTCCGGTCTTTGGCAAACTGCGCCCCCTGTTGGATGTCCTGCACCCCGGGGGCAGAGACAAGGAATCCTCGTCCCTCCTGGTCTCCGACTACGGCATGGAGGGCGGGGTGTTTTCCTGCCGGAACCTCAGCATCAAGGAAGGTCTGGTGGAGATCAATGCCGCTGGCAGAGTGGATTTGGTGAACAAGAATCTGGACATGGTGGCTTCGGCGCAATCGGTGGGCATTACCAAGATATTTACCCACCTGGTCGGCAAAGCGCTGGAGATCGAAGCCCGGGGCCCTCTCGATTCGTTCGAGTGGCGATTCAAGAATGTTCCGGGATTCGACAGCGTCACTAATTTCGCTTCCGGCGTCGGGGGCCGGGTGATCGGCACGGCCGGTGATGCCGGAGGCACCGTTCTCAGGGCGGCGGGCAAGACCGTGCAAGGCGTCTCCAAACTGATTCCCGGGTTGCCCCGTTCCAAAGACGAGACTCAGGAGGGGCCGCGTCCTGGACTGAAGAATCCCCTCAAAAAACTGTTTCCCGGCAAAGAATGAGCCTCCGGTTCGGGCGGTTGGTATCGCCTTGGCTGCAATCTTCCGACTCAATTGACCTGGTTTCTGAGCGGTTCGCCGCGCAAGGCGCGCAGGACCTCTTTGGCGCCTTTGGTGCGGAATTCCTCGCTGCCTTCTTCACAGTGGAAGGCGGAATGGGGATTGAGAATGAGTCGGTCATGCGCCGGATGTTCCGGATCCCGCCATGCCCGCAGGACGGGAGAATCCAGTGAGGGAGGTTCCTGTTCCAGCACATCGATCCCGGCGCCAGCGAGGTGACCTGTGGCCAGAGCTGCCACGACGGCGGCGGTGTCGAGCACTCCGCCCCGGGCGGTGTTGACGACGAAGGCGCCCCTCGGCAGAAGTCCGATCGCGGCGGCATCAATGAAGCCACGGGTTTCATCCGTGAGAGGACAGTGCAGGCTGAGGATCTGCGAGCAGGCCAGCAGGGTCTCCAGTCGGTCGACCCGTTCCACTCCGAGAGCCTTTTCAATCCCGTCGGGAAGGTAGGGATCGTAAATCACAACCCGCAGACCGAACGCTTTGGCGCGCAGCGCAGCCGCCGTGCCGATGCGGCCGCAGCCAACGATACCGAAGATCCGGCCCCGCAGCCGGTGGATCGGAGTCGCCTGCTCGACCGTCCAGTCCCCGAGGCCCCGTCGGAGGCGGCTGTTGAGGAAATGCGCACCCCGGGCCAGAGTCAGAGCAAGACCGAGGGCGGAGTCGGCGACCTCCTCGGTGCCATAGTCGGGCACATTGCAGACCGGGATGCCGCATTCACGGGCCGCGACAATGTCGATGTTGTCATAACCGACCCCCGGACGGACAATGATGCGGCAGTTCCGCAGGCGGCGAATGCGTTCGCCGTCAAGCCGGAGATAATGATAGATCATGATGGCGTCGGCGTCTTCGATCCGGCCATCCAAATCACTCTCGGTCAGGGCATTCAGCGCGCTTACCTCGGCGGCGCCATTTAGGATGCTGCGTTCGCACTGGAGGGGTTCGTTGATGAAATCGGTGACGATGACTTTGGGAAGGGTGCTCATGAAAAAGTTCGGCGGTCCACAGGATAATCAGGGCACCCAAGCGGAAAACCGGAGATACTCAAGTGGGATTGTATACAAATCGTGAGAGGTGAATGATTGCGCTATCCCCCGGGGCTGGCGGCTCAGACAGAACGAAGCGGCACGGGGGAGGCTGCCTCTTTGCGGGGCGAGGACAATCAGGAATCCGGCTGACATCGCCATGGGGGCCTGAGAATCGTCTTTAGTTCCGAAATTCGATCCAGTTCAATCCCAGGATCTGACCATCAGGATGATCAAAACGGGCCAGCACACAGACATCGCACAGCCCCCCATTCCCGGACAGCTCGGCAGGTATCTCAAGGAACTCACCATTGCCGGTCGGCTTGACGTCAACGGTGGCGAGCAGTGGACCCTGGGGACCGTTCTGGCGAATCTCGAGACGGCCGGTTTGATCGGTCAGGCCTCCGGCACGGACGACGATGCGGTGGATGCCGTCGAGATTGAGACCCCGCCAGACAATATGGTCATTGTTTTCAAAGTGTCCCAGCAGGCCCGTTTCTCCTTCCACCTGCTCGATGTAGGCCATGCCGTGGTTGGAGTCGTAGAGCGCCGCTTTCTTGCGTCTTGAATGAAGGACGAGAGTGGATTCGCCCCGCAGGGGAGCGGCGCCGGAGGCTCCGGTGTCGGTGTAACCCGCCGTGAGAACCAGCACGCCTTCGTTGACCCGGTCAGCGGGTTGTTGGGGGGCGGTCCAGGTCCCGACCTGTCCGGGTTTCGGGGCGGTGGTGGATTTCTGGGCCAGAGATAGCACCCAGCCGAGCATGAGCCGGGTCTGCTCCAGCGTGTGCTGAGGGTGCGGCGGCATGGGCAACTCACCCCACGTGCCGGCGCCACCGCTGATGACCTTCCGGGCAAGCCGTTCCGCTGCGGTGGGATCTGCCTGATACTTGAGGGCGACCGTTTGGTAGGGCGGTCCCGCCGAGGGAGCGTTGGACAGATGGCAGGCAAAACAGGTGCTCTGTTTCATCAGGGCGAGCCCGGGATCCATCCCGACGGCGTCATTCTCGTCGACAAACCGCCGTCCCCGGAACTCCCCCTGCACCGCCACTGCGTTGGGGTCGATCGTCGCGCTGTCGGAGTCGGACACGGCAACCTTGTAGCCGATTTCCTTCCCCCAGTCGAAGAACGATCCGGGGGCTGGCGATTCGAACCGCACCACCGGCCGGTCGTTGCCCACTTCGATGGTCTGGCTCGCGCGCCTGGAGCCCCCCGAGGGATCGGTGACGGTCACCGCGACTTCGTAGCGCCCGGGTTGGGTGAAGGTGTGCTGCAAGGAGGCTTTGGCTGCGGGAGGTCCGGAACTCTGTCCCGCGACAGACCATTGGTAAAGCAACGCGTCCCCGTCGGGATCGGTCGTTGCCGACGCATCCAGATTGACCAGGAAGGGGGCTCGTCCCGCGGTTTCAGTAGCTGTGATTCGGGGCAGAGGCGCCCGGTTGCCCCGGCGGTATACGAGTCGCACGATCCGGCTGTCCGCATTTTCCCACCATTGGTCGCCATACTCGATGAGATAAAGCGCTCCGTCGGAACCGATTTTCATGTCGATGGGACGGCGCCAGTTCCAGTCTGCCAGGAAGGGCTCGATTTCAGGGCCTTTGCTGCCCAGCTTCACCGTTTGGATCCAGTTCCGCATCCACTCATAAATGAACAGTCTGCCATCAAAGATCTCGGGAAGTTTCACGGGGGAAGGATTGGCTGGATCAAAGTGGTAGACCGGTCCCGCCATGATGGAGCGCCCACCGCTTCCGAGGGTTGGGAATTGCTTCGACGGCACCGTGGAATACCAGATCAAGGCCGGCTTGGCGGGCGGGAGCTTCCGGACGCCGGTGTTGTTGGGCGAGGGATTTTCCGGCGCGGCGGAATCATATTTCCGGACGATCTGGTTCTTGTCGAAATCGAAAATCGGAAACGCTTCGTTCGGTCCGATGAAGAGAGGCCAGCCAAAATTGCCGGCTTCGCGGGTCGCGTTAATCTCCTCATAGCCGGAGGGTTCGATCCCGAGTTCCGGCAGGACATTGGGACCCACGTCTCCGAAGTAGAGCGTGCCGTCTTTGTTGTCCACCGTCATGCGGAAGGGGTTGCGGATGCCCATGCCAAAGATCTCCGGTGCGCCTTCCTTCCCTTCCGGAAAGAGATTCCCTTGAGGAATGCGGTAGCCGCCTTCCGCGAGCGGGTGGATGCGGAGGATCTTGCCGCGGAGATCCCGGGAATTGCCCGCCGAGCGGAGGGCGTCCCAGTTCTTCCGACCGGGCCTCATGTCGAGGGGGAGTCCGGGGTTCCAGTGGCAGTTGTCTCCATTGCCAATGTAGAGATCGCCCTTGGCATCCATGAACATGGCGCCCCCCATGTGGAAGACATGCTCCGTGTCATAGGGCCAATCGAGGAGCTTGGTTTCGGATTCTGCCGGCATGACGCCGTCTTTCACCGTGAACCGGCTGACCCGCATCGTGCCCTGGTTCTCTTCCGGGCAAAACAGGACATAGAGATGTCCGCTCTGGAGGTAATCCGGCGCTGCGGCCATCCCGAGCAGACCGACCTCGCCCTTGGCATGGGTGTTGACCTTACCGAGAGTGTGGACCGATCCTGTTGCCGCGTCCCGGAGTTTCACCGTGCCCCAGAACTCGGCGAACAGCAGATCCCCGTTGGGAAGGATTTCGAACTGCAACGCATCCCGGCTCGAGGGCACGAGGATCTCGCGTTCAAACCGCCCGGGATCATAGGGCTCAGCGCTCCGGAGCAGGGCGGCGGGGAGCACTGCGACCGGGAGGAGGACAGCGAATAGTCTGGCGGCATTCATGGGCAGGGAGGTCTGGGAGAGGGATCCTTATTCAGTCAGGCCCGGTCCGACTCGTCAAGACATTGGTGCGGCGCAGGTGCGCATGGATTTTTGCCTGACCGTCTCAAGGGGAATCGGTGGGTTTCGCGCTGTTTCTCGGAGCCGTTTTCATGACAGTCCTGGTGGCCCCAGGGGCGAGCGGCTCTCGTCCCACTTGAGCAACAAACGGTGGCTGTAAGGGCCCGTTTTCTTGGGGAGCCGGCAGGATCTGACTGGTCAGCGGGAAGGTCGCACGGTGAGGTGCCGGAAGGCAAGGGCTCCGGCGGCTTCTCCTTCCGGTCCGCCGGAGTCTCCGCCAAGGCCGAAGGTCAGTTTTTCCTCGCCGATGCAGGGGAGGGTGGCCGTGATGGTCGCATCATCAATCGTGGCGGTCATCGTGGGCCCTTTGAAAATGATTTTCACCCGGTGCCAATCACCGATGGAAACCGGATGAGCCTCCTTCGCGGCCTCGACGTTTTCGCCTTTTTGGGGGTGGGCCAGAATGCGGCATTGGTCCTTTCCCATGACGAGGTGGACGAGGTGACCCCGTTCCTGCGTGCCATTGAAGATGATGCCGGCGAAGGTGGCCTTTCCCTCAAGGCGGAACTCGCATTCCAACGTGCCGTCTCTGAGGGGAAAGCGCCGCATTTTCACGGGCCCGTGGCGACGGGGACCAGACTCAAATCCGCGCAGGATCCCATCCTTCGCGGTCCAAGTGCCGAGCCCCCAGAACCAGTCGGCGGAGAGGGGGCTGTCGAAGGTTTCTGCCAGAGCGGGCGGAGGTTCGGTCGCGAAAGCCGAGGACGTTGCGAGCAGGCAGACGCAGAGAAGGGCTTTCATCTTGTGGAGCCTGGCCAGGCGGGGGAGCGGTTCAGGGGTGAGTCTTTTCCCCGCTGATGCTCAGGTTCCGCACCTTGGCGGCTTTGCCGACCGCGAGCCAGCTGCGGCTTTTCGGGGTGGCGAGAAATTCGTGCCGAGCTTGGAGTTCCTGCCCGTCAAGCCGGGCCGCCATGCGGTCTCCCTGCCATTCCACCCGGAGATGGTGCCACTCGCCCTGTTTTACGGGCAGCTTGAGGGTGGCAATGGCGTGGGAGGGTTTCACCGAATCTTCGGCAATGCTGAGACCGCCCGCCGTGACGACGACGCGCCCGACATGTTTGGTCCCATCGCATCCGACCAGAAAGGTGCCCGGACCGTCGAAACGGAACTCGCATTCGATGATGGCCGCCGCCAGTCCGACCTGGTGGTGCAGCACCGGAACATGTTTGTCCTCGGGGATTTCCACGACCTCGAGGACTCCGTTCGCAGGAGTCCAGCGGCCTTTGGCGACCCTCCAGGCCGCATCCAACGGAGCGTTGAAATCGGGCTTGGCGAGAACCGGAAGGGGATGATCCACGATGAGGGGAATGCTCTCCTGGGCATTCAGTGGAAACGCCAGGAGCAGGCCCAGCGTGGCAAGAGACAGGAGGCTGGTGGAATGCATGGTCGGTAGGTGGGGAATCAGGGTTGGGGCGGGCTCAGATCGTTGGTGCGGATTTCCTTCAATTTGGCGGCAATGTTCGCTTTGCAGGTTGCGACGATCGACGCGTAGTCGGTCCGGGTGGCGAGATTGGTGAACTGGTGCGGGTCCTTCTCCATGTCAAAGAGTTCCATGCCTTTGTCGGCCTTTTCTCCATACTGGATGAAGGCCCATTTCTCTTCGCGGAGCAGAAACGCGTTGTCCTTGCCATTGATCGTGAAAGCCGAGTCCCGCACCTTGAGCAAGGGGTCGTCGAGCAGGGGGGCGAGGTTTTTTCCCTGGAGGCGGGCGGGGACTTCCAAGCCGCACAGGCTGGAGAGGGTGGGGTACAGATCGATCAACTCCGCAAAAGAATGGCAGACTGCCGGTTTTTTGCCGGGAACCGCGATGATCAGAGGCACCGCTGCGGATTCATCGTGACAGCTGACCTTGGCCCAGAAATCGTGCTCGCCGAGATGGTAGCCGTGATCGCTGGTAAAGATGACGATGGTGTTGTCCTCCAGGCCGGCCTCGCGGAGGGTGGACAGGACTTTGCCCACCTGGGCGTCCAGGTAAGTCACCGCGGCATAGTAGCCGGCGACGGCCTTTTTCTGGCGGGTCTCGTCCATCTGCATGTTGAGGCTGGTCTTGTAGTTGATGCCTGCTTTCGGGATGTCCTCCCAGTCTCCCGCGACCTTTTCCGGCAGGGTGATGCGCTCCCATGGAAAAGCGGTGTGGTACTTTTCCGGGGAGACAAAGGGGACGTGGGGACGCACGAATCCGACTGCCAGGAAAAAGGGCGAATCCTGTTTGCGACGGAGAATCTCGCAGGCTTTCGCGGCGGTTTTTCCGTCGGAATGCACCAAGTCATCCCCCTCCGCGGCGACGACGACGAAGGTGTTCCCTCCCATGACCGGCTTTTTGCCGTCGGGATTGCGTTCCAGCGTTTCTCCGATTCCGGGTGCCTTCCACTCCGGGCCCGGACTGTTGTACCGTTCCGTCCATGAAACCGGATCGTCAGTTCCGTCCGAGCCTTTCTCAATGTCTCCGGGCACTCCCATGTGGAAGATCTTGCTGATTCGGGTGGTATGATAGCCGGCATTCTTGAAATGCTGGGCCCAGGTCTCCCGGTCGCCGATCGCGGCGCGTCCGCTGACATAGCCGTAAACTCCCGTCGCATGCGGGTAGTAGCCGGACATCAGAGAGGCCCGGGAGGGACCACAGAAGGTAGCCTGACAATAGGCCCGGGTAAAGCGGGTGCCCCGGGTGGCGAGCCGGTCGATGTTGGGTGTCTGGCACACCTCATTGCCATAACAGGACAGGGCGGTTGCGGTCAGATCGTCCGCAATGATGAAGAGGACGTTGGGCCGGGCCGCCCACGACAGGGGGGAGAAACAAGCGAGGAAAACGGGCAGCAGGAGGCGTTTCAAAGCGGGGCAAGGTCCGGGTTGGGATCGAGGAAAGGCTGGAACACATGCAGGTGGACCCGGGGGGCGACCACCGTGAGGAGGATGTCATTGTCCTCGTATCGTTGGTTGAGGATTTTTCCCTCGCGGTGGATCAGGGACACCAGGTCCTGCCGCGACTGGGGGATTCTCAGATGCAGTCGGCAGACCCGGTCCAGCACCATTTCATTGAGCCGCTGGATGAGCCGGTCCATGTTCAGGCCGGTTTTCACCGAGACCTGCACTGCCTCGGGACCAAACATCTGGCGCAGGTCCTGACGCCGTTCCTCATCGATGAGGTCGCATTTGTTGAGCACCACCACGGTTCGTTTGCCACCGGCGCCCAGTTCGTTCAGAACGTTGATCGTGGTCTCATAATAGGCACTGATCTCCGGCGCGCTGGCATCCAGAACGTGGATGAGAAAGTCCGCCAGGACCGCCTCTTCGAGCGTCGCCTTGAAGGCTTCGACGAGCCGGGTCGGGAGATTGCGGACGAATCCCACGGTGTCCGTGAGGAGCAGCGGCTGTCCATCGGGCAGTTGAATCCGCCGCGTCGTGGGATCGAGCGTGGCGAACAACTTGTCCTCGGCCAGCACCGTGCTGCCCGAGAGCTGGTTCAGCAGGGATGATTTCCCGGCGTTGGTGTAGCCCACGATGGAGCACAGCGGCATCCCTTCGCGGGTCCGCTCCTTGCGCTGGGTCTGGCGGACCTGGCGGACCGCCTCCAGTTCTTCCCGAACTCGGTCGATGCGCCGGCGGGCGATGCGGCGGTCCACTTCGATCTGCTTTTCACCCTCCCCGCGGGCCGCTCCGCCTCCGCCCTTCCCTCCGCCGGTGCCGCCACCCTGACGGTCCAAGTGGGCCCACATGCGCGCGAGGCGGGGCAGGGAGTATTCCATCCTCGCCAGTTCGACCTGGAGCTGGGCTTCGCGGGTCCGGGCCCGTTCGTTGAAAATGTCGAGGATGACCTCCTCCCGATCGATCACACAGACATTGCCTTCGGTTTCCCAGGCCCGCTGCTGCATCGGGGAAAGGCTGTTGTCGAAGATGATGCAGTCGGCATGGAGGGCCTTCGCTTCTTCGATCAGTTCCGCGGCCTTTCCGCTGCCGGTCAGGTAGCGGCGGTTGGGATCGCGCACGAAAATACAGCTGCGTCCCACGATCCCGATCCCGAGCGAATCGACCAGTTCGGAGAGCTCCTCCAGCAGGCTTTCCGCTTCGGCGACATCATCCCTTCGGAAGTAAGCCCCGATGAGGAAGGCGCGTTCAACGAGATCTGGCTTGGCTCTTACTTCAAACATGGGAGTGGGGATCAACCGGATTTCCGGACCTGCTGGATGGAAATGCCGACGTTGAGCCGGCCGCGGAATTCGTTGCGGTCGATGGTGAAGGCGATGTCCCACGGGGGACGGGGCAGATCGAGTCCGGCCCCGTTGAAATACATGGCATCGCGGGGTTGGCTGCCCTGTTGGACGATTCTGAGCTTGAGGTGCTTGTCCTTGAGTATCCTGGGTTCGCCGACCACCTGGACCTCCCGGGCGTAGAGCAGCGGCTGGGAGTTGGCATTCCCGAAGGGGTGCAGCAATTCATAGCTGTCGAGCAGTTCCAAATCGAGCGTGGCGAGCCGGGTCTCGGCGGAGAGGAGCAGTCTTGGACGGAACAGGTCGGGGTCCGAGCTCCGGGCGATGTGCGCATTGAACCGCTCGCGGAACGCCGTGATGTTCTCCTCCCGGATACTCAGTCCCGCGGCCATTTCGTGTCCGCCGCCGGCTTCGAGGAGATCGCAACAATGATCGATCGCATCGACCAGGGAGACCCCATGAATGCTCCGTCCACTGCCCTTGCCAATGCCGGAATCGTCGATCGCGATGACAAAGGTCGGGCGGTGGTAGCGTCGCAGGATGCGGGCGGCGACGATGCCCACAACCCCGGGATGCCAGCCGCGGCTCCCCACGACAATGGAATGCGCTCTGTCCGTGGGGGACAAGTACTGGATCATCTCTTCGGCTTCCTCGCGGGTCTGCTGCTCCAGCATTTGCCGTTCCCGGTTGTGGGCGTCCAACTCCCGAGCGAGCCGCTCGGCCGCGATGGTGTCCTGGGTGAGGAGCAGCTCGAGCGAGACTTGGGCGGTGTCGAGCCTGCCGGAGGCATTGAGCCGGGGACCGAGTTTGAATCCGATATCATGGGAGCGGACGGGTCCGTTGACCCCGGCGACCTGCTTCAAGGCGGAAAGTCCGGGGTGGGCCGTGCGGTCGAGCTGGGTCAGTCCCCTTCGGACGAAAATGCGGTTTTCATCGACCAAAGGCACAATGTCCGCCACCGTCGCGAGGGCCACCAGATCGAGGTGATCCCGCAACGCAAACCCCGCCAGAGGACGACGTTTCAGCAACGCATGGGCCACCTTGAATACCACCCCGCCGGTGCAGAGGTAGTGGAAGGTGTCGCCCCGCTTGGGATTCACCACCGCCACGCAGTCAGCGATGCCGTCGGGAGAGGGTTCGTGGTGATCCAGCACGAGCAGATCGATGCCTTTGTCCCGCAGGGCATCGGCGACACTGCGGGAGTTGGTGCCGCAATCCGCCGCGATGACGAGGGTGGGTTGCCACATCTGGAGGCAGCGCTCGATGCCGTCATGGCTCAGGCCGTAGCCTTCGTCAATGCGGTGGGGGAGGAAGCAGTGCGGCTCCAGACCGTAAGCGGCGAGCGCGGTTTTCAACAGCGCCAGGGAGGAAACCCCGTCAACGTCATAGTCCCCATACAGGAGCACTTCCTCCTGGTGATCAACGGCATGGAGCAGGCGGTCGACGGCGGCCTCCATGTCCGGAAGGAGAAAGGGATCCGCCAGATCCTGGAGGCGGGGATAGAGATACCGTTCTAGTGTTTCCGGCGTGGTGAAGCCGCGCTGCATCGCCACTGTCACCACGAGGGGATCCAGTCCGAAGCTGCGGGCCAATTGGGCGACCTCGGCAGCTGGCGGACTCGGCGCGAGGATCCACTCCGCTTCGGCTTCCTGGGCTTCAAACATCTGAACAGTGTAGAGGACGCCCGTCCCGTGTAAAGAAGCGATCCGCGCTTTGGCGCGAGCGCGGCACAGACTCCGCCGGAGTTGACATCGTGGCAGATTTCGGCTGGGAGGCCGCTTTTTCGTCCGTTAGCCCAAATTCAGCTTCCGTTTGGCCGGGGTACCATTTTCCGCATCCATGTTGAGCTTTTTGGGCGGGCCGGTGGGCTCCCCATTGGAGGGAACCTGGAGTTTGGTGGGGGCGGCGGCGGCCTCGCTGCCGGGTGTGGCGAGTTTTTGAGGCTTGGCCGGGCTCCCCGGGATCGCGAGTCGCGGACCGGAGGGCGGTGACGGGGGTACTGCGCCGGATTCACCGCCCCCTTTCGGAGATGCTGGTTTGTTCCCGGTGTCATCGGGCGGGACCGGCGGAAGCACGGGCGTGCCGTGGGACTGGCCCGGAGCCGGAGGAGTGACGATGGGCTGGGGCGGGGCCGGATCGGTCTTTTTGAGGATGACTGTGGCTTCGCCCACGGCAGGCCCGGGTATTGGTGAAATTGCCGGCAACGGCACCGCTTTCGGGACGGACTTCGAGGACGCATCCCCAGTGGCGGGCGAAGCGGAGGGGGGCACGGGAGTCCCGATCTTGAGCCGGGACGGAGTCGGGGCCGGGGCGGGCGCGGGTTCTCCCAGAATGGCCGCCGACGGCGGGGCGATGGCCGGGGAAATTTCCCGTTTCGGCTTGGCCGCAGGCGCCGTCGGCGGAGCGATGGCGGGGGAAGCCGGAGGGGTTTTGGCAGAATTCGCAGGAGGGGAGGGCTGGGCCATCTTCTCAGGAACGGGAAGTGGGACCGGAGTCGCGGCAGGAGCCGGCTGGGGCGTTCCCACCTTGAGACGGACCGGTTCCGGCGTTGCCGCTGGAGCGGGTTCAGCGGGAGCCTCGGCGGGCGGCGGAGTCAATGGCTTGGGTTGGGCGACCGGGACTGGAGTTGCCGCAGGCGCGGGCTGGGGCGTTCCCACCTTGAGACGGACCGGTTCCGGCGTTGCCGCTGGAGCGGGTTCGGCGGGAGCCTCGACGGGCGGCGGAGTCAGGGGCCTGGGTTGGGCGACTGGAACCGGAGTTGCCGCAGGCGCGGGCTGGGGCGTTCCCACCTTGAGACGGACCGGTTCCGGCGTTGCTGCTGGAACGGGTTCGGCGGGAGCCTCGACGGGCGGCGGAGTCAATGGCTTGGGTTGGGCGACCGGAACTGGAGTCGCGGCAGGCGCTGCCTGGGGCGTTCCCACCTTGAGACGAACCGGTTCCGGCGTTGCCGCCGGAGTGGGTTCGGCGGGTGCCTCGACGGGTGGCGGAGTCAATGGCTTGGGTTGGGCGACCGGGATCGGAGTCGCGGCAGGCGCTGCCTGGGGCGTTCCCACCTTGAGACGAACCGGTTCCGGTGTCGGATCCGGTTGGGAGACGGCTGTTGCGGGGAGGGGGATCGGTTCCGGAGTGTCATGGAAGCCGGGCGGCGGCGCGAGCGGGCGGGCTGCGGTGATCGGAACCACCGGGGTCGCGGGCATTGCCGAGGAGACTGCCACCGGAGCCGAGGCTTTGGGGGCCCCGATTTTGAGGCGGAATCCCGTGGCAGGAGGTTCCGCGACCGGGGTCAGACCGCTTTCCACCCTCAGTCCTGGTGGCGGGGCCAGGGGTTTGGGCTGGGGAATCGGCGTCACCACTGCCGCGGGGGCGGCGGCCGGCGCGGGAGCTTCCTCGACCACGCTGACGCCAGGCGGGTCGGCTTCCCCTTCCTCCACTATTTGGGCCATGGCCACCGGTTTGGCGGGCACGGCCGTGGCCACCGGGGCCCCGATCTTGAGGCGGAAGCCGGTGGGAGCCGCCTCCGGGGCCGGCGCGGCGGGCGGCGCCAGAGGCGCGACGGTGGCTGCTTCCTCGATAAAATAAGTGGCCCACACGGCATCGCCGATGAGGAACTGTCCCCCGTGGGAAAGTTTGAAGGCGTCCACCTTTTCCCCGGCGTAGCGGATCCCGTTGGTGGAACCCAGATCCTGCACCTTCAGATCCACGCCTTCGACGGTGACCTGCAAATGCCGGGAGGAAATCTGGGGCAGGGGCAGGCAGATGTCATTGGCCGGGGTTCTCCCCAGGGTGGCCGAGCTTCCGCTGATCTCAAATTTCCGATTCTGCCCATCTGGCATGGTGATGATCAGGACAGGCACAACATTCATGGTAACGTGAGGAAAGCTGATCGGTGGGCGGTCGACGGAGCGCCGGGCGTCAAAAAGAGGCCACACTTTACTCAAGGCAGGCGCCAACCGTCAATTGGCTTTTCCTCTCCTGAGAGTCAGATGATGCAGAATTTCGCAATTCTGACGGGCCGCGATGCGGTCAAGGGCCGCCGAAGGCATCGTCGAGCGCTTTTTCGACGAGTCGCGCGGCCAGGCCTTCCGTCGCTTCGTCGAGCGCCTGATTGGCCTGCTTGAGCCGGGGAAGGTCGTGGGGCTCCGCGGCGGCGGCGGCTTCCACGGCCAGCAGGGCGGTCAGAATGCCGTCCCGCTCGGGGGCCGGCAGATCCAGACCGATGCTGTCGAGGGCCTGGCGGACGGCAGGGATCAATTCATCGCTTTTCAACCGGGCTTCGGTCCACTGCCGTTCCGTCATGTCCTCCCAGGCATGGTCGATGGATTCAGCGATCATGGCCTCGACCCGCTCATCGTCCACATCCACCGCGGCGTCCCGGATCTCGAGAATGCGGTCGGTCATGGTCGCCGTGTCGCGCGCCAGCACTGTGAGGATGCCGTTGGCGTCAATGTTGAACTGCACCCCGACCCGGGCGCTGCCCTTGGGGCCCGGCGGAAAGTCGATGTCTAAGCGACCCAGTTCCCAGTTGTCCTTCGCCAGCTCCCGTTCTCCCTGAAGCACACGGATCAGCATGGCCGGCTGGTCGGTCATGGCGTTGGTGAACATCTCGCCCGCCTTGGCGGGGATCGTGGTGTTGCGCGGGATGATCACATTCATCAGCCCGCCGAACGTCTCGATGCCGAGGGAGAGCGGCGTCACATCCATCAGCAGCACCTGCCGGACCCGTCCGCAGAGAATGCCGGCCTGCACCGCCGCTCCGAGGGCCACGGCCTCATCGGGGGGCTGGCTGGTGTCGGGTTCCTGGCCGAATATTTCCGCCACGACACGCCGCACCAGGGGAATGCGGGTGCTGCCTCCCACGAGGACGACGGCATCGAGTTCGGTTGCGGGATCAAGGATTCCGGCATCGCTCAGGGCCCGCAGGCAGTGCCGCCGCGTCCGTTCCACGATCGGTCGTGCCAGGGTCTCGAAGTCGGCGCGGGTCACCGTGCATTCCAGACTCCTGCCTGCCTCGAGGAAGGGCAGTCTGACCACGGTGCTGTCTTCGCTGCTGAGGGCTTCCTTGGCGGTGCGGGAAGCTTCGAGGAGCCGCACTTGGGCGGTCAGACCGGGGGCGTCGGTCAGTCCGGACTGCCGGAGCAGCCAGCCCGCGAGCGCTTGGTCGAGATCGTCCCCGCCGAGCCGGGTGTCGCCGTTGGTCGCGATGACCGTGAAAACCCCGTCCTGGATCTGGAGCAGGCTCAGGTCGAAAGTGCCTCCCCCGAAATCATACACGGCAACGCGGCTCGAGGCTCCGGTGTGCCCCAGGCCGTAGGCCAGCGCGGCGGCCGTCGGTTCGTTGACGATGCGCTCCACCGTCAGTCCGGCGAGTTCCCCGGCCCGCACCGTGGCCTGCCGTTGCGCGTCATTGAAATACGCCGGGACGGTGATCACCGCCCGGGTCACGGGCTGCTCCAGCGCGGCTTCGGCGACCGCCTTGAGACGCCGCAGGATCTCGGCGGAAACCTCCTCCGGTCGGAGGTGGCGGTTCGCTTCCAGCGCGATCTCCGCCCATTGGCCGGGACCGGCCACCACGGTGCTGTCGAGCGCGTCTTTTTCCGTGGCGGAGAGCTCCTCGATCCGGCGTCCCATGAGCCGTTTCACCGAGGCGATGGTGCGGTCCGGGGCGAGCGCGTGGCGGCGTTGCGCCGGTTCCCCCACCAACGCCGGCGAACCATCGGCGGGATAATGCACCACCGAAGGCACGATCCGGCGTCCGTTTTCGTCCGCCAGGAGAATGGGGAATCCGCTCTCGACCACCCCGACGAGGCTGTTCGTGGTGCCGAGATCGATGCCGACGATGAGATCTTCCGAGGTCATGCCGGAGCGGGATCAGCCTTCCTTGGTCTCCGGGAAAAAGGGATTGAAGCGGCGCTCCTGCCCGATCGTGCTGAGAGGGCCGTGCCCGGGACAGATCACGGTTTCCGGCGGGAGGGTCAGGAGTTCCGCGCGGTTCGTGCGCAGGGCGTCCGCATAGGAGACCATGCCTCCTCCCATCGACCCGGCGAACAGCGCGTCGCCGACGATCGCCAAGGGGCGATCCAGACCTTCCACCACGTAGCTCGTTCCCCCGCGGGAATGTCCCGTCGTGGCGCGGGTCGCGATGCGGAGACCCGCGATCGTGAAGCTCTGGCCGGCGCTGAACAACTGGGTGTCCGGCCACGGCTCGGCATCCCGCGCATGGGCCGGGGGATGCCCTGTCAACGAGCGGAGCCGGTCCAGGGCGGCGATGTGGTCGTTGTGGGTGTGGGTGATGAAAATGGCCGCCAGCTTCAGGGAATGCTTCCGCAACACCTCCACCAGCGCGTCGGCATCGGTGCCGGTGTCAAAACAAACCGCCTCCGGCTGACCGGGCAGGTGGACGATGTAGGCGTTCACCTGCATGTCGCGATAGGCGGTGTTGACCTGGTGGAGACCGGGGAGATGCACCGGCATCGGCTGCCAGGAGCGCGTCGCGCTCAGCAGGAGCGTGCGGGGATGCAGGTTCAGCGCCGTGGCGAGACGTCCCAGGGCGGCCTCATCGCAGAGTTCCCCCCGGGTGAGGCGGCGCACGGTTTCGACCGGGACTCCGGTGCGGGCGGCGAGTTCGGATTCGCCGAGGGTCAGGCCGCGCATCGCTTTGGCCAAAATGTCTTCGAACTGGTCCTCCAGCGGTAGGGTCCTCATGCCTCAGTGGGAATGCAGCAGCGTCAGGGGATCGTCGGGGGGTTATTGGCCGCGTCCCGGACGACCCGGGCCACCGGCTTTGCCCCCTTTGCGGCGGGGCCGGCGGGGCGGGATCGAGTCCGGCCGGGGGCGTGCGGCGCGGGTTTCCTCCGGCTCGGGGACTTCCGGGAGCCGCGGCTCGGTGTCGCCGCGTTTTTCCACGAGATGCCGCACCACCCGGTTGGCCTCGTCCACCAGCACGACCTGCGGCTCGAGGGGGCTTTCCGAAAGTTCGAATCCCATGATGATGACCTTTTCACCCTGTTTGATGAGATGGGCGGCGGCTCCGTTGATGCCGATGATGCCCGAGCCGGCCGGAGCCTCGATGACATAGGTCTCGAGCCGGGCGCCGCTGGTCACGCTCGAAATGAGGACTTTCTCCCCCGGCCAGAGGCCCACCGCGTCGATCAGGTCGCGGTCGATGGTGACACTCCCGACATAGTCCACATCAGCTTCCGTGACAGTGGCGAGGTGGATTTTGGAGCGAATCAGAAAGCGCATGAGGGAATGGGGGCGTCGCGCGGACGCGATGGGGAGGGGACCTGTTCAAGGTGCGCCAAACTGGCCCGGAGTCAACCGGCGTTCCGGGAGTGCAGGGCCCTGCCGGATCCTCCCCGGAGGCGGAGCCTTTCCCGCCAGTGGCCGGGCATTCCTCAGCGGGGCACCGGCACTTTCTCGATCACCTTCGAGATCGCTTCGCGCACCGTGATACCCTCGATCTCATATTCCGGGCGCAGCACCAACCGGTGGGAGAGCACCGGGTAGGCCAGCGCGCGGATGTCATCCGGCGTCACGAAATCCCGTCCCTGCAGCGCCGCGTGGGCCCGGCTCGAGAGGAGCAGCGCCTGGGTCGCCCGGGGACCCGCGCCGACCTGGATGCTGTCGTGATGCCGGGTCTGCCGGATCAGGTCGACCGCGTAGGCGACCAGTTCCTCCCGCACCGTCAGCGCGCCGAGTTCCTCCCGCAGGCCCGCCAGGTCCCCCTCCGCCAGCACCGGCTGGACCACGCCGGCGGCCAGCATGGTTTCGGGAGCGTCCTTCCCCAGCGAGCGATGGGAGAGGGACAGCTCCTCCTCCCGCTCCGGGTAGCCGATATCCACCTTCATCAAAAACCGGTCCTTCTGCGCCTCCGGCAGCGGGTAGGTGCCTTCGTATTCGATCGGATTCTGCGTCGCAAAGACCGTGAAGCTCGACGGCAGGGCATGGTCCACCCCGTCGATCGTGACCTGGCGCTCCTGCATCGCCTGGAGCAGCGCCGACTGGGTCTTGGCCGGGGCGCGGTTGATTTCATCCGCGAGGAGGAACGAGGCAAAGACCGGACCCTTGACGAGGCGGAAGCTGGTGTCGCGCAGGTCGAAGACATTGGTCCCGGTGATGTCCGAGGGCATCAGGTCCGGGGTGAACTGGATCCGGGCGAACTCCGTCCCCAGCACCTGGGCCAGCGTGCGGACCAGCAGGGTTTTGGCGACGCCGGGCACGCCCTCGAGCAGCACATGGTGGCCGGTGAAGATCGCGATCAGGCAGTGGTCCACCGCCTCCCGCTGCCCGATGATGACTTTGGCAACCTCGGCGCGGGTCCGGGTCAGGCACTCCTGCAGGTGGGTCTTCATGCGGTTCTTCCATATCCGTCCGGAGACGGAATGACAAATGGAAAAGCACTCGGGATGACCGGCGGCATTTCCCCGGTCCCGGGTGAAAATCCGCCCACACCGCGGTTGACATCGGGAACGGCGGCGGGTAGCTTGGCGATCTGTTTGACGACCGGTGGCCATTCCGCCGCCGGAATCATGCGACGCCGGAGTAGCTCAGGGGTAGAGCAGCTCATTCGTAATGAGCGGGTCGCCGGTTCAATTCCGGCCTTCGGCTTGCTGATTTTCAGTGAGTTACGTAGTCCGAAAGGTTTCCCAAAGGGTGGCGTTGAGCAGATAGTGAGCAGAATCGGTGGCATTTTCCGCCGGATGGAGGTATCGGTATTTCGATGTCACACAACCCTGAAAAGAATTCTCCGGGGGCGCGTTTGGGACACCGGATCAATGTCCACCGGATGCGGGGGCATCCCATCTACCGGTGGCGCGCCTCCTACGTGGAAGTGGGCCGCTACCGGAGCAAGGGTTTCAAAACCAGGCAGGCCGCGGAGGAGTGGAAGGAGCGACAAGAATCCGAACGGTTGTCCCACGGAACCGACGGGCGGATCACGGCGGCTGAGCGCAGTGCGGTCCTCGAAACCCGTGAATTGCTGGGCGAAGTGCAACTGACACTGCGGGAAGCGGTTGAAATCGGCATCGACCTCCGGCGTCGGGAACGGCAATCCGCGAAAGTGAATGACATCATAAACGCGTTGATTCGTGCGAAAGAGCAGGAACGGAAGTCGGAACGATATTTGGGCAATTTGAAATCTCGTCTGGGGAGGTTCAAGATGGACTTCGGGGAAAGAGTGGTGGCAACAATTTCCAGGGCAGAGGTCGCCGAATGGCTCCACGGTCTGAACCTGAGTCCCGAGTCCGTGAACACCTATCGTCGGGAAATCGGAGTGATGTTCAGCGAGGCGGTGGCGTGCGGCTACACAGACTCCAACCCGGTTGCGAAAATCAAGCCGGTGAAGGTGATTGACGAGCCCGTCGGCATCTTGACACCTGATGAAGCGTTTCGTCTGATTTCCGTTGCGGGCTCGACGATTTTACCGGCCGTTGCACTGGGGCTGTTCGCCGGCTTGCGGACGGAGGAATTGAAACGGTTGAAGTGGGATGCAGTGGGGCTCGAACGCAAGACCATCCACGTCGGTGCGGATATTGCCAAGAACGCCCGCAATCGGATCGTACCCATTTCGGAAAACCTGGCGGCAATTCTGAAACCGCTCGCCATCGCCAGCGGACGAATCTGGCCCACCAACGGAAGAAAGATCTTGGAGGCCACCCGGCGACAGGCCGGGTTTGGAATGCTGGGCTCGGAGACGGAGGCTGAGAAATTGAAGGGTGTTCAGTTGAAACCCTGGCCGGGCAACGCCCTTCGGCATTCGTTTGCCAGCTATCACCTGGCTCACCATCAAGATGCGGGAGCACTGGCTCTGATCCTCGGGCACCAGGACGCTCGCATTATTTTCAAACACTACCGGGAGGTCGTGACGAAGGAGGATGCTGCTGCCTTTTGGAGAATTGGTTGGAACAGAAATTCGTGATCGGAGTTCCGGGAATTGAATGGCCGCTCCCGGGCCTTTGGAGAAGCGTGTTGATTGTCCCCGTGTTGGTCGTTCAATTTCCTTTTCCGCCCGGGGAGAAGAAAGAACACCTCCTAGGACAATTCGATGGGCTGGATGGGGAAAAATGATCTCCAGAAAAAGCCATCGCCGGGGAGTGTAAACTCCGGGTTAAAACCGGTAAACTGAACGCGCCGGAATAGACCGGTACATTTGAGCTTAGAGAAGACCGGGTTCGACCCGTTGGGGCCAAGCCCCGAAAGTTGCCTGCAATCCGCCCAGTCTCCGACGATTTGCAGGCACCCATTCTCGCCTGGGGCCCCGGATTATGGACAACTTTCTCCTTTTGAGATCAGAGAGAAGGAACATATCACTCAACCCAAGATGTCCACACCGACAGCATCGGATGTTCCTTTCTGAACAGCCAAATTCTAGTAAACCGCTCCTGTCAAAGCGTACCGGTTTTACCCCGGCGACCGTACCGGAATTAACCCGGCGTTTACACATCTGGCCAAGTTCCGGAATGCTGACGAACTGGCGTTGGAGATGGGGCATTCCAACAACTCCCTGATTTTCGCTCACTACCGGGAACTGGTCCTTCCCGCTGCGGCGGAGGACTATTGGAGCCTCGCCCCGTTATGCGTTCGCAGGAACGGAAACGCTGAACAATGCAGTTGATCGGCTGCAAGACCCTCCCCGTTCAGTCTGCGGTTAGTGGTAATCCTCCAACGACAATTTTCATGATGCTGGACTTGCGGAAAAGGATGGGTCGTATTTCATCCTCTACACGAATTTCCGTCGGCATTCTTCTCTACACTGAAAGTGCTGATTTTTGACGCATTCGTTCTCCCACTTAACCGCACTCTTTTAGGCGTGGTTTTCACACATTTCAAATTCGTTGTCTGTCGGTGGATGCGGACCGAATTAAAAGGATCAAACTTACTGAAAAATAGACACTTAGCCGAATTCTGGTGAAGCGGGATTTTTCAGACTTTTTGGACCATCTTTAAGGTGCCCGGAATTGGAAAGTGTGTCGTTGGCATTGGACGTCTGCACGCAGTGCAGGCGGCCTGTATTCTCAGGTGGATGCTTCCGTTTGAAGCTCCGCTCTTTGACCTGATCGAATTCCGGTCTGTGCATTGTGGTGACATCTCATGGTTCGGAAACCGAGATTATGGGTCTTTTGATCTTCAGTGTGGTGACGGAGTGATTTGTAGATAGAAAGAAAATGCTGGCGCAAATGAATCGGTTTGAGCGGGATTTCTGACGGATCAAAAGAAACGCAGGTTGGCTTAAAATGCCTGATTTTATTTGCTATTTCTGTGCGTGAGAAGGAAAGTGCGTAAGTGATTTGCAAGCCGCTCAACACAAGTGCTATGGGGAACGAAAAAAGTGCGCGCAAAGCATAAGAAACGCGCCATTGGCTTAGCTCCGGCAATGGCGCTCATTTTAAGAGAAATGGCAAAAAAAGGAGACCACCTCCGGCTTCGATGAAATTGGGATTCCGGGCTCAGGAAAATGGATCCCAAATTTGAAAGCCATTGATAAACAATAGAAGACAGCAAACAAGAAAACCGCAAAATGTGACTGACCAGGTAAGCATTGTGAGATGAAATCCAGTATATTTGGGAAAATAGCATTAGTTCCCTAGTAAGGAAAATATGGAAATTACAAAATTAGCAGAGATTAAAGCATTTGGTTATGGTCGTTGACCGCTATTTGGCGCCCCTAGATTTCCGTTTCTCGTTACTTCGTAACTCTACATTTAAAGGGATCTCCTTGCCACTATCGTGTCTTCGTCGATCCACAGCCCCAGGGGGGGCTTTTTAAGGCTGGCGCCTTTCCCGGCTACGCCGAAATGGCAGAGATTCCTAACTGATAAAATGGGCCGCCTGATTGGGCGTCCCGGATGGTCGGAATTGGATGAGAAATACGTTTTCAAGGGGGGGAATTTCAAAATCGCGCCAGAATCGATGGAGGTTGGCGTTTGGTATAATGGGCTCCATTACTCCTTTTGGCCGGTCTGACGTGCCTGAGGGGCATTTTTGAGCGATTGCGGGGCGGTTTGTGGTGGGATTGGATCGCTATTTGTTTGCTGGTGGACATTTAGCTCTGGGAACTACTGTAAGCGTCTCGCCAAGCTTCAACGGAGCCGTGCACCGGAGTGCACGGAA
>JACKQE010000018.1 GCA_024233005.1 Akkermansiaceae bacterium | reverse complement strand
GAGATCCCAGAAGTGATCGAGCCTGAAATCCCGATCGACTTCTTCAGCTTCCTGCAGGACGACAAGTGGGATTCGTGGGATCGCAATGATCTGTCCTTGGAAGAGATGCCAGCGAGCCTGGAAGCGAACCGGACCCTGGAGGACGGGGAAAGCCAGACCGAGGAGGAGGAAGCGGCGAAGAAGAAGAACCGCTACCGCCGTCACTACGGGAACTACGGGGTGTATTATCAGTATGACCTGAACAGCAGCCAGTATGGCAGCCTGCGGCTGTTCGGGGTGCCGACGGGCCAGCCGGTGGGAACCACCGCCGTGGAATAAGCGCAGAGCCCGAACCTGAAGCTTGGTATGAAAAACCCCGCCGGGATTTCCGGTGGGGTTTTTTCACTTGAATCAGGCGCTCGAGAAATACCAGAGAGCCCCTTGATGGCTTTAAATCAGGAGGCAGATCCGTCCAATGTGATGCTCTGATAGACAGGCCAGGAAAGCCCTGCGATTTCTTGACTGCCTGGCGACAGCGGAGCATCTGCCCTTCGGTCACCGTTTCTGCAAGCCCCCTGGCTGCTGGTTGGCAGCTGGGAAACCGTCCTCGAATCATTTCTCGATGGCGTCTCAATTTGCTCTTTGGTCCGACGCATGGTAGGAAAGGGACATCATGAGCGATTTTGACGAAGACGATTCCGGTTCCGAACGGTTGGACAATCTGCAGCAATTCTTTCGGGAGGACGGCCGCACCATCATCCTGCCCATCGATCACGGCACCGCGATCCCTGTTCCGGGGTTGGAATCACCCCGGGCCCTGATTGAAGCGCTCAATTCCCATGTTGATGGCTATGTCGTGAATCTTGGATTGGGCATCGCCTGTCTCGACCTGCTGGAGGACAAGGCGATCTGCCTGCGGACAGACTGCTACAAGCCTGCTTTTGGAGAGAATGTCGACGAAGGCAGCTTCCGGCTCTACTCGGTCGACGAAGCCTCCACGATCGGGGCCAATGCGGTGATGAACATGTGCTACACCCACCACCCCAATGAGGTGGGGATCTTCCGGGAATGTGCCGAACTTATCTCGGAAAGTCTGGAGTGTGAGATTCCGGTCATTCTCGAGAGCCTTCCCTTCGGGATCGGACGCTCCGCGGACTACACGTTGGAGAACATTGGTTTCGCGATGCGGGTCGCGGCGGAGTTGGGGACCGACATTGTGAAAACCGCCTATCCGACGGGTGCTTCGAGCGATGAATTCCGGGCCTTGGTGGATGCCTGTTTCGTTCCCGTGATCGTGCTCGGAGGTTCCGCCATGGGGGATGACCGGGCGTTGCTGACGATGGTCCGCAATGCCTTGGATGCCGGAGCGGTAGGGATTGCGATCGGTCGCAATGTCTGGCAGCACCGCACGCCGCAGCGGATCGCCGCCGCTCTGGAGGCGGTCGTGCATGATGACGCCTCGGTCGACAGTGCCCTGTTGCTGTTGAAATGATCCGGTCTCTCTGCGTTTTCTGTGGCTCGCGCCGCGGATCGGACGAACTCTATGCCACGGAGGCCCGGAGGATCGGCCAATTTCTCGCGATGCACGGAATCCGACTCATTTATGGAGGTGGAAGCGTGGGGCTGATGGGCGAGGTTGCCGATGCCTGTCTGGCGGAAGGCGGGGAAGTCATCGGCGTCATCACCCACGATCTGATGGCCCGCGAAGTAGGACACTCCGGGGTCAGCGACTTACGGATTGTTTCCACCATGGCCGAGCGGAAGCAGACCATGGCGGAACTTTCGGATGGATTCGTCTCCCTGCCGGGTGGGGTCGGCACACTGGATGAGTTGTTCGAAATGGTCACCTGGACCCAGCTTTCCCTGCACGACAAACCCAACGGCCTGTTGAATGTCGCCGGCTACTATGACGGGCTGGTGGATTTCTATGACACGATGATCCAGCGGGGCTTCCTTCCTGGAACGCTGCGGAACCAACTTTTGATCGACCACTCCTGGGAGAGCCTGTGGTCCAGGCTGAATGAGGTCCGCGCGGCGCATGGCTGAGGTATACAGTTTCGAGGATCTGATCCATTGGAATGCCCTGACGGCGGGATGGCAACTTCCCGGGCGGTTGGCGGTCTTCGGGGATCCCGTGGCCCACTCGCGTTCCCCCCAGATGCACAATCCCGCCCTGGAGGAAGCCGGTATCCCGGCGCAGTATGTTCGTCTGTTGATCCGGGAGGAGGAATTGCCCGCCGCGCTCCGCGAATTGTCACGTCAGGGATTTCTGGGCACCAACCTGACGATTCCTCACAAAGTTGCCGCCCTTGGGTTGGTCGATCGTCTGACCGATTCCGCCCGGCATCTGCGGACGGTGAACACGGTGCGGGTCGAGTCGGACGGCACCCTGTCCGGACACAACACCGACGGTCCGGGACTGAGCCGGGCCGTGGAGGAAGCCTTCGGCCAGCCTCTGGGAGAACAGCGGCTGCTTATTCTCGGAGCCGGGGGAGGCGCCGGAAGGGCGGCGGCGGTGCAGAGCGCCCTTGAGGGGTGTCCGGCGCTGGTGCTCGCCAACCGCACGCTTTCCAAGGTGGAATCGGTCGCCGCAGAGATCCGCAGCCTGCGCCCGGAGACTTCCGTGGAGATCATCGACGGCAGTCCGGAGAGTCTGAATCGCGTGCTTTCCGGGGTCGATCTGATTTTGAATGCCAGTTCGGTGGGAATGAAAGTGGACGATCCGGTGTTGGTTCCGGCAGACGCGTTTCTGCCACGGCACCGGGTTTATGACATGATTTACGCCCCGGAGCGGACCCGTCTTCTCGCGGACGCCGCCGCGGCTGGCGCCAGTGTTGCCAATGGCCTCGCGATGCTGCTGTGGCAGGGCGTTCTCGCCTTTGAATACTGGTTCGATCGTCCGGCTCCGGTCGGTGCGATGCGGCGTGGCCTGGGGCTCTAAATTTTCCCATGGCATCTCGCGGCGGGTGCGGCATGATACCTGCCGACATGGCCGGGTTTCTCACCTTCGAAGGTATCACCAAGCGCTTCCGCGACGTTCCCGCGGTGGATCGGGTGTCCCTGGAAATCCGGCAGGGCGAGATTTTTTCACTGCTGGGCCCGAGCGGTTGCGGGAAGACCACCCTGTTGCGAATGGTGGCCGGGTTTATTCATCCCGACGAGGGGCGCATTCTCCTCGAGGGACGCGACATCAGCGGTCTGCCCCCGGAGCAGCGCCCCGTGAACACCGTGTTCCAGAACTATGCGCTGTTTCCCCATCTGTCGATCCGGGACAACATCGCCTTCGGTCTGAAAATGGCGCGCCGCCCGCGTGCGGAGATCCGGGGCGCGGTGGAACGCATGGTGGACCTGGTGGATCTCGGCGGGCACGAGGACAAATTCCCTCATGAAATCAGCGGAGGTCAACGCCAGCGTGTCGCCATTGCCCGGGCTCTGGTGAACCGTCCCCGGGTGCTCCTGCTCGACGAGCCTCTCGCGGCGCTCGATTTGAAACTCCGCCAGCGGCTCCTTGCCGAGCTCAGCGCGCTGCACGACGAGATCGGAACGACTTTTCTCTATGTGACCCATGATCAGGATGAGGCCATGGGCATCAGTTGTCGCATCGCGGTGATGAACCGGGGGAGGATCGAGCAACTCGGCGAGCCGCGGGAGATTTATGAGGCGCCCACCAATCCCTTTGTCGCCACTTTCATCGGGGAGACCAATCTCTGGGAGGGCACGGTCCTGACAATTGAGGCGGAGGGAATCCGGATTGATCTCTCCTCCCGGGGGCACCTTTTCCTGCCCTGCCAGACGGGGACGTTTTCGGTGGGGGAACGGGTCCATCTCAGCCTGCGTCCCGAACGACTCCGCGTTGTCAAAGCAGGGGAGGGGACGGGCACGATCGGAGTGGTCGAGACCGCTGTTTATCTAGGCTCGCAAACCCGCTACCGGGTTCGGGTGGGAGAGGACATCTGGCAGGTCACCGAGCCGCACGAAGAAGGCGAGCCGGAATGGGAACGCGGTGACGAGGTGCTGCTGCAGTGGGATGCCGACGATGTGGTGGTGGTGGGGAGAGCCTAGGGCCTCAGCGCCTCCGCCCGGAGCGCTTCGTAATGCGGGAGGCATTCCTCGAGAAGGGGACGCAACCGTTCCGGGAACGGTTCGGACTTCTCCTTGAACGGTTGGAATCCGGTGCTGGCGTGCACATTGTGGTACCACCAGCGCGCCCAAGCGCCGTCCTCGGGCCGGGGACCGGCCTCCCAGGCGAGCATTCCCGGAAGAAACGGGATCCCGGTGCGCAGGCACAGTTCCCGAAGCACCCCTTCGGGATCCAGCAACAATTCACGCGAGTCGATCACGACGGGGGATTGACCGGCCGCTTTGAGCCGCTGGAAGGCGTTGGCCTGGCTTTCATAAGCCGCATCGCGCGGGGTGGGGGAGTCAATCTGATGGATCAGGGACGGCAGCATTTGCACAGGGTCGCGGATCAAGAAGACATTGGTCACCTTTTCGAGGAAGGAATCATCCAGGTTCAGCAGGTGGTGGGCCATGTTTTTGATGAAATAGACCGTCTTGCCGGGAGGGGGGCTGAGGATGATGTCGCGGACGATCTTGGCGCCGTCCGTTTCCAGGATCTCGATCAGTTCCTCGCAATGCGGTTGGGGTGCCCGGGTATGGAGGAGATAGTGGCCGTAGAGCGGTTCGTCCACCACGGCAGTGTCCGGCCTCTGGGCAAAGGAATACATCAGAGCAGTGCTGACATTGCGCGGCCCTGAGAGGAGATGGATGGTGGTGGTCATGAGGGGAGAAAGCCCGGCAAATCACCTACCGCCGTCCAAGGGAGGCCATGGGCGTCGGCGACCGGTTGGCAGGTCAGGAGACCTCCATGGCAGTTGATCCCGCCGAGGAGTTCCGGTTTCAGGCGACAGGCCTCGACGAGGCCGCGTTCCGCAAGGAGATGGAGATAGCGGTGGGTCACGTTGTTCAGGGCCTGCGTGGCGGTCCTGGCATAGGCACCGGGCATATTGGCGACGCAGTAGTGGATGACCCCTTCCTCGACAAAGGTAGGTTGGGAATGCGTTGTCGGACGGGTGGTTTCGGCACAGCCTCCTTGATCCACCGCGATGTCCACCAGAACACTGCCGGCCGGCATGAGTTTCAGCATTTCCCGGGTGATGAGCTTGGGGGCACGGGCCCCGGGGACGAGCACGGCACCGATCACCAGATCGACATGCGGCAACAGTTCCATCAATCCGGCCTCGCTCGAATACAAAGTGTGGGCGGTATGCATGGTGATGTCGAGGAAGCGCATGCGCTCCAGATCGACTTCGAGGATAGTGACATCCGCACCGATGCCGGTCGCGACCCGGGCGGCATTGACCCCTGCGGTCCCGCCTCCGATCACCACGACCTTGCCCGGGAGAACGCCCGGCACCCCGCCGAGGAGGATGCCCCGGCCTCCGTGGTGCCGGCCCAGATGATAGGCGCCCACCATGACCGACATGCATCCTGCGATCTCACTCATCGGTTCGAGCAGAGGCAGCCGGTGGTTGACCTCAATGGTTTCGTAAGCGATGGCGGTGCACCCGGTGGCGGTCAGGCTTTCGGTGAGTTCGAGGTTTGCCGCGAGATGGAGGTAGGTGAACAAAATCTGTCCCGGTCGCAGCCGTGGGATCTCCGCAGGCTGCGGTTCCTTGACCTTGATGAGGATGTCGGCTTGGTCAAAAATTTCTTGCGCAGTCTCCAAGATCCGACACCCGGCAGTGGCGTATTCCTCGGTGGAGTATCCGGATCCGGCTCCGGCCTCGCGCTCCACCAGCACCGTGTGGCCGTTTTTGACCAGTTGCCAGGCCGCAGACGGCGTCAGAGCGACGCGGTTTTCCTGGGCTTTGATTTCCTTCGGGACGCCGATAATGGAGCGCAGCATGAGGAGAATCGTACCGGATTCCGATCCCGCCCGCAAGTGCCGTTGCTGGTGACTTTGCAACGGGCCAATCCATCTGAGGCGGTTTCGAAGCTTGGATCCCAGGTTTAGGTTCCTTACTTTTGTTGATGACTTTCAGATTTGAGAAATTTTATAAAAAAAGAGAGATCTTGGTCGACAAAAGCAATAAAATTTGGCATTTTCAACGGCCCTTTCCCCTGTAAATTGCGCCGCATGGAGGATACCCACAACAGCACACTCAGCGATCAGAACGAAATGCTGAGAGATGCCCTGGAACGCCGGATTCCGCGTTTCTTCAGAGCCGCGGCAGGCTCCGCCCGGGGACGCACCGGGCGGGAGGACACCGAGAAATTTGCCGAGGATTTGATGACCTTGCAGGAATGCAGTCAAATTGTGGGGGAGCGCCTGGAAATGCAGGCCATCTCGTACGCCCTATTTTACGAGGGAGATTCAGCGTTTGGCTACCGGTTCGATCCGAACTCGCATCCGTCCCGTCCTGAACTGGTGGGCACCATGGTGAACCGACGGCTTCCGATGCGGGAAATGTTGGCCGCGATGAATGAATTTTTAAACGAATGAACATCGAATCACTCGAAAAACCTCTCCAGATGCTTCGCAAGTCCGGCACCGTGTCGGGGCTTTGTCTGGCTCGGGGGCGCGAAATCATTTACAATCTGTTCCCCTTCTCGGAAGAACGGGTGGCGGATTTCATCGGGGTCATCGACGATATTCTTCTCCATTATCAAGGCCAGAACCGTCATATTGACCAGATGGCCTTCGGCTTTGACGGGGGAAATTCCGTGGTGGTGGCCGATGCCGAACTGCGTCTGGTGGTGTTCCACATGCGGGATGACGAGGTCGATTTCATTGCCAAGGCCTCCAGAGCGTTCATCGTCGATTACCAGACTGCGTTGGCAGTGATCGCGATGTCCGAAGGGCGGCGCCCCGGAATGGCCAGTCCGCGACCCGCCGTCACCGGAGTCACGGCGCCTGTCCAGCCTGCGGCGGACATCCTGCAACCAGGACCTCCGCGGCTGGACCCTCCCGCGTTGGTGATTCCTCCGGTCACTGAACCGGCGCCCCTCGAAATGGCTCCTTTGCCACCGGTACCGGTGAGTGAAAATGAATCCGATTTCATCGCTGCTCCGGCTGCTCCTGTTCCCGGTCCTGCTTCGCTTTCTTCTCCCCGGCCAATTCCGGGCAGGACCACTGGTCGTGTGGCGGTGGCCAACCCGGTGACACGAGTCGCTCCCGCGCTGAAACCCCTGCGTCCGGTGCCTCCGGTGGCGGAGCCGGATGACGATGGCTTGAGCGCCGCCGGTCGCATGGCCAAGTTGGCCCCCAGCCAACCGGAGTCCACCCTTCCTCCGCCCCGGGTTCCCCGCGTGATCCGAAAATTCTGATTCTGCGGGAGGGCTGCTCCTATGAAAAGGTCAGAGAGTGGGAGCCCCGCCCTGCTCCATCGACTCCAATGGCGAAGGCTGCACGCTGCGGTAGGTGGCGCCTTGGGGAAGTCCGTGAATGAGCCGACGGGGACGGAAGGGCATGCGGAAAGCATCGTCAAAATCGTAGATATCCGCGAAATCTTCCGGTTTGTCCGACTCTGAACGGCCAAATACGCCGAGTTCGATGAGGTGAAACACCATATCCCCGACGTCCTGGCAGCGGTTCAGGCCCCAGCTGCGGAGCACGGTGCCGGCCATCGGACCGAATTCTTTCAGGGCATAGTCACGAAACCCCAGCAGCAGTTCACGACCGTTGACGTGGGTCCCGGCGATTTCGCCGCGGAGTTTTTTGACGGTGAAATCCAAGGAATCCCGGAGGAACGAAAACGCATCGACATCAAATCGGCGGTCCTTTTCCCGGATCAGGCGGACGGCTTGGTCGAAGGAGAGTTTCATCTGGAAGGGACGGATAGCAGGCCTTGGGACAATGGAAAATGAAGAAATGATCTGCCCCTCAAAACAGCAGAACCAGAACGGGAGTCAAGCAATAATGACAGAGTTGTTGGTTGGCTTCACAGATCGAGCGGGTAGTGGGAGAGACGTTCCGCCCCATCCGGGGTGATCAGGTAATTTTGTTCGAGGCGGAGTCCGGCGCGCAGGTCCTCGCGATAGATTCCCGGCTCGACCGCGATGACATCCCCGCTGGCCAAGGTATCGTTCCACTGGGGATTGAGCCGGGGAACTTCATGGGCATCAAGACCGATGCCATGGCCGAGGTGGTGAAAAAACGCCCCGCCTTCCCACCCATCGAGCCGGCCTTTGGCAAAATTGAACAAATCTCGGCAGGAGACGCCTGGACGGAGCCGGTCCTCCACCTCCTGGAGAACCGAGACCACGCGGGAATGGGCTTCCTGCTGGGCCTGGCTGGGAGCGCTCCCGACGACGAAACTGCGGCACAAATCTGAACGGTAACCCTGGATGCCGACGCCGATGTCGAGCACCGCGATCTCCGACGATTTGGCCGGGCGGTGGCGGGGCGGGCCCCCGGGAGACCCGCACTGGAAATCGTTGCCCCAGCCGCTCAGAGGTTCTCCTGCGGCGATGGTGGCGGCAGCCTGGAGCGCGGCAAAGAGGGCGATTTCCGTCAGTCCGGGAACCAAAAGGCGGCGGGCTTCCTCATAGACGGCATCGGTGGCGGCAATGCAGCGCCGGAGGGCCCTGATTTCGTCCGGATCCTTGATGCGACGGAGCCTTTGGAAGGCCGTTGTGACATTGAGCGGAGGATGCGACAAGGCGGCGAGAAAGGGAGGGGCGACAGCTCCCGCGACCCCGATCGCCTCCTGGAATGAAACCAGGTGCGGTGCCAAGACCGCAGCCGAGGCGGCGTCCATGTCCTCAATGAGGGTGCAAACTTTTTGGGCGGAGTAGGAAAGGACCCGATCGGCGAGAGGCGGGCTGTCCGGTTCATCCGGGAGCACGAGAATCGTCGGGCCTTCCCGGAAAACTAGCAGGGCGACACTGGTCAACGGTTGGGAGTGCCAGTGTCCGGTCGCCCAATGGATGTGGTGCCGGTGGGTGGTGAGGAAGGCCTCCACTCCCTGAGCGGCCATCAGGTCGCGGAGACGCTCCTGGCGGAGCCTGCAAAAAGTGGGATCCAGAGTGGCCATCTGCGGGATCATCCCTGGTAGGGCCATTGCGCCTTGGTCCAGAGCCCGCCATCGACGTAGACGGTTTGGCCGGTGGTGAAATCCGCTTCCGGACTGGCAAGAAAGGTCACGACGGCGGCGATGTCCGCTGGAACGCCGACTCTGCCGAGCGGGGTGATGGCGCCCCAGGTGCCGGCATAGTCGGGGCTTTCCAGTTGGGTGCGCTCGATTTCAATGGCCCCGGGGGCGACGCAGTTGACCCGGATGCCGTGAGGACCAAGTTCCACCGCCGCGACACGGGTGAGCGCGTCAATGCCCCCCTTGGAGGCACAGTAGTCCGCCAGATTTGGGAAAGGAGACTTGTTGGCGCCCGATCCGATGTTGATGATCACGCCGCCTTCCCCCTGGTCGCGCATGACCCTGCCGGCGGCCTGAGTGCCTAGAAACGTGCCTTTCAGATTGGTCCTGAGGGTGCGGTCCCAGTCTGCTTCCTCCAGATCGAGGAGAGGTGCCCAGGTTTGGCGACCGGCGTTGTTGACCATGAGGTCGAGCCGACCGAGTTCCGCCACCACACGGGCGACCATGGCTTCCATCTGGCTGCGGTCGCCGACGTCGGCGGCCACGGTGAGACTGCGCCGGCCCAGGGCAGTGACGGCCTCGGCGGTATCGAGAGCTCCGGCTTCATCATGGTGGTAATTGATGGCGACATCCCAGCCGGCCCGCGCCAGACCCAGGGCGATGCCGCGGCCGACGCCTTTGCTGGCTCCGGTGACAAGAGCAGTGCGGGAAATTGATGACATGGCGGGAAGGTGGGGCATTTGGGCGGCGCGTCAAGGCTTGGAGTGATCCCCGGATCAGGGATTTTCCTGGTCATTCGGCACCGCGTCCTTGTCTTTGGCCGATTCTTCCGCCAAGGCGGCGCTCAAGGTGGCGACCTTGTCGGCTTGGCTGGAGGCGAGATCCTGCGTTTCGTTGGGGTCGATCGCGAGGTTGAAGAGTTGCTTCCGCTTGCCATCGGCGGAAGCGATGAGCTTCCAGTCGCCTTCGCGAACCGCTCTCTCCTTCCAGCCTCCGTTGACCCAGTAGAGGCGGCGCGGCTCCGGGACCGCCTCAGTGCCTGAGACCAGCGGCCAAATGTCACGGCCGTCCCATTTGACCCGATCCGGTGGCGTGACTCCGACGAGACCGCAGAGAGTTGGCATCAGGTCGACGACGTGGGTGGGAAAATTCCGCACACCGGGATGAAGTTTGGCCGGCCAGTAAAAAAAAGCAGGCACCCGGATTCCTCCTTCGTAAATCTGGGTTTTCTGGCCGCGAAGCGGGAGGTTCGTGCCGCCCGCCGGACCGTGGGGATACTGGGCCTCGGCATCGGGGTATTTGTCGTCCGCATTCACCGCATTGGGATAGGCACCGTTGTCGCTGAAAAAGACGATCAACGTGTTTTCCTGATGCCCGCTTTTTTCCACCGCCTCGACGAGACGGCCGATCGAGAAGTCGAGGTGGCCGAGGCAGGCCAGAAAGTGGCGCCGGCTCAACTCGGGTTCGCTTTCCGTGCCCGCGAGCCACTTTTCTTCCTCCATAACGGGAATATGGACGGCCGTAAAAGGCACATAGAGGAACCAGGGCTTGTCGCCCCGTTCTCCAATCCAGTTGACGGCTTCGTTGGTGATGAGGTCGGTGACGTGGCCTTTTTCCTCAATGAGGTGTCCATCGCGGTGCCACGTGTTGGAGTAGGGACCGGTTTTGTAGCGATGATCGTAGGGGCCGACCCCTCCGGCGAGGGATCCATATGAATGATCGTAGCCGTAGACATTGGGATTCCACGCAGGATCAGATCCGAGGTGCCACTTGCCCGTCAGGCAGGTTTCATAGCCGGCCTGTTTTAGCGCCCGGGGCAGGGTGAACGTGTCGAAGGGAAGGACCCTCGGATTCGAAGGCGCGGTGCAGCCGAATCTGGACCAATAGCGTCCGGTGTGAAACGCGGCGCGGGTTGGACTGCAACTGGAGGCCACGTAGTGTTGCTCCAACCGGACCCCGGCCGCGGCGAGCCGGTCGATGTTGGGAGTGTGCCGGGCCGGGTTGTGATAACCGACATCGCCCCATCCCATGTCGTCAATGAGGATGACGAGTATGTTGGGCTTGGGATCGCCGGATTGAGCGGTCAGGGATCCGGCGAAGCAGAGCGAGAGGACAGTCGCGAGCACCAGGGAAGAAGGAGCGATGACGGGGCGCATGATCTCCGATGATGCAAAACACCGGGCAAAAAGGGAAGTGTAAAAACGAGCCCATTTGGGGGAGACCCCACCTTCCTGATTGACCGGGCGGTCGATTTCATGAAACGATGGATTCCTACACCATCGCCGCCGGGTTGGAGAGTCCCAGAAACCGACCAGCTTCACTCGATCATCCTCCCGAACCCGGTGGGGATGCCAAGATCAACCCTTCCTCCTTTCTTGTAAATGAACCGCCTTCTTGGAAAACTGTCCGTCGGGGTGCTGTGGTGGGCCGGGGTGGCTGGTGCCCAGGCCGGCCCGTTGGTGCTGCACCCGCAGGCATCCCCTTTGCCGACGGCCCAGCAAGGACCCTTCGTCACCACAGGGGACGGGGGACTTCTCTGCATCGATTCCCAGAATGCCTGGCGCAGTCAGGACGGCGGCGAGACCTGGGCCAGTTCGCCGATTTTTTCCGAACCAGAGCGGTTCACAGTCAGCAATGAGCGGGCCTTGCTGCGCACCCGGGACGGTGTCGTCGTGGCGGCCTGGATGAATTTGAAGGAGCGCGCCGCGCCGGCCTGGACCGACTGGGGGGGCTCCGAGGAAACGTTCCGCCAGTTCATTCTACCTACCTATGTCTGCCGCAGTCTGGATGACGGAAAGACTTGGGAAGCCCCGATACAATTGAACCGTACCTGGTGCGGCTGCCTTCACAGTCTGATCGAGACACGGACGGGACGCCTGGTTCTCGTGGGGCAGGAAATCATTTACCCGGGGTGGCGTCATGCGACCGTGATTTACGTGTCTGATGACAAAGGGCTGACCTGGAAACGCAGCCACCTTCTCGACATTGGGGTGGGAAGCCATGATCATGCGGGATCGATCGAAGGCAGTGTGATCGAGCGGAAAGATGGATCGCTGTATCTCCTGTTGCGGACAGAGAGCGGGTGGCTCTACGAGGCCACCTCGCAGGATGGGGGGCTGACCTGGGCGGGATTTCAACAGTCCGGACTGAAGTCTGTGACGTGCTGTCCCCAGATGGGACGTCTTCTTGATGGCCGGATCGCCCTGCTGTGGAACCGACCGCCGCGAGCCCGGCCGGAGGATGCCCACAGCCGGGAGGAGCTCAGCCTGGCCTTTTCCGCGGACGAATGCCGGACTTGGACGGATCCGGTCGTGATTGCCGCGCGGTATGATGTTCCGGGCGGAGCGGAACCGGGGAACCGTCGGGTCTCCTATCCCTATCTGTATGAAAAATCACCGGGGGAGTTGTGGATCACGACGATGCAGGGCAACCTGAGGATGCGGATCCAGGTGGCCGACCTTTCCCAGGACGGGATTCCCTTGCCGAAGCCGGTCGTGGCCGCGGCGCCGTCGGAGGGAGGCCTGTTCATGTTCGGCGATTCCACCACGGCCGTGCGACCGGGGGCGGTGTCCCAGGTTTATGCGGAACGGCTGCAGGAAGCACTGGTCCGGATGGGGAGTTCTCTGAATGTCTACAACGCCGGTATAGGAGGCAACACCACCCGAGCAGCTCTCGGCAGGCTGGACCGGGATGTGCTGTCCCATCACCCGAAAGTGGTGGTGGTCATGTTTGGGATCAATGACGCGGCGGTCGATGTCTGGAAGTCGCCGCCTGCCAGCACGCCCCGGGTTCCATTGGCCGAATACGAAACCAATCTGCGGACCCTCGTCACCAAGATTCGGGAGGCCAAGGCCGAGGTCATTCTGATGACGCCCAACTCCCTGCGATGGACCCCAAGATTGAAGGAGGTCTATGGCAAGCCTCCTTATCAACCCCGTGAGGAGGATGGTTTCGACGCTCCGGTGTTGGCCTCCTACCGGGAAGTGATCCGCCGATTGGCCCGGGAACTTGCTACCGGGCTGGTCGATGTGGAGACCGCCTTCCTGGATTACGGTAGGGTCCCGGGACAGTCGGTGGACGACCTGCTCCTGGATGGCATGCATCCCAATGACCGGGGTCACGCCCTGATCGCGGAGTTGTTGACCCCGGCAATCCGGGAACAGGTCCGTTGAGTCCGCCGGTGCCCGGAGTGCGTGGCCGGGAGGTGAACCAGTCCGAATTCCGGAACCGATCGTAATCTCTGAGATTATCCATTTACGGAAAGTATCAAAAAATTAAAAACTTGAAAATTTAAGGAATAGTATGAAATTTATGAAGAAACATAATTTTCATACTATCAGAAGTGAAGCCGATCTTGGAAAACCGACTTTTTGTAGCGCCCTTGTTGGGGGCGATGCTGTTGGTGGGATGCTCCGAACCGCCGCCTCCGGAAGGTGGCACCGTGGCCCAGCCGGGTTCACCGGAGGCGCTTTCCCAAGAGCAACAAGGAAGCACAGAACCGATCGCGGATCCGGATGCTGGTGACAGGAGGGGAGAGGCTGCTTCCCCCTCATTTGCTGACCGCATTCCTGTGCGCCCGGTCGAGGCGACGCTCTCGGCGATTGGCAGGGTCAAATCCCCTGAACAGGCCGAAGGGGTGCGACAGGCCCTCATAGAGGAACTGGTGGCAATCACTCAGGAATGGAAAAAAGGCGATGACCCGGTGCTGGTCCGACCACGGCTGGAAGAGCTTGCCGACCGACTGCGCTATCTCGGCAAAGCGACCGCCCAGCTCTCCGGGGGAAAAGATGCCCCGGCTCCGACACTGAGGGGGGACGCCCGAAACAAAGAGTTGGCGCGTTTTTTTGCGGATCATCCGGAGGTGGCGGAAGAAGCCCGGCAGGCGTTCAGTGCCTACGGGATGACTGACTGTGACGGATGGCAGTCCTTGTTCCAAGGCCTTGCGGTGCCCGGAGGAGAGGTGGCAAGATGAGGGCGACATCGATCCCATGGAAAGCGCTCGCCTGCTTCTTCGGGGCGGCCATGCTCCTCGAGAATGCTCCCGCTCAGAGTGGTCTGGACCGCGCCGAGGCGATCGGACCCTTCCTCAATGGCAAGCTTCCTTCACAGACCCCGGTCAGCGATGGAGCGTGGACACTGCTCCCGGCATTTCCCAACCTGACGTTCATCGATCCGGTGCAGATGCTGCCCGTTCCCGGAACCAACCGCATGCTGGTGTTGGAAAAGGCCGGGCGTCTCGTGACGTTCGAAAATGACAGCGCCACCGCCGCGAAAACGGTGCTGATCGACTTCCGCAACCGGGTGGAGAGCCAGGAGGACAGTGGCGCCCTTGGCATTGCCTTCCATCCCGAATACGGGGTGCCCGGTTCACCTAACCGCGATTATCTCTACCTTTACTATCGTTTCACGGTCAACAAATCAGACATGCAGCGGGCCTTCCTGCGCCTGTCCCGCCTGACTTGGAGCGCCACCGCTTCCTCGATTGATCCCGGCAGCGAACAGATCCTGATCAACCAGTATGACCGGCACAACTGGCATAACGGGGGTGGGATGTTTTTTGGTCCGGAAGGCTTTCTCTATCTTGCCCTGGGGGACGAAGGGGGAGCCAACGACCAATACAACGCCACCCAGAGCCTCACCGGTCGTCTTCTGGGCGGGGTCATCCGCATCGATGTGGACCGCAAAGGGGGCTCCGTCAGCCATCCCATCCGTCGTCAGCCGATCATTCCCGAAGCTCCTCCCGCGGGATGGCCCGGCAGTTACACCCAAAACTATTTCATTCCCAACGACAACCCCTGGCTGGCGCCGGATGGCAGCCGTTTGGAGGAGTTCTGGTGTATCGGCACCCGCAGTCCCCACCGCATGACCAGGGATCCTGTGACCGGCGATATTTATCTTGGTGATATCGGTCAGTCCACCCGGGAAGAAATCAGTCTCGTCACCAAGGCCGCCAATCTGCAGTGGCCCTACCGCGAGGGATCGGTCAACGGCCCCAAAGCGAGGCCGAACCCACTGCTCGGCACCGATCGTGCTCCTCTCCATGACTATGGCCGTGGTGACGGCGGTTGTGTCATCGGCGGCTATGTCTACCGGGGCCGGACCTTTGCCTCGGCTCTGGGCGGCAAGTATGTTTTTGGAGACCATAACACTGGCCGGATCTGGGCCTTGACGCGGCATCCCGATGGCACCGCGACGCGCGAGGATTTGGTAAACCTGCAGCGGATTGGCCCCGGCCCGAAGAACGGCCTCTCGAGTTTTGCCTTGGACAACGAGGGGGAACTCTACGTGCTCAGCCTGTATGGCACTGATCTCGATGGCGGCCGCATTCTCAAATTGGCGCGGAGCGGCACCGTTGTGGCGGAACCTCCGTTGAAACTCTCCGAGACCGGCGCTTTCAGCAACACCGCCGCTTTGACGCCCGCTCCGGGACTGATTCCCTACGGGGTCAACGCCCCGCTCTGGACCGATGGAGCCGACAAACAACGCTGGATGGCCCTGCCCAATGATGGTCGGCCCAACACCACCGCTGAAAGAATCGTGTTTTCAGAAAATGGCCACTGGGTGTTTCCCAAGGGAACGGTGATCGTGAAGCAGTTCGATTTGCGCGGGAAACGGATCGAAACGCGGTTCCTCGTGCTCGGCAATGACGGGGAATGGTATGGCATGAGTTACCGGTGGAAGGACGACGGTTCGGATGCGGATCTGCTGTTCGATGGAGAGGATCGGTCCATCACGGCGGGAGGGCAGAGTCAGACCTGGACCTTTCCTTCCCGCAGCCAATGCCTGCAATGCCACAATGCCAGCTCCGGACGCGCCCTCGGGGTGAACACCCGGCAACTCAACGGTACCATCACCTATCCGGCCACGGGACGTTCGGCCAACCAATTGGTTACTCTGAACCGGCTAGGCTTTTTCACTGCCCCGCTCAATGAATCCCTGCTCAACACTTATGTCACCTCGGCCCATTACGCGAATACCTCCGCCTCCCTGGAGCTGAGAGCCCGCAGTTACCTGGATGCCAACTGCGCCCATTGCCACAACCCCGCTGGAGGAGTGGCAGAGTTTGACTACCGGCTGACGACTCCCCTGAGTCTTTCCGGGGTCATCAACGGACCGATCCGGAACGCCTTCGGAGTCAGTGGCGCAAGAGAAGTGGTGCCCGGGGATCCCGGACGCTCCATGGGGTTTTTGCGCCAGAACACGGAGGACGCCTCGATGGCGATGCCTCCTCTCGGGCGTCACCGCATCGATGCTCCGGCGATGGCGGTGGTCCGGGACTGGATCACCAGCCTGGAGGCTTCGGAATACCCGGCGGAAACCGGTTACCGGTATGCTCGTTTCGTCGCCAAAAGCGAAGTCAATGGTAACCCCTGGACCAGTGTGGCGGAGTTCAACTTGGTGGATGCGGAGGGGCGTTCCTTGGATCGCTCCGGATGGCGCATTCTCTCCTGCGACAGCGAGGAACCTTATGGCAACGGACTGGTCAAGAACATCCTGGATGGCAATCCGACAACCATGTGGCACACCTCATGGTATACCGTCACGACCCGCCATCCCCATGAGTTTGTCATAGATCTGGGCCGTTCCGAAGTTATTTCCGGATTCCGGTATCTGCCAAGACAGAACGGTCAGAACGGACGGATCAAGGATTATGAGTTTTACCTCTCCAACTCTGTCGGAGACTGGGGGACTCCGGTCAGCAGCGGACAATTTCCCAACAACACCGACGTGCAGGCGTCCTCATTTTCCGGCAACCACGAGCCATTGCTCGGCGCGATCGGCGCCCAAAGCGGAAGCGTGGGGCAGGCGGTGGCCCTGACCCTTTCGGCGACCGACCAGGATGGCGACGTCTTGACTTACACTGCGGTGGCTCTGCCTGCGGGGCTAACTTTGGACGGAAAGTCTGGACGGATCACCGGAACCCCCACCAAGGCGGGCACCACGGTTGCCACCCTTTCGGTCAACGATGGCCGGGGAGGCACAGACAGTGAAACTGTTTCCTGGAACATCAGCCAAGCCAACCGGCCTCCGGTTTTGGGCGCCATCGGAGGCCGGAGTGGCACGACCGGGCAAAGTCTGACTGTAACCCTAACCGCCTCCGATCCCGATGGGGATCGGCTCACCTTCGCTGCTTCCGGTCTGCCGGGAGGCTTGGTTTGCAACGCGGCCTCCGGAATGCTGTCCGGAATTCCAACAGCCAGCGGAGTGTTCGCGGTGTCCGTCACGGTCAGCGATGGCCGCGGGGGCACCGATGCGGAATCGTTCACCCTGACCATTTCCGGAACCAGTGGTAGTGGTGGCTCCGGGTCAGCTGGCGGAACGGGAACGGGTAGCGGCAGTGGAACGGACAGTGGCAGTGGCAGTGGAAGCGGCAGCAGCGTGTTGGATGGGCGCCTGTTGAAACTGCCCTTCGATGAGGGAGCCGGATTGACTGTGCGGGATGTCTCGGGGAGCAACCGGAAAGGAACCTTGTCAGGTGGCGCTACTTGGATGACGGGCAGGTCCGGCACAGGAGTCGCGTGTGATGGCGTGACCGGTCTCATCACCATTCCCCACGATGCTCCCCTCAATATCGGGGCTGGAGGAGCGGATTTCACGATCGCCTTCTGGTATCAACTGCAGGCACCAAACAATGGCCAATGGCACTGCATCGCGAAAAAAGGGGACCAGGCCACGGCCCGCGCGTTCGGGATCTACCTGTTCCCAAATTCGACACGGCTCGGGGTGTCGGTGAGCACTTCCGCCAATTGGAACGAAGCCGGCACGAGCGCGTCCCCATTAACCGTCGGTGAGTGGACCCACATTGCGCTGCTGAAACGTGGCAGCCGCCTGGAGCTGTATCTTGATGGCGTTCTCGATGCGGTTGTGACCCTGAAAGGCACCACCTTGGGCAATCCTGGGGCCTTTTATCTGGGACGCAGCCCGGATGATGCGATGCCGATGAAAGGAGCGTTCGATGATTTTCAGGTTTTCGAAAGGGCATTGTCTGAGGCCGAGGTCCTGACTTTGCTGGCTGAGACCGAACCTGCCACCGAACCCACTGAACCTGCCCCGTCCATCGAGGGATCGCGGTGGAGTTTTGACGAGGGATCCGGAACGACCGCCATGGATGCGGGCCGTGTCGGGGGGCCGGGACTGTTGCAGGGAGGGACCCAATGGGTGGCGGGCAAGTTGGGCCAGGCTGTCCGCCTCAATGGAGTCAATGGGCATGTCAAAATTGCCCACACGCCGGCATTGAATGTCGGAGCGGAGAACGGCGATTTTACCGTGGGGTTGTGGGTCAACCTGCGCCGGTCCAACACCGGGCAGTGGCGGGCGTTGGCGAAGAAAGGCAACACCTGGGCCCAGCGTGCTTTCGGACTCTACCTTTTTCCGGACAGCAACCGCATAGGCTACTCTCTCGGGACGGACAAGTATTTCAATGAGTCGGGTGCCAGCACGAAGCCGCTGGTGCTGGGACAATGGACCCACGTGGCTCTGGTGCGGCGTGGGAAAGCCCTGGAATTGTGGCTCGACGGAGCCCTGGAATCATCGACCGCCTTGAAAGGAACCACGGTCGGGAATCCCGGGGCCATCTATTTGGGATACGGGCCGAATGATGCGGTCTTCACCCGGGGAGATTTCGATGATTTCCGGGTTCTGACACGCGCCCTGAGCGGCGCGGAAATTTCCCAACTGAAGGACGGGACTCTGTGAAAAACCAGCTCCCCTGAATCTGGGGCACCGCACTTTGGGGGACGCGCCTCAGCGAGGGACCGACTCCGGCGGGAGAAACGCCGATCTCAGACCGCCGTCGCCGGACCTGGCTCAAAGCGACAAGGCCTTGGCTTCGGTGATGCCGTCGATCTGCTCCAGTTTGGCGAGCAGGGCATCGTCCGGGGTGGAGTCCAGATTCAGCACACTGAGCGCGCGTCCGCCGGCATTGTTGCGGCTCAGGGACATGCTTGCGATATTGATCCGGTGTTCGCCGAGCATGACCCCGACCGCACCGACCATCCCGGGGGCGTCCTCATTTTCTAGGAGGAGCAGGCAACCTTCCGGTGCCGCTTCCACATAGCGGCCGCGCAGCTTGACGATGCGCGGCTGGCTGCCGAAGAAAGTGCCCGCGACCGAAACAGATTCCTTGCCGCTCCCAACCAC
The DNA here is from genome assembly GCA_024233005.1 of Akkermansiaceae bacterium. GTDB lineage: Bacteria > Verrucomicrobiota > Verrucomicrobiia > Verrucomicrobiales > DEV007 > JACKQE01. The sequence goes on along the minus strand of JACKQE010000018.1, from coordinate 58,855 downwards.
CACTTCGATGAGATCGGTGAACTCCGCCGGTCCGGCGGGCCGGGTTTCCGTGACCCGCATGCCACGGCCTTCCGCGAGGGACGGGGCGTTGAGGTAATTCGCCGAACCCGGTCCCGAAACAACGTCGAGATACCCTTTGAGGCTGGCCCGGGTAATCAGAGTGGTGTCGAGGGAGGCGACATGTCCGGTGTATTCGATGCGGAACACATCAGGCTGGCGCGGGGCGAGTTGGGAGGCGATGCGGCCCAGCACTTCGGCCAGGCGCAGATGACCACCGATGCGGGCCATGGTCTGGCTGTCAATGTTCGGCATGTTGACCGCATTGGCCACGGATCCGGTCAGCAGCATGTCCCGGATCGCCACCGCGATTTCAATGCCGACATTCTCCTGGGCCTCCTCGGTGGAGGCTCCCAAATGGGGGGTCAACACGACGTCTTGCCGTTTCAGGAGGCCGAAGGTTTCCGGCGGGGGTTCGACCTCGAACACATCCAGTGCCGCCCCTCCGACCTGACCGCTTTCGAGACCTTCCAGGAGGGCCGTTTCATCGATGAGCCCGCCCCGGGCGCAGTTGATGATCCGCACGCCCTTTTTCATTTTGGCGATGCGGGCACGGTCGATCATGTGTGTCGTCTCCTTCGTTTTCGGCATGTGGAGCGTGATGAAGTCCGCCTGGCTCACGGCACTGTCGATGTCGTCGCAGAGTTCCACCCGGAGCAGTTTGGCCTTGCTTTCCGAGAGGTAGGGGTCATAGGCCACCACACGCATGCCAAAGGCAATGGCACGCCGGGCAAACTCGGAGCCGATGCGTCCCATGCCGAGGATGGCCAGGGTTTTGTTGTAGAGTTCGACTCCCTGGCAGGCCTTGCGTCCCTCTTTGAAGCGGCCTTCATTCACATATTGGTGGGCCTGGGGAATGTGACGGGCCAGCGACATCATCAGGGTGAAGGCATGCTCCGCCGTTGATATGGTGTTGCCTCCCGGGGTGTTCATGACCACGGCCCCATGTTTCGTGGCCGCAGGAATGTCGATGTTGTCGACCCCCACGCCGGCCCGTCCGATCGCCTTGAGGCGCCCGCCGGAAGCCTCGATGACCGCCCCGGTGATTTTCACGCCGGAGCGGACCACCATGGCATCGTAACCGGGTGCCAGGGCGATGAGCTCGGACTCCTTGAGCCCCTTGTTGTTTTCACCGAGATTGATGTCGACGGTGATGGATGGATCCATCTGGAGCTCTTCGATTCCTTTTTCAGCGATGGGATCGGCGACGAGGACGTTGTAGTGGGGCATGGAGGTGGGTGAATGGGAAGAAAATCCCGCCCGTGTGCGGGGCGGGTGACAGGGGCATATAAGGCCGCATCCGGCCCGTTTCGCAAGCCCAATGTGGGAAAGTAGGGCTGGTGGCGGCCGTTAGGGACCGCTTTCCCGCCGGACCGGATTCGGGGGATCGCTGGCGGTGGCCTTCTCCCACCGGGTGTTCCCGAGCTTGCCTGACCGGTGGTAGTCCGGAGAGGGAGCCTTGGGGACAGTTTCAGATTTCGCCCAGTTCCTTGGAGGTTTTCGAGCCCAGTGCGCGGCCGATGCGGCACCAAGCGGACTGCCGGATGGCCTCGTGCAGGGCCGCGAGCTGGTCTTCCGGAGTTTTGCCGGCGAGGCGGTCCAGCTTCTTGGTCTGTCCCAGGAGTTGTCCCAGAGCCAGCCATTTGGATGAGGCCAGCTTTTGACGGAGGCGGAGGGATTCTTTGAGAGCGCGGCGATCCTTTTCGGCCGTCCGTTTGGCTTCCCGGGTCTCCTCGAAACGGGCGGCCAGCTCGTGGGCGCAGAGCAGGGGCGTTCGCTCGTTCCAGTGGTTCACCAGCGCGGCGTTGGGATACTCGTGCAGTTCGGTGAACCGTTCCTCGTCGAGTGAGGCGACCAGGTGTTCCAGTTCTGCCTCACTGCGACCTTCGGCGAGCTTGGCGAGGAGGAACTGGAAGAGCCCCGCATGAAAGCTGGAAATGCTGCTCCAAGCGGCGCTCATGTAGGCATAGAACCGTCGCCGGAAAAAGAGGGATTTGCCAATCTCGCCGGCATGGTCGTGGTAGAAGTCGAGATGCATCCGCAGCATTTCCTTCAACAAGGGGGCGGGAGCGGCGTTGATATTGTTGTGGGGATGGACGCGGTATTGGAGGTGGCATTCGTCCTCGACGTGGATTTCATCCCGCAGCGCGGCGCCGGTGAAAAAGAAGTAATCGTGATTGTAGCGGTAGGGGCGGAAAGGATTCGCCTTCAGGTAGTCCGCCCGCGCGACAATGTTGCTGCTGGTGACGAGGAAATTGGCCGCGCCCAGCCATTCCCAGGTCTCAAGGCGGGACTGGGGAGTGCCGGTGCCGCTGCCAAGCGACCAAGCGGCCCGGAGCCAGCGGGCTCGGGGCTCATCCTTTCCCAGGGGCGCCCCGTCGGAATCGATCATCCGCAATCCGGAGCAGGCCACCGCCCGGGGCTGGGAGGCTGAGAAGGCGGGAAGCAGGCACTCGAAGCGTCGCGGTTCATAAATGTCGTCGGAATTGAGGATGGAAATCAGGTCGCAGTCCGCGCCGGCGATTTGGATGGCCCGGTTGATGGTGTTGTGGGCGCCCGCATTCTCCTGCACGATGAGTTCGACCCCTCGGCCCTCGTATTGGCGGATGACATCGACCGAGTCGTCCCGCGATCCGTCGTCAATGATCAAAAGCCGTTCCGGAGGGCGCGTCTGGCCGAGCACCGACTCGATGGCAGGCCCGATGTAGCGGGCGTGGTTGTAACAGGGAATGACAACAGCTAGTCGCATGAGAAAACTGGAGAGGGTGGGGGGCGGAGCCTGTGCGGGAGGAAATCAGAGGGCTGCCAGCAGGGCTTCATACCAGGCCTCCAGCGCGGGGGCTGGATCCGGGGCTGGAGTTTCTCCGGGCAGACGGAATTTGAGTGGTCCGAAGGTGACCCGCCGCCGGCGGTCGACGATGGCAAGCCCGGGGAGAGGGCATTTTTCCGCATGCGAGGTCGTGTCGGCCCGGGCGGTAACCACGGCTCCTGACGCAAGGATGTCGACGGTCTTGGCACTAAAGGGGCATCCGCCCTCGATGGCGAGCGAATACGTCAGACCAGCGAGCCGATGCAGCATCCATGCGCAAAGGGCGGTATCGGAACGGGTGGCATGGACATGGCGCAGGCCGCGCTTCCGGCACACTCGGGCGAGATGGAGAGCATGGCGGGCAGCGGTGAAGAAATGCTGGCCATCAACTTCCGTCCCGAGTTCGTCCCGCCAGGCGAGCAGTGTTTCCGCGGTGCCGTTGGCCACCGCGCCAGCCCATTCCGATTCCAGAACGACCGCGTCGGGGAGGCATTCCACGTCGTCCGAAGCGTGGTTCGAGACGCCTTCCCTCGTTTTTCCCTGGTGCACCGCGAGCAGGCTCATGCGTCCGCCATGCCAACCCGCGAGGTGGGAGATCTCGCGGTTCAAACCCGGCAGGGCACCGGGATAGGATCCTGCGAGGACGAGAATGTCCGGAACCGGAGGCAGCGGCCGCTCCGGGACGGCAGCAAATCTGGCCGCCAAACCGGCAGAGGTCACTTCCAGGGCGAAAAGACGCTCGGCGCGGGCTCGGCCGGCTTCCCCCATCCGGTGGGCGGCCTCCCGATCGGCCGCCAGACGGGCGAGGGCTTCCGCACAGTCGGCTTCATCCCCCGGAACGGTGAGGAGTCCGGTGACTCCGTGTTCCACCATTTCGGGCACTCCGACGAGGCGGGTCGACACGACGGGAAGACGGCAGGCCATGGCTTCGGTGATGACGGTGGGCAGAATGTCCGATGCTCCTTTCCGGTCCACAATGCAGGGTAACGCGAAGACATCGCTCCCGGACAGCTCCCGCTTCACGGCCTCCTGGCTCAGCACTCCGAGCAGATGGACACGATCCTCCAGTCCCTGGGAGGAGATCAGAGATTCCAATTCACCGCGGAGCGGCCCCTCGCCGATGATGCGGCAGGTGGCCGCCACCCCCTGGTCGCGCAGCCGGGCACACGCCCCGATGAGGTGCTGAAAGCCTTTGAACTCGATCAGGCGTCCGATGGAGATGATCCGCAGCGGACCCTCCCGCGAGATCGCGGCGCGGGGGAATCCGTCCAAGGCCACTCCATTGTAGAGCCGGGAAATCTTGTGCGCCGCACCCGGGCACCGTTCCTTGAGGAGTGCGGTGCTGTAGTCGCTGACGCCGAGAACGAATTCCGCTTCGCGACACAATTCTTCCAGTAGGGCATCGCTTCCCAGATCGACCATGAAATCCTGGGCGTGGGCGGTGAAACTATAGGGGATTCCGGCCCAGTGTTTCAGGAACAGGGCGCTGTGGGTGGCCCGGTTGGCGAAATGGACATGGACATGGGCGATTCCCCGCCGATGGAAAAGCCGGGCAAAATACAGCGCGTTCCTCGCCCGGATGGTGGCTTTGAAACTTTCCCCGTATACACGGTCATGCCGACGCACGAGCTCTCCGACACAGCGTTCCCACTCGCCGGAAGCGCGGGCTTCCTGTTCCAACTCCTTCAGGAGCCCGGGGGGAGGAGGATAAAAGACATCGGCCGCGAGCTTTTCAAAGCGCTCATGGCGGAACAGGGAGGGCGGGGGATTGATCGATCCCACGTCGAGGGAAAATCCCGTCGCTTCCAAAGCGAACATTTCCGAATCACAGAAGGTCTGTGAAACGACCGGGTAGCGGGAGTAGAGATAGGCGATGCGGGCTGGCACGGGCGTCCAACCTAGCGGGGAATTGGCATTTCGAAATTCGAAATTCGCAAAAAACCCCACGCCGCATCCCCCGGTCCCTGTCCGGGGCGTCATCAGCGGCGGAGTTCGAACTTGAGGGCCGGAACGAGGAAGGCGTGCTGCTCCAGCAGTCCCCGGGCGCCGTTCCAGGAGATGTACTGGGTCAAATAGACCACAAAAACATAGACAGCCAGAATCGGGATCAAGGCAATCCGGTTCAGCCAACGCCAGACGAAAGGTGACGGCTTTTCCCGGCGCAGGGATCGTCCATAGGCCCACCCCACGAGAAGCCGCGCGACAAAACCAAGCACGATGAAGACCAGACCGGGGAGCCAGGCGATGGCTTCCGGAGTCAATTCCACTTTAAACAAGTATAAAGGAAGGGCCAGAGCCAAGGTCATCGTCAGAGCGATCCAAAAGGCAAACGGCGCCCGGCGGAAGCGGTGGCGCACCGCTCCCCACTCAAAAAAGGCCCGGAACCGTCCTTCTCGGGCGAAATGGGTTTGCAGGAAAGGCAATGGCATGATGACCAGGGCGAGCAGTCCGCCTCCAATGAGCGAAAGTCCGCCGGCCGGCTTGGGGGGCAGTCCGGAGGCGGCGATCAGGATGGCCAACGGGAGCGCCATCCAGAGAAAGGCCCCGAGGAAGCCCTGCAACCCCAGGAGGAAGTAATAGGGCAACCGCAGACCGGCCACATAATCCAGCGTCGTGTCCCGCAACCGGGTGAACTTTCCCGTTTCCCGGATCCAGGCAAGGAATCGGAGCGGCGCCGGCCAGAGGAAATGGCGGAGCCGGGCTCCACGGATCACTGCCCAAGCGAGATGCAGCAATCCCAGAACCAACGTCACCACCATGGCCGCGCGCGCCCATCGTCCGGAATGTCCCGAGGGATCGATGAGGAGGGCGTCTTCCCAGAGTCCTGCGAGGAAACGCGATGGCACCAAGCAGGCCCAGGTGCCGAGTGCGATCCTGCCCAGAACCGAGGCTTTGCGAATGCCGACGAAGCCATCACGCAGCCGACCTGCCAGGCTGACCTTTCGGCTGGCTTCAAGCAGATAGCCGAGGCTGAGAAAATTCAACACCGGAATGACCGCCAGGATCGCCAAGGCGAGCAGGAGGGAGCCCAGACCGAACAGCCAATTGACGCCGGAGGCGATCCGCCACCTCATTCCCGGCGGAGACGGGGAGGCCTCTCCTGGTCCAAATGGAAGTTGGGGGGAGGGGGAGTTCATGGTGATTGAGAAAGAGACAAGGGGGCGCGACCAACACGACCATCTTGCGTCCGCCGCCCGGGGATGGCAAGACCGGATAGACCACCGGTCCCGGCGCGGATCTCCGCTGCCGAGGGAATCGACTCCCCCCGCTTGCGTTTCACCAGGGTTGCCGCGAAGATGCGTCGTTGCATTTTCTCCCCATGGGCGCCCCGCAAAACATCATCGGCATTGTTTACGACTATGATCAGACCCTCAGTCCGACCTACATGCAGGACGAGGTCATTTTCCCCACCTTCGGCATCAAGGCCTCCGAATTTTGGAAGCGGTGCCGTGAACTGGTGGACCGGGACGGCTACGAGAGTGAGTTGGCCTACCTGAAGGTGATGCTGGATTACCTGGCCTTTGATCGGCCATCCAATGCCGATCTGCAGAAGCTCGGGGTGGGGCTCCGTTTTTACAAGGGGCTCCCGGAAATGTTCGACGAACTCGCCACGGTGCTGTCCCCTGAGCACCAGGCGATGGGGGTCAGAATCGAACATTACATCGTGTCCTCGGGCATTAAGACCTTGATTGACGGGAGCGCGCTCCGACCCCACATCCGCGAGGTCTTCGGCTGTGAATTTGCCGAGGATGAGTCGGGCCGGATTGCGTTTCCGAAGCGGGTCATCAGTCATACCGCCAAGACCCAGTATCTGTTCCGCATCAACAAGGGAATGCTGCAACCCAATGAGGATGTGAATGATCATATGCCCGAGGAGTTGCGTCCCATTCCTTTCCGCAACATGATCTATGTCGGCGACGGACCGACCGATGTGCCCTGTTTCACCCTGATGAAAAAGTTCGGCGGCCACGGCATCGCCGTCTACAATTCCGAGGATGAGACCCGGTCGAGCTTCCGCAAAGCCTACCAACTATCCGGTCCCGCCGACCGCATCAAATTCATCGCTCCCTCCGACTACCGCGCGGGTAGTCACCTGCGTCTCCTCCTTGAGGAAATGATCCTCGATATCGCCGGAGGCATCGTCGAGCGTCGTCGCCGTGAGGTGTTGGAGGGAAAAGTCGCCGCGCCCGGCCACGCCTGATTTCATGACGGACTCTCCGACATGGCGCAAACCGGAATTGCTGGCCCCGGCGGGTGATTGGGAGTGTGCCCGTGCCGCTGTCGCGAATGGGGCGGACGCCATTTATTTTGGACTCGATCGGTTCAATGCCCGGCTCCGGGCGGAGAATTTTACGGCAGAGGATCTTCCCAAATTGATGGCCTTCCTCCACAGTCACGGGGTCAAGGGGTACGTGACCTTCAACACGCTCATTTTCACGGGAGAGCTGCAGGATGCCGCCGCCATGCTGGTCACTCTGGAGCAGTCCGGCGTGGATGCGGTGATCGTGCAGGATCTTGGTCTGGCTTGGCTGGCTCGGCGGGTTTCGCCCACTTTGGCGGTGCATGCTTCGACCCAGATGACGATCACTTCCCCGGAGGCTCTGGCGTTCGTGGAGAGCGTGGTCCCCTTGGATTGCGCGGTGCTGGCGCGCGAGTTGTCCCTGCGCGAAATGGAACGGTTCCATGCCACCGATGAAGGCAGCACCCCGCTGGAGGTGTTTGTTCACGGAGCCCTCTGCGTCGCTTACTCCGGCCAATGCCTGACGAGTGAGTCCCTGGGGCAGCGCAGCGCCAACCGAGGGGAGTGCGCCCAGGCCTGCCGGATGCCCTACACCATGATCGTCAACGGGGAGGTCCGGGACCTGGGGGACCGGCGGTATCTGCTCTCGCCACATGATCTTGCGGGGCACGCGGAAGTGCCCGGGCTGATTCGGGCTGGCATCGCGACCTTGAAAATCGAGGGCCGACTCAAGTCTCCGGAGTATGTGGCGGGAGTCACCGCCGTTTACCGGAAGGCGATCGATGCCGCTTGGGCGGAACTTCGTGGAGAGGCCGCTGCCGCGGTGGATGCCGAGGATATTTACACGCTGGAAATGACCTTTTCCCGAGGACTCAGCAGTGGCTGGTTGCGCGGGACCAATCATCCTTCGGTGGTGACCGCGCGTTACGGCAAAAAACGGGGGGCCTTCATCGGCACGGTCGAGGCAATGGCGGGTGGCTGTGTCGGACTGCGCTGCGAAGTGCCGCTGAAACCGGGGGATGGCGTGGTTTTTGACACGGGAGGGGACACCGAACTCGAGCAGGGCGGCAGTCTCTACGAAGTGTGGTATGCCGAAGGGCTTACCTGGTTGGGATTCCAGCACGGTCGCATCAACTGGGAGGGCATCCGCGAAGGGGACCGAGTTTGGAAAACATCGGATCCGGCCCTGAATCGCTCGCTGCAGTCCACCTGGGCCCGAATCCGGGTCGAGGAAGTGAAGCAACCCCTGCAGTGGCGCGTGTCCGGCCGGGAAGGGGAACTGCTAATACTGGAGGATGCGGTTTCGGGCGGACAGGTGACGTCAACGATGGCCTTGGGGAAGGCGGAAAAGCGACCCCTCACGGCAGAATTTCTCGAGCAGCAACTCGGCCGCCTCGGCGGCACCCCGTACACGCTGGGATCGCTAGACGTGGGAGGTTTGGATCCCGGTCTGATGCTTCCGGTCAGCGAGTTGAACCGGATGCGGCGCTCCTTGGTCGCGATTCTGGAATCAGTTTCTGTTTACGGCTGACTCGCCTTCGGCAATAAGAGCGGTCATTCCCCGACCGTAACGCCAGCGCCGGTAACCGGTCAGGACGAGGAAACCCGCCACAAAGTAGATCCACCACCAGGAGACCGCTTCGCCGAAAATCTTCTCCCCGGCTCCGCTGATTCCCGGCGAGGTGGATTCGTCCAGACCCGAGCGTTTTTCCAGATAATGGGTCTGGATTCCGTAAAGCACGGTGACCGCGCCATAAAAGAGATTCATCGACATGCCTCGGAAGCTAAGCACGGTGGCCCGGTGGGCGGAGTCGGTGACGCGGTTCAAGTAATTGGACAGAAAGAAATGGAGAAGTCTCATCGACAGCCAAAGGGGCAGGAGGAAGACCACACCATAAATGTGCCAGGGGTGGGCGAGGCTGAAGAGCCCGATGAAAACCAGCACCGCGATGAAATGGAAATTGAAGCCGGGTGACCGGTGGCGCATGAGTCGGCTGCCCAGCCAGGCGGCAAACATGCCGGCCAAAGATCCCGCGACGCTGACCAGGCCGAAGTGGCGTTCGGCGAACCCCAACAGAGTGAGATACAGAGATCCGACCGTGTAGTAAAGGCGGATGATGCTGTCGAAAAACAACCCCAGGATCAGGAGCATGAACGCTGCCGGAGCCGTCGGAATCCAGCGGGCCGCGGAAAGGATGGACCGGTGGCTACGGCGGAGGGATTCTTTGAAAGTGAGCTCCGCTTCCGGCGCTGGCCCGGGTTCACGCATCGCCAGAGCACAGATGATGGCTCCCAGACTCATCACGAGTGTCCCCAGTATCGGCAATTTGAGCGTCGTGGCTTTGGTGAACGTGGCGTTGCTGTGGAACCAGTCCGCCACCCGGTTGAAGACTTCGGGGTCATACATGGCCGCCCCTGAGAGGGTGACGAAAATGAAGGCGACTGACTGCCAATGCATCAGTCGCACGGTCAGAGCCGTCCAGGCTTCCTGCCGTTCTGTGGGGGGGAAGGAATCATAGGCGAGGGCTTCATCGGCCCCGCTCGCGGCGGCTTCGGCCGCGCCGCTGACGATCCGGTTCACGAGAAACACACCGAACAACAGCGCCAAGCTACGGTTCAAGGCGCCTGGTTGTTGCTGCCATTGTGGGTCCAAGGCATTCACCGCCGGAACGGCCAGTAGCACGAGCATTTCAACCAGCATCAGAAACGAGGCTGCGAGGACGAGGGGGCGGCGTCCAAAATGGTCCGCCAAGGCGCCCGAGGGTACCTCCAGCAGCACAATGGCGGCGGCCCATGCCGTGTTCAGCCAGGCAAACTGTTCGGAGGTCAGCCCGAAATCAAGAAACATGACCGCGTAGACCGGATAGTAGAACCGGCAATTGAAGAAAATGCGGAACCAGACAAACAGGGAACCGTTGCGCCGCCCAAGATCGACCGAAGCGTGATGGGTTTCAGCGGCCATGGTGGTCTTTCACGTGTTCCCCATAGGTGGACACTAGCTGTGCCCCAGGGAATCGACGATGCCGGCACAGGCCGCCCGACGGGCCGGAAGGATGGCGGCGGCGAAAGTGAGCAGGACCAGAACAACAAAGCTGCCGAGAAGGTAAGCGGGAACGAGCCGGATTTCCCAGACCACCGCGCGGGCGATCATCGGGGGTTCCCATTTCGGCTCGATGGAGGCAATCATCATGGAGAATCCGACGGTGATGATCAATCCCAGAGTGGCCCCGATGAAGCCGAGGAGCCCGCTTTCGAGAGCGAACAGGCCAATGACTCCCGGGCGTTTCAAGCCCAGGGCCCGCAGGGTGCCAATTTCCCGGGTGCGCTCGATGACGGCCATTCCGATGGTGTTGAGAACGCTCATCGACACAATGGTGATAATGATGCAGAAGACCATGCCGAAGATGATGTCGAACATGCTTTTGGTGCGGTGATAGAGCGGGGATGCCTGGTCCCAGGTGAGGATGTCCAATCCCTCGCCATCGAGTTCCTTCTTCAGATCCGCCACCACGGCTTCGCTGTCTTTCAGATCCTTCAGCAGCAGCCGCATCGTGGTGACGCCCCCGGTTTCGTAGAGTTTCTGCGCCAAGGCCAGCGGCAGGTATAGAAACCGGTTGTTGAGCGCCTCCGCCGGCATGTCGATGACCTGGAAAACGGTCGCGTCGACGGCGTTCATCTGGTTCTCGATGGTGGGGGCCATCAGCAGCACCCCGGACCCTTTCTCCAGATGGAGGTTGCGCGCCATGCCTTCGGTGATCCCGATGCCTTCGGGAGTCTCATCCGTGATTCGGTCGCCCTCATAGCCGGGTTTGTGGTCGCTTTGGGAACTGGCGCTGTCGATGCGTTCCCTGTCGGAGGGCTTCATCGACTGTCCGATGAAAAAGGTCGGCACCCCGTCGACATCGATCGAGCCGCTGATCTCCAGCGTGCCGGCGGCCAGGACGACCCGGGGGTCTTTGGCGGCGAAATCCTGGACCCGTTGCTGCAATTCCGGCGGGATGAGGTATTGGCTGGGATTGGATCCTCCATGGTCCTTGTAGCCTTCCTTCCAGAGTTGGACGTGGCCATTGGTCTGGTTGTGGATATAGGCGTCCCGGATGCTGAGGAACATGTAGGCCGCGAAGCCCCCGAAGATGTTCACGGCGGCATAGCCGAGCGTCACGGCCGCCATGGTGGTGACACTGCGTCCGGCATTGCGGAGCAGGTTTCGGGAGGCGAGATCTAACCAGTTCATGCGTCGGCGGGGCGGGGACTCGACTTTTCAGACGGCTGGTGCGGCGACTCGGATGTCCTCGATGATTTCTCCGTCCCGGAGCTGGATGCGACGGTCGACACGGTCCAGCAGTCGGCTGTCGTGGGTGGAGAAAATAAACGCGGCCCCGCAGGAGCGGTTGATGCGCCGCATCAGATCAATGATCCGGTGGGCATTCTCGGTGTCCAGATTGGCGGTCGGCTCGTCGGCGATGATGATGGCCGGATCCGTGACAAGGGCCCGGGCGACCGCGACCCGCTGTTGCTGGCCACCGGAAAGCTTTTGGGGGCGATGGGACGTGTGGTTGCCCAGATCGACCTCATGGAGCAGGGCGAGGGCTTTTTTACGGGCCTCTGACTTGGGCGTGCCCCGGAGTTGCAGCGGCAGCATGACATTTTCCAATGCGGTGAGGACAGGGATGAGATTGAAGCTCTGAAAGACAAACCCGATGCTTTGGTTGCGAAGCGTGCTTTTGGCCGCGTCATCGAGGTTCTCCGCGGGGTTACCCTTCAGGATCACCTGACCTTCGCTGGGGGAATCGAGGAGACCGAGAATGTTGCACAAAGTGGTTTTACCCGAGCCGGAGGGGCCCCAGACGGCCACAAATTCATGCTCATGAATCGCAACGTCCACGCCCCGAAGCGCGGCGACCTCGGTGTCACCGAGATGGTAGGCTTTGCGAAGGTTTTTGGCTTCTATGACGGGCATTGCAGGACGGGCAGTGGCGCGGACTGAGGCACGCATTTACCATCCACATGCCGCTTGCAGGTGGACGAAGCCAGCATTGTAATGGGGAAAGCTGAATGATCGAATTATTTTTCCTGATTCTGTGGTTGTGTTGGGGGCTCTTGGCGCTCCTGACTTGGTGCAACGTCCGCCAATTTCTTCCGGAAATGCGCGCCCAGGAAGCACTCTTGCGGGAGGGGGCGGATCCCGGCCGGCAGCAGCGCGCGGTGGTCGTGATCCCGGTGAAAAAGCTCGATCCAGTGAAAGGCCCGGCCTTTTTCCGGATCCTGTTGAACCAACGTTACGCGGATTACCGGATTCTAGTCACCATGGAGAATGAACGGGAGACCGTAGCGCCCTGGCTGGAGGACGCTCTCGGCATGACCCCTGGAGACAGGGGCTGGCATCCCGGAGGTCCCGGAAGAGCTAAGGAAACGCTTTCCCCCGGATTGCGCGGGGTGAAGTTCATCTATGCCGGACCGACCTTTGGAGGGGGCCAAAAGGTCCACAACCAGATTGAGGCGCTCAAAGAGCTGGAGCCTGAGGATCGCCGGGTAGTTTTCGGGGACGCGGACATGCAGTGTGGTCCGGACTGGTTGGCCCGCCTCACGGCTCCATTGAATTTGGGGACTCATCCGGTCTCGACAGCCTACCGCTGGCTCGTGCCGGTCCGCGCGACACTCCCCAATCTCGTGGTCAGTGTCATCAACGCGGGCGTGGCCACTCTTGGAGGGCGCGAAGCTTGGAACAATCTTTGGGGTGGATCCATGGCCCTCGCGAGGGAGGATTTCGATGCGCTCGCGGTGCCTTCACTGTTGGAGGGAAGTTTGACGGATGATCTGCGTCTCGGAAAATGCATCCGGCGTTCCGGGCGGCGGATCGCCTGTCTGCGGAGCCTCATCGTTCCCAGCGACACCGACTATTCCTGGAGGATGGCGTTGGAATTCGGCCGACGCCAGTATTATATCGTGAGGCACTATGCGCCGTTCTTTTTCAAAGTCGCCCTGATCGCCACCACCCTATACACAGTGGGTTTCCTGACCGCTCTCTGGGCGTCCTGGCACGGAAACCGGGGGGCGGCAATTGCGATGGGATTCGTCCTGGGGTGTGATCAGCTCCGGGCTCTGGCACGGTGGAAGGTGATCCGGGCTCTGTTCCCGCCCCTCGTGGTGGACCGCCTCCGCATGACGCGGTGGATGGAACATTTGGGGACACCTTTCTTCATGGCAGTGCACTCCCTCTTTGTCTGGTCCGCTCTGGCAGCGCGGACCATCCGCTGGGCCGGGATTCACTACCGGGTCATCAGTCCCGACAGGACACTCGTGTTGGAGCATCCTGACGGGTGAATTTCGGTCCGCAAGCGCAGCCGGTAAAGGGAGTCAGTTTTTCTCCTCTTCACCGTGCTCGCAGATGCAGGCATACTCGGCAAATTCACAAGTGGGGCATTTGCTGAGGTTCAGGTTGAACTTTTCCGTGATGCTTTTGGCTTTGGCGTCGGTTTTGATTTGGACCACGGTGGGATGCTCATTGCCTTCTGGCACCGTCTGGTCCGAAACCAGTTTGTCGCCGTCCTTCGTGAACGTCAGCTTGGTTGGCTTGGAGCGATCTCCGAGAGTGACTTTGACGGTTTGATCGACGGGAAGCACCACTTTGTTGTCGTCATCCACGAAGCGGATTTCCACCTTCTTCGCTTTGGTCACGAAAAATTCAACGTGCGGTTCGACCGCTGTGATGAGGCGTCCTCCGGTGGGGCCCGCTTTGGCCGCGTGATCATGGTTGTGCTTTTCCTCCGCAGAGGAAAGGGTGGCGATGCCGAGGAGGGTGAAGAGTAGTGCGGTCAGTTTCATGGCTGGTTGGTCGTGGGGGTTTGTTTGATGGTTCCGTGGCCTTTCCTTTGGACGGGAACGGGAACACGGAAATTCAGGGTGATCATTGGGATGCCGGGGAGCCAAGCGCGATGGACCGGGCGGCGGCACGGCGGCCGAAAGTGTAAAAGACTGTGGGGGTGACCCCGAGCCCCAGCAGCGTGCTGGTGACCAGTCCTCCGACAATGACCACTGCCACTGGGTGGAGGATCTCCTTGCCCGGTTGGCCTGCCGCCAGCACCAGGGGAACCAGGCCGATGCCCGCCGAGAGAGCCGTCATGAGCACCGGCACGAGACGTTCCTGGGTTCCCCGGAGGATCATCTGCTTGGTGAATCCTTCCCCTTCATGGCGCATCAAATGGAGATAATGACTGAGGAGCATGATGCTGTTGCGGGCGGCCACTCCCGCCACGGCGATGAAACCCACCAAGGTGGCGATGCTGATGTTGTTCAGCTTGAGATAGGTAAAAACCAACCCGCCAACCAGTGCGAGCGGGATGTCGCAGAGCACCTGAAACGCGAAAAACGGGGTCCGGAAGTAGCCATAGAGGAGAAAGGCGATGACGACCAAGACCAAGGCCGAGAAAAACACAATTCGCCGGGTGGCTTCGCGTTGCGCTTGGAATTCTCCTTCGAAGGTCACGAAATAGCCTTCCGGCAAAACGACCTGTGCCGCGACGTCTTCCTGAAGCCGGATCACCAGATTGGACACATCCCGCACCGTTGGTTTGATGGCCAGCGCAAAACGCCGCTGGCTGTTTTCGCGGAAGATCACATTTGGGCCCCGGGCTTCCCGCACTCCGGCGACGAGGGACAGCGGAATGCGCTGGCCGGAAGATGTCTCGATCGGAATCTGTCCGATGCGGTCCGGGGCATCGCGCAAATTCTCGGGCAGACGCAACACGAGGTTCACCGTGCGCTGCTCCTCGCGCAGTTCCGCGACAGATTTCCCCCCGATCAGGGAGGAGAGCTGTTCATTGAGATGGCCGGGGGCAATGCCATACGCTTGGGCCCGGTCACGATCGGCTTCGATGCGGAGTTGCGGTATGCTGGAAGTCTGATCCAGCTTGCAGTCTTCAAAGCCCGGAATGGTTTTGGCGATGGTTTGAATCTCCAATCCGATCTGGCGCAAGAGGTCAAGATCCGGCCCGAAAATCTTGACCGCAACCGGAGCCGAGACCCCGCTCATCATGTGTCCAATGCGGTCCGCCAGCGGACCTCCGACCACCGCGAAAATCCCCGGAATCGTCCGGACCCGTTTCGAGATGTCCTCCAGGATGTCCTTTCGCTCTCTCGCGGCGGTGGCGGGGTGTCCCTCGGGTTCCCGGAAATCCACGTCAAACTCGGCCGTGGAGACCGGCACGACGTGGTCGCCTCGTTCCGCCCTGCCAAGACGCCGGCCGACTTTCTGCACCTCCGGCACGGAGAGGATCTGTTCCTCGATCACGTCGGAAATACGGTTCATTTCATCCAACGAGGTCCCCGGCGCAGCCGTGACCGCGACCAAAGCGGTCTCCTCCTCGAACTTGGGGAGGAAGTCCTGGTTCATGCGCGGGTAAAGCGAGAAGGCGCCCGCGACGAGCAGGGCAACCCCGCCGACCAGAATCAGGGGTTGATTGAGGCCGAAGCGGAGCAAGGTCTGCGCCAGCAGCCATTTCAAACCGCGGGTCATGATGCCATCCCGGTGTTCCTGGCCCGCCTTCGGCCGAAGCAGCAGAGAGCAAAGCACCGGAATGACGGTCAACGAAACCACGAAAGACGCGACCATAGAGATGATCGTGGCGATGGCGATGGGAGCGAACAGTTTGCCTTCCAGGCCCGTCAGACCCAGCAGGGGGAGAAACACCAGGATGATTAGCAGCGTGGCATAGAAAATGGAATTGCGGACTTCGCCGGAGGCTTGGGCGATGACCTGGATACGGGTAGAGGTGGGGGCTTCCGAGCTGCTTCCCTGCTTGGCGGTTTCCCACTCCCTAAGCCTGCGGAAAACGTTCTCCACATCGACGATGGCGTCATCCACGACCATGCCGATGGCCACGGCGAGGCCTCCCAGCGTCATGGAATTCACGCTGATGCCGAATCCCTGGAACACCAGCATGGTGATCGCAAAGGAAAGCGGCATGGCGAGCAGAGTGATGAAAGTGGTGCGGAGATTCTGCAGGAAAAGAAACAACACGATGGTGACCATGATGGCTCCGTCGCGGATGGCTTCGGTGAGATTGCCAATGCCATGGTCGATGAAGTCTTTTTGTTGGAAGAGCAGGGTGGTTTCGATGCCCGCAGGATAGCTGGACTGCAACTCATCGAGCGCTTTTCGGACCCGGGCGGTTAGTTCCCGCGTGTCAAATCCGGGCGCCTTGGTGATGGACATGATGACTCCGTAAGTGGGCTTTTTTTCAGGACGGAGACTCACCGTGGCGTCGCCGCGCATGGGCTCAATTCCCCAGGCGACATGGGCGACATCACCGATGGAGACTGTGCGGTCATTGACCTGTTTGATGACCGTTTGGGCGATGTCTTTCAAATCCACAGTCATGGCCAGGTTTCTGACCATGATTTCCGTGGGGCCGGTGCTGATGAATCCGCCGGTCGTGGTGCTGGCCGACTCACGGGCGGCTTCTTCCAGTTCACTGAGACTGACGCCATGGGCCTGCATCCGCCAGGGATCCGGTTGGATTTCAATCTGTTTGACGCCTCCTCCCATGTTGAGAATTTCCGCGATGCCGGAAATGTTGTGCAACCGTCGCTTGATGGTCCAATCGGCAAGGGTTCGCACATCGGGAGCGGGCAGGTGACCTGCCTCGCCCTCCGGGATGGTGCAGCGGACCCCCACCAACAGGATTTCGCCCATCAAGGAAGCGACCGGGGTGAGGAAAGGTTCGACGCCCTCCGGCAATTGTCCGCGGGTGCTTTGCAGTCTTTCCTGCACCAGCATGCGGGCCCGGTAGATGTCCGTGTCCCAGTTAAATTCAGCATACACCAGGGATAGCGCGACATCGGAGTTGGACCGCAACCGGGTCAGTCCGGCGACGCCCATGAGAGCGCTCTCGATGGGCTGGGTGACTCTCATTTCGACTTCCTCCGGGGCGAGACCGGGCGATTCGGTGAGAATGATGACGGTCGGTTTGGTCAGGTCCGGCAACACCTCGACCGGAAGCTGGGTCGCGGTGCGGAGACCCAACGCCAGCAGAATCGCCGCCAATCCAAGAATGAACGCCCGGTTGGCCAGTGACCAATTGATCAGGTTACCCAGCATGCTTAGACGGCCTCCTTCCGGCTGTCGTTCTTCGGGGCGGGGGGCTCCTCCTCCGGCATCCGCCGTTTGTTCATCCAGCCGGACACCAGCAGGAGCAGGCCGAGGATAAGGGTGGCGATTCTCCAGAGTGGACTCACGCCCTCACTCTCATGGTCTCCGCCATGAGAGTGCTCGTGACCTCCGGCCTCCTCTTTCCGCGCGGCTTCCAGGGAGGATTTTTTCTCCGGTGTCAATTCCGAGCCGTCAGCGGCATGCTCATGACCGTGGGCGGCATCGAGAGCCTCCTTGAGGGAGATGCTGCCGGCTCCGGCAAACGAGAGGGAGTAAGCCCCTTTGGTCACGACTTCATCCGCCGGGAGCAATCCGCTGATGATCTCCGCAAAGCGGTCGTTCATTTCGCCGACGACCACGGGGGATTTCACAAACGCGTTGGGCAAATCGAAATCCTTCACATAGACAAACCGTTGGGAAGGGCCGCCGAGAATTGCGGATCGTGGCACACTGGTCACTCCCTCGCGATGACTGACCACAATGTTAAACTCCGCTCTCATTCCCGGTCGCAACTCCTTGTCGGGATTGGGCACATGAAAGGAGGCTTCCACGGTGCCGCTCGTCTCGTCGACGTAGGCTCCGAGATGGGCCAGCTTGGCTTCGAAGACACGGTCTGGAAATCCTGGCAGACGAATGTGAGCCGTCTGATCTCTCGCCAGTCTGCCGGCGAGATGTTCCGGGACCCGCGCGGAGGCCTCCACGACCGCGAGGTCGGCGATTTCGATCAGGGCAAGGTGGGGCTCAATGGGTTGTCCGACGGCAATATCGACCCTGGTCACGAGACCCGAAATGGGGGCCGCCAGCATGATCGTCGGGGGAGGATTGCCCGGTTGCCGGCTTTCCACCCAGAGGAGTTCCTCACCCTCATCGACCTCCTGGTCCGGCAGCGCCAGCACCGAGTAAGCCCGTCCAGCGATCCGGCTGCTCACAATGCCTTTGCTTCCCGGGAGAATTTCGATCCGGCCGAGCGCGAACACGGTTTCTTCGAAGTCCGATTCTTCCGCTTCCACCGTTTCGATGCGGAGATTGCGGACGCCGGCTTCATCAAGGACGATGGTATTGGCGTTGCGGGTCGAAGCCTTCTCCTCCTCAGCCGCCACATGGACGGAGAGAAGGGGCAGGGACATCACCGCCAGAGCGAAGGAGTGTCGGGAGAGCATGGGAAAGGATGGAATGAGAACGGGAGCGGGGACGGAATGGCGCCTGCGCAAGGCAGCGCCAAAAGAGGAGACGAATCGGCAACCTCCACGAAGGGGGCTGGAACCGGCTCTGCCGCGAACTCAAATCAACCTGACCACGGATCTCTCCACCGCAATGTCGGTGGAGGGGCTTCCTCTCGCCTGAAAATCCCGCGGGACACTCACTCTAACAGGGGAGTGCTTCAGGGGCTTGATGGAGGAGGGGAAAGGGGAGGGGACCGCTCGCCAAACAACCGGAGGAAGGGAGCTGGCCGAGGAAATGTTTCGCAAGATCAACGATTCCCGGAGTTCGAGATGCCGGTGGTGACTGGATTCACCAGGCGCCTCACTGCGCACAGCGGCACAATGGTGGGGGGCCTCAGTGGGATGGCAGATTGCGTCACTGCATTCACTGGCATGAGACAATTCTCCGGTGCATCCGCAGAGGTAGCCTCCGGGGACTCCCCAAACCTGCTGGAATCCCAGCGCGGTAAGGGCGAGGCACAGCATCAGATTTTTCAGCGCGTGGACCATGAAGGAAAGCCGTGGGTGTGGCAGAGTGCTCAGTCCTTGGAAGGAGACACATCCGATGGGTGACCATCGGACCACAGGTGACACCATTAATGGCAGCCGAAGGGTATTTCAAGCCATGTTTGTCCGAACCGGGTGACTGCGACGCCCGGGAAAGATCGGAGGTCCGTTTAGGACTCTAAGCTTGCAAACACGGCGAATTTCATGCATGGCAGGATCAGCGACTGGGAGCGGAGTGTGCTCCTTGGGCGAACAGGTCATGGAAAGATGTTCCCTTTTGAAATTTGATAGATGATGAAAAATCTCTCCTCCTTGTTCTCCAACAACAAAAAGTGGGCCGCGGACATCCTTGCCCGGGAACCCGAATATTTCCGTAAGCTGGCCAACCAGCAGCGCCCTGAGTATCTTTGGATCGGGTGTTCCGACAGCCGGGTTCCCGCGAATGAAATTGTGGATCTGGCTCCCGGGGAACTTTTTGTTCACCGGAACATCGCCAACGTGGTGGTATACTCCGATCTCAACTGCCTCTCGGTCATCGAATTTGCCGTGCGGGTGCTCAAGGTGCGTCACATCATCGTCTGTGGCCATTATGGATGCAGTGGGGTGAAAAACGCGCTGTTCCCCCATGAAGGTTCCTACGGGCTGGCTGACAACTGGCTCCGTCATGTGCGCGAGATTGCGGCCCGTCATCGGCATGAATTGGATGGCCTGGATGTCGAATCCGCCCGGCTGGACCGCCTCGCCGAGCTCAATGTCCTGACCCAGGTGCACCATGTGTGCTCCAGTGCCATCGTGGACCATGCCTGGCGCCAGGGGAGCGAACTCACCGTTCACGGCTGGATCTACGGCATCGCGGATGGTCTGTTGAATGACCTTGGAGCCTGCGTTTCCGGTCAGCAGGAATATCAGGATTTTCTGCGTGATTTTGGGGTGTCGCATCCGCCATCCCCCTTTTCCTTGGATCCGTTGTGACGAGAAGGGGACCTAACGGTCTGGGGTTGTTGGACCGCCGATTTCGAACACCACGGCCGTGCAGTTGTCCCGGCCGGATTCCGCCACGGCACGCTCCACGATCCGCTGGGCGGGGGACCAAGCCGCCTGGGCCGAATCGGGGGAGCGAAGGAGGCTTTCCAGGGTCTGGTCCCATAGGCCGTCCATGATCCCATCGGTGCAGAGGAGGAAACGGTCCCCTGTCTCATACCGGATGGCCCCGATGTGGGGATCGATGATCTGGTGGCCCGCACCCATGGCTTGGTTCAGGACATTCTTGCGGGGATGATTTCTTGCCTCCCGCTCGTTGAGCTGCCCCTGGCGGCGCAGCCAGCCAACGTAGCTGTGGTCGTGGGTGATTTGTTGCAGGGATTCTCCCGTGGCCGGAAGATAGTAGAGGCGGCTGTCGCCCAGATGGGCGTAGTGGAGGCGCTGGGGAGTCACCACCGCAAGGGTCAGGGTGGCTCCCATGCCTTCGCATTCTTCATAGGACTGCCCCAGGGAAAGCAGCTCCGCATGAATCCGGTGGACCAGTTCGGCAAGCACGTCACCCATTCCGGCGTCAAGATTCAGGTTGGCGAGATGGAAACTCTGGGGCAGCAGCCGGGTGATCTTGTCCACGGTGATCCGGCTCGCGAACTCTCCTGAACGTGCCCCGCCCATCCCATCGGAAACCGCGAAAATGTAATCCTGATCCTCGAGTGTGGCCGTTCCCGACTTGCCGAGAAACCTCACTTCGCGCGCGTCGAAGGACAGCGCGAGGAACACGTCCTCATTGTTGGAGCGAACCCGTCCGGGGTGGGTCATTCCGGACCAATGGACCCGCGCCTGGGTCGCATTGCTGTTGCTGGGAGCGCCGGAAAAACTGAGAGGCAGGGCAGACTCGTCTGGCATGGTGGGGAGGTAAGAGAGCCTTTACGGTTCCACCTTGTCAAGGATGGTTGCCAGTTCAAAATCAATCAGGCAAAACCGCCCCATTTGTTGGCTGTAGGTCACATTCCGCAGGAACGGATCATCGTGACGGACTCCATAGCTTTCCAGCTCTTGAAAAAGTTCCTCCATCCGTCCCTCGGTCAGATGCTCCACTCGCTGCCCGCAATTGGTGGTCACCAGATAGAGTTTTTCCGGATCAAATTCGACCACCCTGGGAACAAAGGGACAATTCCGGGTTTCGAGATGTTTCAACACCCTGATTTCGTTTTCAAAGCGTTCTTTGGCGTGGGTCCCGCGGAAAGTCTTGTGCACCCGTCCGTCGTAGCCCAGTCGCACGGTGGAGCGCACGGTGTCCTTCTCTTTTTTCATGGTTGGTTTGAGAGAAACCCTCGGGAGGCAGCCGCGCAAGAACGGAATTGCTTTGTTTTTTTGCAAAAGAAGCGCTCGAAATACTTTTAGTAATTGGCATCTGGCATGAAACATGCTCTTTCTCCCGGTGTCCCGTGTTGCGAGGAGGCTGACTCCCCCAAGGTGCAGCCGACGCCCGGGAATGATTCAGAAAAAAACCAGTTGAACAACCCTACCATGGCCAAATACAAACTCGAATACATCTGGCTGGACGGCTACACGCCCGTGCCAAACCTGCGCAGCAAAACGCAGATCAAGGAATATTCCGCAATGCCAAAACTGGAGGAGCTTCCCATGTGGGGCTTCGATGGAAGTTCCACCCAGCAGGCCGAAGGCCGCAGTTCCGACTGTATGCTGAAGCCGGTAGCCTGCTATCCCGACACCACCCGTCGGAACGGGGTGCTCGTGATGTGTGAAGTCATGATGCCGGACGGAGTCACTCCGCATCCTTCCAACAGCCGTGCCACCATCCTGGATGATCCGGGCGCTTGGTTTGGGTTCGAGCAGGAATACTTCTTTTATCAGGACGGCCGGCCGCTTGGTTTCCCGGAGGACGGGTTCCCGGCCCCACAAGGTCCCTACTACACCGGTGTGGGCTATAAAAACGTCGGAGATGTCGCCCGTCAGATTGTCGAGGAGCACCTTGACCTCTGTCTCGATGCCGGCATCAACCATGAAGGCATCAACGCCGAAGTGGCCAAAGGCCAGTGGGAATTCCAGATTTTTGGCAAAGGCTCCAAGAAGGCCGCTGACGAAATGTGGGTTGCCCGCTACATCCTGATTCGTCTTTGCGAAAAGTATGGCATCGACATCGAGTTCCATTGCAAGCCCATCCGGGGTGACTGGAACGGTTCCGGGATGCATGCCAATTTTTCCACGGATTATATGCGCGAAGTCGGGGGCAAGGATTACTTCGAGAAGCTCATGGCTGCTTTCCAGAAGAACATGAACGAGCACGTGGCGGTTTATGGTCCTGACAACCACCTTCGTCTGACCGGTCTTCACGAGACCCAGTCGATCGACAAATTCAGCTACGGTGTCGCCGACCGCGGTTCGTCCGTCCGGATCCCTCACAGCTTTGTCAACAACGGTTACAAAGGTTACTTGGAAGATCGTCGTCCGAACAGCCAGGGCGATCCCTACCAGATCGCGAGCCGTATTCTCAAGACGATTCAGGAAGTGCCCACTACCTGATCCGCAGAGAAAACTGTTTAATCCAAACGCCATCCGGAGACCCTGGATGGCGTTTTTTTTTTTGAGGGGAAGGTGGGTGGCTGAACATTCAGCGCTCCAAAGCACCGCCTGCTTCCGCCCACGCTTGGATGCCACCGTCGAGGTGGTTCACATTTTTGAAGCCGAGACTCTCGAAGGTTTTCAGTGAGGCCTGACTCCGGCGACCGCTGCGACAGTGAACCAGGATGGGAGCCTCCCGGTCGATTTTGGCAAGTTTTCCGGGGAAATCAATCCCGTTGAAATCAATGTTCTGGGCACCTTTGATGTGCCCTTCATCGAATTCCTCCGGAGTCCGGACATCCACCACGATCAGCTTGGCTTCAGAATTGACCAGGTTGACCGACTCCTTTCCGGTGAGATGTTGCACCTTGGCTTTGCCCTCATCCCCGAGTCCGACGTTCGTGCCGGCACCAAGAAAGAAGGCAAGGAGAGTTATTTTGATCGTTCGGTTCAGATTCATGGGTAAAAAACTAACCGAAGGATTACCTTGTGGCAACAGGATCCAATGGCGTCTTTATGTCGTCCAAGGCATCCTGGGGGGGACAATCGGCGTATTTTCCGAGGAATGATGGTGGCCAAAAAGGACCGGGAACAGATGTCTGGGACTGATGAGGAGGGGACCCGTGTAGCAACCGGTGAAACGCGCGCCCCCTGCCAACATTGTGGCACACTCTACATCGTCAAACCGCGCGTGGGAGCAGTGCCCGGAGGCTTTTGCTGTTCCGGATGTGAATTTGTCCATGATTTGCTGAATCGGGAAGGGTGGAATCGCTTCTACGATTTGCGCTCCGGTAACACACTCCGCCCGGTTCAGGGGATCGCCTTCCAGGCAAGGGATTTTGGCTGGCTGACCGAGGCCGGCAAGAATGCTGAGCAGCAGGCTGACGAGTCGGGCGTGGCCAAAACCACCGTTGGTCTGAGGGGCCTCTCCTGTGCGGCCTGTCTCTGGCTGGTTGAAAGGGTCTTTACCAAGGACCGCCCTGGAGCGCTCAAAGCGGTCGCCGATGTCCAGCAATCGTGCATCACGCTGTGGTGGGAAGCCGGGCGCTGTGACGTGGCGGCCTACGGGGCTGATCTCCAGCGCTTTGGCTACGAACTGGAGCCGTCCGGCGCGGTCTCCGGCGCGGTCGGGAGCGCCACTTCTTCCCAGCGGGATCTCCTGACCCGGATTGGGGTGTGCGGAGCATTGGCCATGAACGCCATGGCTTTCAGCTTGCCTCGATACCTGGGCATGGAGTCCGGCTTTGCCTTTGCCGGACTGTTCCAAATGATTGCCGCCGTTTCGGCGACGTTGGCTTTGGCCGCGGGTGGCGGCTATTTTTTTCCCAGGGCTTGGCGGGCTTCCCGGCTGGGAATCATTCACATGGATTTGCCGATTTCGCTCGGGCTGCTCGGTGCTTGGATCGGTTCTTTGGCGGGTTGGCTTCTTGGCCTGGAAGGACTGCTCTATTTCGATTTTGTCGCCCTCTTCCCATTTCTTATGTTGGTCGGGCGTTGGCTTCAGGAAGCCGCCGTGGAGCGGAATCGTCGTTGGCTGGGAGACGGGGGATTGCGCCTTCCTGACGTGTTGGTGGTCACTTCCTCCGGGTTGGCCGGCAAGCGCCCCGAGGATCTCGAGTCCGGAGAGATCTTCCAACTTCCGCCAGGTGACCGCAGCCCGGTGCGCGCGGTGGTCGAAAGTCCGGTTGCGGAACTAAGTCTGGAGTGGATCAATGGCGAGGCAGAGCCAAAGGTTTATGCGGCTGGGGCCGAGATTCCCGGCGGCGCGGCCAATGTGGCCCGGCATCCTTTGCGATTGAGGGCTCTCGAGCGGCACGCGGAGTCTCTGTTGGCCCGGCTTCTCAGTGCTCCCCGGACCACGCCCGAGTCCCGGTCACCCATGCAGGGCTTTCTCAAGGCCTACCTCGCCACCGTGGTCCTGACCGCTCTGGGCGGCTATGTCTGGTGGCAAATCTTCGCAGGCTTCGGCCCTGCCCTCCAGGTGGCGGTGTCGGTGCTCGTGGTGTCTTGTCCTTGTGCTCTCGGTGTGGCCCTTCCTTTTGTTGAAGAGGTTGTTCTGGCCTCCTTGCGACGCCGGGGACTCTTTGTTAGAGAGGGATCGCTCTGGCAGCGCCTGGGAGCAGTGCGACGGTTGGTTTTCGACAAAACCGGAACCCTCACCCGGGAGGCACCAGTGCTTGAGGATCGGGGGCAACTGACGGCCCTGTCCCCCCGGGAGCGCCAGATTCTTGGGGGATTGGTCCATGACAGCCGGCATCCAGTGGGGAGAGGGCTTCGCGAAGCCTTGGCGGGAGACAGGCATGCCGGTGTGTTCCAGGGCTCCGAGGCACTGTCCGGAGAGATCCAGGAAGCCGTGGGGAAGGGGGTTTGGTGGACCGAAGAGAGCGGGACGGTCTGGTCGCTGGGACGTCCCGGATGGTATCCAGGAGGGGCCACGACCGACTCCTCCCCAACGGGAGCCCGCGTGGTCTTTGCCCGCGATGGGGCTCCGGTTGTCAGTTTGAATTTCCAGGAGGCCCTCCGGCCCGATGCTGGAGAGGAACTCCGACTCCTGCGCCGCAGGGGATACCGTCTTGCCATTCTGAGTGGCGATGCGCAATCCCGTGTCACTGACATGGGGCAGCGGTTGGAGCTGGAAGGTGCTGAAATCCTAGGTGATCTCAGCCCTCAGGCAAAGGCTGACTGGATCATGGCCCACGACGCCCGAAGCGTTCTTTACGTCGGGGATGGCGCCAATGATTCACTGGCTTTCGATGTCGCCGCCATTTCCGGAACGCCGGTGGCCGGCGGCGGGGTGTTGGACACGAAGTGCGATTTTTACTTTCTTGGGGAGGGACTGCGCGCCATCCGCTGGCTTCTTGATGCTTCCCGCCGCCGCCGCCGGACCGTCCGTTGGGTGGTGGGCTTCGCCCTGGGGTACAATGCCACCGTGGTCGCGGTTTGTCTGGCCGGTCACATGAACCCCCTGCTCGCCGCTGTTCTTATGCCCCTCAGTTCCCTGGCCACCCTTGGATTGGCGAGTCGGGCCGGTTGACAAATGCGTGACGGGACTCAGACGACATTGTCTTCCGCCGCCGTGCCGCGGGACAGAACCTGGGCTTTTTTCTCCTCAAACTCCTCCTCAGAGAGCAGGCCTTCATCGCGCAAATCGGTGAGGCGTTGCAGGGTGGCGGCAATCTTGGCGGCCTCTGCTTTGACTTCAGGCGATTCTCCTTCGAGGCTTTTGACGAACTGCTTGCCTTTTTCGAGCGCCTCGTGGTAGGCCTTTTTTGCGAAGTCGAGATCAAGTTCGAAGAAATCACCCTTGGTTTTGAAATGATTGGCCGCAACTTGGCACACTGCATAGGTGCTCGCGGCGGAGAGCGCCGACATGCTGAGGCCCCCAATGATCGATCCGACTCCGGGGAGCGCTTTAATGAGGCTGGCTCCCACTCGGGCGACGGCCCCGCCAGTCAGGGCGGTGACGAACCGTTTGCCGGTCGCCTCCGTGATGGCTACATTATAGAGACGCGCCAATTGCTGCAGGGCATCCATCTGGATGGCGGTGACGGCGGCGATGTCCGCGAACGGGACCGGAATGAGACCGGCTCCAAGAGACCAGACGACGTGGTCGCGGATGATTTTGTCCGCAGCCGAATCATGGCCGGGACCTTCTGGCGGAGCCGGGACAAGGGATGGAAGTGCGTCGTGGTGCGTTTCCGCGGCGGCATCGGAAGAGGGTTCGTTATTCATAGGGTTACCAGACCATCGATCGGTTTGTCTGGCGATTAGAAAATGGTCTCTTGTTTGTAACCTGTTGCGGCCGGTTGAGAAGCGCATTGCCGCTTGGCAAAACCCTGCCCGCTGCTAGGGTTTTCCGAATGAGACTCTCTGAAATCAACCCCTTCCAACTTCCCTGTCAGCCCTGAGCCCGGATGATCAATCTCGCATTGGAAACCTTGTTGCTCGGCTTTGCGGGAGAAGGGGCTTTCGCTGCTCCAGCTCGTGCCTTTTTTTGGGGAGCGGAGCCACATCCCCTGCTGCGTTCCTGGCCGGAGATTCTCGGATGGCAGTCCCACAAGGGGCTCGCTGATGCCTGGGACCGCTCCGGGTTCGCCCGGTGCGACGTTCCATCGGGTCTCTGGCCGTTGGTGATGCAGTTGCCAGGAAAAGCCCGTGACGAAATCCATGGGGGATTCGCCAAAGCCTGGGATCTGGTGGAACCCGGAGGCATGCTGGTTGCCGCGATGGAAAATGGGGCGGGTGCGGCCCGGTTTGAGAAGGATCTCGCCAAAGTGGTGGGAGCGGTCCACTCGCGTCAGAAACACAAGTGCCGGGTCTTCGGGGCTCGCAAGGAGATCCCCTCGCCTGCGGTCATGCCGGAAGGCTGGCTTGACGCGGGGCGGCGGAAGCCCATTCCGGGCACCCACTTTGTCACCGAAGCCGGGGTGTTCAGCGCCACCAAAGTCGATCCGGGCTCACAATTGCTCGTAGAATCCTTGCCGACGAACCTCCGGGGGAAGGTGGCGGATCTGGGGGCCGGATGGGGATACCTGACGGACGCTCTGCTGCGGCGCTGTCCCGCCGTGAAGCAGGTCGACCTCTTCGAATCCGATTCCCGGGCTCTCGATTGCGCGCGACAGAATCTCGCGGCGCAGGAGGCGGTCTTGAATTTTCACTGGCACGATGTCACCACCGGAATCCCGGGACGGTATGATATCATCCTCATGAATCCGCCATTTCACACCCGGCAGATGAAAGATGTGGCGCTGGGGCGGGCTTTTTTGAATGCCGCCCGGGACGCCCTGTATCCAGGAGGGGAGATCTGGTTGGTCGCCAATCGTCAACTTCCCTACGAAGGGGTGCTGGATGCCTGCGGACTCCTCTGGCGGCAGGTGGTCCGTGATCCCGTATTCAAAGTCATCCATGCCGTGATGCCGATGGAACAACCATGAAGCTCGTCAAGCGGCTTGCCAACCTTGGCTACGGCTCCCGGAAAGAGGTGCAGCGAATGATCCGAGCGGGACAGGTCACAGATGACGCCGGACAGAGTCTCGATGAGGACGATCCTATCGCCCACGAGCGCATCCGATGGTCAGGTGCTCCGCTCGATCCGGCGTCACCCTTCACCCTGATGCTGCACAAACCGGATGGCTTCACTTGCAGTTTGAATGATCCGGGGGAAGTCATTTACGACCTCCTCCCGGCAAGGTTCTCCCGGCGCAATCCGGTGCTCAGTCCGGTCGGCCGACTCGACAAAGACACCACCGGACTCCTCCTCATGACCGATGACGGAGTCCTGCTGCACAAGATCATTCATCCCAAATCGGAATGCGGCAAAGTTTACCATGCCGTTCTGGATCGTCCTCTCGAGGGGCATGAGGTGACCTTGTTCGCCTCCGGAGAACTTATGCTGAGGGGGGAAACCACCGCTCTCCTCCCGGCCCGACTGGAGGTTCTGGGGAACGAGAGGCGCTGGTTACACTTTTGAAGGCCGCTACCATCAAATTGCGACGCATGTTTGCCGCCGCCGGGAATCATGTCGCCGCTTTGAAGCGCACCGCCATTGGGGCGCTTCGCCTGCCCGATGACCTCTCCCCGGGTGATTGGCGTCCTCTCTCCGCGGAGGAGCTCACGCTGGCTCTGTCCCGTCCAGCCGGGGGGACCTGATCCCGCGGCTCCCCGCCGGGCGCCTGTCTAGCGGCTCAGCTCCAGCATCCGCAAAATCGGGGCTTCGGCGCGCTTTCTGACCTCTTCCGGCAGCTCGATTTGCGGCGAGAGATGGAGCAGGCAGTCATGCAGCTTTTCCAGCGTGTTCATTTTCATGTAACGGCAATCAGCGCAGGCGCAGCGGTCGGTCGGGCCGGCAATGAGATTTTTGCCGGGAGCTTCCTTGCGGAGCCGGTGCAGCATGCCGCTCTCGGTGACGACGATGATGTTCTTCGCCGGGGTGTCGCGGCAAAAATGGACCATTTTTTCCGTCGAACAGACCTCGTCAGCGAGAAGGCGGACCGCCAGAGTGCATTCCGGATGCGCGACCACGACGGCATCGGGGTGCTCATCTTTGATGCGTTGGATACTGTCGCGGGTGAATTCGACGTGGACATAGCAATTGCCCCGCCAGAAATCCATCTTGCGACCGGTCTTCTGAGACACCCATTCGCCGAGATTCTGGTCCGGGACGAACAGAATGGGGCGGTCCGCCGGTGCGGACTCGACCATGCGGATGGCATTGCCACTGGTGCAGATGACGTCCGCGAGCGCCTTCACCGCGGCACTGCAATTGATGTAGGCGATGACGTAATAGTTTTTCGCGGCGTTGGCTTTGAGGAATGCCTCCAATTGATCTCCGGGGCAGGACTCCTCAAGCGAACACCCGGCGTCCTTGTCGGGCAGGACCACGATTTTCCCCGGATTGACGATTTTGGCCGTCTCGGCCATGAAATGCACGCCGCAGAACACAATGACGTCCGCATCCGTATCCCGGGCTTGGTAAGCCAGCCCCAGCGAATCACCGACATAATCGGCGAGATCCTGGATTTCGCCGGACTGGTAATTGTGCGCCAGGATGACAGCGTTGCGTTCTTTCTTGAGGGCGAGGATCTGGGAACGCAGATCGTGGGCGGGGAGAGTGGATACCATGGACAGGGGAAGGTCAGCTGGAGATGTTTGGTCGATAGCTTACTCCGGAATTCAGCGGGCGCGAACCGGAAAAAGACCGACCCCACAAAACCGGGAACGGGCGGGGATTCAAGCGAGGATCCGGTCGAGGATCAACCCCTCGCTCAGCTTCATGGGGCGGCCGACCGGAGTCATGATTTTTTTGTCCGGATCGAGACCGAGAGAATACTGGATGGTCGTGTGCAGATCACCGATGGTCACGGGATCGGTCGGGCGCTTTTTTTCACCACTGGGATCGGTTTCCCCGAGAACACAGCCACCGCGGATGCCTCCGCCGGCGAGAGCCACGCTGAATCCATGAGGCCAGTGGTCCCGTCCTTCCACCGCATTCATGGTGGGAGTGCGGCCAAATTCACCCCCGCACATCACCACGGTCTGGTCGAGCAGCCCCCGGCGTTCCAAGGTGGTGATCAGGGCGGCCAATGCCGGATCCAGGGTCCGGATCCGCTCAGCGTGGGTCTCATGGTTGTTAAGGTGAGAATCCCAGGTTCCCAATGTCACTTCGATGCAGCGGACCCCGGCCTCGACCAATCGCACTGCTGCGAAACAGGCCCGGCCAAACGGGGTGTCGCCAAACGCGAGGCGTTCGGCGGCAGGCGCGGATCCGACATCAAAGGCTTTGAGCTGCTCGGAACTCATCATCCGCAAGGCCTTCTGCTGGGTCTCCCGGTGATGATCGCTCTCCGGCAATTTTTGGTCGAGGCTGCGGCCTTTGAGAAAGCTGCGTTCGATGACCGAGAGTCCTTCGAACCGTGCCTTCTGACGGTCTCCTTCCGCGCTGGCGCGCACATCCGGGACCGGCTGGCTGGGGTCTCCCACTTGGAAGGCATCGTAGGACGCTCCCAGATAACCACCCCGGGCCGGCCATTGGCTGGGGAGGAGAGAGATGTGGGTGGGAATCTCCACGCCGCCATCCCCCAGCTCGTGACAGATCACGGAGCCGATCGAGGGGTGGATGATGGCTGGCACCGGACGGTATCCGGTTTTGACATTGTAGGTGGCCCGCTCATGATCCCCCTCTTTGCTGGTGACGGACCGTATCAGGGCGATCCGGTCCATAACGGTGGCCGTCTGTTCCAGCCCGGCCCCGATCTGAACGCCATTGACGCGGGTGGGAATAGCCTTGCTGCCGTAGGCTATGGCCTTTCCGGGATGCGGATCAAACGTCTCCAACTGGCTCGGTCCCCCCGCCATCCAGAGCAGAATGACCGAGCGGGCAGGTTTCCAAGGCTGTTGTTCCGCTTCCCTGGCGAGGATTTTTCCCAGCGGAGTCAGCCAGGCAAGCCCCGAGCATCCGGCCGCCCGCAGGAGCGTGCGCCGCGAAAAATGATCGCTGGTCCCGCAGGCTCCTCCATTGTCTGAATCTGGTTTCATGGTTGCCGTTGCTGCCTCAGTGGTTCCAAGCAAACTCCGTCGCATTGAGGAGCATCCAATAGAGATCTTCCAACGCCTCGGAGCGCTTGGGTCCCCGGAGTGGATTCAGAATGGCTGCAAAATAAGCCGACTCCTCCGCGGTGGGGCGCCGGGTGAACACCGCGAGGAAGGCTGTCTCGATGGCTTGGGCGGAGGTCCCGGCCATCAGGGCGATCCGGGTCGACGCATTCATGACCGGATTGCCCATCGTGCGTTCCTTCAACACCTGACCGTTCATCATGAGGAGACTCTGGGAAATGGTCCCCGGGCGCTCCTTCAACTCCTCCTCACCCGGATCACCGAACCGTTTCACAAAGTCATTGCCTTGCGCCCACGCGGTGACCTGCCGCAGGAAGCCGGCGTCCCGATCGATGGTACCCAGAGTGCTCGCCTGCTGGAGCGCGCCCGCGAGTTGCTCGGGTCTGAGGCGGCTCAGGGGGAAGGCCGCCCAGTGTGCCTCCTGCTGATCGGTGACCGCTGGGGATTGGTCTGGGGCCTTGCTGTCGAGCTGGAAGGCTTCGGTCATGACAATGAGCCGGATCAATCGTCGCAGATCGTGTCCATGGACTGAGAAATCCTCCGCCAAGGCATCGAGGATCGCCGGTCGCGGACCTTCCAGAGGAATGGAATCGACCGGATCCACCAAGGCCCGGCCGAAGAGCAGCGCCCACATCCGGTTCACCGTGGCCCGGCTGAAGGCCGCATTCCGTGGATCCGTGGTCCATGCCGCGAGACGGTCCCGTGGATTCCCTCCGGGGGGAAGCAGTTCTGGATAGAACGGCACCTTCAGGGGGATTGAGGTCTTTTCCGCTGCTTTGAGATAGCGGAATTCATACGCCTTCTTCGGATTGTCTCTCACGCCGGTCAGGGCGATTTCCGATGGAGCAAAGAACGCCGCGAGCTGATGGAAGTCGCTTTGTTTCCAAGGGCCTCCGAGCATGTCATCGTGGCATTGGACACAGTCGATGCGGACCCCGAGAAAGGCGCGGGTCAGCCGGGCCGCAAGTTTGGTTTCGTCGGGGCCTTCGTCGCGGTCATTCGGTGAAACCGTCACGGTGATGAAATTGGTCTCGGGCCGGGTGGTCCAGACGCCCTCGGCGGAGATCATGTCGCGCACGGTTTCCGCATAAGAGCGGTTGGTCGCGATGCCGCTTTCGAGCCACGAGACCAGACGCCGCCGACGGTAGACGAGGAACGGTCCATCCTCGACCCCGACAAAGGCACGGGCGAACCGCTCCGCGAGATAGGCGCTGGATCGGGGATCGGCCAGCAAATGCTCCAGCCAGGCCCGGGAGCGGTCCTCCGCGGGTGTCTGCTCAAGGCGACGGATTTCTGCGAGGGAGGGGAGACTGCCGGTCAGGGCGAGGGAGAGGCGTCTTGCCACTGTAAGGTCAGGTGCCCGGGGGACCGGGGCGATGCCGGCGGTTTCCCAGTCTCTGGCGAGCAATCCGTCAATTCGTTTCGCCACAGCGGCCATTTCGGGATCCAGAAGGGGGGGGACCGGGAGCTCCCGGGCCGGTTTCGGCTGGGAGAGTAGTCCTTCCGGCCAGTCAATGACATGGAAGGCCGCAATCCCGACCAGAACCATCAGGGCGATGAACGCCACATTCCTTCGCAGACCGCGCGGCGAAGCCACAGCGGACGCTGGCAGTGGGGGCGGCAAGGGCTGCTGCCCGATCATGGGCCCGGCGTTCATCCTCTGTTCAGTATGCGCCCGGTCATGGGCAAGTCACGTGTTTTTGCGTGCCCCCTGGCAATTTTTCGTCGAAGATCCTTTCTTTTGCCGGACAATCATGCCAAACCCCATCGCCACCACGCTGCTCGCTGCTTCGGATCTCCTGACCAGTGAACTGTCCCGTCTTCACTTCGGTGATCCGGTGACGCATGTTTACAACCCCCTGGAATACGCGAGGGCGCCCTATGCGGAGTATCTGCGGCGGTTTGCCCACGCGGGTTGTGACGTGCTCTTTTTGGGAATGAATCCCGGGCCCTGGGGGATGGCCCAAACCGGTGTGCCTTTCGGGGAAATTGAGGCAGTGCGCGGTTGGATGGGAATCGAAGCGCCGGTGACGCGGCCGGTTTTGGAACATCCGAAGCGGCCGGTTCTGGGATTTGGCTGCGACAAGTCGGAGGTCAGCGGGAGGAGGCTCTGGGGGTTGTTCGCTGAAAGATTTGAGACCGCTGACGCTTTTTTTTCCCGCCATTTCGTCGCCAATTACTGCCCCTTGGTGTTCATGGAGGCAAGCGGTCGCAATTTCACCCCGGACAAACTTCCCGCCACCGGGAGCGCCCTCCTCAACGAAGCCTGTGACCGGCACTTGCGGCGCTTTTTGGAAGTGCTCCAGCCGAAATTTCTCGTGGGGGTGGGGGCCTACGCGGAGAGTTGCCTGCAGCGGGCCGCCACTGGCTGGTCCGGTGCCGGTGAAGTGGTGATCGGACGCATCCTGCATCCCAGCCCGGCCAGTCCGGCGGCCAACCGGGACTGGTCCGGCGCTGCGACCCGGGGGCTGGTGGGGCTGGGGGTCTGGTGAGGAAGGGGCTGCTGCGCTGGCGCAATTTTGCTCTCGACTTGCGGACGGGTCTCGTTTCCATTGTCCTCCTCGTTCCCATGAAAAAGCTTCTCCTCTCCCTTCTTCTTACCGCCACCGTCGGCGCCTTGCTGGTCGTACGGGCTGCCGACTCCGCATCGGTGAAACCCCTCCGGGTCCTCATGGTCTGCGGTGGGTGCTGCCACGACTACGAAAATCAGAAAAAGATTCTTTCGGCGGGGCTGAGCGCCCGGGCCAATCTGGAGTTCACCATTGTTCACGAGGACGCCGCCGACAAAAAGGACGAGCGCACCCACCAGGTCAGCATCTACAAAAACGCCGACTGGGCCAAAGGGTATGACGTGGTGCTTCACAACGAATGTTTCGGCGCGGTGACGGATGTTCCCTTTGTCGATGGCATTGCCAAGCCGCATTTCGACGGCCTTCCCGCCGTGATGCTGCACTGTTCGACTCACAGCTACCGCGCGGCCGCGACCGATGAATGGCGGAAATGCGTCGGGCAGAAAAGCATGAGCCATGAGAAGAACCGCGACCTGCTGGTGAAAAACGTCAACCCGACTCATCCGGTGATGCAGGGGTTCCCCAAAGAGTGGCTTGATCCGAAAGATGAACTTTACAAGAACGAGGTCCTTTATGATCACTTTGTGCCGCTGGGGGAGGCCTTTGGGGAGGACACGCAAAAAAATCATGCCTGCATCTGGGTGAACACCTATGGCAAAGGCAGGGTCTTCGGGACGACGTTGGGACACAACAATGCCACCATGGAAGACCCGGTTTACCTTGATCTGGTGGCGCGCGGACTGCTCTGGGCTTGTGGCAAGTTGGATGACGCCGGCAAGCCACTTCCGGGATACGAGGCGAAACCTTAAAGCGTCCTGTTGCTGGGGTAAGTCGGAAGCCCGGCTGCTGCCAAGGCGCCTAAGGGCCGACTGCAGAGCCCAGAATCATGTTCACCGCTTCGGCGGCGAGAGCGAGCCCGAAGGCGCCGGTGACAAATCCCGCCGTGCCGAAACCGCTCTCGCAGTTCAGGCGCAACGGGCTGCCCGGTTCGGCGGTGCCGCAGACGGTGCCGTCGGCCCAGGGGAAAACGGGCTTCTCGGAGGAAAACACGCTGGGCACACCGAACTCTCCGGCATCCGGAGCGGGAAATCCGTGATTCTCCCGCAGGTGCTGGCGGACTTTTTTGAGCAAGGGATCATGAGTCGCGCGCGACAGGTCGTCAATGCGCAGGAGGGTCGGATTGCGTTTGCCACCCGCTCCGCCTGCCACGGCCACGGGAAGTCCCCGTTCCCGGCAGGCAGCGATGAGGTGGCATTTGTGTGGGACACTATCGATGGCATCGACCACACAGTCATAGCCGCGGGCCAGCAGATCGGAAGCATTGGCGGGAGTGAAAAAAACCGCTTCCTGGGTGACGCGGCATTCCGGGTCAATGAGACTGACCCTCTCCGCCATCGATGCGACTTTGGTTCTTCCGATTTGCCCGTCGAGGGCGTGGAGTTGTCGGTTTACGTTGGTGATGCAGACCTCGTCGAGATCGATCAGGGTCAGTGACCCGATGCCGGAGCGGGCGAGCGCTTCCACGGTCCAGGATCCCACCCCTCCAATCCCGACCACACAAACGTGGGCGGTTCTCAATCTTGCCAGGGAACCGGCCCCATAAAGGCGGTCCAGTGCGGAGAATCGTTGGCGGGTGCTTTCGCTGAGCATGGCGGAAGGGAATCAATGCCACAGGTTGGACTTGCTGGAAAGACCGGATCCGGTCCCGGTCCCGGTGGGCCGCTCGGGGGGCTAGACATCCAGGGCCAGTCGTTTGCGAACACCGGAGAGCCATTTGGCGGCCGCTTTGTCCTTGGAGTCAGTGCTGTTTTTTTTGCGGAACTTTTCCAGGCGCTCGGCAATCTGATTTCTAGTTTCCAGTGTGAGATGGTCTCCCTGGCTGAAAAGGGCCGGTTTGGGACTGACATTTTGCGCCACGCAGCGGTAGAGGAAGACCCTGTCGTAACTGCTCCGCAGGGGAATGCTGCCGAGTTCCTTCAGCGTGGCGGCGATGCCTTCGCGGGCCATGTCCAGCTCCGTGGTCAGGTGCGCCAGTTCCACCGCGTAGACCCAGTCGGGATTCCGGTAACGGTGGGTCTTATCGTAGATGGCCGATGTTTCCCAAGCGATGATGCCCAGCGTTTGCCGCAATAGGGCGAGGAGGTATCCGTCCACGACTTTCTTGCCGAGCTTTTTGCTGCCATGCCAGAACAGTTCCGTCCCCGCAACCCAGCCGGCGGCGATGAGGGGATTGGAAGCGATGAGGAACTGACCGCCGCGCCAGAGGTAGCGCACCGGTTCCAAGTAGGGTCGCAGGTCTTCGTAGGTTTTGAAGACCGAACCCGCTTTGCGGATTCCCTCGGAGATCTTGCGCAGGTTGAGTTCCTTGACATCGACCAAGGGGAGTTCCTCCAGCAACAGGATGACCTGGAGCGAGGCTCGGTTCAATGCTTTGAGGAGCGATTCGAGATTGGTCTCGAGAAGGGGACGTTCCGAGTCGGGCTGGTAGACCCGGGCCACCTTTTCGATGAAGGTCAGCAAATCCGAGAGCAGCAGCCGGCTCTGGAATTGACGTTCTTTCCAGTAGGTTCCCTGGGTGAACTCCCGGAGCATCCGGTCGCTCTCAGTCTCGAGCAGGGCGGCCACGCTGCGGTCGTTTGCCGTGTGGGCGGGGCTCAGCCATTCCGTGCTCTGCAGCTGCTGGAATTCAGGAAACTCAGACCATTCGTGGAAGGCAAGGAGG
The DNA here is from genome assembly GCA_024233005.1 of Akkermansiaceae bacterium. Taxonomy (GTDB): domain Bacteria; phylum Verrucomicrobiota; class Verrucomicrobiia; order Verrucomicrobiales; family DEV007; genus JACKQE01. Next base: position 22,922 of record JACKQE010000018.1, on the reverse strand, counting down.
GTTTTCTCCAGTTCGGTGCGCCGGGCCTGGACACTCTCCGCCTCCCGGCGAAGGGCTTCCCGGGTGGCCTCAAGCGAGGCCTCCCGTTCATCGATCTCATGGGGGGCGTCCTCCCTGGATCTCCAGAGCAGCAGGATCAGCATGCCGAGAGTGGAAACCCCGGCAATGCTCCAGGAAAGAAACCGGCTGTGATCGTGAGTCAAAGCCCCGAGGATTGCGGTCAGTGCCAGCGCGATGGCTGCAACCAAACGGCCACCCCGGGTGACGTGGGAGCGGGCGCGCCAACTGATTTTTCGGGGAGAAGACAAACCTCGCCACGGTGCGCCGGGAGCGGGGCATTTTCCAGCGGGTTTTTCAGGGCGCCCGAGGGGAAGTCGGCTTGGGTTTCCCGTTTCCGGTGCTGTTCCCGGGTTCCTTCACCGTTGCGGAGATCGCGGCCAATTGGCGCAGGAGGGTTTCGGCTTTGGCATAGAAAGCTTCCTCGCCGATGGTGGCACGCTCCTTGGCGAGGGCGCGGAGTTCTTGTTCCAAGGCGTCGCGGTGCCGGCGTTGTTCCGCTGAGAGTTGGGCATCGGCGGCATTGGGGACGAGGACCAGTTGTTGGGCCCGTTCGCCATCCGGTGTGGCCTTGGCGTCCGGGGACTTCACGGCGCGGACTCCCTCGAACCATTCCGCCCGGGCGCCCTTGCCATCGCCATTGTCGTCCAACAGCGCGTGCTCGGTGGCGATCCGGCCTTCATCGGTGTAAAATCCTTCGACTTTGTGTGAGGCATAGAGATAAGCCTCAAGCAGGGAAACCTGCTCATCATTGTCCAGGTCGGCTTCCGGATCCCCACTGATGGCGGTGGCGAAATACTCGCCGAAACGGGCGTAGTAGATTTCCCCGGCACTTTTCGTGGCGGTGATCACGACCCGGTCGGGACCTGCCAGCGAAGTCAGAAACGGCGCGCTGGAGGAAGCTCCATTGATCACCACCACAGGACGGGGAAAGTCCTTGAGCCAGGCGGCGAGATCTTTGTCGGTGAAATCAGGGCCGTTCACCGCGAATTTGGTCTGCTTGCCATCGAAGGTGCCATGACCGATGAGGATGATCCAAAGCTCTTCGGGCGGCTTGGCGCGTAATGCATCGATCCTTGCTTTCAAGGCGGACGCATCCTCCACGCTGCCAGCGATCTGAGTGACCTGCGCTTTGCCGCGCTCCGCCGCCTCCTTCCAGGTTTCGGCGGTTTGCCGGAATCGCTGCGCATATTCCTCAATGCCGGGAATGCCCAGGACAATAAGGATTTCGCGTCCGGGTGGCGCCGTTTCCTGCGCGGTCAGAGGCACCGCAGTCACCAGAGCGGCGAGGAGCGGAAGCAGGGAAGAGCAGTTCACAGCGTGCCTCCTTTCCAGCGGCGCAGGGTCCACTCCCCGAGAAAGCACAGCAGGGCGAGCAGAAAAATCCAGGGCAGATGCCAGAGTGGTCGTGTGGAAGTTTCCATGACCGGAGCATCGATGCGGGCGAGGAGATCCGGCAGCGTGGCCGCCTCCTCCGGTTGGAGGACGCGTCCTCCCGTGGCCCGGGTGAGCGTTTCCAGCAGCGGGAGGTTGGGGGACAGGGTGCGGAATTCTTCGGCGGCTGTGTTGACGGTCCAACCGGTGATTTTTTCGGCGACAGTTTTGCCTTCTGGGTCAATGACTTTTGCCATCGCCCGGTAGGCGCCAGGTTCCTGGGGCTGAAAGTTGACTTCAAAGAGTCCGGGTTCGGCGAGGCTGGCCTCGGCGTGGAGATCCTCGGTGCTCTGATCGGGCAGAGTAACGGTGAGTTTGACGGTGGCGTCATCGAGCCCGCGCCAGGAAGCATCTCTGGCCCTCACTTGAAAACGGACCCGATCCCTGCCGGTATCGGAATCGCGGGTCGTCTCCAGAGTAACCCGGTCGGGGGTGTCGACGACGAGCCATCGGAACAGCTGGCGCCAGGACTTGTCGAGGTCGGCATGCAGTTCGGTGTCCTTGAGTCCCCAGCGCCACATGTCGGCGACCAGAAGCGCGGCGCTGCGCCCTTCGCCAAAGCGTTGCGTGGCCAGCGCGGGGAGGATGCGCTGTTGCGAATCGGTCACCGTGGCCAGAAGGCTTGCTCCCGGCTTGATCGCGGCGGTCGCATTGATTGCCTGGAATTCTGGCATGAAGGCGAGACGTTTTTCCTCTTCCCCCTGGTCGGAACGAAGACGCAGCCAAGGTTCCAGAAAGCCTTCCCGGGTCAGAGCGTAGCGGGCCGCGAGCGGCGGCGGTCCCGCCTGGATCCGATCGAGATACACGGGAAGCATTCTCCCCACCGCGGTGCGGTCCCAGCCTCCCTGACGGAAACATTCCTGTCCCCCCATCATGAGGAGTGAACCTCCCCGGCGGGACACGAATCGTTCCAGGAGATTCTGTTGCTCCTGGGTGAAAAAGTCCGCCTCAATGTCGTCGAGGACGATGGCGCGGTATTGTCCGAACAGTTCGGTGTCGGTCTTGGGGAACCCCTCCCGCAACTCCTCCGGTGCCGAGGTGCCGAGGCGGATCAGCACGGGTTGGTCGTAGCGTTGGGTCTCCTCGGGGATGTCGCTCTGAAATCCGCGGAAGAGGGGATTGGTGGACTCGCCGGCGCGTCCCCGCCACTCAAACTTGGGTTCCCGGCGGGCAATGCGGATGAGACTGACCAGCTGGACATCGCTGTCCGTAGTGAGGGCGCGCCGGAGAAATTTGAAATCCCAGTTGGGGCGACCCGAGACGTAGAGAACGCGGAACGGTCCCTGACCCCGGTCCGAGGCCACGAGACGGACATTGTTTTCCAAGGTGATCTCTTTCGACATCGACTTGAGGGCATCGGGACGGGACGCGGCATCGGCGAGCGACGATTCCACCGCTAGCACCCGCTGGAAGGAGAGACCGGGCGGCGCGTTGGGCACCCGGATTCTCATGGTTTGCGAGGAAAGGCTCCCGGGTGATGACCCGGAGGGAAGCGGGGAGACGGCGGCACTTTGGCGGGACATTTCCTTGCCCCCTTCGTCCAGGACCAGGACCGTGAGGGAACGTCCCTCCAAACCCCGGGAGGTCAGGTCGACCGTCAGGGTGACCGGAGCATCTTCAAAAGGGGAGACCTCTGAAGTGACGGCAGTCACACTGATGTCCTGGGCGCCGGGATCGCTGATCCCCCCGACGACGGCAAAGACGGGAACCGGTTTTTCTTTGAGCCTGGTGAGGACCTCCTCCAACGCGGCCGTGTCGGCCCCATTGCCATCGGTGAAAAGGACGGCCGCGGCGACGGGGCGTTGGTTGAAACGCTCCCGCAGACTGGCGAGGGCGGTCAGCATGGTCGTGGCATAGCCCGTGTGGTCCAACTCGGAAAAATCCGCTGTCCGCCGGGTCCGGGAGTCCACCACATAGGTCTGGAGCCGGAAATCATGGCCCAAACGTTCCAGCCACGGGGCGAGGGTGTGGGGAACGTCACCGCGAAGGGCGGTAGAGAGCCGGTCGCCGGTCGATTCGGTGGCCCCGGGAGGCTTGACCCGGAGCCGGGCTCCGTTGTCTGCCAGCACCAGCAGGTCATTCGAGGCTTTGCGGGGCTGCGTGTCAGTCCAGGAGGGTTCGAGCAGACAGAGGCAGAGCAGGGCGAGGCCGAGGCCTTTGAGGAAAAGTGCGAGCCAGCGCGGCCATCCCCGGAGAGGCCCCCGGGAGTAGGCAAAGATCAGGGTGAGGAAGGCCAGGATGCCGCCGGCTACCGCATAGACCATCCAGTCCGGCGCGGAAAAGCTGAGCTGGGCGGTGACTGGCATGAAGGTCAGAGAGGGAGTCGCCCCATAGAAAGACACAGATTCTCCGGAAACGCAATGCGCACCTCATGGCGTGATCGTCATGGTGTTCAAGGGGAGCCGGAACTTTCTTGCACGCGACCATCGGCGGAGGCATGCTGGTTGGTCATGAGATCGTTGGGAACCTCCTTGCTCCTCCTACTTTGTCTGCCGGGACCGGTGTCGAGGGCACAGCAGATGGCCCGGGCGGAGGAGCCCGAAGTCGGACTGACGGTGGTTTCCGGGAATGAATGGACGAATCCGGGGGGCTTTCCTTGGCTGGATCTGCCCAACGGAGATTTCGAAGACCCTTTGACGGCGGGAGCCATCCTCCAGCCCGGTCTCTTCCGACGGGTGGAGGATGGCAGCGCGCCTTCCGGGAAGGCCTGCCTGATCGGACGCGCAGCAGGGCGGAACAGCATCCATCTGGAAGTGCCAGCACGGGAAGGCCGGCCTTACGTCATGACCGCCTGGATTCGGAGCGAGGGAACATCACAGGGTTCCGCGACCTCGGTGACCGATCTGGTGTATTTCGGAAAAACCAGCCCTCTCCACCTGCCGGATACCCGGGGAACCTGGCAGCGCGCTGCCTTTTTCGCCCGGGCCGCCCCCGGAGCGACAGCGTTGCATTGGTCCCTTACCTTTCCCCCCGGAGAGCCCGGGATCGACGATCTCCGGTGCCGGGAGGCGGGGGAGGAGGAGTTCGCCGCGGCCTATGCTCTCTGGCGGTCGCAGTTTCCCGCCCGGGATCTCTCCCCGCGGCCGGAGGATGGGCGGTTTCTGGCCGGTTTCATCGCCAAGCTGAAGGATCCGCAGCGTCCCCGGGAACCGCTTCGCATCATGGGAATTGGTTCAAGCTACACCAATATGCTGGGCAATGGCGAATGCCTCATCCAGTGGATCCGGGAACATTTCCCCGGGGCGCCCCCAGTTCTCTATGAAAAACACGTCGGTTCGGCGGTGGAGTATGATTTCACCCGCGGGTGGATGAGGCAGCATGTCCTGGGAAAGAAGCCCGATCTGGTCATCCTCTATTCGGGTGGCAAGGCGGCCGACCTCGACAAAATGCTGGGGGATTTCCGTCAGCACTGCACGGCGGATATTCTGGTTGCCAGTCTCCATCTCCGGGAGCAGGACCGGGAGATCACCGGAGCCACCGTGAATGCCCCCGAGTGGGACGCCGTGCGGCTGGTGGCGCTGAGCCACGGCTGCGAGTGGGTGGACAACCGCCGGGAGTGGGCGGCCTATCTGCGCGAGCATCAGCAACCGATTCCCTGGCTGCTCAAGGACGCGGTGCACCAGAATGACCATGGCGCCCTGGTGATCAACGAGAACATTTGCCGGCATCTCGTCGAATCCGCGCAGCCGGCATACCGGCCGGAGGAACGCGAGCATTCCCTCTGGGTCAAAGAGGCGGGCCCTGCCGGCGTTGCAGAGGGCATCGAAGTGACTGGGGAGCAGGGCTTGGTCGTTCGGTTCCGGGGGATCCGGATTGACCTGATCGGGGAGCGCCGTCCGGAGGGCGGAATGTGGGGAGACGGCTTGAAGCAACCCGTGCTTTTGGATGGGGTGCCGCTGGACCAAGTGCCGGCCTTCGTCACGACGTTGATCCTGCCGGGGGGCGGCAATGCCAAACCGGCCAAAGGGCTTGCGGCGGATCGTTCCCCTCATCAGATTCGGCTGGGGCCTGCGGGGAGCCTCATTCCCCAGGCCTGGACCCTTCGCATGACCAGTGACACCGGTGATTTCGAGCTGCTCGGCAGTGTGACCGGGTATGATGGACGGGGAAACAACGGGACTGATTTTGTCAGTGATTCTGGTCAGATCTCAGTGCCCATCGCGCTCTGGCGCCGACGGGTGGAGGCCGACGGGCGGCATTCCAACCGTGCCGGGGACCTATTTTCCTGGCAGGTGCTCAGAGCCACCCAGTCCCGGGTGAACTTCGCCGGCACGGCTGGGGAGACTTTTTCCGTGACCTTGGCTGACCAACTGTCCAATCGTCCCCACGTGCTGACCGTGCCCCCATTTCCAGAGACCATGGGCAAGGTTCTCGGATTCCGTATTCACCGACCTCCGCCGCCTCCGGATCCGATCCGGCCCTGAGAAAACGTTCGCTCCGGCGCGCTTCCGATGGCAGACTCTTTTCCCATGCGATTCCCCGCTTTCCTTTCTCTTGCAGCGACTGCTGTTGCCCTGACCTTTACTCCTTTCATGAGCCATTCCGAGGAAACGCCCCATCTCCGCAAGCCTTTGCCACCGGCCGAGACCATCGCCAAGCTGCCACCGGATGGGGGAACCGATTTCAACCGCCTGATCTTTGAAAAAAGTCCCTATCTCCTCCAGCATGCCGCCAATCCCGTCGACTGGCATCCATGGGGGGAAGAGGCATTCCGGATGGCGAAAGAGCAGAACAAGCCCGTGTTTCTTTCCATCGGATACACCACCTGCCATTGGTGCCACGTCATGGAGCACGAATCCTTCGAGGACGAAGGCGTCGCGGCGGTTATCAACGCCGGATTCATTCCGGTCAAGGTGGATCGTGAGGAACGTCCCGACATTGATGAAATCTACATGACCGTGACCCAGGCTCTGACCGGAAGCGGGGGCTGGCCGATGACGGTAATGCTGACCCCTGACAAAAAGCCCTTTTTTGCCGGTACCTACATACCCAAAACGGGGAGGGGAGGACGTCCCGGGATTGTCGATCTTCTCAACCAGCTCACGGATGCCTGGAAAAACCGGCGTGCCGAAATCGATTCAGTTGCGGAAAACATCGCCGGGCAGCTCAAGGACATGACCGGTGGTTCTCCCGGCGGGGCCCTCGCGCCGGACACATTGGACAACGGATCCCGCGAACTCGCCCGCCGGTTTGATGCGGCCAATGGAGGCTTCGGCTCCCAGCCGAAATTTCCGACCCCGGCCAACCTGCTTTTTTTGCTCCGACACTGGAAGCGTTCCGGTGATGCCAAAGATCTGGAGATGGTTGAAAAATCGCTCGTTTCGATGCATCAGGGAGGCGTCTATGACCAGGTGGGGCATGGCATCCACCGCTACTCGACCGATGCGGTCTGGCTGGTCCCCCATTTCGAGAAAATGCTCTATGACCAGGCCATGATGACCCTGGCCTGCGTCGAAACCTATCAGGCCACCGGCAAAGAAGACTATGCCCGCATGGCCCGGGAAATTCTCGGCTATGTCCTGTGCGACATGACGAGTCCGGAAGGAGGTTTTTACTCTGCGGAGGATGCTGACAGCGAGGGAGTGGAGGGAAAATTCTATGTTTGGACGGTGGCGGAGATCAAAGCCATCCTGGGCACGGAGGATGCCGCCTTTTACATTCAACTCTACAACCTCACTCCCGAGGGCAACTTTTCCGATGAGGCGAGCGGGAAGGTCACCGGTGCCAATATTCCCCACCTGCGATCCCCTCTCACGGACGAAGAAAGGAAACGGCTGGAGCCGATGCGGCAGAAGTTATTCTTTGAACGTGAGAAGCGGGTTCATCCCCAGAAGGACGACAAGATCCTCACCGACTGGAACGGTCTCATGATCGCGGCCTTTGCAAAGGCCGGGCAGGTGCTGGGAGATGAGGCCTACACCGCCGCGGCGAAGAAAGCGGCCGATTTCGTGATCGCCAAGCTGAGCCGGCCGGATGGACGCCTGTTGAAGCGTTACCGGCACGGAGAGGCCGGTCTGACGGCGCACCTTGAGGATTATGCGTTCCTTACCTGGGGACTGTTGGATCTTTACGAAACCTGTTTTGATCCGATCTATCTGGAGCACGCGGTGCGGCTCAACCAATCCGCGCTCGATCATTTTTGGGATCCCCAGGGAGGAGCTTTTTTCATGACTGCCAATGATGCGGAGTCGCTGATCGCACGGTCCAAGAAGATCTATGGCGGCGCTTATCCCAGCGGGAATGCGGCGGCCTTGCTCAATTTGGTGCGCCTGCACCGCATCACGGGGGATTCCTCGCTGGAGGAGAAAGCCGATGCCCTCATCAAAGCCTTTTCGGCGGACATCCTGCGGCAGCCTTCGGCGTTTCCTTTTGTGCTTTGCGGGGCTGATTTTCTGCTCGGACCCAGCCTGGAGATCGTGATTGCGGGCGATCCTGCCGCCGCAGATACCAAGGCCATGATTGCCGCTCTCCGCAAGCCGTATCTCCCCAGCAAAGTCGTCCTGCTGCGGCCTGATGGCGATGCGCCCCCGGTCACCAAGGTGGCTGCCTACACCGCGGGCCAAACCAGCATTGACGGCAAGGCCACGGCCTACGTGTGCCGGAATTTCGCCTGCAACCTGCCAGTCACCGAGATCGGCCAAATGCTGGAACTCATGAAAAAGTGATGGTTCTGACGGCTGGGAGCACAGGACAATCCATTCCGGTACCATGAGCGGAGCAGTGGCGTCATCCGGAACCCCGCGAAATGGGGGATGGCAAGGGTGTCGCCGCGTCCGGAGGGACGCATGGTGGTTCATCGTGCTGGGGCTGCTGGCCTTGGTGGCAGTAGTGATCCTCGTCTGGTTGAAAGGGGGGGATGCCGCTGCGGCGGCGCAGTGGTGGCGGACGATGAGGGGGGACCGAACGATGGTGAAATACCTCGTATTCGTCCGTGGAGGACTGACCGTGGCGGCCTGGCTGGCGCTTTTTGTGACGGGAGGACTCGTTGCAACCTGGCGGTGGTGGAAGACCCTGCCGGTCCCGGAGCCGTTGCCGGGCCTCTCTCAACCGGATCGAAAGTGGAGGACCCTCCTGCTGGTGATCGTGCTTCCGGTGCTGTTGGCCGGAATGGTGCGCTGGCCCCGGATGACGTTGAGCCTTTATAACGACGAGGCGGACGCCACCGTGCGCTTCACCCAGGGCATCTACAAAGGCTCCGCCAAGGATCTCGCCAGCGACAACCTTCCGGCTTTCCGGACGCCTCCCTGGAGTGAGACGGCTTGGGAGGATCATCTGGCAAACAACCATCCCTTGCACAATCTGCTGGCGCGTTGGTTCAACAGTCGATGGCAGGCAGCGGAAGGTATTTCCATGAAAGGCATTGTGCGGGAGATTCCTCTCCGGTTTCCTGCCCTCTTGGGAGGCCTCCTTTCCGTGGGGGCGGCGGGCGCGCTGGCACTGCGGATGGGGCTGCGGCGGAGTGCCTTCATTGTGCCCTTTGTTCTGGCCGTGCATCCTTGGCACGTGCGCTTTACAACCGAAGCCCGGGGCTACGGTTTGTTGATGGGTTTCATTTCCCTCGGTCTCTGGTTTCTGGCGGGGGCTTTGACGGAGGACCGCCTTCCTGCCAGGAGCCGCAGGGCACGCTGGCTGGGCTTCGGGGTTTGCCAAGCCCTGGCCTTGTGGGCCTATCCGGGGGCCGTGTATCTGACCGGGGTGATGAATTTTGGCATAGTCATCGGCTTCATGGTGAACGGATGGCGGAAAAAAGACGCCTCCCGCAACAGGGAAACGTGGATCGGTTGGTTCATTGCCAGTTTGATCTCCGGAACCCTGTTTCTCTTAACGATGGCCCCCATTCTACCCCAGTTGAAGCTGGCGATCCTCTATCATCCGATCATGCACGCTCAAATGGCACCCGGCTGGTGGCCGGACGTTTTGGGGACCTCTTTCTTTGGAATGCCATGGGGGGAACATTACCCCGAGAATCCACTCAATCCCTCTTTGGAACGTTGGATGGGCTCGCCTCTGATGTGGGGCGGGGGGGCAGCGACCGTGATTCTGGCCATGCTGGGCGTCGGGAGGCTTCTCAAACACGGGGGGCAGGTCGGGATGCTGCTGGTGATGGTCCCTGCTGGTTCCGCCATTCTCCAATACCTTCTGAGCGCGCATGCCGAGATGCTCGTGCTGGTCTGGTACATGGTCTATTTGGTGCCCTTTGCGGCCCTTTGGCTGGGAGTGGGCGGGGCCTGCCTGTTGGAGTGGGCGGGGCACGGAAACGGGAAATTCCCTCGGAAGCTCGCCGCCTATCTGATTCTGAGCGGTTGGCTTTTCAGCATTGGCAAACCGCTCAGTATCTACCGGTCTCTTGGCAAACAGGCGTTGAAGGAAAGTGTCCTTGCCGCCCGCGGGGGCGTTTTTCCATTCACCGAACAGCAGGCCCGGCCCATCGTGGTGGGGTGGTGGACCAATGCGGATGTTTATGATCCCACCTTGAAAGTGACCCATGACTATGACAGTCTGGCGGTCATGCAAACCCGCGCCGTGGAGGAAAACCGTCCTCTTTATTTCATTCTGGGCATGCGTCCTTCCGCAGTTGGGGAAAATCCGGCGTTCGTAGGGTTGCTCGAAGATCCGGAGCATTTCGAACGCGTGGCGGACTTTCCCGGCCTCAATGAGTCCCAATTCCACTCTGAAGTGTTCCGGTGGCTGGGACCATCCAAGATTGACCGCCCTGACGGGACAAAAGAGAAATAGGTTCGCGACGGTCTTTCCGGTTGCGGTGCCCCCCTCTTGTTTGCTAGTATTGCCCCTTATTGTTCCATCCTCATGGCCCGCCTTCCCCATTCCTCCCTTTTTTCCGCCACCCTCCGGGTCGCGATGGTCGTGGGTTTGGCTTGGGTCGTCGGTAAGTCCGTGGGACAGGACGGCAAGGCGGGGGATGCCTCGCAAGGGATTGCCGGACTGGCCCAGAGTCAGTCAGCCCGCCTGCAGGAGAATGCGAAAAGGGCCCAGTCATTGCTTCAGCTGGCCAATGCCGATGTCGATGCCAAGGATTATGACAAGGCGATGGAGAGTTACCGTCAGTCCATGGCCCTCGTTCCTCCGGTGCCCGCCCTAAACGAACTGCGTGGGGCCATTTTTGCCCAATACCAGCGGGGTTCGCTGGTCTATGCCAAAAATCTGGCCGAAGGCGCCCGCTACGAGGACGCCGAGAAGCTTCTGGTGAGGACACTTCAGGACGCCCGTGATGCCGGGGTGCCCGCTTCGGCGATCAATCCGGATATTCGCAGTTTCCTCGCCAAGCTGAAGTCCGGCGACGGGTTTGAACCCGCCCTGACTCCGAAACACCTGGAAAACACCAAAACGGTCACCCAGTTCTTGGTGGAAGCCAATGCCTATTACGATCTCGGAGAGTATGACAAGGCCCTCCAAAAGTTCCAGGCCGTCCTGCAGATCGATCGATATAACGAAGCCGCCATGCACGGCATGGAGGTCGTGAACCGGCAGCAGCAGCAGTATTATGAGGTCGCCCGGAACCATGCGCGCTCTCAAATGACCAAGGAAGTGGCGAAAGCGTGGGAAATGCCCAAACCGCCCGGAACCCAACTTCTGGGCGCGGTTGCGGGGACTCCCGGGTTTGTTCCGGGCACTCTGAATGCCGATCTCGAAGCCAAAATGAACCGGATGATCATTCCTTCGGTGGATTTCCAGGCCACCCCCCTGCGAGATGTGGTCACCTTTCTCACCCAGCAGTCGGTGGCGCTTGACACTGCGGTGGCCGATCCGACGCAGCGCGGCATCAGCATCATCATTCAGGACCAGGCAGCGGCGGACCGCCCTGTCACGTTGCAACTGAGCCAGACCCCCTTTGCGGAAGTGCTCCGGTACGCCGCCCAGTTCGCCGGATTGCGTTACCGGGTGGACGGCTACGTGGTGGCTTTGGTGCCCATGGGAGAATCTCCCGATGCGGCTCTGGTCACCAAGACCTACCAAGTACCTCCGGGCTTTCTCAACGCACAGAACAACGGGGCTGCCGCGCCGAATGATGATCCCTTCGGGCAGCAACCGGCAGGGAATGCCGGAACCCTGGTCAAGCGGGTTTCCGCCGAGGACTTTCTCAAACAAAGTGGCATCGAGTTTCCCCCGGGAGCCACGGTGACCTACGTGGCCGGTTCAAACTCTCTGATCGTCCGGAACACGCCGCGCAATTTGGAAATGATCGAACAAATGATCCTCGGGGCAAAAGATGCCGGATCAAAATCGATCCGCGTCGACCTTAAACTGCTGATCGTGTCCGAAGTTGTGCTGAAGGAATTGGGGTTCGATTGGTTGCTGGGGCAGTTTAATGTGCCCGGCTCGGGCGGAGTCTTTGCCGGTGGCGGCACTTCCGGCAACCAGAGGGCGGTCAGCGCGACCGACTTCACGTTTAACGAGCCTGGTGCGCTACTGCCGGTGGGTCAGCATCCGGTTACCTCCGGTCTCCGTTCCGGGGCCGGCAATGTGGTGAAATTTGGCATTGATGAGCTGCTCAACTCAGGCTCGCCGAATGCCACTTCTACGCCGGCACCGGGTGTTTTGAGCATCGCCGGTGCTTTCTCCGACCCCCAATTTCAAGCCATCATTCGCGCTCTGGACCAAAAGAAAGGCACTGACACGCTGGCCAACACCGGGGTCGTCCTCAAACCCGGTCAGAAAGCGGACATCCGGCACATTCGTGAATTCATCTATCCCACGGAATATGATCCGCCAGAAGTGCCCACCGGAAACGGAGCCCCCACCATTGTGACTCCGGCCAATCCCACCGCCTTCGAGACCCGGGAAGTCGGAAACATTCTCGAAGTGGAAGCCGATGTCAGTGCTGACAATCTCTCTGTCAACCTCGGTGTCACGGTGGACATGACCGAGTTCGATGGGTTCATCAATTATGGTTCCCCCATTCTTGCTCCCGTGGTGCAGGGGGGGATTGCTACGTTGTTGACCGAAAACCGCATCATCATGCCGGTGTTTGAAGCGATCAAAGAGACCACCCAAGTGACCGCCTATGACGGTGCGACGATTCTGATCGGTGGCTTGTTGACGGAATCGGTCACCGATGCGGAAGACAAAATACCTCTGCTGGGCGATCTTCCCTATGTGGGCAAGGCTTTCCGGTCCTCCATCGAGCAGCGTTCCAAACGTGTTCTGATGCTGTTCGTCACTCCTCACATTCTCGATCCTTCAGGGGCGCCCTTCAATCAGGTGCAGCAGACCGCGGTGCGGTGAGCTTCTCTTTTCAGGGGCGCCATTCCGCGCGTAAGGTTGTGACCGGAAAATTCGTCCTTGTCTAAGTTTGCATTGGGTGGCCTCATGGATGAGGCCGCTCCGATCGGCACCAGACTCCATGAATTTCCAACGATCTCCTTTCTTTGCCGTTCTATTGTTCGGTGTTTTCGGTTCCACTGCCGAGCCAGTGGTCGCCGCTCCCCACCGCGAAGCCCACATCGAGGTCGAACTGGTTGCCGAAAATGCTTCCATACAGCCCGGGAAGCCGTTCACCGCGGCACTCCGCTTCAAAACCGCCCCGAACTGGCACACCTACTGGGTTCATCCCGGTGATACCGGATCCCCCACGAAATTGGAATGGTCCCTGCCTGCGGGATTTTCAGCAGGGCCTCTGCAGTTCCCGTATCCCCATCGCTCCGAGGCCTTCGGCTTCGTGGGACTGACTCACACGGGTGACGTGTTCCATTTGGTCACGGTGACTCCTCCCGAAACCCTCGCCCCCGGGACCGACATCATTCTCAAGGCCAAAGCCTCCTGGCAGGTCTGCGACCCCGAAAATTGTGAGCAAAGCGCCGCTGATTTGGAACTGACGCTTCCGTGAAAGCGGAGCCCCCCAGCCGGGACCATGGGCAGAGGCCATCGCGGAGAGTCGCAAGCTCCTCCCCATCTTCCTGACGGTTGGGAAAACAGCGCTTCCTGAGGAGGGCAAGGATCTGGTGGTCACGGTGAGCGGGGTCAATCTGGCCTCAGTGCCTCCGGATGCCATCCTTTGGGCTGAGTCCGTGGCGTTTGATCTGAAAGCCTTCAGACCTTCTCCCTTGAATCAGGCGTCCTTACCGTGAGGGGACCGAAAACGAGTTTTCTCCGCCCTGGCCCAGCCTTTCCGCGCGGTGTTGGTCTCGAGAGGATTTGGAAATCCTGAATGGGGCATGCCATTCAGTTGGGGGCTCTCACTCCCACTGCCTCTGATCCGAGGAAATCCGGAGGCAATGTCCTCCTGACTCTGCGGTCGCCCCGGCCGAGAGACGGACCCGCCTTTTCGGAGGCGGGGTGCTGGGCTGATGCTCGCGGGTTTCCTCGGAGGGTTGATTCTGAAATGTCATGTTCTGTGTCTTTCCCGTCATTTCGCTCAAAATCGCGAGTTTGTCTCATCAATCCGGTGAGGCAAAATCGAAATCTCTTAGTCACGGAGTGGCTTTCTCTCTCGGGGTGTTGGTCTTTTTCTGGATCGTGGCTCCATTTGCTCGGTATCGGCTGAGGCCGGAAATGAGCCGATTGGGCAGCCCAATTCCAGGTTCCTGATTTGTGCTGGGCATGGCCGGGGTCATGCTGCTGATCTCCCTCTGGCTCTTTGGCCTCCTCGAGTTGGGCACCAGTTTGACTGGTGTGGGTGGCAGGCTCTCGACTTCGACAGGTTATGCTGGCAGCTTCTGGAGTGAGCCTTGGCGACACCGTTAGCCACCCCCTGCACCGGGCCGTTTCTCCGGGCCGGCCATATTCTTGGCCTTTCCAGTCCCGCACCGTTGGCATTGCTCTTTTTCACCGTCATGGGACTGGGGATGTCGCTGCCGTATTTGTTGCTCGCCGCCTTCCCGGCCTTGTTGCCAAATTGCCGCGTGCCGGGTGCCTGGATGAGTCTTTCAAGCAATTCATGGGTTTTCCCATGTTGGCAACCATGGTCTGGCTGGTGTGGACTCTGGTGGTCTGTCCCGTGGATGGGGGCTCTTGATTGCATGCTTGCGCTTGTTTTCTTGGCACTGGCGGTTTGGATTTTGCACCGTTTTGCCGGTCCGATGGTGGCCAGCAAAACCAGGGGACGCCTTGCCTCGCTCATTGCCGCGACTGCCGCCGTGGGACTGGCCTACACTGGCCTCCAGGCGAATGAGGCGGAGTCCTCCACCATGGATCCCGAGGCGGTGATCAATGAGTTGCGGGGCGAGGGCAAGGCGGTCTTTGCCGATTTCACGGCCCGCTGGTGCCTGATTTGCCAGGTCAACAAGCGGGTCCTGCACGATCCGGAAATCGAAAAAGCGCTCGACGATGCCGGGATCGTGTTTCTCGTGGTCGACTACACGCGGAAGGATCCCAAAATCAGTGACTTCCTCAACAAAAACGGCCGATCCGGAGTGCCCTATTACCCGATGTTTCCCGCGGATTCCTCCAAGCCTCCCATTGTGCTTCCCAACACCTTGACCAAAGCTGCCGTGCTTGAAGCCATTGCCCAAATCAAAGATTCCTGACCATCAAATGGCTCTTGTGGAGATCCTCTCTCTGTGGTTGGATGATCCTAGTCATTCCATTTCGGTGTGACCCTAGTAATTCCGTAATCCCGTTTTTCCCATGTTCCGTCGACTAGCCAACATCATCAAAGGATTCTTCGGCCTCTTCATTTCCGGTCTGGAGAAGCAAAATCCCGAAGCTCTGCTCGAGGTCGAAAAGGAAAACCTCCGCAGACAGATCGGCGAGTTCAACAAGGGCTTGGCCGGACACGCCGCCCTCTGTGAACGACTGATGTCCCAGGTGAAAGCGGAGTCTGCCGAAATCACCGAACTCACCGCCAAAACGTCCGCCCATTTGAAAGCCGGGAACCGCAAGCTTGCCGGTGAATACGCCCTGCGCTTGCAGAAGGTCAAATCCTCCCACCAGGAAAATGTGTCCCAGATGGAGGTGGCTGAGAAGACCTATGAGGAACTGAAGCGGGCCAGAGATGTCGCCGTGACCACCGCTCGGGAGAAAATTGAGTCGCTCAAGCGCACCATCAGCGAGACCAAGATGCACAAGGCCATGGCCGAACTCAATGAGATGGCGGCCGGAATGGTGACGGAAATCGGAGGTTCCGGGGATACCTTGAACCGTCTCGAAGAAGCTCTCAGGGAGGAAAAGGAGCAAGCCGCGGGGCGTTCCCGGGTGGCTCGTGACAGCATTGACACGACCGAATTGAAAGCCATGGAAGCCGAGCGGGATGCGCTCAGCGAGATGGCTCTGGCCGATTTCGCGGCCGAAGTCGGCATTGTCCTTGAAGGCGATGCCGCCGCTGGTGGTGGGGGATCCTCACCGACGCTGGAAAACGAAAAGACCATGTGAGCAAGGGGCTGCCCCGTTTCCGGAGAGCCCCATGACGCTGCCCCCTTGGTCCGAGGAAATCCGCACCCTGTATCTCAGTGGTGCGGCCAACCAATTCATCCTCCACGGTAATACCAGCGACCGACTTCTCCTTCCGGAGGGAGAAAGTGGCGGGGATTCACATCCCCAGACTCCGGGCGACCGCGCGCCGTCACGGCGGCTGGGTAATTTGCTCGACTTTCTCGTTAGGCATCAACTGGCCAAGTTTGATGTCGTTCTCGCCTGCGATTTGGGCGCCGGCGTGCGGGTTCTGGCCGGAGACAAGCTCTTCCAACGCTGGCCTGGAGCCACCGAGGCGCTGCCCAAAACGCCTGCCGAAATGATCGTCCTGCTCGATCGTTTCCTGCGATTTTGTGTCAATTTGAGGGTTCTCCGCCCCGATCCGGGCAGCAAAAGCGAAGGGTCTTTCGCGGGACGGAATCTCCATGTCGCCATCATCTTCCTCAATGCCCAGCTGCTATTCCCGGCGGCACGGGGGCTGACGGGGTACGATTTGAATGCCTTGGCGAGCGTGGTCCGGTCATGGTCTTTGGAGACCCATTTTCTGGAGCAAAATCTTGCCGTGTTTTTGGTGAGCGAGCAAATCAACGACCTGCATCCTCTGCTGGCCATGAATCCCAGGGCGGCTCGGCTTGAAATCAAACTGCCCGGTCCCGCTGAAATGAGCGCAGCCTTCCGGGCCTTGGCGCCACTGTATCCCAAAGCCTTGGAAAAAGTCGGGAATGACCTTCCCCTGACCGCCGAGCGGCTCGCCGGAGCGACCCTCTCAGCGGTGGAAAGTCTTCTCAAACGGCGTGAATTCCTCGGGGAACCTCTCATGGAAAGCGATCTGTCGGCGTTGAAACGCCAGCTCGTCGAGCAGGACGCCCAGGGGCTGATCGAGTTTCTCGAACCCGACCGGACCCTCGAAGACGTGCAAGGCCAGGCCAGTGTCAAAGAGTGGATGCGCCAGGACATCGCTCTCTGGCGGCAAGGCGACCTTGCGGCGATGCCCATGGGCTATCTGTTCTGTGGACCGGTTGGCACCGGGAAAACGTATCTGGTCGAATGTCTCGCCGGTGAGGCCGGCGTTCCGGTGGTGAAGTTGAAAAATTTCCGGGATCGTTGGGTCGGGAGCACCGAAGGCAATTTGGAGAAAATCTTTTCCCTCCTCCAGGCGTTGGGTCGCTGCATCGTTTTTATTGACGAGGCCGACCAGGCCCTCGGGCGGCGCGATGGCGGAGCCGGCGACTCCGGGGTTGGCGGGCGGGTCTACTCGATGATGGCCAAAGAGATGAGCAACACCCGAAACCGGGGGCGGGTGCTCTGGATTCTCGCATCGAGCCGTCCTGACCTGATCGAGATCGACTTGAAACGCCCTGGCAGGGTGGATGTCAAAATTCCCCTGTTTCCCGCCAGCGGCCCGGAGGAAACCTACAGTTTGATCCGCGCTCTGGGCAAAAAGCAAAACTTGGAGTTGCCCAAAGCGTTGCCCGACGTGATCCGGGGCGTCCTTCCGGAATGGGTCACCCCCGGTTCAGCGGAATCCCTCGCCATCAAAGTGTATCGGCTCGTCAAAACGAGAGGGGTGGATCCTGTGGAAGCGCTCCGGGACTGTCTCGATGAATACCAGAATCCCGTGCCCCAAAACGTGATGGAACACCAGATTGGCCTGGCGGTGGATGAAGCCAGTGACTTGGCCTTTGTTCCGGAGGTGTTCCGGCAGTTCCGCACTCCAGGAATCCCGAGACAGTGACGGTCGGCGACGCCTCACTGAGCGTGTTGTTCATGTGCGGAAAGCTCTGATCCAAAGGATGAAGAGTGAGTGTAAGCTTCCCTTGAAATGGGACAGGGAGAAACGAGAGGATTCGGACTTTTCCACGCGAAACCGAACCATGAAAAGAAGCCGATTCACGGAGAGCCAGATCGTGGCGATCCTCAAGGAAGCCGATGCCGGAGTAAAAGTGACGGACGTGTGCCGCCGGCACGGGATCAGCCAGCCCACTTATTACAGTTGGAAGAGCCGGTATGGAGGTCTTGGCGTGTCCGAGCTCAAACGCATCAAGGAGTTGGAGGCCGACCACTCCAAGCTCAAACGGATGGTTGCGGATCTGGCGATGGAATCGGAGCAAGGCGGAGATAGACAACCCAAAGGATTGCCCGAAGGGCGGCGCAGCCGTCAAAACCAGGCGCTGAAGGAACTGATCGAAAAAAAGCTCTGAAGCCGGTCGAGCGCCGCGAGGTGGTCGACTGGCTGGTCGGAGAAGGGACCCTGTCCGCCAACCGGGCCTGCCGGATCATGCGGATCAGCCGGTCCGGTTGGTATCGGGAGGTGCCGGACAGGCGCCTGCGGGACGCCCCGGTCATCGAACGACTCAACGAGGTGACCGCCCGGCACGGCCGTTGGGGCTTCTGGAAATGCTTCCACTGGATGCGCCAACGGGGGGCTCTCTGGAACCACAAGCGCGTCCTGCGGGTCTACCGGGCCATGAGGCTCAACCTCCCGCGCCGGGCGAAAAGGCGGCTCCCGGCCCGGACCAGGCAACCCCTCGAAGCTCCGCCGGAGGCGGACCGGATGTGGTCCATAGACTTCATGCACGACACGCTTTACCACGGCAAACGCTTCCGCACCCTCAACGTGTTCGACGAGGGGGTGCGCGAGATTCTGGCCATCGAAGTGGACACCTCCCTGCCGGCCGGACGGGTCATCCGGGTGCTCGAACAAATCAAAGAAAGCCGAACCCTGCCGAGCCAGATCCGGGTCGACAACGGTCCGGAACTGATCTCAGCCAAGCTGGTGGCCTGGTGCGAGCTGCACGGGATCCGGCTCCACCACATCCAACCCGGCAAACCCACCCAGAACGCCTACATCGAACGGTTCAACCGGACCTTCCGCCGCGAGGTGCTCGACGCCCACCTCTTCGTCAGCCTCACCGAGGTCAAGGAAACCGTCCACCACTGGATGATTGCCTACAACGAGGAGCGTCCCCACGATTCCCTGGGAAACCTGCCTCCCACCCGTTTCCGAGAACAACAAACCAGAAACCCCGTCCCAACCTCTACTTTTGAACTGTCCACTTGACGGGGAAGCTTACACTTACACTCACGGCATGGGCTAACCAAAGAACATGGGAATTTGGTGATGTGGATCGTAATCCGCAGCGGTCATCATCTCCAGAGAGCATCCGTCATGAACGCAACCAATGGCCGCCTTCGTTTTGTTTCATCGAACCCACTTAAAGTTTAAGATTCCGCTGTTCCGCAGAAAACTTCATTCAAATTTCACTCTCTCTTCACCACCAGATCACACAGGCAGTCCATGGTCTCTATCATGAACCAGACAATGATGGAAACCATTCGACCGGAATATCTAGAGGCTGTCGAGGCCGCGCGTTTCACAGCGAGCTGGAATCTGTGGCTAATTCCCCTCCTGCTTGCGGCCCCTCTCGTGGTGACGGTTCCCCTGCTGCGGCGATGGCCTTGGGCCGTAACCGTCGGTCTTGCGCTGTTCGCCGTTGTCGCGACTTGGTTCTCTTACTACGGTTGGTCAGAGACTAGCTGGAGAACCCTAGAGGCACTGGCAGTGACCGATGCCGAGAAGGCTGACGCGGCGTCGGACACGGATGCGGTTTTCGAGCCCATTTTTCTCGGCACATGGTTCGCCTTACTCTACTCCGTGATGTGGTGCGGCATTGCATACGCGCTTCGTGCTGGCACCAAGAAATGCCGACGTCCGGGAAGCGCCATCGCACCGCCCTTGCCGAACCCCCAAGATAGGCTTGGGCGGTAGCCCCGATCCTTTCGATTGTTGCATAGGCTCGCCGTCGCCCAGCGGCGCGGGTGGAGTTTCTTCGGCGGCAGTGAGTTTCCCGCGATTCCGGGCGATTTGCGTCCTGTCAGGGAAGGGGTTTGGATGGGGGGCACCCACATTCTGGTCTGGACCCCATCCCGCCATCCATCCCCCCGCCCGGATGGGAAACAAAACGGATGCAAACCACGGTTCCTATGGCATCTGTCCTGTCATCAGGGCTTCCCGATCACGGTCGCCGGATTCGAAGCCTTCGTCCCGAACCCAGTCAGAAGCACCCCATCGCGCATGAAGAAGTGGTCCCTGGTTGTCGCCGTGCTCTACGGTGCTGTTTTTGTCCTCCTGGGGTTTCCCGTCGCGCGCCTGGCTTTTTTTTCGGAGGGACCAACCCTGGCGGTCTATGCAGGAAGTTTTTTGCATTGGCAGCCCTGGGTTCTGGTCGCCCTGGTGGTGGTGGCTCAGTTTGCCCTCTTGCGCGTTCCCGTGGCCAGTGCTGGTGGCCGACCGGTGGCGCGGCGTTCCCTCTGGAGCACGGCGGCTGCCGCCGGGTTCATGATGGGGCTGCTGGTTCTTGGCGGGCTGGGATCGATTTATGAGTTCATGACGAAACTGGAGGGGGGCGAGGGATTCTGGCTGGCCATAGGAGGTGCCCTAGTAAGTTGGGCATTTTGGGCCTGCTACTTCTACCGGGTGACTTCATCCGCCAAGCAAGGGAATGGCATGGGCACCCTTCGCAAGCACCTTTGGACAGGTTCGATCCTTGAGCTTTTGATCGCCGTTCCCACGCACCTCATTGCGCGGCAGCGTGATTACTGCTGCGCCGGCATGATGACCTTTCTCGGTCTCACGTGTGGGTTTGCGGTGATGCTGTTCGCCTTTGGTCCGGCACTCTACTTTCTTTTCCTTGACCGCTGGCGGCGCATCCATCCGCAGGGGGACTGATGGTCCCTGGAAACCCATCACCAACGGTAGAGGCCGAACCGCAGGGCTTCGCGGCTCGGCGGATGCTGGTTTGCTGAATTGGGGGGGATTGGGAGGCACGCATCATCAGGTTCCGGGATCGATCCATCGCGAAAGCGCCATAGGACGGGACTTTACCAATCTGGATTCCAACGCCATGCTGGGGAGCGTGCGGTCCCGCCCAGCCTTCCCTGACATGATTCCCCGGTTTGTTTGCATTGCTGTCATCCTCTCCCTTGGGGGCACCGCCTCTGGTGCCGGTCCGGTGCCAGAGCTGTCCCTGCTCTCAGAGGGAGCGTCGCCCTACCAGATTGTCGTGCCCGACAGCCTGCCCTCGCCGGCCTTGACGGAAAGCCTGCACGAGACGGCGCGGCTTCTCCGGACCGCGTTCCAGGCCAATGGGGCCGACGTGCCGGTGGTGTCCGAAACCCAGCGTGATCCGGCGAAACCGGCGATCTTTCTCGGCGACACCCGGTTTGCCCGGGAGCACGGCCTCGATCCCACCCAGCTCCGCGACTGGAGCTACCTCCAGCGGGCGGTGGGCCGGGACCTGATTCTGGCCGGACACGATCACCCGGCCCGGGGCACGACGGAGAATGAGCGGCGGCCCAACTGGGACCGGGTGGCCACGGCCAAGGCGGTGGCCGATTTTGCCCGCCAGTTCATGGGGGTCCGCTTTCTCTATCCCGAGATACCCCCCTATCAGGGAGTGAACGCGGCGGCCAAGATCGATCTGCTCGCCTCTCCGGGCATCGAGTTTCTGCCCCTGACGTCGATGACGGTTCCCGGTGACTTGGATGTTCAGAAAACGCCGTTGCTGCGCGTCAACACCTCCCATCCGGCGGGGGGCGGCTTTTATGATCTGGCGCAGAACCGCTTTCCGCGGGTCGATGAAGTCTTCGGCGGCCACACCTGGCAGCGCGCGGTGCCTCCGGAGAAATACTGGGATTCCCATCCTGAATACTTTGCCCTGATCAGCGGCTCGCGCCTCAAGCCGGAGGGCGGCGGCGCCCAATACTGTCTCTCCAATCCGGAAGTGCGGGAATTGATCCACCGGGATCTGGCCTCCTGGCTGGACCGCGGCTATGCCTCGGTCGATCTGGGGCAGCCGGATGGATTCCGCGAATGCCAGTGCGCGGAATGTGAAAAGCTCTACGGCACCGGCAAGGACTGGAGCGAGAAAATCTGGATCTTCAACCGCGAGGCCGCGGAACGGCTCGAGAAATCCCATCCCGGCAAGGACGTGACGATGATGTCCTACATTCTCACCGCGAAGCCGCCGAAGACGTTCACGAAATTCCCGTCGAACACCTGCGTCATGCTGACCGGCACGAACGAGGAGGACATCGCTCCGTGGCGGGACATCGAGGTGCCGCGCGGATTCACCGGCTACCTTTACAACTGGTGCCCGAATCTGGGCACCCGCTACACGCCGATGCGAACGCCGGGCTTTGTCGAGACCCAGGTGCGACGACTCGCCGCGAACCGCATCCAATCGCTCTACCGGGACGGACCGGGGCAGCTCTTTGGGTTGGAAGGTCCGGTCTACTACGTGATGGGCCGGATGTTCGATGATCCGGAGCACCTTTCGGCCAAGGATCTGCTGCCCGAATTCTGCGAGGCCGCCTTCGGCAACAAGAGCGCGGCGTTTTACATGCGCTCCTTTTACGATCAGCTCTACCACGCCATCGCCCTCTACTCCGACCACATCGGGACCCGCTGCGACGTCTGGACCTACCAGCCGTTGCCGGGGGAGGGGCGACCGCGCAAGACGGTGCAGGATCCCTTCCAGTTGATCTCCTTCCTCTACCCGCCCAACCTGCTCGCCTCACTGGACGCCGATCTCAGTCTCGCGGAAAAACAGGCCACCACGGTGAAATCGAAAACCCGGCTGGCCCTGGTCCGCACGGAGTTCGACTATCTGCGCCATTTCGCCAAAGTGGTGCACCTTCATCAGGCGTGGATGATGGTTCCCGACGGGGCCTCGCAGGAGCGCCTGCTGGACGCGATCGATGCGCGCAATGCCTTCATTGACTCCCTCTACGACAAGCGGGGCAACGGCGTGTCTTCCGGAAATTGGTCGCACGTGCTGTTTCCCTTCGCGGGCCACAATGCGGCCCACCTCCGTCTCGCCCATGACGGTTATCAGGAACCCTATGCCAACACCTGTTTCAACTGGGACACCAAGGCGCTGCGCGGGGCCCCGGCTCCCGGCAAAAAGCGTCTCACGGTCGCCACGGCCACGGCGCCGGTGACTCTGGATTCCCCCCAGTGGGCAAACGTGACCGCCCACGAACTGACCCTGGTGCCGCCGCTG
>JACKQE010000017.1 GCA_024233005.1 Akkermansiaceae bacterium | reverse complement strand
CGAGGAGGATTCGTAGACCAGCTTGAATCCCGCATTGTCATTGGCTTCGTTCCTCCGCACCGTCACCGCGATTTCGATGGGCACCGGGTCATAACAGAGAAATCCCGGATCGACGATGAAAAGGTTTCCGCCGGGCACATTTCCGGCCCGGGCCGATCCGCCATAGGCCACCACGGACTGCGCCAGGGAATCCCCGGCGAGGGTGTGCAGGCCGTTTTCCACCCGCTCGGCCCCCATCGTGAGGGATACCGATTCGGCATGGGAAAAATCGCCCCCCCACCGGTAGGGTTTGCCGTGGTTAGCCGCGGCCAGGCTTCTGAGCCTGTCCGGCACGCCCAGAAGCAACACCGGCGCGGGAGCGGGTCGGAACCGGTTGGATTTCACAACAGTTTCCGTCAGCGGGTCCACGATCTCCACTGCCCGGTCCAAGATCACGTCATCGGCCGCGTTGGGCTGACCCCAGGCAACCAGCACGGTGGTCTTCGCCCCCTGAAAAAGGAAGGCGGGATGGGTGTTGACTGGAACCTGGGCTGTGAATTCCCAGCAGGGAAGTTGACTTGCCGCTCCAGCCGTGCGAGAACAGGGCCGCAGCGCCTCACAACCTGGGGAGCATCATTCCTTTTTTGTGGAGCAATCTTCACACATTGTTCGCCATGAAAACGCTTCTGATTGTGACCTTCACTTGCTGGGGATTTCAATCCCTGTTGGCGAATACTAATTCCGCCATTGCCCAGTTCGACACTATGTTGTCAAAGAAAGTCGAGATTGCCTCCCGGGAGCACACCGACGAGGAACTTGAGCCGGTAATCCGAGGCCTGGTTTCCATTGCCTACGAGGATCTGATGGAGCGCAGCGAGTCGGTTTTCGAAAAAGGGATGGATAGCCGTTGGGCGGAGCGACTGGAAGCGCTTCCGGCGGGGCCATTCGAGGCCAAACTCCGCGATGAGTCCGTGCCGGTCTTTGCCAAGCAAGTCATGATTTTTGGCGATGGCTTCGAACCCAATCTGGGAGCCCATTTGCTCCAACGTTGTTGGATTTCAAGAACACTGGCTGTCAAATGCACGAAAACCAAAGATTTGCAGGCAGCACTTCAGCGCATCAAGGAGAGCAATTCCTACCTCAACCTTATCGAGGAGTATTTCCAGGATCAAATTGCCAAATCGAAGAATTCCCAAATTTTGAAAGAAACCAGAACCAAGAATGAAACGTTTTTGTCAGCCGTTGAGGACATGGTTCGATCCCGCCAAACAGCGGCCTCCGAAAGTATGAGAAAGGACGGAAAGCCCTCCAATCCCGTCAAACTTGAGCCAGCAAAGTCCTCAGTCAAAAAGACGTTCCGTGTGACGTATGATGAGCGCGCCAATCAGAACGGCATCCAAGCTGGGGCTGATGGAGAGAGCACCATTACGGTGCAAGGCGATGACGGCAGCTTTTCAGTGCACTACCGCTACAGTTGGCCCAGTTCCATCCTCATCGTCGCGAAAAGCGACAAAAGTTTGGTGGGCAAAACGGTTTCGATTGAGTTTGTCGGGGAAAAACCCGCCTACATCTCCTGCGATTCTGGAACTGGCCGATGCACGATCCTCTCGTTTTCCAAAGAATAGCATGATCGTCTGAGCGGAAATGGCGTGACTCCCGAGTTTCAGCGGACGGGAGGTCCAGCTGCAAACGGCTGGCTGGGCAGGGGTCGGAAGGTTTTCGCAGGGACACCCCAGTATTTGTCCCACCCCCTTGTGTAAGATGATTACTGCCGATCCTGATTTCGGCGATTCACCTGCTCCTGGCGTCTCACCCCTATCCTCGCCCCGATTTCCTCCATGCAGGCTCCCAACTCTCCCCGAGGCAGTGACACCGAAGGGGCTCGGAATGAGAGCAATCAGGCATCTGGCACATCATTTTGGTGGTAATCCTTGCGATTGTGGAATATGGCACTCCAAGTCCAAATGGGAGACTGCCCAGACCGCATGAACAAAAAAGCTCTCACCGAGGCGGACATACGCTCCAAGTTCATCACTCCGGCCCTCACCGGACCGGGAGGGGAAAAATGGGATCAGATGACCCAAATCCGGGAGGAGGTCTATTTCACCAAGGGGCGCGTCATGGTTCGGGGCAAAACGGTGAAGCGCGGGGAGGCCAAGAAGGCCGACTACCTTCTTTCCTACAAACGGAACCTTCCCATCGCCGTCATCGAGGCCAAGGACAACAACTATGCGGTGGGCGCCGGCATGCAGCAGGCCCTCGAGTACGCCGAAATCCTCGACCTTCCTTTCGCTTACAGTTCCAATGGTGACGCTTTCCTGGAGCACGACCGCACGGCCACCACCGGGACGATCACCCGGGAAATCCCGCTGGACCAGTTCCCCACTCCCGAGGAACTCTGGACTCGCTACTGTGCCGCCAAAGGCATCAACGCCGGACAACAGGAAGTCGCGACCCAGGACTACTACGACGACGGCTCCGGCAAGGCGCCCCGCTACTACCAGCTCATCGCCGTCAACCGCACCGTCGAGGCCATCGCCCGGGGAAGGGACCGCCTGCTCCTGGTCATGGCCACCGGCACCGGCAAAACCTACACTGCCTTCCAAATCATCTGGCGCTTGTGGAAATCCGGAGCCAGGAAACGCATCCTCTTCCTCGTGGATCGGAACATCCTCGCCGACCAGACCAAGACGAACGACTTCAAGCCCTTCGGTACGGCGATGACCAAGATCACCCACCGCACCATCGACAAGAGCTTCGAGATTTACCTGGCCCTGTATCAGGCCGTCACCGGCACCGAGGAGGAGCGCAACATTTACCGGGAATTTACCCCGGATTTTTTCGATCTGATCATCGTGGACGAGTGCCACCGGGGCAGCGCCGATGCCGATGCCGCCTGGCATGAAGTCCTGACCTATTTCAAATCGGCCACCCAGATCGGCCTCACCGCCACGCCCAAAGAAACCCATGAAATCTCCAATATCGACTACTTCGGAGAGCCGGTGTACACCTACTCGCTGAAGCAGGGCATTTCCGACGGATTCCTCGCCCCCTACAAAGTGATCCGCATCGGGCTGGACAAGGATCTCGATGGCTGGCGACCCGAGGAAGGGAAACGCGACAAATACGGCTCCATTGTCGAGGACCGGGAATACAACCTCCGCGATTTCGACCGGAATCTCATCCTCGAGAAACGCACCGAGGCGGTTGCCGCCAGGATCACCGCCTTTCTCAACGCCACCGATCGTTTCTCCAAAACCATCGTCTTCTGCGAAAACATCGACCACGCCGAGCGCATGCGCCAGGCCCTCGTCAATGCCAACCCCGACCTTGCCGCCGCGAACAGCAAATACGTGATGAGGATCACCGGGGACAATGACGAGGGCAAGGCCCAGCTCGACAATTTCATCGACCCCGAGTCCACCTACCCTGTCATCGCCACGACCTCGCAACTGATGAGCACCGGCGTCGATGCCCAGACCTGCAAACTGATTGTCCTCGACAAGCGCATCCAGTCGATGACCGAGTTCAAGCAGATCATCGGCCGCGGCACCCGGATCAACGAGGACTATGGGAAGCTCTACTTCACCATCATGGACTTCCGGCAGGCCACCTCCCTGTTTGCCGATCCCGATTTCGACGGTCCCCCGGAACAGATTTACGAGCCCGGCCCGACGGACCCGCTTCTGCCTCCCGAGGAGGATCCGCCTGTCGAGGAGGGAGGGAAGGGCCAGGACGGCGCGGGCAGCGAAGGCGGAGATGAAGGCAACCCCGGGGGCATCCTTGGTGATCCAGTACCGGGTGGCGCCACCCGGTATTACGTGGATGATGTCGAAGTCACCGTTGTGACCGAGCGGGTCCAGTATCTCGATGCCGACGGCAAGCTCATTACCGAGTCGCTCAAAGACTACACCCGCAAGACCGTCCAGAAAGCCTACACGTCCCTCGACGCCTTCCTCAATGCCTGGCAGGATGCCGATCGGAAGCAGGCCATCATTGAGGAACTGGCAGACAAGGGCGTCTTCTTCGATGAACTCGCCGAGCAGATCGGCACCGACTTCGATCCTTTCGACCTCATCTGCCACGTCGCGTTCGACGCACCGCCCCTGACCCGAAAGGAGCGGGCCGACAAGGTCCGCAAGCGCCACCTCTTTGCCCAATATGGGGAACAGACCCGCGCCGTGCTCGATGCCTTGCTGGACAAATTCGCCGACGGCGGGATCCGCAGTGTCGAATCCATGGAGATCCTGAAGGTCGATCCACTGACCGCGTTTGGCACGCCCTTGGAGATCGTGAAGTTGTTTGGCGACAAATCCGCCTACCTCGCCGCCATTAAGGAACTCGAAGCCGCTCTTTACCAGAAAGCCGCCTGACCCATGTCCAACGTCTCCAACCTCGTCAAAACCATCCAGGACATCATGCGCAAGGACGCCGGCACCTACGGCGACGCGCAGCGCATCGAGCAGATGGCCTGGCTGTTCTTTTTGAAAATCTTTGACGACCGGGAAACCGAGCTCGAACTGATGCGCGACCGCTACCAGTCGCCCATCCCCGCCCCCCTCCGCTGGCGGAACTGGGCCGCCGACGAGGAAGGCATCACCGGAGACGCCCTGCTCGACTTCGTCAACAACACCCTGCTGCCAAAACTGAAGGCTCTCGGCACCGCCGACCGGATGCACACCCTCATCCGGATGACCTTCGAGGATGCCAACAACTACATGAAGAACGGCACCTTGATGCGCCAGGTCATCAACAAGGTCAACGGGATCGACTTCAACACCTCGACCGACCGCCACCTCTTCGGCGACATCTACGAGAAAATCCTCAAGGACCTCCAGAGTGCCGGGAATGCCGGCGAGTTCTACACGCCCCGGGCGGTCACCCAGTTCATCGTCGAGCAGGTCAATCCCCGCCTCGGCGAGACGGTGCTCGATCCGGCCTGCGGTACCGGCGGCTTCCTCACCTGCGCGATCGAGCACCTCCGCAAGCAGGCCAGGACCGAGGCCGATGAAGCCGTCATCCAGGACTGCTTCGCCGGCATCGAGAAGAAAGCCCTCCCGCACGTCCTCTGCATGACCAATCTTCTCCTGCACGGCATCGACGTCCCCTCCAATGTTCGCCATGACAATACCCTCGCCCGCCCCCTGCGCGACTGGGGTCCGAAAGAGCGCGTGGACGTCATCGTCACCAACCCGCCATTCGGCGGTATGGAGGAGGACGGCATCGAGTCCAACTACCCCGCCGAGTTCCGCACCCGCGAGACCGCCGACCTCTTCCTCGTGCTCCTCATGAAAATATTGAAGCCCGGCGGCCGCGCCGGACTCGTGCTGCCCGACGGCACCCTCTTCGGCGAAGGCGTGAAAACCCGCATCAAGGAAGCCCTCCTCACCGAGTGCAACCTCCACACCATCGTCCGCCTGCCCAACGGCGTCTTCAATCCCTACACCGGCATCCGAACCAACCTCCTCTTCTTCACCAAGGGCGCGCCCACCAGCCACGTCTGGTATTACGAGCACCCCTATCCGCCCGGCGCCAAGAGCTACAACAAGGGCAAACCGATCCGCATCGAGGAATTCGAGGCCGAGCGCGCCTGGTGGGGCGAGGACAAAGACGGCTTTGCGGCCCGCGTGGAGAACGAGCAGGCCTGGCGCGTCTCCATCGACCAGATCAAGGCCGGCAACTTCAATCTCGATCTCAAAAACCCGCACAATCCCGACACCGGCCCCGGCGACGTGGACCACCTCCTGCCCGAATACGAAAAGCTCCTCGCCCAGATCGCCGCCACCCGCGCCGCGCTGAAACAGGAACTCCAAGCAGCGCTCACTTCAACCTGCGCGTGAACTTTATGCATTCCATGCTTGCTAGTTCGCACATTGTGCGAAATATTCCTCCCAACAATACCCCCCACGCCTCTCCACGATGCGCACCAAGGGGGGTTACTTTTTTTCCGGGGATGGCGCTTGAAAGGAGGCCATCTCGATGAGCAAACCGGCCATCACTTACCAGCAGCAGTTGGACCTGTTGAAGTCTCGCGGCCTCAGCGTGCCGGACGAGCCGTTCGCTCTTCACATTCTCGAGCATCACAACTACTACCGACTCTCGGCCTACCGCTTCTCCTTCACCGTTCCCGGCAATTCCGACCAGTTCCGCCCCGGCATCACGTTCTCCCAGCTTTGGGACCTCTATCACTTCGACCGCAGCTTACGGCAACTCGTCCTGGAAGCCTGCAAGCGGGTGGAAATCTCCGCCCGCTCCCGCTGGGCGTATGAAGTCGGGCATCGCCTGGCACCACTCGCCTACCTGGAGAACGCGCACTTCTCGGACCCGCTCATTCACGCCCGCACCCTCACCAAATTAGATTCCGAGATGGGGCGCAGCAAAGAGGAGTTCATCAAACATCACAAACACACGCTCGGGATGCCCTGGCCGCCCGCATGGGTTGTTGCCGAAGTCGCGTCATTTGGCAATGTGTCCAATCTCATCAGCCAGTTGCGCCACTCCGCCATCCGGCAGGCCATCGCAGACGGGTATGGACTGGATGAACAGGTTTTCGGTTCCCTCCTGCACCATCTCTGCGTGTTGCGAAACACCGCCGCGCATCACGGCCGCCTTTGGAACCGGAAATTCACCATCACCTTCCAGCTCCCGAGAAGAAAGCCCCCGCATCTGCATCCCAACTTCCACTCGCCCCCCGGCACCGGAAATTTCCGCCGCATCCACAACTCTCTCATCCTGCTCGTCCACCTGCTCCAGTGCATCGAGCCCGCCACGCACTGGCCGGAGCGGCTCATCCGCCTCCTGTGCACGCTTGATCCCACACTCATTCCCGAGATGGGCTTCCCGCCGGATTGGAAAACCCGTCCCCTGTGGCAAGCCCTTCTCACCGCTCACCCATGACCCTGGAAACGTTTTTCGAGAAGTTCGACCAGTTCGCCGACGCGCCCGGTGCGGTGGCGAAGATGCGCGAGCTGGTCCTCGAACTTGCGGTGCAGGGAAAGCTGGTCGAGCAGAGGCCGAAGGAGCTTTCGGCAAAGGAGTGCATTCGTAAGGCGAATAAGCCTCTTGTTGAGGTAGCCCTCGATGACTCGATTGAAACTCCGGCAGGCTGGCTCGCCTTGCCGCTGGGCTGTCTCATCGCCGCCAACACTGGTGGCGGCACTCCGTCCAAACAGAATCCAAGTTACTGGAACGGCCCGATTCCATGGGCCAGCGTCAAAGACGTTCAAAGCGACAAGTATCTCGTCGCTACGATCGACTCGATTACTGACGAGGGGCTCAAGGACAGCAGCTCGAATCTGATTCCACCAAATCGGCTCATCGTGGTTACGCGCATGGGCCTCGGGAAACTGGCGATCAACACTATCCCTGTTGCGATCAATCAGGACTTGAGAGCTATCGAGCCGACCACAGCCCTCGATCTCGATTTCGCATACCTGCTTTTCAAGTCGCTGAAAATGGTTGGCTCAGGCGTGACTGTGAAAGGGATCACCGTGGACAAGCTCCACGCGATGCATGTCTTGCTCCCACCCCTCGCCGAGCAGAAGCGGATCGTGGCGAAGGTGGATGAGTTGATGGCGTTGTGTGATCGGCTGGAGGCACAGCAGCAGGAACGGGAGACGTGGCACGCCGCGCTCGCCCGCGCGTCGCTGGCCCGCTTTGCCTCCGCGCCCACCCCGGCCAACCTCAGCTACCTTTTTCATTCCTCCTTCACCATTCCTCCTTCATCCTTGAGGAAGTCCATCCTCACCCTCGCCGTCCAAGGCAAACTCGTCCCCCAAGACCCCAAGGACGAACCGGCGGAGACAGATTCAGAGTGCGAGGCACCGTTTGGTATTCCGTCAAACTGGCGATGGGAACCACTTGGAAGGTTGGGCCTCTGTAGAACTGGAAAAACGCCACCAACCGGCGATCCCACGAATTACGGCATTGGCTTCCCATTCATCGGTCCGGGCCAAATCACATTGAGCGGCCGATTTACAGCATCCGAAAAGTCGATCACGCGACAGGGGCTAGAGAACAGCACAGAGGCAAAGGCAGGCGACATCCTCATGGTGTGTATCGGAGGGTCCATCGGGAAGGCTGCAATCTGCCGTGAGCCCATTGGATTTAATCAGCAAATCAACGCAGTGCGGCTTCAGCGGGACTTGCCGGGGTTCGTCTATTTGGCCGTCACTGCCGATTACTTCCAGGAGCAAGTCCTCGCTAACGCCTCTGGCTCTGCAACTCCCATCATAAACAAGGGCAAATGGGAGCAAATTCCCATCCCACTCCCACCCCTCGCCGAACAACGCCGGATCGTGGCGAAAGTGGAGCAACTGATGGCCTTGGTGGACGCGTTGGAAACGCAGCTCGCCGCCTCCCGCGCCACCGCCGCCAAACTCCTCTCCGCCCTCGTCGCTGAACTTACCAACTGATTTATCCGTTAGATCACATGTCACGACCGCACAGCAAAATCCTCCCTGCAGAATGGTTCGACTGCCTCAGTCGTTTACGAGACGCGCGTGCGCTTGTCCTGCGCGATGCTGAATCATTCCACGAGGCTGTCACGGTCCTGGAGCGGATCGGGCAGGTGGTGAGTGGTCAAGTCAGGGGTGGCCTCAATGACTACAAGGGAGCTTTGCTCGAACTGGCATTGCCAGGTGAAAAGGCGGAATCAACAGAGGTGGCTCGTCTTTTTGAGACGGTAAGGGAAGCACGGAACATGGCGGTGCATGAAGGAGCATGGGCGAGACATCTGAGTAGTCGTTTGGTGGACTTCTTCCTCATCCTAGAACAAGCTATTATGAAAAAAATGAAATGCGCCGAAGACATCATGGTGCGGCAGCCGATCGTGGCAGAAACGTGGCACATGATCGCCCATGTACGGCAGACCATGCTAGCGAACTCCTTCTCCAACGTGCCGGTCTTGATCGACAACCGTTGGCACATCATCACCGATTTGATGATCATGCGATTTCTGCGTGGCGCACCGGACGGAAAAGAAAAGAAAGCCCGCCTGTCATCCCAGCTCGAAGTCTCGATTCGGAAAGGAGAAATCGTTCCAATCGTAGCCAGGTGTTTCCTGCCAGAGACCAAATTGGACGACCTTATTTCAGCCATGGACGTTGGTCCGGCACTTGTCACCGATGGCAATTCTAGTGCCCCCCGCCTCCTTGGCATCCTGACCTCGTTCGATCTGTTATGATGTCACCCCTCGCCGAACAACGCCGAGGCGCGACCAAAATGGAGCAACTGATGGCCCGGATGGGCGCGTTGTAAACCCACCCCGCCACTGCTTCGAACCTCACCGCCGAACTCACCACCACCTCCTGATCGATGCCCATCAAACACGCCATCTGGAAAGTCGGCGCCGCGCCCGCGCCGCTGATCACGACCTCGCTGCTCAATGAGCAACAGTTGGAAGACATGATCGTTGCCGCGCCGCAAATCCTCTCCAGCGAGTGGATGCTGATCGGCCGGCAGGAGCAGACCGGACTGGGCGGCCGGATCGACCTGCTGGCGATCGCCCCGGATGCCTCCCTCGTGCTGATTGAACTCAAGCGGAACCGAACGCCCCGGGAGATCGTCGCCCAGGCCTTGGATTACGCCTCCTGGGTGGAGCAATTGACCGCTGACAAGATCGTGCAGATTTACCAGCGCTTTTCCAACGGTGGCAGCCTGGGCGACGCCTTCAGGCTGCGTTTCGGAGCAGAATTGGACGAGGAAACCCTGAACGCCTCGCACCAGATCATCCTCGTCGCGGCAGAACTCGACAACTCGACCGAGCGCATCCTCACCTATCTCAACGCGCGGGACATCGCGATCAACGTCCTCTTCTTCCAGGTCTTTCAGCACGGACCCGAGCAGTTCCTCAGCCGCGCCTGGCTCATCGACCCCGGCGAGACCCAGGCGAACGTCGTCACCACGACCAAAGTGAAAGGGGAAAAGGAGCCCTGGAACGGGGAGTTCTACGTTTCCTTTGGCGATACCACGTCGCGTTCGTGGGAAGACGCCGTGAGGTATGGATTCATCAGCGCGGGCGGAGGCAGCTGGTATAGCCAGACGCTGAAGCTGCTGTCGCCGGGAGACCGGGTGTGGGTCAAGATTCCCAAGACCGGCTACGTCGGTGTGGGCGTCGTGAAAGAGGCCGTGCAGGCGGTGAATGATTTCAAAGTGGAGACCCCCGAGGGTGAACGACCCTGCCTCGACGTCTTGCAGCATGCGGATCAGTATCAACAGCGGGCCCATGATCCGGAGAAAGCGGAGTATTTCGTCAAAGTGGATTGGCTCGACACCGTTCCGGCCAGGGAAGCGGTCAATGAAGTGGGACTTTTCGGCAATCAAAACACGGTCTGCCAACCCAGCACCCCCAAGTGGCGGCATACGGTCGAGCGATTGAAGACGTATTTCCCGAACTGGAATCATCATGAATGAACAATTCCCAATCACAGCCAAAATGGCGCAACGGATGGCCTTGGGAGACGCGTTGGAAACGCTGCTCTCCGCTTCCCACGCCACCGCCACGGACCTCCTTTCCGCCGAGGTCAACGACCTCACCCCCACTGACACACAATGCCTTCCGCCGACCTGCCGCCACCGATGAACCACGTCTTGGTAGATTTCGAAAACGTCCACAAAATCGACCTGTCGATCATCGGGATGAAGTCCGTCAGCTTTACCCTGCTGCTGGGCGCCCAACAGAAGCGACTGGATGCGGAATTGGTGGAAACGTTGATGGAACACGCGACCTCGGTGCAACTGGTGCGCCTGACTTCCAGCGGTCCCAACGCCCTCGATTTCGCGCTGGCCTACTATCTGGGCCGGGCGGTCACTTCCGATCCGACCGGCTATTTCCATATCGTTTCGAAGGACGTCGGATTCGATCCCCTGATCGACCATTTGAAGACCCGACGTCTCCGCGTGCGCCGCCACGACGATTTCTCCACCCTCACTTTCTCGGCACCAGCGCCAACCCCGCCGAAATCGTCCGCTCCCTCCGCGACGATCGATTCCCTGACTCGCGCCCTGACCCATCTCCGCAGAAACACGAAGAACCGCCCGAAGCGAAACCGAACCTTGGAGACCCATTTGCTCGCTCATTTTGGAAAAAGCGCGACCACCGAAGAAATCACGGCATTGATCGCGCGCCTGCAACAGGCTGGCCATATCCGCATCGACGAAAAGGGAGCGGTGACTTACCAGCTCTAGGGGGAGCAATCCATCTGTGATGACAAAACCCCTTTTCACCGCTAAAATCCTCGACGCCTTGATCGCTGGGGCGCAGTCCGCTTAATTCCTTGCCTCATTCGCCATGCCCTTCACTGATTCCGAAATCGTTGAGCACACCCGATTGATCGAAGAACAGTTTTGGTCCCGTCGGCGCCCACCGCTGCCCTTGCGTGAAAGAATTCGCGAAGGGCAGCGCATCGACGGTCAGGCCATCGAGCTTTTCTTCGTCCGGCCCGCCTTCAAGAGTCCCGGCCAATTCGTCGAGGAATCCATTGCCAAAATCCAATACCTCCGTAGCCGGAATGTCTGGAAGATTTACTGGCAACGGGCCGATCTGAAATGGCACGCCTACCAGCCCAATTCGGAAGTGGCTTCGCTGGCCGAAGCCCTCCTGGTGATTGACTCGGACACGAACGCTTGCTTCTTTGGCTGATCATTCGCCATGC
Source organism: Akkermansiaceae bacterium (assembly GCA_024233005.1). Taxonomy (GTDB): domain Bacteria; phylum Verrucomicrobiota; class Verrucomicrobiia; order Verrucomicrobiales; family DEV007; genus JACKQE01. The sequence goes on along the minus strand of JACKQE010000017.1, from coordinate 71,770 downwards.
GCACCCGGGTTCCCGAACGGCTCCTGACCATCGTCGAAGAAATCGACGCCCACGGCTCCGCCAGCCTGACGCGACTGACCGTGTTGAAGAAATGGTTTGAGCATCCAGGCCGGTTACCCGCCTTCGGTCTGTGGGTTGCGAAACGCGCCGCCGCCCGCAAAGGAAAAACCAAGGACGAGGCAGGTGCCCTATTGGACGAGGCGCGCGCCCTGCTCGGAACGACCGCGACCCGCGAGAGCTTCCAGCATTCCGTGGATCTCGGTGCGGCGAAACTCCTGCGAGACCGGGCACGAGACTTTCAGAACAAATTCGAGGACCGGCGATGGGGTCCGGTGCGAATCATTCCTTGCCCGCTGCTCTTGCTGGTTGAGGAGGGGTTGACGCTCTATCTCGGCACACCGGCCTCGCCAAGCGGGGGATACAAGCTGGCCACCAACTTCTGCCAGCACTATGACCCAAGGTATGGATCCAACCTAAACGGCCCAAGCCGCACCAAAATCATGGAGATCATCCGTTTCATGTTCACCCAGGAAGCGACCGAGGAAGACGAGGAGCGCTAGATGAACCAGCCCCGAGCCAAACAGCGCCGCATTGTCGACAACACCGATCACCAGAAGGTCCTGGGGAACGCGCGAAAAACGCTGATCACCGCGAAATCGTGCCCGCCACCGGAAGCGAGGCATTGGAATCGATAGACCTCGCAACGTTGCTGTACTCGACGGAGTCGATTCCAGATTGAGGGTTTTTCGGGCAAAGGATCCGCCGAAGGCGGCAGAAAAAAATCCGTTGGTCTGTGAGGAACACGCGGCGCCGTGGGGCGGCCCTGGTCCTGGAATTTTTCAAAATGGTTGCAAGTGGTTCCTTCTCTCTCGGGTTCCGGTAGCTGGTTCGCACGAAATGGCCTCACTGGCGCAAATGACAGGTAGCGGAATTCTGACCAGTGAGAGACTTTGGCCAGCTCCGAACCAAGCCTAGTTTCGTGGCGGATACTATTTGGCACCCAACGTGAGGGGTACTGCAGAATTAGGGTGCCACCAAAGCCAAGCTCACAGAATCGGCCCGGTTTAAATAGGGCAAACGCGGTGCAAGCGCAGAATTTCGGCTTTATTTGGCACCTGGCTTGCGGGACCTGCAAGCTTTTGAAACTGAGTGGTGGGCAGGGCTGGATTCGAACCAGCGAAGGTGAAAACCAGCAGATTTACAGTCTGCCCCATTTGGCCGCTCTGGAACCTACCCGTTTCTCGTTTCAAGAAATGTCTCGCGCAAGGCGAGCGGACAACATGGCCCGCCTTGGAGGCTTTGCAAGCGAAAGGTGCCGGGAATTTTTGCTCTCTTTCTCCATTCCGGCAGTCGTCCGCCCCGCGGCATCCACGGCCCGCCCGGAAACCTCCGGGGCCTGCGGCAGGACTGTGTGTTGCCCCCGACAACACTCCCTCGCAACAATGTGGCTTCGCGCCACAAAAGCCTGGTAACCAACGGATCAGCCTTTCACGTCGTAGCAGCTGATGAACTCCTGATCGCGCAGATAGAGCTTCCCTCCAATGACCACGGGATGGGTCCAGACTTTGCCCTGGGGATTGCGTCGGGTGCTTTGCGGATCGAGGACGAAACTGCCATTCGACTTGAAGCCATCGGGAGTGGCATCCACCAAGGTCACGGTGCCATCTTGCTCATTCAAACAATACAATTTGCCATCCGCAAAATGGACGGAGCCTTTGGTAAGGCCACGGTCTTTCTGGTTCCAAACCATTTTCCCGGTCTTCCATTCCAGACAGACCAAGCCGGCCCCATCATCGAAGCCATACAAATGATCCCCCACCCGGACCACCCCACCATGGTGGTTTTTGAGCTCCTTGTTCTCCCAGACATCCTTCGGGGAAGAGCCACTGAGGTCCACCAGCTTGCAGCCCACGCCATAACCGGAGCTCACAAACAGCTCGCCATCGGCGAAGATGGGGGTGGGAATCACGGCGGTTTTGCCGCCCCAGGGGGACTGCCACAATTCCGCTCCCGTTTCGGCATCCACGCCCACGATGAACTTCTCGAACAACCGGATGTACTGGTGTTTGCCACCGTTCTCGACGTTCAGGATGGTGGCGTATTCGGCCTTTCCGGCTTTGACCGGGGATTTCCAAATGACATCACCGGTCGTCTTGTCGAGCGCGACGATCCCGCTTTCGTTGCCGCCCGGAGCGACGATGACTTTTTTCCCATCAACGAGGGGGGATTCGGCATAACCCCAGCCGCCAGCCTGGCCTTTGAACTCGGAAGGAAGATTTTTGGTCCAGACGGTGTCGCCTTTTTCCGCATCAACACAGATGAGATCACCCTGGGGAGCGAGGGCGTAGAGGCGGCCCTCACTGAAGGTGGGGGCTCCCCGAGGACCGTTGCCCCAGCCCGTGTTGTAGCCGGCGCCGGGATCGGTGCCGATGTCCTTGGACCAGACTTCGGAACCATCGGCCACATTGACGCAGACGGCCCTCAGGGTGGTGCCTTCGGTGCCGAAAGTGTAGAGTTTGCCGCCCACGATGATGTGGCCGGAATAGCCGAGACCGGCTTTGCCATAGGTCCAGAGCTTTTTGGGTCCCCCGGCGGGCCATTCCTTGAGGAGACCGGTGTCAGGTGAATGTCCATCCTGTTTGGGCCCTCGGAACTGGGCCCAGTCTCCGGCGGCGCCATCGGATGCGCCGGAGCCACCGCTCTTGGCAAAGGCCTGGTCCTCCGCGGAGAGGCGGGAGAGCGGGATGGTGTAAACTTTGCCGGAACGGATCTTGATAAGGACGTTTTCGCCCTTCAAACCGGTCATTTCACCATCGATGGTTTTGCCGGACGCGGCTTCCGTCCAAATACGAGCCTGGATCGGGGTGACAAACGTGGCAAGGATCAAGCTGGCGCCGAGAGCGGGGATGGAACGGAGGACTTTCATGGAGCGGGTGTGGTTGGGGCTATTGCCTTACCAAACTCGCTCCTCCGGGCTGCTTTGCAACCCGAAGGGAGGGTGAACTGGCGGCTGGCGGCCGCCGCATTCGCGCTATTCGGCGAGTCGTCTCCGGAGACTTTCGTTGAAGCCAACGGGGGAGGAAGGCTCGAGGCTTCCGGGCAGGTGGCTGCGCAGGATCTGCCCCAGCTCTTCGACCGACTGGCGTTCCGCCATCCATTCCGTCGGGACCTCACCATCACCATCAGCAATGGAGTGGCCTTCGACGTCATCGGCTTCAAGCCAGAGCATGAAGCGTTCTTGATCAGGAGTGAGAGATTCGTCTTTCATAGTGGGTAACAGGTTCGCTTTTTTGGGGGGGGTTTATTGCGAGATACCTGTTGGATGGGGAGGGACCGATTTTTATTCAACGAAAATGCAATCCATCGCCGCATGGACATCGGCGAGGAGAGTTTGGAGACGTTTCCGGGCGTAAAAAAGCCGGGACATGACCGTGCCGAGGGAGCACCCGATGGTGTCGGCGATTTCCTGGTAGCTGAAGCCCTCGATTTCCTTGAGCAGGATCACGGACCGGTGGTCGGGGCTGAGTTCTTCGATGGCGTCGCGGATGCGCTGTTGGACTTCGCCCCGGGTCATGGCATGATCGGGTCGTTGGCCACCATGGGGCACTGTGAGGGCTCCGGGCTCGATGCCGACCGGCCCGATGCTGTCATCGAACTCCCCGGCGGATTGAATGCGTCGGCTCCGCAGCCAATCGTAACAGACGTTGTGGGTGATGCGAAACAGCCAGGTGAAGAACCGGGAGCGGTTTTCAAACTTGGGCAGGGCTTTCCACGCTTTGATGAAGACGTCCTGGGAAAGATCCCAGGCGTCGCTTTCATTGTGCACCATGTTGAAGGCCATGGCGTAGACCTTGGTGCGGTAGCGGGTCACCAACTCGTCGAAGGCTGTCATGTTGCCCTGCTGGCTGCGCGCCACGAGCTCCTGGTCACTCACTTCGGACTCAGGCAGGGGGATTCCGGTAGGGTCTGCAGATGGCATAAAGTAACGGGAACGAGTTGTGGCTGGGGGCCATTGTTTTCGGACTCACCCGCAGATGCAAGCAATTCCGCTGTCCACAGTAACCTTTCCTGCAAAAAATGCCCGCAAGAAATCCCCCTCAGGGGAACCGTCCCCCGTGAATGGTCATTTCCAGAACATGCCCGTGGAGACGGGACGAATCCGGAAGATGGGGAAAGGTCCGACAACAGAAGATTTCCCCCCGTTGTAGAGCGGGGTGAGGTGGAGTTGTTTACTGAATAGATTGAGCATCCCGTTGTTGTCGAGGAACAGCCCTCCGGGCCAAAGCAAACGGGGATCGGGAGGGTTGACGAGGAGGTGGTATTCCTTTTTTTTGTCGTCCTCACTGACGTAGCCGATGGTGTTCTGCCCGATATCGGCGAAATAGACCGTTCCCCGGCTGTCGACGGCAATGCTGTCGGTGACAGGTTTGATGGAGTAGGTCTCAATACGTTCGACGATCTCCTGCGGGGAGATGGCGATGTCCCTGAGATACTTGGTCTCAATGCGGTAGAGATTCCGGCCATTCATGGGGCCGAAAAAGAGCCAGCGGCCTTTGGGATCGATCGCGATCGGATTGAGCCCTCCCAGTGGCCGGACGGTGAACCCGTCGGGTCGGCGGACCTCGACCGGTTGCCCCTGGACCACCAGATCGACCCCCTGACTGGGACGCACGTGGTAGTCCCCTTCGAAGAGACGCCGCGCCAGGTTGGTGTTCAGATCCACCACGATCAGAGCGGCATCGGCCCCATTGGCGGGATCGCTGATATAGAGGAACGGCTCGTTGGGATCGACCACGATGTTGCAGAGGAAAGAGGTGGACCTCACGGCAGCGGTGAGGTCGACGACTTTTTTGAAGGTGTTCTTGACGGTGTCCCACGCCACGACCTTGGGGGGAACCTCATTGCGGCGGCCATTGTCGAGCATCCAGAGGACCCCATCGGCATCAATGGCCAATCCGAGCACCGCGTCGAGATTGAGCTGGGGCGCCAGGGTGCCGTTGTTCATTCCCTCGGTGGGATAAGGCTCCCACTGGTCGGATCCTTTCTTGAGGATCACGACCCGCCAGGGAGGCGGGGGGTCAAAAAACTGATGACAGGAGACGATGCAGTCGCCTTTCGGAGTGAAGACCATGCAGCCCGGCCCCCAAGGAATGGCCTGCCGGAGTTCCTCGGGAGCGTGTCCTTTGGATTTGAAAAACGAAAACTGGGCCTGGGACAAGGAAGAGGTCACCGCGAGCAGGGCCAGCACGAGCCACCACTCCCCTGCCCTGCTTCGGCCGGTCTGTTTCCAAATCTGTTTCATCCCTGCGTCGTGACCCACTCTTCCCCCGGGAGGGTGGCGGGGAATATCGCGCCTTCCCCGGGCTCCGCAACCGTGCTTTTCTCTGCCTCCGCTGGCGCCTCCTCGGCAAAAATCTCCTCAAAAACGCCGCCTCCCACCAACACGTCGTCTTCATAAAACGCGCACACCTGGCCGGGCGTGAGCGCTCGTTGCGGGGTCGCAAATGTCATGACGAACGAGTCCGCATCGCCCTCCGGAGACCAATCATTCACCTGCACCCGGACGGCAGGACAACGGTAGCGGGGTTGGGCTGAAAGCCGGCCGATTTTCTGGAGCGGCCGGTTCGTCACTCCAAGGCTCCCGACCCGGCATCGGGTGGCCCATAGCAGGGGCGTGTCGGGCGCTTCGAGGGCGACCACCAGGTGGTTTGGTTCCCGGCGTTTGGCGACCACCACAAATGCTTTGCCATGCTGGTTGGAGGCCACTCCGACGCCCCGGCGCTGCCCCAGGGTGTAAAAGTGAAGCCCCCGGTGCCTTCCCACGACGCGGCCGTCGGGCGTCACGATGTCGCCGGGGGATTCCGGCAGGAAATGCGCGAGGAAATCGGACATGCGGATGTCGCCAATGAAACAGATGCCCTGACTGTCTTTCTTTTCCGCCACCGGAATGCCGAATCTTGCCGCCAGTTCGCGGACCCGGGGTTTGGGGAGATCGCCGATGGGGAACCAGGCCTCGCGGATTTGCTCCTGCCGCAGCAGGGCGAGAAAGTAGCTTTGGTCTTTGTTTCCGTCCGAACCGCGCAGGAGGTCGCGGGAACCATCCTGATTCGTCCGGAGACGCGCATAATGCCCTGTCGCCAGCCCCTCAAAGCCCTGGTGCAGAGCGTAGTCCCGCAAAATGCCAAATTTCATCTCCCGGTTGCACATGGTGTCGGGATTCGGAGTCACCCCGGAATCGTATCCGGAGAGCAGGTAGTCGACGACGCGGTCGCGGTAGGCATCCATCAGATTGAGAATGCGGAACTCCATGCCCAGACTCTCGCAGACTGCCCGGGCATCTCGGATGTCCTGCTCCCAGGGACAGTCTCCAGGCAGCCCTTCCTCATTGGTCCAGTTTTTCATGTAGGCGCCCACGACCTCATGTCCCTGCTCCAGGAGCAGGGCGGCGGCGACACTGCTGTCGACACCGCCGGACATTGCTGCGAGAATTTTTGCCATGGACCACTCTACATGGGATTGCCGGCACCACCAAGGACCGCCTTCCGGAGACAGGGAGACACCCTCCCGCCCCCCCCAGATCTCACTTCAGACCGGCAATCTTGCAGCCCACTGCGGGAGGTTGGACCGCGTCAACCTCCCGTCCGGAGGCGATGGCTTTGAGGGCTTCCCGGAGATCGTGCTTTGTCACCGCGCGCTGCCGTTTGGTCGGCCCGAGGTAGAGATCGTTGACCCGGCCCTGATACAGCACCCTGCCTCCGGTCCCCAGGACCACTGCCTCGGGGGTAATTTTGGCACCGACCCGCTGCGCCAGAATCTGGGCCTTGTCAAAGAGCACGGGAACTTTGACCTGCATCAGTTCGGCATGCTGGAGGATGTCCGCCGGCACTTGGTCGCCATCGGAATGCACGAAGTAAAACGCCGCGGTTTCCGCATGATCTGCCGCGATGGCATTCAGCTCCGGCATGAACGTGGTCGCCGTCGGGCAATAGGGGGACACGAAGAACAGGACCACCGCTTTCTTCCCTTTCGGCTCCAGGGGCCGGTGTTCGGCTCCATCGGTGCCGAGGAGGATGAGCGGCTCATCCGCCCCTGCGGGAGCAGGGCAGAAGGGAAAACCAGCACAGAGAAGAGCCCAGAACGGGCAGAGAAAGCGCAACGTTGCCATGATCTCCTATAGACCGAAGACCGGCCCCAAGTCAACCGGACCGCGCTGGTCCATTCCGGGGAATCGCGCCATGGGCCGGGAGTTGCAAAAACTTCCGCCCCACTCTAGCATCGGGACCGATGAACCTGCGAACCTACGTGATCCCCATCACCACCCTCCTTTGGATAATGCTTGGCGCCACGTCCCCGGCCGAAGTCACCGGCAAAGAAGTCACCTACCAGTCCGGAGACACCACCTTGAAGGGCTACCTGGCGTGGGATGATGCGGCCTCCGGGAAACGTCCGGTGGTCCTGGTGGTCCATGAGTGGTGGGGACACACGGACTATGTAAGGAACCGGGCCCGGATGCTCGCCGCATTAGGCTACACCGCGCTCGCCGTGGACATGTACGGCGAGGGCAAAACGGCGGACCATCCGGAGGATGCCGGAAAATTCGCCGGAGAAGTGATGAAAAACATGGGGGAAGGCGAGGCCCGCTTCAAAGCCGCCCTGGATTTTGCCAAAGCCCAGCCCCAGGCCGATCCCACACGTGTCGCGGCCATCGGATATTGCTTCGGTGGAGCGGTCGTGCTGCACATGGCCCGGATCGGAACCGAACTCAAGGCCGTCGTGAGCTTCCATGGCAGCCTAGGCGCCATGAAGAAGGCCCAACCGGATGGCGTGAAAGCCAGCATTCTGGTCTGCAACGGCGCCGATGACAAATTCGTCCCGCAGGAACAGATCGACGCCATCCAAAAGGAGATGAAGGCCGCCCACGCTGACTTCACTTTCCTGAACCTTCCCGGAGCGGTGCATGGATTCAGCAACCCTGCCGCCACCGAGCTCGGCAAAAAATTCAAGATGCCGCTCGCCTACCAGAAAGCGGCTGACGACGCCAGTTGGGAAGCCATGAAGCAATTGTTCCACACCACCCTTGACACCCCGAAACCCTGACCACCCCCAAGTTTTCCCAAATCCAGCCATGAATCTCAGCCTCCAAGACAGAACCGCCATCATCACTGGCGCCGGATCCGGCATCGGACGTGCCATTGCGGAAGCCTTTGCCGCGCAGGGAGCGCGGGTCCAGATCGTCGACATTGCCGCCGACCAGGCAGGCGCCACCGCCGCCGACATCCAGGCTGCGGGAGGCCGGGCCGATGCCCGGGTCTGCGACATTTCCGACCAAAGCGCGGTCAAAGGACTCGTCGCCGAAATCCTGGCCGACACCGGACGCATCGACATCCTCGTGAACAATGCGGGGATTGCCCACATCGGCACCGCGGGCAACACCGAAGAATCCGATTTCGACCGCATTTACCGGGTCAATGTGAAAGGCGTCTACAACTGCCTCCATGCGGTGCTGCCCGAGATGGAACGCGCCCGAAGTGGCGTGGTGCTGAACATGGCTTCGGTGGCATCGATCACCGGCATCCCGGACCGCTTCGCCTACTCGACCAGCAAAGCGGCGGTCTTCGGCATGACGCTCTCCGTGGCGACAGATTACATCGACAAAGGCATCCGGTGCAACTGCCTCTGCCCGGCCCGGGTCCACACGCCTTTTGTCGATGGCTACCTGGCGAAAAACTATCCCGGCAAGGAAGCGGAAATGTTTGCAAAACTGTCCCAGGCCCAACCGATCGGCCGCATGGCCAATCCTTCGGAGATCGCGGATCTCGCGCTCTATCTGTGTTCGGACGCCTCCGGCTTTGTCACCGGCGCCTCCTGGCCGATCGATGGCGGCTTCATGAATGTGCATCGCTGAGCCATGGCGGTCGGGATGGGACCTCTGGCGCACTGGCACGGCCAACGCCCCGCCGTGCGGTTGGGAGGCCCTACTGTGCTCGGGTTCCGGAGTCGACGGATCCCCCTGCTATGGCTGCTCGTGGCCCCCTGGCTGTCGTTGGGGGCGCTGGCATTGGGTCCGGCGGAGGACCCACCAGCGTTGCTGGGGATCTCGCTTGTCGGCTGGACCGGTTTTCTTTTTTACCAATACCTCGTCTCGGGGCTCTATGGAAGCCGATCCCGACTCTCGGGTCCCCACGTGCTGATGTCGTGCCTTCCCCCGGTCGGAGTCGCCGTGGTCACGCTGGGGAGCCCGTCTCTGGGTTGGCGAGAGTGGAGTCTCGGCGCGGGGCTGACGGAAATGCTGGCCCTCTGCGGCGCGGTGATTCTCCTCCCCTCGGGCGGATGGCTTCGGCTTTCCCCGGGCCCCTTCCTGTTGTCCCGGATTGTGCCGTCACTTTTCGCAACCGGAGTGTGGTGGACCTTCGGTCGTGCCTGGTGGCGGGATGCCGGAATGCGCATGTCCCCGCCGGATTTGCTTTGGATGGCCGGCTTGGCCACCTTGGCACTGGGATTGCGCTGGCAGGCCTGGGTCAGGCAGCCCGCCCCGGGGGACTTGCAATCCCGGTTGGATGCATCGCAATGGATCTGGGCGATCCAACTCTGCCTCTGGATTCTGACCGGCGTGGTCTCCCACTGCCTCGGAAAACTGGCAACGGGGTGATCACCCGGCAACACCGGAGGCCAACGTGTGTCCCGTCCAGATCCAGAGATCCTTTCCGAAAGCCTCCCGCAACCGCTCCTCGATCTGCCCGAGGCAATCGAAGCGACGGGGAATGGCCATGACGGTGGATCCCGATCCGCACATGAGGGCCGCCTGCACATCCAACTGGGAAAGGAACCATGCTTTGAGCCGGGCCAGGATGAGGTATTTCGAAAACACGGGACGCTCCAGGTCATTGATCATTTCGCCCCATGGACACCACTGGCTGCCGTAAAATATCCCGGGTATTTCCGCGGCGGAGGCCCATCTCTGGTAAGCCTCACCGGCCGAGACGCCGAAGCCGGGTTTGGCCAGCACGATGGGCAATTCCCAGGGAAAAGGCACCACTTCGATTTGCTCCCCTCTCCCGGAGCAGTCGCAGGTGTTCTCATGGAGAAAAAACGGAATGTCCGACCCAAACGTCGCCGCGATATGACCGAGCACGGCGGTGTCCAGATGGAGATCGAAGAGTCGGTTCAGTCCCATCAGCGTCGTCGCCGCATCACTGCTGCCACCGCCAAGGCCCGCCGCCGAAGGGATGAATTTGCGCAGTTCGATCCGAACCGGGAACGCCTGACCAGTATGGATTTCCAAGGCCCGCAAGGCCCGCATCACGAGATTTTCCTCGCCGGTCGAGAGCGTGGGGTCACTGCAGGTGAACTCGACCGGTGAATGGTCCTCGAGGCGGTGCATCACGATCTCGTCACCCAATGAAAGTCGGCACATCCGGGTGGTGACTCCGTGGAATCCATCATCCCGCTTCCCATGGATGCGCAGCGTGAGATTCACTTTCGCGGGGGCAGTGAGTTCCAGAAAATGCAGTTTTCTTTTGGCCATGGGGACAATCTCGACAAAGGGCATCAGGCAGATCGGAATCCGACCACCGCGAGCATGCGACCGGTGCGCCCGCGCTCGGTGCGGTAGGAGTAATACCGCCCGGGATCGCGGGCAGTGCAGACACCCTCATCGTGGATCCGGTCGGTAGGAACGCCCGATGCCGCACATTGGCGTCGAATGTCCTCCGCAAAATCCACCTCATACGCGGGAGGCCGGATGCAGGGGCTCACCTGCACTACGAGGCTGTCCGGATCACTTCCAAAAGTTTCCTTCATGAGTCCGATGGTTGCAGGAACAATGCCCAGTTCGGTGCCCTTTTTGCCGGAATGCACCACCGCACAGACCCGTCGCAACGGGTCCACAATCCATACGGCCGCGCAATCGGCCACATAAATGCCCAGCCAAATCCCGGCAATTCCAGTCACAAGGCCGTCCATGCCGGCCGCGCAGATCCCGCTCCGGTCCGCTGGACCACCACAGACGATGATCCCGGAGCCATGGACCTGCTCCGCCGTGTTCAGCGCATCCGCGGGAATCCCCAAGGATGCGAGTGCCTCTGCATGGTGGGGAGCCAACCGCGACACGGCGTCTGCCCGGTCCGTATCGACCATTACCCCCGGCACGCGGGTCAGAAACCCGTGCACCAGTCCAGGCACGGCAGAAAGGGCTGGAAAGAAATCAACTGGGGCCACGGCTGCGGTTCGGTTCGGTTCGGTTCGGATCAGACTGGAAGAGGGAACATCCACGCAGTCTCTGGCCCGTTTCCCTGGTTTTGTCAACCCGGGGCGCATCGGGGCATCTTGGTCCCGGCGGTGGAGATAACATTCAAAGTAAGCATTTGACCCGCTGGGAGACTTTGTTCTTTCTTTCCCTCCACATTTCTGGCAGGCTTACCACTCACCCCTTCCCTCCCACGCATGGTTACTCAACGGTTCTTTCTGGCAGTTTTTATTGGTGCCATCGCCTCCTTTCTCTGGGGATTCGTTTCGTGGATGATTCTCGACTGGCACGCTCCGAAAACCTTCAAGGATGAAGCCGCCGTTGCCGCCGTCCTCAAAGCCAACGCCCCGGAACATGGCTTCTACATGCTTCCCACGATGGACACCCCTGATGCCGGGGGGGATGCAAAGGAGCCCTATGCCAAATTGACCGACGGACCTTATTTCAATGGCGTTGTCAGACCTGGCAAGCTTGCCGGGTGGAGTCTTGGCTGGCACATGGGGCAGTCCTTCCTCCGCAGTCTTCTGGCCTGTCTCGTTCTCGCCTTTCTGGCAGGTCGTTGCCATTTGTCGAGTTTCTCCGCCCGGATGGCATTCGGAGCTCTGGCTGGCATTTTTGTGACCTGCGCGGCCCCGCTCCAATCTGCGGTCTGGTTCGAACTTCCGACGCGCGACCTGCTCATCGCACTGGTCGACAATGTGGCCGAATGGACACTCGTCGGCGGGGTCTTTGCTTTTTTTCTGCCAACTCCCCGGAAAAACTAGGCATTTGGAGGCCCCGGTGGTCCAATTCATGCCTGATGAGCCAACGGCTTGCTCCCTCATTGATTATCCGATAGAAATAAATTACCTTCGCCGCTCTGAATATTTTTGGGAAAAAGTCCGGAAAAATCACCAAGGTTCAGGTCGCCTGTCCCTACTGCGGGTCGTCGCAACCGGAGCCGCCGCTCGCCCTTTCCACGTTCTGCCGGAACTGCGGGGAGCATTACAAAATTGAAAATGGCGTGGGACGGGGCCGGGATGGCCCCAAAGTATCCGGACTGATCCGGACGGCGGTCCAAAGCCTGCCCCCCTTGGCGGCCAAACCGGCTTCCGATGCGGCGCCAACCGGAGAAAGCGACAAAGCCCCAGAAAAGTCTGCGCCAAAGCCTGACCCAGTGTCCCCCCTGCTACCCAAAACAGAAAGCAAAGGGCATTTGCTGAGCGGGTGGCTGAAACGAGACACCCCCAAGCGGTCCAAGATTATCACCACGCCCAAGGGCGACGTCATCAAAAAGGCCATCCAACCGCACGAGCCGGAAAAACGCCTGGTCCGGTGCTTCGACTGCAACCACCGGCAATGGGTGCCGATCTCTGCCGAATCCACGCAATGCGGGCGATGCAGCGTCTACATCAGCATGGGCGACATGGTCATCAAAAACCCCTCGTCCCAGAACATCCGGACCCGGGGAGATGTCACGGTGGAGAAACGGGGATCCCTCATTGGCTGCGACATCGCGTGCCACAACCTCACCGTGATGGGGCAGATTTCCGGCTCGGTGGATTGCTCGGGAGTCGCTCATTTCAAACATTCCTCCAAGGTCATGGGCAGCATGCACTGCAAGCACCTGATCATCGAGAAACGCTGTGAGATCTATTTCCCCCAGGGAGTCATGGCGGAAGAGGTGGATGTATACGGAACGCTGATCGGCAATGTCCTCTGCAGTGGGGTGATCCGCATTTACCCTACCGCTTCCGTGATTGGTGACGCCACCGCGAAATCCATCGTCATGAAAGATGGCGGGGTTCTGACCGGGATGATGTCCATCCGGCAGGATCTCGACATCACCCTTCCGACCAAAAAGCGGTCCACAGGCTTCCTGACAGACCCCGCAGCCGCTGAGGACGATGAGGATCAACCGTGAGTGATAATCCGCAGCCCGCTGTCATATCGCTCCTAAGCGATCTGGTTCGTCTCAACAGCATCAATTCCCACTACCCGGGCGGCCCCGGAGAACGGGAGATGGCCACCTTTGTCCGGGGCTTTCTCGATGGGATCGGACTGGAAACATGGGTGCAGGAACCCCTCCCCGGACGACCCAATGTGATCGCCCGGCTGCCAGGGAAAGACCCCACCCGGAGGCTCATTTTGGAAGCCCATCTCGACACGGTCTCGGTGACCGGCATGACTATTCCTCCCTTCGAACCGGTGATCACTGACGGTCGTCTCCATGGCCGGGGCTCCTGCGACACCAAAGCCGGCCTGGCGGGCATGATGCAGGCCCTCGCCGGGATCGTGAAAGCGGGATTGACGCCTCCCTGCGAGATCTGGCTTGCGGCCGTGGTGGACGAGGAACACACCTTCCGGGGCGTCCTCTCTCTCTGTGACCAACTCCTGGAGGAACGGAACCATCCAGGAACCCGGGTGTCCTGCGCCGCCATCGTCGCTGAACCCACCGAGCTCCGCCTCGTCACCGCGAACAAAGGCGTCCTGCGCTGGCGCATCCACACCCGGGGCACTGCCGCACACAGTTCGAAGCCCCACCTCGGGCACAATGCCATCGAGGACATGGCCCTCATCATTCTGGCCCTGAAGGAACACCACAGCGCCCTCGCTGGCCGGCCAGCCCATCCCTTGGTCGGGGCGCCGACCTGCAGTGTGGGACTCATCGAGGGCGGAGTGCAGGTCAACTTCGTTCCCGACCACTGCGTCATCGAACTGGACCGACGGCTCCTCCCGGGTGAAAGCGCGGACGCCGCCATGGCTGAATACGATGTCCTCCTCAAGGGGTTGGCGGAGCGCCATCCGGGCTTAGCCGGAGAAATCGAGGCGCCCTACATTGCCGACGAAGCCATGGAAACACCCGCGGACAGCCCGGTCGCCACAACGGCCGCCAAGGTGCTGCGTGACCTCGGTCTCGACGGTGCGTCGCACGGGGTGCCCTTTGGATGTGATGCCACCAAGCTCTCCCGTATCGGGGTTCCCTCCCTGATCTTTGGTCCGGGAAGCATCGACCAGGCCCACGGGGCGATCGAGTATGTCGAAATCGCCCAAGTGCTCAAGGCGGAAGCCTTTTACCGCCGAATGATACTGGGCTACACCGGGAATTGACGGCGCCTCAAGCGAGGATTTCCTTCATCACATTGCCGTGCACATCGGTCAGTCGGAGATCCCGTCCGCCATGGCGGAAGGTCAGCGCACTGTGATCAAGGCCGAGCAACTGCAGCACGGTGGCCCAGAGATCATACACCGAAGCCACGCCATCAACCGCTTGGTAACCATAGTCATCGGTCGCTCCGTGGACATGACCACCTTTCACGCCGCCTCCGGCAAGCCAAATGCTGAAGCCGTAAGGATTGTGATCACGACCGTTGCTCCCCTGGGAGAATGGCGTGCGCCCGAACTCCCCGGCCCAGATAACCAACGTGCTTTCCAACAGTCCGCGGGCCTTCAGATCCGCCAGCAGGGCCGCGATGGGTTGGTCGACCTGGTGCCCCATTTTGCCATGCCCTTCCTTGACCTGTCCATGGTGGTCCCAAGGGTTGGCACCATTGCCGCCACCCAGATTATAGGCAAGCGAGGTCAATTCGATGAAGCGGACGCCCCTCTCGACGAGTCTCCGGGCCAGCAGACACTGCCGGGCGTAGGCGGCGGTCTTCGGGTCGGCGTCCTCCATGCCGTAGAGGCGTTTCGTGATGGTTGATTCTCCGGCCAAATCACACAATCCGGGCACCGCCGACTGCATGCGCCACGCCATTTCATAGTTCTGGATGGCCGCTTCAATGTGGGCATCGCCACCCATTTGCCGGAGGAACTCCCTGTCCAGGCCCCCCACAAAATCGAGGCGGCGCCGCTGCGCCCTCCCGGCTTCCCGGGGACGGATATCCCGCACCGGTTCCCCCTCGTCCGCGGTAATGACAGATGCCTGGTGCACCGCCGGGAGGAAGCCGTTCCCGAACAAACCGACCCCACCGTGAGGCACGCCCGAACCGCCGCTGCGAAGCACGACATAACTGGGAAGCTCGTCCGATTCGGTCCCCAGGCCATAGCTCGCCCAGGCGCCGGCGCTGGGATAGCCCAGAAACGGGAACCCGGTATGCATGAAGAAATTTCCCTGGGCATGCTCGTTGAACTTGGAAGTCATCGAACGGACCACACAGAGATCGTCCGCCATTCCTGCCGTGTGAGGAAAGAGTTCGCTGATTTCCAGACCACTGCTCCCCCGCGGCCTGAATTCCCACTGCGAGGGCATGATGGTGCCGTTGTTGTTGAACTGGGTCCGCTTCACCGGCACCGGCATGGGTTGGCCGGCCTCTTTCAGCAACCGGGGCTTGGGATCAAAGGAATCGACATGCGACACGCCCCCCGACATGTAGCAAAAAATGACACTGCGGGCCTTGGGAGCCAAGACAGGCACTCGAAGCGCCCTGGTGGCGCCCGTGGCAGGAGAAATGCCCGCCCTGCCTTCACGGGCGAGCAGTGCAGCCAGGGCGACCGATCCGAAGCCCGCGGAACACTGCTGCAACATCCGGCGTCGGGAAAGGAAAGGTTTCATCGCAGGTAGATCAGTTCTTTGAGATTGAAAAAGGAATGCGCCAGAGCCGTCCAGGGATCCCCCGCGGCACCGGCTTCCTTTTCCAGCTCGGCGATCCGGGATTCCAATGACTCCATCCGACGCTTCCATTCCGCGGCGGTTTCCTGCTCTTCCAGACTAAGCTCGGTCAACAGTTCCTCGTCAGTGGGACCTACCGGATCGGCGTCGCTGGCCAGTGCGACTTCGGACGGGGAAAGAGCCCGGTCATACACTTTGACCCGGGAGATCGCTCCAGCGAGATGTTTGTTGCCGCCCCCGGGCGAATGCCGCATGCCGAGAGAAAGGTTGAAGCCGCCGGCCTCATACGCCTGCAATCCCTTTGACAGATAAGACTCGCCGTAGGGTTTGCCTTTCCTGTAGAAAGCAATCCTTCCATCCGCCGCATAGGTCACCGCCACCGCGACAAAGGCTCCTCCGGCTTCGGTTTCAGCCGTTCCTCCCAATGGCTGGGTGCGCTGGAAGTTGTTGCTGCCGGCGAGCCAGTGAGTGACCTCCTGCTCCCCGATCACGATGGCATCGAACACGGCGCCATTGGGAGTCTGCACCGTGACCACGCCCCCTCCCCGCTGGCTCAGACCGTCGAGTTTTACCCAGGCAAGCAGCGTTTTCTCCCCGAGCGGTCGATCGAGCAAGGGACTCAACGCCGCACTGGACCGGCCATTCAACTGCAAGGCGCCTCCCTCGACCCTCGCGCCGCCCACGAAGGTCAGCGGAGTGGATCGCAACCCATAGGGATGCCCGGAATCCCTTTCCTGCCCGGAGTCGGCAAAATCCCACTCGAGCCAAGGGCGGGGAGAAGGCAGCGACACTTTCGACTCCGGCCGGTCTGCGCGCGCCGCCGCGCGATTCCGCAGCGATGCAAGTAGCGCGCGGAAACGTTTCCGGAGTTCCTCCAGGGAGTTTTCAAGCTGATCAAGCATGGCGCGGGCGGCAACGGCCGCCTGTTCCCCACCATGAAGAAACTCGCGACATCGCTGGATTTCCCCCTCCTCTGCCGGTCTGCCCAACCCTTCGAGATAAAACCGCTCGATTCCCGCCTTCTCCAAATCCTGCTGATCCAGCCGCGGAAGAAGCTGAGCCTGAATCCGCGAAGACCAACGCCGGGCGCTGTCGAGGACCAATGGGTTGTTCAACAGCGTCAGCGCCTGATCGGGAACATTCGTCGCATCCCGGTTACCCCTTGTGGCCGAAGGCACCGGTGCGTCGAACACCGAGAGGAATGGATCGAGTTGATTGCGCATCACTTTGACGTAAAGGCTGCGACGCGGGACGCCTCCGTCGACCGAAGGCCCCCCCGGGGTCCGGTCCAGTGTGCCGGCGAGTTGCAGGATCGTGTCGCGCACGGCTTCCGCTTCGAGGCGTCGCGGGCTCCAATGGGTCAGCAGCAGGTTCGCCGGATCCTTGTCTGAAGCTCCGGCTGGGATCAGGTGGCTGCTTCGGAAAGCGCGCGAAAGCACCATCTCACGGATGGTGTGTTTCAAGGAGCCCCCGTGCTCCAGGAAGTCGGATGCCAGCCAATCCAGCAGGGCAGGATGCGTCGGAGCGGACCCGAGCCGGCCAAAGTTGTCCGTCGTGGCGACGATCCCCCGACCAAAGACATGGTGCCAGAGCCGGTTGACGATGACCCTCGCAAGCAGCGGATTGTTTGTCCCAGCCAGGCTTTCGGCCAACGGCAACCGGCCGCTTTCGCCCGGTTGCAGATCATAGGGAGCCCGGTCCAGTGCTTCGAGGAAACGCCGTGGCACCACGTCGCCCGGCTGATGATGATCCCCACGAACAAACAAAGGCCGGTCACCCGCATCCCCGTCCAGCAAGCCGGCAATGCGGGTCGGCAAGGGCACCGTCACGGACAGTGCCGCATACTCCGCCAGTCCGGATTTTGACTGCTCCGGCAACCCAAGCAGTCCCTGTTCCAGCAGGGTGTTGAGGAAGGTCAGGGCATCCTCGTCCGCCTCACCGGAACGCCATAGTTGGAGCGCCTTTTTCAAGGCATTGGAGTAACACCGCGCGAGGCTTGGGAGATCCGGTGGGGCGGAGGTCTCGGGTGGAAGCAGTGCCAGCAGGGGGGCCGCTTCCGGGGGTGGCCTGCTACCGGCATCTTTGGGATACACGGCTTCCTCGACAGAGAACCAGGAAGCCTGGTCTTCGGCGGATGCCTGGACCGGCTGGTCGGCGGCGGTCGTGATTTCCAAATGCAACCGATCCCCTTTCCAATAGTCGACATTCCAGGAAATCCAATGCGGCCGGGCCGATTCCGGCTGATCCAGTTTGGTCAGGGGATAGACGGTGCCGCCTTTCGGATAGTTGCGCACCGCATACCTCGCCACCGCCCCGCCCTGTCCCGCTACCCTCAGCCAGAGTTGCCCGCCTTTTCCCTCAAAGGCGGGCGATTGGCAAATCCCCCGGTGACGGCCGCTCAGCACGTCGCTGGTCCTGCCTGGGACGGCGATCCGTTGGATGCGGGGTTCCCCTTTGGGATCGACCACCACGCCGCCATTGATCGGACCTGACTTGAGCCCCGGACCTTCCCATGTCCAACCTGATGCATCCCCCTTCCGCAGATCCCAGCGTTGCCAGACGTCGGTTTGGTTCCAGGCTTTGCGCTCCTTCACCAACTCCTCCCAACTCCGGCGCGCTTCCAGCCACAGCTTGCCCAGTCCGGCCGGCGCGGCCTGTCGTCCCGAAAGCCACAGTGAAAGAGGCTGCCGACCGTCGCCCTGCAGCTTTTTGGCCGTTTCGGCATCGGGCGCCCACTGCTCCAAACGCAGAGGCAGCGTCTCCGCCTGGGCCAACCATGACTCGGCGAGTGCCTCCCGCAGCGGAGCCTGCCGCGCGACGAGCGCCGCCACATGCTTGGTCTGGAGATCTGGCGCATTGACATCGATCAGGGCCGGTCGGCCGCTCATCATGATCCCGTAGAACGCGTAAAAATCGGTCTGACTGATGGCGTCGAACTTGTGATTGTGGCAGCGGGCACAGGAAACGGTAAGTCCCAAAAATGCTTTCGAGAGCGTGTCGATCTGATTGTCGGTGAAGGTCACCTGCTCGTCCAAGGCATCGGTCGGTGTGAAGCCATGCAGCACGAACCGCAATTGGGCGGTCCCAAGCGCGCTTTCATTAAGTCCCAGTCCGACATTGATCCGCGGCGCAGGCAGCAGATCCCCGGCCACGGCCTCCCGCACGAGCTGCGGATAGGGGACGTCCGCATTCCAGGCCCGGACGAGATAGTCACGATAACGCCAGGCATGAGGTATGGGAGGATCCCCTTCGCTGCCATGCGTTTCGGCATAGCGCACCCAATCCATCCAATGCCTGGCCCAGCGTTCCCCAAAAGCCGGAGCAGCCAGGAGTCGATCCACCAGGTTCGACCAAGCCTGTGGGGATTCGTCCTGCAAAAAGGCTTCCACCTCCTCCGGAGAAGGAGGCAGACCAGTCAGCACGTAGGAGACGCGACGAATCAAGGTGCGCCGGTCCGCCAACGGGGCCATTGGCAGGCCGGCTTCGACGGCCCGGGAGCGGACAAAGGCATCGATAGGCCGGGCGGCCCACTCCGCTTCCACGCCCCCGGGCGGCGGCACCGCCACGACCGGGCGCAGACTCCACCATTGCTTCCGACGCTCCAGCACCGCGGCCCAATCGGTCTCCTTCGCGAGTTCTCCGGCCGAGGGCGGAGCCTCACGTGGATCGATGGCTCCATCCTCGATCCATTTCGCGAAATCGGCCACGACTGAAGGTTCCAAAGGGGCTCCGTTGCGCGGCATCTTGAGGCTCGCATGGGTCTGGCGGATGGCCTGAAGGAGCAGACTGGCGTCAGGTTGTCCCGGCAGCACCACCGGACCGGATTCGCCGCCCCGCATCAATGCCTGTCGATGGTCGAGGACCAAGCCGCCTTTCTGTTTGCCCGCCGTGCTGTGACACTCATAGCACTCCTGGGCCAGGACAGGCCGGATGCGGCGTTCGAAGAATTCGACCTGTTCGGCAGTGGCCGCCGCCGTTCTCGTCGGGACGACCGGAAACGCCAGCAACGCCACAGGTAAGAGCCAGGTGAGTTTCACGACCAAAGCACCTCCCGGATTTTTCCGCAGGTGCGGAGACATTCCGCTCCGAGAGCGGCAAAGTCCGACGGCGGAAGCCGGAACGCCGGAGCCATCACGGTGATCGCAGCCACGCCCACCCCCCGTTCATCCAGCAGGGCTGCTCCGACGCAATGAATGCCTTCCAGCCCCTCCGCTTCGTCGGTCGCGTAACCCCGCTGACGGACTCCGTCCAGGTCGGCCAGCAAAGCCTCACGGGTCGACCGCGTCGTCCGGGTGTAGGCCTTCAACGGCACGTCCCCGCACCATGCCTGAAACTCCGGCTCCGGCATTGATGCCAGCAGGGCTTTTCCAGGTGCGCAGGAATACAAGGGAACCCGCATGCCGACCTCACCGAGCACTTTCACAAGATGCCGCCCGGGAACCTGGTCGAGGACCACGCCTTTAATCCCGGAGCGGACCAGCAATTGAACCGTTTCTCCGGTGAGATCGCGCAAATGCTCAAGGGACTCCCGGGCGGAGGCAACCAGACTTTTGTCCCGGACCCGAGGCCGTCCCAAATCGAACAGCTTGTTGCTCAAAGAGAAACGTTTGTCTGATTCCCGACGCACCAGATAACCGCGCTCATGAAGCGTGGCAGATATACGGAAAACGGAATTTTGCGGAATGCCCAGATGTCGGGTCATTTCTGCAACGGAAAGTCCCATCGGATGTTGGGAAAGAACCTCCAACAGTGACAGACAACGATCCGTGCTGGGTGAGGCGCTCTCGCTGCTTTCCCTGTCCCGACCAACCGAAGTTGTATTGGCTCCGAAATCCATCTATATTTAGATAATCATCCAAATACAGACGACACAAGCGAAACCTTCGGCGCCTTCGCGGGAGGATCCCTCTGTTTTCCCGCGCCCCAAGACACCGGTCCAGATGGTCACCGGACCTTTCCGCTGATTGGTGAAATTCCCTCGATCAGATACCGAGCCGAGACCTTAGCTTCTCAACCCAATCGCGCAGTCGTCCCAGACTCTTGGAAGCGCGACGGCGGCTCCCGAGATGCATCAGCCGCCAGCGCCGTGAGTCCTCCAGCATCATGAGAGATTCTTCCACATTGCGCACAGCCTGGATGATGCTCTTGCGCCGGGAAGTTGCGCGCTTCTGGGCCGCACTCAACTGTTGCTCCAGCTGGCCACACCTCACACGCCACCGCTCAGCCTCCTCATCGGGAGCCCCAACGGCGCGGAAACAATCGAAACCGAGCGGCTCCAGCAGAAGCTTTTCGTAAAAACGTGCCAGCTGATCGCCAGGCAAATCTTTCATGGAGGGCAGGTTTGCCGGGCCCGAGGGCCGTGAAGCCGGGAAAAACGAGGTTTCCTCCCCGACCGGCCCCCACTGCTCCTGCAACCACCCATTGCCGGAAGCATGGCGTTCCAGTAGGGCCGCGGCCTGTTCCGGCTCCCAGACCAGCGCCTTGCAACCCGTCCAGCCTGCCGCCACGGCAGCGTCCCGTAGTCGGTCCCGAATCTCTCCTTCATGCTGACCCCATCCGGGTGCTTTGGGCGCCAGAGGACTCGATTCCAAACTGCGGCGAAATTCCCGGATCACCACCAAGGCCCGGGGATCGAGTGATTCATTGTGCCAACCGGCCGGAGGGAGGTTCTCACCGATAGTTTTCCCGGGAATCAGCTGGGAGAGAAAGTCGCGCCCGATATCCCCCTGGACTAGGCGGTCTTTCTCAAAAACCCGGACCGTCACATTCTCCCGGCCGAAGGCCTCAATCCATGGGGTGAGCCACGTTTGATAATCCAGACTGCGCACGGTGTCAGCGACCACCCGGTTGGCACCCAGGGCTTGTCCCTGATCCAAAAAGGCGTCAGGGGAGCCGGTGAAATAGCCCATTTTACAGAACTCGGCATAGTTCGAGGCCGCCGAGCCATCCTGGCGTCGGAGGTAACAAATGAGGCGGATTTTGCCCTTGAAAACGCCAGCGCACCGGGCCCGGACTTCCGCCGCGGGAACAAACCAGAATGCCTCATTGCTGACGACAGCATCCGGACAGGGTGTTTTTTCCAACTCCTCTCCCAATTGATCCCAGACACTGGTTTCCGCCAAACAGACCGGACCGGCATGGCTGGATGGCCACCAGATGAACCCGTGGTGGGCTGGAGCCAGATAATTGTCGACTGGCGCTCCAGGACGCTCCCAGGCATTGGAATGCAACACCCCGGACTCGGGATACAGAAGCCCTTGACCGGCCAGTGCGGTCCGGTGCTTTTGGAGATGCACTTGCAGGGCCGTAGTGGCCGTCTTGGGACTGCCGATGTGAAGATGCAGGGTCTGACAACTCATGGCGGTGGAAGACCTCAGACGGCTTGGTACGAATAGCGTGGCGGATTTGCGCCGTTGCGGTCATCCCCGGGTGGAATCACGTTATTGGCGTGTTTCCCAGATTGCCATTTGTTTAATGGATGTAAAGTATCATGCTCCATGAAGATGGGTATTCCCATTGCTTGGACACCGGAAATTCCCCTGCCATTCCTGCCATGAAACTGAGTCGCCTCGCTCCTCTCTTTGTCGTTTTGATCCTGGCCCCCTTCTCCCAGGGGCAGGACAAAAAAAAGGTCACCTTTAAAGACCATGTGCTTCCGATTCTGGAGAACCGCTGCCTGAACTGCCACAACCCGGATGAGACCAAGGGAGGTCTGGATCTCAGCACCTTCTCGGCCACCATGACGGGCGGCTCCGGCGGCAAAGTGGCATTCGCCGAAGATCCCGACGGATCCCGCATCTACCGGCTTTTCGCCCATCTGGAAGAGCCTTACATGCCTCCGGAGAAACCCAAAGGTGCCGACGCCGAGCTTCAGGTGATCAAAGACTGGATCATGGGCGGCATGCTCGAAACCGCCAGCAGCCGGGCGATGAAGAATGACAAGCCCAAGTTGGACATGTCCATCCCGGTCGCCACTGGCAAGCCGGAGGGGCCACCACCGATGCCACAGGACCTGATCCTGCAGCCGGATGTCATCGCCGAACGTGCCTACGCCGTGCCCAGTGTCGCCCACAGCCCTTGGGCGCCCATTTGTGCCGTGGCAGGTCAGAAGCAGGTGCTGCTCTACAACACGAATGACTTCGAACTCCTGGGCATACTTCCCTTCCCCGAGGGGTTCCCCCAAGCGCTTTCCTTCAGCCGCAACGGCAGCTTGGTGATGTGCGGAGGTGGACGCGGCGGCAAGAACGGCTCGGTCGTCGCCTGGGATGTCAAAACCGGGGAGCGGGTCATCGAAGTGGGCAAGGAATTCGAGACCGTGCTCGGTGCCGATATCAGTCCGGATCACAAACTGGTCATCCTTGGCGGGCCTGACCGGAACATCAAAGTGTGGGACACCGTCTCCGGAGAACAGCTGCACTCCATCAAAAAACATCCTGACTGGATGCTGACGGCGGAATTCAGCCCGGACGGGGTGCTTTTCGCCACCGGAGGGCGCAATGCCGACCTCTATGTCTGGGAATCGGCAACCGCCATTGAGTTTTACACCTTGAAAGGCTTCCAGAAACCCGTCACCGACATCTCCTGGAGACCGGATTCCAACGTGGTGGCCGCATGCAGCGAAGACGGCCAGGTCATCATGTTTGAGATGGGTGAAGGCAAGGAAGTCAAAAAATGGGCCGCCCATCCGGCTGGCACCCTCTGCATCGACTACGCACCGGATGGCACTCTGGCCACCGGTGGCCGTGACAACGCCATCAAAATCTGGAAGGGCGACGGCACCGCCGTGCGCACGATCAAGACGGAGGATTTCATCATGTCCGTCGCCTATTCGGACGATGGCAAACGTCTGGTGAGCAGCGATCTTCAGGGCAGGGTCCAAATCTGGAATGTCGAAGATGGTGCGCTGCTCGGCTCGGTGGATGCCAATCCGCCCAGCATCGACGGCCAGATCGCCTATTCCACCCAGCGCATCAAAGAACTCACCACCAACCTGCCCAAGCTTGATGAGGGAATCAAACTCGCCGCCACGGAAGCCGAGAAAGCCCGGCAGAATCTGGAGGCAGGCAAGTTGGCGGCCGCTGAAGCCGCAAAAAAACGCGATGCCAACAAAGGTCTGATCGCCTCCCTTGATGCCCAGATCAAACAAGCCACCGAGCAAATCAAACAAGCCCAAACCCAATTGGCCCAAAAACAGGCCGATGCCAAAACCAAGGCCGACGCTCTTGCCAAGGCCACAGAGGCCCTCAAGACCGCTCAGGGAGAGGCCACGAAATGGACTGCAGAACTGGCGAAGCGCGACCAAGCTCTGAAATTGGCCGCCGCGGCCGAAGCCACCGCCAAAACAGAAGCGACCAAGCCGGCCCTTGACGAGCCCACGCAGAAGGCTCTGACCGCGGCCGTGGCCGCTGAACAAGCCGCCACGGCTGGTAAGAACAAGTCCCAGGCCGACCGGGACCTCGCCGCCAAGGCCCTGCAAGCAGCCCAGGAAAAACTCGCCGCCGCGAAAAAGTCCCAAGGTGATGCCCAGACTCAATTGACCGCCGCCCAGAAAGCCGCCATGGAGAAATTGACCGCATTCAACACCTCCAAAACGGCTTTGGACGCCGCAACGAAGGCCCTGGCTGAATCCCAAGCCAAACTGGCGGCAGCCCAGAAGGGGGTCACGGACAACCAGACTCAATTGGCCGCCGCCCAAAAGGCCGTCACCGACGTCCAAGCGAAAATCGCCGCCGCCACCCAGAATGGGCAGCAGGCTGTCCCGCCAGAATTGGCGCAGGCCCTTCAGGCCGCCCAAGCCGCCCAACAGAAAGCCCAGACAGCCCTGCAAACCGCCCAGGCAGCCGTTGCCCCCGCCCAAGCCACCCAGCAAGCAGCCCAGACCACTCTGACGCAAAGCCAAGGGGCCAATCAGGCGACCCAGACCGCCCTGAGCCAAGCCCAGGGCGTCCAGGCGGCGGCTCAAAAAGCCGCCGAGGGTGCCGCATCTCAAGTCAAAACAGCCGAACCCATCGTCGCCGCCGCAATGGAAGCGTTAAAACTAAAAGACCAAGCCCTTACCCAAGCCGGCACGGTTTTGACCCAGGCCAGTACGGCCCTCAAACCGCTCCGCGACAAGGAAACGGCCGGAAAAACGGCCCTCGAGAAAGCGAAAGCCCTTCTTTCCCAGCAGACGCTGGCTCTGGCCGCCGCCCAAAAGAGCGTTGCCGAGGCCAAACCACAGGCTGACGCCGCGACGAAAAAATTGACCGATACCGATGCCGTCGTGAAAACGGCCCAAACGGCGGATGCCGCCGCCAAAGCGGAAGTGCAAAAACTGCAGACCCTCATTGCTGACAAAAGCAAAGCGATCACCGATCAGCGCACCCAGCTGACGGCAGCCCAAAACGGTGACAAAGGACTGATCGCGGCCGCGGACGCCGCCACCAAGCAGGTGGAGAATTTGACCAATGCCGTCAAGGCCGCGACCGACAAAGAAGCGGCGGCCAAGAAGGCCTTCGCAACCGCCCAAACCGAGTTGAACACCAGTCAGTATCTCGCCAAAAAGTGGGCGGCCGCGGCCGTCAATTTCGAAGCCTTTGAGATCAGCAAAACCATCGACGACATGGTGGTCAAGCTCGATGACATGAAGGAAGATTCCGACGCCGCAAAAGCCGAATATGAGAAGGCCGCAGCCGCATTGGCGGAAGCGGAAAAAACTCTCGCGGATGCTCAGAAGGCGGTCGACGAGGGACAGAAGGCTCTCGCGGAAAAATCGACCACCATTCTGAAGACCGCCCTGGAGTTGGCGGCGGCACGCGCGGTGACCAGCGTGAAATCCTCCGGACAATCCACCGAACCCGCCGCGGAGGTGGCCGAGCTCAAAGCCAAGCTGGGTAAACTGGAAACCTACATCAAGACCGCATACACCGAGGCCGACAAGACGCAGAAAGCCATCGCCGCCGCCCATGCGGTGGCCCAAAAAACGCCGGAGGTCATCGCCCAGCGAGCCAAAACCGAGGACGAAAAGGAAGCCTCCCTCAAGGCCGCTGTGCAGAAGCGCGACGAACAAGCCGCCACGGTGGAATCCCAAAAGAAAAAGGTCGAGGAACTCAAAAAGAAGTACCTTGAGATGCTGCCCAAAAAGGAAGCTCCTGCGGCCTGACCCAACTTTCAGGGAACCTCAGTAATCTGACTGAGACAGTTACCAGGGGGCCTCAGGTGAGGCCCCTTTTTTTGCCATCCCCGTTCCCGCATGTCCCGGACCAGGCAACATTCGGAAACGAGCCCAGAAAGGCCCTCGGGAGACCGGCCTTGAAGAAAACCTTACTTCGGCCCCGAGAAGGTCAGGCGGACAACCCAAAAGCCGCGTGAACGACTCGGGCAGCTCGTTCAATTTGGGGCTCGTCCACGATGACGGTGGTGCGGATCTCCGAGGTCGAAATCATCTGGATGTTGATGTCAGCGCTGGACAGGGCTTTGAACATCTGGGCGGCGACGCCGGAGTGGGAACGCATCCCGATCCCCACCACGCTGAGCTTGGCAATGCCATCCTGAGCTTCAATTTTCGCACCGGGACCGAGATCCGCCAAGACGGCCGCCAGAGCCCGTTCGGCGGACTCGAAGTCGGCCTTGCTGAGAGTGAAGGAGATGTCCGTGACGCCGGTCTTGGAGACGTTCTGCACGATCATGTCGATGACAATGTTGGCATCAGCCACGGCACCGAAGATGCGGGCGGCGACGCCGGGTTGGTCCGCCACCGAAGCGATGGTGACTTTGGCTTGATTGCGCTCGAGGCTGACGCCCCGGATGACGACGGATTCCATGCTCATGGTTTCTTCGCGGACGATAGTGCCGGGGTTTTCGTTGAGACTGCTGCGGACTTCAAAGATGACGCCAAATTTCTTGGCAAATTCGACGGAACGGGATTGCATCACTTTGGACCCGCTGCTGGCCATTTCCAGCATTTCATCATAGCTGATTTCCTCAAGTTTTTGAGCATCAGGGACAACTCGGGGATCACACGTGTAAACGCCGTCGACATCGGTAAAGATCTGGCAAAGATCCGCCCCGACTGCGGCAGCCATGGCAATGGCCGTAAGATCGGAACCTCCACGCCCCAGAGTGGTGATGAACCCTTCGGGGGTCCGGCCTTGGAATCCCGCCAGAATGACAATTTTCCCGTCCTTCAGGAAGCGGTGCACTTCCCCGGGAGTAATGTGGGCGATGCGGGCTTTGGTATGCACTCCATCAGTCTCAATGCCGGCCTGGGCTCCCGTGAGAGAGACAGCCTCCCCCCCCAGAGCCTGGATGGCCATGGCGGTGAGGGCAATGGTGGTCTGCTCACCGGTGGCCAGCAGAACGTCGGTCTCCCGCTCCGAAGGTGGCATTTCCGGACTGACCTCACGGGCAAGGCGGAGGAGATTGTCGGTGACCCCGGACATGGCGGAGACCACGGCCACGACCTGATGCCCCTCCCGGTGCGTGGCGAGGATCCGCCGGGCAACGTTCCGGATGCGTTCAGGGGTTCCAACGGAAGTTCCGCCGTATTTTTGGACAATCAGACTCATCTTCAGGGGGATGACCCCGCATTGCGGCGTCACGCGTTGGATTTATGACCCAACTTGGCCCTTTGTCCACGGATCAATGCGATAGACACCCCCCGGATCCGCAAAAAGCCTTGTCCGAATGAGGATTTTTTCGTATTCTGAAGGAGATCTACCACTTCCTACATGACTCTTCATTCCATCTCTCCGCGTCCCCTCTCCTTTGTTTTCGGAGTTGTTCTGTGCTTGTTCTGCGCCGGCTCAGGGCAGGCCGACACGGTGACCCTGAAAAATGGCACCAAAATTGAAGGCAGGGTTACTTTTGAAGCCGCCGACATGATCCGGGTGGAAGTCAAATTGTCGGAAACCATCAAGGAGACAAAAACCATCGCCAAAGCCGACATATCAGAAATCGTCAAGACCAAGCCGGACCTGATTGCCTTCGCCGAACTGGAAAAAACCATGCCGGTGCCATCGCTGCTGAACGCCGAACAATACCGGAACTTCATTTCCAAAGGTCCCGAGAAATTCCTCCGTGATTTCCCCGGCAGTGAGAAAAAGGCGGAGGTCGAAAAGATGTTGGCCGGACTGAACGAGGAGTTGGACAAAGCGGAACGTGGATTTGTGAAAGTGGGCGAAGTGTGGTACTCGCCCGAGGAAAAAGACGCGCATCCAGCCTTGGTGGAATCCGAAATCCTCCGCTTCAAAATGCTGCAAGCCGCCAAAGCCGGGCAAAATCTTGCCGCCCTGCGGGAATTTGAGCAGTTGGAGAAAAAATACTACGGATCCCCCGCCTATGCCGAGGCCATTCCGGCGGCCGTGGACGTGGTCCGCGCACTGGGCCAGCAACTCACGGCCAGCCTGAATGACGCTGATTTCCGCAAGAAGCAGTATGAGGACGGGCTTGCCGCCATGAACGAACTCGACCGGGCCAACACGGTGGCCGCCCGTCAGGCCGAGGCCGACGCCCACAAGGCCACGTTGGAGGAGGAAAGAAAAAATGGCATCCGCTGGACCGTCATCGATGTCCGCGAGAAAGCGGAACTCGATACCTATGTCAAAGCTCTCCAGACCGAATACCAAAGGCTGCAAACCTTCGATCAGGAAGGATTGAAAAAACTGGCGGCCACCCTGAAGTCGGCGGATGACCTCATGACGGAAGACAAATACGGGGAGGCACGCCTGAAGTTGAATGAAGCCAAGGGCGTGACGGTGGTGAAAGTCGATCCCAAGGCCGATCCCAAGAAAAAAATTCAGGCGCCGATCATCAAAGGAAGCTCGTCTTATGAGAAATCCATCGCCGATCTCCTCAGCGCCAAAGAAAAGGCCGCCGCCGCCGCCCAACGGGCCGCCGCCGCGGCACAGAAAGCCAATTCGGTGGCAAAAATGATCAAGGGGGCCGATGGCGAAGCCGGCAAGGAAGGCGATCCCGCCGCTCCAACCGACAGCGCCAGCGACCTCGGTGATTTGTTGGCAACCAAGACCGATGCCAAGGGAAAAGAACCTGAAAAGAAGGGTCCCACACCAACGAAAAAGCCCACCAAAAAGACCACTTCCACAAAATCCTCTTCCTCTGCCGATGATCCGGATGGAGTGACTGCGAAAAAGAAACCCGCCGCCTCCTCCGGGGGGGGCGGTGGCCTCAGCTTTCAGACCATCATGTTCATCGTCACCGGACTGCTCGGTTTGACAGTACTGGTCTTGAAACTGCTCGGGGTTGGAAATGCCAAACCGGAATAAGCCACCCCTGTCCCAGCGCGCAGGTCACTCTCCCAGCATCCTCGACTTGACCCGGTCCAGAAGGACCGCGAGAAGAATCACGGTGCCCAGAACAATGTTCTGATCGAATCCGGACAATCCCGTAAGATTCATCCCATTCTGTATCACGGCGATGATGAACGCCCCGGTCAGGGTGCCAAAGATGCGTCCGGTTCCGCCGAAGATCGACGTGCCCCCGACGACGACGGAGGCAATGACCATCAACTCAATCTGAAAGCCGTAGGTCGGGGATCCACTCATGAGGAGGGAGGTCTGGAGAACGCCGCCAAACCCGGCCAGCAATCCGCAAAGGGCAAAGACCAGAACCCGAACCTGTCCCACAGGCACTCCACAGAGCCTGGCAGCTTCGGCATTCCCTCCCACGGCATAAATGTGCCGCCCCAGAGCGGTCCGCTTCATCATAAAATGCGCGGCACAGTAGAGGACGCACATGATGACGACCATCAGAGGCAGTCCCCAGGAAAGGCCGGGGAGAGGCACCTGGGCATGGGCGAGTTCCCGGAAAGCCGGGGGCAGATGGAACACGGACTCCCCTCCGGTCAGCTTGTACGCCACCCCGCTGGCTATCAGCATGGCCGCCAGAGTGACAATAAATGCGGGCAACTCCAAGGCCGCCACAAACAGGCCGCTACCGGCCCCGGCGACCGCGCAAATCAACAACGTGACCAACACGGCGCCAGTCTGGGCAGCCAAACTGGCGCTATCCCCTCCCCAGCGCTCCAGCAGCAGTGCCACCACAACCGAGCCCAACGCGAGCAGGCTTCCCACGGAAAGATCGATGCCGCCTGAGATGATGACCAAGGTCATCCCGATGGCAAGGATGGCGATGATGGCAATCTGGTTGGCCACATTGAGCAGATTGTCCCGTTTCAAAAAATCGGGCCACCAATACTCCTGGGGATATCGTCGCGGCAGGGAAGGCGCGGCCGAAAAAACCTCGTCGCTCCATACCGATGCGGACGCACTGCAGAGAATGACGGCTGGCGGCTTCCCCTCTCCAACCATCGCAGCCAAGGCCTGCCGGGCGATGCTGGGCGGCCCTTGGGCGTTCCTCACCACATAGCCACGGGCAGCCAGGCTGGACTCCAACAATTCGGCAAATTCGCGGTCCTCGGGAAAAGCCCCTGCGGCCACCAGCAGGGAAGTTCCCGGCGAGTGGTGATCCATCACCCAAAGACTGATCTGCTCGGCTCCGGCCGCCCCCGCAGCCCCCTGCAGTTTGAGCGTGGCCCAACTGTAATAAGCCGATATCAGCGCCAGCACCACGAGCATCCCGTGTTCGGAAAAGCGGCGGGCCCAGAGCCCGAATTGTTTGGTCAACGTCATCTCCATCGCAGGAACAGGGGATCGGCATTGTGGCAAAAATGCAACACTGAATCCGTTGTGAATTACTTCGCAATCCTTAACCTCAATGATTGGAAGGTTCAATTTCCCATGAAAATCACATTTGTCACGGACACGTATCTCCCACAGGCCAATGGGGTCGCCACGACCCTCAGCCGCCTGGTCGAAGGACTGAGGGAACGAGGCAATGAAGTTGACCTGATCCGCCCCTCCTTTCTGGCCTGCGAAGAAGAAGGCCTCCGGGTGCCTTCGGTCGCGCTTCCCGGCTATCCAGAAGTGCGGGTCGGACTGCCGATCGGACTCGTTCTGCAATACCGGTGGATGAGGCACCGTCCGGACGCGATTTATGTTGCCACAGAGACGCCCCTGGGGGCGTCGGCGGTGAATGCGGCGAGAATATTGGGAATCCCTGTCGCCACGGGTTTCCACACCAATTTCCAGGATTACGTGGCGCACTACCGCATGCCTCTGTTGGAGCGTGCCACCATGGGATATTTGCGAAGACTGCACAACCGTTCGGATGCAACGTTCGTCCCTTCCTACGACATGATCCAGCGTCTCCAAGGGCAGGGATTCGACAAGCTCCGCATCCTCCCCAAGGGAGTCGACACCAAGGCCTATCGCCCCGCTTTCCGGGATGAGAACCTTCGGAAATCCTGGGGCGCCACAGAGGACTCTCTGGTTGCTCTGTATGTCGGGCGCATCGCCGCCGAGAAGAATCTGCCGCTGATTGTGAAAAGCTTCCAAGCGCTGGCGGAAAGGCATCCCGGCTTCCGCGGGGTTTTCGTCGGTTCCGGCCCGAAACTCAAGGAACTGCAGGCCGAGCATCCTGAGTTCAGCTATCCCGGAGTGCTCTTCGGGGAAGAATTGGCCCGCCACTATGCGTCCGCCGACCTGTTTGTTTTCCCCAGCATGACGGAAACCTTCGGCAACGTCACCCTCGAGGCCATGGCCAGCGGCCTCGCGGTGATCGCGTATGACTATGCCGCCGCCCGCCAACACATCATCGACGGGATCAATGGCTACACCGCCCCTTTCGGCAATGAGCAGGCTTATCTTGATTCAGTGATCCGTGC
Source organism: Akkermansiaceae bacterium (assembly GCA_024233005.1). Classification (GTDB taxonomy): domain Bacteria; phylum Verrucomicrobiota; class Verrucomicrobiia; order Verrucomicrobiales; family DEV007; genus JACKQE01. The sequence continues at coordinate 40,213 of JACKQE010000017.1, read as the reverse complement.
GGCGGATGCACCGGACCTTGGAGAAATCCGGGAGTATGCCCGGGCCAGTGCCCGCAAGGTCCGCTGGCGCAAGGTGATCAAGCTGTTCGAGAAATCCCTGAAGGAAATCATCAACCAGAAAGACGGTCGGCCACTTCCAGAACTGGCCTCCATTGCCCCCTGAGCGCCACCATGAAAGAAAAGCCTTTCTACCGCACCGTCATCCTTTCCGACATCCACCTCGGGACACGCAACTCCAAAGCCGGCGAAGCGGCGGCATTTCTGAAGTCCCTGCGGTGCAAGCGGCTGATCCTCAATGGAGACATCGTCGACGGCTGGGCCCTGAGCCGGGGTGGATCCTGGCTCGATTCCCACACCAAGTTCATCCGCACAGTCTTGAAAAAGATGGAGAAGGAAGGGACCGAGGTCATCTACCTGCGGGGCAACCATGATGATGTGCTGACCCGCTTTCTCCCAGTTTGTTTTGGCCGGCTTCAATTCCTGCAGGAATACACCCTGACGACGAAACGTGGAAATTATTTGGTGGTCCACGGTGACGGCTTTGACAGCATCACGACCCATTTTCGGGCATTGGCATGGATCGGAGCGATCGGCTATGAAATGCTGCTCCGCATCAACCGGTTCTACAACCACTACCGCGCCTGGAGAGGCAAAGAGTATTTCTCCCTCAGCAAGGAAATCAAAGCGAGGGTCAAGTCCGCCGTCAGTTTCGTGGACAATTTCGAGGAGCAACTGCGGCACCTTGCGGAATCCCGGAAATGTTCCGGGGTGATCTGCGGACATATCCACACGCCGGCCGACAAAAAAATCGGAGAGATCCACTATCTCAACTCCGGAGACTGGGTGGAAAGTCTCACTGGCATCCTAGAAGAGGAATCGGGCGAGTTCCGGGTCGTCAATTTTGAAACCCACATGATGGAGCGCGCGATCGCACGAGGGGAGAAATACTCGCCTACCCAGGCGGCTGCATGGTCCCGGATCGAGCCGGAAGAAGAGGAGGAGGCCCTTTTGGCGGGATCGGCCTGACACCATCGAAGGCCAGCACCACTCTCGGCCACCGGGTCCGCACAACAACCCGTCCGAAAGATCCGGAGACCGACTGCTTTACTCAGGCCCCCCAGCGAGCCCTGAGCAGGCCTGCAAGGCCTGCGCCATCATTTTCCATTTACCATAAGCCGAAGGGGTCCATTTCCTTTCTTGTTTCCTGAGGGAATCCGAATTAAAGTTTTACCATCTCATGATCGCACCCACTGCCCATACCCTGACAGCTTTTGACGACGCCTTGGGCGAAACCCGCGCCGAGGTGCTCACGATGGGCAGCAAAGCCCTGCAGAATCTTGAAAATGCGCTGCTTGGTTTGATCACCCGCAATGCTGACCAGTGCAACGAAGTCATCGCGGACGACGACGACGTGGATGCTCTGGAGACCACCATCGACAAAATTGGCCTGGAAATTCTGACCCGGTTCACCCCCGTGGCGGGCGATCTCCGTCAGGTGCTGGCGGCCCTGAAAATTTCGAGCAACATCGAGCGCATTTCCGACATGGCGACCAGCATCGCCAAGCGTGCCCGCAAGATCCTGAAATATCCGGAAATCTCGGAAACCCGCGTCATCGAACCCATCTTTGAAGCCGCTTTGTCGATGGCCCGGGACAGTCTCCGGGCGTATGCCGAGGGTGATGTCGACCTCGCCCTGGCTCTCTACGAGCGGGATCGCGAACTGAATGCGATTCACAAGCAGGCAATCAAGAAACTGACGAAGTCCATCGAAACCGACACGGTGAACCTCAAACCCCTTTTGCACCTGATTTTCATCATCCGAGCTCTGGAGCGCGTCGGAGATCACTCCGTCAACATCGCGGAGGACACCTTTTTCATGGTCCGGGCAGAGCCTCTCCGGCATTTCGGCCCAAAGAACTACCTCCCCTCGGCGGATGATGAAGGGCCCTGAGACCGGTTCCCCTTCTGCTCAATTTTCCGCGGCCCGCTCCCCCCGGAGCAAGGCAATGAATTCCCTCATGGCGGGAGTGAGCGCTTTGCCCCGGCGGCGCACCACCCCGACCGGGCGCCACATGTCGCGGCCTTCGATGATGACCTGGCAGAGAGTCCCCCGCCGCACTTCATCCTGAACCGCTTCACTGGGAACAATGGACACCGCATTCTCGATCTCCACGCCGCGCTTCACCGTTTCAATGTTGTCAAACTCGACGACCTCCCTCACTTTCACCGATGCCTCACGGAGCATCTCGTCGATGGCTTTGCGGGTCGGCAGGTCCGGCTCGAATGAGATGAACCGCTGATCATCAAGGGCTGCCAGAGAAACCGATTTCCGACGGCTCAAGGTGTGGCCGGGCGGGCAGATCAGGACGAGGCGATCCCTCCAGACAGGTTCGACTTCGATGCCCTTCCGGGCCAACGGATATGCGACCAAGCCAAGGCAGGCCCGGTTTTCCAGCACATCGGCATACACTTGGTTGGCTCGTCGGTAGTGCACTGACAGCTCCACCTCGGGGAATTTTTCCCGGAATTTCGTCAGGTAAGGCGGCAGCTCATGAAACCCGATGCTATAGACGGTGGCCACGGGGAGCTCACCAGCCACGACGTCCCGCATCAGAGTCAGGCGGGACTCGATATCCCGATAAACCTCCACGATTTCCCGTGCCGCACCCAGAAAAGCCTCCCCTTCGGGAGTGATGCTGAAATTGCGGCGTCCCCGCTCAATCAGGGCCACATGGTAGCGTTCCTCCAACGCCCGGATCTGCTGGCTGACAGCGCTCTGGGTGATGCCATTGCGTTCCGCGGCCTGGGAAAAACTCGCCGTTTCGATGACATCACAGAAAATTTTGAAAGTCTCGACGTGCATGGCGTTTGGGAGAAAATGCAGACCATTATTAGCGCGGCTAATTTCATTGTCGAGCGCAGATCAATGGTGATTTGTCGGAGAGTTTACGGGTGACACGGCATTATGGACGCCAGCGGATTGCGGTTGCGCCACCAGCGCGGCTCATGCACCTTTTCTGGCAACCACCCCCAACACCCACCCCCTACCTCCATTTGCCATGAAGAAAACCGCCTCCTTCCTAATCTTCTCTTTCGCCGCCACCACCCTGCTGGCAGGCTTGACCGCAGCCTCCGCCCAGGAGTCGGTCAACGCGGGAGAGTTCGCTTTCAGCTACGGACCGCCCTGGAAAAACAAGCCCGTTTCCAGTTCCATGCGTGTCGCGGAACTCACCTACGACATCGCCGATGAAAAACTGGCCGATGTGGACCTTGTGTTCTTTCATTTCCCGGGAGGAGGAGGTGGCACCCAGGCGAACCTTGACCGATGGGTCAAACAGTTCGAAGGCCAACCCGTGACCGAAAGCAGCGTGGAATCCTTTGGTGCCAACAAGGTGCATTTCCTTCAGGTCAAGGGCACCTATCTCGACGGCCCTCCCTTCGGCGGAACGAAGACTCCCCGGGAAGGCTACATGATGCTGGCCGCGGTGGTGGAAAGCGAAAAAGGAAGCGTCTTTCTGAAAATGACCGGCCCTGAAGCGTCAGTCGAAGCGGCCAAAGCAGCCTTCAAAACGCTGTCGGTGAGCCCTTTCAAAAAGTAACGGTCCCTCTCCCTTGAGAGGTCCCGGAGGCCTTGACAGCCTTCCTCCCCCAAAAAAACCCGCCCCCTTATGATGAGGGGAGCGGGTTTTTCCTTTCAGGAGGTCCCCTTGGACGGAGGAAGCCTCCCTCCCATGGTACCTGCGTGTATTCCGACGCTTACTGATTTGGGGCTTCCGGGGCGGGAGCAGCATCCGGAGCGGGAGCAGCATCCGGGGCGGGAGCAGCATCCGGAGCGGGGGCGTCACCACCCGTCAGGAGACTGGTCGTTCCGGCGGGACCGGTGAAATCCAGTTTGTCGAACTGCCACGGCTGACCCGAGCCGTGGTGGGCCGAAACCGTCAAGGCACCTCCGCCTTTGGGTCCGGTCAGGGGAATCACGAAATCCGCCTGCCCTTCTCCATTGTTCAAATTGAAACTGCCCATGGTCCAGAAGGAGCCCGCGATAGGCTCACCGCAGGCATCAATCACCGCCGGGGATTTCTGTGCCTCCGCCATGGCCATCTTGTAGGCATCAGAGCCCTTGATGGCGCTCATCGCGGTGTAGAAAATGCCAAAAAATCCAAGAATGCCGAGCAGAATCACCACAAGGCAACCTCCGCAGCCGAACAAGACGCCTTTGTGAATTTTCCCGCTGTTGGTTTGGGAGGAATGAGGAATGGAAACGGTTTTCATGATACTGATACTGCTGGATTACTCTGAACTCGGACTTGGATGATGGCCATTGAGTCGCTGAAATGACCTCCCATGGCGAACCATGGCGCATCATCGAGTAAATTGGCGCACACATCAAGCTTCATCTGCCCGGTGAAGCAATCCTAAATGGGTCATCGCCCCCCAGAGAGGTTGTTCGCGAGTCGTCACTCAGGATCTCATCCGCCCTTCTTTACCCAACCAGGGCGGTTCAGGCACCGGCTTCCCATGCTGCCCGGATCAAGGCCGCAATCTCCGCCATCTCGTCAGGGGCAATTTTCAGTTTGGGAGCAGTCACGCTGACTTGTCGCTCTTGGAGAAACGGGATCAGGTGGACATGGGCATGGGGCACTTCAGTCCCAATCACCATCACCCCCACCCGCTGGCACTCCAGGCAGCGATCGAGTGCTCCAGCGACCCGCTTGGCAAAAATCATCAGAGACGCCATGGTGGCGTCGTCGAGGTCGAAAAAGGCATCGACTTCTTTCTTGGGCACCACCAAGGTGTGGCCCCGGGCGATGGGATTGATGTCCAGAAATGCCAGGCAATCCTCGGTTTCAGCGACCTTGTGGCAGGGGATCTCTCCTTGAATGATTCGGGTAAAAAGGCTCGGCATCCTCCAACCTCGGGGAATCCTGGTTGATGTCAATGCCTCCATGGACGGTGCGCCAGGGGAGCAGAATGAGCCAGCAGAACCATACCTGGAGCGCGTCCCCGCCTGCCCGATCAAGTGGATCTTCCAATGGTGCATCTTTTCAATTGAGCCAGACGTAGTTATGATGACACCATGAGCTTCTCCACATCGATGCCGGGTGGTCCGCTGGTAGTGCAGACCCAAGGTTACACCCCGCGCCTGTGGCGGGATGAAAACGTGATCTTCTTTGCCAATCTGCTCGGAGAATTTTTCGAGAACACCCAACTGACGGCCCTGCTGGAGCAGGAAGTCAGTGGCACGGACTCCTATGGCGCGCGCCTGGTGCCCATCATGGGCCTGCTGTTCGGCGGAGGTGACAATTTGGTGGTGTTGGAAAGGGAGGCCAACCCCGCGCTGTTGGCATACTTCAGCGGGGTCCTGGGACTCAAACTGCCATGCATCCAAGTGCTGTCACATGCCGACTACCGGACCATCGGCACCGCACTCCGTGAAGGCACCCCTTGTCCAAAGGAGGATCTCATCAGGACGTGGCAGGAGCATCCCGCGAAAGTGCTGGACGGGTATGTCACGGATGCCACTTTGGCCGCACTAGCCCACCAATTGGGGAAACGGACCATGTCCACCCTGGCCGGCAGCAAAGCCGGCAACAATAAACTGCTGCTCCACCAGCATCTGGAACAGGTAGGATTGCCCGTCTTTGAAACCCGTCTGGCGGAATCTCCCGCGGACGTGGCCGCCTGTTTGGATGCACTCGGCCGGCTGGGGTATGATCAGGCCGTGGTGAAGTCCCAGATCGGGGCTTCGGGCATTGGATTGATGAAGATCCGCACCACCGACAGGAGCCGCCAGGTGCCGGAGCTGTTTTTTCACGAGGGGCCCTGCATGGTGCAAGGGTGGATGCGACCGGGCCTGCAGGGCGTGACGCGGATCTTCAGCCCCAGCGTGCAACTATTCACCGACCACGAAACGGTCTATCTCTATGACCTCACCGAACAAATCCTCAGTCAGGAAAGCGTGCATCAGGGCAACGCCTCTCCTCCAGCCTATCTCGACGACTATCCCGGGCTGACGGAGGAACTGTTCCGACAAGCCAGTGTGGCCGGGATGTGGCTGCACGAACAAGGGTACCGGGGGACCGCCAGCGTGGACTTTCTCGTTGCCGGGCTGCAGAAGGAAGGCTCCTTCCGTGTTTATGCCTGTGAGATCAACGCCCGGGTCACCGGCGCGACCTACCCCTCCATCCTGGCTCGCCATTATTTTCCCCGCGGAGGCTGGTTGATGCGGAATCTGAAACTCGCCGTGCCCCTGCCGGGAGCCGAGATCCTGGATTTACTGGAGCACCACCACCATTTGTTCGAGCCGGCGTCCCGGAGCGGGATTTTGCCGATCAATTTCAACCTCAACCAGGAAGGGCTGGTCGAGAAAGGCCAGTTCCTCTGCCTCGACGGCGATTCTCTGGACTGCCGGAGCATGCTGCTGCGGGCAGAGGAGGACCTTCCTGTGGATTGGGAATACGTGCGCGACTGAACTTTGCGATCCTTTCCTCTCATGCCCCACTCCGATCCGCTCCTTGAACGTCTGGTCTCCCTTACCCGCGATCTCATCCTCATACCAAGCACCAACAGTCGCCCGCAGGAACGCGCCCGGTGCTTCGCCTTCCTGCGCGATCATCTAGAAGGGTTAGAGAGCGTGGCCATCCGCGAATACCAGAGCCGGGGTTATGGCTCTCTGGTGGCCTGTCCTGCCGGTATCGCACACCCGGAAATCCTCATGGTGGGACACCTGGACGTCATCGAACATCCCGACGGTTCCGTCTACCGTTCACGGGTGGAGAAGGGCCGCATCCTGGGGCCCGGCTCGGGCGACATGAAAGGCCAGATCGCGATCATGCTGGAACTGTTCTGCCGTCTGCAGCACCGCCATCCGGGTCTTTCTTTCGGCATCGCGGTCACCTCGGACGAGGAAATCGGCGGTGAGAATGGGGTGATGCATCTGTTTGAGCGGGAGGGATTGCGCTGCGGCATGGCCATTGTCCCGGATGGCGGCTCCATTCACGACATCACTGTCGCCGAGAAAGGCATCCTGCAGATCCGGTTGGACAGCCGGGGCCAGGAAAGCCACGCGGCACGTCCCTGGTTGGCGACGAACGCCCTCCTCCAACTCATCGAAGGAATCAATCGTGCCACCAGCGATTTTGAATCCTGCAAAACTGGTCATGAGAAAGCGTCTGACCATTGGTACACCACCTGCGTGCCCACCGTGTTGAGAACCGGCAATGAAACCATCAATTGCATCCCGGGAGAAGCCCATGCGTTCCTCGATGTGCGATTCACGCCTCCCCACACCGCGAAGGAAATGCTGCAACGCCTCCGCGAGGCCGTCGGGCCGGACATCCTCATTGAAACAATCATGTCAGCAGAATCCACTCATCTCGCTCCGGATCCTCTGTATCTGAAGGTCACCGAAGCCCTCACTGGCACCCCTCCAAAGCTGGTTCGGGCCTCCGGCGGCAGTGATGCCCGCTACATTGCCCGCCATGGGATCCCGGTGATTCTTTCCCGGCCACAAGTGGGAGCCCTGCACAGTCCCGACGAATGGATCGACATCGACTCCATGGGCCTTTATTTCCAAATCTGCGAGGAATTCATCCTTCAAAAACTGGCGGCTCGATGAGCTTTCTCAGGGATGCCCGTTCTCGGGGCGGATCCCAGGATCCTCACCACAACGAGCCGGTTCCCTTTTATTGACATCATGAATCGACGGACCAGCGAAAGGCTGGCAGAATGAAAGTTATGAGTTGCTTTGCCATTATTGGAGCGGGAAATGCCGGTTGCGCCTTCGCCGCCCACTTGAATCTCCTGGGACACCAAACCCGCCTTTACGACGTCGTTCCGGAACCCCTCGCCGCAGTGAGCGAATCCGGAAACAAGCTGATTTTGGAGGGCGAGATTCCAGTCTCCGGTGAAGCCAGAGTCGAACTGGTGACCACCGATCTGGGGAAACTGGTGGAAGGCGCCGACCTCATTCTCTGCACTTCCCCGGCCCATACCCACATGGCCGTTGCCTTGGAACTGGCAAAGTATCTGGAGCCGGGGCAGATGGTGATGCTCAATCCCGGGCGCACCTGTGGAGCCTTGGAAGTGAAAGAGGCGATCGCCGCAGGTGGAGGCACCACGGCTGCCATCGTGATCGAAGCTCAAACCCTGCTCTATGCCTGTCGGCGCCAGGGCAACCGGGTGCATGTTTTCGGGGTCAAGGAAACGGTCGCTTGTGCCGGGTTCCCAGGAGACGGGTTGGCCCCCTTTTTCGATCTCCTCCAACCCATACTGCCGCAGTTCGTCAACGCCGAGCAGGGCATCTGGCAAACCTCGCTCGACAATATCGGGATGCTCTTCCACCCCGCCCCGACCCTGCTGAATCTCGCCCGCATGGAAACTGGCGTCCCTTTCGACTATTACCACGAAGGGATGTCACCGACGGTCGCGTTCCTCGTCGAGCAGCTGGATGCGGAGCGCTGCGCGGTCGCCCGAGCCATGGGAGTGACCATCCCAACCGCTCTGGAATGGCTGAAAGCCAGTTATGGGACCACCGGAAACACCCTCCACGAGGCCATCCAGAACAACCGGTTTTACGCGGGGATCAAGGCTCCCCAACTCAAGGGAATCGACGCCAAAAAAGGCCTGCGCTACGTGGTCGAGGATGTCCCCTCGGGGCTGGTTCCCGTTTCCCAACTTGGCAGCGTGTTCGGCGTTCCCACACCGGTGATGAATCTGGTCATCGATCTCGCCGACACTCTTTTTGAAAGGAACTTCAGAGAATCCGGACGAAACCTCGATCGATTGGGCCTTGCGGGAAAGAGCCGGGAAGAAATTCTCCGACTGTAACTCCCGGAACCACCTCCTCCGCTCCCAACAGCAACCGGCGGAGGGGATGCAGACTTACGGAATCGTTTTCACTTCTACTATGGCATTTGCTCAGACTTTCGCTCAGGAGGGGCTAAAGAGCCAATCACATTGCCGGTCGTGGAAGTGGTGGTGGTTTGCGAGGTGGAACTGGTTTGGGTGGTGGACACCTCTTCCTCCTCGGTTCCATTGGTGGTGATGGCGGAGTTCTTCCGGTGCACCGGCTCGAAGAGACGCTCCGCCAAGTGACGGCGTCCCGGTGTGAAGGCCTGCCTTAGGTTGCCATCCAGAGGAACCTCCAAGCGGAACCCCGCCAACCAATTGTCCTGATACAACCGGTCACTCTCAAACCAGGTCGCATGCAGCACCAGTGCCGGCACCGGCCGCGCTTCGATGCCGGCGCGCCAGCCATCGATTTCAATCTGGCTGCGCTCGCCGGAGAAACTGTAGTAACCGCCAATCAGCTTCACTTCGCAGAATTGGTCGATGCCCGGAACGAGCAAGGCGGCTTCCAGGTCCCACCCTTCCAGACCTTCCTCAAACAATTCATAAGTGGTCCGGGTCGTCCTGGTGGTGGTGCGCGTCGTCGACTTGCGGGTGACGTTCTGCACAATCTGGCCGCCCGACGTGTAGGGGGGGCCGGTCACTGTTTTCCTGTCCGTGCGGGAATACCGAACGATGTCGGTCTCGGTCCGGCGGCTGATCGTGTGATCATCACTGAAGGGAAGGTAATAATTGGCCCGCATTTCGAGATACCGGGTCCCTGCTTCGACGCCGATCCCCCCCTGCCAGAAATCGCCGTCGTAGGCGGTGTTGGCGTAGTCGAGAAACAAATTGCTCCCAAGGAAAAAACCTTCGGTGAGGAATCCGGCACCGGCCCCACTGCGGGCATCCGCGGTCGATTGTTCACTGAAGAGATGACGCATCCCCACTCCCAGGGAGCCACCCAGTTCTCCCCCCTCGGCCCAGGTCCCGTACGGCTCGACAAAGAAAACGGTGCCTTCCATCGATCCGTTCTTTCCAAGGGTGTTCAACAATGGCACCACCGCAAAATAACTGCCTTCGGTGAAGTCTCCATTGGACTTGGCCCCTCCCCCAAAAATGGTCCCCCCCCAGGAGGCTTCCGGGACTTCGGTCACCATTTCTTTACCCAGCTCAGTCGGACCGGCTTGCAGCAGGGTGGCACCAAAGGCGCCCGCGAGAATCACCAGAAAGGTCAGTTTCATCGCCATAAATTTTGATAATCAAAAGGATTCTTAATTGTTGAATCCTAATGAATTTGCCCTGCGGAGCAAGCAGATTTTTGATAAATCAAATAATCTTTACCATCAACAATTTCGAAGGAGAAGAAACCAAGCATCGCCCCCTCCCCGCATTCCTGTTGAGAGCAGGGCTCTCCGAAGGACAGTCAGTGACTTCCTGAATCTTCCACTGAGAACCAGGCAGGCAGCCAGCCCTTGAGAGCGCTCATTCATCGAGCAACCGCGTCAACCGGGACACGACCTCGGGATGCTCCGCCGCGACATTCCTCATTTCACCAAGATCCTCATCAAGGTGATAAAGTTCCACGGGGCCGTCGGGCTGTTTCTTGGTCTGGAGCCTCACAGCTTTCCACTCCTTGGTCACAACCGCACGTTTGCCCCCCTGTTCTTCGAACTCCCAGTAGAGATGGTCGTGAAGTTGCTGGCCTTCCTCCCGCAGCAGGGTCGGCACCAGGCTCAGTCCCTGCCCCGGGGGCAGGGTACTGGGTGGAATTCCGGCCAACTGAGCGGCGGTGGGGAGGAAATCCTGAAATCCACTGAGGAGGTCGCTAACCTGACCGGGAACGATGTGACCCGGCCAGCGTACGATGAAGGGAACCCGGACCCCGCCATCATACAGGTCTCGTTTTTTGCCCCGCAATTCCCCGTTGGAGTCAAAAAACTCCTCGCTGTGGCGGCCCTCGGCATGCGGACCGTTGTCACTCGAAAAAAGGACCATCGTCTTTTCATCCAGTCCGAGGCGCCGCAACGAATCCAGGACCCGGCCGACATCGCGATCGATATTCCGCATCATGGAGGCGAATCCCTTTTCCGGTTCCGGCCAGTTTTCGCTTTTGAATACGCCATGGTCCGGCACTTCCATGCCATTTTGCTGCTCGGGATCCGCGCCGCCTTCGTTGTTGGCATGAGGCACATTGAAAGCCAGATACAGAAAGAATGGGGCGTTCCCGGAGGCCTTGGTCTCCATGAAGGCAAGCGCCGCATCCACAATGAGATCGGGGGCATAATCGACTTTGACTTCAGAGACGCCGGCGCCTTCCCGGGAGATACCGGCATTGGCTCCGGCTTCCTTCCACCTGGTTTTCAACACGTTACGGAGGGGAACTTTGGCTCCGTTTTTAATGAGGAACTCCGGATAGAAATTGTGGGCATGGTGCATGTTGTTGTAGCCGAAGAACTCATCAAACCCTTGACGGTTCGCGTCATCCCGGCGCTCGGGATTTCCCACCCCCCACTTGCCATAGCAACCGGTGACGTATCCGGCGTCCCGCAAAACCTCGGCAACCGTGACCTCGCTGTCCGGCAGCGGGCCTCCGGCATTGCCTTTGACAGCCCCATGGCGTGTGTCCCGTCCGGTCATGAGGACACAACGGGAAGGGGCACAGACGGTGCATCCGGCATAATGACGGGTGAAGCGGATGCCTTCCGCCGCCATTCGATCAATCAAGGGGGTGGCAAGACGCTTTTGACCATAGCAGCCAAGGTCACCATATCCCATGTCATCAGCCAGAATATAGACAATATTGGGCCGGACCGGATCCGCAGCATTCGTGGACACAAACCCCAACGAAACGAAAACTCCCCAAGCGGAGCCGACCCAAGCGAAAACACGGCTGGCAGCAATCATCTGAGAGGGTAGACGTGGCGGACTGATTACGCAAGATCCCGGGCGGCGGACCCTGAGGGAAGAAAATTTCTCGGTTTTGGCTTGTTTTTTTGCCAAAGCGGGGCACTTTTGCGACCCGTCATTTTTCAACGGCGGAAGATACTATTTTTTTCAACAGGAAGAGACCATGGCACACAAGAAGGGACAAGGAAGCGTCAAGAACGGCCGCGACAGCCAGAGCAAACGCCTCGGTGTGAAAAAGTTCGGTGGTCAGGTCGTCATTCCCGGCAACATCATCATCCGCCAACGTGGCACGAAATGGCAACCAGGGCGCAATGTCGGACTGGGCAGAGACCACACGATTTTCGCCCTCGTTGAGGGCCGGGTTCTTTTCGACCGCGATGGTCGCCGCGTCAATGTGGCTCCTGCGGAAGTTGCCGCCAACTGAGTCTGGCAACAACGCCCCGCGATTCCGGGACGTCCCTTTTCCCATCCTTTGGGTGGTGTTCGCGCTGTGATCCTGACCGGTCACAGCGTTTTTTTTGCTCCAGAAACGATCTGGCATACGTTGCCAATGCGGAGCGGAGGACAAGATCGCTATTTTCTGCTACCGTGGGCTGTTCCCTCCCGCTGCCCCGCATGACTGCCTTCCGTTTTCTGATGTGGTGTCTCCTGCTTCCTTTGGCAGGGTGCTCTGATCCTGCAGATTCCGGAGTTTTGGAGGGCTATGTCGAAGGGGAATTTGTCCATGTGGCATCCCCTCTGGGAGGACGATTGGAATCGCTCGCGGTCAGCCGGGGCGACCGGGTCGAGCCCGGAATGCCACTGTTTCACCTGGAGTCGATCACCGAGGGCAGCATCCTCAAGGAAGCTACCGCCCGCGCGGCCGCGGCTCGGGCCACTCTGGATGATCTTCGCAAGGGCAAACGTCCGGCGGAGATCACTTCCCTGAAAGCGCAGCTCAAGGAAGCCGAGTCCGCGTTGGCCTTTGCCAACAATGAATTCGCCCGGCAAATGCAACTCTTCAAACAGGGCGTGGCCACCGGGCGGGAGCAAGATGCGGCCTCGACCTCCCAAAGACGGGAGCAACAGCAGGTCGCCAAATTGAAGGCCGATCTCGAAACCGCCGAACTGGGAGCACGGGACGACCAGATCGCCGCCGCCGAGGCCGAGCACGCCGCACGGGAAGCGGCAGTCGAACGGGCTCGCTGGGATCTTGCGCAAAAGTCCCCCGTTGCCACTCAGGCCGCCCCTGTCTTTGACACCCTCTTCGTTCCAGGAGAATGGGTCCCGGCTGGACAACCCGTCGTCGTGCTCTTGCCTCCCGACCGGGTGAAAATCCGTGTCTTTGTCCCCGAACCCTGGCTGGCCAAGCTGCAGGTGGGGGATGCCGCCACTGTGTCGGGACATGGGATGGAGCCCTTCCCGGCGACGATTTCCTACCTCTCGCCCCAATCGGAATACACTCCCCCCGTGCTCTACAGCCGGGAAAACCGGGTCCGCTTGGTCTATCTGGTCGAACTGAAAGTCGATCCCTCAGTGGCCATCCGCCTTCATCCCGGTCAACCGGTGGACATCCGCTTTGACCCGCAATCCCCATGAGCGAACCGTTGGCCATCGATGTCAGCGGCATGACCAAACGGTTCGGAAACCGCACAGTCGTCGATTCCATTGACCTCCAGGTGCGCACAGGGGAGATTTTCGGCTTCCTTGGTCCCAATGGCAGTGGCAAAACCACCTTCATCCGTATGCTTTGCGGCCTGCTCCGCGCCGATGGGGGGAGCGGGACCTGCCTCGGCTTTGACGTCATTGGCGAGTCTGAACAGATCAAACGGAACGTCGGCTACATGACCCAGCGTTTCAGTTTTTACGAAGATCTCAGCATCCGCGAAAACCTCGACTTCGTGGCCCGGATCTATGGCATCCTGAACCGAAAAGCGGCGGTCGATGCCTCCCTGGAAAAGCTGGGACTGGCCAGCCGGGGACGGCAGCTCGCCGGACAATTGTCGGGAGGCTGGAAGCAGCGCCTCGCCCTCGCCGCCTGCCTGATTCATCAGCCCCGTCTGCTCCTGCTGGACGAGCCGACCGCCGGTGTGGACCCCAAAGCGCGCCGCGATTTCTGGGAGCAGATCCATGAACTGGCCAGCGAAGGCTTGACCGTGCTCATCACGACCCATTACATGGATGAAGCGGAACGCTGCCACCGGTTGGGGTATCTGGCCTATGGCCAGCTCCTTGCCTATGGCACGGTCAGCGAGGTCATCCGGACCGTGGGCCTGACCACGTGGACGGTGAAGGGCCCGCGCCTCGCGGAACTGGCGGGACGGTTGCGGAAAGAGCCCGCCGTGGCCCACGTCGCCGCATTCGGGGAAGCGCTCCATGTCAGTGGGACCGATGCGGCGGCACTGGAAAAGGCTCTCTCCGCCCACCGGACTGAGGCTTACGTTTGGAGTCAGGTGGAAACCAGTCTGGAAGATGTCTTCATCCACCTCATGGGAGAGGCCCGGGACAATTTCTCCTAATGCCATCATGGGACACTCGACCTCGTTTTCCTGGCAAAGATTTGTCGCCCTGGTGGTGAAGGAGTTCACCCAGATGCAGCGCGACCGGCTCACCTTTGCCATGATGGTCGGCATTCCTCTCATGCAGTTGATGCTGTTCGGATTTGCCATCAACTCCGATCCCAAGCACCTGCCGACCGCAGTCCTCCTCGCCGACCAGGGTCCGCAGGCCCGTTCCCTGGTCCAGGCGATCCGGAACAGCGGCTACTATGACATCGTCGGCACGGTGACCACACAGTTCGAAGCCGATGCGCTGTTGGACCGCGGGGAGGTTCAGTTTGTCATCCACATTCCCGCAGACTTCTCCCGCCGTCTCTGGCGGGGCGAGAAAGCCTCGGTGCTTGTCGAGGCGGACGCGACGGATCCCGGGGCCACCGGGAGTGCCGTTTCCACCCTGCGCGCGCTGGCCTCCTCGGCACTTTCCCACGACGCCCGGGGCCCTCTCGGCGGGCTGATCACTCCCCCACCGCGCCTTGATCTCCTCGTTCACGCCCGCTACAATCCTGAAGCCATCACCCAATTCAACATCGTCCCCGGCCTCATGGGGGTGGTCCTCACCATGACCATGGTCATGATCACGTCGCTGGCCATCACCCGCGAACGGGAGCGCGGCACCATGGAGAACCTGCTTTCCATGCCCGTCCGCCCGCTGGAAGTCATGACGGGCAAAATCATTCCCTACATTCTGGTCGGATTCATCCAGGTAAGCCTGATCCTCATCGCCTCGCATGTCATTTTCCATGTGCCGATGGCCGGCAGCCTGGCTCTGCTCTATGTGGTCACGAGCCTGTTCATCGCCACCAACCTGGCGGTGGGCATCACCTTCTCCACCGTGGCGCAGAACCAACTGCAGGCCGTGCAGATGTCGTTCTTTTTCTTTCTCCCCTCTCTCCTGCTGTCAGGGTTCATGTTTCCCTTCCGGGGAATGCCGGTCTGGGCTCAGGCCATCGGGGAGGTGTTTCCTTTGACCCATTTCCTCCGAGCGGTCAGGGGCATCATGCTCAAGGGCAACGGGATCGGCGTGGTGGCGGGCCACCTCTGGCCAGTCGCGGGGTTCATGGTCGTGGTGCTCCTCATCGGGATAAAGCGCTACCGACAGACCTTGGACTGAAATTAACGACGCCTCAGGATGAAAACGATGTCGGCGTAGCTGTCGTCGAACGGCCGGACCCGATCGGGATCATGGTGGAAGTCGTGGCAGGCCACGATTTCCCACTCCGGCACCGTCCTGAATAGCTTTCTCGCCTGTCGCGCGCTGTAGGTGCGGAATGTCCAGTGGGTCTCCTGCCGGACCGGGGCACGGTCCGTTCCGGGAAAGGTCACGAGGAGCCGCGAACGCATCCGCTCCTCCCGGGTGCGACGTTTCGCCGGCCAAGTGCGGGTGTTGCAGACAACGTGAACCCCGTCACGCTCCGCCACCCAGCGTTCATGGGTGAGACGCGGATCGGTGTAGTCGGTGAGATGCATGCCGAGGACATAGATGCCTCCGGGTCGCAGGGCCGAAGCCACCAACCGGAGGTGGGCCTCGGCGGCGCGCTCCGAGGAAAGGTATTTGAAAGAACTGACCAGGCAATGCGCCAGATCAAACTGCCGGGGAGGCGTTCCCAACTCGGGAGGTAGCCGAAAACTCTCCATGCGGTCCTCCCAGAGATGGGCGTTCCGCTGCAGTTTCTGCCTTTTAAGACGGTCCCTGGCAAACCGGATGGCATGGGCATTGGCATCAAATCCGGCGGTGATCCAGCCACGCCGGGCCATTTCAGAAATGAGCCGCCCACTGCCGCAGGCCGGTTCCAGAACGCTTCCGCATTTCCCGCCGATGCCCCCGGCATGAAGCCTCCACATCGCCTCGAGAAAGTCGGCTTCAAGGCCCGTGTCAACATCGAAAATGATGTCGTAATAGAGCGGCGTGTCATACCAGTCGCGGGCTTCCATGGGAGCAATCGGGGGACGGAGACATTCAAGCCCCTGAAACTCTCAGTGTCAATGAGATCCCCAGACACGCGCCGCGGAACGGGGGCCAGGCCTATTTCGGCAAAAATCGCACCGCGTCAATGATGACATGCCCGTTGGTTCCTTCGTTGGTGATCGTCACGGCCCCTTCCGTCCCGAACTCGAACTCGCCCAGGGGAAAAAAGATGCCGTCGACCGGGGGCTTTTGGGTCTGATCCACTTTGGCAAGGGTGTCTCCCTGCGCATGCGTCACCGTCACGGGCACATTCTGGGCACGGTTGGCATTGGCCACAAAGGCGATTTCCACGGTGTAGCTCCCCGGCTTGGGCAGTTTGGCTGTGAACACCGCCTTGGCGAGTCCGTCCCGGGTGTCAGAGTCGTGGCGGTAGCCTTGATGAATTCCCGAGTTGAGAATGCTGGTGGTCCACTGCCCGGTGAGTTGGGCCGAGGTGTCATCCACCACAATGCCCTGCAAGTTGGCCAAGGGAACAAAGGACGCGTCGCCCCCGCCAACCTTGGGCGGAGGATCGTAGGCAAGGACCTGACCATCAGCGATCAGCCTCTTCTGCAACGTTTCATAGGGCACGGACTGCACCGTGGAACCGGCCTCGATCGCAAGGGCGGCGGCAGTGGCGGCCGACTGGCCAAGGATCATGAAAACAGGCTCCATGCGGATGGATCCATAGGCAATGTGGGTCGCCGAGAGACAGACCGGGACGAGGAGGTTGTCGCATTCCTGCCTGCGGGGAGTGATGGCTCCATACCCAATGGGATACGGCGGCACTCCGACTTCGACATCCCCTTCGTTCCTCACATGCCCCTCCGCATCAACATGACGCTGCACATTGTGGGAGTCCATGTTGTAGGCTCCCATGCCAATGGCATCATGCACCATCTGGCGCCGCTGGCAGTAGTGCTGGGTCATGACTGTCTGGCCCAGCATGCGTCGGGCTTCGCGGATATAGAGCTGCTCCTGCCAGCCGCCGCCTTCGGTGAATTCGTCCTTGCTCAGCCCCCAGCGGGAAGCCTCGATCCGCACCTTTTCGGGCACCCGGGGATGATTTGCCAGGGTCCACATCAGCCCCTGCTGCCAGAGCAAGTGACGCGCCCGAATCGTATCCCGTTCCGCGTAACTGGCTTCCGGATAGTCGTAGTTCTGGCCGATAAAATCCGTGGAGACGGCATCCCGGTTGTTGGTGTCGGTTTTCCGGTTTGGCATCGGGGAGTTGATCCACGGCATGCCGCTGAAACCAGCCTCGTAGTTCCGAAACAGCAACTCATACCATGTCTCGTTATAGCCGTCAGGCTTGGCGAAGGGAATGCGGTTGTCGGGATGGTCGGTGAGGCACATCCGGAAGCAGTATGCCTGGACACGCCGGTCCCCCGAACCCTCCTCCCCCGGTCCGGAGGAATCGATGAAGGGCAACAGGCCGCTTTTCGGATCGCCCGGTAGGACGTAGGGATCCACTCCGCGTTGGAACTGGTGAAACTTCGCCTGGAGGGTCCGGACACCATTGAGGTTCTCCCCAAATTCTTTCACGCCTTCGCGGCCTACCCGGTACTTCACACCGACCGCCGCCATGAGATCCCCCTCGTAGGTGGTGTCCAGAAAAACTTTGCCACGGAACACCCGTCCTGATTCCATGGTGATGGAGAGTACCCGGGCCCCTTCTTTGATGACACCCGATTCCCGGTTCAATCGTTGCCCGGTGATGACCTCCAATCCGGTCTCCGCAATCCAATCCTCATAAACCCGGAGTGCCGCGCTGGGCTCGAAGGTCCACTGGGTGGGTTCCCCGTGTTCAGTGATGGATTGCCCGTTGCCTTTGTAGCTCTCCCGCGTCTGCCACTTCCAGGCTTCCTTCTTCTGGTAATACCTGGCGATCCGCTCGTAAAACTGCCGGGACATCCCGCCAATGACCATTTTGTTGCCGATGTCGGTCTGGCCCAATCCGCCGGTGGTGAGCCCGCCGATCCTGGTGGACGGTTCGATGACAACCACGGTGCGCCCCATCGCGAGCGCTTGAAACCCGGCAACAAGGCCCGCCGAAGTCCCTCCATAAATGACGATGTCCCGTTCCGTTTCGGCGGGTTTTTCCTGGGCGGCGAGGAGAGGAATCCAAGTTGGGACAAGGAGCCATCCAAAGAACCGGGAGAGTCGAAGGGAATTGGTCATGAGGGGAAAAGGTGCGTCGCCATTGTTCACAAAATCAGCCCTCCTGACGAGTCTGGAGTTGTCGTGGGTGACATTTTTTTCACGTTGGCGGACCAGTTCCAGAATTGATCCATCCTCCGGCGCGATCGCGCAGGCGTTCAAGTTCCCCGGAAAGAGGTATTGCTTGTCTTTCCCCATTCCGGTCGACCACGCCATCCCATCCCATCCCGCTTCCCTTCTTCCGTCATGCCCTCCCAACGCCACCGATTTCTCGTTCTTCTACTGTCACTTGCCGGTGTCGTACCGGTCTCCGCCCAGGGACCGCGAGTTCTGCCGGCGGGAGAACTTCCCAAAGACTCGCGTCTCGGCCCCCCCCGGTCGGTTGACGGCTACCATCCCTTTCATCCGGTTTCCTCCGCCACCGCTTGGGAGTCCCGCGCCGCGGAGATCAGAAACCACATCCTGGTGGGCACCGGGCTTTGGCCGTTGCCGGAGAAAACGCCTCTCAACGCGGTGGTCCACGGCCTCATCGATCAGGGCGACTACACGGTGGAAAAAGTGTATTTTGAATCCATGCCGGGCCACTTGGTTTGTGGCAGCCTCTACCGTCCCAAAGGCAAGCCTCCGGGGCCGAACGGCTATCCGGGAGTCCTCTGCCCCCACGGGCATTGGGCCAACGGCCGCTTTTATGATGCGGGAGAAGCCAGGGCGAAGGCGGACATTGCCACCGGTGCCGAACGATTCCTCAATGCCGGCCGCAGTCCCTTGCAGGCGCGCTGCGTGCAACTCGCCCGGATGGGCTGTGTGGTTTTCCATTACGACATGCTGGGCAATGCCGATTCGAAGCAGTTCCCCGATCATCGCAACGGTCCGCGGGAGTCGATGAACGGCCGGGAACCCGGCAGTTGGGGGTTTGTCGGCTTCGAAGCGGCAGCGCGGGTACAGTCCAACTTCGGTCTCCAAACCTGGAACAGCGTGCGTTCGCTCGATTTCCTGCTCGGACTCGGGGGCATCGATCCCGACCGCATCCTCGTCACCGGCGCGAGCGGTGGCGGCACCCAGACGATGATGATCTCCGCGATCGATCCCCGGGTCAAGGCGGCCTTCCCCTGTGTCATGGTCAGCACCTCCATGCAGGGAGGTTGCACCTGTGAAAACACCTTCTATCTCCGGGTCGGACAGGGAAACATCGACATCGCCGCCTTGGTGGCTCCCCGTCCCCAGGGAATGACGGCGGCGGATGACTGGACGAAGGAACTCAAAACCAAGGGCTACCCCGATCTGGTGGGACTCTACGACATGCTCGGAGCCAAAAACGCCTACGAAGCCCATTTCGAAATTCAATTCCCCCACAATTACAACCATGTGAACCGCACCCACATGTACCAATTTGTGAACCGGCATTTCAAACTGGGCCTGCCATCGCCCGTGCTGGAGGAAGACTTTGCCCTGTTGTCACCCCAGCAGCTCACGGTCTTCGATGCGGAGCACCCCTCACCCTCGGGGAACGCGGTCGGAGAACCCCATGAGAAGTCCCTCTGCAAATGGTGGAGTGAAGACGCGGAACGGCAGATGGCCCCGCTCTTGCATCCCCAAACCGCCGGGGATGCCGACAAAGCAACCGAGGTTCTCGGAACGGCGGTCCGTACCATGATCGGTCGCGGATTGCCCGATGCCAAGGAGGTGAATTTCGGTCTGAAAGGCAAGGAAAAGCGCGCCGGCTATGTCGAACTCACCGGCCTGGTGGGCAATGACACCCATGGCGAGGAAATCCCCGCCGCCTTCCTCTTCCCTGAACAATGGAAGGGCCGGGTGGTCATCTGGGCTTCGCCGGAAGGGAAAGCCGGCCTGTTCGAAAGCGGCACGCAGCCCCGGGCGGCTGTCGCCAACCTGCTTGCGGCGGGAGTGGCGGTGATGAGCGCGGATCTTTTTCAGCAGGGCGAGTTCCTCAACCCCGGGGCAACGGTCACCGAGAACCCCCAGCTGTCCTATCCCGGCAAAGCGGAAAAGCCGGACGACCGCTGGAAACTCAGTCCGGTGTATTACTATGGCTACAACGACTCCCTGTTCGCCCGCCGGGTCCACGACCTCCTCACGCTGGTGAGCTTTGTGAAGAACAATGAAATGTACCAGGTGAAAGAGATCGCCCTCGTCGGACAGGGCAGCGCCGGCGCCTGGGTCGCGGCGGCCCGTGCTCTCGCCGGAGATGCCGTGGCCTTGGCCGCGGTGGACACCGCCGGATTCCGGTTCGACAAGCTGGCCAGCGAGTGGGATGCCGATTTCCAGCCGGGTATCGTGAAATACGGTGACATCGGTGGGCTCCTCACCCTCTCGTCCCCCCATTCCCTTTGGCTCTGGGACGCCGAGGAGGCTCTCCAGAATCAAATCCGAGCCGCCTATGCCGCCCGCGGCAAATCCGGACTGTTGACGGTGGCTCCGGCCACCCCGGGAGACCGTGAGACCGCTCTCTTGGACTACCTGAAGCAATAGCGCACCTATGCCTGAACTGGCTGAAGTGGCCTACTATTGCCGCCAATGGCAGCCGTCCATCGGGGAGGTGGTCCGGGACGTCCGGATTCATCCCGAAACGCGGGTCTTTCGCGCCCATGGCTCAGCCCGGGCGGCCGCGAAAGCCGCGAAAGAACTCGCCGGACGCCGGCTCCAGTCCGCCCGGACGCACGGCAAACAGATGCTCTTCGGCTTCAGCGAAGGCCGTTGGCTGGCCGTCCACCTCGGCATGACCGGAGAACTGTCCCGGGTTGCCGGAGCTGAGCAGGTCCCCCGGAAACACGACCATCTCACGCTGGATCTTGAGGATGGAACCATGCTGGTCTTCCACGATCCCCGTCAATTCGGTGCCTTGTCGATCGAAGTGACCGGCGACTCCGGCAAGGATCCAGACTGGTGGACTGACCTCCCTCCCGGAATTCTCACGTCAGACTTCACCAGGGACCGTGTAGCGGAAGCCTTGCGGCGGCACGCCCGCAGCCCGCTCAAACCACTTCTGCTCGACCAGGCCTGGTTTCCCGGCATCGGCAATTGGATGGCGGACGAACTCCTCTGGCGGTTGCGACTGCCCCCTCCCCAACTGGCAGGAACCCTGCGCAACGCCCCCGGAAGCATCGCGGCTTTCTGGCGCGGCATCCGGACGCTGTGCCGGGAGGCGCTGGAGGTGATCGGGACCGACTGGGGCGAACCTCCCGACCGCTGGCTTTTCAACCACCGTTGGAGGGACGGCGGACATTGTCCCCGCCGCCAATGCCGCGCCGCCCTCGTCCGGGCCGATCTGCGAGGTCGGACCACCTGCTGGTGTCCCCAATGCCAGGCATGATCCGCACCCCCGTCATTTCCGCCGCAGGGCCCGACGGTCGCTGAGGCGTCCGTAGGCATCGAGTGCCTGTACCGCCACCCCCTGGATTTCGGCAGATTCTTTCCACCGGAACTCCGAAACCGAGGCCGGAAGCATCCTGGCCACGCTCCAGGCGCCCTTCCGCTCCATTTGTATGACCCACCAGCGCGCGTTGCCGCCGGCCGCCTGTCCATTCCAACTCAGCACCCACTCTTTCCCGGCCGGTTCCCCTTTTTTTTCGGAAGACGTTCTTTCCGACCGGGCCTTCAGGTCGACCACGGGCAAAGGAGGCCCGTCGGAAGCCCTTTTGCCCGCCATTTCCACCAGCCAGGGGGATGGCGGGGGAATGGCCTTGGTGCCATAGACGTCATCCCGCAGCGCTTCCACCACGCTGCCGCGATTCTTTGCAAAGACCTCCCAGTGCCAGTGGAGATGCCCCGGGTAGCGCGCACTGGTGACAGGAACCGGAGCCGGTGGTTCATCAAAAGGGTTGGGCTCGATTTCCGGGAGGGCCCCACTGGCCTCGGCGGCGGAATCTTCGGCAGGGATGCCGGATGCCTTCTCCACTCCCTCAACCAGGGGTGGGGGCGGCAGAATGTTGTCGGCCGAGGCGTGCGCGACACCGGGCGGAGATTGGGCGAGCTTGCGGAGGGTTTCGATCTGTCGCACCATTTCCGAGGGACGGCGCCCGTCGCCCTCCCCACCCCGGCCCACCCGGCTGGTGGCGATACCGGGCCAGATGTGGCGCCCCTTGGCATTCTGGGAATGCCACCACCGGGCCAGCGCGGGCAGGGGCTGCCTGCCTTCCATCGTCCAGTAGAGCTGCGGAGCCAGGTAATCCAGCCATCCCTCGCGGAGCCAGCGCCGGGAGTCAGCGTAGAGCTCGGCACGGGCATCCAGGCCGGAGGGAACTTCCGGAGGGTGGCCTTTGCTCCAAATACCGAATGGGCTGACCCCGAACTTGACCCAGGGCTTGGCGCGCTTGACCCCTTCATAGAGATACTTCACCAGACTGTCGACATTCTCCCGCCGCCAATCATCCCGGCTCATCAGGCCGCCTTCGTTGAAATAACGGCGCCAGTTCTCTTCATCATCAAAGTCAGGGCCCCCACCGGCACCAGGGTACGGGTAGAAGTAATCATCGATCTGAATGCCATCGAGATCATACCGGTTCACCAAATCAAAGGTCACCGACACCGCCCGGTTGCGCACAAATTCCGTGGAGGGATCGAGCCAGAAATGCGGGCCGGCCTTGCGCACCAGCCAGGGAAATTCCTTCACGATGTGATTGTCCGGCAGTTCCCCGCCGAACTCGGCCGTGGTGGCGCGGAAGGGATTGATCCAGGCGTGCAACTCCAATCCCCGGGCATGACATTCCTCGATGGCAAAGGCCAGCGGATCATACCAGGGATCCGGCGCCCGCCCCACCTTGTCCGTCAGATAATAGGACCAGGGTTCCAAGGGGGAATCAAAAAAGGCGTCACACATCGTCCGCACCTGCAGGACCACCGTATTCAGGTTCAGCTTGGCGACACCATCCAGAATCCCCCGCAATTCCTCCTGCTGGACTTCCGTGGACAGGCCGGGCTTGGAGGGCCAGTCCAGGTTGTAAACCGTCGCCACCCAAGTTGCCCGGCATTCCCGGAGCGGTTCCGGCACCTCGGCATCCCGCCAGGGAACATAGTCCGCCGCCCGCAGGGAAGAGGCCCCCAGCACGAGCACAGCCAGCCGGAAGAGTCTCCCCCAGACTCCGCCAGACATTTGATCACGCAGCTCCATCCGATTCACCGTCGCAGGGAGCAAGCCGGTGTCAACCGGTTGACTCAAAATTGGCTCGTCTTTCTGAGTGGCATTGGATATGGTTGGCAGCGTTTGGCCAGGATCGTTTCATCTCGAGCACCATGAGCCCGGGGGACTGGGTTGGGGCGATCGTTACCCCCCAACCCCAATGTATTCGAAAAACCATTAACCCGGTGACTTTACCTCTTTGGATCGAAGCCGCCAAGGATAACCCAATTTGTTCCACGTCAATATACGCCGAAATCGCTCCCTGTCTTCGGCGGTAATCGCACTCCAGATTGATGTCCAGTTTCCAACTATTAGTTTTCCAAATGAAATCAAAGGCACTCGAGACATTTGACCACGCACTTCAAGATTCAACAGATCTTCTCAAGCACTTTGATACCCTCAACACAAATCCTCCGCCACAAGATATCGAAGTTTTAAAGCGAGCAAGTCTTGTAATGGCGCTTGCTGCACTTGAAACATATTTTGAAGATCGAATTCAAGAAGCTGTGAAGGCAATGTGCTCGAATAAAAATAGCGATGATAGCCTTGTTAGTTTTATCAACCAGTCGCTATCAACAGACTTAAAATTATTTCATAGCCCAAACACAGAACGCGTTCGGCAAATTTTTCAGAAGTATCTTAGTATTGACATTTCCGAAGGTTGGAAATGGAACAATGTTGAGCCAGCCAAAGCAAAGACTAAGCTGAACCGATTAGTTAAAAAGCGAGGAGACATTGCACATCGTTCCCTTCGCCCCACAACCAAAGAGGCGCAGCCTCAGCAGCATGCCGTTACTCGCGATGATCTACGGAAGTATATCCATTTCATTAAGCAAATCGCCATATGCACAGATGCTTTCCTTGCTTCAAAAACCTAAAATCGGTCTCATAAATGCCTGAAGAGGACCATGACACAGCCGAGATAGAGAAAGGCGGTAAAGTTTTCGTGGTGATACTCCCAGCGAACCACCAAAGTTGTGAAGCCACGCGAAGAACCACTAAACTTTCCAGAGTCGCCAGTAGTGACGCAGCGGACGGCCATCCTGGGTGCGCCGGATCCGATTCGATCAATTTGTCCAGAGCATCTCGATCCCGTGGAACTCGGCCAGGTCGCAATCGAGCGGATCGCTGTCGTAAGCGTTGCCATCGGCTGTCTCCGATTCACTCCGGCTGTCTACAATCAGGCGCTTGGGCTAGCCGACCACCCAGAGATATTCGAGGGTCGGTTCGACCAATTTCACCTCAACCGGCGAAGCGCTTTCTGTCCTTCCGGCGATAGGAAGACCATTACTGGCGACGACAACCATGATCTTGGTTTCCTTTCCCCGACTTGGAGCCCCCCTTTTTGCCTAAACGAAAGTCCCGTCGTTGAAGCACTCTTCCACGTCGAATTGGCTGCGGTCTCGAAGAGACTCGGCAAACTTGACCAACAGATCTTCGAAGAGTCCTTGCTCCCTCCAATATTGAAATCGTCGATGGACCGTCTTGTTGTTCCCGTAGCATTCCGGCAGATCCACCCATTGGGCTCCAATGTGCAAAATCCAGAGGATCCCGTCGAGAACGTTCAGCCGATCGGTCCAGGGGCGCTCCCGTTTGTCGGGTCGAATCGGGTCTTCCGTGAGGATGGTGCAGATGATTTCCCATCTATCCACTACCGAGACTTGGATCAAGTGTCGGTAGACAACCAAACAAAGTTTAACCTATGAACGATAAGTTTCCCCTGCTCTCAATCATCTCCGGTCTTCTCCGCGTTTTCGGATTTCTGCTCCTGCTTGTGAGCCTCTACTATTCCATTTGGGAGGGCTTCGTAGAGCCCAATCTTCCTGGACATAATTTTACTCAAATAGATCTAATTCAGCTGCTGGGTGGCCTATTTGGAAGCCTTTTTGGATTAGTCGCTATTGCCTCCGGAGAAGTAATAGCGGTCCTTTTCGCAATCGAGAAGAACACAAGGCAGCCTAGTTGACTTTTTTCATTGCAGGATGGAGGCAACGACATTGACTCGTCAACTCACCTGTAGAATGGATTCCAACTGGCAAACCCCGGTGCCACCGCCTCACGGCAACACCGATCCCACCACCTTTTCCATGATCTGGTATTGGGCCTCGTAGGCGGTTTCTCCCTCCACTGTCGAGACCAGACGCCCCGCCGGGAGGGACGCCGCGACGGACCAGCCCAGGTGAATCCAGCGCCCCCGGCCGACTTTGCGGCTGCCCAAGATGGTGCGACCGTCCTCTCCGCCCACAAGATTCTCCCCTCCGCTCCAGGGCAGCGGCACCACCGCTTTGCCGGCTGCCCAGTCCGGCACCCCGCCGCGTGGCAGATGGGCCACCCAGTCATGGTCCGGCAATCGCACGGTCGGAACGAAGGCCGGGAGCCTGCCCAAGGGCGAAGGTTCCCCGGTGAGCTCCTCCAGCAGCGCTTTGCCTTCGCCACCAGCGAAAATCTGCCCGGCCGTCCCGAGGGTCGTCAGGAGGACTCCGCCGCGGTCAAAAAACGCCTTCACCGCGGCGGCATCGTTCCCCGTGAATCGGTTCGGATCCATTTTGGCCCGCGTCAGATCTCCGTTGTAAACGACCGCACGCAACCCTTGCCACTCCTCCGGGGCCAGCCACGTTTTTTCATACGGAATGACCTCGGCTCCCCGCTTTTCCAGCGCGTATTGCCACAAGGGGGCGTCGAACGCGGGATACCCCATGATCAGGGCAACCTTTGGCCTCTCCGATTCCTTGGCGGCCGGATCCAGAAAGGGCGCCAGGACCGGTGCCTCCGCCACAGGATTCCCCGCAGGGTGCCCGAACGCATCGAGCCTTCCCCGGATCCCGATTCGCCAGGGCTCCGCATCCAGAGGAATCATCCCGACATCGGGAGCTCCGGCATCTCCCGCCGCCAGCAAGCGGTCCTCCGGCCAGTCCTTCTCTAGGGACACGCCCGCATTCACCGCCCTGCCGGAGGCGGAGATCCGCTGGTCCTCCGGTCCGAGGAACCCGGGATCGCCCCAGCGGTCGTGTTCGGTCCATTTCTGCCCCGGAAAGGCCGCCCCACTCCGGTATCTCTGGAGATGGGAGACGGCTCCGGCCGCGCCCACTCCGACTGACCAGTGCAAATTCCCATCGGCGGAGAAATCCGGGCTGCCTTCGGGTAGCACTTCTCCCGGCAGGCCCTGCTCCTGCCAGAAAAGGTTGTTCAAAATCCGGCGTTTCGTTCCTTTGCCCATGGCTTTGCCGGTGCCGCTTCCGTAATAACTCCGCCAGGGAGGATCATGGTCGAGGAAGGTGTTGTGATAAATGAACAGGGGCTCCCAGCCGGGGCTCCCATGATCCCCGCTGAAGCGGCCATAGGTCAGAATCGCGGTTTCCCCGGGACCGGGCTGCTGATAGTGCACCGTTTGGCGGTAGTCGAACAGATTGCGGTAGATCCAGACCCCTGCCCCGAGCTGCTTGGCATCGCTTTCACCGATGGTCTTCTGGCGGCCATGCCCCACCCCGAAAGCAAACGTGGACAGGCAGCGGGAAAAGACATTGTGATGGACCCTCACCGCCCCCCCGCGTGTCGAACCGTCATAAGCCGTGTTACAGGTCAGAAACACCCCGTCGTCGCTGACATTGTCGAGGAGGCAGTGATGGATCTCCACCTGCCCGACCCCGCCGATGAAGACGCCGTCGACGCTGTCGGTGA
This sequence comes from Akkermansiaceae bacterium, assembly GCA_024233005.1. GTDB lineage: Bacteria > Verrucomicrobiota > Verrucomicrobiia > Verrucomicrobiales > DEV007 > JACKQE01. The sequence continues at coordinate 13,017 of JACKQE010000017.1, read as the reverse complement.
ATTCGCAACGGGCAAACTCGAAGTCAGCGTTTCCCCGGGCCGGCGGGCTCCAGTGGCTGGCCGAGACGAGACGGGACTCAATGGCGCGGTATTTCAGGCTGCCCCGCCAGGTCCAAGGCGCCGCCAATCCGCGGAATGCGCAGTCGCCGCACCGCAACCCGCGGGTGCCGGTCACCTGAAGAGCGCTGGCCCCACCGTAGAGCGTCACGCCCTCCAGCAGGACATTGGCACAGTCCCGCAGCACCAAGGGTGCCCCGACCGATCCCCTCAGCACCAAGCCCCGCAAGACCACATGGGCCGCCCCGTCAAGCATCAGGGCCGGTTCCCGGCTGGTTGCGACACAGAGACGCACCTGGCGGGGATCCGTGGGACCCTGATAGTTTTCCTTCCCCAGAACCGTCTGGGAGGTGTGGGCGAGACGCACATGGAGGCGGCCGGATTCCGGATCGTGCCAGAGCCCCGGGCCGCAATAGATGCCCCCGCCCTCTCCGGTTTTTCCGTCCTTCAGGAGCGAAAAATACTCGTTGGCACTGCGAAGGTCTCCAGCGATCCGGTAGCCATGCAGCGGCACCATGTTCCCCGCAAAATGGCCCAGGGCACTTGTCTGGGCCTCGCTGGAGACGGTCTCCAGAGGATAGGATTTGATCGAACGGAATTCCCCGTCCCCGCCAGCCGGAAACGGTTCCCAAGATCCTGGGGGATCGTCAAAAAACTCGGACCGCCCGCCATCGATCACCGCGATTTCTCCCGGAAAAGACCGGATGGTGAGAGGAGCCTCCGGAGTGGCCCGGAGCGTCACGACACTGTGCCCGTAATGGAGTCCGGCCCGGAGCAGGATGGTATCCCCGGGTCCCGCGGCGCCCAGGGCGCGGCCCAGAGTCCGCCAGGGATGCGCCACTGAGCCGTCACCCGGCGCTTCATCCAAGCCCTGCACGGCATCGACCACCCAACGCCTGCCCGGCTCCCCCAGCGGCCAGTCGCGGGCCGTTGGCAGGGGTCTCAAGGGCGGCCCCAAAGCGACTTCCGCAGGACCAGCCTTCAAGGATGCAGACCCGGCAAGCAGCGCGCACCAAACGAGGGAGACAAACCGTAGATTCATGGGAGGAGGACTCTCCGGCATTTGTATCAGATGGGCCTCCCCCTTCACAAGACCAGAATACGCACCACTTCCGGAAGACTTCCGGAAAGGGCGTCCCATCGCGGGAAGCCCGCTGGCGACTCCGGGGCCTGGCGTCATCACGGTTGCCACGGATCACGTGGAAGCTTGTGCCTGAGACCCTTTTCCGTCAGGATGAGGACCGCCACCATGAATCACGAACCCAGGATCAGGATGTCCAATGCGCTGGTTCTGCTGGTGTTCTGCTCACTGTTTGAGAGATCATCGGCTGACGAGTCGACCTACGATTGGGACAAAGCGCGGACCTTCTGGGCTTTCCGTGCGCCGCAAGCCCCATCGGTTCCCCAGGTCAAAGATCCTGGTTGGGCCCGCAATGAGATTGACCGTTTCCTCCAGGCACGCTGGGAAAGCGCCGGATTCTCTGCGGCTCCGGATGCGGATCCGGAGATTCTGGCACGGCGATTGTATTTTGATCTCACCGGCTTGCCCCCAACCCCGGAGGAAACGGCCGACTTTGTGGCGGCCCACCGGCAGCAGGCAGGGAACGCGATCGCCTCGCTGGTGGACCGACTGCTCGACTCACCCGCCTTTGGCGAAACCTGGGGCCGACACTGGCTCGATCTGGCCCGCTACGCCGACTCCAATGGCGGGGATATCAACCTCACCCATGCCCAGGCCTGGCGCTACCGTGACTATGTAGTCAATGCCTTCAACCGTGACAAGCCCTACAACACCTTCATCCGGGAACAGCTTGCGGGCGATCTGATGACCGCCGCCGATGTGAACCAGCAACGGGAGCAGATGGTGGCGACGGGCTTTCTCCTGATGGCGCCGAAGATGCTCTCCGAACGCGACAAGGAGAAGTTGCGCCTCGATATCGCCGACGAGCAGGTCGACACCGTGGGGCGCGTTTTCATGGGACTCTCTCTGGGATGCGCCCGCTGCCATGACCACAAATTCGATCCCATCCCGACAAGGGACTACTATGCCCTGGCTGGCATTTTCCGATCCACCGTCACGGCCGATGGCATCCGCATGAACAATGTCAACGTTTCGGGTTGGATCGAGCGCGATCTCCCCCAGACTCCGGAGCAGTTGCTCGCCTTGGCCCGGTATGAAAGGGATCTCTCGCTCCTCCAGGAGGAACGGAAGCGGATGCGACACGATCCTGAGGCCCTCGCGGCGTGTGAGGCGGCGCTGTCCTCCTTGGAGGCCTCGGCCCCGAAAACCGAGAAAGCCATGGTGGCCCGGGACCAACCGGTCATCGAAAATCTGGCCATTCGCCTCCGGGGAGAGGTCTCCCAGCAGGGAGTGGTGGTTCCCCGCGGCTTCCTCCAGATGGTTGATCTCGGCAGCCCCGCCCCCAGTCTGCCGATGGCGGAATCAGGACGACGGGAACTGGCGGACTGGATTGCCGATCCCCGGCATCCTTTGACTTCGCGGGTGTTGGTGAACCGTCTCTGGCAGCACCTTTTTGGTAAGGGACTGGTAGGGAGCGTCGACAATTTCGGTCTAAAAGGCGACCGCCCCACACACCCGGAACTACTCGACTGGATGGCCCGAGAATTCATCGCCGATGATTGGTCGGTGAAACGGGCCTTGCGCCGCATCCTGCTCTCCCGCACCTATGCGTTGGCTGTCACTCCCGATACGGAGGAGGATGTCTCGAATCAACTCCTGACGCATCAGAACCGACGAAGACTCCCGGCGGAGGCGCTCCGCGACGCCCTGCTAAGCATGTCCGACCTGCTGGATGGCGGCGCGGCTGGCTCTCCGGTCGCGGAGCTTGGCGAGCAGGCAATTCCCAATTCTTCTAAAGGAATCACTTCCGCCCAGAAGGAGCAAACAGGTCGCCAGCGCAGCCTCTACCTGCCAATGGTGCGGGGAGACCTGCCCGGATTCCTCGAAACCTTCGACCTCGCCAATCCGGATGTTCCCACAGGAGATCGCCAACCGGGCACATCCCCAAGCCAGGCGATGGCTTTGTGGAATGCCCCATTGGTGAAAGACCTGGCATTGGCCACGGTCACGCGATCGCTGGATCCCACAACCAAGACGGAAGCGGTGGTGACAACCTTGTATCAGCGGATCCTGAACCGCACTCCGGGAAGCTATGAATTGACCAACGCAGTCTGGTACGTCGACGATCTGCAACAAGGGGAGCCCCTCGACCGGACGGAAGCACTGGCATCCCTGGCCCGGGCTCTCATCGCCAGCTCCGAGTTTCGGTTTTTGGATTGATCGCCGGGCGAACGGCGCAACCGCTCCCCTGCCGGGCCAAACAGGCGCTTGGTTGGCGATGGTTGACAATTTGCGGACCGGGAGCATTCTATTGCCCACCGGAGTCTTTCTGATCTTCATGAAAACCGGAGCCTGTCATCATTTTTCCCCTCAGGGGATGACGCGGCGGTCCTTTCTTCAAGGAACGGCCTGTGGGTTCGGCTCTCTGGCTCTCAGTGCTTTGACAGCACAAGAAATGTCGGTGACCGGTTCTGCCCATTTCGCGGCGCGCGCCAAGCGGGTGATTTTTCTGTTCCTCCATGGCGGGGTTTCGCAGGTGGATTCTTTCGACCATAAGCCGCGTCTCGCCGCGGAACATGGCCGTCCCCTGCCCTTCAAACCGCTGGCGAACCTCGACGCGACCAAGGACGGCAAGGTGGGCCAGATTTTTGCCTCACCGTGGAAATTTCGCCGGGCTGGCCAGAGCGGCAATTGGGTGAGTGATCTTTGGCCCCACCTCGGCAAGCAGATCGACGAGCTCTGTTTCATCAAATCCATGGAAACCCTGGGGACCTCCCACGGCCAGGCCGTGAGCATGCTCCACACCGGAACAGACAGTCTCGTCCGCCCCTCACTGGGAGCTTGGGCGAGCTATGGCCTGGGTTCCGAGAATGCCAGTCTTCCCGGGTTCATCTCCATCGCCCCGCCCCGTGGACACGGCGGCCCCCGCAATTTCGGTTCCGCCTTTCTCCCGGCAAAACACGGAGGCACCGCCATCGGTCATGCCAACATGGATGCCGGCAAAGAAGCCCACATTCGATATCTCGAAAGACCGGTCGACGGAGACCGGCTGCGCCAGCGTGAACTCGGCTTCCTCCAGGAGTTGAACGCGGCCCATCTGGAGCGCTCCGGCGGGAGGGATGCCCAAATCGAGGGAGTCATCGCGAGCTACGAAATGGCGTTCCGAATGCAGGGAGTGGCGCCGGATTTGCTGAACCTCTCGGACGAACCGAACCACATCCGATCGCTCTACGGTCTGGAAGAAACCCACACGGCTGAGTTCGGCCGCCGTTGCCTGCTGGCCCGGCGTTTCTGTGAAGCCGGAGTGCGCTTTGTCCAGGTGAGCACCCCCTATGTCTGGGATCAGCATAGCGGATTGAAGGAAGGCCACGCGAAAAACGCCGCCGCCGTGGACCGTCCCATTGCGGGAATGCTCACGGATCTGAAACAGCGCGGGATGCTTGAGGACACCCTGGTGGTCTGGGCCACCGAGTTCGGTCGCACTCCGATCGCCCAAGGCAGCAACGGACGGGACCACAATCCCGCTGGTTTTACCATTTGGCTGGCCGGGGCCGGGGTCAAGGCAGGCCACAGTCATGGCTCCACGGATGATTACGGTTACTATGCCGAGCAGGACAAAGTCCATCTCCATGACTTGCACGCGACCCTGCTCCATCTGATCGGACTGGACCACGAACGCCTCACTTACCGGTATGGAGGGCGCGATTTCCGCCTCACCGATGTCTTCGGTCAAGTGGTGCGGGAAGTGCTTTCCTAAGAAGGACCTTCCCATTTTGCCGACAATTCCCCTTTGCTTTTTTTCATGACTTGCCCCCCACAGACTAGTAGAGCCCCGTTGCCCACCCCGAGGCAAACTCGAAGGCCGGAGCCAAGGTGACCAAGATGTTGCTTTCAGGCGCCCGCTGCTTCCCGAACCTTGGATTGAGGCCCTTCCTTGAGTGACGTTTTCCCAAAGAGACCATGAGCGACATCCTGAACAAAAACATCGTGCTGGTGCTGAACCGCAATTGGCAGGCCATCAACATCGTGACCCCGGCCACGGCTTTCAGCCAAATGTGCGTCGACACCGCCACGGGCTTGGACATCCAAGGGGAGGAAGTCATGATTCCAACCCGCTGGAATGACTGGCTAGAACTCCCGGTGCGCGACGAGGACAACCAGGTCGGAACTCCCCGCGGTCAGATCCGTGTCCCCACAGTCATCGTCCTTGCGAGATTCGATCGGGTGCCGGTGAAACGGCCCCGCTTCTCCGCCCGCAGCCTCTGGGAACGCGACGGCGGCCGTTGCCAGTACACCGGCCGGATTCTGCGACCTGGCGAAGGCAACATCGATCACATCCTCCCCCGCTCACGCGGAGGCACCACCACTTGGGAGAATTGCGTCCTTGCCGCCCGGGAGGTGAACAGCCGTAAGGCGGATCGCACCCCGGAGGAAGCCGGGCTCAGACTGGTAAGGCAACCGAAAGCTCCCCGCGAGGTGCCGGTGACCATGCTGCTGCGCAATCCCCACGATATCAAAGACTGGAAACCGTTTCTGGGGTGACCACGGAACCATCCGTCCGTCCCGCGTTCCGCCAGGGCCTCTGGACCTCGGACGGCAGCATGGGGGGAACCGGCTCAGCCTTCCTGAGCCAGATTGGGACCGATCTTGGACTGTTCGGCATCGAGAATTTCCCGACGCAAATTGGTACCCGATTTCTTGACCCACCACAAGGTGATCGGCGAGGCGACATACACCGAGGAGTAGGTCCCGACAAGGATCCCGAAGAGGATGGGGAGGGCAAAGGCCCGCAGTGCGGGGCCACCGAAAATCAACAGGGTGATCACCACGACGATCGTCGTGCCACCGGTGATGATCGTACGGCTCAGGGTCGCATTCAGACAGTAGTTGAAGACATCAATGATCGATCCCCGCTTCGTTTTCAGACCATCCCGGACGAAGTCAAAGACCACGATCGTGTCATTGATGGAATACCCGGCAATCGTGAGCAAGGCCCCAATGGTGATAAGGCTGATGTCCTGTCCAAAAATGGCCAGAAGACCTGTCACAATGATGACGTCATGCGCCAACGCCACGATGGCCCCCAGAGCAAAGGCGAACTCGAAGCGGACCGTGAGGTAAATGAGAATGGCCACGAGGGCGAGAACCAACGATAGAATGGAAGCCCGCAAAGTCTCCCCACCGACCTGGGAACCAATCGAAGTCGTTTCGGCAGTGGAAGGATCGATTTTCAAGCTTTTCTGCAGCGCTTGGAGCACCACCTCGGATTTGCCGAAAGCGGTCCGGATACTGACGAACTCACCGCCCCCCTCACCCATGGTGGACTGGATCTGCACGACCGGCGTCCCGATATCTTTGACCCCGGCCAGGGCCTCCTCGACCTGCGCCTGCGTCAGCGACCCGGCGGGGACCTTTACGCTGATGCGGTCGCCTTCCTTGAGGTCGATGCCACGGGGGTCGATAATGGGCACCACAATCAGCGACAAAGCCACGACGGCGGCCGAGCCGAGCAGCGCTGGCCGGCTCCACTTGAGGAAGTCGATTTTGGTCCGGGTGAACAGACTGGCGAAATTCGCCTTGTCCATGAGATTAAAATCGAGCAACCATCGGAAGCAGACCCGAGTGACCAGCACGGCCGCGAAAAGAGTGCCGATAATCCCGATCGTCAGGGTGATGGCGAAACCCCGGACCGTTCCCGTCGCCACCGCGTAGAGAATGATGGAGGTGATGAGCGAGGTCAGATTGGAATCGAAGATGGCGGTGAACGCCCGGTCATAAGCGGTCGCCAAGGCGGCTGAGAATGATTTGCCGGTGGCCATTTCCTCGCGGAGCCGCTCAAAGATGAGCACATTGGCATCGATGGCCATCCCGATGATCAGCACGATCCCCGCGATCCCGGGAAGGGTCAGGGTGAACTTGAAGAGCGCCATGGCTCCGAAAATGATGGCGATGTTGATCACAATACCGACCATGGCGATGAGTCCGGCGAAACGGTAGTAAAGCACAATGAAGACCAGCGAAATCAGCAGTCCACTGACGCCCGCCCAAATGCCCTGCTTGACGCTGGATTCCCCCATGGTGGGCGAAATGTAATTCTGGGAGATCACTTTCAGGGGATTCTCCAAGGGATTTTCCAACGCACTGGCGAGCGCCCTGGCACTGGTTTCCGTAAAGCTGCCAGTGATCTGGCAGGTGCCGTAAATCGGGCGGCCGCTGTTGAATCCGGGAGCCGAGATGACTTTGCCATCGACGATGATCGCCAACTGGCGGCCGTAGTTTTTGGACAATTCGCCAAACTGGGTGGAACCCTCGTCGTCAAATTCCAAATAAATTTCCCAGCCTTCCTGACCGTAGTGGACTCCGGCACCGGTGACATGCTTGCCGGACATGTCCGCATTCTGCTTCACGAGGTAGAACTTGTCTCCTGCCTCCGGCGTGGCGGCGTCTTTGTCCTCTTCGCCTTCGAGTTTTTGGGCGGGCAGGGCGCGCATCCCGGGCACCACATCGAGCCCCTCCGCGACCCGCTGGGCCTGTCCCTGCATTTCCTCACGCTCCACCAGGGAGAACTCCAACTTGGCGGCGGCGGTGGCATTTTTGATGAGTTCATCCGCCGCCTCCTTGCTCATTCCTGGAATTTGGATGAAAACCCGGTCCGAGCCTTCCGGAGCCAGAACCATGTCTTTGGCACCACTGGCATTGAGCCGCTTCTCCAGCACCTTGATGACCTGACGCTGGGCATCCTTGCTCACGTCATTCCCAGCGTTGGGCTCGATCTGCAGACTGACAGAAATCCCCCCCTGCAATTCGATGCCTTTTTCCACTCCGAGGCGTTGGAAATAAAACAAGGAGAGAGCCCCCACCGCGATGGCGACGAAACTGCCGATCCAGCGGCGATTGCGGTCGGTTTCGGTTCCAAAATACCAAAGGAACAGCATCATGAGGCTCAAGCCCATGAAAAAGGTGTAGCCGCCGGTCACAGCTTTGGCTTTGCCGGGGTCACCGTAATACCAAAGTGAAAGACCGAAGACGGCAAGACCGCCAAAAAAGAAGAGGGGGCGTTTCCAGGTGGACATGGGAATAAGCGGGATGGGTGGGGAAAAGACAACAAAACAGCCCCCTCCGAAAAGGGGGAGCACAAGAGGCAGGGTTGGTTATTTGGCCGGCTCGCTGGGGAGTTCGGCAGCCGGAGCGTCTTTTTTCTTGGCAACTTGGGCGATGGCGGCGCGATCGAAACGCAAGCGCACCCCATCGTCCACCTGCAGCGTCACCACGCGGTCCGTCTGCGCCTTGATGACGCCATAAATGCCGCCCGTGGTGACCACTTCATCGCCCACTCCAAGACTCTCCAGCATGGCTTTGAGTTCTTTTTGGCGCTTTTGCTGGGGCCGAATCATCACGAAATACATCATCGCGAAGATCAGAACCATCGGAACCAGCATGCCGCCCAGGCCACCGGGTTGAGTTGGGGCATCCTGGGCCAGGAGAGGGAAAAATACGGAAAATGACTGCATGGATCTGTGCTTTCTGCGGAGGCTGGGTTCGTCTGGATGCGGGGTTGGGGCGTCTTACTCGATCACTCCCTGACGGTAGCGCCGGGTGAAATCATCTCGGAATCGTGCAAAATCGCCGCCTTGAATAGCACAGCGAGCCCGTTTCATCAAGCCCAGATAAAAGTGCAGGTTGTGCAGAGTCACGATTCTGAGCCCCAGTATCTCGTCATTTTTGATCAAATGCCGCAAATAGGCCCGGCTGAAGGGGGCGCAAAGCGGGTGCGTGTCCTCCGAAAGGGGCCTCTCATCTCGTTCATAGCGGGCATTGCGAAGATTCATCAGCCCGTCGTCAGTGTAGGCCGCTCCATTCCTCGCAACCCGGGTCGGAAGGACACAGTCGAACATATCCACCCCGCGGGAGACCAGTTCCAGGAGCTGGTCCGGCTGACCGACCCCCATCGCATAGCGGGGTTTCGCTGCCGGGAGATGAGGGATCGCCGCCTCCACCGCGCGGTACATTTCCACCTCGGGCTCACCGACGCTGAGTCCCCCGATCGCGTATCCGTCGAAGTCAAGATTCACCAAGTCCCTGGCGGCCTTCTCCCGGAGATCGGGAAAGACACTCCCCTGCACGATCGGAAAAAAATGTTGCCCGGCGCGCCCCTGCTCTGCAATCCACTGGCGGGAACGCTCCGCCCAGCGCTGGGTCAGGGCGAGACTTTTCTCGGCGTACTCCCGTTCACAAGGCCACGGGGGACATTCATCCAGCAACATGGCGATATCGGACCCGATGATACCCTGGGTCTCCAGGACCGATTCCGGACTGAAAAACAACTTGGATCCGTCAATGTGGCTCCGAAAATGAACCCCATCAGCGGTGATCTGCCGCAACTTGGCCAAGGAAAAGACTTGGAATCCCCCGGAATCGGTCAATATCGGACGATCCCAGGCCATGAAACGGTGCAATCCCCCAAACTGCTCCAGCAGCGGCATCCCCGGCCGAAGAAAGAGGTGGTAGGTGTTTCCCAGAATGATCTGGGCCTCGAGAGCCTCTAGTTCCGAAGGACTGACGGATTTCACCGTCCCCCGGGTGCCCACCGGCATGAAGATGGGCGTCTCCACCACTCCATGCGGCAGGGTAAGCCTCCCCCTTCGGGCCTGGCTGGAAGGATCGGTGGCAAGCAGTTCAAACATGAAGGGCCGGACGTTACAGCATGGAAAATCCCCGGCAAGAGGGGATCAGCGCCAAAAAGTCAAGAAAATAAAAAGATCTGAATTTCCAAATTTATAGAAATCACAGTTGTTATATTACTAAAAAATACTAATTTTATGGAATTAATAGTTACATCTTTCCGATGAGAAAGCCTCGCACCTCCGCCTCTCCCAAGCGTCCTCTGGCCTTTGAGGCCCTTGAGTCCCGGGTCTTGTTTGACGCCGCTCCGGAACAAGCGCCCGCAGAGATTATTGAAACCACCGAAGCCCACCCACCGGAGCCAGAAGCGGCTCTCCCGGCAGAGCAAGCCCCGTTAACTGAACTCCGGCAAGTGGTCATCATCGATGGCGGAATCGAGAACGTTGAGACGTTGGTCAACGAATTTTCCAGCCGGATGCCAAATGCGGAGATTTTTGTCCTCGATCCAACCCAGGACGGAATGGAGCAAATTTCCAGCCTACTTGCGGGATATGAAGGGATCGATGCTCTCCACCTCGTTTCCCACGGAGCAGAGGGAACGCTGCAACTCGGCACCGCCGATCTCAATGCCGAAACCATGCAGGGTAAATACCTCGATGACCTTAAAGTCATCGGACTCGCCCTCAGCCAGGAGGGCGACATTCTGATCTACGGATGTGACTTCACTGCCGGGGAATCGGGACTGGAGGCTGCCATGATTCTGGGAGGCATCACCGGAGCCGACATCGCGGCAAGCTCAGATGCCACCGGAGCCACCATACTGGAAGGAGATTGGGATCTCGAGACCTCCATCGGCGCTCTGGAAAATGATTCCCTGAAAGTCGAGAGCTGGAACGGATTGCTCACCGGCACACCTCCGGTGCTTGACCTCGACTCAACAGATTCAGCCACGGTGGCGTCAGACAACCTTTCCTCCAATACGGCCACTGGAGGGACCGGATGGTCCACCGATTGGACCAAAATCGTGGATGCTGACGGCAACGATATTCGTTTCACTGGCGGCACGCTGGTTCTCCGTGACCCGGACAATCTCGTGGACGTGCGGCGATCGGTAAATCTCTCGGGTTACCGGGACCCCACTCTCTCGTTCACCTACAATACCAGTGGAAACCTGGCCAACACTGACACCTACCAGTTTGAGTATTCCACCAATGGCGGCGGCAGTTGGACGGTGTTGGCGGCGCTCAGCAACGACCCCGTGGGTGGCCCAATCTCCGTATCCTATAGCCTGGGTTCGGTCGGTTCAGCCACTACGGTGTTTCGGGCCCGGTTCACCGGTGGGTCAAACGACAACACGAAACAGGTCATTCTGGACAATTTTGTTGTCAGCGGAAGCCTGCCCAACTATTCAACCAACTATTTGACCAATGCCACCCCGGTGGCGATCACTTCATCGAATGTCGGAATCACCGATGGCGACGACACCACCATGAAGTCGGCCAGCATTACCCTGACCAACGCCAAGGCCGGTGATTTGCTTCAGGTCGTGGGAGTTCTTCCCGGGAGCATCGTCGCGTCGGCCTACAATCCTGGCACGGGCGTGATCACCCTCACGGGGACGGACACCAAAGCGAACTACGAATCCGCCATCGAAAAGCTTTTCTTCTCCTCCACTTCCTCGGTGGCTGGAGACCGCGTTCTCAACATCGTTGTCAATGACGGCACCGGCAATTCGAACACCGCCGTTTCGACGATCACGGTGGCTCTCGAATCCGATGCCGACGGCGTCGCCGACAGCATCGATATTGACGATGACAATGACGGCATCCTCGACCAGAACGAAATGGTTCTGGTCACTTCAGCTCCGGTCACTTCAACCTTGACCTATGACGCCGCCGCTTCGGCCGCGGCACCTTTGGTCAATGGCCAGCGGCCCATCATCCTGACTGACGGCACCATCACGGTGACCATCACCAACGACTTTGGAGCCACCATTTCGGGAGCGGTGGTGAACACCGACAGCAGCTCCGGCACGGCAGAATCTGTCCGCGTCACAGCCACTTCACCAACGGGTAGCGTTTTCATCCAAGGGCTTGTCTTCAGCGATCTCGACGATTTCGATCCCACCCAGTTCGTCGATGCCCTTGCCCTGGACCAGTTGGGCACCTGGAGCAATCTGGGCAACAGCGATGGCATCAACAAGCTCTATTCTTACTCCAACGATGCGGCCGGTGAAGCCGCCGCCACCACCGCCACTGCGGAACCCGTCAGCTTCGCCGATCTGCGGTCCAGAGGAGCCCTCAGTCCGGTCCTCCTGAACCCGGCCAGCGCGACCCAGGACAACTATCGGGCCACGTTCACCCTGACCACGCCGACCAGCACGTTCCTCGTCTTCGGCACTGACGTGGTCACTCCCATGGATCAGGTCACCTACTTTACGTTCAACACCCTGCCGATCACCTATACCATCCAAAGTTATCAGGACATCGACACGGATGGAGACGGGATTGTCAATCGTCTTGACATCGACTCGGACAATGACGGCATCACCGACAATGTCGAAGCCCAGGCAACGGCGGCTTATATCAACCGCTCCGGCAGCGATCTGGACGGCGACGGTCTGGATGACAACTACGACGCCAACGATGCCAACACTTCCGTTTCCGCAAGCATTGGCCTTCTCCCGGTCGATACCGACAGTGACGGAACCAAGGATTATCTCGATTCGGATTCAGACAATGACGGCATCAGTGACATCATCGAGCGCGGTGATGGAGCCCCCACGAGCGTGACCTCCACGACGGATACGGACCATGACGGTTTGCTGGACATCTTCGAGGCATCAAACGTCAATGATGGGTATGATTCGAATGATGAAAACCTGACCGGTTCCAATTTCAACCTGGCAAAATCTCCCACCCTGAATGCGGACGGCTCGAACGCCATTCCCCTGGTCAGGGACCTGCTGTTTCGCAAACCCAATCAAGCCCCGGTCGGAGTCAACGACACCGGCACCGCCGTCGAGGCTGGTGGCACCGCCAATGGCACTCCCGGCAGCAACGCCTCCGGCAATGTCCTGACCAACGATACGGATGCCGACACCGGTTCCGCAGGGCTCACCGTGACCGCCGTCCGGACTGGGGCCACCGAAGGCGTCGGCACTGCGGGCACCCTGGGTTCCGCCCTCGCCGGCACGTATGGTTCTCTGACCATCAACGCCAACGGCACTTACAGCTACGTTGTCAACAACAGCAACG
>JACKQE010000016.1 GCA_024233005.1 Akkermansiaceae bacterium | reverse complement strand
CTGGCGGTATGGGGTAGCAATTCCGATATGGCGAGACCGCTCTCGCCGTGTTGGTGAAATTTGAAAACGGAACCAGGATGTTTCTTTTGGCCCGTTTGCGGTTTGAAATCAAAGGTGTCCATCTGCGCGGGGCCTCCGCTCATGCAGAGAAAAATGACCCGTTTGGCCTTGACTGGCAGAGCAGGGGGGCGATCCTCCAGATTGGGCGCCGCGTATGTCTTGCCGGAACCGGCTTGGCAAAGGGCGGCCAGGGCAAGGTAGCCGAACCCGCAGGAACTGGACTCAAGGAACTGGCGTCGGGAGAATCTGGCTTTCATGGTTGAATTGCGAAGATCAATCGACATACCTGAATTCGTTGGTCGCAAAGAGGGCCTGAACATAGGCACTCCAAGCCATCTCGCTGCGCACGCTCGGGGTGGTTCCTTGCAACTTCAACTCCGCGTCCACGTCCTGGATCAAGGCCAAGGCCCTGTCCACTTCCCCGGGGGCAGGAGGGCGGCCAAGCACCCTGCGCAGGATGGTTTCAGCTCGGACCTGGTCATCGATAGCGGTCTGGGAAATCAGAAGACGGGCCAAGCGCCGCGATTGGTCAACCACGAAGGGGCTGTTGAGCAAAAAGAGCGACTGGCTCGGCAGGGTGGTGACCTCTCGTTTTCCCGCCACGGCGACGCCGTCGGGAAGATCGAATGCGGACAATTCAGGGGGAGGAGAATTTCGCAGCCTGCAGAGATAGACACTGCGGTGAGGACTGGCCTCGTGCAGGTCGCCGGCCAAGTTTAGAAGAATATCCCGATGCCGGATAATGGATCCCGCTCCAGGAACCAGAGTCAAATCGCTGGAGGCTTGAAGCATGGCGTCGCGGATCGATTCCGCATCCAGTCGGCGTCTCAGATGTCGGGACATCCAAAGATTGTCAGGATCGGCGGTGACGAGGGCATCGGCGGCGGAACTACTCAATTGATAGGTGCGGCTCAGAACGATGTCCCGGATCAGACGCTTCACTGACCAACCTTGGTTTTGGAATCGGGAGGCAAGATAATCCAGTAATTCGGGATGGCTGGGGCGGCTTCCATAGACCCCAAAATCATCCGGGGTGGTGACAATGCCTTGGCCGAAGAGATGATGCCAGACGCGGTTCACCATCACCCGTGCCGTGAGCGGATGATCCCGCCGGGTCAGCCAACCCGCGAGTTCGAGTCGTCCACTCCTGCTCTTTTCCTTAATCACTGGTTCTCCGGGCATCACACATGCCGTGAGGAATCCCCTGGGAACTTGGTCCCCGAGGCTTTTGGAGTCGCCTTTTAAATTGATCCGACAATCGACGGTCTCCTTCCGGTCCCGCACCCCCATCGCGAGTGGGGTGTCCACCGGCCATTTTGGCTTTGGTGGCGGCTTCGGCTTCCCTGTGTTCGAATCCAAGACCAGCACGGTTTCCTTGAAACCCACTGGTGGGGCGACGTGCGCGGCGGACTGGAGGACATGCAAATCAGTGGCGGGAGCTGTCAGCGCCTCATTGGCGGCCATCCCCCAGAGGGATTCAGTGCTTTTGAAAATACCGGCCAAGGCATAATAATCGCGGGTGGGGATGGGATCATGTTTGTGATCATGGCACCGGGCGCAGGCGACGCTCAATCCCATGACCCCGGCGCTGACGACGTTGATCTGATCGTCGATAACATCCATTTCAAAATTCTCATTCATGGCTTTGGCTGGCTTTGAACCCAGGGCCAGAAAACCAGTGGCCACCAGTTGCCGATCCCGCTGGATGTCGTTCGACGCAGGAAGCAAATCCCCCGCAATCTGCTCGGTCAGAAACTGATCATAGGGCATGTCCTCATTGAAAGCCTCGATGACATAATCCCGGTAGCGCCAAGCGTGAGGAAATGTGGGATTCCGGCTCAGTCCATCATTGCCGTTGGATTCTCCGAACCTGGCCACATCCAACCAATGCCGTCCCCACTGCTCTCCAAACTGAGGTGAAGCGAGCATTTGATCGACCACCCGTTCAAGAGCTTGTGGCCCCTGCTCGGAGAAGTCTTTTTCAAATGAAGAGGATTGTTCGAACGTGGGAGGCAATCCCAAAAGATCGACAGAAAGTCGACGAATCAGTTCTCCGGGAGAGGCATCGGCAGTGGGAGCAAGTCCGGCTTGCTCCATGCGGGCGAGGACAAACTGGTCTACGGGAGTGACTCCCCACTGGCTGTTTTTCGTCGGTGGCAGCGGAGGCGACTGGATGGGCTGGAATGACCAGTGTGTGGTGGCAGTGGAAACCGGCAGGGCCACCGGAATGGGCTTTTCCGGAACGCGTGGATCCGGGGCCCCCATGGCGATCCACTTTTCAAAATCAGCGATCACGGCCTCCGGCAGCGGGACCTTCGGGGGCATTTCGAGATCATCTTTCCACTTCAGGGCATGGATGATTAGGGATTCGCCGGGTTTGCCGGCCACCAGAGGGGATCCTGACTCACCCCCTTTTCTGAATTCCTCACGGGTGTCGAGACGGAGTTTGCCACCAATTTTTTTTGAATCTTTGGCATGGCACTCAAAGCAATGCTTAATGAGAACCGGGCGGATTTTGGATTCAAAAAAGGCCAAGCCAGCCTTGTCATCCGCAGTCGCGGAGGCAAACGGGACAAAAACCGTCGTTCCTAAGAGTAGCAAAAATAGGAGATACCTCATCTCACACCGACTGACACAAGGCCCCAGTGTAAGATATTTGCCGAGAGAATGGCAATCAAAAGCTTGGACGCATTCGTGCCATTCCGGTGGAATTCAAGGCATTGGAACTTGGTCCGCTGCCCGGTGGAAACCAGCCCGTGATACCAGAATTGCGCTGGTTTTGGCAAGGAACGACACCAGTCGCTGGGCGTTCTCAGCATTCTCGAGCGGCCGCGACGAGATGCTCGACCGTGATCCCGACTTCCACCATCGCGATGTCGCCGGGGGCGCTCAGCCCAAAACGATCAACCCCGATGACCCGTCCTTTTAGACCGACGTATTTGTGCCAAAGACCGCTGACGCCTGCTTCGATCGCGAGCCGCTTGGTGCAGGTCGTCGGAAGAACCGAATCACGGTAATCTGCCGACTGGCGGTCGAAACGTTCCATGCAGGGCATCGAAACAACACGAGTGCCGCTTCCCAGTTGCTCAGCGGCTGCCAACGCGAGCGCGAGTTCACTGCCGGTGGCGATCAAAATGGTTTCCAAGGGGGAGGTTTCCCGCAGAATCACGTAGCCCCCCTGTATGGCGCCCTCGCGACGGGTGGCCACCGGCACGAAGGAAAAGTTGGGCACATTTTGGCGGGAAAGGATGAGGGCCGTGGGGCCGTCCTGACGAAGCAGCGCGGCGGCAAAAGCGCCGGCAGTCTCTTCTGCGTCACCGGGCCGGATGACATCCAGATTGGGAATGACCCTCAGTCCGCTGACCGTCTCCACCGGCTGATGGGTGGGACCGTCTTCCCCGACACCAACCGAGTCGTGAGTAAAAATGTAGGTGACAGGCAGTCCGGCCAGCGCAGCCAGTCGGATGGCAGGCCGAAGATAGTCCGCAAAGACCAGGAAGGTGGCCCCGCTTGGTTGGAAAATGCCGTCGTAGGCGAGGCCGTTGCAAATCGCTCCCATGGCATGTTCACGAATGCCGAACCAGATGTTCCTTCCGGAGGGATTGTCTCGGCTGTAATCTCCGAGATCTTTGAGGTAATTTTTGGTCGAACCAAAGAGGTCTGCGCTTCCCGTGACCAGGAGTGGCAATGCCTTGGCGCAGGCATTCAACACCACTCCGCCGGATCCACGTGTGGCATCTTTGTAATCAGCCGCAAACTCGGGGATGTGACTGCTCAAATCGGCAGGGATGTGGTGGGACAACGCAGCCTGCAATAGCCCGGCAAGATTTGGGTTCGCGGCAGCCCACGCGTCATAGGTCAATTTCCAGGCGGCATGAACCCCGGCACGCTCGGCTGCTTTGTCGGCGAAGAATTCCCGGACTTCCGGGGACACGTAGAAGGTTTCAGCAGGAAGTCCAAGTCCGGTGCGAGCGGAATCCGCGAATTTCGCACCACCCTCACCATGGCCTTTTGCCGTTCCAGCGACTTCTGGAATGCCCCGTCCGATTTCGGTCTTGGCCTCGATCAGCTTGGGACGCCCATTGTCGTTGGCCTTGGCCTCTGCCATGGCCGCGGCGATGGCCTGAAGATCATGACCGTCGATCCGTACAACATCCCATCCCGCGGCTTGGAAGCGGGCGAGGGTGTTTTCGCTTTGCGATTTGGACGCCATGGCATCGAGGGTGACATCGTTGGAATCGTAAATCAGAATGAGATTGTCGAGACCCACATGCCCGGCGAATGCAATTGCTTCACTGGCAACCCCTTCCTGAAGACAACCATCACCCGCGAGAACGATGACATGGTGGTTGATGATCGTGTGGTCGGCGGTGTTGAACCGGGCCGCCGCCATTTTTCCTGAGACTGCATAACCCACCGCGTTGCCCACTCCTTGCCCCAAGGGACCAGTAGTGGCCTCGACTCCGGGCGTTTCGCGGAATTCCGGATGACCGGGAGTGCGGCTGTGCAACTTCCGGAAATTTTTGACGTCTTGCAGACTCAAATCATAGCCAGCGAGGTGCAACCAGGCATAGAGGAACATGCTGCCGTGACCTGCGGAAAGGATGAAACGGTCGCGCCCCAGCCACAATGGATCGGCGGGGTCACACACCAACGCCTCACCGAACAACACCGCGCCGATTTCTGCGGAACCCAGGGGCAATCCCAAATGTCCGGAAGAACAGGCGTGAACGGCATCGATGGCGAGACCGCGGGCTTCATTGGCAGCTTTGGCGAGAATGGCTTGATTCATGAACGTGGGACTAAAATTGGCTTTTAAGGTTACGCGACCCATAGAGGTGGCGGGCCCTCGCTGCAAGCAGCAAAAAGGCCAACAACCGCACCAAGCTTCCAGCTACAGTTTTCGGATGAAAAGCAGCGTTTCGGAAAGCTCACTTGGCGGAGAATTCCGCCATCGTGCGAAGGATGATGGCCACAGAGCATGCTCCAGCATCTGGCTTGCCGAGGGATTTCTCTCCCAAAGTTTTGGCCCGGCCCATGGTCGCGATGAGGTTTTCCGAGGCATCCCGTCCGGCTTCTCCGGCGGCTGCCACGGCGTTGATGGCTTCTGCAAAGGGAGAGCCCGCCGCCGCTTCCTGAAGCGCCTTTTCGGCAGCGGGATGAAGGGCATCGATCATGGTTTTGTCTCCCGGTTTGGCGCCTCCCCGGGACATGACTCCTTCGAGTCCAACTTTCAGAAGTTCCGCCAACTCGGCCGTGCCAAAGTGGGAGTTCCCTGCGATGGCTTTGCCCCCGTTACGGAACAACGTTCCAAAGAGGGCGCCGGAAGCCCCCCCCATGGTACTCATCATGGCCATGCCCACGGTGGAGAAAGCTTTGTCGATTCCGGTGGATTCCGGATCGAGGGCTCCAAGTTTCTCCAGTGCGGCCGTCATTCCCCGCTGCATTCCCAATCCATGATCTCCGTCACCAAGTGCCCGGTCGGCATCAGTCAGCAGGGGTTCTGCGGCAATGATGGCCTGGCAGACTTCTTGGAGCATGGATATGACTTGAGGGGCGTCGAGGGCAGTTTTGGGCATGATGGGAATGGTTTGGAGAGGGAGAAAAGAGGGAAGGGGTATCAGAGGTTCAGGCTCCCCAACTTCCTGCCATTTTGGAATAACAGAAGGACTGACAAGGCATGTCCCAGAGAGGTTTCAATTCTTCATCCAAGCGGGTGATGCTGAATGAAATTCCCGCCATTTCCTGGCAGGTCACCAAGGGGCCCACGATGACATCATGGATAATCAAACCGCGTTCCGTGAGAAACTGGCGGGCTTTGCGGAGGCAAATGAGACACTCCATCATCGTCGTGGCCCCAAGGCTGTTGACGAAGAAAACGATTTCATCCCCGGCGGAAAGAGGGGCGACTTCTGCATCCTTCTCAAAGTCCTCAAAAATGAGGTTCAGCATCATCGGAGTGAGGTCGTCCGCCGTTTGCATGGGCAATTCGGCGACCCCTTGTTCGCCATGGATGCCCATGCCGAGCCCAATTTTGTCTTCCTCAAGGTCGAATGTCGGCTTGCCGGTGGCAGGAATGGCACCGGGAGCCAGCGCGACCCCTACAGACCGGGTCTGGAGAACGGCTTTCCGAGCCGTGGCCTCCAAAGAGTCGAGGCTGGTGGCCGTTTGAGAAGCGGCCCCGGCGAGTTTGACCACGGGCACGAGACCGGCGATGCCACGGCGCTTGTGCTTTTCCGTTGGCGGAGCAGAGGCCACATCATCCCAGATGAGCACGGTTTTTACGGGAATGCCTTCCTCATCCGCCAACTCAGAACCGATATCGAAATTCATCACATCCCCGGCATAGTTGCCGTAGAGATACAGAACTCCCTTGCCACGGTGGACTGCTTGAGTAGCCTCGAAGACAATGTCTGGAGGGGGGGCCGCAAAGATATCGCCACAAGCCGCGCCATCGGCCAAATTGCGTCCCACTAGTCCATGGTAGATCGGCTCATGACCTGAGCCGCCGCCAACGAGCAGAGCGACTTTTCCGTCCTGGATGTTTTTCAACACCAGCGAGCGGGCTCCCACATGAACGGCTTCGCCATTGTAGGCGTCCACAAGGCCTTCGACGAGCTCATTGGCCACATTGAGGGGATCATTGATCAATTTCTTCATGAAAATTGGGAGGGGGTGACGCCGGGAAAACAAAGCCCCAAGGGAACTAGGAAGGATGGGCTTTGTCAAGACGCAAGGCGGGTGTTTTGCGAAGGATTCGCCCGCACCTCAGGGGTGTGTCTCCGGTTCGGGAGCCACGTCGGGGGGCGTTGTCTGGTAAAGATCCCGGTTGCTGGCTTGGAATTCGGCCTTGAGCCGGACGGTGAGGGAAGACAGATCGACAAGGTGCCAGCGCAGAAACGTCCACGCGCCAACGGCTCCGTCATGCTCGATGCCCACCAGCAAATGGTGGGCATCCCTGTTGATTTTGTTGGTCTCACCTTTCGGGGTGAAGTAAAACGTGCGCAGGCTGGAGTTCAGAGAGCCTGAGGCCACCAACTTGGGATCAAGAAAGGCGATTTGGCCGGTGGGGACATGCCGGATCAGAAGGTCCGGGTAACCTGAGCGCTGGTGTTCGCCGGCCAATGTCGTGGGGATCTCGCAGGCGATGTCAGGCTGGGCATTGAGGTGGAGCAGCAAGGCATCTTCGAAATGTCTGCTGACTTCGTTGATGCGCTTTTCTTTCCGGACAGGACTGTTCGGGAGGTTCAATTCCGCGATGACTTCTTCAAGCGATGCCTCAATGGCGGTGATCAGAGCCTTGTCGGCTGGTACGGCCGGATCGATGGCGATGACCTCATGCCCGGTTGCCGTGCGCACGAGCAGAGGGAAGGGAATGCCGCCAAGAGCCTGATCTTCGTTGATGGCCAAGGCGACCAGTTCTTTCAGGGGAGACTCTGCAGGTTCGGTGATTTGCGGCGGGGAGTCACAGCCACTGACTCCAGCAGCCACGAGCAACAATCTAATGAGGTGGCCAAACCGGAACATGACTGAAGGATAGGGCAGTCATAATCGTTAGCACGATCCCGGGAAAAAGGTCAATGTCGGATTCCTTGTCCAAAAAAGAAAAATCAATGATTCAGCACAAACTCGGCGGTATTCACGAGCGACCAGATCAGGTCTTCCGCGCCGGTTTGTCTGGTTGCGCCATCTCTGTTGAAGACCGCCAGACCGGCTTGTTTCTCATCCTGTTCAGGAAGCCTGCTGAAGGCGGACAAATAAACGTCTTCAATAATGCCCTCCAGAGTCAGATTACTGGCAGCCAGCTGGGATGCCCAGCCTTTCGGATCCGTCAGCTTTTTCTGCAGACCCTCGGCATTCATGAGGTGGAGGGCCTGGACCACGCTGCCATTCCGATCCCGCTCGCAAGGGCAGTCCGCGCTGGAATTGGGGCGTGCAAAGGCATCGAGGAATTCAGAATTGATTTTGTAAGTCCATCCGGCCGAAGAGGGACGACCATCCAATAGACCTTGAAATTTGGTGGGAACCTTTGTCACCGCCACCACGGCATCGTGCATGGACTCCGCAGGAAGTCTGCGCCGGTAAGAGCGGGAAAAATCTCTCACATCCGCCAGGTTGCTCTCATTCGGGAGGGAACTTGTCTGATACGTTTCCGACAGCAGAATGGTGCGAACCAAGTGCTTCAAATCAAATTGATGGGCCACAAAGTCCTTGGCCAACCAATCCAGCAGTTCCTGATTGGTCGCGGGATTGGAAGCCCGGAAATCATCCACCGGATCGACGATCCCACGACCAAAAAACTCACCCCAAATTCGGTTTACCGCTGCCCTGGCCAGAAAAGGATTGTCTGGAGCGGTCATCCAATCGGCCAGTGCTTCCCTTGGATCTGCGCCTTCAGGAATCGTAGGGGCGGGCGTTTCCGGAGGCTTCGGCGGCATCACGACTTTTGTGACCGGGTGCTCCACTCCTTTTCCGGGAGCCGAGTAGATATACTCCGCATCTCCTGAAATGGGGGCTGAAATCCCTGTGCCTTTGCGCTTGATGGAACCGAAAAAGGCAGCAAATCCGTAGTAATCATCCTGGGTCCACTTTTCGCTCGGATGATGATGACAGCGGGCGCAATCGAGTCGCACTCCCAGAAAGACGCGACTGAAATACTGGGCTAGATCGGCTGGTTCGCGCTTGTCGCGGAACAAGGTTGCTGGACCAAAGTCATGGGTGCTTCCGGTGGCCGTGACCAGATCCCGGACAAACGCGTCATAAGGGCGATTTTCCCGGAACTGTTGCCGCAACCACTGGTCGAGCACGAACACCGCCTTCACTCCGACATGCTGGGTGTTGGGACGAATCAAATCCCCCCATTTGGTGGCCCAATGATCGGCCCACTCGACGTCTCTGGAAAGCATCGCATCGATGAACTTTTCGCGCTTGTCCGGAGAGGTGTCGGCAAGGAATGATCTGGACTGGGCAGGATCAGGCAACAACCCCAACGTGTCGAGGCTGGCTCTTCGCAGGAACTCCGCGTCGCTGCAAGGCTCGGATCGAATGAGGCCCAGGCTTTCGTGTCTCTTTGTGGCGAGGCGATCAATCTCATTGGCCATCCGGAGGGAGGCATACCGGTCATGGGGCAAAAGTTTCTCGGGTGGGACCGTGACTCGGGAGAGTCCGACCAGATCGAAATACCGCACTGAAATCACTCCTTCACCCGGAGTAGTTCCTGCCGTGACAATGCCATTTTCATCCACCTTTGCCATCCCTTCATCCTGGGTGTTGAACAGAGCGACTGCCGTCACATCGCGAGTGGATCCATTGGAATAGTGTGCGGTCACTGAGAGAGGGTGCTGGGAACCTTTCTGATAGGTCCGTGCCACCGGATCGACGGAAATGTTGAGCAGACTGGGTTCGTTGGGAATCGAAAACTGG
Source organism: Akkermansiaceae bacterium (assembly GCA_024233005.1). GTDB lineage: Bacteria > Verrucomicrobiota > Verrucomicrobiia > Verrucomicrobiales > DEV007 > JACKQE01. Next base: position 82,158 of record JACKQE010000016.1, on the reverse strand, counting down.
GCTCCTTGGCTGATCCATGTCCGGATCAACTGGTAAGCAGGGGAGCCGGGAGCAATCCTGGCGCCACCTTCATGGGGAACCCCTCCGGACGCTTTTAAAAGAAGCAAGCTCTGGTCTGGAGCCCCTGTGACGATACGACGTCCCCGATCCTCCTGTGCGATCTCATGGTAGTCCGCCGCAGGATCATAGGAGAAAACGGTGAGCTTGAAGTTGTTTTGTCCTTCAGCTTTCGCATGGCAGGCTCCGGAAACACAACCCTGGCGGTGGAGCATCGGCAGGATGTCGTTGCGGAAGGAGACAGGTTCCGCTCCAGAAGCCAAAGGTGGACCGGCCAATGCAAGGAGCAGAATGGGGAACAGGCGACAAATCATAGCAAGAACGTCTCAGTCAAGATATCACGAAACAGAGGCATTGATCGCGGCGGGTTTGCGCTAGGCATTCCAATGGGGCCGCTTGTTTCGGTTGCCAGGGATTTCTCTTTCGGGGGCCGTTGCAAGTATTCGGTAGCCAACTCCTTGCCTCTCGGAACTCAGAAATGCGGTCCTGAATCAAGCCGGTAAGCGGCCTTCCAATTCTTTCAGAAATTGATCATAATCGAATTCATTTTTTGGGTCCAATATTTGAACGCCAAGATCGGTGATCCATGAGTCCAGGGCTGTTCGCTTGTCATCAAATGTGCCTTCCCATGGATTGTGTAACATCGTTTTCGCCAGTCCGATGAAGGCGTGGGCGATGCTTTGTTCCTGGTTTGGCAGCTGAAAGATCGGAGCTTCTTTTCCCACCTGGTGGCTTGCGGAGGCTCGCATCAAACCATCCATGGTGGAGTGACACCGGACTTTGATGTGGCATTCCGGCCACTCTTGCATGGCTTTTTCGCGCAAGGGAGGCAGCTCCTCATGGCTTGTCTGCGGAAAATGGAAGATCACGCATTGGGTTGTCAGACAATGGATCGGAATCCTTGCGGAGGCTGCCTGAGAAAGGCAAAACCGGGTGGCACGCATCAGCAAAACCACTTCCGGCTTCGTCAAGCGGTAAGCCCTGGTGGCCAGGAATTCAGACAGGGAGAATCCATTGTAGCGTTCCTCCATCACACAGCGGAAGTTCGGAGCCTCGGCTCCGCCAAGACAACGCAAAAGGCCATCGGTCTCCTCTGCTTTGGGAGTGATCGGGCAGTCCGTGTTCTCCAGCATTGGGCAAACCACATCTGGAGGGAGAAATTGGATCGTAAGCGCCTCGTTGGTTTCTGTGTCACTTCCGTGGATATGGCAGGAAACCAAGGGGCCAGCTAGGGAGTCGGCATCCATCTGGCACTGGGGAAGCATGGCTCCAGTGCGGGGATCGGTGTTGCCATAGAGGGATTCCGCCAAGCATCTCCGGGGATAAAGGGATTTCGGCACTGCGAGATTCCCCAGATAGCTTCCAGAACCAGTCAGACGTTGCAGGCAATCCAGCAGCACACGTTGCAGGCTCTCAAGATCTTGGGGGGGATTGGGCCGCTCCCCCAGGACAGAATCCAAAAATGCCTTCAATTCCTCTCCCGCCACTTCGAGACTCAGGATCTCTCCGGGCTGGTCGGCGGAAAAAGGATGGCCTGCCAGCATGAAAAAGAGCCACCGGCTGAGCGAAGTGATTCTAACGCCGGGGTCGAAATCAGAGGAACGCCTGGGCTCTCTGCTTCCAAGCCCGATATCAATGATCCGAGGTGTCAGGTGGGTGTTGTCAGTCAGGACAACGATTTGATTCTCGAGCTTGCTGCCCAGAAACAGTCGGATATTGGGCTGCAAGACCAACAGTGCGTCGACCATGGCGAGGGACAGGGACAAAGCCACGGCCGGCTCCAAAGGCCCTGTTCGTTGAAGGAATTCAAGTAGAAATTCCCCATCACTAAGGGCGGTCGTATAGTGGAGACGGCCTTCAGATTCACCCACGTCGAGGACTCTCGGGAAAGCCGCATGTCCCAAGGAAGCTGCACTCCGGGCTCTTTCGAAAAACGCGAGCTTTTCATTTTTGGAAAAGTTTTCGCTGTCGATTACCGAGTGCCATTCGACCAAAGCCCCGGAACCTCTGTGGTATTTCAAAGAAACCACTTCTTCCGGGACTCTAGGCACTGTGATGGGCGCTTGGTCAGGGCCTTCGCAGGATATAAATGGTCCTAAATTCGCCAATTCAGTCATGGGATTTCAATTGGGGGGCGGCAAGGAACAGAATCAGGCGGGAATTTCCGAGGTGGTTGGTTTCGAGAGGGGGGATTCTTTCCAGTTTCGGAAGGGATTCTTCGAACCATTGATGATCTCCAATTCATCCATTACCACGCATCCGTCAATTCTTGTCTTGATCTTCTCCGGGGGCCAATGAAAAACTAAGTGTGGGAGTGCGAGGAGGGCAGAATCGGCCAATTGTCCTGGCTGTCCTGAGGGCATTGGAACAGACACAACCGCCAATCAATCGATGATGATGATGATCCAGTTCTCGATCATGCATAGGATGGGATGCGAACATGGGGAAAGCAATCCGTGAGAAAATTCCACACCCGAGGTAGAATCTAAAAAACGGAATAGAGTGCCGGTTATCGGGTGATGATCCGAGAAGGCCAAAAAAAATACCATCGGATTGATCGAGGCGAACTTTTGTGGCGCTACCTTTGACTGGCGGTGGCGTGGAAAGCGCACTTTTAGGAGGCTGATTTTCTTTGGCAGCCTGTCGAAACTGCGATTTCTCGTTGCATCCGCCCCAATTCAGGATACTCAGGTGTCATGCGATTTCATTCTGTCGTTCAAGGTTTGGTTGCCGCCGCATTGTGTTCTTCCGTGGTGCTTTTGGGTGCCTGTGATGGACACCAATGGTCCGAAACAAGCCGCTTGTTCAAACCGCATGGGGGGGAGCACGCGTCCCACGGAGAGAGCCTTCATTCCGGTGCTGCTCATGATTCCAAAGATTCTCATGGTGATCACCAGCAGGATGGGGAGAAGCCAACTGAGGTGAAAGGGGAGGCTCGGACCCTCGGCCTTGATTCCAAGTAGTTCTCTGAACGCTGGGACCCGGGACTTGTGCCCTCTGTCTCTTGCCACAGCTGATGTCCCTGGTTCAGAAAATATTCCGGCACCCAAAATTCTACTGGCTCGTCTCACTGGTGGGCTTGTTAGGCATTATCGTGCTGGTGGTCCTTTGGAAGCTGGGGATTGATGTTGAAACCCTGAGGGCTTCTTGGAAGAGCAGTCGCGCCTACCTGCAGGAGCATGAATGGGCCTTGTTTCTCGCCTTGGCTTTTCTGCCGGGCTTTGCGGTTCCTGTTTCTCCGCTATTGCTTCTTGCCGGCGCTGTTTGGGGGGCCACTCTGAAGGCCTGTGTTCTGACCGTCCTTGCCTTGGCGGTGAATATGAGTTGGACTTATTGGGTTGCCGCCTATCCCGCTCGAAAGTTCATTGAACGGCTTTTATTAAGCACTTCCGTCAAAATTCCGGACCTGCCAAAAAACGATCACGTCAGGTTGGTATTGATCTTCCGACTCACTCCGGGCATTCCTTTTTTCATTCACAACTACGTGCTTGGATTCGTTCGGACACCTTTTTGGATTTATCTTCCAATGTCGGTGCTTCTTGGAGGGGCCGTTTCGATAGGAATTCTCCTGACCGGCGGGGCCATTTTGGAAGGCAAGGCTGGCATGGCCATTACCGGGATTTCCCTGATCATCGTGGGAGTTCTGGTCACCCGATGGTTGCGCGGACGTTTGGAAAAACGGAAAATGGCTGAACTGGAAAAGTCTTCCGACACAGGAAATGCGACCGAAGATTTGCCCGTGAAGGAGGTGCTGGAAATCCCCTCGACGGAGGAAACTCCCTAGTCTCCCCAAAGTTCTCTCCACCGCGTGAGCGCTGCGCTTAAATCGGCTGACTTGCGGCGGGAGTCCACTCTCCAGACCTTGGGGATCTCTTTGGGCAGAAGTGGAACCAATCTGTCAAAACCTATGGCGCCTTGAAAAGGGATCATACCTGTAGTTTGAGGCCACTTGCAGTCATTCAGATGACATCCCACCACATCTCCGACCACTGAGCGCAGCCATGTCTCATGGTTTAAGAATGCCAAATTGGACTTTGCCTGACAGCGTGCGAAATCGTGCCAATACCCGACCAGGGAACGCGGGAATTCCTGCAGCAGCGCGCTGATTTCACGCTCCGAAGGATAGCTCTCGTATGTGGCCCCGGTTCGCAAAGCCAGTCCGACACCAGTCTCTTCCACCCAAGGAGTCAGATGGTTCAGGGCTTCCCGAACCGAGTCGAGAGCTTTGGAGCCCAAGGCCTCGCGGCGCGTCACGCCTTTTTGTTTGAGGTCGCAATACTCTCGCCCATACTGCCCACCCTCCTCAATGAGAGTTGCGAGCCGGGGGGTAATGGGCTCCATGGTGGAATTGCCCAGGTCCAAAATCACCCGCTCAGACCGGAGCTTTTGGCCCAAGAACAGCGCCTCGATCACATGCTTAATCGCCTCTTCGCGGCCTTTTTTGCTGCCGTCCGTCAATGTGGGGGTTGGAGACTCCTTCAGCTCGGCCACATCCAAGCTGGGAATGCGGATGAATCCTGCGTCGATAAAATACTGGAATCCCTCCCAAAGTCCCTTGGGCGCGGCGTGTGCCAGTTCCAATCCGGAAAACCCGAGGAGCAGGCATTCATTGAACATGGGTTGGATTTCGCTATGGCGATGGCCATACCAACTGGTGGACAAGGCGTGCATGTTGATCAGGACTTGTCGCCGGCAATGACCAGGGTGATCTCACCGCGCGCTGTTTTGCCATCAAATGCAGAGAATAGCTTTTTTGCGGTTCCCCGGTGCCACGTTTCGTGGCGTTTGGTCAATTCCCTGGCAACGCACACCGCTCTTTCGGGTGCCCGTGATGCCAGGATTCCAAGTGTCTTGGCGATTCTGTGCGGCGACTCGAAAAAAATCGAGGTTTCCACGCGTTCCAAAGCCCGCTCCAGCTGCTTTTCCTTTTTGCCTGTTTTATGAGAAAGAAATCCTCCAAAGTAAAAGGCGTCGGTTGGCAATCCGGATCCGGCAACGGCCGTCAGGACAGCAGAAGGTCCCGGCAATACTTCGACTGGGACGCCCTCTTCTATGCAACGGCGCACAAGACGGAATCCGGGATCGGAGATGGTTGGCATGCCAGCATCAGATAGCACTGCAATGATTTCGCCCTGCCTGGCTCTTGCCAGAATTTCCGTGATGCGGTGGTCTTCATTGTGTTCATGAAGACTCAAAAGGGGTTTGTGGGGAATTTCATGACGTTCAAGCAACTTCCGTGTATGCCGGGTGTCCTCGCAAGCGATGGCATGACAATCTCTCAAAAGTGCCAGAGCACGAAGAGTGACATCACCCAAATTGCCAATCGGCCCCGCCACCAAACGAATGCCTCCGGTTGCAGCGGTGGGGGAGCTTTCGCAGTCGAATTCAGTGGTCTCTGCCATGGCTACAAAAAAGCCGACGCGGCATTACAGGGAATGCGGCGTCGGCTGAAACTTAAAGAAGACAATCAGAGACCTTCAGCAAGCTGCCCAACCAATTGTCGAGCTGCGTCTTCGGCCGCCACAGGCAGGGCATTGCGCTCGGAAAGCTGGAAATTTGGGTCCACGAATTGAATGGTCTGACCGACCACCCGGCCTGGCATCACCCGCAGGTTGGATGTCTTGTCGATATTGGCATCATTCAAGTCACGGGCTTCAGAATATTCAAGCTTGGCGCCGCTGGCGGTGTCGAAAAGTCCCCAAGTGACCACAATGAAAAGACTCATTTCCGTGGTTTTGAGGGTGTCCGTTTGGGACCCGCGCAATTGTCTTCTCTCCACATCCACAATGGTCCCTTTGAGTATTGCATCCGCGTTCTCTTTTGAGCTAACGATTTGGTAAGAACCGTCTTGGAGGATTTCCTTGATCACCGAATTGGTCACCAGTACCGCCGCCCTAGGTTCCAACGTGTCATTTTTGAAAGTGGGAACGTAGATTTTGTGAATGTGGCTGTAGACGCTCGGCTTGGTTTCGCCAATTTTGTAGCCTGCACAACCAGAAATCCCCAACAGGACGGCAGTGAGGGTGATCAAAGAGAAAAAATTTCGGCTCATGTTGTGGTTGGCAAGATCTAGTCGGAAGTGACACGAACGAGAGGAGTTCGAAGTTCTCGCTAATAGCCGATACCGACTCCCAAATCAAGTGAACCTGTGGGAAAACAGGCAATTTGTCGAGTCAAAACCGCATTTCTGGTGATTTTTAGGAGATACGAGAGATTCCACCGCCAGCGCAGCGGGGGTGAACTCGGCATCCACGTCCCTATCGAGTCACCACAGGAGGTTCTGTGGGGATCGGGACGACGTCGTCTTCCGAGGTCCTCATGGCGGGTTTTTGTTTTTTGACGTCAGGGGGCGGAGGCCCGTGGAAATCCGCGCGCTCTTTGACCGAGGGCATCTTGGGTTGGCGGCCTGGCACCAAGGAGGTGGGGGCAGCGCCCGAGGAGGCAATCGGTTTGCGCTTCCCATCAACTGTGATGCTGGGGTCGGCTTGGATAATCTTGGCCAGTCGCTCCTTTGCATCCTCAAACCGGGCGGATCCGGGCTTCTGGGTGATTTCGTAATAATACACGGCCGCTGCAGCCAACTCCCCCTTGCGCTCATAAAAGCGGCCGATATTGAATTTGTTTTCCGTGTCGGTGTCATCGAGACGCCCCAGCCGACCTTTCACATCTGCTAGGCGGGGGTCTTTGGGGAATTGAATCATGAAATCGTTGATCGACTCTTCATACTGCCTGAGATTGGCAGGATTTCTGGAATTGGATGCGATTTCAGAATTGATTTCCACGATTTGGAATTGGGCATCCGCGGCGAATTGGGAGCGCCCATACTCATCAACGACCGATTGGAAGGTATCGATGGCCTCAACTTCTTTGCCTTCACGCCGGAAAATCACGCCAACATTGAATAGGCTGGCGGCAGCAATAGCCTCCGTGCGGGGAGCATTATTGCGCACTGAGAGGAACATTTCTCTCAGTTTGGTGGGTTGAATCTCTGCTCCGAGTCCGAGAAAGCCTTTCCGATCGCTCTCAAGGTATGCTTTTGAGATCTCGAACTGGCGTTGTACCGCCTCCGAAAAATGGGCACTGCCTTTGTAGGAAGTGATGAAGGTTTGGTATTCGTCAAAAGCCTTTTTGCCGTTTCCTTCAGTTTCCCGGATTTGGGCAACTTTGAACTGCGCTTCGGAAGCGGTGTGGGTGTAGGGAAATTGTTTGACAATGCTCCGGTAAATTGAAAGAGCCTTGGAAGGCGGAAGTGCTTCTGCTTGAGCAAACAGCGCTTGTGCGGAGGCTTCATCGCCTGAAATCCGGTCCGGAGAAATGGCTTCGGGATTGTTCCGTCGCTTGCCGAACAGATCCAGCGAAAAAGCTCTTCCGGGCAAAAGCGTGGTGCTGGCTAGCGCTAGGGTGACAAAGCCGGTGAGGGCGGGCGTTTTCATCGTAAGGGGGGCAATTTCAAGGGGCGCAGGCCAAAGCTGCCGTGTTTTGCAACCTGCCACTATCGGTGGGATTATGGCTCTTGCCAAGAAGACTTCTTAGAGACTCGAAGTTTTTTCCCAAAACCGAAATTCAATTTTGCAAATGGGTGGGGCGGGGGAAAGATCAATCGCATGCCAAACGAAGATACGGCCTCACTGATCTCGGAGAAATGGTTGATGAGTGTGGGAGGGTGGATTGCCTGTGGAGAAGGTCGTCGCATGGCCAAAGGGGGCGCCGTCACCGGTGTTTCCTTGAGTGGGAACATTCTCAAGGGAATGGTGAAATTTGGCGCGCGCGATCGGGTGGCCGGTTTAAACATCTTGGGGCCCACAAACATTGAAAACCTTTGCCAATGCGCCGAATCGCGCCGCAGCGGGGCAATCTGTTCCCACTCCATGGCTGTCGGATATGCCTGGTTGCAGCCCAAGGACGCCCCCAGGAATTCCCCGGCAGCTTTGCTTTCCGAAGAGAGGGATGCTTCCAGTCAAATTCTTCCACGGAATGCTGATGCCGACACCGATGTCATTCTACCCCCGGGCTTTGAAGTTCGTTTTGATGCCTCATTCTTGAGGGTTTTCCGGAAAGGCAAGATTCCCGTCCGTTTGACTTCTCCCGTGGGGGAGGCTGGCCGCGTCTGGGCATCGCCCTTGGGGAACTGGCTGAAAGCGAGGGGCGTGACGCAATTTCCTGCCCTGGCAGTTATCCCTGCCATTGAAGGCGGCGGTTTCTTTCGGTTGCTTCAAGGACATATAAATGTGTGGCTTGGGGAAAAATTATTATCCATTAGCTCGGTTCCGGTGCGATTGGCAGTAGCTCTGGAGCCGGCACTGGACGGAGTTCGGGTCCGGCTGAGCGGACTGCAGCAGCCTGGGGCTGATGAAGGAGAGATGGGTAATCATCTCTTGGATTTCCCGGATGGAGTTCGCCTTTATGATGGTGACCGGTCGGTCATCTGGCCCCTCGTGGAAATGCCGGGGGCGGTTTTGGAAAAAATAGCGCCCTTGCTCCACGGCCAGGAGACAAGCGTTGAGTTGGATTTTGCCTGGCTTGCTGTTTGGGCCGGGGGATTTGGGGAATGTTTTGCTTTGTCGGACCCGGCTTCGGCTGCTTTGATGCCGTCGATCAGGGTTGGAAAACCCGAGATCGCAGTGGAATGCGAAGGCTCCCTGAATCACGTGGCACTTCGGGTGAAGGTAAGTTATTGCGATGGGCCAACTTTCTATCTTGGGCAAGTTGACCTGCCAGAACCAGGCTTTCCCTATCTGGGGAAGCGACACGGAGAATTTTTGACCCGGGACGCAGAAACTGAGGGCCGATTGTGTGACCTTCTTGAAGAATTGGGGTTTCAGTCATCACAGAAGGATCGGAGCTGGCAGCAATCAGGAGAAAAGGGCATCATGCGATGGTTTTTGCATGGAGTCTCTCGCTTGGGTGATGTCGGAGCCACTTTGGTCGCTGGCGAGCGATGGTCGCGTGTTACAGAAAACTGGGTGGCGATCCGTCCGATGGTGTCTTGGGGGGAAGTTTCGGAGAAAGGGCGTCACTTTAGAGTGGAGGCCTCAGGGGGACATGCGGCCAGTGAGGTATTTTCCTGGGAAACGCTTCTGAGGTTGAAATCGACAGGCCGATTAAAAGTCGATCTTCCGGCCGGAAAGCTTGGACTCGTCGATGGCGACACAATTTTGGACCTGGAAGAGGTGCTGCACGACTGTCGGGTCCGCCAAAACGGACAGGGAAACTTTTTTGTGCCGGCGGCGTTTCGAGCCCTTTTGGAACAATGGACAGACCAGTGGACGGGGGACACGAGGGGAGAGAAACTGGAAGAATTGGAAGGGGGGGAATGGTGGAGCCGATTGCATCCCTATCAAAAGTCAGGGGTGGGCTGGTTGGTGGAATCCCTTCGCACCAATGCCCGCGGGGCGATCTTGGCCGATGAGATGGGCTTGGGGAAAACCCTGCAATCGCTGATGGCATTGAAATTATTGGTTCTGTCTGGGCATTTGCCTCCCCCGACGTTGGTTGTCTGCCCGACTTCTTTGGTCGAAAACTGGAGATCGGAAATTGTCCGCTTTCTGCCCGAGGCATTGATCTGGACTCCCGATTCAGGCAAAGAAATCGAGCATTCATTAGCGGAATGTTTGAACTCTGGTTCCGGTCTGATGCCAAGGATCCTGATTCTGAGTTTTGGGATGCTGGCGCGTCACGAAGCCCTTTTCAAAGGGAAGGAATTCGGGTTGGTTCTCGTCGACGAAGCCAGTCACATGAGGAACCCCAAAACCCGGTTGGCCCAGGCGCTCCGGGGGCTTCGTTCTGTTTCACGGCTCGCTTTGTCGGGAACTCCAATCGAAAACAGGCTTTTGGACTTGTGGTCAATCTTGGATTTCTCCATACCGGGGTATCTCGGGAGTTTTTCAGAGTTCCGCGAACGGTATGAGAAACCTCTCAACAAAGGGAATGATCGCCCTCTCTGGCGGCGTTTCAGGCGAATGCTGAAACCGGTCATCCTCCGCCGAACCAAAAAAGAAGTGGCGGCGGATCTTCCCAGTTTGGTCGAACGGGTCGTTTCGTGCCGTCTCACGACCCGGCAAAAGGCTCTTTACGATGAAATTGCGGATACAGCGCGCAAGGAGATCATCAGTTTGGAAAAAACGGACTCGCAAAAGCCCATCGAATTGAGGGCCCGTATGCTTACCGCACTACTTCGTTTGCGTCAGATCTGCTGTGATGCACGGTTGCTCGGTCATTCCGGCCAAGCGGATTTGGATGCGCAGACGGCCTCTGCCAAACTGGCTTTGTTGAAAGAAATTCTGCCGACGCTGATTGACGACGGCCATCGGGTTTTGGTTTTTTCCCAGTTTGTGGGGGCATTGAAGCTGATTCGAAGTGAACTTGAAGAGGTGGGGATCAAATACGAGTACCTGGACGGGAGTTCCACCAACCGCGGGGAAATTGTGCAACGGTTTCAGAAGGGACAATCTCCGGTTTTCCTGCTCAGTCTCAAAGCGGGCGGATATGGTCTGAATTTGCCGCAGGCGGATCAGGTGATTCATTATGATCCCTGGTGGAATCCTGCAGTCGAAGCCCAAGCGACAGATCGGGCGCATCGGTTTGGCCAGATTCGGCCCGTGACCAGTCACAAATTCATTGTTTCCGGCACCGTGGAAGAGAAAATCTTAAAGCTTCAAGCCACTAAGCGCTTGGTATTTGAGTCCGCAATGGATGATCAGCAGCCAATGATGAACGGATTGTCCTTGGAGGAATTGAGAGACTTACTGGGGGTGTCGTGATTTTAAAAATTTTACAGTGTTCCACGGGGAACCTCTTGAATATTTTATAATTAATTTTACTGAATCAAAATTATTGATCTTTCGAATAGCCCCAGTGGTCGAAGGAAAAAGCCCAGCGTTGGCGGATCTGCTCCGCCAATGAGTCCTCCAAAGGACGGTGTCGATTTTTCTCGTAATCCGCATTTTCGTTGAGATATCTTGAGATAGATTCTAGGGCCTCATTTTTATGGGATATCCCGAGTTGCTCATAAGCACGATCGATTTCGCTTAGAGGATCGTCGGTGATTTTCTCAAAAGTCGTCTCAAACAACTCAGACGACGGTAGATTGCCACGATCCTGAAGGTATTTTTGATTGAGTTCCTCGTAGTTGGATAGAGTGATTTCCGCGAAATCGATGCCGTCGAAATCCTGCCAGGCAAACGCATTGAGGAGTCGGGGAAATCGAGCCAGACTGGACCGGTAGACCTGGAAGGGATTCCGTACGATGTGAATAAATTTTGCCCCGGGAAACAGGGCGCGGAGCAGAGGGATGCGGGCCGTGGAAGGCGGGTTTTTGAAGAGCAAACGCTTTCCTGCCTTCACATAGTCCAATTTTTGAATCAGAAAACGGTAGGTCTCCGCAAAACCTGCCTTCTCCAATTCTGAAAGCCCATCCATAAAAATGGAACGCCGGAAGTGGTGTCTGAAAAAACGCGGGAAGTAGTAGGAATAAAAATAGGATACCGGATTGAGGTTTCCCAACGCCATTTCCTCCTCCTGGGGAGCTTCCAAGGTCAATTTGACATTGTCGTATCCGCGGGTTTCGGGCAGGACTTTCCTCACCAAGGCACGTCCCAACTCCACTCTCTTGCCCAGCATATCCCAAGGCATCGTGGTTTCGGCGAAATTAATGAAACCAAATTGTGGATCCTGGCTCAACAGATTGTGGAGGTGGGTGGTTCCGCTCCTCCAATGGCCGATGACGAAAATCGGCGGTTCCTCTGGTGTGCTGCGCTTGATCCTCTCTCCCCAGCGGAGGTTTTCATAATGGTAAGCTCCAAACCTCCCCATTACGGCCGCTATGGCCACTGCCCGTTGTTTTCTGGAACGGACATTGAACGGGCCGTATTTGCTTAATACAGCTTTTAAAGTGGACACATTGGCTCCCGCCAGGGGATGAAGGATAGGGCCGGGCGTTTCAGACGCGTTTTCGTATGTCCAGGGGGTGCTCATGCTAGGGAAGCGGGCACAGTAGGCTCAAGGGGGCCATGATGCCAGACATTTCGCCCCTCAAGCCACGGGCTGGGCTCAGTGCCGAGCCAAGATGACAGAGAGGAGGGCTTCTTGCTACCTCTCATTGCCTAGGGCGAACTCTTGTGCCAGAGTGGCCCCCCATCAGGGAGGCCGGAGTGTGAAGTTCGGCCGCATTCCTTTCTGGTTGGTGTAATATATGTTGAAGAATCGCGCTGTATGGGCTTCCATGGCCGCTTTCCTTGCCGGGTTTTCAGCGTGGCGGGTGTTATTTTGCTGTAGATAAGAATTTATGTCTCAAGAGGTTGCAAAACGTGAGCCGCTGGCGATTGTCGGCATGGGTTGTCGCTTTCCGGGTGGAGTCAGCTCGGTCGATGAATTCTGGCAGTTGATGGTCGATGAACGGTCGGGCATTGTGGAAGTCCCCGCTGATCGTTGGAACAAAGATCGGTTCTACAACAAAAACAGTGACATTCCGGGGAAAATGATCACCAAGTGGGCTGGTTTTTTGGACCGGTTCGATGAATTTGATGCTCAATTCTTTGGTATTTCACCGCGAGAAGCGCTTCGGATGGATCCGCAGCAGCGGTGGTTGCTGGAGGTTGCCTGGGAAACCATGGAAGATGCCGGTGTTCCGCCGGAATCCCTCAGAGAGTCTTTGACGGGCGTTTTTATTGGGATTGCCAGCAACGATTATGCAAATGTGGCCATGGGGGATCCCAAAAATGTGGATGTTCACACTAACAGCGGTAGCACCCTCAGCATTGCCTCCAATCGGATCGCCTATCTCTTTGATCTGAAGGGGCCGGCGGTTTCTGTCGATACCGCATGTTCCTCGGCGCTTGTCGCCGTCAATCTTGCCTGTCATGCCATTTGGTCCGGGCAGGCCACACTCGCGTTGGCTGGCGGCGTAAACGCGCTGCTCACACCCGATGCTTCCATCGGGTTCTCCAAAGCCTCGATGCTTTCCCCTAATGGCAAATGTTTTGCCTTCGATGCGCGCGCCAATGGCTACGTGCGGGGGGAAGGTGCCGGGATCGTCATGATCAAGCCTCTGTCAAAGGCCCTTGAGGATGGAAATCACATTTACTGCACCATTCGGGCTGCCGTCATTAATCAGGATGGCAACACGTCTTCCATGACGGTGCCCGGGGTGGAATCTCAGGCTGAAATGCTTCGGGTTGCTTTCGAGGATGCCGGGATGGAGCCCCGGCGGGTCTGTTACATGGAAGCGCATGGCACTGGCACTCCTGTCGGCGATCCCATTGAAACGAGAGCACTGGGATTGGTGCTTTCCCAAGGGCGCGGTCCGGACAATTATTGCCTTGTGGGTTCTGTAAAGACGAACATTGGGCATTTGGAATCCGGCTCCGGCATTGCGGGACTGATTAAGGCCTCCTTGGTTCTCGAAAAGGATCAAGTGCCTCCGAACCTGAATTTTGAATCTCCGAATCCCAATATTCCCTTTGATGATTACCGCCTGAAAGTGGCGACGGAATTGCAACCGTTGCCCAGGGTTGAAAACTTCCTGCCGGTCACGGCCGTCAATTCATTTGGATTTGGTGGGACCAATGCCCATATCGTTCTCGAAGGAGCGCCGGCCGAGACGCAGGCCGGGCCGTGGCCCGAGCTTCCCCGTAAGGCGCAACGTCCCTTTGTGTTGCCCATTTCCGGTCGGGGAGAAGCCGCGATGCGAGCCTCGGCAGTAGCTTGGCGGCACTTTCTTCACCATGCCACCGATCCTCTGGCAGAGATTGCGGCCGCAGCCGGGGCTCGCCGTGACCATCATGACAATCGGTTGGTCGTCATGGGGGATGACGCTTTCGAACTGCGCCACAATTTGACCGCGTGGCTGGGCGGTAGTCCCAATGAGAAAGTCCTGGCTGGACGGCCCGGGGCGGACCTTCGGCCGTTGGTTTTTGTGTTTACCGGGCAGGGCGCCCAATGGTGGGCCATGGGACAGCAATTGCTTGCGCGAGAGCCTGTTTTTCGCAAAGCGCTCGAAGACATTGATTTTTATCTCAAACCCCTCGCTGGCTGGTCCCTAATCGAAGAAATGTCCCGCGAGGAATCAGAATCCCAAATCAACCGGACCAATATCGCCCAGCCCGCCATTTTTGGACTACAGGTGGCGCTTTCTGCTTTGTGGGAATCATGGGGGATTCGTCCTCAAAAAGTAGTCGGGCACAGCGTTGGTGAAGTCGCCGCAGCCTATGTTGCAGGCGCTTACAGCTTGGAAGATGCGGTGAAAGTCATTTTTCACCGCAGTCGATTGCAGGACAGCACCGGTGGTCTTGGCCGGATGGCGGCGGTCGGAATGTCGCCTGGCGAGGCCAAAAAATTGCTCAAGGGCAAAGAGAGCCAGGTTCAAGTTGCGGTGATCAACAGTCCTACCATGATCACCTTGGCGGGGGACACTGGACCGCTCGAGGAAGTTGTCAATGCCTTGGAAGCGGAAGGGCGCTTTGTCCGCTGGTTGAGGATCGATTATGCGTTCCACACCCACCAAATGGACCCGATCCAGGAGGAACTCCTTGAGGTGTTGTCGGATATCAAGCCGCAAGCAACCCGGATTCCCTACATTTCCACCGTCACAGGAGGAGCCTTGGAGGGGGAAAAGCTGGACGCTCAATATTGGTGGCGAAATGTCCGTGAGGCAGTGCTTTTTGCGCCCGCGCTTACCGGAATGATCCGGGCCGGTGATGATACGTTCCTGGAAATTGGGCCTCATCCTGCCCTGACCAATCCGATCACGGAGTGTCTTGCAGAGCAAAAACGCAAAGGTCATGTCTTTCACAGCCTGATGCGCAAAACGGACGAGACCACCCATTTGCTCTCAAACCTTTGCCAGCTCCATTTTCACGGCTGCCAAATCGACTGGGTTGCCCTCAATCAGGCCACTGGCGGCGCCGGGCGTCGCATCAAACTTCCTGGATACCAATGGCAACGTGAGCGTTTCTGGCTGGAATCGGCCGAAGGTGCTTATCTGAGGACTGGTGCCGAGGAGCATCCTCTTTTGGGCCTCCGGCAAACCTCACCCAAGCCCACCTGGCGATTTGAATTGGATCCACGGTTGTTTCCATGGCTAAATGACCACCGTTTTTGGGACAGTGTGGTCTTTCCGGCCGCTGGTTATGGCGAAATCGGCCTTGCGGTGGCGCGCAACCTGTTCCCTGGGGAACATTTTGTGATCGAAGATCTCGAAATGAAGAAAGCCCTGTTCGTTTCGGAAGCGAAAGTACCGACTGTGGAAGTCGTTTTTGATCCCCAAACAAGAGTCTTTCAGGTTTTCAGCAGCACTGGCGACCGTCGGGACTGGGAATTGAATTCCCAAGGGGTGCTTCGAAAAATTCCGCGGCCAGATGTGCCTGCAGTGAATTTTGAGACTCTTAGAAAGCCTCTCCTGGAGCATTTTACTCACGAGCAGTATTACGACGATTACGCGAAGGCCGGGTATCAGTTTGGCCCCAATTTCCAGCACCTGCAAAATGTGTGGCGACGCAAAGGCGAATCATTCGCCGAAGTGGTCGTTCCAGATGGAATTCTCGATTCCCTTTCCCAGTTTCATTTCCATCCCGCGCTTCTCGATGCGTGTTTCCATACCGTAAAAGGCGCCCAGGTATACGCCGACGGTACCAAGGCGACCGATCATTTCTACCTCCCGGCCACCATCCGCAGTATCCGGTTGCACGTAGCGAAGCCTCCCGCAAGACTGTGGGCACACGGGCGCTTGGTGGGGGACAATCCAGAGTATGTGATGGCAGACATCATGGTCTACGACGATGATGGGGCGCTGATTGCAGAAATCCTGGGTTTCCGGGCCGATCACGTGGATCAGGCTGACGGCAGTGACCTGGAAAAATGTCTTTACCAAAATCGTTGGGAGATTGCCCGCCTCAAGGGCACCCGATTGGATGGATCCGCCCGGCTGGCGTCTCCCTCGGAAATTGTTGCTGCATCCGATGCTGTCGTCTTGAAGCATTATGAAGCCCATGGATTGTCCGATCATTACGAAAATTTTATGCCCCGTATTGATGCGGCGGCCCGGCAATTCATTATCAACGCCTATCTCGATTTGGGATGGTGTCCCCAGCTGGGCGAGCGCATCACCGTGGACAAAGCGATGCAAGCTTTCGACATTGCCGAGCAGCATCGCAAGCTTGTCTATGGGCATTTCGTGGCTTTGACGGAAGGCGGTTGGCTGCGCTCTGAAAGCGATGATAGCTGGGAAGTGGTCAAGGTGCCGGAACGTGGCAACGCCCTACGGGACTTGGACAAGTTGGCCAAGGATTTGCCCAAATTTGCCTCTGAGGTCGCTCTCTCGAGAGCAACCGGCCCCAAACTCGCCGGAGTCTTGAGTGGTGAGGTTGACCCCATTTCCATCCTGTTCCCGGGCGGCTCTTCCAATTTGTTGGAAACCTTTTATCGGGATGGTGCCGACTTTCCGGTGATCAATGAACTCATCAAGGAGGCGATCGGTAAAGCGGTGGCTAATTTGCCTGAACGGCGGGCTCTCCGGATTTTGGAAATTGGTGCCGGAACGGGTTCCCTGACACGGAGGGTGCTTCCAGTTTTGCCGGCCGACCGGACAGAGTATTTCTTTTCGGACAACGGTCCCATGTTCCTCGCAGCGGCGAAGGAAAAATTTGGGGAAGCCTATCCGTTCGTTGAATACACGGTTTTTGACGTGGAGAAATCTCCCGCTGACCAAGGACTGCCTACCCACAACTTCGACATTGTTCTGGCGAGCAATGTGATTCATGCCACCGCGGACTTGCGGAAATCATTGGCCGTCGTCCAGCAGTGTCTAGCTCCTGATGGTCTGTTTCTCTTTTTGGAAGTGACTTGGCGTCGGGCTCCTCTGGACAATGTGTTTGGACTCCTTCCGGGGTGGTGGCGTTTCCGCGATTCCGATCTGCGCACCCATTCCGCCCTTCTTAGTCGTCGGCAATGGGAAGAGCTTTTGCAAGATAGTGGTTTCCGGGAAGTCACGTCGTTCATCAGTTCCCCCAAATCCGGGGAAGATCAGCAGGCCTGCTTCATTGGGAAAGCCCCTGTCATGGAGGTGGCTCCGCCTGAGAATGCTCCATGCGGCACCATTCTCCTCATTGGATCAGATGCCACCTGTTCCCCCTATGCCAATGCCTTGGCGAAACAAGGCGCCCAAATCGTAACCGTGAATGGTGACTTGGGAGCCATCAATGACGCCTTCGATCATTTGAACGCCCAAGGCACTCCTCCGGTGGCAGTGGTTCATGCCTTGACGCTCGGCACCTCTGAAATTGACGGCATGTCGGAGGCGGATCTGGATGCCTCCCAGGCATTTGGAGTCAGGCATGTTCATGCCTTGATCAAGCTGGTCGCTTCCCGGACCTGGACTACCCGGCCGAAATTTTTCTTCCTCACCCGGTCATCGCTTTCGGTGATTCCAGACGATGCTGTTTCTGGACTGGCTCATTCGCCCATTGCCGGTTTGCTCCGGGTGGCCAACAATGAAATTGCGGAATACCAGTGGACTTTGATCGATCTGGATGGTCGGAAGGGCGCGGGGGATCCCTTGGACGTGGCCGATGAAGTCCTGCTTTCCGATGGGGAATTGGAACTGGCCTACCGTGGATCGCAACGTTGGGTGCGTCGCGTTCATCGCATCAAATCCGAGGAACTGCCGGTGCGAACCCGGGACGCGGCTTCAGCTCCTGACGCCTTGCCATACCGATTGCAGGTCTCGAAGCCGGGTATCCTGACCAATCTCAGCCTCAATGAGACCGGGCGTCGTGCGCCTGATCCGGGAGAGATCGAAGTCCTCGTCAAAGCTGGCGGAATTAATTTCCGCGATGTCATGAAGGCTTTGGGGATGTATCCGGGAAATCCTCAAGACCTGCGTTGGTTTGGGGACGATTTTTCTGGGGTCGTGATCCGGGTTGGCCAGGGAGTGAAAGACCTCAAGCCCGGGGACGAAGTGGTGGGGATGGCTCCCTATTGTTTCCGCAGCCATGTCACCGTGCACCGCAGCATGGTTTTCCGCAAACCCGCCGACATGCCATTTGTGGCTGCCGCCACGTTGCCAACGGTCTTTCTGACCACTCATTACGCCATCAATGAGCTGGGCCGCATGAGGAAAGGCGAAAGTATTCTCATTCATGCCGGTACCGGTGGTGTGGGGCAGGCCGCCATCCAGATTGCGCTGGATCTGGGGTTGACCATTTTCTCGACCGCGGGTTCTCCGGAGAAACGGAAACTCCTCGAAAACATGGGGGTGCACCATGTGCTGGATTCCCGCTCCCTTGTCTTTGCCGACCGGATCATGGAGATCACGGACGGGAGGGGCGTTGATGCGGTCCTCAATTCTCTGGCCGGGGACTTTATCCCCAAAAACCTCAGCCTGCTCGCTACCTTCGGGCGCTACATGGAAATCGGCAAGGTTGATGTCTACGGAAATTCCAAAATTGGTCTGGAACCCCTCCGCAACAACATCAGCTTTTTTGTCATCGATTTGGCACAGCACCTCGAACACAAGCCCGAATACGTGGCCGAAATGTTCTCCGCGTTGGAAAGTAAGTTCGCGAGCAAGACCTATGTGCCGCTGCCGCATACCGATTTCCCCATCACGGAAGTGGTTGAAGCCTTCCGCTACATGGCGGCAGGCAAACACATCGGCAAAAATGTTCTGGATTTTGCCGTCCAACCCATTCCCGTCGGTCCTTCCACCGAAGAAGGTCGTCTTTTTCATGATCGTGGCACCTGGCTTGTCACCGGAGGAGCCGGTGGGTTTGGTCTGCAGTTGGTGAAATGGATGGCGGCCAACGGGGCGCGTCATTTTGCCCTCATGAGCCGGAGCGGTCCCAAGGAGGATGCTGCTTTGGAAATCGAGACGCTGCGGTCACAAGGAGTGACCATCCTGGATGCCCGCGGGGACGCAACGCATCGGGAGGATGTGGACCGAGTTGTTGCCGAGATCCAAAATTCTGGCGCTCCTTTGGTGGGAGTTATTCACGGCGCCATGGTTCTGGACGATGAATTTATCGTGGAACTTGATGAAGAACGCTTCAGCAGTGTGTTGCGGCCCAAAATGCTCGGTGCGTGGAACCTCCATCAGGCCACCTTGGGAATCCCCTTGGAGCATTTCATTTGCTTCTCGTCTTTCTCGGCGTTCATCGGGGCCGTCAAGCAATCGAACTACAACGCGGGCAACGTCTTCCTGGATCAATTGGCGCATCATCGCCGCGCCCAAGGCTTGCCGGCCCTGACTTTCAATTGGGGGGCCATCACTGGAGCTGGCTTTGTGGCAAGAAACGAGAAGACCCAGCAATATCTCGAAAAAGTAGGGCTGGCATCGACCAATCTGGATGAAACAATTTCCCTTTTCCGCACTGGCGTGACCAAAGATGGCGGGCAACTTGGCGCCGCGCGGGTGGATTGGACTGCTTTGGCGCGATTTAGTCCCTCGGTAGGCAGTTCCAAAATCTTCAACCACGTCGTCCCACGCAACGGGGATGGAGGAGGCGGCGATTCGGCCGCCGCCCGTATTCTTGAAGCGCCTTCGGACAAGCGGCAAGGGCTGGTTGAGGAGCTCATTGCCGCCCAAGTTGCCGCCGTTCTGGGAACCGAAAGCTCCCGGATCGACAGGGAAACACCCCTCACCAACCTCGGTCTTGATTCCTTGATGGCCATCGAATTGGTCAACCGAATCGAGGAAAAACTCGGATTCGCCATGCCGATGGGGAGTGTTCTCAATGGCCCCAATATTCGCGACTTGTCGGTTCCGGTTCTTGAAAAATTGCTCGAAAATTCTGGCGGCGAGACAGACACGGGAGCTGCCTCGGCAGGAGCATCCTCCATGGTGCCCTTCCTGCCGACGGGTGAGATGCCGGAGGTGTTTCCTCTCTCGGAAGGTCAACGCGCGCTCTGGTTCCTCAATCGCTTGGCGCCTGATTCTTCGGCTTACAATCTTATTTTCAGCGGAAAATTCCGCCCGCTTTTGGACATCGAGGCCATGAAGGCGGCATTTGCCCATCTTTATCGGCAGCATCCGATGTTCGACGTGGTGTTTGAAACCCGTGAGGGCGAGCCGGTTCAAGTGCTTCGAAAGGGAGGGACGATTGATTTCCGGGAACACGATTGCAGTGCTCTCGATGACGCCGCGCTCAAGGAACTGATCTCTGAGCATGCCAACCGTCCCTTTGACCTGACCCGGGGACCGGTTGTCCGCCTGGAGTTGTTCCGCACCTCCGATCAGGCTCACGTTGCTCTGCTCGCCATGCACCATATCATTTCGGATGCTTGGTCTGTGGTGCTCCTCATGCAGGATCTGATCGAAGCCTACTTCGCCGTCAAGTCCGGCCGCCAGCCTCGATATGAGAAAAACGCGGCGACCTACGCCGATTTTGTCAGTTGGGAGCGGGAACACCTCAACGCTCCGGCCGCCGACGCCATGCTGGCCTACTGGAAAGACCAAATGGCCGGGGCTCCGTCAGGGATCGATCTTCCGACCGATCGACCGCGGCCCGCCCTGCAAACTTTCAACGGTGGCACTCACGGTTTCCAACTGGATGAAATCTTGTCGGAATCGATCCAAGTGTTTGCCCGCGAGCATCAAGTCACCGTTTTCATGGCTTTGCTCAGCGCCTACGAGATTTTGCTGCATCGGTATTGTAACCAGGATGATCTGATCGTTGGCGTGCCGCTGGCAGGCCGGACCCAACAGGACCTTCAAAAGGTGGTTGGTTACTTCATCAATCCGGTTCCTTTGCGGGCAGATTTCACCGACGATCCCACGATCTCCGCGTTCCTCTCGATGACCCGGCAAAGAGTCAACGGAGCACTGGAAAACCAACAGTATCCTCTCGCCAAATTGGTCGACAAACTGCGGGTGCCGCGTGATCCGGGACGGTCTCCGTTGTTCCAGGTTTCTTTTTCCATGGAGCGTATCCCCGGGGTGGATGAGCAGGGGATTGCGGTGTTCCTCATCGGCCAGGGGGGGCACACCTTCCATATCGGCGATTTGTCGATGGAAACCGTGGACCTCACGACCCGGCAGGCACAATTCGAAATCACGCTGGTCGTCGAGGAAGCCGGTGGCAATCTTTATGGGTGTTGGCAGTACAATCGTGACCTCTTCGATGCGGCCACGATCGACCGCCTTAGTGGATTGTTCGAACAAGTGGTCCGTCAGATGATTGCCTCGCCGGAATCCCGGGTTTCGGAAATCGCCCTGCTTGATGCCGCCGGGGCTGATCTGGTTCTCAGTGCTTGGAATCAAACCACCAAACCGGTTTCAGGTGATTTGCTCCATGAGGCCTTCACGAAATCCGCGGCAAGGCATGGAGACCGCACGGCGGTGAGTTGCGGAGATCGCGAACTCAGTTATGCGGAAGTCGACCGTCTTTCCAATGGGGTGGCCGAAGCGCTGATCGCAGCCGGAGTGCTCCCTCGGGGACTCGTCGGGGTGGCCATGGGCCGCGGCGTGGAAATGGTGGCGGCATTGTTGGGCGTGCTCAAAGCAGGGGCCACCTATGTGCCTTTGGACCCGGAATTTCCCGCCCAGCGGCTTCAATTGATGCTTCAGGACGCTGTTCCGGCCGTGATTCTGACCAGCAAGGAGCTCATGGATCGGCTGCCCTCTGGGCCCTGGATCACTCTGGCTGCCGAGGACATTGAGCCGAGAGTTGAGGCCCCAGCCATTTCGGGGATCACCGCGGACGATCTCGCTTATGTCATTTACACTTCCGGTTCCACCGGCATCCCCAAGGGCGTGGAAATTCCCCACCGTGCTGTGATGAATTTCCTTGGTTCCATGGCCGACCGGCCAGGGATCTCGACCGAAGACAGGTTGCTGGCCGTGACGACTCTGTCTTTCGATATTTCCGTTCTCGAGGTTTTCCTCCCCCTCCTCCATGGTGCGCAGGTTGTTGTGGCGAACCGGGACGAAGTCAAAGATGGAAGACGGTTGGCCCGGTTGCTTGATGCCGAAGAGATCAGTGTCATGCAGGCGACACCCGCGACCTGGCGGTTGCTGCTTGAGGCGGGCTGGGAAGGCCGCTCCGATCTGCGCATTCTCTGTGGTGGTGAGGCGCTGCCTCGGGAACTGGCCAATACATTGGTCAACAGTGCCAAGGAGGTGTGGAATCTCTATGGCCCCACCGAGACCACTGTTTGGTCAACGGTGGAGCGGATCACCGAAGGCTTGGAATGCGTCAGTATTGGACGCCCCATCGACAATACTCGGGTTTACGTGCTTGACAGACACCGGCAACCGTTGCCTGCCGGTTTCACGGGAGAGCTTTATATCGGCGGTGACGGTTTGGCCAGAGGCTACCGGAACCGTTCTGATCTCACCGAGGCCGCTTTTGTTGCACACAAACTTCCCGATGGCACGTCGGAGCGAATCTACCGCACGGGGGATTTGGCACGATGGCTGCCGGACGGACGGCTTGAGTGCCTCGGTCGGGTGGATTTCCAAGTCAAAGTCCGAGGGGTCCGAATCGAACTGGGTGAATTGGAATCCCAAATTGCGTCCCATCTTTCCGTTCGTCAGGCAGTCGTCGCCAAGAGGACTGACCTGCCTGCAGGAGAAGGGCTGGTGGCCTATCTCGTCACCGAACCTGGTGCTCCATCCGACCTTGTGGGCGAATTGCGTCATTACCTCGCCGACAGGCTTCCAGCCGGGATGATTCCTTCGTATTTTGTGGTTTTGGACGAAATGCCTTTGACCCCAAACCGGAAAGTCGACCGTCGTCGCTTGCCGGTCCCCTCCTTTGGTAAGGCGGGGGACGCTACCTTGGTGGCCCCCGAAACGCCTGCCGAAAAAATGCTTTGGGACATTTTCCGGCACAGTTTCGAAACCGATGCCTTTGGGATCACCGACAATTTCTTTGAAATGGGCGGGGATTCCCTGATGGCGCTTCGGATTGTGGTCGAAGTCTCCTCAGCGT
This sequence comes from Akkermansiaceae bacterium, assembly GCA_024233005.1. Lineage (GTDB taxonomy): Bacteria > Verrucomicrobiota > Verrucomicrobiia > Verrucomicrobiales > DEV007 > JACKQE01. Next base: position 59,179 of record JACKQE010000016.1, on the reverse strand, counting down.
TCCATCGTGAAGTGCCCGTGGAGGCGTTCCTTCGCCATCCGACAATCGAGCAACTGGCTCGCTATTTGCTCACCGCCTCCGAATCGGTGTCGGGCGGCGCGGAAATTCCTCTGATAGCGCCCCGGGTGGAAGATCTTGAACACATCGAAATCGAGACGGTGGGCACGAGTGCCCCGCCTTTGGATGCGGTGGCCCTGACCTACATTCCGGAGGTCCTGGCGTCCTTGGCTGGCGTGACTCGGGACGAGGTCGCCGAACGGTGGATGGGCGGTCGCCCAATCCTGACCAATGTCTACGAATTGCCGATGGGGCGGATCGGGGTCATCATGCTCCCTTGTTTCGAAGTGGATTTTTACAAGCATCTGGAACGGATCAAACAACCGGTTCTAGAGGCATTGGAATTGGCTGCCCAGGCAGGAGCCCGCACGGTTTCCCTGACCGGCGTGATTCCTTCGACGACCAATCACGGCCGTGAAATTGAACGATGGATCGATGGGCGGACGGATTTGCCGGTCATCACCACCGGCGATGCCACCCGTTCCGCCACGATCATCCGTTCCGTTGAAGGGATTCTGGCGAAAGCCGGTCGAGGGCTGGAAGGGGAAACGTTGGCATTCATCGGTTTGGGATCCATCGGTCGCGGTACATTGGAGTTGTTGCTCCAAACCCAGTCCCATCCCGCCAAATTGATCCTCTGCGACCCCTACCTGAACGACGCCGAGCTTGGCTCGGTGCGTGATGCGGTGCGCAAAGCAGGGTTCAAAGGGGATGTTTCAGTGGCGGCCAATGGCGGAGGTCTTCCAGCCGAGGCTTACACTGCGAGCTTGGTGGTCGCTTCCACCAATTTGCCGGGAATCCTGGACATCCGGTCCTTGAATCCCGGTGCCTTGGTGGTCGATTATTCCTTCCCCCCGGTTTTCCGGGTCGCCGATGCGGTGCAGCGTCTCCTCGAAAAGGAGGACATTCTCTTCACCACCGGTGGGGAGTTGCACACCCCGGGTATTGTGAAAGAGACCATCTACCTGCCGGAAGCGGCGGAAAAGGCTTCAGAAGAAGCCCAAACGGGGCTGATCCGCTTCCTCGCGGGCCGCGACGCCTCGGAAATCACCGGCTGTGTGTTGGTCAGTTTGTTGACCGGACAAAAGCCCGAAGTCAAGGCCACACTGGGACCGCTCTCCGTCGAAGATGCGACGGCGCATTACGCCTATTTGATCGAACTTGGAATCGAACCCGCCCGTCTTCAAATGCAGGGATGGTTCCTTCCCGAGGACAAAGTGGAGGCCTTTGGAGCCAGTCCCCGTGTGGAGGCCTGAGATGGGAGCTGTCGTTTGAGCCTGGCCCGGTGGGATGGAGGGTGATCCTCCCTGCTGTCCGGGTCAGGAGTGTTTCGCTCTTTCCTCGGCGAACATCTGTTCAGCCCGGGCCAGTTTGATGGATGTTTTGTCGAGTCGGTCAGCGAGCAGCCTTGCCAGAAAACGGTAGAGGATGGCGGAAAAAGCGTGCTGCTCAGCCACACTCAAGGTGTTGAGGAAGCCTGATTTCACCCGAAGGCAATAAACATGGTCCTCCGCGACGAGTGTGGCGGTGCGGGGGCCGTCCTTGAGGAGAGCCACTTCGCCGAACAACGTGCCCGGTTCGGCCATGGCTCCGATGATGGTGCCGTCCTTTTTGACCCGGACGCGTCCTTTGAGCAGGAAGTGCAGCGTTTGATCATCGTCGCCCTCAGAAGTGATAATGTCCCCCGCTTCGCAGTCCAGCACGGTGACGGAAGGCAGCAGTTTTTCGATCAACGCCGGATCGACTTCCCTAAAAAACGGGATTTGGCTGACAGAGCGTGGCACTGAGCCCGGGCGGCAATCGAGAGGGTATTCCTTCATGGAGTGTTCGGTTCCTTGCCAAGATGCCTTTTCCTATCCCAGTTGCGAGCGAATTCCGTAATTCAGAAAACCGGCCGGACACGCCACCGGCTGACGCCATGAAACCGAAAAGGAGTTAATTTTCGGTTCCTGAAGCCACGCTTTTAAGCAGCACAGGGAACTTCAGAATCCTCGTGCAGATCCAAATGCTCCGCCGCCAAGTCTTCCAACTCGGCACGGGAAGAGATCGAAGAAAACCGGCCACGCAGCAGTTTGCCGGCCGGCATGCCTTTGGAATAGGCCATCAGTCGTGAGCGCAGTGCTTGCAGGGTGTGGCGTTCTCCTCCGTAACGGCCCCAATCCAAGGTGAGCTGGACGTGGCGCAGGATGTGTTCCCAACGGCCGCGCAGCGAAACTGGAGGAGGCATTTCTCCGTGACTGAGCCAGTACTTTGTTTCCCGAAAAATCCAAGGATGGCTCATCGCTGCGCGTCCGATCATCACGCCGCTGACGCGCGTAGTGGCCTTTCGACGGGCCACCATTTCTGCGGAGACGAGATCTCCATTGCCAATCACCGGAATGTCGACCGAATGGGCACAGGCATTTATCACCTCCCAATCGGCTTCACCGCCATAACCCTGGGAGCGGGTTCTGCCATGGACGGCCACGGCTTGGACGCCGCAGTTTTCCAAGAGGCGGCAGACTTCCGGAGCGTTGATCTGACCTGCGTCCCACCCGATCCGGATTTTGGCGGTGACGGGAACGAGATGGCCAACCGCCTGGACGATTTCCGAAGCCACTTCAGAGAGCAGGGGACAGTCCTTGAGCAGGGATGATCCCCCGTTTTTCGAGACCACTTTGTTCACCGGACAGCCAAAATTGATGTCGATGAAGTCCGGTTGCTTCCAATCGATGATTTTTCGGGCGGCCTCACCCATGCGCCGACCGTCGGCGCCGAACAACTGGATGCCCACCGGTCGTTGGGCATCATCAAATTCAGTGTATTTCCGGGTTCTCGCGTCGGCTTGGAGAATACCCTCCGCGGAAACGAATTCGGTCACCATGACATCTGCTCCATGCTCTTTGCAAAGTTGACGGAAAACCAGATCCGTGACGCCTGCCATCGGGGCAAGATAGAGGGGAAAAGCGTGGTGGGAGAACCAGGGGAGCACCCGCCAACAGTAGCAAAGAAAGGGGAATCTGAAATCGGAATTCCAAGATTCCTCCGTCATTGCGCCCTCTGGAGAGGATTGACGGATCCCCCGCGCCCGCTTTAGCATCGAACCATGAAGCCTGAACTCCCTCTCCCCACCCATCGTCGGCACTTCATTAAATCCGTCGGAGGGACGGCCGCGATGCTCTCTGCCTCCATGGCCCCGAATCTGCTGTTGGGGCAGGCGAAAGGGGCGAATGAACGGGTCCGGGTCGGGGTCATGGGACTGGGGCGAGGCCGCGGGCATATCAGCGCCTTGATGGATGTTCCGAATGCTGAGTTGGCCTATGTTTGCGATGTCGACAAAGTTCGACTTGCTGCCGGCGCCAAGGCGGTGGTCGACAAAGGCGGCAAGGAGCCCAAGGCCGTCGAAGATTTTCGCCGGATGCTCGACGACGGGGACTTGGACGCGATTTCCATCGCCACGCCGAATTTTTGCCACACCCCGGCCGCGATCGCCGCCTGCCGTGCCGGAAAACATGTCTACGTGGAAAAACCCGGAAGCTACAATGCCTATGAAGCCCGCAAGGTGGTAGAGGTTGCCAAAACCACCGATCGCAAAGTGCAGATGGGAACTCAGCGACGGAGTTATCCGGGCTGCATCGCAGGCATCCAGAAATTGCGGGAAGGGGCCATTGGACGCGTGCTCCATGCCCGCTGTTGGTATGCCAATAAACGCCAGACCATCGGAAAAGGCCAACCGGCGGCGCCTCCCGAAGGTCTGAATTGGGCGCTCTGGCAGGGACCGACGCAGGATCGTCCCTTCAAGGACAATCTGGTGCATTACAACTGGCATTGGCACTGGTACTACGGTGGCGGAGAGTTGGCCAACAACGGGATTCATTCCCTCGACATTGCCCGCTGGGCTTTGGGTGTCCAGTATCCGGAACGGGTGACTTGCGAAGGGGGGCGTTACCATTTCGAAGATGACCAGGAAACTCCCGACACCTGTGAGGCGGCCTATTCCTTTGGCAAGTCAGGCCTGATTACCTGGAGCGGTACCAGTTGCCATCAGAGAAAACCGGAAAAGGTGAGTTTTGTAACCGTTTATGGGGAAGGGGGGGAAATGGATTTCAATGGCTCCGGATATACGACCTATGATCTTGATGGCAAGGAGATCGACAAAAATACCGAAAAGCCCAGCGACGTCCCCCACTTCCAGAATTGGGTGAATGCCATCACCTCAGGAGAACCTCTCAACCAGCCCATTGCCCAAGGCCAGATCAGCACCCTCCTCTGCCACCTTGGGAATATCGCCTACCGCACCACCGGAGCCGTCAAGGTAGACCCGCAGACCGGCGATCTTGTCGAAAATGCGGACGGAATGAAGTTGTGGGCCCGCGAGGAGGGCTATCGGACCGGTTGGGATGTCTGACACCTTCCGCGTGAAAACAACCACGCCATGGCGTCTGCCGAACTGCGCTGGTGTGGCGGACCCCATCGGAACATGCTAGGCTTGGGTCATGCCGTTTTGGGTTCCGACCACGCCTTCTTTGCGGACCCGTTCCAATGAATTGAGAAGGATTCTGAAGGACGTGTCCCGGTCCTTCTATCTCTCGATCATCTTCCTCCCGAAGCGGATGCAGGAGCCGGTGGCGTTGGGGTACCTGTTGGCCAGGGCCTCAGATACCGTGGCTGATACAACCAATCTGCCTCCTGCGGAGCGCCTCGCCTGGTTGGATCAAATGGAAGCCGCCGTAAAGGAAATTTCACCCGATGGCCTGCCAGGCTTGGCGCGCGCGATTGGACCAAGGCAAAGCCACGAGGGCGAAAAGGCCCTGCTGGAGCGACTCCCTCAAATCCTCGCCTTGGTTTCCGCACTGGAAGTACCCCATCGCGAGGCCGTTCAGGCTGTCGTGACAACCATCATTCAAGGGCAGAAGTGGGATGTGGAAACGTTTGAACAAACTCCCGGCCCCTCCGCGCGCGTCGGCAGTGATGCCGCTCTGGAGCTCTACACCTACCGCGTGGCAGGTTGTGTTGGCGAGTTTTGGACCCGAGTGGGTTTGGACAGCGGGGTGGGCATTTCAGCAGAGAAAGCAGAACGATTGCGGGATTTGGGGAGGAGATACGGTCAGGGACTGCAGTTGGTAAACATTCTGCGAGATCTCGGGGAGGACCTTGGGCGAGGGCGATGTTATCTGCCCCGTCCTTCTCTGCTGATGGCAGGCTGGAACGACGAAGGTCCTCACAACAGGCATGCCTTGGGGCGCGTCGCAGAAATTTGGCGGATCAAGGCACAGGAATGGGTCGGCGCCGGAAAGGAATACGCCCGGCACCTGCCATGGGGGCGTGTGCGATGGGCCACTCTCCTTCCGGCCCTCTTGGCTGAAGAAACTTTGCAATTGCTCGATCAGGCCGGGGAGGGGGCTTTGGACACCAAAGTCAAAATCTCCCGCCAAATGGTCCGACGGTGCGCCTGGCGGGCGCTGGGTAAAATTTGAAGGGATCAACGCCTTGAGGATTGAACCTGTCAGGGGCATGGGGCATGATCCCAACCATGCTGCTGCCTGATCTCCGTGACCAAGTTCTCCGTGCCAACCTGTTGCTCGAGTCCGAAGGATTGGTGAAGCTCACGTGGGGAAATGTTTCCGGATTAGACCGGGATCGTGGCTGGTTCGTCATCAAGCCCAGTGGAATGCCGTACGCAGACTTGCGGGCTGAACATCTCGTCATTCTTGATTTGGAGGGCGCCGTGGTCGAAGGTACCTTGAATCCCTCCTCAGACACACCGACCCACCGGATTCTCTACCGCGAATTTGAAGCCATCGGAGGTATCACCCACACCCACAGTGGGCACGCGGTCATGCTGTCGCAGGCCGGGGTGGCGCTCCCCTGTCTAGGCACTACTCACGCCGATCATTTTTATGGCACGGTGCCGGTGGTGCGGGAATTGACTCCCGATGAAGTGGCGGAGGATTATGAATCCAATACCGGTCGCGCCATCGTGGAGTGTTTTCGCCAGGAAGGGATTGATCCCATAGCCATGCCGGCCTGCTTCCAGAAATACCATGCGCCGTTCACCTGGGGAAAAACAGCGATGGATTCCGTGAAAAATTCCGTGGCCCTTGAAGTGTGCTGCCAAATGGCAATCGGGACCTGGCAGTTGGCCGGACATCGTCACCAGGAGCTGCCGGATCACCTGCTGCAAAAGCATTACCTCCGCAAGCACGGTCCCGGGGCCTATTACGGCCAAGGAAAAGGAGGACAATGACAAGTCTGCCTTCAGGGTGTATTGTCGGCTTCTTTGAATGAATAAGCCCAGGCGTAAGAACGCTTGGTTTCCCGCCCCCCATGAATTGGAAGACAATACAGCTGATTCTCCTTGGCTTGGGATTGGCATCCTGCGGTCCGGAGAGTGGTTCCACGGGGCCGCGTCAAACTCCTACGGCCATTCCCCCTACCGGACCGGGTTTTCTGTCCACCGACGATCCCGTGATGGCCAAATGGATGGATGAGCGATTCGAGGCGGAATACCGCAATATGACCCCGGAGCTAATTTTTCAACAGGAGCCGATCTCCGAGCTGAAATGTGATTTGCGGGGATTACCAGTGGGAGCTCCATTGTTTCATTATGCCTCGGCCAATGTATCGCGCCGGGAACTTCTCCAAGCGATCGCCAGATTCTACGATCTTGAAATGACCTTCCAAGGATCCGCTGGTCAAATCACCCACTTGTTGGTCGAAGGTCCCGGGGTCCGCCATCCAAGTGCCACGGTTCCTTCCGCACCCAAGCCGGTGGTTGATGATTCGCCGATCCCGACCCCCGCGCCGGTGCTTGATCCGAGTCAGGAAAGCGTTCTCCTTCCACCGGGAACCTGAAACGTGTTCAGTTGCTCACGAGCAGTTCCCTCAGTCTGGGGAGCGCCTCGATCATAGACCGGTTTCGTCCCGCTCGCCCAAGGATTTCCCCCAACAGCCCGCACGGGGTTTGGGAACGTGCCGGGAACAGGCTTTCCTGTTGGAGCGTATCAAACTGAATCAGCAATTTCCAATAGTCCTGATCATCATCCAAAGATGCTTCAAAAACAAAGCCCGCACCCCAGGTTTTCAATCCAACCAATGCGGGTCCGCTGTCGGGGGTTGAGATGAGATGGGCTTCCACCGCCCTGCCGTTTTTGGAACGGAATAGATAGGTCCCATGGATAGAGGCTGAGCCTTGAAGGGTCCAACCGAGACGATGAGTGATCCAGGTGATCAGCCATAGGGCGGCCATGAACCCTGGTTGTCCTGGGCTATGCCGGATTTCGATGGCATCCAGCTGGGGCAGGGCTTCCCGCGCTCTGGGTTCCTCGAAACAGGCCGCCAAACAGGCTCTTAGGGCACTGCCCCTGGTAAAACTCAGGTCGTGAGGAACGAATCTGGCGCCTTCTTTCAGACTCGCGGAAAGCCGGAATAATGGAGCCGTCGGAGAGGCCCACTGGGCGCTGTCAAAAATCAACCGGTCGATCCTGGCGTGAAGTCTTTCTTCAAAAACCTCCGATATTTCTCCCTGCCACCAGAGCACCAACGGCAGGTCCGAATCGGTGTTGGAGAAGATCATGCTTCTCACCAGACTGGGACTGCCTCCGATGAGGAGAAAGCTGACCTGTTCGGAGCAGGCGGCCTTTGCTCCGGCCTCGGTGAGATGGCAGTGGGCTTCGACCCAGGCGCGGACACTCCGTTCCGGCCCGGGAAGAGACAGCACGAGGAGCGAGCGACACGCGTTTTCCCGGGTCAATTCTCTGATAATCGGGGGATTGGTGGCCAAGGCGTCGGATTGCTCCGAATAGACCGCGAGGTTGAGCAGGGAGGCTTTCGTCACGGTTTCGTCGGTCGCGAAAAATTCGCGGAGTTCCTGATCGATGTCCCCGATGGGGACCTCCTTGCCGAGTTCTGCCAATCCCGGTATTTCCTGAGGGGCGGTCATGGATGTGTTCGGTTAGAGACGTCGCCACGAATTTCCATCCTGGGCCAGAAGCGCATCCGCTTCTTTGGGACCCCAAGAGCCTGCGGAATATTCCGCCATCTTCGGCGGATTCTCCGACTTGTGCCAAGCGTCCTCAATGGAATCAACAAAGGTCCAGGCATTCTCCACTTCATCGCGGCGCGCGAACAGGGTGGCATCGCCCGCCATTGCATCCAAGAGGAGACGTTCATAGGCTTCCGGACTCGATTTTCCGAACGACGTGCTGTATTGGAAGTCCATTTTTACCGGCTCAAGTCGCAACGAAGGGCCGGGCATTTTTGACTGCATGCGCAGGGAAATGCCCTCGTTCGGCTGAATGCGGATCACGAGTACGTTGTCGGCGGCACCTGCTGCCACTGCGGGGGCATTGAAGAGTACAGCGGGAGGTCTTCGGAAATGAATCGAAATTTCCGTGGTTTTTTTGGGCAATCGTTTTCCCATCCTGATGTAGAAGGGAACCCCGGCCCACCGCCACGTATCGATGAAAATCCGAAGAGCGACATAACTTTCAGTGAGTGACCCCGGATTGACCCGATCTTCCCGACGATAGCCGACCACTTCGGTCCCCTGGACGGTGCCCGCAGTGTACTGAGCCCTCACCACACTGGCTCCAACTGCTTCCGGTCCGTTGAGTGAACGGAGGGAGCGGAGGACTTTCACTTTTTCATCGCGGACCCCGTCGGCGCTGAGGTCGGTGGGCGGCTCCATGGCGATGAGACTGAGCAATTGCAGCAGATGGTTCTGCACCATGTCGCGCAGTGCGCCGGCGTTGTCGTAATATCCTCCCCGGCCGCCTTCCATGCCAAGGTTTTCGGCACATGTGATCTGCACCTGCTCGATGCAACGGTTGTTCCAAAGGGGTTCGAAAATAGCATTGGCGAACCGCAGAACCATGATGTTCTGGGCGGTTTCCTTGCCGAGGTAGTGGTCGATCCGGTAGGTGTCCCGTTCCGGGAAGACTTCATTGGCGACCTTGTTCAGGTGCTTTGCGGTGGGCAAATTCTTGCCGAATGGCTTCTCGATGATGACGCGGCTCCATCCTCCCTGAAAAGGTTCATTCAGACCGGATGCCTTCAAATTGAGGAGAATGTCATCGAAAGCCTCCGGTGCCGATGCCAAATAAAAGAGACGGTTCGGCGTGCCTCCAGCGGCGGCTTCCGCATCCAGCCGGGTGCGCAGGGACTCATAAGCGGCCACATCTTGGAACTCCCCCGGATGGTAGGATATCGAGCCGGCAAATTTCTCCCAGAGTCCGGCATTGTGGCCGGATCGTGAAACCTTTTGATTGAGGACTTCCAAATCCTTCCGGAACACCTCATCTGATTTTTCCCTGCGAGCAAAACCAATGACTTTGAGGCCGGCTGGCAATTCACCCTCGACCATCAGATTGTAGATGGCGGGTACCAATTTGCGGTGGGTAAGGTCACCGGAAGCGCCAAAAATGACAACAGTGCACGCCTGAGGGCGGTTTTTGACCCGCTGGTCATCTTCGATGAATGGATTTATTTCCATGAATGAGTTGTCGAGGGTGTGATCCTCAAGAGAGACGTCCTTTCGCGGGAATGCAAACATCGAATCGGGGCAAGAAGGTTGAATTTCTCCATCCAAGGTTCGGAATGGTTTTTTTGGAGTCTGAGTTCACAAATTCTTTACAACCGTTTTACCATCGTCTGACAAACCAGCCGCCGAAATGCCTCATGATCGGGCTGCCAGTGGAAACGCTCCCGACATTTTCGATCAGCAAGAGAGGATGAAGTCATCCGGGAAAGCGCGTATCGTGGTCCCGGACCCCATGACAGGTCCCAAAGACCACGATGTGAAGAAACTGGCCGTCATTCTGTTGTTAGCCGTACTAGGGCCCAGCCTGTTGTTGGCGGTACTGGCCGTTCGTTCATTGCATGAGCAGGAGAATTCTGTCCAGCGCCAACGGATGCTTTTGCACCAAGGAGCTTCTGATGATTTGGCTCAGGACGTGAATTCATTCATGATTGAAGTTCGTCGGCATTATCAGCAACTTTTTGACCAACTGTTGCAGGAAAACGGCCCTGACTCCCTGGTGGCAGGGTTTGACGATCTGGTGAGGGCCCGCTGGCCCCAGGCTTCTTTGGGCTGCGTGATCTCAGAAACGGGCACTTGGGAATCTCCCCGACTGGATGAAAAAGATTCCCGGCTCAAGGAATTCTTTCTTAATAACATGGGCATGTTCAACGGTGGGGCGGATGTGGAGTTTTTCCTCGCGCCTGCATTGGAGTTCGCGCCGGTTGGCGCCTCCCAACCGGAACGGCGTGTCAATCTTTCCACCGGGAAGATGCAAACACTGGGGTATGCCCAGCGCCAGATGGCCGAAGCGCGGGAACCTCTCGACAGTGACCGGGAAACTTGGAGTGTCTCCAAAGGGGAAGCCGCACAGGAAAAGTTCAACCTTGGAAAGGAGATTTCCCCGCAAGGAATCCGCCCCGTTCTGGAATCGAGGTCGGAAGGTCAGGTGGGGAGGTATCTCGATGACGGTCTGCATTTGCTGCTATGGAGGAAGCATTCCGCAGTGCCGGGGCGGTTCTTTTGGGTGGAACTCAATGTCACAGAACTTCGAAAGGATTTGGCACAACTTGTCCGGCGCGCGGGAGAAGGCCCAAGAGCGTCGGAAGTTTTTTTGGCGCTCCTCGATGCGGGAGGCGACGTCGTGGGGCGCACTCATGTTGGCTTTGTTCCCGACTGGTCAAATCCCCTGATTTCGACTTCATTGGGCGAAAGCCTGCCCGGTTGGAAGGTCGCAGCGTATCTTCTGGATCCACTTGCGGTTCAACGCACGGCTCATTTAGTAAGACTGACCATCTGGGTCCTGACTCCGGTACTGGTGCTGGCCATCATGCTGGGGAGTCTCTTTATTTTTCGTGATATCGGAAGGGAAATGAGACTCGCTCGCCAAAAAACCGATTTCGTCAGTCATGTCAGTCATGAACTGAAAACCCCTCTGACTTCCATCCGCATGTTTTCAGAGATGCTGGGGCAGGCAGGCCAATTGGATCCTTCGCGACGCACAGGCTACGCCGCCGTGATCTCACGGGAGGCTTCACGTCTCGGTCGGTTGATTGAGAACCTGCTCAGTTTTGCCCGGATGGAGCGTGGCGAGGCGCGCTACCAAAGGGAAATTTTTGACCTGGGCCGGTTGGTTTCTCAGACCATTGAAACGTGCCGGTTCCGCGCGGAAGCGGCCGGCTTGAAAGTCTCCTGCAGAGTCGATTCCTTGGACTATCCTTGCGTGGAGGCGGATCCTGATGCCATCTCCCGGATTCTGGACAATCTGGTCTCCAATGCTGAAAAGTATGCACCTGAAGGAGGCGAACTGGAGGTGGAAGTTTCCCAAGGCAAAGCCTCTTGCACCATTGAAATTGCGGTCCAGGATCGAGGACCGGGGGTTCCCCGCCGCCATGCTGAGAAGATTTTTGAAAAGTTTTTCCGGATCGACGATTCCCTGAGCTATGGCATTCAAGGCTCCGGTTTGGGATTGACGCTGGCCCGGCAAATCGCCCGGGCACATGGGGGAGATTTGATTTACCGGCCCCGGGATGGAGGAGGCAGTTGTTTTCTACTTACTTTGCCGGCCTTGGCCGACACGGTGGTTTGCGCTGAAAATCAAGACCAGGAACAAACATGAGTGAGCTTTCCCAAATTGCCAAAATCCTCATTGTTGAAGATGATCCCAGCATCCGCTTTGGATTGGGAGAAGTCTTTTCTGCGGAGGGCTTTGCAATTGCAACCTGCGACCGGGGGGACAGGGTTGGGCAGGCCATTGGGGAGGCCAAACCCGATTTGATCATTCTGGACGTGATGCTGCCCGGGAGAAGCGGTTATGAGATTTGCTCTGCATTGCGGAAAGAAGGCTGCCGGGTTCCGGTATTGATGTTGACCGCCAAAGGCCAGGAAATGGACAAGGTGGTAGGATTTGACTCCGGTGCCGACGATTATGTCACCAAACCTTTTGGGGTTCGAGAGTTGGTCGCCAGGGTCAGAGCGTTGCTCCGGCGGTCCGGGCATGGCAGTGAGACGCCCCAGAACGTTTCGGCTTCGACTGGATTTTTGATCGGCCCGGTCCGGATCAGCGAGAGAACCTACGAAGTGCTTCAACCTGATGGCACCTCGGAACGGCTGACGCCCAAAGAGATGGATCTTTTGAAATACCTGCATGCCCACCGTGGCGAGGTCAAAAGCCGTGACGCCATTCTCGATGCGGTATGGGGAGTCCGTTATTTCGGAACCACCCGGACCCTTGACCAGTGCGTGGCCCAATTGAGAAAAAAACTGGGCGATTCCGGACAGGCCTCCGGTCTGCTGCGAACGGTGCACGGAGTGGGCTATGTGCTGGAACTCTGATTGGTCTGGAAACGGTAAGGCTGCAGCGGCAGCGTGGTTGCGGCATTGACCTCACCGGGGGAGTATGGCAAAGCTTTTCTGCATGAAGCTGATCCAGTCTACGATTCTAACGCTCGCCGGCTTGTCCTGGTTGGCGGGACCTGTCCACGCACAGATCCCGGTTGCCAACCAGGATTTTACCATTCTTCTCGGCGCACCGGTCTCGGAGCCGGTTTTTACTGTGTTTGGAGTGGGCTTTGACGGGACCGGCACTCTCTACGGCGTGGAATTTGAAGAGGGAAACCGCCTCTTCAGGCTGGGCAAAGGGGAAACAAAACAGACCTTTATTGGTGGCTCTTACCTCAAGTCCAATCGTGGTTCCGGCAAGTCCGGCGGAGATGGGGGCAAAGTGGGAGAAGCCTTGTTCAGTGGCATGCACGATCTTGCCGTTCTGCGGAACGGGGATCTGCTCCTGGCAGAGACTTGGAGCCAGCGGGTCCGGCGGGTGGATGGACAAACTGGAATGGTGTCAACCCTTGCGGGAACCGGTCAGCGTGGTTACTCGGGCGATGACGGTCCTGCCGTTGACGCCAGCAATTCTGGGATTTACTCCTGCTATCTGACTTCGGATGAGTCACAGCTGTATTTGGCGGATCTGGAGAATGCCAGAGTGCGCAGGGTCGATCTAAAAACGGGGCGAATACAGTTGGTGGCCGGCAACGGAAAAAAGGGACCGCTGATTCAAGGGGCACTGGCCACGGAGACTCCGGTTCCAAGCCCCCGGGCAGTGACGGTGGCTCCGGATGGCACGGTTTACATTGTGTCGAGGGAAGGTAATGCCTTGTTCAAAATCGATCGTTCCCAGAAAATCACCACCGTCATCAATGTCACGGGTGCCAAAGGAGCAGGTGGGGATGGGGGGGAGGCCTTGCAGGCGCAAATGAATGGTCCGAAAAATGCCTGTACAGACTCGCAGGGCAACGTTTACATCGCGGATGCGGAGAATCACACCATTCGGAAATTTGATCCGATAACTGGCAAACTCTGGCTTCTCGCAGGAACCCCTGGCAAAAAAGGCACCGGGGTAGGGGAGCTGAATCGGCCACACGGTGTCTGTGTGGGGCCCGACAATTGGCTCTACATCGCGGACAGTTACAATCACCGGGTCGTCAAGGTCAGGCTTTGATTGAAGACATCGGCCATCACATGGAAGGGGTAGTCAATCTGAGAGAAGGAGCATCCTACCCGGCGATGGGAATCGCTTATGCTGGATTGGGGATGGTGCGAAGGCCCAGTTTCCCCGCGGATCCGCCGCACCCATTAGCCTCCCCTCCATGAGCTCAATTATTTTGCGGCTTCTCCTGGTGCTAGCCTCCTTGGCGGTATGGTATTGGAGTCAAAACCTCATCGCCAGAAAGGCGAATGGCGCCCGGGAGATTGGTGACGCGGTGCACGAGTGGACCGGACGTTGGCATCGGTTCTTTCACGAAAACACCGCTGCGGCCAACCGGGCCTTGATTGTGAGTTCCCTCGGTATTGATGCCTTGGGGCTTTCCCTCATGGTTTTTTCCATCTTTGGACGCAGTTTTGCCCCATTTTTGGGGATGCTGATTGTGTTTTCACTCCGCCAAATCACCCAGTTGTGTTGCACGTTGCCGCCTCCGCCCGGCATCATTTGGCGGAATCCTGGTTTTCCGTCCTTGTTGGTCACCTATGAGGTGGGGAATGATTTCTTTTTTTCGGGCCATACCGCACTCGCCGTATTGGGAGCACTCCAGATGTGTCACTTTGGCCCATGGTGGTTGGGAGGGGCGGCCATTCTGGTTGCCTTTGGGGAAGGGCTGATTGTGCTGGTTCTACGTGCCCATTACACCCTTGATGTGGTTGCGGGAGCCCTTGCGGCATGGTTTGCCTTCGATCTGGCCAGTCGGTTCGCGCCCATCCTTGACAATTGGTTGCGGTAACAGGCTCCCCATTCTGGCGGGAACCCGTTCCCGCAGGTCTCCGCGATTGCGTGTTGCGTCATCAGGTGATAGTTTTGCGGCTTTCCTGGCGCAGCCACGGCAGGAGCCTGTTTCATGCCTCAAGCACACATTGAGAGAGTCATCGCCCACGCGGCCGAAAAGCTCATTCCCCTTCGCCGAAAGGCAAAAAACCGCGAAGAGCTTCTGCTTTCCTATCGGCGGTTCATCAAGCTGGAGAATCACCGACTCCGCCTTCTGCACCGGCAGGGCGGTGGTGGTGTTGAGGTCGCCGAAAAGCGGGCCCAGCTGCTCGATGTGGTGATCAATGATTTGCTGGGGGCCTACCGGGAGGGGGCCTTTTCGGCGAAGAACGCAGAGGACACCGCTCCGCTGCCGCAGGTGGCTCTGGTCGCTTGTGGAGGCTATGGACGGGGAGTGCTCAATCCGGGCAGTGACATCGATCTCTTGTTTTTGGTGGGAAAAGAGATCAGTGATACCCCGGCCGTTCTTCAGGATCTGGTGGAGACGCTTCTTTATATGATGATGGATGTGGGATTCAAAGTTTCCCAGTCCGTCCGCACGGTTTCCGATTCTCTCACCTTTGCCAATGAAGATCATCCCACGAAAACGGCGCTTTTGGATGCCCGGTTTGTGGCTGGCAATGTGGACATTTTTGAGGAATTCCAATCGCAGTTTTTCCAGCGGTGTGTCGAAGGACGGGAGCAGGATTATTTGGGAGAGCGGAGTCGCGATATCCGATCCCGGCACCAAAAGTTTGGTCATACGGTGCATTTGCAGGAACCCAATGTGAAGGAAGGCTGTGGAGGTCTTCGTGACTTTCACAACATCATCTGGATCCTCTGGGTGTTGCGGAGGACGAGGGATCTCAACGCGGTGGTGACCGAAAAATTGCTTGGCCTTAGTTCGGTCAAAGCCATGGAGAATGCATACGAGTTTCTCATGCGGGTCCGCAATTCGTTGCATTACCTGCAAAAAAAACAGGGCGACATCCTTACTCTGAGGCTCCAAGGCCAGGTGGCGGAAGACTTGAACTATCCTCAAAAAACGAAAATCCGGCGAATTGAGGCGTTCATGCGGGACTATTATGGTCACACCCGGAGGCTTTACCAATATAGCACTTCGTTGATGGAAAATTTCGAGCTGGACCTTGAGGCCGACAAGCCCAGTCGTTTCATCGGCTTCCTCGCCCGCCGCAAGAAACGGGTCGAACATTTCGACGGCTTTTATTCCAAAAATGGCCTCATCTACCCCGATTCAGATGACATTTTCAATGAAGATTCGAAGCGCATGATGCGGATCTTTCTCCACATGCAACAGCGGCATTTGGAGTTCAGTCCATCGATCAGAAGGCTATTCCGGAGGAGTTTGCCTCTCCTGAACCGGGGGTTCCTCTACAGCAAAGCCAACCGGGAGACGTTTGAGGAAATTCTTCAACACCGGGGGGATGTTGCCCGAGTGTTGCGTCTGATGCACCGGGTTGGGTTTCTCGGGCGGTATCTGCCAGAATTCGGGGAGCTGACCGACTTGGTGCAGCATGAGTTTTTTCACCAGTTCACTGCGGATGAGCACACCCTTCGCTGCATTGATGAACTGGATGGCCTGGTTCTTTCCGAGGATCCCAAAACACGTTTCTTCCGGCAATTGTTCCTGGACCTTGAGGATCCCTACATCCTCTACATTGCCCTGATCATGCATGATGCCGGTCGATCGGAAAACATGAGGCATCACGAGGATGCCAGTGCCCTGCTCGCCAGCAAGGTCGCCCGTCGTCTTCGGATCACTGGTGACCGGTTGAAGCGCCTGATTTTTCTCGTCGACAATCACCTGATTTTTTGGCGGGTCGCCACAACGAAAGATCTGGGAGATCCTTCGACCATCGAGGATTTTGCAAAGGCGATGCGGAGCCGGAGCTACATGGAATCACTCCTTTTATTCACCCACGTGGACTCCAAAGGAACCAGCCATGAATCCTGGACGGCATGGAAAGAGTCGCTCGTCATGCAACTCTACCGGAACACCTGCTCGTATTTTGAGGATCGGGTCGGCTATGCGGAACAGGCCAATCAACCGGTTGACACGCTGAAGGAGAAGATTCTGGGCTCTTTTCCCGCCACCTATGAAGGAGAAATCGAGGCCCACTTTGCCACCATGCCGGCACGGTATTTCCGGTTCAGGGGCGCTGCGAGCATCCAAAGGCATGTGAAGCTCTTCCACCGGTTTTTTAAGCGCCTTTCCGGAGACGACCTCTCCTCTCTCGTTCCCGTGGTGAATTGGGAAGCCCGTCCCGATGAAGGATACAGTCTGGCCGAATTCTGTTGTTGGAACCGGCATCTCCTGCTCACAAAAGTGGCGGGGGCCTTCGCGGCCCGGAACATCAATATTCTCAGCGCCGATCTGTTCACCCGGTCCGATTCTTTGGTTTTGGATATATTCCGGGTGTGCACGACCAATTTCCAACCGGTGACAAGTGAACGCGAAATCGCCAAGGTGGAGGCCTTGGTCGAGAAAGCCTTCCGGGTCGGTGAAGACTGTGAGGATTTTCGCCAGATCATTGAGGAGGCGAACCGGCCCTCATTGTTCCGGGAAGCTTTGGAAATCGAGATTCCTCAGCGGGTGGTGGTCTCGAATTTCTTCAATCCTCTGTACACGGTTTTGGAATTGCAGGCCCAGGACCGTATCGGGCTTCTCTATGATGTCTTCACGGCGATCGGTGAACTGAAAATTGAAGTGGTGATGGCAAGGATTTCCACGCAGGCGGGGGCCGCCATAGACAGCTTTTATTTGGTCGATACTGGAACGGAAAAGAAAGTGGAGGATCCTGTCCGGCTCAAACAACTGGAAGCGGCGGTCAAACGGGCCGTTGGATTGTGACCTTCCTGCCATCAACGGCCATCAGATGCTCTTAAAGAAATCGTCACCGGACGATGGTCACTCGCGGTTTGCCACTCCGGGAGGTCAATAATGCGGCCTTTCTCCGGTCCGAACTCTTTTTTGGCCCCTTTGCTGATCAAAATGAAGTCTAATCGCGCATACTCATCCGCAAATTCCCAATAGTGGGTCCATCGATGACCGTTGCGATCCTCGGCATCAATGTCGTCGAGATAATTCTCGGCCCCATACCGCCCGCGTAGGATGCGGACCGGCATTTCATTCCGCGTGTCATTGAAGTCTCCGTAGACCAGCAAATTGACCCCGGGTTCCTCCTGAAAAATGGTGTCAATATGTGAGCGCGCCAAATCCGCTTCATTGCGCCTCATCAGTGCCTGGTCTGCCTCGGGTACCTCCCGCTTGGACTTCAAATGGAGTCCGACGAGCCGGAGCCGGTATTCCGGAGTCGGGGCGACGGTCACATCAAGGATGCCACGTTGGACAGGCAGGATGCGGTCGCCGATTCTGTAAGAAAGGTCATTTTTTGAATGGCGCGCCACGATGGGGAAACGGCTGAGCAAGGCGAGATTTCGCGGTTGGTCACTTGCTGCTCTGACCCATTCAAACTCCGGCAGATCAAGTCCAGCCTTTTTCAGTCGGGATTGAAGATCTTTGATTTCGGCCTCCAAACCGATTTCACAGACTCCAAGGACGTCCGGCTTCCCTGCCGCGATCATGTTGACCACAGCTTCGATTTCCTCTGCTGGTTTCGGGGCGTCCTGAACCGCCACCCCGTCTATCCGGCGGTTCATGGGCAGGTAATTTTTCAGATTGTAGGCCATGAACCTCACCTGAGGTTCAGGAAGGTCGGGAGTTTGAGCGGGAGCTCTGCGGTAGATGCCGGCGCCCAGCAGCAGCAAACAAAAGAAAACTCCCCGCCGGTACACCGACGGGGAGTTTTTGCACAATGGGACGGTTCCCACTTTCATGGAGGAACGTTTCAGTCTTCGGAAACTTCCTGTTTGGCAGGAGGCTGCACTTCTGTGGAAACGGGACGCGCCGGGGCGGCAGGCTTGTCGTAGGACTTTTTGGCTTCGTATTCACCCAGCTCAAGTTCGCGATCGAACTCGGACTTGGCTTTCTTGAATTCGCCCATTCCGCGTCCGATCCCCCGAGCCAACTCGGGGATTTTCTTGGCGCCGAAGAGCAGCAGAACTACCAAAAAGATGATCATCATCTCTTGGTAACCGATGAACGCGAGGATTGTATTATTCATGGGATCATCCTAGTCCCCTGGTCGGAAAAGTCCAAAAGAAAAGGAGGACGCAATCTCGGTGTCATAAAAAAGAGTTGCAGTGACAACCAATATGGGCGTTTTCGTGACAATGCGGATAGGATTGTTCGGTGGGACCTTTGATCCCGTGCATAGCGGACACCTGGAAATGGCGCGCCTTGCCAGGATCACCTGTCACTTGGATCGGATTGTTTTCATTCCCTGTCAGCAGTCACCTTTCAAAAGCCGGGCTACCGTGGCTTCCGGCAAAGACCGGTCTGAAATGCTGAGGCTGGCGCTTCGGGACAAGGGTTTTCATCACTGGGCGGAGGTTTCGGAGCTGGAATTGGAGCGTCCGGGGCCCTCTTACTCATGGGAGACCGTTCAAGCAATGGCCCTGGAGTATCCGGGAGCGAGACTTTTCTGGATCATGGGCGGGGATCAATGGCTTTCTTTGGGGAATTGGGCGAGGGCAGATTATCTGGCAGATCACCTCGAATTTATTGTCTTTGCCCGGGACAATGTGCCGCTCGTTGCCCACTATCGATTTCGTGGGCAGTTGATCCCATTCGATCGACCAGAGTCCGCTACTTTGATTCGGCAAGGGAAATGGGATCAGGATTGGTTGACTCCTGCCACGGTGCAATATATCCAGGAACACCGTCTCTACCCATCTTTTTCTTGAACTTCAGGGTTTGATGTAAAGATTTGTGGTTTTAAACGTCCCTTCATTGCGTCCTCTTGTGAATTTTGCCGCCCGGGTTATGATACGGGTCGAAGTTCTCGATTCAGGACAAGTCAAACTACCAACCCACACCCTAATGATGAAAAAACTGCTTGCTATCGCTGCCTGCGCCTTTGTGGCTCTCTCCTCTGTTTCCTTTGGCGGGGAATACCCCGACATCAGCATCGACGAACTCAAAAAAGCGATCACCGAAAAGAAGGTGACCGTGATTGATGTCAACGGCTCCGCTTCCTACTCCAAAGGTCATATCCCGGGAGCGATCGACTTCCGCGCCAACAAAGAAAAGCTGGCCACTCTGCTTCCCTCCGATAAGGGGGCACTGGTCGTTGCCTATTGCGGTGGCCCCACCTGCAGTGCCTATGCTGCTGCTGCCAAAGCCGCTGAAGAACTTGGCTACACCAATGTGAAGCACCTTTCCGCGGGCATCTCCGGCTGGTTGCAAGCGAAAGAGCCAACTGAAGCTGCCAACTAAGTTGGTTGCCCCGGCTCCGACCGGGTCTTTCAAAAGGCGTTTCCAGTCCTCTGGAAACGCCTTTTTTTCTTTTGGAGTAAATCGAACGTGGACGTAAGGAGAAAACGATGTTAACTCTTCACGATATAGCTAAAAGAGGATTAAATGATCCATCCATCCAAAAAGTTGAATCGTGCCGCGTTGGAGCGGGTGGCGGAAACCTTTTCCCTTTTTTCTGAGCCGACCCGACTCGCCATTCTTCAGGAATTAAAGAGTGGGCGTCAATGTGTTGGCCAGTTGGTGGAGATTCTTGGCGTCTCCCAAGCTC
Organism: Akkermansiaceae bacterium; assembly: GCA_024233005.1. Lineage (GTDB taxonomy): Bacteria > Verrucomicrobiota > Verrucomicrobiia > Verrucomicrobiales > DEV007 > JACKQE01. The sequence continues at coordinate 39,162 of JACKQE010000016.1, read as the reverse complement.
ATGTCTCCCGACAGTTGGGAATTCTTCATGCCGGCGGACTGCTCCTTCGGGAGAGACAGGGAGCCCAGGTTTATTACTCCATTCAAGATCCTCTGGTGGAGGTGCTCTGCGGCGAAGTGTGCAACAAACTCTCCCGGGATGCGAAAGAACGTGCTTCGGTTGAATTCGGAGTGTGACATTTTTGGGGGACGTTGATGCGTCCTCCCTAACTTCCTTTCAGTGGCTTGACCTCGGGGAAATTGCATTGGAACGTGTTTCGTATTCCTATCCCCCTACTCGGATGATTCTGCGGACATTTGCGATTCCCCAACAGCACCGTGTGGTGTTCACTCACGGAGTTTTTGATGCCTCGAATCATGCTCTGCGTGACCTTATCGCTGAAGGAGCCGGATTGGATGGCTCCGGGCGGGTTCTGGTATGCATCGATCAGGGACTCCTTGAGATGGCTCCAGGATTGCCCGGGAAAATCACGGAGTATGGCAACGCTCACGCTTCCGTAATGGAGTTGGTGGGATCTCCGCTCTGCCTGCCGGGCGGGGAGGCCTGCAAAAATGATTGGAGCCGGGTGGAAAAACTTTGGGAAGCCTTTCATTTTCACGCCTTGTGTCGTCACTCCTATGTGGTGGTGATTGGTGGAGGGGCCTTTCTGGATTTGGTTGGGTTTGCAGCTGCCACGGCTCACCGAGGTATCCGGCTGATCCGTATGCCCACGACCACCTTGAGTCAGGGAGATGGGGGCGTCGGGGTGAAAAATGGGGTGAACTATTTCGGCAAGAAAAACTGGGTGGGCACCTTTGCCGTTCCCTTTGCGGTGGTCAATGACCTTGAGTTTCTGCGGCTGCTTCCAGACCGCACCTGTCGGGATGGAATTGTTGAGGCCATCAAGGTGGCTTTGATTCGGGATCGCGATTTTTTCCATTACATTGAGAGACACACCGCAGAATTGGCCCGATTGGAGACCGAAGCGTTGGAACGGGTGATCCGGCGCAGTGCCGAACTGCATGTCGACCATATTTCTTTGGGCGGAGACCCCTTTGAGCAAGGATCCGCCCGCCCTTTGGATTTTGGGCATTGGGCCGCACACAAGCTCGAGCAAATCTCCGGTTTTACGGTCAGCCATGGAGAGGCGGTATCCATAGGAATGGCGCTTGATCTATGTTACTCCGCCCGCATTGGCTTGATCGATGCCGCCATCAAAGACCGCATTCTGGGAGTCTTGGAGGCCGTTGGGCTCCCACTTTGGTCGGACTTCCTCGATGCAGCCGTTCCGGGCGGAACCAAACCCATGGTCCTGCAAGGGGTGGAGGAATTCCGGGAACATTTGGGAGGACGGCTCACCATCACCCTTGTTCCCCGCATTGGGTCCAAAAGGGAAGTTCACGAAATGGATGAGAAGGAAATCCTCTTCGCTCTCGACGAACTTCGGTGCCGGAATAGGCTTGCTAAGGGTGCATCGGCCAAAAGTAAGGGATGAGCAGGCTTGCGGTGATCCAGGCGATCAGGTTCAACGGCACTCCTATTTTGAAGAAATCCAGGAATCGGTAACCCCCTGGCCCATAAACCATCATGTGGGTTTGGTAGCCCATGGGACAGGCAAAGGCAAGGGAAGCCGCTAGGGTGACTCCAATGAGAAATGGCTGAGTGCTCACGCCCAGCGCCGTGGCTGTTTTGATGGCCAAAGGGGCCGCTAGAATGGCGGTGGCATTGTTTGACATGACTTCCGTAAGGATCAAGGTGATGAAAATGAAGGCACTGAGGAGTACGTAGGGCGCCACGGTCTGGGGAACTGCGGACATGGTAAAGGTTACCGCCGAATTGGCGATCAAAGAGGCCAATCCCGTTTTGGAAAACGCTTCTCCCAGAGCAAGCATTCCGAAAATCAACATCACGATGGTCCAATCGATGGCCCGGTAAGCCGATCTGGCATCGGTGATGCGGGCCAATACCAACAGCGCGCAGGCCGCTATTGCCGCCCCGGAGATGGGAGCCCAATTAAATGTGGAGACGATGACCACGGCAGCAATGGCGGCCCACACGGCGGCCCTGTGCCACGAGGCTTTTGGCTTGGGCTTGTCTTCCAGGGTTTCCGGCTCATTGAAGGCCAATTCCCCTTCCTCGGTCAGTTGCTCCTCCGCATGGGCCGGGCACACCAAAAGCAGGGTGTCCCCCACGCGCAGAGGGGTGTCGGCAAAACGGCCTTTCAAATTGTGCCCCCGGCGGTGCACGGCGAGAACAAGCCCTCCATGACGCTGGCGGAACCGAAACTCCCTTAAGGTCCGACCGATCAACGGGGACTGGGGAGTCACGACGCCTTCATAGAGACCGCCTTTGACTCGCGACAGGGTTTCAATCCCGAGTTCGAGATCGCTAGCCTCCCCAAATTTCAAGGAATCGGGCTGGCCGGCATTGCGCACCACGTTCTCCCGGTTCACCACGATGGTGAGGCGATCATATTGTTGCAGTCTTTGTTCGTCGAGTTCGGCGCGGATGGTCATGGCCTGGCGCCTCAATTCCAGCAGTTTGGCGCCTCCCGATTGCCGGAGGAAGTCGAGGACCGGGCGACCGATGAGCGGGGAGCCCCGATCAATCATGATTTGGTAGATTTGCGCTCCCCGTTCCTCCGGGGCCAGAATGGAAGAAACGGTGCCTCTGTCGGGCAGCACCCTTTTCGCGAAAATTGCCGTGTAGGCGATACCGATCACGGCAATGGGGAGTCCGACTTTGCCCAATTCAAACATCCCAAAACCGGGGTGGCCTTCAGCCACGGCAACGCCGTGCACCACGAGGTTGGTCGAGGTGCCAATCAGTGTGCAGCACCCGCCAAGCAATGAGGCATAGGAAAGGGGAATGAGGAATTTCGAAGGGGACATGCCCTGGTCCCTGGCCACGGCCATGATAACGGGGATGAAAACGGCCACTACTGGTGTGTTGTTGATGAAGGCGGAGACTGATGCCGCCAGAATCATCATGACCAGGATCGCTGGGGAAACTCCTTTTTTGGCCACCCAACTGAGCATCTCGGCCAGTTTTCCGACTCCTCCCGTGGCGACGAGCAAGTGGCTCAAAATGAACATCGCGGCCACCGTGAGGGGCGCTTCATTCGAAAAAACGGAAAAGGCTTCCTTGGGCGACAAAATCCCCGTGAAAAGAAGCAGGCAAAATGCTCCCAATGCCACCGCATCGGTCGGGATCTTCTCAAACGAGAAAGCGACCAAGCAACCTGCGAGCAGGATCAAGACCAATATCATCTCCCACGTCATTGCAATCCTCTCGAAATCTCAGCCAAATACTCGACACCGGCCCGCAGACCCGCTTTCCGCGGCGAGAATAGGGGCGAAAGAGAATCTCGTCAAACGACACTTAAGGCGGTGAATCGAAGCTCACGGACGCTTCTCTGAGAAGGATCGGGAAGCCGTCGCGGACAGGGTAGGCGCGTCCGCCTTCATCGCAAACCAAGGCTTCGTCCCAGACGTCTGAAGACTCAGCATGCCGTCTCTGCAGCGATTGGCACTCTTCAAACGTCCCTATCCTCAAGGGGAAACGCGTTTCCGGGCAGATCAAAAGCGCCAGGACGCTTTCAGGCAGGTTCATTCAATACAAAGGTATGGAGGGATCAATTTCTTTGGACCAAGCATTGATGCCACCCTGAACATGGCAGACATTTCCGAAGCCATGGGAGAGGAGAAGCTGAAGAGCCCGGGCACTTCTGCCTCCCGCTTTGCAATGAATGATGATTTCCTCTGCAGGATCCAATTCCTGAAGACGATTCGGGAGCTCACCCAGGGGGATCAATCGGGCACCCGGCAAACGGCAGAGTTCATGTTCGTTGGGTTCCCGAACATCCAACAAAACAAATGGTCGGCCTTGTTGAAAATAGGAATTCAAATCGTGGACGGAGATTTCCGGGAGAGGGGACATATTGGCTTCGCAGGTATCAGGGAGGTCGGTCGGTTCCAGAATGGTGGGGGTTTTGCCACAAAGCGGGCAGTCCGGGTCACGGCGGAGTTTGATCTCTCTGAATCGGAAACGCAAGGCATCAAAGTGAACCAAGCGACCTAAAAGAGGATCACCCAACCCGAGCAACAGCTTGATTGCTTCCGACGCTTGGAGGCAGCCCACAATCCCCGGTAAAACACCCAGGACCCCCCCTTCGGCACAACTGGGAACCTGACCGGGCAGGGGAGGTTGGGGAAACAGGCAGCGGTAGCAAGGACTGCCGAGATGGGGGGCGAAGACCGAAACCTGCCCCTCAAACCGGAAAATGGCGCCGTAGACGTTGGGTTTGCCCATCAGGAAAGCCACATCGTTGGTGAGATACCGGGTTGGAAAATTGTCGGTTCCGTCAATGAGGATGTCATATCCCGTGGCCAAGGCCTTGGCATTGTGAGCGGTAAACCTTTCAGGGTACAGATCGACCACCACTTCGGGATTGATCCGCTGCAGGGTCTCCGATGCGGAGTCTAACTTCAAACGCCCCACATCAGTGGTGCCGTGAAGAATTTGGCGTTGCAGATTGGTGTAATCGACGGTGTCGAAGTCCACCAGACCGATTCTCCCCACACCCGCTGCGGCCAGATACATGGCGATGGGAGATCCCAATCCTCCAGCGCCAATGCAGAGGATGCTGGCAGCTTTGAGTCGTTTTTGCCCTTCCAAGCCCACTTCGGGTATGGTGATGTGACGAGCGTAGCGCCGGAACTCGTCCGGACTCAATTCCTGAGTTTCCCGACGCTCATCCGAAATGATGGATTCCATGCGTTCATGGTGCCCTGAATTCGACAATTTTCCACCTATGGAATGGCGATGTCTGATTTCTTTGATAATTCCTGAAAAAATCCGACAAAGCAGGCCCGGGGTGACGCTCATTCAATAGAACATGAAATCCAAAGCCTGCGAGGCCGCGGAAACATCACTGCCAAGACAACCTGATCCGAAACTCCCTACCATGCACTTCAATACCTCCCGTTCGCAGTTGCGAATCACTTTGCCCGCTCTCAGCCTCAGTGCTGTCGTGGCCATGTCCTGCCTTGCTTTAAAGGGGCAGGATGTGAAATTCGAAGACCTCAAAAAGTCGATTACCATCGAAAATGGCCCTGTCAAAGCCGCCCCGGGCGTTGTGTCCACCTACGCGGATGCCCTTGATAAGGCTATGCCCGCTGTGGTCACAGTGTTTTCCTCTAAGCAAGTGGAGGTCAAAACACCCGAAATGTTCCGGGATCCGATGTTCCGCCGCTTTTTTGAAGTTCCTGAGGGCTACCAAATGCCCCCCCACAAGGAGCAAGGACTTGGCTCAGGGGTCATCATTTCGAAAGATGGCTACATTCTCACCAACAACCATGTGGTCGGCGAAATGGACGAAATTCAGGTGAAATTTCCCGGCGACAGCAAGGAATACAAAGCCAAACTGATCGGGGCCGATCCCAAAAGCGATGTGGCAATCATCAAGATCGATGCTCCGAATCTCAAGCCCATCGTCATTGGAGACAGTTCCGCCCTTCGTGTTGGGGATGTCGTGCTTGCTGTGGGCAGTCCATTTGGTCTCGACCAAACGGTGACCCAGGGCATCGTGAGTGCCTTGGGACGTAAGAATTTGAACATCACTGACGGTGGATATGAAAACTTTATCCAAACCGACGCCCCGATCAACCGGGGCAACTCGGGAGGAGCTTTGATTGATGCCGCCGGTCGTTTGGTTGGTATTAACACCGCCATCCAATCTGGCGTCGGTGGAGGCAGCATCGGCATTGGATTTGCCATTCCCTCGGGTATGGCGTTGAGTATTGTCGAGCGACTGCTGGAGGGAGGTGGCACGGTTCACCGGGGATTCTTGGGCGTTTTTCTAAAGGATGTCGATAGCGACATGGCTTCGGCCCTGGGACTCGATGGGAAGAGCGGTGTGATCATCGCAGAAGTCAGTCCAGACTCGCCTGCCGAAAAAGCAGGCCTGAAAGCCGGTGATTTGGTGGTTTCGGCCAACAACAAGCCGGCGACCAGCATGGCGGAACTCAGGCTTGATGTCAGCAACACGAAACCCGGAACCAAAATGGTTTTCGAGGTGATCCGCCGCGGCAAATCTGAAAAAGTGGAAGTCACCCTAGGCGATCTTCAGGACAGTCAGCTTGCCCAGTCCGGTGAAGTAAAGCGGGGAGATGGCAAAAAGAGCCAAAAGCAAGAGAAAGGCAATGAGTTCATCGAAGGCGTCCGCATTCGTGATCTCGATGCCCAAATGCGCGAGGCTCTTGGTGTGGAAGAAGGCATCCAAGGAGTGGTCGTCGAATCCGTGGATACCAATTCCAAGGCTGCTGAGGCCGGGTTGCAGACGGGATTGTTAATCACCCAAGTGGATCAGCAGGATGTCAAATCCGTTGCCGAGGTCAAGAAAATCAAAGAAGCCTTCCAAGGAGACGTCCTGCTCCTCCAAATTTACCGGGAAGGGCGCCATGACATCCTTGCCATTCGGATCAAGTGACGCTGAAGGATCCCATTTCCCCTCCTGAGAGAGTTGGTGCGTTCAGAAAATCAGGAGATTAGAGAGCAACCAGCCAGTCGAAGGTCGAAGGCACTGTCCAAGAGGACGGGCTGGAGACCGAAGACTGGCTGGTTTGTTTTCGCAGACAAGTCCTCAGCGCGCATCCAGCCCGATGATGTCGAACCTTCCGGCCGTCTTGGTCGCGAAATATTTAGGAGCCTCTTCCATCCAGCGTTTGACGTGGGGTGAGACCAAATGGGATTCCATTGCGGCCACGTCGTCGTAGACTTCGTAGAGGCAAAACTTCAAAGGATCCTGCAAGTGACGGGAATACTCCCACTTCCGGCATCCGGGCTCTTTGCGCGAATGCCCTGCGTTTTCAACGATTTCAGCGAGCAGCGCGTCGGCGTGTTCGGGATGGGCTTCCAAAAAGACGGTGATGGCAATCATGGGGGTGCGGTGGAATCATTATTTCAGCAGTCCGGAAGCTTGCAGCCAATCGGCAGCCCTGTTGGTCCAGGTTGAAACCATTTTGGTGGTCGGTTTCATGCCGAACCCATGGCCGCCTTCGGAGAACACGTGCAGTTCGGCGGGAACGTTGTTTCGTCGCAAGGCCAAATAGAGCAAGGCGCTACCCTCCACAAAGGTGCGATCGTCGTGTGCCACCACGATGAATGCCGGAGGGGTGTCTTTCGTCACGGTGATTTCATTGGAGAGTGCATCTTTGTTCTGGTCATCCTGCAGATAGGCCGGGTAGACGAGGATACCAAAATCGGGACGGAAAATCGCATCATCCGCAGCATCGACTTTCGGATAAGTGAGCTCGCCTTGATGGGTCATGGCACAGGTTGCGAGGTGGCCCCCAGCCGAGAAACCCAGAATCCCAAGACGATTCGGATGGATGCCCCACTGCGCAGCGCGGCTTCTGGTCAGGCAAATGGCACGCTGGGCATCCTGAAGAGGTGCGGCCTGTTTGGGCAAATTGGCGCGGCGAGGGACTCGGTACTTCAGGAGCACAGCGTTGACGCCGATGGAATTGAGCCATTCGCAGACTTTGCTTCCCTCATGCTCGTAGGCGAGAATGTTGTAGCCTCCGCCGGGACATACGATGATCGCGGTGCCGGTGTTGGTCTCCTTGGGCGCTGGATACCACTCCATGCCGGGCAAGGAAACGTTGGACATGCGGGCTATGCCATCTTTTCCTGAAACATCCAGGGATTCTGGGTTTTCCAGTGGCTTGGATTCGCCGGGAACCGCGCCAGGCCAAAGCGGAATGATCTCGGCTCCTGGGAGAGGCACGGCGGTCATGACCATGGAGAGAAGTGAAAGGCTGAGGGGACGAAACTTCATGAGGCCATTGCTAGCCCCGTCGGTGGCTCGGTGCAAGTTTCAATGGATCCTGACGGCGTCGTGATCGCGCCGGAAGGGGGGTGCGCTCTAGCTCGATTAATCCCGGGTCTGAATGTCTCAGGGGATTGGGGCTTGTGCGGGGGATGCATTTCCTTTAGAATTCCACATTCATGATTCCCCCCCGAAGTATTTTGCTGAACCGTTTGGTGCTGGGACTCTTACTGGTGGCATCGGCCGGGTGTGACAATGCAAAGTTGGAACGGGCTTTGATGGATCGCAGGGTGGGGGAGTTGGAACGACAAATCAAAGTCCTGGAGGACAAGACCGAGCAGGAACTTTCTGAAACCGTTGGTTCCAGCCGCAACTTGGTGGCCCGTCTCGATAGCGTCGAAGAAAAAACCACCGAAGCGCTGAAGCAAGCCAGTGATGCCAACCAGGGCCAATCGGATCGGTTTCAGCGCATCGAACAAGGTCTCGCCGAGCTGGTGCGGATGCAGCGGGATCAGGAATCGTTGGCCTATTTGTCGCCGGATTTCAAAGGGCATTACACGATCCGGACGGAACATGGCGTGCTCCTGATCCGGCTCGATTCACTTGATCGCGATTTTCAGTTGGGCGGCTTTGTGGCACACCTCAGTATTGGCAATCCCATGGGGATCACGGTTCAGGAATTCATCTTGAAAGGGGATTTTGGGACCACGGCTCCCAAGCTTGCGGCTGGGGAAGCTTATGAGGATTTCAGCAAACGCCTTGATGAATGGCAGCGCACTCTGACCCCTTTTGAACAGACCTATCTGCAGGATTTGCCACCGAGTTCCTGGACTCGGCTGGACTTGCGTCTCAATGCCGAATCCCGGGAGAAGTTGTCCCTCATTCGCACCGGCATGAAGATCCGCCGGGCCCACCTCATCAATGTGGCCGGTGAATCCAAAATTTCCCCGATCAATCTGCGGGCAAATTCGGCGTCCATTCTCCAGACGGACTATGGCGCGCTCCTCGCCAACGTCAAAAGCGTCGAAAAGTTGGGTGAAATGACCAAGGTGTCCCTTCTGATCGGTAATCCCTATGGATTTGTAATCAATAAAATCCGACTCAAGGGTGAATACGGCCCAACTCCCCCGCAACAGAACGCGGATGAGCGACCCGAGTTGTTTTCGACCCGGATTTCCCAGTGGAATGATGCGCTCAAACCTTTCGAATCGAGTATTGATTCCACGGTCGCTCCCATGCAATGGAGTGAGGCGAGTTTTCTGATCCGGGAACCAGCTTCCTCCAGCGTGGCGTTCGTGCGCTGTCGGGTTTCCATCGACAGCGTCACGTTGCGGGCTCCGCAGTAAAAGCGGAAAGTAGGGGCGTCAGGCTTCCAAGCGGGTCCAGACAGAACCTGCGGCGCTCGATTTTACCACGGCATCAATGAAGGCCATGCCACGGATGCCATCTACGATTTTGGGATAATCCGTGACTTTCTCGTCTGGCGTTTCTCCCGCTTCAACGGCCCGAATGTGGTTCGCGAAGTTCCGATAAATGTTGGCGAACGCTTCAAGGTAGCCTTCGGGATGTCCAAAGGGAGTGCGACTGTTGTAGGCCGCATTCTCCCCAACATAGCCATTGCCTGTCCGCCACAGTTCGGTCGGTTTTCCGGCCCGATGAACTTTCAAAGTGTTGGGCTCAATCTGGTGCCATTCCAAGCCGCCGGTGGTGCCGTAGATGCGGATATTGAGGTTGTTTTCGGTGCCGACGGAAATCTGGCTCGCGTGGAGCACCCCTTTGGCTCCATTGGTGAAGCGGAGCAGGACATTGCCATCATCGTCAAGCTGGCGACCCGGCACAAAAATGGTCAGATCGGCGAGAAGCTCGCTGATTTCCAGTCCGGTGATGTACTCGGCCAGATTTTCGGCATGTGTGCCGATATCCCCCATGCATCCTGCCGCCCCGGAACGTTTGGGGTCCGTTCTCCATTCAGCCTGTTTGGCGCCTTCGGCCTCCAATCGGGTGGCCAGCCAGCCCTGCGGATACTCCACAATGACTTTCCTGATTTCACCAATTTCGCCGGTTTTGACCAGGTCCCGAGCCTGTTTCACCATTGGGTAGCCCGTGTAGTTGTGGGTCAGGCCATAGAGTTTACCGGTGGAGGCAATGATTTGTTGCAGGGCCTTGGCCTCGCCGATGTCAAAGGTGGCGGGTTTGTCGCTAAGGACATGAAAACCGCTTTCCAGTGCCAGCTTGGCGGGAGGAAAGTGAACGTGATTGGGAGTTACAATGGAAACAAAATCCATGCGTTGTTCCGCGGGCAGAGTCGCTTCTGCGGCCATCATTTCCTGAAAGGTGCCGTAACAACGGGAGTGAGGTAGGAAAAAATCGCGTCCGGAGGCCTTGGAGTTTTCCGGAGTGGAGCTGAACGCACCGCAGACCAGATCGATCTGTTGATCAATGGAGGCGGCAATGCGGTGGACCGCTCCGATAAAAGCGCCGCGGCCGCCGCCGACCATGCCCATGCGAATTTTCCGTTGGCTCATAAATGACAAATGTGAAAGGGGGTTGATGTCGAAAGCAAACCAGTTTTTAAGGCTTTGCTCCGGGGGAGGCAACCGGATTTTTCGCATCCTCCCACCCTGTGGAAGGGTGGCTAGCGCCATTGGCAGAAATGATCAAGCCTTCAAGCTCTCGGCGGGATTCAAGAAACCGGAGTCCTTTCTCCAAGCCCATTACCGAAATCGCTGTGGCCAGTGCATCGGTGGTCGTGGCATCTGGTCCCCGGACCGTGACCCCGATCCGCTCGGTCAATCCTAATCCGCTTTGCGGATCAATGATGTGGGAATAACGGATCCCGTCGATTTCGATGGCTTGTCGGGTGTCTCCAGATGTGGATACCGCCGCATTGTGAAGGCTGATCACTTCAGTCAGCGGTCTTGCCCCATCGTCCGATCCAATGAGGAAGACGTCCAGCGATTGGATTCCAATTCGCCAAGCAAGTTCTCCCCACGGGGCTTCCCCGGCGGCGATATCCCCGCTCGCCGCCACAAGAGATCGGGGAAATCCATGCGTTCGGAGGATCGATAATGCCTTGTCTGCGGCGAACCCTTTGGCAATGCCTCCCAGGCTGATCCGCATCCCGGCCTTGGTCAGTGTGGCGGTATGGGCTGACGAGTCCAATGCCAGCAAACGCCATCCACTTTTCGCCCGCGCTTCCTGGATTTGCTGCGGAGTCGGAAGGCGGTGATGTTGGCGGGTCAGGCGCCATTGTCGGATCATTGGGCCGATGGTGATGTCGAAAGCTCCATCTGTAAGTTCCGAGAAGTGGCGGGAGCGCTCAAAAAGGTCAAACAATGGCTGCGACACGGCGGTGGGCTGGCCGACCGGGGTTTCGAGGAATTTGATCAATTCACTGTCAGAGATATAGTCGGAGCAGATCTGATCCAGGTGCTTGATTTCGTGATAGGCGGCTTTTGCGGCCTCCTGCGCCGCCGCCGTTTGTTCTGATGGGCAGGAAATGCGCACGGTGAACTGTGTCCCCATGTGCGGCTCTTGAAAGGTGAGGAGGGAAGGCTTTTCCCCGGCGATCAAATTCGGGAGGGCCTCGAGCAAGGTGATTCCAAACAAAAAAAGGCGGCTCCGGAGAGCCGCCTTGAAAGGGAGATTCTGCATCTCAATCAGGATAGGGACGAGAACTACTTGGCTTCCTCCTCGATTCCGGGCGCCGGTGAGGCGGCTGCCGGAGCGCCTCCTCCGTCGTTTTTGACACCCAGATTCCAGATTTCATGCATTTCAACAGCCGTGGGAACTTTCAGAGGTCGCACCAGGCGGAATCCCAGCCACTGCGCATCGGTGTGATACCAGATCGACTTGGGGAGTTGAGGATCGGTTTGCTTCCAGGCTTCGTCAGAGAAGATCCGGGTGGCGCTGCGGCAGTCTTCAGGGAGATCATACCAGGACCCTCCACGGGCAACCCTGGGATAAATGGTCTTAGGCTTGTTGAAAGGGTTCAACTCGGTTTTGCCGGAGGCTCTGGTTTTGTAGGCATCGGGGCCGTATTGATCGAGGCACCATTCCAACACATTGCCGTGCATGTCGTAAAGTCCCCATGGATTCGGTTTTTTCGTTCCCACCTTGGCGTAGGCATCGGCATTGAACACCGCATATTCCCCGAGCTTGGAGGCATCGTCTCCAAAGGAGTAGGCCGTGGTGGTGCCGGCGCGGCAAGCGTATTCCCACTCGGCTTCCGTGGGCAGCCGGTAATAATGTCCAGTTTGTGCGCTAAGCCATTCACAAAACTTTAGGGCGGCATGCTCCGTCATCGAAATGGCGGGATAACCGGTGGTGCCCATCCCGAAGCTCATTTCTGTGTAAGGGGTCGTGGGGCTGGAGACGATACTGACCGGATCGCCTTCGGCGTTGATTTTTTGCGGTGATCCGTCCTTGTTCCGCGGCACATCAGTGATCATGAAGGGCTCATACATGTCCCAGGTCACTTCGAATTTTCCCATCCAGAAAGGGTCTATTTTGGCCTTAAACTGTGGGGATTCGTCCGGTTTGTGACCTTTTTCAGTTTCCGGGCTGCCCATGGTGAACTCGCCACCGGGGATGACCACCATTTCATAATTGACTCCGGTTTTGGAGATGGTGCCGGTGTAAGGTTTCATATCCGATTCTGATTTCTCAGTGCTCGTTTTTTCAATGAGCTCCCGGACTTTTTTGATCAGGTCGATATCATCTTTGGGGCCTTCATCGCCTCCACCGGAAAGAACAAATCCATCCGGCCATACCGCTCCTTGGGCGGTCCACCGCCGCAGGGTGTCCATCTCGCTGGGATTGAAAGGTCCTCCTCGTTTGAGGAGCGGAAGCACATGGTCCATGAAAAAGACCCGGGGGGTGTCCACCAAAACGACGCCATCGGGCCAATTGGCTCCGTCGGCGATCCACTTCTTGATGACTTCGGTCTGGAGCTTTGACAACTGCTTGCCTTTCTTGGGCGGCATCACCAGATCATCATCCGGTGGCAGGATGATGGTCGTGTAAATCGCACTTTCGTCAGGCTTTCCCGGGGTCACGCCTGGACCGTTTTCGTTGCCCTTGAAGGCGTCAGCTTTGGAATCAATTCTGAAATCACCTTCTTGTTCTTTGGGGCCATGGCAGTGCACACATCCCGATTCCAGGATGGGTTTCACATCCCGCAGGAAGTCCACTTGTTCAATGGCCGGGGCGGATGCTTGAGCCCGGAGTCCGACAGGCAGGGCACAAGCGAAGAAAAAAAGCGCGGCAGCGGTGAGGGGAGGTCTTCTCATCATAGGAATTCTAAAAAAATCGTCAGCCTGCCATTTATCTCCAAAAGCCGCTCTGCGCAACCGTGGAATGCGCCAACTTCCATCCCGTGATTGGGGGAAGAGCAGGGCTTGGAGGGATCAGCCGACCCCTGAATCGAACTCACTCTCCCACTTGCGAAGACGGTGGTCCAAAAAGAAAGGGACGAACGGGAGCAACCCGGCGATGAACAGGCCCGCCGTCCATGCCAGAGGCCACTTGGCAGCCAAGTGGGCTCGCAAAAGAGCTCCACAGAAAAGGATGAAGAGGATTCCGTGGCACCACCCGACATATCGGACCGCCATGGGCTGGGCGGCCAGATATTTGAGAGGCATGGCAATGAAGAGCAAAACCAAAAAGGAAACCGCCTCGACAAACGTGATGCGTCGAAGAAATTGAATGGGATTCTGGCGCTGCATGACTGAAGATTGACCTTTTCTCGATGGAATTGTCGGCTGCCCTTCCTCGCCAACTCAAGCGGACACTCCAAATAGAGCACCGATGCCGGCAGTGGCAGCCATCGCCAGAGCTCCCCAAAAGGTGACCCGAACCACTGCCCTGAGGATCGGAGCGCCCCCGGTTCCGGCAGAGATGCCTCCCAAAAGGGCGAGAAATCCCAGGGAAGTCACGGAAACGATTGGAACAATCTGGTTTTCAGGACAGATAAAAGCGGCCAGCAGGGGGAGCGCGGCACCCACCGCGAAGGTCGACGCCGAAGCCACGGCGGCTTGAACCGGCCGGGCACTCAAGGCTTCGGAAATCCCCAGTTCGTCCCGGGCGTGAGCCCCCAGGGCGTCGTGCTCTGTCAATTGTCGCGCGACTTGTTTCGCCAAGGCCGCATCCAATCCGCGTTGGATATAAATTTGGGTCAATTCTTCGAACTCGGCTTCGGGAGTCGTGGCCAGCTCCCGCCTTTCTTTGGCCAAATCGGCACGTTCCGTGTCAGCCTGGGAACTGACTGACACGTATTCCCCAGCGGCCATCGACATCGCCCCAGCCACCAATCCCGCCACGCCCGCGACCATGATGCTGCCCCGGCTTGCCTCAGCTGCGGCCACTCCCACGAGGAGACTGGCTGTGGAAACGATCCCATCGTTGGCTCCCAACACAGAGGCGCGCAACCATCCGATTCGCTCGGTACGATGAAATTCAGAATGTCGGATCACTGGGAAGCCCCAATCTAACTCCAGACCCGGCCTTTGGCGAAACTTAGTTCGTCGCCAAACGAAAAAACGAGGACGTCAGCCGTTCAATAAAGAAGATCGGCAAAGGCCTTGTCATCCAATTGGGACGGATCGGTCACAGCCATGAGCGCTCCGAGATATTCGACAGAATGCACTTCCTCCACGATGGAAAAATCGGAAATGGTGGCTTCTGGACGGGAATTTCCCACGGCAACGCCCTGATCCACTGGTTGGTTGAAAGCAGGCACCAACAATAATGCCGCCGTGAGTGCCGCCAAGGCTGCCCCGGCGCCCAGCAAAGGGAGTGGGCGGTGAAAGAACTTCTGCCAGAATTCGGCCCAGCCAGAGCGCTCCTGCGACATTCCGCGAATCTCCCGCAAGATGTTGCGGGAGAACATCGGCGAGGGTTTGACTCTCCGTGCTTTCAGCAACAATTGCCAAGTTGGATCCTGATGTTCTGGCGTTTCCATGGTGAAAAATTTGGTGCTCAGGAATTGAAACACCAGAGTGAAGCCCGGGTTGCAAAAAAAGACCGAACCTGGGAACTTCAGGTCTGGGGAGAGTCGATAAATCCTTCCAAATGTCGGATCCGTGTGGGATGCCGCATTTTTCGCAAGGCTTTGGCTTCGATTTGGCGGATCCGTTCGCGGGTCACACAGAACTCCCGGCCGACTTCCTCCAGGGTCCTGCTGCACCCATCCACCAGACCGAAGCGCTGTTCGAGAACGGCGCGCTCCCTCTCATTCAGGGTATCAAGGACATGGCGGATTTTGTCCTTCAGCAGATTCATGGAAGTCACATCGCTGGGATCTTCCGCGTCTTTGTCCTCGATGAAATCACCGAACAAGGTTTCGGCGCCTTCGCCCACCGGGGCTTGTAGTGAAACCGGTTGCTGCGCCATTTTGAGCATGGAGCGGACGCGTTCCGCCGGAAGGTGCAGTTCCTCGGCGATTTCTTCCGGGGTGGGATCGTGCCCGAATTCCTGCACCAACTGCTTTTGCACGCGGAGCAACTTGTTGATGGTCTCCACCATGTGGACCGGAATCCGGATGGTCCGGGCCTGGTCGGCAATGGAGCGGGTGATGGCCTGACGGATCCACCAAGTGGCGTAGGTGGAGAATTTGTAGCCTCTGCGGTATTCGAATTTCTCGACGGCCTTCATCAGGCCCATATTTCCTTCTTGAATCAAATCGAGAAAAGAGAGCCCGCGATTGGTGTATTTTTTGGCAATAGAGATGACCAGCCGCAGGTTGGCTTCGACCATTTCTTCTTTGGCCTTGCGAGAGTCCGCGGTGCGATTCTTCAATTCCGCATAGGCGGAAAGATACTCCGCCGGAGTCATCCAAACTTCAGCGAGGAATTCTTCGTCTGAAATCCGGTTGCCATCTGCTTGGGTGGCTTTGGTGGCGTATTCGTCGCAAACCTGCACGAGATCATCGGCGATATGGGTTTTGAAAGCCAGTTTCAGGTAGGTCTTGTGCAGTGCGGTAAAGGCTTTTTCCAAGGTTTCGCTGCCTGGGGAGGAAGACGTCTGGCCGACTACGCGGGCGGCAATGACTTCATCCACGACGCCGCATTGATCGGCGACATTGTCACAAAGTTTTCCCAGATTCTTGATGAAACGGTTCCGGTTCTCCACTTTGCGGTCGGCAATGATCCGGTCAAACCTCTCACTGCCGTCAATCAGGCCCCGCACCAAATTCAAATAGGTTTCTGCCACAAAGCGGAACCGGCTGAAAAGCTTTTCCACCGAAGTTTCCGACTTCTCAATGCGTTTGGAAATGGTGACTTCCTGCTCCCGTGTCAAAAGGGGGACGCGCCCCATCTGCTTGAGATAAATCCGGACCGGATCATCGAGAATGTCCAGCTTGCTGACTTCTTCGTCATCGACCGGCGCCATTGCCCGTTCGATGGCAGCTTCCGACACTTGCGTGATGGCTGCCGGAGCATCTTCAGGCGCGGACTCGATCACCTCCACTTCAACCGCCAACAATCGCTGGATGACTTCGTCCGCCGTTGCCGGGTTGAGAGCCTCGTCTCCGAGGACTTCGCTCAGGTCATCATAGGTGACAAAGCCCTGCTCCTTTGAGAGATCGATGAGTTCTTTGATCGCGGCAGAAAGGCCCGGAACTTCGAACGTGGATTCCGCGTCAGACGGGGCCCGAAGGTCTCTCGGGGCATTGGTTTTCCGCCGGCGGCGCTTGGTATCTTTGGGGGCGCCAAACTCCGCGGAACCGTTTAGCGGGTCTTCCTTGGTGGCAAGGAGGGTGTCTTCGGGAATGCCTGACGATGATACCATAGGGAAGCGGAAAAGACGCGACCGGGGGAAGAACGAAACAACGGGTGTCGCAACAGACCGCAGCCGTGCTAGGAAGCCGGAGGAACATGCCTCAGCCGGTTCTGGAGGTCAAGAAGTTCTTTGGTCAAGCGCTGGGCCTCAATTTGGGAAATGGCAGGATCTTTGAGGCGCGCCGTCAGTTCTCGTTTCCGGTTCTGCAAGGCCTCTCGACCCAGGTCTGCCAGCATCAGTTCAGCTTCGTCTCCGGCTCCCTCCGGCAACTCCTGACTCAGGAGCAAAGTGAGACTGCTTCTTTCGTTGTCGTCCAGAGTGGAGAGAAACGCCGGGACACTGGATGCCAGAGCGGGATTGATCCGGGCCTGCCATAATTTTACGAGCAACTCTGTTTCAGGGACTTGTTCCAGAAAGTCCGGTGGCGGTCGGGAGCACAACCTGTCGCGCGCCGCCGCATCGGTCAGCAGAATCTGGCAAAGATACCTGATGGTCCGGTTTCGAATGGTCACAGGTCTTGCATTGGAGACGGTGGCGGAGTTCCGGGTCCCATCGTCTTTGGTGAGGGCTTTGTCACGGCGCGCCGTTGCTTTGTCGGACCGATCGAGCCCTCGTTTGGTTTCGGCAACATGTTGCCGGATTTCCGTTTCGGCGACCCCGAGCCGTGTGGAAACTCTCAAAATGAGGGAATCCTGAAGCATTTTTTCTTTCACCCGGGCGACCAGCGCGGAAAGGTCTTTGGCAAATTGGTGGCGCTCGCGGAGGGATGTCAGATCCACGGTTCGTGAACGTTGATCGATTTGGAAATCAAAAAACTCGGGAGCGTTGGCGACCAATTCCCGGAGAGCTTCCGGACCGGCCTTTCTGACGAGCGAGTCGGGATCTTCCCCCGGAGGCAGTTCCGCGATGCGGACCAAAATGCCGGCGGAGGCCAGCAATTCGAAGGTCCGGACCGCTGCTTTTTGTCCGGCGGTGTCGGAGTCGAAGACTAGCACAGCTTCTTCCGTCAGTCTTTTCAAAAGACGCGCATGGTCTTCCGTAAAAGCAGTTCCGAGGGGGGCCACCATGTTTTGGACCCCGGCTTCAAAGCAAGTGATGAGGTCCATTTGCCCTTCGCAGAGCAGGACGCGGCCTTCGTGGAGGATGGATCGTTTGGTTTTATCCAAACCGAAAAAGGTTTTGGATTTTGTGAAAACGGGGGTTTCCGGTGAATTCACATATTTCCCTCCCTGCTGGGCCGGATCCAGAATGCGGCCGCTGAAGGCGATGATTTCTCCGTAATCATTGGCGATGGGGAACATCAACCGTTTCCTGAAACGTGCATAAACCCCTCGTTCCGGCCGGTCCGCATCACTCCAAGCCGCCAGGCCGGAATCCACTAAAAGACGCGCCGAGTATTGTTCCTGACGGGCCCAGTTGAGAAAATCCCGGGAAGACTCCGGGGCATACCCGATGCCCCAGCGCTTCGCGATTTCTCCGTTAAGGCCCCGGTTTTTCAAATAGTCCCGGGCGATTTCGGCATCCGCGTTGCGGAAAAGACGGTGGGCAAACCACTCGGCTGCTTTGCGTTGCAACGCGAGCAGGTTCGAGCGCATTCGGCGCTTGCGATCCTCATCGGGATCGAAGGCCGCTTCCTCGATGGCGATTCCCGCCCGTTCGGCGAGCTTTTTCACGGCATCGGTAAAGGAAAGATGCTCATATTCCATGACGAACTTGATGACATCCCCCCCGGCATGGCAACCGAAGCAGTGGTAAATGCCGCGCATGGGGTTCACATTGAAGCTCGGGGACTTCTCATTATGGAAAGGACAGAGGGCACGGAAATTCGTCCCGGCCCGCTTCAAGGGGAAATAGCCCCCGATGATCTCGACGATGTCATTCGCCTCGATCACCCGCTGCTTGGTTTCTTCTGAAATGCGCGCCATTCTCCATGGCACCCTAATCAGGGAACCGGAAACCGCAACCGATGACCCATTTTCGAATCCCTGGGACAGCCTGAGAAGCCGGACTTTTGCCTTCAGTGCTTCCGGCCAACCACGACTCCGCGGTCTCCGGCCGTTTCAAAATACTGTGGTGCCACAAAACCGGTTTCAATCAGCAAATCCGCCATTTCCCCATGCCCGTAGCACCGTCCCCGGGTCGAATGCACCAGAATACAGGAATATTCCACTGCCGACCGGGGACCGCTTTTGGTTTCGTTCAGGAAGACTTCATGCACCAAAATCCTCCCGCCCCGCGGCAAGGCGGCGAACGACCGCTCCAGCAGTCGACGGATATCGGGCTTGTCCCAGTCATGCATGACGTTGGAAAACAGATGGGTGTCGCAATCCGTCGGATAGGGATCCTCGAACATATCCGCCGAATGGACGGTGACTTGGGCCGCCAGCCCTCGCTCCGCGATGCGAGCCATTGCAATCCCATCGACCGGGGCCTGCTCCAGGACGACGGCTTTCAATCCGGGCGCATTGGCCGCCAAGGCGCACGCATAAACCCCGGAACCAGCGCCAATATCCAGAACCCGGTGCATTTGGGAAAGGAAACCCTCGCGCTTCAGGCAATCTGCCAGGGATTTGCCCAGAAAAACGCCCCGGCAATCCATCGCGGCCGTGAAATCCCGGGCAAAATCCGAGCTTAACATCGCCCCATGCCAGTCCTCCTCGGCCCCTTCATGGCCACTCCATTGGGCGGGGCGGCCTGTTTTGAGGACCCGGACGAAATCCCGAGCCACTGGTCGGTCCTTCATCGATTGATAATAGGGACGGAGGTTCCAGGGAGAGCCTTCGGCAAGGTGTTCCCGGGCCAGGGCGGTAGCTGAATAGCGAGTCACTCCGCTTTTGGTTTCTGCAATGACAAGTCCAATCGCCTGGCTCAGCGACAGCAACACGTCCGCCGGGCGCTCGGCCCACTGGAAATGAGTCAATATTTCCTCCAGCGTCGCATTTCGAGAAGACAGCCAGTCGTAGAAACCGAACTCGCAGATCGCGCAGGTGAGGAGATCCACCGCGAAAATGCCATCGCGGTAACGGAGTAGGATGGTGGGATCCGAGGTGGGAAGCGCGGTCAGACTCATGAAGCAGAGGGGATGGGGGGAGGGGTGTAGGCGCGGTCGAGATGAGTGTAGCCACCATCCACGAAGAGCCATTGACCGGTGGTGTGGGAGGATCGTGAAGAAAGCAAAAAGAGGGTGGTGTCAGCGATCTCGGCGGTTTCCGTCATTCGCTGTCCCAGAGGGATGCGGTCTTCGATGTCCTGTTTCCGTGAATCTGGAAAGGGAAGGGCCGCAAGGTATTTCTCGTAGAGCGGAGTCCAGACTTCTGCCGGAAAGACGCAATTGACGCGGATCCCGTGCTGGGCGAGCTCCAGAGCCCATTCCCGGGTCAGAGAAGCCACCCCCCCCTTGGCCGCGGCGTAGCCTGAGGTGCCGCCCTGTCCGGTGACTGCCACTTTGCTGGCGATGTTGACAATCGCGGCTCCCGCAGACTTTTTGAGATAGGGCATGGCCAGCTGGGTCACCAGGAAGACCTGGACAAGATTGCCCTCCAAGGATTGGCGGAAGGCGGCCACCGTACCGTCCAATCCCGTCCGGTCATTCAGGCCGGCATTGTTCACCAATCCGTCCAGTCGACCGTGTCGCCGGATCAATTCAGCAAAGGCTTCCCGGGTGGCGGCTTCGTCGGTCAAGTCCGCCGCCAACCAATCGCAATGATCTCCGTCCGGGCTGAGTTCACGTGCCAAGGACTCAGACAGCGAAACGTTGCGATCCAGAATGACGGCAATTCCCCGTTCCTCGACAATCCGCCGACAAATCGACGCTCCTATGCCGCTGGCCCCTCCAGTGACGAGTATGACGCGGTTTTCGAGTTTCAAATCCATGCCCAAACAATTGCGCGGACCTTGGTTTCGCAGGAAATTGCCTCCGGGGCAATCTCTTTTCCGCCGACGGGCTTCGATTGCCCGCCAAGCCTCACGTAAAGCTCCTTCTAGTCAGGCATGCCAGAGCGGCGCTTTCAAAAATTGAGGGGAGGGGGAATGTTGGGATCTCCAGCGGTGAGGAGGGCTCCCTGCTTTTTGCGCTTGTTGCGGCGGATCAACCACACCGTGGTCCCTGCGGCCAGAACCAACAAACCAATGCCGAACAACGGTCGGGAGGCAAACCAACCCACGGCGATGATGACCACGCTCAGCATGAACGCCAGGATTGCAGCGACAAATCCTGTCCCCGCTCCGATCAGGTTCCCTACGAATGGGATGACATCGCCCAGGACAGACAAGGGGCGCATGATAAGTCCAAAACCCATCCACATGGCAAAAAAGCCGCCAACACGGATCGCCCAGGCAATAAAGAGGTTTTTCGTACGTGCTTCTTCGAAGAGCTGGGTTGAAGTTTTTTTTCCTGAGGAGACAAGGAGAAGTTCTTTTTTGACTTTGGTCATGAACCCTTTGAACCCGCCCGCGGACTGCTCTGCGACAACGCTGGCATCACCTTTCGGAATGGCGCTAAAGGAGATCCGGACATCCCCGACCTGTGGACTATCGGAGTTTTCTCCAATGTAGATAAGTTCGCCTTCTATTTTGGCTCCTTTCGGGAGGGAGTCCAATGTTACCGGCTGCCCCGCCAGCGGAACCGAAATCTGGTCGCTTAAATAGTGGAGGAGTTCCGGACCGAACTTGAAATCTCCCAACTTGGCTTGGGAAGCCCGAATCGTGTCCTGGGAAGCAGGCCATTGGCTTGGGTTGCTATGCCCGCTTTCATGAAAGGATCCCGAATTGATTTTGCTCGATGACCATTTTTTCTTATAGCTGTAGGAGGTGGTTTTGGTGGTGCCTCCACCCGCCTTCTTGTGAGTCTCGCTATGTTTGTCCTCGTCCCACTGGTACATTTCCACTTCGCGGTTAAGTTGGACGGCTCCTTCCGGTGCGGCGATGCCAAAGATTTGGTCGGTGAGGGTCTCCTGGGTGCCGACCACCGCGCTGACGTGGACTAGCTTTCCTTCATTCGCCGGGTCCACCCTGTCGCCGGGAACAGTCACCACCACCTTTTCTCCTTCGTCCAATTTGGCTGCTTCGATAACGGTTCGCCCTTCGTTCCAAAAGAGACCGTAACCGCTGCCTAAGACGAGACCGAAGCCAAAGAGAACGCCGACCACGGAATTGGTGAGTCGGGAAAGCCAGGATTGATGTGTGGTTACAGATGTGTTCGCCATGGCAGTGATGGTGGGATGTTTTTGGATGAAGGGATTACTTGTATCAAATGCCCCCCAAGTCCATTGGATTTTGGTGGAATTAAGCCCCCAAACAACAAGGGAAATCAAGACTGGGACGAGTGCCGGTGCTGGCTTATTCAATCGGTCTATTTCAAAATAGCCGCCACCATTGCTTTGGCGGGATCGTATCTGCAAAACCGGGACCTCCGGTCTTTTTGGGATGAGATTGGCGGGATCCCATGGTAATCTGGCTGGTCTGCATGGTCGCTGGTGCGACATGAATTATGGGAGCCCTTCTCACTCTGCTGGTCATCGCCACGGTATCCTTGGTTGCCGTCAGAGTTGCGTCGACCGCGCTCATGATGACTGGCTTGAGCTGGGACACGGCCAGCTTTCAAGCGTACTCCGCGTTTTTTGGGGTGGGATTCACCACCAGTGAAGCTGAGATGGTGGTGCGTCATCCCATCCGGCGTCGGATTATTCGTGATCTCATTCTGGCGGGCAATGTGGGGCTGACTTCGGCGGCGGCAACGTTGGTGGTGACCTTTGTGCAGGACAAATCCACCGGTGACGTCCTCCGATCCATTGCCATCATCGGGGGCGGGTTGGGCATTTTTGTGTTTGTTTTCAATCTTGGATTTGTAAAGCGGATCATGGATGCGCTCATTCGCAATACCCTCGAAAAGGCAGGCCTCTCTCACGCATTAGATTACGAACTCCTGCTCCGGGTGGAATCCGGCTATTGCATTTCTGAAGTCGAAATTCTCGACTCCTGCCGGCTGGCCGGAAAGATGCTTAGAGAAACCCGTCCTGCGGATGACGGGATCATTGTCCTGGGCATCACCCGCCGGGATGGAGCTTTTTGCGGCACGCCCGGCCCGGCAGAACGCATTGAAAAGGGGGATGTCATCACGGTTTACGGCAAGGAAGAGGTTATCCGCCACTTGGCGCTGGACGGTGGAGCGAGGACCCGGGATTCGGGTTCTCTCACTGCCAGACATCAGGATTGAGAGACCCTCCAGGGGACCTATTTTTGTCCTCCCCGCAAAAACCTCCCCTCGACCAAGTCGAAAATGGGGCTACTTTTACGCATGTTTGCTTTACTCTCCTCGGGTGTTTCCGTTTCCCGGCGATCTGCCATTTGTGTGGCTTCCTTGGCGGTAGGTAGCCTGACCGGCAATCTTCTGGCCGATCAGCCTCCCAAAAAAATCGACATTGGAAATCTCCCTGCGGAAATTGTCGGAGAAGTTGTCATTCCGATTCCTCAGGAAATTTTCTCCTCGCTCGACAAGCTCGGACATCAGAACTGGAAGAGCCACCTGATGCGCAAGGAGGCCTCGACAGATCCCAATCGTTCCCGCACCGCGCTGGTTTTCGGGCTGGTCATCGCGGAAGGTTTCATTGCGGTCCAGGCCGAAGACAAGGATGAAGTCAAGCGGGTGGGACGGGAAGTGCTCATGCTGGCAGAAAAACTCAGCGTCGGAGATGCCGTCAAAGGCCATGCCGGGGCCATTGTGGACGGCGCCAATCTCGGTGATTGGGTTTCGGTGCGACGGGAACTGGACCGCACCAGGCAAACCGTGATCAATGAAATGGAAACGAACCGTGATGAGGCCTTGTCCGACATGGTGAGCCTGGGAGGTTGGCTGGGAGGGACTCGCGTTCTTTCCGGGGTCCTCGCAGAGCACTATGATCCGGAGGCTTCCGAGTTGCTTCATCAGCCTGATCTGGTTCGCCGCATTCAGTCCCGTTATCTGAAACTGCCCCAGCGTTCCCGTTCCGGGAGTCTTTTCGCTTCCGTCGAAAAAGTGCTCGAAACCTTGACCAAGGTCATGAAAACCGACGGCGAGGGCAAAGTGCCCAATGAATCGGTCCAGCAAATTTATGAGTTGACCTCCGATTTGGCAGCCCAGGTGTTTGGAAAATAGTCCACCATTCCGGCGTCTTCTGAATCACATCGTTTTCCAGCCAATGCCCTTTTCAACCAAATTTAAAACCGGTTTTCTGGCCGTGATTCTCCTCAGTTTGGGAGGGCTGACTGGATGGGGCCTCGTCCATGATGGCCGTTCTGCGGCCTTGGAAGCGGCAGTGCCTCTGCTGGAGCTGAAAAAAAACCCATTCATTCTGCGAGAAACCTGGTGGGATGGCATGCTCAAGGAGAAAGAGCAGAAGCTCATTGAGCATCAGTTGTTCAAACGCAATGAATACTGGTTCTGGGTGGGATGCTCCCAATCGGGTGCCAAAGTGAACATCCACATCTACGACCAGAATGGCAACTTGGTGGAGGACGAAGCCTGGGAGAAAGGCAATGTGGCGGCGGCCCGCGTCATTCCCGAGGCCAGTGGCACCTATTATGTGAGGGTTTTTCTTGAGAGCTCCGATGAATTGCCAGCCGAATGGGCTGTCATTTACGCCTACCGTTGAAACCGAAAAGAACGGCCCGAAGGGAAAGTCCTTGCGTTTTCTTTCCGGTGGGCCAAGAATAGCAACTCTGTTTCCCTCGAACTTGTTCGTTTTTGGGAACGTCTCCGCGGGTGTCGTTCAATGGTAGGACGCGAGCTTCCCAAGCTTGAGACCAGGGTTCGATTCCCTGTACCCGCACCACGCTTTAAATCAAGGGCTTCTTGCGTTTTTGGAAGTGGGCTTCTGGCATCATTAGTGACAACAAATGCCGTAAAGAAGCTTGACCGATGGAAAGAAGATTAATTCCTTGTCAGGCCTCACGGATTTCTGGGGGAAATGACTCCCCGGGAGTTCGCGAGCCAATCCAACCAGACGGAAATCTAGAGCCGTCGCTCTCCCGTTCCCGGGGACACGTCACAACCAGAAAAACTCTCATTCAAAACGCTCCAGTTTTTCGGGGGCACCTCAAATCCGGAGGGCATCATGGCAGGGAGTCGTTTATCAGGCGAATGCCCATCGAAATGACCTCGTCCTCAGTAAATCCGAGGCTCTCATAAAACGCTCGAACGGTAGGATTCGTTCTCCGTATCTGAAGGTTAATCTTCGGGCATCCCAATCCAATCAGGATTTGCTGCGCTTCAGACATCAACCGGGTGGCCAATCCCTGCCGCTGAAAGTCTGGATGGACCGCGAGGTAGTTGATCCATCCTCGATGCCCCTCATAACCAGCCATGCACGATCCGATCAATCTACCCCCAGATTCCGCAATCAGGAACAATTCCGGACTGTCTGCTACCTTCCGGGCGATGTCCTTACGTGGGTCATTCTGGGGCACAATAAGGCCGCAGGCCGACCACAGCGCCACTACCGCGTTTTCGTCCGCCTCCTGATAGCTGCGAATGTGGGCGTGTGTCACGGAAGGCGTGCTGAATCGGGAGAACCGTTGGAATTTAACTCCTACCTGGTGCACGATCATCCTATGCAAGAGGAGTCCCAATTTCTGGGTAGCATTGACGGTGCCTGGGTAGTGACAGATCCAGTACCGGTCCAAATCAAAGCGGCAAAGTGCCCCGGATTCTGGTTTGTCAATTTAGAATTCTTCCATAGCATCAACCCGGCGTCCATGACAATTTCCGGATGGGCTTCGGGGGGGGAATGGAAACCTTGACTTTTACCTTCTTGCTTAGGAAAACCGGGCAAGTTTAGGGCATTATGGCGGCCGCAACGACGGGCGTGGCTTCGGCGGGAACCTTCTCCATTCGCTGGTATGGATTCCTCTAGGCGTGCCATTTCAATGCCACGAGTGAAGGATGATCCGGGAAGGCCCGCTGGAGGAGTGCGATATGCACTTTCGTCTGCGTTTGCCGCCTTCGACGGTTGCGGTCGTCATTCAACGCTGCCCTGGCCTCCGCTAGCACGTCTTCAGGTGGTAAGTGGCCTCCTGCCGGGCCGGTTCTGCACTTTTGCAGAGTACCTTCATCTACCGGGGGGGACTGCTGATCCCAAGCCGCCAGATTGGTTCGTCTTCAGTTTCGGGGGGCCGATTCCTTCAATGGAAATTTGAGGAAAGAATTGGCTTGCCGAAAGATTACATTTGTGGTTCTTCTGTTAAGGTTACAACTGTAATCCACCGCCAAACGTCATGCCGAATCACAATCCATTGTCCCAATATTCAAACCTCCCCCGCATTCGGAGACGGTCGTGACGAGGCAAACCAGGAGCTTGTCGCACGTCTCCTTCAACCCTTGGCTACCATTTTCCCCTCACAATATCCTTTTGGACCACCCGTTCCAATGACTGATCCTTCTCAGAATAGGTCCGCGTCCCAAGCTGTCTTCAGATCCCGTGGGGCTTATGTCATGAAAACGCACCGTTTCTTCTTATTTGCGGTTTGGTTCGGTTTCCTGGTACTCGCGTGCCAAAGTTCATTGACCAAGGCAAAGGAAGAGGACATTCCATGGTCCTTTCACCCGCTTTACCGACCCGCATTGCCGGCTGTTACCAAGGAGGGCTGGGAGCGAGATCCGATGGACCGTTTCATCTTGAACAAGTTGGAAGGCAAGGGGATCGCCCCGAACAAGGACGCGGATCGCACCATTCTGATCCGGAGAGTCACCTTTGATTTGACTGGGTTGCCACCAACTCCCGGGGAAATCGAGGCCTTCCTGAGGGATCCGGCCAATGATGACCAAGCCTTGGCCTCAGTCGTGGACAATCTGCTGAAATCGCCCCGATTCGGGGAGCGCTGGGCGCGGCATTGGCTGGATGTGGTGCGCTACTCGGACAGTGTCGGCAGAACGATGAACGCCTCATTTCCCTTTGCCCGCCGCTTCCGGGACTATGTTATCGATGCTTTCAACAAGGACAAGCCCTACAACCGCTTCATCGCAGAGCAGATTGCGGGCGACCTGCTGCCCTTCACCTCGCCCGATGAGCAGGCCGAAAACAGAATTGCCACGGGACTGTTGACGATGGCATCGCTCGATCTGAGTGAGGGAGGGGAACTGTTCCGGCTTGATCAGGTTGATGATCAGATTGATGTCACCACCCGCGCATTCCTTGGTCTCACGATGAGCTGCGCGCGATGCCACAACCACAAGACCGATCCGATCTCCCAAGCGGACTACTATTCGCTGGCTGGCATTTTTTACAGCACCCAAACCTTGCAAGGGCAGCAGCCGAAAGGATACCTCGGACCCAACGGATACGTCGATGTGGACAACCTCGTCCGGGTTCCCGTCTCTGGAGACAGCGCGGGTGAGGGCGGCACCGAACCGCGTGATTCTGCCGCCGACGCCGGGGATGAGGCATCCAAGATGGACATGATGAACCAGGGCAATGGCTATCCGGTCTATTTTCCCTATGACCCCACCCGCGCCATGGGCGTCGCCGAGGGGGAGGTGGAGGACTGCGCCATCGCCATCAAAGGTGATCCCTTCAACCGGGGAGAAACGCCGCCGCGCGGAGGATTCCAGCTTCTGAATTTGCCGAAGTTGCCTCCGATCCCGGACCAATCGAGTGGTCGGCTGGAATTGGCAAAATGGCTGACCATGCCGACTCATCCGCTGACCGCCCGGGTGATGGTCAACCGCATTTGGCAGCATCTTTTTGGTCGTGGCCTCGTCCGCAGCGTGGATGACTTTGGCATGACGGGCGATGCGCCGACACATCCCGAATTGCTGGATCATTTGGCCGTCCGCTTTGTCGAATCCGGATGGTCCGTGAAGGCGATGATCCGCAGCATCATGATGAGCCGGACCTACCGCCTGAGCAGTACGGGGGATGCGGCCAAGGAAAACGTGGACGGTTCGAACGATCTCTTCTGGAGGATGAACTTAAGACGATTGGAGATGGAAGCCATCAGGGATTCCCTGTTTTTTGTCGCCGGGGAACTTTCCTTGGAACGCCCGAGAGGCACGCAAGTGGCCGGATTTGGTGGAAAAGGCCGCAATACCTGGCTGCGCAGTCTCACCCCGGAGGATGCCTCCTGTCGCTCGGTCTATCTCCCCTCCCTGCGATCCATGCTCACCCCCATGCAGGAGACTTTTGATTTCCCCGATCCCAGCCAGATCAAGGGGCAGCGCGAAATCACCACAGTCTCACCGCAGGCGCTCTTTTTCTTGAATGGTGACCTAGCGGGCCGGCTTTCGAGGAGCACCGCCACCGGGATCCTGGAGGGGAATTCCGGGGACGATGCGGCCCGGATCAGGGAGGCCTTTTTGAAAGTTGTGGGGCGGCATCCAGATCCCTCTGAGATCGACGAGGCCCTGCAACTCATGAATGAGCTTTCTTCGGATGATCCGGTTTCCAGGTGGACCGTCCTGATTCAGGCGCTCATGAGCAGTGCCGAATTCCGCTATGTGCTTTGAACCGATGCCTTGCTTATGAGAACCTGTTCTGACATTTCTGTGGCCAGCACCCGGCGTGGCTTTTTGCAACAGACCAGCGCGGGATTTGGCTGGCTCGCCTTCGCGGCCTTGAAGGCTTCACGTCTGCACGCGGAAAGCACGAAATCGTATGTGAATCCTCTGGCTCCGAAGCCCACCCATTTTCCCGCAAAAGCCAAACGGGTCATTTTTCTCTACATGCAGGGCGGGCCCAGCCAAATGGAGACGTTTGACTGGAAGCCTGAAATGGTGGGAAGGAGCGGGGGGGCTCACAAGCTGCTCGGTCCGGTGCTGAAATTTGCTCCCCAGGGGCAGAGTGGATTGATGATCTCGGAGGCGTTTCCCGAACTCTCCCGCCATGCCGACGAGCTGTGCTTGTTGAACGGTTGCCAGACCCGAACTCCCTCTCATTCCCAAGCCACGGTGGCATTGCACACGGGCAATGACATGTTCGTCCGTCCCTCTATGGGGGCCTGGTGTGTGTATGGTCTGGGAAGTGAAGCGGAGGATCTGCCCGGCTACATCACCATTGATCCGCCCCATGATCAGGGCGGCGCGATGAATTACGGCTCCGCTTTTCTTCCCGCGACTTACCAGGGAATGCGGCTGAGCAATGGAAGAGAGGCGGTTCCCAATCTGACCCCCGCGCTCTCCGAAAAGGATCAGCGCCTGCAGGTGGACTTTGCCCAACGACTCAATCGCCGTCTCATGGAACGTCATGATCCTTCGAACCCAGAGCTTGAAGGGGTGATCCAGTCTATGCAGCTCGCCTGCAAAATGCAGACCTCGGTGCCCGGTGTGTTGGATCTTTCAGGCGAGTCCGACGCTGTCATGGAGCGGTATGGACTCAACCAGAATGCCACCTCGCGTTTCGGAACGCAGTGCCTCACGGCCCGGCGTCTCGCCGAGCGGGGAGTCCGCTTCATTCAGATCAGTCACGGAGGGTGGGATCACCACAACAACCTGAGCCAGGGAATCCTGGGGCGGGGAGAATCCATCGACAAACCCATCGCGGGCTTGCTGACAGATCTCAAAGAGCGGGACATGCTGAAGGACACCCTGGTTCTCTGGGGAGGGGAATTCGGACGGGGGGCTTACGATGACAAAGGGGATGGGAACGGCCGTGGACACCAAGCCAAAGGGTTCACGATGTTCATGGCCGGTGGAGGCGTCAAAGGCGGTTACCGTCATGGCGCCACCGATGAAACCGGTTCCGAAGCCGTAGAAGGGAAAATGGGAACGCACGACCTCCATGCCACCATCCTCCATCTCCTCGGTCTCGACCACGAGCTGCTCACCTACAAATACGCCGGACGTGACTTCCGACTCACCGATGTGGCCGGCGAGGTAGCGAAGGACATTCTCGCGTGATTCCTCACACTTGGGAAGCGTTCTGCTGCCTTGCGATGTCATTCAAGGTGAGGTAGCCCAGCAATTTCCTGGGTGCCAATTCACTGACAATGAGGCCCTGACGGCGGTCGGATGCCAGCATTTTCTGCGCGGCGTCGCGGATTGAGGTGTCCGGACCAAGGGCAAGAAATTCGTCGGCCAACTCACTGATCGGGGTCTCTGGCGGGGCCATTTCGATCCGGTTGCGCATCGCCAACCCGATGAGTTCATTGTTGTCGTCGCACACGGGAAAACACCGGTAAGGACGCTCGGAGGCTGCCTTGACACGGTTGAGGAAATCTCCGCAGGTTTCTCCGGCCCGGGCGCTTTCGACATCGTATGTCATGATCGCTTTGACCGGCAGGTTGTGGTAATCTTGAGGGCCGCGGTAGGCGGGCAGATGTCTCAGGGAGATCCCGTCCTGCAGCAGCAGGGCATTGTAAATGGAAATGGGACGGAGGCGTCGAGCGATGCTCCATGCCAGCATGTTGCCTGCCATGAGTGGCAGAATCAGGGAGTAACTGCCCGTCATCTCGAAGATGATGATCAATGACGTGAACGGACAACGGATGGTAGCGGCAAACATGGCACCCATCCCCAACAGGACGCAGCCACCAATGACTTTTTCATCGGTGGGAAATCCCGGTATGGTGAGATGGTGATGCTGCGCTGAAACCGTTGCCAGACCGACGATGGCCCCCAGCATGGCGCCAAGATAAAGGGTGGGGGAGAAGAGTCCGCCGCTTCCTCCCGTGCCATACGTAATGACCACCGCGATCAGTTTCAGCACCAGAAGGATCAGGATGACACGGAATGTCATGCTGCCCGCGAAGGCGCTTTCCACACTTTCGTAGCCGATGCTGAAAATGGAATGTTGAGGATCGCCCAATTCAAGGGTCATCCAATATGCGGTCATTCCCAGCATCCCGCAGAGCGCCCCCCCAATGGCGGGGTGGGACCAGGCAGGCAGGATTCCTCCGGGTGATTTCAGTCGACTCCGCAGACCGATGAGCGCGGTAAGAAAAAGCTGACTGAGAAGTCCCGCCAGAATGCCGAGCGGCAGGCAGACCAGCATCCACAAGGACGTGGCATAGTGGGTGGCCAGATGGGCCTGGAGGATGGGGTCTTCTCCAAGGATGGTTCGCGAAACGGCGGCCGCCACCACGACTGCCACGACCATGCCTCCGAGCGCCCGCATTGAGAAATTATCGAGCAGTTCTTCGAAGACAAAGGTGAGCGCTGAAAGGGGGGCATTGAAGGCGGCCGCGATACCGGCGGCCATCCCGACGGGGATCATGGCCCTCTGCCGTTCCGGGTCACGGAAAGCCCAGCGGGCGGTGCGGGAGGCAATGGCCGAACTGAAATGGACGGTGGGACCCTCGCGGCCCAGGCTGTTCCCCAAGCCGATGTAGATCATCCCCAGAAGCCACCGCCAGATCCCGGAGGCCGCACTGATGTGACCTCCGTGGTTGTAGTAGGCGGACTTGGTCTGGGGTATCCCGCTGCCCGCCGCCTCGCGGGCATATTTTTTCACCGAAATGCCCACAATCAGTCCCCCAAAGGAGGGAGCCACAATCATCACGGTGGCAAACCATGGGGTGGGAAGCTTGCTGGCAAAGTTCCACAAGGTGGTGAAGAGGGAGTGAATGCCCCAATGAAACCCGACAGCGGCAAGCCCGCAGAGAAGTCCGACGAAAAGGCACCAGAGCAGAAAGCGCTGCCCGTCTGAAAATCGGGCCCTCATCCAATCTGGAATGGTCATTCGAGAGCGGATGGCGGGGTTTGGGAACGGCATGGGGAGGCACAGAGACGCACAACGGGAGGGAGGACTCCAGTAAAAGATGGAATAAAATGCGATTTTGTCATGAATCGTGGCTGGTGGTCGGGTTGATTTGAAAGTTGCAACCGGCTTGGGTTGGCGCTATGCCTGCGGCCTTTTTCGTATGGAGACTCCCGTTCCATCAGCTTCCCCTGCTTCCGTCCGCCCCTCCGCAGCCATCGGCGCCAATCGCCGCTGGTTTGTCTACCTGGGCGTGGCCGCGATTTTGCTGGGACTCCTCATTCTGGTCAGGATGGAGCACTCTTGGGAAGGGGCGACGTTGAAACGTTCCTCAATCGGTCTCGATGCGATGATCGGGGTCGATTTTGGCCGGATTTATGGATTTTGGGCGGGAGTCGGCAATGTGGTGCTCCTCTCTTTGATCCTAATTTCCTCCCGTTGGTGGTGGCCCCGGGCAAACGCGAACCTGCCCATCGACTCCGCATTCAACAAGCCCGGCATCCCCGGAAGAGCTGAGAAACTCTTGTTGATCGCTTTGATCCTGTTGTCGGTCTGGATCCGGCTTCCGCAACTGAACCGATGGGTTTTTCGGGATGAGCAGGATACTCTCAGGTATCAAATCCATGGCTACCACCAGCTCGACAAAAATACCCAACAATTGGAATTCCTCGAAGCCACTTGGGCGGATGCCTTTTTTTGGAATCCTCATGGGAACAATCCAGTTCTAACCAGCGTGACCTCCAAGGCCAGTTTGGATTTGTGGCGTGCCATCAGTGGAACTCCCCGGGACACCTTCAATCGAATCGCATTCCGTTTGCCGGTGTTTTTGGCGGGCCTGCTCACCATCGTGGCGTTATGGTGGATGGCCCGGGCGGTCTTGATTCCTGAGTTGGCGTTGGGAGTGGCAGCAATGGGGGCTCTGCATCCCGAAATCATCAATTATGGGATCGAGGCGAGGGGATATGGATTCATGCTTCTGGGAGTCTGTGTGTCCATTGGCGCTGCTTTCCGTGCCCTTCGGCATGGAACTTGGCGGAATTGGGGACTGCTCGGCTTCGGTTTCTTTATCATGCTCTTTGCCTATGCCGGCTCTGTTTTTTTTGTGCTGCCCTTTGCCTTGATCATTTTCGGCACTCTCCTGGGGCGCCGTCGCCAGTCAGAGCTGAAGGCTGCCGCTGACCGGGATCTGTTGCGTTTGATTTTGGTCGGCGCTGCTTTTGGAGGTATTTTCGTGCAAGTGGAAATGCCCGCATTGATGTGCTTTTTGCTTCAGCAAAGGCCTTTTCCCTGGACCAATGAACTGGATGCCAGCTGGCTTTTCAGTTATTGGACGCAGTATGCAACCGGCCGCATGTTTGAGTGGGATGGAGCCACTCCCGGCAGTCCTTCTTTGATTTCCCATGTGCTCGGGACTCTTTTCCCTCAAGCGCCGCTCTACTGGACTCTGGCTATTTCCATACCCGTGTTCATGGTGGTTGGATTGGTGTCCTTTTGGCGGGCCAACCCACCGTGGGCGCGCCTTCTCATCGTGGTCGCCCTCATCAGCCCGCTGCTCCAAGCCGTGGTCCATTTTTATGTGATCCACCGGGTGCTTTTCTTCTTTTACCTCCTGTATGTGCTTCCCGTGTACCTGGTATTGCTCCTTCAGGGGCTGTTCCGGATCGGACAGCTCTTGGCGGTTCCCCAAGGGATGCATCCAGTCTCCTCGAAGGTTCCGGGAGCCGTCCTCACGGGTTTTCTGGTCTTGTATTTTGTTACCTGCACCAGCCCCAAGCCTGCTTTGCAGCGTTCGGATTTCCTCGTCCAAACCGAGCCTGAAGTCTACACACGGGGCAAAAGCAATTGGATTGTTTATCCGACAGGTCAAATCCTGAGCCAGAGAACAGAACTGCCGATCCCCGCCACCTTCGCGGACGCTCAAAAAACGATCCCTGCCCCCGCTCTACCCTGACTTTCCGCTTCTAGGAATCGGGCCGTTCGGACCGTCGCAACGGAGTTCGCAGTTGGGACGGCGCTTCCGCTTGCACGGGAAGACAGACCGGATAAGGTGCAAACTTCTCATGAGCACGCCAGCCGCCCACACACCTTCCGCCTTCAACCGAAAAAATCCACTCATCGCCCGGGTTCCCCTACGGCGTCTGCTTTCGGAGGGGTGCGAGGAGAAAGACACCTGGCACATTGAGATTGACCTTCAGGGGAGCGGTTTGACTTACGAGCCCGGCGATTCCATGGCCATCCTTCCAACAAACTGCCCGGACTATGCCTCTGATTTGCTGGGAGCGCTTGGTTTCTCTGGCGAGGAATTGGTGAAAGATCCCGAGGGGCTGGAAGTGCCTGTGAAGGAGGCTCTGATCAATTCGTTTGCGATCAGCCAGCCCGACCGGAAGTTCATGGCCAAACTGGTCGAAAAAGCGGGCGATTCCGCATCCGGGTTGGCCTCTTTGCTGGATCCTGAAAAGAAAGAAGAGCTGAACCAGTATCTCTGGGGGCGTGAAATCATTGATCTTGTCCTGGAACATCCCAATGCCAAATGGGAACCTCAGGAGTTCGTCGATATCCTCAAAAAACTTACCGTCAGGCTCTACTCCATCGCCTCCAGTCTCGCGGCTAAGCCCAACCAATGTCACCTCACGGTCGCCGCGGTGCGCTATCAAAGTCATGGACGTCAACGCAAGGGCGTCTGTTCGACCTTTCTGGCGGACCGGATTGATTCCAATACCCGAATTCCCTGTTTTGTGACCCCTGGAAAAGCATTCCGATTGCCGCCGCTGGACGATCCATCCCCGGTCATCATGTGTGGCCCCGGAACCGGAGTGGCTCCGTTCCGGGCTTTTGTGCAGGAGCGTCAGGCCACCGGAGCCAAAAGCCCTGCCTGGTTGTTTTTTGGTGAAATTCATGAGGCCACCTGCTTTTTTTACCAAGAAGAATGGCAGGCGGCTCTGGCCGACGGAAGCTTGACCAAGCTGACGACGGCTTTCTCACGGGATCAGAAGGAGAAAATCTATGTGCACCACCGCATGAAGCAGGAAGGTGCCGAACTCTGGCAATGGCTTGAGAACGGGGCCATTTTCTACGTCTGCGGGGATGCCTCCCGGATGGCGGTCGACGTGGACAAAGCGCTCCACGAGATCATAGCGGAGCATGGCGGCCGCTCTGTCGAAGAAGCGGCGGCCTATGTGGAACAGATGAAAAAAGACAAACGCTACCGCCGGGACGTTTACTGATTTCGCCTCTCCGGAGAGGCTGACTACAATGCGGGAATCCGGGCCAAGGCTCCGGCGTCCTCAACGTATTCCTGCAGGCCGCGATCCGTCACCGCTGAACCGATGGTTTCCTTGGAGTGGATCGCGCGCAGGACGAATCCCCGGCAGTGCACCGAACTTCGTTGACGCTCCGCTTTGGAAAGCCCGTCGAGATCATCCGCTTTCCCTTTGTAGTTCCCTTCCGCTTTGGTTCTCAACACAAAGGTTGAGGATTGACCGGCCCGGAGGAGAAGCTTCCGGGTGCCTTCGGCCATTCGATAATGTTGCCGTTTCTTTTCGGTGGTGCCGAGGATGTGGTGGATGATTTCCACTTCTGTCGGGTGATTGGCCAAATTGGTGATGGTGGCAGCAATTTCCCAACATCCCTGGCTGAGATGGGACGGCGTCGCGGAAACTCTGGCGGCAACTCTCACGTTCGGTTTGGAATAGAAGGATTCGCCGGCGGCGGCGACCTCTGCCTTCCACCGCGCCTCCTCTTGCGCTTTGCTTTGCCCAAGACTGTTGACGGTGGATTTAGGTTTTGGTTTGGGGGGATGGGTGATTTTTGCCAGGTGGGCTCGGCTCGAAATCTCGGCGATGATTTTCTCCAATTGGGACTGATAACTGAGTTCCTGCTGGGTGGGGGGGCGATTGGTCTCTCTTTTTCGACCCGGATCCACAATCCTGATGTTCGCCAGATGCGTCGACGCGACGGGGAGTACCTCAGGAAGGACGATGTACTCGAAAACACACCGTTCTCCGGCGCCGCGCCCCGATGCGATGCGTTCTTGGAAGCCTGATTCCTCATCGAAAAGCCCCATGGCATGGGCATCCCTCCAATTCTTCAGGAGAGCGCTGCTCGTCAGCATTCTTTCAAAGGGACCGATGTCTTTGCGGAGATCATAGGCGTTTTCGAGCAGACTCTCCGGGGAGGGGCCGTTGGTTCTGCTGCCTTTTTCGAGAAGCATCAGTATGGGCACCAGGCGGTTCCTGAGATTTTCCAGGTCTTTGGGATCCGTTTTGGCTGAAAGCCGGGACGGCCCCAGCAGCCGCGCCATCGCTTCCGTGCGGTCATTGAAGCCTCCCCAAAGGAGTGTGGTCCCGGACAGAAGCCAGATCGTGAAGGGCAGCAACCGGCCCTTCCAGATGGGATGAATTAGGTTTGAGAAGGAAAACATGGAAGGGCGCGAGTCTTGGTAGTCTGCCGGTTGAGGCTTAACACGTCAATTCTATTCAACGTGTTCCAGGCCATTTCCTTGTTCCCGTCGATAGTTGCCGGCGGACTCTCTTCGTTCTTGATCTGAGATCGAAGGCCGGATAAAAGGGGCCTATTCCGTTTGGTCATGCCTTCCCCGCCTTCATTTCTACGGATTCTACCGGCCATCTCGTTGGGATGGCTTCGCTCGGTTTGTTTTCGGGAGCCTTTGCTGCCTGTGGCCTTGAGTGCCATGGCGGGAATCTGTTGGGCCGCCTGGGGAGGATCTTCCCTGACGGCAGCATCTTGGTTCCTGCTGGGAATTCCCGGCGTAGTGCTGCTGGGGCATCGAAAACTTGGTGGTGCCGCTTTGCTGTGGTTGGCCATGATCGCCTATGGACTGGCTCACACGTTTGCGGAGCAGGAAAGTCACTGGTTTCCTGCGCGGGAGCTTCTGACCTCGGGACAGACATTGCAGGGGAGAGTCTCGGGAATCGTTCTGACATCTCCTGAGCCGCAGGGGGCAGGAGACGGGGGCGTCCGGGTTCTCCTTCGATTGGAGAGTTTTGGATGCAACGGTCAGACTTACGGGTGCCGTCATTGTCTTCCGATGGTGATTTTTCGCGCGCCGACCGGGTTGGAGGCCGGTGACAGGATCATCGCCAATGTTCTGCTCGAGCCCTTGGCCAGGGCGCGGAATCCCGGCGAGTTTTCTCCCGCCACATACCATGCCCAATCTCACGGCTCAGTGGGCAGGCTCGTGGCGGGCGAGGGGAGTCAGGTGCTCCTCGTGGAAAAAAGCGCGGAATTTTCATGGATTGCTTTGGCCCACCATTACCGTGAGTCATTCGCCGGAATGATCACGCGGGATTTGGAGGACACGCCTGCCGTGGGATCCGTCATCAAGGCCATGGCTTTGGGATACCGGGAGGAAACACCGGATGCCATTGCGGAAGGCTTCCGCCTCAGCGGTACCATGCACGTGTTTGCCGTCTCCGGACTGCATGTCATGATTTTTGCGGCGGTTTTTCGTCACCTCCTGAGGCTCCTCGGTGCCCCCGGGAGATTGGCCGATGGCGTGGTCATCCCCATGCTCTTTTTCTACGTCCTCATCACCGGATTGGCCCCTTCTGCGATCAGAGCCGCTGTGATGGCGAGTGTGGTTCTGGCGGGGCCGCTGGGAGAAAGAAGTCCCCGCCTGCTCAATAGCCTCGGGCTGGCGGCGCTGGTGCTTTTGGCGTGGGATACCCGGCAATTGTTTTCCCCGGGATTCCAGCTGTCTTTCGCGGTGGTCCTCGCCATCGCCCTTTGGGCCAAGCCCATTACCCAATTCTGGTCCACCTTGGTCCGTCACGATCCCTTTGTTCCAGAGTCCCTCCTGCCGCGCTGGAGGCGGTGGACGGAGTCGTGCGGTCTTTGGATGGCCGGTATGATCGGGGTCTCATGGGCCGCTTGGCTGGGATCGTTGCCGCTCATGGTCTGGCATTTTCAAAGTGTCACTCCTGTGGGCTTGGTCGCCAACTGGGCTTTGGTTCCTCTGGCTTCGGCGATCCTCACTCTGGCGGCTTTGAGTCTGGCATCCCAACTCGCTGGCATCGCTTTCGTCGGTCTCTCCTGCAACAACCTCAATTGGTTGCTGGCAAAAATCGCCATTGCCTCCACCGGCACTTTTTCCTCCCTGCCTGGAGCCAATTTTACCGTCTCCTTTGAAACAGAAAGGGCCAGCCTTGCGACCTGCCGTATGGTGGTCATTGACACCAACGATGGGGGAGCCTCGATCCTGATGCGAGTGAACCATGATGCGGGAGCCGAAAGTTTCTGGCTCATTGACACTGGAAGCTCTGAGGCGTTTGCTTCTCACGTGGCGCCGGTTTTGCGGGTTGAGGGAGTGAACCGCTTGGAGGGACTCATTCTGACCCACCGGGATCAGCTGCACGACGGGGCGGCTCCCACCGTCTGCCAAATGTTCCATCCCAAAGTGATCCTTACAGAGCCGGAAGAGGGCAGGGGAGGAGAGGTCAGGGATCGATTGCAAAAAGTCGCCCAGACCGAACAGTCCCGAATTTCTACCCTGGTCGCCGGGGACTGCGTGAAACTGTCGCACGGATGTGTCATCCAGTGTCTTTACCCAGCCACCCACATGGAGAAAACGGTCAGGAGTGGAGATGACAATGGATTGGTCCTTCGTATATGCTCCGAATCCTCCAGGGTGCTTTTGACCGCAGATGCCGGATTTATCACTGAGAAAACCCTTTTGGCGGCAAACCGGTTCGAGGATCTTCGATCGGACGTGCTGATCAAGGGGTGGAATCGGGACGATTATTCCGGACTTCCCGAGTTCCTTGCCGCAGTGTCTCCGACTCTCATTGTGGCCACGAATCACGATTTCCCGCCCCGGGAACGCATTTCCGAAAACTGGCGGAAGCAGGTGAACTTGGCGCGCCTCAGGTTGTTTGACCAACAAGAGACCGGGGCCGTCATCCTGGAGTTTGGGAGTTTCGGAGTGCACGCCCGTCCCTTTTTGACAGACAAAGCAGACCCGCTGGAGTTTAAACCCACGACTCAGGAGTGAAGAGGAAGCTCGGTGACGGTCGTGACACCTCTTGCCTTCCAGCCCCTTTCGTGAAGAGGTCAAAATCGGGAATTTCGGGTTATTGCCATGCGTCGACCGGGCGCGACCTTGGCTCGAATCTTCTCTCCTATCCTGGACCGGTTTCATTGAGTGATCCGGCGAACCGATCTTAGGGGGGATAGGCTCACTTGACTCAAGCTTTTGCGCCGTCTTTGGAAGGGCATCCCTTGCTTCAACCAAAAAAACCGGGATCTATGAAACTGTAGCGCAGGGCTGGCATTTCCGGCCACCATAGGTAAAGCACCGACAGACGCGTCCCTCGTGATCATGATCGTGTGGATGAAATCGTGGGTCGCGTGGGCTTCCCAGGTCGAGGTGACGCCCAGTGCGGACGGGGATCACTGGATCGTCGAAATGCGCATTTCCATTTTGCGCGAGGACAAAGATCCACTTCACCAGGCCATCGGCCGCAAACCCATTCCGGGCCTGCCCTGTCACATCAACTTTTGCCGCCAGCGGTTGCGGAACCCCGGCGTCGAGTTATCCGTCTTCTTTCCCTCCAGCGCGCCGACCTTGCACGAGCCATTGAAAATCGCGCGCCTCTTCGAGGGGTAACACCACGAGTTCGACCACGATCCCGAGTTCGTCGATTTCCTCACCTCGGTGGCTACCGCGCAGACTCTCACCGACGACAAGAAGCATGCCGAGGCCATCGCCCTTTTCGTGGCACATGTCGATGGGAAGCTCATCGACCTGCAACAATCCTTCGTCTTTGCCCAAGCTGCCGCCATCGCCCGCGGCAAACTCAATGGGCGACGACAAGAAAGTCGGCACGCTGGTGCCCTGCACCGTCCCCGCCTATGACTTGGGCACGAAACATGGCTTAGGTCGATGAAACG
>JACKQE010000015.1 GCA_024233005.1 Akkermansiaceae bacterium | reverse complement strand
GGCAGGAAAAAGCCGAAGTGGTCGGCAAAGTCCGGGTATGCGCAGGCCAGTGTCTCGCCCTCGCCATCGAGGGATTCGGCCTGCAGTTCGATGCCATCGGTGGCGAGGATGAACTTGGCTTTCTGCGAGACCGTCTTGGGGCTTTCGCGCAGCGCCTTGAGCGTGGCGGCCACTTCGCCAGGTGGGCAGACCTTGAGGTGGATGTTGCTCCGCTGGAGCACGCCCCCAATGTCGGACTGGTTGCTGTTCCCGCTTTTCAGCCTCTGGATCGTGGTCGGCTTGTTCCCGAAAGCCTCCAAAAAAGCATAGGGGAACCCTTCCGCATCGAACGGACATTCCGCCAGCCGGGAAACGGCTTCTTCGATCTCGACGGCATTCATGGGGCGAAAATCTGAAAAATGCTGATGAGCCAGCTAACGCTATCGGCCAAGAGTCTCAATAGTGATTGACGGCTACGCAGTCGGAGGAGAAGTATTAACCTTGCTTATTGCAGAATTTGCGTCTCTCGGAGGTATTGCCAAGCTCATTCTCGCCTTCTATGCCTTGTATGATAATGATTAAGTTGGCATCGCCTTGGTCTCGGGCGAAAAAAAACCTGGGATATCAAGGTGACGACGTCGGGAGGATTGTAGAATTGCTGAACACAGCGCCCTAGCGGGGAATGTTTTGAGAGCCGGAAGTGACGACACAAACTTCACCGCCCCATCGCCCACCGCTACCCACCGCGCTTGGATCACCGATCGATCGGGCAGAAGAGGGGAACGGGACAGGGCGAGGTCTCATGAACGATGGTTCACAAACCTACCGGTGCCCCGGTCCCCCGGCAATGGAAAAGACCGGGGCGGGACACTTTGTTGGGCAACGCCGCGTCGCGGCGACCGGGTTCACTTCAACTCCCAGTGCTCCCCGAAGAAGCCGGCCACGGGGACGCCGCCGGGATCCTGCGTGGTCACCGGTTGCGTCAGGTCGATGATGGCCCAGTCCGGCAACTTGGCGACCTGGCGGGCGTTGTTGAGATAGTCGTACTCCCGGTAGGTGAAGCCGCTGTTGATCACGATGTAGTGATCGGGAGACAAGGGATTCGGGTAGATCATGACGAGGGCGTGTTTCCCGCTGTCGAAGGTCCGGTCCCCCACGACGATGCCCTGCTCCGTCCAGCGGATGGGCAGACGGTCCGCGATCCGGGCGAGCACGGCATTGCTCCGGGGATCGCCCCAGAGAACGAGGTTGTGGCTGGCGAGGTCGGCTTCGGTGATCTCGGTGTCCTTCTTGACCGGGGCGAGGCCGCGGAACTGCTTCCGCCAATGCTCCCTGGCATGGGCCTGCTCGCCTTTCGCCCAGGCCCCGACGGTGGCATTGAGCGGGGTGCCGGTCGGCTCGACCATGAGGAAGGCGTCCATGAAGGCGTCATCGATCGGTCCCTGAAGGCCGTGGCGTTTCACGAGGCCGGTCCCCTCGCCCGCCGCCGGAGCCCCGGCCACTTTCCAAGCGCGGTCCTGCCGGACGAAGCTGACCTGCCAGGAGCGGTCCGAAAGCACGCCGGGCACGGCGACGGTCTGGCCGTCGATCTTGACGACCGGGCTGCCCACCGGATCGAGCGGGCAGCGGCCGGGAGCGAAATCGAGCGAAAAGGCAGTCACTCCCGAGGTGGTCACGGCGACCCAGTTGGCGGGGTTCCACTCGGCCTCGATGCGGGACTCCGCCCAGTGCGACGCCAGGGCATCGGCCCGGACCCAGTGCAGGGTGGGATAGCGCAGCGTCCAGGTGACGAGCCGGACCTTGCGGGGAACCCGGTCGATCCCGCGGTCGGCGATGGCGGTGAGGCGGCGCTCGATCTCGGCGGCGGAGGCGGGATCGGTCTGATGGGCCATGCCCGGCCCGATGAGGTGGACGAGACGGATCTTTTCCTTGGCGAGAGCGGCCTCCATGACGTCGGCGGCCTGCTTCTGCTTGTCGATCTCGCCGGAGTAGGCGACGAGCGGGAGATTGGAGACATTGACGGCCCAGTCGGTGCAGTCGTACCAATGCCAGAGCGTCTTCTGCCACGGGGTCGGCGTGAGGGTTTCCCCCTGGTAGACGCGGAGAAAGTCCGGGGTTTCCGAGAATCCGGCGCCGGGCTGGGCGGCGCACCAGCGGTCGGCGTAGTGGACGGCAAAATGCCAGGCGGCGGCCCCGCCCATGGAAAAGCCGCGGACAAGGAGGCGGTCGTCATCGATCCGGTAATCCTGCTTGGCCTTGGCGAGCGCCTCGAAGGTGTCGATCTCGCCGGCGAACTTGTTGGCGCAGCTGTAGCGGCCGTAGGGATGGAGCACGATGGCTCCCTCCGGGGCGATCGGGCCGGTGGCTTTCTCCCGTCCGAGGAGGAAGGACAGTTCGCTGAGGGTCTCGCCGCGTCCGTGGAACCAGAAATCGAGGCGGGTCGGGCGGGGATGGTCGAAGTCGTAGCCGGCGGGAATGACGAGGCCGAAAGGCTGGACCGAGCCGTCAATGCGGGAGCGGTAGCCGCGGACGACCGGGCCGGTCTGCCGGGTCCACGGGGTCTCTCCCTGCCGCAGGCTCTGGGCGCGGGCTTGGCCGGTGGCGAGGAGCTGGTCGGCGGCGGCGATCTCGGCCGGTTTGTGGAATTCCCCGTAGGTCAGGGCCCACTGGACCGCCTTGTGATAGATCACGACGTCGGGCAGGAGGGCCAGGAGGGCCGGTTTTTTGGCAAGGTCCTTCTCGAGAGCGGCGATGTCCTTTCCGAGGGCCTCAATGCCGGCGGTGAGGCGGGCCGCATCGGCCGCGGGGACCTCGACCCCGGGAGGCGGGATGGGACGGACCGACTCCGGATGATTGTCCTTGTCCCCGTCGGCCCGGAGGTGGACCGGGGCGAGGCAAGGCAGGGCAAGACCGAGGGCGACGGAGCAGAAGGAGGAGAGCCGGAACATGGCACCGATGCTCGCAGCACGGGCGCCCGGCTGTCAACAGATCGAATGCGCCATGCCGGTGCCCGACAGTGGCATTCCAGACTTGCATCCGGGCCGTCTTGGCCTAGAGGATGGGACACTGTCCCGTCCCCGTTTTTTGCCATGCCCGAACTGAACGTCCGCTACGTCGCCGATCTGGCGCGTCTCGCCCTCTCCGAGGCCGAGGTCGCCCTCTACCAGGAGCAACTCAGCCACATTCTGTCCCACGTCGACAAGCTCACCGAGCTGAATGTGGACGGCATCGAACCCTCGGCTCACGCCCTCCCGGCGGGCGGAGCCCTGCGCCCCGATGAGGCCCGACCGGAACGCTGTCTCGGACAGGAGGCAACCCTCTCCAATGCCCCGCAACGCTGGCAGGACCAGTTCCGCGTCCCCAAAGTGGTGGAGTAAGCTTTTCCTTTTTTCCGACGCATGGATCCCTCCACCCTGACCATTTCCCAGCTCCGGGCCGCCTACGGTGACGGTGCGGTGACTCCCGCCGATGCCGTGCGGTCCCTCCTCGCGGCGACCGACGCCCGCGATGCCGAACTCGGCGGCTATCTCTCCCTCGACGGCGAGACCGCCCTCGCGGCTGCGGAAGCCGCGGATCTCTCCCTGCCACTCGGCGGGGTGCCCATCGCGATCAAGGACAACATCAACGTCAAGGGACAGCCCTGCGGGTGTGCCTCGAAGATCCTGACCGGTTACACGGCCCCCTACGATGCCACGGTGATCGCCCGGCTCCGGGCCGCCGGAGCGATTCCGCTGGGTCGGACCAACATGGATGAATTCGCGATGGGATCCTCCTGCGAGAACTCCGCAATTCGTCCCTGCCGGAATGCGTGGGATCCGGAGCGGGTGCCGGGCGGTTCCTCCGGGGGCTCGGCGACGGTGGTCGCGGCCAACGAGGCGATCGCCGCGCTGGGATCCGACACCGGGGGCTCGGTCCGTCAACCGGCGGGGCATTCCGGCTGTGTCGGACTGAAGCCAACCTACGGACGGGTCTCGCGCTTCGGCCTGGTGGCCTTCGCGTCCTCGCTCGACCAGATCGGGCCGCTCACCAAATCGGTCGAGGACTCCGCGACCCTGCTCCAGGTCCTCGCCGGCACGGACGAGCGCGACTCCACCTGTCTCGAGGCCCCGGTGCCGGATTACCGGGCCTCGCTGCGAGGCACCGCGGGACTGCAGGGCCTGCGGATCGGCCTGCCGAAGGAGTTTTTCGGCGACGGTCTCGATCCCCGGGTTCGGGGACTGGTGGAGCTGGCGATCAAACGGATGAAATGGCTCGGGGCGGAAACGGTCGAAGTGTCCCTGCCCCACACCGACTACGGCGTGGCCACGTATTACATCATTGCGACCGCCGAGGCCTCGTCCAATCTGGCGCGGTTTGACGGCATTCGCTACGGCCACCGCACGGCGCAACCGGCGGACCTGCTGGATCTCTACCGCCGCTCCCGGGAGGAGGGCTTCGGGCCGGAGGTGAAGCGGCGCATCATTCTCGGGACCTATGTCCTGAGCAGCGGCTACTATGACGCCTATTACCTGAGGGCGCAGAAAGTCCGGACCCTCATTCGAAACGACTTCGACAAGGCCTTCGCCCACTGCGATGTCATCGCCGGACCGGTCACGCCGACCCCGGCTTTTCGGATCGGGGACAACGCCGCCGATCCGCTGGCGCTTTACCTTGCCGACCTGTTCACCCTGCCGGCCAATCTGGCCGGTCTGCCGGGCATCAGTGTCCCCTGTGGTCTGGCCACCGAAGGCAATTCCAAACTTCCGGTGGGCCTGCAATTCCTCGCCAAACCCCTCGGGGAGCCGGATCTTTTCCGCGCAGCGCACGGCTGGGAGCAGAGCGGCCCCTGGCAGGAGAGCCTACTCGGGCAATGATCCTGCCTTGGTTTTGGACTTTCGTTTTGTCCGATGTCGGCGACACTTCCGCCCATGTCAGCCCCAAGAACTGTGACCGCACCTTTTCATCCCTCCCTGCCCCTCCGATTGACCTTCCGCTTTCCAGTGTTGGCTGGATCCGCCTTCCTGCTCGCGCTCAGCGGGGCCGCACCCCGCAGTGAGGCGCAGTCCTTCGAGACGCCACCGGAGATGAAAGCCTCGGACCTGCTCGAACCGGTCTGGCTTAGCAGCGAGTATCACTCGGTCGATCCCACCGTGGTCGCGGAGCACCTCCTTGACCATTACCTTCTCCGTGCGGGGGATCAGGTGAGGGAGGTCTACGGCACCGAGATGCTGAAAATGCGGGTCCGAGAAATCCATGCCTACATGGCGCTGGACAAAAAGAATGTCGCCGGAGCGGCGATCGGAGGCCTGGTCGGCCAGGGCGTCTCCACGGTGAAAACCCTCGGTGGCGCGGTCAAGAAACCGGTCCGGACCATTTTCAACATTCCCAAAGGCGTGGTCTCGATGGTGAAACGGGGCGTTTCCTCCACCGAAAACAAGGTCAAGG
Organism: Akkermansiaceae bacterium; assembly: GCA_024233005.1. Lineage (GTDB taxonomy): Bacteria > Verrucomicrobiota > Verrucomicrobiia > Verrucomicrobiales > DEV007 > JACKQE01. Next base: position 108,730 of record JACKQE010000015.1, on the reverse strand, counting down.
CGGATGGCACCTACACCGGCGGCCCGATTCAGGACTGGTTCCAGGTCAGTGAGAAGAAGCTCGCCCTGGCGGCGAAACTGGGGGTGGATCCCTACACCGACAACCAGGCGCTGCAAAAAGAACTGACTCGCCTCGCCAACAGCGCCGCGATCGGCGGGATCGGCCTGAAAGTGGCGATTCCCGGCGACGGCCTGATCACCGCCGCCGAGGAGGGAGACGCCGCCCAGCAGTTGAAAAATGTCTACCTGACCCCGCCGACCCGGTTGTTTCAGGAAAACGTTGGCCTGCTGGAAAAGCTGGGCATCGCCAAAGACCGGGCCGGCGAATTCATGGGAAGGGCCTCCTGCTCGCCTGCCGACCAGTCCCTGATCATCCGGGCCCTCGCAGGGATCGGGGTTTCTGACGGCGTGGAGGAATGGCTCTCCGCGATCGAGCAGATCGATTCCTCCTCCCAAAGCCAGGTATTTCGACGCAGTGCCCAGATCCTGCAACAGCATGCCTACGCCGGTCATCCCTTCGCCGCCTTGACTTCCTTCCGGTCGATGCCGGTGGGAATCACCCAGGACAAGCACCTCGTGGTGCCGGCCTACCTCGACCACGCCTACTGGACCGAGGATGTCAGCGAAGGGATCGCGGCGATCCTGAAATTGAAGCAGGAAACCGGCTGTACCGCGGTGGATTTGATCTACACGGGATCGATCAGCCCGCTGGCCCGCAAAGAACTGGGAGCCCGGGGCGTCACCCTTATCCCCGTCAAAACCAGCTGACCTGACGGATCCGGCCCAACCCTGAAGGGAAAATTGCGCCAAGAGGCCGATAACGCCTTGAACTGACCGAGAAAAGTCTCTTGCCGGGAGGCCACCGTTGGTCCATTGGTCCCGGCTTCCGATTCGTCCCTCCTCCGCTTCCCTTGCCCCCTTTTCACACCATGAAAAAGCCCCTGGAAATCCAAGTATCCGCCCACGCTTCGGCAGTGAAGGAACGCGTTGCTCCCGCCAGATGGGCGTTGCTCCTTGCGATGGTCGGAGCCTTCGGACTGAGTCAGACCTCCTGCTCCACGGTCAGTGTCAAAGCAAACCCTGAACTGGTGACCCGCGAAGGGCTGCGATCCACCCAGGTGCTGAAAAAGGTCGCCGGCGCGCCCTTGTCCGTGTTGGGCGCGTTCGCCTCGGCGAGCAGTTCGATCCTGGAAGAGGCACGGCAATTGGAATCCAAAGGCCAGCACGTGGACGCCGCGGGCTGCTACCTGAAGGCGGCCACGGAAGCGTATGGATTGCTTGAAAATTCTCCTGAGCCCCGGGGTTCGGAAGCCGAGAAGGCCTTGCTGGAAATCCACAACCGCTCCCTGGCGCGGTTCGCCGAGTACTGGGTGGATGACCCACGGCGCTTTGCGGGCGATCCCTACCGTGTCACCTGTGACGGCGAAACGATCCAGTTTGACCTGGCAAAGAATTCCAGCTACCCGGCCCTGTATTTCGACCGGGGCATCTCCGCGGAGTCCCTCAAAGGAAAAGGCGTCGCCAGGAAGACTCGGGAAGGTTGTGGCGCCGCCATGGTCGGGATCCGTGAACAACGGCCGGAGCGAGCCGAGGAAATGAAGTTTTACCCACTGCGGGGACTGCATGTTCCGGTGACCCTGACCATGGAGAGCGTTCGTAAAACCGGAGCCCATTCCCGCTCGGTGATCCTTTCCCTGAAAAACCCGATGCTGGTGACCGAGACGACCATTGGAACGCGAAAGTTCCCTCTCGCGGCCGACTTTTCGGCTCCCATCGCGGTGATTCTCAATGGCCGGAATGAAATGAGCTGGGGGCTGGACGGGTTTTTCAAGGCAGATGAACGCATCAAGCAATCCGGCATTTTCCTCCTGGAGCCGTATGATCCCAAGCGCATTCCGGTGTTGTTGATTCATGGGCTCATTTCCGTGCCGATTATTTGGCGTGATCTGGTTCCCGAGTTCCTCGCGGATCCGGAACTTTCACGGCGCTACCAGTTCATGGTCTTCTCCTATCCGAGCAGCTATCCGGTGGCTCAGTCGGCCCATTTGCTGCGGACCAAGCTCGCCGATTTGAGGACCACCTACGATCCCCGGGGACAGGATCCCCTCTCCCGCAACATGGTGGTGATGGGCCACAGCATGGGCGGCATTCTGACTCATACCCTCGTCGCGGACATCGGAGACACGCTGTGGAAACAATTCAGTGACGCGCCGTTCGATTCCGTGCCCTTCACCCCGGAACAGAAGGAAAAGGCCAAAAGCCTGCTGTTTTTCAAGCCGGATCCCGCCGTGCGCCGGGCCGTCTTCATCGCCACGCCGCACCGGGGAGCCAATCTGGCCAAGGTGGGGCTTGCGGGGACCATCTCGAGGATCGCCAAGATGCCGGGGGATATGGTTCGCGCGACCACCGGAATGCTGCAGGAGGTCCCGGAGGTGAAGCAGAGCCTGAAGATACCTCTCGACAAGAAGGTGACCAGCGTGCAATCGCTGCTGCCGGGGGCTCCGATGGTGGCGGCGCTGGACATTGCTCCCTACCACAAGGGGGTCATCTACCACAGCATCATTGGTGACCGGGGCAAGGGCAACACTCCGAACAGCTCGGATGGAGCGGTGGAATACTGGAGCTCCCACCAGGAAGGGGCCGCTTCCGAACTGATTGTCCCGACCAGCCACACGGCCTACACCGATCCCGGGGCCATCGAGGAAATGAAGCGCATCCTCCGAGTCCATTTGGGAAGCCAGTGAGTCCTTGATCGGACGCTCTGGACGCGCCCAAATCTGCTGCGGGGCTCTGGCCCATTTCCTGCACTTCGGACTTCCGAAGGTGTTTTCATGGCAACCTTACGCCATCGTGCCGGGGAAATGAATCGCCTTCCTGGAAGATTTCCTTTATATTCAGGGATCGTCCCTTTCTGGTTTCCATGAGTTCCCATCTTCCTCCCGGCCGATCACATCCTCACCACGACGACCGGGTGGAACATCCTCCTCATTTCCTGGGGCCCTCGCGGGGGCACAAAGTCGGCCTCAAACCCACCAAGGGCTGGGCCCAGCGAAACTACCATTTCTGGAGCCGGCAGGTGCTGCCCGCCATCCTGCGGAAACGGGAGCTGGCAAATGGCGACGTGCCGGCGTTTGAGAGCCTCGAAGAGGATGCCATCGAACTCGTCTGGATCGGCCATGCCTCGTTCCTCATCCGCACCCCGGTGGGGAACATCGTCATTGATCCCAACTGGGCTCTCTGGCATGGGCCGATGAAGCGGACCCGGGAGCCGGGACTGCGCCTCGAGCACCTGCCGCCGATCGATCTCATCCTGGTCACGCACGCCCATTTCGACCATCTCCACCGCCCCAGCCTGCGCGGCATCGCATGCGGGCAACCGGTCCTCACTCCCCATGGTTGCGGTCCGCTCTTCCGCGGGATCAAGGTCGGGCTGGTCCAGGAAATGCACGAATGGAGCGTCTTTCACTGGCGGGGGATCGAGATCATTTTCACCCCGAGCCACCATTGGGGAGCGCGCTTCATCCATGACACCCACCGGGGGTTTGGCGGCTTCCTGATCCGGTTGCCGGGGAATGCGATCTACCACTGCGGCGACAGCGCCTACTTTCCGGGATTCTCGGAAATCTCAAAGCGTTTTGCCGTCGACACGGCGCTGCTGCCCATCGGAGCCTATGAAGCACCGAGCGGCCGGGATGTCCACATGAACCCCGAGGAAGCCATTCAGGCGTTCCGTGACCTCGGAGCCCGGAAGATGATCCCGATGCACTACGCGACCTTTCCGCTGGGCGGGGAGAATTTGCACGATCCCCTGCGCCGACTCATGGTGGCGGCTGAAGCGGAGCAACTTTCGGACCGGGTTCTCGCCCCGCGGGAAGGCGAGGTCGTCGTGCTGCGCAACCAGTGAGCGAGAGGATCACGGGTGGTCGACCCGGATCGTGGCCGAGCGACCATGCGCATCGAGCCCTTCCATCCGGGCGAACGCAGCCACCAGAGGCGCGGAGGCCTTGATGGCATCGGCGTCGAGCCGCACAATGCTGGTGCGGCGCTGGAATTGGTCCACGGTCAGTCCCGGAAAGGCCTTGCCGGCGCCTCCCGTGGGCAGCTCATGGCTCGGTCCGGCGAGGAAATCCCCCACCGCCACCGGCGAGTGGTTCCCGACAAAGATGGCTCCAGCGGTGCGCACGGCATCGACCATGGCCTGCTCTTCCGCGGCCACCAAAAGGACGTGCTCAGGGGCAAACGCGTTCACCAAGGCCACCCCTTCGGACATCGAGGGCACGAGAACAAACCAGCATCCCGCGGCAATGACTTTCTGCAACTGCTGCTGACGACTCAGGGTGGCCGCCTGGCGCTCGATTTCGGCCATGACGCCGCTCAGCAAGGCCTCCGAATCGGTGATCAATCCCATGATGCTGTCTCCGCCATGCTCGGCCTGAGCCAAGAGATCCGCCGCGATCCAGTCCGGACGGCCCGTGGCATCGGACAACACCACGACCTCACTGGGACCGGGGAGGAGATCGATTCCGACGAGCCCGAACATCTGGCGCTTGGCTTCGACGACCCAGGAATTTCCCGGTCCGTAAATTTTCTGCACCGGCGCCAACGTGTCCGTGCCCAGTCCCATTGCGGCAATGGCTTGCGCGCCACCGACCTTGTAGACCTCGGTCGCCCCCGCCGCGTGAAGCGCGTAAAGGAGCGAGGGGTTGATCCCGCCGTCTTTTTGCGGCGGGGTGCAGACCACGATTTCGGGAACTCCGGCCGCAGCGGCCAGAGCCACCGTCATGTTGGCGGTGGATACCAGCGGCGCCGAGCCTCCTGGGACATAAATGCCAACCCGTTCCAAAGGGAGAAACCGCTCCCCGACCTCAGCCCCCTGGGCATTGCGGGAGGACCAATCCCGGCGCAGGCTTTGCCGGGCGAAGGCGGTCACATTGTCCCGTGACGCGGCGATGGCCGCGCGGTCTTCCTCCGGGACCTGGTCCGCCGCCGCCGCCAGGTCCGCAACGGACACCCGGAGATCCTCGGGGCGGGAAAACGTGACCCCATCGAAGCGGGAGTTAAAGTCCAGCAGCGCGGCATCCCCTCGCTCCCGGACCTCCGCGAGGATGCCGGCCACACTCTGTTCCTGCCCAAGGGTGGGCTGGAAACGGCGGTTCAAGGAAGCCAGAGCGTTGGCGTAATCGGGATCGGCAGGGCGGTGGACTCGCATGGGGCGGCTAATGTGGACGGCCCCTCCCTTTTTTCCAGCGCAAAGTGACCGCAGGACGGTGGTCGGTGGTGGATCCAGGCTGCTCTGAAAAGTGCGCCGGGGATGAGGGGGCGGAACACAAAAAAACCCGGAGGTTTCCCTCCAGGTCTTTGTGGTGGGGCGCGCAGCCCCAAGAATCAGAATGACGGAATCAGTCTTCCTTCTGGTTTTCTTTCGCGTCGAGCGTGAAGCGGAACCGGTTGCGACCGCGCTTGGCGTTGTTTCGGGCCTTGCGCTTGGTCCGCTGGGCCGGGGTTTCAAACGCCCGGAGTCGGCGGATTTCCTCGAGAATCCCCTCGCCTTCGAGTTTGTTCTTCAGGCGCTTGAGAGCGCGATCGATGGATTCTCCTTTTTTGACGGTGACTTCTGGCATGTTGGTTCTGACTTTCTCCGTGGCGGTTGATAGTGAATGGTGTCGATGTCGGGTGGAGACACCTGTAAGGAGGAAAACCCCTGAGCCGACCAAACGAAGCGCGAATCTAGAAGTGAAGTTTGAGAATGTCAACCCGAACCCGCATCCCTTTTCCTGTCCTCCGGATCCTGACCGTCAGCCTGTTTCTCATAGGTGGCACTTTCTCCGGATGCTCCCCTACCTCGCCTCTTTCCGAGGAAGCCAACCTGGCGGCGGACTTGGCGGCACGCCTGCGGAGACTGTCCTCAAACCCCGGTGAAATGGAGCGCCTCGACCGCGAAGCGGAGGCGGCGCGGCAACAGGCCTCCCCCGACTGGTGGATTGTTCCTCCCCTGCTCCTCATGGGCGATGGCTCCCGGATGCTGATCATCCAGTCCCGTGAACCGGACCCTCCGTTGACCGTGGTTCTGGATCCTGAAGCCGGGGTCCATGCCGCATCCACTGGCTTTGGAGCTGACTTCTCCGTCCTCCGGTTCGATCTTCAACCGGAGACGCTGACCGAGTTTTTTGAGCGCTACGGATTCGAACCCCTGAATGCTGCGCCGTGAGCGCGTGGAGTCTTGGCATTCCCGGAATCCCGCGCTACACTGCCCGCCAGTTCCCTTATCCATTTCCTTGTGACTGACACACTCGACTTCCCCTCCAGCCATGCCCGGATTCACACCTTGCCCAATGGGCTGGAACTCATCATCAACGAAGACCATTCCTCCCCCGTGGTCAGCCTCCAGGCCTGGTGCCGGGCGGGGAGCGTGAACGAAGGGGCCTGGCTCGGCGCGGGGATGTCCCACTTTCTCGAACACATGCTTTTCAAGGGCACCCAGCGTCGCGGCGCCGGTGACATCGCCCGCGAGGTGCAGGACGCGGGGGGATACATCAACGCCTACACCTCTTTCGACCGCACGGTCTATTGGATCGATTGCCCCTCGACGGGCTGGGAAAGTTGTCTCGATGTCCTCTGCGACACGGTCGGGAATGCCACGCTGCCGGAGGAGGAGTTTGAAAAAGAACGCGAGGTCATCCGGCGGGAGTTTGCCATGGGTGAGGACAATCCGGATCAGGTTCTGAGCCGCCGAATGTTTGCCACGGCCTTCACGCACCACCCGGTGCGTCATCCGGTCATCGGATATCTCGATCTCTTCAATCAGCTGAGCCGTGCCGATCTGGCCGCCTATTACCGGCACCAGTATTCTCCCGACAATCTCTTCCTGGTCATTTCCGGCGATGTCGAACCCGCCGCGGTGCTCGAGGCCGTGGAACACCATCTGGGGGGATTTCACCGTCGCCACCGAGACCGGATCCCCCTTCCCCAAGAGCCCTCTCCCATGGGACGGCGCGAATGGCGCGGGGAGTTTCCCACCGATCTTTCCCGCACCATGATGGCTTGGAGAGTCCCCGGGCTTGGTCATCCTGATGCTCCGGCCATCGACGTGCTGGCGGCCATCGCCGGTGGGGGGAGAAGTTCCCGCCTCTATCGTGAGGTGCGGGAGAAACAAGGGCTGGCACATTCCGTCTACGCCTCTTCCTGGACTCCCGTCGATGGGGGGCTCTTCATCGCCGGGGCGGAAACCGAGCCGGCGAAACGGGAAGCCACCGAGACTGCCATCGCTGCCGTCCTTGGCACGATCGCCCGGGATGGAGTGACCGATGCCGAACTTGCCAAATGCGTCCGTCAGGCGCTCAGCAGCCAGATTTCCACTCTCTCGACGATGCGGGGACAGGCTTCCGATCTCGGGTCGAATTGGAACCTGACCCGCAATCTCGACTACACCCGTGACTATGTCCGTGCCGTGCAGGCGCTGCGTCCGTCGGATATTGTTGAAGCGGCCAGACGTTATCTCGTGGATGACCATCTCACACTGGTCTCCCTGGATCCCCTTGGCACGGGCACTGTGGCTCCGCGCCGCGCCACCAGCCTTCGGTCGGATGACATCCGCAAGGTCGCGCTCGACAATGGGTTGACGCTCCTCGTGCACCAGGACAAGCGCTTGCCCTTGGCGACGGTGCATTCCGTTTTCCGGGGCGGCCTGCTCGGTGAGACCGCCGCCAACAACGGCATCACCCGGCTCGCGGCCCGACTGCTGGTCAAAGACACGGAACACCGGAGCGCCGAGGAGGTCGCCGAATCCATCGAATCCGTGGGTGGCAGCATTGGGAGCAGTTTCGGGAACAACTCGTTCTCCGTCTCCACCGATTTTCTCCGTCCGGATCTCGATCTGGGCATAGGTCTGGTCTCCGACGCCCTGATTTGTCCGTCCTTTCTGGCGGAAACCCTCGCCCAGGAAAAGCGTTACCAACTCGCCGCCATCAAGGCGGAGTTGGATCAGCCGATGCGCCTCGGCATGCGGAAGCTCCGTCAGGCGTTGTATGGAAACCATCCCTATGGACTGTCCAGTTCCGGAACTGAAGAAAGCCTGTCCCGCTTGAACCGGGAAACCGCCGAGACATTCCGCCGCCGCTTTGTGACGGGCCGGAACGGTGTGGTGGCGGTGTTTGGCGATGTCGACCCCGACCGGACGATCGACCGGCTGGCCGAGGCCTTTGGAGGCCTCCCTTCGGGGGAGCGGGCCTTTTCCGTGCCTCTTGGCGGTTTGCCGGAATTGAAAGGCGAAGTCATCGAGGAGCATCACTCCAAATCCCAGGCCATCCTCCTCGCCGGCTTCCGGACCTGTCCGATTCTGCACGAAGATCACGATGCGTTGGAACTGATCGATGAAGCCTGCAGCGACATGGCTTCGCGACTGTTCATGAGGATTCGGGAAGATCTTGGACTGGCCTATTCGGTCGGGGCCACCCGCCTTGCGGGACTGGAGCCGGGAGCCTTCGTTTTCTACATCGCCACCAGTCCGGAAAAAATCGACCTCGCACAGGCCGAACTGCTCGACGAGATCGCCAAGCTGTCCCGGCATGGTTTGGAAGCCCACGAGTTGGACCGCGCCAAAAGCTCGCTGCTGGGGAGGGAAAAAATCCATCTCCAGGGAGTCCACGAACTTGCCGGCACGGCCTCTGTCGATGAACTGCTCGGGCTCGGCTGGGACAACCATAGGCGCAGCGCGGAGCAGATCAGTAGGGTGGATTTGGACCGGATCCGGGATGTGTGCGGACGGTATTTCGAGCCTTCCCAAAGCGCGGTGATCCGTCTGATTGGTCGCTGAGATGGCCCATTCCTACCTCATTGCCGGATGCGGTTACGTCGGCAGCGCGCTCGGTGATTTCCTGCACCGGCAGGGCCATGCCGTGACCGGACTGACGCGTTCACCGGATTCCGCCCGCCTCCTCTCGGAAAGCCATGGCTGGCCGGTGAGGGCCGCCGACCTGACCGATCCCGGGTCTCTGGGAGCGATCGGAGGTTCCTATGATGCCGTGGTTCATTGTGCCAGTTCCGGGCGCGGCGGTGCCGAGGCCTACCGGGCGGTGTTTCTCGATGGCCTGAAACATCTCTCGACCGCCTTTCCAGGCATCCCGATCCTCTTCACCAGCAGCACCAGCGTTTACGGGCAGACCGATGGCTCCCTGGTCCATGAATCCTCTCCGACTGAACCGGATCGGGAGACGGGTTTGATTCTGCTCGCCGCGGAACAGTTTGTGATGCGTCTGGGCGGCACCGCCTTGCGATTGGCCGGCCTTTACGGACCGGGAAGAAGTGTCTACCTGACGAAGCTGCTCGATGGCACCGCTCGCATTGAGACCGGAGCCGTGAACCGGTTGCTCAACCAGATCCATCGGGATGATGCCGTTGCCGCCATCGCGACAGTCTTGGCGTCACCGCGCGAGACGGTCTCGGGCCGGATTTTCAATGTGGTGGACGACACCCCGTTGACCCAGCGCGAATGTTATGAAGGGCTGGCGCGTCATTTCGGACTGCCGGTTCCAGCGGAGGCGCCTCCCAATCTGGAGCGGAAGCGCGCCTGGACCCACAAACGGGTCGACAATGCCCGGCTCAAGTCCCTCGGGTGGCGTCCACGCTATCCAGGATTTTTGGAGGCCGTGGAACACGATCCGGGGTTGGTCGATTCCTGCCGGCCCAGGGCTTGAGGGAGGCTCGGCGGGGGGAATACACCGTCAGACCTGCCGGTTCACTTCCCCAGTTTGCCCTCCGCGATGAGGGCGTAAAGGTCCTTCTGGGCATTCACGACAGGGGCCTCGGGAGGGCGCACGATGGGGCGGTTCCGCAGGTTCGCATCCAACCGCACCGCTTTTTCATTGTCCTTGAGTTGAAGTGAGATCACCTGTCGGATTTCCGCTTTGTTCCCGGGGTCCAGCACAGGGAACCCCACTTCGACCCGCCGGTTCAGGTTCCGTCCCATCCAGTCGGCCGACGCCAGGTAGATCTCCTCCGCGCCATCGTTGTGAAAAATAAAGACGCGGGCGTGCTCCAAGTGCTGGCCCACCAAACGACGGATTCGGATGTTCTCGGTGAGATCCGGAATTCCGGGACGCAGGCAACAAATGCCCCGGATGATCAGATCCACGCGCACCCCGGCCCGACCGGCTTCGATGAGTTTGTCAATCATGACCCGTTCCTCCAGATTGTTAATCTTGATGATAATGCGGCTTTTTCGGCCCGCTTTGGCATGGTCGATCTCCCGGTCGATCATCGCCAGAAACCGGGACTTCATGTTGAATTGAGCGACCAGCAAGTGTTGGAACGGCGGCGGGAGATACTGGTGGTTTTCGAGAAACCCAAAGACCTGCTCCAGTTCTTTGGTCAGGTTCTGGTTGGACGTCATGAGGCCGTGGTCCGCATAAATGCGGGCGGTTTTTTCGTTGAAGTTTCCTGTGCTGAGAAAGGCATAGCCCCGCGACAGGCCCTCCTCCCGACGCATGATGAGGGCAATTTTGGCGTGGACTTTCAGCCCCGGCAGGCTGTGAATGACCCGGACGCCGGCGGCTTTCATATCCGCTGCGGACTGGAGATTGGCGGCCTCATCAAAACGGGCCTTCAACTCGACAAAAACGGTGACCTTCTTGCCATTGCGGGCGGCCCGGATGAGCGCGCTGACGATGCCCGAGTTGGAAGCGACCCGGTACTGGGTGGTTTTGATCTCCTCCACCGCTGGATCCAGCGCTGCTTCATTGAGAAAGCGCAGGACATAGTCATACCGCTGATAAGGAAAATGCAGCAGACGGTCCTGCCGGGCGATCGGACCGAACATGGAGAGATCGTGGTCAAATGCGGGGTGCGGCAATCGCTGCATGGCCGGGCTTTGCAGGGCGGGCGCCAAGGGATTGGGCAGATCAAAGAAATCACTGAAATTGTGATATCGCCCTCCCTCCATGGCATCCTCATCAGAAAGCTGGAAGGCCTCCTTGAGGTATTTCAGCATGCTCCCGGGCATGGCTTTGTCGTAAAGAAACCTTGCCGGCGCCCCGACCCGGCGTTTGGCCAGACTCTGGGAGATTTTTTCCGACAGATCACCGGTGAACTCATCCTCGATCTGGAGATCGGCATCCCTCGAAAGTTTGATGCTGTAGGCATCCTTGATCACATAGCCGGGTAAGACTTCCTGGAGATGGGTGCGGATGACGTCATCAAGAAACACCAGATCGTGGCGAATGCCGTTGCCTGGCAGTTCGAGGAAACGGGGGCAATAATGGGTGGGAATTTGCACCAGGGCGTAGCAGATCCGCTTGTCACGAGACGGTCCGGACTTGTGCTCTCCGGATTTGGAACGGGGATGCATCCGGACCGCCAAATAAAGGGCCTTGTCCCTCAGAAAGTGAATGATCCGTCCTTTCTGGAGCAGATTGGGATGGACAAAAGGCAGCACCTCCTCTCGGAAGAAGTTCTGGAGATAAGCCCGGTGGTTCTTGTCTGCCAACACTGCATTGTGGAGATAGATGCCCCTTGATTGGAGCTCGGGCAGGATCTCGTTTTGGTAAATTCTACCAAATTCCGCCTGCTGGGCGAGCACCGTGCGGTGGATTTCTTTCAACAACGCTTTGGCCTTGATGCCAAGATTTTTGCGGGCCTGTTTGTCGAGTTCGAGCAGGCTCCGGATCGAGGCCACCCTGACCCTGAAAAATTCATCCAGATTGGACGAGAAGATGGCCAGGAATTTGAGGCGATCATACAGAGGTAGGCTTTGGTCCCGGGCTTCCCAGAGGACGCGTTCATTAAAAGAGAGCCAGCTCAGATCCCTGTCCTGATAGGGAGACTTCGTTTCCGGATCGGGACCGGGAGCCGCAACGCTGGAGGATTTCCCCGGGGTTTTTACCGGTAACGGCGGAGTCTGCCCTGTGTCAGGGCAAGCCTCGGAAATGCTGTCTGGGTCAAAGTTCATTCGGGAATTGGGCGGTAGTCGATCGATTTTCGGAATGGCCGGGCAAAGCTTGGCACCATCTCTTACGTGGCATCCTGGCAAACCACAAGCAGGTCACACTATTGTCACGAACCGAAGCAGAAGGAGGCGCACCTTCGGCTGAATCTGCCGAGGTGCCCTGGTTCTCCATTTTTTGAGAACAGCATCATCTGTGGCTTGTCCAACAGGCTGACCCGGTCCACATTCCGGGCTTCCCATGATTCCCTCCCAGGTCTTTTCCGCCTACCCCCGCGAGGATTTCCGTGCCCACGAAGCCGGAATCCGGGACGCCATGGATCGCGTGCTGACTGGATCCTCCTACATTTTGGGACCTGAGGTCAGCACCTTTGAGAGCGAGTTCGCCGATTGGATCGGAGCCCGTCATGCGGTGGGCGTCGCCAATGGAACCGATGCCATCGAGCTGCTCCTGCGCGCGCATGGCATTGGTCCGGGGGACCAGGTCGCGGTGCCTTCCCACACCGCCGTGGCCAGTGTGTCCGCGATTGAGAGAGCCGGAGCCGGGGTGGTGCTGGTCGACATTGATCCCGTCAGCCGCACCATCGACGCGGCCACCCTCGGGACGGCGCTCGACCGGGAGGATGCCCGCACCGTCAAAGCGGTGCTGGCGGTGCACCTTTATGGTCATCCGGCCCCGATGACTTCGTTGCAGGCTTTTTGTCGCAACAATGGCCTGCTTCTCTTGGAAGATTGTGCCCAGGCCCACGGAGCCGAATGGGAAGGCCGCAGGGTGGGCGCTTTGGCGGATGGTGGCGCCTTCAGCTTTTATCCCACGAAGAATCTTGGGGCGATCGGCGATGGGGGCGCGGTCTGCACCAATGATGACGGCGTCGCGGAGCGCCTCCGCTGGCTGAGGCAATACGGCTGGGCGGAACGGTATGTTTCTCATGTCTCCGGGATCAACAGCCGACTCGATGAATTGCAGGCCGCCCTGCTGCGCGTCAAGCTGAGGACCCTGGACCAACAACTGGAACGGCGGTTCGTCTTGGCCCGGCGCTATGAGGAACGACTTGGGGAGGTGGGATGGCTCCAACTCCCGGCAGTGGCTGAAAACGCGCGCCATGCCTGGCATCTGTATGTCATCCGGACGCCGCATCGCGAGGCCCTTTTCGCCCATCTCAGCTCAGCCGACATTCCCGTGGCGCTCCATTATCCGGCGGCAGTCCACCAACAGCCGGCGTATCGCCACCTTCCTCCGGGCCCGCCGGGACTGCCTCAAACCGAATCCCTGCTCCGAGAAATTCTGACCCTGCCGTTGCATCCTTATTTGACCGATGAGGCCATCGATCGGGTTTGCGAGTCCATCCTGTCGTTTTCCCTGCCGTGAGTTCCCCCGCCCCTGCCCTCAGTTTTGTGGTCCCGCTGTATTTCACGGGCGATGGTGTGGCCACCCTCCTCGACGCCTTCCGCGATCTGACCGTGGATGGCGGCTACGAAGTGATCCTGGTCAATGATGGGAGCACCGATGAAACCTTGTCCAAGTTGGAGGCGCTCGTGCCGGCCATGCCTTACCCGGTGACCTGGGTGGATTTGGCAAGGAATTACGGGGAACATGCCGCGGTCATGGAGGGACTCCGCCGAAGCCGGGGAGAGTGGGTGGTCACCCTGGACGATGATTTGCAGAATCCCATTTCAGAGGCTCTCCGCCTACACCAGCACGCCATCACCACCCGGGCCGAGGTGGTCTATTCCTACTACGCCAAAAAGAAACATTCCCTGTTCCGGAATCTGGGAAGTTGGTTCACCAATTTACTGGCTTCTTTTTTCCTGGGAAAGCCCCGTGATCTCTATCTCTGCAGCTTCCGCTGCTTTTCCCGGTCCCTGGTCGACCGAATCACGCTCTACAGCGGTCCCTTTCCTTACATTGATGGCTCGGTCCTCAATGCCACCAACCGGATCGAAACACTGCTGGTCCGGCATGAGGAGCGGGCGGACGGCCAAAGTGGCTACACCCTGCGCCGTTTGGTCAGGCTGTGGATGAACATGTTTTTCAATTTCAGCATCATGCCCTTGAGGGTTGCCAGCCTGTTTGGACTGGTGCTTTGCCTGACGGGCCTGGGACTCGCGGTGGCGACGGTGCTGGAGTATTTCTATTGGAAAAAGCCCCCGACCGGCTGGTCCTCGCAGATGGCGGCCATATCCCTTTTTTCAGGGGGGCAGCTGCTGATTTTGGGATTGCTGGGGGAATATGTCGGCCGGGCCTACCTCACGCTGGCTGGCAAACCCCAGTCATTGGTCCGCAGTGCCCACCACCACAATCCCTAAGCGCTCCCCCACCCTGATCCCCATGTCTACTCTGGCCATTCATCCAACCGCCATCTGCGATTCTCTCTCGATGGGAGAGGCTTGCACGGTGGGCGCCTATACGTTGGTGGCGTCAGGCTCCATCCTGGGAAACCGGGTCAGAATCGGCAACCACGCCAGCGTGGCTGAGAACGTTCATCTGGCGGACGGGGTGACCATTGGTGATGGTGCCCGCCTGGGCGCCGGTGTGGTGGTTGCCGAAGGCGTCCGGGTGGATGCGCAGGCGGTCATTCTCACCGCGCCTGAGTCTCTCCATCCCACACGGTTACTGACCGGTGCCAGGATTGGCGCTCATGCCACGATCCACCCCGGTATCACGGTGGGGCAAGGGGCCATTGTGGAGTCCGGAGCGGTCGTGCGGCAGGATGTCCAGGCGCATGCGGTGGTGTCAGGCAATCCTGCCGTTGTCACCGGATTCGCCGGCACCCATCCCTCAATGCCTGGTCCGAGATCCGTTCCGGTTCCGGAAGTGTCCGATTCACCGGTGCGGGGGGTCCGGACCTACCAACTGCCCGTGATCATTGATCCCAGAGGCAATCTCTCGGTTGGTGAGTTCGAAGAAACGCTGCCTTTCCGGCCCCGCCGGTTTTTCATGACCTTTGAGGTCCCCGGAGCCCACGTGCGGGGAGAGCATGCCCACAAGGAATGCCACCAGTTCATGCTTTGCGTCCGGGGCGCTTGTTCGGTGGTGGTTGACGATGGCAATCGGCGGGAGGAATACCGCCTCGACACTCCCACCTTTGGAGTTCACGTCCCACCGCTGGTGTGGGCCGCCGAATACAAGCACTCCCCTGATTCCGTTCTGGTGGTCTTCGCCTCGCACCATTACGATCCCGCGGATTATATCAGGGATTACACCGCCTTTTTGGAAGCTGTGGGAGGGACCCAGTAAGCGCACTGGGAAGGCTCTTTCTGGTTCGGCCCAAACTTCGGCCGGCGCCTTAGGATTCGCAAGGTGACCGGAAAGCGTTTGACCCTCCGAAATATTGGCCCAAGCTTCCCCTGACCTGCCAGTCATCCCTCTCTCAGTCAGTGACGGTTCCTCTTCAATCCCGATTTGCCATTCTGGGTGGCACTGGCCGTCTTGGCGCCACCCTTGTCCGATCCTGGGGAACGACGCATCAGGTTATTTCCTTGCCTCGTTCGATCGTGGATTTGGAAAAACCCGATGAACTGGAGTCCGCCCTGGAGCCTTACCAGTTCGATGTTCTCATCAATTCCGCCGGCCTCACGGACGTGGACCGCTGCGAGAAAGAAACCGCGCTGGCTCACCGCATGAATGCGGAATCCCCGGTTGAACTGGCCAAAATTTGCCGCAGCCGGGCCGCCCGCTTTGTGCATATCGGGACGGACTATGTATTCAGTGGCACGGGACAGGCTCCCCTGACGGAGGAGGATCCGGCTGTCCCCGCCAACCAGTATGGTCGCAGTAAATTGGCAGGCGACCTGGGGGTCTTGGAAGTGAATCCTGCTGCCTTGGTGGCGCGAATTTCCTGGTTGTTCGGCCCCGAAAAACCGGCTTTCCCGGAAATGATCCTTAAGCAGGCACTGGCAGGTTCCAGGGTCAGTGCGGTTGCGGACAAATGGTCCTCGCCCACCTATGCGCCGGATGTGGCATCCTGGCTCCTCGCCTTGCTGGGGCAGGAGCATCAGTCAGGTTTGTTCCATTTGAGCAATGCTGGCGCCTGCAGTTGGCAGGAATATGGTCAGACTGTGGTGGATGCGGCCCTGGATGCCGGATGGCCTCTCCGGGCGACCCTGGTCGATCCGATTCCAATGGACTCCATCAAAGCCTTTGTGGCCAAGCGTCCCGTGTATACCGTGATGAACACCGCACGATTCACGAACGCAACGGGGATCGTGCCCCGGAGTTGGCAGGATGCGGTTCGCGAGCATGTCGCCGGAAAACCCGTTCCGGCACGGGACGATTCCGTCTGAGGCGTTTTTTCGCTTCCGGAGGGCGGATAGGTTCCGGAATTCTCCGAGAAAGACCGCGCATTTGCGGAGAGAAAAATCTCGGCAGGGGGGGCAATCGATGCTAAACGAAAGGCTCTCCTTTTTTCTTTTCCTGAAATTTTCCTTCCTTCCTTATGGCTTACAACGTCGGCATTATCGGATACGGATGGGCTGCAACTGCCCATATTGACGCCATCAATGGCACTTCCCAAGGCTCGGTTTCTGCCGTCTATTCCTCCCGCGAGCTCAATGGCGAAGAAGTGTCCGCCAAACACGGCAGTGCGATCACGCCTTATCAGGATCTGGGAAAGATGTTGGAGGAATCCCAAGTGGATGTGGTTTCCATCACTAGCTACCCGAATCAGCACCGCGCCCAAGCCATCGCGGCGGCCGAAGCCGGGAAACACATCATTCTCGAGAAACCCATCGCCCTGACCTGGGAGGATTGCACTGCGATCCGCGATGCCATCAAGGCCAATGGCGTGAAAGCCTGCGTCTGTTTTGAGCTGCGTTTTATCAGCCAGTTCCAAACCATCAAATCATTGATCGATTCGGGGATTTTCGGTGATCTCCACTATGGCGAAATTGATTATTACCATGGCATCGGGCCCTGGTATGGCCAGTATCGGTGGAACACCACCAAGGAAAACGGGGGTTCCAGTCTGCTCAGTGCCGGTTGTCATGCTTTGGACGCCGCCTTGCTCTGCCTGGGCGAGGATGTCGAAGAAGTGACGACCTACGCCTGCCAATCCAAAAACGCCATTTTTGACGCCTACGAATACCCCACGACGACGACATCGCTTCTCAAATTCGCCAGCGGTCGGGTTGGAAAAGTGGCGTCGGTCATTGACTGTCTTCAGCCTTACTACTTCCACACTCATCTCGTCGGCAGTGAAGGAAGCCTCTTGGACAACAAGATTTACTCCTCCAAATTGGCCCTCAGGGACAAAAAATGGACCGAGTTGCCGGTTGCTCTGGCGGACTCCGGAGACGTCGCCGACCATCCCTATCAAGCCCAGTTCCAGTCCTTTTTCGATGCGCTGGACCGCGGAGAGGACATGCCGCTGACCAACTTCGACTCAGCCCTGCAGACGTTCCGCGTTTTGTTCGCCTGCGACAAGTCCGTGGCCGAGGGGCGTCCCGTCAAGGTTTCCGAAATTTGAGCGGTGCGGCCTTCGGGGGGCAAGCCTGGAAGGTGGCGTTTCCTGTTTGCCTTCGCGGCCGCTTTTTGCCATGCTGCGGCATGGTGAACTTTTCAAGGATTGGTTGGATGATTCCAGCTCTGCTGGGATTGGCGCTGTCGGGGCTCAAGGCAGAATCAGGTCCGATCCGGAGTGGGGTGGCGGAACCTCCGAAACGTCCCGCCGAAGAGGACCAACCCCCCAGTCCTAAGGACGCGTCGCCCCAAAAAGATTGGATGGAGGGCTATTACCTGAATCCCCAACCGAACCGACTCCCCGAAGAAGTCAAAGATTGGAGCGAGCAGGGACTGCTGCAGCGCGAGGGCACCCGGGATGTGCTCATTGGATTTCTCAGTCAGGTGCTCCGCCAGAACCGACCCAAGATCAAGGAATGGGACAACCAACTGGCCGGTCTTCCACCCGATGACAGGCGGATCTGGAGAACCGGCGTTTGGTATTCCCGCACCACTGAAGGGGATGAAATCATCAAAGAAGCGTTGGGCGGCAAGCTGACCAACGAGGATCTGGCGCCAAAGCTGCTGGAACTTCCGTTGGATCGTCCAACCACCTTGGACATGTTGTGGGGATTTTTCTTCGCAACAGGGTCGGAATCCCCGATTCGCCGGTTGGTGGAGGCCTTCCGGTTCGAGGACGTCTCCGAGCCTCCGCCGGGAGCGAAAATCCCCCAGGGCTATGTGCCGCTGTTCACCCAACTGCCAGAAATGGCGGCCTGGTCCATCACCAGTATGGCCGCGGAACACCCCAAGGTGGCGGAATTCTGTGTCCATTTCTATGAAAGTCCGAAGGAGTCGCAGTTGAGTGAAACCGAAAGTCGTTGGTTGAGGAACAAGGTGCTTCCAACGATTGATCCGAAGAAATTTCCGGCACCGACCGAGTCCGAATCCCCAAAGGTGGAGCCCGTTGAAAAAGCCGGGGCGGCAGTTCCCAGGCCGGTCACGGAACCTGCCGTGCCCTGAGCGAGATTACCGCGGAGTCGTCCCCGGCGGCGCGGGGAGTCGGACAGCCTTTTCTGGACATTTGTCCGGCAACAGCTACCATCAACGTTCTCCCAGAATCTGGTGCTTCCGGTGGCTGCGGTGGCACCACGCGCGTTTGTCCCCATGTTAGGAACCAATTTCACCCACATCTTGTGCTCACGCGGCCTGCGTGCGAGTCGTTCGGGGGGCGCACCATTCCTTCATGGGCTGGTCTTTGCGGTGGCGGTCTTTTTGGGGGGGCTCCTACCGGCGGGTGCTCAGGTTCAGCCCCCCACTCCTCAAGCCAAAGCGCGGACGGCCGAAGTCCTGAAGGGCGAAACGGTGACCATTGAGCTTCAGGCGGAAACCGTTGCCAGTACCCTGAATGTCGAGTTTGTGGTCAGGGAGTTTCCCCAATCCGGCACGCTGGGATTGGTGAAGGTCAGTCCGACTGACCGCAGCAAAGCCACTGTGACCTATCAGGCGGCGGCGGATGCCAGCACCGGTCTGGACTTTTTCACCTACACGGTGAGGCACCCGGGAGGCTTGTATTCAGCCCCCGCCAGGGTAGAGGTGAAGCTGATCTCCCCGGAAGCCCGACTGAGCACCCTGCCGTTTCTTGACTTTGGAAGAGTGGCGGTGGGAGCGGCCTCGGAAAAGGAACTGGTCTTTACCAATGCCGGCACTGGCTCCTTTGAGGGGATTCTGCAACCTCCCCCGCCCTTTGCAATTGTCAGCCCTGAGGGGGGGAAGCTGGTTTTGCCGGCCGGCAAATCGCAGACCGTCCGGCTGCGGCTCGCCTCGCCTAGTTCGGGAGCCATCCAGGCGGATTGGATGTTCCAACCGGGCAGGACCGGTTGCCGGTTGTTCGGAGCCTGTTTCGAACCGGTCGCGGTAAGCCCGGAGTCATTGAATCTGGAAAGAGAGGTGGAATCGAAGGAGCGCTCAGGACGTTTTGTGGTCACCAACGGTCTGCCAACCCCCGCAGAAGTCATGCTGATCACCGGCAATCGGCTCAAGGTGACGCCTTGGCCGGAACCGAAGGAGCCAGTGACGGTTGATCCAGCGAAGTTGGTTGCCATGCTGGGCGGCACCGAGTCTCGTGAATTTCGTGTCTTTCTGCCGCAGGAGGATGCCTTGGGCTTTGACGGCACCCTCGGCATTCAAGCTGGCGGGCGCAATTACTCACTGAGAGTCAAGAGTGATGCGCTTCCCGCACGAATCGTGATGGAACCATTGGAGCAAGGCGACCGGATCGCCTTGGGCACCCTGCAACCGGGGCCGGGGGCGCCTTATCATTCCCCTCCCATCCGGGTGCGCAATGTTGGCGGCACCTCCATCGCCTTCAAGATAGAAGTCGAACCCCCGTTTCAACTCGTCGGATTGCCCAAAAGTGTGACTCTGGAGGGAGGCGGCACCCGGGAATTCCGGATTTCCGTGGAATCAGCGCTCCATCCCGGAATCATTTCCCACGCTTTGGTGCTCCGGGCGGAGCCTTCCGGGACCGTGTTGCAAAGGGTTTCCCTCGACGGAATCGTGCCGTCATCGGGCATGCAGGAGACTCCTGATGCCTCCATTCTGGCGCAGCGGGAAAAGCAGAAGGAAATCGATGCGTTTTATGCTTTGAATCCCTATCTGGGACTGGAGGGGGAACGGGATCCCAAGACCGGCCTCCCTGCCGGATACACCCGCAGTCCCCTTGGTTTTATCACCCGGGATTTCAAGCCCCGGGAATACACCGGCAGCATCCCCAATGTGCTCACCTTCGAGATTGGGAAGGTAACCCAGACCTCGATCGAATTGATTTGGAAGAAACCGCGCTCCGGACAGGACAACTACCTCGTCGATATCCGGTATGATCTGCATGACACCGACACCCAGGCCATCACCAGCGTATGGATTCCTTTTCCGGACCTGCCGATGGAGGTCGGACCGGAGGAAGTCCGAGCCAATATCCAAGGATTGCAACCCGGCACGATCTATGAATTCCGGGTCGTGGCCACCGATGGCGCCGGCCTTTTTGCAACCCCCTCCATTCCTTTGGGAGTGACCACTTTGTCTGAGGCCAGGGCAGGGATCAGTGAAGGCACGCAAATCGCCCTGGGTCTGGCAGGTCTCGCCGCGGCGGTGTTCGTCTGGTGGCGCCTTCGCAAAAAGCATCGCAGTGGGCCGTCCTCCACCACCCTGTGGGCACGCCCGCCGGGGCAGGATCAACGGTTGTGAGAACGAGCCCGCACGACCGACTCATTGCCCAGTCCGCCAACGCGCGGCCGCGGGCGGATAGGTCCGGGACAATTCCGCAATGAAGGCCACCAAACCTTCAATTTCTTTGGGATCGACGCCTTCCATGACGGTGCGCATTTTGTTGCCTTCGACATCCCCACCATGGTAGCCTCGGCTTCCGATCCTGAATTTGTGGAGTTGATCGGCCAAGTACCAGTCCGGGAGGGAACTCAGCGGGGCGCTTTGGAAAAACTTTTCTCCGTGGGCGTTGTAGCGGTGGCAGGCAGCACATTGTTCCGAGAATCGCTCCTTCCCCAGTTCGGGATCGCCCCCCAAGGTATTGACCGTCGGAACAGGTTCCAGCGCCTGAACCAGCCCGGCAACACCGGGAATCACCGCATCGGGCAGAGCCAGGGCAATGGCCCGCATCTGGGCTCCGGGGGCATCATCACCGCCCCCCCCGCGCCAACCGGAACGGAACTTGCCGATCTGGAGCAGGATGAACCAATCCGGAAGTCCGGCAATCGACGGAGCCTTGAACGCGGGATTTCCCTCCCCTTTGGTCCCGTGACAATTCGCGCAAAGAGAGCGGAACACCGTCTCCGGAGGAGTATTGGGGTCGATGACCCCGACCACCGGAGGCAATGAACTCCATGGAGTCGGAGGTTTCCAGGAAACAGAAAGCATGGTCCCTCCCAGGGCTGCAAAGACCAACAACCAAAGGCTGCCCAACAGGACGGGGCGTCTGAAAAACCGGATTCCCATTTGGATGTTTGATTGCCAAGTCAATGTGATTTGACCGCGACCTGGTGCCAGCTTTGAGGAAGGTCGGACAGAGTGCCACGAAGTATTTCCAAGATGCGGTCCCGTTCAGATTGCCCCAGATCGGCGAAAGTCTCATCCCGATCGGTCCCGTTCAACACCCCCAACAGCTTTTCAAAAACGGCGGTTTTCAATTCGGGCACCAGCGAGGCAAAGGCTTCGGAATAGATCGTGTAACTGCAACGGTTCTTGAACAATCGCTCATAAAGTCTCAGGTCCCGTAACGACCGTCCCTCCTGATCTTGTCGGGCTCCCGCAAGGAAGGCTTTTTCAAACTCCGCCCCACCCTGGATGCCGCCGACAGGCAACTTCTGTTCATCGGCAAAGAGCAGGCATTTCACAATGGCTTCGGCGCGGTGTTTGAGAATGCGACGAGTGGAGTCGGTCAGTCCGTCCGCTTCGCTACCTCCCAGTTCTTTGAGTAGCTGCCGGGAACGGTGGATCGCCAGCCGGGCTGACATATTGGCGCCGAGAAGCGTGTTGTGGGCATGCACCTGATGCTCCAAAACCATGAGTGCGACAATGTCGCTGCGACCTCCTCCCAGATAGGGCTTGGTTTCGATCAGTCCATCCAAACGGGCCACTGGTTTGCCATCCGGGATCATCGAGTGAAGCACGATCCGGGAATTCGCCTCTTCATTGGCAAGGCAATTGCCCCGGTGCTCCTCGCCCCCCGCATTGCCTGTGACGTACCATCCTCCCCAGCGGTCTGCGATCGGAGTCGAATGATCCACATAGGTCGAGCCAGCCTGGAAATAGGGCAGACCGGTCGCGGAAGGATAGACCGAACGGACCAGGGGACCGGGAGTGCCCGCGGTGGGTCCTCCGGCATGGCAATTGAGACAGGACTGGTGCCTTTCAAAGGTCGGGGATTTGCCAGGGACGAGATCGTCGGCATTGACCAAATAGAAGACCGCACCGAGCTGCGGATCGAGGGTGATGACCTCGATTTTGCCTCCCTGCACCCACCCGACGTACGCATTCTCAGAAAAGTACACCGCCCTGGGGCGATCGGGGGAAATGTGGTCATTCTGGGCACTGGTCTTTGAGTAGACGAGGACCTGGGATGCTTCCGGCACGTTCAGCAGAGCCAACAGTTCATGCAGAACGTCCCTGCCGGATTGACCGCGGAGGAGTGGTTCTCCGGCTTGAATCCGTTCTCCGAGGAGTGCCAAAGGATCTCGTGCTTGTGAGCTGCTGTAATGGATCGGGGCATTCTCAAAGGCAAAGTCTTCGGCCTTGCCCGTGGCCCCATCAAGTAATGGGAGGAACGCCAGACAAAGTAGGACAATTTTCATATCTTCTTATTAGTCAATAGACAACGATCGACTTTCCCGCCGGACTTACCCCCAGCAAGAGCGCCCGCAAAGCAGTGCGGGGTTCGATCACATCCGCGAGGGTTTTTTGGTCCAAGGAGGCATAAAATGCTTCATTGGCGTCACGCAGCACTCCCCGGAGACGGCAAATCGGCTTGATGCGGCAGTCTGGTGGTCCATCCGCGGGTTTGGCGGAGGCGGAGAGGCAGGGCAGCAAGGGAGCCCGGGGTTCCGTGGCGCGGACGACCTCTCCCAGCCGGATCTCGGCTGGATCCAGGATCAAGCGGATCCCTCCGGATCTCCCCCGCCGGGTTTCGATGAATCCCAATTGTCCCAGACGGTGGATGACCTTGACGAGGTGGTTGCGCGAGATGCCATAAGCTTCCGCCAAACCCGAGATTTCAGCGGGGCCGTCTTCTTCTTCTCTCACCGCGAGGTAGATCAAGGCGCGCAGGGCGTAGTCAGAAAACAGGCTCAGTTGCATGATTTTTAAAAGATGCATCCTTGATACATCTTTTAAAGGGGCGTCATCGTGCCATCGGGTTTGGAATGCCGGAGCTTATTGCACGCCTTCCGCGTCAAGATCGATGCTGTAGAAGCCTGTCCGGGCAGTGATGTAGAGGGTTTTCCCGGTCAGGAGGCAATTGGCGGGGGCTTCCGGACAGGCAATCCGGCCCAATTCTTTCCCTTCGGCGGAAAAGATCCAGATTTCGCCTTTCCAGGTCAGGTAAACGCGCCCTTGGGTGTCCACTGTCATTCCATCACTCCCGGCGTCGGCAAAGGCGCGCTTTTTTCCCAATTTCCCCGGTCCAGTCACATCGTAGGCCCAAATCTTCCCGGCTCCGGCATCGGCGATGTAAAGAATCCGGCGGTCGGGAGAGAAAACGAGTCCATTGGGACGGACCAGATCTCCCACCACCCGAGTGATGGTTCCATCCGCAAGGGCGACATGGTAGACCCCTTCCACACCTTGCTCCAGTTCATCCGGCTTCCGCCCGTAAGCCGGATCGGAGAAATAGAGGCCTCCCTTGCCATCAAGGGCCAGATCGTTCGGGGCATTGAGCTTCTTTCCCTCCACAAGCTCGGCCACCGCCGTGATCTGGGTTCCATGCTGACGGGAGACTCGTCGAGCCTTTCCCTCACAGGCAATCAGATGCCCTTCAGAGGTCCATACCAGACCATTGGCACCTCCGGAATTCTCCCGATGAACCGTGGTTATGGCTGTTTTGGGATCGTAGACCATGATCCGGGCATTGGGAATGTCCGAGAAATAGATGCGGCCATCAGGCCCGACCGAAGGTCCTTCGGTGAATTTGAATCCATCCGCGAGCTTGCGCACGGCAGCCGCGGCGGGGACGGGGGACTGTGCCTGGGAGACCGTGGCGGCGGCCAACAGGGCGAAAAGTATCAGGGAGGATTTCATCCCGGGAGACTGACTGAATTCCCCCTCCCCCGTCAAGTCATCTCCTGTCAGGAATCCAAGCCACAGCTTGACAAGGCGCAAGATGCTCACTATTTCCCCTTTCGCAAAATCACGAACCGTTCTATCCCCGCAATGTCAGCCCCTACAAACGTCACCAAGCAGGAATTCCAGGCGGAAGTCCGCCAGATTCTCGACATCGTCATTCACTCTCTTTATACGGATAAAGAAATCTTTGTCCGTGAACTCGTCTCCAATGCCTCCGATGCCTTGGAAAAACTGCGCCATTTGCAGCATACAGAAAAGGAAATTTTCGATTCCGAGGCCCCGTTGGAAATCACGATCACCACGGATGCCGAGGCCCGCACCATCACCTTTGCGGACGCCGGTATTGGCATGACCCGGGAGGAGTTGGTGGAAAACCTGGGCACGATCGCCCACTCCGGCTCTAAAAAATTCCTCCAAGCCCTGTCGGAAACCCAGCGAAAGGAGTCCGCCCTGATTGGCCAGTTCGGCGTCGGATTTTACTCCGCCTTTATGGTGGCAGACAAGGTCACCGTGGCCACCCACAGCTGGCGCCAGGATGCGGAGCACCTTGTCTGGGAAAGTGATGGCAAAAGCGAATATAGCATCACCCCCTCGGAGGATGTCTCCCGCGGGTGTCGCATTGTGGTCCACTTGAAGGAAGAGCACGCCGAATTCTGCGAAAAAAGCCGCGTGCAGCACATTCTGGAGAATTACTCCAACTTCGTTCCTTTTCCCATCCTCTTGGACGGTGAGCGGGTCAACAAAGTGGAAGCGCTCTGGATGAAGAGCAAATCGGACATCAGCGAGGACGAATACAAGGAATTCTACAAGTTCATTGCCAAAGCCTGGGATGAACCCCAATACCGCATGCATTTCACGGCGGATGCCCCTCTGGACATCCATGCCCTGCTTTTCGTGCCCCAGGAGAACACCGAACTGTTCGGTTTCGGTCAGATGGATCCCGGCGTGGGATTGTATTGCAAGAAAATCCTCATTGATCCGAATCCCCGCGGCCTCCTGCCGGACTGGCTGCGGTTCGTCCGTGGCGTCATCGACAGTGCCGATCTTCCGCTCAACATCAGCCGGGAGACGATGCAGGACAGTTCCTTGGTGAAAAAGTTGAACCGTGTCGTGACCCGGCGCTTCCTGAAATTCCTCGAAGGGGAAGCTCGCGAGAAACCGGAGGAATACGTGAAATTCTTCCGCAAATTTGGACGCTTCCTGCGCGAAGGCGTCGTCAATGACACGGATCACCGGGAGGATCTGGCGAAACTGCTCCGCTTTGAGAGTTCCTCCACCGAGCCCGGCACGCTGACGTCCCTCGCCGACTATGTTTCCCGGGCCAAGGAGGACCAAGGTGAGATCTATTTCCTTTCCGGAGATTCGCGGACCGGGATTGAAACCCTTCCCTATTTGGAAGCGTTCAAATCCCGGGGCATTGAAGTGATTTACCTCACCGAAAGCGGGGATGATTATGTGGTGCGGAACCTGCGGGAATTTTCCGGCAAGAAACTCGTCAGCGGTGACAGCGACACCGTGGAATTGCCCGATCCGGTGGAAACACCCGCCGGAGAGGCTCTCAGCGGTGAAGCGCTGGAAGGACTTTGTGCCTTTCTCAAAGACAAAATGGGAGACGCTGCGGATGACGTTCTGGCCGGCAACCGTCTCGTCGACAGTCCCCTGGCAGCCCTCAGTCCGGAACACGCCCCGACCGCGCAGATGAGGGAATTCATGAAGGCGATGAACCCGGACCAGCCCGCTCCCCCGGTCAAAGTCCGCATCGAAATCAATCCCCGGCATCCCCTGATCCATCAGCTTGCGGCCGCCCGGACAGAGAATCCCGAACTGGCGGAACTGGTGGCCCGTCTCCTTTTGGACCAGGCGCTCCTTACTGCGGGCTTTCTGGAAGACCGGGCCTCAATGGTCAATCGCGGTTATTCGCTGATGGAGACAGCGCTGAAAAAATAATTGCCAGCGGAAAAATTCTTCGAAACACTTGGACGAATTTGCTGTTGATAGGGATTCAACCCAAAAACCAAACTCAAAATCAATACCCATATGAAGACCAAATTGCTTCTGACTCTCGCGGCCCTCGCTCTCGCTGTCGGCCCCACCTTCGGTGCCGAAGCCGAAAAGAAAAAAGCGCCGGTCGATCCGGTGAAGCGTGCGGAAATGATGCTCAAGTCCGACGAGGACAAAGACGGCAAGTTGAGCAAGGCTGAGTTCGGCAAAACCAAAATGGCCGAAGGCATGAAAGCCAAAGGCGGCGACGAGGCAGTCGGCAAGGCCTTCGATCGCATCGACAAAGACAAGGACGGGTTCCTCACCAAGGAAGAGCTCTCCGCGCCTCCCGCTCCCAAGAAACCGAAGCCATAAGGTCCCCTGATTTCTGAAGGGCCAGCCCTTTCACCTCTCGCGCCGGTTCCGGAGTCATTCGGGACCGGCGTTTTTTGTTGGTGCCGCGAAGCAGACCGATGCTTGACAGATGCTTTCTTCGCGGTTACGGTCGCGCCCTTTCACCTGTTCACCCTGCTGATTCCATGTCCAACGTTCAAGTCATCCTCCGCGAGAAAATCGACGGCCTCGGTTGTGAAGCCGACGTCGTAGCCGTTCGTCGCGGATTTGCCTCCAATTTCCTGATTCCCACCGGCAAAGCCTTTGAGGCCACGAAAGCCAACCTCCGTCATCTGAAACACCTCCAGGAGCTCCGCGGCAAACGTGAGGCCGAAGAGTTGGCGGCTGCCGAGGTCACCGCAACCAAGCTGCGCAAACTGAAGTTGACCTTGTACCTTTCCATCGGCGGCACGAACAAAGCCTTCGGTTCGATCACCAACTCCGACATCGTTCAGGGGATCAAGGAAAAGACCAAGCTGGATATCGATCGTCACGCCATCAAATTGGACAAGCCCATCAAAGGCACCGGCGAATTTGAAATCCCGGTCCGCATCCATCCTCAGGTCGAGGTGATCCTTCCCCTGAAGGTCAAGGCTGAAGACGAGCGTCCGGAAAAAGCGGGTGAATCTTCCGAAGATTGATCCCCTTCCCCTACCGATCTTTTGAAGGGCGACGCGGGCAACTGCGCCGCCCTTTTTGTTTCCGTCGCCATTGCAAATCCAAAATTCTTCACCTCAGAAAATTTTCTGCTTGGCGGAGGACTTCTCACGACGCAATCTGACAATCCCTTGGTGAGTTGCGTCCAAGCCCCGGAAGGCGGCGCCCGTCAAGGCTTCGGTATTACGTTATCTGTTTGTCAACAATTACTTGAGGTCTTTACTTATGCCAGCTCCGACCAAATCCGCCAGCCCGTCCCACTCTGGAAGCGGCGAGTCCGGCGGCAAGGTGGCGCACCACGGCCCCTCTTTGCGTGGCAACAACCAGGGCCCCAAGGCGGCGGACGACATTCTGCGCTCCTTGCCCGTCAGTGCCGACACGGAAAGGGCCGCGTTGAGCTGCATGCTCAAGGATCCGAATGACATCATCGGTCGGTCGGTGGAGAAAATGATTCCAGATTTCTTCTATGTGCCTTCACACAAGGTCATTTATGAAACCCTGCTGGACCTTTTCCGCAACCGGCCCGGCGGCGAGATTGACCTGATCACCCTCAACGCCATCCTTACCGACCGGGGTTTGCTGGAAAAAGCGGGTGGTTATGGAGCTTTGGCGGAGCTTCTCAACGACGTCCCGACGACCGCCTTTTTCGATCAGTATGTCGAAATCCTCAAAGAAAAGTATGTCCTTCGCCAGGTCATCGTCGGCTGCACCGAAAGTATCGCCAAGGCTTACGAGGATCCCGAGGACGTGACCGGTCTCCTTGACGGAGTCGAGGCCCGCGTGCTGGCGATCCGTGACCAGGCCGAGAAAAACCAAGGCCCGCTGGACATGCGGAGCCAGGTCATCGAGGTCATCAAGACCATCGAAAAAATGTATTATGACCGGTCCGGCCCCACGACCGGGCTTTCGACCGGTTTCACTGAGCTCGACGGCATGACCAACGGCCTCCACGGCGGAGAAATGATCGTCATCGCGGCCCGACCTTCGATGGGCAAAACCTCGTTCGTGATGAATGTGGTGGAAAATGTGGCCCTCGATCGGGACAATCCCCGGGCGGCAGCGGTGTTTTCCCTGGAAATGAGCAGCGAACAGCTCGTGCAACGCCTGCTGTGCTCGCTGGCCCGCGTGGAAATGCAGAAATTGCGGGGGGGCTTTCTTTCCCAGCAAACCGACTTTCCCCGGCTCATGGACGCGGCCGCGAGACTCGCCAACAGCCAGATCTACATTGATGATACCCCCGGTTTGACGATCATGGAGCTGCGGGCCAAAGCGCGGCGCATGAAAAAGTCGTTCGATATCCAGCTCATCGCAATCGACTACCTTCAGTTGCTCAAAGCCCCTGGCCTGGGACGCAATGACGGACGCCAGGTGGAAATCGCGGAAATTTCCCGTGGCATCAAATCGCTGGCCAAAGAACTCAACATTCCCATCATTGTTCTCGCCCAGTTGAACCGCCAGCCCGACGCCCGGGGCGGCGGCAAACCCAAGATGAGCGATCTCCGTGAGTCGGGCGCCATCGAACAAGATGCCGATTTGGTCGGACTGCTAATCCGGCCTGAGGTCTATGCCGAAAACAGCGAGGAAAAGGAAGAAATGGAAGGCGAGGCCCAGCTCATCATCGCCAAGCAGCGGAATGGCCCCACCGGTGAGGTCGATATGGCTTTCATTAAGAAATACATGAGGTTCGAAAACAAATCGCGCCAATCTGATTCCTGACCTTTTCCCTCTTGAAATCGTGCTCGCGTCAAAGGGATTCTGTTCCACATTGGGGAATTGTCCGCATCGTTGCCATGAACTCCCTGCCGCTCCGCATTGCTTTGAATTTGTGCGTCTTTGTCCCGGGGGTAACCTGCGCGCAGTCACTCTCCGACAGGAATAACGCCGCTTTTGAAAAGCACCGTGAGGCGGTGGTGCAGGCTGTCGACCGGGGGTTGGCCTTTCTGGCGGGCGCCCAAAAGCCGGATGGCAGCTTCGAAGACCAATACGGGCGGTCCACCGGCATCGTCTCCCTCGTCGGCATGGCCTTCCTCTCCGCCGGTTACACTCCGGAGCAGGGCCAGTATGCGGAGAACCTGGAACGTTGCCTCAACTACGTGCTGGAAAGCCCCCATGCCAACGGACTCCTCGACCGCAGTGATTCCGGGCATGGCCTGATGTATGCGCACAACATTGCGACCCTGTTCCTCTCAGAATGCAGCGGCATGGTTTCCCCGGAAAAACAGGAGCAGCTCGACAGGGTGCTGGGCCGGGCCACCAAATTGATCCTCTCCGCACAAGCCGTCCCCAAGACAGACCAACACCAGGGCGGGTGGCGTTACAAGCCGGACTCACGGGATTCGGACCTCTCCTGTTCCGGTTGGGCTCTGATGGCGCTTCGGTCCGCCAAGCTGAACGGGGCTGCGGTTCCCGACGAGGCCATCCAATCGGCGGTCAACTACGTCCTCCGCAACCACGACAAGGAAAAAGGCACCTTTGGCTACACGGATCCCTGGGGGCATTTCGAGACCCTCACGGGATGCGGTCTGCTTTGCCTGGAACTGTGTGGAGGTCACGGCACTCCCTCCACCTTCAAGGCCGGGGATACCATCCTCAGCACCTACAAACAAATCCCGGGGCATGCCCACGAGTATTACGCCCACTACTACAACTCCCAGGCCATGTTCCAGTTGGGAGGGCGCTACTGGCAGGAGTATTCGGACTGGATGTACTCCCATTACCTGCCGAAGCAGAATGCCAATGGCAGCTGGGCCGATGGCCGCGACGGGAGTGCTTACGCGACCAGCATGATGCTGCTCAGTTTCACCGTTCCGTTCCGCCAACTGCCCATCTATCAGCGCGACGAAACGGTGGACGAAACCCCCTGATTCATCGATTACCCCATCCATTAGACAACCATGTCCCTGTCCATCAAACCTGCCGACACTTGCGAATACGACTGTGTTTCCCTCGGGGAAGTCATGCTTCGGCTCGACCCTGGCGAGGGGCGTGTCCACACCGCTCGGAATTTTGCCGCTTGGGAAGGGGGCGGGGAATACAATGTCGCCCGGGGACTGCGGAGGTGTTTCGGCCTGCGGACGGCAGTGGTCACGGCATTTGCAGACAATCCGGTGGGGCGTCTGATCGAAGATTTCATCCTTCAGGGAGGCGTCGATACCCGCCACCTCGTCTGGCGCGACTATGACGGGATCGGGCGCACGGTGCGCAATGGGCTGAATTTTACCGAGCGTGGCTTCGGCATCCGCGGGGCGGTCGGTTGCCCTGACCGCGGCAACACCGCCGCCAGCCAAATGAAGCCGGGCGATATCGATTGGGAGAACATTTTTGGCCAGCAAGGAAGCCGGTGGTTCCATACGGGGGGGATCTTTGCGGCCCTCAGTGAAACCACTGCTGAACTGACCATCGAAGCCTGCAAAGCGGCCAAAAAGCACGGCACCATGGTCTCCTATGATTTGAACTACCGTCCCAGTCTGTGGAAATCCATTGGCGGGCAGGCCAAGGCGCGGGAAGTGAACCGCGAAATTGCTCAATACGTGGATGTGATGATCGGCAATGAAGAGGATTTTACGGCCTGTTTGGGATTCGAAGTCGAAGGCATGGATGAAAACATCCGCGGAGTTGACGTCGCAAATTTCAAGAAGATGATCAGCCGTGCCGTGCAGGAATTTCCCAATTTTCAGGCCACCGCCACCACTCTCCGGGAAGTGCATACCGCGACCGTGAATGATTGGGCTGCCATTTGCTGGCATGATGGCGAATTCCACGAAAGTCAGCATTTCGACCGGCTTGAAATTCTCGACCGTGTCGGAGGAGGCGACAGTTTCGCCTCCGGATTGGTCTACGGCTTCCTTACTTTCAATGATGCCCGCGCGGCGGTGGAATATGGGGCCGCACACGGTGCCCTGGCCATGACCACACCGGGCGATACCAGCATGGCTTCTCTGGATGAGGTCAAAAAGGTGGTCGGCGGTGGCGGGGCGCGGGTCGTGCGCTAATTTCCTGAGTGGCAGGGGCAACGATTTGCTTTCGTTTTAAGAAGATTGGGATAGATTCATCCCCAGCGGTGCAGAGGAACGGAACCTTTTCAGGTCATCCGATTTCTTGCCCAAGGCACCTGCCCACCCAGGTTTTCCATGAAAAGTCAGCACACCGGAACCATCGCCCTTGTCATTGCAGGGCTGCTTTTGTTGGTCCTTGCCGGCAAAAGTTACATGGACTACGTCGAGAGCAAATACTCCAAAAAAGAATCGGAGTTGGAAGCCAAATTCAAAGCCCAGCAAGATTTGCTCGCCAGCATGACCCCGCCGGCAGTGGCAGGGTCGGCCACGGATGCCGGCATCTCAGGTCCGGCCTTGACCTCTCCGCAAAACGCCATCCCCCGGGAGGAACTCGCCTCCATTGAACCCGTTGCGCCCGAATCCTTGCCCCCTCAAGGACCTGCGACGGTGGGTGGTGAGACCAGCGCATCCCATCCGGCCTCCAACGAAACGCTGGCCGTCCTGCAAGAAAATGAGAAAACCTTGGCCGCCATCCGCCAAGAGCAGGAGTTGCTGCGTCAAGGCTACGCGCGGTTAAAGGGTGATGCTCCTCCGTCCCCTTCCCGTCCTGAGCCGCTTGATCCCTCCGGGCTTACCGTGGACCAGTTGGCCTCCATCAAATTGGATCCCATCCCGGAAGCCATTCGCAACGTGCCGTCCAGCGCGCCGGGCGAGGTCTCTTTGGACGACATTCAGTTGGACCCCATTCCAGAGGCGATCAAACATATCGAACCGATTCCTGAACCCACCCGTCCCCTTCGTGCTGTTCCCACCACTGGCTCGGTCGCTTCGGTCGCTGCTGACAGCCCTCCCATTGCAGGCCCCGGACCGGAAGATAGCACGACCGCCATACCGGCCGCTCCGGGAACCATTGATGTGGGCAAGATTTCATCCGAAGGGGTGCGCCAGAATAAAGGAGAATCTCCCACGACACCGCCCACGGTCCCTGATATGAAAGCGATGGCGGATTTGGCCAACATGATTGCGGCGGCTCCCAGCATTGGAAAAGTCACCCAGTATCTGCAAAAGCTCAATGTCATCGCCGTCAACTGCGGCTCCGAGAGCAACCTGAAGGAAGATCAAAAGCTTTCGATCCGGCGCGGGAAGGATATCGTCGGTTACTTGAAAATCACCGAGGTCCACCCGGATTTCGCCTTCGGAGAATTGACGAGTGACAACCGGAGTGGCGAAGGGGTCCAGCCCAAAGTGGGCGATGACATCATCACCTTCAATATCGGCGCGCTCTATGAGCAGGTCGGGAATTGAAAAAAGCGCCCGTCCTCTGGTTTTGCATCATTCAGCAGCTTGCAATTCCGCCCTTCATGGCGAATTGAGTTCTCCATCATGATTCTGTCCGACCAAGAAATCCTCAGATCCATTGAACAGGGCGAAATTGTCATCGAACCTTATGACAGGGCCTGCCTCGGCACCAACAGTTACGACGTCCACTTGAGCCGCCATCTGGCGACCTATCGTGACCGGGTCCTGGATGCCCGAAAGCACAACGAAATCCTGCACTTTGAGATTCCTGCAGAAGGTTACGTTTTGGAACCTGCCATCAATTATCTGGGGGCAACCATCGAATACACGGAGTCTCACCGTCATGTTCCCTTTCTCGAGGGCAAAAGCAGCGTGGGTCGGCTGGGAATCGACATTCATGCGACCGCAGGCAAAGGCGATGTGGGATTCTGCAACCATTGGACCTTGGAAATCTCGGTCAAGCAACCTGTTCGGGTCTATGAAGGCATGCCGATCGGACAGCTGATTTATTTCATGGTGGAAGGGAGCATCCTCAGTCCTTACAACACCAAAGGCTCGGCGAAATACACCGGAAAGACCCATCTCCCGGTCGAATCCATGATGTGGCGCAACCAATTTTAAGGCACCGCCTCCTCGCCCCGGATCCACGTCACAGGCGACGTGGATCAGCTTTTTGGGGAGGGTGCTCCCAGAGATGCGGCCAATGCATCGACCAAACGGGGATACCTCCATTCAAATCCGCTGAGACGGGCCACCAAGGGATCCACCCTCTGACTGAACAAAAGCATCTCCTGCATCCCTCCGGGCAAGTTCTTCAAAAGCCAGGCAGGGACGGAAAGAAAGGTTGGCCGGTGGATCAGGTCACCCAGGGTCCGGGTGAATTCGACATTCTGAACGGCTTCCGGTGAGACACAATTCACCGGACCGCGCCAGGGGGTTTCCGTGGAAGCGGCCCTGAGCAGGAGCCGCGCGGCGTCATCCACTTGAATCCAGGGCATCCATTGGGTGCCTTTGCCCAATCTCCCTCCAAGACCCAAGGAAAACAGTCTCTTCAGGGAGGCAAGGGCTCCTCCATGTTGTCCCAGAACCATGCCCAATCGACAACTAACCACCCGGACGCCTCCTTTTTCCGCCTTCCGCGCCGCGCTTTCCCATTCACGGCAAACTTCCGCCAAGAAACCAAACCCACCGTCCGCATCTTCATCGAGGATCTCATCCCCGCGGTTGCCATAAAATCCGGTGCCGGAGGCGCACACCAACACTGGGGGAGCGTCAGACAATTTTCCCAATGCGGTCACAATGTCGCGGGTGCTATTGACTCGACTCTGGCCGATCAAGGCCTTCTTGCGTTTTGTCCAGAGTCCCGCAACCGGCTCCCCCGCGAGGTGAACCAAGGCATCGAGTTTTGAGAAGTCCGCCGCTGCCGGAACTGAAAAATTTCTTACGGCAGTGGCACCGGCAAGAGAATCGACAGGACGCCGGGTGAACGCGATGATTTGATGACCGGCTTTGGCGGCTTCTTTCATCAAGGCACGACCGACAAATCCCGTGGCTCCAGTTATTCCCAATCGCATTGGTAAAGAGTAAATGAATTCTAACAATTCTCAAGGGGGATGCTGAGCCAGGGTCGGGGCAATTCTTGAACTTTTGGCCTTTGCCACGATAGTCAGGCCCTCATGCCAATTGACACTTTCCTCTTCGATATCGGCAATGTCCTCCTGAATTTCGATTTTCAGCTCACCGCTCGTCGCATCGCCCCTCTTTGCGGTGTTCCAGAAGAGGAGATCCTGGATCGCATGGAAGATTTGAAGATTCCCCTGGAAACGGGACTGCTGTCAGGAGACGATTTCCTCTCCACTGCCGCCTCCAGACTGGCTTTTCGTGGCCCCACCTTGGAGTTGAAAAGAGCCTTTCAGGAGATCTTTTCTCCCAATCAGGCCGCGATTGAACTGGCCGAAACTCTGGCCCTGAAAGGATACCGGATGGTGCTTCTCTCGAACACCAACGCCCTTCATGCTGAATATTTTCTGCGGGAATTTCCCGTCTTCAGCCGATTCAAGGAGCGGGTTTTTTCGCATGAAGCGGGGGTGATGAAACCGGACTTCCGCATTTTCAGGTTCGCCCTCGAAACGCTTGGCCTGAATCCCGAACACACCTTTTACATCGACGACCTTGCTCCCAACATAGACGCCGGGAAAAATCTGGGATTCCCGTCTCATCTTTATCAGTCAGACCATCATGAAGCCTTGTTGGATTCCCTACGACTGCTGATGGTGCCCGTATGAATTTCTTCAAAAGACGCATTTGCGCCTTCGGTTGCATGCCATTCCTGCCTATCTTTTGACCGCCATCATGAAGTCCTGTTTTTTCCGCCCCTTGTTTTCGCTCCCGTTCGCTTTGGGATTGTCTTTTGCCGCCCTCCCCGGCCTCCTGCAGGCTCAAAAAGGCGACCGGCCGGGGCACGTGATGAAGCCCCCGCCAGCGCATTGGAAGATCCCTGAAGCCCCGGTGGTTCCTGCGGAAAAGGCATTGGCGACTCTGGCGGTTGCTCCGGGCTTTGTTGTGAATGCCTACGCCACTGAGCCGATGGTGGAAGATCCGGTGGCGATTGCTTTCGACTCCGATGGCCGGATGTGGGTGGCAGAAATGATCGGCTACATGCCGGATATTGACGGCAAAGGCGAAGACGCCCCGGTCGGACGGATTTCGGTTTTGGAGGATCGCGACGGCGATGGTGTGGCCGAACATCGGACCATCTTTCTCGATAAATTGGTCCTGCCGAGGGCGGTGGCCTTGGCCGATGCGGACGGTAGTCTGCTCTGGGCCGACCACGAGCAGCTTTTCGTCACCGCCATTGAAGAAAGTGCCGGGGGCCCCCGGCCCGGGAACACGGAAGTCATCGATCCGAATTATGTCAAAGGTGGAAACCCCGAGCACCAAGCCAATGGGATGCTATTCAATCTCGACAATTGGTACTACAATGCCAAACACGACCTTCGCTACCGCAAGGTGGATGGGAAATGGGTCTCCTCGCCGTCTGAAGTGCGCGGGCAATGGGGCATCACCCAGGATGATTGGGGGGTAATGTGCACCAACTCCAATTCCAACCTGATTTCAGCAGAAACCTATCAGCCGGGGATTTCGTTGGCCAATCCGCGACACAAATTCACGACTCCGCTGACCACCTCGACCAAAGATCAACGGCTCTGGCCGAGCAGGATCAATCCGGGAGTCAATCGTGGCTACATGGCGGAAACGTTGGATGAAAACGGGTTTCTCAAAACGCCCACGGCCACGTGTGGTCTGATGGTTTACCGGGGGGACCAATTTCCGGCGGAATTCCGAGGAAACCTCATCATTCCCGAACCGGCGGGAAATCTTGTCAAACGCCTCACCATGAAACGAAAAGCGGATGGCACGATCTCCCTCGCCCAAGCCACTCCGGGCCATGAGTTCCTCACCTCCACGGATGAGCGCTGCCGCATCGTCAACAGCGCCACCGGACCCGATGGGGCGGTTTATTTGGTGGACCTCTACCGGGGCATTCTGCAGCACAGCGCCTACGTCACATCGTATCTTCGCCAGCAGATCATGGCCCGAGGGCTCGACAAGCCGGTCGGACTGGGCCGGATCTGGCGCGTCGTTCACACAGGGAAGGCAGCCCTTCCCGGACCGAAGCTCCGTCTCGCGGACAACGCCACGCTGATCGCCCATCTCTCCCATGCCAATGGATTCTGGCGCGATACGGCCCAGCGCCTGCTGGTCCAAAGGGGGGATGGCTCGATCGCGCCCCACCTTCGCCGCCTTCTTGATGCCGAGAGCGGTGTCTCCGCGACGCCGGTGACCCGGCTCCATGCCCTGCGAACCCTCGAGGGGTTGGGAATTCTCACCGCTCAGGACTGTTTTGCCGCCGCCACCAGCCCTTCGTCAGAACTTCAAGGGGTTGCCGTGCTTCTGGCGGCGAATTTCGCCGGGCAACCTGACGCCGGAGAGGCTTTTTCAGCCATCGAAGCCTCAGCGGCCTCGCCCCAGGCCAAACAATCTTCCGCATTGCGGCTTCAGCTCTGCGCCGCTTTGGGAGCTTTCCTTGTCGATGATGCCACCCGGGACAAGGCTCTGACCCTCTTGGTGTCACTCGTCAGCACTCCCGAGGCCATGAAAGATGGACGCTTTCGTGATTTGACCATGAGTGGTCTCACTTCCCTGGAAGGAGAGGCCATTTTCCGGTCCGCTTTACATGACAAGTCCCCCACTCATCCCCTCCTCGGGGATTTGGCCGCGTCCGCTCTCCGTTCGGGGGATGCGTCCACGGTGGCCCATTTTTTGGAGGAAGGAAAAACCATCCAGGATCCCACCACGTTGCGGATGCTGGCACGAGCAGCGACCTTGACCAGACACAGAGGCATGGCCGCGGTCTTGCTGGAGCGCTTGGGAGAAAATGCCAGTGTCACCAAAGCAATCACTGAAGGCATGCTTGACGGAAAAAAAGCCGCCGGCGGGACCAAATACAAAGCGCTTGTGCTTGGCAATAATGAGTCTGTCAACAAGGCGTTGGGGCAGCTTGATTCCGTGATCGACAAGAAAAAGACCGGTGATTTTCTGGCCTTGTTTTCGTTCGGGGAGCAGGAGGTGTTCCTAAAAACCGAGGCCGACCAAGCGCAGTATGCGCTGGGTCAAACCCATTACCAGCGTCTTTGCATGCCCTGCCACCAACCCCACGGCAATGGCCAGCAGTTTCTCGCGCCTCCTTTGGCGGGTTCGGAATGGCTTGAGCAAAAACCGGAAAAGCTCATTGCTCTGGTATTGGAAGGCCTCACCGGACCGATCACCGTGTCCGGCAAAAAATACACCATCCCCGAAATCCAGCCCATCATGCCCGGATTTCGCATCAACCCGGAGGTGACCGACGAAAGCATCGCCGCCATTCTGACCTACGTCAGGAATGCGTGGGACAATGGCGCCTCTCCCGTGTCCATTGAGATGGTCAAGAAATACCGGAAGGAGCATCCCGCGCCGCGAGAGCCCTTCACTGCCGACGAATGGTGGAAAAAGTAGCGGCCGTCTCCGGTTTTCACAACCCCAAGACGGGGGGGGTGGCAGAATTGTTGCCAAAGGCTGTGATGCGGTTTTCGTATTGCTTGACGTGTCCCGGCGAGACCTTCAGATTGCCCCCATGGCCACCCCCAAAGCTTCGTTGGCGAAATCCGGCAGGAACGGACATCTCACTCTTTGGATTGTTGGAGCAATCGTCCTTGCGGTGCTCCTCGCCATCTTCTGGCCCTCTGGGGCGATCAAATTGAAGCTGGGGGGGGACCTTTTTCTGCGGTTGCTGAAAATGCTCATTGTTCCCTTGGTGGTGACCTCCGTGATGTCCGGGGTGATCGGGTTGGGAGATATCCGGAAGCTTGGCAAACCGGGAGGAGTTGCGATTGTCTATTATCTCGCGACGACTCTTCTCGCGGTGGTGATCGGCATTGTCTTGGTGAATCTAATGCAACCGGGAATGGGGCTGAGTGATGATCAACGGGCAGGGATCGAAGCCAATGTGGCCAGCAACAAGGATTCCATTCATGGCAAAATGGAATCCGCCACCAGTGCGGGAGCAAAAGCTTCCACCGGAGGCATCCTGACCAATCTTGTCCTGAGCCTGGCCCCCTCCAACCTGGTGGAACATGCCGCCAAAATGGAACTTCTGCCGTTGATCGTGTTTTCGATCTTTTTTGCGGGGATTCTCACGACCATGGGCACAAAAGGGGCCCCGCTTTCCCTCCTCATTGTGGCGGCGAATGATGCTTTCTTGAAGATCGTCCTGCTGCTCATGAAAGCCGCCCCCTTGGGGATATTTTGCCTCGTGGCGGCAAGGTTTGGTCAGGCCCAGCTTGACGGAGGGCTGGCCCGCGAATTCAGCCTGATCGGCAAATACAGCCTCACGGTCCTGATCGGACTGGCGTTTCATGCCCTGGTGACCCTGCCGTTGATCTACTGGATGGTTCTCCGGAAAAATCCCTTTCTTTTTGTCGGAAAAATGTCGCAGGCCCTGCTGACGGCCTTTTCCACCGCGAGTTCCTCGGCCACTTTGCCGGTGACCATGGAATGTGCCACTGACCGTGCCGGAATCTCCCGCAAATCCGTGGATTTTGTCATTCCGATCGGGGCCACCGTGAACATGGACGGCACCGCGCTCTACGAAGCCGTCGCCGCCATATTTATCGCCCAGTTGGTTGGCATGGAGCTATCCCTGCCCCAGCAAATCATTGTCGCGGTCACCGCGACCCTCGCCGCCATTGGGGCTGCCGGCATACCCGAGGCGGGACTGTTCACCATGGTGATTGTCTTGGGAGCGGTGGGACTGCCGCTCGATTACGTGGCCGCCATTCTGTCTGTGGATTGGCTGCTTGACCGGTTCCGCACCACCGTCAATGTCTTTGGCGATGCCATCGGAGCGGCCGTGGTCGCCCCTCTGTTTCCGGAGGAGAATAAAATGGCTGGAACCGTTTCATGATCACGCTCGACAACATTGGATGGCGCACGGGAAATTTTGAATTGAAAGGAATCTCCTGGGTCATTCCAGCCAACCGCTATGTGGTGCTCATGGGAGCCACGGGTTGTGGGAAAACCACCCTGCTGGAAATCATCTGCGGACTCCGCCAGCCTCAATTTGGTAGGATCTGGAGACAGAATCTGGACATTACTCGACAGC
The DNA here is from genome assembly GCA_024233005.1 of Akkermansiaceae bacterium. Taxonomy (GTDB): domain Bacteria; phylum Verrucomicrobiota; class Verrucomicrobiia; order Verrucomicrobiales; family DEV007; genus JACKQE01. The sequence continues at coordinate 69,483 of JACKQE010000015.1, read as the reverse complement.
CTCCGTGGGAGCGGAGCATTGGGTATCTGCCCCAGGACATCGCCCTTTTTCCAGGACATTCGGTGCGGGATCAGATCGGCTTTTCTCTCAAAATGAAGCGCCGCCCTCCCAAGGAAATCGCGCTCAAAACAAACGAACTGGCCTGTTCCATGGGCATCGACCACCTCCTCGACCGGCAACCCGCCGGGCTTTCGGGTGGCGAGCAGCAACGGATCGCCCTGGCCCGGGCTCTGGCGGCCGATCCCGACGTCCTCCTGCTGGATGAGCCGCTGTCGGCTCTCGATGAAGAACGTCGTGGAGAGCTCTCCCAGTTGCTCAGCGAAGTCCAGCGCCGTCTCGGATTGACCGTGATTCACGTGACCCACTCACGGGGAGAAGCGGCCACGTTGGCTGACCTTGTTTACCGTCTGAGTGACGGCTCTCTCAAGGAAGAACCCGGCACTCCGGCTTGACCTGTTTACCCCTCCCCGACAGAGTGTCCGCATGAACGATCCCCTGCCGGAATTGACCGATCTCGACCGTTCGATCTACGAATGGCAAATGTGGATGCCCGGCGTCGGCGAGGAAGGTCAGCGACGGCTCAAAGGCGCCACTGTCCTGATCTCGCGCGTGGGAGGATTGGGATCGGTCGTGGCGATGGAACTCGCGGCCGCCGGGGTGGGACACCTTGTGCTGGCCCATGCTGGCAATCTCAAGCCTGCCGACCTGAACCGCCAACTGCTCCAAACCCGGGACCATATCGGCAAACCCCGCATTGATTCGATCGTGAGCCGCCTCAAGGACCTGAATCCTGATGTCCGAATCACCCCGGTCGCGGAAAACCTGTCCGCTGGGAACGCGGAGAATCTCATCAAAGGCGTCGATCTGGTGGTCGATGCGGCGCCACTCTTCGAGGAACGTCTGGCCATGAATGATGCCGCCTTTCGACAGGGAAAGCCATTGGTGGAGTGCGCCATGCACGGCATGGCGGCGAGCCTGACCACTTTCCAACCGGGGCGAACCGGATGCCTAAGATGCCAGGTGCCGGAAGTTCCGCCGATCACCGCATGGAAGCGGCAGTTTCCGGTATTTGGGGCCGTTTCCGGAACCGTGGCCTGTCTTGGAGCGATGGAGGCCATCAAATGGATCACCGGCCTCGGCACCCTTTTGACCGGCGAACTGCTTTCCATGGATCTGGGATCGATGCGCTTCCGGAAACTCAAACTGCCCAGGAATCCCGACTGCCCTACCTGCTCCGGAGTTGCCAGGATCCCTCACCCATGACGCGAGTGCGGGCTTGTCCTGCAGAGACTGCCCGGCTAAGGTTTTGCCGCCTATCCTCATTATGAAATCCAAGAGACTTCCCCTCCTGATCTCCACGTCCACCATTGGTGGGATGATGCTTTTCGCCCTTCACAATTCATCCGCGGTGCCGGACCAATCCCTGAAATGGGACATCCGACTGTTGCGCAAGGACAACAACGAGGGCTGCGCCGTCGGTGACATCAACGGGGATGGGAAACTCGATGTCGTCGCCGGTGAATACTGGTATGCGGCTCCGGATTTTCAGCCTAAAAAGGTGCGCCGGATCCTACCTTTCGGGGTCGATTACCTACAAAACAACGCTGAGCACTTGGTGGATATGGATGGTGACGGTGATCTCGACGTCATGGGAGGCACGTTTACGACCACAGAGGTGAAATGGTACGAAAACCCCGGCCAGGCAGGTTACGACGCTCCCGACGGCTGGAAAGAACACCTCCTCGTGGACACCCAGCTCAGTTCCAATGAAATCAGTTTTGTTCGGGATCTCGACGGCGATGGCACTCCGGAGTTCATCGTCAACAGCTGGATCGACAAGAATCCGATGGTGGTCTGGCGGATCGCCAAAAAGGATGGGGCTCCTGTCTTGGAGAAATCGGTCATCGCGGAAAGCGGGAACGGACATGGCATGGGCTTTGGTGACATCAATGGTGACGGTTTGGAAGACATTGTCTTCAAACAAGGCTGGTATGAGCGGCCCAAGTCAGGCCCGTTCTCGGGCCCCTGGACCTTGCATCAGGATTTCCAACTTCCCCACGGCAGTTGTCCGGTCATCGTGACCGATCTCAACAGTGATGGGAAAAACGACCTCATCTGGGCCGATGGTCACAACTACGGGCTTTGGTGGATGGAGCAGACCTCCCCCGATCCGGCCACTGGCGCCACCCGGTGGACCTCCCACGACATTGACACGTCGTTCTCCCAAGGCCATGCCCTGATGTGGGAGGACATTGACAATGATGGCAGTCCCGAACTGATCACCGGGAAACGCTATTATGCCCACTCCGGCAAGGATCCCGGCGCGGAAGATCCCATCACGATCCAGTATTATGATTGGAATCCCAAGGATTCAACGTGGACCAAGCATTTCATCAGCCAGGGCGAGAAAGGCAAGGGCCCCGGCATCGGGCTGCAAATCCGGGTGGTGGACATCGACGGCAATGGGTGGAAAGACCTGTTCGTTTCCGGCAAATCAGGAACCCACATCCTTTGGAACAAAGGCCTCTGATCCAATTGACCTCTCATTCCCAATACCATGTCGAGAAAACTCAGCCACATCGCGCCAGATTGGTGGGACTACACCACCCTGGAAAACGACCTCATCAACGACGCCGCTCGCCTCACCGAGAGGGATTTGACCCAACTTTCGAGGCCTGGATTCAGCGTGGTCATGTATGACACCTTGGAGGATTTTTATCTCGCCGAAGCTCTGGAATACATCACCGCCTGGCGCCAATCCACGCCCGACAATCCTGTGGGCATTTGCGGCCCCATCGGACCAACCGAGCAGTTGCCCTTGGTGGCACGGCTCGTCAACGAACTCGGAATCTCCCTGAAGTACAGTCACTTTTGGGGCATGGACGAATGGGTCGATGAGTCGGGCACCGAGGTTTCGCTGGAGCATCCGCTGTCTTTCGAAAAAGCCGACCGGGAACTCTGTTTCAACCGGATCCGCCCCGACTTGGCGATGCCGGAGGCGCAGATGCATTTTCCGAAAGCAGACACCGTTCCCTATTCATCCAGCTACGATTCGGTCCGCTGCGCGGTGATGCAGGGTGGCCAGGGAGACATCAAGCACTGGGCGTTCAATGATCCGCTGCGCCGTGCCGGCGCCTATCAGGATGCGCCCCCCTCGCCGGATGAATACCGCCGCTTGGGCACCCGGGTGGTCGAATTGCATCCGATCACCCTGGCGCAAAATGCCCGCACTTCCGGCGGCGGGAATGTCACCATGGTGCCGAAACGGGCGCTCACGGTGGGGCCGCGCGAAACTTGGAAAGCAGATAAGGTCTCGATCTGGCAGGCCGGAACCCACGACAATCCTCTGGGACAGCGGCTCACTGCTCTGATGATTTCCAAAGGCCTTGCGGACAGCGCGGTTCCGATGTCTTTGCTGGCGGATCATCCCAATGTCCAGTTCAACTATTTCCGCGGGGGGCTCGGCTCCTGTGCTGTGGAAATGCATTGATCTCCTGAATCCCTGCTTCCCCCCCCCGAACATGCCACTGCATTTTGATTGCCCTTCCAGACGCCACTTTCTGGGCACCACCGCCCTGCTCGGTGGCGGGTGGTTGACCCGCTTCACCGCCGCTGCCAGTGGTGATGACCTTCAAAAGTTCGCGCTCCTCTCCGACACGCACATTGCGGCCGACCCGGAGCTGGTGGCACGGGACGCCCATCTCTGCCGACACCTGAGCACGGTCGTCAGGGAGGTTCTCGCCGCAGCAGGCCCTTTCGCTTCCGTTTTTTTGAACGGGGACGCGGCTTACAACGACGGCCAGAAAGCCGATTACGAGCAACTCCTCCGGCAACTGGAGCCGTTGCGGAAGGCCGCTTCCCCGCCCCTGCACATCAATCTGGGCAATCATGATGACAGGAATCATTTCCTTGATACAGTCAAGCCTGGAGACCCTTCGCCCCTGCAAAGCAAGCAGGTGGCCCTGGTCGAAGGGCGCCACGTCAATTGGTTCCTCCTCGACACCCTTCGCGAGGTCAACAAGGTCGAAGGAGAGTTGGGCAGCGAGCAAATGGGCTGGCTGGAGGACTCTTTGAAGGCCCACCCCGACAAGCCAGCCATTGTTATGGGGCACCACAATCCCCAATTCCCCCCTTCCCCCACTCCGGATCAACTCGACAAAGCGGTCACTCTGGAGAACTTCCGGATTTCGGGCCTGCTCGACACGGTTCCTTTTGTCGAACTGCTCGAAAGGCACCGCCAGGTAAAGGCTTATGTGTTCGGCCACACCCACGCGTGGACCAATCTGCGGCGACCTTCCGGCCTGCAGTTCATCAATCTTCCCCCGGTGGCCTATGTTTTTCAGAAAGAGCGACCCAGTGGCTGGGTAGAAGTGGTGACTACTGCTCGTAAGGCCACGTTTCACCTCCACTCTCTGGACAAGGGCCACCCGGAAGAGGGAGCAGAGGTGGAAATTCCCTTGTCCTGATCAGCGAAAGCCATCCAGGGATTCCTTTCCCCGCTGTTTGGTTCCGGGATCATCCCGCTCCCGGGAGGGCATGGCCAACCCTTGGTTGATGTATTTTCGGGCTTCCTTGATCTGGCCTTTCATTCCCAACGTTCTGCCCAACTCGACGACATGGGCGAGTCTCCCCGGATTCAATTCCATGGCTTTTCGGAAGCAGGTTTCCGCTTCGGAAAATGAAGATTCGGGCAATCCCCCGTAAACGATTCGGACCAGTCCTTTGGTGAGTCCATTCAGGTCCGCCGCCGCCTGGTGCCAACGGCCAAGCATGTGCCAGGCATAATCATTGGCAGAATCCAGCGAGACGGCGCGCTCGGCGGCCATTTTGACCTCACGGGAATACTCAACTTTGGTGCGGGCGGGCACGAGGTCAAGCATCCGTCCGTAGCAAATCGACACGGCCAAATGGGCATCCGACAGGTCCGGAGCTGCCTTGACAGCGCGTTGAGCATAGGCCAAAGCGGTGGCGCCGGCCTCTCTTTTTACCTTATCATCCGACACATCCACCATCGATTCACCATATTGCTTGGCGATCTTGATGAGAAGACCAGCATCATTCGGACGCAAGGCTTCTGCCTTCAGGTAGGATGCGAGTGCCGCTTTGGTGTCGAGGTGCCGGTCAGCGTCGTCACCCTGCGCGATCCATTCCTCCGCGGTCCGAGGAGCCGCGAAGGATGTCTGGCACAAAAAGGCCACAAGAAGGAGAAGGAGGAAAGAGCGTTGCATCGGGTTTCAGGGTTTGTCGAAGAGGTAATGGGAGACGATCCATTCCTCGCCCCCCCGAAAGCCCCACAGTTCAGCGCAGGACATGAAAAAGATCCGCCAGTAGTTCCACCATTTGACGGCGGCTTCCGGGCCGTAGGTCGTCTCAAACAGCGGCATGATTTCCGCCCGGTGCGCATCCATGTTCTTCAACCACGCCTCAGCGGTCAGTTGATAGTGCCGTCCACTCACATTCCAATGCTCGCGGATCCTGAGATCGTCCTGAAAGTAAAGGAGCAGATCGTCGGAGGGCATTTGTCCGCCGGTGAAAAAATACCGGGACATCCAATCGTTCTCATTCCGGTTTTCATAGTGATAGGCAGCCAGCCGGTGGGTGAAAATGTGGACGAAAAGGGAGCCTCCGGGCTTCAGCCATCCGGCAATGCGGGAGAGCAAAAGCTGGTAATTCTTCATGTGCTCGAACATTTCCACCGACACCACCCGGTCGAAGACGCCGTCGCCCTCTCCGGTGTAGTCAATCATGTTCACAGTGCGCACCGTGAGGTTGGAAAGCCCCTTTTTCAGAGCCTGTCCGTCAATGTAGTGCTTCTGGGTGGAGGAATTGCTGACCACGGTGAACTCGGAGTCGGGATAGCTTTCCGCCATCCAGAGCGAGAGAGATCCCCAGCCGCAACCCAGTTCCAGAACCCTTTGACCATTGGCCAGGCCGGCCCGCTCGCAGGTAAGCCGGAGCATGTGTTCCTCAGCCTGGGCGAGACTGTCCGAGGCAGAGTCGAACCACCCACTGCTGTACTTCATTCTTGGGCCCAAAACCCGGAGATAAAAGTCCGTCGGCACCTCGTAGTGTTGTTCGTTGGCTTCAGTGGTGTTGATGGCCAACGGCCCGGCTTTGAGTCCGGCGATGTGTTTCATCAGGGCCGCTTTCCGGGCCTCGGCCGTGGGTTTGACCTGTTCACGCAGGGTCGCACGCAACCGTTGACGGATCCCGAACCGGATCAATGCATCCGGGAGGTATCCTTTGGCGAGGGTATCATTGAGAAGACTCATGGGTGTTTGGATGGCTTGGGAAACCAGGGTACGAAGGCGCTGGTCGTGGCCTGGTAGTCGAGATAGTCTTGTCCTTTGGAGGCAACGGCGAGCTTTTCGGTCAGCGGTATGCCGGTGACCCGGAGGAGGAACCACAGCATGGCGAGCGGGGCTGCCACCGAGCACCACCCCCATGGGACCGGCAGGGCAACCAGAAACAGCCCCCACCACAGTAGCGATTGAAAAAAATAATTTGGATGACGGCTGTAGCGCCAGAGTCCGGTTCGGCAGACCCGGGAAACATCTCCTTGGTCCGCTTTGAAGCGCCGGAGTTGCGAATCTGCAAGGGCTTCACCCAGCAGGCCGGCACACCACAGTCCCAATCCGATCAGTTCCAAAAAGGCAAAAGACGGAGTGCCGTTCCTGCTGATCAAGTGAACCGGGAGGGTCAGCAGCCAGACCAACAAGGCCTGGGCAAGGAAAAACCAGAGGAAGGCCTTTTGCGGATCCGCTTTCCATTCCTCCCGCAGCACCGCGTAGCGCGGATCTTCCTTCGGATGATGTCTCGACACACGCCCCCATAGATACGTCCCGAGCCGGAGTGACCACATGGCCACCAAAGCCGCGACCACCAATCGGCGGGGTTGCCAGCCCCCTCCCAACAATCCGTAAATCAAAACGACCGGTGCAAAGGAGAGGGACCAAGCGACATCAACAAACGAATAGTTGTTGTAGCGGATCGAAAGAAACCAGGTTCCCAGGAATATGACCAGGAGAACACCAGCTGAGACCACGAGAAGTTCGGAGGGGTTCATGGGTTCGCAGGTTTGAGAAGAATCTCCCGAGCAGTGGCGGTGCCAGGAAGACGGAAGAGAAGGATCAACATGTAGGAGGCCATGGCGATGTTTCCTAGCAGGACGACCCCGACGAACCATCCCAGTCGCGCCAGCAGCGTGTTCTCCCGGTAATAGACCCAGCAGTAAAAGGTGAAGAATGCCCAATACGTGTCGAAAAGAGTCGCGATGAACCAAGGGTGTCCGCCGACGCTGCGGGGGATTTCCCAAAGCGCGACCTGAGAACCCGCCCAGTACGTCACCCCCAACATGGAAGCCAGGACGACTGCGAAAAAAACGCGGAGAAACACAATCATGGCCGGTGCGGTTGGTTGGGGACGATGACCCCGTCCTCACGGTGCAACGCCAGATTGCAGGGACGGGTGTAGACCGCTTGGACCACGCTGATGTTGTGGGTGGCGAAGGCGGCTTCGCAATATTTCAGGTAGAAATTCCATTTCCGGATGAAACGATCCGGATATCCGAGTGCCCGGATCTCTTCTCCTTTGTCGTTGAACGCTCGGTGCCACTCCCTCAGGGTCCGGGCATAACTGGATCCAAGATCTTCCAGAGAGTGGAGAAACAGGTTTCCGGTCCGGTTCATGGCCTGGTTCATTCGACCCACCGCGAGCAGGAGTGAGCCTGGAAAGATGTGTTTTTGAATAAAATCGGTGCCCCGTTTTAAATCGTCGTGATCACAATCCGGAACGGTGATCATTTGGACCCCCAGGAGGCCGCGGGGTTTGAGCAGTTCGTGGCATTTTCGAGTCCAGGTTTCGAGGAACCGGTCCCCCACCGCTTCCAGCATTTCAATGGAGGCGATTTTGTCATATTGGCCTTGGATGTCGCGGTAGTCCTGGAGCCGGATTTCGATGCGATCCTCCAGACCGGCGTCCCGAACCCGGCGGCTGGCTTCCTGATATTGGGCCTCGGAGATGGTCACCGCCGTGACCCGGCAGCCGAAATGCCGCGCTGCGTGGAGGCTGAATCCTCCCCAGCCACAACCGATTTCGAGGACATGATCATCCGGTCGCAGATGCAGTTTTTCACCGAGAGACTGGTATTTTGAAGCCTGGGCCTCTTCCAGGGTTTGATCCGCCCGGGTGTATCGGGCGCTGGAATAGGTCATGGTGGGATCCAGCCAGAGCCGGTAGAAATCGTTCCCGAGATCGTAATGTTCCGCGATATTGCGCCGGCTGATTCGTTTGGAGTTGGGGCGAAGGAGGTGCCCGATCCGGTTTACCAGCTGAAGGAATCCAACCCGCTTCAATCTTGAGGAATTGCCCGCCAGACGGGCATCGGCATGAAGATTCACAATGAACCATTCGATGACCGCACGGAGATCGGGAGTATCCCATTCCCCATCCATCCAGCTCTCGCCCAAACCAATGCCGGAATAGAGGGCGCAACGCCTGAAGAACGCTTCGTTCCGCACCGTGATCTGCGCCTGAGGTCCATCGGCTTGGCCGCCAAAAACCTCACCCTTGCCTTCTGGAAGATCCATCCGCAAGCGACCACAGGTAAAGCTCCGCAGCACCTTGAACAAGGGGTACCGATATAGAGAAGGTTTGGGGGTGGTGACGGGCAGCGCCGCCAGGTCCCGGGCAGTGATGTCTTCGGTGGCATTCATGGCTTGGGTGGTTTGGTGAGGGATTGGTGGGGCCGTTGCAGCCCGGTTTGCAGATCGCGATCGGCACTTTTAGAGAAGACGGTCAGGCCTTTCATCCAGAGCTTGAAAGCCTGCCAATGGATCTTGAAAATGATCTGGAGGGTCAACATCGGAAACCGGATCGCATACCAAGCCAGACGGGCGTCGGTCAGGGCCTTTCGTTCTCCGCGGATCCAACTGAGCAGGATCGGCTCACCAGCCTCCACGTCATCAATGTGAATTTCAATCCGATCTCCGGGAAAGCGGATCCGGAAATCAAATTCCGTCTCGAGGGACGTGAACGGGGAGACATAAAAGTGTTTCGGAACCCTGAGGTGAAAAAAACCCGGCGACTCCGCGGAGGCAATCAGCCAGGGTTTCAACTCTCGATAGGTGTTGCAGACCTCCACCACGGCCTGGAGGGGCAATCCGTTCGGATCAAGAATGAAGTAGAAGCAGACGGGATTGAAAATGTATCCCAGAACACGCGGTAGGGTCACGAGGCGGATTCCGGCTCCCGGGGATAATGGCTGACCCTGCTCAGCCAACCAGGCTTCGAGGTTCGATCTCAGATCTTGCCTGCCTAAGTCCAGGTGATCCGCATCCCGGAAAGCATACACATTGAAGGAATTGTGACTGAAAAGCCAGGTTCGCTTCTGCAGTTCGGGAAGCTCGTCCAAATCAAGATCGAAATAAAACAATCGATACCGGAACGAGTGCGGCTTCGGTTTGAGCCGTTGATGATAGACCTCGCAGTCGTAAAGGCAGGATTTCAGCGAAGCGTCCATGGATCCCCTCCCAGTAGTTGACCGCACAGATTGACCGATGAAAGAAGGGCATCCTCGTGGAATCCGTATCGGAAGTAACTGCCGCAAAAGTAGGTTCCGGAGTCGGCCCCGGCCGCGTTGAGCTCCGGGAGGCGACATTGTGCTTCCCGGGCCGCCAAATCGAACAGTGGATGCTCGTATTCAAGGCGTCGCTTCACGGCTTCTTGCGGGACTTTCCCCCGGGCGTTGAGCGAAACAAAATAGTTCTCCCGATCCGAGACTCCCTGCAGGCTGTTCATCCAGTAATGGGTGGTCGTCTCAGTGTGGCCGTCTGCATTCACAGTGGATCGATAGTTCCAAGAGGCCCAGCATCGCCGTTTTCCGGGCATGAAACGGGGATCCGTGTGGACATCCACTGGATTGCCCTGATACCGGAAATGTTGCAGAAGGTCGGTTTCCAGGGGAGTCCGGTCCAGCAACATTCGGAAGGCTTGATCTCCATGGGCGGCAATGATGACAGCATCAAACGCCTCTTTTCCACGATCTGAGATCACGACCACTCCCTGACCGGGTTTTCTCTCGATCCCTCGGACTGGCGTTTCCAGCAGGATCCGATCCTGGAAAGGTTCGGTCAATTTTTCCACATAGGAGCGTGAGCCTCCGGTCACCGTTCTCCAAGGGTGCTGAGTGTCGAGGCCGAGAAATCCATGGTTGTGCCAGAAACGAAGCAGGGTCAAGGCGGGAAAGTCCGCGATCAAATCCGGAGGCGTCGACCAAACGGCCGAAGCCATGGGAGCCAGATAACGGTCAAAAAAATCCTGTCCATAGCCGCGGGATTTCACGTATTCACCGAGACTCATCCTCTCCCACCGGGCTTCGTTCAAAGCTGCCACGGATTCGCGGTTGAACCGGTTCAACTGGAACAAAAACCGCCAGTGGCGGAGGTTGAGCAAATTCCGACGTTGTCCAAAAAGAGTGTTCAGCCCTGAACCATTCCATTCAATACCACTGGGGCCGTGATGGACGCTGAAGGACATCGAAGTCGGCTCGGTGGCCACTCCCAACTCCTTGAACAATCGAGTCAAATGTGGGTAGGTCACTTCATTGTAGACCATGAAGCCAGTGTCGAAGGAAACCTTTTGATCCCCTTCTGGAATGGTGATGGTATGGCTGTGCCCCCCGGCGCGGGAGTTCGCCTCAAAGAGCGTCAGATCATGTCGGCGGTGCAGGAAGTGGGCACACCCTAGGCCGGCAATACCCGTGCCTACGATTGCGATGCGCCTGCGAGAGGGATCAATCATGATGCGCCTCCTTGTAGATGGATGTCGGAACGGGACGGAGATCCCACACCAGTCCCAGCCAGGAAAGCAACTTCAGGCCATAATAGGACAGGTCGATTTCCCACCAATAAAACCCCTGGCGGGCGGAATGGGCATAGCGGTGATGATTGTTGTGCCAACCTTCACCAAGCGTCAGGAGCGCCAAAAACAGGCTATTGCGGCTGTCGTCTGAGGTTTCAAATCTCCGGGAGCCCATTTTGTGCGCCAGGGAGTTGATGCAGAGGGTAGCGTGCAACAACACCACGGTGCTGACAAAAAATCCCCAGATAAAAACCTGGCCTACCGAAGCGCCCCATTCCGGGGCCAAATGTGCGACCAACGCGCCGATCAGGAGCAGGATTGCCCCATATAAAACAGGCCCCACGTAATCATATTTGTCGAGGAATCGAAGTTCCGGATATTTCGCCAGATCAGGAATGCGGGAAAAATCCGTGGGAACATTGTCCGGATCCGTCAGCCAACCAAGATGGGACCAATACAGCCCATGTCTTGCCGGAGAATGTTTGTCCGTGGCTTCGTCGGCATGAAGATGGTGGTGGCGGTGGGTGGCTGCCCACCAGAGCGCGCCCCGTTGCATCGAAGTGTTCCCCAGCAGCGCAAAGACGAACTGCATGAACCGGGAGGTCCGAAAGGCCCGGTGGGAAAAATACCGGTGGTAAAAAGCGGTGATGGCGAACATTCGCAACCCATAGAAAGCAGCCGCCAGGCCTATGGAAAACCAGCTCCAGCCAACCCAGAGCAGTCCCAGACAGCCCACGTGCAGAAAAACATAGGGCGCCATCAGCAGGGCCCGGGATTTCCGGGACTGGGCTGATTCGGATTCGACAGGGAAAGTAGGCAGTTCACAAGGTTCTTTGGGCACGCCAGTCTTCCGAACCCGGCTCGGTTTGGGATTCAAAAAAATCCAATTCCCATGAGACCCCTCACTATTCCATTGGGATCGAATTAGACGGATCCGACCAGCAGCCTCACTTCCATCAGGTGGTCATCCATGAAAAAACCTCCTCCAATATCGCTGCAGATGTCTTCCAGGATCTCGAATCCCGCTTTACGATAGGCGCGGACAGCGCGTTCATTGTGCCGGTTGACCCGTAACCGGAGAGATTTCCCTCCAGCTCCCGACACCAAGGTGATTACTTCCTGAATCAATAGCTGTCCGATTCCAAGTCCTTGAAACTGTGGTTGGAGATACAATTTGTGAAGCCAGGCTGGAGATTCATGGTTGGCGCCCATTGAGAAGGCCGCGAACCCAATCCACTCACCCTGCCACAGCGCTTTGAGGTAAACTGTCCCCTCTTGGATATCCCGTTGCAGGCGAGAGGTCGAATACATCAACTCCAACATGTATTCGATCTGGGCGGATGAGATGATGCCGGGATAACTGGTCCTCCAAATTTGCCCGGCCAGTGCCTTCACCCCCGGGATGTCCGATGGGGTGGCGACTTCGATCGTGAGCCCGGATGGCAGGTCTGGGGGAGGCATAGAATTTCAATGACCCGCCGCCCGCAACATCGCTTCCGTGCGTTTTGCCTGGGTGGCAGCCAGTTTGGAAGCCATGGTTCCGGCCCGGTTTTTCGCAAGTGAGAGGTAAGCCTGATGGCAGGATTGGAGCGTTTCCACGAGCCGGTCATTGCCTTCACGGGCGACAATGGCCTTGAATTCCCCGGTCGCGGCTTCCTCCTCGCGGATGCCGGGCCACTGGAAAATTTTCTGCCGGAGATCGCGAGCCTCTTGCAGAAATTCTTGGTCTGCGAGGGTCAAAAAAGGGAGAGAACCCAGTCGGTCCAGACTGGCCCACTGCTCCACGGGATCCGACAGTTGACGGATCCGGACAGCTTCCGAATCCAACCAATCCAAAGCCTCGCTCCTCATGGCCAAGGATCCCGAATCAGGGGCCCGGAGTTTTAGCCATTGCCTCAGTCCCTCCGCCTCTCCTTCGGTTGGCAGTTGATGTCCGATTCCTGGCCAGACTTCCAACGTCACTGCCGCCCCCCTGCGTTCCAGTTTCTTGGCGGCACCGTGACTCATCGCGAAATTCCCGTCGGTCTCCCCCACCCCGATGAAGATCGAAGCCGCGTGCAAATCCGACCGGAGGGAACGTGCCTCCTGGTTTTGATAGAATCCTGCCCCCAAGATCAGTGCGCCGGTCAATTCCGGCATCGAGTCGACCAACAATCCGCTCAGCCAACCTCCTTTGCTGAAGCCTCCCACAATGACTTTTGCCGGATTGATGGGGAAGACTTTCCGGAGAAAATGCAGCGCTGAGCGCAACGCCGACCGTTCCAGATCCATGGAGGTTTCGCTGACGGCGAAGCGCCCCGGATCCTGGTGGGGCAGACCGACCAAAAGCCAGCCTTTGTCCTCAACGAGGTGCCGGAGAAACTTCACGTCCGGATGACCACCCGTTCCTGGATAGTAAAAAAGGACTGGCCAAGTGATCCCGGCGGCGGCTTTTGGCTGAAAATCGTCCGGGACAAAGACGACGGCGGATTCCGGGTAGTGCTCCAGTTGAATCTGAACCTCTCCGCCCGGCACTAACTCGGGCAAAGGGCTGGACCACAAAGTGGGGGCCCCCGCGCCAAAGATGATCCCGAGAATCAACAGACGGAGCATGATACCCCGAATCAAGCCCGTTCCGGGCAATTTGGCAAAGGATCATTCCGACCACGAAGGCCCACGCGGAATCCACATTCCCTTTTGACCTGTGGCCGGGATGCCCCATCTTGCGGACCTGCCCATGGCTTCGATCGATGCTCCCTCCAATGCCGCGACACAAGGCGACCTGCCCTTGAAAGCCAGGTTCCTCGGACGGTTGGTCGCGTCCATCATTCGGCTCCTCTCCCTGACTGTGAGGTTCCGAATCGAGGACACTGCCGGAGTCCTGGCAAATCTGCCAACCTCCATGATCTGGGCATTTTGGCACAACCGGATCCTGGCGGCGCCCGTTCCCAGCCGGCGGTTTCTGCCGTCTCGACAAGGGGCAGTCCTGACCAGTCCCAGCCGGGATGGAGCCATCATCGCCGCCACCATGAAATGTTTTGGCGTCGACTCGGTGCGGGGATCCTCCTCCCGACGGGGCGGACCGGCATTGCGGGAACTGACAAGCTGGCTAAACAGTGGGCATGACGTTGTCATCACCCCCGACGGTCCACGCGGACCCCGCTACCGGATCCAACCGGGATTGCTGAAACTGGCGCAGATTACGGGAAGTCCGATCCTGCCCGTCCGATTCCTGCTTTCTTCCTTCTGGAGTTTGAAAAGTTGGGATCGTTTCCGCATCCCCAAGCCGTTCTCCACAGTCACCATGATTCTGGAACCTCTGGCGACCATCCCGGCCGGACTCAATGAAACGGAATTTGCCGAAGCCCTCTCCCGTTTGGAACATACCCTGAACCCTGACCATGAAATTGATTGAAGGAAACACTGTCGCCGCCGCTGTTTACGCGGATTGCCACGCCGAACTGACGGCTCTCAAATCGCTGGGACTGGTGCCAGGATTGGCCGTCATTCTGGTAGGGGATGATCCGGCTTCCCGGGCCTATGTCGGAGCCAAGGAGCGGAAATGCCAGGAACTGGGACTCCATTCGGAGAAAATCGAACTTCCCTCCACCGTCTCTCAAACGGAATTGATCGACCACATTCAGCGATTGAATGCCGATCCTGCCATTCATGGCATTCTGGTGCAAATGCCGCTCCCCAAGGGCCTATGCGAGCCAACGGTGATCCGGGCGATTTCTCCCGGTAAAGATGTGGACGGCCTCCATCCGATCAATGTCGCCAAATTGGCCATGGACGATCCATCAGGCTTTGCTCCCTGCACTCCCTTGGGGTGTCAGAGAATGCTGCAGGAAAGCGGCATCGACGTCGCCGGCAAACATGTGGTCATCGTGGGGCGGAGCCTTCTGGTAGGCAAAACACTGGCTCTCCTTTTGATGCGACGGGGTCCGGGAGCAGACGCCACGGTGACCGTGGCCCATTCGAAATCAGAAAACCTCCCCGCGTTGACCCGCCAGGCAGACATTCTGGTCGCAGCGATCGGGCGCCCCGGATTGGTGGGGGCAGAACATGTCAAAGATGGAGCCGTGGTCCTGGATGTGGGCATCAACCGGATCGAGGATGCTTCGACCAAGAAAGGCTACCGTCTGGTGGGGGACGTGGATTTTGAAACGGTGGCCCCGAAGTGCCGCGCCATCACCCCTGTCCCCGGGGGTGTCGGTGTGATGACCATCGCGATGCTGATGGCCAACACGATCCGGGCCTGTCACCTGTCCCGGCAGTGAACCTGAGCTATCAAGAGGGCCTGCTTTGCCCAACCATCTGCAATATCGATTCACGTACCACGGCGGATACTTTAACGTTTTTGGCATCTGCGTAGTCGAACAGGGACTTCTTCAATTCCTTGTCGAGACGAATGCGCAGCACTTCGTCTTTGGTTCCTTTTTTCCTCTGCATGGTGATTTACGGTTATTGCTCCGTCCCCTATATGCACCACCCCTGCCGTGCTTGCAAGAATCTGACCTGACAGGGGTGAAAAAAATTCCATCGGCGGAATTGTGCCAAAATGCTTGCACTTTCCGGATGCGCTGCTCTATTAGCGCTCCGTTTGGCATCCAGAATGCCAATACTCAAGGGTGGATAGCTCAGTTGGTAGAGCAGCGGCCTTTTAAGCCGTTGGTCCTGGGTTCGAGTCCCAGTCCACCTACCACTTTCGCCTCGGCGCTTCGGCGCCTTTTTTGTTGCCTGGCCTTCCTCCCAAAGACGACAAGCTACACCTTGATTCTTTAGGCAGTCCGAAATATCTTCGCGCATCATGATCCAGTGGCTCCTCAAGCTTATTGTCGGCTCCAAAAATCAGCGCGAGCTGAAAAAAATCCAACCCCTCGTTGAGGGGATCGTCTCGTTCGAGGAGAAACTGCAGCAGCAGGATGCATCCGTATTAAGGGAGAAAACGGCCGCCTGGCAGGCCCATCTGGCTCGGTATCCCGACCATGTGGAGTTTTTCAATGAAAGGAAATTGGAAAGTCTCCCTGAGGAAACTGTCAGGGGAATATTTCTGGCATGGGCGCAACGCTTCGATTCTTTGAAGAGCGAGTTCTCCGAATTGACAGGGTTTCCATCACCATCCCAGGCAGCCCAAGGGGATCGCGCAGCTTCTGTTTCCGGTGTTCTCCAGGGCCAGAGACTTTTCAACGAAATCCGCGATGCCTTTCCCGCGATCCGAAAAAAGTATCTGCTCGACATTCTGCCGGAGGCCTACGCCGTGGTGAAAAATGCCGCCCGGAGGCTGGAAGGTACCAAATGGATCGTCAACGACCATGAAATGACCTGGCAAATGGTGCATTTCGATGTCCAGTTGATCGGTGGCATCGCCCTCCATCAGGGCAAAATCGCTGAAATGGCGACCGGAGAAGGCAAAACCCTCGTGGCCACCCTGCCTGTTTTTCTGAATGCGTTGACCGGCTTGGGAGTCCATGTCGTCACGGTCAACGATTACCTGGCCAAGCGTGATGCCGAATGGATGGGACACCTCTTCGGCTATCTCGGTCTGACCGTCGGCTGTATTCAAAACGACCTGCGGGGGCCGGAAAGACGCGAGCAGTATTTGCGCGACATCACTTACGGGACTTCGAGTGAGTTCGGTTTTGACTACCTCCGGGACAATGGCCTCGCGCAGAACAAGACTGAACAGGTGCAGCGGGGGCATTATTTTGCCCTGATTGATGAAGTCGACTCCATTCTGATCGATGAAGCCAGAACTCCCCTGATCATCAGTGGGCCGGTGGCGGCGCGGGATACCCACCAGTATGACAAATACAAAGGTGGAATTGAACAGCTGGTCAGGAAGCAGACCGCGCTCTGCAACCAATTGGTATCCGATGCACGGAAACTTCTCGAAGAAGACAAGCGCAGCGAAGCTGGCATCAATCTGCTCAAAGTGCGTCTTGGACAACCGCGCAACCGTGCTTTGATGCGGGCCATGGAAGAACCCGATCTGCGGCGACTCGTCGATCAGACGGAATTGGAATACTACAAGGATCCCCAAAAAACCGCCCTTTTCGCCCTGAAGGAGGAACTCTTCTTCACCTTGGATGAGCGACAACATGAAGCGGACCTCACCGAGCAGGGACGTCACTACTTGAGCCCGGATGATCCGGACTCCTTCGTCCTGCCTGATATTGCTTCTGCTTTCTCGGAAATCGACGGCAACCCTGACATGCCGGAACTGGATAAAGTCACCCTCAAGGGACAGATCCGTGAAAAAATGGATCACCAGGCCGAGCGGATCCACAATATCTCGCAATTGCTCCGCGCCTATTGTCTCTACGAAAAGGATGTCCACTATGTGGTTGAAGACAACCGAGTCATGATCGTGGACGAAAACACGGGCCGAAAAATGCCCGGGCGCCGATGGAGCGACGGCCTCCACCAGGCCGTGGAAGCCAAGGAAGGCGTCACCATTGAAGGGGAAACCCAGACGTATGCCACCATCACCATTCAGAACTACTTCCGCCTTTATGAAAAACTGGGAGGCATGACCGGAACGGCCGAAACCGAGGCGGCCGAATTCCATGACATTTACAAGCTGGATGTGCTCACGATCCCGACCAACCGGGTGGTGGCGAGAAAGGATCACAACGACAAAATTTACAAAACCCGCCGTGAGAAACTCAAGGCGGTGATCGATCGGATCCAGGAAGTGCATGCCACCGGCCAGCCCATCCTTCTGGGCACGGCCAGTGTCGAAAGTTCCGAGACCATCTCCCGAATGTTAAAAAGGGAGAAGATCCCCCACAGCGTTCTGAACGCCAAATTCCACTCCCTCGAAGCCGACATTGTGGCCCGCGCCGGTCATCGGGGAGCCGTGACCGTAGCCACCAACATGGCGGGTCGTGGTACCGACATCAAACTGGGGGAAGGGGTTTCCGAACTCGGCGGCCTCATGGTCATGGGCACGGAGCGTCACTCCTCCCGGCGCATCGACCGTCAGCTGCGCGGTCGTTGCGCCCGACAAGGCGATCCCGGTGAATCCGTTTTCTACGTCAGCTTCGAAGACGAATTGATGGTCAAGTTCGGGGCATCCGAACGGATGACCAAAATGATGGATCGATTTGGCATCGAGGAAGGTCAGGAACTCGAACATCCCTGGCTCAACAAAAGTGTTGAGAATGCCCAGAAGCGGGTCGAACAGCGCAACTACCTCTCCCGGAAACGGGTTTTGGAATATGATGATGTGATGAACCAGCAGCGCGGGGTGGTGTATGGATACCGCAACGAAGTTCTGGACACCGAAGATCCTCATGCCCTGATCAAGGAGATCATCCATGAAACGGTGCCTCCAAAAATCGCCACCTTCCTCGATCCGGAGGAAGGAGAGCCCGACTACGAAGGATTGCTGATTTGGGTCAACACCACCTTCCCGATCGGATTGACCCCATCCATGGCGCAGTTTGAGACCAGGGATATCCCCGGGAACACGGAATTCCTGCTCGAACGGATCAAACAGGCCTACGAAATGAAAGCCTCCCACGAGGATCCGGATGTCCTCGACAGCTTGGAGAGATTCATCATCCTGAGTGCCGTCGACCGCCTTTGGCAGGAACATCTCTACGAAATGGACGGCCTCCGCGAGGCCATTGGAATGCGTGCCTACGCCCAAAAAGATCCCCTCGTGGAATACAAAACGGAAGCCTACCAAATTTTCATTGGACTGATGGACAGCATCAAAGCTTCCGTTTTGTCCTCATTGTTCCGCACCACTACTCGCCCCGACCAGTACGCCAGTTTCCTCAAAAACCTTCCCCAACGGTTGTCCCGGCCGGATTTGAATGATGACGGGTTTGACGATGAAGCGGCGGCTCAACGTCGGGCGGTGCCTGCCGGAATGGCCGTGTCGTCCAGCCCCGAAGGCCCGCAGCTGAATCTCCCGATCCGCAGGGAAATGCCCAAAGTGGGCAGAAACGACCCGTGCCCATGCGGAAGCGGCAAAAAATACAAGTCCTGCCATGGCAAAGGGCTCGTTTGAGTCGTGAAACCAGCCCCTGTTTCCAGTCTCTCCTCCAAACTGGGCGAAGGTCCCCTGTGGGATCCTCGCACGCGAAGGTTGTATTGGATCGACATTGTCGGCCAAGTCCTGAATTGGATGGATGAGGATGGCGTCGGGCATCGCAAAGAGCTCCCCGGAATGCCGGGAACCGCCGTTCTTGGTCCTGCTCCCGGGACAGTGGTCTTGGCCCTGGACTCCGGAGTGGTCTCCTACCACACCGAGACCGGCAATCTGAGACCATTGGCCGGCTTTCCCGACGGCTCGGATCTTCGCTTCAACGATGGCAAAGTCGCTCCGGACGGCTCCTTGTGGGTAGGCACCATGGATCGTGGCGGCAAAACCGGGGCGGGAACGCTATACCGGTGGAGACGACCTTCCGAGCGCGCAGAAATGCTCGACCAGGTCTCCATTTCCAATGGGTT
This sequence comes from Akkermansiaceae bacterium, assembly GCA_024233005.1. Taxonomy (GTDB): domain Bacteria; phylum Verrucomicrobiota; class Verrucomicrobiia; order Verrucomicrobiales; family DEV007; genus JACKQE01. The sequence continues at coordinate 50,178 of JACKQE010000015.1, read as the reverse complement.
GGCGTGGTCGGCAGATGGCACGATTTTGTATTTTATCGACAGTCCCCTGCGCAAAGTTCAAGCTTTTGACATCATTGATGGCAAGTTGTGCCACCGGAGAAACGTGGTGAACATTCCGGAAGGCTGGGGATGGCCGGACGGTATGACCATGGATGGGCAGGGAAAGCTCTGGGTGGCCCATTGGGACGGCGGCTGTGTGGTTTGCTATGATCCTGCCACGGGTGAAGTCCTGCAACGGATAGATGTTCCCGCGCCTTTGGTGACGAGCTGTGCCTTTGGAGGGCCCGATTTGACCACCCTCTATATCACGACCGCCCAAGGTTCCCAGGATTTCGGATGGCTGGACTTGGCGAAACATCCCCTGAGCGGACGGCTTTTCGCCTGCGCTCCCGGCGTTCAAGGGAGACCGGAGCCTTTGTTGGCAACCGGTTGGTAATTCGACTCAAGGCAAACGCCCGGGCACCGTCGCAGGATCTGGTAAGGCTTCCGGCGAGATTTCAGACGACAGGATTTCCACACCGCTGAGCACGGTTTGACCGTGTTGGGCTTTCAGTCCGATGGCCAGAAGGCCATCTTCTGCCACCTTGATCCCCGGAAAGGATTCTGTCAGGACCTGCATGGCCGATCCGGTCCGATCGACAAGGTCAAGCCCCTTCTCAAGGGCAGTCCCTTGGACGGACACATCAAAGGATCGGGACCCAACTTTGGCTCCATCTTCAGGTTCCGCAAAAACCAACCGCACCAGATAGCTGCCAGGCTTGATCCCATGAATCACCAACCGCTCCAATCCTGTGATTCCTGAAGCAGCGACCCAAGGCCACCCCTGTCCGCCTCGGATCCAGACGGCATGCCGGTAATAAGGTTTGGCTTCCGGAGGATGCATTTCGACCTCAACAGCCGGTGACGGGCCTCCCACAGAAGGCGTATCGAGCCACAGTGTCCCGCCATTCGTCATCCGGTCTCCAGGGGCTCCCAGATTGATGCCGATCCGTTTGATTTTTCCAGTCAGATCCACTGCCTTAACCTCCCCCCAAGTCGCCCACTGTTCGTGGTTTGCCGGCAAAGAATAAAGCGACAGGCCCATCGGCAGCGGATAGCTACAGGTGCAGCCCTCGTAGAAGTAGGGAAGGTTGAGCAGTCCATTGGCGGGGACAATGCTGTTGGTGCACCCTGAACGGGGCCCACTGATATGAATGGTGCCGCTTTCCACGGTCTTGTCGTAGAAGGCCGCCGTGCCGGAGCGCATGGTGAACAGGCTCCCGTAATCAAATCCCCCATCGCAGCCGTAGCTTTTCGGGAATACCCGGGGTTCGCTGACTCCGGTCATGGGATTGATCCGCTGGCCCGGCCGGGGCTGTTCAGGCTTCCAATCATCCTTCTGGGTGGGCGGACGGTATTGGCTGGGCTGGATGGTTTGCAGATCGGTTTGGGAAAAGGACTGACGCAGCACCAAGGCCTCATCCGGATCCAAAACCCGGCCGGTGTAGGTATCGGAAAAAACCGTGGGAAGGAGCCGGTAGTCCACCGCCCCTTTTCTGGTGGAAGCATCGGTCCAATCTTTGGGGGAAGAGATCATGACCCCATCGATGAATTTGGGCTGGGGAGATCGTTTGAAATGGCCGAGAGTGTCGTCGAACCACAGCACGCCAAAGGGGGCTTTGACCAGGGCGTCAGGACTTGCCGACCAATCGCCCGCATAATTCGTGCTGCCTTCCAGCCCGCCTTCGCGTGTCACGATCATGAGCCCGGTAGAATGTTGCGTCACATTTCCCCGCGGCAGGTTCGCCGCTTCCGCCGCATCAATCATGGCGGCGGGGCCCACCAGTCGGCCGCCAAAAGGACGCAGACTTTGAAAAAGCCGAGTCAACCGGCTAGGCCCCGGACTGGGCTGGCCGGGAGCAACGGCGATCAGGCTGGCCACATAAGGAGGAAAGCCTTGAGCCTCGGGGTGATCCGCCCGGACCGAGATGCGCTCACCATAGATCCCCTGCCCTAGCAAGGATTGACGGAGAGAATCCACTTCTGAGGGCGCGACAAGGGCCACCAGGCTCAATTTGGTTTTCTGCACCAGAGAGGACAAGAACGCCGCGTCTCCTCCCACAATGATGCCAAAGCCCCTCAGGTCTGCCCCCCCGGCGGCGGCAATGTAATCCACTGCCACCGGACTGGTGTCCTTGCGAACCTCGGGGAGACGCTGCCACTTTTGGGATGGCTTCCCTTCGGGCTTCTGTCCAAGGGCATACAGTCGGCCTTCTTGGGTGGTGACAAAGAGTAGTTGGTTTCCGACCGCCACTGAGTAAACCGTCCCCACCACCCCCGCAGGCCAAGGGCCGGCAAAGGAAATCTCGCGGGAACCTGCCCGGACGGTCTCCCGGATGCCGGGCATGCCTTCGGCACGTGGTTTGTCTTCGTGGGGTTTGGCATTGACCGCGCTGTCAAAAAGAAGGCCCCGGCGTTTCAGTTTTTCGGCTTCCTGCTCCCCAGGCGTTGAGGCAAACCATCCACCGGGCAATCGCCCCGCCGAAGGCAGCTCAAATTCACGCAATTCCCCCGAATGCAGATCAAACTTGGCAGGGTAAGCCTGGCTGCAGGGCACCATCAGTTCCTCCCCATCAATCAGGAGATACCCTTGAGGAGCGACACCGCCCATCGCTTGTGCCTGGTGCGGCTGTGTGCCGTAAAGATACCCGGTACGGTCGTTGCACCAGATTTGTTGGCCGGATGCGGCATCCAGGCAACCGATGAAGATCCCTTCCATGGGCCAGACGCCTGCCGCAAAATATACTCTGCCATCTTTGAGCACCGGGCCTCCCCTGACCGGCCAAACGGAGATGAAACGGCGATTCCCAAGCACCAAGCGATCCGATGGCACCGCGCGGTGTTTCCATTGGAGGCTGCCATCATCCGCACTCAAGGCATAAACACAGCCATCGTCAGAACCGAAAATAATCCTGCCATCCGCCGCCACCGGGGCAAAGCGCACCGGCCCATCGGTCAGGAACGTCCAGACTTCCTTTCCGGTTTCTGACTCAAAAGCAGTCACCGAATCTTCCCGCGAAGAAGCCACGATGACCAGACCGTGAAAAACGATGGGTTCAGGCCCCCCGTCGAATTGCAGGCGCACATCATGGTAGGCGGGCGCAGGAGCTGGCAGTTCGCGTTCCCACAAAACCTCCAAGTTCTCCGGCACGGTGGCCTCGACGACTCCAGTCCGCCCTGGATCGGCCCGCCACATGGGCCAATCAGAGGCTTGCCCAGTGACAAGGGAAAGCATTCCCCCCAGAACAAGCCACATCGGGTTTCGAACCCTCATGGCTTTGGCTTGGCCACTGGGTCCTTAATGGCTGCTGCCCCGGGAGCAGGAGGGACAGGAGCCGTTTCCTCCGGCAATCCATCCAAGTCCATCGATTTCAGGGTTGCCGCGTCCAAAAGTCCTGTTTCCTTCAAATGGCCACGTTTCTGCCAGGACTTGATGGCCGCATCAGTCATCGGGCCGGGGGAACCGTCGGGAACCCCCGGGTAATCCTTGGACAATTGCAGTACCTCCTGCGCCTGATGCAATATTTTGGTTTTGCTGAAAAAGTTGAACGCGGCATAAGGAGTGCCTGCAAAGATCTCGTTTAAGTTTGGTGCCGCAGGTGGTGGCGAGAGATTTGCAGCCCCTTTACCCTGGGTTGGGGTTGTGCCCGGTAAAGGCTTTTCGGGGCTGGCGGGGACTTTGCCATTGCCTGCAGACTGGCTAGATGTTTCTCCAGGACGGAGCAGTGAACTCCCTGCCGGCGACTCCACACCACAAACTTCAAACATTTCCTTTTCAGTGCTAGGGCGGTTGAGCATGTCCGCCAAATAATCATCCTTGGCGGGAAGTTTCGTCACTTCAGCCAACCGTGAGGGGTCCTCGAGCCGGCTGAAAAGCACCCGGACAATCTTGGATTTGGGAATGGTTTTTTCGGAAAAACCCACTTCGAGATTGGACGACCAGAACTTCACCACTTCCGTGCCATCCTGCTCTTTGGAGCTTCCCAGATAAATCACAGAGTGCCCCCGCTCGGTCGATCCAATACCATCGTTCCACCAGATTTTCATGAAATCTCCCGGCTTGGCTTTGGCAAAATCGGTGAAATTGATCCCAATGCCCAAATCGTGGAACACTTTGGCCGTGCCGGGCCCATTGGCATTCCACCTTCCCCAGACGCCAACCCCATCAGCCTGGCGTTTCACCAACAAGGCTTTGCTGGCTTCTTCCGGCAAGGGCAGCCGATAATTTGTCTGCAGTTCTGAAACCACGCCAAGAAATACCAGGTAGGTGGCACCGGAACAAAAGGAAGGCTGAGCTTTTTCAGGTGTCACTTGGATGACGGGGGCATCCGATTTGAGCGAGGTGGAGGAGACCAGCTTGGTGGCTGCGTCGCTGGAGACGGCGTAACCGCCGCCGTGGGGCATTTTCTGGATGATCTGGAGTACGAGCTCGTTCAAGGACGCAAACTCAGCCTTCGGTAGCCCTTGGGTGACGTCTGGATGTTTTTTCAGGTCCACGGGATCTGCCGTCGGCCCAGCCGAGGTCTGGGGTGTCTCAATGGCCGGCGTCTTCACCACGGCCTGAATTTCCTGGGGGGAAAACGACCCCTCCGTCGTGCCGGGAGTGACTTGGGGCGCCGTGCCGGGAGTGACTTGGGGCGCCGTGCCGGGAGTGACTTGGGGCGCCGTGCCGGGAGTGGGCGGGGAGGTGGGCGCTGCCGTTGTGGGAACTTCCGCCGTAGGAGTCGGTGGGGATTGCGAAGCGATGACGGGAGGCCGATCGGGGCCGGGATCTGCCGCCTCGGCCTCCTTGGGGGCAGAATTTGGGAGATGGTCCGAAGGCGGTACCGCTGGCGGGATCTGCACCAGCGGTCGGGACACATCATTCCTTGATTCTTTTTCCCCGCAGGAAGCCAAGCCTCCCAGAGCAATCAGAGTGGCCAGAAAACGGTACGAAAGGAAATGCATAAATGAGTGGCGGAAATGGCTTCCAACGTTAATTCCGTTCGACCGATTCGTCGAAGCTATAAATTTGCCACCGACTTCCCACTCGCTCCAGACCAAGGACCGTTCGGCTGACGCCGCTGGCACGCTTGGAGCCGCCGGAATAGGAATACTTGTAGCGGACAGTCAGGGTGGCGCTGCGTCCATCTGGAGTGACCGTGTAACTGGGGTTTCCCGCCACGTTGAGGATTTCGTATTCGCGGTTCGGCCATTTGCTGATGAGTTTCTGCCGATCGCTCATGATGAATCTCTGCGTGGAGCGTCCGCTGCCTTCACCATAGCAATAGTCCACCATGGGGGCGAATTCAGAGACCCAGTCGGACGTATCATTGCTAAATTGCCCCGCCCACCAACTTTTCAAGAAATTCAAAATGCTGTCTCGGGTGTCGTCGACCGGTGGCACCGGAATTGGGGCGGGGTTCGGAGTTGGATTGCTGGCAGGAGGAGAAGATCCGACAGGTTTCATCCGCTCAATTTCTTCCTGAAGTTTTTTCATCTGGGCGATCAAGGCCGTCTGATCCGCGCTGGGGGAAGGCGGGGCCGGAGGAGCGGTGCCTTCTGGCCCCAGATACCAGTCGCGAAACAAGTTTCCATAGGTGAATGGCTGCTGTGAATTATTGCTCAAGAGCATGACTTTTTGGGCGACCCGCTTCATCACATCCTCCACCTTCAGTCCAGGCATCGGGAGGATTTCGCCCAGAGCGGCGGTGTAATTGGAATTTGAGCTCTCCGGATTGTCTTCGGCGACTTCACCGTGCTTGGTGGAAAAGCAGACCAGACTTTCGTGCCCGGTGTTTTTGACCTCGCCCAACCCTCGGGCAGAGCCTTTGGAAAAACTGCGGAACCGTGGATCGTTCCGGCAGCAGTCGAGGAAAATGATTTTCAAGTTCAACCCGGCTTCCTCCAACGCGTCCACAACCATGGACAAGGAGAGCGCTTCCGCTGTGGCCTGGTATTCAAACTTGGCGGCAAAATGGACCGGGATGAGGTAATTTTCGCCTTTGATCTGAAAGCCATGACCGCTGAAGTACACGACCGCGATATCGCCTGGATTGAGTATGGAGCGAAAGTCTCCCAAGGCCTTTTTCATTCCCTGCGAATCCAGGTTTGTGTGAAAGGAAACGTCAAAACCAATCTTGCGGAAGGTCTCGTTCATCAACGCCGCGTCATTGGCGGGATTTTTGAGGTTGGAAGGCTGCTGATCCTGGGGAAGCGAGGGATCGAAATACTCACTGTTTCCGATCACCAGGGCTTTTTTGGATCCGGCGATGACAGGGTGGGAACAGACGAGCGCGAAGACAAAAATGAGAAGGGTTCTCATGGGATGCAGGATGGGTGGTGACATCTGTATTGGAATACGTTTCCTGAAACCAAAAGAGCCCCTTCCATGGCCAAGGTCAAGCGTGTTGAGAAAATCTTGCCATTTTCCAGGATGGTTTCGCCATGCAGGATCAGATTCGCCGCGAAACAAAGCCGGATGCGGTGGTGGCAGTGCGCGAAGCGGTTCTCTAAGTTGCTTCGCGGAGGGTTGCCCAAAATTTGGCAGCATTCCGCCTCTGTCACCTCCATCCTGTGATGAGAAGCAATTGCTAAAGCTCAGCAAATGGACAAGCGGCTTTCCTCCCAATTGATAGTCTGCGTGAGTTCGGCAAGCTTGAACGACTCATTTCGACGTAGCGCCCTTCTCCAGCATCAACTCGGCGATCTTGCGCAGGCTGGCCTCCCCCAGATGGTTGAATGGGGGCATCTGTGGCAGTTCGGGGCGTTTTTTGCCAGGCGCCTTGGCCCAAGTGACGATGCCTTCGGGATTACCCGCATAAATCTGCGCGATCTCGGTGAGAGGTGGTCCGACGAGCTTTACGTTTGGAGCATGGCACACCGCGCAGTTCATAAAAAGCTGCTCCGCCGATTGCCCGGCAGGCGCGGGTGCGGCGGCGAGGTTTTTGTTGAAATCAGCCAGAGCGGCGGCGTAGCGCTCGGTGCGGTTTTTGATGGCAGCTTTGTGCCCGGCGAGAGCAGCTTCGCGATACACGTGCCGTCCACTCCCTATACCGATAACGACGATGGAGAAGAGAGCCGCGATGGGCCAGTAGCGGCTACCGATTCGCGTGTCATCGCGCCTCAACTCGCCAAACAGCAGCCACAACGTAAGCAACCCGACGGCGGCACCGGAGAAGATGATGACGTAAACCTGCGTCGTGATCCCGTCGGAAGGCAAAGTGAAAAGCACCAGCGGGCCGAAGGCGAACTGGCCGAGCGTGACATAGGCGCACACCTTGTAAAACAAGCGACGTAGTTCCGGGCACGTGAAGTCATCGAGGTGCGAGATGTCGGCGTTTCTGCGACCGAAATATCCAGCCAGAAAGAGGCCTGTCATGGCGATGCTGGCTGCCATGAAGTGCAGGTAGCGCGGAAGCACATTGCCGATGCACAGGCTGGAGAAGAAGCCTCTCACCTTCTCCCACTCGCTTGGGAAGAGCATGAGGTTCACATTCGCGAGGAAGATCACCGGGATGAAGAAGAACAGAAGCATCGCTGTAATTCCGATCGCCTGGTGCAGAGTCTTTTTGCGTCCTTTGGCCCAAGTATCCCAGGTGTATTTGTGCAGGTAGGTTAGCAGGAAGGCCACAATGACAAGCGGGATAATAAGCAGCCACGCATGTCCTGTCAGCGCATTCGCCGAATACCATTGGATTGTGTAGAGCAGATTGATGCACAGCAGCGGCCCGATGCCCATCACGACCGCGAGGCTCTTGTTCACCGTCACCGTCTGCGCGATTTCATGCGCTAGCGCATCCCAGCGTTTGTTTTTCAATCCCATCCACTCAGCAACGACGACGAACACCGAGCCGCCGACCATGAGATTGACAAACAGGATGTGAACGAGGAAAAAGACGACCAGGCAGACCACGAGCAGCCACTCCGGCACCGGCAGCGGAAGGGGAAGATCACGCGGAATGGGTATGGTAGCGATGAGCGCAGGCATGATGTTGAAATCAGAGTGTGGGTTGGCTGTCGGCAATTTTGGACGGCTTGAGGGCTTCGGGTGCTATCACGATGCCGGCGCTCTGTGCCCCGGGCAGTGTCTGCGGATGAGTGCGAAGTTGTTGGAGGTAGGCGACTAGCGCTCCGGCCTCGACATCGGTGCCGGGAAATGGAGGCATGAAGGTGCGGGTCTGATGCATGCCCTTGATGAAGAGCTGCATGCCTGCGCTGTCCCAGGGCTTGTCGGGGCCATACATGGCGGTGAGTTTTTCGATCACTCCATTGAGTCCCGTGGTGCTGTGGCAGCGGGAACAGGCCAGCATGAAAATGTCCTGACCGCACTCAACCTTGTTGGACTCGGTAATCTCGCGATGTTTTACATAAGTCGCGTGCTTGAGGAGGCCCTCGCTTTGCAGGAAGGCAAGTTCGTCTTTGTGCACGCCGTTGGAATACATGTATTCGCCGATGACCCATGGTTTGCGCATGAACTCCCGCGCTCGCTCGAAGTGCCCGATAAGCCAAATACTCAATACGGCGGGAATAAGCAGCGCCCAACGCGGGATCATCGAACTTCGGTCGAGTCCGCCTACGCCAACCATCAGGAAGGCGATGAGAGTCCAGCCGAGCAGGGTCTGAAACTGCCTGTGCCAGCTCATGAACTCCTGTGTTAGCAAGGCCACAGAACTATTCGCCTTCATGGTCTCGGGTACCGCGTTCCAATACCAGGTGCCGAACGCATAGGTGCCCAACAGCGAAATCAGCACCACATGCGAAAGACGATAGATGATCCACTCTCGCAGCCTCCGGGGATCGGGATTGAGAGCACCCTTTTTCTTCGTGAAGAAGAAACTGAAGAACCACAGGAAGACCGCGCCGGTCATCACGGCAAAGAAGGTGCGGAACCCGAGCTGAGGCAGGTAGAGCGGATTGGTCATGGCATCCCAGAAGGCGCGGGTTTGGTTCCACTCGCCAGGCTTCATCATAAAGCCCAGCACGGCCACGATGACCGCCATCGTGAGCCAGGACATGATGCTGAGTGCCACGCCTATTTTGATATGCTTCCGCTTCTTCTCGGGCTTGTCCGCCTTCTTCCAGCTCAGGAACCACCACAGGATCAATGCTACCTCGCTGATGAACACCAGCCATTCCAAGAACCAGCCCCAGAAAAACACCCGCAGCAGTGAACCGATGGCAAATGGCGCGAAGATCGACGTGGAAAGCCAGATGCCGACGCCGGTCATGGCCCCCACGGTGGTGGTGACGATGAACACGACGAAGGTGATCCTGTAGGCAAGGTGATCAACGTCCGGCCGGTTGTTTTTGTGGGCCCACCACTCCATCCATGTCAGCAGCGGATAGGCACCCACCGCGAGTGGATGATTGATCAGCACGTGAAGACTGGCGATAAGACCGATGATCAAGCGGCCCCCAGCGAGATGATCCAGATAAAAGGAGGGAAAGTCCATGACGCGGTGATTCTCAACCCGCGTCTTGTTTTGAAAATGTGGCAAGATGCCGCAGCAGTCGATTACAGCCCCGGCGGCAACTTCGCGAGTTTGCGTTGCAGCGTGCGTCGGTCGATACCGAGGGCTTTGGCAGTGTGTGAAATGTTTCCGCCGTGTTCATGCATTACACGCTGAATATGTTCCCATTCCAAGCGGGCCAGACTTGGAAGGTCGGAAAAGGCAGGTCGTGGCGATGCGGTCGAGAGTCCTTTGAGCGCCGCGAGTACTTGATCGGCGCTGGCGGGCTTCAGCAGATAGTCGTCCGCGCCGAGACGCACTGCGTCCAACGCACTGGGAATGCTGCCATATCCGGTGAGAATGATCAGCCTCGCATGGAGCTGATGACGCCGCAGCTCTGTGATCAATGACATTCCATCCACGGCGCCCAGCCGCATGTCGAGCACGATTCCGGTGATGCTCTCATTCTCAGCTAGCCTCAGTGCCTCGTGTTTGGTCGCGGCTTGTCGCACATCACAACCGCGCCGTTTCAGCGCCAGGGCCAGCGTCGTGCGGAAACTTTCGTCGTCTTCAATGAGGAGCACATTCATTCAGCCAAGTGGTTGGGTGGGTTCATGAAGCGGCAGAGTCAGCGTCACACTCGCGCCCCCTTCCGGCCGATTTCGAACCTCAACATCGCCGTGCATCGATGCCGCCAGTCGTCGGACGAAAAACAATCCCAGCCCCATCCCAGAGCCGAGATCGCGAGTGCTGCGAAAGGGTTCACCCCAATGTTCCAGCATCTCCGCGCTGAATCCAGAGCCGTGATCGAGAACCACGATGCGAAGTGCCTTTCCGGCCGCGCGCACTTGCATTACCACCGGCTGATCATCGACAGAGGCGAGAAGGGCATTGCGCAAAAGCACGAGCAAAGCCTCGCGCAATCCCGCGCAGGCCACCTGCGCTTCTCGAGCTGACAAATCGGTATGCACACGTGTCCGCTGGGTTTGCGGCAGTTCTTCGAGAGCGGCCTCGATCACGCGTTCCGCCACACAGGGAACCGAAGACAGCCCCGCGGCCTCCTGACCGAGTTCCCTCAGGCGTTGCAGCACTTTTTGGCAGCGCTCGGCTTCCCGGGCGATGATCGCCGCCGTTTCCGCATCGGGATGCGCCCGCATTTCTTCGGCAGCGATGCCGATGGTGCCCAGCGGTGTCCCCAGCTCATGAGCAAACCCTGTCGCGAGCGCCGCCACCGATAGAAACCGCTCACGGGAATCCAACTCCACGCGCAGACGCTCACGCTCCTTTTGCAGGCGATGCGAACGCCGTCGCAGCGCAAGGAGCAGAATCACCACAAATCCACCGGCAAGGACCAGCGAGGTAAGATACCCCTGCGTGATCATGTCAGCGGGCACCGCCGAGCCGTTGACCATCTGCAGCGGGGCCGCTTGAAACCAGAGCCAGAGCAATCCGCCACCCATCAGAATTCCGAGGGAGACTACCGCCGAGGCTCGAAGCGCTACCGCAGCCAGTGTGAGCTGCACCAGATAAAACAGCGCAAAAGGATTCTCCAGGCCGCCTGTCCAGCGCAGGAGGAAGGTCAGGGTCAACGCATCGAAGAGCATGACGTGGAAGAACCCATCCTTCATCTCCCATTGAATCTGCCGCAGCCACCACTGAAGTAGCGAATTGGTTGCGAGTGTCACGAGAACGGCCCCGCCACACGCCCAAAGCGGCACTTTCACCCCCATCCACCACACAACGAACAGGGTCAAGCCCTGACCAGCTGCCGCCAGCCACCGCAGCAGCACGAGCAACTGGGACGAAAGCGCCCCGCCTGCCCACACCTCGCTTAGGCCGAGCCAGCGCTGCCAGCGCTGGACCGGAGTGGAAGTGAGTCTGGCATGTGAAGACATTAGTTCACAGTGGATGGTGTTGTCCATCTGTCCATTCAATGCGGCGTTTTGCCGCAGTGACTCAACCGAAATGTCAGCGAGCATGAAAGGCTATGAAAATACTCACCGCATCCATCCTCGCAGCTACGATTCTAATCACGGACTCCTCCCTCCAGGCCCAGCCCACTGCGCCGGCCTCTTTCATGCTCTGCATGGCGTGCCATGGGCCGGACGGCAAAGGCATGGGTGCTGGCACGCCCACGCCGATGGCTCCACCGCTCGCCGGTTCGAAGCTGGCAAACTTCGGCGATGGCGAGTTGATGTCCTCTATCGTTTTCACCGGCATTGAGAAGCAGGACGCCAAATACTTGGGTATCATGGCTCCGCTTGGCCCGGCAATGACCGATGCTCAAATGGCTGAGGCCTTGTCCTATGTGCGCAAAAGCTTTGGCAACAACGCTCCAGTTGTCACCGCCGATCAGATCAAAGCCTGGCGGGAAAAATACAACGGCAAACCGATGCAAAAGCGTGCCGCTTTGGAAGCCAAGCTGAAGTGAGAGCTCCCGCCACTCACTTCAGCCAACACTACACAAAGTCCGGCTCCGGCCATACATCCCAATCGAAGATTAACATCTTACGCCGGGCTTGATGGGCTTGTTCGAAGCTCGATTCGGTCAGTTCGGTGCTCTTTCCGGCGCATCGGATAAGTTGCAGGACAAATGCGCCTACTTTGACGAAGCGGGCTTGATATAGGGTGAATCAGCCGATGCTTTCGGCACCATTAGATTTTGGCGGTGGCGGCATCTTTGGCAACCTGAGCCCAGTTCACGACATTCCACCACGCGGTAATGTAGTCAGGCCGCTTATTGCGATACTTGAGGTAATAAGCGTGCTCCCAGACATCTAGTCCTAGAATGGGCGTGCCCAGATCGGCATCAGGAACGACCCCCTTCATGGTGGGGTTATCTTGGTTGGCGGTAGAAGTGACAGCGAGTTTGCCATCTGCTTTGACAATGAGCCAAGCCCAACCCGAACCGAAGCGCTTGCTGGCGGCTTCGCCGAAGCGTTTCTTGAAATCCTCAATGCTGCCAAAAGTGCTCTGCAGCTTCACTGCGAGTGCGCCTTCAGGCCCTGAGGGACCGCTTCCCGCTGGTGCCATCCATTGCCAGAACATGCTATGATTGACGTGTCCTCCGCCGTTGTTTCTCACGGCCATTTGTTGGTCCACGGGGAGAGCGCTGATGTCCTTGATGAGGTCTTGGGCATTGGCATCCGACTTTCCAAGGGCATTGAGCGCATCGTTCAGTTTGGCGATATAGGAGGCGTGATGCTTGTCATGGTGGATGCTCATGGTCTCAGCATCAATGTGAGGTTCAAGCGCGGCGGGCGCATATGGCAGCGCTGGTAGAACGATTTCAGCACGGACAGAGGAAGTCGTAACGAGTGAGCCAACGGCGATCGAACTGGCGGTGGTAATAAAGGAACGTCTTTTCATATAACTACTGCTAATCCAAAGGATTTGCTTTTTCAACCCCTCCGTTTCTTCCCCCCCCCACGGAGGCCTCCGGTTCGCGGCGGGGCGCATGGTGCACTCCGGGGAAGCGGGCGGAGTGTTTCCGCATTGCGGGGCTCGTTGGAACCAGGGTTCAGAGAACTGCAGTCGAGCCTTGAAGGAGGAGCCGGGAGCTTGGATCGGTGATGACATCGGCGCATTTGAACCGAATCTGTCGGCGCAATTCCGTCCCCCTATCCGATCTTCCCTGATCGCTTCCAGCGTGCTTTGATAGGGACGTGCAGCGTTTCCTTTTCTTCATCATTCTGAGTCTATTTTGCGGGGCCCTTGCCATCCAAGCGTGCCAAGTGCCGGTTTTTCGCTATGCACTGGAACGCTGGGAGGCCGATGCCTACTTGGTGACCATCACCCCCCCGCAACAAGGTTTGACCACTGCTGAACAGGCGGTGGTCGATCTGCTCAAGGCCTCCTCGAAAGATGCCAACGCACCGGCCAACCTCGAAGTCATCGTCTCTCCCCCGAACGCCAGCCTTTCCGCTCCTACATTGGAATTGTTTTACCCCCGGAAATTGAGAGGCGTGCTGGGTCATGCCCTTTGGTCAGGTTCGTTGACCCGGGAAAATGCGGAGAGGATCCTTGATTCACCGGTGCGGGCAGAACTGCGGAAACGGATCCTCAAGGGAGAATCTGCCGTCTGGGTTCTTGTCGAAAGCGGCAATGTCACCGCTGATGACGAAGCGGCAGGCCTGTTGGATAAAATTTCCCAGGAAGCCGAGTCGATTCTCAAGTTGCCCGATGGAGTCATCACCCCCGATGAAGCGCTGGCCCGGGGGCCGCACGCTCAGTCCAAGGAAGATGACATTCTCGCTTCCAGCCTGCCCCTGAAAGTGGACTTTTCGTTGCTCAAGGTTTCCAGAAAGGACCCGAAGGAAGCAGTGCTGCTTTCCATGCTCTTGAACTTGGAGGATGACCTGGGCGACTATGCGCAGGAACCCATGGCTTTCCCTGTATTTGGCAGAGGGCGGGCCCTCGAACCCTTGATCGGAAAAGGCATTCATCGGGACAATCTACTCGAGCATTCCACCTATCTCTGCGGGGCCTGCTCCTGCGAAGTCAAAGACCAGAATCCGGGGATCGATCTCCTCCTCGCCGCTGGGTGGGATGCCATTCTGAGTGACCAGACCGGATTGGAGGATCTGGCAAAACCGGTCACCGTTAAATCGGATCCGCATCCCCCCGAAACAGCCATTCCCTCAGATTCTGCCAAAATCCAAGCGCCTTCCAGAACGGTCCTGATTTGGCTGGCCGCCTTGCTGCTGCTGCTGGGTGCGGGGAGGCTTCTGCGGAGAGGTCGAGGCCCGGCCTGAAATTCACTCTGTCCCCCGCCCCGGGACGATCAGAGAATTCCTCACCGTCGGGATGGAAAAAGCCTGGCGTCGCCGGTGTTGAAACACATTGACCTCACGAAAACCGGCCCTCTCAAGTAGGTCCAAGGCCTCGGTAAACCCATCACTGACCCTTCCTGGAATATGGGAATCGGAACCGATGACGATCGGGATCCCCCGCTCCGCCATCATGGAGAGCATCTCAGGTCCAGGATTCATTTCCGGGAAATTTTTGTTCCTCCCCGAAGTGTTGAGTTCCATGGCCACCCCGGTGGCGGCAATGCGGTCCAGGGCCCTGGCGATCTCGTCTTTGACCAGTTCGAAGTCCCACTCGCTGGGCGTGGCATTTTTCACCAAATCCGGATGGGAAAGGCAGTCAAACAGCCCCGATTCGGCTGATTCGGCCAGATGGCCGAAATAGCCACGATGGAAGGCCAACAGATCCCCCGTGTAAAAGGCATCCAGGTACTCGGGAATGTGCCAGTGAACCGAGCCGAGGATGTAATGAAAATCAGCCCGACGGTGCAGGTCTTCCAGCCATGCCTCCATCCCTGGAAACCAATCACTCTCCAAGCCGAGACGAACCTCGAATCCCTCCGGCGCCGAGGCTCCGGCCCGGCGGATCAGTTCCACATAGGTCTCAAACTCTTCGGGCCGCATCCTCACGGCGTGCGAAAACCGGTCCGGCATCGGACTGTGGCAGGTGAAGACAATGCCCCGGAGACCTGCCGAATGCCCTTGGGCGACATACTCTTCGGGCTCTCCGAAGGCGTGACGGCACAGCGGTGTGTGCATGTGCGAATCGAAAAATAACGCCTCTGGGGCCGTGGCTTCCTTATTCTCCATTCCAGTTTTATTTGTGCCCATGTGGGATTCCTATCCCCCGATGGTTCAGAGCGTTTCGATTTCGAAGACGATGTGGCGCCCGCCCTGACTTCGCTCGGAATGCCGCCGCACGGGGCGCCCCAGAACTCTTTCGAACATGATTTGCTCCATCCGCTCCAACGTCGGATACTTTTCAAAGATGGATTGGAGAGGATTGTGCTGCTCAATGATCCTCAACCCGAGCTTGGGGTCGTAGGAGCAGGTGGAAACGTGACCTGTTTCGTCTCTCAGTTTGGCCAGTATGGAGGCCCGGTCCGCCACCGAGGTGGCAGATTTCATTTTGCGCTGATAATGGGCGGTCATTTCCTGGAAATACCCAAACATGAGTTTTTCCGGGGCATTGGAACCAAACTGCAGTTCCGTGGCCTTGATCAGGCTGTGCAGGACTTCGGCCCCCGCTTCAGGGAATAATTCATCGGCTTTTTCCGTCAACCGGTAGGTGTTGACGGAGCGCGCTCCATCCCCAAGTCGCTTCCCCAGAGACAGGTAACCCAGATCTTCCAAGGCTCGGCAATGTTTTTTCAGTGCCGGCGGAGTCATTCCGAGATCGTCCGAAAGTTCCTGCAGAGAGCGGTTCGGCACTCGCTTCAACGTACGGATAAGATCAAACCATGGCGGCTTGATCAATTCTCTGAGGGACTCAAAAGTCATGCTGGGGCAAAGTGTCTGCAATCCCCGCCTTGTGCATCTGCTCGGGGCTCTGCAATATTTGCTGGAAACGCCTTCTGTCAAACCAGCGTCCACTGTTTCGTGTTCTTGGCGTCAATTTCCTCAAAATATCGAGCTCTGGGCCTAAAATCGGACCGTGGATGAACCTTGGGGCACGAGTAAGGTTCTTGGAATTACGGCGTCGTAAGGATTTCCCCCTCAAACCCCCATAATGTCCGCCATCCATTTGCCTGACGCAGATCACCCGAAGCAAGCGTTCACCATTGGTGCCAGTGTGATGCCGACCATTGACATTCCGGCAACTAGGAATGAGTTTTCCGGACCTGACACCGCAGTGACTGCACCCACTCTCGCCCCGGCGGCACGACATCCTGACCACGATTTCCGATCCCATGCTCCGGGAGGCTGGTCGGAGGTGCCTCCCGATTTGTGGAACGATGCCAATTGGCAGCTGAAAAACCGGATCACGAGCCTTGCCCAGGTGGAGAAACGTCTGCGCCTCACCCAGGAGGAGCGCAGCGGCATTCTCCTGAGCGGGACAAAATTGGCGATGGCGGTGACGCCCCACTTTTTCAATCTAATTGATCCGGACGATTCTGGATGCCCCATCAGGAGACAGGTCATTCCCAGGGTCGAGGAAACGTGGACGGAAGATTATGAAATGGCGGATCCCTGCGGGGAGGACAGCCACATGCCGGTGCCGGGACTGGTGCACCGCTATCCAGACCGGGTGCTGTTCCTCGTGACCGACCGATGCGCCAGCTATTGCCGCTACTGCACCCGCAGTCGGGTCGTCAGCGGGGCGGGGCAACAAGAGCTGGAAACCGATTTTGAAGCCGCTTTCCGCTACCTCGAAAGCCACACGGAAGTGCGGGATGTTCTGCTTTCCGGGGGAGATCCCCTCCTTTTCTCCGACGCAAAATTGGATCGGATTCTCAGCCGACTGCGTTCCATCGAACACATTGAGTTCCTGCGGATCGGCAGTCGGGTGCCGATCTTTTTGCCCCAACGGATCACCCCTCAGCTCTGTGACATGCTGTCGCAGTATCATCCGCTCTGGATGAGTGTGCACGTCAATCATCCCCGGGAATTGACCGAGGAAGTTCGTGACGCGCTCGGCAGGCTGGCAGGAGCGGGCATTCCTCTGGGAAATCAGAGTGTTCTTATGGCAGGGGTCAACGATGATTTGTTGACGATGCGGACCCTCGTGCACAAGCTGCTGCGCTGCCGTGTCCGACCCTACTACCTCTACCAGATGGATCTGATCACTGGGTCCAGCCACCTGAGGGCGCCCGTCGCCAAAGGTCTGGAACTGATTGAGGGGCTCCGTGGACACACGACCGGCTACGCCATTCCCCAGTATGTGATCGATGCCCCGGGCGGTGGCGGCAAAATTCCCGTGAATCCCGGGTATGTCCTGCATCGGGACAATGAACGCGTGGTGCTTCGCAATTTCGAAGGTCGCGTTTTCGAGTATCCTGAAGCCCCGAGCCATTTTTGACCTTCGCTTCCCGAGTCATCGAAGAGCCGGGCTCGGTCCCAATGGGAACTTGCGTTCCATGGCCGGAAGGGAAAGAGTTTTCCTTCCCAGCCTATGCTTTTTGAACTCCGAACCACGATCCCGGAAGTTTCCTTGCCCTGGAGGACGGTCCGAGATCTCCTGCTGTCCGGGAAAGTCCGGGATGCCAGATTTCAATCGGAAGAACTCCGGCGGAGTATCGCGGTGGTTTCTGCCAACGATTTTCTGCTCCAGGTCGAATTGGCAAGGGCTTGTGGTCGTCATAAGCGTTCCCTCGCTTGGGCCCGATTGGCTTACCGGTATCATCCCGATGATTTGTTGACGTGCCTGCACTATGCCCGATCCCTCCTCATCCGCCAGATGCACGGAAAAGGCATTGCCTTGTTGGAATCCCTCGAAGGCACCTGGGGGCAGACCCACCGGGTCGAATGGTCCTGCATGCTTGCAGATCTTCTCGGCGATGCCGGCTTCGAAACCTCCAGCCTGGAGATTCTCCAATCTTTGGAACAAGACCCTGTCGCCAACACAGATCCCCTGTCTTTGTATCATCGATCCTGCGCTTATGAGGGACTGCGGCGGTGGCCGGAGGCGATTTCGCTCGCGGAACAGTGTGTTGAGCTCGCTCCGGGCTGGCTGAGAGCAAGAGGTTATCTCGTCCACTGCCTCCTCACCCAAGGACGCCTCGAGGAAGCACGGCACCACCTGGCCAAAGGTGCTTCGCTGGGGCACGAGGATGCCACCTTCGACTCGACCGCCGCGATGTTCACGTTTTCTGAGGGACGTTACGATCTGGCCCAGCCTATGCTGGAGGGCATTCTGGCGAAATGGCCCGACTCCGACAGCGTCGCCTGGGCCCGGCGCACGCTCTGCCTCCTGCTGGTCGAAAGCGGACGATGCCAAGAAGCCCGGACTTTGCAGGTTTCCAGCGGCAGCAACCTTGCTTTTCCGCCTGTTACCGAAACTGCCGCAGCCAGCCGCCACCGGTTTATTCCTCTGCCATTCATTGCCCAGAATCGCAATCAATGTGTGCCTACCTGCGTCGCCATGGCGGCCCATCCCCAGGGAGACAGTTTTGATCCCGCCCAGCTCTTTCTGGAGATGGAGGGCCGCGATGGCACCGCACTCTGGCGGATGCGGGAATGGGTCGAATCACACGGCTACCGGCTCGTGCCGGTGCCACTGAACGCAACCGTGATCCGGGAAGCCTTGGATAAAACAGGGATTCCCCTGATCGGGGTCATCGAAGGGGCCTTCAACAGCCACGTAGAGATTCTTTGCGGGTTCCACGATTCTTTGGATGTGTTCTATGTGAGGGATCCTTCCCACTGGGCGCCCTCGGCGGTTCCATCAGCGATGGCTTTGAGCCGATATGAGCTACACGGAGCGGTCTATGGTTTGATCAAAGTGAGCTCCGAAAGGGCCTTGACCCTCCTTCAATCGATGGCCAGCGATGAAGGCGGCGCCTTACTGGATCTCGCTGCCGCGGTTTTTCACGGAGACAGAATCTCCGCCGAAGCGGCGGCGGCACGGATTCCCGATGATCACCCGACAGCATTGCTCAGGGATCTGAGCGGCGTTCGGGTCACTCTCTCCCCGCTGACCTTCCGATCTCGCATGGAGGCCTTGGGACGCAGAACCGAGGCCAATGTGATTGCCCGGTTTCGTGCCCTGATGCAGCTCGGTTGGCACGCCGACACCCTCGAGAGCCTGGATGAGGTGGTTCGGAGCCAGAGCCATACCATCGGGAGAAAGGGCTTACTGGTTCTCTCGCTGCTCAAGGCCCGCACATCAGGCAACTGGGATCTGGCGTTGCGAATCGTGGATCGTCTTCTGCTTTTTGGTAATGGCGTGGAAGCCTATTGGAGTCATCGCAGTGATATTCTGGCCGAGTCGGGAGACCTTGAGGGAAGTTTGCACTCCCTCCGCCGGGCCATCGAACTGGCCCCCCGCACGGTGGGCTACCGTGAGAAATTGCTGCAACGGACGAGCGATCAACTCTCCTGGCAGGAGTATCTCGATCATTTCTCCCTCTTGCAGGAGGAGGATCCCCATGATCGGCGCCTTCTTTGGGGGTTGGCTCAGGCGCTTCAGGATGGCCCGGATGGACTGCATTACGAACGCATTGCTTTCGAGTTGCTGGATTGGTTTCCCAGAGACCCGGAATGTTATTGGGCATTGACCAACTGGTATGGGCACCAAAACCGCTCCGATCTGGTCGCTCAGATTCTCCGCCGGGGGGAGGACCTTCTTGGGGAGGAAATCAATCCGACGCCTTCATTGGATAAACCTTCCCTCCCTGAGTCGCCTCCTGACGTCTCGCCACCTCCGCCGGGCACGAATCTGACCTCAGAAGATTGGCTCCGGCTGCTCTGGTCGGAACCCTCCCGCCAATCGGAGGCACTTGCGGCGCTGTTAAAGGAAGATCAGACCGGGGCTTTGGAATGGCAGGCCCGAGCCCAACTCATCGCGTTCCGATTGTTGCATCCGCTCTTGCCCGGAAAAAACGGACCAATCCCCCAGGTTTCCGAAATATTGCCAGAAGAACTGCCGGGCACCCCGCATTGGTTCCTGACCACGCTGACCTCGATCCTCACCGGCCAAAAAGTGACGCTCCCGCCGGCCACCGCGGTATTGGTCCTGCAGTGGTGCGACCGACTTCTGCCAACTTATCAAGGCTTTGTCGGACTTTGGTTCAACCGGGTGCTACTGCATGAAGCCTCCGGTCATATGGAGGAAGCGTTGCGGGAGTTGGAATCATTGTTGCAGCGGTATCCGGCGCATTCCTCGGCTCTCTACCGGATGGGAGTCGTCAAATACAGGCAACAAGACCTGGCATCCGCGGCCGACTTTTTCAGGCGCGCCTTGGAGGTCAATCCGGGACTCCCCGGTGCATTGCAACAGTTGCGCGATGTTTCGGATGCCTTGGCAGATCTCTCCACGTTGGGCGACTGTCTGGTTCGGTTGGTGAAAAAATTTCCCTACGACTTTGATCATCTCCGGACATTGGTGCTCCATCTCAGCGAACATTACGGAACTACGGACGCTTTTGCCAGAATCGAAGAAAGTCAGGCGCGATTTCCGGCTCCACTCATCGACACCCTCCGGGCGCGGTGTCATTTTTTGAACGATGATCTTTCCGCCGCCAAGGCGCTCGTGGCCAAGATCGACGCCCGCGCAGGGGATGACACGCTGCGGGAACAGGTGCTCCAGATCCGCATGAGCCTGGCGACCCGGGAAGAGGATACCTCGGAAATTCTCCGGATCTGTGAACTTGGCTTGGAATTTTGGCCCGATTCGACACGTCTCCTCGAAATCAAGGCCCAATACAGCCCACCGGAAACAGCCCTGCCGCAATTGGAAACTCTGCTCCTTTCTGGAGAACCAACCGCTCGAACCGTCAGGCAATACCTCAGCCTGATCCGTGACACCCCTCACCATGCGGCCCGTCTCCTGATCGACAGGGCCGACCAGGAGCGCACTCCACTGCTGCTCGATTTGTTCGCCACGGTGCTGGGTCGGCCTGATTATCTGTCTTCTTTGGAGCCCTTTCTGACCTGGGCCTGGTCCCGTTTCCCGGCCCATCTCGAGACAGGTTCCAGATTGGCCCTTCACTATAACATCAGCCGCCAAAGCATTAAGGCCGTGGCTCTGGCCAGGGACTTGAATCGCCGCGAGCCGGACAATCCCGTGTTCGAACACTTGTTGGGAAGGTGTCTCATTGATACCGACGCCAAGGAAGCAGCCAAACATTTGAAGCGCGCCTGCGCCAAAAACCGATCCGCTCCCTATCTTTTTGACTTGGCCCGGTGCCAACAAATCCTTGGCAACCAGGAAGAAGCTCGAAGAATCCACCGCGAAGTGCTGCAAAAAAACCCCCTCGAATCGGCCTCCTTGACGAATTTGTATCTCCTCGGAGAACCAGCAAACAGCTTGTGGTCCCACGTGAATCCCATCCTAAAAAACCTTCGTGGTGATGAGGACGAATACTTCCTGGTTGTGGCGGTCCATTTGGCCCGGGCCCAGAACGGGATGGTCACCCCCGAATGGATCGACCTCGCCGTCAGCCGGTTGACGGTGCTGCAGACCCATCCTGGTTTTCGCGATGAAGTCTCGCGGTTAAGGCGCTCCGTGGGCGCTTGGAGTTCGGCACGCCCTGATGACATAGAGCGCATTCCCGCAGCTTTCCAACCTTCCTGGTGGATCCGCTGGAAAGGGCGTTTGGGGTGGCCCGGAAGGAAGTGGATTCCCCGATGAGGAAAATTTATTGCGGTGCCAAATCTTTGGCCTGTTTCTGACTGTCCTCGTGGAGTTGGTTCAACGGATAGGGAACTTCCATGCCTGATTCCAATCGGAGGACGACCGCTTCGCCCTCCAGCTTGACGAAGCCTGCTTTGATGGTTTTCCCGGCGCTGTTGGTCCAATCGAGCATTTTGGCCGGATCGGCCTTGGCCATGACCGGTTTGGCGGGTTCCGTCGCTGCCGGGCCGCCCTCAATTTTAGCGCCTTCCGTGATCCATTTGGCAATCACATCGATTTCTCCTTGGGTCAAAGGAGTGGCGCCGCGCCGCGGCGGGGGCATCGCATCAGGATCGTCGTGGGGCAAGCTGACTTTGTGGATCAGCAGGCTGTTGTTCGGTTTTCCGGGGACAATCGGATTGGCTTCGGCTTCCCCTTCCCCAATGAACTTTTTGATGGTCGCATCATCACTGAAATCCAGCCCCTTTTTGGCCTTGGGGCCGTTGTGGCATTTGTAGCACTTTTCCTTCAGAATGGGCCTGACTTCCTTCTCAAAATCAGTGGCTCCCGCCTGCTCGAGCGTACCCAAGGCGAAGAAATTGAAGCCAAAAAGGAGGGGAAAAAAGCTGCCTGAAGAGAGGGAATTCATTGTTTGAAGATAGCAAATGCCAAAAAATGGGCTCCAAAATTCGACCAGACCAATATGGTGGAGATGGCACATCGCGTCAACTTGCTCCCGAACTTCCCGGAAAAAGTGTCATTTTCGTCACGCACCAAGGCCTTCATTTCCTGAAATCAGAGGGAAAGTTCGCGTCCTCGATGTTAATCTGAAGACACCTGATTCATGCCCACCATCCTGATTGTAGACGACGAAGAAGATATCCGGGAACTGGTATCCTTGAACCTGGCGCGGGAAGGTTACGACCTTTTGGAGGCCGGTGATGGATTGGTGGCCCTCCATCTAGCCCGCAAACAATGTCCCGATCTCATCATCCTGGACCTGATGCTTCCCCAAAAAGACGGGTTTTCGGTCTTCCGCGATTTGCGTAGTGACAGCCGCACCCACGGAATCCCGGTGCTCATGCTGACCGCGCGGGGAAAATTGGACGACCGCCTCGCCGGCCTGCAAATGGGCGCTGATGATTACATAACCAAGCCGTTCAGTCCCAAAGAACTCCTTTTACGGGTGCGGAACGTCCTGCGAAGGACCAAAACCCCACCCAGCGCCACGGTGGTGGAAGTTGGAAATTTCCGCCTCGATAAAAATCATCTCAAATTGCATCTCCTGGGAGAAGAGATTGATCTCACGGCAACTGAGTTTAAACTGCTTTTGCTTCTGATCGAATCCCCCGGGGTCACCAAGGAGAGGGCGGAACTCCTCCAAAAAGTCTGGGGATATAACGATCTCATCCAAACCCGAACTCTCGACACTCACATCAAACGCCTCCGGGAAAAACTGGGATCCGAGGGGGCCAGCATCGAAACCATCCGGGGCGTCGGCTATCGTTTTGCCCTGTCCGGCGAGTGATCGCCCCTACCGCAACCATCCGTGCAGACCGTCCTCATTGTCATCCTGGCATTGTCTCTGGCCGTTCTGCTGTGGCGTTTCTTGAGGGTTCGGCGGATCCTCCGGAAATTGGATCGATTGGCAAAGGAGTCCGGCACTCGGGAAGCGCTAATGTCTCCATTGTGGGACCATGATGAAGCGTTGGAGTCACTGGGCCATTCGCTGCTCAATCTACACGACGAAGCAGTTCTGGAACGTGATCTGGAAAGGGCCCGACGGCGGCTCCTCGAAGCCCTGCTTCATGAACTTTCGGAGCCCATTTTTATTCTGAATGAAAATTTGGAAATCAGGTTTTCCAATGACGCCGCCCGGCAAATGTTCCCCAGTGAGCAGGAGCACGAAGGTCGCAGCCTCATCGAAGTCTGCATTGATCACCGCATTGTCGACACGGTGGCCTTGGCATTGAATCTGGGAGCCAAGACCCAGGATCGGATCAAACGCAGGGCATTGGATCGGGCCGAAAGACCGGAGCACACGTTCCTCGTGGAGGCTGAGCCCTTGTCCTCATCTTTCCATGGGGTCCCCAGTGCCTGGTTGGTGATCCGGGACATCACCCTGCAGCTTGAGACAGAACAACTTCGGCGCGACTTCCTTGCCAACGCATCCCATGAGCTGAGAACGCCGCTGTCGATCATCAGCGGATATCTCGAAATGATGGATGACGGTCAGAGCTCTTCAGCCATGGCGGCCAAAGCGGTGCCTGTGATGAGGAAGCATGCCTTGAGGATTTCCCGCCTGGTGGAGGACATGCTCACCATTTCCAAGCTGGAAAGCCAAGGGGCCGAGGATCTGCTCAACCGGGAGGCCTTTGACCTCCAGGAATGTCTCCACAGCAGCTTGGATCACCTCCAACCGCTGCTGGAGCAGAAGAAGGTCCGACTCAAGGTCCTTTTCCCGGAGCAAGCCCCGATGCTCTACGGAGACCGTCACTATTGGGATCAGATTTTTTTCAATCTTGTGGAAAACGCCATCAAGGAGAATCCCGAACCTGGACTGCACGTCGCCATCACCGCCACGATTGAACAGGGCCGTTACCAAATCGAGATCACGGACGACGGGGTCGGCATTCCCGCGGCGGATCTGTCCCATGTATTCAAACGATTCTACCGGGTCCGCAAAGATCGCGGGCAATCCGTCAAGGGTACTGGGTTGGGCCTTTCGATCGTCCGGCGGGCCGTCGAAGCCCACCGAGGCACCATTGCCGTCCGGAGCCGCCCCGGGATTGCGACGACCTTTACGATTTCCGTGCCTCTGGCCACCGGGCAGGAAGCCAGAGAGTCTGTGCCCAAGCAAGAGCGATCCTGATCCAGACGGCCCCCGCACTGACCGCACTATTACCGTAGGATGCCCGTGCCATGGCTGGAGTCACCTGCCACGGCCACAGCCTCCCTTGTCAGCCGGAGCCTGCCTTTGCCGGGAGAGCAATCAGAACGGTTGTTCCGAACCACCCACATCATCACACCCTCGTTCCATGAAAAAACTTCCCATTTTCCTTCTTTCCCTGCCCGGTCTGACAATCCTTGGTCTGACTTGGCACGGCGACGCTCAAACTCCATCAGCTCCTGCCCACGCTCATGGAATGCAAAGTTGGTGGACGAAAAGAAGGGAATTCATCAGAAACCTTTCTGACCTCATCACTCAGATCAGAAGCAGGTGCGGGACAGAAAATTTGATTTCGCACCAAATCCAGCATGTCTTAACTGGCAATCACCACCAACCAAACGGGAAATTCCCCTGAACCAACTCTGAAACCTTCGGGGCTGTGCAGCACAGGCACAAAAAAAGCGGAATCCGCAGCCGGACTCCGCTTCTTTGGTTGTTTCTAATCAACAGGATACGCAACTTAATCCGGCTTGTGGACCGAGTGGCAGCTCTTGCAATTCACCGCCTTTTTGTAGGCATCCGCAGCACCGGTTTCCTTGGCCTGAACGGCTTTCACAGCTTTCACGAGGGCCTGGCATTTCTCCACCCAGGCGGCCTTTTCTCCTTTGGGCGGATCAATGGCGCAAATGTCCTGGTAGCCTTTCAGAAGTTCCGCCAATTCGGCATCCGTGGCGGTGCCGACGCCCACTTTCTTGCACGTGGGGTCGGTGCCTTGGGGTGCCTTGTGATATTTTTTCATGAAGTCGGAGATGACTTTGTCATCCGCGCCACGGGAACTGACGGTGGCAAAGGCAACGAGAGAGGCAAGGGCAGCTCCCAAGAAGAGAACGAATGAGCGGTGCATGGTTTGGATCGGAGTGGGGTTTGGTTTGAAACACATCGTCACGACGGTGGCGGTGCGGATGGACTGGATTTTCTCCCGAAGCGGGGCGAACCGTCAAGGATGATGGCTGTCAAACCGCGAATGCGTGAGGATTTTTCAAGGCTTTGACGTTCGTTCGGAGATTGTTGGGACTCGACGCCCTCTCCAAAAATGGCCGGAATTCCAGACCAGGTTTGAAGCCCGTCCAATAGTCCTGACCATCCGATCCGAAGGTGTCGCATGCCTGAACCGCCACAGTTCGGTCGGGCACGGTATCGGTCTTGGGAATGTGGTTGAGAACGCTGGGAGTGGCGAAAGCGGAGTGGTCGCTGGCCAGCAGAAAGCAACTGGCGGACACGCGCAGACCCCACAATGCCGTCTCGCGGTAGTGCTGGCATCTCCTTTTCGAAATAATCTCCCCCCGCAGGGCGAGTGGTAAGGCGAACGAAGTTATTCGCCCGGGACTTCATTTGGTTTGCAACCGTTCGGCCACCAAAGACATCGTAAAAAACATCTCCGTCGCGATCTGAAAACTGCGTTCATCATACCGTGCGGCCTCTTGAGGGGTGCTGTCAGCGGACTTGGGATCTTCGTAGTGCAACGGGAAACGACCATCGGCGCCCATTACATTCGGGCAGTGCTGGTCAGCTTCCGAGCAGCACATCATCGCGGCAAATTTTTCGGACGGATTTCCTTCCTCAGTATATTTTTTGGAGTAGGCGCGAATGGGAGGCTTGTCATCGGCATACTGAATCAAGTAAACCGGATTCTCACCCGTCGTGGACGCCGCCACGGACAAACCCGCTCTCCGGAGCGCGCGCACCGTTCGGATGTTGCAGGCCGTCGCCTCAGTTCCTCCTGAAAATGTCTTTAGATCGCCAATTCCATAGTACTCGGCGGCCACTTGACACCACACCTGAGCGAGGTGACTGCGCCGCGAGTTGTGCGTGCATATGAAAACCAGATTGGCTGCTTGGTCCGCTTCGAGACGTTTGACGATGTAGGCAGCCACGTCGGACAACATCTCACGTCGCTCGCCAGGTAGCTCCTTCTGCGCACCCGCGACTTTGCCCACGAAGTGTCTTACGGTCTCAATAAGCCGTGTCTCGTCTGCTTGTGAAACCGTCGCGATCAGTGCGACGGCCATGGCGGTTCCGATGTAATTCAGTTTCATTATGGAACAAATAAGGACTGGGGTGGTTATCTCTGCGAAAATAAAGAAAATGGCTGTCGGGGCAATTCGCTCAAGGAATCATCGAATTGCTTTCGGAAAGCCTACGGACTTAATCGGTCAATTGTCTTCCATCCTCCCAGGCCGGGGAAAGGAGGAGACGGTGAACGGCGGCTCCCAGTTGACCGCCCACCAGCGGCGCGAGCAAGTAGACCACCCACCAGCCGTAGGGGCCGTTGGCGTTGAAAGGAACCGCCCCCCACCCCGCGAGGGATGAATACAGGCGAGGTGCAAGATCGCGGGCCGGATTGAAGCAGGCCATGGTCAGCGGACCGAGTAGCGAAATCAGGAGCGTTACCGTGAGGCCAATGTAGCCAGCCGTAAGGATCTGGGGCGCTTCAGCATTGCGGCGATCCGTAACCGAAAAGATCACGATCACTAGAACCGCCGTGCCGACGATCTCAGCCAGAACTGCCCGCCCCAATGGCATGGCCATGGCAGCATGCTCCAGAGGCCTGCCTCCCGGGTTGGGAAAGAACTCTCCGAAGATCATCGCCGTGGACTCACTCCCCACGCTTCCCCGGGCAATGCCTTGAGCCGACTCATACGCGATGATCGCGTTGGTGAAGACTCCGTGCAGCACTGCCGCGGCAACAAAGGCTCCGACCATCTGGGCCCCGACATAAGGCAATACTCTGGATTTGGGGAATTCCCGCCACATGGCCAAGGCCAGGGTCACAGCCGGATTCAGATGCGCCCCGGACAAGGCTGCGGTGCAATGAATGGCGATGGCAATACCCAGCCCCCAAACGATCGCGACTTGGAATACGCCCACCTGTGCGCCCGTTGTCACAGCTGCAGCGACTGAACCGCAACCAAAAAACACCAGAAAAAAGGTGCCCATCAATTCGCCCGTCAAAGCGGCACGGAGTGATTTCATAGAGCGCAATCTTTCGTCATAGCCCCCGTTCGGCTCAAGCCTCGACAAGATCTCGATGAGTCGGCGTGGGACGTCCCGGACGGAAAAACTCCCGGTGATCGAGCACCAGTGCGGTGCCCGGATGGGCGGCGGAGGCGGCCCTCATCGCCGCCTCCAAAACGGTGGCGAGAATCTCCGGGGCAGTCTCCGCGCGGAGGTTCACAATAATCTGGGCCTGGTGCACTTCTTCGTCCAGTCGCTGGCACAATTCCGGAACGAAATCGTTCCGCACTAGATTCAGGATCGCTACCTCACCCACCATCGCATCGGTGGGCCCAAGGGTCATCTTGAAATGGGCGATCTCCGCTCCACCATTTGTGAGACGGGATTGCACCTCCCGAGCCAAAATCTCTAACAGGCCGTCCGCATCCACTCCTGCCGGAGAGTCCAGATCCACGGTGGCATTCAGCCAGCCCAGCAAGGCTTCGCCATCGGCATAGATGTCATAGTCCACCTCCATGGTGCAATGAATGCCTTGGGCAACCCCGGAAACCAAGCTGTCAAACCAAGCCTCCAATCCGTCTTCCTGGCGCGCCGAAACGGCAATCACTTCGGCTTGGGGAAACTCCCTCCGCAACGTTTCCGCCAGCTCCTCCACCTGTGCTGCATCAATCAGATCCTTCTTGTTGATCACGAGAATGTCGGCTTCCTCCAATTGTTTCTTGTATATGTAAGCCACCTTTTCCGAGAAACTGCCGCCCTCATCCAGACCGAACACCCGGCGGGCGCGCACCGGATCCACAAGCACGCTGAGAGGAGCCACTTCAAAGTCCTCGCCATAAATCCTCCGCAGCGGATACGTCACCGTGGCCACCAAGTCTGTGCAACTGCCGACGGGTTCCGCAATGAAAACGTCCGGCGCTTTCCCCGCGCTGAGACTCCGCGCCGCTTCCATCAAAGAATTGAACCGACAGCAAAAACAGCCCCCGGAAATCTCTTCCGTCGCGAACCCAAGGGAACGCAGCATTTTGGTGTCAACGAGTTCTCGGCCTTGGTCGTTGGTGATGAGTCCCACCCTTTTTCCTGAGTTAGCCAGATGGCGAGCCAGTTTGGCCACGATAGTGGTTTTGCCGGCTCCCAGGAATCCGCCGATCATGATGTAACGAGCAATGCGTTCCGTGGTCATGGCCGGAATTGAAACACAGCCAAATCAGGGACGCAACAAAAACTTATGCCTAAGTTGGCATATGTTATAGATCCCCTTCCAGGGGGCTTTCGCCAAGCATTTTGATGGCCGTGGCGGCCACCTCCCGGTCGAAATGAAAACTGCAACAGCCCAGATTCAATGACTGCTGGTCCTCGCCGACCCGGGATTGAAAAGCCTGGGTGATCCCATAACGGACAAACTTCCCTTCCCGTCGCGGCTCAACGATTCCGGTCTCCCGGAGCACTCGCAAGTGCTTGGAAACATTGTACTGGCTCAAGCCAGTTGCTGTCACCAGATCGGAAACTGTCGTGGAACCTGCCAACAACCTTTGAACCAACCGCCACCGACTCTCGTCAGCAAAGGCCTTGAGGAACGGGGTGCAGGAACTGTTTTCCGATTGGGACATTTCCCACATCATACGCGGCGGGTGCCCCCAACCAAGAGGTTTCTTCTCACCTCCGATTTCCGGCTCAAATCGGAATTCCCAAATCAGGACCACCGACTGTCTTGCATTGGCCCCCAATGGGTGGCGTTTTTTATGGGCGGCGGGGAAGTTCCGAAGAGTCGCGAAGATCGCCGCGCATCAATCTGCCCAGCTGTCCGGTCAGCCACAGGTAATGATCTTCCGGCAGGCCTTCCCCATTGACGAAAGAACTGGCTCCGACCGGAGGCTCGCTGAGGCATTTGAAAATCGCCGTGCCTTCGTCGATCTCGTCAAACATGGCGACATAGAGCATTCCCGCTCCGGCCGCCTTGGCGGCTCGTCCCTGACTCCAGAGGAATCTGCCGCCTCGCCGTGGGATGGCATTGATCGCCGCTTCCCGCCCGCGCGCGAGCGAAAGGTTGTGCCAACTGAACCCCGGAAAGGCCACCGGCAGCAACTCCTTGCCGCGCTCACGACACCAGATGACATCCTGAGCCCACGTTTTTTCGCCGTGATTGGCCGCCTGCTCCGGAGTCGCATATCGGCCTACGGTCCAGGGACTGATGACATCAGCCAAATCCAGCAATTTTTGAAGCCGGGAATCCGACACCGCATCCCGATTCCCTTGCCGCCAGTATGCCGGAACGCCCACCATGATCGCGCATCCGCCATACTCGGGATCGTCCCGAAAAAAGCGTAGCAATTTTTCCCACTCCTCGAAACCAGGCTCACGATCATTGAATCCCAATCCCCAGAGGGCCACCAAGGGTTTGTCCCGGTGGAATAGGTAGGCATGATCTGCTGGGTCCCGGGATACACCGGCGAACCGGACGAGCTGCCGCCAATCTTCTCTCACCGAGGAGAAGTGTTCCGGAAGCAGTCCACTGAGGTCGTACATCACCGCGTAGGCCCGTCCTTTGGCGTTGGCTGCAGCCCGGACATTGAGCAGGACTTTGTTGAGGGAAGGCAGATGCCGGCGATCTCTGGCCACGGAGGCGAACCGCTGCACGAAGGCGGCATCAATGCCGTATTGCCTCATCCATTCAAAGTGCAGGTCCACCGTGCCAGGCTGGACCGGGCTGAACACCTCGGCCACACGACCGTCGGCATGTCGAAATGCAGTGGGGAATCGTTCCGTTGGGGGCAATTCACGCACATCCGGCCAGAGATCGATGGTGCAATGTCCGGGCTCGAAGGAGCCGGCTCCATAGTGTACCCAGCCCAACCCACTGCCATCTCCTTCGGCCCGGAACCAGCCTTGGTATCCCACCACGACCTTGCCGGTGAGAGTCCGGCAGTCCGTGCCGGATGAGTACTCTCCTCGGAATGGAGTCAGGCTGTCCCGGTAAATCTCCCCCAAGGTGGATTCCCCGGCCCGAAGCTGGGCCAAGGCCATTACAATGGCCAAGCCCGGCAAGAGAAGTCGTCTCATGTGAACTCCTTGACCAGCAGCACCGCATTGCGTTTGTGGTTCCATTTGGCAAGTCTTTCCTTGGGCATGAAAGAGAGATCTTCCTGCCTGCGATAGCCGTTTTTCTCCGAAAAGTACTCCACAGCCTGGGTCGAGAGCGCAAAGATCGCCTTCAGTCCCAGTTCAGCAGCGCGTTTTTCTGTGTCAGCCACCAGCCTGCGCCCATAGCCCTGCCCTTCGTGGCTCCGCTTGATGTAAAGACAGGCCAATTCCCCCAGATTGTCGGAAGCGTAAACGTGCAGCGCGACGAAACCGACCACGTTCCGGTCCACTTCGATGACCCGGTAGTCGCCCAAACGGTCGAGAATCTCAGATCGGGAACGTTCCACGAGCTGCTCGTCTTCAATGGCACGCCGCATCATGAGGACCATTTCATCCACATCCCCCGCGGTGGCGGCGCGCACTTTGAGGTAGGAATCAGCGAAGACCATGGTTCCCACCCCCTCGTTGCTGAACAATTCCGTCAGCAAGGCATCCTGACGGTATCCATTGATGAAGTGAACCCTCTGGACCCCTTCCTGGCAGGCTCGGATGGCATTGCGCAGTTTGGAGTAGAGCCCTTTGTCCACCTTGCCGGATACTTCCGCCCTGAGTTCTTCGGCCTCTTCCGCGGAGAACTGGCGCGCTTGTCCGCGGCGCGAACTGGCGGAAAAGTCCGGCTCTCCCGGCATCAAAAAAATGATTTTGGAGGCCTTCACAGCGCAGGCAATCTCCATTGCCACCGCATCCGAATTCAACCTCAGGGTGCGCGCATCGCCATCATACCCGAGGGATGGAATAACGGGCAGGATTTCCTGCTGAAGAAATCCCTCGATGACTTCGGTCTCGACCAACTCCACCGCACCGGTGTGACATTGATCGATCCCCCCGACCACTCCTGCCGGATGCGCCAGAATGGCATTGGCGGTCGCCGCCCGTATTTTGATCACCGTCAGGCTTTGCATGACCGATGCCGTGAGTCGGGTGATGGCATCCAGACTGAGTTCCAACGTGGCATCATCGGTCACTCCGGTCCCGTCATCGTTGGAAATGGCGACACCGCGTCTTTTGGCCAAGTCGCGAATCTGATGAGCCGCTCCATGGACGAGAATGATTTTCACATTCAGCGAACGCAGAACGGCCAGATCCAGCAGGATGTTGGAAAAATCCGGTGAAGCCACCACCGCGCCGTCGAGCGCGACCACGAAGGTGCGACCGCGGAATTGTGGAACGTATTGGAGGATGCCTCTGAGATCGCCAAACTTCATGGGGGTAACAACGGAAACCAATAGCACAATCTCACGGTCCGGCATCCACGGATTGCAATCCAGTGAGCCTAAGCGTCGCGACGAATTTTGGAACTTTTGTGAAACTTCCCCAGCCTTGGAGCGTTCCATCCTTCGAATTCCCATAATCCGAACACCCCATGGACCTGATCCCACGCTTCACTATATTGGCGCTTGTCAGTGGATTTGTGATGACCTCCGGCATTGGTGCCGCGGGCGATTCCCTTTCCGCGGAGCAGATCGCATTCTTTGAATCAAACATTCGCCCGGTCCTGGTCGAGAAATGCTTCAAATGCCATTCCCAATCCTCGGAGAAGATCAAAGGGGGACTGATCCTCGACACTCGGGAATCCACCCTGAAAGGCGGGGACAGTGGCGCCGCGGTGACGCCGGGAAGCCTGGACGAGAGCCTCCTTTACACCGCCATCACCTACCAGGATGCCGATCTTCAAATGCCACCCAAATCCAAATTGCCCGACGAAATCGTCGGCAAATTCAAGGAATGGATCGAAATGGGAGCCCCGGACCCGCGCACCGGAGACATCAAGATAGCCGCCAGTCCGGCGATGAATCTTGAAAAAGGACGGCAGCATTGGGCCTACCAAGCACCCGTTGCCCAAACTCCCCCAGCGGTTGGGGACGCCGCCTGGGCCAAGACTGATTTGGACCGGTTCATTCTCGCCAAATTGGAAACGGCTGGAATGAAACCGTCCGGCGATGCCAACGCGCGGGATGTGCTCCGTCGCCTCAGTTTCGACCTGATTGGGTTGCCCCCTACCCCATCGCAATTGGAGCATTTTCTCACAGCCTGGGCCCGAGATCCCGAAACGGCGTTGGCGGGCATGGTGGACACTTTTCTGGCTTCGCCGCAGTTCGGTGAGCGCTGGGGCAGGCACTGGCTGGATGCCGCCCGCTACGGGGAGTCCTCCGGCAAGGAAGTGAATGTCCTCTATCCGTATGCCTACCGCTATCGAGATTATGTCATTGATTCGTTCAACAACGACAAACCCTACAATGCCTTCATCCAGGAACAGATCGCCGGGGATCTGATGCCCGCTGACTCGGACAAAAAGCGTGCCGAAAAAATGGTGGCGACCGGATTCCTCGCCATCGGCCCAAAATCGCTCAATGAACAGAACACGAGACAATTCCGGTTCGACGTGGTGGATGAGCAGATCGATGCCGTGACCCGCGCCGTAATGGCCACAACCGTGTCCTGCGCCCGCTGTCATGACCACAAATTCGACCCTATTTCGCAGAAGGATTATTATGCGCTGGCCGGTATTTTCCTCAGTTCTGAGACCTGTTATGGCACGGTGGATTCGGTGCAAACCCGTCGCGGATCCCCTCTTGTCGAACTCCCGCTTGCCGAGGCCGGTCCCGGAGCCAAAGCCTATTCACCCGGCGAATTAATCGAAATGCAGTTCCGGTTGGGACAACTTCAGGAACAGTATGCCAAGACTCTTGAGGAGGTCCGAGAAGAGCGGCGCCAGGGAACGGCCAATGATGCCACGAATTTTTTGAAAGTCCGGGGTCTGCAGAGCCAGATTAACCTTCTTGAAACAAAGCTCCAGAGCGTGAATGCCGATGGCGTGCCTCGCCCCTTCGCCATGGGCGTCAGGGACAGAGATGAGTCGTTCGACGCCCAGCTCCTCATCCGAGGGGACGACGAAAACACCGGTGACCGCATTCCCCGAGGGTTCCCGGCCGTGTTCACTCATGGCCCTTCCTATACTCCCAGTCCGGCCGAGAGCGGTCGACTCGATCTTGCGAAATGGCT
This sequence comes from Akkermansiaceae bacterium, assembly GCA_024233005.1. GTDB lineage: Bacteria > Verrucomicrobiota > Verrucomicrobiia > Verrucomicrobiales > DEV007 > JACKQE01. The sequence continues at coordinate 16,578 of JACKQE010000015.1, read as the reverse complement.
CACCAGCGAGGACAATCCTCTGACGGCGAGGGTCCTGGTGAACCGGCTCTGGTATGAACTGTTCGGCCGGGGCATCGTTTCTTCCTTGGACAATTTCGGCACCACGGGAGACCATCCATCCCATCCGGAGTTGCTCGATTACCTGTCCCTCCGGTTGATCGCCAACCACTGGTCGATCAAGCAAACGCTGCGGGAGATTTGTCTTTCCCGCACCTACAGAATGAGTTCCGCATTTGATGCAGAATCATTTGCCAAGGATCCGGAAAACCTGCTCCATTGGCGCGCCAATCCCCGGCGCCTCGATGCCGAGTCCTTGCGCGATTCCATGCTGGCGGTCTCAGGACAATTGGATTTGAAGCGTCCCGAAGGCTCCCCGGTGGCCGAAGCAGGAGATGGCACCGTCGGCCGGGGAATCCGCGAAGATTTCAAAAACGTGACCGAGGAGAAGCACCGCTCGGTCTATCTGCCAATCATCCGGGACCAACTTCCTGATGCGTTGGGTCTCTTTGATTTCGCCGATCCCAGTCTCGTTGCGGGAGCGCGGGATGTGACCACCGTGCCTTCCCAAGCCCTTTATCTCATGAACCACCCGTTCGTCCAAAAGGCGGCATCCGAAATGGGGGCACGCATCCTTGCGGTGCCAGGACTCGACAAAAATCAACGGGCCGCGTATGCGTTCACTCTCGCGTATTCCCGCCCTCCCACGGATGAGGAACTCCGCAAAACGGGAGCCTTCCTGTCGCGGTTTCTCGAAACTGCCCGCACTGAGGAGCCAGATCCCAAAAAGGCCGGAGCGACCGCATTGGCTTCATTTTGCCAATCCCTCCTCGCCTCGGCAGAATTCCGCTATCTCGATTGATCCTGACGCCCAACCAACAGCCATCTGACATCATGAATCCTGTTCTTTCCCGCCGCTCCCTGCTGCAGACCGCTTCCTGCGGTTTTGGTTACATGGCCTTCTCCGCTTTGAGCACACTCCAGGCCGAGCAAATCACCAGTCCGCTGTCCCCCAAAGCGCCCCACTTTCCGGCCAAAGCCAAGCGAGTCATTTTTCTCTGCATGCGTGGGGGGCCCTCCCACGTGGATACGTTCGACTACAAGCCGGAACTCAAAAAAGCCAATGGGCAGCCTGCTCAAAATCGCCCTGGGGCAAAGCTGCTGGCCTCCCCGTGGGAATTTTCCCAGCATGGCAAGAGCGGGCAATGGATTTCCAGCCTCTACCCCAATCTCGCCAAGCATGCGGATGAGCTTGCCATCATCAACTCCATGCACACAGATCTGCCGGCCCATCCCCAGGCGTTTGTCCAAATGCACACGGGAAATTTCCAGTTTGTGCGCCCATCGCTTGGGGCTTGGACGCTTTATGGATTGGGGACCGAGAATCAAAGCCTACCCGGTTTCATCTCTCTCAGTCCGGCCAATGGCGTGGGCGGGGCCCAGAACTACGGAAGTGCCTTCCTGCCCGCCATCTATCAGGGAACCCCGATCGGTTCGGAACAGAACCGGGGCGCTGCGGCGGGACGTCGCTTTGCCGGAGCCGCCCAGGAAGCCAGCATTCCCAACATCAAGAACGACAAACTTTCCGATCCTTTGCAACGGATCCAACTGGACTATATCAAATCCTTGAACATGGAAAAGCTGAGGCAGGATCAGCACCAACCGGAAGTGGAGGGCATTATTGAAAGCTTCGAACTGGCCTATCGAATGCAGGCGGAACTACCCAGCGTGATGAATCTGGACCAGGAAAGCAAGGAGACGAAAGCGCTTTATGGAATCGGCGACAATGCCACTGACGCGTTTGGAAGAAACTGTCTGGCAGCGTGCCGTCTCGTTGAGAACGGGGTCCGCTTTGTGGAAGTGACTCATGGCAACTGGGATCATCACCGGGGATTAAAAAATTCCCTGGAAAATACCACTGCGGCCACGGACAAGCCCATTGCGGGATTGTTGGCGGACTTGAAACGCCGCGATTTGTTGAAGGACACCCTGGTCATCTGGGGGGGCGAATTTGGTCGCACCCCGTATGCGCAAGGCACCGATGGACGGGATCATAACAACAAAGGCTTTAGCTTCTGGATGGCCGGAGGCGGAATCAAAGGAGGGGTCCGCCATGGGGCTACCGATGAATTTGGGATGCAGGCCGTGGATGGCAAAGTGCACATCCATGACTGGCATGCCACGGTGCTCCACCTCATGGGTTTGGATCACACCAAATTGACCTACAATTATGCGGGGCGAAACTTCCGTCTCACGGATGTCTACGGCAACGTGGTCAAAGAAATCCTCGCCTGAGCGTCGAATCTGCGAGGATCCTACCTGACAGGAACGACAAGATAGACCAAGACCTGCAAAAAAAAAGCGGATGTGGACCCACCAGTCCCTGCAACCGCTTTTCAAATTATCCCGGATCAAACCCGAGAAGCTAATCAAGCACCCATGTCACCTTTGCTGGCGTTGCCTGCGGCGGTTTCACGATCGCGCTTTTCACGCCGAATCTCATTCATGCGGCGGTAGCCAACCAGTTTGCGGCTGGATTCATCCCACAACCGGTAGGTGAAGGATTTCAAACTGGTGAACAGAGTGATTGCCGGAACTTCATGGAACAGCGGATCGGAATGATGGCACCGCTCCAGGTTGTAGTTGGGAATCGAAGGGCAGAGGTGGTGGATATGGTGGTAGCCGATATTGCCGGAAAACCACTGCAGCACCCTCGGAAGCTTATAAAAAGAGCTTCCCTGCAGCGCGGCGGCGGTGAAATCCCAGTTCTCACCGCGCTCCCAATAAACATCCTCAAATTGGTGCTGCACATAAAACAGCCAGACCCCGGAACTTCCGGCCGCGGCCATGGCCACGAGTTGAAGGATCAGATACTGACCGAATCCGAAGATCCATCCCATGCCGAGAACAAAAAAGAACAAGGCCACATTCATCAACCAAACCGATCGCTTCTCTTTGGGCTTGCTGCCGACTGCCGGGAAGCGGTACCAGATGGTGAACAAAAAAATCGGAGCCACCACAAACAGAATGAACGGATTTCTCGCCAACCGATACGCAAAACGCTTCCAGCGCGATGATTCGATGTATTCCTGCACGGTGAGCGTCCATATATCCCCCACTCCCCTGCGGTCGAGATCACCGGATGCCGCGTGGTGTTGCGCATGCTCCGAACTCCAATAGCCGTAAGGCGTCCAAGTGAAAAGACCGCAAAACCAACCGACTACTGTGTTGGCGGTCCTTGATTTGAAGAAAGAACCATGGCCGCAATCATGAAAAATGATGAACATCCGGACCGTGAGCGCTCCGGCAAGCATGGCCAGTGGCAGAGTGGCCCACCACGTTCCCTGCAAAAACCAAATCAACACCCACACCGCTAGGTAGGACCCGAACGTGTTCACCACCTGCCAGAGGGCCCGGCCTAAGTGAGGTTTCTGATGTTCAGCCACGATGGCTTTCCATTTCTTGATTTCCGCCCTGCGACGGGCTTTTTCAGCGGTTGAATCTTGTGGTATTTCCATCTGTTTTTAAAATTCAAAGGAAGAGCGCCATCAGATTAGCACTCGATTGCCTTCAGGCCAAAACAATTTAGTAGTTATTAGGCAAATTATCAGCGTTCTCCGGTTTACTTTTGCGCTGTAAATCAGATCCGGCCCATTCCAAAAATACCACTGCGGAAAGGCCGCCGCTCCCCAGCAGCATCAACATCACCATGATCTGGTAACGCACTGCCACCAGAGGGTCGGCTCCGGCCAGAATTTGCCCGGTCATCATGCCAGGAAGCTGGACCAATCCCACGGCAAAAAAGGTATTCAGCAAAGGAATCAGAGAGGCCCCCAAGGCAATGGCACGCGCCTCCTCGTGAATTGATCCGCGGCGGTATTCGGCCCCATATCTCTCGGCGGCCAGAGAAATCTGATTCATGGCGCCAGCAAAGACCATTCCCGCCAATGGGATGACGACTCTGGGATCATGCCACGGTTCGGGCTGTACCACTCCGAACACCACCAATGCCAACGTCCCGCCTGCGCAGACCAGAATACTTCCCAGAGCCTTCAGGTAGAGCCCTCCCTTGTTCCCTTTGAGGGGGCGCAAAGCAATCCAACCGGCAATCCCCGCCATCAGTGCAAGAACTCCCAGCACCCAGGTGGCATGTGGAACCTTGAAAACCCAGACCAAGACATAGCCAATAAGGACGAGTTGGATCAACATCCGGGCGGATGCCACCACAAGAGATTTGGCTTGGTCGGTCCAACGCCACAGAAACCAAAGGAGCACCAACGCCGGGGGAAATACAAACAGCAGCCGCCACCAAGGGATTTGCATCCCTTGCTCTACGGCGCGGACGGAGCCTGTGCCAGCCGAAATATTGGCCTGTCACCGGCTCAGAGTCTTCACTATCCCGGCTCGGGCCAGTCGTGTTTGGGATAACGGCCCCTCAATTGTGCCCGGACACCCGCATAACTGCCCGCCCAGAAGCCGGCCAAATCTTCAGTCAATTGGATGGGACGGTGATTGGGTGCCAGGATTTCGACCACCAAAGGCATCCGACCTTCTGCAAAACAAGGAGTTTCACGGACTCCAAAGAGATGCTGGATCAAGACGCTGATTTTGGGTTTGGCCTGGTGACGGTAAACCACTTTGACGCTGCGCCCTCCGGGCAATTGAACGCGTTCAGGGGCATGTTTGTCGAGCAACCACCCTTGATGTGCGGGCACCCAGTCTTGCAAAGCGGGCCAGACCTGCCGATCCTTGATGTCTTTGTAGCCAAAAGCACCACGGCAGATCTCCTCCAGCGCAAGTTGCCTGGCCTCGGCATCGAATGGCATGAACTCCAGTTCCGGCATGGCTTGGGCGAGAGTGTTGATTCGGGCGATCCATTGTTCCACGGCATCGTCCCAATGCTTGAGGGTTAGCCTGCCCTCGCACACTTCCGCGGCCAATAGCCGCGCGGCATCTGCCGGAGGCACCTCTCCCGTGGCACGGGTTTCAATGACCAGGTCCCGGAAACGTCTCTCTGTCTTGGCCACCACCCTGCGCTGGATTTCATCATAAACCGCTCCTGCCACCACCTGAAAATCATCAGGATAGAGCTCTTCCAACCATTCCTCACGAATGCGGGTGGCCAGACTGAGTCTCACGGCGATGTCGCGCCCCTCGACCTCCACCATTTCACCAGCCAGCAACAGTCTTCCAAAAGGGGGGCGATTGGCCCCTTTGCCCGGTCGATCCTCCCCGCTGACCACACTGGATTTTTCCAGCAATCCTTTCCGTCCCCCTACCACGTGACAGGCCAGTGTGGCATCGCTCAAGCGGATGGCCACATGATCTGCGAATCCTGTAAGCAATATCCGACCGATCTCTTCCCCTCCGGGGACACGTCCCTGATCTGCTGGCAAGTCATGCCGCCGCTGAAAGGCGGAAAGGAACTGCCGCGCGACCTTGTCCATTTCCCGCCCCGCCCCCGGACTCATTCCTGCCTCTCCGCAGGCCCGGCCGTCAAATTTCAGATCTGCCGCCCGGCAGAACGCCCGGTAAAGTGGCTGAAAGTCGGAGACATCCCCCGGTTCCATGAAATCTGCCAAGGTCAGGTCGCTGGCTCTTTTCTTTTGATTGGGGAACAGTCCTCTCGTTTGGGTGGCGGCGGCGGCCACGGCAAAAAACTCAAGGCAACCTGCGCGGGCCGCGTCGACCAGCATGCGACCATAGCGGGGACTCACTGGAAGTCGGCTCAATTCCTTGCCAAGCTGGGTAATGTTCTCGCTGCCGCCTTCAATGGCTCCGATTTCGACCAGCGTCTTCATTCCCAATTCCAGGCTTTGAGACTGAGGTGGCTCGAACCAGCGAAATCGGCGAACATCATGGATGCCACCCGCCTTCAACGTGAGCAGGGCATCCGATAAGTCCAATCGGTGAATTTCCGGCGGGGTTGAACTTTCACGCCGGGCATGATCCTCCTCGCTCCAAAGGCGCAAACAAACACCCGGAGCGGTACGCCCAGCGCGGCCGGCACGCTGATCGGCGGAAGCACGTGAAATTTTTTCGATTCGCAGGGTGGCCAGCCCTCTTCTGGGGTCAAAATCAGATCGGCGCTCCAATCCGGCATCCACCACCAGTCGGACCCCGTCAATCGTCAACGAGGTTTCCGCGACATTGGTGGCCACCACGATCTTGGGACTGTCCGAAGCTTCCACTGCGGCATCTTGGGCTGAAGGAGACAATTCTCCATGCAAAGGCAGAACCCGGAATCCCCGAGCCCAGGAGCATCGCTCGATCGCTTCAACGGTCTTCCGGATTTCATAGGCTCCAGGCAGAAACACAAGAGCGTGCCCCTCAACGCCATGGCCCCGATACCATTCTCCCATCGTCTTTGCCACATGATCCCAAAGGCCTCCGGCAGTCCGTTCTCTCGGGTTCGTAACGGATCTCCACAGGATACGTGCGGCCGAGGAGATCAGACACAACGGGTTTGGGGGCGCCCCAGATAGTCCAGCAGGCTTCCGCTTCCAGCGTGCAGACATGACAAGCGAGTTTCCAAGTCTGGGCGAAGTTCCTCCTGGATCCTGAGACAGCGGGCCAAGCAACGTCCCCGTCGAAGTGACGCTCGCCGATTCATCGAAAACAACCGCTGAAACCCCCGGCAAGGTCCCTTCCCCCAGCATTTGCCGCATCAGCAGACCTTCTGTGACAAATCGGATTTTGGTTTCCCGGCTCGTGGCGTCATCAAAACGGACTTGGTATCCCACTTCCCCGCCCACTCTGCCGCCCCGTTCCCATGCCACCCGGCGCGCCAGCATGCGTGCCGCGAGCCGCCGGGGCTGGAGCACCACAATTTCCTGATCGCCTGTGACGCCTCCATCCCTCAGAATCTGGGGCACCTGAGTCGATTTCCCCGATCCCGTGGGCGCTTCAATGACCACCCTCACCCCCTCCTGCGGACTGCAGGCGGCGAGGAGGTCTGGGGCAATTTCATGAATGGGAAGCAATCTGTGCATGGAGAGGCGAAACGGGAGTATAGTCAGAATGTCCGGACCCGCTTGGGAAAACTGCCCGTGAGTTCTCTGCACGAAGTTCTTGCCGACGGCCAAAACCGGTTTATCTCATACCCCCCATGGCGAAACCCGGCATTCGACGGGAGGGTCGCGAGGCCGCTCTCCAGTTTTTATTCAGCCACGACTTGAACGACGGCCTCAATCCTGAGGACGTTTCGTTCTGGGAGTTGCGTCCGGCCGGGCGTGCCGTCAAGGCCTTTGCGGTCGAGATGCTCCAGGGGGTGGTTGCCCACCTTCACGACATTGATGCCGCGATTGCCGGAGCGGTGGAGAATTACTCGCTCCAGCGCATCGATGCCGTGGATCGGAATCTCCTGCGCCTCGCCAGCTATGAAATCCTCTACCGGGAGGATATCCCCGTGCCGGTCTCCATCAATGAGGCCATTGAAATTTCCAAACGCTTCGGAACTTCGGAATCTCCCCGATTCATCAATGGCGTGTTGGATCGGATCCGCCGCTCCTTGCCTTCGCCCCAGTAAGTAATTCTTTGTGCCCATGGGATTTTTTCGCAATCTGGTCAACCGTCTCAGTAACCGTGCCGACATTGACTGGGAAGAAATTGAAGCCGTTCTTATCAGTGCGGATCTGGGACTCAAACTGACTTCCCGGGTCATTGATGCCTTGCAGGACTTGGGCCGAAAAATCTCTCCTGAAGATGTCCACCAGGCCACCAGAAAGGAGATCGTCCGTATCTTGGGGGAACCGGAGCCTCTCCGCCGCAGTCCTGAACCAGGATTGCCCACCGTTTCCTGATTTCCAGGTGTCAACGGGGTTGGTAAGACCACCAGCACTGCCAAGTTGGCCTTCATGCTGAAAAATCAGGGCACCGCGTCATTCTGGCGCGGCTGACACCTTTCGGGCGGCCGCCATCGGCACGTGCAACACTGGGGAACGGCTTGATGTCCCCGTGGTGGCTGGCAAATATGAATCCGATCCCGCGGCGGTCTGCTACAGTGCCCATGATCGTGCGGTTCGGGAGAAGTATGATTTTGTTCTTTGTGACACCGCCGGTCGCCTTCACACCCGCCACAATCTCATGGAGGAATTGAAAAAGGTCCGCCGCTCCCTTGCCAAACTGGACGAGACCTCCCCGCATGAAAGATTGCTGGTGGTGGACGCGACCACGGGAGGCAACGCCCTGGCGCAGGCCCGGCAATTCAATGCCGCCATGGATCTGACGGGCTTGATTGTGACCAAACTCGACGGCAGCGGCAAAGGAGGGTGTGTGGTCGCGATCCGGGAAGAGTTGAACCTGCCGACCCGCTTCATTGGCACGGGAGAAAAAGCCGAGGATTTCAAGATTTTCGATCCGCACTCCTTTGTGGCAGACATTCTCTGAAAATGCGAAAGGGCAGTCGCCCCCTGAAATGCGACTGCCCTTTCTAATTCACCTGTTATTCAGTTGCTCAGAACAATTGCCCGATTGGCTCCGCCAGAACAGGCGGGCTCCAATTGGACATTCTATGTCTGTCCCAGATGCCCTCCGGGTAAATCTGTGGAGGAGTTACGTTTCCGCAACCCGTGTGGAACTAGTCGCAGGCCGCTGTGCCGCAGGCCCTGAAGCTTTTTCTTTCAGAACATCGATGCCTTCCTCGATTTCCGCTGGGATCAGGAATGATCTCGATCCGCGCGAATCTGTTTTGAGGGCTTTAAGGTTGGCGTCCGATTCCGAGGTCGATTTTGTTGGCCGTACGATCAACCACTTTTCGTGCGGCCAATTCTTCATCATAGAGTTTGATCTCCGGCGCAGTGTCTCGATGTCGGAAATTGGGTCCCTCCGTCCACGCCTCCAAGGTCCACCACAAAGAAATTTTGCACCGAAGTATATAGCCTCAAGAACTCATGCCCCAAGCCCACATCCGCGTGGGCCCCTTCAATCAGTCCGGGAATGTCGGCGACCGTGGCCCGGTAAAATCCCGGAAACTCCACCACCCCGACCATGGGTTGAAGCGTGGTGAATGGATAAGGGGCCACTTTGGGGCGGGCCGCCGAAATCGCGCGGAGCAGGGTCGATTTGCCGGCGTTGGGAAATCCCACCAGCCCTACGTCAGCGATGCGGCGGAGCTCAAAGTAAAACCATCCGTTTTCTCCCTCCGTGCCTGGTGTGAATTCCACCGGGGCCTGATTTGTGGGGCTGCGGAAATTCCAGTTCCCCTTCCCTCCCCGACCTCCTGCCGCGAGGACAAACCGTTGCCCGGGCGTGGTCAGATCTGCCACCAGCTCTCCCATTGGGACACCTCGCTCATCCAGCCCTTTTTGGAGATTTTTCCGGGCGGTTTCGGAAAGGAGTTCCTCGGCAGGAGTCTCCACATCGGACATTTCGGCTTCTTCGTTGCCGGAATCATCCAGCGTGTCATCCCAAGCGGCACTTTCTTCCGGCTCCAATTCTGCCTTCCGGTGGACAGCAGGCGGCTCCGCGCGGTAAACCAAAGTGCCCACCGGTACCTTCAGCACGAGATGCTTTCCGGACTTTCCGGTTTTATTTCGCGATCCCCCCGGCTTACCGGACTCGGCCTTGTAGCTTGGGCTGTAAAAAAACGGTTTCAGGTTGTCGGTATGCACATCGACTTCCAGCACGACATCGCCGCCGTTGCCCCCATCGCCGCCATCAGGGCCACCTTTGGGTTTGAACTTCTCGCGCCGTAGGCTGGCTGAGCCATTGCCGCCATCTCCCGCTTTGGCAAAAATCCTGACATGATCGACAAACATAATGTGGTTATTTCAATACGAACCCGCTCCTATTTCACCGCCGCAGCGCCAACCATCCCCAACCGATCAGAAAACTGAGTCCCCCCAGAGGGGTCACGGCACCGAGCCAATTCATCCCAGTGAGACACAAGAGATACAGGCTGCCGGAAAACAGGATAATTCCCGTCAACAACGACCACCACACTCCCTTGGCCGATGGCACAGTGGCCCCCAGCACCAATAGGGCCACTCCATGGACAAGATGATAGAGCACGGCGGTATTCCACGTGGGAATCCTGTCTCTGGAAGCCAGAAGATCATGAAAGCCATGGGCTCCGAAAGCCCCTAGGAGAACGCCTAAAAAGAGAACCCCCGCGGCAAGCCGAATCAAGGCCCTGCCGTTTTCAGAATGTTCAGATGCGTTGCTCATATTTCTGAAACCATCCACCACAGGCTTCTTGGAATAAAGCGGTTTTCCACGGCGACCTTGGGGAAACCTGAATGAAGTTCGGATGGCTCCCATCGTGGACGCTGAAAAAACAAAACCGGAGAGTCCTCGAACTCTCCGGTCAAACGTTCCAGCGAACCACCAAGGCGGTCTGCAAGCCCAGCGTCAATAAACGGCGCGTGCTCCAATATGGAAGCGGCTGTCTTCGCCGTCTTCGAATCCGCTTTCCCCGAGCTGCCAACCATAGTCAAACCGAAGGGAGAAGTTGTCATCCAGCTGGTAGCGGAAGCCAAAGCCCGTGCTGCTAATGTTGATATCAGGCTCACCCGGCAATTTTTCGCTGTTGGAGAGATGACCGTAGTCGAAGAACACCAACGGGACCATGGCGTCTCTGGCGCGGTAAAAGCCCAAGAGCTTGGCCGGCGACACCGCCGGGGCGCGCACTTCGACACTGACCACTACGCCTTGGTCTCCACGCACTGCCCGCTGCTCGAATCCGCGCACCGAATCGAAACCACCGGCTCCCAACTGCTCGCTGGAAAGCAGGTTGCTATTGGAGGCCTGACCTTCCACACGGCCCACCAACGTCCACTGACCGATCAGGGCGTTGTTGCGTTCCAAGGCTGCCCGGCCATACATGTAGTCAGGACCTGCTCCGGCACGCTGGCTGGCAAAGGCCTCCTCGCTGTTGCCGGCACCGAAGCCACCCGGACTCCAGACAAACTCGGTATCCAGTTTGGTGGTGCCAAGTTTGTCCCGCTGAGTCACGTTATACCCGGCGCTGAACTGATAAATCTCGGTGGTGGTGTCGAAAACCTCCGTGCCGCCAAAGGCCAGATTGCTGCCACTGGACTTGTAGTCGAAGCCAAGTTCCAACTCTTGGGAAAGGCTGCTGAAGGTTCGCAAAGGAATCGCATACCGGGCACTGTATTGCTGGTTGGCACCACCCGTGACAAGTTCCTCGCCATCCACATCAATCAAGGCCTTGCTGTAGACATAGGCACCCAACACGGTCAACTGATGGCGCCAAGGCAGCAAGGAGGTCAGAACCCCAGTGTGGCCTTCGATGTCGGGGTTGTTCAATCCGAGCGTGTATTGATAGCTCAAAGTGGTGTCATCAGGGAAGAAAAAGGGTCCCGCCCAGTTGACCCCGGCAAGGAACCGATCTTCGCCCAACACTTCGGTTCCACTGTTTTCATAAGCAGTGTAAAACATGATCGGGTTCAGCTCTTCCGTGCGAAGAATAAGGTCGGTGACCCCGTAATCGGCACCAGGACTGTAGATCAGGTCCACTCTGCGGAACGGATTCTTGTTGAGGTAGGCCAGATCCTGTGTGAGGACGCTTTCCTTGAGGATGTCGCCTTGTCCCAACCGGATCGACTTGCGAAGCTGGGTTTCACTGCTGCGCTTGGCTCCTTCAACGAGCACTTCGCCGAGACGCCCTTCAATCACGACCAACTGCAAAACCCCGGTGGAAACCTCCTGCTCGGGAACCAACACATCCACCACCGGCATGTCACTGCTGCGGTAGGCCACGATCGCCGCGCGAACCAATCGGTTCAGCGAAGCCATGGACATCGGCTGACCAAGGTGCGGTTGGAGGGCTTTTTCGACCTTGGGGGGAAGAATGACGCCTTCATTCACAATGCCCTGCACTCCGGTGCGGCGCTTGATGTCAAGAGCCCTCGGGATCAGCACGATACCGCTCAGATAGGAAAGAATTGGCTCTTCGCTGGCCATGGATTGATCCACACCGGAAGCTTGGATGTCACCACTGACATCACCAATATTTTGAATGTCGGAAACTGCCACCCCACTGTCGGAATTGGCCTGAAACGGATTGCGCCAATCAAATTTGGAACCAGCGGCAGGGTCGCTCGAATTGGGGCTTGCTCCCTGTTTGAGCCAGCGGAGTCCGGCGCTTTCCTGAGTCTCACCGGAATAAACCGTGGCACCATTGACCGAATAGCGGGAAGTGGTTCCGTACGCCCGCAACCGACCGCCGGTAGGCGTTTCTGGCGCATAGCGGACTTCGTTGGGCGTGTAATAGGCTTTCCGGCCAGAATCCTTGAGCTGGATGGGCTCACGTTTCTTGGGCTCAGGAGTCCTCTGCAGCAATCGCTGGAGGGCATTGGCCTTGGGTTGTTGCTCGAGGTTCGGAATCGGCGGCAGATCCAAATCCTGCCCCAAAAGCGATCTCCCCCCGCCGCAAAGCCCCACCAAGATCACTCCTGAGAGCACCATCCGCACCATTCGCCGATTCGATTCGGTTTTCATCATCACCTGTTTGGAAAATCTATCCCCCCATCCGTTGGAAGGGTTTCATACAACTCGCTAGAACAGAGCAGACCGAGCCCTTCGTCAAGTTTTTCTTTCGCACATTGAAACTTTTTCGCGGTTCTGAAACGTAAGTAAGCCAGCGTTGCCTGGGCGCAAAAAGGCCGTGTTCCAAGGCCAATGGCAATGGAACACGGCCACACATTCTGCATTGGACAAAGCCAGGCTCGATCAAGGATTTGGCTTGGCGGGAACCGCACCCGTCGCCCCTGCTGCGGGGACTGCGCCAGCCGCAGGGGTTGGTGCGGGGGCCACTTTGGGCCAGACGTTTTCCGGGGTTACGCCATCAGCTTTCATGAGCTTGGCAATATCGATGGATACGTCCACTGAAGGATCGTAGTCGAGCACCAATTCGGATTTCACGATGACCACCTTGAATCCTTTAGCCTTGGCCGCTTTCAGAGCGTAGCCTTTGACCTTGTCACGGAACTGGACAATACGCCCCACCCTGGTTTGGTTGATTGCCGCCTGGGCTTTATCCCGCGCAGCCAGGAGGTTTTGAGTCATGCCGCGGTTCAATCCCGCGAGCTGATTTTTTTGCTCGTCAGTCGGATTTGCGCCGGCCTTTTCTTTTTCAGCATCGAATTGCGCCTGGAGTTTGTTCTGGGCGTCTTTGAGCTGGGTGTTGATATTGGTCTCCATGGCCTTCAACTCGTCCTCGAGTGCCTGGGAAATCCCCAACTCCTTCGCTACGATGTCCACATCCACGATGGCGGTCTCGCCATTGCCTTGGGCGCGGCTGTCAACAGTGCCGAGCAACACCACGGCAGCCATCGAAAGGAAGGGGGAAATATGATATTTCTTGTTTTTCATTGAATAATTAACCTTGGTTTATTCCGGGATTGAGGGAAGAGGCTGACTCTATCCGGTTTCTACGTCGTTTGGCAAGAAAAACCGCCAAAACCCCGATTTTCTCACTGATTCCAAAGATTGGGGTCATTTGAACCAAAGAGCATTCCATATTCTTGCCTCACCTCTGGATCATGTGACCCAAAAAAGATCCCAGTAGCGCGGATCCGTCATTGTTCGCCCACCGCGCATTCCTTTAGCATCGTTATTCCGTTACCAAGGTCATGACAAATATTCGCTCCGGTTCCCGCATATTGCTCTGGTTGTCAGCCGGAATTATCCTGCTTGCGCTCCAGTCCCAAAGCCGGGCAGAGTTCCGGGCAGGAGCGGCAGTGGTGGATGTCAGTCCGGTCAAGCTTCCAGTTCTAATCAATGGGAACATGCTCCCCAAAAGCGTTTCCGAGATCAAAACGCCGGTCAACGCGCGGGCCCTCTGTTTGGACGACGGAAAGATCACCCTTGCTATAGTGGTGGTCGACACTTGCATGATGCCCCGCACCTTGCTGGATGAAGTAAAAGCCGAGGCCAGCCAAAAAACGGGAATTCCCGCCTCCAGACTTCTTATTTCGGCCACGCACGCACACTCCGCACCGTCCTGCATGGGCTGCCTGGGGGTCAATGCCGACGAAACCTACGTCCCCCATCTGAAGACAAAATTGGTGGAGGCTGTCGCCGCTTCGCAAGCCGCACTGGAGCCCGCCCAGTTCGGCTGGACGGTGGCCCAGGCGCCTGACTTCACAGCTCTTCGCAGATGGGTGCGACGCTCAGACAGGGTGAATCTCGATCCCTTCGGCAACCCCACCGTCCGTGCCAACATGCATCCGGGATTCCTCAGCGAGGACGCCACCGGTCCCTCTGGTCCCGAGGACCCCGATCTCACCCTGTTGGCCTTCCGGGGGATTGACGACCGCCCCCTGGCTGTCCTGGCCAACTTCTCGATGCACTATTTTGGCGACAAGGCCATCAGTGCCGACTACTTCGGATTGTTCTGTGAAGGGTTGAAAAGGCGGCTCGTTCCGGAGGCGGCCCCGGGCAAATCCCCCTTTGTTGGGATCATGTCCCATGGATGCAGCGGGGACATTTATCTCAGGGACTATGCCAAGCCCGCCCCTCCCAAAGAAAATCCACAGACCATTGAGAGTTATACCGATGGAATGCTCGCCATTGCCCTGAAGGCTTTGGGCGACATCACCTACCGGAGCGACATCACCTTGGCGATGGAGGAAACGAAACTGCCCCTGCGCTACCGGCTGCCCGACAAACAACGTTTGGAATGGGCGCACCGTCTGGTGGACAGCCTTCCCGATGGCCAGCCCACGAACACCGAACAAATTTATGCCAGAGAGGCCATCCTCCTCAACGAAAAACAGCAAACGGAATTGATCCTGCAGGCATTGCGGATCGGTGACTTTGGAATCGCGACCACGCCCAATGAAACCTATGCCCTGACAGGATTGAAAATCAAATCCGTCTCGCCGCTCGCCGGGACCATGGTCATCGAATTGGCCAACGGTGCGGAAGGTTACATTCCACCGCCTGAGCAACACGCTCTCGGTGGATACAACACCTGGCCGGCCAGAACAGCAGGGCTCGAAGAAAGTGCCGAACCCCGTATTGCAGAGACGGACATCCAGTTGTTGGAGAAAGTGGCTGAAAAGCCCCGCAAAGATTTTCGCTTCACGGCTGGTCCGCTGGCCCGTCGAGTCCTCGACCTCAAGCCTGCGGCCTATTGGCGTCTTGATGAGACGGCAGGTCCGCGAGCGGGCGATGTCATCGGAAGCCACGATGCCATATATGAGCCCGGGGTATTGTTTTATTTGGAGGGGCCTGATTCCGCCCATTTTTCAGTTCCCGGAGAAACAAACCGGGCGGCACATTTTGCCGGAGGCCGGGTTCTCGCCACCCTTCCGAATCTGCCGAGCGATTACACGATCAGCCTCTGGCTTTGGAACGGCATGCCCAACGAAGCCCGTGGCATTGCCGGTTGGTGCTTTTCCCGCGACCGGTCCCATGTCGTCAGTGACGCCGGAGACCACCTTGGGATCGCCGGAACGGCAGGCCGGAAGGGGCCCGGACGATTGGTCTTTCAGCATGGCCGGTCTGGTGTCCTGCACGAAGGTCGAAGTGAGATTCCGAGATGGTCTTGGATCCAGGTGGTAATGGTTCGCCAAGGAGAGGACGTCAGCGTTTACCTCAATGGTTCCGAAGAGCCGGAAATCTCAGCCAAAGAAATGGCCGATTTTCCTCCAGGTCTGGATCAAATCATGATCGGAGGACGGGCTGACGGGACTGATGGCTGGGAAGGTCGCTTGGATGAGATTTCCATATTTCCAAGAGCCCTGAACAAAGCCGAAATCGGTGAAATATCTATTCATTGATGGCTCCGTAGAAGATGCCAACAATGAAAAACCCCTCACCTGTTAGGGTGAGGGGTTTTTCTCGAGGCTTGGACGCTTTGGAAGAAGCACTGCTCAGAAGTGCCTCTTTCGTTTCGCGCAATTTACAACAACAACCAACTACTGAAATTTCCTGAAGTCTTCAGACTTCCTTTTTCAACAACAAGGGCATTATTCCACGATTCGTGAATCATGTCCAGAAAATTCTAAAAATTCGCGCTTCGCCGATGAGAATTTCTGAATTTTGAGAATTTACCTGAAATTTGTGCCGGAGCGAATCCTCCATTGACCTATCCGGAAACTGGGGTGATCGCTATTGGCTTGTTGTCTAGTGAAGGAAATTCCCTTCGGCTCCATTTTATAAGGGCCTGTAGCTCAGCGGTTAGAGCAGGGGACTCATAATCCCTTGGTCGTGGGTTCGAACCCCACCGGGCCTATCTTTTAGTATCAATGGGTTAAGCGATTTTTTGGCCGGCCATCTAAAAAGGAGCGGGCCAAAAAGAGGGCCATTCTCGGAATCTTCAATCTCCCGTTTTGGGGAATGTCGACCTCCTCGGGAGCGATCACCGAATTTGGTGCCATTCCCCCATCACTTGGCCTGGCGCCCAAAGCAACAGGGCAAAACCGACAAATCCCGCAAATAGCGTGGACCCCACCACGCCAGGCACTTTCCTTCGAGCCTAATCGACTTGCGATCAGACTAGTGGCCACTGGTCGTACTACCCACATTGGCCCACGGGTAAGGTGAGTCTGGAGCAGTTGGGTTGTGGGGTGAAATATCTCTCCAAAAGCGAGGCGACGTCAAGCGGCGGAC
>JACKQE010000014.1 GCA_024233005.1 Akkermansiaceae bacterium | reverse complement strand
CGGAAATATTCCTGTCCGGTATTCATCCTTACTGATCAGGCACTCTCCAGCCGGATCGAAGCCTTCCGCGAGCCCAAACTGGACGAGCATTACATCGAACCGGTCTTGGATCTTTCCCCCCGTCCGGAGGACTTCAAACCATATGCGTTGGGTGCGCCTTCAAAGCACGCCCCCCCCGGATCTCCCATGTTGAGCGGCAAATATCCCGTTGTGACCGGTCTCGAGCACGACGAATGGGGCCATCCTTCCGGCAACCCCAAAATGCACCAGAACATGACCAACCGTCGCCGGGACAAAATCAAAGCCTTGATGTCCGAGATCCCGGCCCCGGATTACTTCGGCGTTGAAAACGCAGAGGTCCTTCTGGTCGGTTGGGGGTCAACCTACGGTCCTATCCGGACGGCGGTCCAAAGCGGCATGGAATCCGGACGCAGCATCGCGTGCATTCACCTGCGCCACATCCACCCTCTGCCCAATGGACTGGTCGAACTGTTTGCCCGCCACAAGCACATCATTGTCACAGAAATGAACGACGAGGGACTCTATGGCTATGGTCAGTTGGCGACCCTGCTCCGGGCTCGTTACTGCGACCCCCGTATTCAGGGGCTCTGCAAAACCGATGGACTCACGTTCACGATCAAAGAAATCCTCGCTGGCATTGATCGTCTCACCGCTTAACACCCCTTCCCAGTCCCAATTTCCCCAGTCCTACCAACATGAGTGTAGCAGCACCCACCAACGCGGAACCCAAAAAACTCACCAAAAAGGAGTTGTCCGCTGACCATCCGACCTGGTGTCCGGGTTGCGGCGATTTTGCCGTTCTCGCCGCCTTCTACAAGGTTCTGGAAAAACTCCAGATCCCCCACGAAAAAATTGTCACCATTGCCGGCATCGGTTGCAGTTCCCGGTTCCCCTACTTTGTGAACAGTCATGGCGTCCATTTCATCCATGGACGCGCGTTGCCTTTCGCTTCGGGAGTCAGTCTGTCCCGGCCAGATCTCCATGTTTTTGCCTTCGGTGGCGACGGTGATGGCTATTCCATCGGCGGAAACCATCTCGACCACGCCGCGCGCAAGAACATCAACCTGACCTATGTCATCATGGACAATTTTGTCTATGGACTGACCAAGAAACAGACGTCCCCCACCTCGCCAGTCGGATTCAAATCCAAGACGGATCCAACCGGCGCGATCGACCGCCCCATCAACCCCATGGTGAAACTGACTGCCGGTGGAGCCACTTTTGTGGGCCGTTCCCATGCCACCCAAGTCAATCACATGATGGAAATCTTCGAGCGCGCCATCCTTCACAAAGGATTCAGCGTGGTGGAAGTTCTTTCCGAATGCTCCTTCTTCTATCCCGGGGTGTTCGACCCCGGCAATCCCCGCCGCGGCGGGGTTTTCGATGTCATCGATGAAACTCAGCACGATGTCACCGACCAGGCGGCCGCGCTGAAAATTGCGATGGAGCCATTCCCCGGCAAATTCGGACTGTTTTACGAGTCGGATCGTCCGACCAAGAATGATCTTGAACAGAAGTGGATTGATTCCTCCAGAGAGGCCGCCAAGAATGCAGGCGGTAAAGATCTGATCGCCCAGCGATTCGCCCAATTGAAGTAGTCGAAACCTTCCAAAAATTTGACCAAGCAAAAGGCGCCGGTGACACCGGCGCCTTTTCTGTTTCCATAAGGCCGCACTATTGTCCTTCAGACGAGAGAGGGGCCTCCATCCCAAAACTCTACCGACCAATTGAGTCTTTCCTTGCTCTGGGTGTCATCACTTGGTACGATTCAGCAACCATGAAATTCCGTCCACCGATCCTGACCGCTCTTCTCTTTGCGACGGCAGCTGCGCTTCCGATTCTGGTTCGGGCACAAACGCCCGGCGTTGGCTTGAATGCCATCCACGAAAAGTTGACCTTGGAACGTCCGATCACCCTCCAGATTGCCCCGGATGGATCGGGCCGCCGCTTTCTTGCCCAACAAACCGGCAAAATTAGAATCTTGCCAAAGGATGAAGGATCGGCTTCGGGAGACGCCGTTTTCCTCGATCTTTCCGACCGCAATATGGCGGAAAAGGATTTCGAAGAAGGTTTGATCGGTTTCGCGTTTCACCGTGACTTTGCCACCAACAGAAAATTTTACGTCTGCTACTCCCAACAAGGCCCAAAACGCAGCGTCGTGAGCGAGTTTCAAGCCTCCACAGGCGACTCCTCACGGGCGGATCCGGCTACGGAGCGCATTCTTTTGGAAATCCCACAGCCCGATTGGAACCACAACTCAGGGAATCTCGTTTTCGGCCCGCAAGATGGGTGTCTCTACATTTCTGTAGGGGACGGAGGCCTCAAGAACGGTGTTTTTCAACAGCCGCAAAACCTGACCCGATGGAATGGGAAATTACTCAGGATTGATCCAACCGCACCTGCCGAAGGTCACAGGAATTATTCCATTCCCAAGGACAACCCGTTCCTCGACAATCCGGTGGCCTGCCCCGAAATCTGGGCTCTGGGACTGCGAAACCCGTGGGGAAGCTGGATAGATGCCGAGACCGGGGTCTTTTGGTTGGCTGATGTCGGACAGGATTTGTGGGAGGAAATCAACCACATCGAACGAGGAAAAAATTACGGTTGGGATTTCCGTGAAGGAGCCCACGATTTCCTCTTCCGCCGGGAGTACATGTCCTTGTTGAATCTGAAATCAGATCCGCCACGCGGCACGGCTTTTGCCGATCCCATCTTCGAGTACAGTCATGCCGAAGGATTGAGCATTACCGGAGGCTTTGTTTACCGGGGAGATGGCATTCCTTCTCTGAAAGGTTGTTACATTTATGGTGACTGGAAGTTTGGAACGGTTTGGGCCCTGGATTACGACCTGAAATCGAAAAAGACAATCAGCAACCGGGTGCTGTACCGCCCGGAAGACAACAACAATGAAAAAATGAATCCCACCGCTTTCTGTCCGGATGAGAAGGGCGAAGTCATCATGTTGAACTGGGATGGCCGAATGTTCCGTCTGAAGACGAAGTGACTCCGGCGTTCCGCGCCCCCCCCGATGTCCTGACTTGCGGACCAGCCTGCGAATAGAGAAATGCGCCATAAACTGGCCGAGAACCGGCCGGACCATCTATCATTTTCGAATCCATCCCTTCGAACCTTCGAAATAGGGGTTGTTCTTGCTGGTATTCATCGAATCGTAGAGGAGAGGCGCACCGCCCTCCTGATTCCATCCATGAAAAACGGCGCTGTTTTTGGCATCTTGTGCAGTGTCCTCCTTTCTGGCCTGACATCATGCCGTGAATCGTTCAAAGAAGTGACTTCCCGTCACCGGGCAGGATTGAGCGTCCTGAGAGCGGACATGCAGCATTTAAAACAGCAGGCTTTGGATCCCATCCAAAAAGCAAAACCTCTCCTGCCATTGGATCCGTTGCCTGTCTTCAAATCCGCAGACTTGTCCGGAAACACGCTGATATTAAGTTGGCAGGAACTGGACGACCCCAACGGGCCGATCACCGAAGAAAATCTCCCCGATCTGCATTTCTCCTCCGCTGTCAAAAGGGTGTTCCAGTTGACGAATCAGGCAGGCGAATCCGACGTGGATTTTGAAGAGGAACTGATTTCCGTCGTGTCGGTCCGCTATTTGGTCGGCTACCGGATCCTGCGCTATGAATCCCCCCAGTTTGGTGAAGATAGGCACTACCGACGTGGCGGGGCCTTGGTTGACGTTCAGGTGTTTGACCGCCGAAAGAAGGCGAACATTCGCTCATTTGAAGTCACTGCCTTGTCGGACGAAAACATGGATCATCTCCCGGACGTGTCAGCGAAACGCCCGGTTGAAATGCGTGATTTGGCCAGAGCAAACTTGCTCCAGAATCTCCGAAAACAACTCCTGGCAACTTTGGCTGAAAGGACGGGCGGAAAGTTTTCCTCCTGAATACGGGAATTCTGCCGAGTCCCGTCCCTTCAGCAATCTGATCCAGGGCAGGATCACCTCTCAACCGAACACCTCTTCCAATCCCCGTCGCATGACAGAGGGATCGGGACTCCGACCGGTCCAGTACTCGATACCAATCACTCCCTGGGAAACCAGCATGCCCAAACCATCGATGACTTTGCACCCGCGTTCCCGGGCGTCCCGAACCAAATGGGTCAGTGGAGGATTCGGAATGACATCCGCCACAACCATTCCTGGCTGAAGGGTGTCCAGATCCAAAGCCACTCTGGCATCCACATCGGGGAACAGTCCAATGGAGGTGGAATTGACCACGATATCTGTCCCTTGGGGAATCTGAAAATCTCCGCTCCAAGGGACGAAGTCCACCTGGAGCCCCCCTCCCGTGGCCTCGCAGACCTTGCCTTTAAGCAGCGTCTCCAGATCGCGCCCTCGGGCTTCGCTGCGGTTGACGAGAGTGATCTGTCGGACCCCAGCCAAGGCCATTTCGACAGCGATGGCTCGGGCGGCCCCTCCCGCGCCCAGCAATACCATGGATTTCCCGGCCGGATCATCCATCTCCCGGAAGGAGGCGACAAACCCTTTCCCATCGGTGTTTTCCCCGATGAATCTCCCCTCCCGATTGACCACGCAATTGACCGCCCCCATCAGGGCGGCGCTCTCCCCGAGACCGTCCAAATGCTGGATCACCGCCACTTTGTGGGGAATGGTGCAATTGAAGCCCCTGAATCCAAATGCTCTGGCGCCCGCCACCGCAGCTCCAAGTGCTTCCGGCCTGACTTCCAGGGTGAGGTAGCGCCAATCCAGCGCCATGTCACGGAAAGCGGGTTCGATCATGGCTTGGGTGGGATTCTCCGCAACGGGGAAACCAAAGCAGCCAACCAGTTCCTGTTTGAAATTCAATTCTTTCGCCATGGGATGAGACCATAGTGGGCCAATGGCCGCGATCAAGCTTTGATCCTGCCGTCTTCCTGAAGGGCGGTGGGTTTGGACAACCAATAAGCGAAGGTCGTTAACGCCAGGGTCACCACGAGCAGCAAGGTGGAAAGCGCGTTGATCACGGGCATTTCCCGGGTGTGTTTCATCATGCTGTAAATCCGCAATGGCAGGGTATCTCCACCGACACCTTTAACGAAAAAAGTGATGACATAGTCGTCCAGGGAGAGTGTGAAAGCCAGCAGGCCCCCCGCCAGAATACCGGGGGCCAGAATGGGAACCACCACAGACAGGACCGTGCGCAACCAACCAGCGCCCAAATCTCGAGCGGCATCGATGAGATTCCGGTCAAAATCCTGGAGGCGTGCCAAGACCACCAAGGCGACAAAACTGAGACAGAACGTGGTATGGGCCACGACAATGGCCGGCATGCCGGAAGGAAATTTCACCAGCGCGAAAGGCAGGGCCAGACTGATGCCCATCAGAATGTCCGGCACCACAATCGGCAGGTAGACCAGTGCGAAATGAATTTTTTGCAACCGGCTGCGGAAGACGTGCAGCGCGCAGGCCGCAAAAGTTCCGAGAATCATGGAGGCAACGCTGGAAAGTGTGGCAATGATCAAGGACCGCCGGAGCGCCTCCCAAAGATCCCGGTTTTGCCGGTGGAAAAGACGCTCATACCAATGCCAGGTGAATCCTTCCCAACTGGCGCTGTATTTTGAGGTATTGAACGAATTGATGACCAAAAAAACGATGGGCAGATGAAGGAACACCAGCGCCAACACCGTGAAGATTAACGGCCATCGAGAGGGCTTCATGCGTGGTCGGGAGCAAGGGCAGGATCGGGAGCGGTACTTTTGCGGGGTCGTTTCCACTGCCAAACGGCTACCAAAGGCAGCAGCGAAGCCATCACCAGGAGGGTGGCCATGGCGGCGGCCTGGGGCCAGTCACGATCCGCTCCCACCCGGCGAGCTATCAAATTTCCCAACATTTGCCCGTCGCTTCCCCCGACGAGGTCAGGAATGAGGTAGGCTCCCAATGCCGGAATAAAGACCAACGCTGCCGCCGATAGCATCCCCTGCCTGATCCCCGGAAGAAAAATCCGGAAAAAGGCGGACGCGGGGCCAGCTCCCAAATCCCGTGCGGCATCCAGCAAACCAAAATCGAAGCGATCAACTGCGGCAAACAGGGGGAGAATGGCAAACGGCAGATGGGCGTAGACCAAAACAAGAAGAACCGCTCCTGAATTGTAGAGGAGCAGCGATTCTTCTGGCATCAGCTTGGTCCAATAGAGGAAGGCCATCAGGGGGCCGGACGGATGAGCCACGGATTTCCAGGCAAAGACCCGGATCAGGAAATTTGTCCAAAATGGAACCATGATGAGCCAGAGCACCACACTCCTCCACCGCGGCGCGGCTTTGGCCAAAAACCAGGCGACGGGCAGACTCCAGATCACGCAAATGAGAGTGGTGGCCAGCGACAACCAGAGTGTGTGCCCGAGCATACCCAATATGCCGCCGTCCCAGAGCCGCCGCCAGGCTTCGAAATCATACCCCGGCGCAAACCCGTCTTCCAAGGACCGGGCTTTGAAAGAAAGCAGGACGATCAGAGCTGTCGGAATCGCGAAAAAAACGACCAACCAACTGAAGGAAGGTCCCGACAGGAGCCATTCCCACTTCCGTCCAGAAGTCAGCTTTCTTGGGGATCCTCCTTTCACGGAGCACTTGGCAATTTGTAGAATTTCAGGGCATTCCCCCTCCAGAGGGCCTCCCTTTCGGACTCAGGACGGGTTTGAATGATCTCAGCAAGCCCTTCCACCCATTGCCGCCAGGTGCCTCCCAGCAGACAGACCGGCCAATCGCCCCCGAACACGACCCGCTCCGGACCAAAGGCGTCCAAACAATGGTTCACGATGGGAGCGAGCAATCCCGGAGCCGCTTTTTCGGGTAATCGGGCAATGATCCCTGAAATCTTGCAGATCGTATTGGCCTTTCCCGCCAGAGCATCGATCCCTGATTTCCAACGATCCACGGAGTGTTCCGGCGTTTCGCCGATCTCCAGAGCAGGGTGGAACGCCTTCACATCGGCATTGCCGCAGTGATCGACCACAAACCGGGTCTCGGGGCATTCGGAGGCTAGTTTGGCCCCATCCTGCAATTCTCCTGGGCGGAGACACAGATCGAAGTGAAGCCCCTTGCCGCCCAAATACCGGACTCCCTTGATGAATTCCGGGCGGAGACAATGTCCCGCCGGTGTCAACGGACCGTGCAGCACCTGCCTAACCCCCCTCACAAAACCGCTTGCCGAATGCCTCTCCACGTAGGCGGGAAAATCCGCCGCATCCGGTCGACCACCAATGGTTGCCGCCAGAGTGGGAATTGAGGGATCACGGCACAATGCAATGACTTCGGCGGCTTCCCGGTCGAGGTCTGCTGGAGCCACATCAATCTCCATGTAGACGGCGGAAACGTCATAACCGGCCGTCGCCGCTTGGTATTCTCTCAGGTGATGGCGGCTCCGGATGATTTCCGGCGCCGTTTGTAGCCAGGGAGGATTGATGCGGTCCGGATCCCAGAGATGCTGGTGGGTATCAACGATCTTGCGAAGGGATTCGGCTCCGGAGGAAAGGTGAGGAACGGCAGCAGCAGCGATCATGGCCCGGGAGGAGGATTGAAGAAAGCTTCGTCGCTTCATAAAGACAGCCATGTTACACCATGCCACCAGATTTCCAAACATTGCCAGCCTAAGCCATTCGAAATTCATCCCTTGATTGCTCGGAGCTTGACTTGACCCAACGGATTCCCCACGCCACCATTCCCACCTGATGATCGTCGATGTTCACACTCACGCGTGGGAGTACCCCACGCATTTTGGCTCCCGTTTCCGGGAGGAAGCCCGCCGGGCCCGCGCGGGCGTTGAAGTGGATCTCACGGTTCGCTACGAAGACTACGCGGCGTCCTTTCCGGAAGGAGAAGATTTCCGGGCCATCGTATTCGGAGGCAAAGCATCCCTGAGCGGCATTTGGGTCGATGACCGGTATGTCGCGAATTATGTGGCCCAGGATCCCTCCCGCCTCGTCGGCTTTTTGTCGGTTGATCCCACCCAGCCCGGCTGGGAATCCGAACTGAAAGCCGGGCATCTGGAACTCGGTCTCCGGGGGATCAAGCTGCTACCGATGTATGCCGGCTTCCGCCCGGACGCTCCTGCTCTCGATCCTCTTTGGGAGTATGCCTCGGAACATTCCCTTCCAGTATTGTTGCACACTGGGACCACCTTCATTTCCGTGGCCCCGCTGGAATGCACCCTGCCCCGCCATCTCGATCCGGTGGCGATCCGGTTTCCCCAGGTCAAGATCATTATGGCGCACCTCGGGCATCCGTATGAGGGGGAATGCATCGCGGTCATCCGCAAACACCCGAATGTATTTGCAGATCTCAGCGCCCTGCACTACCGGCCCCACCAGCTCTACCACAGTCTGATGCTGGTTCAGGAATACGGAGTCTGGGACAAGGTTCTGTTCGGAACCGACTACCCCTTCACCACCGCTGCCGCCACCGTTCGTGATCTGCTGACTCTGGGGGCGCGGTTCGCAGCCTCTGAATCGGGCCTTTTGAATCCTGCGGCAATCGAACGCCTCATTCACCGCCCCACCCTCTCCCTGTTGGGATTGGAACCTGCCTGAATCCCTGCTCTGTCGAACATGCCTCTCATCATTCACGAACTCACCAAACCGAAGCATTCTCAGGAAGTCACCGCCCGCTTCCGCGAGGAACCCCTCCCCTCGGGAGACCGGGAACGCGGATTCCTCAAGGACGTGGGCAAACTGTTTGAAAAGGAGCGGACCGGACGGCTTTTCGGCACGTTCGCCAAAAACCGCGACCTGTTCCCGTTTCCTCAATATCTTTCGGATTATCTGGAACGAAAGATCACGTTCACGGAGTTCAGCCAACGGGCCGCCACCCTGCTCAAAATGAAAATGAGCAAAACCCAGGCCGCCACCGGGGGCTTCCTGGTGATTTCACACGATTTGCCCACCCCCGAAGATCCCGGACGGGGAGAAACCCTCCTGGCCTGCATGCTGACCCAGCGTGGAGCCCATGCCATTGATGCGGAAACGCTCTCCCTGACAAGTGTTCCCCGGTTGGAAATGGATCATTTGGATTTGGCCACCCGCATCCGCATCGATGTTTGGAAGGACGAGGGCTCGAACCCGGTGCAGGTGATCGCCGGAAGGAAGGAAGTGTCGGATTACTTTTTGGAATTCCTCGGGCTCGATCAGCAAAGAGAATGTGCCGCCATGACCCGCACCCTGCAGGAGGTCTGCGATGAGTGGATGGACGAGAGGAGCCTCCCCATTTCCCGGCGGGAAGATCTTCGTCAGGAAATCTGCGGTCAAATCCTGGACAGCCATGGAGAGGCCGATCTGCGATCCGTGGCCCGCGCCATGGCTCCGGATGAGGAAGAGGATTTTTACGCCCGGGCTGTTCAGGCAGGCTTGGGAGAGCGTTCCCGAGTGGACCAGCGCCCTTTCCGCCAGTGGCTGCATTACGAATACAAAGACGACGATATCAAGCTCCTGATCACCTCGGAAGCGCGGCGCCAGGGGCGGGTCGAATATGATCCCGTGAAAAAGATTGTCACCCTGAAGGACGTCGATCTGGGGCCAGGGGAAACCTGGATTGTGTGAACCAGGTTTGAAGCAGAACGACTTGACCTTTCCCCTGCCACGCGCTCATTGCAGCCATGAGTTTCCAGTGCATCGGGATCGTGGGAGCAGGACGCATGGGAGCCGACATGGTCACCCTCGCCCTCGCCCACGGGCTTCGGGTCGTCGCGGTGGACTCCGGAGAGGCCCGCCGGTCAGGCCTCTCCGCTCAAGTGACCCGGGGCCTCGAACAACTGGAGCAGCATCTCCGGTGGGACCCGGCGCGCTTTGCAGGCTGGGAACAACGCCTGACCATCGCCCCCTTATGCCCGGCGCTGGCTCCCTGCGAATTTGTCATCGAATCGGTCTTTGAGGATGCCTCGGTCAAAGCCGACGTACTGCGCGAGATTGAGTCTGCGGTGGGCCCTCGGGTTCCCATCGGATCGAACACGTCTTCTTTGCCGATCACCCAGCTGCAGACGGGACTGAACCATCCAGAGCGCGTTCTGGGGATGCATTTCTGCCAACCCGCTTATGCCGTGCCATTCCTTGAGATCATCCGGGGCGAAATGACTTCAGAGGAGACCTTCGCCGCCGGTGAAGCCCTGGGACTTCAACTGGGAAAGGAGCCCTGCTTGGTCCGAAAGGATGCCCCGGGATTTGTGGTGAATCGCCTCGGATACGCCCTTTACCGGGAAGCGCTCCATTTGGTTGCGGAAGGCATATCCGATCCGGAAAGCATCGACCGGGCCGTCCGCAATACTCTCGGTATTTTCACCCCGTTGTGCGGTCCCTTCCGTTGGATGGATATTTCCGGCGGCCCTGCCCTGTATGGCAAAGCCATGGAGACCATTTTTCCATCATTGGACAATTCCGACAAACCTTCTGCTTTGATACAACGCCTGATGGAAGCCAAAGCCGGAGGTGTCGACACGGGAGCCGGCTTTTATGAGTATGCCGAGGAGGACGCCGCGATCTGGGACAATCGGTATCGAGAACACGTCTGGCGCCAACTCCAACTCCGGCAGGAGAGTCCGGAATCTGACGACTGATGCCCGTTACCGCCGCTCAAATCCTGATCGACAGCGCTCCCGATCTGCATTTTGACTATGCCATCCCGGACGAACTGGTCGGCCAAGTGCTCGTCGGATGCCGGGTGCGGGTTCCCTTGCGCAACAAGACCGCGCTCGGAACGGTTGTCCGGGTCCACGCACTCGACGAGGACGATCCCCTGGCACGGAAGCTCAAGCCGATCGTCGATCTGACAGACCCCAACCCGGTCATTACCGGACCTCTGCTTCGACTCGCGGATTGGATCTCGGAATACTACATCACCCCGTTGGAAGCCGTGTTCCGAACGATGCTGCCACTGGCGGTCAGGCAGGGCGAGCAGGGAGAACAACTTCGCAAAATGGTCAAACTCCTCCGCCAGCCCGGGGAGGAAGACATCCAAAAAATCGGACGCCGGGCCCCCCGGCAGGGGGCCATTCTGGAGCATTTGTCTCAACTCGAACCTCCCCAAGCCCTGATCACCCAACTGGAGGAAACCCTTGCCATCAACCGGGCTTCTGTGGAAGGACTGGTCAAAGGAGGCTGGGTGGAAGTGGTGGACGAGGCCGTGGCCCGCGATCCTTATGGCGATGAAACCTACCTCCAAAGCCATCCCCTGGAACTGAACGCCGAGCAGAAAGTGGTGATGGAAGGCGTGGTCGAGGCCTTGGACGGTTTTGGGGGAGAAACCGCTCCTCTGCCGATGCTGCTCCACGGGGTGACTGGCAGCGGAAAAACGGAAGTCTACCTGCAAGCGATCCAGACCGTGCTCGACCGAGGCCAGGGCGCCATCGTCCTCGTCCCTGAGATCAGCCTGACCCCGCAGACCGCCGACCGTTTCAAACAGCGCTTTGCTCACATACAGGACCAAGTCGCCATCCTCCACAGTCATCTCAGTCATGGCGAGCGGCACGATGAATGGCGGAAAGTCATGCGACGGCAGGCCCGGATTGTCATCGGCGCCCGGAGCGCCATTTTTGCCCCGGTGGAGAATCTCGGCCTGATTGTCGTGGATGAAGAACACGAGCACTCCTACAAACAAGAAAGTCCTCCCCGTTACCATGCCCGGGATGTCTCCGTGGTAAGGGCCCATCTGGAGAAATGTGCCGTGCTTCTCGGCAGCGCGACCCCCTCCCTCGAATCCTGGAGGAACACTCTGACCGGCAAATACCGTCTCCTGACGATGAAACAGCGGGTGGACAACCAGACGCTGCCGCTCATCCGCATTCTCGACATGCGGCAGGAAGGCCGACGGCTCGACCAAAAAAGCGGTCCCGCCATTCTATCCATCAAGCTCCGACAGGAAATGGAAAGCCGCCTCACGAACGGTGAACAGATCATCCTGTTTCTCAACCGGCGGGGATTTGCCCGCTCCCTGCTCTGCCCCGAATGCGGCTATGTCGCGCATTGCCGACATTGTGCCCTGCCGATGACCTTCCACCAGGGAGACAACCGGTTGGTGTGCCATCTCTGCGGCTATGCCCAGATTTCACCCCGGCGATGTCCGGAATGCCAGGGCCAAGCCATTGCTCTGGCAGGGTATGGAACCGAGCGGGTCGAGGAAGTGATG
The DNA here is from genome assembly GCA_024233005.1 of Akkermansiaceae bacterium. Classification (GTDB taxonomy): domain Bacteria; phylum Verrucomicrobiota; class Verrucomicrobiia; order Verrucomicrobiales; family DEV007; genus JACKQE01. The sequence continues at coordinate 144,282 of JACKQE010000014.1, read as the reverse complement.
CGAAAGGTCTTTCCGAAGGCCCGGATGGCCCGGGTCGATACCGACACGATGCGCCGGAAGAACCAGCTCCGGGAAACTCTCGATGCCTTCAAGGCCAAGAAAATCGACATTCTGATCGGCACTCAAATGATTGCCAAGGGCTTGCACTTTCCCAATGTCACCCTGGTGGGGGTGCTGAACGCGGACATCGGCTTGAACATTGCCGACTTCCGCGCCGGCGAACGCACCTTCCAGCTTCTCACCCAAGTGGCGGGGCGTGCCGGTCGCGGCGAATTGGAGGGATCTGTTGTCGTGCAGACCTTCACGCCCCATCATCCGGCGATCCAGTTTTCCCGGCATCACGATTTCGAAGGATTTGCGGACCAGGAGCTGGATCTCAGGGAACGCGTCATTTTTCCGCCGTATTGTCACCTCGCCATGGTCACGGTGCGCAGCGTCCATCAGGAGCGGGCGGAATTCTCCTTAAAAACCCTCCACCGGCGTCTCGCCGCCAATCTTCCGAAGGAAATCTCGTTGACCGAGCCGCTGCCCTCCCCTTTGGTCAAAAGCCACGATCAATTCCGTTTCCAGGTCACCCTCAGGGCCAAACAAGCGCGAAAGATTGCGGCCCACGTCCGCCACGTTCTGAGTGGTCTGACCTTTCCTGAAGACGTGATTGTCACCGTGGACATGGATGCCTATAATCTGAGTTGAATTCCGGGAACCGGAACAGAAACGGCTTTCGCCTTGACAAGAGTGGCATTTTTTTGGAAATTGCGACTAATTTATTGTAATTCTAAAATGCAAATGGATCATCCCAGTCGCTTCCCACTCATCCGGAGCTGCCACTTTCCTCGGTGGCTCCTGCTGTTGGCGGCGGTCGGAGGACTCCTGGTTCTTCCTCATCCGCTATTGGGTCAGGACAAATCCAAGTCCAAGGCAGCAAGCTCGTCCAAAACGGAAAAGGACACTGATAAAAAAGAGGATGCATCTCCTGAAGACCGTCCTGCCGTTCTAAAAAAGGAAGGTGACGCCACCGAGAGCGGCAAAAGCGAAGCCTCCAGCAAACCGGAAGCTCCGCTGGATCCGGCTGAGGAAAAAGCCAGAATGCTGGAGCGACTCGCCGACATCCTTTCAAAACGCATGCAATCCCTGAACGATCGGGAACGGGCCTTGTTGGAGCGGGAAAAGGCGCTGCGAACCCGGGAGGAAAGCCTCGAGGAACGCGAAGATCTCATCGAATCCCGGGAAAACCTGGCACGAAAAAAAGAAAAACTTCCGCCTCCGCAGTCTTGGAACGGGCCCAAGCCTCCCCCCATCGGAGCCAAATACGCCATGGTCATCGATGGCAAAACGATGCAGGTCTTCCACTCCAAGAGTCCTGACTCCCACACTCCAGTGGCCAGCACTCAAAAATTGTTGACGACCCTGATTGTGGCCACCGAAAACAACCTAAATGAGTCAGTCACGGTGCCCAAGGAAGTCCTCCAGGTGGAGCCCACCTGCGTCGGTATCAAGCCCGGACAACATTACACCTACGGAAGCCTGATTCGCGCCCTGCTGGTAAAAAGTGGCAACGACGTGGCCGCCTGTCTGGCCATCTGCAATGCGGGGAGCATTGAAAAATTTGCCGACAAAATGAACCGCTACGCCCGCGATCTCGGCATGAAGAGTTCTCATTTCGTAAACCCCCATGGACTGCCCGCCAAAAACCAATATTCCACCGCGGAAGACATGGCCATCCTGGCTTTTGAAGTCTACCAAAACCCCGTGATCCGCGACATTGTCAAAACCAAGTCTTTTGATTTCAATTTTTCCGATGGCACCAAGCGGACGCTCTCAAACACCAACCGCGTGCTGCGGAATTATGAATTCTGCAACGGCATGAAAACCGGTTTCACCTATGCCAGCGGAAATTGTCTGGTTTCCAGCGGCCACAAAGGCAATGCCGATCGAATCGTGGTGGTTCTGGGTTGTTTCAATGGCACTGTCTGGATGGATTCCCAAAACCTTCTCGATTGGGCGTTGAACCTGAAAACGGAGAGTCCCAAGAATACCTACCTGTCCGAAACCTCGATCCCGCACCTTCCCCGATAAGGTCTTGCGCGGAATGGTTCCGTGACCGAAGCGTCCGTGGAAATACCATGGAGTCGCTGCTCATCATCTTCCGGGACATTTGCCTCCCCATCCTGCTGCTGATCTTTGCCGGATGGGGCATCGACCGGAAGTTCCGGCTCGATTTGACCACTCTGGTCAAACTGAACCTGTATGTGTTCGTTCCGGCTTTCATTTTTGTCAAAGTCTCGACCTCCCCTCTTGCCGGAGATGATGCGGCCCGGTTGGTGCTGTTCACGCTCGGAGTCATCGCCACCATGTTTGTGGCTAGTTCTTTGGTGTCCTTCATCCGGAGGGATTCCAAGTCAGAGAGAATGAGCCTGTCTTTGGCCACCATGTTCTACAACTCCGGAAACTGGGGCATTCCCTTGATGGCGTTTGCCTTCCCCAAGCTCGGCCCCGTGGTGCAGGTCTTTGTCCTGATGACGATGAACATTTCCACCTTTTCACTCGGCATCCTCCTCGCCAGCTCCTCGGCCCAGCCGTTGCAGGCCTCCCGAACACCGCAATTGTCCCGGTGGCGGCGTCTTTTGCCGTTGCTTCGGCAACCCTCCATCTATGCCATCGTGAGCGCACTGGCTCTCCGTGGGGTTGGGAACCCTCTTCACTCCGTGACTTGGATCTGGACTCCCTTGGAATATCTCGCGGGGGCTCTGGTGGCCTTTGCCTTGCTGACCCTGGGAGTGCAACTATCTCAGACCCGTCCTCCGGCCATTGGTTGGAGACTGGGCTCGGCCCTTGGCATCCGGCTTTTGCTGGGCCCTCTGGCGGCCTTGGCGCTGACCCGCGTTTTCGGATTCCAAGGCGAAATGGCCGCCATCCTGATTGTCGGCGCGGCCTCTCCCACCGCGGTCAATACCGCCCTGCTGGCCCATGAATTCAAAGGAGACAGCGGATTTGTTTCCGCGGTGGTGTTTTATTCCACCCTGATCGCCGGCCTCGTGGCGACGGGTTTGCTATCGTTCCTCCGCTAGGCGCACCACCCGAGAACTTTCTCCCTGTGCGCGATATCAGCGAACCGTAGGATTATCTACTGTGGAGACGCTCCCATCGGGCATCACGGTCATCAATCCTCCCGGATGGAAGGCGGCCCGTTCCGCAAGCCAAGGCTGCATCCATTTGTAAGGCGTCGTGGATCCGGCATCGAAAGGCGTCACCACATAGCTGATCCGAAACTCTCCCTGATCATCTTTGACAAAAGGGGACAATTTGTCTCCCGGACACATCCAGTCCTGGGAGGTGACCCCATAAGGAGCCAACACATTGACCCACATTTTGTTCATGTCCTCGACCGAGATTTCATCATCGTCAAAAGGCACTTGTGGCCAATAACCTTTGTCCGTGGTGTGGGCTCCCAGCCCCCCATGGATCCGACGCATGTGGGACATGCAGGCCACTCGTTCCGCTTTTTCCACTTGAATGCGGTAAGCAGGGACAACGATCGACGCAAGGATCGCCAGGATCACCATCACGACGAGCAATTCCAAAAGAGAAAGGCCCGACACTCTTTGAATCGAGCGCCGAGCCTCCGAGAAAGTTGGATCCGATGTCACAGAAGATCAGACAGAAGAAACCACCGTGGAGACGCGCGAACCAGTCACCCGGAACTTGTGTTTGGATCCCCTCTGTTTAAACGAAGAATTATCTCCAGATCCTTCGGTTGTTAGGATCACCTCTGTCACAGTTGTTGAGTTTGCTATAGCATTGACACCATTCGTACCTCCGAGTCCACCAGTATTCGTTGTGTAGTTTCTAGTAATTGTGGTAGAAGAAAGGTTATTTCCAACAAAAGAAACGGTTCCGGATCCTTTAAAAGTCATCGCGGGACCTCCTTTAGGCCCAAGTTTGGCGGAGAAAAAGGAATTAGCAAATCCCACGTTTCCACCAACAGGACTCTGGAAATAGTTGGTGGCGTTTGAGAACCCATTGGTAGCTTCAGTTGAATTCACTTCCCTAGCCGAGCGGTCAGTGTTTGTTAGGGCAGTGCCGACAACATCTGCCTGCGCATTGCCGACCACTGAAACAGTGCCCGCAACGGAGCTGACGGATCCCACGCAAGATCCAATGTAAGTGATGCCACGGTAGTACCAGACGTTCGTGGAGCGACCAGTCAGGACACCAGCATTAAATTCAACATTCGAAGTGACAGTCCCTGCGGCGTTGTTGGCTGTGGTCGAGGGCTGGTTCCTCACCCCAAACCGATAGAGTCCCATTCCATTGCTGCAGACCGCGACCGCCTCATAAACCCCGTCATCCCCTTGGGAAAAACCGTTGTTGTTTCCAAACGGTCCACCCGACCAAGCGTTCGCGGGAACACTCGGCATCAATACCAACGCGATGAAAACTCCAAATCCTTTTTTCATGAACACAAACCTTTTGATTTCCACTAGCCAGCCATTTGAGCCAAGTTTAGACCTGCTTGCAAGCCAAAAATGAAAGAAAATTCCATTTTTCATCCCCCTCTTCCCGAGTCCTCCTTGGGAATCCGGAATTTTCACCATCTCCGGCGCCCGCTGACCATGGGGATCGTCAATATCAACGATGATTCCTTCTGCCAGGATGGCACCGTGGACCCTGCCAAAGCAATGGCCAAGGCTCTCGCGTTGGTGGAAGAGGGGGCCGATATCATCGACGCCGGCGCTGAAAGCGCGCGGACAAACCGCCGTGCCATTTCTGTGGCTGAAGAGGTGGACCGATTCGGTCCTTTTCTGGCAGAATTTCACCGGCAGGTCCGGAACCGCTTTGCAACACCTCCTGTGGAAGGACAATGCTGGCCTCCCGCAGTGTCCCTCAATACCTGGCGCACCGAGGTGGTGCGATCCATCCTCCCACTCGGCGGGGATCTGCTGAACGATATCGGAGGGTTGCCGGATGATTCCAATGCGGCGCTGTGCGCCCGGCACGGAGTTTCCCTGCTCATCATGCACACTCAGGGAACGCCCAAAGTTGCCCACACCCATGTCACCTATCGGGAGGTGGTTGCCGAGGTGGCTTCCTTCTTTGAGGAGAAAATCCAACTGGCACTGCGTTCTGGAATGCCACCGGCCCACCTCGTGTTGGATCCCGGTATCGATTTTGCCAAACAAAAGGATGACAACCTTCGTCTCTATCGCGACTTGAAGTATTTGGTGGACCGGTTCCCACAACCCATGCTGCTGCCCGTATCGCGGAAAACCGTCATCGGTGAAGTCCTCGGGATCTCGGATCCCAACTTGCGAGATGCCGGCACCGTGGCCTGTATTGCCCGGGGTCTGGCCGCCGGGGCCTCCATCTTTCGAGTCCACAACGTCAAGGCGACCGTGGACGTGCTGCGCGTGCTTCAGGAATTGGGAGGTTCCCCGGAGGCCAGGGTGATGATTTCAGCCAACGACACCTCCGCAAAGGAGCCCAGACGCAGGACAGATCCTGAAAACACCAAATGACCCGTCACCCGGTTGGGCACGACGACGCAGGGAATTCCGGCGGCCAGGGACGCTTTGAGCCCGTTCAGCGAATCTTCGAATACCAGAGCCCGGGAGGGAGCGACGCCGAGGCCCTCGATCGCCGCGGAAAACAAATCAGGAGCCGGCTTGGGCTCGGCCACATCATCTCGGCATTTGGTGAATTCAAAGAAGTGACGGAGTCCCAGCCGTTCCAGATGGGGCTCCACCCAGCTTCTTGGGGAACTTGAGGCCACCACGCAGGGAAGCCCGGCCTTGCGCGCTTCGGCGAGCCTTTCGGCAACGCCGGGCATCGGGGGCAGGTGATTCACAATCTCCCGGACCCGGGCTTCGCGCTTTTCGTCCCAGAAATCCCAGTCAATGTCGCCGCCATGAGCCTCTTCCAGGTGTGAGACCGGATCAAACCGTCCAAAATCGCTTCCCACGCATTCGCAATACACCTCCAAGGCAAGGTGACGGCCATGGGCCTCGTAACATTCCTGCCACGCTTGGTAGATCGGGTATTCCGTGTCGAGAATCAGTCCGTCAAAATCGAAAACCAAGGCTTCCACCACGCCGGTGTTGTCAATCCGGGTAAGGCTCACAAATTGTGGGCGGATTTGTAATCCAGCGCGGCTTGGACGAATCCTTTGAACAGCGGATGCGGGCCATTCGGCTTCGATTGGAACTCTGGATGAAACTGCACGGCCACGAAAAACGGGTGCCCGGGAATCTCCACAATCTCGGCAAGGTCACCATCCGGGGAAGTTCCCGAAAGACGCAAGCCCGCTTTTTCAAACAGCTCCCGATAGGATTGGTTGAATTCATAACGGTGCCGGTGCCGCTCGGAAACGGTGTCGGTCCCATACAGTTCCCGTGCTTTGGAGCCCTCCTGGAGGACGGTGCGCCAAGTGCCAAGACGCATTGATCCTCCCTTTTCTTCGATATGCTGCTGTTCCTCAAGCAGGCAAATCACGGGGTGCGGAGTGTCTTTGGTGAATTCCGTGCTGTCCGCGCCTGTCAGTCCACAAACGTCGCGAGCATACTCAATCACTGCGATCTGCATCCCAAGACAAAGCCCGAAATAAGGAATGCCATTTTCCCGAGCATAACGGGCCGCACCCACTTTTCCTTCGATGCCGCGCTCGCCGAACCCGCCTGGAATCAGAATCCCTTGGCAGCCTGCGAGCAACTTCTCGGCCCCTTCTTCATCCAGTTCCTGAGCGTCCACCTTTTGAACCACAACCCGGGTGTCATTCGCCGCTCCGGCATGGGTCAAGGCTTCGTAAATGCTTTTATAGGCGTCCTGCAATTCAATGTATTTGCCCACCACGGCAATTTTGACTTTCTGGGCGGGATGGACCACGCGGGCGACAAACTGACGCCACGAGGAAAGATCCGGATCCGGCACCTTCAGTCCCAAACAGCGGCACACGATGTCGTCGAATTTTTCCTCGTGGAGCCGCAGCGGAGCTTCGTAAATGGAGTCGGCGACGTCCAAGAAAGGAATCACCGCATCTTTCGGGACGTTGCAGAACATCGCCAACTTGTTCCGCACATCATCTTCGACCGGATGTTCCGAACGACACAGCAGCACCTGGGGCTGGATGCCGATTTCCCGCAATTTGGCCACACTTTGCTGGGTCGGTTTGGTTTTCAGTTCGCCGGCCGCTTTGATAAAAGGGAGCAGCGTCACGTGGACGAACGCCACATTCTCCTGGCCGACTTCATCCTTGAATTGGCGGAGCGCTTCGAGAAACGGAAGACCTTCGATGTCGCCCGTGGTGCCTCCGATTTCCGTGATGATGACGTCGGCCCCCATGGATTCAGCCACCGCCCGCATCCGGTTTTTGATCTCGTCGGTGACGTGGGGAATGACCTGCACCGTAGAACCGAGATATTCGCCTTTTCGTTCCCGACGAATCACCGTTTCATAGACCTGACCACTGGTCAGGTTGTTGAGGCGGGAGAGATTGCAACTGGTGAACCTCTCGTAATGCCCGAGGTCCAAATCAGTCTCGGCTCCATCATCCAACACGTAGACTTCCCCGTGCTGGTAGGGACTCATGGTCCCAGGATCGACATTCAAATAAGGATCGAACTTTTGGAGCACGACCTTGAGACCGCGGCGCTCAAGGAGCGTGCCAAGTGAAGCGGCGGCAAGCCCCTTGCCCAGGGAACTGACCACACCGCCGGTGAAAAAGATGTATTTCATCAGGAAAGCAAACGTTGGTGGAGTATCCGCGCCTGTTCCGGGGTGTCAATGCCCGGAGAGTCATCTTCGGTGACAACCACCTGAATCCGGACCCCGTTCTCCAGTGCGCGAAGTTGTTCGAGGCTCTCGGCTCTTTCGAGGAGTGATGGAGGCCACTCCACAAACCGGAAAAGGAACTCTTTGGAATAGCCGTAAATGCCCTTGTGCCGGTAGTATTTCAAGCCAGCCACCTCCGCTCGGGGAAAGGGAATCAGACTTCGGGAAAAATACAGCGCCCGACCCGCCAGATCGAGGACCACCTTGACCACATTCGGATCGGAGACTTCCACGGCGCCGGGGGCTAGAGGATTCGCCGCAGTGACCATTTCACAGCCGGAATCATTCCGCAATACGGTGCAGAGTTCGTCAATCAGGTCCGGAGCGATCAGCGGTTCGTCTCCTTGAATGTTGATCGCATGTGTGAATTCCGGGTAACGGCGCATTACCTCGGCCAACCGGTCGGTCCCGGTGGGATGGTTGGTGGACGTCATGACCACTTCCCCGCCGAATTCCCGGACGCCCTCGGCAATTCGCTCGTCATCTGTGGCGACAAGAAGACGATCGAGCTTCCGGCATCCGGAGCAGCGTTCCCAAACATGCTGGACGAGAGGTTTTCCGGCAATCCGGTGCAGGGGCTTTCCTGGAAAGCGCGTCGATCCCCACCGGGCGGGGATGATGCCAGCCACGATGCAATTACTTCCTTCCGTTGCTTTTTGCATAAAATCCTCTTGGGGGGGCGTATCTGGCACCAGAATAGCATTGCTTGGCACAGCACTTTCCCCATGGTAGTGTTTCAATCCACCGGCGGCCACCCAAGCCCTAAGTTGGCTGAACGCAAGCGAAAGTCCCAAGTCTCTCGAATCCCCCACATGTCCCTGCTCCGATTCCCCATGTTGACCAGCATTTTGTGGGGCTTGTCATGGTTGGCCCCACTTTTCGGGCAAGAGGTCCCGCTTCCAAAGAACTCTACAGCCCTGCCTGCGCCCTTCACAGTGGTCTCCGAAGTGGTGGTCCCCTCCCCTCCCGAAATATTCGCGGTCCTCGACAAACTGGGCACCCCTGACTGGGCCGGACAAATCCAGCTTCAAGTCTTGCCGGCTAACACCGACCGAACCAAGCTCGCGCTGGCATTTGGGGGCATTGTTGCCGAGGGATTTTTGGCCGTCCAAGCCAAAAAGACCGAGGCCATTCAGGAAGTTGGCCGCAGAGCCCTGAAAATCGCCCGTGCCCTCGGACTGGAAAACGCCGTGACTCCCCACGCCAATGGCATCATGGAAGCCGCGGAAAAGGCCGACTGGAAAGCAGTCCGGGCGGAATTGGACCTCACGGAACAAACCGTCAAGGAACAACTGGCCATTTTAAAGGATCAGGAGTTGGGGGGATTGGTGAGTCTGGGCGGCTGGCTGAGGGGCACCCACGCCGTGACCGCACTCATCAGTGCGGATTACAATCAGGACCATGCCGAAATCCTTCACCAACCAGAATTGGTGAAGCATTTCCAAAACCATGTCGCCGCCATGACCCGCACCGGCCATGCAAAGCCCGAATTGGATGGATTGCAGGAAGGCCTTTCCCAGTTGCTGTCCCTGATGCAGACGGCCTCGGACAATGAGGGCTTCACCGCGGCGGAAGTTTCTGAAGTTCACGGAGCTTGCGAAAAGGTCCTGCAGGAGTTTTACTTGACTCATGAGCCCAAATCCGTGCCCTGAGTCAGCTCCCCACCAGACCAGAGTCGCTCAGGCGTGGCGGTGGTTCGCTGGTCTGCTGACCGTTTTCTTGACGCCGCATCAGGCATGGGCCGATACCGGCATGAAGCCGTTGGAAATGGTACAGAAGGTGGCCGAACCCTATGTGGTACAAGGCTTTGATTTGAGACGCCAACCTTTCTCGGGAGTTTTCGAGTCTTCGGCTCCTGTGCTCTTGCGGCAGCAACTCTACCGCGGGAATGAATACTGGTTCTGGGCTTCCTCCACCCTGCCGCCCGGCGAGCTCAAAGTCGAAATCTTCAATGACGAAGGCACCTCCGTCGCGGTGGAATCACTGAATCGAGGCGACACGGCAGGAGTCCGCGTCCTCCCCAAAAAGACCGGGACCTACACCATCCGGTTGATCGCCACCGAAGGAAGTTCCCCGACGGGTGCAACTTGGGCCATGGTCTATGGTTACCGCTGAGGAAGGGAGCCGGCGACTTTCCTCTTTTTTCCACCATCCTGCCCTCCCCGATCCCCCCCCTTCGCATGGAATGCCAGCACATCCAGGAATTTGAAAACTCCTGGTTTCTTCACTCGCTTTTTGCCGACGATCCCGGTCTTCTCAAGCAGGCGGAAGACACCCTCGGCCTGCATCTGACCACCCGCGACAATTGGCTGAGATTTGACGGCCCCCTGCCTGCGGTGAACCGTGGCCGCCAGCTCTTTGAACGCTTGGAAAACCTTCGTCGTGAAGGCACCACCATTTCGCCTCCGACGTTCCGGATGACGCTCGAATCGGTCGTATCCGGAGAAACATCCAATCCGTTGGACTCGGTCTCAAATCTCAAAATGCTCGGCTCCGCGACCAAGCAGGCGGTGATGCCGCGCAGCCGCGGTCAGATCGAATACCTCAAGGCGTTGCGGCAGAATGTGGTCGTTTTCGGCATCGGCCCGGCAGGAACCGGCAAGACGTATCTGGCAATGGCCCATGCCATTCATCTCCTCAAAAACCGCGAGGTGGATCGCATCGTTCTGACCAGACCGGCCGTTGAGGCTGGCGAAGCATTGGGATTTTTGCCTGGTGCTTTGGAGGAAAAAGTTCTCCCCTACCTCCGCCCCCTTTACGATGCGCTTTATGACATGCTGGAACCGGGCGAGTCGCAAAAATTCGTTGAGAAAAATCTCATCGAAATCGCCCCTCTCGCTTATATGCGGGGCCGAACACTCAACCGCGCCTGTGTGATCCTGGATGAGGCGCAGAATGCCACCCGGGAGCAAATGTTCATGCTCCTGACCCGGATTGGCGAAGGCTCCCGCTGCGTCGTGACGGGCGATCCTTCGCAGGTCGATCTCCGCCCCGCCGCACGTTCGGGCCTTTTTGAAGCTCTCGATATTCTCCGTGAAATCCCCGGCATCCACATCAATCGGTTCGCCCCGCGGGATGTCGTCCGGCATCCCGTCGTGCAGAGCATTATTGAAGCCTACGACGCCTCCCGTAAATCCACCGCCGAAGCCGCCAACGGCGGTGAGAATCCCCGCTCAAAGACACCCCGACGGGAGATGCCGCCTTCGGCGTAGGGACAGGATGCTTTCGTTCCTTCCGACGCGATGCAGCGTTCCTACTTCACATCGGCCTTGGCGGGATGCTCAATATCCTGGAGATGCAGATCAAGGGCCGACACCGACATGCCGATTTCAATCAATGAAAGCAGCATCGACAACAGCAAAAATACCAGGGCGGCTCCAAACAGATAATTCCCCACGATATTCATTCCCAGAAAGATGGCAAAGATGCACCCCGTGCTAAGGAGCATGCAGAAGACCCCACAAAACTGCATGTCCCGGATAAGCCGGACGCGGGTCCTCATATTGGAAATTTGAGCGACGTACCCCGGATTGGGAGCCTCAAGATGGGCTGCATGCAGTTTGCGGATGATACCTGCCAGCCCCAAAAACCGGTTGGTGTAGGCAAGCATCAACAACGATACCGTGGGAAAAAGCAGGGCCGGCGTTGCAAGGGAAATTTCCATGACTCCTTCGATCCCGCCCTTGCCGGTGAATGTCAAGCAAAGGCCCGCTCAGGTCCGGAATCGCTTCCGGTAGGCCAGCGGCGTCATGCCCACGGCCCGACGGAAGCGTTTGGTGAAATGACTTTGATCACAGAAACCCGTCACCAGGGCGATTTCGACGAGGGACTCATCCGTGGTCGCCAACCTCCGCTGGGCTTCCTGAACACGGAGGGACTCGACATACTGCATGGGGGACAGGCGCAGCAACTGGCGGAACCGCCGGTTGAACTGGGGCACAGACAAGCCTGCCTCCCGGGCAAGTTGCACTGCGGTAATGGGATCACCGAAACGCGTTTCGAGATGCGTGATGACCCTCTGCAATTCCCCAAAATGGGTCCTTTGAGCTTCAGGAGTGGCGATGGGATGCATCAAGCCCACGAGTCCCATGATTTTCCCCGAAATGTCGATCAACGGCGCCTTGCTGGAGACAAACCAGCGCGGCGTGCCTCGGATATGCGGAACCAGCCAGATGCGGTGGCGAATCGGGATTCCGCTTTCAAAGACCTGACGATCTTCTGTTTCATAGGCATCGGCAAAGATCGGAGGGAAGAAATCGTGGGCGCGGCGGCCCACCAAGTCCTCCTCGCGCCGGAGGTCGTAGGTTGAGAGAGTCCCCGCGTTGGCCTTCACATAGCGGCTTTCCCTATCCTTGACGAAAAAGAAGGCACCTGGAATGCTCTCCAAAAGGGCCAGAATTGGCTGAAGCGCCGGATTGCGCTGGAAAAATTCCGTTTGAAATTGGGTCCCTGCATTTCCTGACATGATCGAATCATACAATTTTTTTCAATCGCGATACAAGAAAGCAATCACAGATCCGTTACGGTGAAGCCTGATTGGGGCACGCTGTCACGGACTGGCGGGGCGGCCAATGCGAGATTACTCTGAAGGCGAACCCCCTACCACCCAACGACTCCTATGTTCGATTTCCTCACAGAAGGTCCGGCCCCGATCTGCGGCCCCCAAAAATCGCGAAGAGAGTTCCTCCAGATCGGTGCCTTGGGTGCGATCGGACTTTCGCTCCCGCAATATCTGGCAGCGAAACAGGCGGGCGCCGTCAAACCTGGCAACGACGAAAAGGCCTGCATCATGATATTCAATCTGGGCGGGCCGAGCCAGCTGGACCTCTGGGACATGAAGCCGGATGCCCCGAGCGAGATCCGCGGACCTTTCAAAGCCATCCGCACTGTTTCTCCCGAAATCGACATTTCTGAAATCCTGCCCTACCACGCGAGCATCGCCGACAAGTTCGCCTTGGTCCGATCCTGCCATCACAACGGCGCGGCCGTGCACGACGCTGGCTGGCAAATGATGCAGACCGGACGGCGCTTCACCGGAGGGATTCAATCTCCCCATGCCGGCTCCGTGGTAAGCTACCTCATGGGGCGAAAAACCGACCTTCCTCCGTTTGTCGTCCTCCCTGAATTGATGGGCCGCGGCGGGGGCAATCTACCGAACGGCCAGGCCGGCGGATTCCTCGGCAAAGCGCACGATCCTTTTGCTCTCATGGCGGATCCTTCGAAACCCGATTTCAAAGTGCCGGATCTGCTGCCTCCGGATCTGATCGGCGCCGCGCGGCTGAACCGCCGCCAGCGGATGCGGGAAATCGTGGATAACACGGTCAAGGCGTTCGAAGCCAGCGAGGACGCCCGGCTGCTCAATGACAATTTTCATTCGGCCTTCCGGCTCATGACCAGTGCGCAAGCGCGCGCCGCCTTTGATCTCACCAAGGAGCCGCAAGCGGTTCGCGAACGCTACGGAATGAACCGGTTCGGCCAGAGTTGTCTTCTGGCCCGGCGGTTGGTGGAAAACGGAGTCCGCTTTATCACGATCAACACCTTTCTCACAGTTTTCGGTGAAACGACCTGGGACATCCACGGCTCCAAGCCATTCACCTCCATTGACGGAATGAAGAATGTGGTGGCGCCTCTCTATGACCAGGGGTATTCCGCCCTGATCGAGGATTTGCACCAGCGCGGCCTGCTCGACAACACGCTGGTTTCCGCTCTGAGCGAGTTTGGACGCACGCCCAAGGTGAACCCTGCCGGCGGGCGGGATCACTGGCCCCAGTGTTTCACGGTCTCCTTCGCCGGGGGCGGGGTCAAAGGAGGCCAAGTCGTCGGCAAAAGCGATCCCAATGGCGGATTCCCTGCCGAGCGGCCGGTCGAACCGGGTGACATTGTTGCCACCATTTTCCACAGTTTGGGGCTCGACCACACCTCCCATTTGCCAGGGCCGTCAGGCCGGCCGTTTGCCTTGGTCGATTTTGGCAAAGAACCCATTCATGAACTCTTCGGATGACTCTCCGGTTGCCTTCCTCCAACATGAGAAAATTATCCTGCCTGCTGCCGTGGCTGACGCTCCTCGTCCTTTCGAACGGGCTACGGTCTGCTGAACCTTCAGAATGGTCCTTCCGCAACCATGTGCTGCCGGTGCTCTCGAAAGCCGGCTGCAACACCGGCGGTTGCCACGGCGCGCTGGCGGGAAAAGGAGGGTTCCGTCTCAGTTTGAATGCTTATGATCCTGCGGCTGATTGGTATCATATCACCCGGGAGACCAAAGGGCGCCGCATAGATCTGTCCCAACCCGCCGCCAGTCTCCTGCTGACCAAGCCAACCGCGGCAACCCGTCACAAAGGCGGGAAGCGCCTCGACCCGCGGTCCGAAGATTACCGCATTCTTGCGGAGTGGATTGCGAGCGGGGCTCCGGGTCCCTCCGCTCAAGATGCGACCCTGAGTCAATTGGAAGTGATTCCAGCGCGATCCTCGGTGACCAAGGGCGCCACGCTGCAACTTCAAGTCAAAGCCCACTATTCCGATGGATCTGTCGAGGATGTCACCAAATGGGCCAAGTTCGCTTCTGCGGATGAAACCGTGGCCAAAGTCGATCCCGCCAACGGTCAGGTCGAAATCATCGGTCACGGGGAAGGCGCCGTGACGGCCTGGTTTTCCAGCCAAATCGTGATGGCCCGGGTCATCTCCCCCTTCCCGGCGGACATTCCCGCCGAAGTTTTCGCCAAGGAGAAGCGGAGCCACTTTGTGGATGATCTCGTGCTCTCCCAGCTGGAGCAGCTCCATCTTCGCCCCTCCCCTCCCGCCAGTGACGGGGATTGGATCCGCCGGGTCTATCTGGACACGATCGGCGTGCTCCCCACTCCGTCGGAGACCATCGCCTTCCAACAGGATACTCGTCCAGACAAAGATGAGCGGCTGATTGATCAGTTGCTCGCCCGTGAGGAATTTGTCGACTATTGGACCTACCGTTGGGCCGACCTGTTCCTCGTCAATGGACGACTCCTCCGACCGGAGGCGGTGAAATCTTATTATCAATGGCTGCGGGAACGGATCCGGGACAATGTGCCATGGGATGAATTGGTGCAGGAAGTTCTAACCGCCAAAGGCGGTTCCATTGAAGAGGGAGCGACCAATTTTTACGCAGTCCACCAGGATCCGGAAACGATGGCAGAAAACGTCAGCCAGGCGTTTCTCAGCCTGTCGATCAATTGCGCCAAATGTCACAATCACCCGCTCGAGAAATGGACCAACGACCAGTATTACGCCTTCGCCAACCTCTTCGCCCGCGTCCGGGCCAAAGGCTGGGGGGGCGACGCGAGGAACGGAGACGGCATCCGGACGCTCTATGTGGAGCCCGTCGGCGACCTGATTCAGCCCGGCAAAGGGAAACCGCAACCACCGGCCCCACTCGATGCCCAGCCCATCCCCGCCGATGACACCGGCGACCGCCGCGAAGTGCTCGCTCAATGGCTGACCTCTCCGAAAAACCCCTATTTCACCAGATCCATCGCCAACCGGGTCTGGGCTGCCTTTTTTGGAGCCGGGATCGTGAATCCGGTGGATGATCTGAGGGTTTCCAACCCCGCCAGCAATGAACCGCTGCTTCAGGCTTTGAGCGCTTATCTCGCGAACCAAGACTATGATTTGAAAGCGTTGATGAGGCTCATCCTCACCAGTCAAACCTACCGCAGATCCAGCGAGGCACTGCCGGAGAACCAGAAGGAAACCAAGTATTTCTCCCGGTATTATCCCCGCCGGATCATGGCTGAAGTGTTGCACGATGCCATCGCCACGGTTACCCAGGTTCCGGGGCGGTTCGACAAAATTGCTCTCCAGGATGGGAGCACAGAGAAGACCGACTATTACCCGACCGGGACCCGGGCACTGCAGCTGTATGACTCCGCCGTTTCCTCCTACTTTTTAAAAACCTTCGGGAGAAACGAGCGCGCCATCACTTGTGAGTGCGAACGGTCCAGTCAACCCAGCATGATCCAAGTGCTCCACCTTGCGAATGGTGACGCCTTGAATGACAAGCTCTCCCAAAAAATGGGACAGGTGACAGATCTGCTCAAGACCCACTCGACTCCAGCGAATTTGGTCCGCCAAGCCTATTTGATGTGCCTCAGCCGTCCTCCAACGGAGGATGAAATGACAGGATTTGTCGATCTCCTTGCCGCTGCCCCGCCCACCGAAAAACGGGCCGCCGTGGAGGACCTTTTTTGGGCACTCATGACCAGCCGTGAGTTCCTTTTTCAACACTGATTTTCCCATCGCATGCGCACTTTTTCCCTCCTGACCTTCGGGCTGGCGCTGGTTGCCGGCAAGGTTTCCGCCGCTCCCGATTTTCACACTGACATCGCTCCGCTCCTTCGGGACTATTGCGCGGGCTGTCACAACACCGAAGACTTTGATGGAGATCTCTCTGTCGAAACGTTTTCGTCCCTGATGAAGGGTGGCGAGAATGGCCCCTGCATCAAACCCGGCGATGCCGGGGCCAGTTTGATGGTGCGTCTCCTGCACCACGAAAAAAAGCCGGCCATGCCACCCAAAAAGGAACCCCAACCTGCGGCGGCAGACATTGCGCTGATCGAGGCGTGGATCAATGCCGGAGCCAAAGGTCCAACCGCGCCGGACGTGTCTATTCTTTCCCTGCTCAAACTCCCGGATGATGCCCCGGCAGGAAGAAATGACCCCGCCATCGTGTCCTTGGAAACCTCACCGGACGGAACAAGACTGCTCCTGGCGAGGTCGAACCGGATTACCCTGCTTCAGGCAAACGACCAACAAGAAATCAGACATTTTGAGGGCCTGCCGGGACGGGTAACCTCGGCTCATTTTTCCCCGGATGGCAATCAAGTGATCGCGGCTTCCGGCGTCGCCGGACTCAAGGGCGTCGCCCTGCTTTGGGACCAAGCGTCCGGAAAACTTGTGGCCGAATACGCCGACGGACACGCCGACATGTTGTATGACGCGGAAATTTCTCCCGATGGCAAATGGCTCGCCACCGCTGGCTATGACCGCCGCATCCTTCTCAGGGAGAAATCCTCGGGTAAAATTTCCCGATCCATTGAGGTTCACAATGGCGCCATTTTTGATCTTGCCTTCAGTCCTGACAGCAAAGTGCTGGCCAGTGCCAGTGCTGATGAAACGGTGAAGCTCTGGAAAGTGCCTTCCGGGGAGCGTTTGGACACCCTCAACCAACCCCAGGGAGCCCAAAACAGTGTCCTGTTCACTCCTGATGGACAATCCATCATCGCTGCCGGGGCCGACAACCGAATCCGGATTTGGCATTGGGTTTCCAAAGACAAGGCCCAAATCAATCCCCTCGTCGAGGCAAGGTTTGCCCATGAGAACGAAATCGTGCGACTGGCCCTCTCCCGGGACGGACGAGTCCTTTTCTCGTCCTCCGCCGACCGGACCGTGAAAGCCTGGAGTCTGCCGGACGTTTCCCTGCTGCATACCGAACCCGGACAATCCGATGTGGTTGCCGCGCTCGCTCCCGCGAAGGGGGAATCCTGCCTGATGGGCCGCTTGGATGGATCCCTGGAAAGAGGGCACTTTCCGGCTGCCAGTACCTCTCGGGGAAACAACCAGGAAGGATCCCAGCCCACCACAACCGCTGCCCTTCCACAAGACCTGTCTCCCCACCCGGTGATCCAGGAAAGGGAACCCAATGACGCCGCGCAAACTGCTCAAGTGGTCACCGCACCCTTTGCTGTCAAAGGACGACTGGCAACGTCTGGGGACATCGATTTCTATCGTTTCACCGCCAAAGCCGGTCAAGCCTGGGTTCTCGAAACCAAAGCAGCCCGGGACAAATCGCCGGCAGATACCAAGGTGGCCATTTTGAACGTCAAGGGTGAGCCGATCCAACAGGTCGTCTTACAAGCCGTTCGGGATTCGTGGTTCACCTTCCGGGGAAAGGACTCCACCACTCCCGAAGATTTCCGGGTCCAGAACTGGATGGAGATGGATCTCAATCAATACCTCTATGCCAATGGAGAGGTCGTGAAGCTCTGGATGTACCCCCGGGGGCCAGATTCCGGATTTAAAGTCTACCCGGGCATGGGGTCACGTCACACTTATTTCGGGACCACCGCGCAGGCCCACGCTCTAGGAGCCCCCTGCTACATCGTCCGCCCTCTTCCGGCCGGATCTGTTCCCACGCCCAACGGTCTGCCTGTTTTCACGCTCTACCTGGAAAACGATGACGAGCCGACCCGGAGATTGGGCCAAGATTCCCAACTGATTTTCACCGTTCCGGCCGATGGGGACTATCTCGCCACCGTCACCGATGTTCGTGGTTTCGGGGGCCCTGCGTTTCACTATGAACTGAGCCTGCGTCCCCAACAGCCCGATTTCTCAGTGACAGTGGGCGGCGGCGGTGCGTCCATCTCTCCCGGTAGCGGCCGGGAGTTCAGCCTTTCCGCCCAAAGACTGGATGGGTTCAGCGGTGAAATCACCGCTGAAATCATGGGCCTGCCGCCGGGATTCAGCGCCACCAGTCCGATCGTGATCGAAGCCGGACAGTTTTCCGCGCTGGGGGCGGTGTATGCTTCCCGCGATGCCAAAGCTCCGACCGCGGCCCAAACCCAGTCCGTCAAACTGCTGCTCACTGGCCGCTCGGAAACCGGACAGGCACTGCGCCATGAACTGTCAGGAGCGCTTGGAGAGTTCAAGTTGGGACCGCCGGCCAAACTTCGCATCGCAGTATTTCCCGACGGTCAGTCCGGGGCTCCGGTGACCCCTCCGGGAAAACATCTGACCTTGACCATCCAACCGGGTCAAACCATCACGGCAAAGGTTCAGGCCGAGCGGTTGGATTTCAAAGAACGCATCGAGCTGGGCAAAGAAGACGCGGGGAGGAACCTCCCCCACGGGTCCTATGTGGACAACATCGGGCTGAACGGACTTCTCATTGTCGAGGATCAAACCGAACGGCAGTTCTTCATCACGGCCGCGAAATGGCTCCCCGCTTCGGAACGCTTGTTTTTCATCAAGGCGTCGGCCGATGGCGGTCAGGTTTCTCCTCCCGTCCTCCTCAAAGTGGAACGTCCGGCCGTGGCCAAAACTCCTTGATCTTTTGGTCCCCAGCCTCCTTGGCCTGACGTTCCGGAGACTTTCGGTTACCATGACAGGGAGCGTTGGCCTTTGATTCCACGAGGTAACAGGCATCGATAGCCGGAAGCTCAGTGGGCATCGCCGGGGGCGAAACCTCGCAAGGTTCTGGGTTGCTGAAGGTTGCCGGTGAGTCCCCGTCTCCATCGGTGCCTCCGGTGGCGGGACCTGCATTTCCCGGGTCTGAAAACAGGCGGGGCCATGCCTCCGAAAGTGGATGACCGTGTCACGAGAATGCCACCAAACAGGAGTGTTGAACCAGTATTGAATATTTTAACATTCAGGATGCCTTTACATTTAAATTTAATGAATCGTCGGAACTTCCTTTCTGGCGTTGCCGGGTTGCTGTCCCCGGTGGCCTTGCCGGAAGGGGCAGGGGCGGCCTCCTTGGGAGGATCCTCTTGGGCGTTGCTTTCAGACACCCACATCGCGGGTGACCTCGGCGAAAGGCGCCATGGGGTCTGCATGGCAGCCAATGCCCGAAAAGTCATCGCCGAGATTGTTGATCGCGATGGTGGAGATGCCGGTGTCATCGTCAACGGAGATTGTGCCCATCTCTTCGGAAAGGGGCAGGACTATGCCAATTTCTCGGAGTTGGTCGATCCCCTCATCGAAAGCCGACGCGGACTTCATCTTCTCCTGGGCAACCACGATGACCGAGATTCCTTGAGCCGGGCCTGCGGGTGTGCCGGAGCTGAATCGTCGCTGGTCCCGGGAAAACGAACATCCTTTCTGCCGGCGGAAGAGGCCAATTGGTTCTTCTTGGATTCCCTGGAGACGGGTCGCTTGGTCTCCGGCAGGATCGGAGAAGATCAACTGATCTGGCTTGCCGCCATGCTCGATCGGCACAAAGACAAACCGGCCATTGTGATGGCCCACCATCATCTGCAACCTGTTGGAGGGAAGGGAGTCCCTCCGGGGCCGGGTGGAGGACTCAAAGACTCGGGAGCCCTGTTCAACCTTCTCACGTCGCAACGTCAAGTGAAGGCCTATTTCCACGGCCACACCCACCGCTGGGGCATTTCCCAAACGCGCGAAGGGCTCTATGTGGTGAATCTGCCAACCACCGCCTATGTCTTCGAACGTCCCCAGCCCAGCGGATGGGTTGACTCCCGGCTCTATCACCACGGCATGCGGGTGGAACTCCGCTCCCTCGATTCATGGCACCCGGATCACGGAGTGCCTCAGTTTTTGCGATGGCGGAAATAGGGCCCGTCACTCGATCCTCTCTGGCTTTTGGCAAACTCCCCTAAAAAGAAAGCTTCACTCGCACGAATCCGCGATCTCCCTTGAAATAAAACTCCAACAAGTTTGCCAAGGAGGCAACCCGGTTCCCCTGGCTCGCAGGTCGGGGACAAGCTATCTTGCCTGACAGCTGGGGATCCGCTATAAAGAGAGCATGACGAATCCGTGGGCCTTCCGCTTCTTTGGAGCGGTTCTTTTCCTGAGTGGGATCTCCCATCTGCAGGCGCAGGCCCCCGCAACGGGAACGTCAGAGGTCTGGAAGCGCTCGGCTTTGGCCACGGTGAACCCTTTGGCCACACAGGCTGGCATCAAGGCCTTCGAAGCGGGCGGTAATGCGGTGGATGCCGCCATTGCCGCCGCCGTCACACTGGCGGTGGTGGACAGCCACAACTCGGGTCTGGGTGGAGGATGCTTCCTCCTGATCCGGACTCCTGACGGAACACTCTCGGCAATCGATGGCCGGGAAACGGCTCCCGCAGGAGCGACCCGGGACATGTTCGTCCGCGACGGCACCGCCGTCCCCGAATTGAGCCGGACCGGCCCCCTTGCCTGTGGGGTCCCCGGTTCTCTCGCGGCATGGAGTTTGGCCTTGAAGAAATGGGGCCGACTAAGCCTTGCCCAGATCGTGGGACCCGCCGCCCAACTGGCGGAAGCCGGTTTCCCAATCGACGCTGTATTTGCCGACAAATTGGCCGCCACAGCATCCACCTTGGCGCAGTTTGAGGGATCCCGAGCGGTCTTTTTGAAATCCGATGCAAGCCCCTACCAAGAGGGAGAACTTCTTCGGCAACCAGATTTGGCTGCGACCCTTCGAGAAATCGCCAAGGAAGGCAGCGACGCATTCTACAAAGGCCGCACCGCTGCGTTGACAGAAAGCTGGATGAAGGCCCATGGGGGGCTCCTGACGGCGTCGGATTTCGCTGCCTATGAACCCAGGGAAAGACAGCCCATCCTTTCGCAGTACCGGGGCTGCGAGATCGTGGGATTTCCTCCCCCCAGTTCCGGAGGTGTCCACGTCTCACAGATCTTGTCCATGCTGGACACCTTTGATCTGGGCCAATCCCCCCCTGCCGAGCGCGCCCACCTGACCGTCGAAGCCATGAAATTGGCTTTTGCCGACCGGTCCCATTGGTTGGGAGATCCCGATTTTGTTCACGTGCCCCAGGGACTGATCGATCCTGCCTATATCCGTTCCTTGTCCGAAAAAATCGACCCCGCCAAATCTACCCCGGTGGACTTGCCCGGACAACCTCCCTTGGCGGATACCGATTGGTTCGAAAAACACACCACTCATGTGTCCGCGGCTGACGCCGAAGGTACCTGGGTTGCCATGACCAGCACGATCAACACCTCGTTTGGATCCAAAGTGGTCATCCCGGGGACCGGTCTTTTGTTGAACAATGAAATGGATGATTTTTCCGCACAACCGGGAACTCCAAATGCGTTCCGTTTGGTTTCAGGAGAAGCAAACGCCGTGGCCCCCGGCAAACGCCCCCTTTCCAGCATGAGTCCCACGCTGGTGCTGCGGGACGGAAAACCCTTCCTCAGCCTCGGAGCCGCGGGGGGTCCGACCATCATCACCCAGGTCACCCAAGCGCTCCTCCACGTCATCGACGAAAGGATGGGCATCCAGGATGCCCTCGCCGCCCCCCGGCTACACCACCAATGGCGTCCGGATGTGGTGCGGTGCGAAAAGACCATGCCCGCTGACATCGTCGCCCTGTTGCAGGCCAAAGGTCACACCCTCGAAATGAGTGACCACCTGGGGGTCTCCCAAGGTGTCCAATTTGATCCTGTGACCGGCAGATTCACCGCGGCCCATGACCCCAGAATCCCAGGCTTGGCGGCCGGACGCTGACTTCAGCCCGCCGTGATGGCCTCTCGCTCGTTGAGCAATCCGCCGGTTTTTTCCAGATAATAGTCGTACCCTCCGGGATACGAGTTGATCCGGCCATTGGTGATGTGAAGCACCTTCGTCGAGAGTTTCCGGATGAAATGAACATCATGGGAAATGAAGACGAGCGTTCCTTCGTATTTCTCGAGAGCGAGGATGAGCGATTCCACGCTGAGAATGTCCAAGTGGGTCGTGGGTTCATCCATTAGAAGGAGATTCGGCGGATCCACGAGGAACTTGACCAGGTTGAGCCGGCTTTTTTCCCCTCCACTGAGCACCGCCGTTTTCTTGAAGACACTTTCTTTGCGGAACAGGAACGTTCCCAGAATTCCCCGGGCCAGCTCCTCCTTGATTTCGGGAGCGGCGGCAAAAACTTCCTCGAGAACCGTTTTCTCCGGGTCCAGAGTCTCCGAACGATGCTGGCTGAAATAGCCGATCCGGGCATTGTGACCCAAGTCACGGGTGCCTTTTTGGAATTCGAGAACTCCCGCCAGAATTTTCAGGAGCGTGGATTTGCCGGATCCGTTGGGTCCGACCAGCGCGGTCCGTTCTCCCCGCTCCACGATGAGATCAACCCCTTGATAGACAGTGAGATCTCCATACGCCATGTGGATATTTTCCAGGGAAATGACGCGCTGCCCCGAACGGACAGGCTGGGGAAGTTGAAACCGAAAGGGCTTTTTCGGAAGCATCGGCTTCTCGATCAACTCCATTTTCTCAATTTGCCGGAGCTTGCTTTGAGCCTGGGAAGCTTTGGACGCCACCGAAAGAAAGCGGTTCGCAAAATCCTGGAGCGCCTTGATTTCTTTCTGCTGGTTTTTGTAAGCCGCCATCTGCCGGTGGAAGTTCTCTTCCTGCTGGACAAGGAAGGAACTGTAGTTGCCTTTGTAAAAGGTCACCTTCTGGTGCTCAATGTTATATACCTTGTTGATGAAATAATCCATGAACTCGCGATCATGGGAGATGAGAAGGATCGCACCAGAGTAGTTCTTGAGGTATTCCTGAAACCACAGGAGGGCTTGCAAATCAAGGTGGTTGGTGGGCTCGTCGAGCATGAGCAAGTCGGGCTCCATGGCCAGCAATCTCGCCAAGTGAGCCCGCATGATCCAACCGCCGCTCATTTCACGAACCGGGCGGTCAAAGTCCGCCTCTTTATATCCAAGCCCTCGGAGCATCTTTTTGGCCTTGGCCTCCAACGCCGGATCCGACAGGACATCGTATTTGGCCTGCGTTTCGAAATATTCCGGGTCATCGTAACGACCTTCTTCTTCCAGCAGACCCAACCGGGCCGAGAGGGCTTCCAATTCCCCTGCCCTGCCCGTGGCGACATCCAACACCGTCTCGTCGCCCACCGCTTCACTTTGCTGGGGAAGATAGCCCAAAGTCGTCCATTCATCACGCTGCACGGTTCCAGCATCTTGTTCCTCGCGCTTGAGGATGATATTGAAAATGGTCGATTTGCCGGAGCCGTTTTGACCCACCAAAGCCACCCGATCTCCTCCATTCACTTGGATATTGGCATCAGTGAAGAGCGCCTGTCCTCCGTAGGATTTGGCAAGTTTCTTAATAGTGAGCATATTATGTCTGGAGAAGAAGGCGCCGGAGCCACTTGGACCCGACGCAAGGAGCGGACACCATACTCCATTTCATCAATCCCGCTTGCAGGAAACTGCGGTAAAATCAAGGAGAAGCTCTCCCTTACATCCAAAGGAGAGACTTGGGCACGCTGGCCGGGGTCGGATTTCCTTTAGGGCAAAGCGATGACTTTTGCCACCATTTTTTCAAGTTGAACAAGCCGCGGAAGGTTTGCTGACTTGCTCAATCCCCGGGACAAATCCGAAAGTCTTTCCCGCGCCGCGGGAACACGCGACTCGCGATCGCCTCTGACAAAGGCTGCCAGCCAGGCTGCTGATCCGGCCGTCCGAAAATCGGAGCTCGATTGAGTCCAGGAAATGCCATTGTCATTGACCGGCACAGAAATAGCGGCCCTCCCAGCCGGATTTCCCGGCAAGGGGTAATCCAGGAGCACCGTGGCCACAGCCTGTTCACCGTCGGGCAATTGGAAGGAGGAAGCTTCGACCCCGGCGAACTCATACAGCGCCACCATTTGCCGACGCACAGCCCCTCCCTTCCGAGCCAAGTCCTGAATTTCATCGGAATTGGCAACGGTCTGACCGATCATGCGGTAGCGGGCAACTTTGCCAGCGTCGAAACGAATCCGGATCGTCAGATCCCCCGGCACATGGGAGGAGTCATTCTGTCCGCGAATCCCGACCATGAGCAATCGATGATTTTCCTCCCAAGGACAGGAGGCGATTTCAGCGGTGATCGAAAAGGCTTCCGAGGGTTCCGGAGAAGGAAACGCATAGGTCATGGCATTCACCAACTCATCCGCGTGGACCGTGCTTGGTGCCAGCGGGGCTCCAGAAAGCAGGTGATTGGCCAAGCGATCCCAGGAACCGGTCTCGGCTTGCAAGGGAAACATGGCGTCCGCTTTTTGGGCGGGCGAAAGCCAAAGGTCTGGAGCGAGGGGACTCGACGATCCCGCCAGCGAAGTGACTTCGGGCTGCTCGACCATTGTCTGGTGCTTGCCGAACGATGGATCGCCGGCAATCCATTCAGGGGCATTCACCGAAGATTTCCCCGACTCCATCTTTGGAATGGGCAGGCGGATGTTCTCGGGACCGATCGGCTCCAGCGCCAATCGGGGATCCCCCGTGCGCTTCGGCAACCGAGGCAACGAAGCCCCGCCTCCGGCAGTCTGTGGGAGGACTTCGCCGGGCAGAAGGCTAACAATCAGACCGGAGTCCCTCACTGAGGAATGGGAAAAGACTGCCACCCGCAGTCCCCAGATGGAAACAGCCGAAATCACCAGAACAGCGGCGGCCGACAGAAGCCAGGACCGGTTTTTTTGCCATCTGGAAAGAACCACTGGATAAGAAGGATGACGCCGATGAATGGCCAAGTCGATCGCTGCCAGAAGCAGGGCATCATCTCTTTTGCCAAGTCGGGCATCTTCTTCAATCAATGCCTCCAGCAATCGATTGGGCGATTGGGGAGACACGTCTTTTGACTGGTTCATGGTGGTGGCAGGTAGGAGAAACTTCAAAAATCATGGGTTGGCCGGAGGAGCCATTTTTCGTTCGACGCAATCCCTCAAAAGTTCGCGGGCCCGCTGCAACCGTTTCCGCAAAGCGGAGGGAGCCACCCCCAGTTGCTCGGCGGCTTCGTCCCCCCGATCCTCGCGGTAATAAAAGGCATCAATGGCTTGACGAAGACGCTCAGGCAAAAGCGACTTGCACAGGGCCAGGGCCTCGAAAACCAGTCCACGGCCTTGGAGGTGGGATTCCTGCCAATGGGCAACGTCACGGTCGATGCTGGCCAACTCCACATCGGGCAGTTCCACAAAGCGGTTTGACCGGACCCATTCCCGCCATTTGTTCCGGACGATGCCCCGCATCCAGGCGCCGAAATCTCGGGTCACATCAAAAGCCCGCACTTTGTCATAGGCCACCACAAATGAATCTTGGACGATGTCCCGGGCAGTATGCTCGTCCCGACACAAAGCCCTTGCATAAACCAGCAACTCGCGATGGTGCAGCCTCACCAACTGGGAAAACTGCACCGGGTCGGTGGGATCGAGCGGTTCATCCATGGAGGCTTCGACAACTATCGAAAATTCGGGCGCTTTGTGGGCGGCGGACATTGGAGGATGATTTGAAGAATCCAATCTGTTACAGAGGACGCTGGGAGGGAATTTACTTTCTTCCCATTTTGATTGCCTAAGATTCCCCTTTATGTGACATTTTTCTCTGGTCATTCTGGAAAGAACACTTCAGATTTCCGGTCAACAAAGGCAGTAGACTGGCCGGAGAGATCTCCGGAACGTCGGATTTCCACCAACCAACCCACACAACTCCCACGATGCAATGGTTTTATGCTGATGCCTCCCGCAACCAGGTGCCATTTGATGACGCCCAGACTGACTCCATGGTTCAGTCAAACCTCCTCAATCAGGCAACTTTGGTGTGGAACGAATCCATGTCAGATTGGAAACCCCTGGGGCAGGTCAGACCAGAGCTCTTCGGGGGTCAAAATTCGCCGAACGCGTCCCCCGATCTTTCTTTAAATCCTTACGCCACCCCTTACTCAGGCCAATTGGGGCAAGGGAGCGAGGATCAGGCCATCGCTGCTTTCCTGAAAAACAAAGGGTGGATCAAATTTGAAGCCATCCTGACCCTGATCGCCGCGGTCCCTTATTGCCTTCTCCTCATCGGGATCCCTTTGCTACTGGCGTCGCTGGCCTTGCTGAAATCGGTCGAGCTGGCCCAAGCCGCTCAAACCACCGGTGACACAGCCCGATTCACGGAAGCCATGGAAAAGCTGGGGTCCGCCTACAAAACACGGGGTATTTTCCTGTTGGTGATGCTCGGGCTCTACGCCTTGTTCTTTATCATCATGCTGATTGCGGGAGTCGTCGGAGCCGCCAACAGTCACTGAGCGCAGTCCTCGATGAAACAGCTCTCCCCATGGTATTTGCTTTGCGTGATGGGGGTGACCCTGTTCACCGGGCTGCTTTTTGGCGGAGAGTCGGGCTACCCGCTCCCCCTTGGCACGACCTTCAAGGGTGAAAAAAAATTCCAAGCCATTGTCGAAAAGGCACGGAAGGAAAACTGGCGTGAGAAGCCCATCGGAGAGCGTTTGATTGCCTGCGCCAAGGAATTGAGGGGGACTCCTTACAAGGGGTTCACCCTGGAAATCGACGACCACATTGAGTCTCCTTCCGCAAACTTGGAGGGCTTGGATTGCTGGAGCTTCTTTGAAATCTCACTCGGACTGGCCCGGATGCTGGAGTCTGGAGGGCCGGACTATCAACCGCAGGATTTGCTCAACCAAATCCTACTGACGCGCTACCGCGGAGGGAAATGCACCGGCAGTTATCTGGAACGCCTGCATTACCTGGCAGAATGGTTTTTTGACAACTCAGCGCGCGGAACGATCGCCAATGTCACCGGTGAACTGGGCTCCACCAAACGTGTCAAAGGACGCAAGCTCCAGGAAATGACCGTTCTGTGGAAAAGTTACCGCTACCTGCGCGAAACCCCCTCATTGAGGCCCCCAATGGCGGCTTTGGAAAAGGAGCTTTCCAATCTGCCGGTCAATTACATTCCAAAATCGGCCGTAAAAAGTCTGGAATCAAAACTCCAGAATGGGGACATCATTGCGATCGTCACCAACCAACAAGGAGGATTCTGCTCCCATGTGGGTCTGGCGGTCCGAACCTCTGATGGAGTGCTCCGCTTCATGCATGCCTCAACGCACTACCACAAAGTCGTGATCGATGACTCCCTATCGGAATATCTCAACAAATTCAAATACCACATGGGCATTTTGGTCGGTCGCCCACTTCCTACCAGCGGGACGGTCAGCGATCCGACCATTTACAGCACTCGCCTGAAGGCCCTTCTGGCAACAGAATCCCTGGTCAAACCATGAGCTCCCCACGTCCCATGGAGGGATGGTTCAATCAAGAAGATTGTCGATCCGCTGGGCCAAATCGAAATCAGCCTGCGTGAGGCCGCCCTGATCATGGGTGGTGAGACGCAGCGTCACGGTGCACCAGCGGATATCGATTTCCGGATGATGTTGGATTTCCTCGGCGATCTCGGCGACCCCGTCCACAAAATCGATACCTTCCATGAACTCATCGAATTCGATGGTTCTGGTGATTGCATTGCCCTCCACTTCCCACTCGGGGACTTTTTTCATGTAAGGGGCGAGTTCGTCTGGCGCAAGCAAATCGGACATAGTCTGGGTATTTTGGGGGATTTGTTGATGCTTTAGGAGAGGGATTCGTTCCGCGCAAGTCACAAGTTTTGTCTCACGGCTTGATTTTGCTCCAAAAAGGCCAAAATCGCTTTGCATCCGGCGACATCGTGGCCTATTCGGTTTCGGGTAATTGGCAATTATTCTCTGGTATATCAGCCCTCCTGAAACATGCACGGAAAGATTTACAACAATATTATTGAAACCGTCGGCAACACCCCTCTGGTGCGCCTGAATCGGGTTTCTGCGGGAATTGACGCCACAGTTGCCGTCAAATGCGAATTTTTCAATCCTCTGGGGAGTGTCAAAGATCGAATCGGAATGGCTATGGTGGAGGACGCCGAGCAGCGCGGTATCCTTACGAAAGACACCGTCATCATTGAACCGACCAGCGGAAACACCGGGATTGCCTTGGCCTTTGTCTGTGCCGCGAAAGGCTACCGCTTGATTCTGACCATGCCCGAAACCATGAGCGTCGAGCGGCGCACGCTTCTGGCCATGCTCGGAGCTGAATTGGTCCTGACGGAAGGAGCCAAAGGAATGAAAGGCGCCATCGCAAAGGCTGAAGAGATCGCTGCCAACACCCCTCATTCCTGGATTCCCCAACAGTTCCAAAATCCCGCGAACCCGGACATTCATCGGAAAACCACCGCCGAGGAAATCTGGCGGGACACCCAGGGAACGGTCGACATTGTGGTGGCAGCGGTGGGCACCGGGGGAACCGCCACCGGCTGTGTTGAAGTGCTTAAGGCCCGAAAACCTTCGGTTCAGGTCATCGTTGTCGAACCCCAGGATTCCCCGGTGATTTCCCAGACTCTGGCCGGAGATGAAATCAAACCGGGACCACATAAAATTCAAGGCACCGGAGCCGGATTCATTCCAGACAATCTCCATCTTCAGGCACCCGGTTCGGGCGATCCCCAAATCATGGAATGCATCAAAGTAAGTAACGACGATGCTTTCGCCATGGCTCGGCGCCTGGCCAAGGAAGAAGGCATCTTCGGAGGCATCAGCACCGGAGCCAATGTCTGGGCAGCTTTGGAAATCGCCAAACGTCCCGAGAACAAAGGCAAAGTGATCGTCACGATCGCCTGCTCAACCGGGGAACGCTACCTCAGCACTGCGCTGGCGGATGAAGCACGGGCGGCCCTGACCACCTGAACCTGTTATTGATCCATTTTTCAGCCGTCCCGTGCGGCGGCGTTGCCCTCACGATTCGTATCCCAGCTTCCCCATTTATGGCTCACAAAGCGCCCACCCCCCAAAACACCCCCGTTTCCCATCTGCTTGATCAAAGGCCCTCCCCAGAAGCTTCGGGCGTGATTGAATCTTTGGAGCGACACAAAAAGTGGATCATCCTGGGGTTCGTCGGAGGATTGGGGATCCTTGGCGGAGCCATCATTTTCAACCAACTGACCAACGAGGCCCTGCTTGAGTCCGGCAAAGCATATTCAAAGGCGGCACAAAGCAACACGGTTGAAAAATACGAAGAAGTGATCAAAAACCATGCGGGCAGCCTGGCCGCTGGCAATGCTTTGCTTAGCAAGGCCGAACTTCTCATGACCACCGGCAAAACCGAGGACGCCCGAGCCACCTTGCTGACTTTTGTCGATGGTTACAAAAATCATCCCCGCCTTCCCCAAGGCTACGATGCCTTGGGAATGCTTGCTTTTGCAGCGGAGGATCATGACAAAGCTGCCGATTTTTTCCAAAAAGCCATCAAGTCCGACCCCACTTCGGAAGTGGTCCCCTTGGTGGAAATTCACCACGCCGACCTGTTGGCGGCCAAAGCGGCGAGTTTGAGCAAGGCTGGCAAGCCGGAAGAAGCCGCTGTCGCTGAAGCCGATGCCATCGCGCGGTACGATTCTGTGATGAAACGCTTTGCCGGCGGTGCCTATGCCGACATGGTTGTTGAACGCATCGCAACCGCCAAACAACGGGAAGTGCCCCGAGTGGCTCCGCCAAAAGAGGAACCCGCATCAGTAGCGCCGGGCACCGGACCGGTTAAAATCGTCCCCGACAGTCCCACCCCTCCCGCGGCACCGGCCACGCCTCCCGCCAAGCCTGTCACCCCTCCTGCGGCGCCGGCCACGGCTCCCGCCAAGCCTGTCACCCCTCCCGCGGCACCGGCCACGCCTCCCGCCAAGCCTGTCACCCCTCCCGCGGCACCGGCCACGGCTCCCGCCAAGCCTGTCACCCCTCCCGCGGCACCGGCCACGCCTCCCGCCGCTGCTGCACCCGCAACACCTGCTCCGGCAGCTGGAGCAAATCAATGACCGGTCCCTTGCCCGGTTTCTTTCAAAGATCCTGAAAATCGGGAGGAGAACAGCCTCAAGGCATCGCCGATAGGGCGGCCCAAAATGCCATTTGAAAAGGGGCATTTTTTGGAAATCCCCCGGACAGGCAAGATCGGACACGCTATCATGTCGGAAGAATTCGCTTCCCCCCGAGATGATTGAGGTTGTTCACCGCCCCCGTCAGGGATTGTTCCTTCCAGAGGCAGATCTTTGGCTCGATCCCAGCAGCAAAGCGGAACGAGCCTTCATCTCCCATGCCCACGCCGACCACGTGGCAAGGAATCGGCTTTCTTTGTGCTCTGCCCTTACTGTCGATTTGATCAGGGTGCGGTATGGCACTTCGAAAACGGGAGACCAGGAAGTTCGCGCCCTGCCTTGGAGGACCCCCGTGCCATGGAAAAAGGGTTGGGAAATTCGCTTGTTGCCAGCCGGTCACATCGTCGGCTCAGCCATGTTGCATCTGACCCGGCTGAGCGACGGAGCAACATTGCTCTATACCGGGGACTACAAGCTGAGAACCGGCCTCACGGCAGAACCTTGTGAATTGATGCCGGCGGACACGCTGATCATGGAAACCACCTTTGGGCTTCCACGGTATGTTTTTCCTCCCCTACAAACAACCATCGAATCCGTGCTTCAATTTGTGGAAGAAACGTTCGCAGAAGGGCGCCTCCCGCTACTTTTGGGCTATTCGCTTGGCAAAGCCCAGGAAATCCTGGCAATCCTCCATCAGGGAAGACATCCTGTGATGTGCCATGATTCCATTCTGAAATTGATGCCCCTGCTTCAGGTGCTTCCTGGCATGCCTGAATGTCGACCTTTTGACGCGAACTCGGCACAAGACCACGTCCTCGTCTTTCCACCCCAATCTATCAGGGATCTAAAATTGGGCAGCTGGACAGGAAAAACCCGATCAGCCATGCTCTCAGGGTGGGCTTTGGAGAAAAGCGCCCGGTTTCGCTACCGAGTGGATGCCATGTTTCCCCTCAGTGACCACGCCGATTATCCGGAACTCTGGGAAACGGTTCAAACGGTCCGTCCCCGCCGGATTTATACGGTCCATGGCCACACCCGCGAATTTGCCGCAGACCTCCGCCGGGAAGGGTGGGAAGCATGGTCCTTGGAGCGCGAAGACCAATTGGAGTTGTCGCTCGAATGACCGGACAGTCTGTTACTGCATCAAACTCCGACCTTCCAAGGCCCGGCACAGGGTCAGTTCATCAGCCGATTCTAATCCGCCGCCCACGGGGATACCTCTCGCCAAGCGAGTCACTCTCAAAGAAGCCCCCCCTGCATCACGCAGGATTTCCGTGAGGTAATTTGCGGTCGCCTCCCCCTCGACATCCGCACTGAGAGCGAGAATGACTTCTGAAAAAATCCCTTCTCGCACCCTTTTCGACAGTTCGCCAATACGAAGATCTTCCGGACCGACATTGTCCAATGGTGAAATTCTCCCGCGCAGGGTGTGGTAGTGGCCTTTGTATCCTCCGCTCCGCTCGAGTGGCAGAATGTCGGCGGGCTGCTCCACGACGCACAGCAAGGAATCCTCCCGCCCAGACCCTTCGCAGATCAGGCAGAGATCTTTGGTTCGGAAAAATCCACACACAGAACATTCCGCAACTTCAGAACCGGCCTGTTGCACTGTCGCCGCGAAAGGATCCATGAATTCGGGACCGCGTTGCAAAAGCCAAACCCCGATCCGCTCGGCGCTGCGTGCTCCGATGCCCGGCAGACGCTTCAGTTGGGCAATGAGTTGAAGCAGCGGGGTGGGATATTCGATCTGAGCCATGACTGTTACCGATCACAAACTGCCCAACAATCTGGCATGTCCCTTGGTGACAAGATCGCTGTCATCAGAGGGAAGCCCGCGGGCCACCCGCCCGAGTCGGTTCTGAGCCTGCTCCAGAAAGTAGCTCACGGGAGGATCGGCCACATCGGGGGGCTTGGAAACGACAAACCTTTCAATGGCTTCCTCATACCGTCCTGCCCGGTAATGGATGACGCCTTCCCAGAAGGCATCGCGCCGCACCTTTTGGAGGCTCCCCAATCCGCCTGCAAGAGCCAACAATTCATAAATTTCGGTCATTTGGTGCACGTCGGGGTCGTAAAACATTTCCAACGGTCGAATTTCAAGCAACTCTGATGCGCGGGCATAAGTGCTGGCCCCAATGATCACCTGGGATTGGTAGATCAAGTTGGCACGGGACAACCTGCGGCAATAGTCGATTTCCCCCCCGATCGCACTGAGGAAAAAGTGCCGCGGAGAGCCATAAATCCCCATCGTGATCCTACCGGAACAAACGGCCACGCCGTGATGCAATCGGCGGAAATACCTGTTCTCACATTCAGTATCGAGGTTGCGCAAGCGCAACCCCAATTCCAATGCGGCGCGGCAGGCGTATTCAGCATGCCGTTCGTCTTCTTCCAGCAGGCCAAAAAAGACCCGGACGCAGTCCGGACTGGACTCATCAAGATAGGCGCCCCGCTCGAGTAAAAAGTCCGCAATGTTCCTGAGATACAGATTGGTCATGGCCACCGTGTCCGAGGGCGACATCGAGTCCTGCGCTTCGGAGCAACTCAAGATCCGGAATGTGAGAACCGTGGCGTCCCGGCTCACTCCTTTAAAATCGATCGGGTCACGACGATTCAACAGCCGGTGAAAGGAGGAACGGGAGATCCGGTTACCCAGCACGGTTTGAAGCACCCTTTTCCGCCGACCAGGCTCCGTACTGGCATAAAAAAGCCCGGCTCCGGCAGCCAATGTGGCTCCTGACAGGGCGGAAAATGGCTCAACCATAATGCCGAATAGAGCGGCGGACAGCGCGACTCCAGAAACGACCACCAACGTGGTAAGGAAGACGAGTAACTTTTGCCCCACTTCCGGGATATCGACGGCGCACCAAGCCACTCCAAAGGCAACCACGATCGTCAGAATCGGAACGAACCAAGCCACCACCACTCCTCCATCACGGGGAAAGATGCCGGCGGCACCAAAGACATGAGCCAGCCAGCGGGATGGCTGGGCGAATAGCCCCAAGCCGCTCAGAACTAGGATCAGCCCTGAAGACACCAATCCGATAAGCGCGGCGGCAATGATGTATCTCCTCATGATTCAAGTGTCGCCACAATGGGCTCAGGCCATGCCTCCATCATGCGGTCCGGTCCTGGTGGGATCGGGTTCCGGTGGAAAATCCGCTTCCGGATTTAAGCCACGCCCAGTTCCAGCCTTGGACCTCCCGTAGCTCTCAACAATACAATCGCTGATGTAGTGCTCCGGATCCTCAATGGCAGACCGGGGTAGCAAAAAATCAGTTTGGCCGGTGTTTTTTTGAATCAGCTTGAGGCCGAAATGAAAATCCCGGAACAGCTCTTGTGCCAGGGAAGCCACGGGCATCTTCCGGTCTTCGGCTTGCTGGACGAGGAGGATCACCGCCTCATCCGTAAAAGTGATCCGTACCCCATGTTGTTCCGCAAAAACCCGTCTGAAAGATGCCAAATCGGCCAAGGCCCGACCCGATGCTGCCCCAAGGCCTTTGGCGAGGCATTCCTTCAGGATGCGGTCAGGTTCGTTCAACAAAGCGGCATCGACCACCAATTCGCTAACCGCAGTTCCGGGAAGTTCGTATTTGAAATTACGCAACACCCTTTCGCAAACCGTGACCAGTCCGCGCGCTCCGGTTTGCTCCTCCGCTGCCACATTGGCGATGTGCTCCAACGCTTCGTCAGTGAAACGGAGCCTCATCCCATAGGCTTCAAAGTCCAGTTCGTATTGACGCAGCAGGCTGCCTTGGGAAAATTTCATGATTTCGAGCAAATCTGGAGCCGTCAGCGGTTGGCAGACCACCCGCACGGGCAATCGGCCGACAAATTCGGCCTCAAACCCGTAGTCGATAAAGTCCTTGGTGGAAGACTCCCTGAGCAAGGCAGTTTCGTCAGGGCGGGCTCTGGGGCCTTCGGCGAAACCAATGGCGGCTTTCTTGACCCGACGCCCGACAATTTCATCCAATCCGGCAAAAGCTCCACTGACGATAAAGAGGATGTTCCGGGTGTTGACCGTTTGTCGGCCCGGGCCCTTGCCCCGGCTCATTTCCATCATGGCCTGCATTTGGCCTTGGATGTCGTTGGGAGACCGCAAGGCAACCTCGGTTTCTTCCATCAATTTCAACAAGGCGGTTTGCACCCCTCTGCCACTG
Source organism: Akkermansiaceae bacterium (assembly GCA_024233005.1). Lineage (GTDB taxonomy): Bacteria > Verrucomicrobiota > Verrucomicrobiia > Verrucomicrobiales > DEV007 > JACKQE01. The sequence goes on along the minus strand of JACKQE010000014.1, from coordinate 109,891 downwards.
ACATCCCTCCCCATGAGTTGGCCACGGGTCGCAAGCTTGTCGACTTCATCAATGTAAACAATGCCATACTCCGCCAGTTCGACATCGCCGTTGGCCTTGCGAACCAGTTCCCGGATGAGATCGTCGACATCCCCTCCCACATAACCGGTTTCGCTAAACTTGGTGGCATCTGCCTTGACAAACGGAACGCCCACAAGATCGGCAATGTGCTTGACCAGATAGGTTTTTCCCACCCCGGTGGGGCCCAGAATGAGAATGTTCTGTTTGGTGATTTCGATCGCGGAGGATCCCCGATGATTCCGAAGATAGCGGGCGTGATTGTAATGGTCGCAAACCGCAATAGCGAGAGCCTTTTTGGCCTCATCCTGACGGACCACATAGCGGTCGAGATGGGCTTTGATATCTTTCGGTTGGAGATCAAAGTCGAAGACTTTCCGAGAAACATCACTTTCCGGCGGACTGGAATCTCCGCTTTTTGAGGGAGACGCTTCTTCTTCGGGATGATTGGCGAAGCCTCCTCCGGCAGGGAATCCCATCAACGACACTCCGTCGCCAAAGTTTTTCTTCATGAAGTCCCGCAACTTGCGCATGACTTCATCGGGAGGAATCCCATCATCGTCCTTAGCCATAGACCCACAATATCGACTCTCCCCGAAAAGCCTCAAGCAGCATCTCCAATCAGGACAGCCTGGCGCCCGAAAGAGATCAGGAAATTTTCCCGTCTGAGGCTGAAGCCTCCGGATTTGAAACGCCCGCCACGGCTTTGGGGACCAAAGGGGGCGCATTGGTGGCCTTCTCTCCTTTCCCCATCAGCACAGAAATCCACCTCCAGTCCGCACTGTTGTCGAGCATTACCTTCACCACCATGGTCAAAGGCACCGCAAGGAACATTCCCACCGGTCCCCAAACGTAGCCCCAGAAAACCACTGAAACGATGACCACCACGGTCGAAATGCCAAACCTGTTGCCCAACAACATGGGCTCCAGGATGGTCCCGATGGTTTGATTGATGGCGAGGTAGCAAATGGCCAGAACAACCCCTCCCCAGAGACCGTCCAGTTGGACCAATGCCAGGATCACCGGAGGCACGGCCGCCACCACGGAGCCGATCGCGGGTATGTAATTGAAAACAAAAGCGATAAGTCCCCAAAGGATGGGAAAATCGACGCCAATCAGGCTGCAACTCAACCAAGCAAGCAAGCCGGTTGCGGCACTGACGGCTGTTTTGATTCCCAGATATTTCTGCAAATCCGCCGCTGAACGGTGGAATCGTCCCAAATCCGGTCCTTTGGCCTCAAGGACCGCCCTCACCTTATCGGCATAGCGTCCGGACTCCGCGAGGACAAAAATCATGACCACAAACACAAAAAACGCTTTGGTTAATAGCGAGGTGACCTTCCCGACCAAGGCGCTTTGCCCCAGGAAATCCAGAATGATGGAAGAATCCCAATAGCGGTCAAAAATTTCACGGAAAGACAGCAGTTCGCGCTTGGTCTCAAGTGGTGGGGTTGTCGCAACACTTGGGTCTCCGGGACTGAAACGGTCCGCGAAATTTCCCAGAGAATCCATCGTTCCGTCAATCCAGATGGTCAGCGAGGTCATTTTTTGCTGAACCAGAGCTGCATAAGTGTCTCGTTTGGATTGGAATTCCGGGATGACACCGCTTGCCAGATAGATCAGTCCGGAAAGGATCAAGAGGTCCACAAAAATGGTCAAAACCACTGCGATGGGCTCCGGAACTCCCCTAGTATTCAGCCACCTTTGAATGGGAAAGCTCAGGACCGCCAGAAAGAAACCCAAGACAATCGGAATGAAAAACTCAGAGGCCAGCCTCAATCCCGCCACAATAATGATCAGGCAGGCCACTGAAACCAGCACGATGAGCCCTCTTCCCGGATAGACCCGGAATGAGGGGGATGGTTCCTTGGGTTTGGAAATTGGTTCCTCCAAAATACTAAATCTCTAAAATTCCTCTTCCCCCAACAATTCTTCGTAGATCCGGCAGAGCGGTTCAGAAAAGCAACAAAAGAAAATGTCCAAGTTGGGACTTTCGGCGGACAAGAAAGACTTTACGGTCTCCACGGCGACAGCTGCCGCAAGATCGGCTGGATATTTGTAAATACCAGTGCTGATCGCGGGAAAGGCAATACTGGTTGCCCCCAAATCGACAGCCACTTCAAGCGAACGCCGATAACAGGACGCCAGCAGATCGGCCTCTCCTGCATGCCCTCCCCGCCAAACAGGGCCAACAGTATGAATCACATGCCGGGCTTTCAAAAGATATCCTGAGGTGGCTATGGCATCCCCGGTTTCACATCTTGCGAGCAACCGACAGGCCTCCATCAAACCGGGCCCGGCGGACCGGTGAATCACCTCATCTGCCTCAGATCCCCCCAGCCAATTGGTATTGGACGCATTCACCATGGCATCGACTGGCAATGTCGTGATGTCAGCAACCAGCGCCCGCAGAAGGAATCTCTCGGTCATGAAACGTGTCATCGGGTGCCAGATAGTTGAACGGAGATGCTAATCGAAAAATAGGTCATCCTCACTGGAAAAATCACTTGCCGTCAAGCGAATTTTTTATTAATCTTATAGAAATTCCAATCACTATCCTGAATTTACTCAACCCCGTGAACGAGGCCATTCCTAAATCTTGGGATCCGCTGCTCTCCAGTCGTGTCAGACTGCGGGATCGCGTGGCCTTTTGGGTGGACGGCAGCGGCCAGGAAGCGCAAGCCGTGCTGGTCGACTTTGAGCGGGATCGCAGCTTCCGGATGCAAGTTTGGCAAGGTTGGATCCTGCAACGCCTTGATGGACGGACCACCACCAGGGAAGTCCTCCAAGAACATGCTGCCGGAGCACTTGCCAGCGAGGAAACTTTGGAATGGCTGGACACCATGGTCCGGTGGCTGTGCGCCAATGGAATGGCGGAGATAGTTGGATCGCCACTGGACTCCCCGCCGCTTGCCAAATCTCAAGTCCCCTCATCAAAAAGGACATCTCTAAAAACAGGTTTGATGGCAGCATCTCTGGCAATATGCCTGACGGCCTCCCTCCTTCTTGTTCCACAGTCCCGCACCTGGCTGGTGGCCCATTTGCTGCCAGCGTCCACAGTGGTAATTCCTACCATCGAACCACCGCTGCCACCGCGGAATGCTGAATCGATTATCGCCACTGCATCGGGAACGCTTACGGAGTTTCTTGTAAAGCCTGGTGATGTGGTTCCAGCTGGGACCGAAATAGCCAGAATTGTCGATTTACCCGCCGTCGCCGGTCTTGCTCGGATGCGAGATGAAATTCAAAGATCACGCGAAAAACGCGATGAGTTTTTCCGTTCGGCGGATGATGAGAATTATCTTCAAGAAGTGAAGCACCTTGCAGAACTGGCACACGAACTCGGCGAACGGGAGACGGTCGCGATGCCAACCATCATCAAGACTCCATTCCCGGGTAAAATCGCCTCGCTGGCCTTCAACTTGGAAGGGCGCAGCCTCACCACCGGTGAAGCCATCGCGACCATCATTCCCGCCGGAGACATCCGCCATTTGGAATCCAAACCGGCTGTCACGATGCTTGGGGATCAATGATCCCAACCCGCCCTGCCCTGATCAGTGGAGTAGGATTGGGGGCACAATCCTCGGCAAATATCAGGAGACGCGCTCCTCAAGCGCACTTCCCGAATCGTTGGGACAAAACTTGAAAGGCCTCCCCTGCCCCCCCCGGTTGCGCAATGAAGGCACTCTCCCGGCCCGCAGCCACCGCCCCGGGTGCGAGGCGTTCCAAAAACGAAGCCTGGGTTTCACTCGCCACAGTCTCCCAGCCGAAGGATTCCCCCAATTCCTGCAGACGGTGAAAGTCCACATCTGCAGTCAGATCCTGTCGACCAAATAGTTTGTAGATCGACGAACCAGTATTTCTCTGATGCTTGAAAAAAGCTCTCAAAGTGCCCCCCGGTCGCCGTTGATACAGGCTTTCCCCTCTACCTCCATAATCGATGCTGAGCATCGAGGCACATTTGAGTCCTGACTGCCAGTCTGCCAGCCAGGGCTCCCATGCTGCGTGGATTTCCACCCGTTGGCCGTCTGGCCACTCCCTGCGGAAAGACTCTGGAACCCGAAAGCCGGGACGGGATTCTTCCAATGGCACAAACTCCTCCCGCACCCCCCTTTCTGGGGACAGCATCACATAAACTTCCTCCCAGTTCCTCATAGGTAAATTCCACCGCAGCAAGATCACGGGGAAAGCGTCAAATAGCTCATTGTTGTAAATGATGGCGCGCCCCCCGCAGGCCTGCAGGGCTGCGGCAACCGAATCATGCCAGGAGGCATCGGGATGGAGCGTCCGCTGCTCCTGTCGAAGAACCGGTGACACTTCAACGAAATGGAATCGCAGAGATCGCCGGAACCACCAGCCAGCTGCCTTTGCAACAGACCGGGCCAGCATTCCCGACCCGGGACCGATTTCAATCACGTGGCTCCGGCCAAGGGCATCTTTCAAGGCCGATCCTCTCAGCGCCACCTCGGCTTTGATCCAAGCAGCAATCGCCTTTCCGAGCCATTCGGAAAGTGTTGCCGAAGTGGCAAAATCCCCCCTGTGCCCGCCCACGGTGGCGATGTGCTTGGTGTAATAGCCATGAGCTGGATGATACAAGGCCGCCGCCATGTAGTCTTCGAAGGGGATTCTGCCTCCAGAGGATGCGAACCAGTTGCCTAGAAATGTTCGTAGATCTGAGGAGGGGTCGGACGCTGGCGGACTCGTTGACATTGGCCCAGTCTAATCCAATCAAGCACGCCAGCGACCAACCGTCCACGGAACGCAGATGCAGGCAAAAATTCCCCCCCTCAGGCCATCTTCAGTCTGAAAAGGGCTCAACAAGGTTGGTGCCCCCAATCGGTTTCCTTCAACGATTCCTCGTAGAGCGCCATCTGCTCTTCAGGGCTTAACTCCGCAGCCCTGGGTTCATTGATGGGTTCGGCTTCCGGAATGGCATCTGACTCGCCTGAGGAATTCGATTCCTGATTCATTTCTCATTCTAAAACCGCCTCGCAATTTGTCACGCCCGGGCTTGCAGATGGGGCACCGTAAGTCTACCAGTTGGTTTCATGGCCGGGCATTTGAAGCAAATGGACTATTCTGTTGTCCAGCAGTGCATGCATTGCGGAATGTGCCTGCCCACCTGTCCGACTTATGTCGCCACCGGAAGAGAACGCCACAGTCCCAGAGGCCGCATTGCCCTGATGCGGTCGGTGGCGGACGGAGAATTGGAAATCAAGAAGGCTTTTGGAGAGGAAATGTATTTTTGCCTGGGCTGCCTGGCCTGCACCACCGCCTGCCCCGCAGGCGTTGACTACCCCAGGTTATTTGAGGCCGCCCGAGCCGACGTCGAAGACTCCCGGGTCATGGACACCCCGGAACGGAGATTCTGGCGCTGGCTGAGTCTGCGGGTCATTTTTCGCGCGCCGACCAGGCTGAAAATGATCGGACGTCTCCTGGGAATGGTTCAAAGATTCGGCTTGGACAGTATCGCGAGAAAGCTGCGATTGACCTGGTTCTTGCCTCCATCCCTGCGTCGACTCGAAGCCAGAGCACCCCGAGTGGCCTCCGCTTTCAGCGATGAACTGATCCCCTATTTTCTCGCGGCCAAGCCGGAACGCTACCGCGTTGGGTTGCTCACGGGGTGCATTCAGGACATTTGTTATCCGGATATCAACCGAGACACGGCCGAAGTTCTGGCCGCCGCGGGTTGTTCGGTATTGACGCCGAGACAACAGGGGTGTTGCGGTTCCCTGCATGCTCACAATGGCGATTTGAACACGGCACGAGAACTCGCCCGGAAACAGATCGATTCCTTTGATCTCGAGCATTGTGACGCCATCATCACCAATGCGGCTGGTTGCGGATCCCATTTGAAGCACTTCGGCCCACTGCTGGCTGAAGACCCGGAATACGCTGCGAAGGCTCTCCAATGGGATGCGAAAGCAAAAGACATCCATGAATGGCTTGTGGAGATCGGCTTTCAACTGGAGCAGGATGCGATCCCGAACTCCATCAAAGGAACCTATCACGAAGCCTGCCATCTTTGCCATGGACAGAAGATTTCTGCCCAGCCTCGTTCGTTGCTTCATCAATTGAATGGAATGGACTGGGTTGAACTGCCCCATGCCACTCTCTGTTGCGGCAGTGCCGGCATTTACAGCATCACCCAACCTGAAAAAGCCACTGAGCTGCAGGTCCAAAAATGCCGGGCAATTGTGGAGACCGGCGCCACGGTCGTGGCCGTTGCAAATCCGGGTTGCCATCTTCAAATAACGCAAGGTCTTGCCGATCAAGGCCGCGATGACATCCAAGTGAAACATCCCATTTCACTCCTGGCCGAATCGTTGCGGAAGAAATCTCCCCAGGTTCACCATTGAGCCTCCCTGACTCCATTGAAATCAGTCACTTTGCTCTCCGTCCCCGCAGAGCGCTGAATGTGAAACATTCAGGAAATGAACGGAAGGGCTTTTTGATTCGCTGGAAAGGTGGCTTTGGCTGCGTGCACCCCTGGCCAGAGTTGGGTGATGCTCCGGCGACCGAACAGCTCCGACTGCTGGCAGAGGGCAAAACAACCCCCTTGATCAACCGTGCTCTCGACTGCGCCCGCATGGATGGGGCTGCCCGGCACGAAAACCTGAACCTGTTTACCGGTCTCAAGGTCCCGGCCAGTCATGCCACCGCACCGCAGGGTTTGATTTCCAATGAGATAGATTATTGGTGCTCTCAAGTCAGACGCCAAGGATTCACCACTGTAAAACTGAAACTCAGGGCAGAGCGACAGATGGCCCGAAGCATCCTTCAACAGTGGATGGAGGCAGATGAGGTCCTGCGGTTCCGGCTTGATTTCAACGAAACTGGAACCCGGCCCTTCTTTGAGGACTGGTTGTCTCAAATGCCCCAAGCGTGGCAACAACGCCTTGATTTCATCGAAGACCCCGTTTGCTGGTCGGAAGAACTCTGGACTTGGTGGGGGCAGACCCTCCCTGTCCCTGCAGCGGTCGATAGACAGGGGCAGGCCGCCGATAAGTGGGGACCTGTGGGATCTGCAACCTGGCGGATAGTGAAACCAGCCTTGGAGTCAGGACCGCCAGCGGGACGGTGGCCTTTGCAGCGTGTCGTTTTCACCAGCTACATGGATCACGCCCTCGGTCAGAGCTTCGCCGCTTGGGAGGCGGCCCAAAGCCATAGCGTCACCGCAGGGTTGATGACCCACCATCTGTATGAGGAAGATGCCTTTTTCAACAGGCTGGCTCAAACAGGCCCCAATTGGATAAGTTCCAACGTGTTACCCGGAACCGGTCTTGGGTTTGACGATCTCCTCAATGGCCTGACCTGGGTCCGGCTTGCAGGTTGAGAGCCCCCCAACAAAAGAGCCCTGCTTTTTAGGGCAGGGCTCAAAAAAACCTCGTTGGATACCGGAATCAGAAATTGGCAGTGGCACCGACATGCCAACGTCCGCCATCATCGATCCCATCAAGATTCCGGTCAGAGAGTGGAATACCATAATCGAGGCGCAAGCGGAACCAATCACTGTAGAGCCAGCGCAGGCCGACCCCGACGCTTTGCAATTCCACTTGGTTGGGTTCATCGGGCAACTTGTCCGTATTCGACAACGTTGCCGCATCGTAGAATGCCAGAAATCGCAGGCTGTCGGTTTCATTTTTCCAGTTGGCAGCCTTGGCGATGGAAAGCTCAGGAGTATAGACTTCCACACCGCCGAGGAAACCTTCATCTCCTCTGGCTACCCGCTGTTCGAAACCACGGACCGTGTCGTAACCACCTGCACCGAGCTGTTCGCTGGCGAGCAGGTTGCGGGTCGACAACTGGCCTTCGGCACGAAGACGGGCCGTCCATTGTTTCCACAGTTGCTGCTGGCGCTCAATTTTGGCATTGAAATAGACATACGAAGGATCCGCTCCGGCACGGGAACGTTCGAACACCTCCGCCGTGTTCTGATTGGTCAAGTTGCCCGGAGCTCCCACCACTGTGAAATTCCCTGAAGTCATACCAGTCTTGTCACGAGTCACCGTGCTCAACCCGGCGCTGAGCTGGAAGATTTCAGTGGTGACGTCAAAGACTTGCAGACCGCCAAATTCCAGGTTGTTGTTGCTGGATTTGTAATCAAAACCAAAGGTCAATTGATTCACCCAGCTCTCCGGGGAATACACCGGAATGGAGTAACGGGCACTCAACTGAGTGCTGTCGCCACCTTCATTGATGGGGATACCATCCGGTCCGGGAATATCGGCATTAACGCTGACATAAGATGCCAACAAGGTCATCCACGCCCGCCATGGCAAGGGACCCGTGTAAACCAGAGAGTGGCCCACGACTTTTTCAAACTCGGAGTCGGCACTGAGTTGGTAACTCACCGCCTGATCAGGTCCAAAGGCATCCCCGAAATTGAAGCCGAAAAGAAACCGGTCTTCACCGAGAACCTCGGTCCCGGAATTTTCGTATCCCACGTAGTAGCTATTAGGATCGCTTTCATAGGCCTTGAGAATAATGTCGGTCGTGCCGAATTCAGAACCCGGGGAGTATACCAAGTCCACTTTGCGGTACGGGCTGCGGTTGATCCAGTTGAGATCGGTGAGAATTTGGTTGGAACGAATATCATCCCCTGGTCGGATGGACATTTGACGCACCAAGTATTCCTCCATATCAGCACTCACACCATCCACGCGGATGCGGTTGACCTTGGACTCAATGACCACCATTTGGACCACCCCTGAGGTGATGTCCTGCTCCGGAAGCAGCACGTCCACCACCGGAAGGCCACCGCGCCGGTAGGCCAAAATGACCGCTTTCACCATTTCATCAAGGGAAGCAAGGGAAACAGGTTTTCCCAAGTACCCCTGAATTTCCTTCCCGACCTGTTCCGGCAGATAAGCGAAATCATGCCAGATGCCTTCAACGCCGGGCCACCCATCAGGACGAACATCGCCCGGTGTCGGAACCAACACCACTCCCCGAAGGGAATCGACCAGCATTTCGTGCGAAAGACCTGCGGAAGCCGATGGATCCAACTCGAAACGTCCCATGTTGTCCACCTTCAATGGACCTTGACCCGCGCCGGTTGCAATCGCATCCCTGGTTTGCATGATCGCGGCCTGTTGGTCCGGAGGAAGCGCTTCGAGCAAAATTTCCGTTCCATCCGGGGTTGTCACGGTCTGCTGTCCCAAAACCATACCCGGGACCATCGCGGCAAACGCGACGCCCTTAATCCACTGCCTCATTTTCCCTCTCATATCTGCCATTTGGGATTGGTAAAATCTGTCTGCAAGGAGGGCATATCATGGTTGCCCCCCGAATTGAAAGTCTTTTTTCCGAAATACCTGCCACTTCTTGCGAAAAATCCCCTCAAGGTCAAGCCCCTTTTCTGTTTTTCCGAGTTTTCTCAAAATTGCGTACTTCTGAAGCTCATCGGGTCCCGTCTTCGGAAAGGAGAGGCTTTTCCGCAAAATCCGACGGCACCGCAAATAGTTTTGCGTTCCGGGATTCCGGAAGACTTTCCAGCAGGGTTTGCACGGAACCTCGACGTTCACCATCCTGATAGACGACGCGAACAGGAATTCTGCCCCCAGACGGACCATCTGATGCCAGCAAATCGAAATCGCCAAAAGCTCCACGCAGATGCGCCGGTAATCCTGCAATGACTTTGGCCAAAAATTTCTGAAATTCACGAAGAACCTCAAAATCTTGAGGAACCACCCCCACTTGATTAATTGGAGCCAGCGAATAGACACATTTCAGTAGATCCCCTTCCCATGCCTCCACCTTTTCAACCGACTGGTCGCCAAGTTTTGCCGGGCCAGCTTCCTTATAAGTTGTTTGGGGAGCTTTTTCAGCGGCATGGCGTCGCTCTTTGGCGGCGTGCAGCTGATCGATTACTTCCCGGTATTGCTCCCTTTCAGCCGCTGGAAGTCCCGCTACTTTCTTTTCAATCGCTTCAATTTTGGCGTTCTCTGCCGACAAAAGCCTCTCTGCCACTTTGGAGGCGATTTCTGGATCAATCGGCGTGTAAGATTTCGATTTCTGGTTCACAATCCAAATCCGCCCGGCTTTGTGCGAGAAAAGCATGGACTGACCGGTTCCTGGCGTTTCGATGACGAGGAGCCCGTCTTTGATATGGAGATTTTGCACAGCTTCTCCCTTGGCCCCATTTTTTCCCTCCTTGCCATAAACCAATTCCACTTCCGCTCTCGATAGAGCAGGGACCAAAAGGGCTGCCAGCAGCACCCAAACGGGGCGAAACAAAAGAGGGGAGATCATGATGGCATCCTGAATTGCATGATTGTCGGACTCAAAACCGGTCACGAATTTTTTTGGCGACCTCCGCCGGCACCAGCCTGAGTCGAACCTCAGCGTTGGGCGGGACCTCGATTTCAGGATCTTCCTGATGAAGCACCGGGTCAAAAACCATCCATACGCTGCCTTTCCATGCCGGCAGAGTCCGAGCCCCCAAGCCTCTCAATATTTTTACCGGATGGTCTCCGACAACCAATTCAACCGCAAATTCAGAACTGCCAGGAGCCCCGATCTTCGGATCGACTCCGCGAAGGGTGCGCGTCATTTTCAATACCGTCTCAAACAGTGCCCGGTATTTGATTTTCCCGTCGACGACTTTGGGAACATCCTCCGGAGCCGGTTCTGGCAACGGAACCATGACCCGAATCTGCAGGCTGCCTTTGGGTTGATTGCTAACGAGGAAAGGATTCTCCTGTTTCCAGACTTCGTTTTCAGGTATCACGAAGAACCCCTGTCCATCAATCGGCACCTGAACCGGACCTTGCCGCGTGGCAAAATGCAATTGGATGCTGCCCACATCGACGCCAGTGTTGCTGGAAATCAGCATGCGATGGCTCGTGGCGTCCTCCTTGCCTCCGGCCGGCTGCGCGCCTCCGTTGCCTGCAAGGCGCAGCAAATCCAGATAAGCCAATTGGGCCACAGGCTCCTTGGCGGCGCTGAGAGGGACACTCTTTGCTTGGTCTGTGCCTTGAGCCACACTATTGCTGGCCGAGAACAGCAGAACAGAGCAAAGGAGGCAAACAAAGGGGCATTTCATGGGCGCAAGAACCCTTTACCAATGCCAGTCGCCCCAAAAAAGTCGAGTTATTTCATCCACATCACTTTTCCATTTTCTCCCAATAGAGGCGAAGGCCATCGGCGCACATATCGGAAGGATTGGCCGCCTCATAGAGCCGGAACGCCTCCGGAGGCAGGCCATTTTGGAAGGCTCGTTCCATCACCCACGCCCGGTAAGCGATCTGCAGAGAGGCCTGATCGTGAAATCCCGCGTCCCGGTATTCTTTGACCATGCGGGAGGCGCTGGCAACGCAACGAGCATAGGCCTCCAAATGGTCCTCCACATCACTGACCTCACCGAAGTGCGTTAAATACAACTTCTTCAATCCATGGTTCCGCAGTCGGGAGATGGAAGCCAGATACGGTTCAAGATCAAACTGTGGCGGAGCACTGGTGACGCCCAGAAAATCATATCCGGGAAGCCTGACCCCGGCCACATCCCCGGTGAAGGCCAGATCTCCCAGAATCCAGGCATGATGATGCTTCGCATGTCCTGGCGTATCCCAGGCGCGAAAAGTCAAGCCGGCGACTTCAACCACTCCCTCGTCGGCGACCTCCTGGACCATCTCCGGCGGCGCCGGGAGCATTTCTCCCCACAGGGAGTGCAAGGCGTCTCCGTAGACCATGCGGGCGCTCTCCATCAGCCGGGAAGGATCTATGAGATGCCGCTTGCCCAAAGGATGAACATAAACTGGCACCCCTCGCTGGGCCCACCAACCGGCCGCGCCAGCATGATCCAGATGAATGTGGGTTACCAATACCGCGGAGATGTCACTGGGTTGCAGGCCTTGGCTTTGCAACGCCTCCAGAAGAGTGGGCAGCGTGGACATCGGGCCGGTCTCGATCAAAACGACCCCCGATGGCCCTTCCACAGAAAAGGCGGCAACCAGCTGCGGGAGATGTTGAAATCCCAGGTCAAGCGTGGAGACCCGGGGCGGTGTGGCATTGATCATGCGTCGAACAAGCCACAACCAAGCTTATTTGCAACGCTGTCCCATCCAAGGAGGACTTGATCCTTGCCAAAACTTCCGCCATGCTTCAATTCGTTTGAGAATCCAATCATTATGAGCCCTGTCGACTTCTCCACCCGCCGTCGATTTTTGATGCACCTTGCCCAAGGCACCGCCTTGGCGGTGCTGCCCGGCGAGCTTCTTTCCGAGAATGCGGTGCTGCCGCCACCTCACGCTCCCAAAGTGGAAAATGGTATCGCTTGGTTTGACGTTCAGTCATGGGGAGTGGAAGGGAGAGGTTGGGCCAGTGAGGCCATGGACCGCTTTTACGCCCGTCTTCCGGGCAAGGCCAGGGGAGTCGTCAGGGAACCCGTCTGGAACTTGAGCCAACACAGCGCGGGAATGCTGACCCGTTTCCGCACCGACGCTCAGGAGATCCATGTCCGTTACAAGCTGACTTCCGCCAACTTGGATATGCCGCACATGCCTGCGACCGGGGTCAGTGGCATCGATCTCTATGCCATGGACGAAAAAGCCCATTGGCGATGGGTGGACGTTTTTCGGCCCGGTAATAGCAAAACCGGGGATTCTCTGTCCCAATCAGGAAAACTGACCAGCGGACTGGATCACGCCAACCGTGTCTTCTCTGCCTACCTGCCTCTTTACAACGGGATCGACTCTCTGGAGTTCGGCGTTGCTGAGAAGTCAAAATTCGAACCCATCTCCCCCCGTCGGCTCAAGCCGATCGTCTTTTACGGGACCTCCATTACCCATGGCGCCTGCGCTTCCCGTCCGGGCATGTGCCACACCGCCATTCTGGGAAGGATGTTGGACCGCCCTGTGATCAATCTCGGCTTTTCGGGCAATGGGACCATGGATCCGGAGGTCGGCGCCCTGCTCACCGAAGTGGATGCCGCCGCATACGTCATCGATTGCCTCCCCAATATGGAGGCGAAGCAGGTCGCCGAACGGACCGTGCCTTTGGTTCAGCTGATCCGACAAGTCCGGTCGGAAACACCCATCATCCTCGTGGAAGACCGAACCTACGCGAATGCCTGGATCCGTCGAAGTTCCCGGGAACGCCATGAGACCAGCCGATCCGCCCTGATTCATGCTTATGACACTCTGGTGGAGGCCAAAGTGGGCCACCTTCATTACCTCAAGGGGGATGACCTGCTTGGGCGCGATGACGAAGGCACCACCGATGGTTCCCATCCCAATGATTTAGGGTTCGTCAGACAGTCAGAAGTGTTTGCCCCTGTCCTGCGACAGGCTCTGGGCAGTTGACCACGACATTCCCATTTTCATCTCCCCCCAATCCATGAATTACTGGCTGATGAAATCCGAGCCGGACGTCTTTTCTTTCAGTGATTTGAAAAAACGCCCCCGGCAAACCGAGCCCTGGAATGGGGTGCGCAACTACCAAGCCCGCAATTTCATGCAATCCATGGAAATAGGCGAACTGGGGCTCTTTTACCATTCCAATTGCCCCGAGCCCGGCATCGCCGGGGTCATGAAAATCAGCCGGACAGCGTACCCAGACGCAACCTCCTGGGATCCTCAGAGCGATTACTTCGATCCGAAATCCACCCCCGATCATCCCAGATGGTTCATGGTGGACGTGACCTATCAGGCCCGCTTTCCCCGTTTCGTGAGCTTGGCGAAAATGAAGTCGATGCCCGAATTGGAGGAGCTTCTGACCCTGCGCCGGGGTAACCGCCTCTCCGTGATGCCGGTAGAAAAAAAGCATTTTGACATCATCTGCCGGGAAGGAGGATGGAAGGCACCGGAATAAGGCCTGATGGAATCCATTTATTTCTAGACTTCAATCAAACCTGTATTAACGAGCGTCTATGAGACTTGGAATCATTGGATGCGGTAAAATGGGCTCGGCATTGCTCGCGGGGGTCTTGAAATCCGGAGTCTGCAAGCCGGAATCGGTGGTTGTCCATGATGCCGTTGCGGCCGCCCAGGAAGCCGTTTCCACCAGTTACGGCGTTGCCTCGGCTGCCAGCAATTCTGAAGTCCTGGCAGCTTCCGACGCCGTCCTACTTTGCATCAAACCACAGACATTTCCCGCATTGCTGGAAGAAATCAGACAATGGGAGGGACCTCCCCGCCTACTCATTTCCATCGCTGCCGGCATCCGCATCGCGGCCATCGAAAACGGATCCGGCAACCGCCACCGGGTCATCCGAGTCATGCCCAACACGCCGGCGATGGTCCAACGCGGGGCCTCGGCCTTCGCCAGAGGCAGCACGGCGACGGCGGAGGATGCCTCCTTGACCGGAACGCTGCTTGAATCCGTGGGTTTCGTCACCGAGGTCACCGAACCTCAATTGGATGCCGTGACGGCACTCAGCGGCAGCGGACCCGCTTACATTTTTTTCCTGATCGAATCGCTCGTCAAAGGCGGACAGGACGTCGGTTTGGATGAAACCACGGCTTTGCATCTGGCCGCCCATACCGTGGCCGGAGCCGCTGAGTTGCTCCTTTCCACCAGGGAAACACCTGCCAAACTTAGGGAAAATGTGACCAGTCCGGGAGGGACCACGTTTGCCGCATTGGAATCGTTGCGGTCGGACCACTTTGACGACATTGTCCGGCGGGCCATGGGCGCGGCCCACCGTCGATCCTTGGAACTCGGAGATCAGTAATTGTGGATATGCCCCCGTTCCCTGCCGACATCGAAACGCTGCGAAACCGTTTCCATCAACACGGTCAGTCCCACGTGTTTGCCCACTGGAACGACCTCTCTCCAGGACAAAAGGCAAAACTGGCCGAGGAGGCCGCCCGGATCGATCTCGGGGAATTGGACCGTTTGGTGAAGTCCATGGTCACCTCCCCAGATGACGCCCCTCCTCCTTTTGGCGAGCTCTCCCCCCCCGGATACATTCCCCTGCCCCGGCATGGAGGATCTTCGGAAGATTGGCGGGAGGCTCGGCAGCGGGGTGAAGAAGCGTTGCGAGCCGGCAAGGTTGCCGCCTTCACCGTGGCGGGAGGACAGGGCACCCGGTTGGGATTTGAAGGCCCCAAGGGATCATTCCCGGTGACCCCCGTCTTGGGCAAGTGCTTGTTCCAAGTCTTCGCGGAAAAAATCCTCGTCGCTTCGCAACGCTATGGGAAGATCATTCCGTGGTTCATCATGACTTCCCCAATGAACCACCAGGCCACGACGGACTTTTTTGACCGACACCACTTCTTTGGGCTCTCACAGAACCAGGTCCGGTTTTTCCCTCAGGGATCCATGCCTGCCGTTGATTCCAAAGGCCATATTTTGATGACCGCCAAAGATGAAATCGCTCTCAGTCCTGATGGCCACGGAGGGTCGCTGCGCGCCCTGGTTCGTTCCGGAGCCATTGCCGAGATGGAAGCTCTTGGGATTGACCTGATCAGTTACTTTCAAGTCGACAATCCGATGGTGCGCTGCATTGACCCCGCCTTCATCGGATTTCATCTGCTTCACGACTCCGAAATGACCAGTAAAATGGTCCCCAAAAGGTCCCCGGATGAAAAAGTGGGAGTGTTTGCCACCCTTTCAGGGAAGCTTGGAGTGCTCGAGTACAGTGACCTTCCCCCGGAGCTGGCAACGGCCACCGACACCGATGGCCAGTTGCTTTACCGGGCTGGCAGCATCGCCATCCACCTCTTCTCACGGGATTTCGCCGCCCGCGCAGGCGGCGCGGAAACAGGGACAGCCTTGCCATTTCATCTGGCTCACAAAAAAGTGCCCCACATCGGAGAAGATGGAATGTTGGTGAATCCATCGGAGCCCAATGCCCACAAGTTTGAAATGTTTGTCTTCGACGCGCTCCCGGCGGCAAAAAACCCGATCCTTGTCGAAACGCTGCGCGAGGAAGAATTCAGCCCAGTGAAAAATGCGGACGGATTGGATTCCCCGGAGACCTGCCGAGCCGACCAGCTTCGGCTGTTTGCCCAGTGGATCCTTCGCGCGGGCGGGAAAATCCCCTGCGACTCCTCCGGCATTCCTGAATTCCCAGTGGAAGTCTCCCCGTTTTTCGGCGATGATTCCGATTCCTTCGAGAAATCTTGGCGAGATTTGCCCACCCCGCCACGCCTCGAGGCAGGTGTCGTTTTGGGACCACAACCTTTCAGCGCGCCATGACCCGACGTCTGCTTTTCAAATCCACCCTGGCGTTTTCTTTGGTAGGAGCGGGAGCGTGTAAAACAGGGAAAGAGACCCTGCAACAGCCCCTGCGAGTGGACTCCTTTGTCATTGGAACATCCTCCAGCCAAGGGTATTTTGAGGCTTGGCTGGATGTGAAGGGATTTCTTTCCAATGAGTCCGCCAGCCTGGCGGAACCCGGGCAACGCCGCCAAGGATACCGGCTTTCCGTGGATTTGGTGGAAATACTGCCGAAACGCGCCACCCCCAGCCTGGTGCAGGTCCCGGTTGAGCGAAGAATTCCTCTCGAAGTGGCAAATCTGCCGTCAGGAGTCTACATTGTCAGCGTCAACGGACTCCAGCAACGGTTGGAAGTGCCGACGACTTCCCCCAGCAGCAATCCCACCGCCGCCTCCCGAGCTGGCTCGTTTCTGTGACAACCTGCCGCGCCCTTTCCATCCATTCCATATCCCAGTCCAAGACCAAGACCAGCCCCACCATGAAGCCCCCAATCCTCCTCACCGTTTTTGCGTTGCTGTCCTGCCACGTCCCCACCAGCCAAGCTCAAAGCGCGCGCGATATCGTCACCAAGCACGAAACCGCAAAAGTGGAGGCCTTGGAACAGTATCTCGCCAGCAAACCAGACGCGGCGGACAAGCTGGAAGCACTCGACCACATCGCCAAAGGACTTCTGGTTCTGGGAGACACGCCCAAATTGGCCACCATTCTAGAGCAAAAATACGCCCTTCTGGTCAAAGGCGTCGACGCCAATCTCGATGAAATGATCGGAGGAGTCGTCCAACCCCTGATGGGTCACTATCTCCAAACCGCCGAGAAGGATAAAGGGCTCGCATTTCTTGCCAAAGTGAAAGCCGATTTGGCGCCCCATCCGGCAGCGGGCCAAATCGCCCAGTTCTTGGAAAGTTTGGCCGGTCAATTCAATATGCCATTGCCCGGGAACACCATGGAAATCGCCTTCGAAGACCTCAATGGTCACCATGTCGACCTTTCCGGGATGAAGGACAAAGTTGTGCTGGTCGATTTCTGGGCCACCTGGTGCGGTCCTTGCGTCGCGGAACTTCCCAACGTGCTCGCCGCTTATGAAAAGTGGCACGACAAAGGGTTCGATGTCATCGGCATCTCCTTGGATGATGACCGAGGACGTCTCACTTCCTTCATCGAGACGAAGAAAATGACGTGGCCCCAGTATTTCGATGGCAAAGGCTGGCAAAACGACCTTGCCAAAAAGTATGGCATCAACAGCATTCCGGCCACCTTCCTCATCGGCAAGGATGGCAAGGTTTTCAAAACCAATCTTCGGGGTGAGGACCTGCAGAATGCCCTCCAAGAGCTCCTCGCGAAATGAAACCCTCCTGAAATCGCGACGCCTTTCGTGGCGAAAAATCACCAACCCAAGCCGCTTGTTTCAAGGGGCTTGGGTTTTTTTGGGGACGAAGTTGGAACCGTTCAGCTCAATCTGTCCCTGAAGGCCCCCAAAGTCCCTGTTCGGATGATTCTGGAGAGAATATGAGCAATCTCAGGGTCACAAGAAGGACCCATGCCTCAAGCATGGATGGCTCCGAAAAGCGATCATAGTCGGAACCCGCCAATCTAGGGGGCGCTGGGCACAAATACCGTTTCCATGCCAGCCGCTTTGGCCGCATCCAAGCCGGCTTGGCCATCTTCAAAAACGAGGCACTGCTCCGGGGCTACCCCCATCCGCTCGGCAGCGAGCAGGAACATGTCCGGAGCCGGCTTTCCTCGCTTGACGTCGGCCGGAGTGATGATGATCTCAAAGCATGAACGCAGACCCACATGGATCAATTCTGGTTCCACGAGGGCCAGATCACTTCCCGATGCCACGGCCATGGGTTTGCGTCCGAACAGAGATCGGACAATCTCGGCAACCGCCTCGACGGGCTGCAGCTCTTGAAGGTGAGCGATAAACCAGGCCAATTTGACTTCGTGCACGGAGTCCGCATCAAGATCACATCCATGCTCCAGGTTCAATTCTGAAACAATTGCCCTATCCGGAACCCCGGCGCGGGCATAAAAGCGGCTCTCTTGGAAAACAAAGGGCGCCCCGTGGACTTCAAAAGAAGCTCTCCAAGCTCTCAAGTGCAAAGGCATGGAATCAACCAAGGTGCCGTCACAGTCAAAAATGTAAGCTCCAAATTCTCGCTGCGGGATTGCCAGTCGCATCTGGGAAATGGGCTCAAGACTGGGGGGAATCTGCATCCGGCAGGGCCTGATCTTGGAATTCGAGAAGGGTCATGGCGGTTTGCGATTCCAAACAATGAGCGATCCAATCGCCCAGCAAGGCGAAATCAGGATTTTCCACCCGCTGATCGCAGATCGTTTGCCAGTCAAAATCGGACTTAAGACGGGGAGATGTCAGTCGCCGCAGTTTGAAAAGTGATTGAATGGCGTCGAATTCTCTTGGAAGCAGATTGGCAATCACGGCCGGTTCCGGCATGTCATCGAGCATGTCGGCATCCAATCCGAAAACGGTCACGCCAATTCCATGACGGGCTCCGAACTGGCGAATTTCTTCGTTGAGGTGCTCCTCATCGATGCGGGCAGCAATCATCAGTTCGCCACCATTGCACCATTCCGAAATGGCCAAAGATTGGTAAAGATCCTGCCGCAGGGAGGCATGATTCAGCTCCAGCTTCAATTTTACGGAAGTCAGTCGCAAGGGAGCGCTCCCCAGCATCCGCCGGATGGCAATCTGCCCCGGATCGAGTCGAAAACCGGCTTCGTCCACCGAACCGGCAAGCCATTCCACGGCAGCAAGATCGGGAATACTCCAGCGGCGCTCGTCGACGGAGGCATCGAAAGATTTCTCAAAAACAAAAGGATACCGGTGCGACGCCAGAAGATACCTTTGGACGGTGGCCCGGAATTTGTTGGCCCGACTCAGACGCAGCTCACTTTCATCCGAGGAAAGCGGTTCACCAAACAGGCTCGGGTTGATCAAATTCCGGGCGCTATTGAGAGAGTGGATCGTTGTGCTGCGGAGATAATACCCCTGCCCCTGCTCCACCTTGGCGATGGGCGACGAGGGGTCACAGGACATGATCGAAAAGTGGTATCGGAGGGTGGCGTCACTGTAGGCTTGTTTGAGCCGGAATTTGACCAGTTCAATCAAGTCTGTCCCCTTGATGGCGAGTGACGGATTTCTCGGCAGAATCTCCGGGAGGATATTTTTGAGTTGATCGCGGAGATTCATCCGGTCGGACGGGTCGGCCATGGCAGCGGTATCAAAGGTGCGGACTTTCAGGAAAACGCCACCCTTATTGAAAAATCGCCAAAAGTAAATGATGGACTGTCCACAATCTCACAGCATGCCGTTTGTGCTCACATATTTTCGTTCCAATTTCACCACTGCGGGGTGAACTGGTAATAGCAGGTGGCATCCATTTCTTCCAAGCGCATGCGTCTGCCACGGGCAAATTCCCCCCAGCTTTCCATAAAAATGATCTCCCGACGCTCCGGGTTGTAGCCAGTGATCACCGAAGCATGGGTGAAAGATTCTTTGCCAGGCCAGGTCGAACGATCTTGGGAGTCTGGAGAAGGTAGACTCAATGTGGAATCCTCGCGATAGCGTCGCGCAAATTGGGTGTGGAGGTAGTTTCGTTCCTCGGAAAACCTTCTCCAGACCAGCACAGGAATCCCCGCATCCACAGATGACCGCACTTTCTGGGAATCGAATTTCGTGGCCCGGGTGATTTTGAGGGCACCTTCCAGGCCGGCATCATCCATGATTTCCCTGATCTTGGAACCTTGGGTGCTTCCATAATGAATACCGGCACCCGCGGCAAGTTCCTCTGTATCCATATTGACCCCCAAGGTTTGGAGAACCATCGCCAAAGTGGAGACGCCACAGTAAGCACGATCCCCTTGGAGCAACAGAGGCACATCTTCAATGACATGATCACCATTTTCAAGTTTTCGGACCTTACCCCGCCTCCATGAGCCACGCTCCCGGGCAACCATCGATCGGACCGTCGCGTCTCTCCAATCCCTGGCCGATTCCGCATCCCGGTGAAAGGAGACCTTGATCAATTGTTCATCAGCGACCTGAAGGCGAGCGAATGAGTTCCCACAAACAAACAGCCAGGCCTCCTGGCGAAGCATGCGGGACTTGCCCAAGGTAAAGCTTTCTCCTTTCTGACCGGAAAATTTTTCCAATCCGGATCGGACTTTCTGAAGTTCATCGAGGAACAGGGCTCTGAATTTGTCCTGATTGACCAAGCGCACAGCCTCCGCCTGATCTCTGGACAAATAGCCAAAGTGGGTTCCAGAATCGAGAAACAATACGGTGATCGTGTCGATTCTTCCTTCCACAAACCGGGCACTGACATGATGGGGCGGCACCTCCCAAATGACCGGTTCTCCGGGCCAACTTTTCCACACTATCGGAATGTGCGTGGCCGGTCCTTCAAACTTTTCTTTGAAATCTTCGGTGTCCCAGAACCCCGGTTCAGCCAAAAACTCCGTCGGAAATGGCAGGGCGTGGAGCCACCCACCCCAAAAACAAGCCCACAGGAAGATCAGACCGCCAGACCATCGGGACTTCATGAAAGCATCAGACCAAAGGCTTCATTCTCAAGACAAGGACAATCCCGGGAGTGGTGCCTCTCTCAATGGTGATTTCAAGGCCCTTGCCGCGAAAAGTATCCTGATGTTCCGATGAAGGAGCGCTTCGTCCTCCCCAGCCAGCAATATTGGTTCTCAGTGAAGCCATCAATTTTGAAACTTCCGAGGGAGCCCCTGACTTGGCGCCAAATAGCACCACTAGTTCCTTTACGGTCTCATTCTCGATCTTGGCAGTGACGCCGTTGGCCACCACGCCAAAAACCCGGGCGCTTTGTTTTAAGCGAAGTTCCTCCCCGCCGTTCCTGCTGACCGGTCCGGCCTCCCAATCAGCTTTTAGAAAGGCTTGTTTCCCGGGAAGCCACAACTCTGATTGAGCGGCGTGATCTTCCAAAGTCATACCGGCGGCTCCAAAAAACCCGCCGGTGAATGCGGGTAACGCTTCCGCATTGGCGCAGACAAAGAAACTCAGCACTCCCCAGAGGCAATGACCGGAGCAAACTTTCATGACCCTTGTTTAACAGGTTTCCACGGCGACGGATACAAAAAAAGCGGGGTCCGAAGACCGCCGCTTTTTCCAAAGTAATTTCGGGAGGCTTCAAGCGGCCGTTTCACCCACGCTGAAGCGTTCGAATCTCCGGACCGAAAGCTCATCACCCAATTCTTTGCCTTTGGCGGCAAGGACCTCAGCGATGCTTTTGTCTTGATCCTTGATAAAGCCTTGTTCAAGGAGGCAGACCTGTCCAAAGAATTTGTCCAGCTTGCCGTTGACAATCTTCTCGGCGACATTTTCCGGCTTGCCTTTGACCTGGTCGAGATAAATTTCCCGCTCAGTGGCGACCTTGGAAGAAGGCACCTGATCCCTTGAAACGCATGTCGGATGGGCGGCCGTAATTTGGAGCGTCAAATCGCGCGCCAGCTCCTTCAAATCCGGGGACGAAGCGGTGGTCGCTTTGCCGCAGCCGATTTCAACGAGAACTCCGACTTTGCCCGCAAGATGAATGTAGGAACCGACAAGACCGGACCCCGTAACCTGATAGCGGACGGCCCGTCCCATGACAATTTTCTCGCCCAATTCGCCGACCTTGGTTTTCACCGCGTCCTCGACCGAAAGACCTGTCACACCGAACGGTTGAGCCAGGATTTCTTCGAGGCTGTCAGCAGAGGGAGCCGAGGCGACATGATCGACCAGCGCCTTGACAAAGCCCTGGAAGATTTCGTTCTTGGCGACGAAGTCCGTCTCGCAGTTAACTTCAATCAGCACGCCCATCTGGCCATCAGAGCTCACGGAGGTGGCAATGACGCCTTCTTTGGCGGACCGGGAAGCCTTTTTATCCGAGGCGGCCATGCCCTTTTTTCGGAGCACGGTTTCTGCCGCTTCAAGATCACCGCCCGCCTCTGTGAGAGCGGCTTTGCAGTCCATCATGCCCGCGTTGGTTTTCTCGCGGAGGGTTTTGATCAGTTCGAGAGTTACTTCAGCCATGGGGATTGGTCTGTGGATCAGAGTTGAAAAGGTGATTGAAGTTCAGCGGGCCAGCATCGCGTCGACGAGTTTTTTCAGAATGATGCGGATGGATTTCATGGCATCATCATTGGCGGCAATCGGATAGTCCACCAAGTCCGGATCGGCATTCGAGTCCACCATGGCGACGATCTTGATTCCGAGACGGCGGGCTTCGGCAATGGCGATGGATTCGCGGGCCGAATCGACGACCACCATGGCATCAGGGTAGCTCTCCATGCTCCGGATACCGGAAAGATTGCGCAGAAGCTTGTCGCGCTCACGCGCCAGCGAAGCCAGCTCCTTTTTGCTCATCTTTTTGAAGTCCGGGGACTTCTCAATCGATTCAAGGTACCCCAAGCGGGCCACACTGCGCCGGATGGTTTCCAGATTGGTGAGAGTTCCACCCAGCCAACGATGGTTCACGAAATATTGGTGAGTTGCTTCGGCGGCCTCACGGACAGCGTCCTGGGCCTGACGCTTGCACCCAACGAAAAGGACTTTGCGCCCTTTGGCGGCAAGTTCAGCCAAAAATTTCCCGGCTTCGTCAACCTGCTGGAGGGTCTTCTCAAGGTTGATGAGATGGATGTTGTTCTTTTCCCCAAGGAGGAAAGGTTTCATCCGAGGATGCCATTTGCGGCGCTGGTGGCCGAAGTGAACGCCTGCTTCAACCAATTCAGTAATCAATTCTGTGGACATAGGATGCGGTGCCCCCTTTAAGCCAAGGAAGCGGAGCGGGCTGTCGTTGAATATTCCCGCGGATCCGAAGATCCGAGATACCCTTTGGTGATGAAAAACGACCGGGAAGGCGCGGACTTAATACCTTTTCTGCCCATTTTCAAGTCACTTCTATGAATATTCCCTGCTTTTTTCGACACCAAACCCCTCTTTTCGGAGCTATTGTGCCCCGTCTTTGAGCTATGCGCCCCCCTCGAACGATACTGAACGCCTGCGTGCTGGTGATGCCGATGTTCTTCGGCCAGATGATTTTTAGCGTTTCTTTAATGGCTCAGGATTCACCGACGTCAGGAGTTGCCTCCGCGGCCCAACCCTTCGGCCCGCAACCAGCGGATCCAGCCACCCTCCAGCCCAATGTGGGCGGGGCCGTGCCAAAACCAGCCGCCGGAGAAGCGCCTCTCGTGAGTCGCTCCAGTGTCGTAGCGATCCGTGGGGCGGACACGTCCCCCCTCCAAACTTCGCCGGATGGCCCCATCTGGTATCGTAATCCCTGGGATGGCTTCGAACTGGCCCGCCAAAGCCAAAGACCGTTCATGCTCTTGTTCACTTCAGCCGAAGACGTCCTTTGCCAAGCTCTCAGCGCTGAGGTCTTCGCCAGCAAATCATTTGCTGAATTCGCCAAAAGCTCCCTCGTCATCGGTTTCCTGGATTACCCCAGAAATATCACCAGTTCCCCAGATTGGATGCGTCATCTGAAAGAACGCTACAAAATCCGGGGTTACCCCAACGCTCTCCTGTTCACTCCAAAAGGTGAAGTTTCCCGCCAATTAACGGGCTACCGGAAAGGCCGTCCGGTGGATTATTTTGGGGAACTGAAAAGCGCAGTAGCCCCCATGGTGAATGACCTGACCCGTCGCAAGGAGTCGTTAAAAGATCAGGGATTCCGAGAATGGGAGCCTCCCGGCGGGATTTCGGTTTTTGCTAAGTTTGAGAAGCGGAATGACAGATTTGTCCGACTCAGGGATGCCGAAGGAGGAGAGATCACGGTGGAGCTGGATCAATTCAAAGACGAAGACCGTCGTCTTTTGCTTACTTTTCCAGCCGTGGAAGAGTTGAATCCTGCGAACGGAGATGGCGTGAAAGTGGGATCACCGTGATCCTACTTTCACTCGTCGAACCATTCGTCCTCGGGATCGAATTTTGGGATCGGGACATTGATGATCCTCAACCCCTCCCCAATGGCACGATGCCGGCAGCCGGGTTTGATCAAAACGCTGGTCATCGGACGAAGAGGGTAAGAGACGCCATCCAATTCAATGGTTCCCTCTCCTTCCAGCACGAAGTATAACTCGGTCATCCGTCGATGGTAATGCGTCCGACTGTCTTGGTGAATTTCCACCAGATGCATCGAAGCCACCTCGTTTTCTTCGTTCATGAAAGCTCTGCGGGACAGGCCACAGGGACAGGGAGTCGGAGCCAGGGTGTCCAGCTGGGCGATCTGAAAACGATCGGCAATGAGTTCGAAGGGGGGGGTAGATTTGGGTTCCATATCGTGGGAAAAGGACTGCAAGGAATGGTCTCTCGTTGGGAGGGGCACAACTAATCACCTCGGCCCTGGCCTCGCCACGAAAATTCGGGACACCTCCCCCTAAGCCAATCCACTCTTCGGCACAGGGAATGAGACTTTGAGAACTTGAAGCAACCTGGACAGTTGGTATTTGCAAGGCCAGTCGATCACTTGGTTCCCTTAACTGCAGGAGTTGGCTGAGTGGAGGCATTTGTAATTTTCCGGCAGAGGGACGCAATAAATTATAAAATGCGGATGGACAAATCCCTCCCCTTCCCTAGTCTGCGTTCCCTCATTCCGTGCGACCTTCTGCCGCCGCTCCAAGACACGTTTGAACCCAAGCAATCCATTCAATAAAAGTGCCTGAACCGGAAGACAAGCAAGCCCAGATCATAGGCAGGAGCGAGGAATTGGACCAATTGTGCCACCAAATTCTTCGGTCCAGATCAGCCCAACGCCCTTTTGTTTGGATTACCGGAGACAGTGGCTGTGGAAAGACCACCCTCGTTGAGGAAGGATTGATCCCCTTGTTCTCGCAACAACTGGGACCGGCTTTCACTTCGACCAAGATTATTCCCCACCGTGGAGAGCAGGTTCTGGATTTCGTGCTGCGTCTTGTCGAGGCCTTGATAAAGCCCACCTCCTCGGCACCGGACAAGACTCGCAGTCAAGGAACGATGACCGTCACATCGGTTCAGTCCAGAATCAACCAGTTCACCCTCCTGCTGGAAGAAGATCCCGCCGAAGCCTGCGAATATCTGGAGGCCTACGTCAAACAAGCCGCTCCCCGACATGCCGGGGAGCACCGACATCTCATTTTCATTGATGGATTCGACCGATTGTGCCCCGATGGCCTATTGGCTCCGCCTCTGAATCATGACTGGTATTCCGAGGCGCTAACTCCCCTCGTGCAATTTTTGCAACAACTGACCTGGCAGACGTTGTTTCTCATCGTGACCACGTTGCGCACCCCCAATGTGGAGTCTTTCCGCAATGTCCTGAATCCTCATCTCCGCCAACAACCGGGGAGTTGGATTCCTCTAAAGCCCATGACATCCATGAAGTCGGGTGACTTCCCGGCGGCATGGAAATTTCTGGAACCCCCTCTGCAATCGACGGAGGAATCCCGCTCCGCTCCTTTGACCGGACCGGCCCGATGGGCCGAATCCGCCGAAAAAGCTTTCGCCGCCTACCTTCGCGATGACAAGGAACCTTCGTTGGACCGGCTTTTCCGCCTTCTCGATGAAATCCCGGATCAAAGCATCTCCTGTCTCGATCTGGCGAAACGCAGTCCCGAAACCAGGCGATTGGCGGACCATTTCATCGACGCTCAGGTGATTCAACTGACCGGCGAAACCCCTGAGACGGCATCGTTCGCATGGTCGCTGCCAGATGGACTGCTGGCTTGGGACCGTTTCCGCCATTGGCAGAATGCCAAACTGACCTTGGACAAAGAATTGGAAAAGCTGGAAGCGAAGAGACAGTCATGGGAAGCCAACGAGGAAAGCCAGGTCCTCCTCATCCATGCCAGCAAACTTCTCGAAAGGGCGATCGTGCTCCTGGAGCGCCATGATTGGCATCCCTTTCTGCCTCCGGCGTTGGAGCGCTATTTGAGGGAGTCCGTCAGCCTCCGAGAACAATTGACTCCCTGATTGTCATAAAAAAGTGGAATCCAGTCGGGTGCGGGTTGCGAAAACCTCCATGTGATGCCAACAATGATCGCCTTCCGGCAGAACAGTCTGCCATGGCCACCCCGCCAACTCGAGCGAGAGCATGACACTGAATTTTTTTCCATGAGCCGGCCTCCGCGAGAAGAGGAATCAGACAACCACCTTCTCCTCAAAGTGGGAACGGGAGACCGTGAAGCTTTTTCCCGGTTTTACGACCGGTTCTCCACTCCCTTGTATTCACTGGCCGTGAGAATGCTCAGGGACCAACACGAAGCGGAAGATGCTCTGCAGGAGGGAATGACCCAGCTTTGGCGCAAGGCGCCCACGTTCGACCCCGGCCAATCCTCGGCCTTTACATGGACGGTCATGATATTCCGGGCCCGGCTGGTTGATCGCCTGCGCAAGCGGGCCTCTGTTACGAGAACGCTTGATCGTGCCACCAGCGAATCTCAAACCGAAATGGGCATCCCCGGATCGGACACAGGTAGTGAAGCGGTAGAGCGGAGAGAAAATTGCGATTTGGTTCGTCTGGCCGTCGGACATCTCAAAGATGATCAGGCCCAATTGCTTGAATACGCCTTTTTTGAGGGATGCACCCACCAGGAAGTAGCGGAACGAACCGGTCGTCCTCTTGGAACGGTGAAAACCCTGATTCGGCGGGCACTCCTCGAACTGCGCACCCATCTCACAAAGGAGGGATACGACCGATGAACGAGTCCCACCCCCTCGCTGGTGCCGCGCTCGACTGGGTCCTTCAATTGGACACTCCCGAGGATCGCGCCTCGTTTGAGCGCGCTTTGCAAAGTGATCCCCTGCTCAAAGCGATGACGGGGGACATGTTGGATTCCGCAGCCGCTCTGGTGGAGGCAATCCCCACGGTCCCTCCGCCACCGTCGGTTCGTCTTGCGGTGCTCAATCGGATTGCCACCGAACCCCAGGACCACTCCGGGGTCACTTTGTCCGTGGTCCCTCACGCCGAGGTCCCCGCCTCGCGGAGACACCTTTCCATGCGCGAAGCCCTTGCCTGGGCCGCTGTTTTAGTGCTGGCCGGCCTGCTTTTGATGAGGGAATCTGCCTCAAGCAAATTGGCCCAGAGTCTGAAATCAAGAGAACAGGAACTCCTCGCCGAACTCGTCAAAGCGACGTCTGCCGAGCATGTTGCCAAGATGGAAATCGACTCGTTGCAGTCAACCCTGGAGGAATACCGCCAAGGGTTTGCGATGGTGGTGTGGGACCCGCAAACCCAACAAGGAGTCATCAAAATGGAGGAAATGCCAGTGTTGGCTGCAGAGAAAGATTATCAGCTCTGGATCGTCGATCCCTCTTATAAAAATCCAGTGGACGGCGGAATTGTGAGGGTGGATGGCCAAGGCTTTGCTCGCGTGGAATTCAAGGCGAAGGATGCCGTCAAAAAAGCCGAGAAATTTGCCATCAGTGTGGAACGCAAAGGGGGTGTTCCGGTAGCCGAAGGCCCCATCGTGCTCCTCAGCAAATGAAAACGCAGTGGATCCCGGTGGTGACACTGGCGATCTTGGCAAGCCTGTCGGCATCTGCTTGGATTCCGGCCCAGAGCCTCTGGCGATGGAAGTTGAGCCTTGCCACGCTGGAATTGGGTCACTGGCTGTCTTTGGCCGCCCTTTTGTCAGGTGCTTGGCTAATGCTTGGCAGTCCCCGGTGGATCGGCCTGGTCGGGGCATTGACCGGACTCATCCTCACAGGAGTTCTATTGATTCCCGCCCTGCAGGCACAAGCCCTGACGCCGACATTTTCCTGGGCCGCCCTTTGGACGTCGTCCGGTTCCAGGGACGCCGTGATGATGGAAACCACCGCCCCCGGGCTGCGGTTGGTCACATTCCGCCCCAAAACCATCGTAAAACCACTCCCTTGGATCGTCCTGTTTCATTCCGGTGGATGGGAAGGCGGTGACCCTGCTGAGTTCGCAGAGTGGAATCTTGATTTGGCTGCCGAAGGGGTGATCATCCTCTGTCCAGCCTACCGGTTGGCGCCACAACACCAATGGCCAGCCCCGGAAGAGGATGCTCTGGCTGTCATCCAGTGGGCCCGCCGCCAGAGTGTCGAACTGCAATTGGATCCCGAGCAACTCCACCTCATGGGACGTTCCGCCGGGGCTCAAATCGCCTCCGCAACAGCGTTCCGGCATCCCGAATGGCATGTCAAAGGCCTCATTTCCTTTTATGGCCCGTCGGACATGCACTTCGCGAGGACGCATGCCTATGAGGACGACATTTTGAACTCCTTGAAACTCCTTCGACAATATTTGGGAGGGGATCCGGAGGAAGTGCCTCAAAGCTATGTCACGGCTTCCGCTATCGACTTCATCGGCCAGAATACGCCCCCCACCCTTCTGCTTCATGGAGCCCGCGACACTCTGGTTTGGTCACGCCAAAGTGAAAGATTAGCCGCAGCTCTTGAAAGAGAGGGACGTCCGGTCACCTTCCTCCGGTTGCCCTGGGCCGTTCATGCCTGTGACTATTTTCCTGGATCACCAGCCGCTCAGATCGCGAAGGCCGGAGTGGTGCAATTCCTGGGATTGCAACAGCCCAGGAAATAGGACGACCTTCCAAAAGCCCGAATCACGCGCCCATCGCCATCCAACTGAATTCCACGGAATAGATTCGACTCGACCGCCAGGTGGTAATGCGCAGCTGAAATCCATGGGAGGAGATGTCCTCCGGGACTAAAGAAAGCCTGGCACTGCTCACATGATCCACATCAAAACCGGTCAAGCCGACATGCAGAACCGGAACAGATGAAAACGGGGAGGCAAAAGTCACCGCGGTGACGAAACTGCGGGTTTCTCCGTCCTCCTCAGAGGCAGCCGCGAGATTCCAGCCGTCAGTCAGCACTCCAACGCCCACTGTGGCCGAGAGGATTTTCCAAGGAAGGTAGTCGGAAGTCATCATGGTGGAAGGTAAAGCAGTTTCCGGGCCGGTTTCGTGACCTGAGCGCTAAGTGAAGTATCGTCGCCACTGCTCTTCCTTGAAGCCCACCAAGACCAGCCCTCCATCCAAATCCAGAGCCAGAGGTCGTTTGATCAGGTTGCCGTTGCTGGACAAAGCCTTGAGCACCTCTTCAGGGGTCATGCCCGGCAATTTGTCCTTCCACCCCAATGAACGGTAGTCCTGTCCCGAAGTGTTGCAGAGCTTCCGGACATCACCTTCGACTGCGCGCAGAGCAACGCGCAGTTCCTCAACGGATGGAGGAGTGTCCCGGATGGCCCGGTCTTCGAACCCGACACCTCTGCTTCTCAGAAATTTCAAAGCATTCCGGCACGTGGCGCACCCGTGGTAGGCGTATACAATCAGCATTTCCAGAAACTTGGCGACAATCGGCGTCTTGTCCAGCAGGGGTTGGAGATCCGGAATTGCGCCGCCGTTTGAGCTTGGCAGAACTCCCCCGCAACGGATAATGAGAGCCAGATCTTGCTCCCCGGCTGCCCATGATGATTCAACGGATGTTTCTGCCAACACTGAGTTGGAATGCCTTCCTTCCTCTGATCCTCCTCTGTTTCCCGGCGTTGGGCAGCACTGCGGAGGAAGCATCTGCAGGCCCCGAGCCGGGTCATTCCCAGCATGGCGATGTCTTTGATGACGGCCCTCGTCAAGCGGCGGTGCTGATGAGTGGCATGCCGAAGCTGGTCTTTCCCATCACCACCACAAAACCGGACACCCAGACCTTTTTCCTGCAAGGACTCGGGCAACTGCATGGGTTTTGGTATTATGAGGCAGAAAGATCATTCCGCCAGGCTGCGGTGTTCGATCCGGGCTGCGCCATGACCTACTGGGGCATGGCCATGGCCAACATCAACAATGAGAGCAGGGCAAAAAAATTCACCGCCAAAGCTGTGGAGCTCAAGAGTCAGGCGTCTCCCAGAGAGAGACTCTGGATCCAGGTGCTGGAAAATTTCTACAAAGACGACAAGCGCGATAAAAAAGCAAAAGAGGCCGGATACATCAAAGATCTGGAGGCCATCGGACTGGAATTTCCTGACGATATCGAAGCCCAGGCTTTTCTGGCCTGGAGACTTTATTATGGAAGGATCGAAGCGCCTTCCCCGACAAACCTGGCCACCAACGCGCTGATCGACAAGGTTCTTGCCGCCAACCCGATGCATCCCGCACATCATTACCGGATCCATCTTTGGGACGCTCCCAAACCAGCGAAAGCACTTCCCTCGGCGGCTCTTTGCGGACAGAGCGCTCCGGGGATCGCCCACATGTGGCACATGCCAGGACACATCTACTCCAAACTGAAGCGCTGGGAGGATGCCGTTTGGCAGCAGGAAGCGGCCACCAGAGTGGACCACGCTTACATGATCCGATCCTTGGTGATGCCCGACCAGATCCACAACTATGCTCACAACGAGGAATGGTTGATCCGGAATTGGAATGAACTCGGTCGCGCCCGGGATGGCATCGATCTGGCCAAATCCTTGATCGAAAACCCCCGTCACCCAAAACTGAACACGTTGGACAAGAGTGGCAACAGCGCCAGCTATGGACGCACCCGTCTTTTGGACACCTTGCTGGAGTGGGAACTCTGGGAGGAGTTGGACCGTCTGGCTTCCGGATCGCCGTGGTTGGAAAAAGGACTGTCCCAGACGAGCCACGAAGTGGCCAGACTCCGGGCCCTCGCCGTGGCCCATGCCATGACATATCAACTGGCAGGACTGACGGGTGACGAGACAGATTTGAAAAAAATCGTGACTCAGGAAAAGGAGAAAGCATCGCAGGCCCAAAAGGACAAATCGGCAAAGACCGGAACCGGCCAGACGGAGGCGAAAAGCGGGAAAGAGGCGGCCAAAAAACAGGAATCCGGAAAACCAGGAATGACCGACGCGGAAAAAGCCCTCCGGGAGGCGGAGTTCCTGAAACTGCTCCTCCAACCAGACAAAGGTCCGGCCATTGCGGCCATGGCTGCCGTCGCTTCCAATATTCCCAAAGAACGGACCGTCAGATACTGGCTCCGACTCGGGCAGGTGGACTCTGCCGTGACGATGCTCCCCCAACTTACGCAGGATCTCTCGGGCAACCTGCTCCGCATTGAAGTTCTCCTTGCAGCAGGAAAGAAAGAGGAAGCCAAGGCTCTGTTCGAGCGTCAACGGGAGGCAGCGGCCCAGATGGATGCTGACCTGCCAGCGGCCCGTCGGATGGAGGAATGGTCCAAATTGTTCAACGTCATGGGAGATTGGCGGAAACCGCGTCCAACAGCCCAAGACACAGGCGATCGCCCCGATCTGGCGACCTTGGGACCGGTGCACTGGCATTCTCCGGAAGCGCGGCCTTGGCATGGGGTCGGCCTCGACGGCGCTCCCCTATCGGATGTGGGATATCAAGGTAAAAACACCGTGCTTCTTTTTTATCTCGGCCACCAATGCGGCCATTGCATGGAGCAGTTGGGAGTCTTCGCCAAAAAGGCGGCCGAATTTGAAAACGCTGGACTGAACATCGTTGCCATCTCCATCGATCCGCCCAATGAATTGGGAGAGGCGTTGAGCGCCAGTCCGACTCCGGGCAAAATGCCGTTTCCGCTACTTTCAGATCAGGCGAGGGTCTCTTTCAAGACTTACCGTTGCCACGATGATTTCGAAGACCTGCCCCTGCATGGCCTCGTTCTGGTGGATGCCCGGGGCAAATTGCGGTGGATCGACATCAGCTATGAGCCCTTCATGGACGCGGATTTCGCCTTGAAGGAGTTCCAACGTTTGCTCCAATTCCACCCCGTGGTGGATCCAAAAATGGCCCTCCCGGTATCGGCCGGAATCCCCTGAGGAAACGGATCTTTCCCGGATCTTCCGATCGGGCCTATTAATCTCCCGGAGTGAGGGCAATGCCACGCAGTTTGGCATGGACCTGGGCGACCTTGCCCATGTAGTGATTCATCCGGTAATCGTTCGCCGCGAGCGCGATGTGCTTTTTCATGCCAGCTTCATCGCCGAGGGCCTCGCAGTAGAGACCGAGATAGAGATGGGCGTAGCACCTCTGGTTTTTCAATTCCTCGCCCGAGGCACTGTTGCCTTCGGCGGCCGCAAGCACCGCTTCGACTGAACCGGTGCCAGCAAACAACTGGTGCACTTCAGCCATAGGCACCCGGCTGTCCTGTTGGATGTTGATGAATTGCCGCCGAGCCGCCTCCACGCTGCCGCCTTTTTGGCGGACAGCACACAGAAAATGCCAGACCGCGTTCTCGACGTCCTGGGTGTTGACTGTTTGATGACGTTCAAATTGGGCCACCCCCTTCTCGTATTCCCCCGCGTAATAGTAATCAATGCCTCTTTGCCAATGGAAAGGATCTTCTTCCGGATGGATAGTCAGGTAGGCATCAAAATCCTCGATCGATTCTTTGATCCGGGCATCAAAAAAACGCGCGACGCCTCGTTGTTGTAACGCCACCGCCCGGGCCCGAAGCAACGCCGAGCCGGCCTCCACGTTGTCTGTCGCCTTGATCACTCCGTCGAAATCCCTCTGCTGGAGCATCGCCGCAAGGTCGGCAGGATCCTGAGCCAGCAGCCTAACGGCACCTGCGGTGGTCAGAAGCATCAGGGAAGCAGCAATACGGAAGGGATGAAACATGGAAGATGGGGGTGGGAAGATCCTTCAAGCTATGAGTGCCTCGATGGCTTGGCCACCGAATTGGGAGAGTTGCTTGAAACGCCCCCCATGGTAGAAGGTCAGACGGTTGTCGTCGAGTCCGAGAAGCTTGAGCAACGTGATATGAAGATCACGGATATGGCGAACCTCTTCCACCGCCACAGTCCCCGTCTCATCGGTCGCCCCGAGGGTGTGCCCGGCGCGCACCCCGCCACCGGCGAACCAGATGGTCATGGCTTTGGGATTGTGATCCCTTCCATAGGCGGTCCCCCCGCGCACTCCATTGTCGGGAGTCCGGCCGAATTCGCCGCACCACACCACCAGAGTATCCTCCAGCATCCCTCGCTGCTTCAGGTCCGCCAAAAGTGCCGCAATCGGTCGGTCGACCTGACGGATCAGATTTCCATGAGCCCGCTCAATGTAATCATGGCTGTCCCAGGACCCGGCATACAATTGCACGAACCGCACCCCGCGCTCCACGAGGCGTCTGGCCAGCAGACATTTGCGGCCGAAAGAGTCGGTTGGCTCCAGCCCCACCCCATATGAGCTCAAAGTCCTCGGGGATTCGCCTCCGAGGTCGAGCAAGCCAGGGACCGTGGACTGCATCCGGAAGGCCAGTTCATAGCTTTGCAGCCGGGCTTCCAGTTCACCATGCCAGGGATGCGCTGCCTGATGCCGGGCATTGAGCGAAGCGAGCAGGTCGAGATTGCGGCGCTGACGATCCCGGGTGAAATCCTTTGGCGGTGCCAGATCCAGGATGGGAGAACCTTTGGGTCTCAAGGGGGTGCCTTGGTAGGACGCGGGCAGATATCCATTGCTCCAGTTGGCGGCGCCGCCTTGAGGGTAGGACACCTCGGGAAGGACGACGAACCCCGGCAGGTCACGATTCACCGTTCCCAGACCATAGTTGATCCAGGCTCCCAATCCAGGATCCCCTCCGAAGCGGTTGCCGGTATTGAGTTGATACATCGCGGTGGGATGATTCACACTGTCCACCTGACAGCCCCTGTAAAAACACAGCTCATCCGCCATCTCGCGCAAGTGCACCCAGGGCTCGCTCATCCAAGCCCCGCTTTGTCCCCATTGATGGAATTTGAATGGGCTTCTCACATAGTACCGTTTCCCGCTTTCCATGGCGGATTTCTCTTTGCCCTGGCGGATAAATTCCTTCAGATGCAGCTTTTCCAACTCAGGCTTGGGATCGAAGGTATCGATGTGGGAGGGACCTCCCTCCATGGTCAGAAAAATGCAGTTCTTCGCCCGGGGAGTGAGGTGGGGACCCAAATGTCCCGAGGGCCGGCCGGGAGCCATGGCGCTTGATTCTTCGGAGAGCAATGCCGACAGGGCGATGCTACCCAGGCTCGCCCCGATCCCAAAGAGGGATTCCCGTCTGGTGACAGAAATCCCAGTATCCGGCCGGGGACAGGAAAACATTCGGCTCATGGCTGAAAAAACAGGGGGTCAGTAAAGATACGCAAATTCATTGCTGTTGAACAAAATCAGGCAAATGTCCGCCAGGGCCCGGGTCCTGGCATCCACTTGGTCGGCCTGCAAATCAGGGACAAAATCCTGGTTGGAGGGCAGGATTTCCCGAAAGGTGAATTTCTCACCGGTATTCTCCTCCACCGCCTCGCGGATGATTTCGGTGGGCATGGGAGATCCTTCGGAAACTCTGGGCAGTTCAGGAATCAGAGAGTGCCAATGCGCCAGGCAAGACTCCAATTCAACCGGAGTTGGGGGACGCCCCAGTGCGAGATCAAAAACCCGCCGCAGAACCGAGCTATCCTCGCCAGATTCCCGGATGGAACGTGCCGCCAAAGCCAGGGCCCGTTGGTGGATCGGAAGGCCGTTGAACAAGGCAAAAACCTGCGGCGTGATGGTCGAGACCTCACGGCGTTCGCAGGAAAAGTCAGGGGCGGGTTCATTGAAAACCTCGAGAAATGGATCGGCAAGCCCCCTTACCCGCAAACCATATAGCGAGCGACGGTGCCGCTGGGAAGGCAGCGGATTGGGAACCCATGCCGCGGCAAAAGTTCCCATCACCTGGCGGGGTTGAAAGGCTGCTTCGGGATTGATTTCAGGGCGGTTTGGAATCCCCCCTATCTCGGGATTCAGCTCCCCGGTAGCCTGGAGCATGGCATCACGGAGTTCCTCGGCGGTGAGTCGGCGTGGCCGGAACGCTCGATAGGCGGCCATCAGAGCCTCGGCTTCACCGGAGTCGTCCAGATCGGAACCCGGGGCGGCCCTTTGGTAGGCCTGGCTACTCAGAATGAGCCGATGCATCGTTTTCATCGACCATCCTGCGGCGACCATGGTCCCGGCCAGCCAGTCAAGAAGCTCAGGATGAGTGGGTTTCTTGCCTGTGGATCCGAAGTTATTGGGATTACCCGCGAGCGGCTGCCCAAAATGCCAGGCCCAGATACGGTTGGCGATGACCCTGGAAGTGAGTGGATTCTTGGGATGGGCAATCCATTCCGCCAAAGCTCGGCGCCGTCCCGTCTCTGACTGCGGAAAATCGGTCTTCACCTCGGGATTGAATGTCTCGATGGCAGTCAAGCCCCCCGGTCGGACCGGGACGGTCGGAGCAAAAGGATCTCCTCCGGCAAGAATCGCCGTTTGCTCCCGTTCGCCCGATTTCATCCGATCCTCAGGAATCCGCAAAGGCCGAAAAACGCCTGTCATCTGGGGCGTCAAGCCGTCATAAACCGCCAGCGCAAAGGGCTCATAACGTTCCAATTCCCATTGGAGACGCTCCAAGCCCTTGCGGGCCACGCGTTCCCCGCCAAAGTCCTGAGGACTGAATCCGGCAAGTTTGGGAGGAATCTCCTTTTCCGGCACGCCCTCTTTGAGCATTTTGACCCGGGCCTGTTCGTAGCTCCCCTTATTTCCAGAGCCTTTTCCGGCAGTGACCGCCTTCAACGCTCGGTCAAAAGGCGCCGGATCGAAATGGTTTTCCTTCAACCAAGCGCGTCCCGCAGCAATGGATTGGTCGTTCAGCCTCAACAATTCCGATTCGTAGGCCTGCTGGCGTATCAGGAGATACTGCCTTTCCTCGAACCCGTTGACATTCTCCGAGGCCGCGAAAGGCGTCCGCCGGTCCGCGATCTGGGTGGTCGCAAAAACGGCCTGAATGCTGTAATAATCGCGGGTCGGCACGGGATCGAATTTATGATCGTGACAGCGCGCGCATTGCAGGGAATGTCCCAAAAACGTTTCCCCGACACTGTTGGTGACATCATCCAGAAAGCGTTGCCGGGCGATTTTGGCAACTTCCATTCCTGTCAATTCCCAAGGCCCCATTCGGAGAAACCCCGTGGCAATGATGGCTTCGGGATCCCCGGGGGAGATCTCATCGCCCGCGATTTGCAAGCGGACGAATCTGTCATAGGGCATGTCAGCATTGAAAGCCCGCACCACCCAATCCCGGTAGCGCCAGGCATTGCCCCGCTCGAAATCGTTGGCAAAGCCGGAGGTGTCCGCGTAGCGGACGACATCCAACCAATGGCGGGCCCAATGTTCCCCATAGCGAGGGCTCGCCAGGAGACGTTCAATCACCGCATTCCAAGCCTCCGGATCAGGACGGGGATCGTTAAAAAAATCCTTCATTTCTTCCGGCGTGGGAGGCAAGCCGGTGAGGTCGAAGGTGATCCTGCGCAACAACGTGCGCTTGTCGGCGGGTGGAGCGGAAAGACTGCTGGCCCCTGAGGGAGGTGCTTCGAGGAAGGCATCAATGGGGTGTTTATTGCCGGGAGCCCCCCGGATGGGGCTCGCCACCGGCCGGTAGGCCCATAAATCCTCTGACTTGTAACGACGGTAGGTCCAGTCACCGGACAATCCACCGCTGGTCACCACCGTTTCCCCCTCCTGTTCCGAGCCTCCAGAGGCAGATCGAACCAAGTTACGTTGGGTTTCTTCCAACCAGGGAGCGCCACCCTCGATCCAGGCCTTGATCCAACCGATTTGTTCCGCTTCCAATCGATCATTTTCCTTGGGAGGCATGGCTTCCCAGTCTTCATGGGCCCGGGTCACTGAAAGATAGAGCGGGGAGGATTCTGCTTTCCCGGGAACCACCCCGGGAAGCCCGCTTTCCCCTCCTTGTTGGACTTTCTTCCAAGTGCCGAGATCCAGCCCCCCCTTTCGCTTGGCCTCGTCCTCTCCGTGGCAGGCGGTGCATTTTTCCTGCAGCAACGGCCAAACCCTGCGGGCAAAAAGCACCTCGGCTTCACCAACCGGTGCCCCGAGAGTGGCGCTCGCTCCGCCCCCTCCCACCACAGTCATGAAAGCTGCGAAAACCGGAGACCCAAACTTCATCAGGTCCACATTAAGGCATTCCGAATCTCATTCCAAGCTCTGATGTTCTGTGCTGTCGAGCTCCAACAAAGGTTCATCCGGGTTGTCCCAGTCCCGGAACTGAAGGGAATAGGTTTCTGCCTGCTGATCCGTGCGGTAGACCACCCCATCGGTCTCCCCGCTTTTTCCATAGGGTGCTCCCATGAGAGGGTTGACCGGGGGACCTGCCAAATCATGATTTTCCAGCAACACCGCCACAAGTTCCGCTCCACTCAGGGGCGAGCGCTTGGGATACAGTTCTTCCCGGACCACATAGCGCTGCAAGCCCTTCTGGAGCTCAAGAAGGCATACCCTGGCCCGGCGCTCCATCCGGGCCTCACGCAAGGGCAGAACCAAGAGACCTGCCGCCAGAATTCCCAACAGGAGAAGCCAGGCCGAACGTTGTCCCATGGAGAATGTAACCTTCACAACATCCACACCATTTCGCCAGATGGTCATCTTGCCAAGCCCGAAAAGCTTCCCGGCGCGATGGCGTGATTGTGGGAACTGCCCAACGGGAGGATACTGCCCGCGATGAATTTTCGCTCTCCCCACCGGATGCTGTTTTTTGGGGGAGGGATGCTGCTGATCACTGGAGCCGCAGCCCTCGGGCAAGAAACGCCCCCTTTGCCCGAGGGTTGGTATTTTTCTCCCGGCCCCATCAACAGAATCCAAATCAACCTGAAAGAAGGAAAGTTGGCCTTTTATGGGCATCCCGAAGATTCCAACCAAGGCCCTCCCTGCAAAGTCTATTTGACCCACAACCGCCGTGACATAGTGGAGACAGCCCGTGGCGCGGTCGAACAAGGCGCCTCGTTGGTGGCTCCCTCGGGTCTGGTCGATGCCCTCGGCAAAGCCGAGGAATTTTGGCAGACTTGGTGGGAAAAACGCTTCGACTATTACCAACAACAAGCGACCAGACTCCCCGTGCGATCTCTACCGGTGAAACTGGCGGTGGCGGGAGGGGAAACAGAGGAAATTGGCCAGGTCAAAATCACGGTCCTGGATACCCCTGGCTACACTCGGGACGCGGTGACCTATCTGCTGGAAAGCGATGGCAAACGCTATGCCTTTTGCGGTGACCTGATGATGGCCGGAGGCAAAGTGCCAGACTTTTACAGCTTTCAGGACGAAATCCGGGAGGCCAAAATCGGTGGCTATCACGGATATGGAGCCAGATTTGGGCCTTGGATTGCCAGCTTGCAAAAACTCGCCGCCGCCAAACCTGACGTGGTGATCCCGGCGCGGGGGCCCATGAGCAAGGACGTGGCGGGCGATACTTCCCGCCTGATCAACGGAATTCGTGCCGCCTACCACAACTATCTGTCAACCAATGCCTTGACTTGGTACTTCAAGGAGGAAAGAATGCGGATCTGCGGGGAGCGGGTGCTCGGAAAAGGCGCCGCCATCGACCTGATGCCTTATTGCGAGCACGTGGACCTCCCTCCCTGGTGTCAGCACATCGGCACCACCAAACTGTTGGTTTCAAACGATGGCTATGGATTTGCCCTTGACTGTGGGGGGGCACCAGCTTTGAAATCGCTCCAGCAGGCCGTGTCCGATGGATTGGTGAAGAGCATGGAAGGACTCTTCGTGACCCACGTGCACAACGATCATACCGCCGCTGTCGCGGAAGCCGCCGCCGCCTTGCAATGTCCCGTGTATGCGGTGCCTGAAGTCGGCGAAGTGCTCGAGAACCCGGGAGCGTGGTTTCTGCCGGGGGTCACCGCCAAAGCAGTGCCAGAGGTCGTAACCCAACCGGATGGCAGCACCATGGATTGGCGGGGATTCCATTTCACCTTCCGCTTTTTTCCCGGGCAGATGTGGAACCACGGAGCCCTGCTGGTCGAGCGACCTGACCACAAGCCCGTGTTCTTCATCGGCGATTCCTTCGCCCCAT
This sequence comes from Akkermansiaceae bacterium, assembly GCA_024233005.1. Classification (GTDB taxonomy): domain Bacteria; phylum Verrucomicrobiota; class Verrucomicrobiia; order Verrucomicrobiales; family DEV007; genus JACKQE01. Next base: position 70,836 of record JACKQE010000014.1, on the reverse strand, counting down.
CCGGCATTGACGACTACTGCATGATGAACCGGAATCTGATGCGTCCCGACACGGGGTTTTTGTCCTGTTTCAGACAATTGCGTCAGCTGCCGGAAGGTTCCTGGCTCGTGAACCAGCATATCCCACATTTATTTCGCTTTACTGCCAAGGAGCTCGACGGTCTGGAGAACCGGTACTTGAAAAGGGCTGAGATTCTGTCCGGTTTAGTGCCTTGGGACGACGTCAATTACGCCATCGATGAACAATGGGCATCACTTTTTCCTTATGGCCAGGAAGCCAAAGTCGGCAGCAAGCTCAGGATCGAAGCCAGACTTTGGAACCACTCGCAAACCGATCGAACCTTTTCGGTCAGACTCCATCTGCCATCAGGCTGGAATGGCTCAGCAAACACTCAGGAAGTTCGCATCGGTGCCAGAGAACGCGGAAAGGCAACCTTCGAGGTGGTCTTGCCTGAGGACTGCAAACCGGGAATCACGGTTTTGACGGCCGACATTCTCAGCGGTCCCGACATCGAACAGAAGGAATTCTGCGAATCCCTCGTGAAGATTCTACCGTGAGACACGTTTTTTCGTGTTTTTGTCCTGACTGAAGCGTATGATCCTGTCATGTCGGCGCCCGAAGGAGCCAAAACGCAGCGTCTTTCCAGCAAAGCCAAATCGGCTCCACCGGAACAAATCCTGCACGATCTTCTTGCTGAAAGCCCTTCGATCTTAGCATCGATCGTTGATAATCTGCCGGTTGCTCTCTTTGTCAAAGATGCGGACCATGATTTTCGCGTGGTTCTTTGGAACAAGAAGCAGGAAGACATCACGACCATCCCCAGGGAAAAGGCGTTGGGTCGGACTGACTTTCACATGTTCTCACAGGAATCTGCCCAATATTTCCGTCAGGTCGATGAAGCCGTGGTCCGGCGGGGCAAACTATTCGAAATTCCCGAAGAAATCATTTCCACTCCGGGAGGTGGCGATATTTGGCTGAAAACCACCAAGGCTCCAGTCTTCGATACCACCAGGAACAGAACTTTCGTCATCGGCATCAGCGAAGACATTACCCCCCAAATAAGGGTCCGGGAACAACTCAAGGAGCTGAACACCCACCTCACGCTAGCCAATCAGCAGCTTCAGGAAACCCAGCTGCAGCTGATTCAAGCCGAGAAAATGGAGTCAGTGGGACGCCTCGCCGCCGGAGTCGCCCATGAAGTCAAAAATCCTCTCGCCTTGCTGTTGATGGGCGTGGAGTATCTTGCCAGCGGAATCACTGAAAATGATCCCAATCTCCCGGAAATTCTCACCGAAATGCGCGATGCGATCGCGCGCGCCGACAGAATCATCAGAGGGTTGGTGGATTATTCCTCGAGTCGGCAACTTTCCTTAGAATCCCACGAACTGCTGCCGTTGGTAGAGAATGCCCTGCTCCTGACTAGACACGAAGTCCGCAAAGGAAACATCAATGTCGAGGTCATTTTTGAAAAAGACCTGCCGCCGGTGTTTATCGATCTGGCGAAAATGGAGCAGATTTTCGTCAACCTCATCATCAATGCCGTCCACGCGATGGAGGGGCGGCCCAGGCCAAATTTGGAAATCTATGCCTATGCCACACGCATCCCCGAGGTGGAACGCGATGAAGGAGCGAGAACGGCACGACATTTGCGATCGGGTGATGAAGTGGTCATCGTAGAAATCCGTGACAATGGCTCGGGGATTTCCGAGGAGAACATGCAAAAGATTTTCGATCCGTTTTTCACCACCAAGGCAACGGGTGTGGGAACCGGACTCGGCCTCTCCGTAGTCAGAAAAATTATCGAACTCCACCGGGGACGCATCTCTCTTCGCAACCGGGTTTCCGGGGGTGTCGCGGTTTCCCTGACCCTGAAAGTTGCCCCGACTGTCCAAGACGAACTTGACAAGGGACCTTTCAAAAAAAAACAATAAAGTCACCAACTCCAGATTGGAATCTCCATGAGCAAGAAAATTTTAATCATCGACGATGAGGCCGGCTTCACCAAGCTGTTGCGAATGAATCTGGAACGCAACGGCGACTACGAGGTGATGATCGAAAATCACTCCGTCCACGCTCTAAAAACCGCCCAAGCCTTCCAACCCGATCTCGTGCTGCTGGATCTCGTGATGCCGGGACTGGACGGGGGTGATGTCGCGGCTCTGTTCCAGGCTGATCCCAAGCTCAAAAAAGTCCCTGTGATCATGCTCACAGCTCTGGTGGCGCATGGAGAAACCAGCACCGGCTCAGTTGCCCAAGCTGCAGGAGTCACGGTTTTACCCAAACCGGTCGAAATGGCGACCCTGCGTTCCTGCATCACGGATATCCTCGAAAAATCCTGATCCTGCCCCCCCCTCTTGGGATACAGGAATCCCCTATTCGAAGAGTAAACCGAGGAAATCCGCAGCCCTCCGGGGTGATATCCTTCGTAAATCGAAATATTTTTGATTTACGTGATTTTTAAGTAGCAGAAAAATCAGGACTCGCTCTATTCTGGTTCCTCAGTCAGTTCTCCGGTTTTTCCGAAAGGACTCGAATCTCTATTTCCGGCTATGGGAACTTCAATTTTCCAAGGTCTTTCCATTCAACATCCTCCCCTCCGGGGAAACGTCTTCAGTTCTGAAACGCTGTCGCAAGGGTTGCGCTACGTTCGGGAAGGAAAAGTTCGTTTGGTCACTTCCAACATCAACGGGTCTTTCGCCGGACTTTTCGGTGTCGTCAAATCTTTCGACGATGGCCCCTCTTCCGAAGTCAGTCTCGTGGTGCAACGCGGACAGAATGGAACCTACACAGTCGATGGAAGCGATTCCGCCGGACGTCGGCGTAACAGTGATCGCGTCGCGGCACTCCTCATTGCGGCAATGGAGGCGACACAGGGGATCACTGCGGAGATTCCTCTTTCACTCACCTTGTCCCGTGAAGATGTGCGCGGAGGCATTCTCGAATGGGACGCCCAAGACGATATGGCCCAACTTGGTCGGATGCGATTGGCGCGCATCCAGGGTTACGACCACAGTCTGGAAACCCTTCTCCGCGAGCGGGGCATGCTCCGGCTGGTGGAGCTTTATCCTTGGGATGAAATCGCTTCGGAATACCGTGAATGCTACGTTGTTCCCGCCGGCAGTGTCGCCGAACAGGAAATGAAATGGGCGGAATTTCTCGCCAACGCCACGGATGCCTTGCAGGATTTAGGATGCCGAATTGACACCGAGGACTCCTTCGGACTCCAGGTCATCCTGCCCAACGATTGGTTTGGCGGCATCACGGAAGCCGATGGTGGCAACAGTATCGATTGGTTTGACTTTGAATACGGCATCCGGATCGGTCGTGAACGGATCAACATTCTCCCCTGTCTGGCGGACTTTCTCCGCTCCAGGAACGCGGGGTTCAGACTTGGTGATCTATCCCAGATGACTTCCACCAAGCGAATTCCCCTGAAACTCGGGGGCACAGGAAACTATGCCGCCATTCAGGCTGGAAAACTCCACACCATTCTAACGATTCTCTCGGAGTTGTGGGATGATGATGCCTTCGAGGAGGACGGATCCTTGCGGGTCCATCGGGTTCGGGCAGCCCAGATCGCCAGCGGGGTCGGCTCGAACAGATTTGTGGATCAGGCTCCGGAATACCTCCTGCGAACGGCCGAGGACATTTCCGCTCTCAGCCCCAGATCGACCGAACCTCTGAACCATGAGTTCCTTGCCAGCCTTCGCCCCTACCAGGAGGACGGCTTTCGCTGGCTCCAGTTCCTGCGGGAACAGAAGCTGGGAGGCGTGTTGGCCGATGACATGGGACTTGGCAAGACCGTCCAAACCCTCTGTCATTTGCTCCACGAAAAGAAATCCGGCCGGGCGGACCTGCCCATCCTGATCGTCGCCCCCAAAAGCGTGGTTCCGAACTGGGCCAAAGAAGCGAAAAAGTTCGCCCCATCACTCACGGTCTTGGAATTGCAGGGAGACAAGCGGCGCAAATACTATTCGGTCCTGCACCACTGCGACCTCGTGGTCACCTCCTATCCCGTCCTGCTCAAGGACGCGGACGACCTGTTGCGCCAGCAATTCCACTACGTGGTGCTCGATGAAGCCCATGCGATCAAAAACTCTGGATCTCAGGTTACCAAGATCCTTCACCGCATCAATGCCCGCCACAGGCTATGCCTCACCGGCACCCCGATCGAAAATCATTTGGGCGAATTGTGGTCGATTTTTCACTTCCTCATGCCCGGGTATCTCGGTTCGGAGGAAAGCTTTACCCAGGTCTTCCGCCACCCCATTGAAAAAGACCGGGACGAAGCCCGTCGCCAACAATTGGCCCAACGGGTCGCCCCGCTGATGCTGCGCCGCACCAAAACGCTCGTGGCCCACGATCTTCCATCCAAGACGGAGATCGTCCGGACCATCGAATTGAATGCCAAGCAGGTGGAGCTCTACGAGGCGGTCCGGGCCAGTGTCTGCCGCGAAATCGGGGAAGAAATCGCCCGTCATGGGATTGAACGTTCCAAAATCCTCATTCTCGACGCCCTGTTAAAACTCCGCCAGATCTGCTGCCATCCGCAGTTGCTGAGACTCGAATCGGCAAAGAAAGCCAAACGTTCCGCCAAATTGGATTTCCTCCTCGAACTGATCGAACCGATGGTCGAAGAGGGACGCAAGATCCTCATATTCTCCCAGTTCTCTTCGATGCTCGATTTGATCCAAACCGCATTGAACGATCTGGGCATCGACAGCATTCTCCTCAACGGCCAGACGCCGGACCGCGGGGCCCTGTGTGACAAGTTCCAAGCCGGGACGGTCCCCGTCTTCCTCATCAGCCTCCGGGCCGGAGGCACAGGTTTGAATCTCACGGCGGCGGACACAGTGATCCATTATGACCCATGGTGGAACCCTGCGTTGGAAAGTCAAGCCACGGATCGGGCTTACCGCATCGGGCAGAAAAACCCGGTCTTCGTCTACAAATTTATCTCCCAAGGAACGATCGAGGAAAAGATTCTCCTTCTCCAAAAAAAGAAGCGGGCCCTTTTCCAAGGGATCCTCGAAGGCGTTCCCCAGAAATTGGAATTCTCGGAGGATGAACTCCGCGACCTGCTCTCTCCGGTGCGTGAATCGGAGGCCCTTTAAGGCTCCTTTTTTTGCACCGGAGTGAGTCTCACAGACAGCGTGTCCTGCTGACGGAGCAGCCGCCATTCGACCGGCTGCTCCAAAGGAAGCAGCGCCACCTCGACCATCAAATCCTGCAAATCTCCAATTAGATGGTCACCGCAACTCAGGATGATGTCCCCTCTTCGGATCCCGGCGGCTTCCGCCGGGGAATGACGGGCCACTCGGGCGACTTGAGGCACCTGCGTTGCTTCTAGGAACTGCAATCCGACCCAGGATCTGCCGGTGGTCGCTCCGTTTTTCCAATCGGAACAAACCTTTTCCACCGCCTCCATGGGGATGACGTGCAGTGCTCCGGGTTCTTTGGGAAGGTGCGCGGACACGATGCCGATGAGCCGTCCTTGATCATCCGTGACTAGAGTGCCTGGCTTTGCCAGGGCTGCCTCAGGTGCCAATTGAATCCTCAGCATGGGAAACAGGAATGCCTCTTCCTGATAGCGAATCTCCAAGGCAGCGAAGCGCGCCGGGACCACAGGGGCCGGACTTGCCTTGAGGACGTCCATCTCGTCCGCTTCTGGCCGAAGCTGAACGGAGGTTCCCGGTTTCAGGGAACGAAAATCCAGGAAGGCCTGAGGCGCCACAGCGACCTCTCCTGCTTCGACTCTCGCGAGAAAAAAACCACTCCCGGCAGGAACCAAGAGCCGACTGGCTCGCCGATCCTCCCCCATGCCATGTATGTTCATCGGACCGGGTCCCGGGGCAGCAAGGTCGTCCCAATGCGGCAAAGCGCCGACCAGTAGCCCGCCCTCTGTCAACGGCAATCCCCATCCGGCCAAATTCCGGCCATCTGACGACTCCCATGACAGTCGGAGCAAGACGTTGGGGAACAAGGGGCTGTCTCCCCCCCGAACCAAACCGCACAAACCGATTGAAGCCGAGAGAAGCACCAAAAACGTCCCAACCCGGCTACTTGGGCATCGGAACATCATTCTTGTCAGGATGCTTGGCATTTTTCTCAGGGTCAGAGGCATTGTTCTGACGCAACATGGATGGGAAGGATTCTATAAGTCCAGCTTCCGTGGAGGGGGGAATGGCCCCAGAAGATTCCCGTAGCGTGTTCGCCCGACGATTCAGTTGGACGACCGCCCCCATCATGATGACTCCCCCCACCCCGGCAGCAGCCAACTTGAGCCCCCTCCCGGAAGGATGCCAAAGCCAGGTCCCGATCCGTTCCACGAACAATCCCCGCGCGGAACGCCTCAGCAATTCCGAGCGTTGACGCTCATGAAACTCGCTTAAGAAATTCTCCACATAGCCTTCGGGAGGCGGGACCAAGCCCTTCATCCGGAGCAGTTTTTGCACCTCGTTCTCGGATCCGGGTCCTCTGGGTTCTTCTCGATTCATTTCCGGAAATCTTCCAAATGGTTCTGCAGTTGTTGGTGGGCGTAGTGAAGTCGTGATCGGACCGTGCCTTCGGAAAGGCTCAAAATTTTCGCAATTTCGGCATGAGGCATTCCTTGGATGTCAAACATCGTCACCACCGCCCTGTGTTCATTGGACAATTTTTGGAGGGCGACGTTCAATCTCTCCTTCAATTCCCGATTACTCACCTCACGGACGGTGTCATCGGTGGCGACGGGCTCGATCGGCTCTGCTTTTTGCCCCCCCCCCGTACCTTCTTCCCCCAGGGCAAAACGGCGGTTTCTGCTGCGTTTCTTCAGGAAATTCAGCGTCATGTTCACGGCAATGGAATATATCCAGGTGTAGAATGACGAACCTCCCCTGAACCTGCGAACCGAGCGGTAAGCCTTGGCGAAAACCTCCTGAAGAATGTCGTGGGTGTCCTCATGGTTGTCAGTCATGTGGTAAACCAGGCCATACAGTTTGGGCGTGAATTTCACCACCAAAGAGTCAAACGCGGCGGTGTCCCCATTCTGAGACCTTGCGACCAGGATCTGATCCTCCTGCGCGGGCGAAGTCTGTTCGGAGCAAGCACTCATCTACTTAGGAAACACCGCGAGTCAGTCGCACTGCGACATGGTCCGTCCCGGGCAGGATCTGCTTCCGGATTTCAAGCGTCACCATCCGAACCTGATGGCGGTTCAAGACTTCCCCCGCCACGTCAATCGCCAACTTTTCGATCAGCCTCCATTCCCCGGTTTCACACTGGTTCCGGATAGATTGGGCAACGGCCTGGTAGTCCACCGTGAGGGACAGATCATCCCCCATTTCCTCGAAATCAGAGAGCGGAACCAGCGTCACATCCATCTCCACGCACTGACGGAGCGCACGCTCTGCATCGGGAACTCCCAGCCGGACAGCCAAACGGAGTCCCCGGATTTCTATGGTGTTCAAGTTCGTCATTTCAGGTTGGAAAAAACCGGCGCAAAATGCCGGGATGCGGCCACCAGATCCTGGAAAAGGGCATCTGGTTCAGCCCCTGCAAGGAGGTGGGCTTTCTCGTAGCCTGTGAGAACCGCCACCGTATAAACTCCGGAAGCCTTCGCGGCCTCAATGTCATGCCGCATGTCTCCCACCATCATGGTTTGGGACGGATCAAGTCCATGATCGATCAGCAGTTTTCTCATGGTCTCGGTCTTGTCCCGCACACCGGCGTAAATACCCTCGAAAGCGACGGGATCGATCCCGGCCGGAGCAGCTTGACTGTCGAATTGAAACCGGCCCACCGAGGTCAGCAAAAACAACCGCAGCCCCGATTGTCGGCAATGCCCCAAAAACTCCGCCGCGCCGGGAATCGCCTCCGGAGGGCACTGGCTTTCAGCGTGAGGAAATAATTCCGCGAACTTCGCCTCGATCTCCTCCACCGATGGACAGGCTTCCCCGAGATGCTTGCGATAAAAGTCGGTATAGGGCAGAAAAAATTCCTCAAAGAAGCGGTTCCCTTGGATTTCGGGCGCTCCAAAGTGCCTCAGCACCGCATTGATGGCGATTCTTACCGCTCCACGATCATCACAGAGTGTGCCCGACCAATCAAATATGACGTTTTTAATCACCAAGGGAACATCCGATAGAAAGGAATCTCCTGAGTGTCAGCCGATGCGGAATCGAAGATCACTGACTTTGTCGACGCCAAAACGCTCCTGCAACCGCCCGAGAATCTGACCTTTGAGCCGAACCAGAGAGTAGTGGATCGCAGGCTGGAGAACCTGCACGAGCAGCACTTTGCGCCGCAATTCAACGGGAGCGGATTGACCGGCCATAAAATTCCCCACGATTTCGCACCATGCGGCTCCGATCAATTCATCATCGAGCCGTTCTTTGAGCCCGAGCTTCTTCATCGTGGATTGCAGGATGGAACCGATTCCTTTGGAGAACTGGTCGAGATTTTCGGGTTCGTACCCCCCGCGCCATTCGGCGAGGACATGGTCCTTCAGTGGACGGACACGGCGTCGACCGCGTTCACGCCGTTCCGGGGGAGGAGTCTCACTTTCCATGGCTTCCCACCTTCATAGCGGATACAAAAAGGCCGCGCCAGCAAAAACCAGCACGGCCTGAAAAATCCCGCTCCGGGAACGGGCAGGATGGGTCGGCTCAGCCTTCGCCTCCGCTACCGATCGCTTCGACCGGGCAGCCTTCCATGGCTTGCTCGCAAAGCTCGCGTTCCTCGTCATTTTCAGGCTGCTTGTAGACGTAGGAATAGCCTCCATCGTCATTGCGGGTGAAGTTGGCGGGAGCCGTTTCGCGGCACAGGTCACAGTCAATGCACTGGTCGTCCACAAAAAACGCTCCTGCCACATTGTCTGAATAGCGATTGTCGATGTCTGCCATGGAATTCGGGAATGGTGAGGTGTAGAATTTGCGGTGAATTTTAAAGGCAAAGCCCCTCTCTGCAACGGCTTTTTCCATTTTCCCCACCAAAATTGAGTGGCAATATTTCGATGGCGCAAAAGTCCCATCCAGTCCAGATTCCGGCTTTCACCCGACTCGAATCAATTCCAGCATGAACGGCGAACGTCCCCCACACTCTCACTCCGCCCCCCAACCACAGCCCGATGCCGATCACCTGATTCCCAGAGAAGGCTGGCACGTCATCCACCTCTTCTATCAGGTGGAACGTTCCCATTGGGATCTTTTGGATGAAGAAGAAAAACTCGAGGCCAAGACCAACCTGACCCGTCTGGTTCAGGAAATCCGTTCCACCGAATCCACCCAACTGCTGACGTTCAGCATGGTGACCCCGAAAGCGGACATCGGATTCATGCTGCTGACACCGGATCTGCACAAGGCCAATGAGTTTGAAAAACGCCTCACCCAATCGCTTGGGGCTGACATTCTGGCTCCCGTCTATTCTTACCTGTCCCTGACCGAGCTCAGCGAATATGTCACCACCGATGAAATGTTCGCCCAACAACTCAAAGAAGAGCATGGACTGGCCGAAGACTCCCCGGAGTATGCCGAACGCCTGTCGGAGTTCAGCTCCCGGATGAAAAAATACAACAAGGACAAGCTCTACCCGAACATGCCGGACTGGCCGGTTTTCTGCTTTTACAACATGTCAAAGCGGCGCCACGAGAAAAACAACTGGTATAGTCTCGACATGGCCACACGCCGCAAGCTCATGCAAGGGCACGCCACCGTGGGCCGTCGCTGGGCAGGCAAAGTCCGCCAGTTGATCACAGGATCCACCGGATTGGATGAGGCGGAATGGGGTGTCACCCTTTTCTCCCACACTTCGCAGGACATCAAAGAGATCGTGTATGAGATGCGGTTTGACGAAGTCAGCGCGTTGTACGCCGAATTTGGCGACTTCTACATCGGGATTCAGCTGGCCCTCGACGAGTTGTTCCGCCGCATTGGACTGTGAACGGCTCCTCTTTCCCTCCCCTGACCATCGCGGGGCGTGTTTTTGGATCACGCCTCATGACCGGCACGGGCAAATTCCCTTCTCCCGAATCTATGCGGGAGGCTCTGGCGGAATCCGGTTCGGAAATCGTGACCGTCGCCCTGCGCCGCGCCGATCTTTCGGGATCGGGTGATCCTTTCGCCAACATTCTGGAGTTCATTGACCCGGAACGCTATCTCATCCTGCCCAACACAAGCGGCGCGATGAATGCCGGGGAAGCGGTGCGTCTTGCGCGCCTCGCGGCAACAGCGGGTCTCCCGAAATGGATCAAATTGGAAATCCATCCCGACCCCACTTACTTGTTGCCTGATCCCATTGAGACCCTGAAGGCCGCGGAAATCCTGGTCAAGGAAGGGTTCGTCGTTCTCCCCTACATCAATGCGGATCCCGTCTTGGCCAAACGCCTTCAGGATGTGGGCACTGCCACGGTAATGCCCTTGGGATCACCCATTGGCTCGAACCGAGGATTGGAGTCCCGCAGGCAAATCTCCATCATCATTGAACAGGCCACGGTGCCGGTGGTGGTGGATGCCGGCATTGGTGCTCCCAGCCACGCCGCCGAAGCGTTTGAACTGGGGGCGGATGCCGTTTTGGTGAACACCGCCATTGCCATCGCTCCCGACCCCGTCCGGATGGCTCGCGCTTTCCGCCTCGCGGTTGAAGCCGGTCGTCTTGCCTATGAAACCGGGCTCCCTCTCCAGGGTCGCCAGGCTTCGCCCACGAGCCCGCTCACGGGGTTTCTCTATCCAAAAAACTGAGCCCCTGAATTGTTGCACCAGTCCACTTATTCCCACTCAATGCTGGCGGGCGGCTTGGTGGAAATGTCGTAGAGCACCCGATTCACGCCGCGGACCTCATTGAGAATCCGGTTGCTCACCTCGGCCAACAGATCATAGGGCAGTCGCACCCAGTCCGCGGTCATGGCGTCCTCACTGATGACGGCCCGGAGAGTGACGGCATATTCGTAACTGCGTTCGTCTCCTTTGACCCCGACCGTTTTCACGGGAATAAGCCCCGCATAGGCCTGCCAGACATGGTCATACCACCCCTGTTCCCGCAGTTGGCCGATGAAAATGGCATCGGCTTCCCGGATAATCTCCAATTTATCCGGCGTGATTTCACCCGGACACCGAACCGCGAGCCCCGGCCCCGGAAAAGGATGACGGCCCACAACCTCATCTGAGAGTCCCAGGGTCCGGCCGAGAGCCCGGACTTCATCCTTGAACAACTCGTCCAATGGTTCGATGACCCGGCCCTCAGCCTTGAGCTCCATGATGCGGTCGACCCGGTTGTGGTGGGTTTTGATAGTGCTGGCGATCGAGCCCGAAGTGGCGCTCTCAATGACATCGGGATAGAGGGTCCCTTGGGCAAGCATATCGACATCTTTCCCCACGGCATCAAAAAAGACCTGCACGAAGAGCCGTCCGATCCGGCGGCGCTTTTCCTCCGGATCCGTGACTCCGGCCAGCGCTTCCAGGAAACGTGCGGAAGCATCGATGGTTTCTATTTTGATACCGATGCTGCGGAACTGGGCTTCCACCTGTCGGGCTTCGCCTTTGCGGAGCAAGCCGTTGTCCACAAAAATGTTCCGGGTATCAACCTGGGACTCATGCAGCAGGGCAGCCAGCACGGAGGAGTCCACTCCTCCGGAGACCCCGCAAACCACTTTGCGACTACCGACCTGGGAACGGACCCGGTCAATCAGATGGTCTTTGAACGAAGCGATGCGGAATTTGGCTGGGTTCACCGCGAGCCGGAGGAAATTTGCCAGGATGGCCTTTCCTTCCTTGGTGTGGGACACTTCTGGGTGAAATTGAATGCCTTGGAATCCGGGGCACCATTCCAGGGCCACCGGGATACCGTCGAGATTTTCCGCCAACACCCGGGTACCCTCCGGCAGCCGACTGCAAGTGTCGGAATGACTCATCCAAATCTGGGAGCGGGTGTGGATCCCCTCGAACAAGGAGGACTCGTCCTGCACAACCAGTGTGGCCGGACCATATTCCCGGGTATGCCCCGGAGAGACTTCTCCGCCAAATTTTCGGTTCAGCAGCTGCATGCCGTAGCAAACCCCCAGCACGGGAACTCCCAGGCTTTTGAGATACTCAAAATCAATATCAGGAGCATCCTCCTCCAACGTGCTGCGGGGACCACCGGAAAGAATGACGGCTGATGGCGAGCCAGTATCCCTCAATTCCGATGGCTGGTAGAGACGGGCAAAGCAGCCTTCCTCACGAACCCGTCTGACAATGATCTGGGTGTATTGGGAGCCGAAATCAATGACGGCAATGGCGCGATCCATGGTGAAATATTTCTGAAAAGGAAACGGAAAAGAGGATGAGACAGCCTCCCCGCGAGGAGCAGTCGGCAAAGGTGGTTCAGGAAACGCTCTGGTAGTTCACTGGCTCCTCGGTGATGACAATATCGTGGGCATGACTTTCACGGAGACCGCCCGGTGTGATGCGGACAAAACGTGCCTTTTCTCTCAGTTCGGTCAGATTGGCAGCGCCCACATACCCCATCCCGGAACGGAGCCCCCCCATGAGCTGGAAAACAGTCTCACTGAGTGGGCCGCGGTAGGGCACCCTGGCTTCGACCCCTTCGGCGACCAGCTTCCCTGAAGCATTCTGTCCGTAGCGATCACCCGATCCTCGCCGCATCGCTTTGAGCGAGCCCATGCCGCGGTATTCTTTGAAGGTTCGTCCTTGGTGGTTCACAATCGCCCCCGGACTTTCGGCGGTCCCGGCAAGGAGCGATCCGAGCATGACAAGATCAGCCCCACCGGCGAGAGCTTTGACCAGGTCGCCGGAGTAACGGATACCGCCATCGGCAATGAGCGTGACTCCCCGCTCCCGGCAGACTGAGGCCACCGCTTGGACGGCGGAGAACTGAGGCAATCCCACTCCGGAAATGACCCGGGTGGTGCAAATGGAGCCCGGGCCGACACCGACTTTGATCGCGGAAACCCCCGCATCCATGAGATCGATGGCGCCTTCTTCCGTGACCACATTTCCCGCAACCACCGGGGTGTCGCCCAAGGCTCGGAGTTCGGAGACGACGTGGAGCACCCGGTCCGTGTGGCCGGTCGCGGCATCGATGAAAACCGCATCAACACCGGCCTCAATCAGGGCCTGAGCCCGTTCCCGGAAATCTTCCCCAACGCCGATCGCGGCCCCTACTCGGAGTCTTCCCATGGGATCTTTGGCGGCATTGAGATAGCGTTCCCGCTTCTCAATATCCTGGCTGGTGATCAGCCCCACCAGATGATCCTGGTCATCAACCAGGGGCAATTTCTCGATCCGATTGTGATACAGTATGCGGCGGGCTTCGTCCTGTCCAACCTCACGATGGGCCGTGACGAGCTTCGCTCTCGGAGTCATGACATCGGCAACCTTGCCGTGGGCATGCTCGATATACCAAATGTCACGGGTCGTCACCATGCCTTCCAATTTGCCTTCGCGGCTGACGACGGGAAATCCATTGACGCCTTTCTCCTGCATGACGCGCTGGAGTTCCTCCAATGTGGTCCCTGTCTCCACCGTGAAAGGATTGCTGATGATCATGTTCTCGGATCTTTTGACCCGGGCGACCATTCCTGCCTGATCGATGATGGGGCAATTCCGGTGAATCACCCCAAGTCCCCCTTCCCTGGCCAAAGCGATGGCAAGTTCGGCCTCGGTGACGGTATCCATCGCCGAGGAGATCACGGGAATGTTCAGGGTGATTTGGTCCGTAAGCCTCGTGGTGAGGTCGGTATCCCCCGGCAAAATCCCGCTGCGGCGCGGAACCAGCAGGACGTCATCGAAACTGAGTGCGAGTGGAAGGTCTCCCATAGTCAATTTTTAGAGCGAACCGCCTCCGGGTCAACCGATATTTCCGATGCTTGGGGAGAGTCGGACATTGCAACTCCACATGGACCATGCAAGGAGAAAGGCCCCATGCTCCGCGAGGCACTCCAGAAACATTTCGGCTTTGAGTCCTTTCGTCCCGGTCAGGAACAGGTCATCCAATCCCTCCTCGAGGGGCGCTCCGCCCTGGCGTTGTTCCCCACGGGGGCGGGAAAATCCATTTGCTACCAACTCCCGGCAATCCTCCTCGAAGGGACAGCACTGGTCATTTCTCCTCTGATCGCCCTGATGAAGGACCAGGTCGATGCCCTAAAACGACGTGGCATTGCCGCGGCCCGTCTTGATTCCACGCTGTCTTCCGCGGAGGCCTCCGATGTTTTGGCTCAATTGCGGAAGGGAACACTGAAACTGCTCTACCTTGCCCCGGAACGTCTCGTCAGCGAGAGTTTCATGAACCGACTCCGGGAGGTCAATCTGTCACTCCTGGCGATTGACGAGGCACACTGTATTTCGGAATGGGGACACAATTTCCGTCCGGAATACCTTCGACTTGCCAAAGTAGCCCGGGAGCTGGCACTTCATCCCATCCTCGCCCTCACCGCCACCGCCACGCCCCCTGTGGCCCGGGATATTTGTCGGGCCTTTGCCATCTCGGAGCAGGATCATGCCCAGACCTCTTTCCACCGCCCCAATCTGAATCCTATGGTCACTCCGGTAACTCCTGAAACACGGGATGCCGTGCTTGAGGAGCGCTTGAAAAACCGGGACCGACTCCCCGCCATTGTGTATGTGACGCTGCAGGAAACCGCAGAGTGCGTCGCGACACGTCTCCAAAAGTCGGGACTTTCCGCGAGAGCTTATCATGCTGGAATGCATGATGACCACCGCAGCGAAGCGCAGGAACATTTCATGTCAGGCCGTGTCGACATCATTGTCGCCACAATTGCCTTTGGTATGGGAATCGACAAAGCGGACATCCGGGGAGTGATCCACTACAATCTTCCCAAAACTTTGGAAAACTACCAGCAGGAGGCGGGACGAGCTGGACGGGACGGGAAACCGGCGATTTGCGAAATCCTCGCTACCGCCAAAGATCTCGTGACCTTGGAGAATTTTATCTATGGTGATACTCCAACCGAATCGGCGCTCCGTGTCCTGGTCAGCCAGTTGCTCCAACAAGGGGCGGAATTTGACATTTCCCGGTACGATCTGGCTCTGGCCACGGACATCCGCGCGACGGTAATCGAAACGGCCATTACTTATCTCGAGTTGGCAGGAGCGATCGAGCCATTGGGGGCCTTTTACACCACTCACCGTATCGCTTTTTCCCAACCCCCAACCAAAATCCTGCACGGCCACCCCCCGCAAAAGAAGGATTTCCTGCGCCAGCTCTTCGCCGCGGGGCAGATGGGCCGAAAATACCTCACTCTCGACCTCGACGTGGCCGCTGAACAAACAGGGCGCCCCAGGGAACAAGTCCTCCGTGCTCTGGCGGAACTGGAGGAGCAGGGGGACATCTCCATGCAATTGTCTGGATTGCGCCACCGCTTCCGACTCGGTCCTATGGCCGGGAGCAAGACTCCCCGAGCATGGGCCGGGGAACTCCATTCCGGTTTCCAACGGCACGAAAAAGCAAATGCGGAAAGACTTCAGCAGGTCATTCGCTATGCTTGCACGGGCACCTGCCTGACGCGTGCCTTGCTGATGTATTTTGGGGAAATGATGGATCAGGACTGCGGACACTGTTCCGGATGTGCCAATCCCGGGCCCGATTTGGCTTCCCTGCCGGGCAGCAGTGGCCGGTCCATCCTTACAGAAGATCTGGAAACGATCCGGCAACTCATGGGTGAGCGCCATGCCGCCCTCCGGCAGCCCCGTCAACTGGCCCGTTTCCTTTGCGGATTGACCAGTCCGGCGACCACTCGCGCCCGCCTGGGGCGTCACGATTTGTTTGGCAGCCTCCACGAGGTCGCCTTCCAGGATGTGCTGGCCCAACTTGAGTCAAGCAACTGGTAACCGCGATCAGCGCAGACGAAACACCGCGAGAGTGAAAAATCCCGCAAACAGGAGCATCTGGAGCGCCCCTAGTGCCAGATAGGCGTTGTATTTTGGTCCGGGTGGATTCAGGCTGACGGCCCGGGTCAACCAAACGCCCAGCGGTAGCGTCAGCGCCGGCAATGCCCACTCCCCCTCACCGGTCACCCAAGCCTGCACCAGGGAAAGCAGCCCTGGCAGGAGGCAAAAAACGGCGATTTCGAGGCGGGCAAAAGATTGCCCAAACCGCACCGCCAAGGTGCGCTTGCCGGTGGTCGCATCCTCAGCCACATCCCGCAGGTTGTTGATCGCCAGCAGGACCGATGAAAGCAGACCGGTTTGAAGGCCTACCAACAGGGCAGTGCGATCCGGAAAGCTCCCGGTTTGGACAAACCACGATCCCCCCACGGCGATGAAACCAAAAAAAAGAATCACAAAGAGCTCCCCCAGCCCGACATAGGCCAACGGAAACGGCCCGCCTGTATAAGCCCACGCCAGAATCAGGGAAACGGTCCCGATGGCGAGAAGTGGCCAGCCCCGGGCCTGAAGAATCGGCCAAGCCAACAAGGCCGCCAAGACGCAAAAGACAAGGGCTCCCGTCCAAACCGCCCGGATCGGCAACAATCCGGCAGCCGTGGCCCGCACCGGTCCCAGCCGGGCAGCCGTGTCCGCCCCTTTCTGCGAGTCGATGGCATCATTGAAAAGGTTGGTCGCCACCTGGATACAGAGGCAACTCAGGAGGGTCGAGAAGAAGAGCCCCCAAGCAATGTCGGGAACACTCAAAATCGCCAACACGGTCCCCGTCCAGACCGGGACGATCGCGGCTGGCAATGTTTTGGGACGCGCAGCGAGGATCCAAGGGTTCATGGCACGCGCTCGAACTTGGAAAAATCAGGCTCCCGCTTTTCTTTGAACGCATCGCGTCCTTCCTGAGCCTCTTCTGTCATGTAATAAAGCAACGTGGCATTTCCGGCCAGATCGAGCAGGCCCATTTGCCCGTCGCAATCCGCATTGAGCGCCGCCTTGAGACAGCGGAGAGCCAAAGGAGAATGCCGCATGATTTCCCGGGCCCACTGCAATGTCTCTTCCTCAAGGCGTTCCAACGGCACCACCGTGTTGACCAACCCCATTTCCAAAGCCTGGTTGGCATCATACTGCCGACAGAGGTACCAGATTTCGCGGGCTTTTTTCTGTCCCACGATTCGGGCCAGATAGCTCGATCCCAAACCACCATCGAAGGAGCCGACACGAGGACCGGTCTGCCCAAACCGGGCATTGTCAGCGGCAATGGTCAAATCACAAACCACGTGCAAAACATGACCGCCTCCGATGGCATAGCCGGCCACCATGGCAATGACAGGCTTGGGCAGGGAACGGATTTTTTTCTGGACGTCGAGAATGTTAAGCCTGGGGACACCGTCCTGACCAACGTAGCCAGAATCTCCACGGATTTTCTGATCCCCCCCTGAGCAAAAAGCAAGCGGCCCCTCGCCGGTAAGGACAATCACCCCGACCGAGGCGTCCTGGTGAGCCAAATCAAAGGCCTCCAGCATTTCGACCACCGTGAGCGGGCGGAAGGCGTTCCTCACCTCCGGCCGGTTGATCGTAATTTTTGCGATGCCGTCGGCGGTTTTCTCAAACCGGATGTCCTGATATTCCTTGATCGTAGTCCACATGGTGGGAACCAGTGTGGCGGAAGGTGGCCGTCTTTCAACCGAGAAAGGTGCAATGGACGCAGCCCGGAGATCACTCGACGACACTCCGAATCTCGCCCCGCCGGACACGCGTCACCAGACGGGTCCCGGAGGGCACCTCTTTGGGATCCGTCACCAATTCACCATCCGGCCCCAGGGTCAAAGAATAGCCTCGCTCCAGAACCCCTTGTGGTCCGAGCGCTTGTACCATTTTCCGCAGGGATTCGAGGTGCTTTTGATGGGCATCCAAGGCGCCTTCCCCCGCCCTCGCGAGTCGCTTCCAGACCGCGTCGAGCTGGTCCTGAGCCCGTTGAAGCACTTGACCAGGCTTGACGGCGGCAAGACGCTGGGCGACCGCTTCCAAACGCTGGGCTCCATCCTCTATCCTTTGATTGACGGCATGCTCCAACCGGTCGCACAAGTAGTCCACCGTCTGGAGGCGGGCTCCCAGCATGATGCTGGGATCACGACCTCTCAGAGCTTGGTGAATCAGGGCCAAAAAGCGGGACCGATTCTCCAACACGCGTTGGGCATTGGCCAGCAATGAGACCTCCGCTTGATCGAGCCGACGCCGAAGCGCTGCCCCATCCGGAACGACCAACTCTGCGGCCGCGCTCGGTGTTGGCGCCCTCAAATCCGCGACAAAATCAGCGATGGTGAAGTCGATTTCATGCCCCACCGCACTGATGACAGGGATGGGACAAGCCGCGAGACTTCTGGCAACGACTTCCTCATTGAAGGCCCACAGATCCTCAATACTCCCTCCCCCACGCCCCACGATGATGACGTCGAGGGCTGGCAATCCCGGGGGATTTGAAGCAAGACGATTGACCGCCTCCGCGATCTCAAGTCCCGCCCCATCTCCCTGCACTCGCACCGGAAAAACCAAAATCCGCAGCCAGGGAGCCCGGCGACCCAAGATTTGGAGGATGTCCTGCAAGGCGGCCCCAGTGGGAGAAGTCACGATCGCAACCGTGCGAGGAAAATTGGGCAAGGCCTTCTTGCGGGCCGGATCGAACAGTCCTTCACTTTCCAATTTCAGTTTGAGAGCCTCAAACCGAGCCTGAAGACTCCCCTGCCCCTGCGGACGGATCCACTCAACAATGAGTTGATGCTGACCTCTTGCCGGATACAGCGAAACGTTCCCAAAAGCTTGAATGAGTTGCCCATCGACCAACCGGTGTCGATTCAATGCGGACTGTCCCCGGAACATGGCACAGCTGATCTGAGCGCCCGAGTCCTTGAGGGTGAAATATTGGTGTCCGGAACTGTGGGGGCGAAAATTGCTCACCTCTCCTTCAATCCAAACGCCCCGGAATTCAGTTTCGAGCAGAGTTCGGATTTGCCCGGAAATCTCCGAAACGGTCAGAATGGGGGCTTCCATGTCAAAAAGGCAATTCTTGAGGGTCTACCGGGCGCAAAAAAAACGCGCCAACTCTTGTGAGGGCGCGCTTTGATTACCTAGGAACGGCCGAAACCGCCTGGAATGCTGAGTTGAATCAGGCTTCTGCGGTCGCTTTGGTGATGTAAGACACCACCTCGCCGACGCTGGTCAACTTTTCGGCGTCCTCGTCAGGAACCTCGATATTGAACTCCTCTTCGAAAGCCATCACAAGTTCAACGGTGTCAAGGGAATCAGCGCCCAGATCGTCAATGAACTTGGCTTCCTGAACCACTTGATCGGCGTTCACGCCGAGCTGCTCGACGATGATATTTTTGACTTTCTCTGTGATGCTTTCGTCCGACATTGTCTGTAGGTTTTGGGGTGACGTTTATTTCGGGTTCAAGGGATACGGGCCGAAAGCGTTTTGCGCAAGAATATTCGCTTCGCACCTTCAATTTTTTGGAGAATGGACCCGGGATTGACGCTGCCAAGGAATCGTCCATTTTAGGACATGTCGTTTCTCGAAACCCTGCGCCGTGTCGATGAAGGTTGGCGCTCCCCTCTGCTGGAGCAGTTCGGGCGATACATCGCCCCCGGCTCCCCTGCCGGACTGGAATCCCAAGCCCAAATGGCGGCGGCGGTGACCCGGCAACATTTTGGACGGACCATGCGTCTATTCGCCCCCCTTTACCTCTCCAACGAATGCATCAACAACTGCAGCTACTGCGGATTCTCCAGAGACAACCCCATCTTGCGAGTCACTCTCTCCCTCGATCAGGTGACGCGCGAGGCCCGGCATTTGGCCGCACAGGGATTCCGCAGCATCCTGCTGGTGGCCGGGGAACACCCGAAATTCGTCTCCTCAGGCTACTTGGAGCAATGCTTGGAGCGGCTGCGTCCCTTCATTCCCTCGTTGGCCATTGAGGTCGGGCCATCAGAAGCACCCGAATACCGGCGCATGGTGGATGCGGGGGCGGAGGGCCTGGTGGTTTATCAAGAAACCTATCACCAGGAAGAATACGCCCGCCTCCACACCGCCGGACCCAAGAGGGATTTCGCAGCGCGGCTCAATTGCCCTGAACGGGGTTACGTCGGCGGCTTCCGCCGGATTGGTCTGGGGTGCCTTCTGGGACTTGCCGACTGGCGCTTTGACGTGCTTCGTCTGGCAGCTCACTTGGAACATCTCCTCCGGCACTGCTGGAGGGCCAATTTTACCGTCAGTTTCCCCCGTCTCCGTCCGGCCGCAGGGTCGTATGAACCCAGCTATCATGTCACGGACGAGGATTACGTCCGAATTCTCACGGCGTTCCGACTTACGTTCCCACAGGTCGGCATCGTCCTCAGCACCCGGGAAGCTCCAGCTCTGCGCAACGCGCTGCTTCCGCTTGGCATCACCGCGATGAGCGCCGGGAGTCATACGGAGCCAGGAGGCTACACCGGAGCCGGCACCGATGATCTCCATCTTACGGTCAAGGGCCGCCGGGTTGACCTGGATGAGAAACCCTGCAGCGGCGCCACCGGACAATTCGATATCGCTGACGATCGCACCCCGGCAGAAATCTCCCGGCTTCTTCAGGACCGGGGCTTCGATCCCGTGTGGAAGGATTGGGATGCGGCTATCCTTGATTCCTCGCGCGGCGCCGATAAAGGGATCGCACCATCCGTCCTCTAATTTCATCATGAAACTTGTGATCAACGGCGAAACACGCCAACTGGAACTCCCGGCAAATCCGTGCATTTCCGATGTCCTCGAAGCTGCCGGCTACGGTGGACTGCCTGTGCTTGTGGAATGCAACGGAGAAGCGCTCTTCCGCACGGAATTTGAAACCACTCCCGTCGCTGAGGACGATGAGCTGGAATTCGTCCGAATGGTGGCAGGGGGCTGATCGTCCGCCTAGGGTGCCGCTTTCACGGCGATAGGGAAGTCGGTGATGGTCTGCGGCTTGGCAACGGTCGGCGTCTGCTCCCCTTCTGTCAGAGCCTTTACCCTTTCAGCGACAAAGGCCTCCAGCGTGGAAACAGTGATCTTTCCATTGCCCAAAAGATCGGCCTTGCCGCCAAGGCCTTCCAGCACGGCCTCCGTGAAGGCCCCATTTTTCCAGGTGGCGTCCTCCATGCTCTGCTGACGCCCCGTGCACGAGGCAAAGACGACGGCCCCATTTTCGGAACTCGATAGTTCGTTGACCATCCCGGTGATATCCACCCCTTGGGCGGCCCCTCTTTTTGCCTTGGCCATGGAACCCACGGCGTTCCCGGCATGGCAGGTATCGAC
This sequence comes from Akkermansiaceae bacterium, assembly GCA_024233005.1. GTDB lineage: Bacteria > Verrucomicrobiota > Verrucomicrobiia > Verrucomicrobiales > DEV007 > JACKQE01. The sequence continues at coordinate 49,647 of JACKQE010000014.1, read as the reverse complement.
AAACAACAGGACTTTTCCCGCGATGCCTGAGACCGTGATCTGAATGTCCTCCATTGAAACGCCGGTCCGCATGCGGCGCTTGTGGTCGTAGTCATGAGGGCAAAAATAATAACGAAGCTCTTCGTCATTCTCTCCATGTCCGGCAATGAAAATCACCGCCACATCCTTGCTGGTGGTCTCCTTTTTGATCCACTCGAGACCGTCGAGAATATTTCCCGAAGTAGCCTGGGCATCATCAAGCAGCTTCACGGAGACTTTTTGATACAATCCCCCCTCCTGCTTCTGGAAAGCAGCCGAGAAATCCCGAGCATCAACGGCGGCATACCCCAGATCGGGGAGATAATCATTCTCCAGATAATCGGATACTCCGATCGACAGGAGATACAGGCTGGGCTTCAGACTGTTCGCCAAGACCGGAGAAGGCTCCAAGGGAGGCGCCGGCTCCAACGGCTTCGGCTCCAACGGCTTCGGCTCCAACGGTTTCGGCTCCAACGGTTTCGGCTCCAACGGTTTCGGCTCCAACGGTTTCGACTCCAACGGCTTCGGCTCCAACGGCTTCGGCGGCGCGGAACGTTTGACCATCAGCAGGGCAGGCTCGCTGGTGGCATACTCGTTTTCTGCGAGGAGCCCCACCGTGCACCCCAATCCCTGGGGGAGAGGCACATCGAGGCGCTCTTCAGAGCCGGATTGAGACAGGTCCGGGATGGGAACCTCCATGGAAACTGGTCGACCATCGATGAGCATCCGCATTTTTTTCACAGCTGCGCTGTTGGGAGATCTCACCCGGTAAGTCAAAGCAAGTGACGACGTATTGGGTCCGACCTCCACTTCTCCCAGTGCTCCGCCAACAGAAATCTCGACCACTGGGGGCTGGCGATCTTCGAGATTGATCACTGCCTTCTCGGTGGGCGTTTCGCGACGTCCCAGCACATCATTGGCTTGGCGCAGGGCGATGGGCAGATCGCGGGTGGTTAGTAGCTGGCCGAGAACATCCGGTCGGTAAAATCGATCGCGGTATTTTGAAGCCGGCACGAAACCGGCTTCCCTTCCAGGGCCGGAGTCGAGATGCCATCCGAGGAGATCTTCCGCATTCGGTGAGCAATCATAATATCCTGACGCATTCCACAGCATGTAGCGTTTCCGGTCAGCGTGGGGAAACAATACCATCAGAACTTTTCCTCCCCGGTCCACCTCGTGCCATCGTATCGTGCCGTCTCCATAGGCGGCAACCGCCAAAGAACCGTCGTCACTGAGGTTGAGAGCATAGACCGGCCCAGGGGTGGGGAGTTCCCAAATCGGCCGACCGTCCCTGCTAAAACAGCGAAGCGACCACTCCGTGCCCAGCACAAAATGAGTTCCTCCTGGAGCGATCGCGAGACTGCGGGAAACATCGTTCTCGGCAATGGGCAAAGGTCGATCATTCAGGGCGGGATTCGGGGTATTCAGCCATCCCGAGACAGCCAATCCTTCGTGGAGGGGCAAATGAACACCTTTGTCCTGTGATGCTCCCGGTCCGGACAAGTCATCGAGATGGCGCTCTGCCAAGTCAAACCGGTAGACCGTTTTCTCCGCATAGCCGTAGGTAAACTCCACCACCGAAGCATCGGCATTCAACCCAAAATACGGCCCCGCCCCCCGGAAATCAGCAATCGGAGAGGAGGCTAGCGTATCGACTTGCCACCCCGGACGGCTTGATGCCGTTTTTTCAGCCCATTGAACCCTTCCCCAAGAAGGTTCCCCGGAAGCCCACAGCAGTCCTCCACCAGGGAGAATGATAGCATCCTCGATCCCGTCGCCAGCCACGTCGACATCAGACGACTGTCCCGTGCCGGCCTCAGACCAGATCCTGAACAGCACTTTTCCGGCGTCATTGTGCCAACTGCCTCCGGCAGCCAATGAAAAAGGCCCTTTTGGCGAAGCAGGGGCGATCCAACTCACGATCCCGAGATCTCCGTTTTTGATGGCTGTTGTCTTGGGAAAATATTGAACTTCCAAGGACTTGCCGTCCAGCACACACACCACGGGTCGGTCGGAAAAGCCAACGGCCAAAAACTCTCCGTCTGGGGAAAAGGCAAGACTGAAAGGCCGAGCGCCTTCAATAGCCTGAACTTTGGTGATAGGATTCAACCGATTGAACGGTTCCCTTTGTCCGGGGCGGCGGGGTGGTTCTGAACCGAAACGATAAAGCCTCACCCATCCGTCATAACAGGTTGTCGCACACCACTCTTGGCGGCCATCGCTCTGCCAGGCGATCCCGTAGCACTCTGCCTCATACGTATCATCCCGCGCCCATTCATACCCTGGGGATAAATGGAAGACTTTTGATATGTCAAAAATCCGCAGCCCTCCCTCGGCCATCGCCACGGCTAGGAGTTCCCCGGACGGCGAAAAGGACAGATCTGTCACCACGTTTGGCAAACCCGGTACTTGGCAGAGCATTCGGCCAGAAGTGGTGTCGAAAAGATAAACGCTTTCCTTTTCGTTTTGCCCGGCCATCCAACCTCCGACGGCGGCCAGACTGCCATCCGAACTCAAAGCACACGCGAACAACTTTCCCTGCTCACCAGGTCCGATGGGAGGGCGCAGCGTGCGAAGATGTTCCTGCGCAGGCCCGTCCAAACCAGCGTCATGATTCAGGCGCCACAATTTCGCGGTTTTGTCATTGGAACAGGTCAAAATAAGTCGTCCCGTTTCTTCCGTGGCGATCCGACCGATGGCGGCCGTATGCATCCCCGGATCTGGACGGAGGAGAGGGCTCATTGAGCCGCTCTGGGCCGGAGCCAGAGGAGATAGGAGCACCCACAACAAGATAACAAGTGCCTTTTTCATGGTCGGATGATACCACTGATGGTTGGAAGATGAACCCATAATTTATTTCGTTCCTTGCTGAATCTGTGTGCTTTTCGTGACCCCACCCAAAAGATTTGGAAATTGTTTGGTTGAAATACTTGACGAATTCCGACCTTAAGCCTAAAAATACTGCGCCATGAAAATCCTTAGCCGTCTTCTGTTGGCCGCGTGCATCGCGGGAATGTTCTGCTTCACTTCCTGTGGTGGAGATAAAAAAACCACCGGTTATTCTTCCGGTTCCTATGGAGAAATTTGCAGCATGTGTGGAAAGCCAAAACCAAATTGCTGCTGCAAACACTAAACTTCGGAGTTTCCGCTGTGCATGCAGCGGTCGATGGTCGCCATCGCATCCTTAGAAACAAGAACAGGCGTGGGGATGCCCCTCGCCTGTTTTTTTTGTCCGGTTTGATACCCAAAAATAAAGCGATCTGGTATTCAGGCACGCAAAGTCTTGCTGTAAGTGCGGCGGGATCCGTCGCTGCGGATTTCGAGATAAGTCACGACGGTGACATGGTAGCTGTATTTTTTCCCACAATGATCATATCCAACCCGGCATTCCGAATGCTGGCTGATGACTTTGGTGCAAATCACCCTGGGAGCACCATGGGAGCATGAGTGATCGGATCTACCATGTTCCCGCGCCTCCGCAATGGGAGAGATCAACAGAGAAGTTCCGGCAATCGCAAGAAGGACAAAAAATTTGGTTTTCAAGGCAATGGTGTTGTTGGAATGAGGTTATTAAGCAACCATCGAATCTATCAAGCCGCGGGGAATGTCCCAGCAAGGTGGTAATCGATCAGTTACACAGCATTGGATGCCGCAGGATCGGACTTTATTCAAAGATTCTGACTTACCATCCCAAGCAACAAGTATTGGCTTCGCTGTATTGGGTAGTTTTCCGGGTCGATTCCAAGGATACTGCCTTCCTCCGAACATCATTGAATCATCTCCCGTTGGACAGACATTCCGACTTTGCCCATAATCCAAAATGACCGGGCCATTCGTAAGGAAAAAGCTCCAAAAAAGAGGACATCAGGGAAATACCCAGCATCCTGGGAGTGCCCTGAATCATGATTTGGCAGGGGTCACGGGGCTCCCCAACCATTACCAGACGGTCGCCAAACCAGATTTGTGATCAGGGCAAGGCCACCGTTTCAGAGGGCTGCGCATTCGCGCTCGGCACCCCAAAGAGAGGCAGTTCGGACAATGGGTCCGCACCGGATGAAGAGGGCGCCGGGGCACCCAGAGTTGGCAACGCATTGCCACGATCGGCCTCATTCTGCGCTGCCGAAACCGTGGAAGTGATGCGGGCAGGCAACGTTTTGGGAGAAAGCACAGGCGGATTGGTTTTGGGCGCAGGCGAGGAACGGGCAGTATCAGGCATCGTTTGACGATCCCGCGCTGAGGCGAAACTGAGCCCCGTGCCTTCACCGTTCGATGCGGGACGGAGCACGCCATTGCGCACCACCCCTTCTGAGCCGGAGGACAGTTGGATGGAACTCCAGTCATCCCCCACTTTCGTCATGCGAACCACCGTCCCAGCAGACAACGTCGTCGCCTCAGAGGAAAGGGCACTGGCGCCAAACTGCATGAACTGTGAATCTTCTTTGAGGACATAAAGATCGGATCCTCCGGAATGAACGGGGGTCTTGGTCACTCCTTTCAATTTGGGAACCTCCGGCTCGGAAGGACTCACTGAGGCCACCTGGGCAGGCTTGTCACCACCCAATTTCGGAAGCGACATCTCTCCCAGTTTCGGCAATTTGGGCATGAATTTGCCCAGCCCTTGCTCTGAGTTGCCTTGAGCAATGACCGAGGCATCACCCGATGACGGGAAAAGACTGCTGCTGGCCATTTCGTCTTCCTTGTTTTTTCCAATCCGGGAGAACAGACCCTTCTTTTCCTTTTCAGGAACCATCTCAGCCGGTGCCGTTGAACTGGGACCAAAAACCCCCTGGTCGATTTCGGCTTTCTTCTCCTTGTCCCCGACGAAGGGCAGGTTGCTGGTCATACGATGCAGAAATCCCTGCTTCTCAGGCTCGGGCGGTTCCACGGTGGATGATCCTGCCGGAGCAGGCCCAGACGTGTCACCAGCGACAGAGGGCATCGGAAACGCTGGAATGGTGGGAGCGGAAGTCTCCGTCTCCTTCTTTTTTCCAACAAAAGGAATTTTCTCGCCAACGCGGTGCAGAAATCCCTCTTTTTCTTCTCCTGTGGAATCTGCGTAAGCTTGAGATTGGGGGCCTTCCTGCGGCGTCTTCTTCTTGAAAAACCCGTCTTTCTTTTCTTCGGTTGAAGCAATTCCCGCTGGTCGATCGTCTTTTCGGAAACCGCTCAGGATGCCATCGTGCTTTTTCTCATCCATTGCGGAGGAAGGCGGAGCATTCTCGTCTTCCCAGCCCAACGCGCCTTTGATGGCTTTGCCAGGAGCCCGAAAGAATCCGGGTTTTTTCGGATCGCCTCCTTCTTTTTTGAGCCGGGCTTCCTCTTGAGCAGCAAGCTCGGCTTGGACAGCCAGCGGTACATTGCGTTGAACTTTGACATTCCCGGTATTTTGGTCGGACCAGGATTGAATTTGACCACTGCTAATTCCTTGATAGGCATTGGCCGCTTCCCGGGCTCTGGCCTCGCGGACCGCGTTCTCCTTGGCTTCGCGAATGGCCCTGGCCTCAAGCAGCGCCTTGTTGTCCTGTTGTTGGACCAAAGCTTGAGCCGCGGAATTTTCCATTTGGGCAGCCTGCACTTCGGGACGGCTTTTCTGGGCTTCCGCCCGGATCCGCATGAGCCGGAGTTGCTCCAATTCCTGGTCAGCGGAAGTCCCAATGGACATACCGGAAGCGGCGGCATTTTGAGCCTTCAGGCTATGGCCGGACAAGGCGATGGTCGTCAAGGAAATTGCAACTAGAGCCAACCAATGTCCGGAGATTCGGGCATGCCTCACAGCAGACACGGTTGATCGAGGGATAGGTTTTGCAATTTTACGGCTCATTTTTGTAAAAATTTCCCACAGTTAACATGAATTGATCGAGAATTCCACCAAAGAATGCCCCTGATTATGAAAAGTTGGCTGTCAATAAACTTTGAAAATCAAAAACCCTGCTTTGTTGGAAAATAGGGATGACTTTCTTTGATTCCGGGCGATCTATCGGCCGTGGTCGCATGGCAACTTTTGAACCAGACAGCTCCCTAAGAGCACGGATGGATCTGCTTCGCATCGTCGATTCAGATTTAGAGGAAACTTTTGTGCTGGGTTCCGGCCCCGGAGGGCAGAAGATCAATAAGACCTCTTCTTGTGTTTCATTGCGGCACCTCCCCTCCTCCATCGAAATCCAATGCCAAGAAGGAAGGAGCCAGGCCCACAATCGTATTCTCGCCCGGATCAGACTTTGCGACAAGCTCGAAGATGCCAAACGAGAGCAAGAGCGGAGCGCCGCACGGGAAAGGGCACTGGTGCGCTTTCAGAAGCGGCGCCGCAGCAAAGCAATGAAAGCCAAAATCCTTGACTTGAAACGACAACGGTCAGAAAAGAAAGCGCGTCGTTCCAGAGTCAACGATTGATTGTTTGATTCTTCTTACCCAGCATGGAAGCCTACCTCTCCCTTCTCCGACTTGTCTTGGACCATGGAAAGCCCCGTGCCGACCGGACCGGAACGGGAACCTTGGGTGTTTTCGGTGCCCAAGCCCGCTTTGATTTGCGGAACCAGTTCCCGCTTCTGACCACGAAAAAACTTCATACCCGCTCCATCATACACGAACTCCTCTGGTTTCTGCGCGGGGAGACGAATCTAACGTATCTTCGGGAAAACAAGGTGACCATTTGGGACGAGTGGGCCGACAGTGAGGGCAATCTCGGTCCCGTCTATGGCAAGCAGTGGCGCGCCTGGCAAGCTGGTCCAGACAGCGAACCGATCGACCAAATCGCCCGGGTGATCCGCCAAATCCAGGAATTCCCGGAAAGCCGCCGTCACTTGGTGTCGGCCTGGAACGTGTCCGACGTGGACAAAATGGCCCTGCCACCTTGCCACGTCATGTTTCAATTCCATGTCGATACCGAGGCCGGAGAGTTAAGTTGCCAGTTGTATCAACGGAGTGCCGATCTCTTTCTCGGCGTGCCCTTCAACATTGCGTCCTACGCCCTGCTGACGGCCATGATCGCGCAGGTCTGCGGACTGCGTCCCGGCGATTTCGTGCATACCTTCGGTGATTTGCACCTCTATCAAAACCACTTGGACCAAGCTCGGCTGCAACTTTCCCGGGAACCCCGCCCCCTCCCCCGCTTGGTGCTCAATCCCGCCATCCGCTCCATCAATGATTTCACTTTCGAGGACATTGAAATCAAGGATTACCATCCTCATGCCGCCATCAAAGCCCCCATTGCGGTCTGAGGTATGAGATTACACGCCATTTTCGCCATGAGTGAGAACCGGGTGATTGGTCGCGAGGGGAAGCTGCCCTGGCACCTGCCGGAAGATCTCAAATGGTTCAAGAAACTCACTTTGGGACAACCGGTATTGATGGGTAGAAAAACGGCAGAATCCTTGGAAAAGCCACTGCCAAAGAGACGGAATCTGGTTCTCTCTCGCTCAGATTCCATATTGGCAGGAGGCTTTGAACGCCTGAAGAGCGTTGCCCAAGTGGACGCATTGCCATTGGAGGGAGTCGTCTGGGTGATCGGAGGTGCCGAAATTTTTCGTCTGCTCCTGCCCCGCATCGAAGAAGTGTATTTGAGCCATGTCCATGGAGTCCATGAGGGGGACACTTTTCTGCCTGCGTTCGAGACCGACTTTGAAGTTGCGGAGATTCTGGCCACCCATCCGGAATTCGAATTGCGAAGATGGGTTCGCAAGAGCTGAGCTGCCGCTAATTACCCCTATTCCAAAACCGATCCCCACCGCTCCTCCCCAACCTCCATGAGTCCCTATGATCTCCAAGTGAACGGCTATGATGGAGCCGATTTCTGTTCCAGGGATCTCACGTCAGAGAATTTCCACCGGGCATGCGTTTCGATGCAGGAGGATGGAGTGAACCAGTTTTTGGCCACTGTCATCACCGATTCGGTCAGCCAACTTTGCGCAAAACTCCGCCACCTTGCGGAACTTCGCGAAGCAGATCCTCTGGCACGTCAGATGATGGCTGGAATCCATATCGAAGGTCCGTTCCTAAATCCCGCACCAGGCTTCATCGGCGCCCATCCACCTGAATTTGTAGTGGAGGCAAATGTGGATGATGCCAAACGAATGATCGAAGCATCGCAGGGCCTGACCAGACTGGTGACATTGGCACCGGAATGCGATCCCGGTCACCGCACCACGGCGTTTCTTGCCGGGCAGGGCATCGCGGTGTCCGCCGGTCATTGTGATCCCAGCCTGAATGACCTCCGTGGGGCCATTGACGAGGGTTTGACCATGTTCACCCATTTGGGAAATGGTTGCCCGGTCACGCTGGCCCGCCACGACAACATCATCCAGCGTGCCTTGAGTTGCTCGGACCGTCTCTGGATTTGCTACATCCCGGATGGAGCCCACGTCGATTTTTTCGCGCTACGGAATTACTTGAAGATCTCCGGTATCGAACGCTCCATCATGGTCACGGATGCCATCGCAGCAGCCAAACTCGGACCGGGACGCTATACTTTCTCCGGATTTGATGTGGAAATTGATCCCCAAGGAATCGCCCGCAGGCCGGGATACCAAAATCTCGCCGGCTCCACCGTGACCATGAGCCAAATCCGTCAGAACCTCGCCACCCATCTGGCTTTGGACGAAAATGAGATCATCAGCCTCATCGATACCAACCCTCGCAAAGCGGTACCCGTCACGCCGCTGATTTGAGGGTCGCCAATTCCAGTGGATGGGAAGCAGCATCCACCAAAGCCAATCGGTAGGCGCTTTCGCTCAGCAACCTCCGCAAAGCCCGATGATCTGCGCTTGAACGCAACAGCGGCACAAGTTCCCAATGATCACCGGAGACAAAGGGCAGCGCCAGAAGAGCTTCCCAATGCCGAGCCCGCAGAGTGATCCGGTCACGCAACCAGCGGCGCTCATGATGGAGACCCGCGAGCCGCTCCCATGGGATAAGCACCTGCCTGGTGGGTAGCTTCAACCACCGCACCCAACGGGTTGCCACTTGAAACTCCACTTTCAGACCCAATCGTGAAGCGCTGAGCAATCCTCTCACTTCAAAGGGCACGGGCAGCGAGAATCCCCCCAATCCGAAGGACGGCAGGGATTTGAAAGCCACCGGAGGTGCCATCATGGTTGGTGCGCCGTGTTGTCTTGCGATTTCCAGAATGTTCATGACACCACATTGGACGAGTGCGGTGATCAAATGATGAAGACAAAATGAAAAAAAAGAGAAAAAACCCGCTCGAAGGGAGGATCGGTTCTTTCCGAATCAGGCTTGCACCACCTGCCGCACCCAGTCTTCGAGGTTGTAATAGTTTGTCACCCTTGCAATTTTCCCTCCCCTGATTTCAAAGAAAGCCCCCACCCGCAGCCGGTAGGGTTGCCCGGTGGCCTCGGGCAATCCTTTGTCAGTGAGCACATAACGTCCCCGGATGAAAAACTCCGCGGCCGCAAGGGTCCCCGATGGGTCGGTCATGATGACCAAATCCTCGACCTGCTCTTCATAACAGTCATCCATGTGGGCCAGGAAGATTCGGAACGCTTCGATTCCGACATCTGAACTTCCCTGATTCACATCGTGAACGACATCGTCAGCCAGCAGATCCAGCATGGCAACCCGATCCCTGTCATTGAAGGCATCATAATATGCCTGGACCAATTTTTCTGCAGCATTGTCTGACATGCCGGAAAGTAGCGCCGTTCAGCTGCCCTTCTAGCGAAAAAACTCGGGCCGGAGGAGGCACTCACCCCGCTCCGGCCCGGCTTTCTCTCTTCTCTCAACAACAGACCCCTTTTCAGGGACAATACAACAAAGCACCATGCTCAATTCTCATGAGCGCTCCGACCGCGAGGAGATTCTCCCCCTTCAATTCGGGCATGGCAAAAAGTTGACCTTCGTAAGCTCCGGAAGAGGCCGTCCGCCCCTCCGCAAGGCGGGTCAGGGCAGGTATCACCCCATCGTCCGCAACAAAATCAATACCTGCCAAGGTGGCAAGACGGGCATATTGCTCGACTTCGGCAGCCTTACCCCGGGCTTGAGATTCATCCAAGGTCACCCTGCCGGCATCAAAAGCCTTCCCAGCCAACCAGGAACCCGCAAAATACAAACCAATCAGAATTAACAGCCAATCCACAGTTCCAAGCCCCTTCTGTCGTTGGGTTTTGATCCTTTTTTTGTGGTTCGCGTTCAAGGTTTTGGCTCCTCCAATCGTTATGAATAATAACACAAAATCACAATTAATCAACTCATTTTTGTTATTTTTATTGATTTTGCTATTTTTGGTTTGGGACACGTATCACCACCAACCTTTCAGCTGAAGCCCCCTGCTTAGAGATCGCAAGCGCCCAATTTTCCAGTTCGACAGAAGACCCAAAGCAGGCATGATGTCCCGTTTCCTTTCCCCGTTATGACAGATTCCCTCCCTACGCCCTCTGGGTCTTCGCCCCTTCCAGGTTGCAGCATGCTCAGTATAGCAGTGGTCGTACTGGGGACATTGGCAGCTTGGACCGCCACAGTGGCCTTCCGTCAGGACAAGGAGATCGATTCGTTTGCCGAGGCAAAACCTGCCGTGTACGCCATTCCAGCCCCCACTGCAGAGGCCTTGAAAAGAGCGGATGCCATCGAGCTTTCCTTTCAAAAAGCAATCTCTGAAAACACCAGCACCCGCATTGAAATGACGGCCGGTGATTTCAACACCCTGATCGCCACCAGAGAAATCCTTGAAGGATTCAACAACACGACACGCATTGAGTCCATTTCAGACAAAGGCCTCACAGTTTCGATGTCCCAGCAAATCCGAAGGGGGTTTCTGGGAGGCTCCCGCTTTCTCAACGGAACACTTCTACTGCGCCCCGACCTCCGCACGCACACGGTCTTTTTTGTGGTCGAAGACATTCAGGTGCCCGGAAAATCAGTCCCCGAAGGATTCATCAAGCAATACAGCAGCCTCCAAATCTACCGCATTGACCCCAATCATCCCGTCCTGGGCGAAGGCCTCCGACACTTGGAAAGTGTGACCATCGAAGGCGATCGGCTCATTATCCAGACAAAACCGGCGGAACCCCGTCCAAAGTGAGGAACCTCTCAGCCCAATACTTTGCGGGCGGCGAGGGCATCCAGTTGGATTTGGGAGCGCAAAGACTCCAAGTCCGGGAATTTGCGTTCTTCCCTCAAGCGCTCGATGAACATCACCTCCAGTGCCTTTCCATAGAGATCGCCGTCAAAATCAAACAGGTGAACCTCCAATCGGGGCGCCCCCCCTGCTGGGCCTTCCACGGTGGGACGCCAACCAAGATTCGCCACCCCGTTTCGGGAGCCTCCCAGCGGCAGTTCCACTCGGACGGCATAGACCCCGGACGCCGGGGGCATTAATGCTCCGGTCTCAAGATTGGCAGTGGGAAACCCAATTTCACGCCCCAGCCGTCTTCCGGGAACAACTGTTCCCAATAAGGTAAAAGGACGGCCCAACATGGCCGTCGCCGACGCCAGATCCCCTTGGCTGATGGCCAAACGAATGGCCGTGCTGCTGACCCGGCGCCCTTCCACTTCGACCAAAGGCTGGGCGCTTACTTCAAATCCGCAAGCCATTCCCAACTGACGGAGCAGTGAGACGTTGCCCCGCCGTCCTTTGCCAAAGGTCCAGTCGGCCCCTACCGAAACCGAGGCCAATCCCTGAGGATTCACCGTGATCAACTTCTGGATAAAAGCCTCAGGCTCGGCATTTGCCAGCGTCGCGTCAAAAGCGAGGACAATGGCTTCATGAATTCCTCCGGACTCAATCAACTGCAAACGATGCTCCAAGGACGTGAGCAAGCGGGGGGCCCGCTCCGGAGCAAAAAAGCTCGCGGGGTGGGGATGAAACGTCACCACCACGGCGGAGCCACCTCCCGTGTCGGCAAATTTCAAAGCAGCTCCAATGACTGCCTGGTGGCCAAGGTGAACCCCATCAAAAACCCCGAGGGCCAGATGCAACGGTCCCGTGACGTCGGCCAAATCCTCGAGATGACGGTGGACAGTCACAGCACGGGATTCCAAGACTTTAAAAATCAGGTCACTAAGTGTTCAGGCTCCGCGCATCCGGGAAACTTCGGGCAGACTGAGCATGGCGGCATAGAGTTCACCCCGGGGAGCCGTTTTGAGTTGTTCGAAGGTCACGGACCGTTTCAGATCGAAACGCCCCGACTTGGTCCGGCGCAGACTTGCCAGATGGGCGCCGCATCCAAGATCCTGACCAATGTCATGGGCATACGTGCGGACATAGAACCCCTTGCTGCAGACGACGGTAAATTCTACCACCGGCAGATCGATTTTGTCGATGCGGTAAGAATAAATGTGAACCAACCGGGGCTCACGTTCGACCTCTTTTCCTTGGCGGGCCAGCTTATAGAGGGGTACCCCTTCCTTTTTGATGGCTGAAACCATCGGAGGTGTTTGGTAGAAATCACCGCGATACTTGTCAAAGGCGGCCTTGATCTGCGCCTCATGGAGATCAGGCACCGGAGTTTCGACCAGGATTTCCCCTTCGGCATCCTGGGTATTCGTGGTGGCCCCAAGTTTCAAACTGCCGACATATTCCTTGTCCTCGGCCATCAGAAGATCCTGAATCTTGGTTCCCCGTCCCACGACCAGAATCAGGAGACCGGTCGCCATGGGATCCAGGGTCCCACAGTGTCCAATTTTTTTGGTTCCCAGACTGCGCCTCGCCACGGCCACAACGTCATGCGACGTCATGTCCTTGCCCTTGTCCACCAGTAGTACTCCGTCAATTGATTCCATTCAGCGCTTTCTCGACTTCATTGATAAAAGAATTCATAACCATGTCCAGGGCACCGGCCACGCGGGCTCCGGCAGCGAGACGGTGTCCGCCACCCTGGAACAAACCGCAAATTTGCCCAACATCGACCGTCGGCGTTTTGGATCTGGCACTGATCCGTATGGTCCCCCCGGGCATTTCCTCAAAGAATACCGCCACAATTACGCTGTCGACGGCACGAATCAGATCAATGAGGCCTTCGGTATCCCCCGGCTTCAGTTCCCAACGATTGGTCATGTCCAGGGGCAGTCGGTAACTGGCGATGCGCCCCTCCGCATCCATTCTGAGGTCACTCAACAATTCCCTGAGCAATCCAATGCGGCGGAATGGGTAGCTCTCATAAAGTTGCTGGGAAATCATTCCCACATCCGCTCCATCCTCGGTCAGTTTCGCAGCAATCCGGAATGTATCCGCCGAAGTGCTTGGATACCGGAATGACCCGGTGTCGGTGGACAAGGCGGCAAACAAGTTGTCGCGGGCCTGCGGACAAATGGTCCACCCCATCGCTTCCGCAACCCTGAAAACCAGTTCCCCCGTGGCCGGCGCCGACACATCCACCAAATTCAGATGACCAAAGAGGTCGTTGGACACATGGTGGTCGATGTTGATCAATAGTGCTGAATCCGGCAAGCGATTCCAAATCCTGGTTCCGCTGCGGTCTTTGCCCGCGCAGTCGAGGAGCACAACCACATCCGGTTCACCACCGTCAGGGAAAATCCAATTCTCTGGGGTCCTGATTTGGTCGGTGGCTGGCAAAAAGGTCAGCCCTTCCGGCACCGGATCTGCATTGATGGGGATCGCACTCAATCCCTGGTCACGGAGAATGAGTGTCATGGCGACGGTGGATCCGATGGCATCACCATCAGGCCGGGAATGACTGACTACCGCAATCCGACGGGCGCCAGCCAATGCCTTTCCGATCTCCTCGGGGGTGGCCCGGCGCCCCAACGCGGGGCCTTCATGTTGTGCTGGCATGTCCTGCGGCGGAGAGCGCCTGCAGCGCCCCGACTTCTTCTCTCCGGTTAATAATCGTCGTCCTCGTCCTCTTCGTCCTTTTTCCAAAGCAGTCCACCGTCATCCCAGGGGTCTTCTTCTTCATCAGCCCCAAAAACCAATCCTAGATCATCGTCGGCTTCTTCATCGACTTCCTCCCAATCCTCTTCATCGATGTCGTCATCATCATCCCAGTCATCCTCTTCCTCCCCTTCCTCTTCCTCTTCGGAGAACTCCTCCTCAAGATCCATGAGCTTGTCTTCCTCATCCCACTCGTCGCGATAAGGCTCGGAAACCAGCTGTATTTCAGGATCAGCAGGCAGAGTCAAAGCGATTTCATCGAGCAAGGCCACCACTCTCACCCCCCGGGCCACCGAATCGTCCCCTCGAAACTCAAAATAGGGGGTGTTTTTCAAGACGACCCTTCGCCCCACTTCGTTTTGCAGATGGTTCCGATTCTTGTTGAGCTTCTTTACGGCATCACTGCATTGGCGGGCATCACCGATGACCCCCACGTAGACATGGGCCCGGCGAAGATCCGGGGTCACATCGACAGCGTGGACAGTCACGATCGTTCCAGGGAACTCCATGTCACGCTCAATGCACTGGCTCAGTTCGCGCTTCAGCAGTTCGTTGACGCGTTGGAGTCGGTTTTTCATGCGCAGTCAGGTTGATGACTGGATTGTTCTCGAAAAGCTCAAATTGGCAAGGGGCAAACCTCGCAAAAATTAGTGAAATCCGGCAGGGCTATGTCTGATAGCCCTGCCTGGGATGAGCCTGAAGAACCGTTCAGAGCGTTTGGGCGAATTTGTCAATTTCGTAGCATTCAATGATGTCGTCTTTCAGGTAATCATTGAAATCCCCCAGTCGAATACCGCATTCCAATCCATTGCGGACTTCTTCCACATCCTCTTTGAATCGCCGCAGTGTTTGGAAGCCACCATCGTAGACCGGTGTTCCATTTCTCAGGACCCGCGCCCTGGCCTTGCGGTGAACGCGCCCGTCGGTGACCATGCAGCCACCGACCCTGCCACCAGTGAGCTTGAATACCTCTTTGACCACCGCGTGACCGATGATTCGTTCTCTGGTTTCCGGATCAAGCAGGCCCAGCATCGCCTCTTTGACCTGGTCCAGAAGCTCGTAAATGATACTGTAAAGCTTAACCGTGATACCTTCGCGTCGCAGCACGGCAACGGCGTTGTTTTCGACTTTGGTGTTGAAGCCAATGAGGAAGGCCTCAGAGGCACTCGCAAAGAGCACATCTGTCTCTGTGATCGGCCCCGCGTCGGCTCGGACCACTTCCAGCAGGACTTTGTCAGATTTGATTTCGTTGAGAGCGGTCACAATCGCTTCCGCGGACCCCCTGACGTCGGTTTTGAGAATGATCTTCAGGGACTTCTTGGCATCCTGCTCCCAGCGATCATAAAAATTCTCCAAGGATGCCTGTTCCTTGGGGCGAAGCTTCTCTTTGCGCTCCGATTCAAGCCTCTCTTCGCTGAGTTTTTTGGCATTGCGCTCAGTGTCCATCTGAACCAGCTCATCTCCCACATGGGGAACATCCGAAAAGCCGAGCACCTCGACCGGCATTGAGGGGCCCGCCTCTTTGATTGGCTTCCCGCGGTCGTCGAGCATGGCCTTCACCTTGCCATAGTAATTGCCGCAAATGAACGGAGTTCCGGGCTTCAAAGTGCCGGTCTGGACCAGGATGGTCGCGTTCGGTCCACGACCAGCTTCCGTGCGGGATTCGATCACGATCCCCCTGGCAGGAGCCGTCGGATCGGCTTTGAGTTCCAAAATTTCGGCCTGCAACACGATGGCTTCAAAGAGTTCGTCCAACCCTTGCCCGGTCTTTGCCGACACTTCGACACAGAGCGTGGATCCCCCCCAGGCTTCAGGGGCAAGGTCACGTTCTTGGAGTTGCGACATGACACGCATGAGATTGGCCCGCTCCAAATCGACCTTGTTGATGGCTACAACGATCGAAACTCCCGCCTTTCTGGCGTGTTCGATGGCCTCAATGGTCGTTGGCATGATGCCATCATCGGCGGCAATGACCAGCACCACGATGTCGGTGATATTCGCACCGCGTGCCCGCATTTGGGCAAAGGCCTGATGTCCAGGGGTGTCGATGAAGGTCACCTTGTGCTCTCCACGCTCTACCACATAAGCGCCAATGTGCTGGGTGATTCCCCCGGCCTCACCGGAGGTGACCCGTGAACCACGGAAAGCATCCATCAAGGAGGTCTTCCCATGGTCAACGTGCCCCATGAAAGTGACAACAGGAATCCGCGTTTTGAGCTTTTCCTCCTCCACGACTTCCGGAACCACCGGTTCCTCGATGACGACCTCCACCTTGTGGACCCCGCCGCCTTCCTTGCGCTTTTCCTTTTCGAAAACAAATCCGTGTTTTTCGCAAACCCGTGCTGCCACGTCAGGCTCGATGGCCTGATTTTGACTGGCAAAGACGTCCAGTTCCATCAAGTCCTGAATCAACTTGAAAGGCTTGAGGTCCATCGCGGCCGCAAGATCCTTGACCACAATGGGAGGCTTGAGATGAATGATGCGCTCTTCGCCCGGCTCCGATGGCTCCAGGTCGGCCTCCGCCTCAACAATAGGATCAACGATGGGAGCTTCGGGAACGGCGACCGCTTCAGGCTCTGGCTCGCCAGCGCCAATCAAATCCATCGCCACCGGCTTGGGAGGCGCCGGCGGCATCTCCAATAGCGTGGCAGGCTTTTTCTTGGCGGGCGTTTTGGTCCCCAAATGAGCAAACGCAGAACCCTCTTCAACTGGTCCGGCGACTCGTTTGGGTTTCTCATCCTTCTCAAACAAGTTCAAGGCTTCCTTCCGTGCCTCATCCAAAGGTTTGGACAACGGTGTTCCAGCGCTAGACCGCCCGCGGCCTTTGGCTCCACTGGAATTGCCTGGTGGTTTGGATGATGCCATCTAGTCTTGTATTCTGCTCTTGGTGGTTGGTTGGTTTTGTCGTCGATCGGGATCAAAGATCCCGCTGCATCAGCGACAGGGCTGTTTCCGGCGGCCTACGCCAGCTGTTACGAGGCAGCTGCGCCGACGGATGCCCTTGCCTTGGCGATGATATCAGCACCGACCGCTTCGTCGACACCCAAGATCTCCGCCACGTCGCCTGCATCCACGTCGGAAGCAAGCATTTCCAGACTGTTCAAACCACCCCGGATCAGGCACTCGGCCGTTTCCTTGTCAATGCCAAGGACTTTGGAAAATTGGGTCACCACGGAAGCCACCCTGGCTTCGAAGGCCTCATGGGCGGACTCATCTCGCTCGACCTGGACATCCCAGCCGATAAGACGGTTCGTCAAACGCACGTTCTGGCCCTTGCGACCGATGGCTTTGGAAAGTTCTTCTTCGTCGACCGTGACCCGGACCCTCTTCTCGGAGGGAAAAAGTTCCACCGACCGCAGTTTGGCGGGCTTAAGAGCCTCCTCGACAAACTCCCGGATATTGTCACTCCAGCGGATGATGTCCACCTTCTCATTGTTGAGTTCCCGGACGATATTTTTCACACGCGCCCCCCGCAGCCCGACACAGGCGCCCACCGGGTCGATTTTTTCCTCGGCGCTATACACGGCCACCTTGGTCCGGTAGCCCGCTTCACGGGCAATGGCCCGGATTTCGACGGTATGGTCTGCGATTTCACTGACTTCCGATTCAAACAACCGGCGGACGAAATTGGGATGGCTTCTTGAAAGAATGATCTCCGGTCCACGGATGCCGTTCTCAACAGCCACCACGTATACCCGAATGCGATCCCCGACGGCGTATTCTTCGGTATTGACCCGCTCCCGGGAAGGCATCACACCTTCAAATTTCCCAAGGTCGATCATCACATCGGAACGCTCAAACCGACGGACCACACCACTGACGATCTCGCCGGCCCGGTCCTTGAACTCGTCGTAAATCATTTCCTTCTCCGCTTGGCGGAGACGCTGCATCATGGCTTGCTTGAACGTCTGGGCGGCGATACGACCGAAATTCTTGGGAGTCACCTCAACGAGCAAATCCCCCCCCAATTCGATCCCGGGCTGGACCCTTTGCGCTGTGTAAAGATCGACTTCGTCGTAGGGTTTGGTGACTTTTTCCACCACCTGCAAGGTCGCCGTCGCCTTGATGGTACCGCGATCCGGATCAATCTTGATCGCCAGTTCTCGCGCCGGACCAATGCTCTTTTTTGACGCCGATAGCAAGGCACCTTCCAAGGCATCGACCATGGTGGCACGGTCGATCCCCTTCTCTTTTTCGTAATATTCAAAAAGAGCCAGAAGTTCGTTAGTCATAAAGTCTGCTCAAGTCTGGAGACAAAAAAAAGCGGGAAAAATACCCACTCTTTCTGCCCCAATCTGGATGGATGGTGGCGTCAAATCAGCGTGAAAGGCTTTCATCATAGCCCATGCCTTGATCAGCGCAAGCCTGAATTCATCCTGCAAAAAGGTAAACTCGTCTTAATTCTAATTATGGAGAAGTCTCAAAATTCCCAAAATTCATGAATTGACTCCATTCCAAGTCGTTCAAGGGAAACGGATGGAACTGGAAATCGTCGTAATCAACAGGTTTTCGATCGAGCCTGACACCCTCTCCCGGAACGCGCTTTAAGAAAAATTTGGCTTTCCAAAACCAAAGAATCGGTGCCTCAATTTCGGCCAAAAGCAGCGCATCCGTCCGTGCTTTCAACTCTTTGTTGTTATGGGAAGGGAACCAGTCTCGAAAGGCCCGGAAGGATTTCGGATTTTCACTCAAAGTGGACGTCCCCCGTTCTCCATTCCAGTCATCCCGATAGGCCATGAACCCTCCCAGATCGGCCGATCCAAGTCCGTCATGAGTGATGTAGTAGTCCTCTAAATGCCAGCCCAGGTAGCCAAAAGAGGCAAAACCAATTTCGTGCGGCTTTAACACACCTTTGCGGAGAGCTCCCTCTGTCATTTGGATGCAGGCAGCCACTCTATCGGATTCGTATTTGTGGCGACAACAACATCGAAAATTCCAAGCGGCCAGTATCAGAACCAGGATCAAAACAACGGACCTCGCAGGCACGGTTGGAAAGCGGGAAACAGGAGTTGTTCCTGCTGGGTCGCGGGAAAGACTGTGATCCTCTCCCGCGAGCGAGGCCGCCAACCCCCAGAAAAAGAGATCGGCGAAATAATAGTCAAAGAGACCTCCATAAAGCCCGGCCAACACCAAAGCGCCAAGGGCGGCCAACACAAACCCCCAAGACGGACGCCTCGGCCACAAGACCACACCCGCGCCGGCGAGCCCACCTGTCACCAGCGCGATGGGGGGAGCCCACTTGTCCAGGTAACAGCCGTGAGACCACGATAATTGTTTCATCAACCAAAAGGCCAGCCAAGCCCCCCACCCAACCGTCAGAAGGGCGGACAGGAAGCGCAGCCATCCAGCCCTGGGGAATGGAAATCCGCCGGTGCGCCACCACCGGGTCATGGCATGAGCGAGACACCCCAAACCGTAGCCTCCGATAACCACCAAGGTGCCAATGACCAAGACATTGGCGTGAAGAGGTATGCGGCCGGCTTTGATGGTCTCTCCCATGGCACCAAAGATCACTTCTTGAGCATGTGTGGGATTCATGATTGCCTTCAGGATCACCAACATGAGAAGACCCGTCACCACCGCGAAAAATGCCTTCCATGGCAAAACGATTCGCTCTCCGCGACCGCGAAGGATCAAGGCCGACAAAAATGCCCATCCCGGCAGGGCCAGCCACGTCAAAGCGCTTTGCCGGGCCCCCAGTCCCAGACAAAACACAACAGCGAACCAGCCCCATCGTTTGGTCAGTGCCAGCCACGCCGCCAGCCACAAACAGCCCCAATAAAAGGGAACCGACGTGAACATCATCAACATAAAGAGAGTGGTGGGTCCGGACAGAACCAAAAACGCGACCATGGATCCCCCCTTCGCCCCAAGTCCGGACCGTCCGGCAAAGCTGGACAGTCCGAAAAATACCATGGCTGCAGAAAGGAAGAGCAGCCCATGGACCGCCAATTTCATGCTGGCAGTCACCGCAAAGACTAGAGCCACGAGGCAGGAGGAAGTGGCGGCCCAAGGAGCCTGCCAAAAATCTGTCCAAGGGCGTCCGCGGCGGAAGGTTTCCCCGACGGAGCGAAGATACCAAAAATCATCATCCAGCACCACGATCACATGGGGCAAAGCCAGCCAAATCAGCAGACCGAAAAGAACCGCGCCCAAGAAGCGTCCCGCCAGGTCCCTGTCTCGAAAAAATTGGGTCATGAAAGTGAGCGCAAATGATCAGAGACGATCTTTGCTTCCGCCCAGACCCACTGTCAAGCGCGCCGCTGATCCAATCAAAGCTCGTTTTTCTGAGGCCTGTGGAAGAAACGGGAGTCCTTAGTGTTGAATACCGCCCCTTCCCCACTCTCTCCGGGAGCAAGCGTCCTCAGGGTTTGCTGGCTTGATTCGGCAGTGAGACCGGCAAATCAAGGGTGACCTCACCTTCCAGCCGTTGAATACCACCGGAGGCAATGTTGTAACCGTAGGCACGGAAAGTCACTTTTCCCGAAGGCAGCTTAATGATCCCGGACAGGTCCTGATCCGGGTGATCGCCGGTGAAAGCGTAGGAATAATCCCATCCGATGCGGTTGTGGAGGGCAATCGATTTTTTGGTCTTGGCCAGTTTGGTCCGGTATGATCGGCGTTGGGCGACCCCAAGCCAACTCTCCACGCCACCGCTGGGCTGCATCGAGACGAGGATGCCGTCAAGGGAATCACGCGTGTCTTTGTCCATTCCCCAGCCTTTGATGTAGAATGAATTGGAAGAGGTCCCACCCTGTTGAATTTCCCCCACCGCCCGATCCCAGGCAGGAGCTTTCCCCGGAGACGAGGCCTCCAGTGATTTGATTTGCAGCAGTCCTTTTCCATCCAATCGGTTCAACATCTGGATAGTATATTCAACTGGACAGCTGCCAAGGATGTGAAGAAACGGTATTTCGGGGGCGACATTCCTCACCGCAGCCGCCGTGACAATCATTCTGTTCCGGTCGAAATCCAACCGGGCATCACGCAGTGCCTGAAATCCACTGATGAGGGAGCACCATAAAATCCCAGCGAGCCATACCCAACGGATTTTTTTCACCCAAGGAGCACGGGCATAACAGCACAGTCCAATGAGGGCGAAATAAAACCAGAGCGTGTATGCCGGGTAACGGCTTTCGAAAGGATTGGAAGCGGCCACTCCAGTCCTCGCCAAGGCGATAGCAAAGCCATTCCCCAACCCCCAAGCGGCACAAAGCCACCAGAACGACACCGCCCAGGAGTGCCCCTTCCAATCACCTTGTCTCCCCCCCCAGAAAAGGATCGCCATCAGGACAAGGGAAACCACGGCAATCACCATGGACCCCAACACGTTGATTCCCAAGCGGATCTCACCACGATCGATCGTGGGCCAGAAGTCACTGAACGGGGCACCCATGACTTGAAGGAAATAACGCAGGACAATCCCCGGGGAAGCGAACAATTGCTTCATCATGCCACCTCCAGAACCACCGGCGCCCGGGTGATATCCCTGGAAGCAATCCCACCCGGACAATGCCGCCAGAAAGATCCAGACTCCGACGGCCCCCCAAGCTCCCCGCTCCTCTTTTCGCAGGACCAGCGCTTCCCAAAGCAGCCAGCCGAATCCCAGAATCCAGGCGAACCAGCCGTTGATGAAGGTGTGCACGGCAATGAATGCACAGAACGCGGCGCCGAGGACTCTGAGCCACCGGGGAGCCCCGCTCCGCAAGCAAACCAACGTGGCCAAGGTCGCGAGGACGACCATGGCATAGCATATTTGGATCCCCCAAGTCCAATTCATCCACTGCCGTGGAGACAACAACCAGATCGTGGCCAGCCAAGGAACCAAAGCAGCCCAGGAACCTTGGCTTGCCCGCAGAAACCGCAATTCCCGAATCAGCAGCCAGGCGGTCAGGGCCCACATTCCCACCGCCAACAAGCTTTCCAGGACCAAATTCCAGTGCGTCCATTTGATCAGCGCCAAATGAATCGCAATGGGCACCTCCATCCTGCTGTCATTCACCTGAATCCGGATGGTTTCCAAAAATGAGGCCCCATCCTGCCATTTGACATAGGGCGCGATGACCATCGACCAATGATCGGCCCGGGGCACGATGCAGGTGTAACGGAAGGCCATCCAAACTGGAATCAGCACGAAAAGGAGGGGCAAATACCAACCGATCGTCGGCGGGATTCTGAGACGCTTTAGAGCTTTCAGAATGGATGATGGATGCATACCGGCATGAATGGGCTAGCCAAGCGGACAGGGCAATCGCAATTCTCCTCGCCGGGAAAAATTCTTGACCGGCCTCAGTCCGCGCCGTGCTTGGGAAACCCCGGTGGCCTCTCATTACCTCAAATCGTTGGTCCACGTCCGTTCAGCCACCGTATCCCTGGCTGATCCGGCGAAACTCACCCTGTAGAGGTAATCCACGATACTGGCAAACCGTTCGAAATCAGGATCATCGCAGGCAACCCGGAAAACAAACTCGCGCAACGTTTCACCCGGCACTTTGTTCTGTCCCCGCGCACTCCAATGGGCAAGCAGCGCATTTCGGAGTCGGCCCACTTCTTTGGCTGAACCTGAATGATCAGCGTTCCGCGGAGAAAGCCAGCCGGGAAACCCATCCCCATCGGTGCCAGCCCCCTCGTGGGCTTCCGGGCCGGATTTCCGACGCTGCAGAAGGAAACGCCACAAGGTCCGGATGCCCCCCAACATCGCCAGACCTCCCAAAATCGCCATCCCCCCGGCCCCCTGGCTCCTCAACCACTCCAGGACTTGATCCTGCCATCCGAGTTCGACCACAGAGTTCAGGGGCAATCCCACACCGGTGGGCTTAAGTTCGTCAAAATCGTCCCACCGCCACCCGCCCTTCTCTGCGGAGTTCCCCTGGGTGGAAGGCATGGGCCTCGGCCGACGTTCCTCGCCCCCTTCCCCGGGAGTGACGTCATAAACCATCCATCCTTTTCCGCGAATGGGCAATTCCACCCAGGCATGAAAATCACGGTTCCGGAAGATCACCGTCCGGTCAGCCGCATTTCCTTCGCCGCCGCAATAGCCATACGCGATCCGGGCAGGAATTCCCTGTCCTTGGAGCAGCATCATGGCAGAAGCCGCAAAGAGCTCACAGTGCCCTTGACGTTCCTTCTGGAGAAAATTTTCGACGGCTGGAAGATCGAGAGGATTCTCATAATGAAGACTATAGTGACAGCGCTGTTGCAGCCACTTCCGGAGGTGACGCAATTGCTCCGCCAGCCCCGCATTTTCCGGCAAAGCCTCCTTCCCCAGGATTTTGAGGGTCTCCATCCAGGCGGATTCTGGCAATCGGGGCCGGGGGATTCTCTCTGCACCAGGATATCGCAAGAACTCCGGATCGATGGACTCAACCGTAGGCACGGGGAGGTGGGCGCCAATGGAGAGGCGCGCGCGACGGACTTTGTCTTCTGGAAGGATTTGATACCAATCATCGGCGTATTCATAGACCGCCTCGGAACCCACGCGATTCGTCGTTGGAGGCAATGGCAAGGCAGGGAACTCCTCCCGGGGGAGGAACAAATCCAACCGAATTTCCTCGCCCTTGTCTCCGATCTGGGTCCAACCGTCCGTCACCCCGTCATCGGCGTCAAAACGCCATTCCCCCAGTCTGTCAGGGCCAAGCACGGAATCGTCGAGCACGTTGCCCAGACTCCACCCCCGCAGATACAAGGGAGAGGCGACCGCAGCGGAATAATCGGCATCGGTGTTGAAGCGTAACCCCACTCTGATGCCATCGCCGGGCTCCAAAGAGAGCCTTTTGGGCAACTCCCGTTCCCCTGTATTCGCTCCACCGCCGGTGGCCTTCTCCCGTCGGACTTCACGAGGGCCAAAATCCTCCAACTGTTCGGCTGATTCTCCGCCCAGCCAGAGGTGGACAATGGTGGCCCCCCGCTCTGCAAAGGGAACCCCCCACCAAATCCCCAACAACATCAAAGCCAGAAAGAGGACATTCCACGGAATCGTCCCACGCCCCTTCCCCAGAATCCATTTTGTCCTGGTTGTCCCGGACGCAGCCCGTTCTCCCAAAGCTTCGGCATTCCACCAAGCCATGATGCTTCCGGCCAAAGCCACAAGCCCAGCAGCCTGGGTCCAAGAGGCAGGAAATTCGTACGCAAAGGCACGGAAAGCCCCATGGGCAGCCAACAACCCTCCGATGGCGGCAAAGAGGGAAACGGAAGGAGGGCAGTGATCCCCTCCCCCCTCCAAAGCGAGCGACCAGGCAATCACATGCAGCGAAATCGCCCAGACCACTGCCAATGGAAGACTGTTGGCCAGTTCCCCGCCGTTGTCGGACTTCATCGCCGGCAAAAGCAAGAAAAGCACTGAGGCTGAAAGCATACCCAACAAGCGCAACAACGGCCCCCGTCCTATGAAAGGCCTCAACAGGGCCATTCCTGTGACCAGGCAGAGGATCAATCCTCCAGGAATCCAGTAACCCGTGACGAACCTGGCTAAAACCGCCTCAGCCGCCAACGCCAGGATCAGCCAAAAACTGATCAGCCTGGATTCGGAAATTCTCATGGCAGCCGGGGATTCCCTAGAAGAGGCGTCAGTCGCTTGAGAGAGCCGGATCCATCAAGGCAGATGATCCATCCCTTATCCCGTCTCAACCATGAGTCGCTCACCAATCCATCCCAATTGGCAGAGGGGCCATCAGAGATGACAAAAACCTTGTCGCAATCCGACATCGCTCGGAGGTCGGCCAGCACTTCGTCCCTGGATTGATCGGAACGGCGGTCCAATAACGCGAGATGTTGCAGCAGGCCATCGCCGGAAAGAGACTCCGGCACCTTCACTGGGATTCCGGAAAGTCCGGGAGTGGAAATCCGCAGCGGAATCTGTGAAGATTTACAAAAATAGTAAATCCCCGAGACCAGACTAATGGCTCTTTCCCAATTCTCCGGACGCATCACCGCTCGTTTCCCCCCGCCCCATGCGTGCAAAAGAATCCCGAAACGCCCCGGACGGGGAGCTGGAGGATCCCATTCTTTGACCACGAGCCTCTCCAACCTGGCTGTGGCCGGCCAGTGAATGGAACGGACGGCATCGCCGGATCGGTAGTCGCGAATTCCCCGGAATTCATCGGTCCCGGAAAGCGATCGGGAGGATCCGCATTTTTCTTCCCACCGGGCAGACTCCAATACCTCCCGGAGCGCAGGGGGCACCGCTGGGCGTGGCAATACCAGAAAAGAAAGATCTCCCACGACGGGAACCACTGCGCGCATTTCAAAAAAGCCTAGCGGATACCGGGAAGAAACACCACAGTCTGCGGAGGTGACCCGACCTCGCCGCCATCGCCGTCCCACCACCCTTCCGGCAGCCAATCCACCACCGGGGATGGTGTCGATCCAAAGGCAGTCCGCTTGCGCACCGGCGATGGCGTCCCGCAGTTTCAAGGCACGTCGCCGACCTGCGGAACTGGAAATAGACAATCCCACTTCGAAATCAAGCCCGGCAGTGACTCTTCCGGGCAAGTGGCGTTTCACTCCCAGACCGGCGCCGTTTCGGGCATTTGCCCAGCGGGCGAATCCCACCAGACAGATCAGAAACGAGCTAAGCGCCAACAACATCCCATCCCCCCTGAACAGGGCCCATCCAGCACCGCCGAGCGCTCCCCAGAACACGACCAATCCCTGGGTCGTCCAGGTCACGACCATTCGACCGTCATCCACTGGGGATCCTTTTTTCACCCGTATTTGGTTCAAAACCGGATGATCTTCCGGGCGTTTCCGGAAAAAATCTGCTGCCGCTTAGCCGGATCCGTCACCAATTTCCGCACCATGGCAATCTGCTGCGAACCGGAGCATCCTTTGCCCTGCCCATCGTTGTCGGCACAGTCGGTGCCAAGGCAAATTTTCCCGACGTGGCGATCCAGAAACGCAGCGCCGTGCGCCTCATCCCGAGTCAGAGCATTGAGTCCGGAACCGGCCGAAAGATCGCCGAACATGTTGGGGTAGTCCGCCAGGTATTTGTCCATCAGTCCTCCCGGCTGGACCGGACCTTTGGGATACATCACTTTGGGATCATGATCAGCGGAGATGAATCCCCACCAACTTGGCCCGTGGCCGATAAAATTGACGGTGGGAAATTTCTCCAAAACCTTGTGGAACCGGTCAAAGGCCATATTGTAGGATCCTTCCTGAAAATGAAGGAGAACCGGCACCGAGTAATCCCGGGCCACTTCATAAATTTTCAGGAGGGGCGCGGAATCGCAGTCGAGGGCAAACTTCTGCTCCCCAATCCCCCTGGCGTCCTTCTTCAACCATTTTTCGATCTCGGTCCGGGCGGTGTCCAAATCCGGAACCTCGTTGGCAAAGTAGACAAACCGCCCGGGATATTCGGAACACAGCCGCGCGGAGGCTTCGGTGCCGAAAATGCGGGCCGCGAGACCATTGCTCTTGCCAAGATGAGTCGAGAGTCCCTGCGTCATGGACCCCGCAGGCAACAACACGGAGAGGGTTGCCCCCATGGCTTCCTGATGCCTGACGAAAGCCTCATTGTTCCGACCATGAAAATTGACGTGCTGATGGATGTCGATCAATTCCTCTCCGGGCTCGGCTTTCATCACAGGCCCGGCCAACGTCACCGCAGCGGCCGTTCTCAGAAACCGGCGTCGGGTGAATCCTTGCGCAGCAGTCGTATCCATGTCCGGAGACTACCTGTTTTGGGGGGCGTCGTAAACAAAGAAGCGCTGCCGCGGCACCTGTCAGGAGGCCACCACGGGCAAACTCCGGTCCGATGATCGATCGATTGCTTCTTGGTAGGCATCTTCCAAGGCGCCCAGACAGGCCGAAAACCCGAATTTGGACTGGACCCTCTCATGGGCCTTGGAGGAAAACGTTTCCATCAGGGCCGGATCGCCCATGATCCGGAGGAGAGCCCCGGCCAGCGCATCGCTGTCCTTTTCCCCCACCAGGAGTCCGTCTTCCCCACTGGTCACCGCTTCCGGAATGCCGCCGTGCGTGGTCGCGACCACCGGCAATCCGGCGGCCATGGCCTCCACCATGCTGTTGGGCACTCCTTCCTGATCCTGAGTGGCGGTCAATTCACTGGGATGAAGGAAGAGGTGCGCTTTTGCCAATTCTGCGGCAAGCCGCTCCTGATCGACCCAGCCAAGCATTTCAACGTGCTCATGCATTCCGGCGGCCAGAACCGCTTTCCGGAAAGGTTCTTCTTCCGGACCACTTCCGGCAAGGATCCATTTTGTCCCGGGCCATTGCTCGACCACCTTGGGCAAGGCCCGCAGCGTGGTATAGAGCCCTTTTTTGGGAATGAGACGGCAGGCCTGCAGGAGTCGCCAGCGTCCGTCAGCAGGACCGGAACGCACCGCGAAGGGGATGGAATCGATAGGCACCGGAGTGCGGTTGAGGCGAAGTTTTTCTTCGGGACAGCCCATGGATTTGAGGCGGTCGAGGAGAGATTGGCTGCGCGCCAGGACAAGGCCGGCGGAGGCGAAAACCCTCTTCAAACCGGCCTCTCCAACCTCTTCAACGATTTTGATGACATCGACGCCATGGAAGGAGACGATCCAGGGGATACCGGCATCTTCCAACATTGGCAGGTATTTCGCGGCCTTGTGCCCGTAGTAGACATGGACCAAAGCAGGCCGCCACTCCCGGAGCCGCTCCACCAGGTCATAGGGGTGGTAATATTCACCGTCCCGTCCGACGTGGCCGATTTTGACGGGAGGCGGCCACTGCTTGACAATGTGCTTGAACCACAGCCGCAGCAGGAAATTTCCCCGGTAGCGGGGCCGAGTCCGCTTTTCCAGGGTAACGATGGGATCATGGGGGAACTCCTCCAGATTAGCCGTCTGCTCCGTGAAAACCACGGTCCTGAATCGTTCCAGATTGGCGATTTGCCGGTAAAGGCTCTGCATTTCCCGTTTCAGGTAGGTTCCGCAAAGACTGACGACGAGGGGTCGCTCAGATTCCAGGCCCGGGGAGGCGTCATATGGGTCAATCGGCATGTGTATGGCGGGGAGAATCCTCCCCGGATGGGTTGGCAGAATCGACAAAAAAAATTATTGCCCGTTTCGCATCAATATCGTATTTCAGACCACCATGTCCTACGAGTTACAAGGTACGATTAAGGAAATCTTCGAGACCAAAGAGTTCAACAAAGGATTCACCAAGCGGGAATTTGTGGTCACCATCAATGAAGGAGACCGATTCCCCCAGCACATCAAAATGCAGTTGGTGAAAGAACGCTGCGCCATCTTGGACCAATACAAGATTGGCGACAGAGTCAAAGTGAGCTTTGAGTTGCGTGGAAGCGAATACAAAGAGCGGTATTTCACCGAAATCCAAGCGTGGCGAATTGATCCTGCGGAAGGAGAGCCCCCCCAGATCAGCAGTCAGGGAGGTAGTGTGGATCGGGCCGGCGAAAGTCGGGGCAATTTCAATCGCGGATCCGGAGGAGGTGGCGGCAACCAAGGTCCCAGCGGCGGCTTCAACCAGGGCGGCGGCTACGGTGGCGGCCCTCCACGGGGAGATCGCGACAAAGACAAAGGGCCCCGGAAGGATCGGGATCGCGGGGATCGCGGCTTCCGGGACGGAGGCGGGAGCGGAGGAAAGAAAAGACACAGCTTCAACGATTTCGAGGATGACGATTTCTGATTCCCCCTGAGCTCCTCCCACCGGATTCACTCATCCTATCACCATTCAAGGGAGCCGGCCGAGGGGTCGGTTCCCTTTTTTCTTGCCTGGTGCTCGCCGACGCCTCATCGCACGGCACCCGGTTTGATCGCAGGGGTCAGGAAGCAAGAACGGTCAACGAATCGTCAGGGGCTTCCTCATGGCCGGAGGCCCCTTCTCCATCTCCCCGGTCCGGCGCGGACTCCAAAGCCTCTCTGGAACGTTCCCGTTCCCGGGCCCGCTCTTCATTCGCACTGAACTTCATGCCAACGGTTTTGGAGACACCAAACTCTTCCATGGAAACCCCGTACATGACATCAGCCCGGCTCATGGTCCGTTTGTTGTGGGTCACGATGATGAACTGACTCTGGCCGATGAATCGGTCCAGCACTTGCAGAAACCGGCTGATATTGGCCTCGTCCAAGGGAGCATCCAATTCATCCAGAACGCAGAACGGGGAAGGCTTGACCATGTAGATGGCGAAGAGCAGGGCCACTGCCGTCATGGACCGCTCTCCGCCGGAAAGAAGACTGATGGATTGGAGTTTCTTTCCGGGAGGTTTGGCAATGATGTCGATGCCGCTCTCCAGCGGATCCCCGTCATCCATCAACAAAAGGTCGGCCCTTCCTCTTTCGCCGAAGAGGTCGCGGAAGGTCGCCTGGAAATTGACCCTGATTTTTTCAAAGGTGTCCCCAAAAATGCGGCGGGTGTCGCGGTTGATTTTGGCGATCACCTTGAGCAACTCCTCGCGTGAATTCACCAGATCTTCATACTGCTTGGTGAGGAATTGGTAGCGTTGCTCCAGTTCGTCGAACTCGAGAATGGCATCCAGATTGACAGGCCCCATGGAATCGAGCTTTTGGCGGATCTGGTTGACGACTTCGTTGATGAAAGCCCAGTCCACTGACACCGGGAGATCTGCCCCGGGAGAGGCCGGATGGGAAGTCACGGAAACCATTTCTCCAGGTTCCAATCCGTCCTCATCCTCGAAATCCTGGTGGACCGGTGGCGCCTGACGGGCCGCCTCTCCTCGGCCCTGATGCTGCGACAAGACCGCATGCAACTTTTCCATTTCGGGCTGGAACTCGCTGATTTCAGCCTGATACCGTTGGCGGACGTTGGCTTCGAGATTCTCCAGACGGATGCGTCCCTGAGCCTGGCGAACTTCTTCGGCCGAACGCTCTTCGGCAATGACCTGAATTTCTTTCCGCTGATCCGATATGAGCCCTTCCGAGGTGGCAATCTCTTCGGTGAGGCGTGACCTTTGAATTTTGAAGGATTCCAACTCCTCCTCCTTCTCCACAAGGTCCGTCTCCCAGTCGGCGACCTTTTCCAACAGCGCGGCCGATTCCGCCGTGCAGGTTTCGATCCGATTCTTGTAGGCGGCGATTTCTGATTGGCGGCGATCCAGGAGTTCCCTCAATTCATTCATTCGCCGGGACATGGGGTGGCGCTGCTGTTCCACCGATTCACGGGCCCGACGTTCCACTGCCAGCGAGGTCCGCTGCTCATTGTGCAACTCATTGCTTTCCTTCTCGAGCTGCTCAGCCTGCTCCAACTCCTGTCGGAGACGGGCTCCTTCAACGGTCAACACTTCGAGGCGGTCCACCGCGAGAGCTCGCTCATCGCGAGATTCGGCGACGCCTTTCTCTGCTTCCTCTCTTCGCTCGGTGAGCTCCTTGCGTTCCCACTGGACCGTCTCAATTTTGCTGTCGATCTGCTGGATTTCCCGTGCTATGAGACTGAGCTGACCTTCGATGGTGGAGAAGGAAACCCGTCGGCTTTGCAATCGGTCACGCTTTTGCTGGATCGTGCGTTCCAGTTGGTCGAGTCGTCCCGCCAAGCGGTTCCGGCGGTTTTCCACATCTTCCAATCGCGTGGACAATTCACGGCTCAGGAGATCCAGTTCACGGACTTCACTTTGCCTTCCAAGGATGGATCCTGAACCATCCCCGGAAACACCACCTTGGATGACACCTTCGGCGGAAACAAATTCCCCCTCAATGGTTGCAAAAGCCACCCCGGGATATTCGGAACGCAGACGGAGCGCCACGGAAAGATTGGGGACAATCATCACCCCGAAAAGCAGTCGGTGAATGAGACTGCTGATTTCGGCCGCGCATTCCACACGGTCCAATGCCCAACCCAGAGAAACCGAAGGCGCGGTGGGACGTTTTTTGTGGTTTGGCACCTCGATGTCATTGACCGCCACCAACGCCGCCTGTCCTAGCTGCCCTCTCTTCAAGGCGCTAATGATGGCTTCCACAGTCCGGGAGTCCTTGACCACCAGCGTTTGGAGATGCCGTCCAAGCGCCGCTTCGATCGCGGGAGTGCAGGCCGGATCGACTTCCAGATAGCTGCTGAGCGCTCCATGAACGGCTTTCCGGTAAAAATCAGGCCGATCCAGACCCCGAAGCACCGCCTGGGTGCCTTTCTCAAATCCTTCGCCTTCGGCGATTAGCTGCCTCAGGACCTCCAAACGGCTCCGTTTCTCCGTGTGGAGACGGTGCAGCTCTTCCGCTCTGATATTGAGCTCTTCGAGGTCCCTGCGGGCGTTTTGATGAAGACCCTCGGCTCCCCGCAGGGTTTCCTCATCACGCATCAAATGTTCGCGCTGGGAGGAGAGTTGGGTGCGAAGTTCGCCCCCCTCAGCGGTGCGTTGGGCATGCTCCCGCTGCAGCCTCCGCAGTTCCTCGGCCTGCTGGTCATCGCGTCGCGTGTCCGAGGCCATCTGGCGCATCCCGGCTTCGATCCGGGCATCCAGCGTGGCCAGCCGCCCTTCCAGCGAACTGTGCTCGGCACGGTTGGCTGACATCTGCCGTGAGAGTTCTTTGCGCTGCTCACGCACCCTTTCCAAGGAGGCTTGGTATTCGTCAATCAGAGCCTGTTGCTGCCCGATTTTGTCATCGATGGAGGACAGCATGAATTCAGCATCCCGGAGTTCTTCCTCATGACGCTCCAATGTTCCGGCGGTGTTCGAAATGTCGGCCTCGGCGGTATGGATGAGAACCCCGAACTCGTGAATGCGCTCTCCATTGCTCTCAATGCGCTGGGAGGCGCCCTGGATTTCATTCCGTCGCTGGGCCACTTCGGCCTGCAGGACATGAAGCCGGGAGTCTGCTTCCTGGTAGGATTGCCGGAGATGGGTCAACCCGGCCTGCAAATCTTCCAATGAAGCTTCCAATTCGGATTGCTGTTGCCGCAGGGAATCGATCGAACCGTCCACTCCCGTGTGCGTGCGGTAGTCCTGCCAGAGTTTGTGGCTGAGATGCAGATCGAGAACCCGGATTTCGGCATCCATGGCCCGGTAGCGCTTGGCCTTCATCGCCTGGCGCTGCACGGAACGCCGTTGCCGTTCCACCTCGTCGATGATCAGTTTGACCCGCTCCAGATTGCCCTCGGTGTATTCGAGTTTCCGGAGCGCCTCTTTTCTTTGCTGCTTGAAGCGGGTAACCCCGGCGGCTTCCTCGAAAACCGCCCGCCTTTCTTCGGGCTTGGAACTGAGAAGTTGGTCGATCTTCCCCTGCTCCATCACGGAATAGGAGGTCCGCCCAATCCCGGTGCCCGAAAGCAGATCGTGGATGTCCTTGAGCCGACAGGGACTCTTGTTGATCAGGTACTCGCTCTTACCATCCCGATAAACACGGCGCCCAAAGGACACTTCATTGAATTCCGTCCCCAGGGCGGCTTCGCAGTCCCCCAAGGTGAGCGTCACCTCGGCCATGCCAAGGGGTTGCCTCTTGTCGGTGCCATTGAAAATGACGTCGGCCATTTCTCCCCCCCGCAGGGCTTTAGCGGAGGTTTCCCCGAGGACCCAGCGGATCGCATCAACAATGTTCGATTTCCCGCAGCCGTTGGGTCCGACCACACCTGTCACCCCCTTGTGGAACAACAATTTCGTGCGGTCCGCAAAGGATTTGAATCCGTGAATCTCCAAGGATTTCAGGAACATGACAGCAAATCAAAAAGGCCGGGAAGCCACCCAAGCGACAATCATCAGAAAACACAAATTTCGATATCCAGCAAGAATGAATTACTCACATCTGCGAACCACCGCAAACCATTTTCTCACTTTCAACAAGATAAAGTGGCTTAAATCGCCTGAAAACCACCATATATAGTGGTTGCCTTACTCGGAAGATCATTTGTTTCAAAAATAAGAAGTGGACAGAGGAGAGTTATAAACTATATGAAATAGCCAATTTTTCTTAAAAGTCAGGCTTGACAGATCACTTCCTTTCTCCACAGATAGTATTCAGTCCGCATCCTTTCCTTGGTCTGAGTGTCTTCAATTGTTAGGGACTTGGGAAGAGACGGAACCCGTTCCATCCACCCACCTCGTTCCACCACTGCCAAGCATGAAAACACCCAGCACCTTCACTCAATTCCTATTTTGGCTTTCGGGTTCCAGCAGCGAAGCCCTGCAAACCTGTCCGGACTGGGAGCAGCGCAAGCATGCCGCCTTTGGGGCCACGGTCCTCGTCCCCAGTGCCTTCGCCTTTCTCGCCTGCTCCTATGCCCTGAGTACCCTGACTGACAGCTATTGGATCATCTTTCCGGTGGCGTTGGTCTGGGCCTTCATCATTCTCACGATCGACCGGGCCTTGCTTGCCAGCTACAGGGCTCACGTGGGGGCGTTCCGGAAAATGGGCCAGTTTTCTCTGCGTTTTGTGGTCGCGCTTCTGATGGGCATGACCATCGCCCACCCCATGGTCCTCCTCCTCTTTCGCGACACCATCAGCACCATCGTGGAACGCGACCGGCAAGCCGACATTGTCACCGTCCGCGAAGAATCGGAAACACACAAGGATACCATCCGTGCCCAGATCGCAGCCATCCAGGGCGATGTCGACAAGCAGCGTGCGCAGTGGAACGGCAGCTTTCAGGCCGAATTCCTGATACCGGGTCAAAAACAAGGAGACAAGAAGACCGGGATTGAAGGACTGAGCCCGGAGCAGCAGACCCAGTTGGATCAGTCCATCAAAGAAGCCACGGCACCACTCCTGCCCCGGCAGGAAGCGCTCGCCAAAGAAACTGGAACCCTGTCAGAGCAGTACACCAAACTCCAAACTGACCTTGCCTTTTGGCAGGCAGAATTTGAACGTGAAGTCAACGGGCAACGTTCCGGATTCCGCGGCTTGGGACCCCGGGCCGAATCCATCCAAAAGGACCAACTGGCTTGGCGCCGAGAGGAAGCCAAACGGCTTGGGGGACTCCTCGAACACCTCACCAACGAAAAAGCGGGACTGCTGACAGAAATCCGTGAAGCAGAAGCCCGAGCCACGGAAGCCTTCCAGCTGAAACTCGCCGATGATGCCGCCGTGGCCCGTCAGGAATTGGCGCGGGTGGAATCGCTCCGGGAAAAAATTCAGCAGGATCAGGCCTCGCAATTTGTCGAGCAGCAAAACCAGATCCGGAGCACCATCCATGGCCAGATCGACACCCTTCTGGCCTCGCTGAAAGCCGTCCAAGGCGAATTGGAGGCCGCGGGGAAAGCAGAGCAGCAGCGGATTGACGACATCAACGACGAACCCCGCCGTGATCTTTTGACCCAAACGTTGGCCCTTCACAGCCTCTTTGAAAACAGTGACGCCAAGGGACGTTTCGCCCTCATCACCTACGGCATTCTAACTCTGCTCTTCCTGCTCGTCGACACGATCCCGCTGATGGTGAAATTCTTCTGCAAAGCCGGCCCGTATGATCTCATCGTCGATCGGGATGAGATGCGGTTCGATTCCGAGCACCGCGCCTTCCGCCAGTACCATCGCGATCTCATGAAGCAGGTGGCGTCCTCCGGCAGTCTGATCACCGCCATGAGGAGCAAGCCGCTGGAGGATGCCTTCGTCGACGGTCTTTCCCATACCCGGGCCGCCCGCGAATTCCTCGACAATCTGGTCGGGCTGGAGACCAGCTTCCACGAATCCATCCTCCGGCACATGGAGGATGAAACCAGCCTGCGCTCCCCTGAGAAACGGGATCTGCTCGAGGCCATGAAAAAACAGTTTTACGACAACCTTTATCGTCGGATGGAAACGTTCTTCGGGGACGCCGGAGCCTCGCCCGCCCGAGCCAGCGCCTGATGCACCACCCCGGTCGGGGATTCTTGCGGAAATCGGGTCGGCAGCCCCTCCCTGCCGGACGCTGTCGCGCATTCCCGCCGGGTGAAACCGCTGGACTTGAGCCGGATTGCGGCAACTATGATCGTTTGGAATTATTTCGATCCCGAACCATCCTAGTATTATGAAACCATCCCCCGAAACCGCCCCCGCAGCCGCCTCTGGCTCCGCCTCCCGCCGCGATTTTGCGAAAACTTCAGCCGCCGTCGTGGTCGGTGCCGCCGCCGCATCGGTGGCGTTCCCATCCGTCACTCTCGGAGTTCCCAATGACAAGAAGCTCAAAGTGGGCTTGATTGGCTGCGGTGGTCGCGGCACCGGAGCCGCCGCCCAGGCTCTCAAAGCGGATGACAATGTCGAACTGTGGGCCATGGGAGACATCGACCAGAAGAAGATCGTGACCCAGATGCGCGCCCTGGCCCAGGGCGACCGCGCCGCCGCCGCCAAATTCTCCGCAGACCTCACCAATCGGCTTTTTGTTGGACTGGACGCTTTTGAAAAAGTCATGGATTCCGGGGTCGATGTGGTCCTCCTGACAACGCCTCCGGGATTCCGTCCGCAACATTTTCGGGCAGCCGTGGAGCGCGGTCTCCATTGCTTCGTCGAAAAACCCTGCGCAAGCGATGTCGCCGGAGTCAAAAACTTCTTGGAAACCGCCAAAATGGCCAAAGACAAGGGTGTTTCGGTTCTGGGAGGCCTGTGCTACCGATATTCCGACAATGGCCGCGAGCTCTACGCCAAGATTCACGAAGGAGCCATTGGGCAAATCCAAAGCATCCACGCAACCTATTTCGCAAACACCGTGAAGCCGATGGCTCCCGAGTCCGACCGTCCTGCCGGGATGAGCGACATCGAGTGGCAGGTCCGCAACTGGTACAACTTCACCTGGCTGAGTGGTGACGGCTTTGTCGAGCAGGCCGTGCACAGCGTTGACAAAATCATGTGGGCCATGAAGGACGAACTCCCCGTCTGCGCCTATGGTATCGGGGGACGGCAGCGCCACAATTACGAGGGCAACACCTACGATCACTACGGGGTGACTTATGAATTCGCCAACAACATCCGATGCCACGTGACGTGGAACCAGTATGGGGCGGGTCCGTTCAAGGAGAACAAGGACTTCATTTACGGCACCGAGGGTCAGGCGGAGTTGAACGGCACCCAATCGGCCACCATCACCGGAAAAAATCCCTGGAACTGGCGCAAGCCCCGCACTCCGCGGAACATGTATCAGACCGAACATGACGAATTTTTTGCCTCCATCCGCAAAGGCGAAAGACACGCCGACGAGGATTGGGTGGCCCGCACGACCCTGCTTGCCATCATGGGCCGCATGGCGACGTACACCGGCAAGCGCATCACCTGGGAGGACGTGAACAACAGTCCGGAGAAACTGGTCCCCGATGAAATCAAATGGGACGGTTCCCACAAGCCCAACCCCATGCCGATCCCGGGAGAGCCGGACACGCAGTGGGCCTGATCTGATCCCGCGCCGGAGCTAGGCTCCGGTCACCCGAGCCCGCACCCGGCCAAGCCGGAGGCGGGCTTTTATTTTGTCCCCAAGGTCGCCTCCAGGGCAACGAAGAAGGAAGGTCAGTTGGAGAGACGAAAACTGACTTTGACCAAAGCCGAGGCCGCGACCGGCTTCCCTTCCCGCAGCGCCGGAGCGAATCGCCAACCCCGCACACAGGCCAGGGCGGAAGCGTCCAGACTGCTGTTCCCGGTGCTGCGGTGAATGCGCACTTCCTGCACCCGTCCTCCACTGCTGACCGTGACGCGGACATAAGCGGTGCCGTGTTGCCCGGCCGTTTTTGCGCCCAACGGGTAGTAGGGATTTTTCGTCACCGTGGGTCGTGGCGGAGTGGTCCTCGCATCGGCCTTGGCAGATTGCGCAGCCGGTGCCCGGCGTGCCGGCTTGGGCTGACTTTCGGGAGCGCTTTTGACAGTAGGTTTCGCGGAGGCCGCGGGTTGACTGGGAGTATAGGATGGTTCGAATGCTTCGGAGACCAACTGACTCGCATCCTGAGAATCCACCAGCACCAGCACCATCTCCTTCTCCGCTGGAGGCATGGCGTCAGAGGGCAAATCCAGTTCTTCCACACTCATCCTCAGTGGCTTTACTGGGTTCGGCAAAACTTCGGGAGGCGTTTCCTTGGGGAGCGGCGCCTCGTCCTCATTGGGCACAGCCGGAGGGGTTTCAAAAGAAACCGCCAGTTCAGGAACCACGGCCGCGCCTGCGACTTCTCCGGCCTCGAAGAGCGGCGAGGCCAGAGACACACAGACCGCGATCAAGACGCCATGAAGCAGCGTCGACCACAGGAAGACCATCAACCGGGAAGGATGAGGTCTTCCCTTGGGAGTATATTCGGTCAGGTTCGCTTCTGGAATGATGGGACGCGCTCCCGCAATCCGCCGCCCATTTGTGGATTGGATGATCGGACTTGGGGTGGCAAGGGGCTTGACGGTCTTTTCACTCACATCGGAAACTAGCGTCCACGGCTTAGGGTTGCAGCCCGGTAATATGCTCCCTTTTCCAGGCCGACAAAACCGTTTTCACACATCTCATCAGCGTCGTCCTGAGACGGGGGCATGCACTTTATTGCCGCCACTGCTTCCGCCGAAATCGATGCCAAAAATGACGTAGCCTTCAATATCGGGGGAATCTTTGGTCAGCCCCGCGAGAGCCACCACATCAAGGTGGGTGTTCTCCGTCGGGCGCCATTGGACACTGGGACCGAGCAAAACCTTGTGCTCTGGATTGCCCCGGGAACCCTCCACGGTTTCATGGACATACTTCATTTCCAATCCCAAAGACCACGAATCACTCACCGCTTTGCTAATGCCCTGAGTAATCTGAATTTCCTCGGTATTTTCACCCCCCAATTCCCGCTCATAGACAAAATTCAAGCCCCATTGGTAGTCGCCGAAATTGTCGCCCAAAAGCAGTTTGGGCTCTATCACGTCCGCTCCGTGGGAAGGATCGACCCACTTGTATTCCAGATAAAGAGCCGGATTCAGGGGAATGACACCCCAGTCCGCCAACCCATAACGGATCTCCGCCGCGACATCCTTGTGGGAGGCTTTCCCGTCCTCAACCACCCAGTCTTCATAGAGGTCGAACTGCATGCGTCCCGGCAGACCGATTTCAAGCTCCTCCTGAAACAGATGCTTCCACTCCCCGTCTTTCAACCGGCCACGCCACCACTGCTCCACCGCCGCTTCCCAGGGGTTGCGCTGAATATGGACGCGAGTCGTGGAGAAGCGCCGATGCTGGACCCAGACCGGTTGATGGTACGCCCCGGTGCCGTCGGCATGGGACGAGGAAACCGGGTCAGGACTGGCGACCGCTTCCACTTCTCCAACAACCGGAGGAGCGGATTCCTGTCCCAAGGAAGCGCTAACTGAGAAACTGGCTAACAATGCGGATCCCATCAGGGACTTCAATAACAAGGGTGCGTTCATGGCGCCCGATCATAGCCACGAGCCCCATGAGGACAATGTTTTTTTCAAGGTGACCTGAAAATATACTTGAAGAAAAATGTCACAAAATCCGGCAAAAATACGAAGGCCTGGCCAGGTCAAGGAGACGGTCGATCCGTTCCTAACTGGCATTACTAACGGCCAGGCAGTCCTTCGAAAAATCGGGATGGCGAGCATTCGGTTTTAGTCCCCTCACGACCAACCCAACCTTCACCGTAGACACCAAAATCCCCTCACAAGGGTTCCAGCAACTTCCGGGTGGAGGTAGTCTGAACCGATTTAACCAATGAGAGGCGGTAAGAATACCAGCCCGGACGATGCCCTGACCTTTTCCCGCACCTGAGGCCACACTTCCCTCGCTGAAGATCTCAGCTATTTCTGCAACCTGTTGGTTCTGTTCTCTCTGCAATCTGTTTTATTCAATTTGCTTCAGCCTAGGTAATTTTTTCGGCTCATTGCCCTAACTGTTTCTGCTGGTCCCTTTCCAATCCGGAGTAGGACGAAAACAAAGCGCCTGAAAAAAAAGTGAAATTTTTTTGCTCAGATAATTTTCCGCCCGCATCCCCCTGTTTTAGGGAGATGGCGCGATTGAGCATTACCAATCCAAGGTTAGGCGATCTGTCACGAGCTTTTTCGTCGTGACAAACCTTGTGGAAGTGGCTAGAAATTAATCAGATGCATTTTGGTTTGTTTTGTTACCGATTTTTTCGGCTTAACATCCCCAAATCAGTAATCTTCCGGCCTTCTGTCACCTCTCACATGAACTCCAACCGGAAAACGTCATGAATACACCGACCCAACTCTTACGTAAACTTCCCGGGAGCCTTGAAAGCTTGACGGCGCTGCTGGTGGCGGTCCTCACCTTCTGTCCCATGTCTCCTTCTTACTCCAACCCCAGCGGGGGCGTCGTCACTCATGGTGGCGTGGAGATCGATGGACTGGATCCGGCGCATCTCAAAATTTTCCAAAGCACGGACAAGGCCATCATCAATTGGCAGGATTTTTCGATCGGCCAGGGTGAAATCACCCAGTTCTTCCAGCCAGGAAAAAGCTCCGTGGCTCTCAACCGGGTCGTCAGTGGAAATCCCTCGGCGATTTACGGACAACTCAAGGCCAACGGCGGCATCATGCTCATCAATCCCAATGGGATATTGGTCGGGGCAAGCGGTGTCGTGGATGTCGGGGGAATGCTCACACTCTCCACCCTCGACATCGACGACAACGACTTCCTCAACGGTGGCAATGACCGCTTCCGCGGTTCCACCAGCGCAGGAGTGACCAATTTCGGGACCATCACGTCGCAGGGCGGGGATGTCGTGCTTCTGGGCAACTTCATCGACAACCAAGGCACCATCGGGGCTCCGGACGGAACGGTGGCGCTGGGAGCCGGCGGCGACATTATGGTCAACCAGTCGGGAGACGCCAAAATTTCAGTGCTCGGGGCCGGTCCCGGAGGGAAAACCGGGGTCAACAACAGCGGCACCATCACCGGTGCCAATGTTGAGCTCAAGGCCCACGGCAATGTCTACGCGCTCGCCATCAACAACACGGGGGTGATCAGGGCCACGGGTTCGGCCCGCCTGCCCAATGGAAGAATCGTTCTGCAATCCAACGGAGGCAATATCTCCACCACCGGGGAACTCAAAGCCCGCAATGCGGATGGCAGCGGCGGCTCCATCCTGATGGATGCCGGAGACGGGGATCTGGAAATCGGCGGGGTGGTCGACGCGGATGGAGACGGCAACAAACCGGGCGGTTCGGTTCAGGGATTGGGGCGGAACATCGAGGTTCTGGATGGCACCCGCATCTCCGCCGACGGCGGCGTGGGGGGATCGGTCATCCTGGGCTCGGAGAAAACCCAGTCGATCAATGTCGGCAACGGAGCGCGCATTTCGGCGGAGGGCAGCACCGGAGCCGGTGGCCAGGTCAGTCTGCTCGGCGGCGCCGGGAGCACGATCAATGTCGGCGCTTCCACCATTTCCGCCAACGGGGCCACGTCGGGAGGCATCGTCAATATTTCCGGAGGCACGGTGAAAATCGATGATGCCGCCCGGATTACCTCGGACGGAGCACTTGGAAACGTGACCGGAGATGGAGGGAGCATTGATATCAAAGGTGCCCAGCAAGTCATCGCGGCCGGTCTCATGAGCGCGAAAAGTCTGCTCGGCATCGGAGGGAACATTAAAATCACCGGCCGGAATGTGGCGGTCAACGTGGGGACCAAAGCCGACGTCAGCGGAAAAACGCAGGGGGGCGCGATCAATGTCGGCGGCAGCTTCCGCGGCAAAGCGGATCCGACTCTGATGAATTCCGACAGCACCATGGTTGGCGGACAGGCCAGTTTCAAAGCGGACGCCTCGGAGGGCAATGCGGGCAACGTGATCATCTGGTCCGATGGCGACACGATTTTTCGGGGTGACATCAGTGCCCAGGCGACGGGCGCCGTCGGGCGCGGGGGACTCATCGAAGTCTCCGGCAAAAGCAACCTTCAGTTCATGGGGAACGTGACCGCGCGCGCCGTGAGCCACCAGTCCGGCACGGTGCTTTTCGACCCGGGTGACGTGAGCATTGGCAACGCGGGCAGCACCCTCCCGATTGCCTCGCTCAACACCATCCTGCAGGGTGGCACCTCGGTCATTGTGGCCACGGAGAGCGGCAACATCACCGTGGAAAATCTTGGGGAAAACTTGGATACCCGCCACGCGGCGGTGCAATGGACCAATGATGACGCCAGTCTGGGGCTTTTCGCCAGTGGCAACATTCTGATCTACAACCATATCCGGACTTCCGGTGCCGGCTCCATCAACCTGATCTCAGGTTGGACCGGGGCGGAATCCGATTTCGAACCGGGCGGCGTTTTCGGAGGGTCTTTCCTCCCGGATGGGTCCGACAATCCAGGTGGGGCCAGAGTCTTTGACCTCAATTCGCTCGCCTTGGACGTTGAGGACGTCTGGGGGTATTACCTGGAAAATGGCCAGTTCGGCAACAACGGGTCCGTCTTCATCGGCGACGGCACGCTGAACCGTTACATTGACGTGGGGAGCCGCTACGGCAACACCAACGTCGCCGCCACCAACCTCATCATGTCAACCTACCAGTTGGACGGGGGCGAAACCGATGATGTCCAGCTCGGCTTCCGGGACTCGGGTCAGGTCTTCGTGGTTCGCAATCTGCTGGCGGCCCCACGACAGATCGATCTCACCGACACCGGCGGCACCAACGTCCTCACCGACAACAATCCGTTGGTCGGCGTGGTCGGCCAGTTCGAAGTCGACAGCGACGGCGATGGCATCATGGACGGGGTCCAGGGCATCAACTACACCGGGGCGGTGGATGGCACCTACATCCCCTATGCCAACAGCTACAACAACAGCCGCGGCGGCAACTGGTGGTGGCAGCGCATCGAAGCGGTGGGTTCGACCGAAGCCACGGGCGGACTGGGAGCCAACCGTCCGGAAATGGGCGCCGGCCAGAGCGCAACGCAGCGGGCCGACATCAACATCGCGCTCACCGGGGCTCTCCTGATGAACAGCGGCGGCCGTCAGGGTGATTCGGTCCAGATTGGGCACGGCGGCCAGAGCACCGGCTGGGGGGACAACCGAAATCTGCGCAATGGCAACCAGTCCGGGGTCAACAGTTACGTCTACAATGGCGGGAGCAATGACCGGGTCTCCAGTTCCATCGCGCGTCTTGCGCCCATTTATGGCAACATCAACATTCTGGCCGGCGTTGATCCCACCACGGTGACCTTCAACAAAGGTCTCGCGGAAAACAATCTCTCCGGAGACACCACCTCGCTCGGCGGCATCGTCAAGCTGGAGGCATGGCAAAACATCCGCTCCGCCAACAACTTGTCGAACCCCAATCCGAGCACCTCGGCGGGCAGCTCCGATGCCTATGCCCAAATCGGCCATCTTGGCAGTGCCCAGTTTGGTGAGGTCTATGGCAACATCAAGGTTCAAGCGGGCGGCGACATCCAGCTCCTGGGAGGCGCGCACACCCGGAACTCCGCCTCGATCGGTCACACCAACAACGGATACGCCTACTGGAACCCCACCACCGAGGCGGATGCCCAGGTGCGTCTTTTCCAAAACACGGGAGATTTTGACAACCCCAACCTGCGAAACGGGGAATTGTTCAACGATGGCAGCGGCGGTTTGGCGCGGGGCGTCTACCCCACCGGCTATGATCCGATCGATACCGCCCAGGGAGCCGGAGCGTGGGATGACGACATTCTGGCCACCATCGGCCCGGTCCAGGTCAAGGCCTTGGGCGGGATCCTCCGCAAGGAACGGGTCGGCAACATTCTGGTGGACAGCTATGGCAATACCGGGATTACCCTGATGGCCGGCACCACCCCGGACCTGCGGGACGGTCAGCCGGATGGGGCGGACACCAATGGGGATGGAAAATCCTACACGGATATAAACGGTGACGGGTTGTTCCAGCAGGCCGTCTATGACGATGCCGCGGGCACGATCACTGGGACCGCGTTTGGACTGATCTCCGGCGACCTGCCCGACCGTGACTTGAACATGGACGGCTTCCCCGACCAGATCAACGGCTACGGATCCGGCGCCGGCGATACCGGGGATCCCACCCGTCGCGTCCGCGAGGGCAACTCCGGCGCGGATGGCATCGGCTACAGCACCGATCGCCGCTGGGTGCAGATCGGCCATGGCGGATCCAACTTCGGCGTGGACCGACTTGACGGCGCGGAGGACGTCCAGCTCCGGATCGACAATACCAACAGCGGCACCGAGGAGGTGATGCGTGCCGGCACGGCGGTGAACCGGGACCTCACCGGGATCAACTTCATCGGCAACATCACCGTCAATGCCCACAATGGCAGTGTCAGCGTGACGGCGGGCAACCACACCTACGACTACGCCATGATCGGCCACGGCGGCAACGAGGCCAGCGATCTTGAAACCGCCTCCGTGGCGATCGGTGATGTGACGGTCACCGCGGCCAAGGATATCACGGTCTCGGGTTCCTCGGTGCCCTTCACCGGCGCGGACAATCTGCATTCCCGTTCCCAGGCCCAAATCGGCCACGGCGGCTACCAGTTCCACCTCACCTACCTGACAGGGGACATCCTGGTGGACGCGGGTGGAGACATCCTGGTCCGGAGCGGAGCCTATCGTGAACAGTATGCCCAGATCGGCCATGGCGGATCGGAAGCCTACAGCAGCGTGATCGGCGGTTTCTACGACCGGACCGAAGCGTTCGACACCTACGACACCGGAGCCATCACCAGCACTCCGATTCTGACCGATGTCACCGACACCACCGTCTCGCTGACCTATGGCTCCGAAACCAAAGTCTATGCCATTGACGGCAACACGGCCAACGTCACCGTGAACGCCGGCGGGGACATTCTGATGACCCACCCGCAGTCGGCCGACCGCTTTTATGCCAATCGGGGCGGAGTGGGGGCAGGCGGATCCGATTTTGGCGGAGAATTCAACCCCGGTGGACTCAGCTCGGACCGGAGCGGCTACGCCTGGACCTTGATTGGCCACGGTGGACGGGCCATCGACACCATCCAGGCATTCAACCCTGCCTACACGCGGGATGACATGATTGGCAACATCGCGGTCAATGCGGGCGGGGACATCACCCTGGAAAACAACGACGGCCTCTTCTTTTGGACGGCCATCGGACACCGGGGAACGGACGGCTCGGAGCGGACGGGAGGCGCTGAATACCTCGCCGCCGGGGGAACCATCGACGTCAGTGCCGGCGGCAGCGTCTTCCTCAATGCCGGTTTCGCGGCG
This sequence comes from Akkermansiaceae bacterium, assembly GCA_024233005.1. Taxonomy (GTDB): domain Bacteria; phylum Verrucomicrobiota; class Verrucomicrobiia; order Verrucomicrobiales; family DEV007; genus JACKQE01. Next base: position 5,761 of record JACKQE010000014.1, on the reverse strand, counting down.
GCCAATGATCAAAATGTGGGGGACAGCGGGTTTGGGGTTCCGGCCGATCGCAACCCGGTCGCCATTGGTCATGGCGGCACCATGGATCTCTATGACTTCGTGGTCTTGGACAAGGATTGGAACGGCGTCGCGTTGGCCACCATCAATGGCATCGTCGCGGATTCCGACATCACGGTGACCGCCGGCGTCAACGTGCTGCTCCAGGGCGGCAACGCCTGGCGCGGCAGCTCGGCCCAGATCGGCAATGGATTCAGCTCCGACGTCGGCAACGACCGGGCCCATGCCAACAACGTCGCCACCGGATTCAGCGGTGACATCAAGGTCTACGCGGGCAACAACATCGAACTGCGGGCCGGCACCAACCCCTGGGTCGCCACCCCGATTCTCGGTGGAGCGGTGGAATACACCCACAACGCCTACGCGGTGATCGGCAATGGAGGAGCCCTGATCGACACCCCGGCCAATGGCAACATCATGGTCACCGCCGGGCATGACCTGCTGATGATCGGCATGCGGCGGCCGACTCAGATTGGGAACGATCCGGCCTCCACCCGTCCAGACGGACCGGTCGACAACATCGCCCAGATCGGCAACTTCACGACCGAATACCGGAACCTTTCCGGAACCAATGACGTCAACGATGGCAATCACAAGGGTGACATCACCGTGGTGGTCGGCAACAACCTGACAATGGTGGGTGGCACCACGTCGGATCCCGTGGGACAGCCGAACCACCTCGCCTACACCCAAATCGGACACGGAGGGGCCGGCGTCAATGGCACCAATGATGGCGACATCACCGTCTTTGTCAAAAATGACCTGGTCACCATCGATGGCAGCACCGGCGGCACGGACACGTTGAACAATTATGTCATGATCGGTCATGGCGACTGGCTCCGGGATGGCTCGGACGACCGGACTGCCCGCATTTCCGGAGTGGGAGCGAGGACCGGGGACATCCAAGTGGCCGTGGGCGACAATGCCTCGCTCTTTCACACTCTGGTGGGTCATGCCGACCCCCTGGTTCAGGCAGGCCTGACCACCATTGCCGAAGGAAACACCTACTTTGGAGTGGGGAGGAACTATCCGTTCCACACCGGGACGGGACAGCTCTTCACCATCAATGGCACGGTGTTTTCCAGCGCCTTCTATGGTTTCGGCAGTGAGTTGCGGATCTACATCCCGCAGCGTGAGGGCAACCTCATGTCCACCACCACCCGACTCAATGAATCAGCGGCCACCTATGCCGGGGTGGATGGTGGCGGGGTGAGCTTCGCCGATGGACTCAATACCTTTGATGCCACCCGCCTGGCGACTTCGGGCGATCCCGACGAAGTGTATCTCCAGCCGGACCTGTGGTGGAATGAAGACACCGACTTCCCGGCCTTCCTCAGTACCACGGTCGGAGCCGACGGATTCCTCGATCTCGTCGTCGCCCCCGATGTCGCCGGACCGATCACGACAGTGAATGCTCCCGGAGGGGAAGTGAACCTGGCCTCGGTGGCTGACGGTGACTTCACCTCGGCGACGGCCTTTTACCGCTCTTCCAATGGGGTCAGCGGGGTGGGCAATTACACCATCTACTATGACGCCATCCAACCGGTGGATCTTCCCACTGACAGCGTGGTCACCCCGGTCGTGGAGACTCCCGTGGATTTGCCGGTGGAGGAGATCATTTCGGAAATCGTGATCGAAACACCCATCGATTTCTACGACTACCTGAATCCCCACAAGTGGGAGACATGGGACCGGAACAGCAAAGTGGTCGATGGAAGCGACGCCACGTTGGCCACGGAACGTGAGCTGAAAGAGGGAGAAAGCGAGGCCGAAGAAGAAGAGAAAGCCAAAAAGAAGAACCGCTACCGCCGTCATTACGGCAACTTCGGGGTCTACTACCTCTACGACATCAACACCGGCACCTACAGCAGCTACCGTCTCTTCGGAGAGCCGATCGGCGAGCCCGTGGGAACCGTGGCGGAATAACCCCTGCCTTCCATCACCAAGACCCTTGGGGGCGTCTCCCCCGTCTCATTCAAGAGCGGCTGCTCCGGTGAAACCGGGACAGCCGCTTTTCTTTGCCCGTTGGCACTGGAATCTTCTGTCGCCCTTAGAACGGGAATCCCTTGCCACCCGGCATCCCCGGGAAGCCACCTCCCCCACCCCCGCCGAGTTGCTTCATCATCTGCTTCATCTTACCCTTGTTCTTCATCAGCTTCCGCATTTCGCCGACCTGTTTGATGGTCTGGTTCACCATCGGCACGGAAGTCCCGCTCCCGGTGGCAATGCGGCGGCGCCTTGAGCCATTGATGATCTCAGGCCGTTTCCGCTCTTTCGGCGTCATCGCGAGCACGATGGCTTCGAGATGTTTGACCCGTTTTTCATCGACATTCATGTTCCCCATCTGCTTTTTAATGCCGGGAATCATGCCCAGAATTTCCTGCATCGGCCCCAGTTCCCGCATCATGCGGATCTGCCCCAGGAAGTCATTGAAATCGAACTGGGCCGACATCATCCGCTGGGCCATGCTCATGGCTTCTTCCTGGTCAAAGGCCTCCGCGGCTTTCTCCACCAGGCTGACCACGTCTCCCATGCCCAGAATCCGGTTGGCCATCCGGTCGGGCACAAATGCCTCCAATTGCGACAGCTTCTCCCCGACCCCGATGAATTTCACCGGCTTCTGGGTCACGGACCGCATTGACAGCGCCGCCCCCCCGCGGGCATCGCCATCCAACTTTGTCAGGATGATGCCGGTCAGCCCCACCGCCTCGTCAAAGGTCTGGGCGACACTGACGGATTGCTGGCCGGTCGCGGCATCAGCCACCAGCAGGACTTCGCGGGGCGCGAGAAAGTCCCGCAGGCCTTTCAACTCGGCAAGCAGGGGCGCGTCCACTTCCTGGCGGCCGGCGGTGTCGAAAATCACCACCGTGGCCTGGAGATTTTCCGCCCAGGCGAGGGCTTCCCTGGCCACCGCCAACACATCGCGCTGCCCCGCTTGGGGAGTGAAGACCGGGATATCGACCTGGCGCCCCAGAGCCGCCAGCTGCTCAATGGCGGCCGGTCGGACCAGGTCGCAGGCCACCAAGACCGGCCTTCGGCCCTGCTTTTTCAAGTGCAGGGCCAGCTTGCCCGAGGTGGTCGTTTTCCCGGCTCCGTTCAGCCCGACCATTAAAATCCGTCCCGGAGGATTCAAATCCAGCGGGGCCGGATCCCCTCCCAGCAGCACGGTCAGCTCGTCGTGGAACACCTTGACGATCTGCTGTCCCGGCGTGATGGAACGAAGCACCGCCTCCCCGACAGCCTTCTCTTTGACGGCCGCCATGAACGTCTTGACGACGGTGAACTCCACATCCGCCTCCAGGAGGGCCATGCGAATTTCGCGGAGGGCGTCGGAAATGTTCTTTTCGGAGAGCTTGCCGTGGCCACGGAGCTGTTTGAAAACGCCTTCAAGTTTGTCGGAGAGGAGGGAAAACATGCCCCGAAAGATTCCCCACCCCGGGGGACATCACAAGCGGGGAGTTCTCCGGGTTGCAGCCGCGCTCCGGAGCACCGCCCGGCTTGCTGTTTCCCCCGGACCGTTCTATAGTGCCCTCAATCACTAGTTTGCGCCATGCCCACTTACGTTTACGAAACCATCCCCCAGTCCGAAACCGAGCCTGTGACCCGCTTTGAGATCAAGCAAAGCATGAAGGACGCGGCGTTGACCCACCATCCCGACTCCGGTCAGCCGGTGCGCCGGGTCATCAGTGGCGGCTACGGGATCATGGGGACGGGCGATGGTCCTTCCCGGCCCCCGTCCGCGGGAGGCGGCGGAGGCGGGTGCGGCAGCGGTTGCGGCTGTCACTGATTGACAGTCCCCGTCTTCCCCTCCAACCTCCCGGCATGAAGCGCTACCTTTCTCCCCTTGTGGCCATCGTTGTCTCGCTCGCCGCGGACGCAAAGGCGCAGACCCCGGCCTCCGCGCCACCACCGCAGGTGGCTCCCGCAGGCGGCAGTCTGATGCCCAAACAGCAGATCACCGGATTCTACGGCCTGTGCAAGTCCGGCAAATCCGGCGAGGGAATCCGGGAACTGCTCAGCAGCAATCCGGCTCTCAAGCCCGAGGATTTGGACACGGTCTCGAAGCAGTTTGAAACCATGATCTCCGCCATGGGAACCTTTCTGGATTTCGAAATCACCAAGGAAACCGCCCCCACCAAACGAGTCGCCATCCTGAGCTGCCTGGCCCACTTCCAAGCGCAGCCCTTTTTGCAGGAGTTCACCTTTTACGACGCCGGCGGCGGCGATTGGCGGCTCCTGCACGTCCGCTACGACGCCAACATTGCCACGATGTTCAGCGACTCGAAAGCGCCCTGAGCCTCCTACCTCCCCCATCGTCCGAGCGGGCCTTCCACAGCCGCTCTTTGCGGGGAAGCGCCGCTGTTCATTCCTCCACAAGTCACCATGCACGGCCTCGCCGACGCACTGCGCGGTTTGGAGTCCCGGCTCGCCCTGCCCGATCTCTGGCAACAGGAAGCGATCCGGGCCCTCCAGCAGAGGCGCGATGTCATCGTCGATGCCCCCACCGGTGCCGGCAAAACGTTTGTCTTCGAATACCTCGTCACCGCAGGATTCCCGGCCCGCGGGGAACAGGCGGTTTACACGGTGCCCACTAGGGCCCTGGCAAACGACAAATGGCGGGAATGGCAGCGCCGCGGGTGGCGCGTCGGTCTCGCCACCGGTGATGCCGCGGAGGCAGTCGACGCGCCGGTCCTCGTCGCGACCCTGGAAACCCAACGGGAACGGCTGTTATCGGGCACTGGTCCCCGGCTGCTGGTGATCGACGAGTATCAAATGCTGGCCGACCACCGTCGCGGCCTCGGTTACGAGCTGGTGCTGGCCCAGGCCCCTCCGGAAACCCAGTTGCTCCTCCTCAGCGGCAGCGTGGCCAATCCGGACGAAGTGGCGGGCTGGCTCCAACGACTCGGCCGTAGCGTTGAGGTCGTCCGCACCGGAAAGCGTCCCGTGCCTCTGGATGAAATCCCGCTGGGAGCCCTGCCCAACCGGGCTCCCCATGTGATTCGCGATCCCTGGGCCCGGCTCGCCGTCAGCGCGTTGCTCTCCGACCAGGGGCCCCTGCTCATCTTTGCCCCCCAGCGCAGGGCCGCCGAGCAAATCGCCAAAGCCATCGCCGCCGCCCTGCCGGATGATGATCCCCTGCCCTCTGACGCCCGCGAATTGCGGCGAACCTGTGGACCGGAGCTCCACCGGGTGCTGCGCAAACGCGTCGCCTGGCATCACAGCGGACTGACCTTTGCCCAGCGCGCCGCCATCATCGAGCCCCTCGCCAAGGCCGGGCAACTCCATGTCGTCGTGGCCACGATGGGACTGGCCGCCGGGATCAATTTCTCAGTCCGTTCCGTCCATGTCTCCGGCACCACCTACGCCGAAGGCCCCTGGCGGCGGGAGGTGGCGCCCGACGAACTGCTCCAGATGTTTGGCCGGGCCGGGCGCCGCGGCCTCGACGAGAGCGGTTGCCTCCTCACCACGGAACGCAGTCCCCGACTCGCCGACGGCCGTCCGCTGACGCTGCGCCGGGTCCAGGGGCTGGATTGGCCAGCCATGCTCCGGGTCATGTCCACGGCGGCCCAGGCCGGCGAATCCCCCTTCGCCGCGGCCAACCAGTTTGGCGAACGCCTCTTTTCCCCCCACCCGGTCGAGGTGGGATTCCATCACTCCACCGGTGACGCTCCCGCTCCGGAAGAGCCTCTCTTCGGCCTCGCCC
>JACKQE010000013.1 GCA_024233005.1 Akkermansiaceae bacterium | reverse complement strand
CGATAATGCTTGGGTCCCTCGTGGACTGATTGCCGAAAGGCATTGGAGACAGATCGTCTTCGGTCATCCAAGCGTAATCATCATGCTCCGTCCCTCGTGGACTGATTGCCGAAAGGCATTGGAGACATCGGCATCTTCGGTGTGGTCAACACGCAAAACCGCCTGGTCCCTCGTGGACTGATTACCAGAAAGTCAGGAGCCTGAAACCCAGCGCAAGTTTCACGGTTCGTTGGGGAATCCGACGGGCCGTGCTCAACCCATCCAGGCGATGGCAGGCAAGTGGCCGGTCACCGGAAGGATGCTCCCTGATTTCAGACGGGACAATCTTCCGGCGACCGCGTCTTGCCATCATGGGCATCCCGTGATAACGAGGGTGCCATGGAAACCATATTGGTAGCCGTATTGGGGACCTCTCCCGGAATTCTGACCGAAACGGTCTGGGCGCTGGCCACCCAGTCAGCTGCCCCGGTGATTCCTGACCGGGTGTGCGTCATCACGACACAGCGGGGGGCTGCCATGGCCAGGAAGGAGCTGTTGTGCCCTTCCGCAGTCCATGAAGGCCGAACGGTGTGGGATGCGATGACGGTGCGATTGACGGCACTGGGTTTCACTACCAAAAACAGACTGCGCTTTGGCGGCCCGAGTCTCCGGGTTTTCCCCAATGGCGAAGGCACCGGGCATCTGGAAGATATCCGGGGTGCGGGCGACAATGAAGTGGCCGCCGATTTCATCCTTCAGGAGGTGCGCGGCCTGCAGGGAGAAGACAACCGACTCATCGGCAGCGTCGCGGGCGGTCGAAAGACTATGAGCACCTTGCTCTACGCTGTCTTTTCACTCATCGGTCGTCCGCAGGATCGACTGACGCACGTGCTGGTGAATGATCCATTTGAAAGTCCCGGGTTGGAACCGCGTTTTTACTTTCCCTCCGATCCCGTTCAGATACACCGGGGACGGGACCGCGACGGGCAGGTGGTGGCAGAAGCGCGCTCCGACGAAGCCCGGCTGGAGCTGGCGGACATTCCTTTCGTGCGGGTGAGGCGGCTTTTCCTGAGAGACTTCCATGGCCTGCCGGGCCGATTCACCTCCTTGGTGGCACAATACAATGAGGAGGGGGCAGGGTCGGTCTCAATTGTTTTTGACGACCGGGCCGGGCGCGCCCACATCGACGGCACTGAAGTGAACTTCGGACCGAGGGACCACGCTCTCTTTGCCTTTTTGGTGGAGCGGGCGCGCAACGGGGAGTCTCCCGCTCCGTCGGCCCAGGATACTGCGGCAGCGCTGGTGGATGAGCACAACCGCCGCTGGCTCGCGAGGCATCCGGACATCGAAGCGAAATATCGGGATCATTCCTGGGTGAGGTGTTTCGATTCTTCCGAGGTGAGAGGGGCGCTGGGGCAGATCCGTCGTCTCCTGCGTGACGCGGGTCTCCGAGAGGTCTGCAACCGGTTGCTCCCGCCCCGTGGCCCGGTCGGGTGGGACCCGGCGAAGACCATCATAACCATCCAGTCCAGAGAGCTTTGAAGGTGCGGCCGGGAAGGGGAGACATCTGCGGATGTCCGCCTGCTGGCGTCACCTTTCCAGTTTGCCGATACTGAGTCACCATCACCGGGAAACCCCGCTCAAAACATGAAAACGACCCATCGCCACCGTCTTGGAACTACCAGTCACCATTTCCCTTGGGGCTATCTGGCCGCTGCTTTCATCGTGTTCAGTCTGGGGCACTGGATCGGGACCCAAGTGCTCCAAGCCATGCACAGGGCGTTCCCGACGCTGGAGGAGCGTCCTCTGCTGCTCGCCGTGTTGGCTTTGATCTGTCTGGCGGGATTTTCCTGGCTGTTGCAGAAGGCCCACCACCACTGGCTTCGTCCCAGGAAATTCCGCGAGCGCGTTCCGCAGTTTTTGCTCGCGGTGGGCGTCCTTGTTTCTGCCTTCGTCGCGGCGTCTTCCTTGGAACATTGGCTGGTGCATGGGCCTCTGCATCTGGCGGAGCAATCGGGACTTTTTACGACCGGGGCTTTTCTGGCGCTCATGGTTGCTGAGCGGTGGTTTCACCGCCTGCAAATCCAGCTGGAGCAGCCACGAGACATCAGGCCTCAATTGCACCTCCGAGAGGGTGACACCGGTGAGGCGATTGAGGCACTGATTCTGTTCGTCTCCGTGCCAACACCGGGAATTCAATGGCAATTTGAAGAAGTCGGCCAGGCGGCGCACCATGCCATAGTCACCTTGAGAGATGGCCGTGCAGTGGTGCTGCGTGGAGGCGGGAATCCCCGGGAGGATATTGAGGCTCTGAACGGTGGCCTGTGGAACTGGCAGCAACTGCTCCGGGCCATCGTCGGACATCCTTCTCTCAAGCATCTGATCCTTTTGGGATCCCACACCGAGAAAGGCTCCTTCGTGCACCTGGAGAGCTGCGCCCGCTTTTTAAAGCCCTATTTGCCAAAGGATTGCGAGCTCGCCCTGCACGAAGAGCCGTTGGATTTCACGAAATTCAATGATTTGGTGGATGCCTTGCGAGGGATTCTTTTCAAGAAACTGGACCGTCTTTCCAAAAGTCGGATCGCCATCGATGTGACCGGAGGGCAGGTCACCGCGAGTGTCGCGGGTGCCGCCGCGACCATGAATTTGGATTGTGTCTTTCAATACGTGAACACCAATGAGCCTTTTGACCTGAAGGTTTACGATGTGGTGCATGAAACCGGCCCCCATCTTCACTGAAGCCAGACCTGAACCGGGGTTGGCAAGGCTACCGGCAAAGAACCCACACCTTTCGATCCTTGGTCAGGTATGAGCAGTGGATCCGGGCTTCCGGGCTCAGGCAGAGTCTGCCCAACCGGTATGCCCTGGAGGGAGTGGAACTATGGGATTGAGGAGGCAATGCGGATCTTCCGGTGTGACTGAGAACCATTCGTCGGCTTCCTCGGGCGTGACCCGTTCCCGGTAATGTTTGAAGGTCATTGCAGGTGACATGTGTCCCATCCAGAGTGCCACGCGGGCGGCGTCCCCTTCGCGGGCCAGGGCGTAGCTGGCGAAGCTGTGTCTGAGAGCGTTCTGCTTCCACTCGACTGCCGGGCGCGCCTCGGGTCCTGACTCCACCGGCAGTGCCAGTGCCTTGCGGAAATTCCAAAGGCGCCGCCAGAGATTCGGAGGCACCACCGGACCCGCGTTGCGGGCGTGTTCGTTCAGCCAGGCACGCAGGGGCTCGCAAATTGGCACGAAACGGTGTGCGGCTGTCTTGCTGGTCTCCGCATCGATGGTGATCCGATCACGGAGCAAGTCCACAGAACTCCAATCCAGACGTTCGATTTCTGCGGATCTCAGGCCGGCGAAGGCCGCCAATGTGAAAAAGGGGATCAACTCCGGCGGGGAGTGCCGGAGAACCAGCCGCAATTGGGATGGGGTGAAAATGTCAGGACGCTTTTCGACTTCTTTTGCTTCCGGGGTTTTTGCCGCCGGGTTGCTTTGGCAATAGCCCAACGGTTCGCCCCAGGAGAAAAATACCAGCAAAGCCCGGCGGTATCCGTTCCGGGTGACGTGGGACACGTTGAGTGAATGCAGGAATGATCCCATGTCGGCTGGGCTGATTTCTGACATGAGGCGATGCCCGTGTTTTTTGGCGAAGACCCGGAGTTTTGCCCGGAGATCAGCGAGATACCGATCAGAGAGCCCGAGGGCTTTCTTGGCCACCAAGAGTTCCTCCACCGCCGTCTTGACGAGCGCCGATTTCTCCGAGTTCTTCCGGCGGGAAATATAGTCGAGCACCACTTCTCGGAGCGTCACCTGCCAGGGCTCCAATTGGCTGAGAGCCCAGGCCGCTTCCCGGACGGCCTTTTCATCAATGGCTGCAGCGGCTCTCCCCACATTGAGAACTCGCACCTCTTTGTCGGTGCGAAACTTTTCTGCTTCACTTTTGCTTTTGAAGCGGCGGTAGCGGCGGGGTGCCCCCGGTGATTCTCCTGGCCAATACACGATCCACTTGTAGGGTGGAAATGCGGTGGGGGTGAGGGGTTTGAGAGTTACCTTTGCAGCAGCCATTGGACCCTAACAATAGCGTGCGAGATCTGCATTGCAGCCAAAAAACTTGTCAATTACTTGTCAAGGCTTTGTGGGAGGCTCTGAAATGGGGGATGTAGGACAGATTTTGATTCTGTTTGACAAGGTTCGAATCCTTGCGGGGTAACCACTTTAATAGGTTGAAAACCAATGGTTTCCGCAGGTGGTGGCTGGGTTTAGTGGGGGGCGGGAACCCGCTTCGACTCGAACTCCTTGTTGTCTTCCCAGCGGGCCATTCGTTTGACAAAGCCCGGTGGGTGACGGACATCGCGCAGAATGGCGGGAAGAATGGTTTTTTCGTAGGGTTGGAGGATTCCGTTCCGGACCACCACATCCAGCACGGGTTTTTTGGTGATGGCAGTCGTTTGGTTGGGGGACAGGGCTCCCGCATGAACAAGGTCCTCTTCGATCAGGGCCAGCGGCAGCCGGTATCGACGTGCCGCTTCCTGCCGGTCCGAACGTGTCGTTAATGGAATCGTGATCGTCGGGGCCTTGCTGACCGGATCGGGCACGGACAAGCCGAAAATCCCCGCCATGGTGTCGCGACGGCTGGCGAGACGCCAGACAGCGGCTTCCTGCCAGAAATCCGGCATGCCGGAATAGCGGACGGCCTTTGCAATGTCGGCCCTGCTGAGCCGGGCGATATGGCGGGCTCCAGCATACGCGTCGGCGAAGGTGATGTGATCCCAGATCCGGGGACGGTAGAGTTGAAAGCAATTGCTGGTCGCTTTCCTTTTCAAGGGACCTAGCCACATGAAATCATGCGGCCCGGAACCGGCATCAAGATCATTGAGCTCTCCCGTCCGTCCCAGCCCTCCGAGGGCGGAACCGGCATCGTGAAAAAACTCAAAGTACTGTTCGCCGGTGTTTCCAGCGAAATTCTTCATCCAAGTGGATCGGAAGTTGTCTTCTTTGCAATCATACTCTTCCAGCCAGAGAGCTATCATGAATGACTGACGCAAGGCCCGGTCGGAAGCGGCGGATTCGGTGAAATTTTCGATCGGCCCTCCCCGGTTGATGACATCGTGTTTTACTTCCACCATGGATTCACGGAAGGAAATCCAGGTCCGGCCGACCAAGTCCCCGGCTCGGTAGCCTTTCACGGCGGCCGGTGCCAATTTCTTCAGGATGGTTCCGGCATTCTCCCGGGTGATCTTTCCGGAGGACCGGATGAATGGTTTCACATTGAAATGGTAGGCAGATTCTTTTAGTCCGGCGACCAATTCATCCTCCGTCACGGGCATCAGGGTGCCGGGATTCATGCGTCGCTGCGATTCCGAGCAGAGAATGAGCAGATGGGAACCGGCGTCCGCGTCGGTGTAGACGAGGTCCGTGAATTTGGCGCCGAGTTGCAATCGAAGGTGGTTGGTGATTGGTTCGACGGCGCACTCTTCCCCCCATTTCAACTTCCACGCTTGCCCCAAGGCATCCGTCACATCAACCTTCGGAGAGGTTGCGGTTGTTTTGACCTTTTCCCAAAACAGCACGGTGCGGGCTTCCTGAAGATCATAGGTGAATCCAGGGTTCTTCTTCCGGAATTTCTTCTTTTCGTTCAATTTCTCCGTGACGGCGGCACAAATCCAGGTCTCGATTTCTTTCCAGGTATCGGGCGGAGACGTCTCCATCCGGTGGTGGGTGTGCCACATGGGATCAGTCGGCGATAGATCGAGCGCGGCCACTTCGGTGGGAGTGAGAGCCGCCAGGTCCTTCGGCGAAAGGAAACGGGTGGAATCTTCTCCACGGAGCAGATTGGAGGCTTCCTTGGCGGCTCCGTGACTTCCGATCGGCCGGTTGCGACGGCCATTGGAAGGAATCGGTATGTCATTCAGCCAGGTGCTGCAGACAAACTGTTGGGCCACCCGCAACCAGCCATCAACGCCCCGGCCGAAGCCCTTCCCATCCCGCTCTTCCATCAACTGTGCGGCAAACAGGGAATACAGAGCCCGCAGGGAGACATTGCAGGCTTCTTCGGTCAAGCGTGCATTGTCCGGATTGTCAGCGGCGTGTCCGATCAGACTCATGAGCGGCTTCTCGACTTGGAGAAAGCTGCGCAGACGATTGCGACGGGTCTTGACCGGTTCCGACTCCTCCTTGACCTCGAGATACTGTTTCAGCAGGGCGTTGTCATGGTTTTCCTGGAGGGATTTTTCGATCTTTTCCTGGCGGTCCTTCAGCTTTCCGTAGGCGTCATCGAGTTCCTTCTCGGCTTTCTCTGACAGAGGGATATCCCGGGCCAGAAGGCTGCGGATTTTTTTCAAGTCGTCCATCGTCCAATCCAGAGTGGAAATTCCCTGGGCCTTCAGAAATCGATCGAAGCGTGGGAGAACTTCTCCGTTTTCACCTTCCCGCGTCCATTTTTCCTCCCCGTTGAAAGAGGCCATGTCCAGCCCGAAAGCAAGCGGTTGGGTCATCCTGCCGAGCGCTTCGGTGGCCTGTCTTTGGGCGTCGCCAGCGGATGCGGTCAACGTCACGAAGATGAACGCGGCCAGTACAATTCCGGTTCTCCGCCGGACGATACCGGCTGCGGGTGATCGCAGCCGTGCTGTCATGCCTATTGATGGATCAGAATACGGTGGGGACATCGTCTAGGGATATGAATGGTGTGTCACCGCCACCTTATCTGAAGGGGCCGGCGCGGTTGCCGAGGAAGCCGTTCGCCTTGTTCTTGGAAGGGGTTTCCTACTACGTAGTGGCCCATTCACAAGCAGAATTCATGTCCTTGATTTCGCGCTGCCTGCCCTTCAGGCCGGATTGGGAGGCGAACTTGCGATCGTGAGGCGTGGACGAAAGGGAACCGACGACCGGCCAGAACCAAGATCTGTGCCCCCCTGGATGGACCATCCGGCGGGTCCTGACCGTGGGAGACTATTCCCTGAGGAACCGGTTGACTCCGGCGACGGAATTCACCACTCTGGCGGGCATTTCCTGACTCCCCGTGCAGAATCTCATACCCGAGCATCCTTACCACTTTGTGCCTCCCCGGTTCAGCCGGTTTTGGACGTGGCTGGTCTCGTTCCGGTTGCCGGCGATGTTGAGAAATCGGTTTGGCGTGACGGAGGTCGAGTTTCTTGGTTTGGAGCGATTGGCGGATTCCCTGGCGGAAGGTCACGGGATATTGGTGGCTCCGAACCACTCCCACCCGGCGGATCCATTCATCGCGGCGGGACTCGGTTTGCGGGTTGGTCGTCCGGTGCACCTAATGGCAACCCGGCACATTTTTGAAGAAAGCGCCCTGCAGCGGTTCCTGCTGACCCGGGTGGGAAATTTCAGCGTGAGCCGCGAGGGCACGGACTTTCGGGCGATCCGGTGTGCCGAGAACATCATTGTCGAGGCGCGGCATCCCTTGGTCATGTTTCCGGAGGGCATTGTGACGCGATCGAATGACCGCCTGATTCCGTTTCAGCGGGGAGTGTCCCTGATCGCCCGTCGCGCTGCCGCCCGCCGAGCCCGCGAGGGTGGCCGGGTGGTGGTTCACCCGATGTTCATCCGCTACACCCACCAGGGGAACGTGGAAGCCGCGGTTGAGCCGGTGCTGGCGGATCTCGGGAAGCGCATCGGCAGGCCTATCGAGAATGCTTTGCCTCTCCGCGAGCGGATTTTGAACCTTGGCGAGGCGTTGCTGGCTGACAAAGAACGGGAATACTGCGGGGAGCCGGGCACCGGTCCCCTGATCCCGCGAATTGAGCGCCTGATCGAGGTCGTGCTGGCTCAGGTCGAACCGCGTTGGGTCCGCCATATGCGGGCGAGGGACGCCATGGCCCGGGTGCGCATCATTCGCTCGGCGATCGTCGGCCACCTCTACCGCACCGCTCCTGGATCGCCCGAACGGCAGGCCATGTGGAGGGACATCGAGCATCTCTATCTTGTGCAGTTGCTCTACTGTTATCCTCCCGGTTATTTGGAGGAATCCTGCGTGACCAATGACCGTCTGCTCGAAATTGTGGAGCATTTTGAGGAGGATCTCACCGATGTTTCCCGTCCTCATCCGCCGATGCGCGCCGTCGGCTGGGTGGGCGAAGCGCTGCCGGTTGAACCGTTTCCCCGGCGTCCCCCCCGGCCTGATCCCTGGACCTCGGAACTAAAAACCCGGATGGAATCCCTGCGCGTCGCCAGCCTGAAAAACCCCTGACATTGAACTCCCTCCACCGCGGGTTGATCGGAAGGGGATCTGCGAGGGGCGGGAACCGGCAGTAGAGGAGGTGCGGTTTCCATGAGGGCCTCAGAATCCTGCCCATGCCGGGACCAGTTCGCTCTCAAAACAGGAAGGCTCGGACCAAAGATTCGTTCCCTTTCCAAGGAAGGCAGTGGTGGCGTCGAGGCGCAGTCTGCTTTATCATGAGCCGCCTACCAACCATCAACCACCCCACGCGCCCATGGTCACTCGCCGTCTTGTTCTCCTTCTTTGTCTTGCGATGTTTCCTTTTGCCGCCTTCAGCGCCGAAAAGGAAAAGAAGCCGGCCCGGCCGCAGCCGCCGACCCGACCATTTGACGCCCCGGGGGCTCCCAAATTCGTCCGGCTGGATGGAAAGCCCGGTGTGAATCCTCCTGTGGATGCCGAAGGCGATTTCGTGCTGGGTCCCGACTATGCGGCAGCTCCTGAGACCAAGGCCGTCGAGGGGGTGCCCCAAGGAAAGGTGTCGCAGTTCACCATGGCATCGAAGGATTGCAAACTGTTCAACCCCGGGATTGCCCGGGAGGTCTTCGGGACCGTCGATCCCGGTAATCCCAAGACCCTGATCGTGGAGACTCATCCGATCGATTACCAGCGCACCGTCACCGTCTATGTCCCGGCGCAGTATGTGCCGGGCACCGAAGCGCCGTTCCTCGTCACCCATGATGGCCCGGGGATGGGGCGTCCGGACATGAATCTCGCGCGCATCCTCGACAATCTGATCGCGCAGCACCGGGTTCCCGCCATGGTCGCGGTCATGATCTCGAGCGGTGGGGGCGACGCCCAGGGGCACGAGCGCGGGCGTGAATACGACACGATGTCCGGCTTGTATGCCGAGTTCATTGAGCAGGAAGTGCTGCCTCTGGTGGAGAAACAGGCCGGCGTCAAGTTAACCAAAGACCCCGAGGGGCGCGCGACAATGGGCAACAGTTCCGGTGGTTCTGCGGCTCTGATCATGGCTTGGTACCACCCCGAGTGGTATCATCGCGTGCTGACCTTTTCAGGGACCTTTGTGAACCAGCAATGGCCCTTCAACCCTGAGACGCCCGATGGCGCCTGGGGATTTCACAGCACGCTCATTCCCGGGAGTCCACCGAAGCCCCTCCGGATCTGGATGGCGGTGGGGGACCGGGATTTGCTCAATCCCAACGTTATGCGCGACGGCATGCATGACTGGGTGGAGGCGAACAACCGCATGGCCACGGTATTGAAGGCCAAGGGGTATCATTACCAGTATCTCTATTGTCTCAATGCCGGGCACGGCGTGGGAAATGCCAAGCCGCAAATCCTGCCCCATGCGCTGGAGTGGCTTTGGCAGGGATACCCGATCGCGAAGACTCCGTGACTTCGGTGGGTTGTCTGGGTGCGCCACTACTTGAGGGAGAGGAGAAGGTTCCAATCCACCAATCGCACCGAGTCCGGCTCCGGTCCGGGTTTCGGGAATGGGATGTCATTCCGCCTTGCCGAGGGCTCCGAGGGCCTCGCGGGCGGCTTTGCGGTGGACTTCCTCCACCGCCGGATCGACCAGCATGGCCTGGTAGACCGCTCTGGCCTCGTCCTTCCGGCCGGCGGTGGCAAGCAGTTGACCACGGGTGATCAGCATGGTTCCGCGCCAGGTGCCGCGCAGGACGTCGAACTTGATCTTGTCGAGGGTGGCTGCTGCTTCGTCGAACCGGCCTTTTTCTGCCAGCAGTTTTACCGCGAGCTGCACCGCCCGGTAGTAGGTGGCGCTGCCGTTGTAGCGGGTCATCGCGGTGATATTGGCATAGGCATCGATGGCCTTCCCGGGGTCCCTCAGATTGTTCTCGCGGTTCGTGCCGAGAGCCATCCAGACATCGATGAGGACCTTTTCATCCGTCAGGTGGTCGAGTGCCCGGAGCAGGTCGGCTTCGGCCTTCGTTCCCTCTCCCGATTCAGAGTAGGCACGGCCCCGCGCGAAGTAGCCATCCCCCGCTTTCCAGAACGGCCAGGCGCCGATGTCTTCGGTGCCGAATTTGGTGATGACCTCTCCCGCCTTCCGCTGTGCCAACCGGTTCAGCATGTCGACGGTTTTGCGGACTGCCTCGACAGGAATCCGCGCGGCCAGTTCATCAGCGAGAGGGGCGTTTTTCAGACTCCGTGCGCTGGCGGCGGCGAGCTCGAGGACGGCGGCTTTTTGGAATTCGGTGGCGTCCTTGCGCTCCGCAAGGGAGGTGAAAAGGGGCAGCGCTTCGGCGTGACGGCTGCGGAAGGCGAGGTCGGACGCGGTGCGGAAATCCTCCAGAAAATCATTCTCCAGCGTCGCCGCTTCGAACTTCGTGGACTTGCCGTCATAGAAATGAGCGAACTTCATCACGTCATGAAAGTTCCCGACTCCAGTGGGGGAGAAGGCGGAGAGTTCCGTGCCGTTTTCGCGGATGCGCTGCCGGCAGACATTCAAATGCCAGGGCAGGCTGGGGATCGGCTTTCGCCCGATGATCTGGTGCAGGGGATCGTTCTCATCCTCCGTCACCGGAATGCGGATTTCGATGGTCCAACGACCATCGGCAATGTTCGTCACCACCTCAGCCTGTGAGTCCCAACCGAACCCCAGCGACTTTCCAGCGCCGCGATCCAGATCGGTGAGGACACCGGAGGGACTGATGGCGATCTGGTAGTAGGAATGGGATTCGGTCTCCAACAGGATCTCCACCACATCGCCGTACCAGAGGGCGGAATCATCCTCGTTGGTGCTGGTATTGTTGGGTTTTTCTCCGGAGGGTTCGTCGCACTCGATCGCGAAGTAGAGATTGCCGCCCCACCATCCGGATTTGATGGAAGTGCCGTAGACGGGCTGGCGTCCGGTTTGCAGTTCCCGCAGCTTGCCGGTTGCGGCAACCGGGCATCTCTGCCAATAGGCATCATCGAGCTTCCCGTCAATGACGATGCCCGGCGCATCGCCCACCAGCCGGAGGGCTGGAACGGGGCCGCGTTTCTGCCCGAGTTGCGTGCTCTTGTTGCGGAGTCCTTTGAGATAGTCATCGATCAGGGCAATCCGTTTGGCGCAGACCGGGTCGCCAATCGCCGCCTTTTTTGCGATGGCGAAGAGATCGAGCGCCCGGTCCGCCTTCGCCTTGTCCTCTTCCATATCCTGCCAGTTTGCTTCGCAGAAGGTGAAGAACTCGAGCATCTCCTGCTCGGCGGGGCCGTAAAAGAGGTGGCAGTACTCACGGAACATCGCATCCACATCCGCATCTTTGCCTCCCCAATACATGCGTGCTGTGAAATATACGGGAAAGTGGTTGTAACCGATCGCGACCTTGTCAAAATCCTGCCGCATGCTAAGCCAGATGTCCTCCCCCTGGGAAATGCCTTTGGTGGCGTTGACGGTATCGCCAAAGGCATGCGGGACATACGATGGCAGGTACCAGCCCCGGTCGGTGAAAGGATAGTTCTCGAAGATCAGGATTGGATTGACGGTCTTTTTGAGCCAGGCGGCCCGCAGCGCCGCGGGGGCGGAGTCGCCATCGCCCTTGCTGAGACCGACCCATTTGTTGACGGGGCGGCGCCCCCCCACGATGCAGACCAGCACGTTGGGTTCCAATTGGTCGATTTTCAGTGGCGGCAGGGTGTAGGAGCCATAGGCACAACAGAGGATTTTTTTGGCGGGATGAGTCTTGCCGACCTCCTTGGCCACACGGTTGACGAAGTCCCAGACATAATCCGACAAATGCCCGCGATCGGCGCGGTCCGGCGTGTCCTTGCCTTTGCAGAGATCGCATTGGCAGATCGACGTGTAGCCATCCGGTGGCATGATCGAGACGGACTCCAGATCGTAGTGGTCAAATTGGGCGCGGGCATATTTCACCGTTTCCTGGAAGAGTTCCTCATTGGAATAACAAAGCTGGTTCAGCCTCTGTCCGGGTTGAGTTTGGCGTTTGCCCCCGTAAAGGGCGAACCATTCCGGATGGGCGGCCAGAATCTCGTCGCGGTGCGTCATGCGATCCATGCCGTGCGCCACCTGGAGGCCGTTCGGATCGCGCAGCCCCAAATGCATCGCCCACAGGGCCGTGTCGTATCCATTGGTGCCAAACCGGACATTGAAACGCCGCACTGGAAAATCCGGCTGGACGGTTTGGTCGATGTTCGGAAGGGGCAGGGTTTTCAAGGACGGCACCATCTCGCCGAGCTCCCCGGGGAGATACCAGCGCATGCCGAGGCTGCGCAGATACCCGCAGACGGCATTGAAGGAACCGCGCTCATCGAACCCCCAGAGGTCCAGAGTCTCGTTCTTTGCTGTCGTGGCCCCTTCCGGCTTGCCGATGGTGCCGGGCAGGCGGATACGGTTTTTGTACATGCCGCCATTGGGCACGCCCCATTGGGCGCCCGTGATCTTGTCCCATTCCCTTTGCAGCCATCCACTGGCGACGCCGTCGTTGTTCTTCGCCCAGGGTTCGATCGGGACAAAGTCCGAGTCATCCCCGAGCAGGGCCAGCCAGTCGCCGCCGGACACGATCCGGTAGGCCCCGTATTTCAGATCCACCGGGGTCAGCTTCAGGGCATCGGTGTAGGGGCTGCGGCCGACGAAAATCCTCGTGCTCCTTTCGTCCGGTTGGGTCACGATGGGCAGCTTGACCCCGGAAATTTTGGCCACCTGATCCTGCAGTTCCTGAGCCGCGAGGCGGACCGTGCGGGGAGGCGCTTCCGCGATGATGATCCGGGCCCGGGGCTGTCCGTTTTCGACAAGGAAGGCCTCCTGGGCCAGGGTGGTGCCGGGGGGAAGACAGATCAGGAAAAGGAGAACGGGGAGTCGCATGGTCATGGCAAGGGGGCAGTAGGTGAGTTTCAAGGAGCTTTCGTGGCCACGCCCCAGACTTTTTGGATCAGCGCGTGGCCCGCGGGATCGTGCTGTTCCAGCTGGACGCGGTCGTAGGGAAAAAAATCATTCCGGGAGAAGTAAGCCTCCGTGGTCTCGGCAAAATACTCCTGGGGATTGGTCAGCGCATAGGCGCGGTCCATCCGCTTCCGTCCCTCGGAATCCTGCCGTTCGACATGGTCGTAACTGCCGGAGGCTTTGGCTTTCTCATAGGCCGCCCGGACGTCCTCATTGCCGAAGCCCTTCGGCAGGAAGCGGTCGTGATAGGCGTGAGCCAGTTCGTGGAGCGCGAAATTCGGCATCCGGCGGGTCTCGGCTTCGAAGACGCGGGCATTGGTGAACTCGACACCTTTCACCATCACGGGATCCCGACCGTTGCTGGTCAGCCATTCGGCTCCGGGATGGTATTCCGCCCGGGGGGGCGTGTGGGGATACGGCGGTGAAAACCAGAGGGGCACTTTCCGCAGTTCCGAAACGGCGGCGGCGGGCACGACCCGCACGATTTCATCAAGCTGTGCCTTTAGCAGCACCAGGGCGCGTTCCGTGGCTCCCCGGTTTCCCTCCTCCAACAGCTCCCTTCGAATCTGCACGGTCCATCCCGAAATCTCACGGCTTTCGCGGGCATTTGCTTGCTGGTCACGGGCTTCCGCAGCGGCCCGGATCTGAGCCTTGGCCACTTTGAGACGTTCGGGCCAGACAAAGGTGGGCGCTTTGGAGGGATCGTAGCCAGCCATGTGACCGGTCAGCCGGGTGGCGGGCTTGGTGTATTTCAGTTCGGTGTCGCCGAAGACCTCGCGGCACCTCGCGGCGAGTCCCGGATCGTAGGCAAGCAGTTCGGCGCGGGTGTTGACATGATTGTGGTCATGATCGTTCTCCCGGTTGTTGTCGAACCAGGACTGCACCCCCTCGGCGAAGTATTCATGGTGGTTCACGCTGGCATACTTGCCTTTCCAAAGCCCGGCTTTCATGGCTTGCTGGTAGGTCTCACGCAGCCGGTGGTCGAAAGTCGGATCCACATTGACCATCCCGCGCAGGTGCATGTTGTGGGCGAACTCATGGATCAGGATCGATTCGGCGGCATAGGGATCGCCGGGGTATCCCAGCACATTTTCCTCCGCGCAGGAGCAGTAAGGATCGGTCAGGCTGCCTCCCATGCCGCGGGCCCGTGCGTCCCAGTAGTCCCCGGGGGCGATGTCGGGGAAGTCGGGATGCGGTTCCGTCCCGAGATGGGCCCATTCCGGTTGGCCGGTGGTGAATTCATCATGGGCCAGTATGCAGAGCCGGGCCCCGCTCCGGATCATCGCGGACCGCACATCGGGACGTTTCGCCAACATCATGTCCACAATGAAAGCCGCTTCTTTGAGCGCATAGGGATTGACCCTGCCTGAGGCCACAATGGGAAATCCCTCAGCCTTGACCATCTGGGTGTAAAAGTCGGGAGCCCCGGTCTGGCTCCGCGGGTCGAAACGGAACGCCTGCACCAGCAGCTCGCTGGTCACCACGGATTCTGTTTTGTCCGTCCGGCCCACGATGACGAAACGGTGTCCCAGTGTCGTGGTGATGACGGTGTCTTTCCCGGGTGCCACGGAACCGTTGGCCTCTCGCTGGTCGTGGTCCTGAAGCCAGAAAACATCGATCGGCTGGGAACTGCCATTGAAGATCGCAAGACGAGGACGTTCCGGATTGAGAGGCCCGGAGGGAGTGGAGTGAAGTGGGGCCGTTGTTCCCGCGAACAAGGCCAAGGAGCAAAGCTGGGCAAGGACAGATTTCATGTCTGGGAGGCTGCGGCGCTGCGGTTGGTTCACGCCGGGAGCATTCTACGTAAAATTGGGGTGTTTGTCTCGAAATCAAACATGCGGGAATCAGCCACTTGTTGCGACTGCCGCCGGGGCTGGTCCCTTTCGGGGGATCCGGCCCCTTCTTTTCTCTTGCCGGAGAAGGGGGGATCCGGCTATAAGCGGTCTCAGCGCCACTCCTCTGCTTTGACGATGAACACAACTCTCCGTTGCCCCGGTCAATCCTGTTTGGGAATGCTACTGCTCCTCGCTGGAGTGTCACCTGCGCAGGAAGTGAACTTGGAGTGGATGTCCGCCGATGCCACCCCCAAATTCCGCTACTACAATCCCCAGCGACTGGCCCTCGGGCCAGCCTCGCCGGCCGGATTGAAAAAAGCTCCCGAGGGCATCAGCAATCCTCTCTACGGGGAAATTCCTTTTGGACCCGCGGAGGCACGTCAAAAAGTCCTGCTCGTGATCGATCAGCCGGCCGGTGGGCCCCAGCGTCTCTGGGTCGACACCAATGGCAACGGCGACCTCAACGATGATCCTCCCGCGGTCTGGGAAGCCCGGACCCGGACCCTCAATGGAAAGGAAAGCACCTCCTATTCCGGGCGGGCGAAACTATCGCTGGAGCGGAAGAACGGACGAAGTGAAGTCCAGATCCAGATCTACCGCTTTGATCCAGCGCAGCGCTCCGATGCGGCGACCATGCTCCTCTATTACCGGGACTGGGGCTATGCCGGGAAGGCGGTGATCGGTGAAAAGACCTATCCGGCGATGCTTGATGATGCGGCCGCCACCGGAGATTTCAGAGGGAAGGAGGGCGACAAGTCCCTGGTCAATCTCCTGCTCGACCTCAATGGGGATGGGAAATACGATGACAGGTCCGAGAAGTTCGATGTCCGCAAACCGTTCAACATCGGTGGAATCACCTACGAAGTGGACGGTCTCACCGCTTCCGGTGAAGACCTGCGGATCATCAAGTCCGACAAGGTGGTCGAAGAAACCAAGCCGGCTCCCACGTTGACCGCTGGCAGTCCGCCGGTGGCCTTTGAAGCCGTCACGACCTCCGGGCAGACCATCCGGTTTCCCGGTGACTACCAGGGCAAAACCGTCCTGCTGGACTTCTGGGCCACCTGGTGCGGTCCCTGCCTGCGGGAACTGCCGGAGATCCGGAAAGTCTATGGGGAGTTCCACGACAAGGGCTTTGAGATCCTTGGAGTCAGCCTCGACAACGCCGACTCTCTGGAGAAGCTGGCCCGATTCACCAAGCAAAATGAAATGCCCTGGCCTCAGATCTGTGACGGCAAGGGCTGGCAGGCAGAAATCGCCGGGAAATACAACGTTCACAGCATTCCCTCGGCCTTTCTTGTCAACGGCACGACCGGGGTGATCACGGCGGCGGGCGCCGAACTCCGCGGAACCGGGTTACGGGATGCGGTGGAGAAAGCGGTCACCGGGAAAACCTCCGCCCCTTCGACTCCGGCAGCGGTCAAAGCCATGCCGGAAGGTGGCACTCCCGGTGGGGCGGCTCCCGTGCGGGTCGAGGATCCGCTCATTGCCAAAGCACAAGATGCCCAAAAAAGCGGGCTGCTGCTTTCCTCCGCAGCCTTTCTGGCCTCCCGCGAATCTCCGACCTCTGGTCCGTTGGATTTGGCCCGGCCTTCGACCGAGCCATTGACTGGGCGGCAGATCGCCCGTCTGGCCAGAGACCGCTACCTTTCCGCAGGATGGTTCTACCGTTGCACCCGCTGCGATCACTGGCATATCAAACTTTCCGGGGCCTACCCGATCGCCGCCGATGCCTTTGCCACAGCCTGGCATCTCAGCGATCCTCCGGATACTCTGAAGGAAGGGTATTTCGTGGCCGTGGACAGCGGTGGCCGGTTCCTCCCGATCGCCGGAGTCATCGCAGGCGATGTCCGCAGCGATTCCATCATCATGAGGCTCAAGGAGGCCGCGCTGAAACCGCTGGCACTCAGCACTGATGTGGAGGTGGGGGACACCGCCTATTGTTTGAGCAATCCTCTGCAGGAAAAGAACTACTTCAGCAGCGGTATCGTGAACCGTTTTCTGGTGAACCGTGACAAGGGAGCGAAATCGGTGGAAGGTGTTCCTCCGTCCGATCTCCGGATGAATGTCAGTACTGACTGGGCGCCCGGCAGCAGCGGGGCGGCCCTCCTTGATGGATTCGGAAATGTGATCGGGCATGTCGCGACCATTTCGCCGCTTCATGAGGGGAATTCCACCACCCCAGCCACCGCGGGCGGGAACAAGGGAGGGCGCTTCAACAACGACCCTCTGCTCATTCTCCATGGTGCCATCCCCTCCAGGACGGTGCTCTCCCTTCTGGCGAAATAAGTCCGGCCGTTCGGTTCGGTCAGACGCGCTCCAACTTGATCGGGTAGGTGTTCCCCGAGGCGAACTGGGCGACATAGAGGCTGCCCTCCTCATCGACGGTGAGGTCGTGGGGATGAAGAAAAACCTCCTCCTGGTGTCTCATGGTCTGCAGGTGTCCGTCGTCTCCATAGACAGGAGGGGTTCCGGCGATATTGGAGAGCACCCGGAGGTCCGCATCGAGGACGGAGACGAAGCCCCTGGAGTTCCGGTCCTTGGGCCAATTGTCGGCCAGGTGGGCAACAAAATAGACGCCGTCATGCCGTCTGATCTGGCGGGGATTGCCTCCGGGCAGATCGGTTTTCATCAACTGCCGGCCATCCAAATCCAGACGCAGCAAATACTGTTGGTCGCTCATCGCGATCAGCAGGGTGGGATCCTTCCCGTCGCGCAGGTCCGTCATGCCACCGTGAGGACCCCAGTGGACGATCCCTCCTTCCGCTCCTCCAGAGATGCCTTGCCATTTGCCCGACGCATCATAACGAATGATGTAATCTCGGCCATAGCCGTCGAGCACAAAAAAGCCGCCATCCGGAAGGTGGAGAGTCCAGGAAGGGCGGTACTGGTCTTCCTTCTCGTATTTGCCGGTCTCCTCCGGCCAATGCCATTCCTGGAGGATCTCGCCATCGAGGGTGGTTTTGGCGACGAGGTGTCTCTGCAGGTCCGTCAGATAGAGAACTTCGCGTTCGCCTTCCGTGATGATGGAAAGTCCATGCGCTCCGGGAAAGGCATGGCCCCACTTGTGGACAAGACGCCCCTTTTTGTCATAGACGATCAGGTTGTTCGCCGTGTGATCGGTGAAGAGGAGGAGGTGTCCTTCGCGGTCCCGCACCATGCCGTGGCAATTTTTCACCGGGGTCGCGTCGCCGAGGACGCCCCAGCCGGGAACGACCCGGTAGCGGTAATTGCCCTGTCCAAGCACCGGAGAAGCCCCAGCCCTCACAAAGGGAAACCCCGAAACGGCTCCGCCGACGGCACTCTGGAGAATTCTACGGCGGCTTGGGCGGGAACGATTCATGATCGGATGGAGGGAGGGCGAAAACGGAAACGTATCACATCATTTCGGTAGCGCGATCAGCTCTGCCTCGATGGCCTTGGCTACCTGGGTGGCGAGGGCCTGGGATCCGGCCGGAGTGAAGTGGACATTCTTTGGCAACTGCAGTTTGTCCAGCTGCGGCTCGCAGAAGGCAAAAAGATCATCCACGGCGATGCCCTTGGCCTGCATGATCTTCAGTGCCGCGGCGTTGTAGCGGCCCGGGGCATCGACCTCACGAAGGGGATTGGTGGTGCCTGGTGCCACCGGGGTGGTGGTCGCGAAAATGAGTCGGGCACCGGTCGCCTCGAGCTTTGCCACGATGGTTTCGAGATTCCGACTGTATTCTTCCACCGTCGCCTGGACGGGATCGCTGGGGGAGTTGGTGTTCTGTGAGGAGCCGGGAGAGGCGACATGTTTCAGATCGTGCAGTCCCCAATTGAAATGGATGACCGACCACTTGTGACCGCTCAGCCACTGGTCGACACTTTTGACTCCCGAGGTCGTGCCGCTGCAATTGACTGGCTTTGTGCCGTCAGGTGAGGTGGGGCGGTAGACGTTCGCTTTGCCCTGTAGCAGCGCTCGCACCTGTAGCGTGTAGCCGATGGAGATCGAGTCTCCCAGGATGAGGACGTTGGGTAGGCTGGGATTGGGGGTGAACGTCCAGTTCACTCCCTTTTTTACCTCGGCACGGGAACCGGCCTCGGGTTTTGCCTTGGTCGGGGACGGATCGGCCGCGGTGGATAGGCGGGTGGTCAGCAGGAGAGCCGCGACCATCGTGAGGGCGTTGCAGAGGGGCGTTTTCATGGCTGGAGAAGGGGCGGTGGGGTGAGGGTGACGGTATGAGTGCCGTGGAAGCCGTCCTTCGTCAAAGGCAAATCAATGCTTTGGGGCTTCGAGGAGACATCCAACGACTGGGGAACCTACGCAGTTCGGCAGTATCAAGAAGCAGCGAACCCGGATGTGGGCGTGCCGGAAACACCGGAAAAAAGCAGGAATTGACAAGTTGGCGGGCTACGGAAGGACAAAGTGCTCCGCCTTGAGCCAGAAAAGAAGATCGGCGAACCAGGGATGATCCGTGCCGATCAGCCCGGTGCCGTGATCCCCGCGCTGATAGAGGTGAAACTCGTGGGGAATGCCGTTCCGGGCGAGAGCGGCCTCGAAGAGTTGTGCGTGTTCCACGGGCACCAACTTGTCCTCCGTGGTGTGCCAGAGAAAGCAGGGAGGCAGACCGGGACCGACCTGGAGTTCACTGGAAGTGTGGCGCAGGAGGGACTCCCCCGGATGTTCCCCAAGCAGCATCCGCCGGGAGGTTTCGTGCGGCTTCGTGATCATGCTGATCACCGGATAGCAGAGAATGGCCAGATTTGGCCGGGCACTCACGGTGGACACTTGTCCGGCGATTTCCCCATCCTCCGGGTGATTGATCAGGGTGGACACAAGATGGCCGCCGGCGGAGAAGCCCATCGCTCCGATCCTTTGGGTATCGATTTTCCACATCGTGGCATTCCGCCGGATGCGGCGCATGGCTTCCACCGCATCCTGCAATTGCACAGGATAATGGTAACCCGCGCTTCCCAGGCGGTAGCGAAGCACGAATGCGGTGAGTCCCTGATCATTGAGCCAGAGGGCGAAAGGTTCCGCCTGCCCTTCGTAGATGCCGGAATAGCTTCCGCCAGGAACCAGCAGAACCGCCGCCCCCGAGGATTTTGCGGGCAAATAGGGCGTCAAGGTTGGAATGTCTTTGGGCGCAGTGCCGAGGGCTCCGGGAGCGCCGCTCGGCCAGAGGGGAAGGGGTGTTTCCCCTGCCGCCCTGACCCCGGTGTGACAGAGCAGGAAGAGACAACCAAGGGCAATGGGCGGGAGTTTCATGCAGGTGGAAAGGAGGGGTGCCCGAGGGAACGGGTTACTTGGGTTGACGGGGCCAGCTTTCATTTTCAGGGGAATAGGGCAGGGCATCTTCCAGGTCGGGGATGCCATCACCGTCAGCATCATCCGGGTGCCGATGCGGCCACTCCGGAGGAGGCTGGCTACCAATCGCCTGCCACAGTGCGCGGGCGAATTCGCCGCGGGTGAGGGGATCCGGGAGCGTGGAAGCCATCTCATAGGCATCACAAAGGCTGATCACGGAGGCGCGCCACGCGAGGGTGGCGGGCTCGTCGGGCCGGAAATCCACCTCCCTCCGGGACTGCGGGAAGAGGCCGCGTGCGGCGAGACGATTGATGGCGACAAACGCGGGATGGTCGGCGGGCAGATCACGGTAGGGCCAGAGCAGCACCGGCACTCCTTCCGTTCCCCCGCAGAGGGCGTGCCGGACTTCCTCAAAAAGACCATGGTCGCGGGTCAGGTCTCGTGGCTGGACCTGGTTTTTGAGACACCCCGCCGCCAGGGCACCCGCTGCCTGGCCGATGTGGACACGGTGGTCGTGGAGTCTGACCGCCGAGCTGACGATGCTGCTGAAACCGACATTTCCCTGCGCGCCGACCAGTCCGTCAATGGTCGCTGGAATCAGACTGCGGAGGGGAAACACACTGCGGTCACTGAGGTTGTGCACGCCTCGTCCCGGCTTCTCATAGTGGGTCCAAGGACCGGCGTCGCCTTCCTTCTTCAAATACGTTCGACCGGTGTCGTGGAAGTCATAATGGAACTGCCAGCTGAAAACCCCATCGGGATACATCCTCCTGGCGAAAGCCTCTCCGGCGTCACTTTTGCGGTTGCCGTCGGTGTTCAGACTGTCCTGCTCGCGCATCATGTAGAGGGCCTTGAGACGGAGGCTCTCCCGGATGTAGGGCTTGGGGGGCAGATGGTCCGCCGTGCCGAATTCGGTGCTGAGATGATAAGAACGCAGACTGTTGGCTTTGTCCGGGGCCCGCTGGTGCGCGAAGGTCTGTAAATGGTGGAGCAGTCCGAGGGATTGCGCCTTGGCGTCTTCAAACACGATCTGGCGCTGCTCCCGGGTCATCAGAGCGAGGTTTTTCATTCCGGCCCCTGGTTCGGTCGCTTCCAGCGCATCGATCACATGGCGCGGCAATCGTTCCAGGGGATAGTCCTGTCCGTGGGAGTAGCAGATCAGCGATGAGGTGGTGCCATCCTTGCTGGCGCTGCCTTCCACGATGCGTCGCATCGTCAGGATCGAGGATTGCCGCGCCGCAGTCCTGTTCCCGGGAGGCCACGGCGGGATGCCGGTGCCCTTGGTGGGATGGTCCCACTGCAACGCAGCGGCTTCTTTCTTTCCAAAAGGCGTGGTGCTCAGATAGCGGCGCTCGTCATAATGCGGTGGTGCCGGGATCGGAATTTCGCTGCCGCTCTGCTCGACGATCATGGTCCACGTGATGGGGTTCATCTCGTTCCGTGGATTGGCGGAGACATCCTTCTGGGCACTCGTCTCCCCATAGCGGGAGTGCGGATCCGGTCCGACCTCGAAGGCCGCTCCTGAAAGCCGCACCGCGTCGCCCCAATCCGAGGCGTCGATGGTGATTGCCGCCTCGATGCGGATTTCCTCCCGGTTGCGCTCTCCCGACCGGAAGGTCATGCCGGTGACCTGCGTGCTGTCCCTGGACATCAGGGCCGTCACCGGGATATGGTTCAGCTTCAGCGTGACCTGTCCCCTGTCGATCCAGGGCTGGAGCAGCTCCCGGAAAATTCTTTCCGCTTCCGCCGGGCGGAATGTCGTTGGACCATGCATCGGTTTGCCGGGCATCGGGCTCCCATACTTTGCGGTGTTGAATGCTTCGATGCGGTCCATCAGCTCCTTGAACAGACCAAAGCGGTGGAACGACCGCTTCATGGGATGCCAGTCCGGTCCCCAGCCGACCAGACCGTTGCCTTTGTTCTCGTCCACACAGGCCAAGCCCTGTTCCGTGTACTGTCCGCCAAGCCATTCCCCGTCGTGGACGATGGTGATTGACTTGACACCCATCCGTGCCGCCTGGATGGCGGCGGCCCATCCGGATTCGGTTCCCCCCACAATGAGGAGGTCGGTGCGGACCGTGTCAGCGGCGGCTGTCGCGGTGCAGCCGAGGAAGACCAGAAACCAGACTTTCACGGGGGGAGCTCGGTGTTGGTCACCCCCTTGCTGCCGGGATGGAAGAGATTGTTGGAAAAGTGCAGTCCGCGGGGGGCATTCGGACCGCCGGGAAGAATGACGGCATATTGGTAGCGCGGAGGTCCGGTGCAATGGATGAGATTCCCCTGGATGACGACATCGCTGAGGGGCGGATCGTCGGGTTGCTGCCCGATGTCGAATTTGATCGGCGAGCGCTCGTCTCCCCAGATCCAATGGGCGTCACCGTGACCGAATTCGGAGATGATGTTGTTGGCGATGATGGAACCGCCATCGGAATTGTTCGCGTCCGCCGCCGCCCCGGGCATGAGCCCGATCGCCCACAGGCTGTTTTTGATGAACTGGTTGCCGGTGATGAGCACATTGCGCGATCCGTGCATGGCCTTCATGCCCATGAAGGAATTCACAATGACGTTGTTGGCCACGATGACATGATCGCAGTGCAGGTCGATGCCCTGGGCGGCATTTTCAATGTGGTTGCCGAGGAGGCGCGTCAGGTCGCCGACCTTGGGGGCCGTGACGAGGATTCCGGAGCCCTGCTGCCAATTGTCCACGTAGTCTGCGTCCCACGTGATCTGGTTCACGATGTCCCCCTTGACCGCGTTCTTTTTCACGAAAGTCCCCAACTGGTGTTTCTCTCTGAGCTCGGGAGTGGGCACGAGGTTGTCTTCGACGATGCGGTTGGCCTCGATCAGGGTTCCGGTGCTGTAGCTGATGCTGATACCGGTGCCATCGGTGCAGTTGAATGCGTAGCCGTAACCCGCGCTCTTCGTGCGGTCATCGATGGTCACCTTCATGTAGTTGCGCACCAGACAGTGACTGATGCGGCCATCGCGGTTTTCCCTGAGACAAATGGCTCCGGACCGGGAGCGATTGTCGAGGAGGCGCAGGTTCTCCAGGACAAGGTCACGACAGTTGATGGCGATGATGCCTTCTCGGTCCGTCTCCCACCTGCCCTCAGGTCGCCTCAGAGTCAGATCCCTGACCTCGGCGCCTTCCGCATTCTCGATTTCAATGATGGGCTGGTCGGGGTTTTCCTGAATGATGCATCCCGGGCCAAACAGACCGCCGCCTTTGCCGCGGAGGCGGATTTTCGCGGTGATCGGATAGTCGCCAGCCGGAACAAAGATCCGACGTCCGGGATTCGCATCCAAGGCTTCCTGGATCGACGGATAGGAGGCCACCGAAAGGTCTGCCGCAAAGGCCGGGCCGGACAGGAGACAGAGGAGGAGGATTCTTGAAATCATGAGGTGGGGACTTAGCTGGGTGGAGAGCCTGCTGATCATTTGCTCCGCGTGCCGTGAGCCAGTTCAGGGACGGCGGTGTGCGTCGAAGGTCTTTTGGTGGTGTCCCATGATCTCGTCTCCCTTGACGTCATAGCTGCCGGTCGCGGTGTGGGGCACATCGGGAATGGAGAGGAATTCGTGGGCGATCCCAAGCTCTTTCAGGTAGGCGGAGTATTTCAGATTGAACTCATAGTTGAAGCATTTGGTGCCGTCCCAGATGAGAATGTTGAGCGGGGGCCGCTCTTTTCTGTCGGCATAGGCTTTGGCGATATCCCAGGCGTTGTACCCGACCGGCAGAAAACGCAGCAGTGGAGATTCATAGCCGTCGTTCTCCTGGATGGTCTTTTCCGGACCGTAACCCGACCCGCCGGGGGCGACGGAAAGAAAGAGTTCCGGGTGCTTGAACATGATCCGGGTGGTGCCGCGTCCTCCCTGCGAATAACCTTCCAAGGCACGTCCCTCCCGGGTTCCCCAGGTCCGGTAGGTGGCGTCGATGTGCGGGATCAGTTCCTTGACGAAAACGCTTTCCCCCATGCCGTTCTCCAGATCCGGCATGTCGTACCAGCTTACCGGACCTCCGTTGGGGAACACATAGATCGTGGGTTTGATGGTGCCTTTCAGGATGGCCGCATCGACATAGCTGGCGAGCCGCACGCCTTTGCTTTCTGCTCCCGGGCGGCCCCCGTGCAGATGATAGACCACCGGGTAGCGTGTCGGCCCGGATTCATATCCCGGCGGCAGGTAGATGTAATAGCCGACTGCAATGCCCATCGAGGGACTCTTGAAGGTCGCATGTCGCACCGTGGCGGGCAGGATTTTTTTGGCCCATTCCGCATTGGCGAGCGGGGAGACCCAATGGAAGGGGGGCGCCTTCTGGTCCGGTTTTGCGGGGGCTGTTTGGGCTGGGAGAGTTGCCCAGGGGAGAAGGCTGCAGAGGATGGCAAGAAGTCGCATGGTCGGGTAGGAGGGAGGGAGGGAGTCCTGAAAAAAAGGCAGTCTCTCAAGGGGCACGTTCCCATGGGGCGAATCAGGGTGCCAGCCTTCCTTGGAGGGAAAAGTCGTCGACATTGAGATGCCCCCAACCCGAGGTTTTGTGATCCAGGATCTGCCAGCGCACCAGACGACCTTTCCAAGAGGAAACATCCCAGAGGACCCGGCGCATCAGGGCATCGCCCCCGCCGCCGGCCCGGATCAGCACGGCACCGGAGGTGGCATCCACCAGGGCGACATGGAGTTCCTCCTCGTCGAATCCACCGGAAACCAGAAAGGCCGCCTGATCGCCCTCCAAAACAAAGGCGGGCGAACGGAGCACTCCCACTTGCTGATCGGAAACGCCCTGTCCATCGGCGAGGGCCACCGTGGAGAGATGGTGCCCGCCTTGCCGGGCGAAGGGGCGGTCTTTCCATCGCGGAAGGGAGGGCAGGGCGGTCACGGGTTGGGCGAAGGATCCTTCTACCACCTCCCAGCCTTCCAGGCCTCCCGTCTCGAATGTGAAGCGCAGGTTTCCCACGGGGGGGAACCCTTTTCCAGGAGTCGCTGCTTCCCGGGGCGCGGCTTCCAGCCGGCGTGGTCCGGCCTCGAAAAAGCGCGCGCCCTTTCCGGTGCGGTCGATGTCTCCCAGTTCCTCCCGGGCGGCCGCAAGACGCTGTTGCAACCGGGCCACAATGTCGGGATGATCCGCCGCGACATTGGTGGTTTCGCCCGGATCGGTGTCGAGGAGGTAGAGCTGGACCTCTCCCACCGCTTCGATCATGCGGCCCCACCAGCCGGTGCCGGGTGGGTTGGCAGGACGTGGCAGGACCAGTTTCCACGGACCGCTGCGCACTCCGGTGAGCAGACAACCGCTGTAATAAAGATAATCTTCGCGTGGGCTCTGCTCTGACTCACCAGTGAGAAAGGCCCTTCCATCGCGGCCATCCAGGGTGAGGTGTTCCGGCAGCGGGGCTGAGGCGATCGCCGCAAAGGTTGGCAGGAGGTCCATGGTGCTGAATAACTCGTCGCTGACCCGGCCAGCCTTGATTTTTCCCGGCCAGCGGGCGAGGAAGGGAACGCGGCAGCCTCCGTCCCAGGTCGACATTTTCCAACCACGCAGCGGATCGGCGGTGCCAGAGTGGTTGCGCGGGATGAATGGTTTTCCACCGGGTTTCATTCCGGCCGTGGTTTCGATCCAGGGACCGTTGTCCGAGGTGTAGACGACGAGGGTGTCTTCGGCCAAGCCGAGTTCCTCAAGCGTGTCGAGAATTTGGCCGGTGGACCAGTCGATCTCTTCGATGGCGTCCCCGTAAGGGCCATAGGCGGATTTGCCTTTGAAATCCGGAGAGGCCCCCAGTGGTATGTGGGGAAGATTGTGAGCGAGGCAGAGAAAAAAAGGCTCTTTCCGGTGTTCCCGGATCCACCGCAGGGTTTCCGCGGTGTAGTCCTGGGTGATGGAGTCCCAGTTCTGCACTGCTTTGATCACGATTTCATCATTCCGCAGGATGGGGCTCCGCATGGGACTGTCCTGCACCCTTACGGTAGCTCCGTTGAATTTGGGAGTGCCATAAAAATAATCGAATCCCTGGGCATTGGGCATGGTGGCCGGATCGAATCCCGCAGGACCTGTGCCGGGAGCGCAGAGATGCCACTTGCCGATCAGAGCGGTGGCATATCCGGCTGACTGCAGCACCTCCGCCAGGGTCGTTTCCTTGGGGTGGGGCACCGTGTGGAGCCGCTTCAGGTTGCCCGGTTCCGCCACCCGGATGGGATACGAGCCGGTCATCAAGGCGGCCCGCGACACGCCGCAAACGGGCTGCGCGTAGAAACTTGTCAGCCGCAGTCCTTGCGACGCCATGCGGTCGAGATGCGGCGTTTGGATGGTGGTCGATCCAAAGCACCCCAGATCATGGTAGCCCTGATCATCGGTGAAGATCAGCAGTATGTTGGGCTTCCGCACGCCGGTGGGCTCCGCCGCCTTGGCCTCGGCATGGAAAAACCAAGCCACCAAAATCATGACTGGAAGAGCGCGCATCCGGCCTGCAGGCATGGTTGAGAATGCTCTCATTGTTGTCCATCGGTGCGGAAGGGCGAGGCCGGCAATCCGGCGCCATTAAAAAGCGAGGCTTCCGGATTCGGTTTCCAGGCATAGCGAACGGCAACCGGTTGGGGCACCGCAGGGCTGGAGACGATCACTTTTTCTCCCTCGATCCTGGCTGCGGCCGGCTTCCAGACCTCGTCTGTGCCGGAGATGACAAATTCGCGAAGTTCCCCTCCTTTGGCAACCAATCCCCCCTCAGTGTGACGGAAGGTGATCTCGATGTTGGCCCCTTTGACCGTGTGTCCGGTGGGAAGCGGTCCGCTGGTGCTGGCGACTTTCTGTTCGTAGACCTCTCCCAAGGCCCAAAGGGAAAGCCTTCGCCCGACTTCCTGTTTGTTTTTCGGATGAATGTCTTTGGGGTCCCCGATGTCGAGGGTGATCGCCATTCCGGTCTTGGGAAGGCTGAGCGTTTTCAGCAT
The DNA here is from genome assembly GCA_024233005.1 of Akkermansiaceae bacterium. GTDB lineage: Bacteria > Verrucomicrobiota > Verrucomicrobiia > Verrucomicrobiales > DEV007 > JACKQE01. The sequence continues at coordinate 143,270 of JACKQE010000013.1, read as the reverse complement.
GCCTTCACGGACCTCCATCCACTCGCTTTCCGGGCGTTCAAAGTTGGGCAATTGGACCCAGGCGAAGGGAAATTCCATGCCCCACCGTTCCCGCCAATCCCGAATCAGCAGGGGAAGCTGGTGCTGGTAGAGGATGCCTTTGCCAGTCTTGGAGTTGGCTTCACCCTGATACCAGACCGCACCCCGGATCGCGAAAGGAATCAGCGGGGCGATCTTGCCATTGAAGAGGCCGCCCGCGCTTCCTTTGCGCTGGCGTTGTTCCAAGGGATCGACCGGCTTTCTGGGCGGTGGTTGTCCGGCGGCTTTGGCTTGCTCCGCCGCCACCTGCCATCGGGCCAGGGCCTTGGCGTGGGCGGCCTTGGCTGCGTTTTCATCAAAGCCGGCATCGGCTTTCGCGGCTTCCGCGAGGGCCGCCTGAAGCGGGGGCGAAGAAGCCTGGGCGGTTTCCGCGATCCAGGACTCGATGGGAGTGCCCCCGACTGAAGAGTTGATCAATCCCACGGGAATCCCCAGTTCCCTCTGCACTTCACGACCGAAGAAAAAGAGCGTGGCCGAGAAAGTCCCCACGGTTGCTGGCGAGCACACCTCCCAGCGACCCTTGCTGTCCGCTTGGGGGGTCTTCGCCGCCGCGGACGTTTCTTTGAACATCCTGATCAGGGGGAGATTGGCGGAGGCTTTTTCCTTCTCCAGATTGAGGGCCCTGGAGACGGCCATGGCCATGTTGGACTGCCCGGAGCCGAGCCAGACCTCTCCCACGAGGACATCGCCGATAGTCACAGTGCGGTCCGGGCGGGATGATTTCACGGTCAGGGTTCCCGGTTCCTGGCTCGTCTTGAGGGGATCCAGGGCCACCTTCCAAAGCCCGTCCGCTTCCGCCTTGGCGGTTTTCTCCTGTCCGGCAAAGATCACGGTGACCAACTCGTCCGGGTCCGCCCATCCCCAGACGGGAACGGAAGTTTCCCGCTGCAGCACCATATGGTCGGAGAACACTGTGGCGAGCTTCAAGTCGGCAGCCGAAACCGCGTCAGGCATGGCCAGCAGCAGAGCGGCAGGGAGGAAGGAATAGTTCATGGTCTTTGTGATCGCGTATTGGGGAGGCATTGTGAAGCCTTCCGGGGTCATCCGACAAGCCGGGAAATGCAAATCCCACCTTTTTGCGGTGAACCCATGAGAGACCGGCACCGCCGCGCGGTGTCGGCAATCCGGCTCCGCGGGTTTGGGTGTCCGTCATTCCCGGCGCAGTTTGTAGGGATACACATTCCCGCTGTTCCACTGGCAGACATAGAGGTCCCCGCGCTGGTCGACGCAAACATCGTGGCAGTTGCAGAACACTGGACGCTCCTGGAGCATGACCTGGAGGCGGTCCTCCCTGTAGACCGGAGCCTGCCCTCCAGGGTTGGACACGACCCGATCCTGTTCATCAAGGATGGTGACGAAGCCCTGCTTCTGCCACATCCGGTAGTCGTCCGGTTTGGCCCCGAAACACACGCCGGAGTAGAGCTGGCGGTCGTGGATGACCGGACGGCTCACATAAGCCCCCGGCAGATACACCCCGCGGACATGGGTGCCGTCGAGGGTGAACCAGTTGAACTCATTGCGAATCCGCTCGGTGCAGACCAGAAGGGGCTGGCCGCCGCGCTGATCGAGCGCGATGCCGTGGGCCTGCATGAATTTCCCCGGGTTCACCGGCTGGGTGCTGCGTCCGCCGAATTTGCCGAGATACCCTCCGTCTTTGTCGAAGTGCAGCACATACTGAGAGCCGTATCCGTCGGCCACATAGATGTCCCCGTTGGGAGCGACCGCGGTTTCGGTGGGGGCGTAAACATCCTTCTCCGTGTAGGCGCCGACTTGGGAAGGATGCGGCAGTTCCAGAACGATCCGGCCATCCAGACTGCATTTCACAACCCTCCCGCCGGTGTCGGTAATGTATAGGTATTCCTGTCCATCCGGATCAGGATGATTGGTCAGGCCGTGGGCTCCGGCAAAACCCAAAGTCCACCACCCGAGGAGTGCCCCCTCGGGATCATAGATCAGGACGTTGTTCTGTTTGTGGTTGGTCAGGAGAAAGAGCCGACCATCAGCGGCCTGGATCATTTCATGACAGTCCCTGACCGGCTGCTTGGCGGGATCGGCGAGGCTCCACAGCTTGTCGACCCGGTAGCGATGGTCCCCTTGGCCGACCACGGTGTTGTGAAATTCAGGTGCGGTTTTGCTTTGGGCACGAAGGTGGGGGAAGGCAAGGATCGTCGCGGTGGTCGCGAGAAAAGCCCGACGGGTGGGGCGGGGGGATACTGGTTTCATGGAAAATGGAAGAGGGGCAAGAGGAGGAGTCATGATGACGAAAAGCGAGTCCCGCTGCAAGCCGCTTCCGGGGGACCGCACAGGAACGGCATCACGGCCATCGTGATGCTTGCCGGGAGAGGCTGTCGTGCCTACGGTGTGGTCGATGAAAGTTCTTTCCTGGAATTTGCCGCGGCTACTCCTGGTTTCGCTGCCCCTGATGGCCTGCGGACAGCAACCCATCAAACCTGGAGCCATAGCGGACCGGATCCAGCCATTCGTGGACCGGGAGCTACTCGCGGGGGCGGTGATGCTGGCAGCGTCGCAGGAGCGGGTACTCGCGGTGGAGACGGTCGGTTGGGCGGACCGGGAAAAGAAAATTCCCATGGCAGCGGATGCCATTTTCTGGATCGCTTCTCAGTCCAAGTCGATGACGGCGGCGGCTTTCATGATGCTGGTGGAGGAGGGGAAAGTCTCGCTCGACGATCCGGTGACGAAATACCTCCCGGAGTTTCAAGGACAGAAGGTGCGAGGCAAAGGCGCGGACGGCAAGGACCGGGCACCCATGCCTTTGGAGCGGCCCATCACCATCCGCCATCTCCTCAGCCATACCAGCGGTCTGCCCTTCAAAGCACCGGAGGAGGAACCGACTCTCGATACCCTCTCCCTGGCCGCGCGCACTGCCGCCTATGGCCGTCTCGATCTGGATTACCAGCCGGGCTCGGACTACCGCTACTCCAATGCCGGAATCAACACCATCGGGCGTCTCATCGAAATTCTGAGCGGCCAATCCTATGAATCCTTCATGGGCGAGAGGCTCTTCCGGCCCCTGGGCATGAAGGACACGACCTTTTGGCCGGACTCCGCCCAACAGGCCAGGATCGCCACCTCCTACAAAGCCTCTCCGGACAAAAAGACCCTCGTGCCGGTGCCGGTGGGGCAACTGCGCTACCCGCTGGAGGATCCCACGCGGACCCCAATGCCCGCGGGAGGCTTGTTCTCCACGGCATCCGATGTGGGAAATTTTTGTCGGATGATTCTTGGGGGCGGTGTGTGGGATGGAAAGCGCCTCCTCACAGCAGATTCCGTGAGCGCCCTGACGAGTCGGCAGACTCCTTCTACATTGAAAAACAGGTATGGTTTGGGCTTCTCCACTGGCGATGGAAAGGCCGGGCATGGCGGGGCATACAGCACCAACATGACTGTGGATACGAAAAACGGATTGGTTCTCGTCTGGATGGTGCAGAATGCCGGATGGCGCACGGACGAAGGCAGGGAGATTCTGGGTGTTTTTGAGAAGGCGGCCCGCGAAGCCTGCGGCAAGCCCTGAGATTCTTTAAGGAACTGACAATGATCGTTGGAGGCGCGATCATGGACTGGCGGAAGTGGCGCGGTCTGCGATACTGGACCCATGGATGGGTTTTTCCAATTCCTATCCTCTCCCAACGTTCCCACCGACATGAAATTCTCGCACACCCGATTCGCCCTCATCGGCCTCTCCTTGGCCCTAGGCTTTCCTGCCTTGGCCAAGGAAGAGAAACCGTCCGCTCCCGCTGCCGGCAAACCCGACCTTCGTCAGGCCAGCGCCAAAGTCGATGCCCTGATTTCGAAGGCCTACAAGGAGCACAAGGTCACGCCGAACGAACCGGTCAGTGACGAAATTTTCCTGCGGCGCGCCTACCTTGACATCGCGGGCCGCATTCCCACCATCGAGGAAGCCGAGGAATTCCAAAGTTCCTCCTACGACCGGAAGCGGGAGCAGCTTGTCGAGAGCCTCCTCCAAAGCGAAGCTTATGTGAGCCACTTCTACAATTTCTGGGCCGATGTGCTGCGTATCAACTCCGGACTTGGCACCGGGGCCAGTCAGGCGGAAGCCGCCTATCAGCTCTGGATCAAGGAAGGCCTGAAGACCAACAAGCCATACAACCAAATGGTCTCCGAGTTGGTCACCGCCAAAGGATACATCTGGGACAACGGCGCGGTCGGCTACTACCAGCGGGACCGTGGAATGCCATTGGACAACATGTCGAACACCGTCCGAATCTTCCTCGGGACCCGGCTCGAGTGTGCCCAGTGCCACAACCACCCCTTCGACAAATGGACCCAAATGGACTACTACCAGATGGCGGCTTTCAGCTACGGCATGGATGCGAACCGTTACGAAACCGGGAACCGCACGGCGCTCCAAAAACACATCGAGAACGAACGGAAAAGCCGCTACGTCAAGGCCGTCGGACGCGAGGACCTGCCCCAGCTCCGCGATGAGAAAACGCTCGAGAAATACATCGGGCAGAAAAACTTCGACAAGGTCCTGGCGCGTTACAAGATGAGCGAGGATGAGTTCCGCGCTGCCGTGAAGCGGGGCATCGAGGCATACAACAGTTTCAACGGCGAGGCCAAGGAAATCGGCTACGCGACCCAGGAACTCTACCGCCAGATCCGTTACATCAACGTCAGTGAGCAGGAAAAGACTCTCAAACTGCCCCACGATTACAAATACGACAATGCCAAGCCATTCGATCCGGTCAAGCCCGGCACCATGTTTGGCACCAAGATCGATCCGGAGCACGTCACCGACTCCATGATCGAGGCCTATGCGGGCTGGATGACCAGCAAGGACAATCCCACCTTCACCCGGGTCATCGCCAACCGGCTTTGGAAAAAGGTCTTCGGGATGGGCATCTTCGAGCCGATCGACGAGCTGACTGACAACACCGTCATTTCCAATCCGGAACTGCTCACCTATTTGGAAGGCCTCATGAAGGACCTCAACTACGACATGAAGTCCTACCTTCAGGTTCTCTACAACACCAAGACCTATCAGCGCCGCGCTGACGACAAGGAAATCGTTCTGGGTGAGCCGTATTATTTCCCCGGACCTCTCTTGCGCCGGATGAGCGCCGAACAGATCTGGGACAGCATCGTGGCCCTCGCCCTGCCGGAGGCGGATCGCTACCGGCCCCGTCTCAAGGGTCAGTTGACCGCGGTGGAACGCATCAAGCGCATGTATGACGCGCTCGAAAAACGCAGTCCCGAGGATTACATTGCCATGACCAAAGAGTTGGGCAAAGCCCTGGCGGAAAACCTTCCGAAACAGGATGAAATGCGTAAGGAAGTCTACAAAGCCCGGGAAGAGCAGAACAACGAGCTCTATCAGAAGCTCCGCAAGGAACTGAGTGCCCTGCAATCCTCGGCCAACAAACTGGTTGCCGACATCGGCTTCAAGCACACCGGGGAAAAAGTCGACGCCGGTGAGTTGCTCGCCGCCGTGGGCATGAGCGAAATGGCCATGTCGATGGGCGCGACCGATGATGGCAGCGACAAGCCACAGCTGGCCAACGCCGTCCTCACCGCCCTGCCCAAGCCGAAATTCCCCGACATGCCCGCTGGTCTGGACAAGGACCAGAAGCGGGCCTGGGCCCAGGAGCAGAAGCAGGACTATGCTTCCTACACCCAGCTCATCGCCGGCATGGCTCGCGCTGCCGAGTTGGAATCTCCCGCTCCCCGCGGGCATTTCCTGAGGGAGTTCGGCCAGTCCGACCGCGAGGTCATCGAGAATGCCGCCGACGCCGCTTCCGTGCCGCAGGCCCTGAATCTGCTCAACGGTCCCATGGTTGAGGCCCTGACCAACAAATACGCCGTCTTCGGCAGCCGCATCGCCAAGGCCGAAGACATTGATGAAAAGAGCCGGATGATCTTCCAGGCCATGCTGACCCGCCAGCCCACGGCTGCGGAATTGGCCCTCATCAAGGATGAGGTGGCCGCCCGGGGCGACCGGGCCTACGACGGCATCGTCTGGTCCCTGCTCAACACCCGTCAGTTTCTCTTCGTTCAATAAGGTCTCCTCTTTCCCATTCAACGCCCCGTCTCTTTTCTCCACCGACACATCCCATCCGCCATGCAATCCATCCTCAAATCCAACGAAAAAACCCGGCGCGACTTCATGTCCGTCACCGCCAAAACCCTTCTCGGCGTGGGAGCGCTCGGATACGCCAACAAGGCGCATGCCGCTCTTGGTCCGAATCTCGGCCTGCCGGGGCGCGCCGGTGCCGCCAAGCACATCATCTACCTCTACATGGGTGGCGGGATGACCCACATGGACACCTTTGATCCCAAGCCCGGACATGAAAACCAGGGGCCGGTCAAAGCCATCAAGACCAACGTCGACGGCATCCGCATTTCGGAATACCTGCCTTCGCTGGCCAACCATGCCGACAAGATGGCGATCATCCGCTCCATGACCTCCACTGCCGGAGCTCATGATCAGGGCAATTACCTGATGCACACCAGCTATGAGGTGCGCAACACCATCCGTCATCCCGGAATGGGGGCTTGGCTCCTCAAGTTCAAGGGGCGTCTCAATCCCAATCTGCCCGGTTCCGTCTTCATCGGCGGGAACAGCCGGATCAATGGCGGCGGCGGATTTTTCGAGCCGGAATTTGAACCCCTCGCGATCAATGATCCGAACTCCGGTCTGAAGAACTCCAAGATCCGCGGGATGGACCAGGACACGTTCGCCCACAACCTCGAACTGGCCAACAAGTTCGACCAGGCCTTTGTCGAGCGCTACAACGTCAAGCCGGTCCGTGCCTACACGCAGATGTACGACGACGCCGTGCGCATCATGTCGAGCCGCGATCTCCAGGCTTTCGACCTCAGCAAGGAAGATGCGGACACCCGCAAGGCATACGGTGACAATCCTTTCGGTCAGGGCTGTCTCCTGGCTCGCCGCCTCGTCGAGAACGACGTCCGCGCCGTGGAAGTGACCCTCGGCAGTTGGGACACCCACACCAACAATTTCATCGCCGTGCCGGACAAGTGCGCCATCCTTGACCAGGCCATGTCGACCCTGCTGGCCGATCTGGAGCGACGGGGCAAGTTGGAGGAGACCGTCGTGGTGCTGACCACCGAGTTCGGGCGCACCCCGCTGATCAATCAGAATGCCGGTCGTGACCATTATCCGAAAGCCTTCAGCTCCGTCCTTGCGGGCGGTGGCATCAAAGGCGGCCAAGTCTGGGGCAAAACCAGCGAAGGCGGGGAAGAGGTCGTCGAAAACGCGGTCAAAATCCCGGACTTCAACGCCTCCATTGCCTACGCGCTCGGCCTGCCGCTTGATCAGGTGCTCTACAGCCCCTCGAAGCGTCCTTTCACCGTAGCCAGCAAAGGCTCCCCGGTGCTCGGTCTCCTGGCGTAAGCCGGAGTCGGTAGTGGCCTTGTTTTTGCCGCCCGGAGCCGCTGATGCGGCTCCGGGCGGTTCGTATATGGGAGGGGGATGTTCGCCTGACCTCTGGGCATACTCCTTTTTGCATGCTCAGTGGCTTGGGAGGTGGTATTCTGAAAAAGCTTCTCATGAAAATGAACCTCTTCCACTCTCTTCGGATCGGCTTGCTGGCCGCGCTGTTCGTGCTCGCGGCTCCTGGGGCCGGTCGTGCCGAGATCGTGGAGCGGGAGTTGGGGACCAACGCGGCGGGGGAGCCGGTGACCGGGTATGTCTTCCAGGCTCCCCGGGGCTTTTCCCGCTCCCGCAACACCGGGCTCAGCCTGCGGGGGCGCACGGTGCGGGATTCGTCGCTCCGTCGGGATCGGGACCGTTACCGGTCGTCTCGGGGCATTGACCATGGGTATCCGGCCTGGGCGTGGCAGTATTCCCTGTGGTCGGCACATCTCGGTTGCCGGAGTTGCTTGGCAACCCAATGGGGTTCGGCACCCTGTTTCGGGACCGTCATTGTTTGGCAGGGGGGATACTGAAGGGACCGGGCTCCGTCAAGGCATGGCCGGTCTTCTTCGCATCCTTTCCGATCTGCACCTCGGCCATGCCGGGTGTGCCATTGATCAGGTGGCATCTTTGGCGCCTCTTCTTGAGGGCGCCCGAACGGTGGTGCTCAATGGGGACACCTGTGAGCAAAAACACCGCAAGTTTGCCGAAGCCGGAGAAGCCGGTTGGGCCGCCCTGCGGTCGATGGCCGAGGAACGGGGGATTGAATTGAAAGCGCTCCGGGGCAATCATGATCCGCGCATTTCGTCGACCGAATATCTCGATTTGGCGGAAGGGCGGCTTTTTGTGACGCATGGCGATGCCGTTCTGCCCTACCTTTCCCCCTGGAGTCCGGGGATTGTCGAGGTGAAGCCAGCCATGGATGCCTATCGTCTGGAATACAGTGAGGAGCGTTGGGCGGAACTGGATCAGCGCATGGACTACACCCAACGCTGCCGCTCTCTGACGCCACGGTATCGTGGGGAGTTCAAGCAAGGCTGGCTCAAGACCATCCGGACGATGGCCCGCCTCGCCTGGCCTCCGCGACGGCCGGCCATGATCCTCCATACTTGGCTCACCGCGCACCGCCGGGCGGAGGAGTTTGCCGCCACCTACCGTCCCCATTCCGAGGTCATGGTCTTTGGGCATACCCATCGGACCGGAGTCTGGCGCCGGGCCATCCCCGGGGGAGGGAAGCGCTTGTTGATCAATACCGGGGGGTATTTGAATCCCTGCCGCGCCCTGCTCGTTGAGGTCGAGGATCCGGACAGCGCGGCCCCCTGGCTCCGCGTGCGCCGGGTGGTGAGACGAGGAGGGGATTTTCAGCCCGGTCCCACCCTGTTGGAACACAGGCTGACACCGGCTCCGGGAACTTGACGGGAGCCTTTCCGAGACGGAAGCTGGGGGATCATGGGAAAAGGCAGACTCGAGGCGTTCAGTGATGGTGTCCTGGCCATCATCATCACCATCATGGTTCTGGAAATGAAAGTGCCGCATGCCGGGGAGCATGGGGAAGGTGGTCATGGTCCCGGCTTGGCCGATCTCCTTCCCATTTTTCCGGTGTTTTTGTCCTACCTGCTGAGCTTTATCTATCTGGGGATTTACTGGAACAACCACCACCACATGATGCACACGGTGACCCGCGTCACCGGCGGAGTGCTCTGGGCCAACCTGCATCTGCTGTTCTGGCTTTCCCTAGTGCCTTTTGTGACTGGCTGGATGGGAGAGAACGGTTTTGCTCCGGTGCCGACCGCGGTTTATGGCGTGGTGTTGCTCCTTTCGGCCTTGGCTTATTACGTGCTGCAAACCGTCATCATCCGGTCTCAGGGGAAAGACTCGCTGCTCGCCAAGGCGGTGGGTTCGGATTGGAAGGGGCGGCTCTCTCCGGTGCTCTACGTCACGGCCATCGTGGTGGCGCCGTTCCTCCCCTGGGTGGCCTTGGCACTCTATGTCCTCGTGGCGGTGATCTGGCTTGTGCCGGACCGTCGGATCGAGCGCGTCATTGCTCCCGATTGAGTGAGGATGGTCAGGTCCCCGTCGCTTGAATCGTTGCCATGGTGTGACACCTCTTCGTATGAAACGACGCCAGTTTATGAAGCAGAGCGCCACCCTCGCCACGGCCCTCGCCGCCGGTGCTGTCTCCAAGGCCACCGTCCCCGGATTGCATGTGTCGACCAATGTCTATCCCTGGACCACCTTTTACAAACGGCAGGGCAAAGACTGGGGGGCCGACCTTGATCGGGCTCTTGCCTCTGTGGCCGCGGCCGGCCTCAACGGTTACGAGCCGGTGGGACAATCTCCCGGGCAGGTGCGGGCACTGGGACCTTTGCTGAAAGCGCACGGATTGGAAATGCGGTCGCTCTACGTGAACAGCCAGTTGCACGACCCGGCATCGGCCAAAGAAAGTATCGCCGGCGTCCTGGCCATCGCGGAGGTTGCCCGGGATCTCGGATGCCGCATCGTGGTGACCAATCCCAGTCCGATCCGCTGGGGGAGCGGTGAGGACAAGTCGGATGTCCAACTGGTTGAGCAGGCCAAGAACCTGGATCTGCTCGGCGCCGGTCTCCGGGAGCGGGGGCTCACCCTGGCCTATCACAATCATGATGCCGAACTGCGCCAGGGCGGGCGGGAGTTTCATCACATGCTGACGGGCACGTCACCGGAGAATGTCTCGTTTTGTCTCGATTCGCATTGGGTTTTCCGCGGCTGCGGGGATTCCCAGGTGGCGCTGTTCGATGTGGTGCGCTTGTATGGTTCCCGCATTGTGGAGCTGCACCTGCGCCAGTCCATGGATGGCGTCTGGACCGAAGATTTCCGGGGGCGGGGCGACATTGACCATGTCCGGCTGCAGGAGGAGCTGGTGACGCTGGGTTTGCAGCCGCACCTCGTCCTCGAGCAGGCGGTGGAAGCCAAATCTCCCAATACTCTGGAAGCGGAGGAGGCTCACCGGCGGGGACAGGCTGAGGTGCGGCGAGTGTTTGCAGGCTTTGCGGCGGCCCAATAGCGAGCCCCGTTCCATCCTCTCCACCGTCCGGGCTTAGAGATGTTTCAGGGCTTCCCGTCGGCTCAGGGAGCTGAGTTCCGTGTGGGCGACATGGTTTCGAACCCAGTCGGGGTCAGTCTTGGCATACTCGCGCAGGGCCCAGCCGATGGCTTTGCGGAGAAAAAACTCGGGTGACCGCCGGGTATGCTCGATCGCGAGGGTCAGACAGGGAAGGTCAGTCCGGTCTTTCCATTTCAGCTGACACAGCAGCGCCGTTCGTTGGAGCCAGAGATGGTCGGAGGAGAGCCACTCTGCGACTTTGGCGGGCAGCTGTTCCGGGTTTCGCGCGAGCACTCCTCCCATCAGCTTGGGGGCGAGCACATCCACCGTATCCCACCAGGATTGGGAAGTCACCAGGGATTCGAGGAAGGGATAATCTTCCGGTCCCAGGTCTTTGAGGCGGCGTTCCAGTAGTTCCAGGGCGCAGTAATGCAACTCACGTTCTGGTTCCTGCCAGAGAAGGTGCGCCACTTCACGAAGTCGCGGGCCGGAAGGAATTCCTTCCCTTCCGTGGAGAAACGTTCGGAGCAGCGATCGGCGTGCCGTCGTGGGGATGCCGAAGAACGGAAACTGGCCTTTCAGGTAGGCCTGCATTTCGGTGGCCCGGCCGGGATCCCGGTGTGACCAGAGGAGGTCTCTGAGATCCTGGACCATGCCTGGCCCTTCATGCCACTGTTCCGGAGTGCTCACGTTCATGAAGGTTGCCGGTTCCTTTGTGGGGAGGCCTTGCCGCATGGTTCGTTCGTCCGGCGGGGATGGTCTTCGGAGATCACGCTTCGGTGCGGTAGAGCCGCATGCCCCGGGCTTGGTAATTTTTCAGCGCGTTCGGGTGGTCTTGGGTGCAGGTATGAACCCAGACCCTTCTCGTTCCTTCCCATGACCAGGCGGCTCGGATCGCCTGGGTCAGCAGGTATCCTCCGAAGCCCATTCCCATAAAACGCTCCACGAGACCGAAGTAGGCAATTTCCACATTGCCCTCCTCCTGTTGTTGCAGCTCGAAGTATCCGGCGGGCGAGCCATCCAGATAGCCGATCCAAGTGCGCAACCGGGGATTCTCCACATAGTCTTGCCACCGGGCATCGGTCCAGGAGAGCTTGTCACTCCAGCCCCAGGGGGCGCCGACGTAGTGGTAGAGAAACCGATTGAATTGGTATTGGGGAATCCGGCATTCCCTGACTTCCAGTCCTCTTGCCGCCTCTTTGGCAAGAAGAGATTCAGGCGAGTGCATTTCCAAATAACTGATCATGGATTTCCATGCCTCAAGAAATCTCCCAGGAACCTCAACCGCATGATCCCGGGCAGGGATGCTGACCTGGCCTCTTCCCGGGGAGGCGGGTCAGGGGGTGACGTTCATGCTGACCTTGGTGGCGTTGCTGCCGATGAACGATTCAATGGAGGCGTCGCGGGGGACTCCGAGGTGGATCGCCTTGAAATAATGCTCCTGGGTTTTGGTGGCGTTCGGCTCGTCTTTGGTGGCGTAAAGGACGGCGAGATTGAAATGGGCGTCCCCAAAATTGGGATCCAGTTTGACCGCCTTGGTGAAGGATTCCTCGGCTTTGTTGGCCCAGCCTTTCTGGCTGGAAATCACCCCGACACAATTGTGTGCTTTGGCGTTGTTGGGATCGTATTGGAGGCTTTCCGAGAACTGGGCCAACGCGTCATCTGAACGTGCCTGGGAAAAGAAGACACGTCCCAGGAGATAGTGGGCCAGACCGCTGTCTTTTTGGATCGCCACCGCTTTCTCAAGCAGGTTCTGGGCTTCTCCGTAGTCCTTGGTCTTCAGGTGCACCAAGGCGAGATTGCAGAGGCCGGTGACGCTGCGCGGACGGTAGGTGAGGAACTTTTGGTAGCCGGCAATGGCTTCCTTGTAGCGGTTTTCTTTGAAGTCGAGGGAGGCCGCCTTCTGGATCTGGGTCAGCTCTTCTTCGAGGTTCTTCATTTCCAGAACGCTGTTTTCATCACCTTCCGCGGACGTCCCTTCGACCATGATGGTGAATCGGGTGGGTTCGGTGGTGGTGGAATCGACGAGATCGGAAGTCGTCGGATTGCGGAACAGCTTCTTTTCATCATCGGACAGGCTGGAGCCGGCAGCAATGTCATCGATCAGGCCGAGCAACGTGCGGGACTGCACCCCAAGTTTCGTCAATTCCGTGAGAACCAGATCCTTGGTGCGTTTGACCTGAGCCTGGCGGCGCAGCTGGCGGATCACGATGGTGCGCAAGAGTTCGTTTTCCTGGGCTTCTTCCGGAGTCAGCTTGGCCAGTTCGGCAGCGTCTCCGCTGAGACCTTGGGAGAGCGCTTTGAGGCGCTTTTCAAGTTCGGAGATGTGGGCTTGGTGGCGGGCATTCTCGGCCTGCAATCCTTTGCGTTCGTCTTCGATCCGCGCGATTTTTTCCTTGAGGATCAAAATCTCACCGTCCTTCTTGCCGGACTCGGTTTTGAGCGTCTCGGCCACCTGGCGGACCTGATCGAGTTCCTCGCGGAGCCGCTTGTTTTCTTCGGCCAACTTGGTGAGCTGCTTGCCCGCGTCCCCGGTGTTGACCATTGCCGCGAACTGGTCGCGTTCTTTTTCGATTTCCGCCTTTTGGCGTTTGATGTCGTCCAGCTCTCGCTTGGCCGACTCCAGTTGGGCCAGCATTTCCTTGTTGTTCTCGGTGGCTTCCTTGAGGTAGGCCATCGCCTCCTTGAGCTGTTTCTCCAAACCGGCGATACGGGCTTTGGCGTCCTCACTGGTGCCGGAGGACTGTTTCATGGCCTCCACCTCGGCGCGGAGACGGGCTTCATTGGCTTGGGCGGTTGTCACCTTGTTCCGCAGAGAGGACATTTCATTCTCCTTTTCCTGCAGGCGTTGTTGCAATCCGAGGTTGAGGGTTTGCAACTGGTTGATACGGGCTTCCTTGTCGTTGAGGAGCTGCTGGATGCTGCTGAGCGCTGAACTGGTGTCGCCGGTGGCCAGCGCAGCTTGGGCGGGGGGCGGTGCCGGTGCGGCAGGCGCAGAGGGGGTGGGGGCCGGGGGACGGATGACCGTTCCGGTGGAGTTGGCGGCCACACTTGGCGGGTTCGGTGGGCCCCAGGTAGGAAGGGCTTCCGCTTGCTGAAACTCCCGGCTCCCCATTTCGATCTGGCCTTGGGTTGCGGGATTCGGCGTGACCACTCCGGTGGTGGGCGGCTTGGGGACCTCCGTGCCGTTGGCGCGGGCGATTAAAGTGGGATCCGCTGATTGGTTGGGGGAATTGTGGCTGACGTCCCGCAACCAAGTAATCTTGTCGGCCAGTTCGCGACGGCGCAGTTGCACCATGTCGGCATAAAATTCCGGATAGTCCCGGGAAACGGCGTCGAAGAGCCGTTTGGCTTCATCATACTTGGCTAAGCTGAGCAGGAGGTTGCCCTGCTTTTCGGCGTTCATGCCTTCTTCCTTGACCATGTAAGCGCGCAACCAGACATCATAAGCCGCACCACCGGTCTCCTGCGCACCCGAGGTGCCACCCCACAAAACCACGACGAGCGAGAACGCTGCTACAGCGAACCAATGCCCGAAACCACTTTTCCCCGTAGTCCCCTTGCGCATAGTTAACTAAATGAAGATTCTTCCTCCGCGCAAATCCCTCGATTTCGCGACCCCGCCCACCTGACACCGCAAGCAGGGCGGATTTATAACATATTCTTCAAGAATTGTCTCCAATCAATTTTTCCATTCCAGAGAAAGTCTCAAATTTGCAAAACAAATGTGATATTTCTGGAAAGCAGGAATGTCTGGTCTGAAATTAGATCACGCGGCGCTGAATGTCAGTTGGGTCGATTGTGGCGCTTGAGTGGGGGATTCCGGAGCGAGAGCAGGCATTGGGGACGTGGTGAGGAAGCAGTGTCGCATTTCTGCTAGCAAGCGAGCCCGGTGCTGCCCATCGGCATTGTCGAATTCTCCCACCGCCGCTTTGACATACTGTTCGAAGGCGGGGTTCTGGCTGAGGGGATCTTTTTCAGTCCAGAGGCTCTCTGTGAGGAGCCATTCGTGCCGGTCGGCTTCCAGCATCCAAACTGCCAGTGCGATCAGTGACACCGACCGGGGATCTTCTTTACCTTCCGTTTGTGCCGCTCTCTGGAGACGGTCTTCCAAATGCGGCCATGGCGAGGCTGCAGACTGGACGAAGACCTCCGTGGCCTGGCTGATCCGGAATTTGATTTCCCATGCCGGCCAGTTTGTAATGCTCTCATGCGCAACTAGTTCACGCTGTTTGGCGGGATCGAGAGGCTCTTCAAAGTGGAATAGGATCCACCAAGGGTCGATCCGGCCCAAGCCGAAGGAGGCGCCCTGGAAGTGGGATAGAGCCCGGTCGATCTGGCGGAGGAGGAGCAGAACCTCCTGTGGCGAGAGGTGGCCGCGTGCGGTGACCAGGTTCATCAGGCTGAATCCACGGACGGGTTCGTCAGCGACCAGAGTGAAATCATCGCCGCTCGCCAGAGATCGCGTCCGGACTAGGTTCGGGTGGTCTTTGAGGTAGGAGTGACTCATTTTCTGGTTGAGTGGGTGAGGCCCTGAATCATCCAGCAGGCGGTCGGGAGGGAGGATGTGGATCTGGGTGAGTTCCTTGTTGGTTCCGGGACTGCGGGGCGACTTGACGGCGGCTTCGATCCGGTAGGCCGACCAGTCCAGGGCACTGCTGGCAATGACTTCGTATTTTTCGGTAAGCAGTTCCCGGAGTTCACCGCTCTCCATCAAGAGGTGGAACAGTGGTCCCCGGGGAACTTGCACCGGGTCGGTGACTGCCCGGAAAGCCGGATGGTAGTGCAGGGTGGGATTGCCGGGGCTGTTGTCGAAACCGAGGCCATGCAGGAGGGTATGTTTAAGGCGTTTGATTTCCGAAACAGCCAGCACTCCCGGTTGGCGTCGGACGCTCTGTTCCAGTGCCGTGAGCGGGCCGGCGACGCTCAGCGAAGTGCTTCCGTCGACGAAAGCGAGTTTCTTTCCCTGGGTGAATGCTTCCAGGAGGGATCCGACATGGCGGATCCAGCGGGCCGCGAGTTCGGAGTCCCGGAGCGGGACTTCCGGGCGGTCGAAACCCATATCGGTGAGACGCAAGGTCAGCAGCCAGCCGCGTTCCAAGCTGATGGCGAAGTCCTCGGGGCGGACGCTGGCAAGCAAGCGGGGATAGTCGATCAAGAGAGCCGCGATGTCGCACATTTGAATGGCAAGGCTGGCGGCGAGGTTCCTCGGCAGGGTGCCCACCCGCTCTGAGTAATCGGTGAGCCGTTCCCCGTCGACGAATTCATTGACGAAGTAGAATTGACCGTCCTGTTCGCCGGTTTCAAAAATCCGGGCCACGCCGGGATGGACAATGGGACGGCCCAGGGCGACCCGCTCCCGGAGGGCTTGTTCAGCGCTCGCTCCGAGAGGGGTGTCGTGATCCGTGGTCCGGATTTCGACAATCCGTTGAGACTGCCGGTCGAAGCCCAAAAAGGTTTTCAAACCGTCACTGTGGTGAAGCGGCTCACTGTTCCCATGTTGGTTCAGTCCCAGATTAAATCGGCTGTCTTCGGGCAGTTTCATAAGCAGGATCGGCGTTGGGTTCGCGGGGGAGCGGACGGACAACAATCGAAACAAGGTCTTGGAAATAACCATAAATTCCAAACAGATCAACCATAATTATCAAAATAAACTCTCATTTGAGATAAATATTTTATCCCTGAGAGCAACTTGATCGCTTGATCGATCCAATTCTGCCAAAATTGACTTAGGATTGGAAATTTGAGATAATAGAAATAATTTGCAGTAATTAACTGAAAATGTTATATTTTTAGGATTTCTGCGGGCTGATAGATCGCGGATGGAGTGATCTTGAAATTTTTTGTGCCGCAAAATTGCGATCCGGTGGTTATGGCGTCGATTTTGGAAACCCAGTCTGAAGTATCTGGGGCGGAATTTCGGGAGTTTCGGTTCTTGCGGGATCTCAATGGAGAAGTGGTGGAGGTTCTTCATCGGGGCACCGGGGAGCGTCATTGTCTCGTTTTTGACTGCCATCGGCGTCGGTTGGTCGGTCTCCATCTGTATCAGGGCCGTGCCTACGATGAGAAGCAGGTGGCAGGATTTCATCGCGAGATGGAGGCCGTGCGCCGACTCCGCGACCCCGCTTTCCTCCCGATCTTCAGTCATGGCCGGGAACAGGATGATCTTTTTTACACCGACCACCTTCCTGACGGGGAATTGTTTCCGGCTTATCTGGAGCGGAACGGAGCCCTCCCCCCTGAATTGGCCGTATCCTTGGGCAGGCAGTTGCTGCGGGCCTTGCAGAGCGGGCGTGAATTGCCGCGTGCCGTGGAGAATTTCTCCCTCGAGAACCTCTTTCTCAGGCGGAACGTCGAAGGATGGCTGGATCTGCTCATCGGGGACTTCGCTGGCTGGGAACAGCCCTGTCTGATCCATGAGGGACAGTTGGTGGCGCGCTGCGCCCTGGTCCTTTGTTCGTGGCTGACCGGTCGGCAAGTGCGCGATCTGGGGACCTTCCACGGGACTGTTTCGGATGAGACCTGGTCCCGTTTGCCCGGGCCCCTCGCTGGCTTGGTGAAAGACGGTGTCGCCTCCGGCGAGATGGGGGGGGCTTTCTCCCGTTTGGCAGGTTTTGCGAACGCTCTCGCAGCCTTGGAGCTTCCTGAGGTTCAACCTGTGACTGGGGCCTGGATTCCCCGTCCATGGTTGTATGGATGGCTCCTCAATGGAGCCGAGGTGCCGGATTTGGGGCCGGAATACATTGCCCGGCGCAGTCCGGAGGAACGTGAAACGCCTTATCTGGTATCGGCGGACTCAAACCGGGGATTCAACATTTCGCGGATCCGCTTTCAATTGGTACCGGGCGAGCCGGTCCTGCCGAAAGAATTGCTCCTGGAGCAGCACCGCGCCGTATTGCGACGTCCCGGCAGAGGATTGCCCAACCAGATGACAGTCCATTTGGCGCAACAAAAAGGACGGGCCCAGTTTCTCGGCGAAGAACGCGTTGAGGGAGTATCGCTGGAAGGAATCGTCGGAAGGTTGGGAACGCTGTCTGCGGATCACGCTCTGACGCTGATGCGCAAGATTTCCGCTGCGCTGGATGCCATTGAGAAGGCCGCGACCGCCTCCCAGGTCTGGTGGTTGCCTCCGGAAAATGTCTATGTCGTGACCGGTGGGGATGGGGTCACCGCACTCTCCGATGCGCTGCAGCGCTTTGGAAGTGACACTTGGAGCCGTCTCGCGGTGAGGCTCCGCCTCCATTCGTCGGTGCCGGCCCTCTTGCGCGGGTTGGATCTGCCAGATTCTCTGCTCCGGAGGATGTCCGTGTTCAGTCGTCAGCTTGACGGGGCCAGACGCACGGCGGTGTTGATGAATCTCTTCCTGCACGCGACCACCGGCAGACGGCTTTCTTGGGAGGGCGCCGCACCAGCCCCGGGAGAGTTCGCAGGGCTTTCTCCCGAGGTTTCGGAGTTCCTGGGGGCCACCTGGTTCCGTTTGACGGAATTTCCCGAAAAAGATCCCAACCGATTTCTTGACGATCTGGCCCGGGTGATTGGTGAAAGTTCGAGCGCGACGGACGGGATGACCGCCTTGGCAGATCGATTACCAGCGAAGGGTTCCTCTGCTCTGTTTCTTGGGTCAGCGGTGGGCGAGCCCGAACCTTGGGACGGCGGGACTTCTTCGAGGGCGGTTCCAAAGGCTTTCCCGGCGGCGGTTTCCTCTGCCGGTTTGGCGCCACGATTGGAGACTCCCAAACCGACGGTTGCCGAGCCGATCGCAGCCGAACCGACCGCAACTGAGCCGACCGCAGCCGAGCCGATCGCAGCCGAGCCGATCGCAGCCGAGCCGATCGCAGCCGAGCCGATCGCAGCCGAGCTGATTGCAGCCGAGCCGACTGCAGCCGAGCCGACCGCAGCCGAGCTGATTGCAGCCGAGCCGATTGCAGCCGATCCGATTGCAGCTGAGCCGATTGCAGCCGAGCCGATTGCAGCTGAGCGCGATTGCAGCCGAGCCGATTGCCAGCCGAGCTGATTGCAGCCGAGCTGATTGCAGCCGAGCTGCCGGTGCCCCACCTATGGAGCCGGTCGTTGCCACGGTGCCTCCTTCTGAGAAAAAATCATCCCTCCTCACGGGGCACACCGGTCCGGTCAAACTGTCCGCGCTGTTCGCTTCGTTGAGCGAGCAGGACATGGTTCCTCCCGTGGTGCCGGTGGCCCCGGTGATGCGGTTTGGATCCCCGGAGCCAGTCCATACGCCAGCTGGTGTTGAGCCTTTGGGAGTGATCGGGGAAAATGGCTTGGAGCCGGTCACAGCAATCGCAGGGCCTGAGCCGGTGGCGTCCGTGGTGTCTTTGCCAGATGCTGACGATTCGGAAATGGAGCATTTGGGAACCATTGGCGACGACGAATGGGAGGCTTGGTCAGGTACCGCGACCACTCAGGGAACACCCGCCGGGGAGGCCACTCTTGCTAATCAACCCACGGGGGAATCAGTCCAGAGTGCGAGGCTCTCCGTAGCAAAGACCAGCGAAGTGTCTGAGCCTTCGGTTTCCTTCGAGCAGTCCCCTGAGGAGGCCGTTCCGGCGCCAACGGATTCCGACGTGAACCGGACTTTCGGAGATCTCGCTCCCTTTTTTGCGGGGCGAGACAGAGAGTCCGCCAAATTATCCCCATTGCCACGCGCCTCGGGAACTGTGCCCGGGAAAGTTCAGCCTCCGGTCGAAAGTCTCCCTCCAGCGGAAAAGCGTAAGGTCTGGGAAAGAGAACCGGGCGACTCTGCAGATCTGGTGGAGGCCGCAAAATTAAAGTCTGCTGGCTGGCTTTTCGGAGGGCGTGAAACCATGGACCCTCCTCCCGGGGGCATCGCCCCTCCCTACGGTTTTGGCGAGCGGTTGATGACCCAAAAGACATTCGCCGGGTCGGATCATGCCTTATTCCCCAAAGACGAAGAGGAGAAGCCGACCCGCAACTTGACCCGGTTCTGGCTCGTGGGCATGGCCATTTTGGCGGTGCTCGGAGTGGCCGGGGTATTTTTGGGTCAATATATTTCCCGGTTTGCGGGAGCCATCGCCCTGGAAGCTCATGCCGAAATGCTGTTGCCGGCACATTATACCGTGCAAATGGAAGTCTCCGATGCCCTGGAAGATTCCCTGTCACAGGCTACTGGCATCCTGCCAAATTTGAATGATCTCGGCAAAGGGATCGCGCCGGAAAAACCATCCCCGGCATCCACGCCGAGCGGTGATGCTGCGGAGGCGATGCGTGACCGGGCCGCGGGGGCCTGTCAGGCGGCTCGAGCCGCCCGGAACCGTGGGGAATACGCCGAAGCGGTGGGGCATTACCTGGAGGCCCTTCGTGCTGACTCGCGCCAGAGCGATGCCCTAAAGGAAATCTGGGCCACCACCCGAGAGTGGCAGGCCGCCGGTGCGTTTGAGATGACTTCCGGCCAACTTGCGCAGGTGGAGCAGACCGCGCGGGAGGTGCCCATCGCTGCCTCGTTGTTGGCTGAGTATCTCCTGCCCCGGGACCCGGCCGATGGGTTGCGCTGGCTGGTCCGCTCCGCTGAAGCCGGGCATCCCCCTCACATGGTCCGTTTGGGACGGCTGTTTGCTGGCGGGAAGGTGGTGCCTCGGGACCTTCCAACCGCCGCCGCATGGTTCCGCAAAGCCGCCGAAAAGGGTGATGCTTCGGGACAGTTTTACTATTCGGAATGCCTCATTTTTGGCAGAGGGCTGCCCGAGTCCGTATTCCCGGGCTACGACTTTTTGAAAAAAGCCCAGCAGGGAGGGGAATCCCGAGCCTGGAATCTCATGGGGACCTGCCACATCAATGGCTGGGGATGTCAGCGAGACAAAATCGAAGCGCTCCGGTGTTTCGAAAAAGCCGCGGAATCTCGAGATCCCGGTTCTTATTACAATCTGGGGGTGCGGTATGCCAAGGGGGACGGGGCGTCGCGTGATCTCGCGAAGGCGGCCGACTGCTTCCGCCAAGGGGCGGAGGCGGGAGATGCCTTCACGATGCACATTTATGCCGAATGCCTGGGATTGGGATTCGGGGTCGAAGCCTCCCCGGTGGCATCGCAGGGATGGCACGTCAAGGCTGCCCAAGCCGGAAGTTCTGAGTCACAGGCATGGTGTGACGCCCATGGTGTGCCGGTTCCCGAATGAAGCCCAAGTTCGAGGAGTGATCCTCCCTCATCTCGCATTGCGGACCTGGCGAAAGTAATTCACCAGCCCCGCGGTGATGCCGTCGGCATATTCCTGATAAATGTTTTTTCGGGCTGGTCCTTTGAATTCCCGGAGTCCCCGGTATTCCCCGGCTTGGACCCGGGCATGCACCTCGCGGTTGTTCATGCAATAGGGTTCGAAAAAGATCACCGGACAAAAATAGCGACGGTTCGCGAGGAGATTGCGTGCCCAGACGTAAGGGTTGTCATTGACCGATTTTCCTTGGACCCCGTCATAGCCCATTGAGGGGAGATCGGTCTCATCAGCCATGGTTCTCGCGATGGCGTTGGCCATGGGCAGTTCGTAATTATAGGTGCGCTGCAGGATCCGCCGGATCATCTCATGCCGGGTGTCATCTTCGGAGATTTCACTGGAGGAATAGCAGCCATTGATCAGGATGTGGGTGTGGTTTTTTGAAGTGAAGGTCGGACGGTAGGGATTCCGCCACGGCTCCGCATTGAAATGCAGACAGAGCACCAGGTCGGGTTGCTCGGCTTCATTGACCTTGTTGGCTCGCGTTCGGATCTCGCTGCTGAGGTAAAACAGGCGGTCTGCCGTGGTCTCGACGAGTTGCCCCGGCAGGTAGCGAGTGGCGTCACTCCGGCGGAGCCAGTCTCGCGCCACCCCCATGAGGTCTGGCGGTCTCTCGGCGGTGACCGGGAAGGGACCGGGTCTGACGAGGAAGACCTGTGCTCCCAGCAGGGTGAGATCGTGTTCCAGAATCCGAGCCGTCCGGAGCGTCATGTCGCCCTCGGTGATCGGAAGGGTCTCTTCTCCGATGGTATAATACCGTCCCTCTTTGATGGCAAAGTCTCCTCCGATGTGGCCGGCATCCACCGCGATCCTCAGGCCTTCGAGCGGGCGGGAGTCGTTGATCACCGGCGAGAGGTGCCAGGGGGCCTTCCAGTAGCGATCGATGCCCGCGTTCGTCTTCCGTCGATCCGTCAGGTAATGGAGATCGTAGTATCCTTTTCCGGCGTCCGAAGACTGACGGATGATGCGGGCAAAATCCCCGAAGAGTTCGATTTTTCCGGCGAAGGCTTCCTCATTGCGGGCATAGCAGTGCCGCAGCTGGTGTTCGAAGTCCTCCTTGGTGATTGTCCGCTGGTAGGAATCGAGGTCATTCCAGTCGGGCACTTGACCCAATGGGGCCAGCCGCGGGGAAGGGGGAGGCACAGGCTTGGGGGCTTCGACGGGAGTCGGCTCGGCGGGCTTCTTGGTTGCGGCGTAAACCTCCGGAGTCCACCCTGCTGCCAATCCTAGGCCGAGAGACATGGAGAACAGTCCCGCCGCCCGTTTCATCGCGGGAGCGAACACTTGGCGGTTCTTGGAGGAAATGGTTGCGCGGGCGTGCATCCCGATGGAAATCCCTACTGTAACCATGATTCGCATTTTATTTCTAGGAGATATCGTCGGTGAGCCCGGCAGAAAGGCCGTTATTCAGCGGCTTCCGGGCCTGAGGGACTCCTTG
The DNA here is from genome assembly GCA_024233005.1 of Akkermansiaceae bacterium. Taxonomy (GTDB): domain Bacteria; phylum Verrucomicrobiota; class Verrucomicrobiia; order Verrucomicrobiales; family DEV007; genus JACKQE01. The sequence continues at coordinate 121,014 of JACKQE010000013.1, read as the reverse complement.
TCGGTCGATTTCATCATTGTGAACGGAGAAAACACTGCTGGGGGACGTGGCATTACGCCCAAGATCAGTATCGATCTCTTGCGGGCCGGAGCCGCCGTGGTTACCACCGGCGATCATATTTGGGATCAGGCCGAAATCATACCCTACCTCGCCACCGAGCCCCGGGTCCTGCGTCCGCTCAACTACCCGCCCGGCACCCCGGGGAATGGATCGGTGGTCCTCGACACGGTGAAAGGCAAAGTCGCGGTCATCAATGTGCAGGGCCGCACTTTCATGCAGCCTCCGCTTGAGAACCCTTTCCTCGCCATCGCTGATGAGGTCAAACGCCTACAGGATGAGGAAGAAGTCCGGGTCATTTTTGTCGATGTGCACGCCGAAACCACAAGCGAAAAAATCGCCATGGGGCGTTGGCTGGATGGCCGGGTCTCCGCGGTCGTCGGCACCCACACCCATGTGCAGACGGCTGATGAGCGCATTTTTCCAGGTGGCACCGCCTTTCTCTGCGACGCCGGCATGTGTGGGCCGGTCGATTCCATCCTCGGCCGGGAAATGGAACCGATCGTGGACCGGTTCTGCACGGGAATGCCCCGTCGCTTCCCGGTGGCTTCCGGTATTGTCGGACTCCGGGGAGCCCTCATCGATGTCGATGAGCACACTGGTCGCGCCGTGGCCATTCAGCGGTTTGTCGAGGACTGGGATCCCAGCGGTCCCCCGGAAGCCTGCGGTTCTGGCGACTCTGCATGAGTCGGTTCAGGGGCGCACAATCCGTCGGAAGGTCAGGTTGATCCGGGGCTCGGTCACCCGGCGGCTTTTTGGCAGGCTGTGGCGCCAGTGAATCTGGGTGGTCCCGCGCATCACCAGCAGGCTGCCGTGCGCCAGCAGCAGCGGGACATCGGGCCTGGCCCCGGATTTGTGGCGGAAGACAAACCGCCGCTCGGCCCCGAGGCTGAGGGAGGCGATCGGACCGCAGGGTTCCAGCATTTTCTCATCGTCGCTGTGCCAAGCCATGCCCTCGTTTCCGCTGTGGTAGAGGTTGATCAGGCAGGAATTGAACACCGATCCAGCGAAGGCCTCCACCAAGGCTTTCAGTTCCAGGAGACAGGGCGTCCAAGGCAGAGCCTTCTTGGTGGTGCCGGAGTAGGTGTAGTCACAATCAGGATCTCCGTGCCAGGCCACTTCCCGCGCTGTGGTGAGGCGCCGGCCATAAAGCAGCACTTCATCCTGCCGCCAAGCGGTGTCGCGGTTCAATCTTTCGAAAAAGTCCCAGGCCACCTCGTCAGTCAGAACCGGACCATGATACCGCACCTCCCCCTGACAGGGCAGCAGATTCTCCAACGCAGTGGGGTCGGTGGGATCCATTCCTGCACCGCTAACCATTTCTGATCAGCTCCTGCTCGCGTGCCAGCAAAGCCGCCTTCCGTTCCACCCCCCACCGATAACCGGAGAGATCGCCATTTTGCCGCACCACCCGGTGGCAGGGGATGAGGACCGCGTGGGCATTGGCGGCGCAAGCCCCGGCCACGGCCCGCACCGCGCTGGGCGATCCGATGCGTTGCGCCAGTTCCGTATAGCTCACGGTGGTTCCCGGGGGAATGCCGCGCAGCGCCTCCCAGACTCGCTGCTGGAAGGCTGTTCCCCGGATGTCCAATGGCAGTTCCGGGGCCGCTGTGCCGGGGGCCTCCACCAGGGAGACCACCCTCGCCACGAGCTGTTCATAGTCCGCGTCGCCCCCTATCAATGCCGCGCGGGGGAAGCGGTCCTGCAGTTCCCGGACCAGCGCGTCGGGATCGTTTCCGAGGAAAACTGCGCACAACCCCCGCACCGTGGAAGCGACCAGCACCGATCCGAGCGGACATTCCCCCACCGCGAAGCGGATCGTTTCTCCCGGGCCGCCCTGGCGGAAGCGTTTGGGGGCCATTCCGAGGCGCGCGGCCGACTCGGCATAGAATCGCCCTCCCGAAGGGTAGCCTGCCGCATAAAGCGCCTCGGTCACGCTCTCACCTCCTGGCAGCGCCCGGCGTACTCGTTCGGCGCGTTTCGCGAGGGAATAGGCCTTGGGGGTCATTCCAGTGAGACGTTTGAAAACCCGGTGAAAATGATGGGGGCTCATACCCGCCTCCCCGGCGAGGGTGGCCAGGTCGGGTGCTTCCTCCGCTTCGAGGGCACGGCAGGCGGCGATCACTTCCTCCGCCTGGCGTGCCTCCAGTGTTGGCCCATCGGGACGGCAGCGCTGACAGGGACGGAATCCCTTCCGTTGCGCCATTTCCCAGCTCTCGAAGAAAACCACGTTTTCGCGCCGGGGACGGCGTGCTCCACAAGTGGGGCGGCAGTAGATCCCGGTGCTCCGGACACCATAAAAAAAGGCCCCATCCGCTGCCGGATCGCGGCGGGCGAGGGCTTCAAAGCGCGCATCATCTTGGGCGGTGTCCGTGGTAGTCATCCTGAGTCACTCTACCGAATCCTTCCATGAAAAAACCCTGTTTCTTGCGTTGGAAGTGAAAAAGACGAAAGCATTTCATGCGGGGAGGAAGCCTTCCGCTGACTGTCCCACTCCCACCTGGGCTTGCCGGCGGCGAAGAAACGGAGGGAAAATGGATACTTAAGCTGACGAGAAGGGACAAGCAGTATAAGGATACTCAAGACCCGGGCCATTTTTGCCCATAGAAACGTCTTATCTACGATGAATCGCCTCTTGTTTCTGATGGTTCCCTCCATGATTTTCACCGGAACAATCCGTTCTGCTGAACCTGTCAAAACCATCGAAACTCTGTGGGTATCAGACCAAATGGCCGGTTTGATGGGGATGTCTGAGCGCAAACAGGAACGATGGTTGATCTCACCTGCAAAAGTCTGGTATCAACGGATGAAAGTTCGCGTGAACAACGGTTCCGAGGTGGAAGTCTCTTCGGATGTTTCCCTCTCCCGTCCGGGCCCAGCAGCGGCCAAGATTCCGAGAAGTTGAAATGACCAAACCTCGGCCGTAGCAGTAAGACTGCCGGTGTGCGGCGCTTGCTGAGGAATGGGGTGAACGGAATCCCGACAAAGTGAAGTCCATGAAAACTTTCCGATACTTCTCTTTCATTTGGCTGTGGATGGCGACCTCGCAGGCTCAACTGCCGGACCTCGGGGGCGTGAAGGTTTCCTGGGAGCACTATTCGGGTCCTGCCGCTTTCACCGCGACGAGTGCGGATCCGTTCCAGCTTCGCGTGCAGGTGGACCGTCGGGGAGAGGCGCGCCCCCTGACCTTGCGGGTCGAATTGCCAAACACAGGCCGCAATGCCTGGCCTGTCAATGATGTCGAGGTTCGGATTGAATCCGGCACGACGCTTCCCGTGCAGCGTTCAGGCATCGAATGGGAAAAGCTGCTCATTCCGCTGCCGGAAGGCGTGAGTTCCGTTGTGGTGCAGGCCGTGGAACCTCCCGGCGGCTGGCCCAAGCCGGCTCCGGAGAAAGATCGCGTCATTCAAGATGCCGCTGGCGGTGCGCGTGTCCGCATCGCGAACTGGCCGCACGGACGCACCGCCGCCTTGAGCCTTCGTTTTGATGACTCCCATCCCACCCACCTCAGCAGGGCCATCCCGATCCTGCGCGAATACGGGTTCAAAGGCACCTTCATGGTCAATCCGGGACCCATGGAGTCCGGGAGCCGGCAGAACTACTCCTTTGAGACCCAACACGCCGAATGGGAGGCCGTGATGAAGCAGGGCGACATGGAGCTCGCGAACCACTCAGCACATCATCGCGGCGCGCGGAGTGATGCCGAAATGGATGTCGAAATCGGCAGCGCAGCGGAGGCGATCTGGAAACTCACGCCCGGCAGAAGCAAGCTCATGGCACTCAATCTCGGAGGCGGCACGCGCTGGGAGACCACCCGAACGCTCCGCTCCTACCTCCACAGGTATCACCAGTTCGACGCATCCAGCGGCTCGCTGGGGATGGACGACATCTATGGGGGCCGCGTCGAGGCTTTCCGCAAAGCCCTTGCCTCGCATCTGGAGCGTGGTCTCTGGTGCCGCATTCACTACCACTACATTGGCGAAAATCTCAGCACCAGCGAGGAGAACTTTCGTGCCGCGCTCGACATCGCCAAAGAGCATCAAGACAAACTCTGGATCGCCGGCATGGCGGACATCCACAAATATCAAACCGAACGCCACGCCTCGAAACTCACTGTTGTGAAGGCTGATGACCGCAGCCTCACCTTTCAGCTTGCTGTCTCCACCGACGCCTCTCTCTACGACCAGCCGCTGACTCTGGAGATTGAGCCTTCCCCTGCCTGGCACGCGCAACAGGTCATCCTTCTCGATCAACAGGGGACCAGGATCCCTTCAGAGACAGAGGATGCGCTTCGTTGTGTCATTCCGCCGCACTCCGCCACCTTCGTTGTTCGCGCCTCCCCGTGAAGGCACTGGTCGCGCCCATGGAATGTGCGTTGCCAGACCCGCCTGGCGATCGGATTCATCCCGACACGGGCTCATTCGAAGGCCACCATGCCCCCAATCCCAGCGAGCACTATTTGCACAGCCACTTTGACAACCTCATGGTTTCCGGACTGGTGATGCTGGAACCCCGCGCCATGATGACCAAGGCGGCGGGTGACCTGCTGAAGGTTAAACGCTGGAAATGTCTTTGGATGAGACCTGGAAAGAGTTCACTGACATGACAAAAACCCCCAGAGATACCTACCGGTAGCGCCCTCAATTCAGTGAAATTCAGCACGCACGCCACCTCGAAAGTGCGCATTGTTTTTCCCCACCAAGGGAAAGCCAAAAGAGGACTCACTGAGTCGGAAAATTGGAGGGAGTCTTCCCATCACGGACCAGCGGACGTCGTCAACCAATTCACCATCTCGACGCGGCGTTTAGGTGGGGCTGCAATGCCGACGGCTGCAGGGTGCGAACCACGGCTTCCTTGGCGCCAATGACTTTCTGAATACTGCCATAGGCAAACCAACCTGGAACCGGCCTCCCGTGTTCGCGGAGCCGAATTCTCTTGGCGCCAACACCTTGGATCCCTATGATAACCACCATGTCCGAGCATGGTCCAACCGGCCCCTGGCGCCACGCCTTCACTGACCTGAATCCCCGGGTCAGAGAGGGGCTCACCGTTAGAAGTCGGCGGGGGCTGCTCAAAGCCGGGATGGCGGGGATGGCCGGGCTCGCGTTTCCGGACCTCCTGCGAATCCGTGCGGCGGCCGCCAAAGAAGGACGCTCCCTCCCGGGGGGGAAAAGTGTCATCCTGCTCTGGATGGCGGGGGGACCTAGCCACATCGACACCTGGGATCCCAAGCCGGACGCTCCCTCCGAGGTGCGCGGGCCCTTCTCCACCCTCACCACCCGGTTGCCCGGAATCCGCCTCTGCGAGCACTATCCGAAGCAGGCGGCGATGATGGACAAACTCACCCTGATCCGCTCCATGGTCTGCCGCGGCAGCAACCATCAGCCGAACCAGGTGATGCAGACGGCGCATCCTGATGCGGCACCCCGCATCAATGCCAACGGCAAACAGTGTCCCGCCATCGGATCCATCGTGGCCAAGTACCACGGGGCCAACAATCCCCTGTTGCCGCCATACGTGGCCTTGAATGTCAAAGACCGGACCCACATCGCGTGGGGGGGCTACCTTGGGCGGCGCTATGATCCGTTTCTTGGGGACAAAGCGCTCGGGTTGTTCAAGCTGCCGACGGGTCTGACCATGGAACGGCTGGAGAGCCGCCACACGCTGCACCGTCAGATGGACCACCTGCGATCGGAGATCGACGCCACCGGGTCCATGGAGGGGCTGGATGCCTTCGGCCAGCAGGCCTACGACCTGATCGCGGGCGCCAAAGCCCAGGAGGCGTTTGATCTTTCCCGGGAGTCCGCCCGCACGGTGGAGCGCTATGGCAGTCACGATTGGGCCCGCCAGGCCTTGCTGGCCCGCCGGCTGGTGGAGGCCGGGGTGGGGTTTGTCACCATCGATCTAAGCAACCACTCCGCCTCCGGCACCTGGGACACCCACGGCGACAATATTCCTCCCTATGGTGGGATTTCCCGGGGGCTGAAGCCGCTCCTACCGGTGTTTGACCATTTGTTCACCACCCTCGTCGGTGATCTGGAAGACCGGGGGCTGCTGGACGATGTGCTGGTCATCGCGATGGGAGAATTTGGCCGCACCCCGACCATCGGCACCCAGGGGAGCACCGACGGACGCAATCACTGGCCGGTGGTCAGCTCCGTGATGCTGGCGGGCGGGGGGTTCCGCCATGGGCAGGTCATCGGGGCCACAGAGAAGGACGGAGGCAACGTCAAAGAACGACCGGTGACCCCGCAGGATTTGGCCGCCACCATTTACCATCACTTCGGCATTCCCCTCAACACCACCTATGAGGACTTCTCCGGGCGGCCGAATGCCATCGTGATGAATGGAGGCAAACCGATCGCGGAGTTGATCTGAAAGTCCGCGCCTTTTCGCGAATGCGGTACAGGAAGATCCGGGCGGCATCGACAATTCCCTGCTGACAGAGGCACCGGAACTTGATACAGTCGGCCCATGCTGCGCCCTGTTTCCCTCCTCGCTTCCGGCTCCGGATTCCTGCTGGCCTCCGTGTGGTTGCTCCTTCCCACCGCTCATGCCGAAAGCCGTTGGCCGCAGTGGCGGGGACCGCTCGACAGCGGGGTGGCCGAGCCGGGGAAGGTGGCCTATCCCGACCGGGTCGATGATACCACCCTGCTCTGGAAAATCACCCTGCCTGGCAAAGGATGCTCCACTCCCGTCGTCTGGGATGGCCGCATTTACCTCACCGGACCGCAGGAGGGCAAGGACGCCGCGTCCGCCTACGATTGGTCAGGAAAACATCTGTGGACGACCACCTTCGGCCAGGAAACGGTCGGCAAACACCGGAACGGCTCCGGCAGCAATCCCTCCCCGGTGACAGACGGCAAGCGGCTGTTCGTCTATTTCAAAAGCGGGGGATTGGCGGCGCTCGATCTGGACGGGAAAGTGCTCTGGCAGACCAATTTGCAGGAGCGCTTCGGCAAGGTCAGTCTCTATTGGGATCTGGGCAACTCGCCGGTCCTGACGAGGCGGAACGTCGTCGTCGCGGTCATGCACGGCGGCGCGTCGTATCTGGTGGCCTTTGACCAGGCCACCGGGGGGCAGGTCTGGAAAACCGAGCGCCAATACCAGACTCCAGTGGAGAATGACCATGGCTACACCACTCCCCAGGTCATTTCCCGGGATGGACGGGAGATTTTGGTGACCTGGGGGGCCGAGCATCTCACCGGGCATGATGCGGCCGATGGCAAGCTCCTTTGGGAATGCGCGGGATTCAATCCTGACGGGAAAAAGAACTGGGTTGCGGTGGCGTCGGCGGTGATTTCTGGTGATCTGGCGGTGGTGCCCTATGGTCGCGGCTCCCACCTTGCCGGCATCCGTCTGACCGGCGGGGCGGGGGATGTCACCACCACCCACCGGGTCTGGACGCGGGAAGGCGGAGCTTTCGTGCCAACCCCGGCCGTGAGGGACGGTCGGGTCTATTTGGTCGGGGACCGGGGTGCGGTGGAGTGTTTTGAGGCCGCCACGGGCCAGACCCTCTGGAAAGGCGAATTCCCGAGGTCCAGCGCCAGCTACTACTCTTCCCCCACCGTGGCAGGGGATCTCCTCTATGCGGTGCGGGAGGACGGCGTGCTGCAGGTTGGGCGTTTCAGCGAAACAGGGTTTGCCCCGATTTCGGAAAATCCACTTGGCGAGCGTATCATCGCGACTCCGGTCACCGTGGACGGGCATCTCCTGCTGCGGGGTGAATCGCACCTTTTCATGGCCAAGGCAGGGGGCCCCGGAGCCGGCGTGGCGGTCCTTCCTTAGTCCGGGTTCAGGGATTCCGGGAGGGCGGGCCGTCCCGGCGCCGGAAGAAAACCACTCGACACCGGCCCCTCGCGGGATAAGTTCCGCCACCCCGGGTGGAGTCTGGGCGCAGGTTGGGCCTCCACGTCTCCTGTGCTTCTGCCCGGTGCCCCCGTTATGAAGATTTTTGCCCCCTCAGAGACCGACCCGATCGAAACCCGCGCCGCCCTTGATCCCGCCGCCGTCAAAAAACTGGTGGGACTCGGAGCGGACGTCACCGTGGAAGCCGGGATCGGCGCCCGGTGTGATCATTCCGATGCGGCCTACGAGGCCGCCGGCGCCCGGATTTCCGGAGACCGCGCAGCAGCCCTCCGGGAAGCCGATCTGGTCATCCGGGTCCGCAAGCCACCCGCGGAAGAAATTGCCATGCTCCGTTCTGGAGCCATTCATATCAGCTTTCTCGACCCCTTCAATGAACCGGGGTTGATTGAGGCTTTCGCCAAGGCCGGGGTCACCGCGATCAGCCTCGAAATGCTGCCCCGCACCACTCTGGCGCAGAAAATGGACGCCATCAGTTCCCAAGCGAACCTCGCCGGCTATGTCTCGGTCATTGAGGCGGCGCATCGCATGAACACGATCCTGCCGATGATGATGACGCCAGCCGGCACCATCTCGCCGGCGAAGTTTTTCATCGTGGGCATCGGTGTCGCCGGTCTCCAGGCCATCGCCACCGCGAAGCGCCTTGGGGCACGCGTCACTGCATTTGACGTCCGGGCCGAGGCTCTGGAGCAGGCGGAATCCCTGGGTGCCAAAGCCCTCCGGATCGACCTCGGGGAAACCGGAGGCACCGAACAGGGCTATGCGAAGCAGCTCACTCCTGAGCAGTTGGAAAAGCAAAGCCGCGAGCAGGCCAAGGTCTGTGCCCAGAGTGACGTGGTCATCACCACCGCCAAAGTCTTCGGCCGCAAGCCTCCGGTCCTCATCAAAAAAGAAGTCGTGGCCTCGATGCAACCGGGCAGCATCATCGTCGATCTCGCCGCCGAAGGCGGAGGCAATGTCGAAGGGGTCGTTTGTGGCACGGAAGTCGTCACGGATAATGGCGTCGTCATCATCGGGCTGGCCAATTATGAAGGCCGGGTCTCCAAGCATGCCACCCAGGTCTACGCGGCCAACCTTGCCAACATGATCGAGCATTTCTGGGACAAGGACGGGAAAAACTTCCGCCTTGATCCTGAGGACGTCCTCCAGAAAGGCTGTGTCATCACCCATGGCGGGGCAGTCGTTCACGAGCGTTTCCGTCCCCAATGACGCGGGCTGGTCTTTCATCCGCCCTCCGCCTTTTTCGACTATCCCATTCAACCCCCACCACGATGTCCCTCATCCTCCTTCTGTTCACCTTTGTTCTGGCGGTCTTCCTCGGCTTTGAACTGATCAAAAAGGTACCTTCCCAACTGCACACCCCGCTCATGTCCGGGTCGAATGCCATTTCCGGCATCACCATCGTGGGAGCGCTGGTTGCCGCCGGTGCCGCGGAGGGACTCTTCGCCTCCATCCTTGGTTTCTCTGCCGTGGTTTTGGCGATGATCAATGTGGTGGGTGGCTATCTGGTCACCGACCGTATGCTCGGCATGTTTAAAAAGAAAGACAAAGGCCCGCAAGCCAAGTGAATCCACGCGTCCTCCGGGACGATCCCTCTTCCGACGTTACTTCGCCACTTTCCATTCCGGCATTCCCATGGGCGCTATCCTGATCAATCTCACCTACATTCTCTCCTCGATTCTCATCATTCTGGGAATCAAAATGCTCGGATCTGCCACCACCGCGCGGAAGGGGAATCTCATTTCGGCAGTTGGCATGTTGGTGGCGATCGTGGTCACTTTGTTTGACCACCACATTCTGCACTGGACATGGATCGTGGCGGGTTTGGGAGTCGGCTCCCTGATCGGCGGAGTCTGGGCCTCGCGTGTCGCCATGACCGGCATGCCGGAGCTGGTCGCTCTCTTCAATGGCTTTGGCGGTCTCGCTTCCGTCGCGGTCGGTTGGGGCGAGTATCTCCGCGTGCAGCGGATGGGGTGGGAGAAATATCTCGAGGGTATGTCCACTCCGGCCTTTACCCTCGGCGCGATTGTTCTCGCCGTGCTGATCGGCGGCATCACTTTTACCGGCAGCTTCGTCGCCTATCTCAAGCTTTCCGGCAGGATGAGTGGTCGTCCGACCCTCTTCTCCGGGCAGAAGGCGCTCAATGCGCTGGTCTTCGCGGTCATTTTGGTGCTCGGTGTGCTGTTGGTGCTCAGCGAGGGGTTGCCGGCGGTGTTGCCACATGCGCATGCCATTTTGATCACCATCGTTTGTCTCTCCCTGCTCCTTGGTGTGCTCGGGGTGCTCCCGATCGGCGGCGGCGACATGCCGGTGGTCATTGCGTTCCTCAACAGTTTCTCCGGCCTCGCGGGCTCCGCCGCCGGCTTTGTCATCGTCAACACCGTGCTCGTGGTGGCGGGCTGTCTGGTCGGCGCGAGCGGCGTCATTCTGACTGTCATCATGTGCAAGGCCATGAACCGCACGCTGGGCAATGTGCTCTTCGGCGGCTTTGGGGCGGCCTCGGGTGGGGGCGCTGGCGCCAAAGTCGAAGGCGAGATGAAAGGTATCTCCGTCGAGGACGCCTATTACGTGCTGGAGGCGGCCAACAGTGTGGTCATCGTTCCCGGCTACGGCATGGCCGTGGCCCAGGCCCAGCACGCGGTGAAAGAACTCGGTTCCGTTCTCGAAAAGCGCGGCATTGAAGTCCGCTATGCCATCCATCCCGTCGCCGGTCGCATGCCGGGGCACATGAACGTGCTCCTCGCCGAAGCCGACGTGCCCTACGAGCAGCTCTGCGAAATGGATGATGTGAATCCCACCATCGCCAATGTCGACGTCGCCATTGTCATCGGCGCCAACGATGTGGTCAATCCTTCCGCGGCGGACGATCCCACCAGTCCGATTTATGGCATGCCGATCATCAATGTCCATGAAGCCCGCACCGTGTTCGCGCTGAAACGCGGGAAAGGAGCCGGCTTCTCCGGATTGGAAAATGCCCTCTTCTTCCGCTCCAATTGCCGTATGCTGTATGGGGATGCCAAGGAGACCGTTTCCCAGCTTGTCGGACAGTTCAAGGAGCAGTGAGCCTGCAGGCGCGGGAGATCCCGCCGGTCCGTAATGTCTTTGCCCTATCACCACCCAACTCACATTCCTCACCTTCGCCATCGGCTGCCTTATCCCGTTTCCTGAGCACCGCTCCTGAAGGGTTCCCTGATGAAAACCATCCTGCTCACCGGCGCCGCCGGCTTTATCGGTTCCCACACCGCCCGCCATCTCCTCGACGATGGCTGGCAGGTTGTCGGTATCGACAATCTCAACGACTACTACGATCCGCGGCTCAAGGAGCACCGCATCTCAGAGTTGCAGAAGCGGGAAGGTTTTGTCTTCCGCCCTCTCGATATTGAAGATCTGGCCGGACTGGAGTCCCTTTTCAAGGAGTTTCGCTTCGAGTCCGTCATCAACCTCGCGGCCCGGGCGGGAGTTCGCTACAGCATGGTCAATCCGCATGTCTACATGACGACCAACGCTCACGGTTCGCTGAATCTGCTGGAGTTGATGCGGCAGCACGGATGCCGGAAATTCGTTCTCGCTTCGACCTCCTCGCTTTATGCCGGGCACGATATGCCCTTCACCGAGGACATGCCGGTCAACCGGCCCATTTCGCCTTACGCGTCATCCAAGAAGGCCGCCGAGTGCATGGCATTCACCTACCATCACCTCTATGGCATCGACGCCACCGTGGTCCGCTATTTCACCGTCTACGGACCTGCCGGGCGGCCCGACATGAGTCCCTACCGGTTCATCAAGTGGATCGCCGAAGGCACTCCCATCACGATGTTCGGGGATGGCCTGCAGAGCCGCGATTTCACCTATGTTGACGACATTGCCAGGGGCACAGTGGCTGCGCTGCGTCCGGTTGGCTATGAAATTGTGAATCTGGGCGGGGGCCGTGAGCCAACCAACATGCTGGAGTTGATCCGTCTCATGGAGGACCGTTTAGGCCGCAAAGCCGTGATCGATTTCCAGCCGACCAACAATGCCGACATGCGGGACACCCAGGCCGATCCATCGAAGGCGCAAAGCCTCTGGGGTTGGGAAGCACGGGTCGGTCTGGAGGAGGGCCTCGACCGGACGATAGCCTGGTACCGGGAGAACGCCGATTTGGTCCGCGATCTGCCGGTCTGAGGTCGGTGGGTTTTTGTCTTGCTCTCGGGTTTCTCCGGGTGGATTGGGCCACCTTTCGAGTGGTCGCGTGAACTTTCTGGCCGGGAGAGTATGGCGTTGGTTTCGACTCCCGCTCCCACTCAGTCGGCGCGCAGCGTCGAAGGTTCTTTCGAACCATGACAATTTTCTTACAAACGAATGACAGAGGCCTGACAACATCTTTCCCACACTGTTCTAAGCTGGCCCAACGTCCACGCTTATGAACTCAGTTTTCCGTTGCTTCCTTTTGGTGGGTCTTTTTGCCGCCGCTGCCGCCCTGCCCCTTCCCGGCTTTTCTCAGGAGACGTCCAGCGCCCCACCGGTAACTCCGACGGTGGTCAATCCGCCTCCCTTGCCTCCCCCCACGCCGGCGGTGGACGATCCGGCTCCGGCAATTCCGGCCACTGCCACGGTTCCGGTGACGGCTCCAACGGTGGCGAAGGAACCCCTGCGGGTGGAACGCAGCATTTACCTGCCGTTCGAGGATCTCGAGAAGGTTTTTGAGAAAGAAGGCCGTGGCGTTTACCTGCCCTATCGCGAATTTCTTGACTTGTGGAACCAGTTGGCTGTTCACAAAAAGGACGACGAGGTCAAACCCCCCGTGGACGGAGTGGTGGCATCGGCGGATTTCAAAGCCACTCTCGCCGGCGTGGACGATCATGCGCTGGCCATCGAAGCGACGTTGAAGGTCGAATCGTTCAAAGAAAAAGGCTGGGCGGTGATCCCGCTTGCCCAGGCTGGTCTCAACATCGCCGAAGCGGAAACCGGTGATGCCACCCTGTCTCTCAACAAAGACGGCGGCTATCAGCTGTTGGCCCCGCACAAGGGCAGTTACGACATCAAATTGAAATTGTATGCCCGGATAGACAATGCCGGGAGCCGGCATCTCGCCAGCCTGAATCTTCCCCGGGCCGGTGTCTCCAAGTTTGAAGCGGTCCTGCCCGGGCAGGGATGGGAATTTGAAATTCAACCGGCGGCGGCTTATTCCTCGGAGGCACTCCCGAACGACAAAACCCGTTTCGCCTTTTTCTTCGGGGAAACGGAACATTTTGAGGTGGCGTGGCAGAAGCAGGGGGAAGAGACCAAGTTGACCCCGCTGCTGTTTGCCGAAGCCGCGGTGACCTCCCGGGTCATTCCCGGAGCGGTGCAGACGACCGCGGATCTCCAATACCGCGTTCTTCGCTCCGGTGTCGACACGTTTGAAATTTCGGTTCCGGAGGGATTGGAGATTCTGGGCGTGACCGGACAGAACATAAAGGAATGGGATGTGAAGCCGCCCGGGGAAGGTTCACCGGATCAGAGGCTCACCGTGCATCTCCATGCTCCGGTGCGTCAAAGCTACGGATTGACCGTGAGCCTGGAGCAACCGCTCGACAGCCTGCCGATGAACTTCACCGTGCCGGTCGTGCGGGCGGAAAATGTGGTCCGGCAGCGCGGCACGCTCATTGTCTCGAAATACGGAGAGCTGGATCTGGAGACGGTGAAGGCGGAGTCCCTCACTCAGCAAGCACTTCCGGGAGGTGCTCCGGCCCCGTCCGGAGCGCTGGAGGAGGCTCCTTTCGCGAGCTACCGGTACCTGACCCTTCCCTACCTTCTTGACCTCTCCGTGAAAAAAGCCGAGCCCTTGGTGGAAGTGGAGAGTTGGACCCGCTATGCGGTGGAGATTGAATCCTCGCGTTTCACCACCCGCTTCGATTACCAGATCAAACGAGCCGGTATTTTTGGCACCAAAATCCGCCTGCCTCAAGGGTTTGAGGGCGTGGAGTGCACCGGTGCAGTGGTGGAGGATTTTTCCGAAACCGAAGCGGACGGAGCGCGCTATCTCAATGTCAAGTTCTCCAGCCGGGCGATCGGGGCGGTCCATTTTGAAGTGACCGGCCGGCGCACCCGGGCCCAGGCTGCCGATGATGAAACCCTGCCGGTCTTTGCTCCCCAGGATGTGGCACGGCATGAAGCGCGGGTCGCGGTCCAGGTCCATACCAGTCTCGACCCCAACACCCGCAACAGCGGCGACATGCGGCAGATGGATGTGGCTGAACTGCCGGTGCCGGTGGGCCCCAAACAGCAGCAGCAGAACCAGCAGCAGGGCGCGATGGTTCCTGCCGTGCCGGTGGGGATTCCGGGGACCGGCCCTCTCACCGTCGCTTTCCGTTACCGCGGCGAGGGAGTTCCCGCCGTTCTCGGGTTCAAGCTCAAAGAACCTCAGGTGATTGCTGATGTGTTCACCCTTGTCAGTGTCAAAGACCAGGCCGTCCGCTACCAATGGACGGTGGCTTACAATGTGCAGTATGCCGGGGTGGACACGTTCGTTTTCTCATTGCCGTCCTCCATCGCGGGAGATCTGCGGGTCGAAGGCGATCTTATCAAGGAAACCCAGAAGCCTTACACTCCGCCCGCGGGAGCTGACGGTGTCGTTCCCTCGCCGGGGGAAGGACGGGAGTTCTGGGCGGTGATGTTGCGGGACAAGCGCATGGGCGCCTACGAACTCAAGCTGACTCTGGATCGTCCTCTGAGCGAGAGTGCCACCGCGGCCGTCCCAGTGGAGGCGGCAGCCGGTGCGCCGACCGTGGCTGCCGGAGCCGTTCCCGATGCGAACGAAGCCCGGGACTTCCTCCTCAATCTTCCGGAGATCCAGATCTCCCAGGTCTTCCAGGAAAGCGGTCAGATCGCCGTGGTCAAGGATGACAACCTTGAGATCCTCGATGCTCCCACCGTGAATCTGCAGATCATCGATCCCAAGGAGCTCGATGCCCGTCTGGTCGGTTCCGGTGGCGCCATCCAGGCCTACAAGTACCGTCGGCATCCCTTGAAACTGGAGCTCAAGGTCTCCCGGAATGAATTCCTCAAAGTGCCGTCCATCGTGGTCACTTATGCCGCTTTGAAATCAGTCGTCGCGCCGGACCGGGCGGTCACCACCGAGGCGGTCTACTGGGTCAAAAACAACACCAGCCAGTTCATCAGTGCGGAACTGCCCAGCGATGGTCGCATGGTTTCGGATGTGCTGGTGAACGGAGTGGCCCAGCAGCCGATGCGGCGGGCCAACGAAAACCATGTCCTGATCCGTCTTCCCACGGGCGAGGAGCATCGTCAGACCGCCTTTCCGGTGCGCTTTGTCTACGAAACCCCGGGGCCCGATCCCGGCAAGAAACCCGGCTGGTTGGGGACCTTTTCGGTGCCGGTGATCCGGCTCGCTGATGCCGACATCCTGCAAAGCCAGATCGAACTCTATCTTCCGCAGGATTTTGTCTACCGGCACTTTGAGAGCGCCATGCGGCTCCCGGTTTCCGAGCGAGGCTGGTCGCGGTTCCGGAACGCATTCGCTTGGATGATTCCGACTCTCGGACCCCAGCTTACAACGGGCCAGCAGTCGGTCTTCCAGGCGCCGCCCCAGCCGCCGGGCGCAACCGCCGGTGGCTTCGACATCCAAGTTCCGGTCGATGGTCGCCGCTTTCTTCTCCAGCGGCTGGATGCGCCGGACGACATCGTCGTTAGTTTTCAAAGCCAGGGGTTTGCCTTTTTCACCGAGGCACTTTGCTGCCTGCTGACTTTTTCCGGAGGCATCTTTCTCTTGCGACGTCCCGCGCTGTGGAAATTGGCTTATTTCGGAGCGTTGGGAATGCTTCCTCTGATCATCGGAGGAGCCGTCAGTCCGGGAGCGGCGAGCTTTTGGAATGCGCTGTTTCTCGGCACGGCTCTGGCGGCGGTGGTCTGGGTGGCGGTGGCAGGATGGCGCTCTGCTTTGACCCGAGTCAAAACCTTCCTGCGGTGGTTTGGTGGGCTGGGTTGGCCGGCCAGGCTCGGGTGGATCACAGGAACATTGGTATTCCTCCTCGGTCTGCCCGTGGCCGGCTTCTTTTTCGCTTTATTCCCGGGTGCCCTCGGAGGCTTGGTGATCTGGGTTCTGGCGTTGAGCGTCCGCTATTGGTGGCTCAAACGGGCCTCCCGGAGAGACCATCCACCGACAGATCCGCCTGCTTCCGGGACTCCGGTCTCCGCATGAGCGATGTCCGCATTTGCCACCTACCAGTGATGAACTCTTCCTCCCCATACGGAACCGGATTCAGCCACGGGAGGCTGTCCGCCTGCCTGGTGGCGGTCCTCGCCGTCGCCA
This sequence comes from Akkermansiaceae bacterium, assembly GCA_024233005.1. GTDB lineage: Bacteria > Verrucomicrobiota > Verrucomicrobiia > Verrucomicrobiales > DEV007 > JACKQE01. The sequence goes on along the minus strand of JACKQE010000013.1, from coordinate 104,798 downwards.
GCGCACCTGCCCTCCCGGCGGATGACGCCGCTCCGGTTCCTCCCGGTTACCGTGAGTTGTGGGTGCCCTCCGCTCAACTGGATACCGCCCTGCGCTCGCTGCCGCGGGCCGTGCTGTTGACTCCGGATGAATTTCAGTCGTTGACGGGCGAAGCGCTGCAACCCGCCCAGGTTCCCGCCGAGTCGCCACCGATCCCAATCGTCATGAGGGATCTCTCTTTCGAGGGCACCGTGATCGATGGCGTGACTCGAATGGAAGCCAGTTACACCGTTCAAAGTCTCTCTGATGGCTGGACCGAAATTCCCCTGCCAATGCCGATTACCCTCCTCGCCGGGCTGACGGTTGATGAGCGGGGCGCGTTGCGGATTCTCCGGGAACAAAAAAAGGACGCCGTGGCCGTGACTTCGGTTTTGGCCGTGCGCGGGGCCGGCACCCACCGGATCAGGGCCGTTTTCCATCTGCCAGTGGAGCGTGGTCCGCTCGGGGAGAGCATCCGGTTTACCACTCCGGCTTCCCCGGTTTCCCGGCTTTCGCTGCATCTTCCCAGCGGAGCGCGGGCCAACAGCAGCCTTCCCTTTACGCAGGAGGGGGACTTGGTCCGCTTCGCGCTTCCAGCCCAGGGAGGCGGACTGCAGGAAATCTCCTGGTCTGCCCGCGAAGCCGGTGACATCCCCGGTGCCGCCATCCTGCAAACCTGCCGCTACCTTTATTCCGTCGACTCCAGCCGAGTCAGCGCTGACCTGGGGTTCGTTCTCAACCGCGATCTTGCGGCCCTGCCTCCTGAGCTCAGCATCACCCTGCCACCCAACACCCGGGTATTGAGTGTCGAAGGCACGGAACTACTTGGCTGGACCCTGGTTGACGGAGTGATCCAGGTTCGGTTGATCGAGGGAAGGCACGTCGCGACGGATCTCCGCATTCTCGCAGAACTCGACATCACGCTGCCCACGGATGGCAGCGATGCCGAGATCACTTTGCCCCAGCCGGAGGTTCAGGGAGTGCACCGGGCTTCCGGGACCTTTGCCCTTTTCGGCAGCGAGGACACCCAGATCAAACGAATCCTTACCAGTCCGCTCACCGTGACGGCTCCCGAACAGATCGATGCCGCCGTTCGCGAGGCGCCCTATTTCGTCGCCGGCTTCAGCTTTCCCGCCACTCTCGAGGCTCCGAAGGTGGCTCTGGCGCGGGTTTCCGAAAAGTTCAACGCCCAACTGGACTCCCTCATCCAACTGAAACGCGACGCCGTTTTCATCGATCGCACTCTTACCGTGGTTCCCGTGGAAGGTCGTGTGTTTGAAACCGTGGTCCGGCTTCCGGAGGGCGAGGAAGTTCTCTCGGTGACGCTCTCTTCAGCGGAGGGCAACGCGGCTCCTCCCGGATCGCCGGATTGGTCCCGCGACGGGACCGACCCGCGACTGCTCCACATTCCCTGGCCCGGCGGGCTCGCCCTCGGGGAGAACCGCACGCTCCTTCTGTCCACGCGGCGCGATCCGACGGGATGGTATGCGTTGGGGAATACCCCGGTCCCACTTGATTTCGCCAGCCTGGCGGTTCCCGGGGCTGATGCCCTCTCCGGGTATGTGGCGGTGCAGTTCGACAGTTCCTTCCGCGTGGAAACGCAGACCGCGACCAGTCTGGAGCCCCGTGATGGCCGGACGACCCCGGTGGAGGGCGCCTTGGCCTGGTTCCGTTTGCGTGACTACGCGCTGCAGCTCTCGGTGAGCCGTCGTCCCACCGAGATTGATGCGACGGTCACCGCCTATGCCGTCCCACTCCAGGGAACCTTGGAGATCGAAGGCCAGATCGACGCCGAGATCCGCCACACCGCGGTGCCCTCGGTAAAGATTCATCTGCCCGTCAATGCCGCTTCCCAGTTGCGCTTCGATTCTCCCCTGATTGCTGAGAAACACCTGGATGCAGTCACCGGCGAATGGACGCTCGTTTTTCATGAGGAGAGACTCGGTCCCCTGAGATTGCGGTTTCACCTCAGCACGCCTTTCGCCACCGAAAGCGAGGATTCCAAGACCGCCGACAAGACCTTCCAGGTTCCGTTGCCGGTGATTTCCCTGGTCGGCACCCGTCGTCAGACCGGGCACTGGATCCTGGAGGCCAACACCGACACCGAACTCACCTTTCAGCCGAAAGGTTTGGATCCTGTCGATTCGCTCCAGGTCCCCCCGGTCGAAGGTTACCAACCACGCCACCGGGTCATCGCGGCCTATCTGAGCCGGGGGGATGCCTGGTCCCTCGGCATTTCCGGCACCAGACATCCGTCGGCCTCGCTCGTCTCCACCGTTATTGAGGATCTGCGCCTGGATTCGGTGGCCAGCACCGACGGTCCCCTGCGCCACCAACTGCTGCTGCAGGTTCGCAGTGCGGGCGACCAGTTCCTCGATTTCGGATTGCCGGCTGGCGCGCGCCTTTGGGCACTCACGCTGGACGGCAGCACTTCCAAGCCTGTGGCCTCTTCCGCCGGTTCCCTGCGCATCCAGCTTCCCGCCCGGGACGGGAATGCCGCTCCCTACCGGATCAAGCTCATTTATGAAACCTCGGGCGCCGCCTGGAGGGGCTCCGGCACCGCCAGGGTTGAACCGCCCCGGTTTTCGGAGGCCATCCCGGTCCTGCGGACCCGCTGGAGGTTGCATCTGCCGGAAGGCTATGATTTCCAACGATTCGAATCAAACCTGCGGGCGGAATTCCGATTGGAAGACCGCACACTGCTGGGAGCGGCCGGGCAATGGCTGGGCGATCCCGGCAGCACTGGGAGGGGTAATCTGGCCCGGTTGGTGGGGACGTTCGACTCCTTATTTTTCGACCGTCTTGAAGTTCCGTTGGGCAACACAGCCATGGAGCAAAGAGTCGCCTTTGCCTACGACGGGGAAACCAAGGATGGGTTGAGCCGCTTTGGTGGGTTTGGGAGAGCCAATGGCACTGGCGGCGAGGGGGATGACGCCAAGTCGGAGGGGTTAAGTATCCTGAAAAGGCAGTTTTTTGGTGATATTACCCTGAAGGGCGACGCCACGTCAGACTTCGTTGCCGTCACTGCCGTGCCGCCAACCTCCGCACCCGCTCTAGCGGTTGCTCAGAAACCCAGACAATATCGCGACACCGACGCGGATGAAGTCATGAATGGAAATGGGACCGTGGCTGACTCTCCTGCGGCACGCCCGGCCAGAGAGGGGGAAAATGCGTTGCGTCGCCAACCAGACGAGATGGTGGACAGGGCGCAGATCAAGTTTTTGAATGGGAGCACGGAAGCCAATGTTTCTGGACCCGAGCCGACACTTACAGATTCAGTGGTGTCGGAGCGCAAAAGGAAGGCTGGAACAAGTGGCCAGGAAAACGAATGGTTTGAGCAGAGTGACAAAGAGAAAACAAGGATAGATGCTTACCAGCTAAATTTCGGCAACTCGGTCGCCGGTCTTGTGCCGCTCGATTTCCAACTCCCGGAGTCCGGGAGGCAGTATGCGTTTTCCGGGCTCCATGCCCCCGGTGGCATTGATTTTCACTATGTGAACTGGGAACGCCAGGTGCGGTTAGCCTGGCTTTGGATGGTTTTCGGAGCAGTGGGATTTGGGGTCGCCGCCCGGCGTTGGTTCCGCAAGCCGCTTCTCTCCGCCGCCCTCGGGGTGGTGGTATTGAGCCTGGGGCCCCTCGCCGCTGGAGGATGGCTCCTCATCTGGTGCAATGCCGTGTTGCTGGGTTGGATCGTCGGGGCGGTGGGCTGGTTTCTCTGGCGTCGGTTCCGGGCCCAGAGCCAGAGTCCACTAGTCCCCCGGTCGCCGGTCTGACTGCGAAATTTTCGTTTTTGCCATGAAACAGAACCCTTTCCCACTGCGATTCATCCCCCTGAGGCTTGCGGCCTTGATGTTGGCCTTCGCGTCAGGTTTGCAGGGTGAGGAGGCTCCTGCCGATCCATTGCGGCAACCTCCTTTGCATCCCACCGTTTTGGTTCCCTTTGAAGGTCCCTCCCCGTCGAGCGGAGCTGCCCCCGCTCGATACTTTGTGGATTACGAGACATTCCAGCTCCTTTGGGCCCGGGCCAAGGCCTGGAGGCAGAGTCAGGAACCCGCCGACGATAGTGACGCCTCCAAGGGCAGCGAACCGCGAGATACTATTATCAATCAGGCGCTCTACCGGGCTCGTGTCAGCACGGATCACATCGCCGTGGAAGGACGGCTCGACCTGCTGGTGCGTGGGGGCACTTGGTCGAAGGTCCCGCTCTCCTTCAGCAAGTTGGACCTTAGCGAGATTCTCCTCGACGGGGTCCCGGCGTCTTTTCAGCAAGGGAACCTCATGGTGGAAAAGCCCGGAAGGCATGAAGTCACCGTACGGTTTCGAGTTCCATTTCCGGCAGACGCCACCAAAGCGAAATGGAACATCCCCGGGGCCTCGGCCGCCGCGCTTTCCATCACCATGGAGGACCCGGCGATGGAACCGGTTCTCGGCACCAGCGAGCCTCTGCCGTTGGTGGAGAGTGCCGATCCCACCTCGCCCGGGGGTCGGGTCTTCACGGCGGCCCTTGGCGCCAGGCAGGTGGTGGAACTGCGCCGTCAGCTCAAAACCGCCGGACGGGCGCTGGCACAGCCCAGTCTGGCAGCCGTCGAGGCCAAGCTCTTTGTCACGCCGGCAGTGGAGCGTCTGGAAGCGTCTTGGCGTCTTGAATTTTCCGGCCAGGAAGCCGACCGGTTCGCCATCGCTTTCGATCCCACCGTGGTTCCCCTACGGTTCGAGATTCCTCACCTCGCGTCCTGGCAGCTCGTCGAGGGCACGGGGAAAAATGCCGGACTTCGCCAACTGGAATTTGTCCTGACCCGTCCTGTGAGCGGCTCCTTAAAGGTCGAACTGGTCGGGGAACGGGGCGTGCCTTCGGGCGCCGCCTCCGCCGAACCCCGCCGGTTCCCCCGACTCGGCGCGACGGCGGCCCGGATCGAGCAGCGGCGCACCCTGTTCCGGGCGGAGGATTTGAAAGTCGTCTCCAAGGTCGGACCCCTGCACCGGCAGGCTGAGCTGGTCGCGGCAGATCGGCAGACTCCGGGTTTCCAGGCCGAATCGAGCTTTCTTCTTGCGGGGGCCGATGAGGATCTGGAGTATGTCGTGAGTGCCCGCGAGGCCCGCCGCAGCGTGACCGCCGACTATGTCTACCAGGCAGGATCCGGCAAACTCGAGACAATTTGCCAATTTCAACTGCGGTCACCGGACGCCGCCCTCCACGGGGCCACGGTGGTCTTGCCCCCCGGTTCCAGCCTGCAGAACGTCAACGGAAACCGTCTGCAGGACTGGTGGCGGACCGGCGACGAATTGTTTGTCCGCTTTTCCGGTGACACTCCCGAAGTGACCGCCCTGCTGGTCCATGTCACCACCGAGGTGACGACAGACGCCGCCAGTCTGAGCCTGCCATCCCTGTCACTGAGGGAATTCCCCGCCGAAGGGGTCAGTGGAAGCGCTCTCATCGTGGCCCACATCACCCAGGATTGTGGGCTGACATTGGGAGGTGGTCAGGGACGGGGCATCCGCGAGGTCGGGGCCGCTGACGTGGGGCAGGATTTCGAGGTGCTGGCCCCCTTGGAAAGAAAGCGGGGTTTCCGGTTTGACCGGGGCGACTTCTCGGCCTCGGTGAGCCTTGCCACCGTTCCGCCGGGTTTCAATGCCCTCTGGGTCATGCTCGCCCAGGCTTATGACAGTTGGGTGAAAATGTCCATCCACGTGGACGTGGAGTTGAAAAAATCCGCCATGGACCGGGTCCTGTTCTCCACTCCAGACACTGTGCCCGAGGCCAGGATCACCGGAGAAGATGTCCGTGAGGTGCGCTCTGAGGTGGCCGGCGGTCAGCGTCGGTACACCGTGATTTTCCAGCGCTTTGTCGGGGATGCCACTGAATTCACGGTGGAGACCGAGCTTCCCCACAACGGATCCGCCAATCTTCCTGACGTGGTGTTTGAGGCCGCATCCCGGACCGAGCGCTACGTCATCGTGGAAAATCAGAGCGCTGACAAGCTCACCACCCAGCCCCGGGCGCTGGAAAGCACCGTCATGAGCCTGCTGCCTTTCAAGCCAAGTGCCCTCGGCAGCGCGGAGATCTGGCGGGCTCCGGAGGGATGGGGGCTCGGACTCTCGATGGAAAAGCTGGAGACCAGCGCCGGGAATGAAGCCGTGGTCCTTCTCGGGGACCTCACCACTTCCCTCCGATCCAATGGAGAGGTCTGGCATCGTGCGGCTTATCATTTGAGAAATCGATCCCTTCAGTTTCTTCCGGTGCTGCTGCCGCCCGGGGCCGAACTGGTCTCGGTGACGGTGGCCGGACAGTCCGTTCGGGCTGATCAGGGATTGGCGGAAGGCCGGCCAGTGATGTTGATACCATTGATCCAGACCAAGCCAGGTCAACTCGCCTATGATGTGGTCTTGATCTACCGATCCCGGGAAGGCGTTGCCCTGGATGGGCGGACGGTCACGGCCCGCAATCTGCGCCTCGATGATCCTGAGTTGGTCGGGCAGACGGTGGAGCGGACCTTGTGGCATCTCTACGTGCCGGTGGGTCAACGGCTCGTCGATTGGGATGGCAATGTCCAATCCTCGGACGAGGACAGCCTCTCGGTTGAGCGCATCCGAAGCGAACTCAACGAGCTGCAGAATCTGAACTGGGTGGGCGGATCGGAAGTTTACGATGACAGCCTGCGTCACCTTGCGGTCAGCAATGGAAGCCTGTTGTGCGCCCAAGTTGAAGAGAAGCTCAACACCCTGCGTCAGAAGTCGGCCAGTCAGAGGACCTCTCTAGGCAGCCAGAAAGGCTTGGTACTCGAGAGTGAACTAGTGGAATTGGAGAAAAAATTGGGCGAACAAAAAACCATTGCGGAGGGAAACAAGGGGCGGTTCGACGATAATGGGGACATCAAAAAACACCCGGAGGGTGGCCGTGCGATGACCCCAGGCAAGGATGACGCTGCTGCCGGTGGGGAATATGCCACCAAGTTGAAAACCACCGTTACCTGGGACGCCAACAGCATCGCGATCCAAGGCCGGAACCTAAAGATCGAGCAAAAAGAAGAGCAAAAACTCAACAAAGTGGAGAGCCAGGTTCGGCTCAATGACAACCTTTCGGTGGGCAACGCCTTCTTTGGCATAGAGGCGGCGAAGGGACAGAAGCGGGAGCAGGAGGTGGCTCAGATCGCGATGCCAGACCAGGGAAAAGCGGAGGTGGCCGAAGCCGGACAGAAAGCTCAGATCGATAAGCTGGAACAACGGGACAATGCCAGTGTCGAAGGCAAACTGTCCCGCCTCGGGGCCTCGCAGGGCCAGGAATTCGAAACTCTCCAAGAGCAGGCTCGCGGCATCGTTCCGGTGGCCAGGCCATCAGCGGCTCAGACATCGCAGATCAATGGCAACCGTGGCACTGCGGAGACACCTCAAAGTGAATTTACCGTGCCGAAACCCGCAGGGCAGCCCCAGGAGCAGTTCAGAGCATCCGCGGCCCCCCGGTCGGAACCCACCGAGGTCCTTGGTGGGGGAGGTGCCTCGGGCAGCGGTCAAGGACAGCCTGTGGGGCAGACGGCTCCTGTGCAGCAGTACACGATTATCGCCGGAAAAACCGGGGGGACGTTGTCTTACAACAATGCCCGTTCCAAAGTGCTTTCGAAGAAATCCTTGGCGAATCCTCAGGAACCTGACAAGAATGTCGATCAGAAGGAAAACGCGGCGCCCCCTGTGGTCGCAGGGACACCGGTCCTGCCAGCACCCTCGGAAGCATCTCCTTCGAAGAACGGGCAACGATCAGGATCAAACGCCATCACTCCCGGTGCCATTCAGGCGGATAATGATGGGACCGTGGCTCTCAGTGTTGGGGGAACATTAATGACCGGCGGCCAGCCTTCATTGGGGGCACTTCCGCAACTTCAGATCCTGGGGCGTCGCTCGGTCGTGGTCGATTTTCCGTTGGAGGGCGTGGCGCATCATTTCTTCAAGCTCAAAGACCACGCCGAGCTGGTTGTGGAAACCGAAGAGATTCCGGTGAAGCCCACCTGGCCCTGGATTTTGGCATTGGTGGGGAGTGTTCTCGCCTTGCTTGGGCTGGATCGGCTGGTGAGCCGCGTCCGTCAATTTTTTGCCCGTCGGCACGGCGCAGGGCAACCTGCCTGAGGCCGTTGCCCTGTCCATCTCGCCGGATCCCGTTCCGGCTGCGCCTGACCCAACCGGCAATCGTGGCGCAATGCGGGATGGCTCCAGGCTTGACCGCGAGCAAGGAATTGGGGAGAATCCCCGCCATGATTCCCGCCTCCCTGAGTCTGCTTTCACGCACCCTGCTTCTGGCTCTTGGTCTGGCTGCCTTGCCGGCGGTCCATGGCCAGGAGAAGAAGGTTCTTTGTTTCGTCTCCCACAAGACCTCCCACGGATTTGGGGCCCATGAGTACTCCGCCGGGTGCCATCTCATAGGAGAGTGGCTGGAAAAAGCCTACCCCGGGCAGATCGAGGCGCGATATTCCATCAATTGGCCCGCCAATGAGGGTGAGTTTTTCAAGGGCGCCAACGGGGTGGTGTTTTTCTGCTCCGGCGGAGGAGCGCATTTGGTCAATGGTCACGTGCCCGAGTTCGACAAGGTCATGCGCACCGGAGCGGGGCTGGCCTGTCTGCATTATGGCGTCGAGGTGCCGATTGGCCCCAGCGGCAAAGGCATGATGGAGTGGATGGGCGGTTACTTTGAGACCAACTGGTCGGTCAATCCCACTTGGAAACCCCGTTTTCTTCCCTGCCCGGACCATCCCGCGGCCCTTGGAGTCAAGCCTTTCGAAATCGAAGATGAGTGGTACTTCCACATGCGTTTCCGCGGCAACCTGGAAGGCATCACGCCGATCCTTTCCGCCCTCGCGACGGAGGACACCATGAAACGCCCCGACGGCACCCATTCAGGCAATCCGGACGTGCGCAAAGCAGTGGCGGCCAAAGAACCACAACATGTCGCCTGGACCTACCAGCGGGGAGCGGATTACCAGGAAGGGCGCGGTTTCGGTTTCACCGGACTGCATTACCATTGGAACTGGGAAGATGACAATTTCCGCAAGACCGTGCTCAACGGAGTGGCCTGGACGCTGAAGCTGGAAATCCCCCGGGAAGGGGTGGTGTCGGCCCGTCCGACCCGGGAGGCTCTGGAATCCAATGCCCTGGAATACGGAGGAGACCAGGGACGCAACAAAAACCAGGAAAGGCCGAAAGCAGCCTCGGCCCCGGCCCAAGGGGAGCCGGGGGTCAAACCTCTTTACACTTCCCCCGTGATCAACAAGAGCACGCCGGGGCACGCGGTGACTATCGACGTCACCCTGCCCGAAGGGACGCGGGACCTCTATCTTGTGGTCGATGACGCCGGAGACTCTTTTGCCTTCGACTGGAGTGACTGGGCGGAACCGCGTCTCATTCTGGCGGACGGCAAGGAAGTGAAGCTGATCGATTTGGATTGGAAGGAAGCCACTTCCGACTGGGGCAGGGTCAGCCGGGTCAACAACGTGGGCGGCGGTGAACAAAAGATCGATGGCAAGAAAACCGCGTACGGGATCGGCGTGCATGCCAACTCGCTGCTGCACTACCAGTTGCCGGAAGGCGTCCGGCGTTTTGTCGCCCGGGGCGGACTGGATGACGGTGGCCTTGGCCAACAGGGAGGGAATGCGCCCTCCAGCGTCCGGTTTCTGCTTTTTGACAAGGCCCCTGGCGGCTGGCTCGCGGCCAACAAACCGCAGGCGGCTCTGTCGTCCAATGGGAGCCATGATCCGGCGGAGGCTGTGGCCAACCTGGAGGTGCACCCGGACCTTGAGACCCGGCTTTTTGCTTCCGAACCCATGGTTCTGAGCCCTTCGGCGATCGATGTCGATGCCCGTGGGAGGGTCTGGGTTTGCGAGGTCGTCAACTACCGGCGGCATCTTGGCGAGCGCCGGGAGGGCGACCGCATCCTCATTCTGGAGGACAAGGATGGTGATGGCAAAGCGGATGGGGCCACGGTCTTCCATCAGGGCACCGATATCGACTCGGCCCACGGCATTTGCGTGCTCGGCAACCGTGTCATCGTTAGTGCCGGGGAGGAAGTGTTCTCGCTCTATGATGACAACGGCGATGGTCGGAGTGACCGTAAGGAGCTGCTGTTCTCCCGCATCGGTGGCAAGCAGCACGACCACGGCATCCACGCGTTCCATTTCGGACCCGACGGGCGTCTTTATTTCAACTTCGGCAATGCCGGGCAGCGGCTCTGTGACAAGGATGGCAACCTCATCACCGACATCCACGGAGTCAAATGCACCAATGAAAACAATGGCTCCCACCGCCAGGGCATGGTCTTCCGCTGTGAGTTGGACGGGTCTGATCTGGAAATGCTGGGCTGGAATTTCCGCAACAACTGGGAAGTCGACATCGACGCCTTTGGCAGTCTTTGGCAGAGTGACAACGATGACGATGGCAACAAGGGGGTCCGCATCAACCAGGTGATGGAGTATGGCAACTACGGGTACACCGACGAAATCACCGGTGCGGGCTGGCGGGAGCCGCGGGTCGGCATGGAGACGGAGATTCCGCTCCAGCATTGGCACCAGAACGACCCGGGGGTGGTCCCCAATTTGCTTCAAACCGGAGCCGGTTCGCCCACGGGTATTTGTGTTTACGAAGGCGAAACCCTGCCCCTGGTTTTCCGCGGCCAGGTCATCCACTGCGACGCCGGGCCAAGCGTGGTGCGGGCCTATCCGGTCAAGCCCAAAGGGGCAGGCTACGAGGCGGAAGTGGTGAACCTGCTCGAGGGAACCCGGAACCGCTGGTTCCGTCCCAGTGATGTCTGCGTGGCTCCTGACGGCTCGCTCTATGTGGCCGATTGGTATGATCCCGGTGTGGGTGGTCACGCCATGGGCGACCTCGAGAGAGGCCGAATTTTTCACGTTACGTCCAAAGGGATCGGTCCTGCGAAAACGCCAGCTCCCCTGCCCGCTACTTTGGAGGGGGCTCTCCTGGCTCTGAAAAATCCCAACGAAGCGACCCGCTATCTCGCTTGGACAGCGATCCGCGAGAAAGGCGATGCGGCAAAGGAGGCGCTCCAAAAAATCTTCGATGATGCTGGAAATCCGGCCCGCTACCGTGCCCGGGCGCTCTGGCTGCTGGGCCGCCTCGATGCTGCGTCGGCGACCCGGGGGCTTTCCGACAGTGACCCCGACATCCGGGTCACCGCGCTGAGGGTTCTGCGTCAGTCGGCCGGCAGCAACACGGAGGCCCTGCTCGGCGCCGTGGCCTCTGCAGTGAAAGATGCCAATCCCCTGGTCCGTCGCGAGGCCGCCCTGGCCCTGCGCTATGCCACCGGCGAAAAGGCCGACAACTTGTGGGCCGAACTCGCCACCCGCGCCGAAGCCGGGGATCGTTGGCAGATCGAAGCTCTGGGAATCGGAGCTGATTTGACTTGGGCAACGCGGCTCGCGGCGGCCCAGAATCTTCCCGCCGACGTCTCGGCCCGGCTTCTTTGGCGCAGTCGGGCGCCGGAGAGTGCTGCCCGGATCGCCCAAGCGGCGTTGACCGCTTCCGATGCCGCACCGTTGCTCCGGGCGCTGGATTTCCAGGCTGACCCGGCCGCTCGGGAGTTGGCGTATGCGACGCTCTTTGCCCAAGGAAAGCCTGAAACGGCTCTTTATGCCGCCGGGAAACTGGGCTCGGGAGGCCTGGCTAAGGTCGATGGTGGCAGCAGCAGGCTCGACAGTCTGCTCGCTCCGATCCGGGGTACGGCGGAATTTGTCGACCTGGCGGAGAAATTCCATCTCCGTGGCTTCGAAAGCGAGCTCGCGGCATTCATTGTGGCCCATCCGGAGGACGCCAAAGCGGTGACCGCGGCCAGGCTGCTGTTGGAAGACGGAGGAGCCTCGGGGAAACTTCTCCAGCCCGGTTCAGTCCAGGAAATCCCCAAGGCGCGGTCGCTTGTTTCCGCCTTCGGCAAAGTGGGGGACCGGGGATCTTCCTCACTCCTGGTGTCCCGGCTCACGAGTAAGGATTGTCCGGCAGAGTTGAAACGAGATCTCGTCAATGCGCTGGCGATGTCCCCCACCGGAGGACGTGAACTGCTCAAAGCTGCCCGGGAAGGCCGGCTCGACGAGGTTCTGAAGCCGGGGGCCGCTCTCGCACTGGCCCGCAGTCCTGATCAGGGCTTGCGCAATGATGCCGCCAAGGATCTCCCCGTGCCGGTGGCCGTTGGGGCCGACCATTTCCCCTCCCTGGCCAGCCTGCTGGAAATGCCGGGGGACAACAAAAAAGGTGAAGCCGCTTTTGCCCGGGCCACCTGCAACACGTGCCACCGCATCGCGGGCCAGGGGGTGGATTTCGGTCCTGACCTCAGTGAGATCGGCAAGAAACTTCCCCGAGAGGGTCTCGTCGAAGCCATTCTCTACCCCAGCGCGGCGATCAGTCATGGATTCCAAGGCGTCGCCATCACCACGAAGTCAGGAGAACAGCTTGTGGGCTATGTCACCGGGGAGACCGCCGGTGATCTCCAGCTCCGGCTGCCCGGTGGCGTAGCCAAATCCGTGGACCGGGCTGAGGTGGCCAAGCGGACGGAACTGGATCAGAGTCTGATGCCTCCCGGTTTGGCCGCCATCTTGGGACCGGAGGATCTGATGCATCTCGTCTCCTACCTCCAGACCTTGAAATGAGAGCGCGGATGCGGGGCATCCGGGCACGCGGGGTCTCCAAAAGCGACCTGGCGTTGCGGAGTCTATAGCGGCTGCCGGAAAACCTCGAAACGGTCTTCGTTTTTCTGTTCGAAGTAAGCCGCAGAGTATTTGTCCGGAAACAGGACGGCCCAGTTTCCCCGGGCATCCTTGGTCAGGGTGGCGCTTTGCGGGAGCAGCATCTCGGGGATGACGACTTCGCGGTGGCGGTTGCCGGGCTCGGGAGGCGGCGGGTTTTTCTCAATGATCCACCGCACCTCTTCCCAGGGGGCGCTTTCGAGCCGGCACTCCGCGCCGTATTCCGTTTCCATGCGGTATTGCAGAACCTCGAACTGCAGGGGCCCGACCGCGCCGAGGACGGGGACCCGCTGCAACGAGCCGACGGGCTCGAAGCTCTGGGCGAGACCTTCTTTGAGCAACTGGTCCATCCCGTCGCGGAAACGCTTGAATTTGGCGGTGTTGCGGTTGTGCAGTCGCGCGAAACACTCTGGAGGGAACCGGGGAATTTCATCGAACACGATCGTGGGATCTTCCGCCAGGGTATCCCCGATGAGGAAGTCGTGGTTGCCGACAATGCCCACGACATCGCCCGCCCAGGCGCTGTCGACCGTCTCCCGCTCTTGGGCAAAGAGACGCTGTGAGTTGGAGAGCCGCATCGGTTTGCCACTCCGGGTGTTGGTCACCACCATGTCCCGGGTGAACTCTCCGGAGACGATGCGGATGAAAGCCACCCGGTCGCGGTGCTTGGGGTTCATGTTGGCCTGGATTTTGAAGACAAATCCAGAAAAACCGGGACGGTCCGGTTCGATGAAATGGTCCCCGCTGCTCCGGCCCGCCGGGGGTGGGGCGAGGGAGATGAAACGGTCCAGCATCAACTGGACGCCGAAATTGTTCATCGCGCTGCCAAAGAAAACCGGGGTCAATTTTCCGGCACGGACATCATCGAGAGAAAAGGAGGTGGAGACATCCTCAAAGAGTGAGAGATCCTCCGTGACCTGCTTGTAGACGTGCTCAGGGACGACTTTCCGCACTGTTTCATCACCGATGTCGCTGACATTCACCGGAGCCCGGTAGGAGCCGTGTTTCACCCTCTCAAAAAGGTGGACCTGCCGCGTTTCGCGATCGTAAACGCCTTTGAACTCGGGTCCGTCTCCGAGGGGCCAGTTCATGGGGAGCGAGGAAATGCCGAGGACGCGCTCCAGTTCGTCGAGCAGCTCGATGGGCGGTCGGGCCGGCCGGTCGAGCTTGTTCATGAAGGTGAAGATCGGCACGCCGCGCCGTCGGCAGACTTCAAAAAGTTTCAGGGTCTGCGCTTCGATCCCTTTCCCGGCGTCGATGACCATGACCGCGGCATCGACGGCGGTGAGGACGCGGTAGGTGTCTTCGGAGAAGTCTTTGTGCCCCGGAGTGTCGAGGAGATTGATGACACAGTCCCGGTATTCGAACTGGAGCACGGTGGAGGACACCGAAATGCCGCGTTGTTTTTCGAGATCCATCCAGTCACTGGTGGTGGCGGACTGGTTTTTCCGCGCGGTGACACTGCCGGCGAGCTGCACGGCTCCGCCATAGAGGAGGAATTTCTCCGTCAACGTGGTTTTCCCGGCGTCAGGGTGGGAAATGATGGCGAAGGTCCGGCGACGGGCGATTTCGGGCGGGAGCGGGGCAGACATGTAAAGGGGGACTCAAAGCAGGGCCGGAAGCGGCAGGGGATTTTTTCGCCCATGAATGCGGTCTGCGCAAGCCGACTGGGAGCCGCAGGGGGTGAAAAATCCGCAAATTCCGAAGGAAAGTCTTCGGCGGCTGGTGTGGAGCTGCCTGCGGTGGCGGATTTTCCATCTGTCGGCAAGCATCCCCAGGCGCTTCCTCCCCGGCCTCCGCGCCAACATGCTGTCAGAATTGACCGTGTCTGCCGTCGAATCGGCCCCTCCATTCTGCCGCAGTTCACTTTATCGCCTCCCGGGAGAGGTGATCGGATCGCCGAAAAATGGGGGCTGCCTTTGGCTAAAAATCGTGATCCTTTTCCAGGTCCGTGTCGTCAGCGGACCGGAGATTGTTCAGCAGCAGAAACAAGTAGCCGTTTTTTGAAGGCGAGCGGTAGGCTGCCTGGGCCTCGAGGAGACGGGCGGCGACCGAAGTCATCTCCCAGCCATCGGCTTCGTCGGCATTCCATTTGCCTTCGCTGAGTTTCTCCATCTCATGAGACTCCCCGAAATCACGGACCATGTGGATGTCCCCAAGATCGATGTCATTGAGATAGGGATTGGCCCAGGACCAGAGCCAGGTTTCGGTCACATTCGAGACGGAGCCCACCACGGTCAGGTCAGCTTCGGCCTGAATCACCCCCCCATTGGACCAGCGGAATTTGCGGGTGCACAAATCGTATTCAAAACGCTCAAATTCTCCGATACCGAACTCCTCCTGCGCCAGGCGGTTGCGCGAGCGCAGGTAAACGGTGCATTCGCCGATGAATTCCTGAAAGTTTTCCTCGGTCATGGCCTCTGGACGTGAAAAGCTTTCACTATGCCAATATTCCTCCGATAGGACAAAAAAACCAATCGATTTCCCAAATTCTTTCGCGATCCGGGAGGTTAAAGAATCGCTCCGGGATGGTAGGCGGCGGCTTCCGGGACGACGGTGGCGACATGGTTGCGGACGTGGGCGGCGAAGGCGTCGACCTGTTCTCCCGCGAGCCCCGTATTCGCTTTGCCCTGTTCGAAGAGGTCGCTCATTTCTGCCGCCGTGAGCCCGAGCCGGGGATCGGCGGAAAGTCTGGAGAAGAGATCATTCTCCGTCCGGAGACCCCGGCGCAGATCGCGAATGGCGTCGACGGCGTGTTCCTTGATGGCTTCATGGGCGGCCTCCCGCCCGGCTCCGCGGCGCACGGCCTCCATGAGAACGGTTGTGGTGAGGAGGAAGGGTAGGTAATGGGCAGTCTCACGCTCAATGACCTGGGAGAAGATCTCCATCTGGTCGAGCACCGTGAGGAAGGTCTCCAACAGTCCGTCGAGGGCGAAAAAGGCGTCAGGCAGCATGACCCGCCGGACCACAGAGCAGGAAACGTCTCCTTCGTTCCATTGGTCCCCGGCCAAATGACCCGCCATGGTGAGGTGGCCGGCGAGAATGACCTTGAATCCGTTGATGCGCTCGCAGGAGCGGCTGTTCATCTTGTGCGGCATTGCCGAGGAGCCGACCTGACCTTTGGCGAAGCCTTCGCTGGCGAGCTCGTGCCCGGCCATGAGACGCCACGTTTTGGCAAAGCTGGAGGGACCGGAGGCGAGTTCGTTGAGGACGCTGATGACGCGGAAGTCAAGGCTGCGTGGATAGACCTGTCCGGTGTTTTCGAGGCAGGCGGGCAGTCCGAGGTGGCGCACCACGCTTTCTTCAAGCCGGGCCACCCGGGCGGCATCGCCATCGAAAAGACTGAGCTGGTCGAGCAGCGTGCCGGCGGCCCCTTTGAGCCCCCGCACCGGATAGGTCGCGAGGAGATGCAGGAGCTGGTCGAAGGCGCCGCTCAGATCCTCCCCGAACATGGCGAGACGTTTCCCGAGGGTGGTCACCTGGGCGGCCACATTGTGCGTCCGCGCGGTGAGCACCTGGTCCCGTTGTTCCGTGGCCCGACGGGAGAGTCGAACCAGGGCGGCCGCGGTCTTGAGCCGGATAACCTCCAGGGCGCGGTAAATCTGGAGTTGCTCAACATTCTCCGTAAGATCTCGGCTGGTCATGCCTTTGTGGATGTGTTCATGGCCGGCGAGGTCGCAGAACTCCTCGATGCGGGCCTTCACATCATGCCGGGTGACGCGTTCGCGCGCCGCAATGGCGTCGGTGTCAATCTGGTCGACGACACTCTCATAGGCGGCGATGGCCTCACTCGGGATGTCGAGCCCAAGTTCCTGCTGGGCCTTCATCACAGCGATCCAAAGTTGGCGCTCAAGGCGAATGCGTCCGGTCGGCGACCAAATGTCGCGCATGGCGGGGGAGGCATAGCGTTCGGCGAGGATGTTCGGGATGTCAGACATGGGTGAGGCAGGAGAAAGCGAAGGATTGCGGGGCTCGGACTTTCGCGCTGACCACCCGGAAATGCAAATGCGGAGGGGGGATTGCCCTTGGGCGGGCTGGCACCACGTTTCCGACCAGAGGCCAGCCAGGAGCAGCGACGGCACTTCCGGCCCTTACGGGTGGTCAACTTGATCAGGTTGGGTTGGGCGTGGACCCAGGGGTGAGCGGAAGAATGACGCGGAAGCGGGTCTCCTGATCTGTGGACTCCACAAGTTGCAGATCCCCATCCAGCGCGCGGAGGATTTCCCGGGCGAGATTCAGTCCCAGGCCGAATCCATCCACCTCACGACTGCGGGCCTTGTCGGCACGGTAGAAGCGTTCGAAGATGTGGTTCCGGTCCTCATCAGGGATTCCCGGACCGGTGTTGGAGATTTCAAACACCGCGGTGCTCCCTTCGCTTCCGGTCCGCAGGGAGCAGCGCACGGTGCCGTCCCGGCGGTTGTATTTCACCGCATTGCTGACGAGATTCCGCAGCGCCTGGCGCAGGAGCACCGGATCGGTGTGGAGTACCAGATCAGGAGCGATTTCCTTTTCCAACGTCAGGCTCATCGGTTCGCAGAGAATCGCGGCATCTTCGCAGAGCTCGGCGATTTCCTCAGACAGGGGGACCTCCTGACGGTGCACCGGCAGATGGCCGGAGTCGGCCTGGGAGAGCAGCAGGAGACTCCGGGTGATGGATTTGAGTCGCTGGCATTCCTGGCCGATGCTGAGGAGATTGGTCTCTTCCCGACTGCCCGGCTCGCAATCCTTGAGGGCTGTCTCGATGGTGCCCTGCATGATGGCGAGCGGCGTTTTCAGCTCGTGGGACACATCCGCGCTGAAACGGGTTGCATGGAGAAACCCGCGTTCGAGGCGGTCCATCATGTCATTGAGAATCGTGATCAGGTCATCCATTTCCGTGGACCGTGGGGTGGTGACGGGGATGCGCTCCTGAAGCGCGGAGGTGGAGATGTGGCGGGCCGTTTCCGCGATGCTGCGAACCGGTCGCAGAGCCCGGTGGGCAATGAACCACCCGGCCCCTCCGACGAAGAAAAGGCAGACCGGAACGGCTGTTCCAAACAGGATCATGATCTTGCGGACTTCTGAGTCATACCGGGATAGAGGCTGGGCCATCAAGACCGTGAATCCATGTTGTCGGGCCACTCCGAAAATCCATCGCTTGCCGCCCCAGACCGCGTTGTGATAATCGACGGAGAGTTCCTGTGTCGGAGGCGGAGGCAGCCGGTCCCGGAGTTCCCGACGGTGTCCCTCCGCGCCTGGACCGGGGCCTTCCTCGCTGCCAGGGTTATGCCTTTCCTCACCGGGAGGTCGGCGCGGTGGCGCCGGAAAGAACAGATCCGTCAAATCATCGAATTCCGGTGACGGTCCTTCGGGCTCCTTTTCAGAGACTTCCTCTTTCCAGAATGCCTCGGGCAATATTTCGGGCCATGCTTCTGGCGGACTTTGAAAGAGAGGCTCCTCGTGACCCCGCTGCCGGGCCAGCATGAGAAGGTTGCCGGCGGCGATTTCCTCGCCATAGGCCCGCTCGATGTAAGCGAAGGCCGAGCGGTTGTCCAGATGGGGATGCAGATCCCGGAGGAGACGATCGATGGGAATTTTCAGGCGCAGCCTAACGGATTCCCGCAACAGGTGGACCATGCCGAGCGAGGACAACACTCCGGGCACCACGATGACAAGCATCGATAGCACGGAAGACAGGAGCGCGAGACGGAAACGGAGGGAGTTCATGCGCGGCTCCCGATGCGGTAGCCCACGCCGCGCACGGTTTCGATGAGTTTGGTGTCGTGGGACCGGTCGATTTTTTTGCGGAGCCTCTGCACGTAGACATCGACAAGATTGGTGTCCGGATCAAAGCCATAGTTCCAGACATGTTCGGTGATCTGGATCCGGCTGAGGACGCGCCCCGGAGAACGCATCAGGTATTCCAGGAGAGAGAACTCCCGCATCGAGAGAGGGATCTCCTCGCTTCCACGGTGCACCGTGTGGCGGATCAGGTCCATCTGCAAGTCCTCGACCCGGAGAATGTGGGCGGAGTCCCCGCGGGACCGTCTAACCACGGTTCGTAGACGCGCCGTCAACTCTTCGACGTAGAACGGTTTCGTGAGATAGTCATCGGCTCCCAGGTTGAGGCCTTCGACCCGTTCATCCAATTCGCCGCGCGCGGTGAGCAGGATGACCGGCACCGGGATTCCTTTGCTTCGGAGACCCCTCAGGATGCTCAGTCCGTCGCGACCCGGGAGCATGATATCGAGCACGATGGCATCATAAGGTTCCGTGGACGCCAGGGCAAAGCCCGCGTCACCATCGTGACAGGTGTCGACCACCATGCCCTCGGCAGACAACCCTTTGGCGATGAATGAGGCAATTTTGGGTTGGTCTTCCACCACCAGGATGCGCATGGGAGTCGGGGTATGAGGTTGCCTTGGATCGATTCGGGCCGAAGGGTCCGCGGGGAGAGATAACATGATCCGGGGGGGAGTGAAAACCGATTCTTGTCGTCACGGGTATCCTGACGTTCAGCGGCGGGGAGGTGCCCCCCTCAAGGGAAGGGTGGCTCCCGGTTGGCTTACTTTAGAAGGAAGGAGAAAGACATTGTCTGCGATTTCACCCCGAATGGTGGTGTTGCGCCGGATGATGCGGGCCAGAGTCTGGTCTTCGATCAGTTGCTGGAGGTTTCGGTCTAGGTAGTTTTGATACCAGAAGCGATCTCCGTCCCTCAGTCGGATGAATTGTTCCCTCAGCACTGTCAGGATGGTTTCGCCGACCAGCGCGTCGCGGGCATGGGGCTCCGCCAGCCCGCCCACCCAGGCGTCGATCGCGTCCACGCTGCCGTATACGGATTCGAGTTTCCTCTGGAGCTTTCGGTCTGGCGTGATGTCTGAGAATTTTTTCACGGGCCGAAGGCCATAGTCCAGGCGGACCCTGGCGTGGGAGGCCAGTCCGTGGTCCCGTCCCCGTTGGATGTTCAGCGAGGCGAGGTCAAATCCCCCCGCTCCCGGCGGACCGAAGAGGAAATTGCGCACCGCATCGACCAGCCAGGTGTCGATTTCCTGGGCCGGTTGGGCCGCCAACCCCCGCAGAATGGGATCGATGCCGCCCTGGTCCAGGATAGCTTTGGGATTGAAAAAAGCTTTGGCCAGCTCCAGGTGCCCTTCTTTGATTTCGCGACCGGTGCGGTCCAGCCGCAGCAGGGTTTCAGAGAGCATGCTGTGCCCGAAGCGGTAGGAGGCCGTGGCGAACACATTGGCAATTCCGGCGTTGACTTCCGGGCGGTAGCCCTGGTAGCGAGGCAGGGCCCGGGGGCCCAGCAGCACGGGCAGGAACTCCCGGTAGGTGATGCTCTGGATTTCGGCCGCGACAAGGACGCGGGCCGATTCAAAGATCTGGTCGTCCGACAGGCCCGGATTGGCTTTGGCGATGACTCCGGCCCAGTAATTGTGTTCGCGGACAAAGAGGGTGTGCATCGCGGTCAGACCGACCTGCTCGTTGGCCCGGAAATCGCCGGCGAGGAAGAAGGAAGCATCCTCGGCGACCGGGGCGTTGGGAAACGCGTTGACATTGAATGGCAGCAGATCACCCGGACTGGTTTTGAGGCGACCCGAGCCGTCGTTCGCCCGCAGCTCGTTGACCCGGGCCAGATCTGAACCATACACGTTTGACGCATCAATATAAGCCGTGATTTCGTTTTTCTGCTGGCGGATCCCATCAAGATAGTCGTAATAGGAGCGGTTCAGTGGGATCGTCCTCTTTCCGGTGCCCTGGGGATCGAAAAAGAGATCCCCCGCCGGCACGGGAATGTCGAAAGGCTCGGGGGGATCGGCCGTTGGAGTCAGATCAATATCGTGATCGAGGAACTGACCCCATTGCCAGACAAAATCCGTAGCCTGGCGCAGATTGGGCCGTGGTTGTTCCTGGACACACACTTCGTTGCTGATTACCCGGGCTCCGGGACGGCCCGCGCCGGAGGGAGTTTCCTTGCCATCACCATAGTCAACCGTGGTCAGCCGGAGGAACGGACTGTCCGCGCTGCCCCAGTCGGGATTTTTCAGATTGTTGCCGGTGCCGTCAATGGTGCGAAATTCTTCGGGCAAAGCGATGGTCCGCATCCCCATCCGCACATCGCCTGGTTCGGGCACCGGTTGGGCGGGCGGGGGGGGAGGAATCGGGAGCATCGATTTCCGGCGCTCATTGGGGGAAATGGGTCGCTCCGGTTGCTGGGCCTGACTGAAGGAAAGCGGGATCAGGAGGGAGATCCCCGCCAGGAACAGGCGACGGCCGAGTTCTGTGTGGGCGAGGGGAGTCCAGAAGGAAGAGGGAGAGTTCGCATTCATGAAAACAGACTCCCTCCGGAAGATGACAAAACACCCCAGGGTTTCATGACAGAATTGTCATGGTTGGGAAGGGAGATCATTTTTTCGCCGATCTCCCGCTGCACAGTAAGTTTGGGGTGTCGCGCCTCGTGCACTTACTCAAGATCGACTTCGTAGGCGATGGGTATGCGCACAAAAAGAGAGAACAATTCTTCACGGGGACGGGTGGCGATGATCACGCCGCCCAAGCTCTCCGTGATCCGGTGACACAGGGCCAGCCCGATGCCGGCATGCCGCTCGCTGGGCGTGCGTGCCGTCGTCCCTCTGGTGAAGGGCAGAAAGACTTTGTCGAGAGGGATTTGGGATTCTGCCGTAACCGGTTCATTCTCCACCAGAATGGTCAAATCGGGCTGGGTTTCGCGCACGGTGATCCGAATTCTGCCTCCGTTTTTGGTATAGGAGAGGGCATTGTCGAAGAGGTTCCGGCACATGATTTCGAGCAGTTCGCAAGGCAACGGCCGGGGCGGCTCAAAGATGGGATCGCAAATCAGATCGACTTCCAGATCCTGCTCTTCGGCGCGCTCGAAACAGGGCTTCCAGGACCGCCGGATCAGGTCCGTCACCGGCAACGGAGTGAAGTCGATCCGCTGCGTGCCGGCCTCCAGGCGAGCCAGGATCAGCAGGCTCTGGACGAGGCGCTCCAATCCCCCCTCGATGACAAGGAGTTCCAGGAGGGCTTCTTCGTACTCTTCGTTGGACCGGGGCCTGGCGAGGGCGAGTTCAATCCGGTTCCGGATGCCTGCGAGGGGGGTGCGCATTTCATGCGCGGCATTGGCGGTGAATTCTCGCTCGTTGAACAAGGTTGTCTCGACGTGGGCCATCAGCTCGTTGAGTCGCTCCACGACTGGCGTCAGTTCCGTGGGTGCCTTTGGCAGGTGGAAGGTGGTTCCTTTGGTCGACGGACGGGTGGTCCGGATCTGTCCCGAAAGCTCATGGAGCGACCTCAGGTTGTGCCGGAGAATTCCCCAGATCACCACCGCAAGAAAGGCCAGAGCGGCTCCGCTGCTGATGAGCAGCGTGGTCACGACCTCGCGGGATCCCTGTTCCAGCCGGTCCGTGCGGTGTGCCGCATAGAGAAGAAGTCGGCGCGGGACATCATCATCGGTGAGTTTGGTCGGGTGAAAGTAGTGGCCGGCAAGCAGTCCGGTCGAGCCGTCTGGCAGTGTCACCCGGGAGAGGATCGGATCATCCGATTCGGATGCCGGTCCCGTCAAAATATTCCCCTCCAGATTCTTGGATTGGAGCAAAATAGAGCCGTCCTCTCGGGTGAGTTGGACAAACTCAGGATCCCGGGGAGGATTCAACCGGGCCAGCATTTCCTGGCTGAAGCCCACACTCACCGTGCCATGGTCCTGGACACAGCCTGCTCGGATGAAGCGCATTTTGTCGGTCAGAGAGTGTCCCAGTTCGGCATAGAACTGTTCGTTGACTCGGGCATAGACAAGGACTCCGGAAAGGGTCAGACTGATGACGGCCCCCGTCAAAAAGCCAATGAGGAGGCGGTTGTTGAGAGAACGGAACCACATGGGCAGGGGATCAGACGCTCCGTGGCTGCAGGACATAGCCCTGGCCCCGGCGGGTATGGATCAAGGGAGTCCACCCGGGAGCGTCCACTTTTTTTCGCAGATTGGAGATGAACACGTCCACGACATTGCTGGCGCCCCGCTCATAGTTGAAATCATAAAGCTGTTCCCAAACATCGCCCCGGCTGACAATTTCTCCGGTGCGCAACGCCAGCAACTCAAGCAGGGCGAACTCCTTGGCGGTGAGATCAATGCGTTGACCCGCTCGGGTCGCTTCCCGGGCGACGGTGTCGATGGACAGGTCCCCGATGCGGAGAATGGGGTTGGATCTGCCGAAGCGCCTCCGCAACAACGCCCTCACCCGGGCCATGGCCTCGTCGAGAGCAAATGGTTTGACCAGGTAATCATCGGCCCCGAGATCAAGTCCCTGCACCCGGTCCTCAATGGCATCGCGGGCCGTGGTAAGCAGGACGGCCATGTCTGTTTCCCGGCTGCGGATGTCGCAGAGCAGGTCCAGTCCGCTGCGTCCCGGAAGCATGATGTCCAGCACCGCGAGGGCGAAGGTGTCCTCCTGGAGCAGCCAGGACGCCTCATTGCCATCAGCAGTGTGCTGGACAACGAATCCCGCTTCGGTCAAGCGTTTCGCGAGCGACAGGCGCAGGGGACCATAGTCTTCGACGATTAGAATTTTCATGCCTCATGCAAACGATGCAGGCTCGGAACGGGTTCGGAAAGTCATTCTTTACAAAAGTCCGGGCCAATTAATCTCCCCTTAATCTTTGCTGGAGTAGAAAGAAGGCGTAATCAAACCCAACTGACCGTCTGATGACCACGCTGTCCCTTCTTGCCCTCCTCCTTTGCAAGCCTGCTGCAAACGGTGCGGGCTTCGATGGGCAATATCAGTCCGTCTCCCACGGTCGGAGCAGGGATCACCGGTTGGGCGGGACGGAGGCGGACAACCCGGTTGGGAAACAACATTTCATTGGTAAACCAGAAGTTGGGAAAAAGCTTCTGGGGTTCGTGTGACTCTCTCTCTGCGTCAGGTCCGACGCGGGTCACGGGATCGCCAATAAGAGACGCTGGTCGCGTTGGTGCCGCGGCCAGCGTCGTTTTTTTTAAGTGCCCCCCGCGGCAGGCGGAGACGGCGGGAATCAGCGGCAGACTGCCGTTGGTTACCCTCCGATTTGCTCTCTCAGCCAGGCGGTGATGAAAGTCAGCGGATACAGTTCGTTGCTTTGTTCCGTGGCGTCGAGGTAGCGGCCGAGAAAGGATTTTGCCTTAGGGGAAGCCTGGATCGCGGCAAGAACCTCCTCACGAAGGGAAGGATCAGCCAGCCGGGCAAACAAATTCGTCAGACGCAAGCCGGCATCCGAGTGGAGGTCGGGGTGGGTCGGGTCCTCCAATAGTGCGATACAGAGTTTCAGGGCCTCCGGCCAGTCTCCGCGGGACACCGCGAGAGCCGATCGCAGATCACGAACCTCGGCGGCATAACGGGGATTGGGAAACTCCTTCTCGTAGGCGGCAATCTTCGCTTCCACTGCCTTGGCGTCCCAGGGCAGCAGGTTGGGCTGAGGGGTCCGGATGTAATAGGTCCCGATGGAGGTGGACCCGGCGGGGAATCGTGAGGGGACACTGCGCAAGAGGGGACGACGGGCGCGATAGGTGGCGCGCAGATTGAGGAGCCAGGCCTGTTCCCGCTTCGCACTTTTGGGATACGCGGCCAGCCATTGGTCGGCGGCCTGTTCCACGGCGGCATAGTCGCGGGTCTCGATGGTGGTTTCTCCTCCCTGCTCCTCCTCTGTCAATGGTTGTCCCTGGGAACCGACGACCGGCAGGCTGATGAGGCGATTGGACAGAACGAGCAGGCGGAGGCATTCCAAACGGTCGGCGACGGGAGCCATGGTGGGATTTTTGGCGGCCCGGGTGAGCTCGTCGAACACCCACTGGTCGGCTTCGGGACCGGTTGTGAGTTCTCCTTGGACCGGTCGCAGTTCCAGATAAATATGAAAGGCCGCAACATTGATCACCGCGAGCCGGAGCGCGAAATACCGTGCAAAAACCTCGGGGGCCGGGGCGCTTTTTTCCACGAGGTCCGCGAGATCTTCGATCGCGCTGTGGACACATCCCTCCTGCCAGACCCGGTAGCTTCGCCGGGACTGTTCGCGCAGGTTCAGGAGAGTGGCCCGGAGTTTTTTCGGCGAATCCGCGGGGTCGATTTGGTAGAGTTTCTGGAGGAGGTCGCCAAAATTTTGCAGGCCCTCGGCAGCCGGTTCGTTCACTCCGGCAAAATCGGCGATGTCTTCGGAAACAAATTCTCGGTGGCGCAGGTAAGGTATTCCCCCATCATAGGCCCGATCGACCCATGGGGGCGCCACCTGGGTGAAAGCCTCCAGTCCTGGCTCCGGAACGGGCACGGGTTCCGGTTCGGGGGCTGGATTATCGGCCATGAGTTGGAAGTTTGGACGGGCCGCCCGCCGGGCCTGAATGGTGTCGGGACATTTTTCCTGGAGCGTGGCATAGACTTCTTCGGCGGTTTGGGACCATTGCTCATGGATGGCGGTGCGTCTGGCCCACGGTGTGGCGGCGGCGACCCGGGGCATGGCTTCCAGGATGTTTTCAAGCGCGCTTGCCATCTCGGGGGTTCCCGGGGCCGCCAGCCGGGCGGCCTGTTCCCAGGCGCGGAGAGCATTCATCAGTTCATCCATGTTGAGGAGCTTCTTCATGGTCTCCGGGCCTTCGGCCAATCCCAGGATCAGGGCATTCTCCTGCCGCAACTTTTCCGGGGCATCCGTGTCCTCCTCCTGGTAGATCTCGGAACGCCGGAGGAGCAGGGCCGGGAAGGTCACCCGGCCCCGGGCTCCGGCCCATCCATCGCCCAAGTCAAGCCAGGCGGAGGCAGTGTTCTCCTCCTGGGCGGCTTTGGAAAGTCGGGCAATCTTTTCCGCGGCGACGCGGTCTCCTCCTTCCGGGAGAAACGCCGCCGCATCAGCGGCTTTGCCTTCCGAGAGAATGCGCCCGAGCAGAGTGCCACGGATCCATTCCCAGTTCTCCGGGGAGAAATCACCCTGATGGTCGCGCAGGCGCAGCAACTCCGGCAGGGGACCGAAGGCCAGGAGCGCATCGAGGTGTTGCAGCACCTGGGAAGGCTCCGCCAGGCTCACGTCGGGGCTCAAAGCGCTCGCAGCGGTGGGCAGGCCTTCATAGCTGTATGGATAAATATCTCCGTCGTAATAGCCCCCGCCCGCGGTTTCATCCCCTTGCTGGCCCGCTTGTTTGGCTTGCAGGGCCGCGATAACGATGACGGCCTCGTCGCTGCGGCCAGCGGCTTGGAGTGCCGATGCCAGACGCATCCGGGCGCCGTCGGCAAGTGAACTCCGGGGATGACTAAGGAGGATAAACTCTTGCCAGGCGGCCACCACAGCGGCGGGATCCTTGGCCTGACGCTGGAGGATGACGCAACGCACAAAGCCAAGGTCGTCGGATGAGCCGAGCGCATTCCCAGCCTCCGCGAGCAGCTTCAAAGCTTCCTCCTGATTCCCCGCGTTGCTCGCGGCATGGGCCAGAATGGCAATGAACCAGGGATGAACGGATTCGTCCTGCCAGGCCTCGCTTTCCTCCCGGACGGCGGCGGCGAGGCGAGGCAGCCACCAGGCCCGCCATTTTTTCACCGCTTCTGGCTTGTCATAAAATCCATTGTGCATGTCCGCCTCCGGCGCGTGGAGCAACCAGTAGACGGTGCCCATGGCCACTGCGGGGTGTTTTGCAATCTGCCGCAGAGGGGCTTCGTCCGGCATGGCCAACAGTCTCGCCATGACCCGTTCCACCATGCGGCTGGCGCTGCGCCGGTTCTCCGGGTGGTTCTTCACTTCCATTTGTTTGAGGTACCATTCGAGTGCGCCGGGCAGGTTGTCCCGTTTCACCTCCACGGCCCCGAGCCAGCCCATCACGTCTCCGACATAACGCCCATCGGGATAGGTGGTGAGGTAGGTCTGGAATGCCACCTCGGCTTGGTCGCGGAGAGGCTCGGCTTTCTCGGTGTCTTCAGAGTCGCGACGGGAAGCGTCGAAGCGGGCCCGGCCCAGCATGAAAGCCGCTGTTTCAGCGCGAGGATGGTCGGGGAAGCGTCGCACCACCTCGGCAAAAGAGGCCTCCCCTTTGGGACCATCATAGATTTGGAATTCAAGGGCTCCGAGAAGGTAGAGAAGCTGTGCCGCCGTGCGGTCCGTGGTAGCGGCCAAGCGGGCTTTGATCTTCGGTTCGAGGTCGGAAATGTCATCGCTGGAAAGCGGTCCCAACCCGATCCTCCAACGGCAATAATCGGCTGCCTCGGTCGGCTGGGTGGCCGCATCCGCCAGGCAGTCGCTCAGATCCAATCCCAGGTTGATCCAACCCACAGGGAGATTGGGGCTCCAGCGGGCGTCTTCGAGGAACGCTTCGCAGTCGGCGAGGGAGGCTTTCTGGCTTTTGGTCCCAAGCTCGGCGCTGATTTTTTCAAACCGTTCGGCAGCGGTTTCGGCGGTGAGAGCCGGGTGGTTGTCCGCTCCCTCCCCGGTCTCGATCAGCAGCTGAGGCAGGGATTTTCCGGGAAGGCGGTCCACATAATGGTCCAGCCCGGGAGGTGCCGTGGCCCAATCTCCGGTGGCGAGCGCTTTTGGGGCGGTCATCAGGACCAGGGGGAAGCAAAACAGCAGAGCGACTTTCATAAATCAGGGCGTTATTTCAAGCAGAGCATCATTGACCGTTGCCTGCCGGACAAGCGGAATCTTTGGCACTGGGTCCGCAAGAACCAGAACCCCGGTGCGGCGGCTGGCCTGCGCTGGCAGGTGGGTGAACCGGAAACAGATTTCCGACGCAAACATCAGCGGCACGGCACGACCTTCCCGCAGGGGCTCGACGGAGTCAAAATCGCCGGGCAGGATTTCCCGGATCGATCCGGGTGCCACCGTGAGGCGGAGGACGTGCCCCTGCGGCAATATCGGAGCATAGTCCCCGTCGCCCGCATTTTGCAACAGCAGGTGGCTTCCGTCCCACCTCAGGATGGGACGCGGGGGCGCGGCGAGTTTGGACACTAGAAAAGGCAGGCTCCAGCCGTTTGATGCCATGCCGGGTCGGGGCAACTGAAACCAGACGATGCCCCGGGCCTTGGAGCGGGGCAGGGTGGAGAGGACTTCCCCCAGTGCTCCGGGATCGCAGGTTTTCACGGCGAGCAGATCACCTTCCTGGAGGGGCACCCCGCCGAGCATCCGAAGATTTCCCACCCTCAGAAAGGTCACTCCCGGAGGGGCTCCTGATGGCCGGGACAGGTTAGTGCAGGCTCCAGGCTCGGCAAGGGCTTCCCAGGTCCAGGAGCGGATCTGGCCCAGACTGCGTCCTGCGCGGAAAAGGGAGAGCCGGGTGAAATTGGGCAGGCCTGCCTGCCAGGGAACACGGCAGTGGTCCGACCATTGCCGGAGGAGACCGGTCACATAAGCAGCCTCCACAATGGGGCGGGCATCCGGCGCCCCATCGGGACGGGGAGCGACCTCGGGGAGCACGTCATAGAGCATGGGGAAGGCCATGTCGACGGCCTTTTCGACTTCCCGCCATCCTGGGGTGATCGCCCACCCTCCGAGGGCGGTGGTGCTGAGCTGGTCCACGCCCGAGGCCTGGCGAAAATCCCGCAGCCACCGGGCATAGTCCTGCAGCAGACGTTCCGGGCAGTCATAGTCAAACTGGACTTCCCGCGTGACCCCCGCCTTCTTCGCCCAAGCGGCGACTTCCCGGGCCGGAAGGTCCGCCGGAAGCCGGGTCTCCGAGGCAATGCGGATCACGGGAACGAAGACGGGGCCGCTCTCTCCTGACGGCGCCGGCAAAGGAAAGGTCGCCAGCTCCCGGACCCTGCCACCGCGTCCCCCCAGTTCCCCAATCTGCCAGTAAATGCGGGAGATCCCCGCATGAAGAAGCTCCCGGCGTTCCTCTGCCGCAGGGGCTTCGTTTCGTGCCCAGATCCAGCCCGCTACGGGAAGAGGTGTTTCGGGTAGGGCCTCCCGGCAGGAGGGCAACAGCAGGATCACCGTGAGAAGGATCGCCCGGCCCATGGGAGTCATCAGAGGTGTTTGAACTCGTTGATATAGAGAAATGCCACGACGACGAGACCGGTTGTGGATAGTCCGAAGGTGGACAACGTCGTCGCGAAGAGCGCTCCCTGGCAGGCGAAGCTGAACATCACCGCCAGAAGGAGCGATGATCCGACCACAAAGACCCCCAATGGCGAGATGGGTTGTCCCGGAACGATCCGGTAGAGTTGGTCCAAGGTCCGGAAATACCGCGTTGCGATGAACGCAAGAATGAGGATGTGGATCCAGCCGCCATAGTAGCCCAGGACCGGAGTGGAAATCACCAGATCATAAAATCCATGGGCCACGACAACGAGCAGGAAGGTCTCCAGCAGGGGTTCCCAGCGCCTGGGTCGTTTCACGAAATCATGGAGCGCGAGTCCGAGCAGTCCGGTCAGGGCGAGATGGAAGAAATTGGCCGTCAACAACCGGGCCCAGGGAGTGCCGCTGCTGAATGTCATGTCGAAATACCCGAGGTTTTCCTGGACGGCAAACCCCAGGCCCACAAAGCTGGCCGCCAGCAGGGCTTCGAGAGGGCCCCGTTGGCGCAGGAACGGAAGGAGCGGCGTGAAGAGCAGAAGCTTGACCAATTCCTCCCGGAGACCGACCCCACAAACCCAGAAAATCATCTGATCCAGCAGTTCCCCGTGCCGTCTTCCTCCGAATCCCATCCAATCATCCTGAATGATGACGACTCCAAGGGTGACGGAGGCGCTGATGATGCCGAGCATTGTCGCCAGGGCGAACAAGGCCAAGCGCTTTTGCTCGAACTTGGCGAACTGGGCCAGGATGAAAGCCCAGAGCGTTCCCGCGAAAAGGGTCAGAAAGGCCAGTGACAGATCAATGCCCTCAAAGTCGTGGGCGACGACGGCACGAACCAGCAGGGACAGGTCGCGTCCTTTGGAGGCGAGGTGGGCCAGCATGCCCGAAGACAGTCGCCGCAGCAACGAATCGTCAGTGAGGAGTCGGGCGAGATCCTCAGGGTCGTCCCGGGCGAGCCGGAGTCGCACGATCTGGTCGGGCTCGTAGGTTCCGGTGGGAAATTGGTCCACTTCCGATCGGTAGGCGGCGATGGCCTCATCGATTCGTGTGTGTTCCCGGAGGACGTCGCCATAAAAGGTCGCGGCGTGGCGGACCGGAGGAGTCGCTCCCGACTGCTTCCCCAGTGCGGCCAGGGCGGCCAGGGAATCGCTTTCGGACCCGTGCAATCCTTGGTTGAGCAGGTGAAGCAGGTCCTTTTCAGCGGAGGAAACCGGACTCAGATCGATCGTTTTCCCGATCCATTCAAAGTCCTGGTCCGGCATGGAGGGGTCGACCGCTTCCTCCCCGTCTGCATCACCGCTCTTGGAATCGCTGCCTTCGCCTTCCCCGAACTCCTGCTGGTGGAATTCCTCCAGAGGACTCCCAAACCGCAGTTTGATTAGATCGGATTCCCGGACCAACTTGGCAAGAACGTCCACATCTCCCTCGGCGCCGAGAGTCCGGAGAAAGCCATCATCGAGGAACAACTTGTCGTTCGAAGCGAGGAAGCTCGATCCAAACGTCATCGAAGAAATGAAAAAGCCCGTGACCACACCTGCGGCGAGGATGGCCAGGCTGGCTTTGATGATGACCGATTTGTCGCGGGACCAACGATAGAGCCTGGGCTTGTTCAGACGCATGGTCGGGGTGCTCCGTCAGGCCTCTCCAAGGGCGATGGCGACGCAGAGCTTCAGGTTGAGTTTGCCCGAAGCCAGCGCAGGAATCTCCGACACTTCGATGATTTTTTTGGGGATCCAAAGGCTGGGCAAACCGGCATCGAGCAGACGGTAGCGCAGGTCCGTGGGATCGACCCCGCTGCGGGAGCAGAGCAGGATCAGGCTTTCGCCTTTGGATTCATCCGGAACGCCGACAACAGCAATGCAGCGTTCGCCTTCGGAGTCGAAACCGAGCGCATGATTGATGCTGTCCTCGACGGTCTCGTGGGGCACCATTTCCCCCGCGATTTTGGAGAAGCGGGAGAGCCTGCCTTCGATGTAGAGAAAGCCGTCCTCATCCATGCGGCCGAGATCCCCGGTGCGGAACCAGTTGTTGCGGAGTACTTCGGCGGACTTTTCCGGCTGGTGGAGATACCCCTCGAAAATGTTGGCGCCGCGCAGCCAGATCATGCCTCCCGAATTGAGCGGGAGGGGCTCGTCGGTGTCGGGATCGGAAATGCGCAGCGCCATGCCGGGGATCAGTTGTCCCACTGAGCCGGGGCGGTGGTTGAGGATCACCGGGCGGCAATCCTGCGGGCCATCCGGCTCTGCATCCGGGAGGTTCACCGAGGTCACCGGTGAGGTCTCGGTCAGGCCGTAGCCCTCCAGAACTGGCTTGCGGAACCGTTCCTCGAAGGCTTCGGCCAGTTTTGCGGGCAGTTTCTCCGCCCCGGTGATGATGAGCTTGGTGGACGCCAGTTGCCTCGGCTCCACCTTCCGCAGATACCCGCGCAGGAAGGTGGGGGTGGCCAGGACCAGGGAAATGCTGTGGCGTTCGATGAGTTCCGCGAGTTTCGGTGTCTCCAATGGACTCGGGTAAGTGACGATGGTGAGGCCCTCGATGATGGGATACCACAGGGTGACGGTGCAGCCGAAACTGTGGAAAAGCGGGAGACAGCCTAGGATTCGGTCCTGGGATTGGAGATGAATGCGGGCCCCGAACTGGGTCACATTGGCGAGCACATTGCGGTGGGAGAGGACAACGCCTTTCGGCTCTCCCGAACTGCCGCTGGTGAAGAGGAGCACGGCCTCGTTCTTTCCACCGCTGGGGGAGAGCCCCAGCAGGCGTGCCAGCAGGCCGGTGGAAAGCAGTTTCGAAAGGATCAGCCACAAAGCTGTTTTCATCTTCAGTTCCGGAAGTACCCGTTCGATGAAGATCAGCTGTTTGTTGGGAGGCCAGGCAAAACGCGACATTTTCCGCACAAACGGATCCGCCGTGATGAACCGGTCCAAACCTGCCTGTTGGATGCAGGAAGCCACCGCCTTGTCACCGGCGGTGAAATTGAGATTGACCGGGATTTTTCCCGCAAGGAGGACCGCGGCATTGGCAATCAGTCCTCCGATCCCCGGGGGGAGGAGGATGCCGACGCGGGGCTGGTTCGTCTGTTTTTTGATATGGCCGGCGAGGGCCAGCGCCGCCGCGAGCAGTTTGTCAAAGCGGAGTTGCCGGTCGTCCTGCCCGCCGTCCACCACCCCGGCGGAGGTGCCGTGCCGCTTCAGTCCGCGGAGCAGGGCGTAGGGTAGGCTCATGCCGAGGATGCTGCGGCGGTTGAATGCTTCCTCGGAGGCGAGGAGCAGATTCTCCTGGTAATTGGGGACCGTGACTGCTTCCCGCTCCAGAATCTTCCCGAAGGAAAACACGAAAAGGTCGGTTTCGGTCACGCTTTCGATGCTGAGGCGGGTGTCCACCGGATGATCGACAAACAGCGGCAACACCGGGGCTCCCGCCTCGATGAGGAACCGCAGAACCCCGGAAGGCACGTGGGTGATCTGGCCACTGCGGAACCGGACCGGGCCTGGAATGAACACGAGGACCTCGTCTGAGGCCACTCCCGAATGGACCTGCTTCTTGAAGACTTCGCGTTGGGTCGTGTCGGCGGAAAACTCCAGTGCCAGGACATCCTCCTTCTCCAGATGCGCTTGAAGCAGCGGATCATACTGCATGGAACGCTCCACCAGATACACGATGCGCCGCCCGGCCAACTCCTTCTCCAGATGGAGCATGTCGGTGAATTCCAGACGGTTCGGAACGATCATGACACCGGAGGATGGAACCCGCTCCCGGTTGATGACTTCCAATTTGGATCGATTTTTTGCCATGAATCTGTCGTGCGCAGTCCTTTTAAGGTAAGGTCCCACCTTTGCGAAGAGCGGGTCCGGATTCAACCACGAAAATGAACTCTTTCGACCCGCAGGGGAAGCGCGGATAACGACCGGGACCGGAATTCCATCTCCCGCTTGATCCGGGCGAGAATGACACGATGCTGGCCCTCCGTCCCCGCATTGTTTTCCAAACGCCCCTTTTCGTCCATGTCCGACTCTCCCGGCCCTGTAGAAACCCGGTTCGCCAAGCTTGTCTCGCCTGGTGATGCGCCCTTCCGGCTCCTCTCCGGTGAAACCCTGCACGAACTGCAGCTTGCCTACGAGACCTACGGGCAGCTCAATGACGCCAAAGACAACGCGGTGCTCCTTTTCCACGCCCTCTCCGGAAGCCATCACGCCGCCGGGCTGAATTGTTCGGTCCCCGGCATCGGTTCCCTGTGGAAGGAGGAATGCCACATCGGGTGGTGGGACGATTTCATCGGTCCCGGCAAGGCGCTTGACACCGACCGGTATTTTGTCATTTGTGCCAACTACCTCGGAGGTTGCTACGGCTCCACAGGCCCTGCTTCCATCGATTCCACCACCGGGAAGCCCTGGGGGCGGCGCTTCCCCCACATTTCAGGAAACGACATCGTCCGCAGCCAGGCCCTGCTTCTCGACCATCTCGGCATTTCCTGCCTGCACGCGGTGGTGGGAGCCAGCACCGGAGGGCTGCTCACCCTGAACTTTGCCACCACCCTGCCCGAGCGGACCCGGCGCGTCATTTCCATTGCCTCCGGGGGACAGACCACTGTGTTGAACAAACTGTTCCTTCTTGAGCAGATTCTGGCCATCGAGAACGACCCTCATTTCCGGGGGGGGGATTATTACGATGGACCTGCCCCACTTTATGGATTGGCCTTGGCCCGCATGATTTCCCACAAATGCTTTGTCCACCTCGATGCCATCGAGCGCCGGGCCCGGCAGGATGTGGTGCAGTCGGATGACCGCTTCGACTGGTACCGGGTCCGCCATCAGGTGGAGAGCTACATGCTTCACCAGGGCAAGAAATTCACCGGTCGCTTCGATGCCAACACTTACCTGAGAATCTGTGAAATGTGGTCGGCCTATGACCCTCTTCGTGAAGGGGGGGCCGCGACGATGACGGAGTTGCTTGGGCGGAGTCTCGCCCACGGGCATCACTGGCTCGTCTTCAGCATTGACCAGGATTACTGCTTCTATCCGGAGGAACAGGCCTCGCTGGTCCGGGCGATCAAGGAGACCGGGGTCTCCTGTGTTTACATCACCGTGCACTCCGACAAAGGTCACGACTCCTTCCTCCTGGAGCCCGAGCTTTATACTCCCCATCTGGCCCACACCCTGCAGCGTCCGGGGTGACCGCCGCCATGCCCGAAGGTTCCTCCAATACCGGTTTTCTCGCCCGTGGCGGTCCCTGGGTGGTCGTTCAGGCCGTCCTGATGACGGCCGTGCTGGTGCTGGGGCCGGTCTGCCCGGCGTCGACTCCGCTCGGCTGGGGACGGGGACTGCTGGCACTTTTGCTGGGCCTTGCCGGGGCATGGTTCGGCATCGCCGGGGTCATCCGTCTCGGGCGCTCCCGCACCGCTTACCCCCGGCCTTTGGAGGAATGCCAGCTCGTAACCGACGGCATCTATGGCTGGGTCAGGCACCCGCTCTACACCAGCGTGCTGGCGCTCAGTCTGGCGTGGAGTGCCGGATGGGGCAGTGTCGCCGCCACCATCGTCACGGTGGGGGAAGGTTTTTTCTTCCTTACCAAAGCGAAGCGTGAAGAGGCCTGGTTGAGGGAGCGCTTCGACGATTACGAGGCGTACTCCAGAAAGGTGAAGCGCTTCGTGCCGGGACTCTGGTGACAGCCCATGCAATCATGATGCAGCTTTGGTCCACCAACCCGCACGCGCCGCCCTGGATGCGCCGGGTTCTTTTCATCGCCGGTCTCTACAATGGACTGTGGGGAGCCTTCGTGGTGTTGTTTCCCAACGCCCTCTTCGACTGGTTTGGGATGGATTTGCCCAATTATCCGCAAATCTGGCAGTGTGTGGGAATGATTGTGGGCGTTTACGGACTCGGCTACGTGATCGCCGCCACTGATCCGGCCCGGCATTGGCCCATCGTGTTGGTGGGGCTGTTGGGTAAAATTCTCGGCCCCATCGGCATGCTGGAGGCCCTCTGGACCGGTTCTCTGCCAGTCCGCTTCGCTCTGGTCTGCGTCTTCAATGATCTGATCTGGTGGATTCCCTTCGCCCTCATGCTGCGCTTTGCCTGGAACCAGAGCCGGAGTCGGGGTGCCGCCTGATTTTTCTCTTGGTCTGGAACCCGCCCTGCGGCATGGTGAGCGATATCGAAGGAACCCAAGATGCCCCTCTGTCTCATTGAACATCCCTTGGTCCAGGACAAGCTGACCCGTTTGCGCCGCCGGGACACCCCCTCTCCGGATTTCCGGCGGCTTCTCCATGAGATCGCCCTCTTGATGGGATACGAGGTGACCCGGGACCTTGAGATCGGCAGAGCATTCATCCACACCCCGGTGGCCCCGATGGAAGCCCCCATCCTGGCCCGACCCGCTCCCTGCTTGGTTTCCATCCTCCGGGCTGGCAATGGCCTGCTCGCCGGCCTGATGGACCTGCTGCCCGAGTCGCCGGTCGGCCATGTCGGACTTTTTCGGGACGAGGTTACCCTTCAGCCGGTGCAGTATTATTTCAACGTCCCCCACGACTTGGGCGAGCGTCTCACCATCGTCACCGACCCCATGCTGGCGACCGGGCATTCTGCCGCCGCCGCCGTGACCCGCATCAAAGAAGCCGGGGCCCGGGAAATCCGCTTTCTTTGTCTCGTGGCCGCCCCGGAGGGCGTGGACGTTTTTTCAGAGGCGCACCCCGACGTCCCGGTCCATGCGGCGGCGCTGGACAAAGGTCTCAACGACCAAGGATACATCGTGCCGGGTCTGGGCGACGCAGGAGACCGGATTTATGGCACGGTGGAGCCCTGAGAGACTTGCGTCAGAGGGCGCAAAGAGCCGAATGGTCGATCGGTAGCGCTTCCCCGCTGAGCCTAATTCCCTCACGTGATCGCGCTTGCCGGAGGCGCTGCTCTCAGCGAGACTTCCTGCTTTTTCTGGGGTTTAATCCCCGTTGCACTCCCGATTGTTTCCAAGTTTCCCCTACTGATGAGTCGTTTTGACATCGCCCTGCCTGCAGAAAACCGCGACTGGAGTGGCTGGCGGCGGGGGCGCGTCGTGCAGACCGGGCATGATCTGGCGGATTTGGCCGGCTCTGGCGAAGGGATCCTGATCGGGGTTCCGGCGGGTCTGTGCACGACCTTCTCGTTCCGGGTCCCTACGACCCAGGCCGAGTTGTTCGGGCCCATGGTGAAGGCCCAGGCTGACAAGCGGGGGCTCGGATCAGGCGGACACCCGCTCGTCGCCACGTGGACGGTGATTTCCCAGGACCAGGGGGAGACCCGGCTCAGCGCGGACGTCCTCGGTCATGATCTTCCCGAGACCATGGGGCTCCCCAAAGCCACCGGCTATGCGGCATCGGCCCGGCTCTACCGCCTCCCCAGTGACCGTCTGACCCTCTGGCAGGAACATCAGCGGTGGGTGCTTGCGGCAAACC
The DNA here is from genome assembly GCA_024233005.1 of Akkermansiaceae bacterium. GTDB lineage: Bacteria > Verrucomicrobiota > Verrucomicrobiia > Verrucomicrobiales > DEV007 > JACKQE01. Next base: position 68,618 of record JACKQE010000013.1, on the reverse strand, counting down.
TTGACGGTCGACTCACTCACACCCAGGTCATGAGCGCCCCGGTGGAAGATGCCGCCGCGCTAGCCCAGGAAGTCGGTCTGTGTGCTCTCCTCCTGCAGGGGGAAGGGGTTGCGCCGGAGAATGCCGAGCTCCAGATCTGTGCCGTGCTGGATCCCGCATGGATGGCCACTTTCCGGCAGAACTGTCTGGTGCCGGTCGAATTCACTGCGCCTCTCGTGCCGGACCAGCGTCTCGTGTCTGCCTCCCTGCGCGACCAGAGGCTCGTGCCCGCCAGTGTCGTGGCCGCCCGCCGTCGCGCCACGACTCGTCGTCGTCTCGCTCTGGCCGCCTGTTTGATTGCCGCCGTTTACCTTGCCGCGGGGGCGATTCTCTGGAGATATTCGGTCAAAGTGCAGGGCGAAATTGCCAGTCTTCAGGAGACTGTGGATCAGAATCGCCCCCAAGTGGAGGAGATCGTCCTTGCCGAGCAACGGTGGCAGGCCATCGAACCGGCCTTCGACGTCCGGCATTTTCCTCTCGTCCAACTCAACGAAATCGCCGGAGCCATGCCTCCGAGCGGGGTGGTCATCAAGGAATTCCGCACCAGCGGACAAAGCGTCACCGTCACCGGACAGGCTCGCGATGTCCAGCTCGCCCACGGGCTGGTCGAAGCCATGAACAAAAATCCGCGGCTGCGCGGCTATGAATGGGCCATGCCCAATCCCAAGGTAGAAAAAAACAACGCCGCAAGCTTCGACATCCGGGGCACTTGGAAATATGCGAAATCTCAGCAGTAGGGAAACCAAACTTCTCGCCGGGTGCCTGATCACGATTTTCCTGATGGGGAATCTGTTCGGCATCCGTTACCTTGTCAAAAACCTCGGGGGCGCTCAGAGCAAGCTCGCCTCCCTGCGCCTCGAACTCCAGGAACAGGAGCTGCGTCTGGGCGATTCCGAATACTGGCAGGTTCGCAAAGCCTGGTTGGAATCCCACATGCCGGCCGCGCCTGAATCCATCGGCCGGGCCCAGGGTGAAATGCTCCAGCAGATCCAGGACGATGTCCACAACCGCAAGCTCAGCCTGACCAAACAGTCCCTCATCGAGCCGGTGAAAACCGAGCATTATCAGGAAATTGCGGTCACCTTGGAAGTGCGTGGGCCGGAAACCGGGGTCACCGACTGGCTGCTCACGTTGCAGGACGTCGGGAAATTCCAAGTCATCAAATCCTTCAAATACGAGCCTGACCGGAAAAGCCGGGAGAAGGAGCCCCAAATCGAGGCCGATGTCACGCTGGCCCGCTGGTTCCGTCCTTCTGAAGTGCTTCCGGCCGCCCCCGTGGAGGGAGAAAATGCCGAAAAAGTGGATCTGACGAACCGCTGAGCCCCATGAAGGACCGCGCTGCTGTCGAATGCTCCTGTTGCCTGCTGGCCATGGCCTTGGCGGTCTCTTCCCTCTGTCGGGCTCAGGAAACCGTGGCCGCAGCGACGCCCGCCGCCCCGGCGCAACTGGCCCCGCCCACGGTCGATCCTGCCTTTCCGGACGCTCCGGTGTCCCTCCCGGGTGATCATTTTGCGGTGCTGCGAACCCAATCGCCTTTCCGGCGTTCGCTCAACCTCGCCGAAACCTACACCTTGAAGGCGGTCTCCCGCATTGGAGAAAACTCCGTCGCCACCATTTACAACCGCGAGACCAAAAAGACCTTCACGGTGGCCACCAATGGAGAGGTCAGCCCCGGGGCGGACATTCTCAAACTCGTCGAAGTTGCCGGTGCGGGCGATCTGACGACCACGGCCATTAAAATTGATGTCGCCGGTGAGACGGCCGAGTTGAAATACGCTTTGGAACAGGTCACTCCCCCCACCAAGAACACCATCGGCAGCGGGATGGCGGCAAAAGGCCCGCCCGGTGCGACTTCCGGCAAGCCGGACGGGGAGCGTCGTGGCCCCACTCCGGAGGAGATCGAACGCTATAAAAAACTCCCGCCTGAAAAACAGGAAGTGCTCCGCGGCTACATCCGTCAGGTCATGGAGAAGTATCCCGACCTGCCCCGGGAAGAACGGGGCGCCATGATTCGGGGGGCATTGGTGCGGCTTTCCGACGGCCATGATATCAAATTGGATCCTCCCAAGGATGGGGGATCCAGTGGCAGCAAAAGCGGTAGTGGTGGAGGCGATCGACGCTGAATCCCACACGGGCGCTTGTTGCGGCAGACGCATCCCCGGGCGGTGATGATTTTCCACTTTGAGATTGGTACCCGCTGGGTTTTCCACCATCATGGATTCCGGTTCTCGCCCCCCCCCCACGGTATTCATGAAACTCTTTTCGCTGATCGCATGCCTGAGCTGTCTGACGTTGGTCTCCGCGTTCCCTCAATCGGACTCGGGCGGCTTCCATCCTCTTTGGAACGGGACCGATCTCTCGGAGTGGGTCAATGTGAACGGTGCCCCTGAGACCTGGTCGGTCACGGAGCCCGGCGTCATTCATTGCACCGGCAAACCCATCTGCGCCCTCCGCACGCCGCGTCTTTATGAAAATTTTATCCTCGAACTGGAGTGGCGTCACCTGAAGTCGGGAGGGAATGCGGGCGTTTTCATCTGGAGCAGCGCTCTCGCGGCACGCGGTCAACCATTCCTCCGTGCCATTGAGGTCCAGGTTCTCGACCATGGCTACAACTCCAAGGGCAAGAACGAATGGTACACCACCCACGGCGATGTCTTTCCGATCCATGGCTCGACCATGGAACCTTTCGGCCGGCACAATGGCCAGCGCAGCTTTCCGTCCGAGGAACGTTCCAAACCCTCGCCCGAGTGGAACCATTACCGGATTGATTGCCGTGACGGCGTGCTGCGTCTCTCGGTGAACGGCCGGGAAGTGTCCGGGGGGGAGAAATGTGTCTGGCGCAAAGGCCACATCGGGCTGGAATCCGAAGGGTCGCCGGTCGAGTTCCGCAACCTCCGCATCCAGGAGTTGCCTCCTTCCGCGACGCCTCCGACGGCGGATCAATCCGCCCCTCTCGAGCCAGGATGGCGTCAACTTTACAACGGGGTCGATCTCAGGGGGTGGCTGTCCACGCCTGCACCGGTCGCGGGAAAGACCGAACTCCCTGATGCCTGGGAGTCAAAGGACTGGAGATTGGTCTTCACGCCCCGCGAATCCGGTCCCACCAGTGGCGTGGCCTGGGCATCCGGTCCGTTTGCTGATGTCGAGCTCATCATCGATGTCCGGCTTCCCAAGCCTGCCGAAGGGAAGGAAGCGGCGGAACCGGAACTCGAAGGCGGACTCATGCTGGGAGGCGGCACCGAAGGCCCCTCGATTGTCTTTGGCGCTCCCTCACGACAAGGGTTGGCCCTGCTCACCGATCCCGCGGACCGGGGAGGCTGGCACCGCCTTCATCTCCAGATGACCAAGGACAAACTGGCCGTCCAGGTTGATGGGCAGCCTGCGGGAGAGACTCTCGGTTATGAGCGAAATGCCGGTAGATCTGACTGGCCGCTTGGACTGGTCGATTTCGGACGCGGCATGGAGTGGGCGAATCTGTATGTCCGGCCGGTCCTGCCCTGAACCAAGGCGGAGTGGCAAAAACAAGCCCCGTTTGCCGGACCGGGCCGACGAACGGGGCTGTCATCCGGAATCCGGAGCGGCGATCAGGCAATCTCAGTTTTGTGAAGGATCGCCCAGTCATCCAAGTTGTTCAGGTTGACGGCGTCCTTGATGGTGCCGTCATCGGAGCGGCCACAGGCTCCGAGAATTTCCGACCGGGTGTCATCGGTGTGAATGTAGCCGGTGATGGCCGCATTGAGCCGGTCCACCGCGTCCTGGTCAAGCGATCCGCCCTTCTTGGAGAGAATCCAGTTTTCCAACTCGACATACGTTGGTTTCTGCTCTGCAATGTAAGCAAGAAAGGTTTCCCGGTCGATGCCGAGTCCGTCGAGGACCATCTGGTCATAGCCGGCCCCGCAGGCAGGGTAGTCGGAGTGCAGTTTGCCGGCAGCGCCGAGAGACGCCTTCAGCCAGAGGCGTGGAAGATGAAGGACACCAAGAGGGCCGGCGACGCCGGAGCTGATCAAAGGAACGATTTGGCTCATGAGATGGGATAGGATGGGTTGGGTTGGGCTTTCTCCCCGAATTTTTTGTCGGGGGACGGAATGGAGGGGCAGTTTACAGCTTCCCCGACGACTCCCGCAATGCTTATTTGCATCCGCGAAGAGTGGCGGAGTCCGGATATACGGAGGCACCGACCACTCCAAAGGTTACGGTGCCTGGGGGCGGGCGATGAATTCCACCCCTCCCAAAACGGGTGGATGCGAACTACCGGAGGCCGGAACCAACTCGATCCGGAGTTCCGCGCCGACGGGAATATCCGCAAATTCTTTGATCACCATGGCGGCATCGGCGGTGGCTTCCCGGGCGATGTCGAAGTCTTTCAGGACTGTTTTGCCTTGGAGGCGGACTTCGAAGCGGCGGGAACCGGGCGGCAGAGTCTCCGGTTCGCTGAAATAGAGCCTAATCGTGTGGGGGAGGGGAGGGAAATCTACCTTCAACAGCGCCTCCTGCCGAGGCGGGGCAGCGGCTGGCGTGGACTTGGTGTCCTGCCAGGGCAGGGGACGACGCAACGAGGGCGTGATGATGATCTCACCCGCACCGGCCATGCCGGAAGCACCGATCCAGGAGGTTCCGGAGCCACCATCCTTGACGCGGCTGCTGTGGCGCTGGTAGTACGTCGCGGGGATGGCGGGGCCTTCCACGCCGATACGGGGTGAGTTGCCGTCGCTGCTGGCGGGATGTTCCAGCCAGAGAGTGCCATCGGGAGCGCGGCGGCTGCCGGGGGCGCCAAAATTGATGCCGGCCCGCAGCACACGGTCTCCCTGGTTGCCGTCGATGCCGAACTGGCTGTAAGTCCACATCTCCATCTCGGGCATGTGGATCAGGGCAAGGGACGTCTGGTTTTGATAGGCGCAACTGCAGGTGCGGGTGTAGTCCGGCGCGTTGAGCACGCCATTGGCGACCACGAGATTCGAAGTGCACCCGGACTTGAATCCGCCGAGGTTCCCGGTGCCGCTCATCGTGTCCAGGTCGTAATAGCCCGCCGCTCCGGATCGGTAGGTCAGGAGGTGCTCGCTGGCGATGATGGTGTTGCAGCCATAGGTGCGGTTCAGTCGCAGCGGTTCATTCCTGCCGGTGAGGGGATTGGCCACCAGCCGGGGTTGGCCGGTGAGGAGATCGAACACCCCGCCGGAGTTGGCGTAGGAATTTGCGCCGGTAAAGATGCTGCCATGGTGCAGGATGCAGGGGCCAGTGTAGGATCGCTTCAAGTCCTGCCAGAGCCGGGAGCCTGACTTCCCCTGGTATGCCGCCATGCCGGCTCCGGTTTCGGAAGCCAGGCGGTCTTTGGCGCTGGCCCCGGCCTGGATCAGCACATCGTGCTTCGCTGAATACCCCAACCAAGTGCCGAAGAGATCGTTTTGCACCTGCCACTTTTCCTGCCCGGTGAGGGCATCAAAGGCCACGATGCGGTAATCTGCGGGAAGGTCCGTCCCCCGGCGCCGGAGCAGGTCTTCGCCATGGGAAGTGAGCTTGTCGAGGCAATAGATCAGGCCCCCCCCGGCAACGATGCCGTTGTGGAGGAATCCATAGCGCGCTTTCGCCCGCCAGAGCAGCCGCCCGTCATGCCGGTTGAAGACAGCAAGTCCATTGCTGGCCGAATAGTCCTCGATGGTGGTTGCCTCGCGGCTTTTGGCCCCGCCGAGACGCAGGCTCGCCTGCGAGAAGTCGTCTCCACCGATCAGAAGATCCCCGATCACCCCAATGAAACCCCATTGTGCGGGATCCTTGGGATCTTCCCGGAGGTGGATCGTGCCGGTCAGCTGGCCAGTGACGGCGTCGAGCGTGCGGCATTCACCGCCCACCGCGACATGGACCGCATCCGCGGTGGCGACGAAATTCGTGCCACGACCATTCGCCCCGGGAATGTGTTTTTGATTGTAAGCCGTGCTCAAGGGGGCCTCCTCATAGGTTTCATTGTAGTAGATGCCGAAGGTCCCAAGATCACCGAAGTCATGCTGCCAAAGGCGGCGGCCGGTGTAGACATCGCGCGCCGTCAGGCTGTTCATGCCCTCAATGTAAAGCCGTCCTCCCACGACCTGTTCGGGCGGGCCGTGGCCATGGCGGGGCAGCACCTCGAGATTGGAATTGCCGCCGAACCACAGCACTCCCAACGGCGCTCGGACCCGGGTGTCGTCGGACTTCACGGTGTTGCCGATGTCACCGTATTGGTGCGTCCAGTCCGCCGCACCGGGGAGGGCTCCCTCCCGGATGATGAGCCGGAGGCCATCGCTGTCGACAATCCTGCTGTTTTCGAAGTCCTCTGATCGCACCGTGACCGGAGGACCGTTCAGGCAGAGGATGCCGCCATACGGCCGCACGGAGGAATGGGCGGCCCGGAGCCGGGCCGGATCTTTTACCGGTCCGGTCATCACCACCAGATGGGCGATGTAGGGCGGCGCTTGGAAGGTGACCGGATCTCCCGGATGCACCGTGAGGCGCGAGCCATAGAGACCGAGGGCCTCGTAGTGGCGGCGGAGGGTCTCGATTTTCGTTGGATCGGATTCGATAACGTCGAATCGCATGTCGGATTCCGTGAGCAGAGCATCGATCAAGGCACGATCATCGCTCCCAAAAACCAGTCCCTGGCCGGCCCGGTCGTCGAGTCTATCCAGCAGTGTCCGCGCCTTGGCCACCGCTTCTGCGGGGGGAGGGATCGGCGCCGCTTTCGGGTTCTTCATGGATCCCTTGGACGTTCCGCCGCCATAGGCCAGAATGCGTCCATCGAGGGTCACCGCGATGAGTTTCCCCTGAGCCGCGAGCAGTCGCTGGACCGTTCCCTTCACAGGCACGGACCAGGTCACCTGCGGTGGCTCCTTGTCGGTGACGGGCAGAGCAATGGCGCTGAGACGGTCCTTTCCGGCGGCATAGAGATGGTGCCCCGCCTTGATCAGGTCGCCCGAGCCGTCCGCCGGCAGTTCCCAGTAGATCTTCTCACTCGTCCCCATCGCACGGATCACAGGCCCGGCGGTGTCTGAGACTGCGGAGGTGTAGAGACGCTCCTGGGTGATGACGGGCTCGTTCATGGTGGAACGGCCCTGGGTGCCGGTTTTCAAATCATAGACGCGAACTCCCCGGTCCCGGGTGTGCACGTAAAAATAGGTCTCCCCCGAAATGACAAAGGAACCGCCGTTGCCCTTGCCGCCGTCATTGAGGTGGAAGTAACGGAGCACTCCCGTGGCCCTGTCGAACGCCGCCGGCACGGAGCGGCCTCCCGGCACCAGGAGGGTGTCCTCCGTGGCCACGAGGGCGCCCTGCGGGGCCACTCCGGCAAAGGATGGCGCGCTGTGGGGCTGCTTGATGAAGTCAGAACCGGTGGAATCATTCACCCAGACGGTGCTGCCGGTCTCCGCATCCAGCGCATAGAGGAAGGTGCCCATGAAAGGCCAGATGCCTGCCGAGAAGTAAATCCGGCCATCGCGCACCACCGGGCCCCCGCGGGCCGGCCAGGCTGAAATGAGTCGACGGTTTCCCAGGACCTTGCGCCCGAAGGGGGCGCCGTCGAAGGTCCAGACCGGCTTGCCATCCTCTGCCCGCACGCAGTGGAGGCGGCCATCATCGCTCGCAAAATAGACTTTCCCGTTCCATCCGACCGGAGGGAGGCGCACCGGGCCATCGGCATAGGAAGTCCACACTTCCCGGCCCGTCTCCAGATCCACTGCGACCACCTTGTCACTGTCATTGAAGCCAAGGAAGAGCTTGTCCCCCAACACCACCGGTTCAAAGATCCGGTCATAGGTCATCAGGTCGTGGTTGAGCGGATCGTCCCACACCGGTTCCCGGGGGGTGTAAACCCGTTCCCATTGCAGGTGCAGGGTCTCAGGCAGGCTTTCCGGCGAGGCGGCACTGCGGGTGCTGTCGCAGCGCCACATCGGCCAGTCGGCCGCGAAAGCTCCGGTCGCCGGGAGCATCGCCAGCATCAGCAAAGCGGCAGCAGGGAATCGCATGGGGAGGAGAAGGTGGCGATGGGGTCGGGAGGGAAATTTTCACGAGGACGGGGCCACCGTTTCCCCGGGGGCCGCCGTGCCACACTTCCTGAGCCTAAGCAGGGCCGGAGACGCCAGATTCATCCTGAGGTGGACCACAGCCATACCCGATCTGAGGCGGAGGATCAAGGTCGTGTTAAAGGAACCTTCTCCGCATTCAAGCCATCCAAAGAAGTGGGAAACTCTGTCGCCGCACGTTCTCTCTAAACGCCATGAAGACGAGCCGGATGCATTGACGTTTTCGGGCGGTTCCACTACCAGGTCTCCCGCAACGTCCCTGCCTCATCCTCTTCCAAAGCCTGCCAAAAGGATGGCCCGTGAGAGCCTCCTTCCGGCTGAAGGAGGTTCCGCCTTGCAAAGGCGACACGCCGCAGGACGTGCTGGCGACGACTTACCATGAGTGGGGGCTCGATCCCGCGACCACTTTTCCGGATCACAGTGGGCGGCCGCAGTTCCTGCTCGACCGCGGCCGCACATTCATGGATCTGAACAAATCGGATCGGGCTGGGGTACCCTTGGCGGATCAGGGGACATCGCACGGCTCCGCACCGCCGGAAGGCCGGTCACGCCGGATTGACCAGCGTCTGATCGCGGGCCGGTCCCACTCCCACCAGCGTGATGCGGGCTCCGATACGCTCCGAAATGAAGTCGAGGTAACTGCGGGCGGCGACAGGCAAGTCGCTGTATTTCTGGCAGGCCGAGATGTCGGTCAGCCAGCCCGGCAGCGTGGTGAACACCGGCTCGACCCTGGTCATGTCGGCCGGAGAGGCCGGTGGCACGTCGAGTTGGCGTCCATCAAGGGAATAGGACACACAGACCGGGATTTCCTCCAACTGATCGAGTCCGTCGAGATTGGTCACCGCCAGTTCGTCGATCCCGTTGACCATCGTGGCGTAGCGCAGCAGGGGCAGGTCAAGCCAACCGCAGCGGCGTTCCCGACCGGTGGTGGCCCCGAATTCGCGGCCCATCGCATGGAGACGGTCGCCGAGGGCGTCGTTTTCCGTCGGGAAAGGCCCCTCTCCGACGCGGGTGGTGTAGGCCTTGGAGACTCCGATGACTTTGTCGATCCGCTGGGGGGGCACTCCGGAGCCGGTGCAGGCGCCGCCGGAGGTGGTGTTGGAGGAGGTGACAAAAGGGTAGGTGCCGTGGTCGACGTCGAGGTAGGTGCCCTGAGCGCCTTCGAACAGCAGGCTCTTGCCCTCCGCGAGCCGGGCATGGAGCCAGGGGACGGTGTCGGCGATGTGCGGGGCGAGTTCTTCCGCGGCGGCGAGCACTTCCCGACCGATGACTTCGGCATCCAGGAGAGGCTCCCCGGCCCCTTCGAGCAGGACATTGGCCTCCGCAATTTTGGCGGAGAGGACGGCGGCGAAATGGTCGGGGCGATAGAGGTCGTGGACCCGGAGGCCGGTGCGCTCGATCTTGTCGGCGTAGGCCGGACCGATGCCGCGCTTGGTGGTGCCGATTTTGCGGTCCCCCAGGGAACTTTCCTGACGGGCGTCGAGAGAACGGTGGTAGGGCAGGACAAGGTGGGCCCGGTCGCTGATGAGCAGATTTTCCGGCGTGATGTCGATCCCCTGGGCCCGCAGACCGGTGATCTCTCCGAGGAGGGCGACCGGATCGAGCACGACCCCATTGCCGATGACACACTGCTTTCCGGGCCAGAGAATGCCGGAGGGGATGAGATGGAGAATGTATTTTACGCCTTCCGAAATGACTGTGTGTCCGGCATTGTTCCCGCCTTGGGCGCGGACCACGATGTCCGTGCGCTCCGTGAGCCAGTCCACGATTTTGCCTTTGCCTTCGTCGCCCCACTGGGCGCCTGCGATCACGATGTTCGACATGTAAGCGGTTCTTTCTGCTGCGTAAGGATGAATGGGAGGGGGGCGTGTCTGGGGACAAAGGCGGGGACATTACCGCGCCAGAAGCGTCCAGGCAATCGGCATCCGCATTTCTGCCGGCGCCGGGGGGTAATGCGCGGTCGGATCCCGGGAACGGTGGCGTCGCGGATTACTCGATTTTCAGGATTGCGGAGAGAGCCGCGAGGGCTCCAATGGTGAGGAATCCGAGCACTCCAAGGGCGCCGGCGATCACGCCGAGGGGGTGTTTCTTTTCCGGCGGTTTGACAGGGGCCAAGTTGACGAAATTGGGAGGGCGCACTGACTTTTCGGCCGGTTGGCCCATGATGCTGCTTTGGAAACCCATGCCTTCGAAATCGGGCTCTCCCGATCCTTCAGTGGCGGCTGGTTCTTCATGCCCGAATGCTGGTTCCGCGGCTTCGTAATCTGCTTCGATGTGACCAAAGCGGATCCGCTCACCTCCCACCAGGAGGGACTCATCGGTCTTTGATCCGTCGACGAAGGTGCCATTGGTGGATCCGAGGTCGGTCAACTGGTAGACATCGCCCGAGATGGCGAGCTTGGCGTGATGTCCTGACACTGAGTGATGTGGAATGACAATGTCGTTGTCTTCGGCACGGCCGATGGAGACGACTTCACGGCCTTCGAATCCGAATTTCAGCGGCGCGACATCGGGAATGTGGATGATGAGCTTGGACATGGGGAATATTGTAGCGGAAATCAGCGGGATTCTTCAATCAGATTGGCGAATTCCTCGAAAAAATAAGTGGCATCGTTGGGGCCGGGGGCGGCTTCGGGGTGGTACTGCACGCTGAATACCGGGGCATCCCGGTGCCGGAGTCCCTCCACGGTCCCATCGTTGAGGTTGATGTGAGTCACTTCGATTTCTTTCGGCAACGAGTCGGCATCCACCGCGAATCCATGGTTTTGGGAAGTGATGGCGACCTTGCCACTCCTCAGGTCTTTGACCGGCTGGTTGCCCCCGCGATGGCCGAATTTCAGTTTGAAGGTCCTGCCACCGAAGGCATGGCCGAGCATCTGGTGTCCGAGGCAGATCGCGAAAATCGGCTTTTTTCCCAGCAGGGCACGCACCTCGCGGTGCACATAGTCCAGTGCCGCCGGATCGCCCGGGCCATTGGAGAGGAAGACGCCATCGGGATTGCGGGCGAGGACTGCTTCGGCGGTGGTTCGGGCATTGACCACCTCGACGTCGAATCCCTGCTGCCGGAGACGGCGCAGAATGTTGCGCTTGATGCCGAAATCGTAGGCCACGACCCGGTAGCGGACGTCCGGAAGCGGGATGCAGCACTGGCCGGCCTCGTCCTGGCTGCGGGGCCGGCCCATCGCGGCATCGTAGCTGTTGGGGATTGTCCAGGCACGGCTTTCTGAGCCCTCGGGATCCCAGTGGTATCCCTCTGGAGTGGTCACTTCCCGGACAAAATCTGAACCTTCCATTGGCGGGGCTTGCCGCGCCAATTCGACCGCCTGAGCGGCATTCAGCGAACCGTCATTGCAGAGCACCGAGCGCATGGCTCCGGCGACACGGAGGCGCTTGGTCAGGGCCCGCGTGTCGATGCCTTCGATGCCCGGAACCCCATGGCGTTGCAGGTATTTGTCCAAGGATTCCGTGGAACGCCAATTGCTGGGAACAGGGCAGTGTTCCTCGACGACAAATCCCCGGACGTGGACCCCGGCGCTTTCGTCATCGAAGGGATTGATCCCGTAATTGCCGATCAACGGATAGGTCATGGACACGATCTGTCCCCGGTAGGACGGATCGGTCAGCACCTCCTGGTAGCCGGACATTGAGGTGTTGAAACAGATCTCTCCGGCGCGCGTGGTGGGCGCACCGAAGGCGCGGCCTTCATAGACCGTGCCATCTTCCAAGGCGAGGAGGGCGTTCACGGATGGTGACAAAACAGGGAAAGTGGGGTGGAGGGGCGGGACAAACGGCGCACGGGAGCATGGACCTGGCCCCAGCGCAAGAGCAAGGTTGCGGTGGGGCGGGGTCCCATTGCTGGGGATCCAAGGCCCCCGGTTCCCCGGTTACTCAAATTTCAACTTGATCTGGTTCCTCCATTTCTGGGCCACATCGGTCTGGAGATCCTCATAACTGCGGCCTTCGAGGAGAATCTCCTTACTGGCCTCCGGTTCGGCCTTCCCCTCCGAAAGTGCCTTCATGTAGTTGACGAGCCGGGCCCCGTCCCCGGCTCCTTCCAGCTTGAGGAAATAGTAGAACAGGAAATTCGCCGACTGGTAGTTTTTCCCTGCCATTTGCCCGCTGCCTCCGAGGGCGGCCGCCCATTCCTCACTGCTCATCGTCATGAGCTTTTCCAGTGGCACCATGGAAAACTCGCGGTCCGACTGGTTCCGCTTGGCCAATTGATCCGTGATGCCTTTCTCCATCCGGGTCAGCCGGAAGGTCCCATTGTCGTATTTTTGCGAGGACACGGTCTCCGCGAGGCCTTCCTTGAACCAGACCGGGGTCACGATAAGCCAACGTCCGGTGAGCTGATGGGCGATCTCATGGGTCAGAGTGTCGCTCTGTTTTTTGTGGTCCACGATGTAGCGCACCCCGGTGTATTCCACGCCGAGATTTTCCAAGGGCACCCGGATCAGGCTGGAGAGGATCTCAAGCCCGCGCCAGCTGGAACTGTGCATGCCTCCGGACCCGGGCATGCCCCCGTCGCTGTAGTAGGCCTCCTTGGTTTCGAACAACTTCGTCTGGTAGAAACCGTTCGTGCTCGGTTTGGGGTCGAGTCCGATCGGGATGATTTTCATGAACTCGTAAGTCGCCTCGAAAATGCCGGCAAACTCACGGACCACGCTGGTGGAAAGCCGAAGCGGGCTGATGAATTCGAAGTGCGGGGTGTGGTAGATGTATTCCCCGGCCTCCTTGTCCTCCTTCACCACCTTGATGCTGCCCTCCTCCATTTGGGCGGACGCCGAAGTGGGCCAGACGCCGAGCTTGAGATTGGAGAAGTCACCCAGCACCCCGCCACGGGGGCCCGCCGGTTGTTTGGGATCCTCCCCTGCGGCGGCTTTTTTCATCCGGGCGGCATCCCATTCCCGGGCGAACGTTTGATCGGCTTCACTCAGCTTGCTGAGGGGAAATTTGAAATCGCCACGAGCGGTTTTTAAAGTGACCTGATCGTCCTCGAAGGAGGTGATTTCGCCTTTTACTTTGCGACCATCGGCACTGGTCCAATCCCGCTCCTCGGATCTGGCCCTGGAGACCATCAGTGAGCAAGCCAGGATCAACAGGAATGGTAAGGGCAATGGATGGCGCATGAGAAAACGTGTGGGATCAGTTTGGATATGGTCGTGGAAATCAGCAAGCTTTTTTTGGGAATCGTGGACGGTGCGGATTCTGAAACGCTTGGCCAGCCCGGGGTGTGTGTGGCGGGGCTCGCTGGACCCTTCCCTCCCGCCGGAAACCCCTGCCTCCGATACTGATTTTGGATTGTGATTGACTGTCCAGCCTTTCCTGTCCATCCATATCAGGAATCCCCATCCACCTCCATGCCTGCGAACGAAGCCCAGATCCAGAAACACGCCGAAGCCATCCGGAAATTGCGGGACTCACTGGGTGGGGTGCTGTTCGGCCAGACCGAACTCATCGATCTCGTTCTGATCGGGTTGCTCGCCCGGGGGCATCTCCTGCTGGAGGGCCTTCCCGGTCTTGGTAAAACGGAGCTGGTCAAAGGGCTCGCCAAATCCCTGCAATTGGAAACCAAACGAATCCAGTTCACTCCGGACTTGCTTCCGGGCGACATCACCGGGAATCCGGTGCTCCAGGAGACCTCCAGCGGCCGTCAGTTTGTCTTTCAGCCCGGACCGCTTTTTGCCAACATTGTGTTGGCCGATGAAATCAACCGCGCCTCGCCCAAGACGCAATCCGCCCTGCTCGAAGCCATGCAGGAGCGCCGTGTTACCGTGCTCGGGGAAACGCATGTCCTGCCCAATCCGTTCTTCGTCCTCGCCACCCAAAACCCCATCGAATTGGAAGGCACCTACCCGTTGCCTGAAGCCCAGTTGGACCGGTTCCTCTTTAAACTGGAGGTGCGCCGCAACAGCGCGGAAACCCTGGAGCAGATCGTGAAGCACCGGGAACTGGGCATTGAGCCCCGCGTCGATGCGGTGATGGATGCGGCCACGCTGGAGGAGATCACCAACACGGTGCGCCACATCTACCTGCCTGACGTGGTGGCCAACTACATCGCTCGTCTTGTCGATGGCACGCATCCCGGGCAAAGCCGGACCGCGCAAGGCATCAAGTTCGGGGCCAGTCCGCGGGCCGCCTTGAGCCTGGCTGCCGCCTCCAAAGCGCGGGCCTTGATCCAGGGACGCATCAATGCCAGTTTCGAGGATGTGAAGGCGGTCGCCATACCAGTCCTGCAACACCGCATCATTCTCGAATACCATGCCCGCATTGACGGTCTTTCGACCCGGCAGGTTGTGGAGGCCCTGCTCTCCGAGGTTCCCACCCAGGCCCTGGCCACGCCCGGCACTCTGGCGGAGCCGGCAGCCTGACAGGAACGCCCTTGCTGGCCGGGACCGGCCCATCCATGAAACCTTCCCTGTCCCTTTTGTGGTTGATCCCCGCGCTGGGGGGAGTGCTGGTGGCGGAGGAAAAAGCTCCGAGGCAACCGATCGTCTCCAAAGATCTCATCCTCCACGGGTCGGTCCGAGGCGAGGACTTTGGGACAATGCCCGATGGCCGGCCGGTGCGGCTTTACCTACTGGACAATGGACGGGGCCTGACGGCTTCGGTCATGACCTACGGAGCCACCCTCGTCTCGGTGGAGACGCCCGATCGGAAGGGGCAGAGGGACACCGTGACTCTGCGGCTGGGTACCTTTGACGATTACCTCGCCGGGCATCCCTTGTTTGGATCCGTCGTGGGGCGCTACGCCAACCGGATTGACCGCGGCGGATTTACCATCGACGGGGTGCGTCATGCTTTGGCCACCGTGAATTCCAAAACCGGAGTCCACATCCACGGGGGCAAGGAAGGCTTCGCGACGCGGCTGTGGGAAGCCCGCACTGTTGAGCCGGCCCCCGATGGTTCGGTCGGTGTCAGGTTCTCCCATGCCAGTCCCGCGGGGCAGGAAGGTTACCCGGGAAACCTCACCGTGAATGTCACCTACACGGTGACTCCCGGGAACGCTCTGCGGATCGACTATGAAGCCACCACCGACCGGGCCACTCACGTCAATCTGACCAACCACGCCTACTGGAACCTCGCCGGTGCCGGTTCGGGCGATGTGCTTGGGCAGGAATTATCCGTCAACGCCCGCGAGATTCTCGAGGTCGATGGTCGGAAAATCCCCACCGGAAGACGCCTGCCTG
Source organism: Akkermansiaceae bacterium (assembly GCA_024233005.1). GTDB lineage: Bacteria > Verrucomicrobiota > Verrucomicrobiia > Verrucomicrobiales > DEV007 > JACKQE01. The sequence goes on along the minus strand of JACKQE010000013.1, from coordinate 53,344 downwards.
TGACCGGAACTCCCTTTGACTTCCTCCAGACCCGGCGCATCGGCGCCCGCCTTGCGGAGGTGCCGGACGGGGGCTACGACCACTGCTACGTGCTTGACGCTCCATCCGGCGCTGATCGGCTCAAAGCTTGTGCCCGGCTTCGTGACCCGGGCAGTGGGAGAATCATGGAGGTCCTGACCACCCAGCCCGGGGTCCAGGTCTATACGGCCAACTATCTGACCGATCAGTACCGGTGGAATGGCCATGCCTATGGGCGGCATCACGCGATCTGCCTTGAGACCCAGCATTTCCCCGACAGTCCGAACCGGCCGGAGTTTCCCAGCACGTTGGTCCGTCCCGGCACTCCTTTGCATGAGACGACAGTGTTCCGCTTTTCGGTGGAGTGAGTCCTGGGAAATTTTCATGGACGGGGCGATGGTCACATCTGAGGTACCCGGAGATTGGAGGGATTCATTGACGCCTTCCGCCCGTTCCGTGGCCGACAAAAGTGAAAAATCGGTGTGGCGGCAGGAGAGCAATCAGGGGGGCTTCACTCACTCTGAGGGTCTGATTGGTGGCCTGTTCAGCCGACAAGGTTGACTGTTTACACCTGCCAGAATTTCGTCCACCATGCGCCGCCCCTTGGAAGCGGAAACCAATCTCCCGACGGGCATATTTCGCCATGGTGACCCCAAACCCTAAACCAGCAAGCTTCCTCGGAAAGATCATCGCCCAACTTCTGGGATGGCTCGTCTGTATCGTGATCCCCGGGTTCGTGACGGCGATGGCTCCGGTTTCCTGGGTCACCTATCAGCGGCAGGGGGATCATGTCACAGCGCGGGCGGAGGTCTGTCTTTTCTTCATTATTCCCTATCGCACCGCCACCGTCGACCCAGTGGTTGGCTTCGGGAGGGATAGCCAGGAGGGGGCCGTGACGCGCCACCGGAAGACCGGTCGGCCTGACAAATACGTCCAGGCGGAAAATCAGGGGTTTCTTGTCATCAAGGGAGTGGAGACTGAAGAGCGCGTTTCGGTCACGCCGTTCAATCTGGATTCAGTCATCGAGAAATCGGAGGCTTTCCTCAAGGATCCAAAGTCGACCAAACTCCGGCTGTTTGTCGTGGCCAACTGGAAATTCAGCGTCCTTGGCGGTGCTTTGGTGACCTCGCTGACCGTGATCTATCTGGGATCCTGCGTTTTTGTTCTGGGGCAGATGGTTCTGCGCGCATTGGGGATTGTCAAACGGGCAGCCCCCGAACAGGGGGTCGTCAAAAAATCGAGACTGCCCTGAGCAGCGCAGCGCTCATGGAACGATCCGCCACGTCAGGTCCAGACCCATGCCGGTGGGAAGAGGGGGCACGGGTCCTGCGGGAGTCTCGAGAGCCGCAAACTGGGAGCGCGCCTTCTCCATTTGAAAACATCGGGTTGACGCCGGGAAGTCATAGAACGCCGGACCGTTGAGGCAGAGGAAGCGTTCCAAGAGTGTTTGGCCATCCGTGGTTCCGAGATCGACGCCCGCTTTTTCAAAGGCCATCGCATAGAGTTGCGGGGCGCAACCGCCCGTGAAACAACCGGCGGCGCAGCCGCAGGCGGTCGCCTTGGTCGTATGGGGAGCGCTGTCGGTGCCCGCAAAGAACTTGGTCTGGCCCAGGGTCGTCACTGCCTGCCGCAGCGCCGCGCGATCGTCCTGAAACTTCACGATGGGCAGGCAGTAGAGATGGTATTTCAGCCCCTGAATCAGATGCCCGAGCGTGTAGAGCAGGTGTTGGGGGGTGATCGTAGCGCCGATAGGCTCCGGTGCGCCGGCCACAAACTCCGCCGCCACTCGGGTGGTGATGTGCTCGCAGACGATGCGCAAGTTGGGATGCGCCGCGACCAGGCGCGGCATCCGCTCGCGGTAGAATCGCGTCTCCGCATTCTGCTGGGCATCGAGGTAGTCCGATCCACTCAATCCGTGTTGTTCGCCATGGATGCAGAGGACGATGCGGTGCTCCTCCATGGCCCGGAAAACATCGCCGCCGATGAGGTCGTCCATCGGCAGGCCATGCTCCGCATTGGTGGTGCCATGTGGCGGGTAGTACTTGCAAGCCCGCAGTAGCCCCGAGGTCGCGCCCTCGTGGATCATGGCTTCCGTAGTCTGACGGGTGAGGTAGAGCGGCACGATAAGCTGCTCAAAGGCTTCCCCTCCCGCCGCCCTCAGTTCGGCCGCATAGCTCTCGATCGACCAGCCATCCGCTTCAGCGGCCCCCGAAACTCTGGCCACCGGCGGCTGCGTGTTGGGCATCGCCAAGGCCCCGGCACAACCCATGTCGAGATGGGCTTGGACATAGGAAGCCATCGCCGGACCTTGGCGGAAATGGGTGTGGAGGTCGAACCAGCGGGGGAGCGTGAGGAGCATGTGCCTTCTATAGGGCGGGATAACGAACGCGGCAAGAATGGAGCGCGGAAACTTGGGTCCGTCGCCTTGGGGTTGCAGCAAAACGGGTAAGGAAATGAGAGATCAAGAATCGAGACTCCCGCGGTATTGAAGAGGAATGAAATCATTTAGACCCTTTGCCAAAATTTTTTGACGAAACTCGAAATAATCACTTGTACTATTTCTTGCGCCTGTCATAAGTGACCTATCGCGCGTCCACACCAGCTCCCCAATCGAGAGAATTGCCCCCTTGAAGAGTTGGAGCTGGCAATGGATTGCGGCCCCGATCACAAGAGTTTCTGTCGGCTCAATGCGATGCCTCTGCTCATGATTGGGGTTCCCTATGAACTGGTGGTTCGCAATAGCCGCACCAGTGAAAGAACGCTTCGGTTTTGGGTATCCCGTTTCAACGAGTGCGGGATTGACGGTTTGATCCACCGACCCGGTGCAGGCCGTCCCCGGATTCTGGGACATGACGAGATCAAGACAAAGATTCTGCCTGTCGTTGATGACCCTGCTCTCGCCGATCAGACCCACTGGACGGCCAAAAAACTGTGCGGCTGGCTCAAAGACCATCTTGTGGCCGATCTCTCCTATCGCACGGTGGTGCGCTACCTCCACGAGCACGACGACAAGCTCAAAGTCCCGCGGCCCATGCCCGAGCCGCCCGATCGGGATGCCTGGGAAAAAAGGCGCGAAGCCTTTGCGAGCGAGCTTCTGGCGCTCCTTGAAAACAAGGACGGTGAGGTCTTTTTCGGTGACGAGGCGGGATTTGAGGGAGATCCTCGTCCCCGTCAAAAGTGGGTAAAGCGGGGATCGCACCCCTCTATTGGTTATTACGGCGGACATGTCCGCTGTAATGTGGTCGGCGCGGTCAATCCCCGCGACGGACAACTGGTGAGCTTGATCGTGTCTCACAATGATACAGAAGTCTTTCAGGCCTTCCTCGATACCATGGCCGAAGAAGTTCCCGACCAAGGCAAGCCGATCTGGCTGGTGGTCGACAACGCCAGTTGGCATCACTCCAAGGCGCTTGACTGGCATCACATCAAGCCCCTCCATCTCCCACCTTACAGTCCCGATTTCAACCCTATCGAACGACTCTGGCAACATCTCAAAAGCCACTACCTCGCGGGCTTTGTGACGAAACGATCCGAAGAGTTGGCGGACAAACTCGAGGTGTCGATCAAACAACTGCTCTCGCTACCCGAAACCCTCAAATCGGTCTGTCGCACCCACAGCGATTAACGGCAGAAAATTTTGGCAAAGGGTCTAAACAAGCGACACCGCAAAGTTTGAAGGGAACGGACTCATGGGTGCGTGACCGACTGCGAGCAATTCTGCGCCGAAGACGCGGGTGGAAGGGCAAGGCCCAGATGCCGGACCGGTTCCGCTGGCCCAACCGCTACTTCCGTGAACTGGGGCTCTTCTGCCTGGAAGAGGCCCAGAAGAACGAAACTGCCAATCTCCGAAGACGAGTCACTCGCTGACTGGAGAGCCGGATGCGGGAAAACCGCCCGTCCGGTTCGGAGGGAGGGGTGGCGCAATCCAATGCGCCATCCCTACCTCTATTCCGCTTCGCTCCGGCTCCCAGCGTCACCCCGTCGAGATCAAGTTGCAGTTGTCCGGGATCGATCCTCTCGGAACTCGAGCCAAAGAGCCGCTTCTGAAGCGCCGCGATGATCTGGTCATTGCGCGCCAACTCGGCTTCCAATTACTCGATCCGAGCGAGCAGGAATTGAAGATCGATGGGCGCGTTCTCCGGCATCACCCTGACGATACTCATGGGTGGTCGTCTTGCCAAAACAATCTAACCGAGCCGGCATGTTTTTTTTATCATTCAGCCCGCTCATACCATGGCTTGAGCGTGGCTCCCCTCAGGTCCACTCCATCGAGCACCATCTGAAGCGCCTCCGGCGCGAGCTTGAGGCGCTTCTGGCCGGGTTCGCTGGGTTTCGGCCAGCTGAAGGTGCCTTTCTCCAATCGCTTGGCGGCCACCCAAAGCCCCGTCCCGTCGAAATACAGCAGCTTGATACGGTTGCGTCGCTTGTTGGTAAACACGAAGATCGCCTCGCGCCAAAGCCGGTTGTCATCCACGTGCTGACAGGCAATATCGTAGAGCCCATTGAAGCTTTTGCGCATATCACAAGGATCCAACGCCAAGTGGATCTTGATGGACGAGCGGCCCAGGGCGATCATGGCCGACCTCCTTTCCGGCATTGGTTTTCGCGGGAGCGAAAGGCCACGATGAACTCGGCGGCCAGACCGACGGCGCGATCATTTTCAACCAGCAGGCTGAGTCCGTCGCTGAACTGGACGACCAACCGGGGCTGGACCGGTCGGGGGAATTCCACCTCCACGAAGCGGACATCTTGGCAAACCACGCGCTGACGCGCGCCGGAACGTTTTCTGGGCATGCGCGAACTTTACCCGATCAGCACCGCCCCTGAATAGGGGGACAATTTTGCTACGCTTACGAAGTGCGTTCAGTCTTGCCAAGATGGGCTGGTGTGAGTGTTGCTCTCTTCAGCAACCGATGCTGACACCGGCTCCCGCCCATTAGGGCGTGGAGGGAGCTTTGCCAAAGCTTTTGCGAAAGGCCTGTGTGGTGGCGGGCCACTCTTTCTCACGCTGATGCAGTTCGCCAGGGTAGGCAGCGTTGGAGTTCCAGTAGGTGTGTGAGCGCACGTCGTTCGCTTTTAAAAATGCCGACATCCTCTCGATGAAGACATCCGCATTCGGGCCCCAGGCACCCCATTCATCGATCTGGAAGGGTTTTCCTTTGGATTGGGCGAATGCGAGCATGCCCGTGAGATTCCAGGCATTGTAGCCATGAGGTGAGGTGCGCCTCCCCACGCCTCCTTCGGGATCGTCTGTCTCCCAGCCTTCGCCGCCCATGGTCTTGGGCTTCCAATACACATCGTAGCCGACGAGATCGACGTAGGGAGTCGCCAGGCCACATCGGGCGTGGATCGCTTGCGCCTCACTGCTGGAGAAAGAGAAACGGAAGCGATCACCGCCTGCCACGCCGCGGAAGACAGCGTGAAAGCGCTGCCAGGAGGCCTGAAGTTCGGAATCATCGCCTGACGTGAACCACCCACACACCAGGGAAACCAATCGCCATTCATCTCATGACTGGGCCGGATGACGATGTCGAACTCACCAGGGTTGTTGCTCACGATGGACTCGGCGAGGCAGCGCCAATGCTCCTCGTAGGCCCCAGTTTTTGCCTCCGCATAGCTCGCCCCTTCGATGATGATCGGCACGTCATACACGAGGCGACGCGTGCCGCGCTCGCCATACACGGTCTGGCTCAGCCAGTCGGCATAGCGGTAGTTCTCCCACTTCTGAAAATCGACCGTGCAGAGGATCACATCGACTTTCCGGCCCAGCCACGCTTCATAGTCGAGCACGCGCTGCATGGAGTTTTCCCCAAACACGCCGATCAAAGGCTCTTCAGCCAGGGCACGGGTGGATGATCCGAGGAGAGTAACGGCAATGAGAAACGAAGTGAGGACGCGGAGCTTCATGCAAGGGGCAGGACGAGACAAATCTACCGAGTGCCAGCCGTTAGTAAATGGCGGTCTTCATTCCGGCCAGGTGTTGGAGTCAGACGAGAGAGAAGGGAGCGCGGAGATTCGCTGCGCAGCTTCGCCACTCCCTTCAATCAGCTTCGCTCCCACACGATGAAACCCGATTTGAGGCCCGCTTTGGCCGGATTTTCGTGAATGTCGGCCTTCACGGTGCTGAAGTGCTCGGGACTGCGGATGAGGCGGTCGAAGTCATCGGGCTGCCAGAAGGGATTCAGGGCGCTGAGGCCGGATTTGTGGATGAAACGGCTCGAAACGCCTTTCCAGCCTTGGAGCGTGTCGGGGAGGGAGTCGCGGCGAGGAAGGCCTCACGGGCGCGAAGCCAGTCATCGAGACGTTCATGCGGCAGCGAATCGGAAAGTGACGAAGATCGCCACCTCGCCCCGCTGCCAATGCGGCAGTTTGTGGCCCGTCTTTTCGACGTCTCCTCGCGGATGAACGTTGCTGATGCTTGTGTTGTGGCATGAAATAAGTTATTTTATCGATGTGATTATACATCTTGACACGCCCCAGGATCATCGCTATCTTTGGTCTGGCGTCGCCAGACCAAAGATAGCGATGATCCTGGGGCTAATAACGCATCTTTAATTTTATTGTTAAAACTGCTTTGAACGAAGTTGTGTTATACACCCAAACTAGCTCGATGGAGCCACTTCTCCCGGGCGCCTCTCGGTTCGAGCTGGCAGAATTAACCATGGAGGTCATCGGGCGTTCTCAAGCACTCACCCAAATGATTCCTTCCCCCATTTCACGTCAGCGCATCGCGGCGCTGGTGCATGAAATGAACAGTTATTACTCCAACTTGATTGAGGGCCACAAAACCTTCCCACGAGAAATTGAGAGGGCACTTCGGAACGATTTTTCTGTTAATGATGTCAATCGCGCCAACCAGCATCTGGCCAGTGCGCATATCGCGGTGGAGCAGTTGATGCGCGCACGGCTGGAACAAGAGCCGGATCTCCGCATTCAAAGTGCCGATTTCATTTGCTGGCTTCATCACGAGTTCTACAGCCGATTGCCTGAAGAACTTCAGTATGGAGAACGGCACGACGGCTCAAAATACAAAATCGACATCGGCAAGCTGCGCGATTTCGAGGTCGACGTGGGGCGGCACCAACCGCCTCATCATGGCGCTCTGCCGGATTTCATGCGGAGGTTCGATGAGTTCTATGGCAGCGGTCGCATCTTGGCCACCAACCAGTTGGTCGCTCTCGCGGCGGCTCACCAGCGTCTGGCTTGGATACATCCTTTCGGCGATGGCAATGGGCGCGTGGCACGTCTGCACTCCCAGGCATGGCTGATCCGCTGCAAGGCAGATGGCGCCGGTCTCTGGACGATCTCTCGAGGACTGGCGAGACAGAAGAGCGAATACTACGCCCATCTGAGTGCTGCTGATCAGGGTAGGCTCAATGACACCGACGGGCGTGGCAATCTCTCCGAGAAAGGTCTAGCGGAGTTCTGCCTGTTCTTCATGCGCTGCATGATAGATCAAATCGACTTTATGGCCTCACTGCTCGGTCTAAACACACTCGCGGCACGAATGGGAAATCATCTGCATATCACCTATCCTCTGTGGAGCCTGAAGGAACGTGAGCAAACAGCCCGCATACTGAAGGCCGCCCTGATCGACGGTGAAATTGACCGCACCACAGCTACCCGCGTCGCTGGAGTCAGCCCCGCCACCGGAACCAAGCTCATCCGTAATGCACTCGATGCCGGCCTGCTAAGCACACCATCACCGAAAGGTGCGCTTAGCGTGGTCTTTGATGCCAATGTGCTCGAATCCTACTTTCCGAAGCTTTATCAGGATCTACCGGCCTGAGTTGTAAGCGTTCGAGGGGCTTGTCGGAGATCTCTCATCGATGATACTCCTGCAGCGCCCGCACCTGCACCTCACTCCCTTGCAGTGATTTGATCGCCCGCAGCGCGGCATCGGCACCGCGGAGGGTGGTCATGATGGGGATGCGGTTCTGCATGGCGGCGGTGCGGATCTTGATTTCGTCTTCTCTTGGATTTTTGCCGCTTGGGGTGTTAATGACCATGGCCATGTCCTTGTTCTTCATCAGGTCGATGACGTTGGGGCGCTGACCGCTGGCGAGTTTGGGGAGGATGTTGACGGGGATGCCAGCCTCGCTGATGACGCCGCCGGTGCCGCTGGTGGCGTAGAGGGTGAAGCCGAGGTCGGCGTAGCCTTTGGCGATGCGGACGACGTTGGGGCGGTCGGTTTCTTTGACGCTGATGAAGACGTTGCCCTTCGTGGGCAGGGTGCCGCCGGCGGCCATCTGGCTCTTGGCGAAGGCCATGCCGAGGTCGTAGTCGATGCCCATGACTTCACCGGTGCTCTTCATTTCGGGGCCGAGGATAATGTCCACGCCGGTGAACTTGCTGAAGGGGAAGACGGCTTCCTTGACGCTGTAGTGCGAGGGAATGACTTCCTCGGTGAAGCCGAGTTCCTTCAAGGTCTTGCCGGCCATGATTTTGGCGGCGAGCTTCGGCAGCGGGACGCCGATGGCTTTGCTGACGAAGGGCGCGGTGCGGGAGGCGCGGGGATTGACCTCGATGACATACAAGTCGTCGCCTTTGACGGCGAGCTGCATGTTCATCAGGCCGCGGACATTGAGGGCCTTGGCGAGCTTCTTGGCGGCGTCGCGGATGCGGTCCTGCATGGCGGCGCTGAGGCTGAAAGGCGGGATGACGCAGGCGCTGTCGCCGGAGTGGATGCCGGCCTCTTCGATGTGCTCCATGATGGCGCCGATGACGGTGGTCTCGCCGTCGCTGATGCAATCGACATCGACCTCGGTGGCGTCCTCGAGGAAGCGGTCCACGAGCACGGGGCGGTCGGGCGTGGCCTCGACGGCGTTCTTCATGTAGTGGGTGAGTTCGGCGTCGCTGTAGACGATCTGCATGGCGCGGCCGCCGAGCACAAAGCTGGGGCGCACGAGGCTGGGGTAGCCGATCTGGGCAGTGATGGCCAAAGCCTCCTCCAGCGAGGTGGCGGTGCCGCTGGGGGCCTGGTGCAAACCGAGATCGTCGAGCAGCTTGGCGAACATCTTGCGGTCTTCGGCGAGCTCGATGTTCTTCGGCGAGGTGCCGATGATGCGGACGCCATTTTCTTCGAGGCCTTTGGCGAGATTCAGCGGGGTCTGGCCGCCGAACTGGACGATGACGCCGAGCACCTGGTCGTGGCGGTTTTCGCGCTCGTAGATGTTGAGCACGTCCTCCAGCGTGAGGGGCTCAAAGTAGAGCTTGTCGGAGGTGTCGTAGTCGGTGGAGACGGTCTCGGGGTTGGAATTGACCATGATGGTCTCGAAGCCCAGCTCGCGCAGGGCGAAGCTGGCATGGACACAGCAGTAGTCGAACTCGATGCCCTGGCCGATGCGGTTCGGGCCGCCTCCGAGGATGATCACTTTCTGGCGGTCATTGTCGCGCACTTCGTCCTCAATGCCGTAAGTAGAGTAGTAGTAAGGCGTGAAGGCCTCGAACTCCGCCGCGCAGGTGTCCACGAGGCGGTAGGTGGGGCGCACCCCGTATTTGATCCGCCCCGCGCGCAGGTGGGCCTCCGGGATGCCATACTGCACGGCGAGCTGACGGTCCGAGAAGCCGAGCCGTTTCATGCGGCGCATGAAGTCATGCAGCGCGGCGGCCTTGCTGTCGTCATTGAGCTGGTCGGCGGGAATCAGGGAAAAGAGATGGTCTGATGTGTTGCCGGTGATCTGCTGTTCCGCCTCGACGATTTCGGCGATCTGCCGCAGGAACCAGGGGTCGATTTTCGTCAGGGCGAAGATGCGGTCCACGCTCCAGCCTTTGGCAAAAGCCTGGCCAAGGAAAAAGATGCGCTCGGCATTCGGGACACTGAGCTTGGTGGTCAGAGTCTCATCATCGACCTCCACATCGGCCCCGTCGCCGATCAGGCCGAAGCGTTTGATTTCCAAACTGCGGAGGGCTTTCTGCAACGATTCTTTGAACGTGCGTCCGATCGCCATGGCTTCGCCGACGGACTTCATCTGAGTGGTCAGCGTTTCGTCGGAACCGGGGAATTTCTCGAAGGTGAACCGCGGCACCTTGGTGACGACATAGTCGATGGTGGGCTCAAAGCTGGCGGGGGTCTCGCGGGTGATGTCGTTCTTCAGCTCATCGAGGGTGTAGCCGACGGCGAGCTTGGCCGCGATCTTGGCGATGGGGAAGCCGGTGGCCTTCGACGCGAGCGCGGAACTGCGACTGACGCGAGGGTTCATCTCGATGACAATCATGCGGCCCGTGTCGGGATGGATGGCGAACTGGATGTTCGATCCGCCGGTTTCCACGCCGATCTCGCGGATGCAGGCGAAGGAGGCATCGCGCATGATCTGGTACTCGCGGTCGGTGAGCGTCTGGATCGGCGCGACAGTGATGGAATCGCCGGTGTGGACGCCCATGGGGTCGAGGTTTTCGATGGAGCAGATGATGACGCAGTTGTCCGCCTTGTCTCGCATCACCTCCATTTCGAACTCCTTCCAGCCGAGCAGCGATTCCTCGATCAGCACTTCGCAGACCGGTGACAAATCGAGGCCGCGGGCGGTGATGGTTTCGAACTCCTCCTTGTTGTAAGCGATGCCACCGCCCGTGCCGCCGAGCGTGTAGGCGGGGCGAATGATGAGCGGCATCGTGCCGATCTCCTCGGCGATGATGCGGGCTTCCTCAATGGTGTGGGCGACACCCGACTTCGGGAGATCGAGCCCGATTTTGATCATGGCTTCCTTGAAGAGCAGGCGGTCTTCTCCTTTCTCGATCGCGTCCGGTTTCGCGCCGATCATGCGCACGCCGTGTTTCTCCAGAATGCCGGCCCGGTGGAGGGACATCGCGGTGTTGAGAGCGGTCTGGCCTCCCAGAGTGGGGAGGAGCGCGTCGGGTTTTTCTTTGCCAATGATCTTTTCGACCATTTCGGGAGTGATGGGTTCGACATAGGTGCGGTCGGCGAACTCTGGATCGGTCATGATGGTGGCCGGGTTGGAGTTCACCAGGATCACCTTGTAGCCCTCCTCCTTCAGGGCCTTGCAGGCTTGAACGCCCGAGTAGTCAAATTCGCAGCCCTGCCCAATGATGATGGGGCCGGAGCCGATGAGGAGGATTTTCTGGATCGAGGTGTCGCGCGGCATTGTGATCAAAAAGGGGCACTACTTGCACCAGCCACCGCCTCTTGTAAAGCAGCAAGGCCGCCGGGGGTTCGGCCGGGGCGGCATCGCAAACGATTCCTCCTTTACCTGAAGGTGGAATGTGTTATAATTTCCATAACAACAACTCTGCCGATTATGACCAGTCTTTACTATATGCTGATTTCCTCCCTTGTGGGGGGTGCCGGTTGGTATCTGGGCGAGTTTTGGGGCATGGGTGCCGCCTTCATCGGGAGCACCGTGGGCAGCATTGTGGGGCTCTGGTGGGCCTACAAATTTCAGCGCGCCTATCTTGAATAAGGCTTTCCTCTCCCAGGCGTATCCTCCGAAGACCCCGACAACGCATCCGGGCTTGCCTCCGGGTTTGGATTCGGCTAGATAAATGTTCTGGCGGCAGCCTGTCCTGCTGTTGCCGGGCCCAGACCCGCCATGGCCGCTGATCCTTTCATCCACCTGCATTTGCACACGGAATACTCGCTCCTCGACGGGGCGGTCCGGATCGATGACCTGATGAAAAAGGCGCAGCGGAGCAAAATGCCCGCCGTCGCGATGACCGACCACGGCAATGTCTTCGGGGCGATCGATTTCTATCTCGAGGCGAAATCCGCCGGGATCAAGCCTATCATCGGCTGCGAGGCCTACTTGACCCCACCCGGGATCCGGATGACGGAACGGAAGGGTGAGGTCGAGGGGGGGCAGGTCAACGGTCTGCCGGGAATGAAGAAGCGGAATTCCCATCTCACGCTGTTGGCTTCCTCAAATGCCGGATGGTCGAACCTGATGAAGCTGGTCAGCAAGGGCCATCTTGACGGCATGTATTACAAGCCGCGGGTTGACAAGGAGTGCCTCCATGAGCACCGGGAGGGCATCATCGCCCTGAGCGGGTGCATCATGGGGGAAATCAACCAGTTCATCCAGGCGGGCAATCTGGATGCCGCCCGGCGCAGCATCGGGGAGTTCATCGACATTTATGGGCGGGACAATTTCTATCTCGAGATGCACGACCACGGCCTCGAGCAGCAGCATCTCTGCAACGCCCAGTTGATGGAATTTGCGAAGGAGTTCGATCTTGGTCTGGTGGCGGCCAATGACGTGCATTTCTTGAACCGAACTGACCACGAGGCGCATGACGTCATGATCTGCATCGGGACCAACTCCCTGCTGCTTGACGAGAACCGAATGCGCTACTCGCCGGAGGTCTATTTCAAGACCACCCAGGAGATGACGGCGTTGTTCAAGCATGCCCCGGAGGCCCTGCGGAACACGTTGGCCATCGCCGAGAAGTGCAATGTCGAGATCAAGCTGGACTCGAAAAGTTCGGAGAAATACCCGCAATTTGAAGCGCCGGACGGCTCCTCGCGGGAGGACTACTTCCGCCGGGTCTGTTTCGAGGGATTGGAGAAACGCTACGGGGATCGCGCCCACACCGATGAGGAATTGCGGCAACGGCTGGATTACGAAGTCAAAGTGATGACGAACATGGGGTTCCTCTCCTACTTCCTCATCACGTGGGATTTCGTGAAATGGGCCAAGGACAACGGCGTGCCGGTGGGGCCGGGCCGTGGCTCGGCGGCGGGGTCACTGGTCGCCTACTGTCTTGAAATCACCGATCTCTGTCCGATTCGGTTCGGCCTGATTTTCGAACGGTTCCTCAATCCCGAGCGCGTTTCGCCTCCTGATATCGACATCGACTTTTGCCAGACCCGCCGGCCACAGGTCATTGATTACGTGCGACGCAAGTACGGGGAAAAGGCCGTCTCGCACATCGTCACTTTCGGCACCCTCGGGGCCAAGAGCGTGGTCCGCGATGTCGGCCGGGTTATGGGACTGAGCTTCAGTGAAGGCGACCGTCTGGCGAAGATGATTCCCAATGAGCTGAACATCACTCTCTCCGATGCCCGGAAGAAGAACAAGGAACTGCAGGCGGAACTCACGGAGAACGAGCAAAGCCAGCAGCTCTGGCAGTATGCGACCTACCTCGAAGGGCTGACTCGTGGCACCGGCATCCACGCCGCCGGCATCGTGATCGGAGACCGCGACCTGACGGACTATGTTCCGGTCGCCCGGGGCAAGGAAGGCGAAGTCGTGACCCAGTTCGCGATGACCCCGCTCACCGAGTTGGGAATGCTGAAGATGGACTTCCTCGGGCTGAAAACGCTGACCGTGATCCAGGACGCGGTGGATCTGATCCATCGGGTCTGGCCTGAGTATTCCATCGAGGAAGACCGGGAATACAAAGATCGGCAGACTTTCGACCTTCTCAACCGCGGCGAAACGATCGGTGTGTTCCAGTTGGAATCCGGTGGCATGATGAACCTGTGCAGGCAGTTCGATGTCAACTGCATCGAGGACATCATCGCCCTCATCGCGCTCTACCGGCCTGGTCCGATGGACCTGATTCCCGACTACATCGACCGCAAGAAAGGCCGCACCAAGGTCCAGTATCTCCACAAGCTGCTCGAGGAAGTGAGCCGGGAAACCTACGGGGTGCTGATCTACCAGGAACAGGTGCAGCGGGCCGCGAACGTCCTCGCGGGCTATTCGCTGGGGGAGGCCGACATGCTGCGCCGAGCCATGGGGAAAAAGAAGCCCGAGGAAATGGCCAAGCAACGCGCCATTTTCGTCGAAGGCTGCTCCCGGGTGAATGGCATTCCGGAAAAGCAGGCCAACGACATTTTCGATTTGTTGGAAAAATTCGCCGGATACGGATTCAACAAGTCCCACTCCGCGGCCTATGGACTCATCAGTTACCGCACCGCCTATCTCAAGGCGAACTACCCGGTCGAGTTCATGGCCGCCTTGCTGAGCAATGAGATCAACAACACCGACAAGATTTCGGTTTTCGTCGCCGAGTGCCAGCGGATGGGCATTCCCATTCTCGCGCCGGATGTGAACCGCAGCTCGTTGAAGTTCGCCCCGGAAACAATCTCCGACGGCGGCAAAGCGATCCGTTTCGGGCTTGCCGGAATCAAGAATGTCGGCGAAGCGGCGATGGCCGCGGCCATCGCGGAGCGCGAGGAAAAAGGCACCTTCTCCTCACTGGAAGACTTCGCTGGCCGGCTCGACACCAAGGTGGTGAACCGGAAGATTCTCGAAAGTCTCATCAAGGCGGGGGCCTTCGACTGGACCGGCGACCGGCGGGACACCCTCTTTAGCCGGGTGGATCAGGTCATCGCCGGATCGAGCGCCGCCCACCGGGACCGGGCTTCAGGGCAGATATCGCTTTTCGACATGGACGAGCTCATGGCCGTCGCGGCTCCCTCCTCCGTCGCCCCGGAAAACCAGGTGGTATGGTCAGTCGAGGAATATCTGCAGAATGAAAAGGAACTGCTCGGTTTTTATGTGACCGGACATCCGTTGGACAAATACAAGAGCGCTTTGGAAAAAGGCAAGTTCAAGAACATCGCGGAGATCGACACTCTCAAGCCGGGAGCCACGCCCTACAAATTTGCCGGGCTCATTTCCGATGCCCAGGTGAAGTACACCCGCCGTGATGGCAAGCCGTTCGCCGTGGTGCTGATCGAGGACTACAGTGGGCAGGCCGAGATCATGATCTGGAGTGACACCTATGCCAAAAAGGGCAGTCTGATTCAAAAAGGTCATGCCGTCGTTCTGTTGGCCAAGATTGAGGCGGATCAACGCGGGGAGAACCGCAAGCTCAATGCCCAGGATCTGCTGCCATTGCAGGCCGATGAGCAACCGGTCTACGGTTCCGGGTTGCGGCTGATTTCCGGGTTCCGGGGCGGCAAGGCGATGGAAGTGGTTCCCGAACCGGCCGTGGTGTTGGAACTCGACTGCTCACGAGATCAGATCGGTGATCTCATGACCATCCGGGAAGTGGTCCGCCGTCACCCCGGTCGACGGCCATTGCATCTGCGCTTGCGCACCAAGACTGGCGAAGAGGTCATCCTCGCCGCCGACGACCGTTTCAGTGTGGCGGACAGCTTTCTGGAGGATTCCTCACTGAATGGCTGGCTCGAAGGTTCCCACTGAGCTTCCAGGTCAGGGATTGGACTTGGAGTAGGCGTCAAGAAACGCTTTCTTGGCGCCTTCATAGTCCCCCGATCGGAGAAGTTCCGCGGCTTTCATGGCGGCTTCATCGCCTCCTTTGAGCTGGCTTTTGCGGCGGGCCAGTTCCCGTTCCGCCAAGCTCATGAGGTCGCTCTTCGTGGTCTTGGAGGGTGCTTTCGGGGCGGGTTTGGCCACGGGCTTTGCGGGGGGCGCGGTCTCCGCCACGGGTGGCGGAGGAGACGGGGGAATGTCGCGTTTGGGCGGCGGAGCCAATCTGGCAAGCAGGGAGGGCTTGGAAGCAGTGTCCATGGACTCTTCAGGTCCGGCCGGCTGCACCGGTTTTTCGCGCTTCGCCAAGGGGTTCAGTTTCGACAACATCGAGGGCTTGGTACCCTCGTCAACCGGCGTCGGTGGCTTTTCCCGCTTCGCCAGTGGATTCAATTTGGTCAGGAAAGACGGCTGGGAGGTTTCTGCCGCAGGTCCCGGGGGAGGGGCAGGTGCTTCCATGGCATAAGCCGGTTCTGACTTTCCGCGCAGGCCAAAAAAGGAGCTGTTTTGGCTCATGCTGCAGGAGGTGAATCCACTGGAAAGGATTGCCGCCAGCGCAAGGATCGGAGATGGGTGGTTCATGATCCGGAAGAGGTTGGGTCAGGGTTTTTTGTCATCCTTCCCCAGGGGGATCCGGATGAGTTTGTCACTCGACTGGGTGAACTCTCTGGTGCTGAAGACCCAGACAAGGGCTTTTTTGGGAGCCAAGTAGTCCGGCTTCATGGCCTTGTAGGCGAGTTGGCGGAGAGCCTGCATCATGCCGGAGCCGCGCACTCCGAGCAGGTCGATGGAGAAGCCCGCTTCCAACTGGAGTTGGTCGAGCAGGCCCGCATTCTGGCAGTGCATGTCGGCCCCTTCGTGAAACACCAGAGTGTGGCTGTCGCCGAGCAGGAGGACCGGACTTTGCCCCGGTGTCCCGGAAGGACCGGTGACGTAGGTCACGTCGAGTTTTTCGGTGGGAAGCTTCCCTTCCCATTCCGAGCCCTTGACCTGGTCACCGGTGATTTCCAATTTCTCCACCTTGCTCCGGGTGTAGGCCACCTTGGGCACTTCGGCAAACCAGGGGCGGCTTTCCAATTCTTTTTTGATGAGTCCCGCCGCGATTTCGCAAGCCAGCGGGGAGTAGTGGGCATCCTGTTCGCAATAGAGCTTGTCTTCGCCGGCGGTCCGGCGGGCGAGGAATGCCTCTTCCAGATCGACCACGGTCATTCCCGCGTCGCGCAGTTTTTGCAGGTAGGGCTTGAGGGAGGGAGCATCCCCGGCGGCGAAGCTCTTGTCCAACTTGTCCGGGTAAACCACCGCCTTGGCCGGAACCGGGGCGAGGATCAGGTCGAGGCCTTTGGATTTGCACAGTTCATGGAATTGCACCATGTGGTCGGTGGGATCCGTTTTGTTGGAGGCCGTGGTTGCCCAGTCTTTTTCCCAGAATTTCCCCAAGGCAATCTGCCGCAGTTCACGGACCAGAAAGAGCCACTCCGCTGAGTCCCCCGCGACATTGGGTTGTCCATCGACAAGGCGTTTGCCTGCGGCGGCCGCAAAAGCATCGGCTTTGGCTCCGTCCTGGCAGAGGGCGGTGGCGGAGCAGGAGAGCAGTCCCAGGGCGGCAGGAAGGAATTTATTGAGGTGTGGCAACGTCATGGTAGAGAGGGAGGTTTTCGAAAAGATCGTTCCAACTGCGTTCCGATTCCAGTTCTGGATGGTCCGTGACCGCTTCGAGAATGAGTTCATAGACCTGACCGGGACGGCGGGGAAATCCTTCGAGTGGCACCCGGTTCATGATGGTCCAGTGGAGCACGGACACTTGCGGCTCCGTGTATTTGCCTTCGATGACTTCTTCCACGTCATAGAGATAGGCGAGGAGGGCATTGCGGTAGGCATCAAGCTCCTCCACCGGCCGGTCGGCGGTCATTTCCTTGAGCCGTCCCAGGAGACGGATGCGCGGGACCGGCTTGCGGGCTGCCACGAGGGCTCTTGCGCGGCCGGCTTGTTCGACGATTTCGCCTTCATTAAAGGCCCGCGAAAGGATGGCCGTCGACTCGATGGACCCCCGCCATTTGCCCCCGAAGGTGAGGGTTTCCCGGGTGGCCTGCCATGAATCGGCACTCAGCGAGGCGAAAATTCCCATGATTCGTCCATCACGCCAGGCCTGCCATTCCACCCCGTCCCAGACGGCGGCAAAATGCATCGGTTGACCTGCATCGACCGAGCCCAGCGCGACTTCGGTTGGCGTGGGGACCCGGGTGGCAAAGACCCAATACCCTCCTCTTTGGATGAGTTGGAACATGGGGTGGGACATGACCATGCCATTTTGTTCTTTCTGGAAGGCGGTGACCAGCGCTTCGATGGAAAAAGAGGGCGGAGTGGCTGACAGATAGGCCGAGACCACCGCGTTGGAGTCTGGGTCCGCCTCGAAATAGCCTCCGTCACAAAGCATCTCAAAAAAGCGTCCGAAACGGGCCATCTCTCCGGCTTCGACGTGGCAGGGGCGGGCGTCCGTGGCCCGGTTGTCGGCGCGCCGGTTTTCCCAGGCAAACAGGATGCCGTCCCGGTTCGGAAGCCAAGGGGGCTGGGTGGAAGGAGGTCCGGGGTTGGTTTCATCCCCGGGCGGGGTGGTCGCTTCGAGGGCCGCCAGTGAGGGGTCGATGGAATTGTTCTCTCCTCCTTCGATCCAGAGGTCGGGGTAGTAAGCTCCTCCCGGGCCGCTGGTGACCTGGATCCATGCTTCGATCTGGTCAAAACCGGGATTGAATTTCCCGATGTAGGTCTGGATCTCGTCTCGGGTCGCCTGCCCGATCGTGGCTCCATCGTAAGGGCCGGTCATGGCGAGGAACCGGACATCGTTGCTCCATCTGGGATGGTAGGTCTCATGCTTGCCGATGCGGGGAGCACCACCAAGGGACACAAGACCACGGCGCTGACCGCCGGGACCAAACATCACGAGGTTTTTGTGGGCCCCGTCGAACACCCAGGAAAGCCCGCTGTCGTCCGGTGCGAGCGAGGGCCAGCAGCCTTCCTGGTTTTTTCGCCACGTCTTGGCGGAGAGGTCCATCACTCCGCATTGCGGCCAGGGGAAAAGACCTGACGCGAGGTGCCCGTCGCGGGAGAGCTGAATGTTGTCGATGCTGAGCTGTCCCTTGTCCCAAATGAGTTCCCGGTGGTCCGGGTCGAAAAGTTGGAAGCGCTCCAGTTTGCTGGCAAAAAGGCTTGTCCGGTCCGTCGAAAGCAGGTCGGTGACATAAACCCAGTCAACCTTGGTGTCTGGATCCCGCCAGACGTCGACCGCATTTCCCAATCCAAGTTTTTCCATGTGGGTGCCATCCCAGTCGACGCGGTAGACCACGGGGGCGAAATCCTTGCGGACGTCATCAAAACGGGTGGTGTTCTTGTCGGTGAACAGGATCGAATTCCCATCGGGCGTGATGATGGGGCGGGAATAATTGCCGGTCGGGCTCAGGATGGGGCGTTCTCCCAGGCCATCAGCGGTGTCAATTCCCCAGAGTTGGAGCTTTGTGTAGTTGGCATAGACATCGGCTACGCTGCCGGCCGAGCGCGCCCAGACCATTTTGGTGGGAGCTCCGGTGAAGGCCGCGATGCGCTTCGACAAGGAAAGGCTCTCCGGGGTGGTTTCGCTGGCTGCGGGAGGGGCCGGCTTCTTGGGCCTATTTTGACCTTTCTCGGACCGGCCGCATCCGGAAGCGGCCAGAATCAGAAATCCTGCGATGATTCTCGGGACAGTCCTTTGAATGAGTATGGAAAGACGGAAAGGCATGCGGTGTTTATTCAGCTCAGGTAGCGGGTGCGGAGGTGCGTCAGCATCGCCTCGCTGGAGACGGGAGCTCCGGCCGCGCGGGTGATGAGATCGCCCGGGAGGTGGCGCCGCCCTTGTTGGTGAATCTGGGTGCGCAGCCAGCCAAGCAGGGGGGCGTAATCACCCTGCGCCAAAGCGGGAGAGATGGCCGGGTCCTGGCGCTGGGCCGCCGCAAACAGGTGGGCGGCATTCAGGTTGCCGAGGCTATAGGTGGGGAAATACCCAAAGCCGCCGAGGCTCCAATGGATGTCCTGAAGACAGCCTTGGGAATCGGAAGGCACCGCAAGGCCCATCAGTTGGTGGAAGCGGGCGTTCCACTCGCCGGGGATGTCTTGCACGGTCAGATCGCCGGAGAAAATGCCGCGTTCGATCTCGAACCGGAGCATGATGTGAAGATCGTAGGTCACCTCGTCGGCTTCCACCCGGATCATGGACCGCTTGGCGTGGTTGACCGCGAGATACATGGCTTGCGGCGTCAGGCGGGAAAGGTGCGGAAAGTGGGCGGCGGCCCGGGGTAACCAAATTTCCCAAAAGGCAAGGCTGCGGCCGACATGGTTTTCCCAGAGTCGGCTTTGGGATTCGTGGACACCCAGCGAGACCGAATCTCCAGCCGGTTGACCTCGGAATCCCGGCGGAAGTCCTTGCTCATAGAGCCCGTGACCGGCCTCATGGAGCACTCCGAAAAGCGAACTGCGGAAGTCGCTTTCATCATACCGGGTGGTCAGGCGCACGTCACAAGGGCCTAGATCCGTGCAGAAGGGATGCACCGTGGTGTCGATCCGGCCGGCTTGAAAATCAAAGCCCACGGCCTCAGCCACTTCGCGGTTGAAGGCTTGCTGTTTCTCGACGGCATAGTGACCTGCGAGAAGATCTTCCGGGCTGCGGGGATGGCTCGTCGCTTCGGCCACCAACGGAACCAAATCCTTCCTCAGATCGTTGAAGAGAATTTCCAATTTGTCAGACCGGGTGCCACGCTCGTAGGTGTTGAGGAGCGCGTCGTAGGCGCAGGTCTCATATCCCCAACAATCCGCTTTGCGTCGGGAAATGTCGATCAGTTTGCCCAGATGGGGTGCGAAAAGGGAAAAATCGGAGGATTGGCGGGCTGCCACCCAGGCCTCCTTGGCATGGGCCTGGGCTTGGGCGGCCTCCTCCACCAAGGCCACCGGCAGGCGGGTGGCGAGGTCGTAGTCATGGCGCCACTCCCGCAGATTGGCCTGGTGCAGTTCTGCTTCGGCTTCGTTTTCCGCAGCCCTGGCGGGATCCGCCTCAGCGGCCGCGATCCAGTCGCCGACTTCTGGCGCGGTGAAGCGGCGGTGGGCCTCCGCGCCGAGCCAGGACAGTTGATCCGCCCTCCAGGCGACCCCTGACGGCGGCAGGTACGTTTCTTGATCCCAACCGAGGGTGCTGCCCATATCCCGGATCAGGCGGACCTCACGGGCGCGAAGGCAAAGTTGATCATAAGGGAGGAGGCTATTGGACATCGGAGCGTCTACAGTAAGGGGTTCGCCGGAGGGATTCAACCTCCCCTTTTTGATGAGGCGGAGAAGTGGCCCGGCCGGACGGCTTTGCGCCAAAGCGGGACGGGGAGCTTTACATCCGGGACCGATTCTTGGCACAATGCTGCCCATGACTCCCGGTGCGGTTTATGTGTGTGGTTTCACGCTTTCCATGCCCCTCTTGGTTTTGGGTGGGCCGGACTCATCGGGTCCGGGCAAGCCCCAATATGATGACGGGACCATCGTCATCCCGGCAGCTGATCCCGCCGAACCGCTCCGCAAGGAAGTTTCCGTGGCCTTGGCAGACCGTTATCTGAGCGATGGCTCCAAAGCCTGGAGTCTGTCAAAGAACTGCGTGTCCTGCCATACCAATGGGGCCTACCTCACGTTGCGGTCACCGTTGACCCCCTGGCTGGGCATGCCGGATGCCGGTGCGAGAGATTTTTTTGTGGGTGAATTGAAACGACTCCGTGCCGCCCAGCCCGACAGCCTGCAAAAAGGGACCAAGCCAGCGCAGGCGATCTACTTGGCGGCTGGTCTTGCTGAATGGGATCGGTCGGTCACGAAAGGCCTCAGTCCGGAGACCATTTCGGCACTCGAATTGATGTTCCGTCTACAGCTGCCGGAAGGGAGTTGGGCGTCGCTGGATTGCTGGCCGCCCTATGAATCGGACGCATGGCACCTCGCCACCGTGGCCGCCGGAGCCGCTGGTTCTGCTCCGGGGTGGTTGGACTCCGCTTCCGGGAAAAACCATCAGCGTCAGCTTGGGAGGCTCCAATCTTACCTGACGCAGCAGAAACCGCCGCATGACTACGGGGCCACACTGCTGCTGCTCGCATCCACCCGGATGAGCGGGATCGTCGACATGGCGAGGAAACAGGAGTTGATCGAGATGATTCTCGGTCATCAGCGAGCGGACGGGGGATGGTCGATCCGGACGTTTGCCCGGCCGGAAAGTTGGGGGCGGGGCAATCGGGCGGAGAAATTGCGGGCCGAACCCGAGGCGGACGATCCTTCAAGCGACGGCCATCAAACTGGATTGGCGCTGGTTGCGCTGCATGAAGCCGGAGTCCTTTCGGACGATCCCCGGCTGCGACGAGGCATCGACTGGTTGCGCTCCCATCAGCAGCAATCAGGCCGATGGTGGACCCGGTCACTGAACACAGACACTTACCATTTCATCACCTACTCTGGCACTGCCTATCCCTTGCTGGCGCTCGGACTATATGGAGAGCTGCCTTTGGCGAGGTAATCAGGCCAAGCCGGGAATCTGACCATACCCGATGAGCTTGCCATGGCCGGTGCCACGGAGTTCGAAGACATCGACTTCCGATCCCAGGACACCCTTGACTTTCTGACTGCGGGCTCCGAAAACGTAGCGTTTCCCGTCCTGGGGGTTTTGACCAAGATAAATCATGACGTGCGAGACTTTGTGTCCGGAGTTGTAGGTTTTGCCCCAAAACACCAGATCGCCTGGACGAAGGTTGCGGATGGCTTTGTCGGGAGGCAGGAAGAGCCCCACGGTGCGGAGCGTGCCGGAGGATTTCAACCAATTGTATTGGGCATAGGAGGTCCTCGGCACGTTGTTCAATCCGAGTGATTTGAGGACATACTGGACCGAGCCGGAGCAGTCCAATCCGCCCTCTTCGGGGGTGTCCCCGCCGAAACGATAATGCAAACCCATTCGGGCCACTTCATGGCAGCGCAAGCGCAAGGCTTCGACCGGACTGAGTGGTGGCTGGCTGGTGGCTGGCTGACGGGACTTGTTGTTGAACAAGGCCGCCTCCGTGCGGAATGGCAAAGTGGCCCCCGCAGTGACCGTCAGGAGATTCACCAAGATTTGGCGCCGGGAAATGGAATGGGAAGAAATGACGGCATTATTCACGACTTCTAAAAATAAGCTCAATTTTAAAAATTTTCCACAAATTTTTGTTTCTTTGGGGAGCGCAGCGATGAATCCTGAATAGAAGACAGTTTCTGCTGGCATTTCCGTTGCATTGGGCTCACTAATGCGCCACTGCCTGCCTTCACTCATGTCGCAAGAACTGAAAATTTTTAGCGGATCGGCCCACCCTGCGCTTGCCGACGAGATTGCCACCCAATTGGGACTTACCCGGTCGGATGCCACTGTCACTACATTTCCCGACGGGGAGACGTTTGTGAAAATCAATGAAAACATCCGGGGGCGGGACATCTATATCGTGCAGCCGACGTGCCCGCCGACGAACCAGAATTTGATGGAATTGCTCATCATGGTCGATGCGGCGCGCCGAGCCAGTGCGGAGCGCATCACGGCGGTGATTCCCTTTTTCGGGTATGCCCGTCAGGACCGCAAAGACCAGCCCCGCGTGCCCATCACGGCCAAGCTGGTCGCCAATCTTCTTGTCGCCGCCGGGGTGCACCGGGTTCTCACGATGGACCTTCATGCGGGGCAGATTCAGGGCTTTTTCGATATTCCCGTCGATCACCTCTACGCCCTGCCTGTGCTCATCCGGTATCTGCGTCAGCTGGGACGCGACCGCAACATCACGGTGGTGTCACCGGATGTCGGTGGCATGAAAATGGCCCATGCCTACGCCCGAGCCTTGGATGCGCCGCTGGCCATCGTGGCCAAACACCGGGTCAGCGCCACGGTGGTGGAGGCGCTCAATGTCATTGGGGATGTGGATGGTCGGGACGTCCTCATGGTGGACGACATTTCCGAGTCCGCCGGCACCCTCACTGCCGCAGCTGGTTTGCTGCGCAAAAACGGGGCTCAAAAAATCTATGCAGGGGTTTCCCATGCCGTCCTCAGTGATCTGGGCCGCGAGCGTCTCGCTAAATCAGACATTGAGGAACTGATCTCCACGAACAGTACCCCGTTTGCTTTTGGAGAAAAGGTGGTCACGCTGAGCGTTGCTGATCTGCTCGCTGAAGGGATCCGGCGCATTCATCAGGACGAATCGGTCACTTCGCTGTTCGATCTGACTTAATAGGCGGATTGAGTCGCAGATTTCGGAATTTTTGCAAAATTGAGGAATTTCCGTTGGACGATCTACCGATCGTTGTGGTAGATGATGGCTCATCTATGAGTCATTTTGGAATGTCCACGAGGGATCGTTGTTGGAGTCGCTGTGTTTTTTACGCTGGCGTCGCCCTGGTCTTGCAGGTGATCGATGCTTCCATGCCGGCACCGCATGGGCGTCTTGATTTGCCGGCGCGTGGAGTGGCCAGTGCCTACCACAACTTCCCCGGACTGCCTCCCGGAGTGATGGCGATGCGGGCTGCCAAGTAAGGCGGAGCCGGGCTTGCCAAACTCCCGGGAAGCGGCATCTTTGCCCTTGTGGCAGAAATTTCCTTCAGAATTGGCAACGAAAGTCTGATCAAAGTTCAGGATCGCGCCTCGGAGCGCCTCCGATCGCTCCTCAAGAAACAAGGGCGACTTGATCAGGGCGGACTGCGCATCGCCGTCGTCGGCGGAGGTTGCTCCGGTCTGCAGTACAAGATGGATCTCGTCGATGGTCCGGCGAATCGCGACATTCTGGTCGAATCCAACGCAGTGCGAGTCGTCATCGATCCGAAAAGTGCTCTTTTCGTGACCGGCTCGGAACTTGACTGGAGTGATGATCTGCAGCAGGGCGGATTCAAAGTCACCAATCCCAATGCCGTGGTGACCTGTTCCTGTGGGGAAAGTTTTGCTGCCTGAACGGCATCAGTCTCCGATCGCCTCCCGGTAGAGGCTTTCCAACGAGGCGATCTGTTCGATTTGGCCGAAGCCGGTCCTGACACTTTCTGCGGCTGCCAGTCCCATGGCACTCCATTGGTCCGGTGCCGCCATGATCTCCAAAGCTGCCGCTGCCAAACCCTCGGCATCATTTTCGGCCACGAGGCGGCCTTCCTGTCCATCGGTCATGGCTTCCGGGATGCCACCGTGCCTCGTGGCAAGTGCGGGGAGACCGGTGGCCATGGCTTCCAGCAAAGCATTCGGCACCCCCTCGCGATCGCCGTCCGGCGTGGTCCGGCTCGGATGAAGCACAAAGTGCGCATGGGCAAAGGCTTCCCGGAGTCCGGTTTGATCAATGAACCCTCCGAAACGCACAGCATGGGAAAGTCCAAGCTGCGCGGCGAGGTCACCGAGCGGAGATCTGAGCGGGCCTTCCCCAAGGATTTCCAGAGTGGCTTTCGGCCAGCGGGACCGGATGATGGCCAATGCCTGGAGCGAAGTTTCCAATCCTTTTTTTCCAATCAAACGGCAGGCTTGGACGAAATGCCAAGCGCCGTCGGCAGGCGGCGTGCGGCCGATGAGGGGCCAATCTTGCAACGGCAGTCCAGTGCGGAGCAGGCGGAGCTTTTCCGGTGGGCAGCCGAGTTCCCCAAGATTCTGGAGGAGAGCATTGGATCGCGCCAGGACGAGCCGGCTAGAGTCAAAAACACGCTGCACCAACCGGCGGGAACTTGGTGAATCCAGCGAGACCCCGGCATCAGCTCCATGAAAGCTCACGAGGGCGGGGCAGGGGAGGGTGCGGGATTCCAGCAACGGAAGCAATTGCATGGCGGAGTTGCCAAAATAGACGTGCAAGAGCCGAGCTTCGCGTTCGCGCAGCACCTGTTCCAGCCCGGAGACCTCCCTCCGGGTGATGAGAACCGGACCAGGGGAGACGTGGCGGTTCCAGAAACGCCGGACTTCCCGGACCAGAGCTGGCGGACGGGCCAGCAGGACGAGCTGTTCAGGTGGGAAGGGAAACTCCTCCGCATGAAGGCGTTTGTTCGTCAGCACTACGGGCGTGCAGGCGTGGAGTCCTGTGATCTGGCGGTAAATGTGCCGCATTTCCGCTGCGAGGAAGGTGGCGCAGTAACTGGCCACCACCGGGAGGCCGGGAGATCGGGCGACGGAAGGATCAGGCACGGCCCACGCGTATCACGGAGGAAGGTCTCTGACGACTGGAAAAACTGTGGCGGATGAGATTTAAGAGGAGAACTGTTCTCTCGGTCCGCGGCATTCCAGCGTGATTCAAACTAAGGGCCGCGCGGTTCCGCGTGCGTAAAGTTCGTAGCATCCGGAGCGCGGATCGCCCGGGAGCACTGGAATGGGCTGGTTTAAAGCGTCCGGTAGATGTGTTCCAGGGCGAGCAGGCTGTAGGCGGTGACGAGGATTGGATTGTCCTCCATCCAGCGATTGGAACCTGCGTTTTTCCAGGAACCATCCTGCTGTTGCTGCTCAAAAATCTGGAGGGCCAACTTTTCCGCCCACGGAATTTTTTCTCCATTGGCGAGGGTCAGCTTTTTCATGCCGGTGATGCCGAGGGCTTTGGCCATGGTGTTGTAATAGTAAAACAACCCTTGGGCTCCCATGCCGGGGTTTTCCGTCAGCGAGTAATTGGCCCCCAGCCAAGTCAAAGCCGCTTTGATCCGGGGATCTTCCGGCGACATGTCGGCGTAAATGAAGCTCAGCATGCCGGCATAGGTCATGCTGGCATAGGACCGGAGAGCGACCTTGCCGTCTGGCAGTTCAACCTCACCGGCCTTGGTGTCGCCGGGGAAATAGACGAAACCGCCTTCGTCCTCCTTGCGCAGTCCGGTTTTGCCTCCGAGTTCCTTGACGGTTTTTTCGGAGTTCTGGCAGCGAGAGACGAAGCTGATGGCGGCGTCCCAGTCGAGATCGGTGGCTTGCAGTTCCTGCGGGGCCACGTCGGTGAGAAATTTCTTCGCATAATAAAGTGCCTCCATGGAAAGCATGGTGTTCGAAAGGTCCGAATGCGGGCGGTTGCCGGCATAGCCGATGCCCCCGTCGAGGACATTGTCGGATTCTCCCTTGGTGTCGAAATCATTCTGGATGCTGATAAGGTAGCGACGGGCTCCGGTGATGACGGGGATGTGGGCCGGATCGCCGGATTGCATCAGTGCCATGAGGGAAAGCGCAGTGTTGTAAGTTCCCAGGCCCTTTGCATAGATGCCACCATCCGGCTGGGCGTGGCTCACGAGATAGGCGTATCCTTTGCGGATATTCTCAGGCGGGACTGCCCCGGGATCGCGACCAGGAGCGCCTTGGATGGCGGAAAGTGCCAGCGCGGTGAATGCTGGGATTTCGGGATCGCTCCAAGCGCCGGTTGTGGCGTTTTGCTGGGAGAGAAGAAACTTGGTGCCTTTTGCAATCGCCCGTTCGATCTCCATTTTGAGCGACAGGTTCGGTTCCGCAGAGGAGAGCTTGGGAGCGTCCTGGGCCGGCAGATGGGGAACGATGAGGAGCGTCAAAAGGACGCTGAGGGACTGCAGACAGGGGGCTTTCATGGTGATCGGGGTGAAGTCAATGGGGTGGTTGCCGAGATGGAGAATCAGTGCGACAGGCGCCGGATCGTGAGAGTGGCTTTGGTGCCAAGGGGCGGAATTTGTTCCGTCAGGGTGCCCCAGCGTTCATCGTCGTTATTTCCACTCAGGGCGGAGTTGAAGAGGGCATTGGGATCGAGATAAAGGGCAATGAATGAGCCTTCACTTTCAGCCAGGAAATGCCCCTCGATGATCCGCGATCCGGTGTAATGCCAGAGACCTTCCGGGCTGGGTTTGTTGTTCTTGATGTCGGTGATCCAGGCATGGACCGGCGAGGAACCTTTGCTGCCATCGACCGCTTGCCAATCGACGCTGAGGGAGACCTCCGATCCACGTTTGGCCTTTCCGGCGGGACCTTGGCGCTCTTCCGGCGGCAGCATGGGATCCAGGAGATCACCGAGACCGTCCTGGAAACGGCACAGCTTCAAGGCCACGGCCAGTTCCATGGGGTTGGCCTTGGTCACGAGCAGACTCTCATGGACTTTCCCTTTCATGCCCACCAGGACATACTCCAGAACTCCCTCGCGCATGTTGACCTCAACGGGCAGACTGACGGCTTTCTCCGCCGCATCAATGATGATTTCTCCCAGACGGTAGGTGTGGTCGCCAATTTTTTCGACTTTGGGTGCTGCCCCGGCGGGCGGAACTGCCCCTCCGGATGTGGCGGCGGATTGCTCCTGAGCCGGAACGAGGCCTGCCGCAACCAGCAGCAACACCAACGCCGCGCCGCCAAGGAAATCGAAAGGAGCAGGTGTGTGCATGGGGCTTCTGCGAGGCGGGTTAAAGGATATTGGGGAACGGAGCCGAAAGTGTGACATCTTTCTCCCCGCAATCTCCCACAGCCATGGCGGTAAACAAGCGGCTTTGGCAAGCCGCCGTCACCTTGCTCCCCCCATTCCGCCCCCGCATCAGGCCAAGGCCCACCTCTCCCCTTCACCAAGCCGGATCGATCGCCCAGCGCTGAGCGACTTCAGCCAATTCGGGCCGCAATGGCCAGTGATCCGGTTGGGGATCGAGGCCTTCATGCCTGGTGCTGGCACCTTTCAACTCCATACAGCCGACATTGTTGCCAATGTGGTAGACGGCCTCGACTTCTTCCGGGCTGAGACGGTTTTCCTCCGGAAGTTGGGCCATCTCCGTGACTTTGTCCTCGACCGCTTTGGTATTTTCGCCAGCTTCCTGGATAAAGGTGGGAACGACACATTGGACCGGCTCCTGGGCGAGGTTCCACTGGCAGGCAAACTGCAGCAAGGTCAGGCCGTGACGGTCTGCGACTTGGCGCATTTTTTCGATCTTCTCGACGCCATGTTCGACCCAGCCTGCTGGGCGGTAGGTTCGGTGATCCCCCTCTCGGAAGGTGTGTCCCGGTTTCACATCGTCGTGGAAAAGTCCCCCGTAGTCGACCACGCGGGTCAGTACCTTGACGCCAAACTCCTTGGCAGGTCCCAAAACGCACCGGCCCGGCCAGGGCTCGTTGGGATTGAGAATGATCATGGCCCAGTCCATCACCTCTTGGAAATGTTCAAAGCAATAGGCCAGATCGATCGCGAAACCATTGGCCGGTCCGGGGGCGACGCCGGTCATTTCAGTGAGTCCGGTGTCGCGGAGTGCCCGCATCCCATCCCAAACTTTTTCACTGGAGTAGCCGATGGAATCCGGATTGTGGAGCATGATGAGGTCGAAATGGTCCGTTTGGCAGCGTTCCAAGGACTTTTCAGTGGCCATGCGCAGGTAGTCTGCGTAGTCACTTTCGCCGCGCAGAGCGGGATCAGTGAAGCGAGGGTAGCCACTGGAGCCACGGCGCTGGCCGGTATAAAAATCGTGACCAATGGTTCCCACCAGGCAGTAGGTGGAGCGGTCGATCCCTGATAAGGCATTGCCGATGAACTCATCCGCCCGTCCCACGCCATAAACGTCGGCGGTGACAAAGGTGCGGATGCCTTGATCATAAGCATGTTGGATGAGCCGGGTAAACCGGTCCTCGTCGAGTTGTTCTCCGAAGTGCATGAAGCGCCCTCCGCTCCATGTGCCGTAGGCTGTGCGTGTCAAATCCATGGGCTCAATGTGCCCCGGAAAGTGCGACCGTCAACCTTCCTCAGGGGCGCGCAAAAACGCCTGCATCCATTTTCAAGGTTCCAGCCATGTCCTGATGGATTGCCATTCCTCAGGGAGCGATCTGGCATGAGTTGCATGAGGGCGTGAAACGTGGCATGTTAGAGAGTCGTTTCTGGATCCATGATCCCGAACGGTCCCCGGGCCAGGGTGGCGAAATTGGTAGACGCGCCAGACTTAGGATCTGGTGAGCTTGCTCGTGCAGGTTCGAGTCCTGTTCCTGGTACCATTCCTTCATTGCATGACATTCCCTGGAGAAAACGACAACGCGTCGGCCTCGATTTTCCTTCCCTCCGCCTTTCACGGAGAGAAATTGGTTGAAGAGGTGCAGGCCGCGCGCCAACAACTGGGTCGGGGCGGTCCGGTGCTGGCCTTTGTGTTTGTCTCGGTTGAATGGGCTCCGCATCTTTCGGAGATGCTCGAAATCCTTCGTCGGGAAGGCGGGATTGACAATGTTGTCGGCTGCTCCGGTGGCGGTTTGGTTGGTATCGGCCAGGAGATAGAACAGGCGCCCGGATGCACGATGCTCTTCCTGAAGCTCCCTGCGACCCGCTTGCGGAGGGCCGAGATCACCTCCGGAGATCTTGAGGATGTTGCCAAGGGGGCTCCGCTGGATATGATCACCGGGGTTACCCGGGAGGACTTCTCCGGTTGGGTGACAGTGGCCAATCCGATGCGGTTACCGACGGACCTTTGGCTTGCCGCCTGGAACCGGGATTATGCCGGACTTCCGCTCTATGGGGGGCTTGCGAGCTCCCACGGAACCGAGGATCCCTTTTTGTTTACCGAAGAAGGCCGGACCGATGCAGCCATGCTGGCGGTCCATTTTGCGGACGGGGTAAGGC
Source organism: Akkermansiaceae bacterium (assembly GCA_024233005.1). Taxonomy (GTDB): domain Bacteria; phylum Verrucomicrobiota; class Verrucomicrobiia; order Verrucomicrobiales; family DEV007; genus JACKQE01. Next base: position 23,586 of record JACKQE010000013.1, on the reverse strand, counting down.
TTGGAGGGGTGGTGAGTCAGGGATGCCGCCCCATTGGCGAGCCCTACATCGTGACCCGGGTGAATCAAAACATGTTGGTGACCATTGGGCAACGCAGTGCCTACGAAGTGCTGGAAGAGGCGTTTGACTCCCTTGATTTGGCGGACCAGTTCGGGGCCAAAGGCAATATTTTTGCGGGATTGGCCATTTCCGAATACAAAGACGAGTTCCGTCGCGGGGATTTTTTGGTGCGCAACATCCTCGGAGGTGATCCTCAGGCCGGGGTGTTGGCGGTGGGTGCTTTTCCACGGGTGGGACAGACCTTGCAATTTCAGCTCCGGGATCGAAATGCGGCCGATGAAGATCTGCGCCTTCAATGTGCGGCCGCGCAAAACCGCTACGGGCAACCCTTTGCTGGTCTGCTCTTCAGCTGTCTCGGACGCGGACGGAGTCTCTTCGGTGATCCCCACCATGACTCGGCCGTAGTGGAAGACGTTTTTGGTCGGATTCCTCTGAGTGGTTTCTTTTGCAGTGGAGAGATCGGGCCGGTGGGAGGGCAGAATTTTCTTCACGGCTACACTGCGGCGACCGTTTTCTTCATGCACTCCTGAAGTCTCCCCACGCCCAATGCCGCCGGTCAGGGAATCTGAGTCAGTGCCAAGCCAAACCACAAACCTCGGTGGGCTGCCTCTCATCACGTGCTGACAAAGTTGCGAGGGCCGCCCACCACCAGTAAGCGGCCCCCGCATGTTTTGAGGAGGGATTTTATAGGGCAGGAGGCCGAAGCCTCCCTATGTCAGAAAGGTTTGTTTCTGGCGGTCCTAACGTGACAGAAAAAGTGCTGGTTTCTCAAAAATGGCTCCTTCCAAGGAAACCCCGAGGATGGAACTGCTTCCCTTCAGGAGGTGGGGAGCAGTGGGGTGGGAGTCGCCGACGCCAGGCTGGAGGAACCGTGGAGCAATAGCCTTGACGCCGGCGACAAGAGTCGCCATCCCGGGGGGGATGACGACAAATTTTCACCACATTATCAGCAATACTGGATAGTTGAATTGAACTCTGCCTTTCAAGGTAACCGTGATCATCAGATTTCGAAGCTATAGACAGTGGAGAGTGAGGGAAAGTCACAGGTTGTGAAAAAAACTTTTCTCGAAGGAGTCAGCTTCTACATGACTCGCTGGCTCATTCTGTTAGGGTAGGTGAATTCCTGGTAGGATCAGCCGCTTGGTCCCAAATCTCTTGAGGAAATTCCCGGGAGAAAGGGGGAATTTCCTCCCTCCAGGGAATGGCTCCCGGCAGGAGTGTCGCGAAATTGGAACTCCTTGTCAGAATAGATGGCAGTTCATCACCAGTGGGATGGTCGTTATTCGCTGAAAAGTAGGAGAGAATCCCCGGACGGTTGGGAGTCCCTCTGCTCAGGGAAGGAGAGCATTTCATCTCCTCAACCAACCCGCCGAAAGAGTGGGGCAGGTGATCAGGATTGGTCGGTGGACGTTTTTCCCGACGGTCTCCCCTCGGCAATGCAGGCTTCTTCTCCTTGGTCCTCCGTCAGACTCTTGGAGTCGTCAACCTGACTGTCGAGGAGCTGGTTTTCAAATCTGACTCGCTCCAAAATCCGATCCACTCGTTGAGGATCTGGAAAGGTGGTAGCGGCTTCGACAATACTGAGGAAAAGATCTTTCAATTCATTCTCCTGTTTGAGGAAGTCATCGTCATTGATCATGGGAAACCTCCTGTTCATTTCTGTCAGCGTCGTCCGGCAGCAGATGGAAAACTTCTTTGAATCGTTCCATGGCACGGTAGAGGCGCATCTTGGTGGCGCTGAGCTTCAAATCGAGAACTTCCGCGATTTGTTCCAGGGAAAGATCGGAAATGAATCTGGCTACAATCACCTCTCTGTCCTCGGGCTTCAATTGCAGGATTGCTGCCTGAACGCGTTCCCTTTGGTGAGCGGCTCCCCAATCCTGAGGCGGCTCCGGAGTATCGACCAACTGCGTGTCCAAGAGAACTTCCCGACCGCGTTGGCGGGAGAGTCTCTTTAAGCGCGAAAGGCATTGATTGTAAACGATCGAGAACAGCCAGGTTTTGAAAGAGGATCGGCCTTCAAATTGGTGGAGTTTATGATAAATCTTAATAAACACATCCTGGCTGACTTCTTCCGCGTCTGGAAAGCTCCCCAGAACTTTGGCGCAGGTATTGAAAACGATCCCCTCGTATTTGCGAACGAGGATTTGAAAACTCTGGGTACTGTGGGGAATTTCGTTCCGACACCTGCCTACAAGTTCTGCATCATCAATACTCTCAATGTCCTCTTCTTCGGCGGTTGAATTCACTTTGGCGGTCTCTGACGAATTTGGACGATCTGCGGTAGGGTAAAGTCACCGCAGGTTGCATTTTTTTTGGTTTTTGTGGAAAATTTTTTAAAAACGATTCGAAGGGCGGCTAACTTTGTTCAGATTTCCAAAAAACCTTTGAATACGGAAGGTTTTTCGACGATCTAATGGCGTAGTGCAGTTCCATTCCATGAAGAATTCGCGTTGTCCAGTTTGCTTGGCGGTGTTGGCCTTGGGCTTGTGTTCTCCCCGTCCCAGTCCGGCCCAGGAGGAAGGTGTCACTTCGCGGAGGGCACTGGAGTTTTTGGAAATGCGGTTTGGGGCTCAGCGTTTTCAAGGGATCGTGGCCTTGCGGGGCACAGATGGCGTCTCCCAACCCGAGGAATGGGAGGCCGTGGTCTTCGATGAGAATTCCCCGTACAATCTCAGGTATTACTGGGTTAACAGAAAAGGTGAAACCAGTGACGAGGGGCCCGTTGATGAATTTTACCCGACCAAGCCGCCCGACGGTTTCATTCATCCCAAAGATCTCAAAGTCGACAGCATGGCTGCTTTTACGATTGCCGAGAGCGAGGCCCGCAAAGCACGGGTGGGTTTCGACCATTTGAATTACCTCCTGAAAGCAAGGGAGTTTTCCCGTGAGCCGATCTGGAAATTGGAGTTGATCGATGCCAACAAACGGCTGGCGGGAACGATCTTTCTTTCCGGCGAGACGGGTGAAGTGCTGCGCACGATTTGGATTTCCCGGATCAAAGGCCAAAAAGGGAATTCCCTCATCATTTCCGACTCCTATGCCCCCAATGCCGTGCCTCCCGATGTGACGGATGTCCCTTCGGGCTCTCCTCCCGGGGGATTACCGCTGGTGCCGCCTCCGGTGATTGACCCCCAGGCACCGTTGCTGCCCCCGACTGGAACGATGCAGGCACCAGTCGGTTCCGTTCCCAAGTCCGATCCTCGAATTCCTCCGCCAGTGATCCCGGACGATACAACCCGCATCCCCCCTCCTCCTGTGCCCAGTGGAGAATCCAGCACCCGTATTCCTCCTCCACCGATCCCAGTTCCGTAGGAGGGTTCCGGGCTCTTTCCGGATGAGACCAGCGCTTAAAATCTGCGCTTGAAAACTGGGGATTCGAGGATACTCTCGCGATTCTTGAATTCCTCCTGTTCAATCTATGTCAGAGACAGGATGATTCGCCTCCATGGTTGACCATCTCAAGGTTTTTGAGCCGTCTTTATACTGGAAGGTTTTTTTCGCTGCCAGCCTCATCGCTGCAGCCGGAAAAGCCGTTGGAGAACCGTTACCACCGGTCGGCTTCAATGATGAAATCCGGCCCCTTATTTCCCGTCATTGTCTGAATTGCCATGGCCCGGACTCAGTGAAACGCAAGGCTGACCTGCGGTTGGATATCCGGGAGAACGCTGTGGAAACAGGAGCCATCATTCCCGGCCAATCGGCCACCAGTGAAATGGTCGTCCGGATTCTTTCAGATGACCCTGAAGAGACCATGCCTCCTCCGGGAAAGGGCGAACCCTTGACGATGGCGGAGAAAGAACTCCTGAGGCGATGGATCGATGAAGGGGCCCACTATCAAGTTCATTGGGCTTTCCTCCAACCTCAGGCACCTCCTGTGCCGGAAAACACAGGGACCCCTGATTTCCCGGCCCGCTCCCCGATTGATGCCTTTGTCAAAGCCAAGCTGGATCAAAAAGGCATCCAACCTGCCCCTCCTGCTGATCGTGAACATTGGCTGCGGCGGGTCACGATGGATCTCACTGGTCTTCCGCCCACTTTGACCCAAATCGACGCCTTTCTGGCGGATTTGTCAGAAACGGCCTTCGAGACGGTGGTTGACCGTTTGCTGGCATCCCAGGCCTATGGGGAGAGGATGGCCAATGACTGGCTCGATCTGGCACGGTATGGAGATACCTACGGGCGTCATGAAGATTTCGACTGTGTGACCTGGCCATACCGGGACTGGGTGATTGGGGCCTTCAATGAGAATCTTCCCTACGACCAGTTCGTCCTTCTCCAGACTGCGGGGGATCTCCTCCCCAATCCCACGCTGCATGAGATTGTCCCGACCGCGTTCAACCGTCTCCACGTGCAAATGAACGAAGCCGGCAGCAATGAGGAAGAATTTCGCTGCGAGCATGTCTCGGATCGCGTCAAAACCAATGCCGCCACCTTCATGGGATTGACCATGGAATGCTGCAAATGCCATGACCACAAATTCGATCCACTGTCGATGAAGGACTATTACAGCATGGGGGCCTTTTTCGACAACATCGACGAGTTGGGCCTTTACTGTCGGTTCACCAATGGCATTCCGCCTCCCAGCACATTCGTTTACAAGGACGCCGCGGAGGAGGCATTGCGCGCGGATTTGCTCCGTCAAATCGAAGGGAAAGTGAACGCCCGTGAGGCTCTCAAAGCCGAGGCGGAAACGAGGTTTCAGGCCTGGCTCAAGGAACACCGCCCTCCCTCGCGGAGCGGTCCGCCATCGGCACTGACCCGTTTGGTGGGATTGTTCTCCAAGCCGCGGCCCGCAGCGACGGGGGCCTCCCCGGTGGACTATTTTAATTTCGAGGAGTTGCTTGATGATCGTCGTGGATTCACCAATGTGGTGCGACCCGATTCAAAAGGGGAACTCATTAAGAAAGCCAGATTGGTCGAAGGTCCGCAGGGATTGGGGAAGGCGCTGGGATTCAATGGTGACAATGGGGGAACGATGAGCCATTCGGGGGAATTCGGCCGGACGGATCCCTTCAGTCTTGCGGTGTGGGTGAAGCTGGACATTCCCGTGGATGAAGCGGTGATCCTGCATCGCACCCGGTCTGCCTTGGAAGCTGCTCACCGGGGGTATGAAATCTCCATTGAAAACAACCAACCGGTCTTCCGGATGGCCCATTTCTGGCCGGGGAATGGCATCGGCATCCGCGCTGTCCAGGCACTGACCGTGGGCAAGTGGACACACCTTGCCGCAACCTATGATGGGTCAAGCAAGGCTGCGGGAATGAAATTGTATGTCGATGGCCAACCGGTCGAATGCAAGGTTGAGCGGGACCACCTTTACAAGGACATCCTCTACCTCCAGGAATGGGGGGATTTCGATCCAGAGCAGGTCGCTGACGCAAATGTGGTGGAAAATGTCTACCTGACATTGGGTGGACGGATCAATTCCAAAGGCTTCCGGGAGGGAGCTTTGGATGAGATTCAGGTGTTCGACCGGGAATTGACGCCGCCCGAAGTGGCCCATGTTCACGGGGATCTGGAGGACCGTGCGGAGGCGGAATGGTTTGCCTGGTACCTCAGGGAAATCGATGAACCCTGGCGGCAGCTGAGCGGTGAGATTAAAGCCCTCCGGGATCGGGAAAACCAGCTCGTGTCAGGTTGCGTGGAACTGATGGTCATGAAAGAAATGTCCCCACGCAGGCAGACTTATGTGCTGGAGCGGGGCCAGTGGAACAAAAGGGGGGCCCCCGTCAGCCCGGCCACTCCGGCGGTACTTCCTCCGATGCCTCAGGAATACCCCAGGAACCGCTTGGGCTTCGGCAAATGGCTCACTGATGGGCATCATCCCCTCACGGCAAGGGTGGCCGTCAACAGGCTTTGGCAAACCTTTTTTGGCAAAGGTATTGTCGGAACCTCCGAAGATTTTGGCACCCAGGGTGAATTGCCAAGTCATCCAGAGTTGCTCGATTGGTTGGCCCTTCATTTCCAGGACACTGGGTGGAATGTCAAGGCGCTCTGCCGGGAGATCGCCCTGAGCAGCACCTATCGACAATCCTCCCTGCCCAGAGATCGCAAGTTGCTGGTGGAGGATCCGGAAAACCGCATGCTGGCGCGTGGACCCCGCAACCGGCTCACGGCCGAGCAGCTGCGAGACCAGGTGCTGGCCGTTTCAGGTCTGCTGGCGGGTGGGATTGGTGGTCCCAGTGTCAAACCTTACCAACCCGCAGGGCTCTGGGAGGAAGGGGGCACCCAGCATTCCTATCATGTGGACACCGGGATCGGTCTATACCGCCGCAGTCTCTACACTTTTTGGAGGAAGACCATGGCCCCGCCCAGCATGACCATCTTCGACGCGCCATCGCGCGAATTTTGTCAGGTGCGTCGGCAGCGCTCCGCCAACCCCCTGCAGGCGTTGGTCGTGCAGAATGACCCGCAATACGTCGAGGCGGCCCGGGTTTTGGCGGAAAAACTGGTCCGGGACCATCCGGGGACCGGTCCACAGGACGATGCTTGCCGTGCCGTGCTGGCCTTCCGGGCGCTGACCGGTTGCCGTCCCAGCCCGGAGCAACAAACGCTGCTGGCGGGTTTTCTTGCCGATGCCAGAGCCCGTTACGCCGCAGAAACGTCGGCGGCGCGAGACTTGCTGGAGAAAAACGGTGACAGCAAGAGTGATGCCGCCTTGTCTCCGGTCGAGGTTGCCGCCACGACGGTGATGGTGCGGATGCTTTTTGGATACGATGGTTGTTTGTGCAAGCTTTGATTTTCTTTCCACATTTCCAGGCGTGAAACACCTTCCTCAGTCAGATGCTCCCCGCTGGAGCCGTCGATCCATGCTTTCCCGTTTTGGAGGAGGGTTGGGAAGTCTGGCTTTGGCTGAAATGCTCGGAGGAGGGACCTCCGCCAAAGGCGAGCAGGGCCTCCTGCATGGTCTCCCCGGGTTGCCCCATTTTGCACCCAAAGCCAAGAGGGTCATCTTTCTCTTCATGAGCGGAGGGGCTTCCCAGTTCGAGACATTCGATCACAAGCCTGAATTGGCGAAGCGTCATTCTGAAGAGCTGCCCGAGTCTTACCGCAAGCGTGGTCTGCTTGGCATGTCCAACAATCAGGCCCACTTTCAATTGGTCAATTCGTTCGCTCCCTTCCACCAACAAGGACAGTGCGGCACCTGGATCAGCGATCTGCTGCCAGAGACCGGAAAAGTGGTCGACGACATCTGTGTGATCCGAAGCATGTACTCGGATGCGGTGAACCACGACCCGGGAATGATCTTCATGGTCTCCGGTTCCCAGTTGCCCGGTCGCCCCTGCATCGGATCTTGGACCACCTATGGTCTTGGCAGCGAGAATGCGGACCTTCCCGGATTCATCGTCATGGTCTCGAACCGTGGGGTCGATCAGCCGCTTTCGGCCCGACTGTGGGACAATGGGTTCCTGCCTTCAAAATATCAGGGCACCCAGTTCCGTTCGGCGAACGATCCGGTGCTCTTCCTAGGCACTCCTCCGGGCATCAGCCGGGAACTGCAGCGCAAATCACTCGACCGATTGGGGGAACTCCATGCTCTCGAGATGGCCGAGCGCGGGGAGAGCGAGATCGAATCCCGCATAGCACAGTTTGAGTTGGCCTACCGCATGCAGGCTTCCGTGCCGGAAGCGACCGACATTTCCGGGGAACCCGACCATGTCAAAAGTCTCTACGGCCCTGATGTGGACAAAACAGGCTCTTTCGCCAGGAATTGCCTGTTGGCGAGGCGCTTGGCCGAGAAGGGAGTGCGTTATATCCAGCTCTATCATCCGGGATGGGACCACCATGGGGCCCTTCCAGACGCCATGAAAGGCAACACCCTGGAGGTGGATTTCGGCTGCGCAGGCCTTATCCGCGACCTCAAACAGCGGGACATGCTCAAGGACACGCTCGTCATCTGGGGCACCGAGTTTGGTCGCACCTGCTATTCCCAAGGGCTCATCAGCACGAAAAACGGCAGCTATGGACGAGAGCATCACAAAAACTGCTTTTCCTTCTGGATGGCCGGAGGGGGCATCAAAGGGGGGCAGGTCCATGGCGAAACCTGCGATCTCGGTTTCGACATTGTGCAGGATCCGGTTCATGTGAATGATTTTCACGCCACGCTCCTGCATCTGATGGGAGTTGACCATGAACGCCTCACCTATCGTTTTAATGGTCGCGATTTCCGGCTCACTGATACGGCGGGTAAAGTGGTGCGCTCCATCCTGGCTTGATCGCCCCCCCCTTCTCCCCTCGTTCGGCGAGGGCTGGCTTCCCTGCGGAACCGGGCATCAAGCAGTGCCCAGGAGGTGGTCAGGTCAAGGCCCGGGCATCTGGAAAAATTGAGAGCTGGGACAAACTGGAATGGGCGGCTGCGAAACGAACGGTGCAGGTGACCGTCCGTTTGGTCGCATCCAACGGATGGCTGGGTAGGCAGAATCGAACAGTTCGCACCGGGGAAAGTTGTTTCACCTCAGACCAAGCTTTTAGGAGGCGGAACTGAAAGTTGATCCCTTTAAAAAGATCAGGAAACTACTGGCGGAACGGACGGGACTTGAACCCGCGACCTCCGGCGTGACAGGCCGGCGCTCTAACCAACTGAGCTACCGCTCCCTACCAGATTGTTTCCTTCATGGATCGGGAAGTCCCCGGTCCTTGGAAGGGCGCCAGTCTAGGCGGAACTTGGAGATCTTGCAAGAAAAATGTTACGAATTTTCATTGCTTTTGGATGATTCGGGAGTAAAGATTCCATCCCTCCGCCGCGCCTGTCGGGTGTACCGGACTTGGTCTCCTTCGCGGAAGTCGACCCTGTCGGCAAGAGGCGAAACGCAAACCCCAGGGACGCCCGTCCCCCATTTCCAAGACACTACCATGAACGTCATCGACAAAATCGAGCGCGAACAACTGAAGAGCGATGTGCCGGATTTCGGTCCCGGAGACACCGTCAAAGTCCATACGCGGGTCATTGAAAGCGGCAAAGAACGTATTCAGATCTATCAGGGGATCGTTCTTTCCCGGCACGGCATTGGTGTCAACCAAGCCTTTACAGTTCGCAAAATCTCCAATAGCGAAGGCGTGGAACGTGTTTTCCCGATTCATTCCCCCAAGGTCGCTAAAGTTGAAGTCGTTCAAAAGGGCAAAGTCCGGCGTGCGAAGCTGAACTACCTACGTGGCCGGATCGGCAAGCAAGCCATGCAGGTCAAGCAGTCCAAGAAGGCCAAAGACGCTTGATTGACTGAATCTTCTCCCCTCATCGGGAGTGTATGAAAGAGCGATTGCTTCCCCGTGAAGAAGTCGCTTTTTTTTGTGGCGCACTGTTCGCAGCAAAGGTTCGGCTTTGCTGTTTGTCATAAATAGTGTAATTTTCCCGATGTTTCCCTCTTGGCTCAGCTGGATTTTTGCATTTCTGCTTTTCGCAGGGGTCGTTCAATCCAAGCCGGAAGGTTCTGTGGCCGAGGATTTGTGGTATCAGGGGGTGGTTGCCTACACCCGGGCTTTGGCTCAATCCGGGAAGGGAGAATGGCTCGATGCGCTGGAGCATTACCAGATTGCCGCAGACCGCATGGCCTACGTGAACGGGAAATATCCTGAATTCCAGAAAGAAATCGTCGAATTCCGGCTTGAGGCACTGCGGAACGATGCGGCCCGAACCTACAACGAAATCTGTGCTCTCGACCATGATGCGGCGGATGCGTACTTTGGCCTGTTGGAGCAGTTGGCCGCCGGAGAGCGCCAGGCATCCTTGCAGGACTGGGAGGCATCCGTGCGGACCCTGCTTATCGTCCAACGGGATCTGTTGGGGTTGCGTATGGGGAGGCCGGAGTTTTTTCCCAACACGCTCCGTTATCAACTCAGGAGATGCGAGTTGCAACTCCAATCCAGTGAAGGCCGGTTGGGCGCGACCAAGGAAGGCCAAGCCCGTTTGATTGCGCTGCAGAAGGAGATCGAAGACCAGGATTTGATGCATCCAATCTTGCCGGATCGTCCTGAAATTGCCATGTCACCGGCTCTCTTTCCCTAACGGCCGCCAGCATTGTGTCGACCCCAGGTTTGATGATCGAGGGGATCCTCGAGTGACCGTGACAGCAGGGAGGTGGAGCTGGCAGTTGGACCTCTTGGCCGCAAACAGGTTTACTCCCCATCTCACCTCAAGTCCTGCGTCATCGCGCGCAATGTTGAAAAGGGGGGGCGATCGAAGAGACCATCTGCCCTCCCAATCCGATCGCATTTGCTCTGGGCGCAGAAGATCCTGGAGCACCTTGGTTGGCGCGCCTTGGAAGGCCTAGCTGTCCTCAGCTGTAGGGCCTCAGCCCGCAGCCATTTTGGTGAGGATTTCAATCACCAGAACACCGATAGCGAGCAATAGAACAACAATGGCGAAGGGCATAAGTCCAGATTCTTCGAATTCTTCTTCCCACTCCTCCTCCACTGCGGCAGTGGATTTGATATTGGGCTTGGGGGCCAGAGCCAGCGGGGAGGTCGGAGGACCGCCTGCAGGCAAAGGACCGGTTTTTGCCAACTGAACAGTGGCCTGAGGCAGCGGGGAGGCTCCTCCGGGTTTTGTGAGCGGCGTGGTGGATTTCCCTGCCATGGGTCCCGTTGGAGAGGGGCCCTTGGCGAGAGGAATGGTTTTGGCACCAATCGGACCCGCACCACTCGGTGAGGGCGATTTTGCCAAAGGAATGGTTTTCGCTCCGATGGGACCACCACCTGCCGCTGGCAGTGGGGCGGTGGCACGTGGAGCAGACGGCGGTGCGGGAGGCGCGCTCGGTTTGGGAGCCGTCACTCCCGGAGGTTTTGGCGCGCTCACGCTCGGCGGGGCGGGTGGACGGGGCGCCGACGGCGCAGAGATGGATGGAGGCACGGGAGGGCCCGTCACCGATGGGGCTGAGGGGGGCGGTGGCGAAGGGGGAGCCAACCGGACAGGGACCGTGGCCATGGCAGCTTCCGGGGCGGCAGGCGCCACGGTGGCAGGAGCTGGCGCAGTGGCGCCGGTCGGAGTGGTGTCGTCTTCGAGGGCGGAAATCGGTGCCGTAACGTCATCGATCGGGCCTGTTCCTCCCGCGATGGGGCCGCTGCCGGAAGAGCGCAAGGGAGCGGTGGAACCTTTCGGAGCCACGGGGCCTGTATCCTCAGGCCGAGCCCGCAGAGTGATCCGCACTGTCTCCTTTTTCAGGGGAACGGTTGAGGTTTTGGTCTGTGGCTTTTGGGCCTCAGGATTCGTTGGGGCGGTGTCACTCATTTCCGGTATAGATGTTATATCTGAATCTTGAATTTGCCCGAGAATAGGGCTCTATGTCAATTGCTTATTCAATCGCAGAGCGTTTTTTGTTGGAAAGTATATTGGGATGATGATACAAAAAAGCAAAGGGCTGCCAGAAAGCGTCGCAGAGCTCTGTGGCAGCTTGGTTGCGATCCCCAGTGTGAATCCTGACGGGGATCCTCACGCGGACCCCTCCGTTTGCGGAGAGAAAGCCTGTGCGGAGGCGGTGGGCGCTTTTTTGGCGACCTGCGGCGCATTGGTGACCTTCGAGGAGCCTTCCCCGGGACGGCCAAATGTGATCGGACGATTTCCCCATTCTCGTGGGAAGGAAGGCTTGCCGCGGGTGCTTTTTGCTCCTCATACCGATACCGTCAGTATCACGGGGATGACCATTCCCCCTTTTTCTGGTGAAATTCGGGACGGGCGGGTCTGGGGAAGGGGGGCGAGCGACACCAAAGGCACCATGGCCGCGATGCTATGGGCTTTTCGGGAAATGGGAGAGAGGATCGGGGAACTCAATGTCGAAGTGGGTTTTGTCGGCCTAGTGGGGGAGGAATCAGGCCAGTTGGGGGCAAGACATTTCGCGTCTCATCATGGAGATGAGTATGACTTTGCCCTGGTGGGGGAGCCGACAGGCTTGGATGTGGTCTACACTCACAAAGGGTGTCACTGGTACACCCTGGAGACGAAAGGGGTAGCTGCTCACGGGGCCACTCCGGAGCGGGGAGAGAATGCCATCACGGCGCTCCTGAAAGTGCTGACGGCGCTTGATGTGGAATTCCGGGCCGAACTGGCCGAATACCGGGATGCCATCCTCGGTCCTGCGACGGTCAACATCGGGCTCATCGAAGGAGGTTCCAGGCCCAACATTGTCCCGGACCGGTGCTGGGCGGTGGTGGATTTTCGGGAAACCCCTGCCTTGGAACAAGCGGGAGGCATCAACAAGATCTTTCACGCCTTTCTGAAGCGTCATGGGTTCGCTTCGACCGTCTCCGTTTCGCTGATCCAAGGATGTGGTCCGCTTTTCACGGATCCCGGGCATGCCATGATGAACCGGCTGACCTCGCTGGGTTCGACCCTGGCCGGAGCGCCGTGGCTTTGCGATGGGGCTTGGCTGGCCAAGGGCGGAATTCCCAGTGTGGCTGTCGGTCCCGGCTCCATTGCCCAGGCTCACACCGTTGACGAGTGGGTCCGGGTCGAGGATTTGGAGAAGGGAGCGGCCTATTACCGCTCCTTCCTCGAGAGTTTCTCCACCTGACCTCTCAGGCTCCCAGAAATCGGTTCAACACTCGGCCATCGGCGATGGGGAAGCTGCGGTTCAACCGGTCTGTGATCATGGTACGATGGGGATCCAGTCCGAGAAGATGGTAAATGGTGGCGGCAAAGTCGCCCGGTGAAACGGCGTCGGAAACGGGTTCTGAGCCAATTTTATCGGAAGCGCCGTAAGCCTGTCCCCCTGGCACGCCGGCACCAGCCATCCAAAGACTGTTGCATTTTCCCCAGTGGTCCCTTCCGGCGTTTTTGTTCACCTTTGGAGTGCGGCCGAACTCGCTCGACCAAACCACCAGCGTATCGTCAAGGAGACCGCGAGCTGCAAGATCTTCCAAAAGTGTCGAGATAGGACGGTCGACCTGTGGGGCTAGGCGGTCACGGAGGCCGTTGAAGTTGTTGCTGTGGGTGTCCCACGTAGTGTCCACCCCGGGTTGGTCGCGGTGCCAATAGACGGTGACCAACTTCACTCCGGACTCAAGAAGCCGCCGCGCCATGAGGAGGCTCTGCCCAAAGGGTCGCATGTCATAACTTTCCCGCATCGACAGTGATTCTGCTCCCAGATCAAACGCCTCCCGGACCCGGGGCGATGTCACCAATTCGAAGGCCCGCTGCCGAAAGGCTTCCTGGTCCGCATACTCAGGAGACTCATCCAGATGTCTCCGGAACCGGTCGAACTCATCCAGCAGATTTTTCCGGTTGGTCAGACGGTCTCTGGTGAGGCCGGGAACCGGTTGGAGATCTTTCACGGAAAAATCGTCCTCGTTCGGTTTCCCTTCGATTCGGAAGGGATCGTATTTTCCTCCTAGAAACCCCCCGTCCTGTCCAGGGGTCACAAAGCCGGCCGTGGTGCCGATCCTCTCCGGGAGGGCCACGAATGTCGGAAGATCCTGCTTGGCTGGGGAGTAGCGGGTGATCACCGAGCCGAGGTGCGGGAAATCCGTGCGCCGGGCTCCGAAGTTTTCCGCTGCCAGCGGATGTTTGTGTCCAGTCAGCATCCAATGGGCGCTCGTGGAATGATTGTTGTCGCTGTGGCTGACTGACCGGATCAGGCCGATCCGGTGCATCTGTTTCGCAAGATTGGGCAGGACTTCGCCGATCTGAATGCCTGGAACGGACGTGCGGATGGGGCGGAACGGGCCCCTGACCTCTGAAGGGGCATCGGATTTCAAATCAAACAGATCCAAATGCGAGGGGCCACCCCAGAGGTAGATCAGAAGGCACCGTTTGGCTTTGCCGAAAGAACCTCCACGGGAAATGTCCGGGGGCGGAGAAGAGGCCAAGAGTTGGGACAGAGAGAGGCCCAAGGGTGACAGCCCGCCCAAGCGAAGAATGGCCCGGCGGGAACATCCTTGGGATAGGTGCTGGGGATGGCCGAGATAATCCAACATGAAAGTGACGCCGACACATCCTACCAGCCTCACATCAAATCGAGTAGGGCGTGATCGCGGAAGCGCCGGTAGACAAAAAACGGCACTCCGCTGAGAGCGGGGTGCCGTTTCCGGTGAAGTCCTGATTCTTTTGATCGGACTTCCGATGAGGTCAGGAGGCCGCCTTTTCTGTTTTCAAGCGTTCCTTGAGAACTTTGCTGCGCCAGGCGACCGCTTTCTTGATCGCCTGCTCCCGGCCGAGTTTGTCGACAGAGAACTTGCGGTTCACTGCTTTGCCGAGAGATTCACGCACGGTGACAGTGACCACTTCACGTTTTTTGCCACCTTTGTTGGCGTATTCCGTGATGGACACACCGAGATGTCCGGTGTTGGTCCTGGGTTTGCGAGCGATGCGCCAGAGGGGTTTGGCAAGTTTTGCCATATCCTTGAGCAGCATATCCCGATGTTCCTTGGCGGCGACAAGCGCCTTCCTCTTCCCACCATGAAGGCGGTCGCTGAAGAGTTTGGTTTTGAGAGTTCCTCCCCGGCGGACATGTACCTGCCAACCGTGTGTTTTGGTGGAATCGATCCGCTTGATGTTTTTGATCGACTCCGCGTTCCGCGCCCGCGTCTTCGGGGCAGCTGCTTTTTTCTTTTTAGCCATAGTCCAGGGCGTATTTGGAATCACTTGATGACTCTATGGAAGAATAGAATAATTGCCTAGGTTAGCAACAAAAAAGAAGTATTTTTTATAATAAGCCTTGTGTCCGGCTTATCCGAGGAGGCGCCGCTTTTAATTTCTGGCGAGGCCTGGCTGGTGATTGGATTGGTTTATAACAAACTGTATACAAGTGGATAACCGGAAAGGGTGGTTATGTGAGGGGGCGAGGCTGATTCGGTCCTGCGGGGCGAAATTTTTTAAATTCTTTGCCGAGGATGCGTTGATTGTGCTGGTGCCAGATTCATCAAACTTCCGAGAGGCATTGGTCATCCTAACTGGGCTGACTTGGGAGAGGACGGGTTGCGAATGCGGCGCGAAGTCTTGAGTTGCGTAGGAGCTCTTCTGGTGGGCTGATGCCGCCTTCCGGCGGTGAAGGTTACCTAGTTCTGTCAGGTTGCGCTGGGCCGAGTTCAGTCCGCCCTGGGAGAGGATCGCAAGTGTCGCCCTCCCCGTGGTGACATATTTTCGGGGCTTGGAAGTGGCGTGATTTCGGACCGAAAAGACTGGAGTGCGGCGGTGGTATTGGGTATAGTAAGTGGCATCGTGGGGCACATTGCCCCGACCGCAGATACCTTTTTTCTTCATGTCGAAAAACCTCAGCGCCCTCTCTTTCCGCAAAGAACTGGATGACAATATTTTTGCCAGGATGGTCGATGCGGCCGCCACCACTGGATCGGCAGAGAACCAGGAGACAGTGAGGGGGCTGGCGGAACATCATCTCGTGGGGGAGGCCATTTCCTTGGGAGCGGTCTCCTTTTATGATTTTTTGAAGAAAGAAAACGAAGGCAAAAAAGTTTTTGTATGCAATGGCTCGGCCTGCCTCTGCGCCGGGACCCAGGAGGTGCTCAAGGATCGGATTGCTGAGAAATTCCCCCAGGAGGAGGTTGGCCACATTTGCTGCCTTGGTCGCTGCCATGAAGCGGGGGCTTTTCAGTATGGGGGAAGAAATTTCTCCGGGATAGGGGAAGGGGATTTGGGTGAGGTTTTTGGCGGTGACCAGGCCTCCCAGGCAGCGCATGCCAAGGATGTTTACCACGTCGGATCGGCCCTCGAGGAGCCGTTGTTGACAGCTCCATTTCCGGGTTTGGATGCCTATTACCAGCCCCTGCGGGCGCTTTTCACGGGTGCTGACCGGGATGCTCTGCAAGCCGAGCTGCGCGAGTCCGGCCTCAGGGGAAGGGGAGGGGCGGGCTTCCCCCTGCATTTCAAATGGCAGAGTTGCCGCGAAGCGCCCGGGGAGATCAAATACATTGTGTGCAATGCCGATGAGGGTGATCCCGGAGCCTATATCGACAAGTATCTCATGGAAGAGCGGCCGCACTCCGTTCTTTTGGGAATGATCGTCGCAGGTTGGTTCGCCGGGGCAGGCACGGGGGTGCTTTACATCCGGGCCGAGTATCCTGATTCGATCCTTGCGATCGAGCGGGCGATCTTGGAACTCAAAGCCGCTGGATGGCTGGGGCAGGGGATTGCGGGGACCGACTTTGCGTTTGACCTTAAAATCATCAAAGGTGCCGGAGCCTACATCTGCGGTGAAGAAACCGCTCTACTGGCCTCCATCGAAGGCCAACGGCCCGAGGTCCGCGTTCGCCCTCCTTTCCCCACCATGGAAGGGCTTTTCCGCAAACCCACGATCGTGAACAATGTGGAGACCTTCGCCAATCTCCACGCCATCCTGACTCTGGGGGGCAAAGCCTATGCCGCCATCGGCACCGCCCATTCCACTGGCCCCAAGCTGGTTTCGTTGGACTCCCTGTTCAACCGTCCCGGCATCTACGAATGCGCCATGGGGACCCCGCTTCAGGAAGTCGTGGAAAGCCTTGGGCAAGGATTTCGGGTGCCCGTCAAGGCCATCCAGGTCGGCGGACCGCTCGGAGGGATCGTCCCGGTGGACCGCATCAGCACGCTCACGGTTGATTTCGAGAGTTTCCGCAATGCCGGCTTTCTTCTGGGCCATGGCGGAGTGGTCAGCATTCCAGAGTCTTTCCCGATGATCCGCTACATGGCCCACATGTTTGAGTTCTGCGCCGCGGAGAGTTGCGGCAAATGTTTTCCCTGCCGGCTCGGCTCGACGCGAGGCGCTGAATTGATCACCAAAGCCATGGAGGACGAGGGCTACCTGATCGACCGCGAACTGATCCAAGATCTGCTTGACACCATGGAGGCCACTTCGCTCTGCGCTCTCGGCGGCGGGGTTCCGCTTCCGATCAAAAATGCCCTGCAGTATTTCGAGCCTGAATTGAAGGCTTACTTCCGGAATTGAGCACCTCCCGCCTTCTCCTTGCCCCTCATTGCCGCATACTCCCATGGTCACTTTGAATCCCACCACTCACGCTTATCTCGACGGCCAATTGCTCGCATTCCAGCCTGGCGACACCATCCTGAAATTTGTCGACCGGCACAAGGGCCGGGGCTTTGTCCCGACGCTCTGTGATGCCCCGCAGCTCGATCCCTATGGAGCCTGCCGGGTCTGCTCGGTTGAGGTCGCCCTCAAGGAGGACGGCCCCCGTCGGGTCGTCGCCAGTTGCCACACGCCGCTCAGTGCCGGCATGCATGTCCACACGCAGACCCAGAAAGTCCAGAAACTGCGGCGCAACATCGTGGAATTGGTTCTCACCGACCATCCGTTGGATTGTCTGACCTGTGAGGTAAACGGGAACTGCGAGTTGCAGACGGTGGCCGCCAAAGTGGGCATCCGCAAGGTGCGTTACCCTGAAGGCAAGAACCACCTCAATCGGCAGAAGGATCTCTCCCATCCTTACATGACGAGTGATTTGTCGAAGTGCATCAATTGCTCGCGCTGTGTGCGCGCCTGTGACGAGGTGCAGGGGCAGTTTGTCCTCAGCATGCACGGCAGAGGATTTGATGCCCGCATCATCAAGGGGTTTGACACCAGTTTCGAGGATTCGGAGTGTGTCTCCTGCGGTGCCTGCTCCCAGGCCTGCCCTACTTCCGCCATCAGCGACATTTTCCAGTCCAAAGCCATCGTCGCCACGGAGAAAACGCGTACCATCTGCACCTACTGCGGGGTCGGCTGCAATCTCGATGTTGCCACCAAGAACAACGAGGTCCTTTCCATCCAAGCGCCGTTGGATGCCGAGGTCAATTTTGCCCACACCTGTCTCAAGGGCCGTTACGCCTTCCGTTTTTACAACCATCCGGACCGGCTCCGCAAACCGCTCATCCGTACCAATGGTCATTTCGAAGAAGTCACCTGGGAGCAGGCCTACGCCCACATTGTGGAGAATCTGACCCGCATCCGGGCCGAATACGGCCCGGACAGCATCGCGGGTATTTCGTCCGCCCGCTGCACCAATGAGGAAAACTACCTCATGCAGAAATTCATCCGTGCCGTGATCGGGACGAACAACATCGACTGCTGCGCCCGTGTCTGCCACTCCCCGACTGCCTTCGGCATGCAGCAGAGCTTTGGTACCGGGGCGGCCACCAACTCGGTCGAGGATCTCCAGCACACCCAGTGCATTCTGGTGATCGGTGCCAACCCCACCGAAGGCCACCCGGTCACCGGCGCCAAGATCAAGCAGCGCGCCATGAAAGGGGTGCCTCTCATCGTGATCGATCCGCGGGAGATTGAGATCGTCAAGTACGCCAAACATCACCTCCAGTTGCGTCCGGGAACGAATGTGGCCTTGCTTAACATGTTCGCCTATTTCATCCTCGAGGGGGGGATGGTCGACCGGGACTTCGTCGGCAGTCGGTGCGAGAATTGGTCTGAATTCGAAGCGGGACTCCGTTCCCTGGATCTGGACCAGATCGAGGAAGTCACGGGCGTGCCCAGAGAAAAGGTCCGCGCCGCCGCCACGGAGTATGCGGAATCCCCCGCCTCCATGAGTTTTCACGGTCTCGGGGTCACCGAGCACAGCATGGGCGCCAAGACGGTCATGCTCATCGCCAACCTTGCCATGATGACCGGCAACATCGGACGTCCCGGTGTGGGGGTGAACCCCCTGCGCGGTCAGAACAACGTCCAGGGGGCTGCTGACATGGGGTGCCAGCCTCACCAAGGAGCTGGTTACATGAGGGTCAACGACCCCGCCATGCAGCGCCTCTACCAAGATTTTTATGGAATGCCGGTGTCCGGCGAGATCGGGCTGAAAATTCCCGAAATGTTTGAGGCCGCCCGCAATGGCCGACTCAAGGCTCTCTGGCTCATGGGTGAGGACGTGGTCCAGACCGATCCGAATTCCGAAGCGGTCAAGGAAT
This sequence comes from Akkermansiaceae bacterium, assembly GCA_024233005.1. Lineage (GTDB taxonomy): Bacteria > Verrucomicrobiota > Verrucomicrobiia > Verrucomicrobiales > DEV007 > JACKQE01. The sequence goes on along the minus strand of JACKQE010000013.1, from coordinate 4,694 downwards.
CCATGAATGCCCTCGATTTTCTCGTCGTGCAGGAAATATTCATGACCGAGACTGCGAAATTCGCCAATGTCATCCTGCCGGCGGCGTCGTTTCTTGAGAAAAGCGGTACTTTCACCAATGCCGAGCGCCGCGTGCAGCGGGTCAATGCCGCCGTGCCGCCTTTGGAGGGAACCAAACCGGACGGCCAGATTATCTGCGAGATCATGCAGCACATGGGATACCCCCAGGCGGACTACACGGCTGACGGCGTGCTCGAAGAAATTTCCCGTGTCGTGCCTTTTTTCAAAGGGGCCACCTGGGAGGGACTCGGGGACAACGGCAAACAATGGCCGGTTAAGGAAGGCAATGTCGGCACTCCCATCATGCATCTCGACTCCTTCAAGCGGGGGCTTGGCAAGTTCCACTTTTTTGCTTGGCAGGAGTCGCAGGAGGTTCTCGAACATGGTTTGGAGTTTCCTTACATCCTCACCACGGGTCGGTTGTTGGAACATTACAACTGCGGGACGATGACCCGGCGCACCGGAAATGCCGACATCGTTGTGGAGGATGTCGTCGTCATCAATCCGGCCGACGCCGCGAAAAAAGGGGTGACCGGAGGGGACTGGGTCCGGTTGTTTTCCGCCCGGGGGGAGGTTCGGCTGAGGAGCCGGATTTCGGAGGAGGTCAAACCCGGCGTCATCTACACCACTTTCCATTTTCCCGAACACCTCGTGAACAACATCACCAGCGATGTCCACGACAGCGACACCCTTTGTCCGGAATACAAGGTGGTGGCCATCGATTTTGAGCGCGTCGGGAGCGGGGATGAACCGGCTGGCCTCCCCATCCGTGAGAAAGGCAGAGCCCACACCTTGCCCGTATGATGGACCCCAGACCACTTGCTCGCGTCGGTGTCATCGGTGGCGGATTGATGGGGCGTGAGGCTGCTTCGGCCTTTGGACGCTGGTGCGCCTTGACTGACGTTCCCGTCCGGGCAGAACTCACCGGTGTCGCCGATGTTTCGGAAGCAGCTCTCGGCTGGTTCCGGCAAATCCCCACCGTGCGGAGGTTCGCCACGGACTACCGTGCCCTCCTTGACGATCCGGAGATCGACGTGATTTATTGCGCCATTCCCCATCATCTGCATGAGTCCGTCTACCTCGACATTCTCGATTCGGGCAAGGATCTACTCGCGGAAAAGCCGTTCGGCATCGATCTCGCCGCAGCGCGTCGGATTGCCGCCCGGGTTGTGGGAAGTGGACGCTTCGTGCGCTGCAGTTCGGAATTTCCCTTTGTCCCCGGTGTCCAGGAAGTCATCAAGGTTGCCGCTTCGGGAAAACTGGGCAGGCCCATCGGGGTAGTCTCCGGGTTTCATCACTCCTCGGACTTGAATCCCAACAAAGCGGTAAACTGGAAGCGGCAGGTCAAACACTGTGGTGAGATCGGCGTCATGGGTGATCTGGGAATGCACGTCGCCCACGTCCCGCTCCGGCTTGGGTGGAAGCCCCGCCGAGTCTACGCCCAACTTCAGAAGATTTACACCGAGCGCCCCGACGGCCAAGGGGGAACCGCTCCCTGTGACACTTGGGACAACGCACTGTTGCATTGCGAAGCGGAGATCGACGGGCAGATGGTCCCGATGCGATGGGAAACCAAACGGTTGGCTCCCGGAGCCACCAACACTTGGTTTTTTGAGGTGCTCGGCACCGATTTAGGGGCGCGCTATTCCACCGCCGAGCCGAAGACGCTCTGGACGTTCCGGCGCGAGGGTGACCGTCAGAGTTGGGAAAGGATTGATCTGGGGTTCCAAACGCCGTTCAAGACCATCACCGGAGGCATTTTTGAACCCGGGTTCCCGGATATCCTGCAGCAAATGTGGGCCGCCTTTCTGGCTGAACGCGCCGGAGGTCTGGGAGATCGGTTCGGCTGTGCCACCCCTGAGGAGGCGGTCGCCAGCCATGAAGTGTTCGCTGCGGCATTGGAGTCGCAATTGACGGGTCGTGCGGTTGGGTTGGAATGAGTCCTCAATCAGCCCCTTCACCCACCTTGCGGCTCGATGTAGAGCGCTGAGAATCCTCGGCTTGTCGGGAACTGTCTCCTCAGGCTGGGCCCATAGACCTCATACCTGCCCATGACCGCCCCGCCCCATCGCAACGGAATCCTCGCCGCCGGGAATTTTATCGTTGATCGGGTAAAATTGATCGACATTTGGCCTTCACAGGACGCTTTGGCCACCATCCTGTCGGAGGAAAACTGCAACGGAGGTGGTCCCTTTAACCTGCTGGTCGACTTAGCCAGACTGTACCTTGGAAAACCTCCATTTCCTCTCCGGGCCGCGGGGTTGGTGGGGGATGATGCCGATGGCCGGTGGATCCGGAACCTGTGTCGTTCCCAGGGGATTGATGTCAGTCAGCTCCGTTCAGTTTCAGGCATTCCCACGTCCTACACCGATGTCATGACCGTGGTGGGAACCGGTCGGAGAACCTTCTTCCACCAGCGGGGGGCCAATGCCGTGCTGGATGAGTTCTCGGTGACCTTTGCGGAAGTCCCGGCACGGATCTTTTATCTTGGTTATCTCCTCCTGCTCGACGCTTTGGACACACCGAGGCAGGATGGTGAAACGGGAGCCTCGAAGCTTTTGGCCAGGGCCAGAGAGGAAGGAATGATCACGGCGATGGATCTCGTGAGTGAGGAAAGCGAGCGCTTTCGTCAGATCATTGGTCCTGCCCTGCGGCATACCGACCTTCTGCTCGCGAATGAGTTCGAAGCCTCCCGGCTCTCCGGGGTGACTCTGGGAGCTTCTGCGGTTCTGGACGGTTCGGCCGTGAATGCCGCGTCGGAACTGCTTCGGATGGGCGTGCGTCAAGCCGTGGTCATCCACACCCCCTTGGGGGCACTCGCGATGCTAGCATCCGGTGGGGTCTTTTTTCAACCTTCAGTCGCCGTTCCAGATTCCGAGATCCGCGGTGCGGTTGGAGCGGGGGATGCGTTTGCTGCTGGCTTTCTTAGCGGCTGGCACGAGTCCCACCCTGTCGAGGAATGCCTGCGTCTCGGATCTGTTGTCGCCGCCGCCAGCTTGCGGCACCCGTCCGCTTCCGGTGGGGTGCTGCCATTGGAGGACTGTCTCGCACTCGTGGAGACTTGGGGCTGGAGGACCTTTGTTTGATCCAGCGCCCTGCCTGACGAGGCTTGCGTTACCCCCCTTGCTGGATGCGGAGCGCTCTGGCTCTGCGGCGAAGCAGGATGAACAGTGCGCCCAGAGCGGTGACAAACGATCCGGCGCAAGTGCCCACCAGTGTGATGGCATAGCCCATCACTCTACCGACCTTGACGGGCGCAACCGACAGCAGGCGAGAGTCCCCGCCGCCTTTGACCTCCACATGGTAATTGCCGGGAGTGAAGGCCTCGAAAGTCCCCAAGGATACTGCCGTATCGGATCCGGTGGTTTTGGTGCTGTGCATGACTCCGGATGTCAAAGGGACGTCAGCGCCATCCGGATTCTGGATCAGCACATGCGCCTGACCGGGCAGTCGGGGTGGGTCGGAAGTGGGTGTCTCCTGCTCCAAGGTGGTGTGCGTGTGCAGCCAGAGTGTGTGCTTGCCCGCCTCCTTGATTTCCACCGTGAATCCCGGGGTGGAGGGCCCCCGGCCAGATTCTTCGATGAGTTTTTTGAAATGGTGCCAGGCATACCACCCGGCCGCTCCCAGGCCAATCAGGAGGATTGCCAGTGGGGTCACAATAACCACTCCCAGAGAGACTGGACGTGTGGCGGGATGATGTTGAGAAGGAGAGGAGGCCAAGGCCTGAGTCAGGGGTGGCGGTGATGGTGGGTTACGGTGCCTTTCAGCGTTTCCGTCTGAGTGTCATCCTTCAGGGAAACTTCGCCCACCATCGTCACCTTTCCTTCTTCGGTGACAAACCGATTCACAATGATGAGTTCTCCCTGGGATCCGATCGGAGCTTTCAGTTGAATGCTGAAATCCGCTTGGGAGACTGATGCCTCAAAACGGATTGGTTCTTCACCTGCATTGCTGGCCTTATAGGCGACCACGATGAGATCCGTGGTCGGGTTGGGGACAAACTCCCAACTGAACTGGTGCATTTCATCGTTCCATTGGCGTGTTCCGCTCATCAGGAGGGTGCCCGATTCGGTAATTTTACCCGTCCACTCTTCCTTGATGGAAATGGTTGTCCCGTCTGATCCAGCCAATGTGCCTTCCCCTTTCCAATCCCCGAGCAGTTTTTGGAAAACCGGGTCCTTGGTGAAATCGAACTTCTTTTCTTGGGCCACTCCCGTGTTCGCCAGAAACAGCAGGGCGAGCCAGGAGGTAAGGTGAATCATGGAGATTGTCGTTTTCATAAGCGGAGCAGGGAGGCTCAGCGGGCTCTCGAAATGAGGGGAGGGCTGGCTTGTCCCCATCATAATAAAATCAGGCTTCCTTGGGAAGCTCTCATTCAACAGGGAAAAAATTCGCCAAGGACCGGGAGCATTCATAGTGCCGTTGGAACCCCGACGAAGGCGGAGCAATGGGCTCTCCAATCCAAACACATTAAACGAACTGCGTAGCGCAAGGTTCCTTGGTGGGAGTCGAATTAATTTATGGTAATTCTAAAGCTGATACTCCAATCAAATGGTCACGAATTAAAAAGGAGCAAAAAACGAAAAAACAGATCAAAAACTACTTGCCGATTTTCAGTCCTCGCCTAAAATCCCA
>JACKQE010000012.1 GCA_024233005.1 Akkermansiaceae bacterium | reverse complement strand
GCGGCGTCGGCCTGGGTGATCTCGGGCTTCTGGAGGCGGCGGGCGATGGCGTCGAGCATCTGGGTGAAGCCGCTGACGGCGAAGGGGCTTTCGTCGTGCGGGCCATGCGGGTCCATGGCGGTCTGCTTGGCGGAGAGGAAGACGATGTCGTCGTAGTGTCCGGGCGCAGCTAGCTCGGCAGCTCGGATGGCGAGGGTGGTCTTGCCCATGCCGCCAGGGCCATCAATGAGCGCGCCCCAGCCGGTGGCGTTGGGATGGAGGTCCGGGAGGAGCTTGGCGAGTTCGGTGTCGCGACCGAAGAAGCGCTGGATGGTGGGGAGTGAGGAATGACGAATTCCGAATTCCGAATGACGAACTTCGGAAGGCGACGCGGTGGTGGCTGATGTGGTGCCGTTTAGCCAGCGGAGGATGAGGTCGAAGTCGCGGTCGGCGTGGAAGCGGTGGTAGCGCTTGAGCTTGGGGGAAATGTGCTGCGAGTCAGCGTCATCGAAGAGGACGACGCGAATGGTCTCGACGATGCCGTTGGCTTCATAGACACGGTGGCGGATGTCGTCGGCCTCGCAGGCGGCTCCGAGGCCGGTGCCGGGTGGCTGGGTTTTGTCGAAGCACTGGAACCAGGATTCTCTGCCGATGATGATGACGTGGCTGGTATGAAGGGCGCGGTCGCTGCTCCATTTATCCCAGCCGTCGTTCGGGCCGCCGGGATGCTCTTCGAGGAAGAACTGATCGAAGATCACCCGGATGCCGCTCGACCGCAGCCGCTCGGCGAAGGCCCTGACGCGCTGACGTTCGGGGTCGCTGGTCTGGCGGTAGCTGAGGAAGACTTCGGGCACGATGGTTGCAGAGCCTTTGCAGGTTCATCATTATGCACAGATCCCAAACAGATGCGAGTGTGATTCACGGTGGTGTGAATGGTAGTCATAGCGTTGCCAATTCACTCCTTTCGTGGCGAGGGAGGGGCGTGCCTTTTACTCGTCCTACGAGACAAATGTCGGGGATGCGGACGGGACGGAAACGGCCCTGAAGTGGCTAGCATGCCTGACAGAGGCGGAAGTCGTCGAATAGTTCATTGGCCCCATCCAACCCAGGGCGATGCGTGCCACAGCCGAAACTGCCGGACGAATGCCCTGTCAGTGCCAGGTCAATGTCCAAACGGAAGCGCAAAAGCTAGGCGCGAAAAAGGCGGGGTTGAAGTTCAACGCCCCACCAAGTTGGCCCTGGATACCCGGCTAGTCCCACCTTGGACCGATCCGTGTCAATCCCGGGACTCCGGTAACCAAAGAGGAGCTAAGGAAATTCGACTCCTCCCTGCGGTTTTTGCGGGATTTCGCTAAATCACTTTACTATGAATGGGAACCCGGCACCTTCTTATCTTTGCCCCCCGAAATTGTTCCCTCCCGATCAGCAATGCAACTCCGGTATGCCTCATGGTCACGGCAGAGTGGTCCACCCAGCAAGCTCAACCCCGGGCAAGCCATTTTGCAGTACACTCCTCTCCTTCCAGTTTTCTACCTAGGATGAACCTCCGATCCAGCCTCCCGATCCTGGTCTCGTTGGCCTGCCTCCCCGCACGCGCGCAGACCCCCGTCCCTGCTCCGGGTAGTCCCCCGGCCTACGAAATGGCGCCTCTGTTTCAGGCCTCCGAGGTGTTGGACCCTTCGCTGCTGGCCGGTCCCTACCATCGGGTCCGGGAGTCGGCCTACGGGGATGGCTATCTGGTTCATTTCACCATCGATTCAGATTTCGGCACCTATGAATGCGTCGGCATTCGCGACCTGCGTCGGTGCGTGGGGGAAATTCAGGCGATTGCTTCGCTGGTCGCGGTCAGCAAGGGCGACCTCTTCGCGGAGGGGCTCAGAAAATCGGTCGAGGCTCCCATCGATGCGGTGAAGAACATCGTCCGTCATCCGGGAAAATCGGTGAAACAGGTGCCGCACACAGTGGGTCACTTTTTCAACAAACTGGGGATTTCCCTCGACAACGCCGCCCGCAAGTCCGCCGAGGGAAGGCAGTCCAGCCCGGATGGCGAGGGCAAAGAGATCGGCGAGGCCTTCAAAAGCGTCGCCGGATTTGACAAGGCCAAGCTGGAATGTGCCCGTCAATTGGGCGTCGATCCTTATTCCGACAATCCGCGTCTCCAGGAGGAAATGGAAAAGGTGACCTGGGCCTTCTTTGCGGGTGGCCTGCCCCTGCGGATCGGCGCGGCAGTGGTATCGACCGGCGCTTCCGTGGCCCTCACCGCAACGGAAGTGGTGGGCCTGCCCGAGGACATTTATGATCTGACCCCTTCCGAACTGAAGTACCAGGATCGGAAAGCGCTCGAGGCCATGGGCTTGTCACCCCAAAAAATCGATGCGGTGTTCGCCAACCCGAATGTGTCCATTTCCGTGAGACACCAGATGGTGCGTTCGCTGGCCCGCTTGAACGGCCCCGGGCGGGAGGAAATCGTCAACGTCATCATCAGCTGCGACACCCCGTGGCGGGCGCACTTCTTCCGGGATGTCCTCAGACTGCTGGAAAAGCGCGGTCAGACCCAGCCTTTCACCGCCTACGGAGCCTACGGCCGCTTGGCCGTCGCCCAAACTGCCGATGGCACCATCGAAGTGCCCGCTCCGGTCGACTACGTGATCTGGAGCGAGGAAGTGGCTGGATTTGCCAACCGGGTGGATCTCACCTCCGCCAAACATCGGCTGATTTTGCAAGGGCAGCTCAGCGAGCGCGCGGCAACGGAATTGAAAACTGCCGGATGGGAAATCGTTCCTTTCCCCTGACACGCGCGGCGGGTTGATGGCACTGGATTCAGCGGATCCCCGGTGCCCGAGCGAGGATGGAGGCCGTCGCGGGCTCCCCGACAGTGGGTTGCCGGCGGCTGGAACAAGTGATCTGGGTCGGTCCCGCCTTCGTTCAGCCTACCGCTTGAGCTCCTGATCCAGCAGGTTGTTGTAAATCTTTTTCCGTTCCGTCATCCCCAGTCCCCGGTTCCGGTATTCGTACATCTTCACGTTGATGTCTTCTCTCTGTTGCACGGACAGCCGGGACACCTTTGAGACGACCTCTGGCGGGATGGCTTCATTGTCGCCATAACCGTCGGCCTTGAAACCGGCCCGAACATCCCGGGCCGCCTTTTGAGCGTCGGCCAGCTGATCCGGGGTCAGAACGCGGGGATCCGGGCCACCATGGGGATTCGTTCCTCCGCCGGCGGTACCATTGCCGATCCGGGTGGACACCAGCACGCCATTCATGACCTTCACGGGCGGTGGAGACTTTTCATATCGGATCGAGACGATCCCGGCGCCGCCCGAGACCTTGATTTTGGCGGTCAGAGATTGCAGGTCGGACGAGTCGCCTTTCACTTCCATCAACTGCCAGCCATCTTGATTGGTCTCGCTCTTGGACACCACGTGGGTCGTGTGGGTCTCCAGATCGAGCAGGGTGGCGACGGTCTCGTCCTCGATCCGGGCGATGCCGGTGAGAATGAGCGACCCCGAGATGTCCAGGGTGCGAAAAAAGGGCGAGCGTTCCCGGAGCGCGGCAAAGTTGTCGTCGGTGATCCCGACAGGCAGGATGGATGACTCCCCCGCCGCCGCCATTGCGACGCTGGTGGTGGAGTCACTGGTCTGCGCTGGCAGGTCTCCCGGTGCCCAGAGAACACCGGCAGCGAGGAGACACAATGGAATCGGGCATGAATGCATCGCGGTCAAAGCGGCGACAGTGTAGGCCTGGATTTCTGGCGAGGCGAGGCACGGGTTTGCGCGCTTCTGGGGTTGGGTCCTGCGGTCCCCCCTGGGCTCCGAAGCAGTGGTCAAACTCCCCGCGAAATCCGGAGCGGCGAGGACTTCCTCTCCCTGAACGGGTGCTGACTGGTTGAAAATGCCAATTCCGGGCCGTAGCTGTCCACGCAGATTTCGAGCATTTCAAACCACGACCTTTCATGAGCCCCTTGAGACGTATTCCTTGTGCCAGCGTCATCGCCGGCATCATCGTGATCGCAGGGCTGGCTCTGCCTGACCGCGCTTTCTCCTGGGGCTCCGGCCATGATGATGTGATGCGCGCCATCATCGAGCGACTGCCCCCAGAACTGCGTGGCACCTTGACCCCGGAGATCGTGAAGGAAGCCGTGCAGCATGCCAGTCACTACCCGGACAGCTTCGAGCCGTTTTTGGCCAAAGACATCGGTGACGCGGCGCTGGCCCGGTTGACCGAAGCCCGGCTCAAGGTTCGCTACGACCTGCATTCCGAACGCGGCGCGGCGATGTGTTTCATCATGCTCGTCGATGCCATGCGGGAGAAGCATCCCGGACACACCGCGCATTGGATCGCCACGCTTTCGCATGTCATCGCTGACATGGCGGCCTGCAATCACGATCCCCTTGTTCACACCGCGACGTATGGCTGGGCGGACTGGAAGTTGCGGCTGCCCGGTGGCGCGGATTTTTCAAAACTCAGGCCGCTCCTCGATCTCTCCGGATCTGCCCGCGATCCTGATGGAGGTGCGGAGGCCTTCCATGCGGCGATCGAGAGACAACGCCTCCACGATGATCGGCGAGACGCGTCCAAAGCGCTTGCCGACGTCATGCTTTATGGCCAGACGGGCGCCGCGTATGGCAGCTCGCGTGGTGTCGCCATTCTCGAAGGGTCCGCAGGGTGGGTGGACCGTCAGGACCCCGCGGCGCGGGATCTGCTGTGGCGCAACATCGGCGAACTCGGGGCCTGGGCGGTGGTGCGGACGTTGCGTGACGTGGAGGTGGCGACGCGGTTCGCCAGCGCGGAAGCACGCCTGGAACTGACGCCGGAAATCGAAAGCGCGCACGCGGCGGAAGTCGAAGAGTTCCTGAGCGCTCGGCACCTCGCGGACGAGGCCCTGTTCGCCCCGATCTTGCATGACCTGCAGCCGGATCAGGCTCCCGCCACGGGCGTCGTGCTGGAACCTGCCTGGGCAATGAATGGCGCGATGCTCGGCTTTTCCAGCCGGGTGCAATCCGTGGCGATCGCCCGCAGCTTGCAGCAGGCCGGGCAATCGTTTGCCACCTTTGATGTGCGGCAGATTCTCGCTGACGGCTTGCCATCGTCCAAGCGCGTGCCGCGGCTGATCATCGTCGCCACGTCCTTCCACAGCTACCATTCGCTCAAGGCGGATGTCTTTGACCAGCGCATCGCCGACTACCTCGCACATGGCGGTCGCGTGCTCTGGATCATGGGAAACTCCCCACCCGCGCCGACATCGTTCGCCCCGTTTACCAAGGCGATGCAGCGCAAGGACGCCAAAGACCGCTTGCCGGTCAGTGATGAAATATTTCTCGGGTCCCGCGTGGAGGTCGTTGGCAGCGGCCTGTCCGGGCTGGCAATCGCGCATTCTGCTCATACCAGTGCGGGCTGGCAGCAGCCCTTTTGTCCCTGGACCTTCGATCTGGTCAAGAGTCCCGCATTGAATCCTCTGATCACTCTCGACACGGGTCATCAAGCGCTCACGGTTGGCGCCATCGACGCCGATTCCAAACGGGCCTGCGTTCCGATCTATGCCCTCACGCCTCACCTCTTCGAGGGCAGTGGCACGATTCCGACCGCGCACGAACCGGCCTTGGACTCCGCCACGGCAAACATTCTCACCGCGGTGCTCAAACGGATGCAGTGAATCAGCCATCTCCCCTCCGAACGCTTCGGCTTCTGAGGCTGTGTTTCCATGACCCGCTCCCTGCTCGGTCATTTCACGATTGGCGACCGCAAAGCAAAGGCGGTCCTGCCCAAGGAATGAACGCGGAGCACGCGACCCGGCAGGTTCATCGGAGTCTGCCAAAGAAAAACCCGCCGCCTCCGAGCTCTTGAGGAATTCGGAGACGACGGGTTTGCTGGGGGTGTCACGCCGACGCGGGGGCCGGTCGTTTCACCGAGGATGCGGTGACTTCCCGAAGGCTTGAATCAGCGGGATCAGAATGAGTATTGCCAGCCCGCGTAGAGGGTGACATCCCGCTCAAGCTGGATCCCGTTGACGTTCTGATACACCGGAGTGAGCGCTTCGATGGCGAGTCGATGGCCTTTGAGCGGGCCTTCCGGGATCAGGAAGTTGATTCCCAGACCCGCGTCAAGGCGGTCTCCCCCGTAGTTGCGCTGCAGGTCCGGGGGGGAACTGTGGTTGTGGGCACCGTTGTAGTGACCTTCGATCTGGCCCTCATTGTGCCAGGCGAGGCGGGCGGACACGCTCGCCCAGTCACAGAGACGGTAGGCGGTCCAACCGGTGACATCCACCGCGTCCCCCAGCCGGTAGCCGCTGTCGTTGGCGTCTTCGAGGCGGAAAGTCCCCATGGCTTGGGCGCCCCAACTGATGTCACCCGCAAAGCCCTGGTAAGTGAGGCCGGGTTTGATGTCCCAGGTGCCGGAGCCGAGCTGCATCATATAATGCGTGAAGGCACCGTGCATTTTCTGGTTCACAGATCCGGTCGGAATGCTCAGGCCCAGATCGAGATGCACCTTGGAGGTGTCGGAATTGATGACCGGGAACATGGCGGTGACCAGAGTGTCACTCCAGCCGGCGGTGCCGTGGTTCATCAGAGTGGACTTCATGTCTTCGTGTCCCATGGCCATGTGATCGTGTCCCATGGCCTCCATGTGGCCCCCATGGCCATGGCCTCCGCGGCTTTCCATCGTCATATCCATTTCCATGTACATCGGCATGACCATTAGCGTCACCCAGTCGGCCGGGGCGTACATGAACTCCAGCATGTGCATGTGCATGTCCATCTCGACCGGCGCGGCGGTGTAGAATCCGTCATTGGCGTAACGATGGAACACTTCGCTGCGGGGAATGGACTGGCTTCCTTCCTTGATGCCTTCGTCGTGACTGAAGACATAGCGGTACCCAAACATGATTTCGCCCGCCTTGTGGGTGTGGTCATTCATCACACCGAGGGGAGCGTGGGAGTCGGGACGGGAGTGGTGGTCTGGCTCCAATAGGACCGACTTGTCGGAAACGGGGGCTTCCGGCCCGGCCTTGACCAGCAGGGGCGTCGCCATGAGGGCGAGAAACCCGTTGATGATAGAAAAACTGAGAATTTTGCGATGCATAAAAAGGAGTGTTTTTAATAAGATGAATTAACTCGAAGAAACGGCCGTGGTGCCTGAACGCGCGCCGGATTTGGCTGGGCTTTCGTTTTCACCCGTCATACGGGTGCCACGGCAAAGAAAAAGGGGAGGCCACTAGCCCTGACCACTGGCAACCAGTGCAAGGCGCGATGGCGCTCCGCAAGGAACTCAAGAACGTCAGACGACGGACTTTGGCGGTGGCCGGAGGGGACATCGGGGCCGGACGATCCAGGAGGCGGGATCCAGCGTCGGGATCAGCGCTTTGCCAAGAACCTCCGGCAAAGGGAGTCGGAAAACCCAAGGGAGATCGAGCTCCAGTGCCTTTAAAGAGGGGGGCAAGGTCGTTTCACCCGGATTGCTGTCGGTGCCTTTTTCCGCCACCAAGTGGCAGAGAGGGCAGGGTTCCTCCCCACTGAACGTCCGCTCAAAGCTCGTCAAGAAAGAACTCTCCTGGCTGAACCGGACAAACATGCCGACCCAGGCCACCGTCTGCACAACAGACCAATGCGATCCCCCCGCAATGAGGAGGCAGGCCATCAGCAGGCTGTGAAGGAAGATTTTCAAGCTGCTGGAGACTAGAGAAAAATCAGTTCCAGACAAGAAAAAAAACACCGCTGGAGCCAACGTTCGTTTGAATTTTTAAAATACCGGCAACGGAGATAGTAAAGTTATAAAAATATTCAATAAATATTGATTTTTTAGGTAGTGGGATTACAATGGGGCGGACTGCTGCCGAATCCCATGAGATTGCTCCCTTCAACTGTCTTGCTTTTGGTCTGTTTTTGGAGCATGGCATCTCCCTTGAGGAGTCAAATTTCGAGTCCCATCACCGGGAGATTTGATCCGTTGGTGCCGGCCGTGTCCCCGGTTGATTCCAATCCGGAAACGGTCACCGTGGTTTCTTCGGCTGAGCCAACGGTGGGGTCTGTGACTGAGCCAACCGTTGCCGCTTCGGCCGAGCCAACCTTGGCGTCTGTGACCGAGCCAACGGCGGCATCCACTCCCAAGGACACCGGGGTGCCTTCGGACGAGGAAATTCTTAAAAAATTGGCGGACTACGATTCCACCTATCTGGTTGATCTTTGGCGCATCTATTTACGGCTTAACAACCAAACCATGGTGTCGGCCCTGCAGGAGGAAATCAACCGTCGGGATCCGGCTCTGTCAGAAACCTTGAGAAAGGAGAAAGCGGGCGAAGGAGATTCCGGACCTTACATTCCCTCCCCGCTGGAGCAAATCGAGGACAAGATCGACAAAATGATGGTGGCGAAAAAAACGTCCGAGGCCATCACCTACATGGAATCTCTCCGGTCCTCGAAGTTCAAAGGCAACTTCTTCCCCTTCGAGAAAGATCTGGCTGATGCTTACGCGGATGCCGGCCGAATGGACGATGCCCGGGCGGGCTACATGCGGGTCACGGAGGATCCCAAATACCCTGACGCACTGCGGGCCGAAGCCAAGGCTCAGCTTCTTGAAATCGCGCGCTTGGATGCCGTCAAGGCCGGTTATGCCCTGCTGGAGGCCCGGCAATACAAAACCGCCATGGCGCAGGCCATCGAATTGCTGGGCCGGTATCCGAATGATCCGGAGACAAAGGTTTTCCATGCCCAGGCTCTCACCGCCAACAACCGGTTCACCGAGGCTTTGCCGATTCTTGAGAACATGCGCGACACGGCGTTCCGGGGTAGCCAGTTTCCCGGTTGGGATGCGCTCGCGGAATGTCTCCAGGCCACGGGAAGGCTCAGCGAAGCGAAGGCGGCTTTTGAGCGTGTGGCCGCCGACCCCACGGAAAAGCCCTATGACCAGGCTGGAGCCCGACGGCAAGCCCGCTACATTGAGCGACTGCGTTCCAACCGCATCACCGTTGACGCCGAGGTGTTGCAAGAAACCGAGGGAAAAGCCGGCTTTTTCGCCTGGGAAGGCATCACCCAGCAAAGTGACCGGATCGAAGTGGGCGTCCGGGGCTGGATGCACGATGTTTCTTTGACCGGTGACCGGGACATCATCCCGTCGGATGGCACCAATTGGGGGGCTGTGGCCGAAGGCACCTACCGTTGGGAAAACCTGTTCTATAGCGAGGCCTGGGCGGGCGGCGGCAACTACAACGGGTTGCATTGGGGGATCGAGGTGGGTCGCGAGCAGGTGCATCCAAGTCAGCTCGGTTTCCTTGCGGGGCTCGAAATGAACGCTCCGGCCATTGATTCCCTGCAGCTTGTGGCATTGGAAGGTCTTGAGGACCGGGCATTCGTCGGGGTCATGGCGCCTCTCGCCCCCAAAATCAGTTTCACCGCCAATGCCTCCCTGCGCAGAGTTTCCGCCCAAGGGGTGGAATTGGGGGATGGGTTCAACGCCGAGATCAACATCGAGCGGGAGATGTACCAGAACCGGGAAGGCACCGTGCGTTTCACGGCCGCTTTCCGGGGTGAATACCGTCGCTTCAATTCGGACACCTTGGCCGATTCCGAAGTGCGCCAACTCCGTTTCCGAGGTGATGCCAAAGAAGGCCGGAAATTCGGAGACACCTTGGTGGAACCGGAATACGCGCCGCAGGGCATCGTTCTGGGGACCGAGGTGCGGCTTTCTGACCGTGTCGTCGTCTTTGCCGAAGCCGGAGTCGCCCGGGATTTGTCTGACAACCAATTCCAATACCACGGCAGCATCGGAGTCGAAGTCAATCTGACCAAGGAGTGGGATCTTGTGATGGAAGGCTCTTATTATTCCGATGGTGTGACAGGGGTCAACAACGATGGTTCCCTCTGGGTCGCCACCGCAGGCTTGCGCAATTACTATTGAAAGTCTTCGCCCTGTGGGGGGTGTTCTTGGCCATCCTTCCTCCGCAGTCCCAGTCCATCGTTATTCTCCCGAGCTTTTGTCGTGCCTGAACTTTCTCCACCCAAAGCAGACCGCGTTCCACCGCCCCAAGGCCAGCATTCCCCCCGTCGAGGTCTTTACGCTGTCTTGGGGGATTCATCCGCACTGCTGACAGTGCTCTTCCTCGCCAACTGGATCCTTGCGTCCAAGGATCCGGGGTGGCTGTCTCTCAATCCCAGCCCTTGGCTCCTTTTGCCCGCTTTTCTGGGCGCGCGTTATGGACTGGGATCCGGGGTGATTGGCTCCATCGCCGCCGGCCTCGGCATTGCGACGCTGCAATTCTTGGCCCCTGGAGGCGTTGGCGGATTGCTGGGTCTTGTCGGTGAGCATCCGTACTTCTTTCTCTCCCTGCTGGCTGGAGGCGCCATCGCCAGTCTTGGCCAAGCTCTGGCGGTGGGGCCTGCCAGAAAAGTGGAGCGGGAGCGGGATCTCCTCGCTGAGCAAGCACACATTCTGCAGAGTGATCTCGCGCTGCATCGGGAGAACGAAATCGTTCTGCAAGAGTCCCTCCTGCTCCATGGGGCGGAAGCCTCCAGTCTCACGGAGGAAATGCACCGTCTCTTTTGCACTGACAATGAAGCTTGGCTGCCCGGGTTTCTCACCTCCTTGCAACGGTCGGCCGGAGTCATTCAGGCGGCCATTTACCTTCCCCAACAGCACCGCTGGGTCCGTTCTGCCCTGGTGGGGAATCCGGAGGAGTTGCCCGAAACGCTGGATGGAAATACCGACCCGGTGCTGGTTGAAGCCGTTCGCCGGGGTGTCACCGTCAGTTGCCGCAGCGTTTGGTCCGCGGATGAGGAAGCCGGTGAACGCAGCGCCTGGATCGCTGCCATTCCTTGGGGGACCGCGCCGGGTGCTCCGGTGTCCGCGGTATTGGCCCTGCGCCGGATGGAGTTTGACCACATCCACTGGGATCAATTGGCCCGCATTGAGGCGTCCTTCACCTGGGTCATGACGCATGCGGAGATCGCCGCCCGTCGCACCCAGCCCGCGGGTTCGCCTTTGGAACGTCCTGACAACCTGCTCGATATTCTCGAACCCCGGGAGTTTGTCCACCGCATCCGTCTGGCACTCGACGCCGCCCGCGAACTCGGCCTGCCCTCCAGGCTGATCACTTTTCGTCCGCAAGAAGGTTGCACCGAAGAGACCTGGCTGGCCCTCCGCGAAGCCCTGCGTTCCACGCTTCGTCCGGTCGATTCCCTGGGGTTGCTTGTCGGAGAGACCACCAGTGCCCTCAGACTGGGCCTGCTTCTCCCGGCGGCTTCGGATGAGGGAGCGAAGAAAAGATTGGAATTTTTCTTCTCTCGCTTTCCCCAGCTCCGGCCTTTGGTGGCTGATTCCATCCTCCCGATTTCCGACCCCGCCCTTTTGGCAGGAATCCTTGCTGCTGTGTGAAACCCGGATCCCTCATCGTTGCCTTTGGTCTCCTCGCAGGGATTGACTTCGTTGCTGTCCTACTCTGGCAGGAATGGTGGCATCTTCCCGGCTTGGATGCTGGATCCTCCGGCCTCGTCGGGCATCTTCTGGTGGTGCTCGCGGCCACCCTGCTGTTGCCGATGTTTCCAGCAAATGCCGGGCGTCCCGGGCGATGGTTGCTTGGGCTCCTGGCCGGGCTCCTGACGCTGGTGTGTCCCGTGGCGGGGCCTCTCGCGGCCGGCCTTCTTGCCGGTCTGCTCTCGGCCCCCGCCAAACCGCCCCAAAGCCGGCTCCGCCTTGTTTTGGGTAATCCCGCCCGCGACGACCGGGTGAACCATGCTCCGCCGGTTCACACTCCGGTCAGGGAGCCTTTCGCCCACCTTCTCCGTGCCGGTCCCGTGATGGCCCAATGGCTCGTGGTGCCCCTCCTCCGTCAATCCCGCAGTCCTTCCGGCGTCGGTCTGCTCCGGCTTCTGGCCTCCCGTGGCGACGCCCGCACTCAGCTCTACGCCCAAGGAGCCCTCGGTTCTCTGCTTGATGCCAGTGAACAGGAGATCCAGGCTTTGCAATCCAAGCACCGCAGTGGTGAGGCTTCCCCGACGGAGCGGGAAAGGTTGGCCGCCATCCTGCTGCACTCCGCTCGCAGCGGAATCTTCCCGGGAGACCACTCGCGGACCCTGTTCACTCTGGCCTCAGAGGTGCTGGGAGAGTTGGTTGCCGAGTATCCCGAGGACCCGGCCCTGCTTCATGAACTGGCCCGGTGCCGCATTGAACAAGGGGAACTGTCTGGCGTGCCGGATTTGTTCCAGCGTCTCCAGGGGTTGGTGGAAGGCAGCCGGCTTTCCTCCCGCTTGGAGACGGCCTTCTACCATGCGTCCGGGAAATGGCAGCTCCTCACCGAAGCGGCGGGTCGTGCTGCGGCCGATGGCGCGCCGCTTTCCTACCAGAGCCGCGAGTTCTGGCTGACCCGTCGTCCCGTCCGTCGTCCTGTCTCTCCCCATGCCTGAAGCTCCTGCCGCCAGCCCGACCACCCCGGCCGATGTCTGCCTTTATGTGGAAGGCGCCTATCCTTATGTCCGGGGAGGAGTGTCCACCTGGGTGCAGCAGATCCTGAACGAGTTGCCGGATCTGACTTTCCACCTCGTCCACATCGGGGCCCAGCCCGGAGGGGTGCGGCAGTATGTTTTCCCGTCCAATTTGCGGGAATATCGCGAAATCTTTCTCTTTGCCAGGGATCCGGCAATCGGAGATCTCCGCTCCCAGCGCGAGGCCCTGGCCCGGGGCCATGAACGTCTCGCTACTTTCACCTCGGAGCCACCCGCTGATCCTTTCGCCGGTTTTATCGACATCCTGGCAGGAATCGCTCCCCACTGCCCGTTCGAAGGATTTTGGCAGCACCCCAAAACCTGGGACCTTCTGCAGGAATGGTACCTGCGTTACCATCCCCGGGAGGTTTTCGTCGACTATTTTTGGAATGTGCGCTTCCTCATCGAACCGGTCTGGAGGATCCTTGCGGCATTGCCAGGACTGCCCCCCGCCCGGGTCCACCACAGTATTTCCACCGGCTATGCCGGGCTGGCCGCCGCCGTCACTGCCCAACAACAGGGGAATACGTTTCTTCTTAGCGAACATGGCATCTACGTCCGGGAACGCATTGCCGACCTGCTGCGTTCCTCCTGGTCGGGCGGGAGCCGTCCCCAACAGCTTGCCGACGCCGCTTCGCGCACAGTTCCGGCGCTTCGCCGACTGTGGATCGATTTTTTTGCCGCACTCGGCGACTATGCCTACCAACGGGCGGGCCACATCACTTCTCTGTTCCGCCGGAATGCCGAACTGGCCTGTGAATTTGGGGCTCCCACGGAGCGGATCCAGATCATACCGAACGGTGTGAAACTGGACACGTTCAACGCCATCCGGTATGCCCGTCTGGGGCAGCGGGCTTCCTCTCCGGCTCGGCAGTGCGTGGGATTTCTGGGAAGAGTCTCCCCCATCAAGGATGTCAAAAACCTGCTCCGGGCCGCCCGCGTGGTCCTGGATCAGCTGCCCGGGGCGACTTTTCTGATTGCCGGACCCACCGACGAGGATCCCGACTACCACCAGGAATGTCTTGAGCTGACCCGAACTTTGCAGTTGGAGGATCGGGTTCGCTACGCCGGTCCCATGGCACTCACCGAGGCATTGCCGGAGTTTGATGTGATGGCGTTGCCGAGTCTCAGTGAGGGGCTGCCGTTCGCTCTTTTGGAGTGTCTCGCCGCCGAAGTGCCCTGCGTCACCACCGATGTTGGCGCCTGTCGGGAAATCATCGAAGGGCGGGCCGGCGAAGCCCCCGGAATCGGGCTTGCCGGTCGCGTGGTACCTCCGGGTGATGCCGCGGCGCTGGGACAGGCGCTGGTCGCGGTGTTGCAGGACCGTTCTCTCCAAGACCAACTCGGCAGCGCGGGACGCCGCCGGGTGGAAGCCGGTTACACCGAACAAGCCGTCCTCGACGCCTACCGCCGACTCTACGCGGCGCGGAAGAACACTCTCTGAGGAAAGGAACCAAACGAATGGCCGGAATCGGATTTGAACTGCGGAAGATGCTGGAGCCACGCTCGGGGTGGAGCCTCGCCCACGCCTATCTCTATGCCGGGATCATCAGCAGCGGCCCCTGGATCATCTCAATCGCATCCATTGCGCTCCTTTACTGGTGGCTCACTCCCATCTTCACTCAGGAACAGCGGACCCTCTTCACCTCGGCGATCACCCATGCCTACGCCCTGGGGCTCATCATCACCGGCCCAATTCAACTTGTCGTGACCCGTTACGCCTCTGACAGGCTGTCTCAGGGCCAGCCCCATGACATCATGCCTTCCTGTGTCGGGGCACTGACCCTTTCCGGCATTCTCACCTGCGGGGTTGGTATTGCCTTTTTTGGCTTTGGCGTGCCCGAGTCCATGTCCTTCCGACTGGCTGCGATTGCCCTTCTCACCAGCATCGGAATGATCTTTCTGGCCTCCAATCACTTGACGGGACTACGAGAATACCGGGGAGTGGCGCTTTCCTTCTTAGGGGGGTATGCCGCGACCTGCGCCGCCGCCATTGTCGGTGCCCGATGGGGGGTGTCGGGAGCCCTCTGGGGCTTCGCTCTTGGCCATCTTGGTTTGCTCATTCTCCTCGTCTGGCGGCTCCAGAGGGAACTCGGAGGCTCCCCCCGGCTGGCGGACCTCGCATTTCTCGGGTACTTCCGCAAGTTTCCCCAACTCGCGCTGTGCGGATTTTTCTACAACGTGGGGATCTGGATCGACAAGTGGCTGTTCTGGAGCTGCTCCAATCAGCACCAGCAGGTTTCGGGGCTCCTCCAGGCTTCGCCATCCTACGACATCGCCATTTATCTGAGTCTGCTCTCCATCGTGCCCGGTATCACAGTGTTCTTCCTCAAGTTGGAGACCGAGTTTGCGGAGCAGTACGAAGGGTTCTTCCAGTGCGTCAATGGCCGTGGCTCGCTCGACCGCATTCGTGGCGCCAAGGACGACATGGTCGACACGCTCTCGACCGGCTTCACCCGGTTATTGACCGTCCAGGGACTCTTCACCGCGGGGCTGATCCTCTTCGCGACGCCGGTGGGGAATTTCCTCGGGATCGGGGTGCTCGAGATCGGGGTCTTCCGGGTGACCCTGGTGGGGGCGTTGTTGCTGGTTCTTTTTCTCGCGATGTTGACCATCATGTTCTATCTCGATGACCGCAATGGCGCGATGCTCTGCTCGGCGATCTTTGCCGTGAGCAACGGCGTTCTCAGTCTGGTCACCTTGAGATCCAGTGAAGCTTGGTATGGCTATGGATTTGTCGTGGCGGCGGGATTGGCTCTGCTCGTGTCCATGATGCGGGTGAACCAGCGCATGGCCCGGTTCGAGTATCACGTCTTCCACCCCGGCGGGCATTGAGTCCCTGCTGAAGATCGTCCTTCTGGAAATCCCGGCACGAAGACGCGGTTGACAATGCATCCGCTCACTGGCATGCAATGAGCTTCCTTGATTTGCTCACTTTCTACCCTCCCTCTTAACTTGCCATGACCCCTCAAGTCCACGCTGAACATCTCGGCATTACCTTCGAAAAACTCACTCCGGGTTATCTGAACCTCTGCATTCGTTCCGGAAATCAGCTCCTCACGTCCGGGCATGTCAGTGACATGAAGGGCAAGCTTGGTGACGGTCTGACGACCGAACAGGGTTACCAGGCGGCACGGGAATGCGTGGTGAAAATTCTGCGCTCCGTCTGGAACACCCACGGAACGCTCGACGGATTGCGTGTCGTGAAACTTCTCGGCTGCGTCAACAGCGCCCCGGATTTCATCGAGCAGCACCTCGTCATCAATGGCGCTTCGGATCTGCTCCACCAACTCTATGGCAAGGAGGGTGCCGGCTATCATGCCCGGAGCGCGCTGGGCTTTGCGGCGCTGCCGACAGGCGTCGCCGTCGAAGTCGAGGCCATTTTTGAAATCGTGGAGTAAGGGCCCGATGCTCCATCCATGGGGGGTTTTTGAGGAACAAAGCGCTGTGCAGCGGCGCCACTCCGGTGACAGCCACGGCGATGGGTTGCGATAATTACGGACCTTTGCTCCGGTGGGGAGCTGTCGGAGTCGCCTCACGGAGGATTGCTTGGTTCCTGATCCTGCTGCTGCCCACGGTTTGCCTGATGGCGACCGGGCCTTCGCCACTGATGCCGCAGGCTCGGGACCGGACGCAGATGTGGTGGGCCGATGGATTTCCTTCGCACACACCGACGGCGCCCTGGGTGCGGGTCATCCAGACCGGGCATTTCGCGGCGGCCTTGAATACCGAAACGCTCCGGATGGAACATTTCGGGGCGGTGGAAGGGATAGAAGCCGAGTGGCGCAAGCTGCCCGCGGCGCAGCTGGAGCTGACCATCACCGTGGACGGCAGGACCTACCGTTGCGCCGGGGGCGGACCTTGGTCCCGGTGGGCCGGGCCGCGTCTGATAGAGTCCGGCCGCTTCTTTCAGAGGGCGGACATCACGGATTTGGTCTTCGCAGCGGACGACGGGGCTCGGTTGAATGCGGAGGCGCGTTTCGAGACGGTCGCCTGGTCGGATCGGTTGAGCTTGATCCTGGCCGCACGGCCGGGACGCCGGCCCATCTCGAACGGAGAGTCCTCCTTCGGCCGGGTCAACGGCGGTTTCGGGTTGGACGGAACGAATCACTTCGAAATTCCTCCGGGAGATTTCCAGGATCATGAAACATTCACTCTGGCGCTTTGGGCGTTCCTGCCCTCTGATTACCGGGTTTCGGAGAAAACGTTTCCCTGGTTGATGTGCAAAAATGCGCACGAACAGGCAGAGGGGAATATTGGCATCGTCATCCTCAATGGATTGCCGCAGGCACGGCTGAATATCGGTGGAGGCAGGGACAACGCATTTGTCACGGAACCGGTAGTCCGGGACGCCTTGAGAACTGGTGAGTGGAACCACCTGGCGGTGACCTACGACGGGGACAGGCTGCGGTTGTTTGCCAATGGGGCGTTGGCGGGCGACAAGGGAATCGGCAGGAAGCGCCGCCCTATGCCCGGGACCGTTGCTTTCGGGAGACGCCAGGACAACTCGGGTGATGGCTATCATTTTCGTGGGGTGGTGGACGAGGTCCGGTGGTATGCCCGGGCTCTGACGGTGGAGGAAGTGCGTCTTCTTCAGGCGAAGCCTGAAAGAGTGCCCCCGAACCTGGAACCGGAGTCTCAGTGGACTTTTGATGCCCAAGGCACGTCCTCCGTCACCCAACCCCGCGAGGAATGGTCCACCGCGGAAATGGACCTGCGACTGGTCACTGACAAAGGCGTGTTGGCGCAGCATGAGGAGTCACCCAAGGACAGGACCCTGCCGGGGGAGGAGTGGCGCCAGGTGGCCTTGGCGATGGATCCCGTTGCTTTCCGGGTCCTCGACCGGTCTCCGCTGGTGACTGTGCAGGCCACTGAAATCCCCACGGGGATATCCAGGCCGGTGGTGCATGAACCAGTAGTCGGTTGGCACCGCATCAATCTTGACGGCATTGAACCTGTCCCGCCCCCGGGAAGCCCCTGGCCCAGCAATGATGCCCTCGAGCGGGTGAAGTTGGTGTTGTCCAATCCGGATCAGCAGGAACAGGTTGCGCGACTGCTGTTCGAAAAAACGGCCCGGGGAATTCGACAGCGGATCGGCAGCCCGATCACGGGTATTTCGGCGATTTTGCGGGACGAAGAAGGTAATCCAACGGGCTTGCCGGTGCAGCTGAGCAAGAACTGGCACCATGAACCGGAAGGGGGTGTTTACGGGAGCCAATGGTTCCATGGCATCTCCCAGGTGCGCCTGCCGCCGGAAACCACGGTCTCGCTGGAACTCACGCTGGCTTATGGAAATTGGGGAGGTGTGGCGGCGGCATCCCATGCCCAGTTATGCCTGGTCGGTTGGGGCAGCAACCAACTGTGGGAGCAAAGTGCCCTGGGTTCCTGGGGCGAGAGCATTTGTTACGAGCCCGACCAGGTCCAGGCGGACTGCACCATCACCGATATCCGTCCGGTGATGGTGCGTTCCATGGGCACTGGCGTACCCTGGGGCTGGACCAACAATGTCGGGGGAGGGGACTTTTTCCGCTGCTTTGATGTGGCAGGCAATCGCATGGCCCATCGGGGCATGCGGACGACCAGTCATCGTAATGGGCCGTGTTTCACGGAAGTGACCTTTGCGGGTAGCCTCGGGGCGGCGATGGCCCACAGCACCACCGTGAGCCTGGGGAGAACGGATGACATCGTGCGCGGCTGTTACCACCTGCGGCTCGATGTCAACAACGCGGTGGATTTCTCACGGTTTGTCATTTTTCAATTCGGTTCTGACACTTACAATGCCATCAGCGGACGCGGGATAGCGCTCGGCAATGAAACCGGCCTAATCAAGGAATGGGCCGCCCAATGGGGAGGCCCGGCCTATCGCACGGACCCGATGGAGTGCCGGGGGCGCATTCCCTGGCTGTCCCTCCATGACTCCGTCCCCCGCGGAAAGGAACCGTCGGCCGCCATCGCCAACCGGGGATTGGTCATCCGCTCCTGGAAAGCCCGCCTTGGCGGGAAGCCTGCCGCTCCCTGGGCCGCCGAGCACGGCGTGACCATCGGGCGGGTTGACTCTTCAACGATCGATTTGCTGACGCCGCCGGGAGTCAATCGATTGGAACCGGGCGATTTCATCGAGGCCACCATCGAACTTGTCGTCATGCCGCAGTTCGCCGGGGACTACTATGGTCCCAATGTCGCCCTTCGGGACGCCCTGACGGCTGACGGGAACACCTGGCGGATGATCCATCGTGAAGCCATCGGCAATGACCGGCGCGTCGAGATGAAGTCCGGCACGCTGCTGCGAACCCATCCCGCTATCACCATCGAGGCCAAGGATGACCGGGCGGAATGTGTCCTTACCAGAGGACTGGGCCATGTGCCTCTGATCTTCAGTGGTCTGACGTCACCTGCCGGCCGCACGTTGTACCGGGATGGTCAACCGGTCGACCAGCAGGTCCACGGGAACGATTTTTGGCAGACGGACTACGATTCCGTCGCCGGGACTTGGAGCCGGACCTACACCGTTCCTGTCAATGATGTCCAACCGCATGCTTTCCGGCTCGCAGTTGATTGAGCCATCCCAGGCCATTCGGATGGGCTCCCACAGGAGCGACTGAACTGCGTCCCTGCATCAGTTCGGTGATGGGCATAGGATTGTCGATTGTTGAAGTGGCCGGACAGGGTAGGGTCCGGGGTGATGGAAACCGACCTGCCCCCGATTCCTTTTCTGCATGGAGGACCGTTGGGGCGCGCCCGGTTCAAGGCCGTCCCGGAGGATTTTCTCGTAGAGGAACTGCTGGGCTTCGAGCCCTCCGGAGAGGGCGAGCACTGTCTCGTCTGGGTGGAGAAACGGGATCTTGACAGCAACACGGCCGGAGCCCGGCTGGCCGACGCGTTGGGCATCCGGCGGCGCCTCGTGAGCCACTGTGGTCTGAAAGACCGTCAGGCGGTGACCCGGCAGTGGTTCAGCCTGCATCTCCCGGGACAGCCCTCTCCGGAACCGGCGGTGCTGGAGTCGGAAGGCCTGAGGGTGTTGCGGGTGACGCGGAACACCCGGAAGCTGCGTCGGGGCATTCACCTGGGAAATCGGTTCACGATCCGGCTCCGAGGTCTGGAGTTCGATCCGGCCGCGGCGGAGGAACGCTGGAAGGTGATCGCTCTCCACGGGGTGCCGAATTTCTTCGGGGAGCAGCGCTTCGGCCGGGGCGGGCGCAATGTGGCCAAAGCGCTCGCCATGTTCCGGGGGGCTTTCCAACCGCGCGACCGCTTGCTGCGAGGGTTGCTCCTCTCGGCGGTGCGGAGCCATCTGTTCAATGCGGTGATTGCGGAGCGCATGGCGGACGGCATCTGGGATCGTCCGCTCTCTGGTGAAGTCTACGGCTTTCCTGACAACCGGTCCCTGATCCTGCCGGAGCGGCACCGAGGCGATGAAACGGAGCGCTTTGCCCATGGACTGGTGGAGCTGACCGCACCTCTCTGGGGTGCTGGAGAGTTGCAGAGCATCGGAGACGTGCACGCTCTCGAGAGCCGGATTCTCGGGGCCTTTCCCGAGCTTAAGGCCGGGCTGGAGTGCGCCGGGCTGCGCCAGGAGCGTCGGGTCATCAGACTGCGCCCGCTTCGGCCGGTCTTTCGCGGCCTCGACGGGGGGGATCTGGAACTGGCCTTTGACCTGCCGAAGGGCACGTATGCGACCACCCTGCTGCGGGAGTTGGCGCACCTCGATGAGGATCGGGCCTACGATGCGGATCCGTTGAATGCCGACGGTGGGGAATGACGTCCGCAGAATGGGCCCGAAAGCCCCCAGCGACGCCGGTTTTGCCCGGAATTTGGCTTCATCGTGCCGCCCTTTTTGCTTGTTTCAGGCGGATCCTGCTGGCAGGCTGGGGACAGTCGTGGCCAGCTTGGCCACGGGTCAACCTAATGTTGCCGATCCTCCCACCAGCATGAAATCCTTGTTCCGTTCCTGTCTTGTTCTGGCTCTTCTTGTCGCTCCGGTCCTTTCCTCCCGGGCCGCAGAGCCGAAACGCCTCATCGTGTGCACCGTCACCACCGGCTTCCGTCACAGTTCCATTCCTTGGGCGGAAAAAACCATCGAGATGCTCGGCGAAAAATCCGGCTCCTACACGGTCGTCGACTGGGCCCGCCAGCCCGCCATCGACGTTCCCCGCGAACCCCGCAAACCGAGGGACCTCGCTCCCGATGCGGACGAGAATGCGAAGAAGCGCTTTGCCAATGACATGAAACGGTACGACGAGGAAATGGCCAAATGGACGCCCGAGGTCCGGCAAGCCGCCAAGGAGGCCCAGGCCAAGTTCGATGCCGGTGTCAAAGAGTCCCTCGCCAAACTCAGTCCAGCCAATCTGGAGTCCCAGAAAATTGATGGCGTCATTTTTGCCAACACCACCGGGGATCTTCCACTGCCGGACAAGGAAGGATTCATCGCGTGGATCGAGGCCGGTCACAGTTTCATGGCGATGCACAGCGGGAGCGACACGTTGCACGGATTCCCCGGCTACATCAACATGCTGCAGGGCGAGTTCGCCGGGCATGGCGCGCAGGTGCCCGCCGATCTGACCGCCGGCGACACTTCCCATCCGGCCAATGCGGGCATTGGTGCCAGCTGGAATCTCGCGCAGGAGGAAATGTACCACATCAAGAGCCAGGACCGCGCCAAGGTGCGGGCGCTCTGGTTCCTCCGCCATGATCCGAACAAGGTTGAGGAGAAGGGGCACTTCCCGGTTTCCTGGTGCCGCATGGCCGGCAAAGGGCGCGTGTTTTACACTTCCCTTGGACATCGCGAAGATCTCTGGAGCACTTCGGAGGAAATCAAAGACCGGAAAAACCCTGTCGCCACCAGCGAGCAGTACCAGGCCCACATTCTGGGCGGTATCAAGTGGGCGCTCGGTCTCGCCGAGGGCAGCGCTGAGCCGAATCCGGAAGTCCAGTGATCCCCGGGGTCCGGAATCCGGACCCATTCCCTCCTGCCTTCCTGTGCCATGACTTTCCGTTTCCCGGCTTTTCTCGCCTTGGCCTTTTTGGTTGCCGTTCCGGCGGTCCGATCGGCGGAAAAGAGGCCCAACATTCTGTTCGCTTTTGCGGATGACATGGGGCGGTATGCGGGAATCTGGCGGCAGGTGGATGGACCGGGTACGCCGAACGATGTCCTGACCACGCCGAACATCGACCGTGTCGCGACGGAGGGGGCTTTGTTCAAAAATGCCTATGTCACCGCGCCGTCGTGCACCCCTTGCCGCAGTTCCCTGCTTTCCGGCCAGTATTTCTGGAGAACGGGGCGTGGGGCGATTCTCAGCGGGGCGGTCTGGGACTCCTCCATTCCCGTCTATCCGCTGCTTCTCAAGGAATCCGGTTACCACATCGGAAAAAGCTACAAGGTCTGGAGTCCGGGGATTCCAGCCGATGCCCCTTACGGCATGCAGGAGCACGCTTACGAAAAATCCGGTCGGCGTTTCAATGCCTTCTCCCAGACCGTGACCCAGTTGGTCAAGAATGGCCAGGATCGGGAAGCCGCGAAAGCGGAGGTCTTGGCCGAGGTTTCGGGGAACTTCGACGCTTTTCTTGCGGACCGGAAGCCGGACCAGCCCTTCTGTTTCTGGTTTGGTCCGACGAATGTGCACCGGATGTGGACGCGCGGATCCGGCAAGGCACTCTGGGACATCGACCCCGACCGTCTCCAAGGGAAGATGCCGCCGTTCCTGCCCGATGTCCCCGAAGTGCGGGAAGATCTCGCGGATTACTTCGGCGAAGTCCAGGCGTTCGACGCGGCCCTGGGGCTGATGCTGGCGAAGCTGGAAGCCATCGGAGAACTGGACAACACCATCGTCGTGGTCAGCGGTGACCATGGGGCTCCCGGCTTTCCTCATGGCAAATGCAACCTTTACGATTTCGGCACGCACGTCACTTTGGCGGCCCGCGGCCCTGGCATTGCCCGGGGCAGGGTGCTCGACGACTTCACCAACCTGATGGATCTGGCCCCCACTTTTCTCGAGATCGGTGGAGTGCCGGTGCCTTCGGTGATGACCGGCCGCAGCCTGCTTCCGGTGCTGACCTCGGAAAAGTCGGGGCAGATCGACCCCACCCGGACTTGGGTCGTCACGGGACGCGAGCGCCATGTCGATGCTGCCCGGGAAGGCTTCCTGCCCTATCCTCAGCGGGCTCTCCGCACGCCGGAAGCGCTCTACATCATCAATTTCAAACCCGACCGCTGGCCGATGGGCGATCCATACCACCTGGATGAGGATCCGGAGCCCACCCCGGAAGTGCTGACCAACAACACCCGGATCACGCTTTCCGACATGGACTCCGGACCCACCAAAGCGTGGCTCGTTGGCAAACGGGCGGATCCTCTCTGGAAACCCTATTTCGATCTGGCCTTCGCCAAGCGCCCCGCTGAAGAGCTCTACCTGATGAACGAAGATCCCCAGCAGGTTCGCAATGTGGCTGCGGATCCACGTTATGACAACCTGCGGGGGGAAATGCGGACGCGGCTTCTCCACGAGTTGGAGCGAACGTATGATCCACGCGTCAAAGACGACGGCGCCACCTTTGAAAACCCTCCCTTTTCTGGTCCCGTGCCGGACGATGCGAAAGCGCCCAAAGGAGCCAAGAAGACCGGAAAGAAGCCCCCGGCCAAATAAGGTCTCGAACTACCTGGACCGATCACGCTCCGCTGGCGAGGCAGCGTGCCAGTGCCAGCGCATTCATGGCGGCTTTCGGCACGAACGATGCCGGTTCGACGAATTCCGGCACTTTCGAGCCATCCGGGCTTCGCTCGGAACAATGCGCATTGCCGCCCGAGGGACCCAGGCCATCGAGCGTGGGACCAAGCCGGCAGAGGTAGTTGGCATCGCTCAAACCTCCCCGCGGAACCAGGTTCGCCTTCAGACCCAGCTGGGAGGCCGCTTCCACCCAGTGTTCGGCGAGGGCTTGGTTGGCTTCGTCCGCCGGCCAGGCCGGGGAATCGCCGAGGCGGTGGACCCGGATGGCGGCGTCCCGACCCTGCAAGGGTCGGACCAGGGCCTCCACAGCCGCTCCTGCGTTCGCCAGCGCCTGCGGATCGTAGGCCCGCATTTCCAGCTCGGCCGCGGCGTGGTGGGGGACCCGATTGATCACCGTTCCCCCGCTTATGTGACCGACATTGACCGTTAGGTCGGCGGCGTAATTGGTCAGGGCGGCGACTCCGGGCAGCACTCCCGCCAGGCCGATCACCGCGTTCACCCCATTTTCATGGGCGCTTCCGGCGTGGGCGGCCTTGCCCTCGGCTTCAATGCGGAAAACGGAACGGCCTTTGCGAGATTGAACGATGTGCCAACCTCCATCGAGGTGCGGCCCTCCTTCGAAGACCAGCACCGCCCGAGCCCCTGTGGGACAGCGCTCCGCCGTGCGGTCCGCGAAGTCGGTGGCCATGACCTCCTCCGACGCATTGGCGGCGATGAGCCAGTCGGTCTTTTCGAAGAGCTCCGGATCAGCCTGACGGATGCCTTGCAACATCAACCAGATCAGGGCGGTGCCGCCTTTGATGTCGACCGTTCCGGGCCCATAAATACGTCCTTCTCCGGGCTCTGGCCGCCAGTGGAAATCTTGGGACTCTTCCTCTTCGGGGGGGAAGACCGTGTCCAGGTGGGTTACCAGCAGCACTGGTTTTCTGCCTGGGGAACCCGGTTGCCGTCGCAGGAAGAGGTGCCTGCCATACTCGGAATGAACCGAAGCGACGGTCTCGGGGGCGAATCCGAGGTCGGCGAACAGCTCCGAAGTCAGCTGCCCCACCGCATTGACTCCCGCTCCGTGGTTCGTGAAGCTGTTGATCCCGACCATTTGCCGCAGACTGTCGAGCGTGGCGGGCAGGTGGGCGGTCAGGGCGTCTTTGAGAACCTCGGGTTTCATGAGCGGCGTCAACGGGCTTGCAGAAGAAAGGCCAGTAGATCGTGGAACTCCCCAGCGGTCAACAACTGGCCGAAAGCGGGAGACATGGGGGACAGGGCGAGCGCTTCATCTTTCGCAATGTCCGCCAAGGGCACTTTGTGCTCCGTTCCGCTGGCATCGACGAGGAGAAGCAGTTTTCCGATTTCGCCCCGTTCCAAACCGGACTGGGTACCGCCCGATTTCAACGTCACCGTATGAACCTGGAAGTGAGTGTCCACGTTCCGGTTCGGATCGAGAATGTCTTCGCAGAGCCGCGCGGCCCCCCGGTTCCCGATGCCATCAAGCTGAGGGCCGACCAGTCCCCCTGTCCCCGCGATCTGGTGGCAGGTGCTGCAATGCACCGTGAACAAAGTCTTCCCTCGGACCGGATCCGGGGACGCGGTGGTGAAGCTGGCAAGGCGATCCTGGATCAGGGCCTCAAGGCGGGCCCGATCCGCGGGCGACACCGGGGGCGGCGGCGGCGCGGGCTGCGCGGGGAGGTAGGGGGCCAAGGCTTCTCGCAGGGCGGCGGGGGCCGTGTGTTGCAGGAGTCCGGCGAGGGAGGTCAGCAGGCGGTGGTTGGTGTCCTCGGCCGCAAAGGTGGAGACGTCGAGAACCGGTGTGGTAAATTGGCCCACCGCGAGCCAGGCGTAGGCACTGCCATCGTCACCGTCGATGATTTCGAAGCGAACGGGTTGGCCAGCCACTCCGGTGAGATCCCATTCGATGAGGACGCAGGCATCCTGCCGGGGAGGTTGGGCGCTCGCGAGGACCTTTCCATCGCTTTCCTGCACGAGCCGGACGAGGTTTTTCTCATGCGGTGGTGCCGCCGTGGGACCGCGGTGCCCACAGAGGGCAAAACCGAGGCGGGAGGGAGCAGGAAAGACGGCCGAACGCAAAGTGCCGGTGCGTTGCTCGGCACCGGGTTGGCCTTTGTTGAGACTGGAGAGCACCTGCGTCGGGGCTCCGTCGGGTCCGGGGCGCTCCTGCACTACCCAGGGGGAAGGGCCTGATTCCGGGAGAGGTTCCCACACTGTTGGCGGTCGCGGGGCCTTTGCTGCGAGGAGTTCTTTGGCGAGTTGGACTGCCCAGTCCATCAGCGCGGATGTCAGAGGCCGCCCCGCCTCGGAAAGCCCGTCCCGGGCGGATTCGATGGCCGCCCATTGTGCGGAGGCATTTCCGGCGAGTGCTGTCCGACGGGAGGCGATGGCCCGGTCCAACAGATCCGTGGAGGTATCGGCATACCGGGCGATGTGAATCAGTCGGGCATTGCCATCCGCGGCGGATGCCGGTGACTGACGTGCCAAATAAGCCGAGGCTTCCGCGGTGGGAATAGCCAGAGCGAGGGAGGCGACTTCGGGGTCGCCGTCCACTTCCTCCCGGGTGAGCAATCCCGGCTGAGAAAGCACGGCCCGCAGGGCCAGTCGGAGGGCATGCCGCAGATGGTTGTCCTCTTCCGGGACCGCGCGCAGGGCTTCGAGCAGCGGGCCGAGAGTGGAGGGGGCGGGCCGGTCCAGTAGAGCAGCGGCGGCTTCCCTCTTGGCGAAGGGGTTGCCCTCCCGCAGGGCGGTGATCCAATCTTCAGGGGGGCGCGGAGTCGGAACGGGTGGGGCCTGGGCGATCGGTGCTTGGGCTCCCTCCCGGGTGATGCGCCAGATCCGGCCGCGCTCCCGATCCCTTCCGGGATGATCCAGCGGCACCTCGTAGTGGCCGATGATCCGATTGTAGAAATCCGCCACATACAGAGCACCATCGGGACCAATCCGGAGGTCCACCGGGCGGAACCATGGATCGCTGCTGACGACCAGATCGGGTTCCTCCACGGCTTCCGGGCTGCTCCCGTGGAAGACCACTCGGTCATGGTTGATGCGGGAGGTGACCACATTGCCGATGAAGACATGGTCGTCCCACTCCGGTCCCCACATGCCGCCGTCCACATAGGCGATGCCACAAATGCCGGTGGAACCATGGGTGTGTCCGCACATCACCGGGGCAAACCCGAGCCCATCGTGCGGTTTGCCGAAACTCGGATAACAGGCACCTCGCATCAACTGGTAGACCGGTGCGCTGTGGCAGTCCGCACTATAGAGATTCCCCCGCCGGTCGAAGGCGAGGCCGAAAGGATTCACCTGGCCTCGTGACCAGATCTCCACATGAGAAGCGTCGGGCCGGAACCGGAACACATTCCCCGAGTGCAGGTCGAGGGTGCTTCCGTCCTTCGCCACGAGATGGCTGGTGTTGTTGAAGCCGTGGGTGGCGTAGATCCAGCCGTCTCCTCCATCGCGCAGGCTGCTGCACATCCCGTGGGTGTCCTTCTCATAGCCGAGCGGCCCGAACAGCACTTCGCGCAGGTCACAGGTCCCGTCACCATCGGTGTCGGCGAAATACCAGAGATTGGGGATGCTCCACGCGATGCATCCATCGCGGTGTTCCGGTTTGTGCCAGGGGAGGACTCCGGTGGGAATGTTTAGTCCGTCGGCGAAATCCGTCACCTTGTCCGCGGCGCCGTCTCCGTCCGTGTCCTCCAGGATCTTGATCGCGTCACGGCTGTCCCTGACCCGGGAGCCTTCCGGATCCGTCCAGCGGTCCTTGGACGCGGCGTAGGGATACTCGACCGTGGAACTGACCCAGAGGCGTCCGCGCGGGTCGAAAGCCAGGTTGATCGGCTTGTTGATCAGCGGCTCCGCCGCGAAGAGGGAAATCGTGAAGCCTTCCGGGACTGCGAGACGCGTCCATTCTTCCTCCGGCGACAGGGCTTCGGTGTCCCGCACCAGACGCGTGTCCTGGGCGGGGCAGAGGTGCGGCACGGTCGTGCCGAATAGGAGAATCAACCAAAGACCGGCGCGAAAGGCGTGCATGCCTCGTTGTTTCCGGGCCTCAGGGCTTCCAGTTTTTCACGTAGTCGATACAGGCGGTGACGTCGGGGAGTGAATCCTCCCACTTGTGTTCGTACTCGATCGAGATCGGTCCATCAAAGCCCTGGGCCTGGTATTCCTTCAGGATCGCGTTCACATCACCCTCACCCTGGCCATAGGGCATGTCGTGGGCGAGATGGTTGTAACCGTTGAGGTCCTTCAAGTGGCTGCTGACGATGCGGCCTTTGAGAATGCGGAGGCAGTCCACCGGTTTCAGGCCGGAACGCATCCAGTGACCGGTGTCTGCGCAGGAGCCAATGCGGACGTCGCGGTCTTTGACCACGCTGAGGATGTAGTTGGGATCCCACATTTTGTAGTCGGCGTTGTTGTCCCGCTTCGGATGGTCGTGGAAGCCCACCTTGATGTCGTATTCCTTGACGAGTTTTTCCCAGGTGTCGATGGAGTCGACCGACTCCGTGTTGATGACCCGGATGCCCATCGTCTTGGCGAATTCGAAGACCTTGCGGCACTCTTTTTCGTCTTTGCTGAGGCCGACCACGCCATAGGCCACGGCGATCACGCCCTTTTCCTTGAGCTTTGCCTTGATCATGTCCAGAGTTTCCGGCGTGGCATTGTGATCCACTTTGAGGTCCGGATGCTCAGGGGAAAGCTTTTGTCCGGGGTAAAACTCGATGACCTTCCCGCCGGCAGCCGCGGTTTTGTCGATGGCCTGGAACGCGGTGAAGCGGTTGAAGGTGTATGCCTGGCAGCCAATGGCAAAGCCATTGATCTTGTGGTCGTCCGGAATTGGATCAGCGGAGCGGACCATGGCCGGAGTGGCCAGAGCCAAAAGGAACAGCGGGGCAATGAGGTGTTTCATGGAGGTTGGGTGGATGGTGGGAGCGAGATTACGACAGACGCCAGCAAGGCACAAGCGGGGCCCACGGCGGGAATGCGCCGGTGGAGAGGACCGGCAGTGGCCAATTTATTGGGGACGGGGTGGTGGCCCTCCCGGAGGGCGGCCCCCTGGGGGAGGCCCGAAACCTGGACGGCGGGGTCCTCCCGGTCGGCCCGGGCCTCCAGGACCACCCGGAGGGCCTTTCTGGAAGCTTGGGTCACCCGTGCCTCGCCAAAATCGGCCCAAAGAAGGAAATTCCGCGGTGACACAGTAGTAGTAGGTCCCCTGGGGGAATTCCGGAGTCACTCCTTGGCGGCCATTGGCTTCATCCAATTCCCCGGAACCGGGAACGAATTCAAAATCCTCTGTGAACCTTCCATCATATTCGCCCCCGGGCCCGCTGTCCGCGGCCGGTCGGGCGCCCTTCTTGATCTGCCAACTGGACCGCAGCCGGATCAGGGGACTGGAGGCATCGTTGGCATCGCGGGGACCGCGTGCCGTGTAAATCGGAAATCCGTCTGCGGCCCAACCAATCTGCCGCATCGAGGCTCCGTCACCACCCCGTTTCTCGAGGTGACCGACCGGCAGGCCGTGGTAGTGGTATGATCCGTCGGGTTGGACGTGGGCATTGTGCTCGTCGAGGCCGAGATCGAGGAACCCGGTTTTCGCTTCATAATGCCAGCCGGAGGACGGGTCGTTTTTCCAGAACTCGGCGGTGCCGGGCTCGAAGGGAACTCCATTGAGCGCCACGCCAAAAAAGGCGTGGCGGGTGGGGGTAACCTCCTTCGCGGGGACTGGATGCAGCGGTATCCGGAAGGTTCGCTCGATTTCTGCCAAGGCGTTGGGATTGCCTTTCCTCGGAAACGCCCCGGGCTCGTGGTCGGGCCATCCATTGGAGCGAATGAAGCGGTAGTCTCCCTCAGTGGTGATGGCGACCCGGTTGGCGGGCTTGGGGGCCCCGATGCCGGGAAGAGTCAAAAGGAGGACGCTGCCGCTCAGGAAGAGTGCGGAACGCAAGGCGGCAGTCAACTTGGAAGTTAGGTCGGGGCGGGACATGGCAACGATGAACCCGCAGGGGGCTGGGAATGGAACCTTGCCGGGAATGAAGAGTTGCGCGATCCGGGAATTTTTCCTCCCGAGGTGGAGCCATGCGGACTTTTCCAAGAATCCCTGGTGGACCGTGGCGCTTTCACGGGCGAAACAACACGATGAAGTGCTACCCCCGGATTCTCATCGGCTGGTGGAGCCTGGTCATTGTCCAGGCGGCAGCAGCGGCCAACCGTCCGAATGTCTTGCTCATCATAACCGATGACCAGGGTTACGGTGATTTCTCCCTGCACGGGAACCCTCATCTTCGGACCCCGCACATTGACCGGCTGGGGAAGGAAAGTGTCCGTTTTGACCGTTTCTTCGTCAATTCCTTCTGCGCTCCGACCCGGGCCTCCCTGCTGACAGGCCGGTGGTCCCTCCGGACCGGCTGCCATGGAGTGACCCACAATCGTGAGGCCATGCGACCGGAGGAAGTCACGGTGGCGGAGGCGCTCCGCGGGGCCGGGTACCGCACCGCCTGCATTGGGAAATGGCACAATGGTGAGCAGTTTCCCTACACCCCACCGGGTCAGGGATTCGATGAATTCTTTGGCTTTCACAATGGCCACACCAATCTGTATTTCGATCCCACGCTGCTGCGGGGCACGACGCCGGAAAAAACCCGCGGCTACATCTCCGATGTGTTGACTGACGAGGCCATGCGCTTTATTGGCACGGCGCGACCGGATCCATTTTTCTGTTATCTCGCCTACAACGCCCCGCATTCCCCTTATCAGGTTCCTGACCAGTATTTCGACCGGTTCAAGGCTCTTGGAATGGATGACACCCTGGCGGCATTTTACGGCATGTGTGAGAACCTGGATGACAATGTGGGCCGTCTCCTCGGCAGGCTTGACGAGCTCGGCCTCGCGAAGGACACCCTGGTGCTATTTCTCACCGACAACGGCGGCACCGCCGGGGTGAAAACCTACAATGCCGGAATGCGGGGCGGCAAGACGAGCGTCCATGAGGGAGGCACCCGCGTGCCCCTCTTCCTGCGCTGGGGCGCGGCGGGCTGGAAGCCGCACCTCGTCAAAAGCATCGTCTCACACATTGATCTCTATCCTACCCTGTTGGATCTCTGCCGGGTCCCGGCACCACCGGGTCCGCCGGTGGACGGGGTTAGCCTGGCGCCGCTTCTTGATGGGGATGAATCCGCCTGGCCGGAACGGGTGCTGTTCACCCACAATCCGATTGATGAGACCAATCGCTATCCCGGTGCCGTCCGCACGCCGCGTTACCGGCTGGTCCGCGAAATCAAAGGACCTTCCGGAGGTTCCAGCGCACGAAATGGAGACATTTCGGCAACCGCCTGGCAGCTCTACGACATGGGGGCTGATCCCGGGGAGAAAATCGACCTGGCCATGGCCCAGCCCTCCTTGGTGGCGGAATTGAGCGCGCGCTACGAAGCCTGGTATGCGGACATCTCCCGCGAAGGGCTGACAAGGTTCCCCCTTCCGGTGGGCCTTGCTGAGGAGAACCCCGTGGAGTTGCATGCTCCCCAGGCATTTTACACCGGTCCGATGCACTTCGCCTCCGGTCCCGGCTTTGCCAATGACTGGCTCACCGACTGGTCCGGCAAGGGAGGCCGGATCTGGTTTGAACTCGATGCCGTCGCCGGCCTCTATGAGGTGGAGGTGGATTATGCGTGCGAGCCCGTCGACGCCGGATCCCGGCTCCGGATCTCGGCGGGCACTTCCCTGCTGGAAATCACCGTGCCCGCCGCCCCGGCGAAGGAGGTTCCTTTGCCTCATCGGGATGAGAAAGGGAAGGAGCGTTACCGGAACCGCACCTGGGCCACGCTCAAAGCGGGCATGCTGGAACTACCGCAGGGGGCGGTCCAACTGAGCCTGGATGCCGTCGCCGTGTCCGGGAGGAATGTGTTGGATTTCAAGCAACTCCGTTTGCGCCGGGTGCCCTGATCCGGACTTCCGGTTCAGGGTTTGCCGAGTTGGTCGTGCAATGCGTGCACTTTTTTCACGATGCGGTCTTCCACATCCTCCGTCCATCCGGCCGCCGCTTCGTAGCCCCCTTCCTTCCAGACCCGCTGGCTGGGGATGTAGCCGGTGTAATCATTGGAATATCCCGCGACCCAGACCGCTGCCGGGCCGGCGAGTTCTTTCTTGAGCCGGAGCGAGTAATCGACCACCACTTCGCTGCCGAGTGCGACAAGTGTCACATCCCCGCCGAGTTGAATGATCTGGACCGGGTAGGAATGCGAGGGGCGGTCCGGTTTGGCATAGGTCAATTCGACTTCGTCATAGGCCGTGCGGATGGGACCGGTAACGCCGCGGGGATTGGCCGTGAGCGCCATTTCCACCGCGTTGGCGAGGGAACGTCCATGCTGTTGGGCCAGCTCGAGATCGGTGACCCCGGGAACCACGCCGGAACGCCGGGGGTAGGGATTCTGATCTCCGCTGCAACCGTTGAGAAATTGGGCGGTCAATCCCGGACGGTTTGCCTGGAGATACTCCTGAGCATAGCCGGCATAGTCGCCGCACCAGTTGTAAAAGCCCAGACAGGTGTTGTGGCAGGCATAACCGAAGAGCACGCTTTTGAGAGTTCCGTCTTCCGCCTCGACCCGCAGGGCGGGCACCTCATGATCCACGGGGCCGTCTGGATTGGGGGCTTTGTTGGCGTTGGGATCCTCCGGTGCGAGGCTATAGTTGCGACGGCGGTTCATCGCGAAGCCACAACGGGCGTGGCCCCAGGTCAGTCGAGCCGGTTCGAGATGGCCGAGGGCTTCTCCGATCAGGTGGACCAGTTTGTCCTGCAACGCCTGGGTGTATTCATGGCTGTCCCGGATTTTGGGGTTCTCCAAGTCCTTCTCCGTGACCGGACTGCTCCGCAGTTGCGGGCCGCTGTGGGTGTGGGAGGCATTGAGCAGGAGATTCGCCGGAGGCAGGCCGTGCGCTTTCTCCGTCCGCTCCGCCACGTTCCGACGCACCGATGGCGGCACGCCGATGAGATCCATGGTCACGATGACAACGCGGTTTCCCTGCGTGTCTTCCAGGGCCAGGGCCTTGGCGTAGAGATCCTGCACCTTTCCCTCGGCGGGTTTGGTCCGGCCGGCGTAGCCCGCCATCCAGAGGAATTTGTCGGGGGTCACCACCACACTGGCCTGACCGGCTTTCCATGCGGCGGGAACGTGCGGGGCGAGGGGCTTCAGCGGCCCCGCTGGCGGCTCGGGGGTGGCGCCCGGGGGAGGCGTGGTGGAAGCACCCAAGAGCAGGGCTCCGAGTCCGGCGGAAAGAGCCAGGAACAGCGGCAGCCGCAGGGAGAGGATTCGGGGACGGATTGTCATGAGGGGCATCGTGACGGAATGGTCCCGGTTTGACCATTGGCGCGAAGAGGCCCCTGAAACGCAACCATAGGAATGAACGCCGGACGGCTGCCGGATGTCCAATGAAGCAACAATGGCGACCAGATTGGCTCTGCCGTCGTAGTATCCATAAAACATCCATAGATAACTCCTCCATCGATACATGAATCCCAACAAAATGACCGTGAAACTTCAGGAAGCCCTGCAGACCGCCCAGTCGAATGCGGCCTCCTATCCCCACACCGAACTCAACAGCACGCACGTGCTACTGGCCCTGCTTGGACAAAGCGATGGGCTGGCCCGGCCCCTCTTGGCCCGGGTCGGCGTCAAACCCGAAACCATCGAGGCTGCGGCCAAGGCTTGGCTGGACCGCCAGCCAAAAGTTCAGGGCGGCAATGCCGCAGCCTATGTCTCGAATGATCTCCGGGATGCGTTGGCCGCGGCTGACAAGACCCGCGACCAGATGAAGGATGACTTCACCAGCGTGGAGCATTTCCTCCTTGGTCTGCTCCAAGTGGGGCGGGGCGAGGCCGCGAAAATCCTCACCGAGGCCGGAGTCACCGTCAAAAGTCTCACCGAAGCGGTCGCCTCCGTGCGGGGTTCCCAGCGGGTCGCGGACCAAGATCCGGAGGGGAAATACCAGACACTGGAAAAATACGGGACCGACCTCACTGAGCGAGCCCGACAGGGCAAAATCGATCCTGTGATCGGCCGTGATGAGGAAATCCGCCGGGTCATGCAGGTCCTGAGCCGACGCAGCAAGAACAATCCCGTGCTCATCGGAGAGCCCGGTGTCGGCAAAACCGCCATCGTCGAAGGCTTGGCACGCCGCATTGTCGCCGGGGACGTGCCGGAGTCGATCAAAAACAAGCGCGTCATCGTGATGGATCTCGGCGGCATGCTGGCCGGGGCCAAGTACCGCGGTGAATTTGAGGAGCGTCTCAAGGCCTTCCTCAATGAAGTCACCGCGAGCGAGGGACGCATCATTCTTTTTATCGACGAACTGCACACGATCGTCGGGGCCGGCAAGAGTGAAGGCGCGGTCGATGCCTCGAATCTCCTCAAACCGCAATTGGCGCGGGGCGAACTGCACACCATCGGGGCGACCACGATGGATGAATACCGGCAATACATTGAGAAGGACGCTGCTTTGGAGCGCCGGTTCCAACCCGTCATGGTGGATGAACCGAGCGTGGAGGACACGATCGCGATTCTCCGTGGACTCAAGGAACGCTACGAAGTGCATCATGGCGTGCGCATTCTCGACAGCGCCCTCGTCGCCGCAGCCGCGCTTTCGAACCGCTACATCACCGACCGCTTTCTCCCTGACAAAGCGGTCGACCTGATGGACGAAGCCGCCAGCCGGCTCAAGATGGAGTTGGACTCCATGCCGACCGAGATCGATGTCATCGAGCGGGAACTGATGCAGCTGGAAATGGAGCGCCAGGTTCTGAAAAAGGAGACCGACCCCGCCTCCCGGGAGCGACTTGCCAAGCTTGAGCGGGAAATCGCGGAGTTGCAGGAGAAATCCGGCGCCCTGAAAACGCAGTGGCAGAATGAAAAGGTCCTCGTGGACCAGAGCCGGTCCCTCAAGGCGGAGATCGAAAGCCTGCGCACCGAGCAGGAGCAGGCACAGCGGCAGGGGAATTTCGGCCGCGCCGGCGAAATCCAGTACGGGTTGATTCCGGCCAAAGAGAAACTGCTCGCGGAACTGGTCGGTGCCGAAGGCAAGGGCAACGCTCTGCTGCGTGAGGAGGTGACCGATGAGGACATCGCCAAGATCATCGCTTCCTGGACCGGCATTCCCGTGTCGCGTCTCCAGGAAGGGGAGCGGGCCAAACTGGTGCACATGGAAGAGCGCCTCCACGAACGGGTCATCGGCCAGGAGGAAGCCATCACCGCCGTGGCCAATGCCGTGCGGCGCGCCCGGGCCGGTCTGCAGGACGAAAACCGTCCGATCGGTTCCTTTCTCTTCCTCGGGCCCACCGGAGTGGGCAAAACGGAGCTGAGCAAGGCATTGGCGGAGTTTCTCTTCGATGACGAAAGTGCCATGACCCGCATTGACATGTCCGAGTACGGGGAGAAACACTCCGTCGCCCGGCTCATCGGAGCGCCTCCCGGCTATGTCGGCTACGAAGAGGGCGGGCAACTCAGCGAGACCGTGCGTCGCCGTCCCTACAGCGTGGTCCTCTTCGACGAAGTGGAGAAGGCCCACCCCGAGGTCTTCAACGTCCTCCTCCAGGTGCTCGACGACGGCCGCATCACGGATGGTCAGGGACGAACCGTGGACTTTAAGAACACGGTGTTGATCATGACGAGCAACATCGGATCGCAGTACATCCTTGACGTGGACAATCCCGAACAGCGGGAGGCGCGGGTCATGGAAGCCCTGCGAGGGCATTTCCGGCCCGAGTTTCTCAATCGGATCGACGAGACCATCATCTTCGACCGACTCACGGCAACCGATCTGGAGCGCATCGTGAAGATCCAGATCGAGCGGGTCATCACCAGACTGGCCAAACAAAATATCACCCTCGAGGTCACGCCGGAAGCTGTCCGGCTCATCGGCGACCAGGGGTATGACCCGGTCTATGGTGCCCGTCCGTTGAAGCGCGCGATCCAGCGCAGCCTGCTCGATCCGCTCAGCTTGGAATTGCTCGAAGGCCATTTCGCGGAGGGAGCCACGGTCGAAGTCAGGGTCGAGAACGGCCAGTTGGTCTTTGTCAAAACCTAAGGTCCGGCCGGTTGGATGGCCTGCGTCTCTCTTCCGGTTGATCGGGGGAGAGGCGCAGGTGTCCCCCTTGTCGGCGGGTGGAGATATTCCGTTGGCGTTTCTTCCCGGCATGCGGTTGGGTCATCACCATGGCTGCCTCCCCTGTCTCCATTTTCGATTCACTCGACGCCAATTCTAATCAGGAGGCGGTATCGGAGATCTGCCGAATGGCCGGAGGCACCGTCCGCATTGAACGCATCGTCTCACTCGGGCAGTGCTCTCCTCCGGATTTCTGGTATGACCAAACGGAGGACGAATGGGTCGTCCTTCTCACCGGGCAGGCCCGTTTGAGCGTGTGGGAGGATCAGGGACGGGTCAAAGAAGTGGCATTGGGGCCCGGAGGCCAGGTCTACCTCCCGGCCCATTGTCGCCATCGCGTGGAATGGACCACCCCCGACGAACCCACGGTCTGGCTCGCGGTGTTTGCCGCCGTGCCGTCGGAAATGGGTGGAAACCAAACCGGCGTGCACCGCATCGGGCCGCTCACTGACTGATCCCGCTCTGGTCTGTTGGTTTGGGGAGAAACTTGACGATGGCGAAGAGCAGGACGCCGACCATGACAGCGAGCGCGGCCCAGAACCAGGGACCTGCCGAACCGGTTGCCGCCCCTCCCCAGAGTCGGGCATTCAATCGTTCGCCGGTTCCGGTCTGGGCCGTTGTCCGCCGGGCCTGGAGAAGTTGAGGGGCCAGGAGGGCCAGATCATAGCGCGGAGCGGTGGCCGTCGGATTGGCATAGTAAAGCTGCCAGTCCGTGGCTTTCTCCGGGGTGGTTTGGAATAGCAACCGCCGCGTGGGGTACTGGATTTCGAAACCGCTCAAGGGCAGCGCCGGATTGTCACCATTGTCCATTTCAAGGAAGCATTCCCGGCCACTCAATCGGGCATCCAGCCGCAGCGTCAAGCGGGCCGCAGGATGGTCCGGCTGACGAATCCACCTCGCCCTCCCCAGGTCACGCCGACTTGTTCCGCGGGGTTCCTGCCGCATTTCGTAGAGCACGACGGAGCGGTCAAACAGAGGTGCGGTGGTTTGGCAGCGGAGGCCGCAAAGAGGCAGTCCCTCAAAGGGCAGGCTGATCCGCCACGTCTGGAGGGCGGGGTTTTTTCCGGGAGGAAGGATTTCCGTGACCGGTTCGAGGCTTGCCAAACGAGGCGTCTGGTCGATCAGGGAGGGATATTGCTGTCCCTCCCGGACGATGCGCAGATCAGTCAATCCCTCGTTGCTGCCCGCCATGATTTCCGCATCGAGGGGTACTTCGATGGTGAGGACCGGGGGCGGATTTGCCGGAGGTTCCCAGGTGACCGATTTGCGCGCTCCCCAAGGGCTGAGGTCGAGAGGCAGGCCCGCGGCGGAGAGATCCTCGTCCGGTGCCGCCCCGGATTGCGCGCGCGGCAGGAGAGGGCTCGAAGCGACGGTGACGGTTACCGGCTGAAGGCGATGCTGCAATGATTGCAGGTCATAGTGCGGTGGGGTGGCGGCAGCATTTCCAGAGAGCAACTGACAGGTGCCGGGTTGGGGCATCTGGATCACCAGATGGGGACGCCATCCGCTCACTTCAAGGGTCAGATTCTCCAACGGGGGACTGTCGCCGTTTCCAATGACCAGCGTCAGTTCGCGGGGTTCGATCCGGGTGTCTCGCACCACCTCGAGGCTGGCCCCGATGAGTCCCTCCGCGCCGGGGACTCGGGAGAGCCGGGCCTGATGCAGTGTGCGTTCCACGAGGGCGCCATTCACAAATTCCCTCGCCACGAGGCGGATGGGGCGCTCGAAGAGCGGGGTCGCAGTGCCCAGAGCCAATCTCCGCACCGCCATCGAGGCCGCCGGCAGCCGGAAGCTGATCCTCGTCTCATCGCCCGACTCCTCTCGGATGGGTTCCAGGGGGAAGGTCTCATCCTTCGGGGGAGGGCTTTCTCGGGTTTGTTCCACGATAACTGCCGTGACCGGGACGGGAGGGGTTCCCAATTCCTCCACGCGCACTCGCCAGAGGGTCCACGCCGCCGGAACCTGATCGTTCCGGAGGGTCAGTTGGGCCGCTCCGCTGGTGGAGCGGTACACCGGGACCCGGGTGACCCAGGTATTCCAGGTCGTTCCATCCCCACTACCCTCCACCGTGGCTGCTTTGAAGAAGGCCTTCTCGGGAACATCCAATGTCATGGTGATGACACGACCCTGCGAGGCATTCACGGAAAAGGAAACCACGGTGGCACCGTCGGTGATCTCCACCGTGGGGATCAGCCTGGTGCGCGGGGGCGGGGTCTGCCGTGGCATCTCTTCCAATGCGTAGGGCATCTCGGCACCGGACGGATCAAGCAGCCGGAGATCCGCGAGATCCTGTCTGGCCTGGTCGACGGTGGCGGCTGGGATTGCAAATCGCAGTATCCCGCTTTGGGGGAGGGCCAGACTCTGGGTGTGGCTCCAGGCGGACCAATCGGGGACCTCTTGGGCTGGGAGAGGTGACCAGGTCAATCCAAGGAAGAGCCACGCGAAAATGGGTGCTGTTTTCATGTCGGGCGCAATAGGGGTTTCAATCGTGATCCTCTCCGGGGTTCCTATCCTCCGGAGCGGCAGCAAAGACGCGCTGGTAGACAAACGAAACGGCGATGAGAACCAGTGCGAGACCGATGAATGAGCCGATGCGGTAGAGGCCCCCCAGGGACCACAGATCATGGAGGAAGATCTTCGCTATGGTCACACAGAGCAGGCCGAGTCCCGCATAGCGGGCGGCGGACAGGCGCCAGCGGAAGCCCGCCGCGAGGATGGCGGAGGCGTAGAGCGCCCAGACAATGGAATAGGTCATGTCGCGTCCCAGAGCAGCACTGAAGTCGAATTCGATCATCCGGCCGGGACTGAAGGCATGGGTGACCAGCAGGTTGAGGAGGAGGAATCCCAGCATCACCGCCAGACCAGACAGCCACCCTCTCAGGCTGACGCCGCGCAGCAGATGGTGCGGCGGCCGCGCGAACCAGGCGCCAGCGGCGAAGGCGGCAATTGCCAGGCCATAAGTGTAAAGGATCCAGTTGAAGAGGATGTTCGGCGAGCGTTCATGGTAGATGAGCACTTTGGGATTGACCGACAACCGAAGGAACGCCACCACAAAGAGCGCCGCCGCCACCCAGCGCAGACCTGGATGCCCAAGTCGGCGGTAGAGCCATAGCAGGGCCGCACCCTCCATGGCCCAGGCCAGCGTGATCCATTCCCGGTTGAACTGGATGGGAAACACGAGGGTGATGAAGAGCAGCGCGGCCCCGCCAAAAAAGGAGAGGTGATGCCGGCGGGCGGCCGCATCCAGTTCGGGCAGCCGCACCAGGGCCAGCACCGCCAAGAACGCAGGCAGGGCATGGACCAGAGGAACCAGTCCCATCATGTTGTTCGGCCAGGCCCTCGCCACCAGGGAGTGGATGAGGAGGAAATGCAACGGCAGTGAGCAGGCCGCCGCCGCCCACGGGAATCTGCGCGGCCCCAGGGTGGCGGAAAAGAGGAATGGAAACACGGTGAACAACAGTCCAAAGCCGGCATACCAGAGCAACGGACCGGTAGCGTGCGCCGGGTCGAAGGACTGCGAATGCCAGAGTCCTTCCCCCACGAACACTGCACCGAGGGTCACCGGAGCCAGTGCCGGAATCCAGCCCCGTGAAACCACTCCGAGCATGAGGAGGGACAGCACCAACAGCACGCCAAAAAACGGTGCAGGATTGGCCATCGGCAGCTTCACGATCACGATGTAGACGAGGAAAAAGGGAAACCCCGCCGAGATCACCGGGAGCAGACTGCGGGGATCGGTCAACTCGGCGATCCAACCCTTCGGGGAAGTCTCTGTCGCCGGAACTGATTCCCTCAATTTGGCCAGTATTTTGGGAGCCAACCAGACACTGACGCCAAAGAAAAGGACCCCAAAGCCGGCGCTCATAAGCCAAAACTCAAAGAGGGAAAGCGAGGCCGCCGGGACCGACAACAGCCAGACTGCCCCAACCAGCAGAGCGGCGGCAATCGAGCCGCAGACCGCCAGGGTGGAGCCGGAAAAGACTGCGGCGGCGAGTGAAACCAGAGCGATCAGACCGACCGTGAGCCAGA
This sequence comes from Akkermansiaceae bacterium, assembly GCA_024233005.1. Taxonomy (GTDB): domain Bacteria; phylum Verrucomicrobiota; class Verrucomicrobiia; order Verrucomicrobiales; family DEV007; genus JACKQE01. Next base: position 142,626 of record JACKQE010000012.1, on the reverse strand, counting down.
GCAGGAGCGGGGCTTCCGTGGCCTGACCGAGAGGGACCAACAAAGCCGCCAAAGCCAGCGTCGGAGCCAGATGGGTCAGAGGGCCGGGTTGGTTGGTGCCGTGGCGACGTTCAAAGGCGATGTGGTAGGCGGTGTGTCCGGCTGCGGCAATCACCGCCGCGAGCAGCGCCCAGCCCAGATCCACCTCTCGCAGAGTGGAGCCCATCCAAACCGCGAGAAGCAGCACGATGGCGCCGGAAAAGACCACCGGAGCGAGTCGCCAGACCCGGCCGAGGAACCAGGTGGATGCCAGCAGGATGACATCTGTCGCGAAAACGTAGCCCAAAAACACCGGCGCGGAGGCGGCCAGATTTGTTTTGGCGGCGATGGAGATCAGTCCGAAAAGATAAGCCAACGCCACCGAGCCCAGTGCGGCCAAGAAGGTCCAATGCCGTTTGGTGCCGGTTCGCTCCAGACTGCCGTGACGTTCCAAGATCCAGAGCGCGGTATTGAAGAGCGCGGCGAAAAGGAAAAAGATGAGGTATCCATGCCAGACCGGATGTTTCAGACCGAACTTGACGAGCCATCCCAGTTGCATCAGCAACGTCCCGCCCCAGCCGAGGGCCAGCAAATGAGGCCAGTCCGGGCGGCGCAGCACCACGGCCACGATTCCAGCATTGAGCACGCCAAGATAGAGAAACAAGGCCAGGGTGCTGTCCTGCCCGGTTGAAACGAGGATCGGGGTGATGAATCCCGCGACCAGCCCAAGGACCGCCACGGTCTGGGAACGGAACCGGACCGAGATGAGGAAAGCTGCTGCGGTGATCAGCACCAGCAGGAGGAAGGCGGGCACCTGTCCGATGAAGTCATAGAGGGCGTGAGCCGTCCAAGTCGTGGCGCCACAAATGAGCAATCCGGCTGAGATCAGCGCGTGCACGCCGACTTCGTAGCGTGGGCGGGGCAGCCGCATGCCCGCGATCAGGGCCACGGTGCCGGTGAGATAGCCCAGCGCCACTCGCACCTCACGGCTGATGAGTCCATTTTTGAAGGAATATTGCACGAAGAGTGCGATCGCGAAAAACAGCGCAATACCGCCGATCCAGGCGAAGAGCTGCTTTCCCAGGAAGGTTTCCAGATCGCGGGGCGCACGGACGGCCCGGGGACGCGGGGGCGTGGGGGCGGCACTCTGCCGGGCCATGCCGTGCAGGGCGATCCCAGAGGGTTCCGGTTCCCTTTTCCCTTCGGCAGGTGGAGCAGAGGAATGCTCCGACTGGGGGTGAGGCGTCGGGAGAGGGGGCGGTGAGGCGCCCGGCTTGCGGGCCTCCTCCGCGGCAGGGGGCTTCCCCGCGGATTCCTGGGAAGCTGGTAGGGGGGCTGGTTCCGTATCGGTGCTTGGCTGCAGTTGTGATTTGAGACGTCCCAGTTCCCTCGTGAGCCGTTCCAGCTGGCGACACTGTTCTGATGTGCGCGTGAACGCGACCAGGCTCAGGATGGTCGGACCAAGAACTAAGATCAGGGCTAAAAGAATGGCCAGTGGTTCCATGATGTGTTTGGAGAGAACCCTCCCGACATGCTCCTAGTCTTTCTGGCAACGCGGCTGCGGTGGGTGGCAGCCAGATTCGGGCACAGGTTGGTTGGATTTGGTTCATCCTATCTTGGTCCCATTTTGAGATCGACAAAATTGAAGATAAATTGTCCACTATTGGTTTTATCAATGAAACTGGGGTCTCCGGCTTTTCCATGAATGTTCATCACCTGGAGTTGTTCTATCATGTCGCCCGCTGCGGAGGCATCACCGCGGCCGCCCGTTCAATGCCTTATCCCATCCAACAACCCGCCATCAGCTCCCAGTTGATTGCGTTGGAGCAGGAGTTGGGGGTCACCCTGTTTCACCGTCGTCCTTTTTCCCTCACCCGAGCCGGGGAAAATCTCTGGAGGTTTGTGGAACCGTTCTTCCGCCGACTCAGTGACATTGCGTCGGAAATCCGGGAGGAGGCCTCGACGCATCTAAGGATCGCCGCCTTCGGCACGGTGTTGCAGGACTACCTGCCCCCGCTATTGGACCGCCTTCGCAGCCGGGTTCCTTCCCTCAGGTTGACCCTCAGTGACACCAATGCCTCGGTGTCTTTTGCCCTCCTGGAGCGTAACGAGGTGGATCTGGTGTTCAGCGTGCTGGTCGGTCCGATGCCCAAGAGTCTGCCGGGTGAGGAACTGCTGGACCTCCGCGTCGGCCTCATCGTGCCGGAGAGCTGGGGTTGGGCCTCCTGGGCCGATGTGGTGAAGGAAGCGCGGGGATCTCAGGGACGGATCGGGAGGCCTCTCATCACCTTGCCACCCGATGAGATTCCCAGTGCGATTTTCCAACAGGAACTCGCGAAGCGGGGACTGATCTGGTCTTCCAATATCGTCGTGGCGACCTACCAAACATTGCTGACCTACGTGCGCATGGGCTTTGGTTGCGGGATGCATCTGGAAGCGCCGGGTTACGCGATCGGTGCCGGACTGAAGTTTTTGCCGGTTACCGGCATGGCCCCCCTGCATCTGGTGGCGGCCTATGGCAATCCACCGACACCGCTTGCTCTGGAAATGGTGGTCGAGGCCCGGGTCCGGGCGGCAGCCTTGCGCGACACAACTCTGCAGTGACCGTTCTTCTTGTCGTAAGTGTTTTCGCTGTGTAGGATGAAAAGCCACCCGACTGTTTTCATGAATCCCAGACCACCCCTTCCTCCCTTCACCGAAGAGACCGCCCGGCAGAAAGTGCAGGCAGCCGAGGATGCCTGGAATTCGCGCGATCCCGAACGTGTCTCCCTGGCCTACACCGAGGACACCGAATGGCGCAACCGGTCCGAGTTTCTTAGGGGGCGGTCGGAGGTGGTGGAATTTCTGCGTCGCAAATGGTCCCGGGAACTGGATTACCGCCTCCAGAAAACCCTTTGGGCATTCACCGGCAACCGGATCGCTGTCCGGTTTGTTTACGAGTGGCACGATGACAGTGGCCAATGGTTCCGCAGTCATGGCAATGAGAACTGGGAATTCGATGAACAGGGCTACATGCAGCGCCGCTTCGCGAGCATCAATGACCAGTCGATCCGCGAGGACGAACGCACCCTCCTATGGGATCGCGAAAGCATCTGATGGGTTTGAATGTTGGATTATCTCATGAACCTGCCTCCTCACCTCACTGATCGTCTCCTCCGGTTTGCTTCCGCCCTTATCGACCAGCATCAGGCCCGTGTGGTGGTGGCGCCGCATCAGCGGTCGGCTGGATTTTGGTTTGGCGGCGGCAACGTCGTCAAGATGGAGGACGGATCTCTCCTCCTCTGCGGGCGCTACCGTCAACAAGGGGATTCACGGGTTGGCACCGGGGCCGGAGCCCGGGGCATGGAGTTGGCTCTTTTTCAGGCTTCTTCCCCGGTCGGGGAATTCGAGAAGGTGCGGTCTTTCACCAAGAATGATGTCGCTTGCGGAGGGAGGTCCGTCGTCTCCATTGAGGGCTCGGCCCTGCATCGACAGCGCGACGGCAGTCTCGAATTGTTCGTTTCTTCGGAAAAAGAAGCTGCTTACCCGGAACGCCTGGCCTCTTTCCAGAAACCTGGCACCGGAGTCTGGAGCATCGACCGGATGACCGGAAAGGATGCCGCTTCGTTGGATCCGGCCACGCTGGGGGAGGTGGTCCCGTTCGGCGCCCCACAGCGCCTGCATGTGAAAGATCCTGTCGTGACCGACTTTGCCGACGGCAGCCTGGGACTGATCTATTGCACCCATCCGTTCTCCTGGTCCAGCTCCGGAACTTCGGTCTGCCGTCGTTCACCCGGAAAGAATTCCTACGAGATGGTGACGGACGATCTGCTTCCTCGCGGTCCGGTCTGGGACATCGCCGCGGCCCGGATCACGAACCGTCTTCCGGTGCCGCGGATCGGAGTCTTTGCCGAACTGCCTCCCTTGTCGCTCTATTTCTACGACAGCTGTGAATCTCTCCGGCAACTTGATGAGAATCCCACGGCGGTGAAGCGCCCCCGGGGATACTCCTGCGAGGAACTCGGGGGGCTCGCGGCCGGTTGGGATGATGCCTTCCCTGCCGTTGCCAGCATTACCATCGAAGCGCCGCTCTTTGTCTCCCCCTTCGGCACCGGGTGCAGCCGTTATGTTTCCACGCTGGATACCGGGGATGGTGTTCTGGCCACCTGGCAGCAGGGTCAGGAGGACCGCAGCCAGCCCTTGGTGGGGCATTTTCTGCCGATGGAGCAGGTGGCCGCTCTGCTGGGATGACCGAGAGGGGATTGCGGAAGCTCTGCTTAGCCCGCATTTCTCATACCCCGAAGTGTGTTCACTGTCGCGCCGCTGTTTTCTGCCGGGACGCGGTATTGAGTTCGCAAAGTGCATCAGCGGAGGAGTCCGGAACCGAATTTCGACCCGTCGCCCATGCCTTGAGCTTGGTTTGAGACTGTTTCCCGCGTCCTTGGCATCAATTTCGGGCCCACTTGGGCATGGTTTTCCTCACACTCTCTTTCGTGGCGCTTTGTATGGCTCCTTTGGATGCCTCGGAAGGGCGATTCACGAGGGTGCGGCACACAAGCTCCGCCAGCATTCCACCACTTCGGGCTGGAAGCGGAAGCTGCTGGACCAGCGCACCAGAACCCGCCGGACGCTCACCGTCACGACCGCCGCGATTTTGAGCAGGTGATGGCGGATGATCCCTGGCGAGGCTTTGGCGTAGGTCTTGTTCCCTTTGAGCCCCGTCTCGCGCGGATCGATGAGTAGTAGATAGGCAAAGGTCGAGATCCACAGCCGGAGTTGGTTGGCACTCATCACCTCGCAACTCATCCGGTCGGCGAAAAGATCGAGCTGCTGTTCCTTGATCCGGTTCTCGGCATCGCCTCGCGCGCAATAGAACTCGCGGTAGAGCCGCTCAGGCTGCCGCAAGTCATGATTCTCGGAAAGGTTCGTCACGATGAAGCGTGGGTTCTCTCCTTTTGGATTGACTTGCGTCTTGCCGATGACCTGACGGGAGCGGCTCCAACTCTTAAGCGTATGGTATTCGAACTCGCAGAAGCAGGTGCACCAACCACCGCGCATGCAGGCATCGGCCTTGGCCCGGAACATTGTCGCATCGAGATGGCGCAGGAGAGCGGCGTTCTTCGCCAGGCCGAGGATGCGCTGGCGCAGCAGATCCGGGCCAGAGTTCTCGATGAGGGCTTGGCAACGATGGTCGGTGAAACATTCAGCGAGTTGGTCGATCAGACCGGTGCTCAGATCGATCTCCCGCAAGAGGAGGACGCCGCCGTCGGCACTGACGTTGCCACCCTTGATATCGGCATCAACTTTGCGGCCACCGAGGTCTTGAAAAGCGATGGTTAGCTGGATACAGTCCGTCATGCGCTGGTTGGGGTATTGTGTGTGCGGTATTATCTAAACACCAATACTTTACACTAAATTACAAACCATCCTCCCTATCCCGCATGAGAAATGCGGGTTAGGCGGACTCTGGCAGATCCAACAATATTACAAGAGCACCGGGGCGGCCGATTGAGGTTGCCGGGGATGGCTAAGCCAGAGCCCGGCGCAGCAGGTTTTCCGTGATCCGCTGCACCCTTGCATCCGGTCCATGCGGGCGTGACCAGTGGGACCAGGGCAACATGTGTCCCGGGGGGCTGGCCAGGTCCTGGCACCAGAAAATGGTCGCCGCATTGAACACGAAATTGCCTTTTGGGCCCGGGTAAATCGTCGCCGCCCACTGCTGGGGGTTGACGCCCCCCTGCAAGGCAGTCCCGGCTCCCACGATCTCCAACCCCGGGATGTCCGTCGGCGGATCGCCATGGTATTCCCAGCCAATCAAACCGGGAATACGGTCGCCTTTCTGCATCCCTGTGCCCTCAAAGACCCAGTGTTCAGGCTGCACACACACCCAGTCACCGCCTCCGTTCACCGGATCGACGTTCCGCGCCCCCATGAGGTAGCCCTCGTCCGGTCCCCGGTGCGGAAAGGGGCCTTCATCCCGTTCCCGGGCTGTGGCATACTGGTAGTCGCCACCGTAAGGACCTCCGCGAAACATGATGCGTTGCTTGCGTCCATCGGTGGAATCCGTCAGCGGGGTCACCCAACACACCGCATTGCCGGAGAAAAACATCAGGTTGGTTCCGCTGTCGCGCAGTTTCACGACATTTTCATACTGCCGGATGTCCCAGTATTCATCGTGCCCGACACTAAGAAACGCTTTGTAGCGACCAGGGGTGGCGCGGGCCGGGTCTGTCAGGTCACTGTTGGAGCAGTAGGTCACGTCGTATCCCTGCTCCTCCAGCCAATAGGCGAAGGGAAACTCAAAACAAAGCCACTCTCCCGAGCCGATGGATTGGGGATTCTCGTAAATCTGGGCATATTTGGCGTAAGGACGGTCGAAGCTGACATCGGCCCAGGGACCTTGGTTTCCTTTGGGGTGAGTGTAGACCGAATAGTTGTCCGGCCAGCGGTTGTAGGCCTGCCAGGTGTTGTCACTGCATTGGAACAGAACGTCGGCGGGGCGGTCGTCCGTGACAATGAACACCACGTAACTCTGCCAGTAATCCTGGTCCACTTTGCCCGGCACCGTGGTGAGTCGTCCGAGGTAGACTCCGCTTGTCCATTCGGGGGGAATGGTCAGGGTGGTGGCAGCTTCCCAGCGGCATTCCACCAGGTGCCGTTCCCCGCGCTGCAGTTCCGGCACGGGCTGCGTCTTTCCCGGCAACGGCCCGAGCGTTTGCATTAGTCTGGCGCCTCTTCCTCCATAAAAACCAGTGCGGAAAATTTCAATCGTGAAATCACGGGCCGGGGCGCAACTGACCATGATGTCCAGTTTTTCCCCCGCCTTCACCGACTGCCGTGAACAGTAGCCCTCGATACTTGGACTGCGGAAACCGAGCGTCTTGTCCAGCCGCACGCGGGTCAGTTGCCAGTCCAGAGCGCCTGGATTTTCATTTTCCTTGCGGATCAGGTTTGGGGTGTCTTGCTTTGCCCCTCCCAGGCCAGACGATTGCGCCTTCCCGTCAAGCGGCAGGAAGGGGACGCTGGCGGCCGTGGCGCGCAGCAGGGATCGGCGGGAAAATTTTTCTTTCATCTATGCCACCAGTCCATCGGAAAACCCCCCGTCCGACAAGTGGCGCAATCAATGCGCGTGGCAATCGGCTCCTCAACGAAAACACCACTTGCCCGGCGCGGGATTCCCTCCATGCTCCCGGCATGCGTGCAGTGCTCCAGCGGGTCAGCGAAGCTGCCGTGACAGTCGATGGGGCCGTCACGGGGGCGATTCAGCAGGGCTTGCTCATTCTTCTCGGAGTGGAGCTTCTGGACACTCCCGAGGATGCGGATTGGCTGGTCCGGAAAATTGTCCGGATGCGGCTCTTTGATGACCCTGAAGGCCAGATGAGTTTACCGCTGACCAGCTGCGGGGGGGAGGCCCTGGTGGTCAGCCAGTTCACCCTGCACGCCAGGACCCGCAAGGGCACCCGCCCTTCTTTTGACCGCGCCGCAAAGCGGGAGCAGGCTGAACCTCTCTACCGGCATTTTTGTGTCGCCCTGGGGACTGAATTGAGCCGCCCTGTCGCCACCGGCGTCTTTGGTGCGATGATGCAGGTCTCGCTGGTCAATGACGGGCCGGTGACGATCCTGCTCGACTCCAAAAAACCTGATTGATCTTTTCCACGAATTTGCCCATGGCACTGCCTGCATCCGCGCCCCGACTCATCCTCGCTTCCGGTTCCCCCCGGCGGGCGGAATTGCTCCGTGAGGCCGGGATCGCTTTCGAAGTGATCTTTCCCGAAGTCGAAGAGATTCACGATGCCGCAACGCCTGTCGGTGAGCTCGCAGCGTGGAATGCCCGCCTGAAAACGCTTTGGGTCGCCCAAAAACATCCCGGAGCCCTTGTTCTCGGTGCCGACACGTTGGTCAGTGTCGCCGGAGAGGCTCTCGCCAAGCCCTCTGATCTGGAGGAAGCCCACCGCATGGTGCGTCGGCTTGCCGGACGCACTCACACCGTCCTGACCGCCGTGTGCCTCTGTGGACCCGTGCTGGAGAATGTGGAAGATTTCGCGGTGGAGACCCGGGTCACCTTCCGGCCACTCAGCGATGAAGACATCAGATCCTACCACGCGCTGGTCAACCCGCTCGACAAGGCGGGCGCCTACGCCGCGCAGGAACATGGGGACCGGCTGCTGGAGTCGGTGGAAGGTTCGATCACCAATGTGATAGGACTGCCTATGGAGGCCCTTTTGGAGCGGTTGGCGAGGACTTCCGCGATCTATTACAAATAGGAATTTTTCACTCAATCTGATATTGTCAGTTGCTCGATGAAGGGTTAACGTGTCACACCTTTTCTTCAAACACCTTTGATCTGACGCGTGGGCTCCCCAAAAATACTTATCATCGGGGGCAAATCCCGCCTTGGGATGGCGCTCGAGCATGAGTTTGCCCGGCATTACGAAGTCCTAACCATCTCCCGCCCTGACTTGGATCTTCTGGGTTCTCCCCGGGAAATTCACCGCGTCCTTGACGGATTGGATTTCGATCTCTTGCTGTTGCCCGCCGGCATCACGGACGTTGACCATTGCGAGCGTCGGCCCGACGAGGCCTGGAAAGCCAATGCGGGGGCTCCGGCCCATATTGCGGATTGGTGCGCCAAGCGCGGGATCCGGATGATTCATTTCGGCACGGACTATGTGTTTGAGGGAGTCAAGTCCACGCCCTACCACGAGGAGGACGCCACGGCCCCGATCAGCGTGTATGGAAAATGCAAGCTGGCCGGTGAGCGCGCGGTCATTCAGGCTTCCCCGGCCAATTTGGTGGTACGTCTCTCCTGGTTGTTTGGTCCGGGCAAGGCCGGAGCGACCCCCGACTGGGCTGTACAGTTGGCCATGGAGCAGGACTTTCTGAAAATCGCCTCGGACCGGATCAGCATGCCGACCTACACGATTGATGTGGCCCGTGGTTTGTACCCCTTGCTTTTTGATCCAAAGGCCACTGGCTGGCTCCACATGGCCAACTCCAGCTCCTGCTCTTGGTTGGAATGGGCCAAGTTCAGTATTGACGCCGCCGTTGATGCCGGACTCACCGTGAGGACGCGGATGGTCAACAGTACCACCATGGCCGAAGTCTTTCTTAACCGGGCGCATCGCCCCAAATACACGGTTTTTGCGACGGACAAGTATGAGAGCTTGACTGGCAAGAAGCTCCCCTGTTGGCAGGAAGCGGTGAAACGGTATGTCAAGGAAACGGTAGTACCACGGTACCGCGACAATGGTTTGCGCGCCGCTGTTTGACAGGTCCTCTTTACCTGCTGATTGGCAACAGCAGGGCTGGCAATTGCCCCAAGTCGGTCACCACCCGGTCCGGTAACACGCCTGTCAATGAAGCATCGTCGGGCCGCCAGCGCAGGGATCGGGCATCCCCCGCAAAGAGCACGGCGCGGAATCCCACCTCCAGAGCCGGGGCTATGTCGTTCCGCAGGTCGTTGCCGACAAAGGCCACCTCATGCGTCAAAATCCCATGGTGATCTTCGAAAGCGTCGGCCAGCTGAAGAAAGAGCCGCCGGGAAGGTTTGGCTTCCCGCTGGGTCCACGAGTAACTTACCAGTTCCTCCTGAAATCCCCATTCTGCGACCGTGCGGCCCGTCAATGCGGGAAACAACAGGGGAGTGTGGAATTGGGCATTGGAGAGGATCCCGAGCGGCCATCCCAGATCCCGCAGCGTCGCCAGCAGTTGCGGCATCCCCGGGGCCGGCCAAGATGGGTGGCACCGGCAATCCACTTCGACCACGAGCTGCTCCAGTTCTTCCCGGGTGGCTGCGATGCCCCACTCCCCCAGCACCTCCGCCCACACTTCCCTCACATCCACTTCGGGATAGGCCACTCCTTCCTGACGACGAGCCGCGTGGTGCCGGTGTATGACTTCGCGGTATCGTTCCGCAGGATCTGACCCGCGGGGAGCGGGCCCCAAGCCCACCGCCGCGAAACTGGTCTGCAATGATTCCTTGGTGACGCCGGACTCCGCGCCCGCTCCCGAGAGAAAGAGCGTTCCGTAAAGATCGAAAACCACTGCTCTGACTCCGGGCAAAGGCTTTAGGTTGGGGCTCTCCCCGGAGGGCACCGGCGCCATCGGCCGGCTCGCCTCCCGGATCCGGGCCACCAGTTGCGCCTCATTCATGCCCCCATGCGGTTGCGGTAGTCTTCATAGGTGTATTCCCGCACGATTCGGACGGCGCCGCTCTCCTCCACCAAGGTCAGAGACGGGTGGGGGACTCCGTTGAACATGGTGGTCTTGACGATCGTATAGTAGGCCATGTCAAGGAAGACCAAGCGGTCACCGCGTTGCAAGGGCTTGTCGAAACTATAATCACCGATGACATCTCCAGAGAGACAGGTCGGGCCTCCGAGTCGGTAGGTATGGGCTTTCTCCCCGGGTTCCCCCCCCCCGAGAATGGCCGGACGGTAGGGCATTTCCAACACATCAGGCATGTGTGCCGTCGCCGACAGGTCCAGCACCGCGATCTCCATGCCATTCTCCACCAGGTCGATGACTGTACCGATGAGCACTCCGGCATCCCAGGCCACGGCCTCCCCGGGCTCAATGTAGATCTGCAGGTGCGGGTAGCGACGCTGGGTTTCCTGGATGCAGCGAATCAGACGCTCCACGTCATAGTGAGGTGCCGTGATGAGATGCCCTCCGCCAAAGTTCAGCCACCGCATGTGCTTCAGCCAGCGGTCGAATTTCGCATAAACCTGTTCCAGGGTGCTCTCCAAGGCGTCCGAATTCTGTTCGCAGAGGGTGTGGAAATGAAGGCCTTCGATCCCCTCCAGATCCGCCCCTTCCAGTTGACGGGCCAGAATGCCGAACCGCGATCCGCAGGCGCACGGGTCGTACAGTTCCGCCGGCGAGCTCGAATATTCGGGATTGATCCGGAGACCGGGAGAGACCGGGGGCGTCGATTTCCGGACCTGTTCCCGGAACGATTGCCACTGATGCAGCGAGTTGAAGATGAGGTGATCCGCAATGCCAACGAGCCAGTCCATTTCCGCCGGTTTGAAGGCCGGACAAAAGACATGCACTTCTCCCCCGAATTCCTCGCGGCCGAGTCGGGCCTCATATAGGCCTGAGGCCGCGGTTCCCACCAGATACTGCCTCAGCACCGGGTAGACACACCAGGAGGAGAAGGCCTTCTGCGCGAGCAGAATTTTGCAGCCCGTGCGTTCCTGCACTTGTTGCAGGATGCGCCCATTGTGGTGGAACTGGGATTCATCTAGGACAAAGGAGGGGGTTTGCAGGCCGGACTCTGAGAACGCCGAGACGAGGCGGTGAATGCCCGGACGGACCGGACGAAGGGCGGGGGCGGGATCGGCCATGGAGAAATTAAGGGGAGGGGCGCCGTGTGGCGTGGCGATACTCTCGCGCAAGGCCCGGAAAAGGCAAACCAACCTGATTCTTTGCAGTGTTGGAATCGCTGATCCAAGGACTTTGGGGCCCGTTTCTGCGGCGAGTCGAACGGTCGTGTCAGGCTGTCAGGGGATTCACAGGTAGCCTCCTGCCGTCGTCGCTTCGCTGAAGGCGAAACCAAATGAGGAGAGACCGGGATCAAACCGTTTGGCTCAGAACCGTGATGATGGTTGAGGAGCGTCTGATTCTGTGTTAGTAAGAGACGCAGGGTAGTTCATCAGACTCGTTTTAGGACGGGGCTGGGTTATGACAGCAAGACACACATGGGAAGTCGCTCCGAACATCGGTTCGGTGGCATCAGTGCGGGGTAGTGTGGTCGATGTGTGTTTTGAGACCCGCTTGCCGCCCATTCATACCGTGCTCAACGCCGGAGTCCGTGGTGACATCATCATCGAAGTTCTGGCGCAGCGCGATGCCCGCCATGTGAGGGGGATTGCCTTGACCCCCACGCAGGGGTTGGCCCGCGGCATGCCGGCGGTGGACACCGGCGGGCCTCTGCAAGCTCCGGTGGGAAAGGCCTTGCTTTCGAGAATGTTTGACGTGTTTGGCAACGTGATCGACCGGGGATCCGGGTTGGCCGGGGTGGAATGGCGCTCCGTGCACAATGACCCTCCGCCTCTTGCGCGGCGCTCCACCACTTCCGAAGTGTTCGAAACCGGCATTAAAGTCATCGATGTTCTGGTTCCCCTGGAGCGGGGAGGGAAAGCGGGCCTCTTCGGCGGGGCGGGAGTGGGAAAAACGGTGCTGCTCACGGAAATGATTCACAACATGGTGGGGCACCGGGAGGGCGTCAGCATTTTCTGCGGTATTGGTGAGCGTTGCCGCGAAGGCGAGGAACTTTACCGTGACATGAAAGAGGCGGGAGTCTTGCCAAACATGGTGATGGTTTTCGGGCAGATGAATGAGCCGCCCGGGGCGCGTTTCCGGGTCGGTCATGCCGCGCTGACCATGGCCGAGTATTTCCGCGACGACGAACACCGGGATGTCCTCCTTTTGGTGGACAACATTTTTCGCTTTATTCAGGCGGGGATGGAAGTGTCCGGCCTGATGGGGCAGATGCCTTCCCGGCTCGGCTACCAACCCACCATGGGGACCGAACTATCGGGATTGGAAGAACGCATCGCCAACACCGACAGTGGGGCGATCACTTCGATCCAGGCAGTCTACGTCCCGGCGGATGATTTCACCGACCCGGCCGCGGTGCACTCCTTTTCCCATCTCTCCGCCTCCATCGTCCTCTCCCGCAAGCGTGCCAGCGAGGGGCTTTTCCCCGCCATCGATCCGCTGCAGTCCAGCTCCAAGATGGCCACTCCCGGCATAGTGGGAGTGAGGCATTACCAGATCGCCCAGGAAATTCGCCGCACCTTGGCGCAATACGCCGATCTCAAGGACATCATAGCCATGCTTGGCCTGGAACAGTTGTCCCCGGAAGACCGGAAGGTGGTGGCCAGAGCCAGGAGGTTGGAGCGCTTTTTGACCCAGCCGTTTTTCACCACCGGGCAGTTCACCGGTCACGAGGGTCGGCTCGTCAGTCTCCAGGATGCCCTGGACGGGTGCGAACGCATTCTCCAGGACGAATTCAAGGACTACCCTGAAAGCTCGCTTTACATGATCGGATCGATCGATGAGGCGGACAAAAAAGCCCCGTCACTGGATCCGCAGGTCCCGCAGGGCAAACCCATTCCCGTTGGCCATGAATCTTAAAATTCTGCTGCCCTTCCGGGTTTATTTGGAAAAGGCGGGCGTGCTGCGGATCAACGTGGAAACCGCCACCGGGTCTTTCGGTCTGCTGCCGCAGCGGCTGGATTGCCTCGCCACCTTGGTGCCGGGCATACTCATGTATGAGACCGCCACAGAGGGAGAGACCTTCATCGCGGTGGATGAAGGGGTCATGGTCAAAACCGGTCCGGAAGTGCTGGTCTCTGTGCGCCGGGCCATGGCCGGACAGGACTTGGCCGCCCTCCGCGAATCGGTGGAGCTGGAATATGCCACCCTCGATGAAAACGAGCGCAGGGCCCGCGAAGTGATGGCAAAATTGGAAACCGGTTTTTTGCGCCGCCTGGCGACATTTCAACATGAGTGAACGAGTCCCAGATCCTCGCTCGGCAAATCGCCCTCCCCTCGCAGAGCAGATCGGGGCCAAGGCGGCCCGGAAACTCAGGGCGCGGAAACATGGGGCTGAGGGCGTCTGGTTCGGTCTGGGCATGATGGGGCTCGTCGGATGGGCGGTGGTGGTGCCCACGCTGGTGGGGGCGGCCTTGGGAATCTGGCTGGACAAGAATCATCCCGGCCGACATTCCTGGACACTGGCGCTGCTGACGACGGGGCTGGTTCTGGGCTGTGTCAACGCGTGGCGTTGGATCGCCAAAGAAGCCAGAGCCATGGATGAGGATCAGGAGGTGGACGATGAATGAAGCAGGGCCATGGATCCCGGCCGGGTTCGTCGGATTGGTGTTGGGGCTCCTCTATTTTGGTGGTCTCTGGTGGACCATCCGCAAGGGCGTGTCCTCACCCCGGCCTGCGGTGTGGTTTTTTGCCAGTGCGGTGTTGCGGACGGGTTTGGTTCTGGCCGGGTTTTACTGGGTGGGTGCCGGACAATGGCAGCGGCTGGTTGCCGCCCTCGTGGGTTTCTATCTGGCCCGGCTCGCCCTCCTCCGATGGACGCGGGGCGAAAGGAAGGAGGACGACCATGCATCTTAGTCCTGACGAGATCGTTTATTGGCAGCATGGGCCCGTCAAGCTCAATGCCACCATTGTCCAAACCTGGGGACTGATGATTCTTCTCTCGGTCTCAGCCTGGCTCATCACCCGCCGTCTGACCACTGAACATGTGCGTTCCCGGTGGCAGAATCTTCTGGAAATCGTGGTCACCGGAATGAAGCAGCAAATCGCCGATGTCGGGCTGCGTCATCCGGAGAAATACCTCGGGTTTCTCGGCACGCTTTTTCTCTTCGTGGCCATGGCCAGTCTCTGCACCATCATTCCCGGTTACGAGCCGCCGACCGGCTCGCTCTCGACCACGGCCGCCCTGGCGCTCTGCGTTCTGATTGCGGTCCCGATGTTCGGGATCGAGGACCAGGGCCTGGGCGGGTATCTCAAGTCCTACCTTGAGCCCACTTTCATCATGCTCCCATTCAACATCATCAGCGAAGTGTCCCGCACCCTGGCGCTGGCGGTGCGTCTTTTTGGGAACATGATGAGCGGTGCGATGATCATCGCCATCCTTCTCTCCATCACTCCGTTTCTATTTCCCATTCTGATGACCCTGCTTGGCCTGCTCACCGGCATGGTGCAGGCCTATATTTTCAGCATTCTTGCCGCTGTCTACATTGCTGCCGCCATGCGCACCCGCACACCCAAGTCGGGGCGTCACCGTGAAACCGAACCATCAACCCACGCACCCGCAGAAAACCATGGATGACACCACCTTCATCGCCATCACCTCCATCATCACGGCGGGGCTCACCACCAGCTTTGGCTGTATGGGCCCCGCGTTCGCCGAAGGCAGAGCCGTCGCAACGGCCCTGACTTCGCTGGCCCAACAGCCCGATGCCTCCGCCACGATCACCCGCACCTTGTTTGTGGGACTTGCCATGATCGAATCCACCGCCATCTATTGCTTCGTGGTGTCCATGATCCTGATTTTTGCCAATCCGTTCTGGACGCATTTCCTCGCTGAGACCACCGCCAAGTGACGCCATGTTGATTGACTGGTTTACGGTCAGTGCCCAGGCACTGAACTTTCTCGTTCTTGTCTGGTTGATGAAGCGGTTCCTCTACCAGCCGGTTTTGCAGGCGATCGATGCGCGGGAGCAACGAATCGCCGCGGAATTGGCGGATGCGGACGCCCGGCAGACAGAGGCCAAAGCAGAAAGAAACGAGTTCCAGCGCAAAAACGCGGAGTTCGACCGGGAGCGGTCCGGCCTGCTCGGGAAGGCCACCGATGAAGCCAATGCGGAGCGAAAGCGGTTGATCGATGAAGCCCGCCAAGCGGCAGAAGAACTGAGCACCAAAGAGCAGGAATCGAGACGCCAGGAGGTCGCCAATCTCCTGAAGTCGATCACTCGTCGGACCAAGGAAGAGGTGTTCGCCATCTCCAGGAAAGCCCTTGCGGATCTCGCTGGAGTGGATTTGGAGGAGCGCCTCTGCGGGGTGTTCCTTGAGAAGCTGCAATCCTTGGACGACGAGGTGCGGAGCCATTTGGCTGATGCGGTTCAGAATAGCAGCGAACCGCCGATGATTCGCAGCGCGGTTGATCTGCCGCCGGAACAACAAGAAGCCATCAGAAACGTTTTGCGGGAGATGCTGTCCACTGATGTCCGTCCCCTTTTCAAGACCGTTCCCGGGTTGGTCGGAGGTGTCGAGTTGACGGCCGGAGGACAAAAATTGGGTTGGAGCATCGCCGATTATCTGAAATCGCTCGAGGCGGGCATCGAAGAACTGGTGGGCAAACCGGCGCCCCCGGAGGCAGAAACCACCATTTCAGGCTCATGAAAGGCAGAATCGATCCACTGACGAAAGTCTTTGACGAATTGTTTGCCGCACTGGGGGAAGGGCGCGCGGCTTTCCAGCCCCGGCTCGCGCTGAAGGAAGTGGGCAATGTCAAGAGTGTGTCCACGGGCATCGCCAAGGTGTCCGGTTTGCCCAGCGTGGGTTTTGAAGAACTTCTGAAGTTTCCCGGGGATCTTTATGGCATCGCTTTCAATATCGACGAAGACGAAATCGGGGTCGTGCTCCTCGGGGATTACTCGCAACTCCACGCCGGGGATGAAGTAGAGGGCACTGGCCGAGTTATGGACGTGGTTGTGGGCGATGCCTTGCTCGGCCGTGTCATCGATCCCCTCGGCCGCCCTCTGGATGAGAAGGGGCCTGTTACCGGCAGCGGTCGCCTGCCGATCGAACGCCCTGCTCCCGCCGTCATGGACCGTGCTCCGGTGACGGTGCCTTTGCAGACGGGTCTCAAGGTGATCGATTCCCTCATTCCCATCGGCAGGGGGCAACGGGAGTTGATTCTGGGCGACCGGCAGACTGGCAAAACAGCCATCGCTTTGGACACGATCCTCAACCAGCGGGGCAAAGAGGTGCTCTGTGTTTACTGCATCATCGGGCAACGGGCCTCGTCCGTGGCGAAAAGCGTGTCTATTCTGAAGGCGAAAGGAGGATTGGACCATACTGTCGTGGTCGTGGCCGAGGGCAATGACCCTCCCGGCCTGGCCTACATCGCGCCGTATGCGGCGACCAGCATTGCCGAGCATTTCATGGGAGCTGGACGCGATGTGCTCATCGTCTACGATGATCTCACCCAGCACGCCCGCGCCTATCGGGAGCTGTCGCTCCTGCTGCGCCGGCCGCCCGGACGGGAGGCCTTTCCAGGCGATATTTTTTACATCCATTCCCGTCTTCTGGAGCGTGCCACCCACCTCCGGGAGGACCGCGGAGGGGGTTCCCTGACCGCGTTGCCGGTCATTGAAACCGAGGCGCAGAACATTTCCGCCTACATTCCCACCAACCTGATCTCCATTACCGACGGGCAGATTTACCTGTCACCGTCCTTGTTTGAACTGGGGGTCCTCCCGGCGGTGGATGTCGGCAAATCCGTCTCCCGCGTCGGAGGCAAGGCCCAGCGCGCCACCTACCGGGCCGTTGCGGGGGATCTCAAACTTGCCTACGCCCAGTTCGAAGAACTTGAGACGTTCGCCCGCTTTGGGGCGCGCCTTGATGATGGCACAAGCCGGACCATCGGCCATGGACGCCGGATTCGTGAGTGCTTGAAACAGCCGGAATTCTCCCCGGTACTGGTGCCGGCCCAAATCATCACGTTGTTGGCCCTGACGGGGGGGCTCTTTGATGAGGTGCCTTTGGAAAAGATGGTTTCCGCAGAGAAGGCCATTCATGAAGCCGCGGAAACGATTCCCGCCGATGTGACCGCACGTTTCGAGACCGCCGACGCCTTGAGTGGGGAGGATCGCCAAACGGTTCTCGCCATCGCCCGCGGAGCCCTGCTTCCGTTCGTTTCGGAGCCAACACTTCCGCCCCAACCAACCCATGAGTGACACCATGGCCAGTCTCAGCCGCAAGATCACCAGTGCCGGTGATCTGCAGTCCGTTGTGCGCACGATGAAGGCGTTGGCAGCCTCCAGTATCGGGCAGTATGAGCAATCCGTGAGATCTTTGACGCACTATTACCGGACGGTTGAGATGGGGCTGGGCGTGTGCCTTCGTGAAACCAATTCGGGGAGCGGGCAAATGGACCGGGACCGCCACAGGCAGCCGGGAGAGGGAGAAATCATGGCCATCGTCTTCGGATCCGATCAAGGGCTGGTGGGGCAGTTCAACGACATCATCGCCGACCATGCCAGTAAAACGCTCGCTGCTTTCCCGGGAGTGCCCAAAGTTTGGGCGGTGGGTGAGCGGGTGCATTCCAGACTTTCGTCTGCTGGAATGTCCATGTCCGGCCATTTTCCGGTTCCCAATTCCATGGAAGCCATCACGCCCCTCGTCACACAGATTCAAATTCAGGTTGAATCCCAAGTGGCCGATGGCAACGACGCGCGTCTTCTCGTTTTTCACAACAGCCCTCATTCCGGGGCGCTCTACGAGCCGGTCCACCAAGTGGTGTTGCCACTTGACGCCGCTTGGCAGCAGCATGTGACCCGGCTGAAGTGGCCTTCGAAACTCCGGCCGGAGGTGCTGAATGGACGTGCCGCGACCCTGCGGGTCCTCATCCGAGAATACCTGTTCATTTCGGTTTTCCGCGCCTGTGCCGAATCGCTCACCAGCGAAAACGCGAGCCGGCTCGCGGCCATGGAGCGTGCCGAGAGGAATATTGAAGAGCTTTTGGAGACCCTTCACAGCAATTTTCACCGGCTCCGGCAGAGTTCGATCGACGAGGAGCTTTCCGACGTCATTTCCGGCTACGAAGCACTGGCCAAGTGAGCCTCGGGGCGTCCTTGCGAAGTCGGCAGCGCGAATCACTTATGGCGCCCTGCTCCCGTGCGGCATCATCTGAGCCTTGACAGACGGAAGGTGCAGGCCACGTTTAGAACTTCAACCATGACCACCGCGCCCCGCTTCCAAACTTTCCGCTATTGGGGCATTCTCTGTTGTCTTTTGGTCGCAGGAGGATGGTTCGGAGGCGGCAAGGCTGTCGCCGCCACTCCGGGTGAGTACATCATCGTCAGCGGCGGACCTTCCTTGCTGGAGTGGGAGCAATACCGGCGGGAGAGCCACCGTCACGACAAATGGTGGGGCAATTTCATCCGCACTGCCCGGGTCCGCATGGAACAGATCCAGAAATCCGCGCCGGGCACGCCCATCACTTGGCTGGTATACGGGCCCGGCTATCAGCGCCGCGCCGCGGAGGAGGGACAGCCTCTCCTGGACAACATTACCAGTGTGCGGGACAAATATGGCATCAACCTCGTCTGGTTCCGCACCGAGGACGAACTCATCAACTACATCAACGCCGGTAAGGACCGCCGGGTCACCAAGGTGGTTGGCTTTGAATATTTCGGGCATTCCAACAAATACTGCTTTGTCTTCGATTACAGCAATGAGGTGCTGGGGGCTTCCAAATGTTTCCTGCATGAGGATGACCTGAAACGGCTGGACAGGAATGCCTTTTACCGCAAGGCCTATTGCCGGAGCTGGGGGTGCCATACCGGGGAAAGTTTCAGCGCGGCCTTTCGGAGAGCCACCGGCGTCAAAATGATCGGGGCGATCGGCAAGACCGACTACTCCAAGACCTACCTTCTCACCCTGCCCACCGTCTCTCCGGAAGGGCGTTGGGTGGATTGAACGTCTCTGCACTGTCCCGGTGATCCGTTGGGACGGGCTCCTTTGTTTTTTCACATGGAATTCAACGAACTCAAAAAACTCCACGATCTGCCCCTGTTTGACCTCCTGCAGCGCGCCCGCGCAGTGCATGACGCCCATTGGCCGGAACGTGAGGTTCAACTCTGCACCCTGCTCAGCATCAAAACTGGGGGATGTTCCGAAGACTGCTCCTATTGCTCCCAATCCTCCCGCTACGAGACCGGCCTCGAACGCGAGGCTCTGTTGCAGCGGCAGGCGGTGCTGGAGCGGGCGCAGGAAGCCAAAGCGACAGGATCCACCAGGTTCTGCATGGGGGCCGCCTGGCGGGGGGTCCGGGCCGGGACCGAGAAATTTGAAACCGTTCTGGGGATGGTGCGCGACGTCGCTGATCTGGGGCTGGAAGTCTGCGTCACCCTTGGTGAACTGGGGGCAGAGGAAGCCCGCCAGCTGCGGGCGGCTGGTGTCACGGCATACAATCACAATCTCGACACCTCGCCCGAGCATTACCCGAACATTGTCAGCACTCACACTTTCGACGACCGACTGAGCACCATTCACCACGCCCAGAATGCGGGCATGTCGGTCTGCTGCGGTGGCATTCTCGGTCTTGGGGAGTCGGTTGATGACCGGCTCAAAATGCTGGAGGTGCTGAGCAATTTCAATCCCCAGCCCGAGAGCGTGCCGATCAACACGCTGGTGCCGATCGAGGGCACTCCGTTGTTTGGCAAGACCGGCAGGGTCGACACCTTTGACCTCGTCCGGATGATCGCGGTGACGCGGATCGCGGTCCCGGGGGCGAAGGTCCGCCTCTCCGCCGGCCGGGCCGAACTCAGCCAGGAAGCGCAGGCTCTCTGTTTCTTTGCCGGGGCCAATTCCATTTTCTACGGTGACCGCCTTCTCACAACGGGGAATCCTCAGACGCAGGCGGACCTTGAGTTGATCGCGCGCCTGGGCCTGTCACCCCAGGCCCCGGTGCCCTTGCGGCATGAAGAAACCGGAGCCTTGGCCGCCTGCGGGGTGGAATAGGCCGGACTCATCCCTGCTTCTGCGGTGCGGAGCAGGCTTATTTTTTGAGGAATCCATCGAGGAACTTCAATCCCTCGTTGATCAGCTTGTCGGTGGTTTCCGGATTCTTGAGCAGTTCCTTGGCCGTGTCGATGGCCTTCCCGGGAGTTTCCTCGACCACGCTTTCCACGGCGGCGGAGACGAGCCGGTTGGTCAGGTCTTCGTTGAATTGGTCCTTTGTGCCGGAGACTTTGACGGTGGTCCAGAGGAACCCGTCACGGGATTGGTTGAACACTTTGCGTTCCGCTCCGGGAATCCAGCCCAGGGTCCCCGGAGTCAGGCCCACCTGGAGATCGCCTTGAATCATGGGGCCTTGGAGGGTCAGGGTTCCTTCGATGCGGAGCAGACCATCGCTCTGGAGGCGCAGTTTGGGGATGGTCAACGTTTCCCCCTGCTTGACGAAATCGGCCGAGGCTTCACTGAGAACGAGCCTTTTGAATCGCGGAGACTTCGTGTAGGTTGCGACCTGCTCCAACTGGGGAACGTTTTCCACCACGCCATTGAGAAGCCGCATCGTGCCGGTGCTTTTGAAGCTTTCGGAATGCCCCGGGATCCCGGTGATGTCGAAGTCCCCATTGAGCTGGCCTGAGACCTTACCGACAGAGTCCGGTCCCAGAATGTGCCTGGGCTCGAGGTTTTCGATATGCAGAGCGAGATCGATGGCAGGGCTGTTGCCGAGAGTGATGTCCCCTTGCGCCGAAAGGCGGGCCCCTTCGAGCAGTTCCACTTTGGCGTCCTGGACGCGAAGGTCCTGGTTCTTCCAGCGCAGGGAGACGCTATCGAGCGTCATCGGAGGTTGGTTGATGATTTGCAACTTGCCGCCTTGGCCTGCGAACTGCCAACCAAGGTTGGGGTCGGAAATGTCGACCGGGTTCACCGCGACCTTGGTGGAACGCAGTCCAAGCGTTTCCAATCCCGTGGCGTTTTTGATGGCGAGGTCCAGCGAATCCAGTCTGAGGCTGTCCATCCGTGCCCGGTCAGGCACCCAGCGGCGAAGCCAGACCGGCAGTTGGGCTCCGGATCCGCTTGGGCTTTCTGAGTTCGCGGAGGTGGCAGGAAAGGTCCCGGGAAGCCGTTCGTGCGAGAATTCAATCACCGAGCGCCCCACGGTCACCTGAGGGATCAGCAAAGCTCCCTCGGCGATGCCATCGAATTGAAGCCGGACTTGTGACAGATCGATTCGTGAGACCGCGGCGTCTTCATAGCCTTTGGTCGTGAGGCTTTGGATGAAGGACTGGGAGCCTTCCCAGGAGGGCTGTGAAATTTCCACCTGGGAGCGAAGCGTTTCGGCGAGTTTCTCCTCCATCTTGGCTCGGAATCCTTCTCCTTTGAGCCAGTTTTCGAGCCAAACCTTGACCCCGAAGAGTGACACGACCAAGATCAGGAGCCCCGCGAAACCAAGGATGAAGACCCACTTGAGCAATTTGCTGGCGGAAACCCCTTCTCCTTTTTGGGACCTGCGGCGCTGTGACCCCCGGCGGCGGTTGGTCCTGTCTCCGTCGGGCGTTCGGCTGGGCAGAATGCTGGGATCGACTTTCCCAAGAGAATCGGTTGAGGCGGGGTCTTCACTCATGGGGCACGCAATTGAGGTTTCGCAATTTACCGCCCGAGCACTCCCTGTCTTCAAAAAAGGCCGGGGCTGATGAGATATTTGGCTGGAAAGGGGAGGTGGAAGGGGAGATCCGATCACCCCTAGGGACGAATCGTTGGGGGATGAAATCTTTCGCCCTGGAGGGAGGGGCATGGAGGGGCCCTATGGCCAGGTGAAGCTTCCCATGTCAGGAGCGGACCGAGCTTGTCATGGTCTTTTCCCATCCAGTGCGGCACGATGAGGCAGAGGTGACAGACGCTCTGCTTTTCTGGAATCGTTTGGTTCTCTAAGTGAGAACGATTCAAATGCGCTCAGCCTCTCGGTGCCAGTGGATGCGAGGTCGTTAATGGGGAAGGTAGAGTGGCGGTGGGCAGGCCACAGACCTTGGCCATGAGGGTGAAGGCGTTCAAGTAGCGTTGGGCCAGCCACCGGGCATGGCGCCGGAGGAGAGCTCGATCCTGCCCTTCAAGGAGAGGGAGCAGCCTTGGAAGGGCTTCCGGAGAAACCTCTACCGGCAAATCGGGATGTTCCCAAAGTTGGCAATAGGAATGTATTTTGGCAAAACGCGCCGCCAAGCTGAGTCGGGGGATGCCTGCCGCCATGGCGAGGATACGACCATGGAGGCTTGTCCCGCAGAACATTTCCGCACCGGTGACAACGCCGGCGAGATCCCAAATATGACGTGAACGCAGGAAATGTCCGGTGCCTTCGGGGAGGGAGAGGGCCAAACGTTCCATCGATGAGGGATCATCGTGCCCGGTGGCGGTTCCGGCGGCAAAAAAAACGACCCCGAGGCCGCGGGTTCGCGCGAAGTCGCCGAGGGCTCTTGCGGTGGGGGCGTAGAGTTTTTTGCGGTAGGCGCTGATCTGCACCGCAATCCAGCCTTTGGGGAAACGCTCGCGAAGATCTACCAAAGGCCCGCGTGCGGCAATGTCATCGCCGCAAAGCCAAGGCAACGCGGTCACCACGCAGGGCATACGGTGCACTGGCAGTCCTGATTTTTCCAGAAAGTCGGCTCCCTTCTCACCTCTCACGCCGAGGAAAAGGGAAGATTCCAAATTGCGAAGAAGGGCCTTTCTGGCGGACGGTGACAGCTCCCCGGGTTGAGCCAGACCGACGGCGTGGTGGGCACAAATGCTGGAGACAGGAAGATTCCCCGAGGACGCGAGATAGGCAAAGCTTGCGTTCAGTCCGGTCGCCGATCGCATTTCCGCGGCAGCTTGCGATGGGGCTTCCCGCAGCATTTGGAGAAACCTGGAGCGCGCTGACGGATCCAGAGTCATGGCATAGCCGTCTGACAGGCTGCACCCCAGTGTCTCTCCGCCAAAATGGATGATGATGGGCGGTTGGGCGGATGCCTGATTCCGCCATGCGTTACTCAGGGCGGGAAATGCCTCAACCTTGCTGCCTCCTGCCTCCCGGAGGTCCGCGGTAACCAGTCCTGCGATAGTAGGGGCATGTTCACGACCAAGGAGGCGCGTCAGAAGCTCCGGCATCAGGAGATCCCCAAGATTGTGTCGATCGCAGGCCCCTAAAAGCACCAGCTGCCTGTCTGAAATTGGCGGGGAAAGGGGGATCGAGACGCGATAGCCCGGCGAATTGTTCAGAAGGCCGGGATAAAGCCTGCCGATGGGAGGCGAGTGAACCAGGCGAAGGGTGTGTTGCTCCCGACCTGGCAGCGCCTTTTGCAGGATCGGGGGAAGGGCTGAAACTGGGTCGGGCACCTTCTTAATTTATCATAAATATAATATCAGTAAATCTAAAATATTATCCAGAGCATTGGTTTTATGGCCAGCAAAATTGAATCCAAATTCTTTGGGCCTTCGTAATCCTTGGGAATTCTGAGGGGGTGAAACATTTCCTTTTCTCAGTCCAATCCGCTCCACAAGGGAGGGCGCCGGTTGACAAACCGGGATTTCCTGTTTCAGTCCGAGCCAGCATGAGCCACGAACCAACGCCATCCGAATCCACGTCTCCTTTCGGCAGCCTCTTTCTCGCAGGTGCCACCTTTCTGATCGCCGGAATGATGGGTATCCCCGGGATCTATTTCCTCAGCAACATCGCTGGAAACAAGGCGGTTGCCGCCCCCGTAGCTACAGCGGATCCGGGCGCGGGCAACGCCCCGGGGGCACCGGCTCCTGGCACCTCACCCGCAGCGGTCGCGGCTGGCGCTCTCCCCGAAGGCGTCGATCAGGCCACTTTTGATCTAGGCAAGGCGACCTTCGCCACCTGCGCGGCTTGTCATGGTGTCGACGGGCAGGGGCTCAAAGCGGGTCCCCTGCTGATGGCGCCGAGTTTTACTGGATCCAAAATTCTCCTCGATCCCAATCCTGACAAAGCCATTCTGGTTATTCTCAAGGGAATCGCCAAAGAGGATGCGAACTTTTTGGGTATCATGGCTGCTCTCGGGCCGGCTCTGGATGACCAGAAAATCGCAGGGGTCTTGACCTACCTTCGCAATTCTTTTGGCAACAGCGGTCCGGCGGTGACGGTGCAGCAGGTGGCTGCGGCGCGTGCCAAATACGCCGACCTCAGTGTGCCCGCAGGAGTGAGCCGCAAGCAGATCGACACCATTGTCGGAGCGAAGTAAGCTTCGTCCGATTGGGGCGTTCCCGTTGGGGCGGAGCCTCCTCAGGGAATGCGGAGGGATTGCCCAAGCTTGATGAGATCGCTCGAGAGACCGTTGGTCTTTTTCAGTTCAGCGATGGTGACGCCATATTTCCGGGACAACCCGGAGAGAGTGTCCCCTTTTACTACCGTATGATAGCGGGTGGCCGGTTTTGGCGCCGGCTTGGGGGTTGCTGCCACCGGTGCCTGGGAAGTCGGGCGGGGGGGACTGGTTTGGTTCGAGGCGACCGATGTCGGTTTCCTCGTTGTGGAGGAAGAGGTCCGTGAAGACTTCTTGGACCGTCCCCCCCCCACCCAGTCCGTTCGGTAGCGCCCCTGATCGTCGAAGGGATAATCGCCACGGGGCATGTTACTCGGGATGGTGGCGAGGCGGTCGGGCGAATAGGAGGCGGCCTTGTACGCGGGTTTTGACGCGCAATGGGACAACACCAACGGCAGGGCGACGAGGAAAAGAGCGCGGGCGGCGGCTTGCAAGGTCATGGTTTGGTCGCGGCGTCGAGACGTTTGAGAAGCAATTTGGCTTTTTGGGCGGTGGTGGTGGATTCACCGGCGGCGAGGATTTCTTCCAAGGTGCGCCGTTGTCCGGCGACGTCCCCTTTTTTATCCAGCAGTCCCGCCTTGTTGAGCAGGGCATTCTGCAGCGATCCGCCGGTAAGTTTTTGCCGTGCAATGTGGGCATCCGTGAGCGCGATCATGGCGTCCCAGTTCTGCTGATTGCCAAGTTCGCTCATTTTCGTGGCATAATCCACGTCGGCGATGAGCGTCTGGAAGTTGGCTCTTTTGCCAGTGGCATCGGTCTCATCAAGTTGGATCACTTCCTCCATTTCTTTGCGGTAAAACCGCGCGGCCAGATTGCCCGGAAGCTCCGGGATCCCGGAAGCGAGCTTTTTGGCCCGCTCGATCCCTGTGAGGGCTCCGGCTTCGGCGAATGCCGTATCGCGACGAGCCCGCGTTGTCCGAAGCTGCTCGATGCCTTCGACATAGCTTTTGGGGGACATCGGTTGGAACCCCGTCACCGCGTAAGGCCGGCCTTTTTCATCACTCAGGATCAGAGCGGGGAAACCACTGACCCGGTAGACCCGCATCAGGATTTCGTTCTGTTTTTTTTCCTGGTCCGACTGGATCCGGAAGCGGGGAAACTCCAGACGCACCGGAACGAAATTTGCCACAATGGGGTCGAGGAAGGCTCCCAGATTGAGGATTTTGTCATCAAATGCCTGGCAAAGGGGAATCCAATCGGGCGCGGTGAAGAGCAGCAGCAAATCCTTGTGTTCCTCGGTTGCCTTTTTGAGGGCGTCCTCGTAGTGGACTACCCACCGGGAGTCGACCGGAACCATGGACGTGAGTTTTTTGGGCACGGCGGCGTCGCTTGGTTGGTCCTGTGCGTTCCCCGGAGCAAATGGGATAATGGAGCAAAGCAGGGCGATGAAAGTGCCCTTGGCAGGCGTCAGATGAAGAGATTTCATGTCGGGAGCTTGGAGGGGAGCATCAGGACCTTGGCCACTCGAAAGGGGCTCAGATATTGTCGGAAGGAACAGTGGCGATTGCTTTGATTTGCCCTTCCGGACCCTCCGGCCAATCCGCGCCACTTTGGATCCAGTCGTGCACAAGTTTTTTCTCCGCCGCATTCAGTTTGGGGCCGGTGGCAGGCATGGCGTGGTACTGGTCCGCCGGAAGATCCAGCACTTGGTAAAATAGACTGCCAGCCGCATCCCCTGGTTTGATCGACGGGCCGCGGCTTCCTCCGGCGAAGGCCTTCGCGCGGTTTTCCAAAACCAGCCCGCCAAACACAGATTTGGTGTTGTGACAGCGGATGCAATGCGTCTCCAACAGGGGCTTGAATTCGCTGAAGGCCACTTTGGTTGCGGCATTCGAACCATCGCCGGCCGGAGGTGAGCAGGCGGACAGCACCAGACCGGCTGTCATGGCGACAACAGGAAACACCTTCCGGGAAAATGGCAGAGACAGCACAGCGATCATGGGGAAATCAGGAATGGGGTGAAGACGCTGAGCCAGCGGACCTGCTGGCTCCAACTCACACAATCCGTTATCATGGAAGTCCCATCAAGCAGAACTATCGTGCCGCGAGGTTGGCTTCAGGCCGGGGTTGAAGTGGGGCTGAAAAACGGTAAGGTCGTGTCGCATGTTTGCTGCTCTGCCGCCCCGACTCCTGCTCCTCGCCGTATTGACGGGTTTCCTGGGCGGTTGTGATACTGCTCTGCCTCCCGGCACGGTGGGGGGACAGCTCCGCGAAGTGGGGCCTTTCCGGCCCCTTTTCGATATTGAGGCGGCGGAGGCCTCGGACCTCGTGAAGAACAAACCCGGAATGGTGATCATCGATCTCCGGACCCCTCAGGAGTATGCTGCCGGACACATTCCCGGTGCGGTCAATCATGAGTTCATTTATGTGGAGACACCTCTCGGAGAACCTCCTCCGGAGGTGGGGTCGCGTTTCGCCCAGGAGAACCTGATGGATCTTCTCGACAAGAACCAAGCCTATCTGCTCTATGGCACGATGTGGAAAGAGGACCGGGAGCGGATGCTTCTGCCGCCCCCTGCTGATCCGACCATCGTCGTCGAAAAATACACCCGGCCGAGTGACAGTTCGGATTATGCGGCGTATTTGATGATGGCGGACAATGCGCTATTTCTGGAAATCCACCAAATCATCGGAGGGTATGAGGCTTGGGTTGATGCCGGCCTTCCGGTGGAGACCGGGGATGGAACCAAGCCTGCTCCCAGTCCGAAAAATCCACCCGGAGCCCCCGCTCCCTCTCCCAAAGCCGTCCCTGAGGCACCTCCTCCGGCCTCGACTGCGGCGCCAACACGTCCTCCGCCTGCTCCTCCTGCGTCCGGCATGCCTTCGACTTCCTTTGATCTCCCGTCGTTCACCCTTCCCGGAGTGCGCCGCCCGGCTTCCACTCCCTGACGTTATTTTCCACCGCCATCATGAACCCGATCAGACTTTGCCTCCTGTGGTCCGCATTCCTCGCCAGCTGGGAAGGAGGGCTGGCCCGGGCAGAGGAGAATGCGGATGCCGGTCTCACCTTTCATGTCGCCCCGTCACCGCTGGCAGCCGACGCCGTGGTGGCCGAGTGGCCCCGTTTCCTCGGACCCGGTGATGACTGTCACAGTGTCGAAAAACCGCTCCGCAAGGCGTTCTCCGAGACCGGGCCTCCCCTGGTGTGGGAGCGGACCAAAGGCAACGGCCATCCCGCTCCCGTCATCGTGGGGGAGCATCTTGTGTTCATCCATGAAAGAGAAGGGCGTGAGACCGTCGAATGCCTCCATCCGGAGACGGGTCGCCACCGCTGGACGGTCGACTACCCGGTCACTATTGGACAGAACTACGGCATTGCTGACGCCCCTCGCTCCAGCCCTGTCATTGATGCCGCCAGCAGGCTTGTCTTCACTCTCGGGGTACGTTCCGATCTTCTTGCCATTTCACTCGACACCGGCAAGATCGTCTGGCAAAAGAATCTGCTGCGCGAATTGGGGGATTCGCCGTTTTTCTTCGGCTGCGGGTCCTGTCCGCTCATCCAAGAGGGGCTTTTGGTGGTCAACATTGGATCTCCCGGAGCCTGTGTGGTCGCCTTCGATGTCAAGACCGGGGATCTGCGCTGGAAGTCCGCCCATGCATGGAATGGCAGCTACGCTTCCCCCGTCGCGGCCACTCTGCATGGCCGATCGCGGATCCTTGTCTTCGCCGGAGGCATGACCGATCCGCCGACCGGTGGGCTCATCTGTCTCGACCCCGCGACCGGTGCCATCGACAGTTCGATTCCCTGGCGCACCGGCATGTTTGCTTCGGTGCTGGCCGCCAGTCCGGTGCCAGCCGGCCCGGATCGCGTCTTTGTGACGGAGGATTATGGCAAGGGAGGTCTGATGGTGCGCTATGATGAGGCCTTCCAAGCAACACCAGCCTGGGAAGCCCCGCGCTTCGGTTGCCAGATGCAGACCCCGGTGTTTCATGAAGGTCACTTGTATGGGCTGGCTGGCAGCGCTGGAGATCTTGTTTGCTATGAAGCCGCGACTGGGCGTCTTCTTTGGAGCGAAGGTTTCCAAGGGCTCACCGCCACTTGGCAGGGCAAGGATATTCGGGTCAATTTGGGGCGTGGCAGCCTCATGTCTGTCGATGGGGCCTTCCTCTGTCTCGGCGAGAGCGGCACCCTGCTCTGGCTTGATCTCGGTCCCGGCGGCGCCAAGATTCTGGCCAAAGCCCAGCTATTCTACGCCCCCGAGACTTGGGCTCTGCCCGCCTTGCGCCATGGCCTGCTCTACGTGAACCAGAACACGCAGGGCGCGAGGATCCTTTGCTACGACCTGCGGGGGCAATGAGTTCAGGCCCCGGGTCGTTCAACCGTGGCGGTAAACCACGCGTTTCCAGATGGGAACCTCGGCTTTGATGCGGCGCAGGCATTCCTGGCAGGTGGCGAAGGCCTCCGCGCTGTGGGCTGTCTGGACACGGATGAGCAGTGAGGCTTCTCCGGCGGCGACGAATCCCACCCGATGGTGCACGGCGATGCGCCGATCGGGGTTTTCCTCCTGCAACTCCCTGACAATGCGTTCCAGTTCGCGCGTCGCCATGGATTCATAGGCGCTGTAGTCGATGCCTTTGATGAGACGACCGGCCTCCGTTTCACGCACCACCCCATGGAAACGGATGTCGGCGCCATGGCGGGACGAGGACAGAAGCGCGCGTTCAAACTCCTCCACCGGCAGGTCCGAAAGTGAACTGAAAGACGGGTTTTCGTCCATAACGGGCGGGAAGGTGGAAAAATCGGCGAGGGCGGAGCTTGAGTTTGACGGTGGAGAGGCGACAATGCGCCCCTGTTCCTTATTGAAAACGATCCAACCAAAACAGCAATGAGCAAAAGTGATTTCGGCCTCTACGGGCTCGCCGTGATGGGCCAAAACCTCGTCCTGAATGTGGAGAGCCGTGGCTTCCAGGTTTCCGTCTACAACCGTACCACCAGCGTCACCGACGATTTCATCGCCGCTCATCCTGGCAAAAAGCTTGTGGGAGCCCACACCGTGGAAGATTTCGTCCAAAGTCTTGCCCGGCCGCGGAAAATCCACATCATGGTCAAATCCACGGCCGTAAAGGACACCGACCGCGATGCGGTGGATGCTGTCATCGAACAGCTCATCCCTTTGTTGGACGAGGATGACATCATCATTGACGGTGGCAACTCCTTCTATCAGGCCACCGAGCGTCGCGATGCCTACCTTGCAACAAAAGGGCTCCGCTTCATCGGCGCGGGAGTTTCAGGCGGCGAGGAAGGGGCGCGCAAAGGGCCATCCATCATGCCAGGCGGTCCGGCCAGCACTTGGGAAGTCATGAAGCCCATCTTTGAGAGCATCGCCGCCAAGGTCGACGGCGAGCCCTGTGTCATCCACATCGGACCCGGCGGCGCCGGCCATTATGTCAAGATGATCCACAATGGCATCGAGTACGGCGACATGCAGCTCATCTGCGAGGCCTACAACCTCTTCAAGCACGCGGGATTCACCACCGACGAAATGGCCGCCATTTTTAACGAATGGAACGATGGGGAACTGCAAAGTTACCTCATCCAGATCACCGGCAAGGCTCTCGAGCAGGTCGACCGGGAGACCGGGCGTTCCGTCGTGGAACTCATCGTGGACAAGGCCGGGCAGAAGGGCACCGGACAGTGGACGTTGCTCAATGCGGCGGAGAACGCCGTCGTCATCAGCACCATCAATGCGGCCGTGGAGGCGCGGATTCTCTCCTCCAAGAAAAAGGAGCGTGTCCTCGCGAGCAAAGAACTGCGGGGGCCTACTCCCATCGGGGCGCTTGCCATGGGCGATGGGACCACTCCCTGGCCCAAGGAGGTTCTCGTCAAAAAGGTTCACGACGCCCTCTACGCTTCCAAGATCATCAGCTACGCCCAGGGGCTGGACCTCATCAAGACGATGAGTGGGAAAAAGAATTGGGATCTCGACCTTGGACGCATCGCCGCCATCTGGCGTGGGGGCTGCATCATCCGGGCCCGTTTCCTCAACTTCATCACCGATGCGTACCGGAGCAACCCGGGATTGGGCAACCTCATGCTCGACCCCTATTTCAAAAACATCCTCAACAGCAACCAGCAGAGTTGGCGTGAAGTGGTCTCATTGGCCATGCTGAACGGGATTCCCGTGCCTGCTTTCTCCGCCAGCCTCGGCTACTACGACAGTTACCGGGCGGAACGACTGCCGGCAAACCTTCTCCAGGCTCAACGCGATTTCTTCGGTGCCCACACCTACGAGCGCGTTGACAAGCCGGAAGGCGAGTTCTTCCACACCGACTGGCCCGAGGTCATCGGGTGAGGTGCTGCTGATCCAGTTCCTCCCTTGCTTTGTGGGGAGGACTCCGAGTGGAATCTGTCCTTTGCGCGATCGCCGGGAAAGAGCGGTTCAGCATTTGCGAATCCCTGTCTGATGGGGGCTGCCCAGCTGACGCGGTTTTTTTTGAGGAAAGCCGAAGTGGTGGCCTCCCCTGATTGTGCCCTGTGCAGGGGCTCCGGAATGCGGTATTTTCCACGCATGGTATTGTGCCGCATTGGTTTCCCTCTGGCTTTGGTCTGCGTCCTGATCCCGGTTCACACCCGGGCGGAAGACGGCAAACTCCGGTTCAACCGGGATGTGCGGCCTCTTCTTTCGGAGTATTGCTTCCACTGCCATGGCCCGGATGCGAAGGGACGGAAGGCGGATCTGCGGCTTGACACCCGTGACGGGGCAACCAACCAGCGCAAAGAAGGAGGAGTTGCCGTGCTTCCCGGCCGGCCGGAACAGTCGCTCCTCCTCCAGCGGATGACCCATCCTGAGTCCGATGAGATCATGCCTCCTCCGGAGACCAAGAAGCACCCGACCCAGGCCGAAATCGCCCTGCTGCGACGTTGGATTGCGGAAGGCGCGGAATACGAGGACCATTGGGCATTTCTCCCGGTGAAACCGGTGAAGCCACCGGAGGTGAGTGCTTCCGGTTGGGTCCACAATCCCATCGATGCCTTTATCCTTCATGGTTTGGAGGAGCATGGATTGACTCCCTCTCCCGAAGCGGATGACGCCACCCTCCTGCGACGGCTTCACTTGGACCTCACCGGACTGTTGCCGTCACCCCCAGAGATCGCGGCCTTCCAAAAAGCCCGTGCCACTGATCCGGAAGGCGCGGTCGCCCGCACGGTGCAGGCACTCCTCGAATCGCCTCATCATGCCGAGCGCTGGGCCCGGCACTGGCTTGACCAGGCGCGCTACGCGGACTCGAACGGTTACACGATCGATGGGGACAGAGTCATGTGGCCCTACCGTGACTGGGTCATCCGGGCGATCGGGGACGGTATGCCTTTCGACCAGTTCACCATTGAGCAATTGGCGGGTGACCTGCTGCCCCAACCGACCAAGGCCCAGCTGATCGCCACGGGTTTCCACCGGAACACCCTGATCAATCAGGAGGGGGGGACCGACCCTGAACAATTCCGCAATGAGGAGGTCGTCGACCGCGTCTCCACCACCGGGGCGGTCTGGCTGGGGCTCACGCTTGGGTGTGCGCAGTGTCACGATCACAAGTTCGATCCCATCACCCAACGCGATTTCTATTCTTTTTTTGCCTTTTTCAATTCCACCGAAGACATCAACAACATCGGTCCGACCGTAGACTTGTACGAAGGGGAAATGTTCCAGGCATCGACCGACCCGGCTCTGCGCAAAAGCTTGGAGGCGGCCGAATCCCGGTTGGCGGATCTGGAAAAATCCCGCCCACTGCGCCAGAAAGCCTGGGAAGCCGGCCTGTTCGTGGACCTTCCCTCCGCTGACCACCCGCCAGAGCCTGACTGGACGCTGGTCCGTCCAGAATCATTGTCATCCGAAGGCGGAGCATCGCTCGACCTTCTCGAGGACGGTTCGGTCCTCGCTGGCAAAGGAGGGGAACGGGAGGTTTACCATGTCCGATGGGTCACTTCTGTGCCCATGGAGGGCCTTCGTCTCCGGCTTTTGACCCATGATTCCCTGCCCAAAAAAGGGCCCGGTCGTGCTGGCAATGGCAACCTGGTCCTCTCTGAAGTGGAACTGACCGCCGACGGGGTGTCGGTGCCATTTGCCGGAGCTTCGGCTGATCATGCCCAACCAGGCTATCCTGCGAGTGGTGCCATCGATCACGATCCCGGAACTGGTTGGGCCATCAATGTCGGTCCCAATGCCCCGGGACCGATGAATGCGGATCACTGGGCCTCGTTTGCCCTGACCAAAAGATTGCCCATCGGCAGTCGGATCGAACTCACCCTGCGGCATGAGGTCAATGCCAATTACAACACCGGGAGATTCGGTCTTGATACGAGCCCGGTTCCACCGCCGAAGACGCAGCCACCGGCCTGGCAGATGGCCCTCAAAACGCCTCTGGAGAAGCGTTCCAAGGAGCAGAAGAAGCAGGTCGAAGAGGCTTTTGCCTCGGCCGACCAGGAGCTCAATAGGGTTAGGGCAGAAGTGGATGCCGCCCGCAAGCGTCTCGGACTGGGACCGAAGGCCAGCAGCATGATCCTGCGTGAACTGAAAACGCCGCGGTCGACCTATGTGCATACCCGGGGTGACTTTCTGCGCGAGGACAAAACGCAGGGGGTTCTCGCTCCGGATGTGCCCGGCTTCCTGCCCCATCCGTCAGTGGGTGCGGTCCCAGCAACGCGTCTCGATCTCGCCAAATGGCTGGTCAGCCGGGAAAACCCACTCACCGCGCGAGTAACGGTGAACAGGATTTGGATGCGGTATTTCGGGCATGGCCTGGTGGAGACGGAGAATGATTTCGGCACCCAGGGGGCCTATCCGACGCACCCGGAACTCCTTGATTGGCTGGCGGCCTGGTTCATGGATCACGGCTGGTCGGTGCGGGAGCTGCACCAGCTCATCGCCACCTCAGCGACTTACCGACAGGCCTCGCTTTGGCGCAGCGATCTTGGAGCGGCAGATCCTCGGAATCTCCTGTTGGGCCGACAGAGCCGGATCCGTTGCGATGCCGAGATCGTCCGTGATTCGGCCTTGGCCGCCAGCGGCTTGCTTTCTCCCCGCATTGGAGGGCCACCAGTGCGGCCGCCCCAACCGGAAGGAGTCTATGCCTTCACTCAGAACAACAAAGGTTGGACAGCGGACACCGGTGCCAATCGTTACCGGCGTACTCTCTACACTCGCTTTTACCGCAGTGCTCCGCATCCCATGCTGACAACGTTTGATGCGCCTGATTTCCAATCAGTCTGTACTCGACGTCCTCGCTCCAACACACCACTGCAGTCGCTCACTCTCGCCAATGATCCCGGATTTTTTGAGTTTGCCCAAGGGCTGGCTTCCCGGCTGCTGCGCGAAATTCCGGGGTCCGATCACAAGGCGGTCCTCCAACGGGTCGGCCGCGCCTTCCTTCTCTGCTACTCGCGCACCCCTTCCGATGACGAGCTCGGGAAAGTGGTGGCTTTCCAAGCCTTGCAGGCCCGGCGCTTTGCGGCAAATCCCGAGGAGGCGGGGAAAGTCGCTCCTGGTGAGCTTCCCACCGGCATGGACCGCTCCGAGGCCGCCTCCTGGACCGCCGTGGCGCGGGCCTTGATGAACACCGACGAGTTCGTGACCCGCGAATGACAGCCGACGGTGCCTGAGGCGGTCAATGGCTGGTAGCGACTTCCGGCAAATAATAAAAGACGACGCCCAGCACCGCGTAGACTGCCAACAGGAGCGCGCCCTCGAGCCAGTTGGAGCGGCCGTCTCCCGATATCTGGCTGCTCACCGCGATCGCCAGCACCACCGCGATGACTTCCGGCAGGGTGAAGACCAGATCCAGCGGGGTGGGGGCAAAAAAGTGGCTCGAGATGACGAGGACCGGAGCGACGAACAACGCCACTTGGATGCTGCTGCCGATGGCGATCCCCAGGCTGAGGTCCATCCGGTTCTTCAGGGCCATCAACACCGCGGTGCTGTGCTCGGCCGCATTGCCGATGATGGCGACCACGACCACGCCGATAAAGACATTGTTCATCCCCATGGCATGCCCCGCATGCTCGACCGTGTGGACCAGAATCTCGCTGATCCAGGCGACCAAACCGGTTGCCACGACCAGGACAATGATGGAGACGCTCATCGGCCAGACGCCGGGTCCGACATGCCGGCGCTCGCCGATCACATTGTCCTCGGTGCTGTGGCCGTGACCCGAGAACAAATGCTTGTGGGTTCGCAGGGAGAACCACAGCCCCATCAGATAGGTCACCAAAAGGATGATCGAGATGATCAGGCTCAGTGGGACCTCGTTTTTGAAGCTGCCCGGATCCACCGAATGGTGAAAGGCAGCGGGGGCGACCAGTCCGACTGCGGCGATGGTCATCAGCGTGCTTTGCATCCTCGCACCGACCGCGTTGAAGACCTGCTCCTTGTTCTTCATGCCCCCGAAAAAGAGGGCCGCCCCGAGCACCAGGAGGACGTTGCCGATGATTGAGCCGGTCAGGGAGGCCTTCACGATGTCGGTGAGTCCCTGGCGCATGGCCATGAAGGCGATGATCAGTTCAGCAGCATTGCCGAAAGTCGCATTGAGCAGTCCCCCAATGCCCTCGCTGGTGCGCTCCGCGAGGTGTTCGGTGGCTCGCCCCATCCATCCAGCCAATGGGATCACCGCAAGACAGGCAGTGACAAAGGTCCAGGTTTGCCAGGATTCTCCCCGGGTTTGCAGATAGACCGCAGTGGGCACGAACACGAGCAACCAGTTCAGAGATGGTTTGAGGAGCGACTTCATACGAAATAGGGCGAGTGGGACGACATCTTGGCGGGAGGGAGAGGAACGTCAACCAAAGAAAATGCGTCAGGAGTCCTCCTTCCCCTTCCGCAGACCTTTTCGGACGAATTCTCTCAGGCCTTGTTCCTTGTTGGAGGCTTCTTCCATCAGGTGATCGAGCTGCCGCCGGTCTTTCTTTGTCGGTCGGCCGCTTCCTTCCACACGGACTGGCCCCCGATCCAATCGAAGGGCTTCCTGCCGGGCGGCTGCCGCGGCACGCCGTTCAGGAGGAGTCTCATCGTTCAAATACTCAGGAACCTTGGGAGCGCCCACCCGTCTATTCAGGACTTTCCTGACCCGGACAAGCTTGTCGCGGGAAGGCGGGAGGAGGTCGAGAAGGTCTCCCGGACGAATGAGGCGGGAAGGCTTGACCGGCTGGTCTAGGATTAGGACCCGGCTGTTGCGGCAGGCTTGGGCGGCTGCATCCCGGGTTTTGAAAAGCCTCACAGCCCACATCCAGACATCAATGCGGACACCTTCCAGAGCCGGGCGAGGGGATTCTGCTGATGTTGGCATAATAAAAATTGTAATAGAATGCGGAATTTCTTGAATTTCGCCTAATTTTTGGTAAAAGACAAAAATTCCAAATAGTTGAAATTCTTGCTTAAAAGTCAATAATCCTGAAAAATTTTAAAAACATGAAATTTTTCGTTGATTAATTTTATATTTTTACTATAATTTCCACATTGAAACCTCCACCAACCTGCCACCATAATGAAAAAACTGATTCTTGTATTGAACGACCTTGAAGGGTGCGGCAAATCCGCCACTGCCTGTGCGCTCTCCCATTGGATGCGCGATCGGGAAATCAACCATGCCCTTGTTTCTTCGGACGACAAGGCGACGGAAGACAGTTTTTACACGGGTTACTGGGACATGGAAGATTTGGAGGTTGCCCAGGTCATCAGTACGCTCGACAAAAATGATGCGGTCATTGTGGATGTGGCCACGGGATCGGCTCGAGCATGGTCGGATTTCTGCGAGGCTCATGAAATCGATCTTTTGCTTTCGGAACTGGATGTGGACATGACGCTCCTGATTCCGGAGCATCCGGGCGAACGTTGCCACGACGAGATCATTGATTTGGCCGAACTTTTCACCGACCAAGCGGATTACATCATCGCTCATCTCCCCATCGAGCCCCGCGGCTGTGGTGCGGCGAAGTGGAAAAAAAGCCAGGCCGCCAAGGCCATTGACTACCTGGGAGGCCAGGAGATCAATCTCCCGGCAATGACTTCGGAGCTCGAAACCGCGTTGGACTCCCATGGAATCACCCTTCCTGAGGCTCTTTGCGATCTCGCCAATCTTCCACGCTTTGTCGAAATCACGGCGACCCAGTGGCTTGCGTCCGCCGGAAAAGCTTTCGACAAAAGTGTGACCTACCTCGTGCCTGAAGAAGCAGGCTTGGGAACCTTCTGAGCGACCATTTCTCTCCGCTCCAACAACAGGAAAGGGACTCTAGCGCGGCTGGGGTCCCTTTTTTGCAATTGTGGGGATCACGCGGTGTCTTTCTCGCCTCTCAGGGAACCTTGAGCCCCGGCACGGTGTTCCGTGTGCCTGGTTGATCTGGTTCTGGGTCTGGAATGCGGAGGAGGAGGGGGATTTGCAACTTCCGCTCCAGCCTTTTGACCTCATGGATCAGGGTCGGGAGATGGTTTTTTTCTGCTTCGTCATAGAGTCGCTTCAGATAGGTGTATGCTTCCTGCTCTTTGCCGGGACATTGTGCCAACTGGTAGCCGACGAACCGTTCCACGTAGCCGAGGACTCCTTTTTTTCCCAAGGCCAGTCGGTAGGTCTCGGCGGCGGCACAAGGATCGTGCTTCTTCCGCTCCAGAATCTGGGCCTTCTCCTGCAAAAGCTCTCCCCGGTCAGGAAACTCGGGGATCGCGGCGTCCAAATAGGCGAGGCCTTTGTCTGTCCAGACCTCCATCTCCCGGGCCCGGTCGACCCCGGAGGGCACGTGTTGACTGGTCTCGTAGTAGGCGCGCGCATTGTAGGCACAGTGCCAGGCCAGATCGATCCGGTGTTGATAGTCCTCAGGTTGGAGCAGGATGGTGATGCCATACCATTTCTCAACTTCATCCCAGTCGGCGATTTCCCACTTGTCCACCGCACTGAGTTTGGCATACACGGCCATGAGCGGCCGCATCCCTCCGAGGATGGCGAGAACGGAGTTGCGCCCAAGCTTGGTTTCGGTTTCCCGGGCCGGCACCGCCTGCAGCAGATCTGCTCCGCGGAGGCTGGCGATGAGCGGTGTTTCCCAAGCCCCTCGGACCGCCCCGAACGCCCATAAGACTAACAACACCAGGAGTGTTTTGCGGACCAGGGGCCGCCTTGGCCGGCCATGATAAACAGCAGGTATGTCAGGCTGGGAATCCATGGCTCAGAACTCTTTGTCGGAAAACATGTACCATCCGAGAAGGAGATAGACCACGCAATAAACGCCAGCGTAAGCCGTGATTTCTGCCATGACCAGCGGCGAGGCAGTGGAGCCAGCCACGATCTTTTCGTGGACGTTGAAAATGTGGAAATCAGGCACCACTTTGGCCGCCCAGGCCAGCCAGTTGTTGGTGGCTCCTCCTTCCGACCAATAATCGACCGCAATGCGGTGGCCATGCCCAATGAGAAAGAAGGCGATGCCGACAATGATGGTAAAGAGGGAACTAGAGGCGAAGGTCGAGACCAGGATCGTTGCCGCCGCCATGACCGCCGCCTGAAGCAGGATAATCCATGCAGCCGTGAACAAACGGGGATGGAAGCCTTCGCTGCTGATTGCATCCAGCTGGCCCTGAATGTCAGCTGGAGTGAGGTCCGGGGACTGCTCCAGATAGCTGCGGGTCTCAGCGATCAGCCCGGCTTTGCGGAACTCCAAGACCAGGCCACTGAGTAGCAGCATCGCCCCCAGGGCCACGGTGATGACGAGCAGGACTCCGAAAAATTTCCCCAGCAAATACTCCACCCGTGGCACTGGCTTGGA
Organism: Akkermansiaceae bacterium; assembly: GCA_024233005.1. Classification (GTDB taxonomy): domain Bacteria; phylum Verrucomicrobiota; class Verrucomicrobiia; order Verrucomicrobiales; family DEV007; genus JACKQE01. Next base: position 104,316 of record JACKQE010000012.1, on the reverse strand, counting down.
AAGAATGGTGTAGAGGGTGCGATCCTCAATGTCCCGAGGGATGACCACGGCGGTGGCGGTGACGGCGAAAAGCCAGGCAAACAGCCACATGGCTCCGAAAGATGTCCCCCGGATCGTCGAGAGCTGCTGTTCGGCCGTGTAGAGCAGATTCACATTGCTCATCCCGAAGACCAGCACGGCGAAAAAGAGCAGAAAGTAGAACGTCCGCATTCGGACCAGCTGGGTGAACGTCGCCGCCGCCAGAGTCCAGATCCGGCCCGGGGAAAACATCGGCGGCACGGGACGGCCGGGCATGGGAGCGTGATTGGGGACACTCATGGTCGAGGGGGGGGAGAAGGCTCCGCCGAATGGACGCCGGCGGATCTGGCGTCGGCGAGTCCGCGTTCCACCTCATCGAGAAACAGGCGCTCCAGAGTCGTGCGCGGCCTGCCGAGGCTCAGAAGGTCCGCTCCCTCGGCTTGAATGAGGGCCTGGATTTTGCTGATCAGGGCCGGACTGGCCTCTTGCAGGAGGATTTCAGTCTGATTCTCAATGGCTGTCAGCTCATCAAGGGGACCTTCCCGGCGGAGCTTTCCCTGGAAGATGATCCCGACTCGGTCACAGACCTCCTGGACCTGTTCGAGGAGGTGGGAGCACAGGAAAACCGAGATCCCCTCTTGTTTGAGGCGCAGGATCAAATCGCGGATTTCACGGGAACCGATCGGATCGACCCCGGCCGTGGGTTCGTCGAGCACCACCAATCGGGGCCGTTGGACCAGCGCCTGGGCAAGTCCGATGCGCTGCAGCATGCCTTTGGAATACCCAGCCAGTCGGCGGTCCCGGGCGTGCTCCAGATCGACCAGTTCGAGCAATTCGCCGATGCGCTCCTGCAATGAGCGGCCTCTCAGGCCACACAGTTTGCCGTAAAACCTCAGCGTTTCAGCGCCCGTAAGGTGCTTGTAAAAATATGGGTTTTCCGGCAGAAATCCAATCTCGGAGCGAGCGCGCACATCGCTTGTGGAAAGGCCAAATACCTTGGTTGTTCCCAGGCTCGGGGCCATCAGTCCGAGCACCAGTTTCATCGTGGTGGATTTGCCGGATCCATTGGGACCAATCAGTCCATAAACCTCTCCGGCATTGACCGTGAAGCTGACCTTGTCCACGGCTACCATGTAGCCTTTGCTCCACTGCAACGGGAACACTTTGGTCAGTTCCCGGGCTTCAATTGCCGGGGGCGAAGAAGGAGGGGTGGAGGAGGAGCCGCTCATGGGAACATCAGAGGATGGAAAACCCACGGGCATTTTTGAGCAACGGGATGTCATACTCCTCCTGCTCGAGAATGTGGTGACCAAGGGGGCTGTCGTGCATTTCCTGGAGAAAGTCGGCGACTTCCAGGGGCTCTCCCATGACCTGCATTTCGACGCGCCCATCGTCCAGATTGCTCACCCAGCCGGTGACATCAAAGCCAAGGGCCAGCTGCTTGGCGGAATAGCGGAAACCAACCCCCTGGACGCGTCCGGAAAAAAGATAACGTTTGGCAATCATGGGGCTGGGGAAACCGGCTGGTCGCCGGTGGTGCCGAGTGCCTGAGTTCCACTAGCGGAGGACTCTCCGGAAGGGGTTTGGCCGGCAAGTCGTTTCCATTGGAGGAGCATCCCGGAAAGTCGCTCGTTTTCTTTGATCAACAGATCGTTCTGCTCCTGCAGGTGGAAGATTTCGGTTTGGTCATCGGTCAGGCCGCTGGTCAGAGCCGTCCACCCGTCTCCAGGGGCGGACGGTGGCGCCTCAGCGGACCGCATTCCGGCCTTGAGTCGGAAGACTTCCAGCCAACCTGCGATGGCGAGAGCGGCGAAGACGAGGGTCAAAAGCAAACCGGCGGAGCGTGGCATGGTGACAGGTCAGTCTTTGCCAAAGAGGCGCCGGAAAAACCCCGGGCGTTTTTCAGATTCCGCTTCCTCCTGGGAGGGCGTTGTGGTCCCGTCAACATTCTCGGGGGCTGCAGGGGGCTCCTGATTGCGGTCACGACTGGCTCTCCGCTTGGCGCTGCCAACCGGATTGTCATTCTCCTTGGTCACCACCAAGGCCATGCCTTCCGGCACGTAGCCGTTTTTGGAGTAGTCCACCACTTTGAGAGGGATCATCCGTCCATCACTGGTGTATTCCTGGATTTTCCGGCGAACGACCACATTTTGGGGAGTGTAAAGGGCTTCCTCCCGGAATCGCCCCGCGGCATCATAGGAAAGGACGCCGCGGAATTTCAGCTGTCCCCGGCCATCGTAAACGAGGACTTCCGCTGGTTGCCCCAGATCGTTCAGGTTGACCTCCCGGCGTTGCAACACGACTCCGTCCTTGCTCTTGGTCAGCTGCTGCAGGCTGTTGCTTTCGCTGTCCGACTTGCTCTCAGTGTAGGTTCCGTCGGTGTGATGGATTGACTTGGCCCAAACCTCCAGCCTGGCTTCCTCCATCATTCCCAGTTTTCCGTATTGACCCGCCATCAGCGTGGTTCCTCCCTCTCCGTTGGGTGGGATGCCCAGCGGCTGCTGGGGTGTCCCGGGACCCGTGGTGGTTACGGGAGCCCCTCCAGGTTTAGGGAACTGGGCATGGGCACAGTCCATGCTTCCGAAGAAGCAGGCCCCCATGACGATAAGCAAAATGAAGATTTTAGGCATGGTTCTGTGCGGATCCGCACCTGTTACCTCATTGTAACCCCTTCGCCGACTCCCGGCAAGCTTTCCGGGGCAATTTGACAGGGGACGCGCGTTGCCGGATCCTTCAAAACCCCGGAAAGGAAGGGAGCACGTCACTGAGACCGGTGTCGGGAGGGATCCCGAGATTTTGGCCACGACGGCGTCAAGGGCCAACTGATGTGGTGGAGAAAGTCCGTCCTCTCGCGGAATGACGTATCCGAAGCGTCGGGCCTGTGAGAACCGGTTGGAAAAGCGGGTGTCAGGTGAAACGAACCGCCCGGGCCTGACGTTTTCGCCATCTGGCGGAGTTCGTCCAAATCGATATGTTCAAACAACTCTTGTGTTCGACAGGTTTCTACGGGTATTCTGGCATCAAGAAAGGAATGGATGATGCATACCCTTACCCAGCTGACCTTCTCTATGGCCGTCATCTTCGGCCTGGCTTCGATCTCGCCGGGACCGGCCGCCCGGGCTGACGAAACTCCACCCACAGCTCTCGTGGCCGCGATGTCCGGTGCCTTGAAAAAGGAGTTCGGCCGCGCAATCGAGACCGAAGCGGTCTACGAGAGGAAAATCGCCGTCGTCAAAGCCTTCGCTTTTAAATTCAAACTCAAGGCGACCGAGATCGACAAATCCTGGGCGGACAAATTTGTGCGCGCGCTCAAAGCCGCCGGGGCCGCTGACGCCGCAATCACCGTGACCAACGATACCGGGCCCGCCGAAGTCCGCGCCGCTGACTTCAGCGTGGGCAAATTCACCATCCAGACCCTTCAGCTTGTGGGGCGTCCCGGCGAGGAAGACGTGGTCGCGAGCCTCTCTGTGCTCGCCCGCTGAGCCGCCTCCCCTATCGGCAGGTTGCGTCGATGTCGCCGCCGTGCGGACCGAACATAAAAGGCAAGGCCTTCAGGAGCCCATCGGCTTGGAATAAGGGAGCTTCGAGTCGCCCGCCGTTGGCGAAGATCTGAGCCGGAGGGTGCGATTGCTGGGCGAGTAGACGAAACCAGAGGCAGTCCCCACAGGAGTGAACCTCAATTCTTCCTGCAAACGTTCCCGGCAGTCCGAGGGCGATTTTTGCGGGATCTGTCAGGAATGACGCCGCAAGAACGTTGCCTCTGCATCCTCTCATGCCGCCCCTTCTTGCGATCACTCTACGTGGCCTTTTTTCCCACATGAGCGACCCAGTGAGGGTTTTTGGGGACGCTCCCACGGCACCGGGCAACTGGCAAAACAGCATGTTCCGGTCAGTGATGGGAAAGGTTGCGGTCCAAGACGAACATCGTAACCGCATTGGTATCTGTGCGAAGAAAGCAGACCGTCAGTCCCATGAAAAGACCTTGTAATCACCCCAGGTGCTCCAGCCGTGACGAAGACACTCCTGTTGCTTCATGGAGGCACACTGATAAGGAGGCCGGGACTGCGGGACAGGACAAGCCAGTCATACGGATAAGCCGCCGTCACCTGCTAAAGGGGCTTGGAGCCACGCTGACCCTGCCATGGATGGAATCGCTCGCCCAAGCCGCGCCCAAGGCACCGCTGCGCTACGGCTGCCTGCTTTTCGCCAATGGCGTGAATCCTCATGAGTGGAACGCCTCGGGCGAAGGGGCGTCGATGAAGCTTTCTCGTTCGCTGAAGCCTCTGGAGGATTTGAAACAGCACATTACTGTGCTCAAGGACCTCCACGTCTTCAACAACACCAGCGGTCCTCACTGGCCGCTGTTCTCGAACTATCTCAGCGGGGCACAGTTCAAGGAGACGCTGATTCCCGAGGGAGGTGAGTCGATCGATCAACGCATCGCGCGACACACGGGCAGGGAGACCCCCGTGCCAAGTCTCGTGCTCGCGGTGGAACCGGCGGAGAGCGGCCTGCGCGGCGGAGTTCCAAGCGTCTATTACGGCACGGTTTCATGGTCATCGAAGAACACCCCCATCGCGCCGGAGGTATATCCGCGCGCGGTGTTCGACCGGCTCTTCGACACCAGCGGCCTGCTGCGCGACAAAAGCGTGCTCGATGCCGTGCTGTCGCAGTCCAAGGACCTGCGCAAAGGACTTGCTGGGCAGGATCAGCAGAAGCTCGACGAATTCATGACCAGCGTGCGCGACCTGGAGACGCGCATCGCGCGTGCCACGAAAGAAGAGCGCCTCGAAGGCTGGCGTCCCAGTTTGGCGAAGCCGGACATGGAACGTCCCGCCGCCGAACTTCCGCAGGACGTGCGCGAGCACATGCGCATGATGCTCGATCTCATCCTGCTCGCCTGGCGCATGGACAAGACCCGCGTCGCCACGCTCCTCTTCAACCGCGACGTGTCGCACATGAAGTTCGGCTTCCTCGACGGAGTGCTCAACGACCAGCTCCACGGCATCTCGCATCACAAAGAAGATCCGAAGAAACTCGCCTCGTATCAGCGCATCAATCAATTCCACGTCGAGCAGCTCGCCTACCTCATGGGCCGCATGAAGCAGATCGACGAAGGAGTCGGCACGACCATGCTCGACAACGTGATGCTGCAGTTCGGCAGCAACATGTTCAATGGCGACAGCCACGACGGACGCAATCTCCCGATGATCCTTGCCGGTCACGGCGGCGGCAGCATCGCTGGCGGCCGCGTCATCGACACCAGCGCGAAGTCCGAGGACCAGCAACGCGCCTGCAATCTATATCTTGGCATCGCCCTACGCATGGGGCTCAAACTCGACCGGTTCGGAGACAGCACGGCGCCACTTCCCCTCGCATGAAGACCATTGTCGTCGCTTGTTTCATCGCGTTCTTGATGCAGGCTGCAGAGCCTCACATTCTCAATCTGTGGCCTGCCATACCACCCGAGCCTGCCGCCAAAGTCGAAGGTGCGGAGCGCGACCTCACGAAGCCGGAGGACAAGCTCATCGCCGGACTTCCGATCATCAAGCCCGGCCACGTCAGGACACCGCAGATGCAGGTCTTTCCTCCCGACAAAGCCGAAGCGAACGGCGGGCGGGGCTCTTCTGCCCCTGGTGGCGGAATTTCCATTCTCGCCTGGGACCTCGATGGCACGGAAATGGCCGAATGGATGAATTCCCTCGGCCTCGCGCTTCAATGCAGGGTGTGGCTCGGAGAATCAACCCAGATTTGGCAGGCGGAGCACCCGCGCGGACAAGATTTGGCCGCTGCACGCAATGATGGATGAACCTGGACACAACAATCAGCCCTAGCGACTCGACCCGCACACTGCCTCAACTTATTGCAGACCTGAAGGCCCGCCCTGCGATGTGCCCGTGCTCGCTAACCCGCTCGAAATGCTGGCCGATGAAGATATCGACGTCTCGTATGCGAGGACGCTCGATTTCCTGAGTGACGAAAGCCCGACGAAAGCAGGCACGTCTCGCTCTCGCACGCCTGACAGCATCCTCCTGGGTGACACAGGAAGGGGCATCCTGCCATCGGCAGCATCTACCTCAATCTTTGCTGCTTCCTCTTTGACAGAAAGGCGCGGCCCCACTACTTCGCAGGCATCCTGTCAGCCGCTTATGAAACGTCTTCAGCCTGTCCTCTGCCTATGCTTTGCCGGAAAATCCTCGCTGCGCCACCGCCAGCGTTGGAGCAGCATTGCTTCAAATGCCACGACGCCACGCAGACGGAGGGTGACCTCTCGATTTGGAGGGGTTTCTGGCGAAGAGCGGACCTCGGTTCGGTGGCGACGCTGGAGGACATCATCCTGCGCATCGCGGAGGAGACATGCCGCCGAAAAAATCGCGCAAGCAGCCAGTTCCGCGCAGGAAGCAGGAAATGATCGCCTGGGCGCAAGGGACAGCTCGATGCCATGGCGCAAGCAAGCATGGATGATCCCGGGAGGGTGGTGATGCCGCGACTCTCGCGCCACGAATACCGCAATGTTATTCGTGATCTCAGCGGCGGCATCGTCTTGAAGGCGGGCGAGTATCTGCCGAACGAAGGCGGCGCGGGCGAAGGCTTCTCCAATGTCGGCGAGGCGCAGGGCATGGGCACGGCACAGTTCGAAAAGTATCTGGAGGCTGCGAAGGGGGTGCTGAAGCATCTGCGGGTGTCGCCGCATGACGGCCTCGTGTGGAGCGCCGTGCCACGTGAACCGGTGGAGGAGACGAAACAGGCGATCAAAGAGGCCACGGATGACATCATCGCCTGGCATGTGATGCAACAGCAGAAGTGGGGAGCGGAACATCGCGAAGCGCTCATGGCCAAGTTTGGTTCCACGCATGCGCCTTATCTCGAAGCGGCCAAGCGCGGCCCGGAAGCCGTTACCGTTGCGCTGGCACCTGCCGCGCTGGAGAAGTGGACGCGCATCCTCAACAACACCGAGGCCAATGCACCCTTCGCCGAATGGGCGAAAGCATGGCGGGCCATTCCTGCGGACATCAGCGCCGAAAAGCTCCACGCCGACTGCCTCGCCATCGCCACGGGCAAACGCGGTGGGTCGATCGAGGTGAACAAGGAGGACTTCGCTCCGCCCTACGAGATCAGTTTTCACGAAGCACGGGAAGAGGTGCTCGAAGCCGCCACGCAGCACGGCCACTGGCCGTTCCGCATCGACATCGGCGATGCACGGGAACTTTTTCTCATCGTCACCGATGCAGGCGACGGTGGACGTGGCGAATACGCCATGTGGCAGAAGGGCCGCATCCTTTTCAAAGACGGCAGCGCCAAGCCCTGGCGGTGACGTGGGTGAAACTGGTTGGCGCCAACAGCGGCAAACCCTTCGCCTGGGGTGTGGACGGTGAAACGCCAAAGGTTGCTCGTGCGGATGCGGTCGGTGTGCGATACCCACCCGGCGCTGAAATTTGCGGTGCCGCAGGATGCCATCATCGTGTTCGAGGTCGACCTCACGCTCGACAGGAACCGCACAGCTCGCCAGCATCCAGGCGCTCGTGTTGAAGGAGAAGCCCAAGTCGCAGAGCACATCCCGGGCCGTTTCGTCTTTGGTGGGAAGAAGCGCGATGCGGATGCCAGCCAGGCCGACAACAAAGAACGCGAGCGTCTGCTGCGAAGCGCAACCTCTCGAGGCCAATCTCACCAAAATCGGCCTCAACGCGGAACAAAACGTCTTTGCTGACTGGAAGCGCACGCCGTTGGAGGCCATTGGCGGCCCGTGGAACGATCAGGAGGCGGACAAGCAGGAACTCAATGCGCCCTACCACTACACCGTGGTCGAAGTGCGCCGAAATGCGACGCCGGAGGATCTCGCGGAGTTGCAGTTGCTGGAAGACCGGCTCTTCGCGCTCACGCAAGCCCTGCCGGACGAGTTGCAGTATGTCGTTCCCTTCGCCCGCAGAGCATGGCGACGTGATCCGACTCCAAGCGAGGTCGCCATGCTGACCACGCTCTATCGCGATGCCGCGAGGGCGAAGGCCAGCTACGACAGCGCGATGAAGTCACCCATGCTCTCCGTGCTCATGTCGCCGCACTATTTGTATCGCAGCCCTGCCGATCTCTCCTCACGCCTCTCGTTCTTCCTCTGGTGCAGCATTCCCGACGATGAACTGCTCAAGGCCGATCTCACACGGCCCGAGGTTCTGACGGCGCAGGCGCGCCGCATGCTCAAGGACCCACGCGCCGCTTCACTCGCCACCCAGTTCGCCGCACAGGTGTGGGGCTTTGACGATTTCGAAAACTTTACCGGTCCGGATGAAAAACGCTTTCCGGAATTCACCTCGCAGCGTCGCCGCGAGATGCTCGACGAAGTCACCGCGGCACTGGATCGCGTCTTCATTCACGGCGAGCCGCTCACGCGACTGCTCGACGAGGATACCTCGCGACAAAGCCTCTTTTCTCACCAAGACCTCGCTGCCGCTGCGCACCAGTCCGTGCAGCGCGGTGCGTAGGTAGTCGAGACGCTGATCGGACGCCGCATTCCACCGCCGCCACCCAACGTGCCGAAGATCTCCGACGACGAAAAGAGCGCCGAAGGTCTGAACGTCCAGCAGCAGCTCGCCAAACATCGCGCCGACGCCAACTGCGCCGCCTGCCATGCCAAGATCGATCCGCCCGGCATCGCCCTCGAAAACTTCGACCCCATCGGTCGCTGGCGCAATACGGAGCGCGACGGCACGCCCATCGTGAATCGCGACCAACTCACCGACGGCACCGAAATGAAAGGCGTCGAGGGACTCACGGCCTGGCTCAGAACCCGCGAGGACGAGTTTCTCACCAACTTCCACCGCAAGCTCCTCGGCTACGCGCTCGGCCGTGCCGTGCTGCCCGGAGACAAGCGGCTGCTGGAACGGATGAAGCAACACGGCAGTCAGTTCGAGTCGCTGGTCGATGCCATCGTCACCAGCCCCCAGTTCACCCGTGCGCGATGAAGTGTCTCGCTTTCGCCCGAATCTTTTTCAACCATCCGACCATGAAACATTTGCTCATCCTCACCGCCGCCTTCCTGGCCACCATTACCTTCGCCGCAGAGGAATCACCCGCCGATGCAAAGATCCGCAATGATATCCCGCTGGGAGGTGATTTAAAACCGAATCCGAAGGTCGGTGCGTTTGTGGTCGTCGGTCACGGAGCGCGCGTCATCGTTTCAAAGGATGATGGCAAGACGTGGCAGCAGACCTTCTTCGCCGCACCGGGTGCGGATCATGGTCCGTGGGCGACGAAGACGGTGGCTTATGGCGATGGCGTCTTCGTGGTTGGCGTGGGCTGGGGCGGTGCGACGATTTATCTGGCATCCGATGACGCAGTGAAGTGGAGCCACCTCACGCAGGGCAAGACGAAGCTGCCTGAGGGCAAGGGCGATCCATTGCTCATGCCCGGCACATGGAAGATTGCCGCGGGCAAGGGCGCCTTCGTTGCCGCTGGTTACATGACAATGACGTCCACTCCTGATCTTGGCGCGAGCTTTGACACCTTCAGCATGTGGGGGGCTTTCAAGAACGATTCGCGCGGCTACAAACTCAGCACGCATCATGTCGGCACGGTTTACTGTGGCGATGCCAGCGGGCGCTTCCTCGCTTTGGGTGACAATCGGGGCAAAGAAGGGCCAAAGTTCGGTCATCTCTTCGCCAGCGATGATCTCGGCAAAAGCTGGCAATGGCTCGTGCCGAAGGGACTCGATGCTTCCACCGGACGCGGCAACTTGGAATCCAACGGCAAGCTCCTCGTAATGACGGACACCGACGCCTCCAATGTGTGGACCAGCAGCGATGGTGGCGAGACCTGGGACGGGCCGCATGCCACCGGCACCAAACGCGCCACCCTCAGCGTGGTGGGCGCCGAGTTCTGGCTCTGCGGCAAACCGGGCCGCGCCAGCCCCGATGGCAGGACATGGCGCGATCTCCCCGCCGCCGTGCCCGCTGGACAGGTCATCGCCAGCGACTCCGGCACCCTCATCAGCATCGACAAACCGCGCTTCAACATCCTGCGCAGCACGGATGGCGGCCAAAGCTGGAACGAAGTCCACAGCTACACGCCGCCCGACATCCAAGGCGGCGCGCAGGGTCTGCGCGATGGAGCCTACGGTTTGGTGGCACCGTGATCGGCGCTTGTTCTGTCAGGAGACTCACTTCCACCGCGTTGCTTTAACGATCATGACCGCCCGCCCCGCCACCCGCCGCCATTTCCTCCGCGCCGCTGGCGTCACGCTGGGGCTACCGTTTTTCGAAAGCCTTACAAAAGCCGCTTCGACAGCGCCGCAGCGCTTCGCCTTCATCTACACGCCGAACGGCTACTGGCAGAAGGCGCTGATGCCGGGAAAGGTCGTCTCAGGCTTCAACCCGCTCACGTTGACGCCAACGCTCCAGCCGCTCGCTTCGGTCAAAGATGATGTGACGCTCATCACCGGTCTCGACCGCCAGTTTGTGCCCGGCACCGGCGTGCATGCCCAGGCGGGCTCCTGCTGGCTCACGTCCTCCTCACCGCAGGAGACGCTCGATGGCGGTTTCCCGACGAACACGACGCTCGACCAGATCATTGCCAAACACATCGGCGCAGACTGCGCCCTGCCATCGTTGGAACTCAGCGCGAACGATTTTGTGGACAACAAGGAGACCAAATACTTTGAGTGCATCTCCTGGTATGGCCCCGGCTACGCGGCGAACCCGGAGAAAAATCCGCGTGCGGTGTTTCAGTGCCTCTTTGGTCAAAGTCAGGGCGGCCCCACGAAGAGCGTGTTTGATGTCCTCCTCGCCGACGCCAAAAGTCTGCAACGCCGCATGGGCCGGGAGGACCAGGCCAAGCTGGGCGAATACCTCGACAGCGTGCGCGCCACCGAGCAACGCATCCAGCGCGCAGAGGCCGCGTCCAAGCGCATCGGCAAGCCGACGCTGCCGGAACCCCAGGGCATCCCGGAGAAGCGAGCGGCCTATCTGCGGCTCATGGCGGATCTGTTCGTGCACGCGTTTCAATGCGATCTCACGCGAGTTGCCACGTTGCTTGTCGACCCCGAGCGCTGGGACAGCCCGCGCCTGTATCACGATCTCTTTGACAAGCCGCAGAATCATCACGTCCTCACCCATACCAAGGGTGACGATGCAAAAGAGAAACTCGCGAAGATCGACCGCTTCCATATGGAGTTTTACGCGCATGTGGTCAGCCGCTTGAAGGAAGTGAACCTGCTCGACAGCACCACGCTCGTCATGGGCAGCGGCATCAGCGATGGCGACCAGCACAACTACGCCGATCTCGAAGTCCTCATCGCCGGGGGCGGTTGGAAGCGCGGCCACTTCCACTATGAAGGCTGGCGCCCGCTCGCCGATCTCTGGCTGACGATGGCGCAAAGGGCCGGCGGGAAGCGGGAGCGTTTCGCCGACAGCACCGGAACGCTGGACGAGATCGCTGTCTGAGTCGAAAGATCATAAGCTTCAGCGAACTGGCGCGCGGTGACGGTCGTCCAGAGTCGGCAGATTCGACGGATGCCCGGGAAGTCCTCCTGGCGAGTGAAAGCGAACCGGGAGAAGCGTGCCAAGGGGGAGAGTGTTGACTCTGCCGAGGGAGAATTCACCGCCTCAGTCAATCCGCGGCTGGTCATCCGGTCTGGCGATGGTCAGTCGGTCCTCGTCGAAAACGAACGATCGGTGCCGTATTGCGCATGCTGCAGGATTTTATGGAAGATGCCGCGCAGCTCCCTGGCATGGAAGAAGGGGGAGGGGCAGTCGAAGACCTCGACGATCTCGGCGAGGGGGACATGGTCTTCGAAGTCGGCGCCGATCGACTCCGGCGTGGCGATGTCGGCAGTGGCCCAGTCAATTGCGAATTTGTGGCGCTTCGCCTCCATTAGGGGATGAAGACGGTGCTGAAGCCTTTGTTGTCGACCAGTTTGAGCTCCTTGACCGCGCAGGCCTGGTGCTCGGCGAGGAAGGGCTCGCGGAGGATTTCGGAGAGGAGGGAATTGCAGGCGCCGACGACGAGGGAAGTGTCGATGACGTGGACGACGGGCTGGGGGAAAATGCGGGGCGATTTTGATGGCGGTGTGGCCCCGCAAGTGAGAAGGAGCTGACAGACGCCGCGCTTGTCGAATTCACTGTCGTTGTGGATCAACTCGTTGAAGGAGGGAGCGAAAGAAGGTCATTACAGGTTACTTTTGCACGCGGCTTTGCTTCATTGGTTCTGCCTTCTGGCTTGAGTCAGACATTTTTCAGGGAACGCCCAATTATGGGGGCTCAGGCCAATTTGAAACAACCCTGCGCCCTGATTCGAGGTCACTTCACCAGGTTCAGCTTCCACGGGTAGCGACGATCGGCGTTCCACTCGCCGACGTAGATGTCGCCGGCGCTGTCCACATACAGGTCGTGGCAGTGTTTGAAGACGGACTCGGTTTGGTACATCGGTTGGAGCTTGCCGTTGGTGTAGACGGGCGCGCTGCCGCCGGGAGCGCTCAGGACATGCTTGGTTTTGCGGTCGAGGACGAGGACGAATCCGGACTGGTTGAGCTTTTTGCCGGTGCCGTTTTCCTTGCTCCAGCAAACGGCGGTGTAGATCTTGTCATCGCGAAAGACGAGCTGACCGGCGAAAGCGCCCGGCAGGTCAATGGTGTCCACATAAGTGCCGTCGAGCGTGAAGGCCTTGATCTGGTTTTCGCTGCGCGAGGGCACCCAAACGAGAGGGCCGCGCGGATCGGTCGCATCGATGGAGATGCCGTGGGCGTTGCTGAGATTCGTGTCATCCTTTGTGGGACCTCCCCATTTCTTCACGAGCTTTCCCTCCAGCGTGAATTCATAGATGAAGTTCGATCCGTAGCCGTCCGCAATCAATAGCGTGCCACTGGGCGTGTAGGCCGCGTCACAGGGCATGAATTTCCCGTCAGCGATGCCGAGTTCTTCCGGGGCTGGAAATTTCCGCACCAGGTCGCCGGCGGTGGTCAGCAGGCTGACGCGCCCCGGACCGGCCTTCGGTTTCCATCCCTCCGCCGCAAAGTGCCAACCGCAGTCGATGTGCAGCAGGTACTCCGTCCCGTCCTTTTCGAAAATCTCCAATCCATGTCCACCACCGAGACCCTGGCTGATGGATCGCACGTAGCGACCGTCTTTTTCGAACACGATGAAGTCATTCTGCGGATGGTCGGTGACGAGGTAGATGCGCCCGTCACGACCCTCGGCCAGCGCGTGCGAATTGATCACTGGAGCCACCTCCGGATCGGCCTTGGCCCACTTCATGTCCACGCGGTAGCGGGCGGAGCCGTGGCCGATGATAACTCCCTCTGGAGAGGGGGCGTTTTCTTGACCTCTCCCATGGGCAGCGAGAAGGACGAGACTGGCGGAGAGAAGTCGGAGGATGGGCGCGGACATGAATTCAAAGTATACGGTCCAGCAAGCGCTGTGCAATGTGGAGCTGTGGAGCCCAGATGAACTGATGTGATGACACGCTTCCGATTGGTCATCCGGAGCATACCAATATTGAGTGGGCACTGCATGGCCTGCTTTGTTCGCTCCCGTAGCACATGGAGGTGCGGCAAGGTGCCCCAGTTGCAATGCGCGACCTCAGCGCGTTGACACCATTTGAAGGGGTGTCGAAATGCTTTGTGAAGTCCACTGGGTGAAGTTCTTTGGTTCAGGGAACGGCTGCCTCCTTGCTCACACGATGCAAGATCGTGGGCGCCGGGGCTCAAGAGCCCAGGTAAGCTCCGCAGCTCTCGCGGACGATGAGCCTTGGAGTGAGCAACAAACTGCGGGGCGGCAGCGTTGGGTTGACGAGTCGTTCGCACATGGCGTTGAAGGCGGTCAATGCGATGTCGCGGCAGGGTTGCTGGATGGTGGTGAGTGGCACTGAGAGAAGGGTCGCGAAACGGACATCGTCAAAGCCGACGACGCGGAGATCCTGCGGCGTCTTGATGTCAAGTCGGGCGAGGGCTTGCAGGAGCTGGGCGGCGGTTTGGTCATTGGTGCAAATGACGGCGTCGAGCTGTTTCGAGGCGATCAGTTTGCGGGCGAATGGCACGTCGGCGCAGTCGCCTGCTTGGAGGAAATCCCGGGTCACGGCAATACCATGGGCCCTCATGGCGGCGCTGGCACCGACCATGCGGGCATGAACGGTGGTCGCGGACAAGGGGCGGGTGACAAAGGTCAGGCGAGTGGCGCCGAGTTTGATCAGATGGTCCGCCAACAAATAGCCACCAGCAAAGTTGTCGATGCCCACGAGATCGAACTCGCTGCGCTGGGGGAACGGGCAGATGTCCCGATCGAGGAGCACCACGGGAATCCCCGCGTGGCTGAGTCGCTCGGTGATGTTTCGATTTGCCGCTTCGTTGTCAGTGGTGTGTTCGAAGGGCGCCAGAAAGACACCGCTGACGCCCGTGTCGATATAGCGCTCGCAGAGTTCCATGGCTTCGTTGGTGCCCATGCGGACTTCGGCGCGCGGGCGGGTGCTGCCGCCCCAGTGCATGCCCAGGTCGTTCACCCGGGCGAGACTGGCGAGTTCGCCGCAGATGACATCGAAGATCTCGATTTCTCCAAGTCCGGGGACGATCATGCCGAGTTGCCGGACCTTCGGAATGGGTTCCCGATCCTTGCAAAGATAAGTGCCGGATCCGGCACGGCGTTCCAGGATTCCCGCAGCCTTCAGATCCTGCAGCGCCCGTGCCACGGTGGGGCGCGAGACTCCGAAGCGCTTCACCAGCTGGGCTTCGCTGGGCAGTCGGTGCGCGGTGTCGTATTTGCCGGCGAGGATTTCCGATTTCAGTTCCCGTTGGATTTCCTCGTGTCGAAAGTGAGGTTTCACGTGAAATCCACCTTACTGACAACTTTCCAGGCTGTCATGACAACTTGTTGCAATCTGGCAACTTCGGGAGTTGTCCTTGAGGCATCTGGTCGTGAGAATGACAGGATGACAACCCCCCGTCATGTTTTCTGGTCTTTGACTGCCGCACTCCTGACATTACCTTCCCGGCGCTGGTCTCGGACTTCGAGACGTTCACCGCTGTCGGAATTATCTGCGGCATGATGGTTCTGCCAATTCTGTGGGTGAAGCTGGCAGTCGCTGAGACGAAACGATGTCCGTTGGAGCAGATGGAGCCTCACCTTGGATTCGCCGATTCATGAACAAACCGAAAATCATCTCCCTTGGCGAGGTTCTGTGGGACCTCTTTCCTGAAGGCCCACGCTTTGGTGGTGCTCCCGCAAACTTCGCCTGCCACGCCGCACTGATGGGTGGCGATGTGACCATGGTCAGCTCCGTCGGTGATGATGCGCGCGGCCGTGAAGCGATCAAAATCCTGGCCGCTTGCGGCATCGACACTGCGTTGATGCAATCCGCAAACAATGCCCTGACCGGCACCGTCGGGATCGAACTCGACAGCAAAGGCAAGCCGACTTTCAAGATTCATGAAAACTCCGCTTGGGATGAACTCCAATGGACCTCGGAACTGGCTGCGCGGATCGCAGGGGCGAACGCCGTTTATTTCGGCACACTCGGGCAACGCGGAGCGACCTCGAGGGCGACCATCCGGCAGGCGCTGACGTTGGCAAGGAGTCTCGGCCTCCTGCGTGTCCTCGACGTGAATCTGCGCAGACCGTTTTACAACGCGTCATTGATCCGAGAGTCCATCGCTTTGGCCGGCGTGCTGAAGCTGAGCGACGATGAGCTGGGCGAGGTGGCCGCGGCCTGTGACATTGGCATGGCCGCAAAGACTGAGGACACCCTGGTGACTTTGCGTGAGCGTTGTGGTCTTGACCTCATCGTGATGACCCGTGGCTCGAAGGGAGCGGTGCTGGTTTCGGCTGAGGGGGTGGTTGATCAGCCGGGGATTCCAACCATAGTGGTGGATACAGTGGGTGCGGGGGACTCGTTCACGGCGGCATTTGTCATGGGACTATTGCGCGGTGAGTCGCCTCAGGACAACCTGCGAAAGTCCTGCGAGACGGCCGCAGCGGTGTGCTCACATTCGGGCGCGGTTCCGATTCTTGTGGATTCTCGCCCTGAGGAGCCCGCCATTTGAGGTAAGCCATCCATAGCACTCCCGCCTCTTTTGAATAAGCCGATTGACTATCAAAACCCTCCTCCCACTGGCATGGCTGCGGTGAGGCAGCATCGATTTGTGGGTCGGTTTGCGACTTTCCTGACTCTGGTTCGACAACAGGAGCCTCCTGCGCAACCATCACGAAGGAGTATGAAATTCTTCACCCGCATCCTCGTTCCCCTGATTCTCAGTTCCCGTGTCGCGACTGCGGCAGACCCGGTTCTTTGGCTCGATGCCGGAAACTCGGGAACACTCACCTTTGGTGAAGAGCAAATCAGCGCCTGGCGGGACGCGAATGACAAGTCCATCGTGCTCTCCCAGCCGAGAGTGGATCATCGTCCCGAGCCCCGGGCAACGCTGAATGGCCGGTCGATTCTCTATTTTGATGGAGCCGATTTTCTCACAGGACCTCCCGTGTTGAAAGAGGGGGACGACACCTTCACTTTCATTGTCCTCTGGCGTCCCAGTCGGGACGGGGTGCAGGCGATCTTTGAACAGGCAGGCCAGGGAACAGGACGGCGTGCTTCGCTGCTCCAGGTGAAAGACCGCTACGGATTCAACGGACAGGCCAATGACGCCCACAACCTGATTGCCATGAAGCCAAATGAATGGCGGTTGACTGCGATGGTGCTGACTGGTGGGAAGCGGGACAATGTCATCATCATCGATAACGATGCGGAGCCGGTGACGGGCACAATCAATAACGAAACGCAGAATATCGGTATCGATGGCATTCGCGTGGGCAACAAGCTGTCCTCGAACGGCGAGTTTTTTGAGGGCGATCTCGCCGAGATTCGGATCTTTGACTCGGCCCTTTCGATGAGTGACCTCGCGGAAGAGCTGGAGACCGTAAAGAAGCGCTGGGGATTGCATTTCTCCTCCCGCATTCCCGAAATCACCCCCGTCGATCCGGCGGCGCCGCAACCGGGAGATATGGGAAAACTGAACTTGCAGCCGACGGCGGAGCAGGTCGAGTTCTTCGAAAACAAGGTGCGTCCGGTCCTCGCAGACAACTGCTACCGCTGCCATGGAGACAACGAGGACAAGCGCAAGGCCGGGCTCCGGCTCGACAGTCTGGCGGGCATGCTCCACGGAGGCGATACCGGCTCCGCTCTCGTTCCCGGCGATGCTCATGGGAGCCTCATGGTGAAGGCCATCTCCTATAAGGATGAAGACACCGCCATGCCGCCGAAGCAGAAGCTCCAGGATCAAGACATCGCGGCCCTGTCGAAATGGGTCGAGATGGGAGCTCCTTGGCCGGGTTTCGATCCCGGCTCGTTGACTCAATCCGCGACCAAGGAGAACGAGCCCTACGATTGGGATCTGTTCCGCAAGGAGCATTGGTCATTCCGGCCCATTCAGGATCCGAAGCTTCCCGGGGTGAAGGATTCCGACTGGGTGCAGAATGCCATCGATCGTTTCATCCTGGCCCGAATTGAACTCGCCGGGGTGACGCCAAATGAACCCGCTGAGAAGCGCATCCTGATTCGTCGCGCCTATTTGGATCTGATCGGCCTTCCGCCGACTCCGGCTCAGGTGGACACCTTTTTGCAGGACGAGCGGCCCGACGCATTTGCCGCCGTGGTCGATGAGTTGCTGGCCTCGAAACACTACGGCGAACGTTGGGCCCGTCACTGGCTGGACGTGGCCCGCTACAGCGATGGACTCGGTGGTTTCGGCAATGATGCCAAGCTTCCCCATGCCTGGCGTTACCGCGACTGGGTGGTGAAGGCACTGAATCAAGACATGGGGTATGACGAGTTCGTGAAACGCCAGATCGCGGGAGATGTCCTGGACGGCGATGCCGATCCGATCGCTACCGGTTTTTTTGCGGTCGGGCCAACGTACCAATCCGATGGCGGTGACCCCGAGGCAAGGCTGCAAGCCGAAGCGGAGACGCTCTCTGACCGGGTCGACACTTTTTCCCGGGCCTTCCTCGGACTGACCGTTGCCTGCGCCCGTTGTCACGATCACAAGTTCGATCCGATCACGACCAAGGACTACTATGCGATCGCCGGCATTTTCCGAAACTCAAGTCTTGGGGAGCATCCGCTTGCGGGGAACGCAGAAATCGACGCTTATCAGGCGGGACAGAAATCGGTCGCCGAGGCCGACAAGAATCTGAAGGCCCGCCAGAAATCGATCACAGCCCTGACGAACAGAGAGAATCGCAAACCAAGTCCTGAGGAACAGGCGCAAATTGAGGAGCTCGAAGCGGCCCTTGCCTCCGCAAAGAAAGCCGCCCCACCGAAGTATGCCTTTGCCCATGTGATCCAGGAGAGCGGGACGGCCGACATGCATGTGGCGCTGCGGGGCAACCTGGCCAAGCCCGGTGACCTCGTGCCGCGTCGGTTTCTTGAGATCGTTGCGGGGAAGGACGCCGCCACCTTTACCGATGGAAGCGGACGCCGCGAACTGGCCGAGGCGGTCGTGCACCCAGACAATCCCCTGACGGCCCGCGTCATTGCGAATCGGGTGTGGCAATGGCACTTCGGTGAGGCGCTGACCCGGACGCCGAGCAACTTCGGCGTGCTGGGCGAAAAGCCGACTCATCCTCTGTTGCTGGATTGGCTTGCGAACCGCTTGATGAAAAACGGGTGGTCCTTAAAGCAGCTGAACCGCGAGATATTGCTGTCCGCCACGTGGCAGATGAGCAGTCGTTTCGATGCCGAGAAGTTCGCCAAGGACGGAGACAATCGGCTGATCTGGCGAATGAATCCCCGGAAGCTAGAGGCGGAAATCTGGCGCGACAGCCTGCTTGCGGTCACCGGTGAATTGGATCGTCGCTTCGGTGGAGAAGCGACCGATCAGATCCTCGATTCCACCCGTCGTTCGCTTTATGCCACGATTAGCCGAAGCGGCGACAAACTCGACTCGGATGCCTTCTTTCGACTCTTCGATTTTCCATCGGCCCAGGCTACCGCACCGAAGCGAGTCACGACGACGGTGCCGCAGCAATATCTCTTCATGATGAACAATCCCTTCATGATCAAACGGGCCGAAGCCCTGGCGAAATCTCTGCGGGAGATTGAAGGAGATGCCGCACGGATCGATGCCGTCTACGAACGACTCTACAGCCGCCCTCCCAACGCACGGGAACGCGCTGCTGGTTTGGGATTTTTGGGAGGTCAGCCTGAAAAATGGCCCGACTATGCGAAGGTTCTCCTCAGCACCCACGAATTCTTTCAACTGCGTTGAACCCGAGTTGTCCCCCGACCTCCCACCATGAAATTCCAACAACATCAGCGTGAATTCCGCGAAGGATTGCTGCAGCATCACACGCGACGCGACGCACTGCGTAAAATGGGCGCTGGCATGGGAAGCATCGGATTGGCCAGTCTATTGGGGCAGCAGAGCGCGCCCGCGGCGTCGATCAATCCTCTCGCCCCGAAGGCACCGCATTTTCCGGCCCGCGCGAAACGGGTGATCCAGCTCTTCATGCCGGGTGGCCCATCCCAGGTTGATACCTTCGATTACAAGCCAATGCTGGCGAAGCATGCCGGGGAACGTCCCGAAGTTGTCGACCGCAAATCCCTGCGAAACACCAAGATGGGTTTGATGCCCTCGCCGTTTGAGTTCAAGCAATACGGCCAGACCGGGAAGTGGGTCAGTGATATTTTTCCCGAGACCGCGCAGTGTGTGGACGACATTTGCTTCGTTCACTCGATGTACACCGACATCCCCGAGCACGCCGGCGCCATCCTGATGTCGAACCTCGGATCCCTGCAACCGAATCGTCCGAGCATGGGCTCCTGGCTGCTCTACGGCCTCGGTGCGGTAACTGAAGACTTGCCCGGATTCGTTTCGATGTCACCGGTGGCCCAGCCCCGAGGGAAGGCCGCCAACTGGGGGAATTCTTTCCTGCCCGGCGCCTATGCGGGCTCTTATGTCAACGTTCGCGAGATGAGACCCGAAGCGGCCCTGCGGGATCTTAAGAGCGCCACGAACCTGTCGAAGGACGAGCAACGCAAGCAGGTAGACCTGCTCGCCCAGCTCAACCGGATGCAGCTTGAGAATCTCCAGCAAGATCAACAATTGGAAGCCGCCATTCAGTCAGCGGAAATGGCCTTCCGGATGCAATTCTCGGTGCCGGAAGTCTTCGATGTCAGCAAGGAGAGCAAAGCCACGCTCGATCTCTACGGAGATAGTGAATTTGCCAAAGGCTGCCTCATTGCCCGGCGGCTCATCGAGGAAGGCGTTCGGGTCGTGCAGCTCTCCCATTCGATCAGCGGCTACGATATTGCCTGGGACACCGGGCACAGCAACATTGTCGACGGACACGCCGAATTGGCCAAAGCTTGTGATCAGGGAATCGCCGCTTTGCTCCAGGATCTCAAACTGCGCGGTCTTCTGGAGGACACGCTCGTCGTCTGGGGTGGTGAATTCGGCCGGGCGCCGACATCGGAGGGCGCCAAAGGCCGCGACCACGACCACTATGGCTACACGGTCTGGATGGCCGGAGGCGGTGTGAAACCGGGATTCAGTTACGGCTCGACCGATGAATTCGGACTCTCGGCGGTGGAGAATCGCATGCACGTGCATGACCTCCATGCCACCATCCTCCACCTGATGGGACTGGATCACAAGCAGCTGACCTACCGCTATTCCGGGCGCGACTACCGCCTCACCGATGTTCACGGGAATGTCATCCACGATCTGGTGTCGTAAAGCCTTCGCTGTCCCACCATATCACATCCACCCATCATGAAGTCACTGACACTCCTCCTCGTTCCCTTGTTTTTCCTGGCCGGACTGCGGGCTGACGAGACGCTCATCTTCGAAGACGGCACCGCGGAGCCGCTTGCCGAAGGCCTGGAGTTCCATCACGGTTCTTGGAAGTTCGGCGACGGGGTGATGATCGGCGAGCAGGTTCCGACAGAGAAACACACGGCCACGATCAAGGGGCTGATGGCTTTCGACCAGTTGAAGATCGAGTGGAAGATGAAGTTCGTCGTGCCGCAGCAGAACTTCTTATTCGTGACCTGGCCCGCCGACTCACGCGGCCACGCCATGGACTTTACCTTCCTTCCAGACAATGGACAGTTCGCCATCGTGCGTCCGGGTTCCAAAGCGCAAAAGTCGGCAGTGCTTGCGAAAGGGCAGTTGCAGGACCTGACCAAGGATTGGCACGAGGTCATCTGCATCCATGATGGCCCCAACTTCACCGTCACGATCGATGGTGTCACAATTACCGCGGCCGATGACACTTTCAATCGTCCGATGGGACCGTTTTATCTCAACGGCGGTGGTTTCGACGGTGCCAAGTATCTCGTGAAAGAGTTGAAGGTGACGGCACTTGCTGGCTCACCGCAGAAGCGCGCGTTCCTCCCTGCCGAGCCGTCAAGGGCCGCCGCGGCGCCGACTCAGATCGAAGTCACCCCGGCTGCCTACAAGCCGTTGCCGGACGACCTCCTCCTCGCCGATTTCGAAGGCGAAGGTCTCCATGGTTGGGTGGCCTCCGGAACTGCCTTTGATCCCGGACTTCGAACCAACCGTGCCGCCGGATTTCTCGGGAAAGGATTCATCAACACCTACCGTGAGCAGGACAAATCCACCGGAACCCTGACATCACCCGTCTTCACCATCGAACGCAAGCATCTCAACTTTCTCATCGGCGGTGGCAAACACCCCGAGGAAACCGGTGCGCGGTTGCTGATCGATGGCAAGGAGCTGCGCAGCGCCACGGGTTTCTCCCAAAAGAACTCCAAAGGGCAGGAGATCATGGACTGGTTCTCGTGGGATGTCACCGAGTTCAAAGGCCGGTCGGCAAGCTTCCAAATTTTCGATACCCACTCTGGCGGCTGGGGCCACATTCTGGTCGACCAGGTATTTCTTTCTGATGCTGCGATGCCCTCATCAATGCCAGGGAAGAAGGCCCCCTGAAGAGTGCATAGCGGGCCCGCAAGCCAGAGCCTCGCTGAGGTCATGTTTGGACGCAGGTCCGGGGGCGCGGAGTGCATCACGGGGGGCAGGAGGGTCAGGTCTGCCGGATCAGCTGAGCTGACCTGGCACGGTCGCCGCATGACGGGAGAATCGGAGACCCAGTTCCCGGTGGGCGGGCTGTTCCAAGCCGGGATCCTGACGGACGATATCCAGCGCCAGGGCCCGGGCCCGGGCGACAACTTTGGGCTCTGCGAGGAATTCGGGAAAATTCAAGTCCGGCAGGCCTGCCTGCGAGGTTCCCAAAAGTTCACCGGGACCGCGTTGCTCGAGGTCGGCCTCGGCGATCCGGAATCCGTCGCTGCTTTGCTCGAGGATGTGGAGTCGCTCCCTGGTTCCGGCGCTGTCTTCGCCGCACATCAGGATGCAATAGCTTTTGTGTTCCCCCCGGCCCACCCGGCCTCTGAGCTGGTGAAGTTGGGCGAGTCCGAAACGTTCCGCATTCATAATGAGGATAACGTTGGCATTGGGCACATCCACACCCACCTCGATCACGGTGGTGGCGATGAGGGCGCGGATTTTGCCGTCCCGGAAGTCGCGCATGACTCGCTCCTTCTCCTCGGCTGCAAGACGGCCGTGGAGCAGGCCGCAGGTCTGGCCGGAAAGCCTTTTTTCCCATTCGGAAAACTCCGTCTTGGCGGCTTGGGATTTGATTTTTTCCGACTCCTCGATGAGCGGGTAGACAATGTATGCCTGGCGTCCGGCCTCCAGTTGGGTGCGGATGAACGCCGCCGCTG
Organism: Akkermansiaceae bacterium; assembly: GCA_024233005.1. Lineage (GTDB taxonomy): Bacteria > Verrucomicrobiota > Verrucomicrobiia > Verrucomicrobiales > DEV007 > JACKQE01. Next base: position 81,582 of record JACKQE010000012.1, on the reverse strand, counting down.
CGGCTGTTTTGGATACTTCGCGGATCCCGGTGACAATCCTTTTGCGCCCCCGTGGCATCTCGTCAAGAATCGAGACATCAAGGTCGCCATAAACCGAGAGCGCCAAGGTTCGGGGGATCGGCGTGGCGGTCATGACCAAGACGTCGGGGGTTTCTCCCATCGCGATGAGTCTGGAGCGTTCGTTTACGCCGAAGCGGTGCTGCTCATCGATCACCACCAGCCCGAGCTTTTCAAAAGGCTCCGCCCCATGGAGCAGGGCGTGAGTTCCGACGAGGATCTGGGCCTGGTCCGCGCCGGCAAAGAGCGGATCAAACGAATCTTCGCGGCGTCCGCTGGTGCGGAGTCCGACGCGCACTCCGAGCGGCGACAGCAGTTCTTTGAGGTTCTGGAAATGCTGCTCGGCAAGGATTTGGGTCGGAGCCATCAGGGCGGTCTGGTACCCTGCCTCGACAGCCAGAAGCATGGCTGCGGTGGCGACGAGGGTTTTTCCCGATCCGACATCACCCTGCAGGAGACGGTTCATGGGCCGGGTCGATGCCAGGTCTTGGCGGATCTCCGCCACCGCGCGTAGCTGTGCTCCGGTGGCGGTGTGGGGGAGCTTTGCGTAAAAGTCCTCAAGGAGGATCCCGGGGCCGCAGTGGGAGGAACCACGGCCAAGCCGTTCATATTCCGCCCGGCGCAGGAGGAGGTGGATCTGCAGGGCGGTGAACTCTTCCAGGGCGAGGAAACGGCGTGCTATTTTCAGACTTTCCCAACTGGTCGGGAAATGAGCTTCCCGCACCGCCCAAGCCCGGTGAATGGGGTGACCAAGGGTTCGGGAAGAGTGGGGAGGGATCAGATCGGGGAAATCGGCATCTTGCATTCCGGAAAGTGCCGCGTGGATGACCCCACGAAGGTGGCGTTGCTGGAGGCCCGAAGTCAGAGGATAGACCGGAACGATGCGTTCCATGTGGATTCCCGAACCTTCCCCGCCTTCGTCCACAATTTCAAAGTCGGCGTGGTCCATGACGAGCCGCCGACCGCTTTGACGCACTTTGCCATATAGAATGAGTTCCTGACCGACGGCGATGATCTTGCCAATGTAGGGCATGTTGAACCAACGGAGGACGAGTCGACCAGCCATGGACAGTCCGGACGGGTCTTCCACCGTGGCTTCAAAAAAGCGTTTCTTTCCCTGCATGAAACGCTGTCCGGTGTCGATGACGAGGGCATGCAGGCAGAGCGCTGTTTCCGTGGGGTGAGCCGGGAACCGGTCGAAACGGGTCCGGTCTTCGTGCCGTCGGGGAAAATGGGCGACGAGATTTCCGGTTGTCGTCAATCCCAGATTCCCAAGCGCGATCCGGCCTTTGCCGTCCACTCCACGCAGCCAGTTTTCCTGGGGAGGTTCCTCGAGGCGGCTCACGGATTGGAAGGGGAGGAAGGAGTCACCCCCTGGGCTGCTGGAAGCGGTTCGGACAGTTCGGTCTGGAGTCCAGGTAAAATCATCGGTCTCTCAGGATTGGGGTGGGGGAATGTTGGCAATTTCAGGATGTCGGGTTGGAATTTGGCAGGAGCGCCGGTTTCCAGTGATTCCATTTCCATACAATGCGCCCGGCGAGATGGAAATGTCAATATTCCCAAGATGAGGTGGCCGTTCATCATGCGAGGTAGAAATTTACCCTTCGGCTCTTTCTGTGGAACGGTAATCATTTGTCGCAAGTTCTGTCGGCGGTGGTCGTCTCAATGCGGGCATGTCCGCCCTTTACGAACAAGACCGGCTTCTCCACCAATACCTGCTTTTTCACTACGGTACCCCGGAGGAAATTCTGGCCGGCTCCGATCTTCCGCCCCTGCCGAACGCGGTCTTTCAGTTTCCTGTGGCCACGGTCGGGATGCTGCGTTCGCACTTCGCCGCACCCGGACGGGTTCTCGATCTCGGTTGTGCGGTGGGACGGTCCAGTTTTGAATTCTCGCGGTTCACTGAGGGGAGTGTGACCGGCATCGACTTTTCACGGCGATTCATCGAGGCTGCGGAGGCACTGCGACGGGGAGAAAAGCTGATCTGCCGGCGCTATGCGGAAGGTCATTGGGGCGAGGATCTGCCAATCCATGCGGGAATCGAGGGCGTCCGTCCGGACCGGATCCAGTTCGAATGCGGGGATGCCATGGACCTGCGGGACGACCTCGGCAGTTTCGATGTGGTCCACGCGGCAAACCTCCTCTGCCGTCTGCCTTGCCCGGAGCGGTTTTTGCAGCGGCTCGGAGTCCTCGTGGTTCGGGGAGGCTGGCTTGTCATGGCCACGCCGGGGACCTGGCTTGAGGAATTCACTGCGGCTTCGGAGCAACCGCCCGGCCCCACGTTGGACTATCTGCAGAGCCGGCTCGGAGCGGATTTCACGCTGCAGGAGGTCCGCGAACTGCCGTTTTGCATCCGCGAACACCGGCGCAAATTCCAACTCAGCACTTCGCAAACCAGCGTGTGGCAGCGGAAAGGCTGATTCAGGCAAAACGGTCTTCTATAACCACTTCGGCATCACTGAGCCGTTCCCCGCGGGGCCACGCCGGGACCGTGCCCCTGCCCACCACGACAATGAAACTGATCACGTGGTCTTCGGGGAGGCGAATGAGCTCCGCGACGGCGGCGGGATCGAAACCCACGATCGGGCCACTCTGATACCCCAACCCTTGGGCCGCCAGCATGAGGGTCATCCCGGCGAGGGCTGTGGAACGCATGGCTTCGTCCCGCATCAATTGAGGATGGCCTTCATAAAAAGCCCCCATGGCCGGCACGAGGATATCTTGGACCGGTTGTGGTGCATGGGCCCAGTAACGACCGGGGTTTTTGCGATGAGCATTGAGATCCGCACACAGAATGAACAGCAGGGAGGCATCCGTGATCTGGGCCTGATCCCAAGCGACGGCGCGGACTTGTTTCCTCAGGGCGGGATCCTTCACCAGAACGAGACGGTAGTTCTGCATATTGAAGGAAGAGGGGGCCAGCTTGGTGAGTTCGATGAGCCGAGCCACATCTGTCTCCGGCATCTGATGGGTGGGGTCGAAATTCTTGACGGAGCGGCGGGATTCAATGGCTTCCAAAACATTCATGAGTCTGGTGGTGATGATTCGTAAAATACCCTAGGGCTCTGGTTAGTGCGTTGATCCGGGGCAAAGATTACAAGTTTTTCCACCGGCACGGTTGACGCCCTGGCAACGCGTTGTCTGCGACCGGATAAAGAATGTTGCACCGGGAACACGGGTGAGCTTTAATCCCGCCATGAAAATCGGCTTCAACCTCCTCCTCTGGACCGGACACGTCACGGAAGAAAATTTCCCCCTCCTCGAAAAACTCAAAGCCACGGGTTACGATGGCGTGGAAGTACCGATTTTCGACCCGAGCAACCCGGAAGATTTTCGCAGGCTCGGAAAGGCGCTCAGCGACAATGGACTGCAATCCGCCGCGGTAACGGTTTGCCCGGACCAGGCACACAGCCTGATCAGCCCGAATGCTGCTGACCGGCAGGCTGGGGTCGAGCATCTGAAACGCGTCATCGATTGTGGCCACCTTGCCGGTATTCAAAACCTCTGTGGTCCTTACTATCAGGAACTGGGTAATTTCACCGGGGATGCCCCAACCGACACGGAACGGGCCCACGCCGCTGAATGTCACCGTCTTCTGGCCGAACATGCCCAGCAGGCCGGCATCAGGCTGACGATTGAGTCACTGAACCGTTTTGAGTGCCACTTCCTCAACACCATGGAGCAGGCTTCGGCCTATGTGAAACAGGTCAATCACCCAAATTTTTTCACGATGTATGACACCTTCCACGCCAATATCGAGGAAAAGGACCCACTTGGGGTTATTGAGCCCAATCTCGATGTGATCCGGCACGTCCACATTTCCGCCAACGACCGTGGCACCCCCGGCAAGGATCACACTCCGATTCGCGAGACCATCCAGATTTTAAAAAAGAACGGCTACGATCAGTGGCTCGTCATCGAAGCCTTCGGCCGTTCGCTGCCGGCTTTGGCGGCCGCAACCCGCGTTTGGCGTGACTTTTTCCCCAACACCGAAGAAGTCTACGAATTCGGCTACCAGTACATTCGTGAGTGTCTCGCCTGAGGCATCCGGGAGGCAAGCTGGATTTGTCTTCCGAAAAGAAATTGCCGTTGCCGGGAAACCTTGGGAGGAGTGGGAGGTTTAATGCCTGAATCCATGTTGTCTCCCGGCTCATCTTCCTTCCGCCTCTCCCGCCCATTTGGCTGGATGGTAGGATGGCTGTTCCTTCTTTCTGCCATGTCGCCAATGCCCGGGGCGGGGCGGGCTGCCGACACTCTGGTGGCCTCTGTCGGAGGGCCTTCCGCTCCGTTGAAGGTCACCGCGGAGCCCGTGGCTGGGCCGACCGGTCTCCCGCAGGCCCTTTCGGTGGAAGCTTTTTCCGAGTTGAAAAAAAGCTCCCCGTTCCAACGCTCCCTCAATCTGAGTGACTCCCTCATTCTGACTGGCTTGGCGAAATTTGAAAAAGTCATCGTGGCAACACTTTTGAACAAGGAAACAAAGGAAACGTATGTCGTGACGGATGAGCCGAATCCACAAGGATGGAAAATGGTGGGGGTTTCCGAGGATGACGATCTGGAGAATGTCACCGCCAAGGTCTCCATTTCTGAAGGAACGGTGGTCAATGTCCGGTTTGACGAGGCCCGATTGAAGCCCGGTGAAAGCCGCCCTGCCTCCGGACCCGGTACGGACCAGGGGGGGAGCCGATTCGCCGGGGGCGAGCGTCGCCATGAAGGCCACAGCGGATTTGGACCGCCTCCCGAAGTCATGGAAAAGTTGCGCAACATGAGTGACGAACAGCGGGAGCGCATGCGCGAATACATGAAAAAATCTTTTGAAAAGAATCCTGAAATGACTCCCGAGCAAAGGCGCGAGGTTTTTGGCAAAGCTGTGGACAAAGCCTTGCGCAAATCGGAATAAGCAGGCACAAGATACCGAAAGAAAGAAACACAAAAAATCATCAGGCCCGACGGGAGACCAGAAACTTTCGGCGGGCCTTGAATTACGCTGGGCACGACAGCGTAAGACCGGAACACGGGTCGCATGAAACACAAACAATCAAGCATGGGGACATGCCGTCGCAAGGCAGGCCTGTCCGGGGAGAGCATTACGTCCCGCGCCAGCCTCGGCAGAGCCGCAGTTCATTGGTTCGGAACGCTCATGATGGGCCTCAGCCTGCAGGCGCAGGATGCCGCTCCACCGGTGCCAGCTCCTGCGGCTCCAACCGCACCGGCTCCAACTGCACCTGCTCCAACTGCACCTGCTCCAACTGCACCTGCTCCAACTGCACCTGCTCCAACTGCACCTGCTCCAACTGATGGAGCGGCGCCCACGGTTCCGACACCTCCTCCCGGCGCTACCCCTGGTGGTGGCGGGCGTATCCCAGGATTCGGTCGTGGAGCTTTTGGCGGACCCGGCGGCGGCGGAGCCCCGGGTGCGGCTGGCGGAGCCATTCAGGGAGACCGTATCAGTCTTCAATTTCCGCTCAATCCGGTCTCGGACTTGCTCAGCATTTACGAAAAGTTGGTCGGCAAGACCATCATCAAGGACACATCGGTCTTCGACGGTCCCCAGATCAGCCTCGTGACCCCCGCGGATGTGAACCGTCAGGAAGCGATTCAACTGATTGAAGCCACGCTGCTGATCAATGGCTACGTGTTGGTGGCCGAAGATGACAAGCAAAGCATCAAGGTGCTGGTGGGCAAAACCAGACAGCAGGGACAACCTTCCTCGTTTGCCGATGGTTTGGTCATTTACGATACACCCGAAGGGCTCCCCGGGGGGGAGACCCTGGCCGGGCTTTTCATGAAACTGGAAAACATCTCCCCCGAAGAGGCGGCAACCTTGATGGGCAATCACGTGCAGCTTAATGATTTCGGACGCATCACTCCCGTGAGTCATCCCCAGGGTTTGTTGGTCACGGAAAGTTCCACCGTCATTCGTCAGCTTCTCAAACTGAAGAACATCATCGACGTTCCCAGCGAGGAAGCTTCCCTGATCACGGAATTTGTCCAATTGGAGTTTGCCGAGTCCAATGTCATCGCCCAGATCATTCAATCGATCATGGATTCCCGTCGGGAGGAGCGGGAACGGCAGAGCCAGCAGTCGGGAACCATTTCCGGACAGAAAAGCAGTGACAAGACTCCCACTCCCACTCCCACGGCCCAGCCACAGGCCATCACGGTCAGGACTTCTACCTCCGGTTCCAAGCCCGATCTCTCCAGAGTAGGCGTGGGGACAGCGGATTTGCCTGCTTCCCAGATCATTCCGGATGACCGCATGAACCGCATTGCAGTGATTGCCCCACCCACCGATGCGGCCTACATCATCCAGTTGATCAAGCAGTTCGATCTGCCGGCAGACAGCCCGGAGCCTGTGGAGCGCCGGCTTCGGCATGTCAAGGCTAACGACATTCTATCCGTTGTGGTCGATGTGTTGCAGGACCGAGGCAGTGGCGAAACCATCCTTCCCGGAGGACGGACGATTCAGACCCGGTCCACACCTGTTTCTTCCTCCCAGGTGTCCACCCTAACCGGTACCAACCGCAACACCGCCCAAAACAATCAGAACCGGACCCAGCAGGCCACCACGGACTCGGCCACCAACGATGGTGGTCGGGCGGATCAGATCGCCTTTCCCGTGGATGAGGTGGCGCCGATCTCCGTTCTGATTGGCAAGACCCGAATCATTGCCGATCGTCAGTCCAACACCATCATCGTGGTGGGGGATGCGGTCGCCCAGAAGACCGTGCTCGACATCATCGACACTCTGGACCGTCGTCCGGCGCAGGTCTATCTCGCGACCGTGATCGGGGAAATGACCCTGGATGACACCATTCAGTTCGGCGTCGACTATCTTCAAAAGTTCACCAAATTCCACGGTGACAACCCTCTCGACGGGGGCATCGCCTCCAGCAATCTCAATGCTCGGGATGATGTCATCACCAATGGAAACATTGCCGATATGCGGGACAACATCATCACCACCGCGTTTGGGCCCGCCGCGGGATTGAACGTCTACGGTCAGATTGGCCAGACTTTGGACACGGTCATCAATGCGTTGGAAACCACGCAACGGTTCAAGGTCCTTTCCCGGCCGGTTGTTTACATTCAAAATGGCAAGCGCGCCGAGATCACTTCCGGGCAGGAAGTCCCGGTGCCGACGGAGAGTCTGACGGACTCCTCCGGGCAGATCAACAACACGGCTGCGGTGCGGACATCTATCGACTACAAGCAGGTCGTTCTGAAACTGGAAGTGCTCCCCACCATCAATGAAGACAACGAGGTCACTCTCGACATCGTCCAGGTCAACGACCGCGTGATTGGCACCCAGCGTGTAGCGGACAGTGACGTCCCCATCGTTGGCAAACAGGAATTGAACACGACGGTCACCGTTCCAAACCGTTCCACGATCGTCCTTGGGGGGCTGATCTCCGAGCGCAAGGACAACAACGATGCCGGTGTCCCTTTCATCCAACGCATTCCATTGCTGGGACATGCCTTCAAGAACACGAACAATCAGAAGACTCGCACTGAGCTCATGATTTTCATCCAACCCATCGTCGTGAGCGAAAGTAGCGATTTGCCGGCCGCCAGCTATGACGAGGATGTCCGTTCCAACGTCGGGGAAGATGCCGCCCGTGTCTTTCCCGGGCCCGGGACGCCCACGGAGATGCACCAGCAGGGACGGCCGGTGGAGAGGGTGCAGCAGCCTTTCTTTAAGCGTCTTTTCGGAGGCCTCAAACGGAAGAATCCGGGAGCTCCTCCGGTGCCCGGAGTGGAGCGGGTCGAGGAAGGTACCGCCGTGCCTGTCCCACCGATTCCCTGAGGCTGTTCTGCATCGTGATCAAAGTACATCGTGTCCTGGTCAGCCGATTGGTGGAAGCCCTCGGTGATATATTTGTCGGTGGTTATTACGCCGACAAAGTCATCGAGCGTCATTTCAAATCCCATGCCAAATGGGGGGCTCGAGATCGGCGCCAGTTTGCCGAAGCGGTTTACGAAGTAACCCGGTGGTGGCGTTGGTATTGGCATTTGGCCGGACTCCCCGATGCCGAATCGCAGGATCGTTCCCTCATTTCGCCCGGTCGGATCTGGCTTGTCTGGGGCGCATACTGGATCGATGCCCATGGGGAATCTTCCGGAATGCCCGAGTGCCAGGGGTTGACGCCCGAGGTGGTTGAACGGCGTCGCAACACCCCGGTCAGGCCCGCGATCCGGGCGAGTGTGCCAGATTGGCTGCATGGACTTGCCTCGACAGAACTGGGTGAGGCGGACTGGAATCAGTTGATCGCGGCCTTGAACCTTCCGGCTGATGTCTTTTTGAGGGCCAACACCCTGAAAAACACCAGGGATGAGCTGGCCGCAGCGCTTGCTGCCGAGGACATTGCCAGTGAAAATGTTCCCGAAGCGCCCGATGCGCTGCGGCTCGAGCGGCGGCAAAATGTTTTCGCCACGAAGGCTTTCCGGGAAGGTCTTTTTGAGGTGCAGGACGCTGCCTCCCAACAGATTGCTCCCTTCCTACAAATTCAACCCGGTCAAAGAGTGATCGATGCCTGTGCCGGAGGGGGAGGCAAGACGTTGCACATGGCCGGACTGATGGGCAACAAAGGCCGCATTCTTGCCCTCGACATCCATGATTGGAAGCTCAAGGAGCTGAGAAAGCGGGCGGCGCGCAATCAGGTAGACATCGTGGAGACCCGTCCAATAGATCCCAAGACCTTGAAACGGCTCCGAGGCACGGCCGACCGCTTACTGCTCGATGTGCCGTGCTCGGGGCTCGGGGTGTTGCGACGCAATCCCGATGCGAAGTGGAAACTCAGCCTTGAGGAGATCGGCCGTCTTCGGGTGCTCCAGGCTGGGATCCTTACTGAATACTCCCGGATGGTGAAGCCAGGAGGCAAAATGGTTTATGCCACCTGCAGCCTCCTGCCCGGTGAGAATGAACTCCAGGTCGAAGCCTTTCTCCGTGGATGCGGGGAGGAGTGGGAGTTGGAGGAGCAGCGTCAGTGGCGTCCCAACCGTGAGGGGTTCGATGGCTTTTTTGCGGCGCGGCTGCGCAAACGCCCCTGATGATGGTTTGGGGACGGAGCGCTCTCAGCGGCGGTACCATTCCTGCCGGATCTCCACCAAGACCTGCTCCAAGGCTTGCCGGTCAGGTTCTTCCGGCAGATCGCTGCGGGCGAATTCCTGTTCGATGATGCCAAGCTTTTGCCCGGCCATGGCCATGAGGTCTTCATAGGAGAACTCTCCCCGGCGGATGCGGAGAAGAAATTCCCGGTCGGGTCGCTGCACGGTGACCTTTCCCGTCGTGGCAATCTCGCTGGCCATCCCAAGCAAGCGGAATGTGTGCATGAGGTTTTTGGAGTCATAGTTGCGACCGTGGGCGGTGTTTGTCCGGTGGCGTTCCGGGTTCCTCTTCTGAACCCACTCCTGATAATCCCGGTGCTCTTTGCAGTGACGCTGGAACCCGTCCTGATTGTATTGCATCCAGCCTTCGGGCTGCGCGTTCCTGGGAACACTGCTGGTTCTGGGTTCCGTGGCATCCGGGCCTTCACCGAAGATTCCCCGGTAGCCAAGTCTGCCGGAGGGATCATGGAAAATGGCATAGACGCCCTTCAAATGCGGCACCTTGACCAATCCGCAGTCTCCGCTGCGCATACCTCGGTTTGCCAGCCAGGTTGCGAGGGGGATTGAGCCCTGACCTTCGACGACATGGCAGAAATCAAGGGCTTGCCTTCGTTCGGAGGGCTGGGGATTGACAATCTTTTTGTTCAAACCCCGTGCCTTATTTACCTGTGACACGGCATAGCCCGCAAAGGAGTGGAGGCACCACTTTGACAGAACCAGACGGGGATCAATGCGGGACCAGAGAGGATGTTGGTGGCGTGTCAATTCTGGACCCGCGAAAAGGATCTCGATCACGGTGGGATTGTTGCGGCACAGTAGGCTGATGAAACGCCCGATTTCGTAGTAGATTTCGTCCTGATCTTCCGCGGAAAGCTGCTCCACGGGATCCAGTCCATAGAAAATTCCGATGGGAGCGACAAAGACCCCCCTCAGATCCGTGTCAGAGCCAGGCAGATCGGTTCCATAGGCCCGGCTCCCGGCCAGGCACTCATAGAGGAGACACCCGGACGACCGAGCCTGCTGGAGGGTGATCACCAAGGTTGGAAGCAACGTTGGCGGGTCCTTGCCCGGTGATCCTCAGGGAAGAGGAAAACGTTGGTTCATTGCCACGACCCGTTGCCGGATCGTCTCCAGCACCTCCGGCTTTTTCCGGTTGGTCAAGGCTTCATGAATCATCGTGGCGACTTGCGCCATGTCTTCCTCCTTCATGCCGCGGGAAGTCACCGCCGGAGTGCCGATGCGAATGCCGCCTCCTTTGAAGGGGGATTCGGTATCAAAGGGAATGGAGTTTTTATTCACAGTGATGCCGGCATGGTCGAGAGCTTCCTGAGCCTCCTTTCCATTGAGCCCGCTCGGCCGCAGGTCGATCATGAAAAGGTGGTTGTCGGTGCCGCCGGCAATGATCCGGTAGCCGGCCTCGGCGAGTCCGCCGGCAAGCGCCTGCGCATTCTTCACGATTTGCTGCTGGTAGGCGCGGAAGCCGGGTTGGAGCGCTTCATGGAAGCAGACGGCTTTCGCGGCGATGACATGCATCAGCGGGCCCCCCTGCACCCCGGGGAACACGGTGGCATTGATCTTTTTCGCCAATTCATCATCATTTGTCAAAATCAGACCACCCCGCGGGCCCCTCAGGCTTTTATGGGTCGTGGTGGTTACAAAATGAGCATGGGACATCGGCGAAGGATGGACCCCGGCGGCGACCAAACCGGCGATGTGGGCCATGTCGACGAAGAGGTAGGCTCCCACGGTATCGGCGATTTTACGCATCCGGGCGAAGTCGATGACGCGCGAATAGGCGGAAGCCCCTGCGGTGATCATCTTTGGCTGGTATTCCAGGGCGGCGGCGGCGAGCGCATCATAGTCGATGGTCTCGCTTTCCGGGGAAACGCCATAGTGTTTCACTTCGTAAAACTTCCCGGAGAAGTTCGCAAAGTGACCATGGGTGAGATGTCCTCCGTGGCTCAGATCCATGGTTAGAATGCGGTCCCCTGGGTTCAGGACGGAGAAATAGACCGCCGCATTGGCCTGGCTGCCACTGTGGGGTTGGACATTGGCGTGTTTGGCTTGGAACAATTCGCAGGCCCGGTCAATGGCCAGTTGTTCCACCTGGTCCACATTCTCGCAGCCGCCATACCAGCGACGTCCGGGGTAACCTTCGGCATATTTGTTGGTCAGGCAGGACCCCTGAGCCTGCTGGATCGCGCGGGAAGCGAAATTTTCCGAAGCGATCAGTTCGATATTGTCGCGTTGACGAATCTCTTCGCGGACAATGGCTGCGGCGATGACCGGATCGGTGGCGGTGAGCTGGGCCCCGATCAGGGCAACAGGATCGCCACAGGACAGCTCGATTTTGGAAGCCCGGCGGACATGGCGTTCCCCTTGACTGAAGGAGGTTTCAAGCCAGGCTTGGAGGATTTCCTTGCCCAGTTCGGGGCTGGTGGTGGCGCCTGCAAGACAAAGCACGTTGGCGTCATTGTGATCCCGCGAAATTTTCGCGGTCGCCACGTCATGAACCAAAGCCGCTCTCACGCCGGAATGGCGGTTGGCGGCAATGCTGACTCCGATGCCGGTGGTGCAGACCAGGATGCCACCGGAGTAGGCGCCCGAAGCCACGGCACTGGCCACCCGATGGGCAAAATCCGGATAATCCACCGATGCGGAGGAGTGTGTGCCGATGTCCTCAACGGTGTGACCATGGTCACCAAGCCAGGCGACGAGGGCGTCTTTCAAAAGATAACCGCCGTGATCGGCGCCGACTATGATACGAGCATCGTGGGAGTTGGGCATGGGGTGTGGGGAAAAAATGGGGGTGCGGTTCAGGAGGGTTCCGCAGGAACCGATCGCAGAAAATTCAAAACACTGGGGACCGACTCCAGAATCAGATTGCGGGTGCGTTCATAATCGCGTTTTCCCCGACCGATCGGATCCGGCACGTCGAGATCAATGCCATCTCTTCCGACGAGAAACTCGCGCAGCACAAATGTCTTCTCCGTCGCTTCGGGGAAGATGGCCTGGAGCAACGCTTGGTGTGATTCGGTCATCCCGAAAATGCAATCTGCCCACGCGATCAATTCCGGGGTCACCTGAAGGCTACGCTGTTCCGAAATGTCCAACCCTTGTTCTGCCATGACCTCGACAGCGTGCCAACTGGGAGGTTGGCCATCGACCGTCGAGATTCCGGCGGACCGCACCAGGATTTCTTCCTCAAGGCGTTTCGCGGCATGACGGAAGAGTCCCTCAGCCATGGGGCTGCGGCAGATGTTTCCGGTGCAAACGAAGAGGATTTTTTTCATGGATCGGGATGCCCCGACTCCCGGGAGAGCGAAGGACAGCGGCGAACGGCCACAATGCTCCCCACCTTTCCCGATGTCAAAAGGCAATCCAGTGATTGGGAGAGGTGACTTTCCGCCTCGACCCTATTCTCGGAAAATTATGGTTGTCTGGATAATTATGAATGACAACCTGGTGGCGCGGGGGATCCCCCACAAAAGTGGACCAATCTGCCCAGGCGGTCGCTATTTTGCGAAGGCACGATCCTTGTAATCAGACCTATTCCCCGCCCTCAGATGTGGAATCCATCGGCCCTGGCATCGACAGGTGCCAGACCCCCAGAGCCCCGGGCAATGTCCTTTCCGGCTGAATTTGAGCCCTGCACGGCAAATCTTCCGTTTCGATCCTTGCAGTGGCCCATTTCACGGAGACATTGTGCCCCCTTACAGACTGACAGCTTCCGATGCCGCAAATCATCATTCCTCACAACTCGGAAACCTCGGGAATCCGACCTATTCGACGCCTCTTGGTCGCCAACCGTTCGGAAATCGCCATCCGTATCATGCGGGCCGCCACTGAACTGGGCATCCGCACCGTCGCCATCTATGCCCGGGAGGACCGCTTCTGTCCGCACCGATTTAAGGCGGATGAAGCCTATGAGTTGGACCATTCCAAAGGTCCGGTGGGCGCTTACCTCGACATTGAGGGCATTGTGGCCCTGGCCAAGGAGAAGGGGGTGGATGCCATTCATCCCGGATACGGATTCTTGTCGGAAAATCCTGACTTTGCCAAGGCCTGTGCCCGGGAGGGGATCATTTTCATCGGGCCTGAGCCCGGTGTTCTCGATCGCATGGGCGACAAGACGGCGGCCCGTCAGGTGGCGGAACAACTCGGGGTCCCCACACTGCCGGGCACCAAAGATGCGATCGAAGACCGAAAGGATGCGTTGGAGGTCGCCCAAAAGGTCGGCTTTCCCTTGATCATCAAGGCAGCCTTCGGTGGCGGTGGCCGCGGAATGCGTGTGGTGGAGCGCCAGGAAGATCTTGAGCGACTGCTGGATGAAGCTCAAACCGAAGCCAAACGCGCTTTTGGCAATGGAGCCGTGTTTTTGGAGAAATTCGTAGGCAAGGCCAAGCACATCGAAGTGCAGATTCTCGCCGACAAGCATGGCAACGTTCTGCATCTCCATGAGCGCGACTGCTCCGTGCAGCGGCGTCACCAGAAGGTCATCGAGCAGGCGCCCAGCTACGGCATTGATCCGGCCATCATCGCCGGATTGTGCCAGGCCGCTATTGAAATCGCCCGTGAAGTTCGCTACACGCACGCCGGAACGGTCGAGTTCCTCGTCGACATCGAGCGCGGCGAGTGGTTCTTCATCGAGATGAATCCGAGGATCCAAGTGGAACACACCGTGACCGAGGAAATCACCGGAATCGATCTGGTGCGGGCCCAGATCCAAATTGCCCAAGGATACACGCTCCACGGCGAAGCCCTTGGGCTCCCGCAACAGGATCAGGTTGAAAAAAGCGGCTATGCCATTCAATGCCGGATCACCACTGAGGACCCGGAGCAGGCTTTCACGCCGGACTTCGGCAAAATTCTCACCTATCGCAGCCCCGGTGGGTTCGGTGTGCGGCTGGATGGTGCCCTCGGCGCGGCCAATGCGGTCATCACACCCTTCTATGATTCCATGCTGGTCAAGGTCACGATCTTCGGGCGGACACTCGATGTCGCGTTGGATCGCATGCACCGGGCGCTCAACGAATTTCGCATCCGCGGGGTCAAAACCAACATTCCGTTTCTGCTTAACGTCATCCACGATCCGGTGTTCCGCGAAGGGAAGGCGACGACGCGCTTCATCGACACCAATCCGCAACTCTTTGCCTTCACCGCTCGCAAGGACCGGGCGACCAAGCTGCTCAACTACCTCGCTGATGTCATCGTCAATGGGAATCCCTTTGCCAAGGGCCACCGACTCACGGCTCCGATGAGCCAGGCCCCGGTACCGAAGACTGATCTGCGGGTCGCCCCGGCCCCGGGGACGAGGGATATCCTGCTCGACCTCGGTCCGGAGGATTTCTGCCGGGATTGGGTGGCGAAACAAAAGCGGCTTCTCATCACCGACACCACGATGCGCGACGCGCACCAGTCGTTGCTGGCCACCCGGATGCGGACCTTCGACATGCTGGCTCTGGCGGAGACCCTGGCGCGGCGCACGCCGAACCTTTTCTCCCTCGAAATGTGGGGCGGGGCCACCTTCGATGTCTCCATGCGGTTCCTTCGGGAGGATCCCTGGGAGCGTCTCCGCGGACTGCGGGAACGGATTCCCAACATCCTGTTTCAGATGCTCTTCCGGGGTTCCAATGCGGTCGGCTACAGCAACTATCCAGACGCCGTGGTGCGGGGCTTCGTGAAGCATGCGGCGGCCAGCGGCATGGATCTGTTCCGGATCTTTGACAGCCTCAATTACCTTCCGAACCTCGCTCCGGCGATGCAGGCCGTGCGTGAGGAGACCAAGTCGATCTGCGAGGGCACCCTCTGCTACACCGGGGACATTCTCGATCCCAAACGCGACAAATACGGTCTGAAGTATTACGTCAAACTGGCCCGCGAGCTGGAGAAGATGGGAGCCCACATGCTCTGCATCAAGGACATGGCGGGACTTGTCCGCCCCTATGCCGCCAAGAAACTCGTTCAGACGCTGAAAGAGGAGATCGGGCTTCCGATCCATTTCCACACTCATGACACCAGCGGGTTGAATGCGGCGAGCATTCTCCAAGCTGCCGAAGCCGGAGTCGACGTGGCTGACGCCGCCATCGCCTCCCTTTCCGGGGGTACCAGTCAGCCCAATCTTAACAGCATCGTCGCCAGTCTCCAGCACACCGCGCGGGACACCGGACTCGATCTCGACACGCTCCAGGAATACACCGACTACTGGGCCGCAGTTCGGAAGTTTTACCTGCCGTTTGATACCAGCGAACCTTATGGCACCGCGGAAGTCTACCTTCATGAGATGCCCGGTGGGCAATATACCAATCTCAAAGAGCAGGCCACCGGCATGGGATTGGGGCACCGCTGGCCGGAGATCGCTCATGCCTACGCGGAGGTGAACCAACTCTGCGGAGACATCATAAAGGTCACCCCATCAAGCAAAGTCGTCGGAGATCTCGCCATTGAGTGTGTGGCCAGAGGGGTCAAGCCTGTCGACATCATCAATCTGAAGGGCACCCAATGGAGCAAGGATGTGACTTCCATGTTCCAGGGCTGGCTCGGCGAACCTTTCTACGGTCTGGAGCCCTCAGAAGCGGCGGATTCCTGGGAAAAGTGGAACACGCTCGCCGAAGCGATTGTCGGCAATGGTCCCCGTATCACCGGTCGTCCCGGTGAGCATGCCGCAGTCATCGACCTCGACGCCGTCCGTACGGATCTTGAAGCCAAGCTGAAGGGGCCGCCGTCCGAGGATGATCTTTGGAGTTACCTCATGTATCCGGACGTTTTCATGAAATATGCCGATTTCCGGAGCACCTATGGAGATGTCAGCGTGCTGCCAACGCCCTCCTACTTCTATGGATTGCAGGACAAAGAGGAGATCCACGTCGATCTCGAAGCAGGGAAAACCCTCTTCGTCCGGCTGCTCAATCTCACTGAACCCGACCATCACGGGCAACAGACCGCCATCTTCGAACTGAACGGCTATCCCCGGCACACCACCGTCTCGAACCGGCATCTCGCGGTGGAGTCGGCGGCGCGGCCGAAAGCGGATCCGGCCGATCCTTCCCAGGTGGGAGCCCCGATGCCGGGCATGGTCGCCAGTATCGCTGTCAGTGTGGGACACCAGGTCAAGGAAGGTGAACCATTGCTGACCCTGGAGGCGATGAAAATGTTCGCCGCCATCACCGCTCCGGCGGCCGGTACCGTGCGGGAAATCTGTGTCAAACTGGGCGAAAGCATCGAAGCCAAAGACTTGCTCGTCCGTCTGGGCTGAGCACCCTCCGGGGATGGACGTCCTCAGTTGTTGGGAGAGCGAAGCCATTGCACAGAGTCGATCACAACATAGCCATCAGCGTTCCGGTTGCTGACGGTCACTGCGGCGGTGGCTCCGAAGTCAAAGGTTCCGAGAGTGGCATACCCGTTCTCCAGGGGAGGTGTCAGGCGTTGGTTGACCCGAACCTCCGCGGTGCCGCCAGCGTGCTCGATGGTGACGCTGACATGTTCCGCCCGGTTGGGATTGGGGGGATAGCCAAGGCGCACCTCATATCGCCCCGCTCCCGGCAGGGTTGCTTCAAAGCGCGCGCTGCATTTCCCGTCCCCCGATTTTCCATCATGCTGATAGCCATCTCCCACGAATCCTTTGGCGGAGTGGCTTTCCTGCCAAGAGCCTTGGAGCACCGCCTTGGCGTCGTCCACCACCACGCCGGGCAGCTTGGCAGGATCCAGTCCAAGGCCTCCCGTCTGCCCGTGGTATTCGAGGACTTGACCATCGGCGAGAAGACGGTCGCGGAGAGACGCATAGGGCACATCCTGGACTGAGAGTCCCTGCTCCAGTGCCAGGACCGCTGCGGTGGCGGCCGATTGGCCCAGGATCATAAAAACAGGTTCCATCCGGATACTGCCGAAGGCGATGTGGGAGCTGGAGACACAGACTGGAACGAGCAGATTGGCGACCGAATCGCGCTTTGGCACCAGGGCGCCATAAGCGATTTCATAGGGACCCTTGATTGGCACGCCGATGTCGCCCTCATTCTGCACGTGGCCCTCGGGAGTGATGTAGCGCTGCACATTGTGCGAGTCGATCGTATAGGAACCCATGCCAACTGAATCCGGAGTGGGGCGCTTCTTGCGGAGTTCGTTTTCCGTCATGACATACAGCCCGGTCATGCGCCTGGCCTCCCGGATGTAAAGCTGGTGGGACCAGCCACCGTTGTCGGTGAATTCATCTTTCGGCAGACCCCAAAGCCGCATTTCCTGGCTCACTTCCGGCGGAACCCGCGGGTCATTGGCGATGAAATAGAGCCAGCCCTTTTGGTAGACTTCGTGGTCCCGGATGATTTCCTGTCGCCGGGCATAGTCGGCCTCAGGATAGTCGTGGTTCGCCCCAATGTGGTCGGTGCTGAAGGGACCATGGTTGTTGGTGTCAGTCTTGTGGTTGGGAATGGGATCAAACTTCCCAAAGGTCTCGCGCCAACCGGCATCGAACACCCGGAGAAGCAGTTCATAGCGAGCCGGGTCATAGCCTTCCGGCTTGGGAAAAGGAATGCGGTTTTCCGCCACGTTGGTCAGGCACATGCGGAAGCAGTAAGCCTGGACGCGTTTGTCCCCGTCGCCATAGTCGCCGGGAGGAGTCGTGCTGATTTCGGCGAGAACCCCGCTGGCGGGATCGCCGGGTGTTTTGTAGGGACTGATGGGAGGGAGTTTTCCAAAATGATGGCCATGATGAAGGACCCCGGTCTGGATGCCGTTCCATTCTTCCCCGTAGACACTTTGGGCCTCGCGTCCCACGTGGTAAGGCACGCCCGCGGCGGCCATGAGGTCGCCTTCATAGGTGGCATCGAGGAACATTTTTCCCTGGAAGACACGGCCGTCCACGGTCGCCAGGGAAACGATCCGATTCCCGTTCTTGGTGACTCCGGACTCTCTGTTCAACAGCGCACTGCGGACCACTGTGATCCCGTGCTCCTTGATGAAATCCTCAAAAACCTGCTCCGCGGCGTGCGGTTCGAAAATCCACATCGTGCGGTTTTCCCCGTCCACTGCGGGAGTGCCCTGGCCTTTGCCACCGTATGCCTCCTTTTTTTGCCAGACCCAGTTGGCCTTGTTGTCGTAGTGTTGCCAGATGCGGTGGTAGAACTCCCGCGCCAGGCCTCCGATAACGGCCTTGTTGCCCGTGTCGGTAAACCCGAGTCCGCCGCTGGAAAGTCCGCCGAGGTGTTTGTCGGGGCTGACCACGATGACACTGCGTCCCATTTTCTTCACTTGGACAGCGGCGGTGACAGCCGCACAGGTGCCTCCATAAATGATGACGTCGGCATCGTCGGCCCGGGCCGTCCAGACAGCGGAGCAGAGGGTGGAGACCAGGATGGGCAGGAGGCGCGTCGTCATTGGGGGATCAGGGATGGATGGGAATCATGGAGGGATCGGCGTCGACGATCTCCCAGGGCAGGCCATAGCGGTTCAGGTCCTGCATGAAGCCGTCGGGGTCGAGTTGCTCCACATTCCAGACCCCCGGCTTGCGCCAGTCGCCCCCTTCCAGGAGCTGCTTGCCGGCGATCATGGCGGGCACTCCGGTGGTGTAGGAGATGGCCTGGGACTTCACTTCCCGGTAGCACTCCTGATGGTCGCAGACGTTGTAGAGGTATTTGGTGACCCGTTGGCCGTTTTTGGTGCCGTCGATGAGGCAACCGATGCAGGTCTTCCCTTTGGTGCGTGGTCCAAGCGAGGCCGGGTCTGGCAGCACGGCCTTGAGGAACTGCAGGGGGATGATCTGGCTTCCTTGGAACTCGACTGGTTCGATGGAGGTCATTCCCACATTCTCCAGCACGCGGAGATGGGTCAGGTAGCGTTCGGAAAAAGTCATCCAAAAGCGGATGCGGCGCAGTCCCGGCAAATGTTTGACGAGGCTTTCCAGCTCCTCGTGGTAGAGGAGATAGATGTCCTTGGTGCCGACTTCAGGATGGGGGAATACGAACGGTTGATGAAACTGCATGGGGTTGGTGACTTTCCATTCTCCCTGTTCCCAGTAACGCCCGTTGGACGTGATTTCACGGATGTTGATCTCAGGATTGAAGTTCGTGGCGAAGGCATACCCATGATCTCCGGCATTGGCATCGAGAATGTCCACGGTGTGGATCTCGTCGAAAAAGTGCTTCAAGGCGTAGGCGCAGTAGATGTTGGTCACGCCGGGATCGAAGCCGGCACCCAGCAGGGCAGTCAGGCCTGCCTTCTCGAAGCGCTCCTGGTAGGCCCACTGCCATTTGTATTCGAATTTGGCTTCATCCGGCGGTTCGTAATTCGCGGTGTCGATGTAGTGCACGCCGGCTTCAAGGCACGCGTCCATGAGCGTGAGGTCCTGGTAGGGAAGGGCCACATTGATGAGCACATCCGGTTGGATACGTTTCAAGAGTGCGACCGTTTCCGCGACATTGTCGGCATCAAGGGCGGCGGTGTGGACCTTGACCCCGGTCGAGGCCTCCACATCACGGGCGATGGCTTCGCAACGGGACACGGTGCGGCTGGCGTGCCAAACTTCACCGAAGACTTCCGGCAATTGGGCGCATTTGTGGACAACGACGTTGCCGACGCCGCCGGCTCCAACGATGAGAACTTTTTTCATGTGGGCTGGATCAGGATGGGGGATCAAGGGATGCAGAAAGGTCAGCCGGGAACGGTCCGCGCAGGGCAAGGCTTGTCAAGAAAAGGCGGTGACACCATCCCCGCAACCGGCAGGAGATGTTCCCGGACGGTTCAGAGCGTGGCGGCGAGCAGCGCCCGGGCCGCTTCGGCGACCGCAGGGACGTCGGAGGAAGCCAAATTGGACATCAAAGGCTGGAGCGGCCCCGTTTCGGCAATGCCTGCCAGAGCGACAGCTTCATGCAGCACGCGGATGGGATTGATGCTGTTCCTCAGGTCCTCCAACGGGACGAAGATGGACCGGATTCTCTCCGCCGCCGCGATATCTCCGGCGATGATGTGCCTCAGCATGGCCTGACTGAGATCCGGGCGGACACAGACACACCCGGCGGTGAAACCATTGATGCCGAAATTCCGCAAGTGAATGATCGCGGGTTGTTCACCAATCCCGCTGACGATGAGGGATGGATCGACGATTTTGACCAGTTCGTCGAGGTAGGGGTCGACGGCCGGATTCTCGCGCACGATGGCGTATTTCACCCAGGAAACCAGGCCTTCATCCGCGAGGCGGGCCACATTCTCGGGGTTCAGATAGCCTTCCTGTTTGATGTAGACGACGACCGGGCGCCCGTATGCCCGCGCAAAGTGGCGGATGCCTTCCTCCGCGCCGGCGGGCGTGGTGATTCCGCTCTGGGGAAGCACCATGACTGTGGGAAAGTCGAAACTGCGGGCAATTTCCGCCTGATCCATCATGAGTCCGTAGGCGGGTCCGACAGAGGGGGTGATCAGGGTGTCAGGGCCCGCCAGTTGGGTGAGCATTTCCAGCAGGGAACGGTACTCCGAGGGACGCACATGGTAGAGGTTGGCGTTTCCGCCGTAGAGGAGAATGTTGACGCCTCCCGCCTCAATGTGGTGGATAAGCCGTTCATTGGCTCCGGGGTTGAGGGAACCATCCGCGTGACGGGCCAGAGGCGGCACGGCTATGACAGAAGAGCGCAGGCGGGCGGGAGTTACGGGAGCGGTGTCCATGGGGAAGGTGGGTGGGGAAATGGGTGAGGTCCAATGGGACCTCTAAATCGGCGAATGTCAATCATTTGCCATGACAGGGAAGGATCGGAAGGCTCCGCCGGGTTGCCAAAGATGGGCTTGGAGCACCTTCCGGCAGCCGGAGTCATCGGTGTTGGTCTAAGGCCATCCGGGCCGCCCACCATCCGCACATGCCATGGACGCCTCCTCCCGGCGGGGTAGAGGCACTGCAGAGGAAAATCCCCTTCGCCGGGGTGACGTAGGGTTTCAGGGACACTACCGGCCGCGTCAGAAGCTGGCGCCAGTCAGCCACCCCGCCGACGATATCGCCGCCAATGAGGTTGGGGTTGTAGCTTTCATAATCCGCACAGTTCAGAACCCGGGAGGCGAGAATCCGGTCGCGGAACCTCGGGGCGAAACGCTCAATCTGTGACTCCACGGCGCTACGGCAGTCCTCGGTGGATCCCGACGGGACGTGACAATAGGCCCATGCCGTGTGCTTTCCGGCCGGGGCGCGGGTGGGGTCACAAAGGCTCTGCTGGGCGAGAAGCACAAAGGGACGTGCAGAATGCCGTCCTTGCCAGGGAGCCCGCTCCGCCACGACCACTTCATCGAGACATCCGCCGACGTGAACCGTTCCGGCGCGTCGGCACTCTTCCGACCGCCAGGGAATGGGGCCGTCCAGAGCATAATCGATCTTGAAAACACCCGGTCCATGGCGGTAGCGACGGAGTTGCCTTTGGTATCCTTTCGGGAGACGGGACGCCGCCAGTCGGGCCAGAGAGGAGGGAGAGGTGTCGAAGAAGTAGGCACGGGCTTCGGGCAAGTCCTCGATGCTTCGGACCGGCCACCCGCAGACGATCTCGCCGCCAAGGCTTTCCAGACACGCCACGAGGGCCTTGGCCAATTGCCCGGACCCGCCCCGCACCACCGGCCAGCCATTTTTGTGGCCGGCCGCCATCAGCATGAGACCGATCGCGGAGGTTGCCAGCGGAAGGTCCAGTGGGAGCACGGAATGGGCGGCATTCCCGGCGATGAGGGCGCGGGCCGGTTCCTCGGAGAACCAGCCGCGAGCCAGACTGAGCGCCGAGGGCAAAGCGCGGAGACCGAAGTGCAGCATCGCGAGGGGATGCTTTGGCAATCTGGCCGGTCCCAGCAGCTCGTCAAACAGGATGTCCATCCGCTCCACCAATGGGCCGAGGAGTCTGCGGTAGGCCGCTCCGTCGCGTCCCAGTCCGTCTGCGGTGGCTTCCAAACTGTGGTGCATCACAGCGGCGGTACCGTCATCGAAAGGGTGGGCCAGGGCAATCTCGGGTTGGACCCACTCCAAGCCATGGGCTTCGAGATCCAAGGTCTGGAAAAAGGGCGAACTGATCCCCATCGGGTGCACTGCCGAGCAGACATCATGGTGGAATCCCGGCAATGTCCCCTCATCGGTGCGGAGACCTCCTCCTGGGGTGAGGTGACCTTCCACCACGAGGGTGCGCCAGCCTTCGCGGGCCAGGGTGATGGCGGCGGCCAAGCCATTGGGACCGGAGCCGACAATCACGGCATCGTAGTCCCGGTGACGTGGAGTGGAGGAGTAGGGTGGTGGCATGGGAGGGTGCTTCTTTACACCGGTCAACCCGGGCCTTCAACCTCCAACCGGATTGTCCTCAAGAGCCTGCTTTTTCTTGCGTTTTCGTGGCCCTGTCGGCATGCTGTCATCCTACCTTGTTCCTATGAAAGTACCCGTATTCCCACTCTTTCTCTTTTTGGTTACCGCGATCCTGCTTCCCTCCGATGCCGACGAGCCCGCGCTCAGCCCTTTGGAGCGGCGGGAGAGGGAGGAATTTGCGAAAACCGAGGGTGACGATGTCAAGACCCGGGAGACTCTGGACTGGGCGGAGAAATACTGGGACACGGAACTGAACCGGATCTACCGGGCCATCACCGGCCGGCTGAAAGGAAACGCGCTCGACTCCATGAAGACAGCCCAGAGAAAATGGATCGATTTCCGCGATGCGGAATACCAACGACTAGACGCGTTGCAGGAAGGGGTCAGAGGCACCATGTGGAACAACCCTTTCCGCTACGCCAAAATGAGGATCACCCGCGAGCGCACTCTGGCTCTGGAACGCACGCTGGGCATCATGGATGACTCCGGCTATTAAGCCGGTCGGGGATCTGCTCCGTCGTTCGGTCCCATTTCAAGGGGGATTCGGAGTCGGTAAGCCAGCATGGTTGAACTCTGGGGAGCCTCTTCCAGGGTGGCCCCGAGTTGTCGCAACAGTCCCATGGCCACGCTGCTCTGGCCGAGGGATGTGATTCCGGGGCCACCCAGCACGGCGGATCCGCTGAGTTCAAAAATGATTTCGCCCTGGTGTTTGGACACGGAAACCTCCACCCGGCCGCGTCCGTCACGTCTCGTGTCGAGGGCTTCCCGGATCCGGGCTAACATTTCCACGCAGAGCAATCCAAAGGCGGATGCCGCGATGTCTTCGAGGACGGCGTCGGCATAACGGGCGGATATTTCCACGCGGAGCGCCTCCGCGGGCGTCGGGCGGATGATTTCGTTGATCAACGCCTGGATGAAGGGTGCCAGTGGGATGAGCCCCTTTTCGTTGGTGGAAATCTCCTGCAGCCTGGCAAAGGCCAACAATCGCCAGGATTGTTTGCGCAGTTCCCGGATCAAGGTCGGTGGGAATGCTCCGGGCTCATCGCTTTCGGTTTCGAGATGGAGCAGGGCGGAGAGCGTTTGCAGCTGGTTCCGGTAGCGGTGCTGTTGGCGCTCCAGTTCCATTTGGTCGATTGGCGAAAGGAGCGCGGGGGGATGCTCCCGGGAGCTTTCATTGGCGGCTGGCTGCGGTTCAGGCCGCGGAACTGGAACTGCTTCAGGAGGGGGATCGGGAACGGGTGGGACATGCCGCTGGAGGCCCAGAATGAGTTTGGGTCCGGACTCCGGTTCCAAGGGGACAAAGGTCACCCAAACGGGTTGCTCCGTGCCGGTTCGGGTTCGGGCGAAGACTTGGCCTTCCCATCGCCGGAAGCGGGACAGTCCCTCGGATACCTCCCGATTGAAGGCGGTGGCGTTGCTGCCTCCATACAGATGGGCGAGGCGTTTGCCTTCGACCGTTGATCCAGAGAATCCCAGAGCTTTCTCCAAAGCGGGATTGATTTTCAGGATGCGGCCGCGCAAATCCGCGAGGATTAATCCGTCAGGGAAATGGGCGAAAAGCGCCCGTTCCCAGGGAGGCGTGACGGGAGCCGGGATCGGCTGAGCCGGCGCCTCGGTGGCAGGCTTTTCCGCTGAAGATTCGGTGATGGTCTCAGCCACGACCGGTTCGCTTGACTCCGTGGACTTGGGTTCCGGGGGGAGTTCCGCGATCGCTTTGGGATCCGGCTCTGGCGCCACGGGACCAGCATCACGGACCAGAGCGACAAACTCATCCGCTCCGGAATGGGCGACGCGGATTTGGAACCGGTGCGGCCTCCCCTCCTTGCCTTCCTGGATGATCTCACGCAATGCCATTCGCCCGGTTTCCCGGCATTCTGATACCGCTTCGCCAAGGGATGGGGAGATTCCGGGAAACTGCATGGCCACTGTCTCCCCATCGAGCGGTCCGGAAGCGGGGGCGAGAGCATGCTCCGGTGGGGCCACGACATCGCGAAGCAGGCCATTTTCGCTCACCAGCAGCAGCAGGTCGGGCAGGCTCCGGATGAGGGCGCCATTCTGCCATTGGCTCATTTCCAGTTCGCTGCGGAGCCGTGTCTCACCGCTCAAATCTTCCATGAACAAGACCGCCCGGGCGCTGGCCAAGTCCTCTACCGGTTCCTCCAAGGGCACCAGCCAAACCCGCGCATCCCGCGATTGGCCATTGGTTTTGAGCAGGAGAGTGGCCTTCTTGCTGCCAGCTTTGATCGCTCCCGGCCACCCCAGGGCTCGGAGAGTCTCTTCCGGCAGGCAGTCTCGCATGTCCGGAGGGGTGCTGCCGGATTGACTGAGACCGGTCAACTCGTGACAGGCTTGATTCGTGGCCATCAAACGGCCCTCGTCATCGACCAGCGCGATTCCCAGTGATGAAGCCCCATAGACGGCGCTGAATCGTCCCTGAATTCTTCCCCGCGCCTGTTCGGCTTCGTGGGTTTCAGAAACATCCAGGATGGTGACCACAAGACCTCCGTCAGGAAGCAGGCTGGGCCGGAAGTCCAGATGCCTGGGTGACACTTCATCGGAGCCCTGGCAGCTGATGATGCGGGGGATCTGGTCACGCCAGAGACCGGTCAGCCAGGCCTCAAGAGGTTGGTTGGGCAGGGCGACCAGCTTGAGCCAGTCGTCGAGAGACTCTGCCATAGGTCCCCCGTCCGGCAGCGCTTGGCAGGCCCGGTTGCAGAAACGGATGATCTGGTTTTCATCCAAGATGACGACCGCCCCCTGTATTTCTTGGAGAATGCCCTCCCAGGGCGTGTCAATGCCCTCAGGCCCTTTGGGACTGGGCGCCTCGGTTCCCGGCGGAGGCGCGACCAGGGTCGCCATGGTGACGGGGGCTGCGGCTTCCGGCAGATTGGCCTCCTCAGCTTCCTCATCGATCGAAAACACATTGGCCGGGGAATTGTCCCTCTCGATATGACCGCGTCCGGCCATCAGAGGGTCAGATGGGACGGCCTCGGCAAAGAACGTCGAAGGCGTCGCGAAAGCAGGAGGACCGGGAGTTACAGGAACTTTCCAAGGTGCTTCTCCGGGATCCGAGGGAGGCTCCATTCCCGGATCGCCCAGGGAGTCCAGCAGGGAGTCTCCAAAAATCATCGATGGGGTCTTCCTCTGCCCGCCCGAGAGCTCTTCCTCGGGGCGTTCCATATCGGGCACCGGGCGCGTGTTGCGCTCGGCATTGCGTTTCAGGGCAATTCTCCGAAGGATGCGTTCGAGAGCTCCTTCCACTGCGGGAACCGTGGCTGAAACTTGATGCACCAATTCCTGACCCATGATGGTCGGGTTACTGGCCCCATTTTGTAGCACCAGAACGAAGGGTCGGGTCGCTACTTTTTGACTGAGGAGCCAGTAGGAAATCGCTTTGCACTCGCTCGCGGGCAGGGTGTGACCCAGCACCACCAGATCGTGGGAAGAGAACAGGGAACGGACGCTTGAAACAGAGTGACATTGCTGCACCTCAAATCCATGCCGTTCCAACAAACGGGCCAATCGCTGCCGCGAATCCCCGTCCTGCTCCACTATCAGGGCAGTCGTGGTTGCATTCGAGAGGTCCAGTGAATTGACCACGATTCCGCAGCTCTGAGAAATTTCCTAAAAGTGAGTATTTAGGAAATATTAGCGACTATAGCAAGCGCTTTGTGAGTTCGGCGGGAGAAAAGTCACGATTCGGAGCCGTCTTCACGGTTTGCAATGACTCGCAGTTTGATGGCATTGCGTGTAAGATTTCGGCTCCTTGTGCCATTTCATGGCCTTCCCTGATTCTTCCAACCCTCCCAATCCATGCCCTCGAAGTCATTCTTCAGCTCCCGCGTCTTGTTCCTATTCTGCTTGTTTGGTCTCTTTTTGGGGAAGCTGCCGGCGTTGGATACGGGAGGGCTTCATTTTCCTCCCAAAGACGGATCGGCCAATGGGAAAAAAGTCGTCCTGATCTCCGGAGATGAGGAATACCGCACCGAAGAGAGTTTTCCGATGCTGGCGAAAATCCTCAGTCAGAAGCAGGGGTTCGATTGTGTGGTGCTTTTCGCCATCAATCCCGAAGGTGGCTACATAGATCCCAATTTCCAGAAGAACATCCCCGGCACGGGCGAGTTGGCAAATGCGGATCTCCTGATCATTGGCACCCGTTTCCGCCAGCTTCCGGATGACCAGTTGGCTCCGATCGCGGCCTTTCTCAATGCGGGAAAGCCGGTCATCGGACTGCGCACCGCGACCCATGCCTTTTCCGGTCCGGCAAAGACGGGAGATTTCAAATGGTCGGAATTCGGCCTAAAAATTCTGGGAGAGAAATGGGTCAGCCATCATGGACGCCACAAGGTCGAGGGTACCCGCGGCATCGTGGAGCCCGCTCAGGCGGGGCATGAGGTGCTCCGCGGGGTGGGGGAGATTTTCGTGCCCACGGACGTCTACGGCATTGCCAATCTGGATCCGAAAACCACCACGATCCTGTTGCGCGGGGAGGTCACGGAGAGTCTGGATCCGGGTTCCAAAGCGGTGGCCGGTGCCAAGAATTCGCCCATGATGCCCCTGGCCTGGTTGCGGGATTACGCGACGCCCGATGGCAAAAGCACAGGCCGCGCATTCTGCACGACCATGGGAGCCTCGGTCGATCTTTTGGATGAGGACCTACGCCGTCTTGTGGTCAATGTGGCGTTCCATCTGGTGGGGCTGCCAGTGCCCGGGAAGGCGGATGTGGCTTTTGTCGATCCTTTCGAGCCCACCTTTTACAGTGCGCAGAAAAGCGATTACTACCAAAAGCGGAATCTGAAGCCTGCCGACTACGTGCTGGGCCGCAGTCCCGCCACCGGATTGGCCAACCCCGAGCCGAAAAAGGACGGCCCAAAACCGGGCAACCAGCCAAAGAAGGACGAAAAACTGGAGGAGGCTCCGGTCCAGCCCCCGCACGCTCCCAATGCTGAGCCGCCGGCCGCCACTTCTGCCCGTCCCCAGGCTGTCGCGCCGCCATCCAAAGGCGAGCGCATCGTTCTCATTGGCAACGGTCTCGCGGAGCGCGATGTCCACTACGGACGGATCGAGACGGAACTGCATCTTCGGTACCCCGACCGGGAATTGTTCTTCCGCAACATGGGGCACGTCGGGGACACTCCGGGATTCCGGCCGCATCCGGCGCGGGTCAGCCAATGGGCGTTTCCGGGAGCTGAGAAATTCCACCCCGAACTCAGCATTCACAACGGCAAGGGATTCTTCCCCACGCCGGATCAGTGGCTGACCCATCTGAAGGCGGACACCATCGTCGCTTTTTTCGGATTCAATGAATCGTTTGACGGACCGGGCAGGGTTGCAAATTTCCAGGCAGAACTGGATGCCTGGGTGCTTCACACCTTGGGCAAGGCCTACAACGGCAAGGCCGCTCCCCGGATCGTGCTCGTGTCCCCCGTGGCCTTTGAGAATCTCTCGGCTGACCGGGATCTGCCTTCGGGCGAGAAGGAAAATGCCAACCTGATTCTCTATGCTTCGGCCATCGAAACCGTCGCCAAGAGTCACGGACTGACATTCATCGACCTCTTCACCCCAACCAAGGCGCTTTACGCCCAATCGCAACAGCCGCTCACGACCGGGGGGGTTGTGCCGAACGACGAGGGCTACCGGCAGATCGCGGGTATTCTGGCCGACGGATTGTTCGGGAAACAGGCCCACGCGTCAAAAGCCTATCCGGCCATGGTTCATGACGCGGTGCGGCAGAAGGATTGGTTCTGGAACAATGACTACAACACCCTCAACGGGGTCCACACCCATGGTCAACGCTACAATCCCTTTGGCCCCCAGAATTACCCCGATGAATTCCAGAAGACGAGGGAAATGGCCGCGCTGCGCGATGGTTTGATCCATGACATTGTCTCCGGGAGGAAAAACGATCTCGATGTGGATGACAGCAAGACCCACGCCCTTCCTCCGGTTCCGACGAACTACCAGCCGAGTGCGAAGAATGGCAGTGAAACTTACCTGTATGGCGAGGATGCTGTGAAATCGCTCACGGTCCCCGAGGGATACAAGGTGGAGCTCTTTGCGAGCGAGAAGGAGTTCCCCAACCTCGCCAACCCCATGCAGCTCTCATTCGACGACCAAGGGCGCCTCTGGGTGGCGGTGATGCCCACCTATCCGCATTACCGTCCTGGTGATGCCATGCCGAATGACAAACTCCTGATTTACGAGGACACCAACGGCGACGGCAAGGCCGACAAGGAAACAGTGTTCGCGGACAATCTGCATCTTCCGATCGGATTTGAGTTCGCCCCGGAAGGTGTCTACGTCTCCCAGGAGCCGAACCTGGTATTGCTGCGCGACACCAACGGAGATGACAAGGCGGACAGCAAAGAAATCATACTCGGAGGCTTTGACACCCACGACACCCATCATGCCATCGGGGCCTTCACCGCCGATCCCAGCGGCGCCTTCATGATGTGTGAGGGCGTGTTCCTGCACAGCAACGTGGAAACTCCCTACGGACCGGTCCGCTGTGTTGACGGAGGATTTTATCGTTACAGCCCGCAGCGGGGACAGTTGGAGCGCACCTCACAACTCAGCATCCCGAATCCCTGGGGCGTCGCCTTCGATGCCTGGGGGCAGGATTTCTTCCTCCACACGTCCGGGACCAGCATGAACTGGTTGCTGCCCGTTTCTGTCAAGCCGGCCTTCGGCAGCAAGACGCCGTCGACCCCCGACCTGATTCCCTCCGAACACAAAGTGCGCCCCACCAGCGGGCTGGAAATCGTCTCCTCGCGACACTTCCCCGATGACGTGCAGGGGGACATCATCCTCTGCAACGCGATCGGATTTCTCGGAATCAAAGAGCACCGGATCGAGGACAACGGCACCGGCTGGAAGACCAGTTTCCGCCAGGATCTCCTGCGCAGCAGCGATGGTAATTTCCGGCCCGTCGATCTGGAGTTCGCGCCCGATGGGTCGCTCTACGTGGTCGATTGGCACAATGTTCTGATCGGCCACATGCAGCACAATGCCCGCGATCCCTTGCGCGACCATGTCCATGGACGCATCTACCGCATCACCTATCCCTCCCGACCGCTGGTGAAGCCCGCCTTGGTGGAAGGCGCCCCGATTGCCACCCTGTTGGACAATTTGAAGGAGCCCGAGCTGCGCACCCGTTATCGCAGCCGGAGGGAACTCCGGGGCCGCCCCGCTGAGGAAGTGCTCCCTGCCCTCCAAGCGTGGGTGGCCCGTCTGGACAAGAAAGATCCCCGGTATGAGCACGATGTCCTCGAAGCCCTTTGGACCACGTGGGGATTGAACAAGACCGATGCAGGACTGCTGCGGCAACTGCTTTCGGCGCGGGATTTCCATGCCCGGGCCGCCGCCGTGCGGGTTTTGCGTTACAACACCCACCACCTGACCGATCACGTCGCACTCCTCGAGAAAGCCGCGACGGATGATCAGGGCCGGGTAAGGCTGGAGGCCGTTGTGGCGGCTTCCTGGCTACCTGATGTGGAGGCGGCCAAAAAAATTGTCGCCCTGGCCGCTGGACGTCCGCTCGACGAGTGGAGTCAGAATGCGGTCAAAACTGCCTCCGACCGGCTTGCCGGCATTGCTGAGAAACCGCAGGCCGAATACGTCACCGTGCCCCCTCCGTCTTATCTCAGTCCGGAGGCGAAAAAGCAGTTCATTGCGGGACAGGAAGTCTACCACCGCGAAGGGCACTGCATGACCTGCCATCGTGGTGACGGCAATGGACTTCCGCCGGCCTTTCCATCCATCGTGGGCAGCCCCTGGGTCACCCAGGACAGCGAGCGCCTCATCAAAATGGTGCTCTATGGCTTGATGGGGCCCCTCGAGGTCAACGGCAAAAAATTTGACGGACAGGTTCCGATGACTCCTTTTGGAGGGATGCTCAAGGATGACGAGATCGCCGCGGTGCTCACCTTTGTGCGGAATCATTTCGACAACAAGGCAGATCCCATCCAAGCGGAGCAGGTCAAAGCGGTTCGCAAGGCCACGGCCGGGCGCCTCAGTTTTTACACTGTGGAAGAGTTGCTCAAGGAGCACCCCCTGAAGTAACCCTCCTCTGGTTTTTGGCGAACCTTGTGGGAACCCGTTGCGCCCGGGTTCCCACGGGGACGTTTTCCCTCCAGACTGGTCCTTTGCGATGGAAATCATCCGGAAGGGGCTGTTCAGGAAGCGGCCTGTTTCCGTGACACGGGATGAATTTCTCGCATTCTGGTGCTGTCCAAGCCATATTGGAACCGCACGCAGGCTCCCCACATATGAAATTCCGATTCGGCATCCGCGAGAAATTTGCCCTCATCGCCATCGTCCTGGTATTTGCCGCGGCTTGGTTCGCTCCCACGTTTCTGTTCCAACAGACCCGGCACATCGTGGAAGAGCACGAGTTGGTGGATCTTCAGGATGAAGCGGATCTGCGCTGTTGGCAATTTGTGGATCTGGTCAACCTGTTGCGGGCCCACGTCAATGAGGCGTCCCGGAATCCGGAGGCCCTCAAATCGCTCATCAGCTACCTCAAAGAGAAACCCGACAAAACCGCGCCGGAAGCGGGTTCTGACCGTGGCCCCCCTGCCTGGTGGGATCTGATTGTGGCCGTGAAGCAATTGAAGGATGATGGCACCGCCCAGTCGCTCTACGAAATCCACATGCCGGAGGGCACGCACCTCCCGGACCCGCCTTCGGATTGGCTGGCGAGGGCGAGGGCGAATCAAGGCATCCCATTTGTCTCCCCCATGCTTGCCGCCGATCTCCCGGTGGACAGGCAGCCGGGAAGCCGCGATGACACCGTGATGGAGAAGGGACCGGGCAAAGACTCCGATCCCTCCGCAGGTAGGCTTCAGCGCACGCCGGTCATTTGGGGCAGCAAGCGAGTCGAGGGCTCCGACGCCCAACTCTGCATTCTGCTTTCGTTGGAGCAGGGCCGTTCCGCCCGACACCTCTCCATTCTTATGGATGCCCAAGGCGATTTCCTCATGCACCCTTCGAACACGGGCCATTACGATCAAACCTTCGGCAAATTCAGCATTCTTGACACCAAGAATGACATTGAAGAAGGCCGCAAATGGAGGGGGGAGGAATCCAACGCCCAAACCCAACGGGGGCCTTTGTTCCAGAAGGTCCGGCTCGACACGCCGGTGTGGTTTCTCGAAGGCCGCGTCACCGATGAATTCCAGGCAAAATTGGCCGAACTGGAGGATAAGGATCGCTATGCGCTTGATTCTTGGACCACGGATCTGCGCCGACGTTGCGAGGAAAAAGGCTGGCACTTCAGTTCCGCCACGGCCCAGTTCCGGGAGGTCCGTCTCTTGGCCCTCGACCGGACCAAGCTGGAAAACGCCCGCTCCACTGTGATGGAGACCTACCGGAAAAAACTCGGTGAGGATGTGGGCTCCGGCGTCGACTGGAGTGTGCCGGTCGCTTGCGAACACGGTGACATTCAAATGATCAAATTCTATCTCAGGCTCTCACCCTTGGAAGCGGGAGCGCCCGATCCGCCCTACTATTTTGTCTATGCGGCTTTCCGCGAGGAATTGGCCTCCGGCATCGAGCATGAGATGGACCACCTTCGCAAGGCGGCCGCCTGGCTGGCCCTTTGTGGTGGGGTGGGAGCCTTTTTCATCGCTCTCTTCTTTGTCCGTCCACTGACCCGCATCACGGGCACGGCCCAACAGGTCTCGGCCGCGGACGACACCCAGCTCCAGCTCCAGCACCAGATTGAAGCGGTGCGGGAGTCCTTGCCCACCCGGCGTTCGGATGAGGTGGGAGACATTGCCCGGGCATTGGAGAGCCTGCTCAGGCAGGTTCTGAACGGCCATGAACGTCTGCGCCAGCTCAATGCCGATCTGGAAGACCGTGTGGTCAGCCGAACTAAGGAACTGAGCGAAGCCAATGAGGCTCTCAAAGGCCTCGCCTCCGCCAAGGACGCTTTCCTTGCCAGTGTCAGTCACGAACTGCGGCAGCCGCTCAATTCCATTTTCGGCTTTCTCCAGTTCCTTGAATTTTCGAATTTGGACACTGAACAGCGGCAGGATGTCGGCAAAGTCAGGAATGCGGCGACCTACCTCCGCCGACTCATTGATGACATCCTCGATTACCAGAAGATCATTATGGGGGGCATGGATCTGGAGCCTGACGAATTTGACTCCGCCGAGTTTTTCTCCAATCTGCAGGACAGCATGCAGCCGCAGGCGGCCGATCGGAACAACAAGCTGGTCTTTGAGGGAACCAATAATCTGGGGGTATTGCGCAATGACCGCCAACGTCTCCAGCAGATCATGGTGAATCTCCTCTCCAATGCCTGCAAGTTTACCGACCAAGGCACCGTGACTTTACGGGCGAGCCGGGAGACAGATTCCATGGGCCGCGACTGGATCTCCATCGCCGTTTCCGACACGGGGCGGGGGATGACTCCGAAGGAGCAGGGTGATCTTTTCGTCCAGTTCAAGAAGCTGTCCGCCAAGGAGGGCAACAAAACCGGCACGGGACTGGGCCTGGTCATCTGCCGAGGGCTCGCCAAACTCATGAATGGGGACATTTCAGTTCACAGCGAATATGGCAAGGGCACGACCTTCACGGTCCACATTCCGGCACGGGTGGGCGAGGTTGGTGACTCACCGGCCCCGGAGGCCGTGGACCTGCCTCTTGTGGTCGTTACCTCAGGCGAGGGGGTGCCCAGCACGGCCCCTCCGGGCAATGCTCCCCTCGTTTTGGTCATTGATGATGACCCGGCGGTGCGCGAGTTGATGGCCCGCTTTTTGGGCACCAAAGGTTTCCGCACCATTACCGCCGAGGATGGGATCACCGGCATCGAAACGGCACGGCGGGAGAAGCCCTCGGTGATCACCCTGGACGTCGTCTTGCCGGGCGCGAGTGGCTGGGATGTGCTGACCACGCTGAAGCATGATCCGGCCACGGCGGATATACCGGTGATCATGGTGACCTTTCTTGAGGACACCCGGCGGGGTGTCGCTCTGGGAGCGGCGGACTATCTCGTGAAGCCCATCGACTGGACGGTGTTGCAGCGTTCTTTGCAACGGCTGCTGACCCATGGAGAGCCTGTGGGTCCTGTGCTCGTGGTGGATGATGATGAGGGCACGCGTGAACTTTACCGGCGGACTCTGGCCCAGAACAATTGGGAAGTCGCCGAAGCCGAGAATGGGGCGGAAGCCATAGCCTGGCTGGAGAAAAACCGGCCTTCGGCCATGCTTCTGGATCTGATGATGCCGGTGATGGACGGCTTTGAATGTCTCGCCGAGATGGATCGCCATCCCGAATGGAGCGACATTCCCGTCTTTATTGTCACGGCCAAGGATCCCACGGCAGCCGAGCGTCAGTTCCTCGATGGCAAAGCGGAGGTGATCCTGCGCAAGGGCAACTTTCAACAGAGCCAGTTGTTGGAAGAGATCCTGCGCCATGTCGTAAGGCACACCTCGGTGTGAGGTGGCTTGGTGGCCAGTCTGCGGGCGGAGCGGAGATTCAGTCTTCCCCGTCGTCCTTTCGAACAGAGGCGTCGGGATTTTCCTCAGTCTCCGGCAGCCAGACGAATGCCGGCTCCAAAGGGCCATGGTAGCGCTGGTAAAGCCACCATCCCAGACTGCCCAGACCGGTCCATTCGAATGCCAGGGTCATCCAGGAGACCAGGATCCAAGTTTCACCCATCACCAGAGGAGTCAGCGACATTCCTGCGATGAGAGCCAAGGCCCAGAAGGGCGAGGGATTATCGCCATAGACAATGGCCAAAAAGGAAAATCCGATCAACGGCAGGCACACCAGGAACAGCCAAGGAATTTTAGCCAGCCCGACCAGCACAAAGACCGGCCAAAATAGGAAGACCATGATCTCATGGGGGCCTTCGAAGATCTGGGAAAAGGCGTGCCCTGGATGCAGGAAATCCTCCCATTCCTGAAAAGCCGTAGCGATCCTCCCGAGGAGCAGTCCCACCCATCCGTACGCGAAAAAGGCGAGGATTCGGCGGAACAGAGAACCGCCGGTGCTCGTCAGAAGATCGATCGGGTCAAGAGACATGTCGCGGGTTCAAGATGGGAGCCTGATTTTCGGATCGGAAGTGTTCAGAAGGTGCTGTTCCATCCAGGATTTCAAGGCTCGGGCCAGAACCATGGCGAAGTGCTCCCGTTCCTCTGGAGTGCCCCGCACGGATGGAAAGGGTGTTTCGATTTGGATGCCGAGGACGGGTCCACCATAGTCCGCAGCCACATGATGGGTGATGGTGTAGCCGCCCTGGAAATACGGATGGTCGCCTGGGGCGGGAAGGTCCGGCGAGGGCACGGCTGAATAGCCTTCGCGGCTAAGGAACGCCCCCAAGCTTGCGGGACCGCGCAGGGCCTCGACCAAGCCCGCTCCATCCGCTCCGGGCAGCCTGCGCAGACTGCATTTGCGGACCTCCGCCGACTGCGCAAGCCGGGCATCGGAAAGGGTGAGGGCTTCGGCGGAGAGGAGATAGCCGAGTTCGACCCGCCTCAGGGCATGGGCGTGGCCATGCAGATCGAGCAGTACGGCACCTCCATGAGTCCGGACAGCGGTCCGGCAGGCCCCGGCGATATGGTCGTGGTAACGTTGCCAGATTTCTCCGGTGACGGGATGGCCCTGGGCGGCTTCATCGATCTCGCGGTTCGGGTCCAGTTTGATGCGGTGGAGGCAGCTGAGAATGCGGTGAGGTTCTGCCCCAAAGACCGTGGTCACCGCCTTCGTGAGGGCCTTTGTGAGCTCGGCAGTATTGCGGTCCGCAGAGAGAACGCCCGTGGTGCGGTCAGGAAGGTCCGCCGGGCGAAGCCGTCCTCCGTGGGGAGACGAGAGCACCAACGGCAGGGTGCCGGGGTGGACTTCTAACGGGGCCCCAGGTTCCGCTGATCTGCCACTTTCCGGCCACGCCGCGAGGCTGAGCGCGGTCGCGGAGTGGAGGAAGGCGCGGCGCTTCATCGGACGGGGGGCCTCAGGGACTGAGTCGGACGCATTCCCAGATTCCGGATCCACCGTCCAGGCACCGGTATTCCAGCCGGTCGTGGAGGCGGCTGGGGCGCCCCTGCCAGAACTCAATGGTCTCCGGAACGAGACGGTAGCCTCCCCAGAACGGTGGCAGGGGAATTTCACCATCGCCAAACTCCTTCTCGAAGTGGCGTTCCCGTTCCTCGAGCCACTCCCTGTTGGGAATGGTCCGGCTCTGCAGCGACACCCAGGCGCCAATCTGGCTGGCCCGAGGCCGGGAGTGGAAATACACTTCAGCCAAGCTCGAGGGCAGT
Organism: Akkermansiaceae bacterium; assembly: GCA_024233005.1. Classification (GTDB taxonomy): domain Bacteria; phylum Verrucomicrobiota; class Verrucomicrobiia; order Verrucomicrobiales; family DEV007; genus JACKQE01. Next base: position 45,858 of record JACKQE010000012.1, on the reverse strand, counting down.
TTTTCGATCCGGCCCCGCAAGGAGACCTGACGCTCCAGTTCCTTCCAAAAAAACAGCATTGCCGCGTGTGGGTGGGCTGCCAACTCCCGGCCTTTGCGGCTTTCGTGGTTGGTGAAGAAGTCGAATCCCTCCGCGCTGAAACCTTTCAGCAAAAGGGTCCGTGCCGAGGGGGTGCCGTCTTCTCCGACCGTGGCCACGGTCATCGCGTTCGGTTCGACGACTCCGCCTTGGCGGGCTTGTTCGAACCAGCGGGAGAACTGGATGATGGGGTCGGAGGCGACCTCTGACTCCAGCAGACCACCGGCACGGTAGTCTTGACGCAGATGGGACAGGTTCGGCGGCGGAGGCGATTCAGGCATGGTGGTTGGAAGCAAGATCGGAAATTTCCGGGAGGGTCGCAAGAAGAAACCGCAGGTACCGGCGCCTGATGGAAGGAAAATCAACCTCCCGGGGAGGCGCTTTATGCCTGCGCGTGTCGGCTCCGGACACGAAAAAGCCGCCTTGGGGAAACCCCGAAGGCGGCTGAAATTCGCAAAGGGGCGCGAAGATCGCGGCTCCCGGGATCCGTTACTTTTTGAGCTTCGGAAGCAGTTTGCCGACTTTGCGGTTCAGGTCTTTGCCTGGCTTGAATTTCACGACCGCACGGGCCGGAATTTTCACTTCGACTTCCGGTTTGCGGGGATTCCGACCGACTTTCGGCTCCGTGCGCTTGACGAGGAAGGTCCCAAAATTGCGTAGCACAACTTCCTCGTTTTTGGCAAGATGGGCGGCGACTCCGTCGATGAAAGCTTGAACGACTTCCTGGACCTGACGTTGCGTGAGATCCGACTTGTTGCTGATTTCGACCACGAGGTCGCGTTTGGTGATTGAGGACATATATTGGTGGTTAACTTTTTTTGGGGGAGGCAGGCAGATGGTTGCAGGCCCGGAGATTCACTTTTTCCGAGATGGGGTCGACCCGGAGAGATGATGAAACTCGGTTGGTAAACTAGTACCTTTGTCTCCGGGTGCAAGTATTTCTTTGTAAAAGATTGACTGTGTCCCCGATGGGTGGGGCGATCCCTGTTGTTGGAGGTTTCTTTGAATGATAAGAAACTCAAAGGTCTCCTAGCACGATCGCGCTAGTGCGGAAGTGCATTTTGGCCACTTCTGCCAATTTCTCCCGGCCATGGTGGTTGACGAACGTTTTTCCGGCTTCGGTCACCGCCGGGGAGGCGCCTTTCGGGAGCTTTACCTTCCAAAGGGATTCAGCATCAGCGAGCCAGGACACAAAGGCATCTCGCGCCAGCACCGAAGCCGCCGCCACAGCGATATCGGACTCTGCTTTGGTCCGCTGATCCACCTGGATGGTCCGGCCCCGGCTTTGCAAAGCTCGCTCCAGCTCCCTGGGATTGGCGAATTGGTCGCTCAAAGCGCGGGGGCAGTCGGGCACTCGTTCGAGCAGGTTTTCGATGATTTTGGCATGCCCCCAGGCTAGTAGGCGGTTCAGATTCCCGAATTTGGCATAGAGGGCATTGTAGCGGGATGGACCGAGGGTGATGATCTCCCAACCGCAGGCCGGGGTCGTCCGGACAAGCTCGGCCAGCTCGGCAATGCGGCGGTCCGAGCCGATTCGCTTGCTGTCCACGATGCCTCCCGCGAGCAGGTGCCGCGCCGATTCCGGTTCCACATAAACGCCGGCCACCACGAGGGGGCCAAAGAAGTCCCCCTTGCCACTCTCATCGACTCCGATGTGAGGGGCGAACATTTCCGGTTGGTGCACCTCTTCATAACCGAGGCGGGCTTCTCCCAGAATTTCCGGCTCGAGGAGGAAGGTCACGAAATCCTCCAGTCCCTTGCCTTGGATGACCAGTTTGGGGCCCTTTTCATAGACGGCGACCGTCACTCCCTGCCCTTTTGCTCCAAACCGGGTGTAGGGCGGTTGGTTCATCTCAAAGCCGCGCTCCTCCAGCAGGATGTGGAGTTTGTCGGCCTGATCGACCGTGAGAGCGACAGTCTGGGTGGAGGGTGCAGCCACGGGGGAGAGCGAACATCAGAAGGCGCCAATTGCAAGGGCAATGGTCCGGCTTTCGGCAGAGGATTCCGCCGGATCGGGGCTGTTCGTCTCTGGTTCAGGCTTCCCACTTCACCAGTCCAACCGGAGCCAAGGGAGCCCCAGGGAAAATCTGCGCAATTTCCGCCTCCGTCGCCTGGAACGTGCCCCGCAGCATTTCCGCAAATACCCGGCGGTACTCCGTCTCCATCGTCACCCCTCCGGGGCCAAGGGGGTTGGATTCATCCAAGGCTCGGACCGGCCACCCGCCCAGCACCTGACCGCCCTGGATCCGGTTGCCCAGAGCCATGAAGGTGAACCCCCTTCCATGGTCCGTGCCCAGAGAGGCATTCTCATAGGTCCGGCGGCCGAATTCGGTGGTGACCATCACCGTGTAGTCCGGGCGTTGGGAGAGGAGATCAGTGTCCAGAGCCGCCAATCCGTCGGCCAGGACTTTGATGCGTTCGGCCTGGAGGCCTGCGGTCGTGCCTTGCACAAAGTGAGTGTCCCAGTTCCCCAAATCCAGGCAGGCCACCTGGAGGCCCACACGGGCTTTGATGAGGCGGGCCACCTCGTAAAGCTGTCCCCCGAAGTCATTTTTGGGATATTCCGCTCCGTTGGCCGGTGCCGCCGCGAGATTGCGCAGCTCGGCGACCCGGCGGAAAAGATCGATCGTTTCGCGGCCTTGACTTCCCAATTGTCCTTGGTCCTGGTCATAGAGTGCCTGCAGCGCGGCCATGACCGGCGCGGGATCGGCCTTTTTCATTTTCAGGCTGATATCCTCGAGCCGTTGCATCACGCTGACGCTCGGAGCCCCGCGCAGGGCTTCCGGCAGGATCGTGCCAAGGGCGACCGCTGCGAGAGGGGATGCACCCTTTGGTGAATGACCGGCCGAAACGGCGCGGGTCCGCAAGAAACGCCCCAACCATCCGCCCCCCGCGGACTGGTCCTGATCGGCATCGCCATGCTCCATTTGGTCCTGGCATTCAAAGTGGGAGCCGCTGGTGTTCTGCACCGCGACGGATTGCACGGCCCCGAGCCGTCCCTCTTTGAAAGCGCCCTCAAGGGGCCGAAGCATCGGATGAAGGGCATAATGGTCCGTCACGCGGATGGAGGCGTCGCTATCGGTTCCGGGACGCTTGATGGAGAGGGACGGACGTTGCCGGTAGTAGGCGTCGTCCGCATAGGGCACCCAGAGGTTCAGAGTGTCCGCTCCGCCACGGAGGAACACGCAGATCAAAGTGTGAGAGGAGCTCCTCCCGGCCGGGTTAAGCGGGGATTGGCTGAAGCTCAGCCGGGCCATGCCCGGGAATGTGGCGGCAGCCGCCAGACGGGCGAGGAAATGGCGACGGGAGGGATTCATCGGCTTCGAGTTATGGAGTGAGAGGGAGACGGGCTCAGCAGCGCTGGAAAGCCGGACTGGCGAGAATGACGCCGCAGAGAAGTCCCCCGTTTGGCACCTTTGCCTTGTTTTCTGGCCCTTGGCGGACGGCTTCGAGGGCGTCCTGCAAGGCACGATGCTCTTCCATCGTGGGGCTGCGGCCCGTGAAATAGCCAAAGCCGCGTGCGATGGGGATCTGGTTGCCGCCGAGGGCCCGGATGATTGGCCACAGATCGACCCTTACATCCGGGGCTTCGTTGGCCGTCAAGGCGAGGGCATAGTTCCAACGCCACATCAGGGTCCCCAGCCAAGGGGCTTCTTCGTCGGGATACCCGTCCGGCGTGGGATATTGAAACAATCCCTGCCCCATCTGGTTCAGAGGCTCGAGGGCTCCCTTGCCCGCGAAGGTGTTGGCGCCGAGCGCCCTCAGGGAGCTGACAATAAAACGGAAGGGCCGTTTCAGCAGCGTGCCCCTGGCCGCGAGGAACTCTTCCGATCCGAACAGGGTCCGCAGCAGTGCCTTGATGTTTCCCCGGTTAGCAGCAAAGCTTTGGGCCAACCGATCCACCAGAGTGGCGGGAGGATCATGGCTGACAAAGCGGTGACAGAGTTTCGTGGCGATGAAGCGGGCCGTGCTGGGATGACCGCAGGCGATTTCGACCAAGGCATCCAGGTCTTTCGCTCCGCCGCCCGCTGCGATCTCGTGCCCGAGGACTTTTTTGGGTCCGTCGTCGTGCCAGTCCCCTCGGAAGAAAGCTTGCGACGGGTTGAGGGCGAAGATGCGGTTGCGGTCGAAGGTCCACCCGCTCAGACAGCGGGCGGCTTCCCGCACGTCCTCCTGGGTGTAGCCACCGTTCACGCCCAGCGTGTGGAGTTCAAGCAATTCCCGGGCATAGTTCTCGTTGGGCTTGTCGGTCGTGCCCCGGCGCACTTTGTTGGATTTTCCATCAAGGTAGACCAGCATCGCTGGAGAGGTGGCTGAAGCCCGGATCAGAGCGTGGAAATTTCCCAAAGCGTGGCGGCGGATCACCTCACGGTCATCGGAAGGTTTGAGGTAAATGCAGTCGCCCTTGCTGAGATCGATATTGAGATGGTCTGACCAGAATCCGACCATCACTTCAAAAAGTTGCCGTCGACTGTAGACCGCCCGCAAAAAGGTGTGGCGCATCAGTTCGTCGCGCAGCACCGGCTTGCGGAACTCATAGGCATCCCCGGCACTGAAGGAGAGGCTTTCAAAGCGCTCCGCCCGGAGATCGCAGGCAGTGTCGGAGATGGAATCCGGGTTGAGTTGTTCCTCCAGCCACGCTGCCCGGCCGAGGCGCTTGACCCGCTCCAGATCGCCGGGCCAGGGGCCGAATGCAGCCCGCGAAAGCAGGTGAAACTCAGGGTCAATCTCATTGCCTCCGGGGACCGGCAGGGTGGAAGGCACCGATTCGCCAAGGGACCGGGTCAGCTCCGTCGTCACCCGTTCGCAGGAGGACAGGAGCATGGCTCCCCCGCCTCCCAAGGCCGTTTTGAGGAACTGACGTCGCGCCGGATTCATCAGGCAACCTTCGGATCCGGTTTCACGCTTCGGTTGTTCCGGCCACCGCGCGGTTTCTGCTGACAACGCTCCGCAGATTGACTCCCCAGCCAAGGATGGCGAGCAACGGCAGTAGCACCAGCCAGCCGACCATCGGGAGCAGGGCGCAACAGACCAACACCAGTCCTCCCCGCTGGGTCTGACGCCAGGGCTCGGTCGCAAGGTGAGGCCACAGTCGTTCCCCCACCAAGGTGGCGATGCCGCCGGCCCCGAGAAACCCCCATGTCAGAAGGATGCCGGCGACCAGGGCGGCAAGGAATCCATTGTGCAGCGCCTTGGCCAGAAAGGTGACCAAAAGGCCTCCCAGAAAAACGGGAACGAGCCCGATCAGGAACAGCCGGAACATTCCGCCCGCGGCGGCATCCCGGGCCCGACCTGCTGAGGCCGGCCACAGCGCCTGAGACAAGAGCCACAGGGCGGGGAGTGCGATCACGAAACCGACTGCGATCAGCAGCCACATCAGAACAGTTGAGAATAACATGGTTGGACAAGAGCGACCGCGTTGGGTTGAAGGCGCGGTTTGTGGAGGGATACAACGCCGGGCTACCGAACCCGGTAACAACTTTTCAGTGGGAAGGCCTGTCAGGCGGTTGTTGATTTGGTGGGCCGGTCTTTTGCAGCACGTCCAGCGACAGGTCGGAAGGCTTCGGCTTCATCTTGGAAAACATTTCATGCTGTTCCGGACTCAGTTCTTTGTCGATGTCGGAGAGGAGGCGCGTAAGGATCCGTTGCACATCGGAAATGGTTTCCTGACGCACGACCGTCAACTCATCCACCGCTCCTCCGACGAGCACCTTGAAACGTTCCCGCTGGGTCTCGTCCGGATGGAGCTTTTCCAGGTGTCTCAGGGCGGCCTCGTTCCAAAAAGCGGGGTCGTCCTTCTTTTTGGCGATGGCTTTGGCGACCCCCAACCCCAGCAAAAAGCCCAGGGTCACGCAGACCAGCACCAGCAGAGTCAGCAAGAGGCCGGCTTTGATTCGGCGCGATATCATCAGGGTATCCATGCCTCCAGGGTGATCACATGTTCCAGCTCGGGCCGGCTGATCCGGGCCTCGTGGAAATCTGAAAAGACAAAACCCGCGGCGATTGCGCAAACGGCCACGACCGCCCAAACGGCGCGTCCTCCGAGGGTGGCGAGGAGATCCTCCCAAGACTCGACGGGCTGCGCCTGCCAGTGGGCGAGGACACGGGTGTGGAAAGCCGGCGGCAGTTCCGGGAAGTCATCCGGAATGCTCTTTCGAGCCCGTGAGGTCAGGCGCTTCCAGCGTTCTTCAAAGGTGGGGGATGGTTTCATGTCGGTTCTTCAAATTCTGATTTCATCACCTGCCGGGCTACCTGCCGCAGTTTGCGTCGGGCGCGCATGGCCCGCATTTTGACCATGGGCCGGGTCCATCCCGTGAGTTGGCTGATCTCCAAGGTGGAGCGCTCCTCCAGATCGAGCAGGGTCAGGACGAGCCGGTCCGGAGGAGAGAGGTGGGCGAGCAATTCCAAGACCACCGCGAGGGCATCCGGGCTCGAACTCCCGGGAGGTGGTTCCGCTTGGTGGACCAGATAATCCAGCCACTGTTCGGATCCCTCCCCAAGGTCGGCCCAACGCCATTCCGGCCGGGAGCGTTCCGCCCGCAGGGCATCGAGACACGTGCGGACCGCGAGGCGTGACACCCAGTGCTCGAAAGGTATGCCAGGGCGTTCGCGGTAACCTTCGAGCTTTTGCAGCACCTTGACGAAAACCTCCTGCATCAGATCTTCCTCGCTCTCCCTCCGGGGCAGATGATTGCGGACGATGCGCCTTACCAGTGGATTGAGATGGTCGATCAGCCCATTCGCCGCCACCAGATCGCCCGATTGCACCCGCTGCACGCAGCTGCTGACATCCATGAGGGGCTCCATCACAGGTGTCTCTGGTTTTGGAGAATGGTTTCCACACACGCTTCTTAACGCGGACGGCGTCGCTCGGGTAACAAAATAGTTGCCGGAAACCGCCGTGGCCACCGGGATGGGGTACGCCTTGGCACCTCCTCAGCCTCCATGCCGACTACCGCAAGCGTTTCGGGCCGCCGGGAAGATGGCCCTGTCCCACCCCCGGTTCTTGCATGGACGCTTGAGCTTGACGCGAAACATGGTAGATTTCGCAGCGTTTGTCTCCCGGGGACGCCGCCCCGCGAGTGTGGGGTGACCTGTCCCGGGGGCTCCGTTCCGACTCCCACTGCTCCAAAGACGCTTTTTTCGTCCCCTCCCCACATGGATTTTTTGCTCAACGCCCTCCGCTTTCTCGGGATCATGTTCATGGTTCTGATGGTGTTCAACCTGATGATCGTGGTGCATGAATGGGGGCATTTCCTTGCCGCCCGGTGGCGGGGGCTGAAGGTCGAACGCTTCCAGATCTGGTTCGGCAAGCCGCTGTGGAAAAAGACCATCAACGGAGTCCAATACGGCTTGGGCAGCATCCCATTCGGGGGTTTTGTCGCTTTGCCCCAGATGGCCCCCATGGAGGCCATGGAGGGGAAAAACCTCACCGATGAAGAGGCCCAGGAAGTCCTCCCTCCGATCTCCCCTCTCGACAAGATCATCGTGGCTTTTGCCGGTCCCTTGTTCAGTTTCGGACTCGCGGTGCTCTTTGCCGCCATCGTGGCCTTGCCCTGGGTCGGCAAAGTGGTCAGCGACGGGGCTGCGACCACCGAAGTCGGGTATGTCGGCAAAGGAAGCCCGGCGGAGCAGGCCGGGATCAAACCCGGGGACAAGATTCTGACGATGGACGGGCAGCAAGTGTTGCGTTTTCATGGCATGCTCGATTCGGTGGACTGGTTTGCCATTTCGAGCCAAAAAGACACCATTGATGTGGTAGTCGAGCGTCCCGGTGAGGCCGCTCCGCTCTCTTTGGTGTTGGACATGAGCAAAGGCTGGGCCAAATCGGAAGAAGACAAAGCCGCTGAAAAGGCCCTGCCCAAGCCGGGGTGGCTGGCGAAAGTCCGGGAGTTCGTCTTTTCGAGGCCCCCCCTGCCGTCTCCGGGGATGGCCGGTCGCCACGCGCCGATGGTGGGCAAAGTCTATCCCCACAGTCCGGCGGACGAGGCCGGTCTCCAACCCAATGACATCCTGCGCAGCATGGATGGCGTCCCCATTCTCTCCAGCATGCAGGTCTCGGACTACATCGAGTCGAAAGGCTCGGTTCCGATCAAATTCGGCATCGAAAGGGGCCAAAAACAGGTGGACGTGACCATGACTCCGCGGCTGCCCGATGTCTGGACGTTCAAGCAAAGCGACGGCACTCCCATCCCGCCTTCCGTCAAGACCGGCATCAAGTGGGATGAATACGGCGTCACCACGGTGGATCACAATGTGGCCGTGATGCCCCAGATCAAAGATAGTCTGCGCTCCATCTCGAACATTCTCGGAGCGATGTTCCAGCCCAAGTCAAAGGTCAAGGCCACCCACCTTTCCAGCGCCGTGGGCATCATGCGCCTCTATTACCGGCTCTTCGAGCACCCCGATGGCTGGCGTCTGGTGCTCTGGTTCAGCGTCATTCTCAATGTGAATCTGGCGGTGCTGAACCTCCTGCCGCTCCCGGTTCTGGACGGAGGTCACATCACCATGGCCCTCATCGAAAAGGTGCGGGGAAGGCCGCTGACCGGTAAGCCGGTCGAGTGGATTCAATCCGGTTTCGCGATCATGCTCTTCAGCCTGATGATTGTTCTGGTGTTGAAGGACATCGGAGATTTCGGGGGCGGAGGCTCCGGGGAAGCCAAATTTCTTTCCCCCGCAGAGAGGGCCAAGCTGAAGGACGCGCCTGGTGAAACCGTCCCCTCTGCTCCCACCGCGCCTCCGGTCTCGGCGCCGGCGCCCCAATAAATCCCCAGTCCTTTGCCAGCCATGACGGCTTATTGCCCGGACCTGTTTCACCGTGTGCGCCGCGCCAGCCGGGAAGTCGACACCGGAGGAGTAGGCCTCGGCGGGGATCATCCCGTGAGGGTGCAGTCCATGCTGACCTCGGACACCAGGGATGTCGCTGCCTGTGTCGCAGAGGCCCTGGAGCTCGTCGGGGTGGGCTGTGAGATCGTCCGGATCACTGCGCAGACACGCCAGATAGCCTCGCATTTGGCGGACATCGTGGCCGGAATCCGGGCGGCGGGGAGCAACGTGCCGGTGGTGGCGGACATCCATTTCAAACCCGATGCCGCACTCGAAGCCGCGAAATGGGTGCAGAAAGTGCGGGTTAATCCCGGGAACTACGCGGACAAAAAGAAATTCCAGATCCGGGACTACACTGACGACCAGTATGCCGAAGAGCTGGGCCGCATCGTGGAGGAGTTCTCCCCGCTGGTCCGTCTTTGCCAGGAACGCGGAGTCGCCATGCGCATTGGCACCAATCATGGCAGCTTGAGCGACCGGATCATGAACCGCTATGGAGACACTCCGGACGGCATGGTGGAGAGCGCGCTGGAGTTCGCCCGGATTGCCCGCTCTTTGGGGTATCATCAGTTCGCCTTCTCGATGAAATCGAGCAATCCCAAGGTGATGATCGGCGCCTACCGCCTCCTCGCCTCCCGCCTGGCGGCGGAAGGTTCCGACTGGAATTACCCGCTTCATCTCGGTGTCACCGAGGCCGGCGATGGCGAGGATGGCCGCATCAAAAGTGCCATCGGGATCGGTTCTCTTCTGGCCGACGGGCTGGGGGACACCATCCGCGTCAGCCTCACCGAGGACGCCATCCATGAGATCCCGGTGGCGCGGGCATTGCTCCGCGTGGTCGACGGGATCTCCCAAGGTGACCGCATTTCCGAGGCTCCGGTGACGGTGCCGTGGGATCCGTTTGTGTATTCCCGACGTCGCTCGCAGCGTCTTGAAATCCAAGGGCTCGGCGTGGGAGGGGAAGAGTTGGTCCGCGTCGCGGTACCCCGTGCGGTCTGGGACCGTCTCCTCGCAGGCGGCGACCTGACCCGCTTGGGTGACTGTCAGCCTGAGATCATCCATGAGACCGCCCCGATCCGGGCGATCGATCCGCGCGACCCGGTGGACTTGGCGGAGCTGGAAGCTTCTCCGGGTCCGGTTCTCGTCACCGTCAGGGATGGGCTCACTCTAGCGCCGCTCGCCGCTTTCCGTCTGCTCGCGGCCAGGATCGAAGCGCGCCACCCGATTTTGCTCAAGGACACCCTGCATCCCGAGGAGTCCCAGTCCTCTCTCGACGCCCTTCTGGGTGCCAGCGTCGTGCTCGGGGCTCTCCTTTGTGACGGCATCGGGGATGCTGTTCTGGTGCGTCGGCAGGCCGGAGCTGAAGAATCGGTCCGACTGGCCTACAACATTCTTCAGGCGGCCGGCACTCGCATTTTCAAGACCGACTATGTGGCGTGTCCGAGTTGTGGCCGGACCCTGTTCAATCTCCAGACCACCACTCAGAAAGTCCGTGCCGCCACGGGTCACCTCAAGGGCCTGCGGATTGCTGTGATGGGCTGCATTGTCAACGGACCGGGAGAGATGGCGGATGCTGATTTTGGCTACGTCGGCGGGGCTCCCGGTAAGATCAATCTCTATCTCGGCAAGGAAGCGGTGAAGTTCAATCTGCCGGAGGAGCATGCGGTGGAATGTCTCGTCGATCTCATCAAGGAGCATGGTCGCTGGGTGGACCCTTGAACAGGGAGGCGTCACTGCGGCGCAGCGTACCGGTTGACGTCCGATCGAAGGCGGCCTTAGTCTGTTCTCTCATGCGACACTCTGCCATTCCCCGTTTCCTGCCCCTGATGGCCGGACTTTGCTTCTGCGTTGCCAGCCGGGGTGCCGATGCGCCTCCGGAGGCCTACGAATACGGGCCCGATTCCCTGAGACACGAGGGCGTGCCCCGGGGAACGGTGACCAAGCATCTCCTCAAGAGCACCGTGTTTCCCGGCACCATTCGGGAATACCATCTTTATGTTCCGGCGCAGTACAACAAGGCCAAGCCCGCCGCGGTGATGATTTTCCAGGACGGGCACACCTACCTGAAGGAGGACGGTGATTTCCGGGTGCCGGTGGTCTTGGACAATCTCATCCACCAGGGGGCCATGCCGGTCACGATCGGAATCTTCATCAATCCCGGTTGGTTCGCGGCTGAGTTGAAGGAGCCCCAAGGGTGGAAGGCTCCCGAAGGGGTTTCCAGCAACCGGAGTGTGGAGTATGACACCCTCAATGCGGACTACGCCCGCTTTCTCGAGAGCGAGATCCTGCCAGAGGTCGGGAAATCGTATCTCCTCACCGAAGATCCCGCCCTGCGCGGCATCGGTGGCATCAGCAGCGGCGGGATCTGCGCGTTCACCGTGGCCTGGGAGCGTCCCGACCTGTGCCGCAAAGTGCTCAGTGCGGTCGGCAGTTTCACCAACATTCGGGGAGGAAACGCCTATCCTTTTCTGATTCGGAAAACCGAGCGCAAGCCTCTCCGGGTTTTTCTCCAGGACGGGCGAAATGATCTCGACAACGAGCATGGCAACTGGCCGCTGGCGAATCAGGAAATGGATGCCGCGCTGCGGTTCATGAACTATGAAGTGAAATTCGAGTTCGGAGAAGGCGGCCACAATGGCAAGCACGCCGGGGCCATCCTGCCCCAGTCCTTGCGCTGGCTTTGGGCGCCGGCCGTCGCGAAGCCTTGAGCCGGATCCCAGATCAGGGCGCTTTCTCTGGCGAGGGTTGCCAGCGGTAGTGTCCCACCACTTTCCAGGTGAACAGTCCCGTCGAGACTTCGGGACCGGCGCCGATATTGTGCACGAAACGATCCTCTCCGGTGACAATGCCAATGTGCCAGAGCCCGTTCCCATTGAGATCCCAGGCGACCAGGTCTCCCACTCGGTAATCGTTGTGCCGATCCGTGATCGCGAGGGCGCCGCCGTGACGTTTGAAAAAAGTCTGCAGATTGGGCACCCGGCGATGGTCGATGTTGGGATCGGTCTTTTTTAGTCCCCAGAATGCCGGGTAGGCTGAAAAATTCGCCTTCATGTCCCTGTGCACTCGTTCCTGGAGATCCGTCCCGAGATGGCGGTAGGCGCGCACCACGACATCGGAGCAGACGCCCGTCTCAGCCGGGACGTCGCCTCCGGGGTAGGGGATGACCACGTAGCTGGGATCGTAGCGCACGGTCTGCCGGGTTTGCGCAGTGGCCGCGTTGGCCAGTGCGTCAAAAAAATCCTTCGTCGGGACGGCTTCTGCCTGGGCGGCTGAGAAACGCAACCACCAGCCTCCCGCCGAAAAGGCCAGCACCAGCAGGCCAAAACCAATCTGCCAAGGACCGGGGAAACGTGACATCATGCGGAAAACGTGCGGGTTGGACATGAGAAAGATACGGAAGCGATCCTCGGATCTTTCATCATCTCGCCTTCACTGCCGCGGGTAGTTCGAACCGCGCCAGTACCTCGCCGGGGCAGGCAAGGTTTTCGCAGCGGACTTCCCATTGGTTTTCCAATAGCGGGATCGAACCGGAATCGTCGTCTTCGGAGGAGGCACGGGTGGACGGCCGATCCCTCTTGGGAAGGGTCAAGGAGGCTTCCCACACTATTGGACGGCCACTTTCATCAGCCTGCACCGCATGGAGAGGAAAGGGATGGGCAAGGTCTCCCACGAACAAGGCCGACTGGTGGGCTGCTGGATCGCGGGAGACCGGCAACCCGGTGGCTGCGATGACCACTTTCTCCCCCGGCACCAGACCATCGGAGGGAAGCTGGAGCTTGATCTTCCGGGCCCTGACATAGCGGGCCCAGGATCGGAACATTTGCCGGAGCAGGAACGGGACGGGAACGAGCAGGGCGACGCAAATACCCTTGGTCCACATGGGTCCGATCGGATCGGTGATTTTCAGCAGAGCCATCCAACCCGCCACTCCGGTGTAAGTGAGCGCGACATAGGTCCACACAAGATGGGACGATCCGGTCTCAGCGCGGCAAAGCCAGGGAATTTCCGGAGAGTTTCGTTTCCTGCGGCGGTTTTTCAGAAGCGACTTGGCACTGCCCACAATCATGATGGCACCGGAGAGTCCGTGGGAATAGACAAAAATCAGGAGAAAGAGGGCGGCAAAGGTGGCGTGGGGACGGATCAGGATGGCCTCGCGGGGGTTGGAGGGATTAACCCAGGCTGGCACGGAGGATTCGCGATTCCATTGCTGGCGCAGTCTGGGCAGGGTTGGGTCATTGGAATCCCGCATTTCAAATGCGGCATTCACCGTAGTGCCCACGTAACTGCGTCCCAGCCATTGGTAGCGGTAGGTGAGGCCCTCAAAACTATTCTCGTCCCGCCGGGAGGGCTTCTCCCCTTCGTTCGCCTCCGCGGGGGGCGGTATCAGGGTTGCCGTGGTCTCCTGCCAGTGCCGATAGCGCTGAATGTTCGCATTCATGAGCAGAGCCACCCCAAACAGGGCCAGTCCCGGCAGGCAAAAGGGCAGCCCAAACAGGATCATGGCGAGGCCTCCCCTGGGCCTGTTCGAGCTCATTTTGGATCTGACTTTGAACATCTCACGCAGCATAGAGCTTGGGCCAGCACCGTCAAGCCTGTCGAGTGGGAGGTTGCAATGATGAGGTGGGGCGCTTAGTTGAGGCAGAACCATGGCTTTCCTTCCCGCGCTCTTTGTATCCGACCGGCGCCGCGTTGTTGTCACTGGTGTGGGGGTGATCACTTCCGCAGGGCAGGGATGGCGGGCCAATGCGGACGCCTTCCAATCCGGCCGGACCGCTTTCCGCCGGATCACGCTGTTCGACACCACGGGCCAGCGCGTTCATGAAGCCGGGGAATTGACCTTGCCGTCCAGGTTGCCCCGCCACGCGCTTCGGGAGAAGATCGCCTCGCGACTTGATCGGGCCAGCCGGTTCCTCATTCATGCCGGTCGGGAAGCCTGGGATGCCGCCGGATGGGATGATGTGCCGGGAGGCGAGTCCATTCCACTTTGCCTGGGCACCTCGGCCGGTGCCATGAGCGAGGGAGAAGCCTACTACCGTCTTGCCACAGCCACCCCGCCAGTCCGACGGGGACAGGCCCGGCGGGTGCACCTTTACCAGACTCACCGCCAAGCGGCCCACCTGCTCGAGGCTCTCGATTTCAACGGGCCGGTCAGCCTGGTGGCCAACGCCTGTGCTTCCGGAGCCAATGCCATCGGGCAGGGATTTCGCCTGTTGCAGGAAGGACCCTGGGAACGGGCGCTTTGCGGGGGATATGACGCGCTGAGCCTGTTGGTATTCGCGGGCTTTGACTCGCTGCAGGCTCTCACCACCACCCTGCCTCCCCGGCCGTTCGACGCAGGACGCGACGGTCTCGCCCTGGGGGAGGGGGCGGCTCTGCTGACCCTGGAAACACTCCGCTCCGCCCGCCGCAGAGGGGCCCCGATCTTGGCGGAGATCACCGGTTATGGCGTTTCCACAGACCGGCATCATCTCACCCAGCCTCATCCGGAGGGCGATGCCGCCCTTGCTTCCATGAATGCCGCCTGCCGGGAAGCCGGGGTGTCTCCCCTGGCCATCGATTATGTCAACAGCCACGGCACCGGCACCCCGCTCAATGACATTGCCGAAGGTCGCGCCATCCAGCGCTGGGCCGGCTCCGGGGTCGGTGGCATCGCGGTCAGCTCAACAAAGGCCTCGATAGGACATCTCCTGGGTGGGGCCGGAGCCGTGGAAGCCGCGATCTGCTTGATCGCGATGAAGGAACAGTTCCTCCCCCCGACAACCACCGTGGAAACCCCCGATCCGGTTTGCATGTTTGATTTCGTCCGCTCACCCCGGGAAAAAACTCTCCGGCATGTCCTCACCAACTCGTTTGGCTTCGGGGGGGCCAACGCCACCCTTGTTTTCTCCGCCCTGTGAACCTCCCGGTATCTCCCATTGTGATCGCCGGCTGGGGGGCCGTTTCTCCCGCCGGCTGGGGCGCCGCGCCGCTCCTCCATGCGGTCGGACCGGGCGGCGTGGTTCCGCCACCGGAGCCTTGTCTCCGCGAGGGACAATCCCGGCCAGCCCTCTTGCGTCGCGTTCCGGCTCCAGACGGAGTGCCCGATCTGTGGCGGGAACCCCGCCTGAGGAGGGCCAGCGCGATCGGGCGGTTTGCCGCGCACGCCGCCCTGGAGGCGCTCGACCAAAGCGGACGGGCGGAGAGCGTGCGCCGCGGGGACTGGCGGCTCGGGATTCTTTTCACCACCGTGAACGGCTGCGTGGACTTTTCTCGTCGCTTTTTTGCCGAAGTCTTGCGCGATCCTGCCCACGCGAGTCCCATTTTGTTTCCCGAAACTGTGTTCAATGCCCCCTCCAGCCATTTGGGGGCGATCCTTGGAAGCACCTCGGCAAACCACACCCTGCTGGGGGACTCCTCCCAATTTGTCGCTGCCCTGGAGACTGCGGCACGTCTTTTGTTGAGGAGAGAAGTGGACGGTTGTCTCGTCTGCGGGGCGGAGGAAGGCGATTGGTTGACCGCTGAGGGGGCCCGGTGGTTTGACGACAGCACTCCGTGTGCCGAGGGGGCGGGGGCGCTTTACCTGGAACGCAGCGCGGCTGGGGCATCCCCTCCCCGGGTGGTATTGGACCGCCTCGCCGACGTTCAAACCTTTTCGGCACGGGGGGCTCGGGAGGACGCTCTTGCCGCCGTCCGAGAGGATCTTGAGGTGATGCTGCCGGAAGGCCCCGGTCGGTTGCTCTGCGATGGCAGGACCGGCCATGCCTCCCGCGATGCGGCAGAGTCAACCGTCTGGGCCGATTGGCAGGGGGCCCGGATCTCCGTGAGGCAGGTCCTTGGCAACGGCTTTGCCGCCGCCACTGCCTGGCAGTCAGTCATCGCGGCATCCTTCTTGGCCGATCCGGAACGGTCAGTTTCCGAGGCACTGGTCAGCGCTTCAGGAGAGAATGGCGCGGCGGCAGGGGCCCGGCTGATCCGCTTTCCTTGAACTTCCCCTCCTGCGATCAGCCCGGGATTCCGATTTTCTCTCTGGATTCCCGCCAAAATTCCATTAAGAACCCCTCATGTCGGCTTCTTCTGCATCACCCCGCGTTGCTCTGGTCACCGGGGCCAATGGTGGCATCGGGGCCGCGGTGGCGCGACAGTTGCTGGCTCGGGGGACTGCCACCCATGTGGCTCTGGGGATTCATTCAAGCACTGCGGTGGCCGGCGAAATTGTCCGCGAGCAGGGAGACCGGGCCTGGCTTCAGCCATTGGATGTGACGCAGCCGGGAGATTGGCAGGCTGCGGTTTCCTCCATCGTGGAACGGCATGGTCGGCTCGACATTCTGGTTCAAGCGGCCGGGTTTCACCAAGACGCGCTGCTCGGGACCATGGCGGTGGAAACGTGGTCCGGAGTGGTTTCGGGAAACCTCGACAGTGTGTTCCATGGCTGCCAGGCGGTGGTGCGCACCATGATGGGGCAGCGCCATGGTCGGATCGTCAATGTGTCCTCCCTCAGTGCGCTGCTGGCGCCCCCGGGGCAGACGAATTACGCGGCCGCCAAGGCCGGCGTTCTGGCTTTGACCCAGTCGCTCGCCAAGGAAGTCGCCCGGGCGGGAATCACGGTGAATGCCGTCTGTCCCGGCTATATCGACACCGGGGCACTGGAGGCGCTCGACGATGACACGCGGCGGCGCCTCGAAGCGGGCATTCCCATGCGTCGTTTTGGCCGGCCCGGGGAGGTGGCGGCGGCGGTGGATTTCCTCGCCAGTGAGGCCGCTTCCTACATTTCGGGGGCGGTGTTGAAAATAGATGGCGGAATTTTCTGATAACCGACGTCAAATCGGCGTGGTATTCTGAACTACAGCCGAAATTCTACTGACAATCCCATCCATGGCCGAAGACCCCGCAGCCCTGAAGCAACGTATCAAAGAAGTACTCATCGAGGAGCTGATGCTCCGGCAGAGCCTTGAGGAAATTGGGGATTCGACCCTGCTCTTCTCACCGGATGGGCTCGGTCTGGACTCAGTGGATGCCTTGCAACTGGTGGTCGCCTTGGATAAGCATTTCCAGCTCAAGACTCCGGATGCTGAGACCGCCAAAGCCATGCTCGCGAGTGTCGACACCATTGCCGCCGCCATCCTGGCCAAGGCCGGAGATGGGATGAAATAAGTCACGTTCTCCAGGGCGCTGGAAAATACTGGAACAGCTCATTAAGAATTTTCTGAAGCATGTTCGCAAATTACCGTCTTTATTAACCTTCTGCTTGGCTATTGGCGCTTTCAAGGCGAGTGGCCGTAAGGCTGAGGAGATCAATTTTTTTTGATTTTTGATTTTGGATCCGCATCCATTGGTGGAGTCAAGGAATGCCCTGAGTCGAATCCCCAAGCCCGGTTTCGCAGTTTTGAGTTGGAAAGTAGTCCCAAAGCCATGGCTGGTTGGTTGAAATTGTCGCCAGTTTTAAAAGCCTCTTCTGAAGGATTTGAGGAACCAGCCTTGTCGGATTACTTATCTAGGGCGTTGAGTACTGAATCTCAAATCCTTATCGTTGATCCAACTTCTGGGGCGATTGCTCGGATTCTTCGCGAATGGTTTATGCATGTTTTCGCAAAGCGCGGGAAGAATAAGGAAAGAGTGGTTGCTAAGATTAATGTTGCTTGGAAGGCTTCACACAATACCGACTGAGATCATCTTCAAGATTGAGGCTCAGCCGAAGAGGTGTCGCTGTTTGGGGAAGGAAAGGATAGTGACTGGTCCGAATGGCACTCATCGCCTTCACACCCGATGCTGATGGATTTTTCAAAGCCACGGATATGTGGAAGATCGAACTCGACGCCGGGCGCCCCGTGGGAGTATCCTTCACAATCCTCGACCCGCAGTTCCCCGACGATAGTCTTGGTCACACGCTGGTCGTCTGTGATTCCATCGCCAAAGAGAACCTTTGCCACAGTTGTCATCGCGCAATCGCAATTTCCGGACTCCAACTCATCACCGCCGCCGATCCACAGAACTTCTGGCGCTCCGACCACTTCGGAGCGCTCCTCAACAGGGGCGCTATCCCGCCCTGCCTTTGTCAGTCAGTTGCCAGGAAGCCCGCGAAATGTGTCCGCCAATGAATCGCATCTCCCTTCTCCTTGTCGCGGTATTCGGATCCGTTGGTAGCAAGGCCGCTGAACCCCAAGTTCGTGAGAGGGAACTCAGTTACCTTCGATGCATCATGCCGGAGTCCCTGCTGGAGTTCGCGCATGTCGAGGTGGCGACTCTCGAAAATATCGCCGTTTTGGGGGAAGGAACGAGGCAGCACCTTGGCCTCCATCTTCTTCCCGCACCAAAGAAGCTCAACGGGGGCGTGCGCGCGGAGGTCAGCATCGACTACCCATTCCGGTCTGGCGACACGGTGCGCTATGCTTGGCGGTTTAAGGTGCCGGATGGCTTCCAGTCCGATGCGCCCAAAAACCGCTGGTGGATCATCGGCCAGCTGCATGATCAGCCGAACCAAAACCGCGGCGAGACCTGGGACGGCTTCGCCGCCAAAAGTCCGCCGATCTTGGTCAGTATCGGGGAGTTGCAAGGCAAACTCGCCATCGGCATCGCCTACGGTCTGGATCAATCCCAACAACGCGGGCCGTATTTCATCGAGCCCGGCATCTGGCAGAGTGTCGCCCTCGAAATTCACTGGTCACAGAACGCCGACGGGAAAGCCAGCTTCTATTTCGGCGACCTTTCCAAACCCGTCACTGTGTTGGAAGGTCCCAATATGCACAACGACTACCAGCACTACTTGAAGCTGGGCATGTACCGCCACCCCGACATCGCGACCGACAACTGGATCTACCTCGATGACCTCACGATCACGAAGCAGAAGGCACCGTGAAGCTCGATCGCCTTCTTCCAAACGCGCCTCTGAGGCCACCTGCAGAGCCTGGGTAATTGTTCTTCAACGGGTCTGGAAGTGACGTATACTGTCCAACGGCTCGAGAGAGGTAGAGACCTTCAAGCTGCCGGCGAAACTCAGCATGAGGTCGTGCCAATGGCCCTGATCAACTGCGCCGCGAAAGCTGGCTGGCCTGGATGGATCAGATCCACCGTCGCGCCTCCCTGGAGACGGACGGTGATGGCTGGTCCGGCACCGGCCTCCAGCCACGATGCCTCCCGTGGAGGCGGGGGAACCGCCCGCGGCCGCCGCGTCCCGCGCCTGGGTTCCATGTTTGTGACGCCAGACCGCGAAGGTCTGATACTTCACGCCCGCAATCTCCGCAAACCAGGGTCCGGACAGCCTGCTGCGTTCGAACTCGCGCACCAGTTCCACCTGACGTTCCACCGGCACCAATACGCGCCCGCCCGCGTCGCTCTTCAAGATGATCGCTCCTTTGCTCATAGAGGCTATACTTGTCGAGCTATCGCCTCTATGCTGCCACCAACTTCAAAAGGGGCCATGCGTGACGTTTACTGTTTATCGGAAACGCCGAGGCGGGTGCGAGCACCGCGTTGGTCTACACCCTCTTAGCCAACTGCGCCGTGCACGATCTCGATCCAGAGATCTACCTGGCCGAGGTGATCCGTCGGCTGTCGCCGGCCAGCACCCCGGAGCAGATCGCCGACCTCACGCCGGCCAAGCCGTCGGTAATCCATGCGACGGATCGCGCCGAGGCCGCCGCGTCACCGAGGTGCTCTTTTTACGACGTATACGCTTGAAGCGCCCCGCTGGCGATTCGGGCCGAAGCGATCGTCCGGGGCGCGCAAAATGAGGGGAGGGGACTGGGGCGAGTTGCGGGTGCTCAGGGACCTCCGGAAGGAAGTGGTGGGGTAGCGGAAAAACCCGGGGACATGACGAAATAAGTTTCATAATTCGAATCTTGATTCATCATGGAAATTCCGTAATTTCGCCGATGAGTGCTTAAAAATTTGGCGGCTACGAGCCGGTTTTGTTAAGCAGATTCAAACCATTTGTAATTCCGAAGGATTCAGTAAAATTGGCGTCCAAAGGAAGATCATCGAGAGAATGCCATACCCACTGAAATCAGGTGTTGAACGATCCGAAGGGCTGCAAAGTTCTCTCCGGAGCAATGCTTTTTCGGTTCTCGTGGTCGATGACTTGGAGGTGAATCGCCTCCTCCTGGCCCGCCTGCTCCAATCCGTGGGCTATATCGCCGAGACGGTTCCCGATGGGGAGAGTGCCCTGGCGCGCTTGGAACGGTTGCCGCTGCCCGATTTAATCGTTCTGGACCTGGAAATGCCGGGTCTCTCCGGTCTGGAGACGCTCCGTCATCTCCGCCAGGGGAGGTTGCCCGCCGCGGCAGACCTTCCGGTATTCATCGCGACGGGAAATGTCGAAGAAAGCATGCCGGAAGCAGCGCTGGCGGCCGGCGCCGATGGGTTTTTCCGCAAGCCGGATGACCTGATGGACATGGTCAAAGCGATCGGTCAGCTGCTTTCAGAACCACGGTCCCGGCGTCCCTGAGTTTCCGCCCGGTCCGGGTTCCCTGCCCTCTTGCCAAGCTCTTCCCGAGCAATACTCTACTTTCCCGATAGAAAATAAGGGTTTTTGACTTGCGCACTGCCAAAAAGTGGATTACGGGTTGCTCCTGGGCGGATCTTCGGGTAACACCTGCCGCCCTAATTTCCCAGAAAAACGTCCACCATGAGCAACCAGTCGGTAGAAGAGATCAAGATTTCCAGCATCGGCCTCCGCGGCACACTTGCCGAGACCCTGCAGTCCGAGGCCACCCATTTCAGCGACGAAGAGTACCAGTTGCTCAAGTTCCACGGCAGCTACCAGCAGGATGATCGTGATATCCGGGCGGAGCGCCGCAAGCAGAAGCTCGACAAGCTTTGGTCCTTCATGATTCGGAGCAAAATGCCCGGCGGACGTATCAATGCCGCTCAATACCTGATGCACGACCGCCTCGCGGGAGACGTCGCCAACGGCACCCTGCGCCTGACGACCCGGCAGGGGATCCAGTTCCATGGCGTGTTCAAAGGCGACCTCAAGGAGGTCATCGCGGGCATTTGTGAATCCGGTCTGACGACCTGGGGAGCCTGTGGCGACGTGGTCCGCAACACCATGGGGCCGGCCTCTCCCATTCACGATGTGGCCCACCGCGACTGTCAGGCCCTCGCCGAGGAAATGAGCGCGGTGTTTCTTCCCAGGTCCTCCGCCTACAGCGAAATCTGGCTCGACGGGGAGAAACTCGAGCTTAGTTCCGGAAAGGCCGAGCCTGACGAGATCTACGGGGAAACCTATCTGCCCCGCAAATTCAAGATCGGCATGGCCGTGCCGCCGCGCAACGATGTCGATATTTTCTCCCAGGATGTGGGCATGGTGCCGCACGTCAATGCCGCGGGCGATGCCGTGGAAGGATATTCCATTTGGGTTGGAGGCGGTTTCGGCATGACACACAACATGGAGCACACTCGGCCCCATCTCGCCAAGCCACTCTGCTATGCCGCCCGGGCCGATGTCCTCGCCGTGGTCAAAGCGGTCGTCCAGGTGCAGCGTGAACATGGCAACCGCACCGATCGCAAGCTGTCCCGTCTCAAATACGTAGTCGCCGGGCAGGGGATTGAGTGGTTCCGTGACCGCGTCGCCGAGAAGCTTCCGGGTGTCACCCTGGCCCCCGTCCGGGAGGTTCGCTTCACCACCGTGGGAGACCGCCTCGGCTGGCACGAGCAGGGCGACGGCAACTGGTTCCGCGGCTTTCACGTTCCCCAGGGGCGCATCCTTGATGTCGAGGGGGGGACCCGGTTCCGCACCGCATTCCGGGAAGCGGCTGAGCAGTTTGGGAAACCTTATGTCGTGACCCCGAATGCCAACCTGATCCTGTGTGATGTCGCCGAAAGTGAAAAAGCAGCCATTGATGCCCTTTTCGCGCAGCATCTCTTCCCGAACGATGAAGCTTACACCGAGGCTCGCAAGACCGGCCACGCCTGCGTCGCGCTGCCCACCTGTGGTCTCTCCCTGGCGGAGAGTGAGCGAGTTTTCACCGGACTGCTGGATGATGTCGACCGCGTGCTCCATGATCTCGGCTTGGAGCGCGAGCCGCTCCTGATCCGCATGACCGGCTGTCCGAATGGCTGCGCCCGTCCCTACAATGCCGATATTGCCTTCGTCGGACGGGCTCCGAAGAAGTACGCCATGTATGTCGGTGGTTCCTGCGCCGGGGACCGCCTCGCCGGTTTGTTCCGGCGGACGGTGGAGTTTCATGAGATCCCCGAAGTGATCCGTGGCTTGCTCGTCGACTTCGTCAAGGACCGGCACGAAGGGGAAACCTTCACTGCCTATTGGGGCCGCACCCAGGAGGCCGGCGAGGAGCCCGATGCGCTTCACTTCCACAAGGAATTGGTGGAGCGCACGGCCCGGCTGGAAGGAACGAAGACCACGGCGGCCGAGTAGCGCCGCACAACGCTATTCGGAGCGGCAACGGTGCGTGCGGCGTGAGCGCGTGCTTGCGGCACGGGAAGGATGGGGGCAGACTGCTTGCGCATGAAATTCCTCCTCCCTCTTCTGGCGGTCGGGCTGGCTCTTCCGGCCCACCTCACGGCGGCGCCTGATCGTCCGAACATCCTTTTCATCATGGCGGATGACCAGGCGCCCTGGGCGCTGCACGCTTCCGGTTATGCCCAGGCGCACACCCCGAACATGGACCGGCTGGCGTCGGAAGGGGCCCGCTTCACCAACGCGTTCACCCCGACTCCCGTCTGCAGTCCGGCCCGTGCCAGCCTGATGACGAGCCGCTACGGCTCCGAGCTCGGGATCACGGACTGGCTCAATCCCAAGGCGGACAAAGATCTCGGCCTATCCAATGAGGTCATGACTTGGCCCCGTCTCCTTCAGCAGGCCGGCTATGACACCGCCCTGTTTGGCAAATGGCACCTCGGAGACCTCGATTCACAGCATCCCACCCAGCGGGGATACAGCACTTTCATGGGCTTCCGGGGGGGCGGCAATTCCCCGAAAAATCCCATCCTGGAGAAGGATGGGGTCACGGCAAAGCATGAAGGATTCATTGTCGACATCGTCGCCGACGAGGCCATCGGCTGGCTCAAGGCCCACGATGCCGCCAAGCCGTTCGCCGTGAGTGTGCACTTCCGCGAACCCCATGCGTCCTACCTGCCCGTGCCGGACGAAGACTGGGACCAGGTGAAGCATCTCGACAATCCCGAGATTCCCAATCCCGACTATCCGGGGCTCGATGTGGGACGAACCAAGAAAATGACCCGTGAATACCTCGCGTCAGTCGCCGCGATCGACCGCAACCTCGGGCATCTCCTCGACACCCTCGAAGCGTTGCAGCTGCGGAAAAACACGTTGGTCATCTACACCTCGGACCATGGTTACAACATGGGGCACCACGGCATCTGGCACAAAGGCAACGGTCACTGGCTTCTTAAAAAGGAGGCCCTGCCTCCCGCCACCGCCAACATTCCCTCGGGGCAGCGGCCCAACATGTTCGACACCTCTGTCCATATTCCCTTGATCATGCGGTGGCCGGGAGTCATCGCCTCCGGCACGGTGAACGCGCACACCGTTTCCCACCTCGATTGGCTGCCCACTTTCGCAGGGCTTTCGGGAGCCGCCGTGCCTTCCGGGGCGGTGGTCCGGGGGCGTGACCTGACCCCCTTGCTCCGGGGGGCGGTTGGGGACTGGGATGATGATTTTTACGCCGAATACTCCACCAAGCATCAGTCGAAAACCCACATGCGGATGTACCGGACACCGGAGTGGAAGCTGATCCGCGATTTCAACAATGAAGGCCGCGACGAACTCTATCATCTGGCGGTTGATCCTGAAGAGACGACGAATCTGATCGCGGAGACAAGTCCCGAGGTGGCTCGTGTGGTGGCAGATCTGGATGGCCGTATTCTGGCTCAAATGGAGGCCTTGGGTGATCCGGTGCTGCCGCTCGCCAAGAAAATTCTCAACCACTGAAGTTGGGATTCTTCAAGGATTCCTTCCTTCTGACCCAGTGGTTCGCGACAGAAACGGCTGCATCAGGAAATCACCAGCTTTCCGGGAGTGGCTCAGGCTCTCCTGACCGGACTTGATCGTGGCCGGGATTTCTGTAGAATCGAAAGAGAGAATGACTGTTTAAAGCAGCCCGCACCATCGGCTTGACGGGTGCTCCCGGCTCTCCATGCTTCTCAACGAATGATTCACCTCCCGAGCCATGCCTTTCTGCGCCAACTGTGGAGTCAACGTCCATAGCGGGGACAAGTTCTGTCCCTCCTGCGGCCATCCTCTTGAGCATGCCTCTCCCCGGGTGGAGGTATCCGGAACTTCCGGAACGCGGCTCCCGGTCGAGTCTCCGCAGGCTTCCCGACCGACCTCGCCGGCCGGGGGCACCGCCGGGCGGCAAAAGCTCTCCGGATGCGCGCTGGCGGGCATCGTGGGAGGATCCCTTGTCCTCCTCTGCGTTCTGGGTTTGGGGATCGTCATCGCGTTGTCGTTCTCTCTGACCTCGGGAGCAGTCGATGCCATCGAGGACCATTTCCAGATGCTGAAACATGGCGAAATCGAGAAAGCCTACCAAAACACGTCCGCCGGCTTCCGGTCGGTCACCTCCTGGCAGCAGTATCAGACGTTTGTCTCTTCCTATCCGGTTTTGCGCGATGTTGCCTCAAGCAGTTTTGAGGAACGATCCATCGAGAATGGGGTGGCCACTCTGGGTGGTCTGGTGACCGATTCTTCCGGACGCCAATCGCCCTTCCGAGCCCGACTCGTGAAGGAGGGGGGACTCTGGAAGGTCATGGCCGTGGAATTGACCGGTCAGGTCCCCGTGATACCGCAGGGAGGCGTGAATCCGCCCACTCAGACCAGCCCACCGGTGCCTCCCCGAACGGAAACCGAAGCCTGGCAGTCACTTTTTGACGGTCGGACACTGGAAGGCTGGCAGGCCGGGGAGTCGCCTGAATCGTTCAAGGTTGAGAACGGGGCAATCGTGGCAGAAGGCCGCCGATCTCATCTTTATTACACCGGTCCGGTGCAGCGTGGAACATTCACGAACTTTGAATTCAGTGCCGAGGTGATGACTTTCCCCGGGGCCAATTCGGGGGGCTATTTTCATACCCGCTGGCAGCCAGAGGGATTTCCCTTGGCAGGGTACGAGGTACAGATCAGCAACACGGATCCTCCGGGGACTCCGCCATCGGCCAGACCTTCCAGAAGTGGCGGCTTGTGGGGGATCGTCGACCATCCGGTGGCAGTGGTGGGGGACCATCAATGGTTCACCCTGTCCATCCGTGTCGTTGGGAAGCGGATCCAAACCGGTATCAATGGACAGGTCATCGTTGATTACACAGAACCCGATGACGTGGTCCGCCCGGCCAACCTTGCGGGACGTCTCTTGTCGGGTGGCACGTTTGCCCTGCAAGCCGGAGGCTCAACCACGCTCTACCGTTCCATCCAGGTCCGTCAGTTGCCGTGATGGGCCAAGGGTTTCTTCGTCCCTCCGGATCGGTCCGGCACGTCCGCCAATCCTGGCGCATATTCCATCTTGCCAAGGGGATGGCGCAGGGTCCACAATGCGCGGATTGTTGTCAAACCTCCTCTCATTTTCATGAAGATCTCCCCATTGGTCCTTCTTTTCTCCTGCTTACTTGTCCTGTCCGCTCCGACCGGCCGGGGTCAGGATACCAAAAACTTTCCCGTGCTCGGACAGATCGAGCGGTTGGATCCCGCCTTGGATGCGCTTTTGCCAAAGGATGCGAAAATCGAGGTGCTTTCCTCCGGCTTTGTCTGGGCGGAAGGCCCGGTCTGGGTCAAGGATGAGGGGCCCAACGGCGGACACATTCTTTTCTCCGACATCCCGAAGAATTCCATCATGCGCTGGGACGAAGGCACCGGGGTCAGTCTTTTCCTCAAGCCGTCCGGCTTCACCGGCCCGGGCGAATACGGGGAAGAACCCGGTTGCAACGGCCTGCTGCTCGATCCCAAAGGCCAGTTGGTGGCCTGCGAGCACGGTGACCGGCGCCTCTCGGTGCTCACCAAGGACGGGGGCAAGCGCACGCTGGTCGACAACTACGAAGGGAAACGGCTCAACAGTCCCAACGACGCCTGCTACCATCCCAATGGGGATCTCTATTTTACCGATCCTCCCTACGGTCTTCCCCAGCGTTGGGACGACCCCCGGCGTGAGCTCGATTTCTGCGGAGTCTACCGCCTTGGCAAGGATGGCAAACTGACCCTTCTGACCAAGGAAATGACCCGGCCCAACGGCATTGCTTTTTCTCCGGATCTGAAGACCCTCTATGTCGCCCAGTCCGATCCCGACGCCGCCTTGTGGAAGGCTTTCCCGGTGAAGGAGGATGGCACGCTCGGCGAGAGCCGCCTCTTCCACGACGCCACGGAGCATGCCAAGAAAGGGGAGCCCGGACTGCCGGACGGGATGAAGGTGGACTCGCAGGGGAATGTCTGGGCCACAGGTCCCGGCGGAGTTTTCATTTTCACCCCGGCCGGCAAACTCCTCGGCCGGATCCAGACCGGGGAGCGCACCGCCAACTGCGCCTGGGGCGACGATGGGTCCACGCTGTACCTGACCGCCGACATGTATCTCTGCCGCGTCCGCACGCTGGCCAAAGGTGCCGGTTGGTGAGCGGGAGGGAATCTGTGATTGAATTCGACGCGGGGCCAAGGAAGATTGGGCGCCGCCCGGTTGGGGTTCTGTTTTGCAAGGACCGGCAGGTGTGGACGATTCCCTCCGTTTCCTGATCTGTCTCATCTTCCTCATGGCCACTGTTCTCGACACCCTGCAGAAGGGCACTGACTACCTCGTTCGCCATGGGATCGAGGAGGCGCGTCTCAACATGCAGCTCATGCTGGCCCACGCGCTCAAGTGCGATCGCATGCAGCTGTATCTGGATTTCGACCGGGAACTCGATGAGCCGGTTTTGGAGCGCCTCCGAGATTTGGTGAAACGTCGCGGCAAGGGGGATCCGTTGCAGCATCTTCTTGGAACGGTCGAGTTCCTCGGGCGCGAATTCAACACCGATGCCCGGGCTTTGATCCCCCGGCCGGAGACGGAGGAGCTTTGTGACCGACTGATGCGACGCGCCGGCTGGCCCCAGGGGCTCCGGTTGCTCGACGTGGGAACGGGATCCGGCGTCATTGGCCTTACTCTGCTCGACCGCTGGCAGTCCGTCGGTGCCACCGGTGTGCTCGCGGACCTTTCCCCCGATGCCCTGGAACTGGCCCGGGAGAATGCCGCACTCCTTGGCTTGGGGCCGCCTGTCGTGGAATTTGTCCGGAGCGATCTGTTCTCCGGCTTGGGTGAACCGGCGCTGAGCGAACGTTTCGACCTCATCGTCGCCAACCTCCCCTACATTCCGGCCTCGGAAATCACCGATCTGAGCCGCGAAGTGCGGAAGGATCCCGAGATGGCCCTGCTCGGTGGTGAGGTCGGCACCGAGATCATGGAGCGTCTCCTCCTTGCCTGCGGACCCTGGCTCCGCCCGGGAGGGGTTGTGGCCCTGGAATATGGCATCGGCCAGGGTCCTGCCCTGCAGAGCATGGCGGAGTCAGCCGGACTCGACTCCATCCAGCTCGTGAAAGATCTCACCGGCACGGAGCGTTTTCTTTTTGCTGTCAAACCAACAGAAAGCGCTTAAATTCGGCCCCCCCTTCAGCATTCATGGACAAACTTATCGTACACGGCGGTAGCCAACTCGAAGGATCCGTCAGCATCAGCGGATCCAAAAACGCGTCCCTTCCCATCCTCGCCGCCACCCTGCTCACCAAGGAATCCTGCATCATCCGTCGTGTGCCGGATGTCAGCGACACCAATTACATGCTGCAGATTCTGCAGAATCTGGGGGCGGAAGTCGAGCGGGCCAGTGGCACGGTGATCGTGCGGGCGGAGAAGATCGGTCATGAGGCGCCCTACGAACTGGTCCGCAAAATGCGGGCCTCGGTTTGTGTCATGGGACCGCTTCTGTCCCGGCTCCACAAGGCCACCGTCTCGTTGCCTGGGGGCTGCGTCATTGGTGACCGTCCGGTTGATCTCCACCTCCGGGGACTGGAGGGTCTCGGCGCCGAGGTCCAGGTCGAGGGCGGAAATCTCCATCTGAAATGCCGTGAGCTGCGGGGCAAAACCATTGACATGCGGGGAAAACACGGCACCACCGTGCTCGGCACCGATAACATCATGATGGCTGCGGTCCTCGCCAAAGGCACCACCATCATTGAAGGGGCCGCCTGTGAACCCGAGGTGGTCGATCTGGCAAATTTCCTCAACAAAATGGGTGCCAAAATCACCGGCGCCGGCACCACCCGCATCGTTGTGGAAGGCGTCAAGGAACTGCACGGGGTCGACCACACCGTCATTCCCGACCGTATCGAGGCGGGGACCTTTCTGGTGGCGGGTGCCATGGCCTCGACCAAAGGCATCACGCTCAAACGCGTCGATCGCGAACACCTCACCAGTGTGATCGAACTGCTTCAGAATGCCGGCTTCGAAATCGAAGGCAGCGGCAAGACTCTGACGATCCGCCCGGGGGCGCGTCGGGTGGGGTGTGACATCACTACTGAGCCATATCCGGGGTTCCCCACCGACATGCAGGCCCAGATGTGCGCCCTGTTTGCCACCACGCCCGGCATTTCCGTGGTCCGCGACACCATTTTCCCCCAGCGCTTCATGCATTGCTCGGAAATGAAGCGGATGGGAGCGGACATTGACCTGAACGACGGAACGGCTGTGATCCGCGGCGTGGACCATCTCAGCGCGGCTCCTGTCATGGCCAGTGATCTGCGAGCCTCTGCCGCTCTGTTGCTGGCTGCGCTCACCGCGAAAGGCGCCACCGAAATCAGCCGTGTGTATCACATTGACCGCGGCTACGAGCACATCGACCAAAAGCTCGTCGATCTTGGCGCCCATATCGAGCGGCTGAAGGTGTGAATCAGGGCCGGAAACGGTAGCCAACTCCGCGGACGGTCTCGATGATCCCGGGCCCCGTGGTTTCAAGCTCGATCTTGCGCCGTAGCTTGACAATGTGCTGGTCGAGGGTCCGTGACTCGGGGAAATAGTCGACTCCCCAACACCGGTCGAGCAGGACATCCCGGGGCACGGCCTGACCGCTCCGCTCATGCAGCAGTGACAGAATGGAAACCTCCCGGGGCGAGAGATCGACGCTGCGTCCGTCCCGTTCCGCCCTGAGTTCCGCCGGATAGACGGTGAGGTCTCCCATGGTGAATCCCGGGGATCCCTGCGCTGGTCCCGTCTGTCGACGCAGTGCCGATCGGATCCGGGCAAGCAACTCATGACGACCGAATGGTTTGCGGATGAAATCATCCGCCCCCAGTTCCAAGCCCACGACCACGTCAATTTCCTCGTTTTTGGCGGAGAGATAGAGGATCGGCACGGTCCTGTCCCGGGCGCGCACGCGGCGGCAGACTTCGTAGCCATCGAGGCCGGGCATCATGATGTCGAGGCAGAGCAGGGAAGGCTGGTGAGCCTGCCAGATGGCCAGTGCTTGGTTGCCGTCGGCGGCTTCGAGAGGCGTGAACCCTTCGCCGCGGAGACAAGCGCAGACCGCCTCTCGCGTCAGGGGATCATCTTCGGCCACCAGAATCTTCATGTCAGCTGGCGCGGGATGCGGGAAAGGGAATCATCTCGATGGCTGGCTCCGCCGCCGGGAGACGAAGGGTCAGGGTGGCCCCACCGCCGGAGCCTTCCGGAGTTCGCAATTTCAGCGAGCCACCCTGTCGTTCTGCCAGATCGCGGGCGATGGCCAGTCCCAATCCCAGCCCGGATCCTCCGGCGGAGGTGCTCACATCGAGGCGTTCAAAGGGTCTGAAAATACGCGCGGAGTGTTCCATCGCGATGCCTGGCCCACCGTCGGCCACCTCGATAACCACCCAGCCAGCCTCTTCTTCCGCTCTGATCTCGAGCCGCCCGCCGCTGGCGGCGTATTTTTCGACATTGGAAATGAGATTGCCGAGGATCTGAGTCACCGCATCCGCGTTTCCTTTCAGCCAGAGATCGGCTGGAATCGAGAGCCGGGCAGTGATCCCGGCCCTTTTCAGGGACGCGGCGGCCGTTTCGAGTGCCCTCTCTGCGAGCGGTCGCACGTTCACCGGGGAAGTTTCGATCAGCTCCTGGCCCTTGTCCCGACGGGCAAAAGTAAGGATGTTGCCGATCAGACGGTCAAGTCGGCGGGTTTCTTCGGCGATTAGCGCCAGTCGTTTCCGCACTGGTCCGGAGGCGGCCTCGGCGGCAAGATCGGTATTGAGCAGGATGTTTGTCAGGGGCGTTCTCAGTTCATGAGAGACGCAGTTGACAAAGGAAACGCGTTGCTCCGCAATCCGCAGGGCTTGGCGCACGCGATGACTGATGAAGAGGCCGCTGCCGAGGGTCAATCCAGCGAGGAGAACCGTGCCAACAAGCCACGCCTGATCGTAGTGTTCCCTGACACGGCGCTGGTCCCAGGCGACGAGTTGCCACAAGCCGAACCGACCCGGATGAGGGAGAATGAGGTCAGGAGGAAGGCTCCTGTCGGTGGGTTCCCGACCTGCCAGAAGTCCTCCGGGACCGCGGATCAGTTCGGTCTGGCCCTGGCTGGCACTTTGGAAGGTGGGGAAATGCACCTCCAGCCATTCTTTGAGTGTGGAATCGATCCGTTCGGCGATCTCGCTGCGGTCGAGAGTGAAGAGGGTGGTGCGCTGGACCGCCGTGCGGTGCCAATAGAGAAGCGGCTGCCCGGGCTCATCGATCCAGCCAGACGAACCCTGAGGCGCCTTTGCCAAGGTGGGATCGACCAACCGGTAAGGCCGTCCGGGAAGCACGCGCTCCATGCTGAATGCCGGCTCCGGGCAGTCTTCGTTGGCCGGCCTGGTTGGGGCGATCCGGGCATGGTAGTCCCGGGAGGGATCTTCCGCTGTTCCCAAGATCGAAAGCAGCCTAAGCCCGGTGACCTTCCTGGCCTCCCGGGTCCGGCCGATGAGGTCCCCCGGCGCGGTGGCCACGCCGTTCAGATGGGAGGTGTAGAGGGATTCCAGCCTGGCCAGCTCCGCCGACCACTCTTTGGTGAACTGCTCCAGGGCCCCGCCGTCCCGGGGGAGCCGCTGAATGGTTTGCCGGTGCGCCAGGCGTTCTCCTCCACCCAGGCAAACGGCCACCGCGCCACCGGTCAAGATCAGCAGAATCCGGGGCAATCGGGAGGGCATCGGGGAAACTGGCGCGCGTTCACTTCCGGTGACAGATTATGAGAGACCGGTGGTTTTCAAAAGTCCACCGTCAGAAAGACCAGCCGTTTTCGGTCGATCGCCGAGGTTCCATCGGGACCAGGAGGCGTGGTGATGCCAACAAGAAAGGGCTTGCCAGGGCTGACGGTGACCTGGCTGGTGATGCGTTCGACATAAAAAATCGGCATGGTGACATCCGGCACCCATCGACCCTGGTTGTCAAGACGCCGGGAATGAACGGAATCACCGGACCGGGTGACCTGGTCGAAGGAAAAGGAGATGTCGGCGAATCCTCCCGCAGAGTCAACGACGGGGTCAAACTCTGCCGTGAAACCAATGGTGCGGACCATAATATGCTGGGGATGGGAGGGCATTTCATCGTTCTTGCCAGGTGTAAATTCCTTTGCATACCGGTGCTGCTCATCCGCGTCGAGGCGGACCCGCTGACCGGAGGTGGTTTGGACAGTCAGGGTTGCGCCAAGACGTCCCGTTCCATCGGTCAAGGACGCCAGGGCCTGCTTTCGCAGGGTTTCTCCCGCAAGGCTTTGCAAGGTTTCCTTTTCAAGGTCTGCTGCCAAGAGGTCTTGGGGGACGTCAAAGCACTCGAATCTGATGCGCACCTGGGACGATCCGCTGCTTTTGGCGGACGCTTCGGGAGCCGCCGCTTCACTGCGTAAAAAAAACAGTCTGGCCCTGGCCGGATCCGCAGGGCAGGGGGCGCTTCCGAGCAGGCGGCACTCTCCCGTGGCCATGGCAATGGACAGGGTGGGGCGCCATGACCGGAACACCGGCCAGCGGATGTCTCCTTTCTGGACTGGCCCCTCGAGTTCAGGCACGGGCGGGAATTCTCCGCCGGCTTCGACCCTCTCGGGCGCGCACGCAATGTCGATGGTTCCTGATGGATTCAGGCTGGCATCCAACTCGAACTTCTGACCCACATTCTGGGTCTCAAAAGTGGCCGGGTAGGCATTCCCAGGGCCGGAAGAGTCGAATGATGTTGGGAAAATCTGCTCCCGGACCGAAGTGACCAGCGATCGTCTTCCAGGGAGGCTGGCCACGAAACTGGTATCCAGGACGCTGGCCTGCTTGGCTTGGATCCATTGCTGAACCTCCCCGCGCAAGGTCCGATCGTCCGCGGCCGGATGACTCGCCTGCCAGGCGTGGTACTGGTCGAGTGACACTTCGATGAGCTCGCAACAGTGCAGCAGATTCATCCTTTTGGCGGTTCCCTGGGAGGATTCCGCAGCGGGGAGGGTGTCTTTTTTGATAAACGGGTCCGGCTTTTTGTCTTCGGCGGGGAGGGAGCCCACCAGAGGAAGAAGTCCGGCCCACAGCAACGCTGAGGCCAAGGAGGTTGGTTTCATGCCGTTATGATGACACCATTCAATGGGTCTTGGGTCAATGCCGTGTGCGGATTGTGTAAAAGTTTGGTGAAAAGCGATGGGGTGACCGGGTGACGGCTGGGACCGTCAATCCCGCTGGGGGGCTCCAAATTCAAGATTGCGCGCCACCGTACGGGCCCTACGCTGGGAGATCGACGAAGGCTCCCCAACTCCCGATTTCACGATTCTGAGCGAGACCGATGATTGGATTGCGCTGGACAAACCGGCCCATCTGTTGGTCCATCCCAGCCTGCCGACCCATCGGGAAACACTCTGGGACGGC
This sequence comes from Akkermansiaceae bacterium, assembly GCA_024233005.1. Classification (GTDB taxonomy): domain Bacteria; phylum Verrucomicrobiota; class Verrucomicrobiia; order Verrucomicrobiales; family DEV007; genus JACKQE01. The sequence continues at coordinate 13,157 of JACKQE010000012.1, read as the reverse complement.
CTGAAATGTCTGCTTGCCTACGAGTTGGTGAATGGCGGTCAGATTTCCATCATCACCCGCCTCGATCGCGAGACCAGCGGAGTCGTCCTTGTCGCCAAGCATTCCCGTGCGGCGAGGCAACTGGGGCTGACGATGCAGCGGGGACTGTTCAGCAAGACCTACCTCGCCGTGGTCTTTGGTTGGCCGGTGGAGGATGCCTTCACGATCGATGGACCTTTGCGGCGTGCCGGTGAGGTGGAGGCATCTGCGGTGTGGGTCCGTCAGCGAGTACATCCCGATGGTCGGCCATCCCGAACGGATTTTCGGGTGCTGCAGCGCTGGAGTCATGGTGGGGATGACGGCCTTCCATTGGCGTTGGTGGAGTGCGCGCCCCGGACCGGTCGCATGCACCAGATCCGAGTGCACCTGAGTCATGCCGGGCACGGCATTGTGGGGGACAAGCTCTATGGGCGGGACTCCCGGCATTACCTGGAATTTATCGAGCAAGGATGGACTCCATCCATGGAGCGGGAGCTGATCCTCAATCGCCAGGCGCTCCACGCCCACCGGTTGTCCTGGGAGGGGGGCGATTGTGTCAGTCCGCTGCCCAGAGACATGGCGGGTCTCATTGGATGATGGCTTTCCGGCATCCAACACCGGGGGGGAGACGTATCGCCTCATGCAGTTCAAATCATCCCTTCCACCCGCCATTCTATGAAACGCAACGACCCCATCACCAAAATCATGAACGCCGAAGTCATCACCGCTCATCACGGTGATCCGGTTTCCAAGGCCCGAAAACTCATGCAGGAGCATGACGTGCACCACCTCCCGGTCGTCAGCGGGACCAAGTTGGTCGGTCTCGTGTCCTGGTCAGACATCCTGAGGGTGAGTTTCGGCGATGCCTTTGGGACAGATGAGCGCGCCGAGGCGGTGACTCTGGACCACTCCATGACTCTGGAGGAGCTGATGACCCCCAATCCCGATTCCATCGGCACCCATGGCACCGTGCGTGAAGCGGCGGAAATTCTGGCATCTGGCAAATTCCATGCCCTGCCGGTGGTGAACGGAGAGGAGCTGGTGGGCATGGTGACGACAACCGACCTGATCCGCTATCTGCGCGATTTGTTCTAAAATGGAGGACAATCCTGCCATTCCGGGGCGCATGGCACACACCCGGGCTTGTCGCGGAGTGGGGGATTCGCTATCCTCCGCGCCATGTCATCCCTCTCCCGGTATCTGCTTCTGGCTGCCACCTGCAGCGTTATTGACTCCGTAGCCCCATGGATCCGGGCCCAACAGCAGGAGGGCATCCGGCATCCCGTCGAGCTTGCGGCGCAGCCGGCACTGTCCCCGGACGGTGCCACCCTGGCCTTTGAATGGGGGGGAGACATTTGGACGGCCAGGACTTCCGGCGGCAGGGCGCTCCGTCTGACCGTGCATCCTGCCCGGGACTCCCAACCGGTTTTTTCTCCCGATGGCCAGCGGATTGCCTTCAGCAGCGATCGGGAAGGCAGCACGCAGACCTACGTGATGCCGGCGAGCGGCGGCGCGGCGCGGCAGGTCACCTTCCACAGCGAGGGAGCGACTCCGGTCGATTGGTATCCCGATGGTCGTTATTTGATGGTCCAGGGATCGCGCGATGCCCGGACCCGGGTGACCAGCCGGCTCTTCCGGATCGACACCACGGAGCGCCACGCGGAGCGGTTGCTTTTCGATGCCGAGTGTCTCAGCGCCAACCTTTCCCATGATGGGAAATCCGTGTTGTTCACCCGGGAGGACACCTCGCTCTACCGCATCGGCTACCACGGTTCGCAGGCATCCCAGATCTGGCGTGCGGATGCCATCGGCACCGCGTCTCCGGTCTACCAGGAAATCTGCCGCGACGAATGGGGATGCCGCTTTCCTCTCTGGAAGCCGGACGGAACGGGCCTGTACCATGTGTCCGCCAAGGGAACCGGTGTTTTCAATCTTTGGGAACGGGATTTCGTCACCGGAAAGGACCAGCGCCTGACCAATTACACGGACCAGATGGTGATGTTCCCATCGCTTAGTGCCGATGGGAAGTGGTTGGTGTTCCGCAAAGGCCTCGACTTTTATCGTTACGACACCAAGAAACGGACCCCGCCGGAGCGCCTCGACCTCTGGGCGACTCCCGAAGATGTCTCCCCTGACGAAATCCGCCGGGTGCTGGGTCGGGCGACCAACGTGACGTTCAGTGCCGATGGGTTGGAGGTGGCCTTCATCACCGGAGGCAATCTCTGGGTCATGGACACCGTCCTGCGGGAACCCCGCCGGGTCACCGCCACGGAGAGCGCCGATGACGAACCCATCTTCGTCAACAAGGACCAGGAGATCCTTTTCCTGCGCGACACCGGCAACGGGGTCGATCTCTGGCGGGCCACGCGTCTCAACCCCGCCCTATATTGGTGGCAGAACGAAGGCTTCAAAGTTGAGCGGCTGACCACAGATGGTCAGGAAAAAAGCAACCTGACCCCTTCGCCCGAGGGCAGCAAGATTGCCTGGGTCCAAGGACTGGGAACCCTGCAGGTGGCGGGGCTCGATGCCAGGGAGCCCAAGGCGGTTCTGGCGACCTGGAACGCGCCGGATTACACCTGGTCGCCCGACGGGCGTTGGATGGGGGTTGCGGTGGAGGATTCCGACCACAACAGTGATGTCTGGATTTACTCCGTGGAGGGGAAGGTCCCGCCTTACAATGTGTCGCGGCATCCCGATGTTGATGGCAATCCCAAGTGGTCGCCGGATGGCAAAGTGCTCGCCTTCACCAGCCGGCGGAGGGACGATGAGACGGACCTGTATTATGTCTGGCTGCGGGACGAGGATGACCAGATCCGTTCCCGGGAACTGAAATTGAAAGAGACATTGGCCGCCTTTACTGCCGCGAGGAAAAAACCAGCCGCCATCCAGCCGCCCACGACTCCGGAACCGCCGGAGAAAAAACCATCGGCCAGCCCCGCGCCAACGCCGCCTCCGGTCAACCCGCCACCGGCACCTTCCAAAGATGCCGAAGTCAAAGTCCCCGAGGCGGTGGCCAAGGCTCCCGTGAAATCAACGTCCCCGCCGGCAGAGAAAAAAACGGCTGAACCGCTCCGGATCGATTTCGACGGACTTTACGAGCGCATCCGGCGCATTCCACTCAAGGACACCGAGGAGAGCCTGCCCTTCTGGTCCCCGGATTCCAAGAAGCTCGCCTTCCAGGGGAGTATCAAGGGGCAGGACGGCACCTGGACAGTGAGTTTTCCGGAACCCAAGACGCCCACCCTGCTGAGCAACACCAAAGGAGGACTGGCCCGCTGGATCGCCCGGGATGACACCGTGTTGTGGCTGGTCAACGGCGTGCCCTCATCCCTCTCCCGCGGTGCTTCAAAGTCATTCTCTTTCAGCGTGCGCCAGGAAGTGAGCCGCCGGGCGCAGCAGGCCCTGGGATTCCGGATTGCCTGGCGCACCATCCGGGATCACTGGTATGATGCCTCGCTGAACGGTCTGGATTGGAATGCCGTGCTGCAACGTTATGAGAGTGCCGCCGGGAGGGCGGTGGACGGTGCCGTGTTTGACCGGATCGTCGAAATGATGTTTGGCGAACTGAACGGCTCGCATCTTGGCTTTCTGCCGGGGACCTTTTTTGGGAATCCTCCCGTCGTGCCATGGCGGGATGAGACCGCGCACCTCGGCTTGGTGTTTGATCCCTTCCACGAGGGGGCGGGATGGCTGGTGGCCCATGCCATCGACAGGTCGCCCGCCGACCGGCACGATGCCGATCTTAGGCCGGGCGATCTCATTCTTGCGGTCGATGGCACGGTGGTGACTTCGGAAATGGATCCCACGGAGGTGCTCAACGGTGACCTCAACCGGGAAATCGTCCTGCGGATCCGGCGGGGACAGGACCAGCCGGTTGAAAAGCGGCTTCGGCCCATCAGTTATGCCGATGCCCGCCGTCTCCGGCACGAGGAGGACGTCCGGGAGAATCACCGCCGGGTAGAAAAAGTCAGCGGAGGGAAAATCGGTTATGTCCACGTCGCGCACATGCAATGGCCGGACTTCGAGCAGTTCGAAGAGGAAATTCATGCCCGGGGAGCCGGAAAGGACGGGCTGATCATCGACGTGAGGGACAACGGGGGGGGATTCACCGCGGATCATCTGCTCACCGTGTTGTGCCAACCCAGGCATGCCTGGACGGTGCCCCGTGGCGGCTCCCCCGGCTACCCCGGAGACCGCCGGGTTTATGCTTCCTGGGACAAGCCCATCGTGGTGCTCTGCAACCAGAACAGCTTCTCCAATGCGGAAATTTTCACCCACGCCATCAAGACCCTCCAACGGGGCAAAGTTGTGGGCGTGCCGACGGCGGGCGGAGTGGTGTCGACAGGTTCAGCGTCGATTCTCGACATCGGGATGATGCGGATGCCGACGCGGGGTTGGTACACCTTGAAAGAAGGCGAGGACATGGAGTTGCATCCCGCGGTTCCGGACGTGGTTCTCTGGCCGGCTCCCGGGGAGCTGCCCCGCGGGGTCGACCGCCAACTCGACAAGGCCATCGCCGTCCTTCAGAGCGAGCTGAAAACAGCCGGAGCCCTGTCCCCGCCGGAACTGCATCCGGCCTCGACCCGTCGGGCAAAGCCCTGACGGGCGAGGGGCCAGCCCGGGATGCCGGATAGAGCTTGCTGGATGGGGAACGCCAGGTTTCCCGCAGGTTTCCCGCAGGTTTCGCGGCATTTGCGCCGCAGGCAAAGCGGGGATACATTGCCCTTTTCCTTCCATCATGTCCGCTTCCCGCACCGCCACCCTCCGCCGCACCACTGCGGAGACCGACATTTCCCTGACGCTGACCTTCGATGGTCAGGGGCATGCCGCCGTCCAGACCGGTATTCCTTTCTTCGACCACATGCTGACGGCGTTCGCCAAGCACAGCCGCATCGATCTCGAAGTGAAGGTCACAGGCGATCTGGAAGTGGACTTCCACCACACGGTCGAGGACACCGGGATTGTCCTCGGTCAGGCCATTGACCGGGCCTTGGGGGAGAAGCGTGGGCTGTGCCGTTATGGCTGGGCTCTCCTGCCCATGGATGAGACGCTGGCCCGGGTCGCGATCGACTTCGGGGGAAGGCCGTTCCTCGCCTATGAAGCACCTGCCCAGGCGGGGCCGATCGGGAGCAGTTTTCCATTCACCCTCGTTGAGGAATTCCTGCGCGCTTTTGCGGTCAATGCCCGGGCCAATCTGCATGTCGCCCTGTTGTCCGGACGCGACTCCCACCACATGGCGGAAGCGATCTTCAAAGGCCTCGCCAAAGCGGTGGATCAGGCCGCCACTCTCGATCCCCGCATTGCCGGTGACATTCCCAGCACCAAGGAGAGCCTGTGATGCCGCTTGATGACCTTGCCAAAATCCGGGTCGGCGTCGTCGATTACGGTGGGGGAAACCTCCGCAACGTCCTCAATGCCTTGCATTTGCTCGGCATGGAAGGCAGTCTGCTGGGACAGGCGCGCGATTTTGATGCCGTGGACCAGGTTCTCTTTCCCGGTGTGGGAGCTTTTGGGGACTGTGCCGGTCAGCTAGACGCCCGGGACCTGCGGGCGCCTCTCCGTGATTGGCTTCGCTCTGGGCGGCCCTACTTCGGTATCTGCCTCGGTTACCAGATGCTTTTCGAAGGCAGTGAGGAAAGCCCCGGGGTGGTAGGCTTGGGCCATCTTGCGGGACGCGTCACCCGTTTTCCCACCGGCACGGATCTCAAAGTGCCCCACATGGGCTGGAACGAAGCCCGCTTCCGGCACCCCGAGGATCCCCTTTGGGCCGGTCTCGGCGGAGCGGCCTATTTTTATTTCGTCCACTCCTATTTCCCGGCACCGGAAGATCCTTCGATCATCGCCTGTGAAACCGACTACGGGGTTCGCTTTGCTTCCGGGGTCCGGCAAGGGGCGCTCGCCGCAGTGCAGTTCCACCCCGAGCGCAGCCAGTCTGCCGGTCTGCGTCTGGTGGAGAATTTTTTGCTCAGCAATCCGGTTTCCGCCTGAGGCTCAGTCCTCTTTGCGGGCGACGTAGGAGGCGAGCACCGGTCCGGGGAGCGGCGGGGTACCGGGCAGTCCGGGGGCATTGGCAAGGTTGCTGTTGTCCGGACGGGCCGCGGGGGATTGCTGTTCGATGCGTTTGTAATGGGCTTGGACGCGGGAAAGAAACCAAGCCCAGGTCCGCCCGGGTTTGCCGTCCTCGAGCAGGAAATGGGGACAGTTTTTGTTGGGAGGATTGTAGCCTTTGCGCGGCCAGTGGTAATGCGGCACCACATGGGAGATCGGAATGTGGTGGTGGTACATGAGCGAAGCCGCCAGCATGGCCGTGCGGTCGATGGTCCGGGCGAGGTCGTTCCCTTTGTGCTCGCACATTTCGATGCCGATGCTGTACCGGTTGCCGGGGCCGTTGAAATCGGCGTGCTCCCCGCGCTCGCTGGTGGGAATGTGCTGCACCACCGCATTGTCCTGGACGGTGAAATGCCAGCAGAGGTAACCGATCACCCCGCCGCGCAGGGCGCCGTTGCGGAGGGCCTTGGCGTGGGCAAAGGCGTCACCGGTATAGTTCTGGGTGCTGTGGATGGTGATGTATTGCGGCACCATCGGGCGATTGCTGATCCGTCCATAGCGGCCGCTGGGAATGAAGGCCTGGGTGATCTTGAGCTTCTGTTGCAAGTCCTCTGGAGAAATTTTGGAATGAGGGACCGGACCAAGCGCGGATTCCCAGTTTTTCGAGCGCATGGTGCTGGCGCAGGAATGGAGCAACAGAAGTGATCCCAGGAGAACCAAAACATGAAAGAGACGCCGCATCGAACATTTCATCATGAGAGTATGATAGCTTAGTTTTTAAAACTTTCAAGAATCGCGAATCAAATATAATCTTTTTCGCAAAAATGAAAAGCCCTGAAACAAGCTATCCTGGTGGATGCACATCTCCAGGAGCCGGGCCTGGCCCGGTCGGCTCATCTGCTGCTCCGGCCTCATCCTGAAGATAGAGATTGGTTTGGAACTTTCTGGTCACCACAATAAAACAGATCGCGCTCCCCAGCATCAGCCAGGTGAAAAACCAATAGTAAGTGGCTCCCTCGAGATGGACCAGTCCTCCGACAAACGGACTGCGGTCGATTTCGCAACTCGGAGCGGGGGCGACTGTTGTCTGTTGGGAAGCCTCGGCTGATGGAGAAGCGGAGGCTTCGCCGAGTTCGGCTTTGCGTCTTTCCACCCAGGGATGAGTCGGTCGCAGCCGGGCCACGAAGCGGCTCCAGACAGAATCCATGGGAGCCTCGAATGGCGTGATTTCCAAGCGTATTCCCTGATCCCAGGGGGTTTTAGGCTGAAGATCAGGCCCGGTGCTCCAGATCCGGCATTTCAGGGAGCTGTCGACACTGTAGCGGAGAGGCTGGCCCCAGGGATCCTGTTCCGCCGCCGCGAGAGCTTCTCCCTCGGCGGGGGAGGGCACTTCGGGGGGCACACTGGCGAAAATGCGCGCCTCCACCACAGCGACGACCCGCTCCACCGCCTCCCGGGCGCCATAGGTCACATCCGTGCGGCGGCCGTTTTCATAGGCCACCGAGATGTCATCAACCGTGCCGGCTTTGCCATCCGGTCCGACTTCGACGAAGGCGGGGGCATTGCCCTTGGCATCGGCTTGGGTCCGTTGATCGATGGTTGCGAGGGTGTCCGGTACCTGGATGAAGTGATTGACGCCAGCGGCGAGGAGATTTCCCAGCGCCACGGCCAGCAGGTAGAGGGACATGATGAACGACTTCATGGCCCGCGGAGCCTGGGTGTATGCATACTCCAGACTGACAATGGACACGAGGATCTCGGCCGCCGTCACAATGACGTAGGCCAGAAATTGCCAGCCAATGGAGGGGCGTTGTCCGGCATCGATCCAGCCCTGCACGATGGAGGGGAGGGCGAATCCCCCGACCATGAGAAAGAGGCCGGTGCCGATTTTTCCCAAAGGTGTGAGCCGGAAGCGCCGCCCCAGGGCGGGATAGATGAAGCCGGTGAACAAAGGAATGAAAAGCAGGATCAACAGGGGATTTACCGCCTGGATCTGGCTCGGCAGCCAGTCAATGCCCAACCAGCGCGTGTCCATGTTCTCTGCCTGGAGGACCCAGACGGAGGCATTCTGATCGAAGAGACACCAGAACACGGCCACAAACAGGAAAACGACCAGGAGTTTGCCCAGAGCGGCCAGGCCGTCACCGCTGAAGAACTCACGGACAAAGTGGGGGCCCTTGGCGGGCACGTGAATGAATGTGTCCCGTCCCAACCAAAACACCAGTGTGGCCAGGGCCATCAGCGCTCCCGGCACCCCGAAAGCCCAGTGCGGCCCATACCATTCCAGCAACCATGGGGTCAGCAGCGAGGAGGCGAAGGCCCCGAGGTTGATCGACCAGTAAAACCAATTGAAAACCCGGGTCAGCAAATGGCTGTTGCTGCGGCTGAACTGGTCCCCCACGTGGGCGGAGACGCAGGGTTTGATGCCTCCTGCTCCCAACGCCACCGTGAGGAGTCCGGCATAGAGCCACCAAGCCGACTCCCCCTGGGTGCCCATCGCCGCGAGCATGGCGTGACCAAGGCAGTAGACGAGGGAGAGGAGAATGATGGTGCGGTATTTGCCGAGGAAAACGTCGGCGACCAGCGCGCCGAGGAAGGGCGTGAGGTAGGTGAACGATTTGAACAAATGGATTCGTTCGTTCGCCGCTGCCGCCAACATCGGTTCGCCGGGGAGGGCGTCCATGAGGTGGAGGTATTTGGTCATGAAAACCGCCAGCACGGCATTCATGCCGTAGTAGGAGAACCGTTCCACCGCCTCATTGCCCACGATGTAGGGAATGCCGGGAGGAAGGTTCGGCGAGGCGGTCGGGGCGGTACGGTAGCGGGCCATGGTCCGACCATAAGAAACCCCGCGCCCTCTGGCAAGGGGCAGCTTGGTCCGGTATCCGCCGGGGTTGGGTCGAGAGTTCGTCTTTGGATCCCGACTTCGGAGATGGGCTGGTCGTTGCCCTCAAGGCCGGGACATTGTCCGGGGATCTGCGTCTGTTTTGGCCCGCCTTGGAAATTCGCTTTCCAATTGCAAGATTTCCCGTTCATTCGCCTTTCTATGAAAGCCCTGACCCTGACCGCGTACCACGAATTCACTTATGGCGAAGCCCCCGAGCCGGAGATCGGACCTCACGATGTGCTGGTCGCGGTGAAGGCCTGCGGGATTTGCGGCAGCGACATCCATGGAATGGACGGCAGTAGCGGCCGGCGGATTCCCCCCATCATCATGGGACATGAGGCCTGTGGCGTCGTCGTGAAGGCGGGCGAGGCGGTGTCAAAATGGCACCCGGAGGACAAGGTGGCATTCGATTCGATGCTCTATTGCGGCACCTGTCCGGACTGCCTTGCGGGGCGGACCAATCTCTGTCCGGAACGCCGGGTCATCGGGGTGTCCTGCGGGGAATACCGTCGTCATGGGGCTTTTGCGGAGTTTGTTGCTCTGCCGGAGCACGTGCTGATCCCTCTGCCGGATGGGCTTTCCTATGAGGAAGGGGCTTTCGGTGAGCCCGTGGCGGTGGCCCTGCATGCCGTCGCCAGGGTCGCTCCTTCTCCGGGGGACACGGCGGTGGTCGTCGGGGCCGGACTGATCGGGCTGCTGGTGGTGCAGGCTTTGAAGCGGGCTGGCTGTGCCCGGGTATTGGCGGTGGATCTCGATGAGGGCCGCCTCGCTCTGGCCAAGGAACTTGGTGCGGACGGGGGAGTGAATTCCCGCGCGGAGGACGCGTTGGCGCAGATCCGCGCCTGGGCTGGAGGGGACGGCGCCGATATCGCGATGGAGGTGGTCGGGATCAGCCCGACGATTCAGCTCGCGGTGCGTTCCGTTCGCAAAGGCGGCAAAGTCGGCGCGGTGGGGAATCTCAAGGCCATGGTGGATTTCCCGCTCCAGGAAATCGTGACCCGGGAAATTGCCGTGATCGGAACCTGTGCCTCCGCCGGGGAATACGAAGAGGCTCTTCACGCGGTGGCGGAAGGCTCGATCCGGGTGCGTCCCCTGATGAGCGCGGTCGCCGGGCTTTCAGAAGGGGGAGAATGGTTCCGTCGTCTCTATCAGAACGATGAGGGCCTTATGAAAGTGGTGCTGCGTCCGGAGAATGACTAAAGGCGGAATTTTGAAACGGAAAGATCTCCTTGGAAAGCCGGCGGTAGGGCAAACGGGTGAGGTCGCTGGTGCAGGGGCCCGGAGTGTCGACCCACAGCATGCGGGCCGCGATGCCATCGTAGGCCCGCCGGTGGGCGACCGCGGCCTTGACGGCAATGCAGGATAGCGTGCTCGGTTCGATGCCGACGTGCCGCCATTGGCCGAGATCGAATGGGGGAGTTTTGACACTGGTGAGCAGGATCTTGAGTCCCCGGTGCCTTACCACGGCGCACTGCCCCATGTCGAACCGGTCGCCCGCCATGCTGGCGAGGTGGCTTTGTTTGTCCTCCAACTCAAACAGTCCGGGTCCTTGGGAAAGGAGTGTGACTTCCAGCTCCAGCGGACCTTCATCGAGACGGCTGCCTTTCCCTCCGATCGTCAGCGTGCAGTTCGTGCCGGGATTGATCGCCGCCAATCGGGCTACTGCCTCCGGATCCGCGATGGCAATGGCGGAGTCAGAAATGTCGTGCCGCACCAGTGCTCGAAGGAGACCGGTGCCATCCCCGGGAGCTCCCCCTCCGATATTGTCAGAAGGTTCCACCAGCACGGTGAGTCCGGGAGGGAGAGGATTCAATCCCTGAAGGACCTCATCGACCGGAGGATCGACGACCACTCCCTTGGCTCGGAGATCCCAAGCCAAAGTGGCGAGGCTTTCCAGGGCCGCCTCTGCCACGGCCGTGGCTCCGGGATCGGCGATGGCGCTGACGCTGACTCCGGTATCGGCAGTGTCCGCGAAGGAAAATCCGGCCACCACATTCATCCCCCAGATTTCATGCGTGGCGGCTTCGATCTCCCGGGCCTGATGCTCCAGGGCTTTCATGGGATCGGTCGCTGTGCCGGTGCCAGTGGGAGGCCAGACCATCGGGAGCCGGCGGTGGTGAATCCTTGGGATGACCCCGCTGGTCAGGCAGCGTTGAAGCATTTCGGCTGCGCGCACCGCAGCTTCCCGGGCATCCGTGTGTGGGTTCTCCCGGTAAGCCACCAGGGCATCGGCGTTTGCCGCCATGGCGTCACTGACATTGGCGTGCAGATCAAAAACTCCCACCACCGGAAGGCCGGCCGCCCCGGGCAAGGCGCGGAGGCGTCGCAGGAACTCTCCCTCGACGTCGGATAGACTTTCCGTGACCATGGCCCCGTGCAGTACGAGAAAAATGCCATCCACCGCGCTGTCCGCCAAGGCAGGGGCCGCTGCCCCGACGAAGTCGCTCCAGAAGCCTTCAAATACCCCGTCATTGACTGTGGGGCCGGGTTGGGCACGGTAGTCGGCGGTGGGAAGGACTTCCCAGCCCGCCTCCGCCGCAAACGCGAGTGCTCCGCCGAGAGGCGAGCTGTCCCCTGTGCAGGCATGCATCTCGGTTCCCCGCCTGATCTGAAAAGCGTCGTGACCGGTCAGTCCCTCAAGGAAGGTGTGGGTTTCATGGAACAGACCGGCAAACAGAACGCGCTTCATGCCGCGACTCTGCCTGAAACAGGGGAGGGAATCAAGATCCGACCCACTCGGGGCCGATCCTTCATCACGGAAGGAGGGATTTGATTTTTCCTTCGTTCAGTTCCATCGGATGCCCGGTCCATTTCACCATGCCCTGGGCATCGACGAGGACCGCGGTGGGAATGCCTCTGACGCCAAAATACTGGGCTAAGCTTCCGGAGGGATCGGAGGCCACCGAGTATTTCATTGGAGTCTTGAGACGGAACGAGTGGACCGTGGCTTCATCCTCTTGGGTGATGCCCACCACCTGCAAAGAACCTCCCGCCCGCTCATACAAGCTGTTGAGATGTGGAATGCTTTGGCGGCAGGGAGGACACCAAGTCGCCCAAAATTCAATGATGGCAGGGCGTCCCGGCACATAAGGCGCGGATCCCGCATGGTATTGGGCTGTGATGGCCGGCAGCGGTTGCCCCACTTGTCCGGCTCCGGGATCCGAGCCTGTGAGCAGTTTGTAGGCGGTGAAGCCAATGAGAATGAAAAAGAGCCAACGCATGGGGTGAGAAAGTGTCACCTTACCCTGCCATTATTTATTGAAATTACAATAAAAATAACCCCTTTAGCCCAAAAGCCATCTCGGCGGGCATCTGGTCAACCATTGAACCGGCTTACGATGATCGAAGCATTGTGGCCACCGAATCCAAATGAATTCGAGATCGCTGAGTCGATTCGGACTTCCCGAGCAGTGTTGGCCACATAGTCGAGGTCACATTCCGGGTCGGGATCAGCCAGATTGATGGTCGGGGGAATGACTCCTTCGGTGATGGCTTTGACCGAAGCGGCCAATTCCACGCCCCCAGCAGCCCCGAGCAGGTGGCCGGTCATGGATTTTGTCGAACTGACCAGCAGTCCCTCTCGGGCCCATGGGCCGAAACTCAGTTTGATGGCCTTTGTCTCGCAGACGTCCCCCAAGCCCGTGGAGGTGCCATGGGCGTTGACGTAGCCGACCTTTTCCGGCGCCAGCCTGGCATGTTTCAAGGCCATGTTCATGCAGCGGCTAGCTCCTTCGCCCTCAGGATGCGGAGAGGTGAGGTGATAGGCATCGGCCGAGACGCCATAGCCGGTGATTTCAGCATAAATCCGGGCTCCGCGTTTCCTGGCGTGTTCCAGTTCCTCGATCACCATGACCCCGGCCCCTTCTCCCATGACAAAGCCGTCACGGTCTTTGTCAAAAGGACGGGAGGCTCTTTCCGGATCGTCGTTGCGAAGGCTGAGGGCTTTCATGTTGCCGAAGCCGGCCAATCCCATGGGGGTGATGGAGGCTTCTGAGCCGCCCGCGACCATGGCGTCGGCATCGCCGAATTTGATGATCCGCCAAGCTTCCCCAATGTTGTGATTGGAGGTCGCACAGGCGGTCACAATGCTCATGTTGGGCCCCCGCAAGCCGTATTCCATGCTTACGATGCCGCTCGCGATGTTTGCGATCATCATGGGAATGGTGAAGGGTGAGACACGCCCGGGACCTTTGAGCATGAGTTG
>JACKQE010000011.1 GCA_024233005.1 Akkermansiaceae bacterium | reverse complement strand
GCTGGCGCCAACCATCGAGGCTGTTCTGTCGCCCATGCTTTCTGCAACTTTAACCCGCCATCCCGTCACGATGCGCCACTCCGCCCCGGCGATCGGCCCAGGTTAGGCGTTCGTCCAATCAAAAATACCAATCAATGCCTACGGCAACTGATACTTCACCAATTGTTGATGATCCGCAGGGAGCATGGATGGCATATTGCCCGACGTGCGGAAGGACATTTGACATCAGCGAAGCTGGCTACCAACGAGTAAACGCGTACTCCTATGGCCTCCGGCGATCATTGACATGTCCCAAGTGTCAGGCCAGCAATAGAGTGACCATTAGGCATGTTGGTCGTAACGGCATTCCAGATCAGCCATTTGGCTACGTGTTGCGAAAGGCGTTGAAACTGCAAGCTCAGGTATGGGGAGCGTTCCTGCTTGTCGGGATCGTCGTTCGGTTTGCCGTGCTCCTGTTGATTGAACTGTTGAAGTGATCAAACCGATTGTCGCCACTCGCCAGATATGAACGGACGAAACATCGCAAGCACGGGAGTGGCGGTCGCCAGCAGCTTTTTGAAAACAAAACCAAGTCCCGCCACCCCGTGATGCGGGTCGGTCTATATCCATATGAAGATTCCTTTTCGTTCCTCGCTATCATGGTTGGAGGTCTGCCAGGTTCGTTGCAGGCAGAGAATTCATTGATACAGGTCTACCATCCCACCAGCCTTCTCGGAACTGAACTAGATGGAAATCCACTTGGCACAGGAGCGAGTATTGCCGCCACCATCGTATCGCGGCCGGTGCTTGTCGGAGGAGCCTTTCCTGAGTCTCCCGTTCACGCAATCTCCCCGCCCCGCCGAATCGCCGGCGCAGGTGACGGCTTTCCAGAAGAGAGCAATCTCATTGTTTTGGTTGGCGGCAGAATTCACGCCAAGTAGGGAGACAAGGCGCACCAGATGATCGCGGTTTTCTCCAAGGCCAAGGTGACTGCGAATCTAGGTGTTACGCACATCCAGGTGATGAAGATCTCCGCCTTTTGCTTGAACGAGACACTCGGAACGCAGGATGACAAGCCAAACACAATCACTTGGCTAGCGCCTGCAGGCAGGTCGCTTGCCGATGCACAGCTTCCACCGGAAAACAAATCGCCCGGAGACCAAACCGCGAAATGCCAACCCCTATCAGCCGCCGTGTTCCGATGACTTGCCAAAACGACAATCCTCACCCCGCGTTCAACGCTCTCCCTCGTTGGCAAGGGGCGCATGCGCTCAGACGTTCTCCAAAAACCGTTGCCTCAAATGGACCATAACGAGCCGCCACCGATCCCAAAGCCACCTTTCCCTCCATCCCAGCCTTCGCCGGCTACCCCGGTAAAGGAAAACGGGGAGGTGACACCGGGTCGGGCGACATACAACATTATCTCGGACACTGTGATAGGAGTGAATTTTCGAGGTAGCGACAACAAGTTCCAGGCAGTGTTCCTACTCTGGTCGATTGTCATTTTCACAGTGCTGGGAACGATTTTGGTGCTCTTGATTCCTGACTGGAAGACACCTTGGTTCGTCGGAGCTATTGCTGGAGCCATCACAGGGCTGCTTGCAGGATTTTTAGTAAGTGGGATGTACCTGATGATCTTTCGGGGGGCACGGCATATTCGAGGCAAGCACGATTGAGCGCTGTGCTTGTGCACAGCCATTTCGCGGAGAATAGATTCTCGACGGCACGTCCGATTCCATTCGCGTCAATTTCAGCAATCCTCGAGTGGCTTCCAATGATTGGGACGATTGGGGCCTGCCGTTGGAGTGTCAACAGAGGGAAAGTCATCGCGGCAAGCACCTTGGCCTCGAGGTGATGAAACCCGCTTGTGGGCGCGAGTCCACGGCTCAGTGCCAGGACTCTTTGGCAGCGCAGAACTGGATTTGACGCCCTGCGGCAAGGTCACTTGCAATGGCTGGAAACCGCTTGGCGAGCAGGGTGTCAAGGATGCCCCAGAGGAATGCTGAGGGGGCGGGGCCGAAACGCTGGTGAATGGGCGGGCGGGTCATGGATGGGCGGAAGAAATGACCGAGAGGCATGACGAGATGGTTTTAGGAAGGTGTCGCCCTTGGGGACCGATGGGAGGGGGGCGAGAAGGAAACCGGCAGGGGCCAGAAGATGGCATTGGAACATTCAAAGCGTGCTGGTCGCCCGGAAATTTCAGGCGCTTTCAGGGACCCTTTTTCATTCTCAGTCAGCTGATCCCTAGATTAGTACGACTATTATCCAACGCTAATGAACCCTATCCAGCCGCGAGTTGATTGACATCCTTGATTGACATCCTTATTCTCCAACCGAGGACGTGTTCCCGGGTCGAACTGCCCTGCCTCGCATGTTTTCTCAAGGTATGAAACTCCTGCTAGGACTATTCATTTTCGCTACACCAGCACTCAGCGCGCAGGCGAACTGGTTGCCTCGGGAGATTCATGAAATTCGCGCCTATGTCTACGACTATACCCAAGAGGTGCAGAACCTGTCCCTTTTGAGACAGGGAAAGCTTCACAGGGGAATCATCAATGTTGGTGGCGCCAAACTTTCAGAGGATCAAATGGAAAGACTGAAAGAGGCCATCCGCTCGAAGGAAATGCGTATACCAGGTGCCTTTTGCTACCTGCCGCATCACGGATTCGTATTCTTCGATAAGGAGGGGAAGGCCATGGGGCACATCGAGCTCTGCTTCCAATGCGGCAATGTCGCGAGTTCCCCCAAGGGGCTTCCCGAGCGTGAATGGAATTGGCAAGAAATCCGGAAGTTGCTCGAGGAACTTAAGATCCCCATTCTCAATGAAGATGAGGAATACACGAAGCTCTACCAAGAAACTCAAGCCAGAAGAGAACAGGGCGGCACTGACCAACCCCTGACCACTCCAGATTCGAAATCCCAGGATCCGAAGAAACCTCAACCAGAGTCGGAAGACCGTCCCAGGAGCGGGCGGCAGGATTCGGAGTCACGGCTGCAGGGAAGGAGTCCACCATGAAACCAACTGTTGCCACTGTCGCATGTTCTTCCTTGCGCTGATCTGGACCGCAGCGCTGCCGCTTGGTGCCCATCAGGCTGCTGGAATCAGCGACGAAACCACTCCGGTTACTTACACCTTGTGGAAGCACGAATTTGGGGGAGCTAACCGCACTCATTTACCCTGGAGGTGAAACCGATACGCTCGGATGTGGATGTTGAGGCCAAGGCAAGGCCCCTGAACTGGGGGCAAGTGACGAAGCACTCAGCCCGAGCGACGTTGCGGGAACGGCGGGGTTGAAAACGGGAATTCCGAGCTGTACTGGTTCAGCGCCATGGTCGGCGGGAATGCCGCCAGGGCAAAGTCCGTTGCCAAAAGGATGCCGAAAACCCTCCACGCGGCCACCTGACCGAATCCGTATGAAGTTGTCCTCACTCTCCCAGGCTCCGTTCATCCTCCTCGCCGGGGCGACGTGGGCCACTGCGGCACCGGGCGATCCTCACCGCGCCTTTTTCGAGGCGCACTGCGTGAAGTGCCACGGCGGGGACCAGCCGAAGGGCGACTGGCGCATTGCCGAATTGTCGCTGGATTTCGCGGACAAGGGCAACCGCGAACGCTGGGAAAGCGTGCAGGAACAGCTCGCCTCCGGAGAGATGCCGCCGAAATCCAAGCCGCGCCCGCCGGAACAGGAGGTGAAGGCCTTGAATGAATGGATCGGTGCGCAAGTGTCCGCGTTTGCCGGGAGAGAGGGCCGCGTGGTGCTGCGAAGGCTGAACCGCACCGAGTATGAGAACACCGTCAACGACCTGCTGGGGACCACGGCCAAGCTCAAGGACCTGCTGCCGATGGATACGCCGGCTCACGGGTTCGACAACGTGGGCGACGCGCTCCACACCTCCTCGTTTCTGATGGACCAGTATCTGGTAGCGGCCGAGGCGGCGCTGGACCAGGCCATCTCCAACCGCCCCAAGCCGCCGAAGCGGGAGCAACAGCACACCGTACTGAAGGAGGCCTACCAGGTGAAGGCCAACTCCGAGAATGTCTTCCGCAAACACGAAGATGGTCGCGTGGTGATGTTCTCCTCCTCCGGGTGGGTGGCGGCCACCATGTTCTACATCAAGGAGCGGGGACGATACCGCTTCCGCCTGTCGGTCTCCGGGATCCAGAGCCAGGGCAAGCCGGTGACTTTCAGTGTTCATAGCGGGGGCGGTGGCATGGGCGGTCCCAAGGCACATCTGGTGAGTTACTTCGACGCGCCACCGGACCAGGCGAAGATCATCACGTTCGAGGATCAGATGGAACCGCGCACTTCCATTGTCATCCTGCCCTATGATCTGCCGAACGCGCAGACGGTGAGCAAGGTCGGAGCCGAGGCCTGGGAGGGAGCCGGGCTGGCGGTCGACTGGGTGGAGATGGAAGGGCCGCTCAATGAGACCTGGCCGCCGGAAAGCCACCGCCGGATCTTCGGGGAGATGAGGCAGGACAAGTCCCCGATCCCCAACCAGAGCGACCGCGTGGAAGTCACCTCCGAGGATCCGATGGCGGATGCGGAGCGCATTCTGCGGAAGTTCGCGCGCCGCGCCTTTCGCCGACCGGTGACCGACGAGGACCTGCGGCCCTATCTGGAGCTCGTGGCGAACCGGCTCGCCGAACCGCAATCCTTTGAGAAGGCAATCCGTGTCGGACTTGGCGCCATCATGATCGCGCCGGAATTCCTCTTCCTGCGAGAGAGCCCGGGCCCCCTCGATGACTTCGCCCTGGCGAGCCGCCTTTCCTACTTCCTCTGGAGCAGCACGCCGGATGAGGAGTTGCTCACGCTCGCCGAACAGCACCGACTCCGTGATCCCTCCGTGAGGCAGGCGCAGGTGGACCGCCTCCTGAGAAGCCCCAAGGCCGCCGCCTTCACGACGAACTTCACCGGTCAGTGGCTCAACCTGCGCGAACTGGACTTCACGATGCCGAACCGCCTCGTCTATCCCCAGTATGATGACATGCTGCGCGCGTCGATGCAGCTGGAGACGGAGCTGTTCTTCAACGAGTTGATCAAGGAGGATCTCAGCATCACGAACTTCCTCGCCTCCGATTTCACCCTGCTCAACGGACGCCTCGCGAAGCACTACGGCATCGAAGGTGTGAACGGCTGGGAGTTCCACAAGACCCAACTCGCGCCCGGGACGCACCGCGGGGGGGTGCTCACGATGGCGAGTGTGCTCAAGGTCACCGCCAATGGCACCAGCACCTCCCCCGTCGTGCGTGGCGCGTGGGTGCTCGACCGCCTCCTCGGCACCCCTCCGAAGCCGCCGCCCGCAAACATCCCGCCGCTGGAGCCGGACATCCGCGGCACCACCGGCATCCGGCAACAGCTTGCGAAACACCGCCAGGTCGAGTCCTGTGCGACCTGCCACGTGAAGATCGATCCGCCCGGCTTCGCCCTGGAAAGCTTCGATGTGATCGGCGGCTACCGCGAGGACTATGTGCTCGACGGCCGCCCCGCGAACTTCCGCAAGGGCTTGAAGGTCGATCCCGCCGATGTGCTGCCCGACGGCCGCGCGTTCAAGAACAGCGACGAGTTCAAGCAACTGCTGCTGGACGACCAGGACCAGTTTGCCAAGGCGCTCACCACCAAGCTTATCACCTATGGCACCGGCGCTCCCCCCGAACGCGCCGACCACGCGAAGATCGAGGCCATCGTCGCCAAGGCCAAAGCAAAAGGATTTGGCTTCCGAACCTTGATCCACGAGATCGTCGACAGTGAACTGTTCCAGACAAACTAACCGCAACCCGCCATGAAGATGCCCCGACTCACCCGACGTCACTTCCTCCGCGGCGCAGGAGTGACGCTGGGCCTGCCGTTCCTCGAAGGCTTGGCGCCACGCGGTCGCGCGGCGGAAAACGCCACGCCTCCTCGCCGCCTGGTCTGCATCTGCACGCCGCTGGGGATTCATACCCCGTTTTTGAATCCTGAACAAAACGGACGAGACTACCCGCTCACGCCTTATCTGGAACCGATCGCGGATTTCAGGAACGACTTCAGCGTGATCTCGGGCCTGTCGCATCCGGAAGTCGGATCGAGCCATGACTCGATCTACAGTTTCCTCACCGCCGCTCCGCACCCGGAGATCCGCGCCGGGTTCCGCAACAGCATTTCGCTGGATCAGTTCGCGGCCGAGAGGATCGGCGGGCAGACTCGCGTGCCGAGCCTCTCGCTGTCGGCGGAGGGCTTCGGGTTGTCCTGGACGCGCAGCGGGGCGCTGGTGCCGCCGGATTTGTGGCCGGCCACGGTGTTCGCGCGCCTGTTCCTCGAAGGTCGGCCTGAGGAAGTCGAGGAGCAACGGCGCCGTTTGCGCAACGGCAAAAGCATTCTCGACACGGTGAGCGAGCAAGCCAAGCGCATGGCCCCATCGCTCGGCCGCCGCGACCGCGAGAAAATCGATGAGTATTTCACCAGTGTCCGCGAACTGGAGCAGCGCATGGTCACGGCGCAGGAGTGGGCATTGAAGCCAAAGCCCCAGGTCGATGCCAAACCGCCCCAGAACAACCTAAACTCCACAGACCTGATCGGCAAAACACGGCTCATGTTTGACCTGACGCATCTCGCGCTGCAGACGGACTCAACACGGCTCGTGACCATGCTCCTGCTAGGCACCAGCGGAGTGCCCCCGGTGCCCGGCGTGACCATGGGCCACCACGATCTCTCACATCACGGTCAGGATCCCGTGAAGCTGGCCCAGCTGAAACTCGTTGAACTCGGCCAGATGCAGCTGGTGCGGGAACTGCTCGGAAACTTGAAGAAAACACAGGAACAAGGCGGAAGCCTGCTCGACCACACCATGGTTTTCTTCAGCAGCAATCTCGGCAGCGCCGCGAGCCACTCGACGCGAAACCTGCCGGTGATTTTTGCCGGGGGCGGCTTCAAGCACGGCCAGCACCTCGCCTTCGATGCCAATCACGGCCCGCCGCTCTGCAATCTCTATGTCAGCATGCTGCAGCGCCTGGGCATCGAGGCGGACCAATTCGGCAGCAGCACCGGCCCCCTGACCGGGCTGGAGGCTGGCTCGGCCTGACGATCATCCGCTGACGGGTGATGGCTCCGCTTGATTTCGCCACATTCGAAAGCTGGGTTCGCGGGGAGACATTGGCAGGCTCGCAACCGGCGGCGTTGTTTTCTGCCGCAACCCGTATGGGTGCCACCACTCACGACCATGAGTGGTGGAGCATAGCGGATTCGAACCGCTGACCTCTTCAATGCCATTGAAGCGCTCTACCAACTGAGCTAATGCCCCTCGATGAAAATCGCCGGAAGATCCTTCGTTGTCGGAGGGCTCGTTTCGGCGATCACGGAGTCTAGCGCCTTCTCCGGAACCGGCAACCTGTTTTTTTCAGCAGGCGCAAATGCCGATCCCGCGGGAGGCATCGGACAGCCCCGCCTGCTGTCTTGACCGGGACGCGGGATTGGGCTATCAGAACTTTCCGCTTCGCCGCCCTTCCATGGTCTCCATTCACATTCGTGACCTCACCAAACGTTTCGGCGACACCGTGGCGCTGAAAGGCCTCGACCTCGACATCGAGGCGGGAGAGATTTTCTTTCTTCTTGGGGCCAGCGGGTGTGGCAAGACGACCCTGTTGCGGGCCATCGCGGGATTCAACACGCCGGAGACGGGACGCATTCTGTTCGACAAGGACGATGTCACGGATCTCCCCCCGCACCAGCGCGGCACGGCCATGATGTTCCAAAGCTACGCCCTCTGGCCGCACAAAAATGTGTTCCGCAACGTGGCCTTCGGCCTGGAGGAGCGCCGTGTCCCGAGGGCCGAGATCCGAACCCGGGTGGCCGAGGCGCTGGCCATGGTCCACATGGAAGGACTGGGGGAACGCAAGATCAACCAGCTCTCGGGCGGACAGCAGCAGCGGGTCGCCCTGGCCCGTTCCCTCGTGGTAAGACCCCGCTGTCTCATGCTGGACGAACCGCTCTCCAATCTCGATGCCAAGCTGCGGGTCGAAATGCGTTCGGAAATCAGGCGGATTTGCAAAGAGTTCGGTCTGACGGCGATTTACGTGACCCATGACCAGAAAGAAGCCCTGAGCATTGCGGACCGCATCGCGGTGCTGGACGCGGGCAAATTCGCCCAGATCGGCCGCCCGGAGGACATCTACCGGAATCCCCATTCCGCCTATGTCGCAAGCTTCATCGGGGAAACCAATTTCGTCCCCGGCGAAATCGTCGGCCCTGGCAGCGGTGGTTCCCTTGCGGTGCGGACCGGCTTTGGCCTGCTCCATGGCAGGACCGGCAATCCCTCCTGGCAGCCGGATCCGGGAGCCCAGGTGCTGCTTTCGATCCGTCCGGAATGCCTCTCCCTCCGGACCCATCCTACCGGAGACGGCAATGCGGTGCCCTGCCGACTTGCGGAATCGGTTTATCTCGGGGAAATCGCCCAGTACGCGCTGCGGACGGAGGGGGATCCCGCCACGCTCCATGTCTCTGAACTCAATCCCCGCCGGGTCGTCCGGGACACGAAAACGGTGTTTCACGCGGTCGCCTCGGAGGAGGACACGGTCATCCTGCCCCATCCCGGCGGAGGCTGATTCCCCTCCCCTGGATACCTTGTTTCCATGAAGCGCGCCCTGTTGGTTCTCCTCGCCATGGTCGGCATTTTGGCGGCGCCGTTCCTGCTGCGCCCCACCGAGGAAGTGGTCTCCAAAGCCGGCACGCAGCGGCTGGTCATTATCAGCCCGCACAATGAAACGATCCGGAGCGAATTCGAGAAAGCCTTCACACGGCACATGCGGGAAACCACCGGACGAGAGGTCCTGATCGACTGGAGGCAACCCGGCGGCACGGCGGAGATCGCCCTGTTCCTCAAGTCGGAGTATGAGCGGGTCTTCCGGGAACACTGGATCAAACAAACCAACCGGCCCTTTTCGCCGGAGGCGCGATCGGGCTTTGCCGCTTCCCGCCCTGGTGATGGTGAGGCCAAGGAAGCGCGTCGATTGTTTCTCGATTCCTCCGTCGGAGTGGGCGTCGATCTTTTCTTCGGTGGCGGGGCCTTTGACTTCCAACGTCAGGCGGATGCCGGGGCGCTCGTATCCACCGATGCTTCCGGGCGCTTTGGTCCAGGTGCCTATGCCAAGGAGCATCCCAAGGTCTTCACCGATGCGGTGTTTCCCCAAATGGTCGGCGGGGAACCCTACCGGGATCCGGAATTCCGCTGGCTCGGCTGTTGTCTGTCGTCCTTTGGGATTTGCTACAACACGGATGTCCTTGAACGATTGCAGGCCAAGCCTCCGACCCAGTGGAGCGACCTTGCCGATCCGTTGTATCTCGGGCAGATCGCTCTCGCCGACCCCGCCAAATCGGGCTCGGCGACGAAGGCCTTTGAAATGATCCTCCAGCAACAGATGCAGCTCGCATTGAATGAGGGGATGAAGGAACCGGAGGCCGTGGCCGAGGGATGGATGAGAGGGTGGCGCCTCATCCAGCGCATCAGCGGCAATGGACGCTACTTCACCGATTCCGCCACCAAGATCCCGCACGACGTGGCCGCAGGAGATTCCGCCGCAGGCATGTGCATCGATTTCTACGGACGGACCTACAACGAATTGCACCGGCAACCGGACGGATCCTCCCGGATCCAGTTCGTCACCCCGATCGGAGGGACCTCCACCGGGGTGGATCCGATCGGCCTGCTGCGGGGGGCGCCCTCTCCTGAGTTGGCCCACCAATTCCTCGCCTTTGTGTTGTCCCCGGCCGGACAGCGCCTCTGGAACTACCGCCCCGGCACCCCGGGTGGTCCGGACCGGGTTGCCCTGCGGCGGCTGCCGGTGCGACGGGACTCCTATGCAGCGGCAGATCTGGCGCACTTCACCGATCCTGAAGTCCTGCCCTACGACCATGCGGATGCGTTCACCTACCACGAAAGTTGGACCGGGCCGGTTTTTGGAGCCTTGAGGTTCATCATGCGGTGCGGCTGTGTGGAAAGCCACATCGAACAGCGCTCCGCCTGGCGCGCGCTCATTGCCGCGGGGTTCCCGGCTGAGGCGAAAGAAGCCTTTGACGATCTCTCCTTCATCGACCTTGCCCATGCCACCGATGAGATCGGCGCCGCCTTGAAAGCAAAAAACAAGGTGAAGGAAGTGGAGCTGGCACGGGAATTGTCGGCCAAATTCCGCGCCCACTATGCGCGGGTGCTGGCCCTCACCGAGACCAAGTCCCCCTGACCGGCGTGCGTGGTGGCTGAATCAGGTTACCCTGAGCGCGGACTTGCCCCCCGCGGGTTTCCAGCGACAGTGAGGAACGTGATGCACCGGCCCCTCCCCCCTTTTGTCCTCTCCGCGATCACGATGGTCTGCGCCATCTGGCTGTTCCCCCAGTCACCGCTCGAGGCTGAGCCTCCGCAGCCTTCCAATGTGGTCTTCATTCTGACCGACAACCAGGGGGCCTGGACGCTGGGATGCTATGGCAATCCGGACATCCGGACCCCCCGGATCGACCGCATGGCGAAGGAGGGGGTGCGCTTTGAGCGGGCCTTTTCCAGCAACGCGGTTTGCTCGCCAACCCGGGCGACCTATCTGACCGGCCTGCTGCCTTCCCAGCATGGTGTGCACAATTTTCTCGGCGGCAGTGACGGGCTCCAGGTCGGACCGGAGCAGAGGAACACGCTCGCCCATGTCACCTCCCTGGCGGAAATTCTCAAGAAAAACGGGTATGCCTGCGGTCTGGTCGGGAAATGGCATCTCGGCAACAACACCCAGCCGAACGAAGGTTTTGACGACTATTGGATCACCCTGCCAGTGGGGAGCACGTCCACCTTCCGCGACGCGGAAATCATTGAAAACGGCAAGCTGCGCAAGGAACCGACCCATCTCACGGAATTCTGGACAAAGCACGCGCTGAAATTCCTCGATCAGACGCAGGGCAAACCCTTCTTTCTCTATTTGGCATACAACGGGCCCTATGGACTGAGCCGCCTCCAACTGAAACCCTCAGGCAACCGCTGGACGGAAATCTACGCGAAAGAGCCCCTGCCCTCTTTTCCCCGGGGGGTCATTGATCCCTCCCAATACAACAACCGGGAGTACTTTGGTGACCTCACCGCCATCCGCCGCTACGCCGAGGAGGTCAGCGCGGTGGACGATGGCGTGGGAGCGGTGCTCGACAAGCTCAAGGCGCTCGGGGTGGACCAGAACACTCTGGTGGTCTTTGCCGCCGACCAGGGCTGGGCTGGAGGCCAGCACGGCATCTGGGGCATGGGGGACCACACCCGTCCGGTCAACGCGCTGGAGCATTCCATGCGGGTACCGCTCATTTTCCGCCAACCCGGTCGCATCGAGGCGGACCGGGTGGAATCGCGGATGGTCAGCAACTACGACTTTCTCCCCACGGTGTTGGACCTGCTGGACCTGGAGGAACAATGGCCGGAGCGGAAGCGCTCACCGGGACGGAGTTATGCCGGGGCATTGACATCCGAAAATGCCGCCACCGCCTCCGGCTGGACCAACGAAGTGTTCTACGAGTATGAGGAACTGCGCTGCATCCGCACCGAGGACTGGAAATATGTGGAGCGCTTTGGTCCGGGCCACGATGAGCTCTACCATTTGACTGAGGACCCCGGGGAGCGGCAAAACCTCCTGGCCGACTCCAGAACTGAAGTGGTGGCCAGGAAAGGAGCGCTGCAGGAGCGCTTGACCGCCTTTTTCTCACAACACGCCGAACCGGCCCACGATCTCTGGAAAGGCGGGACCTCGCAACCCCATACCCTGGTCTGGGGCCGGGCGACTTCCACCGGGCCAACCAAACCGACCACTTCCAAACCAGTTCCCGTGCCGCTTCCCGCGATCGATCCAGACTGGCATCCTCCGGCGGTCGAACTGCCGCCGGGGCTCATCGCCGAGGTCGCGGCGGCCCCGCCGTTGGTGAAGCACCCGGTGATGGCCACCTTTGACGACCAGGGACGGCTCTTTGTCGCGGAAAATGCCGGGCTCAACCTGACCAAAGAGGAGCTCCTGAAGCAACAACCCAACTCGATCGTCAGGCTGACCGATCTCAACAATGATGGCTTGTATGATGAAAAAACCGTCTTTGCCGATGGATTGACCTTTCCCCAGGGAGTGCTCTGGGCACAGGGCTCGCTTTTCGTGATGTCCCCCCCCAGCTTGTGGAGATTTGAGGACGAGAATGACGACGGAGTGGCCGAAACCCGGGAGGAACTGGTGACCGGCTTTGATTTCACCGGCAATGCCGCCGATGTCCACGGTCCGTTCCTCCATCCCAATGGTCGCATTTACTGGTGCCATGGCCGCAAAGGCCATTCCGTTCATGATCCCCGGAGCGGGGCCCTGGTCTCCGAGGCCAAAGGAGCCCGCATCTGGTCCTGCCGCCCCGACGGCTCCGATGTCCAGGTCTTCGCGGGCGGGGGCATGGACAATCCGGTGGAACTCGACTTCAGCGATGAAGGCGAAGTTCTTGGGACGGTGAACCTCTTTCATGGCCGGCCACGGGGCGATGTCCTGGTGCATTGGATCTGGGGAGGAGTTTACCCCCGTGCGGATCAGACCGGCGTGCTCTCGGAGTTTCCGCGCAGCGGCCCCCTGCTTTCTGAAATCCACAACTTCGGACATGTCGCCGTCTCCGGGATGACTCGCTACCGCACCGGGAGATTGAGCGAGGCTTGGCGGAACAATCTTTTGGTCGCCCATTTCAACACCCAGAAGGTCACTCGCACGGTGATCCAGCCTGCCGGTTCGACCTACGAAGCCGGATTGACCGAGACCATTTTCCGCGTGGAACAACGCGACGCTCATCTCACCGATGTGCTGGAGGATCCCAATGGGGATCTCCTCGTGGTCGATACGGGTGGCTGGTTCCGGATCGGGTGCCCCACCTCCCAGACTGCCAAGCCCGAGATCCCCGGGGCAATCTACCGCATCCGCCCTTCCGGCCTGCCCCATCGCAATGAGGATGCCTTCGGAGTGTCTGATGATTGGACCAAACTCAATGAAGAAGCGCTCGCTGACCGGTTCGGCTCACCAAGCGCGGCGGTGCGGGAAAAAGCCATGACCGAGCTGGCGATCCGCGGAGAGCCCTCCCTCGGGGTGCTCGAGGCCCTCGTCACCGATCAGGAAATCCGCCCCTCGATCCGGCTCTGCGCCCTGTTCACGCTGGCACGGATGGATTTCACCGAGGCCACTCTCCAGGTGGCCAAAGCACTGGATGACAGCCACCCCGAGGTCCGCCAGGCGGCGTGCAATGCCCTCCTCGCCAACCGGTCCCGCGAAGCGCTGGCCTCCCATGATCCCAAGGAGGCCAAATTTGAACGCCAGCTCAACCGCGATCTGGAGACCAAGCTGATGGCCCTCTGCCGCGACGGACGCTTTCCGGCCGTGCAGCGCTCTGCCGCCGCCCTTCTGGGCCGTATCGGGACCGGCAGGGCTGCCGGCGCCCTGCTCGGCGTGGCCGGCCGAGAAGCGTCCGACGGGTTTCTGCGGCACGCGGTGACCTACGCCCTCATCCAAATCGCCGATCCCGAGGCCGTCCGGGCCGGTCTCGAGCCGGGAAATGCCCTGCGTCAGAAGGCGGCTCTCCGTGCGCTGGATCAAATGCCAAATTCCACTCTCGATGTGCTGACCCTGCTCCCGTTTTTGGAATCCGCCGATCCCCAGCTCCGGGAAACCGCCGTGGAAATCGTCCCCAACCACCCTGATTGGGATGCCGCGCTGGCCAACCGGTTTCGTGACTGGCTGGATGCCGGCCACCTTGCCAGTGAAACCACGCACCTCGCCATCCTCGAGCAGGTGGCGCCCCACTTCCTCTCCACCCCTCCGATGCCGGCCCTGCTAACGCAAATGCTTGGCACCGGCGAGGCTTCCTTGGTGGCCTCGGTTTATCGCAGCCTCCTCGCCAGCCCGGAGGCACTGACCGCGGCGCCGGAATGGATCGTCCCGATTCGGGAAACCCTTTCAGGTCCCTCCGACGCCCCACTCCTTCTCCCCGCCCTGCAGGTGGTCGGACGCTTCCGAGACACGACTCCTTTTAGCGAACAGTTGAAAGCCATTGCCGCAGATGTCTCCCGCCCGGCCTTGCAGCGGGTGCATGCCTTGCGCGCGGGTGGAGCCAGAAAAGGGATCGCCTTGCCGGAGGAATCCTGGAAGCTGCTCCTGGGTCTGATCGATTCCGCCCAGGAAGCCTCCCAACGCCTCGAAGCCTGCCGACTGCTCGGCGAAGCCCGGTTGACGCCAGCCCAATTGACTCTTCTGGCCGCCCGGACGAGTCTGGCTGGACCGTTGGAGTTGCCAGTGCTGCTGCCCGCCTTCTCGGAATCGACCGATCCCGCAGTGGGCGATGCCCTTGCCGCGGCCCTTCCCAAATCTCCTGGATTGGGAAATGTGCCTCCCGAGGAGTTGGAGCGGTTGGCCGGTCGTTTCCCCGCAACCACCATGCGGAAATTCCTGCCTGTCATCGATCGACTGCGCCGCAGCGGGATGGAGCGGGAGGCCCGCCTCGCCTCCTTGGAGCCGGAGTTGAACCGCGGGGATGCCACCCGGGGCAGAGTGGTCTACGAATCCGGAAAAGGCGCCTGCATCACCTGTCACCGGGTGGGTGATCTGGGACGCGCCATCGGACCTGATCTCACTACTATTGGCCAAATTCGGACGCGCCGCGATCTCTTGGAAAGCATCCTGTATCCGAGCGAGTCCTTCGCCCGGGATTTCGAGCCTTATGTCATTCGGCTCACATCAGGATCCCCTCTCTTGGGACTGATCCAACGGGAAACCGCCACCGCCGTCCACCTTGTCAATGCCGCCGGAGAGGAGGTTTCGCTGCCGCGGCAATCGATCAGCGCGATCGAACCCTCTCCGGTCTCACTCATGCCCGCCGGTCTCGATCAGGCCCTCAGCAAAGAGGAACTCCTCGATCTGGTGGCCTTCCTGAAAAGTCTGGGATCGGCTCCCCATTAACTCGGGCCAATTCCGGCATTTCCTTCCCGGGCCTGGCATCCAGGATCCGGCTGAAATCCAGATCCCTGTCGGCGGCTCCCTCTGGGGGGCAGTTTCCATTCGGGTCAGGCGCACCGGTGCCCCTTCAAACAAAGAATCGACGGACGTTGGTTCCCGAAAAGCACACCGGTTGCGGTGCAGCAAAACAAGCCTCCCTCTATTCCCAGCCAGTAGGAAACGGGTGTCACCGGGGGGGCTTTGTCTTTCCCGAATTCTTCCGCGGCAACGGAGGATTGAGCGGCAGCACATCGGACCGCTCCGCCCAGGCCTGCCAGAGAGCCCCCATTTCCCGCACCCGCTCCGGTTCCACCTCCGCCTGATTGTGCATCTCGGATCGGTCGTGAGCGATGTCGTATAGTTCCCAGGGATTCGTGGCGCCTTTGGCCACAAGCTTCCAATCCCCGACACGGACGGCCCGGTTGCCTTCATGCTCCCAGTAGATGGCCTCCCGCTCGACAGGTTTCCCCGCAAACGCCGGAACGAGACTGCGCCCTTCCAGGGGATGAATCGACTGCCCCTCATGGGCGGTCTGAGGATACGTGGCACCGGCGACGTCAACACAGGTGGCCATGATATCGATCAGGTGACCGGGGGTGCGTTCCAACTCTCCCTGGCGGCCAATGCCGTTTGGCCAATGCGCGATCAAGGGGGTGGAAATCCCTCCTTCATGAACCCAATGCTTGTATTCACGGAAGGGAGTGTTGGACACATTGGCCCAGGCTTGACCATACCCCTGGTAGGTGTCGGCGCCTCCTGGGATCACTCCCTGTCCCTGCCTCATCGGGAAACCGTCACGCGTCTGGCGCGGGATCATGTCGGGCTGCAGGAAATCAGCAGCCACGGGTTTCAAACTTGGCTGACCGGCCCTCACCGGAGGCGCGGGATTCTTGTTGCCCCGCCCCATCCCTTCGGCACAACCGCCGTTGTCCTGGAGGAACAGCACCAGCGTGTTGTCCCAGTAGTGCGTTTCCCGGAGG
The DNA here is from genome assembly GCA_024233005.1 of Akkermansiaceae bacterium. Classification (GTDB taxonomy): domain Bacteria; phylum Verrucomicrobiota; class Verrucomicrobiia; order Verrucomicrobiales; family DEV007; genus JACKQE01. Next base: position 182,960 of record JACKQE010000011.1, on the reverse strand, counting down.
CAGGCCATGATCTTGCCAATCCCCTGGTCCATGCTGTCGATCATTGCCGCATAAACTTCCATGTTTGCAGCTTCCCAGGCTTTGTCGTTCACTTCGGACCAGTTGCCGGCGGCAGGGGAAAGCTCGGCGGAGGCGTCGATAAGTCCGAGGGCTTTCATTTTTTCATAACGTGCCGCCCGGATGGCATCGTAGCCGGCATCGTAGCGTCCCTTGTACTTGGCGATATCGGCAGGCAGAGCATGCAGCGGCCAATGAGCCGCCGTGTAGGGCAGGTAGAGAAAAAAGGGCGCCTCCGCATGGTCCTTCTGATGATCCCGGATGAACCGGACCGCGTGGTCCGTCAGAGCATGCGTGTAGTAGTAGGGTTCCTCCGGACGGTAGGCGGCATCATCGAACGGGGAAATGTAAGTGTTGTCACGCGTCAGGGTGTTCGGATCGAAGAAACTGCCTGCGCCGTGGATGGTCCCGTAAAAACGGTCAAATCCACGCTGCAATGGCCAGTTCAACTTGTCGGCATCGCTACCTGGTTTCACGATCTTGGTGACGTGCCATTTCCCGGTCATGTAGGTGCGGTAACCCGCCGTGCGAAGGACTTCGGCGATGGTCAGGCAATGCCGGTTCAGATCGCCACGGTAACCTTCGAACCCCTTGTCCTCCATCATGTGACCGACCCCGGCCTGATGGGGATAGAGACCTGTGAGCAGGCTGGCCCGCGTCGGGCAACACCGAGACGTGTTGTAAAACTGAGTGAAACGGACTCCTCCCGCGGCGAGAGCATCCAAGTTCGGGGTATTGATTTCGCTCCCGTAGCAACCGATGTCAGAAAAGCCCATGTCATCCGACATGATGAGCACAATGTTGGGACGTTCCGCGCTGGAGCCGGCAAAAAGAAAACCGGTGAACAGCAGAAGCCCCCCAAGCAGAAGCCCAAAAATCGGAAGTCGAAGACGAATCATGGAGGAATGCTCTCCAAATAGGTCCCGTAGGACAACTCCAAAACAGATCAATTTTTATTTAATACTTCTAAACTATAAATTTTAATTGATATTTTTGGTAGATTTGGTAAAATTATCAAAACTTGTCCTGATATGAAGAAACTACTCACCCTTCTCCTGCTTGTTCTCCCTGGAGCTTCTTTCGCTGGCAGCTACAGCATGGCCACCACCGGCCCTTCTTATGTGGATGGCGGCTATTTCTCTGAAGGCCTCAGTGTGAAGCCTTACGCCATGTATTTGATGCCCAGCGATGATTCCGACAACTCCATGGGAGGCGGCATCGCGGTCGACTACTTTTTCAACAATTACGTTGGCCTTTCCGGACTCGCGCAGTGGGCAGATTATAAAAATTCCACTTTGGGCAATTACGCCGCCGACGGAGTGCTCCGTCTCCCCATCAACAGTATTGTATCGCCCTATGTCTTCGCCGGCATTGGGTTGCACGACGGAACTGAAAATGCCCTGATCGGGCGCGCCGGGGTCGGCGTGGACGTCAAGATCACCGGCAACATGGGCGCTTTTGGAGACTGGACCTACACCTTCCCTGAAAGTGGAAAGAAGGATGTCGTCGACACCTACCAAGTCCTCCGTGTCGGGATGCGCTTCAAATTTTAATCCTGGCACACCCACCGCGGCCTTGGCGCGGCCCCTCTAAAAAGCCGGCACGGGATTTCCGTTCCGGCTTTTTCATGCCCGGAGAGTGCGATTCCGCAGTTTTTCCGGTTTCCGTTTCCAGCTCACCCCGAACTGTTCTCTTGCCTAATGGGAGAAAGCCACGATTACTTTCCGAATGCCAGAGAACATTCCTCTTCGCTCGCTCAACGTTCTGGGCACACGACTTACCGCATGTTGCATGGATCCCATGACCGGGTATTTCCGGGATGGCTTCTGCCACACAGGCGGAGGGGACCAGGGCATTCATACGGTTTGTGCCGTGATGACGGAAGAGTTCTTGGAATTTTCCCAACAGATGGGGAACGACCTTTCCACCCCCGTTCCACAGTATCAGTTCCCAGGCTTGACCGCGGGGGACCGCTGGTGCCTCTGCGTGGAACGGTGGGTCGAAGCCCATGAAGCCGGCAAAGCACCCAAGGTCATTCTGGAAGCGACCCACGCTTCGACCCTGGAATTTGTGGATCTGGAGGTGCTGCAGGCCCACGCTTTCGCCTGAATCATGGATGCCGCGACCGCGCCGGTTTGCCTCATTTGGCTCCGTCAGGATCTTCGTCTGTCCGACCACGCTCCGCTGGCTCACGCCATCAAGGAAGGTTGGGCTCCAGTCCTCGTCTACCTCCATGCCCCCGAGGAAGAAGGAGCCTGGGCTCCCGGAGGAGCATCCCAGTGGTGGTTGCACCATGCCTTGGCAGACCTCTCCCGGCAATCCCGGCACCATGGCCTCCCGCTGCTCCTGCGCCGGGTGCGATCCACGAGTCTGCAGACCTTGACGGAACTGGTTGGTGAAACAGGAGCCCAGGCCGTGCTCTGGCACCGACGTTACGAACCGGCGGCGATCGCCCGGGATACCCTCATCAAAGACAGTCTCCGAATTCAGGGAGTCACCGCGCAAAGCTTTGCCGGTTTCGGTCTCGGCGAACCGGCCAACGTCCGGAATCTGGCAGGCAAGCCTTTCCAAGTTTTCACTCCTTTCTGGAAGAACCAACTCAAAAGCCAGGTGCCGCTGCTTTCGGCGATCGATTGGTCGGCCCTGCAGGCGCCCCGCGTCACCCCACGGTCCGAGGCCCTGGACGACTGGGGATTGCTGCCGCAGCAGCCCTGGGCCGGAGCGATGGAAAAATTTTGGGAGCCCACCCGCGCGGGAGCAGAAGCCCGTCTCAAGCAATTCGCCGCCGGGCCAGCCTCCCATTACAAAACGCTCCGCGACCGTCCGGATGAGGATGGCACCAGTCGGCTCTCACCGTGGCTGCATTTCGGCCAGATCAGTCCCCGCGAAGTCTGGCACGCACTCTCCGACGGGAACGGCCAGCATCCTGCCAACCTCGCCGAGGGCGTCATCCGCCAGCTCTGGTGGCGGGAATTCGCCCTCCATTTGCTCGTCCATTTCCCCAACACGCCGGTGGAGCCTTTGCGGCCTGAGTTTGCCCATTTCCCGTGGCGCCGCGACGACGCTCTTCTCACCGCGTGGCAACAGGGCCGGACCGGTTACCCGATCGTCGATGCCGGCATGCGCCAGCTGTGGTCGCTGGGATGGATGCACAACCGGGTCCGCATGATTGCCGCCTCGTTCCTTGTCAAGCACCTGCTGCAGCCCTGGCAGGAGGGCGCGCTCTGGTTTTGGGACACGCTGGTGGATGCCGATCTGGCGAACAACACGCTGGGATGGCAGTGGACGGCGGGTTGCGGGGCCGATGCCGCGCCTTACTTCAGAGTGTTCAATCCCGTTCTGCAGGGCAGGAAATTCGATCCCGAGGGTGCCTATGTCAGGCAATGGCTGCCGGAGATCGCGGCGCTGCCGACAGCCTTGATCCACGAACCCTGGACCGCCACCGATCTCGATTGGCGGGCGGCGGGGCTGCAACGTGGCCAGTCCTATCCCGATCCCATCGTGGGACTGACGGAGGGACGGGACCGCGCCCTCTCCGCCTACCAGGAACTGAAAAACCTCACGTCATCATGAACCAGCCCCTCCCGCCTGCCGGCCGGTGGCTCTGGTTCGCCCGGGCCGGGATGGGCTCTCTCTTTCTGTGGTCTGGGATCGTCAAAGCCCTCCATCCGATTGCCTTTTCAGACAACCTGCGGAATTTCGAACTCCTGGGAGACCCTTGGATTGCCTTCGTCGCGCTTTTCCTGCCGGCCTTTGAGATCGTGATCGGACTCTGCCTGCTCACGGGGATCTGGTGGCGGGGTGCCACCGTCTGGGTGATGGTGGCGGGCGTGCTGTTTTCCGCCGCCTTGATCAGTGCCTGGGCGCGGGGATTGGAAATCGCCTGCGGATGCTTCGGGCCGGAAATCGGGAACACGTCACCGAACCTCCCGTTCCATCTTGCCGGACTGACCCTACTGATCGGCCTGGGGAAGGCGATGCTTCTGAGCTCCCGCAAGCCCGATGCCAGCGGGGATTGAAGTGTTGGATCCTCCCGGAACGGATTCGCGCCTCGCGCATTCCGGGTGGCTTTAGGCTTTACAAGGAGGAACCCAACTGCCAGTCTGCGCGCCATGAATTTTTGCCTCGCCGCCCTTGAGAATGCCGCGTCCATCCCCGGCTGGTATTCCATGACCATTCTCGCCATCGGCATCGCCATTGTCATCGGCCTGATTGTCAAAGCCCGTTTCAATGCCTTCGTCGCCCTCATCGTGGCCGCGATGGTGGTCAGCCTGCTGGCTCCGGGCGAGCTGTCCTCCAAGGTGTCCCGGGTCGCGGAAGCGCTGGGAGTGAACGCCGGGAAAATTGCCATCGTCATCGGCATGGCCGCGATCATCGGAGAATGCATGATGCTCAGTGGAGCCGCCCATCGGATCGTCCAAGCCTGTTTGGGGATTTTCGGGGAACGCCGGGCTCCGCTGGCGCTGGCTTCGAGCGGCTTTGTGCTGGGGATTCCGGTCTTCTTTGACACGGTCTTTTACCTTCTCGTTCCTCTCGCCCGATCCCTTTTCCGCAGCACCCATAAACGCTACCTGCTCTACTTGCTGGCCATTGCCGCCGGCGGCGCGGTGACGCACACGCTGGTGCCCCCCACCCCGGGCCCCCTCGCCATGGCGGGAAATCTCGGTATCAATCTGGGAGCCATGATGCTGGGAGGCATCCTCGTCGGCATTCCGACCGCGGCTGCCGGGCTGGCCTTTTCCGTCTGGCTGGACCGCCGGATGCCACTGGAAATGCGGGCCCTGCCAGGGGAAGAGGTCTTGGAGCACGACGCAGAAGTGGCTCCGCCCGTGACTCCGCAGGCTCTCCCGGGATTGTTCGTCTCTCTCCTGCCGATCCTGTTGCCGGTACTCCTGATATCCTCCAACACGATCCTCGACCATTTTGCAAAAGTCTCGGCCAAGAGCGCTCTGGTTGCCGCCAGCCCTGCGGTCCAAGGGGAGGCCGCCCAAAAGGCCTTCCTCGACAATTACCTCGCGGAAGCGGTCACGCCCTTGGCGTCATGGAACCGCTACTCCGCCGTGTGGGGCAATCCGAGCCTGGCCCTGATGCTCTCGGCCTTTCTGGCTGCGATCGTCTATGTCCGGCAACGCCGCCCTAACGCCAAAGATCTTGAGCGCACCGTGGAAACTTCCCTCATGAGTGCCGGCCTGATCATCCTCATCACCGCCTCCGGGGGAGCCTTCGGAGCGATGCTGAAAGAAGCGCAAATTGGCAGCGCCATCCAGTCGATTTTCAATGGCGGCGACACCTCCGGCGCCCCGCTGGGAGGCATGCTGGTCATGTGTCTGGCATTCCTGCTCGCCGCCCTGCTCAAAGTGGCCCAAGGTTCCAGTACGGTCGCCATGATCACCGGCTCCAGCATGGTGGCGGCGATGATCGGCACGACTGACATCGGATTTTCCAAAGTCTACCTCGCCACCGCCATCGCAGGGGGCTCTCTGATTGGTTCCTGGATGAACGACAGCGGATTCTGGATTTTTGCCAAAATGGGCGGCCTGACGGAGACCGAAGCCCTGAAATCATGGACGCCGATGCTGATCGTGCTCGGGGTAACCGCCTTCCTCACGAGCTTGCTCTGCGCCGCCCTCCACATCCCCCTTCCCGGTTGATTTTAAACCGCTTGGAAGAATAATTCAATCGAGCGGGATGTGCGGCTTGACTGTTGTCGCGGAAAGGCTACTCCTCATGAGTCAAATGGGGGGGGCGTTTCGGTCTGGTTTCATCGAAAGGATGCCAGATTCAGATTTCTTGAAAAAGAGGCCGCATCCCTTGCGTATTCCTGCTGCAAAGTCAGTGCTCTTTTTTTCCAACCAATCATCTTTGAATTTCCTCACCACCGTGTTCGCGGTGCTGTGCTTTTCCTTTGCCGCGCAATCTGCCGCGCATGGGCAGGCCAAATATGGCAACGCCAAAATAGAAAAACGAGAAGCCCCGTCCACTGGAAAAGGGAATGTGGGAAAGTTCTTCAAAAACCTGTTCAGCCGCCCCACCCCACCCGCGCCTCCCAATCCTCCCTCCACGCCAGGCACCTCCGAAACGCACACCCCGCCTCCGCTGGTCGCTCCAATCATGGACGAACTGAACGCGGTGCCCCGCTCTGGGAGCCGGATGAAGCGGGTGTTTGTGCTGGGCGACTCCCAAAGCCACACTGAATTCGGCGAAGAGTTCCAAAGCCAGATCGCTTTGGGAGGGTACGAAGTGCTTTACCATGCTGTCAAAAACGGAAGTCCCTATTACTGGAACGGCCTCTGGAAATCGCCGGTCCTGACTCGCATCTACCGCCCTGCTGCCGAGCCAGAGTCAACCGGTGCCTGGACGGAAGTCTCGATGCGACCGCACACCGTGGAGGAGTATGTCAATCTCTTCGATCCCGATGTCTTCATCTTTCAGGCAGGCACCAATTTCGAAGTCGATCTCGTTTCCGACAGTCCCACCCAGATTTTTCAACTCACCCGCAAATGCATCGACATGGCGGCTTCCCGGGGTGCGAAAGTCCTCTGGATCGGTCCTCCGGATGCGCGGGATGACAAAAAGTCGTCGGAATTCCAGGACAAGTCGGTCAGCAAACTCCAGGAAATCATGACGCCGATTTCGGAACGGCAGGGCGTGGACAGTTTCTTCAACAGTCGACCGGTCTGCCCCATGCCGAACACCCAAAAGGGAGATGGGGAACATCCGATGCCCACCAAGGCCCGGAATTGGGCACGCTCGGCAGCGTCCTGGTCGCTTGCCAGCATCAGAACATTCGAGAAAGACCGGAGTTTCGCCTCGCGCCAGTCGGAAGGCCCTGTCCAGCCCCCCAAAAAAACCGGAACCTCCCCGCTGGCTGGCCTGAAGGTCGATCTCAGAAATGTCACCAACGTCTCGATGAAGCTGAAATTGATCGCCAAATCAAAAATCGCCGATCCGAAAACAATGGATTACACCGACTCCTTCTCGGTGTTCAAATATGAGATCCTCAATGCGACGGACGTCCGAAAAAACCTCAAAGGGATCGAATTGACCACCTCTCCGGCTGGGGACAAAACCTACGCTTATGTCATGCATTGGACCTTGCACAACACGGGCAGCAGTTCTCCTTATACTCCCTTGGCGTCCAAAAAGCTGGGTAGCACCTCCACTTTTCGGGTGCTCCCCTTGGAGAGACACCCGCTCTGCAAGACGCTCGAAACGATGAGCCAGATCAATGATTTCGACGATTTCGGAGCTCCGATTTTTGTTTCTTCCAAACTGCTGGAAGAACCCGGTTTCTGAGGCAGGTTGTGGCATGCCACTGCCAGTCGAGACACTCAAATACATCATCTGGGCTGCCGATCTTCCCAGAGCCGTTGCCTTTTACGAATCCGTTTTCGGTGCTGAAGTGCTGCGGCATTCTGAGATCATGGCTGAAATCCGGATTGCCGGAGGCCTGATCGGCATTCACAGCGGCGGCGAAGGAAAACGAACCTGGACTGGTCTGAGCTTTCAAATTCCGGATCTTTTTGCCGGCTGTGACGCGCTCCTCGCTGCCGGAGGCACAGTCCTGCGCGCCCCTGAGGACACGCCAGAGGAGCCCGCCCATCTCGCCATGTGCGCGGATCCAGAAGGCAACGAGATCATGCTGACCAAAAAGCGGGCCTAACCCCTCGCACTTTTGGTTTTGGCATGCCGAGCTGGTTGCTATTGCATCGGAGCCCGCCCCCCCCTCCTCTGCAACAAGGAAGCGTTCATGGAACGCACATGTCCGGAGGGTTGGAACAAGCCCCCACCCCTCAACCTGCCTGCTCACCATCATCCAAAGTTAGCACACCTAATATCTGGAGATCAGAAGTCCAGACAAGGCAATTTCCGCTTTATTAGCTATTCTGATCAGTATTAGGCATTCTATAAGCAATTAATATGCAATTATTTAAGGTGATTTATTTTAGCGGTTTTCCTTGACCAGTTGTCACTCCAACGCTATTCCGGTCTCAGCCATGAAAATTACACACACCGCTTTCCTGACCGGAATCTTCACGCTGCTTTCTTTCGGGTCCACTCCACTCCATGCGGGTGACTTGGATCTCTCCAAAGCGGTGGTCGAGACCACCCCGGTGGATCCATGGGCCGACACCATTCGCCCCATTTCGAATCCCACCCATTTCGATCTCGCCATCCCCAAAACCCAGATCCATCCGATCTTCATCCAGAACCGCATGCCCGACGTGGTTGACACCTTGATCGGCAAGGTTCCTTTGGGAGGCGACTATCAGGTCTATGCCATCCAGGCTGAAATCGCCATCAATGAGCGCCTTTCCATCAATGCCACCAAGGACGGCTACATCGTGTTTGATCCAGACCACACGCTGGAAGAAACCAATGGGTGGGCCAACGTCGCCGCGGGCTTGAAGTACGCCTGGCTCTATGAGCCGGAGCAGCGTCTCGCGTCCAACGTGCAACTCCTCTATGAAATCCCGCTGGGGAGTGAGCAAGCCTGGCAGGGAGAAGGCGACGGCGTCATCATCCCCTCCATCGCCACCCTGAAGCATTTCGGAAACCTCCAATTGTCCCATCAGCTGGGCTTCAAGCTTCCGATCGACAACGACACCGAGAGTTCCATTTTTTACACCAGCGCCCATGTCAGCTACAAAGTGACCGACTGGTTTCATCCCCTGTTCGAGGTCAACTGGTTCAATGTCATGAATGAAGGCGACGGAGGATCCCGGTTCCAGCCTCATCTCGGCGGGGCCTTGCCCTCGGTCATCGCGTTTGAAGGCGGGGACCTGGTCAACTGGGGGGCCAGCAATGCCGGCCAAAACCGCAATTTGGTGACCGCCGCGCTCGGCTTCCGCATCCGCATTCCCGACAGTCCCGTGGATCTTGGTTTCGCTTGGGAATTTCCCCTCACCGACGAGGAACAAGGACTCATGAAAGACCGCTTCACGGTTGACATGGTCATCAGCTTCTGAGCCGGAGCCGTTCTGATTTTCAGAGCTTAGGAAAGGCGCCCTGTCGGATGACGGGCGCCTTTTTTGTGGACTTTTGCCCCGCCCTCCCTGAACACGCCGCTTGCCAGCAGCCGGGGACTTGGCCACACTGGCGCCATGCCCAACCGTCGCACGTTTCTTCATGGTCTCTCGGCATCCGCCCTCGCCGGAGCCCTCCCGCTCAAGGCCGCCACGGACAGCCCCCGCAACCGACTGTGCTTTTTCAGCAAACACCTGCAGGGCTTGTCCTTCGACGACATCGCCAGTGTTGCCGCCGAGGTCGGCGTCGATGGCATCGAAGCTCCGATCCGTCCGAAAGGCCACATCGAGCCGGAACGGGTGCCGGACGAACTTCCCAAGTTCGTCGAAGCCCTCAAAAAGCAGGGTCTCGAAATGACCATCCTCACTTCGGGAATCACCGAAGTCAGCCCCGAACAGCACACTGAATCCGTGCTGCGGACCGCCGCACAACTCGGCATCAAGCGATTCCGCATGGGGGTCACCAAGTATGATCTCAAGCAGCCGATCTGGCCCCAGTTGGAGGCCGCGAAACCGATAATCAAAGATCTCGTGGCCCTCAGCCGGGAACTGGGAATCCAGCCTTTGTTTCAAAACCACTCCGGCAAGGATTACATGGGCGCCCCGGTTTGGGATGTCTATTCCCTGATGCGGGACTATCCCCCCGGGGAGTTATCCTTCGCCTTTGATATCCTGCATGCCACGGTGGAAGGAGGGCTTTCCTGGCCTCTTCATTTCCAATTGGTGTCCGACCATATCGGAGCGGCCTACTTGAAAGATTTCAAATGGGTCGGACGCAAAATCGAGACCTGTCCGTTGGGAGAAGGGCAGGTGAATCCGGCGTATGGCAAAATGCTGATGCAATCGGGCTACCAGGGGCCGATTTCGCTGCATGTCGAATATCTCAAAGGAGACGCCAAAGACCCGGCGGTGCTCAAATCTTTCCGCGACGCCCACCAACGCGATCTCGGCGTGGTCCGCGAATGGCTCTCCCAGAAATAACCCCAAGAAATAGATTCAACCAAAGAACTATTTCCCCGCGGGCAGGCAGCGCTGCAGTGTCATCAGGGCAAAGGCCGTCCCATACGGCTGGTGGTAGTCATAAAAGGGAAAATCCCACCAGGAACCGTCCTTCTCTTGCCGCGCCAGCAGAATGGCCGCGAGGTCGGATTGCAGCGGTGGCCGCTGCTCGACGGGCAGCAGCTGGAGACATTGGCTGGCGTAGTAGTGCCCGTAGTAGTAAAAGTAGGCCGCCACCTGCATCCAGCTCTCATGAGGCACAGGACGTTTTCTGCCCATGTCGAGCCAACCATTCCGGTCCCTCAGGCGGTGCAGCCACTCGACCACCAGATCGTCAGTGATGCCGGGATCTCCCCAGAGGCGCAGCGCCAGATTACAGGCCTGACTCCGACCGAGGCTGCCCCCGGCAGTGTTGATGCCCCGGACAGGCTGCCATTTCAAATATTCGCCGTAGAGATAGCTGTGATCGGGTTTTTTCTGCCGGTTGATGGAGTCGATGGCGCGCTTCACCATGGCATCGGAAACATCGATTCCCGGCAGGGTCTCCACCTCATGAAAGGCGATCAGCACCGTGGCCGTCGTGAAGCTGATCGCGGAGGAAGCCGGACGTTTCGACCCCACCTCGAAATCATAATATCCCCAGCCTCCGTTGACGCTTTCATAGCGGCCCAACAAATCGATCTGGGTCTGGGCGACACGACGAATCTCACGCTGCCGCTCGGTGTCCCCTTTTTGTGCGGCCTCCGCGTGCATTTTCACCAGGGCCTGCAGCCCGTAGGCATGCGTCCAGACATTGTAAATCGCGTCCGCGCTTCCGCGGCGGACTTTCGGCAGTTCTTCCAGCAGAAACGCTTCGCCCAATTCCAGTGCGGGAGCCACGCCCGGTCGGATCTGTTCCTGGGGCAGTTCCAGCAACGCGGAGACACAGAGAGCGGTCACCGCGGTGCGGAAGGCATGGTGGGCACCGGGCACCGGAGCGTAAATGTTCAGTCCTTTGGTTCTCGTCGCCGCTCCCCAGGATCCATCCCGGTGCTGGCTGCCGAGCAAAAAGGCCACTCCCCGGTCCATCGCGGACCGGATGTCACTGGGGTTCACCGCCGCAGGCGCGGGAGATGTCGGCAGAGGACCGTCCGGCGCCGCCAGACCAGCCCCGCAGGTCATCAGCAGGCCGAGAATCCATCCACGGCCCGCCACTCGGTGCGTGCGTCTCATGGTTGCAGGATCTCGTCGCCCTCCTTCAGACCGGAGACGATCTCCACCGCTTTGTCACCGAAGATTCCGGTTTTGACCTCGCGCTTTTCACCGTTCCCCAACAGCACGTAGCGGGTGCCATTGTCGGCCCGCCGAAGGGCTTCACGGGGCACCGTCAGGGCTTTCTCGGAGCGGAATGCCTCATAGGCAAGCTTGCAGGTCATCCCGGGATAGAGCCCCTCAGCGTCGGTTTTCTCGATCGAGAAAAAGGCGTCGAACGTGTTGTTGCCATACGGCACGGGACCGATCTGCTTCAATTTCGCCGTCAGCATGGCTTCCGGAATGGCTTTAATCTCACCGGTTAGGATGACGTCGCGGCGCAGGCGATTCCGTTCTGTCTCCCCAATGTTGGCCTGGAGTCCCAGTTTCGAAGGATTGACCACGGTCATGAAAACTTCGCGCGCCAGCAACTTGCCACCCGGCACCAGCTTTTTCTCCACGAGGGCGGCTCCCGCCCAACTGCCCCTGGCCGCGGCGCCATAATACAACACCCCATCGTGCGGGGCTCTCACTTCCAAATGCTTTCGGTCCGCTTCCAAATCCGCGATCTTTTTCCCGGCGAGCTCGAACTGCTTGCTCAACTCCGCCAGTTCGCGCTCCTTCTTTTTCAGGGTGTCCGGCAGAACCGCTTCCGACTTGCGCCAGTTGATCTCCTCGCGTTCCGCCGCGTCGCGGTATGCCGTGTGCTCCCGGGGAATACTGGTGTTCAACTGGCGCTCGGCATTCATTCGTCCCACTTCGAGCCGCCATTTGGCGCGCTCCACATCGGCCCGGGCGCGCTTCAAGACGATCTCTTCGGTTTCCTCCGTGAGATCGTCGGCCTTGTACATTTTCTCCAACTGATTCAATTCCTCCTGGGCATAGCTCAGGTAATCTTCGTAATTTTTCACCACTTCAGCCACATCCTTTTCGTCGCTGGGCTTTCCTTTGTCCTCATACCAGGCCAGATCCTGCTCGGCCTGCATTTTGCTCCGCCGGGCCGCGGCCAGGGACATGGGGGTGCTTTTGGAAAGGGCGGTGAATTCCTGCCCGGCCATCTGAAGATCCAACTCCGCGGAGGGACGGGCCCGCTTCAGCGCGTCGATGGTTTCATCCAGTTTGACAAGATCCAGGGTCACCAAAAGGTCCCCCTTCTTGACCACCGAACCATGGGGCAACGCTTCGAGGACGGTCAGGTCGGCCCATTCTTTTGGAGCCACGCTGATCTCCGTTTTTTCCTCTGCCACCAAAACCGCGTCAAGACTGATTCGGACTTCCATGGGCCCCGCTTTCACTTTGAGGAGGCCAGGCTTGGCGTCCGCCTCCTTGGGGGCGACCTTCGCGTCGCTCTTGGTGTCAGGAGGGGTCGTGACCGGCGATTTCGCAGGGGCGGTCTTGACCTGGCCAGGAGCCGCCGCGGGGGTCGGCACCGCCGGTTTTTCGGCCGGCTTGTCGTTTGATTTGGCTGGTGGCGGCGTTTCCGCCGTCGCCGCAACACTGAGCAGGAGCAGGCAACCTCCGAACAGACACACGCCGACAGAATGTTTAAGCTTCATTAATAATAACCGATAATTGTGTAGAATTTGAATATTACACTGATTATGATGACGTGGCGACATGAAAAATGGACGCATCAACGTCAGGACGCAGGGAAAGGGATGTCGCCACACCCCCAACCAAGAAGCTGACGGAGCCCCAGATCGCGGAGCGCAGGTGGATGCCGTCAGACCAAGCCTTGGGCCAGCATCGCATCCGCCACCCGGACGAAACCGGCGATGTTCGCGCCCCGTTGGTAGTTGATCATCCCGGAAGGATCCTGGCCGTAGGCGACACACTTCTTGTGGATCTCGTGCATGATCGTCCGCAGCCGGCTGTCGACTTCCTCCCGTGACCAGCTCAATCTCAGAGAATTCTGACTTTGTTCCAACCCGGATACGGAAACCCCGCCGGCATTGGCGGCCTTACCCGGGGCATAGAGCACACCCTTGGTCCGGAACAGTTCCACCGCTTCCGGGGTGCACGGCATGTTGGCTCCTTCCACAACGGCTTGGACTCCGTTGCCAACGAGATCGGCAGCATCCTCTCCGTTGAGTTCATTCTGCGTCGCACACGGAAATGCCAGATCACAGGGCACACTCCACGGCCGGCTCTGCCCGCGGAACTCGACCCCGAATTTCTCGGCAAATTCCCCCAGCCTCCCGCGCCGCTTTTCTTTGAGATCTTTCAAATGGTCAAACATCTCCCACGTGAATCCCTGCGGCACGAAAATGGTCCCATCGGAGTCGGACACGGTGACCACCCGGGCATCGTTCTGGAGCAGCTTTTCCACGCAGTAGAGCGCCACATTTCCCGAGCCGGACACCGTGCAGGTTTTGCCCGCCAGCGAATCTCCCCGCAGGGTCAGCATCTCCTCTGCGAAATAGACGGCGCCGTAACCGGTCGCCTCTTTCCGGATCAGGCTGCCGCCGAAGGAAAGGTCTTTGCCGGTGAGCACTCCCACGAAGCGGTTTTCCAAACGACGCCATTGCCCAAAGAGATAACTGATCTCCCGGGATCCCACCCCCATGTCCCCCGCCGGCACATCGGTGTCTTCGCCAATGTAGGGAGCCAGCTGGGTCATGAACGCCTGGCAGAAGCGCATCACCTCACGATCGGAACGACCGTGGGGATCAAAGTTGGATCCCCCTTTGGCCCCGCCCATCGGCAGCCCCGTCAGACTGTTTTTGAAAATCTGCTCAAAGGCGAGGAACTTCAGGATGCTCTGGTTCACTGAGCGGTGGAACCGCAGTCCTCCCTTGTAAGGCCCGATGGTATTGCTGAACTGCACCCGCCATCCCCGGTGGGCATGCACTCTCCCCCGGTCATCCTCCCAGGTGACGCGAAAAATCACCACCCGGTCCGGCTCGGTCATCCGCTCCAGGATGGCCTGCTCGGAATAACGAAGGTTCTCCCGGACGAAAGGAAAGACATCGTGCATGACTTCCCGGACCGCCTGGTGAAACTCCGCCTGAGCGGGGTTCCGACGAGCCAGCCCCCTGACAAAACGGTCGAGATCGAGATGATGGGAGCGGCTCATGCGGGAATAGAGAACAGCTTACTTCGCTGAGAAAGTGTAGATCGTGGTGGTCTCGTAGGTCTGTCCCGGACGCAACACCGGAGAGGGAAAGGAGGGCCGGTTGGGAGAGTCTGGAAACGTCTGTGTTTCCAGACACAGGGCGGAGCGGTGCGCATACGGCTTCCCTCCCTTGCCGGTGCGGCCGTCGAGGAAATTCCCCGTGTAGAACTGGATGGCCGGCTCGGTGCTGTCCACGTCCATGATCCGGCCCGACTTCGGATCCCGGAGGGTCGCCATGTGGATCATCTTGCCGTCACGGACGTTTTTGAAGACGTAGTTGTGATCGTAGCCGAGTCCGTTCTTCAATTGCCCATGGTCCTCCCCGATCCGCGCCCCCACCACCGTGGGTTTCCGGAAATCGAGCGGGGTGCCTTCCACCGGGGCGACTTCCCCGGTCGGAATGGAGGTCTCATCCACCGGTGTGTAGCGGTCCGCCAGGATCGTCAGTTCGTGGTCGAGCACCGTGGCCGAGCCTTCCCCGGAAAGGTTCCAGTAGCTGTGGTTCGTCAGGTTCAGAACGGTCGGCTTGTCGGTGACGGCCTTGTAATCGATCCGCAGGGCGTTTCCCTGGGTCAGGGTGTAGGTGACTTCGCAGTCCAGCTTGCCAGGGTAGCCTTCATCCCCGTCGGGACTGCTCCAGACCAGCTTCAAGGCCGGGCCGTCCGCCGTTTCCATGGCGGTGCCTTTCCAGACGTATTGATTGAATCCTTTGACGCCGCCGTGGAGATGGTTGGGCTCATTGTTGGTGGCGAGGGTGTATTCCTTGCCATCGAGGGAAAACTTCCCTTTCGCGATCCGGTTGGCGTAGCGGCCGGTGATGCAGCCGAAATACTGGCTTTTCTCGGGGTATTCCGCCACCGTGTCAAAGCCCAGCACCACATCGGCGAGCTTCCCTTCCCGGTCCGGCACCCGGAGGGAGACGACCACCCCGCCATAGTCCATGATCCGGGCCTGAAGGCGGTTTTTGTTGGTCAGGGTGTGGAGGGTCACCGCGTGACCATCGATTTCACCGAAGGGCTCGGATTTGAGAGGGGCATCCATGGGTTTGTCCTGGGCGGAGGCGAACCCGCAGGCGAGGAGGCCTGCGAGACAAAAGGTTACGGTAGGGGGTTTCATCGGAACCGCATTATGCCCGTGACCAGGCCCGATTGAAACAGAAAAATGGCCGCATCCGTGCGGGATCGACGCAGCCCGGCGCCCCCAGAGGGGGGTATTACCACTCGACTTTGCCTCCGCCAGCGGAAGTGTCGTAGCCCCGGTTGAAACCACCGGCTTCGATGCCCAGGGTGACCCGGAGATCCTGCCCGGTGAGGGACTGGCCGGTCGGGGAGGCCGCGAGGACGATCCATCGCGCCACTTCCGCGGGCTCCAGAAAGCGGCCCAGGAGGGTGCTTTGAATGTTTGGCTTGGACTGCTCGTAAGCCTCCCGTCCCAACCCGGCGGCTTCGGCGCGGGAACGGTGAATGGGCCCCCAGATATGCCCGGGGGAGACCGAGACCGCCCATCCGCCGTGAGCGGACATTTCCATGGCACAGCTCAGCGCGAATCCTTTTTGGGCGGCCTTGATGGGAGTGTAGGCAAAGGCATCCGGCTCGCCCACATGCCCCGCCACCGAGGAGATCACGACCACGCTGCCCCCCAACGCGGAGGGACACTGTTTCCAGATCTCCCGTTGCAACCGGACAGGCCCTTGGACGCCCACGGCGTAGTGGAGATCCAACGGAGCGGTGGAGCCCCAGTCGCAGACCGGGGAAAAGTGAAAGGTCGCCGCATTGTGAACCACCGCATCGATGACTCCGAACCGAGCCAGCACGGCGCCCACGCATTCCCGGATCGAGGTTTCGTCCACCAGATCCAGCGGGAAAAAAGCGGCCTGTTCGGGAAACTCGGCCAGGAAGGAAACGACCCCGGGGTCTTCCCTTTGGGAAGCCAGATCGAGCAGGCCGACCTTCGCGCCTTCCGTGGCAAAGCACCGCGCCGCCGCCATCCCCAGAGTGCCCGCGCCACCTGTGATCAGAACCGCTTTTTGATTGAGTGAAAGATCCATGTTCCCACCAATAAGCATCATCGCGGTGGGATGGCCAACAAAATCATGATGGCACTGTTTGCGTCAATCTGTCCAAAGCCTTATCAAAATCCGCCTTTAGAAAATAAAACAACCAATGGACCACCTGCTGTCCGTGGGAAGGTAGAACCATAGGATCCACCAGCAGAGCTTCTGTCGAATCAAACGCCCCTCCGGTCCCGTGATCGGCTGGCCCGTCTATAACAAAAAGCCCCGAAGGCGTTCACCTTCGGGGCTTTTGGAATCGTTCGGAAGGTCAGCCCCTCCCTTGCTAGAGAAATCAGGCTTCGACTTCTTCGAGGTCCGCTGCCGCATTGGCCAACTCCTCGTCGCTCGGTCCGGCGAACTCGTCGTCTTCGAAAACGGCGAGACCATCGGCCCAGTGACCGGTGCCGGCCGGAATGAGATGCCCCATGATGACGTTCTCCTTGAAGCCGCGCAGCTGGTCGATCTTGCCGAGAGTGGCGGCCTCGGTGAGGACCCGGGTGGTGTCCTGGAACGAAGCGGCGGAGATGAAGCTGTCGGTTTCCAAGGAGGCCTTGGTGATGCCGAGCAACACCGGCTCGCCTTCGGCGTGCTTGCCCCCCTGCTCTTCCATGATGCGGTTCTGCTCCTCGAACTCGGTGCGCTCCACCTGGTCGCCCCAAAGGAACGGGGTGTCGCCCGGGTCGGTGATCTTCACCTTGCGCAGCATCTGGCGGATGATGATCTCGATGTGCTTGTCGTTGATTTCCACGCCCTGGAGACGGTAGACTTCCTGCACTTCATTGACCAAATGCTCCATCAGGGCGTGCGGCCCGAGGATCTCCAGGATTTCATGCGGAGTGATGGAACCTTCGGTGAGCTGCTGGCCCTTCTTCACGAGGTCACCGTTCTGCACCAGATAGTGCTTGCCGAGAGGAATGAGGTGTTCTTCCTGCTCCTTGGTGTCCGGGTCGGTGATGATGAGTTTGCGCTTGGCACGGAGAGTGCCCCCGATTTCAACGATGCCGTCGATCTTGGCGATTTCGGCGGCGTCCTTGGGTTTCCGGGCTTCGAACAGCTCGGCCACACGGGGCAGACCACCGGTGATGTCCTTCGTTTTGACGACTTTGCGGGGAGTCTTGGCAAGCTGTTCACCGGCGGTGACTTTCTGCTTGTCCTTGGCCGTGAGGTGGGCGCCGGTCGGAATGGAGTAGGTGGCGACCACGGCCTTGGTGGCGGGATCGAGGATGACGATCTGCGGGTGCAAATCCTCACGGTGCTCAATCACGACCTGGCCTTTGGTGTTGGTTTCCTTGTCCACTTCGGTCTCCACGGTGATGCCGGGGATCATGTCGCGGAATTCCACCACACCGCTCTTCTCGGTGATGACGGGAACGTTGTAGGGATCCCAGCGGACGAGAATCTCGCCCTTCTTGACCTTGCCGCCGTCCTCGCAGAAAATCTGGGAGCCGAGTGGCAGGTCGTAGGATTCCAGTTCGAGACCGGTGTCGTCGTGAACGCTGATGGTGCCGTTCTTGTTGAGGGCGACGAAGGTGCCGTCGGTCGACTTGACGGTCCGGACACTGTTGTAATGCACGGAACCGACATGCTTGACGCGGACTTCCGGCTGCTTCGACGAACCGGTCGCAATCCCACCGATGTGGAAGGTACGCATGGTCAGCTGCGTGCCGGGCTCCCCGATGGACTGGGCGGCGATGATGCCGACCGCTTCCCCGAGTTTGGCCTGGACGTTGGTCGCCAGGTTCAGACCGTAGCACTGGGCGCAGCAACCGCGGCGCGACTCACAGGTCAGGACGGAGCGGATGCGGAGCTGTTCGTGACCGATCTCCTGAAGCTTCTTGGCGGTGGTCTCGTTGATGAGCTGTCCCGGCACGACGACGGTCTCGTTGACGTTGATCACCTTCTCGGCCGCGACACGGCCATAGATTCGGGTGGCCAGGTCGACGATTTCCTCGTCACCGTCATAGATCGACTGCACGATGATGCCGTTGGCGGTGCCGCAATCGTATTCCGTGACGATCACGTCCTGGGCCACATCGACCAGTTTGCGGGTCATGTATCCGGAGTCGGCCGTTTTCAACGCGGTGTCGGCGAGACCTTTGCGGGCGCCATGGGTCGAGATGAAGTATTCCATCACCGTCAGACCTTCGCGGAAGTTCGCCACAATGGGACGCTCGATGATCTCGCCGGAGGGCTTGGCCATCAATCCACGCATCCCGGAGAGCTGCTTGATCTGCTGACGGTTACCACGGGCGCCGGAGTTGACCATCATGTAGAGCGGGTTCGGCATGTCCTTGCCGTCGTTGTGCTCGATGGTGCGGAAAAGCGCTTTGGCAATTTCCTCGCCGGCGCCGGTCCAGATGTCGATGATCTTGTTGTAACGCTCCTTGTTGGTGATGACCCCGTTGCGGTACTGGTCGTTCGACTTTTCGACTTCGGCGAAGGCCTTGGCGAGTTCGCCCTTCTTTTCATCGGGGATGACCATGTCGGTGATCCCGATGGAACAACCCGAGCGGGTGGCCTCACGGAACCCAAGCGCTTTGAGGGCATCGAGGGCGCGCACCGTGGCCTCCTGACCGGCGGCCTGGTAGCAACGCCAGATGATGTCGGAGAGCTGCTTCTTGGTGATGGTTTCGTTGGTGAAGCCCATCTTTTCCGGCCAGATCTCGTTGAAGCGGACACGGCCCGGCGTCGTGATGATGATGCGGGCTTCCTTGTCGCCAAAGTGGGTGTCCTTGCCAAAGTCCGGATTGCGCAGGCGAATGGCATCGTGCAACTCCACCTTGTTGGTCCCGACGGCGAATTCGACCTCCGAGCAGTCCGCGAAGATCGGGAGATGCTTGGCTTTGTCTTTTTCGCGGATGGGGATCAGACGGGTGTAGGTGAGGAAATAGGCCCCAAGCGTAATGTCCTGGGAGGGCGTCGTGATCGGCTTGCCACTGGAAGGCGAGAAGATGTTGTTGGGGGCCAGCATGAGCATGCGGGCTTCCATTTGGGCTTCCACCGAAAGCGGCACGTGGACCGCCATCTGGTCCCCGTCAAAGTCGGCGTTGTAGGCGGTACAAACCAGCGGATGGATCCGGATCGCGGAGCCTTCGATGAGCACCGGCTCAAAGGCCTGGATGGAAAGACGGTGCAGCGTGGGCGCGCGGTTGAGGAGCACCGGATGTCCCTTGGTCACCTCTTCGAGGATGTCCCAGACTTCCGGAGTTTTGCGCTCGATCATCTTCTTGGCACTCCGTACCGTGTGAACATGACCGCGTTCCTTGAGGCGGCGGATGATGAAAGGCTCGAACAACACCAGAGCCATCTTCTTGGGAAGACCGCACTGGTTGAGGCGCAGTTCCGGTCCGATGACGATGACGGAACGGCCGGAGTAGTCGACCCGTTTGCCGAGAAGGTTCTGGCGGAAACGCCCCCCTTTGCCCTTGAGCATGTCGGAGAGAGACTTCAGCGCGCGGTTACCGGCGCCGGTGACGGCACGGCCATGGCGGCCATTGTCAAAAAGAGCGTCGACCGCTTCCTGCAGCATCCGCTTTTCGTTGCGAATGATGACGTCGGGCGTCTTGAGTTGGAGCAGGTTTTTGAGGCGGTTGTTCCGGTTGATGACGCGACGGTAGAGGTCGTTCAAATCGGAAGTGGCGAAGCGCCCCCCTTCCAGAGGCACCAGCGGACGAAGGTCGGGAGGAATGACCGGAAGAACCTCGAGGATCATCCACTCCGGACGGGTCCGGGAATTGAGGAAGCCCTGGGCCAACTTGAGCCGCTTGGCGATCTTTTTCCGCACCTGCTTGGAGCGGGTGTTGCCCATGGCCTGCTCGAGTTCCGTCACGAGATTGGCCAGATCAATGCGAGCCATCAGGTCACGGATTGCCTCCCCGCCCATACCGGCAGTGAAGGAGTCCTCGCCGTATTCGTCCTGGGCGTCACGGTATTCCATCTCCGTCAGGAGTTGGCCTTCATGGAGCGGGGTGTTGCCCGGTTCGATGACGATGTAATCCTCATAGTAGATGACGCGCTCGAGATGCCGGGCGCTCATGTCCAGCATCAGGCCGATGCGGGAAGGCATGCACTTGTAGAACCAAATGTGGGAGACCGGGACGGCGAGCTCAATGTGCCCCATGCGCTCGCGGCGCACGCGGGAGAGGGTGACTTCGACCCCGCAACGGTCGCAGACCACGCCCTTGTGCTTGATGCGCTTGTATTTGCCGCAGGCGCACTCCCAGTCTTTGGAAGGTCCGAAAATACGCTCGCAGAAAAGACCGCCTTTTTCCGGCTTGAACGTGCGGTAGTTGATCGTTTCCGGATTCTTGACTTCGCCACGACTCCAGGAACGGATCGTGTCCGGAGCCGCCACGGTGATCTTGACATGGTCGAAACTGTCGGTCTTCCGCTCAAGGCCGAAGATCTCGTCGAGATGGGTTTCAGAGGAGTTGATGGACATACGCAGTGCGAGGATGGAGTGGAGGCTGACGGAAGAGGAAAAAAATGGAAAAAGGAGAAGGCGCTCCCCCGCCCCGGCCGCCGATCAAAGCAGGCCGGAGCGGCAGGGAGGCCGCGGGATCAGGCGCTGATGCTTTCGTTGAGGAGTTCTTCGGCCCGTTTCTGTCCGCTTCCGACGCGGATGTCGAGACCGAGGCTTTGCATTTCCTTGATGAGCACGTTGAACGACTCCGGAGTGCCGGCGTCGAGGTTGTTGTCACCCTTGACGATGGATTCGTAAATCCGGGTGCGCCCTTGGACGTCGTCAGACTTCACGGTGAGCAGTTCCTGCAACAGGTAGGCCGCACCGTAGGCTTCCAGCGCCCACACTTCCATTTCCCCGAAACGCTGGCCACCATACTGGGCCTTGCCGCCCAGCGGTTGCTGGGTGACGAGGGAGTAAGGGCCGACGGCACGGGCATGAATCTTGTCCTCGACCAAATGGCCCAGTTTCAGCATGTAAATGACCCCGACCACGACTTCCTGGGCGAAGGATTCCCCGGTCCGGCCGTCGTAGAGGCGGCTTTTCCCGTTCAATCCGATCCATTCCCAACCTTCCTTGGCCTTGGCTTCCTTGAGGTAATCCATGATTTTGGCTTCGGGGATCCCGTCAAAGACCGGGGTGGCCACCTTAAAGCCCAGCGCCCGGGCAGCGACCCCGAGATGGGTTTCCAAAACCTGCCCCACGTTCATTCGCGAAGGAACGCCCAGCGGGTTCAAACAGATGTCGACCGGACTGCCATCCTCCAGGAATGGCATGTCCTCTTCAGGCACGATTTTGGCGACGACCCCCTTGTTACCATGGCGGCCGGCCATTTTGTCCCCGACGCTGAGCTTGCGCTTCTTGGCGACGTAGACTTTGACCTGCTTGATGATGCCGGGCTCGGAGTCATCCCCCGCTTCAAGGCGGTCGAGTTGACGTTCACGTTCCATGTCGACCTCGGCGAATTTCGACTCGAACGTCGAAATGATCTCCATGATCTTGTTCCGCGCGGGGCTCGGATCGATCTCGATTTTGTCGTAGGCGAGAGCCAGCTTGCGGAGCAGCGTCTTGGTGATTTTCTTGTTGGCGGGAATGATGATTTCACCATCCTGGCCGTTCATCACATCGAGAGGAATTTTCTCGTTGAGCAGAATGTCGGAAAGACGCTCGGTGAGTTGGTCGATCAACTCCTCGCGGTCCTTGTCATGCTGTTCCTGAATGGCCTTGCGCTGCTTGTTTTGCTCGCGGCTGTCCACTTTTTCCTTGGCGGTGGTGTTGCGGGAAGAAACCCGCACATCCATCACGATACCGGTGCACCCCGAAGGAACCCGGAGCGACGTGTCTTTCACATCGGCGGCCTTTTCCCCGAAGATGGCGCGGAGAAGCCGTTCTTCAGGAGCCAGTTCGGTTTCACTCTTGGGGGTGATCTTGCCCACCAGAATGTCGCCCGGCCTTACTTCGGCGCCAATGCGGATGACTCCGTCGGGACCGAGATTGCGGAGTGATTCCTCCCCGACATTGGGGATGTCCCGGGTGATTTCCTCGGGCCCCAGCTTGGTGTCGCGGGCGCCGATTTCGAATTCATCAATGTGGATGGAGGTGAAAATGTCGTCGCGGACCACTTTTTCAGAGATCGCGATGGCATCCTCGAAGTTGTATCCATTCCATGGCATGAAGGCCACGAGCATGTTCCGGCCCAAGGCCAGTTCGCCATTTTCGGTGTTGGGACCATCGGCGAGCACCTGTCCCTTTTTCACCTTGTCTCCCCGGCGCACAATCGGCTTCTGGTTGATGCAGGTCGCCGCGTTGGAACGCATGAATTTGCGCAGCGGGTAGACATGGATGCCATTGTCGGGATCGTTTTTGAGGACTTCCGGATCGTTCAGGAAAACACTGTCGGAAACGGGCAACTTGCCGTCCTTGGTCACGACCACCATCGTCGCCGTGGCCGCCGCGACGGTGCCATTGGACTCGCTCACCACGACGGCGCGTGAGTCCCGGGCCACTTTGCCTTCCATCCCGGTTCCGATGAGAGGCGCTTCGCTGACGAGCAAAGGAACCCCCTGGCGCTGCATGTTCGAACCCATCAAGGCGCGGTTGGCGTCATCGTGCTCGAGGAAGGGAATGAGGCTGGCGGCCACCGAAACCAACTGTTTAGGCGACACATCCATGTAACCGCAATCTTTTGCGGGCACGTCAACGAATTCTCCCCGGATCCGGGCGGTGATGCGCTCACCCAGGAAACGGCCCTTCTCGTCCATCGGATTGTTGGACTGGGCGATCATGAAGTTTTCTTCCTGGTCGGCCGTGAGATAGTCGATTTTGTTGCTCGCGACACCATCCACAATCTTGCGGTAGGGCGTCTCAATGAATCCAAATTCATTGATCCGGGCAAAGGTGCTCATCGAGTTGATCAGACCAATGTTTGGTCCTTCAGGAGTCTCGATCGGACAAATCCGGCCGTAATGGCTCGGATGAACGTCGCGAACTTCGAAACCGGCACGGTCGCGGTTCAGACCGCCCGGCCCGAGGGCGGAGAGACGCCGTTTGTGCGTCAGTTCCGACAAGGGATTGGTCTGGTCCATGAACTGGGAGAGCTGGGACCTTCCGAAGAAGTCCCGCACCACCCCGTTGAGGGCTTTGTTGTTGAGCAGACGGGAGGGAATGAGCGTGTCGAAGCCGCTGTCCATCACTGTCATGCGCTCTTTCACAAGACGCTCGGTCCGGGCCAGACCGGTCCGGCACTGGTTGGCCAGCAACTCGCCCACCCCGCGGATGCGGCGGCTTCCGAGATGGTCGATGTCATCAAGCACGCCCTCGTTGCGGCGCAGTTTGAAAAGGTATTTCATCGAAGCCACGAAATCTTCCGGAGTCATGACCCGGTTGTTATCGTCAATCTTCAGGCCCAGCTTGTGGTTGATCTTATAACGACCGACACGGGTCAGGTCGTAACGCTTGGGATCAAAGAAGAGCCTTTTCAGCAGGGAGCGGGCATTGGCAACGGTCGGAGGATCTCCGGGACGCAAACGACGGTAAATGTCCTTCAACGCCTCTTCCTCGTCACGGGCCGGATCTTTACGCAGCGAACGGATCAACAAATCCTCGGGCCCGGCATTGATGACGGAGATCTTGTTGTGACCGGCGGCTACCAACGCGCCGACAACGCCCATCGTGAGAGGCTCGTAGGCCTTGGCCAGAACGGCGTCTCCGTCCCTGATATCTTCATAGAGCACCTTGGAACTGAGCAAAGCCTCGTCCATGTCCACTTTGATCTTGAGCTCTTCGGTGGTGTAGAACTCTTTGATGATGTCCGCATCCGTGGGATATCCCATGACCCGGAGGAAAGTCGTGCCAAGGAACTTCCGACGACGACGGCGGCGATCCAGGTAAACAAAGAGCAGATCATTGGTGTCAAACTGGACTTCCAACCAGGATCCCCGGTCAGGAATGATCCGGAATCCATAGAGCGTTTTGCCATTGAGATGCTGGGCGGTCTCGAAACAGACCCCGGGGGAGCGATGCAATTGGCTGACCACGACGCGTTCCGCGCCATTGATGATGAAAGTGCCCCGACGGGTCATCAGAGGAATTTCCCCCATGTAGACGCGCTCTTCCTTGGTTCCCGCCTCATCCTTGAGGGCAAAGGTCACGTAAAGAGGAGCCCAAAAGCTTTCTCCTTCGCGCAATGCCTCCAACGAGGTCAGCTTCGGCTCGGCGATGTCATACTTGATGAACTCAAGCGTGATTTTCTCATCATAGCTGTCAATCGGGAAGACCTCCTTGAGCACAGCCTGCAGACCGACGTCTTTCCGCTTTTCCGGCGGGACATCCTGCTGAAGGAATTCCTTGTAGGAGTCTAGCTGAACCTCAATGAGATTCGGCGGTTCAATGACTTCCTGGATTTTTCCGAAATAGAGCCGTTCTGACATGTCGCGCTGGATGTTATGGGATTGTGCACCGGGAGATCCACCAATCTCCCGCTACTGGGTGTCGCCCCGGATGAAGACGACAAAGCCTGACTACTTCAAAGAAGCCAGGATTTGTCCTCCTTGAAAGCAGCGACCAGCCGTGCGCTCCGGAGTCCCGGAGCGCCGACTGGCACACTCTTCCAAATGATCTGGGAATGATTTCCGCAATGCGGTGATAAACGAAGCTCGGGGTTACTTGAGTTCGACTTTGGCGCCTGCTTCTTCGAGTTTCTTCTTGATGCTTTCGGCTTCGTCCTTGGTGGCCCCCTCCTTGAGGGTGGCTGGTGCACCTTCGACGAGCTTTTTGGCATCGGCGAGACCAAGGCCCGGGACGGCTTCACGGACCGCTTTGATGACGTTGATTTTGTTGTCACCGAAGGAGGTCAGAATGACGTTGAATTCCGTCTTCTCTTCCGCTGGAGCGGCATCGGCGGCAGGACCGGCCACGGCCACGGCCGCGACAGGAGCGGCGGCGCTAACGCCCCACTTTTCTTCAAGGGCTTTCACCAAGTCTGCCACTTGGAGAACGGTCAATCCGCTGAGGTCGTCTACGATTTTGTTGATGTCTGACATAGTCTTTTGTTGGGTGTCGTCGCACCGGCAAGCCTGCCGGCATTTCAGAGGAGGAGCCCCGCCTTCGACGAGGAACCCGGTTGGTTTTTCCTAGGTTCTTGGTATTTTCTCACGCTCTCCCGCCGACGGATGCCGGCAGGAGAAAATTGGTTTCAGGAAGCTTCTTTTTCCCCGTGGGCTTTGAGGACCCGCGCCAAGGAGGCGGCAGGCTCGTTGAGGACGCGGACCAGCTGGGTCGCCGGAGTCTGCAGCAGTCCCAACAGTTGGGCGCGCAACACATCCTTGGAGGGAAGACCAGCCAGCGCTTCCACTTGGGCGGCTTCCAAAACGGCCCCGTCGAGAGCGCCACCTTTGATCTGCGCTTTGCCGGTTTCCTTGTGGAAGTCCTTGACGATCTTGGCAGCGGCGCACACATCGCTGTCACCGGTGATGGTTCCGGTCTGGCCAACCAGAATTTTGGAAAGTCCGTCCTGAACCCCCGCGGCTTCCGCGGCCCGTTTCACGAACGTGTTCTTGGTGACATGGAATTCCGCCCCGATGGCCAAAAGCCGCTGGCGCAGAGTGGCAAAGTTTCCCGTGTTCATGCCCGTGTATTCGGCCACGATCAGGAAAGGAGACCCGTTGAGGCGGGTCAGAATGTCGTCGATGACGATTTGCTTGAGTGCTTTCATCGCAAAAAAAGTGTCTGGTAACTCAAAAAGGGTGAATCAGTTGGTTCGATACGGGGAGACGTCGAGACTGACTCCAGGACACATCGAGGCGGCCAGGGTGATGGCCACCATATAAATGCCCCGGGCGACAGCCGGCTTGGCGGCAACCACCGTGTCGATGACCGCCTGGGCGTTTTCCTTGAGTTGCTCGACGGAGAAGGAAAGCTTGCCGACACCGGAGGAAATGTTCCCGTTTTTGTCGAGTTTGAAGTCCGCCCGACCAGCCTTGACGGCCTTCACTGCGGCAGCCGTGTCATCAGTGACCGTTCCGTTACGAGGATTGGGCATCAAACCGCGGGGACCAAGTTGGCGACCGAGTTTCCGAACTTCGGCCATGGCCGCTGGGGTGGCAATAACCACATCGAAGTCGAGCCAGCCTTCCTGGATTTTCTTGATGGGCTCGGCATAGCCAATATGCTCCGCACCGGCAGCCTGAGCGGCGGTCGCGGCGTCACCTTCGGCAAGCACCAGAACCCGCACTTCCTTTCCGCTACCGTGGGGAAGCGGGCAGGTTCCGCGGACCATCTGATCAGACTGGCGGGGATCAACACCAAGCCGGAAGGAAATGGTCACGGTGGGGTTGAACTTGGGGGCGGGGAATTTCTTGAGGATGTTGATGGCCTCGTCCAATCCGTAATTCTTCGTCGAATCGACCAACTTGATCGCCTCGTTGTAACGCTTGCTTCTTTTGGTTGCCATGGGTCTGGTTGCAGTCCGAATGAGCCTATCGTGACTCTCCTGCGGTTGGGTGCTGTTTTATGGGATAACCCCGCTTTCAGGCGGGGTAGAATTGACTTCCGTCCGGGATGGAAGAACCCCGACCGGAAGCCGGAAAATCAGGCGACGACTTCGATGCCCATCTGGCGGGCGGTGCCTTCGAGAATTTTAATGGCCCGATCCTCGTCGTTGGTGTTGAGGTCCTCCATTTTGATTTTGGCCACTTCGAGCATTTGCGCGCGGGTCAGGGTCGCCACTTTGGTTTTGTTGGGCTCCTTGGAACCGGAGGCAATTTTGGCCGCCTTCTTCAACAACACCGACGCCGGTGGCTTTTTGGTGATGAAAGTGAAACTTTTGTCTTTATAAACAGTGATCACCACCGGCAAAATGTCACCCGCCTGGGGCTGGGTCCGGGCATTGAATTCTTTACAGAATCCCATGATATTGACGCCGGCCTGACCGAGAGCGGGGCCCACGGGCGGCGACGGATTGGCGGCACCCGCCGTGATCTGCAGTTTGATGATGCGTATTACTTCCTTGGCCATGATGTAGTTTCCTTGAAATGCTTGGGTCGTTCTGGACTCCCCTCCCTGTTCAGGGAGAAGTGGTCATACTCATTGGTGATCAGGCCCGCTCCACCTGCCAGTATTCGAGGGGAACAGGCGTGCTGCGTCCGAAAATGTTGACGGAGACGAGCAGCTCGCCTTTTTCGGGGTTGATCTCTTCCACCGTGCCGTTCTGGCCTTCGAAGACGCCATCACGGACGATCACGGTGTCGCCAACCTCGAAAACGATCTTGGGGACCACATTTTCCCCGCGCTCGCGAATCTGGGCGAGCATGTTATCCACTTCTCGTTTCGGCATCGGAGTGGGCCGATCCTTGGCTCCGGCAAAATTCAGCACGCCGGGCGTCTCGCGGATGAAATACCAGGTCTTGTCGACGAGACGATTGTTATCGTCCAGGAGATGCATGTTGATGATGATGTAACCGGGATAGAATTTGCGATTCGTCTCCGTTTTGCGCCCCCCCTTCACCTCCGAAACACGTTCGGTGGGAACCATGACTTCAAAGATCAGGTCCGCCATTTCTTCGGACTGGATGCGGCGGCGCAAATTGTCACGCACCTTCATTTCCTGACCGGAAAGGACGTGAACCACATACCACTGATCTCTGGGGGCTACTGGCATCTCGTTAGTTTTGACTGGGGGTGAAAAAGCCGTCCTGCCGTCAGGCTAAGGGCCGGAGGTGTTAGCGGATCGTCTATTTTCCAAGAGTTCCAAGCCAGGTCAGGGCCTTGAGGACATAAACCATGACAATATCACAGAAAGCCACGTAGGCGCCAAGCAGCAGGGAGGCGACCAAAACCACCACCGTGGAATCGATGAGTTGGCGATATTTTTTAATGCCGCGCTCTTTGGGTTCCCAAGGCCAAGTTGCCTTGTGGAGTTCCGCCCGGACTTCGCCAAGGTATTTCCCGAAATTTCCAAACATGTGTCGCTTCCTTTTCCTGGGTGCCTGATGAACCGGATGTCCCGTGGACCGTTCCGATTGTCAATCTGAGTATCGTCGCGGTGATTCTTGAAGAGTGGCAGGGCGTGAGGGACTCGAACCCACAACCAACGGTTTTGGAGACCGCTACTCTACCAATTGAGCTAACGCCCTTTCTGTCACTATTCAAAAATCTTGCCGCCACGCCTTTGGCGGAACGCATTCCGCCCAAACAATCCGGTTGCCTCCCGGAGACGCCAGACCCTCCGATCGCAAACGCGATCGGAGGGACGACAAAACCGGTTGGATACCAACAATCAATCCAAGATGTCGCCCACACGACCGGCGCCAACGGTACGACCACCTTCGCGGATAGCGAAACGGATGGTTTTTTCCATGGCGATGGGGGTGATGAGGTCGACTTCGAGGGAAATATTGTCACCAGGCATGACCATTTCCACCCCTTCAGGGAGCTTGATGGTGCCGGTCACGTCCGTGGTACGGAAGTAGAACTGAGGACGATAGTTGGAGAAGAATGGAGTGTGACGACCGCCTTCTTCCTTGCTCAGCACGTAGATTTCCGCTTTGAATTTGCAATGCGGCTTGATGGTGCCGGGCTTGGCCACAACCTGACCACGCTCCACATCACTCTTCTTGATGCCGCGAAGCAGAAGGCCCACGTTGTCTCCCGCACGACCTTCGTCGAGCAGCTTCCGGAACATTTCAATGTCGGTGACAGTGGTCTTCTGAGTGGGACGGATACCGACGATTTCGATTTCCTCCATCTTCTTGACGATACCACGCTCCACACGGCCGGTCACCACGGTGCCACGACCTTCAATCGAGAAGACGTCTTCGATCGGCATGAGGAAGGTCATGTCGATGGGGCGCTCGGGAAGCGGAATGTATTCATCCACCGCCTGCATGAGCTTGAGGATATTTTCCTTCTGCGCAGGGTCACCCTCAAGAGCCTTGAGCGCGCTTCCCTTGACAATCGGAATGTCGTCACCCGGGAACTCATACTGGCTAAGCAGGTCGCGGACCTCCATTTCGACGAGATCCAGAAGCTCAGGATCGTCGACCATGTCCACCTTGTTCATGAAAACCACCAGGGCCGGCACCCCAACCTGACGGGCAAGCAGGATGTGCTCGCGAGTCTGGGGCATAGGGCCGTCCGCGGCACTGACGACAAGGATGGCGCCATCCATCTGAGCCGCACCAGTGATCATGTTTTTGACGTAGTCAGCATGGCCCGGGCAATCCACGTGGGCATAGTGACGCGTGTCCGTCATGTATTCAACGTGCGCGGTGTTGATGGTGATACCACGAGCCTTTTCTTCAGGCGCCGCATCAATGTCCGCGTAGTTTTTCTTTTCAGCAAAACCTTTGTCAGCCAAGGTCGAGGTAATGGCTGCGGTCAGGGTGGTCTTGCCGTGGTCGACGTGCCCGATCGTGCCCACATTCACGTGAGGCTTAGTTCTTTCGAATTGTGCTTTAGCCATTGCTGTCTTGGGTTGGTTGGTATTGGTTTGCTGCTTTTGAAAAAAGGTCTGAAGTGTTTCCTGTTTGCTGGGCTGACGGGATTCGACTTGTGATGTTGACGGATAAAAACTCTGGAGCTCCTGATGGGATTTGAACCCATGGCCTCATCCTTACCAAGGATGTGCTCTACCCCTGAGCTACAGGAGCCTGGTTTCAAGCCACGATAAATCGCCACTCAAAATTTCAGCTTTAGTCACAAATAGCAAAAAGCCCCCCTTTGCATCCATTTCGGGCTGTAAAAAGGGAATTGAAGCGGGTTTTGAGACCAAAGCGGGCGGGAACCTACATGGAGGCCGAAATCTGTCAAATATTTTATCTTCTATTACCGTTTTTCTCTCATCGAATTTTCCATAGCTTTTAAAATTTCAAGATTACGACACAGCCAATCGCTCGGTTTTGTGTTCATTTTCTGATCTTTGTGAAATATTACTCGATTCTGCAGGTTCTTCTTGGATCTTTCCGATTCCGTTTCATTCTCCCCTTGCTTGGTCCATCCCGTATCCATCACTGCAGCGAGCGTCATTTCCGGACTCGGAATGACTTGTGAGGAGAACACCCAAGCCCTGCTCCGAAGAGAGACCGCCCTGAAACTTCTCGGGAAACTCCCAGGATCGCCGCCCTCTTTCAGTCATCTTCCCGCGGCCTGGATCGCAGATCGGGCACTCCTCAAAGGGCGGCGCTCCGGCGCCGCTTCCAATCTCTTGGTCCGGGCAGCGCAAACGTGCGTCGAACGAGCCGGTTGGTCCAGCCGCGAACTTCGCGAAACGTGGATCTACGCCGGCACCAGCCGGGCCAATCAAGGCGAATGGCGGAATCCGCTCCCCCTTCGCAGAGCCCTCCGGCAATTCGCGGCCAGCAACTCTCTTCACAGCGAAGTCGCGGCCGCCGTCAGCCTGGATCTCGGCATCCGGGGTCCCTGGCAGGTCCTCTCCAACGGATGCGCCAGCGGATTGGATGCGCTGGGCCACGCCTGGCTCGCCATCGCGGCCGGGCTGACGGACCGCGTCCTGGTCCTTTCCGTCGATCTGCCGCTTTCGACGGATCTGTTGGAGGACTTCACTGATTCCGGAATGCTTTCCGCGGTTGGAAAAAACGATCCCTATGCCACCACTGCCGATGGATTTCTCCCCGGAGAAGCCGCGGTCGCCCTCTGTCTGGAACGGTCCGACCTCTCGGGGACCCGGCAATTGGCCCGCATCCTCACCTACCGGGCCAACTCTGACGCCCTGGACCTGATCCGCCTCCCCGAGGACGGTGGGCCCCTGGCCGATCTGCTGACCTCGATTCACCAGGACCTCAAGACGTCCCGGATTTCCACCGGGCCCAACCTGCCGGCCCTGATTTGCCCCCATGCCAGCGGGACCAAAGCCAATGCGGACTCGGAATGCCGGGGGATAGAACATGCCTTGGGCGCCTTCGCTGCGGAGACTCCGGAGCCAATCCCGGTGGCGGTGTTCAAGCCCCAAACCGGTCATGCTCTGGGGGCCAGCGGCCTCTTGGAAGTGGCCCTGCTATTGCCGTTTCCTGGCAAAGGTCATTGCCCTCCCCTGTTGGAGGGTCTCAGTGAACCACCCTCCCCTCGCCTCCGGCTGTGCCAAGCAACCGACCCGCTAGGATCGGGTCAGGTTTGGAAAATCGCCTCCGGCATGGGAGGGCACAATGCCGTGGCGGTGTTGGATTTCCCCGGGGACTGAGAGGACTCGTCCGCGTGGATTTTCAGGCGTGAACCATTGGAAGCGATTCGGTTTTTCACCCCAATCCTATTGTCTTCGCAATGGAGACCTAGATGGAGGGGTGGAGTTCACCACCCCGTCGGTGATTCTGGATGGAAGTCGTAGCGCAAACGGCATGCCGCCGACGGCCAGTTCTTCCCATCCCGCACTTACCGAACGTGAACAGGGATGCCGCGATTGTGAAGACAGGAGAATGGTTCCATCCAGTCGCACCTGAGTATCCAGGCTAGGAGCTACCGAAATTTGTTCATGAGCCGTTTGGCGCAGTTAGTCTGCTCATTGGTTTCCAAGCAACACTTCCGGCGGGCCCGGATCCATTGCACGGGATCTTTGTCTGCGGGGATGAATCCAGCCTTGGCGCACCACGCCACTATGAGCTGCCCGGTCCGCCCACAACCGGCGACGCAATGCACGACCACCGCTTCGCGGGACGGGTGGTGCTCATCCATGATGTCCAAGAATCGTTGGATCTGCGTGTCCGTTGGCACTCCATAGTCAGGCACGTTGATGTGATAGTAGGAAAACTGGCTCGGGACATCCTGCCGATTGTCGAACTCACAGCAATTGACGACCGCCCGGACGTTTTGTTCCTCGTAGATGTCAAAGACGTAGGGATCGGGCCACCAGGATGCCGCGATGACGCCTTCCACAATCCAAGTGAAGGGCTCGGTTCTTTCGGGTTGTCCCTTTGCGGGCCAATACCAGGGGCGAATCGGTTGGTGCATGTTCTTTGGGGGCACTCCTTCACCGAAATCATCGAGGTTTCCATCGGAGATGCAGCGCAAAAATGCGGCCCGACATCGCCCAAAAGCGTGATCACAGACCCAGCGCTTTGAGTTTCTCCGCATCACTGGCACCGGTTTCCTCATCGAACAGACCGAAGTCGTTTCCGACAATCTCCCAGTAGCCCCACGGGATGCCTGCTTCATCCAGTCAGGAGCGCGAATAGCGGATCCACCTCAGCGTGTCGCCCCGGCTCGGAAAGGACTCAGTGGCAATCGCTTCCGCCAAGTCTCGGCACGCAGGAACAACAGTGCGCCCCCGGCGAGATTGACGGAGCTATGTCCAGGCCACGACAAATGATTGATCGGCGCCTCTCCTGTGGCATTCTCCGTGATGGCTTTACCTCCGCTCGGCGATTCACTTCGCGCAGCTCTCTTTCTCTGCGCCTGCTTTGGCAGCCTGGCCACCGCAGAAGACGACACTGCACCGTTCCGCGTTACCGAAGGTCTCTTTGATCTGGTGAACCAGGAAACGCTCGGACTGAAAACGATTCCCGGTGAACATCTCGAAGTCTATCGCGCCACCGGGGAGAGCGGGTTCCGCTTCACCCACCATCCGGGCCTCGCGGTGTTCCAGGGGCAACTGTATTGCTCGTGGTCCAGCGGGCTGGCGCATGAAGACAGGCCGGGGCAGCGCGTCGTCTATGCCCGCACGGCGGATGGCCGAAACTGGTCGCCGCCCCAGGTGTTGGCGCTGCCACCCGGCGTCAACGACCGTTGCATCAGCGCGGGCTTCCAGGTGGTGAACGGCACGCTGGTCGCCGGATACACCATCGCCTTCAACTATCCCGCCCACAATCTCTTCAATGACGACAACGCTCTTTTCTCCCGCACCTCCCGCGATGGCCTGACGTGGAGCGAACCTGTCAAACTCGCCGCAGGGTTCTTCATCGAAGGCCCGCTGCCTTTGCCGGGGGGACGCTGCATTCGCGGAGGGGAGCAGGCCGGGGCCCGCTGGAAAGCCGGTGAAGTGCGCATGCGCATGCTCTACAGCGATGATCCCCTCGGGATGAGCGGCTGGAAGGAAGCCTCCATTTCGCCCGCTGAATCCCTGCCGAAGGGATTGAAAGTGTTCGACTACACCGAACCGAGTCCCTTTGTTCGGCCCGATGGCGTCATCGTCTCGCCGTTTCGGAACAGCAGCGGCTACCTCTATGCGAGCACAAGTCGCGACAATGGCGTCTCCTGGAGCGTCCCCCGGATCACAAACTTTCCCGATGCCACATCGCGCCACGCCACCGGAACCCTTCCGGACGGCACCACTTTTCTCATCAACAACCCAGGCAACGGGAATGCCTCCAGTCCACGCAACCTGCTCACGATCGCGCTCAGCCGCGATGGCGAAACATTTGAGCGCGCCTGGCTGATCCGCGGCGAGCCGACGACGATGCGCTTCAAGGGCAAGGATAAACGGGACGGCTGGCAATATCCGAACGCGCGAGTCTGGAAGGACTCCCTCTACGTCGCCTACTCGGTCAACAAAGAGGACCTCGTGGTCACCCGCATCGCGCTCAAAGATCTGAAGTAGGGCGCGGACAGCGCCCGAGGGCATCCGGCATGGTCCGCTCTGCTCTGGCACTGCCGCAGGGTGGGCAAGTGACCTGTTTGACTAAAATCAGCTTTTTGACCGGCTGCGAGGCGGCTCGGTCGACCTGGCGGACCACACACAACCTCCTGGAGTGAGCGTTGATGCCGAGCTTGATCGCGGCGGAAAGTTCGGTAGGATTGGGTTCTGTGATGGCACTGATCGGGTATCAAGTGGACGGTTTTTCCCCTTGCCTGACAACCCATGCCGTCTAGCAAGGAATCACTGACCGCGCATGAGCTTCGTCCTTCGCTCCGCCATACTCACTTTGTTCGGTGTTTTGGCGGCGGTTCAACCAACCTCTTCCCTGCTGGCACAGGAAGCAGAGTCGACAAAAACTCAACGATTGCCACTTGATGTGCTGGTGATTGCGCCCCATCCCGATGACGAAGTGATCGGCTGTGCAGGCATCATCCTTCGAGCCCTGGCAGATCATCGACGGGTGGGAGTGGTCGTGATCACGAGCGGCGACGGCTATCCTGCCATCGCGGCGGCGGTTGGCCAGAAGGACCAAACCGAAGTGGGGCCCGCTGACTTTCTCAAGGCTGGCGCGCTGCGCCAGTCACACTCCGTCCGCGCGATGACGAGGCTGGGGTTGCCGAAGGAAGATCTGACTTTTCTCGGCTATCCCGATTCGGGTCTGGAGAGCCTCTACACGAGGAACGGCAGCGCGCCGTTCGTGCAGTTGTTCACGCGGAAAAGCGAGACGTATGGCGTGACCGTGCCGGATTATCACTCTCTGGCTCATGGCAATCCTGCGCCTTATCTCAAAGCGAGTTTGATAGGCGATCTCGTGGAGATCATTCGCCAACGCCAGCCAAAGGAAATCTATGTCACCCATGAAGGCGACACCCATGGCGATCACCGCGCCGCCTTTTGGTTTGTCCGTGATGCCGTGAGGGACGCCAACTTTCAGGGCGACTTCTTCACCTACGTCGTCCATGGCGCGCCACCGGTTCAACCTCCCGACCGCCGTCTCAAACTCAGCAAGTCGCAGGCGGAAACCAAACAAGCCGCGCTCGTGGATCATCAGCAGGGAACTTCGCCGGTTCATGATCAACTCGCGGCTACCTATATGAAGCCGGAAGAACTGTTCTGGAGGGCCCGTCCGGCGCCTGAGGCAACCCAATGAAGCCATGAAACACCTCCTCGTCATCGCGGCGCTTTTGGCGCAAGTTCCAGCCAATGCCGCCATTGAGGAAAGCTTCCATCCAGAAAAGTTAGCCGTGCTCGATGCCGAGATCGTTCTGGCGGTCACCGATGGAAAAATTGTCGGCGCGGCGCTGTGGGTGGAGCGCGATGTTGTCTCGTATCACAAGGCGTTCGGAAGCTATGATCTGTGAGGCAACGTGTGGGAATAGTGCGGGGACTGGTTCAACAGCGAGAAAAAACTGCACGTCCTGCGCGGGGCCTCCTGGGGGAGCAGCGCACGCGCCCCCCTCCTCTCCTCCTACAGAGACAAACAGACCGCCGACCGCCGCTGGCGCAGTGACGGCTTTCGCTGCGTGGTGGTCCCAACGCCTTGAGCAGCGAAGTGTAACCACCACCGGCTCCCAATTCCCTGACCATGCAGGGACAATAGGGGCGATTTCAGGTTCGAAATTTCCTAGTTGACGAAGTCAACCTCACTTCCGATGCGAATGGGCAGTTCATAAGTGTGCAGTTAGCGGATCGCACTCCCAAAGTGCAGGCGTTGACGCCAGGATTCCCGGTCGATTGGAAGGGGCTGAGGTGCCTCTGTTCGCTGGAGACCTTCGGCTTTCAAAAGGTTCGCGACAAACTTGCCGTCACGAGGAAATCGGCGAAGGCGGCATCCCCGTGGACGAAGTTTCCCGTGTCCTGAGAAAGGCGCCGGTCGGCGACACTGCGCTGGCGATTCCGGTAAACCGCCACAGGCACCGTCAGGCTCGCCGTCCAGGCTTCTTTGGCCCAGTAAACCCCAGGTTCCAAAAACAGGGAAAAACCCGGGCGCCGGAAGCCATTACTGTCTCCCAGCAGATCGCGGACCGGCACGCCGTCGATTCGGCCTCCCAGGCCGACAGAGAATCCGTGCCCCAGATCCTGCACCAGACCGCCCCTCGCGGAGTACTGGTCGGGGATGGACATGATCTGCTCGTAGGGATTCCGTCTCGGGAAGGACGTCGCCGTGCTGACGCCATTGGTATCACCGGGATTGAAAAGGTAGAAGCCCTGGGCGTAGGCGGTGAGTCCGTCGGTCAGTCGGTGGTAGACGAAGGCTTCCACGGTGAATCCCCAGCCGCCATCGCCGGGCTGGATCGATTGGTCCACCATACGGCGCACCGGACCTGTCGGACTCTGGAAAACGTCATCCGCCCGATAGTCGCCGGTGGGCGTTTTCAGGCCCAGACCGATGAGGGCATTGCCGCGACGCTCCGCGGAGGGCGTGAAGAGCCAGCCGTAGCCAGCCAGCCGGATGTCCCCGATTCCAATTGCTTGCGAGGAGTGCCGGTGCACCCGGTCGTGCTCATAGAGGGAAGAGCGGTCGGAGTAAACCATCGGCACGATGAGCCCCAGACTGAAACGGGGATTCAAAACGTAGGTGAAACTGAGATCCACGAAATGCGAATCATTGACTACCTGGGTATGCTCCGCCTGGCGTTGCGGCTGCTCCACATCGCCCACGTAGTGACGGTCCGAGTGCAACCAGCGGTAGCTGAAGCTGTAAATCGTGTCGCCGGTGTCAAGATAACTGGCCTGGTGCAGGGCGTTGCCCGAGGCGATGGGAATGCCTCCCCCTCCGCGCACGGCGATACACCCCTGGCCGAAGGCGGAGCCGCCCGGAGCGCCACAAAGGATCAAAAGAACTAGCAAGCACAGGAATGACGTTAGATGTTTGGGTTGGGTCATGATCGTGGGTGGGTGGGTCATGATGACGGGGTTTCTTCAGCGATTAAAACCCTCTCGAATTGAAAACGTCAAACATTTTTTGAAATCCCTCATCCCGTAGATCTTCGCGCTTAGCCTAGAAGAGCATGCATTGCTGCCAGAGTCTCTCGTTGAATATTCGACAATTTCAGGGTCAATTCCTTCCTGCTCTCGATGTTGGGCTTGATCGCGGGGAGGACAATCCGGATGATGGACACGGCTATACGGTGCCAAAACCGAGTGAGCCGGCAATGAGGATGTCTGACATCACACCGAGCGGCTGGAATTACGACCGCAGCGGAAGGAGAGGGCCTAGATCACCTGACGGATGGGGTCGATCAGACGCGGGCCACCCTCGCCTGCGGACTTGATGGCCCTGTTTGTCTTTCCCCCCTTTACCCGATCTGCATGAAATTGTTCCCCGGTGAAAAATGCCTGGGCTTATCTGTTTCAACAATACAACGTTCTCCGAAGCGCCATCATCTCAAAACACAGCCGGGAAAAAGAAGGATTGAAAAGGCGCCGAGGACCGAGACCAGGATCCGGAGGTTTGGCGCCACAACGTGTTGTTGTTTCATGGGTTCATTTTTACTACCTCAGCATTCAGATGCTTGGCCGTCCAGTTTTGGGATTCGCGAAGAGACAATCACGAGCCGCCCAGAACGTAAAAACGAGGCCTGGAAAGGCGTGGATTCATCCCCGCTTTTCCGCAACAAGAGAAAATTCGTTACGCTGTTCAGCAACTTTTCGGATTCGGGCAGGTTCCAATTTTGTCATGTTCCGCTTGCTCATTCGCAACCTTTCCATCGCTTTCTACTGGACTTTCCTCTTTGCGACTTCGTCCGCGGAGGAAGCGTTAACCGCGGATCAAGTGCAGTTTTTCGAGACAAAAATCCGTCCGGTATTGGCGGAACACTGCTTCGAATGCCACTCCGCGAAAGCGGAAAAAGTGAAAGGTGAACTGCTGCTGGATTCGCGAGCGGCCATGCTGCGCGGCGGCGCAGGCGGTCCCGCCGTGGTGCCTTTCAAACCCCAGGAAAGCCTGTTGATCGAGGCAATCCACTATCTGGATCCCGATCTCGCGATGCCGCCGAAGAAGCAGGGCGGCAAACTGCCCGACTCTGTGATCGCCGACTTTGAGGAATGGGTGACGATGGGAGCGCCGGATCCGCGAAAAGAAGAAACGATGGTGCAGAAAAGTTACGACCCGGAAAAGGCGAAAGCATGGTGGTCCTATCAACCGGTTGCCTCACCGAGCGTCCCGACCCCGAAGGATTCCGAATGGGCCCGGACGGAGATCGACCGGTTCATCCTGACATCCATGGAAGAGAAAGGAATTCATCCGGTCGGGGACGCCGATCCGGCATCGCTGCTGCGCAGGGTGTTTCTTGACCTCACCGGCCTGCCGCCCTCACCGGACTTTGCGGCGCACTTCCTGGGCAACCCGGACCCGGCGGTCTACGAACACATCGTCGCCACGCTCCTGGAGTCGCCGCACTTCGGGGAACGGTGGGGCCGCCACTGGCTCGACGTGGCTCGCTACGCCGAAACGACGGGACGCGACGTCAATATGACCCTGCCGGAGGCTTGGAGATATCGCGATTACGTGATCGACGCCTTTGCGAAGGACATGCCGTTTGATGAATTCATTCGGGAGCAGATCGCCGGAGATCTCCTGCCGACGGTAAGCGAACCCGACCGGGCCAAGAAACTCACGGCAACCGGCTTTCTTGCGGTGGGTCCCAAGGGGCTCAACGAAACCGATCCCCGGCAGTTCGCAGTCGAGCTGGCAGGTGAACAGATTGACGCAGTGACACAGGCTTTCCTTGGCATGACGGTAGCCTGCGCCCGGTGTCATGATCACAAGTTCGATCCGATCACCCAACGGGACTACACGGCGCTCGCGGGCATCTTTCTGAGTTCAGAAACGCACTTCGGCACCCCGGGAGGCGTCCGCGCACGAAACGCTTCGAGCCTGATTGAAGTAACCGCATCGGCAGGGCTGGAGACGCTCGGTCGCCACATGGATCCCGCGGTGTGGGCGGAAAAGAACTCCCAACGCGAAGCCATTGTCGCCCGCCAAGCGGAAGCCCTTGCCTCGCGGAAGCGGGGGGGCGAAGGAGGCAACCAAGTGAACGGGTTCGACATTGTCAGGATGATGACCAGTGCCAAACAGATCGAAGTGGAGTTGGCCGGTTTCAATCCGGACGGCACGGCCAAGCCCCGAGTGATGGGAGTGCTCGACAAGCCGGTCACGGCTTCCCCGGTAACGCGCCGGCAAAGAGGCGGCATGGTCGGCGGTCCGAACAGTGGGGGGCGGCAAAGCAGTGGATTCGAGACCATCGGAGACAGTCCGTTTTTCGCTCGAGGCGACATCGCGAAAGAGGAAGAAAAAGTCCCCCGGGGCATCCCCTCCTTTCTCTCGGGCGGAAAGGACTTGGAGATTCCCGGCGACGCGAGCGGCAGATTGGAACTCGCCGAATGGATCGCTTCCACAGACAACACGCTGACTTCGCGGGTGATCGTGAACCGCGTTTGGCACTGGCTTTTCGGCCGCGGACTTGTGGAGAGCGTGGACAACTTCGGAGCCAGCGGCGCCTCTCCATCGCACCCGGAATTGCTGGACTATCTTGCCCGCCAGTTCGTCGCGGACGGCTGGAGTATCAAGACGCTCATCAAGCGCATGGTGACGAGCCGGGTCTATCAGTTGGGTTCCCATCACGATGAAACCAATTTCCTGGCCGACCCGGACAACCACCTTCTCTGGCGCAGCAATGCCCGACGCCTCGACGCAGAGACGATCCGGGACAGCATGTTGTCCGCGAGCGGTCTTCTTGATCGGGAGCCGCCGATCGGATCTCCGATCGCTTTGGCGGGTGATGGCCCTGTCGGTGGTCAGCGTTATCAAGTGCTGAAGGAGGAGGAACTGGCTGGCGCGGGCGGGAACTTCCGCAGCATCTACCTGCCGGTGGCCCGCAATGTTCAGCCGGAGGTTCTCTCGATCTTCGATTTTGCCGAGCCGAGCCTTGTTCTGGGCTCCAGGGACACGACGATCGTTCCCCCTCAGGCCCTGTTTCTCCTCAACAGCGACTTCGTCGACGAGCAGGCCACCGCCATGGCACAGCGGGTCATGAAGGAACCTGATTTCGACACGCGCTTCGCGCTCGCCTGTCGTCTCACTTGGTGCCGGGATCCGCTGCCGACCGAACGGGAAGCAGCCAAAAGACACGATCACAATGATCTCTCCTCCTGGACGAGCATCTGCCGGGCCCTTTTCGCCAGCGCGGACTTCCTCTTCACAAACTAACCCTTCCAGGACCATGAACCGCAGACATTTTTTGCAGACAAGCTCCCTGGGATTCGGCTGGCTGGGATTCTCGGCCCTCGCGGCGCAAGCGGCTAAGAAGTCCACCAAGCGGGTCATCTTTCTATGCATGCAGGGAGCTCCCTCCCACGTCGACACCTTCGACTACAAGCCGAAGCTGAACGCCGACACAGGCAAACCGGGAGCGCGTCAGGGAACGCAATTGCTGGGTTCCCGATGGAAGTTCGCCCAACACGGGCGGAGTGGCCATTGGATGTCGGAACTCTTTCCCCAACTCGCCACGTGCGCGGATGACCTTTGCATCCTCCGCGGCATGCAGACCGATATCCCGGCACACCCTCAGGCCTACCTTCAGATGCACACGGGCAGTTCCCAATTTGTGAGGCCCTCTCTGGGGGCATGGACGCACTATGGACTCGGGTCGATGAATGAAAACCTGCCGGGCTTTGTCACCATCACCCCGGCCAGCGGTTTCGGGGGAGCGCAGAATTATGGCAGCGCGTTTCTTCCGGCCCACCACCAGGGAACACGAATCGGTACTGCGAAGCGTCCGATCGCCGGGGCCGAAGTTCCCAACTTGAAACCCAAGCTCAGCCAGGAGGAACAACGTGCGGAGCTCGACCTCATCCAGACCTTCAACCGTTCGAAACTTGAACAGGAGTCCTACGACCCGCAGGTGGAAGGACTCATCAAGACTTACGAGCTTGGTTACCGGATGCAAAGCGAGATGCCGGCGTTGATGGATCTTGAGAGAGAACCCCCAGCCATGAGAGCGCTCTACGGCATCGATGAGGAAGTGACCGGAGATTTTGGCCGCAAGTGCCTGCTCGCGCGGCGCATGATCGAAGCCGGGGTGCGGTTCGTCGAGATCAATCATGGGGACTGGGACCACCACCGGGATCTCGGATCGGCTCTGCCCGCGACTTGTGCGTCGGTGGACAAGCCGATGCGAGGCCTGATCACCGATTTGAAATCACGCGGTCTCCTTGATGATACCCTTGTCATCTGGGGCGGTGAATTCGGTCGAACGCCTCACGCGGAAGGCTCGGACGGTCGCGATCACAATGTGAAAGCCTTTACCACGTGGATGGCGGGCGGCGGCGTGAAGGCGGGACACGCTCACGGAGAAACAGACGATTACGGCTACGAAGCCATCTCGGGAAAGGTGCCGATCGTTGACTGGCACGCGACCATTCTCCACCTGTTGGGTCTCGATCACGAAACATTAACCTATCGCCACGCGGGACGTGATTTTCGACTGACCGAAGTCAGCGGAACCGTGGTGAAGGAAATCGTGGGCTAGCCGGCTAAGCTTGAGTAGGTATTTTCCATTGGCAGGCAGAACTGGATTGAATCTGTGATCTTTGAAAGATGAATCAACAATCCGCCCCCCCGAGCCTCCGGTGGAATGCCAGGCGAAAGGAAGCAAAAGCAAATGCTGGCCCGCAGTTCAGTCAGGAGGGTCTTGGGACCGAGATGGCGCCTGGTGGCCCCGAGAATCGCCACCGGATCAGGCTCTGAGGAGATTCCAGGCACTCACCAGCGCCCGCAGTCCGGCCATTTCGATGGAAGGATCCACGCCACACCCCCAGACCAGTCTCGTCCGGTCCAGGCTCTGCAGTTGGACATAGGCCGCAGAATCGGCATCCGAACCACCCCTCACCGCATGGGACCGGTAATCAGTCACCGAAAAATCCTTGAAGCCCGCGGCCTCCATCGCATGAACGAAGGCATTGATCGGACCGTTGCCCACCCCGACGATGTCCTGGCGATCCCCGTTCATGGTGATCTTCGCCCGACAGCGCACCTGTCCCCTCTCGCCGGTGTGATGGTCCAGTTCAAAATCCTCCAAGGCCAAGGGATCCCCCAGATTGGCAAAGTCCTTGAGAAAGACATCCCGGATCTCATCGGGGGAAAGTTCCCGACCTTGTTGATCCGCCAATCCGGAGATCCGCAGGCCGACCTGGGGATGCATCGTCTTGGGCAGATCATACCCATGCTCGCGGTCCAGCACGTAGGCAATCCCGCCCTTGCCACTTTGGCTGTTGATGCGGATGATGGCTTCGTAACTGCGCCCGATGTCCTGGGGATCGATGGTGAGATAAGGAACCCCCCACGGCACCACCGCTCCGGAGGATTTTTCCAGATCCCTCTCCCGGCGGTCCAGGCCTTTCTTGATGGCATCCTGGTGCGATCCTGAAAAAGCGGTGAACACCAACTCGCCGGCATAGGGCTGGCGATCCGGCACGGTCATGCGGGTGCACCGCTCATAGACGGCGCGAATTTGCGGCAGGCCGGAAAAGTCCAAACCGGTCTCAATGCCGTGGCTGTTCATGTTGAGCGCCACGACCACGATGTCGAGATTGCCAGTGCGTTCCCCGTTGCCAAAAAGAGTGCCTTCCACCCGGTCCGCGCCCGCCAGCAGGCCCAGTTCCGTGGCGGCAATCCCGG
Source organism: Akkermansiaceae bacterium (assembly GCA_024233005.1). Taxonomy (GTDB): domain Bacteria; phylum Verrucomicrobiota; class Verrucomicrobiia; order Verrucomicrobiales; family DEV007; genus JACKQE01. Next base: position 140,257 of record JACKQE010000011.1, on the reverse strand, counting down.
TGCCCCGGTCGTTGTGGGTGTGCAGACTGATCAGCGCCTTGTTCCGCCCGTGGAGATGACGGCAGAACCATTCGATCTGATCCGCGTGCACATTCGGAGTGGCCCACTCCACGGTGGCCGGGAGATTTAGAATAATGGGTTGCCCCTCCGTCGGGCCCCACGCCTCCATCACGGCTTCGCAGACCTCGAGGGAAAAGTCCAACTCGGTGTCGGAGAAACTCTCCGGGGAGTATTGAAACCGAATCAGGGTGGCGCTCTGGGCACCCGCCAGTTCCTTGACCAGGCGGGTGCCATTCACAGCGATGTCCTTAATTTCCGCCTTGGAGGCATCCCCAAAAGTGATGCGCCGCTGCAGGGGGGAGGTCGAGTTGTAGAGGTGCACGATGGCCTCACGGGCACCGACGAGGCTTTCAAAAGTACGCCGAATCAGATGCTCACGGGCTTGGACCAGAACCTGGATACTGACATCCCGCGGAATGCGGTCCTCCTCGATGAGCCGGCGGACGAAGGCGAACTCGGTGTCGGAGGCCGAAGGAAAGCCGACTTCGATTTCCTTGAATCCGATGCGGCACAGCATCTCGAACAGCTCCAGCTTTTCCTCCACATTCATCGGAACCGGCAGCGCCTGGTTGCCATCGCGAAGATCCACGCTGCACCAGCGGGGAGCCCGGGTGATGGTTTGGTCCGGCCATTGGCGGTCCGGGAGCGCTACCGGGGAAAATGGACGATATTTCAGAATGGAGGAGGGATTCATGAATCGCGGAGAAGTGACGGAATGTGGCGTGAAAAGAGGGAAATGCGAAAGGCAAATACAGGACCGATGAGCACACCCCTGAAGGGATGGAGAATCAAAATCTCCTGTGCGTGCGGTGGGAGCGGCGCCGCAGGGCGCCCGGATCGGCAGCAGAACAACAGCAGCCTGCCATCAACCGAGCCTCCGCGCGGAGCCGCGCATGAGTCGGAGTCGGAGAAGAAGTGGCAACCGGGAGTGCATCAGAATGGAAATCTAAGGCCGAGACCCATCCTGTAAAGAAAAAACTTGGCCGCCTCGCGCCACCGAGGAGTCCCCGCGCCTGCCACGCCATTCCGCGACCAGGGCTATCTCCGCAGGCTCAGGCCGCAACGGGCACCACATCGGATGCCGGAGGACTGCCCCTCTTTTTCAGCAACTGCATCAGCCCAATGACCAGGCCGGGAATGTTCACAAGGAATATCCAAAGCATTTTCTCATTGTTGTAGAAATACAGTTCCATGAAAGTGTCATTCATATAGTGGAACATGATCATGGCAAAGCCCACCCCGGCCATCATCCACCGGTTGTAGAGGGCAAGGAACGCGAAGATTTCAAGGAGAACGCCCATGCTCATGAGAAGGCGCCACATGTTTTTCCGTTCATACATGAAGTCCCGGGCCAAGGGGACATCGCGGTCCTTCAAGGCTGGATCAAGGGCATTGTAGTAATTCTGCCGGTGGGTCTTGACGATCTGAACGCCAATGAAATGACTGTTGGCGAACCACTGGCCTTTCGATTGGATGGGTTTGATGACCCCGGCAATGACATAGGCGGCGATGATGGCGAGCTGGGACCAACGAAAGAGGTAGTCCCAGAAATTCCGGCCATAGGCATCATCCGCCGCCTTTTTCACTCCCATGGCGACCCGCCAGTTCTTCCAGACCTGCCAGAGGATCACCACTGTCTGAGCCAGCAGCACCAGGGAAATAATCTGAAACCCGTGGTGGATCCGTCCCTGAGAGTTGAACAGCGTCCGGCTTCCGATACTGATTAGAGTGAGGATGGGCAGAGCCACGGGCAGCCCGTAACCCGACACATACAAGGCCAGAGCCCCGAAGACGAACCATGGCAGGACCTTGGTGACGAAGGCTTCGTCATTGAACAACTTCACGAAGGACGCTCCCCAAGCGGTGCGCGCGATTCCCACCGGAACGGGGGTGTCCGAGTATTCGATCTTGCCGGTGGTTCCCGGCATTGCTTCGATCAGCGGAAAGAACGGAGGACGGATGCCGAACAATGGGTAGCGGAAGTCCTCTTTGACCTTCACGGCAGCGGCTGGGGCAACCTTTTCCAAAAAGGCCATGCCGGCGGCATTGAAGGGTTTGTCCAAGGGCATGGACTGGTAAATGACATAGGCAAAGAGCACCCTCATGATAACGACCTCCCAACGGGAGAACCGGGGGGTGCTGAACTTTGTCCCCAAGTGACGGAGGAGGGCGGAGAGTTTGGCGATCATGGCAACGGCGGATGTGAAATGGCAAAAAAGAGAGGCGTTCGGTTTAGGAATGGGGAGTTGCAGCCTTGGGTTCCTTGACGATCAGCGACGGGGTTTCAGTCCAACCTGATTTGCCGTCGGCCTCGATCCAGACCTCGACAATACCCAAACGAGGAGGCATTTCCTGTTTGCTGGCAACTGCCTGATGCCTCAGCTCTTCCAGCAACTTCAAGCCCACCTGATTCCGTTCCTCGGGAGTAAGATCATCCCTTCCCCGCTTTTTTCCGTCCTCGGCGGGACGGCTTTTGGCGAACTTGTCGCTGTAGGACTTAAAGGCTTTCTTCATCCCCGGAGCGGAGAACTGAGTCAACTTCGCCACGGGAAGCGGCGTTTCCTGGTCGTTGTCATCCAGAGCCACAAGGTAAAAGTAGTTCTCCGTGGCGTCAGGATTGCTGTACATGGGGAAATTCGAGAAGGGGTAGTTTTCCCGAATGGTCAGAGAGAAAGCCACCACTGCGGGAATGACGAAGGCCGAATGTTTGTAGTAAAACCCCGCCATCACGGCAGCAACGCCGATCGCGTAATAATTGTTCAAGGCGATCAGCGCCACGAGACAGACCAGCCATCCGACGAGAGTGGGACGGGAGCGGCTTTTCTGCCAGAGGCGCCAAAACACAATGAGGGGAACAGTGATGAGAAGTTGAATCCAATCGATGGTCATGGTCGGGAAATGTCGGTTCTTGCGACCCCCGACAGTGGGGCGGAATGCGGATTCGCGCAAGTTTTTCAAATCTGTTTTCACTGGCGTCATCACACCGGCATCCGTCGTCGCTTGCGTGTCGTAAGCCATATGTTACGGGTGATTCTTTCCAAGCCGCTTAGTGCTCCCGCCAAATTTTTCCCCATGAAACTTCCCTCCTCCAGTCCCTGGTTGGCACTTCTGCCGTTCTTCACGGTGATCGCGTTCTGCTATGCCACCGGGGAGTTCTATCCCTTCTCAAAATTCCCCATGTATTCCAAATTCGAGGAAAAGACCTACATCGTCTACCTCGCTGACCGGACAGGGAAGCCGGTGCCGACGTTGGATTTCGGTATTTTTGCCTCCGATTTGAAGAAACATTACGGCGACGGTTTGGATGAATTGAAAAAAGACCTCAAGGGATCCCACTATACCTGGACGGCGGAGCAGAAGGCACCTGCGGCGCGGGAGGCCCTGCGCTTTCTCCGCGACGAACGCGCCCCGCAGGCCTTCACGGACGGCCGCAACGCCCATCTCACCCTGATGGATGTCCGCATTTACTGGAAAGATGGCCACCTTGCCAAGGTCGAGGAACCAGTGGCCAGCCTGGATCAAATCACCGCGAAATCCACCAATCCATGAAGTCCCTTTTCCGCAACCATCTCGGGAACATTTCTTATGAGGATTGGGAATGGCGCTGGATGCGTCTACTCTTCGCGCCGGTAATTTGGTTGGCGACATTCCCGACCCTTCGTTTTTGGGTTGTCGATCTGCCCAACACCATCGACCGGGAAGAGCCCAATGGATTGGGCATGCTGGTGCCTTTGGAATGGCTCGGCCAACCCGTTCCCACAGCCCTCTGCGCCCTTGCGATCGCCATCCTTCTGATTTTCTACGTTCTCGGCAAAGGACTCCCCTGGGTCACGACGGGGCTGGCAGTCCTCCATGCGGCAGCCGGATCCCTTTTATATTCGCCCAGGGGACATCATCATTCCGCCCAATTGGTGGGCATGGTGTTGATGGGACAGAGCGCCTGGTTCCTCTACCACGCATGGCGAAAACGCTCCCGGAAAGCCGGCGACTCTCCCCGTGAGAGCGCCACCGGGGCCGTTTTCTGGTCGCAACAAATGATCGCGGCGGCCTACGTGGTTTCCGCCATCAGCAAGTGGGTCAACTCTGGCGGAGGATGGATTCCCGGTTGGCGGTGGGTCCAACAAACGCCGAACATTGTTGTCCAATTTGAGAAAAACCATCTGCAGAGTTTCTATGACAGCCTCCAAACGCCACCAGAAACCCTGAATCGAGGCGTGATGGAATGGTTCGGTGACCATCCCTGGGCGGCGATGCTGTGCATTGCTCCCGGGTTTTACCTGGAGCTATTCGCCTTTCTCGGCTTGTTCAACCGCGTCGCGGCAGCCCTGATGGGGGTGGCCCTGATCCTGTTGCACGTTTTCATCGCGCTCCTCATGCATTTGGAGTTCCGCTATTTCATGGCGACGGACCTGATTTTTTTGGTCAACCTTCCCTATTGGATTGCCACCTTGGTCCAGATTCGGTCAATCAATGGCACCACCGCGACGGCCTGATCAACCATCCGCCGTCATCCCGTCCGGCGCGATGGCGCCGCTTGCGGCAATTGGTGGAATTTGCGAGGCTTTGGGGGTTTTACGACCATTTAAATGCGCACCCCTTCCTTTCCCACCCATCTCGTCCTGCGATTCCTCCCGCTGGCGTGCTGCACGTTCCTGCATTCCTCTCTCTGGGCCCAGCTTCCCAGTGCGGGGCTGAACACGATTTTTCCACCGGGCGGAGTAGCGGGGCAAACGATCGAGGTCAATGTCGCCGGAACAAATCTTTATGATCTGGATGCGCTGGTTTTCAACCACCCCGGGATCAAAGGCGAGCCCGTCATGCTCCCGCCAACCGAATTCCAAAAAGCTCCCCGTCAAAGTGGCAACAAATGCCGCGTCACTATCGACGCCAAGGTGCCGCCGGGGCTCTACGAGGTAAGGGCTTCCGGTCTCTACGGCCTCTCCACCCCGCGGGCTTTCCAAGTCACCCGCGCCGGCACCGTGGAAATCGCGGACACCAATGCCAACGATCCCACCAAGGCCCCTGCGCTGGCTTTGGAAGCGGTGGCCACGGGAACCTGCGATGCCAACCAGATCGATTACTACCAGATCACCCTGAAACGGGGACAACGTGTTCTCATCCATGTCTGGGCGGAACGCCTGGACTCCCGGGCGGACGCCACGCTCCTGATTCGGGACAAGGAAGGCCGCCAGCTGGAATACAACCGGGACACCGTCGGACGCGATCCCATGATCGATTTCACCGCCCCGCAGGACGACACCTATCTGGTGGGTGTCCACGACTTCCTCTTCCTCGGCGGAGCGGAGTTTCCCTACCGACTGACCGTGACTGAGCGTCCATGGATCGACTACGTGTATCCACCAGCCGGGGTGCCCGGACAGGAACAGAGCTTCACGCTGCATGGCCGGAATCTCCCGGGAGGCAGTCTTGATGGAAACCTGTCCATTGAGGGCAAGCCCATCGAAACCTTGAGCATCAAAGTGAAAGTCCCGTCAGGCGCATCGGGCGCGCCCGCATTGGATCCGGAACGTCCCACCCGGGCGATGTTGCCGGGATTCGATTACCAACTCCAGGACGCGTCTCCCATCAGGATCGGATTTCTGAATGCGCCGATGGTGAAGGAGGATCCCAAGTCCTCCCTGCAAACAGTCAACGTCCCCTGTGAAATCGTGGGAATCTTCGACACCGCGGGCGATGACGATGCCTACCGCTTCACCGCGAAAAAAGACACTGTTTGGTGGATCGAAGCCATCGCGGATCGACTCGCGGGAAGGTCAGACCCCTACCTCGTGGTGGAAAAAATCACCAAGGACAAAGAAGGTAAGGAAACCTTCACCAAGGTGGTCGAAAGCGACGATCTCGATCTTGCGGGCACCGTAAAAACCTTTGACGGGGCGACCCGGGATGCCCGTCTTACCTTCAAAGCGGACCAAGACGGTGACTACCGGGTGACGCTGGCGAACCAGTATGGCTCGGGCGGGGCGGACCATCTCTACCGTCTTGCCATCAGGCAACCCCAGCCAGATTTCCAACTGTTGGCGATTTCCGAACAAGCCGTCTCAGACGGCAAAGGTGGAACGCCTCAAACTCCCCTGCTGCGCCAGAATGGAACCGTCGCCTTCCAAATTCTGGTTGACCGGATCGACGGACTCGACACGCCAATTGTCATCAGTGCGGTGGGTCTGCCTCCAGGAGTGACCTGTCCACCGGTCACGGTCCATGCCAACCAATCCACCGCCTTCGTGGTCCTCCAGGCCGCCCCGGACGCGGCCAAATGGGCGGGCTACTTTCAACTTGTCGGCAAAACCACTCCGCCAGGGAAAGCTGAAATTTCCCACGAGGCGCGCAACGGCACCCTGGTTTGGAAAGCCGCCGACCTGACCAAAGAGCGCATCCGGACCAGACTGACCACCCAGTTGGCGTTGGCTGTCACCGCAGCCGAAAAAGCCCCGGTGGTGCTCAGCCCGGCCGAGGTCAAACCATGGTCCGTGGAGATTGGGCAGAAACTTGAAATCCCGCTCAAGCTGGGTCAAAAGGGCGCCCTCAAAGGACCCTTCACGGTCGAAACCGCAGATCTTCCCGGTCTTGCAAAGCCAGCCACCGTGGCCATCGATGAGAAAAAGGATGACGGCAAGCTCACCTTGGATTTTGCGCCAACCGTGTTCAAGGGCCAACCGGGAAGTTACTCTCTGGTGCTCAAGGGAACCGGAACCGTAAAATACCGGATCAATGCCCAGGCTGTCACCTTGGCGGAAGAGGAAAAAAAGCTGGTTGAATCTCTTCTCCCAAAAATCGCCGAGGCGGCCACCAAGGCCAAAGCCAACAGCGACGCCGCCCTGAAAGCGCTCGACGAAGCCAAAAAGCTCGCCGCCGCAGCCACTCCGGAAGCCAAAGCGAGCGCGGACCAAAAAGTCTCCACCGCGCAAGCCGCGCTTGATACCGCCAAAAAAGCCCAAACCGAAGCGGAAGCCAAAAGTGCCGCCGCCACCAAGGAAAAAGGGGAGGCTGACAAGCGACTCCAAGCGGCCACCACCCTGGCCAAAGAAACGGACACCAAATTCGCGGCCTTCTCTCTGCCCCTCACCCTCGAAGTCAAACCAGCGCCCGTCAAAAAGTGAGCCGGAGCCACCCCTGAGTTGACGGGGAGCCGGAATCCTGCCCTGCCCCCTCCCTTGCTTCCAGACTCCCTGAGAATTCCCCCTACCTCCCTGCCTTATGCCAGCCCCCTTGACTTGTCATTTTCTGAGCTCCCGATCCACCCTCCGGATGGTTGCCTGCACCTTGCTGTTCTCGGCGAGTTTGCCCGTGATCCAAGCGGAACCGCTCCCGGTGGCCGATCTGAAACGGACCGAGACAGTGGATTTTGGTCGGGAGATCTTCCCTTTCCTGAAGCAGAACTGCCTTGCCTGCCACAACACCACCAAAGCCAAGGCGGGTCTGAATTTGGAAACCCCCGACCTCATGAAAAAAGGCGGGGACACCGGCCCGGCAGTGGAGCCCGGCAAAGGAGCCACGAGCCTCCTCTTCACCACGGCGGCCCATATCGAAGATCCGACCATGCCGCCGGAAAAGAACACCTCCAAAGCCCGCAACCTCACTCCTGATGAACTGGCATTGCTGAAGCTTTGGATTGATCAGGGTGCCAAGGGGGGAGCCGTCATGGCACCCGCCCCTGAAAAGTGGCAGCGTATTGACGGCACCCAGCCCGTTTACACCGCCTCAGTAACCCAGGACGGCCGGTTCGCCGCCGCCGGGAGAGGAAATCAGATCACCATTTACGATCTGGTGCTCAACAAACCTGCCGCCACGTTGGTCGATCCCGCTCTTGATGACAAAGCCACCTACCCCACTGGAGCCGCGCATCGGGATCATGTCCAGGCGCTCTCCTTCAGCCCCCAGGGCGACCTCGCCAGCGGCGGCTACCGCATTGCGAAAATCTGGAGGCGAGCCCAAGCGACTGCGGAACCCGCCCTGGCGCTTCCGGCCGAAGCCATCTCCCAGGCTCAAGCTGCCGACGGCACCCATGCTTTTGGCGCCGCTGACGGCACCATCATGGTTCTCGGTCCGGCCGCGGATGCGAAACCCACCACGGTCAAAGACCACGGGGGTCCGGTCACCGGCCTCGCATTTTCCGCTGACGGAAAAACCCTCTATTCCGCTTCGGCAGACAAGACCCTGCGACGTCGGTCGGTGGCGGAGTTGCCGAAAAGTCAGAAACTCGATCTACCATCCCCCGCCAACGATCTGGCCCTGCTCAAAGGCGACCGGTTGGCCGTCGCCGGAGCGGACAACATCATCCGTCTTTGCGCCGTGGGCGCCTTCGATGCCCCCAAGCCACCAGCGGCTCCTCCCGCGGCTCCGGCTCCGGCTCCTCCCGCGGCTCCGGCTCCGGCTCCGGCTCCGACTCCGGCCAAGCCTGCCACGCCTGCTGCCGCTCCAGCTCCCGCGGCTGTCGCAGCCACTGCCCCACCGGCCAAGCCTGCTCCTGCGGCTGCTCCTGCGGCAGCCCCGGCGGCTCCTCCCGTGGTGGCCGCCGCCCCGGCTCCCCCGCCGCCATCCCCCTTTGAGGAACTCAAAGCCCACACCAAGCCCGTTCTGAAGGTTTTGCCAGGTGACGCGGAAGGCAAAGTGCTCTTCTCGGCAGGCGAGGACGGACTGATCATTGTGTGGGATCTCCCCGGGAAAAAGCCCGCCCGCCAAATGAACCAAACGACTCCGGTTCAACTCCTTGCGGCAAGCCCCGACTACGCCACCCTGGCGGCGGCGACCAAGGCCGCGCCCGCGGTGGTGAAGCTTTGGAACACCGCCGATGGGAAAGCGCTGGGCGAAGTCAAAGGAGATCCCATCAGCGCCTCCCTCATTGCTTCATTGGAAAGAACCTCAGCCGTCGCCAAGCGACTTCAGGACTTGCACACCAAAGCCGCTCCGGAAGCGGAGAAAAAATGGAAAGAAGAATCCGACAAGGCCCTCAAGGCGGCCGAAGAAGTGGCCAAAGGCCGTCGGGATCTCGTCGCCAAACGGGCTGCGGTGGATGCCTTGCGACGGCAGATTCCCGCCGCAAAACCGGAAGACATCACCAAATCACAAGATGAAGCCGACAAAGCAGAGGTGGCTCTGGCCAGTGCCCAGCGCAACGCGGACCTGGGCGTCCGTTTGGCCGGGGAAACCCTGAAGGAGCAACTCTCTGCCCAGACTGCGGCAAAGGATGCTGAGATCACCCAACAGGTCATTGCCACCGAAATCGAAGCGGTCAAAAAAACCGTCACCGAAGCGGACAAGCTCCTGCCCGTGGCCGTGACCTTTTCACCCGAAGGACTTCTCGCGGTGGTGTCCCAGAACGGTGACACCCGCCTTTGGACACGGGATGCATCCTTTGTGGAAGCCCTCCCCAAAGCCGCCGACACCCTGCTGGCATCCTACACACGGGATGGCAAATTGCTCACGATCCGCAAGGACAAGAACCTCGTCCGCTGGACCTCGCCGGGAACCTGGTCCCTGAACCAGACTTTGGGCGATGGCAAAAACCCGGAAATTTTTCCGGATCGCGTCACCTCCTTGTCATTCTCTCCTTCCGGACACCTGCTGGCAACGGGATCGGGAGTTCCCTCCCGGAACGGCCAGATCCTGCTTTGGAACACCGCCACCTGGGCGATCAGCGCCGAAATGCGGGAAGCCCACGCGGATACCGTCACCGCGCTGGCATTCTCCCCAGACGGGGATCGTATCGTCTCCGGCAGCACCGACAAATTTGTCAAAATTCACCGTGCTGACACTGGCGAGTTCGTCCAAGCCTTCGAAGGGCACACTTCCCATATCCTCACGGTAGATTGGAGCCCTGACGGCCTGGTCATCGCCTCCGCCGGAGCCGATCTCCAAGTCAAGCTCTGGGATATCGCGGCTGGTCAGCAGAAGCAAAAAATCGAAGGCTACCAGAAAGAAATCACGGCCGTCACCTATCTTGGCAAGACAGATGATCTGCTCATAGCGAGCGGCGACAAGACACTCAAAATCGGCACCGCCCCGTTGCCGGACAACGACGCCTTTCTTCACACCGCTGCGGCCAGTGCGGATGGCAAAACGATTGTCGCCGGAGGGCAGGACGGGGTGCTCCGTTTTTGGAAAGACAAAAAATTGGCGCAAAAATTCGATCAAATTATCAAATAATGCTCGCGGACGAATCCCTCCGCTCCGATTGCCCACACCAGAGACAGGTCAAACGCAATTCTATGGCGCTGTTCTCCTTAAAACTATTTTCATTGGCTTGGAAGGAACCCCGCAAGTAGGCATTTCGGAGCGATCTGGCAACCGCTGCCGGGGAGTTTGATTGACGCAACGGGTGAACTTCCTTTACACTACCCGGGTCGTGAAATGTTCCTCCAGCTTTTCGGTGCACATGAAGTTGTGCCACATTATCTCAGCCGTGTTCGCGGCGATGCTCCCCGTGATCCCTGCCTGGTCCGCGAACGATGTGCAAACGTCGCCCCTCGCGGCCGGAGCTCCGCGGGAAGGAGCGCCTCTCTTCCTGCGCATCCCCCCGGAAGCCAGCGGAGTAACCCATGCCAATCCGATCGACATTACCCATCCCCTCAAAAGGGTTTACCACTCCAGTTCAGCCAGTGGCGGGGTGGCCATCGGGGATTTCGATCTCGATGGTGAGGTCGATTTCTTTGCCGCCTGCGGGCCATTGGAAAACGTGCTCTACTTGAACCGGGGCGATTTCAAATTTGAGGAGGTGGGAGCCTCCGCCGGTATTGGGGGGGGAGGCCCGCTGGTCTGGGGCATCGGGGCCGCAGCCATCGATATCGACAATGATGGGGATCTGGACATTTACGTCTGCAACTACAACTACCCCAATCAGTTGTTCATCAACCAGTCCATTGTCGATGGGAAGAGACAGGAAGGCCCCCTGAGGTTCATCGAAAAAGCCAAGGAACTCGGACTCGCCATCGTGGACGCTTCGGTCATGCCGACGTTCGCTGACTATGACCGTGATGGCGACCTGGACTGCTACATTCTGACGCACCAGCTCTACCGGGAAAAAGGCCGCCCCATTGAACCGATCCGGATCATGGAGAAAAACGGAAAATTCGTCGTCGACGAACCCTACCAGCCTTATTACGAAGTCGATGATGAGCGGGACGAACAAGGAGGATTTCTCTACTCCGAGGTTGGGCGACCCGATTATTTCCTGCGCAATGACGGTGCCAAAGGATTCACCGATGTGACCACGGCAAGCGGCATCGGCAGCAGCAATGAGTGGGGCAATTCCTGCACTTGGTGGGACTATAACAATGACGGTTGGCCCGATCTTTATGTCGGAAACGATTTTGCCTCGCCGGACCGACTTTACCGGAACAACGGAGACGGCACTTTCTCGGAAATCGCGCGGGGCACGATCCGGCACAGCACCTGGTTCACCATGGGAGCGGCCCAATCGGACTTCAACAACGACGGCTTCACGGATTTCATCCTCGCGGACATGCTGCCAACCTCCCACTACATGCAGAAAGCGTCCATGGGAGCCATGGGCTCCCGGTTCAAGCGGCTCGCCAAGGTCGGCGGCCCCATGCAGTTGATGCGGAATGCGCTCTACATCAATACGGGAACCGACAGGATGATGGAGGGCGCTTGGTTGGCCGGTGTCGCCATGACGGAATGGACCTGGGGTATCCGGAGTGCCGATTTTGACAACGACACTCTTGCGGACATCTTTTTCACCAACGGCATTCCGCGTCAGTTCAACCATTCGGACTTGCCCCCGCTGGACCATGCTCATCTCGTGGGTCGCACGGCCTGGGATCACTATGAAGGCACCCCGGAGCGCCGGGAGCAAAACAAGGCTTACCGTAACCTGGGCAACTTTCAGTTTGAAGATGTGAGCCACGCCTGGGCTCTGGATCACGTCAGCATGAGCTACGGAGCTTCCTTGGCGGATTTTGATCATGACGGGCGCTTGGACATGATTGTCACCAACCTGGAAGATCCTCTCAGCCTCTACCGGAATCAGGGAGCCACGGGGAACCGATTGGTGGTGGAATTGGCCGGGCGGACCAGCAACCGCCAGGGCATCGGATCCCGCTTGGTGGCGGAGTTGCCGGACGGCACCCATCTGACCCGTCACTTTTTCCCCAATGGAGGCTATCTGGATTCGGACCAGGCCATGGTTCACTTTGGTTTGGGGAACGCGGAACAAGTGACCACGTTGACAGTGGACTGGCCCAGTGGCCATCATCAGGTTTTCCGCGATCTTGCCATCAACCAACGGATCCGGATCACCGAGCCGGAAGGCTCTGGAAGCCTGCCTCCGGCCATCAGGCACCAACAAGGCGACAAGCCCACAGTCTTCCGGGAGTCACTTGTTCTCAAAGGATTCAGTCACCGCGAAGCGGACTTTGACGATTACCTTCGGGAGCCCCTCCTGCCGCACCGCTTGTCCCGACTCGGCCCCGGTCAGGCGTGGGCCGATGTGGACGGAGACGGAGATTCAGACCTCTTTTTGGGGGGAGCGGCCGGCCAGCCCGGGCAGTATTTCCAAAATGCCACCGCACCAGGCAGCAAGGAAGTAGTGCTCTACCCCGTCCCTGTGCCTGACTTCCTGGCAGACGCCAAATACGAGGACATGGGCGCGGTCTGGTTTGATGCTGACAGCGACGGGGATCTCGATCTTTATGTCGCCAGTGGCAGTTCCGAATGGGAACCTGGAGCCCCCGAACTACGCGATCGGCTTTACTTGAATGACGGACGCGGCGAATTGTCCAGAGCCCCCGAAGGCGCCCTACCGGACATCCGGGAAGCCTCCAGTGTCGTCTCCGCTGCCGATATCGATCATGACGGTGATCTGGATCTGTTTGTCGGCAGCCGTTCCGTGCCGGGGCAGTATCCCGCCGTGCCCCGCAGCGTGCTGCTAAGAAATGACAAAGGCGTGTTCCATGACGTCACCAATCAGGTGGCTCCGGCCTTGGAAAGAACGGGACTTGTGACCAGTGCCCTGTGGACCGACATTGATGGCGATTCCTGGTCCGACCTTCTTGTGACCCATGATTGGGGGCCCATCAAGTGTTTCCGCAATGTCGGGGGCGCGGCCCTCGCCGATGCCACTGAAAATGCCGGACTGACCAACCAGACCGGTTGGTGGAACAGTCTCGCCGCCGGTGACCTCGACGGGGACGGTGATCTGGATTATGTCGCGGGCAATTTCGGACAGAACACCCAGTACCACGCCAGTCCGGAAAAACCCGAACTCATTTTTTACGGAGACATGGACGGGAGCGGCAAAAGCCAGATCATCGAAGCCAATTTCGAGCCGGTCTCGGACAATGGAAACGAAAAAATGGTCTGCTTCCCGCGTCGGGGTTTCAGTTGCTCCAGCCGGGCGATGCCTTTTCTGGTCGACAAGGTCAAGACCTACCACAACTTCGCCAAATCAGCCCTGACTGACCTCTACGACGTCAAACGATTGGAACATTCCCTGATGCACAAGGCCACCACCCTGGAGTCCTGTGTCCTGCTCAACGAAGGCGAAGGCCGATTCACCATTCGTCCCCTTCCCCATCTCGCCCAAGTTTCCCCCGCCTTTGGGATCGCCCTCCGGGATGTTGACCTCGATGGCAAGCTGGACTGCCTGATTGCCAACAACTACTTTAGCCCCCAGATCGAAGTGGGCCCCCACGATACAGGGCTGGGACTGATGCTGCGGGGCACCGGAAAAGCGGAAGAGCCTTTCACGGTGGTCTGGCCGAGGGAATCCGGAATGGAAGCTCCCAATGATTCCAAAAGCCTCGGAGTGACTGATCTCAATCTCGACGGCAAACCGGACTTCCTCATCGGCGTCAACAACGGGGATCCTCAAATTTTCCTCAATCAGCATGACTTCCAAGGGACGCGCCCACTTCGGATCCGGCTCCTCGGTATTCCCGGCAACACCCGATCGGTGGGCACCCGCGTGGTGGTCTCCGCGTCAGGAATGCCAGCCAAAGTGGCCGAAATTTCCGCCGGAGGAGGATACCTCTCCCAATCCGACAGCGACATTTTGATGGCGCTTCCCGATACCCTTCAAGGCAAGATGAAGGTGATGATCCGTTGGCCCGAAGGGGGCGTTTCCGAGGTGGAAGTGGATTCTTCAATGCCCTACCTCGAGATCAACCGCAACCCAACACCGTGAGCCCCACCAGCGCCCTCCTCGTCACTTCCCTACTCCTCGCGACCTTTGGCGTATCGACGTCTGCTCAAACGCCGGCAGAGCGTCTTGCCTCACAATTCCCGGATTACCGTTCGTTGCCCGATGCCAGTCCGGACCTGAAAGCCCGCTTGGAAAAGGAGGGCGGACTTTCGCTCTCCCCAGGCCTTTACCGACTCGGGAGCACTTTGGAAATCGATCTGGCCAAGCACCACGGCGCGGCGATCCGGGCGCCCCAAGGCGGGGTCACGCTCATCATGGATGCCCCGGGTCCGGCGCTGCGCCTTACGGGGACTCATCAGGGAACGGCCGATCCCAAGTCATTCCAGCCCGCGACCTGGAACGAACGGATGCCCGTCATCGAAGGCATCGAAATTCTCGGGGCAGATCCCGGCGCCGATGGCATCGAACTGGTCCGGGTGGTCCAACCGATCATCAGCCAGGTTGCCGTGCGCTGGTGTCATCACGCGATCCATCTGGTCGAGCGCAACCGCAATATCATCATCTCGGAATGCCACCTCTTCGAAAACAGCGGGATCGGGATCTTCTATGACTCGGTGAATCTCCACCAATCCAACATTTCCGCCTGCCACATCAGCTACTGTCGGGAAGGCGGCGTCGTCATTCGTGACGGCAATGTGCGCAACGTCCAAATCTCCGGGTGCGATCTGGAGGGCAACATGCCGGGAGATGCCACCCCCACCGCCGCGGCCAATATCCTGATCGATGTCTCCGGCACTCCGGGAGACAAGTCGCATTCCGTTGCCGAGGTCTCGATCACGGGATGCACCATCCAACACAGCGGCAACTATTCCGGGAAGACCGGCCAACCTGTGGCCCCGGGAGGAGCCAACATCCGCTTCCTGGGCAAAGAAGTCTACCCGGTCGACACGGTCTCCATTTCCGCCAACGTCCTGAGTGATGTCTCGGTGAACCTCGATCTTCAGTATGTTTCCGACATCAATGTGGCGGGAAATGTGTTTTTTGCCCCGGGCCCTGACAACATTCTGGTCAGCCATGGGCAGCGGGTTTCCCTGGTCGGAAACACCGTCAATCCTCGGGAATTTGAGCGGGACGGCGTCATCCGTTTCACCGACAGCATGGATTGCCAGCTCACTGGAGGCACCGTGCACGCCTGTCTCGCGGCCAAAGGGGCCGTGGAGTTGGAAAATTGTGCCGGCTTTCTCATCCAAGGGGTGGCCTTCACGGACTGCGGGGCGGGCATCCATTTGAAAAATACCCGCGGGACCAGCATCACCGGTTGCCGCATCAGCCGAACCCTCCCGGAAGGATTCGATCTTTCCGTGGCCGACGACTGTGAGGACATCGTGGTGCAAGCGAACACCTTCACTGGAAAAGTGACTCTTCCGTCCACTTCCAAAAAAGAAAATTGAGGTTTTCTGTTTTTCAGTGACTTTTCCAGCCCCTCAGGGCATCTGAGGCCTTTGCACTCATCCGGGGAATCCGAACCTTCTCCACCATACTCAGTCTCCCGCACCCATGTCCAGTTTTCTCGAACAACTCATCGCTTCCCAAGGATCCAAAGTCAGCCGCCAGATCACCGAGCAATTCGGGGTGTCGCCAGAAAAAACCGACGGACTCCTTTCTGAGATTGGTCCAATGGTTCTCGGAGGGCTGAAATCGCAGGCCCAGTCGGGCGGATCCGACCTCCTCGGGGGACTTCTGGGGCAGGGTGAATCCGGCAGTGGATCCTTACTTGGCCCATTGGGTGGCCTTCTCAGGGGTGGCGAAGACTGCGTTCCCTTAGAAGGACAGGCGCTGGCCGCGTCCCATGCCCCGACTTCTGCCGTGGGGGGAATCCTCGGGAGTTTCGCACCGCAGATCATCGAGGCCATCAGCGATCGCCTCGGCGTCAGCAAGAGCAAGGCCAAGGAAATCCTTCCCTTGATTGTCGGTGCGGTGACCAAATTCCTGTCTGAAGAAGGCGGCGGCTTGAGCGGGCTCATGTCCATGTTGGACAAAGACGGGGATGGCTCGGTGATGGACGACGTCGCCGACATGCTGGGAGGCAGCAAGGGGATCTCCGACCTTCTGGGTGGGCTCATGGGAGCCAAATAGCCCCGCATCGGAGTGTTCCGGCCTTTCTCTGCCGGACAGAGGTCTTGCCGCGCCTCCAAGACCGCAGTGTCCCCTCCAGCGCGAAGGGATGTTCGGATTTCTGAATGATTTTCGTTGCGCCCTGCCGGGGGGTGGCGGAAGGAACTCCCGACATCTTCACTTGCGCGACCCATGGCAACCGGCTTCGAAATCCAAGGCACCATTCATCTCATCTCCGAACCCCAGACCTTCTCGAGCGGCTTTTCCAAGCGGGAATTCGTGGTTGAAGTGGCGGATGGAAAATTCCCCCAGCGCATCAAGTTCGAATGCGTTAAGGAGAAAATATCCCTGACCGAAGGCCTCCAGGTCGGTGATCCGGTGAAAGTCTTTTTCGACATCCGGGGCAACGAATACAATGGCCGTTACTTTGTGAACCTCAATGCGTGGAAACTGGAGAAGGCCGGAGGGGGCAATCCGCCAGGACCTCCTGCGGGGGGCGGTCGCCGCCCGGCCGCAGTGCCTTCCTATGGGGATGACGACGCGCCGCCCTCCCATCTCAGCGAGCCCAAAGGCGGATACAACGACTCAGAGGACGACATTCCCTTTTGATCGCACCGGCACGGTCCTCGTAAAGGACCCCGATGAACTGCCGGTAAGGCTCCGCAGGGATCTCTCGGCAACGCACTCACGTTCCCTGAATCAACTTGATTCGGACAAGCACTTCTGGCAATCAGGGTCATGCCCAAGCGGTACTTCCAGCCATCTTCCGTCCAATTTGTCCATGATGGCGCGCGCTTCCCTCGCTATCTCCGGAATGAGTTCGATCTGACTTCTGAGCCGGAGGTGCTTCGCTTCAACCGTCACGTCCTGGCTCAGCAGGTTCTGATGCTGGCGTTCACCGCCTTTTGGTCTTTCGTGCTTTACGGGGTAGGGAGATACCTCGGAGAAAAGGAGGCGGCAGAAATTCCGCCCCTGGTCCGGTTTCAGGCCGTGATGGCTCTGGTGATTCTGCTCGTTTTCAATCTCGACAAAGCCCTGAAAATCTGGGGAGCCATCGGCAACACGTTCCTCAAAGTCTCCGCCTTTCTCAACATCCTGGCGGCCACCGTGTTGCTGACGATATTTCGTGGACTCAAAGCCGGTGGGGTTACGACACCTGCCACCGGGTATTTGGAAACGATCCGCCTCCACCCGGGAACGTTTCTCATGCTGGTGATGGTGGTCCTGGGCTCGTTCTATTGCATCCGGGTCGCCCAGGAGTTCCGGCTTCGCTATGTCAATCACATGGTTCTGGGAAAGGAAAATCTCCGGGGATACCGGCGAACGGCGGATTTCCTCGTGCCGACCCTATTCCTCACGGTGGCGATCACCGCTTGGTTTGTGTCCTTGGCAATGGCGGTGAAATCGCCCACTGGCCACGCCGGTGCCGGGCACACGTGTTCCGAACTCATGCTGCAGGGACTCGCCCAGAGTGTCGCCAGTTCCAGAGCGTTAGGGGCATTGGCCGGCGGATTGGCCATGATCATGATTTTTTCGACCTGGAATGTTTTCCGGAGAGCAACCCACACGGCACTCAAAGCTGGTGCCTATTACCATCCGACTGGAAAGAAAATCCTGGTCCTCGGAGCGGGCGTTACCGGAGGGATCACCGGAGCTTACCTGACCCTCGCCGGTGAGCAGGTGTTTCTGTTGGACACGAACTCCGCGCATGTCGCCACGATCCGTAAGGACGGTCTGCTCATCACCGGAAAAAGGGGCCGGATGTGTGTCAAAGTCTCCGTGGCAGACTCGGTCGGAGCCTTGCAAGACCTGTTCACCAGAAGGTTCCAGAACCAGAAGATGGTGTTCGATGTGATCATTCTGGCGGTCAAATCCGCCGCCACCAAGCCCGCTTTGGAGTCGGTTTTGGCGTCGATGACACCTGAAACCGTGGTGGTTTCCCTTCAGAATTCCATCAATGACCATGAGATCGCTGCTGTCGTCGGCAAGGAGCGGGTCCTGCACGGCATCACCTTCTGGGGAGGAACCAACCTCGGCCCGGGACACCTCGAGCAGTCATCGATCGGACATTTTGCCATTGGTGAAATCCTCCAGGAATCCATCACCCCACGCCTATTGCTGGTGCAAAAGCTCCTCGGCAACTTCGGCCGGACCGAAATCAGCCACCAGATCATCCGGGAAGCCTGGAACAAAATGACCTTCAATGGGGTGATGAACACCTACGGCATGATCTTCGGCCAGAAATGCGCCGTGCTTTTCAGGGAACCCGGCATTCTTCGCATCATCCTGGCCACCATGAGTGAAGAGGTGAAAATCGCCAACCGGGCCGTCGGGCCGTTGGGAATCATGAAAAAAATCCCTATGGATGGATTCGCCATCCATGAGGGCACCAGGCCCGAAAAAATCGTCGAGAACGGAGTCACCCTGCGCATTGTCTCCTCGGTGAGTGGTGACATCCGATCCTCCATGCTGCAGGACTATGAACGGGGCATTCGATCGGAAAACGAGTATCTCGCCGGCTTGTTCATCCGGGAGAATGAAAGACTGGCTCAGGAAACCGGCCAAGCGCCTCTGCCGGCGCCCTTTTTGAAAAGAGCCCGGGAGGTCGCGACCCGTATTGAGGAGGGGGAATTGAAACCCTCCCTCGACAATGTGGCCTTGTTTGATGACCTCATCCAGGAAATGCCGGAGTACTGGCGCAAGCCAGAGAACTTTGTCTACCGGAGTCTCCTCGACTGGTGGCATATCCAGTTTTATTCCCGGGCCGCCAAATGGATCACCCGGAACTATTGAGGGGGGCCCTCCAGTCTGGCATCCTTAGTGCGGGACGCCCGCCCCAGGCTCCGAAAGGAATCAACCTTCCCTTTTCAATACTTCCGTTTTGGTTTGGGAGAGGATCCGGTAATGGATACCCGCCCAGCGGATCCGGCTGACAAAGAGGGCGCTGAGCGCCAGCATCCCATGAATGGCCATGGCAGCAGGGGTTCCCAAATGCTCCACCCACATGGTTTTTTTGAGAGCCTCCACGATTTCAGGATGGTTCCCAAAATGTTCCACGATCACCTTGCTCCGTGCCCGGGCCCGGAGTTGGTCCGCAAACAGCACCACGCCGAGGGGGATCCAAGCGAGTGAGTGGTGGAAGCACAGGATAGCCGTCAGAGAGCTGACAAATCCCAGCGTGTAGATACCCGTCAACATCAGGGAAAACGAATAGAGCGCGGGGGAATACCAGCGCACCTGATAGTACTGGCGGCGTCCAAATTCAAAAAAGGACGACCAGGTGAAGTCCACCGGACTGGGGATGAGCAATGACTTGATGAAGGCGATCTTCCTGCCTTTGGTACGGGCATACTCCCCCATCCTGAGATCGTCATTCAGACTGCCGTGGAAGACTTCCGGGACATCCAGTTCATCAAAATCGTGCCGGGTGATCGCCATCGATCCCCCCCACAGATTGCTCCACAAATCCCTGCCTCCCAAGGTGGCGACAGACGCGTTGATCACGCTGGCGAAATGGTTCACGAGGGACGGCCGCTTCGGCACCAGCCATCGGTAGGTGGAGGCAAGTTGGTGCGTGCCGGCGTTGAGCGGTGCGGTCAGCCTGGCCAACCAGTCCGTTGCGCATCGGATGTCCGCATCGGCGAAAGCAATCATCCGGTCACCGGCATCCAGTTCCTTGAAGGCCTCGATCTGGTTGTGGACCTTCTGCCCTCTGCCTTCACACGTGCCGGCAATGATGATCCTGACTTCGAAGGGTCCCGGGCCGGCGTTTCCGGCGAGGAGGTTCCTCTCCCGCTCGGCTAGCATGCCTCTCAGCCAGGGAACCACCGGGTCCTTTTCACTTTCCACCGTGATCAGCACCCGGTAGCGGGGATAATCCTGCGCGAGGATGGCTTCAAAAAAGTGGGGCGTATTCTCCGGGTCGAATCCTTTGACCGCGATGATGAGTGCCGCGGATTGTTGATCGGCAGGGAGCAAATGCCCCCACAAGGATTCCTGCCAGCGGCGGTAACGGGCGTAGCCACCCACTTCCAAGGCTGTCAGCAGCGCCTGAGCCATCCAAAGGCCCCACAATGTCCATAAAATCGGCTCCATCATCCCAGTCAAGCCAGAAACTGCCCGCACGACCACAGAGTGCAAGGCCGGATTGCAGGGCATCTCCTGCCACGCTTGCGGCTGGGATCCCCGCGAACGACGCGATCTTGGAGGTGATCCAGGGGCCCTTGAATGGCCCGGATCCCCCGCTTTCCAGGTGCCAGCCCCTCTGATCAAGGAAAAAACGCCCCCTTCGGAGTCTGAGGATCCCGGACAATCCGGCCCACTGAACAAAAAAATCACTTGCCCGTTCTGCCACCCTGTGGCAATCTGCGCGCTCCCAATTTCAGGACTCAGGTTCCCCTACCACCATGGCATACGCAATTTTCTCCACCGGCGGCAAACAATACCGCGTCAGCGAAGGCGACAAGATTGAAATCGAAAAAATCGTCGGCAACACCGGCGATGAGACGACTTTCAGCAACGTTCTTCTCGTCAATACGGGTGACTCCACCACCGTCGGCTCCCCTCTCGTCAGCGGGGCGACCGTGGTCGCCGAGGTCATTGACCAATTCCGTGCCCCCAAGGTCATCGCTTTCAAATACAAGCGGCGTCAGGGCTACCATCGCACCGTCGGTCATCGCCGACTGATGACCCGGCTCAAGATCAAATCGATCAACGCCTGAGTTTCCCGTGCCAAGCACGGCCCCTCCTTGCGACCTGAAGCCTTCCGGGCTCCAGGTCGTTTTGTTGTGTCCCGAGATCCCTCCAAACACCGGGAATGTCGGACGGCTTTGCCTGGCCGCCCAGGCGACGCTTCATCTGGTCGGTCCCTTGGGCTTTTCCATCGATGATCGGGCCGTGAAACGGGCCGGTCTGGATTATTGGGCGGAAGTGGATCTGCGGGTCTGGGAGAACTGGGACGTTTTCTCAGCCGCCTGTCTGGCATCGGAATCGGCCAGGTTTTTTCTTCTCACCACCAAAGCCGACCAACTTTACTGGAACACCACGTTTGCTCCCGGAGATTTTCTCATTTTCGGCTCAGAGACCCGGGGACTGCCGGAAACGTTGCTCGCCGCGCATCCGGAGCGACTGCTCACCATCCCGCAACAATCGGTCCGCAGTCTGAATCTGGCCACGGCCGTCGGCATCGTCCTGTACGAGGCCATCCGTCAATTGTCCTGAAATCAAGCGACCCATTGGTTTGCCTCTATCGGAAAGTTCACTCATAATTTGTGGATTGCGCTGGCTCTTATTCTGGAATGGGGAAGGTGCGATCCCCCCGGGGATGACAACAGCTCCCCTGCAGAAAGGAGAGCTGACCGCAGTGAAAAAGATCCGCAGCTTTCCAGTTTCAGGGGAAATGTCAGCATCCATCAGCCCGCCTCACCCCACCACTTCCTTCCGCAGATCCCTGAGCACCCGCAGCTCGCCCCAGTCCCCTCCCCTCATCCTGCGCGCCCCGGACGATCGCTTCGGCCCGAATCGCCAGCGGTGCGCCTCAAAGAGCCCGTTCACAAAGGCCACACTGCCCAGGATCGCCCCGTCACAAAAATACCGCACCCGGCACCGCAGGATTTCCGGCAGAGGCAGTTTCCCTCCCCTGGCGACTTCCTCCGCGATCCGCTCCCGGCTGAAGCCGCGCCGCCCCTTGGTTTTCCGCAAATCGTCGGCCTCGCGTTCCTCCCCCTGGCCAAAGAGCAGCATCCGGTAACGCGGCGCCGTGTTTTCCCAGGTGATGGCGCGATTCACCCCGTAGAAGGTGTGCTCAAGCATTATCCCCAGTCCGCGCCGCGCCCGGCGTCCGCCCGCCACAGCCTCGGCATAGCCGCACCAGCGGTAGTCCTTGGGATCGTCCGCCATCCCGGCGCGCACCGGATTCAGGTCGATGTAGGCCGCCATAGTCAGCAGCGCCGCCTCCGAGCCTTCCACAATCACACTCTTGAACCGGTCCTCCCAGAGCGTGCCCCGTCGTCCTTTGCGGCGGTTGTACCATTGGGTGAAGCGCTGTTTCAATTCCTTGAGAAACACCGACAGATCACCCCGCCGAAGCTCGAATCTCTCCAGAATTTGCGGCAGCCAGGTGCGATCGGACGACGTCTGGGCTCGCTCGATTTCCTGCCGGATCCCCAGGCTCTGGACAGCCTCGTAGAGCAGAGGCAGCATGGCGAGTACCCCCTCCACGGTGAGCTTGGGGAGTTCCTCCCAATCGGGCACCCGGACCAGCAGGTGAAAATGGTTGGTCATCAAACAACCGAACCGCCTACGGGGAGGCGGGGAAATCGATTGTCTCTCAGAACAACCCGGAGGGTCGATGGTCGAGGCCTCGGACCATCGATCAATACGTGATGATCTCGATCCCGGAGAAGCGCTCCAAGCGACGCAACCAGCGCAAAAAGAAGCGCTTCTCTTCGTCTCTCAGAATGAACTGCTTGTCCACCACGCGGGACAGGCAGTGGTAAAAGGTGGCACCTTCGACAATAAATCGGCCACGTCTCATGATGAGGCGATGGTAGCAGAGTCGGAAAGAGGGTCAAGCTTCTTTTTATAAATGACCAGTCCCTTTATACTTTCTTACTGAAAGAAAAAAATCTTGATTCAGGTGTCTGATTTTGCCACGCTCCTGAACTGACACTTCAATCCTCATTTTACCATGCCCTCAAGCTCTTCGTCTAGCTCGTCTACTCCATGGATGTCCAGCAGTAGCTCTTACGTGCCTCCTGCCTCAAGCAGCAGCAGTAGTAGCAGCTCTTCTTCGACTGGAATGTCCAGCAGCTCGTCCTCGCCTTGGGTGTCCAGTAGCAGTTCTTACGTACCTCCTGTCTCGAGCAGCAGCAGTTCATCGGAGGAGGCAACCATCTCTCCCATTGTTCTAAACAATCCTGGGGCGGTTGACGTTGAGGCTGTAACAGCTACAATCTCTAGCGCAAAGCAAATAATAAAGGTCGAGGTTAGTGGCAGCCCGTATATTAAGTCCGCTACGTGGGAGAGTTCAAATGTTACTAGCTTCTCCGTGGAGACGCAGCCGTGGGGTTTAGGAGATGAAAAGGGAGTGAAAGCTGACGTCGTATTCAATGTGAAGTTTTCCGATAATTCTACGACGACAACTACGGCGAAAGTCACAGTGAAGAAGACCCTAAAGAGTGCCTCTATCGAAGCGTGGGACGGCTTGAAAAAGCAGGCATTCTACCCGACGCTCGCATCATTCTTTAGCACGCAAAACCAATCGCTACTATCCTCACAGGGTATGTATACCTCACAGCAGGTTCTCTCAGCGGGAGCGTTGGCGCAATATTCCCTCCTCTTGGACGATAATCTATTCTTGACGCTCAAGGCGGAGGGGGCCATCAAGTTGAACAGCTTTCCGCAAGATCAGAATACCTCGGTAGACTATAGTGCAAAAATGTCAGTTACCTTGGACGCCTTAGATCTCCAGGGAATCCCAACGGTAGGTCAATTCAGGGTTGGTGCTTCCTTCGAATCACTATATATAGGCATCACGGGCACGCAGACCTATAAACTCGGGGGGTCAGTGACGCTCATCCCAGATGGTAGCCTCAAGATCTTCGGCGTTCAGTTTGAACCTCAGCTCTCGGGCGAAGCAGTACTTGATGAAGAGTTTACCAGGACGGGTGTGTCGGCAACTGTGCAGTTAAAGGGATCGTTCTAACCTCTAATCACCAGTGATCAAGGTTAATCTGACTGGAAGTCCTTCCAGTATAATCGGCGCGTACATACTATTCCAGATACTGCTGATAGCAGCGGGATGTCCTAGAGCGTTTGCGCAGGTATCGGATGTTGCCAGCAAGGTTGATTCAGTTGAGCTCGTGGAAGCAGAAGGCTTGTTTTTAGTTGCCGGAGTGCTCGATTCGCGTGCCGGACTGTTCATGATTGACACTGGTTCTGGGTGCTCCGTGATTGATCCGTCCGACCTAAGTGAGCGTCATCCTGGGGCATTTCTGGCCAACACTCAGATAAATTCCGAGTCCAGTACGATTGTTCTGCGCAAAGTCTATTCACCGCCATTTTCCTTTGCAATTGGAAGTACTGCACTGCCATTTCATGTAATCTATTCGGACCTCAGAGAGTACCGCGAACTCTCGAGCCAGAACATTATAGCCATAGTCGGCGTCTCTTCATTCCGTGATCACGCCCTTGTATTTGATTTCGAGAAAGGGAAACTCTCGTTGGCTCGTCGGCTAGAAGATAGCAGTTTTGGCACAAGTGCCACGTATCGCTTTCGACTCAATTATGGAATGCCTACACTACGAGCAGGTTTTTCTCTTTGCGACCTGGATGTGATGGTCGATTCAGGAGGCGCGTTCGAGCTTGCCCTTCCAGAAGCACTGTTCGATGCGTTAGTCGCTCTTGAGGAGCTCGAGATTACAGGCCGAACTACTTCGCTGATTAGTTTGGGGAATCTAGCTAGTGAGCCCACGGGAGTGCTGCGCGACATCTCGGTGGGAGGGAGGCATTATCCTAATCTGCGCGTTCAAAGGATACGTTCCGCATATCCATTAATTGGTAGTGTATTCCTGAAGCGGTTTAGTAAGGTCGCGTTTGATTTTCCTAATCGAAGGCTTTGTGTGGGTGATACAGTTTTCAAGGGTGTGTCATCTCCTAAGTCGGCAGACCGGCTTGGATTGCTTTTGTCTTACAAAGGCGGGCGGCGATTCATTGCCGCACTGAATTCAGATACGCCCATAGCGAAGGCAGGAATATTGGTGGGTGACGAGATTCTGGAGGTTGACAGGGTACCGGTGTCCCAGGGTCCCGCTATTAATAGGATAATTACTGAGAAGGGAAGAACACTGGAGAGCATCACATTTCGTATCTCCCGTGGTGGCAGAATTATTGAGGTAGACGTAACTCCTAGAGATTTTATGGCCGATTACCTTGCAGGCGCTAAGAGAGCCGCTTTGGATCGATTGATTGAATCTGCCAGGAGCGAGTCGGGCGACGGAGGGGCATCGTGGATGCTTCACGAAGTAGCGAGGAAGAAGAGTTCTCCCGTAACTCCGCTTTTGGAGACTGGGCGTCTACTTCAGCAATCTAGTGCTCTTGATAATTCTATTGGGTTGTGGTTGCTAGGAATGCAATACGAAGCGGAGGGAAAGCAAGGGCAAGCTGTTGAATTCGTGTCAAAAGCAGCGGCAAAGGGCTATACGGACGCTCAACTAAAGCTAGGCGCTTGGGCTGCGGGCGGGACGTTGACTGGTAAGCGTGATCCCGATCTGGCACTTGAGTGGTACCGGAAGGCCGCTCTGGGAGGGGATCCTAGAGGAGCCTTGTCGGCGGCCGATTTGTATAATCTAGCGGGCGATCTAGGCCGTGCCCTCGGATGGTTTAGGATATCATTGGAGCTCGGGTCCAAGGATGGTGAAGCCTCCATAGCGCAGCTTGAATCCTCTATCACCGAAGCTCAAAAGGATATTGCCACCGAGCTTTACAAAGAGTTTTTCGCCCTCTACGCGAAAGATCCGTTTATGAAGTTTTGAATGAGGATTTAGTCGTGGAGGTTTACTACAATTCATACATAATCAAATTAAGAGGTATCAGTTGGCCTAAAGATAAGGCTGCGATTGAGCAGGCAGTGATGAGTTGCCGTGGTTCTTCAATCATTTTGCGGGTGAGTCAGGCCCCGATCGCGAAGATGGAGGTAGAGATTACTCACACACCGCCGCTTCAAGCTATTGAGGGCTCAGGGATCGACCTGACACGGTCATTTAACGTTGAGGTGATAGTACGAGATCCTTTGGCGCTAGGGAGGATTACTGATGCTCTTGAAGGTCATCCTGGCTATGTCGATCAAAACGATTTCAATACTTTGCAGTGGTGCGGGGCGCGCGGGACTGGCAACTTGACAAGCCGTTCGGGACGAAGTGCTCCGATGTTTTTCCGTGAGAATGGTATGAATGTGGACTTGGTCAATGTTTGGTATGGCCAGTCAGTGTTCCTAATTTTGAACGGTCCTAGTTTCGCTAGTATTGATCAAGCACTCCTTCGTCGGCCTGGGATACTCACATTTGGAGTGAACAACGGCTCTCATGTATTTCGAACAAATTTTTGGACTTGCGTTGACGATCCGAAACGGTTCATGGGTTCAATTTGGCGGGATCCAGCAATTATGAAATTCGTGCCCATGGCTCATTTTCAAAAGCCGATTTGGGATCACATCACAGTTTCAGAGAGCGTTCTAAAAGTGGGAGAGTGTCCAGGTGTGCTGGGATACAGACGCAACGAAAGATTCGACGCGCAACAGTGGTTGCATGAGGACACTGTGAACTGGGGAAATCACGGTAAACTGGGCGGGGGGCGCTCGGTGATGCTCGCGGCTCTAAGAATCTGCTTTCTTCTCGGTTTTCGCCAAGTTTATTTGCTAGGCTGCGATTTCTACATGAGTGCCGATTGCAGATATTG
Source organism: Akkermansiaceae bacterium (assembly GCA_024233005.1). GTDB lineage: Bacteria > Verrucomicrobiota > Verrucomicrobiia > Verrucomicrobiales > DEV007 > JACKQE01. The sequence goes on along the minus strand of JACKQE010000011.1, from coordinate 113,508 downwards.
GTTTCCGGAGCAAAGGAGCGTGAATGCAATTCACGGAAATATGGCCGGCTATAATAGTATGGATCGGTATTTTAATGAGCTTAAGCCGCACTTTGATTCCGCTGGGTTTAAGGTTTTTAATTGTAATCGCTTAAGCAATTTGAAAGTCTTTCCTTTCGTGGAATGCGCTGATGCCATCGCTCGGTCGGGAATTGAGAATAGCGAATCCACTGAGGGTATGTATGTTGATAGAAAATAGGAAGTCTTTATGATTGAATCTAGCGCGATTTCCGATAGCTTGGTGTCCGCTATAGCTTCTAGTGCGAGGCAGGCGGTGCCATTCGAACACGTTCTTTTGTCTTCTTGCTTCCCAAGAGAATTGTACAAGAGCATGATATCGAATTTTCCGAGGAAGGAGTATCTTACACCGTTAAGGCATGCGGATGCTATGGTGAATGGAGAATTGACTCGGTTGCAGTTGAATTTGGGTAAGGAAGCTTGGGACAGATTGCCGGTGCCAGAGGTTGGCTTTTGGAAAGGCGTGCACGCGGGAGTGACCTCTAGGGCTGTTAGGGATGCCTTGTTTTCAGTTCATAAGGAGGTATTGGAGGAGCGTCATGGGCCAGCGTTTGAGAGGATGCGGATGGAGATTCGTGCAACTTTGATCTGTGATCTTGCTGGGTATAGAATAGGAATTCACCCAGACATTGCGAGCAAGATTGTAACCACCCAGTTTTACCTGCCCGTCGATGATTCGAGATCCCACATCGGTACGCGCTTTTATCGTGTTGAGGAAAAAGGGTTTGCGTTCGATCGTCAAGTTCAGTTCCTGCCGAATTCCGGCTATTCTTTTCCAGTGACTGATACAAGTTTTCACGGAGTTTCTCCGCTTGATGCTGTAGATAGCCCTAGGTATTCTATAATGCTGGTTTATTACGCTATTAAAAGAGCGTCAGTCTAGAGCCTCTGATTATGATTGCATTTCGCAACGAGCTGCCAGATTTATTGAAGGATCTGCGTCTTAAAGGTGTGTGTGTTGAACTCGGTGTGGCAGGAGGTCGGTTTTCTGCGCACTTATTAGAGAATTCTCCGATAAGATGCTTATACTCGATAGACGGTTGGTCCGGCGATCGTGGCCATGGTCTAACGCAGTATGTTCAGGCGCTCAGACGGCTTAATGTTTACGGGCGACGTAGTATAGTTGTCAGAGCGAGATTCGAGGAGGCTTTAGAGCTGTTTCCCGATAATTCACTGGATTGCGTTTACGTGGACGGGTGCTTATGGATGACCTGTCCCTCTGTTTGCTCCGCTCTGTCTGCTCTGTCTGCTCTGTCTGCTCTGTCTGCTCTGTCTGCTCTGTCTGCTCTGTCTGCTCTGTCTGCTCTGTCTGCTCTGTCTGCTCTGTCTGCTCTGTCTGCTCTGTCTGCTCTGTCTGCTCTGTCTGCTCTGTTCGTTTGGTTCGCTCTGTTTGCTCATCTGCTCTGTTCGCTCTGGTTCTGCTCTGTCTGTTTGCCCGTTTGTCTGCTCTGTCTGCTCTGTCTGCTCTGTCTGCTCTGTCTGCTCTGTCTGCTCTGTCTGCTCTGTCTGCTCTGTCTGCTCTGTCTGCTCTGTCTGCTCTGTCTGCTCTGTCTGCTCTGTCTGCTCTGTCTGCTCTGTCTGCTCTGTCTGCTCTGTCTGCTCTCAAAGGCCACTTGGAATTCCCCCGAAAAAGTGGAGACTCGAAGCGCAGCGTTTGTGTTTGGTTAGTTTAGGTGGGTGGGATGGTTTTGGAAGTGCTTTTTGAGGACAGCTTCCGGGGATTGGTAGGCGAGGCTGCTGTGGCGGCGACGACGGTTGTAGAAGGTCTCGAGGTAGTCGAAGATGGCGCGTCGGGCCTCGATTTTGGAGGCAAAGACCGCACCAGGCGGGAAGGCCTCGGCCTTGAGGGTGGCGAAGAAGCTTTCCGCCGTGGTGTTGTCGTAGCAATACCCCGCCGCACTCATGCTGGACGAGGCCGCTTTTCTCCAGGCGTGGAGGCGGAAGGCCCGGCTGGTGTATTGGCAGCCGCGATCGGAGTGGAAGAGCGCTCCCCTCGTTGTGGACGAAGCTGGAGGCGGGACTGCTCGAAGGCGTCGAGAAGCAGGTCGCGTGCAGAGACTCGCCGATCTTCCAACCCACCACCGCCTGGCTGAAGAGATCGAGGACCACCGGCGAGGTAGCCATAGGTTCTCCCGCGGCTAATGTAGGTGATGTCGCCGCTGACGAGGGCTTCTCCGGGCTCCCGGTGACGGCGGGGCGTCCGCGAGGGTTGGCGCGGCGGACATGGCGATCGGCTGCGGTCTTTTGGCCGGAAGGACGCTCTGGATTTTGCCGTGCCGGCGGGCCATGAGCCGGGCGATCTGGCCTCCGAACAGGCGTAACCTCGTTCCCGCAGTTCCACTGCCGCGTGGGACTGCCGTACAGCGAGTGTGCGTGTTCGTGGATGGTTTCATCTCGCGGCCACCAGCATCAGAGCACTGTTGCCGTCGGGGAAGGCTCCGACCACACGGGTCCTTCGTCTTATCTCACGCATCAGCCGCTCCAGAGGGTTGTTGGTGCGCAGGCTGCGCCAATGCTCCCTCGGGAACTTCATGTAGCGCAGCGTTTCCTCGGCCCCCTCCGCCACGCACGCCGCCGCGTCGCGCAGCTTCATCGCTTGGAGCTTCTCCACGACGGCTCCGATCTTGGCCAAAGCCGCCTCGCGATCCTCCTGGGCATGGATGGCTTTGAGCATCGCCGCCACTTCGCCCACTTTGCTCTTCGGCACGAACGACCACACGTTGCGGTAGAAATGCACCGCGCAGCGCTGCCACGCGGCGTCGGGATAAAAATCGACCAAGGACTCCACCAAGCCCAGGCACTTGTCGCTGATGGCCAGGCGCACGTCCTTGAGCCCGCGATCCTTGAGGTGGCGCAGGAAGCGGGTCCAGCTCGCCTTGTCCTCCTTGGCCCCCTCCATCACACCGAGGACCTCGCGGAAGCCCTCCGCGTTGACGCCCACGGCCACCAGCACGCTCACATTTTTCACCTCGCCGCCCCAGCTGCGCTTCATCCAGATGCCGTCGAGGTAGACGTAAGCGTGGCTGCCCTCGATGGGGGCTTGGCGCCAGGCCTCAATCTTCTCGTAGATCTTCTTGTTGAGCTCGCTCACCGTGGAGGCGCTGACTTTCGTGCCCCACAGGGCTTCCGTGATGTCCTCGACGCGGCGCACGGAGACGCCGGCCAAATACATCTCCATCAACGCCTCCTCGACGCTGCTCTCGCGACGCTTGTAGCGCTCGATGATCTGAGTCTCGAAGGGAAGCGAGCGCAGTTTGGGCACGCTGAGTTCCACCTCGCCGGCCTTGGTGTGCAGCTTGCGCTGGTAGCTCCCGGCCCGGGTGTCCACCCGGTCGGGACTGCGCTCGTAGCGCGCCGCCCCGCACAGTCGGTCGGCCTCCGCCTCGAGCAGCGTGTTGAGGGTATCCTCCACGCTGCGCAGGACCATCCTGTCGAGATGGCTGCGGATCTCAGCCTCGTTGATCTGGACGATCTTGCCTGCCTCCGGCGAGCTCTCTGGTCTGGTTTCTTGGTTTTCGGTGTCTTCGTTCATCGTAGCTCCTTGTCGTGGAGCGCCCAAAAAAATGTGCGAAACTTATCCTACGTTATCGCGAAGAAAAGGACCCTCGACGTCTCGATGGTCCTTGAGTGAAACAGGCAATACTAACCCACCAACTAAGGCGCCAAAGAGAAAAGTGCGAAATTATCTGGACACTACCTGGTGATGGCCCGGGCGACGGAACTTCGAGATCAGTCTCGATGGCGATTCTGGAAATGGGCGCTTGAGTCGACCGTGGGCCGTCGCGGGCTTGGGAGCGGAGAGGGTTGAGCGGGGGATGTGATGCTGATCGGGAAGGTGAGATGGGCTGGGAATGAGCTTCAGGGGGAACGGTCTGTCAGGAATTGTAGCCGGACCCGCGCCTGCGCTACGCACCGAAGCGAGCGATCTTCAACGGAGCTGCGCGTGACGCTTACCTTAAAACTCATTCTTCACCCGGAAATAGTTAAATGCTTCGTTGATCTCTACAAACTTACTCAAGTTTTCCTCATCTTCCTTCGTTAAGATTTCAGCTTTCGGCCGAAACATTGAATAGAGCAATTGGTGTGCGATTCGCATTTCGTCAGGAATTGCCTCGGGAGACACGCCGAGAACCGCGGCGAAATGCTCATCTCCGCGCCCTTGCTGGTTGGAAAATCCCGCAGCGTGCCTTCGCTGCTCTCCCGGTGGCTGGGCGAGAACCACAGTTGCTTCTCCGGTGAACCACTTCTCGTGGTGCCATCTTGTTTTATAGTAGGGATTCCCATTTTTCCCATAACCTGCAATGTACTTCTCGGAGTACTCATTTTTATGAATCTCCCACTCATAGTTCACTAGTGCGTTGCCGCCAATCTGAACCGCTTGAAGGCGGAGATAGGATTCCACTTTCTCTGGACTGTCATGCTCCAAATTTGTAGACACACGCCCGAGGGTGCTCACAATTCTGTGCCGTCTGAGGCTGGGCCCGCGCTCCGACCCAACCCAATTCTTCAATCGCTCAAGAATCTCATCCGCCGCGTGCTTAATGATTTCGAATCCCCTAGGGGAAAGGTCGCGTGAGGGCAGCTTGCAATCAGGGTGGCGCGGGCGAAGAATAGGTAAAAACTCGCTTTCGTAGCGGCCATAGCAATTCTCTCTCGAATAAAAAGCCTCGCCGGTCTTCCCGCACCGGGAAAGAATCAAAATTTGGTATGCATCCGGACTTACGAGCTTTGCAGATAAAATCTTTCTGTCGGAATTCCCATGCTTGCGATAGTTCGCCGCCAGCATGGCGGCTTGGTTACACCGCAAGTCAAACTGGGTTCCGGACAAATCGCACTTCACCTGAACGAGATGCTCAAATGATCCAGGTGAAAGACTCTCGATGTTTGCAAATTTAGGTTCTGATATTCCGTTCTCCTTAAGAAGTTGCCGAAATTCGGACGCCTTGTTAGCCCCGACGACATAACGTTTCCCCGAAACGTCGCAAACCGGTGCAAAGAAATCGACGATTCGCTTTGTGAAATCGGAACTCATCGGACCGTCGCAACAAGAGCCATGCTTATGTCATCGAAAGAATTTTCTCGAAAAATCCCTTCGAGGTTACTTTGAACCGCCCTTTGAATAACATCTTGACGGTGATTCTTGACCCAAGAAAATATCGCGGCACAAGCGTTCGACGGAGCTTCGCTTTTCATGTCCACGAGATTTTGAGCAACACCATCTGATGCCAAGAGGAATCCGATTGGCCTTGTTTCGCAACGAAGGTCGATCTGTAGGTGCTTTTCAGGTGAATCGCTGGTTGTAAACACAGTTTCATTTACGTATATCCCTTTCACTTGCCTAAACTGAACTTTTTGCTCGGAAGAGTTATCGAGAACAACGACACCATCCCCTAACTGCCCGGAAAATGTGTACCACGATCCCCTTTCAAAATAGATTGATGAAAACAGTAGTGTAGATCCAAATTGGTCAAACGGCTCTCCCGAGACGCTTGCGAGATGATCAATTTGTGAGCGAACCCCGGATAACACCAACGCACCCGCCTTGATCGGATCGGCCAGAATTGTTTCTTTCAGGCTCTTGAGAATACTGGCCGTTACCGTGCAGGCAGCTTCCGCCCCTACTTGTGAGTTTCGCTTTGAGCCCGCGCCATCAGCAAGGACCGCGCATCCGAAATCTTGAGAGCGAGATCGATATGCGAGCGCAAAGTCTTCACAGCGCACGTCACGCTGAAGGTGCGACCTGCCGGGAGCAAATCCAGACGCTGCTTTAAGTCGCGCTTTCAAGTACAGAAGAAATAGAAATTAGGTTCACAGTGTACCCCAACCCTTGATGCCGTCTTGATCTAGAGCAACTTCTTCACCAGGCATTGACTGGCTTGTTCTCGAGACGCTCTTACTCAGCCACTCGAAGAACTCGTTGAACTTAAAACCCTTTAAATGGAGGGCGGGGCGTTTAGGTGATAAATCGGATAAAACGCTCATATCGACCCCCTCACCAACCCCGATTGGAAAGAATGAAAGTCGGCGTTGGTTGATTCGCTCATGTAAATCCGAACGGATTGCTAGGTGGCTGTCGTCAGTTGGTTTTCCATCAGTCATCAATACAATCCAAGGTTGAAAGTAATCGACTCCCACGTCCTGATATTCGCCCTTTCGTTCGTCGAGCTTCTGGAGCGCAAGTTTGAGAGCGCTACCGAGGCAGGTTCCGCCATGCTGCGTTTCAAGAATGAGACGGGGTGGCGATTCAAGTCTTTCAAGTGACTGAAAATCAAGAATCCCTTGAGCAATACCTGAAAATGCCACGATTGCCACTTCGGCGGCATGAACAGCAACTATGTCTTCACGCAGTGACTGGAAAAAATGTTGCACCCCATCGTTGAGTGCATCGATTGGTGTGGGATTGCTCTGGGCGACGGATGCGCCCCAATCAGGATTTCCACTCATTGATGGACTACAGTCCAAAACGAGACAGATTGGCACGCGAGGCGTGGGATTATTCGTGAGGTCTTGCTTTCGGATGACGAGGTCAGAACTACTCATAGTGTTTTTGGCTATTCCTCTACGCCGTATTTCTCACGGACGTAGCGACTTATTGGTTTTAGGTGTGATGGATAAAGTGTTGGAACTACAACGGGGGGATTTTTTGTAACAAGGAAAAGATAGTGTTCAATCTGTTCGATCCACTCATCAACAGAAGGGCGTTTCCCGTCGCGAAAACATCCGTAGATTGCCTGCTTTAGCTTGAAGGGAAGGTTGCTCCAAATATACCGCCACGGTCCTTCTGGAGTTTTCTGGTTTGACTTGTCCTGCAGTGGATATGAAAACTCCCGCTTCATAATATTCGCAAGCGGATCCCCGCCCCCTTGGTGGGAATATGGAGGTTTGCCCGGGAGCAATAGCATGAATACCAAAGTTGCAATAGCGAAGTTCTCATGCTCCTGAGTGCGTAGAAAAGTTGGGAACTCCTTTCGCTGAATTTCTGGAGCTGTGTAATTGATCGTGCCGACCGGGCAAGGGTAACCTTCCAATTGATAGCTATCAGTATCAACGAAGTAGGAATCTTCTCCGTCACTCAGTATGTTATTTGGATTGATGTCACCAATAATTACGTTTTGATCGTTGAGGATTTGAATTTTCTCAAGAACGGAAAGCGTGAAGCGGAGAAGGTTGGCACGGTCCCAAAGTGGATATGTTCTTTGGAAAATCGGACGGATGAAAAGGCGCTGCTGAATTGGAGCGCCTTTAGCTTTGGTCATAAGGTATCCGACGAACTGGCGATTCCGATCGTAGAGAATCGATTCAGGCCAACAAATTCCGGGTGCTGAGATTTGCCTTTCGACCATTAGCTCCAGCTTTTGCTGTCTGTTTCGCGAGATTCGCTCCCGCTTGTAAATCTTGGCCACACGACCGGTGTCACTTGTCGCATAAATCGTTCCTTCACCTCCCTGTGCGAGTGCGACGTCAAGCGAAACAATTCTGGAGTTGGAATCCGTCAAAATTGCACCTTTTTCGGGAATCTGCTTTACGGAAAGGATCTCATCCTTTTCCGACACAAGTCTTTCGGACTTTTGGAAGATTGGTAAGCTAGGTGGCTTCGGCCACGCTGATCGTTGAACATTTTCATTTTTGGGATGACGGTCGGCTGCAACTCCTTTCTTCGTATGTCGGGTGTAAATTGTCTCTGAGTTCGCCGTGCGACGTTTTGAGTGTGCCGAGAAGTGCGTAAGTCCCGAATTGTTGATCCGAAAGACGGCAATTTGATATTTGGATTTGACTGCTCGCGAACGGTTTAGTTCGAGGATTTCGCCAGCAAGTGCGGCATCTTGTGTAATCAAAGCAAGGTTAGCATCGGTGCGAAATCGCTGGAAAAGTGATAGGAACAGACTGTCAACAAATGGATCATTCTTCTCTCCTCGGAGTTCCGCAATGTTCTGATCAATATAACTTGCGATGATTTTCTCTGCTTTCTTTGCTGCTGACAGTGTTTTTGACGATTTCTGGTGTTTCTTGATCTCCTGAATGACTCCAGCGGGGACGATAAGGCTGGCGTGTTTCTCTAATAAAAATGATGGGAGCATTTGGTAGAAGAACGCTTCGGCGGACGGGATCATCAGAGAACATGTGTCCACAAATATTCGATAGCTCTCCACTAAGTGTCCGAGATCTTCGCGAGATAAGGGTGAATCCCAATTGTATTCGAAGGTCTTAGGCATTGTTTTGTCGGATCTCGGATTGTGTTGTATTTCCCTGTGGCGTTCGCGGAACACTCAAAGTTGAAAATTCTGCTTCAACGAAAACAGGTCTGCTTTCAATTCGGCAGCCATCGACTTTGTGTAGATCCTCTGGATTTTCCCAAGGTTTTGAAGGTCAATGATTTTCCTGAGATCGCTGGCACGGGCGCGCCAACTCAGGCCATCGGTGACGAGGAGGAAGGCCGTGTCGTCCCGCTTTTGTTCGACAATCCGCAAGATGTCGCCAAGAACATCGGTTTGTTTGCTGCCTGTCGCATTGAAGGCCTTCACCTCGATCAGAATATGGGCGTCGGTGGCGTTTGGAATCGCGAAGTCCGCCTTTTCACTGCTTCTTCCGTTGGCTCCGAGGAATTGGCATCGCGGAACAATTTGGTTCGCTGGAAAAACTTCTACAAGGATTTCTTGAACAAAGTCCTCAAGCATTCTTCCCCTGAGTTGACCTTTGCGCGCGCTTCCCCATCCGCCTTCAAAGAGTCCGATCATTCGGTCGGACCAACTTGAGGGGCGGTTGACCTCGTCTGTGATTTTGTTGAGCAAGCCCAGTTTCGTGAGTTCGTTCACGTAGGAGACCTGATCGTTCTTGAATCGACTTTTCCCCTTTCCTCCAGGTTCGGAAAAGGTCTCCGAGAGTAGTCTTTCGTAATCGTCCTTTGAAAGATCGAGGAAGAGTCGGATAACGAGGCTGCCGACGGTAAAGTTCTGCTCAAGGAGTTCGATCACATCCTCACTTGTGTAGGCGGCTTTCACCGGAAGCTCCCTAAGCGCCTTGATCACCGCACTCGCCACGGGATCGACCATCCAATCCACTTCCAGAAGAGAGAGTGAGTCCGAGATCTCGGCAAATGTCTGGCGAACCCGTTTCATGATCCGATGATGAGGTACTCCTGAACCACGTTTCGCTTCGCCGCGGCGTGAGTTCCAAAATGGTATCGGTGCTCTTTTTCCAAAACCTCGACCGACTTTTTGTAACGCCCCATGAGAGAGCGGAGAGTCTCAAGGTCCGGGTAGGCGTTCGATGAATAGGAAAGAACCTGGATGGAATCGGCGAAGTGGCGGAACAATTGATCAAACGCTTCGACCGCGGTATGCCGGTACGCAAAGGGCGTGAACGTTTTTGCAATCTTACGAACCTTGGTGTTCATCATCATTTCTTTCCCTTCCCAATAGCAGGCGAGGCCTTCGAGGAAGTGGTACCGCTTGATGTAGCAGTTGTCGTCGGCCATCGGAACGTAGGGAGGGTCCATGTAAACGAGGTCGCTGCCCGGTTTCACGTTGAAGACATCGCCAGACGTGGACACGTTTCGCTTCCCGTTGCTGAAGACAGCCGCATTGTAAATCTCGACCTGTTCGATGAAGTGCTCCCGGACGCTAAGTTGGAGATCCCGTCTTCCATCCTGGTAGCGAGACGGGTCGCTGACGGTGAAAAGGCCGCGTGGTTGGCGTTTGATCGCCGATCTCAGTAGGGCTGCGAGAGCGACGGCACGTTTGAACGGTGAATCCAATTGCCGAATGCCCGACCAGAGGTCGTCGAGGGAGGAGAGTTCTTCCGGCGTGTAAAAGATCCCTTCAAATGTGTCTCGGATAAAACGCTCCTGAGGCGCGCTTGCTTTAGATTCGAGAAGATAATTCAGATCGTTCGGGCTCAATCGGGTGGCGCTGTTCGCCACCGTTGCTGTGGTGAGCACTGACGGAAATGCCAGCGAGTCGTTTGAGTGAACTTGCTTCCCCATCGTTTTCAACAAGTAGGAGACGACCCCTGAACCCGAAAACACATCGGCGGCCGAATCAAACCCGATCTCCGAAAGAGTCGCGTGGATCCACGGCAAGAGGCGAAATTTGCTTCCCATGTAGCGGAAGCGGGGGAAGTTCTCGAGTTCAGCCGGGAGGCTCTGGGCTTCGGGAAGTAGGAGCATCTGAATCTCGGAGATTGGTTTCATGGAAACAATTTTACAAGAAGTGTTCACAAGAACAACTTTTAATTCCTTCAAGTCCACTCATTGCAGTTGGCGACTAGATCGAAAATTTCGAAGTCATCGTCCCTCATAAAGGGCAAATGCGGAAGCAGAAAACGTTCTCATTGCTCACTTCTCTTTCAAGGTCCGTAAAACGGGAAATCGAAAGCGATCACCCCTCCAGATTCGGCGCAAGCCACTTCTAAGCCATCTCAAGACTCATTCCTTTCCGAGCCGCGTACTTTTCTAATTGGTCTCTTCCGATCTTCCCCACATTAAAATACCGGGCCGCCTCATTAAAGAAGTACAACCCGCTCACACTGCTTGGCGGGAACATCGCATAACTGCTCGTCAACTGCATCCCGACCTTCGCCTCCACATCGAGCAAATCCCAAACCGCCTGCTTCTCCGTATGATCGGGACAGGCCGGATAGCCGGCGGCGGGGCGAATCCCGCGGTAGCGCTCCTGGATCAAATCCTCGACGGCGAGATCCTCGGTGATGCCGAAGCATATGAACCGGCGCACTATGCGGTGGAGGAGCTCGGCTAATCCTTCGGCAAAACGATCGGCAAGGGCCTGGATGAGGATGGCGGGGTAGTCGTCGTGTTTGTCGCGAAAGGTCTTCGCGTACTCCTCGACTTCATTCCCGGCGGTGACGGCAAAGACGCCTTGGTCGTCGGCGCGTCCGCTTGCGAGCGGGGCGACGAAGTCGGCGAGACTCTGGAAGGGCGTGCCGGGCTTCACTTTCTCCTTTTGTTGACGGAGGAAGTGGAAGGTGCGGAGCAGTTCGGTCCGGGTGTCGTCGGTGAAGAGGGGGACGTCTTCTCCGGTCGAGGCGGCGGGCCAGACGCCCCAGACGGCGCGGGCGTGGACGCGATCGTTTTGGATGAGATCCTCGAGGATGCGCTGGGCGTCGGCAAAGAGCTTGATGGGCTCCTCGCCATGGAGGGCGTGAGTGAGGATTTTCGGGTAGACTCCCCGCATCTCCCAGGCGTGGAAGTTGGGCGATCCAGTCTCCCAGGGCGCAGACGCGGCGCTGGTGGCAACTCCTTGCATCCCCGGGAGCGCTCGCTTACAATGGTCCTCATGAGCGATCTTCCCAAAGTCCACGACACCAAACCCTGTGCCATCGAACTGGCCGCCGGCGACCATTTCTGGTGCGCCTGCGGTCTTTCCAGTCACCAACCACTTTGTGACGGCAGCCACAAAGGTTCCGGGATGGGTCCACAAAAGTTCACCCTTGAGGAAGGCAAAAAGGTCTGGCTCTGCAATTGCAAGCACACCAAAAACCCGCCTTACTGCGATGGCAGTCACAGCGGACTGTGAGGCCTTCCTCCGAGAGTCCCCCATCCCCCCTGTCTCGCCACCTTTCGCCCATTTTTTTACCCATGAGAACTCCCGTGATGTCCTGCCTTGTGGCTCTCTGCTGCTGCAGCGGCCTGACCAGCCTTTCCGCCGCAGATTCTCCCGTTTACGCAGCGGGCCTCAAGACCATTGACGGCAAAGCAACCACCCTGCAGGAGCACGCTGGCAAGGCTATCCTGATCGTCAATGTCGCCAGTGAATGCGGCTATACTCCCCAGTATGCGGGACTGGAAACGCTCTATCAGAAATACAAGGCCCAAGGTCTCGTCGTGGTCGGCATGCCCTGCAATGATTTCGGTGGCCAGGAGCCGGGCACCGAAGCGGAGATCAAAGCCTTTTGCGCCACCAACTATCAGGTGACCTTCCCTTTGTATGGGAAAGTGGCGATTCTGGGCGATGCCAAGCACGCTCTCTATGCCGCTCTGACCGGTCCCCAAGCCCCCGAACCCGGTGAGGTGAAATGGAATTTTGAAAAATTCCTCATCTCCCGCGATGGGAAAATAGTGGCCCGTTTCGCATCAGGAGTCGAACCAGACGCCGCAGAACTGGCGACCGCCATCGAGGCGGCCCTCGCCAAGTAGCGCCCGGATTCCCGCAGGTCTGATGGGTTGGGAGCAGGGCGAAGACGTGGGATGCCCTTCCGCCGGCATTGCGTCACAACCATCAGGTGGAGGATGGGGAGTTCTGGAACACCCCTACCTCCACCTTGTTCCAATCCCAATCCGCGTGGGATCAGATCAGCAGGATTCCCTTACTCGGGCTTTTTGGGGGCCCCTTCAGGCTTTTTGGGAGCTCCTTCAGGGCGGCCCCCAGGACCTCCAGGGCCCGGACGGCCTCGCCCCTGCATCATTTTGGCCATTTCTTCCTTCGTCAGTTTGCCATCTTTGTTCTCATCCATACGGCCGAACATTTCCTTGATGCGCTTGGCTTGGAATTCCGCGAATTCCTTTTCACTGATATCGCCGCTCTTGTCGGTATCGATTTCCTCGAACGGAGGCATCGGCATGCGTCCGCCGGGTCCGCCCGGGCCTCCTGGTCCTCCGGGAGGGCGCTCTGGCTTGGGTTTGTCGTTGTCCTCGGCGGAAGCGAGGGCCAGTGAGAGAGGCAGCACCAGCAGGGCCGCCAGTTTGCTAAGGGTGGTCGTGATTTTCATGGTAGTCGGTTCGATCCCAGGTTGCTGAAAGACCGGGAATCGGCCGCATACCTGAGTCAGGATTGGAAACCCCATGGATTTGACAAGGTCTCGCGCATTTTTCTGATCCCGGTGGGAATTCCCAGAAATGCCCTCATTGACAGTGCTCTGCCCCCACGCGACGTTGTCATCCGCCTCATGACCAAACACCTCGGAAACTGGATGATCGGAGCCGCGGTGGCGGTCTTTTCCGTTGTCGGGTTGTCCCGTCTGGATTTCGACGTCGATGTGCTGGCTCTTTTTCCGCCCGACCTTCCCGAGACCGAAGGGATGCGGGTGTTCTTCCAACATTTCAGCAGGGAGAATGAAGTGCTGATCTCCCTGCAGGGCGACGATCCGGATGCCGTGCGGGAAACGGCAGAGCATCTCGCCACCGCCATCCAAGGATCGCCCGGGGTGGCCGACCAGGTGGTTTGGCGCGCTCTTCTGGAGGAAAGCCCTCCTTCCTCCGGGGAGGCCAGTGCGATGGGGAGTGGCCTGGAAAGCCCTTCCGATGCGCTGGACACGGGTGCCGAACTGATCGCCTGGTCGTGGTGGAACGGTGACACCGATGCGCTCCGCAGGCTGACGGAACGGCTGGAAGGCGACCACCTGACCACGACCCTGAAGGAAGCCTCCGAGGAGCTTGGTTCGGCCTTCCTCAATGAGGACGTGGTGCGCCTCGGCTACGATCCCCTGCGCGTCAGCGTATCGCCGGGAGGATTGGCGTTGGAGGAGAGTGGTGCGACGGGCGACGCCTTTGTTTCCCCCGATGGCACCTTCCGGGTCCTTTATGTCGGGCTGGCCGGAGGAGAGGCGGCGGACTATCGGGAAACCGCCGATCGCATCCGCCAACTTGAGACCTTGGTCCAATCCACCGTCGGTGAGGACATCTCCACCGGATTCACCGGCGAACCGGTCTTTGTCGCCGAGATTTCCACCGGCATGGAGCGGGACATCCGGGGCTCCTCGATCGGCACCACCCTCCTGATCGGTTTGCTCTTCTGGATCATGCACCGCACGTTCCGCCCCCTGGTCTGGCTGGTCTCGATGCTGCTGCTCATTTTCGCGATCACCCTTTCCGCCGGGGCTCTCTTCTTGGGACGGCTCAGTGTCCTCACCGTCGGCTTCGCCGCCATTCTGATCGGATTGGTGGTGGACTATGGCGTGGTGATCTACCGCGAGGCCGGACACGATGCCCAGCTCCGCGATCCGCTTCGGCTCCGTCGTGCGGTGGCCCCGGGAATTCTCTGGGCGGCCCTGACGACGGCGGTGGTGTTCTTTTCACTGAATGTGTTCAGCCTGCCGAGTGTGCGGGACCTGGGCAATCTGGTCGGCATCGGGATTCTCGTGGGAGCGGTGGTCATGGTGTCAATTTACCTGCCTTTTTGCGCGAAATTTTTCTCCCGTCCCGACGAGGGATCGACGATTCCCGACTCAGCTCCTGTCCAGGAGCATCCCGGACGGAGGAATCTCTGGCGAGGGATCAGCCTCCTCCTGATTCTGACCTGCCTGGGCGGACTGTATGGGGGGGGAATGCCACTTTTGGAGAAGGACTTCCGTCCCCTCAGTCAGCGCCGCAGCCAAGCCACCCGCGCGTTTGAAGAGATCCAGGATCGTCTGTTCCCCGGCGGACGGCAATCGGTCCCACTCGTTGCCACCGGAGCCACACCGGAAGAGGTTCGCCGCAATGCCGGGAAGGCCCGGGAAACTTTGGAGGAGGCCCGCCAGCGGGGAGAAATCAGCCGTTTCACCCTCGAACCGGGGCTGGTGCCGGAGGAAACGCTGCAAGCGGCCAACGCGCCGCTCATCGGAAAATTGGTGGCCCGCCGAGAGGCCATCCGGAAGGCCATCCTTGACGCCGGATTCACCGACGAGGCCAGCGCTTTGTTCCTCTCGGTGTGCGATGCCTGGGCCCGCTTTGCCACGGCCACCGAACGCCCGGTTTTGCCTTCCAGTGATCTCGGTCGCTGGTTGATTGGAAGGGCGTATTCGGACAAGGAAGGCTCTCCCGCATTGCTCGGCAGTGCCCTGCCATCCGATCAGGAGGGCGTGGCCCCCGGCGACTGGACGACCGCTTTGCGCCGGCGTCAATTTGCGGGATTCCAGGTCACCGGCTGGACCGTGTTGACTGCGGCGTTGATCGAAAGAACCGGAAGCGACCTTCTGCGCGATCTGGCACCGCTCAGTGTGCTGCTCGTCCTGATGTTGCTGGTGACTTTCCGGAGTCTTTCCGACACCCTGCTTTCCCTGGGTTGTCTTCTGCTCTCAGGACTTGCCCTGATGGCGGTGACGCGGCTTGTTGGATGGACGTGGAACTATTTCAATCTCGCGGCTTTGCCGATCCTGCTGGGGACCGGCATTGATTACTCCATCCACATGATCCTTGCCCTGCGTCGTCACCAGGGCGATCTCACCGCTGTGCACCAGAGCATCGGCCGGGCGCTCTGGTTTTGCGGCCTGTCCACTGCCCTTGGCTTCGGCTCGCTCACCTTCGCCTCCAGCAATGGCCTTTCCAGCCTTGGATTGGTCTGCGGCACCGGTATTCTGCTCAACATGCTGATTGCGGTCTACCTCCTGCCCCACTGGAGAAGCCAACGAACTTGAGGGGCCCCGCAGGTGGGGCCGGCCCCCTCTGGTTCCCGTTGGTCAGCATGCGAAGCCTGGTCGGCCTGTTCCCGCCTGTTCCGGGGCTTGCGTATTTCCGCGAGAGAGGCGAGTGTAATCGGTCACCATGGGCACCCCTTTCCTTCTTCGTATCTTGGCCCTCCGTCTGGCGTTCCCCGTCCTCCTTGTGAGTTCGGGAGTCACCGGCATCGGTTCCGCGGCCGAAGCCTTCACGGAGGATTCGCCGGAACACCAGGCCTTGCTCCTCGCCAGCCCCTTTCTGGAGCGCCCCGCCTTCACCCTGCGCGAAGATTACTGGCAGGGAGGCCTCTCGCCGGAACTGGGGCACGCGGTGAAACTGCAGTTTTTCAAAGGAAACGTCTACCGGCTGTTCATGGGGATCCACACCAAGAAAAAGCCGATCGGAGCGACGCTCCACCTGCACATTTTCAATGAAAAAGGGGACGAAGTGGCCCATGCGACCTCGGCGGGAACCCAGCCCTTTTCTGCCATGCTGGAATACAAAAGCCGCAAAACGGGGGCTTATTTGATCCTGATGCGGTTGGAAACGGCCCCGGAGGACTCCAAGACCGATCCCAAGACGGGCTTTCCCTGCGTCCTCTTCTATGGTTGGGAATAGGACCGCTGCGGGTCATGCTTCCCTGATCAACCGGGCCGCATAAGCCCCGTCAAAGCCGTCGCGCCACGGCAATTCAGCCTCGCTGTGATCCAATCGCAGGCCGGGATGACGACGGCAAAGTTCCGCGACGACCGCTTCATTTTCCTCCGCATCGATCGAACAGGTGCTGTAAATCAAACGACCTCCATGGCGCAGCAGGGGGAGGAGACGCTCCACGAGATCGATCTGCAGCTGATGCAACCGGGCGAACTCCCTCTCGTCGATCCGCCACCGGACATCGACCCGGCGACGCATCACCCCGGTGTTGCTGCAGGGGACGTCGGCCAGAATGGCATGAAATCCGCCGCCCCAGCGCAGATCACCGAGCCAGGCGGGAGGACCGGGCGCGAGCCAGTCGGTCTCGGCAATGAGAACGTCTCCGGCATGGAGGCGCTCCAGATTCTGCCGGAGACGCCGGAGACGCCCTCCAGGACGGTCGCAGGCCACCAGCGTGGCACCCGTGCCAAGGGAGGCGGCCAGCAGACTGGTTTTGCCGCCGGGCGCGGCACAGGCATCCAGCACGCGTTCTCCCGGCTGCGCATCTAGCATCCGGCAGGCCAGTGTGGTGCTGGGATCCTGGATATAGATGGCTCCGGAATCGAGCCACTCGTGGGGGATGGGGCCTTCGATCTGAAAGAAACCGGGCGCTCCCGGCACCTTGTGGGATTCATACGCGGCCATGACCTGTGCCCGGGTGGCTTCGGGAGCCAGCGGATTGATCCGGGCATAGACCGGGGCCGGTTCGTTGTCCCATCGGCACTGGGCCAGAGCCGCTTCCTCACCCCAGGCGGCGGTCCAGCGATCCACGAGAAACTGTGGATGAGACTGGGCGATACTGACCGGCCAGGCATCCATCATGGCTTCGAGCGTGCCGCGTTCCCGGTCAGCGCGTCGCAGCAGAGCATTGACGAAACCGCGACCATTGCGTGCCAGGGCCACCGTTTCCCCGACAGCGGCATAGGCAGGAATGTGGGAGTGGAAGATCTGGAAGAAACCGAGCCGGAGGACATTCCGGGTTTCCCGGGTCACCCGACCGCTCCTCAGTTCATCGATCAAGCCGTCCAGCCGGGAAAGATGCCGCAACACCCCATAGAGAAGTTGCTGCAAAAAGGCGTGATCCAGGGGACCAAGCCGCCTGGCCCGGCTGATGTCTTCGAGGATGTCGGCCGCGTGTCGCGACCCGTCCTCCCACTCACCCAGCGCCTCCAGAGCGAGGCGGCGCACGGAAGTGGTAGAAGACGGCGGAGGAGAGCTCACGATAATGGAAGTGCCGGGGCCCGGCCGATGCCGCGATAGTTGAATCCGAACCGTTTCATGGTCAGCGGATCGAGAAGATTCCGGCCATCAAAAACCAACGGGGCCTGCATGGCGGCGCGAACCGCGGCAAAATCGACCTGGCCATACTCCGGCCACTCGGTCGCGATGACGAGGGCCTCGGCTCCGGTCGCGGCTTCCTCGGGCGATTCGCAAAATTCGATCCTGCCCGCGATGGGCAACTGACGGGCTTTGTCCATCGCCTTGGGATCGTGCACCCGGACCCGTGCCCCCTCGGCAAGAAGCCGCTCCACCAGATCCACCGCGACCGAGCAGCGGACGTCGTCCGTGTGCGGTTTGAAGGCGATGCCCCACACGGCAATGGTTTTTTCTTGGAGAACCCAGAGGGAATCCCGGATCGCTTTGACGAAGCGGTCAAGCTGCCGGGTGTTGATGTGCTGGACTTCCTTGAGGAGATCGAAGGGCACCCCGAGGTCGTCCGAGATGGCAATGAAAGCGGCAAGGTCTTTTGGGAAGCACGATCCCCCATAGCCGATGCCGGCATTGAGGAAAGAACGGCCGATGCGCTTGTCCATCCCGATCCCCTCTGCCACCTTCAGGACGTCGGCGCCACTGGCCTCGCAGATCGCGGAGACGGCATTGATGTAGGAAATCTTCAAGGCCAGAAAAGAATTGGCGGCGTGCTTGATCAGTTCGGCGCTGTTGATGTCGGTGACCAGCACCGGGGCCACAAAGGGTTCGTAGACCTTCTGCATGCGGGCGAGGGCCCGGTCGCTGTTGACCCCGATGACGATGCGATCGGGTTGCATGAGGTCGGCCACGGCACTGCCTTCGCGGAGGAATTCCGGATTGCTGACGACGTCAAAATCCGCATCCGGAGCATAGCGACGAATTGTTTCCGCGACTTTCTCTCCGGTCTTCACCGGGACCGTGCTCTTGTCGACCACCACTTTGTAGGAATCGATCGCCGGGGCGATTTCCCGGGCCACTTTTTCAATGAAGGAGAGATCGACACTGCCATCCGCTTGGGGCGGCGTTGGCACGGCGATGAAAATCACATCACCAGACCTGACTCCTTCGTGCGTGTCGGAGGTGAAACGGAGACGTCCGGCAGCAACATTCCGCAGCACCATTTCACTGAGACCCGGCTCATAAATGGGAATCTCGCCTTTGAGGAGACGGGCGATTTTGGCTTCGTCGTTGTCCACACAGAGAACTTCATGGCCGACTTCGGCAAAACACGCTCCGGTGGTGAGTCCGACATAGCCGGAACCGATGATGGATAGCTTCATAGTGGAGTAACAAGTATCGCGGAGGGCGCGAAAGCGGCGACTATAGGCCCGAACACGCCACCGGTCATCCGAAAAACCGGGGGGGTGATGCCGGAAGGCTCCGGATCAAAGCGAACGCCCCCGCGCCAGCCTTCCGGGTCCAGATATTTCCTTCTGTCAGTCCATGGCCAAAGCGCAGGGAGGGCCTGACATTTCGCGCGATCACGCCGCTACGCAGCCAAGCGCTTCCGTGGGACGCTGGTGCGATGTCCAACCGTCTGATCCTTCTGACACTCGCCATGGTGCGACTGGGATCGCCATCATTGCTGAAAGCGGAAGAAATCAGTCCGGCGGATGCGCTGTTTTTTGAGACCACGATCCGTCCTCTCCTGATCGAGCGCTGTTTCGAATGCCATTCTGCCAGATTGGGACGACAGGAGGGAGGGCTCGCGCTTGACTCATTCGCCGCCCTGACCCGGGGAGGCCAATCGGGACCTGCGGTGATCTCCGGCGAGGTGGCAAAAAGTCCCTTGCTCACCACCCTGCAAAGTTCACCCACTCCGCCGCCCAAAGTCCCCGCGCATGTGGTGACCTCGACCGTCCTGGGCAATCTCACCGCCTGGGCAGGGAAAGGCGCTCCCTGGCCGGAATCCCCGCTACCAGTCGCCACCACAGCGGAGGAAATCTCCGCCCTGCGGGAGAAGGCCGAACGTCACTGGGCCTTCAGGCCTCCGCAGCAGCCGACTCTGCCACAGGTGAAAAACAGCGAATGGCCGCGGGACCGGGCTGATTATTTTATTTTGGAGCGCCTCCAAGCCAACGGATTGGCACCCTCACCGGATGCCGAACGCACGGTCTGGCTGCGACGGGTATCGTTTGATGTCATCGGATTGCCCCCGACAGTCCGAGAATTGGACGACTTTCTCGCCGATCCCTCTCCCGAGGATGAAGCCTGCGCGCGGGTCGTGGACCGGCTCCTTGCCTCGGAAAGTTTCGGCGTCCGGTGGGGCCGCCATTGGTTGGATCTCGCCCGGTTTGGAGAGTCCACCGGTTACGACCGGAACATGACCTATCCCCTCGCCTGGCGTTACCGGAATTATGTCATCGAGGCGCACAACCACGATGTGCCCTATGACCGCTTCATCCGGGAACAGCTCGCCGGCGACCTGCTGCCCGCGGACACCCCGGAGGAGCGGGATCGGCTCGCGGTGGCCACTGGATTCCTCGTGGTCGGCCCCAAAACCCAGAATGAAAGCAACCTCCTCCTCTACCGGATGAATGCGGTCGATGACCAGATCGATGCCACCTGCCGGGCCTTTCTTGGACTCACCGCCAACTGTGCGCGTTGCCACGATCACAAATATGATCCCATTCCCACGCGGGATTACCATGCGTTGGCCGGCATTTTCCGCAGCACGCGGCAGTTTTCCGGTGCCCAGACGAATGTGAGGGATGAAGACGGTGCCGCCTGGCCCCTTGGTGCGGATGCCACCGAGCGCCTCCGCCGGATGGCGGAACACGCCGCCGGGGCCGCCGAAGCGCAGAAGACCTATCTGGCGAAAGTCAAAATCCGCAACGCGATGCGCGAAGCCCTTGAGAAAGAGGGCAAAGATTGGAAAAAATCCCCCACCCCCGAACTGCAGGTCGCCGAGAACGAGGTGCAACGACACCAAGGACTCGTCAAAGCGGCCAACGAGAATCCTCCGACCGCCCCGGAATGGGCCATGTCAGTTTCCGACGCCGCGGAAATGATCAACTGCCCGGTGTATGAGAAAGGTGAAATTTCACAACCCAGAGAGGCCGTCCCGAGAGGCGTTCCCACGTTGTTGGGTCTCGACACTCCCCGCATTCCGGCGGACCAGAGTGGACGACGCCAGCTCGCGGATTGGATCGCCTCCCCCCGGAATGCCCTGACAGCCAGAGTCGCCGTGAACCGCGTCTGGCAGCATCTCTTTGGAACCGGACTGGTCGCTTCCTCCGACAACTTCGGACTGACGGGAACACCCCCGAGCCACCCTGAGCTGCTCGATGACCTCGCCCTGCGGTTTACCCAAGAAGGCTGGTCAGTAAAATCCCTGCTCCGGTCACTGCTTCTGAGTCGGACCTACCGTCAAAGCTCGTCCTCGAACCCTGAAGGAGAGCAACGGGATCCCGCCAACCGGTGGCTCTGGCGTCAGCCTCCCCGGCTGTTGGAAGCCGAGGTGCTCCGGGACACGCTGCTCGCCGTCAGCGGAGAACTTGACCCCGCTCCTCAGCAAGGCTCACAGGTCACGGACATCAGTGAAAGGCAGTCCAACCCGCAGCAACGCGAAATTGGTCGAAGGGACTTCCTGGTCAAGGACATCACCGGTGACACACGCTACCGCTCCGTCTATCTGCCTTCGGCCCGCAGTGCCCAACTGGATGCCCTGATGTTGTTTGACGCCGCCGACCCGAATCTTGTGATCAGTCAACGCAAATCAGGAGTGGTTCCTGCCCAGGCCATGTATCTGATGAACAGTGACTTTGTCTGGCAACAGGCCAGGTTGACAGCCCAGAAACTCCTCGCCATGGAACCTGCTGAGGACAATGCCCGACTGCGGAAAGCCTATCGGATCATCCTGGGACGCAAACCGACCGAACGCGAAGAGGCGCTGTTCCTCGCTTACCTCTCCGGTAAGACCCACACCCCGGAAGCTTCATTGATTTCCTGGAGTTCGCTGGCGCAGGCGCTGTTCTGCACCGGGGAGTTCCGCACCGCGTATTGAGGCCGGTCGGGCCGGGGTCCGGAGAACTCAATCAAGGTCATCCAGGAATACCGTTTCAACCAGGGTATTAGCCAGAAAACCGACTGGTCAATCGCGTGCAAGACGGCCCTCAAAAACCGGAAGAGCGGACGGTTCCGGAACGGCACGGCCAGCAGGGTCAGGACATGAAAATGCCGTACCTGGACCACCTGAAAAAACTGCTTCAACTTCGCGAGATCCTTCATCAACAGCGGATGCTCGTCAGACGTTCGCAGGTTCGGAGTCAGGGTCCGGTAACGGTTGATCACCGGATTGTGCCCCATCGGCTCGATGAAAACACCCATCCCTTGAGGGGCCATCACCCGGGCCAGTTCGGAAAAACTGCGATTCAAATCGAGGTGATGGAGAATGGAATTCCCGCAAATGACATCGAAGCTTTCGTCTGCGAAATCCATGTTTTCCGCATCCATAACCCTGAAATCGATCGACAGATCGTTGCGTGACGCCTTCTCGTGAGCCATGCGGATGGCCACTTCCGAAATGTCGATGCCGGCGGCCTGGGAGGTTTGCCGGGCCGCATCGTAGACATACCCGTAGGGACCACAGCCGTATTCCAAAAACCTGCTCCCGGGCACTTTGGCGTCCAAAATCCCCCGGTAGAGTTCATACTCAATTTGGGCCACTGAGTAATACTTGTCGGTACACTTCCGCGTATCATCCGCAAAGACGTGGTCGTGAAACTCCCTTTCGCGGATCAAGCGTTCCTGATTCAATCAGTTATAGCGGCAAGAATTATAGATAATATGGTTATTTATCATAATTGTTGAATTAAGCAACTAATTTCTACACCGATCCCGGGTTCCGCGATGGCGTGATTGACGATGCTCATTCACTCTGTCATGATCCGCAAGATATTGACCAGCATGGCAAACGGAATTTCAGAGCATCGTGGGGAATTCTCCCGTCGGACGCTGCTCCAGACATCAGCCTGCGGATTTGGAGCGCTTGCCTTCCAATCTTTGCTGGCGGCGGAGCGTCCCGGGACCGGACTCTCCTCTCCCCTCTCCCCGCACCTTCCCCATCATGCGCCCCGGGCAAAGCGGGTCATCTTTCTCTTCATGCGGGGAGGCCCTTCACAGGTCGATTCGTTCGATTACAAGCCCGCTCTGGAAAAGCGCCATGGGGAGGATCTCGGAGGAGGCCGCCGGTACTTTCAATGTCCCTGGAAATTTCACCCCTACGGTCAGAGCGGACTGCCTGTCTCGGGGTTGTTTCCCCACATTGCCCGCCATGCCGATGATCTCTGTGTCATCAACAGTCTCCACACCGACAACGGCAACCACCCCCAGGCGATCCTGCAGATGAACACCGGAAGCTTCCAGTTCATCCGCCCCTCGATGGGATCGTGGATTACCTACGGATTGGGCACGGAGAACGCCAACCTGCCCGGGTTCATCACCATCAACCCCGATTTCTCCGCTGGCGGCGCCCGCAACTATGATAGCGCCTTCCTGCCGGCCGCCTGTGGCGGAACCAAGATCGGGACCGGTGACAAGGCGGACGGAAAAGGTCCGGAACCGCTTGCCGGGGCGAGTCTTCCTTACACCAAACATCCCGCGTTGACGGCTCCGCAACAGCGCCGCCAACTCGACCTGGTGAGGTCCCTGAATGCGGAAAGGCTGGATCACCAAGGGAGCGACGGCACGCTCGAAAGCATTCTCCAGAGCTATGAACTGGCCTTCAGAATGCAGCGAGAGTTGCCCCAACTGCTGGACGTGGATCGGGAAGACTCCGCGACCAGGACGCTCTATGGACTGGGAAATCCGGTGACGGAGAACTTTGGCCGAGCCTGCCTGATGGCCCGGCGCTTTGTGGAATCCGGCGTGCGGTTCGTCCAGTTGAACCACGGGTTCTGGGATCACCACACAGACATTTTCGGTGGAATGGCGAACCATGCCGCCGAGACGGACCAACCGATCGGCGCGCTCCTGACAGATTTGAAACGCCGTGGTCTCCTGGAAGACACCCTGGTGCTCTGGGGAGGCGAATTTGGCCGCCCCCCCATCCTCAACAAAAACAATGGCCGGGACCACAACCCCGAAGGGTTTACCATGTGGATGGCCGGAGGAGGAGTCAAAGCCGGGCTGCGTTACGGGGCCACGGATGAGACCGGCCAAAAGGCCGAGCAGGACAAAGTCCATCTCCACGATCTGCACGCCACCCTCCTCCACGCTCTGGGATTAAACCATGAGCGTCTGACCTACCGGTATGGGGGGCGGGATTTCCGCCTGACGGACATCCACGGCACCGTCGTCCGCGCTCTGCTGGCTTGACCCGCGAGGTCAGGCCTTGATGCTGAACGCGTGGCCAAGCACATCATCCACGGTTTTGACGCCGATGATCTTGAGGTGCTTCCGGGCCGCCTCCGGAATCTCCGGCACGTCCTTCATGTTCAAGTTGGGGATCAGCACTTTGCGGATACCGCCACGCTCCGCTGCCAGGGCTTTTTCCTTCAATCCGCCGATCGGCAAAACGAGTCCGCGCAAAGTGATTTCCCCCGTCATGGCCACATGGCGGTCGAGTGGCTTGCCGGTGAAGAGGGAAGCCAGAACGGAGAACATGGCGACCCCGGCCGAGGGGCCATCTTTGGGCACCGCACCCGCCGGGACATGAACGTGAACGTCGAATTTCTTGAGGTCTTCGCGGTCTATCCCGAGGCCATCGGCACGGTTTCTCACCAGACTCCAGGCTGCCTGCATGGATTCTTTCATGACGTCACCGATCTGGCCGGTGAGTTGGATGCGTCCATCACCGGGATAGCGGATCGCTTCGATGTGCAGGATCTCCCCGCCCACCGGAGTGTAGGCAAGTCCGTTGACCATGCCAGGTTGGCTGATTTCGAGCTTGTCCTCGTGGGCAAATTTGGCGGGCCCCAAGGCATCGGCGAGCACTTCCGGCGATACGGTAACACTTTTGCTGTCGTCCTCGGCGACGCCCGCGGCCACGCTGCGGCAGACTGATCCGATTTCCCGCTCCAGATTGCGCACCCCGGCTTCGCGGGTGTAGTCACGGATGAGACGCTTCAGCACCGGCGTGCCCCAACGGCAATGGCGGTTTTTCAGGCCGTTTTCCTTGAGCTGGCGCTTCACGAGGTAATTGCGCGCGATATGGAGTTTTTCTTCCTCCGTGTATCCGGGGATTTCGATGACTTCGAGACGATCCCGCAAGGCATGGGGCACGGGATCCAGCGTGTTGGCGGTGGCGATGAAGATGGCCTGACTGAGGTCAAATGGCACATCCAGATAGCGGTCCATGAAGCTGTCATTCTGCCGGGGATCGAGGACCTCCAGCAAGGCGCTGGCCGGATCGCCCCGGAAGTCCGCACCGATTTTGTCGACTTCGTCGAGCATGATGACCGGATTCCGCGTTCCGCAACGCCGAATCTCCTGGATCATTCGCCCGGGCATGGAGCCAATGTAAGTGCGGCGGTGCCCCCGGATTTCTGACTCGTCCCGCATACCGCCGACACTGATGCGGATGAAGCTGCGCCCCAGAGCATCGGCAATGGACTTGCCCAGACTGGTCTTGCCGACGCCGGGAGGGCCGACCAGACAGAGGATGGGGCCGCGTCCTCCGGGGTTCAGCTTTCGCACGGCGAGGTATTCCACCAGCCGTTTCTTCACCTTTTCCAGGCCATAGTGATCGTGCTCCAGGATTTCGCGGGCCGTGGCGAGGTCGTTCCGGTCCTCGGAGAATTTGTTCCACGGAAGATCCGCGAGGGTCTCGAGATAGGTGACGATGACAGAGTGCTCGGGACTGCCGGGAGGGATGAACTCCAGGCGTTTCAGTTCTTTCTCGGCCATTACCATCGCGGACTTGGGTAGCCCGGCGACGAGAAGCCGGTCGTGGAGTTCCCCACCCTGCTCATCAGTGGGAACTTCTTCCCCCAGCTCCCGCTGGATGGCCCGCATCTGTTCACGCAAAAAGGCTTTCCGCTGGGCATCGCTGAACTCCGTCTCCACATCATCCCGGAGTTTCCGCTGCAGTTCCGCAATGTGGGTCTGGTTGTTGACATGGCGCTGGATCATTTCGATCCGCTTTTCCACGTTCGTTTCCTCCAGCATCATTTGTTTGTCGGCGATTTCGACCGGCAGATTGGTGGCGAGGAAATCCCCCAACAACACCGGGTCATCCATGCTGTTGATGATCTGTGACGCTTCGTCCGGAATGTTCGGATTCGTCCGCACCAGATTGATCGCGGATTCCCGGAGGTTGCGCAGCAGGGCGGTCCAAACCTCCCCTTCCATCTCTGGGTAGACGTTCTCCAGCACTTCGAAACTGGCTTTGAGGAAAGGCTTCACCTGGGTGAACTGGGTGAAGCGGACCCTTGCGTGAACCTGTACCAAGGCGATAACCGAATCGGCCTCCTGGCGAACCATGCGCAGCACACTGGCGATGACGCCCACGGCATAAATATCCTCAGGCAGGGGCAGATCCTTCTCCTCATCGCGCTGGGTGACGATGCCAATGGTGCGGCTCACCGACAAACTGTCCTCCAGAAGACGCCGACTCGGATCGCGCTCCACGGTCAGTGGAGCGACCGTGCCCGGGAACAGGACGACCCCGCGCAAAGGCAACACCGCCAATGTTTCCGGGAGATTCTGCCTCCATTCGGGAACTTCGACTTGAGGAACCGCCGAGGCTGCCGCCACCTCTTCGCCCGGAGCCGTGGTTGAGTTTTTGGTGTCGGCCTCTTTGGAAGGCTTCTTTTTGGATTTGGTGCTGCTCACTGGTCTGTGACGTTACCGTCGGGAGTAAAATTGCAAAAATTTGGGGTGGTGGCGGACCCTTTGATCCAGCGCATCCGCAGCCTCAGGGAAGATCCTTCAACGGGAGGACGATCCAAAGCAACCCGTTTTCCTGGCGAGCGGACACCTTTTCCGGATCCACGGCAGAACTCAGGGCCAGTTCCCGCCAGAAACGTCCATTCTCAATCTCCAAGGCCAGCACCTGACAGCAACCACTGTCGCAGCGACCATCTTCCGGAACATGGCGTTGACCGGAAATGCGAAGCCTCCCGGGGGACACCTCAACCTCAATGTCGGGTTTGGGAACTCCGGCGAGATCGACACAAATTTCGTATCGGTCTTCGTAACGGTAGGCGTTCAGTAGTGGAACCCAGCCGCGGGAAGGACTGGTATCGGTAAAGTGGAGCCCCCCCATCTGATAGGAAAGGTCGCCGGTTTTTCCGACAAGGCGAATGAGTTTGACGCTGCGGGACATAGGGAAGAAGGCGGAACTTGTGGAAACCACCGACCCGCTCATCCAATATGCTCGATAACATCCGATTTCTCAAACCGGACCTTTGGCAATGCCGCATATTTGTCACCCGGCGCCCGGTATCCGGCCGGACAGAGAACCGCCGCGGTGAGCCCGCGGGCTTCCAACCCCAGAGCTGCATCAACTTTCGACGGAGAAAACCCCTCCATGGGACAGGTGTCGACGCCGAGCAGGGCCGCACAGGTCATGAAATTCCCCAAAGCAATGTAAGCTTGGAGTTTGGCCCACCCCAGACGATCCGCCCCCCGGGGACCATGGATAATGTCCCGGGCCACGATTTCGCCAAATTTCGCCAGTGCCTCCGGAGTGGTTCCGCGAGCCTCCGCCATCCGGGCCACCCAGCGGTCGATATCCGGCTCTCCGATCTCCCGGGGGACTGCCATGACCACGAGATGGGAACAATCCGCCACCTGACGCTGCCCGTAGGCGGCAGGAACGAGAGCTTCCCGCTGCTCCCGGTCTGTCAGGATGAGAAATCGCCAAGGCTGCATGCCATAGGAAGACGGAGTCAGGACCAGTGCCTCCTCCAATGTTTCCCAGACGGGAACGGCAATGCGCTGTTCCGGGTTGAATTGTTTGGTCGCATAACGCCAGCGCAGCGCGGCAAGAAGGGCCTCTGGCTCGAGAATGGGTGTAAAATCAGGCATCTGAAGGACAGTTTTCGGGATGCCGGGCCATTTTGCAAGTTTTTGCACACAGGCCGATGGTCGGACGCAGGGTTTCAGTCAATCAATCCCCGCCGCAGAGCTTCGGAAGCCGCCTCAGTCCGGTCGGCGACCTGCAGTTTAGCCAGGATCGCCCGGAGATGGGCCTTGGCGGTGCCCAGAGAAATGTCCAAAGCGTCCGCGATCTCTGGATTGGTCAGGCCTTTGACCACCAAGTGCAGCACCTCCATTTCGCGGGGCGACAATTCGGGAGTGGCGGCTCGGTCGGCGAGCTTTCGGGCCACTTCCGCCGGCACCCAGCGGGCCCCGGCATGAACTCCCCGGATGGCGTCGGCCAGTTCCTCCGGAGCAATGCTTTTCAGAACGTAGCCACTCGCGCCGGCGGCAAGCGCCCGGTGGATGTCTTCCTCCAGATCGGATGTGGTAACCACGAGAACACGTGACCGGGGAGAGTTTCCGAGGATCCGGCGCAGGGCCTCCAATCCCCCGCCGGGCATCCGGAGATCCAACAACGTCACGTCAGGACGGGACGAAGCGTGGGCGGCGACGGCCTCGTCCGCAGTGGCGGCTTCCGCGATCACCTCAAGATCGCCCTCCAACTCAAAAACCGTTCTCAACCCCATGCGGACGATGGCATGATCATCGGCGAGGAGCAGTCGGATCCGGGTATTCATGTCGGCAGAGGAATCATGGCGGTCAGAGTGGTTCCCTGCCCCGGTTGAGTGTTGACTTCCACAGAGCCCCCGAGGCGCAGGGCCCGCTCTTTCATCCCGGCGAGGCCGAAATGTCCCGTCTCAGGCCCGGGTGCGGAGCCACTGACGAACCCCGAACCATCATCCGCCACGATCAGACGAAGGTCTCCCTCCCCGAACCGCAGCGTCACGCCGACCTGCTGGGGCGAGCCATGTTTGATGGCATTGGAGACCGCCTCACGGACCAGTCGGATGCATTGGGCCATGATCTGGGCAGGCACCGGTCTTTCCGGTCCCTCGACGGAGAAGGTCACGCCGGCAGAGGTCGAACTGCCAACTTCTGAACAGGCCGTTCCCAACAGAGCCGCCAACGACTGGACCTGATCTCCGCTGGCGTGCAGGTCCCAGACCGCATCGCGGACTTCCTGACGGCCGCGGGCGATGAGTTGGTGGGCCAGGGCGACCCGGTCGGCCGCCGCTTCGGGCTGGGTGGCCAGCGTGCGGCCGGCCGCGTTGAGCTGCAACCCGGCCGCAAGTAGGGTCTGCTCCAGGGTGTCATGGAGATCGCCCGCCACCCGCCGGCGTTCTGTTGCCAACCGTCGCTCCGCTTCTTCACGCCTCCCGATTTCGGCTTTCAAACGGGCATTCTTCCCCGCCATCAGGACCGCCCAGAATGCCGCCAGGAACGCGACGGCGGCGATCCCGCCCAGTGCGCCGAGCAACCGGGGCAGCGTCCACCAGGGAGGAGCTCGGACTAGTTCCACGGCCGACCCATTGGGCAGGAGCAGACTGAACTGGTCTGGCGAACGCCCCAACCGCCGGCGCTCTTCGGTCAGGTGCAGCGTGCAAACGCCGGTGAGCCCCAGTATGGCCCCCGGGGAGGCCCCTTCCGGGAGAGAAATTTCTCGCGGCAAGACCGCAGTGAAGGTCTCGCTGCCCGAATCCATCTCCAGCAGCCTCAAATCCTCACGTTCCTGGATTTCCCGCAGATGGCCTCGCAGAGTAAAAAGCCGTCCATCGCGGTCGACGAGACCTTTTCCAGCCAACACAGCGGCAGCATCGACTGGCGCTTCGGCGGCCGGCAGGACATCCGGATCGGCGGACAGCACCAAGACCTCCTCCAGTTCGGTGGTGTATTCCCCCATGACCGGAAATCCGGTCACGGTAACCCGGTCCCCCACCTGAGGAAATGGCAACCCGGTTTCATCCAACGCCCCCGTGGGAGCAGGCCGGAATCTCATGGCCCGATCCCCCTCCTGCACGACCAGCAAATGCCCCGGACGCGCCAGCGTCACCACCCCGCCGGTTTTTCTGAGCCGCGCGGGCTCATCGGGTCCACTCCAGAGTTGCAGCTCCTCCAGATTCTGGGATTGCGGTTCCCCGGGAGGCATCAGGGTTTCGATATCGTCGGTGGAGTTGACCATCAGGCTCAATCCTTGGGCCTGCCCCCGCGCATTCGTCCACCGCACCGGCACTCCCCGGAGGCGGACCATCGTCCCTGCGGTGGGAATGCCCCGTGCTTGGTCGAAGCGGGTGATCCAGGCAGTGATCCGTCGGCTCCGCGGCCCGAAATCCAAGGCCAGACGTTGCGGGGAAATTTCCGGAGATTCCAATCGGGACACCCGGACGATGGCCTCCATCTCGACAAACAGCCCCTCACTCCCCCCCTCCCTCAGGGCAGCCATCGAAACTGCCACGGCCTCCGGCAGAGACTTCATCGGACCGGGGGTGACCACGGCCTTCTCGATACGGAGCCCGTGGACCGACATCGCTGTCACCCCGCGCACTTCGACCTGCTGACCCGGGGCCAGCCGGACATGTTCGGAAGGGTAGACCATGACGCCGCCGGTTTCGTCGTTGAGGTTGAAATTGAAATTGGCCACGGCCGAAGCCCCGGGGGCATCGCGCAGGTAGGTCACCACCCCGGTCAGTTGAACCTCCTGGCCCGCGGAGGCATCGTGAAACCCCAGTTGCCGGAGAGCTCCCACCTGGGTCAAGGGAGTGGCCATCAGGCTTCCCCCGGTCGACCAAAGGACGAGAAGGCAGCATGAAAGTTGGAGACCCGGAGACGACATCTGAAAGCAGACCTGTATCACGAAGCACCGCAATCAAGCCATTGTCCACCCGGACAATAGCACGGACGGAGCGACGGTCATAGGTTGAGACCATGATTTGCCTTCGCAACAAGCCCGTCGCCATAAGACTCTCGGTAATGGCTCCCTTGGCGGCAATCTTGACCGCTTGGGGAGGAATGATGCCGCCACTGGAGCTCAAGGCAACACCGGATCCAATGATGGGAGCGGTGCAGGCTGAAATCTGTGAACAGGGTCTCGCAGACAAGGACGCGTGGCCAGAGGTGTCTCCTCGCGCCACTGAGTCATTCCAGATCCCGGCATTCGGCCTCGACACACTGCCGCAGAAATATGTCGACGACGGGGTCCGGGGGACCCGACCAAGCCCGTCGTTGCTCCGGCTCAAGGCCACCGTGACTCTCCCCGCCGGAAACCACCGCTTCCTCATCCGCTCGCGGAGCGCGGCCCGTCTCTCAATGGACGGCAAGGTGATTGCGGAAACTCCGTTTCCCCCGAAAAATGGAGGGGACGGTTCCCAGGCAGGTTCGGAAATCCTGACACCATTGGACCTTGGCAAGGGCTACCGATTTGCCCCTGCCGGGGAATACGAAAAAATCGAAGACGTGGCGATCGAGGCTGGTGCCCATGCTTTCACTTTTGAAGTTTTTGTGGGAGGACGGGAAGGCAACAAGCCCCGCCGGGTGGAATTGGGGGAGACTGTGGTCGCTCTTTCATCCGAAGGTCAGGCGGGATGGGAACTCCTCAGCCCCAGCGGAAAGGGAGCCTCCTACAGCGATGCCGGCTGGGAAGCCTACCGGTCACAAGTGGAGTCAACCCTGGCCCAACGCAATGCCTCAACCCGGGCGGCGCTGCGGGAAAAACAGGCTGAGATCTGGAAGAAGCGCCGTGACGTGGCGGCCCAGTGGTTGGCGTCCACCCCGGAAACGAAAGTGCCGGCACTGCCGGAAGGCCTCACCGCGACCAGCCCGATCGACCATTTCCTGGCGGCCAAGCTCCTTGAAATCAAAGCTCAAAACAGCCATTCGGCTCCGAATGCGGTGGACTTTTTCCGGGATGTCCGCCCCCTCCTCGAAAGCCGCTGTCTCGATTGTCATCGCGGCAACAAGGCCAAAGGCGGGCTGCAATTGGACACCTTGGCGAACGCACTCCGGGGAGGCGACAGTGGGCCGGCCATCGTTCCCGGCCAGACAGAAACCAGCGAAGTGATCCACCGCATCACCACGAATGATGCCGACGAGATCATGCCCCCCAAAGGAAAGCCCCTGACCACAGAAGAGTCGGCCATTCTGACTCATTGGATCCAAGAGGGGGCTTCCTGGCCTGAGCTGCCGCTCGTCCGCGAGGAAGTCACCCCTCCAGTCGAGGACCTGGCCTTCCTCCGCCGGGTCACCCTCGACACGATCGGTCTGATCCCCACCGTGGACGAGGCCCGCTCCTTTCTCGCCGATGCTTCCTCCGACAAACGCGCCCGCCTCATTGACCGGCTCCTCGGGGATGACCGATGGGCAGACCACTGGATCAGCCTCTGGTTGGACGTGCTCGCGGAAAATCCCAACATCCTCAACCCCACGCTGAACAACACCGGACCATTCCGCTGGTGGCTGCAGGAAGCCTTGCTGGATGACCTGCCCATGGACCGGATGGTGACCCAGTTGCTGCTGCAACGCGGGGGCGACCGGGAAGGCGGTCCGGCGGGCTTCGGGCAGGCTTCCCAGAACGACTCGCCCTTTGCCGCCAAGGGCACGGTCATCAGCGCGGCCTTTCTCGGCGTGGACATGAAATGTGCCCGCTGCCACGATTCGCCGTCTGGTTCCGCCAAACAGGAGCAGCTCTTCCAGTTGGGCGCGCTGCTGGCGTCAAAGCCGCTGGAAGTGCCCAAAACCAGCAGCGTGGATCCTGTGAAGCTGCATGCCGGAGGACGCAAACCGCTCATCGAAGTCACCCTGATGCCGGGAACGACTGTCCAACCGGAATGGCCCTTCCAAGAATTCGCCGATCCTTCCGTCGTCGCATCCTTGACGGCCCATCCAGGGGATCACCGGGAACGTCTCGCCGCCCTGATCACCGCGCCGCAGAATGAACGTTTCGCCCAGGTCATTGCCAACCGGATCTGGCAGCGTCTGATGGGACGGGGTATTGTCGATCCGGTCGACAACTGGGAAAAAGGCACTCCCTCGCATCCGGAATTGCTGAGATGGCTGGGAAGAGAACTCGTGCGAAACGGCTACCAGGTGAAACCTCTGGCCCGTCTGATTCTGACTTCGCAGGCCTACCAGCGCTCCGTCGATCCCACTCTGCGCCAAACCGACCCGTTGCATACGGCCCCCGAGCCACGGAGACTGAGCGCGGAGCAGGTCGTGGACTCACTTTTTGCCGCCACCGGCAAACCCTTCCGGGTCGAGCCCGTCTGCCTGGATCTCAACGGGCGTCGTGACACTGGAAACAGCCTTGATTTGGGACGTCCGCACCGTTCCTGGATGCTGGCATCTCTGTCGAACGAACGAGATCGTCCCAGTCTGATGCTCCCCCGGCTCCAAGCGGTGGCCGATGTGTTGTCCGCCCTGGGATGGCGGGGGTCCCGACAGGATCCCCTCTCCGTGAGGGATCTGGCCCCGAATGCCCTTCAGCCCGCCATTCTCGCCAATGGCTCCATGAGTGGGTGGCTGACCCGGCTCAGTGATGACAATGGGTTGACGGAGCTCGCTCTGAAGGCGCCCACGGTTGACGACCTGATCGATTCGCTCTATCTGCGCCTTCTTACCCGCCAGCCCAGCGAAGCGGAAAAGGAACGCACGTCAGGCTACCTCCGGGAAGGCTTTGACACCCGGAAAGTGGAACATCCACCGAAACCGGAAGTCCCCCACGTGGCGCCCGCCTTCGTCACCTGGACCAATCACCTTCTCCCGCAATCGAACACCGCCAAAGAGAAGCTCGCGGAAGCAGCCCGGAAGGGCGATCCCCCCACGACCAAACTCGAGCCCGACTGGCGCCAGCGATGCGAAGATGTCATTTGGGCCCTCATCAACTCACCAGAAATGCTCTATCGGCCATGAAACCATCCCTCGCACGCCGTCACTTCCTCAAAATGGCCCTGGCTGCAGGCGCCCTTCCCGGAGCCCCGCGCTCCCTCCGGGCCGCTGCCCTCCCGCCCGCCAGATTGGGCAAAGCAGAACACTGCATCTTTATCTGGCTCGGTGGAGGCATGGCCCAGGTGGACACCTTTGATCCCAAAACGATGGGCAACACCAAGGCCAAACCGTTCCTCGCGGGGAGCTACTACCAAGCCATCGACACGTCCGTTCCGGGAATAAAAGTCACGGAACACCTCGCCCGAACCGCCCGGCTGATGGAACACGTCACGGTGGTCCGCACGGTGAACCACCGGGTGGTCGATGAACACGCCTTCGCCACCAACCTCGTCCATACGGGCCGCATGATCAGCGGGAATGTGGTTTATCCCTCGATCGGCAGCATTGTCGCCCAGCAACGCGGCGCGGCCAATCCCGAAGTCCCCGCCTATATGCTGATCGGGCTGCCCAATGTGAGCCGGGGTCCCGGATTTTTGGGAGCCCAACACGGCTTCGTTTATCTGGTCGACACCAACAGCGGTCCGGCTGGATTCACCCGCCCTGAGGATGTCGGTCCTGACCGCGCCGCCCGGCGACTCAGTCTGTTGGAGCCGCTGCAAAACCGTTTCCCCGCCGATTCCATCCCCTCCGACTACCGGGCGGCCCAGACGGAGGCTTTGCGCCTTGCCGGACCGGATTTCATGCGGCATTTCCAACTCGGGACCGAACCCGGCAGCCTCCGTCAGCGCTATGGCGGCGAATTCGGGCAACGCTGCCTGCTCGCCCGGCGCCTTGTGCAGTCCGGGGTGCGGTTCATCGAAGTGTCCCACAATCTGAATTTCATCAACGGCACCGGATGGGACACCCACAACGCCGGACAGTTGCAGCAGCACGTGCTGATCAAAGAGTTGGACACGGCCCTCTCCGCGCTCATCGAGGATCTGGAGAAGCAGCGCCTCCTCGATAAAACCCTCGTCGTGGTCGCCACCGAGTTTGGTCGTCCGGCAGCTTTTGACAGCGGTGGCGGACGCGGCCACCAAGGCACGGCGTTCTCGCTGGTCCTGGCCGGAGGGGGCCTGAAACACAGCGGTGCCTATGGCGTGACTGATGAGCTGAGCAAAACTGCTTTGGAAAATCCGGTCAGTATCCCTGACTTTCACGCCACCATCCATGCGGCGATGGGCATTGATCCCCATACGGAACTCCTCGACGGATCCCGGCCGGTGCCGATCACCGACGGAGGCGTTCCCATCGCCAGTCTCCTGGCTTGATTCTCACCGCCGCTCCAGCCACCCCGTCACCGCCTGCATCATGATGTGGGCGGCTTCGTCGTGACCGAACTGGACTTCCACATTCACATAGGCAAGGCCACGTCGCCCGCACCACACGGAGAGCGAGCCGTCATCTTCGACCGCGGCGTTGTCCTGCAGAACCACTGGAAATCCCTGGCCGGCCAGGTAGGCAAAGGCTCCGGCATCCGTGACCAGAAAGAAATCATCCGGATCCCAGCCGGAACGTTGACCGGGAAAAACGCGTGCCGCATTCCCCGCCTCACTCCCCCCGCTCTGGTAGGTGGCCACACTGAGCGGGGGACCGTCCGTATTGTTGTGGAGCGACACCACCGCGGGACGTTTCCCGATACCGGACACTTCCATCCACCGTCCGGCAAAGTCACCCACGGCAGCGCCCAGTTCGGGACGGTAAAATCCAAACCTGCGCATGTCCCGCTCAATTCCACCCGAGCTGAACATGCGGTTGGGATCGATCGAGTAGGAGCGGGAACCCGGCACCAGGGAGAGCCTGCGTTCTCCCGCGCCATTGAGCACGATCAGTTCTCCGGCATTCTCTGCCAGCCACTGGGCCGCCAATGCCAGCGATCCTTGTTCATTGGAATGCAACGACACAAAGAGTGGCCCCGCGTTTCCCCGAGGACTGGAATACCGCGTCACTTGGATGCTCGACTCACCCAGCGGAAGATTGGTGGGATGCGGTGTGAGACCGGAGGTGCCCAAACCGTCATCCATCCCGAAATTCTCTCCGGTAATCGTCCATCCTCCAATGCCATT
Organism: Akkermansiaceae bacterium; assembly: GCA_024233005.1. GTDB lineage: Bacteria > Verrucomicrobiota > Verrucomicrobiia > Verrucomicrobiales > DEV007 > JACKQE01. The sequence goes on along the minus strand of JACKQE010000011.1, from coordinate 78,228 downwards.
GGGCGAGACCACCAATGTCTTGGTGCCATGATCCGAGTAGGTGCCGGAGCGGTAGGTCTGGGGAAAAGCCACCACATAGGCGGAGCCGGAACGGGTCACCGACAGTGGCCCCACTTCGATCGAAATGGTTCCGGTACCGGAGAACTTGGCGGCTTTGTCCGCCATCCAAGCCTCGTAGGCCATGGTTTTGGAACCCTTGAGGGTGGAGTAATTGGTTCCGACGAAGCCGGGTGCGTAGTAGGCGCGGTATCCACTGATGCTGCGGGATTCCCAGGCGGCCTCCCAACCGGCGACCAGCGCCCGGAGGGATTGCCTGGTTTCCACCGGAATGAGGGCATCATCCTCCTTGCTTGGGGGCGCTTCAAAATCGTTTTGGTTGGCGGTAAAGGCGTCGGGCGGAACGAATTTCTCCCGGGAGATCCGCCAGGCCTCGCCTGGACGACTGCGCTGCAGGAGCAGCAGTTTTGTGCCGCGGTCTTCATAACTGCCACTGCGGTAGGTCTGGATGAATCGGACCACCAGATCGTTGCCCGAGACCGCAAAATCCACCTTCTCCACGCCAATTGAAAGGGTTGAGGTTCCGGCAAATTTGGCCGCTTTGTCAGCCATCCATTCAGCCCGGGTCAGGATTCGGGCCCCTCGGGCGAGGGAAAAATTCACCCCGACAAAGTCCGGCGTGTAGAGGTCTTCATATTGACCCATGTCACGGGATTCCCAAGCCTGTTTCCAGCCCCGGAGAAAGGTGTCCACCTCCGCTCCCGTAACGCCGTTCTGGGCAGAAAGGGAGACTGGAACCAGGAGCAGCAGTAGGATCGTAACAAGGAAACAGTTGGTCCTCATGACGGGACCAATGCTGCGGGCGGCGCACGGGGGCAAGGAAATTCTCCGCCTCCCCCGCCCCATCGGTGACAAGGAAAACCGTGAATCCTACATGCCCAACCCGCGTCGAAGAAAGGAATGACTGAAACCGTGACTTGCCAGAAGCCCGGCTATGGGCCAGATATGGAGGAAGAAAGGCAGCCTATCTGACTATGAAACCTTGGAACCCACATCACAGGACATTCAGGATTTTCTGCTCGATCGCGTTCATGATTCTGGGATTGGCGAATCAAGGATCAGCGGTGGACCGGATCGCTTTGGTCATTGGCAATTCCAAATATCCCGAAGGAAACGAGCTTCCCAATCCAGCCAACGACGCCAAGGCCCTGGCGAAATCCTTGCGGGATTTGGACTTCACCGTGATTGAAAAAACCGACCTTGCCAGCGGGGAACTGGGAGAGGCGATTCTGGAATTCCACCACCAAATCAGCCCCAGCACGGAGGTGGCTCTTTTCTTCTTCGCCGGGCATGGGATCCAGATTGACGGAATCAATTATCTCCTCCCGATCGGAAAGTTTGAAGCCGCTTTCCAAGTGAAAAGCAGCGCCACCAAAGCGGATGAAGTTCTGGCCGCCATGGAAGAGGCCGGAGCCAAGCGCAATGTGGTGGTGCTGGACAGCTGTCGGAACAATCCCTTCAGCCGCTCCATCCGCAGAAGCGTTCGCGGAGGCACCGCCCAGGAAGGCCTGACGCCAATGGATCGCCCCCCGGTCGGAACGTTGATTGCCTTCTCCACCAAAGCCGGCGCGACGGCGGATGATGGCAGTGGGGTCAACTCTCCCTACACGGAGACCCTCCTCGAAGCCCTGGAAGACCGTCCCGCCACCGGATTGGAATTAAAGAAGCTGTTCAGTGATGTTGCGGCCCGGGTTTACAAAAAAACCAAACAGGACCCGGCCATCTATTCCTCCGGCAGCTTTGCCGAATACTACCTCGTGCCGGGGGAAGCCGGTCCGGCAGGCACCGACACCGCCAAAATGGCCAATGCCGCCGAAACCAAGCGACTCGAAAAGGAGAATGAAAAACTCAAACAGCAGCTCGCGGAGATCAACCGCAAGCTGGAGGATGGCAAAATCACAAATGAACTGGTCGAACAGCTCAAATCCCTGCAAACCCGCATGGAGGAGATCGACCAGAAAATGCAGGAGCCCAAAACCGAATTCGGTGGACTGACCCAGGTGACTCCCCCTCCTCCTCTACCGGTGATGAATACCCAACGCGGCGTCAGTCCCTTCATGTTTCCCAACTCCGATACCCAGGTGTTGAGCGATGCGGAGCTTTCCGGACTCAGTTCCGACGAGCTCTGGATCGCCCGGAATGAAATCTTCGCGCGTCGTGGTTACATTTTCCAAACTCCCCGTGGGCAGACACTGGCCCGGAAACTGGGGGGAGCCTACCAAGGATATACTTCCGACCAAGACGCAATCTACAGCCAGTTCAATGAGGTTGAAAAAGCCAACGTGGAAAAAATTCAGCGTTATGAAGGTCGTTGATCGCCGCCATTTCCTTGCCACTTCCCTGGGGACCGCCGGATTTGCTTTCGGGGGTCTTGCCGCCCGGGGAGAAAAGCCCGCTCCCCCCGCCAAAGGAACTCCCTCGCCCGACCGGCCTCTGTTGGCCCGTCAACCCGGTGAGGATGATGCCTCCTTTGGTCGCAAACTCCTCGCGGTGGAATTCCTCCCGCCCGCCCAGCGAAAACTCGCCCTGCTCTTCCACCATGCCTACCCGGGCAAACTGGAAGGATTCCAGATTCTCGACGGAGTGACGAGAGTCGGATTCCGGACCCTTCATGGGGAAATTTCGGACCTCATTTTTGAAGACGGCAAAGCCAAGACCTTCGAACAACGGGAGGAGACTCCCGACCTCGCGGACACCCTGCACGACAGTTACCCGGACCGGCTTTCCCAGGGATCCTGGCCGGAAAATTTTGACCCGGGACGCTACCGCCTGGATGGATTCCTGAAATCCATTTATGGCGCCTCGGAGAGTGAGGTCGCCGCCCAACTGGTCACCGTGGATTTTTGCGGGCATAAAGTCCGTTTCAACAAAAACAACCGGGCGGCCGACGCCCTGAAAGCCGCGGGAACTGAGTTGGAGGCCTTGAAAGGCAAAATCCCCGCGATTCGCCCTTATCTGGCTGAGTTGGGGGGCACGTTCACCTGGAGACCCATTGCCGGGACCCAAAGGCTCAGCGCGCATTCCTACGCGATCGCCATCGATTTGAATCCTGAATTGGGCGGCTATTGGCGCTGGGAAAAAAATGGCAATCCCTCAGACATGGACCGGCGCCGCAAATACCCGGAAGAGATTGTCCGGGTTTTTGAAAAGCACGGATTTGTCTGGGGCGGGAAATGGTATCACTTCGACCTGATGCACTTCGAGTACCGCCCCGAGTTCTTCGCCTAAATAAGCCAAGCTCGGCGCCGACAATTTCGTTCCAGAGCGAAGTTCTGGGGCTCCCTCTGTCATCTCCGTGCGGACGGATTGAAGGCGTTTCAAGCCCCGGCTGAATCGCCCAGAAAGCTGCAAACCACCGTTTCCGTCCCTCGGAACGGAAACGCGGTGCTCGATGGTGTCCTCTTGGAAGAGCCGTGAGTCCAGCTCTCTCAGTGCGAGATTCAGGGCTGGGGAGTGATTTTTACTCCGTTGGGGCCCATTCCTTCCGTCGCCGTCTTGTCAGGCGCTTTGTTCGGCATCCCGGCTGGACTTCCCGGATCACCCGGTTTGGTGACATCGGTATTCATCGGAGGATTGGGCACCTCGCCGACATTTTTCTTGAGGTCGGAAATGATAGCATCCCCTGTCGTCTCCGGCACCGCTGCCATCTGCTGGTCCTGCGAGACCAGAGTGTCATTTTTCAAAGCCATGCCGACGTGACCGCTTCCCAGGTTCTCAATGGCAGGAGGACCGTCCGCCAGACGTCCGGCACGCTCAATGCGACCACCTTCCACTCCGATCGGGCCTCCACCAAGCCCGTTCGAAGCCACTTCGCGGAGGATTTTGATGGCATCAAACACGTTGTTGATGTCCCGCAATTGGGTCGTCAGGCTGCGAATCTTGGTCCCCCCCAACTGCGCGTCCGGCAGCAAGGTCACGTTTTTGGCAAGGAGCGAAATGTCACCGGGTCGCCCTCCAGCGCGGAGCGGTCGGACATCAAGAGTGCCACCGAGTTCCAGATCACCCGCCTCGATGAGGATACGTCCCCCGTTGCCGCCGGGCAGGGTGGCTGCAATGGTGCCGGTATTGCTGACCTTGCCACCGGGTGAGCGCAGGTAGACCTGCCCTCCCTGACGGCTGACTCCCGTGGCCCGGACTGTGCCCGAGTTGTTGATGGCCAGGGCGAACATGTTGCCATGGGCTTTGAGTTCCACGGCAGCGGCTTCGATACTGCCGCTGTTTTCGATCCCGACTCCGCCGCGCTTGCCACCGGCCCGCACGAAAACACGTTCACCGTCAGCATTTGGCGTGGCCGTAAGCAACACTTCGCTTCCCGCGCCCAGTCCGACGGTGCCATTGGGGGCGGTAATGGCCCCCGCATTGACGACATGGTGACCGATCAGAAACACGTCACCATCGATCGCATTGATGCGGCCATAGTTTTCCACTCCGGCAGCACTGTCACCCTTGAACAGCATGTCCCCTCCGGCGAGAAATTCATCATCCGAGACATCGAGCGTGGAGAGAACCAAGCCACCGACATCGATCGTTCCCGACTTGCCGACCACGATGCCATTGGGATTGATGAGCAGGACCTTGCCATTGGCTTGGAGCAGGCCATCCAGAGCGCTGGGATTTCCCGTCACCACTCGATTGAGAACCGCACTGCGTGAATTGGGCTGCAGGAAGCGGGTCACTTCTCCCTTCTTAATCGAGAAGTCTTCCCAGTTGATGATCGCCTTATCGGTGAGCTGGTTGATGGTCAGATTCCGACCGGCTCCGTTGATCGAAATGGAACCGTGGCTGGCGACACCTCCACTGGGGTTGGCTTGGACCGTGGACACCAAGCACAGAAAGACGGGCAAAACCGCCGGACGGAGGGAATGGAGAAACGCGCTCGTTTTCATGATGGAATGCACTCGGAAAGGACCATCGGGAACTTCTTTTGGCACTTCAGAATATCGCGCAGTTCCCTCCGCGCCAACTGGTTTTTCCAATTCTGAAGTGTCTTTCCCATCATTTCGGTTGCGGGTTGGGTCACACTTAGGTGTATTGAAGGCAATATCAGAGTGAGGGGAACCACCACCGGCCCCGCTGACATCATGCTTTGGAGAAAACATCATCTTTTCGTCTACCTTGCTTTCGTTCAGATCTGGTCTGTCGGGTGCAAGCCGAAAGTCGATTCACCGGAGTCGAGAGAAAGGGCGGATCTGGGCATTTCCCAGGAAAGGCTGGAATTGATCCATGCTTTTGGCAGAAAATTTTGCGCGGACCTGACCGCTGGGGAAGATCCTCCGGTGAGAGAAGCCTGGGATGTTGGAGCCCTTTGGGACCGCATCGTCGCCGGGATCCCGGTTGACAAGCGCTTCCAGGATCAGGCCAAACAGAGTTTCACCCAAGCCATCAGCGTGGAATATGGCACCGCAGTCAGAGGGTTGATGATGAAGCGCATCGATCTGCTCAATGCCCACGCCATCAACAATGAACTGCGGATTCGGTGTCGGCAGCTGGAAGATGGCGGCGTCAATTACTATGATTTTGTGCTGGTTTTCGGGACGGACGGGCTGCTTCACGTCGTCGATGCCTATGACTATGGAGCCGGCGAGTTTGTCAGCGATGGCATGCGCCGCACCATCCTGCCCCAATTGGCCACCCTGGCGGGGGTGTCCGTGGCCGATCTCACCGGAGGTCCGGAAGGTGCGGCGGCGATGGATGCGGCCTTGCATCTCGAAGGGGCCTTGCGGGGAGGAAAGTTCACCGAAGTGGGTCAGCTTTTCCTTTCGCTGCCAGAAAAAGGCCGACAGGACAAGCGGACCCTTCTGCAAGTGATGGGAGCGATCGCGGCCGGAACCCCTGAAAACACGCCCTCCCCTGAGGCGGCAGCGGAAGCCAAAAAGCAAATCGCTTCCCACTTTGCTGACGATCCGGCGTTCCTCCTGATGGAAATCGACCACCGCTTTCGGGCCAAGGAATTTGATGCGGTGCTGAAGACCATCGAGAATCTCAAAAAAGCGGTCGGCGGCGATCCTTACCTCGAAGCGATGCGGGCCTCGGCGCTGCTCGCAGCCGACCGACTCGAGCCCGCGGTGGAAACCGCGCTCCTGGCCTTGGAGAAGGCCCCCGACCTCCCAGAAGCGGGATGGGCGGCGGTGAATGCGGGCATGAAGGCAAGCCGGTGGGACGCCGTGGCCAAGGGACTCGACGGAGTCATCAAAACCGGGGTGCGCTTTGATCCCTCCGAAGAGGTCATGCTCCGCCCATTTTTCAAATCCCCCGAAGGCAAGGCTTGGGTGCAGCGCAATGCCGGCCTGTTGACCCAGGATCCGGTGGCTCCCGCAGTTCCGGCATCTGTTGAGACCCCTCCGGTTCCCCCCGTGGCACCAGTTCCCGCTCCCCAGCCGTGATACCGCTGCCCCGCCCGTTTCTAGTCGGCGTGGTGCATCTGCCAGCGCTGCCGGGAGCCCCTCGCTGGAGCCGGGATTGGGAGGCTCTCCTGAACCGGGCGATTTCGGATGCCAGGACCTACGCCGCAGCGGGATTTTCTGCCGTGGTGGTGGAGAATTTTGGGGACGTTCCTTTCCACAAAGATCGCGTGCCACCGGTCACTGTCGCCGCAATGAGCCGTGTCGGCACAGCGGTGGCCGCCGTGCTCCGGGAGGTCCCCTCACCTCCACTCTTGGGATTCAATGTGCTCCGCAATGATGCGGCCGCCGCGCTGGCTCTGTGCGCCGCATGCGGGGGTGATTTCATCCGGGTCAATGTCCTGACCGGAACCATGGTTACCGACCAAGGGATCATTGAAGGCCGGGCTGCCGAAGTCGTCAGACTCCGCGACCATTGGTGCCCGGGGGTCGGCATTCTTGCCGACATTCTGGTGAAGCACGCCCATCCGCTCGGGGCCTGGACTTTGCAGGATGCCGCGGCCGATGCCTGGGAACGAGGAGGTGCCGATGCCCTCATTGTCACGGGACAGTCCACCGGAAAGGCTCCGGTCACCGGCGATCTCCAGACGGTCCGCCAGTCCGTCCCTCAGGCTCCACTTCTCTGTGGCAGCGGGGCCACCGCGGATATCTTACCCGCCTTATTGTCCCATGCCGATGGAGTCATCGTGGGATCTTCTCTGAAACGGAACGCTTTGGACAGCCCCGTTGATCCGGCTAAGGCGGCCGCTTTTGTCGCCGCCGCGACAAGGGCCGGGACGACCCAATGATTTGTCATGGCCACTCCCCTGCAGGGCTTCGATGATCTCACCTCCGAAGTGATCCGTGATGCAGAACGCATCATCCGGCCGCACCTGGCCGCGACCCCGCAAATTCGCTGGCCTCTCCTCGAGGCCGCCTGCGGGAATCGCCTGGCCATCTGGACCAAACACGAAAACCATCTTCCCACCGGGGCTTTCAAAATTCGGGGCGGACTGTGCTACCTCGACTGGTTGAGCCGCAACCACCCCGACGTGACCACGATCGTCGCGGCCACGAGGGGCAATCACGGACAGAGCATCGCCTTTGCTTCACGGGTCTACGGCCTTGGCTGCCGGATCGTGGTCCCCCACGGCAACAGTCCTGAAAAAAACGCCGCCATGAAGGCCTATGGGGCGGAGTTGATCGAACACGGCACCGATTTTCAAGCCGCGTTGGAATTTGCCGAAGAATTGGTGACCGCCCGCCCCCATTCCCACTTTGTTCCCTCCTTCGACTGGCGCCTCGTCAGTGGCACCGCCACCGCCGGCTGGGAGTTCCTCCAGGCGGTGCCGGATCTGGACACCCTCTATGTCCCGATCGGACTGGGTTCGGGCATTTGCGGAGTCGCAGCCGCCCGGCGCGCCCTGGCTCGGGGGCGTTTCCCCCGGCTGGTCGGAGTCATTACCGAGGCGGCTCCGGCTTATGGATTGTCGTTCGCGGCCGGACGGGTGGTTTCCACGGAAGGAGTTCCCCAAACCCTTGCGGACGGGGTGGCCTGCCGGGTGCCCCATGAGGAAGCTTTGAAAACGATCTTATCCGAAGTGGACCGAATCGTGACCGTATCCGAGAACGATCTAAAGCGGGCTCTGCAGATCCATTTGGAAGCCACCCATCAGCTCGCGGAAGGCGCCGCCGCCCTTCCCTTGGCCGCATTGTTCCAGGAAGTGGCGGAAGGGCAGGAGCGAGTGGGCACACGGATTGGCCTGATGCAAAGCGGAGGCAACCTTGACAGTGCCGTGCTCCATCGTGTGCTGGACGGCTAGGATCGAAGGCACCCAGGATCCGTCCAACGTCCGCGAGTTCCAGCGGGACCAGCCAGAGATCATTCGATACTGAAATTGATCGCCTCGGTCTTGGTGATCCTTTCACGCCGATCGCCGGGACGGGCGAGAATGCAGGCAAAGCCTTCCCACAATTCCATGTCCGGCCGGTTGTTGGTGCTCAGAAGAAGGTTGTTGCTGGTGGTCCTGGCCTGCAGACGCCGCCCCCCAAAGGAAGGTCCACCGACGGTGACTTCCCGAACGCCATCGGGGAGGTCCCGGTAAATGACGTTGTAGGGAAGCTTGTTCTCCCCGGTCTTGAAGCCGAGACGACTCCAGGTCGTCCCATACTGCTTTTCAACCTGCACGGGCAATTGGAAGGTCGCGCTGTTCACTCCCACCGCGTTCCGCAGATCGTCCAGTCCCAGACCACCCGGGAAATCGACTGAAAAATAGCGATCCTTGGTTTCGCTGGCCAACGGTGGCACGATAAAGAAAATGCACGCGCTGTCGGCTTCGCCATTGGGAGGCTTTTGGGCAATGTAGGTCGCGGTCGCGGAGTCGCTCTTGAACCAAAGGATGACTTCGAACTTGATCTCGTCTTCCAGCACCATTTTCCAGGAAAACTCATTGCCGTCAAATTTCGGAGGTTCCTCCAGGCGGAGACATTTTCTCCGGGGGTAATACATCCGTCCGTCCTTTTCGTCCTGGTAAGGATTGTAGCTGTGGTACCCGAACGTGACCGGACTCTGGAGGTATCCATCCTTGTTTTTCAGATACAGGTCCGCCCGCGCTTCGGGACCACGGATCACGATGTCGAAATTGGGATACTTGGCAACATGGAGGATGTCCTTGAAGCGGGTCGCATCATCCTGGTAACGCCACCAATGTTCGATGACATGTTTCCCTTTCATCTCCGTCCGCGGGGTGGCATACTGGACGCCCGGCACCTCCACCTTTTTCACCACCTCCACGGCAATGGGTTTCCGGTCGTCAGGACGCAGGATCGATGTCAGCGGTGGCATTTCCCGGCCCAGACTGCGGTCGCAGAGCTCTTTCGACATCGTGCGGAGATGCTCCGTCCGCGCGGCGGCCGGTTGCACATAGGTCTTCACCTTGCTGCGGCCGAGCTTTTGCCCGAGAACATCCGCGATCTCCGGATCTACGAAATCCTCGAAGTCCGAAAAGATGTAAAGCGAATCCACTTTCTGTTGGATGAGGAATTCCGCCGCGGCACCGACCAGGTTTTGCCCCCGGCGAGCAATGAACATGTTGGGCCGGGTCTTAAACGTCTTGATGAGTCGGTCCACATAGTGCTGCTCGGCCTTCCGGGGAAGATCGCCCCAGAGAAACCAATAAGGGCTGATCGTGCCCTTGCCCCACTCTTTGGGCCAGGACGGACGCACCTCGTCGGGAACAATGCCGTATATCTCGGTGTCCTTGCCTTTTCCCAGAACACCGGCGTGATTCACATACACGATGGGAGCGTTCTTGAAATTCTTGTCAACCTCCCGGACCACTGCCGGGAGGTACTCGGCCATGGAACCGGAGACATCAAGGACAACCCCGAGCACTCTGCCATCCAGCTTTTGCCCAAACATCATCTTGGAATCCCCTGACATCGAGGCCTCCCCGAAGCTCATCGAAGGGGAGAAATCCATCCCTTCCGTAGGCACGGTCATGGTCCCATTGAACGCTCCGTTTGAATTCGGCACCATGGGCATGGAGAGATTGGACATGGCATCGGCGGTGACAATGTCGGACATCGGTCTCGCGGAGGATTCCCTCAACTGGCTCTTTTGCAGAGTCTTCTGCTGCACTTTTTCCACCGAGTCGGCCGGCACCGCGATGGCGACAAGACTGGGAGGCACATCCATCTGCACGGTGAAGACCACCAATCCCAGAAAAAGAAACAGCCCGGCGTGAATGAGCAGGGTGAGGGTCAAGGAGGCGAACTTGTCCCTGGTCTTGGCCCGGGCCAGTGCCCGCTCGGATTCCACGATGGAATGACGGACGATTTCCGCCAACTCATCTGGAGCCTCGCCTTGCAGTGCGATTTCCTCGCCGCTTTCGGACGACTCCACCGCCATGACCGGTGAAGCATCCTCCGGCTGAACAACGGCCCTGGCACCGGCGGAAGAGGTCCCAGCCACTGGAGACACCGGTCCGGCTGTAACCTTGGGGCCAGTGGACGCGGTCACTCCGGGAGGGGGCGCTTTCCGGGTGAGCACCGGCACCGGCGTTACCACGACCGGCTTGACCTCGGCGGTTGGTGCGATCTCCTCGTCGGCTTCCTCCGCTTCCAAAACCACCAGGACGGGTTCCGGCTCAGGTTCCGGGAGAGATTGGCCAATCTCAGGCCGTCGTGGAAGTTCTTCCAGGACAATAGGTTCCGGCTCAGGCTCTGCCACGATCGGGGTGACCGCGGTCAGGGGAATCGGTCGGGCGCTGGAAATGGCGGCTTCGGAACGGATTCCCAAGGAGTCCAAAGTGGTGCCGTAAGCCTTCTCCAACTGTGGGGCTGACAACTTTGGATCCAGGCTCGTGGCGGTCACGTAGTGCCTCAGCGCGGTCCGACTGTCGCCTTCCCAGTGCGCGATCGTTGCCAACGCAGCGTGGCCCTCCGCGCTGGAGGGATTCCGTTCCAGCGCCCCCTTGACGATCTCGCGGGCATCCCCCGTGGCTCCGGCCACGGCGTAACACATGGCGGCGGCGAGGAGGGAGGGCTCGTCTTCCGGCAGAACTTCAATCCCGGCCAACAATTGGCGGGCATCCTCCATTTGACCATCATGGACATAGGCTTCAATGAGAGCCTGCCGGGTCTCCCAATTGCCGGGGTCAGCCTCCAGGGCTTTGGTTAGAGCTTTGGTGATCGCATTCATCGAGGAGGAGTCTTCTCAGAGGAATCTTGCGGTGAATCCCTTGTGTTGTGACTTCTTTTCCTGAGGTCGATGTTGAAAACTCCTGACTCATTTGTAAATGAAAATTTCAGACGGAACCTGATTGTCTGTTGGCAAAGGCTGTTGAAGCACCGCAGGCATCCAGAGCCAAAGCTCTTGCGATGGCTCAAAAATCGTGACCTCCAACTGCCCCGGATCAGGCAACGGGGCAGTAAGCAGCAAGGCGCGGGGCGTGGAGGGGACTCAGCTTCCCGCTCCCATCGCGCGACGGAGTCTCGCCAACGCGGTGTGGTAGGTGTGCAGGGCCACCACCTCCTCGAGCCGGGCACGGGTCAGTTCCAGTTGGCTCTGGAGAACGTCCAACTGGGTGGCGGCTCCGGCTTCGAAGCTGGCCCGGGCGAGCCGGAGCGCTTCCTCGGCCTGTTTCACGACGAGTTGCGACGTTTCGAGAATGCTGGTGCCTTCTTCCCAGTCGAACCAAGCTTCCCGGACCTGGCCGGCAATGTTGAGTTTTTCCTGTTCCGTGCTGATTTCAGTCTGACGCAGCCGGGAACGGGCCTGAAGGACTCTCCCCCGGGTCAGTCCACCATCGTAGAGGGGGATGCTGAGACGGACGCCACCGACAAAACCGGCCAAGCCATCGGTGATGTCATCGGTGAAGCTTAAGCTTTGCGCACCGTAGCCCCCCACGACTTCCAGCTTGGGCTTGTGCCGGGCTTTTTCGGCTTCCACGCTTTTTTCCCCCGCGGCAATCTGGGACTTCAAAGCGGCCAGTTCCGCCCGGTTTTCCATAGCCTGATGAATGGCGTTGCCGAGCGTTTCCCGTTGTTTGGCATTGGGCCACCGCTCAGCCAATTCGATTCCATCGGCTTCCACCCCCTCGGGATACTCCAACCCGATGGCACGGCGGAGTTGATCGATGGCCGTCTTGTAACGACTTTGAGCCCTCACCAAAGGAGGCCTGGCATTGGCCCGGGCGACTTCGGCCTGGAGCACGTCGAATTGCGGACCGGTGCCGGCATCAAACCGGTTTTTGGCATAATTGAGCTGCTCGTCGAGAACGCCGATGGCTTTCTCCTGGACATCGATCTGATCGGTGGCGAGGAGAGCATCAAAATATCGCTCCGAAACTTGGAGCAGGACATCATCGATCACGGCCTCCATCTGTGCCGCCGCCGCAGCGCGGGAGGCTTCCGCCGCCTGGGTGGTCGAGTCGCGGAAACGCCCGTCGAGAACGGTGTAGGCAACGCTGACATCACTCGACCATTTTTGACCGATCGGAGCGAACAGTCCGCCAAACGATTCGATGCGGTTTTCCCCGGTCGCATCGTAGTTGGTGTTGAGATCGACTCTTGGCTTTTTGGCCGCCTTGGCCTCGATGATGACCCCTTCCTGCTCCCGGATGCGTTCCCTCGCCTGGGCGATGACCCGGCTGTGGTTGATGGCCAATTCACGCGCGGTGGCTAGATCGAAACGGCGAGGCAAAGTGACGGCAGAGGCGTCGACGTCATCACCGGCGAGGGCGGCGGTGACCAAGGAATACAAACCAAGAAGGAAGACGGAGAGGCGTCTCCCGCTGAGGCAGGACCGGGCGTTCATTTGCGGACAGATTCGTGTTTCAAGCAGCGGAGTCCGTTCCGGGGGAAGGCTCCTCAGGGTTACCTTTGGGCCGGGATCGGCCGGAAAGCAAGGTGTAGATGACGGGAATGACGACCAGCGTCAGGACGGTGCTGGTCAGCATGCCACCCACGGCGACGACCCCGAGCGGACGACGGCCTTCGGCGGCCTCCCCCAATCCAAGGGCGATCGGCAGAATCCCGGCGATGGTGGCGAAACTGGTCATGAGAATGGGGCGCAGGCGGATCCGCCCGGCATTCATCATCGCGGTGACAGCGTCGAGACCTTTCTCCCGCTCCTGATTGGCAAATTCCACCAAGAGGATGGAGTTCTTTGTCACCAACCCCACCAGGAGAACCAGCCCGACCTGGCTGAAGATGTTCAAATTCATCGAGGGAATGCGGGGAATGATCTTCGAGAGGGTCCGTGCGATTTCCGGTGGGTCGGGAGCGTAGTTGGCCCAACCGAACATCCCGACGCCGAAGTGGTTTACCCAGGACAGCCCGTAGAGCAACCCGAAAGCACCCAGGAAGGCCAGCGGAAGGGCGATCATGACGGTGAAAGGATGCACAAAACTCTCGAACTGGGCCGCCAGAACCATGTAGACCACAATGATGGCCAGCCCGAGGAACACCCAGATCTCGCCTGAGGAGTCGAGCAGGTTCTGGGACTCCCCTTTCCACGTGTAGCTGTGCCCGGGAGGGAGCATTTCCTTCAGGATCGCTTCCGTCCGCTTCATCGCGGTCCCCAAAGGCACGCCCACCGGAGTGCCCTGGATGGTGGTGGAACGCTGTCGGTTGTATCGTTCGATTCGGTTCGGTCCGGCTTCGGTTTTGAAGGAGATGACATTGCTCAACTGGATGAGCCGGCCTTCCTTGCCCGGCACATAAATGCGATCGAGATCGGAAGGAGTGAGGCGACGTCCTTTTTCCAGCTGGACGACCACATCATACTGCCGCCCCCGGCGCTTGATGTCGGCGAGGTCCTGGCCACCAAATAGAATTTGGAGAGTCCGGGAGACATCCGCCACCGAAACCCCGAGGACCCCGGCCCGGTCACGGTCGACTTTCAGATCCAGTTCTGGTTTGGTCAGCTCCATCGAAGCCCTGACATTGGAGAGGAAGCCCTCTTTCATCAGCCGGGCGGTGAGTTGCTGGGAAAAGGCGTACAAGTCCTTGATTTCAGGATTGGACACCACCAGTTCAAACGGTTGGCTGATGCCAAGATCTACCGCTTTGGGAAGGATCGGAATCGCGATGGCGCCCTCGACCTCGGTGATGAAACGGGCCCCCAGTCCACGGGGACCTCCGACGACATCCCTCAGGCTGCGTCGATCCCCATCCTTCAGCCGCATGAACATGAACCCCTGGGTGGCATCGCCCGGACCATTGAAAGGCAGGGCGATGGCGGAAAAATAGCCGTCCAATTCCGGAGTCTCGGACGCGATCGTCTCCATTTGACGCATCATGCGATCCGTATACTCCGGAGTGGATCCCTGGGGAGTAATGCCAATGGCAAGGAACCGACCCTTATCCTCTTCAGGGAGGAATTCCTGTTCAAGATTAGCGAAGAAATACCAGGCTAACCCCATCGATCCGATCGAAAAAGTCACGACGAGGGCCCGGTGCCTCATCGACCATCCCAGAATGCGCTCGTAGCGCGCGGTGATGTTATCAAAACGCCGCTCGAACCACTGGAACATTCTGCCGTGCTCGGTTTCGCTCTTCGAGCGCAGAATGCGCGCGCTCACCATCGGAGAAAGCGTCAACGCCACGAAAGCCGAGCAGACCACGGCGCCGGCCAGCGCGACCGCAAATTCCACCAGCAGTTTCCCGGTCAGACCGCCGACGAAGGCCAGCGGAAGGAAGACCGCCACCAGGGATAAAGTGATCGTGATGACGGCAAATGCGATCTCCCTCATGGTCTTGAGAGACGCCTGGAGCGGGGTGTCCCCGGCTTCAAGGTGACGGTAAATGTTCTCCAAAACCACGATGGCGTCATCCACCACGATCCCGATCGCGAGAACGAGGGCGAGAAGGGTGAAAATATTCACCGAGTATCCCATGACATACAAAATGCCGAAGGTCCCGAGCACGGAAACCGGAACGGTGAGGGCGGGAATCAGCGTGGCCCGGATGTCACGGAGGAATACAAAAATGGTCAGCACGACCAGCGCAAAGGCAATGAGGAGGGTTTCCACCACCTCGTGCACCGCCCTGCCCACATAGATGGACTCGTCATAGGGAAACTTGAACTCAATGCCTTCGGGCAGCGTGGGAGCGATCTGCGCCATCCGGGCTTTGACGCCATCCGCGACTTCCAGCGTGTTGGCCCGGGACTGTCTCACAATGCCGAGACCGATCGCCGGCTTGCCTTTGAAACGAGCCACGACACGCTCATCCTCAACACCTTCACGGGCCTCGCCAATATCCTCCAAGCGGACGACCGACTGCGCGTCCTGACGGATGATGAGACGGTTGAACTGGTCCGGCGTCTGCAATTGGCCTCGGGTTTGGATGGTGAGTTCCCGGTCGACATTTTCGACGCGTCCGCTGGGCAGTTCCACGCTCTGGGTCTTGAGCGCGCGCTCCACGTCCAGCACGGTCACGCCTCTCGCTGCCATGCGGGCGGTGTCCAGCCAGATCCTCATGGCCCAGCGTTTCTCCCCGCCCAGAATCACCTGGCTGACGCCGGGCACGGTCTGGAGGCGATCCTTGACCTGCTCTTCCGCGATTTCACTCAGCTCCTGGGTGTTGAAACGGTCGCTGTAGAAGGCGATCCAGATGATGGGACGCGCGCTGGCATCCTGTTTCGAAACCACCGGCTCCTCAATGTCATCCGGCAATTGTCCCCGGACCCGGGCGACACGGTCCCGCACATCCTGAGCCGCGACATCCTCATCGGTCTCCTGAAGGAACTCCACGTTGATGACGCTGCCTTCCTCCCGGCTTTCGCTCAGGATTTGCTTGATCCCCGTCGCACTGCTGATGGCCTCTTCTAGGGTCTGGGTGATCTCCGATTCCACAACCTCGGCACTGGCACCGGGATATAGGGTCAGAATGTTCACCACCACCGGATCGGCATCGGGCAGTTCCCGCACGGGCAAGCGAAGCAGGCTAATGGCACCGAAGACCATCAGCGCCAAGCTCATCATGATGGTCATGACGGGCCGTTTGACGCAGATTTCAAAGAAAGATCCCATGGAAAAAAGGACGGTCCGGAACTCAGGGAACTTTGGGTGCCGGTTCTTCCTCCGGTTGTGCGGCCGGGTCGATGGCTGGCGCAGGAACCGCATCCGGCGCGGGCGTTTGCTCCGGCGTCACCCCATGGACCGAGGAGTCGGCGCTGATGGCGATCGCGGATCCGGGTCCCAATTTTTGATACCCCTCGACCACGACGAGATCCCCCTCAGCCAGGCCTTCCAGGATCTCCACGCGCCCCGCGAGGCGTTCCCCCACTTTGATGGGACGGAATTCCGCCTTCATTTCCGCATTCACCGCCACCACGTAAACCCGGTCGGCGTCCAGCAACACCGCCGACTCCGGCAAGGTCAGGGCGTTGTCGCGGGCCCGGTAAAGCAAATCGACCGTGCCAAACATACCGGAACGAAGGCGACCATCCGGATTGGAGAGATACACTTTGACCAGTAGCGTCCTGGAGTCGGCGTCGAGCTTGGGCGATATGTAGCCAACCTTGCCCTCGAAGGTTTCCCCCGGATAGGCCACGATGTTGAGCCGGATGGTCTGTCCGAGACTGATTTGGCCGACATACCGCTCAGGCACCTGGAAAACCAGTTCCAAAGGATCGGTCTGAAGAAGGAGAGCCAACTCTTCTCCGCGGGCGACAAACTGGCCGACGCTGACTTTGCGGTCGGACACCGAACCGGCAAAGGGCGCCCGGATGATGGTGTCCTCGAGGTCGGCCTCCAGCGAAGCCACCTGGGCTTCGGCCTGGAGTTTGGCGGCCTTGAGCCGGTCGAATTCCTGGGCCGGAATGTTCTTTTTGGCCATCAATTCCTCCCCCCGGGACAATTCCGAATCCGTGAGAGCCAATTTTGCTTTTCCTTCCGCCAGCATGGCCTTCTGCTTTCTTGAATCCAACTCGAAGAGCACGTCTCCCGGGGCCACCGGGGTCCCCGGGGTGAAGCTGATTTTGACAATCCGGGCGCTCGTCTCACTGAGCACTCGGATGTCCTCTTTCGGCTCAAGACTGCCCACCATCGGGATGCGTTCTTCAAGGGGCTCGCGTTTCACCGGAGCCACCACCACGGGCATCGCCATGCCGGGAGGAGGGCCTTCGGGGCCGGGCGGCTTGCCGCAGGAGAGCAGCATGGTGGCGGTCGCCAGCCAGAACAGGGAGCGGAACACAAAAAATGAGGGCGGCATGAGCTCGAACGAAAACACCAGCGATGGGGAAAGCGCCGTAATGAAAATCAACCAATGGAAGGGCAGGACTCCTTGCCCGGAAGGGGTGAAGCAGATAGCATGCCCCGTGATCTCTCCCTGACAAATAGAATTGCAAAGTGACGCAAGATTGTTGGTTTTGAATTCCCTCCTCTCCCCTCCATGGCGAGACACCCCAAAAGACATCTCACCGAAAACGCATTTCCGCGGCTACGCCATCCCTGGGGACCCCGTGCCTGGCAGCTCGGACGATCCCTCCCTGGGCCTCAGGAGGGAGGGGAAACCCGCTCGATGTGTTGTGCGGTCATTTCCGCATTTTCCAGCTCCGCAAAAGGCCACCGCTTTTCCACGGATGACCTTTCTCACGGCCTGGGCGGCACCTCTTGGTGTCCCCAGGCCCAGACTCGTGCTGGACCTCGGCAGTGGCATTGGGACTGTGGCGATGGTGGCGGCCTGGAGGCTTCCCGCAGTGAAGGTGGTGACCATTGAGGCACAGTCGGAAAGCATCCGTCTCGCGCGCAAGTCGGTCCGATGGAACGGTCTGGAGGAACGGTTTGATCTGCGGGAAGGTGATCTCCGGGACCCATCCGTCCTTTTGCCGGAAGATCGGTTTGATCTGGTGCTCGGCAGTCCGCCTTATTTTCCCCTCGGGTCCGGGGTCGTCGGGGATCATCCCCAAAAAATCGCCTGCCGCTTCGAGGTCCGGGGCACCATCGCCGACTATTGCCGCACTGCGGCTTCCCATCTGGAAAACGGGGGAATCTTTGCCTGCGTCTTCCCGGTGAATCCTCCCGACCAGCTGGAACGCATCCACGATGGCGCCCGGAAGGCCGGGCTCACGGTCGTCAGACAACGCGACATTGTTCTCCGGGAAGGAGAGCCTCCCCTCCTCGGGCTCTTTGTCATGATGCGGCTCCACGATCTGCCCCCCAGCCTGCATCACCAGACCTGGAGGGAGCCGCCGCTCATCATTCGCCTGAAAGACGGCGGCGTGCATCCTGAATACGCCGCCGTAAAATTGAGTTTCGGATTTCCTCCCTAATCTCTCGCTCTCCCCAGCGCCCCCCCAAACCCGTCTGGCGTCATTGCGCTGGGCGGATCCTGCTTTTTTCCTCCCTAATTGGAGCGGCATTTCCTAGGATGGGTTCATGCATCCTCCTTTCCGCCCCGTCCCCTTTCGTTTGATGGCATTTCTGGCCGTATTGCCAACACTGGTGACGCAGCCTGGATCCGCTCAAAACGCCCCCGCCGTTACTGGAAAAGGGGTCACTTTGACCGACAACGGCACCACGGTCCGAATTGAAATGAATGGCCAATTGTTCACGGAATACCACTACAAAGAGTTTTCCTTCCCCGTCTTTTTCCCCGTGATCGGTCCCGGAGGGGCTCCCATGACAAGGAACTACCCGTTCAAAGAACTGCCCGAGGAGGACCACGACCATCCGCACCACCGCTCCCTGTGGTTCACCCATAGCCGAATCAATGAAGTGAATTTCTGGGCCGTGAATCCCATCAAGGACAAGAAACCGGGGGAAACCCGCCACGATGGATTCCTCGCGATGGAGAGCGGTCCCACGATGGGGCTGCTTCGCTGCAAAAACCGCTATGTCGATCCCAACACCGACAAAGTGATCTGCACGGACGAGCGCACCTACCGTTTTTATGCGCCCAATGCCCAGGACGATTCCCGGCAGATGGACTATGAGGTGACCATCCATGCCAGCGAGGGAGAGGTGGTTTTCGGCGACCAAAAAGACGGAGGCATGGCCATCCGGGTCGCGGTGACGATGCAAAACACTCGACAAACGAAAGACAAAAAAGCGCCTTCCATCCCCGCCGCGGGACATCTCGTCAACAGTGAGGGACAACGGGACGGTGACACGTGGGGGAAACGCGCCCGCTGGGTGGACATTCAGGGACCGGTCGATGGCAAACCGGTCGGGGTTGCGATGTTCGATCATCCGGGGAATCCCCGCCATCCCACCTGGTGGCATGCCCGGACCTATGGGCTTTGTGCCGCCAACAGTTGGGGACAACACAGCTTCGAGGGCAAACCGGACGTGAACTTGGGCAACCAAACCATTCCTCGTGGTGAAAGCATGACTCTCCGCTATCGTCTTTACTTTCACTCCGGCGATGAAAAATCCGCCCGGGTGGAAGAAGAATACGGAAACTATGCCCGAGAGTCCCGCTGAAGTCCTTCCCCTTTCCCCAGCAACCTGGTGGCAGGCTCTGAGGGCCTTGGCGCATGAATACCACCACGAGGTCGTCCTTGTGGCCAGTCTTTCGGCGCTCTTGCTGGTCGCCTCGGCGATCGCCTTGCCTTTTATTGTGGTCAAAATGCGCCCGGACTATTTCATGCCGGACAAAGACCTTGCCATGAGCTTCCGCTACCGCCATCCCGCCCTCCGGGCGCTCGGCCTGGTCCTGAAAAACACGCTCGGGGCCCTGCTCCTCGTGGTCGGGATCGCCATGCTGGTGCTCCCGGGTCAGGGCATTCTGACCATCCTGATGGGACTGATGCTCTCAGATGTGCCGGGAAAACGCCGCCTGGAACTCTGGCTCGTGAAACGTCCTCCCGTCCTGCGGGCCTTGAATTGGATGCGGGAAAAGGGCGGCAAGGAGCCGTTCGAGCTCCCGATGTGACAGGGCGAAACCGCCCCGCTTCAGTGAATTCCCCGATCCGTGGTGGCGACAAATTCTGCCAGAATGCGGACCGCGCCCTTGGGATCGTCAATGTCTTCCAAAGCGGCAAGGGCGACGGAAACGTTCAGGTTTTCCCGGTAGAGTTTGCGGAAAGCCATCTTTAGGGCTCTCACCGTTTCCTCGGGAAATCCCCGACGCTGCAGACCGACTTGGTTGATTGCCCGGACCCGGGCCGGATTGCCATCCGCCAGAAAGAAGGGCGGGATGTCCTGCACAATCTTGCAGCACCCTCCGGTCATGGCATGCTCGCCGATACGGCAGAATTGGTGCACAGCCGTGAGTCCGCCAATGATGGCATGGTCGCCGACTTTGACGTGCCCGCCGAGGGTAGCGTTGTTGGAAAAAATGACGTAATTCCCCACTTCGCAATCGTGGGCGATGTGGGTGTAGGCGAGAAAATTTCCATGGTCACCGATGGTGGTGGCACTGCCCGGCGCGGTGGCGCGATTCACGGTAACGAATTCCCGGAAGGTGTTGCCCTTGCCAATCTTGAGATACGTCGGCTCCCCTTGGTATTTCAAATCCTGAGTCTGCTGACCGATCGAGCCGTAGGCAAAGAAGCGGTTCTCAGGGCCGATTTGAGTAGGCCCCTCCACTGTGACATGGTGCTGGAGCCAGCAACCATCCCCAATTTC
The DNA here is from genome assembly GCA_024233005.1 of Akkermansiaceae bacterium. GTDB lineage: Bacteria > Verrucomicrobiota > Verrucomicrobiia > Verrucomicrobiales > DEV007 > JACKQE01. Next base: position 57,710 of record JACKQE010000011.1, on the reverse strand, counting down.
CACATGTTTTCCAATGATGCAGTAGGGGCCGATCCGCACGCCATCCCCGATCGTCGCGCTGCAGTCGATGATGGCGGTGGGATGGATCTCGGTGGACATGAAAAGCAAAAAAAGGGCCAACTCCAACCAGATCGGGAGGAGCGCCCTACTCAACTACGGATGACGCCAAGGTCAATCTGGAAAACAGGGGGGTACCCCGACTCACGGCGAGGGAACCAAAATCCCGTATTTGGCCATCACTTGGTCCACTTTGGTCCCGGCCGCTTCGAAATCATTGGCCAGTGACCCGACCGCAATGAGACGCTGGCCAAGGGCCGGATCGCTCTTCGCGAGCCGCTCACCAAAGGCATACATGGCCTTGTCATCATCCCAGGGGAGATTGTCGGGCAATTCATCCAGCACGTCCCGGATCTGGATGAGCGGATTGGCAAACTCTTCATAGGCTTGCTTGAGATCTTCGGGCAATCCCTCGGTGTTGACCTTTGCGGCGCGGTTGGCCAGCGATTTCAGATACCGCATCTGCGCGGCATTGCCCGCGTTAGGATTGGGTGCGGGATTGTTCTGAACCATGTCCGTGATCTGGTTTTTGAATGCTAGCAGCGCCTCCTGACGGGTCATCGGGGAACGCCCGGCTGACTGTGCGGGGTTGGCAGTCGTATTGGTGTCAGGAATGAAGATCCCGTATTTTGCCATGATGCCATCCACTTTCAGACCGGCCGTCTGGATGTGTTGCTCCAAGGTGGGGATCGAGGACACCCGGGCAACGAGATCGGGGTTGGTGCGTCCCACCCTCTGGCTCCAGACGGTGATCTCGTCCGGCTTGCCATAGGGGAAATCCGCAGGGATCTCGGCCAGAATCCCCGCCTCCGTCTGCATCGGAACGAGGAAATCGGAGAAGGCTTCCTGCAGATCTTTGGGGAGGGCATCCAGAGGAATTTCCTCCATGGCGCGGACCACGGCGACGGTGCGCTTGCGGTAGGAGTCAAGATCGTTGGCCGTGTTGGGATGATCCAACAACACCTTGCGCATCCGGGATTGAAACGTCTTGAGGGCTCCCTCATCCCTGCCGTTGCCCACGGTCTTAGGATCCGTCATCACCGGAGCCACCGTGACTGGCGGCACGGTCCCGGACCCGGAAGCGATGGCTTTCCCGGGGGAATCGGAGAAGAAAAACGGGGTCAGAAAACTGCCCGTCTCCCAGGTTCTCTGGGCGCCTCCTGTTGCCTCGTGAACTTCCAGCCGCACTTTCTCAAACATGTCGCCATGTTTCAGACCGCTTGGGAGCCATTTCGCGAGCGCCTTGGCGTAAGGGCTGTTGCCATCCTGGCCGTCCAGGGCGGACTGCCCTGGCTTGGCGGCATAGGCAATGATGATGTCGCCGTCGACATGCAGTTCCGCCAAGCCGCGCTTTTTGATTCCCCGGGTCAGCCAGCCCGCATCGTTCGGCACCTCCCGGCAGCAGTCGAGAAAAAGAAAACTGCTTTTGGCTCCGGCGAGCATCATCGCGCCGGCAAAGGTCTCGGCATCCATGGCCTCCTCCCCCAGCCGGCTGCGGGCCTGCAGCTTCGCATTGGTACCCATCAGGTAATTCTTGCCGTTAAACTCAATCCCGTGCCCGGCAAAATAAAATACCGCGGTGCTCCCTTTGGTGATTGAGGATTCGAACGACTCCAAGGTTTCATCCATTTGGGAGCGGGTCGCGTTTTCAAGAAAGAACACCTTAAAGTGAACCGCTTCGAGGGTGTCCTTAATCAGCGCCGCGTCGTGAACGCAATTGTCAAGGTCGGGAAAATTTCCTCCTTCATCGTAGTCATTGTTTCCGATGACCAAGGCGACCCGATCCTGGGCGTGCAGGGCAGCCCATCCGGGGAGGGCCGAAAATGCAACCATCAGGAGGCTGCGGCAGGCAGTGAAGAAAACGTGGGATTTCATGGCTAGGGTGCGGAGAGCCCGAAGGGAACCTGTTCCTCGGTTTTTTTTTTTGAGACGACGGCCGGGAGGATCGTATTCATTGAAGATGCCAAAAAACGGTCCGTAGAAAAGAGGTTTTTCGACCGTACGACTCCCCCCCCGGCAGACCGTGCATCGTCCCCCACAGCAGACCGGTTCGGAGCGACCTCCACTGGTTGCCCTCAGAGGCTTTTCAAATACTCCGCGATATCGCGGATCACTTGCGGAGTGAGTCCCAGCGTCTGGGGATCATACATCAAAGAACGGCCCAACGGCTTCACCGTGGCCACCCGCTTCCGGGGCACGGTCTGCACGAGTCCTCCCATGCATTTGATGATTAAAGGATCACCACTCGACAACACCATTCCGGTGATGGTGAGTCCGTCGGTCGTGCGGACTTCACTGCCTTCGAATCCGTGTGAAATGTCTGCCGACGGATTGCTGATCGCGTTGACGATGACCTCGAGTGGTTGCTGTCGACCAAAGGTGGTTAGTTCAGGACCGAAATCAACGCCGTTCTTACCCACTTTGTGGCAGGTGAAGCAGACCGCAATGGCTTCCCCACCATGCTTCGCATCACCGGGCAACGCCAGGATTTCCTCCGCCGGCGGCAGAGGAGAGGCAGGGTTGGTGGGGGCCGGCATTTCCACGGCCGTGAGCTTGACATTCTCAGGATCGTAGAGACCGAGAGCCTTCATGCCTCCCTGCACATCGTAGGCCTTCCAGTCGTTGCCCATGCGGTTGAAAAGCCACCAGTTGGCGAGGTCTTTCAGGGGGAAATCCTGGGTGTTGGCCAGCTCAATCATGGCCCCGGCAGCTTCGCGACTGGTGACGAAGGCCAGAGCGGTGAGCATGAGTTTGCGCTGCTCCGGGGAGAGTTTGTCGGACAGAGCACGGGTTTTGAAGTCGTTGACGGCTTCCGGCGGATGAAGGCGCCAGGCGATCCAGGCAAAGGCATCGCTCCACGTGTCGGCCGTCCCGCCAAGTTTCTTCGCCACCGCCGCATAGACTTCGCGCTCTTTGCCTTCACACCCGAGACCGAATGCTTCCAGATAGGCACGGTCCTGACCGTCGAACTGCTCCGCGATCTTCACCAGCAAGGCCACGCTGTCCTCCGACTTCGATCCGCGCAGCGAAAGCGCCACCTCACGGCGCACCGCAGCGGAGGGATCGCCCGCCAGGGTTTCCTGCATCGGGTTGACATCAGCCCCGGCACGCCGCAGGGCCCGGAAGGCCACAAGGCGCTGCCCGGCATCCTGTGACACCAACCATGGCTTCACCTTGGAGGCTCCGGCTTCCCCCATCTGGGCGAGCAACCACGCCCCACGGGCGGCAAGATAGGGATTCGGATCCTTGAGAAGCTTCAGGAGCGCGGGAATGGCCTCATCCCCCCGGGCCTTGAGCCGGATGAACCCACTGTGCCGTACGTTCACCGCGGGACTTTTCAGCGCGGCGATCTCCCCTTCCACCGTGGAAAGGTCCAACCGGGGCACCTGGGATTTGAATCCCTTGGGGGCGATCCGGTAAATGGTGCCGGAAGTCCGATCGTCCAAGGTCCCGTGACCACCGACCCGGGCGTCAAACCAGTCGGCCACATAAATCGCCCCATCGGGTCCGACGGTCACATCACTGGGGCGGAAGCGGGTTTTCAGTTCTCCGGTGGGCTTTCCTCCCAGGAAGTCGGAGCCTGCGAACTCTTTCTCCTTGTTCGACGTGAGAAAATCAAAACGTTCCAGTTTCCAGCCGGCTCCATCAAGTTTCGGAAGGTAGCCAAAAACCACGTTTTTGCCGGCCTCGCACGCCAACAGCAATCCCGTCCATTCCGGACCGAGAGCCCCGTTCTCGTAAAATGCCACGCCGGTGGGAGAGCCTCCACCATAGACGTCACCGGCGGGCATCGTTCCCGGATCTTCCTGACGCCACTCCGCGACCGGGGTCTCCTGTCCGGGACGTTTGTCCGCACCCCAGGAGCGTTGCCCGTCGGCCGAGGCGAAGCCCGCATTGCCCCCCTCCATCACGGCGGTGACACGGCACGCCGGAGGATCATCATTGTCACTTTGGAACAGATCGCCCAGAGACGTGACCGCCTGTTCGTAACTGTTGCGATAGTTGTGGCCGATGATGGCGACTTGGCTTCCGTTAGGATTCATCCGGGCGGAGAATCCCCCAATCCAGACATGACCGTCGTCACTCCGCTGACCGGCGATGTCCTGCAACTGATAGGGACTCCCCATGCGGAAGGTTTTTCCGGATTTGTCGGTGAATTGGGCGCCAGTGTTCCCCTGGTTCCAATACCAGAGGCCGTCCGGTCCGGCGGTGACGCTGTGCAGGCTGTGATCGTGCTGGCGGCCATTGAATCCTGTCAGGAGCACGTCCCGTGAGTCGACACCGGATTCGAAGACCCGGTCCCCGTTTCTGTCAGTATAAACCAACATGTTGGGCGGCTGGGAAACCACGATGCGGTCTCCGAACACGGCCACTCCTAGTGGTGAGGCCAGGTCCGGTTCCTGCACGAAGACCATGCTTTGGTCGGCTTTACCGTCACCGGTGGTGTCCTCGAGCACCACAATGCGGTCCCCTTCGGGACGGCGCCCCCCCTTGCCACGATAGTTGACGCCTTCCGCCACCCAGAGACGTCCAGCGGCATCGAAGTCAATGTTGGTCGGATTGTAGAGCTGGGGCGAAGTCGCCCAAACCGTGACTTCCAAACCTTCCGGAACGGTGAACATGTCGGTCGGAACCAGCGTCTTGCCATCGTCCGCGATCGGCTTGGGCGGCTCCGGCGCTCCGGGCGGCTTCGCGGTATAAACAAGGAATTTCACCGAGGCATCGCTCGGTTTGCCCCCGCGAACCATCCCGCCATCATCAATCGCAACCTCGGCGGTGAAGCGCGCCACTCCAGCGGGAAGGGCATAGTGAATCATGGAATAGGCGTGCGTGCCGATCCCCTTGGAATAGGACCTGCCATCAACGAGCAGCGGCTTGCCGACGTTGGACTGGTTTTTCTTGACCCCTCCAGATCCGGCGGTGGCCACCTTCCAGGAAAGGGAAGTGAGATCTTGGGTGGAACCATCGGCCATCACCAAGACGGGCCCGATCCAGTCGGCCCAGTCACAGCTTTTCCCGCCTTCATCGGAAACCACCAGATACAAATCCTTGGCACCTTTGAGGTCAACATCGATGGGCACCAGCCGGGGCTTGCTGGTGCTGTGGAGGACCTTGGTTTCGAAAACCGGTTTCGCCGCCGGAGCGCTGGCGGCGGCTTTGGCGGGCTCTTCCTTTTTCGGGGTCTTGGCGTCAACCTTGGAAGGTTCTTTCCCGAACCCGTTCTCTCGCTCGGTCTGAATTTCTGCGGCCGGGATTTTCTTGAACTCTCCAGGCTGGGGAACAGTAATGCGGGGCTTGCTCGGCCCTTTGTCGTCCAGATTGGCATTGAGATCATCCTCGGTCAAAGGGAGCGATTTCACTCCCTCCTTGGGGACCTCCATCCCCGCGGACCAGACAATGGCATTGAGGACGAGCTTGCGGAAACCGTCGATCGACCAGTTGCGGTGGTAATGCCCTCCCGTGAAACCGACGCCACGACCTCCATCGGGACGTTCGACGCCCCACATCAGGGTCTGCTTCTGCCCAAGTCCGGCCACCCCGTGCTCATTCCAGAGGTTGATATAGCGCTTCATGCGCTCACGGGTGGGGGTGGCGGTGACGAGATCGAGCACCTGCTTGCGGTCGGGGAGGAACCGCATGTTGTAGTAGAACTCATCCAGGGCCTCCACCAAAGAATCCACCCCCCGGGAGACGGGGTGCTCCGGCAGGGCCTGCAAATCGGCGACCCAATGGGGATTCACCGACCATCCGGATTCGAAAGCCCCTCCGATCCACGGACGGTAGTATTTCTCCCCCTGCTCGGCAGAGGGATGCACCGCATAATGCATGAACATGATGCCGGTGCCTTTTTTCGCGAGGGCATCCATCTTGTCCCAGCCTTTGCCCACCACGCTGGTGCCGTCGGCGTAGATGACGATGGTTTTGGCCCCGTCGAGCACCGTGTCATCCTCCGGCCAGCCTTTGATGACCGTGGCCTGGACATCCAGCCCGCTTTGCTCGTTCAAGGCACGGGCCAGCAACTGACATCCGGCATAAAACTCATGCTCCCCTGGCCCATGGCTGCGTCCCCCGGCGAGGAAGATGATGCGGTTCCCGGCGAAGGCCGGAAGGCTGACACTGATCAGGGCGAGGAGAAGCAACGGAAAACGGAACATGATGCTGGGAGCTGGAACAAGTGGACCACCGGCGCCAAGACCGGACCATCCGCGGGCACTCAACAATGGTCCGGGGTCTTTTTCAACTCCCGGATGAACGCCTGCCTCAAGACCGGGGAGCCACAGAGTAATGGTGGTCCACCGAACCATTGCCGAGCCCGGGTTTGGTCACCCCTTCCACGGCGGACCGCACGTAGTCGACAGCCGCTTCGCCGGGCTTGACGGTCACCCGAAGATGGCCGGAGCTTCCCAGAATGACTCCAGTGTAGCCATATTCCGCCGCACTGCGGGTGCCTCCAGTGGGGTGTCCGGGCTGGGGCACTTCCTGGTAGACGATGCCATCCAGTTCTTCCTTCGCGTAAAGATGGTCATGGCCATGGAACACGATGCTGACGCCGTGCTGCACCAGCAACCGGTGGATCGGCAGGTCCCACCCGGGACGGTGCCGAGCGAATCCATCCGTGCCATCGGCATTTTTGCCCCCCCATTCCATGAAGGGAGCCGCAGTGACTCCTCCCCGGACGTCACGCCCCAACCCACCGACAAGATGATGGATGAAGATGAACTTGAAAGCGGCCCGGCTGTCCGCAAGGGTCTTGGCCAGCCACCGGTATTGCGCGTCTCCGAGGGTCATGCTCCAATTTTCTTCCCCCTTTCTTTCCCGTGTCGGCCAGAAGGGATCGAGGGTGACAAACAACGCATCGCCCCACTCCCACGCACAGTAGTTCTGCAACAGCCCGGCAGACTCGAAGGGGGCGTCATTCCCGCTGTAAATGCCGCCTGGTTCGGGATTGGGGAAGTACTTCTTGCGCATCCCCACGGACCAGAGCGGCATGGCGTCGGGCTTTCCGGTGAGGCGTGATCCCAGCTCACCATCATGATTGCCGAGGGTCAGAATGACCGGAAGGCTGTGCGCAATGCGGCCGATGTAAAACCGCTGGGCACGGTACTGGCTTTCGGCACGGGAATAAAAGGCCCCGAATTTGTCCACCATCGTGGTGTCGCCCAGATCAATCATGAAATCCGGTTTATCTCCCAACATGTTGGCCAGAGTCTGCTGATAGACCCGGACATCGGTGCTGACATCAAGGTGTGAGTCCGCCTGGACCGTAAACGTGAAGGAGCTTCCGGGAGCCCTCCGGGTGTGGAAACGCCGCAGATCATCCTGTCTCGGGGAGGGATCCCCGGGGAGGCGGTAATTCCAGCGGTAGAAGCCCTCCGTGTTCGGAGACAACCCTTTGAGCACGATTTCCCGGGGAACACCCGAGGTCAGAGGGAATGGCCCCGCCCGCAGATCGAGGTGGTCGGGTGCGTTCCCGTATTCAACCAACCCATCCATTTCCGCCCAAGCCAGCGCGCTGAGCGTGACGGAGTCGGATTCCGGACGGCACAGCCAGAGGTTGTACAGGTAGTCCGGGACCACCGCAGACACCACCTCCGCTCCCCCTCCGGGTCCGCCTTTGCCTTCTCCGGAGCCACCGTTTCCGGGCCCTTTGCGGGGTTTCCCAGTGTCCTGACCAACAACCAGAAAGGCGGCCAGCACCGAGGAGGTAAGAATGGTGACGGGGAGGGCTCTCATGGCTTGACGGTCTCGGATGCCACAGGATCGGCAGTCATGGTTCCTTTTCTCTTGCCGCCACCGCCTCCTCCCTTGCCCCCGCGTCGGTCACCGGACCGCTCCCCTGCGGGGTCGCAGTCAGGATTGGGAGTGGGCAGACCGGCCTTGACGGAAGCCAGATACTCAGTCATCCGGGAGTCGAGAGCCTTGACGATTTCCGGTCTGGAGATGGCGAGGTCGGTCCGCTCGCCGGGATCCTGGAGAATGTCGAAGAGATGCCGCTCATCCGTTTCATAGACCCGGATCATCTTGTAGTTCCGGAACAGGATGGCCGAAGCCGGACCGACCTCGTCCTTGTCATAATGGGGAAAGTGAATCACCAATTCTTCGCGGCTGCGGACGGGAACTGCGGCGGGATCTTCTCTGATCGTTTTCACCAAACTGCCCCCCTCCAGTCCTTCAGGCAGAGCGGTGGGAGGCAGGCCCGCCAAGCTCAACACCGTGGGCAGAAGGTCCACGGTGCTGGCCCGGACATGGGAGAAGGTCCTTCCGGGAATGCCCGGCCCGGCGATGAGCAGGGGCACCCGCAGGCCACCCTCCCAAACGGTGCCTTTTCCATTGCTGAGCAGTCCATTGGCGGTCCTCCCTTGCGCCCCGTGGTCGGCGGTGTAGAGGATGTAGGTGTTCCCCATCAGGTTCAACGCTTTCAGCTTTGCCAGCACCAGGCCAATGGTCTTGTCGATCTCTTCGTTTCCCGCAGCCAACCCGATCCGGTTCACATCCATTCTCGTTCCGAGACGTCCTTTCACCGACTCAAGAGTGTCGGCACGGGCGGTTAGCGGCCCTTTGCCGGGATACTGGGACAATTGCAGATAGAACGGCTTCCCCACCGTGACCTGGCGTGCGATGAAATCCATGCCCAGCTCGGCGATGGCATAACCTTGCTTGGGATTGGGATTCTCCACATTCTCGGGCCCCGCGTTGCTGTTGGGTCCATCTGTTTCATCGAAGCCATGTTCCCTCGGACTTACCCGGCCGCAATGCCACTTTCCAAAATGGGCCGTCGCATAGCCTTGTTGTTTCAGCAGCGTTCCAATGGTGGCGATTCCGGCCGGCAGTTCGGAGGTTCCCTGAGGGGGAATGACCTTGTCTCCAGAATTCACCGTCCCTTCCTGCTTTCCTTCTCCGACGAAGGTCATGTGGAGCTGAGCCGGACTGCGGCCCGTAAACAAGGCGGCCCGGGTCGGGGTGCAGCGGGGCGAAGCAGCGTAAAAGTCGGAAAACCGAATCCCCGCCATGGCAATGCTGTCCAGATGGGGAGTGAGGATGAACTCGCTTTTCGATCCCCCGGGATGGCGATCATCCATCGGCACTGACATCGAGGCCCACCCTTGGGCTTCCCCGAGGATAACCACGAAATTGGGAGACTGTCGGGCGATTGCCTCGCTGGGCAACCCGGACGACATGAGGAGAACCAGAAGGCCCCATTGCAGGATCAGGAATGGCGTTTTCATGCAGGCAAGGTGAAACTCCCACGTCAATCAAACATCACCAAGTCTCGGTAAAATTGTCAGCGTCTCGTCATGGGAATCCAAAACAGGCCGCGCTAGGGAACCGGTGCCGGTCTTTTGGGACGGGGGCGTCCGGAGTCGCGCGCCATTTCTCCCCTCTCCAACGTGCCAAAGGCGGCCTCACCAAGACCGGCCCGGAGATGGTCGGTCAACTGACTTCCCATGGCGGCAACCTTGTCCGGGTTCTCAGAAGCCAGATTCTCCGCCTCTCCGGGATCCGTCGCGATGTGGTAAAGCTGCGTTTCTTGGGTATCCCAGTAATGCAAGAGCTTCCAGTCGCCCATCCGGATGGCGGACTGGGGATGCTCAATCTCCACGGCCTGATGCCAGACAAAGCGGTCGATGGGCCGCTTCACGGGGACCTTGCCCCCCGAGAGCAGCAGCGGCTTCCAGCTGCCACCTTCCTGCCCCGAGGGCGGCAGGCTGCCCGGCGCCGCAAAATCCAACACGGTGGCGATGAGATCATAACTGATCACGGGAATATGGCTGAAACTACCTGCCGGAATGCCGGGTCCCCTCACGATCAGCGGCACCCTCAAGCCTCCCTCTCCAAGGTCCCCCTTCCCTCCCTTTAGCAGTCCGGTGCGACCTCCGTTGTCGGAGGTGTAGATCACGAGGGTGTTTTCGGCGATCTTCAGTTCGTCGAGCTTGCGCAGCAACGCGCCCACGCAAGTGTCCAGATCCTCAGTCATGGCCGCCAGGATGGCCCTGTCGCCACGCCCACCACCAGCACCACCGCCTCCCGGATTCCGGTATTTCGCCATGGTTTCGGGAAGGGCCTGGCCCACGGGATGCACCGCGTAGTAGGACATCTGGAGAAAAAACGGGTGTCCGCTGCGGACCTGCTCGGTCATGAAATCCCCCGCTTTCCGCGTCAGGCTGAAGGACAGCTTGGGATCCGCAGGATCCGTCGAGTTGCCGTCCTCATTCATGGTGATTCCGTCGCTCGCATCGTAACCCATGGACTCCGGGGAATGGAACCATTGCCATTTCCCGAAATGGGCGGCCCGGTAGGCGGAATCCGCCCGCTTCAGCGAATTTGCCAAGGAATCGGTGACCGGGGCGCTCCAGTACCTCGACATTTTGTCTGGAGCATTCAGGGTCGTCGTTGTCCGTCCCATCTGCAGAGAGGCCCTCGAGCACTCGCATTTGCAATGCGCGGCGTAAGCCTGGGAAAAGATCATGCCTTGTGCCGCCAATGTTTCCAAATTCGGCGTGCGGAATTGCCGGCTGGCGCTGCTGGCATCGCCAGGGATCATGGGAACGGAAGTGCCGTTCCAAGATTGGTCATCGGCAAGGATGAACAGGATGTTCGGTGCATTGGCGAAAGCCATCTGAGTGAGGCAAACCAGGATGGCGGGCACCAGTATTTTCATCCTGCCAGTTTAGGCGGATGTTGTCAGGCCATCATCTGGAATGAGACGTGGAATTGTCAGAGTTCCGTCAAGGCCGGTTTCCTGCGACCCGAGGGAACCCAGACCAGATCACTTTGCGGAGGAGGGCCGCCACCAAGGAGAGCCCCCTCAGCCCCTGGGCAGAGGGATCAACCCCGAAGAAGCCGGGTTAGGGTCTCGCCAACCCGTCCGGCAATTTGGCAAGCCGCTCAAGGGAGAGAATCTCATGGTAAAACCACGGGCTGTCGTCCTTGCGCTTGAGGATGATTGTCTTGGCCGCGTAGTGAAGCCCATCGTGCTCACGCCAGTCACTGAACCGGTAAAAATCGGCACGCCAGTCGAGGCGCTTGAGGCGGTTGGTCTCCTTGTCGAAATAGCATTTCATGGCGGGATCGACACTGCCGCTGATTTGGAGGCCGAAGCAGACTCGGCCCTCGTCGGTAAGGTCGGGAATCATCTCAATCACCGACTTTGGATCGACGAGAAGGTCCAACGACCAGGCCCTCACGTCATCCTTCGCGGGTTCTACGGCCCGCTCCTTGGTCCCGATCCACCACAACGAAGGTTGCTCAATGACGGAGACGCGCGTGGAGCGCTTCTTTCCCTCCGCGGGCTCCGGCGCGTTGCCGAAATGAAAAATCTCCTCCATGCGAAAGATTTTCAGCAGCTTGTCCCTCCCGCCAACCGCCGCGAGCGCCTTTTCGACGAACGGTCCGGGATCGGTGGTTTGGGCGGGCGCGGAAGTCGCGAGGAAGCAAAGGATGGCGAAGAGCAGGCGGGACATGGTAAGAGATTGGTGGGAAATGATGACGGATCGCGGTCGGATGAAGAGCAGTCTCATGAAAAATAGCCTCCAGATCAAGCGCGCTTGCCATCCCTTACGGCGTGCGGGGCATTCCTGGCAGGCGTCAAGTGTCGGCGGTTCCTCGGCCGTGTCTCCAACCGTTGACACCCTCCGCCCCGAATCGCGTTAAAAAGGGCGCTGAAAAATCCCCCTCCAAGCTGGTTCATCCTCCCGGCAAGGTCCAACGCAGGATGGCAAATGCCTTGGACTCGCTCCGACTCGATTCGGCCATACCCTGAATGGTCTTTCCCCAAGTCTGCCGCTGGTAGGCGACGATGGCGTAACACTCCCCGGAAGGACCAAAAGCGGTGCTCACATCAAACACACGAGGGTCGGGAAGGGTGAAGGAACGGGAATTGTGGTTCGCCACCAGACGCTCCCGCAACCAGCTGCTGGTGGTGTTCACAAAGGAGGTCGCCCATCGGCCTGATGAAGTTCTTGCCCAGTAAGCGTCAATAGGTTCAGTGTAGCCAAACCCTCTCCACCCGAAGGCGAAGGCCACCGCCCCATGTCCCCCGGGTGAAACCGCCTCGCTGACCCAAGACGGATAGAGGAACGCTCCCTTGTCGGAAGGGCAGGTGTAAAGAACGGTTGGGTTTCCCGATGGCTGTCCCCCTTCGAGCAAATAACCGAGAACTGAGATGCGCTCGTTTCTGGCCGGATCATTGTGCACCACAAGGAGATCGCTGCCGGGCGTGGGACCAGGTAACAGGGCCGCGCGAAAGCGGTTCCGGGCCACATTGCCGTTCAACCTGAAGGGAAGAATTCGGAGCGGTCCCGCGCCAGTGAGATAGCATAGTCCGCAATCCTCCTCTGAACTGCTCGTGCTGGCTACTTTTTCAACTATCAAGTGCAGAGTTCCATCCCCCGCGATATACCCTGAGGGAGCCTCGTAGGCGTCCGGCGCGACGTCGTAGCCTCCGTTGATGGGAATGGAAACCGGTTTGATAAGATCGTCCAGGGGTGGTTCCGGAACCCCACCGCTGATCCGGCACCAGCGCACCGCGGAACTGCCGGAATGGGGTGCCATGGTCCCCGGGGAGCTGGGCAAATCCACGGGAAAGAATGAGCACCAAACCACCCACAGGGATCCGGCAGTGTCCACCATCGTGGTGTAGCCATAGGTGCCTCCCTCTGACCCGATCATTCGGGGCACGCTCCATCCGTCATTGCCCACGGTTCTCATCATGAGGGTGTGGCTGGCGTCATGCCGGACACTTGGCCTGCTGGATGACGCTTCCAGGGTGTAGAAGACATGGACAAGACCGGTACTGTCAATGACCAGTCTTGTGTCTGATTTTCTCAGTTGTTGACCGCGATCCAAAGGCATCTCAAGGGCACGCCATTGAATACCGTCGGATGAGAAGAGGTAGACAAGGGTTGGACTTGCACCCGACGCCCGGGAATGGACCATTACGTGGAACTGGCCTTTCGAATCCACGGCCAAGGTCACTTTCTCCGTTGACGCGGGGAGTTCCGCCTCTGGGAGCGTCAGAGGATTTTCTTCGGGGTCGAGGAGGGAGAGTCCCATATCCTGGAAGCTGCGAATCCGCTCGGCTACTTCCAGTGGTCCGGGTGGCGCCTTTTGGGCCATGGGGATTTTTCCCTGAAGTTGCTGATTCCGGGTCTGATATTCAGTCTGGGAGATTTCTCCATTGCCGTCCTGATCGTAACCTTCGAGCCCCTTTGCCTCGTTTCCGGAAAGCCAGCCGTCCTGGTTGGAGTCGAGCTTTTTGAATCGGGCAATATCCAGTCCGTCCGAGAATTCGTCTGTCGTGAGCCTGCCATCACCGTTGGAATCTCCGTCAAGGTACCCCTTGGCCTCGGTGCCGCTGAGAATACCGTCACCATTGGAATCCAACTGCTTGAAAAGTGTCAGAACATCCTCACCTCCATGGGATGTCCAAATCCCTGCAATGGCCAACAGCAACGCCGCAAACCCTTTTCGCTGGCAACGGAAGAAGGTCTGAGGAGCGATTGTCACGGTGCCACAAGACATGAGGGTTAGGGAGGCGATGCCGAAGCTACGGGAGTGACTGGACCGGCCGGCTGGAACGCGGAAGTCAGGCCTCCCGTGTCAAGATCACTCAACCGGCGGGGCAACAGGAACCTGCCCGTCGGAGGAAACGCTATTCTGGATCGCGTTCATCGCGGTGCGGTAGGTGATGTCCCCGAAAAAGTCCTCTTCTTTGCGAAGAAGAGCCAGGTCGGGATTGGATTGCAGCATTTTCAGGTCCGAAAAGCCTCTTTTTGTGGCCTCACGGAGCGCGTCAAAAGCCTCGACCCGCTTACCCGAGAGGCACCAGACGCAGGCCAGATGAACGTGATGAATGGCGACGGTCGGCTGCATGCCGATCAGTTTCCAGCACAACTCCCTCGCCTCGTCCAAGCGTCCCTCGTGAGTGGCTCGGAGCATTTCCGGCACCATTTGATCTGCGACGGCCTGAATTTTTTGTTCCCACGTCGCCGCGTCGTTGGGCAAAGTGCCCTCTGGCGAGGAGCCACCGCTGGGGTTCAGGGAAGCGCCGGCGCTTGGAATTCGGGACTCGCGCGGACCGTCGAAACGGGGCGGGAGCGAGGAAATACGTGGGATGGGTTCAGAGCTTCGCGCGGAGGGAATCTCAGGGGCAACTGGAAGAGAGGTCGCGGAAGAGGGGGGCACGGGAGGCGGAGTTGGCGCCGGCGGCAAAGGGGGCACGGGAGGCGGAGTCGGCGCCGGCGGCAAGGGAGGAACGGGAGGCGGAGTCGGCGCCGGCGGCAAGGGAGGCACGGGGGGCGGAGTCGGCGCTGGCGGCAAAGGGGGAACGGGCGGCGGACTCGGCGCATTCCCGGGAGCTCCCGGTGCTTTCGGTGGGTTCCGTTTTTCCAGCAAGGCAATGGCGTTTTGGGCCACCCCGTATGCCACTTCCGTGAAACCGGGATCCTTCCTGAGTTCCTCAAGGGCCTTGCTCTCGAAAATTGGTTCCAAGTCCGCGAGTCCTTTCGCGACTGCTTGTTGCAATGCCGCCAGGGATTCCTTTTTCCGGTCGGCCATGGCCTCAATGATGGCCAGAGTGACTTGGTGAGAGGGGTTGTCCGGCTCCTGTTGGATGACCTTGCCGCAGAGCGCTCGGGCCTCCTCCACCTTGCCAGTGCTGATCGCCGCCTCCAGCGCGGGAACTAGGGACGCATCCTTTTTGCTTTCAGGGGCGTCCTGTGCCTTTGACCAAGGCGAGAGCATCAGCAAAGCTATCCCCAAGACCGTGCCGAAAAGTGGTTTCATACTGTTGGATGAGTAAATCTGTATCTGTATTGCATGAAGACAATCGTCTCTGCAAGCATATTCTGTGTCACCAGCATAAAATTCGGACTCATGACTGGGAACACAAACTCACCCTGGGATCGGCAGCGATGGTATCGCCTGAAGAAGGGACTGCTCAGAAAGTTGCCGAAATGATAAAATTCCTCCACACGCAAGATTATCAGCAGTTTCTCCCTCCGATCCACCGCCGTGAGCGCCTTTTCGACAAATGGTCCGGGATTTGTGGACGGCGCGTACGCGGACGACGCGAGAGAAGACGAGGGCGATGAGTGGGGGGGATTGGTGAGAGGCTGGAGAGGGGTGAGGTGCAGTCAGTTGCCTCCAGCGGCTGAGGGCGGCCTGCCTCTGGCAGTCGACAACCCCGTTCGCCAACTGCCGAAGCCTTCGGGACGGTGCCAATCGGGAACCCATTGAGATTCCATCACATTCCACCCACCGCGTTACCAGGCTGGTATTTATGCCGTTATCACAGCGAGATCCAAAACCACTCTCGTTTCTTCCAACGTTCTCCTTTAATGAAACCCGATAAATCGTTCGTCAGCGTTCTCGTCACGCTCCTCATTCTGGCCGTCATCTTCTTTGTGATCGAGCGCATCGCCGGACGCGGGAGCAATCGTGCGCAGCCGATCCTTCGCAAGGGTTGGTTCACCGATGTGATCTATTGGTTCACCACCATTTTGCTCACGAAGCCGTTCGTTCGCATCCTGCTGATCCTGCCAGTGGGTGTCTTGATGGTGGCCAAAGTGACTTCGATCGAAGGATTGAAATTGGGGAACTACTCGGGCTATGGACCACTGAGTCGTCAGCCCCTTTGGTTGCAGGCGATTCAAATCTACGTCCTCGTCGATTTCACCGCCTACTGGACCCACCGCCTGTTTCATCGCGGCAAATGGTGGTTGTTTCATGCGGTCCATCACAGCTCAGAGGATCTCGATTGGCTGGGCAGTCTGCGCGTGCATCCGGTGAACGATTTCGTGAACAAGCTGGCGCAGGCGACCCCGGTGCTGCTCCTCGGCTACAATCCCACCGTTACGCTCACCAGTGCCCCCATCCTCACCTTCTACGCCATCTTCCTCCATGCGAATGTGAACTGGGACTTCGGACCGCTGCGGAGCGTCATTGCTTCGCCGGTCTTCCATCGCTGGCATCATTCGCGCGACCGCGAGGCATGGGACAAGAACTTCGCCGGACTGCTGCCGTTGTGGGACATCCTCTTCGCCACCTACTACATGCCGAAGGATCGCTATCCCGAGAACTTTGGCATCTGCGAACCAATGCCCAAGGGCTATCTCGGCCAGCTCTGGGAGCCATTCGCCTGGATGTTGCGCCGCGGCAGGAAAGTGGATCCGACCTAAAACCAGCAAGCCACAATTTCATCCCGTGCGGCGAACCTCAAACAATAACGGTCCCCCAGGTTCTGACTGGCCAGGAATCACCGCAACGGCGCGCCCTTCACATCGAGATCGGGCTTGGTGTTCCAGCGTGGTTTCCAATCTGGTTTTTCAATCCGGGTCCGGAAAATGATGGTGTTGTCGAGCGAGAGATCTTCTGTCCAGATGAACTTGGCGCCTTCGAAATCGCTTTCGTAATAAGGCTGTTTGGGATCGACCTGCTCCACGGTGCACTCCTTGGCGTTGGCCCAGGAACTGTCATCGAATTCCACCGTCCACCAGTCGGGAGGTAGCGCTTCCTGCCGCACCCGTGGATTGGTTTTGTCACTGTTGAGGGGACCCTGGAAGAAATTTTTCGCCTTCCAGGTGGCGTTGGTCACGGTGCCATCACCGAATTTCAGGATGAATCCCCCGTCCCCGATGTTGGTGCCGTATTCCATACCGGTCTTGGGATCAGCGTTGTCTTTGGCGAGCACGGCGATGGTCATGGGATACTCGGGGAGAAAATCCACACTCACGACATTGTGCGGCGTGAACTGAATCGGATCGACCGCGACAAGGCGGCCATTGACGTAAAGCATGAACCAGTTGTCAGCGTAGACGTTGAGCTTGATCGTGTCATCAATGCTTGGCTTGATGAGTCCGCTCTGGTCGGGGCCTCCCTTGCCCTTGCCCTTGCCCTTTCCTGTGCCACCGGGTCCGTTGGGACCTTTCGGACGATCGCCGCCGAACGGAGGAGAAGGTGGAGGTTCTTTCATCGATCCCGGGGCCTCCGGGCGTTGTTCCCCGCCAGTCCCCGCGGCGCTGCCGCTGCTGGTGTGAACGACGCGCAGTGATGAACTGGCGAGCACCTTGTCTTGCATCGCGCTGAGCAGCACCTCCCGGTCCACCTCCGCCGGGGCCTGCGTGAGATTCAACGGAGCGGACAACGCATACAGCGTAAGAACGTAGGTTTTGGAGCCGGGCCCTTTCGAGTGGGGCGGCTCATACCCAACGGCACCTTTGAATCCGGTGCCTGTCTTTCCCACGGATTGCGAGTCTTGGGGTAGGCTGGTGACGTCGGCCGGGATGTCCCAGACCGTCCAATACCATTTCTTGTCACCACCGGGAGCGACATGATCCATGATCAACGCATAGCTTCGGGTGGAAGCCGGGGCTCCCGACCATTCCAAGGGAGGGCTGATGCCGGCCCCATCGCCCGTGAACTCGGTGGGCAAGTCTGTGAGATCTTCGACAACGGGACTGAGCAGGGTGAACCGGCCATCACTGCTGCGCGGCTGATCCGGCAGCGGCACAAAGGCTTCCTGCTTGCCGCCCCGCCCCACTCCGGGCGCCGCCTTCCTGTCGCCGCGCGGTGGCGGTTCCTTGCCGCGGGGGGCTCGCTGAGGCGGCGCATTTCCCGCAAGTTCATCGAGTTCCGGAGTGTCCAGTTTCCCGTCCTGATTGTGGTCCAGAGACCTGAACTTTTCACGGGCCTCCGCCATCGCGTCGGCAAGCGGGGCTCCGGATTTCCTGGCATTTTCTTTGGCATGGTCGGCAAATTCCTGAGCGGTGACAAAGCCATCGCCATTCACATCGAGGATTCCCTGAACCGGAGCCTGAGATCGCGGCGGAGGGGCACCTTCTCCCTCAGGACGCGGTGGCGGGGGATCCCCGGGCCGCATTCCGCCCGATTGGCCTCCTTTTCCCTCGCCCCGTTCTCTGGACGCACTGGGTCCTCCCGGCCTGCCACCACCCAGGCGGGCCGTGTAGGTTGCTTGCACGACTTCGCCGCCCCCGTTGTCAAATTCAAACGGGTAAGTGCCGTCCGCGTTGATGTGGTAAGACACGGACCGCTTTGCACCAGCCACGGTGTAGCTCAGTTTGTAGGCATTCGGCGAGGGGTTCTCAAATCCCGTGATCTCGGCCCCGCGGAGAGCCTGGAGTGCTTCCCGCACGGGCTGGGCGCGTGGTTGGGGATCGACCTGTCCCTCA
This sequence comes from Akkermansiaceae bacterium, assembly GCA_024233005.1. Classification (GTDB taxonomy): domain Bacteria; phylum Verrucomicrobiota; class Verrucomicrobiia; order Verrucomicrobiales; family DEV007; genus JACKQE01. The sequence continues at coordinate 39,465 of JACKQE010000011.1, read as the reverse complement.
GCCTCGATCACCTCTCCGTGGAAGCCGCCCAGGACGTAGGGGTACTCCCTGGCTCCGTGGTAATGGTAACCCACCCCCGGAGTTTCGTGACCGTGGCATTCATCGAGGGCTCCCACGGGAGACCCGTCAGGTTCAGTCAGACCAAAAATCGGGTAACCGTCCAGGGCATAAGCGACAGGATGGCCCTTTCCGACCACACGTTCCAGGTGAAAGGGAGTGACATGGTAATGATAATCGTCGGCGCGACCACAATGCCCGCCCCACTGGTCAAGTTCCCCGATTTCCTGGGAAATTTCACCCCGGTTGTTCTGCGGATTGAAAATTGGGATGCCATTGACACCGAGCGCAATGGCCCCGCGGAGAAAACGCCCTTTGATCATGGCCGGGGTTTTCGCGGGCACCGGATGGAGCGGAATCCGCCAGGCATTTTCTCCAGTGTAGGCCTGCGGCAACGGAACCTGCTGCTGCCAGGCGGTGATCCCTACCATCATGTTGTGATCCGGCATTCCGTTGGAGGCGATGTAGAGATGGTCTTGATCCCATCTCAACTCCAGCTTTGGAAACCTCTGAAAGGGTGCCGCCTGGGCCGGAGCCACTTCGGCATGGTTCGCTCCGGCGGCACTGCTTGGCAGCAAGGCGGCGACAGGCAGCTGTGACAAGCCATGGCCAGACAACCATGCCTGGAAAATGTGCGCCCGCAACACTTCACGGTCAACGGGGGTTCCGTCTTCCCCTTCGGCGCTCCAAGGGTGAGCGGAAACCGGCGCAGTCATCAACAGCAACACTATAGCGAGCAGGGATTGGGACCTTTTCATGGGATTCTCCTGATTGAAACGGATCCAATCTCCTTGGTTGCCGTCAATGGATGATCAGCATCCATGGGTGAAATTGTCGGATTTGTGTAAAGAATCGGCACCGATCTCCGGTCCCCTCCCCTCCCCTAGCGGTCGCCTTTTGTCTGAAGGGGGGACTTCGGCAGATGACTCCGGACAAACTGCAGCAGCAACGGGAAAGCCGGCTCCGGCATGCTCCCGTGATCATAGCCTTGCAACTCATGGAGGCTGATGTCGGGATGACCGGCCACTTTCATCATGCGCCAGAAGTACGCCGTTTCTTCGTAGCGTCCGCTCATTTCTTTTTGCCGGTCCCCGGTGATCACCAGCATCGGCGAGGCGTCCTTGCGGACATGGAACAATGGCGCCATTTCGTCAACCACGGGTTGTTGCTCCCCGAATCCCCGTTCCCCGCGGATCAGAAAATGTGTGATCATCTGGCCGCTGAAGGGCACCAGACCTGCCAGTCGGTCCGCATCGACCTGGTGCGGGGCCAGCCACTGTTTGTCGAGGCCCGTCATAGTGGCGAGATAGCCTCCGGCGGAATGCCCGCTGACAAAGACCGCCCGGGGATCCCCCCCGTATTCAGCGATGTGTTGAACCGTCCAGGCAATGGCGGCGGCGGCATCCTCCAATTGGGCGGGAGAACCACCCTCCGGGCTGAGCCGGTAATTCACCGAAACCACCGCCACTCCCTGGTTCCGCAGGGCCAAGGGAATGGATCGCCAGCCTTTCGTCAATCCTCCCCCATGGAACCACACCACCGTGGGATAAGGGGTGCCTCCCGCAGGATGATAGACGTCGAGACGGCAATGCAGTTTGATCTCATCGGTCAAGTCTTCCCCCTTTCGGTAGAGAAGATCGGTCTGGAGACGGTAATCAGGGTCCGGATCTCCCGGCTCCCCGGCGAAAACGGCGGGGAGCTTTCCGGCTTGGGCGGAAATCCGGTCAAGCAACGCACCGGCTTCCTGGCAATTTCCGGCAATCACCATCCCCGCGACCCGGTCCAGTTCACCCCTCACAGCCGGCTCGCCCCCGCACCGTTTCCGAAGTTGGAAAAGCTGGACCGGCAGGCGCAGATCTTCGGCGTGAAAGCCTGCCTTTTTTCCTCGCCGCTGTTGCAACTGCTCCAGGAACCGGTAGCCATGGGATCTCGTTGGCTCAATGACCGTGCCCTCTCCGTAGTCGTTCCAGGTCGCGATTTGCACCAATGCCTCTCCACCTGCCAGTGCCAGATCCAGAGTCTCGGAAAAGGTCGCGCCATTCCGGTCCGCAATGCTCCCATAGCTGGCATGCAACCCGGCTTCCCGGTAAATGTCACGAAATCCCGGAAACACGACCGGAATCATCCGACTGCCTTCCCACCGCTGCTCTGACATCCGGCGAAGTCCATTGCGCCATTCGTCCGGCGACAGGTCCCGTCCACCTTCGGCGGGGGGCCAGCAGAAAATGCCGTCAGCTCCGCGTTCCCGGGCCAAATGCGGCAGGCCGAAAAACAACGGACGGGTCTTCAATCCGATCCTTATTCCGTCCCATTGGGATTTTTCGAAGTACTGCGGACCGAAGACCAGCACCACCGGCCGGCCATCCAGTTTGACATAGGCATCATCGCGGAACCACTGTGCTTCCGCCCATTGCAACGTTTTGCCCCCCTCCCCGGCGGCCCCGGCTTCCTCAAGCCGCCCGCCTGCCACTTGGTGCGCGATGGATTGGTCTTCATAACAAACCGCGAAGCTAAGACCGGCCTGTTTGAGCCAGGGGAGGAGTCTCTCCGTGTTGCGGTGGTTCACGGCATAATCATTGAAATCCGCCGTCCCGTACCAGTCGATGATGACACCGTCGATGCCGGCGATTTTCATCAGCAGGACCTGGCATTCGAGGACATCAGAGTCTCCGGAATCATAGGGTCCGATGAGGGGGTAATCGTGTGAGGCGATTTCCCGGCGCCCATCCCATCGCACGCGATCCGGATCGAAATGGCCCATCGTCCAGTGCCAACCCCAGCGGCCTCCACTGTCTTTCGAGCCATACCAAGGCATGAAATGAGCCAGAATCAAAGGTTCCGATTCCCCCTGGGCGGGCACCGCGTGGGTGATCAGACCGGCGCCCAGAGTCAGCGAGAGCAGGGATCGGAAAAGCATGCTGGCACCATTGTCCCAACCTGGGCACTTGGCAATCCCGGGAGGCACCGCACGGATTGGTTTCCTGGAAGAGAATTGTCAGGATTTGGCAAAAAGGGTGGCCAATCCGGGCAGCGCTGCTGACAGTGGTATCATGCGCATTTTGGTCATCGACGACGACGCGGAACTCTGCCAACTGGTGGCAGACTACCTGGGGCCGATGGGATTCGAGGTCACCTCCACCCAAGAAGGAGAGGACGGGGCGGCGCGGGCGACCGAGGAGTCCTGGCACGCGGTCATCCTCGATGTGATGCTCCCTGATCTGGATGGCTTCGAAGTGCTGCGACGGATCCGCTCCCAGTCCAAAGTTCCCGTCTTGATGTTGACCGGGCGTGGAGAGGAAGTGGACCGGGTGGTGGGATTGGAACTCGGGGCTGACGACTACCTGCCGAAAACCTTCTCCTCCCGGGAATTGCTGGCCCGACTGAGGGCCGTGGTGCGACGCGCCGGTTGGGTCTCGGAAATGGTTCCGCAGGCTCCCCTGAAGGAGATCGTCCTAGGCCCGCTCCGCCTCAATCCCGATGCCCACACGGCTGTGTTGGGCGATGAAGCCCTCTCCCTGACTCCCGCCGAATATGGTCTGTTGCTCGCGCTCGCCAAGGCCAAAGGCCGGGTCAAAACGCGGGAACAACTCATCGAGGAGGTCGCGGACCGCGAATGGGACGTCTTCGACCGGGCCATCGACATGCACATTTCCACCCTGCGCCGCAAACTCGGCGATGATCCGAAAAACCCGACCTTCATCAAAACGGTGAGGGGCTATGGATACCAACTGCTCGCCCCGCATCCCTGATCGCCCATGGCCCGCATCCGTCTGCCGCTCTATGGCAAAGTGTTGTTCTGGTTCCTCGCCAACCTGCTGCTGCTCGCCGTCCTGGGGATCCTCTTCCTGCGCCTGGAGTTTCGTCTCAGCCTGGACTGGATGCTGGCCGGACCGGGAGGCGACCGCATCGAGCACCTCGCGGAGGACTTGACGGAGGAATGCCGCGCCACCCCCGAGGACCAATGGGCGGCGATCCTGGAACGTTATTCCGCCGCCACCGGACTGACGCTGGCCTTGTATGGCAATGATGGCCGCCAGGTGCTCGGGTCGGTCAGTGAGGTGCCCCCCGAAGTCCGCATCAAGCTCATCGACAAGCGCAATGCCTCCGACCTGCCTCCCCCACCCCGGGGAGACCGCAAACCGAAGCCCCGGGAGGCGCGTCCGCCCCATGACGCCCCCCCCAAGCCGCGCTTCATGATGCGTTCCGACCACCCCACCCGCTACTGGGCCGGCATCCATCTCTCCCTCGCCCATGGCGGAGGACCAGAACGCCGTTCCCTGACGCTGGTGATGATTTCCGAAACCCTCAGCGGAGGAGGAATCTTTTTTGATCCCTGGCCCTGGATCTGGCTCGCGGCGGGAGGACTGGCGCTCTCCGCCCTCGTTTGGCTGCCCTTGGTCGGTGGCATCACCCGCGCGATCCGTCGTCTCAACGAAGCGGCCCGATCAGTGGCCAAGGGCCGGTTCGAAGTCCGGGTGCCGGATCAGCGTTCCGATGAACTGGGAGAACTCGCGACCTCGGTGAATGCGATGGCGGCACAACTCGGTGATTATGTGGCCCAGCAAAGACGGATCACCAGCGATGTGGCGCATGAGCTCTGCTCCCCCATTGCGCGGATGCAGATGGCTTTGGGCGTGCTGGAACAGCGGGGAACGCCGGAACAGGAAACCTACCTGGAAAAAATAGACGCGGAACTCCAGCACATGGCCCGCCTCGTTGAGGAAATCCTCGCCTTCTCCAAGGCCGAAACCTTGTCCGGAAAGGAGCCCCGCGTCGAGATCGACCTGCCCGGCCTGATTGAGGAAGTGGTGGCCCGGGAAGCCGGGGGTCAGGAGGTCTCCCGCTCGGTCCCCGAGGGGGCGAAGGTCACCTCTCTCCGCGGCGCCCTGGATCGGGCGTTGGGCAATGTCCTAAGGAATGCCGTCCGTTATGCCGGAGCGTCAGGACCCATCCGGATCGCGATTTCCCAACAGGACGGGCAGACTCTGATCCGCGTCACCGACCAGGGGCCGGGAGTGCCTCCGGAGGCGCTGCCGCGGCTTTTCGAACCCTTCTACCGCCCGGAAGCCGCGCGGGGCCGCCATTCCGGCGGGAGCGGCCTCGGATTGGCGATTGTGAAACGTTGCGTCGAAGCCTGCGATGGCACGGTCTCGGCGGCGTTGCGCAGCCCACGGGGGCTGGAAGTGGTGATGCGTCTACCGGATCTGTCGTGAGCCCTGGGGATCTCAATGGGGAACCCGACGCACGGTGTAGGCAATGCGAGGATTCAGCAAGGATCTGCCGTCAACCGACTTGAGTTTGTCCAAGCGAAACTCATAGACGTGGTCGCGAACCCAGGCGCCGAGTTTCACCTCCACGCTCCGCCGGTCATCCCCGATCGTGATCTTCTCCACCTCGATGGCATCCTTGTCAGTCTGGGGGGAGCCATAATCCTTGTGGTAAAGATAGGTGTAGTGCTCGCCTCCCCAGAGTTCCGCGGTATCGGAATTCTCATCCAGTTCTGCGGTGAACGTGAAACGGAATCCTTTGGGGGTGATGTTCATGTCCAGAATATCAAAGGGCACCTTGCCGGTCGGCACCACCGTGCCAATCCCTTCGCCTCCGGCCCAGGACAAATGAGTCCTGCCGACGTAGAGCACATCGTCGACGAAAGCAAGGCGGTGCACCCCGCGTTTCAAGGCATCGCTTTGCATCCAGTTCACCGTGGCCCCCTGCCAGACGCCGTCGATTTCCTCCATCAGAACCCGGAGGATTTTGGGTGAGTTCATCTCGCCAACAATCGTCTGGCCGGCAAAGGGCCCCCAGGCGTTGCTTTTGGGAATTTGGACGATCTGGGTCGGGGAGTTCGCGAAGTGTCCGTGTGGAAACCAGACCGCCGCCGGAGTCCGGAGCCGGTCAAGATCCTCAACCGGCACTTCCAAAGGAACTCTGCCATCCCAGTCCGGTCGCCAGACCAGACTGGCGGGATGACCGTAAAACCCGTCCTTTTTGACCACGAACAATTCACTGGACCCCCGCCAGTCACCTTGGTTGTCATCGACCAGGAGATTCCCCCGGGCATCAAAACCGATCCCGTCCGGCGAACGAAAGCCACAGGCCCATGGCTCGGCGTTTCCAGTCTCCGGATCCACCTTGACCACCCAGCCCCGGAAAGGAACCCGGGAATACATCCGCCCGACGTCTTTCCCGACCTTCTTCCATTCGGTGTAGAATTTCTCCCGGGGCACCCCGATGCTGCTGAATTCTCCGCGGACTTCCTTGAAGACGGTGTCTCCCTGCGACGCGAGATTGAGCGACACGATCAGTTTGCCGTCCGGCGCCCGGACCGGGCCAAAGGCAAACTCATGATAGTTGCCACTCAGGCCGAAGCCGTCCCAGAGGGTTTCATAACTGTCGCAGACCCCATCCCCGTCGGTGTCACGCAGACGCGTCAGTTCGGGACGCTGCATGACCAGAATGCTCGCCGCATTCTCGACGAGAATCCCGAGTGGTTCGTGCAGACCTTCGGCAAAGATCTGCCAGGTTTTGTCCTGGGGATTGTAGATCCCGACCTGACCGTGGTGAAAGCAGGCGGCGATGCGCCCGTCGGGCATCGCATCGAGTCCTCCGACCTCGGGCGCCACGCCGGGAGGCATGATCAGCTTGCCAATGGAGTAGCAGGCCTCCACGGAATCGGGCTTCGGCTGTTGGGCCACGCCCGGCGACGCGATCGCGAGCAGGCAGAATGGAAGCAGGACGGAACAGAGTTTCATGACAAAAAAGGAAGGACGGTGGAGGATCAGAGGTTGGCCTTCAGGAGCGTCAGCACCAGCCCTTCGTCCTTGTTGCCGAACCAGTGCCATTCGCCTTCCTCCCCCTGGGTGGGAACACCCGCCACAGGCAGAACACTTGCCTGCCGGGATCCAAAGCTTCTGGTCACATTGCCTGCGGCATTGACCCCCAAGGTCTCCTCCACCAGAACCCCGTCGAGTGTGTAGCGGAACGTGGGCAATCCCTGGCGCAGTGTGTAGCCCAGAAATTTGACCCGCGGCGGAGGAGCGTCCGCTTTTCCAAGCCGAATCGGGAAACGGTCCCCGGCTTCAGACCACACGGGCTTGCCACCGGGGACCGGCAGATCGCGGCCGCTGCCGGCCCAGTTTTTGGTCGCATCGATGAATTCCCCTTTCCAAACATACCGCAGCCGGCACTGCCCGGCATCCCAGCAGGCATTCCACTCTCCCGGCAGGGCGATGGCGATGGCCGCCGGACCGCAGTCGGGCATGAAAATGCGCTGCACAAAGGGACGCCTCCCGCCTCCGGCCACAAACGTCTGGGCCGCCGTGGGGGGGATGTTGGGATCCTCCTTCAGGGGGGGCATTTTCACCCCGACATAGGCCGCGCCATACATGATCAATCCGTGTCCCGGAAAGGTGCAGATGTAGGGATAAATTCCCGGTTCCGACGGCATGGTCATTCTCAGGGAGTCCTTTTTTTCCGCGGCGAGCAGTTTGGAAGCGACCAGAATGGCATCACTGGGGGGTACAAACTGCAGGGCCGGTCCCTGGTCGGCGAGTTGCAGCGACGCATTGACGATGGCCTCGCGCTGGCCGGGTTTCACCAGAACGAAATTGTGCATCTGATCCGTCGAATCGAGATTCGCCAGGTTGATCAACATGTCGGCGCCGGGGGCGCATTCAAAACGCGGTGGATCAAAGCGCAATCCATCGCGCATGGCGATTTGCACGGTTTTCGGCTTGGCGACGGCAGTCTTCCCTTTTCTGGATTCGGGACTTTTTTGCGACCACGCCAAAGCGGGCGCGAACAGGGCGAGGCCCAGGAGGGCGGAACGGCATGTCATGCGGGAATGGGGAAAGGCGTGAATAGGTCGGACGAACCTTCGCCGAATCCATCCAAATGGCAAGCAGGGCCCCACAAGAAGGTGCCGGAGCGTCACAGAGATCTCCCCGGATGCAGCTCAGGGAACCGCCAGGTGATTCGGGCGGGACCAAGTGATCCGCGACAACAGGGTATCCCCCCGGGCTTCTCTTTTGGGCATCCATTCCCCGACGGTGACCCAACTTTCGGAGGAGGAGGCATTGATGGTGTGAAAATTCCCCATCAGGGCCACTTCATCGGGATTCAGCAGGCCATCCCCCACCAAAGGAAGGACGACGCGCTCGCTGTCACGGAGAAGACACAGTTTGACGGGATCGACGCGGGCCATCCAGAGGGGAGAACGCCAACGGGGGACCTTGAGATTTCCCGACTCCTTTCTGGTGTAGACGAGAAACAAGCCCTCGGAGTGGGTCAGCCAGTGCTGCTGGGTCGTGGACAGGTCGAGAGGTTCACCGTCCTCCCAGGCCCAGGCTTTCTTTTCGGAATAAGCCAGCCCATCGTCGCTGACACAGACATACCCGCGGTTGTCCTCCGCCCGGATGGTCAGGTAAATGCGGTTCTGGAACCCGGTGATGGAGGGTTCGAGAAGCCCCCGCCCTTTGGAATTTGAGATCGCGGGGCCGACTTCTTGCACGGTGAGCGTGGCGCCATCAAAGCCACAACGCACCCCGGCAACCTGCCGGTTGGCCTCGGTCGCTCCAAAAGTGAAAGCCATCAGGATGTCCCCGCCGGGCAGCGTGACCCGCTGTCCACAGTTGTTGGAGTAGATGAACGATCCCCGGGGATCGTTCCATTCGAGTTTTTGCTGCTCCGACCAGGAGCCGTCGGCCCGTCGCACCGTGTAGACCGGGTAACGCGGCAGTTGGTCCTTCCGGGAAAAAGCCAAGCCCCGGTAGAAGACAACATGCCCCATGGCCAACGTGGTGTTGGATTTGGGATGGAACTGGGGCACCACGTCACAGACGCCCTTTTCCAATCCCTCATGACCGGGCATCGGCACCCGGCCCAGGGAGGGCACGGGGACCGGGTCGCTCCAGGTCTTGCCGAGATCATGGGAACGGGTCCAGTGCACCGGACCGAAAAAGTCCGACCCCCGGATGCTTTGCAGGGTCATCAAAACGAAAGGCTTTCCCCCCTCTCCATCCACCAGGCAGGCCCGGGGATGAAACCAGGTCGTGCCTGTGCCATCCCGGTTCCGCCACAGAACTTCCTTTTTGATGGAGGCCACCAGACCGGATTCTTCAGCCGCGCCTCCAGTCGGGAGGCACCATCCGACGGCCCCTGTGGCGGCAAGAAACTGACGTCGGTTCATGGTGCGGAGAGAGGGTGGACAACGCGGAAAGAAGGGGGAATCTAGTTCTGGCGCACCACTTCCACGCCATTGAGCACCGGGAGATGGTCCGCGGAGGAAGCCGTTCCCGGAGCGGCCTCTTCTTCGATGTCGAGAGTGCGGGTGACTTCTATGTTGTCAAACTCCAGCACTTTGGCGGCAGGTGATCCGTTGGCAACGACGATGTCTTCGGCCACCGTTTTCCCCTGCAGACGGAGCGCAAAATGCCGGGGGGCACCGGCGGGAGAGTCGGCCGCATCCTTGCCGGGAGCGCCGAAATGCAGCCGGACACGGTAGGTGGCGGGAGGATCATTTTCCCCGAGCAACGGCAGACTCGCTTTGGTCAGCCCATTGGCCCACGAGGTGTAGACCCAAGCGGGTGCGGCCCCTTTTTGGGACGAAACATCGACCGCAGCGGCATCGGTGCTCCGCGCAACCCATCCGCCTCCCTTGACGAACGCAGGAGCGAAATCGAGCGCCAGATTGAGCCCGGTATCGCGCTCCGGTGCGGGTCGTGGATAGGCCAGCCAGATACGTCCCTCCGGATCACGCCGGTCGCCGGGCGCACCGAGATTGAAAGCCGCTTCTTTGACCGGGGTTTTCGCCCCGGTGGAACTGAAGATGGCCCAATCGCCCCGGTCTTCGCGCGGTTCCATCACTATCGTCGAGGAGATGGAGAACAGGCAGACGCATCCCGCGCTGGACTCCGGAATGCTGATCAGCCCGTTGGCGGGAATCGCGTTGATCCAGCACCCCGTCCGGTGGCCCGCGAAATGCTGGGTCCCGGCGTCTTCTTTCAAATCATAGAATCCCGTAAAACCGGAGCGGAAGGTGAGCAGATTGGGGCTGCCCGCGAGCATGCCGCAATGGTGGCCGGAACGCATCAGACTCCAGGCTTCGTCCTCCCCCGTGAGCGGATTCTTGCGCGTCTTTTGCTTGCCGGTGTAGAGGTCGAATCCCCAGGGCTCGGCGATGATCTCGTCGCTCACGATGATGGGCCGATGCCGGTAATTGGCGTCCTTGGACCACATTTTTTTGCCATCAGTGGCGGAGAGCGCGAGCAGTCGGCGCTGAGAGAATTCGCCGGAGAGGAACTGCTGCCAGTAATGGCCGTTGGCATTGGCCCCGCACAACACCAGTACATTGTTGCGGAACAGCAGGGTCAGCTTGCCTCCGCCAGTTCCGACTTCACTGCAATCGGTGACATCGACCGCTTGTTCCCAGAGCTTCTTGCCGGTCCGGGAGTCGATCGCCACCGCGAGACGGAGGTCCTGCTTTTTGAGTTCGGCCTCGGCTTTCACCGCCTCCTCCGGCTTCAGATTCTGGTAGCGCGCCTTGTCCTGGAGCAGGATGGCCTGCCGCTGTTCCGCGGTGATGGTGCTGTCGATGAAATAGACCGCGTCATCCCCCACCGCCACGGTCTGATGTTCGATGGTCTGGCCCTTGTAATGCCAGAGATGCTTGCCGGTGGCCACGTCGATCGCGAATATGCCGTCTGTCGAATCCTCCGTGCGGCGACCCCGGCGACGATCTTTCTGCTCCAGCTCCTCACGGACCGTTGCGGTGCCGTAAAGGATCCCGTTTTGATAAGCCACGAAGCCCCACTGATGGGTGCCATCACGGGCCCCTTCAGGAAGGAGGTGCGCGGCCTGCTCCTTGCCGGTGGCGGCATCCAACTGGATGCACTTGTCCCGTTCCATGAAGAACAAGCTGTCATCACTCGCCACCAGATTTCCCGGGTTCTGATTCTGGAACACCCCGGTGCGGATGGAGGCGGGATTTTCGCGCTCCCACAAGAACCTCCCGTTGTAGGCGTCGTAGGCCATGATGCGGTCCTCCCCTTGGGCGAAGAGACGGCCATTGATCGCGAGAGGACCGACGGCCCCATCATGGCGGTTGACCATCTGCCCTTCACCGGGATCACCGTACCACAGCACCCCAAGATTGCCGTTGACCCGGTAGTCATATCCGCAGGCGGTGTTCCCGGCTTCCCCATATTGATGGGACCAACTCCCGGCTCCCGGAAGGGAGGCGCGTTGCAACAGAGCGTAGTCCCCGCTCTCGCTGAGCTTCGCCCCTTGCGACTCGAGATCCATGCCCGTCAGCCAGGCGTGAAGATCGGCGGTCTTGCCCGGCCCGAGACAGACCAGCCCGCCGATCGGTTTGACATGACGGGCGACCGACTTTGGCGAAAGCCCGGCGGGCAGCGCCCCTGTCAGGACCAGGGTGTCGGATACCACCAGGTTGGCGAAATAGTTGGGATACGGCAGGGCATTCAAATCACCGCCATGGATCGAAATACGGTTGCCATACCAATGGGTCCGGCCCAGAAGATTCCGCGCGGCGTCAACTTTGACGGGATCGGACTCCACCGCATAAATCTCCAATTCGCTGCGGTTCGCAAGTTCCCAGGCGAGCCGGCCCTGCTCATTGCCGAGCACGAGACAGAATCCCTTGTTCACTCCGGTGGCATCAAGAATGGCCTGGGCGGCATCGGCGTAGCGTTGCGTCAAGCCATCCACGGGAAACGGCGAATCCTTGGACGGAGCCGCCAACGGCGGGGCTTCGGATTTCCCGGACTCTCCCGGCGCAAAGCAGATGATGTCGCCCTTGGTCGTGCTGACAATGAGACGTCCATCCGCCACCGCAAGTCCCCGGGCCTCGCCATCCACCGCGGCATGCCACAGAAGTTTGCCGGTCGCGGCGTCATGGATCGCCACCTCGTCCTTCCCGCCGGAAACGAGCTGGTTGCCCGCCACGACCAGTTGCGCCTCATGCGTCGAAGGCACTTTCCAGACATAGCCTTTCTCGCCCTGGGAGGCGTAGGCAGCCTGCTTTTCCTTCAGCTCGGCCTTCATCCGCGAAAGGTCCGGCTCTTTGGCGGATCGCAGTTTGGTGCTGAGGGCCGCCATGTCGGCCTCGAGGGTATGCCGCACGCGGCTCGCCTCCGCATAGACTTCCCGGTCGAGCCGGGCGATTTCGGTTCCGTTGGCGGCGAAGGCCGCGGGTCCGGAGATGGCCAACTGGTGTCCGGCGAACCAACCATACCCCACGGCACCGGTTTTCTCATCCATGGCAAGAATGTGGTGCGCCCCCCAGGAAAAGATCTGCCCATCGGCCAGCAGCGCCTGGGTGCCACCCACCACGCCCCCCGCCGTGCTGCGCCAGGCGTGCTTGTCCTTGTGGAGAAACTCCCCCGTCCTGCGGTCGAACACCGCGGGCAGACTGCGCCCCGAGGGCACCACCAGAATGTTTTCATGGGCGAGAAGGTAGCCCTGAGGTGAGAGATCGTTCCGCTCGGCATTGTCTTCGCTGATGTTGTCGAGCTGCCAGACCGGCTTGCCGTCGGACGCCTTCACCGCAGCCAGATAGACGTACTCATGGGGAAAAATGCCCGCGCCGAAATAAGCAACCGCGCCATGCTCCGCATCGGGATGGATCAGGATGCCAGTGCGGACCGGCCAACGCGAAACCATCTGCTGGCGTCCGAGAATGCGCTCGTCCCGGGGACCGGGCCGGTGGCTCCACACCAGCTTGCCGTCCTCCGCCCCGACACAGTATGCCTGACCATCGTCCGACCCGAAATAGACCTTTCCTTCATACACCGTGGGAGCGAGTCGAACCGGACCTCCGGTGAAGAACGTCCAGAGGGTTTTCCCAGTGGCCAGGTCGACACATCGCAACTGGTGATCCACCGATGAACCGTAGTAGAGTTTTCCGCCAACGACCGCCACGTGGAAGGCATCATCGAAGGTCATCCGGGAGCGTATTTTCATCCCCTCCATCACCCGACCGTCCGGTCCGGTCCAGGCTTTCTGGGGAAGCTCGGGTGGTTCGAGGGACCATGCGGGCGCCAGAGGAATCGGGAGCGACTCTTCGGTGGCTCCGTCGCGGGCGTTGTCGCGCAGATACGTGGGCCAGTCCCCGGCGCGAAGGGGAGTGAGCGGAAACACCGCGCCGATGAGAAAGGGAAGAATACGAGGCAGTGAGGAGGATTTCATGCAGGTTCCGGGAAGCGAATCTCCCATGGGGCATTGTTGGGCCGGGGGAGGAAAAGGAACAGTCCGCGATGCCGTCTTTTTACGGAGGCTTAGGCCTCCGCCTCATTCCCCTTCCTTGGCAAACACCGGCTGGTTGGGATCAATGAACAACCAACAGAAGGCTCCGGTCACAAACAAGCCTCCCAAGAGGAAAAGGGGGAAATTCCAGTCATTGAACCAGGTGACCGATTTGGCGACGATCATCGGGCTGAAAATGGCCCCGATCTGCCCGGCGGTGTTCATCGTGGCCCCGACAACCGCGGAATGCTCCCGGCCGATGTCGAGGACCGTCCCCCAGGCCGGAGCCGTGGTGAGCATGCAGGAGGCCGCCGCCAGGGCGATGAATACCGCCGCGGTTCGGGGCGCCGAGGCCGATGCCGCGATGAAAATGGCAACTGCCGCCAGGGCATACCCCACCATCGCCGGAAGGCGCCGCCCCGCCGCGAGCCCGAGACGGGCGGTGATCTGGTCGGAGACCCAGCCGCCGAGAAACTGCGTGCCCACACTGAGGATCAGCGGCAGAGCGGCGAGGAATCCCAACTCGGCTTTCTCAAAGTGATGATACTCCCGCAGATAGGTCGGCAACCAGGTGATGCAGAAGTAGAAAGTCACGCTGTTGGGCACATACATCAGACAGAGAGCGAGGATGTTCCGCTGCCCGAGGAGACGTTTCCAGTAACTCCACCCCCGAAGAAGAGGCGCATCCACGTGGCGGCCTTGGAGAATGAAATCCCGCTCGGCCGTGTTCACCGCCGGATGCCCCGCGGGATCGTCACGGAACCAGCGGTACCAGATGCCGGCCCAGACGAAACCAGTCAGGCTGAAGACCACAAAAATCGCGCGCCACGGCACGTGCCATTCCGAGATCAGAACCCCCACCAGCAAGGGCGTGACCGCCCCGGCCGTGTAAGCCCCCGCGAAGAAAATGCCCTTGATGGTTCCCCGTTCCCGCAGCGGCACCCAGCGGGAGAAGACCCGGGCGACACAGGGCCAGGCCCCGGCCTCGCCGACGCCGAAGAGAAAGCGGATGACCAGCATGGATCCGTAGTTGAACGCACCTGCTGTCGCCATCGTGAAGACCGACCACCAGACCACAATCCGGGTGAGAATGGTCCGGGTCCCCCGCCGGTCAGCCCACCACGCCGTGGGAATCTCAAAAATGGCATACGCCAGGGCAAAGGCACTGAACACCGTGCCCATCTGATCGATCGAGAGCCCGAGATCCTGACGAATGAGATGGGCCATCGCCCCGATGCAGGCGCGATCGAGATAGGTGATCATCGCGAGCACCACCATGAAGACAACGACGACATAACGGGTGCGGGTCGGGATCATGATCTCGCGGGGGAAGTTCCTTGGGGGAGACTCGGTCGGGGGATATTCCTGCCATGTCGGAGAGCGGGTGGCAAGACCGGAAAGCCGTTGCGGCTCCGTCCCCTCACCACTCACCCCGCCTGGAGAGAGTCGAGGGCAGGAGATTCTCCTCGACAGCGGGGGAGGCTTCCAGTGAAATGGGAGGGGCCATCCATTCCAGCCATGAAAATCTGCCGCACGCTTGTTCTCGCTCTTGCCACCTTTCCAGCCATCGGCGAGGAGCCGGGCAAACAGGTGCCTGCGCCGGTCCCGGCGGTGGACCAACTCCTGCGTCAGCCGATCCTGACACCCGGGCTCCCGGTCGTTGAAGCCCAGACCTACTGCGGGAAGAAAGTACCCGCCCTGCCCGCATTGACAACGCTCGCGGCTTGGCAGGCCTTCGCCACCCGGACCCGACAGGACGTGCTGGAAAACATCGTGTTCCGCGGTGAGACCGCCCGAAAATGGCGGGACACTTCGGGCAAAGTCGAGTGGCAGGAGACGCTCCAAGGAGGTCCCGGTTACCACATTAGGAAAGTACGCTATGAGGCTCTGCCCGGACTTTGGATTCCAGCCTTGCTCTACCATCCGGAAAAAACCCCGGATCGGATGCCTCTCTACCTCGCGGTGAACGGCCATGATGGCACCGGCAAAGCCGCCACCTACAAGCAGATCCGCTGCATCAATCTCGCGAAACGCGGCGTGGCCTGTCTTAATGTGGAATGGATCGGCATGGGACAATTGCGCGGGGAGGGATTCACCCACGCCCGCATGAACCAGCTTGATCTCTGTGGAGTGAGCGGTCTGGCGCCCCACTATCTTGCCATGTCGCGCGGCATCGATCTCCTGCTCGCCCTGCCGCATGCGGACGCCTCCCGGATGGCGGTGAGCGGCCTCTCCGGTGGTGGCTGGCAGACCATCACCATCAGCTCTCTCGACACGCGGGTCACCCTCTGCAATCCCGTCGCGGGATATTCGAGTTTCCGGACCCGGGCGGAATTCCCCAGTGATCTGGGCGACTCGGAACAAACGCCGAACGACCTCGCCACGGTGGCGGATTACGCCCACCTCACCGCCATGCTCGGAGGCAGGGCGGCGCTGCTCACTTTCAATGCGAAGGACAATTGCTGTTTCGCCGCGGACCATGCCCTGCAACCTCTCCTCGACGCCGCGGAACCTGTCTTCAAACTCTACGGACAACCCGATCGCCTGCGCTGGCACATCAACACCGATCCCGGGACGCACAATTACGAGATCGACAACCGCCAGGCCTTCTACCAAATGGTGGGAGATGTGTTTTTTCCGGGTGACGCCACGTTCGACGCCACCGAAATCCCCTGTGATGGCGAACTCAAGGGACGTCCGGAGCTCGACGTGCCCCTGCCGGAAACCAATCTCGATTTCCACCAGCTCGCCCTCGCGGCCAGTCAGGGACTTCCCCGCAAGTCAGGGTCCGCGACCCGCGAAGAACTCGGCCGGTTGGTGAAACACCAGGACTTCACCGTCGTCGCCAAGCAGACCGGGGCGGAAACCCGCGACGGCACGAACGCGGTCTTCTGGACGCTTCGCCTTTCCGACACCTGGAGCGTCCCCGTCACCGAATTGACCCGGGGGACTCCGGTCGGCACCACCCTGCTGCTCGCCGACGAAGGCCGTCAGAGCGCCGGAGCCGAAGCCGAGGCCCTCCTTGCCGCCGGGCAGCGCGTTCTCGCGGTGGATCCCTTCACCCTGGGGGAGTCCGCCATGGGGGGACGCACCTATTTGTATGCCCTGCTCGTGGCCACCGTGGGAGACCGGGCCCTGGGCATCGAATCCGGACAGATCGCCGCGGCGGCGCGTTGGGCCCGGGAACAATTCCGAGCCCTCCCCGCGCTCCGCTCCCTGGGGCCCCGCACCAGTCTGGCCGGGCTCGTCGCCGCCGCCATGAATCCCGCCGCCATCGGTCCACGGCATCCCACGCAACATTTGAAATCGCTTCAGGAAATCCTCCGCTTCAACTGGACCGTCTCCGAAAAGCCCGAGTTGTTCTGCTTTGGCCTGCTGGAATCTTTCGACATCCCCCAATTGGAAACGCTCGCCACCCCCTGATTCCCGTTTCAGGGCCTCTCAATGGAACCGGAGGACCACGAAATCATTGTTGTCCAAGGGCAGTGAGAACCTGACCTCCCGGGGCGTGGGTTGGGTGAAGGCAATCTCCCCGCGCAGCACGGACTCCACTCGCGCCACTGGCCGGGTTACAGCGACCCGCAGGGCAAGTTCCTCGATGGGCTGGAGCGTGTAATTGGCCAGTGGAATGAGGATGCCTTTATCTCCTGGCAGATAAGGGGCATCCACGAGCGGTTGGCTGCACCCTACCGGAGGCCTGACTCCGGCCTGACGCGCCGGACCCAGAATCAGATCACGGACAGCGTCGGGAAATTGCCAGGGATTGCTGCTCCGTTCCAGCAGGTGAGAAACGCTTACTTCCGCACCGGCCAGGGGCGTGCCCTCGTCAACTTTCTTCTGCAGGAGGTTGCGGGCTTCCAGTGCAGGTTTGATGTAGCTCAGGGCCGGCAGAAATCCGGCGCAGAACACCGTTCCCTTACCCGCACCGCCCCGCACCAGGGCCGGACTCCCATCCTGAAAGGTGGCGATGGTTTCCGCACCCGGCATCGCTTCCAGTGGTTGCCGGACCGACAGCACCTGGGCTTGTCCTTCTTTCCACGCCACCGTGTCTTTGCCAGTCAGAGTCGCCAGGTAACGCCCGGAGGACCGGAAAGGCTGGAACTCCTCCGTCGGGCCCCGCTTGGCGGGAAGGATCCCGTCAAGCGCCGCCATGGGCCGGTCGAATTCATCCCGCTCGGCGGCGCCGGCGGTGAGCCAGAGCGTTCCGCCAGCCCTGACCCAATCCTTCAACTTCTCCGCCGCCGCCCGGGTGAGGTTCGGCCCGGACAGATAACAAACACGGTAGGCCTTGAGACAATCGCGTTCCACCTGGCGCTCTGCCACCACATCCACCGGCACCTGGGCGTGCGCCAGGGCCATCCAGGTGTGCATGCGGTCGAAGCCGCTGGCAAAGCTCCGATCCACCGTCCAGGCGTCACTCGAAGAACTGTAGAGCAGGGCCACTTCCGCCGGCGCCGGCATCGCGGGCAGCAGCAGGTCCTCCACGGCGCCGATCTCACGGGTGATGGCGGCATTCGCGGTCCAGGTCTCTGGTTTGCCCTGCCAGACATGGCTCCGCCAGTAGGGACCTCCCTCATGCGTTGCCCACGTCGGCCCATAACAAAAATTGTTGAAAATTTTCACCCCTCGTGCGACTTCGCTGGTGGCCTTGAGCTTGATATCCCAGCTTTTGCGTCCGGCATGGGCGACCAGATGATGCGCGATCACCTGCCCCCGTTCCCGGGCCGCGGCGCGCATCAGATCGACATTGAAAGCGGCGCACTGATAGGAGGAGGCTCCGTTCGCCCAGTCCTCCCCCCAGATGGCATTCTGATCGGGCGAATCGAGCAACTCAAAGTAGTCCACGCCCTGCAGGCAGAAATTGGCCCCGTAGACCGCCCCATCGCTGAAGTTGGCGAGCACGGGAAACCTCCCCCCATAAGCCTCTTCCGCCAGTTTGCGTTGGACCGCCATGAAGTCCCCCAAGGCCCGGGTCCGGAAGCGCTGGGAGTAGAGATAGAGCGCGGGATATTCCCTCTTTTGTTCGCCGGTCACGATCTTGACCTCGTCCCAGCTGCCCACCAGCAGATCGGATGGCGCCATTCCCAATCCTCTGAGCCAGGAGCGGAAGGCCTCTCCGTAGGCAGGATCGGCCGAGCAGGCTTCGAGCGGCTGTCCCGTGGGCTCGTCCGTCAATTCACAAAACACCAGGTTTTCCACTTTTCCGCCGTCCTGAAAAAAGGACGCCGCATCCCTTTGAAACTTGGCGCGCATCTTCTCCAGATCTGGCTGGCAGTAGGACTGGTTTTTCATCAGCCAGGCTCCTCCGACATGGCGCAGATGGCTGTCGGTGAAGCCGAAATAGCCCAATGTTTTCCTCTCCCGTGCCAGCACCCGCGCGTCGGGCGGAGTGAACTTGTTGTCGATGCTCGCACTGACGAAGAAAGGAAACGATGAGAGCGGTTTCCCGTGCGTTGGCCAGGCATGGGCATCAGCCAGTTGCCCGGTGGCATCGGCAATTTCCTGGTCGGTTTTGAGGAGCGCGAGGTTTTCCGCTGTCAGGAGATTGGGCGGGGTGAAAATGGCCACGGTTCCCGGCCGGTTGTCCACCGTGAGGGTCCGCACGATCGACGTTTCGTCCGGCGCTGTGGCGAACTCGAAGGTGGCCCGCAACCCATCCGCATACTCGGTGTAGGCATGGCGGGCGGTGATGTGCAGCATGGCCCCCGAATCCTGGTAAATCATCGGAGTGAGATTGCACCAGGGCGTGCGTTCCCCCGCCCCGAGGCGGTCGGTCTTGATCGGGGCGATCCCCGGCACAGCGCCGGCCTTACCCAAGGAGTAATGCTGGTACCAGTCGGCATGGTAGTGATCGGCGAAAATGTGGATGTAAGCCGGTTCGTGGTAGCCTTCTCCCAGAGTGACCCGCAGATAGGTTTGGGCACCGTAGTTCAGATGGTTGGGCACCAGCTTGCCATCCATGGTCAGCAGCAGACAGTCGACGAGCCGGGCAATCCCACCCGCGTTTTTGTGTTCGTGCTTGCTTAGCCGGATCGTCACCGGTCCTTCCGGCAAGTCGACCTCGAAGGAGCGCCAGGTCATCAGATCACGGGCCGACTCGCCCTGGAACTCCCCGTCGAAGAGCGCGTCACCCAGCACGCGGTCGCCAGCAAGAGCAGTGACGTGGAAGGGTCCCCGCCATTTGGGATGACTGCTGTAGCGCACCCAGAGGTGGTAATGTCCCGCGTCTTTGATGGTGATGGATGCCGTGGCGGTGCCGTCCTGGGCACCGGAGGCGCCGCCCAGCATCGCCAGACCGGAAGCCTGCTTTGCGGCGGGTCCTTCGACTTTGGTCCATCCCCCGGAAGACTCGAAGGTTTCCGCTTCCAGGAACACTTCCCCAGCCTCCGCCATGGATTGGATCAGGAACGAAACCAGGAGACACACAAACAGGCGTTTCATGATGACAGGGAGTAAGAAAAAGAAAACCCTTAGGTCAAGCGGACAAACCCGCCACCGGTGACTGCGGGGCCGGCTTCGGCGCGGAGATGACCACGCTCTTGGATGATGGCGAGCCCCGCCAAAACCTCATCCAACGAGGACAGGACATCCTCCACGAGTCCGGCAGTGTGCGGCCACATGACGTAGAGTTGGCTGCTGAAGAGAAAGCCTCGGTGCAGCATTCCCCGAATCATCAGAGCCTTTGCGGCGGCACTCTCCTCCCCCAGTCCGAAGGCCAGGGAAGGCGCGCAGGGCTGTCCGGCCACGGTGAGCCGCAACGCCGGATGCCGCTGCGCGAGATCCCGCAACCCTCGCTGGAGTTGCCCCCCGAGTTCCCAAACGTGCGTCTGAACCCCTTCCCTTCGCATTTTGCCAATGCAGGCCAAGGCCGCCGCGGTACCGATGCCGTCCGTCCAGTAACTGCTGGAAATGAAACTGTCGTTGGCCGCGTCCATCACGGCGCCACGGCCGACGATGGCACCGCAGGGAATGCCGTTGCTCATGGCCTTGGCATAGACCGCGATGTCAGGCTCGATGCCGAGCCCAGGCGCGGCCCCCGGAAAACCATAGCGCCACCCACTGGTGACTTCGTCGAGGACGTGGACCGCGCCGCGGCGGTGACATTCGTCGAGCACCGTCTGCAGGAATCCGTCGCGGGGCACCTCGGAACGCATCGGTTCCATGACCACGGCGGCGAGGTTGTCCCCCAATTTGTCGAGCGCCTGTTGAAATGCCAACGGATCGTTGTAGCGGAACGGCACCGCCGTCCCGGACAGTTCGCGCGGCACCCCCAGCGGAGTCAGCCCCGGAAGGAGATGCCCGTCGAGGGATTTGTCGTCGGCCAGGTTCGCCGCCAGATACCAGTCGCTCCATCCGTGGTAACCACAGAAGGCGATGCCGCTCTTGCCCGTCGCGGCCCGTGCGATCCTGACCGCGAGAGACAACGCCTCTCCCCCACCCCGCGCATAACGCACCCGCTGTGCCCATGGGTGCAACTCCAGGAGCTGCTCGGCAAGGACCGGTTCATCCGGGGAAACCAGCGTGCAGTAACTGCCAAGACTGACCCGCCGGTGGACCGCCGCATTGACCGCGGGATCGCTGTGTCCGAGCAGGATGGCCCCCACTCCACCAGTGAAGTCCGTGAAACGCCGCCCCTGCAGATCCCAGATGTTCGTTCCGGAACAGCGGGAGTAATAGGAAGGCCACGCCACGGGATCAAAGAGATGGGCCCGTTTCGAGAGCAGTCCGGTGCCGCAGGAAATGCGCTCCTTCGCCGCGGACCACCGGTCGGCGCCCGAGGGATCCGGGGACAGTGCCCCGGAGCCCAGATGAGGAGCCAGGAGACGCAGGGCATTGTCATGAAAAATATCCCCGACATCCCCGTCATTCATCCCCGTATCCTCGCAGGCCTCCCGCAGGCAGAGGAGCGACTCGATCCCCACCAGCGTGTGGCTTCCGAAGATCGTGAGATCCTTCGCGGAATCGTCATCGGCATAGACCCAGGTGAAGCCATCGCCCTGGGTGAAGCAGGCGCCTCGCAACTCGCTGACCATGTAATCGCTGCCCCACAGAACCCGGCGTGGTCCGAGAATCTCCAGGGCCGCGCG
This sequence comes from Akkermansiaceae bacterium, assembly GCA_024233005.1. GTDB lineage: Bacteria > Verrucomicrobiota > Verrucomicrobiia > Verrucomicrobiales > DEV007 > JACKQE01. Next base: position 18,058 of record JACKQE010000011.1, on the reverse strand, counting down.
GAAAGCGCCGGTCTGGGTGACTGCGGAAGTGTCCACCACCACATTGTCGAGATCGACGAGAGCCCCAAGTCCTTCGCGGGCCTGGCGGTAGTTGAACGACCGCGCGACATGAGCCAGCACCAGACGGCACCGGGGGTAACGACGGCAGAGACGGCGGATCGTTTCCACATTGCGGGGATCGGTGATGCCCCCGGCCAACATGATGTGCAGGACCATGACTCCATCGTGGTCGTGGCAGGCTTCCCACATCCATTCCGGCGCGTAGGATTCGATCGTGGCCTCCCGCGTGTCGGGCACATCGGCGTAAAGCCGGTATGGCTTGATACCAACGAAAGCCCCGGTGCTGAGCAGCCTTCGCACCTCCGCAGGATCATCGGAGGGTGCAGCCAGCACGAGGGCGCGCGAAGGGGAGGTCCCGACCGATGCCCCAACCTGCTCCAACAACCAAGCATTCTCTCCGGCACGGTCATTGCCGGCGCTGGGATATCCAAAGAAGAGCCCGTCCACAACGCGATCCGGCATCCAGCGGGCCATCGCTTCGTCGAAATCGCGACGACCATAGCCGCGGTCCGCATCAAGAAACACCGGACGCTTTCCCTCCGCAAAATGCCGCGTGTGGAAGAGGTGGGCATGGATGTCGTAGACGCGGTCCGGCACAAAGCCGTCGAGGCAACGGTGCAGCAACCGCTGATCGGTTCCGGTGAGAGACGTGACGAGAGAGAAGGACATGACGGTTACGGGTTGATATAAACCGCGTAGACACGGGCCCGGCTACCGGCTGGATACGTCAGCTTCAGCGCATGCGGCCCTTCCGGCAAGACCCAGGGAAGATCGACCCGGGTGCCGTTTTGCACGACCGATGCCGTGAATCCGGCGACGGGACGATCCAGAGGGTCAAGCAATTCGGCCTGCAGCGGAGCGCCTTCGCTGATGTCTGCGACGTTCAAGGACAGACGTTTGCCCTGGAATGGGGAAGTCACAAAATGCGAGTCATTGTCCGCCACCTGGGCGGAAAGGTAGCCGAATCCGTCGCGTCGCAGCGTCGCCAATCCAATTTCCATGTTCCTCAGCTTACCACCGGTGTCCCAATGGGAATACCAGATCATGGTCCGGTCGCCTTCATTGACAAATGCGTGCCCCTGCAAAATGGCGATGTCATCCCATTCGCCTTCCTGACCCCGGGGAATGATCCTGAAGCCGGGAACCGGTTCGCGGAAGTGGACGCCGTCGTTGCTGATCAACAATCCCAGATCGATCCTCACGCCGAAATTCCAGTTTTCCCCTTTCGGAGGTGGCTCCGGAGCGTCCTGCCACATGCCGTGGAGACCGACGAGGACATTGCCACGGTTCCACAGACCCGCCCCCATGTGCATCTGCTGGCCTGCCACCGGAGGGTTGGCGAGCTGCCCGGGCCGCGCGAACGCGAGAGCCTTCGCCTGCGACCAGTTCACGAAATCCGGGGATCGGTAAGCCAGCATGTCGCGACCGATCTTGCTGCCATCGGGACGCCAAGACCAGGGGCTGATGAGCTGTCCGGTGCTGTAGTAGAAATCTCCGAAGCGGTAGAGGCTGCTCACCTCAAAGCGTTCTCCGCCCGCGTTGGCCGGACGGTCCCCGACCACTTTCCACGAAAGACCGTCCGCGCTCGTGGCGCAGATCATCGCTCCCCAGCGGCGTTCGTCCGGTCCGATGCGACTGCGTCCGCCTTTGACCTCCTCGAAAGGCATGTGGGCGATGAAGGCGCATTTGTAGCGCTTGGACGGATCAGGATCCTCCGGTTCGTGGAGGACGGACAGGAAATCGTTGACCCGGGTCATGGAGAACAAATCTCCCCCGATGAGACAAATGTTGTTCCGCTTGCTGCCGTTGAATTCAACCAGTCCCAGTTCCGGCTTGGTCCAATGGACGCCGTCCCTGCTTTCGGCATAACACATTGGACGCCACCATCCGGGAGCTTGTCCGGCCTTGTTCTCCGTTTCGTGCATTCCCAGATACCACATGCGGAAAGTGTCGCCCTGCTTGATGACGGTCCCATAGAGAATGGCGTGCCCATGGTCCGGGGCTCCTTCAGGCCCCCTCCGGAGGACAGGGTTCTCCGGATGTTTCGTGGCTTCCACCAATGTCAGCTTCAGATTGTGTTGCCACGCGATGTTGTGATCATCGAAGGCGAAAAAGACCTGCTCGGCTCCGTGGACGACGGCAGAGGAGAGGACCACCAGGGTGAACAGGAGAGTTTTCATGGGGTGCACTGGAAAGAAAACAAATCGGCGTCTTTCATGGAGAACCGCAGGCGCACGGCTTTTCCGGCGACCGCACTGATGTCCGTCCCGGATTTCCAGGAGACCTTGCGGTCGATCTCATTCCCGATCTGCATCTGGCAATCGTCGAGGGAGAATCCAGGGATGGGATTTCCGTCCGGATCTTCGAAGCCCACTTTGATCCCACCTGCGGCGGAGGTGGAAAAATTCAGGGACAATTCGCGACCCGAAAAGACAAGGGGTTTGGTGACCATGTGGCCCCCGGCATACCCACAGCGCAGCGAGGAAAATCCATCCAACCGCAGCGAGTAGCGTCGCAAGTGGGCGGTGGGTTGCGCGTAGTCCTGATTCACATAGACCGACATTTCCGCAGGCCCGGTCCGGGCGATCCCAAGCGCCGGGTAGTTCGTGCGGGACACCCAGTTCTGCGCCCCGATGCCGCCCCTGATAAAACCTTCCAAAAAGGTGCGGTCATAGAAGCCGGAATGGGCGGTGCCCTCGACGGGCCGCGTCGTCATGAAAATGGCGTCGGAAGTGTCTTTGAAGTATCCCGGATTCACCTTGATGGCCGCCGCCTGCTCATCGGTCAGCACACGGCGCCCCGGCATGAATCGCGCCGCGATCGACACATAAAGATGCGGCGCCCGAAAGTATGGATGCGTCTGGTTGGTATAGAGGTGCTCGATGGGCGCCTCCATTGACGGATTGCGATATGCCATCAGCACCGGAGGCGACCACGTGAGAAAATCGCTGCTCTCACTGCGGACGATGCGCCGGATGTTGTTTTCGAAAACGCGGTAGTAGCAGAGATACTTCCGCTCCGCCGCCGACCAGAACGGCACATTCTGCGAGTCGAACATGTATTTGTAAGGCACCATCGCTTTCGTGATCACGGGCTCACCCTGCATTTTCTCCCAGCGCAGCCCGTCCGCGGACCGGTAGGCAAAGAGGCCACCGCCCTCCATGGTGCCCCCGAAGGCCTTGAACCGCTCGTTGTCCGGCACTCCCGGGCGATCGTCGAGGAAAGGGCAGAAATTGTGGGTGACGGTGTGGGCATTCATCAGGACCACATTGTTTTTCCTGGTTCCCTGAACCTCGTAGACACCCACCTCCGGACGGGACCAATGGATGCCGTCGTCGGATTCCGCGCAACAAGTCACCTCGTCGTCACTGCCGTCCCGGTTCGCGATCGGCTTACCACGGTAATAAGCACGGAGTTGGTCGCCAATTTGCAGGATGGAGACATAGCCACTGAAACCGCCCTCCCACGGTTGGTCGAACTTCAGGGCGATCCCTTCATCCCGCGGGGTCTGCAGCTGGAGCCAGGTGCCCTGCATCTCCCCGATGAGGAACTGATCGGTGAACAACTCCCGACGGTCACCGATCCGGACGGGTTCGGCGGCATGGGAAACGCAGGCTGCACCGGCGAGGAGGAAGACAATGGACTTCATGGCTTTGCTGATGTCAGGGATTGGATCAGGGTTTGTTGGAGCGAACTTTCTCCGGGCAGGCCGTCGCCGGGATAGCGCACCACACAGGAAACGCCGAGGGATTCCAAGCGCTCCTGCAGCATGAGTCCGAGGACGGCGCTGTGGGTCGGATCGGTCTGCGGTTCACCTTTCACGGGAGGCTTGTCCTGACGGGGATAGAAAAGAAAAGCCGGAGGATCGTCGGCGCTGGCCTGGGACAGTGGCGAGTAGCGTTGAAAATCGGCAAGGTGATCGTCCCGATGGGCGAGAAAGGGAGCGAAGGCTTCGGGGCGCGTTGCGCCGGGGTAACCAAAGGCATGACCACCATACTCGCTGTTGGGGATCCATTCCATGAGCTGCCCGGGATCCAGGGAAGTCTGCGGAGCCATGGTGGCCGAGAACAGAACACGCGTCGATTCCTTGGCAACGGGATCGTCGCCCGCAGGCTCCGCCATGTCGGCGTGCATGGCCAGCCAGAGGGATGCACACCCGCCCGCGCTGACCCCGCAAGCGGCGACGCGTCGCTTGTCGAGGTTCCATCCGGAGGCTTTGGAACGAAGGAACTGCAGCGCCCGCGCGGCGTCCTGCAGGGGCCACTGCAGTGGCGGCGTGACGTTGGCGGCCCCGGCATCGATCAGGAAACGGTAATTGATGGAAGCGACCGAGAGGCCGGCATCGAGCAACCCGCGCACGTCGAGATGTTGATGAATGTCCGTCTTGTCCTGAGCGGCCCATCCTCCCCCGTGGAGGTAAAAAACAACCGGCCTCGGCGGGTCCGATTCCGACAGCCAGACGTCCATCGTTTGCCGGAAATGGGAACCATACGGGACATCCGTGAACGTGGCCGGAGTGGCGTCCGCCTGATCGGTGGCGCATTGCTCCCGCACCGCCGTCGGAGGCATCCAGCCCGTCGGTCGGGTCTCACCGGGCTGATAGTCACATGTGATGAAATACAACCCGGTCGCTTCGGAGCTGCCCGGAGGCACATGCACCTGGATCTGGGTCCATCCCTCGGCGGTCCACGTCTGGTATCCATCGGGCGCATCCTTCACCAGGGCGCGGCCATTCAATCGCACGTCTAGGTCGCCAACGTTGGCATAGGGAAGGCGCAGACGGAATCCGATGCCGCGTTCGATCAGAACATCATCTTCCACCTTGGCTTCCTGGAGAATCTGGGGAGGCGATTCCATGGCCAGCTTGATCTCAGGCCCGGCATCGAGGAACCGGGCGATGTCCTCCGCCGCTCCTCCGAGGAGACGGCGCAAATTCTGCTTCAAGGCCGGCAGGTCGTTCACGGCAACGGCCTTTTTGGCGGCCGCGGTCGTGGCGACTACGAAACTTTCGCGCCCCACGGTCTGAGGATAGAGGAAGCCGGCGGAGAACGCCGCCTGTTTCGACCACAACTCGGTCCGGCTCGCGCGACGCTCCGCGGCATGGTTGCCGGTGGAGGTGACATAGTGTCCCACGAAGTGTTTCATGCGGTCCACCGGATACCCCGCGCGGTTTTCCTCGAGCCAGACGCCATTGCCAATTCGCAGCAGCCCTTTCATGCGGGCGACGAGGCTTTGCTCCCAGGCCACCTCCTGGGTGATGACCATGGTGTGGTATTTGGCGTAGCCGTAGTGGGCAGAATAAAAAAGAGGGGAGCCGTGCCACAGTTTTTTGCCAAGCGGAGCCAATTCCGGCCCCCAGAAAGTGCGCTGGGCATCCGCTTCGAAGCGGTCCGAAGGGAATCCGGCCTCGCGACCGGCAGCAACCATCGCCTCGATGACACGCCAGTCCCAGGGCCGCAGGGCATAGTTGGAATAGGCCCCTCCCGTGATCTCCGTCATAATCTGACCGTGGTACATCTGCCGCGAGCCCAGTTGCTCGGGCAGGTATTCCTGCAGGCCCGTGCCATGGAGATCCGCATGAACTTCCGGCCGGAAGTCATCAATGACCGAAAGCACCGCCACCAGTTCCGGGGCGTCCTGTGGTCGATTCAGAGAGAGCGATTTGATGTCCCATATTTTGCCCAGCGGACCGAGCCCGGTGTAGGGATCGATCCCTTTTTCATTGCGGAAGCGGTCGGTGTGAAACATCGCCAGCGGATTGACGACCGGCATGATCAGGACAATCTGTTTCTGACGGGTCTCAACCGCCAGGGGATCGTCCCCCAGCAACCATTCGGCAAAAGCCATGGCGCCGGTCGTCCCGGTGCGCTCGGGCCCACTGTGCAGGGTCGTGACGAGACAGATCTGCTTGTCGGTGTCCGGCACCGACTTGTCGGTGATCGTGAGCAAATAGACCGGCATGTTTTGCCCGCTCCGTCCGCGGGACTCCAGCGAGGCAAACTGGGGAAAGGTTTTTCGCCAATGAACCAGGGTGCCCTCATATTCCTGCCAGGTCAGCCGGTGCATCGGCGGATAGGTCTCCTGCGCCTGCAGCGACGGAAACACCAACGCAAGGGAGAAGAGCAAGGCACGTTCTTTCATGGCGTCTTGATCTTCGCGGCCAGCGCGTTCAGGGACTCCAGGTCAGCCCCGGTCGCTCCGGCGGCGGAAGGCGTGCCATTGATGAGGCAATTGGTCCAGACGGCGGTGCCGGTGACTTTGACATCCAAGTTCTCAAAGGTGCAGTCTTTGGCATCGAGGACCGCGTGGCTGGTCACCAAGCCGGTGGCAGGTCCGCCGAGACGGCGGATGCAGACATTGTCCATCCTCATCCGGCATTCACCGGTGGCGCGACCGTTGATGCTGAGCGGATTTTGTGCCGACGACAGGACGAGGGCGTTCTTCAGAGAATACCGGCCATCGTCGAGAAAATAGAGATCAAACCCGACACACTCCGCAATGAACACATTGGTGTAAGAAGTCTGCGAGGTGCCCGTGTCGCAGATGCCGGTGCTGTTGCCGATGCTGACGAAACCATTCACCCGGTATTGGGCCGACTCATGCGCGCTGATGCCGTCGTCCCCGCACTCGAGGGCGCGGATGTTTTCAAATTCCACTTCCCGGCAATCACCGTGGATGTTGAACCCGTCGTTATAGGCATGCGTCGCAGTGAGATTTTTGATGACGAGATGGGCGTTGTCCCCGCCGAACTGCACTCCGGCGCTGCGCACCGGCACCGCGATGTTGGCGTCCTCCAGCTTCCGCCCTGGCGCCAGCTTGATATAAAAGCTGCCGTGAATTTGGAGCGGCTTGGCCCCGGGATGCGGAGGATCTTTGGTGAAAGTCCATTCCCCGGGCAGCAGCTCTGCGGGATTCTTCAAGGGCGCGCTACGCCCCTTGGAGGTGCGTCCCATGAGGTTCATCTTCCCGTCGAAAAGAAAAAACCAACGCCCAAGGATCGCATCATCAAGCCGGGGCAGCAGTTCCTCATTCTTGAAGAGTCCCGGCGAGACTTCCTTCCACTGGGTAGGGTCCAGCGGATCCGAGCCTTCCAACGTGGCCCCGTGTCCGTCCAACGTGATCGGTTTTCCCGGTTCCCCTTTCTTGTTGTAAAAACCCGCGTAGTCACGATAGACCCTGGGTTCGAGATGGATCGTGTCGCCCGGTTGAGCGGCTTTGATGGCTTGGGCGATGGTTGGAACGTCCTTGCCAACATAATAATCGGTGGCCTGGACCGCGGACACCACCGGCAGGAGCCAGAGGAAAAGATGTTTGCCTTGCCAGAAAGAAGCGGACCAAGGACAGGCTCCGGCAAATGGATCCCGGCCAGGCTTCATGCGGGAGGAGTGGCCGAGGCCGCGGCTTGGTAAGTGGCCTTCAGAGAAGGATCGGTCCTCGTGTGGCGGCCGCGGAAAACAAGGAGGAACCCCAGGCGGGGCAACTCCGTGGTGTTGGGTGCGGAGTGATGGACCGTGTTGCAGTGGTGAATGGAGGCATCGCCGGGAGCGAGCAGAGCGCACCTTTGAGCGGACAGGGGAATGTCCGGCGGGGAGAGGAGGCCGATTGAGTTGCCCCGCACGCCGCTCGGCCTGGTCGGAAGCACCCCCTCGCGGTGGGAGCCATTGACGTAGTAAACCGGACCGTTCGCTTCGGTCACCGGATCGATCGCGACCCATACGGTGAGCATGTCGGGCGGGTTTTGGCAGAAGTAGGCATTGTCCTGGTGATACGGCACCCCTGAGCCAATCCGGGCCGGCTTGTTGAAGGTCTCCACCGCGGCCAGCACCGGATCGCCACCCACCAGGGGCGCGACCAGGGTCCGAATGTCGTCCCGTTCAGCCAATCGGCGGAGGGCGGGGTTGTGCTGTTCCAGCCGCCACAGATTTCGCACCGTCACTCCGTCCGCTTCCCTGGTTGCGGCGTCCGGCGGTTTGTCGGCGAGATCTTCTCGAATGTAACGCTCCAGTTCGGCCCGGACGACGGCCACCTCATCGGGGGAGAAAAATCCCCTTACAATCACGACCCCATCACGCTCGTAGTCCTGCAGCAACTGGTCTGGATCCACTGGCTTCATCACAAACTACTACCACTCTCCGGTTCTGTGGAATTGCTCCTTCACGTTCACGCCGAATTGCACGATGGATTCCTCCAAGCGGGCCAGGGTTTCCTCCATGGGGCGCCCCGCGCTCTCCCGGGTGGCTGGAATGACCGTATTGATCTCGTTCGAGTCCATGAACCGCGAGGCAGCCAGCAGCCCTGCCTGGTCCTCGGGGGGAACGACGAGAAACCCGTGTTTGTCGGCATGAATGAGGTCGCCCGGGGAGACCTTGCGGCCAAAGACCTCCACCTCACAACCCCACCGCACCGGGTGCACATGGGCATGTCCGACGCAGAGCCTCCGGGCGAGAGCTTTGAACCCCGCATTGGTCATTTCATCGACATCCCGGATCGCCCCATCCGTGATGGTGCCGACACAGCCGAGGGCACGGTGGGCATTGCTGTTGACCTCACCCCAAAAGGAACCGAGCACCAAGGGCTTGTCGAGGTCCTGCACGACCACGATCTTGGGACCGGGCAGTTCCGCGACATACCGCCGGTATTCCACGCCGGCCTGGGGATTCGACTTCCGGTGGGAAGCATTCCCCGGTTCGATGACGACCGTGACCGCATATCCGACCATGGGCCCCATCTGCGGCATGAAGTCCCGGGTTTCCTCGATGTTGAAGCCTTCCGCTCCCGCGTCACGTTTCGTGATCTGCTCCCAGCCGTTGTAAATGGTGGGGGTGTTCCAGCGTTTAAGCTGGAGAAGGTCGCTGTGGGTGAGAGGGCCCCGGGGAAATGCGTTCGTCATGTCTCTCCCACTATAGGCTTGCGGTGAAGTCGGTCACAAGCCTAAGCTTCTGGTCTGTTTTGCGAACCAGATGCCTTCCCCTGCCTCACCGATTCCCCTGCCCCAAAGGCTTTCCCTGATCACCCAAACGGCGGAGAGTCTCCGCTCCCACATTGCGGCGGGGCACTGGCAGGGCCATCTCCCGGGGGAACGCACCCTCTGCTCACATTTCCAGGTGAGCCGGCAGACCATCCGGGCGGCGCTGCGGGTGCTGGAACGGGAACAACTCGTTTCTGTCAGCAAACGGAAGCGGCGTCAGATCGGCACACCACTGACCGGCGTCGGAAAGGTCCGCCACACGTCGCTGGTCGTCGCCTTGTCGCCCCGTCCCCTCGTGGCCATGTCTCCTTCCTCCGTGGTGATGGTGGACCAACTGAGAGCCGATCTCGCGCAGGCCGGGCTTTCCCTGGAGATCCACGTCAGCTCGGCCTGTTTCTCCGATCATCCGGCCCGGACCTTGGAGGAGATCACGATGAGACTCCCCGCGGCCGCCTGGTTGCTGTTCGGTTCGCGGGAGCCGATGCAGCACTGGTTCGTGGCAAAGGGGATCCCCTGTCTCGTGGTGGGATCATGTGCCCCGGAAATTCCCCTCCCGTCGTTCGACTCCCGTTACCGCGCCGTGTGCCGCCATGCTGGAGCGATGCTGCGGCGCAAAGGTCACCGGTGCCTCGCCCTGGTCCGGCCCGAAGGGGCCTATGGAGGTGAAACCGAGAGTGAAGCCGGGCTCCGCGAAGCACTGGAGGGGGGCCAGCCTCCCCTGCTGGAGGTGATCCGTCACGATGGGAGCCCGGATCACATCTGCGCGTTGCTGGACAAGGCCCTCCAATCAAAGAACCCACCCACCGCCTTCATCGTGGCCCGGGCCATGCATGTCCTCACTGTAATGATGCATCTGATGGGACGCGGCCTCCGCATTCCCCGCGACATCGCGGTGGTGTCGCGCGACGACGAATCTTTCCTCCACCATGTGGTTCCGGCCGTCACCCGGTATGCCACCAGTCCGGACCTGTTTGCCCGCCGGGTCTCCGCCGCGGTCCTGCTCCTCGCCAAAGGGTCTTCCCTGCCGGGTAGAGCGCACTTGCTGATGCCAAAACTCATCGCAGGCGGGACGGTCTGAACCCGCCCGCGTTCATGGAGGTGACCGCCCTCTCAACAGGGCGGCCTGAATGCGGATGGCTTCGTCACAGTTCCTCAGGGCAGCCTCCCACTTTGCGTCATCCCCGCCGCATTGCTTCTGGAGGCCAAGTGCCGTGGTCAGAGCCGATTGGTACTGCCCGTCGCCATCCGCATCGATCCAGACGGGGTTGGTCGATCCGAGAACGCGGGGAACAAAGGTTTTGCTGTCGGGCTGGTAAGGTCGCGGGATCTCCCAAAAGGGTGAGGTCACTCCCGGACCGGTCGCGATGACCACCAGGTTCAAGTCATGCTCCGGTCGGGGAATCTTCCAGACCACACGGGCTTTTTCCCCCGGAGTGAAGTCATCCCGCAACACCTCCTCTCGGAGCAGCACGCCATTGCCATAGAGTGCCACGTGGTCCGCCCTCACCCAGGACGGTCCGGACACCGTGGCCTCCACGGTGAGAACCGGGCCGAGTCCCGTCGCGAGATCGCCCACCCCAAAGCGGCCATCGACTTTCATCTGGGCGAGCAATCCAAGACTCACCAGCAGGCGGCCTTCCCGGTAACTCCGCCACACTCCGGCGAGGTCCAGATTTCCGGGATCGCCATCCGCCGCCGCCACATAGGTGCGGCCCTGACCGAGAATGAACCGGTTCACATCGTGACTGTCACTCGACGCGATGGCGGCAATGCGGTGACCCCGGTTGAGCAGCGCGAACCAGTCCCGGTAAAGCCGGTGAATGTCTGATTGCATGGCCGCGGAGGTGACGACCTCCATGGCGTCGATGTCCAACGCGGCGGCCTGCCGGTGCTCACCGGTCTTCGCATTGAACTGCAGTCCCCCCAGCGGAACGAAGCCGCTGTGGAGGTCGCGGGGGTGGTTGAGCGTGATGACTTCCACTCCGGGCACGGCCCGGATCAGGGGCAACAGTTCGGACCAGCTCTCGGGACGGGAGTCCGCCACCGCGGCCCCGGCCTTGATGGGGAAGGCATTGAAGTGGCCGTGTTTCGTGGTCACCTCATTGCCAACCGCCGGAGTGAAGTGCCGCGCCACTCCCGCAGCCGCGGCCTCCGGAGCGTAGTCCGTGTGATGGTTGTGATCGGTGGCGATGGCAAGCTCGATCCCTTCTCCCGCGATGGTGAGCATGCGTTCCGCGATCCGCGCGTCGCCATGCCCGCTGTGGGTCAGGGTATGAATGTGGCTGTCGGCTGCAATCCAGCCTTCCGTGGGCACTTCACGGCTCAACTCCATTGTGAGAGGAGCCACCGCGCCACCGGTCAGGGAAACCTCGCACTGGGCAACGCTCCATTCGAATCCCCTCCCCGCTTGGATGCGGTATCTCCCCGGTGGCAGTCCCAGCGTGGCTTGCCCGGCCTGCGTGTAGACCACCCCCGTCCGCACCGCCACCCCGCCCTCTGGTCCGGCGGAGAGCGGTTGCAGGGCGCCATCCACGGAACGGGTCACCGTGATCCGGCACGGGAGGGCCTTGCCGGAGGCCGCGTCGGTCACGGTGATCGCGAGGCTGGCCTGGCCCAGATAGTCTGAAACCGGCAGACTCATCAAAGTAACCGGCCCGACCTCAACATCATCCAGAGCGGATGGTGGCTCCACAGTCAGGACATTTTCCCCGTCTTTGAGGAGTCCGGGAGGCACCGCAAACAGCGTCTCCATGGCGGTTTCCGAGGGGACCAAGACTCCCAGTTTCCGTCCGTTGAGAGCGACGGGCCAGCCGAGTTTGACATCCCGCTGCCAGATCCGCAAGGTTTGCTCCGCGGCGTTCTTCCCGTCGTCAAAATGGATTTCAATACGCCCGGCATCGACGGGCCGGTCCCGGTAAACATCCCACTCCCACTGCCCGACCTTTCCCAGGTGCCAGCGCTTGGCTTCCAGAACCCGACCGGCTTCCTCGCCGGAGGTGATTCCGGACCACATTCCAAGAGAACAAAAAAGGACCCAGTGGCAGAACTTCATGATGGGGTGGAGTGCAGGAGAGGAATCCGGGGAAGCATCACGCCAGAATGTCATGAATCACTTCCCCATGCACATCGGTGAGGCGGCGACGCACGCCGTTGTGATAGAACGTGAGATCGCGGTGGTTCATCCCCAGCAAATGGAGCAGGGTGGCATGGATGTCGTAGAACTCCTGAGGTTTGTCGACCGCCTTGAACCCGAGTTCATCCGTGGCACCGTGGCCGATACCGGGCCGGAAGCCTCCCCCGGCCATCCAGACCGTGAAGCCATCGGGATGATGGTCGCGCCCCTTCCCGCCGATCCCCTGCGTCACCGGAGTGCGACCGAATTCACTGGTCACCACCACGATGGTATCTTCCAACAGTCCGCGGGATTTCAAGTCCTGGATCAATCCGGCGACGGGCTGGTCCAGGGAGGCCGCCTGGTTCCCGTGATTCTCGACAATGTCCTCGTGGGCATCCCAGTTCTTCCGGGGACTTCCCCCGAAAGCACCGCCGTGAAACAACTGCACGAAGCGCACCCCCCGCTCGCAAAGTCGGCGGGCCAGAAGACAGTTGCGGCCGAAGGCGGCGCTCTGCCGGTTCTCCAAGCCGTAGAGCCGGCGGGTGGCGGCGGATTCGCCCTGCTCGATATCCACGATGCCGGGCACGCTCAACTGCATTTTGGCAGCCAACTCGTAAGACCGGATCCGGGCCTGGAAGGCGTCGTCGCCGGGATGAGCCTCGGCGAAATCACGGTTCAGGGAGTCGAGCACCCCGGAAGCGGCCCGACGGGTGCCGGTCGGAATCCTGGCGGGAGTTCGGAGATCCGCGATCGGTTCGCCTTCGGAGCGGAAGGCGACGCCTTGGTGCACCGCCGGGAGAAAGCCGGACGACCAATTGATCGAACCTCCCGCCGGCAGCCCTCGCGCATCGGGCAACACCACGTAGGCGGGCAGGTTCTGGTTTTCGGAGCCGAGTCCGTAGGAGACCCAGGCGCCCAAACTGGGAAAGCCGTTGAAAGAGAATCCCGTGTTTTCCAGGAACGTGGCCGGCGTGTGGTTGGAGTTCCGGCTGCGCATCGAATAGACAAAGGTCAGGTCATCGACACAGGAGGCAAGGTGGGGAAAAAGGTCCGAAACCCAGCGACCCGACGCCCCATGTTGTTGAAACGAAAAAGGGCTTTTGAAAATCAGGCCCGGTTTCGCGAAGAACGGATCGTAGTCAGGGTTCTGGTACTCCTGGCCGTGATGCCGTGCCAGTTCGGGCTTGTAATCAAAGGTGTCCACCTGGCTGACTCCGCCCAAGGCGCAGATATGGATGACTCGCTTGGCCCGGGGCGGGAAGTGGACATCTTTCTCATGGTAGGGGGAAGCGCCGCGGGCCTCCCGACCAAGCAACCAGTTCGCCGCGACAAGACCGATGCCGTTGGCGGTGCGGGAGAGAAAATGGCGACGGTCGATCATTGAACAAAGGCGAACTCGGTGGTGTTGAAAAGCACCCAACAGACCTGATCGAGCGGTTGGGCGGCAAGTTCCGTTTCCAACCGGTGCCGTTCCTCCTCAGTGGGCCTCCTGCCGAGCGCCAGCTGAAAAGCCTCCTCCAGCTGAGCCCTGAAATTGCCCGGATGGGCGGCTTCGAGTCTCCCGGCGAAGCGACGACACTGCCGATCGACGAAAGCGTTGTTCATCATCGAGAGAGCCTGCACCGGGGTCGAAGTGATGCCGCGAACCGGGGACTTCAGACCGATGCCCGGGCAGTCGAGGGAATCGAGCAGGGAATCGCGCAGGGAAGCCACCTGGGCTCGATAAATCGTCCGGCGGTTGAATTCCGGATCATCCCCGTCTTTGAAGGTATAGAAATGGGTGTTGTCGATCACCAGGTCATAAGGCCGGTCGCTCGGCCCGCCCATGGCCGGATTCAGGCTGCCTGAGATTGCCAGCAGGGCATCCCTCACCTCTTCGGCTTCGAGCCGCTGCGGACTGAACCGCCAAAGCAGGCGGTTGCCGGCATCCACCGCCAGGGCTGCGGCGTTCGCGGTGGAGGCCTGCCGCCAGGTTTTCGAGGTTAGGATGAGGGTGTGGAGTTGCTTCAGGCTCCAACCTCCCCGGATGAACTCACCGGCCAGCCAGTCCAGCAACCCGGGATGCGAAGGCACGCCGCCACTGACACCAAGATCGTTCGGCGTGGCCACCAGACCAGTCCCGAAATGATAATGCCACACCCGGTTGACGATGGTGCGGGCAAACAACGGGTTTTCCGGCGAGGTCATCCAGTGGGCGAAAGCCTTGCGACGATCCGCCTCCGGAGCGTCCGGGGACAGGCCGAATTCGGCGTTGAGAACGCACAACCCGCCAGCCGCGATGATTCCGCGCTTCTGTTTGATGTCACCCCGCTCCAGCAGATGCGTCGCTTGCGGCACCCGGGGGGTGGCCGCATAGGCTTCCGGCAGCAACGCGCCGAGTTCCCGCTGCAGCCTGTCCCGCTCCGGAGAGGCTGCGGCCGGGCTTGCGTCTTTGAGATTCTCAGTCACCTTCGCCAGGCGAGTTTTCAGCTTCTCAACCTCAGGATTCACCCGTGTCAACTCCACGGGGGGCAGGATCGTCCGCTCCCCGTGCCAGATGCCTTCAAAGACCGCTTTGAAAGCGTAGTAATCTTTGGCCGGGATGGGATCGAACTTGTGGTCGTGACAACGGGCGCAGTTGATCGTGACCCCCAGAAAGGTTTGACCGACGGTGCCCACAAGATCTTCCAGTTCCTCCTCGCGCACCCGGGCCTTCATGACCGGGCTGGCCTGGCTGTTGCCGACCTCGTCCCAGGGACCGGCGACGAGGAATCCGGTGGCAATGATGCCTTCCCGGCTCACGGGTTCCAGCACATCCCCCGCAATCTGTTCTCTGGCAAACAGATCATAGGGCTTGTCGCCATTGAGACTCCCGATCACATAGTCCCGGTAACGCCAGGCATTCGGCCGGAACTTGTCCCGCTCAAACCCCTGGCTTTCACTGTAGCGCGCCACATCGAGCCAATGCCTCGCCCAGCGCTCACCGTAGCGGGAGGAGGCCAGAAGTCGCTCGATCAGTTTTGCGGTGGCGGCCCCGTCGGCGTCCGGATCCGCCACGAAGGCGTCGGTTTCTTGCGGAGTGGGAGGCAATCCGTGCAGATCAAAGGTGAGCCTCCGGATGAGGAGGCGTCGTTCCGCTGGTGGATTCGGTTTCAACCCGTTCCGGGCCAATTGGGAAAAGACGAAGGCGTCGATGGGATGGGCTTCCCCCGACGCCGGCGGGGCCACCTGCCGAAGTGGCTGGTAGGACCAGTGGTCCGCGTTTTTCAGCCCGCGTTCCTCCGCCAGTCCACCCGCGCCGAAAGCAACCGGCACGAGGGCAAGGAAGAGCAGGCGGGATTTCGAGGCGGGGTGAAGGCGCTTCACAACCCCACTCATAGCGGAAACCGCGTCCGGGGGCGAACTTTTTCCCAAAACCTGATGGGCCGAGACCCCGGGTGATTGGAGTCACGCGACCCATCGCCAAACCGCCGCGACCAACGCGCACAGCGCGAAGCCCATCACCAGTGGCAGCAGGGCGGAAACGACCGTCCATTTGGCGCTTTGGGTCTCGCGATAGATCGTGTAAAGCGTGGTGGAACAGGGATTGTGGCAGAGGCTGAAGAGCATCAGGCAGACTGCCGTGAGAGTGGTCCAGCCCCCGGCGGTCAGAATGGAGAGCACGGCGTCATTGTCGGCTTCAAACATCACGCCCGCTCCCTGCCCGCCGCCAGTCCCGGTGACCATGACGGTCAGCATCAGAATGGTCGGAACGACGATCTCATTGGCGGGAATGGCCACGATGTAGGCCAACAGAATCACCCCGGTGAGACCGAACATCCAGGCAAAGGGATCGGTGGCGTGGATGAACCACTCCGCCAGGCTTTGATCCCCAACCGGAATATGGGCCGACAGCCAGATCGCGGCCCCGGCCGGCAGGGCAAAGACCACCGCCCGCCAGAGCACAATGATGGTGCGATCGATCAGGGAGGTGTAGAGCGTTTTCCAAAAATTGGGCGGACGGTAGGGCGGGAGTTCAAGGCTGAAGGAGGTCGCCTCGCCACGGAGGACTGTGCGCGCCAGCAACCAGGAGGTCAGCATGGCGAATCCAAAGCCAAGCAGCGCCACCACGAGCACGGACAGCGCGGCGATCGAGGTGCCCCAGCCTTTCGGGGCGAGGGTGCCGAGGAAGATGCTGGCCATCAGGATCTGGGTCGGCCAGCGGCCGTTGCAGAGGGAGAAATTGTTGGTCAGGATGGCGATGAGACGTTCCCGGGGGGAGTCGATGATGCGAGTGGCCACCACTCCGGCCGCATTGCACCCCAGTCCCATCGCCATGGTCAGCGCCTGCTTCCCATGGGCCCCGACACGTTGGAAAATACGGTCCAAATTGAACGCCACTCGGGGAAGAAATCCGAAATCTTCCAGCAGCGTGAAACAGGGGAAAAAGATCGCCATCGGCGGCAACATCACCGCGATCACCCATGCGGTGGCCAGATACATGCCGTCGACGAGCAGGCCCTTTAACCAGGCGGGAGAACCGAGGGCTGTGAACCAGCCTGAGAGCAGCGCGTGCCCTTTGTCGACGAGGAGAGTGGCCAGCAGGCTCGATGGATAGTTGGCTCCCGTGATGGTCAGCCAAAGGATGGCCCCGAGCACCAGGACCATGATCGGGAACGCGCTCCAGGGATTGGTCAGGATGCGGTCAAGTTTCTGCTGCCACGCGAGGCGCCGGGAACTTCCCGGCCGGGTGATGCTCCGGTCCGCGATGGCAGCGGCTTCCGCATAAATGGACTCCGTGATGCGGTCGTGAAGATTCTGGGGCAACTGCCAGCGCAGCTCGTCGGCCCCTTTGATGACTTCTTCGGGTGTTTTCATGCCAGGTTTAAATATCCCGCAACAGACTGGCGCCGATCGGCTCGGCAAGGCCTCCGATGTCCCCGGACTTCACCGCCTCAATGATTTCCCGGTCGCCTTCGAGCAGGCGCAGCGCCACCCATCTGGGTTGGGCCAGACGGGGAAACGCTTCCTGCAGTTCCCCTTCGACACGGTCGAGGGCCAGACGCAGCCCCGGCACTTCCAGAGGCAACCGGCGGGGTGCGGGAGAGTCGCTCCGCACGGCCATGGTGTGGATCTCACGGATCAATTCCGGAATCCCCTCGTTGGAGCGGGCGGCGCTGGGGATCACCGGCACTCCGAGGTCCCGCGCCAGATTGCGGATGTCGATGTCGATTCCATGCGCCCGTGCTTCGTCCATCAGATTCAGGCACAGTACCGCGCGACGGGTGATTTGCAGCACCTGCAGGATCAGGTTCAAATTGCGCTCCATGCAGGTGGCATCCGCCACGATCACCGTCACGTCAGGCTGACCGAAAAGCAGAAAACTGCGCGCCACCTCCTCATCGGGAGAGGCCGAGAGCAGGGAATAAGTGCCCGGCAGATCGACCAGTTTGAATCGCTTGTCTTCGTAGGAAAAAGCGCCCTCCGCCCGGCTGATGGTTTTTCCCGGCCAGTTTCCGGTGTGCATTCGCAAGCCGGTGAGGGCATTGAAAACGGTGGTCTTGCCGGTGTTGGGATTGCCGGCGAGAGCGACCACAAAATCACTGTTCTCAATGTTCAGCCCCAGCTTCCGGAGTTGGCTGTAGCGGGACGGACAGGTCTGGCAGGCCTCGCCGGGGACATGGGTTTCGGGAGGTTTCATGGGGAGGCGGACGTCTCGTTCTCGTTCTCGATTTCGATTTCGGCGCTGTGCGTGAGAATGCGATCGGCCTGGTAGTCCCGCAAGGCAATCAACGCCCCGCGGATGAGGTAACTGCGCGGCGATCCAAAAGGACTGGCAAATTCACAGCGGATCCGTGTCCCCGGAACCACCCCCAGGTCGAGCAACCGCCGGCGCTCGGCGCCCGTGCAGGCTGGAGAAAGTTCATGGACGACGGCCGAACCGCCGATCGGCAGGT
>JACKQE010000010.1 GCA_024233005.1 Akkermansiaceae bacterium | reverse complement strand
TCAGGATCTGATCGTTCCAGAGGAAGTAGGCGTGCAGCGGGGTGCGGCAATGTGCGGCGACGGCCGCGGCGATGCCATCGTAGTCCTCGGGATATCGCTGCGCTTCCTGCAAGGCCTGCTGCCCTCCGGTCGAGCCGCCACTGAAATAGGAGAGTTCCGGATTTTTGCCGTAGTGCGCCCGCACGATCTGCTTGCCCACGACCGTCATCAGATGCGTGGCGCGATAGCCGAAGTCCTTCCACACTTCCGGATTGCCGATGCCAGAGTCGGGATTCGGCGCGGTGCCCATGTCCGTCGTCGCCACAGCGTATCCACCGGCACTCGCGGCCGCCAGACTGCCGGAATTGATGCGCCCGGCGGCGCCCCCATTGCCGAGTCCGAGAAAGCGGGCGTTCCATTGGCTGGCATCGGGCAGCCAGACTTCAACGTTGATGTTTGAGCCCGTCGCAGGATGGAGCACCAGTTTCACGACCGTTTTCGTCGCGGTCGCATCGCGCTCCACCTGAGTGATCGTCCCGGCGTCGATCTTCAATCCCCGCAGAGCGGCCAGCTTGTCATCGCCTCGTTGCTGCGCCTCGCCGGAGCTGGGAAAACAACAGAGTAGCAAGGCGAGGCTAAAGGAGCCGAAGGTTCTGTTCATGGGGTTAGGCAAGTTGATTCGGTGGTTCCGACTATGCCAAAAGCCGTCGATCCGCCAAGGGATGATGAGGACGCCCGAGTAATAGCTGAAATGCCGGACGCTGGCAACTCTCGCCTGCGCCGCCCTCCACGGACTCCGGCGCAGATGGCGGAGAGGGAAAGAGAGATTCCGGCGAAGGGTGTGAAATCGCGGCTTGAACGGCGGGTCGGATTCGCGCAACGGTTCCTCCATCAACCCCAGCGAAGTTGCCCATGAAGATCCCACCCAAAAAGGTGTCAGCCATCCAACGCGAAGACCTCCTCAAGACCTTGAAGTCCAGATTTGAAAACCACCTGGAGCGACATCAAGGCATTGCTTGGGCAGAGGTCCAATCGAGACTCGAAACCCTGGCTCCCAAGCTGTGGTCACTCCATGAAATGGAACGGACCGGAGGGGAACCGGATGTGGTGGGCCAGGATCGCCAGACGGGCGAGTACCTCTTTTTTGACTGTTCCGCTGAAACTCCCGGAGGCCGCGTCAGCGTCTGTTATGACCGCGCAGGCCTGGAATCCCGCAAAGCACACCATCCGGAAACCACCGCCATGGATCTGGCCGCCGACATCGGGATCGAGCTTCTCACGGAGGCGCAGTATTTGGACCTGCAGCGTTTGGGAGACTTCGATACGAAAACATCCAGCTGGGTGAAAACCCCGTCCGAGATCAGAGAACGGGGCGGCGCGCTCTATTGTGAGCGTCGCTACGGCCGGATTTTCGTGGGGCACAACGGTGCCCAGTCTTATTATGCCGCGAGAGGATTCCGCGGCTGCCTCAGGGTGTAATTCCTGGCCCCAGGCTGCTTTGCCAGATTCTGATTTCAGGGGGTAATTGTCTGAGAGAACCTGCGCGATACCTATCTGCTTCCCCCTCCCCTCTTCACAGAAAATTCGTCATTGCGCCGATGGAGAACCTGGCCCACATCACTCCAGTCCGAATGCCCATTCCTGTGCGACGATCTTCCTACCGAGTTTGCCATGAAGTCACTTCCCTTTTTCTTGAGCTCTGCC
This sequence comes from Akkermansiaceae bacterium, assembly GCA_024233005.1. Classification (GTDB taxonomy): domain Bacteria; phylum Verrucomicrobiota; class Verrucomicrobiia; order Verrucomicrobiales; family DEV007; genus JACKQE01. Next base: position 210,856 of record JACKQE010000010.1, on the reverse strand, counting down.
CTCCTCCTGCTGCTCGCGGGCTGCAAAACTACCCCGGCGACACCGGACGTTCCGCCTTCGGCGATGCCGCCGTCCCTGCCGCAGCCGGGAGTCGTCAGCAGTGACGGATTCGTGACCACCGCGAGCGGCCTGAAATACCGGGTGCTGGCATCCGGTGCCGCCAACGGGCGTTCGCCCAGTCTCAGCGATTCGGTGACGGTGCATTACCGTGGAACGCTGACCAATGGCACCGTCTTCGACAGCTCTTATGATCGGGGTCAGCCGACGACCTTTGGGGTCGGGCAGGTGATTCCCGGATGGACGGAGGCGCTCCAGCTCATGAAACCGGGCGACAAGTGGCTGCTGCACATTCCTTCCCGTCTGGCCTATGGCAGCCAAGCGGTTGGCAATCAAATCCCGCCTCATAGCGACCTGATCTTCCAAGTCGAATTGCTGCAGATCGCGGGAGGTCGCTGAAGAAACCGGAGCCGGGAGCCCCATCCTCATAAACCCGACGATCTCCTGACGCGAAAACGCCCCGAAACTGGCAGAGATCCGGGGCGTTCTGGTTAGTCCGGATGCGGGAATCAGGCGAGGTCGAAACGGTCCAGATTCATCACTTTGGTCCAAGCCGCCACGAAATCCTTGATGAACTTCCGCTGTGAGTCCGCCGCGCCGTAGACTTCCGCGAGGGCCCGCAGCTGGGAGTTGGAACCGAAGACGAGATCGACCCGTGTGCCGGTCCATTTGACAGAGCCGGTCTTGCGATCGCGGCCTTCAAACAGATCCGCCGTCTCCGACACCGGTTTCCACTCCGTTGCCATGTCGAGCAGGTTCACGAAGAAATCGTTGGTCAGGGCTTCGGGACGCTGGGTGAAGACGCCGTGTTTGGCGCCATTGGGCTGGGTGTTCAAAACGCGCATGCCGCCGATCAATACCGTCATTTCAGGGGCGGTGAGGGTCAGCAGTTGCGCCTTGTCGATCAGCAATTCCTCGGCGGGCACGCTATAGTTGCCTTTGAGGTAATTGCGGAAGCCATCCGCGATGGGTTCGAGCACCGCGAACAATTCGACATCGGTCTGCTTCTGGGAGGCGTCCATGCGTCCCGGTGTGAAGGGCACTGTCACGGTGACACCGGCTTTCTTGGCCGCCGCCTCGATCCCGACGGAGCCGGCCAACACGATCAGGTCCGCGAGCGAAACCTTCCTGCCTGCTTTGGCGGTCTGATTGAACCCGTTCTGGATATTTCCGAGGGTTTTCAACACTCTCGCCAGTCGTTTCGGTTCGTTGACGGCCCAATCCTTCTGGGGAGCGAGACGAATTCGCGCGCCGTTCGCGCCACCGCGCTTGTCCGAACCACGGAAGGTGGACGCCGAGGCCCAGGCGGTGGAGACCATTTCCGGGATCGACAAGCCCGATGCCAGGATTTTGCTTTTCAGGGAGGCGATCTCCTTTTCACCGATCAACTTGTGATTCACGGCGGGAATGGGGTCCTGCCAGAGGAGTTCCTCCTTCGGCACTTCCGGCCCGAGGTAACGCGACCGGGGGCCCATGTCGCGGTGCGTCAGCTTGAACCAGGCTCGGGCGAAGGCGTCGGCGAATTGTTTCGGACTTTTCAAGAAGCGCCGGGAAATCTTCTCGTAAGCCGGGTCGAACCGGAGCGCGAGGTCCGTCGTCAGCATGGAGGGAGCAATCCTTTGCGAGGCGTCGTGCGCATGCGGCACGGTGCCATCGCCGGCTCCCTGTTTCGGAGTCCATTGTTGCGCTCCTGCCGGGCTTTTGGTCAGTTCCCATTCGTATCCGAACAAGTTCTCGAAGAAATTGTTGCTCCACTTCGTCGGCGTCGTGGTCCAGGTGACTTCGAGTCCGCTGGTGATCGCGTCGCCACCTTTGCCAGTGCCGAAACTGCTTCTCCAGCCCAGCCCCTGTTCTTCCAGTCCCGCCGCTTCCGGATCGGGCCCCACATGCGAGGCCGGGCCGGCGCCGTGGGTTTTGCCGAAGGTGTGGCCACCCGCGATGAGCGCCACCGTCTCTTCGTCGTTCATCGCCATGCGGGCAAACGTCTCACGGATGTCCCGCGCCGCCGCCACCGGATCCGGGTTGCCATTCGGGCCTTCGGGATTGACGTAGATGAGGCCCATTTGCACTGCGGCGAGAGGATTCTCGAGATCGCGAGATTCCTGGGCTTGGCTGTCGTCATCGGAAACCACCACGCCATGATCCTCCTCGACTCCGGGCGAACCTTTGGAATAGCGGACGTCACCGCCCAGCCAAGTCTTCTCCGCCCCCCAATAGACATCGTGGTCCGGCTCCCAGGTGTCCTCGCGCCCCCCGGCGAAACCGAAGGTTTTGAAGCCCATCGTTTCAAGCGCGACATTCCCCGTGAGGATCATGAGGTCGGCCCAGGAAATCTTCCGGCCATACTTCTGCTTGATGGGCCAGAGAAGGCGACGCGCCTTGTCCAGGCTGACATTGTCCGGCCAACTGTTGAGCGGAGCGAAGCGCTGCTGGCCCCGGCCGCCACCACCGCGACCGTCCCCGGTGCGGTAAGTCCCGGCGCTGTGCCAGGCCATGCGGATGAACAAAGGACCATAGTGACCGAAGTCCGCCGGCCACCAGTCTTGCGATTGGGTCATGAGATGCGCGAGATCCTTCTTCAGCGCGGCGAGGTTGAGACTTTGGAACGCCTTCGCATAATTGAAGCCCTTCCCCATGGGGTCGGACTTGGTGGAATGCTGGTGCAGCAATTCGACTTTCAGCTGGTTGGGCCACCAGTCGCGGTTGGAGGTGCCGCGACCGGCGCTGTGGTTGAAGGGGCACTTGGCTTCGGTTGTCATAGGGGTTGTTCAGTGGTGGGGTGACGGAAGGCAAAAGGTGAAGACACCAGTGATACGAACCGGCGAGCAGGCCGGTTTCAAATCTTACCCCCGGGGTGGTCTTCCGTCCAGAAATGGTTCCCGCCCCCCGATGGTCGCAGACCCGGCGCAATTCCGACCAAGAAAAGGAGGATTCTTCGTGATAGGGTGCCTCGCCAAACTTGAGAATTGAATGACAGCCCCTGGAATAGTCAGCAGCGGCGGCATCGCCCTGACCCTCTTCGCCGTTGCCATGGCGCCCTCCCCGGAATGCTGGGCGGCCCCGGCCGACGACGGGGATTTCGCCGCGCTGCAAGCCAACGCTCAAAAGTCCTTTCAGGAGGGGATCACTCCTTTTGTCACGACCTATTGCCTGGACTGTCACGGCAACAAGAAAAGCAAGGGAGGCCTCAATTTCCAGCCAGCCCTCAAACATCCCGGGGACTCGGCCTCCACCAAACGCTGGATGCAGGCGTTCGTGAATGTGAACGCCCATGACATGCCTCCGGAGGAAGAGGACAAGCAGCCGACGGAGGAAGAACGCCAAAAGTTTCTCGACAGCATTGGCCAGATCAAGTATCTCAGCCCGAAGGATCCCGGCCCGTTTGTGATCCGTCGCCTGACCAAGGTGGAATATGGCAACACCCTTCATGATCTGTTTGGCGTGGATCCCGCGGTGGCCCGGGAGTTGCCGGATGAAGTTTTCGGTGAAGGGTATCTCAATACCCTCTCCCCTCTCCAATCAGAGCAGTATCTCGCGATCGCCAATGAGGTTCTGGACCGGATCCTGGCCCCTCCGGATGCGCCCCCCACGGCGGTGCAGCAGCGCCTCTTTGGTGCAGAAATGCCCCCACCGGGAACTGATTTTCGCGTGGAAGCCAAAAAAGTCGCCCGCTCACTGGCTCGGAACGCCTATCGCCGCCCTCCCACCGAGGAGGAGTTGAAAGTCCTGCTCGGGGTCTTCGACCTGGGTCGAGCCAACCAGCTCTCCTACCCTGCCGCCCTGCGGCTGATGCTCAAGGCGGTCCTCGTGTCTCCCCAATTCCTCTACATCACTCCCGCAAAAGAAACCGGGGTCGGCCAGACGATCATTCCCCTGGATGACCATCAGCTGGCGTCCCGCTTGTCCTACCTGCTGTGGGCGACCATGCCCGATGCGGAACTTTCCGCGCTGGCCGATGGCGGGACGCTCCATGAACCGGCGGTGCTCAAGGACCAGGTAAAGCGGATGCTCCTGGACCCGCGCTCCCGGGCCTTGTTTGACGGGTTTGGCACGCAGTGGCTGGGTCTGGGAGACCTGCAGAGCAAGACCTTTGACACGGCCAAGTTCCCCCAAATGACGAGCGCCCTGCGCATGGCCATGGTGGAGGAGGCACGGCTCTTCTTTGAGAGCATCGTGCGTGAGAACCGGTCGGTGGTCAGCTTCGTGGACGGCGACTACACCTTTCTCAACGGCACCCTCGCCGCCCTCTATGGGCTCGAAAAGACCGTCACCGGACCGGAGATGCGTCGGGTGAAACTGCAGGATCCCAATCGGGGGGGGATTTTGGGAATGCCCGGCATTCTGGCGACAACGTCCTTCCCCAATCGCACCAGTCCCGTGAGACGGGGGGTGTGGGTGCTGGAGCAGGTGCTGGGAGAACGCGTTCCTCCTCCTCCGCCGAATGTTCCCACCCTGGAGAAACAGGATCAGAACAAAGTCGCCAATCTGACCCTGCGTCAGCGCACCGAATTGCACCGCACCAACACCGTGTGCGCCAACTGCCACAAGATCCTCGATCCCATCGGCTTTGGCCTGGAGAACTTCGATGCCATCGGGCGATGGCGCGACCAGGACGACACGGGCGGCGCGATCGACGCGGCCGGCGAGCTTCCGGGAGGCAAGCATTTCTCGTCCCCCCGGGAGCTGAAAGCGATCATCGCCGGACGAAAGGACGCGCTGGCACGCAACCTCACAGAGAAGCTCCTGGCCTATGCCTTGTGTCGCCAACTCGAAGGCCATGACGAGATCGTGGTGGATCGCCTGATGGCAACCGTCGCCAAGGACGGCTATCGGATGCAGACGGTCATCTCCGAAGTGGTCACCAGTTATCCCTTCCTCAATCGTCGTCTTCCCGAAACCGCCGCCCCTCCGTCCCATGCGAAGTAACTTCCTCATCGATCGCCGCACCTGTCTGAAAGGCGTCGGCGCCTCCCTCGCCCTGCCGCTTCTGGAAACCATGGGCTGGGCCGAATCGGCCAAAGGAAAACCGTTCCAGCCGCCGGTCCGGCTCGGATTCATGTACATGCCCCACGGGGTCATCATGGATCAGTTCTGGCCCCAAAATCCGGAGAGCTTCCTGTCGGCCCCGCCTCCGGCCCTCGAATCCCTGCGTCCGGTCCTCGACCGGTGCCTCTTGATGAAGGGCATTTCCGGGGTGCCGATCGCCCCTTTCAATGGCGCTCCCCACGCGCTCGAGCTTTCCACGTGGCTGACGGCGGCCCTGCCGGATGCCGCCACCCGGAACCAGATCAACATCGCGATCTCGGCGGATCAGATCGCCGCCAACTATGTCGGAGCGCTGACCTCGCTGCCCTCGCTGGAGCTGGCCACCATGCCGCAGACGCACAAGGAAAATCAGGAGGGGTTGAATGAAGGGTATTACTCGCACTGCAGCTTCCGCTCGCCAACCCAGGCGGTCCCGGCCGAAACCAATCCCCGCAGCGTGCTGAACCGCCTCTTCGGCACGTCCCACAAACCCGGACAGGTCACGGCAACGGATCCGCTCGACCGGCAACTGTTGGATTTGGTCATCGGCGGCGCCAAGGATCTGCGCCGGAAGCTACCGCAGGACGACCAGCACAAACTGGATGAATACCTCGACAGCGTGCGCGCCGTGGAACGCCGCATCGCCGCCATCGAGTCCCGCCAGAAGGAGGCCGCCCTGGAGAAGGCCGGCGTCAGTAGCAGCAAGCGCCACGCCTCCGATTCCCCTCCCATCGAGATCAAGATTCCCGAGGGCGACAAGCGCAGCGAATACATGCAGGTGATGTGCGACCTCAACGTGCTCGCCTTCCAGACCGACACCACCCGCGTCAGCACCTACATTGGCTCCACGCCCAACGGCGTGTCCTATCCGGAACTCGGGTTCAAAGACGAGCATCATTCGCAGACCCATCACAACAACGAAAGCGAGAAAGTCCGCAAAGTCGCCGCCATCACCAAGTTCAACATCGACCAGTTCGCCCACATGGTGAACCGAATGGCCAACCTCCGCGAAGGCGACGGCACCCTGCTCGACAATTGCATCATGGTGTGGGGCTCCGGCCTCGAGGACGGCAACAAGCATAGCCGGGAAAATCTTCCCTTCATCGTCGCTGGCAAAGGGGGCGGCTCCATCCATACGGGCCGTTTTTTGCCGAATACCAAGGGCAATCAGGGAGATCTCCTGACCACGCTGCTGGCGTGTGCCGGCGTGCCGCTGGACCGGCCGATCGGTATTGCGACGAAGCAGCTTTCGGAGATGAAGACCGGCATCTAGCCGGTGCTGAAACTGATCACCGTTACCCAGGCTTTCGATCGCCTCACTTTCTGCCCGAAACGCCTTGGCGCTGCGTGAGACTGCCGGTTGAACAGGCACGGAAGGGATGATACAGCATTTCCGCGCCAACAGCGAATCCGTGGGCACTTAAACCGGATCCTCCGTCGGAATAGACTTGCCCGACGGAATTGCTCAGGATTCATTTAGCGGAACCTCCCCATGAAAAAATCATCCCCAAAAAAGTCAACCGCTGTGGCAGCGAAGAACAAACAACGCCAGGCCATGACACGGAAATCCGGCCGAGTCAAGACAGCCAGCGGGGACGTCTCTCCCGATACCACCGTCCACGGCATCGAGACCTACTCCATCTCAGAGTCCACCTCGGCGGCACGCGAATCGAAGACCGCGGCCGTCTCGGACATTCTCCACAGGGCCGCCCCCACCGGCATCGAGAATCTCTCCAAAACTCTCGAAGTCATTCTCGAAGGGGCCTCGCCCGACGACGTCATCGCGATTGGCCATCTCCTTTCCAAACACATCAACGCGGCCAAGGGATTCCGTCGCGACCGGTCCGACTTCGAACTTTCGGACGACTGGAGAGAGGGCGGCTACCCCTACAAAAACCTCATGTCCCGCCGCAACTACGAACGGGAAAAATACCGTCTCCAGGTCGAGTTGCTCAAGCTCCAAGCCTGGGTCCGCGCGACCGGGCAGCGCATCGTGATCCTTTTCGAGGGGAGGGACGCGGCGGGGAAAGGCGGCGCCATCAAGCGTTTCATGGAACATCTCAATCCGCGCGGCGCCCGCGTCGTCGCCCTTGAGAAACCGACCGAGGAAGAGCGCGGCCAATGGTATTTTCAGCGTTACGTCGAACACCTCCCGACGAAGGGCGAGATCGTGATGTTCGACCGCTCCTGGTACAACCGGGCGGGCGTCGAGCGGGTCATGGGATTCTGCAGCGACGAGGAGTATGTTGAATTCATGCGCCAGGTCCCCGAGTTCGAGCGCAACCTCGCGCGCAGCGGCATCCATCTCATCAAGTTCTGGTTCTCGGTGAGCCGCAAAGAGCAGCGTCGCCGCTTCAAAGAGCGCAAGTCGCACCCGTTGAAGCAGTGGAAGCTCTCCCCCGTCGACCTCGCCTCCCTCGATAAATGGGATGAATACACCGCCGCGAAGGAGAGCATGTTCTTCAACACCGACACCGCCGACGCCCCCTGGACCGTCGTGAAGTCCGATTGCAAAAAGCGTGCCCGGCTGAACGCCCTTCGCTACCTACTCCACAAGCTGCCCTACAGCAAAAAAGACACGAAGCAGATCGGCTCGATCGACGCCCTCCTCGTGGGGCGAGCCAATGTCGTCTACGAACGCGGCGAAAAGGAGATGCCGGCCGTGTTCTGAGGGCTCCCGGGGGCCAACGCCGACTGTTCCCAGCAGGCTAGCGCGCCCGAGGTCTCTGGCTGAGGGACTGGACAGCTTGCCCGAACCGCGGACACGTCCGTTGACTATCCCGACGCAAAGCGGAAAATCACGAAGATTTCCTGTCCCACTAAACACCCATGAACCTGCGCCCCCTGCTTGTCTTCTGTTGCGTGCTCTCCGTCACGGCCTTTGCCGCAGACACTCCGAAATTGCCGCGCATTCCCTCCAAGCCGATCGCCGAAAAGAAGGAACTGCTTTTCTCCGACGACTTCTCTGGCGCGACCCACGATGCCAAATGGCACCGCGTGGTCGACACCTTCGCGTTTGAGGACGGAGCCTTGAAGGGCACTCAGACTCGGGTCAAGGATGAACCCTCCAAGGATGGAAAATCCATCATCACGGCCCACGCGGCGGTCTACGGGCTGGAACTGCCCACCCAGGACAGCGTGGTCGAGGTCAAGATGCGTTTCGACGGCTGCACCATGATGGACGTTGAATTCGATGACCGCAAATTCACCGGTTCCCATTACGGCCATCTCTGCCGCGCCCAGGTCCGGCTCGACAAAGTCACGATCATGGACGAGCGCGAAGGCAGCCAGAACGAGGTGATCAAGGCCATGCGGTCGGATCCCGCGAAGAAGGACGAGGTCGCCAAAATGATGGCCGGCAAGAGTGCGACCTTCCCGGTCAAGCTGGAGCCAAACAAGGCGTACACCGTCCTCGTCGAGACGGTCGGCGAGGAAATGCGGGTCTCGATTGACGGCAAAGCCGTTGCCTTCCTCAAATCAGCCGGTATCGGCCACGCGACCAAATCCAAGATCGAACTCGGAGTCGCCGGGCAGAGCGGCTGGTTCGACGATATCAAGGTCTGGAATGCGGCACCGGTCAAGTGATGCAGACTCCAGCGACCGGACGCCATCTCACTGTGCGATTCAGGGCTCGATCCCTTCCCACAGCTTGATGTCATCGATCTGGCAGGTGCCGAAGTCGACGGCCTTGAAATCGATTTGGGCCTGACCGGTCATGTCGATGGTGGTGCTTTCGAAGCGGTGCTTTTTGCCGTCGATCGAAAGGAGAAGCGTGCCTTTCTTCAACTCCATGGCCACGTCGTGCCATTGATTGAGAGCGAAAAGCGGCTCCGCCACCGGCATTGATTCGACATTTTTCTTGATCGTCAGGGTGGTGCCCTTCCCGCTGAAAGTGATCGTATGAATGTGGTGACCGAGATCGAACAGGGGGAACCCTTTCTGGTAGGTCTTGGCATCGTAGCGCACCCGCATCGTGCAGACGAAGTTCTCCGGGACCTTCTTGAGCCAGATCACCGGTTTCAGCCCCGCATGGGAGGGATCATCGCTCGCCTTCTTCCTTTCCTGAAACTCCTTGGAGGATGCGCTGCCGGTCAGCACTCCGTCCTTGATCGTCCAGGTGGTGTTCTGGCGGACTTCCCAAAAATCAGTATTGAGAGGCCCGTCAAAACTGTCCTGGTAGACCAGCTTGGTCTTCCGGAACAGCTCTGGCTGGTATCCCGGGGTGTCAGCGGCCAGCCGGGCAGCCAAGAACAGGGCCAGGCAGAACACGGGGAATCCGACGAAAGAAAGCGGATGGTTCATGATGATCGGGTTGAGGCTCCTCCCTTTCCTACCGTGTCGCCCCCTCGTTGGCAACCCTTCCCTGAGGCCGCCAGAGGGAAACCTTCCCTTGGGTATCCGCGACCGCAGCTGCGCGGTCCGAGCCGACCGTCCTGCGCCACAACCGGCAAATGATCAAGGCGATGACTCACGTGATCGTGGATCTATGGCAACCGATGGTCGGGCTTAAGCTGGGCAGGTCCGGGATCCGTGCCTTTGGCTGAGTCGGCCTGAGGGGCCGCGGGTCTTCCGGACAACCCCAGGTTGCCTGGGATCACCCCACCTTGAACCGAATTCCTGAGATTCCCCTCGTGCCCCGCCTTTGCTGTCCTCTGAAATCGAGCCCGGTCCGGACGGTTTCCTCCTGCCTGGTGATGCTGGTCCTTGGGGCGGGTCAAGCCATGCCGGAGGAGGCGCCACCAGGCGGCGGCTCGCCCATCCTTCCGGAGCCATTGACGGAGGCGGACTTTGCCGCCTTGAAGGGGAGTTCACCGTTCGGACGTTCCATCGGCCTCTCCCAGTCGCTGGTCCTGACCGGGGTTGCCCAGATCGAGAATGATGTCTTTGCCACCCTTTTCGACCTCGAAACCCGGGAATCCTACACGGTCTCCAAAGAAGCCAATCCCCTTGGCTGGCAGTTGGTGGGCGTCAAAGGGGATCGGACGGATCTCGAAACCCTCACGGCCCAGATCAATGTGGCTGGCAGCGGGGTGGTGTCCATCCGATATGAGAAGATCCCGCGGAGTCACGGTCCAGGAGCGGGAAGAGGGACAGGACCTTCTGGCGGAGGGGGGCCGGGGAACCTGACTCCGGAACAGCTCGACGAGGCCAAGAAGGCCGCACTGAATTACCGGGAAGGCTACAGCAGTGATGGGTATCCCCGGCAACCTCCTCCGGAAATCGTGGAGAAACTGTCGAAGATGTCCGTCCAGCAACGCGAAGACCTCAACCGGCAGATGATCGACCTGAGGAACAAGGGAATGGGAATGGAGGATCGGCGGAAATTCTATGAGAAGATGGTCGACAGATCTCTCCAGGGTGGTCGATAGGCAATTCCTCTGTCTTGGGCAGATCACGTGGACGTTCCGGGTCACCGAGGGAGGGTGGGATTGAGCTCCCCTCATGGTGGATCGCGCCGCAATCCGATCCGCAACCGGGGCCCGCTCCAATACCGGGTCGACTCCGCCTTCGCTTCCGGGAAGCCGGCTCCCTTGGCACTCCTGGTGGTGGAAAAGACTTGCCACAAAGCCCACCACTGCGGCATCCTTCGCTTGCGGCTCACGCCCAGAAACGCCATCCACCTCAATGGTTTTCCCTCGCCCATGAATCCCAACACGACTCACCGGTCCGCATCCCGGCCCCACGAACGGTGGTTTTACACGATCGCATCGATCACGCTGCTTGCGTTCACCCTCATCGGCTTCCGGATGTTTTACCTGCAAGGCAACGCGTTTCCCGGTCGCCCCCTGCCGCCTCCGATCCGTCCCCTGCTCATCACCCACGGTGTTCTGATGACGGCCTGGATGGTGCTTTCTTCGATCCAACCGCTGTTGGTCGCCATGCACCGCAAGCGGGTCCACATGATGCTGGGACGATTCGGGGCGCTGTTGGCAGCCGCGTTGGTCGTGGTCGGCCTGTGCGTCGGCATCGAGGCGACGAAGGTGACACCCCCTGACCTGCAGCGGTTTGGACTGGTCACGAAACAGTTCCTGGCGGTGCCGGTGGGCAGCATCGTCCTTTTCGGCGGCTTCGTTCTGGCGGGAGTGCTGAACCGCAGGCGCCCCGAAATTCACCGACCGATGATGCTGCTGGCTTCGCTTTCAATTCTGTCCGCCGCGTTGGCCAGGATCCCTGTGCTAAACCAATGGTATGTCGGAACGCGGCTCGAAACTTTTTTCACGGCCTTCCTTGTCATGGTGTTGCTCGGCATGCTCCTGCTGGCCATCAAACTCTTTCTCACCAGGAAGTTCGACCGTTGGTTTGCTGCCGGCTTCACTCTTCTCACGGCCAGCAGCGTGGGAATCTCCCTGGGAGCCAGAACCCAGGTTTGGGATCAAATCTCGTCGTTTCTGCTGCGCTGACCTCTGGCATAAAAACTCCCCTCGTGGCGGACGTCGTCCCTCGAACGTGAAGCATCCGCAATAAATCCGCCTCTGCAAGGCCAAGCGGAGAATTGCCAGGCAAGCCGGTTGCGGGTGTGAAATCCCTTTCTCTCGGAGCCAGTGCCCGTCATCCCGCCGGATGCCCTTGCGAATTTGAGGATCTGATCCTGTTCTCACTCCTGCCCAGGCGCAACGCAGCGGACTCCGAGCGGCATCCGGGCAACACTCCCCAACCGAACAGGGCGATGTTGATCTGGGAGTGTCAGCATCGCGCAACGAGACAGTGTCCGTCCCCCTTGGCCAGCACGTTGTTGAACATACCCCAGATCACTGGAAACACGGAATGGCCAGGCACTCCTGGTCTCAGGCCGTGGCCGTGATCGCACTTTGGGCGGTTGGGGGCAGAGGATGCAGTTCCGCTCCGTGAAACCCGGCCTCCTGCAACATGGCTCGGTATTCATTGAAAGTGTAGGCATCGCCCTCCGGGGTGGTGCCGAGCATAACCAAGCTGAATCCCGCGGAGGACGGAGGGGTAACCCGGTCCTCATTGGGGACGAACTCCACGATGACCACCTGCCCCCCCGGCCGAAGCGCGGCATGGATTCGCCGCAGGAAATCCGCGCACTGGGTGGCGTTGAAATGATGCAGGAAATTGGGAATCAGCACGACATCGTATTCCGAACCGAGATCAACCGTGAAGGCATCGCCCACGATTTTGCTGAACCGCCCGGCAATCCCGGCGGCGACCGCATTCTCCTCGGTGATGGCGAGCACCGCCTCCCAGTCCAGGGCCACGAGGTGACACCGCGGCTGCTTTCGAGCCATCGCAATGCCGTAGGCTCCATGGCTCGCCGAAATATCCAGCACCCGGGTGTCCCGTGAGGAATCCAGCGCAACCAAGTCCGCGGCCCCTTGCGCGGCGGGGCTCATCATCGGCCCCATGGCCCGGGCAAACTCGATCCAAGCCGGATGATCAGGGGCGGTGGTGCCGTGTTCGGAGGAATGCAGGCGACCACTCCGGATGGTCGAGGCAAGGTCGCCGAAAGCCTCGGTGAGACCGGGCGCCAGGAGGAAATTCACCGCCCCGCCGAAATACGCCGGGGAGCTTGCATCAAGGAACACGGCGGACGAGGGCGTCAACGCATAGGACGATCCTGCTTTGGTGAGGAATCCCATGATCACCAGGTTGTCGCTCAGAATGCGGATCCCACGCTCGGGACATCCGCACTTGGAGGCAATATCGCCGGCGGTCGAGGGATTGGCACCAATCGCGGTGAAGAGTCCGAGGTCGATCGCGGCTTTCAACGCGGCTGTCTTTTGGTAAGCATTGATCGTTTCGAAGAACAACTGGGGCGAAGGTGGCGCGTCGGAAGGATTCATGGTGGGGCATTATACCGCTGGCGAATCATCCCCGCCAGCCCGGCTTCTTCGCGGTCAGGCGCATCCGAATGTGCCGCGGAACTTGCCGGGGAGCCCGCTCCGAGACACAATGGATCCGTATGAAACCAATCGATGGCCATTTTCTGATCAGACCGGAGGATTTGTTTTGGAGGCCTTCCCACAGGATGCGGATTCCCAATGCGGACTATCTGGAACGGACCGGCAGTGAACTCCTGGGGGCGCGCTTGTGGAGGTTGCCTCCCCACAGTGCCAACACCCTTCACCGGCATGTCCTCGCGGAAGAATTTTACTTCGTCCTCGAAGGCGTGGGGCGGATCCGGGTGGGGGAGGAAACCCTGACGGTCCCCCGCTATGGAGGGGTCTTGATCGGTCCCCAACAACTGCGTCAGGTCTTCAATGACACCGATGAGGATGTTCTGTGGCTCATCATCGGAGCACCGGAAACGGAGTTTCCTCCCGGCGAGCCGCCTGACTTTTCCCAATACTACCCGGTGGATCCCACGCAGCTGCCCCCGGAACTGGCGGGAACGATTTGGCCGCCCCCCACTCCCGAATGACGCGCTCCCCAGCAAACAATCGGAGAGATTACTTGAGTTTCTGCCAGTTGGGCTCTTGGGTGACTCCCATGAGCCAGCCCACTTGTCCGATGTGTGAAATGACCGAGATCCTGACCTTTCCAGGCCACTTGGAATGCCTGACCTGCGGCCATGAATGGCCGATCGAAAATCAGGAGGACGCCGAGGTGGGCCGGATCGTCAAGGATGCCTACGGCAACGTCCTTTCTGATGGAGACCTCGTGGCCATGATCAAAGACCTGAAACTCAAGGGCTCATCTCAGGTGCTGAAAATTGGCACCAAATCCGGACCGATCCGGCTCGTTGATGGAGATCACGAAATTTCCTGCAAGATGGATGGCATCGCGATCGGTTTGAAAGCCTGCTTTGTGAAAAAGGTGAATGGGTAGCCCGAGTTCGACCGGGAAAGGTCCGGTGAGTAGGCCGCTCCAGGGCGACCTCCCACCCGTTCGTTCCGGGATTCAAAGGCTCCAATTAAGATTGCCCCCGGCAACGCCTCCCGGTAGGATGTCGGACGCATGATCCGGGATCTTCACTGCCACCTCAGCCAAGCCCTGCCCGGAGAATCACCGGCGGAAAAGGCCCGGTATCTCATCGAGGTGGGCCAGCGCCTCGGAATCGGTCATTTTTGCCTGTTCATGGGCTACCCCTTCCTGACGAATCCCTCCCCCGCGGATCTGCGACGCCAGAATGACCAGGTTTTGGAAGCAGTCAGCGCCCATCCCGACCAGCTGACCGGGTTTGTCTATCTGAGTGGGGAACATGTCGCCGCCAGTCTCGAGGAGCTGAACCGCTGCGTCAGAGATGGTCCGATGCGGGGCATCAAACTGTGGGTGGCGCGACGCTGCAGCGATCCCGCGATGGATCCCATCTTCCGCCGGGCGGAGGAGTTGAACGTCGTGGTCTTTCAGCACACCTGGCTCAAAGTGAGCGGCCAACTCCCCGGGGAAAGCACCCCCGACGACGTCGCCGCTTTGGGAGCCCGATTCCCGGGGATGAAACTGATCTGCGGCCATGCCGGAGGGGACTGGGAGCGCGGCATTGCCGCGATCCGGCAGCATCCCCAGATCCATCTCGGAATCGGGGGATCGGATCCGACTGCCGGATTTGTCGAAATGGCGGTCCGGGAACTTGGCGCGGCCAGAATCGTCTGGGGAAGCGACGCCCCGGGACGAAGCTTTGCCTCACAACTCGCCAAAGTCAGCGGCGCCCGAATTGATGAGGCCGCAAAGCGTCTCATCCTGGGAGACAACTTGGCCCGCCTGCTTCAATCATGAACCGACGGCACCTTTTGACCCTGCCACTCGCCGGACTGGCGGCCACACCAGTGAGCCTACCGGCTGAAGCCCGTCCTGCCCCCCTTCCTGTGGTGGACACCCAGGTGTGGCTTGGCCAGCATCCCTGGAGGCATCTTCCAGAATTGTCGTTCCCTGAGGAATCGGGCGTTACCGAGGCGTGGGCCGGGAGTTTTGAAAGCTGGCTGCACCGGGATCTGGATGAAGTCAATTCCCGGCTCGCGGAGCGGTGCCACCGTTTCCCCGGTCCGACACGCCTGAGGGCTTTTGGAGCAGTGGATCCCACCAGAAGCGGTTGGGAGGAAACCCTCCGACGCTGCGCAAAGGATCACGCCATGCCCGGGCTCCGTCTCCTTCCCGGTCCTCATGGCTATGACCTGGAGCATCCAGCGTTGGTCGAATGCCTCGCGGCAGCGGCAGAAGCGCGTCTCCTCGTGCAACTGGCAATTCGCCTCGAAGATGCCCGGACCCTTGCCCAGGTCAGCTGGAAAGAGGTCTCGCCCGCTCCCCTGCCCGCGCTGATGCGGCCCGGCTTGAGAATCCAATTGCTCAATGCGCTTCCCACCCTTGCCGATCGGCTCCTGTTGAAAAGACTCGTCGACGCGGAGATCCGGTTTGACCATGCCATGCTGGAAGGGATCGCAGGGGTTGCCCAGTTTGAAGAAAAACTGCCGGGAGCCCTGCTATTCGGTAGTTACGCGCCCTTTTTCATCGCCGAGTCAGCCCATTTGAAACTGGTCGAATCGGCCCTGCCTGCCACCACCGTGATCGACCTTTGTTGGAGACGTGCCGAGGCCTGGTCTTCCCACCTGCCATGAACCTGATCCGCTTCCTTGTGTTCTGGGGTGCCCTCATCGTTCCCGGATTTCCAGCATTCGCCGAGGATCCCGCCCCTCCGTTTCCCCCGATCCCTCCCCGTTCGCCCGAAGACGCGGCGACTGCTTTCCAAGTCGGGCAGGGTTTTACGATGCGGCTGCTCGCCGCGGAACCAATGGTCACCGATCCGGTCTCGGTGACCTACGACGAAGCAGGGCGAGCCTATGTGGCCGAAATGAACGACTATCCTTACACCGATCCGGCCCAGCACCACCCGAACCAGGAAAATCCCACGGATGCGCCGATCGGCCGCATTCGACGTCTGGTGGACACCGATGGAGACGGGATCTTCGACCAATCCACGGTCTTTGCGGAAGGATTGTCCTGGCCTACTGGGATGGCCTGTTGGAAGGGAGGAATTTTCGTCATCGCCACGCCCGACTGGCTGTATCTCAAAGACACCGATGGCGATGGGCGCGCCGACCAGAGGGAGCGGGTTTGGACCGGCTTTCGCAAGTACAATGTGCAGTCGGTGGCGAACAATCCGGTGTGGGGGCTCGACCATCGAATTTATCTGGCGGCGGGCTCGAACGGAGCCAGCCTGCTCCGCCCCGGAACTCAAGGGCCGCCATTGAAAGTGATCCGGGCCGATGTGTCTTTCGATCCGAGGACCGGGGATGCCCGGTTGGAATCCGGGGGAGCCCGTTTTGGCCACAGTTTCGACGATGCGGGAAACCGGTTTGTCTGCAACATCCGGAATCCGGCCCAACAGGTCCTGTTTTCCCCGCGCGATCTGGGGTCGGTGGCGTTCCTTCCTTCCCTCCCCCCGCTTCACGATGCGGCGCTTTCCGGCGACAGTCTTCCGGTCCACCGGATCAGTCCGCCAGAGACATGGCGGGTCGTGCGCGCGGAACGCTGGGCCCGCACCCTCGAGGGGCGCTATCCCCACAGTGAACTGGTCGGCTCCGGGGTGGTGACTTCCTCCTCCGGCGTCACTCTCTATCGGGGAGATGCCTATCCTGAATCGTTCCGCGGCCAGGTCTTTGTCGCCGATGTGGCTGCCAATCTGTTTTACCGGCTTGGCTTGCGCCGTCAGGGCTGCACCTTCACCGCGCACCGGCTCGATGAAGGGGTCGAATTTTGCGCCAGTCGGGACATCTGGCATCGTCCGGTGAATTTCACGAATGACCCCCAAGGCTGCCTGACAGTGTCGGACATGTACCGCGAAACCATCGAACATCCGTGGTCGATCCCGGATGACCTCCACGCCAGGCTGGATCTCCGAAGGGGCATGGATCGGGGGCGTCTCTGGCGGTTGGAACCACCGGCGTTTCAATCTCGCAAAATCAACGATCTGGGCAGCTGCGCCACCGAAGAGCTGGTGGCCCTTCTGCCCCATCCCAACGCCTGGCATCGCGAGACGGCGCACCGTTTGCTCTTTGAGCGTCAGGATGTCGCAGCGGTGTCCTCCCTGCGCCAGCTACTGGAACACAGTCCGTCGGCCTTGGGACGGCTGCATGCCTTGTGGTCGCTCCATGGCCTTGGAGCCTTGACGGGGCCTGATCTGATCACCGCCATGGACAAGCGATTTCCGATGGTGCAGGAAGCTGCCCTGCGGCTGGCGGTGGAATTTCCCGAAGCCACGGTTCTGCAGGGCCTGATTCTGGACACGGACCCGCTCAACCACCCGGCACCGGTGGTCTTTCAAGCCCTGTTGACCACCAAGGTTCTGGGGCTCTCGAACCACCCGACCGCTCCCGCATTCTTCGCCTCCGTTGCGGCTGTCGATCAACCGTGGCTCAACGAGGCCCTCCTCTATGCCTCGGGAGGCCGCTTGGACCTGCCCTGGCCCATCAAGCCTGCAGATCCCTCCGACAGCCCGTTGCTCCGGTTGAGGGCTTTCGCGCTGGCGCGGATCCCGGACCCGGGCGAAGCAGGACGCCTCTGCCACGCGATCAATGGCGCCCTGGTGACGGCCGAAGACGCTGCCGGGCCAGCTCCTGCCGCCGCGCTGACGGCGTTGGCGGCATTGAGTGAAGGTCTTGGGCCTGACCAGGATGTGTTCGCTTTCAGCGAGAGCCGGGGAGTCCGGGATCTCAAGCAGCACGCGTTGCCCGGCATCTCCTCGCTGGTCAGCGATCCCTCAGTGGCATTGGACTCCAAGGCCAGGCTGTTGCCCCTGCTACGTTTTGCGCCCGTGTCGGAAGCCGTCCAAAGCCTCTCCGGAGTGGTTTCGCAGAGCAAGGAGACTGAAATGGCCATCGCAGCCCTGCAGGCCCTTGCGATGCTCCCGGGGCAGGAACCGGCCCTGGCCGTGGAAGGTCTTTGGCCCTCCTTGACCCCCACATTGCGGAATGCCGCCCTGGAAGTGTGGTTCTCCCGGGAAGAACGAATGCCGGCCTTGTTGAGGGCCGTCGGACAAGGACTGGTTTCGCCGGTCCACCTGTCCGCCACCCGTCGCGAGGCCTTGCTGACCCATCCGGACCCCACCATAGCCGAAGCCGCGAAGACTCTGTTCAGTGGCGCCCGCCCCCGGGACTCAGTCATCAAACAATACTCCACATCCCTTGAAACCCGGACGCTACCGGGTGATGCGGCAGCCGGATTGATCCTGTTCCGCCAATGGTGCAGCGCCTGCCATCGCCGTCAGGATGAGGGCACCGCCACCATCGGACCCAATCTGGCGACCGTGCAAGCCTGGACGGAAGAGCAGATCCTCGTCAACATTCTGGATCCCAGCCGCGAAGTCGCCTCCGAGTTCGTGGAGCATCTCGCGGAATTGAAGGACGGCAAAACGGTCAGCGGAACCCTGCTCAGTGAGTCGGATTCCGGTCTTCTGATCAGGCAGTCGGACGGCACCAAGGTCGGCCTGCTCCGAAGTCAGCTCAAGCGACTCGTCACCAGGGGTGTCTCCTTGATGCCCGAAGGGTTCGAATCGGCATTGCCTCCCGGGCAAATGGCCGACCTGATTGCCTATCTCAAAAGCCCACTTCCCTGAAAATCCTGCCCGGCAGGAAAAGGTCCCTTCGCCTTCAGAAATGGTGCGGATTCCAGTATTTCGGACTTTATTGGTACCAGAGTTTCCAAATACTTGTTTTCAAAATAATGAAGGGATAATTTATAATTTTCGTTACCCAATCAAGTTCGCACTCATTGAATATCAATGCAATGTAATCGCGCCTCAAAACAGCCCCGCAGGCAGCGCCTGAAAGAAAAGAGGAAACTCCATCCCCGGAAGGGGGTCCCGCGCAGCAGAAGGCATCCTCGGGCGTTTTTGAGACCAGCGCCGACCAGGGCCATTTTTCAGACCGTAACGAATCCCTTTTAACTTACGTGCTGGCTATTTTGCCCTGCAAGCTGTCCACTCGTAGTAGCATCGTTACATTGCCCACCGCCATTGCGGCCTTCTCTGCTAAGCCTTGAGAATTCGGAGAAAATGCGATCGCCCCCGCCTTCTTCAAAGGGGGGTGGGGAGGAACCTCAAGGCTGAGGTTTGGGAAGAACCGCCGGAGAGGGAGCGGATTCTTGAAAAAGCGGCAGAGCCTTTTTCACGGAATCCGTCAGCCCCCAGGCGAGAGGCAATCCCACAAGCAACCAGGCGAGCAATACTTTGGCGATAGTCATGGCGTTTCTTCGGATTTCAGATGGTGCTTCGATGCCACGGGGCGCACCAGAAGGTTGCAAATGAGGCCCACCAGCAGGAGTCCACACATCAGGTAGAAAGTGCCATTGTAAGCTTCGGCTTTGGGGATCCCCGCGGCGATCCGCCTTTCAAAAAGACCATTGATGAGGCCGGGACCAATCAGGGCCGCCGCCGACCAGGAAGTGATCAAGCGCCCGTGGATGGCCCCCACCTCATACGTTCCGAAAAGATCCCGCAGATAGGCCGGAATGGTGGCAAATCCGCCTCCATACATGGAAATGATCAGGGCGGTGAAGATCACGAAAAGCGTCCGATTCTGTGTCGCCTGAGTCCAGGGCAGCATCGCATAGAGCAGGATACCGAGCACGAAATACAAGGAGTAAACCGTTTTGCGGCCCGTGAGGTCGGATATGGAGGACCAGGCAAACCGGCCTCCCATGTTGAAGATCGAGAGCAATCCGGTGAAACCCGCCCCGATCGCCGCCCCGACCCCAAACATCTGTTGGGTCATGTCCGAGGCCTTCCCCAGAATCCCGATTCCCGCGCTCACATTCATGCACAGCACCATCCAGAGCAGCCAGAACTGCGGAGTGCGCCAGGCCGTGTCAACGGAGACCTGGGCGCGGGTCACCAATGGTTTGACATGTTCCGAGGGTTCCCAGCCGGCGGGTTTCCAATGGGGCGCCGGGACCCTGACCAGCGCCGCCCCAAAAAGCATCGCCAGTGAGTAGAAGGCCGCCATCGTCAGCAACGCCCCCACCGCGCCCGTGCCACCACCGGCGGCGAAGTGGTTCATCAGGTTGCGCGCCAACGGCGCCGCGATCAGCGCCCCTCCCCCGAAACCCATGATGGCCATCCCGGTGGCCATCCCGGGCCGGTCCGGGAACCATTTCACCAGAGTGGATACCGGCGCGATGTAGCCCAGCCCCAAGCCGACGCCTCCAAGGAGTCCGTATCCCCCCAGGATCAACCACAACATCTTCAATTTCACACCCAATGCCGTGAGAGCCAGGCCACCGCAAAAACAAAGCCAGCTGGCAATGATGGTTTTGCGAGGACCGGAATGTTCCACCCATTTGCCGAAGAAGGCGGCGGAGATCCCGAGCATAGCCAGAGCGATCGAGTAGGCCCATTGGATCTTCGAAACAGGCACCCCGAGCTCGGTGCTCAAGGGGGAATTGAAGACACTGAAGGCATAGACCTGCCCGATGCACATGTGCACGGCGATCGCCGCGGGAGGCACCAACCAGCGTGCATAATCGGCCTGGGCCACCGTGGATTCGCGGGAAAGAAATCGCATGATCGTTGAGACAAAAGGAAACTCGCACCTTCCGCAACCTCTGCCGGGGAACGGATGAGGGATCGTTTTACCCAATGCCAGGAGCGTCCGGCAAGCCAAAAGATGCCCGATTTGCGCGCATGGCGCATGAAAGCACGCAATTCTGTGCTTGCGGGAATTTTTCCTTCTCGTTACGATCCGTTACCAGCCCGATTGTCCGGCCCCCATTCTATTCCATCCAGCGGAAACCCAAGACCACCCATGAAACTCACCCGTTTATCGTTCATCCTGCTCGCCTTGGCGGGACATGCATTCTCAGTATCTGCCGAGGATGGCAATACCGCCCGCCCCGGTGGCAAACTGCCCAAGGACGTCAAAGTGGCCCTGGTCAAAGTGGCCGGCGACTTTGTGGACCCGGTCAATGTGGCGGTACCCCGTGACGGATCGGGCAGAGTCTTCGTCTGTGAGCGCCCGGGAGTGGTCCGCATCATCAAGGACGGGAAAGTGCTCCCCAAACCGTTTCTCGACATCCACGAAACAGTCGTCAGTTCCTTCCTCGAACAGGGCCTGTATGACATCGAGTTCCATCCGGATTTCAAAACCAACGGAAAATTCTACATCCATTACTCCGACATGTGGTTCAACGGAGACTCCTTTATTGTGGAATACAAGGTGTCGGCCAAAAACCCCGACAAAGCCGATCCCGACAGCGCCCGGGTCATCATGCAGATCGAGCAGCCCTACGCTAACCACAATGGTGGTGAACTCGTTTTCGGCCCCGATGGCTATCTTTATATCGGCAGCGGTGACGGCGGATGGGAGGGCGACGTCCTCAATGCCGGCCAGGATCTTTCGACCCCTCTGGCCAAGGTGCTCCGGATCGATGTCAACACCAGCACGCCGGACCGGGCCTACGGCATTCCCGCCGACAATCCGTTGGTCACCCCCAAACAACTGATGGTGCTTTTCGGCGTCAGCGAAGAAGCTTTCAACAAGATCCATCCCACCGCCCGCCCGGAAATTTGGGCCTATGGTCTGCGCAATCCCCTGAAAATGCAGTTCGACCGCAAAACCGGCGACCTTTACATTGCCGATGTGGGCCAGAACCACTGGGAAGAAGTCAACATGCAGCCTGCGGGAGCCAAAGGCGGCGAGAATTATGGCTGGAAGTTCATGTGTGGCACCCAGCCCTTCCCTCTGCCAATCGATGCCGCTGGCAAGCCGCTTCCGGAAGCAGTGAAGAACGCTCCACGGGTCGGTCTGCCTCCCATCGCGGAATACAGCCACGTCGATCAGGGCAACTGCGTCGTCGGACTCGGCATTTACCGGGGAGACAAATACCCCGCTCTGGATGGAGTCTACTTTGTCGGTGACTGGGGATCGGGCATTTTGTGGGGACTGGCCCGCGACGCCAGCGGCAAGTGGCAGATGGAGCAACTGCTCGACACCAAAATCAAGTTCACCGGAGCCGGCGAAGCCGAGGACGGAACCATCTACGTGACCAACGCGACCGCCAATTATGGTGGACCGGTCGACCCCCACGACAGCGAGCGAGGAGCCGTCTGGATGCTGGTTCCTGCCGACAAGGTTCCCGCCGGAGCCGAAACCGTGCCGCTGGATTGATTCCCGCCGCCGCATCTTTCCAAGTTTTCCCAACGGCGGGAGTCGACCGGTCGACTCCCGCCGGACTCTTTTTGACCTCCTTCATCCGGTATCCAGTCATGATGTCCCCACGCTTGTTCGCCCCCCTGGCTTCACTGTTGGTTCTCTCCCTTCAGGCCGAGGAACCCAAAGGCCCGCCTCCTGGTCACGATCACGCCGCCCACGGGAGCGCCCAAGACAATGCGGCCCCTCCCAAACCGGCGAATTTCATAACCTGGGAAGCCGAAAAAACAGTCCATCTGACGATTGTGGCCGCCTACAACGGGGCCAATTACGGCATGAATTTCAACGGGTTCGCCAAAGGAGGGGCCACCTACACGATTCCGGAAGGATGGACCGTGAAGGTGACCTTCCGCAATGCCAGCCCGGTGCCCCACAGCGCCATCGTGGTGGAGGAGGGCATGGTCAAAAAACTCCAAGTCGGGGATCCCTATTTTGAAGGCGCCTCCACACCGAACCCGTTGGTTGGAACGACCAACAAAGAGGAGAGCTTCACCTTCACCGCTGCTGAGGCGGGAGATTTTGTCATTGCCTGCGGCTTTCCGACCCACGCCATCAACGGACATTGGATCAAATTCATCATCGACGCCACCGCGAAAGCCCCCAGCCTGCAGTTCGGGGAAGACGCCCCCTTCCTGCCGAAGGCCCCCTGAACCAAATTTGGGGAGCCTCGCCGCTACTTTTCGGTTGAGGTTTTCCGAAGACGTGGTTTGCTTCCCATCCCCAGTGCAGGATGATTCCATCCTCCTGCTCGTCGCTCACGTGGCGGAATTGGTAGACGCGCTAGATTCAGGATCTAGTGAGTAACATCGTGGAGGTTCGAGTCCTCTCGTGAGCACTTTCATTACCAACTCGGTCATCACCGGGCCCCAGCAAAACAAGCTTTTTCGGTTGAGGCGGCAACCAGATTCCGCTTAGTTCCCCGGATGACACGCCCCCCCGTCCCGGTCCATTTGTTGGCCATCCTCGTTGCGTTCTTGACGGCCTGCGGGAAACCCGCCGCCACTCCGGAAACTCCCCCTTCCAATCCTTTGCCTCCTTCGAGTCCCGGCTCATCTGCCACGATGAAGGGGGGCGAGCAGGATGAACCGAACGATCCACGATCGCAGGTCATGGGTAAAGAACTGCACCGCCTCGCGGTACAGCAGGCCAACGGGCTGGGGCAAGGCACCGTCAAGGTGAACGGGGCATGGAATTACATCGGTTACAGTTTTCTCTCGCCTGATCCGGCGGCAACGATCCCGGCGAGGCTGGTCGCCGTTGATATCACGGTGCAGGGACATACTCCAGCCTTTGATCTTGATGACATTGAGATCGTCGACGGGGGCAATCAAATCAGTTATGGGAGCGATCCCCATGTCACGTTCCTCACTCCCGAGGGAACGGTGCTCCCCGACAACCAGCCCGTTCCCGTCGCCCCCGCCACTACCCGGGTGCTGTTGATTTATGGCTTTCCCAAGGCCACGGCGGATTTTGACCTTTATTATTGGGGACACCGGTTGACGGGGCATGCTGTGAAGGTCGGCGAAAGTGGTTGGGGTCTCCCCTATCCGCCGGAACCGAAAGCAGTCCCCTGAAAGACGGCCGGTCCAGCCCCGACGCCCACTCCTCTCTTGGTTGGCGAATCAGGTCTCCCGGCGGTTACGCAACCGTTACAAAAACTTCTGGAAATTTCGACCTTTGCCATCACGATAAGTGCCGCGTCTTTTCATTCATCCATCTTCAGAAAGGAAACCAATTTATGGGACTCATGGATTTCATCAGCGGTCAGTTGCTCGAAATCATCGAATGGCAGGACGACTCGCGGGACACCCTGTCATGGCGTTTCCCGGACGAGGACAAGGAAATCAAAAGGGGAGCCCAGCTGATCGTGCGCGAAGGTCAGATCGCCCAATTCGTTTACCTTGGCCAGTTTGGAGACACCTTCGGTCCGGGAAAGCATTCGCTGGTGACAGACAATATTCCGATCCTTTCCAAGCTGAAAGGATGGAAATACGGTTTCGAATCACCCTTCAAAGCCGACGTCTATTACATCAACACCCGCCTCTTCACCGGGAACAAATGGGGCACCTCCAATCCCGTGATGATGAGGGACCAGGACTTTGGCGTCGTCCGGCTCAGGGCGTTCGGGACCTATGACTTCCGGGTCACCAACCCCCAGACCTTCCTCCGCGAAGTCGTGGGAACGGATCAGAATTTCCGTCTCGAGGAGTTTGCGGATACAATGCGATCCCGACTGGTCAGTGCTTTCAGTGACGCGCTGGCAACCTCCCAGGTGCCGGCACTGGATGTGGCATCCCGCTACAGCGAACTTGGCGACGCTCTCCTGCCGGTGATCAATCCGGCCACCACGGTCAAATACGGGATCGAAATCACGAGTTTCATCATCGAAAACGTCTCGGTTCCTCCCGAGGTTGAAACCGCGATCGACAAGCGCTCCAGCATGTCGGTGATCGGCAATCTCAACGATTATGTGAAAATGCAACTGGCCGAAGGCATGGCGAAAGGGGGCGGAGCCGGCAATGCGCCCGCCGAACTCGCGGTCGGTATCGCCATGGCCCAACACATCGCCCAAGGAATCTCCGGCGGTGGGCAGCCGCCCCCGATCCCGTCGGCGGCTCCCGCGGCTCCTGTTTTGTTAACCCCGGCCCAGGTGGCTCAGATCCTCGGAGTCGGGGAACCGGATGTCATGGCCAGCATTGAGTCAGGGGAACTCAAATCCAAAAAAATTGGCAGCAGCCACCGGGTCACCCAGGCCGCTCTGGATGCCTTTCTCGCGGAGTGATCACGCCGACTTCCGCCAATGTCCGAAATCACCGCCCTGCGCAAGCACCCCTGCCCGGAGTGTGGTGGGGACGCTGAGTGGAATGCCGCGAAACAGGCCCTGGCGTGTCCCTACTGTGGCACCGTGTTGCCATTCTCTCCCGGAGAATCCACATCCGGAGAGGAAATCCGGGAACACGATCTTGTCGCGACATTGCGCGATCTCCCCGAGGCCTCTCGGGGATGGCAGACCGACCGGGTTTCCGTGAAATGCCAGAGCTGCCAGGCCATCTCCAACTTTGACCCGGGCCGGGTGGCCCAACGGTGCGAATTTTGCGGTTCTCCATCCATCGCACCCTACACAGAGACCAAAGACAGCATCACCCCGGAGTCTGCTGCCAGCAAAACTCAGCGAACCGCAAGTGCGGGACCGACTCCGCCAATGGTATGCCACCCGAAGGTTCGCGCCCGACCGGCTCAAAAAAGCGGCCCTGACCGACACCCTTCATGCCATTTATCTCCCCTATTGGACATTCGATGCCCTCGTGCGCGCCGAATGGGAGGCTCAGTCGGGCTACTATTACTACACCACTGAGTATGTCAAGGATCCGCAGGGACGCACCACCGCCCAACAGGTGCGACACATCCGATGGGAACCGAGCGCCGGGCAGATGGAGCATTTTTTTGACGATGAACTGGTGGCCGGCACTGCCGGGATCCACCCGGATCTTTTGAGCCAGGTCGAATCCTTTCCCACCGGTGAATTGAAGCCGTATGATCCGGCCTATGTGAGGGGTTGGACTGTGGAGCGCTACCAGATCGACCTCCGGAAGGCCACCGAGGCATCGCAGTTCCGGATGGAGCAGCGCATCCAACACTACTGCGCCGCGCAGGTGCCGGGTGACACCCACGCCCAGCTCCGCGTCGCCACCCGGTATTTCCACCGAACCTTCAAACACATTCTGGTTCCGGTCTGGCTTGTCAGCTACACTTACGGGACGAAACATTATCAAATGCTCGTCAACGGATATACCGGCGCCATCGCCGGGGAGCGTCCCATCAGTTATGTGAAGGTCTTTTTTTATATCATCCTGCCCGTGATCATCCTTTTCGTGATCTTTGCGCTGGCTAATTCCTGAGCCCCCTTTTCCCGTCAGCCGCCATGTGGTCCCGCCTCTTACAACTGTTCATCCTTGTTTTTTGGCTTGGAACAGTCGGCCTGCTCATCAGGAAACACACCCTTCCACCCGAGGAGGGGATGACCCCAGTCGACCTCCATGAACCCATGGAAGCGTTTTTCTCCTCCAACAGTTCCACGTTGCTCCTCGTTTCGGAACAGGGGAAACGCATCGGCCAGGCTACCCTGAGCGGATCCCACCGCCCTCAAGATCCTCTGAGTCTGCGAGATCTATCAGTGACCGGTTCTTTGGAGTCTGCCTCAGATGGCTCCCCCAAGGGGCGCACGGGCGCCTTCTGGCGGGGGCACCTGTCATTCTCCCAAGACTACGAGCCCAAGGCCGGTCAGTTGCTGATCCGCCTGCCCGGGCAGGATGTCTCGGTGATCTTCAGCTATGATGTGGATCAAGGAGGTCTCGGAACCGATGTGATCTCCGGAGGGCAGACACTCTTCCGGAGCCGCCCCGGCATCGAGGTCGCCCCGGATGTCGCGACTCCTTGGTTTCCCCTGGTATCCGCCTGGACGCAGGGACTCAAGAGTTCCTTGGCCGATGGCTCCACGCCTCCGGTTAGACAGCCTTCCGCCCGGAGGGGCATCATTGTCGTGGGAAATCAAAAACTGCCGGCCTATCTCATCCGATTGCCGTTGCCGGCGGACCAATGGATCAAAATTTATCTTAGTCAGGCCGGAGAACCATTGCAGGCGGAAACCTCCTTTGGCATAGATGTCAGTTCCGAGCCGTTTGCAGCCCCCACCGAAAAATGATTCAAATCCGCGATCTGTGCATGAATTACGGCCCGTTGGTTGCTCTCGACCGCCTGAATCTCGACATTCCCCAGGGTGAGTTTTTTGCCTTTTTGGGCCCCAACGGAGCCGGAAAAACCACCACCATCAAAATTCTCACTGGACTGCTCCGCCCCACGTCGGGCACGGTCTCCATTTGCGGACATGATTTGGGATCAGCCCCGCTCGGGGCCAAACGCCGTATTGGCTTCATTCCCGATGTGGCGGTTTTCTATGAAAAACTGTCCCCGCTGGAGTTCATGGAATTCATTGGCGACCTTTTTTCCATCGGTCGGCAACAAGTCCGGGAGGCCACCGCGACCTTGTTTTCCAAGTTCTCCCTGGAATCCGTGGCCACACGCCGCATCGAAGGACTCAGTCATGGGACCCGGCAACGGCTGGCGATCGCGTCTGCCCTGATGCACGATCCAGAAGTCATCATCATCGACGAACCGATGGTCGGTCTAGATCCGAAACATGCGCGCATCGTGAAAGATGAGTTGAAGCGACGAAGCCGGAATGGAACGACCGTCTTCCTTTCCACTCACCTGCTCAATGTGGCGGAGGAATTGGCCGATCGGGTGGGCATCATCAGTGAAGGCCGCCTCATCGCCCTGGGGACGGTCGACCAAATCCGCGCAACGGTTTCGGCCACGATTCCTGAAATGGAAAGCTTGGAATCCCTCTTTCTTCAGCTCACCGCCACTCCAGAACGCTGAAATCCCCCACCAACCCCAACAAGAAATCTTTCATTTCCGTTTCCTGCCTATCGAATTTGCTTTACAGATGGTCTGAATTCGAGCAAAAAAGTCCCACATTCCCACTGGAACATCCAATACACTACCCCATGCAAAAATCGAGTTTTCAGCGCCTCGCCCCTTGGTTGCTCACTGTCATCGTCGTCGGAGTTGTTCTCGTCGGCGTGAACGCCTTTGGTCAGGACGCGGCGGCTGCGGCTGACGCAGAACCCCCCAAGAAAACCCTGTGGTCAATGGCCGTTGCCGGTGGATGGGCCATGTATCCCTTGGCCCTCTTTTCCGTGGCCATGATCACGCTGGCTGTCTACAACTTCATGCAGTTGACCAAGGGCAAATTTGCCCCTCCGGAACTGAAACACGCCATTCTGTCGAACATGGCCGAAGTTCGGGTCCGCAGCGCCATCGAACATTCCGCAGCCAGCCCGAGTTACCTGGGGCGGATGATGGCAAATGCCCTGCCCTTTGTTGATGCCACCGATCCTGAATCCCTCGGCCGGGAAAAAGTGGAAAACGCCATGGCTGATTTCGCATCGAAAGAAAATCCGGCCTACATGACTTGGGTGGGATATTTCTCCACCATTTCTGCCGCCGCCCCCATGGTGGGACTGCTTGGGACGGTTTCCGGGATGATTAAGGCGTTCGACGCCCTTAACACCAGCAAAGGGGCCGACCCCGGGAAGATGGCCTCAGCAATTTCCGAAGCACTGATCACCACCGCGGCGGGTCTGATTGTGGCCATTCCCTGCCTGTTCTTCTTTGTGTTCTTCAAAAACAAGCTCAACGCCATGGTGGCCGATGTTCAGCGGACCGCTGAAGAAGGCCTCAGCGCCGCCATTGCCACGGTGAACGCTGATCAGCAACTCGCCAAGGTTCCCGAGGGCATCGCCGAGGGTTGATTCGGATTCTCCCTCAAAAAAGCTTCCGTTGCTGTCCCACATTTGGTAAACTTCCCTTATGGCTTCCTCGAAACTCAGAGAGGCAATGGCGCCACCGGCGGAGGATCTCAAGCCGGACATCTCGTCCATGATCGACTTGGTGTTCCTCCTTCTGATCTTCTTCATGGTCAGCTCCCACATGATCGTTGTCCAAATCGACAAAAACGTGAAGGTGCCGGTGGCCGACACCGGTGAAGTGCAGACCAATGCCCAAGGGAGGATTCTGATCAATGTCGACCTCAATGAGGACACCGGCGAGGTCATCATCAAAGGTCCCACCGCGAGCATGGTTTTCAATACCAGCGAGCAAATCACGGAGTATGTCGACAAAGAGCGGGAGAAAATGGTGGAGTCACGCCAATCTCCGATTCGTCTCCACCTGCGGGCGGACCGGGAGGTGCCCACCAAATACATCAAAAAAGTGGTCACCGCCGCCGCCGCCGCACAGGTCAACGATGTGATCTTTGCCACCTTCAAAGTCAATTTCTGAGCCCCCCTCCCGCTCCCCTATGCCACGCAAATTTCCCGCACCCGAGGTCGACGAACCGGAGTTGGACATCTCTTCGATGATTGATGTCAGTTTCCTGCTGCTGATTTATTTCCTGGTGACTTCGACGATCGACCCCAAGGAAACCGATCTGGGCATGAAGTTGCCCACCACGCAATCCAGCGAAGCCACCCAGGTCAAGGTCGACCAAATGACCATCCAGGTGAGCGCCGAAGGCAATGTGGTTCTCAATGATGAACCACTGGAGACTGACGCCACCAAGCGTGATCTTCCCTTGCTCAACGAACGACTCAAACAATACGTTGATGCCGCCAAGTTGTCCCAGTCTGATCCGTTGGTGGTGGTGGCGGCTGATGACGCCTCCAAAGGTCAGCGCTTCATCGATGTCTTGAATTCCATCGCCAAGGCCGGCATCAAAAATGTAACCATCACCGGCTTTAAGGACAATTGAAGCGAACCCAACCCGATTCCTCTCATGACCCGGCGAACTGGCACCTCTGCTTCTCTCTGCTCGGAGTCCGCCGATGAACCAGGTTTGGACATTTCCTCAATGATCGATGTCAGTTTCCTGCTGCTCATCTTCTTTCTCGTCACTTCCACCATCGATCCCCGGGAAACCGACCTGGCAACCCATTTGCCAAGCCAGGATCCCTCGGTGCCTCTCCAAAAAGCCCCCCTGCCAATCTACCAAGTGACCCTGGATCAGGAAGGCAGGATTTTTGCGAATGATGAATTGTTGGAAAGCGATCCGACAAGCCGTTCCCTGCCCTCCCTCAGATCCCGTCTGCATGAGTACCGTCGGGTGGCCGATCTGGTGGGAACCAAGGCGACGGTTCTCGTTCATTCTGATGATGCGGCATCCAGCCAGCGTTTCGTGGATGTCATGAATTGTCTGGCCGAATCCGGCATCGATACGTTTACCTTGGACAAGTGACCTGATGGCATCAGGCGTCCTAATCGTCCCCATCACGGGCGAAAATGCTCGCATTTTCCGACTCTTTTCGGTAAAAAAAGGAAGCATTGTTTACTGACAGGCCATGTTTTCCGCAGTTCTTCCATTGAACACCCTCTTTGCAGTCATCACTCACGTCATGAAGTCCCGACCGGTCCCCCCCCCCACATCCCGTCCCCTCCCAGCGCTTCTGATTGCCTCTGGCATTCTGGCGACCAGTTTGCTGCCCTCGGTCAGGGCCCAGGATGATGTGGAAGGACTTTATTTCAAAGGATCAGAACTGGCCCAGGCCGGTGATTTTGCCGGAGCCAGCGAAGCTTTCGGCAAATTGTTTGGCGATTTCGGCGCGACCCTTTGCGAAGACTATGGGGTCTCCTCCGGCGGCATGTATTACGACTACGGCATGGTCCTGATGCAACTTGGCAAATGGGAGGACGCCAGGACCGCGTTCAAGACTTGCAATGAATGGAGCCAGACCTGCAAGGGAGGGTCCAAAAAAGACCAGGCGGGAGGTATCAACCGTCGTGAGAATCTGGCTCTCTTCCAATGGGGTTACTGTGAAGCCCAGACCGACAATTTCGTGGAAGCCCTCAAACTCTATGACCGCTACCTCAATTCGAAGCCTTCGGCCGAGGAATTGCAGAAACTGCGCAACGACTACAAGCTCCGGGTCGGCACCGCCAAGCTCCGTCTTGGACAGGTGGAGGAAGGGGCCGCCATCATTCTGGAACTGTTCACCAACAAGGACGCCTGGTCCGTCAACCAAGGCTATCTGACGCAGGGTTTCTTTGAGCTTGGTCTCGGATGGATCGCGGCCGCGGAGAAAAATCCGGCGATCGTGGATACCGCGTTGACTTTCCTGGACCAGAATGACGGCGTTCTGCAAATGCGCCCCTTTGAGGCCTACCGATCCGGCTTTTACGACCGGGTGAAGAAACTCGGCTACGACTCGATTCAGGCAGAATTGCCGCTGTTGGCGCTGCGTTTCTTTGCCTTGGCACCCACCGTCGCGGACGTCGTTTCCGACACCAAATCCCGCATTCCTCCCGGCGCACAGCCTCCGGCTCCCATCCAGGAGATGCTGAAAACCTTGGAAGAAAAGCTTGGTTCGCCCGAGAATCCCGATGTTGATGTGCTCAGACTGGTGGCCCGGGCCTATGATCGTCTCGGCAACCGCACCGCCTGCCGGGCCATTTACTCCACCTTGGCGGACCAATACCCGAATCTTGAGACCGACCGGCGGGCGGAAGTTCTTCACGAAGCCGCCCGGTTTTCGAGCCTGATTCAGGATTACTCCGCGGCGGAATATTATGGGCAGATGTTCATCAAAGAACTGCCCGACCACAAACTTCGGCCGAACGTGGAGGTTTTCATGCTGATGTCCCTCTTCACCTCGCAGCAGTTTGAAAAGGTGCTGGAGGTCGCTCAGAGAATCCGGGGCGAACTGAAGCCCGGCGATGACGGGCGGGAGCTTGCCGATGCGTTGTATCCCATGGCTCTTTTCTCGCTGCAGCGTTTTGCCGATGCGGAACCCGAGTTCGATCTGTATGCCAAGAGTTACAAAGGCACCTCCAACGAAGAAATGGTTCGGTATCACCGGGCGACCAACAAGTTGGTATTAAAAAAGAGCCGGGATGCCGCCGACATGCTGGACGATTTTCTCAAAACGTATCCGGATTCTCCCAGATTTGTCGATCTGGCTTTGGGAGATCTCGCCGCCGCTCGTTTCAACCTTGATGACTATGATTCCTCCATCTCAGCGGTCGATCTGCTGCTGTTGAAACGCCCGGAGTCCCGGGTTCTTGACCGGGCGCTCAACATCAAAGCGGACTGCCTCATGCTCAAGGCGCAGACCGCCAAGGAAGATGCAGATGCTGAAAAGTTTACCCAGGAAGCCCTCCAAGCGCATCTTCAGGCCATTGAGGTGGGGCAGAAATTGGAGTCCAACGAAAAAGACGAGCGCAACATCGCCGTTCACAAAGAATATGTTTCCGAGGCGCTTGCCAAATGCGCCGACATTTATGTGACCCAGGAAAAGTGGGAAGATGCGGCCAAGATGTATGATCTCTTTGTCAAAGACTACCGGGGCACCTACTGGGAGCCCCAGATTTCAGTTTTCACCCTTGATGCCCTGAAACAGGTGGGACGAGCGGAGGAAGGGTTGACCCAAGTTGAAAAGATGATTTTTGTCCTCGGCACCAAAGCACCCGAGGAGATGGATCTCGAATTGCTCCGGCGATGCCTGGGATCCTACGGCACCGTCTCCGTCGAAATCCGAGGCTTGGAAAAGACCATCGAAAACCTGAAAAACTTCCCCCAGGTTGAGAAGGAGCATGTCATCCTCCGGACTTGGCTGATGATGCAGCAGGTCATCGTCCTTCAGGAAGCCCAGGGCAAAGCCAAGAAGGAATCTCCTGAATATGTGGCCATGCAGAAGCAGATCGACGAGGCCTTCACAGCCTTGCAAACGTTCAAAGTCAATGAACTGGCCGAACCGGCCCTGCGGGCCATCGGGGAATACCTCGCCAACTCTTCGAACCCTTTCCTCGCGGTGCCGTATTTGGAGGAGTTGCTGGTCCGCACTACGGAGTCTGCCGAAACCTACCAGGGGACGGCCCACTATTTCCTCGGCACCATCGCGCTGCGTAAAAACGACAAGGACAGCTGGTCCAAGGCACGGGATCATTTCAATCGGGTCATTGAAATCAAGGATCCCAAATATGCCGACCTCGCCCTGCTGAATCTGGGGCGCGCCTTTGTGAAGTTGGATGATTGGCCCAGTGCGAAAACCACCTTCGAGAAGATCAACAACAGCACCAAAATGTTTATCAAGGAAAAACAACTGAGGGCTGAGGCCAATTTCACCTTCGGACTGGCTTTGGAGAAAACTGGCGACCTCGCCAACGCCCTCAAGGCCTACACCGGGGTCTGGGGCGCCTATCAGGGCTATCCGGAATGGGCCAGTCAATCCACGGAAAAAATCATCAACATCCAACTGGAAGAATCCAAGAAAATGACCGGAATGGAATTGAGAAAGCAGCAACTCCAACTGTTCACGTTCCTCAAAACCACGCTCTACACCTGGCAAAAGTGGAAAGACGACGATGACCCCACCGGAACGCTGATCCGGGTCCGTCAAAAGCTCCCCGTCCTCCGCATCGAATTGAACATCACTCCGGAAGAAGAAAAAAACATCGACATCAAAAACGGTCTTACCGCGGAACCCGAAAAGTAGCCGTTGATCCCCTTTCCCACTCTCTTTCGAATCCCCTTTCCTATGATGACGCGCTCTATTTGGGTCACAATTCTGACTTTGGCAACCCTCTCCTCAGCGATTCCCAGTGCCTTGGCGGGTCCCGGTGAGGCTCGGGCCATGCTGCAACTGGCGGACAACAGTCGGCGCACCGGTTACATTCAGAATTCCAACGAACAGGCCATTCTCTTCTCCACCGATGAAGGAGTGCCCGGACAAACCATCGCCCTGAATCAGGTCAAAATTGCCTTTTTGGAAGCGAATGAAACCATGGCGCCGGCTCGTCAACTCTACAACCGGGCGGATTTCAAAGGCGCGGCGGCCGAGTTCGGCCGGGTGGCCGAAGAATTCAAGACCATCGCCTTCATTCCCGACAATTTTGCCTGTGAAGCCCGTTACTACCAGTTGGACGCTCTCCGCAGGCTGGGCGACTTCAAGGCCATGGCCGCCCTCATGGCATCGCAAGTAACCAAAAACATTGCCACGAAACTGAACGCCAACTACCAGCGTCCCTTTCAGTTTCTCACCATCTGGGCCACCTTTGGATCGGGCAATTTGGACTCACTCAAAACGGTCGTCGACAATGCCCAGGCTCCCGTCATTGGAGACATGAAATTGCTGGGAGCCCCAGTCTGGCAAAAAATGAGCCTTTCCGAACTCAGCCAGATTGCCTACCTGCGGGGCCGTTTTTTTGAGAAGGAAGGCAAAACCCGCGAAGCTCTGGAGGATTATTGGCGCACCGCCACATTGACCCAGGGCAATGATCCGGCCATTCGCAACCTGGCGATCGAAGCCGCCATGGTCCTGCTTAAAGCCAATCCCAAAATCGCCGATGGCCCCGAGAACAATCCGGCTCTGTGGGAACTGCAAAGCACGGCCTGGGTATACAAGAAGGTATTCAACAAAGGAGAAGTCCCCCTGGGATTTGGCGAATACGCCATCAAACCCCAAATGCCGGAAGTGCCGACCTTGAAGCCCAAAGACACGGAAGAGGCTCCGGCCGATGCGAAGCCTGCCGATGCGAAGCCTGCCGATGCCGGGGCCAAACCGGGGGATGCGAAACCAGCGGCGGCTCCTCCCG
This sequence comes from Akkermansiaceae bacterium, assembly GCA_024233005.1. Classification (GTDB taxonomy): domain Bacteria; phylum Verrucomicrobiota; class Verrucomicrobiia; order Verrucomicrobiales; family DEV007; genus JACKQE01. Next base: position 176,471 of record JACKQE010000010.1, on the reverse strand, counting down.
CGGATGGCAAACCCGCGCCAGCCAAAGCGGCCCCTCCAGAAAAGCCTGCTGCCAAGTAAAAAGGGGCAAACGGCTCAAATCGCCTCAGGCCCCTGTTCCGCCCGGGATACCCAGTTTCTCGAGAGGATTGGATCGGTTACCGAATCGGAACAGGCGCCGCAGTCTCAGCATCGCTTGACGGAGACATCCCCAAATCAGAATGGGATCTCTCACGAGAATTGGTAGGGAAACTTTGACGAGTCCGTGTGCCGCGAGCAATCGGAACAATTGTCGAGAGGTCTTTTCTTTGGCGAAGAGCCTGATCGCGCGAAGTTCTCCCGCCTCCCCCATGGCATCGGTCTTCCCAGGTTGCGAGAGCAGGTCGGCCAGCAGCTCGCCAAAAATCTCAGGCTGACGCTCTTCGGCCAATCTTCCGGTCACACCATCCTGCACCATCTCCGGAACGCCGGCGAGGATCGTTGAAGCGCAGGCCACCTTGGCCGCCATGGCCTCCATGAGAACGGTCGGCAGATTGTCTTTGCCGCCATCGTGCTCCGTGACGCAAGGCAGGGCAAAAAGAGCCGTTTGGGAAAGCAGTTCCGCAATTTCCGGTTGGGACTTGGGCCCTGCCAGCGTGATCCGGTTGGCAATGCCCAAGGAGGACGCCAAGCTCTTCAATTCTTCCTCCAGCGGTCCCTCCCCGACAATGACGCATCGGAAAGCCCGAACTCGTCCGGAACGCTCCAAGAAGGCACAAGCGCGAATGAGATCGTCGAACCCTTTCTTTTCAATGAGCCGCCCGACGCTGAGAATCAACACCCCTTCCGGAGAATTCCAGACAGCCTCATGCTCGCGGTGCCGGGCAGCCTCTTGGAACGGCGCCAAATCCAGACCGTTGTAAACCCGGCGGATCTTGGAGGCGGATGCTGGAAACCGCCGCCGCAGATCGGCGACTGTGTAGTCGCTCACCGTAACCACCAGAGACGCACCGGACATCAATCGGTCGAGAGTCAGGTCGAAATCCACTTTGCAGAAGAGATCATTGGCATGTCCGGTAAAACTGTAGGTAACATCGAAAAACTCCTGGAGCCACCAGCAGGTGCGCGCGCCGATCCCTGCGAAATGGGAGTGCACATGGCGGATTCCCCGCTTGGTCAACTCCCGGCCGATCCAGGCGGCTTCGTAAACCCGCATTTTGTCCGGGCGCTCACCCCAGTGGCGAAGCGTCAGGACGATGGCTTGGGGCAATTCGTTGCGGCGTTTCCACTCCTTGACCTCCTCCACCAGCACCTTCTCGGCGGGAAGGAAGATCACTCTTTCATAAAGGTCGGGAGGAAAATGACGGGGCATTTCTTCCCGTGTGTCTCGGATTGAAAAAAGCCATGGCCGGATCCCCTGCCGCTCCAATTCCATCACTTCGCGCACGCAGAACGTCTGGGTGAAAGACGGAAATCGCTCGAATACGTAGGCGAATGGCGGCGCGGCGGGCATGGCAAGACTTAGCGGTGTAGCCCGCCCGGGGGCAAGGCATTTTTGATGGGATTCCCACACCCGATTGGTGGTAGTATTCTCCTGTTTTTAGTTCAATCCTCCAGGCGACTTTGCCTCCGCTACTCCCTTCCCTTCCGATTCATGACTATCCGCGGCCTGGCTGCCCAGCCCCCCTTCACTACCAAAGACGGTTCGACGATCCGTTCCCTCCTCGATCGAACCAATGCCCCGGTGCAGAAACAAAGTCTTGCTGAAGCTCGCCTTCCCACGGGAGGGTTCACCCAGCGACATTATCACCGGGTAACGGAAGAATTTTATTTCATCGAAGAAGGCACCGGGACGATGGAAATTGACGGACAAAAGGAATCGGTGGGGCCGGGAGATGCCATCCTGATCCCAGCAGGAGCCTGGCACCAGATCACTGCCGGACCCGATCCTCTCCGATTCCTATGCTGCTGCGCCCCTCCCTATTCCCATGAGGACACGTTTTTCGAAGACGATGGATTCTTGGCTTGAAGACCGTCTCCCTTCTTCCTCGAGGCGTGGCGCAGCTCTGGCTGGAATCGCAGAGCGAATTGGGAAGCCGTCGGAATCTGTCGCCCAGAATCGCCGGAGATGCCCCGGGTTGGAAGCCAAGTTGAACCTATCGGCTATTTCAGGGGCAGCAGTTGCAGAGCATCCACGATGACGAACCCGTCCGTGTCGCGATTGGCAATGGTGATCGTGCTTTCCAAATCCTTTTCCAAAGCCACCTCCCCGATCCTGCGGAACATCTCGCCCAGAGGAAGGGCTTGGGTTTCATCGACCGTCATGGAGAATGTCCGGGATCCACATTGAATCGTGACCGGGACGGCCTTGGCCCTGGTCTCATGGGCGGAATAAGCGATTCGCACCTCGTAGCGGCCATTCTCCGGCACCTTGAACCGGAAAATCACACTGGACTGACCATCGCCACGGCGGTTATCGTGAAGATAACCGTTGCCAACATGGGGAGCGAAATTGCGGGAATGACTCCAGGGTCCTTTCGCTTCAGCCGTGGAATCATCGAGCACCAGCCCCGGCAGAGTAACGGGATCGACGCCCCGCCTAGCCGATCCTTGGGGAGGAAGTTCGGGGAGGACCGGGAGATCGAGCACCTGTCCTTGCGCCAGCAAACGTTCGCGCAGAACCGGATACGCCAAACCTTGCGTCGGCACCTTTTCCTTGATACAAAGGGCCGCCGCAATCCCTGCGCTTTGTCCCAAAATCATCCAGGTCGGCTCCACGCGAATCGAGGAATAGGCCACGTGGGTGGCGGACAACGCCACGGGCACGAGGAGATTGTCACATTCCTCCTCACGGGGAAGCAGGCAGCGGTAGGGCACCTGATATGGATACCCATGACCGCGGCCGTTCATCCGCACGGGATAGATGGTGCCTTCATTGATCACCCCGCCTTCGGGCAGGGCCACCCGTTGGCAGTCATGCGAATCGATCGGAAATGAGGAGACCACGATGGCGTCGGGTTTTTCTGGAGACTCGAGAACGTCCTTCTGGGATAGGACATACGGCCCCTGCATCCGCCTTCCCTCACGGACATAGAGTTGGGGGGACCAATGGCCGGTTTCGGGAAATTCATCGCGGCAGAGCCCCAGCGCGGCAAGCTCCTCACGCAAGGCTTGTGGCACGACGGGATCGGTCGTCAGGAAATGGTAGAGTTCCAAGGTGTATTGCCGGTGGGATTCCCAAATGCCCACCCGCTCCGCTGCTCCGGCTTCACACCAGCCATTGCCAGCCCCCACCAGGCCCATCGAAAACTGTTTCCAGATGCCGTTGTTGGCATCCAATTTGTTACCCGGCAAAGGATAAAGATCCCAAAGCAACACCGGTTTCGTTTCTTGCTGGAAATAGCGACGCACCACTTCGAACTTGCCGGGATCATAGTGAGCCGGAGGAGGGAATGGAACGCGGTTTGCCGAATCCTTGGTCAGGCAAAGCCGGAAGCTGTAGACCATGACATTGCGGTCGCCCTCGTCATCAGGCCCCGGATCCTCACCGGTGAGCAGAGGGAGTAGACGCCCCTGCCCGTCCCTCCCTGAAATCTCCATCTTTGGCTTGGCATACTGCTTCCCGGCCAACGATTCCCCATAGGCCTTCCGGGATTCCCGTCCGATCGTCCAGCTGACACCGGCGGCGGCCAACAGGTCGCCCTCATAGGAGGCATCGACGAAGCAACTGCCTGTGAATTCACCACCTCCGGTAACCAAGCTGCGGATCGTGGGGCCTAATTTATCAACTTTATGCAAGACCTGTCCGGTCAAAACCCGGACCCCGGCTTCTTCCAGCATCTGCCGGGTGATCTTGGAGGCGACATGAGGCTCATAGGTCCAACGACTGCCGTCCTTAACCGCCACCTGATAGGGCAGGGTCACGCCTCGCTGTCCATAATCACGCTCGATCCGGGTGTGCCACTCATCGAACAATCCCATCACGGTGCTGCGCACGGTTTGATTGGAATCGCTGAAGCAGAGACCGCCGGTGTTGACGCCCCCGACATGGGCCGTGGGTTCCAACAACAAAACCGACACTCCCTCCCGGGCGGCGGCGATCGCCGCACAGACACCGGCCGGAGTCGCCCCGTACACAATGACATCGCCCCGTTCCGGTTCAGCCCGGGCGGCCGACACCGAAACCACGACTCCGAGCATGAGAAGCACTCTTGTCCAAAGGTTCATCAGTGGGATCATACCGAATCTGATGGGACCGGCAAGGACTCCTCAAATTCTTCGAGAACCGGTTTTGGGCATCCACCGGCAGAAGGGGAAGGCCGCCTTAACGCATCTACCACTGCGAACCGTCCAAGGGAACTATGAAGGGGGGATCAGCGGATTTGAATCTGAAGATCTCCCAAAATCCCATGAAAGGCATTGGGAACTTCATATTCCCCGACCGGTTTGACAAGATCTGCCCCGATCTCGAGCGAATCCCCCGGATTCCCTGCAAATATCCCGGCCCCGTCCCGGGTGCCGGCCGGAACGCCGTCCACCTGCAGCGTCATCCGGCCTTCTTTGGAGCGGACCGCCTCAAAGGTATGACGCCCGGGTGTGAGATTCGGTCCGGTCAGTTCGGTCCGCTTCCAGTCCGCCGTGATCACAAAGACCAGTTTGCCGTTTTTGACATGAAGGGCATACCCGGTTTTGTCCCCTCCTTGGGCCAAAATGACGCCGCCCGGTTCGATGGCCTCAAAATTTCCGCTCAAACGGATCGCTTTGGATCCGGCCAGATCGGGAGCTGACTGCCTTCCCAGAGAAAGCCAGGATTTTCCATCCAACCGAAGGTCCGACTTTTCGATAGCGCCTCCATGATTCTGCAAACCAATCCACTGCCCATTGATCCGGATGGGGAACCCAGGCTGGGGTGGCACCAGAGTGGCTTCACCATCAAAAGCCAATCCGACATCCAAACTCCAGGCTTTGATTTTCTGCTGCAACTTTTTGGCTAGCGCTGCTTCCGACGTCAATCGATTGTCCTTCTCACCGGGATCTTCGATCAGATGATAGAGGCGGGATTCAGAGCCATCAGGGTTGACGAGCAGTTTCCAAGGGCCCTCGCGCACTGCGAATGAGGGCGATTGGTGTTCCCATTTCCCGGGGCGCAGTTGCGCATGAGGTGTCCCATACTGCCAGAAAAGAGGCTTGGGATAGGGCGCCGGGTTTCCCCTGAGGACCCCGGACCGATCAACCCCGTCCAATCCGGGAGCCTCCACTCCGGCGAAAGCGCACAAGGTGGGGGAAAGGTCGATGCCGCTCATCACACTGGTGGCATCCGTCATCCCCGCTGGCACCGTACCGGGAAACCGGGCGATGAAGGGGACATGGATCCCTCCTTCAAAAAGCGACCATTTCCGCCCAAAGTAAGGTCCCGTAAATCCCGGGGGATGGTCGACTTCCTGATAATATTTCGGCCAATCCGTCGGCCCATTGTCGCTCGTGAACACGATGAGCGTTTTCTCTTTGATTCCCAGAGCATCGACCTCGTCAACAAGCCGTCCGATCTGAACATCCAGAGCCTCCAGAACGGCGAAAAATGATTGTTCGTAGTGGTTCTTGGTCACCGTTTCCCATTTGGCGGCAGTCCCCGGCTGGGGGGTATGAGGATCGTGGACATCATTGGGAAACAACCGCACATAGAACGGCCCGTCGCGGTGCCTGCGGATGAAATCAATCGTAAGGTCGGTATAACGACTGGTCTTTTCCCACGGTTCACAAAAGGAAACCCTGCCGTGGCCCAAGTGGGCACTTGGTTCCTTGGGATCTGTCAAAATGCGGTCACCAAGGCCTTCAAAGGCAACACAAGTCTCGTCGAATCCGTATTCCGTGGGCAAAGGCGCGTCATCGACATCGCGCCCTCCCCCCATGTGCCATTTGCCAAAATGGGCCGTGGCGTAGCCGGCAGCCTGGAGTTTCCGGGCAGTCGTCGGAGCTCCCGCCTCCAGGTAGTCCGCCATGCCTCGCTTCGCATTGTTTGCTCTGCTATTGAGGTAGGAATGGATCTTCCAGCGCGACGGATACTGCCCTGTGGTCACCGCCACCCGAGACGGAGAGCAGATGGGAGAGTTAACGTAGAAATTCATCAACTTCAGTCCCTCGTCAGCTAATCGGTCGATGCGGGGGGTCCGGACCAGTGGATTTCCAAAGCAACTGGGATCTGCAAAACCCATGTCATCGATGAAGATGAAAATGATGTTTGGTCTGGATGGGGATGACGGGGCGCGATTTTCTGCGGCCGGTAGGGGCAGGGATACCAGGCAGGCAATCCCGGCAAGGAAAGAAGGGAACCGGAGCGGCAGAGGCATGGTCAGAGGAATGGATAGTTGAGACGGAAAGCTTCCGGAGTTGGGAAGGATCGGTCCATGTGACAACGGAACGGTCCGCAGTTCAAGCCTGGCGTTGCGGAGAGCCAGTTCCAGAGCCGGCCAAATCAGCACCTCCCCATAAAGTCCGTCATCGCGCCCTCAATTTTCCTCGCCCTGACGGTCTGGGGAAAGCTACACTTGGCCACCATGATTCGAAGACTCTCCGCGGCGACGTTGGGCACCCTGTTGTTTCTCCCTGTGGCGAACGCTGCAGAGCCGGAGGCCGATCCGACGGAACTCCCCCGCATTCCAGCGACCGAGCCCGCCCAAGCGGTGGCCACCTTCGAAGTCGAACCCGGCTTTGAGCTGGATCTGGTGGCCCACGAACCACTCGTCACTGATCCGATCGCGATCGCCTTCGATGAGAGCGGCGCCCTGTTTGTGGTGGAAATGAGAAGTTATTCCGAACGCCGGGAAGAGGCGCTCTGCAGGATCCGGCGTCTCACCGACACGGATGGTGATGGCATTTTTGACAAAGCCACCATCTACGCCGAAGGCCTGAAATGGGCGACTGCGGTGGGTTGTTGGAAAGGCGGCATCTTTGTCGCGGCGACACCCGACGTGTTCTATTTCCATGACGATGATGGGGATGGCGTGGCCGACTCAAAAACCACGGTGTTCACCGGCTTCGGCACCCCGGATCCGTCCGGTCTCAACGTTCAGGGATTGGTGAACAGTTTCCAATGGGGACTCGACAACCGGATTTATGGCTCCACGGCTCCCAATGCCGGCATGGTAAGAAAGCCTAGTGAACCGGAAAACGCCGCCCTTTCCCTCCGCGGAGCTGACTTTTCCTTCAACCCCGCGACGGGGGAACTCCGCCGGGAAAGCGGGACCGCGCAGTATGGCCTGAGCTTTGACTCCCAGGGCAGACGCTTCCTCTCCAGCAACAGCAATCACATCATCGCCGTGATGTATGACACCTGGCGGGCCGGATCAGGATTGCTGCCGATGCCGGCTCCTCTGGCCTCGATCGCCGTGGACGGGCCTTCCGCAGAAGTTTTCCGCATCAGTCCGGATGAGCCATGGCGCATCGTGAGAACACGGTGGCGTTCCTCCGGGATGGTCGCGGGAATGGTGGAAGGTGGCGGAAGAGTCTCCGGGTATTTCACCGCTGCAACCGGAATCACTATCTACACCGGTGACACGTTCGGTCCGGAATTTGCCGACAATGGGTTCATCGGCGATGCGGGTAGCAACCTGGTCCACCGCAAAGTCATCCGGCAGGCGGAGAATGGCGTCAGTTTGCAGGCGGAACGGGCCGCCAACGGCCAGGGACGCGAGTTCCTCCGATCCAAGGACAATTGGTTCCGCCCCACGACGTTCGCCAATGCCCCGGACGGCTGCCTCTACGTCGTCGATATGTATCGCGAAACCATCGAGCATCCGAAGTCACTTCCTGAAGGGATCAAGAAATACCTCGATCTCAATAGCGGGAATGACCGGGGACGCATTTACCGGGTCAGACCCAAGGGAGCCGCCCTGCGTCCTTCCCCGCGACTGGGAGGAGCGCCAACGCCCGAGCTCGTGGCGACCCTGGCCCATCCCAACGGTTGGCACCGCCTCACCGCCCAGCGGCTCCTCTTTGAGCGCCAGGACCCTGCGGCGACCGCTCCTCTGACGACACTCCTGAAGGACTCCCCCGCCCCGCTCGCCCGACTCCATGCGCTGCACGCGTTGGACGGACAAAATGGTCTGACAGAGGAACTCCTCACCACGGCATTGCAGGATCCCGATGAAAGAGTCAAAGCCCATGCGGTCAGGATTGGAGCGGTCCGGGGATCGAATTGGACGGACGCAATCGCCGCATTGAGCCGGGATACCTCACCCACGGTGCGTTTCGAGGTTGCCCAGGCCCTTGGTCAGGCAAGCGGTGATCATAAGGATCAAGCCCTTGCCGATCTGGCAACACTGGCCAATGGAGATCCCTGGCTGGAAGGCTCGGTCCTCAACGCTCTCCGCTCCGGACCAGAAGCAGGGAGGCTGTTCGAAGGACTTTCCCAAGGACACGTCTCGGATGGCTTCATGACCAAACTGGTCCAGGCCATCGGGCGAAGCCGTGATGCGACGGCAGCCGCCCCAGTGATTGAGCGGATCGCCGCTGCCCCCGACGAAGCCGACTCACAGCGGCTGTTGCGGGCCCTCGGAGAAGGCCTCGCCTCGACTGGTTCCGGCAAGCTCTCCGAGCTGGACGCGACCCGACGCTTGGACAAAGTGTTCGCCGATGCGCTGCGGGACGCGCGGGAATCCACCACGCCGGGCGGGAGACGCCTCGCGGCGTTGAACCTGCTGCGGTATTCCCCGGCTGCGGAAGCCGGCCCTGTCGCACTAGCGGTCTTGGCCGAGGCCGCCCCTCCCGAGCTCCAACTCGCCGCCATCGATGTCGCGCAGGCTCTCAAAACGCCGGGGCTCGACGCCGCCGTCCTGCCCCTCTGGGCCCACCTCAGTCCGCGGGTCCGCGGGGAAGCGGTGGCCGTTCTCGCGGGCAGACCGGAGACCGCCCGCGCGCTTCTCGAAGCCGTTCAAAAGGGCAGTGTCTCACCGGCTGAAATTCCCAGCCCTCTCCAAATCTCGCTGCTCAAGCACGCACGACCGGAAGTGAAAGCGCTTGCCGAGTCCATTTACGCGAAAGCCCGGGCCAGCAGACAGGAAGTTATCAACCGATACCTCGACTCGGAGCGGCTCAAGGGCGACGCGGCCCGAGGTCAGGCCAAGTTTGAGACCATCTGCATCGCCTGTCACCGCAGTGGGGACAAAGGTTTTCCGGTCGGTCCGGACCGCGTCACTTTCAAAACCAAAGGACGGACCATCATCCTGACCAACGTTCTCGACCCGAACCGTGAAGTGGCCCCGCAGTATCTCGCTTATGCCCTGACCACGACCGGCGGGGAGACGGCGACCGGCACCATCGCTTCGGAGAATCCTTCCTCCGTGACCTTGCGCCTTCCTTTTGGTGAGGAGAAAGAGTATTCCCGTGCCTCCATCGCCTCCCTCCAGGCGCTGGGCCAGTCTCTCATGCCTGAAGGGTTGGAAGCGCAGTTGACTCCCCAGGATTTGGCGGACTTGTTGGAATACATCACGACCGCCCCCTGAACCCCACCGCATGATCTCCGTCCGTCTTCTGTCCGTCTCCGGCCACGTTGTCCCGATGCGGACGCGTTTTCCGTTCCGCTACGGGATCGCCGCCATGACGGTGGCGCCGCATCTCTTTTTGAAGGTCGAGGCAGAAATCGCGGGGAGGCTCGTTTCGGGACAGGCCTCGGAGGGGTTGCCGCCCAAATGGTTCACCAAGGATCCTGCCACCACTTTCGAGGAAGATCTCCCGGGAATGCAGGCAGCCATCCGAAAAGCCGCTGATTGGGGGATTGAGGCGGGACCCCAACCCGACTTTTTCACCTGGTGGCGCACGCTTTATGAAGCCCAGACATTTTGGGCGGATGCCGGACACATCCCTCCCCTCTTGGCCCATTTGGGAACCAGCCTGATGGAGCGGGCCCTGCTCGATGCGTTCTGCCGGGCGGTGGGGCAACCCCTGCACAGTGCCGTGAAGGACAACCTCCTTGGCATCCGTCCCGGTATTCTTCATCCAGAGTTGGGGAATGCCACCGCCGCAGACCTGTTGCCTCCAGAAAGAGCGCCGGAAATCATCGCCCGCCATACCGTGGGTCTGTCCGATCCCCTGACGGATGGGGACATCCTCCCCGAGGATGATGCCCGTGACGGGCTTCCGCAATCGCTCGAAGCCTGCATCCGCGCTTACGGACTGACTCATTTTAAAATCAAGCTCTGTGGACAACTCGACCGCGATCAGGCCCGGCTGAGGGATTTGGCCCGCCTGCTGCCGCGTCTCGTACCTGGTCACCGGTTCACTCTCGATGGCAATGAGCAGTTCCATGATCTGGCTGGTTTCCGGGCGCATTGGGAGGCTTGTCTGGCGGATCCCCAGCTTGAGGAATTCCTCTCCCCCAGACATCTGCTTTTCGTCGAGCAACCGGTTCATCGGGATCATGCGCTGGACGCCCACATCGAGCGCGATCTCGCAATTTGGGCCGATGCGCCCCCGTTGATCATCGACGAATCCGATGCCACCATCCATTCCGCCACGCGGGCACTGGAGCTGGGATATAGCGGAACGAGCCACAAAAACTGCAAAGGAGTCCTCAAAGGGCTCGTCAACGCCTGCCTGCTGCGGCACCGCAGTTCCCTCCCCGGAGCCAGACCAACCATCCTGAGCGGAGAAGATCTGGCCAATGTTGGCCCGGTGGCTCTGCTCCAGGATCTTGCGGTGATGCACTTGTTGGGACTGACCCACGTCGAGCGGAATGGTCATCACTATTTCAAAGGTTTGTCGATGCTTTCGACAGAGATCCAAAATGCCACCGTCCAATCCCACGGAGACCTTTACCGCCTTCATGAGGGGGGCTTCCCCACGCTCGACGTCCGCAAGGGAAAAATCCAACTGGCTTCGGTGCGAAAGGCCCCCTTTGGCACCGCTTTCGACATTTGGCCGTTGCTGCCTCACGGAACCCCAATCGGGGAGTTGGAAATCGCTCTGGCGTTGGGCTGAGACACCCGCTTGTGGTGCCGTGAGCCGACGATCGGTCTCCCTGCTCTGTTAGAATGCGCAGGAACACTTGAATCCGCCCAGATGGTCTGGCACTTTGAAACCTCAGGTCCAGTGGCCACTTCATGAACGCACCTCTTCAAAAATGCCGGACCTACCGGGTGGGACCGTGGCGGAGGGCACTCCCTTGGTTGCTCTTTGGCCCGTTCCTCCTGTTCGGCGCCGGGATGCTGATTATGGCAAAAGATGCGGAAACTCGGACCATCGGTTCAGTCCTCCTCATTTATCTGGGAATCCTGACCTTATTCATGCACTTCCTGATCGGGCGAGCCCGTTTGGAATTGAGTCCTCAAGGCGTGCGCCTGCGTCAGATTGGCATGAATCTCACCACTCCCTGGTCGAACGTCGCCGGGCTTCGACTGGCCCCTGGCAGGGAGGGGATCATCACTCGGGACTCCATGACCGGGGCCGGCGCCGCAACTTTGTCAGCAGTGCGCGGGGTCGGCGCTTCTGGCGCCGCTCTCTATGATGAAGAGCAACAGCTGGCCATGGAGGAATGCCGTTGGATTCCCATAGAATCCTTCCGCTGGCATTTGATCCACGGACAATTGCGGAACGACATCCGGGATCTGGCTCCAGAGGTGATGGATTTGCCCGGGCCGCCAGCTCCCCCTCCTCCCACGCCAAAGGAACGCCGCCGTGGCTGGCTGGTATTTGGCTTGATCCTATCGTTGGCCGTTTCGGCGTTCGTGTTGGGGATCCCAGGGGGGGCCCGCTGGGCTGATATCCTGTTCGCCACGGCGCTTTCCATCGTGGCCCTGCTGGTGGCCTTGCGCGCCGTGATCAGTGCCTGGCAGGCCTTTCGTTCCAGGTCTTGGATCGCCTTCCTTTTCCAATTCCTGCTCGCCCTGCTGGTATCGCTCTGGTGTCTACTGCTCCTGTCCTACCTCTCAGAAGCGGTGGGCAGAGGTTCTTGAACAGAAGGGCAAAATTACGGGCATTTGTTTTTCGCCGATTTCGGGCCACACTACGGGGCATGTCACGCCTCACCCCAGATCAACTCCGCTCCGCCCGTTGGTTCGCCCCCGACGATCTCCGGTCTTTCGGGCACCGCTCGCGGGCCAAGCAAATGGGCTACGCCCGGGAAGATTTCACCGGCAAACCGGTCATCGGCATTCTGAACACCTGGTCGGATCTCAACACCTGTCACACCCACTTCCGCCAACGGGCCGAGGAGGTCAAGCGGGGCGTTTGGCAGGCCGGAGGATTTCCCCTCGAAGTGCCGATCATGACGCTGAGCGAGACCTACATGAAGCCTACGTCCATGTATTACCGGAATCTGGTGGCATTGGAAGTGGAGGAGACGCTCCGCTGTTACCCCTTGGACGGCGCAGTCCTGATGGGAGGCTGTGACAAAACAGTGCCCGCGCTCATCATGGGAGCGACCTCGATGAACTTGCCGAGCATCTTCCTGCCAGCCGGACCGATGATGAAAGGCTGCTGGCATGGAGAGACCCTCGGCTCCGGCTCCGATGTCTGGAAATACTGGGCGGAACGCCAGGCGGGCAATTTTTGCGAGGATTCCTGGAATGAATTGGAAGACGGGATCGCACGTTCTCCGGGAACCTGCATGACAATGGGAACCGCGTCGACCATGTCCGCCATCGCGGAAACCCTCGGCCTGTGCCTCCCTGGCGCGTGTTCCATCCCGGCGGTGCATTCGGCCCATCAGCGGCTCGCCACGGCCTGTGGCCGGCGCATCGTGGATCTGGTTTGGGAGAATGTCCGGCCGCGGGACCTCCTCACGGAAGAGGCTTTCCAGAATGCCATTGTTGCTGACATGGCGCTGGGCGGCTCCACCAATGCCATCGTTCACCTCATTGCCATGGCCGGCAGGGCGGGAATCACCTTGCCGCTGGAGCGGTTTGATGAAATTTCCCGACGCATCAAGGTGCTCGCCAATTTGCGCCCCTGTGGAGAATACTTGATGGAAGATTTCCACGACGCTGGCGGTCTCCCGGCCCTATTGGAGCAAATTCGGGGGGATCTCCACCTCGACTGCCTCACCGTCTCAGGCCAGACACTGGGCGAGAATATCTCCGGGGCGAAAGTCTACCATCCAGAAGTCATCCGGCCGCCCGATCGCCCGGTCGGTAAAGCGGGTGGCACTTTCATTTTGAAGGGAAATCTCTGTCCGGATGGGGCGGTCATCAAACCGACCGCGGCCGAAGCCCATCTTCTGAAGCACCGGGGTCTGGCGGCGGTGTTTGAAGATTATGCCGATCTCAAAAAACGCATCGACGATCCTGCGCTCGGGCTGACGGCGGACCACATCATCGTGTTGAAAAACGCCGGCCCCATCGGAGCTCCGGGCATCCCGGAGTGGGGCATGTTGCCCATCCCGAAGTATCTCCTGCAACAAGGCGTGCGGGACATGATCCGCATTTCCGATGCCCGGATGAGCGGCACCAGCTATGGCGCCTGCGTCCTCCATGTGGCTCCCGAATCAGCCGTGGGAGGACCGCTTGCCTTTGTCCAATCCGGGGACTGGATCGAACTTGACGTTGAAGGACGCCGTCTTCACCTCGATGTGAGTGATGCGGAATTGGAGCGTCGGCGAGCGGACTGGGTACCGCCCGCGACCAAATTTACCAGGGGTTACGGACGCCTCTACGCCGAAGAGATCACCCAGGCGAACGAAGGATGCGATTTCCGCTTTCTGCACCATGGTCAGGATGCCCCGGAACCCGATATTTACTGAATCCCGGAGGCTAAACGGTCAGGGAAGAGCCAGCCGCGTTTCTCATAGTAAGGGAGATCCAGAATGAAGATGTCCGATCAGGCATCCCCCGCGCCCAATGAGACCTCAGCCGTTTGGCTGCAACGCCATCGGTCGCACGATGTGCCCTGGCTGCTCCAGCGCTGGCAGGATCTCGCCCGGAACTGCCCAGGCCTGACGGGGGGAGCCCTGCTGAAGGTCGGGGACTTCGAAGTGCCCTATTTCCGCCATTCTCCAGCCCCGGACCGGCCCCATCTCTATGTCTCAGCGGGCATACACGGCGACGAACCAGCGGCCACCCTGGGGTTGCTCTGGTGGGCCGAGGAATCCCTCCTGGATTGCCCATGCGCAGTCACCCTGCTACCCTGCCTGAATCCCTGGGGACTTTCCCAGAACAGCCGGTATGATGCTTCCGGCACCGACCTGAACCGATGTTTCGATGATCCCCGGCAGCCGCTGATCGGGGCCTGGGATCGCTTCGTGGACCGTGAACGATACGATGTCACGCTCTGTCTGCATGAAGACTATGATGCCGTCGGAGCCTACTGCTATGAGCTGCCTGGCAGTGATCCCGGTGTGGCCGCCGGCATTTTCGCGGACGGTTGGGGGGATTTGCCGTTGGACTTGCGACCGGAAATTGATGGCATGGACGCCCACGGAGGGGTCATCAGTCCGCGGAGAAACCTGCCCACCACCGAATTGCCCGAGGCCCTGCGTCTTTTTGGCCGCCATACCCCTCTCAGCCTGACCTTTGAGACGCCTTCCGAATTCGGCCTGTATGAACGTGCCAAGGCCCAGCGCGATTTCATCCGGGGAGTGATCCAGCATCTCAGCGGAAAATCCGCGTGAAATTCCCCTGAGCAGGGGCTTTAATGACCCATCATGTCACGCATCGGTACTCCTCTCTCGCCCACCGCCACCAAAGTCATGCTCCTCGGCTCCGGCGAGTTGGGCAAAGAAGTGGTCATCGAACTGCAGCGACTCGGGGTGGAAGTCATCGCCGTGGACCGATATGGGAATGCGCCCGCCATGCAGGTGGCCCACCGCAGCCACGTCATTTCCATGCTCGACGGAGACGCTCTGCGCCGCTTGGCGGAGTTGGAACGTCCGGATTACATCGTGCCGGAGATCGAGGCCATCGCCACGGACACCCTGGTGGCCTTGGAGGAGGAAGGCTTCAACGTCATTCCGACCGCTCGGGCGACCAGGCTCACGATGAACCGGGAAGGCATCCGACGCCTTGCGGCTGAAGAACTCGGGCTCTGCACGTCGCCCTACCGGTTCGCCTCCTCCGAGGAAGAATACCGGGAGGCGATCGCCGCCATTGGCCTGCCCTGTGTCATCAAACCGATCATGAGCAGTTCCGGCAAGGGGCAGAGTGTCGTCCGGAAGGAGGAGGACGCCCACCCCGCCTGGCAATACGCCCAGGAAGGTGGCCGGGCCGGCAAAGGCAAGGTCATTGTGGAAGGCTTGGTCGATTTCGACTATGAAATCACGCTCCTCACGGTTCGCCACATGGGTGGGACCTCTTTCTGCGAGCCTGTCGGACACACCCAGATCAAAGGCGATTACCGTGAATCGTGGCAACCCCACCCAATGTCTCCCCAGGCTTTGGAAGAGGCCCAGCGGATGGCCGCGGCAGTCACCGGGGCTCTCGGAGGCAGGGGAATCTTCGGAGTCGAGCTGTTCGTCAAAGGGGATCAGGTCATCTTCAGCGAGGTTTCCCCGCGCCCCCACGACACCGGTTTGGTCACGTTGATTTCGCAGGACCTCTCGGAATTCGCCCTCCATGTGAGGGCCATTCTCGGCTTGCCGATCCCGAACATCCGGCAACACGGTCCGTCGGCTTCCTGCGCGGTCCTCGTGGAAGGAGAGTCCGGTCAGGTCCAGTTTGGCAATCTCGATGCCGTCCTGGCGGCTCCGGATACCCAGGTCCGGCTTTTTGGGAAACCCACCGTCAGCGGGCAACGCCGCATGGCAGTGACGCTCGCGCGGGGCGAAACCATTAATGAAGCTCGCGAGAAAGCCCACGGGGCCGCCGGAGCGCTGGAAATCCATCTCTGATTTCCCGCTGGCGGTCGAAATTTCTTGCTTCAGAATGCGGCTTTTGGCGTTAATGTCGCCGAGCCATCCAGATTTCCTCGTTGTGGCTTCGCTTTACTGAATCTTTCCATCATGTCCCAATCCCCCCTTCCTCAAGACGATGTCGCCGCCATCGATGAACTGCGCGCCGTCTATGAACGCATGTCGAAGGAATTGGCAAAAATCATCGTGGGCCAGAGCAATGTCATCGAACAGTTGGCAATTTGTCTATTCGCCCGCGGACATGCCCTCCTGATGGGCGTTCCCGGCCTTGCCAAGACATTGCTGATCAGCCGACTCGCCGAGACGATGTCCCTCTCTTTCAGCCGCATTCAATTTACCCCGGATCTGATGCCGATGGACATCACCGGCACCGACATCCTCCAGGAAGGACAGGGAGGACGGCGCGAGTTCGAATTCATCAAGGGGCCCGTCTTCGCAAATATCGTGCTGGCCGATGAAATCAACCGCGCCCCGTCCAAAACCCAGGCCGCAATGCTCGAGGCCATGCAGGAGCACAAGGTGACCATCGCGGGGCGGACCTATACCTTGGAGCCGCCGTTCTTTGTTTTGGCGACGCAGAATCCCATCGAACAGGAAGGCACCTACCCGCTGCCCGAAGCCCAATTGGACCGTTTCATGTTCATGATCGGGGTCGATTATCCATCCCGCGAGGAAGAAATTGCCATTGCCCGCACCACCACCGGGGCCTCGTTGCCGCGGCTCGACCACATCATCCATGCCGACAAGGTCATCGCCTTCCAAGAACTGGTCCGTCGCGTTCCCGTTCCCGAACACATCTACTCTTTTGCGGTGGATCTGGTGCGCAGAACGCGGCCGGCCGATGAACTGACCCCCGAGTGGGTCCGCCCGCTGGTAGGATGGGGAGCCGGCCCCCGTGCGGTGCAGTATCTCGTTCTTGGCGCCAAAGCCCGTTGCGCTTTGCACGGACGCTACATGGTCGGCCAGGAGGACATTGTCGCCATCGCCGAACCGGTGCTGCGTCACCGGGTCATCACGACTTTCACCGCGGAGAGCGATGGCATCGACAGCCGCCAAGTGGTGGCGCGCCTTGTCAAGGAACTCAACGAGGAATGACCCCGTTTTTTTACCCTTTCCCATGATCAACCGCCCCATCAACATCGCGATTATCGGCCTCGGTTTCGGTGCCGAGTTCATCCCCATTTATCAACGTCACCCCTGGGCCAACATGGCCGCGATCTGCCGCCGTGGTCAGGCCGGGCTCGATGAAGTGGGTGACCAGTATGGCATTGCCAAGCGTTACCAGGACTACGACGCCCTGTTGGAGGATCCGGAAATTGATGCCGTCCACATCAACACGCCCATTCCCGACCATGCCGGACAGGCCCTCAAAGCGCTCCGGGCTGGCAAACACGTTGCCTGCACGGTGCCCATGGCCACTTCCGTGGCCGAATGTCTCGAAATCATCCGGACCTGCGAGGAGACCGGACTGAAATACATGATGATGGAGACCGTGGTCTACAGCCGTGAGTTCCTCTACATGAAGGATCTTTATCAGCGCGGCGAACTGGGGCGGATCCAGTTTCTGCAGGCGAGTCATCAACAGGACATGGATGGATGGCCGAATTATTGGCCCGGTCTTCCGCCGATGCATTATGCGACCCACTGTGTTGGCCCCGTGCTGGGACTGCCCCGCAAGGATGCCGAATATGTCTCCTGCTTTGCCTCCGGCACGATCCGGGAGGAACTGCACGCCCACTACAATTCCCCCTTCGCCGTGGAAACCACCCACATCAAAATGCGGGACTCCGATCTCAGCGCCCGCATTTACCGCTCTCTTTTCGACACCGCCCGGCAATACCGCGAAAGCATCGATGTCTATGGCTCGAAGCGTTCCGTGGAGTGGCCGTTGATCGAAGGACATCCGTTGATTCTCCATACCGCCAAACGTCCCGAGCCGGAAATTCCAGAGGAAGTGAAGTGCCCCGATTTTGGACATCTGCTTCCACCGGAAATCGCCTCGTTCACCCGGGCCGGCGTTTACAATGAGGAGGATCATCAGCACCTCAGCTTTCTCCAAGGAGCGGGCCATGGTGGATCCCACCCGCACCTTGCCCACGAATTCCTTTCCGCCCTCCGGGAAGGCCGCGATCCTTGGCCGAATGCCCGTCAGAGTGCCAACTGGACCTGCACCGGCATCCTCGCCCACGAATCCGCGCTCAAAGGCGGGGAAATCGTGCGCCTTCCGGAAGAGACGTTCTCCCGTTGACCTGAAACGGTCTTTCCGACGATCAGCGTCGGCAGCGTCGGCGGATGAACGGTTCAGTCCGCGCTCGATCCCTTTTCGCTTCAGCGGGAAGGGATCACCAAAGGACCGGCGGGGTCGCGCCGGTCCTTTTGTTTTTCTGGAGCGGCGCAGCGCCGATCTGGCGACGCCAGGCATTCAGGGTGCCGAGCAGTTCCTTGACGGAGTCGGTTTCCAACTGCTCGAGATTGTTGTGTTCGCGGAGGTCTTCCTCCAGGTTGTAGAGTTCAATGGAGCCGTCCTCCAAATTTTGAATCAATTTGTGGTTCCCCAAGCGGACCGCGCTGGCAGGAAACCCGCCCTGATTGGAGTAATGGGGATAATGCCAGAAAATCGGCCCCCGTTCAAACTTGGCGAACGGATTGCGCAGCAAGGGAACGAAGCTCATGCCGTCGACGTGCTGGTCGGGACGGGATTCAAGTCCCGCCATCTCGAGCATCGTCGGGTAAAAATCCGTGCTGATGAGCGGCACATTGCAGCGGGTTCCCGGTCGGGTCACTCCCGGCCAGCGCACCACCATGGGCTCGCGGATCCCGCCATCATACATCCATCCCTTGCCGCCCCGGAGTGGGACATTTGAGGTGGGCAAGCCCTCGGAAGTGGACAACCCTCCATTGTCCGACATGAAGACAACCACGGTATCCCCTGCGGCCCCGGACTCTTCGAGAGTCTTGAGAATGCGTCCAACCGCGGTGTCCAGACTTTCCACCATGGCGGCATAGACGGCATGATCCTGACGAATGCGGACCACCCGGGGATCTTTGGTTTCGGGCCAGACTTGCGCCTCATGCCCGCTTTCGAAGCGCCCATCGTCCGAAGTCAGTCCCAATTTTTCGGCCTTCTTCCGGTACTTTTCGACAAGGGCTTCGGGCGCCTGCAGCGGGGTATGGACTCCGTAAAAGGAGTGATACAGCAGGAAGGGTTTTCCAGATTTGGCGGCCTGCCGCAAAAAAGTCTCGGATTCTCCGGCAAGCCGGTTCGTCAGGTATTCCCCTTCGGGGCCATCTTTCAAAGCATCAATGTTTTTGTAGGGGGCAAAATAACTCCGCGGAGCGCCATTGACTCCCCCACCCCGGTTGATGTCAAAGCCCTGCAGTTCAGGTTCATATCCTTTGGGGCCAAGATGCCACTTTCCGGCAAAATAGGTCTGGTAACCTCCTTCCCGAAGGGCCTCGGCCACCGTGGTCTCCTCCAATGCCAGGTGCTCCTCGAAGAAAGCCGGCTCGAAGGTGCCGGGACGCTTGCCGCTGAAAAAGTTTGTCGTCTTGAGACGCGCCGGGTATTTGCCCGTCATGATGCTGGCCCGGGTCGGAGAACACACCTGGCAGGCGGCATAAAAATCGGTGAACACCGTTCCGGAATCCGCCAGTTGGTCGAGGTGCGGAGTCTCATAAAATGAATCCGGATTGTTGAACCCGACATCGTTGAATCCAAGATCATCCGCGAGGAAGAAAATAAAGTTAGGCCGCTCTGCCGCCGATGCCAATATTGGAACAAACAGCATTCCGGCACAAAAATACAAACAGTGGATCAGGCGGGGCATGGGGGCATTATCCCGTTGGCGGCGGATCTTGTCCAAAGAAATTGCCTGTCGAAAACGGCCCGGATATGCGCCCCCGAGGCGGATCCCGGGAGCTCTGGAAGGCCAATCCGGGAGGGGATGGTTTACCGGAACATCCGAGAATTGCCCGCGGTATCCAACGAATCGGGCGGTCTACCGACGGAACTTCCAAAAAGAACCTTGTCATGACGGGAAAGACCACCATCGTATGGAAGTTCAACCTTTCTCCACCCGCTCGTGGCCACCAATCCAAAACGTACTGTCATTGACGTCTCCTCAGGAGCGCGCTCCCTGTTGGGTCGTCTCCCGCTCATTGTGGCGGGACTACTCCTCATTATTTTCATCGCGACCGGAGTTTACTCCGTGCCGGCGGACTCGGAGGCGGTCTTGCAGCGCTTTGGCAAACACATTGACACCCAGATGCCCGGGCTCCGTTTCAAGATCCCGTTCGGAGTGGACATGGTCACCATCGTTCCCGTGCAACGGCAGTTGAAACTGGAATTCGGCTTCCAAACATACGACAACACCAACCCCTTCCAACCACCGGAGGATCCCGAAGCCGAGAAAAACATGGTCACCGGAGATCTCAGTGCGGCCGAAGTCGAATGGATTGTCCAATACCACATTGACAATTCCAAAACGTATCTTTTCCACGTCCGGAATCCCGAAGTCACCCTGCGCGACCTCAGTGAGGCGGCCGTGCGGGAGGTCGTTGGGGACCGCACTGTGGACGCCGTGCTGACCACGGGGCGACAGGATATTGAAACCGAAGTCGGTGCGCGACTCCGCGATGTCGTCACGACTCTAGATCTGGGCCTTCGGATCGATACCGTCCAATTGAAAAACGTCAATCCTCCCAAACCGGTTCAGGATAGTTTCGATGAAGTGAACCGGGCGCAGCAGGAACGCGAGCAGATGATCAACCAGGCCAACGGTGACTACAACAAGGTGATTCCGAAGGCCGCCGGGGAAGCCGAACAAAAAATCAGCGCCGCCGAAGGCTATGCCTTGAAGCGCGTCAACGAAGCCGAAGGCGACGGATCCCGATTCACCGCGCTGCTCAAGGAATACGAAAAAGCTCCGGAAGTGACCCGACGCCGCATTTTCCTTGAGACGGTGCAGGAAGTTATCCCCGGGCTCGACAAGACCGTCATCATTGATGAAGACGCTCGCAATTTCCTGCCCATGCTCCAGTTGCCAAACGGAAAGTAATTCTTCCACCTCATTTTGCCCATGTCTCCAAAACGTTCCGTCCTCATCGTCGCGGCCCTCATTCTCGGTGGCTTCATCGCGACGTCCCTCTACTCAGTGTCCGAATCCGAACAGGTCATCCTGACCCAGTTTGGCAAGATCATCGGGGAGCCCATCACCGAGCCCGGCCTGCACTTCAAGATGCCGTTCATCCAGCAGGCCAATGTGTTTGAAAAACGCATTCTCGAGTGGGATGGCCCTTCCACGGAAATGGCCACCAAGGAGAAAGTGTATTTGGTGGTGGATGCCTTCGCCCGTTGGCGAATATCTGATCCCAAGGCCTACTTCACGAGCTTGCGGGATGAGCGGACGGCCCAAAGTCGGCTCAACGACTTGATCGGAGGCGAAACCCGCTCCGTTGTGGCGCGTCACGAACTCATCGAACTGGTTCGCACCACCAAGGGAGTTCTCCCCGGCAATCCGGAGCTGGCCCTCGCCGGAACCATGGCCGGAAACAAAACCGAAGTCAAACTGGGGCGCCCGGCCATCGAACAGATGGTCGTTCAGGTCGCCGCCCCCAAAATCAAGGAGTTGGGAATCGAGTTGCTCGATTTCCGCTTCAAACGCCTCAACTACACCAGCCGGGTCAGTGCCCAGATTTACTCACGGATGGTCAGCGAACGGGAACAAATCGCCGACCGCTACCGGTCCGAAGGTGCCGGGGAAGCCGCCAAGATTCTCGGCAGCCGCGACAAGGAACTCTTCCGGATTGAATCCGAAGCTTACAAAAAGGTCCAGGAAGTGCAGGGGGAAGCCGACGCCAAAGCCACGGAAATTTACGCCAAAGCTTACAACGCTAGTCCCGCCGCCCAGGAACTGTATGCCTTCGTCAAAACCATGGACACCTACAAGGCGATCCTCGGAGAGAAAAGCACTCTCATTCTGACCACCGACAGCGAGCTTTTCCGTTACTTGAAAGACGAATCGGGAGTGGTCCGACCAGACGCGGCGGCGGTCGGAGCCGCTCCGGCCCTGCGTCCGGCTCCGCCGGCGGTCACCCCTGTTCCCAAACCCGTCTCAAGCGCTCCCGCCGTGGCTCCTTCCCCTCCCCCCAAACCGACTCCGGCTTCTGTCCCGCCAGGAACAGCGGAAGCCGCCCCCGTGCCGTAAGTTTCAGAAGGTCGCCTGAGATTCCACACCCCCCACCGGGATTTCATCGCCCCGCGGAGCGCAGGGCAAAACGGCTTTTCAGCCAGGCATAAATCGAGGAACCGATTTCCGCGTATCCCGTCGCATTCGGGTGGACGCCGTTGTTCTCAGGATAGCCGGCGGTGCAATCGAGATTCAGTTCCGTTGGAATGATGAACATCCGGTCCTTTTCTCGTCCTCGGAAAGCTTGGATCTGGCGTTCCACGAGGCGGTGCTGAATGCGTCGCCATCCCCAGCGGGTGTATTTGTCCTGATAATTGGCCACGAAGGCTCCGTCACGGTCGTTTCCGGGCGTGGTCAGACAAAGCCCGATGTCCGCCTGGGGGGCCGCGGCCTTGAATTTCGCCAGCAGGGTCTCCGCCTCTTTCAGCATCGCATCCACGGTCGAATCGATGGAGGCAAGGTCATCAGGATTGGCCCGGAAACAGTCGTTGATTCCCAGCATGATGATGAGGTAGTCCGGCAATTGGCCCGCGCAGCGCTCCTTGAAATAGCGTGGCAGATCCAACACCGGAGCCGCACCAGCGTTGGAGGGCGGGAACAAAAAAGGACTGCTGGTGACTTTACCGGGCTCGGGTGCCTTGGGATCGAAGAGGGTTTGAAAGCGATTCCAAGTCCAACCACCATAGCCTTCGTGAAAGACTCCTTCCGCGGCCCCGGCGGGATGATGCGTCCCCAGCATGCGCCATGTGGGATTGCCCTCCCCGGAGAGCAAGCGTGCCAGTTCGTTGGGGTAAAGGGAAGCGTGAGTCAGGCTGTCACCCAGGATCAAAAGTGCCGCGTTCCCCCCCTTTCCGGAATCCGCCGGGGAAATCCGGAGCGTCGTCCTTTCCTTGCCGAGCAGATGTCCCGCAGCATCCTTGACCGAAATCTGCAGCGAATGCGTGCCCACTTCTGCGGAAGTGGCGGTCAGTTTCCACTGCTGTCCTGTGACAGCACCGACCGGACAGATCACTTCAAATTCCAAGCCCCCGATACGTTCCGGAGCAGCCAGCACGGTATTGCGCAGATCGATTTTCATCGGTGCTCCCTCGACAGCAAACACTTGGGGAGGGAGCGTCAGCCTGGCTGCGGAGGGAACGGGCGCCTGCGCGAAAAGAGACAGCGCCGGACAAAAGCCCAACAAGGCCAGGAAACTTGTGAAAAAAGATCGCATGCCCGAATGGTGCCGCCCTGACACCCTTTCCGTCAATCTGCGGAATCGCGGACTGGGCAGAATTTCCAGCGACCGGCAGAGGCAGGATCCTTTCCTGGCCGCCTCCCATGCCTATGCTTCCCTGCAAAATCAGGTGAACCTTCCGAATCGCTCCAAAAATCCCCTTGGCTCGGAGCGGGAAAGCAGGTTCTATGAGACCGTCCCCGTATTCCCATGGAATTTGTCCGCTTCAAACACGCCCGCTTCTCCGCATCCTTTCCCTCCTCCTACCGCTATTCCCGCTCGCACTATTGGATGGCGCCCCCCGGCACATTGGAAAACCCGGGGCTGGAGGATTTCTGGCGGGTCGGATTCACCAAGTTCGCCACTCGCATGCTTGGGGAATTGGTGGAAGCGCAGTTTGACGTCGCGGTCGGAAGTCCGGTCAATCCGGGGCAACGCATCGGCTATGTCGAGGGGTTCAAAGCCGCCAGCGATGTTTTCTGCGTGCTGGAGGGGACCTTTGCCGGGAAAAATGACGCGCTCGATGTGGATGCCTGCATTGTTCGTTCCTCGACCTATGTGGACGGCTGGCTCTACGCCGTGCAGGGAGTTCCGGAGGAGGATCATCTGGATGTTCACGGCTACATTGCCCATCTTGATGCCATCATCACCCGGATGCAGGAGGATCCGCAGTACGCGTCCGACACCCATGGCGAAGATCCGTAACCAGTCTCCTCCCCTGCCAAGCCCAAACCATGCCCCCACGCCACCGAAAGTCTCAACCGTCTGATGACTCCCAACTTGAACTGGGACTTTTGAGTGAATCCGTCGAGCCCACCAAACGCCCGGAGGGGCCTCCGGAAACCAACGCTTCCACCGCAGGATCTTCCCGACGCCTGTTTCTCGGCTGGGAGGAACCGCTCCTCGCCACCGTCAGCCGCTTTCTCTGCTCAGGCGCTTTGCCAGGCACCGGCCCGGTCGATCTGAGCGGGCTGCTCATCATCGTTCCAACCAAGCATGCGGGGAGACGTCTCCGGGAATCGTTGGCAATCCATGCGGCGGAACTCAACACCGCCGTCCTGCCTCCCCGGGTGGTGACTCCGGACTTTCTCGTGAATCCGGAACGCCTCGAGGGAAAGCGTCCAGCCTCTCCAGCGGAAATGTGCGCGGTTCTGATGAGCGCACTCCTTGAGGTGGATTTGAGTCATTACCGTGAAGTGTTTCCCGTCGATCCGGTGGAGAGGAATGCGGATTGGGCACTCCGGACCGCGGACGAACTCAATCGCGCCCGTTCCCTGCTGGGGGAAGGAGGTCACACCTTTGCCTCGGCCCTGCCGCTCCTGGCGGGAGCAGGGTTGGAAGCCGACCGTTGGAGGGAACTCGCACGCTTGGAACAGGAACTGCAGCGACGGCTCCGGGCCTGCGGCCTCGACGATCCCCAGGAGCTGAGACGGTCCCTGGTCAAAGCCCCACCGGAGTTGCCCGGCACGAGCAGGATCGTCCTGGCCGGCCTTTCTGATCCCATTCCCTGCATGGTCACCGCTCTGGAGCAACTCATCGCCCAAGGCATGCGTTGCGACATTCTGATCCAGGCACCGGAATCACTCGCCCCCCTCTTTGATGGGTGGGGCCGGCCACTCACGACAGAGTGGCTGAACCGAGAAATTCCCATCGATCTCAAGAGCATTCATCTTGCGGCCAATCCTCAGGAACAGGCCAATCTTGCGATCACCTGGATGAAACCGTATGGAAATCAGGCTCCCCGCATGGTGGCGGTTGGCATTCCTGATCCCGAGACCATCAAACCTTTTTCCGAAGCGTTGCTCGATCTCCAACTGAACGCCTTCGACCCGGCCGGAAAATCACTCAAATCCCATTGGCTGACCTATTTGCTCCGCCGTTTGGGACAATTGATCGCGGTGGATTCATTCGAAGCGGCAGTCTCGCTTCTCCATTGCCCGGAGGTGATCGCCGCTGCCGCCTCTCAGGTGGAAGCGCAGACCGGACAGCGCCCGTCCCTCACCGGAATCCTGGTCAGCCTAGACAAACTGGCCCAGGAACACCTGCCGGGCAGCCTGGGCGAGGCTCTCGAGTTCGCCGGGAGAACGCCGCGTGGCCGACGCGCCGACGCGCCGGAAACAGCCAAGGCTCTCCACCTTACTTTGGATTGGCTCGACCGGCAATGCCGTCTCCTCCGCCGCAAACCCTTGGTCGAAGGATTGCCTGAATTTCTGGCAATGTTGTTCGGGGACCGCCTGCTTGACTCCACCAATGCCGCCGATGAAGAATTTGCGGATGTGTTGGGACTGTTCACCGGCGCGCTGGAGTCGCTCAATGTTCCGGCTTTCGAACCCTTGCGGCCGCTCATTGAAGCAGCCGACGAACTCGACCTCCTGCTTCATCTCCTTGATCGCGAAGCCTGGGTGCCCGATCGCCGGGCTGAAGACATCGATCTCCTCGGATGGCTGGAACTGTCCTGGGAGGATGCCCCTCATCTCATCATCACTGGCATGAACGAAGGCCTCGTGCCGGAAAGCATTTACGGGCATGCCTTTCTGCCGGATTCCGCGAGGAAATTCCTCGGTCTGCGCCATAACGACACCCGGGGAGCCCGCGACGCCTTTCTGCTGACCGGTCTGATGGCTTCGCGGAAAAAGTCCGGTAGAGTCGACCTCATCTTTGGCCGGACCAGCTCTGCGGGGGATCCCTTGCGGCCTTCCCGCCTCCTCCTGGCCTGCCCCGAGACCGAACTTCCCTCGCGGGTCTCCGCCTTGTTTCAGGATCCCCCCGCGGCACAACTGCCTCCCCCGTGGACGCGGACCTGGCAACTCACTCCTCCCGCGCCGGACCCAGATCTCCGCATCTTCCAAAGCATCCAGGTCACCGCCTTCCGCGACTACCTGGCCTGCCCCTTGCAGTTTTATCTGAAAAAGGGGCTCGGGATGAACAAGCCCCAGGACTCAAAGGACGAATTGGATGGGTTGCAATTTGGCAACCTCATCCACCACGCCCTGGAGACCTACGGAACGAATCTGGAGATGCGAGATTGCGAGGACGAGGCTTCGATCGCCGAGTGCCTGCTGGAGACCTTGGACAGCCAGGTCACCGCAATCTATGGCCGGCGGCTCACCGCTCCATTGCTCGTGCAACGGGAGTCCGCACGGCAGCGCCTTCGCTGGTGGGCGGCCTGTGAGGCCGACAACCGACGCCAAGGATGGCGCATACTGGAGGTGGAGTGTCCCCTTGGTTCGGATGACCAACCCTGGAGGATCGGCGGTCTGCCGGTCCATGGCCGAATCGACCGGATCGAAGAACACCGGAGTGGCGACCTCCGGGTGCTCGATTTCAAGACCGGCAAAACCGCCGTCAGAGAAAACCACATCGGCTCCATCCGGGAAGGCGCCCACGTGCCGGAATGGGCCCGAACCACCGCCTTGAAAGGAAATCGGCCTGGACGCTGGACCGATCTCCAGATTCCACTTTATGTGCTCGCCTGGCAACAACGCCATCCCGGGAGGCAGATTTCGGGAGGATACGGACTTCTGGGTGAATCCAAGGCCGGCGTGAAGCTCGACCTCTGGGATGATCTCGATGCGGAACGCCTCAACGAAGCACTAACCTGCGCGGAAGGGGTTGTTGCCGCCATTCTGGCCCGCCAATTCTGGCCACCGTCCCTCTATCTGAAATATGATGACTTCAGGGAAGTGTTTTTTTCCAATGCCCTCGAAGCGGTGAATCCCTGTCATCTGCTCCCCGCCACCCCATGACGCCGCTCATTCATGAAATGATTCTCGCTTCCGCGGGTTCGGGAAAGACCTACCAGCTGACGCACCGCTACATCGCGTTGATGGCGTTGGACTGGAAACGCGGGCTCGAGCCAAAACCGGAGAGGATCATAGCCCTCACGTTCACCCGCAAAGCAGCCGGAGAGTTCTTCGAGTCCATCCTGCGGAAGTTGGCCCGCGGAGCCACCAGCGACAAGGATGCCGCCGGCCTGTGCCCTCCGGAAGGGGATCCTCTCCATGAGGCGCTGCACGGACTGAAAGCGTCGGATTACCGGCAGCTCCTCAAAGTGTTTGTGCAACGAATGCCCCGGCTTTTTCTGGGGACTCTCGACAGCCTCTTTGCCGCCATTCTCAGGGGATTTCCGGCGGAATTCGGACTGCCTGGCGGTTTCGACATTCTCGATGAGCACCAAGCCGATGCGGCCCAATCCCAGGTCTTCCGGCAGGTCTTCCGCCATGCCATCGAGTCCGGCGGTGACCAGGGTCGGGAATTTCTTGAATCCTTCCGCCGCGTCAACATGGGCCGGGAAGGCGTGACGGTGAAGGAAATGCTGACAGAATATGTCGACTCCTGTCACGGGACCTATCTGCAGGCCCCAGAGCCCCGATATTGGGGAGATCGCGCCACCATTTGGCCCGAGGGGAATTCCATCGGGGCAGGTTTGACGGTGGACTACGCGACTGAATTCACCCGGCTGTTCGAATGGTTCGAGAGCTGCGATCCGGCCCCCACGGAGAAGTGTCTCCTATTCTGGGAGCAATTCCGCGAGCAACTCCAAGTCCACACGCCGGGGCTTCCGTTCACTGGTCGCATCAATTACTTCCTTCATCTGGCGGGCAAACATTGGGATCAAATCCAGTCAGGTGAGGCCGCCATCAAAATCAATTACTTCCCACTTAAAATGGACCGTGTGGCCTGCGAATGCTTTGGCCGTATCGTCCAAGGAATTTGTGCGAAAGAAATCCAAGCCCGACTGGAGCAGACCCGAGGCATTTGGTCGATGCTCAAACTGTACGAGGATCGGTATTCCGGTCTGGTGAGGCGGCAGGGGCGTTTGACCTTTTCCGACCTCGAAGTCCTGCTCTCGCCGCGCCGTCAGGGGGACAAGGCCCTGGTGCTGACCCAGCGTCCGGACGAGGACCAACGGCTCCGGATTGACTACCGTCTCGATGCCCGCTACGACCACTGGCTTTTGGATGAATTCCAGGACACCAGCTTTCTACAGTGGAGTGTGATCGAGAATTTGATTGATGAGGCCGTCCAGGACACTTCGGAGGAACGTTCCCTCTTCCAGGTCGGCGACATCAAGCAGGCCATCTATGGCTGGCGGGGCGGGGACACTCAATTGTTCACGATGTTGCGCCAGCGCTACCGGCACATCGCCCAGCGCCCTCTCGATGAGTCGCGCCGCTCCGGCCACGATGTCATCACGATGGTCAACCGGCTTTTCGGTTCGCCGGAACTATTGCGACAGATCGAATTACCCGCGGCCACTCTCGCCCGGTGGCAATGGGGCGAGCATGTGGTTTCAGACCACCACCGTGATCTGCCAGGCTACGCGGCGCTCCTTCATCCACCAGCAGGAGAAACGGAGAAGCCCACGGAAGAAGACGTGTTCAGAGTGGTCGTGGCCCTGCTCGACGAAATCCAACCGATCCACCGCGGCATGACCTGCGCGATCCTGGTTCAGTCCAACAAAAAAGGACATGCGATCGTCGACCACATCCGAGCCAACTCGTTGACCCAGGTTCCGGTGATGGCCGACTCGGAAATCACGGTCGCCTCCAGCACCCCGCTGAATCTCGCGCTGGTGGACCTTATCCGCCACGCCGCCCATCCGGGGGATGGCTTCGCCCGACAGCATCTCCAGCTCACGCCATTCTCTCGGGTGATGGAAAGACTCGGGTTGAACCAATCGCAAGTCGACTCCAGAATCCGGAAGGAAATCCATGAAAAGGGCTATGAAGAAACCCTCAAAACCTGGTTGAGTGAACTGCAGGCGACGGTGGTGCCAGTGGACGACTTTTCGTTGCGCCGGGCCGGTGACCTGCTCCTCGCCGCCCGAGGGTTCGACCGCTCAGGCAACCGGGACATGGATGAGTTTATCGCCCACGTCAGCGACCATACCACGCGCGAGGTGGACACCCGGTCTGCGGTGCAGGTGCTAACCGTGCACAAAGCCAAAGGACTGACCTTCGACATGGTGATCCTGCCCGATCTGGGCGGGGATTCCCTGTCCAATTCAAGAAAAGGCATCGCGGTGCATCGCGGGGCCGATCGGGCGATCCAATGGGTCCTCCAACCTCCAGGCAGCGACGTGGTGGAATTGGACCCGGTCCTCAGGGAGCATCACGCCGGGGAGAAAGCCGATGCCGGTTATGAGGAACTGTGCAAATTTTACGTCGCCCTGACCCGTGCCAAGCACGCCAATTACCTCATCGCCCTCCCTCGGGGATCCAGTTCTTCCTCGCACAATTTCATCCAGTTGTTGGAGTTGGCCTATCAGGATCAACCGGAAGACTTTTTCATCGGTGATCTCCAAGTAACCGAAGTCGGCCGGAGCCAAGTCGGGACAACGGATCGGCTCTGGTATGAGAAAACCCACCCATTGAGAAGCCCTGCCTCCACCACGCCGGACCCGGAAACCTCCCCTCCGCCGCCCCCTTCCACGGCACTGGCCCGGCTCCGACCGCGGCGCCGGACTCCCTCGGCATCGGAAATCCGCACCATCCCGGCGAAACTGCTGCTCTTCCCGGGGTCCCGCAATGCCCGTGATCTGGGAAACCTGGTGCATGGCTTGTTCGAGCAGATCGAATGGGCGGATGCTCTGGGACCGGAGGCCTTGCAGGAGGCGGAATTGAAGTTGTCATCTTCCCTCACAGCCGTTGCCGAGGGCATCCTGACCGAGGCCCGCCATCATCTCACCCGTTGCCTGGCCACCCGGGAAATCAAATCCCTCCTGGAACGTCCACCAGGGCCGGACATTTCGGAATGTTGGCGGGAACAGAGGTTCGAGATTCTCCTCGGTGACGAATGGCTCTCCGGAGCCTTTGATCGGGTGGTGCTGACGCGGGATCCGATCACCGGCACGGTGCGCTCCGCCATGATCATCGATTTCAAGACGGACCTCATTCCACCGGATCAATCAGACGCTTTGGCGAAATCCATCGCCACCTACCGCCCGCAGATCCAGACCTACCGCCAGGTGCTCGCCCGGATGACGGGTCTGGCACCCGAAAAAATCGAGGCTAGATTGATCTTCACCCGTTTGGCGGTCGCCGCTCACCTCTGACGCCTTCCCTCCCTTCCATGCGTTTTGCTCCAGGAAATCGTCTGCTGTTTCTCACCGCCGTGGTGGCGGTACCGGCGATGACGCTGGTGGTGTATGATTTCCCCACATGGGCGGTGCCCTGTCTCCTGGCCCTGGCCTCTCTCGTCGGCGCCGCGGTGTTGGACCTGCAGCGCACTTCTGGGCATCTCGACCGGGTGAAGCTTTTGGCGACGGACCGGGTGCGGGCCACGGCAGGACGCACGCTCGAGCTGGCCTTCGATCTCTCCTGCCCGGATCGGCTGGCGACCAGCCCCCTGCGGTTCGGACTGCCGGTCAGTGCGGCCTTTCATGCCCCCCGGGGGACCGTGCTGGAGATGCCAGCCGCCTACGGAGAACCTCCGCAACGCCGGCTTTTGTTTCCGCTGATCCCCTTGCGGAGGGGGCAATTTGCCTTTTCCGAGGCGCACTTGGAGACCTCTTCCGGTTGGGGATTCTGGTTGCTGAGACGGAGATTCCCCCTCGCTTTGGAATGCCGGGTGTATCCCGACCTGAGGCAGGAGCGGCAGCAGGTTGCCGCCCTGTTCATGAACCGGGGCCAGCTCGGCGCCCATGCCGTGCGTCAGGTTGGCAAGGGGCGCGAATTTGAAAAGCTCCGGGAGTATCAACCGGGCGACGATTATGGCGACATCGATTGGAAGGCCTCCGCTCGGAAACGATTTCCCGTCACCCGCACCTATCAGATCGAACGTACCCAGGAGATCTACGTCATCCTCGATCATTCCCGGTTCAGCGGTCGGGAAATCCGCCTGCCCGCTTCCAAATTACCCGGGGAAGAAGCGGCCTCCTTGGAGAGCCAGGGCGGCGAACACCTGGTCACCACCCAATTGGAACGGTTTCTTCACTGCGCCCTGATTTTGGCGGCAGTGGCCGAAAAGCAGGGGGACCGTTTTGGCATGATCACTTTCGCCGACCGGGTCGGCCGATTTTTGAGAGCCCGCAATGGACGGGAACACTACGATGTGGTGCGGGACGCGGTCTACACGTTGGAACCGCGCCCGGTGTCCCCCGACTTTGAACAGCTCATGATCGAACTCCGTCAACGCTTGACCCGGAGAGCCCTGCTGGTCATGCTGGTCGATCTTTCGGATCCCCTGACTGCGGAACAATTCCTCCAAAGCCTTCCGCTGATCAGCCGCCAGCACCTCATCCTCGTCAACATGGTCCGCCCTGCGGGGGCATTTCCACTCTTTGGGGCCACGCCCCCTCCCGTTTCGCTCGGGGAAGTCTACGGGGCCTTGGGCGGCCATTTCCAGTGGAGTGAACTCCGGGCCACCGCCCGCAAACTGAAACACCTCGGGGTGGAGATGGGACTCCCCGACCAGGAGGAACTGACCGCCGAAGTGGTGACCCAGTATCTCACGGTCAAACGGCGTCAACTGCTCTGACCTGCCATGATTCTCGATCTCGACACCTTCCTGCGGAAAGAGCGTCCCTCTTGGGAAGAATTGGCCCGGCTGCTCGATCGCGCCGAAAGCCAGAACAGCGGGCCGGCCACCCTTGAGGAAGCCCGCCGGCTTCATTACCTCTACCAACGGGTGGCGAGCGATCTCGTGAAGTTGCAGACCTTTGCCGGGGAAGTCCCGGCGAGGGAACACGTCGAACAACTGGTGGCGCGAGCCTACTCCCGGGTCCACACCGAAAGAAAATCGTTGGGACGTTTCGCTCCGGGGAAATGGTTCTTCCAGTCCGTCCCGCGTTCGTTCCGGTCCCATGGTAAGGCCTTCGCGCTTTCATTCTGCATCACCCTGCTGGGAGCGTTCTTCGGCGCCGGCATGGTCTCCCTGCGGCCCGAATTGAAGCAGAAACTGATTCCGGCGCAATTCTCCCACATTTACCAAACTCCTTCGGAAAGGGTCGCCGCTGAACAGTCCGCCCAGTATGACCCGGAGGGTAAAACGGTTTTTGCCGCCCTGCTGATGTCCAATAATATCCGGGTCACCATCCTCGCGTTGGCACTCGGAATCAGCTTCGGGTTGTTCACCGGCATCGTCTTATTCAACAATGGAATGATTCTGGGCATCGTCTGCCTGGATTACCTCAGCGACGGCCAGGGAACCTTTTTGGGAGCGTGGTTGCTTCCCCACGGCTCGGTCGAAATCCCGGCCATCCTGATCGGCGGTCAGGGAGGTTTCATCATCGCGGGAGTGCTGTTCGGTTGGGGCACCAGTCTCGGCCTCCGGCAGCGTCTCGCCCGGGTCCGTTCCCCGCTCCTCAATCTCATCGGGGCCGCCGCCTTGCTGCTGGTCTGGGCGGCCCTGGTGGAGGCTTTTCTTTCGCAATACCACAGTCCCGCCAGCTACCCCTTCAAAATCGCCATCGGGATTGTCCAATTGTCGGCCCTGTTGCTCTGGCTGGGCTGGGGTGGCAGGAAAGAGACATCCGAAAAATTCTGACCCGCCCTTTTTCGACTGATGAGCCTTGGTGAGACCGCACGCCTCCACATCCGGACCCCGGAAGGTGTCGTGTTTTCGCTGCCGCTGGCGAGCCCCATCCTGCGCGGTCTTGCCACTTTTGTCGATCTCGCCGCAATGTTGGCGATGACCTACCTCTCCTGGTGGCTGGCCCATCAATTGTCAGTCGTGATCTTGGAAACTTCCAACGCCACCCAAATTTTGTTGCAATTCCTCGTGTGGATTTTCTATCCGATGATCACGGAATGGCTCTGGGATGGGCAAACGCTGGGGAAACGGGTGTTCGGCCTTCGGGTCATGGACGAACGGGGACTGGCCCTCCGCCCGGGCCAGATCATCCTGCGCAATCTGATGAGGACCGTCGATTCGTTGCCTTTGTTCCTTTATCTCGTGGGAGGGGTGGCGGCAGTGGTTTCCCGGCGCTGCCAGCGATTGGGCGACCTTGTGGCGGGCACGATCGTGGTCAGGACGATCCATTCCCCCCAACCTGACGTGGATAAACTGCTGGGGCAGGAACTCAATCCGTTCCGATCCTTCCCCCATCTGGAAGCCCGACTGCGACAGAATGCCAGCCCTGATCAGGCAAGGATCGCTCTGGAGGCGCTGCAACGGCGGGACCATTTCGAACCGGGGCACCGGTTGCGATTGTTCTCGGCACTGGCCTCCCGGTTTCGCGAAATGGTCGAATTCCCCGCAGACTCGACCGCCGGAATGTCCGATGAACAGTATGTTCGCAACATCGTGGACACGCTCTTCCGCCATCGAACGATGGCGTGAGGTGACCACGGATGTTGCTTTTTCCCGACCGGCTCAGGCCAGCACTTCGAGAATCGGCTTTCCTTTCGAGGCGACCGTGAACGGACGCTTGCTGGGAGAATAAAGGACTTGGTCCAAGGGCAATCCCAGCGCGTAGGCCACGGTTGCGTTGAAGTCCGGAATCTTGACCGGATTCTCCTCGACGACTTCGCCGCCCGCACTGGTTTTACCGTGGACGTACCCCCCTTTGACACCGCCTCCGGCCAACAGGCAGGAGAAGGCTTTGGGGTAGTGATCCCGGCCCTCGTTCT
This sequence comes from Akkermansiaceae bacterium, assembly GCA_024233005.1. Lineage (GTDB taxonomy): Bacteria > Verrucomicrobiota > Verrucomicrobiia > Verrucomicrobiales > DEV007 > JACKQE01. The sequence goes on along the minus strand of JACKQE010000010.1, from coordinate 142,701 downwards.
GGTTGATCTTCGGCGTCCGGCCAAACTCCGTGGCCAACACCACCAGGGTCTGCTCCAGCATGCCGCGGCGTTCCAGATCGGTCAGCAGGGCCGAAATGCCTTGATCCAGAATTTCCGCTTTCTCCGGCGCGGAAAGGAAATTGTTGTTGTGGGTATCCCACCCGCCCAGGGTCACTTCGACCGCCCGGACATCCCGCTCGACGAGCCGCCGAGCCAGCAGGCATCCCTGCCCGAAGGCGGAATCCCCGTAACTGGCCCGGGTGTCTTCGGTTTCCTGGGCGAGCTTGAACACCTCCAGGTCGTTGCTGTTCATGATGCGGACCGCATCGTCATACATCGAGGAATAGGCCCGAACCCGCTTCAAGTCGTAGCGTTGCCGGAACGTTTGATCCAGCTCGGAGGCCAGCGCGAGACGCGACTCAAACTGATCCGCGGTCAGACCTGCCGCCATCTGGCTGTTGCGCAACCCGGATTCCGGATCACCGATGGCGAGAGGCTCGAAGGCACTTTCAAAGAATCCGGCGCCACCAATGACGCGGCTTCCCCCGGCAATGCAGACACTGCCCGGCAGGTTCACGTTGAGGCGACCACGGTATTTAAGCAACCAGGCACCGATCCCGGGATGCCGGATCGTGGAGCGCATCTCATAGCTGGTGTGCATGTAGTAATTGCCTTGGGCGTGGGCCCCGGCAGTGGAAGTCATGGACCGCACCAAGGCGGACTTGTCCATGTGACCGGCCAAACGCGGCAGATACTCACTGATCTGAACCCCGTCGGCACTGGTGTTGATGGCGCGGACCGGCCCTTGATTCTCATGCCCCGGCTTGGGATCGAAGGTGTCCATGTGGGTCATCCCGCCGGACATGTAAAGATAAATGACGCTCTTGGCGGGGTTGCTCCGATTCGGGATGCCGAGATTCGGTCCCAGGGCGGCTTGTGCGGAGCCCGGCAGTCCCTGCAGAAACGCGGGAGCAGCCCCCACGCCAAGAAGGGTCTTGGCAGCGGTGGCAAGAAACTGGCGACGCTGGGCGTCTTGTTTGAAGAGTGAAGACATGGTCGGATGGGTGGCGTGGGATGATTTCAGACTACCTTATTGAACAAAGAGGAACTGGGAACCGTTGAGCACCGCCCAGGCGATGTCCTGATAGGCCCGGTCCCCATGGGCCTTGACCTCTTCGAGCAGACGCGAGGTCTCGGCCGGGGAAGGTTTACGGGCCAGCATGGCGGTGTAAATCGCCTCAATTTTGGACTCTGGAGTCGGAGCAGCCTGAAGCGTCTTTGCCAAGACCGACCCAGGGTTGGTCAGAGCGGATGCGATCGGGCCGTTGAGCAATTCCAAGGCCTGGGGAACCGTGGCTTCATCGTTGGCGTTTTCAATGACTTCACGATCCGATTGACCAAACGTGCGGAGAAAACTTCCGGGACGGGCAGTGATTTCAGAGGCCCGGGCCAGGGTGCCCAGTTCACCCGGCTTGGCTTCCCCCTTGTTGCCTTTGCCGCCCTTGGCGCTTTTCTTGGCCTTTTCTTCCCCCTTGCTTTGCAGCAGCGCCCGGCGCTCTTTCTTGGTCATCCCTTCCGGCAAGGCCTCCTTGGGAGCTTCCAGCTTGGCCGCAGACAGAACCGAGTCGCTCAGGACCGCTTCGGTGAGTCCGAAAACCTTGAGCAATTCCGCCTCATCGGCCCCGCGCTTCAGTTCCGTGAAAGCCGTCTGCCGCATTGTTTTTTCGATACTCCCCTGAGTCGTCCGCAATTCGCGGGAAATCTCCCTCGCCTTTTCGTCATCCCCGGCATCCCGGGCCGCCAGGGCTTCCTTGCGCTTTTGCTCCACCAATTTGGCCTGGGATCCGGTCTGCGCCGCGAGCTGCTCGACCATCTGTTTGTACTCCTCAAACGGACGGCCTTCGAGACTCTCATACATCTGTTTCTGCTCCTCAATCCGGGCGATGTCATCCTTGACGGAGGGCTTGTAGCGGTCAGGATCCTCCACCAGCAGCGCTAGGACACTGTCCCAGACCTGCTCCGCCGTGAGACGGCGCAGCACCGGCCCTTGAAAATAATACGGCATCCCCAGCTCAAGTTCGGTGGTCGTCGCGGCCCGCTGATAGGCCTGGGTATTGGCGAGAATGCGGGTAAACCCACGCATGTCAAACTTCAGTTCCTTCATCAACCCTTCCAAATAGGCCAGCAACTCGGGATTCGCGACCTGGGTTTGTTCGGTCAGTTCATCGAAAGGCTCCACCAAGGCGAGCCCGAACATTCTCTTCCATAGGCGGTTCACAATAACCTTGGTGAACGTCGGATTCTCTGCGGAGGCCATCCACTTAGCATAAGCTTCGATCTTGGACTGCCCGGAGGCAAGGTCAGCCGGTTCGCCGAACATCGTTTTGGCGGCCACGGGATCCTCCGGCTTGGCATCACTGTATTGATAATCATGGGGCAGCTTGAGGTCTTTGTCCGTCTCCGACACTGTGGTGTAGCGCAGGGGCTTGTAGAGCTCGTTGAGAACGAGCTTCATGGAATTGTCACCCTCCTTCTTCTTCGGCTTGGCATCCCCCTCCCCGTCTTTTTTCAGCTTCGCCAGCTCTTCTTTCATCGCTGCCCGGATGGCGTTTTTGTCGTTCCCCAGCTTCGCCTCCAGCTCTTCCCGCAGCGCCGCCATTTTTTGAAGCCGCGCCTTCCCGCTGTCCTCTTTGACACTTTGAGTCAAGGCTTTGCGATTCGGCGACTCATAGCGGTTCGCGTCCATGCCGTTGCTGAATGCCGCCATCTGGAAGAAATCCATCTGCTTCCACTTGTCGAAAGGATGGTTGTGGCACTGGGCGCATTCCAAGCGCGTGCCGAGGAAAATCCGCACCGTGTTGGCCATGTTGTCCAGAGGCATCCCGCGGTCGCGCTGGTAATACCCGATGGCTCCGTTGTCCCAGAGGTTGCCCCGGGCGCTGACCAGTTCATAGACCATCTGGTCATAGGGCTTGTTCTGCCGCAGAGCGTCTTTGATCCAGAGACGGTAGGCGGCTTCATTGGCCTTGCCGTTGTTTCCCAGACTGTCGTTCACCCGCAGCACATCGGCCCAGTAGTTGTAAGAATGACTGACACTTCCCTCGGAGGCGAGGAGTTGCTCGATCAATCGCTGCCGTTTCTCCGCATAGGTGCTGCCGAGAAATTCCCGGGCCTCCGCCACCGTGGGCACCCGTCCAATCAAATCCAGATAGGCCCGGCGGACGAAGGTTTCATCATTGATCGGAGCGTTCATCGCCACTCCATGCGCTTCGCAGGATTTGGCCACCAGCTCATCGATCCGCTGGGCCGCGGCCCGGATCTTGTCGTCTGAAAGTGCGGCGGTTGGCACCGCGGGAGCCGGATCTCCGGCCTGCAGGGAAACGCCGGCCAAGCCAACCAGCGCGGCGAAAGGAAAGAACCATCGGGGAGATTTCATGGAATCGGAAAAGAAGGGAGCGCGATACAAAGTGATAACCAGACCCCGGGGCAAAAGTTTCGTGAAAAATTTCCGATCTAGAAAAAAGGCGGGACGTGAATGCGGCAGACCAGTGCCACAGAAGCCCTTGCCGCAGCGCCACCGGGCATGGTTTGATAATCAGTGAACCACTCTCTTCTGTCATGAACCTCCGATTGCTCCTCCTGTGTTTCTTGGTCCTCGCTCAAGCGGTCCGCCCCTCTCCGACGCGGGGCGGCGCCCCCATCCCGCAGGACTGGACGGTTTGGAGCCCCCGCGCGGAGACCCGGCCCACGGCAGCGTATGATCCCACCGGGGGCCGTGAGGGCAGGGCCGGATGGAGTCTCCAAACCGGTCCCGGGGAACAGTGGATCGGCTGCTGGGAACATGAGATCCCAGTGGAAGGCGGCAAATTCTATCACTTCACCGCCTGGCGTCGTTTTGAGAACGTTCCCATCCCCCGGCGCAGCGTGGTGGCCCGCATTCTATGGCAGGACGAAAAAGGCCAACCCGTCCATTGGGATACTCCCGCCCCGGCCGGTTATGCAAAAGGCACCATCCCCCGCGCCGAACCGGAATACCCGGTCGATCTGGGCTCCGCCGCCGGAGAATGGGGTCGCTTTGAGGAAATCCTGCCCGCCCCGACAGGCGCCCGCAAAGCCAAAGTCGAGCTCTATCTCCAGTGGGCCGGGAATGCCAAGGCCGTCTGGAGCGACATCAGTCTGGTGGCGGTCCCCGCACCCGCCCCGCGCAAGGTGAAACTGGCGACGATCCATTTCCAACCCCGTGAGGGAAGCGATCCGAGGGAAAAGCCCCGACTCTTCGCCCCCCTCATCGAGGAAGCCGCCCGGCTGGGAGCCGATCTCGTGGTCCTGCCGGAAACGCTGACCTACTACGGCACCGGCCAACCCATGGCCGCCAGCGCCGAGCCCATCCCCGGGCCCTCGACCGTCTATTTCGGCGGTCTCGCCAAAAAACTCGGCCTGTATCTGGTGGCCGGACTGGTGGAACGGGACGGAGCCACCCTCTACAACACCGCCGCCCTGATTGGCCCGGATGGAGGCCTGGTGGGAAAATACCGCAAGGTCAGCCTGCCCCGCAGTGAAATCACCGAGGGGATCACCCCCGGTCACGACTACCCCGTTTTTGACACCCGCTTTGGCAAGGTCGGCATGATGATCTGTTATGACGGCTTTTTCCCCGAAGTGGCGCGGGAGTTGACCAAAAACGGAGCCGAAGTCATCGCCTGGCCGGTCTGGGGCTGCAATCCCCTGCTCGCCCGGGCCCGGGCCTGTGAAAACCATGTTTACCTCGTCAGCAGCACCTATACGGACTGGCAAAAGACCGATTGGATGATCTCCGGCATCTTCGACCATTATGGCGAGGTGCTGGCCAAAGCGAGCGACTTCGGCACCGTGGCCATTGCCGAGGTCGATCTCAACGAACGCTCCCATTGGAACAGTCTCGGCGATTTCCGCGCCCAGATCGAACGTCACCGCCCGGTGGTGAAGGGGGAATGAGCGGCAACGTGGCTTGATGTCTCGGCGCCTCCAACGCCCTTTGGAATGAGCGGGCCGGAACCGCACAGTCCGATGGGTCATTCCTTTGGTTCAGGAGCGGCGGCTGACGGAAGCGCCCACTGTAGACTCCGGCCGTATCCCTTGCGCCTGACAAGGCCGATCTCCTGTTCCAGTCTGCGGGTCCATTCCGGGCATGGACGCACATAGGGCAGCTGGAGAGAGTCTCGCAGTTCTTGCCAGGTCGCGCCACGGGGATGGCTTTGGAGATGCCGCTGGATGTCGGTTTTGTATTCGATATAAGTCATGATCAATCACCGTGTGCCTCAATCTGAGTGACTGTCGAAGCCGGGTCGTTGCCGCGATGCGTGGGTCGGCGCACTCCTCGGGAGGACCAGATCATAGGATTGCTCATTTGAAAAGCTGCTGCGCAAAAAAATAAAGCGCCTGCTTCCACTCCGGCGCGTCGTGGGCGTGATCGGTGACATGCCAGACATGAGGCACGGCGTTTGCCTTCAGGTAGGCGTGCACGTCCTGGCTGATGTGGATCAATCCGTCCCGCTTGCCGCAGGAAAGCCAGAGGAGCTTGAACCGTGAGGCCGTCGCCGGGTCGGGCAGAAGCTCCTTGGATGCGCGGGTGTTGGGCGCGGAGGAAAAGCCGCCCACCCAAGCAAACAGATCGGGATGGCCAAGGCCGAAATTCAGCGACTGCCCTCCCCCCATCGAGAGCCCGGCGAGGGCGCGGTGTTCACGGTCAGGGAACGTGCCATAGCGGGACTCGATGGTCGGAATCACGTCATCGAGCAAGTCCCGTTCGAACCGGGCAAAAGCCGGGCTCTGCTGGAACAGGTCGCCCACGGCCCGATCCTCCTTCTGAGCGCGGCCATTGGGCATCACGATGATCATCGGCGCGGCCTTGCCGTCGGCAATCAGGTTGTCGAGCAGCACCTCCGGCTGCGCGAAGCCCTGCCACTCCGTCTCATCCCCGCCGATCCCGTGCAACAAGTAGAGCACCGGATACTTGCGCTCCAGGGTGTATCCGGGCGGCGTGTAGACCGTCATCTTCCGCCGCGCACCGACGGTCCGGGACTCGTATTCGATCAGGGCCAGCCGTCCGTGCGCGATGCCGTCTCGCGGCACATCCCACCCAACCGGCGGCTGGGGGAATGCGGGGGTGTCGTCTGCGTTCAACACGATCTTGCCCCAAGAGGCGCGCGGTTCGGTCGATTTCCCCGGATTCCCTTGTGGCGGAGCCGTCGGCTCTTGCGCGGTGACGGTGCTCGCGGCGGCGAGCAGGACACTCAGGAGGGACGTTCTCACGGCGCTCATCTGCCAGCCCGTTTCTGGCACGCCCCCCGGCCTCCTCCAGACACCCAAATTCAATGATCGATGCCGGAAACGCCCGGTCGGCGGCCGCAGTCGCTCGCACCGGACCCGCACCTTTCGACGGTCCGGCGGGACAAAGGTTCGCTCTGGCACAGGGTTCGGCGAGGGATTCATGAGAGAGCGTGAAAAAAGGATACCCAACCACCTCCAAACCACCCCAGCAATCCCAGACACCACAGAGTCAAGCGTACGGGCCGGGCAAAGCGTCGCAATGGCAACGGGACAATCTGGAAGAGGATCCCTGCTCCGAGTACGACCGCGCTGTAGGGGAGGATCGAGAAGGAGAACTGCAGGCAGCAGGCCTGGAAATGCCGGGCAATCGCGCCCGTGAAGGGACCGGAAACAGCGCCCATCGTGGCCGCAGCCACCCAATTCTCGCGGCGGTCAGCGTCAGACCCCGCGTGGAGAGCCAAAAACGTCATCCCGGCAAACACCAGATAAATTGCCACGAAGCTATACAAATGAAAGCGACTGAAATGGGAAAAGAGATGCCGCATCGTGGCCAAACGCTCATGATTCACGCCCCTGCTCCGAGACAGAGGTTCTCCCCCGGTGCGCAGGGGAAGGTGCCGGAAAGGTACCATTGGAAATACTTCACGGCACCGACCTTTTTGGGGGCCAGTGGGGACTGGTTGAGCCGCTCCCCTCACCCGAGGCGGAACCAACCGAAGTCTGCTGATTCGTGGCCAAGGCCGCGGCGCGAAGAACAGACAGGCCGCCTGAAGGGTGATCCGGCAAACGCCACGAGGCCCTTGTCCGGAGGTCGCCCGTGTGACAGCCGAACCAGTGCAGCGCAGCAGAGGGATAGGCCGGTTGCCCCTCATGATTTGGGGGAATTCGAATCACTCTTGATTCACGATTTCCAGCGATCCCCCGGGTCCTGCGATCAAGCGCCGCGACCGCCGCCGGAAACACCCGGTCGATTGCCACAACCATCGCCCCATGGGCAGCCCCGTCCGCCGGCAAAGCCGGGCGGCGGGGCGGCGCGGTGATCATTCCATCGGCGGCTCAATCACAATGGCTTGAAACTGATCCTGGAACACGATCACCCTCTTGTCGCTGAACTCGACATTCCTGCTGGTCGTGCTGACAGCCGCGGTGTCACTCGGGAATCGGCGTGTGAATCGGTAAAGGTCGCTTGAGCCGCGGCGCTCCACAAACGACCACTCGATCTCCGAGACCTTTCCGGGAAACCCGCACGTCATTTTCCCCTTCGTGTGCAGGGTGCCGTCCGGCTGAAAGTTGCTGACCGAACAAACACTGCCGGAGTCGAGCGTGCCGTTGTGGCAGGCGACGCGCGCTTGGCATCGCGGCGACGCTTGAGTCGGTGCTTCCGCGGCCACCGGGGGCGTTTGGGCGGCTTCCCTGGGCAGGGATTCCGCCTGCTGATGTTCCGCCTTGCGGCATCCCAGCAAGGCAAGACTGAGACAGAGGGTGAGGGCAGAAAGGCGTTTCATGGCGGAGAAGGTTCGATCGCGGGGAACACTTTTCCGACTCGGCCAAGGGTGACTCCAGGATCAGGAACGCGATGGCCGGGTTCGCGGCCGCTCCTGCTTGGACCGCCGGTGGGTCACGGCTGAGCAACCGTCGCGGAACGCCGGCCCAGGAAGAAATACGCCAGCGCGCCGAAACCGTGGGTCAGGGCAATGACAATGAGCCAGCCGACCTGCCTGGTGTCGCCATTGAGGATGCGCCTGGCGCATTCAACGAGCATCCCAATCCAGAACGCCGTGAGGGCGAGTGAAAGGGTGAGGAACAGCAACTCACCGCCACTGAATCCAATCATTCCGAACGTTGTTTGTATGTTCATACGGGTTCCTTTTGATTGTGGTGTGTCAAGCGGCCTAATGTTAAAGCATGCTGCCCGGAAGACCGTGATCGCGCACTCGATGCAGGACAGAGGTTAGAACTGCGGTTCATCACTGGATCCGAGGTGGCTCAGCCATTATTTGCCTCAAAATTACGTCGGAGCGCAATCGTTTTTATTCTTTTTGAGTGAATTTAATCCTCTAAAGGGATTTGATTTTTGCGGTCGCCCAGCCCGCTGGGAATGTTCAAAAGCCATCTTCTGCCCCCTGCCAATTCCCTCGTTCGCATCGCCCGGGAGTCCAGGGAGGCCACGCCTTGTTGGAGCCTCAGCGCCGCCCCCTGATGAATGCCTCATAGGCTTCCCAACCACCCTTGAGGTGATAAAGCTCCTGCCCCCCCAATCTTCAACCTTGCGGCCACTTCGGCAGAAAGGGTCCCATCTTGGCAGTAGACGACGCAGGTACGTTTGCGGTCCAGTTTGGCATCCTTCGCATCAAAATCTTCGGACTCGCAGTCGAGCTGTCTCGCTCCTGTCACATGCCCCTTGGCTTACTCCTGCGCACTGCGAAGGTCAATGAAAGCAGGGCGATCTTCCGCCTTCCAGTCTCCTTTCAGTTTACTCCAAAGTTCGGTGGCGGTAATCTCGATCACTTGTTACTGGTCGGTTTCCGCGGCGTTCTCGGCGGGTGCGGGCATGGCACAGAAAACCAAGTTGGCTGCGATGATAGTGCACCTTGCTATTTTCATATTCTTTGGCGAACCTCCCGCATCACGGGGCGGCGGGGGGTCTTAACGTGTGTTTCAAAGTCTGCTGACCACCGACGCTCCCGTGCCTGCGACGGTTACTTTGACTGGTTCTGACTGGTCGGGACGAATGATACTCTCAGTCGTGACAGAACGTCCAGATCGGGCGAGCCGCCGGTATCAAACGTCAGAGCCATCCGCTGTTCGTCATCAAGTGTCAACGGCTTCTTGAGTCTGAGAGCCAATTGATGCGACTGGAGACTTTGTGTGAACGCCGGAGCCGTCCATCCTGTATCCGTCAAGGAGTCGATGCAATTGGCGGTTGATTCATCGTCAGCGTTCCCCAGGTAAACGCAGGAGGAGAACTCCAACGATGTCATTTGATCAAGGCGATTCTGCAAGTGCGGCTTGATGTCAAACAGAATTAATCGCTTGCGTTGCCGGGGACGGTTGGGATCCGCCGACGATGTCGGCGGCAACAATTCAACGCGCATTTCCTGTATCAGGGTTGACTTCGGAAACCGAAAATAGAGCGTAAATTCCTGCCACCGTGCATCTCCTCCGAGCTGAACAGAACGGTCCTCGAGTATCTGCGCCGTTCCATGGGACTGGAACACGATCTTTTCGGGACGAGTTGGAATCCACCTTGCTGGTTCTGCAACTTGCTCTTGAGCAGTCACGAGCATTGCAGGCGACACCAGGACGATAAAGAAAAGGAGGCGCATGTGTGGGTGTTGTGTTCTTTCAGAGACAATATGGCTGAGCATTTGGTTCGCGCCGCCTGAAAAATTTGAAAAGGTGGCGTGTTCGGAGGTTCCAATCGTGGCTCTCCCGCTTTTGCCGGCGGGACCTATCCAGTAAGTTGAAGCGTTGAAGCAATCAACCAGCGAACTCATCAGAACACGCCATGAATACCAAACTCTATCTCGGGCTCGACGGCCATCAAACCTCGATCGTTGTCGCCACGGCTTTGGCCGATGGTTCTGATCAGCAATCCCACGGCAAGTGGTGCGGGTCCAATCTTTCCGCGGAGCGTGGTCTTCTCAAAATTCGCCAGAACCACCAGGTCGAAAAAAGCGAGATCTCCATCGTGTCGGAAGCCGGTCGGACTGGTTTTGTCTTTGCCCGAAGGCTTCAGTGGCTGGGTTACCATGGCCTCACCGTGGGGCTGCGCATCCGCCAGCTGCTCGGAACGCGGGGCGAACCCGCGCCGAAGCTTCCTGAACCCAAGCCATTTTCCTGTGAGTAGTGCGGCGGCCCGCTGACCTTCCTGCGGGAGATCGCGCGTCCTTATCCCCTGCGGGGGCCGTCGCCTCCCCTCAAAGCCCAGGTCTGACGCCACCCAGTCCACCGAAGATCGGTCCCGCGTGACGACGCTCGCAGCGATTCCGGCATCCCCAACCTCCTTGGGCGATGTTCTGGGAGCGTGCGGGTCCGAGGCAAAAAAATGGCCTTTCTCAGGGACCAAGCGACTCCTCCCTCAGTTGGCTTGGCACCCCATCACGCCGGGGCACTGTCATGCGAGCCTAATCACCTTGAGATCAGACTCGCTGCCCCCCGCTCAGGCCGTCGTCGGGATGATCGACCGCCCCGACCTGACGCAAGTCTCTGAGGAACCGTCGAAATTCGAAACCGGAGAAGACGCTCCACCCGCGCCGGTGGGCCTGCTCAACAACGGATAGGTTCGGGGCTATCGCCCAAATCTATCTTTGGGGTTGTGCTTCTTCCACTTCTTGAGGAATCAGGCGGAGCGCTTCCAGATTGGTGGAACGATCTTGCCGCGCTTGACAGCCATCACCACCATCACCACTCCTGTAGTGGTGCAAAGAAGCAGGGAAAACACAGAGGACTCTACCCCGAATTTGCCGCCTGTCAGGAAGTCAGGGCCATTGACCGTTGATCGAATGAGGCCCTGCGCCGCTTCGTTGCCGGAGACGATGCTTGAGAAGATGGCCGATTGCGTGTAGTTCCACGCAACATGGAACCCGATGCTCAACCACAGCCGACGTGTCAGCATATAGGCCGCAGCCAGCAGAACCCCAGCCTCGACGGCGATGAATAAAGCCCCCTCCAGGGTGGCTTCTGGGTTGATCAAGTGGGTCAGGCCGAAGACAAGAGAAGACACGACCAGTGCCGCCCAACTGCCGAACCAGGACTCGACGGACCGGAAGAGAACCCCGCGGAAAAGCAACTCCTCGAAAATCCCAGAACTAAGCGCCATGGCAATCGCCGGGACCATGAAAATCCAGGAGTTCACGCCGGTGATGCGGTAGATGCCCAAAGCCATGAGGAACAGCTCGCAGGCCGCATAGAGACCCGCACCGATGAGGAGGCCAATTCCGAGTTCCCGTCCCATGCCCTGCAAAGCCAGTTCGGAGACGGACCGCTGCTCGATGAAGAAGGCGTAAGCGCGATACACCGCGAAACCGGCGATGGCCAAAGCCACTATGTGTTTCACGGACTTGAATGGCTCGTCCGCGTAGCTGGTCATCACATCAGTGTTCAGTCCCATCATCATCAGCAGGAGAAAACCCAGTGTCCCGATACGCACCAGCGGCGATCGAACAATGCGCCGCATAAGACCGGGAGGTTTGGAGGAGGAATTCGTAACTGCGTCTTCACTCATGTGAGATGGGAGAGTATGTTTTTGCACAACGTTCAAGAGATGCCAGCCTGATCAGGGAGCGCGATTTCGCGTGCAAAGTAAGAATTCTAATCAGTAAAGTCAATCACCTCGCAACCTGATCAGGCATGGAATTTCGGCTTGTTAGCCAGTGATAGGAAAACTTTAACCGAGCGGAGGACCGAATCTGTTGCGACCAGGTGTGCCTGGGAGAAAGCCTGTCTCGATGAGCGCCCAGATCCAACCGACAAGTGGAATCAGGGAAACAAGACTCCAGAAGCCAGATTTATCGCGGTCATGCCATCGTTGAAAATTGCAGGCGATATTCACCCAGCAATACGCCAGCGTTCCCACGAGAAGACCGACATAAATGCCTTTGGGGATGCTTTCGTCTTTTTCTTCAACCAACATTGCCAGTCCAACCACGAGCGCACCGTAAACCGCACCACTCCCCAACGTAATCGCCCAGTATTCCCGCCTTCGGATCCGACCGGAAAAATGGAACAACAAGGAAGGCAAACTTCGTGTCACTACCCTGGGGAACTGGCCGGATGGGATGTTTCGTGACGCGCGATGGACTCTGAGCGAAATCAAGGTTCCACACTTAGGACACAACGCCGTCGGCGCAGAAGAATTCGGAAGGGACTCCACGCTATAAGAACATTTGGGGCAGTTGATCTCCATCTTTATTTGGCTAGATCTTATGGCTGAGCTGGGCTGCTCGGCCGTTCGGGGTTGAAAGGGTCGGTGTTGCCGCCGTTCCTTATCTCGCGGGCTATTCCGGGGGTCCGGAGCAGAGCCGCCTGTTTCGCGCAGTCCGATGGCGGGAGGCCGGAGGCTGCATCAGTTAAACCACGGATCGACGACAACACCATGAAGACATCCTACTACATCGGACTCGACGTGCACAAGGATTCCATCGCCGTCGCCTTCACCAAGGCCGGCGAACGCAAGGAACCCACTTACTTCGGCGAATGCGGCGGCAGCGTCCTGGCCGCGGAACGCTGCCTGCGGCGTCTCGCCGCCAAGCTCGGGGTCCCTTTCCGCGACCTGAAAGTCTGCTACGAGGCCGGCCCCTCCGGTTTCGTCCTCGCCCGGCGTTTCCTCCGCCTCGGGCTCGAGTGCGTCGTCATGTCGCCTTCCCGGAGTGAACGCAAGCCCCACGAGAAGATCAAGACCGACCGGCGGGACGCCATCCTCATCGCCAAGACCTTCCGCAACGGCGATCTCACCGTGGTGCGCGTTCCCCCGGCCCTCGACGAGGCCGTCCGCGACCTGTGCCGCGCCCGCACCGATGCCAGCGACGATCTTTCCCGCGCCAAGCAACGGCTCAACTCCTTCCTCCTGCGCAACGGCTTCCACTACTCCGGCAAAGCCCGCTGGACCCCTTCGCACCTCAACTACCTGAGACATCTCACCCTTCCCGATCCCGTGCAGAACCTCGTCCTCGAAGAGTATCTCCAGGCCATCGACGCGGGATACGAACGCGTCGAGCGCCTCGCCACCCGCATGAAGGCGGTCCTCGCCGACTGGGAATGGGAGCCAGTGGTCAGGGCCCTGATGGCCTGCAAGGGCTTCCAGGAGGTCGCCGCCATGACCCTGATCAGCGAACTGGGCGACCTGCGCCGCTTCGAGCACCCCCGCAAGCTCATGGCCTTCCTCGGCCTGGTCCCGGGCGAATACTCCTCGGGCACCAAGCGGCGCCAGAACAGCATCACGAAGTGCGGCAACAGCCACGCCCGTTGGATGCTCGTGGAATGCAGCCAGCACTACCGCAAGCGCCGAAGATCGGCGCCGCCTTGAGCCAGCGGCAGGTCGGGCAGTCCAAGGAGGTCAAGGCGCTCTCCTGGCGCATGCAGCACCGGCTCCACCGGCGCTACGTGAAGCTCAAGGCCCGGGGCAAGCGGGAGAACAAGGCCATCGTCGCCATTGCCCGGGAGATGGCCGCCTTCCTCTGGGAACTCCAGAACAAACTCAACCTGCCCATCCCCGGAAACGTGCCCGCCCAATGACCCCGCCGCATCCCTGAAGAATCGACGCCATCCCACCCGCCGAAAACCGACCGACCACAACCTTTGACGATAGAATGGAGGTGAGGAACCAACCCAGGCGCAAGGCCGGCACTTGATGACGTTCTGAGCAATCCCGCGACCCTTGAAAGGCGGGGATGGCGCTCGAGTCTAGATGAAGCTCCCAGGCCACCGGTGAAGACAAAAACAGGTGGTAACCAGTCCACGCATATTTGATGGCTTCGCCCCCCTTCGGGCAGCCTTCGGCTGTCTATCTCCGCAGCGCTCCGGTTGCATACCCGTCTGCGCGAAATCGCATCACCCCGCCACCGCGTTCCTCACCTCTCTTCTGTCGTCACCAACCCAAGAATATCCATCAAAATGATGGCCCAGAACACTTTTGCCCGCTTGACAATCACTCAGCCATATCAACGTCCAAGGTGTGGCAGCGGCTACCGAGAGCGCACCTCCGAAACAGAGTTGAGTATTGAAGTAAAGAGGGTCATTCCGACTCGGAGCGAGTAGCCGCTTGTCCACCACCGCCTTGTTCGCTGTCGGTTTGTCTGCCGAGCTTCTCGTCGAAGTGGGAAGGCAACTCCGCAATCGGACAGGCGTGCTCGAAATAACGGAATCTCCGGTCGAAGAAGACAATCGGCTCAGCGTGAGGTCTCGACGTCAGACTCACCCAAAGCCTCATCAAGAAACATTGCGCCCGATCACCGCTAAACCGATCCCTTGTCCTCTTCGGTGTATCCGTCCAGAAGGTCGTGACGCCGACCTTTCTTCGGATCGTCGTCCTTGAAAGTGCATGAGTGCACATCCGACGACTTGACGCTTCCGATCAGCAAGCTCGATGTCGTTGATTGGGAAGCGTCGCTGCCGATACTTCAAAATCGTCCACCTCAGGGAGCTTTGGGGCGGCATGGAAGAACTCAACGCTGGAAGGCTATATTCACCGGCGCGTCCACAGCTCGCGTGTTTCCGTCTTCACGGACAGGACTGAACTCAAATGTGAGATCATCGTGCACCTTGTTGGCGGCAGCCAGCGATCGAATACCGCCTCAGTGTCCTTCTCAAAAGTGGTAGAGATCATCCTGGTTCTTCTCGAAGACCACTTCCAGAACGTCTCTTCCTTCGTGTCCTTGGCGAAAAGCGGCATGGGAAGTAGTGCTGCGATCAGGTATTAATGCGGCGAGTTTCATTTTTCAGCGAACGTCTCCCGGATCTGGCGACGGCGAGGCCAAAGACGTTGCTGACAGAACGGAAGTAGCCTTCGAGCCGTTGCCTGCATCCGTTTTTGTTCGGCCTTGTGGATGTTGGTCGCTCACCATCGGCTGGTCTCTCAACAGGTCAAAGATAGTCGAAAAAAGCGTATCTGCCAGAATCAAATATGAGTGGTCGTGGCTGAACGGTGTCCCAAAAGGCGTCAGGCATAAACAAATCGACGGCTATCTAGAGTCGATCAGTCGCTGAAGAACTGGCTCTCTGAAGGGTATTTCTCTGGCCGCGCTGAGCTAGATCACGCCATTCTTCAAAGTTTGAGAATCTGACGCAAACTGCTGAAACAAAACAGTGCCGCTCCGCCGTGTTCGCCCTCAGTAACTCCTCATACGCTGCCCAGTCGGTAAGCTCGCATCCTGCGTATTTGAGGTCGATCTGAAGGCTCAGACCTGTAATCTGGGCCAGCACCCACCGCCCAGCGCTGCCTCGGCAATCAAGGGCGCAATCTGTCGTGTCGGCGGGGAACTCCAAATGAATGGGGTCATCGTGTGCCTGAAGATATGCGATGTCAGCAATTGGCATTGATGATGGACTCCGTTACTTGGCCGAGATCTTATGGCTGAGCTGGGCTGCTCGGCCGTTCGGGGTTGAAAGGGTCGGTGTTGCCGCCGTTCCTTATCTCGCGGGCTATTCCGGGGGTCCGGAGCAGAGCCGCCTGTTTCGCGCAGTCCGATGGCGGGAGGCCGGAGGCTGCATCAGTTAAACCACGAATCGACGACAACACCATGAAGACATCCTACTACATCGGACTCGACGTGCACAAGGATTCCATCGCCGTCGCCTTCACCAAGGCCGGCGAACGCAAGGAACCCACTTACTTCGGCGAATGCGGCGGCAGCGTCCTGGCCGCGGAACGCTGCCTGCGGCGTCTCGCCGCCAAGCTCGGGGTCCCTTTCCGCGACCTGAAAGTCTGCTACGAGGCCGGCCCCTCCGGTTTCGTCATCGCCCGGCGTTTCCTCCGCCTCGGGCTCGAGTGCGTCGTCATGTCGCCTTCCCGGAGTGAACGCAAGCCCCACGAGAAGATCAAGACCGACCGGCGGGACGCCATCCTCATCGCCAAGACCTTCCGCAACGGCGATCTCACCGTGGTGCGCGTTCCCCCGGCCCTCGACGAGGCCGTCCGCGACCTGTGCCGCGCCCGCACCGATGCCAGCGACGATCTTTCCCGCGCCAAGCAACGGCTCAACTCCTTCCTCCTGCGCAACGGCTTCCACTACTCCGGCAAAGCCCGCTGGACCCCTTCGCACCTCAACTACCTGAGACATCTCACCCTTCCCGATCCCGTGCAGAACCTCGTCCTCGAAGAGTATCTCCAGGCCATCGACGCGGGATACGAACGCGTCGAGCGCCTCGCCACCCGCATGAAGGCGGTCCTCGCCGACTGGGAATGGGAGCCAGTGGTCAGGGCCCTGATGGCCTGCAAGGGCTTCCAGGAGGTCGCCGCCATGACCCTGATCAGCGAACTGGGCGACCTGCGCCGCTTCGAGCACCCCCGCAAGCTCATGGCCTTCCTCGGTCTGGTCCCGGGCGAATACTCCTCGGGCACCAAGCGGCGCCAGAACAGCATCACGAAGTGCGGCAACAGCCACGCCCGTTGGATGCTCGTGGAATGCAGCCAGCACTACCGCAAAGCGCCGAAAGATCAGCGTCGCGCCCAGGCCAGCGGCAGGTCAGGCAGTCAAGGAGGTCAGGCGCTCTCCTGGCGCATACAGCACCGGCTCCACCGGCGCTACGGCTGACTCAAGGCAGGGCAAGCGGGAGAACAAGGCCATCGTCGCCATTGCCCGGGAGATGGCCGCCTTCCTCTGGGAACTCCAGAACAAACTCAACCTGCCCATCCCCGGAAACGTGCCCGCCCAATGACCCCGCCGCATCCCTGAAGAATCGACGCCATCCCACCCGCCGAAAACCGACCGACCACAACCTTTGACGATAGAATGGAGGTGAGGAACCAACCCAGGCGCAAGGCCGGCACTTGATGACGTTCTGAGCAATCCCGCGACCCTTGAAAGGCGGGGATGGCGCTCGAGTCTAGATGAAGCTCCCAGGCCACCGGTGAAGACAAAAACAGGTGGTAACCAGTCCACGCATATCAGCATACCCGTCTGCGCGAAATCGCATCACCCCGCCACCGCGTTCCTCACCTCTCTTCTGTCGTCACCTACCCAAGAATACCCATCAAAATGATGGCCCAGAACACTTTTGCCCGCTTGACAATCACTCAGCCATATCAACGACCAGCTCAGCAGGCGGAGCAGGCGCGGCACCTGCCGGTGGGTGAAGAGTGGTGGTGGTCTGCCGCCAGGTGCCGTGACCGCCGGAACCTGTTCGCTGCAGCGCATGGTTCGGCGTTGCGGGTGTTAAGCCCTCGTTATGATCCATACGAAGGTAGCTCGCCGAATCGGCAGCAATGCACGCCTCGAAACCACTGCCGAAGTCGCCGGGATGATTGATGACTGTCATGCCAGTCGATCTCGGCGTAGGTCTGGAAGACTGCCAAACACAAACAGGTTCTGCGCACTGCTCCGCTGGGGGTCAGAGTGTCAGTTACTTTCGCGCTTCGATGCGGTGGCAATCGTCGTTTTGGTCGCGTTGAGGCGCTTGGTTCTTTGATCTGGCGGTCGAGAAGTTTGTGGCGGATTGTCTTTGGGTTTCGCTGGCAACGGTGCGCCAGACGGTCTGCAAATGCCCCACAGCCTCCCAGGAGTTTGGGGAATGGCGGACTCGGCGGCGACTGGCAGAGCTCGCGACAGCAGCAGGAGGAAGGTAGGCTGGATTTCACGAGACGCGCAACATCGCCGAACAGTTGGATATTATCCGCAATCTGGTGTAGCGATCACCCCCCAGAACGCAGGCGACCATTTAGGTGTGGGGATTGACGGTGAATGGATATGGCCAGATCGGCCGGGTACGATCCGGCAGCTAAGTCACACCTGGTTTTTATGGTTTAGAAAACATCAGGTCGATGCGATGCGATCCACGGAAGTCCTGCGCCCGGGATCGCTCCCTTCCGGCGCGCACTGGTGCTGAAAATGGATCGATCGAGGCCAAACTGAAAAAATCCTATCAATGCCGCTCGGAATGACCAGCCGATTTTTGGGAAATCCTCCGGCCTCATCCCTTACCCACAAACCTTCGCGAACGAGAGCCCAAGAGGACTGGGCGATGGCACGCTGCCTGAGCGGGCGGCGGGGTCGCGGGAACCCACCACCACCTTCCGCAAGGCGGGGAAAATGGGCGCGCCGGAGGGTTTTCCCCGCATCGCGGGAGAGTCCCCTTTCCACCAGTCCTTAAATCCGGCGGTTCATCAGCCCGGCCAGCACGCCAGGGTGGATCGGAACACCCGACCGACCAGAACCCGCGCGTTCCGTCAGCCATCAGTCCACCTGAACTGGTAATCCGTGTTGTAGTGCGGACATGGAGGACGTTGCCGATCAGGAGCCAAGCGCTGGGACGGTTGACCAATTGCTGGTGACGGTTTTGCCCGTGTGGCGGTCGAGGGACATACAGGTAATCATCCTCCTCCGTGAAGCCATAGCCGGTGATGATGCCGTCGCCGCTGAAGCAAAGTTGGCGCCGTTCGACACCAGCGGGGCGCTGCGCCGAAGAACCTCCCCGTGGCGAGATTGGATCGCGGTGAGGTAGGCGTTCCATCCCTCCGGAGAAGACTTGGCGTAGGTGCTGTGGCCGTTCGAAACGCAGAGAATGCCCTCTGGATCGCGGCAAAGCGGAGGGCTTGATCCACGTAGTTTCATCGCCTTTCAGGACTTTGGGGCGCGCGGCGATAGGCTTGGAAGTCATTCTCCCCCTTCCAGCACGGTGAAGTCGGCATTCCACACCGCCAAGAGGACCCCGGAGGAGAAGTTCTCCCATAAATCACGAAACTGTGGTCGCCCGTTGTGGAAGGCTCGGACTGCCATCAGATTGTCCAGGCAGGCAGGCACGCATTGGCCAGAGCTCCCCCAGAGCGCTGCTGCATGAAGGGATTCGGCACTTTCCAGAAAAAGCGGCGGAATCTGGTTCTCCTCGATCCAGCGCTCCTCCTCGGTGATTTTCGTTCTTCTTGGCGGAGAGCTGCTTCAACTTGGGAACTTACGCGCGACGACGCCTCCGGATCCGCCACGGATTGGGCTTGGAAGGGAGGGTTCCGGGAGGATCCGACGCGGGTGGTGGCGGCCGCTGGCGCGGGAACCACAGGCTTCATCACGCCGGGAGGACCGAACTGACCGGGTCGGCACGGGATCCGGGGTGACGCCCTTCGCGGATTAAAGAGGAAGTGCCGTAGAATTTGCTGTTGGACCAGGGCTCCTGTCGCTGCTCGGTCGACTTGGCGACCCGGGCTCCGACATTCTTGAAGACCCGCTCCAACTCCTGTCCCGGTTTGAGGATCTCCTCCGCCAAAGCCGGTATAAGGACTGGCCCCGTCCGCCGTCCTCGGCCGTTTTTCCACGGGCGTGGTGGAGAGAAGCAATAGACATGCCCTGGGGCATGTCAGCTGGCATCGAGCCCGCACCCTGCCGCGGGCGGAACCGCGCCAGGGCGGGAATACGGAGTCATCGCGGCGGCAATCGAGAGCACCAGGATGTTGAGCGAGGCTCCGGCCTGCTCAAGCCGCGCGCAACCAAAGGTGTCCATGGGGAAGCGTCTCATCCGGCGCTGAAACTCCTCGCCATCCGGCATCGATCAGGACGGATTTCAGCCTTTGACCTCAACCCCGTGCCCGGCATAAAGGGGCCAGAGCGACGCTGTGTCATGGAAAGGGTTTGGATGAACTCCCGCGGCGGCCTTCATCGTTTTCAAGTCCGCGTCGGTGCGCCTTTATGACCTCGAAGCCCAAGCTGGTCAGACTTTTGGCGATGACTTTGGCGTCATTGGTGGGGTTCACCAGTTTCCGGGCATTGGCGTAGTCATTGTTTCCAATCACCAGCGCATGCCGGGCCTCCTGGGCTGAAGAGCCCCCACGGTTCCCCCAAAGCGCCGTAAAGAAAGGGCCATCAAGCCCACGGCTGCACTTCGTTCCTTCTCATGACGTTTAGATTCACCCAAGTGCCACCGGCGTCAATCCGCGAGTCGTGAAAATTTCCGCCACCATCCCATTCGAACGGGGTTTGAGCGGGGGAACCCCTCCCCGCTGCTCCGCCCCTTGCATTCTGCCGAAATCCCACCGTTGGCCACGCTATGACCGCACTCTACCGTCTGCCGACCGGCGCCTGATTCACAACGAAGACACCTGGCGGGAGACCGCCCCAGGCAGGTTGGCGCGTTGTTTCCAGAACCCGGACCCGGCAGGTGGCTCGCCGCCGCATTAGCCTCGTCCAGGTAGCACCCCGCCCGACCTGACAAACTATCGCGCGGCCCCGCTCGAAAGCCAGGAAGTCTGGGCCGCAGAGATCTATTACCGGAGCCAGGTGGCCCGGATGGAGGCAGAGTCGCGGGAGGCCATTTTTTATGACAAAGTCTACAAAGGGCGGCGCGCCCGGAATTGTTCTTCAAAATACCGCCGGGGAAGTCCCGGGGCACCAGGCGGAGTCAGAGTGAGGGCCGACTCCACCTGGGATGTCCCCGAACCGGAGCTCACCCTCGCGATCAACGCGCAGGGCCGGATCATCGGAGCGACCATCGGCAATGACATGTCCTCCCGCTCCATCGAGGGAGAGAATCCACTCTACCTGCCACAGGCCAAGGTTTACCGTGGATCCTGCGCGATGGGACCGGCCCTCATCCTGGGTCCGCCGCCCGGTCCCGAAGCGGCGATCCGGATGGAGATTTACCGCGCGGAAGCGCTTGCCTTTGCGGGAGACACCAGCGTCAGCCAGTTGAAACGGGGTTTGAACGAGCTGGCGCAGTGGCTGTATGAGGAGAATGAATTCCCCAATGGCGCCTACCTGATGACCGGCGCCGGGGTGGTGCCGGATTCCGATTTTACCCTCCAGACGGGAGATGAAATCCGCATCAGCATCGAAGGCCTTGGAACGTTGATCAACACCGTGGAATGGTGACTTCCTGAAGCGCCCCTCTCCTATCCTTTTCCATGGCTTCCTTCCTGAAAACCATCCTGCGGGTGCTGCTGCCTCTGGGAGTGCTCTATGGGTCTTGGATAGTCTATCGGGATCTGGTGGCTCACCCGCCGCCGATCCAGCAGCGAACGGTGCCTCCTACGGTCACTCCGGTGCTCGCGACCCGACTGGCTCCGCAGTCCTACCAGGTCAAAATCGAAACCAACGGCGTGGTGCGGCCTCGGACCGAGACCACGATCATTCCGGAAGTCTCCGGGACGATTGTGGAGGTGTCTCCCCAGTTTCGGGATGGCGGTTTTTTTGAGAAGGGGGACGTGCTCCTGCGGATAGATCCGCTGAACTACGAAACGGCCGTCACGATGTCGGAAAGCCGGGTCACCGAGAGCCAGACCGCCCTCCAGGAAGAGCTTGCCCGGGCTGGGATCGCGGAGGAAAACTGGAAATTGCTGGGAAAAAAGGGAGCCCCCAGTGATCTGGCGCTGCGGAAACCCCAGCTGGCCCAGGCGCAGTCGCGGTTGCTCTCCGCCGAGGCGGAACTGGGCCGAGCCAAACGAGATCTGGAGCGGACAGTGATCCGGGCTCCCTATGCGGGGCGGGTCCTCCAGCAATCGGTCGACCTTGGCCAGTATGTCACCCCGGGGACGACCCTGGGCAAAACCTTTGCCGTCGATTACGTGGAAGTCCGCCTGCCACTGACCAATCCCCAACTCGGGTTCGTCGATCTGCCGGAAACCTTTCGTGGAGAATCCCCCTCCTCCCCGGACCGTGAAGGCCCTGAAGTCCTGCTCTCCGGAAATATCGGAGGCAGCCAAAGCCAATGGAAAGGCAGGATCGTCCGAGTCGAGGGAGCCCTCGACCAGCGGTCCCGGCAGCTCTTCATTGTCGCCCAGGTGGACGATCCTTACCGCCGCACGCCCACGGCTTCGACCCCGCTCAAAATCGGCCTGTTTGTGGAAGCGGCGGTCCAGGGAAAAGAACTGAAGAACGTCTTCGTGGTTCCCCGGGTGGCCGTTCGGGCCGGCAGCGAGGTCATCATGATCCAGCCGGACAACCGGATCCGCCGAAAAAAGGTCACGCCCCTGTGGTCCGACACGGATCATGTCATCCTCAGTGCGGAAAAGGACGGGCTCAAGGAGGGGGATGTGATCTGCCTGACCCCGTTGGCCTACCCCACCAACGGGGCCCGGGTGGTGCCGACGATCGACGGGGTGGCCCCGGAGACCGAGACGCCCGGAAAAAAACCTCCCGGAACGCCGCCCTTGGAGAAAAGCAGCTGATCCTGCCACCTCATGATCGCTTGGTTTGCCAAAAACGGCGTCGCCGCCAACCTGCTCATGATCGGGATCATCGCAGCCGGTGTCGGCGCCTTGTACTCGCGCAGTATTCCCATCGAGGTCTTCCCGGAAATCCCGCAAAATGAACTTTCCGTCCGGGTCCCCTACCGGGCCGCGACCCCGGAGGAGGTCGAGGAGTCGATCATCATTCCCATCGAGGAAGCCATCGCCAACATTGAGGGGATCAAGCAGATCGTTTCCTATGCCACGGATTCCGGAGGCACGGTGAATATTGAAACCCAAAGCGGGTTCGATCTCCGGGAGGTCCTCAATGATGTGAAGTTGGCGGTGGACGCCATCCCGCGGTTTCCCGCCGATGCCGAACGTCCCATTGTGTCGGCATCGGATCCTTTCTACACCGTTCTCACCGTCGTGCTGCACGGAGATCTGGGAGAAACCGACCTGCGCAAACTCGGCGAGCACATCCGCGACGAGATCGTGACGCTGCCGGAAGTGACCAATGCCGAGTTGCAGGGAGTCCGGATGTTCGAGGTCGGCATCGAGATCGATGAAGCAACGCTGCAGAATTATGGCCTGACCTTCGACTCTGTGGCGCGCGCGCTCCGGCTTTCCGCCATCGATGTGCCGGCGGGAACCCTGAAAACCGAGAGCGGGGAAATCGTCCTCCGCACCCGGGGAAGGGCCTACAATCAGGAGGATTTCGAAAAAATCGTGATCCAATCGGGCGATGCCGGCCAGCGCGTCACGCTCGCCGATGTCGCCCAAGTGCACGATGGCTTTGATGAGAATCCCTATGAAGCCCGCTACAACGGCAAGCCCTGCGTGTTCATCGCGGTGGCGCGGGAAGGCAACCAGAGCGCGATCCGGCTGGCGGAAGAGGTCAAAGCCTACCTCGAAAGCGCCCGCTCCCGGCTGCCCGAAGGCGTTGGCATTGACTATTGGAACGACCGCTCCACCATTGTCCGGGATCGTCTCAATGTCCTCCTGACCAATGCCTGGTCGAGCGGCCTGCTTGTTTTCATTGTGCTCTCATTG
This sequence comes from Akkermansiaceae bacterium, assembly GCA_024233005.1. Lineage (GTDB taxonomy): Bacteria > Verrucomicrobiota > Verrucomicrobiia > Verrucomicrobiales > DEV007 > JACKQE01. The sequence continues at coordinate 119,531 of JACKQE010000010.1, read as the reverse complement.
TTCATGAGGACCAGCCTGGCGCTTTGGGTCGTGCTCGGCATTCCGGTGTCCTTCCTCGGGGCGATTGCCCTGATGCCTTTCCTGGGCATCTCAATCAGCATCGTCAGTCTGTTTGCCTTCGTGCTCGTATTGGGGGTTGTGGTGGATGACGCCATTGTCGTCGCCGACAACATCCACACCTGGCAGAACCGGGGGCTCGGCAGCGTGGAGGCGTCAATCCGGGGATCCCAGGAAGTGGCCGTTCCGGTCCTTTTCGGTGTCCTCACCACCATGCTGGCCTTCAGCTCGAAATACATCGCCACCAATGACCATTCCCGGTGGCAGGGCGACATCGCCAGCATCGTGATCCTGGTCCTCTTCTTTTCCCTCGTGGAATCCAAGTTGATCCTTCCCTACCACCTGACGCACCACCCGAGGGAGCGGATCGCCAAAATCGCGCGCCTATTCCTCCCCGAAAAGTGGGTCAGGATTTTGGCGGCGCCCTACCAACTGGTTTTGAAGATTCAAAACCTCGTGGCCGCCGGGTTGGATTGGTTTGTCCGCAAAGGCTACCAGCCCCTGCTGAATGCCAGCCTGCGCTGGCGCTATCTTACGGCCTCACTTTTCGTGCTGCTGGCCGCCGGCACCTGGGGCTATGTCGAAGGGGGGCACATCATCTGGATGCCGTATCCGCCGGTCCCCAGTGAACGGGTCAGCTGCCGGGTCACGCTGCAGGACGGCACCCCCTATGCCTACACCGAGGCGCAGATTCTCCGCATTGAAGAAATCGCCGAGCAAATGCGGAAAGACATCCGGGGCAGCGATGGCAGCCAGATCATCGAGGACATTATCACCTCCATCGGCGGGCAGGGCATCTCCACGTCGCGCTCCGGAAGCAGCGGGGTCCAGGGGGAAAGCCACTTGGGCGAAGTCACCTTCTCAGTCACGCCTCCCGAGTTGGGCACGAGGGCAGTTTCCTCGGTGGAATTGGCGGCCCTCTGGCGGCAACGGATTGGCAATATCGTCGGGGCCAAGGAACTCACCTTCCGCGCGGAAATTTTCCGTTCGGGGGATCCCATCGATCTGCAGATCAATGGCCAGGATGTCCGGACCCTGATCAGTATTTCCAACCAGATCCGCGGGGAGCTGGAGACCTACGCCGGGGTGTTTGACATCACCGACAGCGTGGACAACAGCAATGAGGAACTGCAACTCCGTCTCACCCCGGAGGCCCGGCAGTTCGGACTGACCGTGGACGACCTCGCCCGGCAAGTCCGGCAGGCTTTCCATGGTGAGGAAGTCCAGCGCATCCGCCGCGGGCGGGATGAAATCCGGGTCATGCTCCGGTATCCGGAGGGAGATCGGCGAACCCTCGCAACCCTTGATTCCATGCGGGTCCGGACCGCTGATGGGACCGAAATCCCCTTTGCTTCCGCCGCCGGCATTGTGATGGAGAAAAGTTTTCCGCGCATTCAGCGGGTGGACCGCAATCGCTCGGTCAATCTCCGCGCCGATGTGGACAAATCGAACGCCGATCTGGGTGGCATCCGACTCCGTCTGGCCTCCTTTGTGGATGGCCTGATCGCGAAGTATCCCGGAGTCACCTACACCTTCGAAGGGGAAGCCCGTGACGAACGGGACGATGCCCGGGCTGCCCGCATCGGTTACGCCTTTGTGCTTTTCGGTCTTTACGTACTGCTGGCCATTCCCTTCCGCAGTTACATCCAGCCGATTTACGTCATGCTGGCGATTCCTTTTGGCCTGATTGGGGCCGTCATTGGGCATCATCTCTACGGCCTGCCATTGAGTGAAATGAGCAAGTTCGGGATGATTGCCCTGTCGGGGGTGGCCGTGAATGACAGCCTGGTGCTGATGGATTACATCAATCAGCGCCGCGCCGAAGGCGCCACGGTATGGGATGCCGTTTCCGGCGCCGGTGCCGCCCGATTCCGGGCCGTGCTCCTGACCTCCCTGACCACCTTCGCCGGCCTCTATCCGCTCTTTTCCCTGAAATCGACCCAATCCCAATTCCTCATCCCGATGGCGGTAGGGCTGGCATTCGGGGTCATGTTCGCCACCTTTGTCACCCTGTTCCTGGTTCCAGTCTCGGTCCTGATCGGGGAGGATGTCGCGTCCCTCTACCGGAGCCGGGCCCCTCACCCCCACAGCCCTGAGGAAGCCCTGACAAAGGCGGCCACGGACATTTCCTGATCCGGACACCGGCGCGCAGGGAGAACCCACCGGCGCGCCTGTCCGGGATCAACGGGAATCACACCTCTTCGGCATCGCCATCTCCCGCCTTCTGACCGCGCAGCTGGGCCTCGATGAATGGATCCAGCTGGCCATCCAAAACCTCCTGGATATTGGAGGTCTTGTGGCCGGTGCGGTGATCCTTGATCATCTGATAAGGCTGAAAGACGTAGGACCGGATTTGGCTGCCCCAGGAGTTGTCCGCTTTCTCTCCATGCAGCCGGGCGGACTCGGCCAACCGGCGGTCCTCCTCGATCTGGTAGAGCTTGGCCTTCAGAATGTTCATCGCGAGAGCGCGGTTTTTGTGCTGGCTGCGCTCGATGGTGCAGCGGATGCGGATACCGGAGGGAAAGTGGACCAGATGAACCGCCGTCTCGACCTTGTTGACGTTCTGGCCTCCTTTGCCACCGCTTCGCGCGGTGGTGATTTCGATGTCTTTCTCATCGATCTCGATTTCGCCGTCATCATCGTCGAATTCCGGAACCGCTTCCACGCTGGCAAAGGAGGTGTGCCGTCGCGCGTTGGAGTCGAACGGTGAAATCCGAACGAGGCGGTGGACGCCTCGTTCGGCATTCAGGAACCCGTAGGCATTTTCGCCCTCGATCCGCAGGGTCACGGAGCGGACCCCGCACTCGTCGCCTTCCTGCAAATCGATCAGTTCGGCCTTGTAGCCATGGTTTTCGGCCCATCGCTGGTACATGCGGAGGAGAATTTCGGCCCAGTCACAGGCCTCGGTGCCACCCGCCCCCGCATGAATGGTCAGGAAGGCATTGTTGCGGTCATGTTCCCCCTTGAGCAGGGTGAGCAGTTCCAAGGCATCCAGGTCATGGCAGAACGACGCATAGTCGCGCAGGGCTTCGGATGCGGTCTCCTCATCTCCCATCTCTGCAGCCAGCTCGATCAGAGTCTCCAGATCGGATATCCGGACCGCCAATTTCTGCAGGGGGTCGATTTTGCGTTTCAACCGGGAGGATTCCTCCGACACGCGCTGGGCGCGTTCGGTGTCATTCCAAAAATCATCCCCCCCCATGGTCGCCTCCAACTCGGCGACCCGTTTTTGCATCCCTGCCAAGTCAAAGATACCTCCGGAGCTCACCCAAACGGGCTTTCAGGGCTTCGGTATTGATGGCTTGGATTTGGTCGAGGATCAGGGACATGATTCAGAGAAGGTTGCGCGCCCCCCGGCATCGAGGGAAGGACAATGTGTCGTTCCCAGTGAGCCCAGTCAAGCGCCAGCATCATTTCCCGCCCACATCCAGGCCGCTCGGGACCGCGGAGGGAATCGACCGGTCATAGTCCGGGGATTGGAGATCCCGCAGGAAGGCCAAAAGGCTGGGAATGTCCTCGGTCCGCAGGTGCAACCGGCGCAGCAAGGGATCCAAGGGAGGCTGGGCGGCGTCATCACCGCCATCGAGGGTCTCGCTCACGGTATCCTGGAGCTGGTCGTAAAAAGCCAGAACATCCTCCAACGAACGCAAGGCACCATTGTGCATGTAAGGTGCGGTGGAGATCAGATTCCGCAGCGAAGGGGTCCGCATGGCAGCTCGTTCCCCATCAGGAAATCCCACGACGTGCCGCTGGAAGTCGGAAAACATCGGCCCACCATGACAATGCGCGCAGCCCGCTGATTGAAAAACCTCCAGTCCCTGGCGGGAAAGGGCCGACAAGGCCTTGGGATCCCCTCCGAAAAACCGGTCCACCGCCGTGTTCCCTGCCCGCAGGGATCGTTCGAACGCTGCCAACGCCTGCGCCAGGCGCTGCCCGGTGATGGAGGCTCCGCCGACTCCAAAGGCGGCCTGAAACAGGGTTTCATAGGCTGGCACAGAACGCAACCGCTCCGCGGCCGCTTCCAAGGCATTCTGTGCCGGCAGAGGTCCCCCCATTTCTGCGGCGGCATTCAATGGGTGCGCCACCTGGGCTTCCAGTCCATGTTCCCGACCATCCCAGAACAAGGGGGCAGCCTCGGGCGCCAGAGGCGCTCCCGCGACAAGCCCCAGAAACCCCGCATTGAGGACGGTGGGGGTGTTTCTCACCAGAGGCGGCAGGTTCAAGGACCGAACCGGCAGACGCTCCGGCCCCTTTCCCGCTCCCCCCATTCCCAATGGCGTCGTTCGACCATCGGCCCAGCCAAACCGGGGGTCATGGCAGGTCGCGCAGGCCACGGTGCCATCGGCAGAGAGGATGGGGTCAAAAAACAGGAGGCGTCCCAGGGTCACCTTTGCCGGTGTCGCAGGATTTCCCCTGGGATCGATCACCTTGGCCGGCAAGGGTTCCAGCCGCATCGCGGGCGGAGGCTGCTGCGGGATGAATTCCTGAGACCACAGCGCTCCGCCAGCCAACGCCCCTGCAGTCCAGCACAGTAGTGGCAGTTTCATGGGGCGCAGAGTGCGACGGAGGTCCGAGGAAGACCGTTGGTTGGTTGATTGGCTTGCGCTTTGCTCCCTCAGCAGCTTGAATCATGACGCAAACTTTACCAGACTGCCAGTCATGAAACGCTCCGCTCCCATCTTTGCCATTCTCCTTGCCTGTTTCAGTGCGGTGTCGCCGGCGAGGGCGGCGGGTGCTGATGCCTTTTTTGTCGAAGGCTACGCCAATCCTCTGAGTGCGGCGCCCGGCCAGGAGGTGGCTTTCCACGTTTCCTGCACGGCCACCTCCTTTGGCATCGAGATACTCCGCTGGGGCGGAACCGAGCCGCATGTCGTTTGGAGTAAAAAAAACGTGCCGGGACAACGGCATCCGGTTCCTGACGATGCGTCCAGCCAGGGATGCCGCTGGCCCGCGACGCTGCGGGTTCCCGTGGGAAACGATTGGCAAAGCGGCTACTACACGGCCCGCTTTCACATCGAGGACAAAGGCGGCCCATGGTCGGGTCGGAGCACCCGCAGCGCGACCAGCGAGGCGCCTTTCGTGGTTCGTCCCGCTGAACCCGGGAAGAAGTCCCGCATACTTCTGCAACTCGCCACCAACACCTACAATGCCTACACCAACTGGGGGGGATTCAGCCTCTATGCCTACCATGGCCTGGGAAAAAACCAGGGGCACCGGGTGTCGTTCGACCGCCCCTTGAGTTCACAGTTTTCCCGCTGGGAACTACCGTTCGTGCAATGGTGCGAAAAACAGGGCATCGCTCTGGATTATGCCGCCAATGGCGATCTGGAGGAAATTCCCGACCTTCTCAAGCCTTACCGCTTGGTCCTCAGTGTGGGCCACGATGAGTACTGGTCCGGTCCCATGCGGGATGCCGTGGAAACGCACATCCGGGAAGGCGGGAACGCCGCCTTTTTCAGCGGCAACAGCGTCTGTTGGCAGGTCCGGAGCGAGGACGGGGGGCGGGCGCTGACCTGTTACAAGCAGAATTACCACACGGATCCAGTGTATCAGACGCGCGACTTCCCCACCCTGTCCACAGCCTGGAGCCATCATCTGCTGGGACGACCGGAAAACCAATTGACCGGCGTGGGATTTCTCTGGGGAGGATACCATCGCAGCCACGGCCAATTCATGGACGGGAAAGCCAGCTACACGGTTCACCGTCCTGAGCACTGGGTATTTGAGGGCACCAATCTCAGGATCGGGGAGGAATTCGGCGGCAAAGACACCATCGTGGGATACGAGACGGATGGCTGCGAATTGGAATGGCGTGAGGGGATCCCTTATCCGACCCACCGCGATGGCACCCCGGAAACATTCACTGTTTTGGGGACCTGCCCTGCGAGCTGGCATCCCGATGATGCCGAATGGTATGAGAAATGGCAGAAAGGAAGAATCGGCGCCGCTTGCATGGGCGTTTGGACGAGTGCCCAAGGCGGCACCGTTTTCACCGCCGCCACCACCGACTGGGCTCACGGACTGGCCGGAGGAGATCCTGCCGTGGAAAAGATCACCCGGAATGTGCTGGAAAAACTGGGCCACTAAAGCCGCCACGCCTCCGCCCCTCGCTTAGGCAGAGCAAGGGCGAGAGTTTACGGACGCGGCTCGCGGTGCGTGGTATGCGGGAATTGGGCTTTCCCGGTCAAAGGAACGAATTGAACCGGCAGAATGTTCCATTGCTGGGTCGCGCCCGAGGAATTTTTCTCCAGCACCAGCAACTCTTGCGTCGCCCCAGCGGGACCGACCGGGATCACCAGCCGCCCTCCCGGCTTCAATTGTTCCACCAGCGCCGGGGGAATGTGATCGGGCGCGGCAGTAACGATGATCCCATCAAAAGGAGCCTTATCAGGCAGTCCCTGATAGCCGTCCCCCAGCCGTAACCGGTCTGCCCCAAGCCCATAAGCGGCCAGGATTGCCGTCGTGCGCTCGTAAAGGCCGGGGACGATTTCAATGGAATACACGTCCGGCGTGATCTTCGCCAGCACAGCGGTTTGGTAGCCACTGCCGGTGCCAATCTCGAGCACCCGCGAGCTCGCGTGGAGCTGCAGCAGCTGAGTCATCAGGGCCACCATGTAGGGCTGGCTGATGGTCTGTCCATACCCGATGGCAACGGGATGGTCCTCATAAGCCTGCGAAACTTTCATTGCGGGGACAAAATCGTGGCGACGAACTTCCTTCATCGCCGATAGCACCAGAGGATCCGTCACCCCGCGGGGAATGATCTGCGTTTCCACCATGCGCGCGCGCTCCACAGCGTGTTGGTCTTCCAAGGCCATCGTCATTCTCCGAATCAAACCATGCGGTCCAGGGGCGTCAAGAAACTCCCTTCCCTACAACTCAGGAAGCCAAAGTCTGCCAGAAACCGACGCGTGAGGCGAGCCCCAATCAGCGTGAATCAGACCTGCCGTTTTGTTCCCACCCATTCGATCCCGCCGCTCCCATCTTCCCCTTTCGAGATTGACATCAGGGTCCAATCCGGGTATGAAAAACGCCACTATGTCGCATACACTCCCCAAATTGCACAACGCCATGTGGCCAGGTCTCGTCGGCAAGGGCGACGGCGAAGGTCAGGAACCAGCCATCAGCTTGGAGCACATGCTCGACCTCACTGCCGCGGCGGAGGTGAATGGCCAAAAGTTCGAAGGGATTGACTACTTCCTCTTCCTGCCCCACACGAATCCCGAGGCGAGCGATGACGAATTGAAGCGCATCGCGGACATGATCGCCGGAAAAGGCTTCGCGGTCGGCTCCCTGGTGGCACCGGTCTGGCCGGGCACGGTGGGAGACTCCGCCATGGGGGATGAAGCCGCCCAGGAAAAATTCCTCAATGCCGTGAAGATGGGCTGCCGCATTGCGCGGATTTTCAACGAGCACGGGGTCCGCAAGGGCGGAGTGATCCGCATTGACTCGGCCGAGTTCGGGATCGCCAAATGGAAGGAAAACCCCAAGGCGAACACGGCCCGGATCGTGGACACCTTCAAAAAAGCCGCGGCCATCGCGGCCGACCATGGGGAGCGTCTTGCCGCCGAAGGTGAAATTTGTTGGGCCGGGATGCATTCCTGGCGGGACATGCTGGACGTTCTCGAAGGCGTCGGACTTCCGGAAACGCTCGGATTCCAAGCGGATCTGGCTCACACCTACCTGTATCTGCTCGGCTACAACGCGCCGGAGCATGCCCTGGTCAAGGAAGGCTATAGCGACGCCGAATTCTGGGCCGCCTATGAAACCATGACCAATGCCCTTCGGCCGTGGACCATCGACTTCCATGTGGCCCAGAATGACGGCCAGGTCCATGGGGCGGGCTCGCACGACAAAACCGGAAAACATTGCCCGGCGGACGATCCGAATGGAAAGTTGGACATCGTCAAATGCGCCGGGTACTGGCTCAAGGACGCGGCGTCACGGGGCATCAATCACATTTGCTGGGATGGCTGCATGTTCCCCAATGCCACTCTGGAGAAGGTGGAAACTTGGAACAACATTCTCGATGTCATGCTCAAAGTCCGCGCCACCCACGGCTGGTCCTGAGCCCTGGCCAATCTGCCGCGAAGCAGGCGCTCCATGGAGCCGCCCTGCCTTCGCAGTCACGCCGCCGCACTGGTCATCCGACTGGGCGGCGTTTTTTTCCGCAACTCTCTCCTGGTGATTCCCATTCCAGGCTCCCCCCCGCCCCCGCTCCCGTCATCATGCACCTCATCGCGGTGAATTTGGAGGACCCCACCCAGCAGGTGTCCGTTTCGCTGCCGGATGGAGGGCGGGTCCGGGTGGGACGCAAACCTGAATCGGCCCTCGAGGGCGACACGGGAACTGACGGAGGAGAACCGGCCAAGCTGCTCACGGTGCCTTGGAATGACCGGCTCGTGAACCGCAACCACAGCGAAGCCATCCGCCACGGCGACATGCTGAAATTGGAACGGCTACCCAGCCTTCAGGGACGCAGCCGCCCCAATGCTTTCTTCACCAACGCCGCGCGGGATCACCGGGTCCGGTTGGAGGATCCTTTCGGTCTGAGCTACGGGCAGTCTGTGGTCATTGGCAACCAAGGCACCACGGCACTCTACTGGCTTCGGTCACCGGCCGACCTCACGAGAGCGATGCGCAAGCTGGTGGCCGACGGACTGCTCGACAGGTCCGGGCAAATGTTGAGCCAGGTAGGATCCACCCGTTATGACGACGTGGCCTCGCTTGATGAATACAGTCTTCGACTCCAGCTCAAACTGATCCAAACGGAGTTGCCGGAAAAGGTCCTCAGTGGTTGGTCGACTGATGCCGAACTCTACAACCGGGCCGCTGTGTTTCTGGAAAGCGCCCTGCCCGGCCAACGAGGGGTCGGGGTCGCGTTTCTCGCGCTGGAAGAGGATGATGAGGAGGGAGTGACCTTCGAGGTGCTGAATCCGGATCCCAACATGCGGGCGGATTTCCAGCCCAGCCGCACCTTGCTTTCGCAGTTGAGCCTGGACAATCCGGATCCCGAGGACATCCGGGTCTGGAGTTCGGAGATCGATCAACCGTTTATCACCGCCCACAGTCTGGGACGGAAAATTGACTGGATCGCCGCGCTGCCGGTGTCTTCCGCGGAGGAAAATGCCAAAATCCACCGCGATGCGCTGGGCCGGCTGGTCTATCTCTATGTCGAAACCAGGCAGGCATCGGACGCCGACGCCGTGGCCTTCATTCCTTTCCTCCGACTGATTGCCTCCCTGGTGGCTGGGCTCTTGGCGGCGCGCACCCGGCAACGGGTTCAGGACCGGCTATCCGCCTACTTCTCCCCCGCCATCCGGGAAATCATCGAAGCGGGTGATCCCGCAGAGCTCGAGCCCGCGATGTCGGATTGTTCCGTCATCTTTTGTGACCGACGCGGACATTCCCGCCACCTCGAGAGGGCGCGCACCGATGCTCAGATTCTTTCCCGCCTCAGGGAAAACCAGTCGGTCGTTGGTCGGATCACGCAAACAGTCTTCGACCATGATGGTGTGGTGACGGATTTTGCCGGTGATGGTGCGCTGGCCCTCTGGGGATGGCCGGACTGGTTGCCGGCCAGTGTCCGCCACGCCTCCCGGGCGGTGGCAGCGGCTGAACGAATGGTTCTGGACTTTGCCGATCTGGCTGAATTTGAAGAGGAATACGGCCGCATCATGTCGCCCATCCGGGTTGGCGTCAGCACCGGACGTATCGCCGTGGGACGAACCGGCCCCTCCCAACAATGGCATATCAGTGTCTTTGGCAGCGTGGTCAATCTTGGGGCCCGGCTTGAAAGAATCGCCAAAGAGTTCCGGATCCCGGTGCTGGTCTCCGGTGAAACCGTGGACCGCCTGCAGGGAGAACCCGGAGCCCACCAATGGCGGTTTCGGCGCCTCTGCCTCGTGAAACCTGCCGGATTCCAAAAATCCTACCCTATTTTTGAATTGATCCTGCCTGCATCGGTGGGAGGATCCGGTGCCACGGAGGAAACGGTGAAGGCTTACGAAGAAGCTTTGGAATTGTTCCTGCAACGGGACTGGGAAGGTTGTCTGGCGCAATTGGGCCAACTCCCCCCGGATGACTCCCCGGGCCGGTGGCTGGCGGACCGGGCCCGCCGGTATTTGGCGGCCCCGCCGGGTCCGGCGTGGGAAGGTGAAATCCCCAGCCTGACCAAGTAAATTGAAGACCGTCCGGCCCTGCCGGTCAACCCTGTGAACGAGCCCCTCAACATTCGTGATTACCAAATCCACCTGCCCCCTCTCGGGGAGGGGGCGTTTGGTCGCGTCTACAGGGCCACCTATCGGGGCATCTCCGAAAGAGCCCTGAAAATTTTCCGCACTCCCTCGGTGAATCTCTCGCAGATGGCACGGGAATTGGAGAAGCTTTCCAGCGTGGCGGAACACGCTGGCATTGTAACCCTGCACGATTTCGACCTACTGAGTGATCCGCCTTACTATGCGATGGGCCTGCATGCGGACCAGGTCGACGACGCCTGGCAAACCCGGACCTTGGACCGTCTCTGTGGTCAGGTCGACCACCGTGAAGCCTGGCGCCTGCTCCGCAATATCGCGGATGCCCTCGCCTATCTGCACCGGCACCACATCATTCATTGTGACATCAAGCCGAGCAATATTCTGCTGACCGACGAGATCCCGCCTTCCGTCAAGATCTGTGACTTCGGGCAAAGCCGCACCGATTTTGATGAGGTCGAACTCGGGGGAACCCCGCTCTATGCCAGTCCCGAGCAACTTCGCCGCCCCAGGGAAAGCTCGGACGGTCGCGGTTTCCGATGGGATGTCTACAGTTTTGGTGTCGTGGCCTTCAAACTCGTCACCGGACAATTGCCCCGTCTCCGGAAATACTCGGAACTGGAGCGGCAGAGCTTTGATCCCGAGGCCTCCATCGTGGAAGACAGCGGGGATCCGGATCCCGCTGCCCCGAGAAGATTCGATGCCGAAAGGCTTGCCTCGTTGATTGAGGAAGAAGCCGAGATCGTCTGGCCGTCCGGTTGCCGATTGGCATACACCTACCGGGCCATCATCGAACGATGTCTGGAACTGTCCCCGAAGGACCGGTTCACCGACATGCGTGAAGTCCTCCTCGCCATGCAGGCCGGCGACCACTACCGGCAGGCCCGGCGGGCGAGACGGCTGAACCTCCTCTTTTCTCTCCTGCTGGCAGCCGCGCTGTGGGCTTCCGGCTCCGCCTTGCTCCAGGCCAGCAGAGCCCGCAAAGCCTCCCAAGAAGCCCAAAAAGCTAGGGAGCAGGCTGAAGAATTGGTGCATTTCATTGTCTACCGACTCAACCGCGAGGACATTTCCAGTCCGGGCAAAGACGAGCTGTTCGATCATATTGCGGAAAATGCCGAAACCTATCTGAGCAATCTGCCCGCGGCAGATGACCGCTCGGTCACTCTGATGCGACTCACTGCCAATACCGCGGCACTGCGAGCGAGACAGGCCTTTGACAAGGGGGAATATGATCTCGCCTTGGCGAAGTTTCAAAAAGCCTACGAAATCCGGGCCAATCTCGTCCAAAAAGCCCCCGATCTGCAGGATCTTGCCGTGGCGGCGGAAGCCAACCTTCTGGACATCGCCAGAGCTTATGAAAAACTGGGCGATCCTTTTGATGCCGCCAAAACCTATGAGAAGGCGTTGGAACTGAGGACGAAAAACCTCGACCTGACCAAGCCCCTTCCCAGGCAGGCCCTCTCGCAAGTGACCGAATGCGTTCTCCCTCTCGCCCACGTGCTGCAAGAAAACGGCAAGCCCGATGAAGCCCTGGCCAGGCTCACGGAACTCTCTTCTCTGCACCGGCTGTCGCTGACTGCGACCCCCTCCCATGAAATCGGAGGGGCCACGCAATCCTTCATATCAGTGCTTCAAGCCCTGGCCAATCTCCAGGTTGAACAATCCCAACCATCGGAATCCGCCAAAACGTTTTCGGAAATCCTCGACCTGTCAGAAAACCTCAAAAACTCCCCCGTGTCGGTGCGACTGGCGGCCGAGGCCGCGGAGGCCAACTCTTTGCGTTCACTGGGAATGATCTACCTCTCTCAGGAGAAGACCGATTCCGCCATGGCCGCCTTCCGTGATGAACTGCCCCTGAGGCAGCTCACAGTGGACCGCAATCCGGGAGAGCCGGAAGCCCGGATCGCGCTGGCAGAAGTCTATGCCAACATCGCTTCCTGCTTCGATTTGACCCAGACATCGACGCGTTCCGTGGCGCTGGCCCACTTGGAACATGCGGTGGATGAAATCGGGATGCTGCCCTCATCTGCCCGCGAAAAGCAAGAAAACCAGCAACGTCTGATCAACCTGCACAACCGCATCTCACGCATTCTCGAGATGGACGAATGAGTTCGCGCTTTCACGGTTTCCCGGGTTCCCTTCATTCGTTCGATGGGTTCTCCGGTTCCTCAGGAACTTCACTGTTCTGTTGATTCTCACGGCGACGGCGTTCTGCTTCGTCCTCGCTGTTCCCTTGGATCCCTTTGAGCTCCGATTCTAATCCGGGCTCAGGAGCGGCCTCCTGCAGGGTTTCCTCAATCTGCAGTTCCAGGCTCAGCCCGTTGTTGATCGGCAGGAAGAACGGTCCCAGCACTCCGTTGTTGAACACGTTGAAGCTGTTCGCGCCCCCGTCCTGGATGACCCGGTAGCGGATGTTGAAGCTGGTCCCGAGAGTGGCGAATTCGCTCCATCCGGTCTTCCCGTCCGGTCCGAAGCTGTCCAAGGCGTCCCGGTTGAACTCGTTCTGATGCCACTCGTCCAGCAGCGCATCCACAAACGGTCCCACCTGGATCCAGGGCTGCCCCGGGAACAGGTAGTCGGCGGTGAACCCGATCTGCCCGTCGATCTCCGTGAACGGTCCCACTTCGACCACTTCCACCACCGCGTCCTCGGTCGGCGCCCCCACGCCGCCACTGCCGCCACCCACAGCCGGCGGCGCCGGCGGCGGGGTTTCCGGGGCGGTGTAAAGCGCCTCGATGGTGTCGTAATACAGGCTGAACCCGCTGCTCGCCGAATACAACGCCGTGTCCGGATTGACCGTCCGCGCCGTCAGGTTGGTCGTGTCCTGCGGATCGAGGTTGAGGTGCTCGTCGAGCACGGTCACACTTGCGTCCACCGGATTGATGAGGTTGATCGCATACTCAAACGGCGCCCGGTAGAGCGGATCGGGCGGTCCCGCGTAGGCCACTCCGTTGAGGGTGGTCCCCAGCGCGATCAGGTTGCTCGTCGGCCCGCTCTGGAGCCGCTCCGGCAGGTAGATCCGCAGTTCCCCGCCTCCGGCGCTGAGCACGCTGGCGCTGTCGGTCTCGATCACTCCGTTGCCTCCGGCCTCCGGATCCAGCCGGCTCACCGCCACGAAGGTGTCGCCCCCGGTCGCGATGCTGCTGCTCACGATCGTCGGATCCACGTGGCCGATCAGGCCCCCGGTCAACCGCACGTCAAACCCGGCGCTGACCTGGATGTCCCCGCTCACGTTGCCCGTCGCCGTGCCCACGCCGCCCGCGTCGAAGAGCTGGTCGCCGTTGCCGATCTTGGCATACGCGCTCGAACCGCTCCCCCGCGTCACGTTGACATCGGTCCCGGCATCCACCAGCACGGTCCCCTGCTTGGTCCCGTCGCTGCCGGCGCCGCCGTTGCCGATCTGGGCGTAACTGTTCGGGCCGCTGCCTCCGAGCACGTCGACCTGGCCGCCCGCGAGCACTTCCACGGTGGCCTCGGTGGTCCCGGCGTCGTTGTTGGTCCCCCCGTTGCCGATCTGCGCGAAGGCCACATCGGCGCTCCCGCCCTGCAGCACCACGTCGGCCGTCGCGCTGACGCTGATGACGGTGCTCGGCGCCCCGATGGTGACTCCGCCGGACTTGATCCCGCCATGGCCGATCAGCGCGTAGCCGTTGAGGTCCCCGCCGGTCACCGTGACGTCGCCGGCGGTGGCTTTCACCACCACGTTGCCGTTCTTGGTGCCAAATCCGCTGACCCCGCCGTTGCCGATCTGGGCGAAGGCCGCGGCGCCGGTCACGTCCACGCTGGCTCCGGTCACCGACACGCTCCCGGTCTTGTCCCCGTTGCCGCCGAACCCGCCGCTCAACCCGATCTGGGCGTAGGCGGTGGCGTTGCTGCCCGCCGTCAGGCTCACCGCGTCCGGTGTCGTCACCGTGGTGATCCCGGCCAGGGCGCCGTCGAGGTTCATCCCGCCCAACCCGATGGAGGCGTAGCTGTTGTCCCCGCTGCCCCCCTGCACGGTGACCGCGCCGTCGGCGCTCACCGCGGTGCTGCTGCTGTGGGTCCCGTTGGCCTTGGTGCCGCCCGCGCCGAGCTGGGCGTAGGCATCCTGGCCGCTCCCGGCGATCACGCTGACGGTCCCGCCGTTGGCGGTCACGCTGGTCGGGCCGGTGATGTTCCCGCTCCCGCTGGTGCCGCCCGCCCCGATCTGGGTGTAGGCATTGGCGCCGGCTCCGGAGGCGAGGCTGATGTTCGTCGCCTCCACCGTGGTCCCGCCGTTCTTGCTGGCGTCGCTGTTCAAGCCGCCCAGACCGATCTGGGCGTAGGTCCCGGTGTTGCTGGCGCCGCCGGTCAGGGTGAGGTCGCCGCCGGCGGTGACGCCGACCAGTCCGGTGAAGGCGCCGTCGGCCGCGGTGCCGCCCAGTCCGATCCGGGCCGAGGCGCTGGCCCCGCCGTTGGTCGCGTCGAGCACCACGTTGCCCGCCGCGGTGACGGTCGTCGCGCTGTTGTGGGTCCCGCTGGCCTGGATGCCGCCCGCCCCGACCTGGCTGGCCGAGTCGGTGCCGGTCCCGGCGAGGATCCGCAGATCGCCCGTGGTCGTGGTCACCGTCGTGGTCCCGGTGAGGTTGCCGTCGGCCAGGGAACCGCCCGCCCCGATCTGGGTGCCGGCGTTGCTCCCCGCGCCGCCGGTCAGCGTCACGCTGGCCCCGCTCACCGTGGTGGTCCCGCTCTTGGCGCCGTCGCTGTCGCGACCGCCGGAACCGATCCGGGCCGTGCTGTCCTGGCCCGCGCCGCCGTCGAGGGTCACCGCGCCGCTGGCGCTCAGCAGGATGTTGCTGGTGATGGCGCCGTCGGAGTTGTCCCCGCCGTGGCCGATCTGGGCATAGGTGCCGGTGGTGGACCCGCCGACCAAGCCGACCGATCCCACATCAATCGTAATGTCGCCTCCCTTAACCCCGTCTGAGCCGGTTCCGCCATGACCGACTTGGGCATAACTGCCGGCGCCGTCCCCAATCAGGACCAAGGCACCCGCTTCACAAAGGGTAGTCACCGAGATTGAGCCGCTGAGCGCATTGTCCGTCGAACCATTCCCGCCATGCCCAATTTGGGTGTAGGCCCCGGAAGCGGCCCCGGAGGTCAGGGAGACCCCGCCTGCTCGCGCATCCACGACAATGCTGCCTGTGGCCGGTTGGCTGGCGGCGGTGGGCCGGAAACCGATTTGGGTCTGGGCATTGGCGGTGGTGTCACTACCAATCAAATTCACACCGTAGCCGACCACATTGGTCGCACCACTCCGACTGCCGAGGGTCCGGCCCACAGTCTGGGAGACTTCTCCGAGAGTGACGAGCCCGGAAGCGTTGCCATAAGCCGCACAATCGGCGAGGACAGCGGCGAAATCGAGATCACCGACGATCGGGTCACAAACCACGGTGAGATCAAGCAGATTGACCGGCCGTCCGGTGGTGCCGTCCCACCCGGCGATGAGGTTCACCCCACCCGAGCCGGCATTCTGCACGCTCAGGTTGACGGTCAAATTCCCACCGGCCATGGCGTTGAAGGCGAACGCGCTGTTGTAAGCCAGACTGGAGCCCCGGAGATCTAGGTCAGCTCCCGCACCAGTCGCGAGCGTGACGTTGGTCTGATCCAAAACACCATTGAGAGAGCTGAAGCGGGAGGAATTGAGGTCCAGTCCTCCCAGCGATAGGACCTTGTACACCGGAGTGTCGATCGAGGTGATGGCGGAGGTCGTCTGATGCCAGAGCGTGGCCCCGGCGTTGGTTCCGGTGCCATCGGCCACGGTGGTGGCCCCCTCCACATAAACTTGGAGGCCGCCAGTCCGTGTGCCGGAAGTATTCAATGCCCCCAAGCCCACCATGGCGTAGGCATCCGTCCCGGCGCCACCAAGGACGTCAAGATCGCCGCCGCCTTGGGACACCACCGAAATATTCGCGGTCAGATTTCCCGAGGCATTCCGGCCCCCATGGCCGATTTGGGCGAAACGTCCGGTGCCCGCGTCGCCGCCACGCACCAGAATGCCGCCCGCCCCCACGAGCCCCGAGAGCACCGTCACGTTGCCGCTGTGAGCACCATCGGCGTTCTCGCCTCCATGGCCGATCATGGCAAACGCCAGATCGGAGGTCCCACCGGTATTCGCGTTCAACGTCACCGTCGTGCCCGCATGCACACAAATTTCGCCGGTGAAGTTGCCCACGGCTCCCCCGCCACCATCGCCAACATGCGCAAACGCATTGAGCCCGGAGCCGGCCACCAAGCTCACGCCTCCAGTCGTGGTGATTTCAATGTCTCCGGTCACGTTCCCCACCGCAGTGTTGTTCCCCCCCGTCAACCCACCTCCGGAACCCACCTGGGCATATCCGGCGGGCCCCGATCCACCCAACAGATTGAGATTCGCCGCGGTGAGGCTCACCCCCGCATTGCTCTTCGTCCCGTCCAGTCCGGAGCCACCCAACCCGATGAGGGCGTAGGTATTGCTCTGGGCCCCACCCTGCAGAAGCACGTCGCCGGTGGCGGTCACGGTCGTGGAAATCGCGGTCGTTCCCGTGAGCAGCCCATCCGCGAGGAGGCCGCCGCCGCCGATCTGCGCGAACGATTGCGCCCCGCCTCCGGCCGCGCTCACCGTCACGCCACCTGCCGTGGCATTGACTGTCGTCGAGGTCGTGAGGTTGCCCGAGCCGAAGTCGAGCGTGCTGCCCAGGATCCCCGAACCTGCCCCGATCAAAGCGTAGGCCCCCCCGCCAGCGCCGGCGATGACTTCCACGGAATCGCCGTTGACCACCGTATTTCCGGTTTTGGCGCCATCGTAGGAAGAGCCCCCGATCCCGATTTGGGCATAGGAGTCGGTCGTGCCCCCGTTGAGAGAGACCGCGCCCCCTCCTGCAGCCATGCCGGTGAGGGGATTGAAGTTCACGTAGACGTCTCCGAAAATGATTCCATCAGAGTCCAAGCCGGTCAGAGTAGCAGCAAGACCTCCGCTGCCAATCTGGGCAAAGGTCCGATTGCCGCTCCCTGCGTTCAGATCGATCCCGGTGCCGATCACCACAATGGACTCTCCCGCGAGGCCGAGATTTCCGGTGGCATCGTGCCCCCCGTGGCCTACCAGCGCATAGGAGTCCGCTCCCGTGCCGCCATTGCTGCCTCCATTGAGCTGGATCCGTCCGGCGCTCACCAGTTTGATATTTCCAGACGCATCGCCATCGTTCTCGTCACCGCCGTGGCCGATCTGGGTGAACGCGTCGGCGTTGCTGCCGCCGGTCAGGGTCGCCGAAGCCACCTGGCCGATGATGAGATCGCCGGACTTGGTGTTCGCTCCGCTGTTGTCATTGGCCCCTCCATGTCCGATCTGGGCATAGGTGTTCGAGTTCGTGCCGCCATTCATCGTCAGGTCGCCCCCGCCCCCGACGGCGGAACCCGCCAGCGGGTCGTAGTTGACGAAGATGGAGCCGAGGAAATTCCCGTCGGTCAAATGACCTCCATTGCCCAACTGGGCGTAGCTGCCGGAACCCGTTCCTCCGTTGAAGTCCAAAGCATTGGCAACCACCCGAATCTCGTCGGTGTCGAGTCCCTGATTGCCATTGGAGGAATGCCCCCCGTGGCCGATCTGGGCAAAGGCATCGCCGCCTCCGCCACCGGAGATTTCCAACGTGCCCGTCCCAGCATTGACCAGAATGGTGCCCGACGCATCTCCCGCATTCTCGTCTCCCCCATGGCCAATTTGGGCCCGGGAGTCCGCGCCGCTGCCACCCGCCAACACCACCCCGGTCGCCTTGACGATCGAGACATCACCGGTCTGGGCCGTCGCCAGTCCTGCCGTGGTCCGGTTGCCTCCGTGCCCGATTTGCGCGTAAGAGTCGGTAGCTGAGCCCCCCCGAAGTGAGACCGCTCCGGTGCCTGAGCCAGCCGCCGCGTTCAGCGTAATGGCGCCGTCGAGCGATGGTAGTGAGGTATCCTGCCCACCGTGACCGATCTGGGAATAGGCCGACGTTCCCGCACCGGCTCCCAGCGTGATGGCTCCCACCACATCGATCGAGATGTCCAATCCCGCCGCCAGTGTGCCATTCCCGCTGCGGCCGCCATGGCCCACTTGAGTGTAGGCTCCCGTGCCCGCCGTGCCGGAAGTCATTACGAGATTGTTGGCCTTACCGATCACGATGTTTCCGTCCATGACGGAATTACGATTCGTCCCTCCATGGCCGATCTGCGCGTAGCGATCCGTTCCATTTCCCCCCAGAAGGATAATGTCCCCGCCCCCGCCAACCACGGTCCCGGTCGTCGGATCGAAGTTGATGAAGATGTCTCCGCCCAAGGCACCGTCTGGATTGGTGTCATCCTCGAAACCTCCGTGGCCGATCTGGGAATACGTTTCGTCGCGGATCCCCGCTGTCAGGCTAAGCGCATTCGCCAACACCACGATCTGACCGGACTGGGATCCTTGATTCTGGTGTCCACCGTTCCCAATCTGCGTGAAATTCGGCGTGTCACTGCCGCCCGTATCGGTGATACCCGCACCGGAAGTCATGGTGATGGCGCCGTGTCGGATATCCACTCGAATATCCGAAGTGGCGCTGGAAGTAGTCTGCGATGTGCCGTGGCCGATCTGAACATAACTGTCGTCCACGGAGGCGTTCGATCCACCGATCAGGTTCAAATTTCCGCCGGTGCTCACCACCTCGATCCGGTTCGACCGGAAATTGCCTGTGGAATTCAGCCCGCCGTTGCCGATTTGAACAAAGGCGTTCCCCCCGGTTCCCCCCTGCATCCTGATATCGGCGGCCGCCTGCACCAAAATCACATCATCCGCATCCCCCTTGTCGCCGTTGGAGGTGACTCCGCCGTGCCCGATCATGACGAAACCCGACGAACCGCCATTGGCGCCAAGGAGGTCGATCTTGCCGCCGGCAATCACGGAAACCGAGCCGTTGACCACGGTCGGACTGGCGTTCACCGAAGTATGACCGACGGACGCGAAGGACTCATTTCCGATGCCGCCCTGCACCAACACGTCATCACCAGCGGTGACCGAAATGTCTCCGGTCCGGGATCCGACTGAATTCCGTCCACCGTGCCCGATCTCGGCGTAGGCGGAGGATCCGGTGCCCCCTATGACCGACACCGCTCCTCCCATCGTCGCCATGATGGATTGGTTGGCAACCGACAGGGAAACGCTCTGCCCCCCGTGGCCAAGCTGGGCCGAGGCCTCGCTCCCCGTGCCGGCCCGCACCGTCAAGGCGCCCGACCCCTCCACTGAAATCGTTCCCACCGCTCCGTTCTGCGAATTGCTGCCCCCGTGCCCAATCTGAGCGTAGGACCGGGTGCCGGTCCCGCCCGCAATACCGATGTCGGTCACGTTGGAAACAGAGATATTCCCAGTCTTGGTGTCCCCGGCGTTGCGTCCCCCGTGACCGATCTGCGCGTAGGAATCGCTGGCGCCACCATTGGCGCTGCCGTCCAAAGTGAGCGCCCCCTGGTCAGCCGCCGCCGTCGCTCCCGTCAGCGTGACGTTGCCCGACTTGTTGGCGTCGCCTTCGACCCCGCCGTGGCCCACTTGGACATAAGCCCCGGAACCTCTGCCCGCATTCAGGTCAAAATTGCGGAAACCGGTCACAGTAATGTCCCCACTGGCGGTCGCGGTGTTGCCAGTGGCGCTCCGGTAGCCCATGTGGCCGATCTGCGCATAGGACGCCAGCCCAGTGCCTCCGTTAAAGACAACGTCGCCCGCCTCGCAAAACTCGATCTCAATCACGGCGTTATGGGTGTTGGCGGCGGCATCCTTGCCGCCATGGCCGATCTGGACATAGGCGCCGTTGGCGTCGCCCGCGTCGGCCTGAAGACCGCCGGATTTTAAATGCACGTAAATGTCCCCCGTGCCCCCCTGGCTCCCCGCCGTGGGGCGGTAGCCAAACTGAGTGAAGCCGTCGGCAGTGCTGTCACTGCCCAACATGACCAAGCCTGCTGCGGCGAGGCTGTTTTGCCCCAGCCGCGAGCCAATCGCAATGCCTTGGGCCTGCGCGACACTGCCCAGCGTGATGGTGCCATTGTTGTTGCCGATGGCAGCACAATTCGCCAGAGCGGTCGCGAAGCTGCCCACCGTGATGACCGGATCGCAGACCACTGAAAGGTCCACCGTGCCTGCCGTGGCGCCGCTGCCATCCCACCCCGCGATGAGAGTGACGTTGCCGGCGCCAAGGTTTTGGTAGCCCATCAACATCGTCAAATCGCCCCCCGTGGCGATGGTGAAATCGTTGGCACCGGTCACCGAAACCGAGGGACCATCGACGACGATGTCCACGTCGCCCGAGATCGCCACCGTCACCGGGCCTGCCCCCGCGTTGCTTGCGATCATGGTGCCGATGCCCTCAAACGCTGCCGCTGGAGCTGTGGTGGCACCGTTGACGACATACTGGAAGCCATCGCCGCCAAGATAGTTCCCCGCGCCAGCAAGACCACCCGCATTGGCCGTGCGATGGATGAGGTAGCCGCCACTACCGGTGCCCGCGCCATCGGTGACCGTGGCGTCACCCCCCACGAAATAATGCATCCCTCCTTGGCGAGTGCCGGTCGTAGTGCCCGCGCCATCGCCGTGCCCGATCAGGGTGTAGGCATTCGTGCCCGCTCCACCGATCAGATCGAGATCGCCGCCGTTGTTGGAGATCAGGTAGATGTCACCCGCAAGATTTCCCGAGGCATTCACCCCGCCGTGGCCGATCTGGGCATACCGATTGGTTCCAACCGCGCCCCCCGTCAAGCTGATGGCGCCGGTGCCGGTGACACCCGAGACCACCGTAATGTCGCCTTGGTGGTTGCCGGCCGCGCCCACTCCGCCGTGCCCGATCTGGGAGAAGGCTCCGTCGGTAACGCCAGTGGCGGCGTTCAAGGAGATGAGAGTGGCCGCATGAACGCAAATGTCGCCCACCTGGTCTCCAGTGGCTCCGGTACCGCCGCCGCCGATCAAGGCGTAAGTTCCCGTTCCCGTCCCGCTGTCCAGGGAAATAGCTCCGGTGGAGGCGTTGACATGGATCTCCGTGACTGTGGAACCACCAGTGGCATTGGCGCCGCCATTACCGATCTGGACATACGTCCGATTCCCACTCCCTCCGTTGAGATCCAAAGCCGCTCCGAATACCTCGATCACATCGCCCGCCAATCCCAGTGCCCGTGCGTTCCCATGCCCCCCCTGCCCGACTTGAGCATAGGAGTCTTCACCACTGCCGGCATTCATCGTCACCACCCCGCCCGCATTCACCGAGATGCTGCCGCTCGCTGTTGCCTGGCTGTTGTCGCCGCCGTGGCCAATCTGCACGTAGGTGTCCAGCGAACTTCCACCTTGAAGGGACACTGCGCCGGTGATTGTCACATGAATATCCCCGACATAGCCGCCGGTCACTCCGGTTCCGTTACCCCCTTCGCCACCATGGCCGATCTGCGCATAGCCGTCGGTTTCGATCCCCGCGGTCAGGCTCAGGTTGGCGGCCTGGCCGATGGTAATGCCACCCGACAGTTGACCGAAGTTGGCATTCCCGTCGCTCCGCGATCCCCCGTGACCGATTTGGGCATAGGCATTCGTCTCCATGCCGACGAGCATCATATCCCCCATGCCACTGCCCGCCTTGGTGTTGACCAGAATATCCGAACCGCTGACGTTGACGGTCATCGTGTTGAAACCACCGTGACCGATCTGGGAGTAGGCCTGGTCCTTGCCGGCGGTCAGATCGATGGTTCCGACCGCGTCCAGTGTGATGGTGGAATCGGCGATGGTGCCCAGATAGCCGCTTCCGCCGTGGCCGACCTGCGCGTAGGCATTGCCGCCAGCGGCCCCGTAAAGCGTCAACGCCCCTCCCGCGGAGACCTCCACCGCCGAGCGACTGATGTCTCCCACTGAGGAGACCCCGCCGTGACCGATCTGGGCATTGGTGTTCGTGCTAGCGCCACCATCCAGGGAGATGCTCCCGGTCACGAAAACGCCAACTGCGGCATCGCTGATCTTGCCGATGAAAAACGAGCCGCCATGACCGATCTGCGCATAGGCTTCGGAAGCAATTCCCCCGTTCATGTCGAGATTCGTCCCAACCGTGACGGTGATCGAGCCCGAAATGTCTTCCCGGCTGGTCTCGCCTCCGTGACCGATCTGGGTGAACGAATCGCCACTCGCCCCTGTCATCGTGAGAGCGCCGACCGTCGTCACGGCAATGTCCCCGCCAAAGATCCCCGTCGCGCCCGTTCCCGTGCCGCCCTCGCCGCCGTGACCGATGATGGCGTAGGCGTCTCCTCCGCTCCCGCCAGTCATTGTGATGTTGGCCGACCGTGAAACCGTGACATCGCCCGACTTGTTCCCAAAGTCCGGTGTGGCGTCGCTCCGAGAGCCGCCATGACCGATCTGCGCATATGCGTTGCTGCCGTTCCCGTCCAGCGTGAGGTCCCCCGTTCCCGCCCAAGCGGCATCGTTGATCAGGATATGGGCGGCCTCGACGATCAAAGCGTTTGTGTTTGCCCCGCCGTGACCAATTTGCGCGTAGTTCCAGGTGTTGGTCCCGGCGTTGAGGTCGATCCCACCCGTCACATCAATCGTAATATCCGCATGGGTCACGGTGCCACTCGACGTTGCGGATCCGCCATGTCCCACCTGCGCGTAGGCCTCCCCTCCGGAGGAAGCCGTCAGGATCAAATCGGAGGCCCGTCCAATCCGGATCCCGCCGTCAAGATTTCCGCTCCTTCCCGAGCCGCCGTGCCCGATCTGCGCGTTCGAATTGGCGCCCGTGCCGCCATCCAAAGTGATCGTGCCAGTGCCGCCCGACACGGTCCCGCCGACCGAGTCATAGTTCACGTTAATCGCGCCCGCCATCGAGCCGTTGGCGTTGCGCCCGCCATTGCCAAGCATCGCATAAGAGTCGCTCCCAGTCCCGCCGTTGAAGTCCAGCGAGTCGGCAATCACTTGGATCACGTCCGTCGTGACGCCATGGTTACCCACCCCCGCATGGCCCCCATGTCCAATCTGGGCATACGCATCGGTGTTGCCGCCGCCGGAAACCACCACGGCGCCACCGAGAGCATTCACCAAAATGCTTCCAGAAGAATCGCCGTAGTTTTCGTCGCCTCCGTGACCGATCTGGGCCCGGGCGTCCGCTCCAGTCCCGGCGACCACATTGACCCCCGAGGCATGGAGGATTTTGATGTCGCCGGACTGCGTTGTCGCCGCTGCCGCAGTCGTCCGGTTGCCCCCGTTGCCTATTTGGGCGTATGCGTCGGTACCGCTGCCGCCCCGCACACTGATTGTCCCGGTGCCGGATCCGGCCGCCGCATTGATCGTGATGGTGCCATCAAGTCCCGGCAGCGACGAGTCCTGCCCGCCGTGCCCGATCTGGGAATAGGCGGAAGTGGCAGTACCACCGGCCAAAGTGATCGCCCCCGTCACATCGATGGAAATGTCCGAGCCCGCCGCCAGCGAGCCGCCCGACAACCGGCCACCGTGGCCGATCTGGGTGTAAGCGCCGGAACCGCCCGTGCCGGAATTCATCGTAAGATTGGCGGCTCGACCAACCACAATGTCACCGGAGATGTCGGCGATGCGGTTGGCTCCCCCGTGACCGATCTGGGCGTAACGGCTCGATCCCGCAGTAGCCGTCAACACGATGTCGCCTCCGCCTCCAACTATCGTCCCCGTGGTGGGGTCGAAATTGATGAGAATGTCGCCGCTCAAGGCTCCATCGGGATTGGTGTCATCCTCAAACCCCCCGTGTCCAATCTGAGCGTAGGATTCGTCGCGGGTGCCCCCATTCAAGGTGATGGCATCCGCGAGCACGACGATTTGTCCTGCTTGAGCCCCTTGGTTCTCATGCCCGCCGTGACCGATCTGGGCAAAATTTGCCGTCGGCGTTCCTCCGGCGTTGCCCGCTCCCGCCGTCACCGTAACCGTGCCATTTCGCACATCGACCAGGATTTCCGAGTCGGCCGTGGAGGTGTTTTGTCCCGACCCGTGACCGATCTGAACGTAGGCGTCGTCGTCGCCCGCGTTCGATCCTCCGATCATGGTCAGGTCGCCACTTTGGCTCACCACCTCGATGCGTTTGGCAAGGTAATTTCCGGTGGTGTTGAGGCCTCCGTTACCGATCTGGACAAAGGTGTTGCCTCCCACGCCTCCTTGCAGGGTGATGTCACCTGTCGCTTCGACGTGGATCACGTCGTCCGCGTCTCCTTTCGCTCCGTTGGAGGAAATCCCTCCGTGCCCAATCATGGCGAAGCCACCGCCACCACCACTTCCGGCACCGAACATTTCCAGCTTTCCTCCGGCGACAACAGAAATTGAGCCGTTCACCAGGGTCGGACTGGCGTTTGCCGTGGCATGGCCGATGGCGGCGGAGGCATCCGCGCCCACTCCCCCTTGCAGCAATATATCCGTGCCTGCGGTCACTTCCACGTCGCCAGTGCGCGAACCAGAGGAGTTTCGTCCGCCGTGCCCGATCTCGGCGTAGGTCCCTGTCCCGGCACCTCCAACCACCGACACCGCCCCGCCCATGTCGACGGTGACTTTCTGATTGACCACTGAAAGTGCGACGCTTTGTCCCCCATGGCCCAAATGGGCCGCGGCCTCCGACCCGGTGCCACCCTTGACCGTCAAATCGCCGGATCCTGACACATTCACCGTGCCCACGGCGGCATTTTGGGAATTGCTCCCGCCATGGCCGATTTGGGCATAGGAGCGGGTCCCGCTCCCCCCCGTGAGATCGATGTCGGTCACGTTTGATAGGGCGATATTGCCGGTTTTGGTGTTACTGGAATTCCGCCCGCCGTGTCCGATCTGAGCGTAGCTGTCGCTGGAAGCCCCACTGGCGCTGCCATCCAACGTGACCGCTCCCTGGTCCGCCGGGGCAGTGGCGCCGGTCAGAGTGATATTTCCCGTCTTGTTGGCGTCGCCCTCAAATCCCCCGTGGCCCACCTGGACATACGCCGCCGTGCCGTTACCGGCATTCAGGTCGAAATTGCGGAACCCGGTCACGGTGATGTTGCCGGTCGCCGTGGCGGTGTTGCCCGTGAGTGTTCGATAGCCGATGTGCCCGATCTGGGCATAGGAAGCCGCCCCAGCGCCACCATTGAAAGTCACGTCGCCCGCATCGCAAAACTCGATGGTGATGTCGGCGCCGTGGCCGTTCGCGATCGCGTCCAGTCCGCCGTGGCCAATCTGGGTGTAGGCGCCCGCCGCGTCGCCGCTGTTTAAGGCGAGCCCTCCCTGCTTGAGATGAACCAGGATGGTCCCAGGGGCTCCCTGCCCGCCCGCCGTGGGGCGGAAGCCGAACTGCGAGAAAGCGTTGGCTGTGGTGTCACCGGCCTCGATGACCATGCCATAGCCAGCCGCCGTAGTGGTGCCCTGACGGGAGCCCACGGCCACCCCTTGGGTCTGGGACGCACTGCCAATGTAAAGCATGCCGCTGTTGGCTCCCGAATTGGCGCACAGATCGGAGAGCACGCCGGTGAGGGCGCCCGGAGTGATCACTGGATCGCAGACCACCGACAGATCGACCGTTCCCAGCAAGGGACCGCCACCGCTCCAACCCGCAACCAAGGTCACATCACCGTTGCCAAGATTCTGGTACCCCAGGTTCATCCGGAGGTCGCCACCGGTGAGAATCGTGAAGTCATAGCTGTTGTTCGTCTGAACGGAAGGTCCCTCAATTGTGAGATCCACGTTGCCATTGATGGCCACGCTGACGTCGCCGAGACCGATCCCGCTGACAAGCACGGGGCTGATGCCTTCAAATGCCGTGTTTGGCGCGGTCGTGGTGCCGTTGACGGCATACTGAAAGCCGTTGCCGCCGAGATAGTTCCCCGCCCCGGCCAAGCCGCCCGTGTTGCTGGTGTGGTGCAGCAGGTAGGCTTGGCTGCCGGTTCCGGCACCGTCACTGATGGTGGCGTCGCCACCGGCGAAATAATGGATGCCGCCCTGCCGGGTTCCGCCCGCCGTGCCAGCTCCATCGCCATGCCCCACCATCGCATAGGCATTGGTGCCGGCGCCACCGGTCAGCGTGAGAGCCCCCCCTGTGTTGGCCACCACGAAAATTTCTCCTCCCAGATTGCCGGTGGCATTGACCCCACCATGCCCGATCTGCGCGTAGCGGTTCGTTCCCAGAGCGCCGCCAGTGAGGGTGACACCGCCGGTGCCATTGACGCCTGAAACCACAGTAATCTCACCACTGTGATTTCCGGCCACACCGACCCCACCGTGCCCGATCTGGGAAAAGGAACCGTTGCCGCCGCCGTTGTCCGCATCGAGCGTCACCGTGGTGCCGGCATGGACGCAGATGTCGCCGGTGAGATTCGTGGCCGCAGTGCCCGTGCCGCCATGGCCGATCTGGGCCGGGGCATTGGTCGACGAACCGGAATTGAGAACCACCGAGCCGTCCGCCGAGACGACATGCAAACTCCCGGAGACCGGTTCCGCAGCCACTGTGGGACGGTAACCGATCTGGGCGAAACCACCTGCCGTGGAGTTGCTGCCGTTGAGCACCACGGAATAACCCGCCACCCCGGTCAGACCGGTCGCCGAGCCGACGGCGATGCCGGAAGTCTGGGTGCCGTCGCCGATGGTCACAAGTTCGCTGCCCGCAGCGCCGACCGCATCCCCCGCGACAGCCGCGGCAAAATCAAAGATACCAATGACCGGATCGCAGGACACCGAGACATCCATCGTTGGAAACCCTGCGGTCCCGTCCCATCCGGCGATCAGATTGACATTACCACCCCCAGTGGTCTGGATATTCCGGGCCAGATGGACGTTGCCAGAGGTGATGATGTTGGTATCGGCGGCCGTGTTGTAGGCCAAGTCAGTCGCCGTAAAATTGATATCAATCCCCCCACTGCCGTCCGAGTCTCCGATGACAAGGTTCAACCCGTTGGTAATCATCTTGCTGAGGTAGCTGGAAGTGTTGAAATTCGTCAAATGCGTCAACTGGCTCGCGGGCAAAGTCAGATCGCGGGTCACCAGAGAGAAGTGATCGCCGGAAACGGAGCCGATGCCGGAGGTGGTCTGATGCCAGAGATAGGCGTGGCTGTTGCCGGGGGCGCCATCGGTGACCACGGTGCTGCCGTCCACATAGATGTCCATTGCGCCCGTCCGCGTGCCGTTGGTGCCGATCGTGGAATCTCCATGCCCGATCAAAGCACCGGAGTATTGCGCGGTGCCACCTGTCAGCGTCAGATCGCCGTGCAGCACCGTCACTGCGATGTCGCCGGTCTTGTTGCCGCTGGAGGTGCCCCCGCCATGTCCGATCTGGGTGAACTTGTCGTTGGCCTCGGTGCTGACTCCGCCCAACAGACTGATACCGCCGTTGGCCCCAGAGAGGCCAGACAGGACGTTGATCTCTCCGTACTGATTGCCCGACGCACCATACCCACCATGACCGATCATGGTGTAGCCACGGCTCCCGGTGGAGACCGAGGAATCCAGCAGGATGGTCTCGCCCGCGACCACACAGATGTCTCCATAATGGTCGCCTCCCGAGGCATTGCCGCCACCATGGCCGAGCTGCGAGTATTTCCAATTCCCCGCGCCTTCTCCGGAACCGAAGGCGATCATCCCCGCCGCATCCACGTCGATCTTGCCGTGATGGGTGCCGGACACGCTGATCCCTCCGTGACCCAATTGAGTCCAAGCCCGATCCCGGTTGCCGGACTGGAAAATGATGTCGCCCCCGCTGACGACTGAGATGTCACCGTGGTTCCCCACGACAGTGCGGGCCTGGGCATCGTCTCCGCCATGGCCCAACTGGGCATACATGACCGAACCGGTCGTGCTCTGTCCGCCGCGGAATTCGATGTTACCTCCGGCGGTCACGCTGATGTCGCCGTAGTGGTTTCCCCGGGCATAGCGTCCCCCGTGGCCCAATTGGGCATAGTTGTTGTTCCCCGTTCCCGCCTCGAAGTTGATTTTGCCCACCGTCGCTTCGACGGTGATGGCGCCCGAGTGGTTGCCTTCATTGGAGCGTCCGCCATGGCCGAGCTGTGTCCAAGATTCGCTCACTCCCACAACTTGTCCCGCCGAGAAGCGAATATCCCCGGTCGTGGTTTTCGCGAAAATGCCACCCGTATTCCCGATGCCGGACGGGTTCTCATCGTTGGGATTGTCAGCATCCCATCCCCCGTGCCCGAGGTAGGCAGAGCTGCGGACGGTCGTGCCCGCAGCGAAATCGATGTCTCCCACGGCGTTCACGGTGATGCTGCCAAAATGGTCGCCGCGAGAGCCCTGTCCACCGTGGCCGATCATGGCGAACTGCTCATCTCGACCCGCTGACTGGACGCCCTGCCCCCCGTTTACTTTGACTTTTCCACCGCTGGTGACCTTGATATCGCCGCTATTCGACCCCGAAGAATCTCTCCCGCCATGGCCGATCATGACGAAACTGTCATTCCCGGTGCCACCGCTGAGCATGGTGTCGCCACCACTGGTGATTACGATCTCGCCGTTCTTGACACCGGCAGTGTTTTGCCCTCCATGCCCGATCATGGAGTAGTTGCCGGAGCCCGCACCACCGGCGAGAACCACCGAACCCACGGCGTTGACCACGATCTTGTCATCCGCGAAAGGACTCGTGGCATCCCCGTTAAGGTAGTCCGAATCATTGCCCCCATGGCCGATCTGGGCAAACGCCCGGTTGACATCCGCGTGTTCGAAGAACAGGCGGATGTTGGGAGCGCCGGCATCGTCGCCCGGATTCACATCGCGGGTGAAAGTAACCACCCTGCTGGATGGATTGTAACTGCCCACCACCTCGCCGTCGGCGAAATTCTCGGCGTTCCCGTCCCCGTTCACATCCACGGAAAATGCTCCATTCACTTTGATATCGTTGCCGACTTGGACCAATTCACCGACGAGCAACCCGTCATCGAGACGGATCTCCAAGCGAATGGAATCGGGGACGATGCGGCTGAATTGAAGTGTGAAGTCGGCGCCAGAACCAAGATTGGCGGCCCAGTCCAGACTCCGCGTAGCCTCCGCTCCTGTCCAAGTATAGGAACTTTTGATGCCCTGCCCCAGAGCCGGGTCGTCCGGGTAGTCGCCCGCCAGAACTTTGACATCGCGGCCAGCGGAAAGCTGGATCTCCCCCCGGACAACGTCCACACCAACCGGAGAATCGAGGTTGGCGGCGTTGCGGTCCGAGAAAGAACCCCCATGACCGATCAGGACATAATTGCCGGTGCCGAGTCCTCCTTGGGCGATGACATCGCGTCCCGCCACCACCGTGATGATCTCGCCGGTCCGGCCCAATTCTCCGGCGGAAGCATTGTATCCTCCGTGGCCCAACTGGGCGTAACTCCGAATGTCGTTCCATTCGGAGGTGCCCGGTCCGCCGGCGGCGAAGTAGACATCGGCGCTGGCATTGTTGACGGTGCCTGAGGCATTGACGCCCCCCCGGACGTCGATGTTGCCGCTGTGGTCGCCGGAGGCGTGATAGCCCCCGTGTCCCAGCTGAGTATAGGTGTACTGGCCGTAGCCTTCCCCGAACGACTTGAGGACCGGATCGGTTTGGGAGGTATCTCCCCCGATGAAATTCACGCTCCCCCCGGCATAGACCTTGATGTCGCCGAAATGCCCCCAATTGCCATCGCCTGCGCCTTCCGTGCCTGCGATGCCGGTGCCGCCGCGAAGGCCGAAAAACTCGATGGTCCGCGAGCTGTTGGCCGCGTCGGCGTCATAGCCACCGTGCCCCAACTGGGCGTAGAGACGGAAGTCGCTGTTGCCGGTGATGTCTCCATCCAGATTCAAACTGCCGGTGCCTCCGACAAAGGACACGGAACCCTCGGAAATCACCGTGATGTCTCCATTCAGACCATAGGGAGTCGTGGCGGTTCCGGTTCTGGCACTGCGGCCCCCCAGGCCCATGTGGACATAGTTGTCTTCCCGGTCGCCCGCCTTGAAGAGGACTCCGATGGAACTTCCCGCCAGATCTCCCAGATGGGAATACCCAGGAGTGGAACTGGCGGTGCCGGTGCCGCTGGTCACTGAAATGTGACCAAAGTGGTTCCCGTCCGACTCGTAACCTCCATGGCCCAACTGGGCGTATGACCTAACGTCGGTCTCGTCCGCGCCGACCCCGGCGAGGAATTCCACCGCTCCGCCCGCATTCACCACAATGTCACCGGAATGTGCTCCCTTGGCGTCATATCCTCCATTGCCCAACTGGGTGTAGGATTCCACCCCATTGCCGGCATGGAACCGGACATCGCCCCCGGCGGTGACGGTGATGTTGCCCACATTGCTCTTGTCGGTGTTGGTGCCGTTGTGCTCGGCATTCCAGCCGCCGTTGCCGAGTTGGGCATAGGAGTAATCGGCGCCAATCTTCTGACTGGTCTGGTAGGTCGCTTTGGTCCCGATCCGGCCCGACGGATTCACCGCCGCAGTGAGCGCGATCTGCCCCCGGACATAGGAGATGGTCCCGACGTCCTGGCCCACGGCGAGGCCGCTTCCGACCGCCGCGGCCGTCACCAGCAGGTGCCCGCTTCCGTCGTCTTCGACCACGGTTCCATCAGGCACCTCCAGTTTGAAGGTGCCCGATTGAATCCCGATGTTGGCGTCGAAGGGTGAACCGCCCGCCTCGGCCACATCAGTGATACCGCCGCGGGTGTTGTTGAACGTCGCTTGGAGATGCGGGGAATCCGCCGCGAAGCCTCCGAAGCCGCGCACAGCTTGCGCAAGCAGGGGGTTGGTGGATTGGTTCTCGACCGTGGTTGGCACGTTGACCGCTCCGCTGCTGCCCCCCCCCGTGTTATAGGCCGCGGTCACCCCTCCCAAACCAGTCGGGTCCAAATCCTGGAAGAACCGGACCTGGCCGGTCCGGAGATTGATCTCCCCAACGATCGTCCCGGCGGTGATGTCAGTCACGGTGTCGCCATCCAAATCCACATTGGTCTTGGCGATGATATTCGCCGCGGTGAAGGCCCCGTCCGAATCGGCCTCCTGCACCGTGGAGCCGTTGGCGATGAAATTGAAACCGTTGACCGTGACCGTGAAATCGACAACGTTGACCCGCACGTCGCGATAGCGCAGCGTCGTCCAACCTCCCCGATCAGTGCCCGCCAGCCAGGTTGCCACGTCAAGAGAGCGTGACGTGTCCGTGATCAGATCCGCCGGCCCCTGGCCGCCGATGAAATGGATGTCACCGCCGGCACTAACCACGATATTCGCCTCATGGTCACCGTCGTTGCTGAAACCACCGTTGCCGAGTTGAGCCCAGTTGCGCCGCCCCTCGCCTCCGACGAACTCGATGTCCCCATTTGTCGCGGTAACGGTGATGGTGTCGAGAGGATTGTTATTGGCGTCGCGGGCGCCGGTATAGCCTTCCGCCTCGTCGCCACCCATGCCTAGAATGGCATAGTTGCGCTTGTCGGTGCTGTCGTCACTGGTCCGGGAACCGGCGAAGAACTGGATGTTGTCCGCCGCCGTGACAGTGATGTTGCCGTGGTGGTCGCCGGTGGCACTGTAACCCCCGTGACCGAGCTGGGTGTAGTGGAGAATGCCATAGTCCTCGCCCAGGATGGCCCCTCCCGGCGCCATTTTGGTGCCGTCACCGGCCTGAAAGATGACGCTGCCCCCAGAAGTCACGGTGATGTCTCCCGCATGGCCGATCCCCGTGCCTCGCAACTGGGTGCCTCCATCATGCCGGACGTCGGCATCGTAGCCGCCATGACCCAACTGGCTGATGATCCTGCCATCGTCGAGATCGCGGAAATTGCTGTTGGTCGTGCCTGAGGTGAACAGCACATCACCCGTGGTCGTAACCGTGATATTTCCGATCAGCCCCCGCACTCCCGAATCGCCGTCCGCCCGGGAAGATCTGGCCCCGAAGCCTCCGTGGCCGAGCTGGACCGAAGCATCCCGCGTCTGACCCGCTGTAAAAACGACTCCGCCCATCTGGCCACTGCCTCCGATGACTCCCGTGGTGGTGCTGATTTCTCCGCTGCCGGCGCTGACCCGGATATTCCCCTGGTGATTGCCATCGGCGTCGTAGCCGCCGTGTCCGACCTGAGCGTATTGTTCGTTGTCCGAAAAGCTGACTCCCCGACCCGCGAGCACTTCAAAGATGCCGCCGGCCGTGATGGTGATGTTGCCTTTGCCATCGACGTCAATGGCAGAATAGTCGGGACGCGCCAGATCCAATTGGTCGGCCTGGTAGCCGTGCCAGCCCTGAGAGCCTCGACCGCCATGGCCGATCTGCACCGAATTGTTGTCGAACGACCCACCATGAAGCCGGATATCGTCCGCCGCCTGGATAATGATTTCACCCGAATGTCCCGGCGTGTTGCGGCCGCCAAAGTTGGCACCGTAGCCGCCGTTGCCGATCTGCACGAAGGCGATGTCGGGATTGCCCTTGGTGTATTGATAATTGGCCACCACTTCGTCGGGATTGGTGCGGTCATTGAGCGGCGCCTTGAGTTGCGGAGCGGTCCCCAATTCCCATTCGCCGTCGGTGCCCCCGTCGCCCGTGGCGGTGTTCACCCCTTCAATGATAATCCGCCCGCTGTTGTAGTCGATTTGTCCCACCCTGACCTGCTGCTCGTTGTAGAGCACGCCATTGGCAAACGAATCGGTGATGACGCGTCGCCCCCCGCCGCTGTTGTCCCCGTCGATGACCAACGACACCGAACCGGGCACAATGCCGCCGCTGCCAAGATAAGCCTGGCTGGCGCGCGTCGCGGAATCGGACTCCGACGTCCGCTCTCCTGAAATCAACTGTCCGCCCACCGGCCCGCCGGCGTAGTCATATTTGTAAGTCAGACTGCGGTTTACCACGTCGTCACGGGATTCGACTTTCTCAAACATCGTGACCACCCCGGTGGTGTAGTCGATCTCCCCAACCACAGCCCCGACTTGATAAGTGCCGTTGGGCCCCGCCAAGGCATCGTTGTTGACCACGATCAGACCGTGGCCGTCACCCGCCGTGCCATCGGCCGCGTCATTGTCCACCACGTCCAGCGTCGATGAGGAATCTCCGTCGTCATAAAGATCAATGCCGAAAGTCCCCGGAACGATGTTGCCCTTGTAGGTGGCGTTCGAGGCGCCGGCGTTCCCATGATACAAGGTGAAGGAACGCGCTTTCATGGTCGCCTCCTGAAGGGCGGTGTAAAGATGGGCATTCCCCACCAGCGGCGTAATGGTTGCGCCCGTTGCTGCCGTGACGCCTTCCACCGTATTGCCAACGTAGCCGTTCACAGTGTTCACCGTCGCGGTTGGTCCAAACATGAAGAGATTGCCTCCGCTGACGACTTTCACATCGCCCGAGAAATCTCCGTCTATGTCATAGCCTCCATTGCCGATCATCGCGAAGGCGCGCACCCCATGCGATACCCCCCGGGTTTCAAGGCCCAAGCTACCGCCGACCGGGACGCGATTGGTTTCCAGCGAACCCGCGTTCCGGGCATCGAACCAAATGTCCCCCCCGGCCGTGACCGTGAGGTCCGACCCGGTGATGTTGCGCTGGTTGTTGTTGGCGCCTCCGCCGAAATCGATACCACCCATCCCAATCTGAATGTAATCGTTGTCCGCGTCGCTGGCGGTAAATCGGACCGCGCCAACCTGTGCCGTGACGGTGATGTCGTTGTTGAGCGAAAAGTTCTTCGAGGGCTGGGCATTGGTGATGAAATCGTAGCCACCATGGCCAATCTGGGCAAATTTGATGTCAATGTTGTAGCCCTTGCCATTGGCTACGGCTTGAGGCGTGGTGTCTGCGTCGATCACATTCCCGGCGGCCTGATTGACATAGCGGTTCAGTTCCTCGCTGGTGATCCGG
Source organism: Akkermansiaceae bacterium (assembly GCA_024233005.1). GTDB lineage: Bacteria > Verrucomicrobiota > Verrucomicrobiia > Verrucomicrobiales > DEV007 > JACKQE01. The sequence continues at coordinate 85,453 of JACKQE010000010.1, read as the reverse complement.
GCATTCAGGTAGTCCGTCGAGAGCAGGGCCGGGTTGGTCGGACCGGAGATCCGTCCCGTAAACTCGATGGCGTCGCGCGCCGTGACCGTGATCGGAGCCACTCCGTCCGAAACACCATTCAGAATCAAATCGCCACTGGAACTGCGGCCTCCGTGTCCGATCAATGCCCACTCCTCCCCCATCCGCCCGGTGCGGAAGATGATGTCGCCGTCGGTGGCCGAGACGGTCTGTCCCAACCCGTTCATACCACCCTGTCCTGCCTTGACGGTAATGGCACCGGCAAAGCCGTTGGTGGCATTCATGGCGTCGGCGTCGTACCCCCCATGGCCAACTTGAACGAATCCACCATTGTAGGCATAGTCACGCACCGAACGCTTCTCCTCGCCACCGATCGCCATGATAGAGCCTTTGGCAGCCTCCAGAGAGATGTCCCCTTGGAGGGATCCCGTACCGTTGGTGTTGGCACCGCCTGAACCGTTGCTGTTCAGATTCACCCCGCCATGGCCGATCAACCCATAGGCCCAGCTGCTGTTCCCCGCCCGCACTTCGATCCCCACCTCCCGCAGAATGCCCCCCGAAGTCAGTATGGGGTCAGTGCCCGGCCCGGGATCGGCCGTCCAGGAGCCGCCTGAATCGTATCCCATGGTGTCCCGCACCTGCACCGTGCCACCAGCATACACCAGAATGTCCCCGGTCATGGACTGGTCGGGCAGTATATTTGTCACCGCGGCACCGCCGGGAGCGGTGAAACTTCCGCCAGTAGAAACCCGGTCACGATGCCAGCCGCCGTGGCCAATCTGGACATTGGAGAATTCGTATTCCGTGTCATTGGCGCTGTTCACTGGAAGGATGGTGTCCACTCCCACATAGGCCCCGGTGTTCTGGTCGCCAGTCCGCGGCAACAGATTAAAACTGAGCACTCGCACCGCTCCGGTCTCCGCCCGGAGGGTGATGTCGCCGCTCGAAGTCTGATCCCAGATGGTTCGGCGATTGCCTTCGTGGAATCCTCCGTGGCCGATTTGGGCGGGGTTCAAGGTACCCATGCCTGCGCGGACTTGGATCCCGGCGCCCGCCTCCCCCCTGCCGTCTCCGGCCGTGGTCGCCCCCAAAGCCACCACCGAAATGTCTCCGTGGTAGCTGCCGAAATTGTCCAAGCCTCCGTGCCCCACTTTGACATAGCGGCTGCTGGATCCCTGATTGTTGGTCAGGTCAGTATAGCCCGCGTTGCTTTCGAAAGTGGACGGAGCCATGATGAGAATGTCCTCCCCCGCCGTGATGGAAATGGCGGCGTCCACTTTGGCCGTCGCATCATAATTGGTCCGCCAGGTGGTGCTGAAATAGGTGCGGTTGTTGTCGCCGGGATCCACCACCGCTCCGTCACGGGTCGTGAGCGATCCCGCCGGCGCTCCCCCCGCGTTCCGTGCCAATTCCACACCTTCAGCTCCGGTGCCGCCGTGGCCAATCTGAGCGTAAGCGTGGTTGGCATCGCCTCCCCGGAGGTCGAGACGACCGCCCACCACCACCGTGATGTCCCCGGTGGCACCATAGCCCGCGCCTTTAAAGGCTCCGCCAGCCGCGACAGTGCCACCGAGCAGGGAGATGTAGTCCTTGCCTTGAATGTTCCCGGTTTGCGTCGCGGCGGTCGTGATTCCGTCTGCCGAAGCATTGCTGCCCCACCATTCATTGCGTTCCCCGTTCTGGGTGCTCAGCGCAATGGTGCCGTTGAGGCCAAACTCAGTCCCTGCGTCGCGGAATCCCAACTGCGCCCAGCGCTGACCGCCATTGGAGCCCCGGATCAGTAAATCGTGCGCCGCCACCTGGGTCGCGCCGAATCGGCTCCCGACTTCGATGCCTTCGGCCACGGTATTATCGACCACGCCGTTAATGTCATAACCGTTGATGAAAACCGAACCCCCGCCCACCCCCGCGGCATCGTTGCCCGAGATGCCATCGTTCATCGTTGCCAACACCGCAGCCATACTGAATCCGCCCGCAGGATCGAGCGTGCTCGCCTGCGTGGTGCTCAGGGCGAAGGGGCTGACGATGCCTGTGGAGCCGTTCCAACCGGCCACGATGTTGATCCCGCCCGCGCCGGCGCTGCGCACGTCGTTGGCGAACAGAATGTTTCCCGCCGCCAAGAGGGTCAGGGTGCCACCCACGGTATTATTGTCCTGTTGATACCACTCGACTCCGCCGAAGTTGCCGCCAGGCGTGGTTCCCGTGTTCTTACCGGCGCTGACCGTGATGTCCCCGCGCTGGGTTCCCGTCCAGTTCGTCGCGATGATGACATTGTTCCCTTTGTCGAGCAGATCCGACAAGGTGAGATTGTTGATGTTCGTGGCGCTGTCCACCCCGGTGCCGATGGTCACATTGGTGGGATCCAGCAGCAGGGTGCCCGAAGGTCCGGAGTCGGCAGTCACATCCGCGGTGCCGGCGAAATTCAAATTCGTTTTCCCGGACACCTCGACAAATCCGCCACTCCCGATCCCGTGTGCGGAAATGTTTCCCCGGTACGACGTCGTTCCGTCCGCCCAGACGATCACGGCCCCGCCCGATCCACTCTCCAAGGCGTCAGCGGCGATGGTGGCTCCGTCAGCCACACTCGTTGTCGAGGCATTGCGGACCCCCAGCATCTTGCCTTGGAATCCTCCGCCGATCAGCACATTCCCGCCTCCAGATTGCCCACTGGCGTCGATGTCCGCCGTGCTTGTGAGCACCACCTCCCGCCCCAGAACTTTGACCAGCGCATCCCTCCCCGCCACGCTCCCGGAGCCGATGGCGTCAATTTCGCCCGCCACTGTGGTGGTGCCGTTGACGCTCTCCACGATCACGTTGCCCCCATGGGTGGCGTGGTTGTCTTCCAACCTTCCGCTCCCCCCGATTGTCGTGGCGGTGCCACCTTTGACCACCAGCAGCCCTCCCTTGCCATTGGCGCCACTGGTGCGCAGCGTGCCGTCCACCTGCACCACCCCGGCGCTGTTGCTCACCGCCTGCACAGAACCGCCATTGCTCCCTCCCGAGGCATCGACCACGGCCCCATCCCCCACGTTCAGAGAACGGGCTCCATTCAACACAATGGCCCCACCTTGCCCGATCCCGCCAATCGCGGAGATCCTGCCATCAATGGCGGCCGCTTCCACCGCAGAGAGCCGAACGGTCCCGCCGCGGCTGTCACCGTTCGCAGAAAGCAGTGAGCCGTCGGCGGCATTGACGGATTGGCCAGCGATCGAGAGATTGCCGCCGATGGAACCATTGCTGTCGAGAATGGCTCCAGGAGAAATCGAAACCTCTCCTCCACCCACCGAAATGCCACCTCCCGAGGTTTTGCCAGTGGCACGCAATGCGGCGGCCGCGATGCTGATGACACTGCCGAGATCTCCCGAAATGACGATGGAACCGCCGAAACCATGAGACCCGATGGCGCTGATTTCCGCCCCTTCTCCGATAGCGACGCGCTTGGTCGGTCCTGTGGCTCCGACGGCGGTTGCCTTACCAATGTTGATGTTCCCCCCCTGTTTTCCGTTAGCGGAAATCCTGGCACCCGCGGAAATGGAGATGTCTTCACCCAGCAGGGTCACTTCCCCTCCTTTTTCTCCACCATCGGCGGAAATGGTCCCTCCGGCATCGATTTGCGAGGCCTCGAGCAAAATCCGACCTCCATTGCCTCCCGGAAGCGTCGCCGCAATCGATCCCGAGTTCTCGATGCGACCACCCGGCGCGCGGAGAAACACTTTGCCTCCTTGGGAAACTGAACCGGTGGCCCGCACCGTTCCACTGTTGTTGATGGCCAGGGCAAACATGTTGCCATGAGCCTTCAATTCAACCACGGCCCCCTCGATGGTGCCACTGTTTGTCACCCCGACACCACCGGTGGTGCCGGAGGTCGTGCGGACAAAGACCCGCTCGCCTTCCGCATTGGGGGAGGCCGAAATCAAAACTTCCTGTCCGGCAGCAAGCCCCACGGTGCCTCCCGAGGCAGCGATGGTCCCGGAGTTGGTGACACTGCGTCCCATCAGAAAAACATCCCCTCCGACAGCATTGATGCGTCCATAGTTCACCACCCCGGCACTGGTGTTTCCTTTGAAGACGAGATCGCCACCTCCAAGAAAGTCCGCATCGGAGAGGTCCAGCGTGGAAAGGACCAGCCCGCCGACATCAATGGATCCGCTCGCCCCGACGAGAATGCCATTGGGATTGATCACCATGACCTTCCCGTTGGCCCTGAGAGCCCCGTGAATCGCGCTGGGATTGCCCGAAACAACCCGATTGAGCACGGCACTCCCGGCTCCCGGTTGAAGGAACTGGGTGATTTCCCCCGCCCCAATCGAAAAGTCCTCCCAGTTGATGATCGCCTTGTCCGACAACTGGTTGATCATCAAATGACCGTTCAGTGCCTCCCCAATGTGAACACCACCGTGGGTCACGACCCCACCTGAAGGATTGGCCCGAACTGGTAGACTGACCGCGCCTATACCAGGCAGGAGAAGAGCAACCACAATGGCCTGGAATCTGCTACTCCGACGAAGGGAGCGGATCAAAGGATTCATGACAACGATAATGATGGGGGGGTGAAGCTAGGGGGAATAAGGATCTCTTAAAATAGGCCGACTCACCTCAATCCAAGGGCCGGGAACACTTCCCCCAACCGTTCCTCCCCTGAGGCCGAGGGCATGCACCATATTGTTTTGAAGTCTGAATTGTTTGGATGCCTAAATCATTTAATCCTTATTTAGGCGGAAAACTGGCAGAATATTCAGACCTCAACAAGGTTTTTGATCCCGCAAGGCCTACTTTTTATGTAGTCGACCCTAATTCGTTTCCTTATCTGCCTCTAAGAAAAAAAGGATAGCCTCAATGGTTTTTCTATTTTTTACAAAATTTTCTGCCGCGAACGGTTCTTATGAAGATTCACTTTGTTTTTCGCACAACAAAAGAAGAAGCGGCATTGTTAGGATTCCATTACGCCTCGTAAGCAGGGAATAGACGCATTCACGCAATGTCGTGGAGACACCGAACGGTGATAGTTTTGGCTTATCCATGTTCGCACGAACCCGGCACGTCTCCTCCCCTCTGGCCCCGCTCTCCAGGCGACGGGTTCTGCAGTCACTCTCGTTTGGCACTCTTGGACTCAGCCTTCCGGAGTGGCTTTTTCTGGAAGCTCGGGCCAAATCCACTGCGGTGGTATCTGCCGAAGGTCAGGCAAAACAGGTTTTGGTTCTTTATGAGGAAGGCGGCATCAGCCAGATGGATTCGTTCGACCCCAAGCCAGGGGCATTGTCCGATCACCGCTCCCCCTTCGGCCCCATCGCCACCTCGGTTGTCGGCACCCATTTTTCCTCGTTGATGCCGCTCACAGCCAAACAGGCTCATCATTTGTCCGTGGTCCGCTCGATGACCTCCGCTGCCACGGCGGGCCACCGGGAATGTTGTCAGGAATTTTTCAAGGGTTACCGTTTCAATAATCCATTCGATTTCCCCGATATTGGTTCGGTCGTCGAAGAACTGCTTGGAACCGACCGACCCGAAATGCCGGGCTACATTTTCTGCCCCGGCATCAACATGCCGAACGCGGTATCCAGCACCGGTTTTCTCCCGCGCAGCAGGGCTCCTTGGAAGCTCGGCACGAAAAGTCTGGGGGAAAATCTCGCCCAGCCAGGCTGGGAGGTTCAATCCTTGAAACCCCGCTCCGGTCTCGGCCAGGAGCGCTTCAAGGAACGCCACCGGCTCCTGCAAAGTCTCGATGATTCAGCTGTGGGCGCTTCCGAAGGGGCACAAGCCATGAAGGAAAATACCGTGCACGCTCTGGACCTCCTGACCAGCCCGGCAGCCCAAGCCGCCTTCGATCTGACCCAGGAGAGCGAAGCCACCCGGAACCGGTATGGCCGCGACCACCGGGGGCATTGCTACCTCTTGGGCAGACGGCTCATCGAAGCAGGGGTCAGGTTCGTCACCGTGACCGTCATTCAACCTCCCGAGCACGTGTCGCGGCCCGGATATGGCCAACCGAACGGGGTTTTTCTGAACTGGGATCACCACGAGGGAATTTACCGGAACGGCCCCTGCGGCGGTCCGCAGGGCAAAGGCAACCAGGAACGCTATGGCCTCCCCCATCCCGTGATGATGCCGAGTTTGGACCGCTCCTTCAGTGCTCTGATCGAGGACATGCACCAGCGGGGCCTTCTCGATGACACCCTGGTGTGCTTTGTCACCGAAATGGGACGCACGCCCAGAATCAATCAATATGGGGGCCGGGACCACTGGAGCAGGGCACTTTCGATTGCTTTTGCCGGTGCCGGATGCCCCGCAGGGGCGGTCATCGGAGCCACTGACAAACACGGGGGAGAGGTCACGGAACGGCTTTGCACGCCGTATGATTATGCGGCGACCATTTATCGAAAGCTGGGTATTCCAGACAGCCAGCGCCTCGAAAAGCCCGGTGGGGTGACGGTGAATCTCACGGACGGCGGGACCCCGATCAAGGAACTGTTTGGGTAACCCTGCGATCGGGCTTCGGAGTATTCCCAGAGGAGGGTGACTGCAATCCGGCTTCCTCCGCCGGGTATTCCGTCCAGATCCGCTGCCCAGTTGTCTACGGACGGAGTTCTTTTTCACGAAAAAGGGAGGCCAGCCTCCTTCCGTCCGCCCTTACTCGACAAGGGTTCCGCATTGCTGGCAGTAACGGGCCTGGGCCCCATGGTCACTCCACCCACATTCTTTGCAGGTGCGCGCTTTCTGACGACTTCCCGCCATTTCCCGGCCAATTTCGGAAGTGACGATCCCAGTCGGCACGGCAATGATGGCAAAGCCAGTCAGCATGATCACCGATGCCATGATCTTGCCCAGAACCGTGACCGGGGAGACATCGCCATAACCAACTGTTGTGATGGTCACGATAGCCCAGTAAATGGCCTGCGGGATGTTGGCAAAATCCGGATTCGCGTCGCGTTCCAGCACATACATGATGGTACCTTCGACAAACACAAGGGCGAGGACGAACCAGAGGAACACCATGATCTTGCGTCGGCTGGACTTCAGGGCATTGAGCAGGACACTGGCTTCCCCGAGATACTCGACCATTTTCAGAATCCGGAACATGCGCATCAATCTCAAAACCCGCAAGGTCATGAGGTAATGCGTGCCGGGGACGAACAGTCCGATAAAAGCGGGTAGCACCGATAGAAGATCGACCACTCCGAAGAAACTGGAGACATACCGCCAACGCCGTCGCACAACCCAGAGTCGGGCCAGATATTCCAGGGCAAAAATGCCGGTAAAGGCCCACTCCAGAATCAGGAACAGCCGACCATACTGCGATCTCCATGAATCCACACTCTCAAGGACCACCGTAAACACGCTCAGCAGGATCACCCAAAGCAGCGCCACATCGAAGGCGCGGCCAGCGGGGGTGTCGGAAAGGAAGATGACCCTCCAAAGGCGCTCACGCCAGGATACGGGATCGGGGTTCGAATCAGCCATAGCGCGTAAACCAGGGCTTTCTAAAGCCCTGCGGAGCGGCTGTCAATAAGTGCGACGCAAATGGCTAGGAAGAATGTTGAGTTCCTCTCGATATTTGGCCACTGTGCGTCGGGCGATATCAATGCCCTGTTTTTTGAGCTCGGCGACGAGTTGCTGATCGCTGAGCGGTTTCTTGGTACTCTCTGCCGAAACCAGCTCACCGAGCGCTTGCTTCACCGTGGAATTGCTGACGGATTCCCCGCTTTCGGTCATCAACCCGGTGGTGAAAAAATATTTCATTTCGAAGACACCATGGGGGGTCGAAATGTATTTGCCTGACACCGCGCGACTTACCGTGGTTTCATGGACGCCGACAACCTCGGCGACCTGGGCCATGGTCATGGGAACGAGATGCCCCGGTCCTTGGTGAAGGAAGGGAGCCTGCCTTCGCACGATCTCCTTGGCGATGCTTTCCACGGTCTGCTGGCGCTGGTGGATGGCACGGATGAGGAATTTGCCAGCCTTGATCTTTTCGCGGATGTAGGATCGGGCCTCCCCGGAAGCCCCGCCGGCCATCATATCCTTGTAGGCATTGCTGATCCGGAGATGCGGAATCTGGTCGCTGTTCAAACTGACCATAAAGATCCCGTCAATCTTCTCCACAATCACGTCCGCAGTGACGAACTGGTTCACCCCCACTGCAAACCGGGAACCTGGACGCGGATCCAGCGTCGCAATGAAGGCGGCGGCCACGGTGACCTCCTCCGGAGTGATTCCGAGGCGCTTGGCTATCTGGGGGTAACGATGACGGGCGAGATCGTCAATGAACTCGTCAACGATGCGCCATTCGGTCCCCTGCCGCTTGCCAAGTCGGTCGAGTTGGATGAGAAGGCATTCGCGAAGATCCGTGGCGCCGACCCCTACCGGATCAAAACTTTGGATCAAGGCCTGGGCCGACTCCAGATCGGACAGGGGGATACCTTGGGAGTAACAAAGATCTTCGATGTTGGCCTGAAGAAATCCCCTCTCATCAATGTTTCCGATGAGCATGGCTCCGAGCTCCCGTTCTTCCTGGGTGATGTCCGCCAAAAGCAACTGGTCCGTGAGGTGGTCCTGCAGGGTTTTGGGCTCGACCAACGAATCCATCAAAAAGCGGTGCCGCTCATCCGCATCGTCCCGGTTGGAGGCACCGGAGCGGCTCTGGGCCATGTAGAGCCGCCATTCCTCATCCAGTTGTGACAATTCGGCAAATTCGGCGTCAAAGTCGTCCTCCCCTTCATCACCACTGCCAGCATCCTCCAAAGAAATATCAACCGTCTCGTCCTCCAATACCGGATTGGATTCGAGTTCCTGTTGGATCATTTGGCGCAATTCCAGTGTCGGCGCTTGCAACAAAGCCAGGCTTTGCTGGATCTGCGGAGCGATGGTCTGGAGTTGATGCTGGGACTGGGACTGGTCAAAACGGGTTTCCACAAAAAGGGGACACTGAGGTTCCTGCAGTGTCAGGGTATTACGGGTTACAACCAAAGTCCAGCACAAAGCATGCCAAAACTCAGGACTCTAGGAAACAAGGGAAATCCGGAGCGACTCCGACCATTATCAAGGCGATCAGAGCCCTCGGATTAAGCTGCCCTGCCAACACCCAACTGCCGATCAATTTCCCCGATCAAAACCCGGAGTTCCACCGGTTTGCCCAGAACGGGACTGTCCACACCTCCGAGACGCGACATGTGGGCGGCTTCCTTGGCCAAAGCGGTCAGAACCACCACCGGCATGGGGTGAAGAATCCGGTCGGCTCTGATTTCGGCGAGGATGTCAGCACCGTCCCTGCCAGGCATCATCATGTCGAGCACAATGACTTCCGGACGCACCCGCCTTAGAGTGCTCATGGCCTGAAGAGCGTCATTCTCCACATGAACCTCGTAACCAGCCTTGCTCAAGGCACGACTGGTGAGTGTCGTCAGGTTCACGTTGTCATCGATCAGTAAAACTCGGCCCCTCATGGTAGTGACACTATCTTCGCACGGTTCACGGTATTTATCAATATTATTTAAATTTCAAAAGACCCATTGATATTATTTATGATATTCGTAATTGATAATTTTATTTTTAATGGGAATTTAGACTAGTTACAAAAATTGCACCTATGACACTATCCTATCATCAAGCCGGGTCTGTTCTGGAAATTGCCATCGAAGAGGTTCATTTTGAAGCTGGTGCGGCCAGAAAGTTCGAGGAGGAAGTCCACCATGGTCCCGCGTTTGCCGACGCGCATAGCCTGAACATTGACATGGGCCACGTTGAGCGAATCGACAGTCTGGCCGTCCACTCGCTGTTGGCATTGCAGGAAATGATGCCCCAGGCCCAAAGTGTCATCTCCCTCATCAATCCCCAGCCACCGGTCCAGAGAGTGCTTCGCATGCTGCGCTTGGATCGCGTGTTCAGGATCGAGAGCCGCCCCGTTGTGGCAGCTTGAAAAGCCGGGAAATTTTCGCAGACGGCCTTGCATGGAGGACAGGCCTCGACCACACTGGGGAAGCCCATGGTGAATTCCCCAGCTCTGCCCCCCCAGAACGCAGCAAACAATGCGTTGCCACCTCTCTTGGTCTTCGATTTTGATGGCACGTTGGCTGACACCATCGAAACGGGACTGACCATTTACAATGAGATCGCCGGCGACTTTGGCCTTAGAACGGTGTCGCGGGAGGAAGTTCAGACCCTCCGCAATCTCAACACGCGAGCCTTGCTACATCATTTGGGCATTTCCCGGATCCTCGCGGTGCGCGTGGTCACCCGGATCCGTCGTCAACTGACCAAACGGATCGATTCAGTGCAACCTTTTCCCGGCACCATCGACGCCATCCGCACCCTCTCGACCGATGGGTTCCGGATTGGCATTCTAAGCAGCAATGCCGCGGAGAATGTGAAACAATTCCTCAAGAGGCACTCCTTGCTCGACTGTTTCCGCTTTGTGGAAGCCGGCGCCAGCCTTTTCGGAAAAGCCTCCCGGCTCAAAAGCCTCCTCAAAGCTCAGGCCGAATCTCCCGAGACCTGCCTCTACATCGGTGATGAGACACGGGACATTGAGGCTGCCCGGCTGGCGGGGATGCCTTCCATCGCGGTCTGTTGGGGTGCCAACGGTCGGGAAGCCATGCTGACCGAGGATCCGGCTTACTGCGTGGAAACTTATGATGAACTGGTCGAGGCGGCCCGGAATTTTGCCGCGCGAAACTCCGGTTATTGAGTGGCGAATTTCGTGATCAGGCCCCGCTCCCGGGCCACTTTCATGATGTGGGCGAACAGCCAGCCGGCCAGAGCCAACAACACGAGATTCAACGCGGTCGCCCAAAGGAGACTGCTCCAGTCGGGACGCCCTTTGACCAAAACGGTCCGCATCCCTTCGAACACGTGGGTGCAGGGCAGAATGTTTGCGATTTTCTGCATCCAGGAAGGCATGGATTCCACCGTGTAAAACACGGCCGCGAAGGGTTGGATGAAAAACGGGATGGCCCAGGCCAAGGTTTCCGCGGCTGGACCGAAACGGAGAATCAAGGCGGTCGATATCATCCCCAAAGCCCAACCAAAAATCATCAGATTTCCCGCGAAGGGCAGCAACCAGAATCCCAACCGGAAAATATCGAAGGCATAAAGAAACCAGGTGAGCACCGCCAGGAGAGTGACGGTGATGGCGGATCTGAGCAACCCCACCATGTAAGTGGCCGCCAGATAATCCCCAATCCTGACGGGGGCGGCAAAAATATTCAGCAGATTGCGCGACCAGACGTCCTCCAGAAAGAAGACCGCCACCCCCTGTTGTGAGCGGAACAACACGTCCCACAGAATCACCGCTCCAAAAAGAAAGGTGACTTCCGCAGGGCGGGAGGGATCTGTCCTTTGCTGCATGTAGACCGTAAGATTCCCCCACACCAGGAGGTTCATCAGAGGCCAGAACATCAATTCGGCAAGCCGGATGGGCGCCCTCGAGAAGAGGAACAGATACCGGAGGACAAGGGCGTGGACCACGTGGAATTGCACGACAAAAGTCAGGGAAATTTCCGAAGATCGGATGGATTGGGGGAGAAAAACTCAGTGGTCCGGATCAAGGTTTGACGAAGACCAGAAAATGCTGGCTGGGAAGAAAGGATCGCGTTTCCACGTGTTTGAAGCCCACGGACGATTGCTCAAGGATGACCTGTTTCTCGGTCATCTTGTGCAAGGGTTTGATCGGGACGAACTTGTCCTCCCCACGGTATTCCAATTGGATCAGGCGCCCGCCGGACTTCAGCCCCTTGAAAATGGAAAGCATCATCTCCCGGGGATGGGAGAACTCATGGTAGGCATCGACCAGCAACACGACGTCGACAGAATTTTCGGCCAGCTTGGTGTCCTCAACCGTTCCGAGCAGGGTTTCCACATTCTTTACGCCCAGCTGTTTCGAACGCTCGGAGATAAAATCGAGCATCGGCTGCTGGATGTCCTCGGCAATTACCTTGCCCTGGGGCACTTTGGGGGCCATCCGAAAACTGAAATAGCCGGATCCAGCTCCCACATCAACGGCCACATCGGTGGGCTTCAATTCCATGTTTTCAATAACAAGATCAGGCATCTCCTCACGCTCGCGCTCCGGCCGTTCCAGCCAGGTCACGGCCGTATGCCCCACCACTTGGGAGATTTCCCGGCCCATGTAGATTTTTCCGGTCCCGTCACGAGTCGGCTCCTGCTGGGTATAATGGTCTGGCAAAGGTTGGCTCGGGGTCGATTGAGCCCGCCCCGGCGAAACCCACAGGAAAAAGGCGGCAAAAAAGGCAGCAGTCAGCGGAAAGGGAATCCTGATCATGCCGGAAGTGTGCGCGAAGCACGCCGGTCTTTCAATCATCCAATTTCACCCCCCTCCCTATTTTGGCGTTCCGCAGTTCAAAACCGTGATTCTTCGGTGGAATTTGGCATTATTCGTTTCACATTTTCCAAAGACTAAATTTCAAAAGAATGAGATGCCAGTTTAAAATCTTTTTTAACCAAACGAACCCTACCGCGTTCTATTTAAGCACTTTGAAAACACACTCCCAGATCGCTCTCTGACCCGCCGCTGACAGCAAGAAGGCCCTACCACCCCGGATCATCCCCCAAAGCCGCCAGCAGGCATTTGGGGGCGTTTTTCCCAAAGTCGCTCAGCCTTGTCAAAATCCCCCCCAATTCCCTAGATTTTCCCAGAAATGCTAACCCCACTTGCCCGCCTCCGATCTGCTTCCCTTTTTTTCCATTCCTGGATCCTTGGGCTCAGCATGGTTACCCTAATCTCCTGTGATTCCTCAAAGACCGGCGATGATGCCTCCGCGGCATCCAACTCATCCGGTTCCTCAGTCACCCAGGATTGGCCCTTGTTCCGGCATGATGCGGAAGGACAGGGCCAGTCCGAGGAGAATCTGGTGCCCCCTCTGGTGCCGCTCTGGACTTATGAGTCACCGCTGGCGCCAGGCAAGAAACGCCCTCCCCTCGTGGCCACGCCGGTCATCATGAAGGGACGCGTCTATTTCGGAGGTCAGGACAGCACCTTCCGGTGCCTCGATCTCGCCACAGGGAAAGAAATCTGGGCCCACGAATGCCTCGGCGGGGTGGTCGGAGCCGCGGCTGTGGCGGGAAATCTGGTGCTGTTCGGCGACCAGGCCGGCGTGCTCTATGGTCTTGGTGCTGAAGATGGCAAGGAACAGTGGAAGTTTGAGACCAATGACAAGATTGAAGGAGGCATCAACCTGTTGGAACTTCCTGTCGGCGACGGCCGATCGGCTCCGGAAACACGCGCTTTCGTCGGGAGCTATGACACTTTTCTCTATTGCGTCAATGCCGCCACAGGGAAGGAAATTTGGAAAATCGAAACCGGCAATGCCATCGTCAGCACGCCGTCCCTTGCCAAAACAGGCAGTCAGACGGCCGTCATTTTTGGAGGGTGTGACAACATCCTCCACGTGGTCTCAGCCCTGACTGGAGAAAAACTCCAGGAGCAGGAAGTGGGGGCCTACATTGCGAATTCATCTGCCGCCAGGGACGGGGTGGTTTACGTCGGACATTACGGAGGGGAAGTCCTGGCCTTGGATTTGGAAAGCGGAGATCGGATTTGGACCCACACTGGAGGAGGTGAATACCAGAGCTCCCCTGCCGTGTCCAAGGATATGGTCTACATCGGCGGTCGGGACAAGAAATTGATCGCCCTGAACCGGATCGACGGCACGCTGGCTTGGAGTTTTACCACCCGCCGGGATGTCGATGCCTCTCCGGTGGTCTGCCGGGATGCGGTCTGGATCGCCGGCAAGGACGCCCGACTCTATGCCTTGAATCCCGCCACCGGTGCCGAACTTTTCGCCTTCGATCTGGGGGCGCAGGTCAGTGCCTCCCCGGCCATTTCGAGAGGCACCCTGGTGATTTGCGCGGAGGACGGTATCGTTTATGCGTTCACCAGCAAGACTGAAGCCTCCGTCGAGGCTTCGCCTTAGGGAGCCAAGTTTGGAAAAGCCTTCCGGAGATCCAGGGAATCTTCAAGCATCTTTTGTTCCGCCAACAAGTCCAGGAATAATGACCGCAGAATGGCCGCGAAAGCCGGATCGGCCGCGAGGTCACGCATTTCCTTCGGATCTTCTTTCAGATTGAACAGGAGCATTTTCGGCGCCGTGGGGTAAAGCACCAGCTTGTAATCCCCCCGAACCAACCCCCGTTGGTTTTTCAGATAGGACTGGTAGATCCGGGATCTCCTATTGCCAGAGTCTCCCTTGAGGAGCGGCAGGAGACTGTGGAATTCGACACGGTCGGGCACCGTTATTCCCGCGAGCTCGAGACTCGTCGGCATGACATCCTGCAGATAAATGGGAGCATCGAGCCTCTGTCCGGCCTTGACGCCGGGTCCAACAACAAAAAATGGCACCCGAATACTATGGTCAAAGGGATTCTGTTTGCCCATCAAGCCGTGATGCCCGACCGCCAAACCGTGGTCCGCAGTGAAGAAAATCCAGGTCTTGTCGGCCTTTCCGGATTTTTCCAAGGCAGCCACAATGCGGCCGATTTGATCATCCAGGTGACTAATGAGGGCAAAATACTCCTGCCGGTTCACCTGCACCGCATGACGGGTCCGGGGAAACGGGGCGAGCTTTTCATCGCGCAGCCCGCGTCCACTTGCCATGGGTTCGGCCCAGGGATACTCAGGCAAAAAGTCTTCAGGAACGGCCACCTTGGAGGCCGGATAACGGTCGATGTAGGACTGGGGAGCCTGTCGAGGATCATGGGCGGCATTGAAAGCGACATACATAAAGTGGGGGCGATTCCCCGCGCGGGCAGATTCGAGAAATCCGATGGCCTCATTGGCAACGACCTCACTCCAGTGCGTGCCGCCTTCCCAGTAACCACCGAATTTCGGATCACTGGGAGACCAGGGATCGGGGAGTCCTTCCAGCGGACGGTTGTAACCTTCCTTGGTGTCCTTGGGCATGCCTGCCCGCACCGTCCCGACTTGCTGAAAGATGGCTTTCGGATCGGCATTAACATGCCATTTTCCCGTGAAGCAGGTCTCATAGCCTGCTGCCGACATCAACTGGGACCAGAGCCATCCCTTTTCCTTGAAATTGGGTTCTCCCGGACTGGGAGGCTGGCCCTGTCCGTTCTTCTTTCGGCCACCGGAACCCAAGGCAGCGGCGGCTTTTTCAGCCCGCCAGACTGACAATCCAGTGTTCAACATGTGCCGGCTGGCGACACACACCGCGCCACTCCAGGATCCCATGTTGTAGGCATGGGTGAACACCGTCCCTTTGGCGGCAAGCGCGTCCAGATGCGGGGTTGCGACCTCACGGTTCCCCATGAACCCAAGAACCTCGTAGGACAGATCGTCCGCAAAGAGAAAAAGGATGTTGGGACGGGACGCCGCTGGCTCCGGATCCTGGGCCATGAGGGGGCGGGACAAGGCTCCGATGGTCAAAAAAACAGCCGCAGCCCGGTGGATCAGAGATTGAAGTGATGATCGCATTCACGTTACATAAACAACATCGCTCTGGATGACAAGACGCGCGATTGTCGCTTTTTTACCCGTCCCGTTCAGGGATAATCCCAGCACCGCCACCTTTCACCCGATCTGCCATGCCCTTCTTCTGGATTTTCCTCGGCCTTCTTTTCGCCACTCTTGTTGTGATCCTGATCCATGACGTGACCCAGCGCCGTCATGCCATTCTGCACAACTTCCCGTTGATCGGTCATTTCCGATATCTGCTCGAAAAGATCGGTCCCGAACTGAGGCAATACATCGTCACAGACAATGATGAGGAAAGACCGTTTTCAAGAGATCAGCGCACCTGGGTCTATGCCTCCTCCAAAAGGGAGAACAACTATTTCGCCTTCGGGACCGACAACGATCTCGAATTGACCCCCAACTACCTCATTATCAAGCATGCGGCATTCCCGCTACCCCATCATCCTCCCGAAACGGCCCCGATCCCCTGTGCGAAGATCCTGGGAGCCTGGAGGCAGCGTCGCAAGGCCTTCCGGCCTGCCTCCGTGGTCAATGTGTCGGCCATGAGTTACGGATCCTTGGGGGCCGCCGCTGTGAAGGCCATCAATACAGGCTGCAAGATTGCCGGAGCTCTCCACAACACCGGCGAGGGCGGCGTTTCGGATCATCACCGGCTCGGGGGAGATCTGGTTTTCCAGATCGGCACGGCTTACTTCGGCTGTCAGGAGGGGGGCCGGTTCTCCCTCCCCAGGCTGCGCGAACTCATTGACGCGACGCCGCAAATCCGGGCCATCGAGATCAAAATGAGCCAGGGCGCCAAACCCGGACTGGGGGGCTTGCTCCCCAAGGAAAAAATCACCGCCGAAATCGCGCGCATCCGGGGAATCAGCCGCGATGCCGACTGCGTCAGTCCGTCGGGCCATTCCGCGTTCCACAACGCGGACAGCCTCCTCGATTTCATCGAACTCCTCGCCGAAGAAACCGGCCTTCCAGTAGGCATCAAATCAGCCGTCGGAGAGCAGGCCTTTTGGGCCGATCTGGCCGGTCTGGTGGAACGAACCGGGCGTGCTCCCGATTTCATCACTGTGGATGGGGGAGAAGGAGGCACCGGAGCGTCCCCGCTGGTCTATGCCGACCATGTCGCCCTGCCCTTCAAGCTGGGTCTGCCGCGGGTCATCGGCGAATTCACCCGCCGCGGCATTCACGACCGCATCGTCTTTGCAGGGTCCGGCAAACTGGGATTTCCCGAGCAGGCGTTGCTCGCTTTCGCGATGGGCTGCGATCTGATCGCGGTGGCCCGAGAGGCCATGCTGAGCATTGGTTGCATCCAAGCCCAGCGCTGCCAATCAGGGATCTGTCCGGCCGGAGTGGCCACCAATCACCCATGGCTCATGGCCGGTTTGGACCCGCAACTGAAGTCGGTGCGTCTGGCCAACTATTTGATCACGCTGCGCACCGAGATCCTGAAACTTTGTCATTCCTGCGGAGTGCCCCACCCTTCGCTCATCACCCCTGATCACATGGAAATCCTGGACGGGCAACTCCGGGCCCGGAGTTTGGCGGACGCCTTGGGAACCGTGGAAAACAACTTCCCCCGGCCCACTGAATCGGACCTTGCCCTGGCGGCGGCCCTTATGTCCGGGCATCAATAGTCCCGTTCACCAGAGTCGCCGGGTCCGGGGATTCCGTTCATAATGGCGCAGCAGGACTGTGTCAGGTTCTTCTTGCATCAGCCACCGGCCGATGCCTCCCATGAGAGCCCCTGCCAGAAAGCCACCAATGTGAGCCGCGTAGGCCACCCCGGCACCTTCGACGTTTCCAGCGAGGCTGCCCCACCCCGCAAACACCTGCATGCCAGCCCAAATGCCGATGACAAAGAGGGCCGGCAGTGAGACGACGCGGAAGAAAAAAAGGGTGTTGACCTGGTTCCACGGGAACAAAACGACATAGGCTCCCAGAACTCCCGAAATGGCCCCCGAAGCCCCCAGCATGGGAATTACGCTGTTCGGGGCGAGCCAGATGTGCGCAAGTGAGCCCACCAAGCCGCTGAGGAGATAGAACAGCAGAAATTTGCCAGACCCGAAGCGATGCTCGACATTGTCACCAAAAATCCACAGGTAGAGCATGTTGCCGCCCAAATGCATCAGGCTCCCATGAAGAAACATCCCGCTCAACAGAGTGAGAAAAACCGGTTTCGGTCCGGCCGTCAGGACAATGTCGGGACCATGGCCAGCGCCAAGAGCGACCGTCCCGACGAGATCCACCCCGGTGGTGATTTCACGGGGAACGATGCTCCACCCCTCGGTGAAGGATTCATGACCCGCCTGGTAGAAATACAACGCAATATTGACAAGAAGCAGTCCGATCGTGACCCAAGCAGGCTTGAGCAGGTGCCGGTCATCGTCGGACAATGGAAAAATCATGGCTCAGGGTTACGGTGTGGACGATGCTTTACGCCACATCGCACCGGTGCGCAACCCGGGGTTCCACCGAAAACATGCCCGCTTCAGTTGGGATCGTTGTTTGCCTTTTAGATCTCTTTTTGCTTTCCCTACTGAATGGGCAGGTGTAGGACAGGCCCATGGACAGTGAATGGGTCAGCATCAATACCATGAGGCGGGAGGTTGCGTCCGGCCCTGGTAAATTCCCTCTCAGAGCCCAACTGGCCGAACTGAGGACCCGGAGCACCAAGTCAAACAGTTCCTACCTAGAACTAAAACTGGTCGATGCGGAAACCACGCTTTCGCTCAAAGTCTGGGGCGATGCCCCGGAGCACAAAAGCGCCGCATCCTTGCAGGCCGGTCTGTTTTATGAGTTTCTTGGAACCTGGCGGAGCAATCCAGAATACAAATCCCACGACCTCAGCGAATGGAAAACCAGAGTTCTGACGGACGAAGAAACCTCCGCATTCCTCTCCGGTCCACCAGAATTGCAAAATCGCCAAAAGGAGGATTATGAATTCATCTGCGGGACCACCAAAGAGCTCGCAGACCCGCGGCTGAAAGAGCTGACAGGGATGTTTCTTCATCGTTATGGGGAGCGTTTCCGCCGCACGGCCGCAGCAAGGGATTATCACCACGCGCGAAGGGGCGGACTGGTGGAGCATGTCGCTCAAATGATGCGCTCGGCGTTGAAGATCTGTGAGGCCTACCCGCAATTGAACAGAGATCTTTTGGTCGCGGGTATTCTATTCCACGATTGCGGCAAACTGTGGGAGAACGCCTATGAGCCGAGGGGATTTCAAATGCCCTACACGGAGATCAGTGAATTGCTGAGTCACATCCCCTTCGGAGTCGAATTGGTGAACCGGCTCTGGCACCAGCTCATGGACACCGACGAAGCGGCTCATTGGCACACCATGGAGCCGGCCAATGATTCCGTCAGGTTGCACCTGATGCATTTGATACTCTCCCATCACGGAGAATTGGAATTCGGTTCCCCGGTCGTGCCCAAAACTCCGGAAGCGATCGCCCTGCATTATATCGACAATCTTGACGCCAAGTTGGAAATGTTTGCCCAAGGCTATCAGACGTCTCCTCAGCTGGCCCGTAATGTCCTGGATCGGGTTCGTCCCCTTCCCGGAAGACTGGTCAGAACTCTGGGCCATTACGTCCCCCGTGCGGAGTCGCCCGCAGACATTTGGGACGAATTGCCCTCAACGCCGGAAACTCCCGCTGAGACCGCATCCCGGGAGGGGACATCGCCCGCTTTGGTGGAGCAGCCTGTCCCGGAAAGTCCCGAACAGTCGGAAGCAGATCCTTTTTGAGAAAGTCTGCCCCGCTTGTGGCGGCCCAAGGATCCTTTCTTTTCGTTCGAGACCTCGAACCTGAAAACTCCTGACTGCTGGCACAGGGGAAGGCGCAAGTTTTGTATGGAGCCCCGGGACGCAGGGAGTGGTCCCACACGAGATTCTCGAAACCTCGGATGCCATCACCATCAGAGTGGCCTTGGCTGATGGCAATTTCCCCAGAGATTCTCTTCCATGGGACTCACCGGACCACGCCTTGGTTCGAATCCGCAGGGAAGCCCATCACCGTCCCTTGGGCAAAATGTCCATCCTGAGCACGTTGGAATGCTACCAACAAAGTACCCACCACCAAGGAAACGATTCACAAAATCATCGAAACTCCAGAGGTTTTAGAGTTTTTGCCTTTTTTATAATTAATTTTAATTATTAAGCACTTCAAGGACGAGCTCCTTGAGCTGCCAGCCACGGGCAGGAAGGGAGGGAATGCGCTGCTGAATTTCCTCGAATAATCAAGGAAAAGGGTCGAACGCCAACCTGAACACCATGGCTCAGGTTGGCGTCAGATCGGCGGAAGTTCCAACCCCGGAGGCGATTTCCCTCCAAATATGGAGAGCCCTCGTTTCCGGCAATTCGACATCCTTAAAACGGATGATTTCCCCGGGTTCGATGTGGCGCGTGGTACGGCATTGCTGGATCAGGCCGATGGGCACATGGTCCTGAATGTCAGTGATGGCCACGGCTTCACCCCGCAGATCAAATGACCCAATGGCATGGGAGATGGGATGATCCTTGGGCATTTCCTGCTTGGCGATGGCGGCCACAGAATAGCGGGGCTTGGCACCATTGTTCATCAAAATGCCGGACTCCCCTTGGTCGACCACTTCCCTGACTGTTTTCGACACCTCCAAGTGGCACAGGTGAAAATGCCTTAGAAGCGTGTAGAAAGGACCGTCCCCCATTTTCAGATAACTCAGATAAGGCCGTTGGGCTTCCTCATGCCGGGCACCGATGAAAACACCGGCAAAACCCGGACAAATCACGTAATCACTGATGGCTCCGCCGTGATATTCCGCCACATTTGAAAGCAACTGAGATCCTCGCGCCACATTCTCAGTTTTCGGCCCCAACATGCCCTGCTCCAACACCGTGGCCCCAAAGGCATTGGCCACCAAGGCCTGCTCAATCTGGAGCTTGGTGCCATCAGTGAAGGAAGTGGTTTGCACAGGAGAGATCCCCTGTTTCCGGGACCAATACTGCATATCCTCAACCGTCGGGGTGCGGTTGAGGAAACCTTTCACATTGCCATACACCAACGGCTCGAAGCCCATGGCCAAGGCGTCGCGACGAAGCGCGGCGAGACTGCCAGGCTGATCCCCTTCGGCCTCGGAAAGGATCCCTTTCCCAACAAACCACGAACCCGTGGTGATCTGCAGCTCGGAATCCAGAGTCACCACCGGCAAGCCGGCCTGAAACGCAGCCTCCAAGACTTCCGTCCCATGAATCGAGTCGCCAGTGCAGATCACGATGACATCCGACCCCTCAATCAATTCAGCCAAGCTGTTGGTCAGAACTTCGGGGTGCGGCGCCTCTTTAACGCTATTGAGAGGCCGTCGGGTAAGCACCGGGCCGAGGCCGAATCCTTGCTGCTGAAGGGCTCTCAGAATCCCCCCCGCCATGAAACCTGAACCGGCGATGCCGACTCTGACAGCTGAATATTTTTTTCCGAACATGAAGCGAATTAATAGCGGGTGAAGGCGCTCTGGGTTCCAATAATGGTATTATCAATAAATGAGAAATAAAGCAATAGAAAATATCAGCTTTCTATAATTTTGATACACTTCGTTTTGTCCGTCCTCGACTAGGATCTTCCTTATCATTTTTTGCACCAAAGTAGTTTTCGGGCCAACAGTTTATAAAAGTTATCCACACTTTTTCCACAACTTGTTCCCAGACTTTCAACAAATTCAAAATCTACAACCGTTGAATCCTAGGCAGATTCGTGGATTGATCTCCATTCCATCTAGAATCCTTTGATAAGGTCCACAGCATCCTTTGATCGGGAATTTTTTATTATTTTTCCAAGGTTTATTCCATTCCTATCATAATCGGCTCGTTCCAAGCTATTGCTCCCTCATGTCAGCCCTTACCCACACTCCCCTTTCCAGGCATCCGGACAACCCCAGGATTTTTCTTTTCCGCACCCAACCCACCCTTCTGATCACGTCCGGAGAACACTATGGAGCGGTCCTGAATCGAGCCTTCCGCACATCCGAGTATTTGAAAACCCTCGCCGCGGCCGCGTTCAATCTGACGCGAATTTTTAGCGGGGTGTACTGCGAACCCCCAGATGCCTTTGGCATTTCAAAAAACACCCTGGCCCCGGCCCCGGAGGATTTTCTATGCCCCTGGTCCCGATCTTCAGAGCCCGGCCCGGATTCGGTGGGGCGCAAATTCGATCTGACCCAATGGGATCCTGCCTATTTTGAACGGTTGCGGCAGTTTCTCGAGGAAGCCTCCCAGCACGGCATCGTGGTGGAATATGTCTTTTTTTGTCCGTTTTATGAGGAGGGCATGTGGAGTCGGAGTCCGCTTCACCCTGACAATCACGTCAATGGCCCCGCAGGGCTGAAAGGGATCAGAAGGAACGAGGTATGGTCGCTGGATCGACACCGGGGGTTGCTGGGGCTGCAGGAGGCTTTGATTCGAAAGGTTTGCAGGGAACTGGCCGGGTTTGACAACCTTTACTATGAAGTCTGCAATGAGCCCTATGTGGGCAAACTTCCCCAGGATTGGCATGACCACATGGCCCGCTGCCTGGTGGAGGCCGAAAAAGATCTGCCCGATCGTCACCTCATTTCTTGGAATGTCGCCAACGATACCGCAACCATCCGGAACCCGGATCCCGCCTACGGGTTGTTCAATTTCCACTATGCCAATCCTCCCCGAGCCGTGGTGGAGAACGCCAGCCTGCCCCATCCCCTGGGAGACAATGAAACCGGATTCCGCGGCCAAGGAAACGGCAACTACCGCCGCGAAGCCTGGGAGTTCCTGATGGCAGGAGGGGCGCTGTTCAATCACCTCGACTATTCGTTCGCGGTGGGCCACGAAGACGGGAGCTACCAGTATCCAGCCACCCAGCCGGGAGGCGGCAATGCGAAGTTGCGCAGCCAGTTCACCTTCCTGGCAACCTTTTTGAACCGGCTTGATCTCGTGGCTGTGAGACCGGCGCAGCACCTGATTCTGGATGGTGTTCCCGCAGGGTGCCGAGCGTGGATGTTGGCAGTCCCGGCACAGCAATATGCCCTGTATTTGACTTCCGGACCGGCTATGACGTTGACCCTTCAACTGGAAAAAGGCCGCTACCACATGGAGTGGTTCAAACCGACTGGAGGAAAACGATTGGAAAGCCGTGTGATCGATGCCAAAAGTGGTCCCCACCGAATTTCCACCCCGTCGCCCGACCCCGATTTGGCTATGAGCATGGTCCGGGAGTGACTTCAAAACACATGCCCCCTTCACCGTCCTTTCCACTTCCTCAGGGAGTCGACCGGATTCTCTTCGATGCCGAGACCATCGCCCGCCGTGTCGGCGAGCTTGGTGCCGCCATTACCGGGGACTTTCTGGGTAAACCGCTCACGGTCGTCGCCATCCTGCAGGGAGGGGCCTTGTTCATGGCGGACCTGATCCGCCGCATCCACCTACCACTGCAGATCCAATCCATCAGTGTGGCGAGTTACCACGGTGGCACCACCAGCTCGGGCACCGTGACCTTTCTCCAAAACGGATTGCCAGACGTATCCGGGCGCCACGTCCTGTTGGTCGATGATGTCCTCGACACCGGCCGCACCCTTCATGCCATCCGGCACCGTCTTGCCTCGGAATGCCTCCCGCTCAGCATTTCTCTGGCCGTTCTGCTTTCCAAACGGATCGACCGTCCCGTCCCGATCGAAGCCCAGTATGTCGGATTCGAGATTGACGGTGAATTTGTTGTTGGTTATGGACTGGACTACGCCGGAGATTACAGGAACCTCCCTTTTGTTGGCACGCTGAGCCCCTCGATTCTTCCATGACTTTGCGTATCCTGTTTTTCTCCCTGTTGCGGGATGTCACCAGCTCGGAAGAATTGCTTCTGGAATCCCCGCCTGCCACTGTGGGAGCCTTGTTGGACCAGCTTTATGAACGATACCCGGGGCTGCGTGACTGGGATTCCCGGCTTCTCATCGCAGTGGACCTTGCCTTTGCCGGGCGGGAGGATTCCCTACTGGGAGCCAAAGAAGTCGCACTGATGCCTCCCGTGCAGGGAGGTTGACTTGCCTGGTCTCGACATCGGACGGGAAATGCGGTACAACACGGGAGCCGACCGCATGCCCCTTCCTCCCGACAAACAAAGCCTTCCCCGGCTCGTTTCCATTGACGCCTATCGCGGCTTCGTCATGCTGCTCCTACTCGGCGAAGCCCTGCGACTGCGCGAGGTCGCCCGAGCGCTGCCCGAAAGCCGACTCTGGCAATGGCTCGCGCATCATCAGACCCACGCCACGTGGTCCGGGTGTTCGCTGCATGATCTCATCCAGCCATCGTTTTCTTTCCTCGTCGGAGTGGCACTTCCCTTTTCCCTCGCGGGAAGACAACACCTGTCCCAAGCCCGGTGGAAAACCACCGCCCACGCTTGGTCGCGGGCCTTGATCCTCGTTTTGCTGGGAATTTTCCTCCGCTCCATGGAACACCCTCTGACCTATTGGACCTTTGAGGACACATTGACCCAAATCGGCCTGGGCTATGGCTTCCTCTTCCTGTTGGCGAAACGTCCCACGGTTGAACAAGTGATGGCTTTGGTGGGGATTCTGACCCTGTATTGGGGCTTTTTCGCTCTCTATCCGGCGCCTGACCGCAGTTTTGACTGGGCCGGAGCGGGCGTTCCGGGCGATTGGCCCCATCATTACCTGGGTTTCGCCTCCCATTGGAACATCAATTCCAACGCGGCCTGGGCTTTCGACCGATGGTTCCTCAATCTCTTTCCGCGCGAAAAGCCATTCGTCGGAAATCCGGGAGGGTATGTCACCTTGAGCTTCATTCCCACCTTGGGGACCATGATTCTCGGTCTCTTTGCCGGAAACCTTTTGCGGAACCATGCCACCACGCCACTGCGAAAGATCGGAATCCTGATGTCATGGGCCACCCTCTGCCTGGCGCTCGGATTGATCCTTCATGTCTCCGGAGTTTGCCCCATTGTCAAAAAAATCTGGACTCCCAGTTGGGTGCTGTTCTCCGGCGCGTGGTGTTTTCTATTGATGGCTCTCTTTCAGTGGGCCTTCAGTCTCCAAACGCACTCCTGGCTGGCGTTGCCGCTGGTGGTTGTGGGCACCAATTCCATTGCAGCCTACTGCATGGAGTGGATCGGAACGAGCTTTGTCCGGGACTCGTTGGTCCGACATCTTCCCGAACGTGTTTTTGAGCTGTTTGGAGCGGCCTATGCCCCGTTGATACTCGGGCTTCTGACGTTGGCAATACTATGGAGCGTTCTCTTCGCGATGTACAAAAAGCGCATTTTCCTGAAGATCTGAACAACCGCCATGAGTGGGGATGCCACAGAGACTCCTTTCGGGGATGAGCCAGTCCAAGTGCCCATCAGGGATGAACTTGATCTCCACACCTTCTCCCCCCGGGATCTGGGCGTCCTTTTGCCGGAATATCTGCGAGAGTGCCGGATCAAAGGAATCCTGGAAGTTCGGATCGTCCACGGAAAGGGCAACGGAACCCTCCGGGAGTCCGTCCGCCGCCTGTTGGCCAGCCTGCCTGCCGTGGTCAGCTTCCGCACGGGCAGGGAAACAGAAGGCAGTTGGGGAGCGACCATGGTCACACTCGATCCCTGGGACGGGACCCGGGAGGGTTGATTCCCCCCAAACGACGGGTTGCACAGGAGGTCGAAAGTCTTTACAATACCACCCCCATTCCGCAGGATTTGGCCACCCAACCACTTCCCCGCGCCCCCTTTGCATGATTCACGTAGAAAACCTCACCAAACGCTATGCCGGGAAGACCGCGATTGATCGGGTCACCTTCGATGTCGGTCGCGGGGAGATTGTGGGATTTCTGGGTCCCAATGGAGCCGGAAAAAGCACGACTCTGAAAATTCTGACCTGTTATCTCTCGGCCACGGCGGGCTCGGCCAAAATCGCGGGTCACGACATTTTCACCGACAGTGTCCGTGCCCGGCAGCACATCGGTTACATGCCTGAGAACGTCCCTCTCTACACGGACATGAGGGTCGCCGAATACCTGAATTTTAGAGCGAGGCTCAAAGGCTTGCGCGGACGGGACGCCACCCTCGGAGCGGAGGAGGCCATGGAAACCACAGGTCTCTCGGGGGTGAGTTCCAAGATGATCGCTTCCCTGTCAAAAGGCTACCGTCAGAGAGTCGGCCTGGCTGATGCCCTGGTCAACAAGCCCGATCTCCTGATCCTGGACGAACCGACCAACGGCCTTGATCCCAACCAAATCCGACAGGTCCGGGAGCTGATCAAACAGCTTGGAGACCGGCACACCATCCTCATCTCGACCCACATCCTCTCCGAAGTCGAGGTCACCTGTGGCCGGGTCATCATCATCAACCACGGCCACATCAAGGCCTCGGACACCCCTCAAAACCTGATCCGTCGCCTCGGAGCCGCCGGAAAAACGGTGATCGAGGTCAAAACCGCTCCCAATTTGGTTCTGGAGGAATTGGAAAAAATGCCCGGCGTCGAAAGCGCCTCGCATGTCATGTCCCGAGGGGATTGGACCGTGGTCGAAATTGCCACGGAGCCAAACATCGATCTGCGGGAAGCGCTGCACGAATTGATGATCGACCGCAAATGGCCCCTCCGGGAATTGACCCGTCGCACAGCCTCTTTGGAG
This sequence comes from Akkermansiaceae bacterium, assembly GCA_024233005.1. Taxonomy (GTDB): domain Bacteria; phylum Verrucomicrobiota; class Verrucomicrobiia; order Verrucomicrobiales; family DEV007; genus JACKQE01. Next base: position 59,372 of record JACKQE010000010.1, on the reverse strand, counting down.
GATGCGTTTGTCGGGCTGACCAAATCCTTGGATGAGGAGAGAGCAGAATCCCACTGAACTTATGCGTGTTTTTTACGTCATCTTCAGCAAGGAGTTGCGCTCCTTTTTCTCTTCCCCCCTGGCCTACGTGGTCATTGGGCTTTTTGGCCTGCTCAATGCCTGGCTCTTTGTCAGCATCGTCACGGTCATGAGCATGTCAGTGACACCCCGGAGCCTGGTTTACAACCTGTTTGATTCCGGGTGGTTCTGGATGGGCTTTTGTTTTTTGTTTCCGGTGCTGACGATGCGGCTCTTTGCCGAGGAGCAAAAGATGGGCACCCTGGAGACCCTGCTTACGGCACCCGTGAGAACCATCCAAGTCGTGATGGCAAAGTATTTCGCCACCGTGACCGTTTATCTGGCGGCCCTGGTTCCCGTGTTCCTGCTCTTCCTGCTTTTTCGGGGCGTTACGGGGCAGGCGGAGGCCTTCCATGGCGGGGCGTTATTCGGTGCCGCGGTGGGGCTAATCCTCATTGGAATGGCCAACATCGCTCTCGGAGTCCTCTGTTCGGCAATGACCTCCAATCAGATCATCGCCGCCATGGTCTGTTTTGCGGTCATCATGCTGCATTATTTCCTGGGTTTCTTCCAATACTTCGGAGGCATGCCCGGCTCGCTCATGACCGCCGGACTCGGTTACGTTTCCAATGTGGATCACATGCGTTCTTTTTCTGAAGGCCTGATCGACTCCCGCCCTTTTATCTACTATCTGAGCTTCACCGCCCTGTTGTTGGCGATGACGCACCACGTTCTGGAATTCCGACGCTGGCGCGTCTGACGACTGCTCCCCGACCCTCCTCCGCCTTCCACCACCAGAAGATGCCGATCCATCCTCAGGAATATTACCAAAAACTTGTCCGGACCGCGGAGGAGCTGGCCTCCAAGGTGCGCGGACTTTCGGGGGAACGTGAACGGTCCTATATCGCGGGACATGCCATCATTCAAATTGTCCTCATGGTGGTGGTTTTTTTCCAGGCAAACCTTCTGAGCTGCCGGCATTCCCAGCGGGCCGATTTGACCCGGGATCATAGGTTCACCCTCTCCTCAACGACCACGAACTATCTCGGCGGTCTCGGGAAAGACGTCCGGATCGTGACCGCCCTGATCCGCGGCTCGGAGTTTTTCAATGATGTCAGAGGAGTCGCGAAGGAATATGAGCGTTTCGGCAACGGCCACATTCTGGTGGAGACCCTCGACCTGGCGCGGGACCGGGACCGGCTCGCGTTGCTCACCAACCAACGGGGGGTCCGCTTTGACAGAGAAATGATCGTGGTCATGACCCCCGACCGGCTGCGGGCCATTCCCGCCGAGGATCTGGTGAAAAGGGATCCCCAGGACAACCGCATCACTGAGTTCCGTGGTGAGGAGGTGCTGACGGCCGCAGTTCTGGAGGTTTCGGAGAGCCAGCAACGCAGTCTCTACCTGCTCGCGGGAAAGCGCCGGTTTGAAGATGTTGCCGCCATCGCAGACACCATCGGGAAAATGGCATCCTCCCAGAATGCCCGTATTGAAGCCATTTCTCTGGAAGGCCGGGATCGGATGCCGGAAGATGCGGATGCGTTGATCATCCCCGGCATTACGGAAGACCTCACGAAACGAGAAATGGATATTGTGAGAGAGGCTTGGCAGGACCGGGGGATGGGCCTGGTTCTCATTCTCGACACGGCGACCGACACCCCCAATCTCGGAGCTTTCCTGCGCGCCCAAGGCATCAACCCCCGGAAGGACCGGGTTCTCAGCACCACCACTCTTCCCGGATCTCCACCACGGGTGACTTACACGGTGCCTGCTGTCTTCATTCCGGGCTCGCCAATCACCCGGGACTTGGTGGGGATGACAACAGGACTCAATGGTCAGTCCCGCTCTCTGGAGGTCTTTGCCGAGGACCCTTTGCTGCTTTCCGAAAACATCCATCCCCAGCCTCTTCTTTACGCGGATGGTCGGTTCTGGGGAGAAACCGACTTTCTCCAGGAACCCTTTGTCTATGACAGCAAGCAGGACCATGGCGCCCCAATCTCTCTGGCCGCCTCCGTGGAACGAGGGCGAATCGATGATCCCAAACTGGAGCACAAAACCTCCCGGCTGGTGGTGGTTGCCAATCCGGACATCATCGACCCCAAAGGAAACACCGCCAAAGTGAATTCAGATTTCCTCATGGCGTCACTGAACTGGACCATCAATCGGGCCTCCCTCTCGGGAATCTCCCCCCGTCGCCCTTCTGCCTTCACTCTGGAAATCTCCGGTGCCCAGTCCGGACTGTTGCAAGGGTTGGCCCTTTTTATCCTGCCGGGACTGGCCTTCCTTGCCGCTTTTGTCGTCTGGCTGAGGCGCCGTGCCTGATCCATACCGCCTTACTCAACCCATGCGTTTGCGCACCACCATCGCCCTGCTGTTCGTCTCGGTCGTCCTCGGCCTCATTCTGGCGGCGACGAATCCGGGGAACGTCAGCGACGACGCCCGGACAACGCAGGCCGGCACCGTGCTCATGCCCTTTTCTCCGGAGAAAGTTGACCGCTTGGAGATCACCCATGGCAAAGATCATACCGTCCTGATCAAACGGCAGGGCTTCTGGTTTCTCAGTGAGCCGGAAGCGGATCGCGCTGATCCGGATGCCATGAAGTCGCTCCTCGACATGCTATCCCATCTCGCGATTCGGGACGTTCTCAGCGCCCAAGAATCCAGTGTCGGCTCGGATCTGGCCGCCACAAAAATCGGCCTTGAGGGGGACGATGCCATCACCGTCCTGATCCAGGAGTCTGGCGTCTCCCCATCTTCCGAGAATGGAAAACACCGCATCGTCATCGGAAAGCCTTCGCCTTTGGAAAACACGGTCTACGCCACTCGGGAAGGCGATGTTTCTTCGGACCTGAAACTGCCCCACGTGGTGATGGGAAATCCTCGACGCTTTTTGGAAAATGCGGTTTCCACCCTGCGCGACCAGCATCTGATTCTGATTCCACCGGATGCCATTGTTCATATCGGACTCCGCCTACCGGGAGGGGAAATTGAAGCCGTGCGCCAAATCCTGCCCCGCCCCTCGAACTGGCGAGTCACCCGCCCCATCCAATCGCGCGCCGATCTCGACGTCATGGACCGGCTGATTAGTGGCATCACGTCGCTGCGGATCGACAAAGTGATCAATTCCAAGGCATTGGAAATACCGGCGGCAGGATCACCTCTCCCTTCGGGCTCCGCAGTCATTGAAATGCGGCTGCAAGGGATCGATCAGCCCCTGTCCATCACCCTGATTCCTACCCCCACCCCGGACGGGGAGCCCACGCCGGCTGCCGGGGCCGGCGCCTCCCTTGCCGCCACTGTCTCAGACCGTCCGGCAACGTATCTGGTGCAGAGCGATCTTTTGGCAACCCTGCCAGCCGAGCCGAAAGGCTACCGGGATTCCCATCTCGCCCGCATTCCTTCTTCCCTCATCCGGCAGATCGGAATCAAAAGCCGGGAAGACCCGGATGTGAATTTGCAGGCCTCTCCAGGGCAGGAAGGCATGATCTGGAGTTCCCATCGCAATGGACAAATGGAATTGGCGGACCAAGCCAGGGTCAACCATCTGATTGATGCGATCAATGAAGAGAAAATCATCGATTTTGCATCCGACTCCCCCTCTCAAATGGGCCAGTATGGCCTGAATCCCCCCGCCTTGACCGTGACGTTGGGGCTGGCCCAACCCGTCCCGGGAGACCCCAAGGCGCCCCCCAAAATCGTTCCCTACACACTGCTCCTGGGGAGCACCAATGAATCAACGCTTTTCGCCAACTTTTCCGGGGAACCCTTCATTTACGCCCTGTCTCCTGCTTTCAGGAGCCAGATCCCGACCCACCCTTTGAAATGGCGAAACCTCAAGGTGTTGAATTTCAACCGGAGCAGCCTGATCCAGATCCGCCGGGATCAGCCAGGTCAGGAAGGCTCCCTCTTGGAGTTGAACTACGACTACCGCTCTGACACTTGGAGCGGAACCCAAGGAGGCAAACCACTGGGGGATCTCCTGGACACGGCCATCGCCAACCGGATTGCCGAACTGACCGGCTCCCTGACGGCCACTGACTGGCTAACCGCCCTTACCGGCGCCTACCAGGCTCTCGCCCAACCTTCCATGGTATTGACGTTGAAAACAAAAGAGTATGACAAAGCGGCGAAAGCCACCCGCGAAGTGGACAAGGAATTCAAATTCGCCACAGCGGGAGGCGGTTACTACTACGGGATCGAAACGGGCAGCCCCGACGTGTTCCTCCTCCCTGGGGAAGCCTATCGGGAGCTCCTTACCCCCATTTTCAAAACCCACGATTGAGGCCTGGCCTTTTTTTGTGAAAACCAATTGCCTCCCCTGACCTCGCGTATTTAGAGTCCGCCATGCCTCCCTTTGCCTTGGACACGGGCATACCGCCCCTCTCGCAAGAGAACGACACTCCGGCTGAACGCTTCCGTTGCTGCTTCCGTTGGATGCTGCTCTCGCGTCTCCTCGAAGAACGCATCGCCCGACTCTACCGGGCGGGAAAAATCGTCGGAGGGGTTTATTTGGGAAGAGGCCAGGAAGCGTTCAGCGCGGCCATGGGACTTCAATTGCGTCGTGACCAAGGGGACATTTTTGCCGGGCTGATTCGGGACATGGCCGGACGGCTCGCTTTTGGAGAAACCCTGATCGACATTGCCCGGACCTATCTCGGAGCCGTGGATGGTCCCATGAGAGGCCGCGATGGCAACATTCACCGGGGGCGTCCCGGACGGGGCATGCCTGCGATGATCAGCCACCTCGGGGCCATGGTCAGTGTCGTCAATGGCATGCTCATCGCCAAGCGGTTCCGGGGGGAAACCGGGGCCGTGGGTGGCACCACCATCGGTGATGGGGGCACTTCCACCGGAGCGTTTCATGAAGCCCTGAATCAGGCGGCGGTCGAAAAACTACCCATGGTCATTGCCGTGGCGGACAATCAATTTGCCTACTCCACCCCGACAGACCGCCAATACGCCTGCGCCGATCTTGCGGATCGGGCCGTCGGCTACGGGGTCGAAGGATATTCGATCGACGGCACCGATCTCGGAGCCTGTTTGGACACATTCGCCACCGCGATCGCAAGAGCCAGAACCGGTCATGGCCCCCAGCTGGTGGTCGGTCACCTGCTGCGGCGCTGTGGTCACGGTGAGCATGACGACGCCAGCTACATTCCCAGCAGCGCCAAGGAGGCTCCCTACGGAGGGGATTGCCTGGAGTTGGCGAAGCAGCAATTGGCTGAACAATCTTGGGCGACAGTGGCAGAGATCGAAGAATGGACCGCCCACGCCCAGGGGAGCATCGAAAAAGCTCTGGCCACCGCTCAATCTGATCCGGCTCCGGATCCTTTTGTGGAATCCTGGCATGCCCTTTCCACCAAACAACTATCCGAGGGCGCCCACCTTGCCTGAACGCACCGCCAACACCAGCATCAGTTACCTTGAGGCCATCCGAAGCGCCCTCGAGCGCGCGTTGATGGAGGATGACAGAGTGTTCCTCTATGGCCAGGACATCGCGGGATTCGGCGGTGCCTTCAAAGCCACGAAAAATTTGGCGGAGCGCTTCCCCGGCAGAGTTCTGGATGCGCCCATCAGCGAAGATGCCATCGCCGGAGCCGCCATCGGGGCCGCCATCGAGGGAATGCGCCCGATCATCGAGATGCAGTTTGCCGACTTTTCATCCATTGCGTTCAATCAAATCATCAATCAGGCGGCGACCCATTACTGGAGAACCGGCGTCCCGTGCCCGGTGACGATCCGCCTCCCTTCCGGTGGAACCGAAGGCAGTGGCCCATTCCACAGTCAAAGCATGGAGGCCCTCTACGCTCATTATCCCGGCTTGATCGTATTAACCCCCGCCACCGTGGAGGATGCCTACCATATGTTGCTGGAAGCCATCCACATCGACGATCCCGTCATTTTCTGCGAGCACAAATACCTCTACTACCACCTCAAGGCGGATTCCCTCCCGGAAGATTCCCTGCCCATTGGAAAAGCCCGGATCGCCCGCAAAGGCCGAGACGCCACCGTGGTCGCCTGCAGCGCCATGGTCCATGAGTCCCTCCGGGCCGCCCGCGAACTGGCACCCGAAGGTTGGGAAATTGAAGTGGTGGACCTTCGCTCCGCGAAGCCGATCGACACGGACACCATTTTGGCGTCGGTGTCCCGGACCGGTCGCCTGCTCTGCGTTGGGGAAGCTTTCCCTTGGGGAGGCCTGACGGCGGAAGTTACTTCCAGAGTCGTGGCCGAGGGGTTTCACCTGCTCGATGCGCCTCCAAGGAGGCTGAATTCACGGGACACCCCGATTCCCTATCACCCCAATCTCTGGCGTGCCCACAGGCCCACTTGGCAATCCATCTGCACCACCCTGCGGGAGTTGCTGAGATATTGAGCGGTCCCCGGGCAGGTTCCCAGGATAGGAGAACCAACACCCCGGGACATCGCTCCGCCTGTTTGCCTGCGCTTCACAGACCGCCAGAGGCAGGCTTGCTAAAGCGTGGCCTCTATGTCATCTTATGGTCGCCCGCCTGCCCGGGCTCAATCCATCCCAGAAACCTGCCAGTCATGAGCGAATCCATTGCCACTCCCCAAGACCCGATCGAAGGCGTCAAGTCCCAAGCCCTTCAGGCTGCCGAGGAGTTGCGCGCCGCTGCCGCCCACAAGGCCCAGCAACTCAAGGATGTCGCCCAAGAGCGAGTCCAGCACCTTCGCGAAGTCGCCGGGGAACGCGTTCAGCACCTCCGGGCGATCGCTTCGGAGAAATCCGATCACCTCCGTGATGTGGCCGAAGAACATTTTACGGACGCCCGGGAGAGGATTGGCGACTGGCAAGAAGAAACCGAGCGTTACGTCCGGGAAAATCCCACCAAATCCGTCCTCATCGCGCTCGGAGTGGGATTCCTTGTGGGACGCCTTTTCCGCTGAATCGGCGGGAACTCTTCCTCCCGCTTCCTCCTGCCCGGTTTCTTCACCCGTTCATGCCCGATCCTGAGACTCCATCTGCCGCTCCCTCAGGGTCCGCAGGAATTCCAGAGGCTACCTTTTCAGCTCTGGGCTCCGCGATTGATTTCCTTTCCCTGCGCTTTGATCTGGCCCAGGTTGAGGCGAAGGAAGCCGGGCGTGCCATCCGACGGACGCTGCTCTGCCTGATCATCGGTGTGGTCTTTCTTATCCTTGGCTATGCCGTGTTTATCGCGGCCTTGGTCGGACTGCTACAACGCTACGCCCATTGGCCCTGGCCGTTAACACTTTCGGGATTGGCGCTCATCCATTTTCTGGCAGGGTTCATTCTACTCAACGTGGCCGGCCGAACCAAGACAAAAAACTGGTTTGCCAGTTCCCTCGCCGAATTGGAAAAAGACCGGAGTTGGTTGGACCGGCACCGGCGTCACTCAGCAGGATCTGACACCCCACCGAGGTGAACCGCCCCCACTCTCACTCATCCTCCGCCGATCACCGGGCTGAAATCGTGGCCCGGTTGGCGGTTGCGCGTGAGGAGCTTTCTCGGGAATTGGGAAACCTTTCAGACCGGATGAACGTCTCCCGTCGGCTGCAAACGTCGTTTCAGGAACACCCTGCTTGGTGGATCGGTGGCGGCATCGCCGCCGGGTGGATCCTGTCTCGATTGCTGGGCAGGAATTCAGGTTCCAAAACGACCTCCGCAAATTCCTTGAGCAAAACCCTTGTTTTAGGCTTGATGGGAACCGCGGCAAAAGAAATAATATCCGGCATTGCTCCCACTCTGAAAGATTTCGCCCTTTCGGAGTTCCAAAGATGGAGTAACCAACGACCCTCCTCTGACGTGCCCGAATCCCCTGACGCGCCCCATGGCTGATACCATCAAAGTTCTTGACCACGTTGACGATTACCTGCGACTGGCGCAGGAATACAATTGCTCCGACGTTCATCTTTCTCCCACTTGCAAACCCTCCTGGAGGCGCTTTGGACTGCTCCAGCCGATCTGGGAGGATTCCGAAGTACTCACGCCGGCGGACACCGAAAAACTGGCCCGCGATTACCTTCCCGAAAAAGAGCTCCACCGATTGGAAGAGCGGGGGGATGTTGATTTCGCATACGTCTCCGAATCCGGACGTTTCCGCGCCTCCGTGGTGAAGCAACGACTTGGCTGGGAGATGGTGTTCCGGGTCATCAACAACACCATCCGTACCATGGATGAGTTGAACCTGCCCAAGGCCATCAAGCCACTTCTCCAGTTTCACAATGGCCTGGTGCTCATCACCGGCTCGGTCGGCAGCGGCAAGTCCACGACTTTGGCGGCATGCATGAACGAAATCAATGAAAGCCGGCACGACCACATCATCACGCTGGAAGACCCTATCGAGTATGTTCTGGACTCCAAGGCATGCCATGTCAACCAACGGGAAGTCCACCTCCACACTGATTCCTTTTCCGCAGCCCTGCGGGCGGCTCTGCGCGAGGATCCGGACGTGATCATGGTCGGGGAAATGCGCGACCTGGAGACCATTTCCTTGGCCATCACCGCGGCGGAAACTGGCCACTTGGTACTTGCCACCCTCCACACCGGATCGGCAGCCCGAACCTTGGACCGACTTTTGGATGTCTTCCCGACCGACCAGCGGGATCAGATCCGCATCATGGTCAGTGAATCGCTTCGCGGCATTGTTTCCCAGCAATTGGTGCCCCGTAAGGATGGCACCGGTCGGGCTCTCGCCTTGGAATTGTTGGTCAACACCCCGGCCGTGGCCGCCACCATTCGGGACGGCAAAACATTCATGCTTCCCGGCATCATGCAGGTGGGCAAGGCCTTTGGCATGATCCAAATGGACGACGCTCTGCACAAGCTGGTCCAGGACGACATCATCAGCACGAAAGAAGCCGTCGCCCGGGCCCTGGATCCTGCAGAAATGCGCAAAAAACTCGGAGTTTCCTGACCTGCCCGTTTGTTCGCCACACTTTTTCTCCCATTCTTCCCCGCCTCCCATGGCCATCATCGATCAATATTTCCAGTACCTCGTTGATTCGGGCGCATCCGACCTGCATCTTTCGGAAGGTCAACCCCCCAAAGCCCGGCTCCACGGGGCGGTCCAAGCCATTGCCGACGGCATTCTCGACCATGAGACCCTCAAATACATGCTGGCGGAAATCTGTGAAGAAAAGGCCTTCGCCCGGTTTCTGGAGCGGGGGGACCTCGATTTTGCCTATGAAATGGATGAAATGTCGCGGTTCCGCTGCAACTACTTCAAGCAGAAAAACGGCCTCGGAGCGGTTTTTCGTTTGATTCCGACCAAGATCGCCACGCTCGACCAGTTGGGCATTCCCAAAGTGGTGGAACGATTTGGGGACACCAAATCCGGCCTAGTTCTCGTCACCGGTCCCACTGGTTCCGGCAAGTCCACGACACTGGCGGCCCTGATTGACTACATCAACGTCAACTACTCCCGCCACATCGTGACGGTCGAGGAGCCAATCGAATTTGTGCATTCCAACAAAACCAGCATCATCACGCAGCGCGAGGTGCCCATCAACACCCCCTCTTTCGCGGACGGACTGCGAGCGTCGTTGCGCGAGGACACCGACATCGTGTTGGTGGGGGAAATGCGCGACCTGGAGACCATCTCCTTGGCTCTCACGGCCGCCGAAACGGGGCTACTGGTGTTCGGCACCCTGCACACCAACAATGCCCGCAAAACCGTCGACCGCTTGGTGGACGTATTCCCCTCCGATCAACAATCCCAAGTCCGCACCATGCTATCGGCCTCCCTGCGCGGCATCGTGGCCCAGTTGTTGATGCGGCGGGACGACCGCCCGGGCCGCGTCGCGGTGAATGAAATTCTCGTCTCCACCCCGGCAGTCAGCTCGGTGATCCGGGAAGGGGCCACCCAGAAACTCTACGACATCATTACCGGAGGAAAGGAGCACGGCATGCAGTTCATGGACGACGCCATCTGGCAAAAGATGGTGGAGGGAATCGTTTCCCCGGTCGAGGCGTTTATGAAAGCGATCGACAAGAGCCGCTTCAAAGCCGCCCTGCCACCCGAGCATGCCCACCTCGCCAATTCAGGGGGCGGCGTGGAAGGCAAAAAATAAGCGCTGGGACAATTTCAGAACATTTGTCTGGTCTCTGAGCAATTGGTTGCGTCGCGCTCAGGAGAATGTTAGCATGTCAAAAGGTTTTCTTTTGACAAAAAGCTGGAGGTTTCACTTGGAGATGCCTTCAGGCGTTAATCCAGTTTCATGCAGGCGACATCGGATGCAAAAATATCCTTCCGGTGCCCCGGGTGCGGTTCCAATCTGAAGGTGCCGGCACGACTCGCCGGGGTCACAGGACCATGCCCGAAATGCGGCGCGACGATCACGGCACCGCGGCCGGCTCCGGCGCCTGAACCGGTGGCGGTTCCCCCACCTCCGCCGCCCACGCCCAAAGGGGGATCTCCCCTCTGGCCCAGTCTCCCGGACCTTGGTCCGCCCCCGTCCCAAGCCGCCGCGTCCTCTCCGCCTGAGGACCCTCCTCGCGACAAACCGGCTCTTCCTTCCCCATCGGGGAGGATTCATCCACCCGCCAACCGCCCCTCGGACCTAGCATCACTTGAAGCTGCGGGAGTTGCAGATCTACCGCCACCACTCCTGGCGCGTCCTTCCGGTCCGTTGCCCACCCCGGTGAGCGACCTCGACGCAATCCCCTTGGAGCCTCACTCGAACTTAGCGCCAATCCCGGTCCCTCCCGCTCCCAGGGCAGCCACCCGACCGCCCTGGCTCACCGGAGAGGAGGAACCGGCACCGGCCCTGCCCCAGCCGGATCGTCATTCCCGGCCAGAACCTATCCAGCCGATGCCGCACATCGGGACGGGACTCGCTCAGCCCCCCGTGAGGCCTTTCATGGCTTCGAGCAATCCCCCGCGCCTCACCATTTCAAAAAACGAAGCCACCGGACTGCCGGACCGGAACTTGACCGATGAGCCCGCTTGGTCACTCCCCGGGGCACCGGTTCCTGGGGTGCCGCCAAAGCCGCAATCCCTTCGACCAGTGCCAGCTCCTACCTCGCCATCTCCCTCAGAAAGGCGATTGGAGACCCAGCCCATCCAATTCCGCGCACCTGCCTTTCAATCACCTCCAACGCCGACCGAAGATCCGCTGACCTATGAGGAAGCCGAGCGGCCCAGATCCCTTTTGGCTCCCCCCGGCAGTCCTGATGCTTCCCCTCCGGTTCCCTGGGCACAGAGTAGGCCCACGGCCAAAACAACTCCCATCCCCCTGATCAATTACGAGGCCGTGGCTCCTCCGCCGGACCTTTCCACAGAAGGAACCCGGATCCAAATCCCCAATCTGGACTCGACACCAGGCGAAGAAAGTTTCTTCCAAAGAAATCCTTTGGCCGAATATGGACGGAGAGGCACTCGCCAATCGTATCCAGCTCCGTCAGCGCTCCCCTTGCCCACCCAGGGCTATCCAAATTCCACGCTCCAGGAGTTGGACCCGTCGGCTGTATCTCAATACCCTGAGCCGGGGACGATGCGGCCTGAAGACGAAGAATTATACCAGTCCCCGTCGGAAGCCTCCGCCGCCGCCTCCTTCCGCAACTATTTCGGAACAAAGACGCTGCGCATGATTGCCGTGGCCACGGCCTTGATGGTCGTCTCCGGACTGTTTTTCTGGGCCCTTTCAGCATTCCATGGCGAACCTCCAGTGGATCCTGCGCCCCCCCTCGCCTCCTCCCAAAGAGCGACAACGCAGGGGACCGCGTCTGGAGCACCGGAGGCATCTCCTGCGGTGGCTCCTTCGCCCAAGATCCCCGAAGTGATCCACACTGAAACCCAGCCTCCTCCGCTGCGCGCTTCCTCCCCTCCCGCTGTGGCCGACTCCCCAAAGTCCCCTGGGATCAGTTTGACGGTTCCGGAGATCAAAATCGACCCCACCACCACCATCGCTCCTTCAACCATGGTGGGGAGCCCAACCAAGGAGCCTGAAGCCATTCCCCGTCCGCCATCAAACCTACCCTCACCAGCTGATATCAAGCCGATTCCGGACAAAGAAGGCACGGTGGTTCTCCCCAGTGTCACCGACGTCCTGAACAAAGGTGAAGCCTCGTCCGGGACAGAAGTGCCTCTGCCGACTGTATCCATGTCGGATCCCCGCAACGTGCTCGATGCTTTCCTGATGGCTCCCAACTGGCATCAACGACTCCCCTTCATTTACGAAGGCAAAAAACTGGAGCCCCTAATCCAAAATTACTACGAAAAAGAAGGCCATCCTGACATGCCCGTGAGGGCCAATTTCTCCTACAGCACCACCGAGGATTCCCCCACGTTTGGAGAACCATTCCTCGTCTATGATGTGCACCTGGCCGGAAATGCTCCCCCTATTCCAGTCGTCGTGAGAAACACCGATGCCGGCCCGCGGGTGGAATGGCAAAGCTTTGTGGAATTCAAGGACGCCCACTTCCACCGATTCATGGAGCAGAAGGACCCGGCACCACGCATGTTCCGCGTCCAAATCGAGCGCACCGACTATTACGGGGCGGACCGTCCCCAGTTCAAGAATCTTGCCGATTATGTCGTTTACAAACTCACGGTGCCTGGCACCGCATTGGATGCGTTTGGGTTCGTTGATCGCAACAGCCCTCTCGCCAAGAAAATGACCGAATTGGCGGATTGGAGCCAATACCCGCTCGCGTGCATTCTTGAGTTAAAGAAAACAGCCTTTCCTCACGGCACCGAACATTTCGTGATCACGCGCTTCATCACGGATGGTTGGTATCTGCCCCCGGACTTCAAGCCCTGAAGGATCCGAGGTATGTCGGCGGCCTCGCCAAGCTTACGCTTTTTCGCTCTACGTGAAGATGTGAGTTGAGCGGACGCTCAATCAAGGCAAGGGTTCTCGTGGCCCTTCCTCCATTTACTGATGCCTCATCCCCCCGACGTTCCAAGCCCTCAGTTCCGTTCCTCTTGGTCGCATTTGCTGGTCCTGCTGGCGGCGATCTTTCTCGCCGGTTGCTCCAAGGCTCCGGAAATCACGGTCCGTGAACTGGATGAGGATGAGCAGGCACCGAAAGTCAATGTGACTTCCGCTGAGCGCTTCAAAGCCGTGGCCCAAATGGTCGGAATGGGAGGGGGCAAAGGCCAACCCTCCAGCAAACCGAACGATGGCGGGCCTCGCTTAGTCTGGAAAACGCCGGAAGGATGGACCGAAATCCCCGGCGTGATGATGAGGGATGCCAATTTTACCTTTGGCGAAAACGGCGAGGGCGAGTGCTACGTCAGCCGCCTTTCCGGTGATGGCGGTGGATTGGAGGCCAATGTGAACCGTTGGCGCAAGCAAATGGGACTGAGTCCGGCGACTCCGGAGGAAATAGCAAGCCTGCCGCATCGGGAGACCCTGGGGCGGGAGTCCGTTTTTGTGCAATTGGATGGCGATTATTCTGCCGTAGGGGCCGCTTCCGCGAAAAAAGACCAGCGCCTGCTCGGCTTGATCGTCATTGTGGAAGGTGGCGGGTTGTTCGTGAAAATGATCGGCCCCAAAGCATTGGTTGAACAAAACAGCGCCCAGTTCGACTCCTTCTGCGAGTCGCTTGATATCCAGGTTCAGTGATTCCCTCCCCATGAACCCAGAGATTCCCATCACTCCATCCACTCCTCCCTCCCCAGTTTCCCAGGAAGTGCCTGAGAAAGTGCGTCGTGACGGACAAATGTGGCAGAGCCAACCCTTGAAATTCCTGTCCTCCTTCGGACTGGCTTCGGCGCTCTTTGTCCTCATGGCTCTGGTGACCCTTCTGGGCACCCTTGACCAAGTGGACCGCGGACTGTTTCTGGCGCAGAAGAAATACTTTGAATCCTGGGGCTTCCTGGAGGACATCCCACTGGGAGGAAACCTGAGCATTCCCCTGCCTCTGCCAGGAGGCATGCTCCTGATGTCCCTTCTTTTTGTCAACCTGGCCCTCGGAGCCCTCTGGAGGGTCAAAAAACGACCTTCCGGGATCGGCATGTTCATTGCCCACAGTGGGATTCTTTTTCTTTTGGTGAGCGGTCTGGTCACCCACCTGTTCGCCAGCGAGGGCAACATGGCCCTTTATGAAGGCGAATCCTCGAACAAGATCCAAAGTTTCTTCCATTGGCAATTGGAAGTACTGCCTTTGGACGAGCAAAACAAGGCCACCAAAGCCGTCGTGGTGCCCTGGGAACTGCTGAATCAATCCAAACCGGGCACCCCCCAGACCATCACCACGCCGGAATTGCCATTCAAGATGGTTCTCAAGGATTTTGCCTTGAATTCGGTGCCGCTGCCCGTGGGTATTCCCATGGCCGCCCAGGTGAAAACTCCCCCCGTGGACGGTTATGTGCTGCTGTCCCAGGAACCCAATGTTGATGGAGAACGCAACCTCGCGGGACTGTATGTGGACTTTATCAGCAACCAGGCCGGAACCGACGGTAAGGGGACAACCGCCTCCACCATTTTGTGGGCGGGTCAAACCGCGCCCTACACACTGACCCTCGATGGAAAAAAATACGCCATCGATTTCCTGCGGGAGAATTGGAAAGTGCCCTTCACGATCCGTCTGGATGACTTCACCAAGGAAGATCACCCCGGCGTATCCACTCCGCGGGAGTTCAGCAGCAAGGTCACCAAGGTGGAGAATGGAGAAGACCAATCCATCAACATCCGGATGAATGAACCACTGCGGCACAAGGGTTACACCTTTTTCCAAGCCTCCTGGGGTCCGCCTGATGCCCGCCCCGGGGATCGACTCTACTCTATGTTCCAGGTCGTGAAAAATCCCGCGGACCACTGGCCCCTCTATTCCCTGATCGTTTCCAGTATCGGCTTGGGCATCCATTTTCTGACCAAACTGTTCCGCTTTCTCAATAGGAGTTCCCGTCCGGCCTGATCCCCCCCCGCTGCCGCCATGAAAAAGCCCTCTTCTGCCCTCCCTTGGCTCGCTCTGATCCTATTATTTGCCCTTCTGATGGGGGTCGGCATGCTTGCCGCCAAGGCCTCCCGCTACAAGAACTCCCAAGCGGATATTGCCGCGTATACTCCGTGGCCGTCAAAAACAGTGGACACGTTTTCCCGCATCCTGATACAGGACGGCGGGCGCATCAAGCCAGTCCATACCTATGCGCGGTATGCTCTGATGCAACTGCGTGGCACGAGCACTGCGGGCATCACCGACAATGCGGGGACCAAGCACCAACTCAGCGCGGTGGCTTGGTTGCTGGATGTGCTTTTCCGCCCCGAACTGGCCAGAAAAATGCCGGTGTTCACGATTGACGACACTGGGGTGCTGACCGGGATCGGACTGGAGCCCGGCGACAACAAGCGGGATCGCTATTCGTATGACTTCATCGTCAAGGGCCGGGCTCTCCTCGCGGAAAAAAGCGCCGAATACGGACGACAAAAGGATGAAGCGGACAGAACCAAACGCGCCGACCTCGAACTGACCAGCACTCAGGAGCAAATCCTCCTGCTGAGCCGCAAGGTCAGCCAGTTCGAATTCCTCACCAATCAGTTCAGCTTTGCCCGCGGCGCCATCGATGATCCGTCGAACATGCTGCCCAAGGAGATGAAGGACCTTGCCAAGAAGATCAAGGCGGAAGAACTGATCGACAAGCTTCCGGCGATGACCCGCGAACAGCTTTTCTCCGGAATCCAAGCCCAACGGACCGCGAATGCCGATGAAAATGTGATCAGCGACAGTCTGGGAGTGCTCTTTTTCCAAGCCAATTCCGGTCGGGGCTTTGCGGTGTTCCCTCCCGCGGAACCAGCCAACGAAGTCTGGCGCAGTGTCGGGGATGTCCTTCTGGACGCCCTTGCAACCAAAGAGCAGCGGGAAGACCTCTTCAAATCGACCGCCCAAATTCGGGGATTGGTGGGTGCGGTGGACAATGCCGACGAATTCCTTGCCAAGCTCACCGGTTTTGAAGAATGGCAGAAGGAACTGACCTCGAAGCGAGGTCTCAAGGAAGGCAACCACAGCAGTCTGGAGGTCTCTTTGATGCAGACGGCCCCCTTTTATTGGAGTCTGGTTCTGTTTGTCATCTCCTTCATCGCCGTCGCCCTGTCCTGGCTTTCCCCTTCGAGCGGATTCGGCCGCTTCACCAGCCTGACCGGCTGGATCCTCGCCATTCTGGCCCTCGGCCTGAATACCTACGGAATCGTTCTCCGCTGCATCATCCGCTCCCGCCCCCCCATCACGAACCTCTACGACACGATCATTGTGATCACGGCGGTGGCGGTTCTCTTCGCCCTGCTGGCGGAAAAGATCACCAAACAGCGGATTGCATTGGCGGCAGGCGTGCTCGCCGGCGTCGCCGGGATGTTCCTTTCCCTCGCCTTTGAAGCCAAGGACGCCTCGGACACCATGGCCCCGCTGCAGGCGGTATTGAACACCAACATGTGGCTCGCCACCCACGTCACCACCATCAACATCGGTTACGCCGGAGGCATGATCGCCGCCTTCCTCGCCATCTTTTACCTTCAAATCCGGTTTCTGGTGGCCGTCGGCTTGGCGGAAGAAGATCCCCAAATCAACCGGGTGCTCGTCCGGATGGTTTATGGCGCCGTCTGTTTCTGCCTCTTTTTCTCCTTCATCGGAACCATTCTGGGCGGAATCTGGGCCAATTACAGCTGGGGTCGGTTCTGGGGATGGGATCCCAAGGAAAACGGAGCGCTGATCATTTGCCTTTGGACGATGGCGATCCTCCACAGCCGCCTCGGTGGCTACCTGCGCGACATTGGCCTCTCGGTCGCTTCGGTTTTCCTGGCGGTGATCGTCACCTTCTCATGGTGGGGAGTCAATGAGCTCGGCGTGGGATTGCATTCCTATGGCAAAACCAGCGGCGTGATGCAGGCCCTCTACATCACCTGGTTCGTGCTGGGGCTTTACATGGCTGCCGCCATCCCGATTTGGCTCAAAGAGAAGGCCGCCAAAAAAGCCAAAACCCAACCGCCCGCCCCTTCCATCCCCTCGACGCCGGAATTGGCTTGAAAAGGAGCCCCGGATGCGCCAAAGGTTCTTTCACTTTCTGCCAGTCCCGCCATGATCTTATTTGGAATCCTTGTCGCCCTCGTTTTTTTGCTCGTTGGAGCCGGAGCTTTCGCGTATTTGCTCAAAGGCTGATCGTGCCGGCCTGCCTCCCGGCCTTGGCTGGAGGTGCCGAAATCTATGTCTCCCCGAGTGGGAGTGATTTGGCCACGGGATCCCCGGAGGCCCCGCTGGCCAACATTTCTGAGGGACTCCGGAGGCTTCGCCAACTCAGACAGCAGGGATTGGATGGCCCCTTCATTTTGAGGCTGCAGGAGGGTATTTTCACCTTGGACCATACTTTGGTCCTGAGTCGGGAGGACTCCGGCACCCAATTATTGGCGTCTCCACAGGCCACCCCGATCATCAGCGGAGCCTGGCCGTCCCCCGGATCCTGGACGCCTTCGTCACTGGTGGCGGCAGCCTGGATGACCGGGATCCCGCCCGACTGGCCCGAGCCCAGGTCGGTGTTTCACCTCGGCAGAGCCCTGCAACGGGCCAGAGGCCCGGGATTCTCCCCCGTCGGGGAACCCGCTCGCTCCTCCCACTACCACCTGCGAAGGGCCGTCGGCGGGCCTTATACCTACCTGCCTCCGCCTCAGGCCTCCCTTATGAGCCGCAGCCTGGGATCGGAATTACGAATGATTCCCCAATTTCCGTGGAGCCTGCAACTGCTGCCCTGGTCAGAAATCGACGCAGAATCGGGGCTTTTCAAAAGCGCCATACCTCCCACCTATCCTCTCAAAGCGCCCGCATTCGGGCGGTTTCCCCAGGGAACCGCTTGGATCGAAAATGCCCCCGAAGTCCTCGATGAACCCGGCGAATGGCTCTATCGTCGGGAAGATCGGACCCTCCACTTAATACCTCCCAACGGAAGTTCCTTTCCCAAAAGACCGGGCGACATCACCATTGCCCGGCTGACGGAATTGATCCGGGTGGAGGGGCGGATCGACGAAACGGCCTTGGAGGATGATCCTGTCCGCAGCATCCGGCTTTCCGGTCTTACCTTCACAGGGGCCAACCGCTATGCCTGGGAGCAGGACAAAACCGGCCGGGGACTCCAACATGATTGGGAGAGGCACGACCGGCCAACGGCCATGGTGAGATTGAAGGCCGCCGAAACCTGTGTCCTCGAGCACTGCCGCTTCACGGATGCCGGAGCTGCCGGTCTGCGGCTCGACCTTCATGCCAGGAACAATCAGGTGGTTGGGAATGAGTTCGCCCGGCTGGGAGGCTGCGGCATTCTCCTCGCCGGCTACGGCCTGGGATTCAAGGACGTCAACCGCGACAACCTCCTTGCCGCCAACCATCTCCACCACCTTGGGACTGAATGGTGGCATTCCCCCGGCATCATGGTCTGGCAAAGCGGTCACAACCGCATCCTCAACAACCATCTCCACCACCTGCCCTACTGTGGCATCGTGGTGTCCGGGCGGACGCAAATCGATGTCTCGGGAAACGGGGAAAGCAGCCGCACCATCCGTTGGGACGACATGCTGCTGCGCCTGGAGGAAACCGGACGCACCTGGCAGGACCGCGAACCGCTGCTTCATGCGCGTCAGAACGAGATTTCGCGCAACGACATTCACCATGTCATGGAAAGGCTGGCGGATGGCAACGCCATCTACTTGTCCGGCGCCGGAGGCGGCAATCTGGTGTCGGCGAACTTCATCCACGACATCCCGGCCACAGGCATGAACGCCGCCCTGCGGAGCGATGACGATCAGAATGACGTCATTTTCGACCGCAATCTCATCGCTCGGGTTTGCGGGGAAGGTTTCATCTTCAAAGGCCGCACCACCATCACCGGAAACACTGTTTTCGCGCTTCTTTCCAAGACTCCCGAAGGCAGCCGAAGTCTCTTCCAAAGAGGTTTCTGGGTCCTCACTGGGGACTCCGTGGCGGGGTCGGTGATCTCCGGCAATGCCCTGGTGGCCGTGGAGCCGCGGACCCCGATTTTGTTTGAACACACCATGCCTTGGAAAAAAGCCGGGCGTTTGATGCCTCCCGTGCGCTATGCTGATGCCGAGTCAGCGAACAATCTCTACTGGAACACCGCGCTGAAAAACTGGGCTCAGGATCACTTGCAGACCCTGCAGGCATCAGGCAAGGAGACCGGCAGCCTTGAGGCCAATCCTCAATTCGTGGATCCGGGAGCCAATGATTTCCGCTTTGCGGCGGGATCTCCCGCCCTTTCTCTGGGAGTTCCGGTGTTTGACCCCTCAACCGTTGGTCCTGCGGCATATCGACCTTGATTCTGCTGAGCCCGGCGACGCCGGGCCAATGGAATCTTCCAAACGAGACGTTTCGGCACTCTCCACAGACCCAAATCCCGCAAAAAACTGCTGGAACCGCGCAATGACGCGGGTTTCAATCCGTCGAAGCAACGGTACGCTGAACCGCCCCCCGATTTCCAGTTTTTCGAATGTCACGTTTTACCGCTCAGCCTCCCTGCTTTGGTTGGCTCCCCTTGGTTTCCTTGGCGTTCTGCGCCGTCACCCAGGCCGCAGAGCCCCCCGCCTTCACCAAAGATCAGATCGCGTTTTTCGAGCGCGACGTGCGACCTCTGCTGGTGGAGAATTGCCAGAAGTGCCACGGAGCGACATCGGCCAAACTCGGCTTGCGCCTCGACTCAAGGGACGGGGTGCTGAAAGGGAGCGATTACCGGCCCGTGGTGGATTTGGAGAATCCGGACCGGAGCGTGCTGCTTCATGCCGTTCGGCACACCGGCGAAACAATCGGGGGGGTGGAAGTGCCCAAAATGCCAGACAAAGGGCCCCGACTTCAGCCCAAAGAAATTGCCGCCCTGGCCGAATGGATCCGCCAAGGCCTTCCTTGGCCGGCGGAAAAGGCCCCGGCCAAGATCGATCCCAAGACCCATTGGGCCTATCAACCCCTCCGGAAAGTGGAAATCCCCGCCGGTGACGGCAATCCGATTGATCGTTTTTTGAATGCCGCGCTGGCCAAAGCGGGCTTGGAACCGGCACCGGAGGCGGATCCCGCCACCCTCTACCGCCGGCTCAACATCGATTTGCTGGGGCTGCAGCCCACTTATCAAGACATTCAGGCATTTGTCGCCGACACCAACCGCGATGCCTGGGAGCGGTTGGTCGAGAGGCTGCTGGGTTCCCCCGCTTATGGGGAACGTTGGGCCAGACATTGGATGGATGTCGCCCGGTATTCCGACACCAAAGGCTACGAAGCGGGAGGCCGGGAAAGACGCTTCATTTTCTCTCACACCTATCGCGACTGGCTGATCGAGTCCTTCAATCGTGATCTTCCCTACGATCAATTCCTCATGTACCAGGTCGCGGCAGATCAAATGGTGGACTGGAAGAGCGATGAGAAAACCCAGCTCGCCGCTCTCGGCTTTCTCACCTTGAGCAAAAACGGAACTCAGGAGGAAATCTTTGATGATCGACTCGACACCATCTTCCGCGGAACCATGGGATTGACGATTGCCTGCGCGCGGTGCCATGACCACAAGTTCGACCCGATCTCGACCAAGGAATATTACGGACTCTATGGAGTTCTACTCAATTCGGTCGAACCGGCGCGCCCCGAATTGCCCGTCATCGGCTGCCAACCGGAGGGTCCGGAATACGAGGCCTACCAGACGGAACTCGCGAAAAAGCAAAAGGTTGTCGATGATTTCCTGGCACCGCAGTTCGAAACCATCGCCAAGGAAAATCCCCAACTGGCCCAAAACCGAGCCGCCATGATGGCCAAACTACCCCGGGAACAAAGGAAAAAGCTCTCCGAACTGCAGCGGGATGTCGACAAATACGTGGCCGATTCCGCCATGGAAGCAGACCGCGCTTTGATCGTGAAAGACCGACCGACCATGATCAACCAACAGGTCTTCATTCGGGGCAATGCCTCGCGCCGGGGTGAGGTCGCGCCCCGGGGATTCCTCGCCATCGCAAGCGCCGGACGACCGACCACCTTCACCCAAGGAAGTGGCAGGCTGGAGTTGGGCAAGGCAATTGTGGCCCGGGACAACCCCCTGACCGCCAGGGTGATGGTGAACCGGGTCTGGATGCACCATTTCGGCGAAGGTCTCGTGAGGTCAGTGAGTGACTTCGGTGTTCAGGGGGAGCATCCCACCCATCCGGAACTCCTCGACTGGCTGGCCTCTTGGTTCATGGATCAGGGGTGGTCGCTCAAATCACTTCACAAATTGATCGTGACGTCAGAAGCCTACCAGCGCTCCTCCTCCCATCCTCATCCCGAAACCTGCCAGCCCATTGATCCCGAAAACCGACTGCTCTGGGAAATGCCGCGCCGCCGGCTTGATTTCGAGACCCTCCGGGATTCGATGCTCACGGCCACCGGTCTGCTCGACCCTCGGATCGGAGGCCGCGGGGAGGATCTATTCAAGCCTCCCTTTTCCCGGCGCCGGACCCTCTATGCCTTCATCGATCGGCAAAACCTGGATCCGGTGTTCCGGCATTTTGATTTCGCCAATCCGCAGGAGCACACCGGCAAACGCCAGCGGACCACCATTCCCATGCAGGCGCTCTTTGCCCTCAATAGCGACTTTTTCAAGGCCCAGGCCAGGGCACTCCTGGACCGCCCCGACGTGGTGGCATCGTCGAACCCGGTGGACAAAATCCGATCCATGAACCGGGCTGTTTTCGCGCGTGATCCGGACTCCGACGAAACACAAATGGGACTGGCATTCATCGATTCCTACGTCAAAACGGCGGCCGGCAGAACCAACCAACAGACCCTTTCCACTTGGCAATACGGCTACGGCGGTTGGAACTCGGTGGAAAAGAAGGCCGTCTTCCAGGCCATGCCCCATTGGTCCGGGGACCGCTGGCAGATCGGAGACCGCTTTCCAGTGACGAACGATCCCCGCAGTTATCTCAATTGGACGCGCACCGGCGGCAGCCACCCGGGGAACGGCGAACTGAATGCCGCCGTGGTTCGCTGGACCGCCCCCGGGAACATGCGCATCCGGATCACTGGCAAATTGACACGTCCGGCGGTGAACTTGGGCGACGGGATCCGCTGGAGGCTTCTCCTCGGAAACCAGGTGCTTCGAGAAGAAACGCTGACGGCCAAGCAGAAGGAACTCCCCGTATTGACCCAGGAAATCGCCGTCACCAAGGGACAGAATGTGGATTTCGCAATCGATGCCCGGGGAGACACGAACAATGACAGTTTCGGGTGGGCTCCCAGCATCCAGCAGTTGGATGGCGCCAAAACCCTCTGGGATTTCACCACGGAGTTTTCCGGTCCTCAAACCGTCATGGATGCCTGGCAGGCCTATGCGCAGGCTCTGCTGTGCACCAATGAAGCCGTTTTCGTGGATTGACGGATGCGTCACTTCCCCGGAACTTGGCGCATGCCCCATTCTTTATTTCGAAAGGCCATCTGGTTGTGGCTGGCATGGGCCGCCCTCTCAGGGTGTACCCAGGAAACCCAAAACCGGTTTGGCCGAGCCGTGCAGAACTGGACCGGCACCAATGGCGTGTTGGAAATCTATGATGGGGGCCATCTCGTGCGCCGTTTCATCAACATAGACAAACTGACCACCGCCACCGCGACGGACGGCACCGCCGCCCGCCCTTACCGCTTCGGATACGGCGTGCTCGATGCCAATTTGAATGGCCTCAAGGATGGGGCGGAGAAACAGGTGTATTTCGAGTTCAGCGACTACGCGACGAACTACATTTTCTTCGAAAATCCCGGAGCACTCCCCCCGGCTCCCTCTCCCCATTGAGCCTCGGCTCCAAAAGGAGAAGGTTGACCTGGCGGAGGGTCATTCTTCTTCGCCGCTGCCGTCGTCGGCATCCGACGGATCCTCAAAATCCTCGGTGACCGCGGAATCATCCTCGATCACTTCCCCGCCATCGGGCAAGCCTTGGAGGATTTCGTCGCTGTCCTCCTCGCCATCACTGACGACCTTGGCGACATCCTGGATCGTTTCGCCGGTCCGCAGATTCATGAGCTTGACTCCCATGGTGTTCCGTCCGGCGGTCCGGATCTCGGCGACACGGATGCGGACACTCTGGCCGGCG
The DNA here is from genome assembly GCA_024233005.1 of Akkermansiaceae bacterium. GTDB lineage: Bacteria > Verrucomicrobiota > Verrucomicrobiia > Verrucomicrobiales > DEV007 > JACKQE01. The sequence goes on along the minus strand of JACKQE010000010.1, from coordinate 36,308 downwards.
TTGGTCATGAGCATGATTTCATCATCTTCCCGGACCACAAGAGCGCCCACGACCTTGCCTGTCTTGTCAGTCGTCTTCATGGTGATGATGCCCTTACCCCCGCGCGATTGGACCCGGTAATCTTCGAACGGAGTCTGCTTGCCGATTCCGTTTTCGCTGACCACGAGCAACTGGGCGTCCGGCACCACCACGGCCAACGCGACCACGTAGTCGCCCTTGCCTGGTCGAATGCCCATGACCCCGCGGGAATTCCGCCCCATGTCCCGGACCTGCCCTTCATTACAACGGAGGCTGAGTCCGCGGTTGGTGACGAAAACGATCTCGTCTTCACCGGAAGTCAGTTTCACGTCGATGAGGTCATTGCCCTCCTCGATCTTGATCGCGATGATGCCGTCACGCCGGATGTTCCGGAATTCGGCCAGATTGGTCTTCTTCACCGTGCCGTCACGGGTCGCGAAGACAATGTGGAAGTGGGGCACGAAGGTTTTGTCCTTGTCACCTCCGGGATCGCCGTCGATGCGCAGCGTGGCCGCGATCTTTTCGGTTGGTTGGAGATTGAGCAGGTTTTTGATCGATCTGCCCATGGCCGTCCGACTGCCTTCGGGAATCTGGTAGACCCGTTCAACGAAGACCCGCCCCGTGTTCGTGAAAAACATGAGATAGTCGTGGGCGGTGGCCGCAAACAGATGCTCCACGAAATCGCCCTCGAGGTCTTCCCCCATGGCCTCCCGGGTTTCCATGCCCTTGAGCCCCTTGCCTCCGCGGTTCTGGGTGCGGTATTCGCTGGTGGGAGTCCGCTTGATGTAGCCCCGATGGGTGATCGTGATGATGTTGGCGTCGTTCGCGATGAGATCGATGATGTTGATCTCGCTGTCATCGTTCTGAAAATCCGTCCGCCGAGGCGTGGCATACTTCGACTTGACCTCGAGGAGCTCGTCCTTGATGATCTGCAGCACGCGGGCTTCCCGGGCGATGATATCGAGGAGGTCCTTGATGTTTTCCAGGATCGAGTCGTATTCCGACTTGATCTTGTCGCGCTCCAGTCCGGTCAACTGGTAGAGGCGGAGTTCGAGAATGTGGTCGACCTGTTTGTCCGTGAAAACATAACGACCCGGCTCAATCCGCATGCTCGCCTGGTCTCGCACCATGATGCCAAGGGCTTCGACCGCTTCAGGAGAAAAGGTGAACGCCTTGATCTTGCGCTTGGCTTCTTCCCGGTTCGCCGAGTCCCGGATCATCCGGATGAAGTCGTCCAGATTGCCCAGCGCCAGGAGATACGCTTCCAGTTTCTCCGCCTGTTCTTCGGCCTTCTTGAGGAGATAACGGGTCCGGCGCAGAATGACTTCGCGACGGTGCTCGATGTAGCAGAGGATGGCATCCTTCACCGACAGGAGCCGGGGACGGCGATGATCGATCGCCAGCATGTTGACCGAGAAGGTCGATTCCAGCGCGGTGTGCTTGTAGAGGTTGTTCAGCACCACCTGGGCGCGCGAATCCTTTTTCAGATCGACGACCACCCGGGTGTTTTCGTCGGATTCGTCACGGACGGCGGAAATTTCCGGAATGACCTTGGTGTTGGCCAACTCCGCGATTCGGGTGACCAGAGTGGCCCGGTTGACCGCATAGGGGATCTCGGTGATCACGATCTGCTCCCGGCGCCCCTCCTCGACGATCTCGGCGCGGCCTCGGACGCGCACGCTGCCCCGTCCGGTCGCGGTGTAGTCCCGGACCCCGCGCTGCCCGAGAATGGTACATCCCGTGGGAAAGTCCGGCCCCTTGATGAGGAGACGAAGTTCGTCATGAGTGATGGAAGGATTGTCGATGGTCGCGCAAATGCCATCAATGACCTCGCCCAGATTGTGCGGAGGAATGTTCGTGGCCATCCCGACGGCGATCCCGGTGCCTCCGTTGACGAGCAAATTCGGCACCGCCGCCGGCAGGACCGTCGGCTCTTCGTGCGTCTCGTCATAGTTGGTGACGAAGTCGACCGTTTCCTTTTCGAGGTCGGTCATCATGATCTGACCGACATGCGTCAGGCGGGCCTCGGTGTATCGCATCGCGGCAGGCGGATCGCCTTCCATCGAACCGAAGTTCCCCTGGCCGTCCACCAAGGGATCCCGCATGCTCCAGGGTTGCGCCATGTTGACCAGGGTGGGATAAATCGCCTGGTCCCCGTGCGGATGGTATTTACCCATCGTTTCCCCGACAATACGGGCGCACTTGAGATGTTTCTTGTTCGGCGCCAGACCCAGGTCATGGTGCATCGCAAAGAGGAGACGCCGTTGCGATGGCTTCAACCCATCACGCGCATCGGGCAGGGCGCGGGAAATGATGACCGACATGGAGTAGTCCAAGAAGGACTGCGACATCTCGTCGGCCACATTGATGGGCGAAATATGACCGCCGGGGGAAGAAGGCGGAGGAGTGGGAAGGGTTTCGTCAGACACGTCGTTTGGCAGGGAAAATCAGGATAGAATCCGGCTTGGCGGGAAAATCAGAATCACACGTCAAGATTGCGGACATTCAGCGCGTGGTCCTCGATGTATTGGCGCCGCGGCTCCACGATGTCACCCATCAGAATGGTGAACATCCGGTCCGCCTCGATGGCGTTTTCCTCGTCGAACTTGACCCGCAACAGGCGGCGGCCGCTAGGATCCATGGTGGTGGTGAAAAGCTCCTTGGCGTTCATTTCCCCCAGACCTTTGAACCGCTGGATTTCCATGCCACGCTTGCCGATTTCCATCACAGTTTGCAGGATCTCCGGCACGGAGAATACCGGATGGACTTTGGCATTCTCGCTCTCGCCTTCGAGGATTTCGAAAAGAGGATGATCCTGGGCAGAGAAATGCTTGATATTGAGGCCTTTTTCCTCCATTTGCTTGAGCAACCGGGTGATCGCGGTGGCTTCATGAATGGCGATCAATCTGGCCCTCCTGGAAACCACTGGCTTGGGAGCCTCCTCCGGGGAGACGCCGTTTTCCGAGCTTTCCGGGTCGACCACTTCGCGGCCGAACAAATGCAGGTCGGGATTTTCCATCGCATAGTCGCGCAAGGCGGCCTCATTGAGGAAATAACGGACACTGATCTCATTGCCTTCGCGAACCTGAACCATGAACGCGGGCAGCTTCTCGGTGACAGCATCTCCGGCCGCCAAATAGTCCTCAAAATCACCGGAATTCCGGGAAATGATCTCACTGAAGCGGGACAGACGGGACAGGAGCTGCAGGATCTCCACCAAGGCTTCGCCGGTGATGTGGTGATCACTGCCGACACTGCGGAGCCGGACGTCACCGGCACCGAGCTCAATCAGGATCCGGCTCAAGGCGACATCATCCTGCACGTACTGCTCTTTCTTCTTCCGCGTCACCTTGTAAAGCGGCGGCTGGGCGATGTAGACATATCCTGCCCGGACCAACTCCGCCATTTGCCGGCAGAAGAAGGTCAACAGGAGGGTCCGGATGTGCGAGCCATCGACATCCGCATCGGTCATGATGATGATCTTGTGGTAGCGGGCTTTTTCCAACCGGAAGGAGCCCTCCTGCTCGCCGCCACCGATTCCCGCCCCGATGGCGGTGATCATGGTCTGGATTTCCTTGTTTTGCAAAACCTTGTCCAACCGGGCCTTTTCCACATTGATGATTTTGCCCTTGATGGGCAGGATCGCCTGTGTGCGACGGTCTCGCCCCTGCTTGGCGGAACCACCGGCGGAGTCCCCTTCGACAATGTAAAGTTCGCAGACCGATGGGTCGCGCTCGGAACAGTCGGCCAGCTTCCCTGGAAGCCCCCCTCCGCTCATCGCGGATTTTCGGACCGTCTCGCGGGCCTTGCGGGCCGCTTCCCGAGCCCGGGAGGCCATGACCACCTTCTCGATGATGCCTTTGGCGATACGCGGATTCTCGTCAAAATAGGCCATCAGGCCTTCATAGACAACGCTTCCAACCACCTGCTCAACCTCCCCATTGACCAGTTTGGCCTTGGTCTGGGAATTGAATCTGGGGTGAGGATGCTTGATGGAGACAACGGCGATGAGGCCTTCCCGGCAGTCATCACCCGTCAAGGCGGCATCCTTGTCTTTGAGGAGCTTGTTGACCTTGGCGTACTGGTTGACAGCCCTGGTCAGCGCCGCCCGGAACCCCGTCAAATGGGTGCCCCCATCGGAGTTGGGAATGGAGTTCGCGTAACAAAGAATGTTGTCGTGATAATCCCCGGTGTAGAGCATCACAACGTCGACCATGACTTCATCGGTCCGGCCCTCATCCAATTCGATCTCGCGCTTGCCGCGAATCACAAACGGCTTGTCATGAATGTGCTCCTTGTTGGCCCCGAGCTGGCGGACAAACTCGACGATCCCCTGCTGGTAAAAAAACGTGGTGGCCCGCTCGCTTTCTCCCCGCTCGTCCTTGAGATGGATGATGATACCGGGATTGAGGAAGGCCAATTCCCTGAGCCGGGTCGTGAGATAATCGAAATTGAACTCCGTCGTGATCTGGAAAATGGTCGCGTCCGGGAAGAACGTGATGCGCGTTCCGGTTTGGGTGACATCATCCAGATCCCCCACCACCTGAAGCGGTTGGGTGGTTTTGCCTCGTTCAAATCCGATCGAGTAAATTTTCCCGTCCCGAAAAACTTCCGCCTTGAACCAATCGGACAAGGCGTTGACGCACTTCGCCCCCACCCCATGCAGACCGCCGCTGTATTTGTAGGCCCCTTGGCCGAATTTACCGCCAGCGTGGAGATTCGTGAGCACCAGCTCGACCACCGGCACACCATGCTTGGGATGGATTTCCACCGGAATCCCCCGTCCGTCATCCTCGATCGAGACCGAGCCGTCCACGTGGATCACGATGGAGACAGTCTTGCAGTAGCCGGCAAGGTGCTCGTCGATGGAGTTGTCGAGCACTTCAAAAACACAGTGATGCAAGCCGCGCTCGTCCGGATCTCCGATGTACATGCCCGGGCGTTTCCGCACCGCCTCGAGACCTTCCAATTTGTCGATCTGCTGCCAGCCGTAGTTCTGCGACTTCTCTACGCCGGTTTGAAATTCCTCTTCCGGTTCGGAAGCTTGGGGGGTGTCAGCGTCGCTGTCTGCCATGATGTTGATTTAGCGGGGTTCGGTCGGGAAAATGAGAGCAGACCGTCATCTAGGATCACGGCCTGCCAGAGTTGGGGATTTCCAGAACTTTCTCATTAAAGCGAGATCTGGCTCTATTTCAAGGCTTCTTGGCCGTTTCCGGTCAATCTGTCGCCAAATTCGCTTAATGTTACTTAAACAATTTGTGGCCTGATGCAAGATTTCTTTGCAAAGCCCCCTTTCAACGCCGACCCGGTTCCTCACAAAATGAAAGCAACGCCTTCGTATTCCTTTGATTTCGTCGTCCTGGGAGGCGGCAGTGCAGGTTATGCCGCCGCGCGGACGGCCCATAGTCTTGGTCTAAAGACCGCCGTGATCGATGGCGCGGACGAGCTCGGAGGACTCTGCATTTTGAAGGGGTGCATGCCCAGCAAATCGCTCATCGAATCCGCCAACCGGGCTCGGGCGATCCGCCACGCCGGCCAGTTCGGCATTCGCGTGGGGGATACCACGATAGATGCCCCGATGATCGTGGAGAGGAAGCGGCGTTTGATCGGAGATTTTGCGTCCTACCGGCAGGGGCAACTCGACGATGGCCGCTTCGATCTGATCCGAGGCCGGGCCACCTTGATCGATCCCCACACGTTCGAGATCACTCCGCGCCACGGTGCCGCTTACAAGGTCACATTCGCCACGGCCTGCCTGGCGACCGGTTCCGTCCACTCGAAGATCGACCTGCCGGGGCTGGAGTCAGTTGACTATTGGACGAGCGATGACATTCTGGAAGCCACGGAGATTCCCGAATCCGCAGTGGTCCTCGGCGGAGGAGCGATAGCGCTGGAAATGGCGTGCTACCTGGAAGGCCTTGGCTCCAAGGTGACCCTGATCCAGCGCAGCGAACACCTGCTGACCGGTTCGGATGTGGACGTGGCGGAAGCCGCCGCAGCCGCGCTGCGCGACCGGGGCATGGCGGTGCATACCGGCACCACTCTCCGGAGCGTGGAACGCAACGAGACGGGTCTGGTGGTCCACTACGAGCATCATGGCGAACCCCGCATGGCCCATGGCGAAAGACTTCTTCTCGCGCTGGGACGCCAACCTGCCTCAGCCGGATTGGGGGCGGAGGAAATCGGTCTGATCCTCGACCGGGGGCGGGTGCCCTGCGATTCAGGCATGGCCACCCGTCTCCCTCATATCTTTGCCGCTGGCGACTTGACCGGCCCTCATGATGTCGTGCACACTGCCATTGCCCAAGGGGAAGCGGCGGCGCACAATGCCGCGTTCCGGCTTGGCAGGGTCGACGCCCCGGTCACCGTCGACTACCGGCTCAAGCTCCTCGGGATCTTCTCAGACCCCGAAATCGCCATGCTGGGCCTGACCGAAGCCGAAGCGGCCAAGGAGGGCCGAAAGGTCATCACGGCCTCCTATCCTTTCAATGATCACGGCAAATCCATGATCATGGGGGCAGACCACGGGTTCGTCAAAATGATCGCGGATGCCAACACCAAGGAACTGGTGGGAGCGTCAGTGGTTGGCCCTCACGCGGTCGACTTGATCCATGAGGTGGTCGTGGCGCTCCACTTCCACTGCACTGCCGGGGAATTCCTGAAAATTCCGCATTACCATCCCACATTGAGCGAGATCTGGACCTACCCTGCCGAAGAACTCGCCGAAGCCTGAACCAGCCCTGCGAAAGCACGGCCCGCTCCTTTTTCACGGTTCTTGTGAAAATTTTGTTCCCGCGACGGTATGCCTTTGACTGGAATGTCCAATTATGGTAATTTTCAACGTCGTGTTAAAAAAGATCATCAACCAGGAATCCAGCGAGCCGATCAAACAGGGGGAACCCGCAGGAGCGCCAACGCCTCCTCCGGCGCCCGCGCCTTCTACCCCTGCTTTCGCGCCGAAACCCTCCCCCCAACCCTCCGCATTCCATTCGAGCACAATGAGTAGCAAAAACATCCTCTCCAGCGACGTCGAGATCAAAGGCACCCTCAAATTCTCCAATGATCTTATCATCGATGGACGGATCGAAGGCGAAGTGAATTCGGAAGGCGACCTGACGGTGGGTGAGAACGCCCACATCAAGGGCGACATCAAAACCCGGGCCGTGACTGTCTTCGGCAAGGTTGAGGGCAACATCACGGTTACCGACCGCTGCGAATTGAAGCAGAACGCCGAATTGGTGGGCGATATCCGGGCCGGCAAACTCGCCATCGAGGAAGGAGCTTCCTTCATGGGTTCTTCCACGGTCGGAGCCCGCGCCGCCGCCGCCGCGAAAGCCGATGCCTCGAAATCCCACACGCCGCCCCATCAGGGCTGAGTGCTGCCCCCAACACTGTTTCTGCGAAAAGCCGGCCCTTGTCATGGTCCGGCTTTTTTCAGGCCCTCTTTTCCCACTTGTTTCCCGGGCCTTTCATGGGCACTTTCCCTCATGATTCCCATCTCTGTCACCTACCCGGGCGATCTCCGCTGCCTCGCCACGCATGGACCTTCCAAGGCCAGCCTGACGACCGATGCCCCGGTCGACAACCATGGCAAAGGAGAGTCCTTCTCCCCCACCGATCTGGTAGCCACGGCCCTGGCAACGTGCATGGCCACCGTGATCGGAATCAAAGCGCGCCAGAAAGGAATCGCGGTCGAAGGCATGACTGTCGAAATCGAGAAGCACATGAGTGAGGATGCCCCCCGGCGCATCGTCCGCTTGCCGGTCCGCATCTCGTTGCCCCTATCCGAAAGCCATCCGGAAGCGGCCTCCTTGAAGGCGGCCGCCCTGGGATGCCCGGTTTACCACAGCGTCCATCCGGGAATCGACAAACCGGTGACGTTTTTTTGGGAATCGTGATCCTTCCCATGGGCGGGGGCAGGTTCCCTGAGATTCGGTGACGATTGGCGTCCGGAGTCCGGGGCTGAAATTAGAGAGCGGCCAGCGGAAACCCGCTGACCGCTCTCCCACCCTTGCGGGTGTCTCCCCCCCGGGAAATTCTAGAGTGACTCTGACTCTTTTAACTGCTAAAAGGGGGTTCTGTCAACAAAGTCAGATTATTTTTCGCGCCACCCGCTCGAATCCGATCGTCCTTCTGATGTTCTTAGTGTGAGCAGGTGGCACATTGGTCCGTGGGAAATGCCACGGAATCGGAACGCTCCGTCATTCAATGGTAGCCAGGCGACCTGCCTTTCCCGGCACCAAAGCCCGCATGAGGGAAGCACTTTCGATCCGAAAAACGGAACCGCCGGACAGCAGATTGATCAGGACGACGTCCTTGCAGGACACCCCTCGCACCCCTCGCACCCCTCGCACCCCTCGCACCCCTCGCACCCCTCGCACCCCTCGCACCACTCCTCAGGACCGAAGGTGAACGGCAATGCCAAATAGGCTTTGAATGCATCCGGACCTTGAACCGTGTCTCCTGCGGAGAACAAAAGGTGGGAGAGCTCAACCAGATCAAGGATTCCGCCCAAGTTCAGAACCGTATCGGAGGATCCGCCGATTTCCTGGGGCGTCTCATGATACATTTCCCCTTCAATGGTCAGCCCTTCGCAGATTTACTGCTGGACTTGCCATCCTGTGAACCACCAATCCCGATTGCCAACACCGGGACGAATCCAATAACCCGCGCCGCCAAAAGTCGTCCAGGGAGCTTCCCGCGGCAACAGAGCCATCGCACACGTGAAAAAGAGACTCCGCCAGGATCGCGAGATTCACCCGTGAATCACCGCCAGGAGCTGTTTGGCACGGCTCGCTCCCATGAAATACGCAAACTGTTGATCCGGATGGGTCAGTTGAGGGAACGGCGGCAATCCCACCATGATCACCCCGATCGCGTCCAGCCCCTTGGCCTTGTTGATCGACGTGTGACGGATGATCCTTTCTTTCTTTCCGGCGTCTTCCGCCGGCACCAGATAGTCGACCAGACGGTATCCCGCCAAAGATTCACAGAGTCCCAAAGGACTGGCAGCGAGATCCGAGCGGAAATGAAGCACCAGGACATCGCAGGGACGGCAGTAGCCGCGCTGCTCCCAATCGTTCAGCACTCCTTCCACGAGGGCCGTCACGGATTCGTCGGAGTCCCCTCTTTCATAGAACTCCACCTCGGGCCCCTCGGGAAGATCATCGACTTGCCCCATCTCATGGAGCAAGTCATGGGTCCCCGCGGAATTCAGGCCGAGCAGAAACCGGAAAATCGGCCGGGTGTAACGCAGCACCTGGGGCAGGCGCACGTGGGCCGGTTGGCTGAGACGCCGCATCAATTCCCCAGGTTGAAAGCCTTCCCCACCTCGGAATGGGGGCCGTTGGCCAGGATCATAAAAGAACGCCATCGGTGCCGCGGTCGATTCCCGGATCAGGCTCCAATAAATCGTCCACCATCCACAGAGGCCGGAATCGTGTTCTCCCAGGGCCGATGCGAAGGCAGTGTCATGATCCTGAGCTTCATCGACCACCAGAGCATCATACTTCGGCAAGCGCTCAGCCAAGACCGGATCCCGAATGCACTCCAGTAGCAGCCCCGGCAGTTGGACATCATAAAAATCCATCTTGGCCGCCTTGTCCGTCTCCGGACCGGGTGGTTCCCACGGCAGGCCACAGGCTTTAAGGATCGACTCTGCCAGATCCTCCCAACGAAACACCGTGATCCGGCCACGTTCCAACGGCTGACGCGCCACCAGGTCTGTCAGGAGTCGTCCCAAGGCAAGATTGTAGCACAGCACCAACACCTCCTTTCCGGAATCGGCCCCTTCGGCTTGGGCGAAACGCCGGGCGGTTTCGATGGCATGCCAGGTTTTGCCGGACCCACTCCTTCCTTCCACCAGCAACTGGCGGTTGCCGCTCACCAGATCGAGAATCCCGTAGCTGGCCGTGAACTGCCGCCGGAAGATGGCTTCGTTCTGGTCGATGAAAGCGTGCACTTCCTCCGGAGAGGTGCCCTTCGCGTATACTTTGAGGAAGGCCCGGCGGTGCCGTTCGAGCTTCTCCGATGGCACTGGCCGCTCGAAGCAGCGCTGAAAAGCCGGAAAAAACCGGGACAGGTCCTTCCGATCGATGAAGACCTCCCGAGGCAATCCATGCCAGGTCTTCTGCCCCTCGGGAATGCAATCATTCGGCAGACAGATGGCCTTGGCCACCGGATGCCATGTCGGGTCATTTTCCTCGAGTTCACGGATCACCGCCGCATGTTCCTGATCGAGCTGATAGAGCGGATGATCCCGATTGGTCGTCGGATCCCCTTCCCAGCGACCGGTCGGACCAAACGCCCGGAACCGGTCCCCCTTGACCTCCAGAACCAGAAGCCCGCAGTCGGGGCCGAAGATCAGGAAATCCCCCTCCCGGAGGACGCCCGCATTGTCACGGTAGTAAAACCCCCAGCGAATCGTCCACCCCTTGCCAAGTTTCTTGAGCAATTCGGCGACCCGCCGTTCGTGCGGGTCACTGCATTCAACAGGACGGTTGAAGATCCAGCGGGCCATGGACTTGTTGATTGGTTCGACTTCCTTTTACTCAGTGATCCCAGTTGTACCAAATAGCCAAACGATACGGGATCTGGCGGCCGGTTGACAGAGAAAAGGGAACGCTTGTTGCCTCCCATGAGACTCAAGATTCTGCCGCCCTTGTTTTTTCCAATTTCTGATAAGCACCGGGTGCGTATCAAACTGATTCTGGTGGGAGGAAATCCAACGATCGGGGCTCCTTTGATCGAGGGTTCTGCGACCGCAGCCGCGCCGGTGGCGGTCAGGCCTTTCCCTCCGCCATTTTCATCCAACCTCCCTCCACAAAAAAGACCTGCAGCCAGCTTTTCCTCAGCCAGTTGCAGGTCTTTTGAAAGTGGTGGAGGCGAGGGGAATCGAACCCCTGTCCTGATAACCATCCGGGTCAGCGTCTACATGCATATCCTGATCTTTGAATTTAGGAGCTGGGGCTTCGACAGGCGGAATCCCTTCCCTCCGATCATCCTGTAACCTCTCGCCAGCCTCCCGGATGCCCGGAGGAGGGCCAGTCTGCTAAGTGGCGTCCCCCGACGTAACAGACATTCGCCGGGGAACGGGCAACCTAATTAGGCTGCCAACGCAAGTTCAGGTTCTTCGTTCGCGTTTATTGTTTTGACCGGCTTTTTACGAGGCCAACCGATCAACCTCGGCATGCAGCCAACCGTTCCAATCACCAGTCGAAACCAGGACGCCCCCGATTCTCGATCAAACGATGTTCACGTTTTGACAACCCTTCACCCTATCATCCCCCGCCCTTTGTGCAAGGTGAGGTTTCAGTTGCCCGGCCCGGTCTTTCATCGGATCATTCTGTCCCATGCCCGAGTCCCCCACCACCGCCAAGGAATCGGTCGCCGTCGAAGACTATCTGGAAAAGATCCTGGAGCTGATCGATACCAAGGGCTACGCGCGGGTGGCGGACGTGGCAACCACCCTGGGGATCGCCCCGCCCAGCGTTTCCAACATGGCCCGCCGCCTGGATGAAAAAGGCCTCGTGGTCTATGAGAAATACCGCGGCCTGACCCTGACGGAGGAAGGCGAGCGCCTCGCCCGCAGAATCATCAAACGCCATGCGATTCTGGCGGAGTTTCTCGACCTCCTCGGCATTGAACCGGAAACCGCCCACCATGATGTGGAAGGGATGGAACACCACATCAGCGCCGGAACCTTGCGCGGCATCGAGCAAATCATCGATGAATTGAAGTCCGACCAGGGCCTCTGTCACCGCATCCGCAGAGCGGCAACCGGCCGTGCGCTCTGAGCCCGGCGGCGGCGGGAACGGGGCTGGCGGTCAAAAAATGCCCCATGACAAGGCGCCGGTTTTGTGCGATCAATGACCGCTTATGATCAACCGCGAGGAGTCCCGACCGTCCTATCTGTCCTGGCATCATTTCCTGCTCGCCTTGGCGCTGGGTCTTCCGCTGTCCGCCCTGAACTCCTGCGCGACCGGACAAGCCGCGGGCAGTTCCCCCATGATGGCGCAACGGGTCGCCCAGATCGCGGCCGAACCCCCCGGAGATTATTACGTGGGGCGGCGCTGGTGGACTGAAGGGACTCGTTTCTGGGGGTATCTGAGGCGTCCCGGGGAGCCTTGGTCCCAGGCCAAACTCACCGTGATCAATGAGACTCGTTGCAAAACGCCCGATCGTCTCGCCGAGGAGGGCCCGATTGGTCAGCGGCATGGTTTCGACCACAACTACGAATACCGCCTTTTTGGGCATTATACCGGGGACAAAGTCTACGACCCCAATTCCAACCTGATGCTGCCGGAGTTTCTACTCGAACGTTACGAGGTGATCTCCTCCAATCCAGGCTTCGTCTTCACTCCCGGGGAGCGCTACAATCCCAAGCTGTTGCCACCAAAACTTCCGTCCCGGGGCTGAGTCCGGATGCCCACCCCGTCCCCAGATGCCGGGATCCTTTCCATGCCTTGTGCTCGTCGTGGAAGACGAACCTTCCATCGCCGAGACGATCGAATATGCGCTCAGGACGGAAGGTTTTGACGTCGTCCATGCCGGCACCGGTCGGGAGGCCTTGGCAGCCTTTGACCACGCAGCTCCCGGGTTTGTGGTCCTGGATGTGGGGTTGCCAGACCAGTCCGGATTTGACGTGTGCCGGGAAATCCGGCGTCGAGCAACCACTCCGGTGCTCTTTCTGACGGCGCGGGAAGGAGAAATCGACCGCATCGTGGGCTTGGAAATCGGGGCCGATGACTATGTGGTGAAGCCCTTCAGCCCCCGGGAATTGGTCGCCCGGATCCGGGCGATTCTGCGCCGAACGGCCACCGATCGGACCGCGACCACTCCCCTCCCCGAATCATCCCAGAGGCATGGTCCCATTGAGATCGATGCCGATAAAATGAGGGTCCTTGTCTCCGGTCAGGCGCTCACGCTTTCCCGCTATGAATTCCGGATTCTGACCGTGCTCCTGAAGCACCCGGGAAGGGTTTACACTCGCGAGCAATTGATGGATCTGGTCTGGGATGAACCAGAGGCAGCCATGGAGCGCACCGTGGATGCCCATATCAAGTCGCTCCGCGCCAAACTGCGCGAGGCGGTCCCCGATTTTGATCCCATCGTGACCCACCGGGGCACCGGATACAGTCTGCGGGAGGATCTCTGAAGCCGGATGAGACTTACCCTTCTGATCATTCTCGGGTTCTTTGTGATCGCCGGAGGGACCTTTTTTTGGATGCGGCAAGTCACCTTGGAAGATGTGGGTCGCCAGTATTCCCAAGCGGCGGAAGAGCCCCTGGTGGACACCGCCCATTTGCTGGCCTCGCTCCTGGAACAAGACATTGTCGATGGTCGGATCAAGCCGGAGCGGTTCCGGAACGCGTTCCGTGACGCCAACCGCAGGGAATTCGAGGCACACATCTATGCTCTGGTGAAGAACCGGATTGCGACATCGATCTATGTCCTGGATGCCAACGGGCTCGTGGTGTTTGATTCGGAAGGCCTGAGGGAGGGTCAGGACTTTTCCGGATACCGGGACTACCGGCTCACGATCAAAGGCGGCTATGGCGCCAGGGCCAGCCGAACCGATCCGAACGACCCCCGCACCACCGTTTTCCACGTCGCGGCTCCGGTGACTTGGCAAGGCGACATCATTGGAGTCCTCACCGTGATGCGTTCAGAAACAGCCATGGCGCCCTTCGCGGAAGAAACGCGGGATCGACTGACTTGGGCAGCCCTCCGAGCCGCAGCAGTAATCACGGTGCTGGGCGCCCTTTGGACGTATTGGCTGGTCAGTCCCATCGGATCCCTGACCTCCTATGCCCGCAGTGTGCGCAACGGCGTGCGAACCGTGACCCGCCCCGCGGCCGGTCATGCGGAATTGAGGCTCCTCCGCGATGCGGTGGAAGAAATGCGCCTCGAACTGGAGGGGCGCCAGTATGTGGAGAACTACGTGCAAGCGCTCACCCACGAATTAAAAAGCCCTCTCGCCGCGATTCGGGGGGCTTCGGAATTGCTCACCGAGGCGTCGATGCCCGAGGAGAAGCGCGGAAGGTTTCTCGCCAACATCCGCGCCGAGACCGAGCGTTGCGATGCACTGATCCGGGGGCTGTTGCGCCTCGCCGCCCTGGAGACGCGACAGGACCTGGACCATCGTGAGCCGGTGGATCTCGCCGCGCTCGCGAGGGAGGAGCTTTCTTTGATCACACCGCGATGCACCGGAAAAAGCATGGCGCTTTCCTCCCACGGTCTTGACGAGCCCGCCATGGTGAATGGAGACTCGCTGGTGCTGGGGCTGGCGCTGCGGAATGTTCTCTCCAATGCGGTTGATTTCTCTCCGCAGGGAGGCACGCTCACGGTCACCCTGACGAGAGAATCCTCATCCGAAGCCCCCTGGATCTGTCTCACGGTCTCAGACACGGGTCCGGGCTTTCCCGACTACGCGCTGACCAGAGCCTTTGAGCGCTTCTTTTCTCTCAAGCATGAAGCCACTGGACGCAAGGGCACCGGCCTGGGCCTCTGCCTGGCCAAAGAAGCCGTGGAACTGCATCGGGGCACCGTGGGGATTCGCAATCGTGTGGAAGGGGGCGCGGCAGTGACCATCTCACTGCCCTCCGAAGCCGCCTGAGCGGCTGACTTCACTCGTGACAACAGGCGGCGGGACCTTCCACCCAGGGCAGCATTCCACGGAAACGCCACATCAAGACTCCCGCAGCCACCAGGGCGAGCCCTCTTTGGATCCACTTCAGCTGGCCCGACTGGTTGCGGTTGGCGAGCGCACCCCAGCCAAACTGGCCAGCCCACAAGAGAGGCACCGTTCCCATGCCGAATGCCAGACCCAACTCCGCCCCCCGCACGGCCGAACCGGTTGCCAGGCAAACGGCGAACAGGGCGTAGAGGGGGGCGCACGGCAACAAGGGAGTCAGTCCACCGACAATCCAGCCGCGCGGGGCGGCGCCGCCACCGGGCAGCACGATCCGGGAAAAGTGTCCGCGAAACCACATGGGCAGCTTGGCGGCGCCGAGCCAGCGTTCCCAGCCGAAGGCCACCGCCAGCAGCATCAAGGCGAGGAGCCATGGCACCAGCCCCTGAACCGGGGTGAGCCATCGCGTGACGGGAAAAAAGCCGAGAGCCCCAGCGATCATCCCCACAAGGAGATAGGCTCCGAGGCGTGCCCCGTGGTATCCCACCAAGGACGTCAGCCTGCCCTGCCCTGAGCACAATCCGAGGCCGCAGGTGAACAATCCGCACATGCCGACACAGTGGACACTGGTCACCAACCCGGCAACAAAAGCCCCGGCCAAGGTATCGGCGCGGTCAAAGGCGATCATTTTGGATGCACCGAGGTCTGCGGTCCCGGGAGGGTTTCCCCCGGAAGCATCGGAGTCGGCCCATAGGTGTTGACCAGATAAAAGAGCGCCGTCCAAGCGCAAAGCATGGCACAGAAACCAACCACGACCCAGATCCAGGGGTGCTCGCGAAGCCAGCGAATCATGGCTTCCCCTCCTTGGTCGCCTTGGTGTCAGGTGAGCCGGGCTTCAGCATTTCATTCAATCGATAAAGACTCGGTCCGAGAAAGCTGACCTTGGTGACCATTTCAAAATCGCCCGGGCTGACTTTCCAGACGACTTCGGCAGAGAAAGGTCCCTGGTAATCCCCGGCAGGCAACTGGATGAAAAACGGGCGTTCTGCCTCCGAATAGGGAGGCAGAGCGGCGGGCGTTTCAAAGCCGGAGAGTTTGGCCCCGTCGGGAGCGCCACGAAGGCTGGCACTGAAGGTGGTTTCCACATCCCGCTTGGTCAGCAGGCGCGCCGTGTATTGGTTCCGCAGGGTGGTCCCATCGAGGTAGTAGGTGTTCCCGGTCATCCGGGAGATATCGACCCGGGCCGTGTGCATGCCCCGCAGAAACAACGTCAAGACCAGCAAGCCGAGCAGCAGCAGTCCGGTGTAAAGAATCGTCCGGGGTCTCACCAGCCGGGTTTTTCTTCCAGCCAGACCGTTCAGCGAATCATACCGAACCAAGCCCCGGGGCCGGGAAAGCTTGGTCATGACTTCATCGCAGGCGTCAATGCACGCGGCACAGCCGATGCATTCCATCTGCAGGCCGTTCCGGATGTCGATTCCAGTCGGGCAGACCTGGACACAGCGGTTGCAATCAATGCAGGAACCATTGGTTGGATCACTGGCCTTTCCTCTGGGCTCGCCGCGCTTCTGGTCATAGCCGATGACCACGGTGTTGTCATCGGTCAGAGCCGACTGAATCCTGCCGTAGGGGCACAGAATGATGCAGAATTGCTCGCGAAACCAACTGAAGGAGAAATACAGGGCGCCGGTCAGAAACGCGACCACAAAGAAGCTGGTGAAATGTTCAAAGGGCGACGCCTGCATGTATTCGTAGAGACTTCGCAGGGAAACGAAGTAGGAAAGAAAAATGTGGGCGATAAGAGCCGAACTGAGGAGGTAAAGGGTGTGCTTGACGACTCTTCGCACCATCTTGTCGCGGTCCCAAGCCCGACGATCGAGCGCCCGGCGCTGCGTGGCATCCCCATCCACCCACCGCTCGATTCGTCGGTAAATGTGTTCCAGAAAGACGGTGTATGGGCAGGTCCAGCCACACCAGAGCCGGCCAAAGAGCGAGGTGAGGTAGAACAGGCTGAAGCCGAGTCCCGAAATGGCAAAAAACGCCAGCGGAAGATCCTCCGCCACAAAGGTCAATCCAAAGAGATGGAACCGGCGGTGGGCGATGTCGAAAAACACCGCGGGGAACCCATTGATGGGAATCCAGGGAAGGGCGACATAGACCGCGAGCATGAGCACCCCAAGAATCCGCCGCCAGAGGGCGAACCGACCACGGACATCCGCCGGATGAAGCGTGAAATGGGATCCATCCTCATTGATTGTGGTAACAGAATCGAGGTTGGGCTTTTTGAAAGGTTTGCTCATCTATCGAGCCCGAATCGGGAACCTTCGGGCAGAAGTGGGGGGAGAAGGAGGGCGAAACCGGTGGGAATCGAAAGAAGCGCTATTTGGGAGGTTCGTGATGGCTCAGCACAAAGGAAACGACCTTCATGATGTCGGTGGTGCTCAACTGAGTTTTCCACGGAATCATGCCGGAAGCCAGATTGGGGGACCCGTTGGTCACGGTGTTGAAGACCTTGAGCGGTTCGCCACCATACTTCCAGGTCGCATCGTTGAGAGGTTCCCCCGGCAACTTGACGCCATTGAGGAAGCCCGAAAGATCCGGTCCGTGACAGGCCTGGCACTTTTCCAGGAAAATGGCTTTCCCCTGCTCCACGATGGCCGGTTCGCGGGATTTCTCCCAGAGCGCCTGGTCCGTCAGGGAGGCGACCATTTTTTCCAGCTCGGACTCACGCAGCGCGGTGAGCTTGGCCATGTAAATGTCGATTTTTTCAGCATCTGATTTTAACCAAGTCGTGTTGTAGTAGACGATCCAGTAGCAGATGAAAAACACGATCATGATGTAGAGTGTGAACAGCCACCAATTCGGCAGCTTTTGATCATACTCTTGAATGCCGTCGTAGGAATGGTCGCGGAGGGTGACTCCTGGCCCTGGTTGTTGGGAGTTGGACTCGTTCATCGGAGAGTGTCGGAACCTTCTGCGGTTTCGTGAGATTCGGGCAGTTCGTTGGGTTCAAATGGCAGCCGGGCGATGCGCTCGGCCTCGATCCGCTTCATGCCCAGCGTGCGGATGAGAATGATGATGAAGACCGCCGCAGTGACCGCAAAAGCAATCACCGGAACGAGCGAACTCCAATCTTCAAGGATGACGCGTTTGAACATCTGGGTGGGCGAATGGAAAAAAGGAGCGGACGGGTCAGGGAACCACGGAAACCTCCGCCGCGCCGGAGGCTGTGGAAGTGTTCAATTTGCGGAATCCATCGGGAATCCCGGGAGTGACCGGACTGGTCGGTTGGAATGGCTTCACTTTGTCGACCGGGTCGTAGGTGCCCAATCTCTGAAGGTAGGCAATGATCGCGACCACCTGCTTGTCCGCAAGGTAAGCGATGGCTTCCTGATCGTTCGCAGGCTGGGCGGTGCCTTCCGGGGCTTGGAAATCCACGCCCGCTTTGACGAGGCGTTCGGCGATCTCGAGTCCCTGCTTTTGGGCCTTGTCCAGAATGACATCCTTGGTCATCGCTTCATACGGAACCCCCAATTGGGAGAGCACCGCAATTTTCTTGGGCAACGCGTTGATGTCGGTCTTCTTTTCCGTGAACCACGGGTAGGCCGGCATACGGCTGCCGGTGCTCATGGAGCGGGGATCCAGGAAGTGCCGGAAATGCCAGTCATCGGAACGCTTGCCCGATTCTCTCGCGAGATCCGGCCCCGTTCGTTTGGATCCCCATTGGAAAGGATGATCGTAAATGGATTCGCCCAGCCGGGAATAGTCCCCATAGCGGCGGACATCCTCCTGCAGCATGCGGATCATCTGGGAATGGCAATTGTAGCAGCCTTCCGAAATGTAGATGTCCCGTCCCGCCAATTCCAGCGGGGAATAGACCTTCTGGACCCGGTCTTCCAGGTTTTGAGCCTTGGTGACCACCACGGTGGGAACGATCTGGATCAAACCACCAATGACCACCGAAAGCAGGACAAGCACCGAAAACGGCAGGTAGTTTTCCAACAATCGGTCGTACCAGTGCGACCAGGAGTGCCCCCCCTTCAAGAACTGCTTGGCGGCCATGACGACCAGGGCCGAGCCGACCAGGAAGGCCGCAATGTTGGCGAAAGGAGGCAGGAACAGCCACAGGATATAAAAAGCCAGAGCCCAGCAGGTGTAGGCCACCGGGTCATTTTTGAAGACCTCGCCCCACCGCATGCGGTCCTTTTTCGAGGTTGGATCGACAAAGACTTCCCGGGTTTCGTTGGTCGCCACACCGGACCGTGCCGTCATCCAGATGTTGACGGCGAGGAGTAGGAAGCCCACCAGGTAGAGGGTCCCCCCAATGGCGCGGGTCAGCATGAGCCAGTTCACTTTGTCCACGGTGGCGGCGAACTCCGCGTATTTGGTGACAGTGCCGGTTGGATCGGTCTGGTTGAGCAGCAAAGTCTGCGTCACGCCCGACACCCACATCGACGAGACGTAGAGCAAAATGCCCACCAGACCGATCCAGAAGTGAAGGTTGGCCAAATCGACCGACCAAAGCTTGGTTTTCCAGAGGCGCGGAGCCATCCAGTAGAACATGGCTGCGGCCAAAAATCCGTTCCAGCCCAACGTGCCGGAGTGAACGTGGCCGATACCCCAGTCACTGTAATGGGAAACGGCATTGACGGCCCGGATCGACAGGAGCGGCCCCTCGAAAGTGGACATGCCATAAAACGTGACCGAAGCGACGAAGAACTTCACGACGGGATCGGTGCGCAATTTGTCCCAGGCACCCCGGAGAGTGAGGAGGCCGTTCAGCATCCCGCCCCAGGATGGAGCCCAGAGCATGAGACTGAAGAACATGCCGAGCATCTGGAGCCATTTCGGCAGGGCCGTGTTGAGCAAGTGGTGAGGTCCCGCCCAAATGTAGAGGAACACCAACGACCAAAAGTGGATGATCGACAGGCGGTAGGAGTAGACCGGACGATTGACCGCTTTCGGCAGGTAGTAATACATGATGCCCAGCATGGGCGTCGTGAGGAAGAACGCGACGGCATTGTGCCCGTACCACCATTGGACCAGCGCGTCCTGCACCCCGGCGAAGACCGGATAGCTGTGGGTCAGGCTGGTGGGAATGGAGAGATGGTTGACGATATAGAGCATGGCCACCGTGACGATGGTGGCGATGTAGAACCAGAGGGCCACGTAAAGCGAAGGCTCATTCCGCCGATGCAGGGTGAGGAAGAAGTTCGCCGCGAAAACCACCCAAATGACGACCACCGCAAGGTTGATCGGCCAGATCAGTTCCGCGTATTCTTTGCCCCGAGTGAGGCCGGCCGGCAATGTCACCGCGGCCGCCACAATGATAAGCTGCCAACCCCAAAAATTGATCTTCGAGAGCAGGTCCGAAGCCATCCTGGCCTGACAGAGCCGCTGTGTGGAGTAGTAAATGCCGGCGAACATCATGTTCCCGACGAACGCGAAGATCGCGGCGTTGGTATGCAGGGGACGGAGCCTGCCGAAGGTGATATACTGCAAGCCCTCCCCTTTGAAGAGCCCCCCGGTGAGGGTCTCGAGGAACTTCCCGTTCATCTTCCAGAAATTCAACTGGTAGGCGACAATGACCCCCACCAACATCCCGACCACCCCCCAGGTGATGGAAGCGATGAGAAATTTCCGGACGATGCCGTCGTCGAATTCGATGCGTTGTTTCAGTGAGGTGGTAGCGGTGGCCGACATAGCGGGAAAGAACCAATGAGGTGGGTTTGAAAGGTTTTACGTTTCGACCACACCCGTGGACGCCTCAACTGTAAAAAAACTCTGCACGAAAAATACGTTCCCAAGCCGACGACAAGGTCCAAACCAATGCCCCTTTCCCCTGGATCAGGGATTCTCTTCATCGTCATCATCCAAGGGGAGCAAGGCATCCCTCTCCCCTCCCGCACCGCCGGAACGCCCGCCCCGCTGGGAAAGGAACATCAGCACGAAAAAGACGGCAAAAGCGACGCTCACCAAAATGGTCACGGCCAATACATTCATGATGAGTCCGGGAAAGAATCCAACCGGTCCCTGAGTCGGGACCACGAGAACCTCATCGTGCGATGGAACGGCCTGCAACGCAAGGCAATTGGCCGGAGTATTTACCGATTCAAAAAAATTCAGACCGCAGCGGTTGGAGCTGCCTTCAGGGTGATACAGGTCACTTCTGGTGGGGAAAACAGACGGATCGGAATGTCGAGGACTCCCAGTCCTCTCGAAACATACAACCCTGTCCCGGACTCTTCGAAGAGGCCCCTGACGTAGCGTTTTCCGAAGCGTGGCAGCCTCAACGGCCCCCACGGCGCGCATATCTGCCCTCCATGGGTGTGTCCTGACAATTGCAGAGCCAGTCGCGGCTCTTTTTGGGTACGGGCGAAAGTATCCGGCTCGTGCCAACAGAGAATGACAGGATCGTTTTCCGGGAGCGCCTCTTGCAATCCCGGCCAGTTGGGACGCCCCATCCAGTGGCTTTCCATCCCGGCAACCGAGAACGATCCTCCTCCATAGCTGAACTGACGGGCCCGGTTTCGGAAAACTTCGATCCCTCCTTTCTGGAGACGGTGAACAATCTCATCGGGTCCATAAGTGTGGTCATGATTGCCCAAAATGCCGAACACTCCCAACCTGGCACGGAGAGGACGGAACAAAGGAACCAGCAGATCCATCACCCCGGGATCCTCGCTCACGTAATCTCCCAGCATCAGAACCAAATGAGGATCAAAGGCGTTCGAGGCCTCGACCGCTTCCTCAACGAGGGCGGCGCTGCCGTAGTCGTCGTGGTGAAAGTCGGAGAGGACGGAAATCCTCAAGCCATCCAAATGGCCATGCCCGCTGCGCAAAGGGCCATCAACCCGTTCGACCACCAGGGATCGTCCGGGCCCCCAGCCATATGCCAGCAGGCCACTGCCGAGAGCACCCGCTCCTCCCATCCGGAAAACGGCACGACGGGTGATCCACTTCATGATGCGTCAAGAACCAGAAGGCGGGGTGACGCCTTCCCGGAGCAGGAAATACTCCACACTGTCGACCAAAGCCCGCCAACTTGCCTCAATGATGTTGAAGGAAACGCCGACCGTGCTCCAGGTCGCGTGATTGGCTCCGCTGACGATGAGGACCCGGGTTTTTGCCGCCGTCCCCATGTGCCCGTCGATGATCCTGACTTTGTAATCTTCCAGAGCCATGCCGTCGATGACCGGATAGGCCGACCGCAACGCCTTGCGGAGGGCTCCGTCAAGCGCGTTGACCGGACCATCCCCTTCGGCCACGGTGTAGATCTCCTCCCCCGAAACAGTGATTTTGACGGTGGCGACACAGCTTTCGTAATCCCGTTTCCCGTCACGCCGGAAACTGCAGTGATACTCCTGAAGGTCAAAAAAGGGAGCGTGTTCGGCACCGAGCAGGGTTTTGCGGATGAGCAGCTCAAACGAACCTTCCGCCGCCTCGAACTCGTACCCTTCACGCTCCAGATCCTTCAATTTTTGGAGGACGTCGCGCACCGCGGCGCTCCCCTTTTCCAGAGTGATCCCGAGTTCGGCGGCCTTCATGAGGACATTGCTTTGACCTGACAGTTCCGAAACCAGGATCCGCTGGTGATTGCCCACCACCCCCGGTTCGATATGTTCAAAACTGCGGGCCACTTTCTGCACCGCATTGACGTGCATGCCGCCTTTGTGGGCGAAGGCGGTGGCCCCCACAAAGGGAGCCCGGACGTTGTGCGCACAATTGGCGAGGTCGTCCACAAAATGGGAAAGCGCGGTCAGCTGGTCGAGACGTTCGACCACCGGAAGTCCCATTTTGAGCTGCAAATTCGGAATCACACTGGTGATGTTGCAATTGCCGGTGCGCTCTCCGTAGCCGTTGATCGTGCCCTGGACCTGGGTTGCTCCTGACCGGATGGAAGCCAGCGCATTGGCGACCGCCAACCCACAATCATCATGCGGATGGATCCCGACCGGCATGGCGAGCTGTTCCATCACCACACGGGTGATCTCTTCAATCTCATGCGGCAGGGTTCCGCCGTTTGTGTCGCAGAGCACCACCATGTCCGCCCCGCCTTCTTTGGCGGCGAGGAGAGTCGAGAGGGCGTGCGCCGGATCATCCTTGTAGCCGTCAAAAAAATGTTCCGCATCATAGATCACTTCACGCCCGTGGGCTTTGAGGTGGGCCGTGGTGTCCCGGATCATGGCCCGGTTTTCCTCTTCCGTGGTCCCCAGGATCTCAGTGACATGGAGTCGCCAACTCTTCCCAAAAAAGGTCACCACCGGCGTTTTCGCCGCTAGAAGCGTTGCCACTTGAGGATCGTCTTCCACCGCGATGCCCTTGCGCCGGGTGCTGCCGAATGCCGCGATCTTGGCGTGTTTCCACGTCACCTTGGCGGCTTCCTCGAAGAATTCCTCATCTTTGGGATTGGAGCCTGGCCAACCGCCTTCGATGTAATCCATGCCGAACTCATCCAGTTTTTGGGCGATACGCAGTTTGTCGAGCGAGCTGAAATTGACCCCCTCCCCCTGAGTGCCATCACGCAGGGTGGTGTCATAAAGGAAGACCGTTTTGCCGGGAGGATTCATAAAAAGGGTATCTGGAAGAGCGGAATAGAGGAACGCGGAGAGTCTTGACGGAGATAGACCGTTCCCGTCGCAAGAACACAGCGCGCCGGGAAGCCGGACGCATCCATCGACCACACTGGAATCAGGCGCGGGCGGATGCGTCGAAAATCGAGCGAATAATTCGGATTCGGCTCTGGGAAAACATGAGAATTCACTATAAC
Organism: Akkermansiaceae bacterium; assembly: GCA_024233005.1. Lineage (GTDB taxonomy): Bacteria > Verrucomicrobiota > Verrucomicrobiia > Verrucomicrobiales > DEV007 > JACKQE01. Next base: position 12,888 of record JACKQE010000010.1, on the reverse strand, counting down.
TCAGTGACAACGTTCCCGCCACCGAATTTTCGAGGGGTCAAGGTTTTGACCGATCGGGCTCCGGGAGCTGGCTTTGGTGAAACCAGAATTCTCCGGTAAAGGGTCCTGAAAGCACCTCCACCAGAAGGCAATCCGCATCCTGCCGAATGGTGCGGAACTTGGTCTCCCCAAAAACCCGGCGAATTCCCTGGGATTCTGCCTCGGCTTTTTGACGGGCGTCCTCGCTGGGATAGCGGAAATAGAAGTCCCGCAGCGCCTGCACTGATTCCGCAAAATATAAGGCGCCACCGTCCTGGCCCGCCCTCAGTTCCACGCCGGCCTGGTATCCCTTTTTGTGCCGGGCGGAATCGGGCAGATCCTGCAAAGCCATGACCACCCCGAGACGGGCGCTGCCAACCAGCAGGGCCAGAAATGCCAGAACGGAAAGAACCGTCAGGCCGATCCGCACCGCCGGGTGGAAAGGTTTGGCCACTTTCTTACGCATTGTCAGTCACCTTTATTTTCCATGGCGTCGTTCGGCAAGTCGACGGCTCTCCTCTTCCAGAACCTTGCGTTCGTCATCCGTCAGGCTTTTCGGACCTTCTGCCAACATTTTGTCCAGAATGGCATCCACTGCAGAATCCATGGAGTGCCCCGTCCCGTGCGAGCGGCGTTCCTTCCCGATTTCCTTCTTGGCATTGTCCGAATCCGGAACGGGCTGCAACATGCCTTCCCATCGGCCAAGATCCTGAGACGGTTCCCCCTCGGTCCGGGGCACCAGTTTCAGTCCGGCATTTTTTCTTTTCTGACCACGATTCAACCGTCCCAAGATCACCCAACCATAAAACAAACCCCAGAAAGCGCCGCCCAGATGGGCAAAATGAGCCACTTTCCCCCCCAGCAGGGATTCCGTCGAGGCACTGAAAACACCGATCAGTCCCAACACCAGGTCCAATCCGATCAGCACCATCACGAAAGTCCGCATGGTGAGTGTCACCGGAATCACGAAGAAAAACAAAAAGCTGAACCGATGCCATGGGATCAAGGTCGCCAAGGCACAGATCAAGGCCATGATCGCACCTGAAGCCCCGATCTGATTCACGTTATAGCCTTGGAGGGCGGTCACCGCAGCCTCAAGAACGGTTCCCGAGATCCCGCCAAGGAAGTAGACCCAGAGGAAATGCCGCAGGCCGACGCGCGCCAGCAGTTCTTTCCCGGCAAAGAACAGCATCGCCATGTTGAAGACGATGTGCATGATCCCCGCGTGGACAAACAACGAGGTCACCAGGGTGTAAAACCGCCCGTTGAACAGGTCGCCAAGGGAGAATCCCCCTCCAGGGCTCGTCTGGTCGAGCAGGAGATGCTGGATCACATAGACAGCCACATTGAGGGCGATCAACCACCCCACAATCGTCCAACCCGGGCCCCTGCCGGTCCCGGAACTGTCTTTCATGTAGTCACGATTGTAGATTCCCATGCTTCGCAGAAGAAGCTTAACCCCGTCCCCAAGCCACGCAACTGACGGCTCTCCTCATTTCATCCGGCGGGATGAAAGACAAACCGGCCAAAGGAGGCGGGGACATGAAAGTCCGGAATCTCCGTGTCTGGATGCACCCAACTGATCCAGTCCCGCCGCACGGTTAGGCCGGGTCCGCGGGAAAATTCGCCACGGTAGACGCCGGTCATGGTTTCCCCGCCGCCCTGCGATGTCTCCCGCCAAACTCCCCATTCCCGAAGCACCTCAATCGAGACGGAACCGGCCACCCTGTAGCCATCGGGCCGAAGTTCGGCAACCACTTGCCAATCCGGGCACTGCCAATCCCAGTTCATCTGCCTGTGATAACGCCCCTCATAGGCAAGGACATCGCCGTTCGGATTCATTTCGAATCCCCAATAGGGATCCAGGTGCCCATCGCGGGCCCAGAAAAGTTCGACCCGATCCGATTCCAAGGCACGGGAACCAGGGCTGTCCCCCTCTCCGATGACAATGTCGTGATCGGTCACGTCGAAATGGAACCCAAACCGTTCTCCATCCCACAATCCCTTGAATTCTGTCCTGGGCGGCAGGACTTCGCTGTTCCAGGGAAAACAAAAGTCCGTCAACAGCTCCGCTTCCTTCCAGAGCGGACAGGAAAGCAACGCCTCGCCGGAGGGCAGGACGCCGCAATGGCGAACCTCGTAGGTCTTCGGCACCACGACGGGATCAATGCAAAAAGTGACGGATGCCCGTGAAGACCATGGCCGCTTCCCGCTCATTGGCCGCCGCGATGACCTCTTCGTCCCGGATGGATCCGCCCGGCTGAATGGCTGCGGTGGCTCCCGCTTCGAGAGCCGAAATCAGCCCATCCGGAAACGGGAACATGGCATCGCTCGCGACGACACTGCCTTTCAGATCAAGCCCGGCTTGCTGGGCTTTCCAAACAGCGAGTCGGCAGGAGTCGACCCGCGCCATCTGACCGGCGCCGATGCCGAGAGTCCGGTCGGACGTGGCGAACACGATCGCGTTGGACTTCACATGTTTCACCACCCGCCAGGCAAATCGCATGGCTTCGATCTCCTCCGCGGTGGGCGGCCGCTTCGTCACGACCCGTTCCTCAATATGGTCCAGGCCTTTGGCCACCGGATCAGCGTCCATGACCACCAGCCCACCCGGGATGGAACGGACCACCGACTCCTTGAGAGCGGCTTGAACGCCTTCCGTCATTTGGATCAGCCGGAGATTTTTCTTTTTCTTCAGAATGGCCAACGCGTCCCCTTCAAAATCGGGAGCAATGATGACGTCGGTGAAAATTTCCCCAATCACCCGTGCCAGACTGACGTTCATGGGTCTGCTGCAAACGATGACCCCACCGAATGGGGCTTGCCGGTCCGTCTCGAAGGCTTTCTCCCAGGCAAGGCGAAGGTCGTCATTATCGGCTCCCACCCCACAGGGATTGGTGTGCTTCAAGATGGCCACCGCAGGGCGCCTGAATTCCAGGATCAACTCGGCCGCAGCCGCAATATCGAGCACATTCGTGTAGGACAGGGCCTTTCCTTGGATCTGTTTGAAGAGTTCCGTGAAACGACCGAACAGTGCGGCCGTCTGATGAGGATTTTCCCCGTACCGCAGATCCTGCTCCAAAGGCAGGGAAACGGAAAAGGAACGTTCCGTCGTCTGCCGGTCATTGAGATACCCGGCGATGGCCCGGTCATAGGTCGATGTATGCTGGAAGACTTTGATCGCCAATCTCTCCCGGGTCCCCAGGGTGGTTCCCCCTCCGGAGTCATTCATTTCCCCGATCACCGTGGCATAGTCGGCCGGATCGACGACCACGGCCACGGAGGCATGATTTTTGGCAGAGGAACGCAACATCGCCGGACCGCCGATGTCGATTTGCTCAATCGCTTCATCCAAAGTAACCCCGGCCTTGGCCACCGTTTCCTCAAAGGGGTAGAGATTGACCACCACCAGGTCAATCCGCTTGATATCGTGCTTTTGGGCCTGCTTGACGTGTTCCTTGGCATCCCGCCGGAACAAGATGCCTCCATGAATCTTGGGATGCAGCGTTTTGATCCGCCCTTCAAACATTTCTGGAAACCCTGTGAAATCGGCGACTTCCACAGTGGGAACTCCGAGAGCCTGGATGAATTTGGCGGTGCCGCCGGTGGAAAGAATTTCCACACCGTGCTCATGGAGAGCTTTTACCAATGTCTCCAAGCCATCCTTGTTGGAGACGGAGATCAGTGCGCGCGTGATTTTGTCACTCATGAAGATTGGTTCCGGGAGTGTCCCTGAAAACTCGTTTCATACTCACGGCAGAGGCCGGGCGCAAGATGAAATCGGCGGAGGGGCCGGGATTCCCGAGGCTAAAGGGCAAAAAAAAGGGGCCTCCTGTGACAGGAGACCCCTTCGAAGAAACAAGGGCAGCTAACCAACTACCCTCAACAATTAAGGAAAGGTCACGCAGATGGACGCACCGCCGTGGATGAGGCTGTCCTGACCAATCGCTTCGAGATCGTCCATGGCGAAGTTGCCACCGACGTAAGCGGAGAGAGTGGTGTTGTCGAACAGCGCGTAGCTGACGGTGGCACGGGCGAAGGTGTGGTTGAAACCACTGACACCGTAGTAGCTGTCACCATAGGAAATCCCGGCAAGCACGCCAAGAGCGATCTTGTCGGTGATGTCGAAGGATTTGCCGGCGTTCAGCTCGAGGTAATGACCGTCATCGGTGAAGTCATAGAAGTACTGGAAGCCAAGGTCGACGATGTCGCCAATCGGCTGGGAGAACTTGAGGCCAAGCTCAGCCGCGTCGCCGCCCGGTTCCGGGTAGACGAAGTAGGTGCCGCCAACGCTCAGGGTGCCGGTGCCGACTGCGGTGGAAACGAAGGCATAGAGGTCCAACTCATCGAAGCCTGGCAGTCCGCTGGTGGGGTTGATGTACCAGACGCCGGCGTTGACATTGAATTTGTCGTTAACGGCGTAGTTGACATCAAGTCCTGCCCAGGGAGCGTTGTCGCCGTATTCCTGACCGCGGAAGATGTAGGTGGTTTCGTAGCCGAAGGAAACGGAACCGGAGAGAGGACTGACTGGTGCTTCGCAGACTGGCGCTTTGCAGGCTGGCTCGCCACCGAAGGCGGGGATCGCTGCGACCGCAAGAGCGGCGCCCAGGATTCCTTTGAGTTGGTTTTTCATAAGGTTCTAGCTTGAGTTCTGATTTTTGGTTGTTCGTTGTTGAGGCTGCTCAGGCTTCACGGAACCGTTTCCGGCAACCGAAAACATCTTTCCATAAAGCACCTGATCAAGCTCGCTTCAATGACCGCGCCATTTTGGCGAGCATTTCTCTTTTCACAAGGATTTTTTTCAAGTGCAAGGATCATGCCAAGTTAATATTTGTTAGACACTTTTAAGGAAACAGTCTCAGATCTTTTAGTATCAATATTTAACAAAGGCAAAGGAACCTGTCCCCAATCACTCACTCGCCCCGACTTTTTTCTGCCCAGCGCAATTTTGCCGGGATCGCCCTGGGGTTGGCGTGGCGCTCGACACTCCCCGCCCGCAAAGGATCCCGCGAGATGGCTCGGTAGGCCTTTGCCACCAGGCCTGCCTGGAATGCTTTCTTGACCCGACGATCTTCGCCGGAATGAAAGGTGAGGATTGCCACTCTCCCTCCCGGGACCAAACAATCCGGCAGGATTCGCAACAGGGACTCCAGAGAGGAGAATTCATCATTCACGCTGATCCTTACGGCCTGAAAAACCCTCTTGAGCGTTCGCTCCAATTCTTCCGAATCCAGCTTGTCCTTGAGCAGCCTGCGAATGGCCCCGGCCAGGGCATGGGTCGTTTCAAAGCGGCCTCCGGCCAAGGAACGGGCGAGGACACCGGCAAGAGGTTCGTCACTATTGTCCAACAAAACCTGCTCGAGCCGCTCCACGGGGCATTTCTCGATCCAAGTGGAGGCCGGCAGTCCCCGGGAAGGATTCCACCGCATGTCCAGGGGCCCGTCATGCTTGTAGCTGAATCCCCTTCCCGGCTCGTCATACTGCATGGAGGAACATCCCAGATCCGCGAGAACGAAGTCCACCCCTCCGGCAGCCTCTGTCTGGGCCAGAAAGGAGGCTAGACCGGCATGATTCCTCAGCACCGGAGTGAAGACATCCTCACCATACCCGGCGGACTTGAGTCGGGCGGCTGTTTTTGGCAGTTCCAGGGGATCGGCATCGAATCCGTAGAGACGGCCTCCCGGGACGATTCTGGCGAGGAGCGCCCGGGCATGGCCTCCGTAGCCCAAGGTCGCATCAACCCCCGTTTGGCCCGGTTGCGGATCCAGCGCTTCGAGAATTTCCGCCACCATGATCGGCAAATGGCTCCCGGCCGGAGTTTTTCCGGAAGCAATGACCTTGGCGACAGTGTCCGGATATTTTTCCGGGTTCAATTCTTTGTATTTTTGATCATAGCGCCGGGGATTTTTCCCTCCATAGCGTGGCCGACGACGATGCGGAGACGGAGAAATCGGGCTGTCTTCAGGGTCTGGATTCCCGTTCATGGGGGGACAGGGGCTGGTCAGGAAAGGGAGTGGCGCAACCTCGGCGCAGTCTGCGGGTTGCCTTCCCCGGTTTTATGACGATCGTAAGAGTCCCCCATGGCAACCGCTCGCGCCAGAAAAATCCCCCGACTCGTTCTGCTTTTGACAGCGACCGCGGCATTGGGTATGGGCGGCGAGCGGGCCGAAGCCCAGGAGCGGGTCAGCAACTATGCCGATCTGAAGGCTCCGGAGCACGCCTATTGGACCCGCCCCTTGAATGATCCGTTCACCAGGATCAAAGCCGATCTGGAAGCCGGCCGGTTGCCGTTGGATTACAGTTCCGAAAAGAACTGTGTCATCAGCCTCCTAAAGCACCTCAAAATTCCCACAGCCTCCCAGATGTGGGTCTTCTCCACCACGAGCCTGCAACTCCGGTTCATTTCCCCCCGCAATCCCCGGGCCCTCTATTTCAATGAAGAAATCTATCTGGGATACATTCCCGGCGGTCGCATCGAAATTGTCTCTCTTGATCCGGAGTTGGGGGGCATTTTTTACATTTTTGACCTGCCGCGTTCCGGTGCCCCTCCGACCGTGGAGCGCTCCAACCGGTGCATGAATTGCCACGCCGGCGATGACACCGGAAAAGTCCCGGGCATTGTCATCAAATCGGTCGTCCCGGGCCCCACCGGGGGTAGCCTCAAGGCCTTTCGGCTTGAACAAACCGGGCACGGCATCCCTTTCAGTGAGCGCTTCGGGGGATGGCATGTCACCGGACAAAGCGGAATCAAGGAACACTGGGGCAACCTCATTGGACAGTATGATGAGGGCAAACTGACCACCCTACCCAACGAACCCGGCCAGCGCTTTGATGTCTCCCTGTATCCCGTGGCCACGAGTGACATCCTGGCCCATTTGCTCCACGAGCATCAGGCAGGCTTTGTTGACCGGGTCGTGGAAGCCTCCTATCGGGCGCGGACCCTTTTGGAGGAAGGAGGAGGCAAGTTCCGCCCCCCCCACCGCCGCGAGCTGGAAGCCCAGGCCGACATTTTGATCCGCTATCTGCTTTTCGCCGACGAAGTGCCGCTTCCCAAAGGCGGCGTCGAGGGTGATCCTGTGTTCAAGGAACAGTTCCTCGCCACCCGCAAGGAAACCCGCAACGGTTTATCGTTGAAGGATTTCGATCTAAAAACCCGCCTTTTCAAAAACCGGTGCAGTTACATGATTTACAGCAATGTCTTTCAAGGCTTGCCGGACCTTTTCAAACAAGGCGTTTATCTCCGGCTTGGTCAGGCCCTCGACACGAAGACCCCCAATCCCGCCTACTCCTATCTCTCCGCCATTGAAAAACAGACGCTGCACGGCATTCTCAAAGAGACCCTGCCCGGCTTGCCAGCCACCTGGTAGTTGGTTTCAGGTCGCTGGAATGAGGCGCTGCAGGGCGAGATTCAGCGGCACCAGAGCGATCAGGACAAGGCCAGTGGCGCCGACGACCAGGCAAACCGCCATCAGGTCGACCAAGACCATCCCGGCCAACAGCAAACCGACCAGCCTTCCGATGTCAATGCGACGCTGCTGACGCAGGGCCCGGGCAAAGAGGAGCCACCCCAAAAGCGGCAATCCGGCCCACCAAGGCCCGACAAAGAGATTGATCCCCCCGGGGACCGCCAACAACAACCAGACCAGAAGCGGTCCCCGGCCGGCTGGATCGCTGGCCACCGCCCGTTCCGCTTTCGCCGTGTAGGTCAAAGCGACCACATAGGCATAGAGGCCGAGCGCAAATAAAACCAACGGCACCACCCCGCTGCCTCCGGCCAACTGAGGGTCCTTCCAAGTCCAGCCAGCCGCCGAGGCGGCCAAAGGATAAATCAAAAACCGGCAGAGACCCATCACCCAGGGAGCGGCGGCATTTCGCTTGTGGGAAACATCGTACCAGAGGATGGCCAGCATCAAGGCCAGGATCAACGGGGGTGCACTCCGGGTGCCAAAGCCCAGCAGAGCGGCTCCAGCCCCCATTTGAACCAGTCCGGTCAGCCATACCGCCCGGCGGGAGATGGTCCCGCTCGGGATGGGACGGTCTGGAGCGTGGATCCGGTCCCAATCGGCATCACAGGCATCGTTCAGAGTCATCCCTGCGATGTAGAGCAGGCTGAGTCCCAGCAACGTCCATCCCAGCCCGGCAGTCCAACCTCCCCCTGCGAGGAGCCAGCCCGCCGTTCCATTGGCCCACACGGTGGGCAGGTTGGAAACCCGTCCAAGGATGAGCCAGGTCCGCAACAATCCTTGGTTCATGGCCACTCGCGGCGGCACCATTCATACTCCCGCACCAGTTGGTCGACCACCGATCCACTGCGCAGCGATTCCGGCAGCACTTCCCAGGTGTAGGTCTCCATTTCAAAATGGGAACACAGCCCGGGATGGTTTTCGAGGAAACGCCAGGTGCCAAGAAGGTGGTCCCGGGTGTCCCCAAAATCAGGCTCGGCAGGGTCGGCATGGAGAGGAATGTGAAAGTGAATGCGCCATTCCTCCCCCGGGTCTGGCGCACTGTCGGCCCACTGCAAAGCCTCGGGAAGATCTTTGAAGCGGCGAACCACCGCTTCCCCCTGCCGAACGATGACTTGGTGCAGGTAGACATCGTCTGCGAAAGAGGCCAGCCGGTGACGGGCGGAAGCCGTGGGAGTGGCCCGCAGAGCGGAGCTGAGGTGGATTTTGCTGAGCCGGATTCCGGCATCGACCAACCGCCCCAGAGCCTCCTCGGGTTCCTCGTATTCCAAAGCCAGATGGCAGGTGTCGTAATTGACTCCGATGTTCTGCAGAATCCGCTCCTGACGGGATCCGCTCTCGCCGTCGAGCAGCTGCCCGAAGAAGGCAACGGTTTCCGGAGTGGTTTCAAAATACCCCAACGGCTCGGGTTCCAGCCCCAGATGCAGGTCGCGCCCGAAGCGGTCTCCCAGGTGATCCAGGTGGTCCGAACAGGCTCGGAGATTTTTCAGGATTTCCGGCCGACGTTCCGGCTCGGCGGCAATGAACTCCTTGAACGAACCGGGCAAGGTGCTGACGCTCAGCGGCATCCCCTCAGGCGCCAACCCGATGAGGAGTTCAAAAAGCCGGTTGGTGTAGGCCAGGCGTTCCGGAGATGACCAGTCCGGCAGGTAGACCTGCTCCTTGACCCGGGATCCGTGGAACGTGCCGTAGGGAAATCCATTGATCGTGTAAAGGTAGCAATTGTTGGTATCGAGCCAGAACCTGAAGTCACTGAGGGCGGCGGAATCTCCGGCCAATTCCTCGGCCGCCCGGGCACTGAGCCGGAGACCGATCCCATAGGGTTCGCCCGGCTCCGTGACCCGCTCCCGCACCTCCATGGTGTGACGATCCAACGCGGAAAAGGTCTCCGCCCAAGTCTCCCCCCGGTGAATGTTGGTGCAATAACCGAGATGAATACCGGGGCGGATTTCCATGGGAGACGGGGCAGAGGATGGCAGCAGCCGATCTCAGTCCTGGGAAGCCAGATTCAACTCGCGCACCCAAATATTGCGGAACCCCACGGGATTCCCGTGATCCTGCAACTTGAGGCGCATCTTGTCAGGATGCTGGTGGTACTGGGCCACTTTCTTGTGTCCGGTTCCACCGAGGTATTCCATGTGGTTTTGCGTCACCACGCCGTTGTGGATCACCGTGATGTAGGCTTTTTTGATCTGTTTTCCCTGCTCATCCCAGCGGGGGGCTTCAAAAATCACCTCATACGTCTGCCATTCTCCCGGTTTCCGGCAGGCATTGACCAACGGGGGCTTCCAGCCATACAAGGCGGAAGCCTGCCCGTCGGCATAGGACTTGTTGTCATAGGAATCCAGCACCTGGAGTTCATAGTTCTCCATGATGAAAATGCCGCTGTTGCCCCGCCCTTGCGAGTCCCCCTTCACTTCGGCCGGTGAGCGCCATTCGATGTGGAGTTGCATGTCCCCGAAAGTCCGCTTGGTCGCGATGGTGCCACTGCCCTCGCCTTTCGGCGGGACTTCGAAATACCCGTCCTTGACCGTCCAACCGGCGGGTTTTTTGCCATCCTCGGTGGTCCATTCGGAGAGATCTTTGCCTCCAAAAAGCACGATGGCGTCGGAAGGCGCTTCCGAGGCCGTGGTCCCCGGGGTGACCACTTCGGGACGAGGACGGGTGTCGTCATGGACACGCCATTTGTCTCCGGGAAGGAAGGGAGTGTCAGTGTATCCGGTGGGATGAGGCTTCGGCTTGGCATCCTCAGCCGTGACGCTCCCGGCAGTCAGGGCGGCGAGGCACAAGGCCGGGACAAACAAAAGGGTGGATTTCATGGTGTCTGGGGTTGGCTTGAGCTCAATAGCCCCCACCGTACCAGTGTTTCCGGCACGTCCGGGGGAAATGCAGCATGCCACGGGAAGTGGTCTGCGCCAAGCCAATTTCAATCCAGATTTCCGGCATCTCCTGGCGCTTTCTGGGATTCTGTTCTTCCAAATTTGAGCCGGAGGTGCTAATTGTGATATTCAACCCACTGTTCGTCACCATGAAAAAACTCCTCTTCGCTCTTACTACCGTGATTTGCCTTTCCGGCATGGTTTCCGCCGAAGATGCCAAAGGCATCCTCGGGATCCTGCCATCCAAGCTCAAGGACTCCAAAGGGAAAACCGTGAGCACGTCCGAAGCCCTCAATGGAAAAATTGTCGGCCTCTACTTCTCAGCCCACTGGTGTCCGCCCTGCCGCGCCTTCACCCCTTCCCTGGTAACCTTCCGGGATGAGAACGAAAAAGAGTTCGAGATCGTCTTCGTCAGTAGTGACAATTCCGAAAAGGAAAAGAAGGAGTACATCCGGAGTGAAAACATGAAATGGCTCAACCTTGACGGGGTGCGCTCGGATGATGGCAAGGCCCTGATGGAAAAATACTCCGTCAGCGGCATCCCCAAACTGGTCATTCTGGCACCCGATGGCTCCACCATCACCGAAAACGGTCGCGGTGATGTCTCCGGGGATCCCAAGGGAGCCCTCGCCAAATGGAAGGCTGCGGTGAAGCCGTAACCGGAGCCCCGCGAACCTTGGTCCGGATCCAGCGGAACCTCCCCGACGAGGGGGGTTCCGCTTTTTTTTCGCAACCTGTCGGTCCCTTTTTCGCCGGATTCATTTGAGCGGAAGGCAAAATGCATCCACCAGTGAAGCTCCGTGATGGCTTGGATTCCTTTTCTAGCGGCAGGAGACGGCTCCGTCCCGCCGTTGTTTGCGCTGCTGGCGATCATGCTCCTCGGGGTCGTTCTGGTCTCCCTGTTGCTGGTCCGTTTCCGTCAATCCCTCCTCGTGGGCTACTTCCTTTGCGGGGTGGCCATTGCCAACAGCCCGGCCCTCGGGATGCTGGGCGAGGACGCGGGGCATCAGCTCACGGCGATGGCGGACTTTGGGGTGATCCTCCTCATGTTCACCGTTGGACTCGAGTTTTCCCTCCGCGATCTGAAATACCTCCGCCGCTGGTCCTTGGTCGGGGGCGGGCTCCAGATGGGCGGATGCGCTTTATTGGCAGGGATGGCCGCTTGGTGGGCGGGCTGTGGCCTTCAAGCGGTGATCGTCGCCGCCGTCGCCATGGCCATGAGTTCCACCGCGGTGAGCATCAAATCATTCCACGATCAGGGACTCGCGGCCAGCCCGGGAGCCCGTTTCGCCCTCGCGGTGGCCATTTTTCAGGATCTCTTTGTGATTCTTTTTCTGTTGATCCTGCCGATCCTGCTTACTCCGGGGACCGGTAGCGTCAGTCTGGCGGCGGCCTTGGGGAACCTCCTTTTGAAAGGCGGTGGCTTTGTCGCGGTGGCCTGGGCATTGTCCACCTGGGGCATCCCCCGGATCCTGCATGGCGTGGCCATGTCCCGCAGCCGGGAATTGTTCACGCTCGCGGTCGTGGGTCTTCTCGTCGGGCTGGCTTTCCTGGCGGGCCTGCTTGGCCTGAGCCTGGCCCTGGGAGCCTTCGTCGCCGGGTTGGCAGTGAGTGAATCAATTTTCAAACACCGGATTCTCGCCGAGATCGAACGCCTCAAAGACCTCTTTCTGACCCTTTTCTTTGTGTCCATCGGCTTGACGATCCAATTGGATACGGCGTTTCAGTATGGGTGGCAGATCATCACCCTTGCCTTGGCCTTGCTGGTGTTAAAAACCACCGTCATCACCGTGACCGGCAAATGGGTGGGCCTCTCTTCCGGCCCGGCCCTCGTGGGAGCGGCAGGTCTGGCCAGTGCCGGCGAGTTCTCGCTCCTGCTCCTCCAGAAAGCGGAGGGAGCCAGCCTCTGGAGCAGTGCCTTTCACCAGGTGCTGGTGGCCGGCAGCGCTCTCTCGATGGGGTTGGTTCCGGCCGCCATTCGCTGGGCCGCGATCTGGGGAGCGCGCCTCGATCGGTCTGATCGCCGGAAACACAGCGCCGCCCATCCCATTCCCGCGGAAGCCCGGCACCGCATCACCGATCTGCGGGATCACGCGGTCTTGTGTGGCTTCGGCCCGGTCGGACGGCAGTTGGATGCGGCGCTGCGGGACCTCGGGGTCCCGCGACTGATCATTGAGCTGAATGCCGAGACCGTGAAAAGACTCAAAGCCGAGGGACACGCGGTGCTGTTTGCCGATGCCGCCGACGAGGTCACCTGGGAGTTGGCAGGACTGGACCGGGCACGCCTGGTGGCCTTCACATTCACCGATTCCCCGGTCGTGGCGGCCGGGCTGCACCATATCCGGGAGCGCTATCCCAAGGTCACCGTGATCGCCCGCGCTCGTTTCGGTTCCGATGTCGCCCGTCTCCAAGCCCTCGGAGCAGACCACGTCATCCATGATGAGGCGGAGTCGGGCCGGGCGGTGGCTGAAGTCGGCAAGCGGATTTACGAAGAGATGTGACCCGAGGCCGGCCCAAGGCCACCATTC
>JACKQE010000009.1 GCA_024233005.1 Akkermansiaceae bacterium | reverse complement strand
AAAATGGACATCCTCACTCTGTGTTGAGAGATCAAAATGGCTCATGCCGAGAGCATCGCCCAGACTCTACTATTTTGGCACGTTTGACTCCAGGGCTCCAGATTGGGGCCTGGTTGCGGCCATTGCGGAGCACGAGGGTTGGATGGCGGAGAAAACCGGGGAGGGTTGGATCTATGGGCCACGCCGCGATGATACCGCCAAGATCCATCCTTCGATCATCCCCTATGCGGAGTTGTCGGAGGAGGAAAGGGAAAAAGACCGCAGCGCGGTGCGGAATTATCCCGCACTGCTCCAGAGGGCCGGACTGAAACTTCAGCGGAGCCCCGCTGAACTGACGAGCTGATCGCTCCGGCAGGAGATATCGACCTTTCTCTGCGCGCAAAGGTGTTCCGCCATCAATGTTGCCATTGTATTTCGCAATGACAGTTGATCCGCCCAAAGGAAAGACGAGAGACCAGGAACAGGTCGGTGGGCTGGGACGGACCGCTGAAAAATTTTCCTCTCATCCACCGGATGGGATCACTGCGACCTAGGAGCATTTCCCGATGAAGCCCACCCTTCGATGGGTTGATACCCCCACAAGACTTTCCCTCAGATGGGGTTTCCAGATTTGCAGTTCCGTTGACGGTGAAGCTAACAAAGACTAAATTAAATAAATCAGGAATTCATCCGTCTTATCCTAAATGATTGCCGGGTGGCTTCAGGATTTTAAAACACCCCTCCCCTTCCGCTCCTCCTACTTATGAGATCAAAAAGAACCTTCTTTGCCGCCTGGTTTCTCGGTTTGACCGCCCTTTGCCTCCCTACCAGTCAGGCACTCGAAATCCATGGGGTGGACTTCCCCGACCAGGTGCAGCTCGAAAATTCAGGACTCATACTGAACGGAACTGCCACCCGGACCGTCTGGGGCCTGAAAGTGTACGTGGTGGGGTTGTTCCTCAGTGACCGTTGTCAAAATTGTGAAACCATTATGTCTGAGCACAGCCTGCCGAAACGGGTGCTCATTTCGATGTTGCGCAAAGTGAGCGTCGACAAGTTTGGTTCCACCATTCAAGAGAACATCGACAACAATTTCAGCGAGGCAGAAAAAGTAAAATACCGAAAAGAATTGGCAGCCTTTCTGGCCTGCTTTGGCAACGGGACCGACCTGGACAGTGGCAGTTCGGTAACGATCGACTTTGTTCCCAGCAAAGGCATGGTGGTGGGTGTCAATGACCATCAGTTTGAGCCCATCCAAGGGGACGAATTTTACCATGCCATGTTGCGCCTCTGGATCGGAGAACCCCTCCAAAAATCCATCAAAGAAGGCCTTCTTGGCAAGGCTGGCTGATCCCTTGGATTTGAGTCTCTCAAAAACCAGAACCACTCAACCGAGTGGCATTGACGGACTATGGTTTAGAAAGTAAGGTTACCGTTTCCCATGCTCAAGCCGTTCTCTGCCGTCTTACTGGCCATCACGTCATGCATCCTCTGGGGGTGCGCGTCCTATTCAAAAGTTAGTGAAACCAAGCAGACCACCAAGCTGACCGCTACGAGGGAACAACTGGCGTTGGAAACGGTCCAGTCCAAATTAAAGGGCCAGCCGATGGACCAGTTGGGGCTTTACCTGGATGCCGCCAATTCCGGACGGCTCCGCTTGGCAACCAACCCTGGCGACACGCTGGCCCGGAGTGACTACAACTTTTCCGTCGCCAGAATTATCGAAATCATTGAAAACCAGAAGCTCAAGCCTTGGGACAACCCGCTGGTCTGCAAGTCCTCGGGAGAAGGCTCCTGGAGCCTGACTCTGACGCCACCCAATCCTCGTCCGGAATATCATCCAAGGAATTTCCAAATCTATCCGACGGACCGTTACGATTTCAAAGGCAAGCTCGTCGGTGAGCGGGCGATCAAGCAAGGACTTGGTGCCCCTGTGATGGTCGTTGGCAAGGATCTCGACTACACCAAAATCGACCAGTTTGCCCAAGGTAAGCAGGTCTATTACGGATTGACCGCCCTGATCAGATTCAATGGAGCCAATTGCGAAATCATCCTCGCCGATCCTCTGGAGCAGGAAACCATCTCCCTCGACCAAAAGGAGTATCCCATGGCCGCTGACTACCAGGCGCCGATGGCTTTGGCGTTGGCGGATCTGAATCTGGAAAAACGAGAATTGCAAGGTCTCTTCAAACCCAATCAATTTGAAGGCTCCGCGCGTCTGGCGAGACTTCAGCCCTACAATCCCAAGAAAATCCCTGTGCTTTGCATTCACGGGTTGGGCAATTCACCAGCCACCTGGGCGCCGGTGATCGACTATCTCAGGACTGAACCGGAAATCCGGAAGAACTATCAGTTTTGGTTTTTCAGCTACCCGTCCGGTTTGCCCTATCCTCTATCCGCAGCCATTCTGCGGAATCAACTCAATCAGATCCGGCAGCGCTATCCGGACCACAAGGATATGGTAGTGATCGGCCACAGCATGGGGGGGATGATCTCCCGACTGCTGCTGACCGACAGCGGCATGAAAATCTGGGACGCCTACTATGCCAAGCCTCCCGGGGAAATACCCTTCTCCCAGGATACGCTTACGGTGATGTCCCGAAGCCTGATCTTTGACGCCTGCCCCAACATCTCTCGCGTCATCTTTTTCTCGGCATCGCATCGGGGCAGCGACGATGCCACCAACCCATTGGGCCGGTTTGGTGCCAAATTGATCGGAAATCCTCTATCCGAAGAAGCCATTTACCGGGAAGCCTACACCTATGTGCGCCCCGAAATTCGGAATGACAAACGCAAACATCTTCCGAACAGCATTGACATGCTGGACCCCAGCAATCCATTCCTGGCATTGGTGGATTCCTTGCCTCTGAAAGCCGGGGTGCCTTTCCACTCCATCATCGGAGACCGGGGAAAAGGCGGAAATCTCGACCACACCAAACCAGTGAGTTCCGATGGGATTGTCCCTTATTGGAGCAGTCATTTGAACGGAGCCGACAGTGAACTCATCATTCCCAGTGGGCATTGGAGCCATCTGCACCCGATGGGGATGACCGAGGCCATGCGGATCCTGCTCCTGCACCTGAGGAACCAATAAAATTTTTTGGGCTGGCACTAGTTCCTGCCTTGACCACGGGAATGGTCCCCCGTGCCTTGCATTCCTCATGAGTTCCCGCGCATCCTCTGAAGCTTTCTCCTTGTCCCCGGTGAAGTGGCGTTCAGGGAACGCCAGCCTTTTGTCAGAACATGGATTCACTCCAATGGAGGCGGTGAACACCCTCTATGCCGAGGGCCAGGAAGAATTTGCGGAAGCCATCCTTGCCAGCCTCAGCCGGCAGGTGTTTGATGCCGACGTCCCCCTCCCTTCCGGGAACTTCCGTCGATGGATGGCGGGAGGTGTTTTCCGGCTATTGCGATGGACGACCCGTCCGACGGTGCGAACCAACCCGGACGGGACGGAAATGACCGTCTTTCGAAACAGGATCATCGAGAGGTCGAACCACCCTTACGGCATGACGCTCCTGGAGCCATCCATGGCCGATGCTGCCTCTTTTGTGGAGGGAGGTGACCCGATGAACGCCCCTTACATGATGATTTCTCCGGAAATCAGCCGCAATGCCAGCACCTGGGATAACATTTTTCTCAATTCGGTTCAGGGGAAAGATGTCCAGATCCGATTCATCTGGGAATGCCAGTTTTCCTACAAGGGAGCCAAAAGCCGACTGGATCAGGGGAAACCGGTCCACCTGAAAGCGGCGGCCGCCGGAACGGGACTGAGCATGATTCTGGTCTTCGACCGGTTGATCCGGGATGGCTACGATCCCCGTTTGATCACCGCCACCATTACCGACCGGGATGCAGGCAACGTCACGAAAGCACGCCGTCTTCTGAACAAGCTTCACACCACCAGCGCCCACCTTGCCACCACCATGAATGGTCCCGGCATCTCTGCCCGGACCAGAGATTTGCTGCATCCGGTTCCAGAGGCCGAGGCCGCGGATCCTCCTTACGATGTGGTGACCCTGATCGGCATTTTGGAATATTTCAGCGGCTTCACCTGCGCCACCACCGACGAACACTTGGGCCACCCGGCTTCCCCGGCTTTCTCCAATGCTCCGGAAATAATCGGCAAAATCAGGGCCATGACGGCCCCCTCCGGGTTGCTGGTCGTCAATTCCTATAAAGTCGAGATCGGCGCCCGCATTCTCGAAATCTTTGGCAAACGTCTATACTTCCGGAGGCGCCAAGAGATGAGGGCCCTGCTGGAATCCGGCGGCTTTGCTCCCACCGGGGAGGTTGGTTCCGGGATCGTTTATGATGTGGAGGTCTTTCAAAAAGTCCCCTGACCTTGGCCTGCGGAAGCCCACCCCCCTCAGCGGGGAATCCTGAGGTCTGCCATCGCGGGGACGGTGAAATCGTGATCGGAGTACTTCACATCATGCCGGATGTTGGATCCTTCGAGTTCGGTCACGGTGCCACTGCCGGGCCGCGTGACAACCAGACTGGCGGGAATGTCTTTGCCGAGATCACTTTTCGCCACCCGATCCGTGTCGATCCGACGGACCAGTTTCCCAGATGGATCGAATTTTTCCACCCGCATGGTGACAAGTTTCTTCGGATCGACCCAACTCCTGACCACCCCATACAGAGTTGAATCAGAACTGCCTGGTTTCGATTCCAGAATCAGACAATTGACCCGGTTGATGGTTTCCTGTCCGGCGAGCGATTGCGACTCCCAGGCAAAAAAGTTTTCCACCACATCCAGATAGGCAAGGTCGCTGCCGAAAACTGAGTCCTTTAATTGGGCTGATTTCAGTGATGTGACTTCTTTGGGCAATCGAAAGGAATGCCCTTCGGCCGAGTTGCCCTTTGTTTTACTGAGGAGGAATGACTCCCCCATGCGTTCTTTGGGCCAGAGAAGCTGGTAGACAACCTGGGTTTTTCCGGGAAGGCGACGGGCCTTGATCTGGACCTGAACCAAGGTCTTGTCCCCTCCACCGGACGGTTCGATCTTCATCCGCAATTTGGTGACGGAATCTCCATCCAACACAGCCGCACTGAGTCGCCCCGCCAAATCCTTGGCGGAAAATTCCTGGGCTCGGGTGGTGGTGGAAAAACACAGGGTCCCAAGCAGTGCCGGGAGAGCAAGGTGTCGAAGGAGCATCTTCATGGGGATTGGTTCAGTAAAAGGCCTCGGTGGGGAGCTGTGATCTCACCCTTGCAACGCCAGGCTTGGTGTGAGCCGGGAGCTTCGCCAGGCAGGATACAATCCACTGACGACCCCGACGCCGACGGCAATGCAGATCGCCTGAATGACCAACCCACCGCTGAGATCCGGCTCCAGCATGCCACGAATGGTCGGAGTCAGTTCCAGAATTTTCAGGGCGCCCGCGCCGAGGATTACTCCGACCATTCCGCCGAGGAGACCCAAAATTGCGGACTCGCAAAGAACGAGAAACACAATCCGCCGCCGCTTCCACCCCAGCGCGAGGAGAATGCCAATTTCATGTGTCCGCTCAAAAACCGTCATCAGCATGGTGTTCATGACACCGAGAACCCCGACAATGATCGCCAGCAGGGAGGTGCTCCAACTCATGGCCCGGGCGATCCGAAACCCCTGGCTGGTCCCGACAACCTCGCCCGCCTTGACTGCCCGGACTTCCGGAAACAAGGCTTCGATCTTTTCACACAGAGCGGTGATGCGCCCGCTGTCGGTGTTTTTGGGCACTTTGATGTCAATGAAATTGACCTTGCCCTGGTAGCCGGAGACCTCCTGGAACAGTGGCAGAGCGAGAATGATGGCCCCGTTCTCCACGACCGACTGTCCATCGACGATTCCCACCACCTGGAATTCATCCGTTTCGATTTGCACAGTGTCCCCCACTTTCTTTTTGAGCACCTCCGCCGCAAGGCGCCCAATCACGACGGCCTTTTCGGAAGCATCCTTTGGCATGCGACCTTCTTCAACCTCCAACTGATCCCAAGTGAATCCTTCCCACTCCCGACCAGACACCATCATCATTGGAGCATCCTCGACGCTGAGCATCTGCATCAGGACAGTGGTCACCTTCTCGGTGTCGGGAAGTTTGGCGATTTCCGCCTTCATCGATTCGTCAAAGGCTTTGGGCATCATCCCCCCCTCCATATTGCTGACGATCACATCGATCCCGATGACATCGAGTTGCCTGACCACGCTTTTCTCGTATCCGGAGGCCAGCCCCACCAGAGTGATAACAGCGGCAATCCCGATGGAAATGCCCACGAGAGTCAGGCTGGTGCGCACCGGACGACGCCAGAGACTGCGGATGACGATGGTGAGAAAATTCATGCCTGAGGGGAATGGGTCACGTCGCCGGGTCTGCTTTCGGACACAATCAGGCCGTCTTTCATCCGGATGATCCGGTTTGCATGGCTGGCGACATGAAGATCATGGCTCACCAACAGCAGGGTGATACGGTGCTCAGTCTGAAGGCGGCAGAGCAGATCCATGATCTGCACCGCATTCTGACTGTCAAGGTTCCCGGTCGGCTCGTCGGCAAGCAGAACGCCGGGTTCATTGGCCAAGCTCCTGGCGATGGCAGCGCGCTGGCGTTCGCCACCGGAGAGCTTCGTTGGCAAATGCCCAAGTCGGTGGGAAAGACCGACGGCGTCCAACAGTTCCCCGGCGCGCTTTTTCCGTTGGGCCCGCGACCAGGGAAGCTCAAACATGGGAATCTGGACATTTTCCTCGACGGTGAAGGTGGGCAGCAGATGGAATGCCTGGAAGATGAATCCCACTTCCTGCCCCCGGTATTTGGCGGGATCGGCGAGGTCGGGAATGCTTGTCCCTTTGAATTTGAGGGAACCTGAGGTGGGCCGGTCGAGAGCCCCGAGCATGTTGAGCAGGGTTGATTTTCCGCAACCACTCGGGCCGATGATGGAGACGAATTCCCCGTCTTCAATCCGGAGGGTGATTCCCCGAAGGGCGGGCACCCGCCCATCGTCATATTCTTTCACCAATTGGTCCGCCTCAAACACGGGACCAGGGACATGAGCATGGGGCGAATCGTAGGTCATTGGTAGATGGTGGCAGCCGGCCGGATCAAGCTTTGGCCCGGGAGGCTTTTTCCCATTGGCTGCCCGCCTTCGGGTCCGGCAATTTGCGGAGCAGGTCGGCAATCGCGGCCCGGTAGTTGGGGAAAGGCACCGTGTCTCCGTCCTCGGTTGGTTCCAGCTTGTCAATGTGCCGGGGCAGTTCGAAATGAGGCAGCTTGGCTTGGAGATGGTGGATGCCATGGAGGGGCTCGTGGAGCAGCATCATCGATACAAAGTGGCCCGACCAGGTATCGGCGACGATGCTCCGGGTCGCGCTTCGGGCGGTGTTGCCACTCAATCCAACGTGCTCGATGTATTTGCGCCAGCTTTGGAGATTTCCAGCGATGAAGGCCGGGGCAAAATAGTTCCAGAAATACCAAGGCCAAAGCTGGAATCGGGCCACCACTGCAATGGCAACGATCCAAAAAACCACCGCCAGGATCAACTCCATCCAGATCCGACGTCGGAGTTTCTTATTCCGGATGTCGGAGTCCTTGCCAAAGAACCCTCTCCAGAAAAGGAACGGGGTGAAAAACAGCCCGAAATTCAATTCGGTGAACGCAGCCAGACGACGAAGCCACAAGGGGGAGTCCACCTGGACAAACGGCCACAGTTCCGCATCCTTCTCGGTCGCGAAATGCACGTGGTGGGATTGGTGAAGCGCTCGGTAGAGGGTCAGACTGGTGTAGCTCAAAATACCCACCAGAATGCCATCCAGTTCGTTGAGGAAATGGCTCTTGCGCAGGCAGCCATGGGAAGCCTCATGGAATCCGATGAGCAGTCCGTGCATGAAGTGGCTGGCCAGAAGCATCAGGGGTATCGAAAGCCAGATCCAATCCCGATGGACACTGTAAGCCAACGCGATCTGCGTAAGGTAAAAACTGCCTGATACCAGAGGAAAAGCAGCCCGGCAGACCCACGGGGAAAATTGCGACTGGCTGGTCTTTTTCGTCATTGGGGACAAAGGTAGATCGCAAAAGGATTACAGGCTCAGGGAGGTGCAAGGCGTGTCCGGATGATCGCACATGGCCCCCAGCATCTTCTGAAAGAGCCCGTCCAGTTCGCAAATCATCAATTCGGAGAGAACTGACGGCCGGTGAAGCCAGACCACTTCAAACTCTTTCCCATCTTCAGTCAATTCACAGCCGATGTCAAAACGTGCCGTGCCCGTTGAACTGGTTCTCAACTTGGTGGATATCCCGGGCAAGACGACCTCAGGAATGGGGTGGTTCTGAAACGCGAACCGGGTGTCAAAAATCGCATGCCCCCCAGGCTCCGGAGAGCAGTCCAAAGCCTTGACCAACTCCGCAAAAGGCATCGCGTGGGCAAAGTCGTCCATCGTCTTTTCATGAACCGACCGAACCCGCTCAAGGAAAGTTTGATCCGGATCTATGATCCCCCGGAGGGGAATCACGCCGGCGAAATACCCCATCGTTTCCCTCACGGTAGACCGGTTCCGGTTGGCGACGGGTGCCCCCACGGTGATATCATCGATTCCCGTCCACCGGTGCAGGGTCAGTTGAAATGCCGTCAGCAGGGTGCTGAACAGGGTGGCTCCGGACTTTCGCGCCAACAGACGGATGCGATCCGCCAGCTTTTCGGGAATCGTGGTAACCCACTGCTGCAGGGAGTCAGCCTCCCCCTGCCCTGTGGGGGCAGCATCCCAGAGTTGACGCGAACCCTGAAGCCGCTCTCTCCAGTAACCGGCAAATCTTTCGATTTCTGCCGGGGTCCAGCGGGCGCGCTCGGCGGCCCCCCATTCCGTGTGGGTCATCTGCAACGGAGGCAGGGCATCCCGGATCCCGCTGACGCTCCCCACGGTTTTGCCAGAAGCCTGGAGAGCCAGAATGTAGGCCGTGCAGAGATCCTCGACAAATGCTCCGAGCGTCCATCCATCGGCCACAGCGTGGTGAATGGTGAAGGCAAAGAGGAAATCATGCTCCCCCCTTTCCAGCAAACTCATCCGATACAAGGGGCCCCGGAGGAAATCGAATGGCTTGCGGAAATCCTGGGTCATGATTTCTTGCAGGGCTTCAGGACGGGATTCATCCCTTGAGAGTTTCAAATGGCGGATCACCGTTTCGCCAGTCGACCGGATGATCTGGAGCGGTCGATCTTTGCCGGGAAGGAAGGAAGTTCGCATTGCCTCCTGCCTTTGCACCACTTTGCTGACAGCCGTCTCGCACAATTCGAGCGTGACCGGGCCGTTGATTTCAAAAAAGGAGCAGATGTGGTTTCCCGGTGCCCCGGGGGCGATCGGTGAGTTTTCCCACAACTCGCGCTGAGGAAACGTCAGTGGCTGCAGGCGGGCCTGTCCGCTCGACAACCACTGCTTGAGCCTTGCCTTCGCATCGTTTGCTATCCCATCGGTGGCCATCAGGTTCTGGAGGTCGGTTCCACGGTCTCCATTTCTGGCGTCGGATCCTCTTCCAACAACCGGTCGATATCTTCATCCGACAGGGAATCCAAATCCAGCTCGGACATTTCAATCTCCGCCTCGACCGGTGTAGGCCGGGCAGCGGAAGTGCCAGCTGCCGGAGCGGTTTCTCCACCGAGATGACTGGAAATCAAAGCCGCGATCTGACCGATGGTCCGGGCGCGCATCAAACTGGTGGGAGGCAGAGTGACACCGATCGAACTCTCGATCAGGTTTTCAATTTCGACCCCCATCAAAGAGTCCAACCCAAGGTTGGTGAGAGGCTGATCTTCCCGAAGAGACTCGGGTTTCACCCGCAGGACTGAACCGACAACATCCTGGACCGCCCGGACAATGACGCCCAACCGGTCTTCCGGCTCGGCGGCATCAATCCTGACCCTCCAGTCGCCGGCTCCGCCGCCCGATTCATCCATTTCGACTCCAGCAGCAAAAATGCGTTCCAGCAGGGGATTTTCCTGCATTCCCCGGAAGGATTGGCGCCATTTTGACCAATCCACGCGAATGGCGGCGGCTTGGGCAATGTTGGCATCAAGGAAGGATTCCAGCAATGCGGTCACTTCGAGCGGAGTGATGGCGTCGGTTCCCTGACGGGCCAAGAACTCGGCGACCCTCTCATTCCGGGCGACGTAGCCTTCCCCTCCGAGGACGCCCCAGTTCACCGCCAACCCTGGGAGCCCCTGCGCTTGACGATGGAAGGCCAAACTGTCGAGGAAGGCATTGGCGGCGGAGTAGTTGCCTTGGGCAGGATTGCCGAAGATGCTCGAGATCGACGAGAACATCACGAAACAATCCAGATCCATCCCCAAGGTTTCCTGGTGAAGCAACCAAGCCCCCACCGCTTTCGGAGCCACCACCGTCTCGAAACGCGCGGTGGTCAAATCAGCCAGAGGCGCATCATCGATCACCATGGCAAGGTGGAAAACGCCCTTGAGGGGACGTCCCATGGACGCCACCTGCCGGATGAGATCTTTCACGCTCTGGGGGGAGCTCACATCCGCCGCCACTGGAACCACCGCGGCACCGTGGGCCGCGAGCTCAGCCATGAATGCCTCCGCTCCAGGGGTTTCCGGTCCTTTCCGTCCGGTCAGAACCAGGTGCCGAGCCCCCGCTTCCACCAGCCATCTGGCCAAAACCTTGCCGAAGCCTCCGAGTCCCCCGGTGATGAGGTAAGTGGCATCGGGTTGCACTTCGAATGCCTGCCTAGGAGACTCACCTTTGTGCAAGACAAAAGGATCAGCAAACGCCATCAACACTTTGCCGGTGTGCTTCCCGCCCGCCATCAGGCGGAATGCCGCGTCGACCCGGCACGCGGGGAAAGTCCGGTAAGGCAACGGAGTCAGCCTGCGGCTCCCGATCAAGTCAGTGATCTCCCCCATCAATTCACGGGTCAGATTTTCGTCACCCGCAAAAATGGCATCCATCGCCACCACATGGAATGATGCATTGCGGCGCAGGCCCCAGAGAGGAAGCCGGGAGTTTTGATAAATGTCGCGCTTGCCGATCTCAATGAAACGTCCGGACTCCGCAAGGCAGGAAAGCCCCATCGGAATCGCTTCCGATGCCAGTGCGTTGAGAACGACATCCACGCCCCGGCGATGAGTCAGTTCCATCACCTGTTCGGCGAAATCACCCTTCCGGGAATCGATCACTTCCTCGACTCCGAGCGTCTTCAGCAGCGCCCGCTTTGAGGGACTGCCGGCGGAGGCGATCACCTTGGCACCAAGGTGATGGGCGATCTGAATGGCGGCCATGCCGACTCCGCCCGCACCGGCATGAATCAACGCCCATTCGCCCGCCCGGAGACGGGCGGCATGCTTCAGGGCATGCCAAGCGGTCATGAAGACGACGGGGATGGTCGCGGCTTCTTCGTGGGAAATCCCCTCCGGAATCCGGACGACATCGGCTCCCCGGGCCAGGGTGTGAGTCGCAATGCCGAAGACGGCCAATCCGAAAACCTCGTCGCCAACCGCCACGTGGGTCACGTTTTTACCGACCGCCAGCACCTGACCGGCGACTTCATCCCCGAATATACGGGCATCGGCGGTTTCGGCGGGATAGAGGCCCAGAGCCTTGAGAACATCCCGGAAATTCATCGCGGCAGCCCTGACTTTGATCAGAACTTCCCCTGGGCCACAATCCGGCAGCTGGAACGGAGCAAAATGGAGACTGTCGAGAATGCCGCGTTCTCTTGATTCCAAACGCAATGGCACGGAAGGATCGAGGGGATACTCTGTCGTGGGAAAGCCGCGCGAAAGCCGCTGCACATACCTGGCCTCGCCTCTCAGGGCAACTTCACGCTCCGAAATCGGCCGCAGCAATTCGCCCCACAGCAAGGATCGGTCATCCGCTGAAGCAACCGCCGGCAAATCAATGCCGCGGCACGCCAGCTTTGGATTTTCGCTCAGAATGACCCGGAACAGACCGATCGCAGGTGCCTGGCTCAAGGACAAGGGTATCCGATCACGGCCCGCTGGCTGGGCGCCCCGGGTGACCAAATCAAGACCAACCCCGCCCGCAGGGAAGGTTTGGTGCAGGAGGTGCGCAAAGTTGAGCAACACGTCGATGCCTTGAATGACACCGGCTCCGTCGTCGCCGACCTGCTCGTCGAGGGTCCAAAGATAGACAAATCGCTGGGGGCAGTCCTCTTTGTCCCAGGTCTGAAACAAGGTGGTCCAGTCCGCCACCGATTCCCCAGAAATGGTGAATTGATCCCCGCCATTGGATTCGAACGCATCGCCTCTGGTCACGACCCGGCAGCGGACTCCTGAGGCACGGAGAGATTCCGCCAGGAGAGCGCCCAATCCTGACGCGTCGGCAAAGACAACCCAGGATGTTTGCTGAGGCACTTGAAGGGCTTCGGTGACGGAGGCCGGCTCTTCCCAGGCCTTTCTGGCGAAAAGCCCGACCTGTCCTTCTCCGCCTTCCGGTCCATGCATCCCCGGGAGGCTCAATGCTTCCGCAAATCCCGCACCAAGCAGCACCTCTTCCCACTGCTGCCTTGAAAGCAACGGCTGATCAGGGCGAAGGTCGCGGTCGGTAAGGTGCCACCACCCGCTCGTCAGGCCAAAGATCGCCTCGGTCCAAAGCTGAGGCGTGGCCACATCCATGAAGGCCAGAGTCCCGCCGGGCACCAGCAGTTCATGGAGATAACCGATGCTTTTCCGGACGTCGGCCACGGCATGCAGAACATTCGTGCCGACAATGAAATCAAACTTCCCAAGGTCGAGTGCTTCGGGAGAATGGTCGAGATTGAAAATCCGGTAATCGACCTCAGGAAACTGGGCCAACTTCTGTTGGGCCGGCAGGAAGAAGCCCGCCGAAACGTCCGTGAAGACGTAGGTGTGCAGACCCCTCTCCAACTGAGGCAGGATGTAAGCGGCAAGACCGCCGGTCCCGGCGCCCACCTCAAGAATCCGCAGCCCCCGGCCTTCCGGCAGGTGGTCGGCGGCTTCTTTGACCGCACTGGCGATTCCTGTCATCCAATGACTGGCGAAAAGCCCGTCTCCATAAAATTGCTCCAGCAAATCCGCTCCCGGACCGCTGAAGAGCGCCTGTACGGCCTCCTCTTCCCCTCGCAGAATCGGAGCAAAATCGGCCCCGGTCGCGGCACAGAGCATGCCTTCGGGCAAGTGCCCGGGGTGGTTGGTGAAAAATTGTTTCAGGGTCTCCGCCGCCGAATCGGCAATCCCGTCAAACCTTTCTGTTGGAAGCCAGCCATCACCGGAAACCTGGATGATGCCCCGACGAGTCAGTTTTTCCATCAAGCGATGAAATACCGGCAGCATCGCCTCGGCGATCTTGAGCGACGATGCCGTGAAAACCTCTCCGCTCTTGGGATCCACCCCCAACTCACGCAGACCGTTGGTGATTTGGGCGGCGGCGAGGTCATCCTCCGCCGCCATGACCGCCTCGAGACGTTCCTGTCCACGCAGGGCAAGCACTTTGTCCAACGCGTTCCGGGCGGCGTGGTGAAGCTGTGACAAGGGAACGGGCTTCAGCCTTGGCCGGGAATCCACGTCTGCGGTTCGCTCCCAATCAACATGGTAGACCAAATCACGGGTTCCCCCGGAAGACCCGGCCCGTCTTACCGAACTCATGGCGACAGCCCGGAATCCGTCGACCAGCACGCACGGTTGTCCCGATTCATTGTAGAGACCTATGCGCCCTTCGATCAGTTCCTCATTGCATTGCAGAACGTTGGCACTGACCCGGCTGGAGGCTCCGGGCGACTGGAGGAACAGGATCCGGGCAAACCGCACCGGAAGCTTCATTCCCGCGCGTCTTTCTTCCACGGTCCGTGCTCCGGCGGAGAACACATGGAGCGCACCGTCCAGCAAAACCGGGTGCAACGCGTATTCCTGGGTCCGTCCGGCGGACTTTTGCGAAAGCGCCACGACCCCGGAGGACTGACCGCCGCCCGCATGAAGCTTCTGGAGCGGTTTGAACTCAGGTCCGTATTTCAATCCGAGCCCGGCCATATACTCATAAAAGTCACCTGGTCCGACTTCGAGCAAATCCGGGGCCGGTTTTTTCCAATCCGACTCTCCAAATGAAGATTCCACCCGCTCGGCTCTCATCGACCCCACCACGTGGACCGACCACGTTTCCGATGGCTCGAAGCGGCTTTGGACTTTGAACGTGCGTTCAGTGGGATCCCAGCTCAATTCGAGAATCAATCCGGTGGGGGGATCCGAGAGAATCAGAGGCTTCCGAATTTCGAAATCCTCGATCGCGAACGGCCGCCCTTCGAAAACGACAAGGCCCGCTTCCAGCACCATTTCCACAAAAGCCGCCGCCGGAAAAATCACATGGGTGTCCACCTTGTGATCGCGGAGAAAGGCCATGTGACGCTCATCGAGCCGGGTGATCCAGGTCGGTGTCGCACGGGGCAGACGCATGTCCAGAAGACCTTTGCCTCCAGGGCCCAGCCGACCTTCGCGCAGTTCGGAGGATTCATGCCACCAGCGACTTTTGTTCCATGGGTAGGTAGGAAGCGGGAGCAGCTTGCGGGATGGTGTCAGGCCGCAGAAGTCGAGGACCACACCGAGACGGTGGAGTTCCATTGCCGCTTCCAATGTGGATTCGAATTCGCGTTCCCGTCGTGCCGAAGAGACCACGGGGGCCTTGGTTTCGCGGGCGGCGAGGCATTCCTGAATCGACAGGGCTAGTGCCGGGTGGGCGCTGATCTCCAACCACACGTCCACCCCCTGATCCGCCATGGCATTGACTGCCGACACAAATTGCACCGCTTGCCGGATCCCCCGGGCCCAATGACCCGCCGTGCAGTCGACGCCTGAGCACCGTTCGCCGGTCACGGTGCTGAAAAAAGGAATCGTTTCCTCCCTCGGCGTGAGGGCAGCCATGGCTTTTTCCATGGCATCCGCCGCCGGTTGCATGAAGGCGTGATGGAACGGGTGATCCACCCGGACAAAACGGGCAAAAACCGCTCTGGATTCCAACTCCGCAGCCATCGCTTGCAAAGAGGCTTCAGGACCGGACAAAGTCAGGGAGGTGGGGCGTTGAAAGCGGCAATTGAAACTGATTCATCCCCGTTCGTGGCGATCAATGCGGTCGCGTCCTCTTCGGTAAGCCCCACGGCCAGCATGGTGCCTTCCCCCCTGGCGCATTCATTCATGACCCGGGCGCGGATCACGATGACGCGGGCCGCTTCCTCCATCGTCAGAATCCCAGCGACACAGGCGGCCGCAATCTCGCCCACACTGTGCCCGGTGATCGCGGCAGGATGCACCCCCCAGGATTTCCACAACGTCGCCAACGCATACTGCATGGCAAAAATCGCCGGTTGCCCGACTTCGGTCTCCTTGATCCGGCTGTTCTCTTCATCGCGGCCCAGCTCTTCCAGGAGAGAGAAGCTGGCATGGGGCTCCATGGCTGCGGCACAAGCCACGATGGCGTCACGGAACACCGGCTCCGACGCCATCAATTGACGGCCCATCCCCCACCACTGGGGACCTTGGCCGCTCATGACAAACCCAACTCTCAGAGGGTGCTCCGGAGCGGGAGTGAACGAATCCCGCAAACTGGTGCTTTCCCCTTCTTCCGCGGAAAAGGAGCGGAGTTTCTCCACCAAATCAGCAGGGGACGTTGCCACTGTCGTCAGCCGATAGGGATGATGATTTCTCCGAGCTCCCAAGGTATACACCAAATCAGCAAGCTCCCAGCGATTCCCAGCTCCGCCCCCGGCATGGTCCAAGCAATCGCCCAACTCCTGCGCGACGGACTGAAGGGACTCCTCTGACCGGGCCGACAACACGATGGGCCATGGACGCTCGGGGATCGTTTGGCAAGTCGTGGCCATCCTCGTAGCCGTTGGCGGCTCTCCCACAATCACGTGGGCGTTGGCACCCCCGAAGCCGAAAGAATTGACCCCCACCAACCTGGGCACCCCTGGGATAACCGGAAATGACTCCACCTTGGTCGGAACCCGGAGGCGGCACTCCTCAAAATCAATGTGCGGGTTCGGGGTGTCGAAATGGATACTGGGCGGAATCTGACCCCGGTTGACGATCAAAGCAGCCTTGATCAGGCTGGCGATGCCAGCCGCAGTTTCCAGATGCCCCAGATTGGACTTCACTGAACCGATCGGCAAGGGATTGCCGGCCGAGCGGTTTTCGCACAATGCGCCTGCCAACGCGTGGGCTTCGATCGGATCTCCGACGGCGGTTCCCGTCCCGTGGGCCTCGACGTAGGCAATGTGGAGCGGGTCGATTCCGGCATCGACACAGGCCTGTTTGACCAGCCTTCGCTGGGCATCTTCGCCCGGCAGAGAAATCCCATTGGTGTGCCCGTCCTGATTGGCGGCAGATCCTCGAATCACCGCATAAACGGGATCTCCATCGGCCAGTGCTTTGGTCAAAGGTTTCAACAGCACCATACCGGCGCCTTCCCCCCGGACGAAGCCGTTGGCGGACGCATCAAAGGCCTTGCACTTGCCATCCGGGGACAGCATTCCCGCCTGGGAGAATCCGATGAAGCCGTCCGGGGTGATCATCACCGTGACCCCGCCCGCCAACGCCATTTCGCATTTGTTATCCACAAGTTGCTCGCAAGCAATGTGAACGGCGGACAAGGCTGATGAACACGCCGTGTCCATCGCGATACTTGGCCCCAGCAGGTTCAGACAGTAGGAAATCCGGTTCGCGGCAATGCTGTGGGCATTACCCGTGGGGGAATGCGGACTGATCGCAGCCCGGTCATTCGCGCTTCCTTGTATGCTCTGATAATCCGTATGGGAGATCCCGGTAAAAACTCCGATATTGGTCCCGTTTTCCAGATCCAGAACAATCCCTGCATTTTCGATCGCCTCCCAGGCTGTTTCCAGCAACAACCGTTGCTGGGGATCAATGTAGGGGGCTTCCCGGGGCGAAATACCAAAAAACTGGGGGTCGAACTGGTCGATTCCATCCACAAAGCCTCCCCATTTGGCAATGGACTTGCCCACCACGCCCGGTTCGGGGTCATAGAACCGGCTGATATTCCATCGATCGGACGGCACCTCAACCACCGCGTCTCTGCCTTCGAGCAAAAAATTCCAGAAAGACTCTATGTTGTTCAGACCACCTGGAAAGCGACAAGCCATTCCAATAATTGCAATATCTTCTTTATCCATGGAAAATCACTAACAGGGCCCGAAACAATGTTTTCTCTGAAGCCACCTCCACTGACGAAAATCCCCCGGGCAACCACCCAAAATCGTCAGGAAATCGTTGCGTAAAACCAGGAACCGCTCGCTCAAAGGTATGATGGCTTACAAAAACCGCGAATTTCGACTCTTCGTAAAATTCTGCAACTTCGTTTCCCGGAAATTGCCCGAACCTTTCTTCCCTGAAGCGTTTTCGATAGAGCAGGCCAAGGATGGTGGTTTGCGATGAAGTAGGGCGCCAATTACCAAAAACTCCTGACCAGTTCCCAACCCGTCCAAGAGTCCCCTCACGTGATCCGATCCATTTTCTGAGTTCGTCTCCCGCATCGGGGAACCGTGGAGCCACTCTCCCCCTGTGGTCACGCATGAATGCTTTGGACTGGGCGCCAGAGGACGGATGCTCACCCCTGGGACGCCCCCCCGAAAGACCAGCCTTGCAGAACCCGGATCTGCGGTGGCCTTGTTACCGGAAAGCTGCCGGGGCATAGGAAGATCATTCCCTTTGGCTGAGCCAAAACTTTCGAATGAACCACCCCGCGTTCCAATTTTTATGGAATTTGTCGGCGTAATTTGGAAAACCACCACCGCAGGCCGACAAACAAAAAGCGCCAGTCCTGAAAAAACTCGGGAGGTTTTCCTTCGAAGGCGTGCCCGATGAACTGAAGCATCCACCCCACCAAAAACAGGGCTACCGGCACCGGCCAAAATCCCGGGACGATAAAGAGAACTCCCGCCAGCAAAACCGACAGAGCGATCATCGGGATGCCCACCATGTGGCAGGCCCGGTTCATGGCATGCTGGTGGCTGCGGGCATAACGCTCCACCCAATCACCATTCTCCTGACCATTCACGATTCCCCGATCGGACGCTTCAGAGTCTGAGGATTCAGGATTCATGGCCATTTTTCGCCTGCAGGTTGATTCCTACTTTCTCCGCCACTGAATCAGAGACCGGATGAGTCTTCAAGCCCTCATCCTGAATTCTCCCGTCAGGCAAACCCCCCTGCAGAGGATCCAGGGATATCGTCAAACAAACTGCAGGGCGAACAAATCAGCGTCCCGCAGGACCATGCGGAGCCGCAGGGGCCTTCCCGCAAGGGCAGTGAGGTCTCCGCCCTTTTTCCAGGTGACGGTGCGTTCCAGAGTGTCCCCAAATACCGGAGGACAGTCATCAAGGGCGAATCCGGGAAGGGCCTTGCCTGAGGGATCCTGAAGTTCCACCCGGATGTCCCCCGCCGCCGAAGTGGACAGATTGAGGTTGAGCTTGCTCCCCGCAAAAACAAGCGGCTTTGAGACGAATTCCCCACCGCTCAGCGGAGCCTGCAGAGAGGCAAAGCCATCCATCCGCATGGTGTGCCGCCGCAGCGCGCTGCTGATCCCAGTCCAATAGCTCTCGGTGGCATAGAGGGACAGTTCATGGGGAGCTCCCTCGAAACCTGACCGGGTCTCGACCAGCTGCCAGGCAATGTACTGATGCCCGTAGTGCCAAGTGCCCGGCCTCTCCATGCCCGGACGCAAAAAGGCTTCATTCCACCGCTTGAAAGAGACCCCGTCCCGGCTGGCCATAAACAGTCCTTCCGTGAGAGCCGTCCCGTAGCGAAGGCTGGCCTTGGCACGCCATTCGCGATGCTCCTCCTCCGGGAGGGCATGCATGCTGTCGGACCAGCCCCGCTCAACATAGCGGGTCGGAAAACCAAGCAGAAGATGAGGCGCCCGGTGGTAGGGTTTGACACCGTTGGTGTAGAGCTGTTCCAAAGGGGAATCAACGTAGGTCACATCGGTCTGGTTCTCCCAGTGGAGAAAGTCCTTTGACGTGGCGGTGCGAATCGCCCGGGACCCCTCGGGCTTCCAGTCTTTCCCATCAGTGACTCCGGAGGTGAAGACCCGCCAATAGGCGCGGTATTCCGAGCGCGCGGAATCCCAAAACGCGAGATTCTGGGAATCGAACGCACCCGCTGTGATCACCGGACCGTCACTCATCGGGGTCCACTGAAACCCATCGGGCGACTGAAAGGCGAGCAGACCATGGGGCTTGGAGGAGCGGATGATGGCTTTGTAACGGGCTTCGGGGGGAGCGTCGGGATTTTCATCCTTGAATACCGCCGGATGTCCCGGATCGACGACCGCCGCCCCGGCCGGACCGGGAACCAACACAATATTGTTCTTTTTCGATCCCTGAAACTCGTGAAGTCCCAGTTCCGGTTTGTGCCACTTCACGCCGTCGTCGCTTTCCGCATAACAGCAGAACAAGGGATGAGTGCCGGTATTGACCTTGCCAGGCGGCTGCACGTCGAGATGCCACGCTTTGTAATACATGCGGTAGCGATCACCATCCTTGAAGACGCTGTGGTAACCAGTCCCGCTTCCCTCCCAAGGAGAGTCGTGCTCGAGGGCGATCTCTTTGGCTTCGGGATGATGGAGCACCCATTGCGCCTTCCCGGAAAGGGAATCGATCAAAAAATCATCGACCATCAGTTCCAAGCGCGAGCCGATTTCAATCGCCCCGGAGCGATCCCCAGCGGCTTGGGCATCTGCCGGCCGGCTCGCCGCAAAACCAGCCAATGGCACCGTGGCGGCAGCGGCGGCCTGCTCCAGGAAATCACGTCGTGAATAGGACGGAAGCTTCTTCATGGCACCTATTTGACCATGCGGATTCCTGTCAAGACGAGCAAAAAGAAGGCGTGCGCGCGTTTGCGTCCCCTGAAAGGCATTGCCTCCGCCCCGGGCTCTGAGGCATACATGGAGCCATGATGACAAGCTCTTCTTTCCATTCTCTCCTGGGTGTCGTATTCAGCGCGGCACTGTTGTCCCCCTTGGGTCTGCGGGCCCAATCGGAAAAGTCCACTCCCTCCGAATTCTCCAAACCGGTCGTCGACATCGGCATTGTCGTCGCGGATTTGGAGAAATCGGCCACCTTCTACACGAAGGTCCTTGGCCTCACCGAGGTGCCGGGATTCTCCGTGACCGCGGAAAAAACCGCCGCCTTTGGCCTGACCGACCATCAACCAGCCACCATCAGGGTCTTCACTTTGGACAAGGACGCCCCGGGAACCCGGATCAAACTGATGGCATTTCCAGAACGCCCCGGTGTGAAACCCGACCAAACATTCATCCACTCCACGATCGGCATCAGTTATTTGACCTTCAACGTGACCAATTTGGGCCAGACCTTGCAAAGGCTCTCGGAAGCCGGAGTGAAGCTGCTGGGACAAACCCCGGCGGACCTCGGAGGCAACAAGCGACTCGTGGCGATTCATGACCCCGACGGAAATTTCATCGAACTGATCGGAACCATTTCTGACACCGCCAAGTAATCACCTCCCTGTGCGCCCTGCGGGGGGACCAAATACGCAGATGCGCCCCGCCATCGCGGTTCTTTCTTGCTTGGCGGTGAAAGGTCCTTTCGCTATGATCGTGGCTTTATGAGCTCAAAAAATCCCCCAATCATGAACCGATCCCGCCGTGAAGTCCTGAAATACGGTGCCGGATTCGGTGCCGCCCTCGCCTGGCCCAATTCCCGCGTGCTCGGAGCCAACGAGGATATCCGGGTCGCTGTTCAAGGAGTCAATGGCCGGGGCGCTTCCCACTTGAGCGAATTTTCCGGCCAAAAAGGCGTCCGGGTCGTGGGTATCTGCGATGTCGATCCGACCGTGCTGGATTCCAGAACCACTTCGATGACCAAGAAGCAGGGCTTCAAGGTTGAAGGTTATACCGACATCCGCAAGGTGCTCGAAAGCAAGGAAATCGATGTCCTGACTTCGGCCACCCCGAACCATTGGCACTCCCTCGCCGCGGTCTGGGGCTGCCAGGCAGGCAAAGACTGTTACATTGAAAAACCCATCTCCCATAATGTCTGGGAAGGCGGTCAGGTCGTCAAAGCAGCACGCAAATACGACCGGATCTGTGCGGGAGGAACCCAGAGCCGCTCCATGGAATCCATCCAGAAAGCGGTGGCCCATGTCCGTTCCGGTGCCATGGGAAAAATTCTTTACGTCAAAGGCATGTGCTACAAGCCCCGCCAGTCCATCGGCAAGGGCGGCGGCGGAGCCATTCCGGCAGGCTTGGACTATGATCTCTGGTCCGGTCCGACCCAGATGGAGCAGCCCCTGCGCCGCAAGAAATTCCACTACGACTGGCATTGGTTCTACAACTACGGCAACGGCGACATGGGGAACCAAGGGATCCACCAGATGGATGTGGCCCGCTGGTTCCTTGGCGTGGAAGAGCTCTCCCCCCATGTGCTCAGCCTGGGAGGCCGCCTTGGCTACGACGACGATGGCGAGACCCCGAACACCCAGATTGTGTATCATGACTATCCGGACGCGCCGCTCATTTTCGAAACCCGCGGTCTCCCGAAGGACAAAGCGGCCCAACAAAGCGGTTGGGGCAAGGAAATGAATTCTCCCGAAGAGTTTCCCGGGGAAAGCGGCATTTCCGTGGTGGTGATCTGTGAAGGCGGACGCATTTACGCGAACGCCGGAGGCAAAGTCATCGCGACGGACACGGCCGGGAAGCCCACGCAAGAGTTCAAGGGAGGCGGAAACCACTTCGAGAACTTCATCAAAGCGGTGCGGAGCCGAAACTACAAGGATCTCAACGCGGATTGCCACACCACCCACCTGTCCAGCGCCCTCTGCCACACCGGCCTGATCTCGCACCAATTGGGGGCCACCCAGTCGGAATCTCAAATCCTCGAAAGCATCAAGAGCGACAAAGTCCTCACGGAACGCTTTGGCTCCATGGCGGATCACCTCGGCAAGAACGGGGTCGACATCAGCAAGGCCATCACCATGGGGGCCTACCTCAAATTCAACCCCAAAACCAACTGGTTCGAAGGCAATGGCGACCTCGACGCCAAAGCCAATGCCCTGGCCCGTCCGGCATACCGCGAACCGTATGTGATCCGCGACGAAGTCTGATCTGGATTCGTTCCATGCACCCGATGACCGGGACCAAAAGCCCCCACCCAGGGAGTTCTTTTGGTCCCGCTTTCGTTTCCTCCAGCCCCTATGGGAATGATCCTTGGCATTGATATCGGCGGGACCTCCATCAAGGGAGGCGCTTACGATCCGGAGTCTGGAGAATGTCTGGCGCGTGAAGAATCCCCGACACGGGATGGGGAGCAGGAACAAGGTGAGCCGGCCTTTCTCGCCGAAACGCGCCGACTCATCGCGACATTGCAATCCCAGGCCAATCTCCCGGCCTTGGCGACTGGCATTTCCGCCCCCGGTCTCGCCAACCGAGAAGCCACGGCGATCGCATTCATGCCGGGAAGGTTGGAGGGATTGGAAAATCTGGACTGGTCCAGGGCCCTCGACCGGCCGGTCGCGGTCCTCAACGACGCCCACGCCGCCCTGATGGGTGAGCTGTGGCAGGGAGGGGCTAAAGGATGCCGCGAGGTCATCCTGCTGACTCTCGGCACCGGAGTGGGCGGAGCCATTGTTTCGGGAGGCCGGCTGCTGCGTGGTCACGCGGGGAAAGCCGGTCATCTCGGCCACATTTCCCTCGACTTCCGGGGCGCTGCGGACATTTGCGGCTGTCCCGGAAGTTTGGAGGACCAGATTGGGAATCACAATGTCACCGACCGGAGCGGGGGGCGCTTTCCCTCCACCCATGACCTAATTCGGGCCGTGGAGGCAGGGGATGCCGGCGCCGCGCGCCTTTGGGATGACTCCGTGCGGGCCCTGGCAGCGGCCATAGCTTCTTATGCCAACATTCTCGACCCCGAGAGAGTGCTCATCGGTGGAGGCATTTCGCGAGGCTGGGACATCCTGCAGCCGCGGCTCGAAGCCTGGCTCGACCGATTCGAGTGGCGCCCCGGAGGGGCACGGGTGGAACTGCGCCGGGCCACTCTGGGCGAATGGGCCGGAAGTCTCGGGGCCGCCTACTATGCCGCCACTGAGGCAGGTTTGGAGACGCCCCGGCAGCGCGAGTGAAACGTCAGTAGGAAAGACGGTGGCCCTTGATCCTGGGTCCCTTGGCGTCATTGCGGTGGTGGTGGTCCGGAAATATTATGAATATTTTCCCCACTGGAGACGTCTAACGGATTGTATGAAAACGCCCAAAACGCCCACGGCAGTCCTTTCCATCGCCCGCTTGCAGAGAGGCTTGGATTTCTTCCGTTCCTATTGGCTGGAAATCGATGGGGTCGCTTGGGCCAAGCTTCAGGCCCGTGAAACGATCTACCTTCCGATTTCTCCGGGCCAGCATACCGCGCGCGTTCGCATCGATTGGTGCCGCAGCCATGAAATCACCTTTGATGCCGGAGAAGGAGAAACGATCCAGTTGGAGTGCAGTACCCATTCCTTTGGTTGGAACCGCCTGGTGGCATCGTTCCGTCGACTCTTCCGTCCGTCGGAGTATCTCTGGCTGCGCCAGACCTATACCTTCCCCGGCACCCCAACACCGGTGATTGAAGAAGATCGGCGCCAAGCCGCCTGATCGGATGACCGAAAGAATCCGAAAGACCTCCGACGGGCTCCTTTACCGGGTGACAGGTTCGTGGGATGCGCCTTTATTCAGGGTGGCTCCGTCCTGTTTCCCATGTCAGTCCCCTCCTCTCCCAGCCAACGGTTTCTTGATGCTTCGGCCCGCCTTCTTGAAGCGGTGAGGGCTCAGGATGCCGCCATCCAGACCACCGCCGACCGTTTTGCCGACACCATCCTCGCAGGCCGCATGGTGCATGTCTTCGGTTCGGGCCACAGCCGCATTCTCGTTGAGGAAATGTGGCCGAGATATGGATCTTTTCCGGGCTTCAACCCGATTGTCGAACTGTCCCTGACTTTCCACAATCTTGTCGTCGGAGCCAACGGCCAACGCCAGGCGATGTTCCTCGAAAACGTTTCCGGACTCGCCTCCCGCATCCTGAGAAATTTCGCCATCACTCCTGAAGATTCGGCCCTGATTGTCTCGTCCAGCGGGACCAATGTGGTGCCGGTCGAAATGGCCGAACTGCTGCAGCAGCAGGGCGTCTGGGTGGCCGGACTCATCAGCCGGGAACACAGCGAGGCCAGCGCTGCGAAGCGCCCCGACGGGAAAAAACTGGGGGATTTCTCCGACCAAATCCTCGACACTGGTGCCCCGGCAGGTGATGCCATGGTCGCCATCGAAGGTCTCGACACTCCCGTCGCTCCGGGTTCGACCGTGGGCGGATGCCTGATCGTGAACGCCATCAAAGCGGAGGTTGCCGACCGACTGACGAGGGCCGGTCAGCAACCCCGCGTTCTCACCGCCGTTTGCAAGGTCGGCTCAGAACGGGCCACCGCACTCTTCGAAAGCGCCTACGACGAGCATGCCCGTCGCCTCGCGCAACTGTACGCGCCTCTGGGATTGGAATCCCTCCCGCCCACTTCACCCGACCGGTCATGAAATCACGCCCCCTCCGCACTTCTGTCATCGGCAGCTACCCATTCCCTGGCTGGCTTGAATTCTCGTCCTCACATCTGGACGCTTTCGGCAGTGCCGATCTGGCGGAAATGCAGGACGACGCCGCCACGGTGGCGATCCAGGACCAGATCCACGCCGGGCTTGATGTCATCACCGATGGCGAGCAAACCCGCTTCGATTTCAACCTCAGCTTTTACGGACATCTTGAAGGCATTTCCCTCGAACCCAGTTCCCCCCGGCGGTTTGGCCCCCCCGCCCATGACCAACGGGGGAAGCACGAGGTCACCGGCGTCCTCGCGGCTCCGGCCGGACTCGGCACGGTCGCGGAATTCCAACGCCTTCTAAGACTCGCCCCCACTGGGGTGCCCTTAAAAATGAGTGTGCCCGGCCCCTATACGATGAGTGGGCGCCTTGCCCCGAATGAGCAATACCCTGACCGCTACGCCCTCACGGAAGCCCTGCTTCCCATCGTCCGCGCCGAGTTGGAAGCGCTTGTCGCCGCAGGGTGCGAAGAAATTTGCGTCGATGAGCCTTCCATGAGCTGCTACGGATACCGGGAAAACACGCGGCATTTCGTGGAGATCTTCAACCGGACGGTGGCTCCCGTCGTGGGAAAAACCAGGCTCTGCACGCACCTCTGTTTTGGCAATTTCAAAGGCCACCCTGTTGGTTGGCGGCGCTATGCCCCGCTCTTCCCAGACTTCCTCGACCTCGCGGTGGATGAACTCCATGTCGAAATGGCCAACCGGGAGTATGCCGAGCTCGAGATCATTCGTTCCATTGCGGAACGCATGGATGTTGCGGTGGGCATCATTGATGTGAAAAGCTACCACATTGAAACACCGGATCAGATTGCCGACGCCGTGCGTGCCTGTCTGAATCACGCCCCTGCGGACCGGCTCGTTTTCGCTCCTGACTGTGGCCTCAGCCAGACCGCGCGATGGGCGGCGAAGCAAAAGCTCGCCAACCTCTGCGCGGGAGTGGCCCGGGTAAGGCAGGAGTTGGGCTTGGAATGATCCCGGCAGGGCGTTCCTTGACCGCGATCGAAAACGAAGAGGAGCTCCAAAAGGGGCCTTTGTCCTACGTGATCGGGTGCATCCGTCCGGTTGACGTTTCGGACAAAAATGATCAAGATCAGGCCCAACTCCATGGAACTCCCCTGTTCAAGGTTGGATCTCCCTGGCCACCCCAGCCCATGAAAGCGCCCACCGTTCCCGCCTTGTTGTTCTGTGTCGTTTTGGCATCCCTTCCCTGCCCGGCCGCCGACGTCATCAAACCCCGGACGGGAACGCTGTCTTCCTCCGGCCCTCACCTTCCCGTCAGTCTCGATGGATACGCCAGCGACGCCAGCGGGGCTGGGTTTCAAGATTCCCATGTCACCGTGGCGAACATTCCCTTCGATCTGGTGACCAAACCGGGAGCGGACAACCTGTTCCTCAAAATGGCCGGTTGGCCGGACTGGAAGGAGGATCCAAGCAAGTATTACGCGGACTATGACGCGGGGCCGAAGCTCCCGGGCGATCCCCAGCGACCTCTCTTCAAAATCCCGGTCGCCGACTATTCCGCCGTCTACCTGCTGGCCGCCTGCGACAAGAATCCGGCACTGGGCAATGTCATTTCCTTCCGCATCGGCGCGATGGACGGGGCCCGCCGGGTCACTCTGCATGATTTTTCCGCAAAGGTACCCCGGTTTGATGAGCCGAAAGCCCCCGGGATCAGCACCATTCTCCCCACCCCAGTGGGCAATGTGTTTCTCATCCGTGTTCCTCTGGGGCTGGCGGTCGCCCAGGATTTCCCGAACGAGTGGGCTCTTGATGTGGAGGTGACCAAGGAATTGCAGCTCGCAGTAAGGGCGCCGGATCCGTGCCGGTTCAACTACCGCCCCGTCGGACCGGCCAGCGGGGTTCATGTCTATGGAATGACCTTTCAGAGATCTCCGGTGCAGATGACCGTGACCAGCAGTGAGACCGGCCACGTGTTTGTCGCTCCGCAACAGGCCACCTTCCAGGTAACCCTCCGGGGAGTGGGCCGGATCAATGGCAAACTCTCACTGGAAGCCGTCGCGACGGATCAGGAGGGACGACAAACCACGGCCTCCAGCGGAGAATTCGACAGCCTCCTGGGCGGCACTCTGGTGAAGAACCTGACGCTGCCGGTCCCGCGAAGGGGCTACCATGAACTGCGGATCCGTCTGATGAATGGACGCACAGAACTTCTGCATCGCGACACCACTTTCGCCCTACTCGCCCCGGACACCCGGAAACACCGTGACCGCTCGCCATTCGGCACTTGGGATTTTGGAGGTGCCCATTTCACGCCCAATGATCCCGATGTCGTGGGACCACTTTACGTCAAGGCGGGACTGCGCTACGGCATGTTCAACTACACAGCCGAGGCCCGGAAAAAATATGGTGTTCTGAATGGAGCGGAGCCCAGAAATGCCGCGACCCTGGCAAAAAAGCTCGCCGAAGATCCTTCCACCCCCCAAAGCGTGCTGATCTTCCATGAGAACGCCATTTCAGGAGCGCACATCATTCGAACACCCGATCTGTTCACGGGTCGCGCCCCTTACCAACTGGACGCCACCGAGCAAGCCAAGTTCGAGGCAATGTGGAAGGAAGCGATCGACACCGCCCAAGCGGTCCGCGACCAGTTCCCCGAAGCCCGGATTTCCTTTGGCAATGGCAACCCACATCTCATGGAGGAATTTGCCCGCCATGGATTTCCCAAAGAGTGGTTCGACTCCCGCGGCAATGAAGCCGGCAGCTTCATGCGGATGCCGGAGACCCAGCCCCTCGATTTCGTGGCCAACAATGCCAGCCTCTGGATGGACCGGCAGATCCTCGACCACTATGGCTACAAGGACAAACCGATCACCCAGTGCTATGAAATCTGCTACCCGAGCACGAATCCCGGGAATCTCTCCCTGCGGACTCAGGCCGCCTATTACGTCCGTCATCTGGTGCACTCTCTGGCATGGGGCATCCCCGTGATCCGGCCCTCATGCATCTGCGATGTGGGCAATTCCTACCAGTTCAGCAATTGGGGATCCTGCGGACTCTGCTTCGCCCAACCGGAACTGTCCCCAAAACCATCTTACGTGGCCATGGCCACGCTCACCCAGCAGCTCGACGGGGCGGTGTTGCAGAGAGTGATCGACACCGGCTCTCCCGTGGTTTATGCGGTGGAGTTCAAAAAAGCCGAAAAAGGTCTGGTCACGGTGGCCTGGACATTAAGGGGAGAGCGCCCCCTGAACTGCCCCGGCGCGGTCACCCTGACCGACCTGATGGGAAATGACCTGCCCGCACAAACCAGCGTCGTTCTCTCCCCGGACCCGGTGTTCATTCATTCGGAGACCCCTTTGGATTCAATCACACTCCTGCCTCCAGTTGCGGAAGCGCCTCCCGCCTCCAAAGTCCGAAGTTTTCCCATTACGCCGTTGGCCAAGCTTGCAGAATGGCGCGTCGAAAGCGGGCCAAACACCGAACTGGAGTGGTACAACTTTGAATGCCCCCGACGGAAAGGAGAGTTCGTGTTCACCGAAACGGCCGAATACGAAGGGGAAAAGGCCGTGCTCACGGTGCAACCCAAGGGATCGGCGGCAGGATCCCCCTATTTGCCGATGTATGAGGTGCTGACCCTCAACCAGCCAGTAAAGATCCCCGACCAACCGACCGGAATCAGCCTCATGGTGCACGGGAACGGAGGCTGGGGACGGATCATGTTTGAGTTGGAGGATGCCGCAGGGCAGCGCTGGACCAGCATCGGTGCGCCGATGCAGGGCGAGGCCACTCGCTGGATGGCGGACTGGATGAGTGAGAAGGAGTTCGCGGCGATGAAAACGATGAAGGTCGGAGATTGGAACACCAATGATGCCTGGCAGCGCAGCCGGATCAATTTCGAAGGATGGCGCCATCTGATCTTTCCCCTGCCGGGACAATATGATGGTGAGGGCTACCATTGGCCCGCCAACTGTAACTGGAAACACACCGGTGACGGAGTGGTGAAATACCCGCTCACATTTACCCGTCTCATCATCGAACTTCCGGAGAAGGTGCTCCATCTCAACCGACTCGTCAGCGCGCCCCGTCCTGAGATCGCCCTGAAGGACCTTAGGGTGACCTACGAAGCTCCCCAAACCGCCTTCGCGGCTCCGTGAGACATGGCGACGGGAAGGGGTGATCGGCGGGCAGCCACACCGTCGGCACCTTCTCAGAACTGGGCCATGATCTGGGCGGCCACGATGCGCAGGAGCATGGTCAGAGGATACACGGCCGCATAGGCCACGGCGGGAGAATCGCAACGCGCCAAGGCGGTGGCGAAAGCCAGCGCGGGAGGATCGGTCATCCCTCCGGAGAGCATGCCGCTGAGATTCATGTAATTCATGCGGTCGCCCCTCCGGGCGAGGATTCCCACCAACACCAGCGGCAGCAGGGTCACTGAGATGCCCATCAGAACCCAGGAAAGCCCTTGGACGGAGAAAACGGTGGAAACGAATGAAGCCCCGGAGAGCAGCCCCACATTGGCCAGAAAAAGGATGATGCCCAACTCGCGCAGGGCCCGATTGGCGTCGAGGGGCAGGTGCATCACCAAAGGTCCGAGCCTTCCGAGGTACCCCAACACTATGGCCACCACCAGCGGCCCGCCTGCAAGCCCGAGACGCACCGGTCCGGGCAGTCCCGCGATCTGGAACGGATAGAGCCCCAGCAGCACTCCGAGGAGAATCCCGGCAAAGATGGCGGCAAAATTCGTCTCCTGGAGTTTCTGCACGGCATTGCCCAAGGCCGCGGTGGCCCGGTCCAGCGAAGATTGATCCCCAACAATTTGCAGACGGTCTCCAAACTGAAGTCGGAGATCCGGCATCGCGGTAAAATTCAGATCTCCCCGGTTCACCCGGGTCACGGTGACACCATGAATGTGATCCAAACCGAGTTCCCGCACCGACTTGCCAAGCATGGCCGGATTGGTGACCACGACCCGGCGGTAAGTCACCGCCCCCGGCGCTTTCATCAGATCCTCCCCGGCGACACTGCCCACAATGCGGCGGAATTGTTCCAAGTGCGCCCTCGTTCCAACGACAAGTATGACATCACCAACGTGGAGCACGGTTTCCGGAGTGGCCGGTTGGACGGCCTCCCCATCTTGGAGGCGAATGCGTGAAATCACCACTCCGGTCTCATGGGTTCCGGGCACCTCCTTGAAGGGCACTCCCTCTAGATTGGCATTGTCGATCCGAAGGTTCATCCGGTCCAACGGATCCACTCCCTCTCCCTGCTGCTGGCGAAAGGCTTCCGCTTCGGCAGCCACATCAATCCGGAAAAGACGGCGCAACACAATCAAGGCGAGGATGATGCCAACAATGGCCATGGGATAGACCGCCGCATAGGCCTGCGCGGCCAGGGTGCCGGCATCCGTGCTTCCTTCGGCGGACCGCAGCGCCTGCTGGGCGGCCCCCAGTGAAGGCGTGTTGGTGGTGGCACCGGAGAAAATTCCCACGGCCACGGCTGCGGGAAGCCCCAGAAGCCATCGTCCCAGAAGGGTCACCGCCGCACCAGTCACCACCAGCAAGAAAGCGTAGAGATTGAGCCGCAATCCATCTCTGCGCAGGGAGGCAAAAAATCCGGGCCCCATCTGAACCCCGAGCGAGAACACAAACAGAACCAGACCAAACTCTTTCAAGAAATGGGCAACTCCGGTTTCGGGCTGTAACCCAAAATGGGACAGCAGCAATCCGGCGAACATGACCCCTGCCACCCCGAGACGGATACCGGCGATTCTGATGGTGCCCAAGCCGATTCCCAACAGGATGGTCAAACTGAGGAGCGCCGTATCATAGGCCACCGGTGCCGAGGACTGTAAAAATTCGAGCAATGTTTTGAGCATGGGGCCATTTCAGATGCAGTTACAGTGCCACCAAGCCAAAGGACCGTGGTCATCCGTTTGGACCCGTTCCCACCGGCCGGGGTATCATTGCTTTCCGGGGACCGATGACTCCAGCCTGCAGGGTGACACCCGCCTGAAACGCACCCGCGGAGGAATGGTCTGGTGCCTCGATGAAACCACCGGCAAGACCCTCTGGCGACTACCGGTGCCGGTGCGCCCGAAAGAATGACTGCCGGACAATGCCCATTACGGGCAGCAGAATCTCGGCGTCTGGTCCTCCCCCACGTTGGTGGGCGACAGGGCCGATGTGGTGACCACTTCCTGTGAAATTGTCTGCCTCGATGTGAAAGGCCTGTCGGACGGCAATGATGG
This sequence comes from Akkermansiaceae bacterium, assembly GCA_024233005.1. Lineage (GTDB taxonomy): Bacteria > Verrucomicrobiota > Verrucomicrobiia > Verrucomicrobiales > DEV007 > JACKQE01. The sequence continues at coordinate 190,825 of JACKQE010000009.1, read as the reverse complement.
CCCTCTCGTGGATGAATCCACTTGCATCGCCGGCAGCAAGAATCCGCCGGTGCCGATCCAAAAGACGGACGGCGATATTCTGTGGAAATTTGATTTGGTGGACCAACTGGGGGACTGTCCCCACGACGTGGCCGCCTGCTCCGTCCTGGTCGACGGTCCGATCCTCTACTGCACTTCGGCCAACGGCGTGAACCACGAGCAGACCTTCTGCCTCCACCCGGACGCGCCCAGTTTCATCGCGCTGGAGGCCGTCACCGCAAAATTGCTGGCCACTGGCACTGAGAACCTTGGACACCGGATGTGGCATTGCCTTCTGGTCCCCCCCACGGTGGAAGTGGTCAACGGCAAAAGGCTGGTCTTTTTCGGCTGTGGCGACGGACTCTGTTATGCGTTCGAGGCCCTTCAGGAGGTGCCGTCCGCTCCCATTCACTTCAAGAAGGTCTGGTCCTACGATTGCAATCCGCCCCATTTTCGCGACCCGCTCGGAGACGGCAAGCCCTTCACTTATTACATCGGCGACAAGCGCAAAAAATACACCACCACCAAAATCGACGGCACCTTCCTCGGACCGAGCGAGATCGTCGCCTCCCCGGTGTTCCATGAAGGCCGGGTCTATGGCACGATGGGTCAGGACCCCAGGCACGGGCGCGGGAGAGGACTGCTCCACTGCATTGATGCCTCAAAAACCGGAGACATCACCCATAGCGGCTGTGTTTGGAACTATGAAGGCCTCGAACGCAGCATTTCCAGCGTCGCCATCAGCGACGGATTGGTCGATGCAGCCGAACTTTCCGGCAAGGCTCATTGCCTTGAGGAGGACACTGGGATGCCCTGTTGGGTCCACGAGACCAATGCCGAAACCTGGAGCACTCCGCCAGTGGCAGACGGCAAGGTGTATGTCTGCACCAAAAAGAATCTGGTCACCTTGGACGCGGGCAAAGAAAAGAAGGTGATCTCCGAGATCACCCTAGGCTCTACCACCTACGCGACACCCTTCGTGGCCAAGGGAACGCTCTTTGTCTGCTCTCAAAGCTACCTCTGGGCTGTCCCAAAAGGAGCCAAGTTCACCCAAGGGGCGGCCGCGCCCTCCAAGTGAAAGGCCCCGCGATTCTCCCTGACGGCTTCGCCGGGAGTAAACTCAGAGCTTTTTGATCATCACCTTACGGAAAGCCACCGGTTCGTTGTGGCCGGCGAAGCCAAAGAAACCCGACGTCCGGTCTTTGCCGGGATGCTCCTTGTTGGCCAGGGTTTCTGTCACCTTGGCAAGGTCGGTGTCGAGAATGACACTGCCATTGAGTTCGACTCGGATGGTGGAGCCTTTGATGGTGACTTCCTGGAAGTTCCACTCCCCGGTCGGACGCAGGTACCCCCGGGTCGCCGCAGCCATCCCGTAAGCGGAGCCATGAGCCTGACGGGGATCCAGCTTGGCATACTTGGGATGCTCGGTGTCAAGCACCTGTAGCTCACACATGCCGACGTAGGCCGTGTCGCCCTGACCGGGATACCGGATCGCCAGACCGTTGTTCCCACCCGGAGGAAGCTGGAATTCAACCCGGGCCTGGAAATCGCTCAGTTCCTCATTGAAATAAATCGTCCCACCTTTGCCGGGCTTGCAGACCACCGCGCCGTCGGCCCGCACTTCATAGTTGTCCACCGGACCGGCCCACCCGGTAAGGTCTTTGCCATTCAGGATCTGCCGGTAACCTTCGTTCCCCTGCTTCTCGAGAATTGCATTGGCTTCGTCGCCGGGGATTTCTCGGACCCGAAGATTCTTCCACCGGATCTCACCACCGTGGGTCTGGAGCTGGATCGGTCCTTTGGCGGGAAGAGGCAACGTCCGGTCCCAATAGTTTTCCATGATGGCGTGATCGACGACCCGTTTGCCATTGAGATCGACAGTGGTGCGGGCACCCACCTGCAGGATATGGAAATGGTTCCATTCCCCGAATGCCTTGTCCGCCAGTTCGAGGGGATCGCGCCCCGGGGTTTTCGGAGTGTTGTTGAACAGCCCGCCGGAACCCAGATCCGGGCGTCGGTCTGGTTTCTCCGGCACCACGGTTTGGTGGTGATCCCAGATCTGCACCTGGGGGGTGCCTCGCAAATAAATGCCACTGTCTGCCTTGGCCACGGTTTTGTAGTCGATCCAGAGTTCAATGTCCCCGTAGTCCTGCAGGGTCGAGGCGTAGGGGCCATGTCCATCATTGACCAGTTCCCCGTTCTCAACGCGCCAGTTGGTGGCAAACTCAGCCCGTTGTTTGGCCCGGTTTTCCTCCAACTTGGCCGGATCCTTGACGAATTTCGCCGATTCGTGGGGATTCCAACCTTCCCAGCCGGAAAGATCTCTGCCGTTGAATAGCTCCTTCGCCCCTGACGGTGGCGTGGCGGCTTCTTCGGCGGAAACGAGAAACGGGCAGAAAGAAAGAGCAAGAAGGCGTCGGATCATGATCGCGAGCATAACCGGACAAAACCAGCCACGTCAGTCCGCATACGCGCCACGATCCGAAGGCACAGGCATGGGGGCAGGCGGAGTGAGCACCGCCTCCCGGACCCGGAGAAATCGAATCAGGCTGCCCAGCACCACAATGGCAAGAAGGACCAGCAGGGCGGCACGCTCCTTGGGCGCGAGCCACTCCCACCGAGAGAGTGGACGCTTGACGGGCTTCCGGGCCTCATGTTTCCTTGCCATGGTCCACAGCGGAGGGTCCGCCCTCCCCGCTCACTTGAACATCGGGTCGTCCGGATTTCCTTTGGAAAGCAGGTAGGCCAGGAGGTCCAGCACGTCATCCTTGGTCATCGTGTAGAGCATGCCGGGGGGCATCATGGATACGGTCGAGGGACTGATGTCCTTGATGTCCTTCCGATCGATGCTCACCGTGTCGCCGGGAGCGAGCATGTCCGTGTTCACCTGGACGGAATCACCATTCATGTTCATCACCCGGCCCACAACCTGAGTGCCGTCGTTCCGGGTAAAGACCATCGCCCCATACTGGTCGCTGATCTCCTTGGATGGATCGATGATCGACTCGAGCAAATCGTGCGGACTGAACTTGCCGGCCACACTGGTCAGGTCCGGCCCAATCGCGCCGCCCTCGAGTTGGAACCGGTGGCAGCCGAAACACATCCCGGCCCCGAACATTTTCCGCCCGTTGGCATAATTCCGGCCGCCTTCCAAGCCAACGTTGATCACATCGTCAAAGTCCTTGAGCACCCAAGCTTTGACGAAGGATCGAGGCTCCGCGCTGAATTGCGGGGCATCCATCTTGGGCACCGCATTGATGACCCCGGCGAGCGCCTTTTTCTCCTCCTCCGGAGTGCTCGCGAGCGCGTCAGTTTTGATCTCGCCGATCATCTGAGCAAAGTTCGCTCCGCCTTTGTAGGCGGCCGCACGGGTGAACCACTCAAAATAGAGGGTCCGCAGTTCACGGGTCCAGCCTTCCTTCATCAGCCGCAGATGCAGAGCATAGGCGATTTGCTCCTCCTGGCTCGGGGCATTGACCAACATCCCCACCGTCTTGGCGACCGACTCCGGCGTGCCGAGATAGCCGAAAAGGCGGGACAATTCGATGTTCTCCTCCGCGGAAGGGGCGGGGTAAAATTTCAGCCACTGGGCGGCAACGGCCTGTTTCTGTTCGGGGGTGGGATCTCCCAATCGGAGGAAGGCCAGCCCGGTCGCCCGCAACAAATCGAGGCGCTGGAGGCGTGGCAACAACCCGGGATCGAATGAAAGGAGACGATCCACCACCACTGCCTGGCTGGCATGGTCCGCATGACGGGCCAGGGCGGTTAGCGCCGCAAAGGCCGCCTGGGGGTCTTTTTCCTCCAGCGCGCGCTGCTTCCATTCTGTCACCGGCTGATGCTCGATCGCAACGCGCGCGGCGTACCGGATTGCCCGATCGGCACTGGAGAGGTGTGGCCAGGATTTGGAAACCGCGGAAGGATTCCTCCCGACATGAAAAGCCTCCAACTCGTGGCGCAGCGCCCGGGCCGAAGCAGCCGAGGGATCCTCGGCAACCAGCGGCCCGGCTTCACTGCCGCCCACCCAGGTGACGCGATAGAGTCCGGCCTGGACCCGGCGGCCTCCAATGGTAAAATAGAGGGCTCCGTCCTGGGGCCGGACCACAACATCGGTTAATGGCAAAGGCTGCCCGGCAATGAACTCCTCGAGGTCGGCTTCGTAACTGGCCCCCTTGGCCTTGAGATGCACGGCATAAAGCTTGCCGTAACTCCAGTCACAAATGAAGAGCGACTTCTGGTAACGCTCCGGAAATTTCGTGCCATAGCCGAAGCCCACCCCGGTGGGAGAGCCGGGCCCCACGTTGACCACCGGACCAAAACTGTCGAGATAATATTCCGGCCACTTGGCGGAACCGTTGCGCCAACCGAACTCCACGCCACTGATGACATGACAAACCCGCGTGGGACGGTACCACGGTTGCCCCACATCCCACTCCATGTCGGCATCATAACTGAAAAGCTCTCCGTCCTCATTGAAGGCCGCGTCGTACTCGTTGCGAAAGCCTGTGGCCTGGATCTCCCAGTTCTTGCCGTCGGGATCGGTCTTGGCGATCCACCCCCGGGGGGCCATAATCCCTTTCATGAAACCGCGCCCGTAGATCCGAGGCAACAGATTGTCCTCGCCCCAGCTTTCGGGCACCCGGGAAGCATTGTATTCCGGCAACGCCGTCTGGTTCCCACAGATCACGTAGAGGGACTTGCCATCCGGACCGGCGATGATCGCGTGCGGGCCGTGTTCCCCTCCCTGCTCCTCGAATTTCTTGAGTTGTTCGACCTTGTCGAACGTGTCATCGCCATCGGTGTCCCGGACCCGGTAGAGCCCGCGCCCCCCATGCTCTTTGGTGTTGGTCACCACGTAGAGGCTGTCGAACGCATAAAGCATTCCCTGCGATCCGCCGATATCGAGATCGATCTTCTCCACATCTTCGGATTTCAGCATGGCTCCGGCCGGTGGAGGAGTCAGGCGGTAGAGCGCCCCATACTGGTCCGAGACAATCAGTCGTCCCTTGTTGTCGACACACATGGCGACCCAGGATCCTTGCTTGTCTTTCGGCACGGAATAAAGCAGTTCGACCTGGAAGCCCTTGGCAACACGAAGTTTGTCCACCGGAGTGGCCTGGAACATGGGCGCATTTTCCTCGGCGGAGACCAGGGGGATATGGAGGGCGCCAAGAGCGGCGAGACAAAAGAGAAAAACCGGTTTCATGAGATCTTCACTAAAAACCGGGCGGAGTCACGTGGCAAGACCGCAATGCTGCGAGGCGTGCAGGGAAGGTGGCAGGAGAGGGTCAGGGAGAGGGACGCCATCTCGCCCAAACCATCTCGCCCAAACCATCTCGCCCAAACCATCCCCACAGCTGGGACTCCCCCTGCCTCAACGCTCCCCGAAGGCCCGGACGACGATTAGGACCGCGACAGCGAGCAGAATCATGAGCAGGCTCACGGCAACGGCCGCCTCCAAATTGCCCACACTCAACTCCAGCCAGACGGTGGTGGGCAGCACTTCCGTCTTGCCCCGGGTGGCGCCGGCAAAGACAAGGATGGGACCGAACTCGCCGAGGCTCCGCGCCCAGGCAATGCAGAAAGCAGCCACCGTGCCCCGTTTGGCACCCGGAAGCGCGACATGCCAGAAGGCCCGGGCCGGAGTCGCTCCCAAGGTCAGGGCGACATCCTCGGGGCGTCGAGGCAGATGATCGAAGGTGCCGCGCAGCGTCCTGATGGCGAAGGCAGCAGCCACCGTGTATTGAGCCAGCACGACTCCGTAGACGGTGTAGGTCAGGGGGATGATTTTCTCAATGAGATGGCCCACGGTGGTCTGGAAAAATATCAGCAGGCAGAGCCCCACCACCATCGGAGGCAACACGATGGGGATGTCGAGAGCCGCTTCCACAATCGATTTCCCCGGGAAAGACCAGCGGGCGAGAAAATACCCGACAGGCAGAGCGGTGAGCACCGCGAGCAGTGAAGCAAGCGTGCTGGTGATCAGCGACACCATGGTGGCATGCCGGATGTCACCCGATTGCAATGCCGAGATCCAATCCTGTGGGGTGGAATGCAGGGCCGTGGCCCCGACCAGACAGAGCCAGAAAATCAAATAAACCCCCACCAAAGCGGCGAGGAGCATGAGGAAGAACGGCACATGGGACCATCCCGGCACGACAGCTTTGATCGGCGCCAAAACAGCTCCCGTTGGAAGGGCAGGCCGGGGAGGCGGCAAAGGAGGCGGGGCAGGGTCCATGCGGGAAGTCCAGGATCCTCACTTGGCCCCGTCGGGCTTGAGCCAAGGGGGGACCTCGATGTCCTTGCTCTGCATCGGCTTCTCGCCATCACGCCATGTGAAACCCCGTTCCTTGAAGCTCTCCGGATGCGCCTGGAAATGGCGCAGGAGTCTTTGGGAAATGAGCCGGTAAGAGGAGTCCTTGCGCACCGCAAAAGGCTGCACCGCAGTGGCCCCGGCATCAAGAATGGGCACCGCATCGAGATGTTCCTTTTGGTTCTCCACATTTACCAGGTAGACAATGGCGGCATCGAGACCGCCGGCACGGAGCTGGTTGATGAGGAAATCTGCGGTCGGCACCTCGACCGCGACGTTTTTCCGGACGGAGAATTCGAGACTGTTTTTGCGCAACAGGCCGCGGGTCATGAAGCCGAGAGTGCTCTGCTCGGCGTTGCAGATTCCAAGGCGCAGACCTTCCCGGGCAAGGTCGGCCAGCGTGTGGATCCCCAGTGGATTCCCCTCCGGCACGGCGATGACGATGGGCGTCTCGGTGAGCATGATGGCTTCCGGGAAGAGATCAGCGACCGGGGGGACGAAGCAAACGTCGCAGGCGTAATACGCATCCGGCAGTTTCGGTGCAGCCTGGTCCTGCATCGCCTTCATCGCCGAACAGAGGATTCCACAACCATTGTAGACAGTGGTGATGGAAACTCCCTCGCGCTTGATGAAATCATTCACCAGCGGCTCCACGGCCGGACGGTTGACGGCTCCGCTGTAGAGAATGATCTCGGGCGTCGCGGCCCAGGCATCTCCCGATTCGGGGGTGAAGCCCTGCTTGGCAAACACAACGGCGCCTTTCTCCGGAGCAGAGAAATAACGGGCCAAGCGCAGGGCCAAGGCGGGCTGTTCACAGGATTTGAGCACGCAGACCATCGCGGTTTCAGATCGGGAGGCAAACTCGGGGATCTGGACAGCCTCGATGCCTTTGAACTGCGGCACGGTGGCATCCCAGAGGACAGCCGCATCGACCGCCCCAAGGGTCAGATCGGACGCGATATCAGTGACGGTGGGCTTCATGACGGCGACCTTTGATTTGAGAGCTTCCCATTGCGCCCCGGCGGCGGCCTGGGTGGCGCGGCCAATACTGGCGGCTTCGGGATTGGCCAAAGCCACCCGCAGATCGGGACGCAGCAGGTCGGCAAACGCCTTGACTCCTTTTGGATTGCCCGAGGGAACGGCAATGACCGGCGTCTGCCGGACGAGAGGAATCTGCTCTTCCACCAGCCCGCGTTTGGCCGCATCGGCAGCAGCTCCGGCATCGGCCGCGATGAAAAGGTCTCCCCGGCGGGCCACTTCGATCTGGCTCATCAGGGTCCCAGTTCCCCCGTATTGAAGACTGACTTCGATCCCGGTTTCCTTTTCCCAGGCCGCCTTGATTTCCTCGACGGGTTTTTTCAATCCCGCGGCGCAGTAGACCATGAGGGTCCGTGTGGGGGCGGGATCCCCGGTTCCATGAAAAGCATACCAACCGAGCGCGGCGGCTCCGGCAAGCATGCCCAAGGCAAGCATCTGGCGTAAGGTCATAGGCTTCAGATCTACATGGATTCGATTCCTCTGGCAAGCACGCAACCATGCCTGCCCTGCCCCGCCGTCTTTGCGGCACTTGCCGTCCGGTCCCGGCACGGCCACTGTTTTGCGTAAGATTTGCCCATCCGACGCGGTTATTTCATCGACGATCCCCTTCCGCTTGTTTCCATGCCAATGCCAGTAACACGCCCCCTCTTTCCCCTAGCCGCCTGCTTGTTGGCGGTGTTGGTTTCCGTCCGGGGCGCGGTCCCCCCCGACCATGCCGCCCGGATGCAGGCTGGCACCGCGCTGTTTGAGAAAACCGTCGGACCCGCTTTCAAAGAACACTGTTTGTCCTGCCACGGTGGGGAAAAAACCCGCGGAGGACTCGATTTGTCGAGCCGGGAAAGCTTGCTCAAGGGAGGCGAGTCCGGGTCGGCAATCGATCTGCAAACGCCAGAGAACAGCCTGCTACTGAAGCTTCTGCGGCATGAAGAAAAGCCCTTCATGCCGGCAAAAAAACCCGCCCTCCCCGCTCCTCTGATCGCGGATCTGGGCCGCTGGATCTCACAGGGAGCCCCTTACAACGCTCCGTTGACAGATGGGCAAGCCGCCGCCCATCAACCGATGCGAGTCACCGATCAAGACCGCACTTTTTGGGCTTTCCGCCCGCTCACGATCACAGAAGCGCCTCCTGGGCAGGGCGAATGGAAGGACTCACCGATCGACCGGTTCATCCTCGCCGCCCTTACCGCCAAAGCGATCCAGCCAAATCCGCCGGCCGATCCCCGCACCCTTGCCCGCCGGGCATCCCTCGATTTGACGGGCCTGCCGCCTTCGCCCGATGCGTTGGATCGTTTCCTGTCCGCCCCCACCCCCCCAGCGTGGTCCGACTATGTCGATCACCTGTTGGCATCGCCGCAGTATGGGGAACGCCAGGCGCGCCACTGGATGGATGTGGCCCGTTTTGCCGAAAGCTCCGGGTTTGAGCACGATTATGACCGTCCCACGGCCTATCACTATCGGGATTTTTTGATCAAGGCCTTCAATGAGGACCTCCCGTGGGACCGTTTCACGAGTTGGCAGATCGCCGGCGACGAATTGGCCCCGGAAGAACCTTTGGCCCAGATGGCGACGGGATTTCTAGCCGCAGGCGCTTTTCCGACCCAGCTCACGGAAGCCGAGTTCGAGCGGGCCCGCTATGACGAGCTCGACGACATGGCGGCAACCACCGGTGCGGCCTTTCTCGGCCTTTCCGTGGGATGCGCCCGCTGTCACGATCACAAATACGATCCCATTCCCTCAACCGACTATTACCGGTTCGTGGCCTGCTTCGCCACTGCGATCCGGAGTGAAAAGGACATCGCTTTTCATCCGGACGACTACCAGAAAAAACTGGGGCCTTGGCAGAAACGTCATCTTGAACTCGAAGAGGGGCTGCGCAGCTATGAAGCCTCCTCAATCGATCCCGGTTTCACGGCCTGGCTCGAACACCCGGGAGAGCTGGCGCCTCCGGACAGAGGCAGATGGAGCCTGCTGGAACCGGAGTCGGTGACGTCAACCTCCGGCACCGTCCTAACCCGCCAGCCGGACGGCTCCTGGCTCGCCACGGGCAATGTCCCCGTCAATGAGGAATATGTCGTGCGATCCAAGGTGGCCGCCGGAGGAGCCGCAGTGCGACTGGAAGCCCTGACGCACCCAACCCTCCCCCACCAAGGCCCGGGTCGGGCTGGAAACGGAAATTTCGCCCTTGGCGATATCTCGGTCCAGGCCCTTCTGCCAGGATCATCAGAACCTCAAGCCATCAAGCTCACTGCGGCTCGTGCCACCCATGAACAGAACCAGGGGAGCCTCTCTGTGAAAAGCTCCATCGACGGCGATCGTGAGAAAAGTGGTTGGGCGGTCGATGCCGGGGGAATCGGCAAGGATCAGGCGGCGGTCTTTGTGTTTGAAAAGCCACTCACAGCCCCCGCCATTCTGACCTTTCGGATGCGGTTTCACCTCAATGGCCAACACAGTCTCGGAAGATTCCGCCTCGCTGTCGCGAGCGATCCGGCAACGGATTTTGAAGTGGGCCGGGGCACGGCCCAGAATCTCGCGGAAGGCATGGCTGCCTTGAAAAAAGGTCGTGCCGCCCTCTCTCCCCCCCAGCAGGAAGCTCTCCGAGACTGGTATGCCCACCAAGATGCAGGTTGGCAAAAACTTCAAGCCGCCGTGCAGGAACACCTCGCCATCAAACCCGCCCCTGACGTGAAGCCGGTTTTGATTTGTTCCGAAGGCGTCAAGCCACTCAAACATCACGCGGATGGGCGCGGCTACCCCCATTTCTATCCGGAAGTTCACACCTTGCGGCGGGGGGATCCCAAGCAAAGTGACGGCGTGGCCAAGGCGGGCTTCCTTCAAGTCCTGATGCCGGCGGGAAGCGAGGCCGATCAATGGCGGCGTGAGCCACCGGCAGGAGCGACCACCAGCTACCGACGAGCCTCCCTCGCCGCCTGGATGACCGACGTGGAAAAGGGAGCGGGACAGTTGTTGGCCAGGGTGATGGTCAACCGGGTTTGGCAGCATCATTTCGGTCGCGGACTGGTGGCAACCCCCAATGACTTCGGATTCCAAGGAGAGCGCCCGACACACCCGGAACTTCTCGACTGGCTGGCAAACGATCTCATCACCCATGGATGGTCATTGAAACGCCTCCACAAGACCATTCTAATGAGCGCGACCTACCGCCAATCGGGCGACTTCGACGCTGCGGACGCGGCCAAGGATCCGGAAAACCAGCTCCTCTGGCGTTTCGCACCTCGCCGCCTGGAGGGCGAAGCCATCCGCGACTCCCTGCTGGCGGTTTCAGGCCTGCTGGATCCCACCATGTTCGGCCCGGGATCGCTTGATGAGAACATGCGCCGCCGCAGCGTCTATTTCACGGTGAAGCGCAGCCGGTTGCCCAATTCCATGCTGGTCTTTGACTGGCCGGAGCACCTCGTCAGCATCGGGGCCCGCCCGGTGACCACGGTGGCTCCGCAATCCCTCTATCTCATGAACAGCCCCCAATCCCGGCAGTATGCGGACGCGCTTGCGAAGCGCAGCGGAGGGGCGATTCCGACGCTGTATCTCCTGGCCCTGGGCCGGGAGGTGACGCCCGCAGAGCAGGCCGGGGCGGAGGCATTTCTTAAACAGCAGTCGACCCACTACCAGAAGCAATCGGATGCCGCCCACCGAGCCCTGACGGATTTCTGTCAGGCATTGCTGAGTTCCAACGAGTTTCTTTACCTGCCATGAATGCCCCCCTGTTTTCTCGCCGTTCTCTTCTCAGCCGGGCTGGCGCCGGTGCGGGTCTATTGGGACTGGCTTCGCTGCTCCAGGAGGAACAACTCCTCGCCGATCTCGCCGATCCCCTCGCCCCCCGGCGACCGCAGTTCCCTGCCCGGGCGAAGCGGGTGATCTGGATCTTTGTCAACGGTGGCCCCAGCCAGGTGGACACCTGGGACTACAAACCGGCGTTGGAAAAACACGACGGCCAGGAATTGGAAGGCTTCGACAAATTCACCGGCTTCTTCGCCAACTCGGTGGGAGGCATCATGAAATCCCCGTTCGCATTCCGGCCGCGCGGCCAGTGCGGCAAAATGGTTTCCGAGATTTTCCCTCATCTCGGCGGCCATGTGGACAAGATGGCCTTCATCCACTCGGGCCACACGGAATCCAACAACCACAGTCCCGCCTTGTTCATGATGAACTGCGGTCTTCCCCGCATGGGACTTCCCTGCGCCGGCTCCTGGGTCACTTACGGACTCGGCAGCGAAAGCCGGGACCTGCCGGCCTTCGTGGTCATGTCTGATCCCCTCGATCGGGGACTTCCCAAAGGCAATGCGAGCAACTGGAGCGCGGGATTCCTCCCCGGCGTCTACCAGGGCACCTGGCTGAAGCCCAAGGGCGATCCCATCGACAACCTCTTCCGTCCCAACGATCAGCCAGCGGCCGCCCAGCGAGGAGGGCTTGACCTGCTGGCCCGGCTGAACCGTGAGCACCTCGAATCCCGCCCCCATGAGACCGACCTCACGGCGCGAATCGAGAGCTATGAACTGGCTTACCGCATGCAGTCAGCCGCGCCTGAAGCTCTGGATCTGAGCAAGGAACCGGAGGCCACCCAAAAACTCTACGGCCTCGACCAAAAGCATTGCCAGCACTTCGCCACACAGTGTCTGACCGCGCGCCGTCTGGTCGAGCGGGGCGTGCGGTTCGTCCAGATTTACTCGGGCGGAATGGAAAACCAACGCAGTTGGGATGGGCACAGCGATATCAAAGGCAATCACTCCCAATTTGCGGGGGAAACCGACCAACCCGTGGCGGGACTCCTGGAGGATCTTCACCAGCGCGGAATGCTCGATGACACCTTGGTGGTCTGGTGCGGTGAATTCGGCCGCCTCCCGGTGGCCCAGAAGGGAAAAACCCCGGGAAGGGACCACAACCCCCACTGTTTCACTGCCTGGCTGGCCGGAGGCGGGGTCAAAGGCGGCGTCTCCCATGGGGAATCCGACGAACTCGGCCACAAGGCGGCGCTGGACACCGTCTCGGTGCACGATTTGCATGCCACGATTCTCCACCTGCTGGGAATCGATCATGAAAAGCTGACCTACACCTACAGTGGTCGGCGCTATCGCCTCACCGACATCGCGGGAGAGGTGATCCGGCCGGTGTTGGCCTAAGGTTTCCGGGGGTTCAGCGGCGCAGCAGCCTGAAAGACAATGCCGCGATGAAGACTGCGCCAGCGAGCAGGGCGATCCTCAGGGGAAGGTTGCCCGGCGCCGCGGGAGCGACTCCGTGGCTTCCCTGCGGGGCGGCTGCGGCAGGCTGTGATTTCACGACCACGGGAGCCTCCCCCACGGTGGCACCGGGAGAAGCCGGTGGTTTGACCGCGGCCTCCGCAGGAGTCTCCGGGGCGCCGGCAACAGGGGGCTCCCCGGCGCTGGCAGGGGCAGTGGCCGTGGCAGTGGCGGTGGCATTCTCATCCTGGGAGGCCTGATTCGCCGCAGCTTTTTCCCCGGCGGCAGCCAGAGCCCGATCCCAGTCCACCGCAAACAGCGAATCCCAGCCGGGATTCTGATTTTTGACCTGACAGGAACAAGCTCCCACCAAGAAAAGGGCGGTGTTTTCAATCCACTCGTCGTCACATTCCGAAACCGGCCGGGCATCGAGGACCCGGCCGCGACCAAACACCACTCCCAAAAAGGGGCCGTCGGATGGATTCCCATACCACTCGGGGCCGCGCAAGGTATCGAGAAAAACCGATTCAACGGGATCGCTTTTGCGAAGACGGACCAACGGAAAGCCAATCTTCAATTCGGGTCCGGGTCCCATTCGGTTGGAGGGATCAGTTGGATCGATTTCGGGAATGCGGGCGACGCTTTCCAGAAACCGGAGACGCTTTCCAATCCGGGCGGCCTCAAGATCATCCGCCGAAGTACCTTCGTCGGCGAGGACAAAAACGGCGGAGGCCCCCTCCAACAGGTGGCCGGCAATGGTCTCCCGACCGGGAGAACGGAGCAACCGCTCCCAGGTTTCCCCCGTGAAAGGTCCCGTCCAGACAGGCTTGTCAGTGCGACCCGGAAAAAAGAGAACCGCTTCGGACCCCAGATCGAGAGAGGTCTCGGCGATTTCGAGATTGGCCCCTCCGTTGGCGCGAAACGGACGCAACAGACTCCTGGTGGCTTCCGTGCGGGCGGTTTCACTGTTTAGCTTGAGCAGAAACCCATCCGGCTCCCATCGATCCAAGGCGTAGCGGAAAACAGGAACCGTGCAGGCAAGAACACTCCCGGCGACAGCCAACAACGTCATTCCGGCACCCCACGGAAGTGCGGGGAGGTTCCTCAAAGACGGAATCCGCGCCATGGTGTTAGGGTTTGCCAAAGCACAGCACCTTGCCGTCGACACTGGCGACGTAGAGGCGGCCCCGGGCCACGGCCATGCCATCCCAGACTGGCGGACTTTCGAGATCAAATCCACCGCTTTGTTCACCCGATTTCACATTGACGGACCAGAGCTTGGCACCGCTTTTCCCGTCCAGAGCTTCCGCCTGCTTAACCAGTTCCTCCCGGATCGCCGGATCCTTTTGGGTCAGCCGCTCGAACGCATATTCCTCATCCAGCGTGTCCGGGGGACCGGCAACGATGACATTGTCCCCGGCGAGCGCCATGGCCCGGGTCACGATCGGCACGTAGCGATCCCATTGCCGCTCCACAAAGCTGTTTTTCTGGGACGCCGCCGGGGCCTTGGTTCCGGCCTTGCCGGCAGGCGCACCCTTGCGGAACCAAAGCGCGGCCCCAACCCGGCCTTTTCCGGTCTCCACTCCGCTGGTGACCCCGTGCAGGGCATTGGCTTCATCCCTGGCGTCGCCATTGTCAAAGCTTGCGGCCACCACCACGTCTGTGAGGGGGGCATCCGGCGCGGCGAACCGTTCGCGCACTTCCTCCGCCGAAAGTGCCCGGTGGTAAAGAGCCGCCTGGTCAAGCAGACCCGTGTAGGGCGTGGGATCATCATTGGAGACCGCCATCCGGGCATTCCCCATGGTCAGACCATTGGCAGGCGCCGCGGTGAGAACGCCCGGAGACTGTCCGGTGGCAACGCTCTCGCCATCAATATAAAGAACCGCGGCTCCTTTGGCATCAAGCGTTGCCACCAGCTGGTGCCAGCCCTCACCCAAGGCCTTGGGAGCGGCGAGCGTGAACAGATCTTGGTTGCGGCGGAGATGGAATGCCGGAATCCCCTGCTTCAACTCCAGACTGTACCCTTGCTGCGGTCCGCCATGCTGGATGATGATGCCCTGCCCGCCATCCGGGAGCACCCAAGCCTGCAGGCTGAGGGGCTGTCCCGAAGGATCGAGTTTGGCATCAGCCGGGAACGCGACGGCTCCGCTCAAAGGATTCGGGGCCTTCGCGGCAGCCTTGTTCTTTTCCTTGGCTTTGCCTTTCTTGTTGCCTGCTCCGCCCTGCGCCACGGGCTCCGGAGCATCGGGGGCGACTTTCGACGTGGCGAAAAGGGAATGCTCCATGGTGGTGGTCCATTTCAAATACTGTGCTTCCCGCCCGTAGGAGTAGACGCAGCTGTCATTGAATACCAGAATCCGCCCCGCCGGCGCATATTTGCCGGCTTGGTAATATCCATTGTGGCCTCCGGCGAAGCTTTTGCCGTAGACCCAGTAGGAGCGATGGAACCATGAATCGTCGAGGAAACCCATCGGCGCAAAAATATGGGCTCCCGGGCCTTTTTGGGCAGCCCCCTGCTGGGCAGCATCGCCGGATACGGGTCCGATGTCGATGCGCTTGCCGTCCGCGCCGATTTTCTGCGAGCGCAGGTAGGTCAGAGTGCCATCGCTGGAAAGCACGTCATTGAGACCCACGGGCATTTGAAGGGTCATGTGCTTGGTCTGGAGATCCTCCCCGGTGTCGGGATCAAGATCGTCGTAAATTTGTTCGACTTTTTTCTCACCGGTGGCGGCATCGAGACGGAAGAACCGCAAACCACCATCCAGGAAGCAGGACCGACCCGCGACAAAGCTCACCAACCCATTCTCCACCAGAAGACTGCCGTGGACCGGGGCCACACTCTCAAGTTGTTCGAAAGCGAAATGCCGCATCTCGCGGGGAGCGGCGTGGAATTTCCAGATCAAGGCCCCGTCACTCGCCCGAAGGGCGTAAACGCTGCCATCCATGCTGCCAAAAAGGACACGGCCTTTCCAATAGGTCGGGGGGGAATCAACCCGGCCACCGGCGATGAAACGCCAGCGTTTTTTTCCAGTCGTGGCATCCAGGGCATGCACCGTGTGCGCATCGATTTGGGCGACTAACACGCTGCCTGCGGCAATGGTCAGAGCGCTGAGCCGCCCCGGAAGGTCGATCTCCCAGGCTTTCCCCAGATCACCAGCCAGAGCCTGACTGGAGGCGCCGCTCCGGGCATTGTCACGGCGGTAGGTAGGCCAGTCGGCGGGATCGGCTTCGGTCTCCTCGATCGGTTGCCCCCAGGCCGGACCATGGGATAGCCGGGCAGACTCCGCGATGGGTTCGGGCAGGGGGTATTTCGCCGCTGGCGCGAGCGCATTCATCCCATCGAGCTTCGCTTCGGGATAGCAGGCACAGTTGTGGGGCCCGGCATAAGTCAGTCCATTCGCAGGGAGCACTCCATAGAGACAGGCTCCTCGAACCCAGTGGTTGATGTCCCAGTGCTCTTTTTCAATGTCGACATATTCAATGCCGGTCCGTGACGGGATGAGGAATTTCTCGGTCGCTTTGGCCATGTAGCAGCGGTGATGGAACCAATAGCAGGTCACATCGGGAAGGAACTGCTTTTTGACCTCGCCGGTCACCGGATCACGGCCCGTGAACTCCCCTGACTGGTTGCCCTGGGTAGTGCCGGCGTTCCAGACCAGGCCACCCGCGACCATGAGGTCTTCGGGCGAACGGTAGCCTGACTTTTCATGCGGACTGATCCAGAGCTCCTTGCCGGTATCCGCACGGAGCCCCTTCATTTTGCCATCCCCCCCGGCATAAAGCACCACTTCATCGTGCAACACGACCCGGGGACCATAATTGTATTCATAGAGCGCCCGCTTCGCGACCGGTGCGTCCGCCCAAGTGGTGGTTCCATCTGCGGGATTGAGGCACATCAGTCCGTCCCCATTGGAAAAAATAACGCGCTTGCCATCGGTGCAGAGGGTCAATGGAGCGATCTTCCCCTCGTATTCCCACTTGGTTTTGCCAGTGGCGGCGTCCACGGCCACGAGACGGCGGGGCTTTTGATCCCAGTTGAACTCTGTTTCGACCCGCTTCTGATCACCGGTATTGAAAACCGGGGCGTAATCCTTGAGAGCCCAATCGCCGGGATTGACGAGAACGAAAAGCGTTCCATCTCGATGAATGATCTCCTCCGCCCCCTGGGTGCCCGCATACACGGAAAGTTCCTCGCCGGTCGCCGCATCGATTTTTGAAACCGGAGCACCCACCGCTTTGGTGACGAAAACAGACTTTCCATCGGTCACAAGTCGGCGGGTCATCTGGGTCGGGCCGGACTTGAGTGGCCACAGGTAGTCATTCCAGCCGCCCAGTTCGTTTTTCCAAAGGATGGTTCCATTGAACGCGTCCCGGGCCACGAGTTGCCACTTGGCTGGGAGAAGAATGGAAATACGGGAACCGGCATCCATGATATAAAAGAGCCGCCCGCCAGCGCTGACCATGGCGCTGAGGCTGGACATGCGGTCATGATGCCGTGACCATCTGGGACTGCCGACCCACTGGAGCCGGGAAGGCGGGCCCACCGCCGTGTCGCGGGAAACGGCATTGCCCCGGGAGTCGTAGAAATAATGCGTCCAGTCATCCATTTCCGCTGGACGGGGCTTCACGATTTTTTCCCACCCGTCGCTCCGCCGGATCATGGCGACGCCCTGGGGAACCAGCACCCGGTCAATTTCGGCGCGGCTCACTGATCCGGCCTGCTCAATCACCAGGAGATTGACGAGGTTCTCCACGAAAGGCAACGAACCACCTTCCCAGGTTTCCATTGCCACGGGACCGTAGGCCCCGGAATCGGCAAGACGGTTCCTTCCCGAGACAACCAAGGCCGGGTCCTTTTCCAGGCCAAGCACCTGGAATCCTTCTCCAGCTTTCAGGGCGGAGGTCAGTTGCCCGTCACCCGCCCCGACATGAACCACGAAGCCACCGGAGACCCCAGAATCCTGAAGCACCTGACGCGCTTCTGAAACCGGCTCGGAACGCAGGCTCAAGGTGGGGAGAACTCCGGAAAGGATTCCAAGAAAAATGGGTAAGAAACGGAGAAGGCGCATGAGGAAGAGGGGTAAAAAAAGTGGCGCTCGCCAAAATCACCAATCAAGCGATGTCCAGAAACGTTTGCTGGGAAGCATTTATACCCCGAAGGGGGGCCATGGGTGCACAAAAAAAGACAAAAAGACAACCACCGAGGTCGTGAGAGACAATGGAACAATTCCTGCTCTTTTCTGATTTAATCGGGACAGTTAAAATTTCCGTAAAATTGAACTTGCAAACAAGCTGAAAATTTCATAGAAATGGAGAGTTTTTTTTCCATGCACAAAGTAGTTGCATTTTTATTGAACGGAACCATTTCACCTGACGTCTACACTAGTTGACGCGCACCAGCTCCGCAGCGATATCCCGAGCCTTATAATCATCAAAATTAAGCGTATCTTTCGCAACAATTAGGCTTTCTGCTCACAAAAAACGGAGCTTCCGAAAAAAAACCGAGCTTTGGAGCGGTTTCTTATCGATAAATAAATCCAAAATCATTACAACAACACTTCTCAGGAAGGGTGAACGACCATGGGTAATTTAGAAATGGACGGGGGGATCAAAATCTACCTCCGCGAAATAGGAAAAACGCCGCTTCTCACTCGTGAAGAAGAGGTCGAGCTTGCCGAACGCATCAAAAAAGGCGATCGGGAGGCCCGGGCGCACATGATCAAGGCGAATCTTCGTCTGGTTGTCAAAATTGCGCAGGACTATGCGAACTACGGGCTGCCGCTTCTGGATTTGATCTCCGAAGGAAACATCGGCTTGATGAAAGCGGTGGAACGTTTCGATCCCAACAAGGGGGGCAAACTCAGTACTTATGCCGCCTGGTGGATCAAGCAATCCATCAAACGGGCGCTGGCCAACCAGAGCAAAACGATCCGCCTGCCCGTCCACATGGTGGACAAAATTTCCAAGATGCGGCGCGTCGCCATGGTCCTCAGCGAGGAGTTGGGGCGTGAACCCACGGATGAGGAATTGGCGGACGAAATCGGCATCGACCGGGCGAAACTCTCTCACTTGAAGTCAGCGGCTCTGCGGCCGGCCTCTCTCGACGCCCCCATCAGCGAGGATGACACCACCGAATTCGGCGAAATCATCGGTGACGAACGGGCCCAGACTCCGTTGGAGCTGCTCTCGCACAAAAACATGCACATGCAGCTCGATGATCTGCTGGCGGTGCTGGATGAGCGCGAGCGCAAGATCATCGACGCGCGGTTTGGCCTCAATGGACAAAAGCCCAAGACCCTGGAAGAAGTCGGCCAGGAATTCGGCGTGACCCGGGAACGAATCCGACAGTTGCAGAACATCGCACTGCGAAAACTTCGCCGGGCTCTCCAGAAAAAGGAAGATCCGGGCCCCAAACCAGTGCGAGGCACCAAGAAAAGTCGCAAGAAAGCCAGCACCACCGAAGGAGAAGTCACCGAGGAGACCGAGTCTGAATCCGACGTTGAAACGGAAATGCTTTCGGACTTCGAAGAAGAGCACGAAGAGGCTCTCGCCTGATCTCCCTGTTTTCACAAAAGCGGTGGTTCCTTTCTCTGAAGGGCCACCGTTTTTTTGTGCCCTCATTTTGCGCCTCTGAAACATTGTTCCTCCCACTTTCGTAAGTTGGGAATGCCGCGTTTGTTCCAGCAAGTTCTTTCTTGGCGCACGATCCACCGAGGCCTCGGTTTCGGCAGCCTCGGCATCGTTTTTCTTTGGGGTGGGATGGTGCAGATCGGTGCCGATGCCTTCTTGCGTCCCACTCGCCGATCCCTGGAGCCTCGTCATCGCAGCATCCTGCAACATCCGCTCGACCATGGAATGAGGCTGCGTCCCTTTTCTGCCACCACGGCCGATGGCACCAGACTGGAGGCAATCGAAATACTGCCGGCACCTTTCCAAGATTGGGGAACCGCAACCAATCCCCGTGCGATGCGCGCGCGGTTGGAGGCAAAGAAGCGACTGCCGTCAACCTCACCGGGAACCATCGTGATGTCGCATGGACGGAGTGGCATCAAAGAGGACCATTTCCCGATCGCGGAACGGTTCGTCGCGGCTGGGTTCAGGTGCCTGGTTTATGATCTCCGGGCCCACGGTCAGAGCGGCGGCGCGGCCATCACCTATGGCCATCTCGAGACCTCCGATCTGGCATGTGTGCTGGAGGCGGCGGGATTGCCGCCCGATGAACCGCTGTTTGCGTTTGGAATCTCCCTGGGCGCCGCCGTGACGCTGCAGTATCTGCCAGGTGACTCCCGCATCCGCAGGGCAGCAGTGGTCGCGCCATTTTCGGATCTGCTCGAAACCACTCGGATCGCGGCACGGAACAAATTCCACTTCGAGATCCCCGCGGTCGTCTCCTTGGCAACCTGGTGGGCCGGACATCAGGCCTCCTTCGACCCTTGGAAAATTTCGCCACTCGCCGCCTCTGCGAAGAGTTCCCAACCCATCATGATTGTTCATGGAGACAGCGACAGAGTCATCCCCTTGAAACAAGGGCGGCAGGTATTTGAGGCCATCAGCTCTCCCGCCAAGCGCTGGCGGCTCGTCCCCGGAGGCACCCACAGGGCTGTTTTGGCTACCGGAGGAGATCAGCTCTATGAAGAAATCTTGTCCTTTTTTTTGGATGATTCCTTTCCACGAACGAAGGACTAATCTTCGACAGAAGGAGGTGGCTCCTCGCTGGAGAGTATGGACAGGGTGAATCCCCCGACAGGATTCCCATCGGCATCGGGATAAATCCAGTCGTTCAACCGACTCAGGTCGACGGTGACGGAAGCTCCTTTGTGGATCCGCAAAATCTCGTGGGGATCGTTCAAGAGGATTCCGCGCAATCCACGATCCCCGGCCTGAGTAACGCTGACCCACATGAACTCGCTGATTCCGTTTTCGGTGAATTCCGCCTTGGCGATGAATCGGTCGTCATCGGGAGTGCGGGTCCTGAAAGCCGTGACAAATTCCGGCCACCGGAGGAGCGCTTCTTTGACGGCCTCCCGGAGACGGGGATCGTCTGCGGAGACTTCGATGACCGGCTCAAAGGTGGGTTCATCAAAAATGGAGAGAGGGTCGGGAGAGTTGAGGCGTTCTAGCAGCGTGGGATCAAACTCGTTGCAGCGTTGCAGTTCGGGACAAAAAAGAGCCAGACAATCCGGCCCTGCCAGAGCCGCCATGAGACGTGAGATGACCTGATAGGCGGCACGTCTTGCCGCAGGATTGCTCACCGCCGCCATCAGGTCCACGGAAATCCAGGCCTGGTGCCGTTCTATGGCGGAACGCAACCGCTTGTCCCTGATGGTTTCCTTGGCGAACTGGGCGGGAGACTCGATATAGGGGTGCGGCGAGAGGATGATTCCGAAAATTCCTTGGTTGAGCCTGACAAGAAACTGCTGGGTTTGCTCGGCCAGTGAGGGGCCCATGCGACGGGCAGAAACCTCTTCGATTTCCACTGGACTGTCCGCGGGTTCGTCGATGAGAGCGGTGGCAACACACTTTTTGACCGATTCGAGACTGGCATTGCGCGCCTCATCGAGAAAGAAAACCAGCGAAACAAAGGGCTTTGGTGTGGCGCCGGTGCGTCCCGCCGCGGCATGCTTCCTGGCGGCCCGGGAAGGCCGCAACCAATCCTGAAGGGTGCAGGCCACCGCCCACCCCAACCAGAGAAGCACGGTCACGAAGAGGGCCGTGCCAAGCGGGGAAAGCCCTGTCGAGAGGAGCCTTGCGAAGAGGAATCCAAACAGGGCCAGCGGCAACCAAGGAAGCTTTCGCAGAGAGGCCCACATGCTCAATAAAAAGGCTTGCGGACAACGGTGACCGGATGACGCCGGCCGCGGATTCCCACTTCCAGCGAAGTCTCCGGAGCGGAGCATTCCATTGGCAGATAGGCCAGACCAATGCCGATTCCCAAGCTGGGTGAAAATCCCCCGCTGGTCAATTCTCCAATGGGTTCGTCGTTTCCCGGCCGATACACCAAACAGTGGGCGCGTGGCGGAGGTCCTTTGGAATCACACCGCAAGGCGACGAGCTTGGTTGGCACTCCCTCGGCTTTTTGGGCAAGCAATCGGGCTTGCCCCACAAAGGCTGATTTGCCAAGTTTCACGAACGCCCCCAATCCAGCCTCCAGCGGGGTGTGGCGGGCGTCGAGATCGGCCCCGTAGAGCGCATATCCTTTCTCCAACCGCAAGGTGTCCCGGGCTCCAAGGCCACAAGGCGTTGCTCCAGCGGCAAGCACCGCTCGCAACAAGTCTTCCGCCCCTGCGGAGGGGCAGAAAACTTCACAGCCGTCCTCTCCGGTGTATCCCGTCCGACACACTCGCAATTCGGTGCGCCCCCACGTTCCCTGGAGGATGCCATTGCGCTCAGGCAGCGCCACTCCCGGCGCGATCCGCTCCCAAGCAGCCACAAGTCCGGGCCCTTGAATGGCAAGACCGGCGCGCCCGGAAGTGACATCATCCAGCCGGATGCTGCCGTCTTCCGGCAGGTGCGCTTCGAGCCAGGCGAAATCGGTGGTTTTGCGGGAGGCATTGACAATGAGGAACCATTCGGTGTCGCCGAGCCGGTAGAGAATGAGGTCGTCGATGATTCCGCCCTGCGGATTGAGCATCAGAGAGTATTGCCCCTGCCCTACCGCCAGACTTGACAGGTCGTTGGACAACAGGCCATTGAGCCATTCTCCAGCCCCGGCGCCATCGACCATCAACTGGCCCATGTGGGAAATATCAAACACTCCCAACCCTTGCCGTACCGCGTGGTGTTCGGCGATCATCCCCTCATACTGAAGCGGCATGTCCCAGCCGGCAAACGGGGCCATCCGGGCCCCCAACCGGCGATGTTCCCCCGCCAGGGGTGTTTCCAACAGAGGAGTGGATTCGTGAAGGGTCTCAGGCATGGCATTGAGAGGACATGATCCGGCAGGAAATCAAAATTCAAAATAGGTGTACCCACGAAGCCCCTCGGTATAGGCCTCCATGATCTCACGTCGTTCTTTGGCGGTAATGCGCTTGGCAGTGACCGCCTTTTCCGCAAGGTGACGAAACCGGCGAACGAGATCGGCGGGCTCGTATTCCACATAGCTGAGCACTTCGCCAACCGAATCCCCTTCAATTTCGCGGACATAGGTGACCTTGCCATCGACAATGCGGACACTGACCACATGGGTGTCCCCCAATAGGTTGTGCAAATCCCCGAGCGTCTCCTGGTAGGCGCCGACGAGGAAAATGCCGAGGAGGTATTCCTCGTTCGCTTCCAAATCCACGTCGTGGAGCAAGAGGGAGGTCTGCGCGGCGTCTGAGTGCACAAAGCGGTCTATGCGCCCATCGCAGTCACACGTGATGTCCGAGAGCACCACGGACCGCTCTGGCCGTTCCTTGAGCCGGTGAAGGGGCATCACGGGGAACAACTGATCGATCGCCCAAGAATCGGGAAGACTTTGGAAGACACTGAAGTTGCCGTAATAGAAATCCCGCATCACTGCCGTGAGCCGTTCCATTTTGGACGTGTCGTGACCACTGCTTTTCAGAATCTGTGAAAGCCGGGACAGAATTTCCCAGTAGAGGTCTTCGCCCACCGCCCGCTGCCTCAGGGTGACTTTGCCGTAACGGAATTCAGAACGCAACTTCTCGAGGTAATACACCACATCATTGTAAAACTCCTGGAGACGCTCCAGCGTGAGCTTGTGCTCGGGATTGGCGATGGCCTCCCTGAGTTCGTAGAGGTGCTGCAACAAGGGCGGCGGATTCTGCAATGGCTGCGGCGTTTTCGTCGGCGTGAACCTATTGATATCCAGCACATTGATCACCAGGACGGAATGGTAGGCGGCAATGGCGCGTCCTGATTCAGAAATGATGTTGGGATGCGGCACCCCGGCTTCATCGGTGACTTCCGAGATGCCTTCCACCACGTCGGCACAGTATTCCCTCATGCCATAGTTGGCACTGCCTGGTTCATCAGGGGAGATCCCTCCATAATTGATCGCCAGACCGCCTCCGAGATCGAGAATCCCCATTTTGGCACCTTCCTGGACCAAACCGACATAGACCCGCGCGGCTTCCGTGGCCGCGCTGCGGATCGCCCTGATGTCGGGAATTTGGGAACCCTGATGGTAATGCAGCATCTGGAGGCAGTCGAGCATGCCCGCAGTCCTTAACTGATCCACGACGCGCATGACCTGGGAGACATTCAGACCGAAAACACTGCCATCACCGCCCGAGTCCGACCAATGGCCGGCACTTTCCGTCGAAAGACGGATCCGCACCCCCAAAACCGGCTTCACTCCCATGCGGCGGGACCTTTCGAGGATCAAGTCCAACTCGGTGGGCATTTCCAACACCAGAATGACCTGCAGTCCCATTTTCTGGGCATACAGCGCCAGATCGATGAATTCTTCGTCCTTGTATCCGTTACAGACGATGAAGGCCTTGGGATCCTGCATGTAAGCCAGGGCCGCGATGATTTCGGGCTTGCTCCCTGCTTCCAGGCCGTAATGATATTTTTTCCCGTAGCGGGTGATTTCTTCGATCACCTCCTGCTGCTGGTTCACCTTGATGGGGTAGACCCCGCGGTAGTCACCTTTGTAGTTGGCCTCCCGGATCGAAGTGGCGAAACACTCGTTCAACTCCTCAATGCGGCAGCGCAGGAGGTCACCAAATCGAAGCAGGACAGGAAGCTGGGTGCCGCGTTCGCGGAGGCCCCGGATAATTTGGGCCAAACTGACCGGTTTACTTTTCCGGCCATCTTTAAGCTTCACGACCACCTCTCCGGCCGAAGAAATATCAAAGTAACCATGCCCCCAATTATCGATGCCATAGGTCGTGATGGAATCTTCAACGGTCCATTTGGCGGGTGGTGCGGGGGTTTTTGGTTCTGATTTGGACATGGGAGGCGGGAGATTCGCTGGGCGCAACAAGAGCGCAGACTTTCCACCGTCCGTGGCCCCATGTCCACTGATTCCTGCGACACGGCCCGGCTGGAGGTTCAACGGACAGCGGCGCCTCCTGACCATCCCAACGCGGAAGCTGAAGAACAGACGTGGGCCTCTGCACTGCGCGCGGGGACACGGTTCTCACCCGGCCATGGCTTCCTCCAGTCAGCTTTGCCGGAGGAAATGGCGCGTGCCGGTTTCGTCACGGAGCTTCCTTCTGGGAAGCAAGGAAAGCCACGAGATCACGAATTTCCAGGGGTGTCAGCAAGGCCGACATCGGAGGCATGATGGACACATTCTGAGACTGCCGGGACAGAATCTCGGTAGTGGGAACTTCACGGGTCACATTGGCGCCCGGGGCTCCGGGGAGACGAATCGTGACGGTCTCGGAGGTTTCGGCGGCCACCGTGCCGAACACCGTTTCCCCGCTTTTGAGCGCGAACTGGGTCAATCGATAGGCCTCATCGATATCAGCACTCGGATTCACCACGGCACGCAGCAAATAAGAGCGGTCACGGCGGCTCCCCACGCCGGCCAGATCAGGCCCGGTCCCTGGCGAGGCCCCCGGCAGAGGAGGATCAAGACGATGGCAACCGGTGCATTGGGCCGCGAGGTGACCTTCGGCGATCTGTCGTCCCTTGGAGGAATTCCCCCCCTCCAGAGCCAGCGCGAAAAATCCGAGGATAGGATCCCGGCCCTGAGCCGCTGCTTCCCAGGCCTTGGCCCTGGCCACCAGAGTGGGATCTTCACTGCCATGGGCCGCCAGATAAACATCCAGTCTTTCTCCTGCAGGAAGCTCGCCTCCCTCAAGCCGATCCATGGCCCGGGCGATGTGTTCACGGGCCGATGGGTCCTGCCGCCGGGCCAGAAGGCTCCAGGCGACCTGACGTTCATCCAGGGAAGCCGCAGCCAAGGCGCGATCCAAAGCGCCCGGCAACTCTGCGGACGTTGGCTCAGTCTGGGCGAGAATCGTCAAGGCCGCAGTCCGGAGAGCGGAGTCCCCGGCTTGGAGACACGCTCGCACCGCTTTTCCGAGCTGCGAGGAATTCAGTGCCCGCAGAGCTCCCAGTGCGGAAATGCGCTGCTCGGCGGGAGCGGTGTCATCGAAGACCGATTTCTCAAGTCGCGGCAGAGCCTGGGTGTAGGCCAGAGATTTCACAGCCAGCGTTGCCGCCGCCCGGACTACCTCATCCGGCGAGCCGAGTCCAGCCCCGATGCAATGATCGAGCGCGAGATGGGCATCGGACGACGAGGCCGCAGGAAGCCCACGGTACCAGCCCTGGACACGATCCAAGGCGAAGGGAACGGACCAGGTCGCCAAGGTTTCCAACGCTTCGGCCCGCACGGCTGGGGTGGCGGTCCCTGACGCGATGAAATCAGCCAATCGCAAAGCGGCCGGTCTGGTGCCAAGCAGACGGTTGGCACTCACGGCCCGTCGCACCAAGGCTTCCGGGCTCCTCGCGGTGACTGCGCTCAAGCTTTCCGCAAGCGCCTCCAGTCCTCCCGGGAGGGATTCATCATCATGAATGGCCCGGGCCGCTTCCGCGGCGACCTCCGAACTGGTGTCATGGAGAAACGGCACCAACTCGTCCCCATAGCCCAAACGGCGGAGGGCCACCACCGCCGCGAGACGAACCTCGATACTGGCATGCCCGGCAAGGTCGGACAAAATCTCCTTCGATTCCTTCCCCGCGGCCGTCAGGGCCATGATCCCTGCATGACGGAGATACCGGTCGGTGCCGGCGTTTTCTTGCAATAGGGCAAGGACGGGCGCGAGGTGTCGCGCTCCTCCCAGGCGGTTCAATGCCAAACCCGCCTGGAGGCGAACCCGGGGTTCCGGATCGGAAAGGAGCAAGGCTACGGCATCGGCGATCCCGGCCCCTCCCCGGCTGTCCCCCAAAACCCGGGCAGCCTGGGCCCGGATTTCCGCCACAGCGTCTGTGAGCAAAGGGGCCAACGCCGAGCTTACTTCAGTGGACTGACGGGCCAGCTGGCCCAATCCCCAAATGGCATGGACCCGGGCCAACAGAGAGGCCTCGGTGTCGGCAGCCCTCTTTCTCAAGGCTTTTTCCCCTTCCGGACCGGCTTTGACCAAGGCAAATTGACCGGCCAGACGCACCCGTTGATCGGCATGATTCAGCCATTCGACAAGCGCGACAGGATCCAGGCCTGCCGTCCCCTGCCCCAACAACCGCTTGGTCTCTAGACGAAGGGGGTTTTGCTGGACCGATGGCGACGGATTATCAACCACCAACACTCCTCCCTTTTCGTGAGGCTCCCATTTGTTGTCCCCCCAGTCCGCACCATAAAGCGCTCCATCCGGTCCGAATTCGATCCCGGTGATAAAGGGTCCCCGCAAAACCTCGTGCTCATCCAACATCCGGAACCCGGCGCCCAACGGTTCGGCACGGAATGCGGTGAGCCGCTTGTTGGAATGGGCGAGAAAAAAGAAATCCCGATAGCGTTCATCGAGGGCGGTGCCGGGGTTTTTGACGAACCCGATGGGCCCGGCCGAGTAATTGAGCAGCGGCGGGGTCAGGTAGGCCGGTTGACCCGCCTGGGCCGGAAGATAGAGGCCGTCCGCCATCCAGGGATTGTAGGCGCTTTTGCTTCCCCAGGGTTTGCTGGAACGGAATTGATATGGCATGCGCCACCCCGAGTCCGAGCCTTGGGGGATGAAAACCCAGCGTTCCTGGTCCCCAAAATCCCCATCATTGTCGACCGTGAACAGATTGCCGAATTCGTCGAAGGCAATCTCCTGGGGATTGCGCAATCCGTGGGCGAAGATTTCAAAGCCGGAGCCGTCGGGCTCGATCCGGAAGACGGCTCCTTGGCACGGATTGGCATGCGTCACGCCCCGGTCATCCGTGACCATGGCCCCGCGGTCCCCTTGGGACCAGTATAGCCGTCCATCCGGCCCTTGAAGGGCTCCATGCATGTCATGCCCCCCGTAGCCGATGTGGATGCCGAAGCCATAAGCCAGAGGGTGCGCTTCTACCCTGTCTCCGGCATGGTCCGCATCCTCCAAACGGTAAAAGCCGGGGGTGCAGGTCAAGAATAGCGACCCGCCAGACCACGCCAATCCGGCGGCAAGACCATCAACTTCGTTGTTCAATCCTGAAAAATGCACGACCCGCTCATCCGCCTTGCCATCACCGTCCAAGTCCCGGAGGCGAATGATTTTTTCCTCAAACGCCGCCATTTTTTTCCAGTCTTTCATCCGTGAAGTGATGATCGCCCGCTTATCTTCCACACTCCGGGAAGCCAGGGAGGCCTCCAACCAGGATGGGTTTTTCCGAATATCGGGTTCGCCGTTGTTCCGGCGGTAGGTTTGGGTGAGATAGACCGTTCCATCGTCCGCCACGGCGATGGCCACCACACTGCCCACCATGCCCGGGAGCGCGAAAGCCCTCGCTTGGAGCGTGGTGGCGGCCACCGTGGCCCCGCCTTTTCCAGTCGCTGGTCCCAGAATCTCAGGTTCATCCGGCGTCGACTGGGCGGACAGGAGTCCGCTCAGACCAGAGATCAGGAAGGCATGGAAAAGAAAAAGTCGGCGCTTGAGCATGGTCGAAAGGAAAGAGGGCAGCCATTGTCGGTCCATCCGATCGATTTTCCAGACAGAAATGGGGATGCCCCGGCTGGCACCATCCTCGTGGGAGAGGTCTTCCCTTTGCGGAGAAGGCAAGTTGATGTCACACTGGCGGAATGTTTCTGCGTTACGCCATTGTCCTTTTCCTCCTGACCACGGTAGCCGCGCTCTGGGGAAGGCGCAAATTCCGCCTGGCTTATGATGCTGGAATGCTCCGGCAATCAAAGGGTGGCATCACGGGAGCCACTCTTGCCCGCCGCATCCTGACCCACGCCGGCATTGAGGGGGTCGAAATTGCGGTTGGTCATGGCCTCATGCCGGACTATTACGATCCGGGACGCCGCACCCTCTATTTGCACCAACGTCATTACGACGGCACCACCCACACCGCGCTGGGCATTGCGGCCCATGAAGCCGGGCATGCGCTGCAGCACGCGGCCGGTCATCGCCCCCTGTTCTGGCGGCTTTCTTCCATCCAGGCCACCATGTCCCTCTCCCTGCCCATCCTGCTGCTCGGCCTGCTGTGCCTCATCATCCCAGGACTGGGCAAACTGGCCCTTTTCGGACTTTCCCTCGCTTTTGTCGCCCTGACGGGGTGGAATCTCATGACCCTTCCCACTGAACTCGACGCCACCCTTCGGTCCGAGCGGGTACTCGACGAAATCCGGGGCCGGACGCTGGCCAGTCTGGATGAGTATGAAAGTGTCCAACTCATCATGAGGTCCGCTTCGGCCGCCTACATCGAGGGGATCTTTGCCCCGCTGTCCTGGCTGCTGGGGCGGATTCGAAAGCCACAGTAAAAGTCCGCGTCAGACCTCGCCCATTGTTTCCAGGATAAGCACGGGGCGCCCTTCTGCTCTGGCTGTTTCCAAATCCACCCGGAAGACCACCTGCCAGTCGTTCAATCCTTCAGGATCGGTCAGAATCTGGCTCACCGTCCATGCCCGCCGGTCCTCGGCCACGTCCACCTGGGTGTGGCGGCCATTCCTGCCCTCGGCATCGAGAAGCAACCGCTCATGCTCGTCGAAATAGGGATCAAAGGCCTCTTCGAGCGAGACAGCGTTCCACCCTTCGGCCACCAGAGTGCAAGCTCCGGAAAAATCCCCCCGATCCAGCGCCCGCAGAAACCGGAAAATTTCGGTGCGGATCAGCGCGGTGAATTCCCGCGGGTTGCGGGTGATGTCGGCAGTGTCCGGTTCATTCCCCCCCTGAGCATCAGGCTTCCAGTCCGGATTCCGCATCCGTTCCCATTCATCGAGCAGGCTGGAGTCGATCCCCCGGACCACCCCCGCGAGCCACGCTTCCATTTCCTGCACCGCCTCGTTCTTGGCGGGCTCGGGCACAGTCTGGGCGAGCACCTTCCAGGTGCTGGAGAGATGCCGGAGCAGCACTCCCTCGACCCGGTGCAGGTCATAGTCGCTGATGTAATCGGCGAAAGTCCGAAAATTTTCCCACATTTCGCGGGCGATGCTCTTGGGCCGGATGTTCTCCCGCTCCACCCAGGGATGCCGTGCCGCAAATTCATTGAAGGTGTCGTAGATGAAATTCCGACAGGGCTTGGGATACTCGAGCTCTTCCAAGCGGGCGAGCCTGTCCTCAAACGCCACCCCGTCGGCTTTCATCCGGTTCATCTCCTCCGTCTTGAGCTTGTCCAACTGGCGACGCAGGATGATGTCAGGGTTTTCCAAAATGCTCTCGCAGAGCGTCAAGACATCGGCGGCGTAGTCCACCGAGGCTGGATCGATCAGGGCCAGGGTATCGATGAGATAAAGCGACAGGGCATGGTTGAGCGAGAAATCCTCCTGCAGGTCCACTTTGAGTCGCAATTTGGGGCCTCCGTCACGCCGGGTCGGCGGCACGATTTCGACAATGCCCCGCTCCCTCAGGGAACGGAAGAGTTGCCAGGCCCGTTGGCGATGCCTGACTTTGGCAACCGGTGGCTCGTGGCTGTCCGCGATGAGCTTTTGCATCGCATGACAGCCGTCTCCGGGACGTTGCAGCACCTGCAAAAGCATGCCATGGCCGACCTCGAATCGAGATACCAAGGGCTCCGGGGCGGCCTTCTGGAGACGCTCAAACGTCTCCGCGCTCCAGCCCACGAAGCCTTCCGGGGCTCTCTTTTTCACCAGTTTGCGCCGTTTTTTGTCATCTCCCGCCGCCTTGGCTTCGAGTTTCGCATTCTCCACCACATGCTCCGGAGCCTGGGCCACCACATAGCCGATATCGTCAAACCCCTTCCTTCCGGCACGGCCCACGATCTGGTGGAAATCACGCGCGGTCAGAACCGCGACTTTGTCCCCGCTGTATTTGGTGAGGCGGGTCAGCAGGACCGTCCGGATCGGAACATTGACTCCAACCCCGAGGGTGTCGGTCCCACAGATCAATTTGAGCAAGCCCTGTTGGGCCAGACGCTCCACCAAAACCCGGTATTTTGGCAACATCCCGGCATGGTGGAGACCGATGCCGTGGGCGAGATACTTTTTCACATCCTTCCCATAGGGGCTGGAGAATTTGACCCCGGCCATGGCATCCTTGATGGCCGCTTTCTCAGATGGCGTGCAGTAGTTCAGGCTCATCATGTCCTGGGCGGACTGAGCCGCATCGTTCTGGCTGAAATGAACGAGATAGACCGGCGCCAGATTGTCCGCGAGCAGATCTTGCACCGTGGAGCTGACCGGAGTCTCCACGTAGCGGAATTCCAACGGGACGGGACGCAGCGAGCCAGTCACCGGCACCGTTGGCGCCCCGGTGAGACGGGTCAGCCCTTGTTCGAAAAAGCGAGTGTCCCCGAGAGTCGCGGACATCAGCAAAAAGCGGGCACATCGCATCGTGAGCAACGGCACCTGCCAGGCCACTCCGCGGTCACGGTCCGAGTAGTAGTGGAATTCATCCATCACCACGTCGGCAAAGTTCGTCCCTGCTCCACCCCGCAACGCGTCGTTGGACAGGATCTCCGCCGTGCAGCAGAGCACCGGAGCCTCGCGGTTCACGGTGGCGTCTCCTGTCGCGAGGCCGACCCGGTCCGGTCCGAAAACCTGACACAGTGCGAGGAATTTTTCATTCACCAAGGCTTTGATCGGGCAGGTGTATACAGCCCGGCGCCCCAGCGCGAGGGCGCGGAAAATCCATGCCACCGCAACGAGGCTTTTGCCGGAGCCAGTGGGGGTGCTGAGAATGACATTGGATCCTTCATAAAGGGCGAGAATGGCCTCCTCCTGAGCAGGATACAGGGACAATCCGGCGGCACTGGTATACTCGAGAAACCGGTCCAACAGGTCATCGCTGGAAACCCCGCCCGATGTGGAGAGGTGCTGGAGCAGAAGGGAATCCGACATCGCCTGCTCCTACGACAGATGACGGTCTGATGCAAAGGCCTTCTCCCATCCGTTGCGCGATTCTTCCGAGGCACGGATTCCATGAAAAAACCGGATCACAGCCCTCCCCACCGCATCACCCTGCCGAAAAAGTGCCCATGACACCGCCACCACTGCCGGACCGGCCTCTTGACGGGCACGCCGAGAACCGGACGGGACATTTTTCAAATAAGAAAAGGGATTCTCCAGAATGCGGAGTTGCACCTCGTGAACCCAACAAAGTGGGAGTCTTCAATCCTAACACAACCCTGACATGAAAAAGAAACTCGCCCTCCTTGCCACCACGATCCTCTTCGGCATCGCTTCGACCAGCGCTTTCGCCGGGCTTCAGTGGAATCCCACCTCAAAAGGCACGCCATCCGCAAAGAACACCGCTCCGGCCTGCTGTGGCTCCATGAAATCCTGCGACATGAAAAAAGCCTGTGACCTGAAAGCCGCAACCGGAAAGGATTCCTGCTGCCTGAGCACCAGCAAAATGAAAAGCGCCTCCAATGAGCACGGCTTCAGCGTAGAGAAAACCATGCAGTGTCGTTCGGGTTGCGGTTCAGCCAAGGCCGATCACAGCCATTGCAAACCCTGAAAAAAAAATCGGCTGCCAACCCGTCAGGTCTTTTTCGACCTGACGGGTTGAGTCCGGTGAAACAGCCTTTATCGTTCCAGTGAAATGCACGACCCTGAACTCGACCAACTGATCCGGCAAACTCATCCGGATCCCAAATTCCCCGCCGCTTTCCAGAGGGAAGTCTGGGAACGCATTGCGTTGGCCGAAAGGGACTCCTGGCCTGCCCGTTGGGGAAACTGGATCCAAACGGTTTCCCGGCATTTTGCCCGTCCGGCACCCGCCTTCGCCTTGTTCATTTTGATGACAGTGATCGGTTCCGGTCTTGGGGTCCTCGGGGCCTCCGACGAGTCCGAGAGGGTGGCTCTCAACGCCTACGTTGCCTCCATCCACCCCGTCGAAGCGACCCTTGCTGGCGCCCGGGAATGAAACGCGGGTTCGCAGTCCTCATCCTGGCCCTCCTTCTGGGAATCGCAGCCTTTTGGGTGGGATGGATGTTTTCTTGCCGGCCACCGGAGGTCGCAGGCTACGCCACCGATGATCACACACGGTTGCCCGAGCTACGGTGGCTCCGGCAGGAGCTCGATCTGAGCGACGAACAGTTTGCCGAAGTCTCCCGGCTTCATCTCGCCTACCGACCAACCTGCGAATCGCTCTGCAACCGGATCATGATGACCCATGAGAAAATTCGCCATCTCCTGAGCGAGGGAACGAAGATGACGCCGGAACTCACTGCCGCCCTGCAAGAGAACGCCGACATACAAGTGGAGTGCCAAACCGCCCTGTTGAAGCATGTCTTCCAGACAGCGGCCTGTCTCCCGCCGGAAAAATCCAAGCGATACCTCGAGGCGGTGTTGCCCCAGGTCATGGAACTCACCCCGGAGGCCTCCAGCTCCTTGCAAGGCCACTGACCCTCCTCTTCTCTGCATGGATGACGGAACTGAAGAGGATGCGCACCTGATGGAGCGTCTCGCCAAGGGTGAAGATCTGGCCCTGACCGAACTCATGAACCGGTGGAGAGGTCGTGTCGCCGGATTTCTCCAGCGCATGGTCGGCAACCACGCCACCGCAATGGACCTCACCCAGGAAACGTTTGTCCGTCTTTACACCAGCCGACACCGGTATCAACCAACCGCTCTCTTTTCCACATACCTATTCCATATTGCCGCCAATCTCGCCCGGACTCATGCCCGATGGAAAAGGAGACATCCCACCGTACCTCTTGAAAATGACAGCGGAGAGATGGTGCACGAACCTCACGATTCCTATCCCTCTCCGGCCGATGCGGTGGCATTGGGAGAAAAAGCCCGCCTGGTCAACCAAGCCATCGCCGAACTGCCTCCGGAGTTGCGCGAAGCCCTGCTGCTCTTCAGCGTCGAAAACCTGAAACAGGCCGATATCGCCAAAGTGGTCGGCTGTTCCACCAAGGCCGTGGAAGTCCGGATTTACCGTGCCCGGAGCCTGCTCAAGGAAACGCTGGCCCGCCAGGGGCTGTAAAAGATCCCATGATCCATTTAAAATGCTTGGAGATCCGGAAAAAAACTTTCCACCATCTTGAGGGTTCAGCCCCGCCGCGGCGTTTCACAGACAGTCCGCCTTATCTTGGAGGACTTCACCATCCAGACCATTGAGCATCTCATTCCCATGAAAATCCAGATCACCCTCCTCATCCTTGCAGCTGCCCTGTTCTTGCCCGGCGTGTCCGATTCCGCAGAAAAAGGCAAACCCGAAGGAGTCCCGGCAAATTATCCTCTCACCCAGTGCGTGGTTTCCAAAGAACCCCTTGGGACCATGGGCAAGCCGGTCAAGGTCACTCACGACGGCACGGAGGTGTACCTGTGCTGCAAGTCCTGCATCAAGAAGTTCCACAAAGACCCCGCCAAATACGTGGCTCTGGTCAAAGCCGCCAAACACTAGCCGACGCCCGGAAGGAATATCGCCTGTTCCTCCCGTCAGGATAGGCCACCCCGTCGGCGCAAGATCCACTCGGTCGTCACCAGTCCCAAGAACAGAACCAGCAGGGGCCATTTATCCCAGAGGGAAATGTTGTGCCGCTCGGTGAGGCTTTCCTTGGGCTTGCCAAAGGCGCCGACGAGATCCGCCAGGTCTGACAACTCCACCACCCGGCCACCGGTGACGGAGGCGGCATGTCCAAGCAGATCCCGGTTGGCGGTCAATTCGGCGAACTCGAGCGGGCTGCGGGTGCTCATCACCACGAGACTGGTCTCGACCGGGGAGGTCTCCCGCGCCGCGGCGTCCCCCTCGAGCCGGACCGTGTATTCACCCGGCTCGGCGAGCGGTGGCGAAATGGCATCATACAAACCATTGGACTCAGGACGATAAGTCAGTTTCAGGCGCGAAAGATGGCGCCCGGCGTTGTCGAGAATCACGGCCGAGACTTCGGCATTGCGGACCGGCAGATGCTCCTTGTCGAGGACTTTGGCGGTGATCTTGAGGGGATCGACAATGGTGTAAGTCAGCCGGTCGGTGCCGAGCCGCAGGGTGTCACTGCCGGAACGGAGAGTTTCGCCCGCGCCCCAGCGGAGGATTTGCCCCCAGAAGCGATGGTGGTAGGTGTCCCCCACTCCGAAGCGGAACCGCCAGGTATTGTCAAAATTCAGCAACAGAACCTTCCCCAATCCGGCCCGTTGGGACACCACCAAGGCGTGGTCGCGCTCGAAAGATTTCCGGTCGGCCAGACGCCGCAAGGCCTCCTCAACCGCTCCAGGTGAATTCACGGCGCCGGGGCTGCCGACGTCGGCACGGCTTCCGACAGGCTGGGCATAGGCGAGCACTTCCGCCCCTTCCTTGATCCCGGTGACGGTGGTGCGCCACCGCAGTTCCGGCATCTGGTTCCAGATTTCCAAATTGAGAGCCCGGCTGGTGGACTGGGCCATCACGGGATGAGTCATGCCAGTTTGGGTCAGGGCCACCTTGTAAGCTGCTTCGGGACTTTCAAGCCTTGGCGAAGACTCCTCCGCAAAGGTGGCCGGCAGAAGCTCGCGCAGAGTTTTGGAAGGATGCGCATGGGGCATGTAACGCGGTCCCGAACTCACCACCAGAAGCGCCCCTCGTTTCGTCACCGCCTCGCTGATCTGAGTCCAAGTGCGTTCATCAATGGTCGCCGGAGGCAGATCGCCAAGTATGATGACATCAAACAGCCGCCACTCGTCCGCATTGGCCGGTAGCTCCGTCGCCTCGGCATCCCCGAAGGGACGAGTCGCGGAAGCCGCCACCGTTGGCGGGGAGCGTTGGCCTTCGATACGGTCCGGGTCCATCAGGACGTATTGGAGATGAACCGACTTGTCCCGACCATAGAACAGGTTTCGAAGATACCGGAATTCCCAACGGGGGTACCCATCAACCAAAAGCAC
The DNA here is from genome assembly GCA_024233005.1 of Akkermansiaceae bacterium. Lineage (GTDB taxonomy): Bacteria > Verrucomicrobiota > Verrucomicrobiia > Verrucomicrobiales > DEV007 > JACKQE01. The sequence goes on along the minus strand of JACKQE010000009.1, from coordinate 155,424 downwards.
GTTGGTCCGGTCATCGGTGACCGCGGTCTTAAAATCCCACCGGTTGTTCATCTCAAAAATTTCCCCTTCCTGGGGCACCAGTTCGACCTGGTAGTCATAGATGCCTTTTTCGTCGGGTCGGTCCGCAAAGCGCAGTTCCGTGCGATAGTCCACATCGGGAACATCAATCTCCTGCTCCTGCACCGTCTGCCCCCCACGCCGCAGGATCGCCTTGACCTTGCGGCCGCGCAGGTTGTCGAGTTTCACCTCAACCCGGATACCACTGCGATCTCCGAGGAAAATGGATTCCGGGGCGGTCAGATTGAGAATCGCGGCATCGGTGGGACCTTCATGGCTCCCGACCGGAACAGAAATCAGCGGGGAATGGCGGCCGCCCAGGGTGCGCAATGCGTCCTCCGGCAACGTTTCCGCATTGTGCCGGCCGTCGCTCAAGAGCAGCACTCCAGCGAGCGATTCAGGACTGGTCTGATCGATCACGTGCTTCAAGGCCGAGTCCAGATTGGTCAGCGAACGAAACGTGTTGCGGGCTTCGTCATTCGCAAAAACTGGTTCCCCGATCGAATGATCCTTCCCGTTCTGGGCTTTCTCCATCACTGCCTCCTCCGGCCCCCGGGCAAAGTGATAGAGCCTCACATTGTAATCGGCCGCAAGCTGGTCCAGCAAGGGAGCAGGTTTGGCCGCATCCCCGGTGCCTTTGCCGGGCACGGGAAAAACCAGCGCGCCTTTGGCGGCATCAGCGCGCGGCCGACCGGCGGCTTCAGCAATGGCTTTGCGGTCGGACTCTGGCAACCCACTGACATAAGCCGCGGCCGTTTTTTCCTCAAGCCCGGTGAAGGACACCAGGAAAGGAGAAACCACTCCGAGAGACGAATTGAGACGATCCGGCACCGTTTTCGCATCCTTGTTTCCGATGGCGCTGCGGGCTTCGGCCAACCATCGTGCCACTTCGCCGGCAATCCGGTCCCTCATGCCCCCGACAGGCCCGGTGACTTCTCCGGGGAGATTGCGATGGGCCTCGAGGAGGGATTTGGCCTCGTCGGAAAGGGTCCTCGCCTCCGTTTCCATCTCCGTGAGGACCCCGGTGAGGGTTTCACCACGCGCCGCGAGCGCAACCTCAGGAGTCGGCGTGTCTTGAAAAGCGGCCACCTCCGAGGCCAGCCGGTCCCGGAAGGTGCCGAGATGGGACCTCAAGGAAGCCAATGCCGGACGTTTCAGGGCAGCGGGAACTCCGAGCACCAAAGCACGATCCAACTGCTCAAGCGGCGTCAGTCGCGAATCGGAAATGTGCATCGACTCAGAGTCATCCACCAGAATGGCAACCTCCCGGCTGATCTCCCGCGTCACCAGGTAAGTGTGCGCGGGTTGCAGCAGGATGAAGAGCAGCACCGCCAACGCGGAGAGCCGGAGGGCCATGAGCCAGAAGCCGCGGCGGGAGGTGACAATTCCGCGTTCCAACTCATACAGCCAGAGCAGGATTTCGGCGGACACGGCACCGATCAGAGCCACTACGAGGGTCGGCCAAGAAGAACTGAACGGAAAACCCCGCCCCAACAACGTGAACCCAGCCCACAACGCACCGGTCAGCACACCGGCGCCAGCGACACCCAACAGGAGGCGGGCCCAGCCCCGGGCGCCCCAGCGACTTCCCAGCCACCGCAGCCCCCACCAGACCGCACCAAGAGCCAGGCAAAGTGCGAGAAGGCCCAGCCAGGGAGTTCCTGGAAGGTCGGTCGCGACGGTGGTATCAGTGGGTGGCATGGAAGGATGGACCCGGATGGCGCCTCAGAGAGGGCCGGTCCGCGCCACGGAAGCTTTGATTTTTTTGAGTTGGTCCTGAAAGCCGCCACTGGGGCCTTCGTGGGTGGTGAATTCGACCTTGATCTCCTCCCCCATCCGCTGACGAATAGCGATCCAGCGGGACAGGGCGATTTCTGCAAGCAGGAACACAAACGCTCCCAAAGCGAGGTATTTCCAGAGTTCCTCCCCAAAACTGCGCCCGGCCACGATGGAGAGAGTCTCCTCCAGAGTCCCCGGCCTGACCAAAGTGACAAACTTCTCCAGGAAGCTGAAATCCGCCGCAGTGAGCGCCTCGAGACGGCTTTCGGAGGGATCCCGTTTCACGGTGAAGACCGCCTCCTGGCTGCCTGGGGGAAGGAGCCGGGAGAAAAACCCGCGATGATCCTCGGGAATACTGAGCCGGTAGGCTCCGGCGGAAATGTCCCCAACCAGTTTGGCGGAGGCGCCTTTGTCTCCCGAGAGAAGGTAAGCCTGACGGGGGCGGTCATCCGGACCCATGACCTGATATACCGCCAGCGCGTCGCGGGGCACCGACGCATCGCCTCCGGTCAGGGGAGCGAGGGCTCCCAAGGCGGAGGAGCGCAGAGCCGTTGCTGGAACGACCTGTCGGGGCAGCTGCCGGCTTTGCCAATACAATACTGCGAGCGCATTGCCGGAGTCTTCCCGGAAAGTGGCCTTGAGGTCATAGAATTTCCCGGCATCGAGCTTGACGTCTTTGCCCCGGTTGTTTCTTCCATATCCCAGCTGAACCACAGAACTCCCATCGACAAGAACTTCCAGAGAATCATCAGCTTCCCCGTCAAAACGGTAGCTCCCGCTGACAGGAACCTTGATCCGTCCGGTCCATTCCACCCGAAAATGATCTGTCGGCACTCCCGGGCCGGGGCTTTGGTCATTCCACCGGAAATCGATGGCCGGATCGATGCGGGTCAGCACGGGAGTCCGGGCATCCGCGTCTGAGAAATACGCCCCTCGCAATCCCTGGCCGACCACGGCCCCGCGGGCTCCTGGCAAGGACAGCGCCACGTCCCATCCGGGATCCAGATTCAAATTCCAGGCCGCCGGATCCGCGAGTTGGTAAACCAACTCATGCACAAAGGGCAGGAAGGTGGCCCGGGTGGGAAGATTGCCCGCACTGGCATCCAGTGGGAATGCCAGCTGAACGATCTGCCCGGCACCAAAACGACGGGCCAGAAGGAGCGGATCGCCCGTATCTATCCGCCCGCCCGCATTGACATCGGCCGAGAGGTCGTCAGGAACGGTAAGCGGCCAGTAGTATTGGAGAGACAACGTCGGAAAATCACTTTTCCCTTTGGCTCCGAGTTTGGCCAAAGCGGGATGGACAAAACTCTGGGCATTGGGATGCGCCGGACTTTCCACGGGCGACACCGCCAGGTTCTTTGCCAATGCTCCCGGCAGGAAGGCTTTCCCCGAGGACTCGCGCCACTCGTTATAAAATGCCGGCTCCGCCTTCTGTCCGGGAGCAACAAGGAGTCCGCCACCGGTCTTGACGAACTCTTCCAAGGCCAAGGTGGTTTCCGCAGGCAAACGGGCCACATCGGCCAAGACCACGACATCAAAGGTCGAGAGATCTTTCATTCCCACCAGTTCCGACGCGGAGGCGACTTGCGGCTCCACGAGAAACCGCAGCTCCACACCGGCGATAGCGGCATCATCGTCCTCCTGGTCCGGATCGGCGATCCGCTCCACCGCCGCGCTGGGATCAACCGTGCGCGCCGTCGGAGCCAGCGCCAGGGCGGCAAAAGAGGTGGCGCGGTCAAGGAATCGCGATGCTGCGCGTCCATCCACCAGGAGCGCCCGCAGACCCGCCGCCACGTTCAGTGCGGCGACCCGGCTGTTGTCCTGCAGAATTTCGTCGTCCACTTTCAAGGTGGCGGTCACCAACTGGGAACCGGGTTCCGAGAACTGATGGGAAAAAGTCACCGTATCGGTCGCGCCGGGTTGGATCTGGCCGAACCGCTGGTTGTGGAGCTTGGTCTTGCCGGTGACCAGTTCCAGCCCCTGTGGAGTGACGGCTTCGTTCCCGGTGTTTTCAATGGTGACCAAAATGTCCACCGCACGGTCCACCCCCACAATGGAGCGCGAAAAGCTGATCTCGGAAACGGAGAGATTCCTCAAACGGTCCGGCAAGGGAAGCGCCCGAAGGACGATCTGGGGCTCGGAAGGAAGATTGCGGAAGGCGTCCCGCAGGAAGTTCCATCTTCCGGTTTGACCGATCTCCCATCCCACCTTCTGTTTGTCGGTGAAAATTACCACCTGCTTGGCGGTGTTGTCCCCCTGGGCCAGTCCGAGGGCCGCCAGCTTCAACGCATCATACGCCGCGAGGGGACCATCGAGGGGACGAAGTTCATCCAGCATGGCTTCGAGCTCCGCCCGGTCCGTGGTGGGGTCGAGAACCTTCGCAGTGGGCGCCGGGCCCCCAAGAATCAGCGAAAAGGCCTGGCCTCTGGGCGCCCGCTTGATGAGGTCGCGGGCTTCCGAGACAGCCCGCTGGAAATTGGTCTCTCCCCTCGCGGCGGAGACCATCGACGTGGAAGCATCGATGATGATGGCGACGTCACTGCGGCCCCCGCCCCCGAAGCGTCCGAAGTTGAGATGCTTTTCGAACGCGATCAGCGCGGCCGCCAGCAGCAGAACCAGGACCGAGGCGAGCACAATGAGTCTCCGCCAAAAAGCCGAAGCATGAAAGACGGCCCCCACGCCCAGACCGACCACGCCGATCAGGAGAAGCGGCATCACGAGGAGCCAGGGAACATTGGACCCCGGAGGTATGAAAGGCCGAGCCAGGGCCAAGGCAAGCAACCCCACCAGCAGACACCGGGAGGCCATGAGGAGAGCCTCTTCGAGTTGAATACGCCGGTTCCGAATCGCGAATGACTCAAACAGGAAATTCATCGCTCCCCATTCCACCACCCGGTTGGAGCGGCGATTGAGCAAATGAATGATGATGGGAATCAGAATTCCCAACGCACCCAAAAGCAGCATGGAGTTGTGAAAAAGCATCTTTTCTCAGCGGTCAGGCTCCGGTTGGCTGGGAACGGTCATGGCGTCCGGGTTGTTGTTTGTTGCAGGCATTGGAGGTTTCGAAAGAGTTTGAAGGTGCTCCCCACCTCACTTCCCGGCTCGCCTCCTCGCGAAATAGTCCATCAGCGTGTCCTGCACAGGGATCTTGGTGTTCACCGGCACATAACTCGCAGACATCTGTCCGCAGGCTTTCTCCAAGGCCGCGACGTGGGCCCGGACCCGCTCCAAGTAGGTGGCCCGGAGGGTCCGCGGATCGAGATTGAGACGCAGCCCCGGAGTCTCCAGGCACCGGAAGTGATCAAACTTGGTGAATGGGAAGGTCAATTCCTCTTCCGCCATCACATGAAATACGATGACTTCATGGCGTTTGTAATGAAAATGATGCAGGGCATTGTGGAGTTTCTCCGCATCATCGAACATGTCCGAGAACAGGATCACCAATCCCCGGACCGGAATCCTTTCCGCCACGTCATGCAGGACTGTTGAGGCACTGGTCTCGGCGCCGGGCGAGGTGCCGTGCAGTTCTTCGAGAACCAGCGAGACCTGGCTGGGCTTGGCGACGGGACGAAGATAACGTCTCACTTCGGTGTCAAAAGTGACCAACCCGACCGCATCCTGCTGTCGGATGAAGAGATACGTGAAGGCTGCGGCGAGGTGGCGGGCGTAGGCAAACTTGCTGAGGGCTTTTCCTCCCAGAGTCGCCGCGGACTCCCCGGTATAGGACATCGAACCGGACGCATCCACCACCAGAGTGACGCGCATGTTGGTCTCCTCGATGTACTGCTTGATGTAATAACGGTCGCTTTTTCCAAAAACCCGCCAATCAAGATCCCTCAGGTCATCGCCGGCAACATACTGACGATGCTCGGCGAACTCGACTGAAAATCCCTTGTGGGGACTGGCATGACGCCCCGTGATGGAGCCCTGCTTCCGCGTGCGAGCAAGGAACTCCACCCGCCCCACGGTGGAGGTGAGTTCCTTGGGCAGCAGGTCCGCAAAAACAGTGTTGGGGGCGACGGCCATAAAGGGGAATCAACCAAAAAGAGGGAGCCGGGCCCCCCCGTGGCTCACACTTCGATGTCGACTCCCGGTTGGAACGCATCAATCAAGGCCGTGATGATGTCGTCGCTCGAAACGCCCGCGGCTTCCGCATTGAAAGTAGTGATGACCCGGTGACGGAGCACGGGGTGGGCCACGGCCCGGACATCCTCGGTGATGGCATGATACCGGCCATGGAGAATGGCGCGCGCCTTCGCCGCAAGAATGAGGTAGATACCGGCACGGGGTCCGGCCCCCCAGGCCACCATTTCACGAACAAAGTCGGGAGCCTCGGCCTCTTTGGGGCGGGTCGCGCGGGCCAACTTGGCGGCATACTCAATGACATGGTCCGCAACCGGCACCCGGCGGACGACTTCCTGAAGGCGCATCACCGAGGCCGCATCGAGTTGCTTCGCGACGGAGGCCCGGTGCGAACCGGTGACCCGGCGAATGATTTCTGCCTCCTCTTCCGCGGTTGGGTAATTGACCCGGATATTGAACATGAAACGGTCCAACTGAGCTTCCGGGAGAGGGTAGGTTCCCTCCTGTTCGATGGGATTCTGCGTCGCAAGAACAAAAAACGGCTCTGGCAGATGGTGCGTTTCCTCACCAACCGTGACGTGGTGCTCCTGCATCGCTTCAAGCAAAGCGGCCTGGGTTTTGGGCGGGGTACGGTTGATTTCGTCCGCCAGCAGCATGTTGGCGAAAATGGGCCCGTGCACGAATCGGAAGATTCGCCGGCCGGTGCCTGCTTCCTCTTCCAACACTTCTGTGCCGGTGATGTCCGCCGGCATGAGGTCCGGAGTGAACTGGATGCGCTTAAAGCTGAGATCCAATACCCGGGACACGGTGGAAACGAGCAGTGTTTTGGCCAGCCCGGGAACGCCGACCAGGAGCGCGTGCGACCGGCAGAAGATCGCCATGAGAAGCTGCTCCACCACATCGTCCTGGCCGACGATGACCTGGGCGAGTTCCAACTTCATCGAGGCGTAGGCCGCCTTGAGTTCCTCCACGGTTTCCAAATCCGAGGCATCGACCGTTTCGGGCGGCGTGGTATTTTGAGAAGCGTCTGACATACGGCGTGGCTGGGATGGTGGAGGTGCCGCCATGGAAAAGGAGGCGACAAAGCGGCGATGCTACACTGCCCGTCGCGGCAACGCAAGAATCTCGCACGTTTTTGTCGCGGAGGATTTCACCGCCCCCTTCCGGGAGCCTCTCCTCTGCCCGCGGGACCGGATCAGGCCCCTGTTTTAGCGCAATCGCGCCGAGGAGATTCCTCGCCAGACAGTCCGCCCCTCCTATATTGGCAACATTATGAAGAAGTTGCTTCCTCTGTGTCTCCTCGCGGTCGTGGCGCTCGCCGTTGCCGCCCAAGCCCGCACCTGGACCCAAGCGTCCACCGGAAAAACCATTGAAGGTGACTTCATGGGCATGAAGGATCCGAACACCGCCATCATCAAGGTGGGCGGGCAAAACAAAAACATTCCTCTGGCAATGCTGGCCAAGGAGGATCAGGAGTTCATCGCCGCCCAAGCCAAGGCAGAAACGCCTGCCGCACCAGGCTCCACCGCGGAAAAAAAAGAACCAGCCCCTCTTCCCGAAGGCTCCACCAAAGTGGTCCTCGACGGGGTCCATCTTTGCTGTGGAGGATGCAAAACGGCCGCCACCAAGGCTGTCGGAGCCATTTCCGACGTTGAAGTGGACATCGTCGGCAAGGACAAAGTCACGATCAAGGGGCCAACCGGAGAGAAAGTCCAGAGCGCCGTCAAGGAACTGGCCAAGGCCGGTTTTTACGGCAAAAGCGACAGCGAGGCCATCTTCATTCCCGAGTATGAGGGCAAGGATGACGAAGTCACTTCCGTGGAAGTCAGCAAAATCCACCTCTGCTGCGGCAGCTGCCTCAAAGCCATCGACAAAGTGGTCAAGAGCATTGATGGCGCCACGGAACACACTGCCACGGAGGATTCGAGAGAATTCGAAATCAAAGGCAAATTTAAGAAGAGCGCCGTCCTCGCCGCCCTTCACAAGGCCGGTTTCAATGCGGAATTGAAATAAGGTTCCTTTTCCAGCTCACACCAACTGTTTGTTCAGTCAACAGGCCGGTCCCCCTCCCAGGGAGGCCGGCCTTATTGCTTTCAGTCCCTTTCCTTCCATTGATGCTCCCATGAAATGGCCCGTCCTCTCCCTCCTCCTCATTCTTCCGCTGGCCCCCCTGGCGGCTGAAGTCCCCTACTTTCCGCCACCTGACAGTGCCGGAGGCTGGCGCGAAGCCCGGACGGAAAAGGAAATCCGGGACCTCGCCGGGATGGATCTCGTAAAATTGGAACCCGCGTTTGAAATTACCCAACGTTCCACCCCGAATGGGGGCCTGCTGGTATTGAGGCACGGGCACCTCTGCTTTGAACGCTATTTTGGGCGGGCCAGCCGCATGGCCAATCCGGACATGGCCTCTACCGGCAAAGCATTTTGCAGTGTCGCCTGCGGCATCATGCTGGAGGAATACAAAGCCAAAATCCCCCAGGGCTTGGACACCAAAGTGTTCAATCAAACCTGGTTGCCGGAAGCCTTGCCCCTGGACGATCCTCGCAAAGCGGAAATCACCCTCGGCCAATTGCTCTGCATGACCGCCGGATGCTGGGGGGAAGGCCAAACCCCGAGTGGTTATGTCAAAGGGCAAAAACCACAACCGCTCAAACCAGTCCCCGGCCAGAATATCCGTGACCTCGACAACTCCTCGCTGGGCATTCCTCTGTGGTGCGATCCGGGTGCCGGCTATTCCTATTCCTCACCGTCGCCCCACATTGCCAGCATCGTCCTGCGGCACGTCACCGGGATGGAACTGAAAGAATACATCAACGAACGACTCGCCAAACCCCAGGGTTGGGGGGAGTGGGATTACTGCCTGCATCGGGGGGATTTTGTGATGCCACATGCCAACGGAGCCGGCAGCACCGCGCTCCATGCGACCGATGTTCTCCGGTTTGGTTACTGCCTTGCTCACGGAGGCAAGTGGGGCGACCAACAACTCGTCCCCGCGGATTACATTCGTCGCTGCCAGACTTGGAGCCCCTACAATCCACACACTCCCTTCAGTCTGCAATGGGAGCACAACGCGGACGGCCATGTCGCCGGGGCTCCCCGCGATGCGTTCTGGAAATCCGGGGCCGGCGGGTTTTGCCTCTACGTGGTGCCTTCGCTCGATCTGGTGATCTACAAGCTCGGAGGAAAGGATGGTCAATACGATCCGTCACTGACTCTGATCCCCCAGCCCCCGCAGAACCATGAGCGGGACAACTGGCAGCCGATCCCCGCCACGGCTTTCCATGAAGGAACACTCGGCGGACAGGCTCTTTGGCGGGTCCTGGAAATGACCTGCGCGGCGGTCCGGGTGGATTGATCCGGCGGAGTCTTCACGCCAACAGCCCCCGCACCACCTTGGCTTCTTCCTCCACTCCGGTGAGACGTTGGTCGAGTCCCTGGAAGCGGAAGGTGAGGCGTCGATGGTCCAGACCCAGGCAATGCAGGATCGTGGCATTCATGTCCCGGATGTGAACCGGATTTTCCACGATGTTGTAACAGAAATCATCCGTCTTGCCATACTCGATGCCAGGCTGAATGCCCCCGCCGGCAAACCAGGAAGTGAAGCACCGTCCATGATGGTCACGGCCGTGGTCATCCGCCGTGAGCTTGCCCTGGGAATAGATGGTGCGCCCAAATTCGCCACCGCAAACGACCAAAGTGTCCTCCAGAAGTCCCCGTTCCTTGAGATCCTGGAGCAGTCCGGCGCAGGCCTGATCGATATCGCGGCACTGCCCGCGGAGCTTGCTGGGCAGACTGCCGTGCTGGTCCCAGCCCCGGTGGAAGAGCTGGATGAAGCGCACCCCGCTCTCGGCCATGCGCCGGGCCAGGAGACAATTGCGGGCAAAACTTCCCGGCTTTTTGACGTCCTCACCATAGAGTCCCAAGGTGTGCTCTGATTCCCGGCCGATGTCCATGAGGTCCGGAACCGCGGTCTGCATGCGGAAGGCCATCTCATACTGGGCAATCCGGGCCTGAGTCTCGGGATCACCGAACCGGTCAAAGGCCTGCCCATTCAACTCGGCCAGGCCGTCGAGCACGGTGCGCCTCGATCCGGCATCTACCCCGGGGGGATTGTTCAGATACAGGACGGGCTCCCCGGCGCTGCGGAGCTTCACTCCCTGGTGGCGGGACGGGAGGAACCCCGAGCCCCAAAGCCGGTCGTAGAGGGCCTGATTCTGACCACCTCCCCGCGAAATCATGACCACGTAGGCGGGCATGTTGGCATTCTCACTCCCCAAGCCATAGCTAAGCCAGGCACCGAGACTCGGTTTCCCGGGCACCTGGGACCCGGTGGCGATGTAGGTGATCGCCGGATCGTGATTGATGGCCTCGGTGTGGAGACTCTTCACCACCGCGATCTCGTCGACCATTTTGGCCATGTGGGGAAGGATGTCCGTGTTGATCCACCGGCCGTCCTTGCCAACCTGCTCGAAATGGAACATCGGGGCGACACAGGGGAACGATTTTTGACCGCTCGTCATGCCGGTGATGCGCTGCCCGTTGCGGACCGAGTCCGGCAGTTCGAGGCCATGAATCTTGCGCAGGGCGGGCTTGTAGTCCCAAGTGTCGATGTGGGAAGGTCCCCCATCGAAGAAGAGGTAAATGAGTCGCTTGGCTTTGGGAGCGTAATGCGATCCGGCGTTGGCCAGCAACTTGTCGTCGAACAGGGTGCTCAACGCGGCGGCCCCGAGACCATTGCCGGAATGGAGAAGAAAGCGGCGGCGGTTCATCATCAGAAGGGAAGCAAGGTAGAAATTGGTAGGCGGACCTCAGTTTCGGGAAACGGTTTCATCGAGATTGAGAATGACCTGGGCCGCCGAGGTCCAGGCGGCATGCTCGACGGGGGGAATCGTTTCATCCCGGGGAGAATCACCCACTGCCAAAAGGGCTTTGGCCTGAGCCTCATCGGAAGCGAACCGAGCTTGCTCTTTGGCAAGGATCCCCTGAAGCACGGCGATTTCATGCGCCGTGGCTTTCCGGCCAGTGGCCAGACGGTAGGCGAGATCGATGCGCGCGGCGCTGTCCCGGGCTCCGCTTGTCAGCAGGCGCTGGGCGAAAGCGCGGGCGGCTTCCACAAATTGCGGATCATTCAGCAGCACGAGCGCCTGCAGAGGGGTGTTGGTTCGAGATCGCTGGACCACACAGGACTCACGGCTCGGGGCGTCCAGGAGAATCATGTTGGGGATCGGGGAAGATCGTTTCCAGTAAGTGTAGAGACTGCGCCGGTAGAGTTTATCGCCCTGGTCCTGATCATACTTGAGTCCGGCATTGATGTTGACCTCCCCCCAGATTCCTTCAGGCTGGTAGGGTTTGACACTCGGACCACCCGGCAGATCCACGAGGAGTCCCGCGACTGAGAGGGCTTGGTCCCTGAGGAATTCGGCTTCCAAACGACGTCTCCCCCCTTGGGCCAGCAGCCGGTTTTCCGGATCGCGCTCCCGGACAAGGTCCGACTGATGGGAACTCTGACGATACGTGGAGGACATCACCATTTGTTTGACCAATCGTTTCAGGTCCCACCCATGGGAGACAAAATCCCGGGCAAGCCAGTCGAGCAATTCAGGATGGGTGGGCAGCTCCCCCTGCATTCCAAAGTCCCCTACGGTCCGCACCAGACCATTGCCAAAGAGCAGCATCCAAACCCGGTTCACCGCCACTCGGGCGGTCAGAGGATTGCCCGGGTCCGTCAACCAACGGGCGAGCCCGAGCCGGTTCGGCGGGACGCCCGGAGGAAGAGGAGGCAGAGCCGCCGGCACCCCGGGAGAGATGACCGCGTCGGTATTGGGTTGGTCGTAATTGCCCCGGTTGAGGATGTAGGTCATGCGGGGATTCGCCGCATTGTCTTGCATGACCATGCTGGTGGCCTGTCCACGGGTCAGTTCGGCAAGAGCCGACTCTGCCTTGGCACGACTGGCCAATGCCTTCAGATAGTCCCCGTCCTCATGGGCAAGGTAATATTCGAACAGGAGATTCTTCTGGATCGGAGTCCTTCGAGCCTCCGGAACAGCCAGAGCGGTCCGGACGGGATCCTGCTTAAGGGCATCGATTTCGGAGGCCGGCACTACCCGTTGGTAAATACGGAGATCGTCGACCTCGCCCTGGAACCGGGCCGCTTCCGACCTCGCTCCCAGCTTGAATGGGGCGCCCGACTTGAATTTCCCTTTCAAGCTGTCCTGTTCAACCGTCTTCTCCTGCAACTGTCCGTCGACATAGAGGGATACCCCGGCGGCCTTCATGGAACCGTCATAAGTGACGGCCACGTGGTGCCATTGGTCCGCGGAAAGCGGCTCTTTGGTGATCACTTTCAGGGCGTTGCGGGGCCATTGGTTGATGATATGGGTCCCAATACTGCGTCCTTGCACCCAGAAATCGAATCCCTTGTAACTGTCTTTCACGTCCATCCGGGAAAGAATGGCCCCTCCTGAGGAGGCAGGCAGTTTGACCCAGGCGGCAAAAGTGAACGGCTTGACGCCATCAAAGTCGGGACCGTCGGAGAACGTCACCTCGGTGCTCCCGTCAAAGCGAACCCCACGGCCAACCTCTCTGGCGCAGGTCTGAAGTTTTCCGTCAACCGTTCCGGCCTTCCCTCCCAGAAGGTTGGTGACGACCCGACCATCACGCTCGTCGAGCGGGAAAAAATGTTGCAGTCCCTCGGGCTCCCGGGGCGGCGCAGGGCCACTGTCCGCTGCCGGAGGCACGGCCCATGCGGCATAGCCAGCCCTTGCGGAGGTTCTCCGATCCCGCAGTTGTTCTTCGGATTTGGTCAAGTCCAAGCGGACCGAACGGAGTTTCTCCTCTTCCACCGGGGCGACGACCGTCACGACCGGCGCCTGATTGCCATTCCGGGTTTGCATTCCCGGATCGGAGGTGTTGTTAAAGTAGGCGAAAAACTGGTAATACTCCCGCTGACTGATGGGATCGTATTTGTGATCATGGCACTGGGCGCACTCCATGGTCAGGCCGAGCCACACCGTCGAGGTCGTTTTGACGCGGTCGACCACGTATTCAACCCGCAATTCTTCAGGGATGGCTCCCCCCTCGTCCGAGGTCGCGTGGTTCCGGTTGAAACCGGAGGCCACCATTTGGGCGATCGAAGGCTGGGGCAGCAGGTCGCCGGCGATTTGTTCGATGGTGAATCGATCGAACGGCATGTTGGCATTGAAGGCCTCCACGACCCAGTCACGCCACGGCCACATGTCCCTTGGACCATCGGCATGCTTCACACTGCTGTCCCCGTAGCGGGCCGCATCCAACCACGAAACCGCCATTCTCTCCCCGAAGCGCGGGGACCGCAGCAGGCGGTCAACGACCTTCTCGTAGGGGGTGCTGGAAGCATCTGAGAGAAAGGAGTCGATTTCAGCGATCGTGGGTGGCAGCCCGGTCAAATCCAAGGTGACCCGGCGCAGCAAAGTTTCCCGGTCGGCTTCAACGGAAGGGGTGAGACCGGAAGCATCGAGCCGGGCTTGGACAAAGGCGTCGATCGGGGAACGAGTGTCCCCGGCCGGACCGGGAACCTCAGGAAGAACCGGCGGGACGAAAGCCCAGTGCTTCTCGTAGGGGGCGCCCTCCAGAACCCATTGTTTCAGGAGCGCCCGTTGGGCCGGAGTGATTTTTTTACGACTGTCGGGAGGCGGCATGACCTCTTCGGGGTCCCTGGAAAAGAGACGAGCCACCAATTCACTGGATTCCGCATTTCCCGGGACGATGGCACCGGCGGAAACGGCAGCGTCGCGGTCATCGAGACGGAGATCGCCTTTGCGGGTGCTGGCGGAAGGTCCGTGACAACTGAGGCAATTCTCCGAGAGCAACGGCCGAATGTCACGGTTGAAACTGAGCGGAGCTCCCTGCAGCAGCGGGGCGAAAGTGAAAGCAACACCAATGAAGGTCGCTTTGATGTAGCAATGGAAATCTGGGATCATGAGATCGGGGCCGGAGCGAAGGTGGCACCTCAGGGTGAGAGAGGCGGAACAAATCGCGCGACCAGACAACCATTCCCCGCACCTGAGGGCAACTCAAGGGCGCGAAAGCGCCGCCCGGGGGATCATTCTGCAACGATGAATTTGCCGCGGACTTCCGCCGTGGCACTCTCGTTTTCCAGAACGTAGAACTCACTGTCAGTGGAAAACCCATCCTTGGTGGTCCATCCGAACGAAAGTTCCAGAATGAAACGGTGCCCTTCGATGGTCACGGCTTCCGCGGTCTGCGAAGGCAACTTGACGTAATCGGCGTCAGCCCGGGGATCTTTGCCGTTGTTGGTGGTGGAAACCGTCTCCAAAACATAATCGAACAACAGAGGGCTGCCCCCATTCAGGGCGAATTCGATTCTCATCTGCACTTCGGTGATCCCGGTGGTCGAGAACACAGTGCCATTGCGGTAAGAGACACTGCCAGCCACAAACTCGACTCCAGGGCGGAGGTCTTTGACATTGTTCCCGCTAAACTGAAGTTTGTTGGACTTCTCTCCTTTGGGAGGATCGCCCCAGTCGATCTGGTTGCCCGCGATTTTGACCACTTTGGTCGCAGGCCCCACCGCACTGTGAAATGATCCACTGGTTTTTGCTGAAATCAGAAACAACGGATCGGGCTTGGCGATGGTGGCGCTGGCGGTGTCACTCCGCGTGTAATACGCCGCCACGGGGTTCACATAGGCCAAAATCGTGGCATCCGCGGAATCATAAGCACTTGCGGAGAGTTTGAAGGGCCCGGTGTATTCGACATATCCTGCCCCCACCGTATAATAGAGTTTGCCAAGACCGGCGGGGTTCGGATCCGCCAGGGTCACTGTGACTTCGGGATTCAGATCTTTGTCAAACGCGCCGGCAGAGGACGAGATGACGGGAGTCTCCAGCTTTTTGGAAATGACCCCAAAGGCGCTGCTGGCGGAGGAACTGTCCAACCATCGGCTGGTGTCCGTCGTCTGGGAGTAAGCGATAACGGTCGCCGAAGGGTCAACCGCGAAGGGTCCGGTATAAGTTGTCCAAGTCCCGCCATTGATCCGGTAAACCAGGTTCGAGGTCCCGCCCGGATTGGGATTGGAAAGCGTCAGGAGAAACGGAAAGTCAGAAATGGATCGTGGCACGCCCGGCACAGAATACACGGGAGACAGCAACCGCCCCGGAGAGGCCGTTCCACCGGTCGAAGGGGTTTCATCAGGAGTGGAAGTCCTTACGGTAGTTGGAACGGGCTTGGTAAGGGGAGGCCGATCCTGAAAATCCCAGACCCATTTGTCTTCCGCCGCGTAGGTGAAAAACTGGGGCCGGCTTTCAAACTGCACGGCTTCTTCATCGGATGACAGGTAGAAAGCCTTCACGGCCGGAAACCCGGATCGGGAAATCACAAACTGCGCGGCATCCGGATCCCATATTGCTCTCAAATCGTTGGACTTAGCTTCCGATTCGTCCATCAAAAGCGCTCGCAGTCGGAGATCGACATAGCTGCCGGTCAATCCAGCTGACTGAGAGGTCTCGGATTGAAGTTGCTGACTTTTCAACCGCGTCAGCACATCGATGGGATTATCAATATCGCTGACGGAGCCTCCAAAGCCAACATAGGAAGCCAAGGCTTGGTTCAGGGCCGAGACATCCGTATTCAGCTTGGTATCCAAACCGACCGTCCGACTGGAGCCGGCGTATGTGAGAGCGATGGCTGCCAGAAGGCCAACGATGGCGACCGAACTCAAAGTTTCCACCAATGTGAATGCTTTGTAAGTTTTCATGACAGGGCTAGGTTGAAAATGGTGCCGCAGGTCCCAGGAGGTGTTCATGAACTGCTGGAATGAAAATGGTGGACAAATACGGCGGAAATACCCGAGAAATGGCAGGTTGATCGAAAGAGGCTTTGGTTTAGGGTGTTGCAGCGTCCGTGGGGTCAGAATTTGGGTAGAATCAGACAACTTTTGAGAACTGCGTGTTTCCTGAACTCAAACTTCTGGCTGAACCTTTCAGAAACCTACTTTACGGTTTTTATACTAATTGCTCCTTTTCTGGTTTTTACAAGTCTAAATTCTGATATTTTCAAAGGTGAGCGCTCAAGGTTGGAAGATCCCTCGACGTTCCTTGCTTCGCAGCACAGGAGCGATGCTGGCACTTCCGTGGCTGGAAATCATGGGAGGAACGCCCCCTTCAACCAGCGGAACAGCACGCCATCTGTGTTGCCTATTCCAACCCAATGGCGTGCATCCATCAGGCTGGAAGCTACCCGTCTTGGAGGGATCCTTGGATGCTTCCACCCTTCCCCGCGTTTTAAGCCCCTTAGCCCGCCATAGGGGAAACTTTTCCGTCATCACAGGGCTCCAGAACAGTGGGAGCGGCCATGTGCAATTGACTTCCGCCTTCCTGTCAGGCGTTCCCGTAGTCAGAGGAAAGGCCGGTATTTCCCTGGATCAACTGGCCGCATCAGTCATTGGCAGAGATACCCGGCTGCCGAGCTTGGTGCTTGGAACAGAGCCCCCCCGACAGGGCAGCACTTCAGGAGAACCCATTTCGCTGTCCAATACGGTGTCATGGATTACGGAGAGTTCACGCATTCAACCGCAGATTGATCCCCAGATGGTGTTCGACCGTCTTTTTCGTGTTTCGAACGATGCTTTGGCACAAAGGAACAACGCCCTGCGGCAGAGTGTCGTTGATCTGGTGGCGCAGGATGCCAAAGAGTTGCGAAAGAAAGCCAGCGGCCGTGACCAGGAAAAATTGGACCAATACCTCACCGCAGTGAGGGAAATTGAGCTGCGCCTGCAGCGTCTCGCCGCCGCCCCGCCCACTGACAGCCACGATCCTCCCATCGTCCCCTCTTTCGTCCTGAGCCGGGAGCATCGACAGGAACATCTCCGGTCCATCCTTGAGATTGCCGCGCTGGCCCTGTGGACCGACAGCACCCGGATTGTCACCGTGATGACGGCCCACGGATTCAGCCGACTCGATTACGGCTTTATCGAGGGAGTGAAAGGAGACCACCACGGCCTTTCGCATCACAAAGATCTTCCCGACACCATTGAACAATACAACCGGATCAGTCACTGGTTTGTGGAGCAATTTGCCTGGTTCCTTGACCGATTAAAAGCATTGCCGGATGGCACGGGAACCCTGTTGGACAGTACGCTGGTCCTCTATGGTTCAGGTATGAAGGACGGCAATGGGCATGCCCCTGTTGACCTCCCGGTGGTGGTGGCCGGAGGCAGGAATGGCCCACTGAAAATGGGTCAGGTGATCCGGACCACGACCGGAACACCACTTGCCAACCTGCTCCTGACACTGGCCCGCGGACTCGGGATGGAACTCTCCTCCCTGAACGGTGTCAGCACCGGCCCCATTGACGCGCTGATGGGTCCCTGACCATTCAACGACGGTAGAGATCGCCGCGGTCGATCGAAGCGGTCGGGCTCATCAGATAGCGCAAAAAGAGTGCTCCGCCGTATTCCTCGTAGGAAGCAGTCTTGGCATAGCCGGCCTGAGCACCAACCTGCCACTGGGGTGCCAGAGCCCAAGTCCCCTGGAGCCGCGCCGTGAACACCGCTGAACTGTCACTGAGAGAATCGTAGTACCGGCCATCCGGACTCAGGGGAAGGACCGCAGCGGATGCCTGGTCATTGGTCTGCCAGCCTCCCCCGACAAACCCTTCCATCATCCAAGGATGTCCGGATTCTGTTTGAAAACTGACCCCCATCATTGCCTGCAACATGGAATCAGGTGAGAAATAACCACCATGACCATGGGTGAACTGACTCAGATTTTTGTCGTAATGTTCATAGTGCACGGAAGGTCCGATCGAGAAATACTCAAAACCGTCAACATCGAGGTTGTAGGAGAGAGCCACCGTGCCGGCAAAGGACGAGTTGTCGGCGACCCCCTCACCTCCCAGGTAGGAGGCTTTGACATCACCATAAACCCCCCAGGGACCACTCAGCTGGTGCCATCCTTCGGCCCTCACACCGGTTTCCGTGACGCGGCCCCAATCATTCCCGGTGTAAGGATCTTTCGCTCCAACCCAGGACAACATCGATTCAGTGACCGACTCGGAAAATACTTCGGCACGCCAATGATACTCAGGCTGCTTCCAATCAATTCCGATCGCCCCTACTGGCAAGGCAGAAACCGAACCCCCGATCGGAGTGGTTCCCAATTCGGCAAAGAATCCCAAATTTCCTTCCTCTCTGCGGTAGGACAACCTTGGCTCCACCAAAGTGTCGACACGGGTCACCGGAGCAACCTTGACCAAGCGACCGCCTGTGGGAGCGGATCCATAGAAATGATTGAGATTCACGCTGCCGGTGTCCAAGGTGTGGCGTCGAACCGAAAGCCCCAGAGACTGGTTCCCATTCGGGCCGAAAACCATTTCCCCTTCCAATGCAGGAAGCTCCATCGCTGTCAATTGACTGGTCCCGGAATCTCCCTGCTTCACCCTGAAACCGCTGCCCAAAGCCATCCGACTGGTACCGGCCATGAGGTGCCGCCCACCTCTGTTGAATTGCCCTGGATTCACTGCTGCCAATGGGGCGCTTCCGGTCGCTGACCAGGAGCGATCCAAGGCGCCTTCCGGATGGACGAAGACAGTGGATCCCCCACTGGCGGGAGAGGTTGTGACCACGTGCCCCAATTCATTGGCAGCCTGCTGTTTCTTCAAATCATCCTGCCTCAGCCGCTCACGCTCCACAATGGCATCGGTCACCGGTTGAGCGGTCGTTTTCATGGCTCCCCCCAACTCTTCGCTTTTATGGGCAAGATCACTGACTCGACCACTTTGTTGAAGACTGTAGGTCAAACCTTCCGCCATGTCCCGTTCAGGTATCTGACGGTAGAGGGATTCAAACAGTTCCGCTGAGCCTTTGAATTGGCGGGTATGATAGAGACCCCACGCTTTGAGTTTTTGAGCCCCCCGGTCGAGGGATGAAATGTCATCGGCCTCTTCCAGAACTTTGAGACTTTCCCGGTATTTTCCACTAGCCTGAAGTTGTTCAGCTTTGGCCACCAATAGTCGGGACTGGGTGGACGAAAGTTTTTGGGAATCCAACCCATATCCCTCAGCCAAAGTCACCGCCTCGTTCGAGCGTCCGGCTATCAGGGCTTGCTCGACTTCATGGCGTCCAATTTCTTCCCGCACCTTGCCAAGCGAGGGTTCATCTTTGAATCCTCCAATCAGGTCGTCGGCCTTTTTATATTCCTTCGAATCGACCAATTTCCAAGCATCCCCCTCAACCATTCCAAGAACCACCCCTCTTGCATTCGGAATATCAGCCTCGTGAGCCCTGGCCAACGCATACGCTTCGACAGGATCTCCCGCGCGGTAGGTGGACAAAATCAATCCCCGGGCGGCCGCTGAATCCGCAGGATCCTTGGCGAGCAAGCTCTTGAATTGATCCCGAGCCTGCACGTATTCGCCGGCATCATACTGATTCCAGGCCATCCGGGAAAGATCCTCAGAGGACTCGTTCGTCGATGTGGTCGGCGCCTGGTTGGGAATTTCAGCGTCCTGATATTTTTGAACCTGGGCACAAACCCGTCCCGTATGAAGCGAAAAAGCCCAAACCACGCCCATGACCGCTGCCCCAAGACTGCGATGGATGACGATTTTAGGATGCCCAGACATGAAAAAGTTCGAGAGCTGAAGACACAGGTGAACCCTCTTTATTATTACGTATAAATAAATAGTTCATGCAACTTAAATTTCAACAAAAAGCACAAGCCAAGTGCAAAATTTTTCAAAGCCTCCACGGTTCTCGGTGGCCATCAGAGTAAAATCTTTGGTTTCGCTGGCCGATCGCTTTTGGCCAACTACTAAAATTCTAGGAAAGACTCAGCTCTCAAGCCAGAAGGTTGGGTGCTTCCCTGTTGGGATGGTTCCGACGGAAATACACCGCCAACGCTTGTTTCAGCAAAAACACGCACCCCACAATGAGTCCCAAAACCAAAGCCACGCCTCCCCAAGGCTGTCGGGAGAACCAGAAGGAAGCCTTGGTCCGAACCCCGGCATCACCGAGATAAAATGCGTCGCCAAACCTTTTGGCGTGAGGAATGCCATCGCCATTCCAAGCCACGGTATCACCATTCAGCCCGTTCCAGGTCTCGGGACGAATCAGTTGTGACACCCGCGTCTGCAATTTCTCCCGGGTCTCTGCGGTCACTAGCGTGGCCACAGACCGTCCATCCATGGGGGAAGGATATTGGCAAAGCAGACCGAAATCACCCGCGACAGCCTTCGCTTCTAGACCTCCCGACAACCGGGTCCGTTCCTGCCGTCGATCGGGGACAAGTCCCCGTCGAGCCGCGGGAATTTCCGCAAGGATGAAGGGAAGTCGGCCTTTCTCACCAAAGGCCACAGGTGCCCCCGGGGTCAATTGAGGAACGATGGCACTGGTGGCACCGACCCCCAGCCAATGCTCACCGGCAAGAGGCAACTCACAGGACACCTTCATCCCGAGCAACGGGATGCCTGCTGTTTGGGCCAGCTTTCCCGAAATCATCCATGCGCTGGCCACGGTGGCGGGATCACGTTCCGCCACGTGCAGGAAATACCCCTCACCCAAGGGGCCTTTGGTGACAGGAAATCCTGTCCGCTGCCAAAGCTCAAGATCCGGAAACCGAACATAATGTTCCATGGCAGGAAATTCGATGGTGGAATCGTCATACAAAGTGAAAAGCAGGTTTTCCTGCTGGATCAGCTCACAAAACCCAGTACGGGCTGGGACCATACGGGTTTCGAATTCGATCACATTTTGACCCGGACGGAACGATCGCAATGGAATCTCCACTTGGTAATCCCGGAAAACGGCTCCTTCCTTGGCGAGCAACGGAATGGCCCGGGAAAACTCCCCATTCAGAATCAAGTTGACCACCGAATCTTCCCTCAGCCCTGCGCCATGGGCAAAATGAAGGCGCAATTCAGCAGTGAGACCTTCCCGGCCGTAGGCGTCGGGCGGCAAACTGAAATCCAAGCGAAAAGCAGGCGCATTCATTCCTTTGACAGTGTCCGTGATCTGCCCGATTTCCGAGAACGCCACCACCTCTGCGGATTTGATCGTGAAATTGGCCAGATAGGACTCCCCAGCCTGTTGTGAGCGATTGTTGATGGGGAGGTACTTTTGGGCAGGCAAAACGCCATTCCACAAAGCAAAGGTTTCCACAGCGAGGTTCACTTCGTCCTCGGAATCACCGGACAGCACCAGCACAAAAAACCGGTGATCCTGAGGATTCGCCTGAATACCGATGGAGGCTCCGCGCGTCTTGCCGAGCAAACCTGGTTCCACCATACCGGCCAGATCTTTGCGAAGCCCCACCACCACCGCATCCCGATCCGGCGGAATAGCGGTGGCGCTCTCCACAAATAACGGTTTGTAGTCCAGCATGAGGGCCGCCCGTTGCGCAACCAAGCTTCCCCACCGAAGCATCCGGTCCGTTGGCTCAGCTCCTGGACTGACAATGGACAATTGATAGTCCCCCCACAATTTCGGATCAATTAACCACGCCAAGTCGGACAGCAACGGATCAAGTGGTTTCAAGCCATAGTCGATTTCGATCCATGATTTTTTGGTGTCGATCTGCGTCCACAGAACGGAGGAAACCGGATCCTCGCATTCCCCGATGACATAATGCTGGGCAACGGCAACACCCAGATTGTGGTATCCCGGAGTAATGTCCTGCACCGGCAATTCTTCCAGCAACCTTCCGCTGGGTGATTGCTTCAGCAGAGGCGCTTCCGCCAAAAGTGAATCATCCCAGCGGAGCGCGATCTGGGAAATCTCATCCAACAATGAAATGGAGTTGGAATAGTTAATTTCCGCCTGACCTGCGGAAACGATCATTCGCGGTGAAACCGGGATGGAAAAACCATACGCGGCTTCGACGGTCCGCAGTGTGACCGGTCCCGGTTTTTCCTGGAAGAATTCGAGGGCGAACCGAGCGGTCAAGTCCATCGCAGAGGGCCCGGAAAGAGAAGGCCGGGCCGGCACATCCTGCGGCAAAGGATTCGGCGCCACCGCGGGCAGGTCCCCCGCCACCGGGCCGGAAGGCGCCGGCTCAATGGCGGAAAGACTGGCAAGAGTGGTGAGAAACAAGGAGGCGCCAAATCCGAAGGGAAGTGGTCTAGGGTTGCAGAGTGGCATGGTTGTTGGATGTATTGGGTTGGTTCCCCCTAAAAAACCTCACCCGGAATGATCGGGCGACATAAACGGAAAGCTCCCGGCAGCGCGACAGGCTAACGTGGATCAAGGACCCCAAACCGGAGCGGACACCGGTGTGCCGCGTGCGCTGATTCCGGACCGCCAGCCAGAATGCGCTGTCTCCATAGATCAGACTGACTTTTTCAGCTGCTTCGCTCGCGGATTCATGGCGGAATCCCATACCCAGGCGAAGGGCCCCTTCGGGAGATCTGAAAACCGACTCCACTATGGCATGAAACGCGTAAGCTTTCCCATTGGTCCCGGTGATGGCAAGCACTCCCTCGACTCCCGCCCCCGGCACTGCGGAGCCACGGACCAATTCAACGCCGGCGCCACCCACGGAAATGTCCACCAACTGAGCCGCCAGAGTCATTTCCCCAAATCCAAAACTGGCCGGCAAAGGTTTTTCCACTCGGGGAAAGGACCGGCGTTGCTGCCGCTCGAAGACCACTCCAAGCGCCGCGATCAGCAAAACCAGATTGAACAAGGCCCACCCCAGATTGACGACCATCATGTCACGCTCCATCGGATCGACCGCCAACTTCCAGAATCCCATCCCCAAGCCCAGCAGAGTCATCCCCGTCAAAACAAAAAAGGGCCATGACAGAGGAGACACAAATTCACGGTCCAGCATTTCCCCTTTTGGCGTCACCTTGAAGTCCGGCGCCTTTGGATTGAGGAAAACCTTCAACAAAGCTGGCAGAGTGAAGACCGAAAGAATCAGTTCATACAACTCGGAAATCAGGGTCCATCGCACCCTGCCAAACTGGTAGTTGGTGACCACGAAGCCCGCGAGAAGATGCGGCAAGGCATACACCAAGACTTCGGCCAAACCCGCCCGGTAGACCGAAATGCCGGAAACCAGATACATCAGAGGAGCCACAAAAAAGATCGGACGCGCCAACCCGAAGAACCAAAAGAAGGAACTGTTGAAATAACAGAGCCTTTGCCATGGCTTCAAGCCGGGCAGGAGCAGAGGGTTTTTGAGAAGGAGAATCTGGGCCATTCCCTGGGCCCAGCGGATCCTCTGCAGGACCAAACCTCCCAAGGTTTCAGGCGACAAGCCCGCCACCAGAGGCTTCGCCAGGTAGGCGCTGCGGAACCCTTTGGCGTGCAGCATCAACGCAATCTCGGCATCCTCTGTGATGGAATCGGCCTCGAACCCTCCGACGATATCGATGCAGGACCGGCGAAGCACCGCCGCAGAACCACAGAAAAAGGCGGCATTCCAAAAATCCAACCCACGTTGGATGACCGTGTAAAACATCTCGCTCTCGCCGGGCATTTTCCCAAACACCCCCAGATTCCTTTCCACCGGATCTGAATTGATAAAGAAATGCGGGGTCTGAACCAAAAACAGTTTTGGATCCCGCAGAAACCACCCCGTCGTTTCTTTCAGGATGTCACGAGTCGGGACATGGTCGGTGTCGAGAATGAGGATCAGCTCCGCGGACGTCCGCTTGTAAGCCTCGTTGAGATTGCCGGATTTGGCGTGTTCATTCCTGGCCCTCGTGCCATACTGCACGCCCATTCTGGCACAGAGATTCATCAGATCCTCACGGCGTTGCAATGCCGCGGCAGCTTTGACAGGATCCTTGTCGTGGCACTTCTGATCCGTCCCGCCATCGTCGAGCAAGTGCACGGTAAAAAGGCCTTTGGGGTAGTCGATTTGTATCGCTGCCGCCAAGGTGACCTCAATCAGTTCGGTCGATTCGTTGTAAGTCGGCACAAAGACATCCACCGAGGGCCAGAGGGCCGTATCCTGCGGCAGCACCGCAGGGCGGCGGTTCAAGGGGCGAATGTTGACAAAAATCCCGAGAAGAAAGAGACAGATTCCGTAAAACTCAGCCAGATAAAGCAACACCCCGGCGGAACCACCAAGGAAAGTCGAAAAATCCAACGTCTCCATGGTTCGCCAACAAAAATAGCGCAGTGAGACGAAACCTGCGATGAAGAGGAACAGCGCTCTGCTGGTCCATCGCTTGGGCAGATACCGCAGAACCATCAGGACCACGATCAAGGTAAAGGCCAACCAACATTGGGCACTGAGATCGATCGGCAAGGCAGCCAACCACAGGAGAGCACCGAAGACGAGAAACCAGCCCAGCGTCCATGGGCTGCCTTTCCTGTCCGATGCCACCGAGCCGGGGGGGGGTGTATCAGCTAGCAAAAACATTCAGCAAAGGCACCAGTTTAATCACGCATTTTGTAAACACAACTTAAATTCCAGCAAAATCAAAATACTGACAACATCTAGAAATATTTGGAGATAATTAGGGAATTGTAATTTCCATATTTTTCGTATTTACAGTGATGCTAATTATGGTATTTTCCATATTATCCAAAATGAATGCATTGCTCATCGAAGATCATGTGCCCACGGCCGAACTGCTTTCCCGCGTGTTGCGGCGCAGCGGCATCGCGGTGACCCGGTGTGGCGACGCAGAATCGGCCATGGAGCTTCTGCTCCAAGGTTCGCAATGGGGAAACTTCTCCCTCATTTTGGTGGATATCGGCCTGCCCGGACGGGATGGAATCACCTTCTCCCAATGGGTTCGGGAGCAGCGTCAACTGGTGCAGCCTTATCTGGTGATTGTCACCGGTCAGGGCCGGGAGGAAGCGCTCGCCAAAGCGCTCGCAGCGGGAGCCAATGATTATATCGAAAAACCTGTCGATCCCAAAAACCTGTCGCTGCGCCTGGCCATCGCCAAGGAGCACATGGCCTCCCATCATGAGAGGCAAATGCTGCGCTCCCAACTGGACGATGAGCAGGAAATGGTCGGCGTTCTCTTCGACACGGCCGGAGCTTTCCTAGTGGCCTTCGACAATTCGGCGCAGATCAAAAAATTTAACCCGGCCTGCCAAAACCTGACTCCCAAGGCTGATCTGAACGGAGAATCCCTCTACGAATCCCTTTTCCCTGAACCCGAAATCCAGGAAATCATTGCCAGTGGATTGGGATCCAAGGCCCCTGATTCCGGGGAATTCAATGTGGAAGTGATCCACACCGGAAAAAATTGTCCCCAGCACGTCGAATGGACCTTCCGTCGTATCAGCCGACGTCCGGACGAATCACTCTGGATCGCTTCCGGGGCTGACGTCACCTCTCACCGGCTTGCCGCGGAGAAGCTGGCGAGGGCTGCCGAGAGAGATCCCCTCACCCAACTCTACAACCGCACGCATCTGGAGCCGGCTCTGGAAGAGGCCGCACTCCTCTGCAACGGAGAGGCCACTTCGGCTGTCCTCTGCGTTGATCTGGATCATTTCAAAACCGTCAACGACACCGCAGGCCACGCAGCGGGAGATGAAATGTTGAAGCTGGTCGCCGCCACGCTGGTTTCCACCGTTCGCCCATCCGACACCATCGTCCGTACCGGAGGAGACGAGTTCGTCATCATTCTGCCAAAAGCCCCCCCGCTCCAGGCCCGTGAGATTGCTGAACGGGTGCGAACCTCGCTCGCGGCACTGGCTTTCACGGTCGACGGCACCTCTTTCTCCATCACAGCGTCCATCGGCATCGCGATGATGGAACCAAACCGACCCGCCAAGGACATTCTTGAACTCGCCGATGCCGCCTCTTACAGCAGCAAAACCAAAGGAAGAAACAAGGTCACCACCTCGAACCAGAAGGACTTCCAGACTTTGGGGGAAGCCGAAACGCCCGAAGACCGGCTTTGGTACCAGCGCATCGTGACCGCGATCGATTACCACACCTTTGATCTTTGGCTCCAACCCATCATTGCGTTGAGCACTGATGAGACTGCGTTTTCGGAAGCCTTGTTGCGACTGCCCAGCAGCTCGGGATGGGACTCCCCGGCCAGCTTTCTTCATCATGCCCGACGCCACAACCTTCTCGTCGACATCGACCGAGCCGTCATCGATTCGGCACTCGACATCCTTCAGACACACCCGACGCTGGTCCTCTCGATCAATCTCACCGGTGTCACGATCAGCGATCCCCGTCTTCCCGAATTCCTCAGACAAGCCACCCGGCGCACGGCCGTCTCCCCTTCCAGGCTCATCATCGAAATCACTGAATCCGACCTGATCCATGACATCGACCGCGTCTCCATGATTCTTCGGGATCTCAGCCGGGAAGGATACCGCTTCGCATTGGATGATTTCGGCGAAGGTTACAGTGCCTTTGCCTGTCTCCGGAACCTGCCGCTGGAAATCGTCAAAATCGACGGATCCTTCACCAATCAATTGGCCATCGGATCACCGAACCATGCTTTCATGAAGGCGATTCGGGAACTTACCACCATGCTGAACATTTCATGCGTCGCGGAGCGTGTCGAATGCCAATCGGACCTCGACCAGGTCCGGGCGCTCGGCATGGACTATGCCCAAGGATTTCTGCTGGGACACCCGGAGCCGCTTCATCCCCACTTCTCCGCCTCCCGGAACCTCGCCCCCAACCATCCCCCTGCGGCGATCCTACGGTCGCTCAGTCTGCCGGCGTGATGCCACTCCACGGCCGATTCAAAGTCCCCAATTGGGAATCTCCAGGGCAAAAAGCGGGATTCTGACGCAACATTGGTTTCGGGAGTCGTCCAGACAAAAATAAGCCCCTTCCACGGTGGCATCACTGCCGACAGCATGGAATGAGTCGTAGGAAAAACTCTCCCCCGGCTCCAGCCTCGGGGTCTCCCCAACGACGCCTTCCCCTTCGACGACCGTTGTTTCTCCGTGAATCTGCTTCACGATCCACTTCCTCGCCACCACAGTGATGGCCCGGTCAGAGCCGTTAATGATGGTCATAAAATAAGCAAAATGGTGGGGTCGCTCGCCTTCATAGGAAAACGCCGGCATGTAGAGCACCTGATCCACCTGCGCTATCAATCCAGGCAGTTCTTGAACCGGTTGTTCGGCTTTCACTGTGGCAGGTTACTCCGGGGAAGCGGTGGGAGTGGTGCCGTCGATCGCCGCTTGCACGGCTTTCCGAAGGGCCTCTTCCCCTCCCGGACGGAAGCCTGAGTTCACCCAAACAACCATTCCTTCCGGAGAGATCACGACCTGGTAAGGAATCCCCTCGACCCCATATTTGGAGCCGACTCCCTGGTTTGAATCCAAGGCCACCGGCAGTTCCCATTTCCGTTGGGTGAGGAATTTTTTGATCTGGGCGGGATTTTCGGCCTGATTGACGGCCACGAAAACCGCTTTTTCCGTGGAAAAACTCTTCATCGCTTCGATAACTCCCGGCATGGACTGGACACAGGGCCCGCACCAGGTTGCCCAGAAATCCAAGACCACGGTCTTGCCTCTTTGGGCGGCAAGGTCGAATTCGAATCCGTCAAGCATGGGAAGTTTGAAAAGAGGCGCAAGTTTGCCCAGCAATTCACTGGACTGGCCACCACTCTCGGGCAACACGGGTTCGGGAGCGAGACGGAGCCGCCAGTTCCGATAGGAAGACAAGGCCGGAGTCGCCGCCGGAGCGGTCATTCTTAGGGAATGAAGAAGGGGGAACGGCACATGACAGTCTCCCAGAACTGGCGATGATCCCTCAATCTCGGTGCTGGAAAATTTGGCCACTTTCAGTCCAAACTGGGATCCATCACGCATGACCAGCCAGTGACTGGGCTGCCAGGACGGAATCGCCTTGGGCAGGGTCGGAACCGCAGAAACCTTGGAGTCTTCGGCCCCATTGATCGGGATGCCGGCAACCGCAGCGACAGCGCTCGCAGGCTGGGGCGTTTGGTCCAAGCCCGCCGTCGGCGTTTTGGCGGGAAGGATCAGAACCTGCCCCACGGCAATGGATGGATTGTTCAGATGGTTCAGTTTCAGGATTTGGTCCACGGTCACGCCTTCCCTTTTGGCGATACTCACCAATGTCTCTCCCCTCGCCACTTGATGGGTGTTCGCTCGTTCGGCGGCTTCTCTCGCGTCGGCCTCGGGGTCGGGTGGACTGAGCCAGATCAGCGAAGCTATGCGCTCAAGAGGAATATCGATCTCTTCCAGTCCGGACCGGAACCGGACCACCCCACCCGTGGCGGAAACGACAGTGCCCCGAAGCAAATCCCCGTTGGGAGCCAACAGCATCTGGGAAGGCGGACTCTCGCGCCGGAAGCGCGGGACCGTGAGCGCCAAGGTTTTCGCCTCCTCGCTGACCGGCGGAAGATTCACATACCCCGGATTAGACTGCATGACAAATTCCGAAATGTTGATCTTGCGGGGGGCGTTTCCCCACATTTCAGCAGGGTAAAAAACAATCCCGGCCCCTTTTCGTTTCCTGGGATCGATCTTGGATTCGAGCACTTTTTTTTCCCGCGCAAACACCTGCAATTGGTCTCCCTTGAACAGTATGCGGATTTTCACCGGTTCACCGCGCAGGTTGGAAATGGACTGATCCCCCCTCAACCCATCGTTCTCAGACCCGAGCAACACATACATTTCATCACCCGAATAGAAAAACCGGACCGTCGTCGCTTCGCTCCTCGACTCCACATCCTCCACAAACAAATCGACCCCCACCGCTCCCCATCCGGCTTCAACACCGATCGAAAAGCGCACTTCGTCCCCCTGAAGAATCGAGGCATGTCCAAAGGCACCGCCATTGTCGATTTCGACTTTCTCCGGCATTTGCTTGACCAATTTTTCATCCCCCCGGACCCGATGCCAGCCCACATCCCCAAAGCCTTTCCCGTCCACCGGACGAGCCCCCAAATGAAGAGCTCTGACCGAGGTCGATGCGAGTTCCAGCCTTCCCGAGAATTGACTCTCGAACGCGACCGTGCCGTCGGAGATACTCAACAGTTTTCCTGAGACGATGTCGCCTGAATCAAGGAAAAGCAAAGACGCGGCGGACGCCGCGGGATCTTTCGACGGGGCCCTGAGCACTTCGAGATCGGAGGAGACAGCGAGCGCCACAGGTTTTTCTCCCCCAACGGGTCGCCAGCGCAGGATACCGTCCCCGGATCCCTCGATCGTCCCGTGCAAGGTGGCATGGGTGGTTTTGATCGCATCCAACTCCGTCAGAGGAGGTCCGGCCGGCATTTCATGGGTCGTGTCCGGGATCAACGCCGCGCGGTGCAGGCCGTCCAACCGGGTGGAGACCGGTCCCTCCGCGAAGGACATCAATTGCGTTACCTGGCCGCCAGCCATGCCGCTGACTTCTCCAGTGACCACGGTGCCATCGTTGTACCGCAGTTGGGCGCCCCGGCTTTTGGCGCTCCCCTCTGTTCCGACCGTGTCGGAATCATATCGGATGAGATCCTCGAACGGGAGCGACTTGCCTCCAATGACCAATCCTTTCGCCGAGGGCTTGGCTGCCCCCACCCAAACACTGCCGTCAGAAATTTCCGCCACTGCGGCGCCATCGCCGGGATTCCTTTTGGAAGGCTCCCGGCCGGACCATTCCCTCACCGAGAAATACTCCAGAACAAGATCCCGTCCTTTGTTGAGTAGGGAGATCGTTGCCGGAGCCGGAGCCGGGGTCGCGTCCGCCGGCCCGCGACTCCCTTTCCCGGAGCCCTCAAGACCAGCCGATGCGGTGAAAAAACCCAGTTTTTCGCCGTTCCAACGGTAACAGGCCAGTTGCCGGGAACTGTGATCCCAACACAACCGGAACCCCACATCCTGCTCTTTCTGCAAGGTTTGGAGAGGCACAAACCGATCTCCCTGGGTGGCAACCACCACGGTGTCCCAAGTTTCGATGGTGACCGGATTTCCTCCCAGATTCAATTGGAGGGAAAAATCCGGCATCTCTGAAGCCCTCAGAACAACATCAATCCTGGCTTTGTCGGGAATTTTCAGGGGCATCGCCAGAGACCGGTTCCATTGTTGGGTGCCCAGACTCCCGCCTTCCAGAGCGAACCAAGAAAGGGATTTCTCACCACCCTTGGTATCCACGGCCCCCCACCCTTCGATACCACTGGGACCGCCAAAGATCACTCCCGCCCCATGCAACCGCCGCAGACTGGAGATGCCTTGCCAATTCAGTTTCACCTCCCCATGACGCGGAGATTTCACACGAAGCCAATTCCCCTCTGTCCCCAGGATATCGCCCGTCACACGATCCCCATTTTTGAGGAGCACGGCAAACGATCCCCGATCAAGTGCGGCCACACCCAAGCGCTCGGTGGAAATCTCGGGAGAAGGCATCTCGATGAGACGCAGGTAGGATCCTTTCAATGGGACCGAGTCCTGGAACAATGGGGAACGCCACGAGATCGAGCCGGGCCTCGCGTTTTCCCAGGTTCCCGGAAGCGATTCACCGTTCCGCCAATGCAGGCGGGGAGTCACGCTGACGGTGGCGGCGGATCCCTCCACCGCGGTCTTCGGAGCGAGCGCGATATTGCCACCGATCCCACCGCCCCCCAAAACAACATTGCCCTGGATCCTCACCTGGGCCCAGCCCGCCCAGAGCGGACAGGCCATTCCGGCCAGCCCCAAGAGAAGCACACGGTGGGTGGGCAACAGAGAGATCATCGTTCGTAGATGGGCAGAAACCGGTAGTTCAAGGCCAAGCCGAGCAACGACATTCCGGTGGCATAACTGCCACCTTGAAAACTGCCGTCGGGGTTCTGGGTTTCCTTGAGTTGGCGCACCACACTGGCATTCCACTTCTGCCAACTTTCATAGTCCCCCTGGAAAAGGGCCTGCGCCATATAGTAAAGAAAGTAATGGGGATGTCCGCTTTCCTTGTGCTCTAAATTCCCCTTGATGTAGGACAGTGTGGCATTGTATTCCTTCCAGTCCTTGTGTCGACTCACCGCGTAAACCAGCGTCGCAAAGGCGGAACGGTTCATCGATTCCCCTCCCCCAAACCCGCCGGCGTAGGCGACGGCGCCATTCCTGCCAGTGCTGCGTCGAAGGTATTCCACGGCATTGTCCACCGTTTCATCGGGCACACTCAATCCGGCATTTCTCGCCGCCAGCAGGCCCATCAGCATGGCGGCACACACCGAGGTGTCGGCATCCGTCGCATCGGGCGAATAGCGCCACGCCCCGAAACGGTTTTTCTTTGCGGAGGTCGCCGAGCACCGGATCGCAAGATCCAAGGCCTCAGCGATGGAACGGTGACCTTTTTCCTCACCGTCGCCTCCCCAGAGGAGCGATTCGTCCACCGTTCCGTAGGCTTCGCTCAACGCAAGCATCGCAAAGCCATGATGATACATGCTGTTGGGAAAATAGCCGGTGGCAGCATCCTGTCCCAGGATAATGGAACGTATCGCCGCTCTCACGGTGTTTGCATACCTCCCAAAGTTGGGATCTTCCCCACTGGCGAGAAATGCCATGAGGCAGATGCCATTGAGACCCGATCCGGAATTGCCATCCTCCCAACTGCCATTGGAGGATTGTTTGGAGGCCAGCCAGGCCAATCCCCGCTCATAGACCAGATCCACTTCAGGCGGCACTTCCGAACCGAACCGAAGCGTTGTCGGCAACTGGGCCTGCACACCTCCGGAGACCGCCAACATCATGGCCACCAGCGCCGCAATTCTGCCTGCCCGCAACGTCATCATCGTCATTCGTCGGTCCCTTGGGGTTGGCTTTTGGATTTCATCCTGGATTCATGATTGCGCTGGATTCCCTCCCACCAGCCGGAATACTCGGCAGTGGCGGCTTCCCATTTTTTATATTGATCCCCGGAAAGGATACCCTTCACCTCTTTCCCGGGCATACCGGAAACAAAAAGCAGCACCATGCGGAAATCAATGCGGGCATCGGAGTAAAACCGGCTCAGGTCCGGGAGGTAATCATGGATGGCGGTTTCCGCCAGGGGACGCATTTTCACCAACTGATCCTCAGTCAGGCCGACCGCCCCATCCAGCCCGACCAGCAACATCTCAGTGATGGCCTTCCTACGGTATTCCTCCCGGTCGGATTGGGCTTTCTCCCATGCCAGACGTTGCTTTTCATCAAGAGATGCCGCGAGACCGGCTTTCCAAATCGACTCTGCCTCGACCCGGCTGACGTCCAGGGAATAGGTCCCAATGGATTTGAGTATTTCCTGGATGGTTTGCGGTGTTGCCGTCTTGGTTTGGGACCGGGCTCGGCTTTCCATGGAAGCCCGTTGCTTGTCGAGCGACCGCTCGGCCGCTCCGAGAGCAACGAGGTTCAGCTTTTCCAGTGACGGTCCGTCCAGATTGAGCACCCGTCCCATATCTTCAATGACCTGTTTCAGTCTCTCTTTGAGCCGGGTCCGTTGCAAATCTGCCTGCTTGTCCAGGTAGCCGGACAACTCCTGCTGCACCACTTCCGCCCCGGTATAGCCTCCCTCCACTTCGAAGATGGTTGAGACGTTCTTGGAAACAGCTTCCTTCGTGCCAGCCTTCGTCTGCGATCCAGCAAGAACCACGGCCCCCTTTCCTTGGGCGCGGGCCTCGACCGCGACCAGGCCGAAGATCAAGCCAAAGAGCCCCAGCCTGGAGAACGTGAGACCTCTCCTTCTCAATGCTTGCCGGCCGCTTTGCGGACCGCCTCCATGTTTTGCCACCAGCCCGAATAGCGGGATCCTGCCTGGTCCCATTGCTTCTTCTGATTGGGGTGGATGATCTCCTTGACCTTCTCAGAGGGAATCCCCTGCAGAAAAACCAACAGCCCTTCGGAATTCTGCAGCATGTAACCAAAATTTTCCTGATCCTCGACAAAGGGGAGATATTCTTCCAAGACCGTGACCAAAAGGGGCTCCAACTGTCCGCGCTGCCCCGGGGTCAGCCTCACCGATCGGTCGACCTCGGACACTGCGACCATGGCCATGGCCTTAGCCCGTCGCTGAATGCGATCGCTTTCGACCGATTTCCAGCGTTTCCGCTCCTCGGCGGTCAACTGCGAGGCGAGCAGTTTTTCGAACGCCGCCTCCTCAATGGCGGCCGCAGAAGACTCTCCCGACTCCGATTCCTGGTTGAACCGCACACTGCCCTGCTCAAGGTAATCGAGAATTTCTTCTTCGGAATTGCCGGAACTTTTGACAAACGTCCGGACCGGTTTCTCCTGCCCTTCCCGCCAAGCTTTCAAGGAAGCCTCAACAACCCCGTCGATTCCTTCTCGGAGGACTTTGGCCCGCTTTTCATCGACCGGCAAACCTCCCACCAAGCGCTCCACCTGTCGCTCCAAGTCCGATTTGCGCTCCAAGCGCCGAGCGTCAACCAGCCGGTCCAGGTAATCACCGATCGCTTTTTCAAGGCGGTTTTTGGCTTCATTTTTTGCCTTTTCCCAGGTGGCGTATTCGGCGGCAGAAAGCGTGTTCCGCACGGCATCGTCCATGTCCACCGTGGAGACTTCGGCGAGCGATTTCTCCATGCCGGGAAACCGGTTCGAACCGGCCCGGAAGACCTCCAAAACATTGGGATACATCCCCAAATAGGCATTCCTCGCAAAAATGCCTCCAAACTCTCGCGCGATGTCCGCGGAAGGCTGGCGCGACTTTTCTGCCACCTCCGCGACGGCATTTTTCAGAGCGTCGATCTTCTCCTTGGGAAAGCCCGTCTCGATCACCAGATCGTCGACCCGCCGTTCCATTTGCTGTCTGCGTTCGACAACATTCTTGTCGGCAGATTCCTGGACATAAGCCTCAAGCGCTTCCTCAACAGATTTCCGTCGTTTGGCCATTTCCGCATCCCAGAGGGCATACTCCTCCCTGCTCAGGATGCGCTGCAAATCCTCCAGCCAGGCAGTTTGCTCCGGTGGCACCTGGGTTCCCGCCTTCTCCTCGCGGTAAACGACCCAGTGCTCTTCATAGACCTGAACGGCGCCGGGAGGACTTCCTCCGGCCTCTTTCTGTAATTTGCGGTAGACCTTCTCCATCTGCTGGCGCGTCCGCTCCTCGAACCCGCTGACGGCTTTCGCGGCGGCTGCCTCCAAAGCCGGACGCTTGTCCTCGGGCGCTTTGGTGGTAGTAAGAATCTCCCCCACCACTCTGGCCAGACCTTCTTTTTGAGAGTCGACCGTGCTTTTGATGGCCCCTTCCACGAGGGCAATGCGATCGTCCTTGCCCCCGTCCTTTTCCTGGGCCAGTCCGATCAGGCCGAAGGACAGAGTCAAGGCCACCGCAGGGAGAAAGGCCGGGACGCGATGAATGCTGTGGCACCATCGCGTCATGGGAGGGAGCCTCCTTCCGGAACCACCGGACCCTCGTTGGATTTAGCCCCTTCCAAAGCATTGAAATAAGCATCCAAGCCGGAGCGGAATTCCTCGGGAAACTCCCGACCTGCCCTGCCGGTGGATTGGTCAACGTTCCGGTTTTGGACCGAGGCGGAGGGATCCACGCCAGGACCGATTTCATTCAAGGCGGCCATCGCTGCGGTAGCGGCCCCACCACCGCCTCCGGGGTTGGAACCTCCACCGCCGCCTCCGCCCGGATTCTGCCTTCGGGCTTGGAGCAGCAACTCGATGATCTCCGACTCGGCAGCCACTGCGGGCGCCCCCGTATCCGGTTTCCCCAGAATCGACTCCGCCTCATCCATCACGGTGACCACGGCCGAAAGCAGCTTCAGTTCTTTTTCGAATCGTTTCACCCCATCAGGAAGGTTTACCACGTCACCGGCGGCATCCCTGATTTTCTCTGCCAGATCTGCCTGGGTGGACGCCAGAATGCGGGCTTTGACCTTGTGCGAACCCGATTCCAGGGCAGGCCGGCTGTTCTCCAATTCCCGGGTTTCATCCCGCAGTTTCATTTCATCATAGAGCACCTGCATGACCTTCAGGACGGTCTCCGGAGGCAGGGCATCACCATTGGCTCCCCCTTTGCAGTTCGAAGCCTCGGCCGCCGCAACCATCTCTTCAGCCCAACGATCGAGCGTATCCCCCCAAAATTCGGCCCCACTGATGGTCCGCCCACTGAGATTAATGTCCGCTTCCGTGCCCACTTTGGCCAGTGCCGAAACGATTTCGACTTTCTTCATCTGGTCGAGGACATTCTTGAACCGGGCATCCTGCTTGCGTTGGTAGTATGCCTCCAAATCGCTCTGAATCACTCTCACGGATTCGCTTTCCACTTTGGCCCGCGAGGCCACGTCGGAGGAACGGGCGGCGACGGGTCCGGTCACGGCTTTCTTGGGCAAACCAAATCCGCCAAGGGTTTCCTTGTTCATGTCGGCAGCCATCGCAATCTGTTTCCGGGAGGCGGCCTTGAGTCGTTTGACGAACGTGCTGGCTTCGAGACTCGCGAGGAGTTCCTGCAATTGGTCGGTAACCTTGGCGAACCGTTCCAACAGGTCGCGCTGCTCATAGAGCGCCTGTGTCATCTGGTCTCCGGCAGGACTCTGTCCTTCGTCTCCTCCGGGCTTTTTCGAAGGTGGAGGTCCTCCCGAGAGGGTCGTGGTGGGAAGGGTCAGCATGCCGCCACTGGGTTTCTTCGGGGCCGCGTTGGGATCCTCTTCCGGCTTGGTTTGGGCATAAAATCCGGCTTCGCGGTCGGAGACCGAAGGCATGGCCTCTTTGGGAGGGGCATTCGGATCCATCGGTTTCGGAGGACCTCCCGGCAAAGGTTGAGGCCCTTGGCTGACTTGGGGCGCGCTGGAGGACTTGCCTCCCGGCGGTTGCGCCTCTCCTGGCGGTTTGGAGCTTTCACCAGGCACCCCGGATTTGGTATCGCCGGGCGGATTTCCTTGCGCCGTGGAGGCTTGATTGCCGGCCAGTTTGGCATTGGCGGAAGCTTTCAGCAGGTCGGCCACGGAAGGCATGCGCTGGTCGGCGATTTCCTTCAACGTCTTTAACATCCCAGCCCAGTTCTCCAACCTGCCAGCATCGAAAGCATCGTTCCGGGTTGCCTGCTCAACCAAGCGGCGACCATTGTCGTTGAGACTTGCCAATCGGGCCGCGTTGGCATTCTCTGCCGCAGCCTGCTGGGCAATGCGCCGACGAATCTCGGGACGATCGAGCTCATCGGCCCTCAGGGCATGCAGTTCCTCATTAGCCGCATGGAGACGCTGTTCGTGTTCGTAGGTTTCCTTCGCCGCAGCCAGCCAGCGCCCAAATTGCTCCGTCAACCAGATGGCGTGCTCGTCTTTGTTGAGCACGTAGAGCAAAAAGGCAGGCGAATAGGACCGCGGCGCCCCGGGACGGTAGTCCTCCGCCCAAGCGCGGACTTCCAGGGACTGCGGGGCGACCCCTTCTCGGGCGGCGGAAAAGGTGGCCCGCTCCGTGATCGTTTTTTGCTCCGGACCACCCGCTGCCGCCACCTTGTCACCATGGACCTGCTGGCCGGGAGGGAGGGAGGGATCCGCTCCGGTCCATTCCAGTCCCGCGCGTTTGATGCCAAAATCGTCCCGCACCTCAAGGTCGAAGGAAACAACTTCCGTTTCCAGCACCACCTGTTCCAGGGCCTCGCGACGCGCCACCACCTCGGGAGCGGAGTCGTCAACGGCCCGCACCTTCAATCGCAACGGTTCCCGCGCACTGAGGCCATCGGCGTCCTCCCAGAGGAAGACGCGCTCTCCATCTTCCTGGACTGCCACGGCCCCCGTCCTGACCTGATCCCCCTCCACCCGTTGGTCAATCCCATCCATCGTTGCTTTGGAAAGTGGCCGACTTGCCGTCAGAGTGAAGGCGGCCTCCGCGCCTCGCAACACCGTGATGGAGCCCCCGCGGGCTTCGATTTCCGGCTCGGTCTGATACTGCAGATATTCCGGGAGACGCAGTCGCGCCTGGAGAGTTTTGAGTTCGGGTCGGCGTGTCGGAATGACTTCAACCCGCTCGCGGACATCACCGATGCTGAGCTTCAAAAGAGCTTCTGACTTTTGAGGCGGCAAGGCGAATTCATATCCGCCTTTCTCAAGATCGGCCGTCACCTTGGGTTGGCCAGACAGCCTGGCGGTTCCGCCGGAGGGCGACCAATCCGTGTCTTTCTGCAGTTGAGCGGTGAGATCGATGGGCTCGGCAAAGGGAACGACCCAACGCCGCGGCACCGGTTCTATCCGGGCGAACGTGAACCGATCCACATCCCGCCAGGGAGCCACCCATCTGACCATGGCATTGCGGGCCGCCGGGGGCACCAACAATCCGGCCAAAAGAATCACCCCGCATCCGGCTGCGGCAATCCATCCCCATCGACGGTGACGGGCAGCGGGCACCGCATCCGAAAAATCACGTCCCTCAACTGACTTGGCAGCCTGTGCCATGGCGGCCCGCACCAGCGCCTCACTGCGCCCCTCGCCGACACCGGCTTCGCAGTGGCTCAACTCCACAATGCCGAGAAGCTGATCTCCAAGCCGGGGAAACCGGCGGCGCAACAGTCGGGCCGCATCCTCCAGGCGACGCTGACGCCAAACCCAACGATGCCATTTCAGCGGGAGCCCAATTCCAAATCCGGCAACCCCAGCCGTCAGCAAAAGCCCCCTCAGCCAGCCCGGCGTCTCCATGACGCGATCAAGGCCCAAAACAAGGAGATAGCTCACGGCCAGCCCGAAAAGGGCCGCAAACGCCCCCTCTGCAAGCTTCACAATCCAGACCTGGCGCCGGTAGTGGGCCAACTTTTCCTCCAACTCGGGAGGCAGCGGTAAGGTGCCCTTGGGGTTCATGTTGATGGGATAGATACCCTCTCCCAGAGGGAATTGCGAGACAAAAAAGGCGGTGCGGAGGAAGGGATCACCCAAAACACGCCTTCCAGCGATAGTCAGGCGCCAGAGCCGGTGAATGGGAGCCTCCAATGACTTCCGGTTCTCCTGATCTCCGGCTGAAGATCAACTCTCAAGACCAGGGACACTGGAGGAGGAGCTGGAACCGAACGAATCCACCTCCTGCCCCATTTGTTGCAGCATTTGGACAAACAGATTGGCCAGAGGAACGTTGTTGGTTTCCTGGCCGGCAACAAGGTGCTGCCCATGCTTGAAGCCTCCCCCCGCGAGAAGAAGGGGTAGATTGGTGGAACTGTGGGAATTGGCATTTCCGAGATTGCTGCCATAGAGCACCATCGTGGAATCCAGCAGATTGCCACCTCCCTCCGACTTGCCGGCGAGCTCCCTCAGAAAATCCCCCAAAGCTTTGAACTCGGCCAGTTCAATCCGTTTGAGTTGGTCGATCTTTCCCGGATCCTGACCGTGATGAGAGAGATTGTGATGGTCGATCGTCACCCCGGGGACCACCGGCACGTCATTGCGACCAGAGATGAGGATAGTCACGAGCCGGGTGGAATCTGTCTGCAGGGCCAAGGGAACGAGTTGGAAGAGCAGTCGCATGCGACCGATCAGGTCGGATTCGTTGGTGATGTCCTGCAACGGTTTTTCCGCGACCTTGGGCTTCGGCCGCTGGACCCACTCTTCGGCTTTCTCCAACCGGACTTCCATTTCCCGAACCGAGGTGAAATACTCGTCCAATTTTTCCCGGTCCGCGCTCCCGACTCGTTTCCCGATTCTGGAGGCTTCATCCTGCACCGTGTCCATGATGCTGCGACCTTGACGCAGTTTCCGCATTTGGCTCTGGATCTCTTCGGGGGTTCCATCCAGAAAAAGACGGGCAAAAACTTTGGAGGGCTTGGTTTCGGCCGGAATCATGACGCCGCTGCGGGTGTAACTTTGGCTGGAGCCACCGGTCCCCAACACCAATGACGGTAGCCGGGTTTCAAACCCAATCCTCTCGGCCACCAACTGGTCGATCGAAATGGTGTTTCGGAATCCTCCCAATCCCGGGTGCTTCGCCGTGGTCAGCCAGGTCATTTCAGACGTGTGCCCGTTGGCGCCGGATTGCTCGGGATGAGAAAGCCCAGAAAGGACAGTGAATCGATCCCTCAGGTCTTGAAGGGGCTCCAAATAAGGCGTGGGCTCATATTCCCGGCCTGGTTTGGAGGGAAAAAAAGCCGGACCATACACGCCTAGCGACGTGCAGATGGCTACCATGCGATTGGGAACCTTCGCCTCAGCAGCCCGCGCCAGCGTGGGCGTCATCGCTTCCAAAAATGGAAGGGACAGGGATACCCCGGTTCCACGAAGGAAGGCGCGACGGGAAAGAGGAGTCATCATCGGATCCCAATCTGCCATGCTGCCATCCCGTCTTCAAGGGCGGCATTCCGGAATGCCGCCGGGGAAGCGTGCCCGCCCCCACAGACTCCCGCTAGGCAGCGGTGGAATGGAGCAGCCACCAGAGCAATCCACAAACGATCGCAAACAGCATCAGAAAGCGGAGGGCGTGATGATTTCGTTCCTCCAATTCCTCGCGTCGGTTCCGCCCGGCATGAGGCATTCCCCCCATGGACGCATGATAGCGGTGTTCGGGAGGCGGAATGAAGTTTTTGAACTGATCCCGCTTTTCCTTAGCCCGCTTTTCCCGCGCGGATTTGGCTTTCAGCTCGGCAATGCGTTGCTCAACCATTCGGGTTTCTTCATCCAGAAGACGTCCGACCTCTTTCGAGCCGGCTCCATTTCGGCCACTGCGACCGGAAGGAACAGACCGCGACGCTGCTTTGCGTTGCGTCGGCGCACCAGCTTCCGGCTTTTTCAGGAATCCGGCGACTTTTGGAACCGCCTGCTTTCCTTTTGCAGCCCCCGGAATGCGGCTGGTCACTTCATAAAAAAACTCATCAGAATCTCGACGGCTCATGATTCACCTCTCCTCTCGAGTTGACGTTTCTCCCCTTGCCCTTCGGCATCAGACAAACAAGGCATAGATCACCATGACAACCGTCGCAAAGAGGATGGCCGGCATGGTGAAAGCGATCCCCCGCTTGAACCACATTAAAAATTCGCTGTCATCCACAGAAGCGCGCAGCGGCTTGATCACGGCGCGTCCCCCCCTAGCCTTTTGCAGGCTCTTCAGAATTTCGCCGCCATTGACGATCTCCGCCCGGGCGGTTTCGATTTCGCGCATCGCCATGCCGATTCGCTCACGCTGCTCTCCTCGCTGCCAGCTATCTGAACGCTGGCTCCGCACCGTGCAGAGATGGTGCTCCAAAACCTCCCGAAGGTCGGCACAATCAGTAGCCCACTTCTTGGCCTCGATGATTTCCTTTTCCAGGCCGCCGACGTAGCGGACCAGCTTTTCTTCCACATCCGTCCGGGCCTGCTCATATTCTTCCCGGCGACGACTCATTTCTTCCAGCTCCATTTTTTGGCGCTGGAGACGCTCCTGCCGCTGCCGGAGCTGCTCGATTTCCTCTTCGGCATCATGAACCTCGTCATCCAGGCCCATGACAGGAACGGATTGCAGAGACTGACGAACCGGAACAAGCGGTCCAGCGACGGGTCTCATTGGGTGCCCCTGAGGCGGCACCGGCAATCCCCCAGCAGAAAACTCGTCATCGTCGAAACGGATGACCACATCGTCCTCATCGTCGATAAATCTGGCGGCAGTGTGAGTGGACATGGCTACGATTGAATTAGATAAGATGTATTAGTATTCCATATTCGATGATATTTCCAGCTTTTTTAATCTCTTTTTTGCCAACCACGTCGGGACAAGGGCCGCAGCGGAAGCCATGAGCACCATTCCCACCAAACTCCAACGGGCTTCCGGGGTGCTGGCCAGCCCCTCCGGCCAGCGGTTCTGACCAAAAACCGCAAACCGCCCCACCACGGCCAGTCCGATGATGCCCACGACATAAATCACACTGGCAATCAGGCATACCGTGCCTCCAAATCCAGACACGATCCGGGCCGAATTGGTCTCTGACACATTTGGCAGCACCACCCCCAACCCAACGGCTAAGCCATTCAATCCAATGGCCAGAAAAGCCATCGTGAGGACATACCACAAGACTTCAGAAGCGGGAAGATGGAGGGAACGGCCGGACAGAAAAAGAATGAGGCAGGCGATGGATCCCGTAAATCCTAACGCCAACAGGTATTTCTGCAGGACCAGCTTCTCCAACCGGATCGGAGCCATCGCGAGAATCCAAAGACGCCTTCCATCCAAACTGAATTGAGGATAGACAAATCTGGTCGTTAGGGTGGACAGGGCGAAGGCACACGCCGCCACATTGAAACTCGCAATCAACACGACATCCCGAGGAGCCTCCAGATTGGGATTGAATCGTCTGATATTCAACGCGTAAAGCCCCAGCAGCCCAAACACGAGCGCGAACTGGACCCATTGGGAAGGCTCCCGCACAAAGGTCACGACATCCTTTCTGGCGATGGCCCAGAAAGGGGGCCAAGCAGACGTGGACTTGCGGGACTGCCACAGAGTGTAGCGGCGCCCCGATTGGTCGGCGTCCGGTAGGATCGCCGCTTCCCTCTGTACGGTGCGGTTCCACGCATCGAAAAACAACCATTTGCCCAGCAAGGAAGCACAGAGCGCTCCCAAAAGCGCATGACTGAGCAGGAGGGCTCCATTGAGCATTTCCCCCTGACGGCGGAAGGGCAAACTCCATCGAGACACTCCCTCGGCCAACCAGGTGCTCGGCAACCCCCAATGGGTGGTGACCTCTGTGTGCCGTAGGACCCCCTGGACGGCCAGGGAGATGCTTTCGGTGCTGTGCTCCACGATTTTGACGGAATAAAAATACTCCCGAACCAACCAGGAAACCGTTATCCCGGAGATCAGGACCATGCCCCAGCGGAGTTGCCGTCGCCCCACGCAACGCACCAAGAGAAGAAGCACACACCCCGCTCCCAGGCAGGCCACCACCATGAACAGGACCATGCCCAGCCCCGACTTCAGATAGAATCCCAATCCCGCCCCCCGGTGATGGGCGAAGGCCAACAACAAAGGAGCCGACAGCATCAAAAGCCCCCACCCCGTGTAGAGAGTGGTTTCAATCACCTTCCAGAGAAAGATGACCCGGTGGGTCAGAGGCAAACCGAACAGCCAAGTGGTCTCCCGGGACCGGAACAGGGAAATGTAGGCGGTCACTGCCGTCGAAAACGCCAGCATGAAAAAGAGACAGAAAAATGCGATGTGCAGCAACCGATCGGTCAAAATACCCGAGGCTCCCGGCATCCGACCGAGGTAGATCAATCCCTGACGGAAAAGCTCGTAGGCGCCCACCATGTATCCCAACAAAGACACCGCAAGCGTCGCCGCGGTGAGGCGTCGGGAACCACAGAGATGCAGCAATCTCCGCCAGACCACCCTCCAGTGGGTCCGCCAAAGGAGGAACAATTGCTGTCGCTCGTTCACCAGGCCGCCATCGCTTGGAACGTGAATCCTTTGAGATATTCGGTTTCTGGCAGAGTGGGCACCACCGGATGGTCCCGCCGCTGGCTGTGGATCGCCAGTTGGCGGACCAAGCGATGAGCATCGACAGAAGCTTCGCGCATCACTTGGAGAAGGTCTTCCCGGCTGACGTGGTGGGAGCAACAGAAGGTCGCAAGGATGCCATCTTTGCTCAGCATTTTCAGCGCCCGGAGGTGAATTTCCTTGTAGCCCCGGAGCGCATCCTGGAGGGACTTCCGGTTCTTGGTGAAAGATGGCGGATCCAGGATGATCAGATCATACTCCTCCCCCTCTGAAGATCCTTTTTTGAGATAATCAAACGCGTTGACCTGTTCCAGATCGATGGTCAGACCATTGGTGGCCGCATTTTCCCGAGCCTGTGCGATGGCCGTTTCACTGATGTCCACCGCCTTGACGGAGGCAGCCCCGGCCTTCGCGGAGTGGAGGGCGAAACCGCCCTGGTTGCAGAAGCAGTCCAGCACCCGTCTGCCCGGGGCCAAGCGGGCAACGGCGGCGTAGTTGTCGATCTGGTCGAGATAAAGTCCGGTTTTTTGACCGGTCAAAAGATCCACTTTCTGACGGATGCCGGCCACTTCGACATCAAACGGTGCCACCTCGTCCCCATGCAGCATTCCAACCCGGGGCGGCAATTGTTCCGCGACCCGGATTGAGGAATCATTGCGTTCCACAATGCCGGTGGGATTGAGCAGCTGCCGGAGGGCATCGGAGATCAAATGCCGCCTCTGATCCATTGCCGCGGTGAGGGTCTGGACAACCAACAAATCCCCGTAGCGGTCCACGATCACCCCCGGCAATCCATCGGCCTCGCTCCAGGCAAGGCGGTAGACCGGCTCAGGAAAGTGCAAGGCTTCCCGCACGGAGAGCGCCCTTTCCAATCGGCGGAAAAAGAAGTCGGCATCCAGATCCTGTTTACGCCGGGAAAATCGACGCGCCACGATCTGGGAGTGGGGATTGTAAATCGCGGTCCCAAGTGGCCGGTTGCGGTGATCCTTCAGCGCCACCACATCACCCGCGACGGCTTCGCCGGCCACCTTTTGAATCTCCGTGCTGTAGACCCAGTCATGTCCGTGGAAGATGCGAGCGCGGGGCTTGATGATGAGAGTGGTCATTCGGAGAAAACCACACTATACACGGAGAGCCGCCAGGTGGGAAGAATTCCTGCCCCTGACAAAAGGGATTGAAAGGAGACCTCCGCCTAACCCGCGTAATAGATCAGGCGTCCGCAGTTTTCACAGTGGGCGAGGACTTTTTCCGCCTTGGCCTCGACCACGGTGGATTTGACCACCTTCATGTGGCAGCCTTTGCATTGCCCGTCCTCCAAGGCGACGACCGCCTCCCCTTTGCGCTGGGAAATCCGGTCGTAGGCATCGAGCACCTCCGGCTCAACCAAGGCCGCAAGCGCTGCCCGCTCGGCGGAAATTTCCGCGATTTGGCTTTCGACGTTGGTCTTCCGTTCCGCCAATTTTGCGAGATCCTCGTTGACCAAAATCTGGGTCGACTTGCGACGGGCATCCGCTTCACTCAGGGCTTTCTTGGCCGTTTCTGCTTTGTCGAGGAGATCGATTTCCTGGTCCTCCAGTTGCGAGATCTCCTTTTCATAACGGACAATCTCATGACCGAGGGCGGTGTATTCCTCGTTTTTCCGGGTTTCATACTGCTGCGTCTTCATCCGGGTGATGGATTGCCGACGGGTCCCGATATCGAGTTCGAGATTTTTGATCGCGACTTCCACCAATTGCAGCGCGGCCTTGGCTGCGGCGACCTTTTTTTCATCGTCACTCATCCGGTCGCGGCAGTTTTGTTCCTCGACGGGAACCCGTTCCAGATCTTTGTGGAGCGCACGGAGTTTGGTGTCGCGATCCTGGACGATGAGAAGCTTTTCGATGACAGGCAGCATGGTGTCGTTTTTCTGTGGGAAGCAAGAGACGTCAGTAAAGTTCAACCGGGGAGCGTTTGCCATCTTCCACACTGAGGATGGCGGCGCGCTCTTCGCCAAGGGTGTCGACCCGCAGGTTCCAAATTTCACGGTCGATGGCATGGAATCCATCCAAGGACCATTCGTAGGGTCCGGCAAGGCGACGCTTGGTGCGTTCAACCCGGTCGAGGGCATCCTCCAACACCGGACGATCCACCGTGGTCAGGATTTCGCGGGCCTGCTCCACCAATTCGACGCGGTGGCAAA
This sequence comes from Akkermansiaceae bacterium, assembly GCA_024233005.1. Taxonomy (GTDB): domain Bacteria; phylum Verrucomicrobiota; class Verrucomicrobiia; order Verrucomicrobiales; family DEV007; genus JACKQE01. The sequence goes on along the minus strand of JACKQE010000009.1, from coordinate 111,082 downwards.
TCATGACCAAATCGTTCCCCGCCATCATCGCGGCGCGGATGGTGTCCTCGAAGCTCACTTCATTGAGAATGGCCCCCATATCAAGGTCGTCCGTCATGACCAGTCCCTGGTAGCCAAGCTGGTGGCGGAGAAACCCGCCGATGATGGCCTGCGACAAGGACGCCGGCCAGCGCGGCCGATCCGCGTCCCAACAGGAAAAATGGGAATGACAGGTCATCAGGCTGTCGAGATCGTCCAGCAGGGCCCGGAACGGCACCAGTTCGGAAGCCTCCATCTCTGCCAGTGATTTGGTGATGACAGGCAATTCGTGATGGGGATCCACTTCGGCGGAGGCGTATCCGGGGAAATGCTTTCCGCAACTCAGGATGCCCTCGCGTCGCATGGCGTGATTGAACACACTGGCATTCCGGATCACTTCTTCGGGAGTGGTCCCGTAGCAACGGCCCTTCAGACTGTTGTCGGCCTCATCGTCGTGGGAAATGTCGAGCACCGGGCAGAGATCAAGATTGAACCCAAACTGCCGAAGCACCTGCCCGGTGAGCTGCCCATGGCGGGCAATCAGCATGGGATCCCCCTTTTGTCGCAGCTGCTGGGCGTTGGGAGGCTCGTTGCCAATGAGCCGCAAACGGGAAACCCGCCCGCCTTCCTGATCGATGGTGATGAAGGGTTCCACATCGCTGAGATCCCTCAGATCATCGATCAACTTGCGAAGTTGTTCGGGATGGTTGATATTCCGCCCGAACAAAATATAGCCACCGGGCTGCAGCTTTCTGAATCGGGAGGCTGTTTCCGGAGTGAGTTCAAGTCCGGGAACACCGGTGAGCAACAGTTGACCCAGGTCGTCTTGCATGCAGGAGGATTCAGGAGAGAAGTCCGTCATTAAAGCAGTCATGTCGCGTTTCCACAAAGCCTTTTTGCCATTCTTGCCCTGTGTTGCCATTCTGCTCTCGGGTTGTTTCGGGGAACCGGGGGGCACCATCGCCCCCAGCGGCGGCTCGTCGTTGGGAGGCGGGGTCCATCTGGGCATCGATGTCCTCGAAGCTTCCGGCTTTGCCGCACTCAAAGGCAAACGAGTGGGTCTCATCACCAACCAAACCAGCGTCAACCGCCGGGGGCAGAAAACCCGGTTGGTTCTCAAGCAGGCCCCACAGGTGAATCTGGTCGCCCTTTACGTGCCGGAACATGGTCTGGATGGCACCGAGAAAGCCGCGGTCCACATTTCCAACCGCCGTGATCCCCTCACCGGCCTGACGGCATATTCCCTCTATGGACCGACCCGCAAGCCGACTCCGGCCATGCTCGCCGGGATCGACATCCTGCTATTTGATCTGCAGGATATCGGATCGCGGAGCTATACCTACATTTCCACCATGGTCCGGGCCATGGAGGCCTGCGGTGAGAATGGAAAGGAATTCATGGTCCTCGACCGGCCCAATCCGATCGGAGGGCTGCGGGTGCAAGGACCGGGACTGGAGCAGCGCTGGATTTCCTTTGTCGGACAGATCCCCGTCCCTTACGTCCATGGGATGACGGCTGGAGAATTGGCCCAGATGAGCAATGCCCGGGGATGGAATGCCCGGCGCTGCCAACTGACGGTGATCCCCATGAAAGGCTGGAGCCGTGCCATGATGTGGGAGGACACCCATCTGCGGTGGGTTCCCACATCGCCCAACATCCCCGGCTCACGCTCGCCCTTGTATTATGCCGCCACCGGCATTCTCGGTAGCCTCGATGGCTGCGACATCGGCATTGGCACCAATGCCCCATTCGAATATGTCGGCGGTCCCGGTGTCAATGCCGTCGAATTCACCAAAGCCCTCAACAGCCTGAATCTCACCGGGGTTCGCTTCAGCCCCTACCAAAGTTCCCGCAAAGCAGGATTCGCAGGGTCCAGGATCCAGATCGATCCCCGCTCCCCTGTCGACATCGTGGGCCTCAATGTGATCTTCATCGACGCGCTGAACCGCCGGATCAGCAAAGACCTCTTCGCCCGCACGAGCTCCAGCACGAAGGATATTTTCTACAAGTGCTACGGCAGCACCGGGCTTGAGACCGGGCTGCGGGGAGGGAAATCACCCCAAGCGATCATTGGCAGTTGGCAGAATTACTTGGCCGGCTTCCAAAAAAGTCGTCAATCCTATCTGATTTACCGGTAAAAGCCGGTGCTCTCCCCCCAGCACGAAAGGTGCCACGGGATCAATTCTGGAAGGCTTCCAACACTGGGTGTCCGTCCAATGATGCCGGAAGATCCACCCCAAGCAACCAGAGGGCGGTCGCGGCGGTGTCATAGGTCATCACGGGCCCGGTGATCGCATAACCCGGCTTGACGCCTTTGCCCCATGCCACCCAAGGAATGTTGCGGTCCGATGGGGTGTCTTGACTGTGATTCTTCCCCGTGCCGCCATGGTCAGCGGACACGATGATGACACAATCATCGCTGAATCCCCCTTTTTCGATGGCCTTCACGATCTGGCCCAAGGCTTGGTCACTCACTTTAAAAGCCTCTTTCTGCTCGGGTGAGCCCCATCCGCTTTTGTGACCGGCGGAGTCAGGATCGGGGAAATGAACAAAGCAGAGCGCCGGTTTGTGTTCGGCCAGGTACGTCGCGGCAAGGCCGGCCACGGCCTGTGAGGGCACCAATTGCTTCTCATCTCCCGAAGGCAGATGCGCTTCGTCATAAACATTGTCGAGACCGAAGGCGTCCAGGCTGTCCGGCAGCCAGAGATGACGGAACTTCACTTTTCCGGCGAACAGGGCGGTGCTTTTCCCGGTGGCCTTGGCGAGGGAAAACAGAGTGGGAACTTTGACGACACCCCGGAGTGGCTGCCAGTCGTTCCAGATGACGCCATGATGCGACACATCCAAGCCCGTCAGCATGGAGGTGTGCGAGGGAAGCGTTTTCGGAGGCAGGATGGTGTTGGCCGTCCAGGTTACCGCCCCTTCAGCGGTCAGCTTCTTCAGCACCGGCATCTCGCTTTCCGCGATCACCGTCGGCTTGCCGCCGTCGAAACTGACCACGACCACGTGCCCCACACGGGGAACTTCAGCCCGGAGCGAGTCAGGGCTGGAAATAAGGCAACCGAGGAGAGAAAAGGCAAGGAAATTGGAGGAACGCATTCCGGGAGTCTGGCACAGATCCAAACAGGCTCAACCACGCGAATCGGCCAATCAGTCGAAACGGGTGTAGTTCCGGAAAGCCTCCAGCCGCGTTTCGAACTCGTCGGTGGTGAGCGATTCCAAGCGATGGGTGCTGAAGGACTCACAGGTGTAACCGGCAATGATCGTTCCCCGGACCAGACCGGAAGCGATGTCCGAAAACCGGGGAGTGCCCTCAAGACTGGCGAGATAGCCGGCAACGCTCCCGATGAACGAGTCCCCGGCGCCAGTGGGATCCAGCACCTGCTTCAGCGGGAATGCCCCGCAGGAGAAGAATTCATTCTCGCCAAAGAGCAACGCTCCGTGCTCCCCTTTTTTGATGACCACAAACCGGGGACCCATCGCCCGCAGCCGTTCCCCGGCCTGGATGAGATTGGACGTCTCCATGAACAGTTTGGCCTCGCTGTCATTCAGGACCAGCAGATCGATCCGTCGCAGCAAGGCTTCGAGACGTGGCCGGGCGATGGTGATCCACAGATCCATCGTATCGGCCACGATGAGTTCCGGCCGGGGCCCCGAGGCCAGGACCTGGTCAAGCACCGCGTGCTGGTTGTCAGGGCTGGCATTGGCGAGGAGAACGATCCGGCTGGAAGTGAAGTGCCCCGGAACCTGTGGCTGCCAGGATTCCAGAACATTGAGCGCGACCCCCAGGGTCTCTCGGGTGTTCATGTCGCCAAAATATTCGCCGGACCAACGGAAGGTGGCCCCTTGGGAAACCTCGACCCCATCCAGGGAAATTTTCCGATCGCGCAGCAGTTTGGAATGTTTCTCAGGAAAGTCCTGTCCAACAATGCTGACAAGGTTCACCGCGGAGAAAAAGCTGGCCGCGATGGCGGCATAAGAAGCGGATCCACCGAGCAGGTTTTCATGCTCATCATGGGGGGTTTTGACGTGATCGAGGGCGATGGTGCCGGCTACTAGGACGCTCATGGCGGGGACTGATGCCCGCATTCCCGGCCACCGCAAGCATTAAGTGACGGGAAGTGCCCCCGCCTGCGGCTCTTAAGCAGGGTCATTTCATTTCCCGCTCCACGGCATCGAGGTAGGTCGAAATCCGGTCTTTGCGTTGGATTTTGGGCAGGTTGTTGAGCCGCTGCACTGCCTTGTCATAATCCTGGAATTCCTCGTCCACGGGAGCCCTGGTAGCCTCTTCGAAATTCATGCGATCCTCGACCTGCCGGAGAATGTCCTTCAACTGGACCCGTTCCCGATCTGCGGCCGCCAGATCATCCGCGACTCCCTGCCATTTGCCCTCGAGGAGATGGGTGGCCGCGTTCAGATACCGGTCGATGAGAATGCGGTAAACAGGGAAGCAACTGTGGCGCAGATTGGTGAGACGACTTTGACAGGCCTTGACCGCGTCATCGTCGCCCGGCAGACCGGCGTAGTCTTCGAAATCACGCAATTGCCCGTCAAACCCCTTTTCCAGAAATTGCTCCTGTTTCTTGTTCCCGGGCACCCATTTTTTCAGCCAGGAGAGTGCCCCCTCTTTCGATTTTCCCTCCTCATCCCGGGGAGGTTCGAGCCGGATTTTCAACGCCTCATCCAGGGCGGCCTCGGTCTCCGGGACACTGATGAATTCCATGAGATGACGTTCTCCCATCGTGGCCAATTCCAGAGCCCACCACTTGTCGAGGGAATCCTGGCTGCCGCGCAGGGCAGGAAAATGCCGTCGTAACAGAGCGGCATCGGCAGTGCCTCCCGAACTGGCCGGGACGTCGGGGCATTCCCGCAGGTAATCCCGGAAACTGGAGGCAGCCTCCGGCTGGGCGAGCAAAGCGGCGACCAAGGCGGTGCTGGAGGCCACCCAGACCGCCCGGGTAATCGAATCGCAGTCATCGGGAACCCCGGCCAGCACCTTGTCCGAGGTCAGGAACTGTCGCGATTGGATGAGACCGCCAAAAACGGCGCTGGGGCGCCCCTGACTGCGGAAACGGCTCAGTTCCTGCGCGCCCTCCAGCAGCCAGGAAGGCTCCGTGAGACGACGCCCGTCGAGCCCGGGATCGCTCTCCCGCCCATAGAGCATCTGGTCCAAGATCAGCAGCCGGTACAATTCCCGGGTCAGTGTTTCCTTGCGGAACCGTTCGCTCAGCCGCACATGGAGATAGAGGACGAACTTGCCATCGGGACCAAGAATGATCTGCCGCGCCGTTTCTGGGCCCGCCAACACGTCGCTGAGAGAGCCCTGCATTTTGATCCGGATGTGGTGATTCCATTTTTCCAACCCCATCAGTTTGCGGAAATCTGCCCCAAGACTTTCGGCAAAGCTGGAAGTGGCTCCCCGGGTGACCCGGTCCTCGCATTCCACCGTGAACTGGCTTTCCCGTCCGTCGACGGAACCGGTCAGGCTCGTCGATGTCGGCGGGGTCGCGGGCAGGGTCATGACACCGGGAACGTTGCCGGGAGTCGGCGCCGGAACGTCGGGAGGAAGGACCGCATCCGGTTTGGTCGGAGAGGGACTGTCTGCCTGCGGCCCAAAGAGTCTCCCGGCGGGAGGAGGAACGGGCTTCGTTTCCTGGGCTCGGAGACTTCCGCAAGCCAAACTGACTGCCACATACAGGACGAAGACTGACCATCCCGGCCGCCGTTGCCTGCCCGCCTCAGTGAAAGCGCATGGAATACAACTCGGCATGTTTCGCCTCAATCCGCACGACGATCGGCTGCCCCGTCAGACCCGCCACGTCGTGACCGCTTTGCCAACGAACGGTCGCCTTGACCTCATCTCCCGTCAATGGCTGACTTTCCGCGAAGGAAAAGCCCGGCAGAGGCCTGCCGTCGGCCCCGCTCAGTTCAACCCGCACCAAGCCGTTTTCCCTGGCTTTGTAATTCAGGGTGAGGTGGCTCCCTTTGAAAGTCACGGGCACCGTCTCCACAACGCCGGTCGCGGATCCCGCCTGCAGCGCGACAAACCCGTCGACCCGGTAAGTGAAGCGTCGGACCCGGCCGGGAACAGGACCGTAATAAGCCTCAGTCGCATAAACCGAGAGCTTCCCGGGCTCTCCGGGCAGGCTGAGCAAGGCGTTGGTCATGTAATTGCTGCGGTTGCCTTTGCGGTCGGCCGGAGCATCCTCGGGCACGACGGCGTCGTCATAGCGCAGGAAATTGACCCCATCTCTCCCCACCATGAATACTGGCTCGACGCGCTCCCCTTCGTTGGGCAGGAATCGGGTCGGAAATCCGATGAAGAGATGCGGAGCCCTGAAATAGGGACGAATCGCATTCGTGTAGAGATGCTGCACCGGGGCGTCTCCATATGCCAGGTCGGCCTGACGTTCCCACGTCAGAAAGTCCTTTGAAACCGCGGTGCGGATGGCCCGGACTTTGTTGCCAAAATACCGCCAGTAGGCCCGGTATTCCCCCCGCACCGGATCCCAGAAAGCGAGATTCTGGGAGTCGAAGGCGCCATCCGTGATCACCGGGGTTGCGGAGAGCTTCCGCCAATGAATCCCATCCGGAGATCCCCAGGGCAGCAGTCCTTTCTTGAAGCTCCCGCTCATTGCCTTGTAGCGGGTGTCCGCGGTGGCGGCCGGGTTTTCATCGCGGAAAGGGGTAAAGTTGTGGGTCCCCTCCCCGGTGAGCAGGATATTGTTGGCCTTGGATCCTTGGAATTCATGGATTCCCAAATCCGGGCGAACCCATTGGAGGCCGTCCCGGCTCTCGGCGTAACAGGTCACTTCACCCCGGAGGGATTTCTTGGTTTTCGGATCCGCCGCGGAGGCACGATAATACATCCGGTAAAGGTCCCCATCCTGGAACAGGGTGTAATAGGCCGACGTGTTTCCTTCCCAAGGAGCATCCATTGTCAGGACGACCTCCCCCGGCACCGGTTGCTGCACGACGCGTTCCAGGCCCTGGTGGCTGGCCACCAGCGCGTCATCGGCAAAAAGTTCGAGTCGGTCTCCAAGGGCAACGGGTTCGGCCGCCCCGCCCGTGGACGCTACCACAATGCTGGCCGGAAGCAGAAATGCATACAGTCTCATACTGACGCATCCTGAATGCTTTGCATCCAACCGTCGATCACAAAACGGTCCCCCAAACGGCGCAATGGCGCCCTGCGCAGGCTTTCCGACAAGCAAAAATCAGCCCGACGCAGCACTAAAACAGTTCCCTTTTTGCTGAGAAGTCCGTATCATTGGGCTCATCACGCACCGCCATGAAGGAATTTGCCTACATCCACGACGAGGAAAATGTCCCCGACACGCTCCTCCGGGTCCCTTTTTTAGAGACCTTCAACAAATCCCAATTGGACGACATTCTGAACTCCTCTTCCATTGTGGAATGCGAACCGGGCGACACCATCGTCGCCGACGGTGAGGAAGCTTCCCGCATTTTTATCCTCCTGGCCGGCCGGGTCAATGTGGAGAAAAACGGAAAAGTCCTCGTCAGCATGGACCACACCGGTGACATATTTGGAGAATTCGCCGCCCTCTCCGACGAACGCCGCACCGCTTCGGTGGTGGCGGAAACCACCGCGGTCTGCCTCGCGGTGGATCAGAAGTTCCTCGAATACGCCAAGCCCAAGAAGGACAATCCCGAATTTTACGCGGCGCTTTACGAGTTCATCGCCAAACTTACCGCGAAACGCCTCAAGGCGACCTCCGAAGCCCTTGCCCGGATGGACAAGGAACTCCGCGAATTGAAAGCGGCGGCGAACGCCGACTAGTCACCGCCCCCTTCTGCTGGGGCTGGATCCTCCCTTCCATGCGTCTTTTCCGTATTTCCTCCTTGGTTCTCAGTTGCCTTGGTTTTCTGACCCTTGCCGCAACATTCCGTCCATCTGAAGCGTTGGCATCGGAGGCGGCTCCCGCGTCCCCCAATTTCATCGTGATCTTTGCCGATGATCTCGGCTACGGTGACCTCTCCTGCTTTGGCCATCCCAACATCCGGACGCCGCACCTTGATGGCATGGCCGCCGAAGGGCAAAAGTGGACGAATTTTTATGTCGCGGCCTGCGTCTGCACCCCGTCCCGAGCGGCCCTCCTGACCGGACGGTATCCCATCCGCAATGGCATGACTTCGGACCGTCGGAGAGTGCTCTTCCCGGACTCCGCCGGAGGGCTGCCTCCTTCGGAAATCACCATCGCCCGGCTTCTCAAGGATCACGGCTACCACACCGCCTGCGTCGGGAAATGGCACCTCGGTCACCTCAGCCCGTTCCTGCCCACGGATCACGGATTCGACAGCTACTTCGGCATTCCCTACTCCAATGACATGGACAAAGTCGACAAGGCCTCCCACTTCGAACTCGCTGGAGAGGAACGCTACCAGGCTTACAACGTGCCCCTGATGCGGGACACAACCATCGTGGAGCGTCCCGCCGACCAGCGCACCATCACCCGCCGCTATACCGAAGCCGCGGTCAAGGTGGTGCAACAGGCCCAGGCCGAGGCGTCGTCCCCTCCCTATTTTCTCTACCTGGCCCATTCCCTCCCCCATGTTCCACTGTTCCGGTCGGAGGCTTTCAAAGACACCTCCCCCGCTGGCATTTATGGTGATGTCGTCGAGGAAATCGACTGGTCGGTCGGGCAAATCCTCAAGGCAGTGCGGGAAAATCCGGCCGGAGAGAAAAGCCGCCAAACCTTCGTCATTTTCACCTCGGACAATGGTCCCTGGCTGCTCTTCAAAAGCCATGGCGGTTCCGCCGGGCTGCTTCGTGATGGCAAGGGATCGACCTGGGAGGGTGGCATGCGGGAACCGACCGTGGCCTGGGCCTGGCCCAAGTCACTCGCCCGCGGCACGGTCACAGACATGGGTTCCACGCTGGATCTCCTACCCACCTTTGCCTCATTGGCCGGGGTCCCGGCACCAGCTGACCGGCGCCTCGACGGCTATGACCTCTCCCCCTGCCTTCTCGGCACAGGGCCAGGACCGCGCAATGAGATGTTCTACTACCATGACGAAGGGCTCTTTGCGGTGCGGGAAGGCCGGTTCAAAGCGCATTTCCTCACCAAGACGTCCTACACCGCCCAAAAAGAAGCTGTAAAACACGATCCACCCCTGCTGTTCGATCTCGGCAACGACCCCGGGGAACACTTCGACATCGCGAAAGAACACCCGGACATCGTGGCCCGCCTCACCCAGCTCGCCGCAGCCCACCGGGCCACCGTCGAACCGGTGGAAAACCAACTGGACAAACGGATCCCGGCGGACCAGAAACCCTGACCCGGCCCAACAAAAAAGAACGAGAAAAGCCCCTTCGGCTCAGCTCTGGACCGGTTTCTTTTCCTGCACCGTGCTCTTCACATAGAGCTCTCGGAGTTGTTTGAAGTCCACTTCCGCCGGACAGCCATTCATCACTTCCTGACCTTTGTTGTTTTTGGGGAAAGCGATGACATCGCGGATGCTGTCTTCCCCACAAATCAACATCACCAACCGGTCAAATCCGAGAGCGATCCCGCCGTGCGGAGGCGCCCCAAAACGGAACGCACTCAGCAGATGGCCGAACATGGAGGCCTGGTGCTCATCATCGACACCGAGAATCCCGAACATTTTCGATTGGAGATCCGGCTCATGGATCCGAAGGCTCCCTCCGCCGATCTCACAGCCGTTGAGCACCACATCATAGGCCACGGCCCGGATCTGGTCGAAAGTTGCTTCGTTTTCGAGCAAAGCCAGGTCATCGGCTACCGGGCGGGTGAACGGATGGTGGACGGCATTCCACTTGTCCTCCTCGGAATCATGGTCGAGCAGCGGGAATTCAGTGACCCAGAGGAAATCGAGCCGGGGATCGTCCTTCAGCAACTCCTGGACGGAGGCCACTTCGAGCCGGATCCGACCGAGAACGTTGCAAACATTGATCCATTTGTCCGCTCCGAAGAGAATCAGGTCGCCTTCTTCAATGGCAAGCTTCTCCGTCAGAGCGGCTTTCTCGGCGTCACTGAAAAACTTCACGATCGGTGATTTCCACTCGCCGTTTTCCACCTTGATGAAGGCAAGCCCTTTGGCTCCCGCCTCCTGGGCGATTTCCGTGAGCCGGTTGATCTGGCCGGTGGTGACGCAGGCGAAGCCTTTCGCGTTGAGCGCCTTGACCACTCCCCCATTGTCGAGCGCGCCGCGGAATACCTTGAACGTGCTGTCTTTGAAGACCTCCCCGAGGTCGACGAACTCCATTCCACAGCGGCGTTCCGGTTTGTCGCTCCCATAACGGTCCATCGCTTCACGCCAGGTGATGCGCTCGAACGGAACCGGAATCTCCACCCCACGGGCGGCCTTGAAGACGCGGGCCAGCATGCCCTCGATCAACGCGAAAATGTCCTCTTCGGTGATGAAGGAGGCCTCGATGTCGATCTGGGTGAACTCCGGCTGGCGGTCGGCACGAAGGTCTTCATCCCGGAAACAGCGGGCGATCTGGAAATACCGCTCCACGCCGGCCACCATGAGCAATTGTTTGTATTGCTGCGGGGCCTGTGGCAGAGCATAGAATTTGCCCGGATTGAGGCGCGACGGCACGAGAAAGTCGCGGGCTCCTTCCGGGGTGGACTTGGATAGGATCGGAGTCTCGATTTCGAGGAATCCCTGTTCGTCGAGGAAATCCCGCGCCGCCTTGGCCACCAGGTGGCGCATCCGGAGGTTCCTCGCCATGCGGGGACGACGCAGGTCGAGATAACGGTATTTGAGCCGCAGATCCTCTCCGAGTTGATCCTTGTCGAGCTGGAAGGGAAGCACTTCTGACTTGTTCAACACCGTGAGGCCCGTGACCACGATCTCGATTTCACCGGTCGCAATGGAGGCATTGACGGTGGATTTCCCCTCGATTTCAGGACGCTCGGAGACCCGACCGGTGACCTGGACGACATCCTCGGCACGCAGTTCGTGACTTTCGGCCGCTGCCGCGGAATTTTCCTCGGTCCGGAAGACGCACTGGGTGACGCCCTCCCGGTCGCGCAGATCGACGAAAATAACGCCATGGTGGTCGCGCACCGTATTGACCCAACCGACAAGCGTGACGGTCTGGCCGATGTGTTCGGGACGCAATGCGTTGCAATGATGGGTGCGGTACATAGGGGGCAGGAAAAAGGGAGGACTCTAGCGGCAAACCGCCGGGACGCAAGGACGAAGCCATCCGGGGAAGGAGGAAAGGAGACCGCTTTCAGGTTCCTGGATTCCCGCCCTTTTCCCCCAGCCCCCTCCCGGAACCGCCTCTTTCCTGATTCCTTCAAAGATCCTTCGCGGAGGCGATGTCCCCAATGCGTCCAGAAACACCGGCGGTCTTCTATGCCTGCCGGGGCTTCCTCCATTTGAAATAACCCACACCCACCAGACAGGCCAGGAAGGGGAGCAAGGAAAAGCTGGAAAACAGAAGGGCATCCTGCCATGCGTCACCCAATGGGAAAGTAGGGTGCAACACGCGCAGAGAAAGGTTCTTGGGCATTTCAGTCGGCATTTTTGGATGGCACCAAACCATGACCTTGTCGCCGATTCGGTAAGTCTTGCGGACGGCATCAGCCTCGATGGCAGAGTTGATGAAATTCATCGTCTCCGGGGATCCGTTCACTGTTCCCCGACAATACGAAAGTGGCGTAACCCGCTTGGCGCTGCGGATACTCTGAAAGCTTTCGATGACGAATTCACCGGCGGTGTACTCTGACGCGTGGCAAGCCAGCATCCATTTCTGATAGGTAGGGACTGCCAACCCCAGACTGCAGACAAAAAAGACGACCGATCCAATCTTCAGGGGTAGCGGAATCATGGAGATTGATGAGGCCAATGGGGGCAACTCAGTGCCATCATCCCACTGCGCCCCCCAGCAGCCGGGTCAACTCCGCGTCGAAATCCTCCCGCCGACAGATCGTTTCCAGCCGCAAGGGCAGGTTCTTCAAAGTCACGAGTGGGTACTCGGCTCCGATGACGACGGCAATGTGGGCGCGCTGCTCCTCGGCCATTTGGAATTGTTTGCCGACTTTGGCCGGAGCGATCGGAGAGGCCACGCGAAAGCCGGTGTCCCGCAGTTCCTGGACCATGCGCAGAGCTTCGGGGCGTTTGGTTTCGTCCGCCACAATGATGAAAAGGTCGAGCCCGCTTTGGGCGGCCACGGCCGCATCGAGCCGGGCCGCAGTCGCCGGAGTCTCACGGATCAGGTCCCCGATCACGACGTCACCCATGGCGAAGCCCGCCGCCGCCATGTCCACTCCGCCGATCAACTCGACAAGTTTGTCATACCGTCCCCCACCGGCGACGGCCCGCATTCCTTTTCCAATGTCGAACACTTCGAAGACGGCCCCGGTGTAGTAGGCCAGTCCCCGCACAATGCCGAGATCGATCTCCACGAATCGCTCCAACCCCCGCGCCGCCAAATCCGCCCGCACGATCCCCAAAGATTCGCTCTGGGGATCGCCCGCCGCGATGAAAGCCTGCACGTCTTCGAGCGCAATGCCCAGCGCGGCCAGTTTTTCCGCGGAAACCTCGGGCTTGTCGCGATCGAGCTTGTCGATGATTTGGAGAAAGTCGCCCACGGAGGCTTCCCCCACCCCGGCCCGGGCCGCGAAATCGGTCCAGACCCGGCGGTCGCTGAGGCGGATCCGGAAATGCGTTTCATCAAAACCGAAGGCCCGCATCACATCGATGGAGAGAGCGATCAGTTCCGCGTCGGCGGCAGGACTGGTTTCGCCCAGAATGTCACAGTTGAACTGGTAGAACTCACGGGTCCGGCCTTTCTGCTGTTTCTCGTAGCGGAAGAACTGGCCGATGGAAAACCAGCGCAGCGGCTTTTTGTATTCCCGTTGCCGGGCGGCGGCGAGCCGCGCCAGGGTCGGAGTCAGTTCAGGGCGCAGGGCCACTTCCCGTTCCCCTTTGTCGGTGAAACAGAACAGCTGGTTGACGATCTCCGCGCCGCTCTTCCGCGTGTAGAGCCCGGTCGGCTCCAGCACGGGTCCGTCATACTCGACAAAGCCGTAGCGCTGGGCGACCGATCTCCAGGTGTCGAAGATCGCGTTGCGCACGGCGCAGCTTTCGGGGTAGAAATCACGGAAACCGGGGAGAGTGTCGAAGCCTTTGGCCATGGCGGAAGGGAAGCGGAAATAGAAAGGCCCCAAGATGCCGCCAATTCCGGAAAACGAAACCCCGAATCGGTCGGCAACCGGCGCCCCGCGGAAAGGAGGACGGATCAGGGGAAAGTCCCCGGATTCATCCGTTGCTTCAGCTTCAATGAAAGGTTGTTGTGCATCAAACCGCCGTCGGCGACGATTTCGGTCCCGGTGATGTAGCCAGCCTCAGGTCCGGCGAGCCACACCACGAGACGGGCGATTTCCTCCGGCCGGCCCCATCGACGCAGGGGGATCAGATCCTCGGTAAAATTCCGCAAATCCTCCGTCAAACTGCCACCGGAGGCATCGGCATAGTCTCGGCTCAACTCGGTGTCGATGGCCCCCGGACTGACCGCCACAGCCCGGACCCCATGGGGAGCGAGGGCGGAAGCGAGATCGTAGGTCAGGCTGAGCAGTCCGCCTTTCGCGGCAACGTAAGCCGGGGCGATGCCCTTGCCAAACCAGGCATCGATGCTGGCGACATTAATAATGGATCCCTGCCCGGAAGCAATGAGGTGAGGCCGAGCGAATTGGGCGAGGAAAGCCGGCGCCGTGAGATTGAGCTGCAACACCCGGTGCCACGAAGCGGGAGTCATCTCATGGATTCCCAAAAAGTCATGTCCCGCGGCATTGTTGACGAGGCAATCAATGCCGCCAAAATGCCCCGCCGCAGCCGCCATGGCCTGCTCCGCGGCCGACAGGTCTGAGAGGTCCACCGGCAACGCGAGCACCTCCGCGCCCGCTTGCTGCAGCGTTTCCGCGGCAGCGGACAAGTCGTCACGGAGGATGTCGGCCATGGCGATCCGCCAACCTTTCCGGAAAAACTCCTCCGCAATGGCGAGACCGATCCCTCGGGCGGCTCCAGTGATGAATGCGGTCTTCATATTTTTATAACCAGATGAATGCGGGACGGTTCAAGGCGGAAGCTGTGCCTCACAAAATGACGCCCACGGACTCCCCCGCATCAACCCGGGGATAGGTCCGCAACACAATGACCCGGCCGTCACGTTCCGCCGGAATGGGGCGCTGCTCGATTCCCAGATAGTCGACGACCACCCCCAGGGGCTGCCCCCGCCTCAATTTCTCGCCGAGCTGGACAGCCGGGACGAAAATTCCCTCCATCGGGGAGGGATGGCAGATCTGCATGTGCCCTGATCCCGGGGAAGTATCTTCGACACATTGGGGAACCAACGGCGCAGGCGGCATTGAATCGATCATGCCCAAGAAGGCCATGACTCTACGGCAACCCTCCACATAGGCCGCCACTCCCTCTTCCGAGCAGCGCGCCCCACCGAGATATTCGGCATAAATCGCCGGAATTCCCGCATCCCGCGCCTCCGACATGGAGCGGCCGTCCAAGGACGCCGAAGTTCCCCAGGCCAAAGGAAGTCCGAAGGCCTTGGCAAGGTCACGCTGCCGCTCCAGCACCCCGGCATCCTGAACCAGCATGTAGCCGGACAACGGGGCGACCTCCATGATGGTTCCCCCGGAATGAAGGTCAATGAAGGCACTGGCCTCCCGGATGATCCCCGAGAGCGCATGGGCCACTCGCTCGGTGATGCTGCCATCGGCGCGACCAGGAAAGGTCCGGGCCAGATCGAGGCCGTCGGAACCGCAGCGGGCGCGACACCGACAGGCCGATTCATTCGCCATGGGGATGACGTGGAGGTTTCCCGAAAGGGCGTCAGGATCAGTCTCCGCGATAAGCCTCCGGCAGGCCGCCGGACCTTCGAATTCATCCCCGTGGACTCCCGCGATGACCAGCAGGGTGGGACCTTCGCCCCGTCGACCGTGGATGACATGGTGTTGAAAAAGAGGTTTTTCCGGCATGATCCCAACCTTTCGCGGAAATGCCATGCCGCAAGCGGATTATCTTGCCGATGCTCAACCTGAAGACTACCATGAAGAGAGCCCGGCGCATGGGCGGTTCTGCCATGAGACCTTTCTCCCTGCTCCCAGGATGGATGGCTGCCCTTCTGACGGTGGCCCTGGTTCCGATGATTCCGGCTCAGACACCCCCACCGGCGCCGTCGGCCGGTTTCATGAGCATTGAAATTCCCTACGGGAATGCGGATCCGACGCAGGTCCGGGCGATTCTCAAGGACCTTGCCCAACCCGACGAAAAATACAACGTCTTCGAGTTGCGTCGACTCGTTAGCCTCACCGCCCGGCCCTCCACGGTGGATGCGGTCCGCACGTTTCTCCAAGCCCTTGCGGCGCCGCCCCGCAATGTCAAAATCGAAGTCATGTCGATGAGCTTGGACAGCCATCCCGCAGCGACCGGAGGCGTCCGCATTTCGGGAAACACCATCCCTGGCCGGATCGGGATGGGGGGATCGGGTGGCCTGTATGGTCCGGTGATGCCTCCCGGGGGCGGCTATGTGACGCCCTACGGGGTGGTCTCCCCCTCTGGCCCCGGCGCGCCGGGCGTGATCCGACAAAACACGGTCAACGGCCGTCCGGTCGGCCCCATGACATCCGGTGTCTCCGGCCGCATCGTAATGCCCCGGGGAGGAGTGGATGTGAACCTCGGCGGCACCTCCCAATCCGGATTCACTTCCGGGATGAGCAACAGCTTTATCCTCGTTACCAGCGGAGGCCAAGGTGTCCTCGAGGTTGCCCGGGAGGTCCCGTTCCTGGACTACTTCTCGGCCTATTCCATCGGCGCCAACGCCCCCTTCTCCGTCCAAGGACCGGGCAACCAGATCATTCATGTCATGCCCGCCGGACAATTCCAGGCGCCAGAATTTCACTGGGAGAAGGCGGGCACCCGCCTGCTGGTCAAACCCACCGTGAGCGGCAACCTGATTTCCCTGGAGGTGATCCCCCAGATTTCAGCCATCGTGATGGGACCTCCCCAAACCATTCCCGGTCAGGTAGGGCCCGGCGCCATCGCTGGCGCGGGTCAATTTGTGACCTACACGCGGCTTTCCACCACAGTGGTGGTGGAAAATGGGGCCACCGTGACCATCGGAAGTTTCACCAACGCACCGGATGACTTTTCCCGAAAATTTTTCGGAGGAGGGAATGCCGGCAGTCTCACGGTCCGGGCCACCGTGCAATAAAACGGCACCGCGGCCTGCCGCAGATCGATCGAGAATCGGGGCACCGACAAATTAGGGATGGATTTTTATGACAATGTGAATTATGGTTTTTATAGAAAAATGACAAGATTTTTTACCTGGGTGGCTTTCTTGGCCCTGCCTGGGACGCTCTATCTCGCGTCTTCAGGCTCTGGAGGAGTGCTGGAGAGCGCGACGGCGGCCCTCAGTGGGACCCGATCCATCCCGGACCAGGTTGCTTTTCGTCGCCTCTGTGCCGGACGGATCAACAAACAACGCACGGAGCATCGCTTTCCCATCGTCCACGATGACGAGCCCTTGCAGGAGAAACTGGAACGGCTGGTGGTGGCGACCACGAAACCATCGTTGCTTGGACTGGAGGAAGTTTTCAAGGCCGTCCAGGCCGACTTTCCCGGAGCGCGGCAACTCTCCGCCACTCTGGTCTACCACCCGAATCCGGCGTCTTTGGCGCAATCCGTTGCCGACTGGGCGCAAACCGCTGGACCGGATTTTGACTCCCTGAGCACGGTGGTCTTCCGGGACGGTTACCGTCAGGGTTGTCTGGCGATGCTTTCCTCCCGACTCCCGGATTTCGATCTGAATGCCGCCAATGATAAAGGAGGAGAATTCATCCAGCGCTGCCCCCACTGCGGACGGCACCATGCCGTCAAGCTGGCCCGACGTTCCCGGACTCTGATCCTGCGCTGCCCGGAATGTGAAAAAGTCTGCGAAGTCCTCGGTTCGGGCACCGATGGCGTTCTGCGGCGGGCCCCCGACTTCCTGACAACTTACCAATTGGCCGACAATGCCGCCCTGCTTCGGCTGGCCCCCGCCGAACGGCTGAAAAGGGTCTATGCGGCGGTGCTCGAACATTGCCACTACGCCCACGACGACAAGGGGAACGGCTCAGGGAATCTGGAAATCTGGAAAACGCCCGCCGAGACCTGGCTGGATGCGTCGGGCGACTGCGAAGACACCGCCATTCTCCTCGCAGATGCCCTCATTTCTGCGGGACTGGACGCCCGGGTGGCCATCGGATGGAATCTCCAGATCGGACAGCATTCCTGGTGCGTCGTGCGGATGGGAGGGGTCCAGCACGTCCTGGAAACCACGCTTGAGGACCCGCCGGCAACAATCGATCCGATCGCCGTCAATGGCGAGGAATACCGCGCCGAGCAACTCTTCGACCGGACACATGTCTACACCCTTGCCCCGGAAGCCAAATCTGCCGGCATGTCGCCTTATCTGGATTGTTGGAACCCCGCCTGGTGGCAACCCATTCCGGACTCCCCTCTGGTCACGAAGCGCGAACGCGGGCTTGATGACCCGGCGGCATTTGCTACAATGCCGACACCATGAGGCCCCGCCGCGTTTTTTTGCCCGCCATCCTGTTTCTGACCTCCGTATGCCTGCCCCAGTCGGCCCTCCGGGCGGCCCCGGATGGATTCGACCAAGCGCTGGCCACCCTGCTGGCGGTCGGTCCCGAGGCCAAGGGAAATGCCGAAGCTTCCGCAGCGTGGAAGGTCGTTGCCTCCGCCGATTCCGAATCCCTCGTTCCTCTGCTCGAAGCCATGGGCGAGGCCAATCCCCTCGCCCTCAACTGGATCCGGTCAGCCTTGGAAACCATTGTCGACCGTGACCTCGCCGCTGGCAAATCCCCGTCGATCGCTACGCTGGGAGGCTTTCTCTTTGAAGTCACCCAAAATCCGCGGGCGCGGCGCTTTGCCTTTGAATTGATCCAACGGAGTGCCCCGAATGCCGCTGAAAAGCTCATTCCCGGATTGTTGAATGATCCGGCCGTGGAGTTGCGGCGGGATGCCGTGGCCTGGCTCACCAAGCAGGCTGCGGATGCCAAAACCGCCGGTGATGAGGCTGCCGCCGGTCTGCTCTATGAGCAGGCGATCCGCGCTGCGCGGGATGTCGACCAGATCAAAGAACTGAACGCCACCCTGACCAAGATGGGTCGCACCGTCGATCTGCCTCGGCACTTTGGATTCCTCATGGAGTGGAAAGTTCTGGCTCCCTTTGACAACACCGGCCGGGCGGGCTTCGACACGGTTTATCCCCCGGAGACGGGAGTCCAGCTCGAGGCCAAGTATCCCGGCAAGAATGGCGAGATCGGCTGGCAGGATCTGGTCTCCGCCGACCCGTACGGGATGGTGGACTTCAACAAGCTTTTCCCGGACCTGATCAAGGAAGTCACCGGATATGCCTACACGGAGTTTGATTCTGCAGAAGCCCGCCCCGCCGAGTTGCGCCTTGGTTGCAAGAATGCCTGGAAAATCTGGGTCAATGGCAAGCTCATTTTCGGACGCGATGAATACCACCGCGGTGCCCGGATCGACCAGTACCGCATGCCGATCGATCTCCAAAAAGGGAAAAACACCATCCTCGTCAAACTTTGCCAGAACGAGCAGAAAGAAACCTGGACGGTGGAGTGGCAGTTCCAACTGCGCGTTTGCGACAGCACCGGCACGGCCATTCTCGCCCGGAACCGTCCGCCGACCCCTTCCCCGGACGCTGTCGCCAAAAAGTAATCCTCCCACTTTTTCGCCCTACTTCCCCACCTCAGTTTGGCCATGCATTCCCGATCCCTCGCTCTCCTGCTCCTCCTCGCCCCCGCTTTCCCCGCCTCCGCCGACTGGCCCAATTTCCGTGGCCCCCGTGGAACCGGCATTGCCGAGGACGGCGCCACCGGCCCCGCGGCGCTGACCGAGGAAACCCTCGCCTGGTCATCCGATCTCCCGGGCCGGGGCCTTTCCTCTCCCATCGTGGTCGGGGACCGCGTGTTTCTGACCTGCAGCAGCGGCCCCCTCCAGGATCGGCTGCACCTCATCTGTTTTGCCGCGGCCGATGGCAAAAAACTCTGGCACCGGGAATACTGGGCCACCGGACGGACCATGACGCATGAAAAAACCTGCGTTGCCGCCCCCACCCCGGCGAGCGATGGCAAAAGGGTCTTCGCCATTTACTCCAGCAACGATGTTTTCTGCACCGATTTGGATGGGAACCTGCTCTGGACCCGGGGTCTCACCTATGACTATCCCAACGCCTCCAACAGTCTCGGCATGGCCTCCTCCCCGGTCGTCATTGACGATACGTTCGTGGCCCAAATCGAGAATGACAGCGAGTCCTTTGCCGTCGGACTCGACGTGCTGACCGGCGCCAACAAATGGAAAATCGACCGCCCCAAGGCAGCCAACTGGACCTCCCCGGTCGTGGTCGGACCGGCTGGACAGGAAATTGTCGCCCTCCAGTCGAGCAAGGGGATCCTCGGGGTGGTTCCCTCGACCGGCTCCGAAGTCTGGAACTACTCCGAAGGTGCCGCCACGATGGCCTCCAGCGCCGCTTTCGGAGACATCATTTATGCCCCTTCCAACGGACTGACCGCATTCAAAGCCGCGTCCAACGGTGCCTCCGTGGAGCAACTCTGGCGGCAATCCGAACAGCGGCCCGGCACCGGCAGTCCTTTGGTTTTGGGAGACAAAGGTTACGTCATCAACGGAGCCGGAGTCCTCAATGCCATCCGCCTGAAAGATGGCGAGCGTCTCTGGCGAATCCGTCTCAAAGGTCCGTTCAGCAGCTCCCCGATTGCCACCGCGACCCATCTCTACGTTTTCAGCGAGCCGGGCATCGGTCAATGTGTGGACCTCACCGGAGCCGAAGGAGTGGTCACCTCGGAAGTGGACTTGAAGGAGACCATCCTGGGAACACCGTCCTTGTCTGGAAACGCCGTCTATGTCCGCAGTGACAAACATTTGTGGCGCTTCGGCAAGTGAAGCCTCCTGAAGGCGGCCACGTCCCGCCACCGCAGGAATTTGCCCGGTCGGGACGCCCTCCGGGGTCGCTCCCGGGTCCACAGGATTCCGCTCCTTTCTGGAGAATCGCTTGCAAACGGCACGGGAATCGCTATTGAGTCGCCCATGCCAGTCGCAACTCCCAAACAATTCGCCGCCATGTTGGATGCCGCCCAGGAGGGTGGCTACGCGTACCCCGCCATCAACTGCACCAGCATCATCACCATCAATGCCGCGCTCAAGGCGTTCGCCGACATGAAGTCGGACGGCATCATCCAGTTCTCCACCGGAGCCGGCCAGTTCGCCTCCGGATTGAACCACAAAAACTCCGCTTTCGGAACCATCGTCCTTGCCGAGGCCGCGCACCGCCTCGCCGAGCAGTACGGTGTTCTCGTCGGACTGAACACCGACCACTGCCCTCCCAATCAGGTGGACAGTTTCATGAAACCCCTGATCGAGGCGACCGCCGCCCGTCGCGCCAAAGGGGAAAACAATCTGTTCCAGAACCACATGCTGGATGCCTCGAACCTTCCTCTGGAGGAGAACATGGCGCTCTCCAAGGAGACCCTCAAACTCTGCGCCCTCAACGAAATCGTGCTGGAAGTCGAAGCCGGTGTCGTCGGTGGCGAAGAGGACGGGGCCTCGGGATCCCACGACACCCCCAGCGACAAGCTCTACACCACCCCCGAGGACATGCTGGCCGTTTATGAAGCCCTCGAGGGCATTGGCCGCTACTCATTCGCCGCCACGTTCGGCAATGTCCACGGGCACTACAAACCCGGCTCCGTCAAACTCCGGCCCGACATCCTCAAGCAGGGACAGGACGCCGTGATGGCAAAGTATGGCAAGGCGGCCGAGTTCGACCTCGTCTTCCACGGTGGCTCCGGCAGCCCCCTGGAGCAGATCCGGGAAACCCTCGGCTACGGTGTCGTGAAAATGAACATCGACACGGACACCCAGTACTCTTTCACCCGCCCCATCGTGGATCACTTCTTCAAAAACTATGATGGCGTTCTCATGGTGGACGGTGAAGTCGGCAACAAAAAGGCCTATGATCCCCGCGGCTATCTGAAGAAAGGCGAAGAAGGCATGGCCGCCCGGATCGCTCGCGCTTGTGACGATCTGCTCTGCGCCGGCAAATCCATTCACGGCCAAGTCTGAGACCGTCCCCGGTTCATCCCTTCATCAGAACGGCATTCCTTGACGGGAATGCCGTTTTTTTGTGCATCGACTCCCGGGCAACGGCTTTTTCCGAAACCGGAGCGATCCGATCGCGCCCCTCCCCCTGACGACCGGGTCACCTCTCGCGGCTGTACTTCCAGCGGAGGGCGTGATCGCGCAGGTCAATGGATTTCAGGTGCTTCGGCTTCCCCATCATGCTATCAATAGGAGAGTCCACCATCCTACCCGCCATGTTCACAATCTCCCGGGACGACGCCGCCTCCCGCAACTGTCAGGGATTCTCCCGGCGCTCCGCGCTGCAAGCCGGCGCCCTCAGCGCCTTCGGCCTGTCGTTCGCTGATTTTGCCAAGTTATCAGCCATGGGAAAAGCCGCGGACACCGGTAAATCGGTGATTCTGATCTGGCTCGACGGGGGGCCCAGCCAATTCGAGACTTATGACCCCAAGCCGGAAGCGCCTTCGGAATACCGCGGCCCATGGGGGGACCGTCCCAGCAATGTCCCCGGGATCCGCTTCTCGGAAATGCTGCCGCTGCATGCCAAACACGCCGATGCCATGGCGATCGTGCGCTCGGTCCACCATGACAACGGCGACCACTTCGCGGCTGCCCACTGGATGCTGACGGGACGCTTCGGGGCCACCTCGGTGAACAAGAAAATTCAGTTCCCCTCCGTGGGCTCCTGCGTTGCCCGGCTCCGCAACGCCAAGGCGCAGGGCCTGCCACCCTATGTGGGACTCCCGGCGGCGGAGAGTGTCTTCCTCTACCCCGGTTACCAGGGCGCGGCCTACCTCGGCGGGGCCTACGATCCTTTCCAGGTCAATCTGAAGCAGAAATACCTCGCCGCCAATGCCAAGACCGAAGTCCAGCCGCCTCCCTTTCTCGACAACATGGCGGGCAACAGCCTCCGCATGGATGAGCGGGCCGGCCTCCTGAAACAGCTCGATGGCATCGACCGGGCGATGGACCGGAGCGGAAGCATGGATACCTATGACAAGCACCAGCAGTCCGCCCTGCAAATGCTGCTCGGCAGTGAGGCGCGCGCGGCGTTCGACATGTCCAAGGAAAGTGACAAAACGAAAGATGCCTATGGTCGGGGCCCTTGGGGTCACTATACCTTGATGGCCCGCCGACTGGTCGAGTCCGGAGTTCGGTTTGTCACGGTGGACATGCCCCATTGGGATACCCACTCCAACCTCAAGGACGGTCTGGAAGTGAGGCTGCCGGTGCTCGACCGAGCCGTGGCCGGCCTGGTGCAGGATTTGAAGGACCGGAACCTGTTCGATGACGTGCTGGTCGTCATCATGGGAGAATTTGGTCGGACGCCGAAAATCAACAATGGCCTGCCCGGAAATCCTGTCCCCGGGCGGGACCACTGGGGCCAGGCCATGAGCGTGCTTTTCGCGGGAGGCGGACTGCGGATGGGCCAGGTCATTGGGGCGACCAATCCTCGGGGTGAATATCCGAAGGAACGCCCCCTGACTCCGGGAGATATTCTGGCCACGATTTACCACGTGTTGGGAATCGACCACCGGACCACCTTTCCCGACGCCATCGGACGCCCCATTCCCTTGGTCGATGGTGGCGCTCCGATCGCGGAGTTGATTTAGGCTCGCTCCAGCCCGCCGCACCGATCAATCTCCCTTTGTGTTTTGGCAGTTTCGGGAGACGTTTCCTCCGTCACGCTCCCTCCATTCTGCTCCATGGCCCGCTCTTCTGTTCTCTCGCTGCTCAATGCCTCCGCCGCTCCGACGGCTCCTGTGCTCATCCAGGGATGGGTCCGCACCCGACGGGATTCCAAGGCCTTCTCTTTCCTCGAAATCAATGACGGCTCCTGCCTCCGCAGCCTCCAGGTCGTCGCGGATGCCTCCCTGACGAATTACGCGGAAGTCGCCCATCTCCGCACCGGCTCCTCCTTGGAGGTGGAAGGCGATCTCGTTCCTTCCCAAGGGGGTGGCCAGGCCTGGGAACTGGTGGCCCGCCGCATCACGCTGCATGGAGCGACCCCGGAGGACTACCCACTGCAGAAAAAAGGCCATACCCCCGAATTCCTTCGCTCCATTGCCCATCTTCGTCCCCGGACCAATCTCTTCGGGGCCGTTTTCAGGGTCCGCAGCCGCATGGCCTACGCCATCCACCGGTTCTTCCAGGAACGCGGGTTTGTCTATGTGCACACCCCCATCGTGACCGCGAGCGATTGCGAAGGCGCCGGGGAAATGTTCCGCGTCACCACGCTCTCCCCGGAGGAAATGAAGCAGGGAGTGCCTGACTTTTTCGGAAAACCCACGTATCTGACCGTAAGCGGACAACTCGAGGGGGAGACCTTTGCCTGCGCCCTGTCGAACATTTACACCTTCGGCCCCACGTTCCGGGCGGAGAACTCCCACACTTCCCGGCATGCGTCGGAATTCTGGATGATCGAGCCGGAAATGGCATTCTGCAATCTGGAGGGAGACATGGCTCTCGCGGAGGAAATGATCCAGTACCTCGTATCCACAGCCATGGAGGAATGCGCGGAGGATCTGGCCTTCTTCAACAAGTTTGTCGACAAGGAGTTGCTGACCCGCCTGGCCTTCGTCCGTGACCGGCCGTTCGCCCGGCTCCCCTACACCGAGGCGGTGGAGATTCTCCTGGCGTCGGGCCGGTCCTTTGAGTACCCGGTGGCCTGGGGACAGAATCTCCAGGCCGAGCATGAGCGTTACCTCACCGAGGAGCATTGCCGCTGTCCAGTCACGGTCTTTGATTACCCGAAGGACATCAAACCGTTCTACATGCGCGCCAACGAGGATGGCCGGACCGTCGCCGCGATGGATCTGCTCGCGCCCGGCATCGGTGAGATCGTCGGGGGCAGCCAACGCGAGGAACGTCTCGATGTGCTGCGGGGCAATCTCGCCCGACAGGGTCTCTCCGGGGAAGCCTACTCGTGGTATCTCGATCTGCGTCGCTATGGCACGGTGCCCCACGCCGGGTTCGGCCTCGGATTCGAGCGCCTGCTGATGTTCGTCACCGGAGTCTCCAACATCCGTGATGTCATCCCTTTCCCGAGAGTTCCGGGATCGGCGGAGTTTTGATCCCACCGGGCTCCAGACCGGAACCGGCGATCAATTTGACAACGCGTTGCCCAAGGCCTGAGTTCTGGGGGAAAGATCCGGATTCTGGGGACCGGAGTCGGAACCTCCCAAGGGATTGAAGCTCGGCATGCTGGGACCTTGGTTGTTGAAATCCGGGGTCATCTTTTGATTGCCGAATTCATTCGGAACCTGAGGTTTGACATTTTGCCGGATTGACCTGCCCAATTTGGGCATCTGCTGGGGGGACGAACAGCCCATCAAACCGGCACACCCGGCCAGGACAAGGATCAAGAACTGGATTGGCTTCATGCGCTCGAGGGTACTATGATTTGCGATATCAGTCCATGGTGATTGCTTCCCGGGTGAGGCCGGGCCTCGCTTTGTCCGTCCGAGACGCCTTTTCCGCAGCGGAATGCGGCCTCCAGACGGGGCGTCATCCTCCGGAAAGTTCCGAGACAAACCAGGCTTCGACCTTTTGGCGGGCCCAAGGGGTTTTGCGCAGGAACGTGAGACTGGATTTGATGGAAGGATCGAAGAGAAAACAGCGGATCGGGATTCGGTAGCCCATTTCCTCCCAGCCATGCCGCTCCACGAGTTGGTTGAGAATGTTCTCGAGGGTGATGCCGTGCAACGGATCACGCGGATGGAATGGCGGCGTTGACATGGCAGAGGTTCCTCTGGGCGACCTGTCTCCAGAAGGGTCACGGGGTCCCTGCGAGTGTTTTTTTCAGACCCGCGACCATCGCCGCGACATCCGGAGCCTGCAGGATGGCGGACACGATCACGACCCGCCGGGCACCGGCCGCCAGCACTGCAGCGAGATTGCCGGGTGTGATGCCTCCGATACAAAAAATCGGCACCGTCGGGTGCTCTTCATGGACCACCCGGATGTCGGCGGTTCCGATGGGGGGGTAGTCAGGCTTCGTCGGCGTGGCAAAAAGAGGCCCAAAACCGATGTAGTCGGCACCCTCGGCAACCGCCGCCCGGGCCTGAGCCACGCTGTGAGTGGATCTCCCGACGATGGCGCCATCCCCTGCCAGCAAACGCGCCTCCTCGAGAGACCCGTCATCCTGGCCGATGTGGACGCCTTCCGCTTCGATCTCGCCGGCGACGGCAGGATGATCGTTGATGATCAGTGGAATGCCGGCGGCACGGGTCAGGGGGAGGATCTTCTCCCCCAGGCTCACCATCTGATCATGCGAGGCAGACTTGGAACGAAGCTGGAGGATGTCGATGCCACCGTCAAGCATCGCCTGCACCACCGAGACCGCTTGGCGTGGCGGGATGTAGCCAGTGTCCAGGATGCCGTAGAGCCGGCAGTCGGCGAGGGCGCGCATCGGCTTCAGGATCCTTCCAGCTGCGGATTCTGCCCGAGATGGGGAGGATCGGGCTGGTTGGCAAGGAACTGCTCCAGCCAACGGATGTTGTAGGTGCCTTCAATGAAGTCGGCCGCCTGCATGATGGAGGATTGCAGGGGGATCGTGGTCTTGATGCCACTGATGAGAAACTCGCCGAGCGCGCGCCGCATCCGGGCAATCGCGATCTCGCGGGTCGCACCGGTGACAATCAGCTTGGCGATCATGGAATCGTAATAGGGAGGAACCTCGTAGCCGCTGTAAACGTGGGTGTCGACACGGACTCCTCTGCCTCCGGGAGCATAGTAAAGATTGATCTTGCCCGGGCTGGGAATGAATTTGTTGTAGGGATCCTCGGCGTTGATCCGACACTCGATGACATGGCCGCGCGGCTTGCTGTTGAGAACGTGTTCGGAGAGCTTTTCCCCCGCGGCGATGCGGATCTGCTCCTTGATCAGGTCGCAACCGCGGACTTCTTCCGTGATGGGATGCTCCACCTGAATGCGGGTGTTCATCTCCATGAAGTAGAAATTCTCCTCGTCATCGACGAGATACTCGATGGTCCCGCAATTCTCGTAGCCGATCTGCCGGGTCAGAGTGACCGAGGCTTCCGCCATGCGCTGGCGCAGCCCCTCGCTCAGCATCGGAGACGGCGTTTCTTCGATGATTTTCTGGTTCCGGCGCTGGATCGAGCAATCGCGTTCCCCGAGTTCGATCACATTGCCATGACGGTCGGCCACGACTTGGAACTCGATGTGATGGGGATTCTCGATGAGGCGCTCGAAGTAGACATCGGGCACCCCGAAACAGGCTTCCGCTTCGGCCCTGGCGGCATGGAAAGAGGACATCAGGCTCGCCGGACTGAGCACCGGGCGCATTCCTCGCCCTCCCCCGCCGGCCGAGGCCTTGATCATGATCGGGTATCCGATCTCATCCGCCACCCGGATGGCTTCCTCTTCATTCTTGACGACCCCGTCACTACCCGGAGTGATGGGAATGCCGAATTTCTTGGCGGTGGCCCGGGCCTGGTTTTTGTCGCCCATCATCGCGATGACTTCGGCGGAAGGACCGATGAATTTTACCTTGCAACTCTCGCAGATCTCGGCAAACCGGGGATTCTCGGAGAGAAAGCCATAGCCGGGATGAATGGCATCGACGTTGGCAATTTCGGCGGCCGCCATGATGCGGTCGGTTTTCAAATAGCTCTGATGGCTCGCCGCGGGACCGATGCAAATGGCGTCGTCGGCCAATTGCACGTGCATGGAATCGACATCCGGCTCAGCATAGACAGCGACGGTGCGGACACCGAGTTCTTTGCAGGCCCGGATGACCCGGAGGGCGATTTCGCCACGGTTGGCGACGAGGATCTTTTTGAACATGGCGATGACTGGCCGCTCGGTTGAAAAAACAGATTCGCGCTCTCCCGCGCCGGGTCGCTAAGACGACCGGGTCGGACAGAGCGGGCATCTCAGCCCTTGCGGACGCGGAAAAGAGGTTCCCCAAACTGCACCGGCGTGCCGTTTTCAACCAGCAAGGCGGTGATGGTCCCGCTGATCTCGGCCGCAATCTCGTTGAAAACCTTCATGGCTTCGATGATGCAGACCGTGCTGTCGGGACCGATCACGGAGCCCACCTCCACAAAGGCGGGATTCTCCGGCTTGGAGGACCGGTAAAACGTTCCGACCATCGGAGATTTGATTTCGACCTCATCGCTCGCCAGCCCGGTGGACGCGGCAGCATCAGCGGGACCGGCCGGGGCGGCAACCGGAGGCGGAGCATACCCTTGCGGGGCCTGCATCATCGTGTAGGAGGGAGCCGCGGACATGAAAGAACGAATTGACTCCATGTCCGGTCCTTTCTTCAGTTCCAGCTTGGCTCCGTCTTGATCGAGTTGGAAGTAGGAGAGTCCATGCTCGTCCATCAACTCGAGGATTTGTTTGATCTCGTCGATATCCACAATTGGCGTCCTCAGGGGCAAATGATTCTGTGTCCGGGATGGAAAGGATCTTTGATGTCAGGGTTTAATGGACGGGAAGCTAAATGTCGAATCATTTCCGTCAAGTGGGGACCATCAATCTCTCTATCTTTCACCCCCTCATTCGACCTAAAACCCGCGACACTCAAAATTGAGATAAAATTCCAAAATCGCGCATTTGGTGTGGAAAGGGCAGTATTTATATCTTTTACTTCCAGAAATCATGAATTCCACTGCTCCTATCGACCAGGCCTCTCTTTTTCCCTCCCAGGCGGTGGATTCCACGGCGCCCCGGGCGATGGAGGGACAGTGTCCGGTGTGCGGAGACACCCAGCTCCAGTGGCTTTTCACCAAAAAAGGCCGGAATTTCTGGCGGTGCGGCACCTGCCGGGTGGAAAAACAACATCCCCTGCCAAGCCGGGCCGAGTTGAAGGCCTATTACGACGCTGCCTACACGGAAGGCATGTATGAGGTCTTCACGGCGGCCGAAGAGATGAAGACCATGACCGCGCGGCGGCGGTTGCAGGAGATCCTGCCCCACCTCTCCCGCGAGGGCAGATGGCTCGATGTCGGGTGTGCCAACGGCGTGTTTCTCCGGGAGGCCGGAACCCTGGGGATCCAAGCCTCCGGAGTGGAACTCTCCGATGTCGCCGTGGCCAAGGCCCTCGCGGCAGGACTGGACGTGCAATGCGGCGCTCTCGAGGACATCGATCCTGCGGCGCAATACAACGTCATCACGGCGTTTGACGTGCTCGAGCATGTCCTCGATCCGTCCGGATTCCTCGCCTCCATGGTGGAGCGCCTCGCCCCCGGAGGCCAGATCGCCCTGACGCTCCCCAACCGCGATTCCATCTTCTGCCGCCTCATGGGGGCACGCTGGTGGTTTTACATTCCGGAAGAGCACCTGCATTATTTCCAACCCAAGAATGTGCGGGCCCTCTGCGAACACGCCGGCCTGGAGGTGCTCCATGTTGGCCGCACCTACAAACCCCTCACGTTCGACTATGGATTGACCCAGTTTGTGGAATACAATCCGCTGATCTACCGCGTCATGAAAATGGCCGCGGTGTTCCTGCCACGGGCGCTCCGGCAATGGATTCTCCCCTTTTACATCGGGGAAATGAAGGTCATCGCCCGAAAAAAGGCCTGAGGCCGATCCGCCGCCCGTGAGGGTGGCCCGATCTCGCTCACCGAACCGCCGGGGCGTCTAGGATGACTTCAAGCCGGCACTGTTGACCGCAATGACCCGGTAGCGGTTCCCGGCGGCCTGGTCCGCGCTGCCATCCACAAAGCGGAATTCCTGCAGGGGCAGCTCTGGGGTGTCTCCATAACTCATGCCCTGGAAGAGCTTCCGGCCGTAGCGGTTGCGCGGCTCTTCCGGAACCTGCCCGATGATCTTTCCTTCGCGCTCGATGAGGAACGCCTGGAGCCCGCTTTCGAAATCGATCTCCGCCTTCCACGACAGCGTCGCCGTGGCCGGATCAAAGACCACGTCGGTCGGCGCGGGTGGCGGCGTGGCATCGGGCACCGCCCCCGTGTGGACGAAGGCGTGCCAGGCCTTGGCCACGGTTTCATTCGGCAGCCAGACCGAAGTCGCCACATCCCCCTGGAAGTCAGCAGCGGATGTGGGAGCGGTGTCGCTGCTCAACAGCGGAGCCAGCCATCCCTTGGCAGGATCAAGGTCCCGCAAAGGATCGCCCGGTTTCGCGGGCAGCCGCAGGGACAGGCAGGCGTCGAAAAAGGGGATCGCGAGATAGCGGGAGTCGGCAGTCTCATGACCGGACGCCGGATCGGGGGCGAAACCGATGGGCGCGCCTTTGGCGCGGTAGGCCTTGAACATCGCCAGACTGCCGCCCCAGGCCCCGGTGGGCGGTTTGCCGTCACGCTCCTTGACCCCGGGATTGGCCATCATCGGAATCCGCATCGCCGCCTCGGGAATTTCCGGCGCCGGCGTTTCCCCGGCGTTCCAGTATCCGAAAGCCGTGCCCGACTGGAACCAGATCGCCACGATTTTCTCGGGATGGGTCATCTGCATCAGGCTTGCCCAAAAGCCACCTCCGGAATGCCCCCACAAGCACCAGGGCGCGGTGGCGATCTCGGGATGCCCGGATTGCTCCGCGAGCGCTTGCAAGGACTTCACAAAGACCTCATCCGATCCGTTCCGGGGATCGCACCAGAGACGGCAGTTCTGCTCCTTCAATTGATGGAAACTCGGCCCCAGCAGGGCGCAGCCGTTCTTTTTCGCCAAGGCCTGCCAATGCAGGTCGTAGGCTGCCGTGACACTGCCTTTGCAGGAGCCGTCACCGCAGCCGTGCTGGTGGACGATGATGCCGCGGACGGTTTTCAAACCCTCGGGGATCCAGAGGGTATAGGTCACCCCGATGGGAAGCTGTCCCTCCTGCGGCGCCACCGGCGGCGGATACTCCACGGCATACCAGGGCGGCGCGACCGGCCGCCCGACCTCCGGGAGCACCAAGCCAGGTCCCCGTTGCTGGGCGCGGGCGGAGGTTGGGGCCACCAGGCCACAGGCCAGGAGCAGAATGAGCAGACAGGCAGGAGCGAAGCGATTCATGACAGGAGGATGCGCGAAGGCAGCATCATGGCAGGAAAACCACGGGGGTGAAATGGCGGATCCGTGTCCCCGGATCGGATCACGGGCAAATTTCTCTGGTTTGACTGCGACGACCGGGTATCTGTGCCCCATGGATACGTTGTTGCCAGCTTTGGAAGTCGGGGCTCCCCGCGGGGAAGCCGGGTTGACCGTGCTCCTGCTGCACGGACTCGGCGCCGATGGACATGATTTTGAGGAGGTGGCCGCGGAACTCAGCCGGGCGGCGGAGCCCCGGAAATGGCGTTTCGTCCTCCCCCATGCGCCCGCGCGGAAGGTGACCATCAATCTGGGCATGAAAATGCCGGCGTGGTATGACATCCTCGATTTGAGCCAACCGCGCGCCGTGGACTGGGGAACGGTGGAGGAAAGTGCCCGGTCGATCGAAGCCCTGATGGCTCGGGAACCGGCGGACCGACTGATCCTGGCGGGATTCTCCCAGGGAGCGGCGATGGCGCTGCATGTCGGATTGCGCCACCCAGGTAGGATCGCCGGCATCCTGATGATGTCCGGCTACCTGCTGACCGGGGAGAACCATCCCTGCCCGCCCAAAACGGTCGATTTCCCGATGGGCATCTTCCACGGCAGCCTTGACCCGGTGGTGCCCCAAACGGCGGCGGAACAAGCGGTCGAGGCGTTGCAGGAGCACGGCTATGCCCCGACCCTGAAGACCTATCCTGGCTTGGAACACTCGGTCTCCGATGACGAACTGCGCGACGTCTTCGCCTGGTTGACCCGGGTGGATTCCGCCCTTGGGTGATGTTGACCGTGGCCCATGGCCTGAGGGACGGGCAGATCGGGCCTTCGGCGAGTTGGCGTTTTCAATGTTAGGTTCCGGTTCGTCTCTCCCAAAGCATCTCACTTCTCACTTTTCCTTTCAAGGGGGATAGCCGCCCCCTTTTTTAGCTTCCCGATCCGGGCAGCATTTTTCTGTGACTTGCAAAGCTCACGAAGAGCCTCCTGACTTTCTACGCTGAACTTATCGAAGGGCACCTTAACAGACTTTCCATTGGCAATTATTTCTGCCTCACTTTTTAATCCGTCTAAGGATACCCGAAGAACTCGCACTCGCTCTATCATCCTCCCATCACTGGAACAGAGACGGTCAAGAGTGACCGAATCGGTGTTCCTGGAAAAGTCGAACATGCCGGAAAGAGGGACCGCGGCGGTGTCGATCTGTTGCCCATAGAATTTCTCTTTGATCGAGGCGTAGCGGTAGAATTCTTCGTCTGTATAATCCCCCGAATCTGGAAGCTTCTCCACAGGCCGGGGTCGCCTCGGGTTGGACCATGCCTTTTGTCTAATCAGTTCAATCAATTCGGGATCGGTAATAATGACCCGGTGAATCGAGCCGTCAGTCAGGGCGGGAGTCAATGAAACCAGAAATTCGGGACAAGTGGCACCCCAGCAGAATACCATTTCGGAATACAGTCTATAAACGTCGATACCACCTTTCAACGCAGGTATCTCTTCTTGGTTCAAAGAAATCGATGCCGCCAATTGGTAGGCAGGAAAAGGTTGATCATTGGGTTGAACTAATTCCATGGTGAATTCCAGTGGAGGAGGCGTCAAATCAAGGATCCAGAAGTTCAAGGCATTTGATTGTCTATCGAAGTCGGCCATCAATGCGAGAGGGCCATTGCCTATTAGCGCGATCTTCAATGGGTAGTGAAAATTGCGATTGACGCTCACGTAGTGGTACCAAGTTTGGCGATTGGGATTCCAACGATTAATAGAAACGATACCCGGGCCAGATTCCAAGAACCGGCGATCACTGATGTCGGGTCCTAATCCGACGATAAATGCAGGCTCAGTACCCCACTTTGTTTTGACATCTCTTTCCCATGGAAATGCCAAGAATGCCCCTGCAGGAACGTGAAAATCGTTTCGATCGGAAGTATATGGGGGAGGGATATACCCTAGAAGCTATCTCATAAATGCCTAAGGAGTATCAGAGCGCAACCAAGATAGAAAAATGCAGTGAAGTTTTCTGCATGATACTCCCATCGGACAACGAGGCGGCGGAAGTTGTGGAGCCAGGCGAAAAACCGCTCAACCTTCCAACGTCGTTTGTATCGGCGGAGGGGTCGCCCGTCCTGCGTTTTTCGGATCCGGTTGCGACGATTGGGAGAGATCATTTCAACTCCGTAATGCTCATCGAGCGTCTCATCGAGCGGATCGCTGTCGTAGGCCTTGTCGCCGATGAGCCGGTTCGGGTAGCCCGGTACCCAGAGGCAATCGAGAGTGTCTTCGACCAGAGTCACTTCAGCCGGCGAAGCGCTTTCTGTCCTTCCGGCGATAGGAAGACCATTGCCGTCAACGATTGCCATGATCTTGGTTCCTTTGCCCCGCTTGGTCTTCCCGACTTGGTGCCCCCTTTTTTCGCCGAAACGAAAGTCCCGTCGATGAAGCATTCCTCGAGATTGAGCCCTCCCCGTTCTCGCAGATCCTCGGCGAGGGCAACGAGGAGATCCTCGAAAAACCCTTCCTCCCTCCACCGTTGAAATCGTCGATGAACCGTCTGGTAGCTCCCGTAACGCTTCGGCAGATCTGCCCACGGCGCTCCGGTTCGCAAGATCCAGAGAATCCCGTTGAGGGCCGTGCGTGGATCGGTCCACGGACGGCCTCGTCCGTCCTCGCGTACGGGGTCGGAAGGGAGAATGACTTTGACGATGTCCCATTGCTTGTCGGTGAGGTCCATCCATAACCATTATACACCTTATAAATAGTACAAGCGATATTTATGAGATAGCTTCTACCAAACTTCTTACATCCCGGAATGATGTTGGGCCGCGCCCCACCCCGGGGAGCCCATCATAATTTGTTCCAAGCTTGCCACCTCCCCAGTTGTAAGTTATCAAAAACCGAGGAGGCGTTGTTTCATCGGTCGCAGAGCCGTCCGAGCTGCCGCTAGAATGCCAGTCGGAATTCACCGTTCTAGCCATATACCGAAACTCGGGTTTGAAATTATCGTTTACATTATTTAAAAACTCAAAAGTGTTTATGTGCCGATTTTTATTATCGTCGTATCGTTGCCCCGGGCGTGGAGGCGCACTGAGGTAGTTTAGCAACTGAACCCCAGTCAGGTGAAGGCGGCCTTCGATAAAGAAGCCTCTTGACGTGGAAAAATGCTGGTCAGATTGCAAACGAAAATACTGATACTCATCAGCGCTCCGATCTCTTGGAATCTTTCGAGACTCGCGTTGTATTGACCCTAATATTCCCCACCCGTCAAATGCGATAGCCAAAAAGCCGATACCTTCTGCCTTCTCTTTTGCCACATCGATCAGAATTACGGGTGGCGAGCCGCCGTCAGGAGCGCCTTGATTCCCGATGGCCAATTGGTTTCCCCAGGCATCCACGGTCGCGCCAAAACGGCGAATGTCTTTCGGGAGGGGACTGGGCGGGAACGCCCAATAGGATTTATTCCACAGGTAATCTTCGTCGTGAGTTTTGGTTGTCTCCAACCGGATCAAATTCTCGAAAGTGGGACAGCCAATGCTTCCCAGATGTTCACCAGTGTGCGGATCAAAGAAAGCAACGGCTCCCGACGCGAAGGACTTCGATTCCAAATTGGGAGCGCCTACCACCAGCACATCAGTGTTGGGTTTCACTTTGAGCCCCCAAGACGGGTGGATTTCGGTGAACTGATGAAGCAGCATGGAGTATCCTATCGATCTCAGTTCCTTGTTCGGACTTTGGATGGCGCGGCTGGGATCCATTTCGGCGGCATAGGTCCGATTAACGACGGCAGCATTATTTGGCACCTGCCCAAAGGAATTGATTGAGATAAAATCAAGCAAAACCCCAAAGATGAGAACATACCGGATGTTCCGAAGAACTGGTGAAAATGGCAGGCGACGCATGTGAAATAAATTACTTTTGAGGATTTGGGCATTCATCCCTTACGTGCCCCTTCCACCTTTGCAGGGATTTGGGCAAAGAGGATAGGGATAGTGACAAATTCGGAATCCGAATGGCGCAGGGAAGCAGCCATGGGCGGTTTTCAATCAAAGGAGGAATCGTCGGCACTGGTAAGGACAGCGATTAAAGTCAGGAAGTTGCCGCCTGCCGGAACGCTCAGCCTTGGAAGAGGAGAGCTCATACTGCCAGATCTCTGATCGTTGCTCTTCATTTCTTGTTAGCCTTTCTAATTCACTTGTCCTCCCAATCCAACGGCAAAGTCATCGATTCAGGTTGCACCGTGGAGCCCAGTTCCCGTCCATCGGAGGATCGCACGAGAACCCGAAAACCTTTCAACACATCGGCCAGAGGAGCGCCGCCGGTCGCATAGTCGCCGGTGCTCTGGTTGAAGTGAACACTTTGTCCCGGCTTGAGAACCTCAATCGGATGTAGCTCGATTTGCACAGATAAAGGCCCAACGGGAACCGTCCTTCCGAGGTGATCTGGCTCGCACTCCGGGTAGAAATAGATCATGCTGGAAACGGTGATGTCCCTGAGGTCCGACTTGGATTGGTTGGTAACGGAAATGGACACGTTCCAACTGCCGACGAATTCTGCCCCTTTGCCGGTCGAGTCCTCCTCATGGATTTCCGCCTTTACCTGTACCGGGAGGGCGACACTAGGCCGAATCGGAAGAGGTTTTAGGCTAATTGGCCCTTCCGATAACGGCTCTCTGCCGCCTGTACCACTCTCGTTTCGTGCCGTCCCCCAGACGGCGCCAATCGCATGGGAAAGAAGGGGGGCCGATGGTATGACAGCTCTGGCATCAGAAATTGTCATTGCGGCGTTGCGATGGCGGGGATTGGCGGCCGCCCAAGCAAGGTCCCTCGCAATCGCGGCAGATGTATCAAGCATGAGGCCCGGAAAAAGGCTGCGCTTGTCAATGGGCTCGAAGCACCACCGGGTCAGATTTCCCCAGTCTGTGAGTCCCGCCGCAGTCGCCCGTGCGCTCTTCATGGCACTCACCCGTTGTTCATAAGAAAGAGGCCGGAGAATACCCTTTGCATCGATGCCAATTCCCCCAATCGCCTCCAAGGCCGAAATGGCAGGTTCGCCATCGCGGCAATAGCCGGTATTCCAGACCTGGGCGAAGGCGAAGGCATCCAGCTGAGAGCCACAGACCACCACAAACCGGTCGTTCGGGCTGAGAGCTAGCGATCCTGAACCGGGGTATTTGATCGGGAGGCCCAGTTCTCGTCCTTCAGAAACAGACCAGGTGTGGACGAATCCACTGAAAGTCAGGGTGAAAAGCAATTCGCCGTTGTGGCCGAATTGAAATTCTTTCACCGGGTCCGTTTGGCTAGGGTATCCCTTCAGGTGACGCAGGATCGGGCCGACGGATTTCCCGGACAGGAGGTCCCAGAATCGGCAAACCCCATCATAGGAAGCGATAAAAAGGCGGTCCTCCGAATTATGAAAAGCAGCGCGCTCCACGCTGCAGCCAAAATTCAACGGTGCTCCCACCGGTTCGCCAGAGTCGGCTGCCCAGACCCTGACTGTTTGATCCTCGGATGCTGTGACGATCCGGGTACCGCCGGGACTGAACCCGGCGTCTGTCAGCAAATCCTGGTGCTCCATGGCAGTCCCAAGCATCTCGCCGGTCGTTGAAGACAAAAGAAGGGCATCATAGTCACGCAACACCAGCAGACGGGAACCATCCGGACTGAACGCGGCACGTCCCAGAGGCAGCGTGGATTTGAACGAAGGGAACAGCAGTTTTCCCGAATCAAGATTCCAGACGGAAAGGAACTGCTTGCTGACCGTGGCGAGCAAGGTGCCCGAAGGATCGAAAGTGACATAGTAGGGTTCCTCATCATGCATCAAAGGAGGCCCCTGACTCGATCCATCGGTCACATTCCAAATCCGCGCGGTCCTGTCATTTCCAATCGTGGCGATGCGCAGCCCATCTCCACTGAACGCGCAATTCCTGACTCGCCCCTCGTGCGGGAAACTCCTGAGCTCGGTAAATCCTTTCTCTACCGACCACAGTGTTGCGGCAGAGGCTTGTCCAACGGAGACCAGATACTTTCCATCCGGGCTGGCGGCAACCTTGCCCACACCTCCAGCGGTTCTCAATGTCAGTGGATAAGGCCCCCCTGTAGCGGCTGACCAGATCCGGAGGAATCGGTCGCGGCTGGCCGTGACTATCGCGTTTCGGTCCGGAGAAATACCCGCCGCCATGATAAAACTGTCGTGCCGAAAAGGAGGCGATGAAGGTCTTCCAGTGACCGTATCCCATAATCGGACCTCGCTTGTGCCTTCGAGCGATCCACAGACGGTCAAGAGCCGCCCACCATCGACGGAAAAGGAAACGGAGGGGACTGCTTGAGGATGTTCCATTTTATCACCCACAGGGTCACCTGTTGCCGTATCCCACAGGCGAGCCGTGAGATCGCTGCCACCAGTGGCGACTAGGGTGCCATCCGGACTGAACGCGGCGCAACTAACTCTGCCACTATGGGACAACTGGATTGGATCGTGGCATTTTGTGGCAAGATCTTTTGGCAAGTTCCAGAGATTGGCGGCTTTTCCCGACACTGTGAGGAGCTTAGAACCGTCCGGCGAGAAGGAGGCCGCTAGCACGGCACTGGAATGTGGCAACGGCGGGCCTATGGATTCGCCGGTTTCAAGGCTCCAAAGTTGGGCGGAATGGTCATCACTGGCAGTCACGAGAATTTTTCCATCCGCCCGCATTGAAACCCCATTGACTCGATGTGAATGACGCAATGGTTCGAACCGGGGAGTCCCCGTTTCTATGTCCCAGATCCTCGCGGTGTGATCCATGCTGGCGGTAACCAGATACTTCGAGTTCGGGCTAAAGACCGCTCCGGTGATCCAAGCTCTGTGTCCGACCATTTCCCGCAGCAGGGTCTGGGTCGCGGAATCCCAAATCCGGGCAGTCAGATCAGAACTGGTGCTTGCCAACAAGGTGCCACCCCCGCTGAAGATACAGGAAGTGATCCTTTCCGAATGCCGCATCGTTCCCCCGAAAAGTTTTCCCGTCGACAGGTCCAGCATCCGCATTGTTCCATCTTCCCCCCCTACCGCCGCAAAACGCCCGTCATTGCTGAAGGCAAGGCAATTGGGGACAGAGATCAATGGTAGGGGCGGGCGGATCGGGAATGGGTCTAAAGGCGGCATTCTGGCGAGGCGCATCGCGGCATCCTGGGGCATCATGGGAAACCGCATCTCCAGGGGGAGGCTTTGGTTGTAGCGCAAGGCATCTGCAAGGTGAGCAAGCCCCGCCCGGTGATCCGGGTTACCCGGCCGGTTAGTGGCCTCTCTGGAGGCAGTCCACGATTTGTTCGCGGCTTCCTTCACAAAAGAGTAGGCCTTTCTCTTGGAGTCCTGCGCTTCCGTCGTTTTCGCCTCCGCCCTGCGGGATTCCCGTTTTGCATCCGCAGCAAACCGCATGCTGACAATGACCGCCACCACCATGGACAACAAAACGACCGCCGCAGCACCAACCGGCACACGATGTTTCCGGACGAACTTACCCAGGAAGTAGGCAACTCCAGGCGGGGCCGCCTCCACTGGCTCCCCTTCCATATGCCGACGGACATCCTCCGCCAAGGCCGCTGCAGTCTCATAGCGCCGATCCCGCTCCTTGGCCAATGCCTTGAGCACGATCCAATCCAGGTCACCCTGCAATAGGCCGGTCAACCGTCCCGACGTGAGGCCGCGGACTTCCGCCACGTGGGTGGCCGTTTCCTTTTCCAACGTGCCCACCCGCGTCGAGGGTTTGCGGGGTTCCTCTTCCCGGATGATCCGCAGGATCTCGTCAATCGCCCGCTTCATCAGTTCCCGGTGGTCCAGAGGAGGTTGGCCGGTCAGCAGCTCATAGAGGATCACCCCCAGCGAATAGAGATCGGTCCGGGTGTCGATGTCCCTGTCGCCCAGCGCCTGCTCCGGGCTCATGTAGACCGGAGTGCCCATGATCGAGAGCGAGTGCAGCGTCAGGGCCTCCTCACTCAGCCCGGGCGTCAGCGCCTTGGCAATGCCGAAGTCGATCACTTTAGGCACCGGCTTCCCCGCGTCATCGGTCGCCACCAGGATGTTCGATGGCTTCAGATCCCGATGGATGATCCCTTTCTGATGGGCATGCTGCACGGCCTGGCAGACCTGACGGAACAGTTCCAATCGCTTGCGAAGGGGCAGCCGATTTTCATCGCAGTAGCGGGTCAGGGGCATCCCCTCCACCAACTCCATCACGAAATAGGGTCGCCCCTCTTCGGACACCCCGGCATCGAGGATGCGCGCGATGTTCGGGTGATCCATCACGGCGAGCGCCTGCTTCTCCAGGGCGAAGCGGGCCGTGATTTCCGCCGAATCGAAGCCGGGTTTGACCAGTTTGAGCGCCACGGTGCGCTTCAGGGGCGAGGTCTGTTCCGCTTTCCAGACCACCCCGAAACCGCCTTCTCCCAGTTTTTCTCCGAGGCGGTAAGGACCTATAAGAGTATCAGCAGCCACAGGGGCGGATAAGGCCGGTTTTGTGGACGGCGGGGCCGACTCCCGCGGCGTGAAAGGCAGGGTTTCATCGGCATTTCCACCAAACTCCGATGAAGGGTCCCCCGAATCAGACACAGCAAGCAGCAGGCAGCGGGCGCACTGCCCCTCCGGAGCACCGGCCGGAACCGGAGCGCCGCAGGAGGGACACTCGGATAATGGGTAGGCTGAAGGATCGGACATAGGTAGACGCCCAAGAATAGAGAATTCAGTGC
The DNA here is from genome assembly GCA_024233005.1 of Akkermansiaceae bacterium. Lineage (GTDB taxonomy): Bacteria > Verrucomicrobiota > Verrucomicrobiia > Verrucomicrobiales > DEV007 > JACKQE01. Next base: position 72,173 of record JACKQE010000009.1, on the reverse strand, counting down.
GAATGACAAGGATTCGCGTCTGTGCAAAGGCTGAGAACAGGTCCCGCCAAAATCGATCCTCCGAAACGAATCATATTGCGATCTATTGGTGATGGGAGGGTTGCCGATGAGGGCCACTTCCGGAGATAAACGCGAATCTCCCGCAAGCGGAGACTTGCGGGAGACCCTGCTTCGTGAAAGCGAGGGATCGAAAAATCGATCCGCCAACCGCATTAGTTCAATCTTCTTCGACAATCACCTCGCTCGCGGAGGTCGGGCGGAACCCCTTTCTTGGCGCTGTGTAGGGTGTGCAGAATGGATCTTTACCTTCGGTGGGTATCACCATTCCGCCCTCAATACCACTTTTGAAATGCGGATCATACAAGGAGAAGGATACGGTGGAAGACGCCTTCCCCACGGGTTGAATTGTCATGGCATAGTGGATTCCCTCCCCCAGCCGGAGGACCCTTTTCGGAACGGTGATCACTTTGGCGCCTTTCTTATTAAAATATAGCTGTCGGCTTTTGAAACGAATACGCCAAACGGGTCGTTGTGTCCCCTTGACCCCTGAAGGATTGAGTTCCCATACCCGAACAAGGAATCTATCGTCAACCTTGCCACCCACGGTCACTGTCATTCCCTCCGTAAATGGCTCATAATGTTCACATTGAAAATGCATTATGCCGGTGAGTTTAACGGGAGTGGCTCCCCCCCCCAAGCATTCTTCCGCTTGAGAAATGGGACTTGCCACTAGTTGCATGATCAACAGGCACAAGACGATGAAACACACTTTTGAGGACAAGGATTGGGTTTTCATGATTTTGACAAGCTTCTTTGGTTCTTTGGTTATCCGCTCCGGCTTGCATTCTGATCGCAAACAGCGAAGGGCTTCACATCTCTCAAAGGCTTTCCGTAAAAAAGGTGACACGGCGTGATTCATTTGTTTCTATGAGCAGTTCTCGTAAATCGACCAAGCCTCCTGTTGACGCGATTCCGTACCGGGAAAGGCCACACGTCTACTCCCCACCGCCTTTGCTGCCGTGCCCCAAACCATTTGGCGGCGATTCCCTCCAGCATGAAGGGGGGGGATCAACCGTATCGCCGCAGCTATGAATGCCCCATCAGCACAATGACGCAGCGAGGTGCCGAATCTCATCAAGGACCTCGTCGGGAGAACTGACGGTATGACCGACCTCCTCTTCCAGGATCCTGCGATAGAGCTTGCGGAGGCGCAGGACATTTTGTTTCACATAATTGGTGTCCCGCCCCAGGCGTTCCGCCACATCCGCATAGGGCTCCTCGCCCGCATTCCAGGAAATGAACTGTTTTAACGCGTCGAAGAGATCATCCCGCCCCCGCAGCGAATAGTCTTCCCGGACCAACTGGAGAACGCGATCGAGCAGCGTCATCGCCCAGCGCCGGTCGAACAAATCCGCCGGAGACACCTCATCTGCCGGTTCATGGGTGTAATACTCTTCGGCCCATTGCCGGTCGATGGGGATGAACAATTTTCCACCGCCCCGTTTTTGGGAGTTGGCGCGACGCCGTTCATTGGAGAGATACAATTTCAGGTCGGCCAGAAGAAAGGCCCTGAGCTTTCCTTTTTCCGGAGAAGCCTGGGAAAGATAATTCCGATCCATCAAGTTTTGGAGATACCCTTGGGTGAGATCCTCGGCTTCTTCCGAAGACAGGCCGGAACGCCGGATGAAGGCGTATATGGGCTGCCAATAGATACTGCAGAGAGAGTTCAAGGCGTCAAAAGCAGAAGTCCCGGGTGCGGATTGGGCCCGGACCACCAGTGTCCAGCGGGAGTCCGGGAAAATGTCGGCGTTTTTTCCGCTGGGCGTTTCAGGCTGGTCGCTCATTTGGTTTCTTGTAGTGGAGGTGAAGGGAGATGACGAGGACAAGGCACAGAGCCTTACCAGGACTTCTAGTTTCAATTCCGAAAAAAGTGACACCATTTTAGCTCAATTCCTACAACCTCAATCTCAGGAAGAATCTCTCTGAATCAGGAGTCAAAGCCTTCTACGGCGAAGACAACGGAGCGATAACCACCTGTCGGCATCAGTGATGAAACCTCGGAACTTTTGCAAGGCCTAGTCTCCACTTCCGCCATTACGAGCTGTTCTCGCACGGATGCTCCTTTCAACTTGCGCCCCCGCCTAAAATCGGCCTTCCTCCGACATGCTCATCGCCCTGCACAAGCCCTACGGAGTGCTCAGCCAGTTCACCGCCGAGGTGCCCGGGCAACGCACCCTGGCGGAGTGCGGGCTCCCGCCACGGGTCTATGCGGCGGGACGACTCGATCAGGACTCGGAAGGGCTGCTCCTCCTGACCGAGGAGAAGGATCTCGTCGACCGCTTTCTGAATCCCCGGCACGGGCATCCCCGAACCTACCATGCGCAGGTGGAAGGCTCCCCCACCGCGGCGGATCTGGAACCTTTTTCGCAGGGCGGTCTGATGATCTCCGGGGGACACCGCTGTCTCCCCTGCCAGGCCCGGCTCCTCCACCCGGAACCGGCGCATCCTCCCCGGGTGCCCCCGATCCGCGAACGCAAACAAATTCCCACGCGCTGGATCGAGCTGACGCTCACGGAAGGGAAAAACCGCCAGGTGCGCCGCATGACCGCCGCGATCGGATTCCCCACCCTCCGGTTGATCCGGGTCGCGATCGGGAGTTTCCCGCTCGCGAACCTCGCCCCCGGAGAATGGCGCGAGCTGACCCGGCAGGAGCGGCTCGAAGCGCTCAAGACTCGCCCGTCGCGGACGTCAGGGGATTCCTGAAACCCGCCTGGTCATTTCTTTTTCTGCTTCCGAGTGGCCCTGCCGCAAGTGTAGCCCAGAAGCCCCCGCTCCTGAATGATCTTGGCGGCCTGTTCGGGCACGCATTCGACCCAACTGTCGTCGCCGCTTTGCAACTTCAGGAGCACTTCGCGGGAGAAGATGGGCAGACAGCGATCGTCATAATCGCGGACGCTCTCAATGAGCCGGTTTTCCGACAAATAGGCGTGGAGGTGCCTCAAATGGGGGGGAACCCGCATGTTGGTGCCGGAGATGATGGCTCCGGTTTTTCGATCCATCTCGGGATAGACAAACAGTTTCAGATCGTTTTTGAAAAGACGGCCAAAGGACTCCAGAATGCCGCCGGCAAGATCCGTGTAATACTGCTCGTCAAAGATCAGCCGCAAGGTGGGCACGCCCATGACGACCCCGATCATGGCCTTGGTGTGGCGGAAGAGATAGCCGGAGAGGCGGTGAAATTCGCCGAAGTTCGAGATCAGGACAGGGTACCCGAGCGTTCCCAAGATATCGACCCGCTCCAGGAAGTCGCGGTGATCGATGGAGCCGCTCTCGCTGAGGTTGCGGAGGGTCATTTCGAGCAGGGTCACGACCTCTCCCCCGGCCTCGTGGACGCGGGGATCCTGCACGAAATGGGCCGTGGCGCAGCGCAGCATGTCCATGTTCGTCAAGGTGATGGGGCGAAAACTGCCCCGATGGACGAGGATGTTTTTCTTGTAGAGGATGTCCGCCGCCTGGACCAATTCCCCGGAGGCGAGGAACATCGCGGCATCGGTCATGCCGTGCTCGACAAGCTCCAGCGCCATGAGCCGGTTGTCGACGTTCTCAAAGGCCGGGCCGGAGAAATCGATCAGATCCACTTCCATGCGCTTCACATTCAGCCCGTCCATGAGGGACTGGAGGAGCTTTTCCGGATCGGTGTGGAGATAGAGCCCTCCGTAGACGAGATTCACCCCGAGAATGCCGAGCGCCTCCTGTTGCAGGACCGGTTCTTCATCCCAGAGGCGACAGTGGACAATGATGGTCGACGGCTCGGTCCGGGGCGTCGACTGGAAGCGCACCCCGAGCCACCCGTGGCCGTCCGACTTCCGGGAAAAGCTTTTGGTGGCGCAGGTGTTGGCGAAGGCGAAAAACCGGGTTTTTTCCCCGCGTTTATCATCCAGTCGCTCCACCAGCAACCCAAACTCGCGCTCCAACATCGTATCCACCCGCTGGCGGCTCACGTAGCGCTCGCAGGTGCCGTAGATGGCGTCGCTGAAGGTCATGTCGTAGGCCGACATGGCCTTGGCCATGGTGCCGGCGGCGCCCCCGACCCGGAAAAACCAGCGGGCCACTTCCTGTCCGGCGCCGATCTCCGCGAACGTGCCGTACTTGCTCTGATCCAGATTGACCGCGAGCGCCTTGTGATGGGTGTCGGAAGATTCCCGTCCCATGGCTGACAAGCCAAAGTCGGTGGAAGAGGGCGTCATGGCAGTGGAAGCGGACTCAGGCATGGCAACAAAATCGGAAACAATCGCTACAGCGGAAACACGCGAAACTAACCCCCAATCGGCAATCCGCACGCAACATTCCTGTCGCGGTTCCCGCTCTCCCTGGTAGCAGGTGTGGTACCAATCGGGCCCTGAGAGGATCACTCCGTCGGTAGGAAGGACTCAGGGCAGGGAAAGGTCCACGCAGACGACACGCCCTTCGGCATTGCGGGCAAACAGCCGAGCGTCGGACAAGACCGGCACGGTCCAGCATTTGCCCGACAAGATGGAAAAGCCGCGTCCCGGCTTGAACCCGGAGGGATCGGCCGGCGCGAAGAGAAGTTCGCCTTTTTCCGTCAGGACGATGAGTTTTTCCCCTCCGGATGCGCCAATGACGGTCCCCGCTCCCACGCGGTCGTCTTTCCAGAGGGCGGCCCCGGTTTTCCAATCGAGGCATTTCAATCCGGCGCCATCCCCTTCATTGCCGTCGATGCCATACAGCTTCCCGTCGATGAGGAGGCAGGGATTCATCATGTTGCGCATTTCCTTGTTCTGCCAAACGACCTCGGCTCCGCTGGCGGAGATTTTGAGCAGGGCGGCGCCTTTGTCATAACCGGAGGAGATGAACATTTCCTGTCCTTGGATGATCGGATCGGCGGCGTTGACGCCGTAACGGGTCAGCCACCGGTGCCGCCATTTTTCCTGCCCGGTCGCGGGATCGGCGGCCACCCAGGCTTTGGTGTTGCTGAAGATCGCGACCGCGGCTCCCTCAATGACCGCTGGCAACGGTGAGGAATAACCGGCTTCGGAGGCCCCTTCGGAACGCCAGAGGAGTGAGCCATCCGCTTTCTGCAACGCCAATCCAAAGGCGCCCGCGTTGATGAGCACCCGGTCCCCCTGCACGACCGGGGATCCCGAGAAACCCCAGGTGGGCATGCGCGAGCCCCCCTCGCCTTCGGCAATCTGCGTGCTCCAAACCACCGAGCCGTCAGCGGCGTTCAGGCAGTGCACCAGCCCCCGCTTCCCGATGGCAAAAACCCGGCCACCCTCCACCACCGGCGTGCTGACCGGGCCGCCTTCAAAATAGAGGGCATCCAGAGGCATGGGGTAGTGGTGGGCCCACAACACCTTGCCGGTCGCGGCCTCGAAACACCACAGGGTGTCGGTGTCGCTGTCGTTGCCCAGCGTGAAGACCCTGCCTTCGGAGACGGCGAAGGAAGAGAATCCGATGCCGACCTTGGCCTCCCAGAGAATCTTGGGACGGTCCTCCGCCCCCCAGTCGGAGCGCCAGCCGGTTTCGCGGGAAATCCCATCCCGGTCCGGACCCCGCCACTGCGGCCAATCACCGGCCGCTGCCGGGATCACCGCACCCAAGACCAACGCAAGCAACCACCAGGAGGACTTCATGAGCGGAGGGAATCAAACATCACACAACTGAACCGCGTGGCGCAGCGCCGCCAGGGGATCGTCCCAGGTGGGGATGAATTCCTGGGCCACATAGCCGTCGTAGCCCGTGGCCAGAATCTCCCGCAAAATGGGCGGATAATTGATCTCCTGGGTGTCATCCAGCTCCCCTCGCCCGGGGTTGCCCGCGGTGTGGTAGTGGCCGATCAGCTCATGATACATTCTGATCCGCCGGATGATGTCACCGTTCATGATCGAGACGTGATAGATGTCGAAGAGCAGCTTGAAATGGGGGGATCCGACACGCTTGATCAGGTCGACACAGAAATCGACATCATCCCCAAAATAGCCCGGATGGCCTTTCATCGGATGGGTGTTGTCGCGGGAGTTGAGGTGCTCCAGGACGAGCGTGACGCCTTTTTCCTCGGCAAGCGGAAGGACTTCCTTCCAAGCGTCGATACAGTCCTGGGCCGCCTTCTCAGGATCCATGCCCTCGAATTTCATCCCGGTGAAGGTGATGACCTTTTTGCATCCCACATCGGCCGCCACGGTGATGGCATCACGGAGCTTTTCGACCGCGGCCGGGCGGTATTTCGGATCGCAGGGTCCCTGGGCAAAGCCGTGACTCCCGACCAGCGAAATCTCCAAGCCCAGTTTCTTGATGTCAGGATAGAATTTCCGGTCCACCCCCTCCATCGCCACCAGACCAAGCGCTTTGCAGTGAGCGGCGAGCGTGGGCACATCGAAATGGTCCTTGAAACACCAGCCCATGATGGACTGGTGAATGCGTCCGTTTTTCGCAACGTAGGCCGGATCCGCCCCCGATCGCGGCAGTTGCGCCGGAGCCGGGCCGGCAACACTCGCCGCGAGGGTTCCCAGACCGGTCGCGAGAAAGCCGCGCCGGCCGGGATAGAGGACGTCAGGGGGTAGTTTCATGCCGACAACCAAACACCCCGGAGGCAAGCCGATCAAACAGGATTTTCGACGGGGATCCGCCGTTCCCTGCCGATCAGGCCACGCCTTCGATTTTGGTCACGCCGGGAACCGGCACCCCTGCCGGAGTGAAGCTCTGGTCCCAGGTCGCCCCTTCCTCATTGGGGAAGAGGTCATACTTGGCGTTGAGAGCCTCGTCCCAAGTCAGTTCCAGTCCCGTCTCGGCGGCCATGCGCCCCATGATCGCCATCATCGTGCTGTGGATCATCCACGGTCCGTCGTTGAGATGCTGCCCACTGCGGATGGAGGCGAAGAGCTCGTCGTGCTCGACCTGATACATGTTTGGCTCGCCGGTGCGGGGTTTGCGGAAGCTCCAGATTTTCTGCCCGGCGTTGTCCTGGATGTAGGGATCGACGCCGCGGCCGATGACCAGCGCACCCTTGGTTCCGCGGACATAATCGGCATTTTCATTGAGACAACCGGGAAGCTTCCGGGAACTGAGGTGAGCCCAGACGTTGTTGGGATACTCATAGGCGACATGGAAATGGTCGAAGATGTTGCCGCCGTGCTGCGGAGTGTTGAGACCGCCGGTGGCCCGGCAAAGCAGCGGATTCTGATCGCCCATGACCCAGCCGATTTTGTCGATGCTGTGAACGGCCTGTTCCACGAGACCACTGCCGCCGAGATGGGTGTAGTTGTACCAGTTCCGGATCTGCCACTCCATGTCACTCATGCCCGCCGCGCGTTCGCTTTGCTCCATGTGGGGCTTGGAATAGCCGGACAGGTAGGTGGCGTAGATGCTGGTGACCTCACCGATGAGGCCTTCTTCCATGACTTTCTTATAGGCCTCACGCCGGGACGGCGAGTAGCGCCAGCAGAAGCCCGCGACGATGGAAATGTTCTTGCTCTTGGCCATTTCGAGGGTTTCGAGGACGTGCCGCACCCCGGCTGAATCAATCGCCATGGGTTTTTCGGCAAACACATGCTTGCCGGCCTCGACCGCCGCGCGCAGGTGCATCGGGCGGAAGCCGGGAGTGGTGGTCAGGAGCACGACATCCACCCCGGAGTCGAGCACTTTTTTGTAGGCATCCAACCCGACGAACTGGCGCTCCTTGGGGACATTGATCTTACCAGAGAACTGCTTGCCCAGACTGCCCAGGGCGGTGTCGATGCGATCCTGAAAGACATCCGCCATGGCGTAGAGCTCCATGTTGTCATCGGCCGAAAGCGCCTGGGAGGCGGCTCCCGTGCCCCGGCCACCGCAACCGATGAACCCGACCTTGAGTTTCCGGTCCGCCGGAACGCCCTGTCCGTAGGCTCCTCCGAGGACGCCACCCATCGCGGCGGCGGCGGCGGCGGTGGTTTTCACAAAGTGGCGCCGGTCCAACTCGTGCAGGGTGGTCGTGGCCTGTGGTGCTTGGGGAGTATCGCTCATGGGTCGGTTGGTTGGGAGAATGAAAAACAATCTTTTTCAATCAAGCAGGCGTGGTCCGGTGACGCAATGCCTTTGCTCCCCCCCTTTGTCACGCGATCACGTAGCGGGCACCGGGCACAATCCATGCGTAAGGTCCAAATCAACTTCCTGGCTCAATCTTTTCCAACGTGACGGTATTTTCTCAGGTGCAATCTCCTCCTACAGTGATAATGAGGCCTGTTGATTGTTTGATGAATCCCGTTTTCCTGCAAAACGCTCTTTTCGGCGGAATCCCGCGGGAAGAGCTCCATGGGTTGGACCTGGCCATTGAGGAATGCCATTTCGGGCCGGACGAAGTGATTTTTGAAGAGGGTGATGAGGGGGAACACGTTTACCTCGTGGCTGAAGGCTCGGTCCGGATCTCAAAAAAAGGCCGGCTGGGGCGACAGGAAACCCTCACCATCCAGAGCGAAGGAGGGTTCTTCGGCGAGATGGCGCTATTCGACCACCAACTGCGCTCCGCCAGGGCCACGGCCTTGGAACCCTGCATCCTGGGCCGGATGGGCCGGGATGGCTTGGACCGGTTTCTGTCCCATTCTCCGGAAGCGGCCCTTCATTTCATCCGGACTTTTTCGAAGCAACTCCGCTCGGCAAGTTCCCTTTTCATCAAAGAGCTGCAGAACGCGGAGCGGCTCAGTCTGGTCGGAACCATGATGAGCTCCATTGTCCATGATTTCCGCAATCCCATCGCAACGCTTTCGCTGGTGAGCGATTTCCTGGAACAGCAGCAACACCAGGATCCCACCCTGTGGCAGCTCGGTGAATTGGCGCGCGAAGCCATCGACCAGATGCTGGCGATGATCCAGGAGCTGCTGGAATATTCCCGCGGCACCAGCAATGTGAAGTTGGAAACCACCAGCGTGGCCGATCTGATGCGCGCCCTCGACGAGCAAACGCTCAACCCCTTGGAGCGGGAAGGGCTGGAAGTGCGACGGGAATTCCACTACACCGGGGAGATCACGGTGGATCGCAACCGGGTGCTGCGGCTTTTTGGCAACATCACGAAAAACGCCTACGAAGCCATGTTGCCCAACAAAGGCCGTCTCACCCTGCGATCTTCACTGCAGGAGGATGCGGTTTTGTTCGAGGTCCAAGACACGGGCTGTGGCATTCCCAAGGAAATTCTGTCCAGGATGTTCGAGCCTTTCCTGACCCATGGAAAAAAAGAGGGCACCGGTCTCGGGATGGCCATCGCCAAATCTGTCGTCGAGGCACACAATGGCAAGATCTGGATGGAGAGCGAACCCGGCAAAGGCACCATCTGCCATATCGCCCTGCCGCTGAAGCCTTGAGCCGCGGGACAACGACGGGCTTCTAAGCGGGAGTTCCGGAGGCCATCCTCCGCGCCAGCATCAGCAGACCCGCCACGCTCATCGCGTCCTTGATTTCGCCCCGGTCCACCATGGTGAAGGCCTCCTCCAAGGGCAGGCGGCGGACCTCGATTTTTTCGGTTTCTTCCGGCTCCGCGGTTCCGTGGGAAATGCCCGTGGCCACGAAGATGCAGGCCCGCTCATCGGAGACGGAGTTCGACAACTGCACCCCACTGAGGATCACTTGGTAATTCGCCGCGCTGAGTCCGGTCTCCTCCAGCAATTCACGTTTCGCGCATTCCAGCAGGTCTTCGCCCTCCGGGGCGCCTCCCTCGGGGATTTCCCACTCATAGGTGTCGGTGGGATACCGATACTGACCCACCAGCCAGGTGTGGCCTTGGTCATCGACGGGAATGACACCCACCGCGCGGTTTTTGTAATGCAGCACCCCGTAGATACCCGCTCCGCCGGACGGATTGGTCACCTGACTCTCCCGAACGGCAATCCACGGATTTTCGTAGACCAGCCGGGTCGAGTGGGTGATCCAAGGATTTTCGGCCTCCATGGTCGGGATCATTCGGAGACGAACTGCCGGGAAAGCGACTCCGCTTCGGAGGACTCCATTTCCCCCGGACGGATCACCAACCGGTAGTGGACCGAAACAGGTTGGCCCGGGAGAACCTCACTCACAAAGTAGGAACCGAACCGGCCATAATCGCGTTCGCTGAAACGAGCCGGCTTGGGATTGTCCGGACGGTCCAGATAGGCAGCGGAGTAGCGACGCCCTCCGGTCAGGAAGCTCATCACTTTCCAGGGCAGGTTGGTGGTCTGCTCATTGTCATGCTTGGCATCCCAGTTGATGGTTTTCCCCGGCGCATCTTTCCCGGTCACGGGACGCACATAATAGGTCTGCTTGGAGGTGGTGTCGGCCACTTCACCGCTGGCGCGGAATTGAAACCCGGCATGCTGGGGATCGCCGTCCAACGTGACCTTGGAAAGGCCATCCGCCAGAGTCACCGTGGAGGAGAAATCGACCCTGATGCCATCGCCCGGGACGAGGCTGAAGACCAATCCCCGCTCCTCGCGCAAAAAGACCCGGCCGGTGTCGTCGTGCCAATCGATCGCCACCCGCTGCACGGCATGGTCAGCCCCCCCTTCCTGGGTGAGGAATTTTTCGTGGGTCTGGTGGGCCTTCTTGCAATGCCAGGTGTCAGCCGCCGATTCCTTGCCATCCGCCCCCACAAGGCGGCATTTGTTGAAGCCATAAAAAATCCCCCGATGATGGGGAAATTTACCTCCGGGCCCTTTGGTCAGGAACGCTTCCCCCGAGGGATCATAGAGATGATGGAACGGTTTGTAGGTTTCGTCCCGCCGGGCCGGAGTGGACTCGTCGATCCGTTCGTAAACGTAGCGGGCGACCTTGCGACCGTTGTGGAGAAGGTCGGTGTATTTTCCCGGCTCATCCACCCAAGTGAATCCTTCATCGGCGGCAGCCAGCAAGGGGGCGAGAGAACACAGCAATCCCAGAACGGAAAGAATCGATTTCATGTGGGTAGGGTAGGAAACGTTCAACGAGTGGCTTGTTCTTCCATTCTCCCCCTCTTTGCCACTCTTTTTTCATCCGATCTGCGAGACCGCCATCCTCCGGGAATGCCACGACCCCGGTCGGGAATGACGCTGATGGAGGCCCACCCGGCATGCTGCAAAGCCCGGATCCTGGATCTCACGGGGAGGCCAGGCCGGACTCAACCATTTCTTTCTTGGAGGGCCGCGGACGCTTGCGGGTTTCCAACGGCTCACCAGTCTCGCGGTCAAACTCATCCGGGGTCCGGATTTCCGCAACGAAGTCTCCGGTGCGGCGCTCCCACTCCTTCAACACTCCGGCGAGTGTTTCGCGCACCGGGTCAAACGCAGGTTCCGCGGCAAGATTGTTCAATTCCCAGGGATCCAGCTTCAGATCATAGAGTTCCTCCCGGGGCCTGGGGCATTGAAAACACCCTTGCTGTGAGAGGGAAAGCTTCCCGGCATCCCGGAGGTGGCGCAACGTCGCAAAACTGGGACTGCGGAGTGCATCGGCCGGTGGGGTCAGTGGAAGGTCCGGGTAATCATTGCGGATGTATTTGTAACGGCGCCCCAGCACCACCCGGGAATGATCCTCGAAGTCATGCCAATTTTTCTCGGCAAACAGATAATCCCGGAGGACCAGTCCGGGGTTGGCAAAGAGGGGAAGCAGGCTCCGGCCGGCAAAGGTTTCCGGCAGGTTCTCGATGCCGGCAGCTTTGAGAAAGGAGGGCGCCACATCGAGGCTGCTGACCAGAGATTGGGTGACCTTTCCCGGAGCGATTTTACCGGGCCAACGGGCCATCATGGGGACCCGAATGCCGCCTTCATAGAGGGTGGTCTTCTCGCGGGGGAAGGGGCGACCATTGTCACTGAGAAAAATGATCAGGGTGTTCTCAAGCACCTGCTGGGACTCCAACTCCGCGATCACGTCGCCGAGATAACGGTCAAAACGCTCAATTTCATCGTAATAGAGGGCAACATCGGCACGGGTTTCGGGGGAGTCCGCCAGATACGGCGGCAGTCGAACCTCCTCGCTGCGGTGGGGAGGACTGGAGGATCCGGGGGCATACTCCCGATGGGGATCGATTGAGGCCAGCCAGGCAAAAAACGGTTTGTCTTTGGGGCGTTCCCGCAACAGGGGAACCCAATCGGTGCATCCGCTGCCATCTGACGGCACGGGGGGCACCTCTTCCTTGGGCGCTTTTTTCGCGCGGTTTTTGCCGGTGCTTTTTTTGCTGGCAGACACGGGCGGGGCTTCCGATTTCTCCTTCCCGTTCACGGGCAACTGGTAACCGGTGACATCGGCCTCATGAATGACATCAAATCGGTCCCGAATGGCATCTCCGAGGTGCCATTTGCCCGCCGCCCCTGCCCAGTATCCCGCCTCCCGCAGCTTCTCCACGAAAGTGACCTGGTCGGCGGGGACTGGCCAATGCAACTCTTCCGCCTGGGTGTTGTGGGGATAGCGCCCCGTGATGAGGCTGGCACGGCTTGGGCTGCAGGAACTGGCGGTGACATAGGCCCGGTCGAACCGGAGTCCTTCCTTGGCGAACCTGTCCAAATGAGGAGTGCGCAGGGCGGGATGACCATATGGCTTGGAGTCCGCCCATCCCAGATCATCGGCAAGGATCAGGACCAGGTTCGGTCGGCTGTCGACCGGTGGCAGATCGGCGGTCCCGGGATCCGGAGCCGGGGCTGGGGCCGCCCCGCTGGTTGTCTGACCCGAGGCCGGACCGGCCGCTGCCATCAACACGACAAGACTCCAAACGAGAGCTATTCCGCGCCGCATCCCCTTCCCCACCGCCGGTCGCCACACCGCTGGAGAATTGGATGGGGGAAGAGTGAGAGAAGGGATTTGCATGATCATCTTCTATTGTCGTGGCCACGTGGCCAGCCTGACGCATCAGGTGCCCGCGGTGTTGCCAAACCAGTGAATGTGACGTCGTTCGCAATAACGGTAGCCACGATCCTTGCACAAGGGAAGAAGTTCCCTTTGCCGGGATTCCAGAACCTCCTGGACAGTTCCTTCCGGCATCACTTGGACACACCAAGGACGGATGGGAATCCCCCGCTCCCCCAAGGTTCCCAGCATGGTCTCCATTTCATGAAAATGTTGCGCCGTGGCGATGACAAACTTCAATTGATACTCCCCGCCCAGAATCCATTCTTCGATGACGCCAGGTTGCCACCGCAGGGATTCATGCCGCGAAATCCAACCGGGGGAAGCTTCTCCGGACTGGGGCGTGGCATGGGACAACTTGGGACTGAGCGAAGCGAGGTCGCAGGCAATGCCGTCCGGTCTTTTGGTTCCGGCGGTTTCAATGGTGATGTGCCAATCCCTCTCGCGGAAGGCCTGGGCCAGATCATGAATGCCCCGGGCCACCATCGGTTCCCCCCCGGTAAGCACCACATGGCGGGTCGCCCGACCGGCGAGGCGCTCGGACGTGGCGATGATCTCGGCCACGGTGAGCCGGGAGCCTGTCGGGTTCCAGGAGGCATACGGGGTGTCGCACCAACGGCAGCGCAAATTGCATCCCGCGGTGCGGACGAAGACCGAGGGAACGCCGGTGAGAGATCCCTCTCCCTGCAGGGAATGAAAAATTTCCGCAATCCAAAGCCGCGGCGCATCCCGTCTTGGCCCGGGAACGGCAATCCCCCGCGCCGGAGGCGTTGGTTCGGTGGGCGACATCTGGAAATCAGGCCTGATACCGCATCTCGCCGCCCACCACGGTGGCCCGGACGTTGAAGTCGTCGTCGAGGAGGACCACGTCGGCCCATTCCCCCTCCGCCAGATTGCCGCGATCGGTGAAGCCAAGCGACCGAGCCTGGTTCGACGCCGTGGTCTTGACCAACTCGGTCAGCGGGAGTCCCGAGATTTCCGCCACGTGGCGGAGACCATCCTGGAACAAGAGCGTGCTTCCCGCGAGATTCCCCGCGGCGATGCGGGCGATGCCGCCGTGCACCCTGATGTGAATGCCACCCATGGGATACTCACCGTCGCCGAGATGGGAGGCGGCCATGCTGTCCGTGATGAGCATGATGCGGTCGGTCGAACGGTGCTTGAACAACAGTGCCACCATGTCGCGACTCAAATGGACGGTGTCGCAAATGGCCTCGATCATGACCTCATCGTCGAGCAGCGCGGCGCCGACCATTCCGACGGCCCGGTGATGCAGCGGGGACATCTGGTTGCAGTAATGCGTCAAATGGGTCAACCCGGCGGCGCGTCCGGCCCGGTATTCCTCAATGGTTGCCGCCGTGTGGGCGGCCGAGGTCACGATGCCATGATCCGCCATGGCCCGGATGAAATCCAGGGCTCCCGGGAGTTCCGGAGCCACGGAAACCAGTCGCACGGGATGAATGCCATGGAGCCCGAGGATTTCATCGACATCGGGAGGGCGCATTTCCTGCGGATTCTGGGCCCCCGCCTGGGTGCGGTTGAGGTAGGGACCTTCGACGTGGAGAAAGTCGGCCCGGGCATGCGTGGAACGCTGGTGATAAGAGGCTACCGCCCCGGCCATGGCCTGCAACGCGGCGGGCGACTCCGTCCAAGTGGTGGGCAGCCAGGTCGTGACGCCTTCCCTGAGCTTGGCCTCCGCAATGGTCCGGACCGCGTCTTCGGTGGCATGGGAAAGATCGCACCCGTTGGCCCCGTGGCTGTGGATGTCGATGAATCCGGGCATTGCCGTGAGACCGGTGCCATCGAACGCTCCCGGTCCGCCCGCTCCTTGGTCAGAGGTGGACACGGCTGCCAAGCGACCATCCGGGGTGAAGTGCAGTGACCCACGCGCGATTTCCCGGCCCGGGGTGATGATACGGAGATGGTGGATGCTTCCAAGTCTCATGAGTCGAGCATAATAAAGCAGCAACCGGTGGGGGGAAACTGAGAATTCGCCCCACCACCCGCTGGCCGTGGCAGCCCTCGGATAGGTCAGTGCTTCAGGGGCCAGAATTTCGTCGGGTCAAGAAAATGCCTGAGCAAAGCCTGGGGATCGGAGGCTTCCACAGGCCCCGAGGTGCCTGCGGCGACCAGACGGCAAAGCTGGTCCAACCGGTCTCCGACCGCCGCAATGCCCAACGCGCTCTGGATCCGGGCCGCCTGACCCAGGAGGAACTCCTCGGAATAGGAAACTGCAGGCAGAACCTCTCCCAGTGATTCCATTTCCTCGGGATGGTGGTGCAAATGTGCCAGCACCCGTTCCTGCAGCGCCTCATCCAGTCGACCGAAATCGACCTGATCCTCCTGCACGACCGCGGACCAAAGCAGGTCCGGAGCATCCGGAGGCACCGCAAGCCCACAATCGGCCCACATCCGCTCCAGAGCGTCCAGCCACATGGCCCGGAGACGGGCTTCCCCCACCCAGGTAACCGGGATATTGATGCGTTCGTAACTCTCCGGAAACTCCCAGCCAAAGGAACGGAAATCGTCGGTCAGATCCGGAAGATCGCGTCCTGCCACCGTCAGCCCGAGGAGCCAGGGTTCCAGCCAGGCGAAACCGAAGCCCTCCGACACGCTGGTGGTGAGGATCCTCCCGGCCTTGCGCATCAAATCCGGGTAGGATTCCACTCCGCTGGAGACCACGCCAAACTCAATCGGAAGCCGCATCCGTCTCGCGGAAGCCACCCAGAAATCGTAGGCCCTGCGGGAAGAGGGATCCACAGGAGCCAGGGTGGTGACGATGCGGCCCCCTCCGGCCTGCCCGAGCTGGGCCAGGAGACAGAGTTCTCCGAAATTCTTTCTCCGGACCCCCCGCACCGGGGAAACGCTGAGCAGCGGATCGCGCGGGCACTCCGCCCCCGACGGGATCACCGAAACCGCGTTCGGCATCCAATGCAACCGGTCCATGGCAAATCCGCAACGCTGCAGGAGGGCCAGGTCACGATGGGTCAGCACGGCCCGGTGCAGTCCGGCTCCCGAGGGATGGAGCCACTGCGAAAATTCCCCCACCCCGGACAACGAGGCGTGGTAGCGGCGCGCCGCCGCCAAATTGGCGGCCCGGCCATCTTCGGCAAAATCATGAATCTGCAGTAGCACGGGAGCTTCTTCCTCGGCCATTCGCTCGATGACCCCGCACAGCACCACATTTTTGGCGAGGCAGGCATTGTGCACCAGCCATAGATCGGGAGACTGTCCCCAATGACGGATCACTTCAGCCTGGAGTGCCCGGTGCAGCAGCGAAATGTCTCCGGGTTCCCCTTCCAAGCGGTATCCCAGTCCTGACACGGCGCTCCAGGCTCCCGCGCTCTCGGGCCATTCCGCGGTGGGAGGTTCGCCAAGGATAGTCAACACGTCCCAGCCCCGCTGCCGCAGTGCTTTCGCGCTGTGCAGGAGCACCTGGGTGACGCCCCCGGGGCGGGCATGGTAATGAACCAGGGCGATTTTCACAGTATTTCCATCCCCCCAGCGACACCGCCACCCGCAGCGTGATAATCAGGTATTTCCATCATCGGGGGACGCTCCATCTCGTCCAGTTGATGCACCCGCAACTGGTGGTTGCCGGCATCATTGGGTTCGAACTGCCTCAGCCACGGGGAAATCTCGCCGAAATCGACCTTCCGCCCGGCATGCTGGACACGCCGCAACAGACATTGCAGAATCCCGTAGGCCATGCGGCCGAGTGCGAGCGTGCTCTGGTGACGGTGGACCCGTTGATCGAGATCCACCTGTCCGAGCGCGCCCAATCCCCAGCCCCGCCAGATGTCGATCAGGTGGGCCGTTTCGACCCCATAACCCACCGGATAGGGGATCCGCTCCAAAACCGAGCGCCGGGCCGCGTATTCTCCTGACAGGGGTTGGATGAATCCTGACAGTTCCGGGAAAAACGCGGCAAACATGGGACGCACCAGAATCTCCGTGACCCGTCCACCTTCCGAAGGCAGCATGGCGCCCGCATCCGCGAGCGGACGCCGGTAAAAGGCTTTGACATACATCAGCTCCGGATGTGTCAGCAATGGTCCGATCAGGCCGGTGACAAACCTGGGGTGCATGTTCGCGATGTCCCCATCGACATGGCAGAGCAGGTTGCTCCTCATGGCCTGCAGAGCCTTCCAGAGATTCTCCCCTTTGCCCCGCATCCGGGGCAGCTCCGGAAGCACCGCGGCGGCTTCAACGACCCGGGCCCCGGCGTCCTGGGCAATTTGACGGGTGCTGTCTGTCGAACCTGAATCCATGACCACCAATTCATCGAGCAGGGGCACGTCTTCCATCAGGGACTCTCGCAGCGTGCCCACGATTTCACCGATCGTGGCCGCCTCATTGAGGGTCGGAATGCAGACCCCGATGGTCGTTCCGAGAGCCTGTTTGCGCTCCACCAAGGCGGAATAATCGGCAAAGGCCGAATGGTGCCAGAGATGGCGTTTCAGCCAGCCGTCCATCGACGCGGCATCCGGCGGTTGTTCCACTTCACGGATCATGGAATCGTCACGCCCCGTGGGCCTGGTGGAAAAAAGGAGGTCCGAAACATCGTCCCCACCCTAGACGGAGGCGGCCGGACCCGCAAGATGCGAATCCACCAAGGCTGTCTGCCCGTACCCTAGTGCTTTACAGCCGGGAAAATGCCCCGTAATGTCCACCGCTCTGCTTCGCCCCCCTGGCCCCGCGGCACTACGGTCTATGTCCCTCGAACTCACACGCAATTTCTCCATCATCGCCCACATCGACCACGGGAAGACCACACTCTCGGATCGCCTCTTGGAGTTCACCCAGACCATCACGATGCGCCAACGTCAGGATCAACTCCTTGACGCCATGGACTTGGAGCGGGAGCGGGGCATCACCATCAAGGCGCACCCCGTCACCATGCTCTACCCGGCCCAGGACGGGAAGACCTACAAGCTGAATCTGCTGGACACCCCCGGCCATGTTGACTTTTCCTACGAGGTCTCGCGGAGCCTCGCCGCCTGTGAAGGGGCGCTGCTCCTCGTCGATGCCGCCCAGGGAGTGGAGGCCCAGACCGTGGCCAACCTCCACCTCGCCAACCAGCAGAAACTCCACGTCGTCCCGGTCATCAACAAAGTGGACCTGCCGGCGGCGGATCTCCCCAAAGTGCGCCGCCAGCTCGAGGAAATTCTCGCCATCCCCGGTGAGGACGGCATTCCCGCAAGCGCCAAGATGGGCATTGGCATCGAGGACATCCTCGAAGCCATCGTCAGCCGCATTCCCCATCCCGAGGTGCCACAGGACAATGTTCTGCGGGCCTTGGTGTTCGACTCGGTCTTTGACACCTACCGGGGCGTTGTCAGTTACGTGCGCCTCATGAGCGGATCGATCAAGCGCGGCGTCCAGATCCGCATGTTCTCGACGAACAAAACCTATGAGGTCAAGGAAGTCGGGGTTTTCACCCCGAAAATGACGGCCCGCGACGTCCTTGAGCCCGGTGATGTGGGCTACCTCATCGCCAACATGAAGTCGAGCACCGAAGTCAAGATCGGGGACACCGTGACCGACGCCCAGCGCCCCTGCATCGAGGCGCTTCCGGGCTTCAAGGAAATCCATCCCATGGTCTTTTCCGGGATCTATCCGGTCAGTTCGGAGGACTTTGAACAACTCAAGCTCGCCATGGGCAAGCTCCAGATCAACGATGCGGCTTTTTCCTACCAGGCGGAAAGCTCGGCGGCACTGGGCTTCGGCTTCCGCTGCGGGTTCCTTGGACTGCTCCACATGGAGATTGTGCAGGAGCGGCTGCGTCGGGAGTACAACATGGACGTCATTTCCACCTACCCGGGGGTCGTCTATGAAATCACCAAAACCAACGGTGAGGAGATCACCGTGGACAATCCCTGCTATCTCCCGGAGCCACAGGAGATTCAGGAAATCCGGGAACCCATGGTCAAGGCCTTCATCCTGATCCCGAATGACTACATCGGCGAAATGATGCAACTGGTGATGGAGAAACGCGGCGAAGTCACAATCACGGAGACCTTGGACGACAACCGGGTGATGTTGACCTGTGGACTCCCGCTCAATGAAATCCTGGTCGACTTCAATGACCGTCTCAAAAGCCTGACCCGGGGTTACGGGTCGATGGATTATGAATACGATGGCTATCAGGCCGCCAATCTGGTAAAAATGGACATGCTCATCGCCGGTGAACCTGTCGATGCCTTCGCCACCATCGTGCATCGCGAGAAAGCCGAGTCCCGGGGCCGTCACCTGGCGGCCAAACTGAAGGAAGTCATCCCCCAGCAGCTTTTCGTCGTGGCCATCCAAGCGGCCATTGGTGGAAAAATCATTGCCCGCGAGTCGATTTCCGCGATGCGCAAGGACGTCACCGCCAAGTGCTACGGCGGTGACATCAGCCGGAAACGGAAGTTGCTCGAAAAGCAGAAGGAAGGTAAGAAAAAGATGAAGGCCATTGGAAAAATCAATATCCCGCAGGAGGCGTTCATCAAGGTCCTCAAGACCGATTGACCCGGTGGCGGAACCACACGGAAAGTTTTCCTGCTCCGCCCCCTCCTTACCCTCCCAGAATCCACATTCCACGCCCCAACCACGCCTCCCAGTGTCCCACGATTCCCCCACCCCGCCGAGCAAAGGCTGGTTTGCCAGCCCCACGAAACATGTCAAAGATGGCCGGGGACTGCTCAAGGCGGTGCGGCGGTTCCTGCGCTACAACGAGGACATCATCAAACCCGCCGACCGGACCCAGATCGCCTCTCAGGAAAGCGCTTTCGCCGCTCTGCTGGCCGAGCCCGGAGTCAGCCGCGAGCGGCTCGAAAGCAGCGCCAAAGACCTCACCGAGGCCTGCCACAAATCGGTTCCTGAAACCAAGCATTCTGTCATCAGGGAAAACATTGAGGTCTTCTTCGTCGCTGTGGTTATCGCCATGGGCATCAGGGCCTACTTCGCCCAGCCCTTCCGCATTCCGACGGGGTCGATGCAGCCGACCCTGAACGGCATCATTGGCTATCCGGATGTGGCCATTGCTCCCAACAACCCTCTGGCACGGCCTTACCACCCCCCGAATTTTGTTGTCAAACTGTGGGACAAGGTCTGGCACGGTCGATCCTATGTCGACCTCGTGGCGACCGACGATGACACCTTCGTCCGAGAACTTCCGGACGGCACCCGGAGCCCTTCCGATTGCCAATCGGCTCTGGAGGAGAAAACGCGCTTTGTCTTTTTCTCCCGCACCTATCTCCAGACCCAATCCGGCAAGACCTATGTCATTCCCGGATCCCTGGAGAAAGTGAAGTATCTCCTTTCCCCCGAAATCGCCAATTCCGCCACCGTCAAAAAAGGACAGCTCATCGCCCGTGGCTACGTGGAAACCGGGGATCAAGTCATCGTCGACAAATTCTCCTACCACTGGCGCCGGCCCCAGCATGATGAAGTGTTCGTTTTCAACACCCGGGGAATTGCGGGAATCAACGTGAGCTCGAACGAGGGATCCCAGCATTACATCAAGCGCCTCGCCGGGGTGCCGGGTGACCGGGTGGAAATCAAAGACCGGCAACTCTGGCACAATGGCGAGATTGCTCCCGGGCAAGGCTACCAAAAAGTGATGTCCCAAAAGGACGGTTACAACGGATACCTCGGGAACCACCTTTTCAATCTCGAAGAAGACCAGTATCTGGCGCTCGGCGACAACAGCATGAGCAGTCTGGACAGCCGATATTGGGGGCATGTCCCCGCCAAAAACATCGTCGGCCGCGCCATTTTCGTGTATTTACCTTTGGGGAACCATTTTGGCCCCATCCATTGAAGTCCAAGTTCTCCCCATCAGTGAAGCCCCTGCCACCGTCTCCCTGCGCCGATGCCATCGTGCGGGCGAGCGGGTCGAATCTGGCGCTCGCTTTCGCGGTCCTCCCTCGCCCCCAGCGGCGGGACATGCGGGTCCTTTACGCGTTCTGCCGGGTCATTGATGATCTGGCAGATGAAGCCTCCCGCCCGGAAACCGAGCGACGTCAGGAACTCGACCACTGGCGGTCCGTCCTGCTCGATTCGACTCCTCCCGCATCGGGTCTGGAAGAGGAATTCACCGAACTCCAGCGCCGGCGAGCCCTCCCGCTGGAGCATCTCCTCGAAATCATCGAAGGGGTTGAAATGGACGTTGAGGAAGCCTCCTTCGACACCTGGGAAGATCTCCGTCTTTATTGCCATCGGGTTGCCGGGGCGGTGGGACTGGTCAGCCTGTCGATCTTTGGCAGCCATGCCGACCGCTCCCGCCAGTATGCGGAGGTCCTCGGTCAGGCGCTGCAACTCACCAATATTCTAAGGGATGTCGGTGAGGATGCGGCCCGGGGCAGGGTTTATTTGCCGGGAGAAGAGCTCGACCGGGCCGGCCTGACCCGCCAAACGGTGCTGGAGTGGAAAGGTGAGCCGGATGCCAGACTGCGCCGTCTGCTGGAAATCGTCGCCGCGCGAGCCCGCGAAGCCTATGCCGAAGCGGAGCAGCTTCTGATTCCACAGGAACGGCCGGTGCTACGTTCGCCGATCCTCATGGGCCGACTTTACCGGGGCATCCTGGACCAGATCATGGCCGATGGTTACCGTGTGTTTGAAAAGCGCTACCGCCCGGGCTGGTTCACCATGATGGGAGCTTTCACACGGACTTTTCTGGGCGTAGCGTGATTGCGGGCTGGCCCTCAGTGTGCTCGGAAGGGTAGGATGACAGTTCCTTTGGAATTTTCCCCGATCCTCTCCCGAACCATGAAAACTCTCTTCCTCAGCACGTTGGCGCTTTCTGCGGTGGTCCTGTCCCCGCTTCGCGGAGAAGTCCCGACCGCGACTTCTTTTCTCAAATCCCCGAACGTCGGTGATCCCGGTTTGAAATCAGTGGGACCATTGGCATTCGGACCGGACGGCCTGCTGCTGATTGCGGAGCCCGGCATTCCGGCGGTGGTGGCGGTGGCCACCGGGGACAGAGGGCCACTCAGCCCCTTGGTCCAGCCGCTGGGAGACACCCTTGCGGCGATGGCGAAAGCGTTGCCCGCCGATCCGAAATCGTTGCAGATCATCGACCTCGCGGCCAATCCGGCCAGTGGAACCGCCTATCTGGCAGTGCGCGATGAAAGCGCCAAAAGCGTCGCCATTGTCACCGTTCGGGCAGACGGGACCGTCACCAAACTCGATTGGAGCACCCTGCCCCACGTCCGGGTTCCCCTGCCAAAAAGTGAAACCGCCGCCGTGCGGACCATTTCTGATCTGGCATTTGCCGGGGACCGCGTGCTCGTCACCGCCCAAAGCAGCGAAGAATTCAGCAGCAAAATCCTCTCCCTGCCGCTCCCTCTCGATGCGACAGGCACGGGCCGCATCTTCAGTGCCGAAACCTACCATGTGTCGCATCGCAAATGGGAAACCAAAGCCCCCATCCAAAGCTTCGTCCCCTACCTTGACAACGGCGTGCCCTGTGTGCTGGGAGCCTTCGCCTGCACCCCCCTGGCGAAGTTTCCCCTCGCCGATCTGGAGTCCGGAGCCAACATCCGCGGCACCAGTGTGGTCGAGCTCGGCAGTGGCAACCGTCCTCTCGATGTCTTCACCTACCGCAACAAAGCAGGCGCCTGGATCGTGACCAACACCCTGAGGTTCCATCAACCGCTTTTCGGACCCAGCAAATACTGGGGAGTCCGGGTCAACCTGGATCTGGCCGCCCGGCAATCGGAAACCGAGATCAATGAGAATGCCCTGCGCCGCAATGTCAAGGAACCCACCCGGACCCCGGAAATCGAGATCGTGGAGGCCCTCCATGGAGCGGTGCAGGTGGACAAGATTGATGACACCCGCATGATCGTGCTTCGCGAGGACGGGGATCGTCTCAAACTGGAAGTCTGCGCTCTCCCCTGATGGCGAATCGGCACCGGTTGGCGTGTTTCCTGTCCCGCTGGATCGCGGCAGCGTTTTGTTACGGATGCTGCCTGGGAGCACCGCCACCGGTCACCATCTATCCCTCCGGCACGGAACTGCCCGCCAACCACCTCAAGTTCTACCTTCATTTTCCGGGCCCCATGCGCCAGGGGGTGTTCCTTGATCATTGCCGCCTACTTGATGAAGACGGCCACGAAGTCCTCGAGCCCTTTCGTGAAACCGAGTTGTGGTCCCCGGATGAGAAACGCCTCACGCTTTGGTTGCATCCGGGACGGCAAAAAACGGGAGTCAATCTCAATGTGGAATTTGGCCCGGTGCTGGAACCCGGGCGAACCTACCGCCT
The DNA here is from genome assembly GCA_024233005.1 of Akkermansiaceae bacterium. GTDB lineage: Bacteria > Verrucomicrobiota > Verrucomicrobiia > Verrucomicrobiales > DEV007 > JACKQE01. The sequence continues at coordinate 49,093 of JACKQE010000009.1, read as the reverse complement.
CATCATCTCCGGTAACTGGCCCACCGCCGAGGGTTCCCTGCTTGGCCAGGATGTTGTGAAAACTTTCCGGACGCTGCCGCCCGTGCACAGTCAGCTCAACCCCGGAACCTGGCGCCTCAGCTGCCCATCAAGCGGCACCCGGGAGCCGCTCGTGGTGACTTTCCCCGCGGCCTTGGACCATGCGCTGCTGCACCGTTTTCTCACGGTCCGGCAATCAGACAGGGACGTGGCAGGGAAAGCAACCTCGGACTCCGGTGAAACGGTATGGCGGTTTGTTCCCCAAAATCCCTGGCAGGCATCCGCCGGCCAGTTGATTGTGAACAGCCTGCTCGAAGACCTCGCGGGGAATTCACTGGCTCGGCCCTTTGAGATTGACCTGGACTCTCCTCCCCCGGCCAAAGTACCGGACCAGGTAATCCTTGGCTGGCAGCCCAAACCTCTTCGCTGACCTGTTCTGAGCCCGAATTCCCGCATCACGAAGCGGGCGTTTCGAAACAGGGAGCGCCTCCCTGCTCGTAAGGAGGCTCCTCCCCGTTCGTCTTTGGAGTGACTCACCATAATGGTCCCATTGCCCGGGTGAGTCCTTCCGCCCCAGCCATGAAAGCTTGTTCCTTTCCCTTCCTTTTGCTTCTCACGCTGACGTTGACGCCAGCCCTGCCGGCGGAGGATTGGAACCAATGGAGAGGACCCCTGCGCAGCGGGGAACTGCAAGATTCCTCTTTCCTCTGGCCGGAAACGGTCGCCGAGGAGCGCTTGGTCAAACGATGGGAGATTGCCTTGGACGAAAGCTATGCGTCCCCCGTCGTGGCGGAAGGGATGATTTTTTCTGTGGCCACCCGCAACAAAGAGTTGGAAGTCGTCCGGGCCTTCGATCTCGCTTCCGGAAAGCCTTCCTGGGAAGCATTCTGGCAGGGATCCATGAAAGTTCCTTTTTTTGCCGCCAAAAACGGCAGTTGGACCCGGGGCACCCCGGTGGTGGCAGGAGGCGCGATCTATGTCGGAGGCATGCGCGATGTGCTCGTCAAGCTGGATGCGGCAACGGGCAAGGAACTTTGGCGGGTGGATTTCACCCAGCGGGAAGGCACCGAAGTACCTGCTTTCGGACACGTCACCTCGCCGCTCTGTGATGAGGGAGCACTCTATGTCCAAGCCGGATGTGCCGTCGCCAAACTGGACGCCGGGACCGGAAAAACCATCTGGCGGGCCTTGGAAGACCGCCGGGCCATGTTCGGCAGTGCCTTTTCCTCTCCCGTGATGGCCACCCTGTGCGGGAAACGTCAGGTCGTGGCCCAGACCCGGTCCACTCTGGGCGGACTCGATCCCGTCACCGGGGACGTTCTCTGGTCCATTCCCGTGGAAGCATTCCGGGGAATGAACATCCTCACTCCCATCATCCTGTCCCAGAACCGGATCTTCACTGCGACCTATGGCGGAGGTTCCTTCCTCTTCGAAATCACCGCAAAGAGCGATGGTACTTTTTCGGTGCAGGAGAAATGGCGACTCAAGGACTTGGAAGGATACATGGCCTCCCCCGTGGTCTTGGATGACCATATTTATCTCCTCAGTCGGGACCAACATCTCCAATGCATTGCGGCGGATACGGGCAAGATCGCCTGGACTTCAAAGGAAAAATTTGGTCACTACTGGTCAATGGTTCGTCAGGGGGACAAGATCCTGGCCCTGGATCAAACCGGCGAACTGATTCTTTTCAAAGCCTCCCCGCAATCTTTCCAGCTTCTCGGAAGGCGCCTGATCAGTCCCCAAGAAGCAACCTGGGCCCACCTGGGCGTCCAAGGCGATCTGTTGCTGGTCCGCTCTCTCAAAAGTCTTACCGTGTACCAGTGGAAACCGGAACCTCTCTGACGGGAGGAACTTCTGAATCGGGGGCGTCCTCGACAATTTCCACCAGCCGGTCAGCGGCCACCTGTTCCAGCACCTGGGTCTTGCCAGTGACCGGCCAGAAAATTTCCAGGCGCTTCACCCGATCTGCCCCGCCCAGTCCAAGATGAATCCGGCTCAATGGATTGGCTCCAAAGCTGCCGCCGGTATCGACCAGGCTGTGCAGCACCCGGGAACGTCCGTCCTCTTCCACCGTTGCCGTGATGCGGCATCCCACGCCAAACCGGTTGCTCTTCACCCCGTGAAGCCTCATCGCGAGCCAATGATGACCGGGAAATCCCGGATTCTGAAAGAGTGCGTCAAAAAAGGGATCCCCCGGCACCGCCCCTCCCAATTCCACAAAAAGATCGAGATTCCCGTCGCCATCAAAATCGGCAAATGCCGTGCCATGGCCTTTTTGCAGATGCCCCGTCCCCGAAGGGATGGTGACATCATCGAACCTGAGCCCCCCCCGGTTGTGAAAAAGCTGGTTCGGAACAATGTCCGCATAATTGGGGGAGCCGTTGGCAAGGTAAAATTCCGGGTAACCGTCGTTGTCCAGATCCCCGAAATTGCAGCCCATCGGCATCATCGGCACCGCCAACCCGCTTTCCCTCACCCGGTTCTGGAAACCACCCCGGCCATCGCCAAGGTAGAGCGCGGGCAGATCTTCGGGTTCCAGTTTACCTCCCAGGGTCAGCAACTCCATGAAGCGCCCTCCCCCGGTATTGAGGTAATTTGGGACCATGATATCAAGTGCCCCGTCATTGTTGCAGTCCCAAAACCAAGCCGGAAAACTCATCACAGGACCGGTCAGGTGAAGCTGTGGGGCCACGTCTTCGAAAGTTCCGTCCCCCCGGTTGCGGTAAAGTCGGTTCTCCTCTCCCATGTTGGAAACATAGAGATCCGGCCAGCGGTCCCCATCATAATCACCCCAGGAAACTCCCTTGGCCTGCCGGTCATTGGTCACTCCGGCGACCGCTCCGATGTCGGTGAAACGAGGAATCCCATCCGGGCCCGGACCATCGTTGCGGAAAAGCTGGGATGGCGAAACCTGCTCGGGGGTCGACTCATTGCCGAGATAAAGATCCAGGTCGCCATCCAGATCGAAGTCGGCCCAGTCCGCGCTAAGAACCGGATAATCCACTCCGGCCAATCCTGAGGCATAGGCCACGTCACGGAACCAGGGAATGCCGTTCCGGTTGCCCAGATTGCAGAGAAGCGAATTGGGCTGGCGTCCAATTTCCCGCAACCACGCCCCGCGAAGTACGAGGACATCCAGATCCCCGTCGTTGTCGCAATCCGCTTGGTTGATATTCAGTCCTCCCGTGATGCCCGCAAAACCGGCTTCCGCGGAAAGATCGGTGAAATGTCCCGTGCCATCATTCTGGTAATACCGCAACGAGACCTTTCCATCCAAGGAGGAAATGATGAGATCGACGGAACCATCGCCATTGAAATCATCGGCAATGACCCCTCCCGAAAGACCAAAATTCGCCACTCCGCGTTCCTCCGCGACATTGGGGAACCGTGGAAAATCGTCCCGCGCCGGGAGATCGTCCCTCCGCACTGGCAGCCGATAGCCTTCCGTAACGCCCTGCGGATATGATCCCAAGGTCATGTGGGCCACATTGAGAAGCCAACGAGCATCCTGCCTCCGGGTTTCCGGCATCCCTTGCAGGCGGAGGTAATCCGTGAGGACGGGAATCGCCTGCTCGGCTCCGGTCCGTTCGGTGTGTCGGGCTTTTTCGCTGAGAGGAAAGAGACACCCCTCGGCGGAGGGGGCACGGCAGCAATTCCTGGTTTCAGCCTGACGGATGCGGGCCACGGCCAGAAAATAGAGACACCGTCCCAGATCTTTCGCCGGGAGCCGCGACCGGGGATGAAGCGCCCGAGCTTCTTCCAGGTGGGCGATGGAAAGCTCCAGTTCTCCCAGATTCAGCTCCGCCACCGCCAGATCGCAGAGGGTATCAAACCGAATCCCCGGCGGCATTTCCCGGGGCATGGAGGACAGTTCCTCCCGGAATAGTCGCAGATCCTTGTCCCCCAGATAATGGTTGTCCTCGCTCTGACGTTGGGCCACGGTTTTCAGGGTAGCCAGCATGCGCTGATGGGAGCTCTCATAAGCATCACGACGACCACATCCCGCAGGCAAGAGGGCCACGCAGGTCAAGAAGGCAACCGGGACGGTCGGAGACAATGTTTTCAACCAGTCTCAGGGAACTTTGAAACGAGGAGCAACACAACTCCAATCTTCCGGTTCCAATCATTTTCCGTCACCGACGGAAGGGAGGCCGCCAGTTCGGCAATGTCGAGAAAGTCATCAGGAATGGCGTCGCCCGCCGTGAAATGCTCCTCCCCGTGATGCAGGGCCTGCACGTCGAGGGGCAGGTATTTGGCGAGGGTGGGTTTTCCATCCCCGCTTTTGTCAGCCAATCCAATAGCCCGCCGGGTGCTGGGAAGAGGATCTCCGACCAAGTCTTTGGCCGTCAGCAAAGCCGGCATAGACACCACCAGGGCGGCCAAGGGCAGATGGGGCGATTTCATACCGTGGAAGACGGGCAGCAGTCGATGGTTGACAACTCTCAACAGACCTCAAATATGGGCGTTGCAGGCTTATCTGGAGAGGTCAGCGAGAACGGTGGCCGATCCGGAAAGATGGTTTCATTGGCCGATGCAAATGAGTTCCCGGATCGTGCGGGAAAAAACGTGTCCGTTGGCAAAGGAGATGGCGCGGATTCATGGACCCTCGTTGCTGTTGCTTTGACGGCTTGGTCGCGGAAAAGTGAGAGAGGGATGGCGGAGGGCAGTGTTATTCCGATCCGAACCTTCCCTCCCAGACACCGTCCCCCGAAGTAGACTTAAATTCAATCCGGCGCAGCTCTGTGGTCCCATCCGGCAAGAGCAGGCGCAAGTGAATGACCTTTCCTTCCGCGGGTAACCGCAGCGTCACGGTCTGAAATTCCGGTGACCCGCCGATCGTTTCCCGCACCGACTGCTCGGGAGGAAAATCCTTCTGTCCGTCAAGACGCCAGGCGACCCCGAGCTGCCCGCCCAGCTCCGAGCGGAGGACCACGGTTGCGCTGCCAGGCCCCCGGTTCTCCAGTCCGGAGAAAGCGACAAAGGCCTTCTGCTTCCCTTTGGTATCCGGAGAAATTCGCAAGGTATCCTCGTTGACCACGGCGGCCGCATTGCGCACCACCCAGTTCTGGCCAGCGGCCGACGCTCCTCCCATGGCGGCGGGTTCTTTCCCCCGCTTGGTCACAGGGATGCCGGTGAGCTTGACGTGCGCGTCGTAGAACATGTCGTCTTGCGCATTGGATTCCCGGGGCAACCCGGGAGGCGGCAGAGTGGCGTTCCAGGCCATGAGTTGCTCCTCCAAACCGGCGGCGATCTCCGGAAACCGGGTGATCAGATTGTTCTCCGCCAATTCACTGCGGCCTTCCGGCCCGCTGAGATCAAAAAGGTAACGCTCTTCCGGTCCGACCCGGATGTATTTCCAATGCTCCGCCCGAATGGCGGCCTGGGAGCGCCAGCGCCAGAAAAGGGCGGCATGCGGTTCGCCTGCCGTCTCACCGAGCAGATAGGGCACCAGGTTCACCCCGTCCAAGGTGTCATCCTGGGGCAGACCGGCCAACGCCACGGCGGTGGCGGCGACATCGAGATTGATGACGGGGTTTTCGTAGGTCATCCCGGCAGGAAGGGTGCCGGGCCAGGCGGCGATGAAAGGAACGCGGATCCCGCCATCGGTGAGCATGCCTTTTTCCCCGACCAGGGGCAGATTGAGGGAACCGTCCCAGGCACCTTCCTTGGTGGGAGCCCCGTTGTCTCCGATGAAGAAGAGGAGCGTATTCTTGTCGATGCCCCGTTCACCCAGCTTGGCACGGATCCGGCCAATGCCGTCATCCATCGAGGCGATCATCGCGAGGGCTTGACGACGCTCTTTGGGCAGGGTCGGATCCGTTCGGGAAAACCAAGGCTCGGGAGATTCCAGCGGCACATGGGGAGCAAAAAAGGCCAGGTAGAGAAAAAAAGGATCTTTGGCATGACGGTCAATGAAATTGACCGCGGCATCCGCCTGCCAGACACAACGGAAGCGACTGTCCGTGAGAGTCTGAGGAGCGTTGGCCAACCGGTTTCCACCGGGATCGTGCGAGGCGACAAGGGTGTTCATGGGGCCGGTGCAGTATTCCTCAAACCCCTGCCCCAAGGGGAGAAATGCGCGCCCCGCCCCTTCGCTCTCTGCCTTGGACGCTTTTCCGACGCCTTTTCGAGGGGGCGGTTCCAGGTGCCATTTGCCAATCTGACAGGACACATACCCGGCCGGTTTTAGGCGTTCCGCAAGGGTCAGTTCGGCAAGCGGCAGCGGCCCCTGACTGTTGTCCTCAACCCCAAAGCGTTGCTGGTAGCGTCCGGTGATGACTCCCGCGCGGGAGGGAACACATTGGGGAGCACTGACATACCCCCGATGGAAACGCACCCCGTCCCTCGCGAGCGCATCCAGGTGCGGGGTGCGGATGTCTGAATCAACTCCCTGGGCTCCCAGATCGGCATAGCCGTGATCATCGCTATAAATGAGGATGATGTTGGGTCGCGGCTCCGCAGTGAAGGCCGGCGCCGGCAGGCTGCCAGACAACATGACCAAGAGGAAACCGGAGATTCTTCTCATGGCGGCACATCGGCGGGTGGAAAAACGCCCGTCACGGCTGCAGAGTCCAAGCGGCTTGTTGCAGCGCTCTCAGACGTTCCACTTCCGAGGCGCGGTCTCCTGCCAGATTTTTGGTTTCCAGAGGGTCGGCTTGAAGGTCGTACAATTCGACGGTTTTGGGGGCCGAGGTGTAAGCCTTGTCCGGACCGACCGGACCGGGATCGATCAGCTTGGACCAGCCATTGATGATGACCCGGGAAACCAGACTCTTTTCGGGCTTGCCGAGTTCGGCAATGTCGTGGGTGTAGGCTTCCACAAAGACAGACTTCCGCGCGGTCATCGCCGGCCGGTCGAGCAAATCCAGTCCGGGCAGATCGGAGGGCCCCTTGACTCCGGCAATCTTCAGAACGGAGGGAACGAAATCTATGATGGAAGCCAGCGTTTCGTCATCCCGCTGTGGCGCCACCTTTCCGGGCCATCGGACAAACATGGGGGTACGGATGCCCAGTTCATAGGGGGAAAGTTTGGCCCGGTTCCCCTGCTCCGGATCCCATCCATTGTCAGCGAGATAAATGATCACGGTGTTTTCCTGAAGCCGCTGTTCCGTGAGATAAGCGTCCAGTTCGCCGCAGGTGTGGTCAAACCACTCGACCATGGCAAAATAGTTTTCGGCTTTCGGACTCAGTCCCTTTCCCTGGTAATGCGAGAGATACTCCTTCGGAGGATTGTGGGGCTGGTGCGGCATCATCGGCGCATACCACACAAAAAAGGGCTTTTTCCGGGACTGCGCGTCTGCGATGAAATCAAACACGGGCTGCATGGTTTTGCGGCCGATGTCCAGCCCCGCGCCCCCGTGGCGCCCCTCCGTGTTGGTCATTCCGGAAGTGAAGCCAACCTCAGCGGCCGTCACATTCCAGAGTTTGCCGGTTTGGAAGGTGAGATAGCCCGCCTCGCTGAGTGCTTTGGGCAGGATCACCGAATTTCCCAGCAATTGATGGGACAGCGGGGACCGCCCTTTCATTCCCGCCGCCTGCGCGGAGGAAGCCGCGGATTTGCCCAGATCATTGCCGGTGATGCCATGCGCGTGGGGCAGCTTTCCGGTGAGCAGACAGGCCAGGGAAGGCGAGCAGACCGGCATGACATACCCCCGGGTGTAGAGCAGACTTTGCGCGGCCATCCGGTCAAGGTTCGGGGTCCGGGCCACCTGATGCCCCATGAAACCGTAGTCGTTGAACCCTTGATCATCGGACAGGATCAGAATGATGTTCGGGGGAGTCACCGCCTTGTCCGTGGCGCCCCCATCCGCGGCATGACCACAGGGAGGGAAGCCAATGAGCAAAAAAAGAGCGACCAGTGTCAGGAAGGGTTTCATAAGGGTTGGTGGGTTGTCTGGAGAAAGGGCGCGACACGCCCCGGTGGGGAGGGAAATTCCACTCCGCCGAAGTGGATCCTGTTGCCAGAAACAGCGGAGGGAACCGGAAGAAGGGGAGTTCGGGAGGGTCGATTACTTGGCAAACATGGCGTTGGTTTTGTCCCCGCCACTGAGCACGTAGGCCAGCAGATCGAGGATTTCCTCTTTCTTCAGCAGCATCAGGAGCATCGGCGGCATGGGGCTGATCTTGCTGGTTTCGATGCTTTTCACTTCCTTGCGGTCCACGTTGGTGCGCTGATTGGGATCGGTGAGGTCCGTGTTCAGAGTGACGCTGTCGCCGCTCAGATTGACCACCACGCCAGAGACAACAGTGCCGTCGTTTTTGGTCACCACGATGGGGGCAAACTGTTCGTTGATCACCTTGCTGGGATTGATGATCTGGTCCAGCAGATCATGCGGACTATAGCGTCCTCCCGCACCGGTGAGGTCCGGACCGTTCATCCCCCCGGCATTGCCAAAACGGTGACAACCGAAACAGGCCGCGGCCCCAAACATCCTGCGACCGTTCTCAAAGTCCCGCCCTTTGAGTCCGGTGTTCGCGGCGGCGCTCAACTCCTCCAGCGTCCATATCGTGGGGGTGCGTCCGGCAAACATGGCGCCGACATTCTCCACCAGCGATTTGCGTTCCGGCTTTTTCGCGATGAGTCCGGAAAGCTGCGTTTTCTCCGCCTCTGTGAAGGTGGCGAGACTGTCATTGCGGATGAATTCGATGAATTTGTCGAAGCTCGCCCCGCCTTTGTAGTTCGCCGCCTTGAGGAACCACTCGAGCTGCAGCGTCCTCAGCTCCGGAGTCCAGCCGGTTTTCAGAAAGCGCAGACTGCGGGCGAATTCCATCTGAGGCTCCTGGCTGGGCGCCGAGGCGATTAAAGCCATGCCCTTGGCGGCGGTGTTGGGCGCCTGGAGGTAGGCAAGGGTTTCACAGAGAAGCCAGTTCAGTTCAAAACTGTCGGAGGGGAAGGAAGCGTCGAGTTTCTCGATGATGGCGGCGACGGTGGCCTCGCCGGGATTGCCAAACCGGTGCAGCACGATCTCAGTGAGGCGGACAAACTCCACTTGCTGGTTCAGCGGCAGTTTGGCAAAGTCGAGCTTGAGCAGGGCGCCGAGAATCTGATCGCGCCGGGCGGCGTCCGGCTCAGCCCCCGAGGTGCGGTGATCCGGGCACTGGCCGGTCAAACGGGCCAGAGACAGCAGCGCGGGGAGTTGCTTGGCAGGCTCGGATTCAGTCAACGCCTTGTCGGCCCATCCGGAAGCGGGTTGGTGCTCCAGCACGATGCGCGCGGCCCACGCGATGAAGCGGTCCTTGTTGTCCAGATACGGCCAAGCGGTGTCGACGGCCTTGGGATCGACCCTGCCATGGAAGGCCTCCAGTTGATGGCGCAAGGCACGCTCCGGAGTGGCTTCCGGGGTCAGATCGATGGGGGAAGTGTCCTCGTTACCGACATAGCTCACCCGGTAGAGTCCGGACTGGACCCTGCGCCCACCGATGGTGAAATACATCGCCCCATCTTCCGGATGGATCAGGACATCGGTGAGTGGCAGGGGAGAGCCGGTCACGAACTCCTCCTTGGTGGCGGTGTAACTGGCCCCGCTTTCGTCGAGATGGACGGCATAGAGCCGGCCCCAGCTCCAGTCGAGAATGTAAAACGCCTTCTGGTACTTGGACGGGAACTTCGCCCCGTACCCGAAGGTCGTTCCGGTGGGCGATCCGGGACCGATGTTGAGCACCGGAGGCAGGGTGTCGGGATAAAATTCCGGATACTTCCCGGCCCCGTTGCGCCAGCCGAACTCCGCTCCACTGACGACATGGCAGACTCGCGTGGGACGGTACCACGGCGTGTTGAAGTCATATTCCATGTCCGCGTCATAAGTGAACAACTCGCCGTCCTTGTTGACACCGGCCCCGTAGATATTGCGGAAGCCGGAGGCGTAGATTTCAAACTCTTTCCCATCCGGCGTGGTGCGGTAGACGATTCCGCCGGGGGCCAGCACCGATCGGTTGTGCCCCCGGCCATCGGGCATCCGGGGAAGGAGATGATCGTCGCCCCAGAGCTTCGCCACCGGGGAAGACTTCGAGGTCCCGTCCAGATAACCATCGGAAATAACCGCGTTGTTCCCGCAGACGATGAACAGTCCCTTGCCATCAGGTGTTTTGACCACTTTGTGCACCCCGTGGTCGCTCTTCGAGTCGAACGCGTGCAACAGCTCCACCTTGTCCAGTTGGTCGTCCCCGTCACTGTCGGTGATCCGGTAGAGTCCGCTCGGTGCCTTTTGCTCGTAGTCATTGACGCCGGCATAAATGGCGCCGTAGGCGTAGGTCATCCCATTGATGGCACGGATCTGGACCGGAACCTTTTGCACGTCCGCCGCCAGCAAGGGCTTGCCTGCGGCTGGCGGGGAGAACCGGTAGAGGTCTCCGTATTGGTCGCAGGCATAAATGCGGCCTTTGTCGTCATTGCAGAGTGCCACCCAGGATCCTTGTTCCCCTCCTGGCACGGAATAGAGCAACTCCGCCCTGAAACCCTCCGGCACCTTGATCCGGGAAACCGGAGTGGCTTTGTTCTCTCCGATCGCGGGACCGACCGCGTCGGGTCGTTTTGCTTTTGCGGGGCCTTTGGCCGGAGCTTTGGCCGGAGCCTTCGCGGCGGGCGCCGGGCTCCCCTTCCCTTTCGCCTTCACCGGGGGTTGTCCTTTGCCCTTGGCGGCGGCCGGCGCGGGCTTCTTGATCTCCTGGGCATCACTGGGAATGTTGGTTTTGGCAAACGGTTCCAGACCACCTTCAGGGAGTTCCTTGAGCATCACGTCCTTGATCTGCACCCTCATGGCGGGGCCGCGATGGATTTGGAACGCGAGCAGCCCTTCCAGCGCGCGGGCTTTTGCCTCGTGATCGATCAGATCGATCGTCATTTTTCCGTCCACTTTGTGGATCAAATGGTTCCCCTGGGCGATGACAGTGTATTCATGCCATTCCGCGATGTCCACCGCGACCGGCTCGTGCTCCGCGACGAGCCAGCGCACCCCTTGGGGATCGACGACCACACTCTGGCCGTTCTGAACGATGATGCCGCGGGCCCGCTCCTCATAGACCATGGCATTGTTTGGGGTGGCGGGATGAATATCGCACTGATAGCCACCGATCGACCATCTGCCATTCTCCGGAAGTTCCCGGCTCCGGTATTGGATCCCGGTATTGTTCCCCGCCTGCCTCACCTTCACCCGGAGTTCGAAGTTCTTCACCGTGCCCCCCCGCCAAATCAGAAACTGGTTGTATCCGAGTTGCTCAGGACCGGTCGTCTTGCCGGTGATGCACCCTTCCTCGACGGACCACAGTTCCGGATTGCCATCCCATCCGGAGAGATCCTTGCCGTTGAACAAAGCCTGGAACCCTTCCTCATCCGCCGCCCGCAACGGGAGCACCACAGCCAAAAGACAGAAACAGACCAACGATCGCAGCATCACTTTCATGGGGACGGGGAAATGAGACAATAAGTAAGGGGTATTACACGAAGAGAAAACTCTGCCGGGATCACCATGTTCCGGCAGAATCCGTGACGGATCCGGCTTCCCCGGTCCCAATTCCTCAAGAAGAAAAACAGGGGGCACCATCCGAAAAATCCACCCTGACAGAAATCCGCCCTGCCGTCCAGACCCGTCAGCTCCGCAATGGTGCCAAATTCCATGATCCTAGGCAATTCATCGCCGGCTCCCTGCAGCCGTCTCCCCCATCAGGAAGCGCTGGGCATCACCCGTGAAAGCGCCGCCTCGCTTGAACCGGACATCCTTTCCGGTTGATGATCAGGACCAAAACCCATCTTTTGCCTGTTCGCAATGACGCGGGTTGTGTATCCTTGGTCTTTGGTCAACAATAGTAACCATGAAAGCCCCTCATTCTTCTGAATCGCCCTCCCCTGCCGAGGAGCAGGGACTCCATGAGATTTACGCCCGGTCTGGAGAGGCGGCGGATGCAACCGTTTGGGGAAGAAAGACCGATCCGCTGAGCCGTCGTGGCTTTTTCAAGGGGATGGGACTGTCCGCCATGACGGCGGCCGTCGGAGCTGAAATCGTGTTTTCGGACCACATGCCAGGGGGACTGATTCCCGCGGCCCTCGCGCAAAGCAATGTTCCGTTCACCATCCCGGGCAAGGATGGCCTCCTGATCTTGAATGACCGGCCCATCAATGCGGAAACGCCCGCCCATTTCCTCGATGATGACATCACCCCGGCTTCGCGGTTCTTTGTCCGGAACAACGGCCTCACTCCCCTGCCCGAGTCGATTTCACCCAATCAGTGGACCTTGGAAATCGCCGGAGAAGCCTGCGAACGCCCCACCAAATTCACCCTGCCGGAATTGAAGGCCAAATTCCAGCACTATACCTACCAAATCCAACTGGAATGCGGCGGAAACGGCCGCAGTGAATTCAATCCCCCCACCCATGGCAACCAGTGGACGATCGGGGCGGTGGGCTGTGCCAGCTGGACCGGAGTGCGCCTGCGGGACGTGCTGGAAAGTTGCGGGATCCGCCAAAATGCGGTGTATGTCGGCTACCATGGAGCCGACACCCATCTTTCCGGAGATCCCAAGAAGGAATCCATTTCCCGCGGGGTGCCCATGCACAAGGCGCTCGAAGACGAGTCGCTGATCGCTTTTGCCATGAACGGGGAAGACATTCCCCTGCAGAACGGCCATCCTCTCCGCATGGTGACCGGAGGTTGGCCGGCTTCGACTTCCGGCAAATGGCTCACCAAACTCGAGATCCGCGACCGCGTGCATGATGGTGAAAAAATGGGGGGGGATTCCTACAAGGTGCCCAAGTATCCTGTCGCCCCCGGCACCAAGGTTCCCGAGGAGGACATGGTGATCATCGAATCGATGCCCGTGAAATCGATTGTGACCTTCCCCCAATCCGGCATCAGTCACGAACTGGGCAAGCCTCTGGCCTGCAGGGGCCATGCCTGGGCGGGGGATTTGGAAGTCAGCGCAGTGCATGTTTCCATTGACTTCGGCGTCACCTGGACCAAGGCCGACCTCAAGAAACCGGTGAACCGCCTGGCTTGGCAGCGTTGGCATGCCGAAGTCCGCTTCCCCAAAAAAGGCTACTACGAAATTTGGTCCCGGGCGGTGGACAGCCACGGCCAAAGCCAACCGATGTTGGTTCCGGGGTGGAATCCCAAAGGGTACCTGAACAACGCCTGCCACCGCATTGCCGTCCAAGCCGTTTGATTGTTGCCGCCATGAGACACGTTGCCTTGAAAACACTGCTGCTGTTGCCACTGGGATGGATGATGCTGGCGGCGCCGGGGGGGGCCGAGGAAAAACCCGCCGTCGCGCCACCAGCGCTGGATCCGGTTTCCGGGATGAAAATGGCCGAGAACTGGGAACTCGTTAGAATCCACTGCACAGTATGCCATTCCCCTCAGCAGTATCTGCGTCAGAAAGGGAATGCCTCCACCTGGACCGAAACGATTCGCTGGATGCAAAAGTCGGGAGGTCTCTGGCCGCTCACGCAGGAGACCGAATCCAAGATCGTGACCTATCTGGCGCAAAATTACGGACCGGACGAGGCCTTCCGCCGTGCCCCCCTCTCCGGCTACCTGATGCCGGTGAATCCCTACGGAAGCGAAGCCAAGCGGGAGTTTGAGGACAAGAAAAAGTCAGGAGCGCTGCCCCCCACTCCGCCGCCCCAGTGAGGAGCGGCCGGAACGCAGCCGGATCCTGCCTTCCCAGTATCGACAATCCTTGGCTCCCCGTTCCGCGGCTCTCCAACTGACCCGCAAGCCGGAAGAGACGCCCCAACCGTCGGAGGCCCCACCGTCCTCCGCGGCGTCCTCATGGTTCGGGTATTTGGTTCGAACGAGCATGGGAAAGAGGTCGGCCATGGCTGTGGGAATGCCCTGAATTTTATCCTCCCCAAATCCATAAACTTCCAAACTGAGGGAGACGCGTGGATTGCCCGGGGAGGACTGGTGTGACCAGGTCCAGTTGCCGGTGCTCGACGAACTTCGGCCACGCAGGGGAAGGAAGCATGGCCTTCCAAAGCTGAAAAATTGTCACATTAACCTTTTTGACGATTCCCGCACGGAATGGTCTGATGGGCTCGTCAAAACGGAGGCATAAAGCTTGTGACCAAAATGTCACATTCAACAATTTGCCCTCTAGCAAAGATACAACTAACGGGGGACGCCCAACACTAACTCAACTGGCAATCTACTCACATGATAAAACCGAACACCCTCATCAAAATGGCTGCCTTCGCCGGTGCCTCCGCCCTCGTGGCCGGAAGTGCTGTCGCAGGTGATGACTGTAAAGCCGTGGTGTGTGACAAAGCGCCGGTCGTCGAAAAACCTTGGACGATCTGCAACCTCTTTGACAACTCCACACTCTACGAAAACGACAGCAATCCCTTTCTCCAGGAGCTCGCCCTGATCGGCCGCTACCAGGGGCAGTGGTATTCCTCGGACTCGAACCACGGTTCGGACACCGACTGGGAAAACCGCCGCTGGCGTGCCGGCATCAAAGCAAAGTTCCTCCATGACTTCGAATTTGACGGACAATTCAACCTCAAGACCGATTTCCATTCGGATGATCGTTTCATTGAAGATGTCGAAGAAGTGTCCATCAAGTGGGAAGCCACCAAGGACTTCTACGTTCAGGTCGGCAAATTCAAGCCGAAGGTGACCAACGAATGGTCCACCTCCTCCCGCAACATCCTGACCTTCGAGCGTTCCCTGCTCGTGGAACAGGTTCGCCCCGAAAAACTCGGTGGTGTCGCGGTGGGTGGCAAAGTCGGTGATTTCTCCTACGATCTGGGCATCTTTGAAGGTGCCATTGACGACGACTGGACGCTGCCTGACTTCAACGGCGGCATCTCCGTCCTTGCCAAGGTGGGTTACAAAGTCACCGAAAGCACCAAGGTTGGTTTCGACTACTTCTATGCCGACCAGGACAAGGAAAGCCTCGCCAGCGGCGGCGTCGAAGAATACCAGAATGTGTTCTCCCTGAACTCCGCGAGTCAATTCGGCAAGTTCGGCCTGATCACCGACCTCATCTTTGCCACCGGCACCGATGACCAGCACCACAGCGATGCCTTCGGCGTCGTGATCATGCCCACCTACGAAATCACCGAGAAACTTCAGGCGGTGTTCCGCTACCAGTATGCCAGCGCCGACAGCAGCGAAGGCCTCCGCCTCCGCAGCCGCTATGAGCGCCCGGCCGTCAACGACGGTTTCTCCACCTATGGCGATGGCTACAACGCCTTCTACCTCGGTGCCAACTACCGCATCTGCAAAGACAAGCTCAAACTCATGGCCGGTGTGGAATATGCCACCATGAGCGGTCCCGCCGACTACAGCGGCTGGACCTACATGACGGGTATCCGCATGTATTATTGAGTTCTGGTTGTTAGCTTCTTCTGCTTCCTCACTTCATTGACGAGCAGCTTGGTTCGACAGAGCCTCCGGTTGTCCGGGGGCTCTGTTTTGCCGTACAGAGGGGCCATTGGTCCCCCTGCCCCCTCCTGCTTTCATTGAGGGGATAGAAGACGACCATTGGAGTCTCCAAAGGTCGGAAATTCGGAAAATCCACCTCTCTACCTTTGGTCTGGGGACACTTTGCATCGGCCGTCTCCTCCAGACCAGGCTCCAACGGCTCCTTGACGGGGACAGGTTCTGCAGGGAGAAATGGCCAGTGCCGTGCCCTTCCCATCCTCTCCGATGTGGCGGCCTCCTCAGGAGCGCCGTGCTGGGCGTCGCATGGCAAGTCCTGCTGGCCGGAATCGCCGGCGCGGGAGATGCCATTGTCATCAATGACAGCGCTCCGGTGGCGCAAAAGCCGTGGGACTTCTGCCGGACCTTTGATCAGGGAGCCCTTTATTCCGACCCTGCCGCGCCGGTCCTCCAGTCATTCAGCGTCATCGGGCATTACCAGGGGCAATTTGTCGCCGCTGACTCCAATCACGGAGCGGAAACCCTGTGGGAGAACCGCCGCTGGCGGGCCGGATTCAAGACCGCCTTCTGCCAGCATTGGGAATTTTTCACCCAGGCCAGCCTGAGGACCGATTTCGACCACTCCGCCCCGTTCCTGAAGGATTTCGACGAAATCAGCCTCAAATGGGAGCCCTCCAAAGATTTTTATCTCATCCTGGGCAAGCAGAAGGCCAAAATCACGAACGAATGGGCGGAATCAGCCCGTTTCATCCGCACGTTCGAACGCTCGCTGCTGGTGAACCAGCTCATGATTTCCAAGCTAGGGGGCCTCGTCGCCGGGTGGCGCCCCTCGGACAAGGTATGGCTCGAAGGGGGCCTTTATGGGGGAGCACTCACCGAGGAACTGCTCCTGCCCTCCCGGCACGGAGGACTCGCGGCGAGTGCCCGAGCCGGGTGGAATGTTTCGCGGACCACCGCCATGCGGGTGGACAGCTTTTTATCCGACCAGAACCCGGACAGCAACGCCGTGTCCCCCTATGCGTGCCTCGTTTCGTGGAACACCGAAAGCCGGTTCGGCCCATGGGGTTTGATGACCGATGTCATGGCCGGAGTGGGGGGAGACGAGAGGGCTCATCCCGACGTGTTCGGTCTCGTGCTGTTGCCCAGCTACCAGATGACCGACCGGCTCCAGGCCGTCTTTCGCTACCAGTATGCCAATGCGGGGGGAGCGGAAGGACTGAACCTGCAGAAACGCTATGAACGCCCCACTGTGGACGACGGGGCCGCTCTTCGCGGCGACAACTACCACGCCTTTTACCTCGGCATGAACTACCGGTTGTGCCAGGACAAACTGAAGCTCCTGGCAGGTCTGGAGTATGCCACCATGGGAGGACACGCAGACTACCAGGGGTGGACCGTGATGTCCGGGATCAGAATGTATTATTGAAGCACCGCACGGGGGGCGGAGAGTCCCATGCAAAATGGCTCGCGGTGGCGCGAATATCCGGTTTCAGCGATGCTTTCCCGGGAGGCTCCGGGCACCCAATGCGCCATTGACGCCGGGATCGCTTTGCCGTTGATTTCGGGTCCATTTCCTCCTGCCCATGATGCCGCAGCTTACACCTTCCCCGAGATCCTCCTTTTACCAGTCCTTCGCCTGCATGTTGCTCGCCGCGGGAATGGTCCCTACCCCGCTGCTTTTCAGCGCGGACGTCACCCCGGCCAAAGCCAAAACCGCGCCCCGGCCCACCCGCACCACAGCGGAATACGACCAGGAGGCCGCCATCCGGACCGCCAATTTCACCAAACCGGATGACATTCAGGTCAGCCTCTTCGCGGACGAGTCCCAGACGCAGAATCCAAGCGCGATTTGTTTCGACCACCAGGGCCGACTCTACATTGCGGAGATTCACCGCTGGCGGGACGGGGTCGAGGACATCCGCAACCAACAGTTCATGCTCGCCGACGACATCGCCATCCAGAAAACCGCGGACCGCCTCGCGATGTATCAAAAACACGCGGCCCGCATCCCGATGGAGCATTACACGGCGTATGAAGACCGCATCATCCGCGTCGAAGATGCCGATGGCAATGGACGGGCCGACAAGGTTTCGGTCTTCGCCGATGGCTTCCGGGATCCCCTTGATGGACCAGGGATCGGCGTCATCGCCGGGGAGGACGGCAGCATCTACTACACCGACATTCCCCGTCTCTGGCGTCTTCAGGACAAGGACGGTGATGGCACCGCAGAGGTCAAAACGGTGATCCAGGACGGCTTCGGCCCCCGGATGAGCCTGAGTGGCCATGACATGCACGGCCTCGCCTGGGGTCCCGATGGTCGCCTCTATTGGAGCATCGGCGACCGCGGCTACAGTTTTACCACGAAGGAGGGACGCCACTATCACCGTCCCATGGAAGGCGCGGTGTTCCGCTGCGACCCGGATGGCTCGAACGTGGAGGAATATTACCGCGGACTCCGCAATCCCCAAGAACTGGCCTTCGACGAGTTCGGCAACCTTTTCACCTGCGACAATGACGCCGACTCCTGGGACACGGGTCGTCTCGTCTACATCCTCGAAGGAGGCAGCTCGGGGTGGAACCATGGCCACCAGGCGCTCCTGATTTTCCGCAATCAGCTCGGGGTGAGGACTCCTGACTACGCGCATCCCGGCCGGTCAACCATCCCCATGAATCCCTGGATGACGGAGGGCCTGTGGGAACCCCGGTTTGAAGGACGTCCCGAGTGGGCGCTGCCACCGATCGACAAAATCTCCTGGGGTCCCTCCGGGCTGGTTTACAACTATGGGGCCACCGCCCTGCCGGCCCGCTATGCCCGGCATTTCTTCGTCTGCAACTTTGGCGGCTCGAAGGGTGATCTGGAAACGTTCACCGCCGAGCCGGATGGCGCGGGCTTCAAGTCCGGGGATCACCACGTGTTCATGGTCGGACTGGGCAACACCGACGTGGAATTCGGTCCGGATGGAAAAATGTATCTCAGCTGTTTCAACAACAACGGCTGGTACAAGGAGAATCTCGGCAACATCTATTCCCTCTATTCCAAAGAAGAATCTGCTTCCGACTCCGTCCAGGCGACCAAGGAACTCCTCCTCTCGGACATTGCGGCGAAGTCCGCCGAGGATCTCGGCGCGATGCTGGGCCACGTCGACCTCCGGGTCCGGCAACGCGCCCAGTTTGCCCTCGCGGCCCAAGGCGGTGACGCTGCGCGTCGCATTTTCGAAACCGCGGCCGCCGACACCTCCGCACCCCTGTTGAAACGTCTTCACGGGATTTGGGGCCTCGGGCAACTGGCGCGGAAAGATCCGGCCCTGCTCTCCCTCCACACCAAGCTCCTCACGGATCCCGAAGCTGAAGTCCGAGCCCAGTCGGCGAAAGTGCTCGCCGATTCCCGCCAACCCCAGGCCGGACTGGATCTCATCGCCGCGCTGCAGGACGCCTCGCTCCGGGTGCGGGCCTTCGCCGCAATCGGCGTCGGCAAGTGCCGCAATGCCCAATCCCAGGATGCGCTGCTGGCCTTGCTCGCCGAAAACGACAACCAGGACGCCTTCCTCCGGCACGCTTGCATTCAGGGACTCTTTTTCCTGCATGAAACCGAGCGTCTCCTCAAGAAAGTGGATGATCCTTCCGCCGCGGTCCGGTTGGGCGTGCTCCTGACGCTCCGCCAATGGGAAGATCCCCGGTGCAGCTACTTCCTCAACGATCCCGAGGAACGCATCCGGTATGAGGCCATCCGGGCAATCCACGATTTGGATCTCCTGGTCGCCCAGAAGGCTCTCGCGGCCCATCTCGATCGTTACCTTTCCGGTGAAGGGGTCCGCCCGCCGGAAAACCACATCGACCAGATCATCCAACTCCGCCTCCTCAATGCCAATTTCCGCCTTGGCAAAAAGGAGAACGCCGCCCGTCTCCTGACTTACGCGGCCAATCCGAAACTTCCGGAACTGTGCCGCGACCAGGCCCTGGCAGCCCTCGCCGAGTGGCCCTCCCCTCTTCCGGTCGATGCCGTGGTCGGGATCCACCGTCCGCTCGACCCGGCCCAACGAGAGGACATCACGGAAGTGGTGAGGGAAGGACTTTCAAAGGTTTTCGATAATGCGGGAGGTCATTTGCTGGCCCGGGCCCTCAAACTGGCCCTGCAATATGAGGCCCCGGCACCGGCGGATCTCCTGACCAAGGAATTGGGAAATGTCAAAAGCGATCCGGAATCCCGCGCCGCCGCCTTGCGCCTGCTCGCCTCCCGCAATGCCGACCTGCTGGCACCGATGATCGATGGCCTGCTCAAGGATCAAGCCCCTGTCCTGCGGGCGGAAATGGTCAAAGTGCTTCTGGGTTCCGATCCCGACCGGGGCCTCGCCGCGGCGCTGGCGCTTGGCCAAACCGGCAATCTGCGGGACCGCCAGAATGCCCACGCACTGCTCGCCAAGGTCCCCGGAGAGCGCGCCTCCCAATGGTTTGCCACAGCGCTCGACGATCTGCAGGCGGGACGCGAACCCGAAGGTTCCCGATTGGATCTCCTCGAAGCAGCGGCAGAACGCGGGGAGCCTGACATCAAGGCCCATCTCGACCGCTGGAACCAGTCACTCGATCCGGCCGATCCCCTCGCCGCCTACCGTCCCACGTTGGCCGGAGGGGATGCCGACCGGGGACGGGAAATCTTCAACACGCATGCCGCCGCCCAATGCGCCAAATGCCACCGGGTAAATGGCGGCGAAGGCGGGGAAGCCGGCCCGGATCTCGGCGACATCGCGAAACGCCAACCACCGGATTACCGGCTGATGTCCCTGGTGAATCCCAGCGCGGTGGTGGTGCCGGGCTATGGCATCATGCTGGTGACCCTGAAGGACGGCACCTCCCTGGGCGGGACCATGATGGAAGAAAATCCGCAGAACATCACTCTCAAAGTGCCGAATCCAGAAAATGCCTCGGAGCTGATCCAGAAGAAAATCCCCGTTGCCGACATTGCCAGCCGCACCCCGCCCGTTTCAGCCATGCCGCCGATGACGGCACTCCTCACGAAACGGGAAATGCGGGATGTCCTGGCCTACCTGGACACCCTCAAAGGAAAGTGAGCCCGCCGCTCCGCCCAATCCGGACTTGATCCTCCGGGCAAAAAGGGGTACAAGAGCGCACCCATTTCACAGAAATCCCCCAACCCAAGACCACTCAGACATGGCCAGACCCGTCACCCTCTTCACCGGCCAGTGGGCCGACCTTCCCGCAGAAACCATCATCCAGAAGGCCAAGTCTTTCGGCTACGACGGAGTGGAGCTGGCCTGTTGGGGCGATCACTTTGAAGTCGCCAAGGCTGATGCGGCCTATTGTCAGGCGAAGCGGGAGCTGCTGGCCAAACACGGAGCCCAATTCCACGCCATCTCGACCCACCTCGTCGGTCAGTGTGTCTGCGACAACATCGATGCCAGGCATCAACAGATCATTCCTGACTACATCTGGGGCGATGGCGATCCCGAGGGCGTCCGGCAGCGCGCCGCCGCTGAAATGAAAGCCACTGCCCGGGCCGCCAAAGAGTTCGGCGTCGGGGTGGTCAATGGCTTCACCGGCAGTTCCATCTGGCATCTCCTCTACAGTTTCCCCCCGGTGCTTCCCGGCCAGATCCAGCGCGGTTACGATGACTTCGCGGAGCGTTTCGGTCCGATCATGGACGAGTTTCAAAACAACGGCATCAAGTTCGGTCTGGAGGTGCACCCCACCGAGATTGCGTTTGACATTGCCAGCGCCGAAAGGGCCGTGGCCGCGCTTGGGGGCCATCCCGCCTTTGGGTTCAATTACGATCCCAGCCATTTCGGATACCAAGGGGTCGACTATGTTGAGTTCATTTACCGGTTCGCCGACCGGATCAATCACGTCCACATGAAAGACGTCGCCTGGAGCGACAAGCTGTGCGAAGTCGGTGTCTTTGGCGGGCACGTGGACTTCCACAACCGCAAGCGCTTCTGGGATTTCAAATCCATGGGCCGCGGTGACATTGACTTTGAAAAAGTCATCCGGGCCTTGAATGACATCGGGTATGCCGGTCCCCTCTCCGTCGAATGGGAAGATGGCGGCATGGACCGGGAACACGGTGCCACGGAGTCGGCGGAATACGTGCGAAGCATCGACTTCCCATCGTCGAACATTGTCTTCGACGCCCAGTTCGACAAGAGCAAGCAGAGCTGAACCCGGCCGCCGGTTAAGCGGCCGCCGCCGCCGCCTTGGCGGAGCGCTTTTTCTCCGCCTGGTCGATCACCCGGCGGACGATGACTTTTAAGTCATTGAGATCGTAGGGCTTCTGGATATGATCTTCCGGAGTGACGCCATGCTCGCTCCGGAAGCTCGGCAGGTCCATGAGGAATCCGCTGCAGATGATGATGGGCACATCGGGATATTTTTCCCTGATGTGCTGCATTGTTTCAGGTCCTGACATTCTCGGCATGGTCAAGTCGAGCAGCACCAGGTCGGCGGCTTTCGGGTTTTCCTGGAAAAACTCCAGCGCTTCAAGACCGTCCCCCGCCGTGCTAACCGAGTATCCCGCCGAGGACAGGGTTCTTTCGGCAACCATCCGGACCAGCAGATCATCGTCGACAATGAGGATGTGTTCCCCGTCTTGGGCCTTGGTTTTTTCCACACCGGATGGTTCCTCCACTCTGAGCGGAATGTCCTCCTGCAGTCCCCGGGGAAGAAAAACGGAGAAGGTGGTCCCCTGCCCTTCGATGGAATCGCACTCGATCCAACCACCATGCTGTTTGGCAATGCCGAGGCAGGTCGCAAGTCCCAGGCCGGTGCCGTGCCCTTCCGATTTGGTGGTGAAAAAAGGTTCGAACATTTGGTCCCGGACTTCCTTGGGAATCCCCGAGCCGTTGTCGATGACTTGCAGCCTCACAAAGTCCTGTTTACGACGTTTGTCGGTGCCGGGCGGCGTCAATTGGGGGAAGTTATCCGATTTGATGACGATCCGGGCATCCTGTTTTCCCTTCAAGGCATCCACCGCATTGACACACAGATTCATGAGGATTTGGTGAATCCGGCTGCGGTCCGCCTTGACCGGCCACAACTGGGGAGCCGATTCCACTTCGATCCGAACCAGCGGGGAGATCGTCCGGCCAAGCAGGCTGCGCAGTTCATTGGACAACTCATCCAGAGCCCATGTGGCCAGGGTGAGCTTGCTGCGGCGGGAATAGCCCAACAACTGACGGACGAGCTCCTTGCCTCCGGCGGCGGCAGTGGAGGCATTATTGAGGAGATCCTTCACTTCCGCGGTATTCCCCTCTTCCATTTCGTTCTGGGCCAGGCTGATGCTGCCACTGATGGCGGCAAGGAGATTGTTGAAGTCATGCGCCACCCCTCCTGCCAGACGACCCACAGCCTCCATCTTCTGGGCTTCCTGAAGTTCCTTCTGGAGCTCCTCCTCCTCCGTGATGTCGTACCACATGATGAGGCGTCCCGTGTTATGGCCTTCTTCGGTCCTGATGGCCGCGGAATAGGCTTTGAGCAATCGCCGGGTCGGATTCACAAGTACCCACTCATCATCGACCTCCGGGGAAACCTCATTCCCTACGAGGCGCTCCCATTTGTCCTCAAACCGATCGTCTGCCGCCAGATGGGACATCACTTGGAATTTCACATCATCCAGGGCCGAATGTATGGTCTCCTGCGCATCAATGCCGAAGAACTCTTCAAAATGCCGGTTGGCAGCCACAATCACTCCGTTATTTGCCACCACCAGAATCGCCTCGCGGGTGGCTTCGTAAGCCGCCCGCAACTGGGCGCTGGTTTCTCGAAGTTGCCGCTCGGATGCCTCCAGATTGGCGGTGCGTTCACAGACATTGGCTTCCAGGTTTTTGCGAACCTCGATCACCTCGTGAGCCATGTGATTGAAGGCTTCCGACAGAATGTTGACCTCCTTAATTGGGGAAAGCGGAATTCGGGCGTCCTGATTGCCCATGCCAAACTCTGCCGCCGCCCTTGCCGCATTCGTGATGGGGGCAGAAATGTTGCGGGCCAACATCCAGCCCAGTCCGATGCTGAACAGCAGCACAAAGAGTCCGCCGGCGATTTGGTATTCCAAAGCCCCCACCACCAGACCGTTGATTTCATCCCGTGAACGGAGGAGCAACAGCGTCCAGGGTTCGCCGACCAAGGTCTGAGACTTCCCCATGATTTGGCCGAACACGGAATACCGAACCCCGGACGCATCGGTGTAATCGATGCCAGGATTCATGGCCCAGGACGCGGCGTCATGCGCTTCGTCAAAACGCCGGAACCCATTTTCCGAACCGGGTCCACAAATGAGATTTCCCGAGCCATCGAGCAGGACCATGTGCCCTGTCTTGCCAAATCTCACCTCCTCGATCAACTCGGACACGGCCGAAAATGGGATCCGGGCCTTGACGATATGACTGAGGGCCCCGAGATCGTCCTTCATTGGGACATAGACCCACAGATTGGGAGTCGTCTGGCCCACATCAAACTGGGGAGTGGAAACCACCAGCGCCCCCTCCGTTGCTTCCCGGAACCAGGTCGTGGTTTCCTTGAACTCCGGCAATCGCGGAGAGGTCGAACACGTCAGGTACCCTTCCGGATTGTAGAGCGAAATGTCCCGGTAGAGCGCAAAATCATCCACGAGGCGGTTCATTTCCCGCAGCAACTTGTCGTCATCGAGATGCCCATCCCGGAGGATGGGATTGGACGTGATGGGGTGCAGATTCCTCGTGAGAGTTCTCATGAGGTAGCTAGTCTGCCTGCTGATTTCCGTGACGAGATCCCAAGCCCGCTTTTCTTCCGCTCCCTGCAGGGTTCGATACATGTGGTAAGACTCCGCGACGCCAAACAGAATAACGGGGATAACCACGGCCAAAACCATGGTCATTCCCACTTTTCTGCCTATGCTGGTTTCCCGGGATCTCACTGGAATATTTTCCGCCTGTGCCAGCTTTGCCAGCCTACTTGGTTGATTCCACGGTTTCTTTGTTCTGATCCATGGCGGAGGCAGTTTCCGCGCTTCCGGTATTTTTCCTGGCCTGCCAAACCTTGTTGATTTCTGTCATCACCGTGTTGATGAGCAAATTTCTCTCAGATTTTCCAGGGGCGTAGAAAGCGGAACGGTCCATCACCTCCTTGGGCAGGAAAATCCGCTCATCTCCCGCTATTTCAGGGGTGACGTGGGGTAGCGCTCCCTTCACCGGAGTGGAGTAATAGGTGAAATTGGTGTTTTCGGCAGCCTGGACCGGATCCAGCAGAAAATTGATGAACTGATGGGCGGCTTCCCGTTTTCTGGAATCCCGTGTGATGGCAAAGCTGTCCACCCAGAGTGGGGCCCCCTCCTTGGGGACATAGAAATCCACATTGGGAATGTTCTCCGCATCCAGCGCGGCATCGCCGCTGTAATTCATCGCCACCCAACAAGTGCCGGCTTTCAGTTCCGCACGCACCATTTCATAGTCCCCCATCCGGACATCCTGACGGGAAAACAATTCCAACAGATCATTGCGGCCCTGCTCGATTTCCCGCGGATTCTCTGTGTTCAAGGAGAAGCCACGGCGAAGCAATGCCATGCCGAGCGTTTCATAACCTTCGTCAAGAATGATGATCTTGCCTTTGAATCGTTCGTCCCAAAGAAGATCCCAAGAGTCAGGCTGTCCATCCACTTTGTCCGTCCGGTAGGTGATGAGCGTGGTCCCCCATGCATAGGGAAGGCTCAACTCATTTTTGGGATCGAAAGGCAGTCCGGTGAACTTTTCGTCCAACTGGGCACGGTTGGGAATTTCCCCGAGATCGAGCTTGCTGAGCAGGCTGAGGTCCCGCATGGAAGCGATCACGGAATCATCCGCAATGATGACATCGAATTTCCCGGGCGAGGATCGCACCCTGCCGATCAATTCAGCGGTGTTTTCAAACACCTGGTAATCGATTTTGATGCCTGTTGTTTCCGTGAAGCGCTCCAGCACCGGAGGAGCAAAGTAATCACCCCAAGTGTAGACGGTGAGCGTGGTCTCCTGATCGGGAGCATGCTCCCCAGCTGTCGACCCCGCCTTATCTTTCGAACCGCAGGCGGCCATGAGGAGACCCAGCAGCTGACAGCATGCCAGAAGGAGGAGCCTTCGGAACGGGTTTTTCTTATCGGTAGTTTTCATAGTATGGGTCCTGGTGCGATGGCTTGGTGTCGGCGAGGTTCCCTTGATCTGGGAAAGGAAGGGAGCGCAGCGCCTGATTGACGAGCATCCGGTGAAGCCGTTGATGACGGGTCTGTCGCCCAAGCCGTTCGGCCACGAAATCAGAAACCACTCCCAGTTTGAAATAGTGGTTCTGCAAATTGAAGGGCAGCCGGTCGAAATCTTCAATCAGACCTCGGCAATTTTTGGCCCCGCAGGCACACTCCATGAGCCAAGTATTCTCCGCCATCATGGTCGTGGAATAGTCAAAGGTGATTTCCATGCCCGCATGGAGCGGAGTAATGGCAATCAAAGTATTCCCGGCAGTGATGCCCGCATTGGGCAGGCAGGAATGGTTCACGTATCTCCCCGGAGGATCGACGTCGAGATACCCGTAGCTCGAAATTTGCAGGGTGTGTGGCGACGCTGCCGCGTCCTTGCCGAAAACTTCCATCCCGTGAAAAACGAGAATTTCTTCTCCGATTTCAAAAGACTTTCTAGCGTAGACCCCGACCCCGAGATGGTTGGCTTGAAGAAAAAGACGAGGTTCCATAAATCCTATTTTTAATAGAATCTATGGTTTTTCATAAAAATGTCAAATTAATTTGATTAATTATGGTTGGAATACTTTCAATACTTAGAAAAATATTCCAGGCTGGCGATATCGATAGAATCCGCCGATGACATCCGATTCTGGATATCACTGGTGAGAGGCAAGGTCCGGCGGACCAAGAAATCACCGGAAAGAAAGCACTCAGGCCGACAATTTTCGAGGGATTCGACTCAAGCCCTGCTTGATGAAATCCTGAACGATGCCCATTTCCAGATACTTTGCCCTCAATTCAGGGGGCAGTTGGACAAAATCCGCTACCAAGCCACGGCACTCTGGCGAATTGCAGGCGCATTCCAGTGTCCAAAAGGATTCCCCCATGGAGGTCGAGTAATCGAAACGGATCTCCGCTCCTTCTGGAATATCCCGAAGAGCATGCAGATACACATTGTTGACCAAACCTGCATTGGGATTGCAGGAATGATTGACGTATTTACCGGGAGGCACAGGGTCGATGTAAACCTCAGGACCAATTTGGATCGCATCGGAAAGGAGCCGCCCCTCATGCCCTTCCACTAACGGCCCTTCGAACACAACTACGCATTCCCCTTTGCGGAAAGACCGGGCGGCAAAAAGGCCAAGACCGACATCGCATCGCTCCACAAAAACATCAAACTTTGCTTTCATTTTATATAATTTAACAAAAAATGCCTTTTAATCAAAGAAAAGGCGCCCTCATTTGAGATTTTTCTCAAATTCTCGAAGCGAATACAATAAATTTTATCGCTTTCTCTAAAATTACCAAAAATGCCCTGCCAGGCAGGGACAAGTAGGCCGGAAGAGCGAAAAGCAACGGCCCCATGGAATGCACCGGGAAGGTGGTGCACCCGACAGGAATCGAACCTGTATCTACGGCTTCGGAGGCCGTCATTCTATCCGTTGAACTACGGGTGCAATTACAGTGCCCTGCGGTGAGACAGGTCACCCGCTTGGAACCAAGGACAAGAACGTCTCTGGTCAAGCGGGCCGTTAAACTGCCTCTTTACACTCCGCCATGCAAGCAATAATGTCGCGACCTTTCAACTCCCACACTGAGTGTCCACTGTCTCCCCCAAAAAAATCGTCATCAAAATCGGCACCGGGGTTCTAACCCTGAGCCGGGACACTTCGATCAGCCTTCACCACGCCATGATCGCCCGGATCGTGCAGGCGGTGGCCGATCTGAATGCCGCCGGACACCAGATCATCCTGGTCTCCAGTGGAGCGGTGGCCGCCGGCCTCCCGACGTTCGGCCTCAACCAGCGGCCGGGAGCCGATGAAACGGGGATGCTCCAGGCATGCGCGGCTGCCGGCCAAGCCCGTTTGATGCATATTTACGAAAGCCATTTCACCCAGTATCAACTGAAAGTCGCGCAACTGTTGCTGACCCACGATGACATCACCGACGAGAAAAGGCGGGCCAATATCGTCACCACGATGGACCATTTGCTGCGTTTCCGCCCGGTGATCCCCATCATCAATGAGAATGATTCGGTGGCCGTTTATGAACTCAAGGTCGGTGACAATGATGTGCTTTCTTCCGAGGTCGCGTGCCTGATCCGGGCGGACCTGTTCCTGCTCCTGACCTCGGTGCCCGGACTGCGGAGTCCGGGGGCGATCGCCGATTCCGACATCGTGGAACGGGTCGACAATCTCGAGGAGGTGCTCCATTTTGCCAATGACGAACGGGGCTCCCACTCTGTGGGCGGCATGAAATCCAAACTTCAGGCGGTGGGAAAAGCCGTCGCGGCAGGCATCGAAACGATCATTGCCAGTGGCTCGAATCCCGAGCAACTGGCTGAACTCGTGGCAGGCAGGGGCCACTGTACCCGGTTTGTCCCCAGCCCGAAGGCTTGATCCAGAGCGACTTCAGGAACGGGTCGGAATGAAGGCCCCGGTCTCCTGACGCCATTTCTCCAAGGCCCCCCGGAGCTCTGCCGCTTTGCCGGGTTCCTCTTGAATCACGTTCCGCCGCTCTCCGGGATCGGCTTCCACATCGTAAAGCTCGGCAACACCTTCCTCGAAGAACTCCACCAACTTCCAACGGTCTCTGCGCACCGCACTCCCGGGAGCCCAGGTGGATCCATGGTAATGTGGGTAGTGCCAGAACAAATCCCGCGAGGCAAGGACTCCGCCCCTCAAGAGAGGGACCAAACTGCGGCCGTCCTGATGCCACTCCGGATGCAGGGGTAGCCCCGCCATTTCGAGAAAGGTCGGAAAATAGTCTGTACTCATGACCGGCACATCCGACACCGTGCCCGGCTTGGTCAGGCCGGGAGCCCGAATGATCAGTGGCACCCGGATCCCGCCTTCATAAAGCCAGCCTTTCCCGGCCCGGAGCGGGAGGTTGCTTGTCGGTCCAGGCTTGTCCTTGGTGGAGAGCCCTCCATTGTCCGAGGTAAAAACGACCACCGTGTCACCAGCCAACCCCAGGGACTCCAACTTTTCCGTCAATCGGACCACGGCCTCATTGAGCACCGCAACCTCACAGCCATAACCCGGGACATCCTGCTGCAGACGCGTGAGGCCTTTGCGTTCAGGCCTGACGGCCGGTTCAGAGCTGCTGAGGGAAGCGGCTTTCTCACGAAAATGAGCGATGTGCCGGGGATGCGCCAAGATGGGAAGATGCGGCTCGTGATAGGCCAGCACCATGAAAAAGGGACGCGTCGAATCCCTCTGCTCCAGGAATTTCAGAGCCTCATCCGTAAGGCGGTCGCCCACGAGCGGATCTTTGGCGGCATTCCCCAGGCTGTCGTCATCAACGACCACCTCAAAGCCCTGATCATGCGGCTGAAAACCGGCACTTCCAAGATGCCACTTCCCGGCATAGTACGTCTGGTAGCCTCCCTCTCGCATCCCCTCCCCGATGGTGACTTCCTCAAGGGCCAGTTCCTGCCGGGTGGGACGGGTCTTCAATCGGGCTCCGGGAGCCTTGAACCCGGGAATGTAGTCGGTGATGCCGGTGCGGACCGGATAACGGCCCGTCATGATGCTGGCACGTGTCGGCGAACAAACCGAACCGGCCGTGTAGGCCCGGGTGAAGCGCATTCCCTGCCGAGCCAGCAGATCGATGCCCGGGGACTCATAAAACGTGCTTCCATAACAACCCAGATCCATCCACCCCAGATCGTCTGCGAGGATAAAGAGCACATTCGGCCTGTCAGCGGACTTTGCGGGAAGACAGGATCCCCCCAGAACAACCAAAACAAGAAACCACCGGATCATGGAACCCAGACTGCCCGAAATGTGGGGTTTCTGCAATCCCAGACCGGACTTGCCCATGGGGGAAAGGATTGGCGCCCCAAACCAGCCTCACCCCGACACTTGCAAAACACCGGCCCCACAGCCATGGTGACAGGCTCATGCCCACACTGCGTCTCCACGACACCCTGACACGCGAGGTTCGAGAACTCGCCCCCCTTGACGGCAAAACACTCCGCTTCTATTGCTGCGGTCCCACCGTCTATGGTCCGGCCCACATCGGCAACTTCCGGACCTTTGTGTTGCAGGATGTGTTCCGCCGCACCGCCGAACTCTCCGGAATGGCCACCCTCCATGTCCGCAACATCACCGATGTCGACGACAAAACCATCCGCGACTCCCAGGCCCAGGGATTGACCCTGGAGGAATTCACGAATTACTGGTCGGACCGCTTTCACACCGACTGTGCCAGGCTCAACTTGCTGCCGCCGCACCATGAACCGAGCGCGATTGACCATATTCCGCAGCAAATAGCGCTGATCGAACAACTGATCGAGAAAGGTCACGCCTACCGGAGCGAGGATGGGTCGGTGTATTTCAACGTGCCATCCTTCCCCGGCTATGGCTGCCTCTCCCACCTGGACACGAGGGAACTCCGCACCGGAGCCAGCGGAGCCGTGGACTCGGACGAGTATGACAAAGACTCGGTCGCGGACTTCGCCCTCTGGAAGGCCCGCAAGACAGAAGACGGGGCCAACTGGTGGCCGAGCCCCTGGGGAGATGGTCGCCCCGGCTGGCATTTGGAATGCTCGGCGATGTGCCGGCACTATCTCGGCGACACCTTCGATCTTCATTCCGGAGGCATCGACCTCATTTTTCCGCACCACGAGAACGAGATCGCCCAAAGTGTGGCTTCCTCCGGACAGCCTTTCGCCGCCCATTGGTTCCACATCGCCCATCTCATGGTGGACGGGGGCAAAATGTCCAAGAGCTTGGGGAACCTCCACACCCTCGACGATCTCGAGACCCATGGCCACTCCCCGATGGAAACCCGCTACGCCCTGGTCTCGGGCCATTACCGCCAACCGCTGAACTTCACCTTCCAATCCCTTTCCGATGCCAGGAAAGCCATGGAAAAACTCTCCAAAGCGGAGCAATTCCTACGGGAACAGTTGGGCCAGCCGCTCGCCCCATCCTATGAAGATCTCCTGGGACTGGAGGATCGCGGAATTTTCGAACCGGCCTTTCTTGCGCTGAGCCAGGATTTGAACACTCCCGAAGCCCTCGGCAAGACCTTCTCCGCACTGCGCGGACTGAAATCCGGGACGCCCCCCGGGGACCTCCGGAGGGATTGGCTGGGGCTGCATGCCGTTCTTTCGGCTCTGGGCCTGGTTTTGCCGGAACCGGAAGTCGCATCCGACGTGCCGGCCGAAGTGCTTGCGCTGGCTGAGCAGCGATGGCAGGCCAAGCAGGCCAAAAACTGGGCCGAAGCCGATGCCTGCCGGGCCCGACTCACAGAACTCGGCTGGACCATCAAAGACGGCAAGGACGGGTATGAAGTGAGCAAGGCCTGAACGGAGCGCGCTTCGGTTCTCTTTCCCTTTTCCGATACCCTGACTTCCCGGGACTTTCTGCCACGCTTCCCTGCCATCCAACGATCACTCCGCCCCCCTCCCTGCCCACCTTGCCCATGAACCTTCCGCATCGTCCTCGCCGCAACCGCCGCACGCCCGCCATCCGGGGACTGGTCCGGGAGACCCTGCTGACCCCGGCGGATTTCATATATCCTCTTTTTTTCCATGAAGGACCGCGGGACGAACCCATCGTCTCCATGCCCGGATGCCAGCGCTGGAGTCTGGAAGGACTGGTTGCAGAAGCCACGGCAGCTTGGGAGGATGGCGTGTCCGCCGTGGTGTTGTTCCCCGCCATCCCGGAACCCCAAAAAACGCCGGGAGCCGAGGAGAGTTACCATGCGGAGGGACTGGTTCCCCGGGCCATCCGAGCATTGAAGTCCGCCCTGCCCGGCCTGGCGGTCATCACCGATGTGGCCCTTGACCCCTACAACAGCCATGGACACGACGGACTGGTGCAGTTTGATCCTGACGGACAACCGCGCATTCTCAACGATGACACCGTCGCCGTGCTGTGCCGGCAGGCGCTGTGCCATGCCGCGGCCGGGGCCGACATTGTTTCTCCCAGCGACATGATGGACGGGCGCGTGGGAGCCATCCGCGAGGCGCTTGATGGCGAGGGCTACGAGGACGTTTCCATCCTCAGTTACACGGCGAAGTACGCCTCGGCGTTCTATGGGCCGTTCCGAGGGGCGCTTGATTCAGCTCCCAAAGCCGGAGACAAAAAAACCTACCAGATGGATCCGGCCAACGCTCGGGAAGCCCTCCGGGAAGCAGCCCTGGATGTTGACGAAGGCGCCGATATGCTGATGGTGAAACCCGCCGGTCCCTATCTGGATATCATTCGCCGGTTGTCGGAGACATTCGATCTGCCCATCGCGGCCTATCAGGTCAGCGGGGAATACCTGATGATCAAATCGGCGGCGGCGGCAGGCTGGATTGACGAAAAGGCCATTGTTGTGGAGACCCTGACTGGCATCAAGCGGGCCGGGGCCTCCATGATCCTGACTTATTTTGCCCGCCAGGCTGCCCGGTGGCTGGATTAGGTTCTTTTTTCGAATCCGGCCCTGCCTTGGACAGATTCGGATTTCGATTTTCCAATTCACGACTTAATTAGCCCATGGAACTAGACGCCCTGCGCACCGCTCTCGCCGCTTCCCCGGACAATGTCCCGTTGCTCCTTCTGGTGGCGAATGCCTGCATTGACCAGTTCTCTCTCGATGAGGCCCAGAACTACTATGAAAGGGTCATCGCGCTCGATCCCCGCCAGCCCGAGGCCCGCACCGGAATTGCCCATGTCCTGAATCTCAAAGGCCGCGGATCCGAGGCAATCCTCCGTCTGGAACAGGTCTGCCAGGATTCCCCCCGCCATGCACCGGCCTGGATGCTCCGGGCGAAACTCATTCTGGCGGAAGGCAACGCCACCGAAGCCCGATCCCACTATGAACAGGCCGTGGCGCTCGATCCGACGTTGGCCGACGCCGATTTGGTCACCCGCATCGACCAGGCCGGAGGGCGGGCCGATTCCTCGCGACGCAACGGCGGCCGCATTCGACCGCAGGCGGCGGGAGACTCCCAAGCAGGAGCGTATTACGATCCTGACGACGAAAACGAAGAGGAAGACGAGGATTTTTTCCTGGATTCCGAGGAAGAGAGCGACGCCGAGATGGAGCGGGAATTTGTCCAAAAAGCCGACATTTCTTTTGCCCAGGTGGGAGGGATGGACCGGGTCAAAGAGGACATTCGCATGAAAATCCTCTACCCCATGCAGAACAAGGATCTGTTCGCAGCCTATGGCAAAAAAGCCGGGGGAGGCGTGCTCCTCTATGGACCACCCGGGTGCGGCAAAACCCTAATCAGCCGAGCTACGGCGGGGGAAATCAAAGCCAAATTTCTCTCCATCGGACTGCACCAGATCCTCGACATGTGGATCGGCAAAAGCGAGGAAAAGCTCCACGAAATCTTTGCCTTGGCACGCCGGAACGCGCCCTGTGTCCTGTTTTTTGACGAGGTCGACGCGCTGGCGGCGGATCGGAAAGACATGCGAACCTCGGCCGGACGGACCCTCATCAACCAGTTCCTCGCCGAGATGGACGGAACCAGCGGATCCAACGACGGATTGCTGGTCCTCGGTGCCACCAATGCGCCCTGGCATCTCGACAGCGCCTTCCTGCGCCCGGGCCGGTTCGACCGGATTCTGTTCGTCCCTCCTCCGGATGAGCCCGCCCGGGAGGAAATCATTCGCCTGCTTTCCGAAGGAAAGCCGACCACCGGGATTGATGCGGCTGCGCTGGCCCGGAAGACGAAGGATTTTTCTGGTGCCGATCTCAAAGCGGTCTTTGACCAATCCATCGAATCCGCCCTCACCGAGGCCATGAAGACCGGGAAAATCGTCCCGGTCACGCAGAAAGAACTCCTGCTGGCCTGCAAACAGGTCAAACCTTCCACCCGTAAATGGTTCGAAAGTGCCAAGAACTACGCGCTTTACGCCAACCAAAGCGGCTTTTACGATGACATCCTCGAATACCTCGGACTGAAAAAGTAGCCCCCATCGGCTCTCCCTGTCCGCAGCGCTCGCCCCCCTCAATGCAAGACTATATTCTCCGCGGTCGGCTCCTCCGCGAGCAAGGACGCTACCCCGACGCGGAAGCCTACTTCCGACAAGCCATCGGAGCCTCTCCCGATCAGGTCGAGGCTTACATTGAACTCGCCTTGTGCCTGCTCCCCCAGGAAGGGCGCCGCAGGGAGGCCCTCGAAATCATCGACCGATGCATCCAGCTGGAACCCGATCATGCGTTCAACCATGCGCTGCGCTCATTGATTCTGAGCCGGTTGGCCAGAGGCCGGGACGCCTCGGCAGCCGCTGATCAGGCCATCGGCCTGGATCCCGACGGATCCTTCAACCATACGGTGAAGGCGGAGGCCATGCTGGTGCAGGAGAAATGGAAAGACGCGGAAATGGCCGCCCGCAAAGCACTGGCACTCGACTCGGACAACACTTCAGCGCGCAATTTGCTGGCCCTGGCCCTGCAGTATCAGGGGCGCAATGTGGAGGCCTCTGTCGCTGTCGAGACCCTGCTGGCGGATGCCCCGGACAGTCCTTTCGCCCACCTCAATGCCGGATGGGCCTGCCTCCGCAGCAACGACCATCAACAGGCGGAGGTTCATTTCCGCGAATCGCTCCGCCTCGACGCCAGTCTGGATGCGGCCCGCGAAGGGCTGATTGAGAGCTTCAAAGCCCGTTCCTGGCTCTACCGGCTCTACCTGCGCTACCACTTTTTCATGCAGCGCATCCAGTCGGGAACACGCTGGGCTCTCATCATCGGACTGATCCTGGCGGTGAATCTGGGCAGCAAAGTGCTGCAAACCATCCATCCTCTCGCCTCCACGGTGCTCATCACCGCCTACCTGATCTTTGTGCTGTGGGTCTGGCTGGCCTCGGGAATCGGGCATTTCCTGATTCTCCTCGACCCCAGCGCCCGTCTCGCCCTCAAACCCAAGGAACGCGCCGAGGGAATCGCCGTCGGCGGAGGGTTGCTCGCTGGAATCGCCTGCATCACCCTGGGCATCCTCTGGGACTCCCCCGCCTTCTGGCTACTCGGAGCGGGACTGGGGTGCGGCGCGATGCCGGCCTCCCTCTATTTCACCAATGAATCTTCCAATGGCCGCTGGATCTTCGGCTTGTTTTTGGCTTTCCTCTACGGTGGCGGACTGATCCTGGCCGTAACCGCCTGGATCTCCGGCGCCAAAGTCCTGACCGGGCGGAGCGAAACCTTCATCACGATGGCCCTGATCGGCACCATGCTGTGCACGTGGATTGGCAATATCCCCACCCTGAGACAGGAGAAGCCACGCTGAGGCCATGCCTCACTGGCCATATTTCACCCTTCCGGGTTGCAGAGTGGCCAAAGAACCGCTAATTACTCGCCCGCTGAACCTCAACCACCCGATTCCTTTTTTCCATGAAACTCATCCGTTTTGGCGCCCCGGGCGTCGAGAAACCAGGCGTGGAACTCGCCGATGGCACCCGCATTGACGCTTCCGGCTTCGGCCGGGACTGGGACGAGGGATTTTTCGCCGAACCGCTCAATCTGGAGGAATTGGCCGCCTGGGTGGCCGTGCATGCAGAATCTGTCCCCCAGGTGGGAGCGGAGGTCCGTCTTGGATCCCCCGTCGCCCGCCCCGGGAAAATCATCTGCATCGGCCTCAATTACAGCGATCATGCCCGCGAAACAGGCCAGGAGCCTCCCAAAGAACCCATCCTTTTCATGAAAGCCACCAGCGCCCTCTGCGGACCGGATGACGCGCTGGTGATCCCTCGGGGCAGTGAAAAAACGGACTGGGAAGTGGAATTGGCGGTCGTCATCGGCAAGAAAGCCTCCTACGTCTCCGAGGCGGAAGCCCCCGCCCATATCGCAGGGTATGTCCTTCACAATGACTACAGTGAACGGGCCTTCCAGATCGAACGAGGCGGTCAGTGGGTCAAAGGCAAAAGCTGTGATACCTTCGCCCCTCTGGGCCCTTTTCTGGCAACTCCGGACGAATTCCCCCACGGGGTCCACAACCTCCCCATGTGGCTCAAGGTCAATGGAGAAATGCGCCAGAACAGCTCCACGGCGAATCTCATTTTCAATGTTCCGTTCCTGGTCAGCTATGTGAGCCAGTTCATGTCCCTATGCCCGGGGGACGTCATCTCCACGGGCACGCCTCCCGGCGTCGGCATGGGCATGAAACCTCCGCAATTCCTCAAACCCGGCGATGTTGTCGAACTCGGCATCGAAGGCCTTGGCAGCAGCCGGCAACAGGCCATGGCATGTCCCTGAAATCTTCCGCATGAGCGTCAAAAAAGTCGGTCTTATTTCGCTGGGGTGCGCCAAGAACCTCATCGATTCAGAAATCATGGTCGGCCATCTCCGCGGTGCGGGCATGGACATGACCCCGCACGCCGAGGAAGCGGATGTTCTCATCATCAACACCTGTTCCTTCATCGATGCGGCGAAAAAGGAGAGCGTCGATGCCATCCTGGAGGCCGTCAATGATCGCGCCGCGGCGGATAACGGGAGGATTCGCCAGAAGATCATCGTGGCGGGATGCCTTTCACAGCGCTTTCGCCAGGAGCTTCCGGGACTTTTGCCCGAAGTCGATGCCTTCATCGGTCTCGACCAGATCACCCAGGTGGCTCCCATCATTGTGAAACTCTTCGGTCCGGAAACCGCCCCGACCGGAACAGCCCCTTCTGCGACGGGGCCAGAGAACCTCGTCACCGAGCGCCCCAGCTTTATCCCGGATTACGACACCCCCCGTTTCCGGCTCACGCCCCGCCACACGGCTTATGTCAAGATCGCCGAAGGATGCAATCATCCCTGTTCCTTCTGCATCATCCCCAAAATCCGAGGCAAGCACCGCAGCCGCACCCAGGAAAGCGTGGTCCGCGAAGTCCGCGATCTCGTGGCAGCGGGGACTCGTGAAATCAATTTGATCTCGCAGGACACCACTTATTTCGGGATGGATCGTTGGACCGAGAAAAGGCCCAATCCCCGCAGTCCGGTGGATTCCTCCAAGGGAGACTCCCTCGCCAGCCTGCTTCGGGAACTGAACGCCATCGAAGGGGATTTCTGGATCCGCCTCCTCTATACGCACCCGGCGCACTGGAGTGATGAGCTGATTCAAACCATCGCCGAGTGCCCCAAAGTGGCCCGCTACGTCGACATGCCGCTCCAGCACATCTCGGACAACATGCTGGACAAAATGAAACGGGAAACGGACGGAGCCCATATCCGGGATCTCGTCAAGCGGATGCGGGCCGGCATTCCCGGACTGACCCTGCGCACCACTTTCATCGTTGGGTTTCCGGGCGAAACGGAGGATGACTTCAATGAGTTGATCGCGTTTCTGGAGGAAGCCAAGTTCGAGAGAGCAGGCATTTTCCAATACAGCCGTGAGGAAGGGACTCGAGCCGAGAAACTGGCCGGCCAGGTTCACCACATGACCCGCAAAAAGCGCTGGAACGCCGCCATGGCAACCCTGCAGCGATTGTCCGAGGAATTCCACAGCGGGTTGGTGGGGCGCGACCTGCGAGTACTGGTGGACAAGCCCGGTCTTGCCCGTTCCGAAATGGACGCGCCGGAAATTGACTCCACCGTCTTCGTCGACAAGAAATTGCCGGTCGGCGAGTTTGTCGAAATCAAAGTGCGTGACTGGCGGGGCTACGACTTGGTCGCCTGAGCGGTTCCCGACCTCTTCAGGGGATCAATCCGGGCTTTTCCGGGTCGGGGAAAGGGATCGATCCACGCGACAGTGGCGCTCTGATTACTTTTGTGGCATGCTTCGGACGGTTCTTCCCCGCCCCTCAGATTCATGCTCCGTTTCTCGCTTTTAGGCATTCCCATCACCATCGAATGGATGTTCTGGGCAATTGGAGCCCTGTTTGGCCTGCCATTCTTTCAAGCCGGAGGAAGAGCCGGAACCTTCGGGGCTCTCATCTGGATGACCGTCTGGTTTGTCTCGTTCATCATTCATGAAATGGGACATGCCTTGGCTTACCGAAAGTTTGGCGGCCACAACACCCGGATTCATCTGTATGGATTCGGAGGGTATGCCAGCTCCCAGGGGTATTTTTCCCGCAAAGAATCCATCCTCATCTCCGCCGCCGGTCCGGGAGTGGAAATTGCTTTTGGGTGCGTGGCCCTGCTGCTGAGACGGTCCGAATTGACGGCCTCTTGGAACCCCTACTTCCTGATGTTTTTGGGACTTTTTTCTTACATCTGTCTCTTTTGGGGATTCATCAACCTTCTCCCCGTGCTCCCCCTGGACGGAGGCAGGATCACCGACGCGGCGTTGGGGCGCGGCATCACCACCACCGCCAAAATCGGGTGCATCGCCGGAGGCATCACCGCCCTGGTTTTTGTGTCCATGGGAAATCTCTTCGCCGGCGTCTTTTTTGGCTTCCTGGCCTTCCAAAACTACCAAATCACCCAGGGTGGACCTTCACAAATCCGCTGACATCCCCATTTCTCAAACGCCCCAGCATCAGACATGAGCCATCTCGACGACCTCCTGACCCACCTACGTTTTCCCAGCATTTCGACCGATCCCGCGCACCAGGAGGATGTCCGCGCCTGCGCCGACTGGCTGGTAGCGAAATGCCGCAGCATCGGACTGACCACGGAACTGCATCCCACACCGGGACATCCGGTCGTGATCGCCCGTTCCGAGGCCAAACCCAATCGTCCGACGGTCCTGATCTACGGCCACTATGATGTTCAACCAGTGGACCCTCTGGAACTGTGGGACAGCCCTCCGTTCGAGCCGGAAATACGGAATGGCCGGATCTTTGCCCGGGGCTCCACGGACAACAAAGGACAACACTATGCCCACCTCTGCGGGGTTGCCGATACGCTGGCGGAAAAAGGAGAGCTCCCGGTCAATGTGATTTTCCTCCTCGAAGGGGAGGAAGAAATCGGCAGTCCTCATCTGGAGCCCTTTCTGCGAGACCATGCGGATGAGCTGCAATGCGATGTCATCGCGGTCTCGGATACCGGGATGATTGGCCCGGGTGTGCCCACCCTGACCTATGGACTGCGCGGTATCGCCTGTTTGGAGTTCAAGGTCTCCGGTCCGTCCAGTGATCTTCACTCCGGGATCTATGGCGGTGCGGTCATGAACCCTGCCACCGCCGTGGCCCGGTTGGTCGCGAGCCTGCATGGTGACAACGGCAGGATCGCCATCGAAGGCTTTTATGATACCGTTCGCCCACTCCAGGAGTGGGAACGGGAACAATGGGCCCGGCTCCCTGACGGCGACTTGGCGACCCGCTCCGAAACCGGGGTGCCCGCAGTGTTTGGCGAAGCCGGATACAGCTCACTGGAGCGCAGGTGGGCCCGCCCCACGGCCGAAGTCAACGGCATTTGGGGAGGCTACCAGGGCGCCGGCTCCAAAACTGTCATTCCACGCGAAGCGTTTGCCAAACTTTCGTTCCGATTGGTGCCCGATCAGGATCCCCAGGAAGTGCTTCGATTGGCGAGGAAACATCTCGAACGCCATTGCCCTCCGGGGGTGACTTTGGAAATCCACGAGGGTCACCACGGACAATGGTACGTCATGGACCCGCTGGGTCCCCAGGGCCTGGCGGCCCAGCGGGCTTTGGAGCAGACCTTTGGCAAACCCAGTCTATTGATCCGCGAAGGAGGCAGCATCCCCATCATCAGAAGCTTCAAAGACGTCCTTGGGACGGATACCCTGATGCTCGGCCTCGCGCTTCCCGATTGCCAAGCCCACGCCCCGAACGAGAATTTCCCGGTGGCCAACTTTGAAGCCGGCATCCAACTGAACCGGTACCTCCTCGAAGAGCTGGCCCGTTTGCTCCCAACGTGATCCCACCCCCATGGAACCTCCTCCCAACCAGCAAGTCCCCCCTCTCCCTCCCGGCCCAACCACGGTGGGTTACCACCCTGTTCTGGATCATATCCGGACGCTCAGCATCATGCACTATGTGGTGGGTGGATTGGACTGCTTGGGAGCCCTTTTTGGACTGCTCTATGTGGCCATGGGACTGGTCTTCCTAAAAATGCCCGAACTAACCCAAATGGCGGAAGCACCTGCGGGAAGAGCGCCCTCCCCTGATATGGACATTCCTTCCCAAATCATGGGAGGAGTGTTTACGATCATTGGGCTTGGGATTACGGTCATTGCTCTGACTCTGGGTATCTTGACCATCATCTCAGGCCGAAAATTGGCCCGATTGGAAGGACGCCAGTTTAGTCTGGTGATGGCGGCCGTGCAATGTTTGCAAATACCGTTCGGGACTACCTTGGGGGTGTTCACTCTCATCGTATTGTCCAAACGGGAAGCCGTCTGGTTCTATGACCATCCGGAACAGGCCGCTCGCCCCCCTCGAAATGCCCCCTCCAGTTCCTCAATCAGTGAGGAACTGACGTAATCTATTTATGGTTTTTTGACTTGTTTTGGTGAGAATGCCGATTAGGGTTGTTTGTCTTCCACCAATTAGATGAAATTGTTTTTGGGGCTCTCCAAATTCTCGGCCACCATGTGCCTTGCTGCGGCAGGAGGCTTTGCCGTTTGGTTTGCCACCCCAAGCGCCCCCAAAACGTTGGTCAATGAGGTGTCACCCAACGGGAACTACCGCTTTCAGGTCATCCAGCAGCCATCCACCTCCTACGCCACTTCCCCGCAGCTCTTGGTTGTGATGGTCAACACGCACACCAAAGCTTTGGTCGAAGCCACCACGATTCCGGTTACGGAGAAGGACAAAAAAGGTGTCTTTTTTGCGGATTGGGATCCGAATAGCACCAAAGTGACCCTCACGGGGCTTGCCACTGGACCGCCCTTGGTATTTTACTGCCCTGAAGAACGGCATTAGGGCAGTCAGCGGCGATCAGGATTCGGGGTTCACCAACTCGCCTTCCGCCATTGGCGCATTGGTTCCCTGAACAAGTTTTCGGAAGACCAGTTCGATGACGACACGTTCATCGGCATCCAGAACGGTGACTTCGTAACCTTCCTCCTCCAGGATGATTTTTTCCCCAATCCTGGGCAAATACCCAAGCCGATGGGTGACAAATCCTCCCACGGTGGAGACATCCTCGCTTTCCAGCGCAAGCCCGACGAGTTCCTCCATCTCATACAAGGGGACTCTGGCCTTGATGACGAATCCGTCTCCAAGCCTCCGGAAATCTTTGGATTCCTCATCGAACTCGTCCTTGATCTCCCCCACGAGTTCCTCAATGACATCTTCGAGCATCACCAAGCCGAGCGCGCCCCCGAACTCATCGACGACCAACCCCATGTGGGATTGGGATTCGAGGAACAGCTTGAGAAGCTTGTCGAGTTCCAACTGCTCGGGCACGACCGTGATGGGTCGGAGAATTCGTTTCAAACACGGCTCGCTGGTCTGCATTTCTGCCAGCAGATCCTTGACGTGAACCAGTCCGATGGTGTTGTCGAGGTGACCTTTGACCACCGGGAAGCGGGTGTGTTTGGAGATGATGGCCATTTCCAGATTCTTCTGGAACGAGGCTTCCTCGTCCAGGGAGATCACATTGACCCGGGGCGTAATGATCTCTTTGACGGTGCGTTCATTGAGCAGCAGGGCATTTTGCAGGATCTCGCGCTCGGTGCTGGTGACCTGCAGTCCCTTCTCCGATTGGTCGATCAGCATGCTGAGCTCTTCCGTGGAATGGATCGACTCGTGGCCCGTGATCGGGTCGATTCTGAAAAGCTTTTTCAGAACCCAATTCCCGCTCCCATTGAGGACGGCGATGGGCCAACGGAAGATCAAATAAAACAGATGCAGCGGTTTGGCGACGATCAGAGAGGTCTCGAACGATTTCCGAATGGCAAGGGATTTAGGCATCAACTCGCCCGCCACCACGTGCAGGAAGGTGATGCAACTGAATGCGATCAAAAAGGCCACCCCGCGAACCCAGGCGTCGGAAAGACCGGCCCCAATGAGCAAAGGACCGAGAAGGCGGGCAATGAAAGGCTCTCCCAACCAACCCAAGGCGAGACTGGCCAGGGTGATGCCAAGCTGGCAGGCCGAAAGGTAGGGGTCCAAAGCGTGGACCATCTTCAAGGTCTGAGAGGCGGCGCTGCGCCCCTCTTCCTCCGCTTCCTGCAACTGACTGGCCCTGACTTTGACCAGCGCGAACTCGGCGGCAACGAAAAAGCCGTTCAAGATGACCAATCCCAGAACCAACACCAATTGCCACCCCACCTCACTGGCGGACATCGTCCAAGTGGCTGAGGGCACCTCGTTCGTGGGACCAAAGGCAAGCCAAACCGCAATCAGAGGACAACTCATGGGAGGCTAAACACCTCGTTTGGATTCAGATCACCCATTTCAAAGTTTCTCAT
The DNA here is from genome assembly GCA_024233005.1 of Akkermansiaceae bacterium. Taxonomy (GTDB): domain Bacteria; phylum Verrucomicrobiota; class Verrucomicrobiia; order Verrucomicrobiales; family DEV007; genus JACKQE01. The sequence goes on along the minus strand of JACKQE010000009.1, from coordinate 7,260 downwards.
ACACGCCTTCATCCCTCTTTTCCAAAACCGTGAATCCCGCTGACTTGGCGTCGCTCACGGAAAGCGGTTTGGAGATGGTTGGAGTATTGATTCTCGAAACCAGCTTTTTGACGGGAGCCCGGCACAGGGGGCACTTCTCCAGCGGGGGCCGACTCACCGGCCGACGGAGCTCAAAGCCTTTCGCGCAAACCCGGCAGGCTTTGTTGGGATCTTCGGCAATGTATTCGTAGGTAGGCATCGGTGAGTGCAGGAGAGACTGAACGCGTTTCCGATCCTGGACGGAGAAATGCCTCCGCAAGCAGAAAGGCCGCTACAACAGCCATTCTCCCGCCAATAAGCCTAGCGAACCAAACAGGTCGCGTCAAGCGGGAGACTCGACCGAATTGAACAGATCGTATGGCTGTGTTACCAGCTCGATTTGGTGACTCCCGGAATGAGTCCGTTGGAGGCCATTTCCCGGAAAGTAAGGCGCGACATTCTGAATCGGCGCAGATAGGCACGGCGACGACCGGAAATTTCACAACGGTTCACCAACCGGGTCGGACTGGCATCACGGGGAAGCATGGAAAGCCCCACGTAATCCCCTTTTGCCTTCAACTCCTCACGGAGCTTGGCATATTTTGCCACGGTATTCTGCTTGCGCTTGTTGCGCTCGATCCAAGATTTCTTCGCCATAGAGCCCTCAGCGGTAGCTCATCGCTTTCGTTTTTCAAGCAAAAAATGGCCAAATTTCACCCATCCCTTTGAATTCCGCAGAGTTTCTTTGGCATTCGATGACCTGTGTGGTTCATTCTACCCCAGTGGCCGCCCTCCATCGCCCTTATTTCTCCTTCTCAGGCGGTAGATCCGCCACCGTTATCCACTTGATCCTGTTGTTGTGGGTTACGGAACCTATGGCTCCGGGTCAGGGATTGGGAGACATCTCGATCACCCGGCCTCCCGCCACCTTCGGTCCTGGAACCACTCCGATCCCATCTTCCGATGCCAAACCTCCCACCATGGAGGCACTGAGGCAGGCTTTGTGCGGCAACTGCCATGTCGCGCCCGATCCCAGCGTGATCGCAAAAGAGTTCTGGCCCAAGCTTTTCACTGAAATGAAGGGCTTCATGAAACTGCGTCAGATGCCGGTGAATGCCCCGGCGATGGAAACACTATTGGCCGATTACGTGGCCCACAGTCCCGTCGGCATGAAGGCGCTGCCCGATGATTTTCTCCCATCCAAGATCCCTTTTCACAAACAATCCGTCGGCTGGGCTCAAGAATCAGAGCGTCCGATGATCACCCATATCAACGTCACGGATCTGGATCAGGATGGTCGCCCCGATGCCATCATTTGCGAAAATTTCGAAGGACGCCCTGGCCGGGTTTCCTGGCTCCGTTATCTGGCGGGACAATGGCAGGAAACCCTGATCGCCCTCATCGAAGCTCCGGTCAAGGCAACGGTTTTTGACTGCGACGGGGACAAGGACCTGGATGTGGTGATCGCCGGCATGGGAATCATGAGCCCCAACGAAGCCCTCATTGGGGCCGGGATTCTGCTGGTCAACGATGGTCATCAGAAATTCACGCCGCAGTATCTGATCAGGAATGTTCCGCGGATCACGGATATTCTGCCTGCGGACATTGATGGCGACGGTGACTTTGACTACATGGTTGCCATGTTCGGGTGGCGGACCACCGGCCAGCTCGACTGGCTGGAAACCAAAGCCGACGGCAGCCGGGAACTCCATACTCTGATGCAAATCAACGGGGCCATGCGGCTGGCTCCGGTGCCATTCAATACCGATGGGCGCCCCGACTTCTTTTGCCTCTTCACCCAACAGCATGAAATGCTGGGCGGGTTCCTCAACGAGGGCGGCGGCAAATTTGCCTTCCGGGCATTCGACCGGGCTCCCACCCCGAGCTGGGGATCCTCCGGTTTCGAACTCTCCGATCTCGACCAGGACGGTGATATGGACGTCATTCTATCCAACGGGGATGTGATGGACACGGACGGCCAACCCAAATCCTATCATGGCGTCCGGTGGCTTGAAAACACGGGCAATTTCTCGCAAATGATCCCCCACCAGGTGCTGAGCTACCACAACTGTTATCGGGCATTGCCCTGTGATGTGGATCAGGATGGAGATTTGGACATTATCGCATCCAATTTATACTACCATTGGGATGTCCACGACATGCCATCGCTGATCTGGCTGGAAAATGATGGGGCCATGCATTTCAAGAAACAGCGCATTGCCTACAGCCCCACCAACATCGCCACCTTTGACGTGGCTGACTTTGACGGCGACGGCAACATGGACATCCTGACCGGCGGGATGCATGTCGCAGGACCTCTCGGTCGGCAGCATCGGCTCACCGTCTGGATGGGGGGAGGCACGGCGACGGATGATCAGGACAAACCCCGTCCGGCGCCCGGCACAGAATTGAACAAAATCATCCTGCTCCCCGCCGAGGGTTCTCCCGGGAAGAAGGAGCCTTGAAGGTCGGGTCGGTCACGATCCCGGCCGGCATTGAGGATTACGTCGCGCTGGCATCGATGCCTGCTTGGACAATGCCAAAAAAGCTCTCCGCCTCAAGACTGGCTCCCCCGACAAGGAACCCGTCCACATCGGGCTGCGAAATGAGCTCCGCCGCGTTGGCGGGCTTGGCGCTGCCCCCGTATTGAATCCGGACGTTGGCAGCCGTGGCAGCTCCATAAAGGTCTCCCAAAACTTTGCGGACGAATGCCTGGGCTTCCTGAGCCTGACCGGGGGTCGCGGTCCGTCCGGTGCCGATGGCCCAGACAGGCTCATAGGCGATCACCGTTTTTTCGATCCCGGATTGGTCGATGCCTTTCAAACTGCCAGTGAGTTGGGTCGTAAGAACTTCCTCGATCCGACCGCCATCGCGCTCTTCCAGGGTTTCCCCGACACAAAGAATCGGCAAGAGACCGGATGCCAGTGCTGCCTTGACTTTGCTGTTGATCCCGGCATCGGTCTCTCCATAAAGGGAACGCCGCTCGCTGTGACCGAGGATGACATACTGCACTCCGACCGATTTCAACATGTCGGCACTGATCTCCCCCGTGAAAGCTCCCGAACTTTCTGCGGACATGTTCTGGGCAGAGAGTGAGACCGCCGTTTGCCCTGCCAACATCTCACCTGCCTTGGGCAGGCACACGAAGGTCGGAGCGATGACCACGTCCACACCGCAGGGGCCTGAAAAACGGGGCAGGAAATCCTCCAAAAACGCGGCCGTTTCGGCGGGCGTTTTGTTCATTTTCCAGTTGGCGGCGATGATCAAACGTCGGCTCATATCAGCAAGGGGCAAAAATGTTCAGGTGGTCGGTTATGGTCGATTATTTTTCAGTCAGGGCGGCGATTCCAGGCAGAATCTTGCCTTCGAGCAGTTCCAGGGAAGCGCCACCACCAGTGGATATGTGGTCCATCGCATCGGCAAAGCCAAATTGGTTCACCGCCGTGACACTGTCGCCGCCTCCAACGATCTTGACGGCGTCGGATTTGGCGATCGCCTCCGCCACGGCTTTGGTGCCGATGTCAAAACCTTCCTTTTCAAATACCCCCATGGGACCATTCCAGACGATGGTTCCCGCCAGGGCAATCTCGGCGGAGAATTGATCGATGGCGCGGTCCCCGATGTCGATACCTTCCCGGTCTGCCGGGATGGCACCACCTTCCGACCACAATGCGGTGCACTCGGTCGGTGCGTTGGCGCGGAATTCCGCCGTATGCCGGGAGTCCACCGGGAGAACCAGTCTGACACCCTTGGCTTGCGCCTGTTTCAGAAGCTCCTTGGCCAAATCTGTCTTCTCGCGTTCCACCAGGCTTTTGCCAATCTCATGCCCCTGGGCAAGAAGGAAGGTATAGGCCATGGCCCCACCGACCAGAATGACATCAGCCTTGTCCAGCAGATTGGAGATCAGCAAAATTTTGTCCGAGACTTTGGCGCCTCCCATGATGACGACGAACGGGCGCCGCGGGCTCGCGAGTTCGTCCTGGAGGTATTTGAGTTCCTTCTCGATGAGGAACCCCATGGCGTTCTGCTTGAAAAACGGCGTGACCCCGGCGGTGGAGGCGTGGGCACGGTGCGCGGTGCCGAAGGCGTCATTGACGTAAAGATCCCCGAGTGCGGCGAGTTGTTTCGCGAAACCAGGATCATTTTTCTCCTCTTCAGGATGAAACCTGACATTTTCCAACAGGAGCACTTCGCCCTCCTTGAGGTCGGCTACGGCGGCCTCCGCCAAAGGGCCAACACATTCCGCGGCAAACTTTACGGGCACGTCAAGCAGTTCACCGAGACGGTCGGCCACTGGTTTGAGCGAAGCCGCCGGGTCTGGACCTCCCTTGGGACGGCCCAAGTGGGACATGAGAATGACTCTGGCTCCGGCTTTGGCGAGGTAGGCAATCGAAGGAAGGGCCGCCTGGATCCGGGTGTCGTCGGTAATAACCAGAGAACCATCAGGCTGGGTGCCGAGTGGCACGTTGAAATCGACACGCATGAGAACCCGCTTGCCGGCGGGCTGAAGATCACGGAGGCTGAGCTTGGCCATGGGAGAGAAAATGGGGAGACGGGAACGGTTCCCGCAGGGTAGTTGGTCAACTCCGGCACACTGAGCCGGAGGAATCCGATAAAAGGGGTTCGCGGCCGGTTGGCCGGGAGGAAAAAACCGCCTCCGGGGAAGCCTCAGCCTCCCCGGAAAGCGGTCCGGAGTTTGTCTCAGAGACCTTGAGCGATGAGGGCAATCGCATCATTGATGCGGTTGCTGTAGCCCCACTCGTTGTCATACCATCCGACGACTTTGACGAAGGAGTCGCCCATCATCAGAGTGAGCGGCGCGTCCAAAATGCAGGAGTGGGGATTGCCCACGATATCCTTGAGCACAAGGTCACCATCGCTGACTTCCAGCACACCCTTCATGGGGCCGGAGGCTGCTTCACGGAACTTGGCGTTGATTTCTTCGACAGAAGTGGGTTTCGCCAGAACCACGGTGAAATCGGTCACAGACCCGGTCGGGGTCGGCACCCGGAAAGCCCCGCCATTGAGCTTGCCTTTGAGAGCGGGAATCACTTCACCGATCGCCTTGGCGGCACCCGTGCTGGATGGGATGATGTTCTCGGCAGCGGCGCGAGCCCGGCGCAGATCGGAATGGGGCAGGTCCAACAGGCGCTGGTCATTCGTGTAGCTGTGGATCGTGCTCATGAAGCCCTTTTCAATGCCGAAGTTGTCATTGAGCACCTTGGCCATCGGAGCGAGGCAGTTGGTGGTGCAGGAGGCATTCGAGATGATGTGATGATTGGCCGGGTCGTAGATTTCGTGGTTGATCCCGATCGCGATGGTCACATCCGGATTTTTCGCCGGAGCGGAAATGATGACCTTTTTGGCCCCCGCGGTGAGGTGCTTCGCAGCGCTGTCCCGGTCGGTGAAGAATCCGGTGGATTCCAAGACGATGTCGATCCCGTGCTCACCCCAGGGAAGCTTGGCTGGATCGCGTTCTTCGAAAATTAGAATTTTGTGGCCATCGACGGTGATCGAAGCATCGTCATACTCCACAGTTCCGCAGAAGGGTCCCGCCACGGAATCCCATTTGAGCAGGTGAGCCAGAGTCTTGTTGTCGGTGAGGTCATTGATTGCGACGACCTCTTTGCGCTGGTCGGGAGTCATGGCACGCAAAACATTGCGGCCGATGCGCCCAAATCCGTTGATAGCGATTTTTGCCATATTTTCTTCCTTCGAGTATGTGGATTGCGGTCTTTTGCGCTCCGCAAGGCGTCCGTTTCAGAGAGAAACACCTGACGCAATTTCCGGGCCAGCCATTTCCGCAGAGGGTGGTTGACTCCGGAGGGAGCGGCGCCAAATAAAGCCGCCCTCACCGGAACGTCAACCCGGAAGGTGATTTTGCGACGCTCTCCCCCGCGGTCTCCGCCCCCTCCCCAACCGGGATGGCATGTCACCAGAGGAATCCACACCGACCAGACCTGATGTCACAATTTGGCCGCAGAATCTGCCCGACCACTAATATGACTGGTTTCAACGACGCTGCGGCCGCTCTGAGAGAAACGCACTGACGGCAGCGGCAAGATTGGCGCCGACGGACCGGTAACCCTCGGGGGTGCTGCTCGGCGCATTCCAAACGGTTTCCAGACAGAGGCTGACAGTATGGGGATTCCCGTTGAAACAGACCCAGTTGCTGCTGATCTGCTTCCACAAAGGATGGTAGCTGGCACCGGTTTCCTTCGGCTTGATGCTCATGGGAACCAAGGGTTTGATTTTGCTGATTCTGTCATAGGCCAAGTCAATGAACCGGCGTCTCAGCCCTACCATCGGTTCCTGCAGCAGGTTGTCCGGCAGGATGAAGAAAAAGGTGGGATCCCCCGGCGCCGGGTTGTGCAAATCCAGAAAAATGTCCAACCGGCCTTCCTTCGCGAGCCCAAGGACCCGCTGTTGGGCAGCGACGACCTCGTTCCAATGGGGCGTCGGGGACCAATCCCGGTTGTGATCCTGGGGGCGGGCATCCTTGCCTCCGTTCCCAGTGGCAGTGTTGTCCACATCCATGATCGGGACCAGGAAAACCTCCGCGTTTTGGCGAAGCCAATCCGCCTCGGGCGAAGGGCGGACCAACCATTCGGCAAATCCTTGGGCCACCCAACTGGAGCCACTCTCCCAGGCGTGCTGGCGGGCTTGGATCCAAACTCCGAACCTTCCGGAGGAGGGCCGGTCGCCCTCGCGTACTGCCAGCATGGGAACCGCCCGACCTTCGCGGGAGCGACAGAGCTCGGTCGCCTCGGCGGCTGGGGAGGTCATGGCGAGTTCTTTGAGGAATCTGGCGGCCATCCCGGGAGTGTAAGGAGGTCCCCAAGCGATCCAGAGAGAACCGCCCGCAGAGGAAGCGACCCGATACCGCATCCAATCGCCTTCCCGGAGCCCCTTCTCCGTGTGACGCCAGGAGACACCATCCTCGGCATAGGTGGCCGCCTCGGGCATTGCCCAGGAGGCCGCCAAAGGTTTGGTAGGAGGACCGCCTGGAATCGTCACCGTGGCGTCTGACCCTTTGAGCAGAAACGTGATTTGCTCGTTAGCCTCCACGCCGTCTACCCGAAAATACCACCAACAAGGCCATCCTCTCGCCGGATCACCTCCTGGCATAAAACGAATGGTCCGGGTGGCATTGTCGACTTCCACGGATGCGACAGATCCACCCTCAAAGTCGGAGGAGACCGATAAATCGCCCCCCATCGATGCCATGGGAAGACCCACCGC
>JACKQE010000008.1 GCA_024233005.1 Akkermansiaceae bacterium | reverse complement strand
GCGATAAAAAGCGTAATTCCTAACTTGCGAGTCGCTCCCCTCACGGGGGGCGCGGATTGAAACTTCGGCGGGATGGCTACTGCTCAGACTGGCACGCGTCGCTCCCCTCACGGGGGGCGCGGATTGAAACCCCAGGAGTGCGCTCCAGCGGTCCGAGTAGCCGCACGACCGAGGGAGAAAATCACAGTCGGGACGGCCCCGACCGGTATATGGCCCGACGCAAGCGGCGGGAAATGAGAGAGGCAAAGGCTCACAAGTCGTCCTCCAATGGCATTCGATAAGTTGTGGTTTTCGCGTCCCGACGCGCGGACACGATGCGAAGCGGGAGCCGCTGCCCCGCAACAGCCACTCACTCTCGGCAGGCAGCGGCGACGAGGACAGTGGGTCCATCCGCCCCGGGGAGAAGAATCAGGAGCCAGTCAAAGGACACTCCCCGGTCTGGCGGATTCGCAGCACGGAAGAACCGATGCCCTTCAGCATTGGCAATCGAAGCCAGGCCAACTTTGCGGAACCACCGCGACCTTACTGCTTCGCCTGGTCCAACAGGGTGCGGCTCGCCATGAGGCTGGCCTTGATCGTGGGATCGATCGGATGACCATCCTTTTCGGCCTGGGCCATCCATTCCCAGCGGGCCACGGCACGTCCAAAGCAACTCGCGGCTTTGTCCCGAATGCCCAGCTTCTTGCACAGGGAGCCGTAGTCCTCGTAGAGACGGGCGAGCCGGATCTCGTAGGTGCGCCGCACCGGTGCGGGAAGCGCCCCCTCCAGGGAAACCAGACGCGCGCCGACACTGTCGGTCACCCCGAGACCTTTCTCCACACAGGCCGTGGCGGCGGCATGCTGGCCGCTCAGGAGACGGGCGTGATCGGCCCGGGTCTCCGCCAGCTCGAGGAGCACCTCCAGATCCTCGGGCACTCGCTCGGCGAGGGATTCGATGTTCTTGATGGACTCCACCGAAAGTTTCCAGCCGTCACTCCACCGGTCCGTGTCCGCCTCGATCCGGGAGATCCGGCGGCAGGTCCGCGCCAGGCTGAGGATGCCTTCGTTGAAATCAGGTCGGCTGTCCACCACCGGGCGGAGGATGCGGAGGGACTCGACAAAAACGTCCTTCAATTGGTCGGTTTCCATTTTCGTCAGACTGAAGATTTCCCCCAACTCGATGTAGCCGCGGGCCATGCGCAGTTTTTGCAACGGATCCAGACCTCCCGGCAATCCGCTCTCCATGCGGGACAGCGTCTCGAAATTCGCGAGATGGGCATCCACCGCCGCTTCCAATTTTCCAGCTTCGCGCAGGGACAGCGCCGTCTGGAACTGCAACGAGGAAAGCCGGTCTTCGAGATCCACGGAGAAGGCTTCCGTCCGCATGCTGTCGAGGATCTCCCCCGCCACGGCATAGGCGGCGACGGCTTCGTCAAAACGGCGGAACCTTTGCAGCACGCCGCCCAATTGCTGCTGCAGGAGGGCCTCCCGGGCGGGGTAGTTGCGCTCATCCGGCTGACGGGCCCGGAGCATTTTGACATAGCGCACCGCCTGCTGCAGGGAGGTCAGCTGCTCGTCCCCCTCGGTGGAGTACAGTCCGGAATTCTGCTCATAGGCATCGGCGAGCCGGGTCCACAGATCCGTCTCGGTCGATTCATCCAAGGCTCCGTCCGCGAGAAGCTTTTCAAAGGCGGCAATGGCTTTCCGGAAAGAGTCCCCGGCAACCGCCCGGTCCCCGAGCCTCAATTGGATGTGCGCCAAACTGTAGCAGGCCCGGGCTTTCTCGATCTCCGAAGGAGCTTCATCAAAGGTTTTTTGGTAGTAGTTCCGTGAGGTTTCCAGTTCCTTCTTGTCGAAAGAAGTGACCTCACTGCCTTTGCGGGCGATCTCCGAGAAGAAAGCGTCCGCCGCCGCCCGGGTGGTTTTGAGGTCGACCTGGGTCTGCGTCCAGCGGCGCTCGGTGTCGGCAATGCGACCGTTCTGCGTGGAGACGACCTGCTGCAGCTCATCCACGCGGCTGCGGAAGACGTGGCTTTCCTGCAGGTAACGCACCAGATAAACCGCCGCCGTGACAAGACCGGCGGCCAGGCCGATGGCGATCGTCCGGCTGGTGAACAGCTTGGCGGATTGCTTGCGACGCTCGACCACGACACGGTGCTCGGCGTCTTCGAGGGAGAACTGGGCCTCCATGCGCCGGAAATCATTGCGCACTTCCCGGAGATCGACGGGGCGTTTGGCGGGATCGAGATCAAGACAGCGGTCGACGATTTCCCGGCTCAAAGTGATGGCACGGGATTTCGGCCGACGGTCCCAGGTGTAGTCCGGAGCCTCGCGCACCGCCGCGGCAACCGCTTTGGGATCGATGCCCACTGGACGGCCACCGCCGGAGGCCAAAGCCTCCCGGCGCCAATTGATGTGGTTATCCCCGCGGGGCAGTCGCCCGTTGATGAGCCAGAAGGCGATGACCCCGAAACGGTAAACATCCCATCTCTCGGCGGCACCTTCCTCCCAGGCCTCCGGAGATTCCAATTGCTCGGGCGCGGCAAAGTAAGTGCGTTCTCCCAGGTCGATGTGGTGGACCCGTCCGGCCATCCCCTGGCCGAAGTCAGCCACTTTGACGACCGCACAACCATCGCTCCCCTTGTCGATAAACACGTTCCCGGGATGCAGATTGCCGTGAGGAATGTCATGTTTGTGGAGATGCCCCATCGCCTCGACCATCTGGTGCAGCAGCACCCAGGCTTCGCGTTCCTTGATGCCCTGCATTTCCTCCAACGTGGAGGACACCCGGGGCATCGCGATGAAATAGGGCGTCCGATCAAACGAACCCGCCAAGATAGGCAGGACATGCGGATGCGGGGGAGCTTTCAAGTAACGCCTCAGGACCGCGCCGGAGAAGACTCGATCCACCGCCATGGAATTGAACTTCTTCACCACGCAGGGAGTCCCGTCCGGGCCGACCGCCGCCGTCACATTCCCGGAGCTGCCAGAGCCCAGGTCTTCCTTCAATTCAAAGTCTGTGAGATCCAGCCCGTTTCCTACCTTCATACCCTTCGTGCAATGGGAGACTATCAAATTCAGCGCAAAGTCACTCTCATTTTCTGCAAATCGAGAGTGATAATTTTCGCATAATTCGCGGAAGATTACAATAATTTTTAATGATTAGTATCATTTTTCTGGAATTTAAACCTTTAGTTCCGCTTTTGTGCCAGTGTCGTCCTCGCAAACTCGGTTTATGATACCTTTTCCACGGGACATGCCGCGAACTCCCCTTCTCCCCCACCTCTCTGCGATGGCCCTGCTGTCGGTCATGCCCTGCGCTTTGGCTGAGCCGGAGGCTCCGGCGTGGCAGGCGACCGCACTTTCGACCGGCCTTGCGGCGTCACCACAGGTCCCCGCCGATGGCCCGCTTTTTGTGAATCTGCCGCCCTCGACCACGGGACTGGACTTCCGTGTGCCCATCGACAACACCCATCCCGACCGTCGCCTCTACTATTCCGCGATGGCTTGCGGCGCCACCGCCAGCGGGGATCTGGATGGTGACGGGTTGCCGGAGTTGTTTTTTGCCCTTGGCCCGGTGCCCAACCGGCTCTGCCACCAGACCGAGCCCTGGCACTTCACCGACATCGCCGAAGAGACCGGACTCGCCTTGCCTGGCGTCTGGTGCACCGCCGCCGCGCTGGCGGATGTCGACGGGGACGGGGATCTGGACCTCTACCTCTGCTGCCACGACTCGCCGAACCGGCTCTATATCAATTCCTCAACCCCGGGACATTTCCATTTCACAGAAGAAGCCGGAGCGCGAGGGCTCGATCTTGCCGACGGGAGCCTGATCCCGGCTTTCTGTGACTGGGACCAGGATGGGGACCTCGATCTCTTTCTCGGCGTCAACGCGCTCTACCACAAGGGAGGGCGTCCCGCCCAGATTCCCATCTCCAACCAAGGCGGCATTCTCACGGTGCTGCCCCCTTGGGACCGCTTCTACACGGTGACCCTCAATGAACGCCACGAACCCAAATTCACCGAGACAGGGCGCCCCAACCGACTCTACCGGAACGAAGGCGGGGGGCGATTCACGGATGTCAGCCGGTCCGCCGGGATCCGGCCCGAGCCGTCCCACACCAACTCTGCCTCCTGGTGGGACTATGACCACGACGGCTGGCCGGACCTGTATGTGGCGAATGACTTTCTCGACCGCGACGAACTCTACCGGAACAACCGCGACGGAACCTTCACCGAAGTGGCGGGGGACGCCCTGCAGCATACCCCCTGGTTCTCCATGGGCTCGGCGGTGGCCGACTGGAACAACGATGGCATGGCCGATCTGTTCGTCGCGGACATGCTGCCGACGACGCATTTCCGCGAGAAGGTCACCATGGGCGACATGGGGGACCAGTTCAACCAAATGCGGGCCCGGGGCCTGCCGGCGCAGAAGATGGCCAACGCGCTCTACCTCAACACCGGGACCGGTCTGGCGCTGGAGGCGGCCTTCCTCCACCAGGTCGCGCGCAGCGACTGGACCTGGTCCACCCAGGCGGCGGATTTCGACGGGGACGGTCTGACCGACCTGTTCTGCACCACCGGTCATTCCCGGGATTTCACCAACTCCGATCTGCTGGTCCCGGATTCTTCGGCCAACGATGGCAAGGAAGCCTGGGATCACTTCATCACCCATCCGGAACTGCGGGAACGCAACTGGGCCTTCCGCAACACGGGAAAGCTGGCGTTCGAGAATGTCTCAGCGGCGTGGGGACTCGACCTCGCCGCCATGAGCTACAGCGCCACGGTGGCGGACCTCGATCGCGACGGTGATCAGGATCTGGTGGTGCTCAATCTGGATGACCCACCGGCCTGCTACCGCAACCTGAGCCGGGAACGTGGCACCCACCACGTGCTGGTGGACCTGCCCGGAGGTTCCGGAGCCACCGTCCAGGTGCGTCTGGCCTCGGGACGGGAAACGACCTCCACCCTGGCCCCGTGGAACGGCTATCTGCAAAGCAACGAGCCCCTCTTGCATTTCGGACTCGGCGCGGCAACGGAAATCGCCCGCATCAGCGTGACCCTGCCCGGCGGCGTGACCCATGTCTGGGAGCATCTGCCGGCGGACAGCCTGATCCGGTTCCTCCCGGGCGTGACGAATGGCAGCCGGAAAGGAGAGCGCCCCGGCCCGGCACTGAACCCCGATGCCTTCTGGTTCGCAGCGGCACGGGGGGCGTCCCCGCCACTGCTGCAACCAGAGCGGCCTTACCAGGATTTCCTGCGGCAACCGCTCCTTCCCCACCAGCATTCCCGACTCGGACCCGGACTGGCCCTGGGAGACGGCGACGGCGACGGTCGTCCCGAGCTGGCGCTCGGCGGCCCGGCAGGAGCCTCGCTGCGTCTGGCCAAACCGGACGGAGGCACCTGGACGGAACTCGACTCCAGCGCCTTCCAGCCGGACTCGGAAAGCGAGGACATGGGAGTGCTCTGGTTCGACGCCGAGGGCGATGGCGATCAGGATCTTTTTGTTGTCAGTGGCGGGGTGGAATGTGATCCCGGAGCCCCCACGCTCCAGGATCGGCTTTATCTCAATGCCGGCGAAGGCCGTTTCCTCCCGGCCCCGGAGGGCTCGGTGCCAGCCGGGTTGGACAGCGGGAGCGTCGCCGCTGCCGCCGACTGGGATCGGGATGGTGATCTCGACCTTTTCATCGGGGGGCGCATTGTCCCCGGCCAGTATCCCCTTCCCGCCCGGAGTCATCTGCTGGTCAACGACGGCCGAGGGCATTTCCAGGACCTCCCGGACGGCAGCAATCCGTCCTTCCCCCATCACGGCCTCGTCACCAGCGCACTCTGGACCGATGCGGACGGCGATGGCTGGGCGGATTTGCTGCTCGCGCAGGAGTGGGGCCCCCTCTGCCTGTTCCACAACAATCAGGGACGCGGCTTCACCGACCGGACCCGCGACGCCGGCTTGGCGCCCCACACCGGCTGGTGGAACAGCCTCGCCGGGCGCGATCTCGACGGGGACGGCGACATCGACTACGTCGCGGGCAACACTGGACTTAACACCAAATACAAAACCGCTCCGGGGCATCCGGAGTTGCTGTTCTACGGGGATCTCGACGGCACCGGGCATCCGCGGATCGTGGAGGCCAAAATCGGGAGTCCGAATGGCGACGCCAGCGACTGCCTGCTGCCCCGGCGCGGGTTCAGTTGCTCGAGTCAGGCGATGCCGTTTCTCCGGCAAAAAATGGGCACCTTCACCAACTTCGCGAGCAGTTCACTAGAGCAGATTTACACCCCGGAGCGTCTCGCCAAGGCCCGCCGGTTTGAGGCCTCGACCCTGGAAAGCGCGGTCTTCCTCAATGATGGCGAGGGCCATTTCACGGTGCATCCCCTGCCCCGGCTGGCCCAGATCTCTCCGGTCTTCGGCGTGGTCCTGACCGACTTCAACGCGGACGGCCGCACCGATTGCTTTCTCGCCCAGAACTTCTTCAGCCCCCAACAGGAAACCGGCGCCATGGACGGGGGCCTCAGCCTCCTCCTGGAAGGCGCGGGGGACGGCACTTTCCAGCCCCTCTGGCCGCTCCAGAGCGGTCTGGCGATCCCGGGCGATGCCAAAAGCGCCGCCGTGGCGGACCTCAATGAGGATGGTCGCCCGGACCTCGTGTTGGGAGTCAACCAAGGGCCCCTCCAGACGTTCCTCTCCCGGGGCATCGCGCCGGCAATGCAAGACCACAGCCCCATCAGGGTTCGCCTCCGGGGAACCCGGGGAAATCCCACCGCCATCGGAGCCCGGGTCACCGTCCACATTGCCGGGATGCCCGACCAAACGGCCGAGATCCACGCCGGCGGAGGCTATCTCAGCCAGGACACCCCGGAGTTGTTTTTCGGATTCGGATCAGCGGTCGCCCCGACCTGTGAGGTCGCAGTGCGCTGGCCCGATGGCGCCACGACACGGCACACCCTGACGCGGGAAGCAGCCGTTGCGGCGACCCTCGGCCGATGACTCACCGATCGCCGATGGCTTTCGCCATAGACTCCAATCGCAGACGATCCAGTTTGTCGAATGGTAGCGAAGCAAAAAGCTCCAGTCTGCGCCGGATTTCAAACGCGACGTTGCGGAAGGAGGCGAAAATCTCCTCCTCCGTTCCCTCCGCCGCCGCCGGATCCAGTGAGCCCCAATGGCAGACAATGGGCTGTCCCGGCCACAAGGGGCAGGTCTCGCGCGCATGGTCACAAACGGTCACCACAAAGTCAAAATCCTGCCCTTGAAACTCGTCCCAGCTTTTGCTGCGGGCGTCGCTGGCATCGATCTGGAACACCTCCTTGAGGACGCGGATCGTCATGGGATGCACCTCCCCTTTGGGATCGGAGCCAGCGCTGCAGGAGATCATCCGGTGGGGAGCAACCTGGCGGGCGAGGTATTCTGCGAGAATGCTGCGCGCGGAATTGCCAGTGCAGAGAAAGAGCATGCGGAACGGTTTTTCGGAAGGGATCATTGTGGGATGGGTTTTCGGGTTTAATCGCAACAGTCTGCCGGATCCGTGTTGATGCCGGCCAAGCGAGCCAGATCCTGCTGGAAGACCGGATCCTGAAAAGCCAGGTCCTGGAGGCACTTCAAATTTTCCTCCAACAAGGGATTCATTCCCTCCGCCAGACGGAAGATTGTCCAGTTCGTCCGCCGGGTGGACACCAGCAGACCGTGACGTTTCATGTAGGCGAGTTGTTTGGAAACTTTCGGCTGGGGCTCTTCCAGCGCCACCTGGAGGTGACAACCACAAAGCGGCCCCTGCCGCAACAGATTCAAAATCCGCAACCGGCCCAGATCACAGAGGCACTTGTAGACCGCGACACAATTTTCTGAGAGGGTTTCCATAGACTTCCTTTTGAATATTCTTGCATTAGAATATTCAACAACCAGAATAATGTTACATTTTCCCACCTTCATCCCATGATGTCCCGCGACACCGTCCGCCTCTGTCTGGCCGAAATCTTCGGCACCTTCACCCTCGTGTTCGCCGGGACCGGCGCCATCGTCATCAATGACACCCATGGCGGTGCCATCACCCACGTCGGCATCGCCCTGACCTTTGGCCTCGTTGTCATGGCCATGATTTACACGGTGGGCGACGTCTCCGGCGCCCATCTCAATCCGGCGGTGAGCCTCGGATTCTGGGCATCCGGACGTCTCCCGGCCTCCCGGTTGCCCCGGTATCTGATCAGCCAGATCCTCGGCGCGCTGAGCGCTTCCGCGCTGCTCAAGCTGCTCTACCCCGCCCATGCCACGCTCGGGGCGACCCTGCCCGCCGGCCAAGCCTGGCAGTCTTTCCTCCTTGAGGTCGTGCTCACCGGCATCCTCATGGTGGTAGTCCTCACGGTGTCCTCCGGCCCCAAGGAACGCGGCTTGACCGCCGGCCTCGTCGTTGGCGCCGTCATCGCGCTCGAAGCCATGTTCGCCGGACCGGAATGCGGCGCCTCGATGAATCCGGTGCGCTCCCTCGGACCAGCCCTGCTGTCAGGCCATGGGGAACACCTCTGGATCTATCTGACCGCGCCGGTCCTCGGCGCCTTCGGGGGCGTCGGTCTCCACCGCGGACTGCAATAAGCGGTCGGACGCCCTGAATGGGACGCCCCGGCCGGCATCAGGAATCCTTGGCCGCCCGGAAGGCTTCGTTCTTGAGCCTCAGCGCATTGAGGCGAATGAAGCCGGTCGCGTCGTCCTGGTTGTAGGCCTGGGTCGGATCGGCCTCCATCGTGGCGATTTCCGGACGGTAGAGGCTGAACGGAGAGCGGCGGCCGGCGGTCATGATGTTGCCTTTGTAGAGCTTGAGCCGGGACTCCCCGGTCACGTTCTTCTGGCTTTCGGTGACAAATGTCTGCAGGGCCTCCCGTTCCGGGGCGAACCAAAACCCGTTGTAGACCAGTTCGGCATACTTGGGGATCAACCCGTCGCGCAGCCGCATGACTTCGCGGTCCATCGTCAGGCTTTCCACCTGGCGGTGGGCGTGCAAGAGAATGCTGCCGCCCGGCGTTTCGTAGACCCCCCGGCTTTTCATGCCGACAAAGCGGTTTTCCACCATGTCCACCCGGCCGGTGCCGTGTTTGCCGCCGAGATGATTCAGGACGCGCATCACGCCATAGGGAGTGAGCCGGGTGTAGCCGTCACTTTCCCCTTCGGCAGCCACTCCGAGCTGCCCCAGCAGATCACCGAGGCCGTCGAGTTGCAGCCCGACGCAGTTGCCCTGCTCGAAGAGCAGCTGGACATACTCCGCCTGGTCCGGAGCGTCTTCCGGTCCGACGCTGAGGACATACATGTCCCGGCAGGCCGGCTGGGTCGCGTCATACCAGGGATCTTCCAGCATGCCGCTCTCGAAGCTGATGTGCAGCAGATTGCGGTCCATGCTATAGGGCTTGGAGGCCGACGCCTGGACCGGGATCTGGTGCTCCGCGGCGTAGGCGATCATTTCGGCCCGTCCCGGGAACTGCGTCCGGAACCGTTCCTGGCGCCAGGGCGCGATGATTTCCAAGTGGGGCGCCAGCGCGGCGGCCGAGAGTTCAAAGCGCACCTGGTCGTTTCCCTTGCCGGTCGCCCCGTGCGCCACGGCATCGGCCTGCTCCTCGGCGGCCACCCGGACCATCCCTTTGGCGATGCAGGGACGCGCGATGCTGGTCCCGAGCAGATACTGGCCCTCGTAAATGGCCCCGGCCTGGATCATCGGGTAGATGAAATCGCGGGCGAACTCCTCGCGGAGGTCGTCAATGTGGCAGCTTGAGGCACCGGTCGAGAGGGCCTTCTCCTCCAGCCCGTCCAGCTCGTTGCCTTGGCCGACATCCGCGCAGTAGGCCACCACCTCGGCACCGTAGGTTTCCTTGAGCCACTGGAGCAGGACCGATGTATCCAGTCCGCCGGAGTAGGCGACGACGATTTTTTTGATGTCACTCATGCGCGTGCTGATGGGAAAAAGGGGGATGTTTGCCGGGAAATGGCGAGGCGGAAACTACCCGTTCAGGGGCGGATTGCACGGAGGAATTGAATCTTTGCGAATAAATGTTGCGCGGAGGGTCGCCATGGTGGAGACTAGTCACCTGCTTTTTAAAAGATCGCGGGGTGGAGCAGCCTGGTAGCTCGTCAGGCTCATAACCTGAAGGTCGTCGGTTCAAATCCGGCCCCCGCAACCACTTTCAAAGCCCGCAGCGCCCGTCGCTGCGGGCTTTTTTGTGCCCTGATGGCAACTTTCCGGATCAATCACACCCTGACCAAAGTGGGGCGTTTTCCCCCATTCGGAGCGATGAATCTGTAACATTGCGTAACATAGGTCCCCTGTGCGTTTGTCTTCACAAGCTTCCCTCTCAAGGAAACCAGCTCTACCAAGCTTACTTCGAGGTCTGGTCAATGACAACTTTTGCGGAAAAACTCCGCCACGAAGCCTCTCGCCGAGAAGCGCTCTCCTGCCATGCACGCACGGTCCCGGTGCGGTGAATCGGTCGTGGATTCCGCCGAGGAACTGGGACGATGGATCGAAGCGCGCGTAAGTCATGGGGAGGATGTCAGGACCACCATCAAGGCCGTGGCTTTCTTTCTACGTCACTCACCGCAACCGTCGTTCTCCTTCGCTACGGCGGGTCAGGTGAACCAGCACGGTTTTTTGGTTTGAGATTGCGGGGTGAGTCAAGGGGACTTTTGCCGAGGGCTGGACAGGGCGTTTGGCTGACGGAGAGGAGCACAGGCTGGGTCAGGTGCGGATCGGTATACCCTTTAAGATCAGCAGCAGTTAGGTCTTTGACTCGCACAGAATATGCACCGTTAGGAGCCGTCGGCTATCGGCTGAGATGGACTTCGAGATATGGGCTCTTTACCAGCTCACCAAGCTTCTTCTTTCGTAGTTCCGCGGATCGAATTCTGGATTGGCCTTGTTGACCAGATTACCCGGCCCCAAAATGCCCAGCCATCTTCCCGGCCGCGGCGCAACTGCGCCCGTTAGAATTGATTCGAGGACGATTGTCCGGCGAGCGGCAAGCCGAAACGGCTCGGTGGGAACTTTAAAATTTCAGTGAAGATGAACCGATTGCAGGCCGCAACGAATGGTTTGGGGTCTTCTTTCTCTCCGAATCCGTAGACGGATGGTCGGACCCGAATGCAGGTGGCCTAGCCGTGTAAGTCGCACTGTCTGAAACGAGACGAAGCCCATCGACTCGGCCTCCATGGAGGAGATCCATGGCATCGATAATCAACGCGGAATCGGTGGCGTTCTTCCCGTTCGTGAGCGGAATTGTTGGATGGGTTGGATTGCAAGTGTGTGCAGGTGCTCGCTGTCCATTGAGAGTTGAGTGTGGTCCAGTCTCCGTAAAGCTCTCGCCTGACAAGAACTGCAAATCCCAAAGCGGCCAATCTCGGCACGCCAGTTCACCTGCAACCAATAGGCTGGGCATTGTCAGCGTCGATTAAGACGGCCAAGCAGTCAGAGTTGAAATCAGCCATGGCTGTAGTTTAGGAGGTATAGCTGATGAGAAGTAGGCTACAGGTAACAGAGAGTAACTCCCATGAATAGGAAGAAAGGTAAACCCACGCTGTGACGTCACGCCACAGCTGTGACGGGCACCTATTAGCGCCACACAACATATTCGGCTGTTTGGCCAATACCTTCAAATTTCTCTGAGAGATTCTGCTCTCTCAGCCACTTTAGGTATGCCGATCCGCTCGCAAATCGGATCAAGAGTCTTTCCGAACCATCATCGACCCACTTTGAAGCTGGCGGGGAAATACGGATCTCGTGAAGATGAGCCTCTTCAAATCGATATCCAAATCGCGCACGAATCGAATTTGGTCCTTAGGCTGGACGAAAACACAAACTCGCGCTCCGGCTCAGGCGCCTTCGTCTTGATCAAAATGGTGGCAACGCGTAATGCCCCTTCGATAAGGCGATTCCGCACTAGTGCGTACGGTAAAGGGTAGACGACAAATCCGAAGCCCCAACTTTCAGGATCTATTCCGAAAAGATTCTGCAAAATGTGACAGACGTTACCAATGCGACTCCCGTGATCATCTGTGACATACTCTTCACATAAAATCTGTAGTCAAATTCTCGTGCCAACAACTGACAAACACATTTTGCATACTCTCATCCCACTTCGCCACTTGCGCTTTGGTTTATTACAACTCTTCCTTGGGAGTGAATGCTCTGCTTTTTCCCTTTCGGCTTCTGCTGCCTCTTGGCCTCGATCTCTAGTTCGGAAGGCAGCATGGTGGAACTAGAAATCAGGGTCTGGAAGATGTTATTCATTAATCCGCCAACGCCCTCATGTGCATCAATACTGAAGATCAGCGAGCTTCGTGAAATGGAACTTACGCGATGCAATAGGGCCAGGAGACTTCAGTAATGTCATGTGGCAGACAAGCTTCGGATCTTTGCTCCACGTGCTGCCCCGAAACGGAAAAAGTATTTGTACCATATTCTGGTCCAAGTTCTTCCGTCCTTCCCATTTGCCGAACAGATTGGTTTATACACCAATCTGGCGTATGATCACCCCTAACATCAAGAGCCAGCGGTTTCCTGTGCGATTGGTGCTGAATGGATAGTACGAACTCGCTTGATTTCGATCCAAAGCGGCAACGTCACCCGGTTCCCAGGCTTTCTAAACCTCAACCATGCCACAATGGCCAACCGACGTCCATTTGAAAAACCGGGCGCTCTCCGAAATGTGAAAGACCGTCTTCCGCCCTCATCTGTTTGGTAACTCCCCGGCCCCCCGGACCGCCTCCAGTTGGGTAGGCACCCGACTCCAGAGGGGATTTCCCCTCTGATCGAATCGTTCCTTGGTCGAACATTTTCACTCGGTTCGGCGCCCCCCTCTTGGGTTTGGTCGAAATCACCCCGGACGCCCCTCATTTCCCCCGTGGCCTGATAACGCCCTGGTCCGGGCTTGATCCGGAGGAGGCAACCCGCTACGTTTGCCTTCATGCCACTGGACTCCACCTCCCCATTTCTCCCCACGCGCCGGGACTGGCTGCAACGGGCGGGCTGTGGGTTCGCGCACCTCGCCTTCGCCGGATTGGCCGCCCGGGAAGGGCTCGGCGCCACACCCGTGACGGCCCGGAATCCCCTGGCGGCCAAGCACGGCCCGCTTCCGGCCCGGGCCAAGCGGGTCATCTTTCTCTTCATGCAGGGAGGGCCGAGCCATGTCGATTCCTTTGACTACAAGCCGGAACTGATCGCCCGGGGCGGGACCAGCGTGCCGTTTTTTGATTCCCGCACCGTGGCCAACACCGGGGATGTCAAGGCGACCGAGCAGACGCTGATGAAGCCGCTCTGGAAATTCTCCCAGCACGGCCAAAGCGGTCTCTGGGCCTCGGACCTGTTCCCCCGGATGGCCTCCCTGGCCGATGACCTCTGCGTGATCCGCTCGATGCACACCGAGGGCGTGGCGCACGGTCCGTCCACGCTCTTTCTGCACTGCGGGGCGACCAATTTCATCCGGCCCTCAATGGGCTCCTGGATCACCTACGGCCTCGGAACGGAAAACGAAAACCTGCCCGGATTCATCAGCATCAGTCCCTCGACAGGGAACGGCGGTCCCCGGAACTATGGCAATGCGTTCCTCCCGGCGGTCTACCAGGGGACGCCGCTCGGTTCGGCAGGACGCCCGGCCTCGGAGGCGACGATCCGCAACCTCGTGCCCTCGGCAGGTCCCCTCTCCCCCCGGAAACAGTATGACCTGCTGCAGGCGCTGAATGCCGAGCAGGCCGCGCGCCGCCCGGGGGATGCCGAGATCGACGCGGTGATCCGCTCCTACGAACTGGCCTGGCGCATGCAGGCCCATGCCCCGGAGGTCCTCAACGTGGACGAGGAGTCCGCGGAAACGAAAGCGCTCTATGGCATCGGGGAGAAGGAGACCGATTCCTTCGGTCGGCAATGCCTGCTGGCGCGGCGCTTTGCCGAATCCGGGGTCCGCTACATCCAGGTGACCTACGGGGACAACTCGGCCAATCCCGCCTGGGACCAACATTCCAACCTGCCCAAGCACGGGGAGCACGCCGCCCGGGTCGACAAACCGATCGCCGGCCTGCTCCAGGACCTGAAACGCCGCGGGCTCCTCGAGGACACGCTGGTCTGGTGGGGAGCGGAGTTTGGCCGCACGCCCTACGCCCAGAAAAACGGGACCGGCCGCGACCACAATCCCACCGGCTTCACCACCTGGCTCGCGGGAGCCGGCGTCAAACCCGGCTACTGCCATGGGGAGACGGATGAATTCGGCCACTCCGCGGTGAGCGACAAGGTCCACATGCACGATCTCCACGCGACGATCCTGCACCTGCTGGGGCTGGACCATGAACAGCTGACCTACCGCTTTGACGGCCGCAACTACCGGCTCACCGATGTCCACGGGCAGGTGGTGCGCGAGAT
This sequence comes from Akkermansiaceae bacterium, assembly GCA_024233005.1. Taxonomy (GTDB): domain Bacteria; phylum Verrucomicrobiota; class Verrucomicrobiia; order Verrucomicrobiales; family DEV007; genus JACKQE01. The sequence continues at coordinate 227,162 of JACKQE010000008.1, read as the reverse complement.
CCTGGCCTGACCCACGCCGGGAACACGCCATTGCCCCGCCGGAGGCAGATCCGCTACGCTGGCGCGATGATGACCCGCACCGCTCCCCGCCTGCTCCTGACCGCCCTGCTGTCCCTCACCGTGTCCCCGGCCCCGGCGGAGGAGGGAAAGCCCATCCGCATTGGCGTGGTGGGGCTCGACACGTCCCACGCGAAGGCCTTCACTGATCTCATCAATGATCCCGAGAGTGCGGTCCATGTGCCCGGCGTGGCCGTCGTCGCCGCGGTGAAGCAATCCAGCGCGGACATTCCCTCCAGCGTGGAGCGCGTTGAAGGCTACACCGAGCACCTCGTGAAGAACCGCGGGGTCAAGCTCTACGACACCATTGAAGCGATGTGCCAGAACGTGGATGCCGTGATGATCGAGAGCGTCGATGGACGCCCCCATCTCGCGCAGGCGACACCGGCCCTGCTCGCGGGGAAACCCACCTACATTGACAAGCCGATCTCAGCGTCGCTGAAAGACACGCTGGCCATCTTCGCGCTCGCCAAAAAGCACCACACGCAGGTCTGGAGTTCGTCCAACCTGCGGTTTCATGCCGGAGTCATTGCCGCGCGCGACGACAAGACAATCGGGGAGCAAACCCTGGTCTTTTCCTTCGGCCCCTCACCGACAGAGGAGCATCATCCCGATCTGGCCTGGTATGGCATCCATCCGGTGGAGACGTTGTTCACGGTGTTGGGCAACGGGTGTGAATCGGTGGCCCGGATTTCCACGGACAAGGGCGATCTCGCGAGCGGCACCTGGAGCGGCGGACGCATCGGGATGGTCCACGGGATCCGGGGAGGCAAGGTGGTTTACGGCGTCAAGGTGTTCGGCACCAAGGGCGTGGCGGAATATCCGGCCGGTGGTGCCTACCCGGAGATTGTGACCGAAATCATCAAGTTTTTCCAAACCGGAGTGGCTCCGGTCCCTCCGGAAACGACCACCGAGATCATGGCTTTCATGGAGGCGGCGGATGAAAGCAAACGCCTCGGGGGAGCCCCGGTTTCCATCCAGGAGTGGATCAAGAAAAACACTCCCGCGGAGTGACGGCGGGCCCGTCGGGCCCCTTCACTCCGGCCGCTGATAGTCCGGGCGTTGCCAGACGACGAGGCATTCCACCCAGCTGGTCTTGGCGGCGTTGTAGCCGCGCACCGTCCGGGTCTCGTAGCGCCGCGCGTCCAACTTGCCGAGGATGGCCTCGCGCCGGTCCTGACTGGGCGGCCAGTCCCGCCGGGTGAGATACTCCCACTTCACATCATCGAACTGCCATTCCCGGAGCAGGAAAATGCCGGCCCGGGTGGACCCCTCCCCGGCAAACCACTGCAAAGTGCGTTCGTCGTCGTCGCCCATTTTCCAGGGGCCGTTGGCGTCCTGGTAAAACACCAGGCAGGGTTCGCTGAAGCCGGAGGCCCGGAATTTGGTTTTCTCCGGCACCCCGGCCGCCTTCCAGAACTCCACCGCAGCAATGCCGGGATGCATGGACCGGATCAGGCTCCCGCCTTCATGGAAGGCCAGGGACAACAGCACCAGCGCGCCCAGCGCGAAGCCGAGCCGGCGGAACCGCAAGGCGAGGGGCAGGGCCACCCCCGCGGTGAGGACACCCCCGCTGATGAGCAGCAGGAGGGACCGCAGAGGAGCCGTCTCCCCGGAGAAGGGAGCCCACAGGGTGAACGCCAGCCCCACCACCCCGACGACGCCAAACACCCCGACGACCGCATTGAACCACCGCCGCGCTCCCCTGCCCTCCACCTCCGGCCAATGGCCGCGGCTGAACAGGAGAAGGCAGAACGCGGGGAAACCCGGCATGATGTAATGCGGCAACTGGGTCGCGTAGAATCCAAAAATGAGGAAGGGGGCGATGAACCAGCCGAGCAAAAAGCAGGTCCGGCGGGAGTCGCGCCATCCCGCCCGCTGGAAGAGCGCGGCCGGGGCGAAGGCGCTCCAGGGAAGGAGGCTGATGAACGCGCTGACGAGATAAAACACCACCGGCACCGTGATGCGGCCATTGAAGGCTTCCGCTCCCCGTTTCACCACATGCTCGCCAATCCCGACCTGCCAGAAGGCGCCCTTGGTGGAGAGCAACGCGGGCACTCCCCAGAGGCCGATCAGGGGGACGGCGAAGAGCACCGCCAACCAGAACCAGGCCACGAGAATCCAGGGCCGCTGGCCGCGGTAGAGCAGCAGGGCGAGGATCAGCCCGAGCAGCGGGACCGCCCAGGCGATGGGCCCCTTGGCGAGGAAGCCGAGGGTGAGTGCCCCCACGAGATAAGCCAGCCAGCCCCGTCCCGGGGCCAATTGCTCGGGGGGACGGAACCACATGCCGGCGAGGGCATGCATGCAGAGGGTCACCGCGAGGAGCATCGGCATGTCGGCCACGCAGAGACGGCCGTGGACAAAGACCTGGAGCAGCGACAGCCAGGCCACTCCGGAGAGCAGGCCGGCCCGGGCATCAAAGAGCCGCCGCCCCAGCGCGGCGGTGACCACCGCGGTCAGCCACGCCGCCAGCATGGTGTGGAGACGGGCCGCAAACTCCGTTTTGCCGAAGATCCCGTAGTGAACCCGCATCCACCAGTAGGTGAGAGGAGGTTTGTCGAAACGATACTCGTCATTGAAGTAGGGCACCGCCCACTCCCCGCGCTCCATCATTTCCCAGGTCGCCTGGGCAAACCTCGGTTCATCCCGGTCCATCAGAGGAAGAGACGCGGTGCCGGGGAGAAGGAATGCCGCGGCCAGCAGGAGCAGAGCCAACGCGGACCACCCGCGATGATGCGCGACCCGTTGGAACCAGGATTCACCCGTTGGGGACAGAGGGAGGAAGGAAGCGGATCGATCGGCCATGGGGTAAAATCGGGAGAAAGCGTTGCAGGTCAGGGCAATGGAACGATGCGGACATGCGTTCCGGGACCGGACTGGAGGTCAAGGGAGAGCCAACCGGTGCCGGGTTTTGGTCGCGGGCCACCGATGCGGCAAACCGAGGGATCCGCAAGTTCCAAAGCGCCGCGGACGGAGGATTCTCCTTCCCCCACGGGGAGCCAGACCCAGGTGCCGACAGGCACGTGAATGGTGAGGCGGGAGCCTTCGGCCTCGATGAGCCCTTTCACTGGTCCGGAGAGAGGTCCGAGAACGATGTCGGTGCTGCCTCGTCCGCATTCCAGTTTGAATGATTGGATTCTCTCCCAGGGCACCGTGATCTCCGTGTGCTGGCCGAGTTCCGTGAGCCAACCGCTTTCATACTGGGTGGACCGGAGCCGGTAGACGCGGCGATCCCCCTCCCCTTCCACCGCTTCGGTGTGGCGTTCCCCGAGCTTAGATCCGGGAGCGCCATGTCCGAAACTCCGGCCCTGGATGCCGAGCAAGGGACCGGGACGGAAGAAGACATCTCCCCGCACCGTGGTGAGGGAGAGTTTCACGGGCAAAGTGCCCGCCTCAGGCAGCCGCGGGGCGAAGCGATGCTCTTTTTGATACGGAGTGGCGAGAAGCACCGCCGTGAGCAGGAGGAAGAGTGTCAGCCCTCCCACAATGCGGACTCGCCAGGGAATGCGGGAAAGGGCCGCCCTGTGCCCGGACTCCGGAGGCAGGAGAACCCGGCGGTGCAAACCCATCATGTAATACAGCCCCGCCGCGGTGGCCCAAACCACCATCGCGGCGGCCACAACATCGGTCGCAAAATGTCCGCCCTGGACCATCCGGACATACCCGATGAGCCCTCCGTAGCCCAAACCCAGCACCAGGAACGCGAGGGCCAGCTTGCGCCGGGAACGCCGGGCGAGGAAATAGCCCCCGACAAAGACAAATCCCATGGTCGCATGACCACAGGGAAACGATTTGCCATCGCTCACCGGATCAGGTTGGAGAAACCGTTCGTAGGGCTCCACACCGCCGAGGACATCGACCTCCCGGGGACGCGGCCGTCCGTAATGGTCTTTCAGGATGGCATTCGTGACCAGACCGGGGCCCACCGCCAGCAGGGCCAGGACAAACCAACTGACCCGTCTCCAGGCCGCGCAACGGGGCCACCGGTAGCCGGCAATCAGCACGAGCACCGCCACCACGCCGGAAAGCAGCGCGGGCAGCGGGCCGAACCGGTAGATCCACCGGGCCAACGCGGTCTCTCCTTCCGGCCAGGGAGCCAGCTCAGCCCCGTAAAAGGTTTTCTCCCAGGTGAGTTCCCGGTCGCCCGCAGCCATCCAAGCCGCCAGAGCGCCGAGCAGCGTCAAAGGCAGGATCCAATCGATCCAGAGGGCACGGATGGAGGTGACAGGCACCCGGGACCAAACCATGCCCCGAGGGGTCAGGCAAGCCTTCACTGGCAGTCCCCGACAGTCAGAATTTCACCCAACCGAAGGTTGCAATTTGGGCCGCTGTTGTTTCACTGTCTGACCACCATGGCGGAATCCATCTACAACGAAGCCGGTCAGATCCGCCCGAGCCTGCTCCTGGCGGCCTACCGGGCCGGCCTTTTCCCCATGGCAATGGACGAAACGGGGGAAATCGGCTGGTTCTCACCGGATCCCCGCGGCATCCTGCCGCTCGACACCTTCCACATTCCCCATGGCCTGAAACGCCGGCTGCGCAAGAACCCGTTCGAAATCCGAATCAATTCCGCCTTCTCCGACGTGATGGCCGGCTGTGCCGAACGGGAGCAGACCTGGATCAGCCGCATCATCAAGGACAGCTACACGCGTCTCCACGATCTGGGATGGGCCCATTCGGTGGAGACCTGGCAGGATGGCGTCCTCGTCGGCGGACTTTACGGCGTCGCCATTGGCGGGGTTTTTTTCGGCGAGTCCATGTTCAGCCGCCGCACCGATGCTTCCAAGGTGGCCCTCGTCGCACTGGTGGAGCGGCTCCTGGAACGGGGGTTCACCCTCCTCGACACTCAGTGGACCACCGACCACCTCAAGACCTTCGGCTGCCTCGACATCCCCCGGGCCGACTACCTGGAGCGCTTGGAAGCCGCGCTCGCCATCGAGGCGGACTTTGCTGCCGAGGTCCCTAGGGCAGGCTGAACCGACGACCTCCTGCCGGCCCTCTTCAAACAGAAAGCCCGGCTCCCCACGCAGGGAGAACCGGGCTTGGAACCTTTCAGCAAGGGTCAGCCGCTCAGAGATCGACCTTGAGATCCCAGCCGGCACGGTACTGCCGTTTGATGAACTGATCCGCTTCGGGAGCGTTCGCACATTTCAGATTGGCGGCATCCCACTCGATTTTTTTGCCGACGCGGATCGCGAGATTGCCGAGCAGAACCATTTCGGTGAAAGGACCGGACTGGTGGATGCCGCTCAGCGCCATCTTGGGATCGCCCGCCTTGACGGCGTCGTAGAACTCGTTGTGGGGATTGTGTCCCCGGGCCCGCGGGATGAACGGCTCGACATACTTCGCCCCGTCGAGGATGGAGGAAGGTTTGACCATCCAGTTGTCCTTGTCGCGCTGGTACCAGAGCTTGCCCCGGCTGCCGATCATGATCGTGCCGTAGCCCTTGCCTTCATCGATCGGCTGGCCTTCGGTGATGTCTTTGGGCGGCTGGTTGGGTTGCTTCGGCGGGGAGTTGGGGTTGTCTTTGCTGACAAGTTTCCAGGTCTTCTCATCAAAGACCGCGTCCATGTTGCCATCATACCAGACGAACTTGACCGGCGGGCGTTTGTCGCGGGCCGGGAATTCGTAGGTGATGGTCGCCCAGACGGGAGGGGACACTTCGGTGGCCCCGCCATGCTCGGCGGAAACACTGGTGGGAGACCCCAGTTCAAGAGACCAGTAGGCCATGTCCATGACGTGGCAGGCCATGTCGCCCAGCGCGCCGGTACCGAAGTCCCAGTAGCCGCGCCAGTTGAACGGCATGATTTTCTCATTGTAGTCATGCTGCGGGGCCGGCCCGAGCCAGAGATCCCAGTTGATGTGCTTGGGGGCTTCCTCACCGGCAGGGAAGGCGGCCATGCCCTGCGGCCAGATGGGGCGGTTGGTCCAGCAGTGGACCTCCGTGACATCGCCGATGATGCCGGAACGGACCAACTCCACCATGCGGCGCATGTGCTGTCCGGCGTGGGCCTGGTTGCCCATCTGGGTGACGACGCCGGTTTGGGAGGCCACCTTGGTCATGGCCCGGGCTTCCCAAATGCCATGGGTCAGCGGCTTCTGACAATAGACCGACATGCCGGCGCGCATCGCGGCGATGGACGCGAAGGCATGCACGTGGTCCGGAGTCGAAACGGTGACGGCGTCCACCTTGCCTTTTTCAGCTTCCAGCATCTCGCGCCAGTCTTCATAAAAGCGGGCGTTGGGGAATTTTTTGCGGGTGCCTCCGATGGCCTTGGCCCGGCCGTCCAGATTGGGGTATTTCTCGGCGTTGACCACATCGCACAACACCCCGATTTCAAAGCCCGCGCCGAAGGAACCTTCGATGTCACTGGCCCCTTTGCCACCGGTGCCGATCCCCGCGAGCACAAGGCGGTCATTCGCACCGAATACCCGGCTGGGCACGACTTGGAATCCAAAGGCGGTCGCGGCTGCCGCTGCCCCCCGGATGAATTTTCGACGATTGAGTTTTTCCATGGTCTTTGAACGAAGAGTTGATGCAAGGGATCGGTTTCTTGTACGATCTCCGGCCCCGACTAAACGGCACGCGTCACCGTGAATCAACGATGGATTCCCTGATGGCGCGAACGCGCCAACGCTCGCTATTTGCGGGAATGGCACAGCAGGCGAGGTTCTGAACCGCATGAAAAGCCACGTCCTTCGCCTCGTTTTTCCTTTGATACTCATCGCGTGCGGTTCCCGGGCCGCCGCATCGGACTGGCCCCAGTTCCGCGGTCCGGGAGGGCAGGGCATTTCCGATGCCAAAGACGTGCCATTGGAATGGAGTGAGAAAAAGGGCGTAGCCTGGGTTTCCCCGATCGCAGGCAAAGCCTGGTCCTCCCCGGTGATTGTGGGCGGCCGGGTCTACCTGACCACCGCGGTGGAGAAAAATCCGGGTTCCCAAACCACCGACCGCGAATTGCGGGCCCTCGCCATTGATGCCGCCACGGGGGCCTCAATCTGGGATGTCGAGGTTTTCCTCCAAAAGGGAGGTCCTCAAACCCGTATCCACAAGAAAAACACCCACGCCAGCCCGACCGCGTTGGTCGAGGACGGCAAGGTCTATGTCCACTTCGGCCATGACGGCACCGCCTGCCTCGATGCGGACAAGGGCACGGTGCTGTGGCGCCAGACGACCCTGGCTTACTCACCGGTTCATGGCAATGGCGGATGCCCCATCCTGGTGGGCGACAAGCTCGTTTTTTCTTCGGACGGCAAGGACGCCCCCTTCATTGTCGCCCTGAACAAGGCTACCGGCGAGGTCGTTTGGAAAACCGACCGCGCGGTCGACGTGAAACGCCACTTTTCCTTCAGCACGCCTCTCCTCATCACCGTCGACGGACAGGAGCAGATCATCAGCCCGGCGAGCGGCGCGGTGATCGCTTACAATCCGGCCGATGGCAAAGAAATCTGGCGCTTCCGCTACGGTGAGGGGTACTCCGTGGTGCCGCGCCCGGTGTTCGCCCATGGCATGATCTATGTCAGTTCCGGCTTCGATAAAGCCACCCTCTATGCGGTGAAGGTGGGCGGGAAGGGCGATGTCACCGACACTCATCTGGCGTGGAAACACGAGAAAAACGTGCCCAAAGAATCGTCCTTTCTCATCATCGACGACCTGCTATTCATGAACGATGACAGCGGAGTAGGCACATGTCTGGAAGCCAAAACAGGGGAGCCCGTCTGGCAGGAGCGGCTGGCTCCCGGTAGTTACTCAGCCTCCCCGCTTTATGTCGGTGGGCACATTCTCTTTCAGAGTGGCGAAGGAGCCTGCACGGTGGTCAAACCAGGGCGAAAATTTGAAAAGGTCGGCGAAAACCAGATCGGTGAATACGGCCTGGCGTCCATGGGAGTGACCGATGGGGCGCTCTACCTGCGCACCGAGTCAAAGCTCTTCAAGATCGCCAAGCAATAAGACGGGGTGATCCTCCCGCCCTGCTCGCTGGCAGTGACCTGCGGAGGCGCTCTCCAGAGTGCCGCGCCCTCCTGGACCGTGAGGGGTAGCGCAGGATAACCACCCAGCTGCAGTCCAGGATGGCAACTCCGGAAACCGCATCCCCGGCCTGCCATCGAGGCAGGTCCGAGGTCGGTCCGGGAAACGTAAAACAAGCCGAGGGCAGGATCAGCCGTTCAGCAGACCTTCCTTGAGCGCCTTGGCCACGGCACCGGTCATGGTGTTGACGTGGAGTTTGCTGTAGATGCCGCGGATGTGTTTGTCGACGGTGTGGAAACTGAGATTCAGTTGGTCGGCGATTTCCTTTTTGGTCAAGCCGGCAACCATCTGTTCCAGCACTTCCTTTTCACGCTCGGTCAGGCCGTAGTCGTGCCCCACGGGTGACAGGTGTCCGAACATGTCAAGCACCCGGCGGGCGATCCTCGCGTTGATGGGCGCGCCCCCGGCCAGGATGTCACGGATGGCGTTGGGAATTTCCCCCATGCTGGAGGTTTTCAGCAGATAACCGGAAGCGCCATTGCAAATGGCATTGAAGACTTTCTCGTTGTCCTCGAACACCGAAAAGACGAGGATTTCGATGGCGGGAAAGGCGGCCTTGATGTGCCGGATCCCTTCCAGTCCTCCCATGCCGGGGAGTCCCAGATCGAGCAGGATGACTTCGACCCGCTCCCCATGTTTCAACGTCAACAGGGCGTCCTCGCAGCGGTCGAACTCCCGGGTGCACTTCATGTCCTTTTGGCGGCTGAGCACCCGCGCCACGGTCTTCCGCAACGTTTCGTTGTCCTCAATGACCCAGATACGGGTCGGGGCCTTTTCCTCGGTGGCGGGGGTTTCAGTATCGCTCATGGTCTTGGTGGGTTCATCTGGCTCTTCTTTACCTAGGCTATGGTAGTGGCGACGTCAACTGCACGGTCGTGCCTTCGCCTTTCTTACTTTTCACTTTGAGATTGGCTCCAATGTGGTGGGCGCGCCGTCGCAGGTTCGACAACCCGTTGCCTTCCTTGAAGCCTTTCTCAAGATTGTCAAACCCCCGGCCGTCGTCGGTGACCCTGAGGGTGAGCCGTCCCCGGGCGGCCTCCAGCTCGATCTGGACCCGGGTGGCCTGGGCATGCTTCACGATGTTGTTGAGCACTTCCTTGTAGATGAGGAAAAAGTCGCGCTTGAACTGCAACGGGAGCAGATCGTCATCGAAACGTCCACTGAGGTCGAAGCGGTAGACATGGGCTTTGAGCAAGGCGGCGGCCGTCTCCCGGAGCCGGGCCAGCATTTCCTTCCAAGTTTCCTCCACTGGACGGATCATCCAGACAATGTCCCGCATGGACTGGATGGTCCGCTTGGCGGTGTCCTTGATCTCCTGGAGCTCCTCGCGGGCGGCCTCCGGATCATCGAGGACTTCACTTTCCCCCAGCTCCGCCAACAGGGCGATACTGGACAGATTGCTCCCGATGTCATCATGGAAATCACTGGCGATCTGCTGACGGAGCGACTCCAGATCCTTTCGCCGTCGCACCCGAGACCGTCCCAGCATGAGGAGAATCAGGGCCACCGTGCCCCCCAGTCCCAATCCACCGTAGCGGACGCCGCGCTCCACCGTGCGATCCACGAGCCCGGCATGACGCGACTCCAGATCCCGCCACTCTCTCACGCTCTCCCCCCGGACCTTGAGCGCACTGAGCCACTCCTGGTAGCCGGAGAGCCGGTTTCGGCTGTCAAAGCCATCGACCAGAAATTTGGAGGACCATTTCCCTTCCTCAATGCTGTGGGGAGCCATCACGGTCTTGCCTTCGGCGACGTTCCGCTGGTCAGAAAACACCTGGAGCTCCGCCAGGGCAAAGGAAATGGGGACCGGCGTGCGGCGCTCCACGGTAAGCCGGAGGTAGCGGCCGGGGGTTTCCTTGACGGAGATCACGACCGGGTTGTTGCCCGGTTCGGTGAGCTGGCCGGCGACAAACTGGGCCAGTTTGTCCGCCTTCAGCATGTCGGGATTGTCTGAAATTTCCACACGGAAAGTCAGTGGAAAGTTGAAACTGAGACCGAAGACAAAGTCCTCCGGGATGGCTGGAATGAGGCGGATCTCATTGACCGGAACGGATTCCTCTAGGTCGATCTGCACCCACGATTCCTTGGTTTTCTCAGTGGTCTGGCTCTGAAATCCCGAGCTGGGACTGCTTTCGGCACGGTGCGGCAGCCCCAGGGAAGTGCGGCCATCCGTGAGGTAGGCGCGGGACCAAAGCGATGCCTGCTCCGCGGTGTCCAGCGAGCGCACCGGTCTCCCGGCCGCGAGATTGCGATCCCCCTTGAGCACGAAAAGTTCCCCCAACGCAAGGACCGGGGCTCCGGTGCGGCCCTCTCCGGGCTGCCAAAGCTGGAACGCCGTGAGCCGGACATAGCGGCCCTTCATGCCACTGACTTCGGCAAAAAAGGGCGCTTCCCGGGCCTCGTTGCGGTCTTTGGCGCGGTATTCGGCCATGGTCTCATAGGTCCGGAACTCCGCATCATCGGAAATGTCGAGCCGGAAACTCCGGGGAAAGCCGTAGCCGATTTCGGTGCGACGGTCCAAAGCGACCGTGACCGGAGTCACCGCCACGGCGTCGGGGCTGACGGTTTCGCCCAGATCCACCTGAACCCACTTCGGCCGGGTCCGTGAGATCCCGCTGTGGTAGCCAAATTCCACCGGTTTGAGCGCGGTTTGACGAAAGTCCGGAAGCAATTTCAGCTGTTCCACAATCTGCTGCTGACGCTCCTCCACGTCCCGCAACTCGGCATTGAAAATCCGGGCAAACTTCTCCGCCGGCCCCTCCCGCTGAAGCAGCTGCGGTTCGATGAGATCGGCGGGAACTTCCCGGGGAAGCCCGGGAGCGGGTTCCGAAGGCGTCTCCGATTCCCCCAACCCCGGCAGCGTGAACTGGGCCCGAACCGGTGCCGTGACGCCCAACACGAGCAGCGAGGCCGTCAAACAGACCCAACGCAGACTCGATGACGGTGCAAACAGCCTCATGGTTTCTTTTCCAGACGGTACAGGGCATGCTCCGTCCGCACATACAACGCCCGTCCCACGGCAGCCGGAGAGGCCATGATGGCGCCATCGAGGGTGCTCTCCCCCAGTTTTTGGTAAACCGGTCCGGGAGCCAAAACCAAGGTCACGCCTTCCTGACTGCCGAGATACAGTTTGCCATCGGCATAGAGCGGGGACGAGGCGAAGTTCCCTCCTATCCGCTCCTGGTAGTGCGCTTCTCCGGTTGCCGCATCAAAGCAGGAGAGCACGCCCGAGTCGTTCACCACATAGACATTCGGCCCCACGAGGATGGGGGAAGGCATGCGGGGGATGGCTTTTTTCTGGCGCCAGATCTCCTGCGGCGCTCCCGGGCCTTCCAGGCTGTAGGCCACCAACTCCGTTTTGCCGAAACCGGTCGCAAGAAAGAGGCGTCCGCCACCCGCCACAGGTTTCGCCACATTGGAGAAACCGAGGTCGCCATAGGCGACTTTCCACCGTTCTTTCCCCGACTCCGGATCATAGCCGTAGACCCAGTCGGCCCCCTGGGAAATGATTTCCTTCCGGCCTCCGCGGGTCACCACGAGGGGCGTCCCATAGCTTTTGCGCATCTGGGGATTCTCCCGCAGCTCTCCGGTCCGATCCGTTTTCCAAGCCACTTGACCGGTGCCGGCATCGAGCGCCACGACAAACTGCCGGTCGCTGCCATCCAGGTGGCAAACCAGCTTGCCATCGACCAACACCGGGGTGCTGCCGGGACCATTCTCGTGCATGACGTGAAGTTCCTGGTTGCGCCAGACCACCTGCGCGGAAACGGTGTCCAGACAGACCGTGCCGAAGGCCCCAAAATGACAATAGAGACGACCATCCGCCAGCACCGGGGTGGGCGAGGCATAGCTGTTGAGCTTGTGAACCCACTGGGGATCGGGCACCCGGAGCAGTTCCACCCGGTGTTTGATGCCACCCGATTCCCGGTCGAGACAGACTGCCCAGAGGGAGACTTCCGCCATTACCGAGACCGGCTGGCCTCCCGTGTTGGCCTTGAGACGTTCCTTGGCCGTGGCCTCATCGGCGAGGACTTCTTCCGCACAGGTCAGCCAGATCTGGTCGTCAGTGAGGATCGGCGAGGAATGCCCCCGTCCCGGGAGCTTCGTTTTCCACACCACATTTTCCGTCTCGGACCACCTTTCCGGCAGATCCTTGGCCTCGACCGCATGCCCCTGCCCTTCGGGGCCACGCCATTGCGGCCACTCCTCTTTGGCGGCGAGCGGACCGCCGATCACAATGAACGCAGCGAGGCAGAAATGTTTCACCAAAACCGGTAATTCCATGGCAAGCCTGAAATTAACATCACAGAAGCCCTGCTGTCATCCCCGGGTTGACGCGCTTCCCTGATGACGCCATGCCCCGCAGGCGGGCCGGAGCCGCCGCCGCAGGCAGGAATCCGCGCGTTATTTGCCGATGCAGAAGCGTCCGAAAATTTCCCCGAGAATGTCCTCAATGTCGAGACGTCCCACGATTTCACCGAGGGCGTCGAGTGCTTCGCGCAGCTCCAGGGCGGCCAACTCCCCCGCCGCGTTGGCCTCGAGGAGAGCCGCCACCGCGTCCAGGCCTTCCCCGGCCCGCCGCAGGGCGTCCCGGTGGCGGACGCTGATGGCCACGCATTCGCCCTCCCATTGGGCCTGAGTCTGCCCGGTGAGACGGAAAATGGCCTCCACCAGCGCGTCCTCCCCTTCCCCGGTGGCGCAGGAAAAAGGAAAACCGGAAACCGCCTCCCAATCGAGATGCCGCCCCAAATCGGCCTTGTTGAGCACCGTGAGGACCTGCGTCCCTGCCATCACCTGGGGAGCGTCGCTACCGGCGCCACGGGGAAGGCTCGCATCAACCACATGGATCACCAACTCGGCTTGATCCAGCTGGCGCAAAGTCCGGGCCATGCCCGCCTGCTCCAACACATCGTCCGATTCCCGGAGGCCGGCCGTATCGATCAGCCGCAGCGGAATGCCCCGCAGATTGATGATTTCCTCGATGGTGTCCCGGGTCGTCCCGGCCACATCACTGACAATGGCCCGGTCGTATCCGAGGAGGCGGTTCAGCAATGAGGACTTGCCCACGTTGGGGGCTCCGCAAATCACCGTGCGCAGCCCTTCACGGAGAATGCGGCCGCGGTCCGCGGTGGCGAGCAATCCATCGATCCGGCTTCGCACGACGGCGATTTTTTCCTGGAGCAACGCCCCGGTGACCGGATCGATGTCCTCTTCGGGGAAGTCGATCCAAGCTTCCACATGGGCCACGATTTCCAGCACCTCGGCGCGGGCGGCTTCGATCCGCTGACCTAGTCCGCCGGAAAGCTGGGCCTGGGCGGCCCGCACAGCCAGCTCGGTCTTGGCGGTGATGAGGTCCATCACCGCTTCAGCCTGGGTCAGATCCATTTTTCCCCCGAGGAAAGCCCTGCGGGAGAACTCCCCCGGCTCGGCGGCCCGGGCCCCGCATTCGAGGATCCGCTCCAATACCAGACGGGTCACAAGAGGGCCCCCGTGACAGGCAAACTCTGCCACATCCTCGCCGGTATAGCTGCGGGGACCGACAAAAAAGGTCAACAGCACCTCATCGAGCGGATGCCCGGCCGCATCAAGGACCTTCCCCAAAGTGGCGCGCCGGGGTTCCGGACGGAATGGGACTTTCCCCCGCCCCACCGGGCGGAAGACCGTGCTCAGCAGCGCTGTGGTCGCTGGTCCAGAGACCCGGATGACCGAAACCGCTGCCGCTCCCGGCGCGGTCGCGACGGCGGCGATGGTGTCTTCCGGGAGGAACGGCATGGACAGAATTCCAGCCAATCAGGGCTTCACCCGTTCCATCTTGGTGAGACGGCCGGTTTTGTTCCAGTCCTGGACGTAGAGATCCCCATTGGCACCCCAAGCGCAGCCGTGAGGCGCGGTGAAGATCGCGGCGTGCCAGTTTTCCCGTGGAACCGGATTGCTCGCCCACTCTTTGCGGTCTGGATTGTCCCCGACGACCGCCACCACCTTGTTCGACTTGTCGATGATGGCGACCCGGGCTTCCAGCTCGGCGATGGCGGCGACATCTCCATGGAACGAGATCGTGCAAGGGCGGCGGAGATCCGTCGTGACCACGCTTTGGAAATTGCCGTCGAGATCGAACTGCTGGAGACGGCGGTTCTCGCGGTCACAGATCAGCAACACGGGAGTGGCCCCCCGGGTATCGAGCCCGATGCCGTGGCAGGCTTTGAATTTGCCCGGTTCCGTGCCCGGTCCGCCAAAAGATTTCACATAATTGCCTTTGGCGTCGAACTTGTGGACATACTGTTTGCCGTAGCCGTCCGCTCCATAGATCGAGCCGTCGGGTCCCACGGTGACGCCGGTGATCTTGTATTCCGCCGCTTTGGTGTAGATGGGCTTGCCATCCACGCCAAGGGATTTCTCCGGCCAGGGAATCGTCAGCACTTCGGTGCCGTCGGTCTTGATCTTGATGATCTGATTGCCCCGGAGGTGGGCGCCGTAAAGATATTCCACCCCGTCCTCTTCCCGGAGCATGAGGGAATGGGTCCCGGCAAATTTCTGCGCGATCGTCCGGACCTGCTTGCCGTCCTTTCCGAAGACGCGGATGCCATCCGCCGAGTCGGTGCTGGTATAAACCAGGCCGGCCTTGTCCACCGCGACCCCTCCATGGGTCGGCCCGATCGGAGACTGACCGTCGAGTTCGCCCCAGCCCGGAACATTCTCAAAAAGGAAATCGCCGGACCCGGAACGGACCCGCTCGGTGAGCGGTTTCAACTCGGGCTGCGAGGCGAGAGGAGGATCGCCCTCATGGGCGCGGACGGTCAGTGCGGCACCGGCCAAGAGGACCGGCAGGGACAACAAGGTAAGAGGGAATCGGGTAGCCATGGCCGGGAGAATAGAGAAGTCCGCCCCCACCGTCAATCACGAAGCGCCGTCACTCCCGACACCGGGGATGACGGATTGGCGCCCCCGGTCCCGGAAATCGCTCTCATGGAGTGAATTGCAGGAGTGCGGTCGGCTAGCACGATCAGGTCGGCGCTGCGCGAGGCGGGATCCTGGATCAGGTAATCCTGACCGCGCTTTCCCACCACGAGCACCCAATGGGGAATGCCGAGCGGCAGAAAAAACTTCACGGTCACCAAATCCCCCCGTCGCAGGTGGGCATCCAGCTCCGCAAGGTCGGGCTGACGGTGCACGGAAACCTTGACGCGGTTTCCCGAGACCTGCTCCAGCCCCCCCCAAACCAGCCATCCCTGCGGGGTGAAGCCCCCCGAGGAAGCCAGGGCGGCATTGAGCCGGCCGGGATCGGTGTCGATGCCAAAGTGCCGCAAAGCCATCGCCGTGCAACACAGCGTGCACCCAACACTCCGGATCGTCTCCCGGGTTCCTCCCAGCATCAGGGGCCCCCACGAGGGATCGGCCTGGGAAAAATGCAGGTCCGGACGCGTCAGGACCAGATCGAAGGCTTCGCCGCCGCGAGAGGCGACGGTTCCCGGTGGCCGGCTTGCCTCCCGCCGTGCCTCCGACCACCAAAAGAACAGGGATGCCGGAATCACCAATAGAAGGAGCAGGAAGAACACACGTGGCCACGTCATGGACGGAGGTTACGCGCTGCCGGGGGAGATCTTTCAGGGAATCCTGTTTCTGGCGGTGTGGCCCCCGCGATCCAGTCCTGCATTTCCACTTTCAAGAAACGCCGGTTCAGGGCTATGCTCATCACAAGTCCCCCGTCCTTGGAGGGCTTCCCCATTTCGCAACACCCGCCATAACCCAGCGGGAAAGATGTTCCATAAGTACCGATGAAACGCCGGAGCACCCTTGCCATTCTGACCGCCGGTTGGTGCCCGGGATTTCGCCCTGCGCCGGTCTCCGGCAACAATGCCACGCCCATGGAAACCGCCGCCCAACTGATCCAGAAACAAGTCGCCGCCGGGGTGCTCGAATCGGCCGTGTTGCGGGTGCACCGTGGCGGCGAAACCTTCGAACGCGCCTTTGGCAAAGCCGCTTCCGGCGAGGCCGTGTTCCTCCTCGCCTCGATCAGCAAAACCCTGACCGCGGCCGGAGTGATGGTCCTGATGGACCGGGGAGAACTCCGTCTCGAAGCACCGGTCATGACTTATCTGCCGGAATTCTCCGAAGGCGCGAGGAAAGATGTCACACTGGAACACCTGCTGACGCATACCTCCGGCCTGCCCGACCAATTGCCGGAGAACAATGAACTGAGACGGCGTCACGCGCCATTGGATGATTTTGTGCAGGGCGCGCTCCGCACGCCGCTCCTCTTCCCGCCCGGCACCCGCTACCATTATCAAAGCATGGGGCTGCTCCTGGCGGGCGAGGTGGTGCGTCGCGTGACCGGTCTGCCGCTGGCGGATTTCCTGGCCCGCGAGGTGTTCCCGGTTTTGGGAATGCGGAACACCTCAATGGGACTGGGCACGCTGCGTCCGGAGGAGACGGTGCGGTGCCAAACGGAACATGCCGCTCCCGAGGCCGGAGGCGGTGACGTCACGGCCCGAGACTGGGACTGGAACAGCGTGTATTGGCGGTCTCTCGGAGCCCCCTGGGGCGGGGCGCATGGCACCGCAGCCGATATTGACCGTTTCCTGGGGAGCTTTCTGCATCCGGAAGGCAAATTGATGCGGGTCGAATCCGCACGGAGAATGACCGAGAACCAAACCTCCGGCCTCAACGCGCGGCGGGGCCTGGGCTTTGCCCTCGGCCCCGAGGGCTTTGGCCGGGAATGCTCCGCCCGCACCTTCGGTCACGGGGGATCGACCGGAACCCTCGCATGGGCGGACCCGGAAAAGGATCTGACCTGCGTCATCCTGACGTCACTGCCCTCTCAGGTTTCGGGACCGTTGATCCTCCATCCGGTGTCGGACCTGGTGGCGGCTGCCCATCCATGATCAGCCACCGACAAAATCTCCCCGGAGATGGCCATCATCCTGCGGAGGCCGGTACTGGATCGCCAGCGCGTCCCCGCCCAGGGGTTCCCCGCGGGCAAGGGAATGCATCGCCAAATCAAGCACCGTCCCCGTGAGCAAGGTCCGCTCCACCGGATAAGGGGGCTTTCCAGAGGCGAAGAAGCTCTCGATGTTCCAGGTCAGGGCATCGAAAAAGCGGGCCCCGGGTGGCGCGGGGAGCACAAACCAGGTGGCCAGCGGTTCCGGACGCCCCTCAACGCTCCCGGCAAAGCTGAAATCGGAAACGGCCTCGACCAGATTCAGCACCGTCCCACGGGTGCCGTCGCGGTATTCAATGAGAATGGCCTGCGGTTTCTTGACCTGCCCGCGGACCGTGCCGTAATTTCGGCTGGGATTGACCCGCAAGGCGGCCTCGAGCAAGGCAGGGCTCCACTTTCCCTCGTCGGCCGCTTTCCACACCGCTTCGCCTTCGAGGAAGGTGACGCGTTGCACGCCGGTCTCCCCTCCCTTGCGCCGTTCGAGTTGGCACTGCAAAGCCTCCAGGGCATGAAACAAATAGATTTCGGGCGTCGCCCGCTCGAAGCCGAAACAGACCAGCCCCTCCCGGAAGGGCGTGTCCAAGGGAGGCAGCAGCTCCGGGACGCGCCAGACCACCGGCAGCGAGGAACCGGCCATCAGCCCGAAGCCGAGTTCGCGGGACGCTGCCACCATCCGGGCAGCCTTCTCATGGTCATAGGACAGGTGCTTGTCAACGAAGACGGGCACACTGCGTCCCGAGGCGCGGAACACTTTCAGGATCTCCTCAAAATGCTCATAACGGGGATACTCGACCTGCCCCAGCTGGTTCACCGGATAGTCCCCGTGCTCGATGATGAGCAGCACCGCGTCAACGTCGAGGCCAGCGGCGCCGCCGAGGGCGCCAGCCACATCGCGGCAGAGTTCGATGCCGTGTTCCTGGCAGACTGCCGGACCCAGATCATCCGGAGGGGATTGGTCATTGTAGATCCGCACCAGTTGGAACGGCGGACGGTGCAACTTCCCTTCAAGGTGGTAGCCGTGGAGGAAACGCCCCGCGATGTGGTAGGCGTGCGATTTGAACCGGTAGATCGAATTGATCGCCGCGACGCGGGGCAGCGGTGGGGTCCCCCCCCGCACCAAAGGGGCGGCCGCCGCGAGCGAGGAAGCCAGAAAACGACGGCGTTTCATCAGAAGTAAGCCGGCTCCGATCCGGGTTTCCACTTGATGCTGCATCCCGAGCTGGGGGGCCAGGGAAGCGGGGGGCCTTCTCCGGTTGCCAGCACACGTTCCAGGGCTGCCCGCAGATCACCGCCGGTCGGGGCGCCCCTCCCCGGCCGGGTCGCGTCGAACTGTCCGGCATAGCGCAAGCGACGATCCGCGTCAAAGAGGTAGAAATCGGGCGTGCAGGCGGCGGCGTAGGCCTTGGCGGTCGCCTGGGTTTCGTCAAACAGGTAGGGAAAATCCCATCCGCTGGCGTTGGCAAAAGCCGCCATCTTGTCTGGGGCATCGGCCGGATAGCGGCTCACGTCATTGGCATTGATGGCCACCCAGCGGGCACCCAGGGCTGACGTGTCACGGGCCAACCGGCCCATCGCTCCGGCCAGATGGATGACGAAAGGGCAGTGATTGCAGGCAAAGACAACCACCAAGGCACGCCCCCCATCGGCAATGTCCGCGAGAGAGTGGATGCGCCCGGCGGCATCAGGGAGGGAGAAATCCGGGGCGCGCTCCCCGGGGCGGAGTTGAAAGGTGGAACGGACTTCGGCCATGCCGCCATAGTGGACCCGCCCGGGGGCCGCCGTCAAGCCTGCCCCTCGGCATCCTCCTGCTTCGGCGCTTTGCGATGACGGATGAACTCAATCGCCACGGGGATCAACGAAATGACGATGATGAGGAGAAACGCGATTTTGAGATTGGCCCGAACGACCGGGATGTTTCCCAAGAGATAGCCCGCCAGAGAGAAGGCCGTGACCCAGAAAACCCCGCCACCGATGCTGAAGGCGAGAAACCGGCCATAGTTCATGCGGCCAAAGCCGGCCGTGAATGGCGCGAAGGTTCTCACGATGGGGACGAAACGGGCCAGCACAATGGCCTTGGGACCGTATTTGAGAAAGAAGCGTTCTGTTTTCTCCAGATACTCGTGTTTGAACCAGCGTTGCCCCACCATCCATTGTCCCGATTTCCGACCGATCCAGTAATTCAGGTTGTCCCCCAGGATGGCCGCCCCAATCAGCAGGGGAATGACAATCGGCAACTGGATGAGACCGAGGCCAGCCAGCGCTCCGACGGCAAAGAGGAGCGAGTCCCCGGGGAGAAAAGGCGTGACCACCAGGCCGGTCTCGCAAAAAATGATGGCAAACAGCAGGGCATAGATCAGCGGCCCGTTTTCACGGGCGAAGCCTTCAAGGTGTTTGTCAATGTGAAGGACGAGGTCGAGCAGGTCGTGCAGCATGGCGGCGTATTCTCCACCCGGAGCGGCAGGAGGCAACCGGAAATGCGCCTCCCGGCGTGCCGCTTCTTCGTTGTTGCCCACAGGTTTCCTGCTAAATTGGTCGATCATGAAAACCCGCCTCCCACTCTGCAGTCTGGCTCTGGCCCTCGTCGCCACAGTCGTTTCCGCCCAAAATCCGGCCGCCGACGCGGACGGCTTCATCCCGCTCTTCAACGGCAAAGACCTTGCCGGATGGTCCCCGGCCAAGGAAAACCCGGACTCGTTCTCGGTGAAAGACGGGATTCTCGTCGTCAAGGGCGGGCGGAGCCACCTGTTCTACACCGGCGCGGTGGGTGATCACAACTTCACCAACTTCGAACTGAAGCTGAAGATCATGACCACCCCGAATTCCAACTCCGGCGTGTATTTCCACACCCAACCGCAGGACACGGGCTGGCCCGATCTTGGGTACGAATGCCAGGTCAACTCCACCCACAAAGATCCCAAGAAAACCGGCAGCCTCTATGGCATCATGAACATCTGGGCGGGCGATCCTCCGCCAGCGGGCAAGCCGCTCGCCGGTGAAAACAAGTATGTCCAGGCCGCCCCCAGCAAGGATGGGGAATGGTTTGACTACAACATCAAAGTCCAGGGCAAAAAAATCACCATCCAGGTCAACGGGGAAACCACCGTGGCATACACCGAACCCGAGGGAGGTCCCCAGGCCGCCGGATTCAAGGGCCGCAAACTCTCCAGCGGCACGTTCGCCCTGCAGGCCCACGACCCAGCCAGCGAGACCCATTACAAGGACATCAAGGTCAAGCCCCTGCCCTAATTTCACGGGGCGGAATGGCATCCCCCGCAATCGAAGCCCGCTTCCTTACCGAAGCGGGCTTTTTTTTGCTCGACTTCTGCCCCTGTAATTGATTGGTTCGGACCCATTCCCGGGGTATCCACCGCGGGAACCCCTTCAACCCAACCCCGTCTCTGACATCCCCTTATGATTCACACCCTCCTGCGTGGGTGGCGCTTTCTGCTGCCCGCGCTCATCGTGTTTTCCGCAAGTCCCGCCCACGCTGCGGGGGCGGGAGATTCCTCCATCAACACCGGTGACACGGCCTGGCTCCTGGTGTCCGCCGCCTTGGTTTTGTTCATGATGATTCCCGGACTGGCCTTGTTTTATGCCGGACTGGTGAAGTCACGCAACGTTCTCTCGATCTTCATGCAATGCTTTGCCCTGACCTGCGTCATGAGCCTGGTCTGGCTGGCCTGCGGTTACTCGCTGAGTTTTTCCGACGGCAACCGCTTCATTGGCGGCTTGGGGGAGGTGTTCATGCAAGGCCTCACGGGAGAGACCGTCCGCGAGGACTGCCCGCAAATCCCCAAAGTGCTGCACTTTGTCTACCAGATGATGTTCTTCCTGATCACACCGGGCCTGTTCATCGGGGCCTTCGCGGAGCGCATGAAATTCAGCGCGATCCTGGTTTTCAGCATTCTCTGGGGACTGCTGGTCTACGCGCCCTGCTGCTATGGCGTTTGGCACAAGGCGGGGGCGTTTCTCGGCCTGACCGGGGTCAAAGATCTCGCTGGAGGGATCGTGGTCCACATCACGGCCGGCGTCGCCGCCCTCGTGGCCTGCCTCATGGTCGGTCCGCGGCGGGGCTATCCCCACACGTCGTTTGTTCCTCACAATCTCGTGCTGACGGTCACGGGTGCGGCCATGCTCTGGGTGGGGTGGTTCGGCTTCAATGGTGGCAGCCAACTGGCTGCCAATGGAGCCGCCGCCATGACCATCACCGTGACCCACCTCTCCGCCTGCACGGCCTCGCTGGTCTGGATGGGGATCGAATGGTTGAAAAACGGCAAACCCAGTGTCCTGGGCCTGGCGACCGGATCCATCGCCGGTCTCGCCGCGATCACCCCGGCCTCGGGCGTCGTGGGTCCCATGGGAGCCATCTGCATCGGCGCGGTCTCCGCCCTCCTCTGCTGGCTTTCCTGCGCCAAACTGAAACAAAAATTCCAGTATGATGATTCGCTCGATGTTTTCGGCGTGCATGGCGTCGGCGGTTTCGTGGGCACCCTGTTGCTCGCGGTCTTCGGCAGCCAATCCTTCGCCGGAGGCTTGGCGGATTTTGCCATTGGTCCACAGTTGATCACCCAATCGTTGGCGGCGCTTTACACCATTGTCCTCTCCGGAGGGGTCAGCGTTGTCCTCCTGCTGGGGATCCAGAAAACCATCGGACTTCGGGTCACCGAGTCCCAGGAAAGGGAAGGTCTCGACCTCGCGGAACACGGCGAAAGCGCCTACAACAATTGAAGTCCGGCCGGTTTCCCCCCCCCTTGGAGGAAGCCTCCTTCAAGGGGGAATTTTGGCCAGTTGTTCCCCCAATTGCCCACCAGACTCCCGTTTGGACCTGCTTTCCCGGACAGGACCGGTATTGCGGATTTGCAAAAACATTGGGATCGACGTTGAATGAAATAGCCTTCAACAGGGTCCAATCCAGCATTCCACAAAACCACCAACTATGAATACTCCCTCAACAAAATCCCTTCTGCCCTTGTCGGCATGGTGGAGGCAGGCACTGCCTCTTCTGGCATTGTGCCTCCCGGCGTCCCCCAGTTCGGCCGAGGATGCCGAAATCGTCATCCGCAACGACTCCTCCCAGTGGGTCCATCTCTACCATGGAGAACGCGGAGATTCCCAACTCCATTATGAGCGCAAACTCGCTCCGGGTTACAGCACGACCGAGGATTCAGACTTCGGGGATCGTTGGGCCATGGTCCATCCGGATACCAAGGATATCCTGCTAACCATCACCGCTTCGCCTTACCAACGCCAACTGGTCATGACCGATCGGGATTTCCCCCGCCCGCCCGTGTTTCCCGGTCGCAATAATGGCCCCAACAACGGTCCGAACAATGGAAACGGAGGCGGCGATGTCGACCTCACCATCGCCAATGCCACCGATCATGATCTGGTGGTCTACAGCGGAGAAGGTCGCTATGCGAGACGCCTCTCTTCCCTTTATCCCCGCAAATCCGCCTTCCTGGAACTGGAGCCGGGTGAGACCTGGTCGGCCCGGGATCCGGATGACGGCCGCATCGTCGCCGAAGGCCGGGCCACCAGCCGCACTCCCTACTTCAAAGTCACCGAAGACATGATGCATCCGCCAGCTCCGCCACAACCCCGCCTGGTGAATGCCCAGTTCATCAACTCCACCGGCATGCCAATCCAACTTTGGCGCAAGGGCGGATCCCGGGACCGCATGATCTCCACGATCTATCCCGGACGGACCTACACTACTGATAGCGAGCCCGGAACGGAGTATTACTTCACCGATCCTGGCCAGACCACGGTGGCCATCTGCACGGTGCCCCAGCAGAACTTCCAGTTCGAGGTCAGCATCAACCGCAAGGGAGGCCCTCCGACCACCTATTCGGACGACAACAAACCACGTCCCGTCCGGGAATTTCTTGACCGGGTCCTCAATCATTAAAATCATCAGTTCCCCCTGACGGTTTTCGATTGACTGGAAAGGGCTGCGGAGAAATCCGCAGCCCTTTTTTATGGACGCCCGGGACTCCATTCCAGAGGGCTTCCGGCAAGACCAAAGCCCATTCTGCGAGGCCGGGGCGAGCAGTCAAAAGAGCCGCAGCCCCGTTTTCAAACCAAGTTACCTGCCGATCTGAAAGGGCGTGAGGAACGAGTCTGGCGCTGGTCGCCAATCGCCCAGATTGGTCGGCTGGCAACCAGGTGGCGTTTGAGCCGTCGGACTTTCTCCTCGGCGGCTGTCCTTGTCGGTTCCGGACCTGTTCCCGGAGGCTAGGCCAATGGGAACTGTCTTTTCCCCAAGCAGCGTGCCGCCAACTCAGGCAGAGCTACCCTGTGGCGCCATGCGATGTGCAGGCCGACGGTCAGGCAGCTGGACAGGGTGAGACGGTAAAGCATCCCGTCATCCTGCTTTCCTGTCTCCTTCTTATGACCTGTCCCTTTGTCATATTCGGAGCGACGAAATCAAGGCGCAGCCCGAGGATTGGTGGCGCAGCGAGCAGGACGGCTAAAGGGAGGCACCCGAGCTCCCCTCCGAGTCGGGGAAAGTCTTAGTTTCGATGCCGATGCATCGTTTCCCGCGGGCGAGTGGCCTGTCTACCGGGAGGATTGAACTCAGGTCGAACTCATACGGGAAAGACCACCCGCCTATTTGGCAAACGAAATCTGGCCGGGGCCGCACCGTAGTGACCGCGTGACGCCAAATGACGGCTACGCTAGTCAGTGGGCCGTTCGGGATCCCTCCAATTGCTTGACAGCACGGGTAATTTACGGTCCAATTTCTCGACATGAGGCTCTTTCACTCCTTGTTCCTCCTGCCCCCCGCCCCGAGGCGATGCTCGGTGGCGGAGCGGCGAGGTTGAAAAAGCGATTGCCTTGCATTACCCATCTACGAATTGCCGCACAGTTTCGGGCTTGAGGTCATGGCGCGGACGATGAAATTGTTTGATTTGTAGGAGTGATGCTGCGCACAGGCATTCGTCCGAACTATACAAGCCAAAGGACGCATGAAACAGTGTCACATTCACTATCGTCCGAGTCATCTACAGGATTGAAGCGTCGCAATTATTCGAGTATGCCTTAAATGAAGCCCAGCTTTTACCTTATCAACAATGCCCCTCCCAGCCCAAGCTGTGATTCGCGCCCTTGCATTCAGCACGACTCGTTACCTCGAAGAGTTGAAAAGGCAGCGTGGTAACGAGAAAGTCTACTTGGTTCACCAAATAGCAGAAAACGAAGTGCGCGTGACCATGCTCGAAGGTGAGATGTGGCATCAGTATGACGGTATCGTAAATGACAGTCCAAGACTCTCTCAAGACAGCAGCTCTATACTTCGGGTTGAAGGGGGTGAGCATGATGTACGGATACTCAAATACAACAGGCAAGACGGTTCGGTCTGCTTTGCCTGTCGTGAAAACATCCGAGCACCAAGCGGAAAGTTTGTTGTCAGCTTTCGGTGGTTGGTGAAAAGAGTTCTTGAATGGATCGAACGCCGAGGTCATTCAGTGTGCGGTTTAGATCAGTTGTCACCCAGGACGAAGGTGGAAACGATAGTCTTGCCTGAAGACACCAGTGACGAGCAGGCACAAGCTGTTCACGGCATGTTGCAGAATACTCTAAGCTACGTCTGGGGGCCGCCAGGAACCGGAAAATCCAGGATGGTCCTAGCATCGGGAGTTGCGAAATGCGTTGAAGTTGGAGAAACAATCCTTGTCCTAGCGCCCACAAACCTTGCGGTGGACCATGCACTTGATGCTGTGATTGAGCGATTGGCGAATCCAAACCTAGTGCTGCGTCTAGGGACTCCGACTCCCCAGTTTATGCAGCGTCATCCGAACTGCTGTGAAGCGGAGGTTTTCCAACATCAGGTGGATGAAGCTACTAAGAAGATCGACGACGCCGAAAAGGAGATTGCTCGTCATAATGAGGCCTCCGAGTTGGCCGTTCGTGCTGCTAGATGCGACATCGAGATTGAATCATTACTCGACACTCTAAAGACTCGCAAATCCGCCATTGCCGAGCAATCCGCAAAGCTGGAAGCGCTTGAATCAGAATATGTTCATGCACAGGAAATCCTCACGAGAAATCGTGCGGAAATGGATCGACTCTCTGGTAAGCGCTCTGGCCTTGGTTATGCCAATACAATTATGCACCTGGCTACTTTCGAATCTGAACACATTAGGCTTATTCAAGAATTCAAAGAACTGGAGAGAAAAAAGCGTGGAATGACGTTGTTCGAGCGTCTCACATCAAAGCACCGAAATATTGCTGCAAGCCTGAAAACGTGTGATGCAAGGCGCAGCAGTGTTGAAGGCACGTTACAAAGCCTGAGACTTAAGCGTGACTCGGTGAAGCCTGAGCATGAAGCTATCGAGCTGGCATTAAGCCAAGTTGCGGGGGAGGTGGCACTTTCGCGTAAAGAGGCGCAACGAGTGGCTGACGCAATCAAGTCTGCGAGGGAAAGGCATGGCAACTTGGTACAAAGCGTAGATGCAAAGCAAATCGAACTTGCAAAGCTTCGAGAGCAACAGAAAAGCATGGAAGCGAGGCTGGAAGATTTTCTGGATGAACCTGCTAGATCGCAACGGATCTCACAGCTCCAAGCAGAGATTGATCGTCACCAGATAACCATTGATGCTTTCCAGCAAGATCTGGCAAGCAAGCGGCTGTTGGGGATGACTCTCGATGGCTTCATCGGAATGACATTGGGAAATGGGACCATCAAGGCCAACCATGTGTTCGTTGACGAGGCGGCCTATGCCCCGTTGGCAAAGGTCATTCCGCTGCTGAGTTTACACTGCCCCATCACTTTGTTGGGAGACCATATGCAGCTTCCGCCAGTTTGCCAAAACGACAATGATTCCGTCATTCAAAGTTTCTGGGCTAAGCGGTCAATTTTCCTGGAGGATGCTTTTGAGGTCGGAGATAATCACGAATCGTTGTCAGCAAGGACTGACGCGATGCATTGCCTCATGCCAAGAATGACCTTGACACGCTCTTACCGATTTGGGCACCGCTTGGCCCACTTATTAGATACTGCGGTGTATGGTGAAATTGGGCTGGTCGGACTTGGGGACACCAGAATTGTTACCTTCGATTGTTCTCCCCACGAGGTGGAAAACCAAAGGAGGAGGACGAATCACCAGGAGGCAGAGGAGATCGTAAGTCGAGTCCGCATTTGGCTAAGGCATCCTGGGACCGTTAGCGAAACTTTGGCAGTTCTAACACCCTACAATGATCAAAAAGCGCTGCTGCGTATCAAGCTAAACCAAGCAATTGGACGCCACGATCGTCTGGAGGTTTTGAACATTCACGAAGCCCAAGGCCGTGAATGGGATTGGGTCTTGTTCAGTGTCGTCGACACCGGCAATCTTCCCTTGAACCAACCCTGGTTTACTGATGATTCTCTGCCCCGAAGCGATGCTCTTGCCCTACTGAACACGGCCTTCAGTCGCGCCCGAAAACACTTGTGCGTCTTCCTAGATGCTACGTTTTGGAGTCAGCAAATGGACGGCAGGTTGCTTGAACGCATTGTTGAGGAGTTTTCACCGCAGAATTAGACCGATTCTTAAAAGTATTTTCGCGAAAAGTGATTTTTCCACTTGTACTGTTTTTACAGTGGCTAAGGCTTTTGAATCGGCAGGCAACGACAACTCCTTGAACCGGAAAACTGCTCACTGGTGGAGCTGGAAGTCGCCATTGATTGCTCTCCCGATGAGAAGGCTTCAAGACGGTTGCGCGCGATCCATCTCAAGCTCTGCGGGGCTGACTTCGAACTGACCCGCAAGCATTCGCGCGTCACCGAACGGTGCCTCCAGCTCTGGATTTCACGCTTCCATGAAGCAGACATCGACGCGTTGACCTATCGGCCCAAAACGGGGAGGCCCCGATCCGATTCCAAAGAGTTGGTTGCCGAGGTGATCCTGCCTTTGATCGAGGCCCCCGCGTTGGCTGGCCAAAGCCACTGGACGGCCACGCAACTGGTGGGCTGGCTCAAGAACGAGAAGGATCTGCCCATCGCCTACAGCACGCTGGTGCGATACCTTCACGAACACGACTACCAGCTCAAAGTCCCGCGGCCCATGCCCGAGCCGCCGAATCGGAAAGACTGGGAGGACCAGCGGGCACGGTTTGCCGATGAACTCCTTGACCTGATAGACGATGATCGCTGCGACGTTTACTTTGGTGACGAAGCCGGGTTCGAAGGCGACCCGAGACCGCGTCGGAAGTGGGCCAGGCGCGGCGAACGAATCACTCAGGGGGGACTTCGGCAAGCGTGTCCGGAAAAATGTCCTGGGAGCGGTCCATCCCAAGAGCGGTAAGCTTGTCAGCCTGATCGTTCCACACTGCGATGGCGATGTCTTCCAAGGATTCCTCGACACGATGGCAGAGGAAGCTCCGCCGACTCAGGGTCGACGGTGTGTGTTGGTTCTCGACAATGCCAGCTGGCACAAGGTCAAGACTCTCAACTGGCATTACCTCGAACCGGTCGACCTTCCTCCTGACAGTCCCGACTCCAACCCCATCGAACGCCTTTGGCAGCCTCTTAATCGGCACTCCTTGGCGGGATTCATTACCAAAAGCGGCGATGAACCCACCATCGGCCTGCACATGGCAGACGTGCGCAAGTTCATCGAAGTCCTCCACTCCCTCATCGATGACGGCCACACCGTCCTCGTCATCGATAGCAACACCGACCTTATGGCCGAGCCGGGCGAGGAAGGCGGCAAACTGCTGGTGGATGGGTCGCCTGAAGACGTTGCGCAGCACAAGACGAACCGGACGGCGCCGTTTAGGAAGCGGGCGTTGTTTCAGTGGTTTCGGCATTTACAAACTCATTACAATCCGATGCTTGCGGGATCAGTCGCAACGAGAGAGTTTGCCTCATGAGAATGATCTACTCGGCATGGGTTGTTGCCAGTTCGCTGGCTCTGGTATCTCCGCTCATCGGTGGTGGTGAAGACAGCGCAAAATCCGAACCGGGTATCGGCGGTTTACGGGCACACGAATGGGGGACGTTTACTACTTTGCACTGGTCGACCGGAAGCAGCTTGAGCTGGTACCAGGGCGGGTGGCAACTGGGAGGCTCTCCGAACGCTAAAGGGGTGAATTCTGTCAGTGATTTGCCTGCATTCGTGCATCGTGGCTTCGCGGGGAAGTCGTCGATCAACGGATTCGCACGGATGGAAACGCCCGTCATCTATTTCTACACCGACAAGCGGCGAAAAGTGGACGTTGCGGTGACCTACCACAACGGAGGAAAGCTCACGGAGTTTTTTCCGGCGGGTAACTCGATGCTGGGTTCTCTGGCATGGAATAGCCTTGAACTGATCCCTGCTGCCGAAGCGACTGAATTGATCGCGCGGCTGCCAACCGACGCGGATCGGCCAGACAACCACTACTTCCAGGCGCGTGCCGTGCCCGAGGCAGCGGTCGTGCGCATGGTGCAACCGATCGATGGTGAAGGAAACCAGGCACCGGATCAACTGGAGAAGTTTCTGTTTTACAGGGGAGTCGGATCATTTGATACCGGACTCAATGTGCAGATGCAATCCGGCGGAACCATGAGCCTCAACCATTACAACAGTGCCTTCGGGATGAAGCATGTGTGGGTAGTGCGTTCGACTTCCGATGCGGTTCGTTGGGAAAAGTTGCCAGTATTTCCTGCATACAACAGCGAAGCCGCTCTCCCGAGGGTGGAGGTCAGTCTGGAGTCGCATAATGCCGGCGCAAACCGTGAGGCATCGATACAAGCACTCGGAGCCTCGATGGTAGCTGCACTGATCGACTCGGGACTCACAGCTGCTGAAGCGGCGGCGATGGTGGCTACGTGGGATGACCAATGGTATGAGGAACCCGGACAGCGGGTCTTTTCGATAGCGCCTCAGGTTGTGATAGACGCTATCTTGCCTCTAACCATTTCGCCAAAGCCTGAGAACATCGTCCGCGTGTTTGTTCACCGGGCGGAGATTCTAGATCCGGAAACCCAGCAGGCGCTCGAACGGGCGATGGCTCCCGGCACCGCTCCAAAAATCACGAGGGAAGCGATCGAGAAGGAGCAACTTGGCCGCTTTGTCTTCGGTGCCATCGCAGCGGTCGCAAGGGATGTGGGGCAGCGCACTACCGCCGCCTACACAAAACGTGGACTCGAAGCCTTTGTTGCCGAAGATGAAGAAGTGACTATGGCGGCACCCCCTCCAACCCGGGGCGATGCGCGGTGACGGAGCGGCGGGGTTGCATAGGCGAATTCCTGGCAGTCCCCCGGCTTGGGACACCCATTCCCTCTGGTCCCGGCTCTCCACCTCCTTGAGCGCGGAAATGACCTGCTCGGGATTGGATCGGATCATTGGCACCTCTCTGGATCTGCCTTCTTGGCATGCACCGCAACCCCTTCATCTGCCAACTGTCCCGTTCTCCGAGCGAACGTCGCAGGCAGGGAAAAGAACCGCTTCAGGGGTTCAACCCACGCAGCCGAATGGTGGTGGGGACGGTGCGACCTTCCTCCAGCCGGGTGTAGCCCGTGAGAACCAGACGGCCATCGGGGGCCAGGATCATGGAGCGCATGGTTTCCGCCGCAGGCCTCGGGGTATCGTTGGAGGGAACCTCCGTCGAGGGCTGCCCGTCGGCGGTGTAGAGTTTCACCGAGTAGTCTTTCATCAGAACCACCAGGAGGCGTCCATCCGCCGTGAGCACCGGACCGCGGAACTCCCCGCCGGGAATGACGTGGCCTTTGCCTCCGCCGAAACTGCGGTCAATGCTGCCGTCCTCGTTGAACCGCATCAGCGCCGCGCTGGGAAAGACGTCGGACCCGATGGTGGCGACGAGCTTGTTGCCTTGAGCCACAACGACGGAGCCAACATCATACGACTTGGCCCCAAGGTTGAGGACGATGAGGCCGTCCCTGCCAAAGGTCTTGTCGAGGGTGCCGTTGGAGTGATAGCGCAGGATCACGGCATCCATTTCACCCGGGCCGAAAGCCTTGCCGCAGAGAACGATGCGGCCATCGTCCATGAGGGTCATGCCGTAGACTTCCTGAAGTTTGGTGGAGTAGGCTGTCCTCACGATGCCCCCATTGCCAAAGGAGGAGTCCAGGCCGCCGCGCGGCAGGTAGCGCACGAGGGTAAAGGCATCGCCGAGCGCTTCATTGAGATTGCTGCGCCCCGCCGCGAGAATCTTCCCGTCTGGTTGCAGGCGCAACTCCTGCACTTCGGCGGAACGAAGCTGCGGCGGCTTGGTGCCGGTGATGTTCGTCACGGCGAGCCCATTCTGACCAAAGGTCTGATCCCGCGAGCCGTCCGGCAGCAATCGTCCCACTGCGAAGTCGTAGCCATAGCCATCCACCGAAGCCCTGGCGCCATAAACGATGCGCCCGTCGGACTGCACGGCCAGCGTTGTGCCCCGGATGCCATCATCAAAGGGGCCGATGTTGAGCACGGTGCGACCGGACTGTCCAAACGAGGTGTCCGAGGTGCCGGACGGGGTGATCCGGGCGAGCGCGACTTGGAAGGAACCTTTCTTGAAGGCCTTTTCCGCCTCCCCCGCGATGATGAGACTGCCATCGGATTGCATCGCCACGCTGTAGGAATCCTCGCCTCCTCCATAGCCATAGCTGGTGTGCACCCGCCCGCCGACGCCAAAGCCCGGATCGATTTGGGGCCGTGCCGCTGCCGCGGCTGGCATGGGCTCGACATGAGCCGTGCCGCGCGTGAAGTAAAAGGTTTCCAGAAAGCTGCCGCTTTCCCACGTGCGCTGCTGGCCTCCGGTGAGGGTGTTCACGTCCGCCCGAACCTTCTGAAACATCGCCAAATGGTCCAGCCCGGCATGGAAGGCTTTCGCAAGCGCCTGCGCATAGGGGCTGTTGTTTCCGGTTGCTCCGGTCACGCCCTCCACCGGGGCATCGAGGGCCGACTGCCCGGGAGTCGCGGCAAAGCCGATGACGATGTCTCCCGAGATCTTCAGGTCCGCCAGGCCGCGCTTCTTGACGCCCCGGGAAAGCCAGCCTGCGTCCGCGGGCGCGTCGCGGCAGCAGTCGAGGAAAAGAAAGCTGCTCTTCGCTCCAGCGAGCAGCATGGCCTGCGCCACGGTCTCGGCATCGTAGCCCTCCTGGCCCAGGCGGCTCCGAGCCAGAAGCTTCGCGTTGGTCCCCATGAGGTAGTTTTTGCCTTCGAACTCGATGCCGTGACCCGCGAAGTAAAACACCGCCGTGCCTCCCCGGGAGATGGCGTTCTCGAAGGTGGTCACCCCTTCATCAATCCGCTGCCAGTCCGCATTCTCCAGGTAAATGACCGTGAAGCCAGCCCGTTCCAAGGAGGTCTTGATGAGCGTAGCGTCGTTGCGGCAGTTGCTCAGATCGGGAAAGTTGCCTTCATCGGGGTAGTCGTTGTTTCCGATGACAAGAGCGACCCGGTCCGCTCCAGCGAGAGAACCGGCACAGGTCAGCAGGGCGGCGACGAGCGAGCAAGTCCATTTCATACGGCTCATTTTTCTTGAAGTTCGATGCGCGGTTCAATTTTGCGTATTGTAAGACCCTGGCAAGCCCGATCTTATTCACTGCGCAGTGGGGCAGCGCGTGACCAAGAACAAGAACTGATGGGAGGCGGATTGCCTGACCGAAGGCCTCAAGGACGGGCGAAACGTGCCTTCAAGTTTGTAGGGTGGCGGTTTCCTTTCTTTCTGGTCCCGGCTCTTGTCATGGGAGGCCCGCGCTTGCGATCAGTCTCGTCACGCTTGCGCGGCCTTTCGCGCAGGGAGATCCGCTGTGGGCACGGCCTCCTCGGTGATGCGGCCATGGCGATGCCGCACTCAGACATCAACACCGATCCAGGCTGATCCATGCGGAGCTCTCGAGGGACGGCGACTTCCCTCCGCAGATCGGGATGGTATGGCACGGCACAAAGAGCGCCCCGCGCACTCTGCAAGCGTTCCAGCGAGCCCCAACAATCAGTGAACCGCTTTCAACGGTAGTCCAGCTGCGCGCTGACTCTGGCCGGAACCGTGCTGGAGAACCGGACCCAATAGGCCTGAAACGCTTCCGGGAAGTGGTATTCCACCGGTTTTCCCGATCCTTCCAACTCAAAGGTCTTCCAGACCACCCAGTCTCCCATTCCTGAAAGATCCACTTCCAGGGTTATGGAGCTGGCGACATCCGCGCTCAGGGTGAGCTTCTTTTGGTCATACCCCGTCATCAGGTAGGGGTCGGAGACTTGTCCCGCTGCCACGGGCGTGTTGAGCCAGGGGCCCCCATGGCCCGTGGGTTTGCCGAGTTGCCAGATGTCATCGATGGCTCCCACCCAGAGCGCGGTCTTGCCGTCGCTGGAGCGGATGAGGTGACGGTTCTCCAACGCCGCTCCATGGCGAACTCCGGAAAGTACGAGCAATCCGCGGTAGCTGCAAAAATCCTGGATGCGCCGTCCATGCGTCGCCACCGGACGGACCCGGGCAAATCCTCCCGCATTCTCCGCCGGCAGTTCATAAAAGGTGCCGTGGCAGTTGAAGAGATCGCGCTCCGTTGACACCTCGCGGCAGAGCCGCTCCCCACCGAGAGGGCCGTCTTTGTCAAACCGCGCGTCTCCGCACCGGGGCAACCGGAAGCGATGGCCTTTGTCATTGGTATAAACGACAGAGGCCTCGTCGACCTCCAACACGCCTTTCCGGTTGGGAATGGCGGCATTTTTTTCCAACCAGGCAGCCTCTCCCTGGTCCTTGCTGGGGGTGAGTTTCAACTCAGCATCCAGCGTGTAGGCCCCAATCGGACCTTCGGGACCCCGGGCGGCAAAGTGGAGGGTGCGCTGGTCGTGATCCCGGGCCCGGACAATCCCTCCCGTCACGTCATTCGTGTCAGGACCGGCCAAGCCTTCGAACATGGGAGCGGGGGGCACAACCGGGGGCGCCTCGCCGGCCCCCGTGAACCAGGCGGTTACTTTTTGCGCGGAGGCCTCCATTTTGAGACGGATCCAGGCACCCGGAGTCTCATCGGAAAAGGCGGTCCAAACGTTTCCCCCGGCCGGCAGGCTGACCTTTTGCAAGGGTTGCCACTGCCCGTCGCCTTTTTCGTCGATTTCCAGGGTGACATCCTGCGCCTCGCCTCCCTCCTGGGCCAGATGCAGCGCCCGGCGCCCCACCCCGGCAAACAGGTAGGGATCGCTGACCGCCCCTGCAGGAACCTCGTCCTGCAACCAAACGGCTCCGCGGGCAATCACCGGACCCAATCGGTCCAGTTGCGCCGGTTCCAAAAACCACAGGTTCGACTGGGACTGGGGGGCGGCGATAGCGCCTTTGGCCCGCCGCTTGTTGAGAAATTCGTTGTGGGCGGTGTCATCACATCCCAGGACAAGGCGGTCCTGCCAGCGGCAGAAGTCCCCGACCACTTTCAAATAGGTCGATCTCGCGGAAATGCCCGCACTTTGGGTCGCGGAAAAGTCCCGGGGAAATCGCCAAAACATGCCGTGCATCGTCATCAGCAGATCCTTCTCGCCAATGTCGCGAATGCGGGGCCACTCGGTATTCCACCCATGGGCTCCGTCGTAGCTGTGACTGGCTTTGGGGAGCCGCCAGGTGTGCCATTGCCCCCGGTCCAACACCGTGAGCAGGAGAGACCGCGCATCCCATCCGACACACCAGACCGGATCCGTCTCCGGATGATCACTCCCCTGAATGCCGCCCGGCCCGGTGACTTCGGTGAATTGCGCCCGTCTCACCACCGTCCAGGCATCGGACTTCCCATCCCATTCCGCCAGCACTCCGGAAGGAACGGTCGGATCGCTCAAGGCCTCCTTGGCGTGGTCCCCGTTGTTCGCATAGACCAGACGCCCCTGGCCCATGTAAAATCCTTTGCCATGGTAGCCGGGCAGGTCGGCATGCTTTCCTCCGCTGGTGTCGGCTTCGTCGGCCCAGAGCCTGGTCACGGCCAGGGTCCTGACGTCGACCTCGTAGACGCCCTCCTCCATCGTGGCCACATAGAGCTTGCCCGCCGGATCGGTGAGATGCCGGGCATTCCCGGTGGGTCGGCCGAACATAGTGCTATAGGGAATGGTCCGGACCTTCCGCTGGGCGTCGATCACGTAGGGTCCGATGAAAAGCTGACCCGACTCGCGGTGGATCATCCGGTTCGCCGGCGTTCCCCCGATGCTCTCGGGTCGGACGATTTGCCGGAGATCGTTCGTGATTTCGTAGAGTTTGTCGGTGGATCCTTTGGGAGCGTGGGGGGCATACGTCACGACCCAGAGACGGTCCGCCCAGGGCACCACGGCTCCGGTGCCGCATTCCCCCTCCTGATTGAAATAGGCGAGATGCGGGTAGATCCCGCTCCACGACTCCTGAGCGGTGAGCGGGCAGGATGACAGGCCAAGAATGGCGAGGACAAGTGGGAAACGATGCATGGGATGGAGAATTGGCAAGGTAACAGACCCGTCGACCGATGTCGAGACGGGCCTACGTTCAGCTCGACCGCCCTCCCAGGGCGGAATCACCCGGCGAAACTGCGCAGAACCCGGAGCAGGCGGTCCACGTCTTCTTCGGTGTTGTAGCCATGCACCGCGATTCTGAGGCGCCCCGCATGGTGCATGACATGCACCTTGTCGCGTTCCAACGCCTCGTGGATCGCCTCGGAACGCGGATGGGTGATGGCGACAATGCCGGAGCCACCCACGTCCTGCCGGGGTGCCAGGGGCTGGATGCGCAGTTCCTCCAGACCGTCCTGGAGACGCCGCACAAGTGGATCGGCACGGCGGGCAATTTCCGCCACGCCCACCGCGGCAAGATAGTCCAGCGCCGCCTGCAGACCATAGAGCGCGGCAAAATTGGGCATGCCGACGGAAAAACTCGCGGCGCCCCGCTTGACCACGGCGCGATCGAAGCGATCGGCGGCAAAGGCATTGTCCAAATGATACCAGCCTCCCGCACGGGTGGTCAGCCTGTCGGCCGATGCTCCCGGAATGACCACCACGCAGCCGCCGTGCAGAGCGAGGAGCCACTTGTGGGTGCTGGAAATGAGAATGTCCGCATCGTGGCAGTCCAACTCGACGCGACCGAACGCCTGGGTGATATCGACCGAGAGCAGGGCTCCTGGAGCCAGCCGCCGCACCAGATCGCGGAATTCCGCCCAGTCCATGCGGTAGCCATTGTAAAAACTGACGAGGGATACCTGGACCAGCCGGGTGCTTTCAGATAGCAAAGGAGCTAGATCATCCACCCGAAGCGCTCCGCCGCGCGCGCGCCAGACCCGGGTCACGGGCGGACGGGGAGCGGTCAGCCAGGGAGTGGCCCCGGCAGGGAAATCGAGATCAGTGACCACGACTTCATCACCCGCCCCCAGATCCAGCGCCGAGGCCAACAAGTTGTAGGCTTCGGAACTGCAGGAGCAAAAACCGATCTCGTCGGGAGATCTGCCCAGCAACGTTGCGGCCGAAAGACGGCAGGCCTCCACCCGGGGAAAGTGAAAATCCCGTCCCGCCATCCCCATCTGTTTGTGCCGCCAGTATTCCTCCAAGGCCTCATGGACCACTTGCGGGGGAATGCTTTCGGCGGCGGTGTTGAGGTAGGCCTGCCCCTCGAGGGCCGGAAAGTCTAGCGCACGGGACTCGGGAGTGAGCATGGTGGAAATGGTGGATGGGTATGATGGGGAGGGAACCGGACCGGGAGGTGACGTAGCTTGCGCGTTCGGAATTTCAATTCTCGGAAGGAGGATCGGCTTGTTCTTCAGCCGGAGATTTGCCCGGCCAGAGGACCAGCATGGTCACCAGAGCGATGATCGGCGCCAGTCCGACGACGGCAAATCCGGAATCATAAGATCCCGACTGGTCCACCAACCGGCCATAGAGTTTCTGGGTGGGAGCGGAAGCGACCCACCCAATGGTCGCGAGCAATCCGGTGGCCTTTCCGACGTGGTTTTCGCTCAGGGCCTGAGTGAAGGAATAGTAACACGGAAACAGTCCCAAAGATGCGGCTCCCACCACCAGCAACACCGCCAGCAATTGCCAACCTTGGGGCAGTTGGGAGGCCACCACCGTCAGGGCGGTCAGGACGGCGCAGATGCCATAGACCAGCAACCGGGAACGATGCGGGGTCCACCCGATCCGAACCAGCCAGAGAGCGGCGGCCCCCGCGAGAAGGCACCCCGCATCGGTGGCTAGGTAATACGAGGCATTGAACCCCAACGCAAAGGACTCGGTGTAGCCGCGGCCTTTCTGCAGGAAAAGTGGCAGCCAGGCACGGACGAGCTGCCAGGGAATGTTGATGCACACCACCATGACGGCAACGGCCCAGAAGCGGCGGTCCGCAAAAAGACCGACCCAGTGCGGTCCGCGCTGCCGGGCCAACAGCAACGCTCCTCGGGCGGGAAAATCGCGGGAAGAAATGAGGAACCACCAAGCGGCGGCCCAGACCAGACCGAGGCCCCCGATGATAAGGAACGGTTCGCGCCAGGCTCCCGCGGCCGTGTTTCCCGCGACGAGCCAGCGGATGATGACCGGGGTCAGCACCGCGCCGAGGGAGGCTCCGCTTTGGAGCAGACTGTTGCTGAAGGTGCGCCCTCCGCTCGAGATCAGGGCCTGGGTGGTGATGAGGGCACAGGGCCAGTGCCCGGCTTCGCAAAATCCGAGAGCCACCCGGCAGACGAGAAGCTGGGGATAGTCGTGGACCAGCCCCGTCAGCATGCCCACCCCGGACCACAGGATGAGCACCACCGGATAGAGCCACCGGACCGGGAGACGGTCAGCGACAAATCCAAAAAAGAGGGAGCCTCCTGCGAAGGCGTAGGAGAATAGGGATTCCACAGTGCCATACTGTTCTTTGGTCAGACCAAACTCATCGATGATCCGGGGCGCCAGATTCGCCAGAGTCTGGCGGTCCATGTAGTTCAACATCGTGGCCATGAGCAGCAGAATGCTCACTGTCCATCCCCGCCTGCCCAGACCCGCCTTGTTTTCCATGATCATGATTCAGTTCCGACGGAGCCTCTCATCCATCCCACGTGACGCCGTCCCAGGCCTCCATTCGCTCCACCAGCCGCACCAATCCGGAAGTGAAATGCTCGAACAAAGCCTCCCCTTTCTCCGGAGTGGCCAGGGCTGGACGACCTATGTGACCGGGTTCGGAACGGTCGCGCATGGTCCAGCCACGACTGGCCGGCTCAAAGCCCTGCCCGAATGGCACATCTGGTGCTTGCCGGTGGTCCCGCACCAATTCCGGTGCCAAGCGCAAGACCATGGAAGTCTCCCACTCCCCGGCGTGTCCCATCTCAGGCTGCTGCAGATCCGGATGAGCGGCGTGTCCTCCGGGGGCGAGGTGCCAGTAGGTGGCAAACAGAAGAAGGAGATCCATCCGGTCACGATGCCGCTGCCGGAGTTCGAAGATGGCCTGTTTGCCGGGCACGTCATTGCCCCCATGACCGTTGATGATGAGCACGCGCCGGAAACCGTGATGAAGAAAGTTCTCCACCAGCCCGCAAAGCAGATCCAAATAGAGACGCGGTTCCGCCGAGAGAGTCCCGGGGAAGTCGAGATGGTGGTGAGAATTTCCCAACCACTGCAAGGGAGCGAAGAGCGCATGGCGCCCAAGGACCTTCTCGGCCCGCCGGGCGACCTCCCCCATGAGGAGGCTGTCGGTGAAAACCGGCATGTGCCGGCCGTGCTGCTCCAGCGCGGCCACGGGAATGAGCACCGGAAGGTCGCGGTTCAGGGAATCAATATCGGGCCAGGTAAGGTCGGCAAGTCGCATGCCTCCCAGTCAACCAAGCGGCCCAACGGATGTCAATCCCCGGACGGGACGCGATCAGGTGGCATTGAGATCCCGGATCTCGTCCGAACCACCCCTCCAGCTCATGGAGCAGGAAGGCCGGCATCACGAGGGCATCGGCTGCCATCCCAGCCGATGCGTGGCTATTCCCGGCTCAACACGGTGCCGGAGGGCTGCCCCTCCTCAAGCTCCGCGCCTTCATCGAGGAGTTGGCCCGCTTGAACATCCAAACCGGCGGGGAACTTCGCCCCTTTTTTGAGCAGCAGAACCCCCCCGCGAAAATACACCTTCCCGGAAAACTCTCCCCCGAGTTCCGCTTTTCCCGCAACAATACACAGCTCGGTCGCGGTAGCCGGCGCTTCATAATTCACCGCCCATCCAAGGTAGATCGTGTTTTCGGTTGGGGCTTCGGTCACCACGGAGGCCTGGTTGACCCGCGCAAACCCCCGGTCTTCAAAGGGTCTCAAAGTCCAGTAGACGGTGCCTCCCACGGCGATGCCCAGAAGCACCAACCCCATGAAGAAGGTCGACAGGCAGCCACAGCCGCCCTTGCGGGCCTCTTTTTCCTCCCGGACTTTCGACCGGTTGAACATTTCGCTGGGATGCGTGGCTTCCTCCTCCCGTCGGCCCTGCTTCGGTTTCCCCTTGCCTTCGCTGTCGCCTTCGACATGCAATTTGGGCACATTCAGACCATCCGGTTTGGGCAGATTCACCGGAGGTGGCACCGGAGGAACGGTGGAGCTTTCCTCTGTTTTTTCAGGCGTGGATCCGGATTGGTCTTCGCTCATGGGGGCAGTGGTGGGCAGGGTTCCGAATTAGGGAGTTTTGTTCGCCTTGGGTGCGGCCATCTTTTCCAAGGCCGCAATCCGGTCGCCCAAGGGCGGATGGGTGTAATGCAGCACCACCTGCAGGGGATGAGGGCTCAGGTTGGCGAGATTGTCGCGCCCCAGTTTTTTCAAAGCCGTGATCATCGCGACAGGATTCCCCGTCGCCGTGGCAGCGAAGGCATCCGCCTCGTATTCATGAGCCCGGCTCCAGGCGTTCGTCGCGAGGCCAAGGACCCAATTGGCGGGTTGGAAAAGCAGGCCGAAAAACACCAACCCCAGCCAGACTGACGGCACTTGAACCCCGAAGGCCTTCGAGAGCCCCTCATTTCGGAGAAACCAGCCCAGCAGGAAAAAAAGCACCCCAGTGGTGAGGATGCCCGCGATCATTTGTTGGACGATGTGTTTCTTTTTGTAATGCCCGATCTCATGGGCCAGCACGGCGGTCAATTCCGGCACGGTCTGACCGTTGACCAAGGTGTCGAACAGGGCGATCCGCTTCGTTTTCCCGAACCCCGTGAAAAAAGCATTGGCTTTGCTGGAGCGCTTCGAGCCATCGATCACATAGACCTCATCGATGGGAAAGTCCTGCTGACGGGCCAGATCGAAGATCGCGGTTTTGAGCTCCCCATCCTCCAGACGGGTAAACTTGTTGAACAAGGGCATGATCCAGACCGGAGCGATCCAGGTCACGAAAAAGGACAACAGCGTGACGGCCATCCATCCCCATAGCCAGGCTTGAGGAACCCTCTCAAAGAGCAACAGCAGGAGAGCCAGCAGAGGAACCCCGATAAGCGCTCCCAGGAGCAGGGCCTTGATTTGATCGAAGATGAAGGTGCTCCAGGTGGTCTGGTTGAAGCCAAACCGGGCCTCGTGGACAAAAGTGTCATAGATTTGGAAAGGCAACCCGATCAGGTAGAGACCGGCCCCCAGGGTCATGAGCCCGATCATTCCGGTCACCACCGGCCCCTTTCCGAAATGGCGGGCCCACCCCTCCAGCCAGGGGAATCCCCCGCCCAACCAGAAAGCCAGGGTGACCGTCAGCATGACCGCACTTTGGATCGTTTGAAAACGAAATCCCTCGGCGCCATAACGGTGGGAGGCCTCGTAGCGGTCAGCATCGATCACATCGCGGAACGGAACGGGCACTTCCGCAGTCCTCGCCCTT
This sequence comes from Akkermansiaceae bacterium, assembly GCA_024233005.1. GTDB lineage: Bacteria > Verrucomicrobiota > Verrucomicrobiia > Verrucomicrobiales > DEV007 > JACKQE01. The sequence continues at coordinate 187,455 of JACKQE010000008.1, read as the reverse complement.
TGGTTGAGCCAACCCACGGTGCTTTCCACGGCGAAGGTGGTGACCAGAGCCAGCAGAATAACCCAGAAGTAGGCGTTGGTTTCCATGGGCCCCGAAGTTCACTTCCGTCGGTAGCGCCGCACCTCTTCGCAGCCTTCCCGCCCTGCATAGGATCGGGTGGGCGTCCAGCGGTCCTCGATCACAAAATCACGACCAAACCGCGCGTCGAGCTCCTCCGCAGTCACGCCGTGGGGAGGGCCGTCCCCAGCCTGATGCTCGTCGTCATAGGGATCCAGATAGAACACCGCGAAGAAAATTCCCCCGGGGCGCAACAATCCGGTCACGGCCGCGACGTAGGCATCCCGCATCCCTGGATCAATGGCGCAGAAACAGGTGTGCTCCCAGAAGGCGTCGAAGCTCCCGGACCACTCCTCGGGCAGGGCGAAAAGATCGCCCTCGACGTAGGTTTCCCGCCCTACCGCGGCCATTTCCTTGGCTTTGCTGACCGCCGTCGGAGAGATGTCCAAACCGATGACTTCGGACCCGGGGGAAGCCTGGGCGAGGGCCCGCACATCGTGACCGAGTCCGCAGCCCGGCACCAGAATGCGGCCGACCGGCGGTTCGTGGCGTTCGAGATATTCCAGGAGCGGCGGGGCGGCCTGTCCCTTGTCCCAGGGCATGTGGCCTTCGCGGTAATGTTGTTCCCAATCTGAATGCATCTTCGTGCCAGACTTTGGCCGAGACCCCGCATGAAAGCAACCCCCAGCATGACTTTGGCAAGGATTCAACGATCGCCGCGGAGGATCAGGGATCCGCTAACCAGACAGCTCAGTGACAGGGATCGATTCCCGGGGAATCCTCCACGTTGCCTCTTTACAAGGATTCGCTCGCACAACAAAGTGCGCGATGGATTCCAAAAAACCGGTCAAAAAGAAACTGAAAAACATCAGGGTGGTTTATGCTGCAGTGGCCTTGCGACGGGCAACCCACGACCAACTGCTTTGGCAGGCTCCCATTATCGCCTTCACCGCCCAGGCGTTTCTCTTCAACATCGCCTTCGGCGATGGCGCCAACACATTTTACAGAGTGTTCAGCGGCCTCTTGGCAACAGGACTAGGCCTGCTGTCATGGCAGTATTTTCATCGCAATTCCGCGTTCGAGCTGCAAACAATGAAAAAACTGGAAGCAATTGAAAAAGAGTATTTCAAGGACATTCCAGAACCCTATCATGCAAAAGAAAATCCTGCGGCAGAAGGACTCGCATCCATTTCATCAAAGACAGTCTGGAGCCTTGCCATTCTGCTCATCAGCCTGTGCGGACTGGTTCCCCTTTTTGAAGCGATTATTTCCTCGATCACCCAGAATGCTTGGTGATCGGGGAAGCAGAGGCGGCGAGGCCTTCCCGTTGGCTTGATCAGGGACTGGATGTTTTTCCGCGTCCTGTGGTAAAACCTTGGCGATGCTTCTCCCCGGTCGTTCCTATGCCCTGACGCCTTGGCTGGCAACGCTCTGTCTGGGATCCGCATCCCTCGCCTGGGGTGGAGAAGAGAGCGCCTTGTGGTCGCTCCGACCGGTGATCGCAGGCGCGGTGCCCACCGTCGCGAATCCCGAGTGGTCCAGCGGCGAGATCGACCGCTTTCTGCTCGCCGCGATGGAGTCCCGCAAGGTCCATCCGGCACCCGAGGCGGATCGCGCCACCCTGCTGCGGCGGCTCACCTTCGATCTGACCGGCCTGCCCCCGTCGCCGGAGGAACGGGAGCTCTTCCTCGCTGACGAGAGCGAGACGGTCCTCGAAGACACCGTGGACCGTCTCCTCGCCTCCCCGCGGTTCGGCGAGCGCTGGGCACGGCATTGGCTGGATGTGGCCCGCTACGCGGAATCGAACGGGAGAGCCCGCAACATGCTCTGGCATCACGCCTGGCGCTACCGGGACTGGGTCATCGGAGCCCTCAACCGGGACCTGCCCTTTGATGAATTTGCCCGTCTCCAGATCGCTGGTGATCTCCTTGAGCGCGCCCCCGGACCAGCGCGCGACGACGCACGGGTGGCGGTGGGGTTTCTCGCCCTCGGAGCAAAATCGCTCGAGGAGCCAAAACGCGAGGTCTTTGTCATGGACCACCTCGATGAGCAGATTGACACCTTCAGCCGCGCCTTCCTCGGCCTCTCGGTGGCTTGCGCCCGCTGTCATGATCACAAATTCGATCCCATTCCAACACGGGATTACTACGCCTTGGCCGGGATTTTTCTCAGCACCAAAGCGCTCTATGGTCACGGACCCATGGGGATCAGCGGGGTCAATGACTCCGCCCTCCAGGCCATCGGTCCGGAGGCCGCCCGCCTGGCCCCGGCCGCACTGGCCCACCTGGAGCAGCTGAAGCTCAAAACCCAGGAACGCAACAAAGCGCGCTCCGACCGCTACCGGGTGGTGCGCCGCAAGGCAGATGCCGAGCGTCAGTTAAAACTGCCGTCCCGGGATGACACGGCTCTGACTACCGAAATCGGCCGCATGGCGGCTGAGATTGCCGACTGGGACCTCAAGGTCAAGGCGCTGGAGGCCGAAGTGACCGCGCTGGAGACCCATCCCCCACCCCAGCCGGCCTTTTGCTGCTCCGCCACCGAGGCCTCCACCCCGACCGATTGCCGCCTCCATGTGCGGGGTATGACCGGCAATCTGGGAGATCCCGTGCCCCGGGCCTGTCTGCCGTGCATTCCCGGCCCCGGAATCCGGACCATCCCCGGAGGCGAAAGCGGTCGCCGTCAGCTGGCTGATTGGCTGACCGATCCAGCGAATCCGCTGACCGCCCGCGTCGCGGTGAACCGGATTTGGAGTCATCTCATGGGGCGGGGCCTCGTCGCCACACCGGATGACTTCGGTATGAATGGCTCCCGGCCCAGCCATCCGGAACTGCTCGACCGCCTGGCGTGGCAGTTTCAACACGAGATGGGATGGTCGGTAAAACGCCTCATCCGCACCATCGTGCTCACCAAGTCCTACCGTCTGTCCTCGACCGCCCCTCCGCCCCCTCCCGGAGCCCTGGACCCGCGGCTCGTGGATCCGGACAACACGCTGCACTGGCGCCATTTCCCGCGAGCCTTGGAAGCCGAAGTCCTGCGGGACGCGCTGCTCCAAATCAGTGGCGAACTGGACACGAATCCCCCGAAACCTGGCACAGGTCTGGTCGCCAGCCTGCCACCGTTGGTGGAGCAGGAGTTCCACGCCTTTAAGCCCGCCTTCCTGCCGGAGGATCTGGAGCACCAGCACCGCTCGGTCTACCTGCCACTGGTCCGAGGGGAGCTTCCCGAGTTCCTCAAATGCTTCGATTTTCCGGATCCCGGCCTCCCGCTGGGCCGCCGCGACGAGACCGTGGTTCCCACCCAGGCCTCGTTTCTGCTCAATGCCCCCTGGGTCATCGACCGGGCCCGGCACACCGCGCGACGGCTCTTCGAGGAGGAACCTTCGGATGTGAACCGGCGCTTGGAACGCCTCAGTCTGCTGGCCTTGGGACGCCCCATGGCAATCGAGGAACGCGCCGCCGCGAAAGCTTACCTCGCCATGCCCGTCGGACTGGCCCCGGGGGTGACCGAAGAATCCCTTGAAATGTCGGCCTGGACAAGCCTGTGCCAAGCCGTCCTCGCCGGCACGGAGTTCCGCTTTCTCCCTTAACGCCCCGCATTTGATGATCCCTTCACGCCGCCAGTTCCTCCAGGGTCTCTCGACGGGCTTCGCCTATGCCGCCTTCTCCGCCCTTGCGAGCAGCGAGGCCCAGGCAGCCGGCGGTCCTCTCGCGCCGAAGCGCTCCCACTTTCCGGCCCGGGCCAAGCGGGTCATCTTCCTTTGCATGAGGGGCGGCCCTTCCCAGATGGAAACGTTCGACTACAAGCCCAAGCTGAATGCGGACAATCTGAAACCGGGCCGCAATCCCAAAGCGTTCCTCTTCGGAAGTCAGTGGGCCTTCCATCAGCAAGGGAACAGCGGCCTCTGGGTGAGCGAACTGCTTCCCGAGACCGCCCGCCATGCGGACCGGCTGTGTGTGGTGCGGAGCATGCGGACGGACAATGAGAATCATCCCCAGGCCCTGGAGCAACTCCACACCGGCAGCTTCCAGTTTCTCCGTCCCTCCATGGGTTCGTGGATCAGCTACGGGCTGGGCACGGAAAACGCCAATCTGCCCGGATTCATTGCCCTCAAGCCCCTCAGCGCCCTCGGAGGGAGCCGCTACTATGGCAGCGCCTTCCTCCCAGCGACTTACCGGGCCACCAGCATCGGCGAAGCCGGAAAGCCCATGAAAAGCGCCCGGATCGGCAATCTGACCAGTCCCCGACTGACCCTCCCGGCCCAGCGGCGGCAATTGGATTTTCTGCAGACGTTGAACGAACGATTCACCGAAGGCCAGGAGCATGACGGACGCCTTGAGGGGGCCATCGAGTCCTACGAACTGTCCTACCGCATGCAGGCGGAGTTGCCCGGGTTGATGGATCTGGCCGGAGAAAACCAACGCACCCTCGATCTTTATGGCATCGGCCAGGGAACGACGGACGATTTCGGCCGGCAGTGTCTCCTGGCACGGAGGCTTTCCGAAGCCGGGGTGCGTTTTGTCGAAATCACCCACGAGGACTGGGACCACCATGGCTTTGTCTCCAGCCTGATGCCCAAAGCCTGCTCCCAGATTGACCGCCCCATCGCGGGTCTGCTTACGGATCTCTCCCAGCGGGGACTGCTTGAGGAAACCCTTGTGATTTGGGGTGGAGAATTTGGACGCACTCCGGATGATCCCACCCAGGATGGCCGTGGGCATAACAACAAGGGGTACACCATGTGGCTTGCCGGAGCCGGAGTGAAGGCCGGCACGGCCTATGGTGCCACGGATGAGCACGGCTACGAAGCGGTGGAAAATCCGGTGCACCTGCACGATCTCCACGCCACCATGCTTCACCTCCTGGGGTTGGATCACGAGCAACTCACCTTCCGCCACGCCGGTCGCGATTTCCGGCTCACGGACGTTGCCGGCCAAGTCGTTCAGGGTGTGCTGGCCTGAGGCCGTCCAGGCTGCGACTCAAGGCGCCACGATCCTGACCTTCAGTTGAGTTTGGGTCACTTCGACCTCGACCACCGGCGTTCCATGCAGGATGGTCTCCCGGAGGGACGCCTCATCCGTGTCGACGGGGACAACCCCCAGCTTGTCCATCCGCTCCCGTCCCTCCCGGGTGCGGAACCTCTCATCCGCGGTGTCCTCATCGTCTCCCCGGCCACCGTAATAGTTGGCCCGGTCCTGCCGCAGAATTTCCCCGACGGATTTGAGTCGCATGCCACTGGAATTGAGATGATCCCCCTTCCCGAGATGGGCCCGGTAGACAACAGAACCAGTCAGACGATCGGGCGCCTCCGGTTCGTCGGAGAGAACGGCGAGCGGCTTGACCCAGCGTGAGATCTTGTAGCCCTGGTCTGTCAACGCCAGGTGAACCACCCCGCCGCGGACAGACTCCCCTCCCTGGTAGTCAAAGAGTTCGACCTTCAAGGAGCCATCCGCATTCGCTCCGAGGAAAGCATTCACCCAAGTGCCTTCGTAGTCGGACGTGTTCGACCAAGGGAATTTCCCCGAGCCCCGGGGAGACTCCAGCAACTGCGCGGTCCGCACCGAGACGAAGCGTCCACCGCTCCAACGCAGCACCCGGAACGCCGTCGGCGAGACGTCACCCTGAGGCGCCGGAGCGACCAGTTCGACCTCTCCGTCGCCATCAATGTCGGCCACCAGTTGGGGCAGGCTGATCCCAAAATGCCACCGGCCAAACACCAGGGGATTGCCGGCGTCCGCCTTCTTCGGACCTTCCCAGAGGATGCCTCCGCCGGCGTCGAGAACCACAATCTGGAAAAATGATCCGTCGTTTTCTGTTTCCGCGAACTTCTGCCAGAGGACCTTTTCCTTCCGGCCATCGTGATCAAGATCCACCGAGGCCGAGAGGGATTCCGCCGCCTCAAGGGCGCCGGCCCACAGACACCCAACACAGATCAAGAGCAGTTGATTCGTTTTCATGACAGAGGGAAGCTGAGGTTGGGAACGGGCCCGAATCAAATCCAAGCCCTCCAAAAACCTACGCGCATCCTCTCCCCCCGGACGCCCCCCGGTCACGGGAAAAAAGGTCCTGCTTGATTCCTCCCGGGCGCCGTTCGAAAGTGGCGGCATGCTACGTCGTGATTTTCTCAATGCCTCCCTGGCAAGCGTTGTCCTAACCTCCCTGCCCGCCCATGGTGAAGACCGACCCCGGAGGCTGCTCCTCCGGTCCTCCTGGCAGACGGTGAATATCGGGGACATCGGCCACACCCCGGGAGTGCTGCGACTGCTCGAGGAGCACCTGCCCGGAGTGGAAGTGCGGCTTTGGCCGAGCAAAGTGGACAACGGCGTCGAAGAGATGCTTCGGGCCCGGTTTCCCAAAGTGTCCATTGTGAAAGGTCGCGGGGACCTGGACAACGCCTTCGAAGAATGCGATTTCCTCCTCCACAGTTCGGGACCGTCCTTGGTGGCGGAAAACGACGTGGTGCGCTGGCGGGAAAAAACCGGCAAACCATACGGCATTTACGGCATCACCCTGCCGATGACCGGCTCCGCTTCCACACAACCGACCCCGGAAGACAAATTTTCGAAAACCATCGCCGTGCTGAGCCAAGCCCGCTTTGTGTTTTTCAGGGACTCCGTCTCCCTTCAATTGGCCAAGGACAAAGGGTGCACCTCCCCCGTGATGGAATTCGCCCCAGACGGGGCTTTTGCGGTGGATCTGCGGGACGATGCGGCGGCGGACGCATTTCTGCAAAAACACGGCCTCGTCCCGGGAGAATTCCTCTGCTGCATCCCCCGGCTGCGGTACACCCCGTATTGGACCATCCCCGAAAAAAAGGCGGCGATGGATCCCGTGAAGCAGGCGCGAAACGAGGCCATGAAGGAGCACGACCATGCCCAACTGCGCGAAGCCATCGTGCGGGTGGTTCGTGAAACGAAACTCAAGATCCTCGTCTGCCCCGAAGACCGGACCCAGATGGCGGTCGGCAAAGAAATGCTCGTCGATCCCCTGCCGGAGGATGTGAAGGCGAGGGTGGTCTGGCGCCCGGATTATTGGCTGACCGGTGAAGCCGTGAGCACCTATGTCCGGAGTGCCGGCCTCTTCGGCAATGAAATGCACAGCCCGATCATGTGCATTGGCAACGGAGTGCCGGCCATCGTCTGCCGCTGGGCCGAACAGACGAGCAAGGGATTCATGTGGCGCGACATCGGCCTGGGAGACTGGTTGTTTGACCTTGATCGGGAAGAGGATGTGCGTCGGATTGTGTCGGCGGTCCTGGCGATGGCCAAGGATCCAGCGAGCGCCAAAGCAAAGGCCTCTGAAGGCCTCGCCAAGGTGCACCGCCGCCAACGTGAAAGCATGGCCGTGGTCAAGCAAGCCCTCGGTTGAAAGCCCCACCCTCGGGCAGAATCCACGGCGCCGCCATCACGACAAACCGGCGCCGCACATTGTCGGTGAGTTCACGCCAGGGCCTTGCGGATGATGCTGCCGTGGACGTCGGTGAGACGGAAATCGCGCCCCTGGAACCGGTAGGTCAACTGGGTGTGATCGAATCCCAGCAGGTGCATGATGGTGGCCTGCAGATCGTGGACGTGAACTTTGTCCTCCACGACGGAAAAGCCCAAATCATCGGTTTCCCCCATCGTAAATCCGCGCTTCACTCCGGCTCCGGCCATGAAGGTGGCAAAACAATCCGGATAGTGATCCCGTCCCAGCACTTTGCTCTTGGCGGTGCGGCCTTCCCGGAAAGGCGTGCGGCCGAACTCACCGCTCCAGACCACCAGAGTGTCGTCCAGCAGGCCTCTCTCCTTGAGGTCATTGATCAAGGCCGCAATCGGTTTGTCCATCGTGGCACACTTGTTGGTCAGGCCTTCTCTCAATCCGGTGGACTCCCCGGTGCCATGGAAATCCCAACCCCAGTCAAAGAGCTGGATGAACCGGACGTCCTTCTCGGCAAGTCGCCGGGCCAGGAGGCAGTTGTTGGCAAAGCTGGATTCGCCGGGCTTGGCGCCATAGGCTTCCAGAACCGAGGCCGGTTCCTTGGAGATGTCCATGGCTTCCGGAACCGAAGCCTGCATGCGGAAAGCCAGCTCATACTGGGCGATGCGGGTCAGGGTCTCCGGATGCCCGAGTTCGTTCGCCTGGAGCTGGTTGAGATCCCGCAGCACATCCAGGGATTGCCGCCGCAGATCGCGGCTCATCCCGGCGGGGTCGCTGACGTAGAGCACAGGGTCGCCTTTGGAACGGCATTGCACCCCTTGGTAGACGGAGGGAAGGAAGCCGCTGCCCCAGACCCCCTGCCCGCCGCTGGGCTGCACACCGGATGAAATGAGCACCACAAACCCCGGAAGGTCGGCATTCTCAGTCCCGAGACCGTAGCTCGCCCAAGCTCCCATCGAGGGACGCCCCTGCCGCGCGGACCCGGTAAAGAGCAGCAACTCCGCCGGGGCATGATTGAACTGATCGGTGTGCATCGATTTGATGACACACATCTCGTCGGCGATTGCGTGAAAGTTGGGAATGGCGTCGGACATCCAGATCCCTCCCCTCCCGTGCTGGGAGAAGGTCCGCGGCGTTCCCATCAACTTGGGCACTCCCGAAGTGAACGCAAACCGGCGACCTTTGAGGAACTCATCCGGACAGTCCTGACCGTCACGCTTCACCAGTTCCGGCTTGTAATCCCAGAGGTCGAGGTGTGGCGGGGCGCCTGACATGTGCAGGTAAATGACTCGCTTGGCCTTGGGAGGAAAATGAGGTCGCCGAGGGGCCATCGGATCCCCCTGACTGATGATGTCCCCGCCTCGAGCCTGGTCCTTCATGGCATGAAGGGCGATGGCACCAAGGGAAAACTGCCCGGCATTGCCAAGGAACTGGCGCCGGGTCGTGTGCTGAAGAGTTTCCAAACGGGGATTCATGGGGGAACAGGAGGGCTGGTGGAAAATTAGCGTTTCATCAGGACCTCGTCCAGATTGAGGACCACACTGGAGACGTTGGTCCAGGCGGCGGCTTCGGCAGGTTCCATCCCCCCGGGCAGGGCTCCGAGCGGTTGGGTGGCCATTTCCATAGCCTTGTCGGGCCGGGTGCGATAATGGGCAAGCGAAGTCTCGGCCAAATGGGCCAATGCCGCCACCTCGTCAGGGGAGGGAGGCCGTGAGAGACAGAGGGCAAAGAGCTTGCCGATGCGGCCGTCCGGAGATGCTCCCCCCTCCTTCATGACCTTCCGGGCCAGAGCCTGGGCGGCCTCGATGTAGACGGGATCATTCATCGTGACCAGCGCCTGCAGCGGCGTGTTCGTCCGGACGCGCCGGACGGTGCAGACCTCCCGGTTCGGGGCGTCAAAAGTGATCATGCTGGGGTAGGGATTGGTGCGCCGCCACTCGGTGTAGAGCCCGCGGCGATATTTGTCGGCCCCGGTGCTGACCTGCCAATCGATCGCCCCACCGAAGGCCGCACTCAAGCCCAGCTTGGGCTGCTCGGGACGCACCGAGGGACCGTAAAGACGGTTGCTGAGGAGACCGGCGACCGCGAGAGCCTGATCCCGCACCATTTCCGCTGAGAGCCGGAAGCGCGGCCCTCTCGCCAGAAGTCGATTGTCGGGATCGCGATCATAGAGTTCGGGAGTGACCCGGGAGCTTTGGCGGTACGTGGCGGAGGTGACGATTTCGGTGAGCAGGTGCTGCATGTTCCACCCGGAGCGGACGAACTCCGTCGCCAACCAATCGAGCAGGGCCGGATGCGAGGGCAATTCTCCCTGAGTTCCGAATTCCTCGCTTGTGCGCACCAGACCAATGCCAAAGAGATGCTCCCAGAACCGGTTGACGATCACTCGCGAGGTCAGCGGATTGCGTTCATCAACGAGCCACTTGGCGAGGGCCAGACGGTTTGGCGGGAGATCGGCGGGGAGCGGATGAAAGACTGCAGGCACCCCTGGACCGACTTCGTCCTCGAGGTTTTCAAAATTGCCCCGGATTTGGACATGGGTGACTCGGCCTTTTTCCTTGGGGAGTTCCCGCATGATCGGCACCGTTGAGGGTTTCACGGCCGCCAATGCCTTTGTGGCCTCGGCGCGTCGGGTGCGCTCCTTGGCCAGATCGGGCGCGATGTCTTTCAAGTAATAGGCGGTCAGCGCCTGCCGGTCCGCCTCCGAGCGGGTTTCTCCTTTCTTGGCGAGGATGCCAAGGATCGGGGCCGGAGTGCGGGCCTGGGTGCCGACCCGGGGATCCGCCGTGACCCCCAAGCGGAACCGTCCCAGCAAATGGCCTTTGGCCGAATCTTTTTGGTCCAATCGGACCACCAGTCGGGAACCGGCAGGAACGTCGATTGGTTGCTTGGCCAGCAGGGTCAGGGTGTGGGACTTGCCCGTGCCGCCCCCGATGGCCCAACCTTTTCCCGGCTTTTTCGGATCCCCCGCCGCGACGAGATCGGCGGCGGGATAGCCGCTCTGCTCGTGATCTGCCAACGCTGCCGAAAAGGCCACCGGGCGCACGCCACTCAGAGCCAACTCCCTGCTTGGCTCCGGCACCGCCGCTTCCCCGCTCTCCCAGACAGGCTGGCGTTTTGCGTCCAGCAAAATGACCCGGTAGCCTTTCATGCGGGCCGCGGTGTCCCCATCGGTCCGATTCCAGACCACGATGCGGTCGACCGGCGCTTCCGCCTTAAGATCGACCTCCCACCATTGATCCTTGCCACCGTTGGTGTGGGAGACGGAATTCTTCCGGTAGTCGCCGTCCGTGTTGCCATCATTGGCGCGGCCCGCCTCACCTCCGAAACCGGTCGTGCTCTGACTCGCCAGTCCCTTCACGGCCAGATTGTCGGGGCCACTGAAGGCCTGAACTTCCGCCAGATGGAGAAAGCTCCCCTCGACCGGCAATTCGACACGAACGTAGCGCCCGGAAACACGGCCCCCGCCCGGAGGGTGCAGCGAAGCGGAAATGCCGGAGAGGACAAAATTTCCCCCGGCCCGCCCGGGCCCTTGTCCCGGAAGAGCGGCATCCGCAAGCGCTTCCAAGCGCAGCGCGGCCAATTTGCCAGGTTCCAGAGGCAGCGTAACCTCCGTGGTTTCCTGGTCCGGCAAAGGGCCCCCGACGAGAATCGCGCCATCCGGCTGAATCGAGGGCAATGATCCCGACGCGGCCGTCACGGCGAGGGGACGCGGGGTCTGCCAAGCCAGTTCCATCGGGAATGCGGCTTCCCACTTCGATTGGGCAGCCAGGAGGGATGGAGTGGGTGTTTTCAGTGCCTGGTCCAACGCCGAGATCTCAGCCTCCAGCCGGGATCGTTCAGCTTTTTGATCCTCCGTGAAAAACTCCAGCACTGGCGCTTCATCTTTCCGGTCCGCGTCCTCGCTTTGGTTAAAAAAGGCGAAGGAGGCGAAGTATTCCTTTTGGGAAATCGGGTCGTACTTGTGGGTGTGGCATTGGGCGCAGGCCATGGAGGATCCCATCCAGACCGACCAGGTGGTGTTGACCCGGTCGATCACGGCCGCGTTGCGGAATTCCTCATCGTTCGTTCCCCCTTCACTGTTGGTCATGGTGTTGCGATGGAAGGCGGTGGCTTTGAGCTGTTCCTCGGTGGGATTGGGCAACAGATCACCCGCGAGTTGTTCGATGGTGAACTGGTCAAACGGCTTGTTCTCGTTGAAGGAACGGATCACATAATCCCGGAACGGCCAGATGGTGCGCAGAGGATCGTCGGCATAGCCGGCCGAATCGGCGTAGCGGGACAGATCAAGCCACATCCGGGCCCAATGCTCACCGTAGGAGGGCTTTTTCAATTGCCTTGCCACATAAGCTTCGTAGGCGCCCGGTGAGGCATCGGCGACCAACGCGGCCACCTCCTCCGGCGAGGGCGGCAAGCCGGTCAAATCCAATGCCACCCGGCGCGCCAGAGTCGCCCGGTCAGCTTCCGGTTGAGGCCGGAGCCCCTCCGCATCGAGCCGGGCGAGAATGTAGTGGTCCAATTCCCGGCGGGGCCAGGCGGGATCCTTGACGGTTGGCAACGGGGACCGGACCGGCACCTCGTAGGCCCAATGTTTTTGATAATCCGCGCCTCCGGCGATCCAGGCCCGGAGGATCTCAATTTCTCGGGGACTGATGTGTTTGCCGGATTTCGGAGGCGGCATGATTTCATCGGGATCCTTGCTCAAAAGCCGGACGAGGGCCTCGCTCTTCTCGGGTTTTCCGGGAACGACGGCAGCATAGCCCCCCAGATCGGCAAGGGCGCCGGCAGACGTGTCGAGCCGCAGGTCGGCTTTCCGCTCGGCGGCATCCGGTCCATGGCAGGTGAAACAGGCATTGGAAAGGATGGGCCGCACGTCCCGGTTGAAGTCAATCTCCCCTGCATGCAGTCCCGGTGGCATGGCGGCAGGAACCGCCAGCAGGGCCACAAAACCAACCAAGGAAAAGGAAGAGGAAAGAGTCATCATAACACAAGGGGACGGAACCTTGCTCCGCCCAGAGGAATAAAGGAAATTCGCGAAATCTTACACTCGCACCATAACCCCTCGCCCGGTCCCGGGCCAGCGGCGCGAATGCGGAGCCGCCGACAGCGCGGGCAAAGGAAACCCGAACGGCGTCTCCACGGCAATCCAGGGTCTTCGGCTTCTTTTGCACGCCGTTTGCGAAAAATGCTTGCCTAGACAGCTCTCCTTCATCATGCTCACGCCACTGGTTTTTGGGTGGTTGCAGCCCCGCCTTGGTTTCGGCCGGGCGGGGCTGTCGACTTTGCCACAACCGGGGCAGCCAGCGTTCCAAGTTTTTCCGGAAGAGATGTCCTCGGTTTCCTTTACCGTCAGGATTCACAAAATACCTCCTGAAAAAATGCAAATCAGGTTCACTTTTGGCCGGTCAGGGGCTAATGTCGCGCCCCATGGTGAGCCTCTTTGACGAGATCTCGGTAGAGTTCGAGAACCCCGCAGGGGATGCGCTGGGGCATGACGGGATCGAGGGACGCTTCGTCTGCACCCCCGACGAAGCGCTGCTGCACTGGAAACGGCAGGACCGGGCATTCCGCAAATCCGAAGCCACCACCATCCCGCTGGATTACGGGGACCTCGAAAGCGTCACCTACGAGGCTCCATGGTGGCGGGCCAAGCGCCTGATCCTGAAAGTCCGCAAACCGGAACTGCTCTCGGCCATCCCCGGGGCGGAACTGGGGTGCCTCGCCATGTTCGTAACCAAGCCTTCCCGGGAAAATGCGGCCAAAATCACTGAGTTTGTCGACTACAAGCTCAGTGAAGTTTACATGGCGGGCTCGGTCCGGCGCCTCGACGCCACCAAAGGACAGGAGGAAATGCCGTGACCGACGCAGAGAAGTTTCCTTCCACTGGCCCGATGATGCCCTCGTCGGCAGTTACGCCGCCTCAGTCGGCTTCGCCCGGAAGAAAACTCCAGAGCTGGGGTTGGACCGGGTTCGCCCTCTTTGTGGTGCTGTATCTCTGGCTCCATTTCTATCTCGGCACGCAGCTCATCCACCAGACTAACCAGGACCGGCTCAACTGGGACCAGCAGCACAATATCACCCTGGCCTTCCGCACCTTGGAACGCGAATCAGCGCCCTTGCAGGAGGGAGGAGGGGTCTCGGAACTTTGGAAGCGTTTCCCGCATTACACCGATGGCGTCGTCAATCCTCTGTGGCCCTGGGTCGCCGCCCGCTTCACGGATCAGGACCACGATCGTTTCTTTGAAAAGGGCAAATGGTTCAACCTCATCCTGGCTGCGATTTTCCTGGTGGTGCTGGGAACCCTTGCCGCGAGGGCTTTCTCCATCCCGTCGGGCATCACCACGATCCTGTTGGCGGGGCTGGGAGCGGTGCTGCCCCGCTCCGTCTATTTCCAGCCCGAAACGCTTTTTTACCTCTGGCTCCTCATCGCCTGGGTTTGCTGCCTGACCCTGCTCCGACGCAATGATCTCTGGCTTTATGGGGCTCTGGGAGCAAGCGCAGCCTTGTCTTACCTCGCGAAAGGTTCGACCTTGTTGCTGCTGGTCGTCTTCGTCGGGATCACCACCCTGCGTTTCCTGATCCGGTTGCTGCAGCGCCCTGCTCCCGGCCGGCCCCTCGACACCCGGTGGAGCCAGCAGAACCATTTCATCGGCATGGCCGTGATGACGATGACCTTTCTGATGTTCGCGGGACCGATGCTGAGCCACGTCAACACCCATTTCGGCTCCCCGTTGCACAGCTATCCCTCCAGTTGGATGTGGGTCGACTCCTTCGAGGAAGGTTCCCAGTTCATGGTGAACCACCCGGACAAAAGAACCCTTGATGCCCAAACGCCTGAGGAAAGGCCGGGGGCGATGAACTATTTCAAACACCACACGGCGGAGCAAATGTGGGCGCGCCTGAGCGACGGGGTGAAGGTGAAACTGGGGGAGTTTTTGTTCCCCAAGCCCACCAAACAGAACAAAGCCCGGACCAAACCCTGGCACGAACTGCTGCCGAACCGCGGACTGCTGCTCTTCATCCTGCTGGCCCAGGTGGGGATCCTCGGGCTGATGCACCAGATCGTGCGCCGCAGGGAAGCTGAAAAATCCGGAGGACTCCGGCGTTCTGAAAGTGCCGTCTGGATGCTGCTGTTTGCCTTGGGCTGCTTTGCGGCCTACAGCCTGGCGTATGGCTGGTACACGCCGGTGGGCAAGGGCGACCGGTTCATGCTCTCACTTTACGCCCCGATGGTGCTGACCTGCGTCTGGCTCGCCTCCCGGTTCCGCAGGAGATTGCTGGGCTCGACGTGGAGTGTTCCCGCCGACATGATTCATGCCGGAACCCATGCCGTGATCATCACCATGGTCCTCTGGAGGATCAAAGATCTCCTGACGGTCCCCCTTTTCGACTGAGCAGTCACCCCGGCGTGGTCTTCACGGAGGCGTCACGGCCATCATTCCTCATCCCGAGGCCTCGCCACACTTGACCGGAGGTTGCCTTTTTCTTTAACCTGCAAAGAATGACGCCCCCCTCCCCTCCCGTGCCGGAAGCGCTACCTACCCGGCGGCATTTTCTGGAACATGGAGCAAGGGTCGTGGCGGGGGCCTCGCTTGCCCCTCTCTGGACCGGGGGATCCGCGGCGGCAGAGGCCGAACCAAAGTCTCCGCACGCGGGAAAGGCTCAGCGCATCATTGTCATCGGCGGAGGCATGGCCGGGCTGACTTGCGCCCATGAGTTGGTGGAGCGCGGCCACGACGTGACCGTGCTGGAGGCCTCCCGCCGCACCGGCGGTCATGTCAAAACCCTGCGGGAAGGCCTGCCGGACGGCCTCTATGCAGATGCCGGAGCGGAGCATTTCACGCGGCCCGGCTACGACCAATTCTGGAAATATGTCGAGAAATTTGACCTGCCGGTGCTGCCCTGGAAACGCCGCCGCGACATATACCGCCACATCGACGGAGGATGGTACACCGAAGCCCAGTTGTCGGACGGCAAAGTGCTCCAACGCTTCGGTTTTCATGAGCGCGAGATCGACTACCTGAGGGAGCATGGTTGGACGGAGCTGGCCTCGCTTTATTTTGACCTCCCTACCAAACGGTTCACGGATGAATACCAGCCCTTCGGCGTGGGTTTGGATGATCTGGATGGAGTCACGCTGGGGGATTGGCTGGCGAAGGAAGGCGCTTCCGATGCCGCGGTCCGGTTTTGCGGGGGACGCCGCACCAGCGCCGACAAACCAGCCACGCGGAATGATGTTTCCGCCCTCTTCCGGCTCTGGCAGGCGGCCGCGGCCCGCCTCCGGGGACTCCCGAATTTCAAGCGGGAGGTGTTTCATCTCAAGGGAGGCAATCAACTCCTGCCGGACACGTTTGCCGGACTCCTGGGCGACCGGGTGAGAAAAAACAGTCCAGTCAAAGCCATCCTTCACGACGATCATGGGGTGAAGGTCCGGTATCTGGAAAATGGCCGTCAGGCGGAAGTGCTTGTCGACCAGGTTGTCCTCTGCGTCTCCCCACTGCTCCTCAGCACCATCAAAGTGACCCCGGCCTGGCCGAAAGAGAAGGCCTACGCCTTGGCCAACGTGGCCATGGGCATGCAATCGCGCGTCCTGCTCCAGAGCCGCACCGCATTCTGGAAAAACGATGTGCCCAGCATCAATCTCGAAACCGGTAACCCCCTGATGAGCTTGGTCTATCAGACGGCAGAAGAGGTCGAAGGCGAAAGGTGTCTGCTGATGGGAAGTGGACGGCCCGCGCAGAGCCCCGAGGAAACCCTGGCTGCTTTTCGGCAATTTTATCCCGGCAAAGCGGCGGACACCATCGAGAAGGTGGTGGTCCACCAATGGTGGAAGGAGGAGCCCACCTGTTTTGGGTGTGAACGCCTGCCCTTCGCCCTGGGGGAACTGGCCAAGCTTTGGCCCCATCTGATCACTCCCGTGGGGCGGATTCACTTTGCCGGAGCCGCTTTCGACAACCTGCCCTGGGGCATGGACGCCGCCACGAGATCCGCCAACCGAGTCGCGCAGCAGATCGGTGAGGTCGCGAAAGCCTGACGACAAGAAGGTTCCGGAGAGGAGGAACCGAACCTCTCAGACAAACACCGGCACCCTCTTGACCCGGCTGCTGATACCCGTCAGGATTTCCCAGGCGATGGTGCCGGCGCGTTGCGCCAATTCGGAAGCGGAGATGGTTTCCCTCCCCTGAGTGCCACAGACCACTGCCTCCTCACCGGGGACGATCGTCCCCGGCAGATGCGAAATATCGACAACGATCTGGTCCATGGTGACCCGCCCCAGCACCGGGCAACGTGCCCCGTGGATCAAAACCGAGGCTCCCTTCCCCGACAAGGCGCGGGGAAAGCCGTCCGCATAGCCAATGCCCAGCGTGGCCACCCTCATGGGTCCGGGGGTGACAAAGGTTCGCCCGTAATTCACCGGCCAACCGGCGGGGAGATCCCGCACCAACGAAACCCTGGCCTTTACCGTCATGACCTGACGCAGAGTCGCAGACGAGTCAGGCAGGGGCGACACCCCATAGAGAGCCAGCCCCGGCCGAAAGAGGGGAGCCCAGGGCATGTCTCGGCCATGACGGAGCAGGCCAGCACTGTTGCCGAGATGAACGGAAACCTCCGGAGTCAGCAGGCCGGATTTCCGCAGTTCCAGCAACAGGTTTTCAAAGTCCCGCATTTGCCCGCGGGTGGCCGCTTCATCCTCGTCCGCTGAACTGAAATGGGAAGCAACCCCGGCCAGGCGCAGGGCGGGTTCCCGACGAATCGCCGCGACGAGTTCGAGAAACGCCCCCCCCCGGGCTCCCATGCGGCCCATGCCGGTGTCGGCCACGGCATGCACAGGCACCGGGGAACGGCCATGAGTCACTCCATCGGCCAGGGCTCGGACTTCCTCAACCTGGGAAAGGCTCGCCGAGAATCCTCCCTGAACCAGGGCTTCCCTCTCCCCCGGGTAAAGCGGTCCGAGCACCAGAATTTCGCGCGCCGGACGGCCTCCAGCGCCCTGGGGTAGTGCCCGGGCCAGTTCCTGCGCCTCGGCCACTCCGGCGACCCCAAAGGCCCTGACGTGGGACTCCAAGGCCCGGGCCACCGGACCCACTCCGTGTCCGTAGGCATCCGCCTTCAGAATGGCCATGAGCCCTCCCCCCGGGCCCGCCGCTTCCAGACAGACACGGGCATTGTCCACCAAGGCGGCGATGTCGATCTCCGCCCAGGCTCTCGACAGGCCACATGGGGCAAGGGAGGGGCCGCAGAGAAAGTGCTCGGGGGAGGACGAAGGCATCGCGCACGATACCGGATTTTCAGGAATTGGGAAAGGTCTTGCTTGATTTGTCCCCCAAGGTGCGATACGCCGAATGGCAGAGTCAATACGCCTGAATCCCCTCTCCCCCCCCAACAAGCACCATGGATATCAAGACTGAAGACTACGAGAAGCTTGGAGCGTTCTTCCTCGGACGTACCTATGACCTGAAAAGCAAATCCTTGGAGGATGAGCTGGTTTTATACAAGTCAAAAGACCTGGTGACCCATGGAGTGGTGCTCGGGATGACCGGGAGCGGCAAGACCGGTCTGTGTCTCGCCCTGCTCGAGGAGGCCGCCATGGACAACATTCCGGCCATCGTGATCGATCCCAAAGGTGACATCGCCAATATTCTCCTGACGTTCCCGGAACTTCGCGGGGAGGATTTCCGTCCTTGGATCAATGAGGAGGATGCCCAACGCAAAGGAATCAGTCCGGACGAGTTCGCCAGGGAACAGGCGGAGACCTGGCGGAAAGGACTCGCCGAGTGGGGACAAAGTCCCGATCGCATCCGACAGTTCCGTGAAAAGGTGGACATCACCATCTACACCCCGGGCAGCAATGCCGGCCTGCCCGTCTCCATCCTCAGTTCGCTGGGAGTGCCGGAGTTCGAAATTCTCGACGATGCCGAGTTGCTGGCAGAACGCATCGAAAGCACCGTCTC
Source organism: Akkermansiaceae bacterium (assembly GCA_024233005.1). GTDB lineage: Bacteria > Verrucomicrobiota > Verrucomicrobiia > Verrucomicrobiales > DEV007 > JACKQE01. The sequence continues at coordinate 169,030 of JACKQE010000008.1, read as the reverse complement.
CAGCCTCCTCAGCCTGATGGGGTATGATGCCGATCCGATCCAGGATCCCCGTCACATTCTCCTCTCCAACATATTCAGCTATTGCTGGCGCGGCAATGTCGGCGTCACCCTGGAGAGCCTGATCCGGTATATCCAGTCACCGCCATTCGAGAAAGTGGGGGTCATGCCGGTCGACCAGGTCTGCACGCCGAAAGACAGGGCCGAGCTGGCGATGAAAATGAACAACCTCCTCGCCTCCCCCGGCTTTGCCGTCTGGATGCAGGGCGAAGGCCTCGACATCAAGCGGGCCCTCCATACCAAAGAGGGGAAACCCCGCATCACCATTTACTCCATCGCCCACCTGGGGGACACGGAACGGATGTTCTTTGTTTCCCTGCTGCTGAATCAGACCCTGGGATGGATGCGTTCCCAATCGGGCACGACCAGCCTGCGCGCCCTGCTTTATATGGACGAGATCTATGGATACCTGCCCCCGACGGCGAATCCCCCCTCGAAGAAGCCGATGCTGACGATGTTGAAGCAGGCCCGGGCCTTCGGTCTGGGCATACTCCTGGCAACCCAGAACCCGGTGGATCTCGATTACAAAGCCCTTTCCAACATGGGAACGTGGTGGCTGGGCAGACTCCAGACCGAGCGGGACAAAATGAGGGTCCTCGACGGTCTTGAGGGTGCCGCCGCGGGCCATGACAAGAAATTTGACCGGGCTCAGATGGAGCAGTTGCTGGCCGGCCTGGGGAACCGGGTTTTCCTGATGAACAACGTCAACTTGGACGCTCCGGTGGTGTTTGGAGTGCGCTGGTGCATGAGCTATCTGCGGGGACCGCTCGCCCGAACCCAGATCAAGCAGTTGATGGATCCCCGGCGTCCGGCCGACCAGGGCAATGCGGTGGCCAAGGCCATGGAATCGATGCCCGTCGCCACGGCCTCCAACAAACCGGTCACCCCCCGCGGGACGGACGAGTTTTTCCTGCCATCAGAGGCCGGCATTTCCGGCAAGGACGTGAAATACTCCCCCGCTCTGATCCGGATCGGCGAAGTTCGCTACTCGGACAACAAAAAGGGCATCGACGGCATCCGCACCGTGGTCCGGATCAACCGCATCAATCCCACCACCGGACGCGCCAATTGGGATCGCACTGACGAACTGCCGGATGATCTGACGTTGGACCAGCTGGCAAGGCAGGCCCTCGAAGGAGCCGAATTCGCCAACCTTCCCATGGAGTTCACCGAATCCAAAAACTACACCAAATGGAAGGCCGAGTTTGCGGACGACCTCTACGCCAATGATTCGCTGACCGTGTTCTACAGTCCGGGAACCAAGCAGTATTCCAACTTTGGCGAGAGTGAGGGTGATTTCCGCGTCCGGCTCCAGCACGCCGCTCACGAGGTCCGCGACAAAGCAGTCGAAGAGCTGAAGGCAAAGTATCAAAAGAAAATGGATGACATGGAGCGCAAGGTCACCAAAGCGATGGATGTCCTTGCTGAACAAAAAAGTCAGGCCTCCCAGGCCAAGCTGAACACGGTCATCTCCATTGGCAGCAGCATTCTCGGGGCCATCCTTGGCAAAGGGAGCATCTCTTCCAGCCGCGGGGCTCTCGGAGGGGCTTCACGCACCTGGAAAGAGGGCCGGGACGTCTCCCGGGCCGAAGAAGAAGTCGCCCGATGGGAGGACGAACTCAAATCCCTGGAGGAGGAATGTGAGAAGGAAGTCGAAAAACTCAAATCCTCCATCGATCCCTCCACGGAAAAACTCGAAACATCCCGCCTCACCCCACTGAAAAAGAACGTGTCCGCGAAATCGGTCGGCATTCTTTGGATTCCTTGAGTCAGATGAATCTCGTCCCCAGGAGGTGACAGGGCCGAGTTGGGCCCAGGATCCGAATCCCTAGCCCATGAAACCCGTCCTCATCGCCTGCGTCAGCCTGATCCTTCCGTGGAGTGCCTTCGCCCAGTCCAAAGGCGGCGGGCCTCCGGGCGTCGTCCCGGGAGTCCGCGGCACCATCCAATTCAAAGAGTCGCCCCCGCAATCGGCCGATCCAGAGCAGGTCCGTTTTCGCATTCATTCCGTGGAGATCCCGCCGGCTTATGATGTGAGCAAGGAGACCTACGAGATTCTCGTTCCCAAAGACTACCGCGATACCGAACCGCACGGCCTTTTCATCTGGATCTCCGCCGGGGATACCCCGTCCATCCCCAAGGAATGGGAGGCTGTGCTGGCCAGAGAAAAGCTCATTTTCATCGGAGCCCGGAAATCGGGCAATCCACGCAGCATCTTCGACCGGATGCGACTGGCGGTCGATGCCAACCACAATCTGAGATCTCTCTACCAGGTCGATGGACGGAGAGTCTATGTCTCCGGATTCTCCGGAGGGGCCAGGGTCGCCAGCATGGTCGGGGTTTGCTGGGGCGAAATGTTCAGCGGGACCCTGTGTTTCATGGGGGCGAACTTTTACACGGACGTCACCGGGGAGGATGGCAAAGTGTACGGCCTGAATTACATTCCCGATGATGAAGTTCTCGCCCTGGCCAAACAGTATTGTCGTTATGCGCTGGTGACGGGGGAAAAAGATTTCAACCGGGCCAACACCCGGGCGGTCCTCCAACAAGGCTTCGCCAAGGAAGGATTTGCCAAAGCACAGGTGTTCGAAGCTCCCGGAGTCGGCCACGCCCTGCCTCCGGCAGACTGGCTGCAGAAGGCGCTCGGCTTCCTCGATGAAGGGCGGCGCTGAAAACCCCTCCCAGCCAGCCACCCTTCCCCTCCCCAACCGCACGCCATGTCCCCACTTTTCCAAACCGTCCTGACCGTCTTCCACGAAGCGGGATGGGACAGTCAACAGGTGCCGGACCGTCCCGTGATCACCGCAGGCTTCGACGCGCGCAACGGACGCGTCTCGCTCCACGTGCAAGCCTTTGCCGAGTTGTCAGCCGTATCCGTGGTCGCGGAATCGTCCCATCTGGCCCACAACCCGGCGATTCGGGAACGCCTTGCCGAGTTGGCGATGCGGGCGAACCTCCAGCTCACCGTGGGAAATTTTGAGATGGACTGGCCATCGGGTCGGTTGTATTTCCGGGCGACCAATCTTTTTTCCGAGAAAGGCGGCGATCCCCGATTGATCCGTGGTTTGGTGGAGACAACGATCATTGAGATGGACCGTTTGACGCCCCTGTTAGACACGCTCTGCCGACTCGATGGCCCCGCTTTGGCCGGTTTTGATTTGGAGCAAGCCCTGGCGGCCTGTGAACCGGAGTGAACGGTTATGGAGGAGCAGGACCGTTACCATGTGTTGAAGGGCGGTCTCCGCCGTGGTCCATACACACTCGATCAGCTCCACAAGCATTTCACCGAGGGAAGGATCACTCTCTCGGATGCTTGCCTGCGGGAAGGGGCCATCGGCAGTGAAAGACTTGCCGACATTCTCCCCGGGCGACAAATCCCCGCCCGGAGACTGGCACAGGCAACACCTCCGGCAGAGCAGAACTCCGGCCAGGACGAAGCCAAGGCCCCAACAGGACGAGTAGTCCCGCCAGAGGCAATCGCGCCGGATCCTGTTGGGAACGCAGCCGCTACAAAGGACATGGCCTCAACTGGGGACGATGACAGCGATCCCGACGAATGTGAACGCGAGGGCGACGACAGTGAATCCGACGACAATGAATCCGACGACAGTGAATCCGACGACAATGAATCCGACGACAGTGAATCCGACGACAATGAATCCGACGACAATGAATCCGAGGACGAGGACGAGGACGAGGACGAGGACGAGGACGAGTCGGCCGCCCTTCCTGACCCGTTCCCGGCGCCTCCCCCGCGGCGGAAACCTCCTGCAAATCCTGCCACGGTCCTCTATGCCGGCCGCCCGTCGTTGTTGAGTTACCCCCGCTCCATCACCCTGATCCTCGCGAGCGCCTTTGTTGCCTGGCAATACCAGGACTTGAGTGGCTGGGTTCTCTTCCTGGGCTCGCTCTCCGCTGTCTTGACGGCGGCCTGGCTGACGGTGGACCGGTCGAGGAGACTTTACCTCATCATGCCGATCCGACTCGAGATCATGGAGGGACTGGTGGCGAAAAATTCGCGGGAAGTCCGGATCGCTGACATTCGGGCCATCAACATCCGCAAGACCGGACTCAAAGGCCTCATGGGAGTGGGCACGGTGGAGTTCGCCACCGCGGGTGGAGACGAAATTGATGTGGCATTCCAAGATGTCTACGGCGCCGATCGCATCAAAAATCTGGTGCGCCGGCTGCAGGATCACGACAGCTGAATTCCCGGATGAGCGCCTATGGGCGCTGCTCCTCCCGGACGACCCGTCCGCCCAGTGAAAGAATCCGAGCCTTGCCTTTGGCATCTTCGGCCTCGGCAATTTGCCCGCCCTTGACATACATCTGGGAGAGCGCGGTCCAGGCGAGGAGATCGTTGGGACGCAGGGTTGTGGCCATCAGACCAGCCCCGATGGCCTCCTTGAGGTTTCCCGTTTTCATCAGGGCCATGCCGAGGGCATGCCAGCCATCAAAAAAGCCGGGATCCAACTCCACGCACCGGCGGTATTTTTCCACCGCGGAAACCAGATCGCCCACCGCCAAATCCCCGTTTGCGTCATCAAACCATTCGTCCAACCGGTCATCCATTTCACCGGGCAGTCCGTCGGAGTGAGGCTCTTTTGACACAATGGCAGGATGTCCGTCAACCGGGTTCCCCGAATGCCGGACGATAGGGATTGGCTTCCTTCAGGCGAGCTTCAAACCAAGCTTGGAAGGCCCGGTTGTTGTTGGAGATCTGCTCGCCGGTTTTGATGGATTCTTTGCGGGAATTCTCCTCCGGACTCTCGACGAGAACCGCCTTTTCCAGATAGAGCATTTCGTAGCCTTTGCCGTCAGGCTGCGGGAAGGGCTCACTGACCGTGTTGGGCTTGAGTTCAAGGGCCGCATTGACGATGAGATCGGCACCGGGCATGGCCGCCGGAGGCTGGCGTTTGGAAAAGGTGGGAAGCGGTTTGACCACGGCACCCAGCGTCTTGGAGGCCTCCGAAAAAGGCTTCCCTTTGAGGGACTCATTGAGATCGGCCGCCATTTTCTTGGCCGCCTCGCTGGCCAGGGTATCGGCCTTCTGGTTGGTCAGAACGGTGACGATGGCTGGAGTTGCCTGCTCCAACGTCATTTCCTCGGGCTTGGAGAGCGAGGTCAGATGAAAAATGTAATAGCTGTCCCCGGCATCGGACTTTTCCGGCGCCTTCTCATCGATCTTCCGCCAGGCGACGGGTACAGAGATCGGCTGCTTCATGGTGTAGGTCCCGTCAAAAAGCGTGGCCAAGATCTGGTCTTTGCCTTTCAACATTTCCGGGGGAGACGTGATCACAAAGGGCTCCAACGGCTTGGCTTCCAACTTTTCATTCCTCAGAACCGTGTTGAAATCCGCTCCCGGAGCCGTCAGGGCATTGTAAATGGTGCTGATCCGCTTGCGGAATTCGAGGGCCGCCTTGGCTTTTTCTTCATTGGTGGCCCCTTCCTTGGGCGGAGGGAAAGGAATGAAAATCGCATCCGCTCCCCGCTTTTCCTCAGTGAGCAGGGTGCTCTTGTGTTCATCGTAGTATTTTTGAATCTCTTCCTTGGTCGGAGCCGCTTTGTCGGCGAAGGACTTGGCTTCCACAGTGATGAGCGAACCGGAGAAATCCTGGTATTCCCTGAGATAGGCTCGACGCACCTGATCGTCCGGAACCTGCCCCCCCGCACCCAACAGCTTGCGGAGACGCTGCAGGAGCACCTGATCGCTGACAAGTTCGAACAGGTCAGATTCGGTCATGCCCAAGGGGCCCAGAACTTCGCGACGAATATATTCATCGTTGATGCCGGGCTGCATCATGAAAATGGGGAGAGCCCGGACAGCTTCCTGCACTTCTTCCCCGCTCGGTACGATGCCCAGCTTGCGGCCTTCCTCACGAAGCACGATCCGGCTCATGGCGAATGTCGCCCGGTCGCGGCCACCGATCGCGCCAAGCAGATCATACATGCCCAAGCGCAGCGCCAGTTCCGTGGCCAGGGTGAGTTTCCGCGCCTCATTTTTCCGGTAGGCACGTCCATAGACGCCGAAAACGGTGTCGGTTGAATAAGACTCAGTGTGGGGGGCGAAAAAGAAGCCGAAGGCAAGGCAGATCACCACGGTGACAAAGATCAGCAGGCCTTTTTGGATTTTGCGAATTTGGGTCAGCATGACGGGCGGGGAGCAGGAAGCAACAATGGGCGACCAATGTGAGCCATCGCGCCGTCTGGGCAACTGATTTTTGCGGAAGTGACGGGACGACGGGCTGTGCTAGGGTCATCCATTGCATGATCGAAAAGCTTCCAGCCTGGCTGAGGGACCGGTTCCCCCCGGACAAGCCCCATCTGGTGGGGGTCTCCGGAGGCCTCGATTCGCTGGTTCTGCTTGATGTGCTGCGCACCATTGGCTACCGCGAATTGATCGTTTGCCACCTTAACCACGGCCTAAGGGGACGGGAAAGCGGCGGCGATGCGGCACACGTGCGGCGCGCCGCAGGGGCCCTTGGCCTGCCCTGTGAAGTGGAAAAAGTGCCCGTCTCTGACCTGGCGGCGATCTCCGGTCTCTCCATCGAAACCTGCGCCCGGGAAGAGCGCTGGCTCTTTTTTGGCCGGATGTCGCAGAAATGGGGGTGCCGGACCGTCTTTCTCGCTCACCACCGGGATGACCAGGCCGAGACGGTTTTGGCCCGCCTCTGCCGGGGCACCGGGGTGAGGGGCTTGGGCGGCATGCGCTTCTGCCATGAAATCAGGACGGCCCAAGGAATCGACCTGGAACTGGTCCGCCCGTTTCTGGAGATTCCCCGTGAGGCCCTGCGGGAATGGGCCGTCGGGAAAGGTCTCAAATGGCGCGAAGACAAAACCAACGCCGAGCCCATCGCCACGCGAAACCGGATCCGGAATGAAGCCCTGCCCCTGCTGGAGGACATTTTCGGTCGTGATCCCAGACCGGCATTGGCACGCCTCGCGACGCTCGCCGCGGCCGAATCAAGCTGGATGGAAAGCCTGGCCCGGGAGGCTCTGGAACAGGCCCGGGATGAAAGCGGTGCGCTCAGAGTCCTGAATGTCGCGCCTCTCCCGGAGGCGGTCCAGCGTCAGGTCCTGCGCCTCTGGTTGGAGGATACCGGCCTTCCAGGGGTGGATCAAGCCGATGTCGAAGCCGTGCGCAGCCTCCTGACGTTTTCTCCCGGCAGCAGCGGCAGGATCAATCTGCCGAAGAACAAACATTGCCGACGCCAAGCCGGACGGTTGTGGATCGAATAAGGCCGGCCACCTTCTGCTGGCAAACCTCCCGTCATCGCGACCAGCCCAAGGACCGTCTTAGGAAAACTGGAGCCGTTCGTCGCTTTCGAGAATGGCCTTCAGAGCATCCCAGCCACCCGGTTTCTGCAGTTGGAAGACGTGAAGGTAAAGTTTCACATGATCCGCAGGGTATTCCTCGAGGATCTTGTCGATGGCGCCATTCAGTTTTTCCCCGTCCAGCGTTTCCGGCAGATCATCAATGCCGCCTTTTCCATCATGCGAAATCCCCGCCATGTCGAGAAAGCTGGTCAGCATGGCTCCCCTTGCTTTGAGGAGCCAAAGTTGGAGCAGTTGCTCGGCGAATCCGTCCATCGGCTTGAGCCGGCAGGTCTTGGCGAGCCAGTCATACTGCTCCTGCGGCGTCTTTTTGAGAACGAAGGCGGGACGGAGCTTGCGCTGCTGGGCGAGAGATCCGACCAGATCGCGGAAACCGGCTTTTTCCTCCGCCCGCAGACTGGAGAAAATGTCGCGGGACAACTCCGGCGCAAGGTGTTGGAAGATTTCGTGGGCTTGCATGCAGCAGAAGGGCAGAATGGGTCAGGGCCGGGACTCAGGGCTCAATGGGCGTGGCAGAACTGCTCGAACCGGTCGAGTCCCTTTTTGATGACATCCAGTCCGGTGGCGTAGCTGAATCGGACAGAGTGGTCATAGCCGAAGGCAACCCCGGGCACCACCGCGACTTGGTAGCGGCTGAGCAATTTTTCCGTGAGGTTCATCGAGGACAGTCCCATCCGGGAAGTATCAACCAGGAAGTAAAAGGCACCTTCGGGCTCGACCACGTCCACATTGTTGATTTTCTGGAAGCGGCTCATCATATACTGACGGCGCATGTCATACTCTTCGACCACATCGGTGATGAAGGTCTGGCTACCTTTGAGCGCGGCCAGCGCGCCATACTGGGCGAAGGAAGTGACATTGGAGGTGGTGTGGCTCTGGATGGTGCTGATCGCCTTGGCGACCGCCTCCGGCGCGGCGGTGTAGCCAAGCCGCCAGCCGGTCATGGCGTAGGCCTTGCTGAAGCCGTTGACGATGATGGTGTGGTCCCGGGCTTCCTTGCCCAGACTAGCGATACTGACGTGCTGTTTGCCGGCATAAACGAGTTTTTCGTAAATTTCGTCGGACAGGATGATGACGTCTTCGGACAAGGCCACTTCCATGAGCTTTTCCAGTTCCTCACGGGAATAAACCGAGCCCGTGGGGTTGTTCGGGCTGTTGAGGATCAGCATTTTGGTCCGTCCGCTGATGGCTTCCTCGAATTCTTCAGCGGTGAGCTTCCAGCCATTCTCCCGTTTCGTTTCGATGATGTAGGGCTCGGCGCCGACCATGCGGGCCATCTCGGGATAGCTCGTCCAATAGGGAGCGGGAATGATCACTTCATCGCCCGGATCGAGGCAGGCGAGCATCGCATTGTAACAGGCATGCTTTCCGCCACAGCTCACGGTGATCTGTCCCGGAGCGTATTCGGCATCGTTGTCGATCAGAAGCTTTTCGCTGATGGCCGTCCGGAGCTCCTGAATGCCATCACTGTTGGTGTATTTCGTTTTGCCCGCGGCGAGAGCCTCCGCGGCGGCCTCTTTGATGAAATCCGGGGTGTCGAGGTCAGGTTCACCGGCTCCAAAGTTGCAGACATCGATGCCTTCATCCTGCATTTTGCGAGCCTGGCTCGTGATGGAAAGAGTAAGCGAGGGGCTGAGAGCGGCGATGTGGGAGGCGACAAAGTCCATGATGGGGCGGCGAAGGGTGGAAGTGGCGGGGTCTGCCGGCATCTGACCGAGGGTGGAATCCCTCCGGGAAGACCGGTGCCCCCTTCCCCGTGACGGGGCAGAGAAAGAGGAGACAGGTCCGCCGGATGATGCACACCACAAAGCGACGCCAGCCCGCAAGTCCGGGGAATTGGCGTTAAAATGACCGGAGACTCCAGAAATGCGAATGACTGAGTTACTCGAAAGCCGTCAGTATTCAAGTGAAAAGGCACACGAGATTCGGTTCAGAATCGTGGCGCTTCTCGGGAAAACGATCCTGACAGCTCCAAATTCCCTCTCTTTTTGCCGGCATCGCCCCTTCCAAGAGCCCCCCTCAATCACGCAAGAATCGGTTTTACGACCTCCCCTCCCACATCCGTGAGCCGGAAGTTCCGGCCTTTGAAGGGATAGGTGAACCGGCGATGGTCGATCCCCATCAAATGCAGCAATGTGGCGTGAAGGTCGTTGACATGAACCGGGTCATTGGCGATGTCGAACCCAAGGTCGCAGGTCTGCCCGTGGGAATACCCCGGCTTGACCCCACCGCCGGCCAGCCAAAAGACGCAGCAGTTTTTATGGTGTTCCCGTCCATAATTGACTCCCTTTTCCTCTTTGAGAATGGATCCCTGGGAATAGCAGGTCCGGCCGAACTCGGTTCCCCAGATGACCAGCGTGTCCTTGAGCAGGTCCCGGTTCTTCAAGTCAGCAATCAGGGCCGAGCAGGGGCCGTCGATCTCCCTGGTCAGAGAACCCATTTCCGTGGGGAGATTGCCGTGGTGGTCCCACCCGGGATGATACAACTGAACAAAGCGGACTCCCCGCTCCGCCAGACGCCGGGCAATCAGGCAGTTGCGGGCAAAGCTGCCGGGCTTGTCCACCTCCGGACCATACAGCGCTTTGACCGAAGCGGGTTCTGAGTCGACAGCGGTCGCCTCCGGCACACTCATTTGCATCCGGAAAGCCATCTCATACTGTGAAATCCGCGAGGAGAGATCCGGCTCGCCCCGTCGGGCCATTTCCAATCGGTGCAGATCTCCCAAAGTGTCCAGGGAAGACCGGTCCACGTCCCGGTCGATCCCCCCCGGCCTGCCGAGAAACAAAACCGGATCACGCGAGGAGCGGAACTGGGTGCCCTGATGCCGGGACGGGAGGAAGCCATTGTCCCAGAGCCGCGACGAGAGGGGCTGGTCCACCCCGCGGCGACTGATCATGACGATGAAAGCCGGCAAATCGGCATTTTCACTGCCCAGACCATACGAAAGCCAGGATCCAAAGCTGGGCCGGCCGGGCAGCTGGGCCCCGGACTGCATGAAACTCATGGCCGGGTCATGGTTCACCGCATCGGTGTGAACTGTCCGGATCACACACAAATCATCAATGACAGAACTGATGCCGGGCAACAGATCACTAACCCACTGTCCGGAGGCCCCCCGCTGCTTGAAGCCTGCGAAAGAACCCACCAACGGAAACGAGGCCTGGGTATTGGACATTCCCAGCAATCCTCGCTGGCGGTAACTGCCGGGAAGTTCCTCACCTTGTCTCTGGTTCAGGACGGGCTTGTGATCAAAGGTCTCAAACTGGGAAACGCCCCCGCTCATGAAGAGGAAAATGACCCGCTTCGCCTGCGGTGCAAAGTGCGGCAGACCAGGCAACCCCGGGATTCTTTCCCCCACCTCGGCGGCTTTCCCGGGCCGGGTGGCAAACAGCTCCGTCAGGGCGGTAGCTCCCAGCATGCCACTGATCCCCCGGAGAAAATCGCGCCGATTCCGCGGCCCCACATCAGGCAAGCGCTCCCAAGAGAATGGTTTCATGAAGACAGAGTGGTGGAACTGGATCTCACAGTTTGTGGGTGACCTCGTCGTAAGAGAACAAGGTTCGGATGACAATGGCCGTGGCCGCCACTTCGACGGATGACAGCCGAGAGTTCACCGGGGCGTCTCCGGCCTGGTCGCGCAGGGCTTCCGCCTCTCCGGGATGGCTTTCCCAATGGATCCGGGTATCGGCCAGAAGCTTGACCAGCAACTCCGTTTCCTCGGGCGTGGCCTCGCGGCCGGTCATGGACTGAAAAGCGTCACGGCATCGGCCGGTATCGGAAGCGGGATCGTTGCCCGGATAGTGAGCCACGAGTCGCTCGGCTGCCAGACAGGCACTCTCCACAAAAAGAGGGTCGTTGAGCAGGGTGAGCGCCTGCAAAGGGTTGGAGGTCCTGGAACGGCGAGAGACACAGAATTCCCGGCTCGGGGCGTCGAACACCTGCATGTTGGGCGGCGGCATGGTCCGCCTCCAGAAGGTATAGAGACTTCTGCGGAAAAGCCCCTCCCCAGTCCCCTGCTGATAGACGTGCTGGGTCCCGCTTTCCTCCCAGTATCCGGCCGGTTGGTAAGGCATTGCGCTGCGGCCACCCACCCGCCGGGTGAGGAGACCGGACAAGGCCAGGGCCTGGTCGCGGAGTTCCTCGGCAGTGAGCCTGATTTTCGGCCCCCGGGCCAGAAGGCGGTTGTCCGGATCACTCACCAGCAGGCTTGGATCCCCCGGGAGGGAGTCCTGACGGTAGGTGGAGGAGAGTACGATGAGACGGCAGAGGCTTTTCACGTCCCATCCCGTGGAACGGAAATGGCAGGCCAGCCAGTCGAGCAGCTCCGGATGGCTCGGGGCCTCGCCCTGGGCCCCGAAATCCTCGCTGGTGGAGACGATCCCGGTTCCGAAAAACATTTGCCACAAGCGGTTGACTTCCACTCGGGCCGTGAGCGGCTGATCAGGGTGCAGCAGCCACCGGGCCAGACCGAGCCGATTCCTTGGAAGGTCATCCGAGAAAGGCAGCACCGCGGAGGGGACTCCGGGCTCCACGGCTTCCTTGGGACGGTTGAACGCGCCCCGTTCCAAGACATGGCTTTGACGCCGCGGGGATTTCTCCCTCATCACCATCAATTCCACCGCATCTTTCACCAAGGTATCTTCAGCCTGGCGGAGGTGGCGCAATTCATCCGTGCGGGACCGCCAGTCCTGGTCGATTTCCCGCAGATACCACGCGAACCAATCTGCTTCTGGAAATTCCTTGACTTGGTGGGCCAGCTTCGCGATTTCGGGCGGAGTCAAATCCCGGTCGAATACATCCACCTGGTCGATAGCCCCATTGAGGAACAACTTGCCCAGCAACCGCCCCGCCAGAGTCAATTGGGGATGCTCGATCTGCTTGGAGTCCGGAACCTGTTCTTCATCAAAATCACCCCATTCCTGATAATATCGGAAGTCCCGGGTCAGATGATCCTGCAGGATCTCCACCCGGTCCGAGCGGCCATCGACATACAGCGCCGCGCCGGAAGCTTTGCTGGATCCATCGTAGGTCAATGCCAGATGAGTCCATTTTCCCACCGGCAAGGCATCCTTGCCGCCAAGCCCAATGGCATTTCCCGGCCAGAAATAGGAAAGTTTTGCAACCGGACGATTGTTTTCGATCGCAATCTCATACCCGCGGTTGCCCGCGTCCCAGGCTCCTCTGGTCCTGTGGATGACGACTCCCTCCTCCAGTGGCTTGTCCAATTTGATCCAGAGGCTGAGCGAGAATGGATCCGATCTCGAAAAATCGCCCGCTCCCGTGAGCTCCACGGTGTAGCCATCGGTGAAGCGCAGCGCCGCGCCGCCACCGAATCCCTTGACGTGCTTGGCACTGCGGGAGGACAGCGCGGGACTGTCCGCTTTCATCTGGTTAGGAAGGTGACGCCGGTCCGTGAAATCATCGAAATTGTAGGAATCCACGGGAGCGGCCCATTCCGCGGGGGGACGCGGAGGGAAAACCCTGGACCACAGGCCACTCCACCGGGACGGTTCCTGTTTCACCAATTCGGGAGGACGCTGCTTTTTCAGCCAGTTCTCAAATCTGGCTCTGGCCAAAGGCAGTTGGGAGTCCCTTTCCGCCTCCTTTCTGCGGATCTCCGCCACCAGCTCAGCATGCCTGATTTCGGCCTCTTCCGCGAAAATGGTTAGGGAAGGCCCCGGAACGCCTCCGCTCAGACTGGTGAAGGCTCCCAACTCGTCAATATTGTCAAAAAAGGACGACATCGCATAATACTCCCGGGTCGGTATGGGATCGAATTTGTGGTCATGGCATCTGGCACACTCCAAAGTCAGTCCCAGAAAGGCCGTCCCCACGGTTTTCACCCGGTCGGCGATCCCTTCGCAACGGGACTCCTCGGGATTGGTCCCCGCTTCATTGGTCATGACATGCAGGCGGTTGAAGGCCGTGGCGATCGTTCCTTCCTTCCCTGCTCCCGGCACCAAGTCGCCCGCCGTCTGGAGCAACAGAAACTGGTCATAGGGCAGATTCCGGTTGAAAGCCCGGATCACCCAATCCCGCCACGGCCAGGTGAAGCAATTCTGGTCCTCGTGCTGGCCGTAAGTGTCACCATACCGAGCCAGATCCAGCCAATCTGCGGCCATTCGCTCCCCGAAGGCTTGGCTGGCGAGGAGCCGGTCCACCACCGTCTCATAGGCCCCGCTGTGCCGATCCGCCAGAAAGGAGGCCACTTCTTCCGTCGTCGGCGGAAGTCCCGTCAGATCGAAAGTGACACGTCGGATCCAGCGTTCTCTGGACGCTTCCGGCGCCGGAGCGAGGCCCTTTTGAATCAGTGAATCCAACACCAACGAATCCACGGGAGAGCGCACCAAAAAGCCTGGAGCAGCGACGTCGGGAATCGTTGGATCCCGTGGTGGGATGAAGGACCAATGCCGTTCATACCCGGCCCCCGACTCGATCCATTTCCGCACCTTTTCCATCCCCTCTTTGGGCATCGGTTCTCCTTTCCCGGGAGGCGGCATGATTGCTTCCTGGTCGGTCGAGGTCAGGCGCCGCCAGATTTCACTGTCCTGAACGTGGCCGGGTTTGATGGCCCCGGCCGAAACCGCCACCTCGCGGTCGTCCAGCCGGAGGTCTGCTTTCCTTTTCGCGGCATCAGGGCCATGACAGGCAAAACAATGCTTGGCGAGAAGTGGCCGAATGTCGCGGTTGAAACCTGGAATGGCCTCATCAGAACAATGCCCTCGGGGCGAGGCTCCCAAAAAGAAAGCCACTAACAGAAAGACAAGAAAATGATACCTTCTGAGGCACGAATCCTCGCGCATGGATGTGAAATACTCCCATCCAGTAAGCCCGACTTGGTCAAAAATCAAATTTCGCCGTCGGGAAATCTTTGCCAAATACCCCGCCCGAGCCGGAAACCAAGCCTCCGCATCCTCCTGGACCCGGGCCCCCCTCGCAGGGCGCTTGATCCCTGAGGGGAGCAGAGTAGGCGCCGCTCCCGGATCCTGCGAGATTCTTCAACCGGCCCCCACCGGCTTGCCCCGCACAACCCGGTTGGCAGGATCGTAGTCCACCGCCGCCAGCGTGAGGCCATCGGGCATGGCGCACCAGGGGGCTTTTTCCCGCCCCGGCTGGTCCAAGAGGCGTCGAATGTCGGCCTCTTCGAATTTTCCCTGGGCACAACGCACGGAAATGCCGACCAGAAAACGCACCATCCGATAAAGAAAACCGTTTCCGGAAATAACCACCGTCACCCAATCCCCCGGAGCATTCCATTCCGGAGGAACTGGCACGATTTCGACCCGCGCCTCGTGCAGCAAACGCCAAGTGTTGCGGGATTCGTCCCAACCATCCCGCCGGTTCGCCGAAAAAGCCCGGAAATCATGCCAGCCTTGGAACGACTCGACTTGGCGCCGGAACTTTTCCAGGTCTCCCAACCGCCGCACATGCCAGGCGCGGCCGGCCAGCAGGGGCGGCATCACGGCTCCGTGAAAAATCTGGTAGCGGTAAGTCTTCCCAGAAGCACTGAATCGGGCATGAAAGCCGGGAGGAGCCACAGAGCAATCCATGATCCGGATCGTGGCAGGCAACCGCACATTCAAGGCTCTCCGCCAGGCCGCCGCATCGATCGACAGCGTATCCGGGGCGTCGAAGTGGGCCACCTGCCCCACCGCCGAGACTCCCCGATCGGTCCGGCCGGAACCATGAATCCCCCGGATCTCCAGGCTGATTTCCTTGAGCGCGGATTCGATGAGGTCCTGCACCGTGTTTCCGCCCGGTTGGCTCTGCCAACCCGCGAAAGGAGCTCCTTCATAGGCCACCAGAAGTCGCCACCGCCTGAAACCCGGCCGGGGCTGGTCTCCCGGCCCTGAAGCCGCCGGATCGGTCATGGGAGGTAATCCTCCTCATCTTCTTCATCCGGCCAGGGCAGCAACGGGGCCTGACGGTCCAGAAAAATCTGCAGGATTTCCACCGCCGCGGCTTGGTCGATGATGGCTCGGCTTTGTTTCACACTGCGTCCCGCTTCCCGCAATTTGGCAGCGGCGGAGGCCGTGGTGAGGCATTCATCGACTTCTTCCCAGCGCAGGGATGCCGGCAGGGCCGCCCGCAGCTTGGCTCCCCAGGCCCTGACTCGGGCGGCGGCGGTGCCTTCGACTCCGTTCAGCCGCACCGGAATGCCCAGCACCAAGGTCTCGATCCGCCGCTCCTGAACGATCTGGGCGATCCGGCGGAAGGACTGGCCTTCGTTGGCGGCTGGCACCGTTTCGAGAGGATGCGCCAACATCCCGAGTTCATCACTCACCGCGATGCCATGGCGCACGGTCCCATAGTCGATGGCAAGCACGCGGGGCATGGCGGGTCAAAGCAATTCCGGCGGGATGATCTCGATGAGTTTCTTGATGCGGTCAGCGTCTCCCCGGTCTGCAATGAGGAGGGCATCGGGCGTCTGCACCACGATGAGATCGCGCACGCCCAACAGGGCAATGCGGGTGCCGGTGGTGCTGTAAACCAGATTGTCCTCGCTGTCCAACTGCGTCAGGGCCCCCCGCACCATGTTGCCCGCCTCATCTTTTTCAAGATACTTGCCGACCGAGATCCATCCCCCGACATCATCCCAGTCAAAACCGGCCTCCACGTTGAGGACCCGTTCGGATTTTTCAAGCAGGGCGTAGTCGATCGAGTTGCGGATGGTATGACCATACTGGTTCTGCATCACCGCGTTAAAATCTCCGGCCCGGCGCAACTCATGGACCAAATCAGCCAGCTCAGGGGCATGCGCGCCGGTTTCCTGGAGGAACGCGGCCATGGTCCAGATAAAAATCCCGGCATTCCAGCTGTAGTTCCCTTTGCTGAGAAACTCCTCCGCCAATTCAGGGGCCGGCTTTTCACGAAAACAAGTGACATGGAAGACCGCCGCGCGGCCGGAATAACCGTTCACATAGGCCCTTTCGCCGCGCTCGATGTAGCCGTAGCCGGGACAGGCCCAGGTGGGCTTGATGCCGAGGGTGACCAGCGCATCGGAGGCTTCGGCCAACTGGAAGCATTCCTCCAGAACTGTCTGGAACAGGGTCTGGTCCTGAACGAGTTGGTCGGCCGGAAGGACCGCCACCGCGGCGGTCGCGTTTCGTGCCGCGACCCACCCCATGCCCAGGGCGATGGCCGGCGCCGTGTCCCGCCGCTCGGGCTCGGCCAGAATATTGTCCACGGGAAAGTCCGGCAGCGCGGCCCGGATCCCCGCGACCTGGGAGGGATTGGTCAGGACAAGAATGTGATCCAGAGGGACGATCCCCACGACCCGGCGCAGCGCTTTTTCCAACAGGGTCTCGTTGTCAAACAAAGAGAGCAGTTGCTTTGGCTTGTCGTTGCGACTCAGAGGCCAGAAGCGGGTGCCGCTGCCGCCGGCTAGGATGATGACGTAGCGGTTGGATACGGCGGAGAGAGGGGTGGAGTCGGTCATGAGAGAAGGGAACAGGCACAGGAAACTCCCCATCATCAGGAGTCGGAAGTTGAATAAATCGAGAATTCCCCAATGATAAAGGGTAGATTATCCACAGACTGACCAAACTTTCACTTTATTTTTCTGGAAATTTTGGTATTTTTAAACATGACCATGCACTCCGAAAACCAACCTGCGGCAAACGCCACTCTCGTCGGAACCGCTCTGAGCATCGCTCCCGCAGCCATTGGATGTGCGGTCGGTCTGATCGTGGCGGACAAAATGAAAAGCTCGACCCGGAACACGGTGGCCTCCACGTTGCTCACCTTGGGCGCGTTGGCCACGCTGCCGTTGGCGATCGATTTTCTGGCCCGCACTCTCAACAGCCCCGCCTACCGTCGTGGCAGCAACCGCCGGCTCGAGGGTATCCGTCATGGCGGATTCAATCCCGACACGGATATTTACGGCATGGAAGACGACGAGGTAGAGAGCCAATTGATCACGCGGGAAGCGTGATGGCTTGACATGGGAGCGGTCGCCAGGGTAGCCTCCTGCTTGGTGGCGCTACTCCCAGATCAACCGCACAGCAGTGGCCGCCTCGCGGTGTTTTTCAGGCGAGCCATTCCTGCCCGGGACCATGCGGCCTCACGGGTGATGTTTCTCCGCCTCATGGGGTTGATATACCTCATCGCGATCCTTTCCTGGTGGGTGCAAATGCCCTTTTTGGTGGGGCAGAAAGGCCTGCTCCCGGCCCACGAACTGCTCGCGTCGGTGGAGGCGCGGGTGGATCTTCCCTGGCTCCATCTGCCGACGCTTTTTTGGATCAACAGCAGCGACACCGCCCTTCATCTGGGTTGCGGCCTTGGGGTAGTGGCGGCGGTTTTGCTGATGACAGGATGGTTCCCCGGCCCGGCTAGTGCGGTGCTCTGGCTGGTCTATCTCTCCCTCGTCAACACGGGTGGCATTTTCATGGGATACCAATGGGATTCCCTGCTGCTGGAGGCGGGATTTCTCTGCATTTTGCTGGCTCCGTGGCATGCCCGGCGCATCAGGGCCCGCACCGCCCCCCCGATGTCCGTTCACAGCACTCTGGCACTGTGGAGTGTCTGGTTTCTGCTGGCGAAACTGATGTGGTTTTCCGGCTGGGTCAAACTCGCCTGGGGTGACCCGGCTTGGTGGCCGGAAAGGAATGCGATGACCTTCCATTATCTGACCCAACCCATTCCCACGTGGACGGCCTGGTTCGTGCATCAACTGCCCGCGGCAATCCACAAGGCTTCGCTCTGGCCGATGTACTTCATCGAACTGGTCCTGCCCTGGGCCATTTTGCTGGGCCGCCCGGGACGCCGGATGGCGGCCTGCGGCACCATCGCCCTGATGCTCCTGATCATGGCAACCGGGAACTATGGCTGGTTCAACTGCCTGGTTATCGTGCTCTGTGTTCCACTGGCCGACGATGTCATGCTCCGGTGGCTCCGGCTCGCTCCGCATGATTCCGCTTCCGGCAGCGCAGTGCTCGCGGAAATGGTGTCGCGCCAAAAACCGTCTCTGACGCGCGGCCTGTGGTGGCAGATTCCCCGTCTGGCGGCGATTGGACTGGTCGGGATCGCCAATGGGTTGGTCTGCTATGTCGACACCCGCCGGGGGGCTTCCCATGAGCCGGACGAAGCCTTCCTGCCCGCCCGAATCGCCACGGCGCTGTCTTTCAACGGGGGATTCCGGCTCGCCAACAGCTACGGTCTATTCCGCATCATGACCACGGACCGTCCCGAAATTGTCATCGAAGGAAGCTCCGATGGCACCGTGTGGGAGGAATACCGGCTTCGCTGGAAACCCGGGGAGGTGTCCGACAAGCCCGTCTTCACGACGCCCCACATGCCCCGCCTGGCTTGGCAGTTCTGGTTTTTCGCACTCGAGCGCAGCTTTCAAGAACGCAGTCGCAACGCCGGATGGTTTGCCGCGCTCCTGTCGAAACTGTTGGATGGGGATCCGGTGGCCCGCTCCTGGTTCGAGGAACCGCCGTTCCCGGAGACGCCGCCCCGGTATCTCCGGTGCCGGCTCTACCTCTATGAGTTCACCAATCCCTCCGAGCGGGAACTGACCGCCGCCTGGTGGAAACGCCGGGACGTGGGAACCTTTCTCGGGGTCGTGGGACGGAGGACGCCTTCCTGACTCACCGGGATACCGTCGCCGCGACCGGAGCCTCCCCCGCCGGCACCGGAACATAAAATTCCACGTAGCCCAGCATCATCTCATCGTCCGATTGCTGGCCCCATTTCACGGTTTTGGTGGGATCGGGATTGGCGGGATTCGCCGCGCTATTGTCAAAATGCGCAACCGCCCGAACCTGGGTTCCGCGAGGAAGAAAGAGGGGTTCCTTGAGACGGTAGCTGAGCTGCCAGTTGAAGTCATACCGAGGAACATCAAGGAGGTTCATCGGGCCTTCATGTCGGACCACTTCAAATCGGAAGGACTTGCCTCTCAAATGCATGTGAGGCATGAAGCCCAGCACCGTCATGTCCGCCGGCACCACCTTCGAGGCCACCACCTCATGGTCGGGAGCTCCGGCAGGAATCGATAGCTGATGGCTCGCGAGGCTGGTGACCTTGACTTCGTATTGGGGGACCTCTTTCGAAAAATAGAGCCCGATCCGGGTGCGATCTTCGGTCGCCTGACCAGACGGAGTGTAGTGCAATTGGAACCGCATCGACGATCCGGCCGAGACCTTTTTGCCGAACCCTTCGGGAAACATCTGCGCGGCATTCCCCGGCACATAAGCCGCAAAAAACCCGCCCAACTCATCGAAACGACGCCCGCCGCCCTCCCCCTCCGACATCCAAGTCAGGACATGGTGAACCACTTTGCGATCGCCCGGTTGGATCTCGTATCCCCTGATCCAATGGTCTTCAGTGAGCCCGGTGGGCGCGGTCAGATTCACATAAGGCATCCTGCCTTCGGCTTGAATGGCCACGGTCCGGGGGATTTCAATGATCACATCCGGTTCGCCATGAATCCAGCCTCCCGGCGGAGCGGGCTTGGGAAGCGGGGCATCGGCCGGATCTCCCAGAGGCTTGTCCGCTGAACCGGTCCAGGCGAGGAGTGCCTTGCGGTCCCGTTCCGAGAGCGAGCGATCGTTGAGCCAGGGACTCGGGCCCTCCTTGGCCGGGGCGGCAAACCAGGGAGGCATGGTGCCGTCATTGATGACCCGACGGATCGTTTTGGCGCGATCCAACACTTCCTTGGCATCGTCCAAGGCAAACGGGGCGATCCCGCCATCGCGGTGACATTCCACACAATTCTGTTGGAGAATCCGGGAGATGTCCCGGTGAAAGGTTACGTCGCTGGTCACCCCGGAGGTGGAGGCGTCGCGCTCCAGCTCACACCCCGGCGCCACGGTGGCAGCCACAAGGGGAGCCTGGCCGGCCAGCAGGGCCGTCACGGCCTCCTTCACATACCGGTGCCGGGGGGCCTCCAGATTGTAGGAAATGCCGTATTGGTCATCCAGCGCCCCCCGGTAAACAAGGGTGCGCCTCGCGTCCAGAAGGAAGACCTCGGTCGTGGTCCGGGCCTCCAATGCCTTCCCAAAGACATCGTCCCCATCCGCCACATACGCGCAAGTAAATCCCTGCGCTGCGACATCGGCCTGGAGGGCCTCCCTGGATTCGCTGGCGAACGGATTGACCAGGATCATCGTCAAATCCTGGGCCGCCACTTCTTTGGCAAGTCGGGACAAGGCCGGGGCATAGCGTTTGCTGACCGGACAGGTGGTGCTGGTGTAGGCAATGACCGTGCCCCGTTTTCCCGGCAATCCGGAAAGCCGCAGGGATTCCCCAGCGAGCGTGGTGAAGGACAGATCCGGAATTTGTCGACCGATGGCTCCCTCCGCCGGGGTCAGGATCTTCGGCCCTTGCGCGACCGGTTTGGGGGCGTCCACCGGAATGGCGGGCGTTGCCTCGGGAGCCACAGCGCCCTGGACCACCGTTTTGAGGAATTCAGCCGCCTGTTGACGCTCGGCCGCATCAATCTGACCGTCCGCATTGGCATCGACCCGGTCAAACCATTTGGCATTTCCCGCCTCGGCACGGCTCAGCAGGCCATCCCCGTTCTTGTCGGCTTTTTTCGCGGCCGCTTCGATGACCGTGGTCATGCCCTTGCCGAAAAGCGCGTCCTTTGCCTCCGCGAGGGTCACCCGGCCATCGCTGTCGCCGTCCAGCCGACTCAGCAACTTTTTCGGCAGTTCATCAGCCGTCAGATGACCGTCGCCATTCTTGTCGAGATCTTTGAATTTGGCCTCCAAATCGCGGGGATTGTCCTGCCCCCGGAGCCAGGTTCCCACCAGGAGCACCAGGCTCCCAACCATCAACAGAACTGCCAACCGTTTCATCATGACCAGGAACAAACGCGCCGGAATCGAAAAAGTAACGTCGGAAGTCAAAAAAGTGCCGCCTCCTCCGAAAATAATCCGTCCCCCGGGCGGCCGAGGTCGTCACCGGCAAACCCGCGTCGCCAACTCCACCGCCTCCAGTTCCAGATCCGCCGCGTGATAGCCCGCCCAGAGACATTCCTCCAAATAGCGCCGCATGAATGGCTTGACCCCACCGAGACGCTCATACTGGGCGACGTGGGCCAACTCGTGCGCCAGGAGGTGCCGGCTTCCCACCGCTGACACGTCCACATAGATGCCGTAACCCAACGCCATTCCGGCGACCACTCCCGGCCCCGAGGCCCAGGTCACCCACGCCTGCCCCAACATCCCGCCGGGCAGCGGCACGCGCGGCACCGGGAGCACCCGCACCCACTCGGGAACCCGAACGCCAACGCCCCGTGCGTCACGGCGTTCCTGTTCCGTCAGGGGACGTCCCTCGCGGACAATCCGCCGTTCCTCCCGCCGGGCCCAGTAGAGCGCTCCAGGAAGCAGCGAGGCCACCAACGGGCGGATCCACCACGGCATTTCTGAGGGCAACCCGGTCCCGGATCCGGATGGCTTTAAAATCAGTTCTCTCACGTCGGAAAAGACGCTGCTCCGTGGGAAAGCTTGCGCATCAGCGCTTCCTGTTGGCCAGCAATCCGTAAATCACCAAGAGCACAATCGATCCCACCGTGGCCACGCCGATGCTCTTCAAGTCGAAACCCGTCGCGGCGCCGAAACCGGCCTTCATGCCCAGCCAGCTTCCCACCCAGGCCCCCAGAATGCCCAGCACAATGGTGATGATGATCCCGCCCGGCCCTTTGCCCGGCACGATCAGTTTGGCGAGAATGCCGGCAATCAGACCGACCACGACGAGAGTGAGGAAGCTCATGAGGGCAAGCTAACAGAAGTCGTCGACGACAGAAAGAAGTTTCCGTGCCCCCTTCCGGAAAAACTCTGCCACAGGGATCGCTTTGACAATGCGGCGTTCCGGGGTATGGCTCGTGAGGAGGGATCCGTGTCTCTCCGCGCCGGATCTCGTGCCCGTGGGCAGAACCATCCGGCAGCCCCATTTTACCGATGAATCTCCCCAACAAGCTCACAGTCAGCCGTCTGCTGCTAACGGTTTGCTTTGTCATCGCCCTCACGCTCGACCAGGTTCTCCCCCTCGCCCACAGTCTGGCGGCCCTCTTTTTCATCGTGGCAGCCATCACCGACTGGCTCGATGGCTATCTGGCACGGAAATATCACCTCATCACCAGTTTCGGCAAACTGATGGATCCCCTTGCGGACAAAGTGCTGATGTGCGCGGGGTTTGTCATGCTGAGCGACCTGCACCTCATTCCCGGTTGGATGGTCGTCGCCATCCTGACCCGGGAATTTCTCGTCACCGGGCTGCGCCTGGTGGCCTCGGCGGAGGGAGTGGTGCTCGCCGCGGAAAGCCTCGGCAAACACAAAACCATCTGGCAGGTGATCACCCTGATTTATTTCCTCATTTACCTCGCCCGGGATGAGCCCCTGTTCGCCTGGATGGACTTCCTCTACCACTGGAAAGTGACCGGCATCGCAATCACCGGCGTTTTTCTCCTCTGGCTCACCCTTGCCCTCACCGTGGTCTCCGGCCTCAGCTACGCCTGGAAAAACCGGAAGCTGTTGGCGGACATGTGATCCTCGGATTCCACCACGGAAACGGAGCGCCGGGCTCTCTCCCCTCTCGCGGAATTCCGGTCAACTCGCTTCGGACACCGAGGAGAGATTGAAGTCCTTCACCACCAACGCCGGCACCAGGGCGGGACTGGTGTCCTCGCTGCCGAGGACCCGTTCGGGGATGCCGCTGGCAAGGAGATTCCGCAGCACGTTGACGGTGGACTCGTTGAAGCGGAAGTTGACCACCGGTCCGGTGATCTGGCCTTTTTCAATGCGGAAGGTGCCGTCACGGGTCAGGCCGGTGTAGAGCAGCGTCTGCGGATCCACCATTCTCAGATACCACAGCCGCGTCACCAGGACCCCGTCATCGACCGAGGCGATGAGTTCTTCCATCGACCGGCCCTCGCCTTCGAGGAAAAAGTTCCCCGGGCCGGGCAAGGGCGGCACCTTTTTCTGTTTCGCCCAGAACCGCCCCACGGTGAGGTTTTTCAGGACCCCGGACTCGATCCAGGAAGTCCGCCGACGCGGCAAACCGCCCGCATTCGTCCCGCAGGGGGCACGGAGATCGAGAGGGTCGGACCAGAGCACGGCCTTGTCCCCGAAGAGGGCCTGCCCCACCGGATCGCCGTCCTTGACCAGGGGATTGAGAAAACTGCGTCCCTCATCGAAGTCGCGGCGGTCCAGGGACCAGAGCAGCAGACTGATCAGATCGCGCACGGCGGCGGGCTCCAAAATGACCGTGCGGCGGCCGGGTTCGAGCGGTCTGGGATTCCGGGAGTCGAGCGCTTTCTGAATGGCTCGCCGCGCGACCGGTTCCAGGTCGAGACCTTCCGCGGCGGTGGCCTGAAGACTGGCCCAGCCGCTGCCCTTTCCCTCCGCGGTGCGGGCCGTCATGGAGAATCCGATGTCGGAATAGCGTTCAAACACAAACATTCCGGTGCTCGTGGCGAGCACGGAGACCCCGGCCGAGCAATCAAGGTAACCTGCCGCGTTCACGCCCGCTTCACGGGCCCGGGCGACCGCCGGCTTGAGCCAGCCCGCCAACGCCTCCGGCCCCGCCTGCTCGGTCGAGTTGGCGTGGCACACCGCCGGATCAAACTTGGCCGGTCCCGGCGGCGGCAGCAGCTCGGGATTTTCCGGCGCCAGCCGCGCCATCGCCTCGACCCGCCGCACCGCGTCATCCAATGTCGCGTCGTCGGTCTGGTCAAACCCGACCGAGGCGGACCGGCGTCCGAAACTGACGCTCAGGCTGATCGAGAGGCTGGTGACGGCCCCATTGCTGGTGGGCTCATTGTTGGCGAAGCGGACATTCGTGTCCTTCGCCGAGCCCACCTCCACAGTGGCGTGGTCGGCGTTGACGCGATCAAGGAGACGGCGCGTCAGGTCGCGGGCGGTGTCTTCGGTCAGATCCATTGGCGGTTGGAGCAGCAGGAACGGTCGAGGGCGGCCACGGGGCGGCCCGCCTCCTGGTTGGTATTGAGAACATTGATCCCGCGAAACCGCGCCGGCACCGCGCCATGGGAGACGGGGGCGACCTGTTGGGGCTGGCCTTTGCCGCAGTTGAAGGCGCCGCCCAGTTCGTAACTCGAAGCGCCTCCCAGGCCGTCGCAGGCATTCCAGAAATCGACCGAGTTGCCCTGGTAGGCGACATCCTTGACCATGCCCACAAGTTTCCCATGGCGGATGCGCTGGAACACCTGGCCGGTGAACTGGAAATTGTAGCGCTGCTGGTCGATGCTCCAGCTGCCATTGCCGAGGATGTAGAGCCCGTTCTCCACCTCCGAGATGAGGCTTTCCGCCGTCACCGCATCGTCCGGTCCGGGCTGCAGGGAGATGTTCGGCATGCGCTGGATCGGGAAGGAGGAGGAACTGTCCGCATAAGCGCAACCGTTGGAGGCGGTCCGACCAATCAACCGGGCCTGCCCCAGGGCCATCTGGTAGTTTTCGAACCGTCCTCTGCCGATGATGTCGAACTCCTTCCCCGCCGTCTTGACCCCGTCATCGTCGTAGGCGACCGTGGCCAATCCATCGCGCTGGCTCCGGTCCGCCCGGATCGTGACCCGTTCGTCGGCATACTGGAGTTTCCCCAGCTTGTCGGGCGTGCAGAAGGAGGTGCCCGCAAAGTTGGCCTCGAATCCGAGGGCCCGGTCCAGCTCGGTGGGATGCCCCACGGTCTCATGGATCGTCAGCCAGAGATTGCTCGGGGCGATCACCAAATCCATCCGGCCCGGCGTCACCGAGGGCGCGGCGAGTTTTTCCTTGGCTTCCTCGACGGCGCGGGCGGCGTCCTCGATCATTCCGGCCTCCTGGACGTATTCATAGCCGGCGCCGCGAGGTGGCGCGAGACTCGCCCGGGAGGCGAATCCCCCCTTCTTTTCATCCAGCACGGTGACATTGAAGGTCGGGTGCACCCGGAGGCGGCTTTGCACCAGGCGGCTGCCGAAGGTGTTGGCCAACCACTTGCGTTCCCGCACGAGGTGCAGTCCGGCGCGGCAGAACTGCGCCCCCGCGCGCAGGGCGGCACGGTTCACCTCGAGCAGCCAATTGGTTTTTTCCTCGACCCCGAGAGCGAAAGGATCCACCCGGTGCGGCATTTCCCAGCGATCCAGATAGGCCGGCAGGGTCTCGATTTCGACCGGCACCTTCTGCCAGGCTGCCTGGGCCCGCGCCATCGCGACCGCGTCTCCCGCAAGGCGGACCGCGGTTCTGTCATCGACCGCGCTGGCCGCGGCAAAACCCCAGGCTCCATTGCAGAGCACCCGCACGGACACGCCGAGCGAGGCCGAGGCATCGATCCCCTGCACCATTTCCTCCCGGGCATAGAGGCCCTCGTGGTCCATCTGCACGATCCGGAAATCCGCGTAGGAGGCCCCGAGCTGGGTCGCCCTGCCCAGAGCGGCCGCCGCCAGGGACGGGAACCGGTCGTCGACCGAGGCCGCGTTTTCCGCCTGCAACGCCCAGGGAAAGGCCCCGGCCGCGCTCCAGGCGAAGGTGAGTTTCAAGTGATCGCGGCGTTTCATGGCTGAGGGAGGAGAACCGGTGACGTCTTGAAGTCAACAGTCGTTCCCCTGCGGAAGCAAGGGGCATTGCCGGACGGCTGAGGAAATCTCCGGCCGTCGGACTTCTCCCGCACCGCAATTCCTCCCTTGCGCGGGAAAGCATTCCGGGTCATAAACGAGGGATGAAATTTACCGGCATTTCCGACGAAGCAGGCAACGCGATCCTCACCCAAATCAAGGCCCACCAGGAACTCGGCTGGGATGCGCTGGAAGTGCGCAACTGCCAAGTCGACGACTTCCCCAACGGCAATCTCCACGAAATCCCGGAACCCGCGTTCGAACGCGCCGTCGCCGTGATCGAGGAACAGGGCATGAAAGTCTGCGGGTTCGGCTCGATCATCGCCAACTGGGCCCACAAAATTGAAGACGATTTTTCCATCACTGAAGGCGAAATTGCCCGGGCCATTCCCCGCATGCAGCGCCTCGGCACCGGCATTCTCCGCATCATGAGCTACGCCATCCGGAAGGACGCCGAGGGCCGCGACCTGCCCGACCAGATGGAGGAGGAACGCTTCCGCCGTCTCCGCGAAATCAAGAAACGCTTCGACGACGCCGGCATCACCGTGGTCCATGAGAACTGCATGAATTACGGCGGCATGAGCATCAGCCACGCCCATCGCTTGCTCGACAACGTGCCCGGCCTGAAGTGGGTCTACGACACCGGCAATCCTGTCTTCAACGAAGATCGGGACCACCCCGGGAAACGTCAGGATTCATGGGATTTTTACCAGGCCGTGAAGCCGCACATCGCTCACATTCACATCAAGGACGGACGCTGGAATGCAGCCAAGAACGACGCCGACTACACCTTCCCCGGTGAGGGCGAGGGCCAGACCGAGCGCATTCTCGCGGACGTCCTGGCCAGCGGCTACGAGGGCTACGTCAGCATCGAGCCCCACGTCAGCGTGGTCTTCCACGGACCGTCGGACGACAAGGGCGGCCTCTCCGCCGAGGAGAAGGCCCGCGAACAGTTCGAGAGTTACGTGAACTACGGCAAGGCGCTCGAAGCCATGGTCCGGAGGCTCCAGCAGGCCTGAGCCCCTCAGGAGGCGGGCTCGAATGGCTCGAGCGACAGCAGTTTCAGGGTGAGCTTCTGCTCCACCTGGAGTGGCATTTTGCCGTCCGGCCGGGACGAATCCGGCGTCTGAACTGTCAACGCCACCGTCTGCTCGGAGGTGCGCACCACCCGGTGCTTCAGGTCGAAATGGAGGCGCCCCTCGATCTTCTGGCTGGTGATTCCCAGATTCGGCCCTTTCGCGGGCGGGGTCTTCTCCTCGGGGGTGGCCGGCGCTTCCCCGCCAACAGCGAGATCCCCGGTGAGTCCCCCGGTGAAGGTCACCACGGCGCATTTCTCCCCCTCGTCAAAGGCCGTGTCCGCAAACCGGTAGGACAGATTGAAATCCATCTCCCCGAGATCCCCCAGGCTGCGGCGGCCTTTCAGTTTCCACCGGTCACCTTCTTCCACCGCGTCGGTGGAGAAGGGAGCCACCGCGGAGAGGATGATCTGCTTCAACTCGTCCGGCCCGAACTGCGGCAATCCCGCGATCACAGAAACCGGCGCCGCATCCCCGAATTCCTCGGCCCGTCGCACTTTTCCATCCGCACCCAGCAACAGGCGCAGCCGGCGGTGCTCGGCGGCCGCGAAATGGGCTCCGAGGGGCGTCGGAGGCGTGGTTTTGTCCGTGGAGTCAAACGCAAGGGTTTCCCCGCCGCCACTGATGTGGACCTTGAGCGCCTCGGTACTCGCCGTGATCTCGACCTCTCCCTCGATCGTTCCGGTTCGCACTTCCAGCCGGGCGATCTGCTCCATGGTGACGCGCCGTTCGGTGGTTTCCGCGCCTGGTTCGGTCGGCAAACGCATCGTGACCTCGGTCGTCGAGGCGAAGCGGTAGATCTGGCCGGCTTGGAATACCGGCTTGAGAAGGGACTTCTTGGCCTGCGCCGGAGTCGCTCCGAGTCCCAACAAAACCACGCCTGCCCACAGCCCGTTCCTGAAACCTTCGCGCATCCACATAAACCACAGCCAACCACAGGGATCCGGAAAATTCAACTGATGCCTTTCTCCGGGGAGGGCCCGCTGGAGACAAGACTTCGATGTGTTCCGGCGAGTCGAACGTGAGAGAATCGAATGTGACCGCATGGCAAAAGGAATCAGACGGTTCCTTTGCGTACGCCCCGGCGTTTTCGCCGAAGCCAGTTTCGGAGACCAGGATGAAGGGAACCGCCGCGAACCAGCAGAGGTCTCTGACCATCGTGTATTTCCCAGGCGATTTCATCGCTGCATCCCAGGGAGTTTGTTCCCGCAATCAAAACTGCCGCACGCCTGCGGGCCGAACGTCTCGAATCAGGCGAGGACGAGCGGCGAAGGCTGGTGACAGGACAGATAGCCTTCGCGCCGTTCCCTGCCTCTGTTATTTCGGCCTCTTGTTGCTGGTTATTTGAGGCTGTTCCATAGCGGCTTCTCATGGAGTCGAAATTTCTTCGCCGGAACCTGCTTCCATCGGACAGAGGCCAGACCAGCGGCACCGAGTTCGGTATCAATCACCTTGGCGAGCTGACGAACAGCCTGGGGGAAATGGTTATTGAAGTAAATTGCCTTCGTGTGCTCAGCCTGCTTGATCCATAGCACCCACTGAGTCCCGTCGTTCACGTCTGCCTGGTAGGCGGCTGCCATCTCCATGATGCCCCCGGCCCGAACGGCCTCGAAGATGCGTCCGATCGCGGCGGCTTCGATCGTAATCGTTGCGGTCTGCCAACGCGCATCTGGAAACTGCTTGTAGAGCGTGACAACTCCATCGCGACCGAAAGCAATGGTATCAAGCCCCATCCAACCGCTCCCTGGACCCAGCTCAAAATGGAAATCCTTCGTCGGGTCAACGGCAAACACTGGAGTCTTCGCCGGACGGGTTCGTGAGAGCGGAAACTCCTCTCCCATTGACGTCGCTCCCAGCGTCAGAGTAGCGATGAGGCAGAGGGCGATCTTCATGCCAGTGCCATGGTCTCGGTTCTTGGCCGAACGCCCCCCTCTCAGCGACCCGGCATTCGGGACGCTGAGAAGGCAACCGCAGCCTTCAAGCCGGGTTCGCTGCAGCGCAAGGTCAGGCATCCCCGCCTCCCGTCGGCCCATGAATCCGCAACCAGGATATCCCCAGCAAAGCACAAAAAACCGCGGCACTGCTCGCTCCCCAACACCACTCGATCGGTCTTCTCAACGCAAGCAAGAGAGCGATGCCGCCGCATCCCAGGAGCACGATCACGATGGGCGCTCCCCAAGCGATGACGGACTGATACCATGGAGAGGACGGTCTGCGCAACCAGCCGAGAACCCCGCCACCAAGACCGAATGACAGGACATTCAGAAAAGCGAGGGATATGCCTGCCAGTGAACCGACATTCTCAACGCCAGCCACGAGGCCGATGACCCAGCCCATCAAGCCAACGACCAGCAAGGCGAGGCCAAGCGTAATCCCTCGAAGGAAGCCTCGGCAAAAGTTTGACCATGTTGCACCCATGCGCTGCGAGTTCCTAATGTCGAACGCCCGGCACCCGCTGCCGGGAGCGCCCTTCCGATTCCGATTGAGGGTTGTCGCTCCCCTCAGAACCCGACTCGGAACGGGTAGCCGGTCATTTACCTGAGTATAACGTCGTAGCGCATTCGTTTTCAATCTTTTTAAGTGAAATTAGTCCTCTAAAAAGGCATGATTTTTGCGAACGACCAGCCCTCTGGGAATGTTCATAAGCCATCTTCTGCCCCCTGCCGATTCCCTCGATCTCATCGCCCGTGAGTCCGGCCTGATGCCACGCCATTCCCGCAAGTTTTCCGCCACCGGTTTCCTTCTCGCTCGCCTCCCTTCGGTCACCAAGGCGACACCTCCTTGAAACGCTCTCGCCCGATCTCTATGCTCCTTCGCCTGCCCAGCCATGGGCCGCCCGGCCATTCGCCAAAGCTGGGGCTCCGCCTCCTCGGCATTCCTCTGGGGCGTCCTTCACCCCATGCTGGCCATGCCGCATCCAGCCGTCGCGGGCAATTGCGCGGCGGCGCGTCACATCCAGTTCCGCGCTTTCCCGCAGACCTGCCAATTGAGCCGCGGACTCAAGCACAAAAGCGGGTTCCATCACCTCGAGGCCATGGTGCTCGCCGCGATGATCTTCCATCCGTTGACACTCCATCTGCATGCCCACCTCGCGAACCGGCAGGAATATTCCGGTGCCATCAGCCTTGAAAAAATCAGCGACGTCTTTTCCATTCATCACCTGCGGATCACCCGCGCGCCCGAGACCTGGCGCATGAATCTCGATCCCAGACACCTCAAATACGACCAACGAGAGCGTCCTAACCGTTGGTAGTCAAAACATTACTGCTTACCTTGACGCGATTGGGTAGCCGGTTGTCCACCACCGTTTTGTTCGCTGTCGGATTTCTTCCAAGCGATGATGAACGCTAGTGGAACTCCAATAATGGCGGCAAGGCTAACGCCTCTGACCAGCGTCCAGAATATCAAATCAACAGGCCTGCTCAGACCCTTCGCATATCCCATCCCTGAATTACCAGGGTAAAAGTATCTGCCACCAGTGTCGTCGTGCCCGTATGTCGCCAGATAATAGTGAACTAGCCCCTCCTCTGAGACTGCCCAAAGGAGCCCCCAGACCGTGGAAAACAAAAAGACAGTGACGCACGAGAAGATGATCGCCTGCTGGACTGTCCGAGCTTGAGCCTCTGATCGCCGAAATCCAAGAAATGCGACAACGAGGGCAACGGCAAAAGAGAGAAGAATCGAGACGAACATGGGCCGCCAAGTCTGCATCAACATCTCGTGCAGGACGAGAAGCCCGCTGCTTAGTAAAAGCAAGATTGCTGTGCAAATGGCAGGTTTCATTTCTTCAGCGAACGTCGTGATGAGCCATTCGTATGCTTGGCGCAGGTCATGCCCGAGCGAAGCGAGGAAAAAGCATGAACTGTGACAAGCATACGAATTGGCTCCATCTACTTGTTGGGCTCATTTTCATATTATTCGTCCAAGGTAAGCACTCCATTCATCTTTACATACTCCTTCAGCATGGGGTCGGTGAACGCGTAGTGTCCAATGGCTGGTTTGAAAATTATCTCTCTATCTACAAGTGTCGCCATATTAGTGCTGAACTGGCTTTGTTCCTGTCCGATCACTTTGGCAATAAACTCGAGGGGCACAATTTTCTTATCATGCTTCGCTATTGCCTCAACTATCTTTTGATATTTTCCCCCGCCAGCTTTCCTCAAAAGGGAAGCTAACTTGTTTTTCCTTACATCAGAGACGATCTTCTTTATGGCATTCTCGAAATCGTCTTCCAGCAGAATCCCGTCAATATCGACAGATAACATTTCGCTACCGAGCAGATGAATCGGCTCTGGCAGTCCCATCGTCACTTCTAGAACCCTATCTTCAAAATTTGGCATACTGCACTTGTGATTGGCCTTTCCGAAACCTTCCTTAAGGATCAAAGCCGATTCTTCTTTCGCAAACCTCGGCAGGGGGACGTCGCGAAATGTTCTTAGAATGGAGGCATGCTCTTCTTCCAATTTCTGCACTGCGCCAGTAATTCCTGCGCATACAAACCCAACTCTCTTGATCCCGTCTCTAGCTAGTCGTTCGGATGTGAGCTTGAAAAAGGATGATATCATGGAATCAGGCTTAATTCGATCCAGCTCATCTATGAAAATCAGAACTCCATCTTTTTTATTCTTTTCGGCTCCTTCGGCTACTTTGCCGATACGGACAACAAATTCATCTATAAGTGATGATATGTTTATGGGGTTTTGTTTATCGCGTCCTAGCTTGCCGAAACCGGCAAGGTCGATTTCAAGACTAAATCCAGATAAAAACTTTTTAAATGCTGACTCAAACTTGCCCAATATTGCTAAGGCTAAGTCAAATGCATTCTGTGTCGCATCCACATCGTGCCATACTGATAAAAAATTAAATTTATCGACCCCACGATCAATTTTGAATCTATCCGTTAGGGAGTTGACGCCGTTTGAGGTTAACTGAATCTGCATTAGTAGGGACGACTTCCCGACCCCGCGGTCTCCAGTAACAATGGTATGCTTGGGGTTCTGATTCTTTATTTGGAATAAAGAGTCGACCATCTCACTTACCGGTTCGGTTCGACCGTAAAAGCGCTCAGGATCATCAACGGGGCGATTTGGCGTAAATGGATCTACGAATCTTGGCTTCATTGTGTTTGATTTTGATTTTCTGCCCAACGTCGAGTCCTCCTACGCCTGACCGGGGGCGAGGCTTCGACTTCGGGTTGAGATTGTAGCGGTCATGACGGCTGGAACTGGACGCGGGTCAGGCGTCATTTGCGTCAAGGTAACGTCGTAGTGCATTCGTTTTCAATCTCTTTTGAGTGAAAAAATCCCCTAAAAACGCTTGACTTTTGCGAATGCCCAGCACGCTGGGAATGTTCAAAAGCCATCTTCTGCCCCCTGCCGATTCCCTCGATCTCATCGCCCGTGATTCCGGCCTGATTCAACGCCATTCCCGCAAGTTTTCCGCCGCCGGCTTCCTTCTCGCCCTCCTCCAATCGGTCACCAAGGGCGACACCTCTCTCAACCATCTCGTCATGCATCTCGGCTCTTTCGTCCGCACCTCCATGACCCGCCAGGCCATTCACCAACGCTTCGGCCCAGCCTCCTCGGCATTCCTCTTGGGCGTCCTTCACACCGTGCTCGCAAAACGGTTTCCAACCGTCATTCGCGACCTTCGCGGCGGCTTGTTTGAGCGGGTGCTTATCGAGGATTCGGTTGTCATTTCCATGGCTAAGAGCAACGCCGAAAACTTCCCCAACAATGGCAACGGGCGCTACGCAACGGCTGGCTGCAAGTGCCTGCTGCTGGTCAATCTGCTCAATGGGAAGCCTCTCGATTTCCAGCTCCACGCCGCCCGTGAAGCTGACCAGTCCCTCGTCTTCGAAAGTGTCAACTGGTGCCGCAAAGGGGATCTCCTGATCCGCGACATGGGCTTCTTTTGCATCGCCTCGTTGCGCGAGATTGGCCGGCGCGAGGCTTTCTGGATCAGCAGGTTGCCAGCCAGCGTCTCCCTTTGCGCCACGGACGGGACGCCCCTGGCCAAACTGCTCAAATCGACGAAAGGCAACCGCATTGATCGTGCCGCACGGCTCGGACGGGAGGGGCTCTGCTGTCGTCTGGTTGCCTTTCGTCTGCCCCCGGTAAAGGCCGCCGCCAACCGACGCCTTCTCAAGCGGGAGGCCCAGCGCCGTGGCGTCATTCCTAATAAAGAGAGCCTGCACCGAGCTGGCTGGCGCATCCTCGTCACCCATCTCGACGCCAAACTGCTCGACGCCCGGCGCATTCACGACTTTTACGCCCTGCGATGGAGTATTGAAAAGCGCCGAAGGTCTGGAGGCGCTTTGGACGAAGTGAGCAACGCGAACGGAGCCCGCAGGGCGAGCCGCCGGAGGGGCGGCGGCGAGTCAAATCCAGTTCCGCGCTTTCAAGCAGTCCTGCCAACTGAGCCGCGGACTCAGGCACAAAAGCGGTTTCCATCACATCGAGGCCATGGTGCTCGCCGCGATGATCTTCCATCTGTTGACACTCCATCTGCACGCCCACCTGGCGAACAGGCAGGAATATTCCGGTGCCATCAGCCTTGAAAAAATTAGCGACGTCTTTTCCATTCATCTCATGCGGATCACCCGCGCGCCCAAGACCTGGCGCATGAATATCGATCCCAGACACCTCAAAAACGACAAACGAAAGCGTCCTAACCATTGGGAGTCAATCAACTACTGCTTAACTTGACGCGATTGGGGCAGGTGTTGGTGTCCAGCGACTTGTTATGCCTTGCTGTTTTCGGGGTGAAAGATGGAAAACTTGGGCACCGGGCCTCTGCGCTGCTGGCGCCATCTGGAAAAGGAAATCTCATCGGTGTCGAGGTAGGCTGACCCATCTCGAAGTTTGGTCGTGCCAATACCGGTGGTGTTGTAAGTCTCAGTTCGTTGACTTCCTGATTCCGTGTTGACTGTGCTTCCCACATACTTCCAATCGGAGTCCTTCTCGGTGTGCCCAATCAAGTCTGCAAACATCACATGTATGAAGCGAATGTCTCCCGTGGCAGAATCCAGCTTAAAGCATGCGATGACATGCCACCCAGAATGACCATTGTGGCTCTCACCGCCCTTCTTGACCTGAATTGTGCTCTTAACCTCAAGACCTGCGATTTCGTTGCCGTCCTTATCCTTGTTAATCAGGTCGGGATACCTCTGATCGTGGTTGTGCTTGAACGGTGTCAACCGATCAAAGGAATCACTGAGAATATTGGAAACTATGCCGCTGAAATTGTTTGCTTGAATGTAGCTTGGCAACGCGCGTCCACCAGCCCTAACCAGAGACTGGTTAAGCAAGCGGATCACTCGCTGGGTCTCATCGAGTGCGCCGGCAAGGTGGGAAAGAGTAAGACCAGCCGGAAGCGGAACTGTCCGCAGGAAGCGTCGATCAATCCGGGGAAAATCCGCATCGGGTTCGGTGTGGCCGTAGGCTGCCACGACAAGATCCGGCAGATTCGTCCCGAGTGCCGAGGCAAGGGACTCCAGCACGCCAATCGTAAAATTCTCTCGACCGTTCTCCAGAGCCGAAAGATACTGGTAAGTGATGCCAGCGCGCTCCGCCAAACGCTCCTGAGAGAGCTTTAACGCTTCGCGCTGTGCACGGACGGCAAGGCCGAGAATTTTTTTCGCATCCATTGGCCTTGATTCATGCCACAAAGGGTGCTAGCTGTCTTTCAACTATAGTAGAAAATGAATGAGATCCTAAATATCGACTGCTTTGAGTGGCTCGCGGGACGCGAGCCGAAGTCCCTCCATGCTGTTTGCACCGATCCACCCTACGGTCTCGTCGAGTTCACACCGGGCGAGGTTGCCAAGCTCCGGAATGGAAAAGGCGGTGTTTGGCGGATCCCCCCTTCATTCGATGGCAAGAAACGAAATCCTCTTCCTAGGTTCTCGGTCTTAACGCTCGAACAGAGGCAGAACATTGAGAAATACTTTCAACAGTGGGCGGAAGCGTTGCTTCCGGCCCTTATTCCGGGCGCACACGTTCTTGTCGCCTCGAATCCGGTTCTCTCATCCCATGTGTTCCAAGGACTCTTATCATCCGGCCTAGAACCGAGGGCAACGCTGATGCGGGTCTACCATGGATTCCGTGGAGGAGATCGCCCAAAAAATGCTGAACAAGAATTCCCTGATCTGTGCGTCAGCCCAAGGGGAAACTACGAGCCGTGGCTGTTGTTCCGCCGACCGATTGAGGAGAAGACGGTTGCCCAGAATCTCAGAAAATGGGGCGTGGGTGCGCTGAGGATGCTCGAAAACGGAGGGCCTGTCCCTGACGTGATCCCAAGCTCAAAAACTCCAGCCATCGAAAAGAGCATTTCCGATCACCCGTCCCTAAAACCGCAGCAACTTCTACGCTTCCTATGCCGAATGGTAATGCCGACTGAAGGAATCCTGCTGGATCCGTTCATGGGGTCTGGATCAACGATCGCGGCCTGCGAAGCTATCGGCATAGACAGCATCGGACTAGAGGTTGACCCGCACTACTTCTCAGCGGCAACCGAGACTATTCCGAGGCTCGCCAAGCTCTACCCTCGCTATCACGGCGGCCATCTGGAAATGGAGGCTCCACAGTATTCTAGGGAAGCGCCCAACCAACCCTTGTTGCTTGAAGAGGGCGCAAATTATTTGGCATAACGTCCGAGCGCTGGCACCCGCTACCGGGAGCGCCGCGTCGCAACCGGGTTAAGGGTTCGAGTAAACAGGGTCATTCCGACTTGCCAGCGGTAGCGGGTTGCTCAGCCGCGTCTTCCATGAGAAGGCAGTCAAACACAAATTGAAGTTTACTTCAAGACGATAGATCGGGTTGGTGTTTCAAGGGGTGGTGTGGGGTCCTCCCCGCAGCTTCTGAGAACCTCCCCCCGCTTCCCCTGGGGGACGGGAGGGGAGAAGTCCCCGGAGGGGATTGAGGGGCGATCCACGATGCGGTCGAGCTGGCATCAGCTCGGCGGGGTTTTGGGGCGGCAGCCCCTTGGCTACGGATTGAAACAGGGAGTCGCGCTTCCATACGCACTCGAGTGGTCGGTTCCGTTGCTGTGACCTGGTGCATGATTTTGATCCTTGTTTCCTGTGACAAATGGGAGGGAACGCCGCTATCTTGTTCTCGCACTCTGTCCCTGGGACTGGTGCCGGCGCAGCTTCGCGGTCGTTCCAAATCTTCGAAATTGTTTCATCGTGTTTCCAGGGAGAGGGGCCTCAGGCGGCCCTGGTTTCCAGTGGCAGGGCTTTGCGCAGCGGCTCGTAGCTTTCCCCGCGACTCCAGAGGGTCAGCAATAAGACGGAAAGCTTTCTGGCGAGTGGGCAAGCAGAACGGGGTCGAGCGCGGCAAGGTTCTGGCGACAGCGTTTGGCAAAGCATTGGGTGTTCGGTGAGGCGATTTTCAGCCCCATGCTTTTGAGGGTGAATCGAACGGAGGAAATGATGTCCACGCGCTGGCGCACGAGGTTGTCGCGCAGTTTGATCTGGAGCAGGTCCCGCTGCGCTTCCTCGGAGGAATGCTCGATGGGGTGCAGCAGGGTGGGGTCGACGCGAGCGAGCCGAGCGATCATGCAGGCGTCGGTTTGGTCGCTCTTGCGGGTGCTCGTGTAAATAGCGCGAAGTTTGCGTGGATTGGCAACGATGACTTCGTGCCCAAGGGCTTGCCAGAACCTGCTGATCCAGGGAATGTGGGTTCCCACCTCCATTGCGATGCGGGCTTTGGGATACTTTTGAGAGAGTCTCCAGAGCGAATCGCGGTGATTGGTGATGGACCGTTGTTCGATGATCTCGCCCGCCTTGTCGAGGACGCAGATCGCGTGGAACTTGTCTCCGAGGTCGGTTCCGATGGTGATGCGTGGGATCTTGTTTTTCAGGACAGCAGCTAGGATACCAGGGCGATCAAGCGCCCCCCGCTGCCTTCTCATCTAATCTTGTTCGCCTTTGGTTGGTCGTGGATGCTGCTCATCGCCGATTGCTCTTTGTCCGGAAATGGTTGAGATGGATGTGAGATCGCCCATGCGATGGCGCACGCTAAGAGTATTCCTGTGGTGAAGATGACGGTCCTAACTACCCTCAACCGATGGCGAAAGTCGGATAGGTGAACGAAAGCATCTGGCAGATAGGCGGCGCAATACAAGATGTTTGCAATGACAGCCAGAAAGAACAGCCCCAGTGCCATATCAAAACCAACTGTAGGCTTCCACGAGGCTGTTGATGTGAAGTGTCCAATTACGGTCACGATGGCTAATGCAGCGTTATAGATCAGTCTCCTCGGCTCCCAGTATGCAATCGCATCA
Source organism: Akkermansiaceae bacterium (assembly GCA_024233005.1). Taxonomy (GTDB): domain Bacteria; phylum Verrucomicrobiota; class Verrucomicrobiia; order Verrucomicrobiales; family DEV007; genus JACKQE01. The sequence continues at coordinate 131,725 of JACKQE010000008.1, read as the reverse complement.
GTGAGAATTTGTCGAAGCTCGGGGCGATTCATGGCGAGTGGCTCGGTTTGTTGGGCGAACGACTCGGATCAGGCGACGGCGAGCGCAAGACGTTGCTGACACGACAGGTAGCCTTCGAGCCGTTGCCTGCATCCGTTTTGTTCGCCCTTGGTTGGTTGGGTGGTGGTGGTCATGGCTCAAGGTTCTCGATGATGGAAAGAATAGACTGCTGACGTCGGGCATCAGTAGTCTGAGAAGCCTCAATGCGAGCTGCATCAGCGATCCGACTGCGTTCCGAATCGCTGCACTGCCTGAGATGATAAAATGCCTCTTCCAGTGTTCGAACATCGTCGTCCGCAATCTCATCGGGCACCTCTCTGCTCTCAATGTATGAGATAACGGAAAGCAGTGCTGAAGCTAAATGATCCATTCTGGAGTGGCGCTTGTTAGTTGGGCGAACGTAGAGCGCGTGCACCCCTACCAGCGGGAGCGCACGTCGATCACGGGGTGAGGATTGTAGTTACGGGAAAACATCGAAACAGGGCGGCTGGTAGGGGTTGTCACGGCGCGGCTTGTTGTGCTTCTTTGTATTCTTGGAATGTAATGGGGTGCCGACCACTTGGGCACGGCCTACCCGGAAACGGCTTCGGCATCCGAAAGATGTCGTTCTCAGAAAACCCTGCGTCAACGATTCGCTGAAAGTCAGGTGGCTCGAAATCCTTCAATCGAGCGATTCCGCAAGTGGGGCACAGTCGATCATCAGGAGAGTAAGTCACGCCATTCATCTTAAGGGTTCGAATGTCAGAAATCAACGTATCAACCTCGTCGCATACTCCGAAGAGAGTCCTGCACTGTGGGCAAGTAAGAAGTATGATGAGACCTTCCCCTCCGCAACAACAGGGACACCGTGTCCATCCGACATAGTAGATTGAGTCCGCAGTCATCTTAGATTCTTGCACAACGTCTGAGTCATCCTACGCCTGACTGGGGGCGCGCTCGGGCTTCGGGGTTGATGTTTGAATGGTCGCGATAATTTGACGACCAGGGCGTGTCAGGCGTTAGGATCGATGCCTTGTTCGGCTTGGGTTTGGTCTAAAGGTTTCGAAAGTAGTAATGCTCCGCAGCTCTCTCGCCGGCTCGAATAATGCGCACGAATGTAGTTAGCTGTGGTGCATTGGCCTCAACGTAATCGGCGACGCGAGCCCGGAGTTCTGGATCAAGTCTCGCCCAGGATATCAGAGAACCGTGAGATGTCTGTCCGTATGGAGTCGTGAGACCGCTATGGCAAGCTTGGCAAAGCACGAGAATATTGGCAGGGTCCTTTCCGAACTCAGGATACTCGTGATACGTGAGAATGTGATGGCTCTCTATCTGAGTCTCCTCGGAGGTTGCGCCGCAGTTCTCACAGATGTTTCCACGAGCTAGTCGAATCTTCCGACAGAATCTTTTTGATAGAAGGAGCGTCCATTTGGTAACACGACATATCGCTTTCCATCGTTCTCATTTTCCATCTTCTTTTTGAGCCGAACTGTTGGATATTATACACCAACCTAGTGTACGATCACCCCTGCGGGCAGTCGACCATTTGGGTGTGGGTGATTGACGGTGAATGGATATGATCTTCTTTGCCGGGTACGATCCAAAGCGGCAAAGTCACATGCTTTATGGTTTTTAGAAAACATCGGGTCGGATGGGGTACGATCCACGCACGCCTGTCGCCGGGAATGCTCCCGGTCCGGTGTCCAGGCTACTGATGAGGAATCGATTCTAGCCAAACTCCCGAAATCATAGCCAAGTCCCCTCAGAAAGGCCAGCCAAATTTTCAGGGACCGCCCGGTTCCGGACGCGCGGAAAAACCTTCCGATTTCCCAGTGGGACTATTTCTTTGAGAAAGTGAGAAATCAGGGGCGGCTGAAATCAAGCAGCCTTCCACTAAATTGTGGCTACCTTTTTTCTTGACGAGCACGATGGTTCCATGTGAACAGTGTTCTCATGAACGTTTCCACCAACAGGGGAGATCATCCCGCGACGGGGTTGCGGGGCGTGTTGCAGCGGATGCGGGAACTGGGCGCGGGCGATCGGGACTGCCTCGGGACGGAACGCTGGGTCCGCTCTTTTTTGCGGGACTGCCAGGCTCAGGGGGCATCGGCGGAACGGGAGGCGGGACTCCGCTGGCTGCGGAGCAGGAAGCCGTCTCCCGGGGACTCAACGCTGCTCTGGCGGTGGGAGCCAAGGAAGATGTTACGCGTGATTCAAGGTGGACCGTACGACTGCGGCGGATCTGATGCCTTCCCCGAATGTGCTTGATCCGCGCCGGACTCAGGCTTTCCCCAGAGATCCGGCGGCCCGGCGCGCCCACGGTCGGCGGGCATTCCACCCAGACAGGCTGGAACCTCCGGCGTTGCTCCGGCCCACGGCGGGAACGCGACTCATCCCGCCCCAAACTTCCGCGTGGCGGTGGGAATCTTCGCGGTTGGCAATCGGAAATCGTGCGCTAAAGTCCCCCTTCCCTGCCCTTCCGGGCATGGAAATTCTCACCACTCGCAGCACTCGTCATGGCTTTGGAAAAAATCATCACCGTCTCCGGTACCGGCGTTCTCGTTCCCGGCTCCGACATCGACACGGACCGCATCATCCCGGCCCGTTTCATGAAATGCGTCACCTTCGACGGACTGGGCGAGTATCTTTTCCATGACGCCCGCTTTGATCCGGATGGGACGCCGACGGGGCATCCCCTCGACAATCCCCGCTTCACTGGGGCCAGCATTTTGCTCAGCGGGGTCAATTTCGGCTGCGGCAGTTCCCGGGAGCACGCTCCCCAGGCGCTCTACCGCTTCGGCTTCCGGGCTGTGATCGCCCAGAGCTTCGCCGAGATTTTCTTCGGCAACTGCGCCACCCTCGGGGTTCCCTGTGTCACCGCCCGCGCGGAGGACATCGCGCGCCTTGCGGCGGCCGTGGAGGCGGATCCGGCAACGGAGATCACCATCGATCTGGAGGCCCGGGAAGCCCGGTGGCCCGGGGGCTCGTTCGCCATCGGCCAGCCCGAGAGTGCCCGGGAGGCGCTCACCAGCGGACGCTGGGATCCCATCGGGGAATTGCTGGAGGCCTCTCCGCTGATCGCGGAACGCGCCGCGACACTCCCCTACCTCGCCCCAACCGCCGCCTGATCCCCGGTCCGGGGCGACCCGGTTGTTCTTCACTTTCCGCACCCAGCTGACATGCTTCAAGGCAAGAAAATCGCCGTCACCATGCCCGGTTATTTCGCCGAGCGCACCATCGCCCGGACCGTGGGGGAAATCCCCCGGGACATCGTCGACAACATCATTCTGAGCGATGACAACTCCCAGGACCGGACGGTGGAGATCGCCCGCGAGCTGGGGATCGAAGTCCATGTCAACGAGCAGAACAAGAACTACGGCGGCAATGTGAAGTGCTGCCTCCAGTATGGACTCGATGCCGGTGCCGACATCATCATTCTCCTCCATCCGGACTATCAATACACGCCGAAGCTGATCCTGCCGATGGCGGCCATGCTCGTCGAAGGCACCTATGACATCTGCCTGGGCTCGCGGGTCAGCGGCAAAGGGGCTCTCAGCGGTGGCATGCCATTCTGGCGCTACATTTCGAATGTCTTCATCACCAACTGGATGGACTTCTGCTTTGGCCGCCGCCACACCGAGTACCACACCGGTTACCGCGCCTACAGCCGGGAGCTGCTGGAGAAGGTGGACTTCCACGCTCTGGCGGATGATTTCATTTTCGACAATGAGCTGCTGATCGCCGCCCTTGAGAAGGGGTTCCAGGTCTGCGAGGTGACCTGCCCGACCCGGTATGACGATGAGAGCAGCTCCATCAAATTCTCCCGCGCCCTGAAATACGGGATCGCCTGCATGAAGATCTCCACCGCCGCGCTTTTCCGCCGCTGGGGACGCAAGGTCACGGGAGAGGAATAAGCCCCCGGTGGCGCAGGCCCCGGGAGACTGTCCGACACCGCGCCGCCTTCCCCCCGATTTCCCAGGCCCAGCCCGTCCGCCGGGACCGCCTTTGAGTTGCAGAACCCCCTCCCAAGGTCACCCCACCCGATACCACCATGCGCCCATCCTTCGCCCGGCTTCTCGGCCTGCTTGTTCTTCCGTTCCTGCTCCCCTCCCCGCTCCGGGCAGCCGGAGAGGCTCCGCCGGACTACCGGTTCAAGTTCGAGGTGCTCGCGGAGAACCTGCCGCAGCCGATGATGATGCAGGAGGCTCCGGACGGCCGCATTTTCTTCATTGAGATCGCCGGCAAAGTCAAAATCTGGCATCCCGGCACCGGGTTGGTGTCCGAGATCGGAGCCCTCACTGTGACGACGGCGCAGGAGAACGGCCTTCTCGGCATGGCGCTGGATCCGGCATTCGCCGATAATGGCTGGATCTACTTCCTCCACTCGCCTCCCGATTTCGACGGGCAGTTCATCAGCCGGTTCACCGTGAAAGGGGAATCGCTCGATCTGGCAAGCCGCAAGGATCTGCTGAGCTGGAAAGAGCAACGGGAACAGTGCTGCCACCATGCCGGCATGATCCGCTTCGGCCCGGACGGCTGTCTCTACGCGACCACGGGCGACAACACCAACCCGTTCAACGACTCCGAGGGCTACGCGCCGATCGACGAGCGCCCGGACCGGAATCCATGGGATGCCCAGAAGTCCTCCGCCAACACCAACGATCTGCGCGGCAAGCTGCTGCGCATCCAGCCGACCGCGGAAGGTGGCTACACGATTCCCGAAGGCAATCTCTTCCCGCCCGGCACCCCCAAAACACGGCCCGAGATCTATGCCATGGGGTTCCGCAATCCCTGGCGGTTCAACTTCGACGTCAGCACCGGCTTCGTTTATGTGGGCGACGTCGGCCCGGATGCCGGCGGGGACAGGGAAGAGCGCGGTCCGCGGGGCTTTGACACGGTGAATCAGGTGCGGCGCCCCGGCAATTACGGCTGGCCCTACAGCCGCGGCAACCGGGTCTATGTGGACTTCGACTTTGCGGAGAAAAAACCGGGCGCGATCTATGATCCCACCAAACCGGTCAACGTCAGCCCGAACAACACCGGCCTGACCGAGCTCCCACCGGTGCAGCCCCCTCTGGTGTGGTATCCCAGCGCCGAGTCCCCCGACTTTCCGGAACTGGGCAAAGGCGGACGCACCGCCTGCGGAGGACCGGTGTTCCATCATGCTCCCTCCTTTGAGAAAACGGGAGGTCTCCCGGCCTGGTATGACGGCTGTCTGCTGTTCTATGACTGGCAGCGTCCCTTCATCCACTTTGCCCGGCTCGATGAGGAAGGTCACCTCGCCGGCATCCTGCCGTTCCCCGGAGGCCGGGTCGCCCAGGGTGATGACGATGGCAGCGGGAAATTCCAGATCAAACGGCCGGTCGACATGTTCTTCGGCCGGGACGGCTGCCTTTATTTCCTCGACTATGGCGAAACCTGGGGCGCCAACGGGGACTCCCGGTTGGTGAAAATGAGCTATCAGTACGGCAACATCGCCCCGGTCGCGAAGGCCGCGGTCACTCCCACGAGCGGCCGTGAGCCCCTCACGCTGACACTTTCCGCCGCCGGCTCGCTGGACCACGAGGGCGATGCCATCACCTACACCTGGAAGGTCGGCGACCGGGAAATGGCGACGGGTCAGGAAGCGGCGATCACGCTCAAGGAACCGGGCGATTTCCGTGTCGAACTCACCGTGACCGATGCCAAAGGAGCCGCCTCTTCGGTGGTGGTGCCCGTCACCGTGGGGAACACCGTCCCCGGAGTCACCTTCCTTTCCCCGCAGGACGGGGCATTCTTCACCCCGGGCGAGCCGGTCAGTTATCAGTTGGCGGTCAAAGATGAAGAGGATGGCAGCGGCGCCGCCAAAGAAGCCGAATTCTCCGTCCGGACACTGGTCAGTTCCTCCTGGGCGGCGGCGGATGGCAAGCTCACGGATGTCGATCCCGGGCTGAGCCGGATGAAGCAGACCGACTGTTTCAATTGCCATGCCATCGACCAGAAAATCGTCGGGCCTCCCCTGATCGAAATCGGCAAGAAATACCAAGGGCAAGCCGGCGCGCTGGAGGCGTCGGTGAACCGGGTCATCAAAGGCTCGACGGGAGTCTGGGGCCAGGTGCCGATGCTTCCCCACACCCAGCACACTGCCGACGAGGTGCACATGATGGTCCGATGGATCTACAGTCTCGCCGAAGGGCAGCAGACCCCGACGGTGTCGCGCGGCCTCGCCGGGAAGGTCACTCCACCGAAGGACGGCAAGCTTTCCACCGGCATCCTTGAAGCCACCTTCACCGACCTGGGACGCGCCCCGGCCGGCCCGCTTTCCGGCAAAGCCCAGGTGCGCCTGCGTGCCCGCCGGATCGAGGCCGAGAAAGCCGACGAATTGAACGGACCGAAGATCCAGGGCAAAGTCATCGGGTCGATCGCGCACGACCAGTGGGCGCGCTTCCGCAAGATCGATCTCTCCAGCGTGAGCCGGGTCAAGGTCAGCGCGTCCTCCGGCACGGAGGGCGGAACTCTCGAACTGCGGGCGGGAACCCCCCAGGGTGTCCTGCTCGGCAGCGTGGTCATCCCCGGCACCGGAGGCTGGGACAAGTTTCAGGAGTTCACGATTCCGGTGACCCAAAGCCCGGGGGGATCGGCCGATGTGGTTGCGGTCTTCGTGAATCCCGGCAAGGGCGGCCTCATGAATGTGGACTGGTTCGAGTTTGTGAAGTGACGCCGGAACGAGAAAGACCAGGACCGGGAATTGACGCTCCCCTTATTTGATGGGAACGTCCTCTCCCCAAGGACGGTGGGAAGGCGCCATCGCCGGTGATGGAGCCCGGGGAGGTCAGCCGGACATCTCCGGCCTTTCCTCACCCTCCCCTGCCCCCGCTTCCTTGGTCCCCCCCATGGCCTTTGCCCCGCTCATCCCTGTTGTCCGACCATGCTGGCTGTAGAAGACCTTTCCATCCAGTTTGGAGCGAGAACGCTGTTTTCCGACCTGACCTTTTCCGTGCGGGCCAAAGAGCGACTCGCCCTGGCGGGTCCGAACGGCGCGGGGAAGTCCACCCTGCTGAAAATCATCGCCGGCCTCGAAACCTCCGACACCGGTCGACTCGTCAAAGCCCGCCAGGCCACGGTGGGGTATCTGCCGCAAGAGGGGGTGCTCCATTCCGGCCGGACCCTGTTCGCCGAGGTGGAGCGGGCCTTCGACGATGTCATGACGCTGCGGGAGCAGCTGCACGAAGTCGAGCAGGAAATGGCCACCCTGGATCCCCAATCGGAAGGGTATGCCGAGGCCTTGGAAATCTACGGGGATGTCCAGGTGCGGCTCGAACACCATGATTTGTCGCGCATGAAGCCGCGCATCGAGACCGTGCTCTACGGACTGGGCTTTTCCCCGGAGAAACTCGATCAGCCGACCGAAGCGTTCTCCGGAGGCTGGCAGATGCGGATCGCCCTGGCCAAACTGCTCCTCTCCGAACCCAGCATCCTATTGCTCGACGAGCCGACCAACCACCTCGACATCGAAGCCATCCAGTGGCTCGAACAGTGGCTGCGCAATTACGGGGGGGCGATCCTGCTGATCAGCCATGACCGGGCCCTTCTGGACGCTCTGACCACCCGCACCCTCGCGTTCGAAGGCGGCAAAGTGCGGGCCTATTCGGGCAACTACTCGTTTTTCCTCAGTGAACGCGCCGCCCGCCGCGAGCAACTGCTCCAGGCCAAGAAAAACCAGACCCGCGAGATCGAGAAAGCCCAGCAGCTGATCGACCGGTTCCGCGCCAAAGCCACCAAGGCGCGGATGGTGCAAAGCCGCATCAAGCAACTCGAAAAGGTGGAGCTCATCGAAGTCGAAGAGGAAGAGAAAGTCATCGGCTTCAATTTCCCCCAGCCCGAGCGCAGCGGCCAGACCGTGGTGAAGATGCTGGGGATCCAGAAATACTACGGTGATCTCCACGTCCTGCGCGGGGTGGATTTCGAACTGCAGCGCGGAGACCGGGTCGCGTTGGTGGGAGTCAATGGCGCCGGCAAATCGACCTTCTCCCGCATTCTCGCCGGGGTGGAGGCCCCCACCAGCGGCACTCGGGAGCTGGGCCACAAGGTCGGGATCGCCTATTTCTCCCAGAACCACGCCGACGAACTGGATTCCACCAAGACCGTCCTCGAAACCGTCGAAGCCACCGCCACCCGGGCCGCCCTGACCAATCTGCGGACCACTCTGGGCGCGTTCCTCTTCCGCGGGGACGATGTCTTCAAATCGGTCAAAGTCCTCTCCGGAGGGGAGCGCAGCCGGCTCGCCCTCGCCCGCATGCTGCTGCAACCAGCGAATCTGCTGATCCTCGACGAGCCGACGAACCATCTCGACATGGCCTCGCAGGAAATGCTGCAGCGCGCGCTCGATGCCTACACCGGCACCTATGCCATCGTCTCCCACAACCGGGCCTTTCTTGACCCCATTGTGACCAAAGTGCTGGAGTTTGTCCCCGGCCGGGTGCCCCGCTGGTACCATGGCAACATGACCTATTTCCTGGAGAAAAAGGCCGAGGAACGGGCGGCGGCCAATGCACCGACCGGGCGGTCCGTCGCCGGCAAATCCCCCGGCGCCCAAGCTCCGGAGGAGGCCGCCCCGGCCAACCGCAAAGAGCAGCGCCGGATCGAGGCCATGCAGCGCCAGCAGCGGACCGAGAAACTGAAGCCACTGAAAACCCGCCTGGCAGCGCTGGAAACCACCATTGCCGCGCAGGAAACCGAGAAGGCGGCGTTGACGGAGAAACTCCTCGACCCCGAGTTTTTCAAGAAAGGCGACCTCGCCCGCGAGGCCTCGGAGCGTTTCCATCACCTGGAGGCAGAGATGGAGAAATCCTACACCGAATGGGCCAGTGTCAGTGCCGACATTGAGCGCCTGGAAGGCGACGCAACACCGGATTGATGCTTCAGGGCGGGCGGGGAGTAGTGGCGCGGCTGCTTTGCGACGATAATGCGGGGACTTGGCCCTTGTTCCGAGCGGATGGGGTGGTATGATTTGAATGAACTCCCCCCAAAGGACGTCCCATTCGATGAACACCATGAGCATCTCCCATCTCACCCTACTTTCCTGCCTTTTCACGCTGGCCCTGGCCCAACCCTTGGCGGCGGAGCAAAAAGGAGCCACGGCGGTCTTTGTGATCAATGATGCGGAGGAGTTCGCGGCGATGGGCGGTGAATGCGTGGTCCTGACCCAGGATGCGGTTCCGGCCAAAAACAAGCGGCTGCTGGCATTCGGCAAAGGCCCGACGGGATCAGTCCTGGTGATGGTGGCCTTCGAACCGGGGAAAGATGAACTCCACCGCAATCTGCCCCCGGTGATCGTGGAAAACACCGGCTCCGAAAAGTCGCCCCGGTTCCCCGCCGATGAGGACAAGGCCATTTGGCCGTTCACGTCAGAGGACGAAAAGGCGGACCTCTTCATCCTGCTCGTTCATCCCGACGATCCGATGAAGTCCTCTTTGCTGAAAAATGTCACCAGCCTCCAATCCGCCCTGAAATCCGGCCAGAGCGACGCCATTCTCCTGCAATCCCTCTCCCTGCGCACCCGTATCGGCACCCTCATGCGCAACCGCAACAGCGATGCCGTGGAAGCCCGGATCGCCTCGTCCGCCATCGCCGCGGTGCGCCGAGGTTTCACCCCGGGGACCACCACTCCCGGAGCCACCAAAGGAGCGCGCAGTTTCAAATCCCTTGAGCGGGAATGGACCGAAGACAGCCAGCCCGTGCCTTTTGCCGTAGGCAGTCCGGGACTCCTGCTCTTCAAAATCGGCAAGCGGGACTGACGTGGGATTTCCCGGCCATCTTTGAGACGGTTCACCGCCCCTCTGCATGAAACCGTCGCCATCCCTCGAACCGATCCGTTCCTACTGGCTCGCCCCCATCTGCGTGCTGGCCTTGCTCGTGGTGCTCCGCAGCACGGGGGTCCAGTTCGCGGAAACCCTGGAGCGTTCCTGGCTGGACCGGGCCCTCCGCTTCCGCGCCGCGGAAATCGCGCCTCCCGCCAATGCCGGCGTGGAAGAACGGATCCTGCATTCCCGGGAGCGGGGATTCGCCCGTCCTCTTGACGAGCGCATCCGCTTTGTCGAGATCAACATGGACGAGACCATCGCGGCCCGCTTCGCCCAGGAGGGTGAGTATGCCGCCTCCGCCAAAGCCTTGGAAACCATGGCTGCCCTGGGGCCGCGGGTCATCGCCCTGGACATTCTCTACTCTTATGGGCGGGAGCAGGACCAGCGCATCCTCGCGGACACGATCCGGAAAATCCAAGCGGGCGGCACCACCAAAATCGTGACCCCGGCGGAAATGCTGGCCGACAAGGACGCGCTGATGCACTCCGTTCCCGCGGCCGGGGGCGACCAGCTTCCCTTCGGGTTCGTCAATGTTGATCCCGACCCGGACAACAACTGGCGCCAATACCGGCTCGTCCGCCAGTTCCAGGGCCGGACCCTGCCCTCGCTGGCCCTCGCGGCCTTCTCTGCATCCCTTCCTGAAATGCTCGCGGTGAAACCCAGCGACGGACACCCCGGGGTCATGGAGTGGAAAACCCTGACCGAGGATGGCGACATCACCGTCTCTACCGTTGATGATGCTTCCTTTTTTCTCAATCTGCCGCATTCCTACTACAACGACGACTATGACCGCCGGGCCGGTATCAGCCAGCGGGTCTGGACGATACCCCAGTTGGAGGCTCAGCTGGCCAAACAAGGTGAGCCATCCCCGCTCCAGGATGCCATCGTCTTTTTTGGTTATGGCAAGGACTTCGACGGCAAACCGACCGCGCACGGCGCTGGCGAACCGGGCATGGTGCTCCACGCCACCGCCTTGAACGACCTCCTGCACGGCACCGGCCTGAAGCGCTTGCCGCTCTGGGCGGATATCCTGACGCTCCTCCTTGCCGCCCTGGTGTGCACCCTCTGCTTTGCCTGGGCGAAGCGGCAAACCCGCCTCCTGAGCTTGGGCATCCTGGGACTTGTCGTCATCGCGGCGGGAAGCTGGTCGCTGATCTGGTTTGGCCACCTCATCCCCGCGGCCGTCGCCACCGCCCTGCTGTGGACGCTGGCGTTCTTCGGGGAGATCTTCCGGCGCTGGGCCGTGGAGCAGAAAGAGCGCACCCAGCGAGACGCCATGCTGGGCTTCTATTTCTCCCCGGCGGTGCTCAAGCAGGTCATCAAAGACCTCGGCATGATCCGGCCCCGGGGTGGTGAAATGGCGGCGCTGCTGAGTGATCTGCGAGGGTTCACCACCTATTGTGAAACCATGCCCGTGGAACGGGTCTTCGAATTGTTGAACCGGCTCTTCGAAACCGAGACCACCGCCGCCCTGCGCGAAAATGGCAGTCTTTCGCGGTTTGCCGGGGATCAGTTCCTCGCCTATTGGGGAGCTCCCGAGCCCTGCTCAGACTCGGCCGACCGGGCGATGCGAGCAGCCTTGGAAATTTATCGGGGTCTCAAAGCGAGACAGGATTCCCCCCAGGCCGACGAGATTGACGGCATGCTGAACATTGGCATCGGTCTCCATTACGGCCCGGCGCTGGTCGGCCATGTCGGCTCCCGCCAATACCGCGACTACAACATTGTGGGAGACCTGGTGAACACGACCGCCCGCGTGGAATCTCAGACCAAAAACTACCATGCCCCGATCCTGGCGACGGCGGAGTTCATCCAGGCCCTGACCATCAAACCGGAAGCGGTCTGTCTGGATCACGTCCAGGTCAAGGGACGCCAGCGACCGGTCTGTCTCCATGGGGTCTTGACCGAACCCACCGATGCGGTCCGCGCGCTGGCCGCCGAGTACACCGCGGCCTTCGCCACCTATGAAAAGGGAGGGTTTGCCGAAGCCGGGAAGGCCTTTGAGAAGCTGACCGGATGTGGAGAGAACATGCTGGCCACCTCGGCCGGTCTCCTCGCGAAACGCTGCGCCGAACTGGCCCAGGACCCGCCGCAGGATTGGACGGGAGTCTACGTGTTGAAAGACAAGTAAGGGTCCCTCAGAGTGGTGGCACGCTGAGGTCTTCTTTGAGGACGTGGTGGAGAGCCCACGCAAGCAGGGCGAGTAGGAGCAGGGTCCCCGTAAGGGCCGCTCCCGCGTGTCCAACCAGCCACGGGGCCTCGAACAAAACCGCCCGGCCTTCCGCAAGCAGTCTGCCCCAGGGAACCACATCGGGACGCGCCGCATCGAAGGTCCCGTAGCCGGCAAAGCCGAGGGAAGCTTCCACCAGCAACAGGGAAGGCACCAGCACGGCCCAGCGGAGAGCGCATTTGGGAAGGAGCAAGGGCAGGACGTGCGCGAGCAGAACCCGGGCCCGGGAAAGACCGGCGGCGCGGGCGGCAAAGGTGTGACCTTCGGCTTCCAGGGTATGCATCCAACCGGAGGCCCAGCCGGCACTGTTCAGCACCACGGGAACTCCCACCGCCACCACTGTGACCCAGAAACCGCCTCCCGCCACAGCCGAACCGAGGAGACTGACCAGAAGCACCGGCAGACCGTTCACCGCGTAGCGGATCGCCCGCAGAACGCGGCAGCCCGACTCCCCCAAATAATACTTCGTGCCCAGTCCGACCAGCAGGGCCAACACCATGCCCAAGGTCGCCACCGAGTAGGCAAACACCATCGGCGGACCCGCCCCGCCCAACACCAGCTGACGCACATCCTGGCCGGCATCATCCGTCCCCCAGGGAAACCGGGGACCCGGGGGTTCCCAGGCGGCGGCCTGGGTGCCTGCTCCCGACGGAGGCGTCACCCACGCGGCGGCTCCGAGACACCCCAGCAACACCAGACCATGCCCCGCCAACAGCAGGAGCACGGGCCAGTTCCGGACGACGAATTCCCTCAGATGAAGGAACCGGGCTTTGAGTTTGGACTTGCGACGGTTCATCGGTCAGAGAAAGCGGTCCTGGTGAAAATCTCTGCGTTCCCTCACCCGGGGATCGACCAGCCCCCGGATGATCTCAGCGAGTGTCCTCACGGAAATCATGATCAGCAAACCTGCCAGCACTGCGGCACAGAGGACCACGATCTGACGTTGCCGGGCCGCTTCGACCACGAGCCAGCCATACCCGGGATACCCGAGGACCCACTCGGCGATGGCCATGCCTCCTACCATGGAGGGGAGCGTTTCCGCCAGCGTGAAAAGCATGGGAGCCGCCGCATGCCGGATCACATGACGGTGAAAGACCCTGCCCTTGGATTGACCGCGAAGGCGTCCCCATTCGATCCAGCCAGAGGAGGTGCCATCGGAAATCTCCCGGGAAAGGACGACGATCTGCCACCCCAGAGCCGGCAACACGGTGAGCACCGAAACCAGAAGGCCCCGCCAATGCTCCAGGTTCCGGTTGGATTCACCCGAGGCAAAATCCAGCATCGGAAGGTGCCACCGGTCAACCAGCCACCAAAGCAGTCCGCATCCGATCCAGGCCACGGGCACCCAGGTAAGCAGCCAGGGGAACAGACCGAGCCAACGGAGCCAACGATACCGACCGAGAACCACCCCGAGGGGAATCCCAAACCCCAGCACCGCGAGACAAGCGGCGCCCAAGCCGGGCAAACTGGTCGCCAAAGCCCCCAGGGTGACGACCCAGACGGCGCGGCTCTGACCATCTCCGCCGGTTACCGTGGCATCCGGAGAAAGAACCTCCCGCAAGACCCGGAAGGCACTTCCTCCCCCGGTCGGGAGTTTTTGGGACAACGTGGGAGGATCCTGCCCCTGGGAAGATCCCATCCATCCCGCCACCTCAATGGCGGTGAAGAGCAGGAAAGCGCCGGCCAGCAACCGGATGCCCCAAGCCAACAAACGCCTCATGATGAATGGAAACATGGCAGAGGGGGATTCAGGGGACCGCCGAAGGATCCGCGGCCGCAGGTCCCAGCATGCCCTGTTCTTCGGCTCCGCGTTTGACCCACCAGGGGCGTTGGGCGGAAAGGCCGAGAGGCCCGGCCGCGAGGGTTTCTTCGACCCACTTCCCGTCTCCCTGGGGACGCAGGACCCGGAGTGAGTCTTTCAAGACGGCGATCTCGGCACCATGGGCGCAGAGCTGCAGCATGGGACTGAGCGCGGCGATGCGGTCCTGCAGGCCTTCCGCCAGCTCCCTGACTTTGGCGCCATCCAGTTCGTGCCGCAGGGCATCGGTCAGGAGATCGGTTTCTTCATCGTTGAGTCCCGTAAAATTGCCCGCGCCCCGCTCCTCGCTGTGCCAGAGGAAGCGTTGATCCCGGAGGTAGCCCAGCTCCCACGTCAGGACGGCGGCGTCGAACTCCCGCCGCGCGACCCTCTCCATCAGAGTGCTCCACCGCAACGGCTCAATCTCCACCCCGACTCCCCTTTCCTGCCACGCTTCAGCGAGCGCTCCCGCAAGGGACATCTGGAGGGGATTCTCCGCATCGACGAGGAGACGGAACCGCATGTCCTCACCGGTTTCGTTTCTCCAAATGCCCTCATCAATTCTCCACCCGGAGGCGATCAGGGCGCCCGCTGAGAGATCCGGTTGATATGGCACCGAAGCCATCGTCTTTTTGCAAAACCAGATGCCGGGATAAAACAAGCCTCGGCAGGGTTCCACGGGGCCGGTCATTCCGGCCCGCAGCTTTTCCAGATCCACCATCCCGGCGAGGGCACGACGGACCGGTTGGGAAGAAAACCAGGCGTGATCCAGATTCCACGCCACGAAGGTTTGGAACCGGGCCACGTCGGGGATGAACTCGAGCGAGGGTTCCCGCCGCAGAGGACGCTCACCGGCTGCCGTCGGATGAACCAGATCGATCCGTCCCAGCTTCAAGGAAACGGCCCGGGCCTCCGATCCAGGCAGGACCCGGTATTCGATTCTCGGCTGCTTGGGTGCCCCGAGAAAGTAAGAACGGAACCGCTCCAGAGTAAGCCCGCCTTGGCCTGTCCTGGCTACCAATTGGTAGGGCCCGCACCCCACGGGGTGCTTCAGGTAGGCTTCCCAGGGATCCCCACCTTTGCCTCCACCGAGCAGATGGGCCGGCAGCAACGGCATCGCCTCCCACCCCTCGATGGCTGGAGCGTAGTATTCCCGGTAGACCACCCGCAGCGACAACGGACCGGACTGATCCACCGCCTTGACCGGGGCGAACGCCTGTTTGAGGGGCCAGGCCGACTCCGGCCGGCTCAGGGTCTGCCAGGTGAAGGCCACGTCCTCCGCGGTCACCGGAGTCCCGTCGTGCCAGAGCACGCCCTGGCGCAGCTGCAGGAGCAGGTGCGGTTCCACCAGGTGATCCCCCGGTTCCAGCAGTTCGATGCTGGGATCCAACTGACGGTTGCTTTCGTAATAGTGTTTCAGTTCCTTCAGGAACAGATCCATTTCACCGGCCACCCAAAGCCGGGCGGTGCGCTCGTCATCATACTCCAGATGACGGATCTGGGACTTTTCGAGCGAGCCGGCCAGGTAATCCTCCAGACTTTGCCGCACGGACTCTTTCAGGGTGAGACGCACGATGGGGATGGCTTTGAGATACTCCGGTCGCAGTGCCTTGAGCACGGTCTCGGCAGCCGTCGGAGAAAATCCTTTGACGGTGACCAGAATGTCCTCCCCGGAGCAGGCGGCTTCCGTCACCCCCAATCCCTGCCAGAGGTGGGGGTTGAGTTCGATTTCCTCGACCGCTGCTTCCGCGGCAACCTCATCCTTGGCCAAGCAACGCACCCGCTGGCCGAGCTGCCAGTCCTCCAGAATGTGGGGGCGAAGCATCAGGTCATCCCCGCGGACCAGGAGACGGTCGTAGAGGAGGGACATGATTTCCTGCCGCGCCCCGGTGCCAGCCGGGAGCCGAGGATCGAGCACACCGGGGGCTTCGGGAATGGCAACCACCATTCTGGAGCTTTCGTGAGAAGGTTCCACCAGAGCGGCTGCCTGACGGACGCGGTTCACCAATCCGGCAAGCAACGCCAGAGGAACCACCACCATTCCGATTCGGAACAACCACATGATCAATCAACCCACTCTCTCAGATCGCGCCGTCTTCATCATCTTTTGAAAACCGGTCATCCGCCCACGGGTCTGCCGTGGTGCTGTAGCCGCGTTTTTCCCAAAAGCCCGGTTCGTCGGTCTCCCGGAACGCGATCTCACGGACAAACTTGGGGCTTTTCCAGGCATACAATTTCGGCAGCACCACCCGCACCGGTCCGCCGTGCACCAGTGGCAGCGCGGCCCCGTCCAACCGGTGGGCCAGCAGGGCGCCTTGATCCAGCAGATGGGCCGTCCGGACATTCGTGGTGTAGCCGTCGTAGCAGGTGAAAAACACAAATTGGGCTCCCGGATGCGGCCGCACCTTCTCGAGCACCCCGGCCAGGGCCACCCCACCCCAGCGACAGTCATATTTGCTCCAGGTGGTGACACAATGAAAATCGCTGGTGTCCTCAGTCTGGGGCATCGCCAGCAGGTCTTCCCAGGTCAAAGAGAGCGGGGCCTCGACAGCGCCGGTGAGTTCCAAGCGCCATTCCCGCAGGCTCACCTGGGGATGAATGCCGAGATCGAGCACCGGCAGTTTGGCCACTTCGTGTTGTCCGGGAGGCAGCCGGTCGGCGGAGCGGGGTCGTCCCTGGCCGATCCCCCGGGCACGCATTTTTTCCGCCCAGCGCTCCTTGCGGTCCGCCCAGTCGTGGTCACCTCGGTTCATGATCAGGATCAGCGTGGGATGAAACGGAGGGAAATCAGAAGAGGTCCGTGCAGCAGGGACAAGGCTGCACCCAGTGTCCCGGAGAAACTTCCCGCAGCGAGAGATCCATCCGGGTGCTTTCCTCCCAGCGGGGATGCTTCATGCGGTGCCCGAAGGCACAGCCCGCCGGGGGATCGATCGGGGACGGAACATCGCCGCTGAGAAGATGACGCGGTCCCCGCTTGGCGGGATCCGGAGACGGGATGGCCCCGATCAAGGCCTTGGTGTAGGCGTGGCGAGGCGTCCGGTAGAGTTCCTCGGAAGGAGCCAGTTCCATGATGCGGCCGAGATACATCACCGCGACCCGGTCGCTGACCTGTTTCACCGCCGCGAGATCATGGGCGATGAAGAGGTAGGACAGCCCGTGTTCCGCCTGCAGATCCAGCAGCAGATTGAGGATCTGGCTGCGCACCGAAACATCCAGCGCCGAGACCGGTTCATCACAGACCACCACCTGGGGCTCGAGGGCGATCGCCCGGGCGATGCCGATCCGCTGCCGCTGGCCCCCGGAAAATTCAAAGGGAAACTTGTCCGCCGCATTGGCCGGCAATCCCACGGAGTCGAGGAGCCGGTCGATGGATTTGCCCAAGGAACGCCGATCCCCGATCCGGTGGATCAGGAAAGGCTCCTCCAGAATGGTTCGCACCGTGTGACGGGGATTGAGGGATTCCGCCGGATCCTGGAACACCATCTGGACATGACGGCGGAAATGCCGGAGGCCTTTTCCCCGGAGCCCGGTGATTTCCTCCCCCTTGAACTCGATGTGCCCCGCCGTGGGCTGAAGCAGGCGCACCACGCACTTGCCGAGGGTGGTTTTGCCACAGCCCGATTCCCCCACCAGTCCCACGGTCTCTCCCGCCCCAAGATCGAAGGAAATGCCGTCAACAGCCTTGCAGACCGCCTGGGTCCGCAAAAAGACCCCGCCCTTGACGGGGAAATGCATCTTCAGACCGGCAATGCGGACGAGCGGCACCGAGGAGGGAGGCGGAACGGCGGTGGGTTTCTCGAGAACCATCATGGGAGGAAAGGGGGTAACTTCTATTCTTCGTCAGAGAACGGCCTGGATGCCAGCAAAAAAAGTGGTGGGACGCATCGTTCCAAGGCCAATCCCCATCCATTCCCCCCCGACGAAGCGTGTTCTCAGTGCCCAATCCGGGAACCCGGAATCAAAATATTGAAAGTAAATCCAAAAACTCCCGATCTCCTGGGTTGCTTGGATTCTCAATAACAGGGTGAATGAACCACTCATGCCGCCATCGCCTCCTGATCAGGTCGGAATCATTCTCGCTGCCACACAAGCCCCAGCCCCGGCCTTCTTTGGTATCGATTGACCCTCGGTATGTCGCAACACCGCAGCGGGCACTTCGCGGAGGCGACCGCCCCCCCTGGCCGCTGTCCCGAGCGCCATCGTTGCCGGCGCCTGGAAGCCTGAACTCGCGGAAGGCGCTGCCGATTTTACCGCACCATGAGCCTCTTTCAGGGAGGCAAAGCGGACGAAGCCTGCGCCTTGTCCACCGCCACCGAGGCAATGATGAACCCCCTCCCCGCCGATGAGCAAAACCCGCTCGCCGAAGGCGCCATCCACGATGACGTCAAGCGCTGGCTCGCCTCCAAAGAAGCCAAAGCCCTGCTGGCCAGAGCGGAGCTGGAGGAAAAGTAGGCATAGACTGGCTGATGACCGAGGCGAGAGTGAAGCGGCTGGATGGCGTTGACTACCGTCGCGTGTTTGCCCACCATACCATCCCAAATCCCCACCGATGCCGATGAAGACACCCTTGCTCCCCCTCTCAACCAGAGTAGCGCTGTTTCTCGTGTGGTGTCTTGCATTGCGGCTCGATGCCGAGCCCTCCAAGATCTATGGCGCCAATGGCGAGGCCTGGCTGGCGGCGGGCGGGCCGTTGCCGGATTTTTCCTACGCCGGCTATCAACGCGGCGAAAAACCGCTGCCCGAGCGGACGCCGGACGTGTCGGTCAAGGACTATGGGGCCGCTGGAGACGGCGCCGCCGATGACACGGCGGCCATCCAGAAAGCGATCGACGCGAATCCCGGCAAGACGATCGCCCTGCCGGCGGGACGCTACCGGCTCTCCGAGGTGGTGACGATCAAGACATCGGGAACGGTGCTGCAGGGAGAGGGACCAGACAAGACGGTGATCCTCGCACCCGTACCGCTGCAGGAGATCCATCCGCTGCCCGTGCAGTATGCCGACACGGGCGGCACGGCCTACGCCTACTCGGGTGGATTTATCAATGTGGCCGGATCGACAGGTTACTTTGCCAATGACGCCCAGCCCGTGACGGCTCCGGCGAAGCGCGGGGACACCGTGGTGCAGCTCGCCCCCGGCCATCCCTTCAAGGCGGGCGACGATATCGTGATCGTGGCCACGGACACGACCGGGCAAACCCTGTTGCGCTACCTTTACCGGGAAGACGCGACGGACCTTTCGCAGGCGGGGTCTGCCCGGAGTTTCCGCCAGGTCAGCCGGGTGAAATCCGCCGAAGGCGGGACCGTGACCCTGGAGCGGCCATTGCGGATCGAGTTGCGCCCGGAATGGAAACCCGAAGTCCGTACGTTTCAGCCGCGCGTGCAGGAGGTCGGCATCGAGCACCTCTCGTTTGAGTTTCCCAAAGATCCCTATCTGGGGCACTTCACGGAGAAAGGTTTCAACGCCATCCAGATGAATGGCGTGGCCCACAGCTGGGTGCGCGATGTCGTGATCCGCAATGCCGACTCCGGGATCAAGTTGGGCGGGTCGGTCTTCAGCACCGTCACCGGCATCATTCTGGAATCCGGCCGGAAGGCGCCGAACCCGCACGATGCCACCGGCCATCACGGCATCTCCCTGGAAAGCGTCGACTGTCTGTGCACGGCGTTCGAATTCCGCACGAAGTTCATTCACGATCTCACCGTCAGCGGAGGGTCCGTGGGCTGTGTCTTCTCCCATGGCAAAGGGCCGGACCTGTCGCTCGACCACCACAAGCTCGCGCCCTATGAGAACTTGTTTTCCCAACTCGACCTTGGCAAAGGCGAAAGGATGTTCCTCTGCGGCGGCCACGAGGGCATCGGGCGAAATGCGGCCGCGGGAAACACTTATTGGAATCTGGAATCCAAGGGCAGCGTGGAGATGCCGGAGGGATTCGGTCCTTCCCGGCTCAATTTTATCGGCGTGAAAATCCGCGGCCGCGGCAAACCGGATTCCGATGGCCTGTGGATCGAATCGATCCGTCCGGGAAAATTGGATCCGCCTGACCTGCACGCGGCCCAACTGGCCGGGCGTCTTGGAGGGCCGATCCCCCCCGCCGCGGAGGAGATCGCGCACCCCTGGACCAACACTGAAGGCAAAACAGTCCCAGCCCGCTTCGGAGGACTGCAAGGCACCGCGGTGCTGCTGATCCTCTCCGATGGAAAGACCGTCCGCTACCCGTTGGACAAGCTTTCCTCCGATTCCCAGGCTCTGGCCAGGAAACTGGCCTCACCGTGACCGAAAGCACGGGATCCGTGGAAGCTTGCTTCCGTTGCCGCATGTCTCCATGCCTGTCCACTGAACCTGGGAAATCCATCTCGGTTCATGAACTCTTGAAGGGAGGGAATGCGTTGCCATTGGAACGGTTCCAGCGACGAAGTCATCCTACCCGAATCAGATTTCCCTAATGGTTGTCTGGCCGTTGATCCTCTCGTTCCGGCCATCAACGAAACATCTTTTCGAATAATAATGATCCCCTTCCGGTCGAATGGAATGAGCCTCGCAGCCTAAAACCTGAAAACAACAACCGGGGCCCACAAAAACAACACTACAACAACCAAGTAAACCGGGCGGAAGCCCGAACCACCCCAACCTCAATACGACCATGAACACGAAGAAAACCTCCCTGATCACCGCGATCGCTCTGGCCACTGCCGCCTTCGCGTTCACCCCGGGCCGCGCCGAAGCCGGTGATTTCCACATCTCAATCAACCGCTCCAACTGCAACCAGCCCCGGGTGTCGCTCTCCTACGGGAGTTCGCATCACAAGCAGAGCTACTGCGCTCCGCAGCCACGCCACTGCGAATCCTACAAGGTCTGCACCAAGGAAGTCAGCCGGTTCTGCGAACAGCGTTACTCTTATGATCACTGCGGACGCCGCATCTCCTTTCACGTCACCGTCGTGGTCTACCGCGATATCTACAGCGACGGCCACTTTGTGACTTACCAACGCGAATTCCGCGCCTGAGTCCCCCTTTGCCCGCGGCCTCCCACTCTACCGGCAGGCCGCCGTCCAGGGCACCCCAGAATCCCGGATCTCCAAAGCCGCTCCCACTGAAGGGCGGCGGGGAGACTCCGGGATTCCCCTTTTCCGGAGACGCCTCCCTCCCGGCTCAGTCTTTCGAGGACTTGGGGTCCAGCGCATCGCGCAGACCGTCTCCCAGGAAATTCAGGCAGAACAGCGTGACCGCAAAAATGGCCGACGGAAACACCAGGAGCCAAAGGGAAATGTCCATGCGGTCGGCCCCTTCCTTGATGAGAGTGCCCCAGGAACTGTCCGGAGGCTGTACCCCCATGCCGAGGAAGCTCAGGACCGCCTCCAGTCGCATCACGGCGGGCACCGTGAGGGTCGTGTAGACGATGACGGGCCCCATCGTGTTCGGCACGAGGTGCCGGAAAATGATGCGCCAATGGCTGAATCCGAGAGACACTGCGGCTTCGACAAATTCCTGTTTTTTCAACGACAGCACCTGTCCCCGGACAATCCTGGCCATGGTGAGCCACTCGACCGCCCCAATGGCGAGGAACAGCAGGATCAGGTTGCTCCCAAAAAAGGACATCAGGACGATGACGAGAATGACGAACGGCATCGCGTAAAGGATGTCGACAATCCGCATCATGACCGCATCGACGCGTCCCCCAACATAG
The DNA here is from genome assembly GCA_024233005.1 of Akkermansiaceae bacterium. Classification (GTDB taxonomy): domain Bacteria; phylum Verrucomicrobiota; class Verrucomicrobiia; order Verrucomicrobiales; family DEV007; genus JACKQE01. The sequence goes on along the minus strand of JACKQE010000008.1, from coordinate 110,153 downwards.
CCGGCCACGGCGCCGTAGGCGACCCCGATGAAGGTGGAGACCAGGGTCGCCACCAATCCGACGGAAAACGACACCAGACCACCGAAGAAGATGCGGGTCATCAGGTCGCGTCCCAGGGCATCGGAGCCGAGGAGGTAGCCGGAGCCCGGCGGCAACAGCTTTTTGTCGAGATGGTTTTCATTGGCATCGGGGAGGATCCCTGCTTTCGACAGGAGCGCTCCGATCAGGCAGAGCGCCACGATGCCGACAAGCACCCAGAGGCAGATGATGGCGAGCCGGTTCTTCCTGAGGCGCAGCCACGCATCGCGACCGAGTGAGGTCCCTTGGACGATCTCCGCCTCAGCGGGCAATCCTTTCCCGGGATCAGGAAGACTGGGTGAGAGGGGGGCCGGATCCATGAAACAACGGATGAAATTAAAGGGAAGCCGCCAGCCCGCCGCCACGGAGCCGGGGATTCATCCAGTACTGGACGATGTCGGAGAGGAAGTTGAAGAACAAAACCAACACCCCATAGGTCATGATCGACCCGGTCAGCAGGGGTTGATCGCGGTCCCGCGCTGCCGCGACGGTGTGCATCCCCAGCCCGGGGAGACCAAAGACCGTTTCAACGACAAACGAACCGGCCAGAATGCCCGCCGTGGCTGGTCCAAGATAACTGACCAACGGAAGCAGTCCGTGCCGCAACGCGTGGACAAAAAGCACCCGACCTTCACTGAGGCCTTTCGAAAGCGCGGTCCGGATGTAGTCCTGATTGAGAGCCTCCAGCATGCCGCCCCGGGTGATGCGGGCGATGTAGCCCATGTAGAACAGCCCTAGAACCAGCGACGGCAGGATCCAGTCGGCGCGGGGATCATCCCACCCCACGGGTGCGAACCACCCCAGGTCGAGGGCGAACCAGGCGATGGCCAACGGAGCGATGACAAAAGTGGGCAGGCAGATGCCGACCAGCGCGAGAGAGCTGGCGACATAATCTCCGACCCGGTTTTTCCGGGCCGCGGCAAAGACCCCCAGAGGAATGCCGGTGCCGAGTGCAAATAGCAGTCCCACCCCTCCGACCAAGGCCGAAACCGGCAGTGATTCGGCGATGATTTCATTGACAGTGAAACCGTCCTTTTTCAGGGGAATGCCCCCATCAAGGTGAAAGAGGTAGTTGCTCAACCCGCGCCACCACTGCACCGGGAGCGATTGGTCGAGGCCGTAGTAGGAGCGCATTCTCTCCAGGACGTGCGCCGGCACGGCTTTCTCCCCGGCAAACGGACTGCCGGGGGAGAGCTTCATCAGCACGAAGACAAGCGTGTAGATCCCGACGAGAACGACGAGACTCTGGAACAGGCGGCTGAGGATGAAGCGGGCCATCGGGGATCAGGGCTCGAGGCGGATATACTTGTAATTGTGGTTGTCCAACAGCAGGGGATTCCAATTTTTCACCTCGGGCCGGATCAGGTAACTCCGGGTGTACCAATAGACCGGGAGCACCGGCAGGTCACCCAGGAGAATGGCCTCGGCCTCGCGGAGTTTCGCGAACCGTCCCTCCACCGTGGGCTGGACCGCCGCTTCGCGAAGGAGACGGTCGTAGTCGGGCTGGCTCCATCCGGTGTTATTGTTGCTGTCACCCTTGCGCCACATGTCCAGAAAGGTAGCCGGATCGAGGTAATCCGCGATCCATCCGGCCCGGGCGACGTCGTATTTCATGTCGATGACCTCGCTCTGGAAGGTGGTCCATTCCCGGTTCCCGATCTCGATCGAAGTGATGCCGAGGTGTTTCCGCCACATGTCCTGGAGGGCTTCCGCGATGGCCCGGTGGGCTTCGGAGGTGTTGATGAGGAGGGTGAAGCCCGGAAAATCCCGGCCGTCCGGATACCCGGCTTCGGCGAGGAGAGCCCGCGCGGCCGCCGGATTGAAAGACATCAGGTCGGGAGGCTGGTAGCCACCCTCACTGGGCGGGGTGAAGCCCGTGGCGGGCGCCTGGCCGGCCTGGGTGATGTTTTCCACGATGCTTTTCCGGTCGATCGCGAGAGCCAGGGCCCGCCTCACCTTGGGATTGTCGAGCGGCGGATGCGTCACATTGACCCGGAAAAAATAACTTCCGTAGTAAGGCTCCATCCGGAGCAGTTCCGGAGACTGCGTCTGGTATTTGCGGATCAGCTCCGCCGGCAGGGTGTAGGTGTAATGGAGACGGTGACCGCGGAAAGCGCGCTCCTCGGTGTAGGTCTCGTAAGGATAGAACCGGATCTCGTTCAGACTGACCTTGGCCGCATCCCAGTAGTGGGGATTTTTCGCCACCACTACCGAATGCGAAAGCCGCCAGCTCTTCAGTTGGAAAGGCCCGTTGGAGACATGGTTCCCGGGGCGCTGCCAGAGTGTGAAACGGTCGGTCATGCTGCCGAAACGCTCGATGGTCGGACCATGGACCGGCAACCAGGACGTGTGCTTCACGACCTGTGGAAAATACGCCGCCGGGATCTCAAGGGTGCAGACCAGGGTGTGGTCGTCGGGAGCCTTCACCCCGACCTGGGAGAAATCCCGGATTTTCTCCTCGTTGTAGGCCTGCCCGTTTTTGAGGAGATACAGCATCGAGGCGTAGGGGGAGGCGAGGCGCGGCTCGAGCATGCGTTGATAGGTGTAGACGAAGTCCCGGGAGGTGACCGGCTCTCCGTTGGACCAGCGCGCGGTGCTCCGGAGGTGAAAGGTCCACACCGTCTTGTCATCATTGCTTTCCCACCGCTCGGCCACGCCGGGCTCAAGCTTGGTGTCGTCGGACGGATCATAGGAGACGAGGCCTTCAAAAAGGGTCCGCATGATGTTGCTGTCACCCACCGAGGCCACCAACTGCGGATCGAGCGCCTTGGGATCGGATCCGTTGCCCAGGAGCAGGATCCCGTCCTTGGCGCAGCGCGCGGCAAAGTCCTCGCGTTGGCAGCCGACCAAGGCGCCAGTGATCAGGACGAGCAGGGCCATCCCTCCGGAGATCCCCCTGGAAGGCGGGCTTTCCGCTCCGGCGGGGCGAACAGACCACAGGAATCTCATGCGTGCCGGAGACGGGACCGGTTCAGGGAGGATCCTCCGATACAGGGATCGGGTTGCCACCTCGCAGGGCCTTGCATCGTGGGGTCCGGGCTCATCGCGCCAGCGTATCCTTCCCCGGGTTCCCGCGCAAGGGAGAATGCCGCAAATAGGGGGTTGATCCCGGGCCGGTTCGGGAACATGATCTCCCCACTCCCCGCCACCCTCCGATTGCCGTCTCCCCCGCCCCATGCGTGACTATTTCATCCGCCGCCTGCTCTTGGTCCCGGTGACCTTGCTGGGCATCACGATGCTGGTGTTCACAATGACGCGCCTCACTCCCGGCGGCCCCTTGGAGAATGCCATGCTCCAAGCCATGTCGGGTGCCAAAGGCGAAGCGGGCAAGCTCGGAAAGGAAAGCCGGGGAGGTCTCAGCCCCGACCAACTGCTGCGGCTTGAAGAGGAGTATGATTTCGACAAATCCATTCCCCGCGCTTACCTCAACTGGCTCGGGGTGGCCGGAAAGGAAACCAAGCGGACCCGGGGCAAGTTCGACAAGGAGGCGACCTCCATCGAAATCCAACTGCCGGGATCCACGGAAAAGGTCCGGGTGACCCGCGACGGGCCGAGAGTTTCTGCCCTGGAACCGGTTGGCACCGCCAACATCACGGGATGGCAGGCCCGCATCGAGTCGCCCGAGTCCCAGAAAATCCGTTATGCGAGGCGGATGGGAATGCCGGCGGACAAAGTTGAGGAGGAATTTTTCTGGCAGGCGGTGATCTATCAGCCGCGCTTCGAGGGACTTTTCCAGGGGTATCTGGGGCGCTCCACCAATTTTGGGGATCCGGTCTCGACGTTGATCGCCCAGCGGGTTCCGATCTCACTCTTTTACGGGGTGCTGACGTTCCTCATCACCTACGGGGTCTGCGTTCCCCTGGGCGTTCTCAAAGCGATCCGCCACCGCACCCTGCTCGATTCCGTGACTTCCGTGCTGGTCTTTCTCGGCTATTCCATCCCGTCCTTCGTGCTCGGCATTTTCCTGCTCACCTTCTTTGCCGCCCGTTGGGGATGGTTCCCCATCGCGGGCTTTGTCAGCGCGGAGTTCGACACCTTGTCCCTCCCGGGAAAAATCGCCGACCTTTTCCAGCATGCGGCCCTGCCACTGGTCTGCTATCTTGTGGGGGCTTTCGCCTTTCTCACCATGCTGGTGAAGAACAACCTGCTCGACAACCTCGCGGCCGACCATGTCCGCACCGCCATGGCCACCGGGGCGACCCACCGCGAGGCGGTCTTCAAACACGCCCTGCGGAACTCCCTGATCCCGGTCGCGGCGACCTTCGGGGGTGTGCTGACCATCTTCGTGGGCGGGAACTTCCTCATCGAAAAGGTGTTCGACATTGACGGGATGGGTCTGCTGGTTTTCAACGGCCTTTTGACCCGCGACTATCCCGTGGTCATGGGCCAGGTTACTGTCCTGGCTCTCCTCCTGCTGATCGGCAACATCGTGTCCGACTTCCTTGTTGCCCTGGCGGATCCCCGGGTCAGTTACCGTTGATGTTTTCTTCATGAGCCGGCTGTCAGGTATCGTTTTGATCGCATGGGGCATCCTGTCCTACTGCCTCCATGAGTGGACCTCCCTGAGGCTTCCCCTCCTCGACTGGCCCTGCAAATACGGGGACCTCGGAGCCTGGAACTGCTCTTTTTTCGTGATCGGCGGGGTCATCCTCGTCCTCATGGGCGGCGGACGGACCCTGTCCCCGCAGTCCCGGCTGCAGTGGCGGCGGTTCCGCAGTTCCCGTCGCGGATTTGTTTCGTTCCTCATCCTCGGCGTCCTGGTGCTGCTCGCAATGCTCGACTCTCTGGTTGTGGGGAGCAAAGCGATCGCGGTCCGCTACGAGGGGCGCTGGTCCTTCCCCGCCTTCCATGCCATCCCCACTACTGGAGATGCTTTTGGGTTGAGCAATGACGAGCGAGTGAACTTCCGTGAGCTGCAGCAGCGTTTCCGCGAGGAAAACAAGGGCAATTGGGTGATCATGCCGCCGGTTCCCTGGGATCCGGTGTTCGACAGCGACGTTTCCCAAACCGCCTTGGTGACAAAGGCCGCCGACGGTCTGTATTACCGGGAGGACCAGAGTCAACCCTACTCCGGCTCGGCCCGTCGCTACCATGACCAGGAACGGAGCCAGCGATTCGCGGAGGCGGGATTCCGCCGCGGGCGGCTTGAGGGCCGGTTCGAAGCCTTCCTGCCCGATGGAACCCGTCTGGTGACCCGCGAATACACCCACGGGGAAGTCACCGAGGAGTCCTGGGCAACCGGCAGCGACCGGACTGCTTATCCGCTGGACGCGGCCGAGCCCTCCTGGGTCGCCGCACTCTATGCCCCACTCCCCCCTTCGGCTAAGCAAAAGCATTACCTCGGCACAGACAGCCGCGGCTGGGATCTGGCGGCGCAAATTTTCGGGGGCTGGCAGGTCAATGTGCAGGCGGGACTGTTCTATCTCCTGCTGACCTACCTCGTCGGCATCACCATCGGATGCACCATGGGGTATTTCGGCGGAACCTATGACCTGACGGTGCAGCGCATCATGGAGATCATGATGAATGTCCCGTTTCTCTATCTCGTGGTCATCATCGTGTCCATGGTCGGCCGGGAGAATGTCACAGTGCCCAAGCTGATCGGCATCATGGCGGTGTTTTCCTGGATCGGCGTGGCCGTCTATCTGCGGGCCTCCACCTATCGGGAGCGTGAGCGTGTTTTCGTCGGAGCCGCCCAGGTCATCGGGGCCTCGCATCCGCGGATCATCTTCCGCCACATCCTGCCCAACGTGCTGGCCACGATCGTCACCCTGATCCCGTTCGATGTCTCTGGCATCATTTTCAGTCTCACCGCTCTGGCGTTCATCGGGTTCGGCCTGCCTGACACGTTCCCCTCCTGGGGGGTCATCTTCGATGACGGGGTGGACTACCTGAGCAGTCCCTGGATCGCCAGTTCCGCCTTTGCCGCGATGGTCGTGGTCCTCGCCCTAATCACCTTTGTCGGCGAAGCCATCCGCGATGCCTTCGATCCCAAAAAATTTGCCTACTACCAATGAGTCGCCCCCCCGTCCATACCCGGGCCGGCTTCCGTGCCTCCCTGCTCCTCCTGCCGATGCTGGTGGCGGCGGGATGTGCGCGGGTGGACGAATTCCCCCCCCACGATTGCACCGCCGAGTACGAGGCATTCCTCAAGGACTACAACGCCCAGGTCATCAAGGAGGCCAAAGCCACTCTGCTTGAACTGGAGCCCAAGGAAAAAGCCCTCGCGGCCGATCCCGCCCAGACCGCCGAATTGGAGGAACTGCGCCGTGACCTGACGAAACTGCGCCGCCGTTTGGACCATCCCGAGTTTTTCACGTTTGCCACCATCGCCGATGTTCCGGCCGACCTGGTGTGGGAGAACGGTCAGAGCGAACCCGAAGTCGGCGACAATGCGGCCAAAAAGGGAGGCAAATTGACCGACTTCATGCTCGCGTTCCCCCCCACCCTGCGCGTCATCGGGGCCAATTCGAACAATTCCTTCCGTTCCGAACACTGGGACTACATTGAGATCGGCCTGACCGGCCTGCACCCCGACACCGGGGCGGTCATTCCCGGCCTCGCCAAGGAGTGGGCGGTGAGCGCGGACCGCCGCACCGTGTACTACCATCTCGATCCCGATGCCACCTACTCTGACGGGGTGCCGGTGGCTGCGGATGACTTCATTTTCCAGTTCTATCTCCAACTTTCCAAGTACCCGACGAATCCGTTCGGCAATGAGTACTACGCCACCCAGTTCGAAAACATCACCAAATATGACGACCGCACCCTGTCGATCACGGTCGCCGACGCCCGACCTCTGACCCCCTATTTCACCAGCGTCCCGGCGGCGCCCCGGCATTACTACCGGGAGTTCGGACCGGACTTCGAGCAACGCTATGACTGGCGCAGCCGCCCTTCCACCGGGGCGTTTATCATTCACGAGGAGGATGTCAAGAAAGGCTATTCCATCACTCTCAGCCGGGTCACCGACTGGTGGGCCAAGGACAAGAAATTCTACAAGAACCGGTGGAACGTGGACCGCATCGAAATGCGGGTGATCCGGGAGCAGGAGAAAGCGCTCGAAATGTTCAAGGTCGGACTGCTCGATACCTTCATCCTCAATCTCCCGGAGTACTGGTATGAAAAAACCGACGTCGAGCCGGTCTTCAACGGCTACATCGAGAAGGCCAAATTCTACAACCAGTACCCCCGCGTCAACCGGGGGCTCTACATCAACACCAGCAAGCCACTCCTCAACAATCTCGATGTCCGCATCGGCCTCGCTTACGCGACCAATTTCGACAAGGTCATCGAATTCGACCTGCGCAACGACTACTCCCGCATGCGCACCTTCGCGGACGGGTATGGAGACCTCTCCCACCCCACGCTGAAAGCACGGGAATTCTCCCCCCAGAAAGCCCGCGAAGCCTTCGCCAGGGCGGGTTTCACCTCGACCGGAAAAGACGGGGTGCTGGTCAATGCGGCAAAACAACGCCTCTCCTTTGAAATCACCTACCCTAAATCCGCGACAGGCGACAAGATCATGCAGCGCCTCAAGGAGGAGGCCCTCAAGGTGGGCGTGGAGTACAAGCTGGACGGCGTGGACGGCACCTCTTACTTCAAAAAGGCAACCTTGAAGCAGCACGACATCACCCTCTCGGGATTTGGGCTGGATCCGCCTTTCATGGACTACTTCCAGTTTTTCCACAGCAAGGATGCCTACGAGCCCGACGGAAAAACACCGAAGACCAACACCAACAACCTCTTCTGCTATGCCAACCCGGAGATGGACAAGTGGGCCACGATCCAGCGGAACGCGACCACGATCGAGGAAATGCGCGAGGCTTCCCACAAGTGCGAGGAGTTCATCCATCGTGATGCCATTTTCATTCCCGGCTATGTGCAGGATTATTACCGCATCGGCTACTGGCGCTGGGTGAGGTTTCCGGCCAACACTTTCAATGTGAAAATCGCCTACGACGCCATGGAAGCGGGGGTGCAGTGGGTGGATGAGGACATCAAAAAGGAAACCCTCGCCGCGATGCGCTCCGGCAAGACCTACCCCGAAGTCCTGAAGGTCTATGACCAGTACCGTGTCAAAAGCGGAAGCCCGGAGGAGGACAAGCAGCCATGAGTGACGCCAATGATCTGCTCAGGGTCCGGGACTTGAGAGTGGGGTTCGACACCGACGACGGCCAGGTGGTCGCGGTGGACGGCGTCAGCTTTGACATTCCCGCCGGCAAGACCGTGGGTTTGGTCGGGGAGTCCGGTTGCGGAAAAACGGTGACTTCCATGGCCATCCTGCGTCTTCTGCAACAGCCCGCGGGACGGATTCTCCAGGGTGAAATCCTCTTCGGAAAGGAAGACCTCGTCAAAGCCCCGCTCGAACGGCTCTACCAGGTCCGGGGAGGCGAAATCAGCGTGGCTTTTCAGGAACCCATGACGGCGCTCAATCCTGTCTGGAAAGTGGGGCGGCAGATTTCCGAAGTCCTGCGCCGCCACAAGAAACTTCCGCAGGCGGAAGCGGACCGCAGAACCATCGATCTGCTCAAAAAAGTGGGTATTCCCGCTCCGGAGCAACGGGTCAATGACTACCCCCACCAGCTCTCCGGCGGCATGCGCCAGCGGGTCATGATCGCCATGGCCCTCTCCTGCGATCCAAGGTTGCTCATCGCCGACGAGCCGACCACGGCGCTCGATGTCACCGTGCAGGCCCAGATCCTGCAGCTCATTCAAGACCTGCAGAAAGAGAATGGCATGTCCGTGCTGTTGATCACCCATGATCTGGGAGTGATTGCGGAGATGTGCGACGAGGTGGCGGTGATGTATGCCGGCCGCATCGTGGAAAAAGCCCCGGTCGGCCTCATTTTTTCCTCCCCCACCCATGCCTACACCCGCGGCCTGCTCCAGAGCATCCCGCGACTTGATCATCCTCCCAAGACGCGCCTCAGTACCATTCCGGGGCAGGTCCCATCACTCCGGAACCTCAATGAAGGCTGCCGTTTCTGGGAACGTTCCGGCCTGGAGCATACCCAGGCAATGAAAGACCACCGTCCCCCGCTTGCCGAAGTGGCGCCCGGCCACTGGGTCGAAGCCTGTCCCAGGTGTGGCACGGTGCCCGCGACCTGATGCCTCGTGGTCCCTTTCCCGATTCTCCTCCCATGTCCCCTTCTTTTCTTGATTCCCTGCGCGGCCTTTGTGGTGAGGGGAATGTCCTGACCGAACCGGAAGATGTCATTCCCTATGGGTTTGACGGCACGGCGGCAATGAAGGCACCGGCCGAAGCCGTGGTCTTGCCGGGCACGACCGCGGAGGTGGCCAGCATCATGCGTCTCGCCAAAGCCCACCAGGTGCCCGTCGTGACGCGCGGCAGCGGCACCGGGCTCTCTGGAGGCAGCCATCCGGTGCCGGGGGGCCTCGTCGTGTGCCTGGTCAGGCTCAACCGGATTCTCGAAATCGATGCCCCGAACCTGACACTGCTCTGCGAACCGGGAGTCATCACCGCCGACATCGATGCGCAGTGCGTCCCCTTGGGATTGTTTTACCCGCCCGATCCCGGTTCCCAGCGCATTTCCACGATCGGTGGGAATGTGGCAAACAATTCGGGTGGCTTGAGGGGTCTGAAATACGGGGTGACCCGGGATTATGTGATGGGACTGGAAGTGGTGCTGGCCGACGGTTCCGTGGCCTGGCTTGGCTCGAAATGCGTCAAGGACGTCGCCGGCTACTCCATGAAAGACCTTTTTGTGGGTTCGGAAGGCACCCTCGGAATCATCACCCGGGTGCTCCTCAAACTGCTCCCGAGACCGGCCGCCCGTCGCACCCTGCTCGCCACCTACCGGACGCTGGATGAGGCTGCCCGCACGGTTTCGGACATCATTGCCCGCCCCATCATTCCCTGCACCTTGGAATTCCTCGACCGCAAGACCTGCCATTGCGTGGAAGCATTCGCCAAAGTCGGTCTCCCCACGGATGCCGCCGCGGTGGTATTGATGGAAACGGACGGACATCCTGCGGTGGTGGAGGACGAAACCGCGGCCATGGCGGAGATCGCCCGCCAGAACAACGCCATTGAGGTCCGGGTCGCGGCTACCCCGGAGGAAGCCGCGAAGCTGGCCACGGCCCGCCGCAGTGCCTTCGCCGCGCTCGCCCGGCTGCGGCCCACGACGATTCTGGAGGACGTCACCGTCCCCCGCAGCAGGCTGCCGGAAATCGTCCGTTTCATCGAGGCAACGGCCGCGCGACACCAGTTGGAAATCGCCACCTTTGGCCACTTCGGTGATGGCAATGTCCACCCCACCTTCCTCACCGACGAGCGCGACCAAGCGGAAATGGAACGGGTCGAGGAGGCGATGTCAGAGATCTTTGACTACACCATCTCACTGGGGGGAACGATCACCGGGGAGCACGGCATCGGCCTGGCGAAAAAGCCGTTCCTATCCCGGCAGTTCGACACCGGCAGCTACCGTTTGATGCGCCAGATCAAGCAGTCCCTGGATCCCGGCAACCTCCTCAATCCCGGGAAAATTTTCGACTGACCCCCATGTTGTCCATGCGCCTCCGGCTTCTCTCCTTCACCGCCATCTGCCTTGGGCTGCTGCCCGGAGACGCCCGGGCGCACAAAGTCACGGCTGTCTCCGCGGTGGCGAGGATCGACACCCAGGGCCGCACCTACCAATTGGAAATGGCCATGGGCGTCGAGCCCTCAGAAACGGTGGTGCAAAATGAACAACTGCCGCCGGAAACCGCGGCCCGCAATTTCGCGGAACAGTCCATCCAAGTCTACTTTGACGACCAGATCGCCAAGCCGGGCATCGAAGTGACCACGGTCCAACCGGACAAAGAAGCTCCGCCCGAGATGCAGCGGCTTTCCGTGATCACAACTCTCTCCGGTTCCCTTCCTCCAGAGGCGGAACACTTCATGATCCGGGTCGCCGAGACCACGGAAATTTCCGTCGTCTTGCTCGTCATCAAGGACGGCAAAGAAGCGCGCCGTCTCGAGGTGATGCTGCCCGGTGAGTTCAGCCGCCCCCAGAGCCTGCGTCCGGTCATCGAGGGATCCCCGTTTGACGCGGCCCCCGCCTCCGCTCCGGCACCACCCGTCAAGGCCGCAGGAACGGAACCACCCCGATCAGCAGGTGGGACGGAAAGCGGGACTCCGGACCGCTTTCTCATCCGGGGACTGGGGTTTCTCCAGACCTCCGGCTGGTTGGTGCTGTGCTTCGGGCTCTGCTTCCTTCTGGCGAACGACTCCGGACGCACCCTGCTCGGGCAGGCCGGTATCTTTCTACTGGGCCTCCTTGCCACGTTTTTCTGGACGACTCACTCTGGCGGATCAGACTACCCAGCGAGCCTGTCCCCTCTCGCGCGTCGTCTCGCGCCGGCCGGATTGCTCTGGCTCTCCGTCGAGGTGCTTTTCCATCCCGGCATGACCCGCTGGCGCCTGCCGTTGATTTTCGGCTTTTCTTTGATGGTGGGCCTTGTTTTGGGAGATTCGTTCCGTCTCCTTCCCTCTCCGCCACCCCATCACCTTGCGTTTTTAGGGGGAATCTTGCTCGGATTTCTGGTTTTCCTCGCCGCGGGATTTTTCCTTGCCAGACCTTGGCGGCACCGGCCCTGGTTTCACAGCAGGTTCGTCACGCCACTCTGCCTCGCCCTTGCAGGGTTCGCCATTTATCATCTGGCACTGGGAGCCTGAAGCACCTCTTCCGATCCAAAAACGATGCTGGAATACCTTGAACTGCGTGGGGAAGCTCTCCTGCCCCATCTCGACGACCTGGGTCGCCTCCGGATCCGCATTTTCCGGGAATATCCCTATCTTTATGACGGGTCGTTGCCCTACGAACGCGAGTATCTCCTGACCTACGCTCGTTCCCCCAGGGCTCTCGTGATCCTTGTCCGGGACGATGGCCGCCCTGTCGGGGCCACCACCTGTCTACCCATGGAAGACGAAGGCCCGGAATTTCAAGCTCCCTTCCTGACAGCCGGGATCCCGCCGGAGGAGGTGTTTTACTTCGGTGAATCGATATTGCTGCCTGAGTATCGGGGCCACGGCGTCGGCAAGGAGTTTTTCCGTCGCCGCGAAGCCCATGCCCGGGCGATGGGTCCATTCCGCCTGACCGTGTTCTGTGCCGTGGACCGGCCGGACAATCATCCCCTGCGCCCGGACGGGTACCGGTCGCTGGACACCTTCTGGCAGTCCCAGGGGTACCAACGCCAGCCGGAGTTGCAGAGTGAGTTTGTTTGGAAGGAAATCGGGGAATCCGAGGAGAGCCCCAAACGGCTCACTTTCTGGGTGAAGGAGTGGCCATGCTGACACTGGACATCTGGAGTTGGGACCCCGGGGAACCTCGGATCAGCGCGGAGGAAGCCTGCCGCGCCATGCGCGACCATGCCGTCGCATCGCTGGAGAGTGGTGCCGATGTGGTGCTGTTTCCGGAATTCTGCTGGATGGGTCTGGCCCCAATGCTGCGACAGTCACATTCCGGGGCAGTGGACGATGTCGCCCGGGTGGGGCAATGGTTCTGGCAAAAGGGTTGGCCGAGTTTGGTGGAAGATCCCGCCCTTTCCCGCGGACTGGTGGTCTTCGGCACCTGTCCCTGCGAAATCCAGAACGGAACGGGTGACACCGAGTGGAGGAACCGCGCGCCCCTTCTCCTCGAAGGAACCCCGACCCATCAGGACAAATTGCATCTCACCCCGTGGGAAGCTCATCCTCAGGAGCCCCATGCCATCCGATTGTCGCCCGGAGACAGCCTTCAACTACTCTCTTTCCGGGGACTGACCCTCGCGGTGCTGGTCTGTCTCGACATTGAAATCCCGGAAATCTCCGCCGCCCTGCGTGGATCGGGAGTGGACCTGATCCTGGTACCCAGTGCCACCGAAACCTGCCTGGGGGCCGAACGGGTGAACCGGTGCGCTTCGGCCCGGGCCATCGAACTCGGTTGCCACGTGGCCGTGGCCCCTCTCACGGGCAGGGCCGACACCGATCTCATCGATGTCAACCTCGGCTGGAATGCCCTCTATTCCCCCTCCCAGACCGCCTTTCTGGAACGGGTGAGAGAAGATCGGGATACCTCTCTGATCGAATCCGGAAGCCGGCGCCGGCGCTACCAGATCGAACGGGAGCGGCTTCAGGAAATGCGACGGAACCGTCTCGAGACCAATCCTTCCAGCGTGACGCAGGTGTTTCCCCCGGAGATCGAATGGATGGGAGGGTTCCCGTTCCGGAGGCCTTAGCTGAAACCCAGCCACCGCCCGATCTGGAACACGAGCAGTGACGCCAGATAGGCCGAGCCGGTCATCCAGAAAAATTGGAAACCGGCCCATCTCCAAGAGTTGGTTTCCCTCCGCACCACAGCCACGGTGCTGACACATTGCAGGGCGAACACATAAAAGACCAGCAGGCTGAGACAGACCAGGGGACTGAAGACCGCCGTGCCATCCGGACGACGGGCTTCGGAAAACTTCTCGCGCAGTTTGCGGAGGCCAATGTCCTCGTCTTCTTCCTGAATGCTGTAGGAAATGGACATCGACGAAACAAACACCTCGCGGGCGGCAAAGGAAGCAAGCAGGCCGATGCCGATTTTCCAATCAAACCCGAGCGGAGCGATCACCGGCTCGATGGTCTTGCCGAGACGGCCGGCATAGCTTTGCTCCAACTGCGCGGCCTTTTCCAACTGCGGAGCCTTGGGGTAGGTCTGCACCACCCAGAGCAGGATCGAGACCGCCAAAATCACCGTGCCGGCACGACGAATGAAGAGCCGCACCCGGTGCCAGACTTGGAGGAGAATGCTGTGCCAATCGGGCCGCTTGTATCCCGGCAACTCAATCACCGCCGGCATGGCATTGCCCCGACCAAGGAACCGGCTGAAAATCCAGGCAAAGAGCATCAACCCCGCCGTTCCGAGGCCGTAGAGTCCCGCCAAGGCAAGGAACTGGTGCTTGCCCGGCACCAGGAGGGGGAGCAACAACAGATAAACCGGAAGACGGGCGGAACAACTGGCCCAGGGAGCGACAAGAATGGTGACGAGACGGTCCCGGGGATTGTCGATCGTGCGGGCGCCCATGATGGCCGGCACCGCGCAGGCATAGGAGCTGAGCAACGGGATGAAAGCCCGTCCATTGAGGCCGACCATGCCCATGATGCGGTCCATGATGAAGGCGACCCGTGAGAGGTATCCCGTGTCCTCCATCAGACCGATGATAAAGAACAAAATGAAGATCTGGGGGAGGAAAACCAGCACCCCTCCCACTCCGGCGATGATGCCATCGGTCACGAGATCGTGAAAGTCCCCTGCCGGAAGAATGCCTCCGACCAGGTTGGCCAGCCAAGTAAACAGCCCCTCAATGGCGTGCATGGGGCCCTCCGCCGCCGCAAAGACGAGATAGAACAGCAGCCCCAGCACGAGGCAGACTCCGGCGGGACCAAAAAACGGGTGAAGCAGCCACCGGTCGATACGGTCCGTCGTGCTGAGCCGGGGTCGCTCCCCGTGACGGGTCGCGGTGGCACAGAGCCGGTCCACTTCGGCATAACGCGTCGCGATGACTTCGTCCTGCCAGGCCGCGGGATCGATCAGATCTTTCTGCAACGGCTTGCCGCATTCACACAAATAAAGCTGCGACCGGTCCATCGCAATCTCCGCAGGGACCGACCCAGGCAGCGCCACCCGGTGTTTCCCTGCCGGCAAATCCGTCCGGCTCATCGCCAACCGCAGTTCCACGAGACCTTCCCGGGTATTGGCTTGCATCGGGATGACGGGCACTCCCAGTTCCTCTGCCAATGCTTTAGCATCCACGGCGATCTCGCGAGACTCCGCGATGTCCATCATGTTCAGGACGACGATCGTGGGAAGCCCCAGTTCCACGACCTGAGAAACGAGATAGAGGTGCCGGTCCAGATTGGAAGCATCGGCGACACAAATCACGGCGTCGGGCGCCGGGGTGTCCGACCGTCGCCCCAGCAGCACATCGCGCAGGACTTCCTCATCAGGAGAATGGACGTGAAGACTGTAGGACCCCGGCAGATCGATGATGCGGTAGGTTTCGCCATGCTGACCGTAGCAGACTCCTTCTTTACGCTCCACTGTCACGCCGGGGTAGTTGCCCACTTTCTGCCGGAGACCGGTCAGCGAATTGAACAGCGTGGTTTTGCCACTGTTGGGATTCCCCACCAGAGCAAACGTCCTCGGAGCGTCGGAAGCCTTGTCACCGGCGGGTTTTTGGCCCCGGCCTGAAGGGGAGCGGCCGGTCATTCCAGCTCCCCCACCAGGCGCACCGCGATCTGGCTGGCAGCCTCGTTGCGAATCGAAAGTCTCGCGCCGCGGACGGCGATCTCGATGGCACCGCGAAAAGGAGCCTTGCGCACCACTCGGACACCGGTGCCTTCGACAAGTCCCATTTCCCGGAAACGCCGCAGGGCGACATCCCGATTCAAAAATCCACTGATCACCCCTTCGCAGCCTGGAGACAGGTCGGAGACGGTGCAGAAGCCGACACCGGCAAGAGCGCTATTGCGATTGAGTCTCATCAGCACATAATTTGACACAAGGAATCCTTTTTGACAACCAAAAATGGCAGTCCGCGGCTGGCGCATTTCCGCCCCCGCATCCATCCCGTGGAATGCCGCCACGGGTTGCCCTTCCGAGCTCCGGAACCTCTTTTCTCCCTTGTCGGTCCGGCTCACGGAGGCTATCAACAAGCATGCCGAGTGCCTCCGGATCTGCCAAACCCGATTCCCTTTCCGGGGAAGCCCCTGATGGCGTCCCGTCAACCGCCGAAGCGGCTCTCGAGACGCTGGATCGGCATTTTGGATTCCGCGAATTCCGTCACGGTCAATTGCCCGTCGTCGAAGCCCTGGCCGAGGGTCGCGACGCCCTGGTCGTGATGCCCACCGGCGGGGGCAAATCCCTCTGCTACCAACTGCCCGCGCTCATGCTGGATGGCGTGACTCTCGTCGTCAGCCCGCTCATTGCCCTGATGAAAGACCAGGTCGATGCGTTGGAGCGGCGCGGCATTCCGGCGACCGTCATCAACAGCACCCTCTCCCTCCCCGAACAGCGAGACCGGCTCCGCCAGATGCGCGAGGGAGCCTACAAACTCGTTTACATCGCCCCCGAGCGTTTCCGCAGCGAAGCCTTCTGCCAGTCTCTGCGCGAAGTCCCGGTGGCGTTGTTGGCGATTGATGAAGCCCACTGTCTCTCCCAGTGGGGACACGATTTCCGTCCCGACTATCTGCGACTCGGACAGGCCCGTCAGGCGATGGGGAATCCGCAGACGGCGGGCTTCACCGCCACCGCCACCCCCGAGGTCCGCCGCGACATCATCGAGATCCTCGGTTTGTCGGATCCCTTCATTACCGTCACCGGCTTCTCGCGACCCAATCTGAGCTTCCGCGTCACCCAGTGCGACAACCACGCCCAAAAATACCAGCGACTTGAAGCGCTTGTCGAGGAGCATGGCACCGGAATCGTCTATTGCGCCACCCGGAAGCGCGTCGAAGAGGTCTCCGATTCCCTCACCTCACTCGGCGTGAAACTGGTGGCTTATCATGGCGGGATGGATGACCGGGAACGCGAGGAGGCGCAGAATGCCTTCCTCAACCGGAAGCGTGATGTCGCTGTGGCGACCAACGCCTTCGGCATGGGCATCGACCGTTCCGACGTCCGGTTTGTGGCCCATTTTGATGTCCCGGGCAGTCCGGAGGCTTATTACCAGGAAGCAGGACGCGCCGGACGGGACGGCGAACCCGGTTTCTGCGAACTGCTGTTCAACTATGCGGACACCTCCACCCAGGAATTTTTCATCGAGGGAGCCAATCCGCCGCCATCGTTGATCCGCCATGTTTACGACATCCTGCGAGCCCACGCCACGGATGGTGTGGCCCTCGTCCCGATCCGGGATCTCGCGGCCTCCGTCGGGGCCAAAAATGATATGGGCGTCAGTTCGGCTCTCAGCATACTGGGGAGACATGGCCACATCATGCGATTCGACGTCGCCGGGGAGCGCACCCGGGGCACCCGGCTGCTCCGTCCCGAGGTCTCCGGAGCCCGGCTGGAATTGGATGAGGCCGCCCTCATGGAAAAGTCCCGCCGGGACCATGCCAAACTGGAATCGATGGTGAAATACGCCTACGGCGCCGGTTGCCGGCAGGAGTGGATGCTGCACTATTTCGGCGAGGAGGAATCGTCCCCCTGTGGCACCTGCGACCAGTGCGCCGGCCGCCACTCCGGGAGCCTCCGCTCCCTCACCGAATCCGAACTTCTCCTCGTCCAGAAAGCCCTCGCGGGGGTGGCCCGGGCCTCCCGTCGCACCTCCACCGGTTGGGAGCCCCGCTTCGGCAAAGGCAAGATCGTCCAAATGCTCACCGGGAGCCAGGCTAGTGAGGTCATTTCGGCAGGCCTCGACCAACTCAGCACTTACGGTATCCTCAAAGCCGAAGGCACGGCCTTCGTCTATGCGCTGCTCAATGAGCTCGAAAAGTCGGGACTCCTGCTCACCGAACGGGGAGCCTACCCTCTGGTGGCTTTGACGTCCCGGGGGGCGGAGGCGATGCGGGGAGGCCGCGATTTTCGTATGCACTGGCCGGAAACCGCGCCGGCCGCCCATCCCGCCAAGACCCGGAAAGGGAAATCAAGCAAAACACCCGTGGTCCTCCGTGAAGTGGGATTTGACGCCGCCCTCTTCGAAAAAATGCGAGCTCTCCGCCTGCGTCTCGCGAAGGAACAGGGCAACCTCCCGGCATTTGCCATTTTCACGGACAAAACACTGGAATCCCTGACCCGCCTCCGTCCGCAAACCATAGAACAAGGGCTCACGATCCCCGGCATCGGCACCGCAAAGGCGGAGCGATTCCTCGCTCCCTTTCTGGAATTGATCCGGGAGCACTAACACAAGAACTGGCCGCAACCGTCCGGGCATCAGATCCTGGGTGACTGATGATACACGATCCGGGCGGAGGGCAGTTCAATGCCGGAAATGCTCAGGGTCATCAGTTCCCAGGTGAACTCCACCGATCCCGTGATGGCGTCCAGCGCGGATTGGGTGACAAGGATTTCTCCCGTCCCGGCGATGTCTTCGCCAAGCTTGCTGGCACGGTTCACGGCATTGCCAAAGAAGTCGTGATCCCCGATCAGAAGAATCCGACCTGTATCAATACCACAGGAGATCCGGATGTCGAGTTCGTCCTCGGTCACCACGTTGGCGGCGTCGAACGCATGATTCAGCGCAATGCAGGCCCGGATGGCTGAGACCACGTCAGGAAACACCGCAAAGCAGTTGTCCGCCTCGAATTTGATGACCCGCCCCAGGAAATCCTGGATAATGGGCCGTGCGGTGAGCTGCATGCGCCGGACCATTGAGAGGTAGTGCACCACGCCATGGCGTTGCGACAATTCGGTGAATCCAGACATGTCCAACACCATCACGGTGAGGGAGGCTCCGAATTCTTCCCAGACCCTCTTCTCGATGGCCTTGCGCTGCGGAGCGTCGTTCTCCTGGGAAAATTGCAGCAAGAGATCCTGAAAATGGTCGTTGGTCCGGCTCATGGTTCCATCAGTCTGCCGACACCGACGGGATGGGTCAATCTTTCCTTTGGCGGCCCCACGCAACCGGATGGGGTCCACGTTTAGGCCATGATGTCCCAGACCGGCTTCACCGGCTCGACCCCGGAGAGTCGGAAATCCAACCCTTGAAATTTGTAGGTGAGCCGTTCATGGTCAACACCCATGAGCTGCAACATGGTGGCGTGCAACTTGTGGACATTGAAAACATTCTCCACCGCGGCATAGCCCAGCTCGTCTGTCGCCCCGTGGCTGATGCCGCCCTTGATGCCGCCGCCCGCGAGCCAGATGGAAAACCCCTTGTTGTGGTGGTCGCGCCCGCTGCCGCCCTGGCTCATGGGAGTGCGTCCGAACTCACCGGCCCAGACGATCAGGGTGTCCTCGAAAAGACCGCGCTGCTTGAGATCGGTGATCAAGGCCATGCAGGCGCGGTCGATCTCCGCGGCCTTGAGCTCCACCCCCTGCTTGACGCCGCCATGATGATCCCAGTCTTTGTGGTAGAGCTGCATAAAGCGGACCCCGCGTTCCGCGAGACGCCGCGCGAGCAGACAGTTTGCCGCGAAGGATCCGTCCCCAGGCTGGCAACCGTAGAGATCCATCACGGATTTCGGCTCGCCGGTGACGTCCATCAGGCCGGGAACACTGGCCTGCATTTTAAAAGCCATCTCATACTGGGAAATCCGCGTTCCGATTTCAGGATCACCCACGGCATCCTGATGACGGGCATTGAGCCGGTTCACCGTGTCAATGACGTCCCCCTGACGGTCGCGGGAAATGCCGGCCGGATTGCCGAGATAGAGCACGGCATCCCCTTTGCTCCTCAATTGCACTCCCTGGAACCGGCTCGGGAGAAAGCCGCTGCTCCACTGGCGGGCGGCGATGGGCTGGTTTTGCCCCCCTTTTCCCAACGAAGTAAGCACGACGAACCCGGGAAGGTCCGCGGCCTCACTGCCCAGCCCGTAGGTCACCCAGGCCCCCATGCTGGGTCTCCCGGCAATCTGGGAGCCGCTGTTGAAAAACATGTGAGCCGGGTCGTGATTGATGGCCTCGGTGGTCATGCTCCGCACGATACAGAGATCGTCGGCAACGGAACCAAGCTGCTCAAACAAGGCGCACATTTCCAGACCGCTCCGACCGAACTTCTTGAACGGGAGCTGGGGCCCGAAGCAAACCAACGGCTTGCCTTGGAGCTGGGCGATCTGCTGGCCTTTGGTCATGCTCTCGGGCATGGGTTTGCCATCCATTGCGGCAAGCTTGGGCTTATAGTCGAAGGTTTCCAGATGGGAAGGACCGCCGGCCATCGTGAGCCAGATGACGCGTTTAATCTTGCTGGGGAAATGCCCGGCGGGTACCGCCCCGCTCCATCGGTCGGAAGCTCCCCGGAGCAGATCCGGCTCGAGAAGCGACGCCAACGCCAGCCCCCCCAATCCCTGCGCGCCCCGCCCTAGCAGGGAGCGGCGCGTTAGCTGACGGACTGACTCAGGAGGCGGCAGGCGGGAGTGCATGATGACAACATAAGGCCATTGCGCCGGGCGTCCAACCCGCGCAAGCCCGCCTTCGGGCCGCGATGGCGCCAATGCCGCGGACTCCTCCCTTTTTCAATCCATCTTCCACAGGTCCGCGGATCGTCTGCCGGTGGGTTGATCGCCTTCCGGATTTTTCTTGCTTCCCGGGCCCCATTCTGAGGTTATTGTCGCCCGGGGATCATCTAAAGACATTCCCGGCCAGTCCTACCGTTCATGCAGAAGCGCGATTTTCTCGACCCCAAAGCCATGGCCCAGCTCATGGGTCTGCCGCTTTACGCCCGGTTTGCCATGCTGGGGAGTGTCTCGGGCCGTCACCGCAGTCCGGTCAAGGGCTCCAGTCTGGAGTTCGCCCAGTACCGGAAATACGTCCCGGGCGATGACACCCGCCGCCTCGACTGGCGCACCTGGGGCCGCACCGACCGGTTTTACATCAAGGAATTCGAAGCCGACACCAATCTCCGGCTCTGTCTCATCGTGGACAGCAGTGGATCGATGGCCTTCGGCGAGAATGCGGCCACCAAACTCGATTTCGCCCGCCGTCTTGCAGGAACCCTCGCTTTTCTGGCAGCCCGCCAAGGCGACGCGGTGGGACTCTGGTCGGTCGGGGAAAAGCACGCCCGTGAGATCCCGGCCCGTCGCGGCGCGGCCCATCTCGGGGTGGTGCTCGACCAGATTTCCGACCTGGAACCGGGAGGCGGCACCACGCTGGTGGAGGCCCTCCACAATGCGGCGGAGCGTGTTCCCCAGCGCGCTTTGGTGGTCATCATTTCCGATCTGTTTGTGGACCCCGCCGAGCTGAGACCCGCGATGCAGCATCTCCGTTACCGCAAGCACGATGTGGCGGTGTTTCACCTTCTCGACCAACAGGAAATCGACTTCGATTTCGACCGTCCAGCGCGTTTCGTTGATCTCGAAGGAGGCGAACCGATCCTCGCCGATCCCTCCGATGTGGCCCGGCAGTATCGCGAGGCGGTCCATGCCTATCTGATCGCTCTGGACGAAATCATCCGCACCACCGGCATCGACTACCACCGGGTCAAACTGCACGAACGTTACGAAGAAGTGCTGGCCCGCTTCCTCCTCGGGCGCACCCCGAAACGCGCCGCCCGCTAGGCCCCGGCCCGGATTGTTGAGAAACGATGAGCTTTCTTGAGCCACTCCTGCTTTTCGGACTGCCCCTCGCGGCGCTTCCGGTGATCATCCATCTCATCCACCTGCACCGACGCCGCACGGTGCGCTGGGCCGCGATGATGTTTCTCCTCGCGGCCCAGCGGATGAACCGCGGCCTTTCCCGCCTGCGTCAGGTGCTCATTCTGTCGCTCCGGGTGCTCGCAGTCCTCACCCTCATCGCGGTCATTGCCCGCCCCCTTGCGGGAGGTTGGCTGGGCCTCACCGGTGGGGCTCCCGATGCGATTCTGGTGCTGCTGGACCGTTCGGCGAGCATGGAGGAGAAGAATCTCGCGGGCACGGAAACCAAGCGGGCCGCCGCGCTGCGCAAGGTCTCGGAGGCGGTGCTGGACATGTTCGGAAAGCAGGCCCGGGTCGTCCTGATCGACAGCGCCACGCTGGAACCGCTCGCTTTGGACCGCCCTGAAGCCCTCACTGATGTTCCGCAGTCGGCGGCCACGGACACTGCCGCCGACCTGCCCGCACTCGCGCAGGCAGGACTTGATTTCATCACCAAAAACCAACTGGGCAGGGTCGATGTCTGGATCGCGAGCGATCTCCGGCAATCGGACTGGGATCCCACCAGCGGCCGCTGGGAGGCCCTCCGGTCGGCCTTCGCCGGCCTCAAGGCGGTGCGTTTCCACCTCTTGGCCTATGGACAGGCCTCCGGGGAAAACCTCTCCGTCTCGGTGGAGAACGTGATCCGCCGGGACACCGGTGGGCGCGCCGAGCTGAGCTTTGACATCCGGGTGAAACGCCGGGAACCGGGCGTCGCACCGCTCTCGGTGCCGGTTCAGGTGGTCATCAACGGGACCCGCTCAACAATGGAGGTGAAATTGACCGAACAGGAAGCGCTTGTCCAAGGGCACACCGTGCCGATCGACCAATCTGCCAAACGGGGCTGGGGCCGGGTGGAACTGCCGGCGGATGCCAACCTGCGGGACAACTCGTTTCATTTTGTGTTCGACGAGCCTCCGGTGCCACGCACGGTCATTGTTTCGGAGGATGCCGCCACGATCGGTCCGCTGCGGGCCGTCGTTTCCGCGTCTCTGGAAGCGGGGCGAAAAAACGAAGCCATCGTTCACGCTCCGGCGCAGGTTGCCAGCATCGAGTGGGACCGCGCCGCGTTGGTTCTCTGGCAGGCCCCGTTGCCCCTTGCCGATGACATTCTCACCCAGCAGCTGGAAAACCACGTCGCCGCAGGACGTTCCGTCGTGTTCTTCCCTCCCCCATCGGACACTGCCGGGGACCCAAGTTCCACTGAAGAGAAAGGGATTTTTGGGCTGAGCTGGGGCCCATGGAAAGACCTCGACGCCACAGACCGGCAACCGGAATGGTGGCGCACCGATGAGGGACTGCTCGCCAATGCGCGTTCCGGCGAAGCCCTGCCGGTGGGGGAACTGGAGATCGCACGACAGCGTCTCATCCGGGGAGACTCCATTCCTTTGGCACGCCTCCCTGGCGGCGAGCCACTCCTGGTGCGGGCGGCTTCCTCCGGACCCGGCCGCGGCGGGGTTTATTTTTGTGGTGCCCTGCCTGAGCCGGGCCAATCCAACCTGGCCCGGGACGGGGTGGTTCTCTTCGCCATGCTGCAACGCGCCCTGCAGAGCGGCGTGTTGACTTTGGGCAATGCCCAGCAGCGCGAAGCCTCGCTCCGATCGCTTGGGGCCACTTCAGTGGACACTCCTCCATGGCGGCTGGTGGAAGAATCCGCCGCTCCCTCCGGCCAACCGTCTGATCCTGGATCCCCCGAAGCCGGACTCGGACGGGCCCTGCTCGGCCTCCGCGCCGGCATCCTTTCTGACGGGACCCGTCTCATGGCCCTGAATCGGCCTCTCACCGAGGACGCTGGTGCCACTTTGGGCGATGCCCAGCTCGACCAGCTTTTCGCCGGACTGGAATACCGCCGCATCGATGACACGGCCGAGAGCGGCCGCAGCCTGACCAATGAAATCTGGCGCACGTTTCTCATCCTCATGGCCCTGGCCCTGATCGGAGAAGCGCTGCTCTGCCTCCCCTCCCGACGCGACGCTTTCCGGGCGGAGCAGAAGTCCGGTCTGCCCACCGACACCAAGCCTGTCCCCACTTCCGCGGCATGAATCCCGGCTCCGCCAGCAACGCCACTCTCGTGTTCCAGCCGACCGCGCTCTCGCTCGGTCTTTCGATCGGTTTTGTCCTCATCGTTCTCGTCCTCGCAATCCTGGGTTGGCGCCGCAGCGGGAGACGTCGTGGCGTGGCCTGGTTGGAGTGCCTGCGTGTCCTCATTGCCGTGGCCATTGCCATCACCCTGAACCAACCAGAATGGCGTGAGCGGTTTCTCCCCGATCATTTGCCGACGTTTGCGGTGCTGCGCGATGTGTCCCACAGCATGGAGACGCGGGATGTCACCGACCCGGCCCGCCCCGGAGCCGATGCCGGAACCCGTGCGGAAGCCGCCGGTCCTCTCGCCGATCCCGCCCTGTGGACGGCTCTCTCGGGCCGCCTCGACCTTGTTTTTGACACCTTTTCCTCCACGCTGGATCCCGCTGATCAGGGCACGGACCTCAACGGAGCGCTTGCCAAGGTGCTGGAAGCCCATCCCCGGCTCCGCGGAGTGCTCCTCATCAGCGACGGAGATTGGAACACCGGAGGCGCTCCGAGCCAGGCGGCGACCCGACTCCGGGTGCGCGGGGCCCCGGTTTTCACGGTCCCGGTCGGCTCCGAATCGAGACTCCCGGACATCGAACTGACCAGCTTTGATGTTCCGGCCTATGGGGTCGCCGGCAAGCCCCTGCGGGTGCCCTTCGCCATTGAAAGCAGCCTGCCCAGGGAGCAACCGGTGACGATCGAAATGTCCTCGAGCACCGGCGAACTGGTCACCAAAGATCTGGTCCTGCCCGCCATGGGCCGCCTGCAGGACACTCTGGTGTGGAATCCCGGCGCCACGGGCGACGTGACGTTGAAACTCTCCATCCCTGTGGTGGGAGGCGACCGCTTTCCCGCCAACAACGTCCTCGAAGCCCCGGTCGCGATCCGCAAAGAAGAACTCCGGGTCCTCGTCATCGAATCGACCCCGCGCTGGGAGTTCCGCTATCTGCGCAACGCGCTGGAGCGTGATCCCGGGGTGGCGGTCAATTGCGTGCTGTTCCATCCCGGTCTGGGAAAAATGGGTGATGGGCGCGGCTATCTGGAGGCCTTTCCCCCGTCCGACAAACTCCCCTTCTACGACGTCGTTTTCGTGGGCGACGTTGGGGTGCAGGAGGGCCAGTTGACGACCGATGAGGTCGCCGCGCTGGCTCGTCTGGTGAGGGACCAGGCTTCCGGACTGGTCTTCCTTCCCGGGTTCCACGGCTACCAAAGCTCCTTCGCCGGAACCGCACTGGAGGAGCTTTACCCCGTGGTGTTGGACACCGCCCAAACCCGGGGCTGGGGGAGTGCCTCGCCGGGCCGCTATGCCCTCACCGAGCTGGGTATGCGCAGCCTGCTCACCAAATTGGAGGACACCGATGCGGAAAGTGCCCGTGTCTGGGCCGGGTTGCCGGGCTTCCAATGGTATGCTCCCGCGCTCCGGGCCAAAGCCGGCACGGAAATCCTCGCCACGCACAGCTCCGAGAGCACCCGGTTCGGAAGGGTGCCACTGCTGGTCACCAAAACCTTCGGCGCGGGAAAAATCCTCTTCATGGGCTCCGATGGGGCGTGGCGCTGGCGCCGCGGGGTGGAGGACAAATACCATTACCGGTTCTGGGGACAGGTGGTGCGGTGGATGGCCTATCAACGAGGGATGGCCCAAGGCGACTCCCTGCGACTTTTCTACTCGCCCGACCGCCCGCGCACCGGGGATGTTCTGACACTCAATGCCAACGCCATGAGTCCGGGAGGCGAGCCCCTTCGGGAAGGCTCCGTGGTTGCCCAGATCGCCACGCCCTCCGGCAAAACCAGTACCGTGCGACTCTCCCCCGCCGGCGAGGAAGCCTGGGGCCTCTTCACCGGAGGATTCACCCCGACCGAGCCCGGAGAGCACCGCATCCAATTGAGCTGTGCGGAAAATGCGTCCACCCTCGAAACCACCGTCTCGGTGCAGGGCTCAAGCCGCGAAAAACTGGGACAACCGGCACGCCTTGATGTTCTCCGCGAGATCGCCCTCTTGACCAGGGGACAGCTCATCGAGAAGCCCGATCCGGCCTCCGTCCTCGCGGCGGTCTCCGCGCTCCCTGACCCGGAACCTGAAGATCGCCGGCTCCTCCTCTGGGCGCATCCCCTCTGGGCGGGCTTCGTGCTCCTCCTGCTCGCCGTTTTCTGGATCGGACGCAAACTGGCCGGCACTTTCTGAAGAAACACTGATCTCACTGTCTGCGGGATCCTCCTGCCCAATCATCCCACCCCTCTTCACGACATGCTCCGCATCCTCATCCTCGGCACTGGCTCCATCGGGGAGCGTCACCTGCGTTGTTTTCTGCAGACCGGCCGCGCTGCCGTGGGCTTCTGCGAACCCCGGGGTGACCTCGGCGAGATCATCGCCAATCGCTACCCGGTCTGCAGTCACCATGCCAGCCTGGAAGAGGCCTTGACCCACCCATGGGACGCCGCCGTGATCGCCGCTCCAGCCCACCTCCACCTCGCGCTGGCCCGCCAGTGTGCCGAAGCCGGGCTCCATGTGCTGATCGAAAAACCGCTCTCGACCGGATTCACCGGTTTTGCAGAGTTGCGCTCACTTCTGCGGGAGAAATCCCTCGTTTGTTCCGTCGCTTTTGTTTACCGGGCCCACCCGGCCTTGCAGGCCATGCGCGCGGCCTTGCAGTCAGGACAGTTCGGGGCTCCGCTCCAGGTGACGGTCACGGCAGGCCAGCATTTTCCGACCTACCGTCCCGCCTACCGCGAGACCTACTACCGAGACCACCGGCAGGGAGGAGGCGCCATCCAGGACATGATGCCGCATCTCCTGAATGCCGTGGAATGGCTGGTGGGGCCGGCCGACCGCCTCATGGCGGATGCCGCGCACCAAAAACTCGAGGATGTCACAGTGGAGGACACGGTGCATTTGCTGACCCGCCATGGGCAGGTCATGGGCTCGTTCCAGCTCAACCAACATCAGGCACCCAATGAGTCCACCATCACGGTGATCTGTGAACGGGGCACTGCTCGCTTTGAATACCATCACAGCCGCTGGCGGTGGATGGAAGGACCGGAGCAGCCGTGGCAGGATGACCCACATCCGCTGGAGCGGGATGATCTCTTTACCACCCAGGCGGCACGGTTCCTTGATGCCATCGAAGGCATCGCCGCTCCCGCCTGCACACTGGACGAAGCCGCCCAGACCCTCCGAACCTGTCTTGGAGCCCTCAACCAGACGGCCCATCCGCCTTGGTTGGAAGTGAGCGACCCCATGAAATCGCCGCCCCGCGGCACCGTCTGGGAAGCCTTCGACCTCACCGGCCGCACCGCCCTTGTCAGCGGCGCTTCCGGACATCTCGGCAAAGCTCTCGCCCGGGCTCTCGCCGAAGCAGGGTGTCGCATTGTGGTCTCGAGCCGCTCGCTGGCCACGGCCGAAGCGGTGGTGGCCGACCTACCCGGGGTGGCGACCGGCCCCCATCTCGCGGTGGCGCTTGACCAACAGGACCCCGCCTCTCTTGAAACCGGCTTTAACGCGGCCCTCCAAGCCGCCGGGACCATCGACATCCTCGTCAACAACGGCCATGAAGCACTCGGCAAGGATTGGAAAACCGTCACCCAGGAGGAGTTCACCCACCACCTCGGCAATGCCGCCGCCTACTTCACCCTGGCACGCCGCCTCCGCGACCACGTCGTGTCCCGGGGCGTTCCCGGATCGGTCATCATGCTCGGGTCCATGTATGGTTCAGTGGGATCTTATCCTGAAGTCTACGAAGGCGTCACCGCCATCAGCCCGGTGGCCTACCACACGCTCAAAGGCGGAGTGTTGCAGATGACACGCCACCTCGCCGTCTGTTGGGCGGGCGACGGGGTCAGGGTCAACACCTTAAGCCCCGGCCCGTTCCCCTCCCCCACGGTGAATCCGGAACTGGTCCGAAGGCTTGAAGAAAAAAGCCCGCTCCGGCGCATGGGTCAACCGGATGAACTGGCCGGCGCGGTGGTCTTTCTCGCCTCCTCCGCCAGCCGTTACATGACCGGACAAAACCTCGTCATCGACGGGGGATGGACCGCTTGGTAACGCACTGGCACTGGCCGGCGCGGTCCGTCAAGGCACCGGCTTCCAGGAAAGGCTTTCCCGGACGGAGTCGATGATCTGCTGGATCGCCCAGAGTTCGATCGGTCCGACGCTGCCATAATCGGAGACCTCTTTGCGCTTCCCACCACCGGTGACCGTGACAATGCAGGTGGTGTCATCGGTCCACGACGCTTGGTAACGGTCTTTCATGTCTTGGAACCGGCTTTGTTCGATCAGATAACACAGCCGACCATAGGTGGAGACATCCAGCTTGCCGGAGAACCTGCCAAGTTTCGGCAGATGCTCCTTGGCCTCGAATTCGGCCTCCCCATTGCGGTGGAGCGTGACCGAGTATACTGGACAGGTTCCAAAACAGGGAGTCCGCTGGAGGGAGATGCTGTCAAACGGCAGTTTTGCGCGCAGAGCCGCTTCCTCTTCGTCAGTGTGCCCGGGATTGAATATTTCCCGGTATCGGTCGCGGAGGGACGTGGTTTCCGCCGCAGATCCCGGCTCCGGCGCGGCTTGGACTTCCTGGAGCCTGGCACAGATCACCGGCATGGCGACCGTGGCAAGAAGAAGGGGAAGGATCAGTTTTCTTTGCATGAGTCTGAAACTGTTGCTGGATGACGTGGAAAACCATACCTCCTTTCGTGAAAATTGGCTCCTCCAAAATTGGCGGGCACCAAGTCCCAACTCCCAACTGCCGTGCCGCGGCGCATCTTTCCTTTCGGAATGCCTACCCCAAACCCCACGGGGAGATTGGATACCAGGATGGCTGAACCGCTTTCCAACGCCGGCAGAAGCCCATCCCGGTAGAATGGCGCGGAATTCCGGCCGCTTTGGGTCAAAGAAAGCTTTTCCTTGCGGACCGCGACAGGTAAACTGGACCTTGGTTTGTCCGGCAGCCATCGGAATCAGAGCGCATGAAAATCATCTCCGCCTACAGTATCAAAGGTGGGGTGGGAAAAACCACCCTGGCCGTGAATCTGGCCTGCGCGCTCCGTTCCAAGGATCGCCGGGTCCTTCTGATCGATCTCGACCCGCAGGGCGCCGCTTCGTATGCCCTAAGGGTTGAAGGTTCTCCAAAATTCAAAATCAAGGGGGGCAATTTCAGCGACTCAAGCCTGCGCAAAAGCATTCTGCCCACCGCCTTTGAACGACTCGATGTCCTGCCGTCCCACATTGATCACCGGAATCTCGACCTTCTCCTCGCGAGCATGAAAAAGTCGCGCAAGCAACTCCACCATCTTTTCGAAGAAGTGGGGAAAGCCTACGATTTCGTGATCGTGGATTGCCCTCCGAACCTGACCTTGGTGTCCGAAAATGTCTTCCGCGCCTCGGACCTGATCCTGGTGCCGGTCATCCCCACGACCCTTTCCCAGCGGACTCTGGAGCAGTTGCGGCAGTTTTTCCGTGACTCCGGCTTGTCCGAATCCCTGCTCGTTCCTTACTTTTCCATGGTCCAGCGACAGAAGCGCCTGCATTTGGAAACGATGGAAATCCTTCCCGGAGCCTTCCCGGCTTTTTTGAAGACCACGATCCCCTTTTCATCCGACATTGAGCGGATGGCGCTGGCGGGCAAACCCCTGCTTGCCGGCCACTCGCAACGGGTTGCCGCCCGCGCGTTCCGGGAACTGGCCGGCGAAGTGGAGGGACTCCTGGAAAGCACCAAGAGTTGACAGGAGGTCCGTGGGGGGCCATAAATGCGGCCCTTTCAGCTCCCTTTGTCCACATTTCATGCAATCCCGTTGGTCCGACTCTGAAGCCCTGAATTTTCCCGGTGAACTGGGGCTTCGTCTTTATACATCCCGTCTGCTTGGGGCCGATCCGGCCCTGGTCATGCACGGTGGTGGCAACACCTCGGTCAAAATCCGGGAAAAAGACTTTTTCGGCGATGAGGTCGATGTCCTCCACGTCAAGGGTTCCGGCGGAGATCTGGCCACCATCACGGAGGAGGGCTTCGCCCCGGTCCGTCTTGCCGCCTTGCTGAAAATGGGACGGCTGGAATCGCTCTCTGACGCCGACATGGTGGCCCAGCAACGGGCCGCGATGCTCAATCCGGCCGCGCCAAATCCCTCCATCGAAGCAGTGGTGCACGCGGTGATTCCGGCCAAGTATGTTGACCACACCCACGCCGACAGCGTGCTCGCGCTGACCAATCATCCCAACGGACTAGCCGCGGTGCGGGAGGTCTATGGGGATCGGGTGCTCATCCTTCCCTATGTCATGCCGGGCTTTGTCCTCGCCAAGCAGGTCGCGCATGCTCTTTCTGGAATCGACCCGTCGACAATTGACGGCATGATCCTGATGAACCACGGTATTTTCACCTGGCATGATGACCCGCGCCGCAGTTACGAACTGATGATCGAGCTGGTCTCGATGGCCGAGGAACACCTCGCCCAAAAAGTCGGTGCCTTCCAGGCTCCGGTCGGGGAGGCCCGGCAGGACCACCTCGGACTGGCCACCTTGCGCAAAGCAGTGTCGGCGGCGAGGGGCAAGCCCTGCCTCGCCCTGCTTGACGACTCTCCGGAAGCGGTGGGATTCTCCAACCGGACCGACGCGGCCAGCCTCGCAACACGCGGCCCTCTCACCCCGGACCACACCATCCGCACAAAACGGCTGCCGGCTGTGGTAAGCGAGGATCCAACCGCGGACATCGCGGCTTATGTCGCGGAGTATGAGAAATACTTTGCGGAGCACTCCGACGGCCGGCTCACCATGCTCGACCCGGCACCGCGCTGGGTGGTCTGGCAGGGACGCGGCGTGGTCAGCTTCGGCACCACGGAGTCGGAAGCGGCCATTGTGAAGGACATCGCAACCCACACTTGGCGGACCATCCAGATCGCCGAGGCCGCGTGGGAAGGAGGTTGGCAGCCTCTGCCGGCAAAAGAGCTCTTTGAAATCGAGTACTGGGAACTGGAGCAGGCCAAACTGCGCCAAGCCGGCGGCACACTGCTTCCCCATCAGGGCAAAGTGGCCTTGGTCACGGGATCAGCGGCCGGGATAGGTTTCGCCTGCGCGGAGGCGCTCGCCAAAGATGGGGCGAAAGTGATCGGCCTGGACCTGAACCCTGACATTGTCGCGGAGATGAAAGGCCTGGGCGGGATCGGCATGGTCGTGAACCTCACGGACGATGCCCATGTCATCGAAGCCATCACGGAAACCGTGCGACGCTTTGGCGGCATCGACATCGTGGTCAGCAATGCGGGCATTTTCACCGCCGGGGCCTATCTGGAGGACATGGAGCAATCCAACTGGGACAAATCGATGGCGGTCAACCTGACCAGTCACCAGAAACTCCTCAAATACACCATCCCCTATCTCAAAGAAGGGAATGAAAGCGCCGTGGTCCTGGTGGGCTCGCGCAACGCGAAGGCACCCGGTCCGGGTGCGGCCAGTTATTCCTGCGCCAAGGCCGCCCTGACCCAACTCTGCCGTGTCGCGGCGCTCGAACTGGCCCCGACCGGCGTGCGTTGCAACATCATCCATCCCGACGCGGTCTTCGACACCAAGTTGTGGACCCCCGAAGCCCTGCAACGCAGCGCCGAGCGCTATGGCATGACGGTCGACGAATACAAGAAACGCAACCTGATGAAGACCGAGATCCGTTCCCGCGACGTGGGACGCATGGTTTCAGCGATGGCCTCCAGCCTGTTCGGGAAAACCACAGGGGCCCAGATTCCGGTCGATGGCGGAAATGACCGGGTCATTTGAGATGCCGTATCCCGCCCGGAGCGTCTGACCAAAGAGCTCAGTCCATGGTGGCCTCTTCGACCCGGACCGTGACCTCGAGGCGGGCCGTCGCATTGGGAGGTCCGGACATGGTCCCGCTGATCGGGGCGGCATCGTCGTAATCCCGACCGGTGGCAATCTTGACATGCCGGTCATCGGCAAGCGTCGCATTGGTCGGATCCAGCCCAAACCATCCGGTCCCCGGCAACCAGACCTCGCACCAGGCATGGGAGGCCTGAGCTCCGCGGAGGTGCGCGCCGGGTCCGTTGAACAGGTAGCCACTGACGTAACGGGCGGGAATGCCGAGAGAACGCAGCAGTCCGATCATGAGGTGGGTGAAATCCTGGCAGACCCCCTGCCGGGTGGCCATGACATCCTTGAGATGCGTGGCTGCATGGGTGGTGTTGGGCGCGTATTCCCAATGATCATGGACATGGTGCATGATCGCGAGGGCCGTCTCAAAAATGTCCTGACGGTCCTGGCGGATGTCCACCGCAAGTCGCCAAACTTCGGGGTCAAGCGAGACGTAGCGGCTGGGAAGCAGAAACGGAGAAATCTGTTCATCGACCCCGCCTTTGAGGGAGTCCAGCAGGATTCCCATCGGCTCGCCATTGGCGTAAGGCGAGGTCGTCTGGATGACCATGGAAGCCTCGATCAGCAACTCATGGTGAGGCTCTGGGATTTCGAACCAATGGACATAATTGTAATGCTCGTCCCGAAAATGGCGGAGCCTTGAAGGCGGCTCCACTTTGAGCAGAAAAAACTTCAACCGCCGGGGATTGTCCGAAGCCGGGCGGAAACGCAACTCATTGTGACTCTGTGAGACCGCTGTGCGGTAGACATACCGGGTGCGATGAAAAATACGGAGGTGCATGAACGGATGAAACCGGGAAGCGGTCCCGGTTCCGGTTATTGCTGCTGTTGTTGTTGCTGCTGACGTTCATCCTCCCCGGATCCGTCATGCCAGGCGCCGGGAAAGATAGCCGTGGCCGCCACCGGAGCGTCGATCGGGAGAAGATCGGCATAAAGGATGAACGTTTGGAATATGCTCAAACCAAGCGAATTGAGACGTGTCTGCAACCGGTCGATGAACTGGTGAACCCCCTCCTGGATGATTTCCTCCACCGTGGTGAAGTCCAATTCCGAACGTAGTTTGCCGGATTCCCGCAGGGGATCACTGGTCGCCCCGCGACTCTGGAGGGGACGCAATTGGATCAGGGCCCGATCCACTTCATTGAGACAGAACCGCACCGAACGGGGAAACTCCTCCGAGAGGAACAGAAAGTCGAGGATTCGCACCGGGTCCGGTTTGGTCGAGATCTCCCGGAAGTCACTGTAGGCGGAACAGGAATGGAGGAGGGACGCCCAACGCAAAGGCGCCGCTCCGGGACTGGGCGCCATGGTCAAGGGCAGACCGGAACAGGCATCGACGAGCCGCGAGGTTTTGTCGGCGCGTTCCAAATACGTTCCAATCTGGAGGAACATCCAGTTCTCTCCGCGACAGACGGTGGAGCGGGCGATTCCCTGGAAGAGATAGGATGCCGTGAGAATCTGCTCATAGAAGGCATTCGGATCGTTCTGCCTCTGCCGTGACGATCTCGGGGAACCCAGGTAAAGGTGGATATCATTGAGGCACTGCCAGATCTCGTCGGATAGCTGATCCCGGATCATCCGGGCGTTCTCCCGGGCGGCCCGGATGCAGTTCAGGATGGAATTCGGATTGCTCCGCGACTCCGCAAGATACTCCGACACCTGGTCACCGGTCACCTCCCCGTGGAGTTTGAAATAACCTTCCTCGTCTCCGGTGGAAATCAGCAGCGGCCTCCAGAAGGCGTCCTCGTTCCCCCCCGCCGCGCCGGCGTCGAGGATGAGTTGCCGGTTCGCGAGCAAGAGCCGGGTGAGATTTTCGGCACGCTCGACATAGCGCGCCATCCAGTAAATACAGTCTGCGACTCGACTCAGCATGGGGAGGGACAGTGAAAAGTGGTGAACGAAAAGACGGTTGAATCACACATTGGGCAGGGCGGTCGCGGAGGGATCTTCCTCGTCCCAAAGAACCCAGGTGTCCTTGCTGCCGCCCCCTTGGGATGAGTTGACGACCAGCGAGCCCTTCCGGAGCGCGACCCGCGTCAATCCTCCTGGCAGGACCTTGGTTTGTTCTCCGGAGAGAATGTAGGGTCGTAGGTCGATGTGGCGTCCCTCGAAATGGTCCTCCATGAACACCGGATGCCGGGAAAGTTGCAGCACCGGTTGGGCGATGTAGTTGCGGGGATGCGCCAGAATCCTTCGCTTGAACTCATCACGCTCCGCCTCGGTCGACGTCGGTCCCATGAGCATGCCGTAGCCTCCGGATTCGTTCACCGCCTTGACCACCAGTTTGTCGAGATTCGCCACGATATGCGACCGCTCTGCTTCTTCCGTCCCGAGGAAAGTATGCACATTGGGGAGAATCGGATCCTGATCGAGGTAGTATTTGATCATCTTGGGGACGTAGGCATACACCGCCTTGTCATCAGCCACCCCGGTCCCGATGGAGTTGGCCAGGGCGACGCACCCTTTCCGGTAGCTTTCCACCAAGCCCGGCACGCCCAACAGCGAATCCTCCCGAAAAACCAAGGGATCGAGGAAGTCATCGTCGATGCGGCGGTAGATGACATGGACCTGCACCAGCCCTTTGGTGGTCCTCATGAACACACAATCCCCCCGCATGATGAGATCACGGCCTTCCACGATGGGCACCCCCATCTGCCGGGCAAGGTAGGCATGCTCAAAGTAAGCGCTGTTGAAGACTCCCGGCGTCAGCACCACGATGACGGGATCGATCACTCCCGGAGGGGCAAGGTGCGCCAGCGTCTCCCGCAGCAGGGAGCCGTAAGTGTCGACGGGGCGGACCGGCAGGGAATGTAACAAATTGGGCAGTGCCCGCTTCATGGCCTGACGGTTCTCCAGCAGATAGGAGGCCCCGGAAGGACAACGACCATTGTCCTCCAAAACATGGTAGACCCCTTGATCGTCCCTCACCAGATCGGTGCCGCAAATATGAACATAGATGTTGTGGGGCACTTTGACGCCCCGGAAGGCCTGACGGAAATGCGATGCCGTCTCCACTGACTCCCGATCAATGGTACCGTCATTGATGATGTGCTGGGCGTGGTAGACGTCGTGGAGGAAGAGATTCAGCGCCGTGATGCGTTGGATGAGACCGGCCTCAATGTGGGCCCACTCAGCGCTGGGAATGATCCGGGGCATTAGGTCGAACGGAAAAATCCGCTCGGTCCCCTGATCATCGCCATACACCGTGAAGGTGACCCCCTGCTTCAGGAAGGCGGCATCCGCCCCGAGTTGCTTCGAGGCGAATTCCTCCGGCGTCATCCGGTCGACCGCCTGCACCACGGCTTCGTAATGGGGACGGACCTGCCCTGGGGCAGAGAAAACTTCATCAAAAAAGGATTCGGGAGCGTAGTCTTGAAAAAGGGAGGGCATGAGGAGGTAGTGCCTATACTTAGCAGAACTCGGGCCAATTAGAAAGGTTTCCCCTCGTTCCGGCACCGGCATTCCCTCGAAAGCGGGTTGCACCGGCCCAAAAGAAGGCTAAAACTCCCGGCACTCGTGTCTGCGTGGACACAGGCGAAATCACAAAAGATGAAAGTATTGGTAGTGGGCAAAGGCGGGCGTGAACACGCCCTAATCACCGCGTTGCACGAATCTCCCGGACAACCGGAGCTGCTCTCCTTTCCCGGCAGCGACGCCATCGGGCTGCTGGCCCGCCGAGTTTCAGCCAACGGGGTCGACGACCTGGTGGAGGTGATGAAGCGGGAAGCGGTGGACCTTTGTGTGGCCGGTGAGGAAAGTTACCTCGTCACCGGGGCCGGTCTGGCGAACCTTTGCCAAGCCGCGGGCATCCCCTGCTGGGGGCCTCACCTGGAGTCCGCGCAACTGGAAGCGAGCAAAGAATTCGCCAAGGAGTTCATGCTCCGGCACGGTATTCCCACCGGCGCCTATTCCGCCGTGGAATCCATCGAGGACGCCCGCGCCGCCATCGGGGACTCGTATCCGACCGTGCTGAAGTTCGATGGACTGGCCGCGGGCAAAGGCGTGGCGGTCTGTCCGGATGAAGCCTCGGCGGAGGCCTTTCTTCAGGAGGTGCTGGTGCAACGCCGCTTCGGCGAGGGGCGCCTCCTCGTCGAGGAATTCCTCGAAGGCCCCGAAATTTCCATTTTTGCCGCAGTGGTCGATGGGGACTATCAGATTCTCGCTCCAGCGAGGGATTACAAACGCCTTGGCGACGGGGACGAAGGACCGAACACCGGTGGAATGGGCGCGGTGAGTTCCCGGGGCATGCTCGATTCTTCCCTGCTGCTCCGCATTGACGACGAGATCGTCCGCCCCACCGTGGAGGGACTGATCAGGGACGGACTCCCCTACCGCGGGTTCCTCTATTTCGGCATCATGCTGACCGCCAACGGGCCGCGCATTCTCGAATACAACTGCCGATTCGGGGATCCGGAAGCCCAGGCGGTGATGCCCTTGATCCAGGGAGATTTTCTTCGCTATGTCCACGAGGGGGCCAAAGGCAGACTGGACCGTTCGGCCATCAGTTTCCAGGAAGGCTGGAGCGTCTGTCTGGTCTCCGCCTCCGCCGGTTATCCCGAGTCCAGCCGGAATGGCGATGTCATCCACGGACTGGGCGCTGTCCAGAATGTGCGGGTGTTTCATGCCGGCACCCGTCTCAATGCGGACCAGGACTACGAAACCGCCGGCGGCCGGGTCCTTGCGGTGGTCGGGCAGGGAGCCTCCCTGCAGGAAGCCGTTCGACTTACTTATGAGGAAAGCGCGAAAATTACCTTCGACGGCATGCAACGCCGCAGCGACGTCGGCACCCGAGGCTTCACCCCCTGAAAGCCCATCGGGCTCCCAAACCATCCACACCCCGTATCCCAGAATACCTCTATGAAAGTGATCATGATTTATGGCAGCGAGAACGACAAGGGCTATATGCAACCGGCCCGGGACTATCTCGAGGAGGTCTCCCTCGCCTATGAGGAAGTCGTTCTCTCGGCCCACCGCAACTTGCCGGAATTGATTGACTATCTCGATGCCTTGGAAAGCAGCGGCGAAAAAGCCGTCATCCTTGCCATAGCGGGCCTCTCCGCTGCCCTGCCCGGAGTCGTCGCGGTGAAGACGGAACTTCCCTGCATCGGGGTCCCGGTTCCGGGAGGTCCGCTCAATGGCGTCGATGCGCTGCTCGCCATCGTCCAGGTCCCCGGCCAGGTCCCCGTGACCTCGGTGGGGCTCCACAAAAAGGCCCCGCTCAATGCCGCGATGTATGCCCACCGCATCCTGAAGCTGGCATCACGCTGATCGCGGGTCGCGGTAATACGCGCTGGGCCTTACCTCCGGTGGAAAGGAGCGGGCAGTCCCGCATTCTCTGCCTGCCATCTGTCTCACCGACAGACCTTGGGCATTCTACAATGTCAAGACGCCCAGCCATGGCCGTTGTCGTGTTTCATTCCCCGGATCCATCCCTCACCAGGAGAGCGCGGGCTCGCCAACGTTTCACATCCCAGAGCAACAGGAGGACAAAAACCAACCCCAGCATCAGGGTGGTGTGGAGGAAAGGCGTTGCCAAGACCAAACCGTCGGCCGTGGACCGCAGGGAGATTGGGATGGGTGAGACATAGTGGGGTTCCCCCTCCACCGGAAGAGTGTCGGTGTAGATGTCCCAGAAACTATTGGAGTGTCGCTTGACGGTCACGATGCCGGCCGCCTCCTCGCTCTGCAGCAGGAGACCGAACCAGGGAGTCACGATCTCGAGCGAATCCCAGTGCCAGACGCTGCGGCGCCACTCGTAGATGGAACCCAGCAGCAGAACCAGGGCGAGCAGGCTGGGCAGGAAAATGCCGGGGCGTCGGGGCAGCATGGCCTCTATTTCAGCGGCAGGACCTGCACCGCGTCGGCATGCACGTTCCCATCGGCCCCGTCGCTGCCGATGGTCACGGACCCTGGTGTGCCGGCCTCAAAGCGGTAGACCCCCAGAGTGGCAAAGCCTTTCGCCAAGGGAGGAGCGATCCGTTGGTTAACGGTCACCGTTTTCTCGCCGTCGGCTGCCCCCACCGTGATGGGAGTCCTGGAGGAACGGTTCTCATGGGGTTGGATGGAAACGCGCACCTCGTAGTCGCCATCCCGGGGAACGGAGAACTGGTAGCGCGCGGAGGCGCCTTTTCCTGGGGGAGCGTAGTGGTAGCCATCCTCGACATAGTTCGGCAACCCGGCGCCTTCGGTCCAACTGCCGGTGTAAGTGGCTTCTTTGTCATCGATGACAATGCCTCCGAGGCTGGCTTTGGACACATAACCGGACTCCTCGACCTCCGGTTTGGGCAACGAGGGATCTTCCCGAAAGGGAGCGCCGACAGTGTCCCGTCGCTGGTTGCCGGGCAGACGCATCAGTTCGATCAACTCCGGCAGGTGCTCATAGTAAACATCACGTGGCAGACATTGATGCTTGGCGCAAACCGCCGCAGCCTTCCCCACCACTACTCCCATCATCCCGCAGGTTTTCATGACACGGATCGTGCCGAGAGCCTCGTGGGTGACGCTGATGTTGCGACCAGCCACAAAGAGGTTCCCGATGTTGCGGGAATAAAAGCAGCGGTAGGGCACCGGATACCCCTTTTTCCGGTCGACTCCTTTGCCATGCACTGCTTTGGAAATGAAAGGATTCTCAGGAAACTTCTTCGCGTATTCTTCCACCGGGTAGTGAAGATCGATGGACCAGGTGGAGAGGACACAACCGTCATCGTAGGGCTTCCGATTCACAATGTCATCCTCGGTCAAGATGATGTCGCCCAGCACTTGCTGGGTCTCACGCGGCCCCCCAATATAAGCCATCCAAGTCAAGGCGGCCTGGCCGTGGTTTTTCCCGGTGGTGTCGTAACGGGCATAAGCCCCCTTGTTTTTGATCGCATTCCAGGCGCCGAAATTGGCCCGCAGATTCCAGTCCCGGATGGTTTCAAGATCGGCCAAAGGGTCCTTGTTAAAACCGCTCTCCCAGAACCATTCCGCATGGTATTTCTTGGGGTAGGGAAAATCCCCTTCAGCCAGGTCAAGTGCCCAAGGAGTCTCGGGAAAGGCCGCAGGAGCGTCGGTGTCTCCCCAGGTCCACATGTTGCTCATTCCCATGCGGCCACCTTCAATGCGGGAAAGATCCGCACCGGCCATCATGGCCACCGTACCGTGGCCGGTCGCATCACAGTAAGTGCGGCTCTGAAAACGCCGCACCGCGCCGGTCCGGGTGTCGAAGGCGTCCACTCCGGTGATGAGATTTTTTTCGGTGGTGACGTGGAAAGCGTGGTGGTTGAGGAAAAGATCGAGGTTCTTTTCCGCACGGACGATGGTTTCTTTTTTGGCGTCCTCAAACTCCTCATAGGTGCCCGGAGACGCTTTGGCGCTGTCCTCGAACTCTCGGATGATGTCGCCGAGCGGGTAGAGGCCCGGAGGCGTATTTCCCATGGCCCAGACGCGGACCTCCGACGATCCGTTGCCACCGAGAACGCCGCGGTTCTGGATCAGCGCCGTTTTCAGCCCCATCCGGGCGGCGGAAATGGCCCCGCAGGCTCCCGCGTAGCCTCCTCCGATGAAAACCACGTCGTAGGGCCCCTCCTTGGCAACCCCTTCCCCAAGTCCCAGAGCCTTGCGCCGCCAACCGGCAAGCACCTCGCTGGAATTGTCCGGTTCGAAGCCAGGATCGTTGCTGAAGATCACCGCATCGCAACGTCCGTCGAAGCCGGTGAGGTCATGCAATCGGAGACGCACGGAGGTCCCGGCAACCGTGATGCTGCCGCCCTCCTGCCAGTGCCAGTCGGCCCCTTTTGTGCCGAACTCGGTGGGGAGCAGCGTGCCATCCACGCCGATCTGGAACCGACCAGGAGTGCCGGAGGCCCCCCAATGAGCAACCCAATCCTTGGTGCGAACCCAGACTCGGTAGGTACCCGCCGTTGGAAAAGTGACCGTCGTTTCCGCATCGGCAACCGGTTTCCCCAGGCCGTGGGCAAGGAGGTAGGGCGACCCCATGATGTCGATGAACTGGGTGTCCATCTGCCAGCCTCCCGCTTTTTCAAAGGACTCGGCTTCAACCAACACGGTTTCTCCATGGGACACGGAGGCCGCCGCCAAAGCAACGGCGCCGAGGCAGAAAGGGAAAAAACAACGGGAGGTCAGGGAAGCAACGTGCATGGATCCAGATTCTCCCACCGACTCGGGAAGGAATCAAGCAGGTTGACATCCCCGGAGGGAGCCGCCGATCAGCCGATGGGTCCCGCCTTTTTCACGGCGTCACTGACCCCGTTCGCATAATTCGCAAAATTGGCACGGAACAACTCGGCCAGTTTGGAGGCCCGTTCGTCATAGGCCGCGGAATCCTTCCAAGCATCGCGGGGAGTGAGAATCTGGTCGGGAACCCCGGGCACATTGGCCGGAATCGCCAGCCCAAACACAGGATCGGTGCGCATGGCCACGCCCTCCAGCTGCCCGTCCAGAATGGCATCGATGATGGCCCTGGTATGGGGAAGCGCAATGCGCCGCCCCACGCCCACGCCTCCGCCGGTCCAACCGGTGTTGACCAACCAGACTTTGGAACCGTGACGGGCCATTTTTTCCGCCAGGAGTTCGGCGTAGCGGTTGGGGTGCAGGACCATGAAGGCCTCCCCAAAGCAGGCCGAGAACGTCGCCGAAGGCTCCGTCACCCCATCCTCCGTGCCGGCCACCTTGGCGGTATAGCCACTGATGAAATGATACATCGCCTGCTCGGAGGTGAGCCGACTCACCGGGGGCAGCACGCCAAAGGCGTCGCAGGTAAGAAAAATGATGTTGTTGGGATGTCCTCCAAGGCAGGGCACCACGGCATTGTCGATATACTCAATGGGATAAGCCGCGCGGGTGTTCTCAGTGATGTGCGCGTCGGCAAAATCGACCCGGCGAGTGTTCCGGTCGCAGGCGACATTCTCCAGCACGGTGCCGAATTGAATGGCGGCATGGATCTGGGGTTCTTTTTCAGCGGAGAGGTTGATGCACTTGGCGTAGCATCCTCCTTCGATGTTAAAAATGCCGCGGTCCGACCAGCAATGCTCATCATCCCCGATCAAACGCCGACGGGGATCGGCGCTGAGCGTGGTCTTGCCCGTCCCGGACAGCCCGAAAAAGAGCGCCGTGTCGCCGTCTTCCCCCATGTTGGCCGAGCAGTGCATGGAAAGAATGCCCTGGAGCGGCATCAGGAAATTCATGATCGAGAAAATGCCCTTCTTCATTTCCCCCGCGTATTCCGTGCCCAGGATGACGACTTCCCTGGTCTCGAAGCAGATGTCGACACTGGTCTTGGAAGTCATCCCTTCCGTGTGGCGGTTGGCGCTGAAATGCCCCGCATTGTAGATGACATAATCGGGCTCTCCGAAGGTGGCCAACTCCTCTTCCGTCGGCCTGATCAGCATGTTGTGCATGAAAAGCGCATGGTAGGCCCGTGAGGCGATGATCCGGACCCGGAGGCGGCAGGCGGGATCCCATCCAGCGTAGCCGTCCATGACATAAAGCCGGTCACAGATGTTGAGGTAGTCGATCGCCCGTTCCCGGTTGATTTCAAAGGTGTGGAGTGGGAGCTTGATGTTGATGTTTCCCCACCAGACGTCCGAAACGCTGTCCGGATGCTCCACGATGCGCTTGTCCTTGGGACTGCGCCCGGTCTTTTTGCCGGAGCTGACGACCAGAGCCCCACTGTCCGCGAGCATCGTCCCCATCGAGCCTTCATACTGCAGCGCATCTTCGACGAGACGGGACGGGGTGGCATTCCGCACCAGATTGGTGACGGTGATCTTGTGTGCTTCGAGGGAAAAGGCGTCGGTGGATGAGGGCATGTCGGAGTGGATCAATGGATGGTGGATGCCTGGAGTATACGCGAGAATGATGCCCAACGGGTGCCCAAGGGGTGATGTTTTTGTGAATTTTCCGCAATCCTGCCCGGGGGAGGCGGTTGACGAGTCGAGAGGACGCCGCTTTGGTGGGCGTAACCATGAACCGTCTTCAAGACCAGGTCATCATCGTCACCGGCTCGACCACCGGAATTGGAAAAGCGATCGCCCGCCGCGTTCTCGAAGAGGGAGGCAGGGTCATTCTCCACGGACTTGAGCCCACCTTGGGGGAAGAAACCCGGACCGAACTGGATCCCGGCGGTGACCGGACGGCGCTCCTCATCGCCGATGTC
Organism: Akkermansiaceae bacterium; assembly: GCA_024233005.1. Lineage (GTDB taxonomy): Bacteria > Verrucomicrobiota > Verrucomicrobiia > Verrucomicrobiales > DEV007 > JACKQE01. Next base: position 68,696 of record JACKQE010000008.1, on the reverse strand, counting down.
TGTGCGGATGATTTTGGCACGGCAATCATCAGCCTTGCCCTCGCCCGGTTCGGCAAGCTCGACGGGCTCGTCAACAACGCGGCGGCGGTAGGGACGGGTCAATTGGAAACAACGCGTCCGGAGGATTTCGACCGCTTCATGGCGGTGAACGTGCGGGCGCCTTTCTTCCTCATCCAGGCGGCTTTACCGGCGCTAAGCGAGACCAGAGGCAGCGTGGTCAACATCGGCTCGGTCAACGCCTATTGTGGCGAACCCAACCTGCTGCCCTACTCCATGTCCAAGGGCGCCCTGATGACGATGACGAGGAACCTTGGCGACACCCTGCATCGGGAGAATGGCGTGCGGGTCAACCAGGTCAACCCGGGATGGGTGCTGACCGAGAACGAACGCATCCGGAAAAAGGAGCAGGGGCTGCCGGAGAACTGGCCTTCGCGTCTCTCCCCGATGTTCGCCCCGAGCGGGAGGATCTTCGATCCCGCGGAAATCGCGGCCGCCGTGGTCTATTTTCTCAGCCGCGAAGCCGGACCTGTCAGCGGTTCGGTGCTCGACGTCGAGCAGCACCCCTTCATCGGCCGGAATCCCGCAAAATCCTGCGATTGAAGGCAGCAATCCCCTACCGCGGACCGAAAACCCTCAGCCTTCCGCCCGAAGAGGCACGGAATTCAAAGCATTGGGCGGGATCCCCCCCCGCAGCACGGCGGCCACATTCTCCGCCGCCAGTCTCCTCCCGCCTGCCCGGTCCTCCCGGGTGCTGCCCCCGAGGTGAGGAGTCAGCACCACATTGCTCATCGGGAAAAGCTCCGGACTGGCGTGTGGCTCACGTTCAAAGACATCCAGTCCGGCCCCGGCCAGATGGCCGCTCCGCAGCGTGCTGATCAAGGCCGGCTCGTCGACGACACTCCCGCGGGAGACGTTCAGCAGAACGGCTCCGGGACGCATCTGCCGCAGGGTGTCGGCATTGATGAGATGCCGTGTCGTGGGATTCAGTGGCACGTGCAGACTGACCACGTCGGACTCCGCCAGCAGCTCCGTCAGCGAGCGGTGGTTAGGCCCGGGGTCCACACCCGGGTGGGCCCGGGTGTGGATGACTCTCATCCCGAACGCCAGCGCCCGCTTCTCCACCGCCTGCGCAATGCGGCCGTAGCCGACCATCCCGAGCGTTTTCCCTCCGAGCAGCATGCCTTCCCAACGGACCGGCTGGAACCCTTGGGAGGACCATTCGCCCGCGCGCACATGGTGATCTCCAGTGACAATGTTGCGGACAAGGGAGAGGAGCAGACCCAGGGTCAGGTCTGCGGACGACTCGACGAAAGCATCGGGCGTGTTGGTCGCCCAGATGCCCCGCTGGGTCAATGCCGGGATATCGAGATTGTCGTATCCCATGGCAGCGTTGGCCACGATCCTCAGTCTCGGTTCCAGGGCGAGCAGGGCCTCATCGACCCGAAGTTCCCCTTGGGAAAGAATGGCCGCACAGCCCGGCAGGGCACGCCCGACTTCCTCGGTAGTCATCAGACGGTATTCATGGGGCGACATGTCGATCTCAGCGATCCCATCCAAGGGCGCGAGATGCTCCAAAGGCATGCGGAGCGTGACAAGAACACGGGGCAGAGTTGGCATGGGCAGCAGGCTGAAGGATTGCCGGAGCGACGCTTGGTCTCAATCGCGGGCCAAGGAACGGGCAAGTTGCGGAGCATAGGGACCTCCTGACCAAATTCAAGATCAAATTGCCCACGGATCAGCACCTCGCGGCCTCCGACGTCGGGGAAAAAACTGAACCCGGCCAGAGCGCCGCAGTGTCACTTTTTCACCACGATTTCCACCCGCCGATTAATCGCCTGCTCTTCGATCGTGCCACCGGGAACAATCGGAGCCGAACGCCCCCGTCCCACGGTTTGAATGTTGGAAGGGTTGATCTTCAGATTGGTGATGAACCATTCGCGCACGGCATTGGCCCGCTGCTGGCTCAAGGCCTGGTTGGCCTCGTCTGAACCGAAAAGATCGGTGTGCCCTTCGATGGTGAACGTGGCGGTGGGATTGGTCTGGATGAGGAATGCCAGTTTCATGAGGCTGAGCCGGGCCTGCTCTTTGACCTCATACTCATTGTAATCAAACACAATGTCCGTCGGGAGAAGGAACTTCTGCCCGCCCGGAGGCAGATCACCACCGGTGGCTCCGATCACGGTGTCAATGTCGCTGTAGCCTTTGAGAAAGGTGTCGGCTTTTTGCCCAAACGACTTCTTTGCCAAAGAACGGAGAAATTCCTGAGAATCCACCGTATTGGCGACATCGTCCGCCCCGAGGGCCAGCACCGGCTGTTCCGCGGAAGCGATCGGGGTGTCGAGCAGTTTTTGCCGCATTGATTTGAGATCCTGACTGAGCACCTCCGAGGCCGAGACCTCCATGGCGGCGGCATGCGCGGTCAGAGTGGCCTTGGCGACCATGGGGCGGTCCGAGCCGATGATCTGGGCAGCATCCACCGCCGGAGTGAGACGGACCGGCTCATCCTTGAGCTTCTCCATCATTTCAAATTCATCCAATTCCTTGGTCACCAGGTCGGCGCTGCCCGGCTCCGGCTTCGGCTCGTCCTTGGGCGCATCCTGAGGTGCGGGGAGGAACTGTTCAATGACGTCGGCGGGAATCACGACCTCCTGCTGGCGGCGCAGGTCATGCCAGTACTGCTCCGGTTTGGGTGCCGGGGCGGCTCCCGCCCATTGCATAGCTCCCAGAATGAGATACAACACCACGTGAACGACCACCGAGACCAGAATGGCGAGCAGAATCCACCAACCGAGATTGCGTGTCGTTTCCGTCTTGAACGAGGTCGCTTGCCCGATCGGGTTTTGCCAACTGTAATTGATGTCCATGAAACTGGCACCGTGTGAGGAGCCTGGACAAGTTAATCCCAAATGGCATTGCCGCAAGCAGTGGATGGGGAGTTCGCCAAGTCCCCGCGGATACGTTTTCGCGTCCGTTCCGGGGAAACCGGTTGCGTCCGCATTGGGATTGCACGAAAAGAGGGACTTCCATTCCTGTTGTCTCACGCCCTTTTGACGTTCCCGTTGTCACTGCTTCGCCGTCTCCACAGTGCCCCCGGCACCCCGCCGATTCAACCACCTCATCATCCGTCCACCCTTCCATGCGCCAAATGAATTGGATTCTATATGCCCTCCTCACCGTCCTGGCTTGGGGCGTTTACGGTGTCATCCTCCACAAAGGCCGCGGCCTCATGCCCATGGGCGCGGAAACACCACACGCCGGTCTGAAAGCGTTCCTCTTCGTCTGCATCGCCTATGCCTTGATTGGATTGGCTTCCGCAGTCCTCTTGAAGTTCCGCGGTTCCGACTGGAGCCTCACCAGAGAGGGCATCAAATGGAGCCTCATCGCGGGCATCGCGGGCGCCTTGGGTGCCTTCACCCTGGTGCTGGCCTTGGGCGCGGCAGCTCCCATCTACAAAGGCGCGGCGGCAGCAGCAGTCATGCCCATTGTTTTTGCCGGCGCCCCCATTGTCAATACGATCGTCGCGATGAGCATCCATCCTCCCGAGGGAGGTTGGGGCTCCCTCCCCAAGCCCTTCCTCCTTGGATGCGCCCTGGCTGCCGTGGGGGCCTTCATGGTGGCCAAATACGCTCCGACCAATTCCGGAGGCGCCGCCGCCCCGCACCAACCTTCCAGCGGCAACACGGCTAAGTAAAACCGCCGCCTCTTCCAGGGAATCTCCTCTGCCCATGAGCCGTGAGCGCATCACCGCCCTGCAATGCGGGCGATTGCGAACCTTGCTGGGCTTGCTGGGGACAGACAATGCCTTCTATGGTCCCCGGCTGAAAGAAGCCGGGCTGGACCGGGATCTGGCCAGCTTGGATGTTTTTACGCGAAGGATGCCCTTCACGACAAAAATGGACCTCGTCTGGGACCGTGAAGAACATCCTCCCTACGGTTCGAATCTGACCTTCCCGATCGGGCGCTACAGCCGCTACTGCCAGAGCAGCGGAACGGCCAGCGCTCCGCTGCCAACGCTCGACACCCCGGAAAGCTGGTCCGCGATGCTGGACTGCTGGGACCGGGTCTACGACGCGGCCGGAGTCGGCTCGGACGATGTGCTGTTCTTCGCCTTTTCCTTCGGACCGTTCCTCGGTTTCTGGACTGCTTTTGAATGTGCCCTGCGTCGGGGATCCCGCTCCATTCCGGGAGGCGGACTCTCCAGTGAAGCCCGCCTTCAGGCCATGCAGTTGAATGCGGCAACGGTTCTCTGCTGCACGCCGACCTATGCGTTGCGGCTAGGAGAGATCCTTTCCCGCCAAAACCCGGTCGATTTCGCTGATCTGGCGTTGAAAAAAATCATCGTCGCGGGAGAACCTGGCGGCTCCGTCCCCGAAACCCGCGCCCGTCTCGAATCACTCTGGCCGGGCACCCGAGTTTACGACCACCACGGCATGACCGAGGTGGGGCCGATCAGTTACGAGCACCCGGACCACCCGATGACGCTCTGTATCATTGAGGAATCCTACCTCGCTGAAGTGATCGACCATGAAAGTCAGCAGGAAGTTGCCGAGGGTGAAACCGGGGAACTCGTGATTACCACGCTGACCCGCACTGCGACGCCGCTCCTGCGCTACCGGACCGGCGATGTCGTCCGGAAAGTTTGGCGGGACGCGCCTCCAGGCGCCACCTTCGGCCCGGTGCTCTGCCTTGACGGGGGCGTCATCGGGAGGGTCGATGAAATGGTCGTGATCCGGGGGGTCAACATTTACCCCACGGCCGTCGAAAAGGTCCTCCGGCGGTTTTCGGAAGTGGCGGAGTACCAAGTCATCCAAAGCACGCGGGATTCCATGGCCGAGCTGGAAGTCGTGGTGGAACCTCAGAGCGGGGGAACGATCCCGGCATCCGAGCTTTCCTCCCGGATCGCCCGGGCGTTGCACAGCGCTTTTGCTCTGCGGATTCCAGTGCGCTCGGTGGAGCCCGGCACCCTGCCCAAGGCAGAGTTCAAATCACGCAGGTGGATCAAGCAATGAGCAATCCCATGCGGTCGCCGGCCCTGTGAAAGGACTTGGTCATTTCCAAGCGGCATTGCCCGAAGGCAGTCCGAAAGACCCATTCTGAAAAGGAGTGTTGGCTGGTTTCGAAAAGAGCGAGCTTGCGATGGATTTCCACGAACGTCCGCTCGCTGGCTTCCAGAGCTCTTTCTCCCGGACCCAGCAATTGGGAACACAGATCATCGACCGCAGGCTGGTATTTTTGGACAATTTGCCGAAAAGCGCCCATCCCGTCGTGCGGGAGTTCAAGGCACCGCTCCACCAATTGAAAATCGGTAAGCCGCACCCTGTCCTCGCCGCACGACGGTGTTGCGATTCCCGTGGATGGGGGGGGAGAGTTGGGAACGCGCAACGTAGGGGTCATGCCGCAGCATTAAGCCTGATCCGTGCCAAGTCAGTTACAAACACTATTAATTCACTCGTTTACAACAGTTTACAACGTTACCTTATATGTTGGCCAAATGACCGTGATAACGCAAGTTTTGACAGTTTCTTTCAAAGCCATGCACAGAAACTGTCAAAACCTGAGCTCAGAGTCCCAACTCTGACATTTTCTTGCGCAGGGTGACCCGCGAGATCCCAAGCCAGCCGGCCACCTGCCCGAGATGCCCTCCGGAACGCCGCAAAGCCATGGAAATCAGTTTGCGTTCCACACCGCTGACCAACTCTTCATAAGCCCTGCCCTCGCCCGATTTGTGGGCCCGATCCAATGCGGCGGCAACGAGATCATCGAGCGTTTCGCCGCCCCCCTCCGCCAGACCGCCCGTTCCAAAGCCTGCGGCGCCTTCGAGCGCCTTTTCGACGAGATCCGGCGTTAAGGGATACCCATTGGAAAAAATCACGGCCCGTCGGATTGCCTGCTGCAGTTGACGCACATTGCCCGGCCAAGGCTGGGAGCCAAGAAAATCCAAGAGTTCCGGAGACACGTCGGGAGAGGCTTGCCCCAAATCCGCAGAAGCCAAGCCGACAAAAAGTCGGACCAGAATCGGAATGTCCTCCCGGCGTTCCCTCAAAGGAGGCAGGCGAATGACCGCTCCATTGACGCGGTAAAATAAATCCTCACGGAAACGCTGTTCGGCAATCAGACGCTCCAAAGGCTGATTGGTGGCCACGATCACCCGGACATCGACTGTCAATTCCCGGGATGATCCAAGCGGTTGCACGGCCCCGTCCTGCAACACGCGCAACAATTTGACCTGAAGCGCCATCGGCAGATCTCCAATCTCGTCCAGGAACAGGGTGCCCCCGTCCGCCTGCTCGAAACGGCCCACCCGGTTGGTCACCGCGCCCGTGAAGGCCCCGCGAACGTGGCCAAAAAGTTCGCTCTCCAAAAGTCCTTGGGGCAGCGCACCGCAATTCACCGCAATGAAGGGCCCTTCGCCACGACGGCTGTGCTGCCAGAGGGCCCGAGCCACGAGTTCCTTGCCGGTGCCGGTTTCCCCCAGTATCAGCACCGAGGCATTGGAGGGGGCAATGCGGCCAATATCTTTGAAGATCTGCTGCATGACGCGGCTGCGCCCCAGCATCGGCGTCACGCCGTTCTTCGCCCCGGGATCATCGTGCCCCTCGGACATTCGCACCGAGCCGTTCCGGAGACGCCCGGCGTGCACCGCTTTGGCCATGGTCGCCAGCAACTCATCCACGTCGAAAGGCTTGATCAAAAAATCGAAAGCCCCCCGCTTGGTCGCCTCGATGGCGAGATCGGCATGAGAATGGGCCGTCATGAGAATCACGGGCCTCAGGACCCGAGCGGCGCGGAAGGTGTCGAGCACATTGAGCCCCCCCATGCCGGGCAGGCGGAAATCGGTCAACACCGCATCGAAACCTCCCTCCCCTGCCAACTTGGCCGCTGCGGCACCATCATCGAGAAGCCGCACCTCATAGCCGGCGGACTGCAAGATGCTCTCCAAGGAGGCGGCAAAATCGGGATCGTCCTCGACCACCAGCAATGATCCGGCCTTGGTCACCGCGGCACTCATGGCCTACCCTCCTTGGCTGAAGGCTGGGTTCCGGGAAGACTGATGCGGAAGCAAGCGCCTCCACCGGGCCGGTCAGCATAGGCAATGGAACCACCCCAAAGTGTGATCACGAGGTGGCAGAAGTAGAGGCCGAGCCCGGCCTGCCCACCATTGCTGCCTGACTTGGCATAGGGCCGGAAAAGCTTTCCCCGCAAATCAACCGGCACACCCGGTCCTTCGTCCCGGACTTCCAGTCCCACGGTGTCTTCCCTCTCCTCGACGTCGATTTCGATGATTCCGCCTTCCGGGCTGTAGCGCAGAGCGTTGACCAGCAGATTTTCCAAAATACGGGCAGCCTGTCCGGGTTCGCCGGCCACCCACCCATCGCTTCCCGACACCCGGATCAGGATTCCACGCTCCCGGGCTCCTGCCTCGTGAGCCGAGGCCAGCTGCCGAGCCAGCGACTGGAGGGAAACGCCATCATTGTCACCACGGAGGGCCTTGGAGAGCAATGGCGCGGGCAGATCAAGGGCGAAAACCTCCCCAATGCAGCGGATCAATGCCCGCTGGCGCTCCGCCTGCCCGATCGCCCTCTCCAACCCCTCACGCAAGTCCTGTCTCTCCATCTGGCGGCTGACATGCTGAAGATTCATCAGGATCGTGGCCAGCGGACCGCTCAAATCATGCACGATGCAGTCCAGCAGGATCTCTTTTTTTTCGACTTCTTTCGCCAAGCGCCGTTTTTCCAAAGCGTCCTCATGAAGACGCTGGATGTATCCCTGCTCTCGGAGCAACCTCTCCCCACACCGCTCGATGGTCAAAAGTTCCCGTCCATCCCCGGCGATTGCCCGCGCTTCATACGCTCCTCCGCCCGGCTCCGTCCACAAACCGGACGATTGGCAGGATCTCGTTCCGGACAACCAGCACGCTTCCGCGGCATTCTCCACGAAATCCTGCAGAAATGGGATCTCGCCCGGGAATCCCTCGCCCACCGAGCCAAATTCCTCGGTGAACCAATCCGGAAGGATTCCCAAAGACCTGTACCCTCCCCGTTCGGGAAGGCGTTCCAGCACGGCCACGCCCAGTCCTTCGAGGACAGCCGGGAGCCAGGGAGGACCCTCTTCGTGGTTCATGCCGGGCGAGGTTCGGTTCCAGCCAGAATCATCCGCGCGAGGGAGCGAAAGGCTTCTTCCACCCCCATTGCCCGCCTGGCACTGGTTTTCAAAACCGGAAAGCGCCCTTCAAGGGATGCGATCTCATCAGGACCGACCTCCCAGCATGATTCCAGATCGGCTTTGTTGATCATCAACAAGCAAGGCATCGCGGGATGTTCCGACCGGATGGCCTCGATTTCCTCAACCACCTGGGCCAAGGTTTCGCGTCTTGTGCCGTCTGCCACTGCCAGGAATCCCGCCGCTCCGCGCAAATACTCCCGCCGCACCCGGTGGAACTCATCCCGTCCCTCAAGATCCCAGATCATCAGTTGAATTTCCCGGCCATCCCCGGTGTCGAGCACTTTCTGGTCGATCTTCACCCCGATGGTCGTCAGATAGTGGTCCAAGAAAATGCCTTCGACATACTGGCGGATCAGGCTCGTCTTGCCGACGGCATACGCGCCAACCAAACAAATTTTCTTTTTCAGACGACTCATGGGGCTGGCACCAACTCGGGCATCACGGTGACGCCGCTCCCCGCTTTGGTCAAATCCTCTTCCGGATGGATCCCGATAAGTCCGCCGTCGAGACCGAGAGCGGTCAACCTCTCCCGGACCAGAATGGCCCTTTGTTGTTCCACGATTCGATTGGCCTCCCGGTTTTTACCAATCAAAGGGTAGGAATGAATGATGAACCGAACCCGCCGGCCCACCTTGTCGGCATCTGCCTGATAGGTCCGGGCGAAACTTGAAAACTCCGACATCCGTTGGACGGCTTCTTCCGTGATCGAGGTTTGGCCGTCCATGAAGGCCACTTGGCGCGGCCCACTCCTGGCCCGGAGATCCGCCAACAGGACCGTCGTGGCATTCACAAAACCACTACTGTCCAGTGGTCCCAGCGAAGGCAACGCCTGCAACTGAGCCACCACGTCACTGAACTCCGGCTCATAAGCCTCTCCGGTAAGCTTCATTCCTCCTTGGGGAAGAAACTCCAACACCAGGTTGGGGAGATGCCCGAACCGGCTCCTGACCAATTCCACCGCCAAGCTGCGTAACTCGGCGCGCTGCTGTTCTTTCATTTCAGCCAGGAGACGTTCCTGTCCGGCCTGAAAATCAGACACCCGGTTCGTTAACGTGGTGATGGTTCCCTCGCGGACCTGCCCCAGATCCTGGGAAATGGTGGCAAGCAGAGCCTCCCGGCGCTGCTCCCATTGCCTTTCCTGGTCGGCTCCTCGCAGGGCGACAAACCGGTCCTCCAGTGAGTGATAAGGAGTCAACTGCAAGAGGACCTCATTCTGACCATGCTCGCGGGCGAATTGGGCCGGATCGATCGCCAGCGGATCCCGCAGTCCAATCACTTTTGCCCCGTGGAACCAGCCCCCCTGCCGCGCTTCGAGCACCTCAATGCCTGGTTCAGCCTCGAGAGCCCGGACAAATTGATTCCACTTCGAAGATTCCCACTGCGCCCAAACGGCCCAGGCCACGAGACCGGCCCCGATCAAACCGAGCAGCAGCCAGACACGCCACATGCCTCCTCCCTGGGCCTGACCAGGATGATTGGCCAAGAGAGCTTTCTCCAGAACCGGACGAGCGGGAAGGAGCGTCTCCGGATCGCCGTCAAAATGGGCCAGGGCTTTCTGATGGCGGGAGTGGAGTTCTTCCAGGATGTCCTTCAGTAACTCCCGGACCTGGTTGGGAGGCACCCCGCGGGACACGGCCGCCAAGACCGTTCCGGGACCGTCCTCGATCAGCACTTCCCGGTCACCAAAGGAAAACTCCCGCAATTCCCCGCCCCCTCCGGCAGAATCCCCGTGGCGTCCGAACGAGTCGCGGACGAAACTGCGGATGGCGGAAAACATGCCCGAGATCAGGTCCGAGTCGTCGATGGCGGTCTCGGACGTCTGGCCACCCCGGGGACGCTCCACGTGTCCCAGGAGGAGCCCGGAATCACGCTCCATCCAGTAGATTTCCTCAATCTCGTAGGCCCGGGTTTTGAGCAGGAGATACTCTGAGAAAGGTTTGCCGGTGAGCTTCGCCTGAACGCGCCAGCGCAGCCGCTCCAAAGAGGTGGTGTTCCGGATCGTCTCATTCAGATCCGCCGCGAGGTCGCGGAACAGCCCGGTGACGTAGCTCCGGATGGCCGGCCCCATGATGGGATACAGTGCCTTGGAGAGACGGGACTTGTCCTCACTGACACTGCGGTGAATGGCCGCTTCGGTGCCCGGTTGCAGCGCGGCCACCAGTTCCTCGAATCCGCTTTCTCCCGCCGCCCGCCGCAGGCGCAAGGCCTCACAGAGATCCCGGGCCAAACGGGCCGCCGAGTCCGCCTCAAGCCCCTCGATACGCTCTTGGAGCAGTCGGATGGCCCGCTGCTCGTCGCCGAGCATGAGCTGTTTGAGCAACTCCAGATTGCCTGCGGACTGGGATTCGGCACTCACCATGGTCAATCAGACTCGCCTCCGGTCAATCCCAACGACCCGGCCGGTTGCAGCAGGGTCAACGACCGATCGGTGATCCCCGCAGCAGTCCGGCCAGTTTCTCCAACTCGCCGGCCAATTCCAACCGGGGAACACTGGAACTCTCGACCTCGGCGGCGCGATCCCGGGTGGCGGACCGGAGATCCTCGATGGCTTGCTCCATTTTTTGGCTCAACAGCTCAAAATCTGCCGTCAATTTGCGCTCCAATTCCGCAAAGCGGACCTCGTAGTGCGACATCTGCTCTCCGAACAGGATATCGCGGATCGCCCCCACCTTGTCCAAAGCGGATCCCAACGATTCGGGACCGAGGGCGCTGCCATTTCCGTTCACACTGCGCTCGACCGCAGCTTTAGGCTCCTGAGTTCTGTTGCTGGCCATTTCTTTTAGGGGGGCTGTGCCGCACGGGGGGGCATCTGTGGGGATCTCCATCACCATATCAAAGCTGACCAGAGGAGGTCAAGGAACGCTATGGAAATTGATCATCAGTTGTAGCCCCATTTTCGCAAAATTCCATTGTTAATATTGAGAATTCCAATCAATCCCGACTGATCGCCCAGAAATCGGCAGTTAATCAAAATAATTTAGTTTACAGAAATTATAGCAGATGTAGATTTAATGGATTCGAGAAACTCTCGAACTTCTGCCTCCTCCGGACATGCCACTCCAGCTCATCATGAAAAGCTTGCTTCCCTTCCGATGGAAGAGCGTTCTGCTGAGTGCCTGCGTGGCCTGCACCCTCACTCCAGCCGCCCCAGCCCAGTCGCAGCCTTCTGGCGGAGGGGCCTCCGTCCGGCTGGAGTTCCCGGATGCTCCGGTGGGGACGCTACTCCCCTTTTACGAGACCCTGACTGGAAAAAAAATCGTCCGCGATGCCAATCTCGCGGGATCGAACCTTTCGGTCGTCTCCGACCAGCTGCTGACCAAGGCCCAGGCCGCCGCGTTCATCGAAAGTGTCCTCCTCCTCAATGGTTATGCCTTCGTGCCGATGGACGAGACCACTCTGAAGCTGATCAATTATGCCGGAGGCAAAAACGTCCGCGGCATGGGACTGCCCGTCATCACTTCCGCGGCGGATCTTCCCGAGAGTGACTCTATCGTCAACTACATCATGCAGTTGGACCACCTCTCCCCCGAGCAGGCGGTGCAGGCCTTCGCCCAGGTCGTCACCCTCAATCCCTACGGCAACATCACCCCGATGGTCAACTCAGGCAGTATCATCATCACCGAAAACACCTCGGTGATCCGCTCCCTGATCAAATTGAAAGACCACCTGGATGCCCCTCCCGCGAAGGTGACCAACCAGTTCATCCAACTCAAGCGGGCCGACGCCACCAACATCGCCGAGATCATCAATGCGGTCCTCGAAACGCGCAACGGCATCACCACAGGTGGCACCTCGGTTTCGGGCACCGTCGTCGCGGCTCCCGGCAGCACCGCGGGAGCTGGCGTGGCTGGGAGCGCCGGCACCGGAAATGTCCTCGTCGTTCCCTACCGCCGCACCAACAGTCTGCTCGTCATCGCCCGTCCCTCCGAGATGACTTACATCCAGGGGCTCATCGAAACCTTCGACAAGCCGAGCGACGGCATCAATTTCCTAAAGCGCCGGCTCGAGCACGTCTCGGTCGTGGATTATCTCCAGACATTCTATAATGCGCTGGCGATGAGCACCGACATCGAATCGGAACGGCAGGAAGGGCTTCAGGATGGCGGGATCGGGACGACCTCCGGCACGCTGAACCATCCGCCGAGCCCCCAGACGGCAGGAGACACTTCCTTCGGCGCCGGGGGATCCAATGGCAGTGGCGGAACCTCACGGACGGCGGACCGGCTGGGTGAGCCGCGTGAAAATGGCGCCCCCCGGTCCTTCGTCGTCGGCAACACCCTGCTGATCGCCGACCCCAATGCGAACAGTCTGATTGTGTCGGGCTCTCCGGAGCATCTCGAAATCGTCGAGAAACTAATTGGGGAAATCGACCAACCGCAGCATCAGGTCTACCTCTCCACCATTATCGGCCAGCTCACCTTGGGCGACGAATTCCGCTATGGCCTGAGCGCGCTCCAAACGCTGCAGGAATTCCAAACCAATGGCACCAACCCAGTTCAGGCCGCCGGCGCCTTCCTCAACGGAGTGGCAGCCTCCACCAATGTGACCAGCCTCGCGGAGACGGCCGCCTTCCCTGCCGCCGCCGGTTTGAACCTCTATGGGCGCATGTCCTGGGGCAGCACTGGTTCCCTCAACGCCTTCCTCCGCCTTTATGCCCAGGAGTCGCGCTTCCGCATTCTCTCCCGGCCCAGCATCTATGCTCAGAACAATGCCAAAGCCATGATTTCCAGCGGTCAACGCATCGCGGTGCCGGTCTCCACCCTCACGTCGGCGGGGAGCAACGGGGCCTTTGGCAACCAGTACCCGGGCTCCATTGCGTCGAACATCGAATACCGGGATGTGGTGCTAAAACTTGAGGTCATTCCGCTCATCAATTCGGAAAACGAAGTCACTCTCGACATCGCCCAGGTGAACGACAACGTCGTCGGCACCCAGATGATTGGGGACAATGAAATCCCCATCCTGAACACTCAGGAATTCAAAACCAAGATCACCGTCCGCAACGGGGACACCATTGTTCTTGGAGGACTGATCACGGAACGCCAGGAAAAAACGCGCACCGGACTGCCCGTGATCCGGCGCATTCCCATCATCGGCCGCGTTCTCGGCAGCACCGACCGCACCACCTCCCGCGAGGAATTGCTCATCTTCCTCCAGCCGCACATCGTCCCCACGAGCCAGTCACCGATCGGAACGAATGATCTGGAACGCAACCGCACGAAGTTGGTCGACGAAGCGCTGGAGTTCGCCGATCCGCATCTCGAGCCCAGCGCAACAGTCCGCCCGATCCGGCCGCTTGCCAAACCCTAGACCGGGTCTGCCCCGTCTGGGAGCCGTCCGCCGAAAATCACTCCAACTGCAGCTTCGCCAGAGTCGCGTAGAGACTCTGTTCGTGACGGACCAATTCGTCATGAGTCCCCCGCTCCACAATGGTGCCACCGGACATGACGAGAATCTGGTCGCAGCGACGCACCGTGGAAAGCCGATGGGCGATGATGATGGAAGTCCGGTTTTCCATCAATTGATCGAGCGCTTCCTGCACGAGACGTTCGCTCTCCGCGTCCAGACTGCTGGTGGCCTCGTCGAGGATCAGAATGGCGGGATCCGCGAGAATGGCCCGGGCGATGGCAATGCGCTGGCGCTGGCCACCGGACAGCTGGGCGCCGCGCTCACCGACCAGCGTTTCGTATCCCTCCGGCAAGGACTCGATGAACTGGCTGGCGTTGGCCAGCCGGGCCGCCTCTTCAATCTCCGCTCGGTCGGCTCCCGGTTTGCCGTAGGCGATGTTTTCCGCGATGGTGCCCCCGAAAAGAAGCACTTCCTGAGGCACCAGGGCCAGATTCAATCGCAACGTGGTGAGCGACAGGTCCCGGATAGGATGGTCATCGATTAGGATCGCTCCTTTGAGGGGTTCATAAAACCGGTAAAGAAGGGAGATCGTGGTGGATTTACCCGAACCGCTGGGCCCCACCAGAGCAATGCGCTGACCGGCCTCCGCCTTGAGATTGAAAGCCCGCAGCACTGTCGCGTCCGGCCTGGTCGGATAAGCGAACTCAACATCGCGCATTTCAATCGTTCCCTGGAATCGAATCCTCGGGGCATCGGCGTCCTCAGGCTCGATTTCCTCCCGCAGGATTTCACGGACCCGCTCCGTGGCGCCGAGGGCGCGCTGCAGCTGGCTCATCAATTCCGGAAATTGGGCGAAGGAGGCTGCCACCAGTCCGCTGAAAGCTCCGAACTGGGCGAGTTGGGCGGAATCGATCTCGCCCCGGCTGACCATGCGGATCGCGAACCAGATCACCAGAGTCAGGGCGACCGAGAAGCAAAAGATGATGAACGCAATGAAGGACGCCCGGGGCAGAGCGGCCCGGATCGCGGTGGTGAGGAACTCCCCCAATTGATGGCTGTAGCGGGCGATCTCGTGGGTCTCGTTACGGAAAGCCTTCACACTGACGATGCTCTGGAGACTTTCATCGACGACGACCTGTGACCGCGCCAATTCGTCCTGAGCCTTGCGGGTCAGTCGACGAATGCGGGCCCCGAAGACCGCGATGAGGACCAAAACCACCGGAATGGTGCTGATCATGAACAGTGAGAGTTTGACCGACTTGAGGAAGATGAATACCAGGCCACCCGCCAGCATGACCGAATGCCGGATCAGCATCGGTATGGTCGATACGAGAGTCTCCCGCATCGCTTCGACGTCGTTGGCAATGCGGGAGGCCAGTTCACCAACCCGCCTCACGTTGAGGGTGCTCATCGGCAGACGGATGATGCGGCTGAAGGTGTCTCGCCGGACCGATGCCAGGGCCCGTTCAGAAGCCTTGGCGAAAAGCAGGATGCGCCAGAAGGCGATGAATGCCTGAGCTGCCACCAGGGAGACGAGAACCACGGCGGTGTGGTTGGCTTCGGCCATGAGGTCGCCACCGCTGGCGTTTCCTCCGAGGGCCGTGCCGACGAGTTTTCCCAAGAGATTGAAAAAAGCCAGCGTGATCCCCCCGGTCAACGCGAGAGCCAGCAGAGCAGGGACAAACACGTTGGCCTGGGGCCGCAGGTATTGGAGGAAAAAGCGGGCATCCGTCCAAGCCGAACGGTCCCAAAGTTTCTTGCTGGTAGGTTCAGGGACGGACATGGGAAAAGAAGGGAACGTTGCTCGGACCCCGTCATTCAGTCGGCCCAAACCGCGCAGGAGTCCAGCCCGGAAAGTAGACGGGGTTGCGTTCTAAGGTTTCCGGGGAGCGATCACAGTGGCATACCATGCGCGCAGCTGCCTTCTCTCCGGCAAATCCCGCAGGACCCAGCCGGCATTGTGATTCGGGAAAGGCAGGGCCACCAGGGTCATGCCCTCAAGGGATTCCCCGGTAGCTTCGAGGTAAGCCCGTGTAGCTGCCACCGTTCCCTCATGGCTGATCCATTCGGGTCGGGTACCCCGCCGGGCCAGACGGATCCGGGCGGAAGCGGCATCGTCCCCGGGCTGCCCCCAGGACCTCACCCCGTCGTAATGACTGTGGCACAGGAAGGCGGCCCAAAGAGAAGCAATCTCATCGTCCTGCAGCCCCAGATAGTGCACCCCGATGGCTCCCCGCGAGAATCCCGCCAGCAGCACCCGCTGGCCATCGCCACCCAGGTCCCGACAAACAGCCCGGACGGCATCCAGGCAGTATTGCCGCGTCGCTGCCCGGTCCCCCCACCAGTGCTTCGCCACCTGCCAGCGATCCCCCTTTCCTTGGGGCGACCGCTCCAGATACGGCAGACAAAGCCAGAGACTCCCCATTCCACCGCTCATCCCGTAGCCAAGCTGACAGTCCTCCGGCAGACCGCTGCTGAAATCGCCCAGCGCATTGTGGTAGTCCCCGTTGCCGGGAAATTCCACGATGAGAGGCAAGGACCCTCCGGGATTCCACTCCGGAGGCAGGTAGAGAAAACCCGCCGGGCCTTTTCCTTCCCATCCGGGAGGGGTGAATGCCACCCGTCGACCCGCCGCAGGCGGCCCATCACTCACCGTTGGGATGGTCAGATCGGGAGGAATGTCCAGCAGGTTGGGCAACTCGGCGGCGGGTAAGTTCCAACACAGCATGAGTGACATCACGCCGGGGCGCCACCAGGATTGATGAGAAAAAGCAGACATACCAGGGCCGGTCATGGCTCCCCTTCCGGAAGCGCGTTCAGAGTGTAATAGGCTTCGGGGTGGAGCAGGTGTTTGGCCTGGGGATCCCTCACTCCCGGCAGATGCAGTTCGTGAACATAGCCTTCGCGCAATCCTTCGCAGCGGAGACGCACTTCCAGACCGTCGGCACTGACCTCGGCCGCATTCACCGCCACGGGAGCCAGCCCGATCTCGTCACTGCCATAGGTGCTGTGGTACTCCCAGGTGTAGCTTGTCATCGCATAGGCATCGGGTCGTCCCGCAGCCCCCGGATCGACCGGACGGGTGAACCGTAGCAGGAATCCGTCAGGCCGGGCGGACATGGAGACGATGTCGAAAGGGACTTCACCGGTCCAGACCAGCCGTTCTAACCCGAAACTGCGGGTGCCGAGAGAATTCCAGCCCCGATTGGATTCGCCGACCACCAGGGAGCCATCGGAAAGAAAATCCAAATTCAACGCCGCGCACTGCAGCCCGGAGCGAAAATGGAAACAGGCCCCCTGGTATTCCCCGCGGACTTTTTCCAAAAAGACCCGGCTGATGAATGACATGGTAAACTCCCCGATGAACATCTGCCCGGCATAAGGGCCGAACTTGCCTGCCGTGCGATCGCAGCGCACCCCGGTGGTGCTCATCCCGATCTTCACATAGGGAAACCAAACCGCCGGTGGCTGATACCCCGGAACCAGGTTTCGGGCCTCGGCGACAGTGATCTTTTCGGGCAGTTTGCCGGGATCTTTCACGGGACTTTCCGGTCGCCGAACATCCCTCAGCGACTCGGCATGGCCAAAAAACACGCCTTCCCGGAGATGGAGCAACGGATTGGTGCCCCACCAGTTGCCCTGTTGATCCGTCACGAAGACATCGCCGGCAAGGTTTGTTCCCAGTCCCATGGGGGAGCGCAATCCCGCCGCGGCCGGACGCAGGGGACCGTCCTTCGGTTTGACCATGGCCCAGCCGCGCCAGCGGAAGTCCTTCGCATACCGCTCCGCCACCGCCTGCCCCTGTCCCATACTCTGGTTCAGCGTCAGCCAGAGATTGCCCTGGGCATCGAAAGCCGGCCCATAGGCATACTCATGGTAATTCCCCGAGACACCCCAGCCTTTGGCCACCGTGAGGTAGGCATCGGCCACGCCATCGCCGTCGCCGTCCTCCAATCGGGTGATTTCCGATCGCTGTGAAGTATACAGGGCCCCGTCATGCCAGGTCAGGCCGCAGGGCTCATGGAGTCCGCTGGCGAAGCGGTGCCAGTGATAATCCGCAGCCCGGTCGGATTCCAGCAGCGGATTTTCCAGAATCCAGACTTCGCCCTTGCGGATGCCCACCGCGAGACGCCCATCGGGCAGGACACAGACGCCGGACGCCTCCAGCCGAAGATCGGACGGCACGGGATAGGTGTGGAGGCGGTAGGTGGCGGCCTCGGCGGCGGACTGTTCCCGCGCCGCGCCTGCCGCTTCAGGACCGGTGATGTTTTCCTGGGCGTTCACCAGGGCCGGGGCTGCCAGGAACAGAAGAACAAAGGGGAAATGATTCCGGAAGGTCACGGCCCCACAGTAAGCAGAATGTTCCCGCGCGTAAACCCGGAGGATTTATGGTTCCAGTCCCCGCTTCACCGAATCCTCCATGAGGTCGTGGCAGCTTGGCGTTGCGGCAATCATTTCCATTCACTGAAGCCAGGCATTACAGATTCATGGGAGGAGCCGTTGAACAGCCGCCCCACCACAGCCTTCGGACCCACCCCGCCAGAAAAATCCTAGGCTCCGTGGCCGTCTCGGTCACGCCTGATGTGAGGCTTTGGACTTCCGGCTTTTGGCGCAAACCCGTCCCAGTTTTCCCTTCCTCAGGAATGCCGGATCCCGCACCATCGGAATCATGAAAACCGGGCTCACACTGGGATGGCTTCTAGGACTCGCGGCGGGCGGCTGGGCGCTTGCCCAGGAAACCCACTCCCCCTCCCGAGGACCGGCCCCCCTCGATCACCGGCGCACGGATTGGTTTCCCACGAACGGCCTGCCCGGCATCATCCAGACCCCGGCGGACTGGGAAAAACGCCGTGCCGCCATTCTGCTCGGCTTTCAGAAAGTCACCGGCCCCCTTCCTCCCCGAGAGCCGCTCCCGGACCCCGAGATCCAGATCACCGAGACAGTCGAAACCGATGCCTACACCCGACAGACCATTTCCTTTGTCAGCGAACCGGGTGACCGCTGCACGGCTTACCTTTATGTGCCAAAAAACATCCCGACCGGGGAACGTCGGCCCGGCATCGTGGCCCTGCACCCCACGGGGGATCTGGGCAAAGGCATCGTCGACGGCCAGTCGGAGCGCCCCCACCGGGCGTATGCCAAGGAACTCGCAGAGCGCGGCAATGTGGTCATCGCCCCGGACTATGTTTCTTTCGGCGGACTCAAGGATTACGATTTTGCGGCGGACCGGCACCAATCCGGGACCATCAAAGGCATCTGGAACCACCTGCGGGCCGTCGACCTGCTGGTGGCGCGGCCCGACGTCGACGCCCGACGCATCGCGGCGATCGGACATTCCCTGGGCGGGCACAATGCCATCTTCCTCGGTGTCTTCGATCCTCGCGTCAAAGTCATCGTCTCCAGTTGTGGTTGGACGCCCTTCCATGATTACTATGGGGGAAAACTCAAAGGCTGGACGAGTGACCGCTACATGCCCGCCATCCGCGATGAGTATCATGAGAACCCTGACGAGGTTCCCTTCGATCTGACTGAACTGGTGGCAGCCCTGGCCCCGCGGGCCTTTTTCAGCAACTCCCCGCTGCGGGATGCCAATTTTGACTACCGCGGGATAGAGAAAGCCGCTCCGGAAGCCCGGCGCATCTACCAACTTCTCGGGGTGCCGGACAAGCTGCGCATCACTTACCCGGACTGCGAGCACGATTTCCCCGATGCAGTCCGCGAGGAGGCCTACGAATTCATCGACAAGGCCTGGAGGACGGAATGATGCGCCCCGGCTCCTCCCTCTGGGTCAAAACAACGCCGCCAGCGTCTCCAAATACCCATCCGTTCCGGGATCTCCTTCCGCCGGAGCCCAGTCCGCGAAGACCTTGTCGTGTGCCGGATCGTAGGGACCGCGCTTGATTTCCAGCACCGCGGAGTCGGTTTGAAGCACCACGAATCCGTGCCAGACGTGGGGTTCGATGTCGATCAGTCCCTGGTTTACGCCTTCCAGGACATGGGTTTCGGACACCCTCCCGTCCCTGTCGAAGAGGATGAATCCAATCCGACCGGAGAGCATCTGCAAAGTTTCCGAGGCCCCCGGCAGCGGATGCAAGTGGGGCTGGATGTAGGTACCGGGCTGGAGGAAATTCAGCATTCGCTGCACCGGCGCATCCTGACCGCGGTGCAAGGGGAGAATGATGCGGCGGCGCGGGCTCGCGGCAGCCGCGGCATGCCCCCGGGCCAAAGTGGCGGCGGTGAGCACAAAAACCTCGCCAGAGATGTTGGGGAAAGCAGTGGCCATGGGAGTGACGCGGAAACCAATTGAGCGCAGTGACCCTGCCGTGGAAAGGCCCTTTTGGCAAGACCGCTCTGCGCGGAGCCGCCCATCTTGGAAAGGCCTTGGCCCCCCTAGTTTTGGACTAATGATGATTGGAGGCAGCGCCCGTGATTGCATGAGATTTGGCCGCCACAGTGCTGCGGTCAGCGTTGATATCATCGGCCTCCTTGTCCCTCGACAAGGCTCTATTGAATGATGCCAAGCGGTTCCCAGACCTGCTCGCAGTGGGTCTGTTGCGCCCAGTGCGGGGAAGCAGAGCCATGTTGGATGGACTGCTGGGATCACGAGAGGACGATACGGAAGAAATTGCCTGCAGCATCCACCCTTTATGTTACCTCTCGCACTAGGGTGCCATGGCCCACCATGGGCTTACAGAGCGCATCCCATCGGCATTGTTTGTGTCATCGCCAGATCCCAAGAGCTGGACACAGTTTCCCAATGAACGAATGCTGAAAGATCTGAAGCCGGATTATGGAGCCTATCGGCAGAATGGGCTGCCCTCGCTCACACGACTAAAAATGGACAAGATCGATCGGCGCGACGTGCGGCGCTTTGCCTTCAGCCATCTGGGAGCCTACAAGCAGGTACAGGGGAAGACGTTGCGGTTCCCCAGCACTGGGCGCACCTTTCTGGACATCCTCCGCAACCCGGAACTATGCGGGGGGCATGCGTCATGTCATGGACGTTTTTGAAGAGCACGACGCCGCATACCATCAGCTGATCCTGAACGAAATTAGCCTGCACGAGGTCAAGATCGACAAAGTTCGCGCCGCTTACATTCTTGAGAAGCGCATGGATTTCAAGGAGGCCACTTTCGACAACTGGGTGGAGTTTGCGCAACGAGGTGGATCGAGAAAACTGGACGCCTCTGCCGAGTATGTGCCAAAGTGGTCGGAGAGGTGGTGCCTTTCCCTCAACCTCTGATTACGGGTGTCAATGATCCATGAAGGACCGCGAGCCGCATGACATCGCCGCATGGGTCAGTCAGTCCTCAACTGAGCAGTGTGAACTGCGCCAGGCGGTGCACACGGCGCTGGCTACCTTTGCTCAGGATGCGCAGCTGCGGGCTGGCATGATCATGAAGGGAGGCCCATGCGGAAGTGGTGACTTTTTACACGGCATTACCATGGGAAAGATGAGCCATGCAGGCTCAAGAATAGAAGAGCAGAAAAGGGCTCAGTTCTCGCAATCCTTGCCGTCAAGATCACCGTAGCCTGGGTTTCGCCCTGGGTAACTAGGCCTCATCACTCGGAAAAGCATCTGTAGCTTCCTACCGAATTGGATCATGAGAGACCGCTCGTCAATTTGGCGCGGCCCGATCCTGCCACAGCGGCTTCACGCAGGAGATGAGTCCGTAGACGCCATAGCACTCCGCCACACCGGCGAAGGTTCCGGATTTCGTATGGGGGGCGCGGAAAGGTCAAAAAAATACAGGCGCGCCCCCCTCCCCCGAACAACAGGCTGCCGAGCCCCCAACCGACCTCCGCCTAGGCGCGCTGCCGGGAGGGACCTCCGGCCAATCGCCTCGCCGCAAACGGATTGAGCGCCCCCCCTAAGATCTCGAGCGCCACCAGAATGTGCGGCAACGAATTGATGGTGAGGTGAGAAAGGTCGTGACCAGTAACTAGCTCAGTGATGGGAGCGGTCATGACCAAGGTCGCCATCAGGAGATAAATCGACGTCACGAGGCTAGGCTGGTGCCATCCCAGAAGCGCGAAAAAGATAATTACGGCTGACGCGGGCAAAAGATATCGAGTGATGTCCTCGTGAGTCTCAAACGCCTCGTGATCTCCCACCGCTAAAGCCCGACTCCGCTCCGCCGGCTGCATCTTGTTATGTGGCTAAGGATGAAGCATCCTCTCAGGCAGCATGGCAAAATACCAGTGGTCGTCGAAGGCGGCGAGATCGGGATGTTCACCGAGGTGATGTTTCATCTCCTGCGCAGCCCGAACCGAAACGGCATTTGTCCCCGGCATGGACAAGTCCAGAGGCGTCGGCAGGATCCGATACCAATGCAGGAGGTATCCCAGCACAGGCAGGGTTAGAAGATCGACCGTAAGAGCCAGCCTCTTCACCCAGCGCAGAGGACACTGGCTCGTTCTTCGCACCGTCAGGAGACGCCTCGGCGACGATCAACTCCCGAGCCCTTTCCACCACCCGACGGACTGTGCCATCCAGTAGGCAGCTCCTCAGCGACCCAGGAGAAAATCGCTCCAGTCGAGTCACACAGGTAAGAGCCGCCGCAATTTTCTCCAAGCCAACGCGGGAGGGATCGTCAAACACTTCCTGAATGCGAAAGCGGGAATACCCCGAATCGTGCCAAGGCGAAACGGTGATGTAGCGGGTGAGGGCATTGATTGCCTCCGGATAAACGGAGTATCCGTTCGAATCACGAATCTCCGGGATTGCCCGCTCCGCCGCCTCGTAGGCAGCAATAAGGTTGTCGCCATCCTGAGAGGTCGGCATCCGTGGTTCTTTCATCCTCTCACCTTGGAATACCATGCCAGAGAGGGCAAGCCAATGACCTGCCTAAAACAAAATTTGGTGAAGCAGCGAAGAAAGCCCGCTCTACTTGGAAGCCTGGCCGCGCAGGGGTTGGAGGAGTTGGCGGTAGCCGTCGCGCATGACGGTGATGTCGGTCTCGATGGCCAGATGGGTGAAGCCGAGTGCTTGGAGGGCGGCGGCATCGTCGGAACGCTGGAGGAGCAGGCCACAGGCTTTGCCGGCAGCCTTCGCTGCATCGGCGACTTCTTGGAGACTGGCGGCATAGTCGCGCGTGGCGCGTTGGGGATTGGACTCGATGTTGAGCTTCAGGTCCATGGGTCCGATGAAAAGCACATCAACCCCTTCGACGGAGGCGATGGCGCGGGCGTTCTCCACGCCTTCGACCGTTTCGATCTGGGCGAAGAACACCGGGGATGGCGTGTCTTTTCGAGCCCGTAGTTGAAGGCGCGCACCATCCGTGCGAGGCCGCGATCTCCGCGTGGCGGAAAGTGCATGGCGCGGACGCAGGCTTCGGCTTTCTCGACGGTGGAAACCATCGGAACCATGATGCCCGCTGCGCCCCAGTCGAGTGCTCGCGAGATGCGGTCAGGATGCGGCGCACCCACCCACGATTGGGGCTGCACGACGGATGGTTTGAGTTGTGGGAGCACGGTGTCTTCGGTGCCGCAGCCGTGCTCAAGGTCGATGAGCAACCAATCAAAGCCACTCGCATCCGCGAGTTCGGCGATGACGGAGGAGCCGGTCTGTAGCCAGGTGCCGATTTGCGAAATTGAGGTTGGGGAAGGGGGATGTGTTCATGAGGCAGGGTTGCTGCTTTGGGAATCCAGCGGCGGAGGATCAGGCACCCAGCAGCTTTTTGTAGGGGTGCCCTTCGTTCTGGTCGATGCGTTCGGGCCGTCGCTTGTGCTCGTAGATGAGCTGAGTGTGATCGATGCCGAGCAGATGGAGGATCGTCGAGTGGATGTCGTGAACGTGCAGGCGATCTTCGACGGCATACAAACCGAGGTCGTCGGTGGCTCCATAGGCCGTGCCGCCTTTCACGCCGCCGCCGTGCCATCCACATGGTGAAACCCGTGGATTGTGATCGCGGCCATCGCCTTTTCGCTCATCGGTGTGCGGCCGAATTCGCCACCAGATGACGAGCGTCTCATCGAGCATGCCCCGGGCCTTCAGATCCGCAAGGAGGCCAGCGATCGGCTGGTCCACGGAATGGCAGAGACTGGAGTGCTTCGCCTCAATGCCCGCGTGACTGTCCCACTTGCTGCCTGCGCCGCTGTAGAGCTGCACAAAGCGGACGCCGTTTTCGACGAGGCGGCGGGCGAGCAGGCAGTTGCGGCCAAAGACGGCAGTTTCTTTTGATCCATGCCGTAGAGTTTTGGTGGCTGCGGTCTCCTTTCAAATCGACCGCCCCAGGGGCCTCGGCCTGCATTTGATAGGCGAGTTCAAGCCGCGGATGCGGGCGTCGAGTTCGGTGTTGCTGGCACGGCTGGCGTTGAACTCGCGGTTGAGCGAGGTGAAGACGTCGAGCTTGTCGCGCTGGCGTTGGCGATCGACATCCTTCGGGTTGTCGAGAGAGCTTGATCGGCGTGCCGTCGGAGTTGAACTCCACGCCTTGATACACTGCAGGCATGAAGCCGTTGCCCCAGTTGCGCACGCCGTTCACCACGGAGGCCTCGCTGTCCTGATGACGACAAAGGCGGGCAGGTTCTGGTTCTCCGTGCCGAGTCCATACGACGCCCATGCGCCGAGCGATGGACGGCCACCAAGATGGAGCCGGTGTTCATCGAGCACACGCCGCCGGCGTGATTGATGCCGCTGGAGGCGCAGGAGCGGATCACGGCGAGATCGTCGGCGTGCGCCGCGACACGAGGGAACCAGTCGGAGATCCACAAGCCGCCTTGGCCGTGTTGCTTCCACGTGCGCTTGCATTCGAGCAGGGGCGACCTGGCCTCACCCGCAGCCGTGAGCGGCGTCTTGAGCTCGGTGGCAACGACTGCCCGGCCAGTTGGTTCAGCAGCGGCTTGTAGTCGAAGGTGTCCAGATGGCTCGGGCCACCCTCCATGAAAGGAAGATGACGTTTTCGCCTTGGCAGCACGATGCGGCAGCGGTGTTGCCTGGGCTTGTCGCCCATGAGCGCGGCCAGCGCGACGCCGCCGAAGCCTGCGCAGGCCGTTTGCAGGAAGTCGCGGCGCGGTGGGACGATCGTAACGATGGCAGTGCATAAAGTGATGGGTTGGTTGTTCGAAAAGTCGCCTCAATGAAGGTAGAAGAACTCGTTGTGGCTGAGCAGCACCTGACAGAGATCGGTCAGGCCTGGAGGTGAGGATTGTCCGCCTTCGCATCGGCACCATTCCAGGTGAACTGCGAGATCAGCGGACGGACGCCCGCCAGATGAAGATTCCCGCGTTCAATTTCGTGGATCGGCGTTGAGTGCGCTTTCCTCGATGTCGCCGGGCACAAGGCGCAGCGCCTCGATCCGGCCATCCCATTGGCGAGTCGGCAGGCCGCTCAGACCGCCGAGGACGACCGGCGAGGCTCCTGACTGATCTTTGCGAGTTTGTCCATCGGCACCACGGCGGATTGCGTGGTCGCGCCGGGTGTATCGAGATCGCGAACGGTGAAGGTGACCTGGTGACTCGATCCTGAAACACGCACGACGATGTGATAGCGGCGGCCCACGTCGATGTGGATGTTGGAAGCCAGCACCTGATAGCCGATGTTGGCGTTCTCATCTTCGCCAACGATTTGCATGAGGATGTTGCGGGGTTTGTAGCGCGACTTTGCCCCGTGACGTCGATGCTCCAGCCAAAGGACTCCAGGCTGCCCTTGCCACCATCCCAGTGCGAGACCAGCGTCCGCAACTCGGCGTTCACGTCGATGCTGTCGAGCTTCACCACCGCCTCGACGGTGAAGTCATCGCCCTCCTTCTCGCTGGAATTCACCACCACACGCTCATGTTGGCTGTTGATTTTGAAAAGGCCGACTGGATGGGCACTCTCAGTGTCGGAGTCTGAGCGGGCTGCTTTGACCGCTTTGATCCGCTTCTGGATGTAGGCATCTGAGGTGGCTCGCTCGCTGCTCGTCGGCGGACGGCCCATGACCGCCAGCCAGGCATCGTCGATACCTTTCACCCGCGAGGCGAGCTTGGCCGCGCGGAGCACCCAGTCGCCATTCAGCAGTTGCAGCGCCTGCGTCGGCGTCGTGGTGCTCTGACGCTCCGAGGTGCTGGCAAACCAGACGGCATGTCGAGGGCGCGCAGCAGGTCGTTCGGACTGTTGCGCTTCTTGCGGTGTAAATCGAGCGCCGCAACCCGTTGCCGTCGCCAGCAGGACCACCCTGCGTCACATCGAGTTCACCACTGACCGCCAGCAGGGCATCGCGCACCTGCTCCGCATCAAGGCGGCGCGGATGAAAGCGCCACAGGTAGCGGTTCGATGGATCGACCCTCGCTGCCACCTCGTCGGCTCACGCCGCGCTGTCTGGCGATAGGTCGCGGACAGGATGATCTCGCGATGCAGCGCTTTCAGATGCCAGCCGCCGACCACAAACTTCGCAGTGAGAAAATCGAGCAGCTCGGGATGCGACGGCGGCTCTCCAGCGTGCCAAACTCGCTCGCCGATGCGACAATGCCATGACCGAAATGATACTGCCACACGCGGTTCACGATGACGCGGGTGGAGGCTGATTGTCCGGCCGCGTGATCCAGTCCGCGAGCACCGTGCGGCGTCCGGTGGAGTTTTTCGTCGGTGTGATCTTAGGGAGCTTTGAATCCACGATGAAAGGGAAGCCCGGCTCGATCTCTTGCTCGCCCTTGCGCGTCGCCAGTCGAGTCGGAGGTGCCACGGTGCCCGCGTCCGTGGCCACGAAGGCCTCGGGCAGGCGGTTGCGGCTTCAGTGATCGAACTTTTTCAGTTCCGCCTGGGCGCCGCATAGGTCGCCTTGGCTTCGTCTGACTTGAGATCCCGCTCGGGTTTGAATTCCCCGCGTGCGTAGTCCAACTGGCGCTCGCAGAGTCCGGCGAGCTGTTTTTCCAGCATCACGCTGGTCCGCAGGCTTGTGCGTCATGGTCTGTAGATCCGCGGGAAAGCTGGCACGCCAGATTTCGACACGACCGTCGATGCTCTGCTTCGAGAGCGTCCAGTTTCGCACGAATCTCGGCCGTCGCCGCCTCCCCACTGCGCCTGCTGCTCGTCAAGGCTGCTTTTTCCGCCGGGGTGGCCAGATTGAGGTCATCGCGCCAAAGCACCGGCGCAAAGAAGGCCCGCAGGCGATAGTAGTCCTTTTGAGGATGGGATCGAACTTGTGGTTGTGACAGCGGGCACAGCCCATGCTCAGGCCCAGGAAGAGCTCGCCCGTGGTGTCCGTGATGTCGGTGAGGATGACGTCCCACTGGCCGCGCACGTCACGCAGGTTGTATTCATAAACCGGATGACGCAAAAACGCGGTGGCGATGAGCACGTTCGGATCCTCCGGGCGATCTCGTCACCCGCGATCTGCTCGCGGACAAACTGGTCGTAGGGCTTGTCATCGTTGAGCGATTTGATGACGTAGTCCCGTAAGGCCAGACGTGCTGCCGATACGCATCCTGGTTGTAGCCATCGCTCTCCGCATAGCGCACCAAGTCCAACCAATGCTGCGCCCAACGTTCACCGTAGCGCGGACTCGCCAGCAGTTCATCGACGAGCTTTTCATAGGCCAGCGGGTCCTGGTCCTGAACAAAGGCGTCGAGCTGCGCAATCGTTGGCGGCAGGCCGTGCAGGTCAAAATACACCCGACGCACGAGTTCATGCCGGTCCGCTTCGGGTGCTGGAGAAAGCTTCAACTCCACCTGCTTCTGCGCGACGAAACGGTCGATGTCGTTGCGCACCCAAGCGCTTTCCACCTGCGGCGGCGCGGCTATTTTCACCGGCTGGAAAAACCAGTAATTCCGCTGCTCCGCCGTGAACCCGCCTTCGGTCACCACGATTTTTTTCGCGGCGTCCTCCGGCCACGCAGCGCCCGTCTGGATCCACCGCTCCAGAACTGCGATCTCCGCGTCCGGCAGCTTTCCTTTCGGCGGCATCTGGAAGTCTTCATTTGCGTAGCGCACCGCTTCGATCAGCGCGGATTCCTCCGGCTTCCCGGGCACCAAGGCCGGGCCGGTGTCGCCCCCGGATTTCAGGTAGCCGATGTGATCCACCCGCAGGCCGCCCTTCTGTTTCGTGTCGCTGTGGCACTCAAAACACCGCTTCACGAGGATCGGGCGCACCTCCTTCTCAAAGTAGGCCATCGCAGCACGCTGCGCATCGCCGTCCACCGCCAACGCCGACGAGGCAGCCGAAGCGATCATCAAGAGCCAAGGGTGGAAGCGCCGCCGGATCATCTCAGGAAAGCGGCGCACCACTCGAAGGCGATCTCAATGACGAGATGGCACCGGGGCTTGAAATGGTTTTCTGACATCGTGTCCACACTTTCCTTTCTCTATCAATAACTGCCAGTATACTCCTTTTTCAACCCTTCCGCCCCCATCACGCCGTAGGACAGGGATCGGAGGGGGAGAAGAAGCGCGCCCTTGCAAAAAATTACCGGGAAACTGGCAAGTCGGCGGGATCCCCCGCAAGCCCGGAGCTTGACGCCGGGTGGATCGACCGCTACACCAAGAGCGTCCGGAGAAGCTCCAGCGCCGGAATCCCCCTCCTCCCATGAATCTCCGCCGGTTCCTTCTTATCCTCGCCTGCGCCTGCGCGGGTTCCGCCCTCGCCGAACCGGCCACTACCGCTCAGTTGGACACCGAGATCGCCCGCCACCCTCTGGACGGCTCGATCCGCTCCGCCATCGGGGTGACGCGCGGAGACACGCCGATCCCCTGCTTTCTCGATCCGGCTGACCTCGATCCAGCGACCCCAAAAATCCGGGTGCTGTTGGTGGGAGGTCTGGACGGAAAGATCGACTCTGTCCGAGGAATTTTGGAGGGAATGTCGGGCTTCCTGAAGAATGCCGCCGCCCGCGGCACCTTTGCCCTTTCCTGCGTACCCTGCGCACTCCCCGACGCGCAGCGTCGTTCGGAAGTGACGGACCAGACGTTTCCGCCGATCGGCACCGCTTACAACCAACCAGGTTCGGACGTGGCCCACTACCTCTGGCGGTGGATCGGGATGCACGCGCCGGACCTGGTCATCGTCGTGTCGGAGGAAAGCGCCTCGGCCAAGTCCCTGATCGAAGCCCTGGCGAAATCTTCGCCCAGCGAGATGGGCACCATCCCCGCCGTTTCAATGGCGCCGGACGCGATCGCTGGCGACTCGTTAGCACGCGCCCTGGCCCCCTACCGCGATCTCAAAGCCTCCCCCGCCCGCCAGGAACTGCAACGCCGCGTTGCCCGCAGCCCCGTTGAGGTGGCCACCGGACTGGGCAAGGTCTATGGCCACAAGCTCGACCCGGTGATGTACATCCCCGCGCTCGCCATCATTGGCCGGATGCGGCTCGGTGAATTGACCGAAGATCCGCAACCCTTGAAAGACGCCGAAGCTCTCGGGGAGCCCTACCGCGCCGGAACCAAAGACAGCATGGGAAAAAACGCCAATGGCAGCACCCTCTCGGGTCATCTCGTGTTTGCCGAACTCGCCCACCGCACCGGCGACGCCGGCTGGACCGCGCTCGCGACGAAGGCGGCCGACTACGGCTTCGATGAAAGCGGAAATCCCAAGGAATCGATGCCTTTTCACAGCGAGATGAGCGACTCCCTCTTCATGGGCTGCGCCCCGCTCGCGGAAGCCGCCGCCCTCACCGGAGAAAAGAAATACGTCGAACAGTGCCTGCGCCACCTTCGCTTCATGCAACAGCGCTGCCTGCGCCCCGACGGCATCTACCGGCATTCGCCGCTCGACGAAGCCGCCTGGGGCCGTGGCAACGGCTTTCCCGCACTGGGCATGGCCCTCTCCCTGAGCGCCCTGCCGGAGAAATCAAAAGCCTTCGCCGCCTTTTTGGAAGGCTACCGCAGCCACCTCGCGGCACTGCGAAAATACCAGGACCCGACCGGCGCCTGGCACCAGGTCATCGATCATCCGGAGAGCTACCGTGAGTTCACCAGCACCTGCATGATCACCTTCGCCATCGTACGCGGGATGCGGCGCGGCTGGCTCGCTGCAGCGGAATGGCAGCCCGTGGTCGACAATTCCTGGCGCGCCGTCAAATCCCGCATCGGTCACGACGGCCATCTCGTGGATGTCTGCACCGGAACCGGCAAGATGATGAGCCTGCGCGACTACTACGACCGCACCGCCATCCTCGGCCGCGACGACCGTGGCGGCGCCATGGCCTTGATGGTGGCCACGGAGATGGCGTTTTGGGAGAAGGAAACGCGCGGAAGATAGTTTGAGCCGGCCTCCGGTTTCCTGCCACTGAAGGGCTGAACCTAGCGATGGTGCCGAAGCGTGCGAGATTGGCAGGGATTCCTGGAAGCTGAGTCGACAGTCCCGCATTGCTTGGGGAATGGACCTGTCAGATTCCGGGCAGCTTGGCCGTCACTGTAAGCCGATGAGGGAGCGGGGAACTCCCTTGGTCTCTGGCCAAGCAGCATAGAACGCGTCGGTGAAACCGGTCTCCGCCTCCACCACGCCCCAGTTCCCGGCTCGCTTTTGCCAAAGGATCACGGTGTCCCCGCTTTCAGAGTCGCCCCCCCGGATCTCGGCCCCGTTTCCTTTCACAATTTTCCCAATGAAGAAGGCCCAACCGTTGAGCTGTTTCAAGGATCCTTCGAAAAGCACCTTCTGGCCCGCTTGTTGCTCGATTTGGGGTCGAGCCAGCTCGAAGAGGGACTTGCGCAGCGCCGAGCCCTTCGCGACTTCCTCCTGGGCACCCACGCTGGAACCCGCCACGAGAACCGCAGCAACAAGAGAGAAGAAAAGGTGACAAGGCAACGAGAAAGTCTGGGATTTCATGAAAGGAGTCTTGCGGTTTCACTTCCGGCAGTCAATGCCTCATTCAATGGGCTCGGACGGTGGAACAACAAGAAGCATCGACTCGTCCTCGGAATTGTGGGCACGTCTGGTCCGGGGAGGTGCTACCAGGAGGAACGCAGCCCCCCTGACTTAGAGGATGGACTTTGGTAAGATGCGTTGCAAACAGCACAAAACAATTGCCAGGACGCCTACTGGCAGGTGAACTTTGACGGGGGTCCCAATGACTCTAAGTTTGCCAGGTGGACTGTCCGACAGGGATTGGAGGGGCCTAAAAAGGGGATTAATTCGATCCCAATACGAATTCGTACCGCCAGATCGGCAGACCCCCTGTCGAAACCATTATTGACCGCGGCACGCGATTCCGGCGCATCGCCAAGCAATCGCAAAAGACGCGCCGATCCTGTGAAGGATGGCTTCTTTTCGTTTCAATTTTCGACCGGTTCAGATAAAAGTCTCCTTTTCCTACCCTCCCCACCAATCCCATGAATACCCCGGCATCCACGAGCATTACCGCCCCTGCCAAAGGCGCTGCAGATTGTTGCGATGCTTCGCAACACCTTCTTACGATCGATCGCATCTTTGGCCAGGACGCCGAGTTCAAGCCAGAAGAGTGGGGTCCCGCCTATTGGCTGAAAAAAGGCACCGGTTACTGTTCCTTGGAAGTCTCTCCCGATTTCTCTGACTATGACAAAGCCGATGAAATCAAAGATCTCGTCCACTATGATCCCGCTACGGCTGAGCGCAGCACCCTTGTTGCCGCCGCTCGCCTCATCCCCCCAGGTCAGGATCGCCCGCTATCCATCGAGAACTATGCCTGGACCGAGGATACGGAAAAAGTCCTCCTCTTTACGAACGCTCAGCGCGTTTGGCGTGAAAAAACGCGAGGTGACTACTGGTTGCTCCATCGGAACACCGGCGCCCTGCAACAACTGGGCGGCTCCGCTCCAGAAGCGTCGATGATGTTCGCCACGATCTCTCCTGACGGCACCCGCATCGCCTATGTTTGTGAAAACAATCTCTACGTGCAAAACCTTGACGATTTGCAAATCATCCAGCTCACCACCGATGGCGGACCTTTTCTCATCAACGGCACGGCCGACTGGGTCAACGAAGAGGAGTTCCACCTGCGCAACGGCCTGCGGTGGAGCCCCGACAGCAGTTCGATTGCCTATTGGCAGTTCGACACCACGGGCGTGCAACAGTTTCCACTGGTCAATAACACGGATTCACTCTATCCCAAAATCACCTACTACGCCTATCCGAAAGTCGGCCAAATCAACTCAGCCTGCCGCGTCGGGGTCATATCGGCCGCCGGGGGTGACACCCTTTGGTTCGAATCCAATTCCGATCCGCGCAATCACTACATCCCGCACATGGAATGGTCCAGCGACTCGAAACGCGTCTTGTTTCAGCAATTGAACCGCTTGCAAAACACCAATCATTTCATCAGCGGAAACCCCCAAACTGGCGCAACGGAAATCATCTTCACCGACCGCGATGACGCCTGGGTCGAAGTCATGCGCGAATGGCGCTGGATCGATGATGGGGAACGCTTTCTCTGGCTCAGCGAGCGCGATGGTTGGCGACACCTTTATGCCGTATCGATCAAAGACCCATCCGTCTGCCTACTCACCCCCGGAGACTATGATGTCCTCAGCCTCGTGGGCGTCGATGAAAAAGATGGCTGTGCCTATTTCATCGCCTCGCCGGAAAATGCCACTCAGCGGTATCTCTACCGCGCCCCCCTCGACGGCTCGGGCAAGGCAGCACGCGTCACCCCCGTCTCCCAACAGGGCACTCATTCCTATCGCTTTTCCAATGACGGCCTCTGGGCCTTTCACACCTATTCCCGCTTTGGCCAACCGCCCATCGTCGAATTGATCAGCATGCCGGATCATCACGTCGTGCGCGTGCTCTCCGAAAACAAAGCTCTCAACGAGAAGCTCGCCGCACTCACCCCCTGCCACCATGAGTTTTTCAAAGTGCCGATCGAAGATGGTTTCATCGCCGATGCCTGGTGCATCAAACCACCAGATTTCGACCCGAGCAAAAAATACCCGCTGTTCATTCACGTCTATGGCGAACCTGCCGCTTCGACGGTGCTGGACGTCTGGGCTGGGGACAATTTCCTCTGGCACTTGATGATGGCCCAGAACGGCTATGTTGTCGTCTGCATCGACAATCGCGGTACCCCCGCACCACTCGGCCGGGCATGGCGCAAAAGTATCTATCGCCAAATCGGCAGCCTCGCCTCGCGCGATCAAGCCGCCGCCACAAGAGAAATCCTCCGCACCCGACCCTATCTCGATGCCTCTCGCGTCGGCATCTGGGGTTGGAGCGGTGGCGGCTCGATGAGCCTCAACGCCATTTTCCGCCATCCCGATCTCTATCACACCGCGATGGCGATCGCTTTCGTCGCCAACCAACGTTTTTACGATACCATCTATCAAGAGCGCTACATGGGTCTACCCGATGACAATGCCGAAGGCTTCCGACACGGTTCACCCGTCACGTTCGCGCACCAACTCCAAGGCAATCTCCTGCTGGTCTATGGCACGGGCGATGACAACTGTCACTACCAAAACTGCGAGGTGCTGGTCACTGAACTCGTGAACCATAACAAGCAATTCTCCCAAGTCGTCTACCCGAACTGTGGACATGCTCTCAATGAAGGCTCCAATACCAGACGCCATCTCTATCAAACACTGACGCGCTATCTGAGCGAATACATGCCCTCTGGGGATCATGGCAACGGCTGAAACGCGGAAACACCTCCTTCTGATTCCCCAGACACAACTTCTGAAAACTCTGAAATTCCTTCAAAAACAGCGTGTTGCACCCGCGCCCAGCGATACTCACTCACAACCATTCTTAATTCACTGATCTCCATTCACCACCATGACCACTTCCCCCGTCGCCCGCATTGCCGCCGGCATTCCACAAGTTCACAGCAGCCTCTACTGGCGCATCCGCTTTTCTGTCGGCGATCAAGTCGTACTCTTGGAAATCCCCAACGGAACCAGGACAGAGTCAACGCTGATCCTGCGCGACATCGAAATGGGCCGCGCCCGGCAATACGCCCGCGTCGACCACGTAGCTTGCCCGCCAATGTTCACGCCGGAAGGGGGACTCTCGGGCGACCGCGAAACCGCCAACGCCCAGGCCGCCGTGGAATGTCTCCGCCGCGCCGGGGTCACCCACGCGCTTGGCGATCGCACCCTGCCACTCATCATCGCTGATTTCGCCCGCAAGGCTGGCATCACCATCGAATGCGATCCAGATTGCTGGGTCAATGAACGCCGCCAAAAATCCGCCGAGGAAATCGGCCACCTGCGCGAGGCGCAACACGTCACCGAAGGCGCCATCCAAATGGCATGTGAACTCATCGCCCGCGCCGACGTCCGGGCCGATGGGGTCTTGCTGCACGAGGGCTCACCCCTCACGTCCGAACGCGTCCGCGCTGCCGTTGATCATTGGCTGTTGGATCGCAATTTCTCGAATCCCAAAGCCATCATCGCCGGCGGACCGATTGCTTCCGATTGCCACCATTACGGCACCGGAGAACTCCGCACCAGCGAGCCAGTCATTGTCGACATTTTCCCCCTCGACCGCAACAGCCGCTATCATGGCGATTGCACCCGCACTGTCGTGAATGGCGACATCCCCGATGAAGTCATCCGCATGCACGCCGCCGTTCGCTTGGCCAAACTCGCTGCCGAGAGAACCATCGCCACTGGCGTCACTGGCGAAGCGGTGCACCTTGCCACCATCGAGTCGATGATCGCCTCCGGCTACGCCTTCGGCCTCCCTGGTGAGGACACCCCGCTCTCCTATTGTGCGATGACGCACGGCACTGGCCACGGCATCGGTCTCGATGTCCACGAGCCTCCGCTGCTCGATCGGAAAGGCCCACCGCTCCTCGCGGGCGAAGCCCTCACCGTCGAACCTGGCCTCTATCGTCGTGACCTCGGCGCAGTGCGCATCGAGGACATGGTCATCGTTACTGATACCGGCTGCCTCAATCTCAATACGCTGCATGACGAACTGATGTGGAAGTGAACCGCAAGAACACTCGCAGAGCAGCCATCACGTAATTTCGTTCTGCCTGGCGACCCTCAAGGATCCCATGAAATTCAGCGAATTTCCGCTTCCTTTCTTGGGGTGACGCTGTTTCGTAGACGGGTTTATGAGTTTCGTTCCCCTTCTCCGCGAGCCGTTGGCGCGCCGCACGATGTTGCGCGGCCTCGGCGCCACGATTGCGCTGCCCTTTCTGGATGCGATGGCACCGCGCGCCCGGGCGGCACAGAGCCAGCTTTTTCCCACGCGCATCGGCGTGCTGTTCATGCCCAACGGCGTGCATCCCGAGCGCTGGACGCCGGAGGGAGAAGGCACCGCCTTCAAACTCTCGCCCATCCTCCAGCCGCTCGAGCCGCACCGTGCGGACATCACGGTGCTGACCCACCTGGGCCACGAAAACTGCCGCGGCGGTGACGGGCACTATGCGAAGACGGCGAACTGGCTGACCGGCACGCAGATCGAAAAGACCACCGGCAAAAACCTCCGCTGCGGTGTCAGCATGGATCAAACCTTCGCCCAGCAGACAGGCGGGCAGGCGCGCTTCCCGTCGCTGGAACTCGGCACCGAGCCCGTCATGACCGGTGTCGATTTCAACGTGAATTACACGATGCTTTACGGCTCGCACATCGCATGGCGCACGCCGACATCGCCGCTGCCGCCCGAGATCAATCCGCGCTTCGTCTTTGATCGTTTGTTCCGTGAAAACGCGGCGCAGCGCAAAGCCTCATCACTGGAAACCAAGAGTGTGCTCGACCTCGTGCTCTCGGACGCGAAGTCGCTGCGCGACCGCGTCGGCAAAGACGACCAGCAGCGACTCGACCAGTATTTGGAGAGCATCCGCAGCGTGGAACAGCGGATCGAGGCCGACATCGCCCGCGTGGCCAGCGGCGAGAATCTCGATCCGGCAGCCGCCGCAGCCATCGGTCAGCTCGATCAACGCATCACCCAAGCGATGGCGCAGAGCCAGAATCCCGGCAGCCAGCTTCGCCTCGACCACACGGAGCACTGCCGCCTGATGATGGAGCTGATGACGCTCGCTTTCTGGAGCGACACCACACGGGTGAGCACCTTCATGTTTGGCTGGGCGGTGAGCGGTCGCAGCTTCGCCTTCCTCGACGGGGTGACGCACGGTCACCACGAGTGCTCGCACCACCAGAAAGACGCGGGAAAACTGGCGCAGTATGAGAAGATCAACACCTGGCACGTGGCGCAGTTCGCGCAGATGATGGAGCGCATGAAGTCGATCAAGGAAGGCGACGGCACGCTTCTCGATCACACGCTGCTGCTCTTCGGCTCCAGCATGCGCGATGGCAACGCGCACAGTCCGAAAGACCTGCCGCTGGTGCTCGCGGGGCACGGGGGAGGACTCGCCGGAGGCCGCCATATCGCGCACCCGAAAGACACTCCGATGTGCAATCTCTTCCTCTCCATGCTGCAGCTTGCCGGCCAGAAAACGGAGCGCTTCGGCGACAGCACCGGGCCGCTGAAAGGGCTGGTCTGAATGATCCGCCGCAGACGGGAATTGCTCACTTGCGCATCCGAAACAACGGGTTCTTCGCCACGGCGATGATCAACGGCTCGCAGTGATAGTCGTTGTCCTGCAAGGTCTGTTCCAGCCGCAGCAACTCAGGCTGATCCTCCAGCTCGATGCCGCGTCCCAGCGCATAACCGAGCAGGCGCGTGCAGAAGTTGCGCACGAAGAGCGCCTTGTCGTCCATCAGCAGCTTCCGAAACTCGGCGGGCGTGGCGAAGGCGCGGCCCCCGGGCATCTCCGCCGCGGTATCGAGCGGTTTTCCGTTCTCGTTGTCCCGCCAGCGTCCCATCGGATCGAAATTCTCCAGCGCAAAGCCTGGCGGATCAAGTCGGGTGTGACAGCCGGAGCACTGCGGCTTGTTGCGATGGGCTTCGAGCCGCTGACGCAGCGTCGCCTCCTTCAATTCGCGATCGTCCGCGGGCAGTTCCCCCACCGCGGGCGGAGGTGGGGGCGGGGGCGTGCCGAGCAATTGTTCCAGCACCCACTTGCCTCGCAGCACCGGGCTCGTGCGCTGCGGATAGGCCGTGGTGGCGAGGATCGCCGCCATGGTGCTGAGACCGCCGCGACGCTGATCGGTGAACTTGACCCGCCGCAATTCCTTCCCCTGCACGCCGGGAAGGTCGTAAAGTTTGGCGAGCGCTTCGTTGACGAATGAGTAGTCGCTATCGAGGCAATCGAGCACTCGTCCGTTCCCACGCAGCAACTGATCGCAGAAGGCAAAGATCTCATCATACATCGCTTGGCTCAGCTCCGGCTTGAAGTCCGGAAACTTGCGCCGGTCCGGCCCGCCGTAGGTCAGCACTTCGTCAAAGCGCAACCACTGCCCGGCGAAGTTCTTGGTGAACGCGCGCGCCTTGTCATCCGCCAACATCCGGCGCACCTGCGCTTCAATCACGAGGTCGTCCTGCAAGGTACCCTCCGACGCGAGGCGCAGCAGTTCCGCATCAGGCATCGACGCCCAGAGGAAGTAGGAGAGGTGCGATGCCATCTCGTGCGAGGCGAGCGGACGGGCCGGCGCATTCTCCGACTGCGACTTCTCTTCCATGAAGAGGAAGGTCGGCGAGACGAGCACGGCCTTGATCATCACCTTGGTCGCACCTTCCCAATCGACACCCCGCTGCGTCGTCTGCTGGAACACCTGCAGCAGCGACTTCACCTCCGCATCGGTTGGCGGTCGCCGAAACGCCCGGGCAAGAAACGGACGCAGGACGCGCTCCGCTGCCACATCGGGTGACAATGCGGCATCCGGTCGCGCCACCAGAAGACGCAGCTTCAAATCATCGCGCTCCCACACTTCCGCGACCGCTTCGTTGGCCGCGTCGAGATACTTTTCGACCAACAACGGCGACAGGCTGAGGGTGTCTGCGTTGTTCGAGAACCCTTCGCCGCCCGCGCCATCCGCGGGGAACTTGTCGCCGGGTCGCTGCGCGAGGCCGAGCAGGTCGCGCAAGGTGTTGTTGTATTCCTCGCGGTTGAGTCGCCGCGTTCGCGCCGGTCGCGGCTGCGCGGGATCCATCGTGAGCACGAGCTGCTCATTGCTGCCGATCCAGCGCAACAGGGCATCCTGTGCCTCCGGGGCGAGCGGCGGCTTTGACTTTGGAGGCATCGTGCCCGCGCGCAGCTGCTCGCGCACCTTGCCCCAGAACTTGATGTCGTGTCTCGCCTTGCCCTTGTCCTGCAGAAAATCGAAGCTGATGTCGCCCTTTTTCGCCTCGTCATCGTGACAACTCGCGCACCGGTCAGCGAGGACGGGCAGCACCTCCTTTGCGAGAGAGCCATTCACCGCATCCTCCGCCTCCCGGGCAGGAGCCGCGAGGGGGCCTGCGAAAGCAGGAACGAGAAGGAACCATCCCAGGAGCGAGCGAAAAGACACAACCATTGCCAAGCATGGTTGCAGGGAATTGTTTTTTCAACCCCGCCTGCATTCGTCCCATCATCGTCCCCGAGCACCATGGGGTCTGGCGGGAAGTTGGCCCGCCGGCAGGAATTTCCTTTTGCGGGGACCGGGCCGGAACAGTTCCGCGCGGCGTAAGGATCCGAGCTGCGAGGGGGCTCTCCCGCAACACCGAGCCTTGACTTCTCCCGCACGCAGGGATAACAACCCAAAACCCTGGCATTCACGACGGCTGATCCATCCAGCGGTGCAGGAAGCGCCCCCCGGACATGAATATTCCACCCCCTGCATTCCCGATCTCCATGACGTCTTTCGCTTTGTTTCTTGCTGTCTGTTCCCTTTTCCCCCCGGGAGCCGGCATAGCGGCGGACGAAAAACTGCCGGACCATCTCACGGAACTGGCATGGGCCTATGCGATCAATGTTAGCCCGCCCCCACCACTGCCCGAGGACTCCCACAAGCACAGCTTGCCGAATACGCCCCTGACCTTTACCCGTGACGAGATTCTCGGGAGGAAGGACGGCGTTAGCTTTCAAGGCCCTCCTGCCGACTGGTATCCGGGAGACCACCCGAAAATGCCCGCCATTTATGCGAACGGGGATCCAGCGCGAAAAATCATTGCCTGTGCCCTCTGTCATTACCCAAACGGAAAGGGAAAAGCGGAGAACGCGCCTCCCGCAGGGCAGGATAAGACCTACCTCATTCAGCAGCTTCGCGATTTCAAATCCGATCTTCGCAAGTGCGCGGACCCGAGAAAGTCGAATTACGCCTTGATGAGCGAAACCGCCAAAGGCATGACCGAGGAGGAATTCGCGGAAGTCGCAGAATACCTGGAGTCCCTGAAATGGACCAAGTGGATCAACGTCGTCGAAACCGATACCGTCCCCAAAACGTATCTCCGGGGAGGCCTTCACATACCGATTGAAGGCGAGGGAGCCGGAACGGAACCCATCGGGAAACGCATTATTGAGACGCCGGTTGATCCCTACGGGACAGAGTTCCTGAGAAATCCCCGGTCCGGTTTTGTCGCTTACGTGCCAGTGGGAGCGCCTCAGAAAGGAGCCGCGCTCGTGTATGGGGGCGGCGAGGGGAAAACCCTGCAGTGTGTCCTCTGCCACGGTCCCGATCTCAAGGGAATCGGAAACATTCCGGCAATCGCCGCTCGATCCCCCAGCTACATGGCCCGGCAGTTAAACGACATGAAACAGGGAACGCGCCATGGCGAGATGGCAGCGCTGATGCAACCCGTGGTGGCGAACCTCACCTCCGAAGACATGTTGAATATTGTTGCGTTCCTGGCATCCCTGCCGGCCCCGGAGCCGGAATATTCGAAGCCATGAGGCGATTGCCACCACTTTGTTGTTGGGAATCTCGGATCTCATGGAGCCCCTGCTTGGAGGGATCCAACGGCTGGGGATTTCTATATCAACTGGAGATGGAAAAACTGGGACCAGGTCGGACCAAAGCGTGAGCGAGGGACAACGCGAACCATCCCCCTACCGATTCATGGAAGCAGAAGAAGGAAACGTCTTCCCACCCGCTGAACTCTTACCGAGGCCGGGCCAAATGAGTTCTGCCATTCCTGCTACTTTGATTGGGGGGCAAGCACCTGCTGCTGCTTCATGGACTCTTGGGTCCTGCGCAGCAGGTTCTTGATTTCTGAGGGAACGTTCGGATTCTGGAGCAACAGCTCAAATGGATCAACTGCCGCAGCATCGCCCTCGATGATCTTGGTGTGCCCATTTTCATCCACAACGATGGTGCGTCGATGGGTTCCATTGCCAGCCTGCATTTCCTTGAGGAGACGGTCAGCTTCATGTGTCACAGAATTACCGGGGGGAGCCTCTGGAGGGCGATCCCCAAGAGTGACAATGGCGTTTTTTCTCTGCCCTCGCTGCAAGTGACTGATCATCACTTTTTGGCCAGGGATGGTCTTCCGCAGGCTTTCCCGAAATGCCTCCACCCTCGTGATGGTGGCGCCATTGAGAGTGAGCAATATATCGTTGGCAGAGATTCCCGCGCTGTCCGCAGGACCGCCGGGGGCGATGTATTCCACCACAATTCCCTCCCCTTCCCGCAGATTCAGCTGCGAGCGAAGCGCCTCACTCAGGGGAATGGTGTGTACTCCCATCCAGCCACCTGCGGGAGTTTCAGCAGATGGCTGGGCAGGATCCGAGGACTCTCCCGGATCGGTGATACTCACTTTGCCTTCGGGAGTGATGCGAACTTCCCGGGTGGTGCGTTGACCATTGCGCTCGATGACAATCTTGGTCACCGTGGTGCCTGACGAATCCGTTCGACTGCTCGTGCTTTGGGAAAAGCTTCCCGCGCCGCCCTTGGCATCAACGTGAACTTTGCCATCACGGATTTTCAAGGAAGGCCCATTACCAAGATCATGGCGTTCGGGTTCCCCACCCCAGGCAGTGACAGCGCTGCATGCGCACAGCAGGATCAAGAGTTGTGGTTTCATTCGGTGGCTTTGCCGGTGGCGGTGGGGGCTGGAGTTGCGTTGTCCGCTGGAGCGGGCTTGGCGGCTTGGTCAGCCTTGGCGGCCTTGCCTTTTTTCTTGTTGTATTTGGCGTCGAAATCTTCGGCAGACATTTCCTCCACCTTGGGTTTTCCACTGCGGGAGAAGGTCGTGATCTTTACGGTTTCCTTGCCGTCGCCATCAACGGAGCGCATGATGTTCACTGTCTTTCCATTGATGGAGGTGGTGGTAGAATGTTGCGAAATGGCTGAAGAATGGCTCTCCGTATGGCTCTCCGCTTTGTTCTGCACGTCCATTTTGGGAGTTGGGGCAGTCTTGACTTCAAAGATGCTCTTCAACGTTGCCTCAGCATCTGTCCCGCTCAACGGAGCGATCCTGGCGCCACCGGTGGCACCGTTGGTTTTGATTTCAGCCTGTTGGGCATGGACGACGCTGACGAATGCCACGGCGCAAATGGATGCGATGACGAATGGTTGTGCTTTCATGATTTGGTTTGGTTTGGGTACGGAAAGACAAGAGTTAGTCATAAGCGATGGCGACAGGGATGACGGTGGAGTAGCGATCCTCCAGTTGCACTGCCACGGGCCTTATGGCGGAGACAACGGTGGTTTGTTCGACCCACTGGACTTCGACAAATTTCCAAACCCGGTGGGATTCATCCAGCATGGAACTCAGCGGCAGAACTTCCGTGACGCGCTGAATGTTGCTGCTGGCGAGCGTCGGGGTTTCGGATGATTGAGGGTGAACTGTGGTGTTCCTGATGGAGAAGACCAGGGCGAGACAGGCAGCGGCTGCCGTGATGGCGATGGGCCACGCAACATGGATCATCTTGGGGCGTTGCTGAGAGGCCAGAGGCGCCTCCTCCCTGGGGGCAACCAGCCGGGCCTTGAGCTCTTCCGGCATGATGCCGGGCTTCATGGCTTTCAGGCGTTCTTCAAATGGATCATTCAAGAGAAAAGAGGAGTGAGGGTTTCGCGAAGTTTCTCCAACGCATAGCGGTAGCGTGAGGTGGCCGTGGGGACGGGCACACTGGTGATTTCTGCAATCTCGGGAAACGAGAGATCGCCCCAAAGCGTGAGAGCCACGACCTCCCGCAGATGCTCTGGAAGTGCCTGCAAGGCAGTTGCCACAGTGAGGTGGGCATCGCCCGCGGTGAAATCAGGCTGGAACCAATGCTCCACGCTTGACGCAGCCTGATCCTCGCGTCGCTGCCGCCGATCCATGGCCCGACCATAATCGATGGCCCGCCGGCGAATCGTGGCGAAGACAAGCGCGTTGTCGGGAATCTCCCCCTGTGAACGCCGCCAAGCCTCGGTGAGCGACTCTTGGAGCACGTCTTGCGCGTCCTCTTCGGTCCGCGTTCTTTGCCGGGCGTAGAGCAGGAACAATTCTCCCCGCTCTGCGGTCCAGAGTTGCCAACGGTCTGATGATGAGGCTGCTGCTGCCACGTTAATTTCATTCTACTTCACAGAAGCGGCACCGGTCACCCAGTCGATCTGTCGGCAGTGAAATAAATTTCAACGAACCACCACGCGGCGGCGGCAACATTGCCCGGTGAGAGCTTTCCCATCCGCGCAGCTGCAGGCAGATCCCGTGGCCGTCACCGTTGCCACAAGGTTCCATGTGACCAGATCCGCGCAGCCTCCCACTCGGTATGCCTTCCCCTCCACGGAAGGAAAATGGATCGTCCCTCCGCCGCCCCCTTTGGGGAGAGAAGCGAGCGGACGACAAGCATTGCAGGTGCCGCAATGGCTGCCACTGGAGCAGGGAATTGCTTTTGCAACCTAACGGGGATCTCGCCGCCCTTGGGGCCGGGCGGAAGGGGTGGCAATGCCTGCCCCTTTGGAGCGGACGATTGCCAGTGACTCCTCTGCGGGGGCGACTGGATGCCTGATTTCTTTTCGCGGATCAGACCGAGGATCAGCTTTGCCCGCAAGGGCTGCTCTTCGGTGTCGGGCTCTGCGAGCACCTGTATGCGCAGCAGTCCGGCTTCCTCTCTTCGTTCCGCCTGCCGCAGGATATTGGTCAGATTCACTTGCACGAGTTGCGGGGTATCAACCCCGGGGGTGTCGAACGCCATCTGCAGGGCGACGAGCGCTTCGTCGTGGTGCTTCAGTCCGTCTAGGATGACGCCGCGG
This sequence comes from Akkermansiaceae bacterium, assembly GCA_024233005.1. GTDB lineage: Bacteria > Verrucomicrobiota > Verrucomicrobiia > Verrucomicrobiales > DEV007 > JACKQE01. The sequence continues at coordinate 26,232 of JACKQE010000008.1, read as the reverse complement.
ATACTCGCTTCGTGTCCGCTCAGCGACTCGGGAAGACGGTCTCGGCAGAGGCAAGGGATTGGAGAGCCGCGTCATTCTTTTCCTGCCAGCAAAGGACAGTTGCCTGAAGGAGAGCGTCGGCGCCGGGAATCCGGTGTTTTTCAGCATGTTTCACGCCCGGACTACCTCAGGTTCCTCGCCTGTCGTCGCTTTTCCGAGTCGGGAGTCGACTTTGGCGCGTCGCAGAAGAGGAGATTGACCACCTCGACGGCGTCAGTGAGACGGATCGATCTGAAGCTGAAGCTGAAGCTGAAGCTGAAGCTGAAGCTGAAGCTGAAGCTGGAGCTGGAGCTGGAGCTGGATTTGGGTCGGGGCTTCGCGGGCGAGGTGGTTTGGATATGACAGGCAGCGCTCCGTCAAGTCTGCACGGAAGACCGTGCATTCAATGGAAATAAATCCTGCCCACCCGCGTTCGTTTTGGCGGCATCCCGGCTGGGACGCGGCAGCGGGTGTCGGCTGTGCGGGCACTCCTGCGCCACCGATCCAATTGGCCAGCCCGGCGGCATTCCAGCCGAGGATGACGCCCTCCTGCACTGCCACAAATCCCTCGCGCGGCGCTGCAAAAAAAGTCTGGAATGACAGGCCGCGAAATGCTTAATTCCCCACATGCGCGCAAACCTCTTGAAAACACTGATTCTTCTCTGCGCTTTCACATTTGCTGCCGGATGCGCTTCCAAACCGAAACCTGAGCAGAAAGACGACCGTAAACTCGGGGAATGGCTGGGGGACCAGTGGCATGATTTCGAAGACCGGGTGGAGGAAATTTGGTGATTCCAATCGACCGCAAGCTTTCCGATATTCGAATTACCCCTATTGCTGATAAGCCCAGTTTTGGCGCCCACCCGGGCCCTTTAGCCCTGCCCGGTAAAACGGGGAGTCATTTGCAGGGATTGGCATCCATCGTCGCCGGGTGAGGCCTTTGCGCTTAAACCCGGTTGACCAGACTTCGGTTCTCCTCCCGCACTTCGAGAGATCCAATCCATGCCCCCCTAACCCTGGCGCAAATTTCCACTGCCCACTGAATCACCCCCCTTGCAGGAATTGTCTTTTTCCCCCTCCCCTTGACGATTCCCTTCCGCCCTCCGGGCTGGCTGTCCCCGCGCGGCGCCCCGGATTGGAGGGGATCATTCCCGACGGGGTCGAGCACCACCCCGTGACCTTTCCAGAGGCCGAGGGCATTCACCGCGGCCGTGGCAGGAGCGATACGACGGCGGCCGCTCTTGTCCGCACCGGCGAGAAGGAATCAGGATTCATCGCCCCGGCGGATCGCGAAGGGATTCATGCAACCACTCACATTCTCGGGAATGCCACCGGCTTCAGAATCGGATTCCAAACACGGCGCCCCCCTGATGCGCGCGGAAAGACGCACGCGCTGCGGCGACACAATCGGCCAGGGCCGTGAGGGAGACGCTGGGGTAAAAATAGGCGCGGCACTGCATGATGGTTCATGGCTTTTTCAGACCACCGGGCTTTTCAGCGAGCGTGGCCTTCGTCAGGGCACTGGGTCTGTCGATGCCGAGGGCCTTTTTCACGTTGGCGTGCCACTGGCGAATCTTTCTGTCGTTGGTGAAAGCGTAGAGTCCTTCGTCCGGGCCTGCCCAGTCGCGATGGGCGAGGAGCATTTGCTCGCGTAACTCGCCCAGCTCGCAGGTGCGTTTCAGCAGGGCATCGCGGGCGGCGGGATCATCTCGCGTGGCTTGCGCCACCACGGCAAAGTCCATCTTCACGCCAAGCTCGCTGAGCGATTTGTAGTTGGCGAGCAGTTCGAGCATGACCTTGGAGTATTCGTGGCCAAAGCGGTGGAACGTCACCCGATCGGCATACTCTCCCGAGGGAGCTTTGGACTCGGCAGCCTGGAGGTGTTTTTCAGCCTCCGCGATGGCCTCGGCGGGGATGAGTTTTCCCCAAGCAGCGATGACATTGGCATAGGCAATCCCGGTGGCGTCCACGATGCGGTCGCGTTTGGACCAATTCGCGTCGAGCGCCCGGCTGTAAGCGTCAAAAAAAGCCTCCATCTCCGCTGCCACGGGTCCGTAGGCGGAATGGTAAAAGTCGGGCATCACCTTGGCCGAGTCGCGTTTCGGGTCCCACATCATGTGGGTGATGGCCCAATAGTTCGGGGCCATTGTGGCGAAGGATTTGCTGCCTTCCCCATACGCGGCGACGAAACCCAGACTACTCGCTTCCGCCAGACTCGCGATAATCTGGCGTTCGTGGATGAAGGGCAGGTCGTGGTAGTAGTGGTTGCCCCAGCCCTCGCGGACGACCATTTTGGCGCCGAGTTTCTGCCAGCCCGAGACGGACTCCCGCCACTCGCGCAGGTTTTCAGGATCGCGATGGGCGGCGCTTTGAAAAACGAAGGAGAGATACAAGTTCGGCTCCAGTCTGTCGATCTTCACGGGCGGTTTGTTGTAGTAGGTGTAGGCAAACATGCCGCATCCCTTCGCCGGATTCTTTTCCCGCACCCGGCGGGCGACTTCGTTGGCGTAGGTGAAGATCCGGTCGCTGAGCTGGACATGCTTGTTGTCGTATGCGAGCACGCCCGGCACATCGAGCGCCCGGCAGCGCTCGCATTCGCAAAAGCCGCCGCCATCGCTCGGCGAGATGTTCATGATGTCCTGCTTGCCCGTGAGCACATAGTCCACCATGCGATTGATGACCTCGGGGTGCGTGGTGCACATCTGGGGCGGCCGGCGTTTGCCATCGACCAGCGCAAACCATTCCGGGTGTTGCTGGAAGGTCTCGCCCTTGCGCAGGTCAAACGCCGCCTCCCAACTGTGCCCAAACACCGCCGACTTCACCCAACCCAAGCGTGATCGCCTTGCCCAGCGCCGGGCGGCATCGTTAAACCCCTTCGTGTGGTAAATGCTGGAATAGCCGAGCTCCACCGAACGAATCTCAAAACCCGGCGTGCGCCGCTCCATAAGCCCTGGCACCAAAGCTCCGGCATTTTCCGGCACATGCTCGCCAAACGCGCCCGGCCAAAACCAGCGCACGCCAAGGTGATCCTCCAGCAAGGTGTATACCGCCAGCATGCTGCCCGCCGCCGTGGCGATCGACCACGGATCACCCTCTCCATCATCGCCCGCCAATACCAGCCCCCGCGGCACGGAGCGCAGCATCCATTCCTCTGTTTTCCACGGCTTCGGCGATTTACCCAGCGCCATTTCCGCCGCGCCATCGCCCACAAAGAATGAAGGCCCGGCGGTTGTCGCCAGCGCAAACGCACTCGCCTTCATGGTTTCCACTTTCCGGCCCGTGATCCGGCTCACATGGCTCGCAAGTTCGTCCGCCGCAGCCCGTTGCACCGCGTTGGCATCATCAGCGATGACGACGCGCTGGAAGTCGGAGAGCTTTTGTGCGGCCGGTGACTCCGCGGCCAGCCGCGGCATTGCCATGCAGAGACACACAAGAATCAAGGATGATCGTACCATGGTGGGTATTCGTTTCCTAATGTTTCGGCACCACAGGGCCCAGACAGATGCGGAAGCCGTCACGGGAGTCGGAATAGGTCACGCTGGCGATTCCCAGCCGTACCGCGCAGCGGGCGTTGCCCGGCACGTCGAAATAGTTCCCCCCACGGCACACGGGGCGAGAGACGGTGCGCTTATCGGCATTTTCATAGTGGATCTCTTCGTGTCCGCCTTTCGGATCGAAGTGATCGATGACGAACTCCCACACGCCTCCGCACATGTCAGCCAGACCGAAGCCGTTGCGGCCCTTTTCGCCGTAATGGTCCACGGGCGAGACGAAGGGAAAACCGTCACTCCAGGGGGCTTTCCCCAACGGCCAGGTTTTGGTGCGGCGCGGCAGGAAATCGATCGCGGAGATGTTCAACCGGCCTTCGCCTGCTTCGAGGTTGTTGCCCCACCAGAAATAATGGCTCTCCCTTCCGCCGCCGCGGCATCCATACTCCCATTCCGCTTCCGTGGGCAACCGATACTCCAGCCCGTCCGGCAGGCGGCCCGCGATGCGTTCCCGCTCCGTCAGCCAGTGGCAGAATGCGTTCATGTCGTTGTAACTCACGCACACCACGGGAAAGTCGTCCCGGTTTGGAAAATCCCAGTTCGGATCACGCCAGCTCTTGTCCGGCATTGATTTCCAGGGATGCACCACCTTCGTCGTGAGTTGATAACCGTCCCATTCGGGATCGAAGACCTGCGTTTTGCCATCGGGCTGCTCCGCATCGGTGAAATACCCGCTCTCCAGGACGAAACGCCGGAATTGACCGACGCTGACCTCCGTGCGCCCCATCCAGAAGCCGTGCCTCACCCGCGTCAATCGCGGTTGTTCGCCTTCAAACGACTCGCGCGACGTCCCCGGTTGTGCGCCCCCTTCGATGCCCGTGGCCCACTGCTTCTCCTCCGGTGTGCTGCCCATCATGAACTCGCCCGGCGGCAGGTACACGATCTCCAAGGTGGCGCCGTCTCCGAGGTCGATCCTTCTGGAATCACCGCTTTTCGGTTCTTCGGCGTGGAGCGTGGCGAGCGGCGCGATAAGGAAAACGGTGAGGATGAGCCGGCAAAAAAATGGGCGGCAGAAAAATGGGATTCGGGTCTTCATGATTCTGTGATCACGGTTTTGTCAGCCATCAAAAGGAAGGCGGAGATTGGGGATCAATTTGGTTTTCGAGCCTGGTTCACGGCTTCGATGGATTTTTGGATATGGTCCCGCCAGACGCCTTGCAGTTTGTCGGGCTCGGCACGGTTCAGGGTCTTCAAAGCATCGTCGAACTGGCCTCTGCGGGTCTGGATGCGGGCGATGCCTTGCAGGGCGGTGAACTCGCTGGCGCCTCCGATGTGGGTGCGGCCTTCAACGATGGCGGTGTAGGCGGCAAGGGCGCTTTCATCGCTCTTGAGGTTGTTTTCCCGGTTGTGGCCGATGGCTTCCCAAATCGTGTCGCGGGTGCGCGGCTCGCTGATCCATTCGAGTGCGGCAGTGAGGTCGGCTTCGGCCTTGTCGCCGGCTTTGGCAATGGAATAGGAGCGGCCCCGGGCAAGAAGGCCGGCACCGCGTTTCCAGAAAGGCCATTGGGAGAAATCTTCCCCTCCGAACCGGGCGATGACCTCGGGTGCCTCGGAGGTGTTGAGGAGGTGATCCATCTGAGCGGCCTTTTTGACGGATTCGACGGGGATGCGGGCGATGAGTTCCGCGGCGAGGTCCGGCTTGCGCTGGTGAATGGCAAATTGGGCGGCCAGCTCCAGGGTGTGGGACTTTTGCAGGTCGGTGATCTTGCCCTCGGCGGCCGCGGTGTAGGCGGCGAGCGCCTCCTCGCGCTTGCCGGAGCGGGCGAAGTCGGCGGCGATGCGCATCTTTTCGAGGAAGTCATCCTCCGGCGGACCGTGGTCAAACTCGAAACTGTTGCCGTCGTAGAAGGTCGCGAACTTCATCACTTCGTGGAAGCCGTCGGTGCCTGTCGGCGAGAAGGCGGAGTATTCCGCGCCATCATCGCGAATGCGCTGGCGGCAGAGGTTGATGTGCCAAGGCAGGCTCTTGTCGGGTCTGCGTCCAATGACTTGGTGCAGCGGATCGTTTTCATCCTGGGTGATGGGCAGACGAATCTCGATGGTCCAGTGATCGTCGGCGATGTGGGTGGCGACTTCGGCGTTCGAGTCCCAACTGAACCACTTGTCGCGCGAGGCGCCGCGATCCAGATCCACCACGGCGCCGCTCGGACTGATGGCGATTTGATAGTACGAGCGGGATTCGGTTTCGAGCAGCAGCTCGACGGCATCGCCATACCAGAGCGCGCCGTCATCTTCTTTCGTGGTGCCGATGTTGGGCTTCTCGCCGCGACGTTCGTCGCACCGGATGGCGAAGTAGAGGTCACGGCCAAGCCAGGTGGATTTCACTGTGGTGCCAAAGGCGGGCGGGCGTCCCGTTTGCAGCTCGCGCAGGGAGCAGGTGGCGGAGGGAAAGGCGTTCTTCCACGCTTCGTCATCGAGCCTGCCATCAATGACGATCTTGCCGCGCGCCTCGCCGACCAGCCTCAGCACTGGCACCGGGCCGCGCACCTTTCCGAGTTGCTGGCTTTTGTTGCGCAAGCCTTTGAGGAAGTCGTCGATCAGGGCGAGACGTTGGCCATACACACTCGCGGGATCAGCCTTCGCCTTCGCTTGGTCGAAAAGGGCAAGCGCTTCGTCGGCTTTGAGTTTGTCCTTTTCCATCTCCTGCCAGTTGGCCTCGCAGAATTCAAGGAAAGCTCGCATCTCCGCTTCCGCCGGCCCGTAGAAAAGGCGGCAGTATTCGCGGAAGATCGCGTCCACGTCAGCGTCCTTGCCGCCCCAATAGAGCCGCGCGGTGAAATAGACTTGGAAATGATTGAAGCCGATGCCCGCCGTGCTGGGCTCCTGCGGCACGGTGAGGGAGATGTCTTCGCCGTATGAGATGCCCTTGGTGGCATTTGTGCTCTCGCCCATCGTGTGCGGGGTGAAGGCAGGCAGATACCAGCCGCGGTCGGTGAAGGGATAGTTCTCGAAGTTGATGATCGGGTGGTGTGTCTTCGCCACCCAGCTCTCACGCAACTGCCGAAACGCCGCCTGCTGCTCCGGTTTGTTGTTCCTTGGCACGCGGGCACCGACGATGGAGACGACGACATTGGGCTCCAGCTTGTCGATCTTCAGCGGTGGCAGTGAATAGATGCCGTAGGCGCAGTTCAGCACCTTGCCGTTCGGATGCGTCTTGCGCACTTCCCTCGCCACGCGGTTCACAAAGCCCCAGACGTAGTCCGAGGCGAGGCCTCTTTGGTCGCGCTCCGGCGAGTCTTTGCCCTGGCACTTCTCGCACTGGCAGATGGCGGTGTAGCCGTCCGGCGGCATCACCGAGACCATGCTCATCTTGAAGTGATCGAACTGCGCCCGGACATAGCGGACCGTTTCCCGAAACAGTTCCTCATTCGAGTAACAGAGCTGATTGTTGGCCCCCGGCTCAAAGCGCCGCTTGCCGCCATACATCGCGAACCACTCCGGATGCGCCGCGAAGACCTCCGCGTGATTCGTCATGGTATCGAGCCCGTGGGCGTCCTGGATGCCGTAAGGATCGCGCACACCGAGCCGCATGAACCACATGGCATTGGTGCGCCCATGCACGCCGCCGTGGTAGCTGAAGCGCCGCTGCTCGAAGTCGGGCCGCACCGTCTCGTCGATCTTCGGCAGCGGGATCGTTTTCAAAACCGGCAGCACTTCGCCGAGTTCACCCGGCAGATACCAGCGCACCCCGAGCTTCATGAGGAAACCGCAAACCGCGTTGAACGAGCCGCGCTCGTCTTGATCCCACATTTGCAAGGGCGCGATCTTTTCCGCAGCGTGCACTGCGGGAAGGCCAATGTCACCCGGCAGCGTGAAGCGACTTTTGTAGATCAACAGATTGGGCAGACCCCAGAGCGCCCCCGTGATCCGGTTCCACTCTCCCTGGGCCTTGCCGTTCACGATCTCCGCATTGCTCTTGGCCCACGGCTCGATGGGCGTGAACTCCGTGTCCTCCCCGACGAGCGCCATCCAGTCCGCACCCGTGGCGATGCGATACGCGCCATGCCCCAGCCCCTCCGCCTTCACCGGCGAATGCGCGCTGGCACCGACGAAAAGGCTCACCGCCTTGCCGCTTGGCTGCGTGACGATGGGCAGCCGAGCCCCGCTGATTTTCAGAATGCCATCCTGCAACTCCTGCGCCGCGAGCCGCACGGTGCGCAAGGGCTGTTCGCTGATGACAATCTCCGCCCGCGGCTGGCCGTTCTCGACGAGATACGGTTCTGCGCATGCGATCCGCGTGAAGAAAAGCGCGAGGAGGAGGATGTTGGTGTGTTTCATGAGGGGTTGCGGGATCCGATTCCGATTTGGCAGACTTGCCGCCTCGTTTTCACAGTTTCAGCGCACTGGCATGGGATGCCCAGGCGGGGATGGAGTCCGCGATCCTGACGACCTAGGAACACAGCAATTCAATCCCATCCGACCATAATCTGTCAATCCATCAATCTGGTCATCGAAGCCCACTGTGGATCTGGGGCGCCCCCCACCTCCTCGGGGCCTAAGGCGAGAGTTTTCGCCTTCCAAACGCCCGGACACGAAAACGAGTCCCGAAAGAGCGCAACCCTATCACGACCCACGCAATCCACTGGAATTAAGCGTTTAACCCAAATCGTATCCAACATCCCCCGCATTACCATTGACCCGGGGGAAATCAAGAATCGATTCCTTGGAGCAGGAGGATCAGGGAAACATGCGCAAGGCTATGGGGACTCGATCCGGTAAAGGTGATGCCGCGTGCGGAGAAACATGGCCTTGCCGACCACGGCGGGAGAAGCCATGAACCCGGGGCCACGTCGGGGATCATCCAGCGGGGCATCGGTGGCGAGGTGGTTTGTCGCGAGGACCTTGAATGCGCGGCCGGGCTCGATCACGGTGGTCTCGCCTTCGAGGCTGAAGAAGAACAGTTTGCCGTCCGCGAGAATCGGACAGGCCCGGAATTTGCCGTTCAGCCGTCCCCTCCAGACCTCCGCTCCGGTCTTCGCCTCCACGCAGACCACGAAGCTGTCATCCAAGGCGAAGTATACCAAATCATCGACCACGATGGGCGAGGAATACTTGGGAAATGCTTTGTCGATCTTCCACTCCACATGGGTGTCGGTCACCACACCGTGGCCCCCGACTCTCACGGACATCATTTCCGCTCCTTTGCTGAATCCGGTGACGATGATGAAATGCCCGTCGTAAAAGACGGGTCGGGGGGCGGCAGAGTAGGCGGGGTGTTCCACCCGCCAGAGTTCCTTGCCGGTCCGGGGGTCATATCCGTAGGCGGCCTTCGCCCCCGTGCTGCACATCACCGGCTTTCCGTCGATGGAGACGATCAACGGCGTGCTATGCGCCTTGCGCCAGTCGCCCTCCTTGACCATTTGCTTGTCGATGTCCTCGTCGTTCCACGCCACCGATCGGTCCGTCTTCCAGACGGTCTCTCCGGTGCGTTTGTTGAGCGCAACCAGATACTGCAGGTCCGCTCCGTCAAAGGTCAGGATCAAGAGGTCTTCAAAAAGCACGGGAGAGCTGGAGGCTCCCCGGTAATGCCAGCATTTCAGGTCCTCCCGCTTCCAGAGAACGTTTTTGGTGGCGGTGTCGAGACAGGCGGTTCCGAAGTGGCCGTAGTGAACGTAAACCCGCCCGGATTCAATGACCGCCGACGGCGTGGCATAGCTGTTGTCCTGCGCCCCGTTGCCGAGGGATTGGGGATTGTCACTGTGAAACAATTTCTGGTCGGCGATGATCTTCCCGGTTGTCGCATCCACGCAGAGCACATGAAAGTCGTGTCCGTCCTCCGTCGCCGTGGTCAGCCAGACTTGGTTGTCCATGACGACCGGCGAGGACAGGCCGAGGAGGGGAATTTCCGTCTTCCACTTCACATTCTCGGACTCGCTCCAGCTCAAGGGCAACCCGGCAGAGCCCGCGTGGCCGTCCTGGCTCGGGCCGCGAAAGTCCGGCCAACTGTCTGCGGCGGACAGCGACAGCGCCATGACAAGGCTGGCGAAGGAGAGGGCGCAAGAACGCCGAACCAGGGACGAGGGCAAGGGGGATCTCATGGCGGAAAACTGGCGCGCCGGAAGGATCCTGTCAACACACGTGGTAGGGACCGGGGAATTGGGTTCGGCTGGAAAGGGCGGAGGTAGTTCAGTCCTGCCACCCCTGGCGCGGACTTCTGTCGATCCCGCACCACCGACTGGAAGCCTTTTCATCCGGAGCGCAAGCCATGGCAACTTTCGTCTCCGTCCAGGAGCAATCTGCCGGCTCAAGGAATTGCCGTTGCCTTCTAATTGCAACTACTAAGCCACCGCGCCCTCCTTACGAGTCCACCCTCGCGGTTCGCGAAAATGCTTGTGAGAAGCGGTCTCCCCCTTGAAAAGAGACGGCGAAAGCGGCAGACTGCCTGAACTGAATCCCCCTGAGCCTACCAGGCCTACCACCGATGAACGAGACGTCGCCTTATCAGGACTATTCCCAACCAGTGCCCCGGCCTGAGAGCACCGGTTCCAGTGGAAAGTGGCTGCTTGGGTGCAGCCTCGGATGCCTGCTCTCCCTACTAATTCTGGGGGGCGGCGTGTTTTTTGTCGTCATCAAAGCCAAGGACCTCGCAAGCGGGGCGGTCAATCATTTCACGTCCGAAACCCCGGTGGCCTTCGACCAGCCCGAAGCGGATCCGGCGAGACTGGAGACGCTTCTCGCGAAGTTCGAAGCCTTCGCCAAGGCAATGCGGGATGGCACCGAGACCGAGCCCTTGGAGGTGACCGGAGATGACATCAATCTCATCATCAGCCATCACCCGGACTGGGAGGAATTGTCCACCCGCGCCCGGGTCGCCATCGTCGATGACCGGCTGTCGGCGGAGATCAGTATTCCGATGGATGACGTGGGCGACCTGTTCAAAGGTCGATACCTCAACGGGGTCGCCAGCATCCGGCTGAGCCTGAGAAACGGGAAGCTGGAGGGCCACATTCAGGATGTCAGTGTCGCCGGCAAGCCCCTGCCTGCCAGCTTTCTAACCCAACTCCGCGCGGAAAACCTCTTCAAGGATTCCCCCCGGGACTCCAAACTGAATGCGGCCGTCGACCAGTTGGAGGAACTGAAAATCGAAAACGGCCGGCTCCGGCTGGTTCCCAAGCCGGCCGCTGAGCGCAAGCCGAAGCAAACACCGGTGGAGGGGACACCGGAAAAACCGGAATCGTGAAGGAGCGGCCCACGTTTCCTTCCCACAGGGCGGCCTTGCAAGCAAGCCCCCGGGGCCTGCCTTCCGCCGGGGACAAAAAGTCCGGGCGCGTTTTCGCCATCGCCAAGCCCTTGCATCACTGCTAGGATGCCTCCCCATGACTGTCCCCCGCCTGTTTTTCTTCGCCGCCCTGCTGGGCGTGAATGGCCCCGCTTTCACCGCCGACTATGTGCCTCGCGATACCCAGGCTCCGGGCGAGTCTCCCCCCTCTCCGGCTGAAGCCGCCAAGGCGATCACCCTGCCGGAGGGATTCCATGCGACCCTTTTCGCTGGTGAGCCGGATGTGCGTCAACCGGTGGCGATGGCCCTGGACGCCCGGGGCCGGCTCTGGGTGGCGGAGTCCTATTCCTACAAAGAATGGGAACACCGGGCCGAGGACCGGATCCTGGTCTTCGAGGACACAGACAATGACGGACGTCATGACAAGCGCACCGTCTTTTGGACCGGGGGCAATCATGTCTCCGGGATGACCGTCGGCTGGGGCGGAGTCTGGATCTGCGACTCGCCGAATCTGCTGTTCATTCCGGATCGGGACGGCGACGACCAACCGGACGGGGCACCGGAGGTGGTGCTCGACGGCTGGACGGAGAAAGCGGGCCACAATTTCTTCAACGGCCTGACTTGGGGCATCGATGGCTGGCTCTATGGACGCCATGGCATCACGGCGCCATCGACCGTTGGCCGACCCGGCTCTCCGGAGGCGGAGCGCCTCACTTTCGACTGCGCCATTTGGCGCTATCACCCGGTGTCACACCGTTTCGAAGTGGTCTGCCGCGGCACCACGAACCCCTGGGGGCTGGACTGGAACTCCCTCGGCGATCTGTTTTTCACCAACAACGTCAACGGCCATCTCTGGCATGTCCTTCCGGGCGCTTTTTATCCCCGCATGGGAGACCGGGCCGACCCGGTGATCCAGGGAGTCTATGAGCGCATTCCTCTCACCGCGGACCACCTGCACCACGCCGGCACCACCGCGGACTGGACGAAAACCCGAGATGGCGTGGGCATTCATGGCGATCTCGGCGGGGGGCATTCCCACTGCGGCGGCATGATCTATCTCGGTGGCAAATGGCCGGAAGCCTATGCGGACACCGTGTTCCTCTGCAACACCCACGGTCGCCGTCTCAACAATGACCGACTGGAAACGCGCGGCTCAGGCTACGTCGCAAAACACGGCAAAGACTTCATGTTCGCCAACAATCCCTGGTTCCGGGGCGTGACCCTGCTCTACGGTCCGGACGGCGATGTCTTTGTCTCGGACTGGTGCGACCTCGGGGAATGCCATGACAACGACGGGGTGCACCGTTCCTCGGGCCGGATTTACAAGCTCATATACGGGGAGTCCGGCAAGCAATCTCCGGGCTTCGACCTGGGCAAGGCCCCACTCGACGATCTGGTCAATCTGCAACTGGATGCCAACGAGTGGAAGGCTCGCATGGCCCGTCATGTCCTGCAGTACCGCTTCAGCGGGGAAGGCCCGCCCCCCTCCGCAGCCGACAGCGCCCGGACCGGGGAAATGCTGACGAAAATCCTCGACACCCATCCTTCGCTCGCGTTCCGGATCCGGGCCCTGCTCACCCTGAGCGCCACTGGCCTGCTCCAACCCTCCGCGCTGGCCAGCCTGAGGGAGTCCAAGGACGACAGCCTGCGCGCCTGGGCGGTGCGGTTGGCTTTGGATGGTCTGGGCGCCCCCGCCACGGCGGCGGAAGGCAAAGCGGGATGGTGGGCCGAAATGGCCAAGCGTGATCCCTCCCCGAAAGTCCGCGCCTATCTCGCCAGCGCCACCCAGCAGTTGCCTGACGAAACCGCCTGGCCGGTCGCGGAAGCGTTGTCAGTGCATGCCGGAGATGCCGAGGATCAGAACCTTCCCTACCTCGTCTGGTTCGGCCTCCGAGACCGTGTGCTGGCCGATCCCGCACGGGGACTGACCCTGATGAAAACGAGTGTCTTCCCCCGGTATGCCCCCTCGATCGCCCGCCGCCTCGGAGAAGCCGGCACACCCGAACAGATCGGCCTCCTGCTCACCACGCTCACCGGCATGGCGACCGGGAACGACGCCGCACGACTCCAGTCCGCCGCCGAGGGCCTCGCGCTTGGACTGCAAGGCCGGCAAATCGAGGCTCCGGCAGCGTGGAACGCCTTGGATGCCGCCCTCGCCCAATCCGATTCCCTGCGCAGCAGCCGGGCCCGGCTGGGACTGAGTTTCGATCCCGCCGCAACCACCACCCGGTTGCTCGAGACCGCGGGCGATTCCCAGGCCAATGCCGACTGGCGTCAGGAATGTGTTGGGTTGCTGGCCGGCACCCGCGATGCCTTCGTTGTCCCGATACTAATCAGGCTGCTGGATGACGAAGCCGTCCGTGGAACCGCCATTCAGGCACTGGGCTCTTTTCCTTCCTCCAAAACCGCGGCCGCGTTGACCGGACACTTTACCGCCATGAAGCCCGCCGAACAGACCGCCGCCGTCAACGCCCTCTCCGCCAACGTGGCCGGCGCCACTGCGTTGCTCGATGCCGTGGAAGCGGGCACCCTGCCCCGGCACGCACTCACCGCCTTCCATGCCCGGCAGATTCAGAACCTGAAAAACGAGGGATTGAAAAAGCGGGTCGAATCCCTCTATGGCAAACTGCAGAAAAGCAGCGCCGAAAAGGCGGCTTCGATCAAGGCCTGGCAGGATCAACTCACCGCCGACGTTCTCGCCAAAGCGGATGTGGAAGCCGGTCACACCCTGTTCCGTGCCACCTGCACGGCCTGCCACACCTTCAAGGGAGAAGGCGGCAACATTGGTCCGGATCTGACGGGAGCCAACCGGAGCGATGTGTATTATCTGCTTGAAAACATCATCGATCCCTCCGCGACGCTGCCGAAGGATTTCCAGGTGACGATCATCGAAACCAAAGCCGGCCAGAGCGTGCAGGGATTTGTCGCGGCCGAGAACGACTATACCGTGACCCTGCGTTCCCCGGCCGGAGATGCCAGTATCGACAAAAAGGAGATCACCAAAAGGACAACCCTTGAGCAGTCGTTGATGCCCGAAGGGCTTCTCAGCATTCTCAAACCCGATCAAGTGCGGGACCTCATCGGGTTCCTCCAGGTTCCGTGATGGGGGCGTCCCTTGACACGGCCTCACCGGCAACGGCGCAGGGGCCGACGCTGCCGCTCCTGGCGGTCTGGCACGATTCCGACTCCAGCCGGTCCCCGGCGCTCCACATGGCGGTGGACGAAGCCTTGCTGCGCAGCGCCTCCGGCCCGATGCTGCGATTCTATGGATGGGATGCCCCGGCGGTGACGATCGGCTACTTTCAGGAATGGCAGCCCCAACCCGGCCTGCCGGACGAGCGGATCGTGAGACGCTGGACCGGAGGCGGCCGGGTCGAGCACGGAGAAGACTCCACCTTTTCGTTGGTGTTTCCCGCCGACTCCCGGCTCGCGAAGGCTTCGGCCGACACCCGCTATCGGGTCATCCATGAGGCCTTGGCCGCGGCTCTGAACGACGCGGGCGAAACCTGCGGCCTGGTGCCATCACAGTCGCGGGGCCACCGGGTGGACCGATGTTTTGTCGAACCGGTCGAAGCCGACCTGGTGAAACCCGGCAGCGGCTCCAAAATCGCAGGAGGCGCCCAACGGCGGTGCCGGGGAGCGGTCCTGCATCAAGGCAGTGTCCGGACAACGCTGGACGAGGGCAGTGGCTGGAAAACGGGCTTCGCGCGGAACCTCGCAGAGGAGATCCGGCTCTGGTCCCCGGACCCCGGATTCCTGCGGACCGCGACAGCCCTGATGGAGCAGCGTTACGGGCATCCGGAATGGCGTTATCGTCAGGGACGGGGCCTTCCCTAGCTGTCGGAACGATGGCGCAACCGGCGAGGTCGCAGACTTGACAACTCCCGCGCCGACTTGCCAATCTGGGTCCATGCAACGCCCCCTGTTTTTTTCGGTCCTCCTTCTGGCGATGGTCTGTGGTGGTGCCGCCAGATCCACGGCAGAAGAGACCGTCAAAGTCTTCCTTCTCGCGGGTCAGTCCAACATGGAAGGCAAAGCCAGCAATGAACTCATCACCCACCAGGCCACCGATGAAAAAACCAGAGAGCAGTTTGCCCACCTCCGCTCCGGTGAGGAGTGGAAAGTGCGCGACGATGTTTTCATCAAATTTCTTGAGCGCAGTGGGGGACTGACAATTGGCTATGGCTCGCCTGGCAGGACCGGTCCCGAACTGGAATTCGGCCACCTCATGGGGGAGCATTTTAAAGAACCAGTCCTGCTGATCAAGGCCGCTTGGGGCGGGCATTCGCTCTACCAAAAATTTCGCCCCCCGTCCGCCGGGCTGCCGGCGGAGGATCTCCTCGCGGCGGAGCTGGAGCAGGCGCGAATCAGAGTCACCAAAGACAACGAAAAACAAAAGCGCACGAATCCCCTCCCCACCATGGAGGACATCAAGGCTGACTATGGTTCATCCTACCGGGCCATGCTCGAAGAAGTGGCGGACACTTCCGCCCAGTACGCCACCCTCTTCCCCGCCCTCCAAGGCCGGAATTTGGAAATGACCGGATTTGTCTGGTTCCAGGGTTTCAATGACATGCTGTCGGCCCAGGCCTCGGCAGAGTATGCCTCCAATTTGCGGCATTTGATCACCGATGTCCGCAAGGACCTTGGCAAACCGAACCTGCCATTCGTCATCGCGGCCATCGGCAACAATGGTTCCAAACCGGCCGAAAAAGGCCTGCTGACTGTTCAAAACGCGCAGCTTTCCATGAATGACGTGGCTGGATTCAAAGGCAACGTCAAAGCGTTCCGGACCGATGTGCTTGTCGACCGGGCTGCGGAAGCGCTCTTTCCGAATTGGAAAGAACATTTCGAGGCATGGAAGCTGGTCGGATCGGACCGGCCCTACCACTATTTTGGCAGCGCGATCTGGTACACCCGGATCGGACATGGCATGGGTGAGGCGATGCTGGAACTGTTGCGACGCTAAAATGACGCTCCGGATCCTGATTCCCCTCTGGCTTCTGGCCTCCTCCCTGGCGGCGGAGACCAAGCCCAATATCCTGCTCATCATGGTCGATGATCTCGGATGGACCGATCTGCACTGTCAGGGCAACGCCCGGCTCAGCACCCCCAACATCGACCGCCTGGCCGGACAGGGCATGCGCTTCACCGACGCCTATGCCGCCGCTCCGGTGTGCTCCCCGACGAGGGCCGCGGTGCTGACCGGTCAGTCTCCCGCGCGACTGCGGATCACCAACCACATCCCGGACCGGCCGGGATTTGCCAGGAAGGACGCGGTCCTGGTTTCCGCCCCGATGCTGGACCATCTGCCAACCGAAGCCGTCACCATCGCAGAGTTGCTTAAGAAATCCGGTTATGCCACGGCATTCTTTGGAAAGTGGCACCTTGCGGGGGAATCCAGGGGAAAAGACGGTTTGGGGGACCTCCAGTTTTACCCCGAACAACAAGGCTTCGACATCAACCTGGGAGGCTGCGCCCTGGGCGCCCCCCCCTCTTATTCTGATCCCTTCCGGATCCACAATTTGCCGCCCCGCCAGACCGGTGATTATTTGCCGGATCGTCTGGCGGACGAACTGATCCACTTTCTCCGAGGCAATCGCACCGGGCCTTTTCTTGCCTTTTTGTGGAATTACACCGTGCACTGGCCGATGGAAGCTCCGGAGCCCCTCGTGATAAAATACCGGGACCGGACCGATCTGGGAAGGCTGGACCCCCGCTATGCGGCCATGATCGAAGCCCTCGATAGCTCGGTCGGCCGCGTCTTGTCCGCCCTTGATGAATTGAACCTGACCAAAGACACCCTGGTTGTCTTCACCTCCGACAACGGGGCATTTGGAGGCGTTTCTGATCTGGCCCCGCTCCGTGAAGCCAAGGGGCATTTGTATGAAGGGGGACTCCGGGTCCCAATGCTCGCCCGCTGGCCCGGCGTGATTCCACCAGGAACCGTTTGCGGGGAACCAGTGATCAGCATGGATTTTTTTCCGACCTTCCTCGAAGCCGCCGGCCTGCCCACTCCCACAGAACCGTCTTCGGAAGGGGAAAGCCTGCTGCCTTTGTTCAGACAGAGCGGACCGCTGCAGCGGGGAGAAATCTTTTTCCACTACCCCCATTTTGCCTTTCACGGAAGCAACCGTCCCGGCAGCGCGATGCGCCAGGGGCACTTCAAGTTGATCGAGAACTTCGATGACGGCTCTCTCGAACTCTACGATCTGAAGGCGGATCTTGGCGAAACGCGGAATCTGGCCCCGGAATTGCCGCAACAAGCGGAGAGCATGCGCCAGCAGTTGCAGGCTTGGCGAGACGAGACCCGGGCGGCCCTGCCGACACGGCGGTGATCTTCGTTCACGAAGAAAGGCGCCCTGCTTTCATCTTGACAACACGTCCGGTTCCGGGTGGTCTGGCCCGGTCGATTTACACCCATGCTTGCTTCTGATCCAGCCTTCGCTTCCGATCATTCCCCCTGCTATTCCCCACTTGTTCGTGTCTGGTCAGGCATTGAAACAGGCCGTTCTGGCGACGGACTGCCGTCAAGCCTTCCGGTAGGATCCTGACGCAAGACGATTCTCCACCGGACAGGGCAGGAAACCAAAGAACGATACCATGTTAGAACATCCATGAAACTCCCCCACCGGAACGCTTGCTTCACCTGGATCATACTCTCGCTGTCGGCTCTGGACTCCGCCGCCGCCGGGGAGCGCGTGCCTTGGACGACCTCGCGAATTCACGGCACTCCCGATCCGCCGCCCCCTTACATGGTGGAGCGACTCTATCCAGCGCTGTCCTTCACCAGGCCGCTCGATCTGGCCGCGCTGCCGGGAAGTGACCGTCTGGTGGTGCTGGAGGAAAACGGACGCTTGCTTTCCTTCGTGCCAGGGGCGGAGAAGTCGGATGTCTTCGGCGAACTCCGGGACTACCACTCGGAAGTCAGCCGTTCCTAT
This sequence comes from Akkermansiaceae bacterium, assembly GCA_024233005.1. Classification (GTDB taxonomy): domain Bacteria; phylum Verrucomicrobiota; class Verrucomicrobiia; order Verrucomicrobiales; family DEV007; genus JACKQE01. The sequence continues at coordinate 8,506 of JACKQE010000008.1, read as the reverse complement.
GCCCTGACCTTTCATCCGCGTTTTCTCGAAAACCGGTTTATTTACACCTGGGCCAATTTCGATCTTCAAGGTCAGGACAATCGTGAAGACGGCACCCGGATCATCCGCTTCCGGGTCACGGAGACGGAACCTCCCAGGCTGGACATGGACAGCGCCAAGGTCATCATTTCGTGGCGCGCCGGCGGACACAACGGTGGGAATCTGCGCTTTGGTCCCGATGGCATGCTCTATGTTGCAACGGGCGATGCCGACAAACCGGACCCGCCGGACAGCTTTGTCACCGGGCAGGATATCAGCGATCTTCTGTCCAGTGTGCTGCGCCTCGACGTCGACCACCCGGAGGGAGACCGGGCCTACTCCATTCCCAAGGACAATCCTTTTGTCGGACGGCCCAACGCCCGGGGAGAAGTCTGGGCCTATGGATTGCGCAATCCCTGGAGGATGAGCTTCCATCCGGTGACCGGCGACCTGTTCGTGGGCGATGTCGGCTGGGAACTCTGGGAGATGATCCACCGGATCCAACGGGGCGGCAACTATGGGTGGAGCCTCACGGAAGCCGGCAAACAGGACATTCGCCCGGACCGGATGCGCGGCCCCTCCCCCGTCCTGCCGCCGCTGGTGTCCCACTCTCACGAAGAAGCCGCCAGCATCACCGGCGGGGAGTTTTACTTCGGCGACCGGCTGCCCGAATTGAAGGGCGCTTATCTCTATGGCGACTGGCAGATGGGCACGTTCTGGTCGCTGCGCACGGCGGGCGACAAGGTCACGGAGCACCTTGAACTGGCCCGCAGTTCCCTGATGCCGGCAGGATTCGGAATCGGCCACGACGGGGAATGGATCATCATCGATCACAGCGGGGGCGGACTCTGGAGGCTGGTGCCAAACCCGGGGGCGGGCAAAAATTCCGACTTCCCCCGACGGCTCAGCGACTCCGGGCTGTTCACCGACACTGCCAGGCAGAACCCGGCGCCCGGGGTGCGCCCCTTTGAGATCAATGCGCCGCGCTGGGCGGACCACGCGACCGCCGAACGGTGGGCGGCTTTCCCCGGGAATTCCGGTGTGACCGTGGCCGCGGAATCAAAAGGGGTGGTGCTGCGGGGACACTGGAGTTTCCCTCCGGGAGCGGTGCTCGTGAAAACCTACTCCCTGGAAATGGAACGCGGAAACCCCGAAACCCGCCGCCGGGTCGAAACCCAGATCCTGCACTATGACGGCAATCTTTGGGGCGCCTACACTTACCGTTGGAATGAAGCCCAGACCGACGCCGACCTGGTGCCCGATTCCGGAGGCGAAGCCCTTTTTACGATCAAAGACCAAGCCGCGCCCGGAGGCGAACGCTCCCAACGCTGGCGCTTTTTCAGCCGATCCGAATGCGCGCGCTGCCATACGCTGATGAATGACTTCGCGCAGGGATTCACGTCGCTGCAATTGGACCGGCCGACCCCGGAAGCCCCCGGAAGCCAGCTTGATCTGCTCTTCCAACTCGGCATGGCTCCACGCGAGCCCGAACTCGTTGATCCCCATGGAACGGCGGGCAGCCTTGAAACGCGCGCCCGTTCGTATCTTCATGCCAACTGCGGCACTTGTCACCGCTACAACAGCGGCGGCGCCGTGCCTTCCTACTTCAATATTGAGACCGCCCTCAAGGAGGCCAGACTTATCGACTTCAAACCTGTCCAGGGAGACTTCAATCTTCCTGATGCCCGTGTCATCGCCCCCGGTGATCCGGCCCGCAGTGTCCTGCTCTACCGCATGGCCACGGCGGGAGGTGGCCACATGCCGTATCTCGGAGGGAAACTGGTGGATGATCGCGGGATTCTGGTGGTGCGGGATTGGATCGCCGGATTGAAAGACAAGTCCCCCACCACCAGCGCGGAGACCCGGCGACAGCGGGAGGCCGAGAGAATGGCGCTGGCCGCGCTGAAAACCGGACACCTTGCTTCACTCGATACCTTGCTGGGCTCCACCAGTGGCGCTCTGGAAGTTCTCCTGAGCGTGATCGACGGTTCGCTTCCCCCCGACATCCGGAAAGCCGCCATCAGCAAAGGCAGCGCCCTGCCGGATCCGTTGCGCCGCGACTTCTTCGAACGGTTCCTCCCCGAATCCGATCGCCGCCGGGTGCTCGGGACCGTCGTTACTCCGGCTCAGGTGCTTGATCTGACTGGCGATGCGGGCCGAGGCCGGACGGTGTTTGCCGGAGTCTGTGTGGCCTGTCACCGGGTCAACGGCGAGGGGATCGATTTCGGCTCCGATCTCAACCACATCGCCGCCAAGTGGGACCGCAGCGCTCTGCTGGAGCAAATTCTCCATCCCTCCAAGGTCATCGATCCGACCTGGCTGACGACCACGGTGGAATTGAAACAGGGGAACACCAAGGTCGGATTTGTCACCGACCGCAACGACCGGGAACTGACCTTGAAAGTGGCCGGGGGAGTGACCGAAAAGCTCGCCAGATCAGACATCCGCAAAACCTCGACCTCCCCCTTGTCCCTGATGCCCGAGGGTCTGCTGCAAAACCTCACCGCCCAGGAGGCGGCCGATTTGCTCGCGTTTCTGCAATCCCTCAAATGAATGGCCTGCCAGCCGTCGCTCTTTCCCATTCTGGTCCTGCCCATGAAACGCCTTCTGCTTGCCGTCCTCATCCTCCTGGCTCCCGTTACAGAGGCCGAAACCGGTCCTTCTTCCGGAACGGCTGGGGTCGCAGCCCCACCGGCTCCAACACAGGCATGGCGGCACCAAGGCGTGCTCACCCTCCTCACCACCCCGGACGGAGCGAACCTGCCCGCCACGGCCCTGATCGAGGAGTTCCCCCTCCTGGTGCGCCTGCACCGGGACTGGTTCGACTTCCGTCAGGCGCAACCCCATGGCGAAGACATCCGCTTCACCACCGGCAGTGGGACAGCATTGGCTTACCAGATCGAAGCCTGGGATGCCGCCCGGGGCACCGCGACCGTGTGGGTCCGCATGCCGCGCATCACCGGGAATGCCAGACAGGATCTTCACATGCATTGGGGAAATCCGGCCGCTGCCGCCGGATCGGACGCCCAGTCGGTCTTCAATGCCTCGAACGGTTACCTCAGTGTCTGGCACTTTCAGGAGCCGGTGCGGGACGATGCCGGGACGCTGGAGACGAAAGACACCGGAACCACCGCCACCCCGGGATTGATGGGGCTCGCGAGGCACTTTGACGGCAGTCATGGCCTTTTTGGAGGAGATCACATCACAGCGTTTCCATCAGGCGATTCCGCCCACACCTCCGAGGCCTGGATTCGGGCCGGGCAAAGCAACGGCCGGATCCTGGCCTGGGGGAATGAAGAGGCGCAGGGCAAAGTGGTGATGCAATTCAAGAGCCCGCCCCACATCCAAATGGATTGTTACTTTTCCAGGGGCAATGTGACCGGAGACAGCCGGCTCCCGCTGGGCGAATGGATCCACGTGGCCCACACCTACCGAGACGGGGAGTCGCGGATCTATGTCAACGGGCAACCCGATGGCAGCAACACCCGGCAAGGGCCACCCCTGGCAATCAAAGCTCCGGCAAAACTGTGGCTCGGAGGCTGGTATCACCGTTATGATTTCATCGGGGACCTAGATGAAGTGCGGATCTCCCGGGTGGCCCGTTCCGCCGACTGGATCCGCCTCCAATACGAGAACCAAAAGACCCATCAAACGCTCGTGGGACCTCTGATCCAGCCAGGCAACGCCTTCTCGCTGACACCAGAGAAAAGCACCCTCCCGGAGGGGGGGCGCACCACCATCCGGGCGGAAGCCGGAGGCGCGCAGAAACTGATCTGGTCACTGATCCGCGATGGCAGGGAAAGCATCCTCGCCACCGACCGGAGGGTGGTGGAATTTGCCGCCGGCCGCGTCACCGGAGATGCCACGGCCACGGTGCGCCTCAAGGCGGTTTTTCCCGGGGAGGTCAAAGTCAGGGAAGCGGCGCTCGCGATCCAGGAAGCCATCCCGGATCCGGTCTTCACCCTGCCGGCTCCCGCGACCTGGGACGGACGCTCCACGATCGAGGTGAGGCCAACCCTGTCCAATGCCGCCGCCATGATGTCCGCCGGTGCCGGGGAGGTCAAAGTCCACTGGGAGGTCGCTCCTCTCGCGGTCATCCAGGACATCCGTGATGACACCCTCATTCTCCGGCGCTCACAGAACAGTGGTCCCCTGCGGATCACAGCGACTCTCAGCAATGGCGGACAGCCCGTCACGCAGACCGCGATCATCCGGGTGAAGGAACCGGAACAGGACCCATGGGTCATCCGCACCCCGGCCCCGGATGAGAAACCCGAAGAGGGTCAGTTTTATGCCCGTGACGATCACAATGAAGGAACACTCCACTACAACGGGACCCTTCCCAGTTCCCCCGGCCAGGTCGTTCTGAAGCTCTCCGCGAATGACCAGCCCTACCTCACGGAGACCCGCCAAACCGGCCCCGACGGAGCCTATGCCTTCGCGGTGAAACTCAAACCCGGACTGGTCCGATATGCAGTCGAATTCGGGACGGGAGACCGGGTGCTGCACCGGGTTGGCAATCTCGTCTGTGGCGATGCGTTCCTCATCAACGGCCAGTCCAACGCCGTCGCCACCGACTGGGGCAAGGAAGACCCGCCCGCCTTCCACAGCGAATGGATCCGTTCCTTTGGCAACACGTCCGGCAATCCCACCTCCGGGCCCCGCTGGGGTGAGGCCACCTACCGCAGTCCCGGAGGGCAGCTCCAGATCGGCTACTGGGCCATGGAACTGGCGAAAGGACTGGTCGAGGATCGGAAAATTCCCCTGTGCCTGATCAACGGTGCCGTGGGTGGCACCCGAATTGACCAGCATCAACGCAATGCTTCCAACCCGGCCGACCTTGACACCATTTATGGTCGTTTGCTTTGGAGGGTGCGGGAAGCCCGGCTCACCCACGGCATCCGTGGCGTGATCTGGCATCAGGGAGAAAATGACCAAGGCGCAGACGGACCGACCGGGGGATACGGCTGGGAGAACTACCGCCGGTTTTTCATCGATCTGGCGGCGGGATGGAAAACCGACTATCCCAACATCCGGCATTACCACCTGTTCCAAATCTGGCCCAAGGCTTGCTCGATGGGCAGCGGAGGTTCGGACAACCGTCTCCGCGAGGTCCAGCGGACTCTGCCGGATGCCTTTTCCCACCTGTCGATCATGTCCACGCTGGGAGTCCGCCCACCGGGGGGCTGCCACTTCCCTCCCGCCGGCTATACCGGAATCGCCCGGCTCATCCGCCCGCTCCTCGAGAGAGACCATTACGGGACGGTGTCCAACACTCCCGTCACGCCGCCGAACCTCATCCGCGCCTCCCTGGACAAGGAGCGGAAAGACCGGATCACCCTTGAGTTCGACCAACCGGTGCAATGGGACCCGGCCCTGACCAGCGAGTTTTCCCTCGATGGCCGGAAGGGTCTCGTCACCGGAGGCACCGTCAGCGGCACGCTCCTCACCCTGACTCTGGCTTCCCCCACGGACGCCAACACCATCAGCTACCTTGACGGGGATCACTGGAATCCCGCCAATGTCCTGTTCGGCAGCAACGGCATCGCCGCGCTGACTTTCTGCGAGGTGCCGATCCTCCATCCCTGATGGTCCTTTTGACCGGATCCGGCAGGCGACAGTGACTTCTCTCTATAAAACTCGCATCCCCATGACATCCCGCAGACACTTTCTCAAGAAACTCGCCACGGTCTCGGCAGCGGCAGGACTGCCAGACATCGCCTTCCCGGAATCAACCGGGGATGTGGTCACTTTCTTTGTCATCGGAGACACCCACTACCGGGCCCACCCCGAGGAAATGGGGGTCATGGATGAGGTCTCGACGGCTTACAATGCCGCACTTGTGGCGCAACTGAACCGGCTCCCCGGCACCTCCTTTTCCCCGGAGTCAGGAGGTGGCATCGTGCCTGCCCCCCATGGCGTGATCCATGTCGGTGACCTTGTGGACAATGGTGACAAAGGTCCCGCCAAATACCGCCTGGCCGAGACTGAAGCGGCCGCGTTCGTCGCCGATTGGGGCCTCAACGGAACCGACGGCCGGCTCCGCTGGCCGGTGCGGGAGGTCCATGGCAACCACGACAGTCCACACGGCGATGGACCGGTGATTGCGATCCTCAAAGAACGCAACCAACGCCGCGCCGGCATCGTCAACCGGTCCCCCAACGGGCTCCACTATTCCTGGGATTGGGGCGGGGTCCATTTCGTCGCGCTGGGCATCGTCGTGGGGGACGCGCCGGAGGTGACCCGAAAACGCCGCTATGCTCCGCTGGGCAGCCTGCCTTTCCTTCGCCAGGATCTTGCCTCCGAGGTCGGCAACAGTGGGCGTCCGGTCGTTCTGGTCCACCATATTGATCTGCACCGCTATTCCACCGCGGTGCCCGACGACAAGGTGATCCACAACGAATGGGACTACGGGGATGTGCAGGCCTTTCATGAGACCCTGAAGCCCTACCGGATCGCCGCCACCCTCTGCGGCCATACCCATGCCCGGAAGATCACCCGCTGGGATGGGTCCGCCAACGATCGTCCGTCCGAGGGGGTGCCCTTCCTGAACACCGACAACGCCGCGCATTTCCATGGCCCCGACCAGGCCATCCTGCATGTCAGGATCGGACCCGGCGAAATGAGCGTCCGTGAGTTCGGCACCCAGGATGGCTGGAAGACCGGAACGTGGACCCCCGAGGCCTGGCGGTTTCAACTGTGACCGGGATGAAGGACGGCTCGCTGGGAAAAACGCCAAGGTGACAATCTTTTCACCGAGGCGTCGAATCCGGGGGACGAATGTTAGACCGGGAATCCGATGGATGGACTGCCTACCTTGATTCCCCCTGAACCGGGCCAATTGGCCACCCCAACCAGTTTCGAATGACCGATCCTTTTTCCTCCGAACACCTGCATCGGCTGATCCGAGATGTGGAAGACTTGGTCTCCACCTGCCGGCAGCGCCAGGCTCAGGAAGCGCACACACTCGCCGCAATGCCTCAGGAGAGCCGACTCAGCGCCGCCAACCTGATCCACTATCTGGCTATCCGGGACCGCGATGTCATCCCCCTTCAGGAAAACCTCTGCCATCTTGGGCTTAGTTCTCTGGGACGCATGGAGGCGCATGTCAGCGCGACACTGGGAGCCGTGAGGATGGCCCTGCTCCGCTTGGCGGGCCTGCCCTGCGATCCGGTAGGGGAGGAGCCCCTGAACGGGTTTGCTCTGGGTGGAAAGCAGCTGGCGGAAAATGCGGCCAAGATCCTCGGTGATCCCACTCCTGACCGGTCGACCCGGATCATGGTGACCATGCCCACCGAAGCGGCCCAAGATCCGGTCCTCCTCTCGGCCCTTTTGGGCGCAGGGATGGAAATCATGCGCATCAATTGCGCCCACGATGATCCGCCAACCTGGTTGCGCATGGTGGAGAACCTTCGCAAAGCCGAGGCTCTGACAGGGAAGAAATGCAAAGTGGCCTTCGATCTCGCAGGCCCCAAGCTCCGGACCGGCCCCATCGAACCGGGGCCTCCGGTGATTCATTGGAAGCCGGTCCGCGATTGGCGGGGTGAAGTGGTCAGCCCGGCCCGGATCCGGTTTTATCCCTTCGATTCGACCAGCCTTCCTCCTGTGGAGGACGGACTTCCCTTGCCGCGGGAGGATTTTCATCGCATCCAACCGGGAAGCCTGCTCCGACTGAGGGATGCAAGGGGGCGTCGCCGTGATCTCAACGTGGTCGCAACAAGCGGTGACTGCGCCATCGCAGAGTGTGATCATACCGGCTATGTTGAACCCGGCACAGCCATCGAAATCATCTCGGGATCGCACCATATCGGGACCACTGCCATCCTTCCTTTTGTGGCCCCTCCCATTCCGATCGAACTCCGTGCGGGCGACCAATTGGTGCTTTTCCTGGGAGACACGCCCGGTCTGGGCCCTTCGCCAAACGATGAAAGGGAGGGGGCCACTCCCGCCCGAATTGGTTGTGATTTTTCCGGCCTCTTTACGGATTGCCAGCCCGGAGATCCGATTCTTTTCGATGATGGTAAGATTGCCGGCATCATCGTGGAACGGCACCCCGAAGAACTGCTGGTGGAAATCCAGCGAATATCGAAAAACCCTGGACGATTGCGCCCCGAAAAAGGAATCAACGTGCCGGCAACGTCTCTCACCACGCCAGCGTTGACGACGAAAGACCTCGACGATTTGATGCATGTGGTTCCCCACGCGGACATGGTGTCACTTTCCTTTGTCCGGGGTCCCCGTGACGTCGCGGACCTGGTCAGGGAGTTGGACCGCCTCCATGCCCCGCACGTCGGCATCGTCCTCAAGATTGAGACCCGGGCCGCCTTTGAGAATCTCGGAGACATTCTGCTGGAATCCCTAAGACACCCACCCGTGGCGGTCATGATCGCCCGGGGTGACTTGGGAGTGGAGTTGGGGTTTGAGCGCATGGCGGAGGTCCAGGAGGAAATCCTCTGGCTCTGCGAAGCGGCCCATGTCCCCGTCATCT
>JACKQE010000007.1 GCA_024233005.1 Akkermansiaceae bacterium | reverse complement strand
TCGACGGACGGTAGAGATTCCCCGCCACGTGGGCCCCGGGAAGGCTCTGGAAGTGGATCTTCTCCACCACGTAGTCGCCCCGCTCCAGCGTTCCCGTCACCGTCGCCTGCAGCGGCGTGCGCTCCGGCAGCGGCGAGAGGCCCAGCATCTCCAGCCATTTCCCGCGCCGCTCCCCGAGAGTGCCTTTCCAGATTTCCGGCGCCAGGGGCCGTGGAAGTGACGCACTCGACACGGCGCGGGCATCCTCTGTCACCGAGCCGTAGAGTGAGAGATCCGACTGGGCCGGAGCCGCCATCGGACAAGCCGCAGCAAGGCCGCCGAGCGCGGAAAGCATTCGGGTGGTGACGAAGCGAGAGCGGTTCATGGCTCAAAACCAGATCACGAAACCGGGACGCGCCCCTTAGTTCCCACCAGGCTTCAGCTTGTCCAACAGGTAGTCGAGAAGGGTCGCATGGGTCACCTCTGGGGCACCGGGATAGACCAGTTCACTGCCCACACCAACCTCCCGGCAATGCTCCTGGAGCTTCACTCCAAAATTCGAGGTGTGGGTCGGGTCCTTTTGTTCCTGCCCGAGCCCCGGCGGAACGGAGAAACTCAGGTAGACCGGTGGATCGTCCTTCGTGACGAGCGCATAGGGCGAGTATTCTGCGATCCAGGGCAGGATGGTGTCGCGCTTGGCGAGGAACTCGTCAAACTGGGAGAGCTTCTTCTGCGGATCTCCGGTAAACCCGAAGGCGTGACCGCCGTAGCGGCTGTTCGGGGTCCATTCCTTCATCTGCGCCGGATCGAGCGTCGTCTGGGGACCGTTGACGGCGGCAAAGGCCAGCCTCGTCGACTCCTGTGCCACCGGGTCGTCGCTTTTCGGGTCGGCGAGGTCGTCGTGAAACGCCAGCCAGAGCGAGGTGCAGGCGCCGGCGGAACCACCGCTGGCCCCGATGCGCTGCTTGTCGATGCCCCACTCGCCGGCTTTGCTGCGGAGATACTGCAAAGCCCTCGCCGCGTCGTGGAGAGGGCCTTTGACCGGAGGAATCACGCCGTCGGCGGTGGCTTCGGGAATGAAACGGTACTCGACCGAGGCGACCGAAATGCCCTCCTTGAGCAAGGTCGGCAACATTGCGGACAGCCCGCTGAGGCGTCCCCCGGCCATCCAGCCGCCGCCATGGATGAACAGCAGCACGGGAGTGGGTTTGTCCGACTCCGCTTTCCAGAAATGCATCACCTGCTTCGGGTGGGGGCCGTAGGCGACGTCATAATGCGTCGGGTTGGGCAGCGCCGGATTGGCCGCAACAAAGGCCTTGCCCTCGGCCTCGTCGATCTCTCGAATGAAGATGTTTCGCCAGCGAATCTCGCCACCATGCGTTTGCAGCATGATCGGTCCACGCCGGGGAAATGGCTGGGTCTTGTCGAAGTAGGGCTCGAACATGGCCCCATCGACCACCAGCCGGTTGTTGTAGGTCACCCAGGTGCGCGCCCCGATCTGTTTGATGCGGAAGGTGTTCCACTGACCGAAAGGCTTGTCGACTTTCTCGATGGGATCGCGGCCCAGAGTCTTCGGCGTGTTGTTGAACAGCCCGCCCGAACCCAGATGGGGACGCCGGTCCGGCCGCTTGGGATCAAAGACCTGGTTGCTGTCCCAGATCTGCACCTGCGGCTGCCCCCGCAGGTAAATGCCGCTGTCGGCACCCGCGACGGTCTTGTATTCGATCAGCAGCTCGAAATCCCCGAATTCCTCCTCGGTCGTCGCATAGGGGCCGGTGCCGGCGTTGACCAATTCGCCATTCTCCACCCTCCAATGCTGCGGGAACTCGGCCCGTTGGGCTTTGAGATTTTCCCCGAGTTTCTCTCCGGTGAGCTTGGCCGAGGCGTGGGGATTCCAACCATACCAGCCATCCAGATTCGCCCCGTTGAAGATGGCGCGGAATCCCTTGGGAGGAGCAGGGTCTGCGGCGAAGGAGGAAGCCAGCGCCGCGCCCAGCAAAACCACGACGAGTGAAAGGCGCCTGTACGGGAAAAATCTGGATCTCATGGGCCCCATGATAGCGAATGTCCGGGATCAGGTCGAGACCGGGAAGCGCCGGAGTCGCGCCAGTGGCTTCATACCTCGCTCTCCTCCGGAACGATAAATGGCGCCCGGTATTCCCGCTTTAGCAGGGCGTCCGCCGCCGGGTCGTCGATGAAGTTCTCCCGGTCACCGTCGAGGCGGAGGTGACGTCCCAACCTCATCGGGGTCTTCTCCAGATCCACTCCGGCCTCGACGAGGTAATGCCGGGTGCGGTCCAGCGTTTCCTGCACGTCCTCCTGCACCTGCACCTCGCCGAGTTGTTTCTGGGCCTCCGTGAGCGTGGCCGGTTGTCCGAGCCGGTAGGAAATGTTTGCGAGGTGGCAGAGCGAGGACGACTGATGTCCTTCCGTAATTTCCGCGTGAAGGTCTTCCCGCTTCCGGCTTTTCACCGCGCCCAAGAAATTGGCGAAGTGACTTTCCGACTTTCCTTCGAAAGCCTTGATCAATTTTCCTTCCGGATCGTAGAGTCCGGTTTCGGCGATGATGCCACCGGGGCCATAGAAAAACCACATCGCCTTGATGGCCGGATGGAACGGGGCCGTCTTCAGACCGCGCGTCTCCGACACGATGGTCTTGTCCCCAAAGTCAAAGATACCGACCTGGGAATTCGGCGTCTCGCCGACGTCGGTGTAACCCAGCCGGCCACCGTAGCTCATCACACTGCGTCCCAGACCAGTGACGCCCAGTCCCCAGCGGCAGATGTCGATGGAGTGGACATTGCTGTTGCCGATGTCTCCGTTGCCGGTGTCCCACATCCAGTGCCAGTCGTAGTGAAAACGCGGCCGGGTCAGTTTCGTCAGGGGAGCCGGCCCCGCCCAGAGGTTGTAGTCGCAGCGCGGCGGCATGGCGCAATCTGTCGGACCGCCGATGGAACCCCGGCCTCCGTAGATGATACTCCGGGCCAGCTTCACCTCTCCGAGGTGTCCTTCATGAATGTAACGAATGGCCTCGGCCAGCGATCCCCGGGACCGGTTCTGTGTGCCCGTCTGGCAAATGCGTCCCAGCTGGTGCGCCACCTGGACGATGCGGCGACCCTCGGCGACATTGTGGCTGACGGGTTTTTCGACATACACGTCCTTGCCCGCCTGCATCGCCCAGATGGCGGCAAGAGCGTGCCAGTGGTTCGGCGTCGCGATGAAAACGGCGTCGATCGTTTTGTCATCCAGAATCACGCGCAAATCCTGGACTTTTTTCGGCATCGGCCGCTTCAGTTCCCCGGAAAGGAGTGCTCCGACTTCATCGGCACGGTCGAGATCGGGATCGCAGACATACGCGATGTCGGCCTCGGACAGCCGCGACAGCTCGCGGGCATGGGCTTTCCCGCGGATCCCGCAACCGATGATGGCGACCGTCACCCTTTCGCCCGGGCTGACCGATGGGGCGGTTTCGGCAAACAGTGGCGAGGGCAGGGCAGCCGCAGCGGCGGCCATGACAGAGTCTTCGAAGAAACGGCGGCGGGTCAGGTTTTTCATAAAAGGACGGGGGCGGTTACAGGGATTCTCAGGGGACAATGGACAATTCGGTGAGGTAGATCGCGGTGATGGGTTTGCCGGAAGCGTCCTTCTCATGGCTGGAATAGTAGGAAACGAGGGCGCGGGTCTCCGACAAGGCAACGAAACCGGGATACGAATTGTCCCCGCCGCTCGGCAACTCGGCAAACTCCTGCAGCGAATCCTCCACCAGCCAGCAGAGGGACGTCTTGGGGCCCGCCTCGCGGGTGGTCTTGCGTCCGCCGATGAGTAGGTGACCTCCCCATTGGGCGATCAGGGGCCCGCCGAGGGGACGGTCGAAACTCTTTCGCAACCACTCAGTGTAGGGAGGTTTGGACCTCAGCAGCTGGGCGTTTCCCCCGCCGCCGTGCCGCGCCGCCGCCACCAGACTACCATCGTCTGTGAAGAGAAAGGCGGTCTCATCGCCGCCGGTTTCCTGAAAATAGGCCCGCTTTTTCCAGACCAACCCATCGTCGCTTTCCAGCATCAGCGACTGGACTTTGTCCCCCTCCCCTTTCGGTCCGATCTCGAATCCCGGCTTGCGTCGCCCACAGAGATAAGCCTTGCCTCCGGTCGTGGCGGCCCGCCAAATGTAATGACCGAAGGTGCCCTCCAGCATCACCGGATCACTCCACTTGGCACCGTCATCCGACCGGACGGCATACCCAAGATGTTTGTTCAGGTCGTATTCTTCCCGGGGCAGGGTCGTCGGGCCGCTCCACCAAGTGCCGGTGTAAACAAAGAGTTGGTCCTGGAATACCAGAAAGTGGGGATCCCGGGTGTCGCGATCCTTCACCGAAAACCGATGGATCGGCTCCCACGTCGCGCCTTCGTCCCTGCTGCGAAGAATGATCGTGGCCGCGGTGGGGTGAACCATGTGTCCGTCAGGACAACTCCGGAAGGTCAAATAGAGCGCGTCGTGGAACCGGCAGAGATCCGTGAAGGCGTTGTGCTCGCCATTGTGAAACACCCGGCGGACCGGCCCCAACCTGACCGTCGGCGGCGCGGCACCGGCATGATCGAAAGCCATCACCAGCAGGGCGGTGAGGAAAATGCCAGGACTTTTCATGGGCGGACCAGTTTGGCGGACTCCACCCGGGCTTTGGCCAGAACATCGGCAAGGGCGACCGCTTTCCCTCCCTGTCGCACGCTTTCGTCGGCAGCCTCCATGAAGGTGAAGATCTCGACCGTTTCCGCTTCACTGACCGGTGGCACCCCGGTGCGGAAAAACTTCGCGATTTGGCGGCAGAGACGCTCGTAGCTGGGCGATTCCGCGACCTGCACGATGCCTTTGCTACCGTAGGCGGTGGCGCCGAAATCGGCCTTTCCTTTCACAATGCCGCGGTAGGTGCCAAGGCGTCCGTCCTGCCAGGTGCCGGTGACCTGGTCATGCACCGGGCCCTTGATTCGCGAGACCGTCTGGCATCCGGGCCCCATCAGGGTGTAGAGCGACTCGACTCCGTGGATGGCATAAAAGAACAGATCCGGCGTCCCACTTTGATACGAGCATGGCCCCCAGGTTGTGGCCCCAAGGAGGTCCCCGAGGGCCTCATCCCGGCGCACGGAGGAAATCCGGTCGCCGAACCGGGTGGAAGAACTCGAGAACAGGGCCACGTGGTGTTGCTTCGCCAGTTCGAACACCGCCAGGGTGTCCGCCAGCGTGCCAGCGACCGGCTTGTCGATGAAGACCGGTTTGCCGGAAGGGAAAATCTGCCGGACCTCCTCCAGGTGAATGCGCCCATCGACGCTCTCCAGCAGCACGACATCGACCTTCTCCAAAAGCCGGGGAATGCTGTCGACAATCTCAACACCCATGCCGCGGACCTGCTCGGTGAACTTGGCGACCCGGTCCTTGCTGGCCGGCATGTCGGTCCCGCCGGGATAGCCCGCGACCACCGTGATGCCCGCCAAGTCGCCCTCGGATTTGGGATTGTTGAACAACTTGGTGAACGCCGGGACATGCGACGTGTCGAGGCCGACAATGCCGGCCCGGAGAGGTTTGGGGGCCTCCTGTGCCGTGGCGGAACCGCAGCTGGCAAGAGCGATGAAGAGGTGGAGGAGGCGTTTCATGGTAGTTGTTGCAAGAGTTGCGAGAGGGTCTGTTTCATCACGGTTTCCGACTCCGGAGCGGCGTAGGCCTGCGTGGGTTCGTAGCCGCCTTCTTGGAAAGAGCGCTCCAGGGGAATGTAACCGGTGATCCCATCGCCATAACTCGCGGTGGCGACGAAGCCACCCGGGCGCTGCGCTTGCGCGTAAAGTTGGTACTCGACGAAACTTTCCCCCGGCAGATGCACCAGGCAGACCTCGTCCCCGAGATGCAGGGCCGTGAATGGGATCGGCTCGCGGCGGTGGATGAAGCCCACGCGCAACGCGGCGGTGATGCGTTGTGAGGTCGTGACGGCGGGATTCCGCATCACTTTGAGCATCCGCTCCTCCGGGAACTCCGGATCCGGCAGCAGCACGACCGGAATCTGCCGCCAGGCGATATGGGTCAGGGGAATTCGCTTGGCGTTTGCTTCGGACGCGACCATCGCGTCATGAATGCGGCCTGCCAACACCGGACGGTTCGCCGGGCTGCCATCATTGTACTTCCCCGCGGCCACATTGCCCCCGCAACCTGTGAAATAAAGGTGAGGCACCCCGTCCTCCCGCGTGCGTTGCTCCCGGGCGATGCCGGCGAAATCACAAGAGACCATCCCGTCGCCATAGTAGCTCATCGGATGCGTGGCGTAATAGTGCAGCGCGGCAAGTTTCCGTTCGCCATTCCAAAAGCTGATCGTTTTCAACGCCGGATCGACCAGTCCTTCCGGCAGGGCTCGCAGTTCGGGGTCCTTGGACGCGCTGCCGCGCATCTTCCCCACTTTGCCATCCACGACCTGGACGCGGCGGTTGGAGGCCACCGCGGTGACCTCCGCTTCGCCGGTGGCGAGATGGGTCACCGGTTGCGGCGATTTCAGCGCGGTGGCGAGGCTGGCCGCGACGTCCTGGAGAGCCTTCTCCGCCGCCACCACATCCACCACCGCGATATCGGGCAGCAAGGCCTGTACGGCGGCGTCCACGAGGGGCGCATTGTGCTGATGCAGCGAATGCAGCGCCACCCGCTCCGCCGTGGTGCCCGCCGCCGTCGCCAGCACCTCCCGCCAATGGGCGTGATCAGCGCCCCGGATCTCGCAGAAATCGACCGCACAGAGCACCACCGGCTTGTCATCGCCCAGCAGCACGATGCCCAACGCCAGTAGCGGCTCGCTGACGCCGACGGCCGGCTTCACGAGACCGCCGCACAAAGGAGCGCCCAGCGGAGGCGTCACGTCGGCGCGGAAGGTGGCGATTTTCACCGCGGAGGCCAAAATCTGCGGAGAATTTTCCGCGGCAACTCCCCCAGAGACTGGAAGCAGGAAGGCAAGCAGGAAACGGAGGGGCGGTTTCATAACAAAAAAGGACGGGGCCGGCCCCAGCGGGAAGCACTCATTATCTCAAAACACGCCCCGCATCGCTACGGCGCTTTCGCGGCGGCTCAGGGGAGTTTCGCGGCATCGATCCGGGGACGGTCGCGCGGGGTTGCCCTGCGGTCGAACGATTGCCCGAGATCGACCCGTTCATTGAAAAAACCGCCATTGCGGAGGAAGAAATGCCCGCCCTCGGCGCCCCCCGCATAGTCCAGACGGTGCCCTCCGGAAGCCGTGCCGTCACCGGTGAGCCGGGCCCGCGTGACCTCATGCCAGGCCCCCGTCACGTCACCGACCCACACATTGCCGTGCTCGCCGCGCCGTCCCAGCCATCCTTGGGCGGGGTTGAAATTCTCCAAGAAAGAATGGAAGCCCTTGAGATGAGTGTCGGTCTGCGGACGGCGGAACCGGGCGATAAGGCGCCAATCCGTCTTTCCAACCTCGCCGAACCACGCCGCATAAATCGTGCTCCCCTTCCCGTCCGGCTTCACCGAGGTCAGGAAACGGTAGGTCACGCCAGCCCGCCACGGATGGACGAGATAGCTCTGTCCGCCGGAGCCTTCATTGCCGAACTCCCCGACGTGAACGCCTTCGCCTTTCGCCAGCAGTTCCACCCGGGCTTCCGCCGGAATGTCTTTGGGATTGTCGGTTTTGAAGGGACTCCAGACGGAGAAGAGAATGCGGCGCTCCGTCGTGCTGTTGACCTGGATCCCGAAATACCCTTCGCGGAAGCCGTTGGCCATGAAATAAGAGCCCACGGGATCCCAACCCTCCGGCACTGTCAGCTCGCTGTAGGCATACTCCAGATCCTTGTCTTTGGGCAGTTCGTAACTCAGGTGCACCGAAGGGCCGCGCCGCCCCCAGTAAAACATGTTGCCTTGGTTGTTGGCCACGAAGGAGGCCTTCAGATCCTTCGTGGGGGACGTCACGACCAGTGATTCCACGTCGGCAAAGATCGGGCCGGATTTTTTCAACCCGACCAGATCGACCCGGACATATCCTGGCGCGGCCAAATCGACATGGCCTGCGGGTGCGACCCGGGAAGCTCCGGCCGGCGCCTCCACCGTGAAACTCTGCCCAGCCGCCTGGACCCGCAAAGAGGAGGTCCCTTCCGGCACGGTGAGTCGCAACGCCATCTCCAACCGTCCCGGTTTGTTGAGGTGAACATACACGGAAACCACGCTCTTCGGACTTTCCAGACGCATGGCTCCCTCCCGGGGAACCCCGTCCTTGGATCCAACCTCCGGTTTGGTGATGAAAGCATTGCCGGCGAGAGGAATGTCCCACGTGGCGGACTCTGCGGCATCGACCGAAGGCAACAGCAGCAGGCCGGCAAGCAGGCCGCCCATGAGCATCAAGTTGTCCCTGCGTGTGGAAAAGTGGATGCGAATCATGAGCTCACAGATAAAGGGGACACGGAAAGCCGGAGGGTCAAAGGCCGGGATTGGGGGAACTCTCCCAGAGAGCGCAGGCACCGCGCCATCGCAGAGCGGTGAACTCTGCGGCGAGGAGTCGTCGATCCGGCCGGGCTGGGGATCCCATGCGCGGAAGCCCCCACCCAAAGAACTGCTTAACGAAACTGAGGCGTGAATGGCAAGACAAGGTCACAGCGGAAACTCCAGGCGCGCCCGGAGCACCCCATCATTGGACATTCCGCGGTTCTTGAACAGTCCGCAATGCCGTCCTTTGGGGCGAAATTCTCCCCTGTCCGAACTCAGGTGAAAAGGATGTGGGTGCCCGCCCCGGCGGATTCCTCGTAAAACTGGCCGACCGTGAGAACCCCGTCGACGCGATCCGAGAGGTCTTCCGGTTTCAATTTGAACATGTCCATGGCCAACTTGCAGGCAAAAATTTTCCCGCCGGAATCGGAGATCAGTTCCAGAAACTCGCCCACCGGTGGAATGTCGAGTTCCTCCATTTTCTTGTTCATGAGTCCGGTGGCGAAGGCACTGATCCCCGGAAGCGCCCCCATCCAGGTCGGAAAGGGCATGGTCATGGGCATTCCGAGCATGGGCATGGCCATGTTCATGGCCGGATTGCCGACGGTGGCGACCTTGAGATGATCGAGGGTCTTTTGAACCAGGGCATTGAGTCCGAAAAAGGTGAAAAAGAGCGACGCGTCAATGCCTTCCATGCGGGCGCCATTGGCCATGATGAGAGCGGGATAGACCCCGTCAAGGGATCCCCGGCTCACGATGATGCAGACTTTCTTGACGGGTTGCTTGTCTTCGGACGGATTCATGGGTTTTAAGATCGGGGAAAAAGGAAAACAGGAGATTCAGATGCATCCCACAGGTTTGGGAATGCCTGCGATTTTGGAAGACTTCTTGAGTGGACCGCCGGGGAAGAGATCATAGAGTTCCTTGGTGGTGACAATGCCGCTTTTTCCCATGCTGCGAATCGTCAGAGCCGCACCTTTGGCCTGCTGTTCGCGGAGGTAGCGAATGACCTTCCAATGTCCATCCCCAAGGGGACCGACCCCTTCTTCAGCGGCGATGGCAGCGGCGATGGCTTCGTTCCATTGGGACATGTCCGTGAGGTAGCCTTCTTCGTTCACCTCCACGGTGGTGCCTGCAATTTCTTTGTTCATGATCGGTCAGTGATGGCGGATTGAGGGAAAGAGGCTCAAGCCTCGAGAGGTTTCTTTTTGGTGCGGCTGATGCCCGGAAGCGGCCAGGCCCTCAGCAGGACATTCCAATAAACATGACGGAAAGCCAATTTGCCCAGATGATTGAGCCAACTTTCCTTCAAAAGCCTCAGGGGACCGAACCAGAAAGGGAACGGACCTTCGTGGGGCTCATAGTCATAACTGAAGTCAATCAGCAGGGCCTTGCCGTTGCCGGATTCGATGAAACAGTTGGAATGCCCGTCGAACTCTTCGAGCAGAGGTTCCCCCCGGAGGTGCCGCATGATGTTGTCGGCGAGGGTTTCGCTTTCAAAATGGGCCACCGATCCCGCTTTGGAGGCAGGAAGATTGGTGGCGTCACCGATCACGAAGACCTCGGGATATTGAAGCGACTGCAGGGTGTGTTTGTGGGTGGGGATGAAATCCAGATCATCCCCCATTCCAGAGCGGCGCACGCTTTCGTCTCCCATGTTGGTCGGGGTGGTCACGAGGAGATCATAGGGGACCTCGCGTCCGTCGTAACAGACCAGCGTGTTGTTTTCCTGGTCCACCCGTTCGGCGACAAAATCGGTGACGAGTTCGATGCCTTTGTCTCCCAAAAGGTGCCCGAGTTTCTTGGAGGCCTTCGGCTTTGTGAACGCTCCGGAAAGCGGGGTCACATAGGTCAGGGTGACCTGATCGCGCAGTCCCCGCTTGCGGAAAAAGGTGTCGGCCAAAAAGGTGAATTCCAGCGGGGCCACCGGGCATTTGATCGGCATCTCATTGATATGGACGACCACCCGGCCACCTTTGAATCCGGCCAAGGTCTCCCTCAGGGCCCGGGCCCCGTCGAGGGTGTAAAAATCGTGGACATTGACCCGCCATTGCGGACCCAGCATGCCTTCGGTTTCTTCCGGAGCGGTCCGGCACCCGGTGGCGATGATCAGCAGATCATAGTTCAACGCGCGTCCGTCCCGCAGCGTCACGGAACGAGAATCGGGCGCAATTTGATCCACCTCCGCCTGGACAAACTCTACTCCGCGGGGAAGGAACTTCCGCGTCGGACGAATGATGTCGCTTTCTTCATAGAGGCCAAAAGGAAGAAAAAGAAATCCTGGTTGGTAGAGATGTCGATCGGATCGGTCCACGACCGTGATCCTCCAATCGCCGGGGGGAAGACGCCTGCGGAGGTGATTGGCCATCATGGTGCCAGCCGTGCCGCCACCAAGAATCAGAAGGTGTTTGCTCATGAATCGTGAGTCTCTCTTGCAATAACCCCTATATGCGCTTATGCGTATATGCAAGATAAATTTTCCTCAACCTCCAGATGAGCCAAACCCTCTCCTGTGACTCTAAGGGTCTCATTCTACCGTGTCCACACTGCGACACCGGCAACCGGATCCCCTACGCCCGGCTTGACCAGCGGGGACGTTGCGGATCCTGTCATGAAAACCTGCCCCCACCTTCCCTGCCGGTGGAAATCGACGATGCCAGCGCTTTGGCGGCACTCCTTTCCCAGAGTCCTCTGCCGGTCGTGATTGATTTTTGGGCACCGTGGTGCGGCCCGTGCCGAATGATGGCTCCGGAATATGCCAAAGCGGCCAGTCAGGCAGCGGGAGAAGCCATTTTCGCCAAAGTGAACACCGAAGACCATCCCGATCTCGCGGGACGGTTTCGCGTTCAGGGCATTCCGGCATTTGCCCTGCTGCGTGGCGGACAGATCATCCGTCAGACCTCCGGAGCGCAGATGGCACCCCAGTTGCTCGAATGGATGCGACGGGGCTGACCCACGCTCGCGCCCCATCAGGGTTTGACCAGAGGATCGGTCTCCTGCACGCGGAACCGGGTGCTCACGACGGAGTGCTTTTCGGGACCCGGCCGGTATTTGATATAGGTCGTGGCGACAATGGTGCCATCAGGCAGCAATTCCATACCGGGGTATCCGCAATCACCCCCGGCATTGCTATGCAGCAGCTTGATCCGGTACTGCCCCGGCTTTGCATTCCTGATGTCATCATAGGTTCCCACCCAGGCCACGAAATGGCCTTTGGTCTTGCTTCCGGGCGCCTGATCACGGAAGGCAATGACCCAGCGACCATCGGGTAACTGCACCCCCGCGTGACGGTCGCCGCTGAGCCCCCAGGAAGTGTCCCGGGGAGTGCTCCAGGACACGCCTTCATCCTGCGAGAACATCATCAGGCTGCGGCCTTGATGGGTGTTTTCCCGCATCAGGCAGCACAGTTCCTGACTTCCTGCAGAACGGAAGACAAACGGCTCGCACGGATTCTTGCCGGAGACTGCAGCCACCACCGAAGGTTCCGACCACGTGAGGCCGCCATCCGGGGAGATCGTTTGCAGCACCTCGAGCGGAGCTTTGTCCTTGCCATCCGGGCCTTTGTGGTAGAGCCCGAGATGCCGGCCATCCTTGAGCCGGACGATGCTGCTGAACGTCATCACACACGGAAATCCCAGCGGGGGGAGTTCCTGCCAGGTTTTCCCACCATCCTCACTCAGGATGCGTGGCATGCCCGGTCCGCCGCGGTTGCCCAATGCCGCTGAGAAAACCCAGAGCCGTTCCTTGCCCCCGGTATCGACCAGGCGATAAATGCTGGGACAGTTCTGATGGGTGGAAAATCCGGGGGGCATCCGGTCGTCGATCCGGGCCCAGGTCCGGCCGCCGTCCGTGCTGCGGGCCATGGGTCCGGCGGCCCCCCCGTGGTTGATGCACCACACACAATAGATGGTTGTGCCGTCGGGCATCAGCACGGTAGTCGGATGCCCCTGGTAGGTTTCAGCGGTGCCCGCGGCAATGACGACCTGACGGGACACCTCCCCCGACAAATCCAAGGTCGGAATATCGGGACCATCAGCGGCAAGGCCCGCCGAGGAGAGAAGGGTCAGGAGGAGAGGAAAGGATTTCATCATTTGGGGAAGGGAAAAACTGCGGAAGCTGTCATGCAAGGCCCATCGAGGCCCCTTTTCAAGAACCGATTGGAGCCATTTCCGGGCAGGTCCCCAGAGAAGCAATCCCCACAGCTCTGCTCAAAGTCTCAGCGGATTGACCGGACTCGAAGGAGCCCCCCCTTCTGCCTTGCCAGTGAACTTGAGGCGCAGCTGCCGCATCACGGCGAGCGCTTCCGCGTCCGGCTGGACCGCCCGGTTGTGAAATTCATGGGGATCGGCCGCATGGTCATAGAGCTCGAGACCGTCCCGGCCCTCATTCCATTCCGTGTAGCGCCAGCGTTCCGTCCGGACACTGCGTCCCATGACCGGCTCCGGGAGGCGGCTGTCGGCCGGCCGGAGCACCTGAGTGATGCCGGCACTGTCCCAATCGGCGGCCGGATTCTCCAGGAGAGGGCGCAGACTGCGGCCGGTGAGCGGCATGGAGGAAGGCACCGTCACCCCACATAGATCCGCCAAGGTGGGATAAAGATCCACGAACTCGACCACACGCCGACAGGGCCTTCCGTTTCCAGTCATTCCCGGAGCCCTGACAATGAGCGGGGCCGTGGCGCTTTCCTCGAAAAGGCAGCGTTTCTGCCAGATTCCCTGATGCTCGCCGAGGTGGTAACCATGGTCGCTCCAAAAAATGACCACGGTGTTTCCAGCGAGCCCCAGTTCGTCCAACGCAGCCAGGACCCGGCCGATTTGGGCATCGACGAAGGAAACGCAGGCATAGTAGGCCTGTTTTGCCTGCAACAATCTCGGGATCGGCAATCCGTAGTTGGGGACGGGATTGTTGTGGGCAAAGGCCGCGACGGGAATGTCCCCACGATCATCCAGAGGGGCTTCCGGCAGGGTGATCCGCTCCATCGGGTAAAGGTCGAAGTATTTCTGCGGAGCCACATAGGGGGAATGGGGACGGAAAAAGCCGACGCCAAGGAAAAACGGTTCTTCCCGATGCTCCCGGAGCAAGCGGATGGCCTCACTGGCGACGAGCCCGTCGGTTTGTTCCTCGTCCCGTCCTCCGGCGGCGAGCCAGCTCAGGGTGGCACTGATTGCCCGTTTCGGCTCGGCATTGGTGATCAGAGATTCCTCAGCGACATCACGTCCCTTGGGATTCACCACCTGATCCCACGAAGGCGGGTCATCCAGCCCATTGGTACCGATCCCGGTGGGGACATTGTAGTGATAGAGCTTGCCGACCCGGGCGGAGAACCATCCTTGTTCTTTAAACAGTTGCGGCAGCGTGACCACCTCGGGACGTTCCTCGCGGAAGTGGCGGTCAAGATCATACACCCGGATCTGGTCAGGACGCAGGCCCGTCAGCAAAGATGCCCGGCTGGGATTGCAGAGCGGGACCTGGCAGCAGGCATGGGCGAATCGCACCCCTTGGGCCGCCAATTGATCCAAATGCGGGGTTTGGGCCACCGGGTCACCATAGCAACCGATCGCGGAGGTGAGGTCATCGACCGCGATGAACAGCACATTGGGCCGCTCCCCTTCCCCGGCCTCCAAGGGCATCGGCCCCATGCAGCAGGCCCACATTCCGATCAGCACACTGAGAGTGGAAGACGGTTCCGGAAGGTTCATGGGAGCAAAAGAATCAGGATCAGGCACGCGGGAAGAGTCCCAGCAAACGCCATCGTCCCGGCATCCGTCAAGGTCCACTGCTCAGACCTGTTCCAGTTCCTTCCCCTGAACCCAAGAATTGAACCGACAGTTTGGCGAAAATCACTGAGTCTTAGGGAATTCAATCTTTTTGATTCTTCCTGAAAAAAAATTGCACCTTCCGAAATTCGATGGGGTTATTATTCATTTGGGGGCGAAAGATTTTTCTTGCTCGCCCAAACGGGAAATGATAGAAGCCCAATAATAGCAATTAATTCAGAAAACGACCCTTTTTACATAATGCGTTCATGATTTCGCCATGAAATCTCCTCCCTGAACCTGCGGCTTTCAGCCGCGACCCACACACTGGCCCGCAGTGTGTCCTGGATCATACCCAGGTGTCCACTCAAGAAAAACAACCCCCATTGGCGGTGATTGTCTTACCGGACATTTGATGACCCAATAGCTTTCCCCTTGTGATTGATCCTCGCTGGGGATCCTCTCCCCGAAAGTGCGGGAGAATCTGGCACAGCGACACCCTTCCGGGTGGACACCACCAAAGTCGCGGCGTCTCCGACGTCGTTCCGATCATGCCTCCAAAGCGGTCCGCAGCAATGCGCGGAGCGCTGACTCCCACCCAGATCTGAGAGGTCTGTCCGGTGCCATCGCGGTTCCGTACGGTTTTCTCTCAAGAAGGACCGGGCGTCACCATTAGCATCGCCAATCCCCCCCGCCGGAATGCCAATCCGGTCCAGACAGGTTGGAACCTGCCTTCCCATTCGAAATTTTCGTAAAGCCCCCCCCCAAGACAATTCAATGAAAACCCCCACCAGTCTCCTACGGCGTCACTCCCGGTTCCAGCGGACCGTAATGCTGACCCTCCTTCCCGCCCTTTCGATGGTCAGTTCCCCCGTGCGGTCCAATCCGGCGGGCGGCCTCGTCGTCAACGGCAATGCTTCCATCGGCGACGGCCTGGGCGGGCACCTTTCGATCAATCAGCTGAGCGACAAGGCGATCATCAACTGGCAGGATTTCTCCATCGGGGCGGGAGAAACCACACAATTCATCCAGCCTGGAGCCAACAGCGCGGTGCTCAACCGCGTCGTCACGGGGAATCCCAGCTCGCTCCTCGGCGCCCTCCGCGCCAACGGCAAAGTCATGGTCATCAATCCCAACGGCATTTTGGTGGGTGCCACGGGAACGGTGGACGTGGGAGGCCTGGTTCTTTCGACACTGGATGTCTCGGACGCTGATTTCCTCGGGGGCGGGGACATGGTGTTCAGCGGCAATTCCGAATCCGGCATCGTGAACTATGGCCGGATCAACGCGGTCGGTGGCGATGTGTTCCTCGTCGGCAAAAACGTCACCAACACCGGCACCATCACCGCCGCCAATGGCACCGTGGGCCTGGCCGCCGGACGGGAAGTTCTCATCACCGCTTCGCCAAATGCCGATGGCGAACGAGTCTTTGTCCGCACCACCTCCGGAGCCACCGGCGGCACGGGGGTGGAAAACTCCGGGACTATCGAAGGGGCTTCGGTCGAACTCAAGGCCCACGGCAATATGTTTGCGCTGGCCATCAACAACAAGGGATCCCTCCGGGCCACCGGCACGGTCTCCCGAGGTGGCAAAGTCTTCCTGCGGGCTCCGGGAGGCCGGGTTGACAACTCCGGCTCCATTCAGGCCACGTTGCCCGGGGGCAACGGCGGACGGATTTTGCTCCAAGGCAGCCTGGTCAATGCCGGAGGCACCCTCAAGGCGGACGGTGTCGGGAATGGCAAGGGCGGCCAGATCGATCTGCAGGGCGAGGAAATCAACGTCCTTGCCGGAGCCAAAGTCACTGCCAACGGCAGCACCGGGGGCACCATCAATGTGGGTCAGGCCGGGGAAACCCGAAGCGTCAACGTCGCCGCCGGTTCGGTGGTCAGCGCCAATGGCTCGACCGGAGCCGGAGGGACCGTTTCCCTTCAAGGGACGGACATCAACATTGCCGGAGGAGCCCTTCTTTCCGCGGACGGCGCCAGTGGGGGTTCCCTCCAGGTCGGGAGCGCCGGCTCCACTCGCAGTGTCACCATCGGCAGCGGCGCCACGCTGAGCGCCAAGGGCGGCAGCGGCACCGGGGGCAGTGTGCTCGTGGCCGGTGACACTCTCACCTCCGAATCTCTTTCCCTGGCCGATGCCTCGGGCGCGACCGGTGGCCAAGTTCGCTTCAACGCCGCCCAGTCGGCCGCCATCAATGGCCAGATCAATGCCATCGGGAGCCTGAAAAACGGCGGCGCGGTCGCCGTCAGCGGCAACCAGTCGGTGACCATCGGCAGCACCGCCAGTCTCGACGCCTCGGGCGCTCTCAACGGCGGTTCGGTGCAGACCTACACCGGCACCGCCGGCCTGGTCGCGCTGGACGGTCAACTCAAGGCCAACGGTGCCGCCGGCAAAGGCGGTCTGGTCGTCGTCAAAGGGGGCACCGGCACGAACATCGGCGGCGATGCCCTGATCGAGGCGGACCATGCGACCCATGGCGCCACCGTCCTGATTGACACGGTCAACGGGGTGACCAACTTCGGGGGCACCCTGCACGCCATCGGCAACGGCGCGACGGCAGGGCGTTCGGCCACGGTCAAAATTCTGGGCAGCGAAGTCAACCTGAGCGAGTCCGCTCTCGTCGACGTGAGCGGCCGGACCGGCGGGGGTGATCTGTTTGTCGGCGGGGGCTTCCAAGGCCGGACCCTCGGGGTCCACAATGCCCAGTCGACGATGGTCGCGGATGGTGCCATTCTCCGCAGCGATGCTTTGGAGAGCGGCAAAGGCGGCAATGTGGTTGTCTGGTCCAACATCGGTACCGCCTACGAGGGGGCGATCTCTGCCAAAGGCGTGACCAAGGGCGGCTTCGCTGAAATTTCCGGCAAACAGGACCTCGCCGTTTCCGGGAGCATTGACTTGTCGGCCACCTCCGGCGTCAGCGGCACCCTCCTCCTCGATCCCACCAATATCACCATTTCCGCGACCGGCGCGGCAGCGCTCGGAGGAGCCACCATCAGCAATGTCTGGCTGTCCCAGCAGCTCGACCTCGGAACCAATGTCGTGGTCTCCACCAATATCGCGGGCGCCCAGGCCGGCAACATCGTGATCGGACGCACCGACAGCACGGCCAACGCGGCAGCCGACCGGGTCGAATGGTATCAGGAAAATGCCTCAACCGTGGGTGGCACCCTCTCCCTGCTGGCCCAGGGCAACATCACGTTCAACACCTCGGTGCGCAGTGCCGGGGCCGGCGGAATCAATATTGTGGCCGGCTGGGACGGGACGACCGGTCTGGTCCTGGGGAATTTTGACATCTCCCAAGTCC
The DNA here is from genome assembly GCA_024233005.1 of Akkermansiaceae bacterium. Taxonomy (GTDB): domain Bacteria; phylum Verrucomicrobiota; class Verrucomicrobiia; order Verrucomicrobiales; family DEV007; genus JACKQE01. The sequence goes on along the minus strand of JACKQE010000007.1, from coordinate 240,361 downwards.
TGGCCACGATGAATGACGGCAACGCGCTGAATGATGCGGCCGGCAAGTTCAATTCCGTCAATGGCACCAATGGCTCGGTCCTGATCGGTGGCAACGGCACCCGCGTGGGACTGGATGTCGGCAGTCGTTTTGGGGACACCAATGTGGCCACATACAATCTGGAATTGAAAGGCAGCAACACCGTCAGCAACGGTTGGGCCCAGCTCGGTTTCAACGACACCGGTTATGAATACCAGATCGGGTCCACCAAGAACACGCTGCGCAATGAGTGGTGGGGCAACGGCAACGGCGACGCCATGGGTGTGGGCGCCACCATCTTTGGCAATGTCCGGGGCAAGAACTACATCGCGGACTTGGGCGGCACCCCGATCGCCTCTCCAACCGGTGTTTTCAAAGGCGCGGGCTACGGGGCCAATGGCAAAATCACGGTGAGCGCTTCCGGACGGGTCGACATGCGCGGCGGCACCCAGACCAACAGCTACACCCAGATCGGCCATGGCGGGTCTGTCGCCCGGAGCATTGAAGGGCACCGGAACAACAACGAAGGTGATGGCCTGACCATCACTTCCAAAACGACACGGGACGGTTTCATCATCGATCCGGGCGATGACCGGCGGTCGTTTTTCGCCTCCAGCTGGCGCACGAACTACTTGGGGGATGAAGCGCGGTTGAAAGGCAACATCACGGTGACGGCCGGCCAGGACGTGCTGGTCATGGCTTCCCCCGCGTTTGAAACCACGGCCGGTTACACCGATCTGGTGGCAACCAACCAAACTGCCAACATCTACTCGATGATTGGCCACGGCGGTTACGAAAACCAGAGCAGTGCCACCGGCAATATCACCGTCACGGCGTTGGGCACCACCGGAGCCTCGGACGGCAGAGGCCTCGCCGGAGCCGGCGTCCAGGTCCGGGGCGGCCCCGGTGAGGGCGCTTTTGCCATGATCGGTCATGGCTCGGGCGGCGAAGCCAACCGTCGTTCGGTCTGGGATCAGCGACTGGACGGCAACATCACGGTCACTGCGACCACGGGAGCGGTTCGTGTGCTGGGATACAATCAAATGCCCCGTATCGGAAACCTCAACGCTGGCACTTTGGCCGATCCCACGACCCCCCTTGCCAATAACTCCGGTGCCGATTTTCCATCCGTCTACGGCTTTGTTCAAATCGGGCATGGGGGCGCTTTCGCCTCGGCGCCGACCACCGGCGGCATCTTCACCCCTCCGGCGTCCATCACGGTCACCTCCTACCAGCCGGATAATTCCGCTTCCGGAAATATCACCGTCACCGCGGGTGGCACCGTCAGTGTCAGTGACAACATGGGTTATGACAGCGCCGGCAACTGGACCGCGGACCCAGGGCCGGGCAATGAACCGAATCCTCTCTCCGGCGGCATCCTTCGCGACGTCGGCGTCGAAGTCCGCTCCGGCAATTCCCAATACGGCTACAGCATGATTGGCCATGGCGGCTTGAACCAACGCGCCACGTCCACGGGAGCGGTCACCAGCACCGGATACCTCGGCAACGTGTCGGTTGAGGCCCAAAAGGGAACCGTCATGTTTGTGGGGGGTGAGGAGAAACGCTCCGAACGGACCTGGGGCGTCGGATACAATTTCACCCAGTTGGGCCATGGCGGCTACGATGTGGACGGCGTGAAGCAGGGCAACCTCACCGTCTCTGCCGGCCAGGGAGCCGGCACTCTCGATGGTGACATCATTTTCCGCAGCGGCCGCATGCTCTATTCCTATGCCATGATCGGTCATGGCGGGACCTTCTCCAACGGCCTCATCACTGGAGATGGCCTGTCCAACATCAACGTCACCGCACGGGACGCCATCGAATTCACCTCACGACTTTCCGGCCCCTCCAGCTACTGGCTCTCCAGTGACTTCAATGACATCTACATGGGTGAGACCGGTGCCACTGTCGCGGGCAACGCGGAATGGGCGGAACGGGTCCAGGGCACCCTCGCCAGCGGCACCCAGGTCCCCCAGACCAACAGCATCACCGAGTTGCGTTTCCGGACCGACCAGAAATTCGTCCAGATCGGCCATGGCGGCAACGAAGTCAGTGACACCGGCACGTTCTCCCTCAACAATGACATCGTGGTCAACGCGCAGACGGACTCGATCCGCTTCACGTCGGGCAACAATGACCGCGACTTCGCCCACATCGGACACGGGGGTTACCGCGTGGGCGGCACTCCGAACATCATCGGCGGCGACATCACCGTGACCGCCGGCATGTCCGCCGGGGCGGTCCGCGGGGACGTCTACTTCGACGCCTCGCTCGGCGGCGCCACCATGGATGAACGCACCACCATGCTCGCAATCGTGAACCGCGACGCCGGCGGCAACTACCTCTCCCTCGGCCAGGTGAATCCGGTGGGGCGCGGCTTCGCTTCCTTCGGCATGATCGGCAACGGCGGCTACGACTTCGATGGCGACCATTCCGGTGACATCACCGTCAAGGCCCACGACAATCTCTACATGATCGGGCCGAAATCCGAGGTCGTCGGGGTCGAAAGTTATGTCGGGGGCAAAATCGAGGGACCGTCCAACTTCCCCGCTTCCGGCACCCAGAACTACTGGATCGGCTCCGTCCACACGCTCACCGCGCTGCAGGAGGCCACCATGATGCAGCGCTCCTTCCAGCTCTACCACGGCAATGCCGGCGCTTCCGAAACCGCCCACAAGGGCAACATCGTCGCCGGAACCCTCGTGCTGGACGTCGGCGGCACCGGCGGTGTCGACATTCGCGACGCCTCGAACGGCGACGGCACCGGCACGCTCTACCGTTCCGCCACCGCCATCGCCGGCAACTATGCCGTCGGCACCCACGGCCTTGCCTACGGCACCATCGATTATGCCACCGGCAAGGTCACTCTCAACACCTCGGCCATCACTGCCAACAACGGCAACCTTGAGGACGGCACCGGCAACTTCCAGCGCAACGTGACCTACAGCTACACCCACCCCACTCTGGGAACGGTCGCCATCACCTCAACCACGCCGGAACGCACCCCCGAGTCCGACATGGCCATCCGGCCCAACGAATCCTATGTCGGCAACGGCCGCATTCTGGCGGGATCCTTCTCCCTCGTGGTGGATGGGGACAGCTCCGGCGGAGGCCGGGCGGTCTACCAGGACTTCCTCGCCGACGGCAACATCCGCGACAGCAAGGATCAGATCGTGGGGAACATTGATTACGCCACCGGCCGGGTCACCATCCGCCGCAACATCAACGCCGCCGCCGACGAGGTCGTGGCCAACTACAGCTATTCCAAAGACAATGCCGATGCCGCGTTTGTCCAGCTCGGCAACGGCGGCCTCGGTGCGAGCGCCGGAGGCCGGGACTCCGCCGGGCACAGCGGCGAGATCGTGGTTCAAGCGGGCGGCGACATCCGCTTCCACGGGGGCACCCAACAGAACGCCTATGCCCAGCTCGGCCACGGCGGCGATGGCGCGCAGGGGCGCAACGGAGCCCAGATCGACAATGCCAACCTATCCGACCCGCTTGCCGCGAATTATGACAAGTCGGGCAACATCACCGTCACAGCGGGGGGCATCATCGAATTTCTGGCCGGTCGCGGCATCAGCATCGTCGACCAGCGGCAGTATGCCCAACTCGGCCATGGTGGGCGTGACTCCGACGGCCAGCACCAGGGCAACATCACCGTCACCGCCGGCACCGGTATCATGAGCACCGCCCCCGGTACCATCGGTGGCAGCGGGGTGCAGGGCGGGCTCGTCTTCACCGCCGGACAAACGACCGACGCCTACGCCCAGCTGGGTCTCGGCGGGGCGGACACCGTGTCCGCTCGGGAAGCCGGCGACACTGGACGGCGAGGGTTCTCGGGCGACGTCAACGTCACCACGGTGGGTGACATCCGGTTCCTTGCCGGGACCGGCGGCTATTCCACCAACTCTGTGCTGGGCGCGGCAACGGACTGGAACAACGTGCGCAACTATGTGCAACTCGGCCACGGCGGCATCGCCGCCGGTATCCGTGACAACAACGGGGCCACTTTTGGCAGCGGGATCGGCCACCACGGTGACATCACCGTGACTTCCGGCATGGGCAGCATCCTCTTCAACGGCGGTGACGTGTTGAAGGGCAGCCCTGGCGTGGGCTACGGCATTCTCCACACCGCCCAGCTCGGCCATGGGGGCTTCGATGCCAATGGCGAGCATTACGGGAACATCACGGTTTCGGCGGGCAAGGACATCACCTTCACCGCCGGTGGCATTGGACTGGATGAAAACCAGGACAAATATTCCTGGGTGCAGTTGGGCAACGGCGGAGACTCCGCCGATGGCAACATGGGCATCCGCGACGCCGGAAACGGGGAAATCAACACCATTTCCGTCACCGCCGTCACCGGAGACATCAATTTCATCGGGGGAGCCGGACAGCGGGACTATGCCCAGCTCGGCTTCGGCGGCTACCAGGCTCGAGGTGACCACCGCGCGGACATCACCGTCTCCGCGGGCGATGACATCAACTTCATCGGGGGCCAGAATCCCCAGCCTTTCCGCGTTGTCGGCGACGCCTCCAGCGAACTCGACATTTCCTCCTGGCAACTCGGCTGGGTCGCCACCCGGAACCGCAACCTGACCACTTCCAATGTGCTCCTCACCACCGACTGGGGCACTTTCACCGCCAACACTGGAACCGGGCAGCTCATTGTGGCCAGCCTTACGGCGGCAGGCACCACGGCGGGACTCCTGCTGGGTCAGCAGGTCGGGGAAGTGAACTACGTCAACGGTCACGTCCGCTTCACCACGGCCATCAGCGGCGGCACCATCCCGGTGCAGTTCAACAACAACGGTGGCACCGTGGAGGACAATGATCCCACCAGTGTCGTCAACACGTTGAATTCCCGCAACGCGTTGCTCGACGCGGCGGCCATGTCACCCGGCACCTTCAGCGCCCCGAACCTCATTGCCACCTTCAACAACACCCGCGGCGGTTTCTCGAACGTGGTCGAGGCGATCGGCGCCCGGGACAACAATGTCGGCATCCAGGCCGGTAGCGTGTCCATCACCGTCCCGGCGAACGGGGGCACCAGCACGGTCATCGTGGACGACGGTGCCGGAAAGCTGATGGTCCAGACCGCGGGCACCGACTCGGGCCTTGCCGCGAATGCCATCGTCGGCACCATCGATTACACCGATGGCAGCATCCGTTTCACTGCGGTGGTGAACCCGCTCGGCAAGGCCGGCGTCAAGGCCGACTATACTCTGGACCGGGTGGTCGGAGCGGACCGGGCCTATGCCCAGCTCGGCAATGGAGGCTACGACGCGGATCAGGGTAATGCCTTCACGATCGGCAGCGCCGGCAACATCGTCGTCACGGCGGCGGGCGATGTCCGCTTCCACGGAGGCTCGGGATCGGCGGCCTATGCTCAGCTCGGCCACGGCGGAAACATCAATCAGGGCGGCAACACCGGCAACATCACGGTCACCAGCGGCGGCATTGTGGAGTTCCTCTCCGGCTTGGGCGCGGACCTGACCGATTCCCAGGACTATGCCCAGCTCGGTCACGGTGGCTATGACGCCGACGGCAACCACAGCGGCAACATTCTCGTCAATGCCAAGTCGGGACTCATCTCCACCGCCCCGGGCGATCTGACTCCGGGAGCCGACTCCGAGGGCATCCGGTTCCGCGCCGGTCGCACGGATTCCGCCTACGTCCAGATGGGGCATGGCGGGGTCGGAGCACGCTCCGGCAACGGCAACGGCGTGGCCAACGCGGTCGGACTGACCGGCACCATCACCGCCATCGCCAACGGCACCATTGAGTTCACCGCCGGCACCCTGCGCGAGGACATTCAAACGGACAACAACGGCAATGCCTATGCCCAACTCGGTCACGGCGGCTACGATGCCGATGTCACCGCTGACGGGGTTGATGTCAGCGCTCTTGGCATCTACACTGGCTACAACGGCATCGGACACAACGGGGACATCTTCGTCCAGTCGTTCCTGGGCTCGGTCAACTTCAATGCCGGATCACTCGCCAACGGTAGTGAAGGCACCGGGATGGGGATCATTCACTATGCCCAGCTCGGCCACGGCGGTTACGCCAACAACGGGGATCATCACGGCAACATCACCGTCCTCGCCGGATTGGCGACCAACGGCTCCGTCACCAACGCCACCTCTGACATCCGCTTCACCGGCGGAGGCACGGGAGACAATGACGCCGACAAGCGCAACTACGTGCAGCTCGGCCACGGCGGCTGGACCAGCATCGGGAACATGGGCGTCGCCGCAGACACCCTCCTCGTCGGTGCCGCCCGTGACATCGCCTTCACCGCGGGCGCGGACAATGACAGCTACGCCCAGCTCGGCAATGGCGGCCGCGCGGCGCGCGGCGACCACTCCGCGGACATCGAGGTGTATGCGGGCCGCGACATCAATTTCACCGCCGGAGGTGGCGCGCTGTCCATTGTCAATGAAATGACCGCTGACTTCCACCAGGCCACCAACCTCGGCGCCACCACCCTCGGCACCGGCCAAGGGGACGCCATCACCGCTCTGGAAGGCGTCAACCTCCAGCCCGGCACCCTTTTTGTCACCGTCCCCGGCGGGCCCACCATCATTGATGTCCAAACCGGCGCCAACACCGCCAACCTGGTGGTGCAGTCCACCGTCACCGTGGACATGGATGGCGACGGAACTGCCGAGACCACCTTCACCGCCGGCCAAGTGGTCGGCACCCTGGTCTACTCGACATCCACGCTGACTTTCAACACCGATGTGAATCCGGACAACCGGCCGACCACCATCACCCCTTCGACCCCGCTTGTCTCGGCCCGGGCCAGCTACCAGTCCCGCGAGCAAGCGCAATCCTACGCCCAGCTCGGCCATGGCGGCCATGACGCGGACAATCCCAACCCGGGTGACAACGCCGCTTCCATCACCATGCCCGACGGCAACGTGTATCTCTTCGACGGCTACGGCGTCGGTGGTCCCACCGCCGCGCAGCGGGTCGGCAACAGGGGCGACATCTATGTGGAGAGCTTCAACGGCAACATCAACTTCCTCGCCGGCCAAGCCGCCGAGCAGTATGTCCAGCTCGGCCACGGGGGCATGTACAATGACGGCGACATGATCGGCAACATCACCGTCATCGCCGACAAGGATCACAGCACCGCCGGCGCCGCCGGCAACATCGTCTTTGACGCCCGCGGCGGCGAGTTCGTCGGTCCCCACAACGCCCAGCTCGGCCACGGCGGTTATTTTGCCTCGGGTGCCCACGTCGGCGCCATCGTGGTCGATGCGGGTGGCGAGATCACCTTCTCTGGAGGACGCGACAGCTCTTACGCCCAGATCGGTCACGGCGGGCGCAACGACCACCGCATCAACATCGCCCGGGTCACCAATACCGGCGGAGATGACATCGACACGGACGCCAACTACAACACGGCCGGCGTGAGCAACCAAAGCCCTCCGGACGACCGCCGCGACTTCGCCAATGACCGCTATTACTCCGGCACCCACACCGGGGATATCACGGTCACTTCTCTGAAAAACATCACCTTCACCGGCTATTCTTCCGATCCGTTGCTCAACAACGGTGGGGTCGGGTATGTCCAGATCGGTCATGGCGGTTGGCGCGATGCCGCCGACCCCACCTCGGTGAACGGGGACGGCCACAATGGTGACATCACGGTCAAGGCCGGGGGACTGACGATGAATGGCTCGGGCCAGATCACGGCGGTGGAGAATGCCTCCGCCAAGATCACCTTCGAAGCCGGCCAGCAGGTCTTCAGTTCCGCCCAGATCGGTCACGGCGGCTTCGAGGCCTTCGGCAATCACAGCGGTGACATCGTGGTCGCCGCCGCTTCCGGGATCGACTTCCATGCCCACGGTGCCACCGCCGATCTGGCCTTCACGGATGCCAACGGCAACCGCTCCGGTCGCTACAGCTACCTCCAGATCGGTCATGGCGGCATCAACGCCGATTTTGACCCCTACCTGCCCCGGACCCTGGAAACCCGCAACACCGCCAACCCCGGGGTGGACGTCGCTCTGAGCGCGGCGAACGGGAACACCTTCAATGAAAACCCCCTGACGAACCTCTATTTCGCTCAGGTGGTCGGCGGAGGCACCTATCTCCCGGGACCACTCGGGGCCGATGGGGTCCCCACCTATGGCCAGGGCAGCCTCATGCCCCTGACCACTTTCTACCAACCCATCGTGGCAGCCAATACGGTCCGCTTCGTCGACCACGACAACAACCCGCTGACGGCGATGGTTCCGATCGTGCCTCCGAACCGGGGACAGTGGTTCCACATCAATGCTCCGGGCGCCCCGATCGGTGTCGATGGCAAGCCGATTCTCGGCATGAGCGGCAACATCACCGTGGTCACCGCGTCCGGCGACGTCAATCTCTCCTCCGTCGACGGGACCTCCCGCTTTGGCCGCGAGGAATATGTCCAGATCGGTCACGGCGGCCTCTACACGGGTGGCGACCACACCGGCAACATCTCGGTGATCGCGCAGGACGGCAATGTCGGCCTCAAGGCAGGTCTCGCCACCGTCAATGACGGCGGCTACAATTCCTACGCCCAGATCGGTCACGGGGGATCCTGGTCGGGCGGCTCCATGATCGGCAACATCACGGTGAAAGCCCTCGGTGCGGGCCACACGGTCAGCGGCGCGGCGGGGTCGGACAACCAGAACTATGTCCAGATCGGTCACGGGGGGTACGACGCCAGTTACCTGTCCGGTGCGGGCACCCAGTTCGGCACCTATGACTCCAACGGCGGTTTTGGACAGTCCGACACCCGGAATGCGTCCGGCCAGGGATGGCATTTGCAATATTGGTACAATCCGGGTTACGTTTTCCGCACCGAATACACCTCAGCGGTTGGTAACAACGCCCTCACCTTCGGCGCCGGGGTTGAATTCCGCCGCACCATCCTGGGCGACATTACCGTCCAAGGCGACGGAGGCGTGACCTTCAACGGGGGCACCACGGGTGGTCTGACCGGGAACATCGCTCCCGGCGCCTTCGCCCAGATCGGGCACGGCGGACGCAGCACCGAGAGCGACAACACCGGCAACATCACGGTCGATGGCGGCACCGGGGCGGTCACCTTCACGGCGGGCCATTCTGATCAGGATTACGCCCAGATCGGCCACGGCGGCTACGAAGGCGACGGGAACCACAACGGCAACATCACCGTCAACGCGGGCACGACCGGCGCGACCGGGGTGGAAGTCCGCGCCGGGGATCGTCCCGATGCCTACGCCCAGGTCGGCCATGGCGGCACCAACGCCTCCTCGGCGGCCCGGGACGCCACCAATCCGACGGTGCCTCTCTTCAAAGGCAACTCCGGCAATATCACGGTGAACACGGCGGGTAACATCAACTTCATCGCTGGCACCGGCAGTTTCCTCAACTCCGACGAGGACTCGCGCAACTATGTCCAGCTCGGCCATGGCGGTTACAACACCGACGTCCATTTCATTACCTCGGTCGATGTCTTCGACACGGGCATCGGGCACCATGGAGACATCTCCGTGACCTCCACGGCAGGTCGGCTCTTCTTCGGGGCGGGCGATGCCAACCGTCTTGACAACCCCAGCTGGGGTCTGGGTGAAGGGCGTTTCCACTATGCCCAACTGGGTCATGGCGGCTATGAATCCCGGGGTGAACATTATGGCAGCATCACCGTCGATGTGGCCCAGGACATCACCTTCCTCGGGGGTTCCACAGAAGATAACGACACCGACCGGGTCGACTATGCCATGCTCGGCCATGGCGGCTGGACCGCGCGGGGCAACATGGGACGTGATGATGACGTCATCTCCGTCACCGCGGGCGACGACATCGTCTTCACCGCCGGAAACTCCCAGGGTTCGTTCGTCCAGTTGGGCAATGGCGGGCGCGATTCGCGGGGCGACCACAAGGGTGACATCATCGTCGACGCGGGCGGCAGCGTGATATTCTCCGCCGTCCAGGGGCGTCACCAGATCATCGGCGAGGAAAAGAACTTCGACCTGACCCGGGCGACGGAATTCGGCACGCAGACCAACGACGCCATCTATGATGTGGAAGGCTCCAACATCGTGCCCGGCACGGTGGTCATCACCATCCCGAACGGGCCGATCCTGAAGGATGACGGCAAGGGCAACATCTATGTCGCCGGGGGAACACTCGGGGCATTCAATCTCAATGACGTGGTTGGCACCATCTGGTATACGACTGGAGTGGGCACCAACGGCCGCATCACCTTCACGGCCGACGTCAATCCGAACAACCAGGCCTCCCCTGCCGCGGCGAACCTGGTCACGATGTCCTATCAGTCTCTGGAGATCCAGGGATCCTACGCCCAGCTGGGTCACGGAGGATACAATTCTGATCAGACCGACGGTGGAGCCAATACTCTGGGCAACACCGGGGACATCTCGGTCTTCGCCGGCGGTGATGTGGTCTTCAACGGTGGAGTGGGTGCCCAAGGGTATGCCCAGCTCGGCCATGGCGGCTACATCACCAGCGGACGCGACTCCGGTGACATCACCGTGGGAACGGCGGCCCGGCGCATTGGCGGCGCGGTCATCTTGAGCGGCGGTCAGGGTGAATACTTCGACGCGGCCGACGCCTATGTCCAAATCGGCCACGGCGGACGCAGTTCCACCGGCACCCAGAGCGGAAACATCTCGATCTTCTCGACCACGGGACAAGCTCCCGCCTATGTCGGCATCGGGGTGCAGGCCAAGGCCGGCACGAGAAACAACAACTTTGCCCAGATCGGTCACGGTGGCACCAGCTCCCGCTCCGGCACCGGCAATGGCGCGGCGGGCATGGAAGGCAACTCGGGAGACATCACCATCGACACTTTCGGCAGCGTCAACCTCATCGGCGGGGTGCTCAGCACCGGCAGTGGCACCCTGGCCAACTCCAACGACGACGGGAACCTCTACGCCCAGATCGGGCATGGAGGCTACGATGTCGATGTCTCCCTCGACGGGGTCACCGCGAACGGCAACGGAATCGGCCACCATGGCAACATCTCGGTCGTCAGCCGCCTCGGCAGCGTCAACGTCCTCGGGGGCGATGACAAGCGGGCCTTCCTCCCCAGCTTCGCTCCCACCATCGGGGTCTATGACAACCTCGCCAACAATGGTTTCTACCGCTTGGCGGCCGAGGCCGGAGGACGTTTCCACTATGCCATGATCGGTCATGGCGGCTACGAAGCCCGCGGCAACCATTGGGGGGACATCATTGTCCACGCCGGCTATGACGCGACCGGAGTCCGGACCAACCTTGGGACCACCAGCAATGTCCTGATCCAGGGGGGCGGCACCTTCGCCGACAATGATGTGAGTCAGCAGTTCGCCCAGATCGGACACGGCGGACGCTCTTCCGTCGGCGATCAGGGTCGCAGCACTGACACCACCTCGGTCATGGCCACCGGCGACATCACGTTGCAGGCGGGTGACGGGGTCGACAACTATGTCATGATCGGCAACGGCGGCACCAACACGCGGGGCGATCACTCCGGAACGGTCAATGTCTATGCCGAAGGCAATGTCAACGTGCTGGCCAGCCAACTCTCCGCGACTCCGGCCCTGGGCAGTGGGTTGCGCGGCGGCTATGTCCTCACCGGGACCAGTGACACCGAGTCCATCGACCGGGCCGCCAATTTGGCGGGAGGCGGAGACTTCACGATCCGGGCTGGCTTGAACCGCGTCATTCCAGGTTCGGTTTACTTCGATATTTTCAATGATCTCGGCGTGAAGATCGGAACGGTCGCGGATGCGGACGGTTCCGGCGCGCTCAAAGTGGTCAGCGACTTCACCGAACTGGTCGGAGGGACCCAATTCACCGCCGGCCAGCAGGTCGGAACCATCAACTACGCCAGCGGCGGCAGCCCGGTCGTTCTCTTCACTCAGGACATCAACCCGGGGGCCGAGACCGATCCGCCGAACCTGCTCCTCCGCTTCGAGTATTCTCAGACCGACCGCGCGTATGCCATGATCGGGCACGGCGGCTATGACGCCGACAATCCGGACGGCAGCACCACCCTGGGCAACACCGGAGACATCAATGTCACCGCGAAAACCGGTGACATCGTGCTCCGTGGCGGCACCGACGACGACGCCTCGGCGACGATCGGTCACGGCGGACGCAGCACCAAAGGCTCCAATACCGGCAACATTGAAATCGACGCCGGCGGCAATCTGGACCTGATCTCGGGCTCCTTCGCCCGCACCTATGCCTCCATCGGTCATGGCGGATATGATGCGGAAGGCAATCATGTCGGCGACATCTGCATCCATGTCGGAGAGCATGTCCTGCTCGATTCCGCACAGGGAGCGGCGACCCAGACCTGGACCCAGATCGGCCATGGACAATACGAGGCGGCTGGCAACCAGAGCGGCTTCATCACCGTGGTCTCCGGATTGAGCGGAGCCAACGGAGGCATCACCCTCAAGGGCGGCGACTCCGGCGGCAACGATCAGTATGCCCAGATCGGCCATGGCGGCACGGTCGGATCCGGCAACCACACCGGCAACATCTCGTTGATCGATGTCGGCGGCGGCGGATTGACCCTGACCGGTGGTCTGGCGGCAAACTCCTACGCCTTGGTCGGCCATGGGGACGGCGCCAGCAATTCCTCCGGCACCCGCGCTGGTAACATTTATGTGGATGTCGATGGAGCCATCACGGTCACCACGCCCGGACCCGCCAACAGCGTCGGCTGGATCGGTCACCAGAGTACAAACGCCAATGAGGGCATCACTTTGGGCACGGCCAACACCACGCTCTTCGGCACCGGATTCAATGCCACGTTCAACCTGACGGGGATGCTCAACCAGGCGCTCGCCGCCGGTATCACCACCATCGGCAACAACTCGGGGAACTTCACCTTCGACCAGGCTTACACCTACAGCAGCGCCAACGCGCTGAACGTGCTGGCGACCGGCGACATCACCTTCCTGCGCGGTCTCCAGAACAGCGGGACCGGGGCCGTCAACATCGCCGCGGGCTGGGATGGCAAAACCGGCGGCTTGGGCGTCGATCCGACGCTCTGCACGCCGGTGGCCGCGCCGAACTTCGACTTCGCCGCGGTGATCGCCGCCTGTGCCACCGCGACGGGCGTGGGCAACCAGGGCACGGTCTTCATCGGCACCGGCACGCAGGCCTTCGCGGTCGCGGTCGGTTCCCTCGGAGGCGCCACCACGGCAATGGGCCATCGCGTCGAAATCAACGGTTCCGACAGCACCGCCAACGCCTACGGGCAGCTCGGGTTCCATCAAACCGCGGCCAGCCAAACCGGCGCCGGGGCGGTCAACCTTCACGTCCACGAGGGCGGTCTCGCCCTCAATGCCGGGGACTCGGTCGGCAGCTACGCCCAGGCCGGACACGGCGGCCTCGGGAGCACCGCCAACACCCAGTCGGGAGCGATCACCGTCGAGTTCTGCGAGGCTGGCAGCGCGACCTTCAACGGCGGGGCGGGCCTCAACGCATACGCCCTGCTGGGCCACGGCGGCAACGTCGGCAGCAACACCAAGTCGGGTGACATCACCTTCAGCGGATCGCTGGTCAACGTCGATCTCAACGGCGGGTCCACCACCGGCACCTACGCCCAGATCGGCCACGGCGGGGACAACTCCGACGGCGCCATCACCAGCAACATCCTGCTGAGCGCCAGCGGCGCGGTGACCCTCGACGGCGGCGCGGGCCAGGACAGCACGGCCCGGATCGGTTCCGGCGGTCGCGACAGCGACGGCGCCAAGAGCGGGACCACCACCGTGAGCGGGGCCAGCGTGACGCTGACCGGCGGCGCGGGGAGCAACGCCGGCACCCAGATCGGGGCGGGCGGTTCCCTGGCCGACGGCAACCTCACCGGGACCACGACGGTGACCACGACCACGGGCGATCTGCGGATCCTCGCCGGGACCGGCACCGACTCGGCCAGCCAGGTCGGGGCGGGCGGCATCCAGGCCAGCGGGACCCACAACAGCGCGACGACCGTCACCGCGGCGGGCAACGTGGTGCTCGACGCGACCAACGGCGGGGCCAGCGCCTCGGCCCGGATCGGACTGGGCGGCACCGCGGCCGACGGCGCCTTCACCGGACTGGTCGGCGTCACCGCCGGCGGCGACCTCACCCTGACCGGCGGCGCCAGCAACACCGGGACCTACGCCCAGATCGGTCTGGGCGGCTTGAACAGCGACGCCAGCAAGAACGGCGGGACCACGGTGGAGGCGACGAACATCAGCCTCGCCTCCGGAGCCGGCGCCAATGCCTACACCCAGATCGGGGCGGGCGGCACCAGCGGGAGCGGGAACATCACCGGCCCGACCAGCGTGACCGCCAACGGCGGGACCGTCAGCGTGATCGCCGGGAGCGGCCAGGATGCCTACGCCCAGCTCGGCGCGGGCGGCACCAAGGCCAACGGGACCCACAGCAGCAGCACCGCGGTGAGCGCCGACGGCGCGGTCACCGTGCAGGGGGGCAGCGGGGACAACAGCTACGCCTCCATCGGGTTGGGCGGGATGAACCTCGACGGCGCCCTGGCCGGGATCACCACGGTGACGACACCGGACGCGGTGAGCCTGACGGCGGGCAGCAACGCCACCGCCTACGCCCAGATCGGGTTGAGCGGCGGGTTCGGCGGCAACGGGGACAAGACCGGGAGCGTGTCGGTGACCGGAGCCAGCGTGGACGTGACCGGCGCCGCGGCCTTCGCCCAGATCGGCAACGGCGGGGTCAGCGGATTTGGCACCAAGAACGGCAACGTGGTGGTGAAAGCCACCGCCGGCGACGTCACGGTGACCGGCGGGGACCTCAACGGCTACGCGCTGATCGGCCATGGCGGGATCAAGTCCGGCGGAGTCACCATCGGGGCGCCGAGCACCGTCATCAGCGTCAGCGCGACGGCCGACGTGGTGCTGCAGGGCGGGAGCGCCGATGTGGCCTTCGCGCAGATCGGCAACGGGGGGACCAACAACGACGCCGGGACCACCGAGGCCACCGTGGAAGTGCTCGCGGGCGGCCAGGTCGACGTGCTCGGAGGCAGCGGCCCGAACAGTTACGCCCAGATCGGCAACGGCGGCGCCGGCAGCGACGGGACCAAGCAGGGGACCGTGCTGGTGGATGCCGGGACCGATGTCAACGTGACGCGGGGGAGCGGTTCGAGCGCGTATGCCAAGATCGGCAACGGCGACCAGCTCTTCGACGCGGGCGGCGTGGGCACGGCGACGGGCAACGTGAGCGGGGACATCCAGGTCAGCGCCGGGTTTGACGTGCGGTTGACCGGGGGCCTGATCGGCCACGTGGATCCGACGATCGTGAGCAGCAGCATCGCGACCGGGGGCGACACCTTCGTGGCGGTGAGCCGGCTGGATCCGGAGGCCGGAGGCAACGGAGTGATCGAGACCGACAGCGCCAGCGTGCTCAGCGCCGGAGGCGGGGAACTGCGGATCTACCTGCCGGAGCGGCTCCAGAGCGGGCCGACGAGCAACCTGATCGCGCTGGGGACCACCCTCAACGGAGTGGCCTACGCGGGACCGCCCGATCCGCTCTACCGGGCGCCGTTTGAGTATGCGATCAACCTCATCAATCCGGTGGACGCAAGTGTGACCGTGCTCGACGAGCACCTCAACCTCGATCCGCAGGACACGACCAACCTGACGGCGCGGACGGTCAATCCGGACACGGCGTTGTATTCGGCGAGCAGCGGGTTCAGCCTGTATTACGACACCATCGAGGCGCTTTACACCGCCCCGGAAACCCCGCCGCCGGCGCCGCCGGCTGTGGGTGGCGGCAGTGGCGGCGTGGGGGCGCCGACCGAGGACGCGGTGGTGGAAGTGGTCGAAGTGGGACCGTTCACGGAGATCGACGGGCAGATCGGGTTCACCGCCGACTACCTGTTCCCGGGGCAGCCCTGGATCCAGGTGGGACCGTTTGTGGATGCGCTGCTGGACGAGTGGCATCAGAACGAGTTCAACCGGGACGCCTTGGACAGCTTCGGACCGGACGGGAAGACCGGATGGAGCGAATTCGCCACTCTCGGGACCAGCTTCAACATCCGCTACCGGGTCATCCAGGACGGGGGCGCGAACAGCTTCAACGTGTTCAACAACGGAGTGCTGGGACCGTTCTTCCTGCCGATCAACAACGGGCTGAGCCTGGAACTGCAGATTGAGGAAACCCTCAATCAAACCACCGAGCCGGGCCTTGAGGAAGAACTGAAAGAGTCCGGGAACAACAGCCCGGCGGCGGGCGGTTCAGCGGCACCTGCAGAGGGCGGGGAAGCCCCGGCACCCGCGGCGGGGGCACCTCTGGATCCATTTGGCGCCGGGGCCCCACCTGAAGCGCCCGGTCCCATGCCAGCGGCGGGCGCCGCCCCGGATCCGTTCGGCGCGCCGGCCCCACCGGCCGGGGCCGCTCCCGCCCTGCCTGTCGAGGCGGATCCGTTCAAGAACTGAGACGTTTCCTCCGCACCCCCTTCACGAAAGGCCTTCCCTCCAACCAGGGGGAAGGCCTTTATCATTCTTTGAACCGACCTCCCTTGCCCTGTGCCCTCATCTTCTCGATTTCCCTGCGGATCCGAACCTGCAAAGCCTGCGGGGACAGCACCCTGGCCTTGCTTCCCCAACTGAGAACCCAACGGGTGATCTCCTCCAGCCCATGCAGACAGACCCGGAATTCGATGACCGTTCCCTCGGGATTCATTGGTATGATCTCCTGCGTGGCATGCCATTGACGCTCCGCCACCACCCGGGCGGCATAACCTTCCAACCGGATGCGGACCTGGTGCCGTGGTCCGCTTCCATCGCCGTAACTCCAGACTCCGAATCCCCCGCCAAGGTAATCCCGCGCATTAAATTCCGGGTCCCGGAGGAACGTCTTTTTTTTCACTTTCAATCCCCTGATCCGCTGCAAGGCGAACGTCCGGACTCCCTTCCGCATCGGATCATAGGCCATCAGGTACCAGCCATGCTCAATCTGCCCCACGTGGTAGGGGTGCACCGTCCGCGCTTCCGGAATTGAGTTTGTGAGTTTGTGGTAGGTGAATGAAATCTCCCGGTTCGCGCGCACCGCATCGAGCAGATCTCCAAAAAGGGTGGCATCCGCAGCGAGGACTCCCGAGGCTTGGACCGAGAAAGCCTTGTCCAACTCATGCCACTGGATCGACACTTCTCCTGGACAAGCTTCCGCGATTTTGCTGAAGCTTGCCGCCAGCATCCGTTCCAACCCGGTCCCCCGCAGCGGTTCGAGAGCATGGCGCGCCAGGAAGAGGGCAACCAGATCGTTGCGGGAGAGGTGCAGGAGGGGAAATTCCTGCACTTCCTGGGTGTAGTGGTAGCCATGCCGCAAGGCATCATATTCCAGAGGCAGCCCCAGTTGGTAACGCATGAAAGTGATGTCGCGCTGAATGGTCTTGGGAGTGACCTCGATGTCCCGGGCAAGTGTCTTACAGTTGGGAAAGCCTCCCGCCCCCACGACCTTGTGGATCTCCATAACCCGCCAAAAAGCAGGACGACTGGATCCGGAACGTCCGGAGGACGGTGATTCCACGAGTTGCGGTTCCGGTTTCCGGGACTTTCTGACGGCAGTTTTTTTCGGCATGCCGGTAAAATACTTTCACAACTTTCTGCTGTCACCCAGCGAATGTCCCACCCCCTGTGCGAACGTGGCCGCAGCTTATGAATCCAGAAATCACCGAAATTGCTTACATCCTCGACCGCTCCGGTTCGATGGAACCCATGCGCGAACCCGCCGTCGCCGCCTTCAACGACTTCCTCAAGTCCCAACTGGATGTCCCCGGAGATGCCCGGTTGACGCTTGTCCAGTTTGACAACGCCTACGAAGTGCCGATTGCGGCGCGTCCCCTCCACGAAGTGGAGCCACTGGCCGCCGCGGACTATGTCCCGCGCGGCTCGACCGCCCTGCTCGACGCGATCGGACGGACCATCAAGGAGACCGACCGACGGATCCAGTCCCTGCCACCGGACCAGCAACCGGGAAAAGTCATTTTCGCCGTTTTCACCGATGGGGAGGAAAATGCTTCTCGGGAATTCACGCACCGCCACCTTGCGGACCTGATCCAGATTTACCAGGATCAAAAAGGCTGGGCATTCCTGTTCCTCGCCGCCAATCAGGATGCTATCGCCACCGCTGCGGGGATGAACATCGATGCCTCCCTGGGTGGCAACGTCGAATTCCATGCCAAAGGGATCCGGTCCTCCGGCCAAGCGATGTCCCGAAAAGTCCGCTCGATGCGCCTGAAAAACACCAATCAGATGGATGTCCAAGCCTTCGAGGACGAGCGGAAATCTCTGGACGAGATCGTCCGCGAAGAGGAGGAACGCCTCTGACAGCCAGAAGGCTCACCACCAGGGCCTGGAAAAGCCTCTGAAAGATCCCAAGGTTGGCGCAATCAATTGCTTGCACCGCCAGGAATCGGTGTCTTTGGTACGAAGGTTCATCTCCTTCTTCCCAAAGCCCATGAGTTCCCGTTGCACCGCCGCCGCCTTGTTTTCGTTCGCCCTGATCTCCACAGCTTCCGCCCAGGAGTGGGCCCGCTTCCGTGGCCCCAATGGCACGGGATTGGGCGATGCCAAAGGTCTGCCCCCTCAGGTGACCATGGCTGATTATGAATGGATCGTTGATCTCGGTGGGTCGGGGGTCTCCTCGCCGGTGCTTTGGGAAAAACACATTTTCGTCACCAGTGCCGATGCCAATGCCCCGGATTCGCGGCGCCTCCACTGTCTGAATGCCGAGACTGGAGAAAAAGTCTGGGAGTGGGTCGACAAATTCACGGTCCATCACCAACACAAGTTCAATAGCTTCGCCTCCGCCACCCCAGTGGTCGATGCCCAGGGGATCTACCTGGTCTGGGGATCGGGTGACAAAAACATCGCGGTCGCTCTGGACCATCAGGGAAAAGTCCGCTGGACCAAGGACTGGCCCAACCTTTCCTCCGACCACGGAGTGGCTTCCTCACCCATTCTGGTGGGGCAGGTCCTGGTGGTCCAATCCGAACACAAGGATCTGGGAACCAGCGCCATTCATGGACTGAACAAGGAAACCGGGGAAGAAATTTGGAAACACGAGCGAGCCAATCCTCCCGCCAGCGACAAACAAAAGAGCGCTTACAGCACCCCGGTGCTGGTTCTTCCCAAAGGCGCGGAGGCCGGCAAGGAGATCCTGGTGGTCGTGAACACCACTCATGGCGTGGAAGGGTTGGATCCCCAGACCGGAAAATCGCTCTGGCAATACAATCCCGGGTTCGGGCAACGCTCCGTCGGATCCCCGATCGTGATTGAGGGCGGCACGCTCGCCCTGACGCTCGGATCGGGCGGAGGCGGAAAGGAATTCGCGGTGCTTCGGATCAATGCGGATGCCCCCCCCACCCCGCTTTACGAACTGCCGAAAAAAGCGATGCCCTATGTCCCCACCCCCATTGCCGGAGACGGCCTCCTCTACCTCTGGGGTGACGGCGGCGTGCTCACCGCACTCGATGCCGAATCCGGCAAAGAAGTGTATCAGGAGCGCGCCGGAGAAGGCACCTTCTTCAGCTCTCCGGTCATCGCCGATGGGAAGATCTTCTGCGGTTCCCGGGATGGAGTGCTGGTGGCAGTCAAGGCAGGCCCGAAATTCGAACTGCTCGGCAGCAGCAAACTGGATGCGGGCATCCACGGCACACCGGCAGTGGCACTGGGCCGGCTTTTCATCCGGACAGACACCCACCTCATATCCATCAAGGGCAAGTAATCCAGATTGGAGGGGATCCGCCCGGACTGTGGAACCCCGCTTCGGGCAGAATCGCAACCGGCATCCCCACGGATCCGGTAATGCCCCGATCAGAGGGAAAACAGGTCTTCCCCATTGGTGTATTTCCGCACGGCTGCGGGATCGAGCTCCAGGCCAAGTCCCGGCTTGGTTGGAATGGGCAGCATTCCATCGGCATCCAGCGTCCACCCGCCAGCGGTGATCTCATCGATGAAGGGTGAACCCGTGAGGTATTCCACCAGATCGGTGCCCGGGAAGGCGGACGCGAGGTGGAGGTCCGCGGCCAGTCCCACAGCCGTGTTCCATCCGTGCGGGATGAACCGCACCCCGTGTTCCTGCGCCATCCAGGCAATGCGGCGCTCTTCACTGATGCCTCCGACCTTGGTCACATCGGGCTGAATGATGTCGAAGGCCCGCGCCTCGAGAAAGGGCTGGAACGCCTGGCGACGGGTCAGCACTTCGCCCCCTGAAATGGGCACCGGGGAATGCTCCCGCAGCTTGACGAAATCTTCGAGCGAGTCGGGCGGGAGCGCTTCCTCAAACCAGTGCACCTCGTAGTCGGCGAGCATCCTGGCGGTGTTCAACGCCCACTTGTAGCCGTTGGGCCAGAAGGCGTCACTGCCGCCGGCGTCAACCATCAGGCGCGACTCTGCCCCGACCGCTTCCCGCGCCGCTTTCACGATCGCTTCGTCCGTGGCCGCATCGCGCCGACCGAACGGACCCCAGCCGATTTTGAAAGCGCGGAACCCTTCGGATTTCACCGCGAGGAGATGATCTTTCAGCTTGGACGGTTCATCCATCAAGAGCGAGGCATATGGCTGCACCCGCTCCCGGTAGCGACCTCCCAGCAGCCTGCCCACCGGTTGTCCGGTGGCCTTGCCCAGCAGATCCCACAAGGCAATGTCGATCCCGCTGATGGCGTGGGTGATGGCGCCCCCGCGTCCGAGCCAGAACTGGTGCTGGTGGAGTTTTTCACTGACGCGTTCCGGCTCCAGCGCATTCTCCCCCCGGTAGAGCGGTTCCAACACCGCCAATGAAGCCCGGACCAGCGCATCATTGGTGAAGACACTGCCGAGACCAATCTCGCCTTCGTCGGTGTGAACGGCGATGAGGGTATGAACGCAGTCCTCGGGGCGGAGCTCGTTGCTCCATCCCCCTTCAGGGGTGGCGCCGCGCAAACCGGCACAACGGATTTCTCGAATTTTCATGGGTGATGGGGGAAATGCCGGGCTCTGGGCTTGAAGGAAACCTCCGCATCCAGCGGAAAGATGGGACGGGGGCAACGGGTGTGCCCGAGATAGGAGAGATTCGCACTCGAAGATCCCGGGGCATCGACATGGACCATCCGTCGGCACCACGCCGCGTACATGTGGGGCTGACAGTGCGGGGATTTTATCACGACGGCGTCGAAATTCGCGGGATTCTGTCCATGGGCGAGAAAAAAGCTGCGATCGTAGAGGTTCACCGCGCGGCTTCCGGCGACGATGGTGAAATTCTCCACTTCCAACACCGCGGTCGGTCCGGCAAGCCATTCTTCCCCGAAAGACTCACTCCGGAACCGGCCGTCGGCGAGAAGCCGCACCGTGGCGGTGACCGGAAGCGGGGTGAAACGGTGCGGGTCCAGAGTGCCCCCGATGGTCGTTGCGATGCCCCCTCCAATGCCCGCCGCGAAAGCCTGCCGCACCGCAGCGGCGTCGACGATGGGCACCAGGGTGCGTCCGGAGTATCCGGCCCCAAGGAGAGCTTTCAGCAGGGCATTGCTGTCCCCGGAGGCACCGGAGCTGGTCGCATCCGCCGCATCGACCAGACCGAGCGTGCCCCCGGTGGAGTCCAGTGCGATCCGGACCATTTCTTCAAGGCTCACCAAAGGCACCCGCATCGCCTCATGGTTGGCCCAGAAACTCTCCGCAAGGCGCAGGGCTCCGCGTTCCGCCAGCAGAGGGTCGCTGTCGGTCACGACAAAGCTGTAGGTTTGCAGCGCGGGCACATCGGTGAAGGGATTGCCAATGAAGATCCCGGCAGAGAGTCCCTTCGGGGATTGCTCAATCTCCTGGGCAATGCGGATGCTCTGGCCAAACAAGCCGGTCGCCGTGATCAGTTCATCCCCTCGCACCAGCGCCGGGATGGCCACTTTGGCGGTGACCGGCCGGACCTCTCCCGAGAGGATCCGCAGCAACAGCCGCGCGGACCGTTGTCCGGTTTCGAAAAAATCGACATGCGGATAGGTGTGATAGGCCACGATGGCATCACTCTGTTCCACCATGCGGTCGGTGAGAATGCCGTGCAGATCGAGCGAGACCACGATGGGAATGTCCCTCCCGAGAATCTTCCTCGTCTCCTCCAGCAGCCAGCCCTCGGGATCCAGTTCCTCCTCACTGGCCATGGCGCCGTGCATGCAGAAATAGACTCCGTCCACCGGCGGAGCGGTACGGATTCCGTCGAGAAACTCGGACGCGATGCGCTCCCAATCCGGCCGGGCCAGCGTGCCTCCCGACGTGATGAAGAAGGCGCTGTAGGCCGGCACCACCTCCACCTCCCCGTCCGCATCAAACACGCTCAGAGCCCCGCCGATCTCATTGCGGACCGTGCGGTGGTAGCCGAGCAGCTCCTCGCCGCGCCGGATTCCGAAGTCGTCATACCCACTGAGGTGGGGATTGAAGGTGGAGACTTCCTGCTTGCATTCGGCGATGAGGATTTTGGGCATGGATGGAGAGGGATCAAGGTTTCGGGACACTGGCTTCCCGCCAGTCTTCATCAAAGTATCCGGCGCGGACGGTCTCCTCCGGAAAATCCGTCGCGGCGGGTTGCCACGTCCGGCCCCCCGGCAGAACCTTCATCAAGGCCCAGTCTCCGAGTCGGGGAAACAGCAGGTAATTGAAGGCGGCAAACTCTTTCTCATGAAAAGTGTGGCCACTGTTGAGGACCACATACCGGTCACCGGCGAAGGGACTCGGAGCGATCAGGACCGGAGAGTGATTCGAGGCGGAAGCGGAGGCTCCGCCGACACTCACTTCGTCGTGGGTCCAGGTCACCGGCAAATGCGGCAGCGCTTTGGCAATCCAGGGATTGCTTCCGGGATCGCCGAACAGAATGAGGTGCTTGTCCCGCAGGTCCGCTTCGGTGACCTCGGTGTCATTTTTGACCGGCAGATCCCCGCGCAAGAAGCGGTGCCATTCGTACTCAAAACGCCGCAGACCGGCGGCGGCCCAGTCATGGACCTCCGCATGCCACGGCTGGCCGGTGCCGCGGACGCACAGGAAGGGCGTGGCGAAGGCGTCGTCGATCGGGCCCTGCAGACCCGGGCGTTTGCCGGAAAGCGTCACCCGGCTCCGAGGGCCGTCGCAATGCCAGCCCCCTCCGGATTGGCTAAAGACCAAGGCCTCCCCCGGCGAAGGGGACGGCACATCGATCCCGACACCGTTGATCCGGATCCCGGTCACCGGCCGGTGGATGGCAAAACGGGTGATGTTCCGGGCTTCGGCGATGTCGAGGCTGCCATCGTCGGCCACCCTGGCGCGGAATTCGGCGCGTTCATAATGTGCCGCCAGCGCGAGCAACTCCAGCCAATGACAGCGGTTGTACTTGAGAGTCCAGGTGACGAAGCGGAGTGCCCGGGGATCATGATCGAGGCCTTTTTCCGCGTGCTCCCCGATGCGGCGCATCTGCTCCGCGTGGGTCACCGGATCGATGACGTGACCGGTGCCCGGAGAGATGAGATTCACAAAGGGAATGCCTTCCCGGGCAAACGCTTCGCCCATGATGACGTGGGCTTGGAAAAAGGTGTCCTTGTCGCCGATCGCCCCGATCGCCGGAACGACGCCGGCATTCGCGGCATAATCCACCGAGTCCAGCATGTGCAGCCCCAGCTCCTGATGAGGCGGGAGCGGGCCGACTTTGATGAAGCCCGGAATCGGGGTTTCCGAAAAGCGGTGCGTGTCCACATAGCCGCAATAAGGACCGATCGCGACAAAGCGGTCCGGATGCTTCAATCCCAGATGCCAGGTGCCTGAAGCCCCCATCGACATGCCGCGCAGCACGATGCGGTCGCGGTCGATCCGGTAGTTCCGGCACACGGCTTCGATGGCTTCAAACACATCCGTCTCCCCCGCCCAACGGTAACAGTTCTCCACCCGGCCCAGCGGATGCAGTTCGATGAAATCGGCGGCCGGACCGGGCTTCGCGGCGTCGCCTTCGTCAAAACGGGCCATGAATTTCAGCTCGCTGAGTCCCACCGGTTTGGAACTGCCGTGGAGCACGACATCGAGACGCACCGGTTTACTCCCATCATAAGCCTCAGGAATGATGACCCCGTAGGGCTGGATCGATCCGTCCACCGCGGAAACATAGCCGCGCACCAGTTTTCCTTTTTTCGCCCCCCAGGATGCGGTGTTGGCGGCTAGCGCTTCGGCACGTTCCGCGCCACGCTCCAGCGCTTTCCGGATGATGGCCAATTCGTTGGGTCCGAGTGAAGACTCGTACCGGAGAGCCCAGGCCGCCCCTTTGGGGAACACTTTGGCATCGGCCAGGAGATCGGAAGCGCTGGTCCTGATTCCGGCGAGCCGTTGTTCCAGCCCGACCACCTCCTCGGAGAGTCCGCTGGCTTCCCCTCCCTCCCGCAGGATGAACTCCATCGCCGAGCAGGTGTCCTCGTAGGACGTCGCATGGCCGCCGGCTTCGCGATGAATGCCCAGCACCCTGCGTTTCATCCGCGTGAGCGTCTCCACCAGCCGGAGGACGCTGTCCGGCGGCACCGAGGCATCCTTTCCCCCGGTGGTGCAGGCGAGGGGCATCGTCAGTTTTTCGGGAAAGAATTCCGCGCTGCGCTTCCGGTATTCCTCCGGCACCGCGGCCTTGGATCCCCCGAATGAGACCGTCCGGGCGTCCTGAAAATTCTCATACTCCACCAGATTGGCCGTGCCGTTCAGGCTGCAGACCCCGGCGATGAGTTCGGGATGCAGCACCGCGAAGGTCAGCACCGCGGTCCCGCCCATCGAGCCACCGGCGAGAAACACCCGGCCGATGCGGTGCCGTTCTTTCAGTTCCGCGATGATCTGCACCACGTCAGCCTCCGCATCCGGTCCCATCCACGAGGTCTTGGCCCGGTAGTCGGGTGATACGACCAGCAGGCCATGCTTCGCCGCGACGTCCCGGACGCCTCTGCATTCGCCCCGGGGGTCATTGATGAACTGCCAGCGGTCCGAGCCGTGCCCATGGAAAGCCATGACCACATCCAGCGGTCGTTTGGCATCGATCCCCAGGGGCATCAGTTCCACATACCGCTGTTCCGAACCATCGACCGCGGCCTTGAAGACCACGTCGGTCAGGGTAGCGTTCCCGGATTCCTTGAGGGAGGCCCCCTTGAAAGAGAGGATCGGATTCTTTGCCGTCGGGGCGAGGAAGCGGTTGTTCCGGACTTCGGCGCTGCCTTTGACCAGAATGCCGACCACTCCGCCACCCCGCAAGGTGTTGCCAGTGATCACGGCGCGCGATTCCTCCAACACGGCGATCAAGGGCGGCAGACCGCCTTCCCGGCTGAGCTCGTTGTCCTCGATCACCGCGTCCGATCCCCCGATCACGCCGATCGCGACGAGATGGTTTCCGGCGAGCCGGTTCTTTTTGAGGACCGGCCGGGCCCCTTCCTCCACCCCGATCCCGGCCATGTCATTGTCGGTGCAGTCATTCCCCTCCACGAGCGGCCGGGTCTCTCTTCCGGTGCGTATCCCAATGCCCGCGCGTCGATTCTGGTAACACTGGTTGCCGGTCACCGTGGGCGATGAGCCCTCACTGATCCCGATGCCGGCCCGGATGTTGCCGTGGCAGCGGTTGTTCTTGATGACAGGGCTTGAGGCATCGCACCCGATGCCCGCATAAAAATTCCCGTAGCAGGTGTTGCCTTCAATCTGCGCCGTGGAGCCCTTCATGGAGCCGATGCCCCCGCCCATGGTGTGGTGGCAAACATTGTTCACGATGCGGGGCGAACCACCGGTGATGGCGATGCCGGTGTATCCAATGTGGTGAACAATGTTATTCCGGACCGTGGCTTCCCCCGTCACCATAATTCCGGGAGTTCCCACCTCTCCGATCGGTTCGTGGGACTGTTCGTTGCCCTGGGTGTCGAAGTGGTGCTGCCACAGCGCCTCGTCAAACCGTCCCACCCCGGTGATGGTGAACCCGTCAAGAGTGGCTCCCGCCGCCATGGCCACACCGGCACCGCTGCCAGCGGCAAAATCAAGAATGGTGAGCTCGGCACGTTTCAGTCCGATCGTCCCCACGGTATCATCGCCTTCACTGCGGAGGGTGATGCCCTCTTTGAGGAGGAGTCGCTCCCGGTAGGTTCCCGGAGCCACCAGGATCGTGTCGCCTTTCCCCGCCGCATTGATGGCGGACTGGATGGAGGCATACCCGGCCGGCACTTGCAGGGTGGCGGCACTTCCCGAGCCCACCGAGAGTGCCCAGAGAACCCCCAGGATCTGGACTATGGACGTTCTCATGGTGAAAGATGGGAGGGGATGAATTTGCGACCCGCGAGCCAGACCAGAGCGGCGGCTTTCCACTGCTCCCAGAGAGGGCCCTGGCAGCCGTTCAGTCCGTGCCCCCCGGATGGGAGTTCCAGCAATTCGACCGCCACCCCGTTTGCCTGCATGGCAGCGACGAACTGACGGCTGTTTTCGATGGGCACCGCCTTGTCATCCACCGCATGGGCCAGGAAGGCCGGAGGGGTGTCCCGGGTGACCCGGGTTTCGTTGGAGTAAAACTGGACCAGCTCGGGCGATGGATCGGGGCCCAGCAGCTTGGCTTTGGAACCGCCGTGGGTTTTGTCCCCCATCGTCACGACGGGATAGATCAACCAGGCGAAATCCGCGCGGCTGCTCTGGCGCTCGATGGGATCAGGCGAGGCGGTATTCCCGGCATCGAAGTGCGTGGCCGCCGTGGAGGCGACATGCCCCCCGGCGGAGAAACCAAGAATGCCCACGCGGTGGGGATCGATTCGCCACCCGGCGGCATGGGCCCGGGTCAAGCGGATCGCGCGCTGGGCATCCAGCCAAGGAACACTGGGACGTCCCTCGGGCAGTCGGTATTCCAGGATGATCGTGGCAATGCCGTGCTGAGTGAGCCAATCCGCAATGGGATACCCCTCTCGGTCGGTGACATGGCGAATGTAGCCGCCTCCGGGACAGAGCACGATGGCGGCACCGTTGGCTTGGTCCGCGGGAGGGAGAAACACCTGCAGTTCCAGGGCACAATCCTCCACCGCACCGTTTCCTAGCGGAGCCTTGCCAGGCCAGAGAGGAATGCGCTCGGCGGCGGACAGGATCCCGGTGAGGCCGGTTACCAAGATGGTGAGGAGCAAAGGCAGGGGCTTCATGGAAGGCAACGCGTCGTCAAGGTTGGGTGGGGTTCCACTGCCGGTCCAGCCACTGTCCCAACAAGTCAGGAAGCGGGGTGCGGTCTCCGGGCGGACGGTCGATCAGGTTCAAATCCTGAGCGGCAATGAGCCGCCTGGCGAAATCTTCGTGCGTGCGCTCGGCGGGGGAAAGGTCCGGTTTCGCGGTGGAGGGCGGCGCCACGATCACATCCCACTGCTGGGGACCAAAGCTGAGGGACCAGTTCATGATCCAGGCATAGTTCTCGTGAAAATTCTCCGGTCCAGTGGAGGCGGCGGAGGCGGGCACCGCGAGGAGCACCAGATCCGGCGCCTTCTGCCGGACGGGCTTGGCCGCATTCCTCAGCTCCGCAAGACTCTTGTTTTCCGTCGGCCAGGTGGTCACGGTGACCCGGGCCCCCGGATGAAGCCGTTCCAGAGCCGGACCGATCAGCGTATCATACGGAGGCATCGCGAGGACATTGACGGGCTTCCCTGCCTTGAGCATCGCAGAAGTGTGGCGCAGAGCGGGTTGCGGCGGTCCAACGGCCTGCCAGGACACCGCTTTGCCGGATATCACCCGGGCGATTTCCGCCGCGAAAACTTTGTGCCCATCCATGTTGGGATGAATGGGATCACTGTGGAGCAAGGCCCACGCCAGAGCATCGCCTGCCCGCACCTCCTCAAAGCGAGCGAAGCAGTCGACCAACCCCACCGCCTGTTTTTCAGCCGCCCCGCGGATCGCCCGGGTGAACCGCTCCAGCGTTTCCAAAGGTCGGGCGGGCGTTGCCACCACCGAGTTCTGCGTGCAAAGCAGCACTTCGGCCCCCGCCTCATGGCACCGGGTGATGATCCGCTCCAGGTTGCTTTCGAAATCGTCCAAGGGCAGGCTCACCAGATCATTCATGCCGAACATCACCGTCACGAGATGGGGATGATGGGCGATCACGTCCCGATCGAGCCGGGCGAGCGCTCC
Organism: Akkermansiaceae bacterium; assembly: GCA_024233005.1. Classification (GTDB taxonomy): domain Bacteria; phylum Verrucomicrobiota; class Verrucomicrobiia; order Verrucomicrobiales; family DEV007; genus JACKQE01. Next base: position 212,255 of record JACKQE010000007.1, on the reverse strand, counting down.
TTTGGTGGTGTCGCCGCTGATGCCGGCATTGCGCACGGTCACGGGGGCGTTGGGATACGCTTGCCGCAGGGCAATTTCCAGCATCTCCGGGTAGGCTCGCAGCCCGCCGCTGTGGTAGTAGACACCGGTGATGCTGTCGCCCAGGCAGACGATCCGCACCGGTTCCCGGCCCTCCTCCAGAAGACGCCGCGTTCGGTCTCCTTCCCCAGCCTGGGACAGGGAGGACAGCAGCAGCCCCGCGGGACACGCGAAGCGAAGGAAGAAATTTCCGGACAGTTCCATGGTTAGATGATTCAGGGGTGGATATGCTTTGCCAGATCCCGAGGAAACACGGTCCTGATCCCGTAGATGAGGGCGATGCCAGCGAGGAGATAAGCCACTGCGGTGAGCGAGAGCAACCGGTCAATGCCGAGGGTTTGCTTCCAGATGCCGCCAAACAGCGCCGCAAAGCCGGACATCAGGGCGCCACAAAAATTGAGCACTCCCACGGCGGAAGCCCTTACCGTGGTGGGCACCACCTCGAAGGCGGCGGGGAAGATGTTGCCCATCAGGAGGCCGCTGAACAACCCGAATGCGGCTGCGGCAACACGGGTCCCGCCGAGGGAGTCACTGTTGCCGAGCGCGTGCAGGCAGGGCGCGCAAAACACAAGGCTGGCCACCATGAGCCAGAGCCGTGAGGCTTTGGTCCGCCGGTAAAGAGCATCGGCAAGGACTCCCCCCCCGAGAAGTCCCACGGCGGTGGTGGCCTGAAGGAAGAGCGTGGCGTTCCAGGCGGCATCGGACTGGTTGAGGGAAAATTTGTCATGCAGGAACGTCGGCAGCCAGCCATACAAGAGCCACAAACCAAAGACAAAGACCGGAAACACGACGCAGAGGAGCAGGAAGGTGCGCACTCCCAGCAGAAGGGGCAATGCCAGGCCGGGAGCGGCTGTTTTCGCCGCCCCGGGCTCCTCCCGCGGCTTCTCATCCACCGTGCGGAGGAACAGGAAATACGGCAGCGCGTAGAGCACCCCCACCCCACCGAGCACCAAGAAGGCGCCACGCCATTGGCCACGATCGGCCATCCAGCCGCCGAACCAGCTGCCTCCGACCGTGCCCGCGATCTGGGCGGTCGTAAGGACGGCGATGGCCCGTGATCGCAGGGAGGGAGGATGGGCGTTCGCCGTCAGGGCGATGGCCGTTGGCATAAAGAGGGACTCGGAAATGCCCATCAGCGCCCGCAGGGTCAGCAGGACCAAGGCCGATCCCGCCAACCCGGTGGCCACGGTGACCACACTCCAGACGACCAGGCTGAGCACGACCAGCAAACGCTTCGAGAAGCGGTCCCCGATCTGGCCCGCGATGGGACAGCCGAAGGCGTAAACCCAGAGGAAGAGCGCTCCGGCCAGCCCCAACTGCCGGTCCGACATGCCGAGGTCCGACTTCAGGGAAGGAAACATCGAGAAGACCGCCTGACGGTCACAGTAATTCAGGAAATAGGCGAACCACATGAAGCCCACCAACCAGGCCGCTCGGCCTCTGTCTGATGGGGGGTCCGGCGTGTTCGGAAGCATGGCGGGAGGAGCCGGCCGGCTCAGGCAATGATGGGATGAACGACCTCTCCGGCGATGTCAGTGAGCCGGAAATCCCTCCCGGCGTAGCGGTAGGTGAGTTTCTCGTGATCCAGGCCGAGAAGATGCAGCATCGTGGCATGCAGGTCATGGGTGTGCACGGCTCCCTCTCCCGTCAGAATGCCGTGTTCATCGGACTGACCATGGACCCAGCCGCCTTTGACCCCGCCACCGGCCATCCAGGAGGTGAAGCAGAGATTGTGATGCTCCCTCCCGGGATGATCGGCCTTCTGATGGAACGGGGTGCGGCCGAACTCGGTCGTCCAGACCACCAGGGTTCGTTCCAGCATCCCTCTTTGCTTAAGATCAGTGAGCAACCCCGCGATGGGCTGGTCGACCGCCTTCGCGAGACGCTCGTGATCCGCCATGTTCCCATGAGAATCCCAATTCCCGCTCGACCCGACGTCGATCAGCTCGAGGAACCTCACGCCGCGCTCGGCCAAACGACGGGCGACGAGGCACTGCCAGCCAAAGCCGGTCGTCGCCCCCCTCGTCAGTCCGTAGAGCTGCAAGGTCGCGTCCGATTCGGAGGAGAGATCGAAGGCCTCCGGCGCCTCGCGCTGCATTCCGAAAGCGGTCTCAAAGGACCGGATTCGGGCATCGAGTGCCTGATCGGCGGCTCGGGATTGAAGATGGCCGCGGTTCAACTTGGCGAGCAGGTCCAGCTCCAGCGATTGCAGACCGGCGCCGGGCGTGCCGGGTTTGAGATTGGGCAACGGTTCGTTGCCGGGGATGACATGGGTCCCCTGATGACAAGCGGGCAGGAAATCGCAGCCCCAGGTCTGGGCACCGGCATAGGGAGCGGCCGGAGCCAGCACCATGAACGAGGGAAGGTTGCGGTTCACCGTGCCCAAGCCATAGCTGACCCAGGCCCCGGCACTGGGACGAGCCACTTGGGCTGATCCGGTGTGCGCCGCCAGGGTGGCTTTGTCGTGACCGTCACTGTCGCAGTGCATCGCATTGAGCACGCAAATGTCATCGATCACCGATCCCACACGGGGGAAGAGGTCGCTCACCATGATGCCGCTGCGGCCCCGAGGCCGGAATTCCCAGTGCGGACGGATGAGGTACCGTTCGAACTGGCCGGGTTTGTTCAGCCAGCGGGAAGCGGTGATGGATTTGCCATGGTCACGGATCAAGTGGGGCTTGTGGTCAAACGTATCCACGTGCGAGACCCCGCCGGTGGCATAAAGGAAGATGACCCGGTCGGCCTTGGCCGGGAAATGCCCCTGGCGCGGGGACAAGGGATCCGCCGGAGCCGCGTCGAGTTCACTCAAGATCCCCGCCAAGGCCAGACTGCCAAAGCCGCCCGAGGCCCGACGGAGAAAATCCCGACGGGAAAAGGGTGCCCATTCCAACTGTGCTCCGTCCTTAGTCAACATAGAGGAAAGCATTGGAGGTCAACAGGACATGGGCCAGCCCCGTCCAGGCCGCCCCTTCGGGATCACCCTCGGAAGCGAGTTTCTGTCGGTAGGCTGAGAGGAAGTCACGCGCATCCCGGGATTCGACATCGGTCGGGGGAAGCCCGTGCGCCCTTACAAAGGCCTCGCGGACCCGGACCTCGTCATCGCCCGGGAAAGCCAGTAGCTGCTTCGCAAAACCCACAGCCTGCTGGTGGACGAAGGGAGCATTCATCAGATACAGCGATTGCGTCGGGGTGGTCGTCGGGAGGCGAGCCGACACGCTCTGGTTCGGATCGGCGGCATCGAAGAGGGCGAGATAAGGGTGCCGGCGGTTCCGCTGCAGCATGAGATAGACACTGCGATGGTCGGAATCGTAGACGTCATGGAAGGGTCGGTGGATGGTGAAGGCCCAGGTCTGCACCGGTGGAAAAGGATGCGGCCCCGGGATCCCGCGATCCAGCCTCCCGCTCAGCGCGAGCATGGCATCCCGAATGGATTCGGCATCGAGCGGACGACGGGCATGCCGCCAAAGCCAGCGGTTTCCGGGATCGCGCAGCAGATTGGCCTGCCGGTCAATGCTCGCAAGCTGGTAGGCCCGCGAGCCCATGATGAGACGGTGCAGCGTTTTGACGGACCACCCGGAAGCGACAAACTCCGAAGCCAGCCAGTCGAGCAGTTCGGGATGCGTCGGCGGCTCACCCCGGAGACCAAAATCACTCGGAGTCGGCACCAGTCCCTGCCCGAAATGCCACTGCCAGATCCGGTTCACAAAAACCCGGGCCGTGAGTGGATTCGTCGGACGTGTCAGCCATTGGGAAAGCTCCAGGCGCCCACTGCCCACGGAACCGGTGGGGAGGGGATCGCCCCCAAGGATTTCAAGAAACCGCCGCGGCACCTCATCCCCGGTCTTGTCCGGCTCACCGCGGAGTTGGACGCGGGCGTTGACGGGGCGATCCTCGCCGACGCCGTAGGCCACTGGGTAGCGATCCATGGTGGCCGCTTCCTCCCGGGCCCGGGTGGCAGCCGCGATTTCCCCGTCGAGCCGTTTCAACTGACCGGCCAGATCCGGCGGGGCGGCGGGCGCGACCACAGGACCGCTGCCGGGTTCGCCAAAAGCCGATTCCTGCAAGCCCAGAGAATCGAGATCTCGCTCGGGAGCCGGCCCGGCGACATGTCCGATGGCGTCACAGATGAAAGTGTCAATCACGCCGTCCCAAGTCGCTCCGAGCGCCTTGTCCTGGAACGCGGTGAGATCGCCGGGCACGCCCACCACTCCGGAACAGGTTTTTCGGTCCGAATCAAGGGTCAGTCGGAGGGTATACCACTGGCCGGGTTTCAAAGGACGGAGGACCTCCCACCGCGGGCCATTGCGGATCGCGATCTCCTTGGCGGTCACGCTGAGTTCGACAGCCAGTGACTGCACCACTCCGCGTCCCAGATAAAAGCGGTAGGCTCCTTCCAAACGGGTAGGGTCCACGGTCCGGAAATCGATGGTGAAATGGATCCCCTTCCCCGCCGCCGCCCGCACGGGATTGGCAAAGACATAACGCACGCCGTCGTTTGCCTTGCCACTGCCAACCCGCACGCCCCGGGTCCCGGCAGGATGCACATGGGTGAAAGGACTCTGCGCCCCGGTGAGAATGGTGTTGGGCCCGGCGGAAAACCAGGGTGGTCCCGGAGGCTTCCCAACGACCTGGCTTTCAAATCCCAGATCCACGCCACCGGCGAACGCATGTCCCTCCAAGGTGGCTCGCTTTTGCTGGAGTCTCTGCAACGCGGCATCGTGCCGGGCCAGCGCATCGGCCTTGATTTTGTCGTAACGGGCCGCAGCCTCCGGCGGCACGAGCGGGAGGAACCCCGAAGGCCGCTTCTGCACCTCGCCGCCGGGAAACGCCCACTTCGAACTCTGGAAAATGCCGTAGAGCGCATAATAATCCGCGGCCGTCACCGGATCATACTTATGGTCGTGACAACGGGCGCACCCGAGAGACAATCCCAGAATGGATCGACCCACGGAATCGATCGCATCGGCGAAATCGAGATGCTGGTAATCGGAGGTCGGCGCATAGCCATAGCGCTTTCCGATCGCGAGGAACCCGGTCGCCGTGACACGGTCCGCATAGCGGTCGGGAGACCCTTTGGCGGCCAGAATGTCTCCCGCGATCTGTTCGCGCAGGAATTCATCAAACGGTTGGTCGGCATTGAAGGCCCGGATCACCCAATCCCTGTATTGAACGGCTTCGCGCACCGGGTAGTCGGCTCCGTCGCCCGCGGTGTCGGCGTAGCGCGCGACATCCAACCAATGCCGCCCCCACCTTTCCCCATAAGCGGGACTGTCGAGAAGCCGGTCCACCATATGCCCGAACGCTTCCGCAGAGTCGTCGGCCAGGAAGGCGGCGATCTCTGCCGGAGTCGGAGGCAGTCCGGTCAGGTCGAAGGCCGCGCGACGGATCAGGGTGCGGCGGTCCGCCGGAGGATTCTGCTCCAGTCCCTGTTCCCGAAGCCGGGCCATGACAAACCGATCCACCGGATTTTCCTCCGGTCCGGCTCTGCTGGATGGGGGAACCACCCGCTTCACCGGCTGGAAGGCCCAGTGTTTCCGTCCGGCCGCCATGTCGACACCCACCTTCACCACCGGGGTCCCCCCGCGCGGATCTGGCGCCCCCAGAGAGACCCACTTCTCCAAGGCCGCGATCGCTTCCGTTCCAAGGGGCTTTTTCGGCGGCATCTGAAGATCCTTGTCGAGACGACGCACCGCTTGGATCAGCAAACTCGCTCCGGGATCACCCGGCACGATCACCGTTCCCTTGTCACCGCCTTTCTCCCAACCCGCTCGGGTGTCCAGCCGCAACCCTCCCTCCTGCTTGGTTTCTCCGTGGCATTTCTGGCAGTTTTCGATCAGGAGCGGACGGATAGAGGCTTCAAAAAACTCCTGACCGCTTTCCGCCCCATCCGCACTGGAGAGCGCCAGTCCACCACTGAGGAGAAGGCCCAAAGCCTCAAGCCCGGGTGAACCACCCCGCCGTGATCTGGGGAGCACGATTTTCATGCGTGCAACACCTCGTCCGCACTGACCTGCCGGGCGATCACCGCCACGCAGTCGCCCTGCCGGGTCAGGCACGGCACCCTCATGGTGATGAGGAAACCGCTGCTCCGCGCCACAACCGGCTCCGGAGCCCGGTCGGGACGCTCCAGGTGGTGGATGGCTCCGACAGGATCGCCCGCCCGCACCGGTGCCCCGAGATCGACCATGATTTCAAAAATTCCGGATTCCGGCGCCAGCAGGTAATCGTCGCGGTTCAAAGCCTGCGTGATGATTGTGGGAGGTAGTCCCAGGCCGGCGCGCGTTTCTTCGATCCCCTGCAGTAGACCGACATGAATCAGCACGTTCCGCAAGCCCTGTTGGGCGACGCGATGGACCTTGGCGGAAACTCCCTCTCCGCCGCCGAGTTCCGTGGTCACAACAAGCTTTCCCTGGCTCTCCGCTTCCACCGGCAGCAGCCCGCTTCCCGCGATGTCCGCGTAGATGAAGGAGAACTCTGTGTTCCAGGCCAGCATCGCGGAAAACATCGCCGCCCGTTGCGCCCGGTCCGGCACCAGATGCATGTGGGAGCAGGGCACGAACTCCATGCTCCGCCCGCCGGAGTGGATGTCGATCACGACATCGCTCAAGGGAAACAACACCGTGGTCAGGTAATGCGCGATCTGGCTCGACACCGGGCCTTCCGGATCCCCCGGAAAGGCGCGGTTCAGATTCATCCCATCCAGTGGAGAAAGCCTGGTCGCCGCCTGCGCCGCGGGAAAGTTGAGCGCCGGGATCAGGATCAGGCGTCCCCGGACCTGTTCCGGAGTCACCTCCCGGGCCAGTTTCATCGCCGCGATCTGCCCCTGGTACTCGTCCCCGTGATTGCCTCCGAGAACCAACACCGTGGGACCATCCCCGTTTTGGACGACCGTGACCGGAACCATAACATTGGCCCAGCCGCCGAGGTTGTGGGAATATGGCACCTGCAGAAAGCCCTGCTGCTTTCCAGGCGCGTCGAAGTCAAGCGAGGTGAAAACCATGGGCTGCGAAATAGGGTGCCGGATTTAAGGCACCAAACGGATACAGGCGGGAGAGGTCTGGGGCACCGGATCTCCGATTGCACGGAGAATTCCGCTGCTGGCATCGATGGAGAAGACCACCACAGTGTTGCCCGGCATGTTGGCACAAAGCAGCCAACGACCATCGGGCGTGATCGCCAGATTCTGGGGCCCCTTGCCGAGGCTGGGAACGATGGCGAAACGCTCCAGGTGTCCGTCACCACCCACCCGGTAGCAGGCCACGCTGTCGTGGCCCCGATTGGTGCCATAGAGGAATTTTCCATCCGGGGTGATCTTGAGATCGGCGCAGTAACTTTTCCCGGTGAAACCGTCCGGCAGGGTCGAGGCACTTTCTCCCGCCGTCAAAGCGCCCGAGCCGGCGTCCCAGTCATAACGGGTCACCGAATTGGCCAGTTCGTTGATGGCATAAAGCCACTTGCCACCGGGATGGAAGGCGAGATGGCGGGGGCCAGCGCCCGGCGGTGCGGCAACCGACGGCGGCGTCAACAGGGAAACCCGGCCCTCGGCAGCGTCGAGACGGTAACAAAGAATCTGATCCAGCCCCAGATCGGCGGAATAGGCGAACCGGTTGTCAGGACTAACGATGAAGCTGTGCGCGTAAGGGCCGTCCTGGCGTTTCGGCTCGACTCCGGACCCTCCCATGTGTTGGTCAAACGAAGCTGCCGGAGCCAGCGATCCATCCGGCAGCACCGGCAGGGAGGCCACGCTGCCGCTCGAGTAGTTGGCCACCAGCAATGTCCGCCCCGTGGCATCGGTTTCCAAATGGCAGGAAGCGGAGCCCTTGGTCGATTGACGGTTGAGCAGCCTGAGCTTCCCTTCCGATCCCACCAGAGCATACGCCGCGACCTCCTCGTTTTCCTTTCCTCCAAAAGCCTTCGCCTGAATGGCATAGAGGAAGCGGTGATCGGGAGAGAGCGCAAGAAAGAAGGGATTCTCCACCTCTCCGGTGTGTTCCGCTGGCGTCAGCTTTCCGGAGGGAAGATCGAGATGATAAGCCTGAATGCCTCCTTTCTCCCCGGGGGCGAAGGACGAGACAAACACCAACGGATCGGCGGCATTCATGCGAGAAGGCGTGGTCACCAGGACAAGACTGGACAGGACGCAGGGAAGGAGAGACCAAAATGGTTTCATCATCGGGTAAGGGGTTATTTGGTTTCCTCGCCTTTCAATTCCGCCGCCATCTCCAGCAGCGCATCCATGATCTTCACCGAGGCCTGAGGTTCGAGGTAATTCGTCCCGGGCCAGGTTTCGTAGCCGCCAAGATCAAAATGCCGGGGCGTGGGAAGATAGCCGTAGTACCCTCCCGCCAACTCGACGAGGAAGGATTTCCCGAAAGGACTGCGCTTTTTGAACTCCAACCCCGTCTCGGCGAAAGTTTCGCAGGGCGTGCTCCCGATGCAGACATCACCGATCCGCAGCACCTGCACCGGGGCCTTCGTTTCCGGACTGGCCACCGCCAGCCTTTGGATCCGGCCCGCATAAACGGTGGGCACATCCGGCTTGGCGAGCCGGGAGGCCTTGGCTTCCGTCTCCTTGGCCCACTGCAACAGATCCGCATCCACTTTGCGCCAGGCGAGCCCCAGCTCGCGGTAACGGGCCCCGAGCGGCGCGCGATCCTGCCAGGCCACGCTGGTGAGAGCGCTGTTGACCTTGGCCGCCACATCTTCTGCCACATACCGCATCTGCTCATACGGCTCTTTGCGTCCCCTCGGGGTGACGAAATTGATGTTATTGATGTCTCCGCTCGTCCCGTTGGCCATCATGGCGACAAAGGGGGGATCGTTGTCGGAATCCTTCTGCCGTTTTTTCAACGCTTCGCAATACATCCCGTAGTAGTCGGCGGAAATGTGACCGGGACCGACCCCGCCGACGTAATGCAGCGAGTAGGCGGAATAGACCGCGATGAGCCGTCCCCCGGGTTCCCGCAGCGCGATGAAAGACACCGCCGGATCGGTCGGTCCGGCGGGCTCCACGAGATTGGGACTGCCGGCGGGAGGGTTCATCTTGACCTTGTCCGTCGTCCCTCCGAACGGAGTCACCGGCACGGTGCCTTCCTTCATGAACCAACGGCGGTTGAAGACATGCTCCGGCACCTCGACCGATCCGAACGCGATCTCCGCAGGACGGCGCACCGTCAGTGCCCGCCGCACTCCGTCGGCGATCCTCCGCGCCACGAAACGCTGGTAATCGTTGAGTTCCGTGTCCGACGCGTAGGGGCGCGGGGCGTCTCCCAGCGCACTCACCGCGGAATGGGTGTGGGTTCCCGAAATCAGGACGTTGGAGGCAGGTATGCGGGTGGTCTCCTCGATGAGTCGGCGGGCCTCCACGGCGACACTGCGGTGCAGCCCCAACAAATCACAGACCACGAGAGCCACCCGGGTCGTGCCATCATCGAGCACCAGGCAGCGGGCGTGCAGCTCATCGTGGATGTGCTCTGCCGGGAAAGGAAGGAATCCGCCCACGACCTCGCCCCCGAGAGGAGGAGTGATGTTGCTGGTCGCAGCTCCTGCCTGGAGGGCGGGCGGTGCTTTCTCTTCAGACCGGAGGATTCCGGAGCAGCACAGTGAAAGGCTCAGGGCAAAGGTCAGGCTTCTCATGGGGTGGTTCATTCCGGGACGGTGTCAGTTTGGGATCAGTTGGCTCCGTCTTTCCAAAGGTCTCCCAACATGTCGAGCAGGTTGTCGGTCAGGATCACGGAGGTGTCCTCCTGGACGACATTCGTGCCCAGCCAGGTCTCATAACCACCCAGTTGGTGCTGTTCCGGTGTGGGCAGGTAACCGTGGCGTCCGTTGGCAAGACCGATCACCATGGTCAGGGGGGCGGGGCTCTTCGCCTTGAGGTTGAGACCGATTTCGGCAAAGGTTTCGAACGGAATGCCGCAGACCGCAAGCCCCCCGATCCGGATGGCCTGGAGTTTGACGGTGAGAGTGTCCTCCTTGCGCTCGAAGGCGTTGATCGTGCTGTGGGCGTAATTCACGGCGAGCCGGGGCAGTTTCTCAAGCTCCGCCGGATCTTTGACCAACACCCTGCGGCGGGCCTCATCGACCTGTTCTTTGGTGGGACGCCGGTATTTCAGAGTGATCTCCCGCTGGATCATGCCGAGACGGGCGGCGGTCTGGTGCTGGTCGATCTTGCCATAGGCCTTCCACGCCGTGTCGGCGGCTTTCCCGGCGACGATCCGGATCTGTTCAAAGGGCGCGCGCGGCGGACGCACCACACCGAAGGGAATATTGTTGATGTCTCCCGAGGTTCCGTTCGACATCATGGCGACAAAGTTGTCATCTCCACGGACCCGGGACGGCATCAATCGGGCGAACTCACCGAAATAATCCGCGGAAATCTGCGCTTTGTCCATCCCACCGACATAATGCAGCGAGTAGTTGGCGAAAAGGGCAAGCGGCCTGCGCTTCGCGTTCTGGACGGAAAGCACCGTGATGTCCGGATCGGTCGGACCGGCCGGCCGGTCCAGCACATCGGGACTGGTGCCGGGATTCATTTTCACGGTGTCCATTTGACCAAACGGATTGAGCGGCATTTTGCCCGGCTTGAGATACCAGCGCCGGTTGAAGACCTCATCCGGCAGAGGCGCGGCCGCCGCCCCCACCTGAGCGGGCTGCAGCCTTCCGTTGGCCTGCACAATGGATTCCGCCAGTCCGGCGACCAGCAGGGTGCGGTAGGCTCCGGCAGGTCCGGATGTGCCGTTGGAAGGCGGACCGGAATGAGTGTGGGTCGAGGAAATGAGCATGTGATCCACCGGAATCCCCGTTTTGCCGGCCGCAAGGGCCTTGGCCTCATCGAGCACTTCCGGCGCCGCTCCGAGGTTGTCCAACACCACCATCGCGACGGTGGTCACGCCATCGCTGAGAACCAGAGCGCGCGCAAAGAGGGGATCGTGGGCACTTTCGGCCATGTTGGCGCTGAAACCGCCCGGCATGTTGAGAGGATATTCCTGCGGGGTCACATCCACCGCCGCGGCCCCCGCACGAAGCAACGGTTCGGCTCCATGGGATATCGGCAGAAATGAAACAAGGACACCAACACAAAACAGGATTCTCATGGTAGAAAAAGCTCAGATTTTATCAGCACCGCCACAGGGTTCGATTTGCCGCAGCCCTTTGGCTTCCAACGCACGGTAGACATCGGGAAGATCAAAGCGCGTCAACACTCCCGGAACGAAACTGGAGAGGGGCCATTGGTAATGTTCGGTCGTGGCAACCTCCTCGTAGCTGGTCAAGGCCCGCAGCAACGTCACTTGTTTGACTTGGGGCGAGAGCAATGCCGCGAAGGCACCGGGAAGCGCGCCCCAACCTTTCGCCACGAGGTGAATCTCCTGGCGTCCGGTTGCCACCAGCCAGTCGATGACCCGCAGCAGATCCGTGGTTTTTCCGCCGAGATAGGGACGGTCCAGCATGTTGGCAAACGACGCGTAAAAGAAATCGGCTCCGTAGTAGCTCAAAGGACCGCTGCTGGTGGTGCCGGGCAGCGACTCCCCCACCCCGCGGACATCCACCGCGATGAAATCAGCTTTGCCGGATTCCTGGGCAAAGATTTCCCGCACCAGCGGCTCCTCCCGGAGTTCCTGGTCGGCGGAACGATGGGCCACGTAGAGGACGGCCCGAACGGGGGCCCCGGGTCCCGAGGCGGGACGGGAATTCCACGCCTCGTCGCCCGTCAGCCAGGTGCAGACCGCCTGCATGCCGGGTTCGGTGTCGACGTAGTAGTGAATGTGCTTCGCCGTGGGATATTTCCGGGAAGGCCCACCAGGCCGGGCAATGCGGTAGTCGGGGGGCGTCTCCACCGGTTTGGGCAGGCGCAGGGTTTCCCGGACCGCGCGGGCGAGATCTTCCCCGCCGACCGGTCCGCGCTCCTTCCCCAGGCGGCGGGCCTTTTCCGCGGTGAACGAAAACACCTCGCGGGCGCCTTCGAGCCGGTTCACCGCGCCCTTGTCCGTGCACCAGAGGGTTTCCTGGGCCTCAATGGTAAGCGCCGGTTCCGTTTTCGCCTCACTGATCCCGGTCACCGCATTGAAAAATCCGTACATGGCCTCGCGATTTTCAATGCTGTATCCGTGCTCGGTGGGTCCGGCAAAATATCCCACCCGGTCTTCCGCTCCCAGCAATCGGTAAAGGCGTTGGAGTCGCTCGTAGGACTCCCGGGATCCCCGCACATCAAAGAAATCCTTCTCCTTGGCAAGGATGATGACCGGCTTGGGAGCCATCGCAGCGAGGTAGTCGTCCATGTCCAGGCCCAAGGCCAGGCTGCGTGGCGGACACTGCTCGCTGTCCTGTGGCAATTCATTTTCAAAGTTCCTCCTCCAGGTGGTGACGAAACAGCTCGGAGCGGCCATGCTCCAGCGAGCCTCCACCCCGCAGAGCCATGTCGTCATGGTCCCGCCGCCGCTGTTCCCCGTCACTCCGACCTGTGCCGGATCCACCTCCGGCCGGGTCAACAGGTAGTCAAGGGCTCGCATCCCGTCCCAGGCGCGCCAGCTCCCGAGAAAATCGCCCACCAGCACCTGCTGGTTGCCCGCCATGTTGTGCTGGTTCGTCGTGCCAGGATAGGTCAACCGGCCCTCCGGGGTGAAATACATGCCCCGCTCACCCTGGCCGAGGGGATCGTAAATGAGAACGACATAACCGAGGCGGGCCAAGCCCTGGGCAAAAGACTGGTAGGCCTCCCCTCCCTTGCCTTCGCTGGAATGGCCGCAAGTCCCGACCACTCCGGGTCGACGCTTGGCTTCGCCTTTTGGCAGATACAGGTTCGCCGTGACGAAAAATCCCGGGCGGCTTTCGAAGATGACATTCTCGATGCGGTAGGCATCGCGCTCGACGGTTTTGGTGACCCGGGCATTGAGAGGGGAGCGCGTCGCCGGAAACGGTCCGAAACATTTCTGGATGCGTTCTCGGACGTCCTGCACGTAAGCCTCTGCATCCGCTTTGGTTTTCAGCCCGGCCTTGCGTTCCAAGGTTTGCTTCTCGAAACGTCGGACTCGTTGCAGATAGTGATCATGCACCATCCGCGGAAAGCGCCAGAGTGGGACCATCCCTTCGGCTTTCTCCTCTGCCCCGGCCCAGTCCCAGGCACCGGCCAACGAGAGACCGGCCCACTGGAGGAGCAACCGGCGAGGAGCGGCGGTGGTGAAGAGATCGGTTTGCATCGCCCCATTACAACGGAACGATGCGCATTCGTCCACGCCGCAATGGCGTGCCTTTTATGGTGCTTCGCCGCATGGGAATGAGGTAAGTTTGGAATTCCCAGCGCTTTCCCCTTTCGTTGGCTTTTTTTTATTCGATGCTGAACCTGTTTGAAGACAACCCCCACTGCTGCCCACCCATGCGCTGCCTGATCCTTCCCTTCCTCGCCTGCTCCTCCCTGCTGTCCGCCCAACAAGCCCCCTACGACGTGTTTCCTCCGGCGGAACCTCCCTACTACCGGGTGCGGCACGAGGCCTCCTCGGAACCGGGCGAACTGGCCTTCGGGGCGAATTACACCGTGTGGATCCCGGCCGAGGTCAAAACCCTCCGCGGGGTGATCGTGCACCAGCATGGATGCGGGGAAGGGTCCTGCAAGTCCGGGCTCACCGGAGCCTTCGACCTGCATTGGCAGGCTCTCGCCAGGAAGCACGGCTGCGCCCTGCTGTCGCCAGCCTATGAGCAACCGGACAAGGCGGAGTGCCAGCTCTGGTGTGATCCCCGCAACGGCTCCGACAAGGCCTTCCAACAGGCTCTCGCCAATCTTGCTGGAAAATCGGGACATCCCGAACTCGCCACGGTGCCGTGGGCTCTCTGGGGACACAGCGGCGGAGGTCATTGGGCCGGGGGCATGGTCCTGCTTCATCCGGAGCGCGTCGCCGCAGTCTGGTTACGCTCCGGCGTGCCGCTGCTCGAAGCGAACGCGTCCCGCCCCGCGATCAAGACGCACACCATTCCTGAGGCCGCCCTCGGTGTTCCGATCCTGTGCAACCTTGGCACCAAGGAAGGCGTCAGCGAAAAGGAAGGCCGGTTCGCCGGGGTCTGGCCCGCCAATGAAGCGTTTTTCACCGCGATGCGGGCCAAAGGAGCGCTCATCGGAATGGCGGTGGATCCCTTTACGGCTCACGAGTGCGGCAACCAGCGCTATCTCGCGATCCCCTGGCTCGATGCCTGCCTCACCGCCCGCCTGCCGGACCACGCCGGGGAGCCTCTCCATCCCATGCCCACTCACGACGCCCAACTGGCCCCGCTCCTTGGCACCGCGGCGGTTCCCGCCGCCAGCTTCAAGGGAGACATCGCCACTTCCATCTGGCTGCCCAACGAAGCCATCGCGGCGGCTTGGTCCCAGTATGTCAAGGACACCGCTCTGGTTGACCCCACCCCGCCTCCGGCCCCGACCCAGGTGCGGGTCAAAGACAACGTCCTGACTTGGGAAGCATTGGCGGATTTGGAAAGCGGACTGGCGGGTTTCATCATCGAACGCGATGGCAAGGTGCTCGCCACCTTGCCGGAACAGGGTAAAAACCCATTTGGTCGCCCGATTTTCCAGAATCTGCAGTACAGCGACACCCCGACCCAACCGCTGGTGGAAATGCGCTACACCGACACCACCGCGGAAGCGGGCAAAACACACTCCTACCGGGTCATCGCGGTGAACACCGTGGGAGCACAGTCAGAATAGCCGCCCAAGTCTCTGGCCTCTGCCAGGCTCAGAGCGCCGCGAGCAGCTTGTCGTGGATGTTGTCGAAGCCACCGTTGCTGAAGACGACCACCACATCGCCATCGCCCACCTCCTGCTTCAACCGTTCCACGATGGCATCGGCCCCTGACTCATAAAAGGCCGGCCTCCCGAGGCTTCGCAGTTCCTCCATCACCGCAGCGGGATCGAGACGGTCGTCCTCGGGAACCTTCGCCGCATTCTCCACGGCGGAGACACAGACTCCGTCGGCGAGCGCCAGTGCGGCGGGAAGTTCGTGCTGGAAAACCTTCCTCCGGGTCGTGTTCGAGCGGGGTTCGAAAGCGGCCCAAAGACGCCGTCCCGGAAAACGATGCCGCAGGGCCTCGATGGCCTGACGGATCGCGGTGGGGTGATGTCCGAAGTCATCGACCACCGTGACGCCACGGCCTGTGGTGCCCCTTACCTGCTGCCGACGCCGAACCCCGGCAAATGATTCCAGAGCCCGGCGGATCTGCTCCGCCGTGATGCCGGCGTGGAGGGCCGCCGTGGCCGCCATGGCTGCGTTGCGGATGTTGAATTCGCCGGGCATTTTCACCGAGAAGGCTTCGCCATCGAGGACAAAGGAGGTCACCTCGCCGTGGTAGGCCACTCCGGTGATGCGCACGTCGCAGTGCTCCCCGAAACCCACCTTTTTGACCGGAGCATGGGCTTCGGAAGCGATGACCTTTTCAATGTTCTTGTCATCACCATTGACGATGATGAGCCCGTTCGAAGGGACGAGCCGGACCATGTGACTGAAGCTTTTGATGATGGCCTCGAGATTGTCGAATATGTCCGCGTGATCAAATTCGATATTGTTGACGAGAGCCACCTCGGGCAGGTAGTGGACGAACTTGGAACGTTTGTCGAAAAAGGCCGTGTCGTACTCATCCCCCTCCAAGACCACGTAGTCCGAGCCCTGGAGGCGGCCACCCCGGCCGAAATTCTCAGGCAGTCCCCCGATCATGAAATCGGGGGCCAGTCCGGCGCATTCCAGCATCCATGCCAGCATCGAGGTGGTGGTGGTTTTTCCATGGGTGCCGCAGACGACATAATTGTGCCGGCCCTGAAGGTGGAATTCCTTCAACGTTTCCGGGAGCGACCGGTAGCGCAGACGGCGTGTCAGCACTTCCTCCACCTCGGGATTGCCCCGCCCCAACGCATTGCCCACCACGATGTAGTCGGCATCGGCCGGGATGTTCGCGGCGTTGTATCCCTCGGTCAGCACGATGCCCTGCTCCCGGAGGAAAGTCGACATCGGCGGGTAGACCTTGGCATCGGATCCGGAAACCCGGAAACCTTTCACCTTCAGAGCCGAAGCCACCGCGCCCATGGCGGTGCCGCAAATGCCCATGAAATAGAAATGAGTTTTCGCCCGGTCCGCGTCTGTCGGGCTGCCTGCTGCTGTATGATCGCTCATGAAAAAAGTCCCACCCGGCTTCCTGCGACACCGGGAAACGGGGAGTGAACCGCAAAATGGCTCACCCGCAACGGGAAAGACAGCCTGATTTCAACAATTATCGAAACCAGTAAAATTTGACCCCGGAATTCGGAGGCAGGCACGGGAAAATGAACCGCCTTCCAATTCGCCGGAGCTGGCTGGCTACCCGAAAACGGTGCCGCCATTTCCGTCTGGGTAAGGACCTCAGGCCATTTTGCCGTTGTGAGCGTTTCCACTTCGGACAACACCGGATTGCAATGTGTCAGTGGCGCGTTTATCTCCCCTCACCATGCCAAACGCCACAGCTGCAGCCTCCGCCTCCCGCGCCATGACCATTGTCGGTGCCGAACTTTTCTTCCTCCCGGTGACCATGCGGGTGCCACTCAAGTTTGGGAATCAAGTGCTGGATTCGGCACTATGTGCGCGGGTGCGGCTCCGGGTGCGCGGGACCGACGGCCGGGAAGCCGAAGGCTGGGGGGAAACCCCGCTCAGTGTCGGCTGGGTCTGGCCAGCCGCGTTGACCTATGACGAACGCCTCGAGGTGATGGTCGCCTTCACCAAGCAACTGGCGGAGGATTTCCCCCTCCACGCCACTTCCGGCCATGCCTTCGAGATCGGCCACGCCTATAGCGAGACGAGGCTTGAGGAATTGCGCGCCAGGTTGAATGCCAACCGTGCCCCCGCGGCCCATTTCCCCCATCTCGGCGCCCTCGTCTGCTTTTCCCTTTTCGACATTGCCGCGCACGACGCCTTTGGGCGGCTCCACGACCGACCGGTGTATGAGACCTACGGGCCGGACTTCCTGTCGCAGGATCTCTCACACTTTCTCGAGCCTGCCGAAGATGCGCCGGCGGATCTGTTTGCCGGAAAATACCCGGCCGACTATTTCGTCTCTCCCGTGCCAAGCCGATTGCCGGTCTGGCATCTTGTCGGGGGACTGGATCCTTTGGAAGCCCCTGATTTGAAAGGCGACGAACCGGACGATGGCTACCCCGTGCTGTTGCGGGACTGGATCCGCCGCGATGGGTTGAACTGCCTGAAAATCAAGTTGCGCGGAAACGACCAGGACTGGGACTATGAGCGCACCGTCCGCATCGGAAGGATCGCCGAGGAGGAGGACGTCGACTGGCTGACGGCGGATTTCAACTGCACTGTGACCGATCCGGCCTATGTCAATGAAATCCTCGACCGGCTCAAGGAGGAACATCCCCGGACCTACCAGCGCATTCTCTACGTCGAGCAACCCTTCCCCTACGACTTGGAGGCCCACCGCATCGACGTGCGCAGCGTCAGCGCTCGCAAGCCCCTCTTCATGGATGAAAGCGCGCACGACTGGCGGTATGTCCGTCTCGGGCGTTCCCTCGGATGGACCGGGGTCGCCCTGAAGACCTGCAAGACCCAGACCGGAGCCCTGCTCAGCCTGTGCTGGGCCAAAGCCCATGGGATGACGCTGATGGTGCAGGATCTCACCAATCCCATGCTGGCGATGGTGCCCCATGTCCTCCTCGCGGCCCATGCCGGCACGATCATGGGAGTGGAATGCAATGCCATGCAGTTTTATCCCGAAGCCTCACGGCCCGAAGAGCAGGTCCATGGCGGACTCTACCGACGCCGTGAGGGGGTGGTGGATTTCTCGACTCTCGCCGGCCCCGGATTCGGGTACCGCGTGGATGAAATCGGCCGGGAATTGGCGTGATCACTGAACCTCTCGTTTGGTCGCAGGCAGATCCCAGAGACGGTAGACATGATCCCGATCGGCCCGGCGGTGGCATTCGATGCAGTTGGTGAGTTTTCCAGTAGAGAAGGTTCCGTCTGCCGCGTCGAAGAAGAATTCCCAGTCGCCATTGCGGGGATCGTAGCCTGCCTCACGTTTGATCATCCCCGCGACCTCGGACACCGTTTTTTGGGAACTGAGTTTTTCCTTCACGATGACAGAACCGGGAGGGAAAACCTTGACCTTGGCAACGATGGCACCCAATGCGGATGGATTGGCATAGAAATGGACCGCCACCCGGGTGTGCGGTCCGGTCAGAGCGAGTTCCCGATCGAGCACTGCCTTGTCGGGCGGGCGGCACAAAAGGGCCGTGAGAGGAGCCACGTAACACGGTTTCTCAGTCAGACGACTGAAGGTGCGATAACAAGACCGGACATTGTCTTTGGTAATCTCCAATGGATCGGAGGCCCAGGAAGGGAACCCCAAGGCGAGAAAAGTGAAAAGAAGTCGTCGCATAACGTTTGGCGGCAACGCATTGCTCCCCAGCATGGCCAGGCACGCACAGCGTGAAAGATGGGAGGATGAAAGTTATTTTACTCAAAATTCGCCCGGGTTCCACCAGGGATCCTGCCAGATGCCCTGGATTCGATTCCGCTCGCTTGGCAAATCGTGAGTTCCGGGGCACCTTACTTTTCATGAATCTCGCCCCTATCGAAGGACTCCTCCCCCGCTGGCACAGCCTGCCCTTTTGGAAACGGAAAATCCTTTCCCTGTCGGCTCTTCTGGGTCTGGCGGGCGTCGGGGCCAGCAATTACCAGGCCCTATTGGAAGATCCCGGCTCAGCGCCCCAAGAGGCGGCCTCCTCACATCCGGAACGGAACACCCGGAACGACTCCATTGTCCCGGCCCAGCGGTCAGCGGCGCCCTTGCAGGCGGGAACCGCGCCGGGCCATACCTGGACGGGAGCCGTGGGACGCCTCGGAGCGGGATTTGGTCTGGCCATGGCCTTGGGGATCCTGCTGCGCTGGTTTGTCAAAACCGTGATCAGCGTGACCTGCGTGATCGGGGTCCTCGTTGCCTTGCTGGTCCACTACGGAATCATGGAGCCCTTTTGGGGCCCGGACAGCGATTTCACCGCCACAGCCGCGGAATGGGTGACGCATCAAACCGAGTCCCTCGCCACCTTCTGCAAAGGTTTCCTGCCCACCACAGCAGTGAGTGGTGCCGGCCTTTTTCTCGGGTTCCGCCGCTGACCCATTCCCGGAATGAGGGGATTGGCGCAGGAATTGCGTCATTCTCTCCCAACCCTCTTGAATCGGGCGATCAGGAAGCACAGAACCGCATCGTCCGCAGAAGGTTGCGGAATTGACACTTTCAGAGGCAAGCCCAGGAAATATCGTGGAAAAAGAGGCGAAAAAGCCTTTCCCAACTTCTTGGACGAAGTGTAGATTGGCACGCGATTGCGCCTCCACCTAACTATTCCTCTTTTCTGATTTTCTTTCCAACAGCGTGAATCGAACCGCCATCATTAACGTCGTCGGCCTCACCCCCCGCCATTTGGGTGAAAACACGCCCAACATGATGGATTTCGCCCGTCGCCGGCCGAACCGGATGGTGCATGTGGAACCGGTGCTGCCCGCCGTGACCTCCACCGCCCAAGCCACCTACCTCACCGGAAAACGGCCCAGCGCGCACGGCATTGTCGCCAATGGTTGGTATGACCGGGACTATGCCGAACACCGCTTTTGGAAGCAATCCAACCATCTCGTTCAAGGGCGCAAACTCTGGGAACATCTCCGCGAGGAGAAGCCGGGATTCACCTGCGCCAAGTTGTTCTGGTGGAACAATATGTATTCGTCGGCGGACTGGTCGGTGACCCCTCGTCCAATCTATTGTGCCAATGGCAAGAAAGTCTTCGACATTGCCACCAATCCCCTCGATCTCCGCAAAACGCTCCGGAAAAAACATGGAGCGTTTCCTTTCCAAACCTTTTGGGGGCCCATGTCAGGCATTGAATCCTCCCACTGGATTGCCCGGATCTCGAAAACCGTCGAGGAGCTGTATTCCCCCGACCTGAGCCTGGTCTACCTTCCTCACCTGGACTACAACCTCCAGAGGATCGGTCCCAATGACCCCTATATTTCGATCGATCTGGGCCGCATTGACGCCGTGGTCGGAGACCTGATCCGCTTTTACGAAAACCGCGGCGTCCAGGTCGCCTTGCTCTCGGAGTATGGCATTACCGAAGTGGACCATCCGATCCATCTGAACCGGATTTTCCGCGCCAAAGGCTGGCTCGCCATCAAAGACGAACTGGGACGCGATGTGCTGGATCTGGGAGCGAGCAAAGCCTTTGCCATCGCCGACCACCAGATCGCCCACATCTATGTCAACGATCCCTCGATCCAAAACGAAGTGCGCCGCACCGTGGAGGAAACCACCGGTGTCGCCACCGTCATCGAGGGTTCCATGCGTCGCTATCACGGACTGGAGCATTCCCGTTCCGGAGATCTCATCGCGGTGTCAAACATCCGCAGCTGGTTCACTTATTATTATTGGGAAAAGGACCGCAGGGCTCCCGATTTTGCCCGCACCGTCGACATCCACCGCAAGCCGGGGTACGACCCTTGCGAACTGTTTTTCGATCCCGCCAAGAAATCCGGGCTCAAATTCCGGCTTGGTTTCAAGGCACTGAAAAGCGCTTTCGGCATGCGCACACTGTTCGACGTGGTTCCCTTGGATGCCTCCTTGGTGAAAGGTTCCCACGGCTGCATCCCGGAAAGAAAAGACAACTGGCCAGTTCTCATCGGTAATTTCCCATCCCTTCCCGAAGGCACTTCGATCACCGCCCCGGATGTCTACGAACAACTCCACGGTCTTTGCAAGCGGGAGGCCTGAGGTCGGCTCCCGGGAGAAACGCGAGGATCCTTTCCGCTTGGCGGCCAGCCCCTGATCATCGTGAGTTCCAGCAGAGGTGAAAGTGCGGCCCATCGCGCGCTGAAACTGGCCGCCTGTCGGTGGGCCCGAGAACAGGGCTACCGGGCGGTGGGCATGGAAATCCGGATTCCCACAAGCCCCTATCGAGCCGATGCCGCCGCATGCCGACTTGACCGTCCCCGCCCCGGTGAGCCCGAGATCGGAGCCAGTGCCGTTTTCGAATGCAAGCAGTCCCGCGCGGATTTTCTGAAGGATGCCGCGGCTGAACAGGAGGGCTGGATCCGCTTGAAACAACTCAAGCAGCGACGGAACCGCCTTGAGGATCTGTTGCTGGGACACTATCCCGACCTCCGGCAGGGAGGGACACTTTTTCCGGAGTTTGATGCCGATCGCTCTTCCAGCATCCGGCACCTGGGATATCAAAAAACGGTTCGGGATTTGCTTCGCCTCGAAAAGGCTTTGGCCGGACGCACCAAATTCCACCGTCTGATCCGTTATGCTCCGGTCAATCTGCTCTACCTCGTCACTTGGCCGGGCGTGGTGCGACGGGACAGCGAGCTGCCCTCCGGCTGGGGACATCTCGAGGCCGAAATCGCCCCTGATGATGAATCGCCCACCCTCAAATTGGTCAGGCCCCCTTACTGGATCGAGACCCCTCCAGCCCGCGGATTGGAACTGCTCTACCGGATCGCCTCCTCCGCAATGCGGTACCAGCTCAGTCCGGGGCTCGCCCGGCCCGCCAATAGCGGGGAAACCCAAGACGGGTAAAGCGTTGGCAAGGCTCAGTTTGCCTGGGCCCCGGAAGCGGCCGACAAAGCCGCTTTGTGTTTCGCCCAGTCAGGATTCGCCGTCGCTTCCCAAATCCGGAGGTTACGGAACGAAGCGCCCTCTCCGGACACGGTGAATCCAAAATTGGCCTTTTCACAAGCGATCAAAGGATTGGCTCCACTCAAGACCTTGCCATCCATCCGGGCCACCATTTCGTCACCAACGATTTCCACGGTGACCGTTTTCCACTCTCCCTGGGCAATCTTCAGCGCAGCTTTTCCGAATACCTCAGCCTTGTCAGGGCCGTCATGGTCATGGTCATCTTTCTGGGCAGAAAATCCGGCGGGGGTAATGAGAACACGGCAGACGTGCTCCTTGGCATCATTCACACTGAAGGTGGTCGTGCGGCACCCATCGAGCCTGACTTCGTACTGCACCACCACATTGGTGAAGGCGAGGGGCAGACGAGCCACGGCTCCGTGTTTGTCGGCCTTGAGTTCCGTGCCTTTCATGGCTCCCCCAACAAACTCCCATTGGCCCGGGCGAAGCCGCCAACCGCTGGTCGGCGGCTTTCCTTTTGCCATGATGGCAGCCTCCACGGGTTTGGCGAAGTCTTCCGACAACAAGAGCTTGCCCGGTGTGGCGAGCCATGTTTCCGGCAGTTTGTCCTGGGCCTGCAAGGAGAGGACTGACATCAGTCCGAAGGTGGCGCCAAGAACGAAAGCGATTGAGTTTTTCATTGGGAAGGGCCGAGGGCCGAAAGTCTTAGGGCTTGATTGGTGAGCCTGGGCCAGGCGCGCCTTTGTCTCCGGGTTTGTCCGGCGGTTTGGGGGGATCCATAACAGTGGGAGGAACAAAGGCCTTGAGTCCCGGCTCCAGCTCCATCATCA
Organism: Akkermansiaceae bacterium; assembly: GCA_024233005.1. Taxonomy (GTDB): domain Bacteria; phylum Verrucomicrobiota; class Verrucomicrobiia; order Verrucomicrobiales; family DEV007; genus JACKQE01. Next base: position 189,699 of record JACKQE010000007.1, on the reverse strand, counting down.
CGTCGTAATAGGAACGACGAAGTTCCTTATAAATCTTGATGCGTTCTTCTCGGAGACTATCCTCGGATTCCCGGGTTTTTTGCAATTTCCCAATCACCTTCTCGACCCTTGGATCTTTGCGGGCCTTCTCACTGGTCTCGAGAAACAATTTCCGTTGGGGTTCCTCCAACTTTCCGAGGAATCCCGGAGTCGTCAGCATGTCCAGACCACCCCGGAGTCCGGGCCGGCCTCCCGGGAGGCCAGGACTCCCCGGGCTTCCAGGCGGAGGACCACCCAGGTCCGGGTTTTTTCCCCGAAACCGCTCGCGGAGCCCATCAGGATTCGCTTTGCGCATGCGCTCCACGGTTGCCGCAAGCTTGGGATCCACCTGGGAAAGGGCTTCGTGCAGTGCTTTCTGGTAGGCTTCCGTCGCCCGGCTGATCTCATGACGAGCCTGCACCACTTCGGGATCCGCCCAGACCTTTTCAAACGCTTTGCGCAACGCGGCCTTTTCCTCGGGAGACATGGACTCCAAAGGCCCAGCTCCGGTCGATCCTTGGTCGCGGTCCGCCTTCGCCTTTTTGCCGCTTCCGCCATCGGCCGCCGGTGAGGGCGCCTCCGGGGCAACAGTCCCGCCGTCCTGGGCTACCGCAAATCCTCCGGAGGACAAGACGGCGCACATTCCAAACAGTAACAAAGACTTGGCATTCATGGCAGGATCACGGGGTTGTCCACAAAACATAGAACCCTCCTCCAGCAGAAAAGTTTCGTCCCCTCTGCCGGGAACGCCCCCCTTCAGTCAGGAAGGGAGCAAATCGGTCACCGCGGCACGTTCCTCATTCAGTTCACCAATGGTGGCATCGATCTTGGCACGGGAAAAAGCATCCACCTCAAGCCCCTGCACGATCTCCCACTGGCTCCCGTTGGAACGGATCGGGAAGGAGGTGATGAGGCCTTCGGCGCACCCGTAACTGCCATCGGAACAAACTGCGACGCTGTTCCAGTCTCCCGCGGGGGTCGGGGTGGTGAGACTAACGACGGTGTCGACCACCGCATTGGCCGCCGAAGCGGCAGAAGACAGGCCGCGGGCTTCGATGATCGCGGCGCCACGCTGCTGCACGGTTTTGATGAAATCCCCCTGCAGCCAATCAAGGTCGGTGATGGCTTCGGTGGCGGGCCGTCCGGCGATCTGCGCATGCGTAAAATCCGGATACTGCGTGGCCGAGTGATTGCCCCAGATCGCCACCTTGGTCACGGCACTGACGTGGACCCCGGCCTTGGCGGCGAGTTGCGACTTGGCGCGGTTCTCATCGAGCCGGGTCATGGCAAACCACCGGTCCGCCGACACTTCCCGGGCATTGTTCATGGCAATAAGACAATTTGTATTGCAGGGGTTGCCGACCACCAAAGTGCGCACATCGGACGCGGCATTGGCGGCGATGGCCTGCCCCTGAGAAGTGAAGATTTTCCCATTGATGCTGAGCAGATCTTTTCTCTCCATACCGGCTTTGCGGGGCACACTGCCGACGAGGAGCGCCCAGTTCACCCCGCTGAACCCAGTCTTGAGATCCGAAGTGATCTCCATGCCATCCAAAAGCGGAAAGGCGCAGTCGTCGAGCTCCATCGCTACCCCGGCGAGAGCTTTCATCCCGGGCTCGATTTCGATCAGTTGCAGGCGGACCTTTTGATTAGGTCCGAACATGGCTCCCGAGGCGATGCGAAAAAGAAGGGAATATCCGATCTGGCCGGCGGCTCCGGTGATGGCGACAGTGATGGGCTTGCTCATGGGAAGGAAGGATGTGGTCTGGTTCGGTGTGATGTTGGTTTGAATAAATGGGCGGTCTCTTTCACTTTCCGGCAGCGCACCGGCCGGTCTCGTGGAGCATGTTGCGCAGACCGGTGGCGATCGCGGTCCAGTGGGGATTGCGGGTCAAGTCCTTCACGGTCATGTCGAGGCGCCAGACCCAGTTCTCGCCGGCGAGCACCCCGGGCACGTTGACACGGTCGGTCAACCCCAGCAAATCGGTGATCATGATGCCTGCATAGCGGGAGTTGGAGAGGGCCAGTCCCCGCAAGAGGCCCTCGCGGACGGCATCGGTGTATTCCGGAAACGAACCGTCCGGACCGGAAAAGGCGTTGATGCCGGCGAAGCTGCACAGTCCGTTGAGAAACCTCCAGGCTTCGTTGCGCTCCGCGCTGCCTTCAGGAGCACCGTAGGCGAGAGCACGCTGTTCCTGCCATTGGGCTTTCATCGGGCTGTGGTCGTGGGTCGCATACGTCGCAAAGGAGGTCTCATGGTAGGAGGAACCCGGAGTGATCCGGTGATAGTCATCCCACTCCCACTGAGGGACCTTCATCCCTGCAATACGAAGGGACTCAAGGCTGGGACGCACATATTCGGGCACCATCCCAAGATCTTCGGCGATGACCGCAGCCGGTCCGGCAGCTTCATTGACCATCGCGAGGTATTTCTCCCCATCGGCCCGGTTGGAGAGGCAATGCTCCGTCGTGTCATCCGGACAGGGTTTGAATCCCGGCAACCGCCCTCCGCACCGCGTGGCGGCCTCGTCCTCATCAAGCGGAGCAAACTCCGCATTGCGGGCCGGGTTCCAAGGGAATGCATAGATCCGGTAGAATCCGAGGGCGTGGTCAACGCGGAAGAGGGAAAAGACCTCCGCCACTTTGCGCACCCGCTGACGCCACCAGGCAAACCCGTTTGCTTCCATGACATCCCACCGGTAGAGAGGAATGCCCCAGTTTTGTCCCCACTTTTGGACGAAGGGGTCATCTTTGAACAATCGCTCCGGGGGAGCGCCGCCATACCAGTCCAGGTCGAAGATCCCCGGGTTGGCGAAAACATCGGCGCTGTAGGTGCTGACGCCAAAGGGAATGTCGCCCATCAGCTTGACTCCCTTGGCCTCGGCATGACTCCGCACCGCGCGCCACTGGTCACGGGCCACCCATTGCACATAGGCGTAGAAGACCAGCTGGCGCTCGGCCCGGTCCGGCTCAAGGTCGAGCAGTCGGTTCACATACTCCCGCGCTTTTCCGACACTGCGGTATTCTTCCGGCCATTCTGTCCAGAGCTGGCTCCCGCCTTCCATGTCCATCAGCATCCGGAACAGGCAGTAATCGCCAAGCCAGGAACGCTCCTCCTCGCAGAAAAGATGGAACTCCAGATCCCGGTCGGTGCCTCTCTGGTAATGACCCTCCAGGAATCTCACGTAGGCCCGCCACAGCAGATCGAGCTTCAAGGGCCGCACTTCGCCGTATTTCACGCCTCCGCGACGCAGGTGATTCATGTTCTGACGTCCGAGAACTTCCCAAAAAGTATCCTCAGCCAAATCAATCAACTTGCCAGGGGAGCAGTCGAGAGTCAGGGGATCGAGGGCGACCGCGCTGATCGCATTGTAGGGACTGTTGTCAGGACCGGTCTCATTGACCGGCAGCAATTGGATGAACCCCACTCCGGCGCTGGAAGCCCAATCGATAAATTCAGCCAAGGCTGTCACATCGCCAATCCCGAGGTCGTCATCCCGTCTCAGGGAAAACAAGGGCACCAATACACCCGCGATGCGGTTTTCTGAATGCAAATCGGGCGCCATTGAAGATTGTTGGGTCGTCAGGAAGTGGGGAAACTGCGCCTAAAATGCCCGAGGTCTCCTCTACTCTCAAGCAGAGGACGCGGCCAGAGAAAAATTTCCTGACACGCCCCCATTGGGAGATCGTCTCACGACCGGCAAACCAAATTTTAAATATTTTTCGTAATTTCCATATTTTAATCTTGCTTTATTATGGTTTTTACAGTAATGTGGTTTAGTAACTTCTCTATTTTGGGAAAGATTTTGTGTTGAGGAGGTGAAGGGTGGTGCCTGCAATTGCGGGTGCCACCCTTTTTTTCTCGCCTTGCTCTCGGTCTGCAAGGTCTTCGACCATCCGTCCAGCAAAGGGTTTCCCGGAGATGGAAGCATTCGTCGGGACGAACGCAGGATCCGGAATGAGGGCGCGTTGCATGAGACCCACACCGGCCGAAATGGATTGACTTTCCGGTTCTCAAAACTAATCTGAAGGAGCCCTCTCTGACATGTACCGATTCCTGTTTCTGATTTTCTGCGCCGCCGCCAGTCCAGCGTTCGCCCAACTCAAGTGGGAAAATCCTTGGCAAGAATTCCAGCGCGACCCCGAAGTCGAGTATGTTGAGGCCACCTTCAAATTCACCAACACCGGGTCAACCCCGGTCAGCGTGAAATCGGTCAAGACTTCCTGCGGCTGCACCACGGCCGAAATGGCGAAAAAAACCTACCTGCCGGGTGAGTCCGGGGTCGTGACCGCCAACTTCCATTTCGGTGATCGCGTCGGGGCCCAACGGAAAATCGTCACCGTGAAAACCGTGGACGGGATCTCCCAGGATCTCAACATCGTGGTCTACATCCACCGAGCAATGACACTCACCCCCAGCCTTGTGTATTGGAAAAAGGCGCAGGATCCCCTTCCTCAAGCGGTGACGTTGCAAACCGAACCGGGACAGGTGGTGCATGTCACGGGAGTGACGTCACCCAACCCGCGATTCGGGGTGCAATTGGAAACCGTGACCGAAGGTGCCCAATACCGCGTCCTGATTGCTCCCACCTCCACAGTCGAGAAGGACAAAGCAGAAATCACCGTGCAAACCGACTACCCTCCGGATGCACCCCGGGCCTACACCATTTACGCCCGCATCAAATGATGACGCAGTCCATCCGCCAGATGGCGGCTCTCCTTGGAATGGCGCTCCTTCCGGCCCTCATTTCAGCCGGGATTCAATGGGATAACCTCAAAGCCGCCACGGAACCGGGTGACGAAATCTCCTACGAAACGGCCCTGGGCTTCGGGGAAAAAATTCTATGGATCGATGCGCGGCCATCCGCCAGTTACGCGGCCGGACACATCGACGGGGCCCTCAGCCTCAATGAAGACCATTGGCAGGAATTGGTCGCCGGCTTCATCGACGAATGGGACGACGACAGGATGATCGTCGTTTATTGTGATGGAGGAGGTTGTGATGCCAGCCATGCGGTGGCCAAAAGACTTCGCGAGGAAGTAGGGGTCAAAAATGTTCACGTATTGAAAGGCGGATGGAAAGCATTGCCAAAGTGATTCCCCTGCTGCTCCGCCTGATCTTGGGCGGGATATTTGTCTACGCGGGGCTGACCAAGGTCATGAATCCGGGTGACTTCGCAAAAGACATCCTGCATTACCATCTGATCCCTTGGCCGGCTGCCGCGGCGGCGCTGGCCGTTTACCTGCCCTGGTTCGAAATTTTCTGCGGTCTGGGCATCCTCCTGCGGCGTCTTTATGACGGAGCCTTGATGGCAGTGTCCGGCATGATGCTCGTCTTCACCGGCGCGCTGGCCAGCGCTTGGTTCAGGGGACTCGACATTGCCTGTGGCTGCTTCGGCAAAACCAAGGTCGACATCCAAACCCATTTTCCCGCCCTGATGGCACGCGACCTGACGCTGCTGGCCATCGCGGTCGTGCTGCTGGCCCAGGTATTCCGGAAGGGCAAAGCCGCCTCTTCAGTTTGATCACACCTTTCCGGCCCCAAAGGACGCATTCCCGCGCAAAGAAAGGCCCCACAGCACCGCTGCGGCGGCCAGGTAGGGCAGGGCAAACTCCGGAGCCTCCCACCAGCCAAAGCGGTTCTCCACGCCATTTGGGGTCAGTGTGTAGGCATGAATCAGCCCCACCGCTGAAAAGCCCGCGCAGGCAAGCATCCAGACTGCGGCCGTGCGGTAGGCCCGCCGGATGACAAAACTCACCACCGCCGCATAAAGGATCGAAGTGAGGAGAAATCCTTGGTGCAGTGAGATGACTCCTTGGATGTACAGCTGACTGCCAAAGTGGGAGATTTGCGCCTCCAGACTGGTGCCCGCTACTCGAAGGGTGGTTTCGATGAGGTAGAGCGCCCAGGAGGCCAGCGCGGGAACCAATCCCACCGCGACCGCGAGCGCTTCTTCACGGGGAGAAGCCTGAAAAGCCTGCGCGGTGATCACCAAGCCGATCCACAAGAGGATTCCCAGCGTCACTTCCAAGGGAACCACCTGTAGAACCGCGCCGACGCCACCGCACAATACCAACACCGTGATGACAAGCCCGTTGAGCGTGGAATAGCCCCAGCGCGCTCCCATGTCCTTCCATCCGGGATGGCCAATGTAGAGCGTCGTCGGAAATGGACTGCCAAAAACGGCGGCCAATAGAGTGCCCAGGCCATTGGCCAGCAGGGAAGGTCGTGTTTCATACTCATCGCCCGCCGCAGCGGCACTTTCGAGACACTGCAGAGAACCGATCACATTGAAAAGCCCCATCGGAAAAATGACCGCGAAATACTTCCATCCCTGGCCTGTGGCGAGAAAATGCCACAAATCTCCCCCCGCCCAATGAGGCAGATGCAATCCCCAGGACGAAGAAGGAACCGGAGCGGCGCCATTTTGGGCAGAATCCAAACCCCAACTCCTCAGTAGCCACGCCAGGCCGGTCCCGATGATCACGGCAACGAGGCCGCCCGGCAACCCCATGGGCAGGCGGACTTTGCCGGCGTAAAACACCAGGATGAGCAGCAACGGCAACAGACCCAACGAGGGAGAAGCGAACACTTGGAAAACAAAGCCCATCGCAATGAAGGTGATGGCGATGCCAGCCAAGGAGGAGAGAAGGGCCGCGCGAGGCGCATGGCGGCGCAGGGCCGGACCCAGAAATGCGCCCACGGTCTCCATGACACCACTGAGGAAACAAGCGAACAACCCCGCCTGCCAGGCCAGCGTGGCGTCCTGAGTCTGCCGGTAAACGGGTCCCATGATGAAAAAAACATAGGCGACCAAACTGACCGTGTTGATCCCATAGGGCAGGGCCGTGACATCGTCCCGCCCTGCGGCTTTGGCCAGACGCCAAGCCTGCCAGGCATAATAGGCATTGCCCAGCAAAATGGAAAACGCGGCGCCGGGAAGGAGCCGCGTGGTCACCACCTCCACCGGTATCCCGCAAACCAGGGGACAGAGGGTGAGGATTAGAAGAAGTTGGAGGAGGTTGTCAATGAACAACCCAAAGAAGCCATCACCATCTCCCTTCGTGAACCGCCACAGTGAAGGATTCATCGAAGGGAGGAATGATTCGCTACCGGAACGTCATCAGGGAAGCACGGGCTCCTTGATGTATTCCTGATCGACCTCGCCTTTGAGAGCCTTGAGGAAAGTCACGATGTCTTTCACTTCGTCGTCGGTGAGCATTTTGCCCAATTGGTGCTCGGCCATCATTTTGACCATCTCCTCGATCGTCGCGACCCGGCCATCATGCCCGTAAGGAGCCGTTTCCGTGATGTTTCGCAAACTGGGCACCTTGAAAAAGAACTCCTCCGCAGGATTGTTGGTGATGGCGGAACGGCCTTTGTCCGTGACTCCCGGCCAAGGTTTCACCAAACCAACTTTCTGATACAGAGTCCCTCCCACCGCGGCGCCATTGTGGCAAACGGTGCATCCGGCGGCCAAAAAGGCGTTCAACCCACGTTTCTCATCATCGGTCAGAGCGGCCTGATCGCCGGCAAGAAACTTGTCGAACCGCCCCGGAGTCAGAAGCTTCCGCTCGAACGCCCCGATGGCTTTGCCCAGATTGTCATAGGTCATGGAATCGGCCTCACCCGGGAAAGCTGCCGCAAATTTCTCAGGGTAGCCCGCGATCGCCTTCAACTTGGCGATAACGGCGGCTCCGTCAGGCATTCCCATTTCAATCGAATTGAGCACCGGCCCCTTGGCCTGCTCTTCGACATCCTTGGCCCGTCCATCCCAGAACTGAGCGAGATGCAACGCGGCATTGTACACCGTGGGAGCGCTGCGCCCACCGTGCTGGCCGTTGATACCGCTGGAATTTTTCGCACCATCATCGCCGAAAGAGGCAAGGTCGTGACAGGAATTGCAGGACACCGTGTTGTCTGCGGAAAGGCGCTTGTCGTAGTAGAGCATCCGACCGAGAGCCACTTTGGCGTCAGTCACGGGATTGTCCGGATTCTCCACCACCGCCGGAAGCGTGGCAAACACGCCGAGTTGCGCGGGATTGACTTCCACCTTGGCAGCCACCACCGGAGCGGCAGGGGCATCGGAATTCGCCACCGGAGCTGCTGGCTTGGTGTCTTCTTTGACTGGGGAGGCTGCCACGACTTCTTTGGAGTCGCCACAGGAAACCAGGAACGAGGCAAAGGCCAAGGGAGCCAACAGGCGAAATGTGTAACGCTTCATGGTGCAGGAAAAAATCTAGGAATGGATTAAACGGTTTTGGCGCCCCAATGTGCCCGAATATCTGCCTCGGTAAAGAAAAAAGGAATTTCGGACCACATCCCTTTTTGCGGTTCCTATTCCCGGAGGAACGCGCAGGCAGGAGGTGAGTAGACCCTTTCCAATGACCTGCTGGTCAGAGTTCTTTCCAGTCACCTCTCAGTAGAAAAACGGGCTCCTCGCCCCATTCAAAACGAAGTTTGTCAGCCACTCCGGCACTGCGTTGACCGGTCCCATCATCAAAGACAATGATCGGCTGACCAGGAGGCCGCCCCTTGATGGCTTGGAACAGGGGCCCCGCAAGTTCGGCCCATTGGTCCTGGCTCAGACGGAGCGCCCCTACTGGATGACCTTCCATGTATTCTGGCGCTGAACGGGAGTCGATCCAAAGCACCCCATTCGATCCGGCCGCGAGCGTCGCAGCCTTGGCCGGACTGATGTCGAACTGTCCGCTTTCGAGAATCCGGTACCACGGGGGACGTTGCGGATGAAAAGCGAGCAAAATCACCGTGAGGGCCAGGCTCGCCAGCAAAACATGCCACATTTGGCGTTTCAAGCTCACCTCCAGAATCGCACGCAAAGAGTCATCATTGGAAACCGGAACTTATCAGGGTTTCGAAATTTGAAAGAAGAAGAGCGTCTTTTGATGCTTCTGGACGGTGGCATCCGTCACCACTTTGACCATCCCAAGGAGGGTGTCATCGGTTGATGAGGGCGTCAGTTTGATGCGGTAATCACGACCGGATTCCACCTCTTCCAATTCCACCTTGATGGCCGGCCGGGAAGAGGTGATCTCCGTCACTTTGATTGGAGTGTCCCCTGCCACCTTGAGCCGAACGGTCTTAGGCAGGGGAGCCTCACCGACGCGCCACTCTGCAAGGCTCGGTTCGAACACGAAAACCGGTGGCACCTGGACCCGCATGGTCAAACTCCGGGATGGCGCCGCAGGATCATCCGTCATCACAACGACCTCTTTTTCTGCGGTTCCGGTTAGGTTCCCGATATCGAACACCGCCGTGATTTCAGTGGTCGCCCCGGGCTGCAAGGTCATGGCTCCCTGCGTCACACTGACACAATGACAGGAGGTCTCGAACTCCTTGAGTAGCACGGGATGGTCGGACACGTTGGTCACTTTCCACACTCCGGTGACTTGGTCGTCCTTCGGATCAGCCTGGATTTCCAAAAGGTTTTTGTCGAATCGCAGCGCTCCGGTCTGGGCATCCGCGCCTGATTCGGCCCCGCCAACCAAAGGAGCGGAAAGGGGTATTAAAGGGGAGGCTTTCACCGGAGCTTCCACTTTCCGGGACAGCGTGTGCTCCTCGGGTGGCACCATGGCGGAGGCTGGAAGCGCAGTTTCCCTTTTAAGACGGGTCGCGGGTGGTCCATACCACACGTAGAGCATAAAATAGACGAGCACGCCGGTTACTGAAACAAACATCCAGGCAGGGAACGTGTAGCGGGCCACAGCACGGTGGATGGCGAAATTTTTCCGGACCGCAGCAATGACCAATCGCAGCACCAGAGGCACAATCACAATGGCCATGATGATGTGCGGGATCAGGATCCCCAGATAGATGGTCCGGGCCACCGGATACTCCCGGGGAAATTCCGTGATCAGCTGGGTGGTCAGGTGGTGGTAGACATAGCAGGTCAGGAAGGCGACCGACAACAACAAGGCGGTGATCATGGCCGCAATGTGGGCGTTCTTCCGTCCTGTTTTGATGAACACAAATCCAGTCAGCAGAGCGACCGCACAGAGACCATTCAGCGTCGCATTGACCTGGGGAAGAGTCACGGCAAGGGTGGCCGGGAACGTCATGGCAGGGAAACCTCCGGTTTGGGAATTTCGGCAGCATCGGAAGCATTGCGAGCTTCTTCACGCTCCTGGTATAAATATCGGATGTCTTGGCTGAGGCGTTTCAATTCGCCTTCACCGCGAACCTCGTCATACAACTGGTAGTAGCCCCTGACATGGGCACCCCCATCGATCAGGGCCACCCGAAGATCATGGGCATACAGACCATTGCTCGCGATCTCCGCGGGATCGGTGTTGGTTTTCGTGCCGTAAAACTGGGCATAGCGCACCATAAAACGGCGGATCTCAGTTTCGTCGCCGGTCAAAAACCACCAATTGGGTTGATCGACCCCGGCTTTTTTGACAAAGGCGTTCATCTTCTCGGGAGTATCCCGCGCAGGATCGACAGTGACGGAGACGATATGAAACCCGTCCCATTTCCCGAACTCCTGATAGACATCGGCGAGCCGGGAAGCGACGCCCAAACACCCGGAAGGGCACGTGGTGTACTGATGGGCGAGGACGTAAATCGAGCCTTTGAGCTGGCTCAGACTGACTGATTGGCCGTCCCGGTTGATCGCGTTCAGATCCTTTTCCAATCGGGAATAAATCCTTGGACGTCCCGATGTGGCTTCGGCATTCTGTTCTGCCAGATAACGGTTGCGGTAGGCCTTGGTGACAAAGATGGATCCCATGATGGCGATACCGCAGAGAACCGCCACGGTGGTCCAGATGGCGCCCACCACCAAGGGGGCGGAAGGTCCGGGAGCATGAGGAGTTTCAGTGGTCTGGGGTGTTTCGGTCATGGCGGAGGTCAGGGCAAGGCGGGGGAACGCCATCCGAAGAGGGCAACCATCAGGGTCAAAGGAAGATACCCCAGTGTCCAGAAAAACAAGCGCCGTGCCCGGTCACGGTTGGGCTCGCGGAGAAAGGCCACATTGAGCCACACAGTCCATCCGGCAAGGGCCACCAACAGGGGCAAGGCCCATCCGTGAACCAAGCCGCCCAAGCTGGGGAGCAGCGCGACCACCACCAACAAGCAGGAGAAAACCAGTGCCAACACAGCGGTGCGTCGCCCGGAGTCGTCCTGATTGGACCACATAACAAACCCTCCCCGGATGTAATCATCCCGGTACATCCAGTTGATTGCCAGAAAGTGAGGCATCTGCCAGCCGAAGAGGAGGAGAAAGAAATAGGCAGGGCCCCACCCTAGCCACTGACCTCCGCTTCCGGCGGCCCACCCAATCAGCGGAGGCAAGGCCCCCGAGACCGCACCTACCACCGTGTTCCAGGCGGAGTAGCGCTTCAAGGGGGTGTAAATGAAGAGGTAGGTTCCCAAAGTGAGCGCAGCGAAAGCGGCGGAAACAGGGTGCACCTTGACTCCGAGATGGATGATTCCGAACCCTGACAACACCCATCCCAAAGCAAACGCCACCGCGACCGGAATCCGACGCCCCGGCAAGGGACGGTCTGCCGTCCGGTGCATCAGGGCATCCTCTTTGACCTCCATGATTTGGTTGAAAACACCGGCTCCAAAGGCACACAGCAGAGTACCGAAAAAAGTGTGGCCCAACATCCCCCAAGAAAACGTGCCCAGAGTACGAGAAGCCGCAATATACCCGCAAACAGAAGTCACCACCACCAGCAGGCTGAGGCGGGCCTTGGTCAAGGCGGCAAAGTCACCCGCCTGGGGACGCCCCATCGTTGTAAGCTGGTCGGTCACGGTGGATTTGGTCATTTTCCGTGCGGCCAGCATAGCCCACCTCTGGAGGCGGGGCAAAGGATCTCCACCGTTCCGACCGCCAACGAGGCTTCCGGGGAGGCGCCAGGACGAAAACTGGCCGACCAGAGAAATCTTGGAAACGAAGTGGCACTCACGGGGCAGACAGCGTGGGATGAACGAACCTGCGGGACCCAAGCCACCAGAGGCACAAGGCGCTCACCAGCAATGAGGACAATCCGATGTGAAGAATCTGGGCGATGGCAAGAATCCCGACCCGTGCCAAGAGAATGCCGAGAGACATTTGGGCCAAAACCAATCCCAGGATGACACGCTCCAGCCAGGTTGGCCGGGCCGCCCAGAAATAAAAAAATCCGGCGGTGATCACAATCATCCAGGAAAAACTGCGGTGCACCAAATAGACCAAACTCTGCTCCAATTCGCCCACCCAGACAGAACGAGCTTCCCCGGCATGAGTTCGGGCTAGCTCATCCGTGAGCTCACGCACCTGGCTCCCCATGATGCCTTCGATGACAACAAGCAGGAAAAGCCACGCCGCCGCCTGCACGGCTCTGGGGGAAGCCGCGAAACGCCAGGGAATCTCGCTTCCTCGCCAGATCGTGAAGACCAGAACGCATTGCATGAGGATCGCCAATCCCATGTGCAAAGTGATGGTTCCGGGTTTGAGTCCACTGAGAACCACTCTCGCCCCCAACCAGGCATTCGCGAGAAGCAGGACGAAAGCCACCAAGGAAGTCCAACGGACCACTCTGACGCGCTGCCGGAACGAATACACAAGCATCCCCAGGACACTCAAGCTCACCGGCAAACTGGTCAGCCGATTGAGATATTCGATCCACGTGGCCACGGGATCGAACTCAGCGCGCAGACTTTCCACAGTGATGGTGGAGGGATCGCGGCCATGCTGCGCTGCCTTGTGGCGGAACTTTTCCAGGTCAAGCTTGGTAAAATCGATCGCTTCCGCGCTCGTTGGCGGCACCAGGCACCCGTAGCAAAACGGCCAGTCTGGACAGCCCAATCCTGAGCCGGAGGCCCGAACGGCCGCCCCCACAAAAATCAAAACCTCCAGGCAGATAAAGGCCGTGAGAGCGATGCGTTGGAATGAGGTCATCGCCAGGAAACCGGAAAAACCGGAAAGGAGTCATCCTGCTCCTCCCACGCCTGCCGGGATGGCAGGACTCTGTCGAATGAACTTCCCCGACCACCCTTGCGCTCGGAATCAGCCATTCTCCATTTTCGTATCACGGTTTTTTGGGAAGCAACGGATTTTGGCCCGCGTACCATTTGTCGAAATCCTTGCCCTCCATAACTTTCAGTTTGGACACCATGCGGGCGTGACTCTGACCGCAAAGTTGGGCGCAAACGATATCCCATTCCCCGGTTTTGGTGGGAACAAACCAAATCGGAATTTCCTTGCCGGGAATGGCGTCTGCCTGAATCCACATCGGGATCAAGGCCAAGCCATGAATGACATCCTTGGAAGTCACTTGAACCACACAGGTGCGCCCTTTTGGAAGAACCAGTTCGTTGACCGAGACGAAATCATCGGTGGCATTCGGATCTTGCTCCACCAAGCCAATCGGATTGGCGCTGGTGATGGAACGCAACTTGGTGAGACCCATGGAATTATCCGGGCCGGCGTAATGGAATGTCCATCGGAACTGTTCCGCAACCGCCCGGACTTTCACGGCTTTACTGCGGTCAACAGGAATGCGTTCGACGCGGGCCGCCCACAGCGGGAAGGCAAATCCCAACAACAACACGACCTCGACCACGATGACACCCACCTCGACATGCGTGGAAAAGTGGGAAGTCACCCCGGAATAGATCGCCTTGGGATTCCTTTTCGCACGGAATCTCCATAGAGCGTAAAAAACAAAAATTCCCCAGCCCACTCCCAGCACGGCCATCACCCAATGGACCACCTCGGCCATGTTCTTCACCTGGGCACCGTGCTCGGAGGCCACGTCGGGAGTACCGAGCAGATCATTCAAAAAAGCCAGCGTCATTTCGATTGGTTGGTTGGAAAAGAAAAAAGAAGACCCTCAACTCTTCGAGGAAGGATCAGAGGAAAGGTCGGAACCGAACTCCCGGCTGCGTTTTGACAGGTACTTGATGAAGGCAAGCAGGCTCCCCAAAATGACCACCACCACCACCAACATGAATCCGATGGCAAAATTTGCCGCCGTGGTCGAAGCGTCATCCGCACCAAGACAGGCGGGACAGGCGATCAAGAAAGAGGCAAGGGAGGAGAGGCTCATGATTGAGGACAGTGCGGCGGTATCTTGATGGTCAGAGGATCACTTTCCGGGACTTCTTGAAAAACCAAGGGCAGTAGACGGCCAATGCGACACCACCGGCAAGACTCACCCACCCCATGATCCGGACGGAGGGATCAACACCTTCGGCATTGAAGCACCACAGCGCAAACAAAACACAGAAGAGCCCCGCGATGACGATGAACACGAGATGGAAGTGTTTCAGTGACATAATAAGTCCATCCTCAGAGATTCAGACCGAACACCGGTCGGATCGGATCCGACAATGCGAACAAACAGAGGAACATCAATGCGGCAAAGAAGTAGAAAGTGAAAACGAGAATCTTGTAGATCAGTCCCCGCTCTTCACGCAGGTGCATGAAAATCAAACCGACGAGAGAGGCTTTGACACAGGCAATAAGCAACCCGACGACACAGTCGCCCGCGCTGAATCCGGGACGCCCAAAGTCGAACCATCCCCAAACGGCCACGGTGAGTCCGGTGAAAAACATGAGGGCGGCAAACACCCACCAATATTCCTTGATGTGACTGGAATGATCTTCGTGACCGTGTGACATGATTTGCTGACAGGATTGATTCGGATTCCGGAAGGACCCGGATTCACATGAGATACATGATGGGGAAAAGGAAAATCCAAACAAGGTCGACAAAGTGCCAGAAAAGGCCCCCAACTTCGACCCGGTTGGCCAGGTGTTCCGGATTTTTCAGATACAGCTTCTTGCCGAAAACCAGCATGTAGCCCAGAACAAGGGCTCCACCCAAGACATGAAGGCCATGCAGACCGGTCATCGTGAAGTAGATCGCGTAGTAGGTGTTGTACCAAGGGCCATGATTGCTGGCATAGAGAACTTCGGAACGGGGAATCCGTGCGAGGATGAATTCATTGTTGGAATGCCCGCCGGACACTGCGTGGGGATCTTTCTCCTCACCACCGGTTTCCTTCTTGGGCTCCGCGTGTTCCTGCGACTCCCCATGTTTTTCTCCATCAGCATGATCATGGAGGTGGATGTGCAGGACATTGACCCGACGACTTCCCAATTGGTGCCTCTCTTCCTCGACGGAGGGGAACTTGCCTTCGGGATAATGCTTACGGATTTCCGCCACCACTTTGTCCTGCTCTTCCTTGTAAACCTTCTTCGCGGCTTCCCTCTGGTGTTCGTCGACAATGAGCGACCAGGCCTTGGCGGACATCTGCTGCGAGATCGGGAGACGTTGTAGATCCATCCCATGCACCAGCACTTCGATCATATCGCCTCCCTCGGCCAAGGCTCCTGCAAGTTGGGTACCATCCACAAAACTGAGGGATGACTCCGTGTGAGACGCCGTCCTGGATGATCCAGGCACATTGAACTTCAATGGCTTATCAAACTTGATGGTCACCTTGGTTTCCACATTGACGGCAGGAAGATCCTTATCGAGAAGGACTTCGTCCAGTTTACGGGACTTGCCAAGGACTTCCCGTTGGACATAATCCCGGCGAAGCGAACGGGCCTCGGAAAGCTTTGCAAGGATGTCCCGCTTGGCGGAGAAAAACCAATCCTCCCATTGAGATTTCCCATCGATCTTACGATCACCCACGGTGGCAGCGGGCCATAACTCACCCTTCTCGGCATAGTCCATGAAGAGCAGGGACGCCGAATCAAGAGAGAGGGTCACAGATTCGGCCAAGAAACGCACTTTCAGGGTACTGTCCCCATTGGCGTGACCGAACAGACCAGCGAACCCGGCAGGCCAGCCTGCGCGTCTTTTCTCAATCGGATCCTTGGCGTTGTCACTGAGGATCTCGCATTCGATCACGGATCCGTCTTTCAGATTGATCCCATGATGCTCCACCATTTTGGTCTGATATTCCCGGGTCTTGATCACCAAGAAAGTGAGCGCGCAGCCGATGACCAGGGACATGTAGATCTGGAAGGTCCGCCACTGGCGCATTTTTAGTCCGACCCAGGCGAGAACGACGAAAACGGATGAGGCGATCAGGACTACCGTGTTCACCGCACCAAGCAAAGGCTCCTGAACACGCTCCGGCCAGGGATTGTCGATGCCTTCGTGGATGCCGACACGAAGGAAGACATAGGCGGAGAAGAGGCCTCCGAAAAGCATGACCTCTGAGGCCAAGAAGAGCCAAATCCCAATCTTGGAATTGAACAGGCCGGTATCGCGGCGAGGAGTGACTTCGTAAGGAATTTCCATTGTTGCGTTTCAGTAAAAACTGGAAAAGCGGATGATAAACGCCGGCATCAATGATGAACGGGAGACTCTTCCGGTTCCGGAGTGCCAGATGGATCAGGCTGCCACTGTGGCGTGAAATCGGTGTCCGCACCAGGAACGCTGTATTCGTAAGGGTCACGACAGGCGACCGGTTCGGTGAGGAAATTTCCGTGAGGGGGAGGGGTCGGAGTTGCCCATTCCAGAGTGGTGGCCTGCCAGGGATTGTCGCTGGTTACTTTTTTGCCCATCCGAGCGCTCCAGAAGAAATTGATCACAAAAGGCACCTGGGCAATGGCCATGATCCAGGCGGAGGCGGAGGTCACGATATTCAAATCGATCATCGACATGTCAAGGCCCAGCCATTGCAACGCGGGGGTGTGGGATAGTTGTTCGTAAGCGGCGCCCCCGTCCACGGCACGGCGGTGGAATCCGGCCATCCCCTGAAGGAACATGGGAGCAAAAATCCCGTTCATGCAGATTAGCGACGGCCAGAAATGCAGGTGCCCCAGAGTCTCGTTCATATACCGACCGGTATGTTTGGGATACCAGTAATAGACGCCGGCAAACAGGGCAAAGAGGGATCCGGGAGCCACGACGTAATGGAAGTGACCGATCACGTAATATGTGTCATGCAAATGCAGATCCAGTTCGCTGAAGGCCAAGGGAAGACCGGTCAAGCCACCAATTCCGAACATGGGAAGGAATGCCGTTGCAAACAGCATCGGGGTGTTAAATCGAATGGAGCCGCCCCAAAGGGAGATCATGAGCGAGGTGATCAGGATCACGGACGGAACCGAGATCAAGACGGTCACCGTTTGGAAGAACGTGGTCACCCCCGCCCCCATCCCGGTCATGTACATATGGTGCGCCCAGACAATGAAGCTGAAGAACCCCAGAACCATGGCTGAGTATACCATCGTATGGTGGCCCCAAAGCGGTCGGCGGGTGTTGTTCGGTATGATTTCGGCCACAATGGCAATGGCTGGCAAAATGAGAACGTAAACCTCGGGGTGCCCCAGGAACCAGAAGAGATGCTGATAAAGCAACGGACTGCCGCCACCGGCCGCATCCATTGGCATCCCATTGACATTTAGCCCCGTGGGGATGAAAAATGAGGTCCCGGTGGTCCGGTCAAGCAACTGCATGATGGCGGCCACTTCGAGCGGCGGAAAGGCAAGAAGCAGCAGGAATCCGGTCACCAACATCGCCCAGACAAAGAAGGGCATCCGCATCCAGGACATCCCCTTGCAACGAAGATTGATGATGGTGGTGATGAAATTGACCGCGCCAAGAAGTGATGAGGTGATCAGGAACACCATGGCCAGAAGCCACTGGGTCCCACCTGTCCAGAGAAGGTTCAGGAAATGGGTATCCGTGATCGTGGCAATGGGGGAATAGTTGGTCCAGCCTGCCTTGGCTGCTCCGGAAGGCATGAAGAAACTGGCCAGCATCATGACACCTCCAATGAAGAAGCTCCAGAAGGAGGCCATGTTGACGCGGGGAAATGCCATGTCGGGAGCCCCGATTTGGAGCGGTGTGACATAGTTTCCGAAAGCACCAAAGGCCAGTGGGACGACCCCTAGGAAAATCATGATGGTGCCATGCATGGCACCCAACATGTTGTACAGGTCACCGCCGACACGGGCCTCATTGTCCAGCCAGGAGTCAAACCATGGCATGGAGGACAGAAAAGGAATCGGCCGGTCCGGATAGGCAATGCTCCATCGCATCACCATCATGAGGAAAAATCCAACGGCAAGGAAGAGAAGGGAGACAATGCCGTACTGAATTCCAATGACTTTGTGGTCGGTCGTGAAGACGTATTTCTTCCAAAACGGCGGATCGTGATGATGATCTCCGTGATCATCCGCATGGCTGGCGTGGCTGCTCATGATATCTCCTTTAAAAACACTGTGACTGATTTTACGACCGTCCCGGCGGTTCAAAAACTGCCGATTGCAAAAAACTCGAAATTGATCAGGGAACCTTCTTTTCTTCCCCTTCGGCAGGAGCAGCTCCAAGAGGATCTCCTGTTTCCAAATCAACCTGGGCACCGGGCAAATGGGCGGCCGGATCCAATTTGGCCAACTCTGAAGTGGGAAGCGGTGAAGGCAGCCCCGAGAATTCCTCACGGGCCGATTTCATCATTTCGGTGGTGACGACTCCGCTTTCACCCTCCGGTAATTTCCCAAAGGAACGCCGGATGTAGGTGGCCACTTGGGCGAGCTTTTCGTCGCTGAGAGTGTTCCACGCCGGCATCAGGTTGGGAGTGTTGTAACTTTGTCCCCCGACCGTGATCGGGCCCGTGAGGCCTTTGTGAAGGATGGCCGCCAGTCGTTTGGTGCCGCCATCCACATATTCGGACCCCACCAACGGGGGGAATTGACCGGCCATCCCCGAACCACTGGCCTGATGGCAGGCGACGCAGTTTCCGTAAACCTTTTTGCCTTCTGCCATCCAGACATCAATCCAAGGACCTTTGGCGGAACCATCGTCCCCATTGGCGCCGGGAGGACGAGGGCCGGCACCGGTGTAATAGGCGAATGCGTAGGTTTGGTCCTGTGAAAAGCCTCCACTGTAGGTACCAAGAACGCCGCCTCCGGCAATCAACAAGGCAGCCCCGATCAAGAGCCAACCGAACCGTACCGGCTCGTCACCGGCCTCCGGTTCCGCGTGCTCGCGACGGACCGCATGGTGGATCGTGGAGACTCTGGCCCCCTCGGTTTGGTAATCCAAATTCATGTTCTGACCTGGCTCGCTCATCCTTTGAATCCTTATTTGGCGGGTGCGGCAGCAGGGGCTGGCGCGGGAGCCGCAGGGGCCGACTCTTCCTTCGGCGCAGTCACCAGACGATCCTTGCGGCGGGAAATGAGGTAGTCCACGAGAGCTTCGGCATCGGCCGAGGGAAGAATCTCAAAACCGGGCTCCACGCCCTCGACATCGACCCGGTTGTCGGAAGGTTGCCCGACAACAGGCTTGAGTTGGTAAAGGTGTTTTGAAGCAGGCATCACGGTTTGTTCACCGGCGTTTTCCATCGGCTGGAAGACGGCACTGGGAGCATAAATCATCTTGTGAATAGCGGCCCGGTCGTGGAGGCGCGCTCCGAAATTGGACAGATCCGGCCCCACCCTTAAATACCCAAGATGGGCGTAGGTCTCTCCCAGATAATCCTCCGGGCGCGTTTCCCGAGAACGGTTGGCGGCCACATCCCCTCCCCAACCTGGGCGCCAGACATCGGATCCAAGAAAGGTGGGCCTGACCATTTGCGTGTGGCAAAAAGCACAGCCTTCACGGGCATAGACTTTCTCACCCGCTGAAGCGGATATGGCCCGGGCGGGACCATAGTCCTGGCCCGCCAAGGCAGCCTCGCGAGAAGGCTCAATGCCACTGAGCCTGAAATAAGGCAGCAGGACAAGCAACAGCCAGGGTACCGCAAAGGCAAGAGCCAGACGGGTCAGGAGGCGGCAAAGTTCGCAGCGTTCGGTCTTCATTAGGCGTGGGCGGTTCCTTTGGCAACGTTGGCGGCCTGCTCGGCACTGGCGGCCTCGCCAGGAGCAACATGGATGAGCGTCGGACCTTCAGAGCGACGCCCCTTGCCAACAAACATCAATGCCAATTGCCAGAAGAAACCTAGATTGGAAAAAGCAATGAAAACCCAGCCCAGAACCAACGCCACGATCCAAGGCTTGGCAACCTTCACGGAAACTTCAAAGGGAGTGTCCCACGCGTCGAGGCTGGCCCCCTGACTCAAGCCGGCAGCAAACATGCCGACGAGGACCGTCAAAATCCCATAGGTGGAGAACCAGAAGTGACGGCGGATCCAACCACCGTGGGGCCATTCACAACCTGTGATACGAGGAACGATGAAGTAAATCGCGCCAAAGGCCGCCATCGAGAAAACACCGTAAATCGCCAAAGTGTCCAAACCGAGTTCAAAAAGATTGAACTGCAGATATTTGGAAATTCCGATAAAGGATTTCAAGGCAGAGAGCACGGCAAACAGAAGCAACATGGCCATGCCGAACAGGGAAAACCGGAGAGACGGACTGAATTGCATCAGGGAAAACTTCCCTTGCATCGTGTAAAACAGGTTTACCGCTATGGCCGTGATCCCAATGAGCGCAAAAATCGTGGAAGCCCCCCCCACGGCCGGCATCCAAGCAGGAAAAGGGCCGCCGTAAAAACGCTGAAATCCCATCCAACCGGCACAAATGGCGAGTGTCCAGAAACCAAATTTCGCCAGGGGGTAACTGTAAATGGGACGCCCCACCACTTTGGGAATGATATAGTAGGCGATGGCCACTGCGATCGGAATGAACCAGAAATAAAGCAGGTTCTGCATGTACCAAACGGTAACTCCCGCCGACATGACGGCTGAACCTTTGGCTCCCAAAATAAGATTTGCAGTAACGTAAACCCAAGGAAACCAAACGGCTGCGGCAACAAGGTATTCTTCTGAAATGAAGACCGGTCCGTCACGGCGAACCCGGAACATGACCAGTATGGTGACCACGATCAGCACGTACGTGGCAGCCAACATCGGCCATAGCATTGACGGGAAGTCCAACCAAGTGCGGGAATTGCCAAAGCCGGACCACACCGCCAGCACACCAAGAGCAACGCCGAAGTTCCAGACGTGCCCCAGCACGATGATGTAGGTGGCATTGCGCAATTCGACACGGGAGAGACGCGCCATCATCCAAATCATGATCCCCAATCCGGCCTGCATCGCCCATCCGTAAATAAGGGCATCCATATGGGCCGGAAAAATCCGCCCGAAGCTCAACCATGGGCAGGCATCCCACAGAGTGGGAACCCGGAGTTTCAAAGCTGCGACCATTCCGAGAATGGTGGCGGCAAAAAGCCATGCGGCGGCACTGGTGAAGAAAAACATCACCGGAAACCGCACCGACCGGTCAATGGCGGCGCGCTCCTGCATGTCTTGAGGGCTGGCTCCTGGCGAGGTCGAACTCATTCGTCTGCGTCCTGCTTGGGTGAGAGGTAAAGGGAAAATTACTTGATGGCGGGCGTGGCTGGAGCGGCGGCGGGAGGCGTGGCTGGAGCGGCGGCTGGAGGCGCGGCTGGAGCGGCGGCGGGAGGCGTGGCTGGAGCGGCGGCGGGAGGCGTGGCTGGAGCGGCGGCGGGAGGCGTGGCTGGAGCGGCGGCGGGAGGCGCAGCGGCGGCAGCGGCAGGTGTTCCCGGAACCGGCGTGGAGGAGGCCTTAGGGGGTTTCGCCGCCAAAGATCCGACCACAGATTTCATCGCCACGGCAACCTTGTCGGGAGCGACCAAGGAAGCCTGCTCGCCGGACAGTGTGGCAAAATTGTCAGCCCGCAATTCTGCGCGCTTATCGATCACCGCATCGGGAATGGATTCATCGCGATTCCCGGTGATGACGAGCATCAGCCATGTGGCAATGCCAAAACTGGCGAACGCAACAAAACCAGCCACGATGGCGCGGAAGCGGTTTTCTGCCGTGTTGTTGTTAACCTTGCTCATTACAAATTTCGTCTTGATCCAGCCTCAGTTTGTCAGGTTCAGGGATTCATCCAGACGCGGGTCGCGGCAGGGATACAAACTCCCCTGCCCCAGATTCCGAAGGACAAAGTAACAGAAAATTCCGCCCACCGCGAGGAATGCCAATACATCGGTAATCCAAGCATACGGCACCAAGAGCGACTCCCCACCTGACAAGGAGGGACCACGCTCCGGAATGATAACATAATACAAATCAAAGAAATGCATCGCAAGATTCCACAATGCCGCAGCGGCAATCCAGGTCATATTTTTCTTCATCGCCCGGATCAGGAGGAACACAAAAGGAAGGAAGAAGTGACCGGCCACAAGGAACACCTTGGCGTAAAGGTTCCACCCGTCCGAATTTCGGAGAAGGTAGAATTTGGTCTCTTCGGTCATGTTGGCATACCAGATGAGGAAGAACTGGCTGAAGGCAATGTACGCCCAGAAGATCACGAAGACATGCATCAGCTTACCCATGATGTGATAATGCTCGGCATTGACCACCTTGAGCAAGTGTCCGGAACGCTGCAAACCGACAAGCAGAATGATCAGGAAAGCCATGCTGTTGAGGGCGGCTCCAGCGAACAGATAAACTCCCCACATGGTGGAAAACCAGGTGTAATCGAGTGCCATCAGCCAGTCGAACATGAGGAAAGTCCATGAGACGGCAAACAAGGGAAGAAAGCCGCAACTCCACTTTCTCATGAGACGAAACCACTTCCCGGAGCCCGCAGCATCGCTGTCCGAACGGAGAGACCAGGAGCGCAGCAGGAAGATGATGCCCGAAAGCGCGATGGCGAACATGAAATACCGAAAATACCAGAAGCCCGGATTGAGATAACCTCTTTTGGATGCCAGCACGGGGGAGGCATGCTTGAAATGCTCAGCTTCAGCCTCGTCCTCAACTTCGTTTTGGACGGGAGCCTTGCTGGGATCCGCTTCCTTGAGACGTTCCTGCGAGGCTTCGGCAGCGGCCATTTCAGCTTCGATTCGAGCCTTTTCTCCCGGCTGTGCCTTCTCCAAACTGGCACTCCATTCCTTTTTCTTGGCATCCAGTGCCTTTTGTCCGGCATCAATGCCCGACTTCATTTCTTCAAATTTTTTCCGCACGACGTCCTCTTTCTGGACAGCCCACTCTTCGTTGACTCGATGGGTTTCCGGAAACCATTCCCAAAGGGCATCCCGAATGCCGGGGATCATCACAATAGGAAGAGCGAGAACAAACAAAGCAGGAACGACACTGCCAACTGTTTCCATGAGCCGGCGGACCAGAACCCCCCAGCCCGAGTTGGAGGCGTGATGAAGCAACGTCCAAAAAATACAGCCAACAGACAACGTGAGAAAATAGACGATGGCAAAAAGCCAGGAATAGGCCATGCCCTTCTGGAACTCTCCTTTGGAGAGCAGAGCCACGATAATAAAAAGCAGCGTCGCCCCGCCACCAATGGTGGAGAAGAGCACGCGGATGGGCGCGGCCTTGGCGGAGTTGAGAATCTCCCCGGTTTTGTAATCTTCGGCTGACTTTAGCGCGCTCATTGAAAATGTCTACTGGGTGCGGGGCACTGCACAGTGGGTCTTGAGATAGGATCGGTTGATTGGGAAACGTTCAAGGCTGTGCGGTTTTTTGGAGAGCCCGCACATAGGAAACAATGGCCCATCGGTCACGAACAGCGATGGTACCGTTGTAGGGCCCCATCAGGCCTTTGCCATGGGTGATGGTCCAAAAAATTTGCCCGTCAGGAAAGGCCTGGACGCGGGAATCAAGCAAATTGGCGGTCGGCGGAAGGGTCCAGTATTTGGAGACAATCCCCACCCCGTTGCCAGAAAGACCGTGACACATGGAACAGTTGATTTTGAAGCGTTCCCGACCACGCTCGATCAGGGCTTCGTCCACTGGATATTCCGTGGGAAATCCATCTCCAAAATATTCCCCAATCATCCCCGTGCTGGCGTATTCAGGTCCATGGGAGAAGGTGAATTCAGCAGGACCGCCGTCTCCTGCCACTGCAAAACCGATCGGCACCGTGCCAGCTACCGGTTTCCTGGAACCGGAACCGTCGGCAAAAAACTCACTCGGCTTCTGGGTCTTGAGCTTAAACTGCCGATCCATGTCCGGGAAGATCTCGATGGGGCGGGAGGTGAACTTCTGTCCACGATGGCCCACTCCGGCGAGAACCATCACGCCGAGGAGCATTACTATGAGAATAAACCAACGCATTGCAGAGTTTGTAATTTAATTGCCGACCGTTGCTCCTGGGAAATTCAGACCGGATCTTCCTCCACGGCTTCGATCCGCTTGGCGCCGATTTTTTCCAAAAAGGCCCGGGTGCCTTCGACGTCAAATTTACGGTTCCGGGATTCGATCACGAGAATGAAGCCATCGTCCGAGAATTTTTTGAAGAGTTCCGAATTGAACAGAGGATGGTTCCACCGGGGCAACATGATCACGATGAGAAGGCCGAACAGAACGGAGAAAGCAGAAAAAAGAATGGTCAACTCAAAGAGCACCGGAAAGAAGGCCGGGATAGTGCTCAGATTGGCTGGCTTACCCTGAACAATGGTGGGATACAGTGAAATCTGGGTGAAAAACTGGAGAAAAAGGGCGGTCAGGAATCCGGTGGTGCCACCGGCCAGAACCAAGGCAGAAAGCCAGGACTTGCCAAGCCCCATGGCGTGGTCCATGCCATGAACGGGATAGGGCGTGTGGACATCCCAGCGCTTGAACCCTTCATCGCGGACATGTTCCGCCGCATGGTAGAGTTCGGTCGCATTCTCGAACTCGGCCACGAAGGCAAAAGGGATCGGGCTGGTCTTGGTGTCGCTCACGGCAGGTTGACGCTTCTAAAATTCTCTGGAGTCCAAATTCATCCGCGATGCGCGGCGTTCCGGCGGGCCTTGATTTCTTCCCAATCGTGGTGGTGCGGGTCTGATTCCGGCAGCACGCCTTTTACTTCGGAAATGGCAATGACCGGAAGGAAGCGGAGGAAAAGGAGGAAAAGGGAAAGGAAGAGTCCGAAGGTGCCAAGGAACATCCACTTTTCAACGATGGATGGCGAGTAGAAACCCCATTGACCAGGAAGGAAGTCCATCGACACCGAGGTGGGAATGATGACGAAACGCTCGAACCACATCCCGGCATTGACGAAGTTGGCAATGATGAAAACCACCCAAAGATTTTTGCGCATTTTCGCAAACCAAAAAATCTGCGGGGAAATGACGTTGCAGAAAAACATGCAGAAATAGGCCCACGTGTAGTGCCCACTCAAAATACGGAGGTGAAAGGCGTCCTTTTCGAACTTGTTGGCGCCGTAATAACTGATGAACAACTCCATGATGTAGGCGTAGCCGACAATCGTTCCGGTCAGGAGGATGATCTTGGCCATGTTGTCAATGTGCTTCGGCGTGATCATGTCCTCCAGCCCATAGAGCTTTCTGACTGGTAGCATCAGGGTGAGCACCATGGCAAAGCCCCCAAACACCGCGCCGGCCACAAAGTACGGCGGGAAGATGGTGGTATGCCAACCTGGAACGATCGAAGTGGCGAAGTCAAAGGACACGACCGAGTGCACGGAAAGCACCAGAGGTGTGGAGAGCGCCGCCAGAAGGAGATAGCCCATCTCATAATGGCGCCACTGGCGGTTACCACCACGCCACCCAAGAGCAAAAAGGCCATAGAGAAATTTCCTCACCTTCGTCACCGCGCGGTCACGCATGGTGGCGAGATCGGGAATCAGACCGATGTACCAGAAGATGACCGAGACCGTGAAGTAGGTGGAAACGGCAAAAACATCCCACAGAAGCGGACTCTTGAAGTTCTGCCAGATCGCGTTGGCATTCGGCACCGGCGCGAGGAACCAGACCATCCAGAAGCGTCCCACGTGGAAGCCTGGATAAATCCCCGCACACACCACGGCAAACAGTGTCATCGCCTCAGAAGCGCGGTTGACTGAAGTTCGCCATTTTTGCCGGGTCAGGAAAAGAATCGCTGAAATCAGTGTGCCGGCATGACCGATACCGATCCAGAACACGAAATTGACAATGGCCCAACCCCAGGCAACGGGCTGATTATTCCCCCAGATCCCAACACCGGTGGAGACGAGGTAAACCAGCGTAAAACCCAGCACACCAGCCAGCAGGACCGACGGAACAAAAAGAATCCACCAGATCAATGGCTGACGGTTTTCCACGATTCCGCAAATACGGTTCGTGATCCAGCTCATGGAACGGTTGTTCAGCACCAAAGGCTCACGGGCGATCCCCTCCTGATCGGATGGATGCACGTTGTGCTCGGCGTTGGTCACTGTTTGAGACATCGAAACGGCTGGTTAAAAATGATCGGTTAAACGAAGGTTTTCAGTGCATCTTGGCCGTGACCGTTCCCACGCGGTCCGCTCCCGGCATCTTCATGTTGGGATTCTTGACCCGGGCCAGATAACTGGTGCGGGGCCGTGTGCCAACATAATTGAGCAACTGGTAGTTCCGCGGATTGTCCTTGAGCGCGAGAATGGCATCACCTTCCGCTTTGAGATTGCCGAAGACGATCGATCCCGCCGGGCAGGCATCCTGACAGGCGGTGGTCACGCTGTTGGCCGGCACTTGAACTCCTGCCGAATCCCGGGCTTTTGCTTTGGCCGCCACTTTCGCGGTCGTGATACGCTGCACACAATAGGTGCACTTTTCGATGACCCCGCGCATGCGGACCGAGACGTTAGGGTTCTTCTGCAACTGCTCGGTCGTGGTGGCGCGTCCGGTCGGACTAGCCAGAGGACCACGATAGAGCTCGTCCAAAGGACGCTTGTTGAAATCGAAATAGTTGAACCGCCGCGCTTTGTAAGGGCAGTTGTTCGCGCAGTAGCGGGTGCCAATGCAACGGTTGTAGGTCATCGCATTGAGACCATCACCGGTATGGACAGTAGCATTGACCGGGCAAACCGTTTCACACGGAGCCGATTCACATTGCTGGCAGGCGAGCGGTTGCGAGATCATCTCAACCTGGTCGTCATCAACCCGGCGACGACCAGGCCTGTCCCCCTCGGTCTTCGCATCCAAGCTGAACCGCATACCCATGTCGGACACGGTTTGGGAATCAAATGGGGATGTGAAGTAACGGTCCATCCGGATCCATGCCATTTCACGCCCGCGAATCACCTGGTCTTTGCCAACGATGGGAATGTTGTTTTCCGCCTGACATGCCACGGTGCAGGCAGAACAGCCAATGCAACTATGTAGGTCAATCGTCATCGCCCACTGATGGTCGGGATCCACGCGGAATTCGTGTCCCTGAATGGTCAGGGAAGAGGAATGAGCCTCTCCCGTTTCGTAATTGGGCCCCACCTTGAAGGAAAGGTTTTCCGGAGCGTGCGCATCCATCCCCTGATGAGAGGCCCACTTCTTTTCGGCTTCATGCTCCGACTTGAGAGCCGTCTCGTGGGCAACCAGCGTGTTTTCCCGCACAATGGCCCGGCCTTCCATGCTGTAATGCTCGGAAGTCAGGGCGAGCTGATGGGTGAAACCAGTCTTTTTGAGGGTGACCCCCTGAGTGAACAACGGATGCGCCATCACTTGCAATGGGGCGGCGTTTGTCCCCACCCCTTTGGCCACGCTGCCCGACGCCAGTGAGCCATAATAGCCCACAGCCAGAGAGATGGTGAATTCGGCCTGACCGGGTGTGCGCAGCACCGGAACCGTGATGGAAATGGCAGATTCTCCACTCCCCGCAGTGAGTTCAACGAGATCGCCATCCTTCAGATCGAAGTGCTCGGAGAATTTCTGACTGATCAAGGCCGCGTTGTCCCAGGTCAGCTTGGTAATGGGATCAGGTATTTCCTGCATCCACCCATTGTTGGCGTAACGTCCGTCAAACGTGGAGGCACTGGGCACGAAGTTGACCTCGATCGCATCCTGGTAAGGCATGTCAGGCAGGGCCATGGCACCCACTGCCGCCAACTTGGAGGCATCCACAGAGACTGCTGCCGCCGGGTGGGCGGTTCCTTTGGCAAAACCAACACGGAGGGCCGCATTCCAAGATTTCTCAAAATCACCCGTAACAGCACCGGGAAGCTTGGCAAAGGTCGCCTTGACAGCCTTTAGAGCGGGAGAGTCCTCGACTACCACCGGAGCGGCAGGGTCCTTCTTAACCGCAGGATCAGCCGGCGCCTCAAGCAGCGAGATGAGGAAATCAATTTCCGACAAGCCGCCAAACAGAGGGAGAATCATCGGCTGCACCACCGAAAGCACACCGCTCAGGGTGCGCAAATCACCCCATGATTCAAGGTAATGGGCACCCGGCACATGCCATTGGGCGGCTTGGGCGGTGAGATTCCACCGGGTACCAAGATGGATCACGTTCTCGATTTTGGCGAGAGCCTCGCCCAGCTTGAGATCTCCGGGCGAGTCGAATACAGGATCAGTCTCACCGAGCGCAAAAAGGGTTTTGACTTTGCCCTCGGCAGCCTGTTGGACCAACTCGGAAATGCCGGGCCGGCGTTTGGCACCGGTCTGGAGAGTGGCCAGAGTGGCACCATAGGAACCCAACGCCGAATTCATGGCCGCCACCAGAAGATGAACTTCCTTGGAATGCCGGGAACCGGCCACCACAAGCGCCTTGCCCTTGCTCCCGACAAGATCCTTGGCCGCCTCACGGACCCAATCGGTATTGAAAATGGCAGTGGGAATTTTCGCGACCAGCGGGGCCACCAATCCGCCCAGCAGGGCGTCACCGGTGAGTTTTGCCACCTCCGAGGCGAAGACAACGGCAAACTTGCCAATCTGGCTTGAGGACAACCGGAGCCGATGGTCCGCCATCCCGCCCGTCAAGGTGAAGCCCGGCTCCACCGCGTATAGGCGGTTCATTCCATTTGGATTGCCTTCCACTTTCCGACCAAGGGAGAACTCGCGCACCGGACTTTCCCCGAGGCGATCCATACCCAGAAAATCACAGTCCAAGGACAGAATCCGGGATGCCTTGTCGAATTGAGGAACCTGAACAACCCCTTCGCCAAACAATTCCATTTCGGCGGCAGCAAGTCCGGCTCCCCCCAGAGACTCATACTCATAGACGGCGGCACCGGGATACGCCTTGAGAACTTCCTCAAGCAAGCGGGCCCGGGTTGGAGAACTGCTTTCACTGAGCAGGAATGCCACGCCCTGACCGGATTTGGCCTTGCGAAAACCTGCCAGAAAGTCCTTCTCAAATGTGGCAGCATCCGAATCCACCGCCTTGACGCCATCCAGAGTCTTTTGCTGGCGGCGAAAAGACCGCGAGCGATCGGGATCATACAAGTCCAGCACGGAAGCCTGCGTAAAGGCATCGGAACCGGCACCTACCGTGGGATGGAGCTTGTTGCCATCGACACGGGTCGGCCGACCGTCAAAAGTAGTCACCACCAAGGGATCACACCCCCGCCCACCCACTCTGGGCTTGGCACTGGAGTAATAAAGAGCTTTGCCGGGAACCAACCACTCAACATGCTCCTTGAAGGGAACAAGATGACGCTCAGGGCGGCGACAGGCCGTCATCCCCACACCAGCCAAAGCAGCGCTGGCACCCATGAGACTCATGAACTTGCGACGGGAAACCTCATCCCCCGCATCCTCCGCACGGGCCAATTCGGATGCCCCTTCGGGAAATTCCCGCTCGAGCCATTCCCGGAATTCGGGAGCCCCCTCCAGTTCGCCCAGACTGCGCCAATAGGCGCGGCCGGTTTTCGGAGCTTCAGGGTGGTGCCAAACGCGCTTCATTCGCTTGATAATCTTCCGTTAGTTGCAGTTCCGATCCTGTGATGCCATCAGCGGTGACAAGCCGTGCAATCCTGCGGCGGATGCACGTTCCACGCTTCTTTGAGATGACCACCAATCAGGAGCCGGTCAAAAGTTTTGTGGGAGTCAGCTTTTTTCAAATCCTCAACCCCTTTACCGGTCTTGTCGGCGAGGTAGGCATAAAAGGCATCCTTGTCGACATCCTCAGCCTTCCAATCAAGATTGGTGATCTGATCGAGCGGTCGCAGCACCTTTTCCGAATTCCGGTGACAGTCGAGGCAGAAACTCATACTGAGAGGCTTGGCATGATAAACGACCTTCATTTCGTTGACCTGACCGTGACACTCCACACAACTGACCCCGCGATTGACGTGAGCGGAGTGGTTGAAATAAGCGTAGTCCGGAGTCTCGTGAATCTGCACCCACGCCACCGGACGACCAGTGTAGTCTTCAGAGGACTCATCCATCGCCTCGCGAAGCGCCTGCAACTTCGGACTGTCCGGCTTTACTTTGCCGGGACCATGACAGTTCCAACAGACCTGATCGGCGGGCAGATTGGAATGCGAAGATTGCTCAACAAAGCTGTGGCAGTAACGGCAATCCATGCCGAGCTGCTGCGCGTGAAGGCTGTGGTCGAAGGGGATCGGCTGTTCCGGCATGTATCCGACGCGGGTGTATTTCGGCGTCGCGGTGTAGGCCACCAGTCCGGAGACGATCCCGCCCAAGGCAGCAACACAAACCACTGCCTTGAGGGGCAGTTCATTGGTCCAGCGGGGAAAAAGATTTGCCATCGTTGAGGTCGTTCGGCGGGAAGTAAAGACTTTGTGAAAAATTTCACAAGCGTTTTTCTCGAAAAATTCGAAGGCATTTCGCGATTGAGTGCCTGCGGATGGTTCATTTCCCGCGAGGGCACCCCTGAATCATTCCAAGAAGTCCCCAAATGAGCGATTCTTGGCCTTCCTGCAAGAAAAAAACCAGTCGCATCTCGATATTTTGATCCCCGGGGTCACGAAAAGGGACTTTGCCCCGCAGAAACGCCCATCAGCACGGGCCCGGAGTGACTCATCAGAGATCGAGCACTTTGTCCATGCGCCGGGCCACATCCGCGAGGTATTCCCAATCTCCCCCTTTCACTTCCGCAGCAGCCCAACCGGAGTAGCCGATTTTGGCGAGTTCTTCGCGAACCGCTGCCCAGTGGATACTCCCCTCCCCCAAGGGAACCGAGAATCCCTTGGCCATGCCTTCGTTCATCGCTTTTTTCAGATCATACTCCTTAATGTCGAGTTTCTGGGAGCGTTTCCCAAGGATCTGGGCCCAATGCTCCGCCACTCCCCAGCGCATCAGGTTGCCCACATCGAAGTGGACCTGCACCCAGGGGCTGCCGATCTCGTCGATGAACCTCACCATATCGAAAGGACTGATGAGAAAGGTAGCCCAAACATTTTCCACCAATAATTTCACCCCGTGCTTTTCCGCCAATGGGACCGCGGCTTTGAGGTGATCGCGGGCCAAGTCCCACTGCTCTTGAAGCGGACGCGTTTGATCATACCGCGCCACCACCAGGATGGAGTCACCGCCCAGGCGCTCGGTCAGGGCAATTCCCGCGTCCAAGTTCTCCGTGCGTCCGCCGACCGTTCCGTCGATGATCAGGCCGCTCTCCCGGCTCGCCGCGATCCAGGATGCGACCGCGTCCTCCTTCACGTCCCCCAAACTGGGCTCCACTCCGTCGAACCCACAGGCTTTCAGCTTGCGGAAGGCCTCCACCAACGGCAGATTTTTGCCTTCGCTGACCATGTTCCATTTGAGCGATTTTCGTATTTTCCCGGTGAACTGTCCGGCCCGGGCGGCGGGGTTCCCGGTCAAAGCAGCCGCGCCAAGGGCCAGGGAAGCATGTTGGAGGAGCTGTCGACGTTTCATGGGAAGGATCGGGTTCTTGAGGGCAGAGCTATTTTTAAGGGCAGAGCTACTTCGCTTCCTTGGCATAGGAAGCAAAAGCGCCCGCGATGTCGGCGGACGCAGCATCCCCGGTGTGGAGGACAATGCGGTGGCGAAGTTTTAATCGTTCTCCCGCTTTCAGCTCCGTCGTGCCGTCCCCAAGTTTCTTGTCATATTGCCCCAGCGCGAAAGGATTCGCGGTAAAAAGCCCGTAAGTGCGGACATGCCAGCGTGTCGGGTAACGGTAACTGGTGGGATGATTCAGCATCGCGACACCGAGGGTCGCCCCCTCAACCGGGCCATAGTAATCACACCACTCCGCCGGCTGGCCCCAGGCCTCCTGATCTTTTCTGCCGGCACTGGTTAGAATGTGCCCCCCCTGTTTGGAATCGACCGCCATGCTGGTGGGCACCCGGATCGACAAGCCGGAATCCTTGCGGTCTTCAAACCGGACGGGCCCATCACTCGCCAGAAAGTCCTGATCCAGGTCGATGATGCGCTGCGTCGCCGTCGCCCGAAAGGTCAGATGGCGCTCCTCGGTGTAAAATCGTTTTCCCTGAGCGTCAAGATACTCGCAGACCTCGGCAATCACCGCATGGTCCCCTGCTGCCTCCAATCGGGTGAACTCTTTGTGCTGGATCTTCCCAAGAATGGGCAGTCGGCAGCGCCCCATCACCTCCGACTTGGGATTTTCCATGAATTCTTCGAAGGTCCGACGTTCATGCCAAGTGTCCGCGCCTCCGTGGTATACTTCGGAACCGTTGAGACCATCCCATTTCGCCGGGAACCGCCAGTCGGCCCCGCCGGAACTCTCGTGCCCGAACGTGATCCCCCGGTGATGCGGATGATCCTTTTGCTCCCCTGCAACCTCGGCCATGGGAAATGCCCGGGTCATCGCCTTGCCGGTGGGACCATAGACCGGCCACAAATAGGGTTTGTTGGCTTGGTCGATAACATAGGTGGCGAAGGGTTTACCGGCCACCGTGATACTGACGGATCCCGGGGAATCCTGGGTAAGGCCAACGGTCAGGTCCTGGGCTTGAAGTCCAGTCGCGCATAGGAACAGCGCCAGGGAGCAGAGAAAAAATTTCATGGCAGTCCTCGACCCTAGGACAAAACCTTTCCTCCGCCCAGAGGCGCCATCGCGGCCTCGCAACCGACCTCCTCGGTCCCTTGCGCCCCACATCAGCGCGGTGCCCCCGGTCAGGGATCACGACGCCATTCGATGCCCGACTGTTCCACCACGGTGCCGCCACGGATGGAAATATCCCGTTCCTGATGATGACTCAAGCGATTCTGATTTTGGTAAATCGCAACTACCGAGCTTGTATTTAACGCTTTGCATAGATGTACCAGAGGAAAAAACCGAGAAAACCAGCCTAAAATTTATCTCTATTTTGACTTTTTGAGGGCAGTAGAGTGGCAGCGGGTGAGAAATCTGAACATCACTGTCTATTGGTCCAAACATGAGGGGGCCTATTGTGTCAACGTCCCCGCAGCTTTGTCCTCGACCGCCGCAAGACAACGGCTTTACCGATCGACAAAGAAGGCAGCGGACGAACTCGCCGCCAAGGTGACCGGGGAAATCCGTAAGTGGAATTCCCCCGAAAAAGTGGAGACTCGAAGCACAGCGTTTGTGTTTGGTTAGTTTAGGTGGGTGGGATGGTTTTGGAAGTGCTTTTTGAGGACAGCTTCCGGGGATTGGTAGGCGAGGCTGCTGTGGCGGCGACGACGGTTGTAGAAGGTCTCGAGGTAGTCGAAGATGGCGCGTCGGGCCTCGATTTTGGAGGCAAAGACCGCACCAGGCGGGAAGGCCTCGGCCTTGAGGGTGGCGAATATTTCGCGCCACAGAGTGGTCGATCTGCTTATGATGGTAGTGGATGTCCGCTCCTGATCCTCCAGATTCATTTCTCACGCACAAAGCAGCGTTTCACACGACACACTGGTCCATGGTGCTGGCGGCGCGTGATCGGGTCTCGTCGGAGGACGAGGCCACTCGATCACTGGAGACACTGTGTCGCCAGTACTGGCCGCCCCTCTACGCTTACGTCCGACAGCGGGGGCACGCGGTGCATGATGCACAGGATCTAACCCAGTCCTTCTTTGCCCGACTCTTGGAACGCGACTGGCTCTCGGCTGCGGATCGCGAGCGGGGACGGTTCCGTTCCTTCCTCCTGATGGCGATGAAGCGTTTTCTCGCGAACGAATGGGATCGTATCCGCTCGGAGAAGCGCGGTGGAAAATCGCTTTCATCTGCCTCGACATGGCCATGGCGGAGGGCATGCCCATTCCCGATCCGAAAAGTGTTTCGGGCGAGACCTTGTTTGATCAACGTTGGGCGCTCTCGCTGCTGGAGATTGTCATGAAACGCCTGCGGTTCGAGTATGAGGCGGCGGAGCGTCTCGCCGTGTATGAGGAGCTGAAACCCAGCCTCACCACGGAGAGAGGTGCCACGAACTACGAGACGCTCGCAAAGGCCCTGAAGATGGAGCCTGCCTCCGCCCGCAGCGCGGTGCATCGCCTGCGGAAACGCTTTCGCGAACTTTTCCGCGAGGAAGTCTCGGCCACGGTGAACGATCCAGCTGAAGTGGATGACGAAATGCATGCAGTGATCGCCGCTCTGGGGAGACTGTGAAATTTTTTACCTGTTACGCCACAAATTTGTGAAGCTTCTTATTTAAGATGCGTGAACCCCGACTCCTCAAACCCCGCTCCTGACTACTCCGGTCCGACGGATGAACCTCTTGTCGATGGTCTAAGCGCTCGACGGCTCGGCGAGTTAAACTTTGCCGCTGACACCGCACAGTCCGGCGACAACACCTCGTCAATGCCGTCACTCACGCCTGCAGAACTTGCCCCGCATTTCCCACAGCTCGAGATCCTCGACTACCTCGGTCGGGGAGGCATGGGTGTGGTTTACAAGGCCCGGCAGAAATCGCTGAACCGCCTCGTGGCGCTGAAACTGCTGGCGCCAGAGCGTGCGGATGACCCGCAGTTCGCGGCCCGGTTTGAAAAGGAGGCCCACGCACTCGCAGCGCTCAACCATCCAAACATCGTCGGCGTGTATGACTTCGGCGTGACTCAGACACTCTTGTCTGAGACGCCAACTACTTCCTCCTCCTCATGGAGTTCGTCGATGGCGTCAATCTCCGCCAACTTCTCCAAACCAAGCGTCTCACGCCCAAAGAAGCCCTCAGCATCGTGCCGCCCGTGTGTGAGGCGCTGCAATGCGCGCACGACCACGGCATTGTGCACCGCGACATCAAACCGGAGAACTTGCTCATCGACAAAACGGGGCAGTGAAGATCGCCGACTTCGGCATCGCGAAGATCATCCATCGTGAAACAGACACTCCTGGCTCTGTTCCGGCTCTGAGCAGACAAAAGCGTCTGCCTCACTCCCGCTCGGCACCCCTGACTACGCCGCGCCCGAGCAAGCCAACGGCACCGCCGACCATCGCGCGGACATCTACAGTCTCGGCGTCGTGCTCTACGAAATGCTCACCGGCGAGCGTCCCACCGCCAAACTGGAAGCGCCCTCGAAGCGCGTGCAGGTGGACATCCGCATCGATGAAATCGTTCTGAAGGCACTCGAAAAGACACCGGAACTGCGCTTCGCCACAGCAGCGGAGTTTCGGGCGCAGGTGGAGACGGTCGCTACAGAAAACGGGAGCTCAGAATCCAGCGATCAGAGAGCAGAACGTGATCCGTTCCGTGCGAACCATGTGATTCCGCTGAGGCTCCGATTGATTCTTGGAGCGGTCTTTTTCGTGTGCCTTCTGAACTTCGCCGGACCTCATGTCACACGCCTTGGCAACAACACCGAATCCACGATCACCTTCGGCCTCTCCCAGCCGTGGCTCGTGGTGCATCCGCAGGAGGTGGACGATACGCGCTCGGTCCGCGCGCTGGCTTGGAACTTCCGCTCCTCCTCCTTCCTTTCGGGGATCGTCGCGCGCGCCACCGCCGTGACGCTGCTTTTGTCCCGCAAGAACGGACGCCTCAGCACACGTTGGTCTGGCTGGATTTCTGGGAGTGGAACTGCGGCGGGTCCTCCGCCCCAAAACCGATTCAGGCTTGTCGAAACACGCGACGGTCGTCGTGTCATCGTCTGGCGGAGCGTCTTGGCCGCAACCTTGGCCGTGTTTGCCATCGCTCTCATCGTGGGAGCAGCTACGTCACTTGTCGTCACGGGAGCGATCCCACTTCTAGTCATCGTGGCGTTGGCCGGGATCGCCGCCTTCCTGACGGTCGTCTCTTCCATGCGCATCAGCTTCAATTCTGGCGCGTCGCCTGATGCAGAACCCGATTACAGCACCGGTCCACCGCGCTTTTCGCGCGCGGCGATCATTGGTGCGTGCTGGGTGCCCTTCACCTTCCTCTCCTTCCTGGCGGTTGCGATGGCCAGCTACCAGAGACAGGGCGGCAGCCCCGCCACCGGCCCTGAATGGTGGCAATTAGCCATCCTGATCCCCGCGCTCATCCTGGGTGTCAGCGCTCCATTCGGCACCACGATTCTCGGCTGGGTGGCCGTGTCGCAAATACGGCGGTCAGCGGGCGAATCCATGGCCTGCCACTGGCGTTGTTCGACGGTTTGTTATTTCCGTTGATGGCGCTGAGCGCCGTCATTGCCCTGGCCAGCGTGGCGCTGGCGAAGCTGTTGGTGGATTTCTACGCGAATCTTTCGGTCGTCGGGCAGCCACACGTCGCGCTCGTCACGCGGATGGCGAACTGGCTGTCGCTGAACAAGGAAGTCGCGGTGATCGTCGGCGTGATTGCCGCCATCGTGGTAAATGTGTTCATCGTCCGAGCCGTGCTACACGCCGTGCGCAGGGAGGTGGCTTCAGCGCCGCCAGAGAACAGTGCGACAGGCAATGCAATCAAGGCGGCCTCGATCGCGATCATTCTCGCGCTGATCGCCACGGCCCTGGGTGCGCTGGCCGCGATCCGCAACACAGGCGCTTGGCCTGCGATGGCTCGTTCACTGCTGTTTGCGGGCATGTCGATCATCATGGCGTTGCCCGCGCGCCGATTGGCGGTGGGAAAAAGCGCGCTGATCATCGCGGCTCTCGGCACCGTCATCTGGCCGTTGGCGGCGTTTGGGATTCGGCAAACGCGCGTTGCCGCGAGCGCGCAGGTCACTGGGATTGAAAAAGTCGAGGTCGCCGTCGATCGAGCGATGATCAGCCAGTCGCGTTACGATCTGGAAGGCATGATCATCACGTTCGGCTCAGCCGGTAATCGCTGGTCGCCTTCAGGTGTGTTTCTTGAAGCGATGTTCGACGTCACGCTCGAACCGCACTGGCTCGGCGGCGGGGCGACTTGGGTGATGAAACCCCGGCATGGGATTCATTCGAACTACCGGCTCGATGGCCCGCCGGGGCCGATGCTGGGGCGAATCGCCTTTCATCCCGGCACACTCGCACCCGATGCGGATGGCTCGTATGTCATCGGCGAGTTCCGCCCGGACAAGGGCGAGCCGCTGCCGATTGCGGTCAGGGTGGAGAAAGACAAACGACCGAACTCGTTCCCCACCGGCGAGCATGTCAGTCGCAATCACCGTTCCGTCGTCGCCACCTACAACCAACTGGCGACGGAGCTGCACTACGTCCTTTTTTACGAAGGGGATCTTGCGGGCACCACGTCCTCCGGCTCGCAAAACGTCGCGACAAACACCTGGGTGGACGAGGGCTCGGTGAAGCTGAAAAACGGACGCACCTTCGGCTACCGGCGCGAGGCGCTCTATCCGGATGAACTGCACATCAACGGCACCGCCTACGACCTGCGCAAGGGCCGCGTGATCGTGTTGCGCGATGATGGTGTGGCCGATCAGTTTCGATTGTTCCCTCCCGTTGCCACCGCGCGTGATCCCGAGGCGATGTCGCACATGATTCACTACGAGGAAGCCGTGCCGGAGGAGGACGCGTCTCGCAATGGTGGCTCCATGCGCCCGAATGCCGCGCGTGGAGGCGGAAAGACCGTTGCGGTTCCAATCCCCGAGCACATCGATTTCAAGGTCACTCGCGTCGAGAACCCGCTGGGGTCACGGGTCATCCTGCTGACCTTCACCCGCGACACGATCTATGGTCTCGGCCTGGAAGTTTCGCAGTCCATGACTCCGTCGCCGGATGGCAAGGTTCCCAAGCCCGGCTACCTCGACGGGCAGCAGAAGACGTTCGTGGGGGTGCATGGAGGCAACCAGCTCGCCTGGCATTTGCCGGAGGAGTTCACCGAGGCGGAGGCGCGCGCCGTGGCGAAGGATGTGGAGAACCGGACGAAAAACATCAGCCAGTTGCCTGACGGCGCGAGGCCGGAATTCGCCAATGTAAGACATCGCGACGGCTGGACCTATACGCTTCTGGCCCACGTGAAACGCGAGTGGGGTGCCCCGCATCCTCCCGCACCACCGGGAGCGGTCTTCACCTTTCAGCAGCAGGTGATCGTGCCGAATGATCGCACCGTGAAATTGAACCTGCGCGCAGAAACCACCGACGGCATTCCTCAGCCCGTGGACGAATCGCTGATCTATTTCAAAACCACGCGTGACCGCACCTCGGGCTTCCTCCTTCGCTGGCACGCTTACGGTGGTGGCGAGCAGTTGAGCCGTGTGCTTCTTGACCTCGTCGATTCCGACACGGGCGTGACCTATCACCGTTTCGAGCACGGCTTCGGCACTGGCGTGCGCTTCAGAATTCTGGAAACTTCCCCACTGCCGGACAAAAATCCGAGCGTGATGTTACTCGAGCCCGGCCAGTCCTCCGTGTTGCCGCTGCTCGCCGCCGAGAAGATTGTGCCGCCCGGCGCAGCCACCACTAGTCAGTGGCGCCTGCTCGCCGATGTCAGCCACGTCAAAGCCGATGAAGTGAACGCGATCCCCTTGTTTCAGATGCCGCCCGGGACGGGTTTCCAAGCGCCCGCGCCGAAGACAGCAAGCGAGACACGCACCTTCCCTCTTCGCCACAAGCTCGCCCGCAACGTGGAGTCCGAGATGCGGCGGCTTCTTCTCGGCCGGCCGGGGCACGAGGCGAGGCCTTCGGCTGATGACAAGGAAATCACGGTGACCGCGACACCCGAGATGATGCAGCGCGTGCAAACCTTCCTCACCGTGACCGACTGGCCCGACACCTTGGATCGCGGCGTGAGCTTTGAATACCCCCGCATCACTCCTCTGGTCACCGCCCGCGCCTTCTTTTACGCCTGTGCCGTCGAGGACGCGGAGGAAGCGGTCTCCCATCTCCTCTCGGTCGGCGTGCTCGCGGAACTGCGCGGTGACCCTGCGCGCGTAACAAAGGGGGTTCCCGATCCTGCCTGGGAGGCCTCGCTGCGCGCCGATTGGCCCGGCAAAAAGGACCTCCTGCAACGATTGATGGCCGAGTGGAATCGCCATGCCCTGACTCACCTCTCCGAAGATCCCGGTGTCGCCCCCGGCTTCGGCGCGAAGCATTCCTGCACGGTTGTCTTCGAGGGTTTGGCGCAGCCGGACTACCACGTCACCTTGGAAAAGGACCTCACCGTGAATGACGCGGGCGAGGAGACCTATCGCTTCAACAGCATGCCGCCCGGATGGCCGGTGGCTTCGGCTTATAGCGCCGTGCCGACGACCAGATTCGTCTCGAAACCAGGGAGCTACGACATCAAACCCGGACTCAAGCTGGTCATCACCGAGAGCAAGGACGAAACGAGACCCGGCGAAAAGCCAAGCGTGGCCGCCGAACTGGTCTGGGAGTGGCAGGGCGATCCCAAACTCTCCGGCATCTACGAGATCTCACTTTCCGACGGATTGCCCTATGCCGTGGCCTGGCGGGCCGGAAGCAACGCGCTCTGGGTCAGTTGCGGGACGACGATGGGAACCGGAATCGAAAAGAAGACCCTCCGCTATCTTCGCATCCTGACCATTCGCGGTCCGGGCGATGTGGAGGAGCGCCCGGTGCGACTTGATCAACTCGATGACGACCCCGCCAGCCAGGATGTCCATGGGGCCGTGCCCGCAGACGTGAGACGGGCCTTCGAGGCGCTCCATGACCAGCCGTTGCTCATGCCGCCGTCCGGGTCCGCCGTGAAATAGCGATTCACCTCCACCACCTGCCAACGCCAGGAAATACCTTCTCATCACACCTACAAAAAGCGGCAAGCCCGCCAAATAAACCGGCACACGCAAGCAACACCTCATCGAGTCAGAACCACCTCTAACAACCATGAACAAGACCATCCCATTCAAGAAGGCCGTCGATCACCCGTATTTCGGGCTCGTCTGCTTCGTCGCCCTGTGTTTCGTCCTCCCTCGATACGGGGCAGCGGCGACGATGCTCGGCTGCGCAGTGGTGCTGACCGTCTGCGTCAGCATCAATCCCGGACGTTTTCGTAGGAGGAGCGGCTCGCTGACGGCAGCGGTGACCTTGGTCGTCGCCATGTGGGCGGCGGCAGCGGTCCTGGCTTTGCTGTCATTGACGGGATGGCTCACCCCATGAGTAACCCGGCTCACACCACTGATGATGCCAAGCAGCCCGCCCGCCGACGCCGATCTCCTCTCCCTGCTGACCGGTCTCGGCTTTCAACACGTCGAACATGCGAATCCTCCGCATCGCGCTGTCCTGCCATCCGATCATCTCTTCTAGCTCAACCGCTCCGCTTGAACACACCATGAAACCATCGAAATGCCCCGTCGTGCTGCTTTTCAGCCTGTTGCTTGCCGCCATATCAACACTGTCTGCCGCCACCTCCGAGTTGTGGGGTAAAGCCGGCGAACGTTGGTCACCGGCTTCGCCCCTGCCGGATTTTTCCTTTGCGGGTTTTCGCATGGGAACGGCGGAGCCTGTCGTGCCCGAGGAGCGGTTCAGCGTGAAGGACTTCGGCGCCACGGGTGATGGAACGACCGATGACACCGAGGCGATCCTCAAGGCCATCACCGCAGCGCCGGGGAAGGTGATCTTCTTTCCTGCGGGCCGGTATGTGGTCACGAAGTTTCTCCCGATCAC
This sequence comes from Akkermansiaceae bacterium, assembly GCA_024233005.1. Classification (GTDB taxonomy): domain Bacteria; phylum Verrucomicrobiota; class Verrucomicrobiia; order Verrucomicrobiales; family DEV007; genus JACKQE01. The sequence continues at coordinate 149,207 of JACKQE010000007.1, read as the reverse complement.
ACAGTCCGGCACCGTCCTGCAAGGCGCAGGCACGGCGCTCACCACGCTACTCATGCCGGTGCCGATGAACACCATTCTCCCACGCGTTTACAACAATCCAACAAGCAGTCTTGCCACCACACTCTACTCATGGAGCGGCGGCATGATCTCGCTAGCCGGCAACGGCTATGCCGGTGAGACGCTCAGCGTCGTGGCAGCAATGGCGAAACGAGGAGACATCACCCTGCAAGTGGCGGACAGCAGCAAGTTTCAGGTTGGCAGCAGGGTCGTGCTCGAACTGACCGACAACTCCGCGCGGACCTTGCTCGCGCATGTTTATCGTGGCGACTCCGGCGACCTCTCGAAGCTGAAAGAAAGCTACGCGCTCCAGCAAGTGCTCACTGTCCTGAAGATCGACGGCCAGACCCTCACGGTGGACCGTCCCCTGCGTGCGCATGTGGGCACCGATTGGAGGCCCGTGCTCAAGCGCTACGCACCCACGCTGGAGAACTGCGGTGTCGAGTATCTCACCATCGAGTTTCCGGCCACACCCTATCGCGGGCACTGGACGGAGGAAGGCTTCAACCCGGTCGAAATCAAAGGCGCTGCTGACTGCTGGATACGCGGCCTCAAAATTGTGAACCCCGACAGCGGCCCCTTCGTCATCGGTTCGGTGTTCTGCACCCTGGATGGCATCGAGTTCACCTCCACTCGCAAGCCCGCCGTGGACGACATCCAGGACATCATGGCATCTCTGATGGGCGTGGATTGTCTCTGCCGCAATTTCACCATCGGCATGAAATTCTTCCACGACCTCACCGTCTCGCAGGGCAGCACGGGCAACGTTTTCAGCAATGGCAGCGCCACCGACCTCGCCATCGACAACCATCGCCACGGTCCGTATGAAAATCTCTTCACCCAGCTCGACGCCGGTCTTGGCACGCGACTGTGGACCAGCGGAGGCAGCAGCGGGCAGGGGAAGCATGCGGCCGCAGGCGCGGTGTTTTGGAACATCAAGACCAAGAAAGACCTCGCCATGCCCTCGGCCGATTTTGCCCCTGATGGCGGCCTCGTCCTGGCCGGCCTGAAACTGCGCGCGCGCAAAAGCGAAGTGGGCAAACACCATGTTGCAAGCATCACCCCCGGCAGCCTGGAGCCGCCCGATCTGCATGAATCCCAGCGCGCCAAACGCCTCGGACCCGCCTCGCAGGTCGCCGGCACCGCCGTCAAAGCACACACCTGGACCAACACCACCGGTCGCAGCATCCAGGCCCAGTTTGTGCGCGTGGAAGGCCCCAACGTGCTCCTCCGCATGGATGGCAAGGACATCCCTGTGCCGCTCACCTCCCTCTCGGCCGCCAGCATCCAGCAAGCACAGTCCCTGGAACAGGAGCGCACGCGTCCATGAAACTCCGCCGTCAGGCATTCACCGTCATCTCATCACGATGACCACCTCAGCCAAAGTCCTGCTCACCACCCTTGCCGTCATGGTCATCGGTGTATCATGGACGCTGCATCGTCCAGCTGCCACCCCGCCCAAGATCCAGACCGTTCTCACGAAGGCGCAGCCGATGAGCAATGAAACAAAGGTCGCAAAAAGGGAACCTCGCGCAGACCGACGGCGTTATCGACCCGCACCAGTGACGGGGCAGGTGCGGCAGACGGTGGAGGCCATCCAACGCCGCCACCAAGGCATGACGCAGCAGCAACGCAGCCCCGAGCGCCATCTGCTCATGAATCGCTTCATCGCCGCGTTGGGAGCCCCCGGGATGCAGGCAAAGCTGGAGCAGCGCATCGCGGCCATCACACCTGACGGTCGCGCTGAACTCGTAAACCCGCCCAATTCGATGATTTTGCACCCAGTGCCCACTTTGAGGCGAGGAAGGACGCTTTTTCCCCGGAAAACAACCGCCCCATTTCGCCCGGAGTGCTCTATAAAATCATGGGGAGCTGTTCCCCCCCGCTCTTAGACCTGTGCGCAGAAACGAGGATGACGAAATGGCAGCGGCGATCTCGGGCCGTTTTGCGACATGGCGCACGCAATCTGCGGACGCCGTTGGTTGTCGGTAGTTTTTCCGACAGGAAGTCCTCCCGGTCCCAACGTTGAATAGGGGCCATGAATCCTCTTTTAGACCGTTTCTCGAAAGTCTTTTCGTTTATGGGCGGTGTGTTCGGCAGACGGATCGGACGACTTGAGGTCTATCCAAAAGGGTTTGGATGGAGGTGATCAGCTTGGTGGTGAGTTCTTCGCCGCTTTTGGTAATGAATCCCGCCAAGGAGTGACTTTTGAGAGGCTGCCAAAGGCGTTCGATGGGGTTGAAGTCGGGACTGTCAGGAGGAAGGTAGACCGGTTCGATGTGATGCCAGTTGAGAGTCTTGACCTTGTGCCAGCTGGCATTGTCGAGAACCAACACACACCGTCGACCCGGATTCGGTGGCGCTTCCTCTGCCATCGTGTCGAGGAATCCTTGGAAGACATCGCCATCGCAGTGTGGAACGATCAGGCTGACAAGCTTGCCGCTCTTGGGATGGACCGCTCCCAGGACGTTTTTCCGGACATGCTTGCCGAAGTACCCCTGAGTGATTCGTTCGCCGCGCCTGGCCCACTTCCGACGCGGTCTCGGGTCGCCTTCGAACCCGGCTTCGTCACCAAAATAAACGTCGCAGCGATCATCGTCTCTCAGGTCAAGGAGCTCATCGGCAAAGCGTGCCCGCCGGTCCTCCCAGTCTTCCCGATTCGGCGGCTCGGGCATGGGTCGCGGGACTTTGAGCTTGTAGTCGTGTTCGTGAAGGTATCGCACCAGCGTGCTGTAGGCGATGGGCAGATCCTTCTCGTTCTTGAGCCAGCCCGCCAGTTTCGTGGCCGTCCAGTGGCTTTGGCCAGCCAACGCGGGGGCCTCGATTAAAGGCAAGATCCCCTTGGCAACCACCTCTTGGGAAACGGATCGGGGTCTCCCCGTTTTGGGCCGATCGGTCAACGCGTCGATGCCGAGATCGATGATGAGCCCTTTGCCATCGAACACCGCCGGTTTCTCCGCCGTGCCGCCCTCTTTTAAAACCAAAGGTTCCCGCCGGATCTCCAGTGTCGGGTCCGCCCTGGTCAAGGAGCTGGCACCACCAAGAGCAAGACTCAACAAGCCAGGCAGCCATCCGCGGTTGATCAAAAAGGGGGCGGTTCTCATTTCTAATGGCATTTCCTTTCGGCAACCTTGGTCGGAAGGAAACCCCTTCTTACGGCGGCCCTGCCGGATCAGGCCATTCTATTTCATGATCGGCAGACAATCGGGTTGAAGTTGGAAAGGCAAGCGCCTCTCTTACCAAATGGAATGATTCTCCCCCGTTGCCATGACCTTGCCTATTCTCACCCCGGCCCAAATCTCCGAGTTTCTCACCGGGAGTGAGTGGCGGCGGGCCTTCGGCGGATCCGTGCTCCAGCGTGGAGCAAAGCTGGCCCGGGCCCGTCAGGTCGGTTCGGTCACGGGGGAAATCCTCGAAACGGGAGATGCCGAACTCCGCGGCCAGGTCACGGAGAAAAGCGGGACCTCCCATGACGTCGTCATCGCTCTCTGGCTGGAAAGCGGTCGACTGACCTGCGAGGCGGATTGTTCCTGCGATGTCGGCATGAACTGCGAGCACGGAGCGGCCCTGCTGGAACACCTGGGGCAGGGAGAACGCCTCTCCACCGCCTTCGGAGGAACGCCGCATGCAGAGAGGATGACCGGCGGCAAAACCCTCGGCCTCCCGGACGAGCCGCCCCAGGCACCGCCGATCTTGCCGTCGGAGGAGTCAGCGCCCCGGGCCGGCGCCTCACCCAAGGTCCGGTTCCTGATCCGGATCGAGCGCCGCCCGGAGAGCGAACGGATCAGCTGGATGCCGGACATTTACGCCATCGCCTATGCGGTCTATGGCACTCACCGGGTGGCTCTTTCTCCGTCCGGGCAACTTCCACCCATTGTCACTCCCGAAGGAAAGATCCAGCGGGACCGGGCGGCGGAAACCTTGGCTCTGCGGATGCTTTACGCGATCGACCTCCTGCCAGGCGCGGAAGAGCCTCCCGCCTCGTTACGCAAGCTGGATCGGCCGCCCCTGCCGGGAACGCTCTGGTCGGTGGACCAGCAGCAGTGGCCGCACCCCGACTTTTATTGGCAGAGATTCCGCCACGAGGCCACCCGAGCCCTTGAAAGTCGTGGCTGGGAGGTCCAGTTCTCCGCCCAGGTGGGATTGAAACCCCTCGTTTTCCAGACCTCCTCGTGGAGCGCGGAGATCGTGGAGGAGGCCCGTGGCTGGTTCCAGCTCTCGGCCGGATTCGAGATCGAAGGTGAAAAGTTCGACATCCAACCCATCCTCGCCGCGCTGGTCTCGAACCGCTTTCTCGAAATGACCGAAGGGATGCCCCGGGGTCAGGAATTCATGATCTTCCTCCCCGACGGGCGGGGGCTCGCCCTCCCCGTGGGACGGTTTCGACATCTCTTGACCACTCTGGGAGAGCTGATGGAATATCGTTTCACCGGCGGACCAATCCGGCTCAGCAAAGTGGATGCCGCCCAGCTTGCCAGTGACGAGGCTCTCGCGCCGAAAACTCCCCCGGAGATTCACGAACTCGCCGTGGAGGTTGCCGAATTCCAGAAAATTCCGCGCCAGCCCCAGCCAGCCGGATTGGCCGCCACGCTGAGGGATTACCAACTGGATGGCTACTACTGGATGCAACACCTCGCCCGGCACGGGCTGAACGGCATTTTGGCTGATGACATGGGACTCGGCAAAACGCTGCAAACGCTGACCCACCTCCTCGCGGAAATCGAGAGCGGACGCCACCAAGGCCGCCCTTCCCTGGTCATCGCCCCCACCAGCGTGGTGGAAAACTGGCAGCGTGAAGCCGCGAAGTTTGCCCCCGGCCTCAAGGTCAGGGTGCTCCAGGGACCGGACCGGCACCGGCATTTCCCCAGTCTCGCCCAGGTGGATCTCGCGCTCACTTCCTACGCTCTGATCTCGCGGGACCTGGAACAGTATCTGGCTCAAAGCTTCCATCTCCTCATCCTCGACGAGGCCCAGCACATCAAGAACCCGGGGGCTTTGGTAACCCGGACGGTCGGACAACTTCGGGCCAAGCACCGGCTCTGTCTCTCGGGCACACCGGTGGAAAATCACCTTGGCGAGCTGTGGAGCCTGATGCATTTTCTGATGCCCGGCATGTTGGGAACGCAGGAGGCCTTCACCGAAACCTACCGAACCCCGATCGAAAAAAACGGCAGCGACGCGAAACGGGAAGCGCTCGCTCACCGGGTCGGTCCGCTCATCCTGCGCCGCACCAAGCAGGATGTGGCCAAAGAACTGCCACCGAAAACAGAGATCCTGCATGCCATCCAGCTCAGCGAATCCCAAAAGGACCTCTACGAAACTGTGCGCTCCGCCATGGACAAGCAGGTGCGCCAAGCGCTCGCCATGCAGGGGGTGGAGTCGCAGATCGTGTTTCTCGACGCGCTGCTGAAGCTGCGTCAGATCTGTTGTCACCCCAGTTTGCTGGACAGACAGCCGGACGGGGCGGAATCGGCGAAATTCGAGTATCTCGCCGACATGCTGGAGACGCTCGGCGAGGAAGGCCACCGCGTCCTGCTCTTCTCGCAGTTCACTTCCATGCTCAGCCTGATCGAAGACCACCTGACCCGTCAGGAGGTTTCCTATCTCAAACTGACCGGGGAAACCAAAAACCGCCAAGAACTGGTCGAACGTTGGCAGGGCGGAGAGGGCTCGGTGTTTCTGATCTCCCTGAAAGCCGGAGGCACCGGCCTGACCCTCACCGGTGCCGACACCGTGATCCATTACGATCCGTGGTGGAATCCGGCGGCGGAGAACCAGGCGACCGACCGGGCTTACCGCATCGGTCAGGAGAAGCCGGTCTTCGTGCACAAACTGATCTGCCAGGGCACGGTGGAAGAGCGCATCCAACAGATGCAGGCCCGCAAGGACCACCTCGCGACGGATCTCCTCTCCGGAGCGACCCAGACGCTGAGCCTGACGCCCGCTCTCCTGGAGTCACTGCTGGCCCCGGTCGAAAGTCCGAAATGATCCGGGGCGGAGGAACTCAGGCCAGATGCCTGGCGAAGACTTTGCGCACTTCTTCCCACATCGCCGGCGTCAGCACATGTCCTGTCCCCGGCTCAATGAAATGCGTGAAATGATCCGGCACCCCGGCCTTCTGATACGCCTCGGCAATGCGGGCCATGCCCCGCCGGGCCGAGTCGATGGGACTGCCCCCGTCGGTCTCTCCGAGATTGAGATGGAGAGCCCGGGGAGCGATCAGCGCCGCAATCTCGGGAGTGTCGCCATACTGTGACCAACCGGGGACAAAATTGGGGAAACAATGCAGAAGATGGGAGGCCTCGATCGCTTCATAGGTCGGCAGACAGCAGTTGCCGACGAGGCATTTCAGGCGCGGCTCCAGCGGCCCGACCAGCCAGGTATGGGACGATCCCATGGAGTGCCCATAGCAACCCAGTCGGTCAGCCTCGACCTCGGGCCGCTCGCAGAGCAGATCTATCGTGCGCCGCATGTCGAGCACATTCCGCCAGGCCATGCTCCGACCACGCACGACCTCGCGGAGAAACTCGAATCGCTCGTAATGGCCCCCTTTGAGTTTGCCCGAGGGATCCTGCCGCTCCTCGAAACACAGGGCGTCGGGACAGATGACAACATAGCCTTCCCGCGCCAAGGCCACCGCGGTGTGATGCATCGGATTACCCGCCAACCCGGCGGGTTCGCTTTTGCCGAGGTGGTATTCCCCGGCGTGCTGGTGCCATACCGCAACGGCGGGAGCCGGTGACGCGGCTGAAATGCCGTCCGGCACGAGAAGCAGCGCCGGAATGCGATCGTCCGGGAGGGCCTCGTAGGAGAGCGACTCGATGCGGTAGCCCTCCTTCTGGATGGTTTGTCTGAGGAGGGGACGGAGTGGTCCGGGTTCGGGAAAAGCCCCGCCGAGGCAGGTGAGGTAAGCCTCACGGAGAGAATCGGGAGTGGCGGGTTGACCGGACATCCGGCCATTCTGACGCGAAGTCGGCGGGGCGGCAAGCCCCCTCTCTGCGCCCAAGCCAGCCGCCAGCCCGGCAAGCGTCAATCCTGCGTGGAGCTGCTGTTCGAGAAAGGCCCGACGGGCGGGCAGGGACGGGGGATTTTCGGGAGGCATGGCGGGATTGTCCCACGGATTCCTTCTCCCTGGCAAGTCCGGCCTTGCGGAACAGAAAGACGGGGGCATCCCGCAACAAAGGGATTGTCGCGGGAGCCGAAAGCGTCTTCAATAGAGTTCATGTCATTCCACCGGGTCACCTGTATGATCGGCGCCGCCGCATGGTGCGGCGTTGTTCCTGGTCCGGGGCAAGCTCAGAACGACTACAAACGCTTTTTTGACGAGCAACGCCTGCCCGCCGTGCGGGAAGTCTTTCAGGCCGGACGCTACGATCTGGCGGAGCGGGTGGCCGACTTCGCGATTCGTCGCGGCCAGCCCTCCAACGAATGGCCCGTGCTCCGCATGCAGGCCATCGCCGCCCAGGGCCGGATCGAGGACGCGCTCGCCGCCGGGGTCCAGATCGCCGCCGCGGCCCCGGAAGACTTGACCACGCTGATGGCGGTGCATGACCTGATGGCCGAATACGGCCAGAAAGAAAAGGCGGCCGGCATTCTCGACCAGGTCAATGCCGCTGCGCTCAAAATTCCCCCAAAAGAACGCACCCCGGCCCAATTGGTGGCCCTCGGTCAGGCCGCCCTGGCGCTGGGCGCCGATCCGGCCCAGGTGTTGGGGGATTTTTTCACGGCGGCCCAGAAACTGCCCAAAGGCAAGTCCCCTCCCAAACCAGGCGAAGCGCCCCCTCATCTGCTCGCCGCGCACGATGCCGCAGGTCGCCTCGCGATCGACAAGGGAGACTTCAAGCGCGCTTCCCAAGAGTATCAAAAAGCCTTGAGCTATGCCCCCAATGATCCCGACCTGCGCTTCGGACTGGCCCGTGCGTTTTTCCCCAGTGACCGGAAAAAGGCTGGCGAAGCGATCGATCGGGTGCTGGACACCAATCAATACCACGCCGGCGCCCTCATGATGAAGGCCGAGATTCTGGTGGATTCCGAGGCCTACCCAGAAGCCGAAGCCCTCGCCGACCGGCTTCTTACCCTCAACGCCCGGCATCCCCTGGCTTGGGCGATGAAAGCTGCCATCGCCAATCTGGCACGCAACGATGCCTCAGCCGAGAAAGAGAACCGGGGCAAAGCTCTTGAAATTTGGAAGGACAACCCGCTCGTCGACCACACGATCGGACGACTGCTCTCCCGAAACTACCGTTTTGCGGAAGGCGCCGACCATCAGCGGGCCGCATTGAAATTCGACCCCGCTTTCGCCCCGGCCCGGATCCAACTGGCCAATGACCTGATGCGCCTGGGTCACGAGGAGGAGGCCTGGAAACTCGCCCAGGAGATCGCGGATACCGACGAATACAACATTCTGGCCCACAATCTGACGATCCTCCGGGATGAGATCGCGGCTTTCCGAACGATCCAGACGCCGGAGTTCACCTTGCGGATGCCCGCGGAGGAGGCTGAGATTTATGGAGAGCGAGCCCTCGCGCTGCTGCGGGAGGCACGGCAAGTCCTCTGCAAAAAATACGGGCTCGATCTGCCGGGTCCGGTGCTCGTCGAGTTTTTCCCCCACCAGCAGGATTTCGCCATCCGCACTTTCGGAAACCTGGGCGGATCGGGCATTCTCGGCGCCTGCTTCGGAACCGTGGTCACCATGAACAGCCCGGGAGGACTGGCGGCGAACAAAAACAACTGGGAAGCCACCCTGTGGCATGAGTTCTGTCATGTGGTGACCCTGACCGTGACGAAAAACAAAATGCCGCGCTGGCTCAGCGAAGGCATCTCGGTCTATGAGGAACTCCAGCGCGACCCGCGCTGGGGACAGGTCATGACTCCCGACTATCGGCGGCTGGTGTTGGAAGAGGAGGGCGCTCTGACCCCGATATCCAGGCTCAGCAGCGCCTTTCTCAGTCCCAAGAGCGGAGAGCACCTCATGTTTGCCTACTATGAGAGCATGCTGGTGGTGGACTATCTCGTGAAGCATCACGGGGAGGACTCCCTGCGACGCATTCTGAAGGATTTGGGCAACGGAATTTTGATCAATGATGCCATCGCCCGGAACACCGAGCCGATGGAAAAGCTGGAAGCAGATTTCACGGCGCACGTGCAGAAATTAGCGCAGGACCTCGCCCCCGGCGTTGAATGGGAGAAACCTCCGATCGAGGAAATGAACCCACGGGATCCCGCTTCTGTGGCGGCTTATGTCGCGCAGCATCCGGCCCATCTCGGAGCCCGCCGACTGCTCTCCGAAGCCCTTCTCGCGCAGAAGGAATGGCAGGCCGCCGCGGAATCCGCCCGCATCCAGATCAAACTCTATCCAGGGGACACCACGCCGGGTTGCGGCTATGAAATGCTCGCCGCCGCCTGCCGCGGTTTGCGCGACCCCGCCGGGGAAACCAACGCGCTGCGGGAGCTTGCCCAGAGAAGCGGTGAGGCTTATCAAGCGGGGGTCCGCCTGCTCGACCTGGAGAAGGACGCCGGTGACTGGAAGCAATTGCTCATCACCTCGGACCGCGTCCTGGCCATCAATCCTTTTCAAAAGGATGCGCATTTCTGCTGCGCCCGGGCTCATGAATCCGAGGGCAGGTCCGAGCCCGCGCTGGAGGCCTATGGAACCCTGCTGAAGCTGAATCCACCGAATCCTTCGGAAGTGCGCTTTCACATGGCGCGGCTCCTGCGTCCCACCGATGCCGCCTCCGCGAAACGGCACCTGATCGACGCCCTCGTCGGATCGCCCCGTTACCGGGATGCTCTGGCATTGCTCCAGGAAATGTCACCCTCCTCCCCCACACCAACCCCCGACGCCCCTGAAGGTCCCAAGCCACGCTGAGTTCCGCTCCCTTTGGCGCTTTCTGGCGGGCGGGCTGGCGACCCTCGCGCTGGCGACGGCGGCCCCGGTCGAGGCTCCCGGCACGAGCCTGCTGCCGACCCATTTCGGCATCCGCGATGACGAAGTGCCCCGCGATCCCCGGGATTTCAATGGTGGTGAACAGGCGGACTTCCCCACCTGGCAGGTCAACCAGGACTTGCCCAACGATGTCTTCACCTTTGCCCGACTTCGCTATGAATCCGGGATCTGGATGCGCCAACGTTCCAAGTGGCTCATCGACTATCCGGACAGTGACCTGAATTTCTCCTACCGCCTCCAGCAACTGACCTCCCTGCAGGTGAATCCGATCGGCGCGATCGTCGACATCGATCCCGAGCAGATGCGGAATTACCCCTTCATTTACATGCTGGAACCGGGAAACATCTCCCTTTCCGATGAGCAGGCCAAAGTGATCCGGGACTATCTGGAAAATGGCGGCTTTATCATGGTCGATGATTTCTGGGGCGACGACGAGTGGGCCGTTTTCGCGGACGCCCTGAAGCAGATTTTTCCGGACCAGGTGCCCGAAGAACTGGACATCAGCCATCCCATCTTCCATGCGGTCTTTGATCTGAACATCAAGCCGCAGATCCCCGCCGTGGGCATCGCGTTGATGGGCCGCGAAAGCGGCATCACCTATGAATGGAACAAACCCGGCACCGAAGTGGCCCAGTACAAGGCGCTCTATGATTCCAAGGGCCGCATCTGCATGTTCATCGCGTTCAACACCGACCTCGGCGACGGCTGGGAAGAGGAAGGCACCGATCCGTGGTATTTTCAGGAGTTTTCCGAAAAGTATGCCTATCCTCTGGGGATCAATGTGATCTTCTACGCGATGACGCACTGACCGAAAGCGGGACTTCTCAACACACACACCCTTCTCATGGACGAATACGAATTCGAAAAAGAAATGTCGGAGAAACTCCGCGACGCGCGCGACCGCATCACCAGTGAGTTGGGCAAGGTCATCGTCGGCCAGCACGAGGTCGTCGAGCAGATGCTGATCGCTCTGCTTTCGGGCGGACATTGCCTCGTCACGGGAGCTCCCGGTCTCGCCAAAACCCTCCTGGTGAGGAGCCTTTCCCAGGTGTTCGACCTGTCCTTCCACCGCATCCAGTTCACTCCCGACCTCATGCCCTCGGACATCACGGGCACGGAAATCCTCGAAGACCGTCCGGAAGGGGGACGCCAAATGGTCTTCGCCAAGGGCCCGATTTTCGCCAACATCATTCTGGCTGACGAGATCAACCGCACCCCGCCCAAAACCCAGTCTGCCCTGCTCGAGGCAATGCAGGAAAAACAGGTCACGGTCGCGGGCAACACGTTTGATCTGGGCAAACCATTCTTTGTTTTGGCCACCCAGAACCCGATCGAGATGGAGGGCACCTACCCGCTTCCCGAGGCCCAGTTGGACCGGTTCATGTTCAACATCGTGATCGGTTATCTTGGTGAGGATGACGAGGTCGAGGTCGTGCGCCGCACCACCGGGGCCCCCGGCGCCCCCGTCGACACCATTTTCACCGGTGAAGATCTGCTCCAGTGCCATCAACTGATCCGTCGCGTTCCGGTCTCGGAAGAGGTCCTGAGGTATGCCGTGAAATTGGCCTCGGCAACACGGCCGGGCCAACCCAATGCCCCGGAGTTCATTGAAAACTGGGTTGAGTGGGGAGCGGGCACCCGCGCCGCGCAGTTCCTCATCCTGGGTGCCAAAACCCGGGCCCTGCTGCACAACCGGGCCCATGCCAGCTTCGACGATGTGAGAGCTCTGGCCCATCCGGTGCTGCGCCACCGTATTCTCATCAACTACAAGGCGGAAGCCGAAGGCGTGACCATGGAACAGGTCATCGACCGGGTCATTGAATCCGTCGATCAAAAACACTAGGCCGCTTCTCCCGGGCATTCCGCCCATCGTGCGGTCCTGCTCCGCTCCCTTCCTTCCCTTTCCTGCGAACGCTCCCCTTTTCCCGCCATGTTGGACCCCGCCGCCCTGATGCGACTCCGCACGCTGGAAATGCGCGCCCGGGTTGTGGTCGAGGGGTATTGGAAAGGCATCCACCGCAGCCCCTACCACGGATTCTCGGTGGAGTTCAGCGAATACCGGCCCTATGTCCCGGGCGATGATCCCCGCTTCATCGACTGGAAAGTGCTAGCCCGGAGCGACCGGGTCTTCCTCAAGAAATTCGAGGACGAAACCAATCTCCGATGCACCCTGGTGGTGGACCAGAGCCGTTCGATGAGCTTTGCCGCGGCCGGCCATTCCAAGGCCGACTACGCCTCCACGCTGGCGGCGACCCTCGGACAGTTCCTCATGGAGCAGGGAGACGCCGTGGGCCTGGCGACCTTTGATGAGAAACTCGACCAGTGGATCCCGCCGCGAAACCGTCCCGGCCACCTGCGCCGGCTGATGGTGCATCTGGACAATGCCCCCCGGGGAAACGGCACCGACTTTACCGGCCCCCTGGAACATTTCGCCGGCCAGGAACGCCGGAGGGGACTCTTGGTGCTGATCTCGGATCTACTCTCCCCCGTGGAAAATCTTCTGACCACGTTGGGGCATCTGACCGCGCTTGGACATGATCTGATGGTTTTCCAGGTACTCGACCGTGCCGAGTTGGATTTCACCTTTGACCGGGCGACGCATTTCCGCGATGCCGAATCTGGAGAGGAGATTTACGTGGATCCGGGTGCCGCCCGGGAGAGCTACCTCTCAAAACTCCGAGCCCACCTCGATGCGGTGCGTCATGCCTGTGAGAGCCGGCGTGCCGACTACCGGTTGGTGGCGACCGACGAGCCGATGGAGCAGGTGCTCTATGATTTCGTGAAAGGCCGCGAAAAAGCCAAACCGCGGGCGCGCCGGAGCAGGAGCTCACCCCGCTGACCGGGATGCCCTTGCCGGACGGTTTCAGGTCAAAGCTTTCCCTTGACGGCGAGGGGGATATCCCTGTTCATTGAGTGCGATGTTCGATGTCCACAGTCCCATTTGGAATCCTCCCTGTTCAGGGCTCCAACGGACATCTGAGACCAGGCCGGAGGATATTTGGCCATGACCTTTCTCTTCCCACTGTATCTGCTGGGAGCCCTTGCTCTTGGGGTGCCCATTCTGCTGCATCTGCGGAAGCGCCCGCCGAAAGACCACGTGGTTTTCAGCTCCCTGATGTTTCTCCAAAAGACCCCGGAGCGGTTGACCCGGCGTTCCCAAATCGAACGCTGGTTGCTGTTGGCACTGCGGTGCCTGGCACTCCTCCTCTTGGCCGGGCTGTTCGCCCGTCCTCTGCTCCGCTCCGATGCCCTCCCTGATGCCGGCGGCGAGGGACGGCGCCTGCTGCTCCTGCTGGACACAAGTGCCTCCATGCAGCGCGATGGTCTCTGGCCGCAGGTGGTGAGCCATGCCCGGGACTGGATCACCCTGGCAAAACCCGAGGATGAACTGGCCTTGGTATCCTTTGACACGCAACTCCATCCGGTAATGAGATTCGAGGAATGGTCCGCGCTTCCCCCCGGAGAGCGCCGGGAGCAGGCGGAGAGTCGACTCACCAAGCTTCTCCCTGGCTGGTATGACACGGATCTGGGTCGTTCACTGACCGGGGCCTCAGAACTGCTCCTGCAGGATTCCGAATCCGGTGCATCGAAAGGCTCGCCCACGGAGAATCCCAAAGCTCTTCCTTTCCGGCATTTCAAGGCCCATGACCTCATCGTGTTCAGTGATTTCCAAGAAGGAGCGGCCCGGGAATCACTGACCCGGAATGCCTGGCCGGAGGAGGTGATCGTGCACCCGGTGCCCCTGGAACCCCGCCAAACAGGCAATCTGGCTCCGCATTTTGTGGCTCAGCTGGATCCGGAGGATGATTCCCGTCCCAGCGGTGCCGAACGGGGAGCCCGGGAAATCTCCACCGAACCCAGGGTGCGCATCAGTAGCGACCGTGACACCATTGGCGAGGATTTCACTCTCACCTGGAAGGGCCACGACGAGCCACGAATCTCCGGTCGTGTGCCTTCGGGAGGAAGCCGCACCCTGACCATTCCCCTGCCCTCTTCCACGGCGAACGCGGCCGGGGCGGCCGGACTTCCTGCGGGAGCCCGGCTCTTGGAATTGAGCGGAGACAACCAGCCTTTCGACAATGTTCTGCATCTGGCGCCCCTCCAGCCCGTTCCCCTCCACGTGCTCTATGTGGACTCAGTTCGGTCTGCTGACGAGACCACCACTTCTCCTTTGTTTTACCTGCGGCGGGCCCTCCAACCCGGCCCAGCCTTGGAGCCCTCGCTTTCGGTGCTGGCAGGAACGGACGTGATTCCCTCAAGCTTCGACGGTATTCAGGCTGCAGTGGTGCGGGGGGAACTGCCCGACCCCGCGACTCGGGCTCTGGGTGATTTCATTAGCCGGGGAGGAGTGGCCATCCACCTCATGACGGAGGAAGCGACCGGGGCAACCCTGACACGGCTACTGGACCTTCCCCAGCCGCTTATGATCGGCGAGGCTCCGGTGAAAGACTATGCGCTGCTGGCAGGACTGGAATTCGATCATCCGGTTCTGGCACCATTCGCGCGCTCCAAAGTGAGGGATTTCACCCGGGTCCACTTTTGGAGACACCGGCTTCTGGAACTCCCCCAGCCAAGGGATCCAGCGCTGCCTTCGGCCCAGGTGTTGGCCCGTTTTGATGACGCCTCCGGCAGCCCGGCCCTCCTTGCGTCCCGGCGCGGAGCGGGCCACCTGTTTGTCTTCACCTCCGGCTGGGAGCCCAAGGAATCCCAATTGGCGCTGTCCTCGAAGTTTGTTCCCTTGTTGTTTTCCATGCTCAGCCAAGGCGGCATGACAACCGAGCAACCCGCCTTGTTCGTCGGGTCCCCCCTGCCCCTGCCCTCCGCGGCGGCTCCCACGGAATGGATCGTCCGCGGTCCGGACGGGATCGAACACTCGGTGCCCGGGAGTGCCACCCAATTTGCGGGAAGCGACCTTCCCGGCTTTTACACTCTGAGACCGGCCACAGCTCCGGCTTCCGAACCTCCCAGCAGGGTCTACGCGGTGAATCTGGCCCCGGCGGAAAGCCGTGTCGAAGCATTCGATCCGGCTTTGGTGCTCGAGGACGTTGGCATCAAACTGGCCCCCAAGGGAGCGCTCGCCGCAGAGGCTGCGGTCACCGCAAGCGATCCGGCGACGCGGAAGCGCCTGGCCGACCTGGAAAAAGAATCGCAGCAAAAACTTTGGAAGTGGTTGGCACTGGCGGCCCTGGGCTTCCTAGTGTTAGAATCCCTTCTGGCCGCCCTGAGAAGCCGCCCCCGGGCTTCCAAGGAAGCACCGGTCGACACCTCCCCCGTCTCTGCATGATTTCCAGAGTCCCATCCACGTTCCCAACCCAATGAACCTCGAACGCGCCCTCGCCCACCGTCTGCGCCCGCTCATCGATGCCCAGAAAACGGTCTGGCGACGACAAGCTCTGGCCGTGGCGTTTCTGGTGGTGACGGGATTGGCGCTGGGGTGCCTCGCACTGATCCACTGGGCCGGGTGGTGGCGAACTTGGGAACCGCTCGCGCTGGCCAGTGCCGCGCTGCTCGCTTTTCTCATCGCCAGGGGAAAGACAGCGCAGCGACGGCCGGATTTGAAACGACTCGCCTCCGGGGTCGAAATAGT
The DNA here is from genome assembly GCA_024233005.1 of Akkermansiaceae bacterium. GTDB lineage: Bacteria > Verrucomicrobiota > Verrucomicrobiia > Verrucomicrobiales > DEV007 > JACKQE01. Next base: position 133,617 of record JACKQE010000007.1, on the reverse strand, counting down.
CCATCCCAACCTGGGTGCGGCTCTCTTCACGGCGGTCGAAGCCACGGAGAAGGCACAAAGCGACGCCCCCCTGACCTATTTTCAGGAACGGGTTGTCGCGGAAGCCGTCGAGCATGCCGCCACCCATGACTGGGTCGGTCCGGTTTTTCGACACCGCCTCCGTGCCGCAGGACTGATCCAGGCCTTCAGCGCGCTGGCCTGCCTCGGCTCCCTGGTCTGCCTGATCCTTCTGCCGAAGCCCGACCAAAGCCACCCTGCCGCTGGATTGACGGGAACTACGGCGGCCGAGACACCCGACGCGATTCCCCCTCCCTATGAGATCACGGTCGATCCTGGCAATGCGGAGGTCGAACGTGGCGGACGCTTGGTGGTACAAGCGGCCTTTGCCGGCCGGATACCGCCTTCGGCCACACTGGTGCTTTCCGATCCCGGACAACCGGGGAAAGAAAGAGCCCGAATCCCCTTGAAGGCCGGGGTCGATGCCAATGTTTTTGGTGGCCTTGTGACCGCCATCGACCGGGACGCCGACTACCGCATCGAGTTCGACTCGGAGCAGTCCGACGCTTACCGCATCACCACCTTTGTCCACCCGGCCTTGGAGACGGCCAATGCCACCATCCGGCCACCGGAATACACCGGCAAGCCAGTGAAAGAACTGAAGGACACGTTTAAAGTGACCCTCATGGAGGGTTCGCAACTGGCCTGGAGCCTCAAGGTCAACAAAGCCATCAGCGCCGCCGAACTGTATGCCGACGATGAGCACATTGTCCCGCTCACCCCTTCGGCCGGTGATCCCACCGTACTGGAGGCCTCCTATCTACCTGACGCCAGCCGAAAATACCGCCTCCACCTCGTCGATGCGCAGGACCGGGCCAACAAAGAACCCGAATGGTTCACCGTCACGGTGAATGCCAACACTCCTCCCCAACTCGAATTTGTGTTCCCCAAGCGCGACGTCACGGTCTCCGCCGTGCAGGAACTTCCCATGGAAGCCCGGGTCTGGGACGATGTCGGCATTCTCAAAGCGGGAGCCACTTTGAATGTGAACGGCGAGGAAAAGGAGATCATTCTCGCCGACGCCTCCCTCCCGGGGGACAAAAAGCACGACCTGACCACCCTTCTGGCCCTGGAAACCCTCGGGGTCAAACCACGCGATGTCATCACCTACCATCTGTGGGCTGATGACCGGGCGGGTGACGGCACGGTGCGCCGTTCCACCAGCGACATGTTCTTCGCCGAGGTCCGTCCCTTTGAAGACATTTACCGGGAGCAGGAAAGCCCGGGAGGAAAGGGCGAGCCCGGGGAGCAGAACCAGTCCGCCAAACTGCTCAAGCTGCAAAAGGAAATTCTCAACGCCACATGGAAGCTGGTGAGGTCCGCCGACATGGGCCAGAAAATGGATGCGCTCGGTTCGGATACCGGCGTGGTCCGGGAAAGCCAAACCATCGCCATCGGACAAACCGATGAAACCTTGGAGAAAGTCCAGGACGCCGAGATGCGATCCCTTTTCACCGAGGCCAAAGGACAAATGGAGCAAGCCGTTGAGCAACTCCAGAAAGCGGTCGATTTCTCGCAAGAAGGCCAATTGACCATCGCCATGGACTCCGAACGGCAGGCCTACGCGAGCCTTGTCAAGGCACAGGCCCGGGAGAAAGTCGTGACCCGGAGTTCTTCGAAATCCAGCAGCAGCGGCCAGGGACAGGAGCAGGAGCGCCAGCTCATGCAGCTGGAGATGAAACAAAAGGACCAACGCTACGAGGAGGAAACGGAGGCTGAGGAGAACGAGGCCAACATGACTCCCGAGCAGAAAGAAAACCTCGCTGTTCTGGCCAGGCTCACGGAATTGGCCCGACGGCAGGAAGCTTTGGAAAAGAAGATCAAGGAGCTGGAAAACGCGATCGAGGAAGCCAAGACCGAAGAAGAAAAAAAAGAACTGGATCGCCAGCTGAAGCGTCTCCAGGAAGAACAGGAACAATTGCTGCGGGAAGTCGACGATCTGCGGGAGCGGATGGACACTCCTGAAAACCGGCCCAACATGGCGGAGGAACGGGACAAACTCGATGACATCCGCGAGAATGTGCGGGAGGCAGCGGAAAATCTCAAAGCGGAGAAGCTGGCCGATGCCGGAAATGCCGCCGCCCGGGCCCAGAAGGAGCTGGAACAAACCCAGGAAGAGTTCCGCAAGAAAACATCCCGACAGTTCACCGAGGAAATGCGACAGGTCCGGGATCAAGCACGCGATCTCGCCGAAAAGCAGGAAGCCCTCGGACAGAAACTTGAGGAGCGCAACCAGGCGGCCGCCGCCGGAGCCGAAAGACCCACTCCATTGGAGCAGATGCAGCTGGGCAACCAGATGCAGGAACAGGCTGACCAGCTCAATCAATTGTTGGAGAAACTGCGCCAAACCAGCGAGGCCGCCGAGACTTCCGAGCCGTTGCTTTCCAGCGCCCTTTACGATGCGGTGCGCAACGCCCGGACCGGCGAAGTGGAGAAGCATCTCGAGGAAACGCGGGATTTGACCCGCTATGGACGCACCGATCTCGCCGTGGAAAACGAACGGGCCGCCGCCCGCGGGTTGGAACAGCTCAAGAATGATGTCGAAAAAGCCGCTGAACGCATCCTGGGAAGTGAAGCCGATGCCCTGCGACTCGCCCGCAATGAATTGGACAACCTGATCGAACGGTCCCAAGAGGAGGCCGACAGACTCGATGGCAAAGTCCCGGAAACGGCAGAGGACAAGGGCGCCTCCCGCGACGGAAATTCGCCGGATCAAGGGAAGGAGAAGACCGGACAGAACCTCGGATCTGGGGATCCCAAGCAAACCGCCGCGACTGGTCCTCCGGGAGACAAGAAGAATCCCAGGGCCGGCACCGAGCCAGCGGACGGAAAGCGCCCCCCGGGACCAGGAACCGGGCAACCAGATCCCTCCGGCAAACCCCAGGGAACCGGTCAAGCCGGCAAGCCCGGCGAGGTCGCCCAAAACAAGACCGGAGATCCAGATCAGACCAAGTCCCCAGATGGCAGCCAACCCGGTCCCGGCAAAACGCCTGGCAAGGAAACCGCCGGAACCGGCCAGAGCGAAAAACCGGACGGCCAGAACAAGGGCCCGGAATCCCAGCAAGCCCAGAACAGCGGCAAAGGCCAGGGCAAAGGAGAAGGGCCAAACGGCGAAGGCACCGGACAGGATCCACAACAGGCCAACGCCCAAGGCGAGGGCAAGGGAGAAGGCGCCGGTGAAGGAAAGGAAGGCGCCAAAGGCCAGCCCGGACAAGGCCGGGGGTCTGCCCAGGAGGCCAAAAGTTTGGCCGGTGGCCAACCCGGTGAGTCAACCGAAGGCACCCCGACGGGGGCGCAAAACGGGTCCGGAAAGAAGGGCGCCCCCGGCACCACGGGAGCCCGCAATGGAAGCAATCTGGGCGGTCCGAACAACGGAGGGGGCGATGACAGGCGGCAGGGTCCGCTCACGGCCGGCGCCCCCGGAAACGGAAAACCCTTGTTCTTTGCCGGGAATGAAAACACCGAACCCAATGCCAACGCGAGGGATCCCATCACCGGGGAAGGCTATGAGCCCTTCAATGATGGCCTGCGAAAACTCGAAACGATGCTCAACCGGGATGATCTGAAGAACGAGGCGGCCCGCATTTCAGACAACGCCCGCGCCATGAGAATCGATCACCACAAGGACAACCTGCCTCCGCAGGCGGAAACCATCCGGACCCGCATCGTGAATCCCTTGATGGAACTGCGCGATGCCGTGGCCGAGGAACTGGCCCGCAAGGATCAGAAAAATCCCTTGTCCCCGGTCGACCGGGATCCCGTTCCCAAAGAATACCGTGATCTGGTCCGCCGGTACTATGAAAAGCTCGGCGAAGGGAATTGAATCTTCGCAATCCGGCCAAGTCGAAAATTTTCGGGCGGGAACCAAGAATCACGTATCCCGGCGGATTTTGCTTTCCACCCACTGGTTTCCCGTGTGAATTGACGCCTTCCAAAACACCTCTGCATGAGACCTTCCAAAATCCGTCAAAAACTCCGCGCTGGCGGGGTCGTCCGCATTGCCAACGTCGGGCATTATCTCCCCTACTTCCCCCATCTCGCGGCCCATTTCGGTTTCGACGGGGTGTGGGTGGATGCCGAGCACCGGGCTTGGGATCCTCGTGAAATCGGGGCCATGATTGCCCAGCATCACCTCGCCGACATTGACTGTGTCTGGCGTACCCCCACGATCGAGAAATCCGGCATCGCCCGGCTGTTGGAGGATGGAGCCTCGGCGATCATGATTCCCCATGTCAACACTCCGGAACGGGCGGCCCTGCTGGCCGAAGCGGCCAAATTTCCTCCTCTTGGAGATCGCGGCCTCGACGGGGCAGCCCACGATGCCGGCTACTGGGTCGGAAAATCTCCCGACTATGTTCAGCTGGCCAATGAGGAGACCCTCTTGATTCTCCAAATTGAGACGCCTGTTGCGGTGTCCAACATCGACGCCATCATCTCCACTCCCGGTGTCGACCTCATCTTCGTCGGACCGGGGGACCTGTCCTTGCGTCTCGGCTGCCGTGCCACGGTTTCCGACCCCGTTCTCCGCAAAGCTGTGGAAACCGTGGCCGCCGCCTGCGAGCGGGCCGGCAAGCCGTGGGGCATCCCCGCCGGCACGGAAGAGGAAATCCGGGCGGTAGTGGACATGGGATGCCGTTTCGTGGCCCATGGAGGAGAATTCTGGGCCATCCATGACCGGCTCCGGGAAAGCCAGGAAACCCTCGACAAAGCCTTGGGTTGACGGTCTGGGCACCTTGCTGCAACCCCCGCCATGACCTGCCGCCTCCTGACTTTATTGTTGTGCCTGACCGCCCCCTTCGCTGGGGTGAGTGTGGAACCTCCCAGACCGCATGTGGTTTTTCTCCTTGCCGACGATCTCGGCTTTGGTGATGTGGGGTGGCACGACAGTGAAATCCGGACGCCGCATCTGGACGCCCTCGCCGCCAGCGGAGCCAAATTGGAGCGGTTCTACGTGCAACCGGTGTGCTCTCCGACCCGGGCGTCTCTGATGACGGGCCGCTATCCGATGCGGTACGGCCTCCAAGTCGGGGTTATCCGTCCCCACGAACGCCGCGGGCTCTCCCTCGCGGAACGTTTGCTGCCCCAGGCACTTCACGATGCCGGCTATGCCACCCACATGGTGGGCAAATGGCACCTCGGTTTTTTCGAACCGGCCTACCTTCCAACGCAACGCGGTTTTGACCACCACTATGGGCATTATTGTGGAGCCTTGGACTATTTCACCCACCTCCGTGACGGCGGGTTGGATTGGCACCGCGACACAGAACCCTGCCCTGATGAAGGTTACACGACAGAATTGGTCGGCGCGGAAGCGGCGCGCATCATTGAAAACCACGATGCGTCACGCCCCCTCTTTCTCTATGTGCCGTTCAATGCTCCGCACAGCCCGCTTCAGGCACCGGAGGCCTACCTCGCGAAATATGAGAACATCACTGACAAAAAACGTCGAGCCTATGCGGCGATGGTGACCTGTGAGGACGAGCAGGTGGGACGCATCCTGGCCGCGCTTGCCAAGAAAGGCCTGCGGGACAACACTCTCGTCATCTTTTCCAGCGACAACGGAGGCCCCACCGGACTGGGGGCCACCAATGGTCCGCTCCGGGCAGGCAAGGGCACGGTCTATGAAGGCGGCACCCGGGTCACCGCCTGCGCGTCATGGCCGGGAAAAATCGCCCCCGGCTCCACCGTCACGGAACCGCTCCACATGGTCGACTGGTTTCCCACCCTGCTCGGCTTGGCCGGGGCATCCGCGGAATCAAAGCTGCCCCTGGATGGTCACGACATCTGGCCGGTCCTCACCAGCGGAGCGCAAAGCCCCCACGAATTCATCCTGCACAATGCCTCCCCCTCCGGAGGAGCCCTTTCCATGGGTGACTGGAAAGTGGTGATCCACCTGCAGGCCAGCCCGAAAGGAAAAGGGAAGGGAAAGAACAAGCAGACCGGAGAGGAACGGACCGGCAACGGCGAGGAAAGCGTGGAGCTGTTCAATCTGCGGAATGATCCCGGCGAAAAGATCGATTTGGCCAGCCAAGAACCGGCGAAAACCGCGGAATTGCTTGCCAAATACCATGCCTTGGCTGCGGAAGCTGTTCCTCCGGGAAATTTGGAAGCCGCGCCGGGATTCAAGGTCCCTGCCATCTGGGGTCCGTTTGGTCAGTAATTGACTGATTTCGGTTGGGTCCCGGACGGTCCCGCGGGACCACCGTCCAACGTTTCCAAAAGCGCCGTCAGGAGACCGGAGGCCCCGAACCGGAATGTCTCCGGACGGAGGAAGGCTTCCCCCATCCCTGCGGCGACCTGTTCCAAATAACTCTTCGCATCGCCAGTGGTGCGCACGCCTCCGGCGATTTTTAGCCCGCAGGCGCTCCCGCTGTCCCGGATCACCTCCAGCATCACCGCAACCGCCCCGGGAGTGGCGTTGACGGGTACTTTGCCAGTGGAAGTTTTGATAAAATCCGCGCCCGCGGCAATGGCAAGACGGGAAGCCTCGGCGATCAGCGCGGGATCACGCAGGGCTCCGGTTTCGAGGATCACTTTGAGCCGGACTCCCTGGCCGCAGGCTTCCCGACAGGCGACCAGCTGGCGTTCGCAGGCCTTACGGTCTCCGGCGAGAAGGCTGCGGTAAGGCAGCACGGTATCCACTTCGGCCGCACCCGCGGCGACGGCCGCGCGGGTCTCCGCTGCCGCGGCCTCCACATCGGCCTTCCCCTCCGGAAATGAGCTCACCGTGACCACCACGATTCGTGCGGCCTCCGCTCCCAGGGAAGCCAACGTCGCCCGGGCCACACCGACAAACGCGGGATAGACACAGACACCGGCCGTGGCCCCATGGGGGGTCACTGCGCGCCGACAGAGCGCTTCGATGCTCCCGGGAGTATCGCTGTCCTCCAAGGAGGTCAGGTCCATCAATCCCAGCGCCAGCCGGGCTGCGTCCAGTTCGTGCATGAGCGTCAAGGCTTGGCAAACAGCACCGGCACGACCGTTTTCTCCATCCAGGCCTTGACCTTTTCCACTTCGGCCGGAGCGAAAGCATGACCAGTGTCTTTCATCTCGCTCGCCACGTGCTCCGCGCCACGGCTGCGGAAATCCTTGGCCACCAACTGTGACGGCCCGGCATTGGGGCTTTTTTCACCCCAACAAACATAGGCAAATTTTCCTTTCAGGGAGGGATAGCCACCTTTACTGGCAGAATAGCTGCCACCGCCGTCGGCCAAAACGAACACCTTGAAATAGTCGGCGAGACCTTCCCCCTTTTTGCTCCGCACGCGCAGCATGCCATCAATGGCGTGAGCGCCGTTGCTGAATCCCGAAATCACCCCGAGTCCCTTGACCAGGTTTGGCACCTTTTTCAGAATGGCATCGACCATGGTGCGCTGGTAGTCCCAAATGTCGTCATATTCCCCCACCATGTTGGCTTGGTTCGGATTGTTGGCCCCCTTGGGGTATGGCAGCCCCGCGGAAACGAAATTGCCCTCCGGCAGAAAACCGGTGGACGGGGAGTTGCCCCCGTCTCCGCCACCCAACCAAACGACGAGCGAGGCTGGTTTGGCGGCATCATAACCCGCAGACAGCCTGACCTGACAGGACGCAGGGGTGTCCTTGCGGTCCACCGCGAGGTCTTTGAAGTCCAGCTTGAAGGCCCCCCCCGGCTTCAGGTCGGGATCGGTGGGGGTCTCTGGCACGGGATCTGGCTTGTCACCGGGAACGTCGGGCTTCCACCCTTTCAGAAACGCCTGGTCGGCTTCGCTCAGCGTCGCAAGGGGAAGTTGGTATTCTTTTCCATCAGCCCGCTTCAGTTTGACGTTATCTCCGGAAACCGAAACGACGTCCGCCTCCATCGATTTGCCCGCTTGGTTGGTGAAAGTGCGGGCATACCCGGATGCCCCGCAGTAGACACACACTCCACAGAGGCAGATCAATTTCTGGATTTTCATGCAACGGCTTTCAGTGGGTTCGAAGTTCAACAAAAACAACAAGCCTGGCAACCCCAATCTGACAAGGCGAAGTTCCCCGAATTCACCCGATTTCCTTCCCCCATCAAAGCAGGGTGTGGTAATCTCACTCAACATGAGTTTCCGAAATACTTTCTGCCTGCTCCTTGTCTTCTGCTGGACGGTCTCCTGCGTCGACTACACCGAGGATTTCACGATCAAAAGCAACGGATCCGGAACGATCCATTCGGTCATTTCACTGAACGAAAATCTGGCCGATGACGATCCCAACCAACTCAAGACCCAACTGGAAAAAATGTTCGCCTCCGGCAAGGGATTGTCCCTCGCCTCATACACTGTGACCAACCAGGGGGACCGACTGATCACCGATTTCACGGTGGCCTTTGACCATGTGGGAGATTTGAAATCCGCCTTGAGCAGTGGCGACAACGATGTGGCGAAATACTTCGGCACTTTCGAGGCGGAGGAACAGGATGACCGCTATGTCATGAAGCGAACGATTGATCTGACCGGGGAGGACACCAATTCTGAGCAGGAAAATGGCAAGTTGGGAGGCGCCCTCAAAAAACTGATGGCCAAAGCCCTGCTGAAAGACTCCTACCTGACCTATCGGATGACCTTTCCCACCGCCGTCCTCAAGGCCAATGCTCCGAACATCGAAGCCGGCACTCACGCCGTGGAATGGCAATTCTCCGTGGGAGATGCCGTCAAAGCCCCTCTCGTGATGACGGCTGAAATTCAAAAACCCCCGTTCCTGAAATGGCTCCTCGCTGCGGGAATTGCCATTCTGATTTTTGGCGGCGCTTTTTTTCTGTGGCGCCGACGTCGCTGAATCCCTGAGAACCATGGAGTCTGAGCCAGTCCACGCAAACTCCCGATGCTGGGAACGTCGTTTTTTCATTCGCGTGCAGCACCCCGGCAGGTCACAGTAGCGGGAAATGGTTTGGCTGATTGATATTCTCTGGGTTCTCGCGGGCGTGGTGGCGCTCTATTTCGGAGCGGAATGGCTTGTCACGGGCAGCTCACGACTGGCCGTCCGGGTCGGCATTTCCCCGCTGGTCGTGGGTCTCACGGTGGTGGCTTTCGGGACCAGTTCCCCCGAATTTTTCGTCTGCGTTTCCGCGGCCCTGAAAGGGCACGGGGACTTCGCAGTCGGCAACGCCGTGGGATCCAACATCGCCAACGCCGGGCTCATTCTGGCCTCGGCGGCGATCATCACTCCCCTCGTGGTGCACGTTGCCGTGTTGCAGCGTGACGTGCCGCTGCTGGTGCTGGTCAGCCTCGGATTTGTTGCCCTGATCTGGGACAACGAGATCAACCGCATTGAAGGCGCCTTTCTCTTTGCCGCTTTGATCTGGTATACCGTCCACTGTGTCAGAGCATCCCGCCGGGAACGTGCTTCCCGCGAAGTCCTCGCTGAATACGCTGACCTGACCTCTCCCGAAGAGGCCAAAAAGTCCTCCCTGCCCCTGCTTCTTCTACTCATCTTCGCCGGACTGGTCACGCTGTATTTCGGCGCAATCTGGCTGCAGAAAGGGGGCGTCGGCCTCGCCACCCGCATGGGGGTCCCGGAAGCCATCATTTCCCTCACCCTCATTGCCGTCGGCACTTCCCTTCCCGAACTCGCAGCTTCACTGATGGCGGCATTCCGGCGTGAAGCGGACATCGCAGTCGGCAATGTCATCGGGTCGAATCTCTTCAATTTGCTGGGCGCCATGGGTCTCAGCGCCATGATCAAACCACTTACCGTGAAAGAGATTTCGCGCGTCGATCTTTGGATGATGGTCGGCATCACCACCCTCCTCGTCGTGCTGATGGGACGCCGACGTCGGCTCGACCGCATTGAGGGTGTGCTTCTGTTGCTGGTTTATCTGGGTTATTGTATTTATCTCGGAGTCGCCCGGATGCCTCACGCCGGTTGATCCCACTCCTATTTTCACCCGACAAGCTTTTCCCCGATGGCTTTCATTCACGACAACTTCCTCCTCCAGACCTCCGCCGCCCGCGATCTCTACCATGAGTATGCGAAGGAAGAGCCGATTCTGGACTTCCACAACCATTTGCCACCCAACGAGATCGCCAACGACCGTCGCTTCGAAAATCTTTACGATGTCTGGCTGGCCGGTGACCACTACAAATGGCGGGCGATGCGGGCCAACGGCATCCCGGAACGTTTTTGCACCGGCGATGCCACTCCCCGCGAAAAGTTCGATGCCTGGGCCGCCACCGTGCCGCACACGCTGCGTAACGCCCTCTACCACTGGACCCATCTCGAACTGGCCCGCTACTTCGACACCCACGACCTGTTCAACCCGGACACGGCGGACGCTCTTTGGGACAAGGCCAACGGCCTGCTCGCGGGCGAAGGCTACACCACCCGGGGCTTGTTGAAACGAAGCAAGGTCCGCGCCCTCTGCACGACAGACGACCCCACCGACAGCCTGGAACATCACCGGGCCATCGCGGCCGACCCAAGTTGCGAAGTCAGGGTCTTTCCGACCTTCCGTCCCGACGCCGCGCTTCGATTGGAGACGCCTGCGGAGTGGAATGCCTGGGTTGATCGCCTCTCCGCGGTCAGCGCCACTGACTGCGGCAGTCTGACAGGAATGTTGGAGGCCATCCGGGCCCGTCACGATTACTTCCACAAGCTCGGTGGCCGGATTTCCGACCACGGATTGCATCACATTTTTGATGAGCCCTGCAGCGAGGCGGAGGCGTCACGCATCTTTGATCGGGCCAGGCTTGGGGGAGCGGTATCCGCGGGAGAGGTCGAGCAATTCGGAAATTTCCTGATGCTTTACTTCGGCGAACTGGACGCTTCCCGGGGGTGGACCAAGCAACTCCACATCGGGGCCGAGAGGAACAACAGCACCCGGCGGTTTCAGAACATCGGTCGCGATATCGGCTGTGATTCCATGGCTGATGTGAACCATGCCGGGCCGCTGCGCCGCTACCTCGACACTCTGGAGCAGCGCGGGGCGCTGCCCAAAGTGATCCTCTACAACCTCAACCCGCAGGACAATTATGCCATGGCCACCATGCTGGGCAATTTCCAAGGCGGCGACGCCGGCGGTCCTCCCTCGCGGCTGCAACTGGGAACCGCCTGGTGGTTCATGGACACCCGCGAGGGAATGGAGTGGCAGATCAACGCTTGGTCCAACACCGGCCTCCTTTCCCGGTTCGTCGGCATGCTGACCGACTCCCGGAGCTTCCTATCCTTCGCCCGTCACGAGTATTTCCGCCGCATACTCTGCGATCTGCTCGGTGGGGAAATGGAGCGCGGGGAACTGCCGCGCGACCTTGATCTCGTGGGAGGAATGGTGCGACGCATTTGTTTCCAGAATGCTGCCGACTTCTTTGGCCTGGCCCTGGACTGACCATGGGAACAGCCGCTGATCAGCAACGCGATGTCATCGTTTTCGGCGGAGGAGTCGCGGGACTTTGGATTCTCAATGCTCTCGCCGCCAAGGGCTACGACGCCCTTTTGATGACGGACCGGGAACTTGGTGCCGGCCAGACCCTGGCCGCCCAAGGGGTCATCCACGGAGGCTTGAAATATGCGCTGGGGGGCAAACTGTCGGACAGTTCCGAAGCCCTCAAGGCCATGCCCGACCGCTGGCGGGACTGCCTCGCTGGCCGGGGCGAGATTGATCTCAGCAGAGTGGAACGCCTCTCCCCCTGCCAGTTTCTCTGGAGTCTGCCAGGAGTGATGTCTCAGGTGGTGAATTTTTTCGGTAGTAAAGCCCTATCGGGACGCGCCGAACGCCTTCCGAGGAACCAGTTTCCTGCTCCCTTCGACATCCCGGCGTATAAAGGCAGCATCTTCCGCCTTGAGGAAATGGTGGTGAATCCACCGAGCCTGGTGGCGGCTCTGGCCGAACCAGTGAGGGAACGCCTCTACCGGATTGATTGGGAGACGAGTCGCCCCGGACCAGAGGGGGTGAGGCTCCCGGATGGCAGTCTGCTGCGGGCCAAGCGCTGGATCTTCGCCGCCGGGGCAGGCAACCAATGGCTGCAGCAGCAGTTCGGGATCGACGGACCGGCCATGCAGCTGAGGCCGCTGCACCAGGTCATGGTGAGTCATCCGGCACTGCCCCCGCTTTACTCCGTCTGCATTGGCACCACCCCGAAGCCCCCCATCGTGACGACGACCCACCACGATGAACGGGGATGCCCGGTATGGTATCTCGGTGGCGATCTCGCCGAGACCGGAGTGTCTCGGAGTGAAACCGCGCAGATCGACGAAGCCAAGCGACTCTTGTCGCAGATGATGCCCTGGCTCGATCTCACGGGCGCTGGGTGGTCGACCCACCGAGTGGACCGGGCCGAACCCAAATCCGAGAGCGGAGCCCGCGTTCCGGACGCTTTCAGTCGAGCCTGTGGCAACACCCTTACGGTTTGGCCGTCCAAGCTGGCTTTGGCTCCCCGGGGAGCGGACCAAGCACTGCACTGGCTCGCGGACTTGTCCCCTGCCAGCCGGCAGCCAATCGGCGAGCTGCCCTTGGCCCGCCCTGAGCTGGGAACGGCCCCTTGGTTTCCTGCCAGTCGGTGATTCTTCAACGATGTTTTCTTTTCCCATGAGACCACTCCCCGGCAGTTCCCTCCTGGTTTCCCGTCTCGGCCTGGGCACGGTGAAATTTGGCCGCAACGAACAGGTCAAATACCCCGAGCCATTCGACCTGCCGACCGATTCCGAGATTCTCCATCTCCTCGAAACCGCCCGAGAGTGCGGCATCAATCTGCTGGACACGGCTCCGGCCTACGGCAGCAGTGAGGAGCGCCTCGGCAAGCTGCTCGGAACACGCCGGAACGACTGGGTGATCTCCACCAAAGCGGGAGAGGATTTTGAAGGCGGCCGATCCAGTTTCGATTTCCGCGGGACCGCGATCAGAAACAGCGTGGAGCGGAGTCTGCAGCGGCTCCGGACCGACAGGGTGGAAATTGTCATGCTGCACAGCGATGGGAATGATGTCGGCATTCTGCAGGACACCGACGCGATCGCGACGCTCTGCGAACTCCGTGACGAGGGTAAGGTCTGCAATGTCGGGATCTCCACGAAAACCGTGGAGGGAGGATGCCTGGCTTTTGAGATGGGATTGGATCTCGTGATGGCAACGTACAATGCCTGGCACACCGAAGAGCTTCCCGTATTGGACGCTGCCATGGCGGCGGGCAAGGCGGTCCTCATCAAGAAAGCCTTCTCGAGCGGGTGGTTTGGTGACGTGCCGGGAATGCCCACCACCCTGCCCCAGGCGATGGATCCTGTGGAACACAGCCTGCGCACCGTGTTTGCCCATCCCGCGAGTCTGGCCGTGATCGTGGGCACGTTGCGGGAATCCCATCTCAGGGCGAATGCCGCAGTCGTTGCGAAAGTTCTCACCACCGGTTAGGTGGGAGCGTCCGGGACCAACCTTTCACCGTAACCTTCCGCGAATGCTTTCGGGCGTGTCATGGATACTGTTTATCCCATCACCACACCCGCCACCCCGTGGTCCCTCGCCGCCGGCAAGGTGGCCGAACACCTTGGGACTTCGACGGACTCAGGTCTGAGCGAAGCCGAGGCGGCGCGGCGTCTCACCGCCTTTGGTCCCAATGAGGTGGCCGCCGCACCTGTGACATCCCTCTGGCGAATCCTCCTCCGTCAATTCCGGGGACTGGTGGTGGCCCTGTTGGCGGCGGCGGCGATCCTTTCTTTTGTCCTCGGCGATTTCATTGAAGGCTGTGCCGTACTCGTCGTGCTGATCCTCAATGCCGCCATGGGATTTGGCATCGAATGGAGGGCCACTCGTTCCATGGAAGCTCTGCGGCGTCTCGGGCGGACCCGGGTGCGCAGCCTGCGAGGTGGACGCACTCTGGTGATCGATGCCGGGGAATTGGTGCCTGGCGACGTGGTGGTCCTTTCCGCCGGTGATCTGGTGCCGGCCGATCTCCGACTGCTCGAATCGGCCCAACTGGAAAGCGACGAATCGGCCCTGACCGGCGAGTCCGCCCCGGTCGCCAAATCTGATGCGCCAGTGCCACCCGGAACGCCTCTCGCCGAGCGCACCGCGATGCTCTACCGGGGAGCGAGGATCACCCGGGGAACCGCGCTGGGATTGGTGGTTGCGACCGGAAGTACTACGGAACTGGGCCACATTTCAACCCTCGTGGCTCAGGCCAAGCGCGAGAGCACCCCACTGGAGCAACGTCTCGACCAGTTGGGCAACCGGTTGGTCTGGCTCACCCTCGGGGTCGCCGTGATCACCGGGGCCATCGGCATCGCTTCCGGAAAAGACGTCTATCTCATGGCCGAGACCGCCCTCGCGCTCGCAGTCGCGGCCATTCCCGAAGGGCTGCCGGTCGTGGCCACCATCGCTCTTGCCCGGGGACTGTGGCGCATGGCGGAGCGAAATGCCCTGATCAACCGGCTTTCTGCGGTGGAAACCCTCGGCGCCACCGGCATCATCTGCACCGACAAAACCGGGACTCTGACCGAGAACCGACTCCGCGCCGTGGTCGCGATCCTACCCGGATCCGGTGAGATCGATCTGGAGGGCAGGCCCGATCCGATGCCCGAAAGACTGCGACACCTCCTCAGGATCGCGGTTCTTTGCAACAACGCGGATGATGGTGCCGGAGAGAGTGAACCGGGCGTCGGGGATCCTCTGGAAAGTGCGCTGGTGGCCGCCGCCACCCGCTCCGGAATGTCACTTGGGGAGGAACGGGAGCGTTTCCCACGAATCCGGGAGGTTCCCTTCGAGGCGGAGACACGCCTGATGACCACGATTCATCAGACTGAGGAGCCGCAACGATGGCTCATCGCGCTCAAGGGAGCGCCCGAAGCGGTGCTCGAAGCCTGCGCCTTCCAGGGAGATGATCGCCTCCATTGGGAAGGGGAGAATGAAAGACTCGCCTCCGAGGGATTGCGGGTCCTCGCCTTTGCGGGAAAAACCGTGGACCAGCCCGATGGAGATTCCTTCCAAAACCTTGAATTTGCCGGACTCTGCGGCCTGATCGATCCTCCCCGCAGACAGGTGGCCGAGTCGATCCGGGATTGCCAGGCCGCGGGCATCCGTGTCATCATGGTTACCGGTGACCAACCCCAGACCGGCGCCGCCATTGCCCAGCAAATCGGGCTGCTTTCCGGGGACACCGACTTCCCCCCCCTGAGGGGAGCTGACTTTCCGGCCCCGGAAGAAATGTCCGCGGAGATCCGGGATCGAATCCTCCGCACCGTGGTCTTCGCCCGGGTCACTCCCGCGCAGAAGCTGCAACTCGTCCACCTGCATCAACGTTCTGGTGCGATCGTGGCCATGACCGGTGACGGCGTCAATGACGCCCCGGCTCTCAAACAGGCCGACATCGGCATCGCCATGGGATTGCGCGGCACCGAAGTGGCGCGGGAAGCGGCTGAGATGGTGCTGAAAGACGACTCCTTTCCCAGCATTGTCGTCGCCATCGCCCAGGGCCGCGCCATCTTTGCCAACATCCGCAAATTCGTCGTCTACCTGATTTCCTGCAATCTGTCGGAGATCTTCGTGGTCGGATGTGCCACCGCTTTTGCGTCCTCGCTTCCCCTGTTGCCATTGCAGATCCTGTTCCTCAACCTCGTCACCGATGTATTTCCGGCGCTGGCGCTGGGTGTGGGGGCGGCAGGAAGCGACCTGATGCTGGAGGCTCCCCGGCCAACCGGTGAACCGATCGTCAGGTCCCGGGACTGGCGTGCGGCCCTCGCCTCGGGGGCCTTGATCGCTCTGGCGACCTTGGCGGCACATGCCTTGGATGTGCGCTGGTTCCTCCGATCCCCCAGCGATGCCGTGACGGTCTCGTTTCTCACGCTCACGGTGGCGCAACTCTTCCATGTTTTCAACATGGCAGGAAAACGGTCCTCTTGGTGGGGCAGCGAGGTCATGCGCAATCCGGCCGTTTGGGTCGCTCTGGCCATTTGCGCGGCCCTCATCGCCCTGGCCATCCAGGTGCCTACCATCGCAAAAGTGCTCGCTTTGCGCCCACCTTCCCCCGGCGAATGGCTCCTCATCGTGGGATTGGGTCTCGTCACCGTGGTCGCGGAATGGGGAAGACGGTTGTTGACCTACCGGCGTTGAAACCACCCGGCCCGGCTCCTGTTTTTTTCCTTTTCTGAACACTCAACCTGATCAACCTTTCACCCATGTCTTCTCGATCCAAAACCGGGTGCACAGGCTGCGGAGTCCTGCTCGGTCTCTTTCTGATTCTTGTTGGCGGCATTTTTGGAGGCGTGCTCTGGCTCATCCAGCCGACTCTCCAGGACTATGAAGTGACCATGAAGGAAGGGGCCCCAGTGCCTGGAAAAATCACCGCGGTGGAACCCAAACGAAATCTCACGATCAATGGACGACACCCTGATGAGGTTTTTTTCTCCTACGGCGAAGATCCTGAAAAAACCGGACAGATGCTCATCGCCCTTGGGACCAAGCCTCAAAAAGGAAGTGAGATCACGGTGAGGGTCCGCCAAGATCAGGCCTATCCCGAAGGGATTGAACCTCTGAGAATTCCCCAATGGCTGTGGGCCCTTCCGATCGGCATTGCCGCGTTCGGCGTCCTCTCTCTCCTCTGGGGCATTCTGAAAGTCCTGCTGAAATTGTTCTTCGTCATCCGCAGCCGATGACCCCCCGGCGGAGGGATTCCCTGTCGGAATTACAGCCCGTCAGGGCCTGTTGTCTTCCGCCAGGGCGGCTTGGACCTTCCGGGGCAGGGACGCAACCACGAGCTGATAGGAATGCTCCACCAGTTCGCGGATCAATGGGCCCGGCAGTTGGCCTCCCAAGGTGACCGTGTTCCAGTGTTTTTTGTTCATGTGGTATCCGGGAACGATATCCTCGTAGCGATCCCGCAGATCGAGAGAACGATCAGGATCGCATTTCAGATTGACCCGGTGCGGCAACTCTTCCGGCACGGCGGTGGCAAACATCTTGCCGCCGACTTTGAAAACCAGCACTTCCGGACCAAAAGGGGTGGTGATCTCCGCGCCGGAAAAGGAGAGACAATGGTCGCAAAAGTCGGAAAGATTCATCCGCCAAGAAACGCTTCCAGAAGGCGGGCGTCAACGTCAGGCCCCCAAAGGCCGTGGAGAGGAGGCTGGATCCGCCGGTCCCGGACGTGACGGATCCGCGCACCTCACTCTTGCCATCTCCCGGCTTCCCCACTACAGTCCGGCCTTTTCCAGCCCCATGACCTCCCGCGAGATTCGCCAATCCTTCCTCGACTTTTTCCGCGAACAACAGCACGCCATCGTGCCATCGGCATCGCTGCTGCCCCAGTCGCCGGGTCTGCTGTTCACCAATGCGGGGATGAACCCGTTCGTGCCGATTTTCCTGGGGGTCGAAAAGTCTCCCTATGATCCGCCGCGCGCTGCCGACACCCAGAAATGCATTCGGGCCGGAGGCAAACACAACGATCTGGAGGATGTCGGCTACGACACCTACCACCACACGTTTTTCGAAATGTTGGGGAACTGGTCGTTCGGCAACTATTTCAAGAAGGAGGCCATCCAGTGGGCCTGGGAACTGGTCGTGAGGCGTTGGGGACTCCCTCCCCAGCGTCTCTATGCTTCCGTCTACGCTCCCAAACCGGGTGACCCGGGCGAATTCGACCAGGAAGCCTGGGATCTTTGGGCCGCCCTCTTCCGGGAGTCCGGTTGCGACCCGGAAGTGCAAATCGTGCATGGCTCGGTGAAAGACAATTTCTGGATGATGGGGGAAACCGGTCCCTGCGGCCCGTGCTCGGAACTCCACGTCGACCTCACTCCCGAGGGCGACTCCGCCGGCAAACTGGTCAACAACGACTCCGACCTCTGCATCGAGATCTGGAATCTGGTCTTCATCCAGTACAATGCGGAAGCTGATGGCTCGTTCCGGGAACTTCCCGCCAAGCACGTCGACACCGGCATGGGATTTGAGCGCGCCTGTTCCATCATTCAAAACACCAAAGGCTTCACCGACTTTTCCCGGAAACCGAGCAATTACGCGACGGATGTCTTCACGCCCCTGTTCGACAAATTGTCCGAACTCAGTGGGAAGACTTTCCTGGACATTTATCCCGATCCCGGGGCGGACCGGAGGGCCTTTTCCGAGGACATGAAAACGGCGATCGCCTTTCGCGTCATCGCCGACCACCTGAGGACCCTGGCCTTTTCCATCGCCGACGGCATCCTGCCCGGCACCAACGGCCGCAACTATGTGCTGCGACGCATTCTCCGCCGAGCCGTGCGCTATGGACGCCAACTCGGGTTCTCGGGACTGCGACCGTTTTTTGGAGCGCTCGTGGAAACTCTGGTCAGGGAAATGGGCGACGTCTTTCCGGAACTGCGGGAACGGCAGGAGAGTATCCGGACAACCCTGGAACGGGAAGAGGCGGCATTCAATGAAACGCTGGACCGGGGGCTGCGGCGCTTCGAGGACGCGGTCGTCGAGGTAAAGGATGGCCAATTGAGCGGGGACGTGACCTTCGAACTCTACGACACCTTCGGTTTCCCGGACGACCTAACCAGACTGCTCTGCTCGGAACGCGGCATTGCCGTGGACGAAACCCGCTTCACCACCCTGATGGAGCAACAAAAGGAGCGGGCTCGGGCAGCGCAAAAGACCTCTGTGGTGCGTGCCCTGGATCTCGCCACGGACGTGTCCACCGTTTTCTGCGGGTTCGACCACGATTCCTGTGAAGCTGCCATTCTGGAAATCCATCCCCAGGATGACTCCACTTTCCTGATCACGGACCGCACCCCGTTTTATGCGGAAATGGGCGGGCAAGTCGGGGACACCGGCACATTGGTGGCGGACGGGCGGGAAATTCCGGTGCTCGGGGTGCAGCAGATCGGCAATGCCCGCGCCCACATCGTCCCCACCGGGGCCCTCGCCGGCCTGAAGGTCGCTATCCAACCCGGGGACACCGTCACCTTGCGCCTCGACACGACTCGACGCCGCCCCATCGAAGCCCACCACAGCGCGACCCATCTGCTGCACTGGGCACTCCACGAGGAGGTCTCCGCAGACATCGCCCAACAAGGCTCTTCGGTTGATGAGCACCGACTGCGCTTTGACTTCAACAGTGGCGCGCTCACCCCGGCCCAAATTGGTGCTCTGGAGGATCGCGTCAACACGTCCGTGCAGCGCGGGGATGCCGTGTCCTGGCGGGAGGTTCGGCACGCCGACATCAAAGGACGCGCCGACATCATGCAGTTCTTCGGAGACAAATATGGCGAATTTGTCCGGGTCGTCCAGATCGGCGGCCACCAGGGTCAGCTTGATGGGTATTCCATGGAACTCTGCGCCGGAACCCATGTCCGCCAGACCGGAGACATCGGCTGGTTCGCGATCCGTTCCGAGGGCGCGATCGCCGCCGGCGTGCGACGGATCGAGGCGGTCTGCGGGCAAGCGGCCCGTTCCCATTTTGCAGATTCGGTCGCCGCTCTGGGAGCGGAAATTTCGGCCCTGGGCGACAAACTCGGCGCATTGAACACCGCCCTGGCGGCCGCCGAAGAAAGCCCCTTGCCTGCTCCGGTGCCTCCCACCAGAACAGATCTCCAAGGGGTCAGTTCCGCAAAAGAGGCGAAGACGCTTCTCTCCCAGCTCACGGCCCATCGTGACGCGCTGCAGGCAGCCCTGCTGGAAGGCGGAAAGAAGCTCAACAAAGCACATGCCATCCAGAACGCCCGCGCCGTCGCCCAATGGCTTGACGAGAGCCTTGCCGGAGTGCCTTCAGGAGCACCACTCATCGCCCGCATTCCGGGGGATGATCCGGCCCTGCTGCAGGAGGCCCTGAACGCGGTAAAATCGCGACAATTTCCCGGGGTGGCGGTGCTGACTCTTGTGGGAGGGGACTCCGTCCACATTGGAGTCATCGTGCCAGCGGCGCTGACAGCTCGATTCCAGGCCGGCAAACTCGTCCAGGAGTTGACCGCTCTGGTCGGCGGCAAAGGAGGCGGCAAACCGGACATGGCCCGCGGAGCCGGCAAGGAAGTCGCCAAAGCCGGTTCCGTGTTGGAGAAGGCGCAGGAGTTGCTGGCCTGAGACTTTCACGGGAATTTTCTTGCATTTGCCCCTGAAAAATCTAGGCAGTGGCCCAGCATCCCGCTACACTGTCCCGAGCCAAAACTGAAACCCATCCATTGTGAGCAGCCATCTTTCCAGCGACATCAAAATCACCGGCGATCTTACTTGTTCGACCGACCTTATTTTCGACGGATCCATCGTCGGCAACATCAACTGCAAAGGCAGCCTCACAGTGGGCAAAAATGCCACCGTCGAGGGCGACATCAAGGCCGCCAATGCCCTGATCGAAGGCACGGTCAAAGGCAACGGCCTTTTCCAACGCTGCCGGATCGCGGCAACGGCCAAAGTGGAGGGAGCTCTTGCCAGCCAGACTGTGCAAATGGATGAAGGGGCCTCGCTCTCGGGTGAATGCAAGATGGGCAAGAGCGTGTCCTTCTGACCTTCCGGTCCAACGGCATCGGGTGATGCCCTAGGGTCGGGATCCTGGGCCAGGCTCGACAGAACCAAGGCCGGCAGCGCCTGACCTCCCATGAAATCCCGCCACCATCTGCCCCACTACCGCATCGCAGTGGTCGGGTCAGGCGCGGTGGGGAGCTACTACGGGGCCCGTCTCGCGGAGTTCGGGAGAGAGGTTCATTTCCTGATCCGGAGTGGACTGGAGCAGGTCAAACGCTTCGGCCTCCGCATCAAAAGCCGCCAAGGCAATGTCTTTGTGCCCAAGGTCCACTGCCATGCCTCGACTGCGGACATCGGCCCGGTCGATCTCGTTCTGATCGCCCTGAAATCCACCGACAATTCCGCCCTCGAAACCCTGATTCCTCCCCTCCTGAAGCCCGGGACCATGCTCCTGACGCTGCAGAACGGACTCGGCAACGAGGAATACCTCGCCGAGCGCTTCGGAACGGAACGCGTCCTCGGGGGACTCTGCTTTGTCTGCCTGAATCGCGAAACACCAGGCCTGGTCCATCACCTCAGCCAGGGGCACGTTATCTTGGGGGAATTTTCCGGCTATCCCCTGCCCCGCACCCTCGAAGTGCAGTGGGAATTCAAACGCTGCGGCGTGCCCTGCACGGTATCGGCCAGTTTGGGTGAGGCGCGGTGGCGGAAGTTGGCGTGGAATGTGCCGTTCAACGGACTCCCGATTCTTTCCGGCGGCAAGGACGTCGCCCGGATCCTTGCCGACGAGGATCTGTCCTACCTCGCCCGGCGCATTCTCGACGAGGTCATCGGGGCCGCCCGTGTCCTCGGCCATGCCATCCCAACGTCCTTCGCTGACACCCTGATCCAGAGGACCCGGGAAATGGGTCCCTACCGTCCTTCGAGTCTGCTGGATTTTGAGAGCGGACGAGCCGTGGAAGTCGAATCCATCTGGGGGGAACCCTACCGACGGGCCTTCAATGCGGGGGCGGAATGCGGTCGGATGGAGATGCTCTACCACCAGATCCGCCACCTCATAGGAGAGAGAGTTCATCTGAACTAAGCCACCAGCCATGTCTGAATTCTTCAACGCTTTTCCGGAAACCTTCCTCGCCGCCAAACCGGAGGTGGGATTGGTACTGGGCTCCGGCCTCGGAGGGTTCACGGACCTGCTGAGCAACCCGGTTTTACTGCCTTTTTCGGAAGTTCCCGGCCTGCCGGTGAGCGGGGTGGAAGGCCATGCCGGCCGGTTCGTCTTGGGAACACTTGGTGACACCCGTCTGCTCGTCGCCCAAGGCCGTGTCCACCTTTATGAAGGTTGGTCCGCCGCCGACGTCTCCGCCGGCATCCGCGCCATGGCCGCGCTCGGAATCCGCACGGTGGTGCTGACCAATGCCGCCGGCATCGTCAACGGGGATTTCACTCCAGGAAACTGGATGCAAATCAGCGATCATTTGAATCTGACCGGCACCTCCCCTCTCACAGGAGGCCCCCGCTTCGTCGATCAAACAGAAGTATACGACCTACGCCTGCGCGAGCATTTCGGAGCTGTGGCCCATCAATTGGGAATCCCCCTCCCGTCCGGTATTTACGCCGGTCTCCCGGGACCGGAATATGAGACTCCCGCCGAGATCCGGATGCTGCGCGTTCTCGGCGCTGACGCGGTTGGCATGTCAACGGTGTGTGAAGCGACCCAGGCGCGGGCCTTGGGAATGAAAGTCGCGGGATTTTCCTGCCTGACAAATTTCGGGGCCGGCATGACCGGCGACCTTCTGGACCATGCCGATGTTCTGGCAATGGGCCGGAAGGCGGCCGGCCATCTGGCCACCATTCTGGCAGCCGCCTTTCCCCTGCCTTGATGGGTGATCCCCTCTTCCCCGGGACGGCGTCATCATGGGTTTACATTGTTCCGGCCAACCGCTAACATGGTGGTTCAACCTTGGTTCCCGTCATGAGATTCCCGTTCTTTTTTTCCGCCGTCCTCCTTCTCCTCGGTGCCATGTCGCCGATGATCCGCGCCGCAGATGGCCCGCCGAACATTGTGTTCATCTTCACCGACGACCACTGCCAGCAGGCGCTCAGTGCGTATGATCCGTCGCGAATTTCCACGCCCCAGATGGATCGGATCGCCCATGAAGGCATGAGGTTCGACCGCTGCTACGTCACCAACGCCCTGTGCGGCCCCAGCCGGGCGGTCATCCAGACCGGCAAATACAGCCACATCAATGGATTCATGACCAATAGCCAGCGGTTCAACAACGACCAGCAAACCTTTCCCAAACTGTTGCAGCAAGCGGGTTACCAGACCGCGGTGATCGGCAAATGGCACCTCGAATGCACCCCTCAGGGTTACCATTATTACGACATCCTCGTGGGTCAGGGGCCTTACTACAATCCGCCGATGATCACGGAAGGCCCCGAAGGCAAGCCGGTGACGCGCCCGCATGTCGGATACACCACCGAAATTATCACCGAAAAGGCACTGAAATGGCTCGATGGCCCCCGCGACAAAACCAAGCCCTTCCTGCTCATGTTCCAGCACAAGGCCCCCCACCGGAACTGGCAGCCCAGTCCCAAGTATCTCGACTGGTTGGATGACGTCACCATTCCCGAGCCACCCACGCTGTTTGACACCTACGAAGGCCGGGCCGCAGTCGCCGCCCAGCAGAAAATGCAGGTGGACCGCGACCTCACCGAGGCGGATTTGAAGCTCGTGGCCCCCGGCAATCTCACGCCTGAGCAGCGCGCCACCTGGGACGCGGCTTACGAGAGTGAAAACATCGCCTTCCGCAAAGCCAACCTGCAGGGCAAGGAGCTCGTCCGCTGGAAATACCAACGCTATGCCAAGGATTACCTGCGTTGCGTCAAAAGTGTCGACGACGCGGTCGGCCAGGTCCTGGACTATCTGGATCAGAACGGGCTCGCGGACAACACCATCGTCATCTACTCGACCGACAACGGCTGGTATCTGGGCGAGCACGGCTGGTTTGACAAGCGGTGGATGTATGAGGAATCGCTCAAAGTGCCTCTCCTGGTGCGCTGGCCCGGCCACATCCGGCCCGGCTCGGTGAACGGGGACATCGTTTCAAACCTCGACTTCGCGGAGACGTTCCTTGACCTCGCCGGAGTGCCGGTGCCCTCCGACATGCAGGGTCGCAGTTTGGTCCCCATTTTCCACGGAAACACCCCGGCCGACTGGCGGAAGTCCTTTTACTACCATTACTATGAGTTCCCCGGAGCCCACAGCGTGGCCCGCCACTATGGCGTGACGAATGGACAGGCCAAACTCATCCACTACTATGACGCCCACGAGTGGGAGCTTTTCGATCTCAAGCAGGACCCCCAGGAAATGAAGAGCCTTTACGGCCAACCGGAAGCCGCTGGCCTGACCCAGGAGCTGAAGGCGGAACTGGAACGGCTGCGAGCACAGTATCAACTGCCCGCCGAAGATCCGGCGTCCTCGCGTCCTCAACCCCGCAGTCCTGCGAAAAACAAAGGAAAAGGCAGGGAGGCGGGCCCCAAGTCCCAGCCAAAAGCGGCCTGACTTCTCCCTCTTTTCGCAGTTGAAATGCGGTTCCGCCGCGTTCATTGGTTTCTTCAGCCCTTCCTTCCTTGAAACACCCCAAGCCCAGCCAGGTTCAGGTCATCATCAACCCCTCGCCGGCCCACCGGACCCCTCTCCTCGCGGTTCTGAACAAGCATTTCCGGGCCGCAGGATTGCGCTGGGATGTTTCGATCACGCATGGAGCCGGCGACGGTCGCGCCCTGGCCAAGCAGGCCATCGAGCGCGGCGCCGGGGTCGTTGCCGCCTACGGAGGAGACGGCACCATCGCCGAAGTCGCCTCCGGCTTGGTCAACACCGGCATTCCCCTGCTGATCCTCCCGGGAGGCACCGGAAATCTCGTCGCCGCGGAACTGAACGTCGGAAAGACCCTCGAAAAGGCATGCCAACTGATCTGTGGGGACGAATACCACACCCGCACCATAGATGTGGGCCGGATGGGAGACAGTCACTTCCTCCTCCGCATCGGCTGCGGCATTGAAACCGGTGTGCTCAAGGACGCCACCCGGGAACTCAAGAACCAGTTCGGCAAGTGGGCCTATATTTTCGCCGCCATCCGTCGGCTTCAGGAGCACCCGGTGGCCGACTATACGATCCGGTTGAACGGTCGGGAAACCTTCAACGCCCCCGGCGTGGCCTGCGTCGTCGCCAATGCCGGGACCGTTGGTCTCGGACAGCTGACTCTCGCTCCGAGCGTCGACATTGATGACGGCAAGCTGGATCTCTTTTTCCTGAAAAACGCCAACATCGAGGGCATCGTTCAATTGGCGGGGAAAATGATGGGAATCGACCGGGGAATGGACACCACTCCCGATCTCGACGCCTCGCACCTCGTGAATCACTGGCAGGTTACCAGTGTGGAGATTTCCACCACCCCGAAGCTCGACATTCAGGTGGACGGAGACATCGTGGCCCGGACTCCGCAGCTCATCGAAGTCCTTCCCGGAGCCCTCACTGTGGTGGTGCCGGCTCCTTGAATAGCGTCAGACCAGTCTGCCCACAATACTGTCCACCAAAGGCATTCCCCGTCGGGTCAGGAGGAGGCGCCTCTCCCGGCGTTTGAGGAATCCTTCCGCCACCAGTAACGCCACCTCCTCTGCCGCGGAGGGCTTGACCAGAGATTCGGGAGCGCCTTCGATCGTCCGCAACCGAGTGCCGAGGGCTTCCAACCGCAGGTCTTCCGCCGTGAGATCCTCCACCTCGGTGCGCACATTCTCGCCGGACAGCGCCGCCCGGGTGTAGGCGGCGGTGTCGGGCAGGGTCTTCCAGCGCTGTCCGTTGATCGTGCTGACCGCACCCGGACCAATGCCCAGGTAGTCTTCCCCGCGCCAATAAGCCGCATTGTGCCGCGACTCCTTTCCCGGACGAGCCCAGTTGGAGACTTCGTAGTGGATGAAACCGGACGTTTCCAACCGATTCAAGGTTTCCAAATACCGATCGGCATCGCGGTCCGGATCGACATCCAGCTCACCCGCGAGATGCCGGGTCAGGAATGCGGTGTCTTCCTCATAGGTCAGGTTGTAGCAGGACAGGTGATCCGGCGTCAAGGCCAGCGTCTCGTCCAGACTTTGCTGCCACTCCTCCGCAGTTTCGCCGGGAATGGAGAACATCAGGTCTAGGCTTAGATTGTTGAATCCCGCCCCCCGGAGCATTCTCCAGGCTTCGCGCGCCTGGTCCGGGGTGTGGTCCCGTCCCAGGGTGGCAAGGGTGCGGGGCGCCCAGGATTGCACCCCAAGACTGACTCGGTTGACCCCGGCCGCACGGAAGGCCTCGGCCTTGGCGGCATCGAAGGTTCTCGGATTGGCTTCCAAAGTCCATTCACGGACCGCGGCAAGGTCAATCCGATCCGCCAAACCGGAAGCAAGGCGCAGCCAATGCGAACGACTCAACAGGGAAGGCGTGCCGCCTCCCATAAAAATGGACTCCGGTATCATCTGGACTGTTTCCAGCCTCAAGGAGAGCTCAGCGAGCAGGGCATCGATGAAATCGGTCGACGCCAGCCGTCCCGGAGTGTGTTTGTAAAAGCCGCAATAAGGACATTCCCGAGCGCAAAAGGGCACGTGGAGGTAAAGTCGGCGGACGAGGGTGGACATCAGGAGGGAGAGTGCGGGCCGGACGGATGGCCTCATCCAAACCATAGACGTTGCGGAGAGTCTTGCCCCATACAAATTCTTGCCTCCAGGCCAACGATCGGCTGGCTCAGGAGAAGCCCCCTCAGAAAATACTCCTTGCAAGCCGCCTGGAAAATTGGACCTTTCCCTTGTTCCAGCACCGCTCCGCCCCCCCTTAGAGCGGCCCGTGGTCACTTTCCCCACAATCGACGATTCTGTCATGGACGAAGACTTCCGCCCAAACCCGTGCTCACCCGCCCACCTTCCGACGCGCCGTCAAATACTGACCTCGCTCTCGGCTCTGACCGGCAGTATGATCCTGAGCCAGTGCGCCTCCCCCACGGTGGCCAGTCACCCTGGAAACGGAAGTCCGGCCCGTCTGCCCAAGCGGACGGTGTTCAAAGGAGATTCCAAATTCCAGCGACTCTGCCAGCAGGCAGCCCGGGAAAACTGGGCCGCCAAGCCCCTTCATGAGCGCACGGCCACGGTTGGCAAAGCCCTCCTCGGCACCCCCTACGGGAATTACACTCTGGAAATTGACGACCGCATTGAATCCCCCTCCGTCAATTTCGAGCAACTCGATTGTTGGACCTTTTACGAGACCTCCTTGGCCATGGCCCGAATGGTCCGGGCCCGGCCCGCACCTTGGCGGGAGGAGGATCTCCTGACCTTCATCGAGATGGAGCGCTACCGGGGCGGCCGTTGCGACGGCTGTTACCTCAGCAGGATGCACCATCTGGAAGAGGTGTTTTATGACAACGAACGCCGCGGCTTGGGACAGAATGTGACGCGATCCCTCGGAGGGGTGCCGATCCACCGCAACATCCGCGAGATGCAGAGCGCCTGGAAGAGCTACCGTTATTTGAGGAACAATCCTTCCCTGATCAGAGGCATCGCCCAGGTCGAAGCGCGGGTCTCCAACTTGCCTGTCAGTTATATCCCAAAAAGCAAAGTCTCCCACATTGAGTCCCGGCTTCAGGACGGGGATGTGCTGGCCATTGCCTCACGGGATCCTTCTGGCTACACCTCCCACGTCGGCTTGGCGCTGCGGGACGGCGCGACCTGCCGGTTCATGCACGCGACCTCCAGCACTTCCAAAGGACGCCGCGTGGTGGTGGATCAACGCATTTCCCAGTATCTCAATAGCGGCTCCAGCCACATCGGACTGGTGGTGTTCCGCCCCCGCGACGCCCCAGGACTGGCCTGAGAGGCGGCTAAGCCAACACCCCGCGGACCACTTCTCCGGAGACATTGGTGAGGCGGAACTTCCGGCCACCATACTCGTAGGTGAGCCGACGGTGGTCCAGTCCGAGCAGGTGCAGGATGGTGGCATGCCAATCATGAATGTGCACCGCATTCTCCACGGCTTCATATCCAAAATCATCCGTCGCTCCATAGGCCAGCCCACCACGCACGCCTCCCCCGGCCATCCAGAGGCTGTATCCTTTGTGGTTGTGATCCCGGCCATCGCCGCTCTGGGCGTAGGGAGTGCGCCCGAACTCTCCGGCCCAGATCACCAGAGTGTCTTCGAGTAGTCCCCGACGCTTCAGATCCGTGAGCAGTGCCGCGATGGGTTGGTCCGTGGCGGCGCAGGTCTTGGCGATGGAGTCGCGAAGGAGGTAATGATGGTCCCAATTGACCGGCGCGGTGACTTCGATGAAGCGCACCCCGGCCTCGGCGAGGCGGCGGGCGAGGAGACACTGGCGAGCAAAGCGGTCGTTGGTGGATTTGCTCCCGATGCCATACAGACGCCTCACCGCTTCGGGTTCTGAACGGATGTCGAGCACCTCGGGAACTTCATCCTGCATGCGGAAGGCCAACTCAAAAGATTCAATGGCCCCCTCAATCTCAGGATTCCAACGATCACGCTCCAACTTCTCCTGATTGAGCCCTTTGAGGAGATCGAGTTGGGCTCGCTGGACTGGCCGTGAATCCCCGGGCAATCCAAGATTCTTCATGGGAAGCCCCGGTTCCTCATCCTTTCCGAGGAGGGCGGCATACAGGTCCGGGAGCGCGCTGCCCCCGATTTTGGTGCCCTGGAAAACCGCCGGAAGGAAGGCACTGCCATAGTTCTGAGCCCCGCCGAAATCGGCAGGCGGATTGAGGGTGATAAAGCCGGGGAGGTTTTGGTTCTCACTGCCCAGTCCGTAGAGAGTCCAGGCTCCCAGAGACGGCCGGACGAACTGAAAGCTGCCGGTATGCATCTGGCCGAAAGCCTGGGCATGGTTCGGCAGGTCCGTGTGCATGCTGTTGATCACGCAAAGATCATCCGCGTGGGCGGCCAGCTTAGGATAGAGGTCGGACACCCACAACCCCGAGCGTCCCCGTTGACGGAGTGGTTGGACCGGCCCGAGCAGGGTGGCCCCGGTGGCCGCTTTTCCGAGCTGGGCCGGACTCCCGCTGCGCCGGAGCAGTTCCGGCTTGTGGTCAAACAAATCCACGTGGGAAGGCCCTCCCCTCATGCACAGAAAAATCACCCGTTTGGCGCGGGCCGGAAGAGCCGTGGATTTGGGAAACAACGCCCCCCCGGAGGCGGCCGCAGCCTGGTGGGCCAGTGCGGAGAAGGCTAGAAATCCAAAACCGGAAGACGCGGTTTGGAGGAGATGACGCCGGTTCATGATGGGCAGAGGTGGGTGATGCGACACAGGCAGCTGGAAATGATTGGCGGGATCAATCGAGATTGCGAAACTCGGCCGAAGACAGGAGGACCTGACAAAGCAGGGCCTCGGCATCCAAGGCGGATCCGTCGGGCAATCGGGAGAGGAACTCGCGAATTCTGGTGTGCTCGGAATCGTCCGGCCCGCGTCCAAACGCCATGTAAAAGCCCTGCCGGATCCGGTCTTCGAGATCCGGGCTGAAGTCACCCAGCCTCTTGGCAAATGCTCCCGCCTGTTCGCGCACGAACGGACTGTTCATGAGATACAAGGCCTGCATCGGGACGTTGGTGGTGTCCCGGTTTCCGGTCACCAAACCGGGTTCGGCAAAATCAAAGAGGTCCAGCACATCGGGCAGACGATCGCGGACCACGGGCAGGTAGACGGACCGGTGGAGGCTCCCATCCAGATCGGAAGGGACTCCCTGAGTAAAGCCGAAGAGGGAGACCGACTTGTCCCCCAATCCCGCGACGAGCGAGCCTTTCCGGGGAGTCAGGTCGAGAAGACCGGAAACCGAGAGCATGGCATCGCGGATGCATTCGGCCTCGAGACGCCGTTTGTTCGCCCGCCAGAGGAGCCGGTTGTCGGGATCCCGGAGGAATGCCTCCTCCCTCCAGTCCGAATTTTGCCGGTAGGTGTGGGACAGGACGATCCGGCGGACAAGGGATTTCACCGACCATCCGTTTTCAACAAACGTGACGGCAAGCAAATCGAGCAGGGCGGGATGACTGGGCATTTCTCCGGTGAATCCAAAATTGTCCGTCGTGAGGACCAGACCTTTGCCCAGCAGATGCCGCCAAACCCGGTTGGCCATCACTCGTGAAGTGAGCGGCTGGTCAGGATGAGTCAGCCAATGGGCCAATGCGAGTCGTCCACTGTCATGAGCCCCCACGGTGGGGGGATCCCGCAGAACGATCACTCTGGGAAATCCACGGGGCACCAGGGCTCCCCGCTTCGTGATTTCCCCCCTTTCCAACAGAGGAGCATCCGCGGCCTCGGACAAATCTTGCACGCCCATGCAGAGAGGCAGGGCCCGTCCCTCCTCATCGACCGTCTTGAGCTGCCCCTCCAGACCTCCCCGGGTCCAGAGGATCCGCAGAGCGTCCGCCAAGGTGAATCGTTCCCCGGGATTCTCCCCTTTCTCAATGGCCGCCCGGACCGCCGCTTGCCCTTCCTGTTCCTCCCGATTCAGGGCGGCGACCTGGGCTTTCATGGCGGCCACTTTTGCCTTTGGCAGGGGTGGGTTGGGGATCACTTGTCCCGGCAGGTCGGGCAACCGGATGAGATCTCCACCGACATTGTTCTCCGACCCAATCGCCGTGCCAAAAAATGTCCGCGTGCTCCCGAAGATGCCCGCCAAGGCATAGTAGTCCCGCATGTGGAAAGGATCGAACTTGTGGTCGTGGCAGCGGGCACAAGCCACCGACTGGGCGAGAATCGCCCGGGTCACCGTGTCGATCTGCTCGTCCACCAGATCGGCTTCGAACTGCTTCCGGTTCATTTCATTGAGCCCTTTCGTCCCCATCGCGAGGAATCCGGTGGCGATCAGCAGGCGCGCCCGCTCTTCCGCATTGGCCGCCGGCAGCAAATCACCCGCGAGCTGCTCGGTGAGGAACCGGTCAAAGGGCAGGTCTGCATTGAACGCCGCGATGACATAGTCCCGGTAGCGCCAGGCATGGGGAAAGGTCAGGTTCGACTCCCGGCCACTGGACTCCGCAAAGCGCGCCACGTCGAGCCAGTGCCGCCCCCAGCGCTCGCCAAAGCGGTCGGAAGCAAGCAGGGCATCGACGACCCTTTCCATGGCCGGTTCCCATCCACGCTGCGAAACGTCCTGAGTGAAATTGACAATGTCCACGGGCCTGGGGGGAAGCCCCACGAGATCGAAATGCAGTCGACGCAGGAGCACCGGAGGAGTGGCATCGGGAGAGGGTGCCAAACCGGCCGTTTCCAATCCGGCTTCCACCAACCGATCGATCTCACTGATTGCCCAGGAAGAATTTCCGGCCTGAGGCAGGTCGGGCCGGAGCGGTTTGCGGAAGGCCCAGAATTCTCGCCCCGCTTCGAGACTCACGGGAGGCTTCACGGTGGTTGCACCGGGTGACGTTTCCCGGGGATCTGGGGCCCCGGCTTTGATCCAGGTCCGAAAATCCTCGATGACCGCATCAGAAAGTCGCGGCTTTTTTGGCGGCATCGTCAGGTCCGGATCTTCATGGGAGATTGCGGTGATGAGCCGGCTTCGGGACACATCACCGGGCACCACGGCGGGTCCCCCTTCGCCGCCTTTCCGGATACCTTCCCGAGTGTCCAGCTCCAGGCCGCCCTTGGCTTTGCCGGATGCTTTGGAATGGCACTCCTGGCACTGCTCCACCAGAATCGGCCGGATCCGGCTCTCGAAAAAATCCGTGTCACCTGCCCTCAAGGGTCCGGGCAGGACCAAGCCGCCAGCCACCCCCGGAAGGAGGACGAGGAAGCCAAGCCTCCTGGAAAGGAAGCCACCCCTGCACCGTGATCGCTGGATGACCATGAGCCAACATGACTCCAATCGGGGCATTCCGCAATCCCTCGCTTGATTTTCAAGGAGGTCCGCAGCATTCTCCCTATTGGCTCTTCCCCTGCAGATGAAAGTGTTCCGATGGTTCCTGGTGATTGTATTGATAGGGCTCGGGCTGGCTTTCTACTGGTTCATCAGCAACTCCCGGGCGCGCACGCAAACCCCGGAATACGTGGTCATCCGCAAGGATGGACCGGTCGAAATCCGGGACTATCCGGACCTCCGCCTGGTCACCGCTCCGATGCAAACCAAAGACATGAACCGTCCTTTTGGCATGCTGTTCCGCTACATCACGGGCAACAATGGCGATTCCACTAAGATTGCCATGACCACCCCGGTGCTGATCGACAACACCCCCGGGGAGAAGACGATGAGTTTCATTCTGCCGGAAGAAACAGTCCAAACCGGAGTTCCCACGCCCACTGGGGATGGCGTTCGCTTGAACCACATCCCGGCCGCCCGGTTTGCGGCCCTGCGTTTTGAGGGATCCCGGTCCTCCGAAACCGAAACCAAGGCGTTGGAAACCCTGCGAGGATGGTTGGCAGACCAGAAATTGGCGAGTCAGGGAGAACCCCTCTTTGCCTATTACGATCCGCCCTGGACGCCGGTTCCCATGCGGCGCAATGAGGTCTTTCTGAGGTTGAAAGCACTGCCGGAAAAGCCTTAAAAGTGCCCGGGCAGAATGGCGACACCGGCGGGAGGGTCCTGCGGGCGTCGTTCAAACCCGATTGACGCGGCCATTCTCCACGCCATCATAGCCGCTGAATGAAACACTACCGCCTGCAACGCCTTTTCAACGCTCGCTCTGGACGCTGCTTCGATGTCGCCGTGGATCACGGCTTTTTCAATGAGCCCGGATTTCTCAAAGGGATCGAAGACATGGCCACCACCGTCCGCACGCTGGTGAATGCCGCTCCTGACGCCATCCAGCTCACCGCTGGACAGGCAAGGCATCTCCAGGCTCTGCCAGGGAGGCAAAAACCATCCCTCGTCCTGCGGGTCGACACGGCCAACATTTATGGCAGGGAGCTGCCTGCCTCACGGTTTTCCACCATGATCGACCAAGCCGCCCTTCAGGCGGTGCGGCTCGATGCGGCCTGCGTCTGCGTCAATCTGTTCCAGATTCCCGGCGCGCCGGACATTACCGGTCAGTGCGTTGACAACATTCTGAAGCTGAAAGTGGAGTGCGATGACCTCGGCATGCCCATGATGGTTGAACCCCTCGTCTTTCGTCCCAACAGTGAAGCCGGCGGCTATCTCGTTGACGGCGATGTGGTGAAAATCACCCACCTCGTCCGCCAGGCGGTGGAATTGGGGGCCGACATCATCAAGGCCGACCCCACCGATGACGTCGGCCTCTACCATGAGGTGGTCCGCGTCGCGGGAGGCATTCCGGTGCTGGTGCGCGGCGGCGGCCGTGTCTCTGACCGGGTCATTCTGGAGCGAACTCAGGGCCTGTTGCAGCAGGGCGTGCACGGCATTGTTTACGGGCGCAATGTCATCCAGCATGAACACCCCGCCGGCATCACCCGGGCCTTGATGGCGATGCTCCATGAGAATGCGTCAGTGGAGGAAGCGCTGGCAATGGTCCATCGGAGCTAGGCGATTCAAGGAGGACGCTATGAGCACACCCTTATGCCCACCGTCACCGCTTGTCCTTGCGACCTTGGCGATTCTGGGGCTGTGCCCCATTCCGACCTGCCCGGCGCAGGGAAATGCCACATCCGCCCCTCCGGCCCCAAAGCCGCCGCCACTCCCGGAAATGCCCTCACCCGCTCTGGTGCGGGAAGCCATGAAACGGGCGACGACCTTTTTCCGACGTGAGGTTTCTTTCGCGGGAGGCTATGCCTGGGAATGGCCCACGGATGTCTCCAACGCCTTTGGCGAAGACCATGAGGGATTGACTCTCATCATGATGCAGCCCCCTGGAACGCCCAGCGTGGGGCAGGCGCATCTTTCCGCTTGGCGGGCCACTCAGGATCCACTGTATCTCCAGGCCGCCCGGGAAGCGGCCCAAGCCTTGATCTGGTGCCAGCTGTCCTCCGGGGGATGGGATTCGGATTTCGAGTTCGATCCCCGCAAAGCCCGGCGATACCATTTCCGCCGGGATGTTTTGGCGGGAGACACGGATCCCGCAGGGCGGCGCGCCAAGTCTTCCCTCGATGATGGGAAGACAGGGACAGCGCTGGAGTTCCTGCTTGAACTGGCCCACGATCCCGCCAGCCGGGAGGAGGCGCCACTCCGGGAAGCGCTGCGATTCGGTCTGGCAGGTCTGCTCGCGGCCCAGGCGCCAAACGGCGGATGGCCGCAGCGATTTGCAGGACCGGCTGATCCAACGGCGCCGGTGGGACCGGCCCGGCTCCCGGTGGAGTGGCCCCGCGTCTGGCCCTCCACGACTTATGATGAGAATTACACTCTGAATGACAACAACCTGCTGGGGGTGATGCGGCTGCTGCTGAAGGCCCACGCCCTGGGCCAGGATCCAGCCTGTCTTCCCGCGGCCCGGAAGCTGGGGGATTTTCTCCTCCTGGCGAGACTTCCCGAACCCCAGCCGGGCTGGGCCCAGCAATACAACCGGGACATGGAACCAGTCTGGGCGCGCAAATTCGAACCTCCGGCCTTGTCCAGCATCGAGAGCTATGGTGCCCTCCTGGCACTGGCCGACCTCTGGGCGGCGACCGGGGAGGAAAAGTATCTTGCCCCCGTGAAACCCGCTCTCGCCTGGCTGAGACGCAGCCGGCTTCCCGACGGCAGCTGGGCTCGGTTTTATGAGTTGGGGACCAATCTGCCGCTCTATTGCAAACAAGACACTTACGAACTAACCCACGAAGACACCAATCTGCCCACCCACTATGGATTCAAGATTGAGGGGGATCTGTCGGCCAAACTGAATGACCTGGAAGCGCGTCTCGCAGCCGGAAGAGAGGCGTGGCAGGCCCAAGAGTTGGGGCCGGTGACTCCCGGGCAATGGGCCAAGCGCGCCCGTGACAAGCGAAGCAAAGTGAGAGAGGCCCTGGCTTCCCTCGACGGCAAAGGTCGTTGGATCGATCCAAAATCCGGCCGTCTTTCCGCCCGCCTGTTTGTGCAGAACATGGCCGTGTTGACCCTGTATGTGGAAGCCGGGGCCAAGGGGGGGGAAATTTTCACCAAGATGGTCCTGGACGCGGAGGCAAAACTCGCCCGGGAAGAAAAAGCCCGTCAGGACAAGGAAGCCAAAACAGGCGCTCCGGCAAAACCCTAGATTCCGGAAAGCCGCAATCGCGCAGCTTTTCCACTTTGCCTGAAGGGGTGACAAGCGGTTAGTTGTCAACGAGATCATGTTCCAATTCGGCGGCTCCCCTTTGTCACTCCCCGGTCCCTCTTCCTTGGATCGGCGCGGCTTTATGCAACTCGGCCTGGCTGGAATGGCCGGGCTGACCTGGCCGGGATTGAACCGCCTCCGCGCCGAAAGCGGACGCCCTGCCGCCAAGCGGCACGAGCGCACCGCAGTGATCCTGGTCTGGTTGCGGGGAGGTTGTTCGCACCTTGACACCTATGATCCCAAGCCCGATGCCGGGAGTGACTATGCCGGGCCCTTCCGTCCGATTTCCACCAAAATCCCCGGGCTGCAGCTGACGGAATTGCTCCCCCGCCAGGCGAAGATTGCCGACAAGTTCACCGTGCTCCGGTCCATGGTTCACAGCGGAGGTGGTCACCCCGCGGGATCCCTCCAAATGCTCTCCGGCGATCCCGATGCGGCCGACAAACGCGTTCCCAAATATCCCGACTGGATGACGGTGGCGAACCACCAGCGGCGGGACCAACGGGGCACGTTGCCCAATTACATTGGGGTGAATCCGGTAACGCGCTATGACAGCTTCACCATTGCCGGACCGGCCTATCTCGGCCCCGGGTATGCTCCTTTCGGAGTTCTGGGTGATCCGAACAGTCCGGATTTTTCGGTGCCCAACATCGGTGTCAAAGACCAGGGACGCCTCTCCGACCGGGTTCCCCTGAAAGACAAGCTCGACAACCTGAGCCGCGCGGTGGACCGTTCAGGCACCATGGGGGCGTATGATGACTTCGAAGCCCAGGCCATGCGCATGCTCACCGGGAACGAGGTGCGTGACGCCTTCGACCTAAGCCGGGAGGATCCCAGAACCCGGGACCGCTATGGAAGAAACCGCTGGGGCCAACAGCTCCTCATGGCCCGACGTCTCGTGGAGTCGGGAGTGGACATCATCACCAGCGTGTTGGACGGCCCGCAATGCGGTCGGGTGGGCAACTGGGATGACCATGCGGTGAACCACCATGTCTTCGACGCCCTCAAATTCCGCGCCCCCAACTTTGACCAAGCCGTCTCGGCGCTGATCGAGGACGTTTATGCCAGAGGCCTGGACAAGCGGGTGCTGGTGGTGGTGAGCGGTGAGTTCGGCCGCACCCCGCGCATCAGCCATGTGGCGAGCAGCGGAGGAGGCGTCGCCAGCGCGGAGGCAGGCATCGTGCAGCCAGGGCGCGATCATTGGCCCCGGGGGTTTTCCAATATCTGGGCCGGCGGAGGCATCCAAACCGGTGGGATCATCGGCGCCACGGACCGGCGCGGTGAAGACGCGGTCGACCGGCGAACCAGTCCGGGGGATTTTTTGGCCACGATTTATCACCACTTGGGCATTGATGCCAAAAATGTGTCGATCCCTGATTTCACCGGCAGACCCGTGCCCATCCTGCCCCAAGGACGTCCGGTTCCCGAATTGACGGTCGAAGGGGCCTGATTTTTTTTGGCCTGCGCCGAATAACATTGACCGTCAGGCGGGTACCGTGAAGACTGGGGGAACCTCCCGGCATCATCCGCGTTGGGAGAATCCCCATGAATCCATCCCTGCACCGCAGGGGGTTCCTTGCCAAGGTCGCGCAAGCCACCCTCGTCACCACCCTGGGGCCCGTTCTGGCTTCCGACATGGGTCTCGCTCCCGGGCTTTTTGCTGACTCGCCCGGCCCTGAATCCCTGCACTTTGGCCCCCTCGAACCTTTGGTTCGTCTGCTCCAGGAAACCCCACTCGATCACCTGCAGCGTGCCCTCGTGAGTGAAATCCGCTCGGGAACCCCACTGCACCGCCTCGTCGCCGCCGGCACCTTGGCCAATGCGCGCACCTTTGGCGGTGAGGATTACGTGGGATTTCACACCCTGATGGCACTGAGTCCGGCGCTGAGCATGTCGGGACGTCTCTCCGGCAAAGAACAGGCCCTCCCAATCCTCAAAGTGCTCTACCGCAACAGCGCCCGCATTCAGGAGCACGGTGGACGCGGCTCTGAAGTCCTCCGTCCCCTGCCTGCGGAGCCTTCGGAAAGCAGCCCGGCCGAAGCCAACGCCGACAGCCTGCGCGCCGCCATCCGAGGCCGGGATAAGGAGGGAGCGGAACGCCTCCTCGCTATGCTCACCCGACAAGGCGCGGAAACGGCGCTCGACGCCCTGCTGCCTTCAGTTCAGGAAGACACCGAAGTCCACCGAACAGTGCTCCCCTACCGGGCATTCGATCTGCTGAA
This sequence comes from Akkermansiaceae bacterium, assembly GCA_024233005.1. Lineage (GTDB taxonomy): Bacteria > Verrucomicrobiota > Verrucomicrobiia > Verrucomicrobiales > DEV007 > JACKQE01. The sequence goes on along the minus strand of JACKQE010000007.1, from coordinate 96,782 downwards.
CGTGGTCGGACAGGAGCATGCCGACACGCTGCTGCGCCAAAGTGTCCGCTACTGCATCAAGGCCGAGCAGTACCGCAAGTCGGACTGGGACACGCATGGCGCGGTCCTGACCAAGCTGCTGGACGAACACCACCTCCTCGGGAAAGCACCCGGTCAGCGTGCCATGGAGGACAGCGCCTTGGGCCAGCTTGCCGATGCGATGTTCTCCGGAGCGCCGGAGGATGCCGCCGGCGCGATGGCCGCCGCCCTTGCGGAAGGATTCGTCCCCGCAGCCCTGGCCGAAGCACTGTCCCTCGCCGCGAACCAGATTCTCCTGCGGGATCTCGGCAGACCTCCGGAATGGGAGTTTTCCGGCAAGCCTCCCGGCAGTGTCCATGGCGACTCCTCGGGAGTCCATGCGAGCGACTCTGCAAATGCCTGGCGTCACCTCGCCTCCGTCAGCCATGGCCGGAATGTTCAAGCGTGCCTGATCCTGGGAGCCTGGCAGGTGGCGCGCGACCGTGGGGCCCGCAGCGCCGACATGCTGAAATGGCCCGCCATTCCCACTGAGCGCCAGAAAGCCGGCGTGAAAACGACCGATCCCACCCTGCTCCTGAACCAGCTTGATGAAGCCATCCGCGGGGGCCTCCAGGCGCAGGCCGCAGCGCTGGTTCACCAGGCCGGAGCCATCGGCCAGGAGGCGGAACCGGTCTTCGCCCTCATGCTCAAATATGCGGTGAGTGAAGATGGCGCCCTGCACGCGGAAAAGTATTACCAAACGGTGTGGGATGATTTTCACTCCACTCGTCCGGGATTCCGGTTTCGCCATCTCTGCGGCTTGGCCCGCGTCACCGCCAGTGAATATGGCCGCCCTGCACCCGGCATGGCAGAAGCCAGAGAGTTGCTCGGGATCTGAAAAGGGGTCGAAGGGGCAGTCTTTTCCAGACAAGCCTTACCGGGATGAGCGCGGCGACAAGCGTTGCGCAGGCTTCCAGCATCGGGAGGACTTGATGCTCGAGGCCGCCTGGGAGAGGATGCGACAGTCCTCCTCGGCGCTCAAAGAAAAGGGAACCGACACCCCCTGAGCCGGGAGCCAGTCGACCAACTTGCCGCTTTCCCTGTCCCGAGGACTGCGCCATGGTGTGGGGCATCATGAGTTCCACCCCAGCTCCCAACATCGTTCTTTTCGACAGCGACTGTCCGCTGTGCACCTTCCAAATGAAGTCACTCACCTGGCTCGATTGGTTTCACCGGGTGGCCTTCATCCCCATCGCCGATGCCCGTTCCGCCCGTGTCGCCCCCGACCTCACAAGGGAGGATCTGATGGAGGCGATCCACTGCGTCACGCCAGAGGGGGAGATCCACCGGGGAGCACGGGCGATCCGGTTCCTGGGATGGCGCCTGCCACTCCTGGTTCCGGTCTCGTTGGCTCTTTCGCTTCCCGGGGTGATCTGGGTGGCGGAACGTTTCTACCAATGGGTGAGCAAAAACCGATTGCTGCTGAGCCGGATTTTTGGCTGCAAAGGGGCCTGCGCCTTGATGCCGGAACGGCCAAGGGAACCAGAAAAACGAGCCGATTGATCGACCCGTTGATTTTTCCGGCATCCTGCCGGTTGCAAAATCGCGATTTGGGCCTAGGGAAAAGCGCCATTTTTGCATCCATCGCGCCATTTTCAGCGAATACCCTTTCCGAGCCTTCTCATCATGAAAAAATCCTGCTGCTGCCCGTCAGTCTGCGCCCTCTGGAACACTTCCATCGGAAAGAAAATCATCGTCGCGGTCACCGGCATCCTGCTCGTCGGCTTCCTCATTGGCCATGCCTCCGGGAATCTGCTCCTCTTTCTGGGCCAGGAAGCGCTCAATTCCTACGCGGAATTCCTCCATCACATGATCCACGGAGTGGGCATCTGGATCGCCCGCGTGGGTATCCTGCTGGCCTTCGTCCTGCACATTGTGGCCACCGTTCAACTCACCATCGCCAACCGGGCGGCACGGCCTTTGGAATATGAAAAGCCCGCCACGGTGCAGGCGTCCCGGTCTTCCCGGATCATGATCTGGTCGGGCTTCACCATCCTGGCTTTCGTCATCTACCACCTGCTCCACTACACTGTCAAAATCCAGGCGAACCTGGCCAATCTCCCCCCCGACGCAGAGGGACGGTTTGATGTGTATTCCATGGTCATCATCGGGTTCTCCTCCTGGCCGGCGACCATTTTTTACCTCATCGCGGTCTCGCTTCTCTGCTCACATCTTTCCCATGGGATTGCCTCAATCTTCCAGACTCTGGGCTTAAGGACCAAACGGAACGCGGGCCTGATCCAAATGGTGGGACGCACCCTGGCATTCCTTATCTGGGCCGCCTTTGTCGTGGTCCCTCTCTCAGTCATCTCCGGCCTCGTTCACTTGCCGACTGCTTCCTGAGCCATCTCCACCCCGCTTCCTTTCCGCCACTGTTCCCACATCATTCCGCCATGGCTCTCGACTCCAAGATTCCCTCCGGTCCACTCGATCAGAAGTGGTCGAAGCACAAAAACGACTCGAAGCTTATCAACCCGGCCAACCGTCGCAAATTCACCGTGCTGGTGGTGGGCAGCGGCTTGGCGGGAGGCTCGGCTGCAGCCACTCTCTCGGAGTTGGGCTATCAGGTGAAATGCTTCTGTTACCAGGACAGCGCCCGCCGTGCCCACTCGATCGCCGCCCAGGGAGGGATCAACGCCGCGAAGAATTACCAAAACGACGGGGACAGCGTCCACCGCCTGTTTTACGACACCATCAAGGGGGGAGACTTCCGCTCCCGTGAATCGAACGTGCATCGTCTCGCGGAAGTCAGCACCAACATCATCGACCAGTGCGTCGCCCAAGGGGTGCCGTTTGCTCGTGAATACGGGGGCCTATTGGACAACCGGTCCTTTGGGGGAGCCCAGGTCAAGCGGACCTTCTACGCCGCCGGTCAGACCGGCCAGCAGCTTCTTATCGGCTGTTACCAGGCTCTGAGCAAGGAAATCGCCGCCGGAGGCGTGAAAATGTATCCGCGCACCGAAATGCTCGATGTCGTGGTCGTGGATGGTCATGCCAAAGGCATCGTGGTCCGCGATCTTCAAACCGGTGAAATTTCCACCCACGCGGGCGATGCCGTCATTCTGGCCACCGGCGGCTATGGCAACGTGTTCTACCTCAGCACCAATGCCATGGGCTGCAACGTGACCGCGGCCTGGCGAGCCCATCGCAAAGGGGCTTATTTCGCCAATCCCTGCTACACCCAAATTCATCCCACCTGCATTCCGGTCAGTGGCGAATACCAAAGCAAGCTGACCCTGATGTCGGAGTCGCTGCGCAATGACGGCCGGGTCTGGGCTCCCAAATCCAAGGAAACGGCAGCCAAGCTCCGCCGTGGTGAATTGAAACCGGCGGACATCGCCGAAGAGGACCGCGATTACTATTTGGAGCGGAAATACCCCTCCTTCGGAAATCTCGCTCCGCGCGACATTTCGAGCCGATCCGCCAAAGAAGCCTGCGACGAAGGCCGGGGTGTTGCCAGCACCGGGCTGGGGGTTTACCTCGATTTCCGTGACTCCATCAAGCGCCTTGGGGAATCCACCATCCGGGCGCGCTACGGCAACCTCTTCCAGATGTATGAGAAGATTTCCGGCGCCAATCCGTATCAGACGCCCATGATGATCTACCCGGCGGTGCATTACACCATGGGAGGACTCTGGGTGGACTACAACTTGATGTCAAACCTCCCGGGACTCCATGTCCTGGGCGAAGCCAACTTTTCGGACCATGGGGCCAACCGTCTCGGTGCCAGCGCCCTCATGCAAGGACTGGCGGACGGCTATTTCGTGATTCCGGCAACGCTTCCGGTTTATTTGTCCACGGTCAGCGCTGGCAGCATCACCACCAGCCATCCGGAGTTTGCCGCGGCCAAGGCCAACGCCGAAGCCCGGTTGAAGACACTTTTCAACATCCAGGGCAAACGCACCGTCGACAGTTTCCACCGCCAACTCGGACTGCTCGTTTGGGACAAGTGTGGCATGGCCCGCAACGAAAAAGGACTTCAGGAAGCCCTCCGCGAGATCCCGGCAATCCGGGCCGAGTTCTGGGAGAATGTCCGGGTGCCGGGCAACGGGGAAAACCTCAACATGGAACTGGAAAAAGCCGGACGCGTCGCCGACTTCCTCGAGTTTGGAGAACTCATGTGCCAGGACGCCTTATCCCGCGAAGAAAGCTGCGGCGGTCATTTCCGGGAGGAGCACCAATACACCGACGCCGATCCCGAAGTGACTTCCGGCTATATTTCTGCCGGCGAAGCCAAGCGTCATGACGACAAATTCTCCCATGTCTCCGCTTGGGAATACAATGGCGAAGGCAAGCCAGCCACGCTGCACTGCGAATCCTTGGAGTTCACCGATGTGAAGCCGAGTGTGCGGAGCTACAAATGATCCGATACCGAACAACCATCAGAAAAGCGTTCTCCCCAGGAAGCCGCCCCTCGAACTTCCTGCGTCGCCTCCATCCCTGATTCGAACTTTCTCCCGACTTCCGCCACCTCCAACGATCACCGCAGACTGACCTCAGTTCACTGCCAACTTTCTCAACATGGCCACGCTCAATCTCACGCTTAAAATCTGGCGACAAGATGGACCTCACAAAGCCGGGCGCATCGAGACCTATGATGCCCCCGGGATTCCCGAAGATGCCTCATTTCTCGAAATGCTCGACATCGTCAATGAGCGCATCATCGAACAGGGCGGCGAGCCGGTTCATTTTGATCATGATTGCCGCGAGGGCATCTGCGGAGCCTGTTCCCTGACCATCAACGGAATCCCGCACGGACCGGAGGGCGCCGTAACGACCTGCCAACTCCACATGCGCAAGTTCAATGACGGCGATACCATCTGGGTCGAGCCGTTCAGAGCAAAGGCCTTCCCGGTGCTCCGGGATCTGGTGGTGGACCGTACTGCCTTTGACCGGATCATTCAGGCCGGTGGTTTCATCTCGGTGCGGACCGGTTCCGCCCAGGATGCCAACAATCTGCCGATCGCCAAGGACGATGCCGACGCATCCTTCTCGGCGGCCGCCTGCATCGGCTGCGGCGCCTGTGTCGCGGCGTGCAAAAACGCCAGCGCCATGCTCTTTGTCTCCGCCAAAGCGGCGCATCTCAATCTCCTGCCCCAGGGCCAACCCGAAAAAACCCGCCGGGTGCTGGGAATGGTGCAGCAAATGGATGCCGAAGGATTCGGCAACTGCACCAACCAGTATGAGTGCGAGGCGGTTTGCCCCAAGGAAATCAGCGCTGGATTCATCTCCAAGCTGAACCGGGATTACGCCTTGGCCGCTGCCAAGGAGACGCTGACCTGATTTGAGCGGACACAGTTCCTCCACTTCATTCCAGAAGACCATTCCTCACGCAATGGGGACGGGGACGAAAATCCCCGTCACAGACACCGTGATCCAAGCATCGAGGGCTTCACTTGAAGCTGATCCGAGCTTTGGGCAGGGCTTTTTCCAGAGACTTGGCACCGGCCTCGGTCACCTTGGATTCCCAAAGAAAGACGTTGGTCAGGCTTTTCATCGCCTTGAGCTTTTCAAGGCTGGCATCACTGACCTGGGTTCCGTAGAGATTGAGATACCGGAGATTTTTCAATCCTGACAGAGCACCCAGCTGGGCATCGCCGATCTGGGTGCCATGCAAGTCAAGCCGCACGAGGCGCTCCAATTTGCTGATGACCGCCATGGAAGCATCGGTCACAGCGGTGTCGGAGACATTCAAATCCGCGATATTCGCCCCGATGGGCGCGATGGTGGCGAGATCGGCATCGTCGGCATCCTTCCCAACGAGACGAAAATCCACCGAAAGCAGTGGACTGGTATCAGAGAGGGTCTGGACCCGGCCACCGGCCGCAGTGACCGCCTTCCACTGGTCTTCCTTGAGTGGGGTCAATCCCTCAGCCAGGCTTTTGTAAAGTTCCTGAATTTCGGAGACCGGGATTTTTTCGCCAGAATTGCTCACTTCCTTGGGCTTGCCCACCACATTCCCGACCCATCCGCCGAAATCGGCGCCTTCATCGATCCACTTCTTCACGAGTTCCTGTTCTGCCGGAGTCAAAGGATCCGCCTTGCCGTCCGGCGGCATGACTTCATCATCATCCTTGGGCAAAGTGATGCGGGTGTAGAGAGAGCTTTCAGCCGACTTGCCTTTTACCAGCACGGCGCCATCCTCGCTTCCGGCCATGATCGCCCAGGCACCGTCAAGCCTGAGAGCGGCTTTGGGTTTCACGGTTTTGCCGTTCTCTTCATGCGGAACCTTGTGGCACTTGACACAACTCCTTTCCACCAATGGCCAAATCTGTTTTTCAAAGTCGACCTTTTGGGCCATCACTGGCCGCCAAGAAAGACCGCACAAAACCACCAGTAGGAGAGGAAGCAAACGCTTGGCAAAGGGAGAATTCATTACCGTATCCTAAACAGATCAGACAGGCCCGCAACGGATTAAATGCGCCAGCCGAACCCATCACTTGCCATGTCCCAGACGCTCCGGATTTCCTGAACCGGGGCTCATCCACCGCTTGAAGTATTCTCCCGGAGAGTCGCGAGGCAGGAATTGTCACCAGCTTGAAACCTTCCGACCACCTTCCCCTGTTCATCTTTCACCATCCAAAGAGATCCGGAAAAGGTGTCTCGATGGAACGACTGCAAAGGAGCGACCGTTCCACAGGCCTCCGGCCTTCCCTCAAAATCAACCCAGAAGATGGTCACCGCTGCGGGCAGTTCGTTGTCGATCCGAAGGGTTACCGGCTTATTGGAACGGGCCGATACCTTGATTTCGTCCGCTGCTCCCAATGGCAAAGACCGAAGTCTCACCCAATGATCCCCCCGCTTCCACGCATCAAACGCGTCGCCGAGGGCTTGCGGCCAAACAAACCGGGGCGCTTCTTGAATCCGGAAACCAGCCAGATGGGACTGAACGCCGCGGTTCTGGGGCTTCTGGTAACGCCAGGGGCCGTCCCCAAAAATTTCACGCAACAGCTTTGCCAGAGCAGGATCGTAGGACTTCAATTCTTCCCGGGTGTTCACCTGGTTGTGTTCGAAATCATTCTCCCGGTTGCCGTCGAACCAGGATTGCACCCCCTCGGCCCAATATTCCTCTTTGTTGATCACCGCATAAGTGCCTTTCCAAAGTCCTGAGATCACGGCAGATTTATAGGCCTTCCGAAGGCGCCCATCAAAACCCGGATCTGTAACAGCGAGACCTTGAAGATGGATCGTGTGAGCCATTTCATGAATCAGGATGCTCTCCGAGGCATAGGGATCACCCGGCAAGTCGAGCAGATTCTCCTCACCACAGGAAACCGCCGGATGCTCCCAGGTTGAGCCCACCCCGCGGGAGCGGCGATCCCAGTACGCCTTGGGCTCCAGATGGCTGTGCTCAGGAATAGTGCTGGTGAACTCATCAGGCGCCATGACCGCGAAGCGGATCTTGGCCTGCACCAACGCCGCCACCAGGGGTGGCCTGCAACCTTCGAACAGTGCGTCAATGAGGAAACCCGCCTCCCGCAAAGCGTAGTCCGAGACCTTGCCGGAGGAGACGATGGGAAAACCTCTCACGGCAGTGTATTTCCGGTAAAAAGAGGGCAATGCCAACCGCACAACCTCGCTTCCCGGAGGAGCGGTGACAGTGAGTAAGTCTCCTCCGACTGCGATCGAGGGTGAAAACAGGATAAAAACGCTCCAAAGAGAGGAGGCACCGATAATCTTTTCAATCATTATTGAGAATTTAAGCGGAAGCCGCTCCTAAATTGGCCTTTTTTATCAGAAAAATCACCCAGTTTCCCCAAAATTGGATTTCAAGATTGAAAAAGTTCCCAAAATTGACTATAATTTCTGAAATCGGTCGCCAGCGATTTTGCAGAAATTATGATGAATCGTTTCTTTTTCTACACCGGCAGATCACTGGTTTTTGGGGTTGCCTGCACCGTGATTGGGTTCTCGCTCTACATGATCGGTTCTTCTTTGGCATCCGTGGCTTTACAAGCCGGATCCGTTGACGATTCGCCCCCGCTTTTCTCGAAACAGGGTCTGCCGTCTGAGCCGATTGCCCAGTTGCCGGTAGAAACTGACCCCATGGTCATCCAAATGACCCCCACCTTGTATGCCTCCATCGGCAGCCCGACCGATCTGGCCTTTGATGGCGAAGGCACAGGGTTTCTCCTGGACGCCAGCGGAGCAGTGGTCCGGATTCCGGCAGGCGGCCATCGTGACAGCGTTCCGTTCCTCTCCCTGGCGGATGAGCACACTGAAAGGTCGATGGATTTCAATGCCTTGACGTTGCATCCCGGCTTTCTTGATCCCAAATCTCCCGGATTTGGCCATTTTTATTGCGTCACTCCAGAAATTCCCGGCAAACGAGAATCTGACTTCCGGCCGAACCACTCGTCCTCCGGAGAACACCATCAGGAAGTCATTTATGAATACCGCGCAACCGATCCCCGGGCGCGCATCTTCTCGGGCACCCGTCGGGAAATGATGCGGTTCAGCCTTCCCGAGGAGGCACCGGCGGTCTCCTCTCTTGTTTTTGATGCCGCCGGAAGACTCTACATTTCGATCGCTGATGGGGGTTCCACTTCTCCCGGACCTTCCCAAGCCTCCCGCAATGCGATGGAACTCAACAATCCTTTCGGTAAAATTCTGCGGATTGATCCTTTGGAACGCGATGCCGGCAACGGTCGCTACGGGGTTCCCCGGCGTAATCCATTCCGGTTTCTGGAAGAGGCCATGCCGGAACTGTGGAGCTACGGACTCCGCTCCCCATACGGACTTTCCGTCGACGGCATGAAAGGCGAACTGTGCATCCTAGACAAAGGCAAAGACGGCATCGAGGAGATCAATCTCAGTTCTCTCGGTGGCGAACACTTCGGATGGGATCTCTGCGAGGGATCCTACTACTACCCCCCCGCCAAAGGGGAACGCGCCGAGCAAGGGGTTACAACACCCGCCGTCGAATTTCTCAGGGGAGACCCGCTGAAGGGAGCCTTGATGTACCGCGGCAATCTGTTCACCGAGTTGAGCAACCGTTTCGTCTTTGCCACGGCATCCGGCCGCCTCTGGATGGCCGAACCTCAGGAAAATGGCGCTCCCCGACTGAGGGAGATTTCGGTGGGATTGGAAAATGCCGCCTGGTCCGGTCGGATGGCAGGAATCCGAGCGTTGCGCCCGGGGGCTCATGGTGAAATTTTCGCCCTCTGCAACGATGGCGCCGTTTTCGTAATGGACAAAGCCTCGCGCACGACGTCCCGCCCTGCTCCTCGACGGCCACTGATGGCCTGGGCTTTTTGAAAAGAGCCGGATTACCGGCTTTTTTGGGGTTGAGCCCCCTCCTTGCAGCCACTGATCCCAATCAGCTGAAACCGAAGCGGTTCGTCTCCGATCGGAATCAACAGCGGATCAAAAGGCGCAAAACCGAGGAGCGCCAGATCAGAGATTGCGGCGGCGGCGCTTGAGATGCAGCTGGGCGAGCGACTTCTGAATCGAAGCTTGCACGGCGGCCACTTCTTCGGAACCGATTTTTTCAAGCAATGCCCGTTCGGCTCGCTCCAGAGCCTCCTGAACAAGGGCTTCGTTGATGTCGGCTTCCAGAATGGCCATGTCGGTGAGCACTGAGACCCCCGTCTGAGTAACCTCAACAACCCCTTCCCCCACCGCCAAACTGGTCTCCTGACCATCCTTGAGGTAACGCAGTTCCCCCGGCTTGAGCGTGGTGACCAACGCCGCATGGCCTGGCAGAACCCCCATTTCCCCTTCGGAACCGGGCAACACTACCTGATCCACGGAATCGGAAAACGTCCGACGCTCTGGAGTGACGATGTTCAAAAGCATGGACATGATAATAATCCTGAAGCAGGGAGCCCCATGGGAGACTCCGTTCCACAAACCGTTTATTTCTCGACGGTGTCGATCCCACCCTTCATGTAGAAGTTACCTTCGGCAACTTCATCGTGCTTGCCTTCAAGGATCTCCTTGAAGCCCCGCACCGTTTCCGCGACCGGGACATAAACGCCTTTGCGGCCAGTGAAGACTTCGGCCACCGCGAACGGCTGGCTGAGGAAACGCTGGATTTTGCGGGCTCGGAACACCGTAAGTTTGTCCTCCGCATTGAGTTCATCCATCCCAAGGATGGCGATGATGTCCTGCAAATCCTTATAGCGCTGGAGAACGCTCTGGACTCCGCGGGCGACTTTGTAGTGTTCCTCACCCACCACGTCAGGCGCCAAGGCCTTGGAGGTGGAGGCAAGTGGATCCACGGCGGGATAAATCCCAAGCTCCGCAAGGGAACGCTCAAGAACCACGGTGGAGTCAAGGTGAGCGAAGGTGTTGGCCGGTGCCGGATCGGTCAAGTCATCCGCAGGAACATAAACCGCCTGGAATGAGGTGATCGAACCCTTGGTGGTGGAGGTGATCCGTTCCTGCATGGCCGCCATTTCGGTCGCCAGGGTGGGTTGGTAACCCACCGCGGAAGGCGTGCGTCCGAGCAGAGCGGACACTTCAGAGCCAGCCTGGGAGAAACGGAAAACGTTGTCCACAAAGAGCAGCACGTCCTGGTTTTTTTCATCCCGGAAATACTCGGCCATGGCCAATGCGGAGAGAGCCACGCGAAGACGCGCGCCCGGAGGCTCGTTCATCTGCCCGTAAACCAGCGCCACTTTGGATTCCGCAAGGTTGTCCTGCTTGATGACGCCAGCGTCGCTCATTTCCCAGTAAAGGTCGTTGCCTTCACGAGTCCGCTCACCCACCCCGGCAAACAGGGAATATCCCCCGTGTTGCTTGGCGATGTTGTTAATGAGCTCCATGATGACAACCGTCTTGCCGACACCCGCTCCCCCAAAGGCTCCGACCTTCCCCCCTTTGGTGAAAGGGCAGATGAGGTCGATGACTTTGATGCCGGTTTCGAGAATTTCCGCCGAGGTGCTCTGTTCGACGAGCGTGGGAGCCGGACGATGAATCGGATAATATTTGGAGGCACGAACCTCGCCGCGCTCGTCAACAGGCTGACCGGTGACGTTAAAAATACGTCCCAGGACGACCTCGCCCACCGGGACCATGATCGGAGCGCCGGTATCGGTGACCGCCCCCCCGCGTTTGAGACCTTCCGAACTGGACATGGCCACCGCGCGCACCCATCCGTCCCCCAGGTGCTGCTGCACCTCCAGAACCAATTTGGTGGGAGTGCCATTCACATCATAATCCAACGTCAGGGCGTTGTAGATCGCGGGCAGTTGGGCGGCTCCGGAGAAGTCGGCGTCCACCACCGGTCCGATTACCTGGACGATTTTACCTACGTTGCTCATGTTATGAATCGTTCGCTAAAGGCTGGTTGTTTGTCTGGGAGAAAGGGGAAAATTATTGCAACGCGCGCATCGCGGTCGTGATCTCGAGAAGTTCGTTGGTGATCCCGGCTTGGCGAACCTTGTTGTATTCCAACGTGAGATCTTTGATGAGTTGCTTGGCGTTGTCGGTGGCATTCTTCATGGCCACCATTCGCGCACTGTGCTCCGAGGCCCTGGATTCCATGATCATTTGATAGACCTGGTTGTTGACATACTGGGGCACCACCGTGTCGAGGACCCCGGTCACAGAAGGCTCGAACAAATAACCGGTGGGATTGACCTCAGCGCTTTTGGGCTCGAAAGTACCCGCTCCCATTCCCACAAAGGACTTGTCCTTGCCGAGTTCGATGGGGCTGATCGGCAACAGGGTTTCCACCATGGGCTCCTGTTTGATGGTGTTGATGAAATTGGTGAATGCCACCCGGACTTTTGTGTATTTGCCGGACAAGAAAGCCTCGGTGACATACTTGGCGACCGTTTTGACTTCCAGGAAAGCCACCGGATCCTTGATATGGAAGTCCGCGAGGAGATGCTTTTTCAGGCGCACCAAAGTCTGGCGCCCCTTGGCTCCGACGGTGACAAAATCCGTGTCGGACTCGACATGGTCCAATGCCTTGCGGAGCAAATTCGTGTTGAATGCACCACAGAGACCTTTGTCGGAGGTGATCAGCAGCATCAGAGTGCGACCACCTTCCTTGTCCTGAAACAACGGATGCACATCAGGCTCGCACTGTTCCTTGAGATTGACCAACACCTTGTTCATGAGGTCGGAATAGGCACACCCTGCGGTTGCCTGATCCTGGGCCTTCTTCATCTTCGAGGACGCGACCATCTGCATGGCCTTCGTGATCTGGGCCGTGTTTTTAACCGACTTGATGCGTCGGCGGATGTCGCGGGTGTTCGCCATGGCGGGTACTGCGGGGTATTGTCTGGATCAGGGGACCGAGTAGGCAGCCGAAGCTCCCTGGCCCCGGGTTGGTCAGGCTTTGTAACTCTTCATGAAATCAGCCAGTGAGGTCTTGAGCTCATCGACGATTTCCGTGGTCAGTTCCTTCTTCTCACGCAGTTTTTCCATCAAGGCCGATTTGCGGGAAGTGAGGAATTCTTCCATTTTGGCTTGGCATTCCTTGATTTTGGCCACCGGAACAGGATCAAAATATCCGTTCTGCATGGCGAAGAGAAGGCTCGCTTCGATCTCGACAGAGAGAGGAGAATACTGCGATTGCTTGAACAATTCGACAATGCGCTGTCCTCGTTCGATCTGATGGCGCGTCTTTTCGTCGAGGTCGGAACCGAACTGCGCGAACGCCTGCAATTCACGGAACTGGGCCAAGTCGAGCTTCACGGTGCCGGAGACCTTTTTCACGGCCTTGGTCTGCGCGGCGGAACCGACGCGGCTGACGGAGAGCCCCACGGAAATCGCGGGCCGCACCCCTTGGTAGAAAAGGTCGGTTTCCAGATAGATCTGTCCGTCCGTGATCGAAATGACGTTGGTCGGAATATAAGCCGACACGTCGCCGGCCTGGGTTTCGATGATCGGAAGAGCAGTCAAGGAGCCACTGCCATACTTTTCACCAAGACGGGCACTCCGCTCAAGGAGCCGACTGTGCAGATAGAAAACATCCCCGGGATAGGCTTCACGGCCGGAAGGGCGCCGCAAGACAAGAGACATTTCTCGGTAGGCCACGGCATGCTTGGATAGATCGTCATAAACAATCAAAGCATCCATGTTGTTGTCCATGAAGAACTCGCCCATCGCGCAACCAGCATAGGGAGCAATATACTGCATGGAGGCAGGATCCGAGGCACTGGCCACCACGACGATGGTGTATTCCATGGCGCCGGCGGCTTCCAGCGTGGCAATGGTCCGGGCGACGTTGGCGAGCTTCTGGCCGATGGCGACGTAGATGCTGTAGATGGGACGGAAATCCTTGTCGCCCTTCGATTCAGCCAAACGGTTCTGCTTCGCCTGGGAGATGATGGTATCGACAGCGATCGTCGTTTTGCCAGTGGCACGGTCACCGATGATCAATTCACGCTGACCACGTCCAATCGGAATCATGGCATCAATGGCGAGAATCCCGGTCTGAACCGGTTGATTGACACTTTGCCGGGGAATGATCCCGGGCGCGATCTTCTCGACCGGATAGGATACGTCCGAGGCAACCGCCCCTTTGCCGTCAACAGGACGCCCCAGGGCGTCAACGACGCGACCCAGCAACCCTTTGCCGACGGGAACGGAAAGGAGACGACCGGTCGTCTTGACTTGCTCCCCTTCCTTGATTTGGAGACCGTCCCCAAGAAGAACGACCCCGACCTCAGATTCCTCAAGGTTGAGGGCGAGACCGATGGTGCCTTCGGAGAATTCCACCATTTCGTTCAGCATGACATCGCTGAGGCCTTCGACCTTGGCCACGCCGTCGCCGATTTCGCGGACAGTGCCCACGTTGGACTTCGTGACCGAAGTTCTGAGGCTGGCGATCTCTGATTCCAGTTCCTGCAGGATGTTGCTCATGATTGTTGGATTGCGTTGACTCTTGAAAAGTGAGGTGACCCCGAAGGGAGGAATGAGGATCAGGAATATTGCTGGCGCAGGCGCTCAAGCCGGTTGGCGACACTGCCATCCCAGACATCATTGCCCATACGAATGCGGAGACCCGCCAGCAGCGCCGGCTCCAAGCGAAACTCCACGGAAATGTGGTTTCCGTATTTTTTACGAAGATCGGCTTCGATCTCTTTTTTCGCGGCGGCATCGAGTTCCGTGCCGGACTCGACAATACAGCGGGATTTCTCGACCTCCAGGCGGATCAACCGCTGGAAGGAGGACAGGATGCCAAGGTAACCGCGAGGCTTGTCCTCACCATACCGGCGGACCACCTTAAGAACCGTGGCCCCGTCCAAACTTCCCTCTTTGAAGCATAGACGGAACAGCTGGCGCGCGGTCTTCAGGGCTGCTTTGCCGGATTTCATAGGGTTCCGTGAGAAAATTCAGATTCTGAACACGTCCGGTTCAGAGGGCGATTTGACCGGCCGCCTCTTCATTGATGCGCTTGCGGTCTTTTTCATCGAGCACTTTGCCCGTAACTTTGCCGGTCGTGTCGACCACCAAACGACCGAACTCGCGCTTCAACTCACCCATTAGCCGTTCATGCTCAAGCTTGGAAGCTTCATGAGCCTTGGCAATGATGTTGGAGGCCTCGTTGACCGCAGACTGGATGCGCTGCTCACGCTGGGCGGAGGCACTGTCCCGGGCATCGGCGATCAGGCGTTCCGCCTCCTTGTTGGCTTCATCAATCATGCCGGCGACCCGCTCGTCCGCCTGGGCAAGCTGCTGCTGGATTTTCTTGAGATTCTCCTCACCATCCGCAATGCGGCGCCGACGCTCCTCAAGCATCCCCATGATGGGAGGGAACGCGTATTTGTTAAGGACAAAATATACGACCAAAAAGGTGATGACCTGGGAAAGAAAGGACTGCCACTGAAACCCAAATTGGGCCACGGCATCACCGATTCCACCGGAACTTTCCGCAGCGGCACCGTGAACTTCCGCCGCCGCAAGAAGCGGAACCACCGCAAGATTGAATTCTGCCAACAACGCGATCATGTGAAGTCCGGAATAGAAAGGTTAAATGCGTTCGTTCAGAGAAAGGTGCGGCATCCACGGCAGAGCAGCGAACACCGCACCCGATAAGTCGATCACTTCAAGGCCACAATGAGACCGTAAATGGCGACAGCTTCCGCCAACGCCATACCGATGATGCCCACGGTGAGGATTTTACCGGAAGCCGTGGGGTTGCGCCCCACCGCCTGCACCGCCCCGAAGCCGATGAGGCCCAGACCGATACCAGCACCCGCGCCGGCCAGACCGAGCGAGAAGAAGCCGTTGAATTCAGCGAGCATGTTGATGAGTTCCATGAGTTTTTGTCTTTTTTGGTTTGGTTTTCTTTCTCAGAGCCGCCCACGCAGCATGGCATAGTCCCGACTCCGAAATCCGCAAATGGTCAGTGGTGTTCCTCCTCATCGTGGGAAGCTCCCACCTGGATGTAAACCGCACAAAGGAGAGTAAAAACCACCGCCTGAAGCAGTCCGACCAAAATCTCCATGAAATAGAAAGGCAAAGGAAACACCACTCCGCCTATCATGGAAAGCCAGTCCGGAAAACCCAGGATCTCTCCAAGGTGCCCCATGGTGTGAAGAAGGGTCTCCCCGGCAAAAATATTCCCCAACAACCGCAGGGACAGCGTAACAGGACGGAAAGCGATCGAAATCACCTCAATGACCCCGACAAAAAGGAAAACCGGCACCAAGGCCCATTTCATGAATCCGGTAAGCCCACCCTTGGGACCGAACGTGTGATCCAGGAACCCCTTCACTCCAACCTCTGAAACCACGATCCAGATCCAGACGATCATGAAGACCGCAGCGAGCGCAAAAGTCATGTTGAGATCCGCGGTGGCCGGCCGAAGCAAGGGATGAAACTCAGCATGCGCATCACTTTCGTCAATCGTCAGAAAGCCGCTCCCCTTGCCAAACCCTACCGTCCCCACCCCCGGAATGAGCCCCATCCAGTTCGCCGTGAGAATGAACACGAAGATCGTGAAGAGAATCGGAAACGATTTGGGGGCGAGCTTCGACCCCACCACGCCTTCCACCTGACCATAGAGAAACTCAAAAATGAACTCCAGCAGGTTTTGCTTCCGATTCGGAATGATGGACATGTTACTCGTCGCCAACTTCACGAAGACGAGCACGACGGCCATCACCACCAACGCGACCAGCATGGAATTCGTAAACCACCCGCTCAAGGGGTCAGGAGCGATGCCACCGGACGCCAAGAACGCATTCAGGCCACTTTGGGTCAGCGTTTGAGCGAAATTCATATTCCAAATTCGTCTCCGGCGTGGAATGATTGGCTCGCATTGTGCTAGCTCCTCTTGGGGCGCTTAGCGCCGACCCAGTGCCGGTGGGACGCGCGAAATAAACAAGCCTCCGAGAAATTCGCAACTTCTATTTGTGAAATTTTTCACAAGCTCCGTATTCGACTCATCACTAATAACTTGCAGCTGGTTTTTCTCCGCGTGACGGAAGGCTTCGCAGCCCCCCGGAAACTTCCTCATTCGCACTGCCCGGTTACTTGGGAGTCGTGAAGTAAGGAGCCCTCAAATAGTGAGGCTCCAAGGGCACATTCGCCCGCTCTGCAAAGTGCTTCCGGGACAACAGTGCCCAACGCCGGGCCAACCTTCCCGCCGTGGGATATCCCTCGGAAACTCCCAATTCTTCTCCTCTCTCCCAAAGAGTGGCATCCGCTGAAAAAACCGGCCAACCGGAACCGCGAGCCTCGGCAATCGCGTCCTTGAGTCCCTGCTCATCGAGCAGGACCGGAGCCGCACTCTCGCTTCCTGCCATCACTTTGGCGGCAAAGAAACTTTTGCGACGGGCATCCCCCACCACCAGACAGGATTCACCCTCTGGAGCAAATGCTTCCATTGAGGATCCCCCGGCCACTGGCACCCCCAGCGCCACCCCCAGTCCTCCGGCCACTGCAATCGCGACACGGATTCCGCTGTAGGATCCCGGCCCGGTGCCGACGACCACGCGACCAAGACAGCCTCCGCATTCGCGCAACGCCTCACGCAAGGGATCAAATATCAACGCATTGTGCGAACGCTCGGAGCGGAAACCCTGCTCCCAAACCATGCGACTTTCAGCGGGATCATACAAGGCCACGCTCCCCATGCCGGTGGATGTCTCCAGGGCCAGAATCATTGCCCTGCCTCCTTTCGATCACACTCCGGCAGGGGCAGCGCATGCGGTCCGGACACTACGCGCCCACCGGAATCAGAAAGGCTGAAATACCACCACGCCGTCCCCAGCGGGAACGCTTCGGCAAACTTGCCAGCCCACTCCACGACCACTACTCCATCCCCGGAATCCACATATTCTTCCCATCCGATTCCCTCCAACTCTCCGATTTCTTCCAATCGATAAAAATCAAAATGGTAAACGGGAAATCTCCCCTCTCGATACAAATGTGTCAGTGTGAAGGTGGGACTCGTCACCGTCTCCAGGGAACCCAATCCCGCCACCAGCCCCTTTACAAAGTGGGTTTTCCCCGCCCCCAATGCTCCATTCAAGGCCAGGACATCTCCGGCCTTCAGGCCGGAAGCGATCCGAGCACCATAAGAAAGCATGGCGGCTTCATCCGGCAGGAGAATCGTCTGAGGCATCATGGAAGGAGAAATCAGTGGGAAAAATGCCCCCATCCTTCTGGAATGCGAGCGCATTCCCCCTCCACATCCAAGAAATGGAACCCCTCGTCGGCAGTGGTGACCCGTCCAATCCTGGACAAACTGACTCCGGGAAATTTCTCGGACCAGGCTGCCAATAGAACATCCCCTTCCTCAGCTGGCAGACAAAAGAGCAATTCGTAATCCTCCCCATCCCCCAAGGCCTCGGCCACACTGCTACCGTCACGACAGGGCAAAGATCCGGTCTCAATGCGGAAACCGACGCCGCCCGCTAGGGCCAGCCGCCTCAAATCCCGCGCCAGACCATCGCTCAAATCCATCATCGCCACGGGACGGTGCTCGTGAACCAGCCAGCGGGCCTCCTCAAGACGGGGTCGAAAGTGCAGATGATGCCCGGACAGCGTTCCTCCAAGTACGCCGGTGACAAAGATTTCATCCCCGGGTCGGGCCCCATGACGAAAAACACAACGATCCTTTTCGACCCAACCGGTCAGGGTGATCGAGAGCATGGCTGAATCGGAGCCGGGCGCCGGAGCGGAGGTTTCCCCGCCCACCACACTGACGCCGTATTCTCGCGCGGCTTTGGCCAGTCCCCGGAACCAAGCCTCAATCTCCGTCACCGGTCGATCCGGCGGCGCGACGAGGGTGACCAGCGCAGCCCGCGGAACCCCACCCATTGCCGCAATGTCGCTGACGGCCCGGCAGAGCGCCTTCCACCCCACGCTTTCTCCCGGAGTTCCGGGAAAGAAGTGAACCCCCTCAACCACACAGTCCGTTTTGAGCAATTCGTAGCGGTCCGGATCTGGCGATTCCAAGACAGCACAATCATCCCCCGCACCGGCGATGACGTCACCACTCAAAGGAAGATCCTGTATCAATCGCGCCACCAAGGCATCTTCACCGAGGTCTCTGAGGGTGGGCGTGTTCAAGGGGGCAGTGTCAACGCCCTTCGCTCAGGTTTCAATCAAGAACTCCCCCCCAACCAGCCCTTCCTGTTCTTCTAAAAGGACGGACGACCTTGGGACTTCCTCTTTCGTGCTTCGGATTCCGATCCGATACCTGAATCAAGCATCCAGACTCCACCCATCGCGGTATTCCCGCCGGAGATACTTCTCGGCGTCCGGCGCATTGGGGAATTTGAGATTCTTGGAGTCCCATTCGAGTTTTTTCCCCGCACGGTAGGCGACATTGCCGAGGTGATTGGCCTCCGTCAGCGGCCCCGAATAATCGAAATGGCACAGCGGCTGTCCGCCCTGCTTGATGGCGAGGAGAAATTCCTCCATTTGCCCGGGCGACGGAGGAATGCTGGGGCGCGGACGATCATAAGTGGCGAACTTCTTCTCCGGAAGCAGCATGAGCTTGCCATAATCAGCGAGCAGCATTCCTTCGTCACCGATAAAGAGAACTCCGTTGGGCCACTGCGGAATCCCGCCTTTTTCCCAGATCTCCGGACGCTTGGTTCCCTGATGCCAGGTCAGGGTTACCGGCGGCATACCGCCCCTCGCTCCGTAAGTGTATTTCGCGGTCATTGACGCCGGGGCGATCTCGGGATGCGGCGGCGGCCCGCTGGCCTCAATGGTGAGCGGCGCGTCGAGATTGAGAGCCCAAAATGGAAGATCATTCCAGTGGCTGCCTAGATCTGACATGGTCCCATTGCCGAAATCCCACCAACGGTACCACTTCGGACCAGGAAAATAAACCTCGTGGTAGGGACGAAACGGAGCTGGACCGATCCAGAGATCCCAGTCAAGATTGGCGGGAACCGGCATGGTTTCAGTGGGCCGGTTTTGAACGAAGACAATATCCTTGTGCTGCTTGGATTCCTCCTCGCTGGCATGCCATCCCCAGGCGCGCGAAACCCAGACATGAGCTTCGCGCACCGCGCCAATGGCCCCACCCTGGATCAGCTCGACGACCCGCCGGTAATTTTCCCCGGAATGAATCTGGGTCCCCATCTGGGTCACCACCTTGGCTTGGCGGGCCGTTTCAATGATCCGCCGGCATTCATAGACGTCCCGGGTCAGGGGCTTTTCCGAGTAGACGTGCTTCCCAGCCCGCAGGGCCGGCAGGGTCGCAAAAGCGTGGGTGTGCTCGGTGGTTGCCACCACGACGGCATCGTAATCTTTCAGAGAGGCAAACATTTCACGGAAATCACGGAACGTCTTGGCGCCAGGAGCGGTCTTCTTGGCGCTCTCCAGATTGGTCGCATTGACGTCACAGAGTCCGACAATGGTCTCCGATTTCCCGACAGAATCGACGTGGGAACGCCCCCGCCCTCCCACCCCGACCAAGGCGACATTCAACTTGCTGTTGGGAGATTGGCTCCGGAGGATGGCCGGGAATCCGGCAAAACCGGCAACGGTGGCCGCCGATCCGGCCAAAAAGCGCCGCCGGGACGGAGCAGGTCCGGAAATCACGGGAACATGGGAGGAATGACGTGGGGATTTCATGTGGATGGCATTCTAAAAAATCCTCCGAGGAACACGAAGCCAAAAAAACACCGCAATGATGCCCCCACCTATCCATCATCAAGAGTCCAGAACAGACTCGCATTTGCGAAAATCTTCTCAGGCTTAAAATAAAGATTTGCGAATTCTGACCAAATATGGCACAAATATCAAAATAAAGCGGCACTCCACTGTCGTATTATGGCAATATTTATGATAAATTTAAATATTGGCTTGCAAGAAGGGCGGATTTGGTAGTAAATTACCATAATAGCAATAACCACCGAAAAACCGTTAGAAGGATACAGCCATGCAACTGGTCAACGATAGAAACACTCAGGCCGACGCGAACGCGGACCGCCTTGCCGACTTCCTCATGTTTGCGCAGCGTTCATTCCTGCTCGACCTGTCCAAGGAACTAAACCGGGGGAACATCTCCTACGCTCAATTTTTCCTCCTTGGCTATCTGGCCAACGAAGATTTTCTGACCATGACCGATATCTCCAAAAAGATGGGGCATTCCACCGCTGCCGCCACCGGCTTGGTGGACCGTCTGGAAAAGCTCGGTTATGTGGAACGTCTGCATGCCGCGGAAGACCGCCGCAAGGTGATGGTGCAAATCACCCAGAAGGGGGTCGAGATCGTCAACGAGCTGCGCAATGCCATCGCCAACAACATTGCCGGGGTCATGGAAGCCCAGGCCAAAGGCGATGACAAGATCGCTCCTGTCTACGGCGATCTCAGCGGCTTTCTCCGCGCGAGCTGAGTCCTTTCGCTTCACGAAACAAACAAACCACTTTATTTAAACGGTTACTTCGGTTTGGTTTGCCAATCCGCCGGGCGGGAAGCCCCCGGCGGATTTTTTTTGTACCAGATCGACCGTCCCAACAGGAGCCTATCCCCGCTGTTCCGGAGCTGCGCTAGATCCTGAGCGACCTGCTCTCCCAAGGGTGATCAGACGGATCCGGGAAGCGCTCCGCTGGGGTAATCCACCAAGTGCGATGTGGAATCCGCACCGTCTTTGAGAAAACCACGTGCGGCAACTCACCGTCACCGGGTGGACTGGTTCATTCGATGCTTTCTGACGGCCTCAAAAAAAAACGCCAGCCTCCCCCAACGATTGGGGAAGACTGGCGCTGAAATCCTTGCTTGAAGAGGAACCTTATTCGGCTTCCGCTTCTGCTTTGGCCTCATCTCCTCCGCTGGAGGCGAGTTCGGCTTCGGCTTGGATCTGGCGTTCGGCCATGGCAATCTTGCGGCTCATCTTGACCTTGCCTTTTTCATCCACCCCGATGCACTTGGCCCAGACCATGTCCCCGACCTTCACGACGTCTTCCACGCGGTTGACGCGGAAGTCGGCGAGTTCGGAAATGTGGATCAGACCGTCCTTGCCCGGGAGGACTTCGACGAAGGCACCGAAGTTCGTTGTGGAGACAACCTTGCCGTAATAGAGCTTGCCCACCTCGATCTCGGAGGTGACGCGCTTGACCAACTCGACGGCGCGTTCCAATGCCGCCTGCTTCGAGGCGTAAATGTGCACGGTGCCATCGTCCTCGATGTTGATCTCGGCGCCGGACTCGGCCTGAATGCCCTTGATGTTCTTTCCACCAGGCCCGATGAGCTCCCCGATTTTGCTTGGGTCGATCTTGACACTCTCAATCCGGGGGGCGAATTCGCTGAGTTTTCCAGCGCTGGCAATGGTGGCGTTCATGACGTCGAGCACGGTGCCGCGACCGCCTTTGGCGATGTCGATGGCCTCGAACAGGATGGACAAGGGAATGCCCGGAAGCTTGAGGTCGAGCTGGTAGCCGGTGACACCTTCGGTGGTTCCGCAGAGTTTGAAGTCCATGTCGCCGAAGTGATCCTCGCTGCCGATGATGTCGATCAGCGTGTCGTAACGCTTCATCACGTCATTCTCGTCGAACTCAGTCACAAGACCGACTGAGATGCCGGCGACGGGGCGCTTCAACGGCACCCCGGCATTGAAGAGCGACATGCTGCCGCTGCAGACCGAGGCCATCGAAGTGGAACCATTCGACTCCATGACCTCGCTGGAGATCCGGATGGCGTATGGGAACTCCTTGGCGGAAGGCACCACGGCTTCGATGGAGCGCTCGGCGAGAGCGCCGTGCCCGATTTCACGCCGGTTCAGACCACCCATCCGGCCGGTTTCGCCGACACTGAAGGGAGGGAAGTTGTAGTGGAGGATGAAACGTTTGCTCTCTTCCCCACCGGTGTAGTTGTCGAAATACTGCACCTCGTCCATCGGAGCCAGCGTGGTGATGGCCACGGCCTGAGTTTCGCCGCGGGCGAAAAGCGCGGAGCCGTGAACACGGGGCAGAAGACCGACTTCGCCCTGGAGGGGACGGATGGTGTCCTTGTCCCGACCGTCGCAACGCTGGCGCTTGTCGAGAATGCTGACGCGGAAGGCCTTTTTCTGCACGTAATCGAACGCTTGGTCGATTTCGAACTTCGAGGCGTTGGGATACTGTTCGGTGATCTTCGCGGAGACTTCATCGCGCAGGGCTCCGACCGCCTTGCCACGCTCGACCTTGCTGGGACGGTAAAGAGCGTCTTCAATCCGGTCACCGGCGACCTGGTAGGCCACTTCGAGCAGCTCTTCCCGGGGCAGCATGAGGTCGACAACACGTTTCGGCTTGCCAACCCGGCGCGCCAGTTCTTCCTGGGCGTCGAGAAGGGGCTGGATGGCGTTCTGGGCGAACTCGAGGGCTTTCTTGAACTCCTCTTCGGAGAGTTCATGGGCGGCGCCTTCGATCATGATGACTTTGTCCCGCAGACCACAATAGACGAGGTCCAGCGTGGAAAGGGACCGCTCCGTGTGGGTGGGATTGGCGATGAACTCGCCGTCAAGACAGCCCACCCGGACGGCGGCGATCGGACCAGCGAAGGGAATGTCGGACACCATCAGGGCCGCGGAAGCGCCGTTGATGGAGAGAATATCGGAGTCATTCTCGCCATCCGCACTGAGGAGGATGCCGACGACCTGGGTGTCGTAAAAATAACCTTTGGGGAAGAGCGGACGGAGGGGACGGTCCGTCATCCGACAGGTGAGGATCTCCTTTTCACTGGGCCTGCCTTCACGCTTGAAATAGCCGCCTGGGAAACGTCCGGCCGCGGACGCTTTTTCCCGGTATTCGACAGACAGGGGGAACCAGTCCTGCCCGTCTTTGATTTTGGTGGCGGAGACCGCCGTGACGAGAATAATGGTCTCGTCGCACTGCACCGTGACCGCACCGTCGGCCAACTTGGCCAACTTGTTGGATTCGATGATGATTTCTTTGGACCCGACCTGGGCCTTGACTGTTTCCTTGCTCATAGTGTTTTTCTTCTTATTGGTTTACCTGTCCCGCCATGTCTTCCGGGGACCGGACCCTTGCCGACCCCTCGTGTGGTTTGGGAGCTTCCGCCGCCGGAGTGGAGGCAGACTCCCTGGTTGCAGTGGCCTGGTGTGTGGCCGGACTGCTGTGGGTGGGATGCCGTGGGCAGGGTAAAATAGAACCAAGACTCACGCTCCCCTCCCCCGCTGTAAGTGTGGGGGGAGACCGTCCGATTCCAAGGAGGCCCGGCATTGGCGCCGCAACCGATCCTTGGTGCGGGCGGTGGTAGAGAAAAAGCGCCGGAATATTACCGACGCAATCCCAATGCCTTGATCACTTTCTGATAACGATCATTCTCCGTCCGCGCGAGGTAATCGAGCAGCTTGCGGCGACGGGCCACCAACTTGAGGAGGCCGCGACGGGTCGAATGATCTTTCTTGTGCATGCCGAGATGCTCGGTCAGATGCAAAATGCGGTATGAAAGACGGGCTACCTGCACGTCGGCGCTGCCAGTGTCTTTCTCGTGAAGCTGGAGATTATCCAGCGCTGTAGTTGCTTCGCTCATGGTCTGTTCTTTGCGGCGCCTTGCCGCCGTTGAATATCCTTGTGGTATGGAGGGGTGCAGCAAATCACAAGAAGACTGCTTTGCAACCGAAAATTGCTCGAATTCCCCCTGCTTTTCTGTGCCCGCGCACTCAAGGAACCGCCGATTCGAATTGCAAGCGACCAGCTTCATCCCCCGAGACGAGGGTTTTTCCGTCAAGGCTGACCGCGACCTGAAGAGGCAATCCTCCTTCGCTTTGGTGGGTGGAAAGTTTGCGCCCCGCATCGGACCAGAGGGTGAAACGACCATCCCTCCCAGCACTCAGCAATTCGCCTTTGGGTCCGAAGGTGAGGGCCAGCACGCCATTGGCAAGCTTCCCATACTGTCCGGGAGGCCGGTCCGGCGGGTGGGCATTCGGCATCGTGACGGCGGGCCAGCCATCCTTGGCGTCCCACCACACGATCAGGCCATCCTCGCCCCCGCTTGCCAGCATGCGGCTGTCACTTCTCCAGGAGAGCGCCCGGACCGAGGCCTTGTGCTCGGCCAGCGTCAGGAGGATTCCTCCCCCGCGGGCATCCCACAAGTGGAGACCTCCCGCACGGTCGGAGGTGGCCAGCTTCTCCCCGTCGGGACTGAACGCCACTGCGGTGACCCAGTCGGTGTGCTTCGTGAGTTTGTAAATCTGGCGCCCTGTGGCGGTGTCGAACACCTTGACGGTCTTCCCGGAGCCCCCCAAGGCCACGAGTTTTTGATCAGGACTGAGATCGGCCGCCAAAACCGCATCCGTCTCATCTCCGATCTGAGCGAGGCGCTTGCCACTGGTGACATCATACAGCACAACACTGCCGGACTGCACGGGCTTGCCGCCGGCGACCATGAGGACATGGCCGTCCCGGCTGAAGCGGATCACATTGGGCTGGCCTTCCGGAAACGGCAGGATGCCGACCGTATCCCGGCTGGCGGAGTCCACCAGCCGCACCTGCTCCTGCCCGGCCACCGCCAGCAAGGGCGCCCGCGGACTTGCCGCGAGGGCGATCACCGGCAACGGCCGCCGGGATGAGGGCACGGTGACCTTGGGCAGATCTCGAGGCATCGGCGGGGGGCCGTCGGCCCAATCCTGGACCGCTGGCTTGAAGCCGATATCCCGTGCCGCGACCATCGATTCGGAACCGCTGGATTCCCTCAAGCCTCCCTGGATCCAAGCCCGCACCAGTTCGATTTGCTCTTTGGGTAGCGGGGGCTTCTTCGGAGGCATGCGCTCGCCGTCCTCCTCCGCGGTAATTGCTTCGAAAAGCAGGCCCGCACTGGCCCTGCCGGCCACGACGGCGACCCCGCCGCTTCCGCCCTTCATCACTCCGGCAAAGGTCGAGAGATTGAGATCGGCTTTCTGCTCGTCCTCCCCGTGGCATTTCAGGCAATGCTCACGGAAAAGAGGCCGGATCTGGTCGTTGTAAGTGACGACTGGCTCCGCAGCCGCAGACCGGCCGGCAACTGCCAGGATCAGGCAAAGGGTGGATCGGCGCACGTCAGTCAGTGGTTGAAGAGAAATTCGGTGGAATTGAGCAGTCCCCAAAAAAGATCTTCGTAGACTTTTCGGTCCCGGGTGGCACCGCCGACCAAAGTGAGCATTTTTTCGAGTTCGCCCTCTGTGGGCTTTCTCGACAAGGCGCGGATGTAAAGTTCCTCGATGATCGCCTGGGGAGTGGCATTGGCGTTGAGGAGTTTCAGGACGACCTGTCCCGTCCCGATCTGGGAAGCCACGGTGTCACCGGCGACGAGATGCAACGCCTGGGACAGGGTGGGTTCCGGTTTGGTTTCGCAGACGCAAACACCAGCCCGCCCGGAGCGGCCGAACGTCTCGAAAAAAGGGTCCCCCACATGGGGGCGAGTCGTGTCGCCCGGCGTGCGGGGATAGTGTTCGATGGCCCGGATCCCGCTGGGAAAATATTGGAAGCTTCTCGCCCCATCGGTGGCCTGGACGATCGAGTCGAGAAGCACGTCGGCCCGGAGGCGGCGCAACTGGGATCGGGAGAATTGGCGGGTGTCGCCCGCATTCGTGGCATTCGGACGGGCGGACAGCTGGTAGGTGCGCGAGTTGCAAATGTCGCGGATGAAGGAGCGCAGATTGAAGCCGGAGTCCGCGAGATGCCGGGCCAGGGCATCCAGCAGAGGGCCGTTGGTGGGAGGATTGCTCACCCGCATGTCATCAAGCGGCTCAACCAACCCCCTTCCCATGTGATGGGCCCAGATCCGGTTGGCAAGGTTGCGGGCGAACAGCGGATTGTCCTTGGCCGTGAGCCACTCCGCGAGAGCCTCCCGGGGGTCTTTCCCCGATGGCACCGGAGCCTCGCCCCCCAGCACGGTGGGCGGCATGGGCCTCTCATCGATGAGGTGCTTCGCCGGGGCGGCGCTGAGGTCATTGAACACGTAATATTCCCGGGGCTCGGCCCCTAACTTGCGGCGGATGCCGGTAAAAAAGCTGACCCAGCCGTAGTAATCATTCATCGTCCAACGATCAAATGGATGGTTGTGGCATTCCGCGCACTGGATGCGAACACCGGTGAACAGTTGGGAAATGTCGGCGGCGAGGTTTTTGGGGGTCACCTTCACATCGTGCACCAACATGGTGTAGAGATTGGCCGGACCGCTGGTCAGATTGCTGCCGGTTCCGGTGATCTGATCGGCGACAAACCGGTCCAGGGGGCGGTTCACGGCCATTTGGTCATGGATCCATTCGTAGTAGACATCGGCCGCTTTCACATCGGTGGCACTGGGTGCGTAACCACCGCCCTTGACGCGGAGCATTTCCGCCCACAGCGCGGTCCAGAGCGAAGTGAATCCGGGGTCGGCCAGCAAGCGATCGATGAGGACACTCCGCTTGTCCTGGGAAGTGTCGCTCATAAAAGACCGGTGTGCATCGACCGACGGCAGCGTTCCGGTCAGGTCGAGTGTCACCCGGCGCAGAAAGGTCTCGTCATCGCAGAGATCGGAAGGCAGCAGACGCAACAGTTGAAGGCGGCCGTTGACCAGTTCATCAATGTAGTTCACGGCCGGTGGGTCCGGCCAGTGGAATGCCGTGTCCTTGGGCAAGACGATGACCTCCGATCCGATGGTGAACCGGCTGAAACGCGCAAACACCGTGGTATCCCCGCGCCCGCCGGCTTTCACGACCCCCTGATCGTCGATGGTGGCGATGGCCGGATTGTTCGTCGCAAACAGCGCCAGACTGGAGACATCCCGCTCCGAACCATCCGAGTAACGGGCCTTGACGCGTGTTTGCTGAGCCGTGCCCTGGCCTTCAAAAATGATCCGGTCCGGGGAGAGGGTGATCCCGACCGGCTCCGGGACAGTGGCTTCATCGTCCGGGGCTCCGGCCTCGATCCATCGCAACAAAGTTTGGTAATGGGGAGAATCCTTGGTGAAAAGTTCTCCCCCGGTGTGCGGCACTTTGCCGGTGGCTTTGAGCAGAAGCAGGCTTTGTCCGGGCACCGCCAGATTGATTCGGCGACCCACCATTTCCTCCTTGATGCGGAAGAGGTCACCCTTCGGATCATAACCAAACAAGGAAAGCATGAACCCGTCTTTTCCCCGGGCGGAGCCATGACAGGTTCCCTGATTGCAGCCGGATCGAAAAAACACCGGCATGACGTCGCGGCGGAAACTCGGCGATTCCTCCGAACGCGACAGCATGGGTGTCAGCAGGAGGCAAAGCAGCAATCGCATGGAACAGGAATTCATGGGAACAACAGGGAAGACAGTCTCATTCCTTCGCGGCAGGCCCCTGCACTGGAGGGTCGACACGGAGAATGCCCCTCCCGGTCCGCTGTCGGATGGTCTGGCCTTTGTCGATGAATGTGATCTCGCAGCCCAAATCCTTGTATTGCCCAAGCAGCGCCTCGTCCGACGCGCTGATGTCGAACACCAACTGCGCCGCATCCGACGGGAGCGGCAACGCCCCTTTTACAGTGACGCCTTTGGGCAACCCCAGGAGCGCGGCTTCGGCGGTGCCGGCAAAAGGCTTCTTGCGTTGCACTTCCCAAACCACCTGAGCCGTTTCCCCGCGCCGCACCGCAGAAGGCTTGTTTTGCAGAGCCAGGTAGGGCTCGGCGATGGTCAAATCGATGAACCCGGATGACACCCGGGTTCTGCCGGCCCCGAGATAGTAGGATCCACCGGTCGTCGTGGCAGTGACCGCGATCTTCCATGTCTCCGGCACGGCCGATCCCGTCGCGGTGAGATGCAAGTGGCTTTCACTCTGCCCGGCCGGCAGTGTCACCGTGGGCTCCCCTTCCACGCCGGGAGGCAACCAGTCGCATTGGAACTCAACCGGTCCGTCAAACCCCGCTTTCCGGATCACTTTGATGGGCAAAGACAATTCCCCGTTTTGGGAAAGAGGAATCGCCGGTTGTCCAACTTCGAGGTCGTAGGGAGCGGCCTCGGTGACGGCCAGCGCATATTGGTCAACAGTGATGGAATGCCAGGCGTGGCCTCCGGAATGGCCCAAAAATGAAAAGGACTGCTGGGACCGGCTCACCAACGGACGCCCGTCCACCGCGCGACAGGTCAGCGTGATGAGCGTGGCCTGGGGTGGCGTGGAGGCCGCCGCAGTGAAAAGCACCGGCACCTGCCGTTGTCCAACCCGGATGCGTGGTGCCACCATGGTCACCCCCTCAGGCAACCCACTGGCAACCAGTTCGAGCTCGCCTTTGTAGCTGTTGCCCGGCCCATCGGCCAGATTCACATTGACCGTCCAACGTCCGCCCTGTGGCACAGCAATACTGGTAAGCCGGGGGCATTCCACCATGTCAATGACGCGGGCCTGGATGAAGGTGCTTACTTCGTCGGCCACCGGGTCAATCTCGATGCGGTAGACCGACGTCGCGCTGCCCAGTCCCCGCATGTCGGAAATGCCGAGCAGATAGTCGCCGTCCTCCTTGGGTTCCCAGATCACCGCCGGATCCATCAGTTCTTTCCGTTGAATTTGGCGGCTCACGGCATAGAGGCCACGTTCCTCCAGGGTGGCATCATCGGCTTCCCATTCCGGGGTTTCAGCTTCCGGACGTCCCAGCGTGAGGCGGGGATCGAGAGGCGTGCCCAACGATCTGGCAAAAACGCGGACCCTCCAGCGCTCGCCTTTTTTCACGGTGAGCCGGTAGCGGTCCGTTTCCCCGGGGCGGGCAATGATGCCGT
The DNA here is from genome assembly GCA_024233005.1 of Akkermansiaceae bacterium. Classification (GTDB taxonomy): domain Bacteria; phylum Verrucomicrobiota; class Verrucomicrobiia; order Verrucomicrobiales; family DEV007; genus JACKQE01. Next base: position 67,652 of record JACKQE010000007.1, on the reverse strand, counting down.
TCAAGGCCGCCGGGAGAACCGCCACTGGAGTCGGATCCACGCTCCCGTTCTCCAGGACATTGTCGCCTTCACTCACGCGCAGCGGCAGGGGCGAAGGCCCACCTCCGATCCAATCGAAATCCCCCGCATCCGGGGGCAGGGCCACCTCCATTGGCCAGTCGCCGGAGGCCCCTCCCAGCAACGTGGTTTGCAGCGTCGTCCCCGCTTTCCCGCCGGCGGGATAGACCGCCAGGGGCCGCTGAAAATCGCCAAGGTGAGCCAGGTAATAGCAGCGATCACCGGTCTTGAAGACCCGCTGTTTGACCTCCACTCGGTACTCTCCGTCCCGCGGCAGCACCGTTGAGAGGATGGGATCCTGGATGTGGGCCGCGCTGTCATCATTCCGGGCGATTTCCCGTCCCCCGTCATCGAGTACCCTCAGCATCAGATCGAATTCCGATTCCGCATAGAATTTGTCCGTCAACCGCACCGAATCGATCTCGACGGAAAGAGTTTGCCCGGCTATGCCATGCAGGCGGTAGACGTCGACATCCCCCACCTTGTTGCTGTCCATGCGCCCCAGAACCGAGACATTCATCGCCACCGGCTGGTCTTCTGCCGTTTCTTCGACAATGGGAAAACGGGTCACCGCAAACGTTGCCAGGGTGGTCAATTCGGTGGCGGTCCGGACTTTGAACGGATGCAGTCCAAGAGGGCAGTCCGGAGCCAATTCAAAGCAGCAGACCACCTTGTCCTCCACCCACCCCCCGTGTATCGTGCTCCGGGGCTCCGGCAGGGACGGGGCGACTTTCAGGGAGGTGCACCGGATGCCGGGCCGGAAAAAGAGCACTTCCCGGGCTTCTTTGAGGAAGGTCCCCTCCAGCGTCACCTCGACCGTGGTCCCCTGCTGGCCGGCCCGGGGAGTGACCCACTCGATGTGGTGGACCATCGGACCGGCCAGCACGGGACAGGCCGTTCCGAAGAGCATCAGGAGAGGAATGATCCGTCGCATGAGTCAGGCCACAATCTTCTGCACCACATTACCGCCCTTCACAATTTCGATCGGACGGGTCCCCCCGAAGGCCATCAATTCCTCGTTGGAATCGATTCCCAATTGATGGTAGGCCGTGCATAGGAAATCCTCCAGCTTGACCTCGTCGCGGGCCGGTTCAGCAGAGGTGGCGTCGGACGCTCCATAAATCTGCCCCCGGGTAATGCCGCCCCCGGCGAGCATCATCGAGTAGACTCGGGCCCAGTGATCGCGGCCGTTGCTCGTGTTCACTTTGGGAGTGCGGCCGAACTCCGAGGTCACCATGACCAGCGTGCTGTCAAGCAGTCCTCGCTGATCGAGATCGGTGACCAGCCCGCTGATGGCATGGTCCAGCGCCGGCATCTGCTCTGTGCAGGTTCCCTTGATGTCCACATGGGAATCCCAGGATCCGTAGGTCACGGTGACGAAACGGACCCCGGCCTCGACAAGTCGCCGGGCCAGCAGAAGCCTTTCGCCCACCGCCGCCGGAGCATTCTGCTTCAACTTGTAATCACGTCCATAGAGATCCCGCATGGCATCCGTCTCCCCGTTCAAGGAAAACGCATTCCGCGCAGCGTCGGAAGTCAGCAGAGTGTAGGCGCTGCGGTAAAATTCATCCATCGTGTTCAGCTTGTCCGTGTCCGCCTCCAAAGCCCGCAGATTGGATTCCACGATCTCCCGGGCGGATTTGCGGCGGTCAAACTGCTCCAGCGACATGCCGTCGGGCAGGCTGAAATCGCGGACCTTGAACTCCCCGCCGCCTCCCGGATCGGCATTGAGCTGGAAAGCCCCGTACTTGCTGCTGAGAAATCCCGTGCCTCCCGCAAACCCATTCGAATTGGGGATCGCCACGTAAGGGGGCATTTGGCGGCGCGGTCCGAACAGATGCGACACCACCGCTCCCATCTGTGGGTAGTCGATCACCGTCGTGGGAATGTATCCGGTGAACAAATGATAGGTCGCCTGCTGGTGGTCGGGAATTTTCCCCACCACCGACCGCACCACCGTGATCTTGTCGGCCACTTTGGCAAGGCGCGGCAGGTTCTCGCTGAAAATTTCCCCGGTGTTCGTCTTGGCCACTCCGAAGGCCCCCCGGTATTCCGCGGGGGCTTCCGGCTTGGGATCCCAGGACTCCTGCTGGGCCAGGCCTCCCGGCAGATGGAGGTGGATGATGCTTTTAGCCTTGCCCTCCTTGAAAAAACCCGGATCGATGGCGGCACGGGCTTCCCACCGCAACAGATCGGCCATGCTCAGACCGAGGGCTCCACAAAATCCGATTCGGATCGCTTCCCTCCGTCCACAATTGCCAAGGCGGTGACTGGCGCAGCCCGAAGAAAGAGAGTTTGGCGTCATGGAGGAAAGGAATGATAGACGCCCACAGTCCATCGCCGGCGCAGCGTCGTCAAGGGACGCGGACCAGTTTACTCGTCGCCATTGGCTGGCGGTTCAGAGGATCTACGGGGTAGGATACGACGCGGCCCTGTCACCAGTCCCCTGACGGGAGAGCTTTTTCCAGTGCAGGGCCTTGAACAGGGAAGTCCCAGATGTCAGGACCGTTCAGCGACAAAAAGCTGCGTCCAGGGGCCACTGCTGACATTGAAATAAATGCGCCGCCCATCCGCACTGAAAACGGGATGCGGATGTGAGACCCGCCAGGACTCGGCACCATGGGAATTGTCGAAGCGGTGGAGGACGATCTGACCGGTGCCTTTGACATCGGTGAGAACAATGCCCCATTCTTTGCCGCCACCTCCGAAGCCGGCCATCAGGCTGTCGGTGACCACCAGCGTGCCGTCCGCATTGGTCGAGGGATGGTCCCCGCTGACATCGCGCACCGGAGTCACCGGAGCGGGTCTTCCTTCCGCGGCCGCCTTGGCCCGGGCGGCTTTGGTCGCCATTCCGGGATTTTGAGTGACCCGTCCGTCGTTGCTGTCGATCGTCGTGAAGTGAACCTCCGTGATATGACGCGAGTCCGCCTGCCAGGAGGGATGTCCCCATTTTTGACTCATGAAGAGAAATCTTTTCTCAGACAGGCTATAACAGATCAAGCCCTGACGGGCGCTCGCCTTGGCACTGCGAGGATCTTCCCCGGTGGCCAGCGCCATTTTGAAAAAGACCCGGTTCAGATCCGGACTCAGAATGGGAAAAAAGATCGAGGGACGTTGGTCACCGAAAGCTTTCTGAAACCAGTCGGGATAGGCCTGCCGGAGCGCGGCCACGGTCACCGGGGTCCGCCTTGCTCCAGTCACCACATTGATCAGATCCAGATCGGGATGCGACCCGGGTTTCCAGTGCGGACTGTAGAGAGGAACCTCATCGGCATCTGGACGCCCCCATCCCGCGAGTTGGCCCCGCGCGAGCACGCGCTCTTTCATCGTCTCAAGATCCACACACCAAGTGCACCATTCTCCCTCCCGTTCGCCATGATAGACGACGCGCGCGCCCTGGGAAACCCACTGCTGACAGGCCACCCGGTGGGCGTCCTCGGCAGCAAGGTTGGTCGCTAGGACTTTCTCTTCCCCACTCTGACGGTCCCGGATTGTGACCTGCCCCCGGTGACCGTCTCTGGCGGTGGAGGCGTAAAACAACACATACCGGCCGTCGGGGCTCTCCGGACAGGTGTTGAAGTAGGAATGAATCGTGTGCCTGCCGTCCTGGGGCGCGACCGCACGAATCGTCACGCCGTTGCGCCAAACCGCCAGAGGATCCTCACCGGTCTGACCATGTATGTCAGTCACTATCGCTCCCCCAGTGAGCAGGATGAATGAGAGAGGTGCTTTCATAATTCCAGTCCTTCGGTAGAGAGACGGAGGTGATCACTCCACGGTCTCAACGTGGTTTTTAGGTGAAAACTTCTTCTGCGGCAAATCAAAAACAGAAACCAACATTGCTTCCACCGGGCCCGCTTCTGGCATTTCCGGAACATTCTTCGCTCCGGAAAGGATCAAGATGCCCACAGAAACGTATTGCTCCCGATCCTGCGGTCCGCTTAGATGGCGTAGGGGAAGGTCGAGGGACTTCAGGATCCGGGTTCCCTCCCCCCGGAACATGAAACCCTACCAGACCAGCAAACGGTTTCGGATCTTCGACATCGGAGTGCCTTCCGGGATGCCCGCATTTGATGCGAAACACATCCGGCTCTGCAATGCGGCGGCCCTGATTGCCAGCGCCGCCGCTCTGGCCTTTTTCTTTTGGGAAATCCCGCTGATCACCGATTGGGGACACACCACCCGGGGAGAGGCCACCTTGATTCTGGCGCGCGGATTGTCCGTGCTGCCGTTCCTCATTCCAGTCTGGCTCAATCACCGTGGCCGCTACGACACCGCGCGGTGGTGCCTGGTGGTGTGGAATTGCCTGCTCATCGTAGAAATGGGCTGGATCTTCGGTAGCCTGGCTCCAAGCCATCTGTTTTTGGTGATTCTGGGATTTATCCTGCCATCATTGTTCCCTCCCGGTAAAGAGGTTCACCTCCTTCTGGCGACATTGCTCACCGGCCTGACTTTCACCGCCTTTCTGATCCTCCGCACCTGGCACGAGCCCCTCGTTCCGGTGCATCGATCCGGGGTCCGCCTCGCCATGGAGCTGGCAGTGACCGGCGGTTGTCTGATCCTGGCCTTTCTGGCGGGAAAAGTAGTTCGCGACACTACGTGGAGGGCGGAATGCATGGCCGTCTATGAGAAAGACCGAGCCGATCGACTGCTCCTCAACATCTTGCCCCCCAGTGTGGCCACCCGGCTGATGGATGACCCCTCCACGATCGCCGATGGCTTTCATGAAGTGACGGTCCTCTTTGCAGATCTGGTGGGCTTCACTCCCATGGCCGAATCTCTCACCCCACGGGAAATCGTACAGATGATGGATGACGTGTTCACCCGGTTTGACGCCCTCGTGGAGGCCTATGGTCTGGAGAAAATCAAGACCATTGGCGACGCCTACATGCTGGCCGGTGGACTGCCGCTGCCGGATCCCCGGCATGCCTCGAAAGTGGCGGCCATCGCCTTGGACATGCAGGAAACCATCGCCTCCATCCAAAGCCCTGGCGGCCATTCCCTCCAACTCCGGGTCGGCATCGCCACGGGCCCGGTCGTCGCAGGCGTGATCGGCCGGAAAAAGTTCCTTTACGATCTATGGGGAGACACCGTGAACACCGCGAGCCGCCTCGAATCCTCCTGCCTGCCCGGGCGCATCCAAGTGGAAGCAACCACCCGTGAACAGTTGGGAACCGGCTTTGTCCTTGAGGAGCGGGGAATAATTCAGATAAAAGGCAAAGGCGAACTGAGAACCTGGTTTCTCAATGGCAAAAGCGAGGCCACGTGAAGTTCACTTCCCAGAAAAGAGCGAATCCCAAGGTCAGAACCGATCCGGCCCTTCGGTTTCAGCGAGCGAGAGGATAAAACAATCTCCCCGCTGTCCCCAAAGACAAGCATTGGGGGGGGCAGACCTGCGACCGGACAAGGCCAACCGCTTGATCACCATACTATTGAGGAGATGCTGGAGCCGCGGGCGCGGCGCCTGGCGCTCCGGCAGGGGCAGCGGCGGCCGGAGCAGCCGGAGCGGCGGCGACATGGAAGGGAGCCTTGGCCCCTTTGGCTCCGCGGAATATGTGGAGGCCATCCGGAGTGGAGCCAAGATAGTCCCAGCCTTCTTTGGCAAATTTGTCCAGGGCGAGCGGCAGCCCTTCGTAGCGGGCTTCGGAAGGGTCTTTGAAGGTCATTGGCGAGCCTTCCTTGACGCCGCGCTTTTCAGCGATGGCATTGACCAAAATGTTGCCAAACTCCAGGCTGCTGTAGACGGCATACTGACTGCCACCGGTTTTGCCACTGCCGACAATGCCGAAGGAGGCGAGAAGATTCACCACCAGGAGAAGCAGGATGACGATCAGAAGAGGGTTGGATTTCATAGTATGTCGGTTTCGGGGGGTATTTTCCATGGATCAGAAGAGGATAGGTTTACCATTTTGGCCATTCATGGTAAAGATAAAAACCTCGCTCCCATGCCGGATGGGGTGCATTTTCGCATAACGTCCCCTCATCGCCACCCCTCCCCATTCCATGAAGGCCAGCTCCCGCTCCACCCGTCGCCACTTTTTTCGCTCCGCCACCCTGACCGGAGCCGGACTGGCAGCGGCCTCCCTCCACCAGCGTCTCGGAGCCGCCGAGGAAGCCCAGGCCATCGCCGGCGTGGCCGGCAAGATCCGCCATTCCGCCTGCAAATGGTGCTATCCCGACGTGTCCTTGGACGATCTCTGCGCCGCCGGGAAGGCATTCGGACTCTCCTCGGTGGATCTTCTCCAACCCGCCGATTTTCCCACCCTGAAAAAGCATGGCCTGGTCTGTGCGATGGTCGCCAATCCCACCGCCCAAGGCCCGGACGGCAAAGAAGTCGGGGGAATTCCCCGCGCCTTCAACCGGTTGGAACACCACGACGCGCTGATTGCGGCCTATGAAACCCAGATTACCGCAGTGGCGGAGGCCGGGTTGACCAACCTGATCTGTTTTTCGGGCAACCGGGACGGCTTGGACGACGAAACCGGATTGAAACACTGTGCCACCGGTCTGAAGCGGCTCATGAAGTTCGCCGAAACCAAGAAGGTCACGCTCTGCATGGAATTGCTCAACAGCAAGGTCAACCACCCGGACTACATGTGCGATCACACCGAATGGGGCGCCGCGCTCTGCCAGGCGGTGGGCTCTGAGCGGTTCAAGCTCCTGTATGACATCTACCACATGCAGATCATGGAGGGAGACGTCATCGCCACGCTGCAGAAACACCAGTCCTGCATCGCCCACTACCACACCGGAGGAGTGCCGGGACGCCACGAGATCGACGAGACCCAGGAGTTGCAGTATCCGGCCATCATGCGAGCCATCGTGGCGACCGGCTACACGGGACACGTTGCCCAGGAGTTCATCCCGGCCAGACCGGACAAGCTCGGTTCCCTCAAGCAGGCGGTTCGCATCTGCACGGTGTGAACTTGCACACCATTCTGAACCACCGAGCTAGGCAACCCGCTCTGGGGTTTTCCAGCGGGGTAAGTCAGGGGTTGCCGCACCAAAGGGGGGGGCGTCGGCCCTGCAAACCCAGCCGTCTCGGGGGCAAGACAAACGTTCCCAGCGTGGGGATCACGTCCTTTTCCGGGGAGGACGACGCGAAGAACCACCGCGGCTGTCCGTTCCGGAATTCCTGCTGTCGGCACCGGTTTTCCGATAGCCGGATTCTTCCCGGCGTGCCGGCCCCCGCGCAGATCCCCCGCCGGAAGCGGAACGCCCGGGGGCTGGCCGGGCTCTCCTTTGGGCCGGGCCCTCCTCCCTCGTGGGGGCGGTGGCGCGATCACTGACCTGGGTGACTTTGGCGAGATCCGATTTGCCGAGAACCTTGTACTGCCCCTGGGCCAATCCCAGTCCCTGGAGATTGCCGATCCGGACACGCTCCAGCTCGCGGACTTTGTAGCCGAGGGCGGCAAACATGCGCCGCACCTGCCGGTTGTATCCTTGGGCCAGCACCATGGTCAGGCACGCGGGAGCCTTGGGATGCTGCCTCACGACGACCGCACGGGCCAGGCCTTCGGCCAAATGAACACCCTTGATGAGCCGGTGGATCAGTTTCGGATCAAAGTCCCGGTCCAACCGGACTTCATATTCTTTTTCCACCGAGTGGCTCGGATGGGTCAGAGTCTGGTGCAGGGCCCCGGAGTTGGTGAAGAGCAACAGTCCCTTGGTCTCCAAATCGAGACGCCCCACATAGTTGAGCGTTTTGTATTCCTCGGGCAGCAGCTCGTAAACGAGGCGTTGCTTGGTCAGTCCGCTGCGGGAGCAGAGATACCCTTTCGGTTTGTAAATCACCAGAGTCACCTCCTCAGCAGGCCGAACCGAGCGGCCGTCAACGCGGATGTCATCCCCCGGCCGAACCCGGACCCCGAGGGATTGGGCAATTTCACCATTCACAGTGACGCGGCCCTCGGTGATGAAATCCTCGCATTTGCGGCGAGCCCCCAGTCCGCAGGAAGCGAGGTATTTGTTGAGCCGGAGGCCGGCAGCGCCGGAGGGAGAGGAGGGACGGGATTTCATGGCATGACACCGACGGACGGAAACATTGATCGCCGCGGAACAAAGAAACCGCAAGATGGAAGCGTCGTCATGACACTCCTCCTGCGGTCGTAAAATGACAGCGGAACGTTTGGGGCAGCGTCTGAATCTGCCTCATGGATCCGGGCCGGGAATCAGGCGTCCGGCTTGGTCTTGGGGAGACCGAGCGGACTGCGCCCTTCCTCCCAGAGACCCCGCTTTTGGAGGGTTTTGACACGTTCAAAACGCTTCAGAACGCTCCGTTTGGAACCGACGGATTTGGACCCTTTGAGGCTGGGATGCTGGGACATGACAAAAAATGGGTGTTCGGGATGCGAAAAAAGGCCCGCGACGGGGAGCGCGGAAACTAGGGCCATTGCGCAAACGGCGCAAGCTTTTTTTCAGACTTCCTCCGACCAGGCATGAATGGTAATGCCTTTGGAGTGGCAGAGGGAGGCCACCCGGTCTCCTTCAAGGAGAAGGGTTTTGCCCGCTTCGATAATGAGCACCGCGACACCGGCTTCGGCGGCGGTCTCCACCGTGGCGGGACCGACGACGGGCACATCGAAGCGAAAATCCTGGTCCGGCTTGGAGACTTTGATCATCATGGCACCGCCTTTTCCGAGTTTCCCCCCGCGGCGCATTGCTTCGTTGGTGCCCTCGAAGGCCTCCACGGCGAGAACGGTTCCATTTTTGACGACCACGGTCTGCCCGATGTCGAGCCGGCTCGTCTCTTTGGCAATCCGGAAACCATAGGCGGCATCATCCCATTGGCGCTTTTTCAAACCGGGCCCGCAGACGGGGCCGGGTGGAGGAAGCAGATCCTCGAGAAAGGTCGTGGCCGGCAGGAGAGTGATTTTTTCAGAACCCAGCTCCTCCCCGATCGCCCCGAAGAGCGATTCCGCATTGCGCTGTTTGAGGCGCGCCAGCATCCGCAAGGTGCGAAGATCGGGCCGCAGGTCGAAGAGGTTTTTGGGGGCGATCTGGCCCGCCATGACCACCCGGTCGATTCCTTCCCGATGAAAAAAGCGAATCATCCGACTCAGTTGGCCGACCCGGAACCATTCGGTGACGTCCCCAAGCGAAGACAGGGCGGGATCGGTCTCGCCATGAAACGCCGCGATGGAGAGCCGGGCCACCCTTTCTCGCCTGGCGGCGCGGGCAAAGGCCACAGGATAGGCCCCGCTGCCGGCAATAAGGCCCATGCCGGCCTGCTGGTGGTCGTGCGGCGCCATACAGGCTCTCAACCCTTGAATTTGCCAAATTTGCGGAATTTCTCGTACCGGAGCTGAAGGAGTTCGTCCAGACCGATGGCATCCAGCTCGGCGAGATGACGGCGAAGCACCGTCTTCAGTGTCGCGGAAGCCGCCACGTGATCGCGGTGGGCCCCGCCAAGCGGCTCGGGAATGACTTCATCAATGATGTCCAGCTCTTTCAAATCCGTCGCGGTGATGCGCAGGGTATTGGCCGCCTCGGGAGCGTGCTTGCGGTCTTTCCAAAGGATGGCCGCGCAGCCTTCAGGACTGATGACGGAGTAGTAGGCATTCTCCAGCATGAGAACGCGATCGGCCACCCCGATGCCGAGAGCCCCGCCGGAGCCGCCTTCACCGATGACGATGGCCACGATGGGCACCCGCATGGTCATCATTTCCCGGAGGTTGAAGGCGATGGCCTCGGCGATGTTGCGCTCTTCCGCCCCGATGCCGGGATATGCCCCCGGGGTATCAATCAGGGCCACGATGGCGGCGCCAAATTTTTCCCCCATCCGCATGAGTCGGAGTGCTTTGCGGTAGCCTTCGGGATGCGCGCTGCCAAAATTGCGCAACAGATTGTCTTTCGTGTTGCGGCCTTTCTGCTGGCCGACCACGACACAGCGGCGGCCTTCCAGATCCGCGAACCCGCCGGGCATGGACTGGTCGTCGCCTATATGGCGGTCCCCGTGGAGTTCCAGGAAATCATCGAAGCAACGGTCCACGTAGTCCAACGTGTAAGGGCGCTGCGGATGACGGGCGATCTGAACCCGCTGCCAGGCAGTGAGATTCCGGTAGGTCTGCTCCTTGGTGCGGGTGATCTTTTCTTCGATCTTCCGGATCTCCGAGTCCATGTCGATGTTTTTGCTCGACGACAGCTCACGGAGATCGACCAACTGGCGTTCCAGCTCAAAGATCGGTTTTTCAAAGTCCAATGGTTCGGTGTTCACAGCGGATGAAATTCAGGAAAAAACGTGGAAAGTGGAGCGGGTGAATGTGGCGAACAGGGAGCCAAGGGTCAATTGATGAATTTCAGAGGTATGTCACCGCGCACGATGGTGAATAGCTCGTCCATATCGGCCGGATCCATCAGCACCCCGACGGGAGCTTCGGTTTCACGGGGTGTCGCGGCGGCATTTTTGTCGACTTTCTGGCTCCGGTCCTTAGCGACCGGCTCGGCCCGCAGTCCGGGTGTTTCATAAGCCCGGATCATCAAACCGAGTTTGCCCGATTTGAGCCATTTTTTGGCCTGCAGGTATTCCACTTGGGTGAAATTCACCGAACGGTCCCCATACCAGGCAACTTTTTCCGTCACCGTGGTCGACACGGGTGGTTTGACCGAATGGGGAATGTTCAGCTCCACAATGGGATACTCTTTGAACAGCCTGCCCTTGCTTTCCACCCGGAGAGCTTTGTCACTGGCATCGACCACCACCGTGAAATCCAGATCGGTCACGGTGAGCCGGTCGCCCGGATGAATCACTGGGCTGGTGTTCGCATTGGCACGGAGAATGTAGTCCACCGTACATTTGTTTCTGCGGGCAATGCTGACGAGGGCATCCCCCGACTTCACGACATATTCCGTCTTTCCTTCCATTGGAATGCCGGAGAGGAGCAGGTCCAGGTTGATTTCCCCGATGATGCGCTTGGCTTCCGCCACGGTTTTGCTTTCCGGGAAAAATTTCAGCAAGTAATACAGGCGATCCCGCGCTCCGAGGAGTTCTCCCTCCTTCACCAATGCCATGGCGGCATCGAACTCCCGTTTGCCCAGGTCGGGCAATTCTATATCCGGGCCTCCTTTTCGGTGTTTCCGCTCGTCGATCTTGGTCACGACGATCTGCTGCGGTTTCACCACCTTCTCCCAAAAATAAGCGACCGCGATGACCCCGGCGGCGAGGGTCGCAAGAGCAAAAAAGGCAAGAATGAGGCGGAAGCGGGCCATGGAAAGAATAGTATAGCGCAGATTCCGCGCGGGCCAAGGGCCAACAGGAGGTCGCGCGTCAGAGCAGTCCCCGACGGCGAAAATCGAACAAATTCACTCCCTGGCTGCGCAGAATCATTTCGGTGGTGAACTTGAGGAGACAGATTTCCCAGGCATCGTCGACCCCGCAAATGACGGCACTGAGGGGATTTCCCCGGTCCCGGATGTCGCCCACGACCCGATCGCAGACGGTCTCCACCGATTCATGGACAATGCTTTCGGAGACGGAACTGCGGGCAAAATTGAATCCGTATTTGAGGATCGCGATGTCTTTGCCATGGATTTTGAGCCAGTCGCGGAACGCATCGGCCTGCTCGCCGAAGCCCTCGAAAAGCAACTCCTCCAGCCCTTCCGGTCGGAGAATGCGCGGCCGTTCTGCGGAAATGCGCCCCTCGCGGATCCGCACCTGGTTGGCGTGGTCCATGAGTTCGGAGATGAGATGGAACTCGAAACTCGTCGTGCCAAAGGTGTCGATCATCCGGTCCGGCTCGTGAATGACCCGGGTCATTTCGAGGGCATATTGAATGTCATCGGGCTTGTGCATGGGATTCGGTGGGATGAGGAGGATGCCTCCCAGGTCCAAGCCTAGGGCAGGATGCGCACTATCGAAACTCGTATTTGGTGGATCGGGACTGGCGTCGGCCGAAGGGGCCAGTCAGGAAGACTCATTCGCCCAATACCACGAGCGCCTGGGTGAACGCGGCACGCAACTCGTCATATTCCCGAGTCACCGGGAACTGCGGAAATTCATCGATCACCTTCTGCGGCGGACGGAACAAGATGCCCCGGTCGGCCTCCGCCAGCATCGTCGTGTCGTTGTAGGAGTCGCCGGCGGCCACCACTTTAAAATTCAGTTGGTGGAATGCCTTGACGGCCTCGCGTTTCTGGTCCGGCTGGCGCAGGTGGTAGTCCGCAATTCGTCCGGAGCCATCTATGCTGAGCTTGTGGCAGAACAGGGTCGGTTGTCCGAGTTGGCGCATCAGGGGAGCGGCGAACTCATAAAAAGTGTCCGACAAAATGATGACCTGAAAGCGGTCCTTGAGCCAGCCAAGAAACTCCCCCGCTCCTTCCAGGGGCCGCATTTCACCGATGACCTCCTGGAACTCGGAGATACCGATCCCGTGCTCGTCAAGGATCCGAAGACGCTGGCGCATCAGCACATCATAATCGGGGATCTCGCGGGTCGTGGCACGCAGCGCATCGATACCGGTGCGCTCGGCGACACCGATCCAGATTTCAGGGACGAGCACGCCTTCCAAATCGAGACAGGCTAGAAACATGGCAGAAAAGAGTGGGCCTCCTCCGGAGCCTGGGGTCCCGGCGGAGTGGGCTGACAGGGTGAAAAGTGAAAGATTGGGCCGGGAGCATCGCCGGATTCCGGCAATTCTCCAGCATTTTTCATGCACCCCCCTCCGAGCCGTGATTCCCGGTGAACTCTTTGTCACAAAGCCCGGGGACGGTTGTCACAGGGCCCCCTCTTGGATAGGGTCACGTTCTATCCAAGCCCACTTTCCTCATGAACCCGACCACCAACGACTCCGATTCATCCGCCGCTCCCGAAAGCAACGGCCCATTCCTCCCCTTTGCGGAACTCTCCCCGGGATCCCATTCCCGCCGGGACTTTGTCCGCCGCGGCGCCGCCTGCATGGCGATGGGCTTTTTTGCCGAGCGGCTCGCCGCCGACACCCCGACGCCGATCGGGACCAAGGATCTGCCCTTCCATTTCAAAGGAGTGCCGATCAGCACCGAGGACATGGTCCAGGTCCCTGAGGGATACGTGGCCGAGGTCGTTTACGGTTGGGGAGATCCCGTCAATGGCCAAGGTCCGGCATTTCTGCGTGGAGCCGCCAATACAGCCGAAGAACAGGCGCTCCAAGCGGGCATGGGCCATGACGGCATGCAGTGGTTCCCCTGGCCCGGGGATGACGAGGGGCGTTCGGACCGCGGGCTCCTCGTGATGAATCATGAATACACGGACCAGGGTCTGTTGTTCCCCGATGGGCTGGAGCCGATGACCAAAGAAAAGGTCGCCAAATGCCAGGCCGCGCATGGCGTTTCGGTGATCGCGATTGCTTTCCAAGACGGAAGCTGGAAAGTCGTGCCCTCCCCCTGGACCCGACGCATCACGGCCACCACCCCGATGAAGCTCACCGGTCCGGCGGCCGGCAGCAGGCATCTCATTTCCTCAACCGATCCCGCGGGGGACACCGCTCTGGGGACCTTCAACAACTGCGCCAGCGGGAAGACCCCCTGGGGAACCTACCTTGCCTGTGAGGAAAATTTCCACGGCTACTTCGGCACGGAAGCCCCCGACTTTGCTCCCACCGTGGAGCAGCGGCGCTATGGGCTCAGTGCTCCGGGCGGGCAGAGTGAAGAGGAACCCAAGCGCAGCCTCTACCAATGGTGGAAACATGACGAGCGCTTCGATCTGGCGAAACATCCCGAGGAAGCTTACCGTTGCGGCTATGTCGTGGAAATCGATCCCACCGACCCTGGCGCCATCCCTCGCAAACACACGGCTCTGGGCCGGTTCAAGCACGAAAATGCCGCGGTCACCCTGAGTCGGGACCAGCGGGTCGTGATTTATCTCGGCGACGACGAAAAGAACGAATACATTTACAAATTCGTCAGCAGTGACCGGTATGATCCCTCCAACCGGACCGGCAATCTGAAACTTCTGGAAACCGGCACCCTGCATGTTGCCCGTTTTCTCCCCGGAGGAAAGGGCGAATGGATTCCTCTGATCCAGGGTCGGCACGGATTGACCGAAGAGAATGGTTTTGCCAAGCAGGACGACATCGCCGTCCACACCCGCCAGGCTGCCGACCGGGTGGGGGCCACGATGATGGACCGTCCGGAATGGATTTCCGTCCACCCGCATTCCAAGGAAGTGTTCGTGACCCTGACCAACAACAGCCAGCGTGGCAAGCAGGAACCCTCCGTCAATCCGATCGACGGCTCCGCCATCGCTGGCAAGTCGCAGCCACCGGTCGACGCGGCCAATCCGCGGACGAACAATGTCTATGGCCACATTCTGAAATGGGCGGAAGACGATGGAGATGCGGCGGCGGCGGCCTTCACCTGGGACCGGTTCCTCCTCGCTGGGGATCCCGGTTTGGACTCTCCGGAGACGACGGAGAAGGTGGATATCATCGGCGACCCGTTCGGGAGCCCGGACGGACTCACGTTCGATCCCCGCGGCATCCTGTGGATCCAGACGGATGTCTCCACCAAGACCCTTCACAAAAAAGAATACGCCAACCTCGGGAACAATATGATGCTGGCAGCCGATCCCGTCACCAAGACCGTGCGGCGTTTTCTGACTGGCCCCAACGGATGTGAAATTACCGGGCTGACTTTCACCCCGGATTTGAAGACGATGTTCGTCAACATCCAGCATCCGGGGGAGCCACCCACCGATGTGAGCGACCACACCCAGCCGACGGCCGTGAGCCAATGGCCCGACATGGCCGCCGGGGACCGCCCGCGACCCGCCACCGTGGCCATTTCCCGCAAAGATGGAGGCCTCATCGGCATGTGACCTCCGCCTCCCACCCGTCCCCTTTGCCCCGTCCGTTCGGCTCTGGAAGCAGGCCAACGAGCCCCCGTGAGTCTTGGCAGGCAAAAGTTCCTGCAGGTTCCCCGACAAAAGTCTGTTGACATTTCCTCCGCGCTTCCTACATTCCCGGCTCGCTTTCTCCTTCCGGACGCTTCCGTCATACTGAAGCATCTCCGCCGGCCACAGATGCCGGTATCCGCGAGTCCGGAGACCGCGAAGCATTCCTTCCAGACCATGAAAACCTTTTCCGCAAAAGCCGAAACTATTGACCGCAAATGGTGGGTCATCGACGCCAAGGACCAAGTCCTCGGCCAGGTGGCTGTCGCCGCCGCACGCCTCCTCCGCGGCAAGCACAAGGCCATCTTCACTTCCCATGTGGATTGCGGGGACTTTGTCGTCGTCATCAACGCCGACAAAGTGCGCCTGACCGGCAAGAAGGAAACGGACAAGGTCTACACCAGTTTCTCCGGCTATGTTGGTGGACACAAATCCGAAAGCCCCCAAAAAGTGCGCGCCCGCCATCCGGAACTCCTCGTCGAGCGGGCCGTGCGTGGCATGATTCCCCACAACAGCCTGGGTCGCAGCATTTACACCAAACTGAAAGTCTACGCCGGGGAATCACATCCTCACGAGGCCCAGCAGCCCGAAGCGTTCGCCCTCAGCCAACGCGGTTCCAAAGGGGACTGAGTCTTAACCTTTATCTGTCACCCAGACCACTGCCATCATGAGCGAATCCCCCTACGTTGCCACCGCCACCGGTCGCCGCAAGACCGCCGTCGCGCGGGTCCTGATCAAGCCGGGCACCGGTGAGATCACCATCAACGGCCGGACTTTTGAAGAGTACTTCCCCACTCTGACCCTTCAAAACCAGGTCATCCAGCCTTTCCAGATTGCCCAGGCCGGCAACAAATACGACACCATCGTTTCTACGCGGGGTGGCGGTGTCGTCGGTCAGGTCGGTGCGGTTCGACTCGGCATCGCCCGGGCTCTGCTGCAAACCGATCCCGAACTGCGGAAACCCCTGAAAGTCCAAGGTCTCCTGACCCGCGACAGCCGCAAGAAGGAACGTAAAAAGCCCGGCCAGCCCGGAGCCCGGAAACGCTTCCAGTTCTCCAAGCGCTGATCCCAGCCCCCGAGTCTTCAACCTTTTGGAAACCTGCCGCCGGAGAAATCCTGCGGCATTTTTCTTGCCCCTTGGTGTCGCCTGCCGGATGGAGGCTTCCGTCGCTGGGTCGCCCTCAACCACTCCGGATTCGTTGCCCTTCAGAAGAAGGCCAAAACCAGGTCTCTCCCGGCGCCGGATCATGGTTCCCCTGCTCTCCGGGTGTGGAAGCCTTGGGAGTCGGGCTGCTTGCATGTTTCGGGGAGCGCCTTATCATCACACTCCCTTGCCCGGACATGCCCGATCTCTACCCATTGCTGCGCCCGTTGCTCTTCCGCCTCGATGCGGAACGAGCCCATCACCTCACCCTCAGCCTGCTGAAATTATCGGCCTCCGTCGGGCTGAACCGACTGGCCTTCCCCCCCCCTCCTGCGGGGAAGCAGACTCCCGTGACGGTCATGGGCCTGACCTTCCCCAACCGGGTGGGTTTGGCTGCCGGCCTCGACAAAACCGGAGAGTGCGTCGCGGCATTGGGAGCGCTTGGATTCGGCCACATTGAAGTCGGCACGGTGACTCCACGCCCCCAAGCGGGAAATCCCCGCCCCCGATTGTTCCGCCTCATTGAGGAGGAAGCCATCATCAACCGCATGGGATTCAACAATCCCGGAGTCAGCACCCTGGTCGCCAACGTGGAGTGCTCCCGTCGAGGGTTCCACGGCATCCTGGGCATCAACATCGGAAAAAACAAAGACACCCCGAACGAATCAGCCGCCGATGACTATGTGCAATGCCTCCGGGCCGTCCATGCCACAGCGGACTATGTCACGGTGAATCTCTCTTCCCCGAACACTCCGGGCTTGCGGGATCTCCAGGGCGCGGCCGACTGCCGGTCGTTGATTCTGAAGCTTCAGGAGGAGAGGCAAATTCTTGCGAGCAGGCAGGGAGGCCGCCGGGTTCCGTTGGCACTGAAAATCGCCCCCGATCTGCCAGCCGAATCCCTCCGCGAACTCGCCGAGGTTTTCAATGAAACCCGGCTCGATGCAGTAATTGCGACCAACACCACGCTGGACCGGACCCTGGTGAAGGGGCATCCCCGGGCGGAGGAAGCGGGCGGCCTGAGCGGGCGTCCATTGACCCGACGCGCCACCGAGACCATCGAACGGCTTCGGGAACGGTTGGATCCTTCAATTCCCATCATTGGGGTCGGGGGCATCTCCTGCGTTGCCGATGCGGAGGAAAAACTCGCCGCAGGCGCCAGTCTCGTGCAGATCTATAGCAGCCTGATCTTTCGCGGACCGAAGCTGGTGGCGGAACTGGCCGCGCTCTGAAAGCAATCCCTTCCGGAGAGTCGGGATGGCGTAAAAAATAGTTCCCACGACGCGGTATTCTCATGCGACAATGGGTTCTCTATGATCACGGAAGACCTCATCCGCCAACTCCCCCAGCCCATCCTCGACAAACTGGAAGGCCTCATCCGACGGGTCAAAGGCCTGTTGCTGGTGAGAGGACTCTGCGCCACCCTGGCCGTGGCCTTGGCCGCCATCCTGGTGATCATGGTGATCGATGCCACTCTGACGCTCTACTCCGGAACCGTCCGTTGGATCCTCACGCTGGCGGGACTTGTCGCGACGCTCGCCACGGCTTGGTATTATCTGATCCGCCCCTTGTCGAAAAAGCTTTCCCTTACGATCATCGCCCGCATCCTCGAAACGCGGCATCCGGATCTCCAAGAGCGCATTTCCTCCTCCGTGGAACTGCTTGCCACTCCCGGAGCGGCCGAAACAAAAGGTTCGAAAGCGCTCATCGCCAAGCTGGTGGAATCTGCCGTGACCGATGTCGGTAAGTTGGATCCGAAAATTGAGTTCCGGGCCAACCGGGCCTCCCGCTTCGCCGCTTCCGCGGGCGTGGCCATCGCCATTCTTCTGGCAGCCTTTGCACTCTGGCCCAAAATTACCGGCACATTGCTGGCCCGGGCGGTGCTCCCATTCCTCAATGTCGGAAATGCATTCGCGGATTCGATCCAGGTCAATCCTGGCAGCACCAAAGTGCCGGTGGGGGCTCCGGTAACTATCGATGTGACCACCATCAACCCCCGCCTGCAGGAAATCGAAATCAGGCGCGTGCTGCCCGATGGCACCGAGACCTTGGAACGACTCGGCCAGGTCCCTCCCCCCGCACCGGTCGACGGGCAACCCGCGGCGGCCAAAGCGTTTACGATCACCTTTCCCAGCGTCAATGAGTCTTTCCGTTACCGCATCAGCGGGGGCTCCGCCGTCTCCGAATATTATGATGTCGAAGCGGTCCCGCGGCCGGAAGTCACCGGGCTCAAGCTGAGGTACGACTACCCGGCCTACACCGGACTCGCCCCCAAAGAACTAGAGAACGCGGATGGTGGCATCCTTGCCGTGGCGCACACCCTGGTGACCCTGACCGGAGAGTTGAACAAGCCTGCCACGGAAGCAGTCATCCATGTTGAGAAAGGTGCCCAGCGGTTGGCCATCCCTGCGACAGACATCACCGGCACCCAGGCCGTCTGGAAACTGCCCCTAGAACCTGGATTGAAAGGCGTCTGGCGGATTGACCTGAAAGACGAAAATGGATTCCCCAACCTGGAAACCCCGGGCAATGCCATCCAAGCCGTTCCGGATGCGGATCCCGTCGTTACGTTGATGTCCCCGGAACAACGCAAACTCCGCCTCAAACCCACCGAGATGCTCCCGATGCGCTTCAGCGTGGCGGAGGACTTTGGCCTGAGCGGGATCGTCATTATGGTGCGCAAAAACGAGGAGGAATCTCCCATCGAACTGCCGCAACCAGTGCCCGCTCCGGGCGATGGCGAACCCGGGATCTGGAGGGGAACGGCCTCCTTGAACCTGGCATCCCTCGATCTTAAGCCAGAGATCCGGCGCCTCACGGTCTGGCTGCGGGCTCGCGACAACCGCCCTGCCGAGTATGAAGGTCCGGGCGTCGGCAACAGTGATTCGATCATCATCGACCTCGACAATGGCGCCCAATCCCTCGCCGAACAAAATGTGGCCGATCAAAAACGCGCCCTCGAGGAAGCCCTGCAAAAGACCGAGCAGGCACTCGAGCGCGCCAAGAATGAAGCCCGCCAGGCGGAAAGCCGGGTCTCCAACGATGAAAAGGTTTCCGGGGAAACGATGCGCAACATCGAACAGCTTCATGAAAACGCGGCCAAGGCCCAGGAGACACTCCGGGAAACCGCCGAGAAATTGGCCGCCACCCCCTTTGCGAAGCAGGCCGAAAAGATGGAACACATCGCCAGCGAACCCGTCGCCCAAGCACGTGACAAGGCCGATCTGATCCCGGTTTCGGATGATAAAACGGCGCGCAAAGAGGCCGCCAAGGAGTCCCGTGACAACATTGAAACGGCGTTGGCCGACGTGCGCGAAATGCGCAAAGACATCCAGAAAGCTTCCGAGCAGGCCAAGATGGCAGCCCAGTTGAACGACATCGCCAACCGCCAACAGCAACTCGCCCAAGCAGCGCAGGAAAACGCCCAGAAGGAAGCGCAGGACCCTGCGGCCCAACCCGCTGCCCAACCGCAGGATCAGGCGGCCCAGCAGGCGGCCGCCGAACAGAAAAAGGCCCAGGAGGAGTGGAAGCAAGCCCAGCGTCAGGTCCAACAGGAAGTCGGCAAACTCGTCAAAGAAAACGAAGCGGCCCTCAAGGAACTGCTGAAATCCCAGCAGATCGACGCCAAGGCCCTCGCCGCCGAGGCCCGTGACCTCGCAAAACAACAGGAGCAACTTGAGCGAATGACCTCACTCGCGATGAATGAGAACGCCAAGGAACCTCTCGCGCAGCAGCTGAACTCGCAGCTTGCCAAAATGCAGGAAGCCATCGCCAAGGAAACACAGGATTTGAGGAATGAATTGAACGCGGCGCAGGAATCCGCGGGGGAACCCCTCGCCAATGCGGCCAAGGAAACTGCCCAAGCGGCTGCCGAACTCAAAAAATCGCAGGCCCCCACCCAGGCCAAGGCGGCCACTTCGGAAGCCCTCGCAGCACTCCAAAACGCCCAGAAAGAAGCCGCCCAGGCTGCCAAGGAAGCCGCCCAGCAGGCCAAGGAGGACGCAGGCAATCCCAACTCACCCTCGCCCACGGCCGATCCAGCCAATCCCGCCGCCCAGCAAGCCAAGGCGGACGCGGCCAATCCCGCCGCGCCCACTGCCGATCCAGCCGCCCAGCAGGCCAAGGCGGACACAGCCAATCCCGCCGCGCCCTCGCCCACTGCCGATCCAGCCAATCCCGCGGCTCAGCAAGCCAAGGCGGACGCAGCCAATCCCGCCGCGCCCGCGCCCACTGCCGATCCAGCCAATCCCGCGGCTCAGCAAGCCAAGGCGGATCCGGCGATGCAAGCGGATCCTGCCGCCCCATCGGGCGAGCTCGCCAATCAACCCTCCAACGCACCGGCGCCCCATCCTTTGGCGGAAGCCCGGACCCAAGCCAGACTGACGGATCTCGCGGAACGTCAGCAACTACTGACCCAACAATTGGCGGCCGTCGAAGCGGGACACTTGGAAGACGCGCTGGCTCAGATGCAGGCGGATATCAGCGAGCAAAGCCAGACCTTGTCCGACGCCGCGGAGGCTCTCCAAGCGGCCACCCAGGCCTCCCAACAGGCCAACGCCCAAAGCCAGGCGAACCAGGCGGAGAGCCAACTCCAGCGGGCCGGCACCGAAGCCAATCAAGCCAGCAAAGGCCTTGCCCAAGCCCAACAAGCAGAAGCCCAGGCAGCACAATCCCCCACCCAGCCGGGAAATCAAAATTCCCCGCAGGAACAAGCCGCCCTCAATCAGACGAAGACCAACCAGCAACAGGCCCGCAACGCCATGGCGCAGGCCGCCAATGCGCTGGATGCCGCGGCCCAGCAACTCGGTCAGGCTGCCAACGGTGTCAAAAATGATCCCCAGCAGAACGATCTGCCGGTCGATGCCAACCAACTTGCCCAGGGTGCCCAACAGGTCAACGAGGCGGCCTCGGCTCAGAACAAGGCCCAAGCGGCCCAAAGCGCGCAGGCCGCCGCTCAATCGCTGCAGGACCTGGCCCAGGCGGCCATGGAAGCGCTCAGCCAGCCCACCGAAGCTCAGGGCAATCCGGGACAAATCGCTCCCAATGCGCAAAACCGGCCCGATGCCAACAAGCCCAAACTTGGCAATGGCGAACGCAATCCTGACCTCACCGGCGACGGCATTCCTCCGGAATTCAAAGCCCTCGGCCTCACGGCGGCGGATTGGTCCAGACTCAAAGGCACTCTTCAGGCTGGATCAGCCGTCGAAGGAAATGCGGAATTACCCGCTGAATACCGGGAACTGGTGGGACGCTACTTCAAGGTGATGGCGGCGGAAGCCGGCAAAAACCAGAAATGACCTGGAGAAACCCGACCGATCTGCGTTGGGCGCTCAGGAAGTGAGGGCTACCTCATCCGCGAGCGCCCGCTGGAGATCTGCGAGATCCACGGGTTTGGAAATATAATCGTCCATCCCCGCTTGGAGGCAACGTTCCCGGTCATCGTCGAAGACATGGCCGGTCATGGCAATGATGCGGGCATGGGCGGACCCATTGTTCAGCTTCCTGATTTCTTTGGTCGCTTCCAAACCATCGAGTTCAGGCATCGTCAAATCCATGAGGATGATGTCAAACTCTTCCGCTGCCGCAATCTCGACCGCCTGGCGGCCATTTTCTGCGATGATGGGATGATACCCAAGCTTTTCCAACGTGAGTCGGGCCACCTTTTGGTTCACCGGATTGTCCTCAGCCAGAAGAATGCGACGCCCGTTGCCTCGGTAGCTGGCGAGGCTGGCAAAAGGTGAGCCTCCCCGTTGCGGCAACGCCGCGACCACCCCGGTTTTGGCAGGCGGTTCTACCTCCCCAATTTCCACCGTGAAGCGGAACACCGTCCCCTCACCGACCACACTTTCAGCCCAGATCTCCCCCCCCATTTGTTGGACTAGACTTTTCGATATGGCGAGTCCCAATCCGGTGCCGCCAAAGCGACGGGAAATGGAAGCATCCTGCTGGGTGAAAGGCTCGAACATCCGCTGCTGCCGATCCAAGGGAATGCCCATTCCAGTGTCAGAGATTTTGAACCGGAGCATCGAACGATCGCCCTTTGATTCGAGCAACATCGCGTTGATGTGAACCTTGCCCTTTTCGGTAAACTTGATCGCATTGCCGACGAGATTGGACAAAACCTGGCCGATCCTCATTTCATCCCCTTCAACCTGGCTCGGCAGATTCTCCCCAACGGTGTATTCCAAAGAGATCTTTTTCTCATCCGCCGCGCCGGCAAAGGTGCGCAGGACTTTCACGACCAACTGCTCGGGATCGAAGACCCGCTTTTCAAGCCGGATTTTCCGAGACTTCAATTTGGAGTAATCGAGCACATCGTTGAGGATGGTGAGCAATTGAGACGCCGAGTCCTGGACCATTTGGAAATGGCCGGCCTGTTCCTCCGTCATTTCGCTGTCCATCAGCACGTTCAGCATGCCAATGATCCCGTTAAGAGGCGTGCGGATCTCATGGCTCACGATGGCAATGAACTCATCCTTCGCCTTTAAAGCCGCCGACACTTCCTTGTTCGCGGCTTCCAGAGCACTGATTTTCTTCCTCAAGGAGGACACCACAGACCGGACCACGGCGATGATGGGATCCTCCCCCGGACGGACAAATGGAATGCGCTGGGTGTAGTCGGGACAATCGGCGAAAAACTCGGAGGTGATCCGGTTGAGTTGCAGGATGATCTGGTCTTTGCGGGCCAAATCCTCACGCAAAGATTGAACCTGGGCCATCAACTGGGCATTCCAAGCCTGCATTTCTGAGGCACTGCCTGGGGCTCCTGATACTGACAATCCAGTGCTGGGTTTTAATTGGGACATAGGTTCTTGGCGTTAAAATTACAATAAGTTCCATAATTATCAAGTCTTTATCACTCCAAGATGAGGAAGCTTTTTGATTTGCTGGTTCAGCCTTGGGGTTCCATCCTGAAGGCACATCCTCTCTCATGAAATCCGAAACCTTTCCGCGCGGCCTTGTCATTTCATTTATATTACTGATAATCAATCTATTATATTTTTCGCACCTCCATGCAAAATCCCCCAATGTTCTCGTGATCTTGGTGGACGACCTGGGTTATGGCGATCTGGGAGTGACCGGAGCCCCTGATGTCAAGACGCCCCATTTGGATGCACTTTTTGCTTCCGGGGTGCGCGTGGAGGATTTCCATGCCAATTGCCCGGTCTGCTCCCCGACCCGGGCGTCACTGCTCACCGGGCTGTATCCAGATCGGGCAGGCGTGCCCGGAGTCATCCGTACGCCGTTGCCCGAGCAAACCACGAGTTGGGGAAACCTGCGTGACGATGTGGTGATGCTCCCTTCCCTGCTCAAAACAGCCGGCTACCAGACCGGAATCGTGGGCAAATGGCATCTGGGTCTGGAAAAACCGGACCGCCCCAACGACCGCGGCTTCGATCACTTTCACGGATGGCTCGGAGACATGATGGATGACTACCTGACCCATCGTCGCCATGGAATCAATTACCTGAGATTGGACGAACAGGAAATCGATCCCCAAGGCCATGCGACGGATTTGTTCACCGACTGGGCCATCGATTTCATCCGCTCGAGCCGGTCCGGAGATCCAGAGCATCCGTGGTTCCTCTATCTGGCCTACAATGCGCCCCACACGCCCATCCAGCCTCCCCTCGAATGGCTGGAACGCGTCAAAGCACGGGAACCGGGTATGAGCGAGCAGCGCGCAGCCTTGGTGGCCCTCATCGAACACCTCGACGACGGCATCGGACGGGTCTTGTCCCATCTGAAATCTTCCGGTGAAGCCGATCATACCTTCATTCTGTTCACTTCCGACAACGGGGGGCAAGTCGAGGTGGGAGCCAGAAATGCTCCCTACCGCGGTGGCAAGCAGGAGATGTGGCAGGGCGGATTGCGCGTGGCCACCTGCGCCTCTTGGCCGGGACATATCGCGCCGGGGACCGAGGCCCGGGGTGCGGTGTCTCTGAGCATGGACATTTTTCCCACGGTGGCCGCGGTCGCCGGAGTGTCTGCCCCGGACGGGATCGATGGACGCAGTTTTCTGCCCCAACTATTGGGAGAGCTTTTTTCTCCTCCTGAGCGGGACCTTTTCTGGGTGCGCCGGGAGGGAGGCCCCAAATACGGTGGACTCGACTACCATGCGGTGCGCCGGGGAGACTGGAAATTGTTCCGCAACACTCCCTTCGAGCCATACCAGATGGTCAATTTGAAAAACGATCCCGCAGAATCCCAACCGGTGCCCCGGGAAAAGGCACCCAAAGTTTACGGCGATTTGCTCAAGGCCCTGCAGGGCCATGTCTTTGAGTCCGGAAATGTTCCCTGGCGTTAAGGTTTCGATTTTTGGGGCCTTTTTTCAAGTTCCCCCAGTTCCTTTTTCAGGGAGTCGATGCCTTTCTGCATCTCGAGGAGCTCCTTTCTCAGATCCTGGACTTCGGCTCCCTGAGGTTTGGAAGCGTTGAGCTTTTTGACCGCAGCATCAGCGGCCTTGTATTCCGGTGACTCCTCGCGTCCTGCAACAAGGAATGAGCGAACCGGCTCAGCCGCCTGAGGATCACCCAACTCACCCAGAGCCCGAATCACGGCTGCCCGCAACTGATCCCGGGGATCGGTCAGTTGGGAAAGCAGAAACTCCCGCACCCTGTTGCGCTGGGGAGGGTCCTCGGCAAGCCCCGCCAGGTAGCCCAGGGTTTCCGCCCCGGAGCCCAAATCCCTGGTGGCGTATTTTGCGGCATCGGTCTGGAGTTCACCAAGCAGGCGGGGCACGACGGAAGGGTCGGCCTGAACCCGCAATGCGCGCATGGCGGCGACGGAAATGCCATTGCGGTAGGAGTCGCGATCGAGCGCCGCGAGCAGCTCATTGCGGACATCACTGGAGGGGTATTTCGCCAGACCCGCAAGGGCCTCGGCGACAATGTCCGGATTCTTCTCAGCCGTCACCACGCCTTTGAGCACGTCACGGGCGGACGGATCAAACCAATGGGACAACGCTCTGACCACTTCCCGGCGGGCTCTCGCATCAGGTTGATCAAGGCTTGCCTGGAGTCGGGCCAATGCTTTCGGTCCGCCACTTTTGCCAAGGGCCTGCGCCGCTTCAACACGCACCTGCCAAGCAGGATCACCCCGCAGGGCTTTTTCGAGACGCTCGAGAGCCGGCTCATCGGTGCGCCCCCCCAGCTGCCGCACCCCCAACATTCGCCCGATCAGGTCATCCTTTTGCTCCAACTGGGCGAAGAGCATTGGATCGGCGACTTTAAAATCAATCGCCGCAAGCACCGTGACATCCGGATCAAGGCGCACCTGGTCAGGTTTTCCGGGCAGATCAAAGGCGAAGTCTTCCGTGACCTCATCCACGTCCAGAGTGAAGTCGTGCACTTTCCCCCCGATGAGGAACCGCACCGGAAGGGGGAGATGAAAGAGCATGACGGCCTCCGAGAGCTTCTGGGTTTGCGTCACGGACAGTCGCGCCTGTTTTCGGGTCTGATCCCATTGGTAAGCCACTTTCAAGGAGGGCGTGCCCCCATGGTGGACCCACTGGTCGAAAAACCGGTCCCAGGAGCGCCCGGTCAATTCCTCGACCACGTCGCGCAGATCCGCCGTTTCCACCAATTGGCCCCGGTGACGTTCGAGATAGGTGCGGATGCCGTCACGAAAGAGGTCGGCCCCGATCTGCGATCGCAGCATGTGCAGCACCCAGGAGCCCTTCGGATACGCCCTCTGGTCGAACTGCTCCATGGGATCCTGGTAGCCACGCCAGGTGATGGGGCGCTCATCGCCGCTGCGAATCACCGTTTCCGCGTCTCGGAGGAGCCCATGACGCATGGCGTCGGCCCCGTTTTTTTCGCCCTCGTAAAGGTGCGCAAAGTAGGTCGCAAACCCCTCGTTGAGCCAGATCTGGCTCCAATCTTTGCAGGTGACGAGATCACCGAACCATTGATGCGCGGCCTCGTGCGCGTCCAGATCGCGGCTCGTGCGCAGAGTCTCCTGCTCCGGCACATGGAGGGTGTTCACGGTCAGGGTGGTGACGCTGGTGTTTTCCATGCCGCCGGCAATGAAATCCTGCACGCAGACATTGAAATACTTGTCCCATGGGAAGGCCACCCCGGTTTCCTTTTCGAAGAAGCCGAGGATTTTTTTGGTATCACCAAAGGAAAGCGCCGCTTGGGCGAATTCGGACGGCGGCGTGTAAAAGGCCAACGGGAGATCTCCATGATGGTCTTCCAGCTTGTTCAAAAACCCGCCGACAATGGAGACGAGGTAATTCACATGAGGCTTTTCCTGGACCCAATGATAGGCGGTAAGACCGGTTGCGGGATTTTTCTCCGCGGACTTGAGAACCCCATTGGACACCGCCGTCATGCCGTCAGGAAGATGGCAGATCGTCTCGGTGGAGAACCGTTCATTCGGATAATCATAGCAGGGAAACCAATACCGGTGCCGCTCCGGCTCTCCCTGGGTCCAGAAATGGTCATCCCCCTTTTTGTAACCCATGGCTTCGGTGCGGAAATACCAACCATCCCGCGGTTCGCAGCGATAGCGGATCTTCACTTCGACTTCTTTGCCGGGAGGAAGGGGGGACACAAAAGTCAGCACCAGTTTTTCACGGCCGGCATCCCAATCCTCGATCGGCACATCCGCTTCCACCGAAGCGATCTGGAGTTCCACGGCATCCAGCTTCAATTGCCGGAGCGGCCTCCCGAGGGGCGCAAACCGGAGCGTCGTTTGTCCCGACAGAGAGCGCGCCGCAAAATCGGGAGTGACATCGATGATGACCCGGAGCAGGTCAATTTCCCGATCCCGTTCATACTTCCGGGCGGCGCCACCGGCAGCCTCACTGGGAGGGGCGAGGATCCGGAGCCGGCTTTTTTCCGCGCAGATTTCCCAGCCACAACGGCATTCCTCCCCCACCCCGGGGACCGGGATTCCGAACAGGGTAAAACCGAGGAGGGCCAAACAGGTGCGCGCGAAAGAGACGGTCATGACGAGGCAATACCAGCGCCCGACGACAGGGTAAAGCACAATCTCCAACTCGGATACCCCTGCTGGACCTCCTTTCAGGGCCGGTTGAGGTACTGCATGATTTTTGACCACTCCGGGAGGTTGCCGCAGAAAAGCGGAAACTCGATCACATCGCTCTGAAGTTGAGTCACCATTTGGAGAGAGGCTTTGTCCCTTCCCACCATGTAGGAAGCACAGGCATACTCGCTCCAGCCGCTGAAATCCTCCGGATGGACCCGCAACCAGGCATCGAAAACCGCTGCCACATTCGGCCAGATGGCATCCGTTCCGAGCTTTTCCCGCTCACTGATGCTCATCGACCAGGCCAGCTTCTTGGCCGCTGCCAGATCGACGGATTGGACACGCCGCAATAGTGCCGTCAGATCACCAGGTCGCCCACCATACACGAGACTGGGAATCCCGAGACGTCGCTCCTCGCACACCGTTCCTTTCAGGCCGGATCCATGCTCGAGGCCATTCAT
Organism: Akkermansiaceae bacterium; assembly: GCA_024233005.1. GTDB lineage: Bacteria > Verrucomicrobiota > Verrucomicrobiia > Verrucomicrobiales > DEV007 > JACKQE01. The sequence goes on along the minus strand of JACKQE010000007.1, from coordinate 40,135 downwards.
CAACCATTCATCGAGTTCGTCCCGGTGCCCGGTGCCGCGGAGCACCACCAACATGTTTTCCGCAACCACTTCGGTTTGAATCCCCCCTGACCAAGCCTCCTGGAGCGCTTCCCGGGCCTTGTCCATGGCGGATTGGTAGGCTTCCCGTTCTTTCTCCGAAAGGGCTTCGAGACGCCGCCCGCGTTTGATGCGGTAGCCCGTGTCGAGCAGGAACTTGCCCACGACGAGCCGTCTTTCTTTTTCCTTAAGGTTGGAAGTAAGGTTCTTTTCGAGGAAGTCGATCGCATTGGTCGGCTGCACGAAAAGACGGCAGATGATCTCGCTGTACTCGCTCAGATTTCGGTAGTATTCGCCTTCCAAGACCGATCCGGCGAGCTCTGGACGGGACTGGACAACCGCATCGCCTCCCAGCCGCATCCATTCATTCAGGTGGTAAAGGTTCTCCGCCCCGACGCGGGCGATGTCCCGTTTGTAGGAAATGTCCTTCAACGGGACCATCGACAGACCCGCAAGGAAATTCATGACCCGAAGATACAACCGAGTGGCGATGTAGGGCGTTCGCGGAAACTCTTTGAGCTGATCAAGGATCTGGCGGTGCCCCGCCGCTCCAGTTTTGACTCCAGGATAATCCAGTTGATATCCTCCCGGCATTTCCTCAAAAATCATGGCCAGAGTCATCACCCAGGGGTCGCGGCAGCCTTCCGCAAGAGCCGCCCCGAGGTGCCGGGGAAAGGCGTTCTGACCGGGTCTGGCCAAGGCCCGCACCATGTCCACGACGAGCCGGGAATGGAGTATGATGGCAGACAAGGCATCGCGATCCCATTCAGGAGCCCGGTGACCGTGCACCAAATAATCCTCCACTTGCAGCTTCTGGTAGGCCTCGTGCCATCGTCTTTCACGATCATTTAGGAGGGAATGAAAGTAGGGTTCCTCCAGGGTTGCGACGAGTTCGGCCACCAATTTTTGATCGGATTCCGAAATCCTTTCGGCACCAGGTTCTCCAGGATGATCGGCTCCTGCTTCGAAAGCTTCCGCAGGAGTCTCCGAGGAAATCGCGGAGGCAGCGTCGATCCCGGCCCGAATTTCCTCCACCTCAGCGGTCTGGCCGGGCGGCAAGGAACTATCCAGACCAGCTTCGGGCTCGTCCGGTCTTGCGAGGGGGGCCGCCAAGGGCCGCGAATTCGTGAATTCCTGATACTTTTGCCACGCCCCCAGTCCCATCAGAGACAAACCCAACAAAACCGCCAAACTGATTCCGGCGGGGCCCAACCGGAAGGTTCCGCGCTCTTTTGGGCGCGGGTTGTGGTATTCCAAAACCATGCCTCCGGCTTTGATGATGTCGCCATGCTCCAGAAGGTGGGGAGATTTCACCGTCACGCCGTTGACCTCGGTGGTGCCCTTGCGACTCACAGGGACAAGGTGATGGCGTTGGCCGGGCACGGTTTCGATCGCGAAATGGCGGTCTTCCAACTTGAACCGGGCAGGCACAGGGACGCTGTTCCCTGGAGCCGTGCCGAAAGTGTAGCTCACCTCCTGCAACGGCATTTCCAAGGTCTGGTCGTCTTTTGTCAGTTTCAGCTTGGCAGCCATAGTGCTGGCGTCACGTATCCGCAGTCTTCACCCAATTCCGCACGATGGCAGGAGATGTTCCATTAGATTACCAATTATTATGGTTTTTGCAATAATTATATTAACAAGATAGAACACGGTTCGTTTTTTTCCCGTCCCAAGGACCCCGCACAGCCCAGATTTCATGGCGCGATGCGGGGATTGGTGGCAGGGGGGATTTCGATGGCAAAACGCCTCCGGACATGAAAGAATAGCCCCTTTACGATTCCTCACCCGCTCCACCATGTCCACCCAACCACCCACTTCTCCCGCCAGCCGCCGCGGTTTTCTTTCCACCCTCGGCCTCGGCCTGGGCGGTGGGCTTCTGGCCACCGGAGCCACCCCAGCTCCAGCCATCGAGCCGATCAAGCGGACTGGCAAGCCCCGGCTGCAATTGGGACTCGCCGCGTATTCTTTCCGCCAGTACTTCCACTGGATGCGGGACAAGGAGCAGAAAGTCGAAGGACGAGAAGCATGGGAAATGCACGATTTCGTCGACTATTGCGCGGACCTGGGCGTCGGAGCCGAGATCACCAGCTATTTCTTCCCGAAGGATGTCGAGCAAGACTGGCTTCTCGACCTGAAACGCCATGCTTACCTGCGTGGGGTTCCCTTCACCGGCACCGCCATCGGCAACTCCTTCACTTTGCCGCAGGGAGAGAAGCTTGACGAGCAGGTCGCCTACACCAATCTTTGGATCGAACATGCCCTGCTCCTCGGAGCGCCCCACATCAGGGTCTTCGCCGGAGCGCCCGACAAATCGATCACCCAGGAGCAGGCCATCAAGAACTGCATCGAGACCCTCTCCCAAGTCGCGGGCTTTGCCGCAGAACGCGGCATTTTCCTCGGACTGGAAAACCACGGAGGGATCGTCGCGGAGGCAGATCCGCTGATCGAAATTGTCCGCGCGGTCGACAGCCCGTGGGTCGGCATCAACCTCGATTCGGGAAATTTCCACACGGCCGATCCCTATGGCGATCTGGCGAAAATCGCCCCCTACGCGGTCAATGTGCAGTTGAAATGTGAGATGAACCCCAAAGGCAAGCCCACGGAACCCATGGACATCGCCCGGATTGTCGGCATCTTGCGCGACGCCGGCTATCAGGGCTGGTTCACCTTGGAATATGAAGCCAAGGAGGATCCGTTTGCGGCGGTCCCCCAATGGATCGAAAAAATGCGAGCCGCCATCGCCTGATTTGACTTTCACTCCCCGCCTTCGTCCAACTCCCTGAATTCCATGTCCGCTCCCAACCTGACCCGCACGCATTGGCTCATTATCATCATTGCCGCCATTGGCTTTTTGTTCGACACCTACGAGCTGCTGATGACCCCGCTGGTCGCCGCCCCGGCGATCTCGGAGTTGCTCAAGGTGCCCATGAACAACCCGCTGGTCACCAGCTGGGTGGGCCGTCTGCTGTGGATCAGCGCCCTCTGCGGCGGGGTCTTCGGCCTGCTGGGAGGCTGGCTGGTCGACAAGTTTGGCCGCAAAACGATCATGGCGCTGAGCATTTTCGTCTACTCGTTCTCGCCTTTCGCGGCCGCCTACAGCACCTCTCTGGGCATGTTCGTCTTTTTCCGTTCCACGACCTTCATCGGGGTCTGCGTGGAATTTGTGGCCGCCATCACCTGGCTTGCGGAAGTCTTCCAGGACAAACATCAAAGGGAAAAGTGGCTCGGCATCACCCAGGCCTGCGCCTCGTTGGGAGGCATCTTCGTCACCGCGATCAGTTTCTGGATCAGCACGCACGCCGCCGACATGCCCTTGATGGGGCTGCCGACCGCACTCGGAGCCGCGACTGCCGGCTCCTGGCGCTACCTCCTGATGACGGGTATTCTCCCGGCCATCCCCATTGCCATGATGCTGCCTTTCGTTCCGGAATCCAAGGTGTGGCTGGAGAAACGGGCCTCTGGCCAGCTCAAGCGCCCCAGTTTTGCCATGCTCTTCGCCCCCGAGCTGCGGCGCGTCACAATCGTCACCGCCGTTTTGTCCGCCTGTGCCTATGGCGTGGCCTTTGGAGCCCTCCAGGTCACCGTGGCCCGGGTCACCCCGGGACTTCCTGAGTTGAAGGAACAGTCCAAGGCCCTTGCCCCCTTGCGCAAGGAGGCCGATGGTCTGAATGCGGAGTTCAACAAACTGGCGGCGGAAGATCCGGCTCGTAAAGAAATCTTGGGCAAGATCAAAGAGAATTTCGGCAAACAGCGTCCCCTCATCGAAGAGGTCAAAAAGATGGGTGACAAGGTCCAGTTCCACCAAGAGATGGGGGGGCTGGTGGGCCGGATCCTGCTCGCGGTCCTGCTGATTGTTGGCATCAGCCGAATCAAGCTCCTCCGCATCTTCCAGATTCCCGCCCTCATCATCCTGCCGCTGACGTATTTCGTGTTTTTCCCGCAAGGAGGTAACGCCTTCCTATTCGCGTATGCCCTTTGCGGTCTCGTCACGGTGGCCCAGTTCAGCTACTTTGGGGAGTATCTCCCCAAAGTCTTCCCCCTCCATCTTCGGGGCACCGGCGGCAGTTTCGCAACCAACGTCGGGGGACGGATGATTGGCACCAGCATGGCGTTCGTGACGACCTCACTGGTGGCGCCCATGCTGGCTGGCGATGGCCCGCTCCTCCCGCTCCACATCGCCAAAGCTGCCGGCATTGTCGGTCTGACCATCGCGGTCATCAGCTTTCTTGTGGGATTCTTCCTTCCAGAGCCGAAAGATCAGCCGACCGACTAACCAGCCTGACCGATCACCATGGGAACCTGCAACAGCCTCCTTCTGCTTCTGGGGTGGGCCGCTGTCGGGACGTCGGTAGTGGCTCAAAGCCCTCCCGCCGCCACCTCCGCAAAAGAAACGTCGGCAGTGAAGGTAAGCGTGGCTTCCCTCAAGCCGGGAGATCTCCGGGAATATCCGGGACTGTCCAAACCTCTGCGACAATTGATCGACACCGGGCTGGCCCTGACCTCCAAGGACCTTGGCTACCATTATGGGTCGTGTGACCCTGCCTCCGGCGGCATGGACTGCTCTGGGACAGTCTACCATACGTTGCAGGCGCTCGGATTGAAACCTCCCCGGTCGAGCTTTGACATGTACCGTTGGCTGGTGGACAAAGGGATGTTCCACTCCGCGGAAGGCGCCACCCGGGCCGAAGACCCTGCCTTTGCCCAACTCCAACCGGGTGATCTCCTGTTCTGGCAAGGCACCTACGACACTTCGGGGAGGACTCCTCCCATCTCGCATGTCATGATCTACTTCGGGACGCTTAAATCCGACGGCAAACCGGTGGTGTTCGGCGCCAGCAGCGGGCGCCGCTACCGGGGGCGGGCGATCCATGGCGTCAGCGTCTTCGACCTGGGTCTGCCTGCGGCGGAATCCAAAAGCCGTTTCGTCGGCTATGGCCCGATTCCAGGATTGGCACAGGCCAAGCCCTAGCGCTCAGGATTCCAATTCCTCCCTGATCCAGGGCTCCAATGCCATCGGGGCATCGTGATCGAGGTGCTCCCGGCAGATTCGGAAGAATTCCTTTCTGGTACTGGATCGGCGCATGTCGTGGAGAAACCGACCGGTGGCCTCGGCACCTTCGGCAACGAAGTTGACGTGTTTCTTGACCCGATGGACCCGATCCACCTCGCGGGCCGCAACGTCCGAGACCGCTTCGAAAAGGGCCTCCACATAGGCCAATACCTCACGTCCCGTGGGTTGGATCACTGGCTCCCCCCTCCCCTTTTGACGGATTTGAGTGAACAACCAAGGATTCCTCACCGCCCCTCGTCCGACCATGACTCCCCGCGCTCCCGTTGCAGACCAAATCCGGTGCGCCTCGTCGGCGCTGTGGACGTCGCCATTCGCGAGGACCGGGCAGGAAAGCTCGGCCACCGCCTGGGCGATCAGATCGTGTCGCACGCCCGGTCGGTAACGCTGGGCGACAGTCCGGCCGTGGACCGACACGAGGTCCGGTCGGTGCTTCTCCAACACTTCCAAAATCCGGGAAAACTCCCCGCCTTCCGCAAAGCCAACGCGCGTTTTCACGGTGAACGGCACCGCCGTCACCGCCTGTCGCAATGCTCCCACGATGGCATCGACCCGCTCCGGATCCCGCAAGAGTCCACCGCCGGCACACTTCCGGTAGACGACTGGAGCCGGACAACCAAGGTTGAGGTCAATCCCGGCCACGGGGTAGGCCTGCAGTTCCCGGGCCGTCCGAACCAAAGCGGCGATATCGCTTCCAATCACCTGGGCCACCACGGGGCGCCCGGTGGGGTTTTCCGTCACCGAGCGCAGTATCTCAGGATCCAGCCGGGAATCCTGGGTGACCCGGAAAAACTCGGTGAAATAAACATCCGCGCCTCCATACCGCTGGAGCAGATTCAAGAAGGCCCAGTCAGTCACATCCTGCATCGGAGCCAAAGCCAGCAGAGGTCTGGACGGGCCTTCGTTCTGGACAAAAAGAGGAGAGAGCACGGTGAGGGGAGCGGACTGAATCTACACAGCTCCGTTGATGACGCCAGCATGAGGCATCTCCGTTTGGCAGGAAAAACGGGCACTATTGGTCAAAAATCCCTTGAACTCACCATTGAATTATGGAAATTATATCTAATTTCAATTTTTATCAATGGCGGCCGTTATTCCATCCCACCTTCCTGCCAAGGCGTCTGCCGGAGAGCGGCGGTTGCACCGCATTTTTCAAGCGTTGCCCGAGGATTGCATCGTTTATTACGAACCTTCGATGCTGGGCCGCCACCCTGATTTTGTGTTGATTCTCCCCACCATCGGAGTGCTCATCATCGAGGTCAAAGGATGGTATGCCGACGAGATCGGCGGTGGAGATCACCGCTTTGTCCGGGTGGCCTACCGGGCCAGGGAGGCGAGGGTCGAAACCCACCCGGCCCAGCAGGTCCGCACCTATTTGCATCGCTTTCTCGATCTGGCCACCAACCATGCGATGGGCCGGAACCTTCGCCATGAAGGAGGGGACTGGGAAGGGCGTCTCAAATTTCCGGTGAACACGCTGGTGACTCTGCCGAATCTCTCCAGGCACCAGTTGGATGCCCACGAGGGAACGCTGGCCTCGTTGTTTCCCCGAGAAACCTCGGTGATGCGGGATGAACTCGCCCATTGGGAAACCCTCGCCTTGCGAGATGGCGAATCAGGGGGCTGGGAGTTGTTGGACGCCATTGCCTCTCGTCTCAGCCTGCGTTGGGATTTCCCCCCTTTGGCCCCGGAGCAGATCAAAGCGCTCCGGGCATTGGTGCATCCGGAAATCTCGATTAGCCTACTGCTGCAGGAGGATGACAGCCTCCCGACCCTGCGTGAGCAGAACGATGTGTTGCAGGTACTTGATCTGAGGCAGGAAGACTATGCCCTGTCCATTGGTTCCGGCCATCGCATCCTCCACGGGGTCGCCGGTTCGGGAAAGACGCTGATGCTTCTGGCCCGGGCCCGCTACCTTCGGGAGACCCGGCCGGACGCCCAGATTCTTCTCGTATGTTACAACCGGACGTTGGCAGTGTGGTTGGATAGCCGACTCACCGGATTGGGGATTGAGGTCCGCACGTTCCACTCCTGGGCCTGGCATCAAGGGGTTCGCTGGGAACCGGGTGATTCCAATGAATGGGTCGGCGAATGCCTGCTTAATCTGATGGAACGCGGAGAGGTGGAGATTGGAACCTATGATGCGATCCTCGTGGACGAAGCCCAGGACTTTGGCCCTGACTGGTTCCGGTGTCTGCTGTGCGCCCTCAAAGATCCTTCCGGAGGAGACCTATTGATCGTTTCCGACGGTCACCAGAACCTCTATCCGAAGCGTCCCTTCACCTGGTCAGACGTCGGCATCCAGGCCCGGGGCAGAACGTCGTGCGCTCGATGGCATTTGGATCAGAACTACCGCAATCCCCGCGAAATCATCGCGCTGTCTGAATCCTTTGCCGTGGGATCTCCCGATGAGACAGGGGAGAGCGGTGGATCGTTCCCGTCCGTGCGAATCGAAAGCCATCGTTGTTTGCGCAGCCTCGGGGCCAAACCGGTGCTGTATCTCGAAGGCCACCGGGAGGCCGAAAGCGACCGAATTATCGACCTCGTCAAGAACCTGCTGGTCGGCCGCCACGACAGCCAGCGCGGAACCCCTCTGGCTCCAAACGACATCGCCATTCTCTACCCAGGTTGCCGACGCTCCGAGAACAAACTGCTGCCGGCCATGGTGAAAAGGTTCCAAGATCTCAACATACCGGTGCAATGGCTTACTCCGGGAAATGGCGCCAACTCCCGCGCCCGTGAAGGCGTTCTTAGCCAGGGTGTGAAACTGCAGACGATCCACTCGGCGAAAGGACTGCAGTACCGGGCCGTGATCGTGATCTGGCTCGATCTCCTGCCATACTGGCAGAATCTCCGGGGCAGTGAGGGAGAGCTGGCGGACCGTAGGCTGATCTATGTGGCCCTGACCCGCACGGAAAGTTTTCTCGCCCTGACCACTTCGCAACGGTCCCGCTTTGTCAGGGAAATGGAAGACTCCGACCTGGTCTCGATCCGCGATCGCCACCGGTCCCACCGACTCACGGAGAGCGAGGAGCTTCTCGCCCTACCTTCCTGAAAGGGAAGGCACCTGCGGCGCCGTTTTAAAGCAGATCAATCGTCGTATTCGGGGATCTTGGCTCCCTCGGGCACGTCCTCCCCTTCCCAGTTCACCTTGCCATTTTCGTAGAGCAGAATGCGGTGGGCGCTCCCCGGGGCGGGCTTGCGACTCACGGCGGGAATCCATTTGCGATGATCGGCGATGATCGCCGCATTCGCCGGATCGGCAGCCACATTGGTCCACTCGTTGGGATCCTTGCGGTGATCATAGAGCTCCTCGCTCCCGTCAGCGTAGCGGATGTAGCGCCAGTGCTCGGACCTCACACCATGGTTGTCGTGATTGTGGGTCGTGATCGCAGGCCAGGGACGATCGGTCGCCGCGTCCCGCAATTGGGGAACAAGGCTATGGCCTTCCAGAGCCGCATTCGGCGGCAGGCCAGCCAGATCGAGCAGGGTCGGATAAATATCGAGCAATTCAGCCGGCTTGGTGCAACGCTGTCCGCTGGTCACCCCGGGGCCGGCAAAGATCAGGGGAACGTGCGTGCCATCATCCCAGAGTGTGTTTTTTCCGGTGATTTCCTTCTCCCCGATGTGCCAACCGTGGTCGGACCACAATACGACGAGAGTGTTGTCTTGGAACCCATTGCGCTCCAGGGCATCGAGCAGTTTCCCGACCTGGGCATCGACGAAGCTGACGCAGGCGAGGTAGGAGCGGGTCAGGTTTTTCCATTGGTTGGCTTCTTCGAGAAACTTGAGGCGCGGTTCCGGCAATTTCCAATGCATGTACCAGGAGAAGCGTGGCGTGTCAGCCCGGTCATGCGGGGTGATCACCGGCAGTTGGAGCGTTTCCTCAGGATAGAGATCGAACCACTTCTGGGTGGCATAGCAGGGCACATGGGGCAGAAAGAATCCGATGCTGAGAAAGAACGGTCCCTCCGGCTTCTTGTCGAGTTCCTTGGCGGCCCACTCGGCGATCTGCCAATCGCCTTTGTCCTTGTCCTCGTGGGGGAAGACTCCCCAATCGACCAACGGATGCTTTGCCGGCGTATCCACCAGCTTGTGCTCCGGCTTGACCCCCACGGAACTGGGTGGCCCGAGGACATCGAACTCATTGTCCTTTTTGCCCCGGCCATACCCACCATGATAGATCTTGCCGGTCGTCGACGTGTGGTAACCCTGCTGCCGAAGATACTGCGGAAGCGAGACCACCTCCGCAAACTCGGGCAGGGTGCGGAACCAAGGAGCAAGGCCATAGACCCCGGTGGTGTCGGGACGGAGGCCGGTCAGCAAACTGGTGCGGGAGGGATTGCACAAAGGCGCCTGACAGTGGGCATTGAGGAAGACCGTGCCCCGCGCCGCGAGACGGTCCATGTGCGGGGTTTTGGCCTGGGGATGCCCTCCCAGACACCCTTCCCAGTCATTGAGGTCGTCGACCGCGATGAACAGGATGTTCGGTTTCTCGGCCGCCGGACAGGAGAGGACAGACAAGAGGAAGAAGCAGAGAAGCAGGCGGTGCATGGGAACGAGTCGGATGGGGTTGGGAAAGCAAGAAATCACGGAACGGGCAGGGCTTTGACGGCAGCCTGCTGGAAAGCCGCGCGCATGTCGGATCCGTCACTGTTGGGAAGTCCAAGACGCTGGATCAGAAGGACGAAAGCCGCTTTACGACGAGGGTCGAGCCAGGCCTGAGTGCCCCAGGCGCCGCCATGACCAAACGTCCCGGGAGAGAGCATGGCCGACACGCCCTGGGGCTGCCGGACGACACACCATCCGAGCCCCCATCCGTTTCCGGGGGTGAATCCGGTGACGACTTCTCCACTCTGCACGGTGGTCATTTGACGGACCGCCGCCTCGGGGAGAATGCGGACGCCGTCAAGTTCCCCTCCCCGGAGGATCATGCGGTAGAAGCGGCCCAGATCATGCGCGGTGGTGAACAGTCCCCCACTGGGGTTCGGTGGCAGCTTGATCCCGGGGGAACTGCCCAGATAGATATGCGGCGTGGCGACCAGCGGAACGGAGGGATCTTCGCCTTTGCCGGAGGGCTTGTAGAGAGTGGCGAGGCGCAGACGCTGGGACGCATCCGGATAAAAAGTGGTGTCAGTCATCCCCAGCGGACGGAACAGCTGTTCGTCAAGATAGGCGTCGTAGCTCTGCCCGCTGACGACTTCGATGAGGCGTCCGCAGACGGTCATCCCCGAGCTGTATTGCCACTTCGATCCGGGCTCGAAAGCCAGGGGCTGCTGCGCAAGGTAAGCCGTCGTTTCCTCCAGGGTGGGCCAGGGTTTGGGATCCCCGTCAGAGGCTTGACGGCGGGGCGGCTGCGCCAGACCCGCGGTGTGGGTCATCAGATCAAGGATGGTCAGGGGCCGTTTCGGCGGCCGCGTGGAGTCCCCCTCCTTGACAGTCACGTTGGCAAAAGCGGGCAGGTATTTGGCCACCGGATCGAGGACGGACAATTTGCCTTCGCCCTGCAATTTCAGGACAGCGGTGGCGGTGATCGGCTTGGTCATCGAGGCGATGGCAAACAGGGCGTCCTCCCGCATCGGTCGGCGGGATTCGAGATCCGCCAGTCCCACGGTCTGCACGATGGCCCGGTCCTCATGAATCACCAAAGTCACCGCACCGGCGATGTCTCCATGGTCCACGAAAGTTTGGAGACTCCGGGGGATACCGGCCCAGACCGCAGCCCCCGACGGATCTTCGGCGGGGAGCAGTGCTGGCAATGAAAAAAGCACGGCGGTGAACAATCGGGGGATCATGGGACCTTGATTGTGTTGCGGACAGGCCCGGATGTCAAGAATACGGCGATTCCGCAGATCCGGGCTTGGCGCCGGACCGGCCGGGATGATAGAAACTTGGGGACATGGCTTCCCTTCCCCCTGCCCCTCCTCCCAGCGCCTCCGATCACCGCCGGGTCGTGATCGCCGGGTTCGTGGGCACCGCGATTGAATGGTATGATTTCTTTCTTTATGGAACCGCGGCCGCCCTGGTCCTGAACCGGCTTTTTTTCCCCAATTACGATCCCGCGGCCGGCCAAATGGCGGCCTTTGCAACGTTTGCGGTGGGTTTTTTTGCCCGCCCCTTGGGGGGTGCCATTTTTGGACATTTCGGCGACCGTTTGGGACGCAAATCCATGCTGGTGACGACGCTGGCGATCATGGGGATCGCCACATTCCTCATCGGACTGCTTCCCACGTATGCCGCCATCGGAGTCTGGGCACCGATCCTCCTGGTGCTGTTGCGCTTTCTCCAAGGACTGGGTGTGGGAGGAGAATGGGGCGGGGCGGTGCTCATGGTGGCGGAACACGGTGCCACAGGCCGAAGAGGCTATCACGCGAGCTGGGTTCAGGCCGGGGTGCCGGTTGGGCTGCTTCTTGCCACCGCCGTCTACTCGCTCTGCCGCCGTCTCCCGGAGGACGCCTTCCTGTCCTGGGGCTGGCGCGTGCCGTTTCTGCTCGGGATCGTGCTTGCGGTCTTCGGCTTTGTGATCCGGACCAAAGTTCTCGAAAGCCCCGTCTTTGCTAGGGCTCTGGAGCAGGCGCCCCCTGCCCGGCTGCCGCTCTGGGACGCCCTGCGCCACCATCCCGGCAATGTCCTGCGGGCCATGGGTGCCCGACTCGCGGAGAACGCGTTCTTCTACATTTTCACGGTCTGGGTCCTCAGCTACGGGAAAAGCCGCTGGAACATTCCCGAACCGGTCCTCCTCAATGCCGTGCTGGCCGGATCTGTCGTCCAGCTCTTCGCCATCCCGGGTTTTGGGGCCCTTTCCGACCGCTGGGGCCGTCGTCCAGTCTACCTTGGCGGAGCCCTTTTCCTGATGGCGTTTGCCTGGCCCTTTTTCTGGCTCGTGGACACTGCCCAACCGGCGGCGGTCTGGACGGCCATCATCGTGGGCATGCTCGGACATGCCGCGATGTATGGGCCCCAGGCGGCCTTTTTTGCGGAAATGTTCGGCACCCGGGTGCGATACAGCGGTGCTTCGCTGGGATACCAGCTGGCCTCGCCTTTCGCGGGAGGATTGGCCCCGATCATCGCCGCCAAATTGGTCAGCCTGACCAATGGCGAGGCCTGGCCGGTGGCAGCCTATCTGGTGGGCATGGGGGTGATCACGGTGCTGTCGGTCTGGTCCGCGGCGGAAACCCATCGGGAACGGTTGTAGACCATGGCGTGGGAGAGACCACTTCTCTCAGGATCACAAGATCACATGCCACAGCACGCCCAGAAGGAGCAACCCTCCGCAGACCACCAAGCGGCTTCGAATCGCGAACATTTCTCCCAGGATCATGGAACCCACGAAGACCAGCAACGCCGTGGTGCCTCCGGAAATCCAGGGCAACCCGCGCGGGGACCAGCGCCAACCAATGGCGCCGAACACCAACGCCAGAATCAGGTAGGCCCATAGGCACCAACTCTCGGAAATTTCTTTTCTGTAGGGAGGCAAAGCCATGAGTGGCATGGGCAGGCTACTCCCGGAGAATCGTCTCCGCAATCTTCATCCCATCGGCGGCAGCGGAGATGATCCCCCCGGCATAGCCGGCGCCTTCCCCGGCGGGATAGAACCCGGCCAGGCTGATGCTCTGGAGCGTCCCGGCATCGCGCGGCATCCGGACCGGTGAACTGCTCCGGGTTTCCACCCCCACCAGCACGGCGTCGGGCAAATCATATCCCCGCAGCTTCCTCGCCATGGCCGGGATGGCCTCACGCAGGGTCTCCACGACGAAGTCCGGCAGACAGCGCGCCAGATCCGTCGGCGTCACTCCCGGCTTATAGGACGGAATGACCGTGCCCAACCCGGTGGAGGGACGGCCCGCGAGGAAATCCCCGACGCGCTGCACCGGAGCATGGAAATTGCTCCCGCCGAGTTCGAAAGCGACGCGTTCCCAATGACGCTGGAACGCGATGCCGGCGAGGGGATCGCTTCCGCCGTCGAAATCCTCCGGTCGCACATCGACCATCAGCCCGCTGTTGGCATTGGCCTCGGCCCGCGCATAGCTGCTCATCCCGTTGGTCACCAGTCCCCCCGGTTCTGACGCGGCGGCCACCACCAGCCCGCCCGGACACATACAGAAACTGTAGGCGGCCCGGCCATTCTTGGCATGATGCACCGTCTTGTAGGGGGCGGCCCCGAGGGCGGGATGTTCCGCCTGACGTCCATACTGGGCGAAATTGATCAATCCCTGGGGATGCTCGATGCGCACGCCGAGAGAGAAGGGCTTGGCTTCAAACGCCACACCGGCTTCCCGGAGGAGGACGAAGGTGTCGCGCGCGCTGTGCCCCACCGCCGCAATGACCCGGTTCGTCCGGAGCGTTTCCCCCGAGGCCAGCACCACCCCGGTGACACGCCCCTCCGCGGTGAGCAGTTTCGTCATGCGGGCCTCGAACCGCACTTCCCCTCCGAGCGAGAGGATTTCTTCGCGGATCTGTCGAACCACTTTGATGAGACGGTCCGTTCCGATGTGGGGCTTGCCGTTCGTCAGAATGTCTTCCGGCGCCCCGGCCCGGACGAGTTCTGTGAGCAGCCAGCGGATGCGGTGCTCCCGGTCCTTGATCTGGGTGTAAAGCTTGCCATCAGAGAAGGTGCCGGCCCCGCCCTCCCCGTACTGGACATTGGACTCCGGATTGAAAGGCCAGTTCCGGTTCCAGAATCCCGTGACATCCCGGGCTCGCTCCCCCGCGGCTTTGCCCCGCTCGATCAAGAGGGGACGCCAGCCATGCCGGGCCAGCAGCAACGTGCAAAAAAGGCCGCAGGGCCCACTGCCCACAACGATGGGACGGAATCCCTCGCCCGGAGGTTGATCCAGAGAACGCACCCCGTCGAGTTGCCGGTAGCGTTCATCCGGAGGGGGAGCCTGACCGGCTGCACGAAGCGCCTCTTCCCCCCGCGTCAGTTCCACATCGACGAGGCAGGAAAATCGCACCCCGTCCCTTCCCCGGGCATCGACCGATCGCTTCACGAGTTCCACCCGGGCGATGTCACCGACCGGAATCTGGAGCGCGGCGCTGACCGCTTCCCTCAGATCGGACTCCTGATGATCGAGGGGCAGGCGGATTTGATCAAGTCGCAGCATGGCAGAGCACCCCCACCATTCCACCTCCAGAGCAGGCCGTCAATGCTCCGGACCAGATCTGACGGGGATGTCCTCCCTGAGCTGCCCCCACCTCCTGAACGCAAAAAACCCCTGTCCCCTCCTTCCGGCTTCACCGGTAGGACAGTCACAGGGGCCACTTCCATTGTCCGCAGCAACTACCCTCGCAGGCAGCACTTAACGGGCAGGGAACTGAATTCCACCTCAATACCGCGGCGGTGGGTAATTCGGCGGGGGCGGGGGCTGATTGTAGTTGCCCTGATTGTAATACTGCTGGTTCCGGTAGTATTCCTGTTCTTCGCGCTTGTCTTTGGAGTTGCCCAGCAGCGCACCGCTGCCGGCACCCACGGCACCACCGATGGCGGCCCCTTCAAGAGGACGTCCCGATTGGTTGCCGATGATGGCCCCGACACCGGCGCCGACCAAGCCCCCCGCGACCGCACCCGTGGAGGTGTTGGGACCGCAGGCAGAAAGGCCCAAAGCGCCCGTGAGAGCAATGAGTGTGAGTAGGGTCTTTTTCATTCGTTGTTTTTTCTGGAGGGAGAAGATAAGACAGAGGTCGTCGCATCTTCGTCCATTGCCAAGGAAAAAATTTCGCCTTTCCTGATTATTAAACCGAAAGACAAATTCCCCTCCGCCCTTTCCCGGAGAAGGCCCCGCGCCTCCACCAAGGAAGGCTCCGCCGCGCTGCAGGAGCGCTCCCAGGCCGATTTCCCGGAATCCCTTCGGGAGATTTCCTGCGGTGATTTCTCTCTCTTGGAGACCATCGGATCAGGCCAGGTATTCCACTGGGATTCCGATCCGGACGTTCCGGGAGTCGCCTACACCGGTTGTCTCGGTGAGACCGCGCTCCGCCTCTCGCAACCCTGCCCCGAAAGACTCCGCTTCCCTTCGGTTCTGGAGCGGGAAGTCCGCCACTTCCTCCGGCTCGACGCCAGCCATGAGGATGCCCTGGCAACTTTTCCCAAGCATGATGACGTCCTCACTGAAACGGTGGCCGCGTGCGCGGGCCTGAGAATCCTCCGTCAACCGCTGTGGGAATGCCTCGCCACCTTCATCACCTCCTCCATGAAGCAGGTCGCTCACATCCGGGCCATTTCACTCCATCTCCGGCGCCACTATGGACGGCGCCACGTTCTGGACGGGCGGGAATGCTGGAGCTACCCCACGCCCGAGGATCTCGCCCGGGCCGGGGAACCGGCGCTGCGGGCCGCCGGACTGGGCTACCGGGCGGGCTATCTCCACGCCACCGCCTGCCGCTTGGCGGACGGGGCCGTTTCGCTGGAGGACTTGGACTCGTTGGACGATGCCGCCGCCCGTGCATGGCTGCGCCAGTTTCCCGGCGTGGGAGAAAAAGTGGCCAACTGTGTGCTCCTCTTCGGATGCGACCGTCTCGGGGCCTTTCCCATCGATGTCTGGATCGAACGCATTCTCCGGGAACGCTACTTTCCGCCGACAACCGGCCACCGCCGGGCCAAACCACTCCCCGTGAAACACCTGCAGGCCTGGGCGGAATCGCATTTCGGACCCGCCGCCGGGTATGCCCAACAATTTCTTTTCCACTATGCCAGAGTTCGGAGCAACACGCCGGAACCCGGTTCGGTTGGCAGCGGGCCGAAACAGAACTGATCCTCAAAAATTGCCTCGCCTTCCAGAGTGGGATTGGTTATGGTTGAGTTAGTTTGGTCCGGCTCGATTCATGAACAGCCCCTTTCCCCGCGGAATGCCCCTGTCCTTTCACCGTCAATCCCCAGAACCAAACCGGACGACTGCCCACAGGGATGATCCTGCCCCAGAATGGGGTATCACTTCCAACCTTCCGCAATGCACCTTCTCGGAATGCTCACCATGATCTACGGACTTCTGGGCATCATCACGTTGGGGGTCCTTGGAGTTACCCGCAGCATGCCCGCCGCCCTCCTCACCCATGGTGCGCTTTTTCTGACCTTTGTGGCATTCTCTATCCGGCGGAGCGGTGGCCTCCCGAAATGGCGAAACATGAAGTTTGCTCCTCTCTATTCCGTTCACTTCTCGATCATCATCCTGATTGGGTTGGTGTTCGTGACCGGAGGTGTCTGCATTGCCACTCTCGTCAAGCCTGGAAGGGAGCCCACCGCGATGACGCAGTGCAATCAGATCTATTTCGGCACCATCATTGCTGCAATCGGTGGAGGGCTGGTACCTATTGCCATCGCCGATTGGATGTCGGACAGTGCGCCCGGCAGCAGAGCCAGGCGTCGCTCCGGACCAAAGCCCCGCCGCAAGTCCTGTCCGCCATGATCCATCAACCCTCAACCCGCAGTCAAAGTCTCGCTCCCCGGCAGGTGGGGAGGACTTTGACATTCGCCGTTGCCCCCTTCTTACTTTGCCTGCCGAAAACACCGACCAACCGCACGCCACCATGAACCTCCCCTTCAAACAACACTTTCTCGCTCACGCGTTCCTCAGCCTGCTGGCGATCACCTCCACCCGGGCGGCCGACCTTACGCCCGCCGACGCCCGTGCCATCGCCAAGGAAGCCTACATCTACGGTTTCCCGATGGTGGACAGCTACCGCGTCATGCACGCCTACTTCGTGGACCGCTCCAATCCGGAATACAAGGCTGACTGGAATCAGATCCGCAACTTCTCCCGCGTGTTCACGCCCGAGGACAAGGCCGTGCAGACGCCCAACTCGGACACGCCGTATTCCTTTCTCGGCCTGGATCTGCGAACGGAACCCGTGGTCCTCACCGTGCCGGTGATCGAAAAAAGCCGTTACTTCAGCCTCCAACTGATTGATCTCTACACGTTCAACTTCGATTACATCGGCAGTCGTTCGACCGGCAACGACGGCGGCAGCTTCCTCATCGCCGGACCGGGCTTGAAGGGCGAGCTGCCCAAGGGCATCAAGAAAGTGATCCGCTCGGAGACCGACCTGGTGCTCGTCGCGTATCGGACGCAACTCTTCAATCCGGGCGATCTCGAAAACGTGAAGAAGGTGCAGGCCGGCTACCAGGCCGAGCCGCTCTCGCAGTTCCTCGGACAGCCCGCGCCGAGCGCCGCCCCGAAGATTGACTTTCTCCCGCCGCTCACGCCTGACGAGCAGAAGTCCTCGCTCAAGATTTTCGACGTGCTGAATTTCGTCCTGCAGTTCTGCCCCACGCATGAGTCGGAGAAGGAACTGATGGCGCGTTTCGCCAAGCTCGGCATCGGCGCGGGGAAGTCTTTCGACGCTGACACGCTTTCCCCGGAAGTGCGGAAGGCGGTGGAAGAGGGAATCGGCGACGCGTGGGTGGCCTTTGCCGACCTCAAAAAGCAGATGGATGAAGGCAAGGTGACCTCTGGCGATACCTTCGGATCGCGGGCGCATCTGAAGAACAATTACCTCTACCGGATGATCGCCGCCGTGGTCGGCATCTACGGCAATTCCAAGCAGGAGGCCATGTATCCGCTGTATATGGCTGATTCCAGCGGGCAGCCGATGGACGGGACAAAAGCCCGTTACAGCTTGCGCTTCGCGCCCGGGGAATTTCCGCCCGCCAATGCATTCTGGTCGCTCACACTGTATGAGTTGCCCCAAAGCCTGCTCTCCGCCAATCCGCTGAATCGCTACCTTCTCAATTCGCCCATGCTGCCGCAGTTCAAGCGCGATGCAGACGGCGGGCTGACGCTCCTCATCCAGCACGAATCACCTGGCAAGGAATGGGAAGCCAATTGGCTGCCGGCCCCGAAAGGACCGTTCTTCATGGCCATGCGCATCTACTGGCCGAAGGAGGAGGCGCTGACCGGAAAGTGGAAGCAGCCGCCGCTGAAACGGACGGAGTGAACGCCAAGGCAAGCCGCCACCGTCACCTGGCTTGCTTCGTTCGCAAAAGCAACCCCCAAGCACACTTTGGCTCAAGTCTTTGGTGACACCCTCGTCGGGGTTCAGGAACAACGATGCCCCCCGCCGAGTGGATGGCGGCGTGGGTCGCCTCTCCCCTTCTCGGGATCGCTTTCCCTCCCCTTGCTTGAAACACAAGGGCGAGGCGCTGCCTCTGGCACGTTCCCAAGGCAATGTCCGCCCGCGAAAGCCGGGCGTTTGCCGGCGGTTTCGGGCACTCAATTGAATTTGAAAACGAATTCACCACGACTATGATTGCCCCATCCTTCCCGATGTTCGCGTTGATGCCATTTCGCAGTATTTGCAGGGCCCCCGACGGCCCCACGGGGTGCCGCTGGCACGGCCTGGCCGGTACCGCAGTCCCACCCGACATGTCCTGGCCTCGCCACCACAAACCGCAGGGTGCCCTCGGCCAGAGTTAAAATTCACGCGACCGGGGGTGGCGAAACGTCATGCCCGAGGGCCCACTTTTCAATCACCCATTGACACCCCAATATGAAAAAGACCTTGAGATTGTTTGGTCTCTCTTTGGCCCTGGCCTGCGCCACCGCCCCTGCAGCCGAAAAACCCAATATCGTCCATATCGTCGCCGATGATCTCGGTTGGAAAGACGTCGGGTTCAATGGTTGTGCCGACATCAAGACGCCGAATCTGGACGCGCTCGCTGCGGGCGGCGCGAAATTCACCCAATTCTACGTCCAACCCATGTGCACCCCGACGCGCGCGGCGCTGATGACCGGTCGTTATCCTTTCCGCTACGGCCTGCAAACCATCGTCATCCCCGGCCCTGCCGATTATGGTCTCGACACCAGCGAGTGGCTCCTGCCCCAAAGCCTTCGGGAAGCCGGCTACAAAACCGCGATCATAGGAAAGTGGCACCTCGGCCACGCGGACACGAAATACTGGCCCAAGCAACGCGGCTTTGATTACCAGTACGGGGCGATGATTGGGGAGTTGGACTATTACACCCACAGCGATGCCGGGGTGCTTGACTGGTTCCGCAACAACAAGCCCGTGAAGGAGGAAGGTTATACCACCCAACTCCTAGGCCGTGACGCCGTGCGCTATATCAACGAGCAGGACCCCGCAAAACCGTTCTATCTTTACCTCGCCTTCAACGCCCCGCACACCCCCTATCAGGCCCCCCAGGACTATGTTGACCGCTATTCCCACCTTGAGGACCCAACGCGCCGCATATACGCCGGCATGATCAGCTGCCTCGACGACGAGATCGGCCGCCTCGTCGCCGCGCTCGACAAGCAGGGATTGCGTGACAAGACACTTATTATTTTTCACAGCGACAATGGCGGCACCAAGAACGCGATGTTTGCCGGCCAGATGGCCGACCTCTCCAAGACGAAGATACCTTGTGACAATGGCCCCTTTCGCGATGGCAAAGGCGCTCTCTTCGAAGGGGGCTGCCGCGTGGCCGCCTGTGCCAACTGGCCCGGTCGCATCAAGCCCCAGACCGTGGACGGGATCCTGCACGCGGTGGACATTTTCCCCACGTTGGCCGCGCTTGCCGGTGCGTCCACCGAGAAATGCAAGCCACTTGATGGGGTGAACGTCTGGAGCACCATCGCCGAGGGTAGCCCCTCTCCGCGCTCCGAAGTGATCTACAACGTCGAGCCGTTCCGCGGCGGGGTGCGCCAAGGCGATTGGAAGCTGATCTGGCGCTCGCTGATTCCCACCAGTGTGGACCTCTACAACCTAGCCGACGACCCCTTTGAAAAGAACAACCTCGCCAAGGCACATCCCGAGAGGGTGGCCGCGATGCAAGATCGCCTGAATGCGCTGGGCAAGGAATCCGCCAAGCCGCTCGCCTTGATTTATGTCGGCAAAGTGGGCCTGGCCCATGGCAAGCCGAACATGGCCTCCGAAGACGGCAAGAAGTCCGATCCGCACACCGGGGACGGACCTTCGATCACCGACGAGGGCGTGGGCGATCCCGACATTCCCTGACCGCGCCGGGAAGACGGGGTCGCAGTCCTTCGGTTCCACTTCCTGATCGCCGAAGCCCTCGACCCAACCAGGGATCCCCCCTGCCGTGACGGGATGACGCCGGGCCAAAAGGCTTGGCAAACGCCCTCGGCAGTGGCATTCTACGGGCTCCGCCTGCCGGCGGAAACTCTCCTCATCAGACTCCCATGCCTGCCCGCTACGCCATCTGCAACGAACTTTTCGAAAAGCGCCCCTTTGACGAAGCCTTCCGCTACGCCCGGGAATGCGGGTACACGGGCGTGGAATTGGCGCCGTTCACCATGAACACCGATGCCCGGGCCATACCGGCGGAGCAACGGAGCCTGGTGCGACGGCAGATCGCCGAAGCGGGCTTGGAATGTGTGGGGCTCCACTGGCTGCTCGCGTTCACCGAAGGCGGCTACTATCTGACCTCGGCCGATGCCGAAGTGCAGCGCCGCACCGCCGCCTACCTGGCCGAACTGGCCCGACTCTGCGCCGACCTTGACGGCCGCATCCTTGTTCTCGGATCCCCCAAGCAGCGCAATCTGCTGCCCGGGATGACTCACGAGGAAGCGATGACCCATGCCGCCTCGGTCCTGCGGCTTGCCATGCCAGCGTATGAAGCCGCCGGCGTCACCCTGGCTGTGGAGCCGCTCGGGCCGGTCGAAGGGGATTTCCTCAACACCGCCGACCTCGGAGTCGAGCTGATGCAGCGCGTGGATTCCCCCGCCTGCAGGCTGCATCTCGATGTCAAAGCGATGTCCACCGAGCAAAAGCCCATCCCCCAGATCATCCGGGAATGCGCCGCCCACACCGTGCATTTCCATGCCAACGATCCCAACCTGCTGGGCCCCGGCATGGGCGAGGTCGATTTCGTTCCGATCTTTCAGGCCTTGAAGGACATCGGTTACGACGGATGGATCTCCGTGGAAGTCTTCGACTACTCACCCGGCGCCGAAGCCATCTGTGAGCAAAGTCTTGCCTATATGCGCGATGTTGCCGCCCGCACCGGACTCGACCAGTAACCGCCTCCCGCTCCCTGTTTTCCCGCCGCCATGAACGTCCGCCTCGGTCTCCTCCTGCTCCTCGCCACCTCCTCCGCCTGGGCCGATTGGCCGGAATTCCGCGGCCCCACCGCCAACGGACTCGTTCCCGCCGCGGAAGCCGCGAAGCTGCCGGTGAAATGGAGCGAGACGGAAAATGTGGCCTGGAAAGTCGAACTGCCCGGCCAAGGGTGGGCCACCCCCGTGATCCAGGAGGGCAAGGTGTGGATTGCCACCGCCGCGCTGGACGGCACCACCTTCTCGGTGCTCGCCCTCGACGAAGCCACCGGCAAAGTGCTTCTCGAGAAACGGCTCGCCACCTGCGACAACCCCGAACCACTGGCCAACAAAGTCAACACCTACGCCTCCTGTTCTCCGGCCGCGGAGAAAGGTCGTGTCTATGTTCACTTCGGCAGTTACGGGACCTTCTGTCTGGACACCACGACGTTTGAAGTGCTCTGGGAACGCCGCGACCTCACCTGCAGCCACTGGCGGGGGCCGGGAGCCTCCCCCATCCTCTGGGGCGACCGTCTGATCCTCAGTTTCGACGGGGCCGACCAGCAATACCTCGTCGCCCTCGACAAAGCCACCGGCAAGACTCTCTGGCGCGCCGACCGCACCACCGACTTTGCCGACTACGATGCCAAAGGCCGCCCCTCCAACAGTGGCGACATGCGCAAAGGCTACAGCACCCCCTATTTGACCGATGTCGCCGGAACGCCGACCATCATCAGCCCCGGAGCCAAAGCGGCCTGGGCCTACGATGCCCGCACCGGTGCCGAACTGTGGAATCTCACCTACTCCACCCATTCCCCGTCTTCCCGCACCGTCGTCTCATCCAAGCTCGGACTGGCCTTCATCAACACCGGTCTCGGAAAGGCCGAAATTCATGCCGTGAAGCTCAATCCACCGCCCAGCGGCACCGTCAGCGAATCTCAAATCGCGTGGAAACTGCTCAAGCGGACGCCAAAGATGTCCTCCCCGGTTCTCGTCAACGACCTGTTGTTCATGAATGCCGACGGCATCTCCAGTTGCGTCGACGCCGCCACCGGCGAAGTGCTGTGGTCGGAGCGGACCAACGGCCAGACCACGGCCTCACTCATCGCCACCCCGGACCGCGTCTATGTCTGTGATGAGGATGGCAAAACGGCGGTTTTCAAGGCCTCCCGCACCTATGAACTGCTGGCGGAAAACCAGCTCGATTCCGGTTTGATGTCCTCGCCCGCCGCCTCGGACGGCAGTTTGTTTCTCCGCACCAAGACCCATCTCTACCGGATCGGCCATTGAAGGACTCCCCGGTTGGCAGGGCCCACGCAGCCCTCAGATCTCGGCGATGAGCCGCCGCAGTTCCCCGGCCGGCCACTGTCCTGGCGCGTTGGGCTCCCGCAGATAGCCGTAGTTCAGCACGGATCCCGCTTTCGCGAGGACGAGACGGCTGAGCTTGCCATGGCTGCCCATTCCCATCGCGCTGATCCGAACCGGCCACCCTTGCTGGAAGAGCGAGACCAAACCGAACAGAGCGATCATCGATTCCACCCGGACCGCCAACTTCACGACCGTGGCGCCGCCGGCGACGGCTTTTTCGATCTGGTCCCTCAGCCGGTAAAAGGGCGGAGTGCCCTCAAAATCATGAAAGGAAGCCACCACCGGGATGCCCAGCGACTTGGCCTTGGCCACGACATCATGGAGCGACTCGAGAGAGCGCACCTCAATGTCGATGGCGGCCGCCCCGGCTTCCAGAGACTGCACCAGCAGATCCCGCCGGGCGGCAACGTCGAGCGGGAGCGATCCCCCCTCCTCTTTGCACCGGGCGGTGCCCAAGATCGAGCAGTGTTCCTTCAGCCCGGGCAGCAAAGCCATCGCACGGGAGTGGACTTGGGAACCATGATGCAGAAACGAATCGAGCCGAAACTCGAGGACCTCGGCGGGCAGAGGTCTGCCGGTGTCCAGATGCTCCCTGAGTAAAACGAGATCGTCCGGGTGATGCACCGTGGCGACGGTGAGGCGGCTGGCTGGGGAGAGATCCATCAAGGGCAAAAGTGGGACGCACACTGTGGACCGGGGCCCAAGACTTTTCAAGAATGGAGACGGCAGTCTGGAAATGGAAGGAAGTTCCAGAAACCGGGGCGCGGCAGAGGGAAGACCACCCCTGAAAGGCACCCAAACCCGGCGAGACCAAAAGCCGGGGAAAGAGAACCGGAACGCCGAGGAAAGGCAGGATTCCTCGAACAATTCCGAAACAGACCGACTTAGTTCCGCCCGTGGACAGGATTCGCCTTTTCCGGGGAGGAGAGGCTGAGCAGGAGTTGGGTCAGACTGGGATGGTGAGTCACAATTTGTTTGGCCAATTCCCGCAATTCGGAGTCAAAGGCCTCACGAACCGCCGGATCATTGGCGTAACTTGCTTCAGGATCACAGGCGGCTGCCTCTAAAACCCGAAGATTATCGTCTCCAGAGCTGTTTTTGGGATTATAGTATTCCATGTTTGGTCTCGGTTTCTGTGTTTTTCTGGGAGGGTATGGTTATAAGAACCGCTCAACCTTGAGTAGGATTGGTATTGGGAATGGATCGGGGCAAGTGCCCCCGTTCGATCAATTCCCGCAATTTTTCCTTCACCAGATTGTGCGCGGTTTCCGCCACGTTTTTCCCGTAAAGCCCTTGTTCCGTCAGCAATTCCAACAGGTCACGCACCTGTTGGGTGGTGGAGACGGTGATCTGGATGGTATCCAGGGTGTTTTTCGGGCGTGCCATTCACCTATTCTTATGGCATTCTTTTCCCATTAATATTAGTTTTAGTCAAGATAGAAATGAGGTTTCTTGAAAAAAAACCTTTTGCTGTAATGATTTCTCGCCGTTTGCGGCCAACATGATGAGAGACTGATCATTCCCATGAAAACCCTCTGCTGCCCCCGTTTCCTCTTGGTCCGTTCTTGGCTGGGCCTTGTCCCGGCGTTTTTGGGCGGATTCCTGCTGGCTTCTTCCAGCTCCGCCGCGCCTAAAGAATCCTCCGGATCTTCCGAAGCCTCCAAAACTGTGAAAACCGACTCCACCTCCCCGACCGATCCGAAATTGGAAACCGCGACCTTTGGAGGCGGTTGCTTCTGGTGCGTCGAGGCGGTCCTGGAGCGCCTCAAGGGAGTCAAAGAGGTGAGCTCAGGCTACATGGGCGGGCATGTCGACCATCCGACCTATGAACAGGTCTGCCAAAAGAACACCGGTCACGCCGAAGTGGTCCAGGTGAAGTTCGACCCTGCCCAGTTGAATTATGCGGATTTACTTGATGTGTTTTTCCAGTCCCACGATCCGACCACGCTGAACCGGCAGGGCAATGATGTCGGCCCGCAGTACCGCTCCGTGATTTTCTACCATTCCCCGGAGCAAAAGAACATTGCCGAACAAAAGAAGGCGCTCATCGGGACTCTGGGGATTTTCAAAAATCCCGTGGTCACGGAAATCACGGCCGCCAGCAAATTTTGGGAGGCAGAAGACTACCATCAGGATTATTTCCGGAACAATCCCGGCAATGGCTACTGCAATTTCATGATCCCGCCCAAACTCCAGAAGCTCGGTCTCGATGACAAGGGCCTCGGTGAAGGCACGGTGAAAAAGAAGCTCACCGACAAACACTGAGAAGCCAGCGGTCCGCCCCGGAGCGGACGGCAGGCCCCAGCCAACGGAGACCAACGAACGGGAAGGCCTGGCACTCCGGGCATTCAGCGGAGGCTGGCAAAGTCGCCTTCTTCGCAGCAGCGGACAAATCCTTCGGCATGAGACTTCAATTCGTCCCAGCACTGGCGGATCTTTTGGGCTTCTTTCAAGGTGATCTTGTTGTCTAACGCGGCCTGGGAAATTTCGGAGAGGAGGTCCGCGAATTGCTGCACCAATTCATGGGTTGCAGGAACCACCTCGAAACCGGCCCGGCAGTCACTGTGAGGATTCCGCACGAAATACCCCCCGGACTTCCGGCTCAGCCACTCAATGATCGCGGTGTCCTGAGAGAGCCTGATCAGCTCGACAACCCGATCGAGGGGATTCCGGCTGCCCGATCCGGTCTCGCCGACATCTCCCGAGGGCGGCTGGGCCCATTTGTAAACCAAGGAAAGGGAAACCCCCAATTCAGCGGCCACTTGCTTGGGACTCACCTTCTCAAAAGCGTCGTGCAAGACATCATGGGATTCCATGGCAACTATTGTGCGCAAAAAAGGACCTTCCGACAAGCGCCAATCTCGCTTCGCAGGCCGCGCCCTGCGCTGGGGGGGATTCCTCCAAGGGAAGTCAAATCCCCCCACTTGACAACTTTCGGGACCGCGTCTAGTATGCGCCCCCTTTTTTCTCCCCGGACCCTTGTTGGGTGATTTTTCATTCCAGTGGTCCCGGGAGAATGGTGCGGGCTCCGGCGAAGTCTTCTTTTTCAGAGACCTTCCGACCCATCTCACCAATTCCATCATCCAAGCAGACACCTCATCCACCAGCACCGGAACCATTGGCATGGCCACTTACCTCTCCATCAAAGCACAGAAACGCGAGTCCAGCGGCACCTCCACCGCCAAGAAACTCCGCCGCCAGGGCATAGTTCCTGCCGTGGTCTATGGCTCGAAACAGGACAATTACGGCATCCAGGTCGACGCCCGCGAATTTGGTGAGGTGCTCCGCCACCAGACCAGCATCAATTTCCTGCTCAATCTCGAAATCGAAGGCGCCCGGGAAGCCAAAAAATTGGCCATGGTGCAGGCCGTGCAGCGCGATCCTCTCTCCGGGGCATTCGTTCACATCGACTTCCATGCGGTGAAAGCTGATGAAGTCATCCATGCCCACATTCCGGTGGAACTCATCGGTGACAGTGCCGGCGTCAAACTGGGAGGCGTCATGGACCACCTCATCCACAGCCTTGAAATTCACTGCCTGCCTTCCGATCTCCCCGAGCGCATCGAAGCGGACGTGACCAGTCTTGAAATTGGCAACTCCCTCCACATCAGGGATCTCATTCTCCCCAAAGGCGTCACCACCCCGATGGACGGAGGTGTCGTCGTGGCGCTGGTGGCCGAGCCCCGCGCCTGATCAGGCACGGCTCACTCCCTGACTCGGTTGCGGAGTCGCCCGGCCCCGCCCTTTCCTGACCCGGAGGCGCTTTTGCTGCCCCGGGTCAGTGCGTTTCCCGCTCCGACTCCGCGACTTTCCCTCCCCCGACCTTGCCGTCATGTCCCCCGCCCTTTCCCAGCCCTCAGCAAACGGCCCCGCCGTGCGCATGGTCGTGGGATTGGGCAATCCGGGACCGGAATACGCCCACACCCGTCACAATGTAGGCTTTGACGTGGTGGATCGTCTCGCCTCCTCGGCGGGTGTTTCCTGGACGACCCAGAAAAAGTGGGAAGCCTCCGTGGCCCGCCACGACCAAGTGCTCCTCGTCAAGCCTCTGACTTTCATGAACTTGAGCGGACGCGCGGTGCAGCGTGTGGGCAGCTTCCACAAGATTCCTCCGACTGAAATGCTGGTCGTCTACGACGATGCCGACCTGCCGCTTGGGACCCTGCGCCTGCGCCACGGCGGCTCGGCCGGCGGCCACAACGGGATCAAAAGTCTCATCGCCACCCTCGGAACGGACTCTTTCCCACGTCTCAAATTCGGTATCGGACGCGCCGGAGAAGGCGACATCGTCGACCACGTGCTGGGGCGCTTTTCCCCGGAGGAGGCCCCGGAAGTCGAAAAATCTCTGGCGCGGGCGGCGGATGCGGTAAATTGTGTGCTTGGCTCCGGCATGGAGTCAGCCATGACCCGCTTCAATCAGAGACCGGAAACAACGCGTCCCGCCACCCCGGAGAGCTCCCAGAACCCAGACAATCCCAAAAGACCCGAACAGGACCCCAACCCAGTATCATGAAGAGAAAATATCAAGGAGTCATCGTGCTCAACATGCAAGGCAAGGAAGACAGCGTCGACACTCTGATCAACCGCATTGGCAAAGAAATCGAAGATGAAGGGGCTTCCCTTCAGCAGGTCGACCGCCTCGGTCGCCGCGAATTTGCCTACCCTTCCAACCACATTTCTGGCGGATTCTTCGTCAACTACCACTTTGAAGCGGAACCGGACACCATCGTGAAAGTCCGCAACCGTCTGGCGCTGAACACTGACATTCACCTCCAGCACTACGACCGCAAAAACTGAGGCCCGGACCCGTGGCTTCACCACGGAGGAGACCCACGCTTCCCTTTTCCGGGGAGGGCGGCAGGATGGGAGCATCCGATCCGCCGCGGTTCACCTGTGGTCCCTGATCGACCCCGGGAAGCGAAAAAAAGTCTTTCCTGACGGTGCGTTCAAGCTCTATCATCTCTCGTCATGGCGAATCTCAATAAAGTGATGCTGATCGGGAACCTCACCCGGGATCCTGAAGTGCGTTACACCCCCAAAGGCACCGCCGTGACGGACATTGCGCTCGCGGTGAACCGGATCTACAGCACCGATGAAGGGGAGCGCCGCGAGGAGGCCACCTTCGTCGACGTGACTCTCTGGGGCCGTCAGGCGGAAATAGCGGGCCAATACATGCGCAAGGGCCGGCCGGTCTTTGTCGAAGGCCGTCTCCAAATGGACACTTGGGAAGACAAACAGACCGGGCAGAAACGCAGTCGACTCAAGGTCATCGGGGAAGCCTTTCAATTCCTCGGAGGGAAGGACGATGGCAGCAGCCCCGCCGGAAGCCCCTCCACTCAGGAATTCGCCCCTCCCGGTGGAGGAGGCTACCGCACCGAGCGCCCCTCCGGGGGGCGCCCGCAGCCTTCCGGAGGCAGTGGCTACCGCAGCGAAGAACCGCACCCCGCGTCCCCTCCCCCGGATTTCGGGCACGAAGAGGAAGACGACATCCCGTTCTGACCGTCAGGCGGAGTTGAAGCCCGCCCATCGCCTCCAGGTTCATGCAGATCTATATCGCGACCGACGACGGCGGGAAACAGGGCCCTCTGTTTTTGCACCAGATCGAGACCATGATCCGGGAGGGCACGGTGCAGCCTTCCCAACTGGGCTGGCATCGCGACCTCTCCGATTGGATCCCGCTCCGCGAAATACCGGCCGTCCGGGAACTTCTCGAATCCCGGGAGCGGGAGGAGATCAAAGCCAAGCTGGACAAGGAAAGCGCCGACGGCACCGTCATCACCCGAGCCCAGGTGGAGGACGCGGCCCGCGGAAGGTCCGTCCTTCCCACGAATCGTCGCCCTCTGGCCCGCTTTGCGGCGCGGCTCTTTGATTCGCTGCTGGTTCTCAGTGTGGCCCGGCATTTTTTCGACATGCCGGCTCCGCCCCCGGACCTGAGCCGTGACCAGTTCTATGCCTGGATGGCGCAACCGGAAATTCTCCAGAAGTTCCTCTATCTCAAGTTGATTCTCTCCGGACTGGTCCTGATTTTGGAATCGCTCTTCATTCATTTTTGGGGAGCCACCCCGGGCAAAGCATTATTCCGGATCCGGCTCAGTCTTTCCGGCGAGCGTCCTCTGGGACTTGGAAAATCTTTCCTTCGTGCCGCCACCGTGTGGCTGGCAGGCTGCGGCACCTGGGACATCTGCCTGGGCGCCATCGCCCTGCCCTTCGGATTGATCTCCCTGCTCCAAACCGGACGCACTTGGTGGGATGCCCGGTTCGCCGTGGTCGTCCACCACTCTCCCCTGCGCCCCGCCCACATCCTGCTCATCCTGCTGGCATTTTACGCCATCCTGCTCTCGTTCGCCCGTTGACAGGAAGTCCAAATCACGCTCCCCTTCGTTTCCTTGGTCATGAACAGATTCCTCTCGATCGTCCTCCACGCCCATGTGCCGTGGGTTCGTCATCCAGAATCTCCCCGCTGCTTGGAGGAAGACTGGCTGTTCGAGGCCATCTCCGAATCCTACCTCCCGCTCCTCGATGTGCTGCACCGGTTGCGTGACGAGGAGGTGCCCTATCGGGTGACAATGAATTTTTCCCCGGTGCTGCTGGAGATGCTCCAGGATCCAATGCTGCGGGACCGGGCCCAAGCCTACTTGGAACGGGCCCTCGCGCTGGCCCAGCGTGAATCCATGCGGGAAAGCGCCCCTGAGACCCACCGGCGCCTCGCCGCCTGGTATGCGGCGCGATTCTCCAGCCTGCGGGACATGTACGTGGACCGATGGCAGCGCGATCTGGTCAGGGCCTTCCGGGAACTTCAGGAAACCCGCCATCTTGAAATCACCGCCACCGCCGCCACCCATGCCGTGTTGCCGCTCCTCCTGCAGGTTCCTGAAACCGTGAGAGCCCAGATTTCGGTGGGTGCGGAAACCTACGAGAAGACCTTCGGGACCCCCGCACGGGGCTTCTGGCTTCCGGAATGCGCTTACGTTCATGCCTTGTCCGGTCTCATCCGTGAAACCGGGGCGGATTGGACCATCGTCGAAGCCCATGCCTTCGGCCCGGAACGAAGCGGAGCGGAACCCAATGCCGGATGCGGCCCCCGGGGCCTTGCGTTCTTCCGGCGCGACCTGGCGAGCAGCCGCCAGGCTTGGGATGCGGATACCGGCTATCCGAGCGATCCACGATACCGCGAGTTCTACCGCGATGTTGGACTCGAAGCTCCTCCCGAAGCGCTCTCCGATTACCTGGAGGGGAGCCCCATCCGCCGTTTCACCGGCCTCAAAATGTACCGCATCACCGGCGGGGAAGGCGACAAGGAATGGTATGATCCGGGCGCCGCCCGCGCCGCCGCGCTCGAACATGCCAAAGATTTTGTCGACGCCCGGGCCGACCAACTCAGGACCTTGGCCGCCGAGGTCGAACCCGGGGAACCGCCCCCCATCCTCGTCTGTGCCTGCGATGTGGAACTCTTCGGCCGCTGGTGGTTTGAAGGTCCCCAGTTTTTTGAGGAAATGCTGCGCCTCCTCAGCAAACGTGATGACATGATCCTCACCACCCCGACGGAGTATTTGCTGAGATGCGGAGGCTCCGCCGCCCTGCCCAGCGTTGAACCGATGCCTTCTTCCTGGAGTGAGGAAGGTTATTTCGCGAGTTGGCTGTCGGACGAGAACACCTGGATCTACCCCGAACTGCACCGTCGCGCCACCCAACTGCTCCGGGTCGTTCAGGCGTGCGAAGAAGACGGCGATACTCTCGAGGAGCCACTCGGCAGCCACCGCCGCCGTTGCGTCTCCCAGATGATTCGCGAGCTCCAGCTTGCCCAATCCGGAGACTGGCCCATGCTGATGCGAAATGAGACCTCACGGGACTATGCCACCCGTCGGGCCAAGGAGCACCTGTCCCACTTCGACACTCTCTGGAAAGCCTATGCCAGTGCGTCCGAAGACAGTCAATCCACCCTGGAGAGGATCGAAAAACAAAATCCGATCTTTCCAGATCTCAAGCCATCCCGGCATCACCCCGATCGCCAGCCTTCGCTGCTCGACTGACCGTGCCCACCACTGAGGTGGGTGCCGCGTCTCCCCATGGCCCGGGACTTTGTATACTTCGATCTGGAAACCCAAAAGTCCGCCAATGATGTGGGCGGCTGGGGGCGCAAGGACCTCATGAAGATGTCCATCGGCGTCACCTACTCCACCCGGCTGGGTGCCTACCGCATTTTTGGAGAAGAGGACGCCGACGATCTGGTGGATCAGTTAAGAAGGGCGGATCTGGTGATTGGTTTCAACCACATTTACTTCGACTACGAAGTTCTCCAGGCCTACACCGTTCTCAATCTCAAGGAGGAAATTCCCAGCTTTGACCTCATGGTCGATCTCGAGGAAAAAATCGGTCACCGCCCCAAGCTCGAAGCGGTGGCCCAGCCCACGCTCGGGGTTGGCAAAACCGCCGAAGGCACCCAGGCGATCCGCTGGTGGCGTGAAGGCAAGATCCTGGAAATCGCCCGCTACTGCGCCTTCGACGTCAAGGTCACCAAGGAAGTGCACGAATACGGTGCCGAGTATGGCCTGGTCCGTTATACGAACCGCTTCAAGCAGTTGCAGGAAGTGGCCGTCGAATGGCCCGTTCCATAAAAAACCGCCCAGCCATGAGCGCGTCCGCCCCTCGCCGGTCCAAGGTTCCCGATCAGAAACACGAGTCGGAGGCGAAGAAGCAGGGCTGGAGATTCGTCGTCGGCATTGATGAAGCCGGTCGAGGACCGCTTGCCGGCCCGGTTGTCGCGGGGGCGGTTCACTTGCCAGCCCGCTTCAGATGCCCCGGCTTGAACGACTCCAAAAAGCTTTCCCCGACCCAACGAGACCACCTGTATGAACAACTCACGACCGACCGGCGCGTGATGTGGGCGGTCGCTGTCGTCGAAGCCTCCGAGATCGACGAGCTGAATATCCTCGTCGCCACCCACACCGCGATGCGCCGGGCCGTCGCGGCACTGGCCATCCCTCCGGATTTCGCGCTCATCGACGGCTTGCCCGTCCCGGACTTTCCCCTGCCCCAATTGGCACTGGTCCAAGGCGACAGTATCAGCATGAGCATTGCCGCGGCCAGCATCCTCGCCAAGGTCACCCGGGACCGGCTGATGCAGGCCCACGCGCTCACCTGGCCGGGCTATGCTTTCGACCGTCACAAAGGCTATGGAACCGCCGTCCATCTGGATGCGCTGCATCGACTGGGCCCCTGCCCCATTCATCGCCGAAGCTTCGCTCCCGTTCGGGAAGCAGGAACTGCGGAAGCATCCGGCCCACGGGGTCCGCGCCCCTCTGGAAAACAAACCACCAGATGAATGCGGATGGCGCAAGTCGGCCCGAGACAACTTTTGATTCCCTCCCGGGTCCCACGTAGGATCATCCCATGAAACGCCGCCACGCACTTTCACTTACCTTGGGAGGCTCCGCCTTCGTCGCGCTTTCCACCACCCGCGCAGCCGACGACAAAAAACCCGCGCCACCGACTCCATCCCCCGTCGACACCAGCAAATCACCGGTAGAGCTGAAGAAGGGGGATGTCATCCTGTTCCAGGGCGATTCCATCACCGATGCCGGTCGGGACCGGAAGCGGGAAACCACCGCGAATGATGCGGCCGCCTTCGGACGCAGCTATGCCGGATTGATCGGCTCCCAGTTGTTGGCTGAACATCCCGAGTTGGCACTGAAAGTATACAACCGCGGCATCTCCGGCAACAAGGTTCCCGACCTCGAGAAGCGCTGGAAGGCTGACTGCACCGACCTCAAACCCGCCCTTGTCAGCATCCTCATTGGCGTCAACGACCTTTGGCACAAACTGAACGGAAACTATGCCGGAACCACCGGCGAATACGAAACCGGCTACGCGGCCCTTCTCAAGGCCACCAAGGAGACACTGCCGGGCGTGCGGTTGGTGGTGTGCCAGCCCTTCGTCCTGAAATGCGGGGCGGTGAACGAGCGCTGGTTCCCCGAATTTTCCGACCGGCTCGCGGCGGCGGAACGGGTCGCCAAAGAGGCCGGAGCCATCTGGGTGCCCTTCCAGGATGCCTTTGACCATGCCCGGATCACCCATCCGGAGGTCGAGCCAGGCTATTGGGCGGGGGACGGAGTGCACCCCACGGCAGCCGGTCACGCGCTCATGGCGGCAACCTGGCGCAAGGCCGTCGGGATCTGACCCGAGGAGAGTGTCTCCACAGCGGTTTTGCAAAGCCCGCAATTTCCTCTGGCAGCAGACCGGCAAAGCTGCGAAACTGGTGCCTCGTTCGATCCAAGGAACGCAGCACCAGCCGCCATGGCGAAACCGGTAGACGCAACGGACTTAAAATCCGTTTGGGGAAACTCAGTGTGGGTTCGAGTCCCACTGGCGGCAGAGCGGTTCTCATTAATTTTAAGCGAATTATGTAAGAATCTCGATATGGCGACCCCGAACCGATCCGCATGGAAACGCTGAGAAACGCACTCATTTAAGCGGAAAATAAGCGGAATTTTGGAATTGCATAATTTTATGCTAAGCCGCACTCATGCGTGCATGTCCGCGAGAGCTCATTACTTCGACATTGCCGACCAAAATGTTTGTTCGTTGGGGCAATCGACGGTTTGCCCAGAGGCGCCTGTCCCAAGTCGAGGAAGAGGAATGCTCGCAATTGATTCTTCTGTTCCCGATCCAGTGGCGCAATTGTCTCAGGTTGCGCGCACCTGATGCCACTTTTCTTCACGTCACGGCCCGTCGATCGGAGTGGAGTCTCCGTCTGTCGGTGATCTTTTACTGGTTGCATGCGGATTACCGAGGCTGAATTCGCGCTCGACAATCCCAGTCGCTCAGGACATGCTCCCCACGTGGACTTGGTTGAGACATTCTTTGAGCAACTGGACACGGTGGGCGCGGACGTTGCCCTGGAATGGCTGGCATCGGCTGAAGTTCCGGAGTCGGTCCGACAATCCGCGAAGGCTATTATCGGTCCCGGATTACCGAGGGACGCAGCAATTTGCATGCTCCGGGCCGTGTGGTACCAGTCCAATGCGGCGGACATTCGCATTTCAGGCAACGACAACATCACCGGGATTGACGGAGGAGTCGCCATTGGAACGATCAATGTGACTTGGGTGCGGCAGCTGGTGTCGGATCACGGAGCCCTGCGGGAGGCTACCCTCGTCGCCTGGCTGGAGGAGGTCGAAAGGACCAACGAAGTTCCTCTGCTGGGGGCTCCCAAAGCCCAACATGACAACGCGGTTACGCTAACGTGCCATCGACTTCCCCAGCTGCGGAGCGTCTACACAGATCGCCGGGCCCTGCGAGTCACTACCTCCTCCGCTTCTTCCGAAGCTAGATCTCAGCGTTTCCGCTCAAAGGGAGAGATTCCAGAGTGGGAGCACAATTCGCCCGGTCCCCTGATGGATCTCCTCTTGCCGCACCGCTGCTGCGTGGTCACGGGTGGTCCCGGATTGGGAAAGACCTTCCTCGTGCGGCATCTGGCGCTGAGTTGTCTTGCCCTCGGTGGGGAGAATGGCGCCTCAAATGGCGGCATTCCTCTGATGCTCTCCCTTCGGAGTTTTGGACCCTGGCTGGCCGGCCGGGACTGGTACGGTCGAGCTGGATGGGAGCGCCGGCTCACGGCTGATCTCGTTTGGGATTACTTGGCGGAAAACTGGGCCACGAAACCATGGGAGGCCTTGGCGGAGAACTTGCGGGAGGCGCTCCTTCAAGGGCCGGGAGTGGAAGTGTTGCAGGGGCGGATGCTCTTTCTCTGCGATGGCCTCGATGAGGTCAGCACCGGCCGCGAGCTCCGCACCGCCGTGGCGCGAGTCCTGCAGGCATTGGCTCGCCGCTATCCCAGGGCCCGGATCATCGTAACTTGCCGGAGCCGCTCCTATGAGGGGCCCCATCCCTGGGTGCTACGGGCCGAGCCGAGGGATCGCGAGACTCATGAGGATCCGTGGGAGACTTTTGAGCTGCTCCGCTACAACCCGGAGGAGATCTCTCGCTTCATCCGGGATTGGTATGAGGAGATGGCCCGTTGCGGGCGGCTCCCGGCGGAGGCGGCCGACCAGCGGACCCAGGTGCTGGAGAAGACCCTCGCCGATCCCAGCCGCGCGGACCTGGGCCACCTCGCCGAGGTTCCTCTCATCCTCCGGGCCATGTGCGAGATCCACGGACATTACAGGGAGCTGCCCCGCGGCCGCTCCGCGCTACTCTCACGCTTGATAGACTTGCAGTTGGGAGATTGGGAGGAACGGCGCAGCCAGAACCCCTTGGAGAGTCAGACTGGAGGGCCCGCCGCGAGTTCGTTTCAGGACCTGATGAAGCGCCCTGGCGAGGAGGGCGCCAATCTCGAGGTGACCCGGGAAGCCCTATGCCGGGAACTAGGGGCGCTCCTTTTCCATCTGACCCGGGAATTCGCCGAGGATCGACTTGGACGATCCGTAGAGGAGACGGAGCACGAGGCCGAGGCTCCCACGATTGACCTGCCCGCCGCCCGGCTGGAGCGGCTCCTGGCGGGACTCTATCTCGGGACCAGCCTGGCCCACCTGCCCGCGCCGGACGATCCCACCGTGCCCCAGCCCGCCCTCGACTGGGCTCTGGAGATGCTGCGCTACATCCGGGAAAAGGGCGGCCTGCTCGATTCGGTCGGGGGGATTGAGGGGCCGCTGGTGCTGCCCCATCGCCAGTACGGGGAATACCTCGCGGGCTGGTGGCTCGTCCAGCATGGCCGCGAGAATCGCAAGGCGATGTCTGGCGCCGAGAGCTGCGAACTGCTCGTCAGGGATCTCTGTTCCGGCTGGCGGGCCTGGGAGGAGGTCTGGCGCGAGCCGATTCTCTATGCCGTGAGCCATCTCATCGGCCTTTCCAATGAACCCGGCATCCAGCACTTGGCGCGCGTCCTCGTGGACGACCGTCCAGACGGCTGCGATTGGCATCACTTGGCCATCGCGGCCGAGATTCTCGCGGAGCATGGCAATCGGGCACACTACCGCAGCGGCGGCGATCTCTGGGGACGGGTACATCAGGCCCTTGAGAATCGGCTCATTGAAAGGAGTTTGAGGCCCACTGAGCGCGATCGGATTGGCGGCGCCCTGGCTGCCTTGGGCGACGAACGCCCAGGAGTAGGGGTGAGGAGGACCAGGGGAGGCAAAGCGTCCCGGGAGGACGCGGAAGTCCCCGACATTCTCTGGAGTGAGCCTATCGAGCCTCCCCCGGAGGGCTTCACCATGGGGGCGACAGATAGCGACCCCAGTGCCTGGGATCAAGAAAAACCCGCGTTCCTCTGTCGCCTGATCCCCGTCCCCTACCGGATGGCCGTCTTTCCGGTCACCGTAGCGCAGTTCCGTGCCTTTGTCCGTGCCGGAGGCTACTCCCCAAAGGGCCGCCAGTGGTGGACCGAGGAGGGCTGGGCTTGGCGGGAGGAGGAATCCCTCTCGGGGCCCGGCTGTGAAGACTACCCTCCGCCTTATCGTCGGGCCAGCGTCCCCATGACTGGCGTTTCCTTTTTCGAGGCGGTGGCTTTTTGCCGATGGCTCCGCGACCTGGGGGGACGCTGCGGGGAGGCGTTGCTCTCCGGTGTCCGGCTCCCCACGGAAATGGAGTGGGAGCTCGCGGCAAGGGGACCTGACGAACGGAAGGTGGGACGCCGCAATCCCTGGGGATACCAGAAGCAGGATCTGGCTGACCGCTGCAATGTGACTGATAGCCGCATAGGGCACCCCAGTCCAGTGGGCTTGTTTGGCACCCACGGACGGGCTTGGTGCGGCGCTGAGGACATGGCAGGCAACGTCTGGGAGTGGACCTGCTCCGAGTGGACTCCCAACTATCATGACTTTCGCGGTTTCGCTGCCGAGAAAGGAGGGGGATCACGCGTGTTGCGGGGCGGGTCGTTCTACGTCAGTCCCTGGAGCGTGCACGCTTCCATCCGCGATCACGACCTACCCGACGTCCGTAACGGAGACGTCGGGTTTCGGTTGGTGTCGTCCCCATTCTTTCCTACAGCTTAGGACCGGAGCACTGGAACTTGAACTACTGAATGACTGAATACTGGGGATCTGGGGGAGCACCCTCGGAGGCGATGGACCTACAATCCTCACCCAACCCTCACGACGACACCAACCGAAACCCGAGGCTCCCGTTACCGTCGTCGGGTTGGTTGTGGAGGCAGATGGAAGCGTGCACGAGCTTACGATTACGGTCGAAAGACCCGCCCCGCAGTACGCAGCCATCCCTCCCTTCCGAGCTGGAGGTCCATTCCCACGCATTGCCGCTGAGGTCCGAAATCCGGTAGGGACCTTCCCGCGCATCTCCGCTGGGAAACAAACCCACTGGAGTCGGATGTCCGATTTTGGTGGGCCCGATATTGCAGTTCCGCGACACCTCGTCGTCCGAATCCTCAGGCGATCCTCCCCAGGGCAAAAAGCGAGGTGTTCCGCCCGGTCCCACTGCAGCCCGTTCCCACTCTCTTTCGGTGGGCAGGCGGATGGATCTTCCCGTCTTCTTTCCGAGCCACTGACAGTAGGCCATGGCTTCGTACCAGATAATGCCCGTCTGGGGCAGATTGGGGACTTCATAACTTTTTCCAAAGTCTTCAGTGTATGCATGATTCTCCCTCCAGCGACAGCCATCCCAAGCCCCGATTCCCTGGTCTTGCCCCCGCCACCACTGATTGTCCAAGTAGCCTCCGTCAGCCACAAAGGCTTGGTATTGGGCAACCGTCACAGGATAGGCGCCGATCTCGTAAGGCGTCTCGATTTCCGCAGGCTTACCCAGAAACACAAACGCACCCGTGGAGATGGGCACCCAGAGGATGTCCGGCAAGCCGGT
Organism: Akkermansiaceae bacterium; assembly: GCA_024233005.1. Classification (GTDB taxonomy): domain Bacteria; phylum Verrucomicrobiota; class Verrucomicrobiia; order Verrucomicrobiales; family DEV007; genus JACKQE01. Next base: position 2,845 of record JACKQE010000007.1, on the reverse strand, counting down.
GGCGTGATCAAGACCGACTCCGGGACGGGGATCACCGAGCCAGCCCAGATCCATCGCGGCTGAAATGCGCTCTTCCAGCAGAGGTAGAGCTTCGCAGGCGATCATGGCGACGAGCCAGCGGCGCACGCGGTCCAGTACCGCATCGTCATCCGCATCGAGTCCCGTGAGCGGTCCCTGGGCTTCTAAAAGGAGCCGCGCAGCCAGCGCCGCCATGCGCCAATCTGTGTCGGAAATCGAAGACAGATTGCCCGGCAACTCCGGTACGGTCTTTCCGAGCAGACGCCAGAGGGAGTCCAGTGAGCCCTTTTTCAGCTTTGCCCCTGCCAGCAGAAAAACTTCCCGCCACAGAGTGCGAGGCTCCTCCCGCACTTGGGCCAGCAGCTTGGCGGCTCCCAGATCGGAGAGCGCCCGGGCCGCCAGATACTCCTGGAAGGTGCGGTGGGCAAAGCGATAAACAGAGCCATGGTGGGTCAGAATCCCTGCCCGGTCCTCAACGTAGTGCCGGATGCTGTCTAAGCTCACGGCAATGTTTCCCTCCAGCCGCTGGCCCCGCGCGGCCCGCGCCAATTCATCCAGGGCCAGAAGAAGCTCCCCGTCGGGAATGTCCGCCAGCCCTCCTTCCGCGCCCTGCCTCCGGTGGAATTTCAGTGCCAGTTCTTCCAACTTTTTCTGCAGTTCCTGGCGCGTTACTCCGAGATAGTTTTCCAGCCGGGCGTAGGGCTGCCGGTTCGCCGGGTCGATGAGTTTGGGCCGCTGCCAGAGTTCCAGGAGCAGGTCCACGCTCTTTTCATAGAGTTCTTCCCGGTTTTCCGGCACCTTGCCATGGCTCTGGAAATCATGCAGGCAAATGAGGGTGAGCAGCAAGGGGTTCTCCGCAAGCTGCCGCAGATGCTCGCGCCCCTCGATGGCGGTCTCCAACCGTTCCCGGCGCGTCTCTGCTTCGACGGGTCTCAACCCCCGCTTGGGAGCGGCATGGTTGAACCATCGGCGGAGAAAGGTGCTGCGTTCCAAGGCCTCGAAGTCGAGCAGCCGTGCGGCGGTGAAGCCCTTTAACGCCCAGCCGTCACGCTCATAGGCATAGGTCCGGCTCGTCACCAAGACCCGCGCCCGGGGAAAGGCGGCGCGAAACTCAATGATAGCATCCTGGAATCGTGCCTGATATTGGCCCGACTGGGGAACCTCATCGAGGCCATCCAGAAGCAGCAAAGCCCCTTGTTTGGAGAGCACCCGGTGCAGGGTGGCTTTCTGGGCATCCCGCGATGCCGCAGGAAGCCGATCCACGAGGAAATCCCACAGCGACAGAGGGCTCCCAGCAAACTCCCGAAGAGTTACTATCAGAGGCAGCCAGATTGGCCCTCCGGCGTCCCGCCAGTCCGGGAGCAGGCCAAGATGAAGCTGAGAATCGGCCAAGTGCTCACCGGCGAGGTACAGCGCCAGCATATTGAGAAAGGAGGACTTTCCCGATCCGGGTGCTCCCAGGATCACGGCACGGGGATGGATGGCGGCAAAGCGGGAAGAGGACACTTGACGGTAATCGAGAAGCCAATCTCCCAGATCCTGTTCGTCTGGGCCTTCATAGGTTCTCGCCTTAGCTTCCGCGTCGGAGATGGCTCTCTGCCTGTCCGGATCACCAGGCTCCGTCCAGACCATTACGCCGTCCCGGGGGCGCCGCAGGCACTCCAGCCGCCAATCCACCTTGCCCTCAGTGAACAAATCGTGCAGATCCAGCCCTGACTGGGTGTCCACCGCCTGCCATATATCCAAGTCTCCAAGGGCAAGTGGAAGCAGGCGATCCCGCAACGCTCGCAGATAATTACCCAGATGGATCGCGTCCTCCTCAGATAAGTTGGCCGTCGCGAAATTGTTGACAATGGATTGGTTTACCACCACCTGAGTTGCTTGGGGCAGCTGCGATGTGGCTACAGCAATTGGAAGAGAGGCCACATTCATGGCTTCCAGTTGGGCCATCAGGGCCTGTCGCTGCTCCGGCGAAAACTGGCTGATATCGGGAAGTCCGTCCTGCATGGTCTCATCCTAGCGGGTCACGACCGGCAGTCAATTCGCAGGCTTGCCAGAACGAAAGATTCGGATAGCATCGTGGAGACATGAGTATCGAAGATCCCGCTGCCTTGCTCCAGGAAATCCGACAGTTGGAAGCGGAACTCCGGTCCTCAGCAGACCCCCTGAAGAGCGTAAGACTCAAGGGACTCCAGGAGAGGTATCACCGAGCGACCGGGCGGGAAGCGCCAGCATTGGCAACCCAGCAATGTTCCCACAACGTGACGATCATTGGTGGGCAAGGGAACGTAACGGCCGTTGGCGGCGGCACTGCGATCGGGGCAATCACACTCACCCCTCCCACTTCTCCATCCAAAGAGAACTCTGAGCCGCCGGACGCGACCAAAGGCAGGGTGGACTTGCTCATTTTGGCGGCGAATCCCCTCGGCTCCCGCCGTCTCGACGTGGAAGGTGAGGCGGAGGCCATTTGGAAATCCCTGGAGCCGCACTCCTGGCGGATCAAAGTGGTCATCGAAACCACCCCTGCACAGCTCGACGAGTTGCTGAATCTCCATCAGCCGCGATTTCTGCACTTTTCTGGACATGGCAATCCGGATGGCACGCTGAGCTTTCTGGATGCCTCCAAGCGGGAGCACACGGTCGCTCCTGACCGCTTGGCGGCTCAACTGCAAGCTCTCGGTTTGTTCCCGGAGCTGATCTTTCTCAACGCGTGCTACAGCCACGCGGCGGCGGATGCCCTAGCAGGCCAGACTCACTGGATCCTGGGCATGACCAACCGGGTCTCCGATGACACCGCGAGGGCGCTTTCCCCGAAGTTCTACCAGGC
>JACKQE010000006.1 GCA_024233005.1 Akkermansiaceae bacterium | reverse complement strand
GTGCGGCAGGCCACCAGTGAAATGAATGCCCTCTTGCATGACAACATTGACGGGATTGCCCAGGTCAAGGCCTACACCCGGGAAGCCGCCGAGCATGGTCGTTTCAACTCGGCCAGCGACGCGGTGCGCAGGGCCACGCTCCGCGTCATGCGTTTGTGGGCGGTCTACAACCCCAGCATGGAATTTCTCCGGAATGTCGGGTATGTCCTGATGGTTGGCATTGGTGGATGGTGGCTCATGCAGGGGCGCCTCGATCAGGGCGTGTTTCTGGCGTTTCTGTTTGCCCTGAGCCTTTTCTACGAACCCGTGGGACGGCTGCATCAGTTGAACCAGATCGTCCAGGCAGGAAGGGCGGCTGGCGAACGGGTCTTTGAAATCATCGATGCCGAGGAGGAACCTGATCTTGATGTGGGAGCGCCGCTACCATTGCCGGTCAAAGGCCATGTGGTGTTTGAAAATGTGGGATTTTCCTACACCGGTCGTGTCTCCACTTTGCGGGGAGTCCGGCTTGAGGCGTTGCCCGGTGAAATGGTGGCCTTGGTGGGGCACACCGGCGCGGGCAAGTCGACGATCATCAATTTGCTGGCCCGGTTTTATGAATACGACGAAGGCCGCATCACTCTCGACGGGGTCGAGATCAAAGATCTGCGGAAGTCTGAACTGCGCGACACCATGGGCTATGTGACGCAGGAAAGTTTTCTCTTCAATGGGACAGTGCGGGAGAACCTGCTCATGGCAAAAGAGAAGGCCACCGAGGAGGAACTTTGGCAGGCTCTGGAAGCGGCGAATGCCAGGGATTTTGTCGAACGTCTGCCGGAACAGCTGGACACGAATGTCGGGGAACGGGGCGTCAAACTTTCCGTTGGTGAAAAACAGCGTATCGCGATCGCCCGAGTGGTCTTGAAAAGTCCGCCCATTCTGCTTCTCGATGAGGCCACCGCGAGCGTCGACACCCAGACGGAAAAGCTCATCCAATCTGCGTTGGACCGCATCATGACCCACCGGACCAGCTTTGTCATCGCCCACCGACTGTCCACGGTCAGGAATGCCGACCGGATTTATGTGCTCGGACATGGAAAAGTCCTCGAGCATGGGCACCATGAGGCTCTCCTGGCCCGTGACGGGCACTATGCCAAGCTCTGCCGAACTTCGTTGATCGCGGAGGAAGAAGAGGCCGACGTCTCCCTTCAGTCCGTGGCCGACGCCTGAGCGACCGTGACCCGTTCACCGCAACGGAGCACCCGGTGAGGGGTTCCCATTCTGGCACAGGCGTGGATGAATTCATCGGGTTCTTCCGTGTTGAACACGAACTGGTGGTAATGGCACGGCACGGTGAGTCGGGCACCGATCACCTTGCCGAGGGCCGCGGCTTCGGTGCCGTTCAAATTGCCGGAGACCCGTCGCTCCGGCCGGTTCCCGTTGATGGGAAGAAAGGCCAGATCCACCGCGTGGGGGATCAATGCGGGAGCCAGTCCGGAATGCCAGAGGGTGTCCCCGCTGTGGTAGATGGCGAAAGCGCCAAAGCGGATCACATAACCGAGATAGAGACATCGTCCTTCGGCATCTCGTGCCACTTCATTGTGCGCCGCCGCGATGCCATGAAATTCCCAGGGGCCAATAACCAGGGTGGTTCCGTCATCAAGGCCATGGAATGAGGGCATTCTGTTGCCGGCGGCGGACAGGCGCTCTCTGGCGAAACGTTCATTGGCCGAAGGCAGGATCAAAGCCAGTCCAGGGCAGGCAAGTGCCAAAGGCACCAGGGTCTCCGCGTCCAGGTGATCGGTGTGGTTGTGGCTGGAAGTGACCACCCGCACCATGTCCAGCGAATGCGGCGGGACCACCAGACTGGTCATGCGGGTGTGAGGTTTGTCGGTCGTGGCATACTTCCGGGTCAGGGAGTCGGAAAGATAAGGATCGAGAAGCAGGAAATGCCCGTTCCAATGAATCAGGAAGCCGCTTTGCCCGAGCCACCAGGCATCAAAGCGCTCGGGAGACACCGGAGTGTTCCGGATCTCCTCCAGTAAAGCTTCATCAGAAAGGTGGCAGGGAATCATGGGAACTGAATGGTGGGACAATTAGCCACTAAAATGCTCTCCCGGCAAAGACCGGCAACACGTTGCCACAGCCTGCGATTTCGGATCGTTTTTCGGTGGTTTGAAAAGGGGCCGGAACGACGGAACCGGGGCAAAGAAAAAGCGCACTCCGGACTTCCGGAGTGCGCTTTGCGGTCCCGCTCCATGGCGGTGCGGGAAATTGTCAGGCCTTCCAAGGAACTTTGGTCTCTCCTGGGATGGGGAGGGCATAGTTGCCGTTGGCGTCAGGTTTGACGGGGGCTTCCGCATCGAAGGCATAGTCCTTCGGTCCAATGTTGAAGTCCGACTTCACGGCTTCATCCCAGGAAACCTGCTGCCCGGAGTAAGTTGCGATCCGACCCAGTGCGGAAGTGAACGAACTGTTGGCACCATAGTAGGCATTGTTGAGGGGCGTCTTGTTCCGGATGGCGGCGTGCAGTTCGTCATGCTCCACCTGGTAGGGATTCGGGGCATTGCGTTCGCGGTATTCCCATTTGGTCGCGCCTTTTCGGTCCACAATCTTTCCATTCTGAAGGTACAGAGTGCCTTCCGTGCCTTGAATCTCTTCGGCCACTTTCGGCATGGCGCCTTTGGCGTGCCGGCACTGGCTGTTGAGAATCACTCCGTTCTCATAGCGGAACTCCACGAAGTGGTGATCGAAGATTTCCCCGACACTCAAGGGCTCCCGGGTGCAACGGCCGCCAAGGCCTTGGGCGGTGACGGGATGTCCGCCTTTCTCGCTGTTGCCGCTGACGAACCAGTTGATGACGTCAATGTTGTGGACGTGCTGCTCGGAAATATGGTCTCCCGAAAGCCAGGCGAAATGGTACCAGTTCATGATCTGGTATTCCATCTCGGTCTGCCCGGGCTTGCGCTCGCGGATCCATGGGCGCGAGCCATTCCACCAGGCCTGGGCCGAGACGATATCGCCAATCATGCCCTCTTCATGCACCTTTTTGAAGGCTTCGCGGTAGACATTCTGGTAATGCCTCTGCAGGCCTACCACGACTTTCAATCCCTTTTCATCCGCGGCCTGGGCCGCCTTGACGATTTTGTTGTAGCCCCAGGCATCCACGCAAACCGGCTTTTCCATGAAGACGTGTTTGCCGGCATTGACGGCGTATTCAAAATGGATCGGACGGAACCCAGGAGGGGTCGCTACGAGCACCAGATCGACGTTGTCGATGAGTTCCTTGTAGGCGTCGAGACCGACATATTTTTTGTCTGTCACCGCGACACGATCCCCGCGGCCGGCTTTTTCCATGCCGCCTTTGATGTTGTTCAGACCACCGTCAAGACGGTCCTGGAAGGCGTCCGCCACGGCGATGAGTCGGCATCCGTCGACGGTCAGTGTTTGCGCGGCCGCACCCGAGCCGCGGCCGCCACATCCGATGAGGCCCACTTTGATCTCATCACTGCCCGCCACCTGGGCGCTCAATTCGATGGGGAGAGCGGCGGCCCCGGCGACGGCGGCGGCCCCGGTGATGAATTTGCGACGGTTGGTCAGCGGGTCGCTGCCAACGCTTGATGGGGAATGAGGGGTGGTTTCGTGGCTCATGACGGGTGGGTTGGTTGGGTTGATATCGATGAAAATTCAGGGATTCAGTGCTTTGGCGGGGACTTTTGGCTTGGGTGCCGGTTTGGGGTCGAGATTGGCATCCAAGTCAGACTGCGTCAGAGCGGGAGAGTCGATGCCACCGCTTGGAATGTCCACTTTGGCCACCCAACAAATGGCATTCAATAGAGTTTTGCGGAAAGAATCATTGGCCCAGTTGTCATGGAAGTGGCAGCCCGTGAATCCGAAGCCGCGACCTCCGTTGTCCCGTTCCTTGACCCAGCAGAGATGCTGGGGGACTTGGTCGGCCACCATCTTGCGCACTCCCGGATTGCCGGAATGTTCGCCGTCAGGACGGGTCATGGTCTCCGGACCCGGAATGGCGCTCAGAATGGGGGTCACGCCTTTCATTCCCGGTGCAAACCGCATGTTGAAATACCATTCATCGTTGATTTTGAACGGCTGGACACCGCGGGCGACCGGATGGTCCGGGAGAGAGGTGAACGTTGCTTCCCAGTGAGGATTGACCGATTGGTTGATTTCAAAGGCCCCCCCGATCCAGGAGATCAGCGAATCGTTGGATTCTCCGGGCAGCATTTCCACCGCATAGTGGATGCACCCGATCCCCACTCCCCGGTCCGCCAGAGTCTGCACCTGTTGGCGGTGCCAGTAAGCCGGTTGGCGGGAGCCCCCGTCGCCATGAATGATCACCGCGTCGGCATTCTGGAATGCGCTCGGGTCACTGGGCCAACGGTTGTGGTAAACCGTGGCGAGGACTTTGTCAGGATGATTTTCATTGAGGAGCCGGGCCGCCAACTCGGTGCCGGCATTGTGTTCGTGTTGCCGGGGCGGATGGCTCGGGGGGCCCGCGATGAAGACAATTTTTTTGACATTCCCTCCGAGCGGGAGGCGTTTGACCACAATGTTGCGAAATTGGACCTTCATCGGAGGCCCTTTGTGGAGTTGCAGGGCGAGCAGCCCCTGACGCCGTCGGCTGTCCGTGTCCTCATCCACCATTTCAGACATGAGGATCCCGTTGACCGACAGGGAGAGTTTGTTGCCCCGGGCGGTGATCAGCATCTCATTCCAGTCTCCTGCTTTGATGTTTTGGGACAGAGTCTCAGGGGATCCGGTCTCCCCGGTTTCGGTGGGTTTGCCATCCTCACCGATCGTGGTTTTCTGGCCGCGTTTCGCCAAAATGCCACGGTATTGCTCACCGTACCATGAGCCGGACCACGCATTGGAAAAGTCGATGTCCGCTTGGTAGCCGCCGATGGAGTGGGGTTTGCCCAGTGCAAAACTGCGAACCTGGACCCCGGAGTTGCCTCCTTGGATGCGGAAATCCAGCTTCAACTCAAAATCGTCGAGTTGTCCATCGGCCCACTGATGGAAGGAATTGTATTCGAGAGGCTTGTCCGCCGTGGTCTCGCCGGTGATGCAGCCTTCTTCGACACGCCACAGCGCGGGATCTCCGTCCCATCCTTCCAAGGTTTTGCCATCAAACAGACTAGCCCAATCCCCCTGGCTGATTTCCGGCTTTTCGGGTGCGGGTTCATTCTCGCCAGGTTTGTTCTGCCCCTGCGCCGAGACAAAGACGAAGAACCCAAGAACACCGAAAGCGGCCAGAAACGTGGGAAAGTGGGTGAACTTCATGCTGGTTCGCAATTAGGGGGGACTGCCCTTCGAGGCAAATCCAAAGGATGGGAACAACCACCGTATCAGGACGGTGGAGCCGTTGCAATGGCGAAAATGCGTGGGATCTGGCTGGATGGGGCCGATCATTGGGTCGGCCAAAATGTCTTGACCCGCACAAAGGAAGGCCCAAAATCAGCTCCGGTGAGCCCCGCATTATCTTCCATTTCCCCAGGATTGCTGGGCAGGAAAATAACGCGCACGCCATCCAAAAGGATCGTCGCAAGGCATTCTTCAAAAAGGAACCCCATTCTTCAAGGAACTTCGGAAGCAGAGCGCCAGCCCAATCGGGCGGCAGCGAGTCCTCCGGAAGTTCATCGATCAGTTCATCCCACCACCCTCCATGACATACCTTTCTGACACCGTTTCGATCCATCCTTATTTCCGGGTCCATCCCGGCAAACTGAATGAATTCAAGGCCTTGATGGCAGAGTTCATCTCCAAAACAGCAACCGAAGAGGCTTGTCTGTTCTATGAATTCTCGATTGGAGGGGATCTGGTATTTTGTCGTGAGGCCTACCGTGGTGGTGAGGGCGTGCTGGCCCATTTGGAAAATGTAGGAGACATTTTATCCAGAGCTCTGAAGATCAGTGATATCGAGCGGCTTGAATTTCACGGATCCGCCGCCGAACTAGACAAGCTCCGGGGGCCCCTCTCGGACCTCAATCCGCAGTGGTTTGAGCTGGAGTGTTCTTTGCAGAAATGACCCGGCGCCTTCAGCGGGAGATTTTGATCGCCACGGCTTTGTACTGAGGGGTCATGGAATCCGGATCGGGCAGGGCGCTGACCAGCCGGTTGGCAGGTCTGCTGCCATCGTGGATGCTCAAAAATGCGGTGCCTGGCAATTGACGATTGGAAATTCTGACGCGGACCCTAAGGCTGCCTTGTGCACTTTCAACGGTGGCTTCATCCCCGTCAACCAGTAGCAGACGGGCGGCATCGTGCGGATGCAGGGCGAGTCCCTGTGCCGTGGGGAGGTCCTGATTCGGGGTGCGTAGGGTCATTCCTCCGGAGTTGTGATGTTCCAGAGCCCGTCCGGTGATGAGCAGGATCGGGTAGTCCTGCCGGTGGTGATCGGGACTGGGTTCATAGTCGATCGGCACGAACCGTCCTTTGCCGGGAGCAAAGCCCCCACTGTGAAGCCGCTTGGTGCCGGGATGTGCCGGGTCGGGGCACGGCCACTGCAATCCGTCGGGGGATTGTTCGAGACGTTGATAGGAAACGCCGCCGTGTGTTTCTGGAGTGGCCCGGCCGACCTCCCGCATCACGTCTTCCGGTCCGAGGTAATGCCAGTGGGCCCCGCAGGCTCGCGCGACCTGTGAAATGATGATCCAGTCCGGGCGGGCCTCACCAGGGGCTTCAACCGCCGGGCGCACCCGTTGGATTCGCCGTTCGGCATTCGTGAAGGTGCCTTCGATCTCAAAACCGGCTGCGGCGGGGAGAAGGATGTGGGCGAGCTTGCCGGTCTCCGTCAGGATGGTTTCCTGGACGACCAGAAATTCAAGTTTCTCGAAGGCCCTTCGGGTCTTGGCGGTGTCAGGCAGGCTGCGCAGGGGATTTTCTCCCATGACCCAGAGCGCCCTCACGTTTCCTGCAAGGATGGCGTCGGGAAGCTCGGTGACGGTGAGCCCGGCTTTGCCTGGGAGATTGAAGCCGAGGGTTTCCGCCACCCTTGTGCCGGTGTCTGCGGAGCGGATCGGTTGGTAGCCGGTGAAATGATCCGGCATGGCTCCCATGTCACTCACTCCCTGCACATTGTTCTGGCCGCGGAGGGGGAGCAAACCGCCACCGGGCTGTCCCAGTCCCCTGGTCAGAAGAGCGAGATTTGCCAGGGCAATGACACCCGCCGTCCCCCGGACATGCTGGGTCACGCCCGCGCCATAGAGCGTCAGCAATGGAGCGGAATCGGCTATGATTCGGGCTGCCAGTCGGAGGTCTCTCTCCTGAACGCCGGTGATGGCACTCGCTTCCGGGACGGGGAGGGAGAGCGCAAAGTCGCGCCAGGCTTCGAACTCCAGACCAGGGGCCCCAACCTGGGCGGCCGTCGTTTCCCCGTAAGCCTCCAGGACGAGACGGCACAGAATGTTGATGAGCGAGACATTGGTCCCCGGTTTGACCGGCAAATGGAGCGTCGCAAAGTCCGAGAGATCCGTGCGGCGGGGATCGACCACGATCAGGGGCACGCCATGCAGCGCGGCCTGCTTGAGTCTGGCGCCCAATATGGGGTGTGACTCGGTGGGATTGGTGCCAAAGACGAGGAGACATCCTGCCAATTCAATATCGTCAAAACAGGCTGAAGCGGAACCGCTGCCCAGCATCCAGGAAAGAGCCAGCTCGGAGGCCGAATGGCAGAGTCGGGAGCAGGAATCGATGTTGTTGGTGCCAATGACTCCCCGCATGAATTTCTGCATCAGGTAAGCGGCTTCATTGCTCGTTCTGCCGGAAACCAGAGCGGCGATGGAGTCGGGGCCCGAGGCGGCGGCAATCTCTTGGAACCGAGAGGCAACCAGCGCGGTCGCCTGATCCCAGGGAACGGCGCTGAATGCCGCGCCGGAACGTAGCATGGGGCGGCGCAGCCGGTCGAAGGCATGATGCCAGCCATGGGCAAAGCGTCCTTTCACGCACAGGTCACCATGGTTGACCGCGGCATTGGGGACTCCGTCAATGTGGCCGACGTCGCCCCTTTTGTCAGTATGAACGATCATCCGGCAGCCGGTCCCACAATAGCCGCAGACCGTTTCCACGGGAGGGGCGGGATTCGTCTCTCGGCGGTTTCTAGGTTTTTCGCGGTCCCGGTCGGAGATGGCGCCGGTGGGGCAAACATCGACGCAAGCGCCGCAACTGGAGCAGGCACCCCCATTGAATCCCGCCTTGCCATCGATGGTGAGCCGGGACGCCGCTCCGAGCTTTTCCATGCCAAAGACGAAATGCCCCGCGATCTGCTCGCAAGTGTTGAGGCACAGCCGGCAGGAGACGCAGGCCGATGGCTGCCAGCGCAAATAGGGATGGGAGGTATCCGTCTTGACCGGAGGGGGCGTGCGCCGTGGCAAAGAAAACCCATGAGAAACCAGCAGTTCGGTGAATCTGCCTTCCCGGATCACTCCCGGCTCCAGACCTGACTCTCCAGCTGTCGTCAATTGGAGAGTGAGCAGTGTTTTCCGGATCCGTTCCACCTCGCGGTGGTGGGTCAGGATTTCCATGCCCGGTTCCAAAGGGGTGTGGCAAGCGGCGAGGGGTCTCGGGTGACCGGCACATTTCACCACGCACATGCGGCAACCACCCTCAGGAGAGAGGCGGTCGTGGTGACAAAGTGTCGGGATGTCAATCCCAAGGCGGCGGGCTGCCTGCAAAATGGTTTCGCCCGGGCTGACCGTCAGCTCGCGTCCATTGATCAAAGCCAAGGAAGGGAGCGGTGTATGGTCGACGGCGGGCATGAGGAAAGAGATCAGGACGTCTTGGTGAAAATACGGTCCCAGAACAGGTCGATGAACCGGCGCATGGGGCCCGGCAGATCTTGACCAAAAGAACAGAGACTTCCCAGTTCCATGGTATGGAACAGCGTTTCCAGGTCGCGCCTGGCCCGGGTGGCGTCCCGGGGTTTGCGATCCACCCTCGCGAGGCGTTCATAGCGCGCTGCAAGGGAGACGATTCCGGCCGGACCAAGCCGGCAGGGCGTGCACTTTCCGCAGGATTCCCCATCCATGTATTCGAGAAAATGGCTTAGCACGTCACGAAGGTCGGCCGTCTGGGCAATTGCCACGAGGGAGCCATTACCAAGGCGTAAACCGCTTGCGGTCATCCGGGAGGGACAAAGCGGAAAGTCCCACTCTCCCGGCCCGAGGAGGCTGCCGCCGAGCCCCCCCAGTATCAGGGCCTCGAGGGGGGATCCCATGGCTCCGCCTCCGGCCCAGTTCTCAATGAGGTCGCGCAGGTTGTGTCCATGGGGCACCTCCACCAATCCGGGCTGTGCGAATCCCTGGTTCAAGCAAAAGACACGGGTTCCAGGGCATTCCGCTGTTCCTTGCGCTGTCCAGGCCTCACTGCCATCTTTGGCAAGGGTGCCCAGCTGGACCAACGTTTCCAGGGGTTCGACCAGGGTTGGCAGGCGGTGAAGACCGGCCACTTCCGGAGCCGGAGGCTGGGGGCGGGCCTGCCCCCGCAGGGTTTCGATGGCGTCGATTAAGGTGGTCGCTTCTCCTCCCGCGCATCGCGCGGCCCCGGGGAATAGGGAAACTTGGAAGGACCAATGGCTCCTCAGAATATTCCGACCGAGTAAATTGGCCGCCGTCGCCTCCCGGATGGCGGCCTCTGTTTGCTGCAATGCCTGCGGATAGTCGGCTGGGATGAAAAGGATGCCATGGCTCGCACCCACCGCTCGCGCCGCCAGGGCGAGACCCTCCAAAACTGAGTGGGGATCACGCTCAAGGAGGAGCCGGTCCACCACGGCCCCCGAGGTGCCTGCATGGGCGTGGCCGATCACGTAGCGATCGACGGCATCGGTGGCCGCGCAGGTGTGCCATCGCGGGGCGACCCGGCCTTGGCTTCCTGACAAGCCGGACGCGGTCATCAGATCCAGCATGACCTGTCCCGGCTGTTGCAACGCCGAACGGAGGCCCTCATAGACACCCATCGACAGGGCTTCTTTCAGCGTGGCGGCACCTCCTTGAAGCAGTCGGGGCAGGATCAGTGGAGTGGCGGAGAGCGACTCCATCCGGGGCAGGGGATGCCCTAGGATCGATTGGGAAAATCCGCGGTGCTCATCAAATTCAGACGCTGCGTCACCCGTGTAGGCGGCGTCCCGCTCGTCGAGCAGAGCCGGAGCCGCGTCACAGTAGCCGAGACAAGCCACCCCATGGCAGCTCAGCTTGCGTTTTTCCAAGGACTCCCGCAATTTGCCGGAGCCCGCCAATCTGCAGGCGGTGCCCTGACAAACCATGAGGGGAGGGTGGTCCTCCCGGGCTGCCATGGATCGGTAATACTCAGCGGCCCGCCGGACGGTGGATTCGAGGAGCCCGGTGCGGGCTGCGAGTTCTGCCACCGCTCTGTCAGGCAGCGGCAAAGAATGTTTTCGAACATGGCGGCTGATGACGGCCAATGGGGAACCCAAGCCACGGTGATCCTGCCAGTAATGCACTGGAGGAGGAAGATGGCTGCCTTCAGAAAACATGTCAGTCTTGGGGAGGGGAAAAAGCAGCCATCATAGCGAACTTCCTACCTCTTGCCAAGCTCGCAGAGGATTCTCATGGAATCTTCATTCCCCGAATCGGGAAGTTTCCAAGGGGACCGGAGGCCGGGCTCATTCCATGGAACTGACTGCCTCGACGGTGGAAAGGGTCCCGGCCATGACGGGTGGCACAAATAGAGCCGCAGCCTGCGGAGGGTACGCCGGCTGCGGCTCCTGCCGGATACCCAGGGGTCGGGCATCCGGGCTTCTTTCTGGGGGGAAGTTAAAAAAGCTCGGTGGAGCGCTTTGGGGTGGAAGGGCGGGGGCTGGAAATGCCCTCTCCTTTGGCGGCCGGTGGTCCGTCCGGAGTGGGAGGCACGATGACTTTGAGATCGTCCAGTTTCATTTCTTTTAAAGTTTCCTGTGCCTTTTCAGGCAGGCCTTGCGAACCTTTGGCGGGATCATAGTCCCCGTCATAGATGGTTTCGTTCGTCTTGTTTTTGATCGTGATGCTGTGCTTGCCATCCTTGGAGGATATGGAAACCGATCCTTCAGGATTGTTGATCTGCACCATGGAGGCGGCGGCGAAAACAGACACCGGGAAGCCGGGACGCACCGATATCTGGGGTGGTTTGTCAGCGGACGCCGGTTTCTCGGGAGACTGGGAAGGTTTGGGGCTCTCTGATGGTTTGCCGGGTTGTTCCGGAGAATGGGGGGACTGCGGCTTTTTGGGTTGCTTGGCCTCCGGCTCATTGGGCCGGGGATGGTTCATGGGAGGAGTGCCACGACCGGGGGGGTTGAATCCAGGCGGCATTTCTCCTCCGGGGAATCCCTGCCAAGGCATGTGGCGCACGGCTTCATCAAGGTGCTTGCGGATTTCTTCGGGCATCCGCTCGAATCCATAGGCTTTGCCCCAGCCGGGGCCTCCGTGGCCGGGGGTCTCCTCGACCGGGAAGGACTTTTCCTGGAGGACCGTGGCGACGGTCTGTTCCTTGCCCCGTCGAATCAGTGTCAGCTGAACATTGGTGCCGGCTTTTTTGGACTTCACCAGCAGAGCGAGATGCTCGGGTGTGGTCAGGAGTTGGTCATCGAATTTGGTCAGGATGTCATGTTCTTGAATGTCCGCAAGTGCTCCCGGACTGTCCTTCATGACATGGTCGACCTGAAGACCGAACCCCTCGGGCAATCCCAAGTGGTCCGCCAGAGGTTGCGAGACCGGGGAGATCACCACGCCGAGGAAGGTCCGTTTTTCTTCATGGCGCTCAACCTTGGGCTTGCCGTGCCCTTCTCCAGGATCTTTGGGGTGTGGTTTGTCGGGTTGGGCGTCCTGCTCTGCCGGTGGCTTTTTGGCGGGTGGGGGCTCCGGTGGTGCGCCTTGCGCGGGTAGAGCCAATGGGGCTCCGATCCAGGCGATCCAGGCGATGACTGATGATAGGCGCGTTTTCATGGCGGTCGGTGGGCGGGGTTTCAGCGGGGAGTGACGGGGACGTAAAGAATTTCCTGCCGGGGCTGGATGATCCGGATTTGAGTGCTGGTTTCCGGGTCGGCCCATTGCTGGGTCTCTTCAATTTGGAGGTGGATCTCGCGAACCGGGCCTTTGTCCCGAAGTTCCAAAATTCCATGGTCATTGGCGGATTGGACATGTTGCTGCATCGAGACCGGCTGGAAACCGCTTCCGGTCCACGGAGCGGCGGCGGGGGGAGCGGGCGATGGTGTTGCCGCGGGGGATTCGGCGGAAATAGGGGCATTCTGAACGACGCGGGCAGGGGCTTCGGGAGTGGCGCGGGATAGCAGGAGCACCGCGATGGCGGCACAGGCGGCAGCGGCCACGGGAAGAAAGCGGAGCCAGATGATCCGATCGGTATCTCCGGAGGCATCGGACTCAGGGGCGACGAGACGAAATACCGGAGATTCCACCGTGGAATGGCTTTCTGACAATGATTCCGAGAGGTGACGCAGCAGGGAGCCCGACAGCGGCGCAGGCCGCAGTTGCGACAGTTTGCTCTCAAGGTCTCTGAGATCAGCAGGTGTTTCTGGCGGATTCATGGCAGTGTCATCTCCATAAGGGAAGCGCCACCGCTCGGAGGGTTTGTGCAAAAATTGTTTAAATTTTGAATTTCTTCCGCAGGAACACCGTCCTCCGGAGCCCTGAATTTCTGGGGAGCCTGCATGTGGGGTGTTTTGACAGGCTGAATGTAAGGATTCATCCAGGCGGTCGTCCGAAAGGGGGTGAGTGAATCAGATACCAGCAACCGAGTGGAGAGTTTCCTTGGTCCCGAGTGCCTGTGGAACGAAAGAACCTGCGATGGGCGGACATGGGAAGACATGCCCGGAAGTGGTGAAGAGGTCAAAAAGATGAACTTTGCCCTTTATCGCCGTATGGCCGCCCGTCAGCGGAACGCATGGATGATGCAATCGGGCCGGGAAGACCGCGATCCGGTTCGCGAGGACAGCAAAGAGGCGGCCTGACGGGTGATTCCCTCCTGATTCAGATCGGGACGATGTCCTTGGCCAGTCCTCCGGGGCGTTCCCTCGCGTGAAGGTGGGCCAGACCAATCGCGAGGGCGTCTGCGGCATCGGGCGTCGGCGTTTCCGTCAATGAAAGCAGGGCTCGGATCATGAAGGCCACTTGCTGCTTGTCAGCGGATCCCTTGCCCACAATGGCTTGTTTGACGCGGCGCGGCGCGTATTCAAAGATTGACAACCCGTTTCGGGCGGCGGCCAGGATCGCCGCTCCGCGGGCCGCGCCAAGCGTGATGGCGGTGCGGTAGCTTTGCACAAAAATGACTCCCTCGACGGCGCATTCCTCCGGTTTGTATTCCGTAATGATGTCGTCCAGAGCCGCATGGATGGCGACAAGGCAGCCGGACGGGCGCACGGAGGGCTTATTACTGATGACCCCATAGGCAAGGGCGCGGAAGACCGGCCTTCGAGCCCCGGGATCCACTGTCAGCACCGCATACCCGGTGTTCCGCAATGCCGGGTCGATGGCGAGAATACGAAGCGGTTGCGGGGGGGATTGGGCGGAGCCAGCCATGGGCTTCAAAGCGGACGCCGGTAGGTGTCGCAACGGTTGTGCCAGCCGGGGAGCCAGCGTTGCTCACCCCGTTCAGGAGGGGAATTGGCCACCCGGCGGCTCAGAACCCGTTTTGCGGCGTCACCGAACTCATTGGCAGCGGCGGCTCCGCGGGGTTGCCCCCGCATCTCCAAGAGAACGTCCCGCAGCCCCCAGCCTTGGCCCCGGTAGCGTTCTTCCTTTTTGGTTCCCTCTCCTTTAAAATTCACGTAGTCGATCAGCGCGTAAACGCCTTGGGGGCTTTCGCCAACGGCCCGGAAGCAGCCCTGAAGCCGACTCTGGGAAGCAGCCTCCGGTGTAAGGCGAATCATGGCGGGCAGGCTGGCTTCCAGGCGGCGCACTATGAAAGCGGTTTGCTGGGGCACCGTGTTGGCGAGGAATTTCCTCAGTTCGATCATGCGGGGGCTTTTCTGTTCGGCCAAGAACCCCTGGCGCGATGTCCATGGGCAAGAGGTCTGGTTGGCGAGCCATTGCGGCATGGCCACACGCTGATCCTTCAGGTAGGCGATGAGTTGGGGGAAACTTTCCTCAAACGGCCCCCGGCGCCCCTTCACATACCAGATGAAATGTCCGATCCCGAGCGAAGCGAAATCCTCGCCACTGTTCCAACTCGTCAATCCTTCAATGGTGCCCGCGCATTCGTTCTGCCAAATTTTTTGGCCAATCCGATGGGCGGAGGCTTCACTGAGAGGAGGAAGAACTCCGTCAGGTTTTTTTTCTTTACCGGAAAGGCCCGGCGCACTGCCTGACAGGGCGAGTAGCAAAAGAGGGAGGAGTCGCAAAGGAAATGATGCCATGGCTGCAATCAAGGTTCTTGAAATATACCGTCCTGTTATCAAAAACAATTTGAATAATGCCAAAATTCGCTATAATAATGATAAATTATTGGCCTATTCATACGCAGACGATTTTTTCATGGAACCTCCAACGCCCAATGCCGGATCTGCCAAGCCTGAGCCGTTTGGCAAAGTGTTGGAATCCTTTGGGTTCCGGCATTCGGCGGCACTCCGCAAATCTCTCGCTGGAGGGAAGTGGGAGGAGTCCTTGGTAGAGAGTTCAGGGGATTCACGCCAGCCCAGGCCACTCGCGGTGGAGGAAGCGCTAGCTCTTTCAGCAACGGTCAGTCCGCTCACTCTTCCCGGTTCGCCTCTTGAAAGCAAAGAGATCGAGCGGGGGCTCACTCCCGCACTGGACGGGCAGATTGCCACCTCGAAAAATACTTCGCTTGAAAAAGAGGACCTTGCGGCTGATGTCGTTGAAGATGAGAATGAAGGTGTGGTGCTGACCCCTCCGGGTTTTGAAGATTTTGGCTTTGAGCTATTCAAGGAACCCATCCGCTCAGGAATGGTGGCCATTGTGGAGACCGCGCCCACGGCGGTGGCTTCCTCCCCCCGTGATGAGGCCGGAAGTCTGACCAAGGACCAGATGGTAGCTCCTCTGGTTCCTCCTCTTTTGGTCGAGCGGCTTGCCAGTGCCGATGTTGAGTCTGTTTCGGAGAGAACTCCTTCCGGGCCTCCCCCTCTTCCTGAATCCCTTGCTGAGAGTTTGGATGATTTTCAGGCAGCTCGCGGTACAGTGTATGGAGAGGCGCCGGTTTCCGGATCAGGCGAGGCTGATGAACAAGCCCTTCTCTCACCACCGGTGATGCAGGCGCCCCCACTGCTGCTGCCAGCCGTAGGAAACTTTACCCCCGCTCCCCAGCCAGCCATCATGCAGGAATCGCCCCGGCTTGTCACTGTGGGACCCGAAGTCCAATTCGACATCGCCAATGTCGATGATCTGTCATGGGGGATAGTCGCCCAGCGCCTTTCGCCCGAGGCGAATTCAGGCGGTTTTTCTTCCCCCACCAATTCCGATGCCTTAAGCAAGGAAGATCCACTTCCCCTTCCGGTGCCGGCGGGGACGTCGTTTTCGACGCCTGCTCCGGAACTTCCCAGCGCAATGGCAGATACTCCTGTTCCGGACTCATCTGAAGGATCGACAAAAGTCCCCATCCCGGAGGAACCGGGGCCTCCGCCTCTTCCGGCTGACTTTCCGATGGCGGCATCCGTCCCTCCAAGCGGCCCAATTCAGATTGGTCTTCCTTTGCCATTGGCTGTGAATTTGCTGGGCTCCAAGGAGCCGATGGTCAGCGCCAGAGCACGGCCTGCCTCCGCCCAGGTCGCTTCTCCACCGGTGTCCGCCTTCCCTTCAGTTCCGGTGACGGTCCAAACGCCAGCGCCGGTAACGCCAACGTCTTCGCCGGTAACGCCAACGCTCGTAACGCCAACGCCGGAAGCGCCTTCACCGGAAGCGCCTTCACCGATGGCGCCAACCGGGATCCTTTCGACCGCTCCGCCTCCCATTGCTCCCTCGGAACCGGCCGTGGCTGCGCCTTCGTTGCAGTCTTCTCCGACTGATGCGGCAGATGGGACGGCGGTTCCGAAGAAACTCAGCCCTCTTGAGGCCTTGCTGGCGATGCCCAAGCTTTCCGGATTGGGATCTTCTCAACCTTCCGGGCTGAAAATGGAAGCGCCCAGTGCTCCTTTCTCAGGGAAGCGTCCGGCTCTCGCGGCCCTTCCTCTCCTCAACCCTGGAATTGCCGCGCCCACCGTCACCGGGACTCCCTTACCTCCTGATGACGAATCGCCGGACCAAACCACCGTGCCATTTTCCGGCGCTTGGGAGTCCTTTACGACCCCTTCTGCTCCGGCAGAGGAATCTGCGAAGGCCAGATCCCTAGATCAAGCTGAGACAGATTCGGTGCCGCTGGAACCAGTGGCTGCGGAAGTGCCGCCCCTTCCTCAAGGCGATGATTTGCTGGCTCGCAGCCAGTGGCTCGCTTCCTTGGCGCGCCATCGTCGTCCTCCTGTGACCGAATCCCCTCAGGGCGAATCTGCGATGGAGGACGCTGATTCCGCTTCGCCAACGGAAGAATCGCCCTTTGCTGAATTTCCAAAGGCCTCCTCTCCTTTGGCAGGCGCGGCCCTCCGTGGTTTTGGAGAGACCTTGCTCACTCCACCCACCTCGCCCGGTCCACTTTTGGTGGATGAAATCCCCGCCTCGCCAGCCCCCGTGAAAACGCCTCCGGCGGCGGATGTTTCCGATCCTCAAGTGCTGGACTTGATGTGTCCGGAGTGTCAACAGCCTTTGAACTTGCGTCGGGACAATCTCGGAGTGAAGGGCAGTTGCGTGTGGTGCGAGACTCCCATCGTCGCCATTGAGGACGATGGCGAGGTGATCCTGCAGCGATTTTTCCGCGGAGGGACTAGTCCCACGGTCTCCGTCCAGCCGTCTGTTCCCCTGGTGGTTCCGGCTCCTCTGTCCCTGACCGGACAGGTTCTCCAACCTGCAGCCTCCCTTCCGATTGTGGGGATGGATTCGCCCAAAACCGAGGAAATTCAGGAAGACTTCATCAACCCTTGGCGGGTGAAGTTGCCAAACATTGACGGTCTGGATGATGAAGGCAATGACACTCATCCACAGGTGGGCTTCTTGGACCTCGTGCCGGAAGCAGCCCCGCAGCTTGCTGACGCTGTGGCGGAGGAAGCCGTGTCCGGTCCGGAACCGGCTTCTCCCATCGGGCCGATTTCATTGGATGCCATTTCTGTTTCTGACACGCCGGGGGCGCCGGAAGGCACTTCAAAATGGGCTGCCCGTTTTGGTTCAGTGCCCGCGGCCTCAGTGGCGACCCCACCGATGGGTCATTCGGGTCTTCCCAAATTGGGCATTTCTGGCGAGGAGATTGCGAGGCCTCTTCCGTTTGATTTGAAACAAATGTTGGGTGCCTCTGCGATATCCCCGCCTCCGGCACCCATTGTCCCCCCCGCCGAAGATGCGGAGCCAACCCCGCCTACGGAGTCTCTCCCTCTTGCTGGAAATAGCCCATTACTGAAAGGTCTGCCCTCCTTCGGTCCCCAGTCCGGTTGGGGGCGTGGGTTCGGCGGCAACGTGGCTGCTTCTCCCACGCCACCAAGCGAAGCGGGCTCCCTTGAGGATGCCTCCCAAGAGGTGTCGTCAGCAGTTTCTTCCGGGGGGGATCACCAGGCATCTTCCGTTGACATTCCCGTTCAAAAGGATCCCTGGGAAAAGGCGCTTTCCGACTGGGCGGCCAATGTCACCAAAATCAGCCAACCCGCCGGGAGTCCTGATGACGTTGAGGAAGCCTTGGAACCGCCCCAGGACTTTCCACTTCCCGGAGGGGGATTGGCGTCATTCAAATCCATCCCTCTCCCGGCTGCGGAGACCTCACCGACCATCAAGGATGAAGACCCGGGTTTGGAACCCATGCCCATTCCCCCCGTGGCTCCCCCGGTGGAAGAATCCGCAGGCCAGAAAACGTCGGTTGCCGAGGAGGATGAGCTTTTTGCCTTCCGTCCAGCAACGCAGGAGAAGGCACCTTCCAAGCGCGGGGGCGTCCTCTTTTGGGTGCTCTTCGTGCTGCTCTTTGGTGGTGCCGGCACGGCGGGGTTTTATACGAAGGATCTCTGGATGCCCTGGGTGACCCAACAAGGCTGGTGGCCGTGGAAATCCGTTGCCCCTGTGGAGCATGTGGAACCTTCTGCAAGGCCATCAAGTGTCCCCACTCCTGCCGCACAACCTTCTGATCTGCCACCGGTGCCTTAGGCCCTGCCCTTTTCCTTACCGGAGCCTCGCACGACCATGCGACCCCAAGAACCCAATGCTTCCCCTGCCGCCAGTCCTTGGACTGCGGCGGCGGCCCCCCAGCCCATGCTGGATTCCGCGGGAGTGGGCGATGCAGAAACGCAGCTTTTTGTAGGTTGTTATGCCTGTGGAGGCAAGTTGCGGTTGAAACGGAAACACCTCGGAATCTCGGGATCTTGTGTTTATTGCAGGGTTCCCGTGATCGCTTGGGAGCGTTTTGACATGTCGGGAACCCCGCAGTTTTACACGGTGGCCCCGCAAATAGAGCCGGCTCCCCCCCATCCTGCTCCTGGCCTCCATCAGGCTCCCCCCATGATGGCTTCATCACAACCGGAAGCCTTTCCTGTCGTGCCGCCTCCGGCGGTGGCGCCCTCTCCGGTGCCTCCCCAGCAAACAGGTTGTGCTTCCATCGCTGGAGCGGCTCCCTCACAATTCGACAACCACCTGCCGCTTCCTCCCCACCATCCGTCACCTTCCTTCAAGGTGCCAGGGCCCTTGGATCCGGAAACCCGGGCTCCCGGTTGGGAACCCCAATTTCCAGTGCATGCGGTGGTTCATCCGCTCCCCCAAGTGACGATGCCATTGGCTCCGGCCCGGGAAACCGTGGCTCCTTCGGCACCGCCGGTGGTCAAGTCCGGTCCGGAATACCTGCCGGCCTCAGACTTTCCATCAGGGAGGGCGCAGCCAACCGGCAGGGGAGTCACCAAAGCAGTCATCACCATTCTGGTACTGGGTGCGTTGGGTTGCCTGGGGTGGTTGAAACGGGATGTCATTTATCCGGCAGTGAAAGAGTGGCTCATGCCCAATAAAATAAGCCGTCCCGCGGCTGTCGTGCCGACTTCGGGACAAGCCGCCGAGGGTATGGTGGTCACCAAGCCCTGTGTTCTCCCGCTGAGCCCGGGCATGTCTCCCGAACAGGTTTTGGAGGCAGCCGGTCGGAAATTGCTTGAGCAGTTCTATGTCGCCGGGACCATCCTGGATCGCATGTCCTCGGTGATTCCATCCCCCGGTGTGGAAACGGCCATGAAATCCTACTACGCGAGATTTCCCGAGCTGCCTGTGCTCGCTCATGCCGATTGGGTCGGCCGGATGCGTGACCCGGGATCGGGCCTGTGGTTTGGTGTGTTTGATGTCAGAGAGTCCACCAGCGACAAAGATTTTCGGTGGTGTGTGGTGGAGGTTATTCCGGGGACATTTCTGCTCGACTGGCATCTCCATCACCAGCTTGCGGACGATTCCTTGGAGCAGTTCATGGCTGACAATGCCGGGGCGCCGAAAGATTTAACATTGATCCTGCGCCGGGGAGCGGAGCTCGAGGATATCGACAATCCCTGGAAGCCGGACTCCGCAGTCGAAGTCTACCTGTCCCTGCCTCTCTCCCGCGATCGGGGCCTCCCGCAAAGAGTGGTCCTCAGAGCTTCTGAATTCGACCGTCTGGGATTTGGAGGCAAACTGACCGGCAGCACCACCCGGATCGCCCGGGTCCGTCTGGCGTGGATCGCGTCCGAGGCGGATCCTCTGATCCGTTTGCCCGTCATTGAAGAGTGTTATTCCTGGGGAGCCTGGGATGCCAAGGTGGGGGACCAGATCATGATTCAGGCCAATGCCTGATGGGAAGTTTCGGGCTGACGCTTTCGCCGGAGTCCGATCGGATGTAAGGTGGTTCTTCAGACATGACATCCCGTTCCGACATCCTCCAGGCTGTGCGGTCTGCGCAGCCCGAGGCGCTCCCGCTGCCGGATCTTGCTCCTCTCCATGCGGTTCCCGGAGCCGTCACCATGGAGGCATTCACCGATTTGCTGGAAATGGTGGGAGCCTCCTGGTTTGCTGGGACGAGCCTGCCGGATGCCTCAAGTTGGTTGGACCGAACCGTTCCCAGCGGTGGCCAGATCGCCTCCACCGTGGAGGAACTGAAGGGGACCTTTGATCTTGCCGCGAGGAGCGATCCCCATGAGCTGGAAGGGATTCACACAGCAGTGCTCCCCGGCCGTTTTGGAGTGTGCGAAAACGGTGCGATCTGGCTGGATGAGTCCGCTTTGGGTCCTCACCGGGTGTTGCCATTTGTCGCCGAGCATTTGCTGATCGTGCTGGAAGCCAAAAACCTCGTTGGCACCATGCATGCCGCATACGAGCGCATCGGGGCTCTCACCGGCGGTTTCGGCCTGTTTCTTTGCGGTCCTTCCAAGACCGCCGACATCGAGCAATGCCTTGTCATTGGCGCCCATGGCGCCCGCAGTTGCACGGTCTGCCTCCTTGGATCAGGGCCTTCTCAGTAGGGCTTCTGACCCAGCATGTTCCCCGGAGGGTTGTAGTTGCAGACCACGATCGTCCATCCCTTGAGTTGGCCGCGTTTTCCCACCGCCACTCCCGCTCCGATCTCGCTGGTCTGGCTCCAGACCATCTGGGTGTAGTGACCTGTCTTGAGGTAGGAGGTCTGCGTCACTGCCGAGCCATCCACATACAGCCGTTTCTCCCCATACCAATCGCGGGCTCCACTCAGGACATCGTAGCCGCCCCCGAACCCCGCCGCGAGATTTTCTCCGTGCTGCGTGGCGTTGGCCCCCTGGCGGGGACGGTGCTCGAATTCTCCCGTCTCCGCCATGTGGTCGGCCCACTCCTGCGCCTCGCGGGCCAGTTCTGTGGACCAAATGACCTTGGCGACCCCGACCTCGGCACGCTTCTCATTGTGGTAGGCGACAAAAGCATTCGCCTGTTGCTTGGTGAAATGCGAGCCTGTTTCCGCACCGGCAAGGGGAACCGCTGCTTTCAGGTCTGGCGCGGGAGCCGGAGGCTCTTGGGTGCTCCCTTTCGGCGCGGTCGCTTCCCTCCCGATCGTCCACGTTTGCTGGAGCGCGGCCGTGGCCCGGTAGCGGGACACCAGTTTGCCATTTTGTTTGAAATGCCAGAGATGCCCCTGATAGGTCTGTAATGTTGCTGTTCCCTGTGGCGGCACCATTCCAAAATCCTGCTCCTGCCCTTCAAAATTCACCCATAGGATGGCCACTTCCATGCCGCCGGGGTTGGTGATTTCAAGTGAAACCAATTGATTGGAAGTGCCGAGAGATTTTTCGGGCTCCTGCTGGGAAGGCAGCAAAGGCGCCGCAAAAAAAAGAAGCAGCAACAAGGGGGCGATGGTGAGCAAGGGGCTGGTTTTCATGTCGGTTTCTACATCTGGCCTGCCAGCATGATCCGGGAAGTTTGCCGCGGCAAGGATTTTCGACCAAAAGTCGGCAGGGCCCATTCCAGACGATACTATTTGAAGGCCTAATTTTTTTGTCACAGGCGAGAATTCCACGGCAAATCCTAGTGACCCGAGTGCTCCTGCTTCCGCCGTGAAGGGGAGCCTCTGGAGACTGAAGTTTCCCCATTTGAAAGCCAGTCGGCATGTTTGAGGACTCTCCCCTCCCCTCTTGAGGGTTCTTAACGCTGCCGGCTGGCTTTTGCTTTGGCTCTGATGAGGTCGACCAACCTCAAACCTCATCAAGACAGATGTCCATCAGGGCGGGGAACTCCCGGCGCCAGTCCTCCACGACATCACGTCGCACCGGAGCTGTCAGGGTACCTTCTTCCTCCCCTGCATCGGCAATGACCGTCCCGTGAGGATCGATCAGGATGGTCCGTCCAGGGTAGTCGAGATAAGGATCGCTCCCGGCGCGGTTGACGCCGAGGACATAGGCAAGATTCTCAATCGCCCGGGCGCGGAGCAGGGTCACCCAATGGTCCTCCCGCACCGCCGGCCAACTGGCGATGACAATGAACATCTGCGCGCCAAGGGAAACGCCGCGGCGGAACAATTCGGGAAATCGCAGGTCATAGCAGATCAGAGGGCAGATCTGGAATCCCCCCCACTCGAAGAGGGAAATCTGTCTTCCCCGCTCGTAGTGCTGAAACTCCCGGGTGTAACGGAAGGTTCGGATCTTTTGGTAGCGGGCGAGCTCGTCGCCATCCGGTGCGTAAACAACCAGCTCGTTCCGCCCCATCGCGCCGTCTTCCAGACCGGGACGGACCAGTCCTCCGAGCACCGCGCAACCGCTTCGCAGGGCGAGATCCCTCAGCCAAGTCGCCGTCGGACCGTGCTCGGGCTCGACGGTTGCCGTCACCTTCTGGCTGAATCCGGTGGCGAACATCTCGGGTAGGACGATCAGGGAACCCGGCGGAGGCATCACCGGAGCGAGAAGGGCCTCGGCCCGGGCATAGTTCGCGGGACGATCCTCCCAGACGATGTCGAGTTGGACGGCGCAAAGGGCAAGTTCGACGGGAAGGGGGCCGCTCATGGGGCGTCAGGATTTGGCGGAGACTTGCTCAGTCGCGGTGGCCGGCGCGGGTGTGGCCGCGGACTTCGGAAGGGACTGCACGAAACTGTAAACACCGACCATGAGAATGGAGACGATGCTGACCCAGAAAACCACGTCATACAATCGAGTCGGCTTCAGAGAGTGGGGGAGGAGTCGGTAGCGGAAGTGGATCGCTGCGTAAACCACAATCAGGAGAATGGCGGAGGTGGCGATCCCTCCCAGGCTGACCATGTAAGCCGGATTTTCAAATTTCAAATAAAGCAAACCCCAGAGCACCGGAACCACCCAGGCGATCCAGGCGACGATGCGGCGGCGCTGGGGGCCATTTTTGAAATCAAGCAGCCCGATCTGGGCGAAAACATCGGTGAAAAGCCTGGACCATCCCGCAAGGGCGGAAAGGAGTGTCGAGTAGAGCACCACGAAGGCGCCGCCGAGGAAGAGACCGCTCGCCCAAGGACCCAGGGTCTCGGTATACATGGAACTCAGGGTTTTGATGAGATCGGTCCCTCCGGGATCCGCACCTTGCCGGTGCAACACTGCCGCCCCGAGGATGAAGAAGGCCGCCGTCACCACCGTGTAGCCGACCATAGCCAGGAGGGCGTCCAGATACATGATGCGGATCCAACCTTTGGCGCGGTGAACCCACTCCTCGGTTTCCCGACGGGGGCCGGTCTTGGCGGCATAGCCTTTTTCGAGGAGCCAGTAATTGTACATGATGATCTCATCGCCGCCGACTCCGGTGATCCCAAAGGCTGCGATGGCCACGGCGACGGCGGCGGCCGGAAGATGAAAGGTCAGTCCTCCGCCGATGTCCGCCCATGACACCGCGTAAGGCGTTCTGCTCAGAAGAAAGACCGCCGCCAGTGTCGTCAGGGTGAACAGGCCGATGAGCACGATCGAGGCCTTTTCAATCGGGGCATAATAACCCCGGTAGACCAGGAGCGAGACGGACAGTCCAATCACGCCGCACCAGAGCCAGGAATCCAGCGAACCTCCAACCCCTGGCAACGCCAGTTTCATCACCAGAACGATGCCTCCCATCACGCCCCCCACTTGGAAAAATTTCAGGATCATGAGCAGCAGGAAGGTCCAGATGGACCAGTTTGCTTTGCCGAAGCGGGGACCGGGTAGCTTATTGAAAGCGGAGAAGGCGGTGTCACCCGAGTAGATGGCATGTTTGCCGAATTCCAACTGCACCGCCACTTTCACCAGACAGCTGAGCAGCACGACCCAAAGGGTGACGAAGCCGGCTTTGGCTCCCAGTGAAGTGGTCATGATGAGTTCGCCCGAACCCACGATGCTGGCGGAAAGGATGAACCCGGGGCCCACATAACCAAGACGTTTCAACCAATGAGTGGGAGGCTCGGTGATGTCCGCCTCATTCAAAACGTAAGGATTGTCGGGGATCGGGTCGCTCATGGGTGGGAGTGCAACAAAACAGTGCGCCACCTTGGAGGGGATATGACCGCTTTGGCAAGCCATAAAACGGGCGATGATTCCCCTCGGGGAAGGTATCCGCGTTTGCGGGATCGGTTTCGGGTTGCCTCTTGGGGCTGCATGCTTATTGTTTTTCTGGTTTCTTCATACATCCTGAATACCCGCCTGCCATGACGACCTCTCTACGAACCCTACTCCTTGCCAGTGTTTCCATGGTTGGAGCATTTTCCTTTTCTTCCGCTTCCGCCGTGGAACTGAAAGATGCCCAGCTTTACAAAGATGTCGTCGCTCCGGTGATCGCATCCAAATGCGTCAGTTGCCATGGCGCGGACAAGCAGAAAGGCAAGCTCCGCATGGATTCCCTTGAGGCCATTCTGAAAGGAGGAGGGGACGGGGCCGCGATCAAAGCCGGGGATGCCAAAGGTTCCCTCGCCATGGAACGTATCCACCTGCCTGGGGATGATGACGAGCACATGCCTCCGAGTGATGAGCCTCAGTTGACAAAAGAAGAAATCGCGCTGTTGGAGCTCTGGATCCAGACTGGCGCCAAACCGGATCTCAAAGTGGTCGATGCCAAGCCCGCGGAAGGGCTTATCAAGACCATTGAAGAACTTCTAAAAAATCCACCGAAAGCCGCTCTGGCCTCCACCGCTGCCGCCAAAGAGGACCCCAAACAAATCGAAGCCAAAATCAAGGCCGCCGCCCCTGTCATTGCCGCTGTCGAAAAGGCGGGAGCCTCACTCATGCAGATTGCTCAGGACACCAGTGACCTGCGGTTCAGCGCGCTCAATGTGGCAGCCGACTTCAAGGATGACGGTCTGGTGGCTCTCAAACCTCTGGCCGGCCAAATCAAATGGGTGGATCTCGCCCGGACTAAAATCACCGATGCCGGCCTTGCCAGCGTGGGTGATCTTAAAAGTGTGACCCGTCTGCATTTGGAAAACACCGGTATCACTGACGCTGGCTTGGACCACCTGAAGAATCTGGCCCAATTGGAGTATCTCAATCTCTATGGCACCAAAGTCACCGATGCCGGTGTCATGAAGCTGGCAGGTCTGAAGAATTTGAAAAAAATCTTCCTCTGGCAAACCCAGGTCACGGAAGCCGGTGCCAAAAAGCTCGAGGTCGCCCTGCCTGGTCTCGCCGTGAATATCGGCTGGAAAGAAGCGCCCGTGGTTGCGGTCGCGCCTGCCCCGGCACCCGCAAAACCAGCGCCCCCGACGCCGCCCGCCAAGCCTGTTCCAGCGCCGACGCCGCCCGCCAAGCCTGTTCCAGCGCCGACGCCGCCCGCCAAGCCTGCGGCGCCGGTTGCCGCCAAGCTGGATCCAGCCAAAGTTCTTGTCGATGCGCAGAAAGCTGCCAATGATGCCAAGGCCGCTGCCGATGTTGCGCAGAAGGCTGCGACCAATGCCGTCAACGCCGCCAAGCAGGCCCAGTCGTTGGTGGATGAGTTGAAGAAAGCTTCCACCCCACCGGAACCTAAGAAGTAAGGGCTGTTTTTTAAGCCGATCCTCTGGATTCGAACCATTGGGGGCGTGCACCGTGAAAAGGTGCCGCCCCTTTTTCGTTCCCTCTTTGTGGGGAAGGGGAGGGAGATGAACGCCTGTCCTTGTCCCTCATCCTTTTCTTGCGGATCTCCGCAGGTCGCTGGTCGTCCGGGTCCTTGGTTGTTCTTGCGGGGAATGCCGTGGGCGAACTCTTTGCTACTTCTTTGCGACCCCGCGGCTGGATCCACCGCGACCCCCGGCCGCCGGGCTTACTCTTCCTTGCTGGGGCTGAAACTGGCCGGCAGGATCAGGCCGGACACAATCATCACTCCGAGAAGTCCCATGAAAACAAAGGGAGGGGTCCAGAGGAGCGTGTTTTTGAAGATCAGCATGACGATCCCAAAGAAAAGAAAGGTCCCCAGGAGCCCCCATCCCAGCACGGCTCCACGATTTTTCCGAAACAGCATGAAGGCCAAACCCAAGATCACAAGAATTCCCAGAACACGTCCCAGAGAAGACCATTGACTGATAAACCGGCCGCTCTGGATCGTGGCCAGGGCTCTTGTCAGCAAGCCGACCTGAGAAAGTTTGGTCTCGCCGTCCACCGAGACATGGCGGTCCGCCGAATGGTCATTGCCGATCACCACCAGGTTTTCCTTGAGAGAAGCAAATTCGTCTTGAAGGTCCAATTGCTGGGCGTTCACCGCCGGGTCCGTCGAATCGGCGAGAAACATTTCGGAAGCGGAGATCCGTTTGATCTGGGACTCCGCCAGTCCATTGTGGCGGAAGGTTTTCATGTGCCCCCGTGAATCGATGGGAATGCGGAGGTGTTCCCCGATCTGGATGGTGCCTTTGGGTTGGCCTGCCGCCGGGAGTTTGACTTCGACATTGTCCAGTCCCCCCGGCAAAGTGGCGGCCAAAGCTGCCACAACAAATGAGGGCACGATCTGGTCTCCCTGCCTTGCCAAGAGGGGGATGCTGTCCACCAGACCGGAGACCGCGTCTTCCTGCAACTCAATGCGGGTGAACGCGGGGTCTCCATTGGCGAGCAGTTCCTCGTCGGGACCGCTCGCAGTGTGGGTGAAAAGCGGCACTTTGGCGATGTCTCCCGAGACTTTGGTAAGGGGATGAAAGGTCAGCTTCGGGGCCTTGGCCGGAGCGGGGCCATCCTCCACGGTGGCTCCGAGAACGATTCGCGGCAGTTTTAAGGCAGCCTCCTTGAGGGGCATGATGGCCCGGCTCTCATCGAAACTCACCGCCGGTTCAAAGGCCACCGCCGGAGGCTCGAAATCATCCAGCGCATCCAGGATGGCGGCGCAGTCGAGGCGCGAAAATTTGTCCTCGATGAGGGGCTGATACTCATCGTCGATGGCGATTAGAGTGACGGCGGGTTTGGTGATCCGGTCGGGAACGTTGCCCGCGCAGAATTCCAACCAACGGCTGTCCAGTCGGCGGGTGAAGTCAAAACGGTTGTGGCGCAGATCCCACTCACCAACGGCGGTGAGGATGGCTCCGAAAACGAGAAAGGTGATGAGTCGGTAACGCATGGGAGAGGGTGGCAATCCGGTGGCCCGGATTTGCCTGAGTTGGTGACGGGAAAAATGCCGTGCCAGACCGGGTTTGCAACCGGCATGAATCCGTCCCTTCAGAACGGGCATCCCGGGCGGTTTCCGGTTCGTTGGGAAGGCCGCCCAGGAGGCTTCGTCACTGGCTGCCGGTGACGTTTTTCAATGCCTCCAACCCACGAAGCAGTTTCAGTTTGCCGTGGTTCTGCCGGGTCAAACGTTTGAAATGTTCCTCTTGGTCTCCAATGTCTTCCCCTTTGCCAAGGAAGAGCACCAAGTGCACCGACGGCTCACTGCTGCCGGGGGAACGCCTGACGACGGCCTTCGAAATTTCGCGGAGATGCTGCTCGATTTCCTCGGGGGTGTAGGGGGGAATGCTGGGCATCTTGACTGGAGAAGGCGTTCCTCCCACGGCCCGGGGCGGGGTGGCTCCGGTGACTTCACGGACGAGTTGGGAGAAATTGAGGACCACTTTCGGAGGGAGCCCTTTTTCCGCACGGGCGGCGTTCTCTTTGGCCAGCCACACCTGGGTCTTGTCGACCGCCTGTTGCCAAGCCTCGCGTTCCTTGGGGTCGACCTTTCCCGGTGTTCCCGGATTTTCCCGCATTTTCTTGCGCGTTTCTTCATCTGCCTGGCGGCGGATCGTTTCGTAGCCGCCGGCAATGCAGAAAATGGCGTTGGCATCCATCTCCATGGCCGCTTGGATGGCTTTGGTGTAACCCAGACACTCTGCGGCTTTGATCGGGCCCACCCCGTCGGTAAGAACCACCGGATTGGCCATGTAATCTCCGGACAGTCCGAGGTCTTCGTAGGTCCGGTTCACCGGATCCATCCAATCGAGCGCCTGCCGGATGTTGGAAGGCAGTCCCGGGATTGGTTTCTCACGGAAGGAAGCGGCCCGCGCTCCCTGATAGAGGATGATATTGAAACTGGTGCCGCGGTTCAAGGCGTTCAGCATGATCCCGATTTCGTTTTTAACTTTGTCATAGGCAAACATCCCGCCTTTTTCGTCCACCAGCATGCCGGGCGCTGTGTCGATGATGAAAACGATGCGGTTGCCTCCCGACTTGATGCCAAAGAAATTGACATCGGAGGTGTCCCCTGACTTTCCATTGAAACTGAATCCCATGCCATCAATCTGGAGTCCGGCGATGGGGGAGACGAGATCGACGGTCCGTTTGTTTTCGAAGTCCGGCACCGTCATGTTCGACGGCGCTGTGGAACTGATGATGAAGGCCTCGTGCGGGGCCGCCGCGCTCGGCATGGGCTTGTCCGTCGGTTTGACGAGCTTTTTCTGGTCAATGATCAATTGGTCACGGTCGGACTGCGTGTTTACCACCAACTGGGGAGGCTGAATGATGGGCAACGCGATGACGACAAACGACAAGGCGACCACGATGGCGGCATGCACAATCATGGCGAGAGTGAATGCCCCAATCTTTTCCGCCGTTCCCGCAGGCCGGTCAATGGGTGGCATTTCACTGAGCAGGAGATCATCTTCGCTCGGTTCGGGAATTTCAAGGGGACCGCTGCGAGCCCGGATCACGGCGTGGTCAGTTTTTTTGGGGCGAACCAAAGGGGCCGGTGCCAGATGCGCCGGGGTGTCGGGGACCGCCGCCCGGAACGCTTTGATGGGCGCCCGGGCATCGGTATGATCCAGGTCTTCGGGGAGGTCGCACACCTTCTCGCCGCGCAGTCGGCGCTTTTTCTGGCGACTGCGTGCCCATTCCAGAGATTCCTTGTTTTCCAGAGAGAGGCGGGAGTGTTCCTTTGTCGCTTCGTCCTCCGGGGATGGGGCCACCGTGGTTGGGGGTTCCGGCGCTTCGGTTTTTGGGGCGGGCGGCCGGCTGTTGGGGGACCCGGCGTGAGGTTCGCCTTTGTCCTGCGTCTCCATCCGATCAGACGCGGACGCGGTGCTGTTCCCTGGAGATTTCCCCTCCTCGCCAGGTTTTTCGGCCTCCCTGACGGGGCGGGTCAGCAAAGTGTGAATGCGGAATTGTACGTCCGAGGGGAGGGGGCCCTCATCGGGGGATTCTCTGACCACCTTGCGGGCGGATGCCTTGTCCCCTTGAAAGACATGCCACTCCACCAGAGCGAGCCGTGCCTCCCAATCAGCAGGGGCTGCCCGGAGCCGGTTTTCGAGATCTTCTTGATCCAGAGTCATGTGGAGGTGTCCGCGTGCGATGGACAAATGGCGGTAGAAGAAGTAAAACCTGCCACTGATTGTTGCGCCCCGCCACCGATTTTCCCGGATGAGCAGCTGCCGCGAACGCGTCTTTTTGAGGTTGGGAAGGGGGGCTATTTCACCTTGGTGACATCCTCGATGCCTGCGAGCCCTTTGAGGACCTTGAGTTTTCCCCGGTTGCCGCGGGTCAGGTTTTTGAAATGCTCCTCGATCACCGGGGACACCATTTCATCCTCACCGATGAAAAGCACCACATTGACCTCCGGGCGGGGCTTGTTGGCGTCCCGGTAGAGATCGGACACCGAGTGCTTGATGGTGTCCTCGACTTCTTCAGGTGTGTAGCCCCGGTAGGAGGGAGGGTAGGCTGTTTTCGGGGAGCGCTGGCGGACCAATGGCCACCAGTCGGCGATCACTTTGGGAGGAACCCCCTTGGCCTTGCGGGCGGCATTTTCCTTGTCCACGAAATCATGCGCCTCCTTCACCGCCAAGGCCCACTCGGCCTGTTTTTTCTCGTCCCATTCTTTTTCCCGGCGCTTCTCAAGCTCCTTCTTTTCTTTCTCCGTGGGCGTCCGGTGCATGTGGCGCCAGCCACTGTTGATGATGAACAAGGTGTGCACATCCATCTCCAGCGCGGCCTGGATGGCCTTGGGATAGCCCGAGATGTCCTTAGCCTGCACCGGCTCGAGGTTCGTGGCTTTCACCTGCATGGAATTGTATTCCGCCGAAGCCGCGATGCCGAGCCGGTCGAAATCTTTGTTCAGCGGCGCGAGCCAGGCCAAGGCTTCGCGGATCGCCGAGGGCTGCGCCGGGATCAGCTTGTCACGGAACGTGGCGAGCCGCCCCCCTTCGTAGACGAGGAGATTGAAAGCGGTGGCCCGGTTCAGACCGGCAAGCATGCGGCCGATTTCCTCCTTCACCTTTTCGTAGGCGGGCATGCCGCCTTTCTTGTCCTCAAGCATGAACTTCTCCGCATCGATGACGAAGGCGATGCGTTTGCCGCTGCTCTTGATTCCGAAGAAGTTGACCTTCGATTCGACGCCGTCGGGTTCGAAGCCCAGCCCCATGTCCGCTCCGAAACCCTGCATGCCGATCGTGACATCGAGACTGGCCTTGCGATCGAAGTCGGGGATGGCCACGTTGGAAAGTGCATTCGAGGTGATGGTGAACGTCGGGGTGGCCGAGGCGCTCGAGGCATGGCTGACCCGCTGGACTTTCTGCAACTGGACCGACTCCACCTCGATGGTCGGATCCACTGGCGCGACCACCGCGGTGAGTGCCGGTGGGTCGATCAACGGCACTGACAGAATGACGAGGCCGAGGAGAAAAATGATCACCGCATGCACCGCCAGCGCGACGGTGAAGGCCGACACTTTTTGGGCGGCGTCATTTTGCTTCGGACGCGGGCGGAGCCACTGGATCGCATATTCCACCCAGGGGTCGCGCACTGCCGCCACCGGATGGGGTATCACAGTTTCCTCTGGAGCCACGATGGCTTTCAGGACCGGTTCCCCTGGTGGGCTGGATGTGTCCGCATTCACCACCATCGCAACGGGTGGGGATTCTTCCGGAGCGAGATCCTCCACCCCCAATGTCACCGCTTGAGGAAGTGGCACGGCAGAGGGATGATGGTTTTCAGGGGGCATGGAAGCTAGAGTGGTGGTTCTCTGACACTTACTGACATCGAAATCTTCGCATGCCTTTGTGACAGAAAAAGCTCCAATACGTAAAAAAATCATCAGGAGGCCTGTCGGCGGGGTGCCAGGTGCGCCTCCTAGGTTCATCAAGGGGAAGAAGTGGGCGCCACTCCTCCACTTGCGAAACCTCCCTGCCGGGGCAAGGATTCCCGCATGCGAGTCATCACCGGCCTGGCGGGCGGCCAGCCCTTGAAAGTTCCCCGATCCCTGACCCGGCCGACAACGGACCGGGTTCGGGAGGCGGTTTTCTCGAGCCTGGGCGATCTGGTCTCCGGAGCCCGGGTCTTGGACCTCTACGCTGGCAGTGGGGCCTTGGGCATCGAGTCCTTAAGCCGGGGAGCGGCCTCGGTCCTCTTTGTTGAGGAATCCACGACCGCTTGCCGGATCATTGAGGAGAACCTGCTCTCCACCCGACTGGCCGGTGGCATGGTCCGTCCGGGACGCGTCTCCCAGATCCTGCGGTCGCTTCCATCCAGTCCGGGATTCGATCTTATTTTTGCCGATCCTCCGTATGCCAGGGGACCTGAGGAACGGGAAGAACTGAAAACCCTGCTCGAGACTCCGACCCTGCCTACTCTTTTGCGCCCGGGCGGATGCTTTGTCCTCGAGTCCTGGTCCAAGAGCCGTCTCCCTCCCGCTCCGGTCTGGCATTCCCTGAGGGAGCGTCGTTATGGAGAAACCCTAGTCACGTATCTCGCGCTTGCGAAGGACCAGGTCCCGGGCGAGGGAGATTCCTCCGATTCCCCGTAGACAACGCCCCAACTTTCGCCAAGAAAGTGTGCCCGACTCCCCTGTGACGCCGGGGCAACCTTCCGGAATCGATCTTCCCCTCATGCCGACTCCTGACCGCCTGCCCCTTTGGATCCGCTGGCTCTACAATGCCCTGCTGCCGGTCTTGCTTGTGGTGGGGTTTCCGGGATACCTCATCAAGGGACTCCGGCGGGGTGATTTTTTCGGCAGTCTCTCCCAGCGGTTTGGTTTCTATGGAGCCGCCCGCCAAGCCCGGCTGAAGTCGGGGACTGCTCCCAGGCTTTGGGTGCATGCCGTCAGCGTCGGGGAGGTCCTCGTCGGGGCCAAACTGCTCCGAGCCCTGCTGGCCCGGTCTCCTGGCCTCGACTTGGTCTTTTCCACCACCACGGCCACAGGCTACCGCCTCGCGGAAAAGGAACTCAGGGACCTCGCCACGATCATCTATCATCCGGTGGATCTGCCCTGGGTCGCGGGCCGGGTCGTGCGTCTGGTCCGACCCCGGATCCTCATTCTGATTGAGGCGGAGATCTGGCCGAATTTGGTGCAGGCCGTGAAAGTCCGCAACGGTGCCGTCGTTCTCGCCAACGCCAGGCTTTCCAGGCGCTCGGAACGCAGATTTCACTCTTTTCGGGTCGTCACCCGACCGCTTTATGGACTGTTGGACCGGGTGGCGGTGCAGTTTCCCGCCGATCGGATCCGCTTCGCGCGGCTCGGGGTTCCGGAAGATCGGATTTTCTGTCCTGGCAGCATCAAATACGACGACACCGTGGCGGCTGGAGACGAGGCCAAGATCGCGGCGTTGCGTGGGTGGCTTGAAGTGCAAGGGCAGGGAGGGGACGGTCCCATGCTTATCGGGGGGTCCACCCATGCGGGGGAGGAGGCGTTGATCGCCCGTGTTTGGCTCAGGCTCCGGGAGGAATTTCCCGGTTTGCGGCTCGTGCTGGTGCCCCGCCACGCGGAAAGAGGACGCGGCGTGGCCAAGGATCTCGTTTCCCTGGGGATTCGTCCCCTCCTGCGGCACCGGGTGGTGCCGGATCCGACAGAGGACCTTTCCGACCTCTCCGCTCCGGTGGTTCTTATCGCCAACACCACGGGAGAACTGCGGGCCTGGTACGCCCTGGCATCGGTTGTCGTGGTGGGAAAAAGTCTGCTCGGCCGGGGGGGGCAAAATCCTTCCGAACCCATCGCGGTGGGCGTGCCTGCCGTGGTGGGTCCCCATATGGGAAACTTCACCAGTCTCGTCGAGGAACTCCGCACCGCCGGGGGACTGCTGGTGCTGGAGGATGGGGATGGACAGGCCATGGAAACCCTCTTGCACGAACCTCTGCGGGAACTGTTGCGGAATCCCTCCACTGGTCGGCACATGGTGGCCGCCGGGCAGGCCGTTCTGGCGATCCATCACGGGGCGGCCTCGCGAACGGCCGGGGATTTCCTCAGCCTGCTGGGGAATCCGCCAGAGGTGGTCTGATGCGCAGGCCGGGCCGAGGCAAGCTTCCGGGCTTCTTTCCTCGCGCCTTGCTCTGAGGGATTTGACCCCCGCTTTGGCTCCAAGCCAAAGGGAGAACGGGACGCCTTGCTGCCATGGAACTCCAAAGGCACGCTACGGGAGGGGGCAAATTTTCCTCCTCCAGAGTGAAAAAAACATCTTGCGGGAAAGCGGCCCACGGTCCATCTTGCCCTTCCACTTTACGCGAGGTCAAGGCCTCACGGTCCCACGACCCGTTCGTCTAGTGGTTAGGACACCGCCCTTTCACGGCGGCGACACGGGTTCGAGTCCCGTACGGGTCGCCAGACTGCAAGTCTGGCTTTTTAGGTTGGGGACACAAGGATCACGGGATTTCTCTTTTCCGGTGAATTTCCTAATGGTCGCACGCGCGGCGCCTCAGGGTGTGCTTCAGCGTCGCCCGTGATTGAAATCCACAGGTTTGACCACGGTTTCCGCACCAGGATTTTCCCGGATCAGGGTTTGTTGGCAGCTGGGGTCGAGCGCGATCGAGACCGGCTTTCCTTGGAAGGAATTGCCCGTCATCTGCAGGTCGTGCCCGCCTGGGGCAAAGGTCACGGCTTCTGCGGGAGCCGCCGGGCCAGGAACAAAGACATTGTCACGCACGATCACGGGACCATACCGGGCCCCGGGTTCGTAGATCGTGAAATAAAGTTCCGGAAAACGCCCCGGTGCCCCGGTTTGGTAGGCGATCCGTCCCCGCCGCTTGTCGGGGTCGTTTTTGGTCGTGTTGTTGACGAAAACATTTCCGGTCAGGATAAAGTTTACCGGCTGATTGATCCACGCTCCCCGGCCACCGTTGCGGAAGGTGTTGCCGATCATGGTCACGTCGGTGCAGGATTTTTCCACGCTGACCACCCGGCTGCCGTTGGTTCCATCGACCAGGTTGCCGGTGATGGTGGCATTCCGGCAATACTCGGCCAGGAAGAAGGCCCCCATCCTTGACCCGAGGATGTGATTGTTGGCGAAGATGATGTTCTGGCACCGCTGGATGTGCATGGTGTCTCCAAGAGCGCTGAGTTGGCACCCGGTCACGCGCACGTCCCTCGCGCCGACGATGTCGAAAGCGCCTTTTCCTGGACCGCTGCCGGTCGGCGCATAAGCGGAAAGATAGGTGGCGGAGAGATTGTGGGCCAGGGACGCGCCCACCGTGTCCCCTTTGAATCGGAGGGGGATGCCGCCGGGAGTTTCCGAAATTTTGATGTGATCTTTGCCGGATGCGACCACAAAATACTGCTGGCCGCGGCGGAGATTTTTCGGCAGGACAGAGCCAAGAAAGCTCAGCGCTTCCGCAGGTTCATCCGACCGGCTCACCGGGAGAGGTTTTTGAAGAGCATCGAAGACCACTCGGTCATCGCCGTCTTCCATTCTCACGAGCTGCACGAGGTCGGACCGGAAATACCGGGTTGCCCGTTCGACTTCCCAAGTTTCGTATTCCTCCGGCCATGTCAGGATCTGCCAGAGGTAGCCATAGTCCCACATGAATTTTCCACTCCGCAGCAGGCTGCAGCTTTCCAGAGCCACCCGTTCCGCATAAGCCTCCACCGAACTCTCGCTGCTCTTGCCGGTGAGACCGTGAACCCCGATCACCGCCCCGGCCAGGCCGTCCGCTTTCACATCCCGGAAGAGGATGTCGTGCGTGCCCCCTTCGCGGGTGGTCGTGATCTCGATGCCCTTCGTGGTCACATTCGGTTCCCAAGTGTTGTCCCGTTGCGCCGGATCGAACACCTGACCGACAAACTCGCCTCCCTGCCACGTAAAGTGCGAAATGTCGGCTCCGGCAAAAAGAACGATCCGCGCTTTGTCCGGCAGGGTCCGGGGAAGTAGAAAACGCGCTCCGTAAGCGGAAACGGTCATGCGGGAGGCCAGAGGAATTGGTTCGGCGCCGTCGAGGTGGTAATCGCCGGGTGGGATCGTCACCACTCCGCCCGATGGTTGCCCCGGTGCCAGCAACGCGGCGAGGCGGGCGGTGTCATCGGCAGGGGCTGACGACACCCCTGTGACAAGGATGATTGCAAGGGGCAGAAGTCGGTTCATGGGGTGCAAAAGCCGAGAATACCCCAAAAGTCACCCCAATGAAAGGTTCCCAAGGAGATCTGCCGTGTTCGAGGACCATGGAAGGTGTCGGCCAGTAAGTGATTGAACAGATCACCGGTTTCTTTTAGTCTGCTGGACATTGCCTGGAAGGTGCAATCTTGCCGGCGACATTGGGTCTGATGGTCGAAGCTCATACATCACAAAACGATTTTGTGTGGTTCGCGGTGACTTGTCTCCTCGTGATGACGGCGCTGGCATTTTGGATGCGGCATTACGCCCGGTTCAGCAGGATCTTTCTGGTTGGCTGGTTCTTGTTGGCGGTCATTTTGGTGCCCGGCTGGTTCCTGGTGAACACTGCCGGCAGGAGTGAGAAAAACCGTCAGCGCACCCTCATTTCCGGCCTCGCCCCGACCTATGCGGAAGAGTTGAAGTCGATGGGGCACGCTTCCATCACGTTGGAAACCAAACCTGACGATCCGCGCTATCTCGCAATGATCGAAAAGCAGATTCGCTGGCTCAAGCTGAATGACGCCGTGGCGGATATCTATACCTTTCGCCAGCACCCCGAGGGCAACCAGTTGGTGGTCGACTCCGAAACCGACTATGACCACAACGGTGTCTATGATGGCGAGCGGGAGAGCCGCACTCCGATCGGAGAGCTTTGGACCGATCAGAGTGCGTATCTCGATGCCGCCTATCGTGGTGTGGCGAGCTTCGATGATTCCATCTACACGGATCGGTGGGGAACGTGGGTCAGTGCTTTTGTTCCGATGTTGGATGATCAAGGCCGAGTGGAAGCTGTCCTTGGGGTGGATTTTCCGGCGGACAACTGGGTGGCGGCGATCAATCGCGCTCGATTAGGCGTCATCAATTTTCTGTCAGTGATCGCGACCTTCGCCTTTTCGTCGATGGCAATCATCACCATGATGCGGGCGAGCCTGGCCGAGCGGCGGCGTAATGAGGTCATTCTGCGGGAAGCCAAGGAAGCCGCCGAGCAGGCCAGCAAGGCAAAAAGCGAGTTTCTCGCGAACATGAGCCACGAGATCCGCACTCCGATGAACGGGGTCATTGGCCTGACGGAATTATTGCTCGGCACCGACCTGACCCCACAGCAGCGGGAATACCAGAAACTGGTGCTGCATTCCTCCGAATCGCTGCTCACCGTGCTCAATGACATTCTCGATTTCTCCAAAATTGAGGCCGGCAAGCTCGAGCTGCACAGCCAGGAATTCTCACTCCGCGATTCGATGGGGGACACATTGCAGGGCATGGCACTGCGCGCGGTCGAACAGGGGCTGGAGCTGGTTTGGAGGATCGGCCCGGAAGTCCCCGATCAGCTCTGCGGGGATGAGGGAAGGTTCCGCCAGATTCTCGTCAATCTGGTGGGGAACGCCATCAAGTTCACCCATGAAGGAGAGGTCCTGGTCGACGTTCAGGTGGATTCCAAATCCGCCGGACAAATCAAGCTGCGGGTGACGGTCAGTGACACCGGCATCGGGATTGCTTCGGAAAAGCAGCGGGCTGTTTTTGAATCCTTCACCCAGGCGGAAAGCTCGACGACCCGCACCTATGGAGGCACGGGTCTGGGATTGGCGATCGCGGCACAGTTGGTCCATCTGATGGGGGGGAAGATTTGGCTGGAGAGCGAACCCGGAAAAGGAAGTCACTTCCATTTCACAACCCGCTTTGCCACAATCATCAAGCCGGAGATCGAACCGCGGACAGTGCCCGCTCAACTGCGCGGCCGCCGTGTGCTTGTGGTCGAGGATCACCAGACGAACCGGGACATTTTGTGTGACATGCTGCTGAGCTGGCAATTGGAGCCTCTGGCGGCCCGCAGCGGGAAAGAGGCGATGGAGGCGCTCAGCGGAGCCGTTGACCCAGGGGATGGTTCCTCTGCCGTGGGCCTGGTTCTCCTCGATCTCATGATGCCTGGCATGGATGGTTTTGAGGTGGCGCGGAGGGTGCGTTCCCAATTTGGCTCCGGTGCTCCGAAAATCTTGCTGCTCGCCCCGGCGGGACATCTTCCGGATACGGGCGGACTCGATGACCTGGGTATTGGCCAGGTCCTGACCAAACCTGTCAAGCCCTACGATCTGCTCCAGGCGATCATCCGGATCTGGGGTGAGTCCCCTTCACCTTTGTCACTCCCGCCTCCGGCCCCCGACGAGGCTTCTGAGCAGTCTGTCGATCAGTCCGCGCGAGAGACCGAACCATTGAATATTTTGCTGGCGGAAGATGGCAAAGTCAATGGCTTGGTGGCCACCCGGCTCCTTGAGAGTCGCGGGCACCGGGTTACCCTGGTGGCCACCGGGAATGGGGTTCTGAACGCTTTCAGGAAAGGCGGGTTCGACGTGATCCTGATGGACGTGCAGATGCCGGAGATGGATGGATTCGAGGCGACGCAACGGATTCGGGAGATCGAGAAACAGGGCGTCAAGAAGGGCCCTATTCCCATTGTGGCGATGACCGCCAATGCGATGTCCGGTGACCGCGAAAAGTGTCTCGCCATGGGCATGGATGATTACCTTTCGAAACCGGTCCGGTCTGGTGACCTTTTCCGCATTCTCGACACCATCGTCGAGAGGACTCTGGCAGCGGAGGAAAATCCCGGTCATCAACCAGTCGGGATCCCCGGCTCAGCGGCTGGGACGGAGAGGGGAGTGCGGGAAATTTTCGACGCGGAGCTTTTCCTGAAGCAGAATGCCGCAGACGGATTGGCGGCGGAGCTCATCCGCCTTTTTGAGGAGGAATGTATCGAACAGATGGCCCGCATCGAAGCTGTGGGAATGGGCGGTGATGCCGGGATCCTGCATCGTGAGGCGCATGCGTTGAAAGGAACCCTGGCCAACTATTGCGCCGAGCAAGTGTTGGCTAGAGTGACGGAGATCGACCAACAGGCGCGGGAGGGGCATCTGGCTGCCGCGCTTCAGGCCGTTCCGGCTCTCAGGGACGCCTTCGACCGCCTGCACCAGGAGTTGCTGGCCTTGGGCCGACGGATGGGCCTGTCCTTGGAACCTCCTTCTCCACCACCATGATTGTCATGGAACGGGGGATCCTCCCCGCTCTTTCCGACAGAATCCAAGCCCTCCTCAGCGACAAGGGTTGTCAAAGCTTCAGACTGTCACTAAAATCAGGCGTTGCCCTTCTCTCTCTCTTTCAAGTCCCCTCCCCGATGCTCCTGCGGCGCCCTGCTCTCGCCTTCGTCTTATGGACTGCCATGCTCCCACTCCCGGGGCGGGCCGCAAATGTGTTTGAGATGTCCCGGCCATTCTTGGAAGCCCATTGCATCGATTGCCATGAAGGTCGGGACGCAGATGGCGGGCTCGATCTTGTGACGCTGGATACCGACCTCTCGAATGAGGAAACCATCCGACGGTGGATCCTGATCCACGACCGGATTGCCAGTGGCGAAATGCCTCCGTCCAAGAAACCACGACCCGAGGCAGCGCAGAGAAAGGAAATCGAGCAGGTGCTCGCGGAAGCCCTCACCGTCTCCGACCGGCAGCGCGCCACTGTCGTCCTGAGGCGACTCAATCGACAGGAGTATGAAAATACGGTTCGTGATCTCTTCCGGACCACGGTCCGGATCAACGGTCTCCCGGAAGACACCTCGACCAATGGATTCGACAATGTCGGCGAGGGGCTCGCGGTGTCGCCCGAGGCGATGCAGGCCTATCTGGATGCGGCTGACCAGGTCTTGGATGCGGTTTTCGGCCCTCCTGAAAAGCCCCGCTTCATCCGGCATGAAACGAACTTGTTGCAACAGGTGGATTGGAAAGGAAATCCCCAGTTGGAAAGCCAGATCGGCAAGATGTTCCGTCGGACCGCGGACGGCCTGGTGATCTTTCAATCCGGATACTGTCCCACCAATCTGGTCAACTTCGCGCGCCTCAAGCCTCCGGCCGGCACGTACCGAGGAACCCTTCGGGTCCGGGCGGTTCAAAGTGACAAACCGGTGACGATGCGGATTTACGGAGGTGACACCATCGTGAACCGCCGGGAGCAACACCTTGTCGGATACTATGACGTGCCGCCGGGCGAATGGACCACGATTGAATTCGTCGACCGTCTAGTCGAAGACGGCGGCACTTATCTGCCGAAGCTTTACGGCACGGAAGACACCCGCAAGGACGCGGACACCTTTCCCGGCCCCGGTGTGGAGATCGGCGATCTGGTGATCGAGGGGCCTGTCGACGAGTGGCCCCCGGCAAGCCGGGCCGAATTGCTCGGCGAAGGAGCGCCGGATGCCGGGGAGATCATCCGCCGCTTGCTGCCCCGGGCCTTTCGGCGACCCGTCGATCCGGACGAGGCCGGCTCGTATCTCAAGTTGTTTGAGGCGGCGCTTGCGGAGGGGCAATCCTTCGACTTGGCGCTCCGAGTCAGTTTGAAAGCCATTCTGACGTCACCGGAGTTCCTTTTCCTCGATGAACCCGGGGAAGGGGAGCTCAAGCCGGAGGCCCTTGCCTCCAGGCTTTCCTATTTTCTCTGGAGTTCCCTGCCAGACGCCGAACTCAGCGCGGCGGATCTCGGGGATCCGGCGACGCTTCACACCCAGGTCGAGCGTCTCCTCGGAGATCCCAGGGCCTTGTCCTTCACCACAAATTTCACCGGCCAGTGGCTTGGTTTGAGGGAGATCAATTTCACCGCCCCCGATGCCAACCTGTTTCCTGAATTCGATGAACTGCTCAACCTCTCGATGCCCCGCGAGACGGAGTTGTTTTTCCAGGAGATCCTTGCTCAGGATCTCAGCGTGGTGAATTTCGTGGATTCCACTTTCACCTTTCTCAATGGACGCCTCGCCAGCCATTACGGCATCCCGGGCATCGAAGGGCAGGAGTTCCGCAAGGTCTCCCTGCCTGCAGACAGTGTGCGGGGGGGAGTCCTGACACAGGCCGGTATTTTGAAGGTGACGGCCAACGGCACCAACACTTCACCGGTGATTCGCGGGGCCTGGGTCCTGAAAAACATCCTCGGTCAACCTCCCCCGCCGCCCCCTGATAATGTGGGCTCGGTCCAGCCGGATATCCGGGGTGCGACGACGATCCGAGAGCAGCTCGCCAAGCACCGCAACATCGCTTCCTGTGCCGGTTGCCATGCGAAAATCGATCCTCCCGGCTTTGCCCTCGAAAGCTTCGACCCGATTGGCGGGTACCGGACCGAGTACCGGACGATGGCTGAAAATGGGGCCCGTCCCGGGCTCTCGCGGGCGCCTTTCACTCTGGCCTGGGTCCGCTACCGGGTCGGCAAGCCGGTGGATTCCTCCGGGCAGTTGCCGACCGGGGAAGCCTTCACCGATATCCGCGAATTCAAGCACCTGTTGGCCAGGGATCCCGACCAACTGACGAGAAATCTGACCCACAAGCTCCTCACCTACGCGCTTGGCCGGAAGACCGGATTTTCTGACCGACCTGCCATTGAGGCCATCGTGCGTGAAGCCCGGACGCACGGGTACGGTTTCCGTTCCCTCATCCATGCCATCACCCGGAGTGACACCTTTCGAAAACCATGAATCTGACCACCCGAAGATCCTTTCTCCGCGGCGCTGGTGTCGCAATCGGACTGCCCTTTCTTGAATCCCTTCCGGCCATGGCCGGACCCGCAAACCCCCGGAGACGGCTGGTGGCGGTCAATGTCGGACTCGGACTCCACGCACCGAACATGATCCCGACCGCTGCCGGTAAGGACTATGAACTGACGCCTTACCTCAAGGAAATCGGCGAATTTCGGGACCAATTCACCGTCATTTCCGGGACCTCACATCCGGCCGTGGGCGGCGGTCACTCGTCCTACAAATCCTTCCTGACCGGTGCCCAGCATCCGAACAGTGCCGGATTCCGGAACACGATCTCGATCGATCAATTTGCGGCGGCAGAACTGGGTTCGGAGACGCGGTTTGGTTCGATCTCATTGAGCAGCAGTGGTCCCGGATTGTCCTGGTCGCGTTCCGGCGTGGAAATCCCGGCCATCACCCGGCCCTCCGAGGTCTTTCGGAAAATGTTCGTCGCCGGTAAACCGGACGAACAAGCCAGGCAACTGCAGCGGCTGCGGGACGGCCAAAGCATTCTCGATGTGGTTCTGGACAAAACCAAGTCGATGGGCCGTCGTCTCAGTGGCCGCGACAAAGAGAAGCTCGACCAGTATTTTGAGGCCGTGCGGGAGGCCGAGCGCCGGCTGGTCAAGGCCGAGGAATGGGAGCACCAGCCCAAGCCGGTCGTTGCGGTGAAACCGCCCCAGGAC
Source organism: Akkermansiaceae bacterium (assembly GCA_024233005.1). Lineage (GTDB taxonomy): Bacteria > Verrucomicrobiota > Verrucomicrobiia > Verrucomicrobiales > DEV007 > JACKQE01. The sequence continues at coordinate 226,312 of JACKQE010000006.1, read as the reverse complement.
GAGCCTGACAGCAGGAAAATCGTGGAGCAAATGCGCTCGATCTATGACGTCATGCACCTGTCCTTGGAAACCGATTCCACCCGGTTCCTGACCTACAATTTCACGGGAATGAACGCCGTGCCCGTCGTTCCCGGTGTCGACGAGGATTACCACAACCTATCCCATCACGGTCTGGATGCCGCCAAAATCAAGCAACTCACCCTTGTCGAATCGGTGGTGCTGCGTGAGTTCGGCGGCTTCCTGAAAAAGCTTTCCGAAAGCAGCGACGGGGACGCCAGTTTGTTGGAATCCACGATGGTGCTGTTCGGCTCGAACCTTGGCAATGCCAGCAGCCACGACACCAGGAATCTGCCGATCATATTCGCCGGAGGCGGATTCGAGCACGGTCAGCACCTCGCCTTCGACCCGGAAAACAACTATCCCCTGCCCAATCTGTTCGTCTCGATGTTGCAGCGGCTGGGACTGGAAACCGGATCGTTCGCGACAGGGACCAAACCCATGGATGGTCTCAAGATGTCGGTGACCGGCTGAGTCCGGGCCCCTCAGGGCCATCGACCGTCCCGGCTGTCAAAGGCATGGGGCGGGCCGGCCTACAGGGAGGTAGGGGTGACCTTCGTCCAGGGAGTGAAGGCCCCCATCGCATGCTGCTTGACGGGGCGTTTCCAGATCTTGTTTCCGCAGAAGGCGAACAGGGTGTCCCTGTCCTTCCCTCCGAGACAGACGCCCGTCACCCGAGCGCCGTCGGGTAGCGGCAGGATCACCTGGGTCGGACCATCATCGGCACTGATTTGGATGCCGCTGCGGGTGGCGATGAACTGGCGGCCTTCGATCGAATAGCAGACGCTCTCCGCTCCCGCGTCGTCGTCCCAGTCGGCGACGTGGAGGTGAAAAAATCGTTCTTTGTTGGCGAGCGTTCCGTCCGCCTTGATTTGGTAGGAATAGACCCATTTGGAGTGTCCTTCGGCGACGGACAGCAGCCATTGGTCGGGCCGAACGGCCATACCGGTGGCGAATTTGATGCCGGAATCGACCTGCGTTTTTTGACCATCCTTGATGAACCAGACGGTGCCCGGCCCGTTGGGCTTGTCGCCATTGCTGGTGACATAGAGTCCGCCGCCCGGCGCGGCCAGAATGGAATGACCGAGAAGGCCTTCGAGCACGACCGTGGGGGTGCCCGCCGCGTCATAGCTCATGAGTTTCCCCGATCGTTCCGAGATGGTGAACAGCGTGCCGTCCGCGCCGATGGTGACGCCATGCGCCTGTCCGGCGTCGGCGATAAATTCGCTGACCTTCCCTTCCAAATCGATGCGATGGATCTTGTTGTTCGATGTGTCGGCAAAAAACACCTCGCCGCTGGCGTTGCACGCCGGACCTCGGGTGCTCTTGAAGCCTTCGGCAACGAGCTGCCATCCTTCCCCGGGTATCAGAATCTCCTGAGCGCGGGGCGCGCTGGGTCCTGCCTCCACCCGGTCGGGCCAGCCTTTCCACAGGTAGGCCATGCCTTCCCGGTAGTTCTCCAGATAGCCCGCCACATGGCCGCCATCAATGATGCGGAACTGGTGGTCATAGCCGGAAAACGTGAGAGCCTTGTCCACCTCCTGATCGAGCAGGAACCAATCGCCCGCCACATTCTCCATGTCGCGCATCCCGGTGGTCATGAAAGTGCGGATCGGTTTTGCCTCGAACTTGCGAATCATCGTCGGAAACTCGTGGCCGCCGCGGAAGGCCACAAAACTCCCGCTCGCGCAATACACCCTGCTGAAGGCATCCGGACGGTTCCAGGCCGCCACGAATGCCGCGATCCCTCCGCTGCTGCCGCCGGACAGGCAGCGGTCGTTGCCATCCTGCGACAGATTCAGACCGAACTCCTTCGCCACAAACGGGAGCAATTCCTCGGTTAGAAAGCGGACCTTGTTGTCGTTCACCGCATCGTATTCAAAGTCGCGATTGCGCCGGTCGAGCGTGCCTTCCATCGGTGCTGGCAGGGTCCCGGGACGGACGAAGACTCCGATGGTCACCGGCATTTCCCCGGTGGCGATCATGGTTTCCATCAGTGATTTCTCGCGCTGATGGTAGCCGTCGGTTTTCACATACACGCAGGCCGGTTTTGAGCCGTCATACTGCGCCGGGATGAACACGGTGACATCGCGGATGGTGCCCGGAAAGATCATGCTGTTTTTGAATTGGGTTTCCTTGATCTCGCCGGGACGGATGTCCTCGGGTTTGATTTCCGGCGCCACATAAGCGGGGGGAGGTCCGGCAGTTGCGGCGGGCAGGGGACTGCCGGCCAGCGGCTGGATGAACCATTGCAGGTGGCGATCGCCCGGTATGCTTTCCCAGAGATCGATTTTCGAGCCGGTGTCGATCTGGCCGCCGAAATCATCGAGACCTTTTCCGGGCGCGTGTTGCGGCGTCAGGAGGTAGCTGCCGTTGTCCTGTCTGCCAAGCGCCCATCGTTGCCAGGGCTGCGCACGCTCGGATTCGAGCACGACCGGGGTCCCGTTCTCTCCGCCGCCTTGCGCCACCGCGAGTACCAAATTCGGTTGGTGGGCCGGCTGGATCGAAACGAATCCGTCCGACTTGGGAACGATGACCCATTTTTGATGGGCCGCTCCGGAAGGCTTGCCGATCGAAACGACCGTGCCATCCGCTGTGCCGGCATTGACCGCTTCCAGGACCATGGACGGACCTCCGACCGGAATGATGGAAAAAGCGCCCCAGTCTTCGGCCTGGGTTGGGGCCACCACTCCGGCACCCAGCAGGGCGAGAACGTGGATGATTCTGTGGAGGCGATGCCACGGGGCGCGTCTTGCGAAGGGAAGGATTTTCATAGAGAGGAGGCGAGTGAGCTGGATTCGATTGGAAAGGGCCCCGGTGGATTCATCGTCGTGGCTTTCCATTGGCCGAAATCGCTGGATGCATGAAGGAACCATACATGATCTTTGGTTCCGCGCCGGCCATGTTGAACCGTTGGACCAGGATTCCATGGCCAGACGGCTATTCGGGTCGATCCCCAAGGCCGTGCTCCTCACGCCGCGGAGGTCGTAGCTCCCGATGCCGAGACCTTCGTCGTCCTTGACCCATCATTCCTGATCTCCTATTCATGAGGCCGCAGCTTAAGTTAGCCCTTCAGTGGCCGGAGTTTGGGTTCCAGCGAGAAAAAATACCCGCAGTCGTAAAAATAATGTTGCCACAGCCGGGCGCATTGGTCATGCTCGGCTTCCAGACCAGAAATCCATGAAACGCGGTGCCCCCCCCCCATCAAATTTCCATAGTCTTTCACTGAACCGCTGGCGAACCCGGTGGGGTCGGGCGCTTCTTTTCTGTGCCCTCCTCAGCTCGGCCATGCCTCCTCTGCCCACGGCCCTGCAGGCAGGATACTACTATGACTCCGACGGCGACGGCGTCGACGACACCTATGTGCCGGATCCCTGGGAAGATCCGGCCTACTATGGATACACCACCCCGCCCGCCGACCAGGATGGCGACGGCTGGGAGGATGCCCTCGATCCCTTCCCCGCCGACGCCCGCCTCAATCCGCAGACCGATCCCGATGCCGACGGCGTGCCTTCCGAGCTGGAGTGGTTTTACGGGATGAATGACCTGGATCCCGCCGACGGGGCCGCCGATCTCGACGGCGACGGCTTCAGCAACGCGGAAGCCTTCCAGCAAGGGTGGGTCCTCGATGCGGCTCTTGTGAGCCCGGTTCCCGATCTCGACGGCGACCGGCTCAATGACATCACCGAAGCCCACTGGGCCCAAGTCCACCCGGGCAGCCTCGATCCTGGCAATCCTCTCGATCCCGTGGCTGACTACGACCAGGACGGGGTCATGAATTTCGAGGAACTGACCTGGGGATTGGATCTGGCCTCCCCAACCTCCCCCGCCACCGGAGAGGACCTCGCTTTCATGCAAATAGTCACCGGGGACTACACCGCTTTCGTCATTCCCGGCTACCCGGGATACTCCGCCACCGATCCGGATGCCGACGGACTGCCCAGCTTGTTGGAATACCAGCTCCTGCTCAATCCCCGCTCCGCCGACAGCGATGAGGACGGGGTTCCCGACGGCGAGGAAGACAGCGACGGCGATGGCTTTGGCAATCTGGCCGAAGTGGCCGCCGGCACCCTGCCGGGCCAGGCCGCAAGTCATCCCGTGGCGTCGTCGGCCGGCGGCACTGGCGGAGACGGGAGCGGCTCCACCAGCGGAAACGGAAATGAGCAAGGGAACGGCAACGGGGCGACCGGATCTGCCGTGCCTCCGGTGGGTGGCACCGCGCTGGCCGCGACCACCGACTTGCATCTGAGGGTCAGAAGCCTGAAGGTCTCTGGAGGCACCATCACCCGGCACTCCCAGGAGGAGTGGATTTACACCAGCGGATCAGCGAACCAATCCGAAGATATGGCCGCCTTGACCGCGGACGGCTGGCTGGTGGATTTTTACACCACGGAAGTCCCGACGGGCACGGATCCCGACGGGCTGCCGACCGGGTATGAAACGTGGTATTGGTGGAACGCCAGGAAGCAGGTGGGTGTTGCCGGGGAGACCATCCTTCCATTCAGCGGTCCATCGGGGGAGTTGGCCAGTGACCAGGCCGTGTCCGAAGCCTATGCGGACGAGCCGGGGCAGGTTTACCAGGAGGATGTTTCGGGCGAGTTGAATCTGAATGCCCCCGGTTCGGGCGACGTCTTCACGGGCTGGGAGGAAGGCGGCGGAGTGAAGGTGGTTTCAGAGTTCGCCGCCAGCAAACAGAGCACTCCTGTGTCGGACACGGGACTTTACCCGCAAGGGGAGGCGGCCGAAGTGTGGGTGGAAGGTTCCGCTTCGGAGGTGGCGCACCGGAGAACGTATCTGATCTTGACCAGTTCCACCGCGTTTCAGGCGGAGCCCGATTGGCAGGGTGCCGGAACGGTGACCTTCCTCCTGGAGCCGGGATTGACGGGCGTCGGGCGGGTGGAAGCGATGACAGGAGCGCCGCCTTGGGTCAGCGTGCACAACGGCCGCCTGTGGGTCGAGCCGCCCGTGGAGCAGGGGATGCGAAATGAGGTGCGCCTCCTGCCTGTGGAGATTCTCGTCCCGGAAGAAGGATCCACTTCGAGCGGATTCAACACGAACGAACTGGTCGCGACCGGCAAGCTGAAGGTCGCGAAATGGGAGGACTCCTTCGAGGGGACTTCGCAGAGTCCCTCGGTGAAACAGAACTTCAACGAAGTCGACATCGACCGGTTCTATTTGAAGGTTCCGATGCTATGGAAGGAAGGCCAGGGAACGGCGACCGTAAAGATCAAGACCGACAGCGATCCCGAAAACGAAATCGAAGTGACCGAGATCGCTGGTCAACCGGGCGTATTCCTGACCAAGGGGCTGATCCTTGTCGCGGATGATGTGGACGACGCCTATCCGCCGAACACCGACGAGCAACTCACCGATGTCACCCATAAAGTAAAGTTGGGAGACACCGTGACGTTCTCAGTTGCGATTCCAGGCGGGGGAGCAGCCAGCATCGAGGCAAACGTCCACAAGCGCGGGACTTTGAAGCTGACAACATGGCGCTTTCAGGGTTCAGGCACAAGGAGTGCGGCGCAAATAGGGAAAGCAGTCGATAGCATGCGCGAAATCTTCGCACAGATTGGCTTAGACGTCGCGCATAATTCGGCTCCCGGCCCCGTCGCATACAACTTCGAGGACCAACCTGCGCGGTTGAAGCTTTTTGAGTATGATACCCAAAATTTTGAGGTGAAGATCCTCGAAGAAGGAAAAAACCTGATGGAGCAGTTCTCGACTCCTGGAATGGTCGATGCCTACTTCATCGATTCGATGATCGGGGGGAGGTTTGGTACGATGGGCCAAGCCATGACGGATGCGTTTGTCACGACGCTTCCCGGGGAAACCGATTCCGTCGGAAACCTGCTGAATTATACCGACAAGGTCTTCATCAAGGACTTGTTGATCGGCAGCGCTCAACCGTTCGGATTCGGCGGCTTCGAAGGGGTGGAGCATGTGCTTGCCCACGAAGTGCTCCACCTTCCAGGATCGATCGAACACGAGCCCGAGAAATACAATCTGATGTATGCCAATCTGCTGAAATGGACGGGCACCCCGACCGACCAAAAACGCATCTCGCAGGCTCAAGAGGACGCAGTGTTCGCTTTAAATTACATATACATCGAACTGGAATGAAGACGGCAACCGTAAGCCTAACTACATTTTTTTTCATTTGCCTTTGCAGTGCGCAAGAGGAACGTCCTGAGGGAATCTCGGAACGGCTTTTTTCCGATTCGGCCCGGATGGTTGAGGACTCGATCTACGGTAATTCCATCGCAGGTCGATACATCGTTAGGAACCCCGAACGATTCCGAGAACCATTGAGGGAGTTCGCTGCGTCGACAGAGGAACCAGGACTGCTCATCTCGGCTGCGCATTTGGCGTTCGGCATTCTTAGCGACGATGAATTTTTCGAGATCGCTGAGAAAGCTCTCAATAGTATTCCTGATAGTGGAGGCTATCCCGTGGAGGAAGCAAGATCGGGGATATCTGCATTAATCCAAAAGAAAAAGGCTGAAATCAAAGAAAGGGACGAGAGGAGAATTGAACCAGAAACACATGTGTCACAAAACCGGAAAGGAGGTAGTGCATTACGCTCGTCCATTGAAGAAGAAGCGAAAGGTTCAGATTCGCCAGCACTACCTAAATGGCCCCTCTTGCTGGGAACAATCGCCATACTCGCCATCCTCCTTATCCGGGCCATTATGCGAGGTAGGGCTTCGTAGCCGCTGGCGCGCGAAACGGACGCCACTTGGTTCGAGACCAAACATGGACGCGGCGAGCGGGCTTGTCCTAGAGGTGCTTGAGGGCGGTCCCGGAAGTGAGGCTGAGTCCGACCGCGTGAAGGTCATCGTCCAAGCCGCCGATGGCGGCAGCGAAACCTTCACCGGCATCGAATCCGGCGCTGACACGAAAATGTTTCGCGGTCACAACACCTACTCGACTCCCGGCGCGGGCGAAAATGCCGACACCGAGATGCTTATGGATGACCTGTCCCTCTGTCTGCTCTCTGTCTGCTCTCCGGATGTCCGAAGCGGTATGGGCAAGGAACTCTACGATACCATGGCCCAAGGGCCGCACGGTAAGATGGGCTTGCATTTGAAATTCAAAACCATCTTCAATAGTGTGATGCGCGAAAAGGGGCTATTCGACACGCACGGAATCAAATAAAATATGGCTGACCAAGATACCGATCTCGAGTGGAAATTTGAGGTTGATTACGTTCAAGCTGGTTCAACGCCGATTAGGATCGGATCGGGTGCAAGACTTGCGGATTTCGAGATATACCGCAGGCTTCGTGATTCCGTGCAGACTGACGATGGGCTGCATGGCCTTTATTATAACGATCTAACACACAATCAGAGTGTGCAGATCAAGGGCAGACCTGACGATTTTAGGGTGCAGAACTCAATTTCAGAACTGGAGAAGCTCGGCTGGACTCCAGTGTTTCAGGGGATGGCTACGCCTGACCAATGGGACAGGCACTATCCCATCCAGCGAACCCGCCCTGGCTATCCATTGGATAGCTCAAATTGGCTCTTGTTGGCGGATGCAGGAGGTGATGGTGGAATCATTTTGCGACTCGACGAGAATGGCTTGGTGGTCATCACCCGACCGGAATGGGCCAAGAAGAAAAGTCACTGCCTCAACTTGCTATGGTGCGAACTGGCGGTGTCGCAACAGTTCAAAGACAGCTTTGAGGAAGCAGGGCTTACGGGTGCCGTGTTTCGCCCCATCACCTACGTGCCTTGTGCCCCTGGCTTTAACGCAAGACAATATCCCGACAAGGCTCTGCCGCCCTGCAACCGAATCTACTGGATGGACAGCGACATCGTGGCTCCCTGGTCAAGATTTCCACGGCGTTTGCAACTGCATCCTGAGCACCCTTTGAACGGAACATTGATAGGCCAGACCAACGATCCCCTTGTCGGGTATCAGGGAGGAGTCGGTTTTGACAATGAGGGGATTATCCGCCGGGGCATTGATTACGACCGCGCTGCACTGGAAGCGATGGAAGGCGTGGACTTCATGCGGATGGCAGAGTGGGCCCAACAGCGTAATGGAGTCTGGCGCTCCTATCACCTGGTCAGTCAGAAGTTCCGCAAATGGGCACACAAGTTCGGCTGCCGTTTTCGAATGAACGGTGTGAAGCTGGTGGACTGATGCACCGAAACGCGCCGGGGAGATCGCCAACAGAGGTGCTCTCCGACGGCCCGGCCTTCGTGGCGCTGCTCAAGGAGGGGAGCTTCGAGGCGGCGAAGCAGCTTGGGCCGGGTGCCTATGAAGCCCTGCAGATCGCCGCCGGAGGTGATAGAGGGGCGGGTCATCGGTGTACGCGGATCCTCTAATAGACCGCGACCCGGCCAGAATGAGGCGACAATTCCTGTGTGATTCGCGACCTGATCAAGGTGCCTGCGGGAGACGGCACAGCGGGAGAATCCCTTCGGGTCGATGGAAGAACGGGGATTGGATCTTTGAATTTCGGCGCTATGATTCTTCCCATGAATGGTCTCTGGTCCCCTGCCGACGCTCGCTTGAGGCTCCCTTCGGTCATCACCAACCGTGCCATGGAAGCCCACAGAGGCCGCAACCAGAGTGGGGATATGGTCGTGGTTCGTAACGATCCAGTCACCACGCCCTTCGCTCTCCGTTGTGTCTGCCCATTGCAGCCGGTCTTCCGTGTCGAGAACCAAGGCGGACTTCCTCTGCGCCCCTGCCGCACTGAAACCGAAGGCGACCAAACAGTCCTCGCCGACGAAACCGAATCAAACCAGTCCACCCACCCCTCATGAAAGCCACCCCCACATTCCAGCTCTGCCTTTTCGCCCTCTTCCTGGCCGCATCCCCAGGCGGCCCATCCTTGGCGGGCACACCGTTGCCACGCAGTACGCCGGAGGAGCAGGGCATTTCTTCGGCGGCGGTGCGATCCTTCCTCGAGGCGGCGGATGGGCAGATCAACACTCTCCACAGCTTCATGCTGGTGCGACACGGACACGTGATCGCCGAGGCCTGGTGGAAACCCGAGTCCGCCGACACGCCGCATGTCCTGTGGTCGCTCAGCAAGAGCTTCAACGCCACCGCCGTTGGCCTTGCCGCCGCCGAAGGCAAACTGAGCCTGGAGGATCCCGTGCTGAAGTACTTTCCTGACGAAGGACCCGCGGACCCATCGGCGAATCTCAAGGCGATGCGCGTGCGCGATCTGCTCACCATGAGCGGCGGACATGACGTCGAGCCGAAGTTCGATCTCAAGGTCGGGCCCTCCGTGAAGGATTTTCTGGCCCATCCCGTGACCCACCAGCCGGGCACCTGGTTCCGCTACAACACGCCCGGCAGCTACACGCTCTCCGCCATCGTGACCAAGGCCACCGGACAGACCGTTCTCGACTATCTGAAACCCCGCCTGTTCGAACCGCTGGGAATTGACAACCCGAAATGGGAAAGCAGCGCCGAAGGATACAACTTCGGGGGATATGGTCTCTTCCTCCGCACCGAAGACATTGCCAAGTTCGGCCAGCTCTATTTGCAGAAAGGCCAATGGAAGGGCAAGCAACTTCTCCCGGCCCCGTGGATCGAAGCCGCCACCGCCAAGCAGGTGGACAACGACAAAGCCCCGAGTGGTCGGACTCCGGACTGGCAGCAGGGCTACGGATTCCAGTTCTGGCGCTGCCAGCACCGCGCCTACCGAGGTGACGGTCGTGATGGTCAGCTCTGCCTCGTCATGCCGGAACAGGACGCCGTCATCGCGATCACCGCGTTGACCGGCCAAATGCAGACGGAACTGGATCTCGTCTGGGAAAAATTGCTGCCAGCCTTCGGCGAAAATCCCTTGCCGGTGAATGCTGCCGCACTGGCAGAGCTCCGGCAGGCCGCCTCTCATCTCACCGCTCATCCCTTGGTAAAAGGCAGGTAGTTTCCAACCTGTGAATCGCCCAAACGGACTGCGAACCAAGCAGTCAGCAATCGTGGGCAGATGTCTCCGGCCGCAGCGTCTTTAAAGGGGATTTGCGGAAGCGGCCACGTTATTGCACCGCGGCCTGCTGCGCTGGACATTCCACAATCGCGCCGTCGCCGAATGTCACCCTGTGTGGCTTCGTGTCGATCGCAGTGGTTACGCGTGTCATGGATGACGAGGAGAATCGGCACTTCTATAAAAGTGGTAGGCCTTAGGTTGCTCCGCGATATTTCTTTCCGGAGAAGGATTTGGGGGTGTTTCCGTCCGTGGCCAACGGGTCATGGGAACAAAGCTTCGATGCGTTTCTGGTTGGCCTCGTTTGGGGGTGTCCAGCGCACGGTGGTCTTTGGAAGTTCCTGTTCCAAGGAGGCGATATCCGATCCCGAGAGGTCGATGCCATCGAGGGTGAGACGCTTGAGATGCACGAGCTTCTTCAAGTGGCCAAGGGCGCCGAAAGTGAGTCGCGCCTCGCTCAGCGTGATGTCCTCCAGCAGCGGCAGCTCCGCGAGCAGCGGCAGCGCCGCATCCGAGAGCGTGACGGGAGGCGCGTAGCTGAGCCGCTGACCGAGATGGATACTCGTGAGGTTTTTCAATGCGGCGAGCTTCCGGACACCTTCCGGGGTCACGCCGCTGTGCCAGGTGCGGAAGTTTTTCAATGGGGTGAGCGTGCCGACCGCGGCCATGCCCTCGTCGGCAAACTCCAACGATCCCGCGACGGTGAGCCTCTCCAAGTGCGGCAGCCCCGCGAGCGCCGCAAGGCCCGTGCCGGTGAACCGCTTGCCCGGATGGAAAAAGGCGATCGACTTGAGGCCTTTCCACGCCGCCAGCGCCCTGGCCCCCTCGTCGGAAATGTCCATGCCGTTGGTGGAGAGGTTTTCGACTCCCGAGGCCGCGCCGATGGCTGCGAGCCCGGCATCGTCGAAGCCTCTGCCGAAACTGAGCTGTTTCACCGCGGTCAGGTGGCCCATCAGCGCGTAGTCCGGTGCCGTCAGCTTGGCGCAATCGGCGAACGTCATGGCGGTCACCACGCCTTTCAGTTCGGTGGCGACCCCGCCTTTCGATTCGAGCGCGGCGACGATCTCCGCATCACCGGCACGGAGAAGCGTGGCGCAGAGGAAGGCGGACAACAGGCAGGCGGGGGCGCATTTCATGAGAGGTATGGATCCTGGGAAGGGGTTTCGGGAAATGAGTATAGTCTAACTCTTCCACGGTTTCACTATGGTGGAAAGCGTTCCGAGAGTCAGTGGTTGGCAGTCAGTCAGTCAGTCACTTTCACGGACCGGTTTCAGGCCGATCGGAGAGCCAAAATCACCCTCCACTTTCTCACTCCCCCCCCTGCAGAGCGACTTTGATTTCCTCCCCTCCCATCGACCTCCATCCCAGAGGCTGATCCAAAGTGGGCAGGCGTGGCGTTTCCCAGGGGTGAAACTGCTGTGTTGTGGGGAGCCTCCGGATCATAGCCGAAGAAGGGATAGTCGTTTTCAATGATGAAATCGGCCGGTTCGGACGGTGCGGCCTGTGCACTCACCGCAGGAGAGAGTGCGGGAAACGTCAGTGATACCGCCACGGTGCTTTGGATGGCCCCGATCAGAATTTCACGGCGGTTCGGTAGTGGGGTGTGTGCGGGATCAGAATTCATGGTCAGGCATCGGTGAAGGGGCCGCCATTGCGCTGGGAGAGGGCCTCGCGCACCTTTCTCCCATCGATCGTGCCGACCTCGATTTTCGATTTCATCGCCAGAGCGGCGGCGGTGCCCGCGGCTTCGCCAAGCGCCATGGCCGTCGCGGTGACACGGCTGGAGGCGCTGGCTTCACTGCTGGCGCTGTGGCAGCGACCCGCGACGAGGAGGTTGCTGACTTTCTGCGGAACCAGCGTGCGATAGCTGATGTCGTAAGGCTTCGGTTGGAATCCGGAGCCGGTGAAGGGCTTGTCGAGCGTGGTCTCGGGCGGATGGATGTCGAGAAACCAGCAACCGGTGGCGATGGCGTCATCGTGGCGCGTGGTCTGTTGCAGGTCATCCAGGGTGAGCACATTCAGCCCGACGATGCGCCGCGTGTCGCGCACTCCGATGCAGGGACCGCTCATGATGTAGTAGCTGTTTTCAAAGCCGGGCACCTTTGTCTTCCATTCGTTGAAGATGGTCCACGCATCTTTGCGGCCCTGGATCTCGGCACGGGTGAAGTCAGCGGCGTCCGTCGCGTCCGCCGGCACTCGCGTGGCGTGGACGTAGCACTCGTCCTTGGCAAAGGCGAAGATGAGCCCCGGTCCATAGAAGTTCGGCAGACGGCCTTCCTGGTGCGCTTCGATGAGCACTTTCTTCGCGGCGTCCCGCGTTTCTTTGACGGGCACCACATTGCCAATGCGGAAATGCATCGTCAGTGGCATGAGCGGCGTGGATTGGATCGTCGGGCAACCGGCCCAGTGGGCGATGTCGCCATCGCCCGTGCAGTCGATGACCTGACGCGCCTCCACGCGCGTGAGGCCGTCCTTGTTCGCGAGGATCACCGCCGCGATGCGACCCTCCCTCACCTCCACATCACAGGCCATGCTGTGGTAGAGCACCGTCAACTGGTCGCGCTCTTTCAGGATGAGCTCGTCGCTCAGCAGTTTGAACTCCTCGACGTTTGGAATCCACACGCTGCCCCAGTATTTGGTGATGAGGTCAGGCCGCAGGTCGTCGATGTGCTTCGCGCCATCCTTGGCGACGCCGAGTTGTTGCAGCAACTCCAGCGGGATGCCTTTCACGACGAAACGTCCCGATGGCTTGTCGATCAAGCCATCGAAATACGGCAATCCGACGGTGGTGATGATGCCTCCGGAAAAGCCCGCGCGTTCAATGAGCAGTGTCTTCGCCCCATGGCGGGCGGACGACAGGGCCGCTGCGAGGCCCGCACAGCCGCCGCCACAAACGAGGACATCTGTCTGGATGATTTTCATGGTCCTTCAGCTTACCAGAGCCATCGGCTCCCTGCCCACGACAAAATCTGTGTCAAATGCGTCGGGTGGCGCGCCGGGAGTCAAGGCTCCGGAACATGCAGCACTTGGTGATCGTGGAGCAGACGTTCACGCAGGCTCCCGTAGTTCACGTTTTGGAAAGGCTGGCCTGCGTCCAACGCCATCACCGCCGCCGTGGCCGCCGATTGCGCAGCGACCATGAAAGTGAACTCGATGCGGTAGGCTCCGTAGGCAACATAGCTGGAGGACGGGCAGGTGGGGGTGAGCAGGTTCGTGCATTCGGATGGCTTGGGCACGAGGCAGCGATACGGGATGCCGCAGGGAATCCAGTCGGCGTCTTTGGATTCGTCAAAGACGGCGCCTTCATTCCACACCCGGCCCTCCTTGGCAAGGCGGCGGGCGTGATGCAGGTCCGGCGGCCACCAGATGAGGCCGACGCTGTCTTCGACCGGTTCGGGGTTGGCCTTTCGCACGTGCGCTTCGGTCAAAACGAAGTCGCTCACCAGGCGCCGGCCGTTGCGGACGTAAAAGGATCGGGGCCACCCTCCATTGTCGGTGAATTCGTCCTGGCACAAGCCCCAAGCGGCCCACGTTTCTCGCTGCTTCTCGGGCACCGCCTCGTCGTGGGCCATGAACCAATACACGCCCTGGATATAGTCGCGGCTCACGCGCAGCATTTGCTCGCGCTCGGCGTAACTGGCGATGGGATAGCGGTGGTTCCAGCCGGTGAAGTTCCCCGCGAGATGATGCCAGGATCCGGGGTCGGTCTTTCCATTCGGCAAACTCGCGCCCGGCGCTGAGATCACGCCGCCCGCCGCGAGGTAACGGCGCTGCAGTTCATAATGCGACGGGTCGTAGCTCGAGGGTTTTTCGATGGCGATCCGGTTGGCCGGATGCTTCGTCAGGCAGAGGCGGAAGCAATACCCTTGAATGCTCTCATCGGGATCCCCCTGCGTTCCCAGGGCGTCGTCTTGCACCCCGAACACCAAGCCGCTCGTTGCCTCGCCGCGGACACGATAAGGATCAATCCGCTTGTCGAACTGTCCGTGTGAGGTGTCCGTTCGGATGCCATTTTTCGTTTCGCCATACTTCGCATTGCCCTCGCGACCGACGGCGAAGCGGATGCCGGCAAACGCGAGCAGATCGCCCTCATACGTCGCGTCGATGAACCCTTTGGCCAGGACGGTGGTACCATTCTCGAAATGCAGCGCCGAAATGCGGGTTCCATCTTTGGTCACCCCATCGTTTTCCTTCAGACGATGTCCCCGCAGCACGGTGACGCCCGCTTCCTTCACCCACGCATCGAACACGGCCTCCGCGACATGCGGCTCGAACCGCCAGAGCCTGCTCTGCTTGCCGTGCGTGCGGATCATTTCGGCAAAGGCCGCCTCGTTACCGTAATGTGCGCTCAGGCGCCGATAGAACTCCAGTGTCAGCCCGCCCACCGCGGGGCTGTTTTGAAACGCCGCATGGTTGTCAATGTCGGTCCCGCCCAACCCCTCGACACTCATGCCTCCGAGATGCCGGCCGGCCTCCACCAGCAGCACCCGTTTCCCCATCTGCGCCGCCTGCACCGCGGCGATGACGCCCGCGCTGGTGCCGCCATAAATGCAGAGGTCGGCTTCGGCGCCCATGGCACCCGCCGGGAGCATCAGGAACAACCCAAGGAAGTGAGCAGGATGGGGCATCGGAACCATGTGGCAGGGAGAGCGGGATCGTCGGGTTACCCGGGAGCGCGGTTCATTCCGGTCTCAAGGAGACATTATCAATGAAAAATGCGGTTTTGGTCGTGCCGAGGGCGCTAAAAAGCAGGTAGCTGGCACTGGTCCAGGCAGGTTTGGCCGCGAAGGTGAGATAGCTTTTTTTCTCGCCGTCCTGGCGGGTGAAGGAGACGGTCCAGGTGCCATTCTTCGCCGGCGTGGCGGGTGTCGCGGCGGCGCCGGTGGTGGCAGAGAGGGAGACATGCACCCATTGATTGGGCGGGACGTCAAAGGGCACGGCGCGGCCGTCCAATCCGGGAGCAATTTGGCCATTTTGCCAGCGCACATACGGTCCGTGGCCATACTCGCCGTTTTTGCCACGAACCTCGAAGAACCAGTCGGCGCCGGGCTGGGCCATGACGTCGAACTCGATGTGGAAGGTGCCGCCGTCCCAGGTCGTCGGGTTGATGTCCAGCACGGGATCGTAACTGTGCAGCAAACCAGGTGCGTCCCGCACCTTGAGGCAGCGTTTGGAGAGGCCGCCGATGGGCGAACCGGTTTCATCGGTGACACCGATGCTTTCACCTTTGTTTTCGCGGTCATACTTCGCGCCGCGAATGCCGAGCGTGCCGAGTCCGGCGTGCTCGAAGTTTTGATCGACACGATAGGGCGGGGCGGGCCAGGGTTTGGCGTCGGTGTCCCACGTGGGATAGACGTTTCCCTTTTCGGCCAGTTCGGCCCACGCGGGATCGCCTTGGCGCACGCCGGCGAGGGTGAGATCCCAGGGCTTGAATCCGATTTTCTCAGCGGGTGAGCCGGGTTTGAGACGGAAGTCGCGCCGGTCGATGTTTTCGAACATCGGGTCGGCAAAGATCGTGCCGGTGTCGCGGCCCATCTTGCGCCATTCTTCCCAGGTGAAGTGAGTCTTCGTGAGATGCGCGGGAATCTTGCCGTCGGTGGGCCAATAGAGGTTGTTGCGGAAGACGAGGCTGTCTTTGGGATCACCGCGCTCGGGTTTGTCGAAGAACTTCCAGTTCCACTCCCCGCCATCGAGCAAGGACGATGAGGGATCCCACAGGACGATGTTGTGGGTATAGCGAAAGCGCAGACGCGGTTCATTGCGTGAGGCCTGCACCTGGGCGGTGTGTCCGTAGGCGAAAATGTTGTTCCGCACCGTGTTGAAGTAGCCGTAGTGCTGGTGGAATCCTGCATTCCAAGTGTCGTGCACGAGGTTGTTTTCCATCAGCGTGTCGGTGCTGCCCTCGTCATTGTAGAGTCCCCAGCCGCCGTAGCGATGACTGACAATGTGGTGCACATGATTGCCGCGAACGATCGTGCCCGGCGACGTGCCAAGTCCGTAATAGCCGCCCATGTCGCTGAGATAGGCCCAGCCGAGGTGATGAATGTGCGTGTTCTCGACCAGGGTTTCGCGGGATGCGGTATCGCCATAGCCCCAGTTCCAACCGGCGCTGACACCGGTATAGTAAAAGTCACCGATGTCGCAATGGATGACAGAACA
Organism: Akkermansiaceae bacterium; assembly: GCA_024233005.1. Classification (GTDB taxonomy): domain Bacteria; phylum Verrucomicrobiota; class Verrucomicrobiia; order Verrucomicrobiales; family DEV007; genus JACKQE01. The sequence continues at coordinate 210,141 of JACKQE010000006.1, read as the reverse complement.
TTGGCGGGTGTGGGTGAAGAGAACGCCGCAGGCGCTGGGGTGCATCCGTCCGCCGTGCTGGATGATGCAGTCATCGATGACGATGTGATGATTCACCCGTTCATCCGCCGGTCGATCCGTCTCCCCCACCCGCACTCCGCCTGCGCCCAGATCATGCAGATGGCAATGAACGACCCGGGAGTCGGAGCAACCGTTCTTGAAATAGATGCCGTGACGGCCGACGTGGGCGACCTCACAGTTCTCAAAGCGAATGCCGCTGCTGTCCTCGATCTCAATGGTGCCGTCGGTTGACGTGGCCGCCTGGCCATCGTGCAAGCCGTCGGCCGGATACAGGTAGCGACCGTGGCGGAATGCGATGCCTTTGAACTGCACGTCTTTTGCGCCCTTGATGGCAAGTAACTTGTCAGCCACAGGCGCCATGACCTCCGCTTGGGTCATGTCTTCCTCCGGCTGTGGCAGGTAGAGGACTTCGCCTTTCGTTCCATCCAAAAACCACTCACCCGGAGCATCCAGGGCGGCCCGGAAATTCTCCATCCAGTAGCGCTGATCCGGCTCAAACTCGACAAAAGGATACCTTGAACGACCCTTGATCTGAACTGCCAACGTCGCCTCATCCAAGGCCTGGATGCGGCATTGGCCAACTGTCCAGGCATGGGTGACGGTGATCAAGGCCTGATCCCGTTCCGGCGCCGGAATTCCGTTGATGATGTCATAATGCTCAGGAGCGACCGAGAAGGCATGGTAGTTCATGTCTTTCGTCACTCCAGGAAACACAGTGGCCCCGACTGCCTCCGTGATGTGGAAGTAGCCCCTGTTCGGCGTGCGGGCTCGCGTCGCTCGTCGACCATTGATCCAGAGTTGCTCAAACTTCCACGACTTGTCCGGCAGCGGCGCTTTCCAGAGGCCGCTCCCGGCATGCTGCCATCCGGTGAGAGCCCTGCCTCCGCTGATCACCGGCTTGGCCCCGGGGGCCGCTTCCCAGGTCGTCTGGGAATCTTCACCGGTCAGTGCAACCGGTTCCGTGAGGGGATACACTCCTTCCGCCACGACAACCCGCACCGGTTTGGGAGCCGTTCGTGCGGCGTCCCGGGCTGCCTGCAGGGTTGACAGGGGACCCGACGGGCTGAGCAGGATGTCCGCTGCCAGGACCCGGGAAGATGGCTGCCAGAGGCAGGCGAGGATAATGGCTGGGCAGACAATGAGGCGGATCATGACACTGGGAGAGAGGGGTCGCTTGCCGGACGGGAAAGTGACTCGTGCTTCCTCGCGACACCGGTGAGGAACGGGTGCGTTGAAATCACTGGGCAGGCGGGTTATCTGATCTTCCGGAGTCTCAGGGTTTGGCGGTGCCTTGAATGCTGAAATCATCGTATTCCACATCGACCGCATTGGTGGTCAGACTGACAAGCGACTTGGTCGCGTGGGCAATCCCCTCAGACTTGAAGGATCCCACAGAAGCGCCATCGATGGAAACGCTGATTTCGTCGCCGATGGTCCGCACGACAAGGGTGTGCCATGCTTCAAGGCTGACCGCGACCGGAAGGCGGGAGGCTTTGGCCGCGAGCATCTTTTTTTCCCCATCCGTCAGTTGGTTGGCTTTTTTGCGGTCATACAGCCCCCCGGTGAGGTCGAATCCGCCAGTTTTGGCATCCGCGAGATTCACCCCGGTGGGACTGATGGTGGCCTGGCAGATATGGCCGGCGTGGGAGCCCTTGTAGTTTTTGTCATCAAACCAGACATTGAAACTCTTGGCTTTGTCGCTCGCGAAGCGGAATTTCACCGAGACTTGGAGATCGCGTTCGCCATCGATCCGGATGTTGTCCACGGCGGAGTGGTCAGAGTCAGGAGCCGTGATGCCGTGGAGGACGCCGCCTTTGACCACGCTGGAGCTTTTGTAGTGGCCCCACCGAGGGCCGAAGCCGTCGCTGGAGAAATCGTCCGAGAAGATGGGGCGGGAGAAATCCTCGGCCAAGGTGACCGCCGGGAGGAATGCGAGGAGAAGCAGAGGCAGGAGGGTTTTCATGGTGGAACGAAAGCACGGCTGGGTGAGGGCACAATCGGAATTCCACAAAGTGGATCCTTCTGGAGTGACCTTGGTCGTCCTGATGGAGCCGACCTTCCACAGTGGCATCGTTGGAGGGGGGGCTGATCCAGTCTTCGGGGCGTGGACCTCGGGTCCGCACGGGATTGGAAACGCAGGCGGCGCCCCCCACGAGGAGCGTCAGGCAGCGCAGTTGAAGCTGCCAGTGAAACGGGGATCCCAAGCCGATCTCAAACAGGTCGGAGCACGCTTTTCACCACGGCTCCGGAGTGCATTTTCTCAAAAGCCTCGTGCCAGTCCGTCACCGGCCAGACGCCGCCGATGATGGGCTTGACGTCGAACTGACCGCTCGCCAGCAGGGCGATGACCCGCTCCCAGATGGGCCAGTTGTGGCTGAAGCTGCCCTGCAGGGTGATGTTTTTCTGCACCAGCGGATCCAGATTGAAATTCAACGGCTGCGGGCCCCAGCCGACCTTGCTGATCCACCCGGCGGGGCGGACCAAATCGAGCGCGATCTTGAGGGTCACACTGGCACCTGCGGCATCGATGACCCCGTCGCAACCAAGACCATCGCGTTCCAGGGCCCACGGCTTGGCGTCGCCGATGATGACTTCGCAACCATATTGCCTGGCGATTTCCAGGCGGTGGGCGTCCTGGGGCAGTCCGACGAGGGCCACCTGGGCGCCACATTGCCGGGCCATGGCCGCGCAGAGAATGCCGATGGTACCCGGACCGAGGACGACGACCCGGTCTCCGGGCTCGATGCGGGCATTTTTCACCACGGCATTGTAGGCCACGCAGCAGGGCTCAGTGAGGCAGGCCTGCTCGAAGGGCAGCGCGTCGGGGACGTGGTGCAGGATGCGGGAGGGCACCCGGACGTATTTCGTCATGGCCCCGTTCACCCCGTATCCGAAGCCTTTTCGGGTGGGGTCGAGATTGTAGAGACCCCGCTTGGTCATGGGGTTGTTGAGGGAGATGATGGCGGCAGTCTCGGAGACCACACGGTCGCCTTCTTTCCAGCCTTCAACCTCCGCGCCGACTTCGACAATGTGGCCACCGAATTCGTGGCCGAGCACGACAGGGTAGTTCACCGGCCATGAATGGTCCGCGGTCCACTGGTGCAGGTCGGAGCCACAGACGCCGACATTGGCGACTTCAAGAAGGACATCCTCGGCGCCGATGGCCGGCTTTTCGATTTCGCGGATTTCGACGGACCCTTTTTCAGGAGCGTAATTGACGACGGCGGCAGATTTCATGGTTTCAGGTAAGGAAGTGGGAGCGGTGACTCATCAGAAAGCAGGCACATCCTGCGCGTGCACTGCCTCGCAGATCAATCTCAAGGAGGCCTCGAGATTGCCATCGGCGGTTTTGAAAGCGTCCGCATCGATCGTCAACGGGGCTCCCAGAACGACCAGCGGGGCGCCGTGCTGCGGACATTGGATGGCCTGCTCCAGGCTGAGACCTCCGACCGCCTGCACCGGAATCCTCACGGCATTGCAGACCTCCCGCAGCTGGTCCATGGGGCTCGGCATGGGACGACCGGCGGCTGCAATGCCACGGCGCTCATCGTAGCCGATGTGATGGATCACATAGTCGCAGCCTAGGGCTTCGAGGCATTTTGCGCCTTCGACCATGTCTGGGCAAACCATGTTGTCCCCCATGACCTTGCATCCGAAATCAGCCCCCGCTTTGACGACGCATTTGATGGTTTCTTCATGGGCCCGGGCCATCACCACGACATGGGTCGCCCCCGCTTTGGCCATCATTTCGGCTTCGAGATACCCGCCATCCATGGTCTTCAAGTCGGCCACAATGGGAACGCCGGGAAACGCTTCGCGCAGCTTCCGGACGCCGTGGAGTCCCTCGGCGAGGATGAGGGGGGTGCCCGCTTCCAGCCAGTCCACGCCGGCGCGCATGGCCAGCGCGGCGGTCTCCAGGGCTTCGTCGATGTTGGTGAGGTCTAGGGAGATCTGGACGATGGGTTTCATGCGCGGGGGACTCTGAACCTTGCAAATTTAGACAAAACCGGAGAGAATCACGGCGACAAAAATCATGCGAAATGCGACGCCACTCAAACCGCGGGAACGCCCCCGACGCCCGGACTCCGAGATTGACCGGTGGCGTGGGGAGAGGACCCGATGGATGGCCACTTTGGAGCCGACTCTGCTCTTTCACAAGCTTTTCGATCACATTCCCGGAGTCTATTTCTTCGCCAAAAACCGGCAGGGCCGGCTCATGTTTGCGAGCTTGGGGCTGTTGGAGCGCTACCAGATGTCCGACGATGCGGAAATCATCGGCAGGACGGATTTTGACCTGAATCCCGAATCGATGGCCCAGGCTTATGTGGATGACGACCACCAACTTTTGGCGGGGACGGTTCATTTGGTGGAGCGCATCGAACTCTGGTGGGACCGCCAGGGCATGCCCGACTGGTTCCTCGTTACCAAGCAGCCGCTTTACGACACCCTCGGGCAGGTCAGCGGCGTCATGGGTTTGTTGCGGCGACCGGATGAAGAGGAGCGCGGTCTTCCCGTCTTTCGCACCGTCGCCCGGGCGGTCGAAGCGATCCGCCGGGATTTCGGAAAGCCCGTCCTGATCGCGGACATCGCCCGGGATTGTGGTCAGTCCCTGCGCCAGCTGCAGCGGCGGTTCCAGACGGCGTTTGGCATTTCTCCCCAGGACTTTCTCATGAAGACGCGGGTTGTGGCCGCCACGAGGTTGCTTGAGGAGACTTCCCTGTCGGTCACCGAAATCGCGGAACGCTGTGGTTTCGTGGACGCGAGCGCCTTCACCCAGCATTTTCGGAAACGTCTCGGCATTACCCCGGCATCCTTCCGCCGCAGGGTGTCTCTCCGGACTGTTGAGGATCAGGCAAAACCGCGGTGAGAATGCGCGGCCTTTGCGTGGCGGCTTCTGATTTGCGACCTTGCTGACCAACGTGGTGCGTCCGGCAGGCTTCTGCGCGGTCAGGGGTCACGGGGCCTGGAGCCGGTCCGGCACGTTGTTGTTGTCCCGGTCGAAGGGCAGGGGATCATCCAGATTGCCGCGCCCGTCGCCGTCCTCATCCTGACCGGCGACCAACCAGAAACCGCTGTCCGGCAGGGACTCCCCCCGCTCCAAGAGCACCCGGTGGAGGTAGTCCACGCACTCGGCGCGGTTCAGAGGCTGCGAGGCGTGGCGCGGGTGGGCCAGTGAAGGGAACGTCGGCAGATGGAGGGCTCCCAGCCAGCGGTTCAAGGTGCTCCAGGGGACGGGATCATTGGGCTGGAAAGTGGATCGTTGTGGACCGAAATCACCCCAGGCGATCATGGCTTCGATGTAGGGACGGTTGGGATCTGTTGGGGAAACATCGGTGAACCGGGGTTCCCCGGCCGCCGCCGGCCAATCCTTCGCCTCGGGCAGGGCCCGGCAGAGCCTGGCAAGCGCGGAGGCCAACTCACCGCGGGTCACGACCTGGTCGGGTCTGAAAAAGACGTTGTCCGGATCGGCCCGCCAGATGCCCATCATGGTAAGCAGGTTCGCCGCGACAAAATGGGGTTCGTCGGGACGGACATCATGCCAGGGCCAGAGCAGCGTGCCCGGGCCTTCCGTCCCCCTCACAAGAGTGCGTTGGACCTCCCGGACATGCGGGAACGAGGCGGCGATCCGGCGCGGTTGGATGCCGTCGCGCAGCGCCAGGGCGGCGACGGTGCCCACGGCGGTGCCTACATGCATCATTTGTCCATGAAGACGGAGTGAAGACTGCACCATGCTGGTGACCCCGATGTTTTTCGAGCAGCCGAGCAGGCCGTCGGTCTTCACTGGAACCAGGCCCCGCAGGGGAAACATGGCGCGGTCGGTGTGGGCATTCCAGTTGCGGGTGCCGAAGAATTTGCCCTGCCAAGGCTGGCTGGGATCATCGTTGATGAACTTCCGTCGAGTCGGGTGGAAGTCCATGTTGAACTGGTAGCCGAAGACCCCGTCGGGCACCATGACCTTGGCCCAGAGAGGTTTCTCGACTTCCGTGCGCACATCCTGCTCACGGAGGACATAGAGGGCTTCAAGCCGCAGGCCTTCCCGGATATAGGGTTTGGGAGGCAGGTGGTCGGCCGTCCCGTAATCGTCGGCCAACCGCATGTAGCGGAAGGATTGGGGGAAGTCTCCCACCCGGTCATGCGCCGCGGTTTGCAGCCAATGGACAAATTCCAACGCGCGTTCTTTGGCGTCAGCAAAAATGAGGCGACGCTGGGCCGGAGTCATGTCGACAATGTTTTTCTGGGAGGCTCCCGCTTCTGTTTTCTCAAGGGCTTCGGTGACCTGTTGGGGCAGCGTGCCCAGTGGGTAATCCTGCGCCGGCCAGTTCAGGATCACCGCTTCGGTGCCGGGGGCGAGGTGGAAGTGGTGGCGGTCCACCAGCCGCCGGTGGGTATAGATGCACCACCCCGCAGAGTTGTAAATGCCACCGCTGCCATCCCAGTCCACCCAAGGGGGAGCTTTTTGCCAATCCGCAAAGGAGCGAGCATCATAGCGGGCCGGTTTGGGGATGGTGCTGTCCTTGCCGGTCTCGCGCAGCAGCGGGCACCAGCTGAGGGGATTCATTTCCTGGTTCCCCCCGGGGTCCAGTGTCTCGGGCGCACTGGGCTCGTCAAAACGGGATTTGAGATCGGGGCCCGCCAGGTAGCGAGCTCCGCTGAGGCGGATGACATCGCCCCAGTCACTCGAGTCGACGGTAAGTGTGGCCTTCACCGTGAGCGCCGAGGGATCAGACGGATCGGTGCGAAGAAATTCCACTCCCGTCACTCGGTCACCGGAAAGGAGCACTTTCGCCGTTTCCCAACCTCTGAGGATGCGGATTTGGGAATGGTAGGGCGCCAGCCATTCCTCAAAAAGGCGCGCCGCCGCTTTCGGTTCGATCGTGTTGCCACCGCACCAACCATTGCCCGGTCGGGCGATCCCGTAGGTTTTCCTATTGTGCGCGTGAATGAGACTGATGATTTCCTGGAAGGCTCCGCTGATCGGGAATTCGGTGCGTTTGCCATTCACGATGGTCCATTCATCAATGGGGCCGATGCCCTGGGTGCAGAACTGCCCCCCAAGCCAGTCGATGTCATTGACCAGGACGATGCGGGGAACCCCGAGGCGGGCCGCCTGGATCGCTGCCGCGCAGCCGGACTCATCCGCCCCCACGATCAGCAGGTCGGCCTCGATGGTCTCCGCCTTGCAGAAGAGGGGAAAGGCCAAAAGAAGCGTGAGGAGTCGTTTCATGCTTTTTTCAAAGTTGGCCGATCGGTTGGACCATCGGCCAGAGGGTGAGTTCTTCGGTCACCAGATGGCGGGGCATTTCGGCGAGTTGCACGAGGAGCCGACCGAGATCCTCAGGAGAGATGCATTTCGTCAGAATGTCGGCTTCGCGCGGCGGGAGGTCCGCCGAGTTGGTGAAATCGGTCTGACCCCAGGAAGGCAGCACCGAGGTCACCCGCACCCCATGGGGTCTTAGTTCGGTGAGCAGGCAGCGGGTGAATTGCAGAAGGCCCGCTTTCGCCGCCGAGTAGACCCCCCATCCCGCCCAGGCGTGTTTCGCGCAGACACTGCCGATGTTCACGATCAACCCGCTGCCCTGGGCCTGCATGATGCCGGCGGCGCGACGGCAACCGAGGATCGCGCCGGTCAGGTTGCTTGCCAGCGACCGGACGATGTCCGCGTCGGTCTGCTCAGACGCCGGACCGATCCGCACCCCTTCCCCGGCGTTGTTGACGAGAATGTCGAGTTTTCCGGTTTGTGCGGTCACCTCCGACAGGAGTCGGTCCCAGGCATCGCCGTCGGCCGCGTCGGCGAGGAAGGGAATGGCCCGGATGCGGCTGGCGGTGGCGCGAAGTAGCGACTCCGTGCGGCCTGTGATCCAGACACGGGCGCCGGCTTTGACAAAGGCTGCGGCGATACCCGCTCCATAGCCGCGGGAACCTCCGGTGACGATGACGGACTGATTATCGAGGGTATTCATGGCAGGGTGGAAACAGGGGTTGGAAAGATGAAACGACAGGATGCCGCAGTTTGCAATGGGCCAGAGGGAGGAATCGGGGGAACCTTCGGGTTTATGGGATGCTCATGGAGTTGGTGCGCCTGCTGCAGCTGGCGAAGGAAAATCGGCTCCTCGTTCGCCTGCTCATGAAAAACGCCGGGGGTCAATTCTGGGATCCCGGGACCTTGGTGGCGGAATAACCGCTGAAGGTGACCGGAAGCCTAAGCCTAATCCGTGACGGGCCTGGTCAGGCTTGCCAGGGAGACCCGCGGTTCCCCTTGCAGCCAGAGGAGGATCGCCGCCCCGAGGCGCGGCCACTCGTGGTCGAGCATGGCGAACCACGCGGTGTCGCGGTTCATGCCTTTGACCATCATGTGCTGGCGAAAGAGGCCTTCATACGAAAAGCCGAGCCGGAGGGCGGCGCGCCGGCTTGGTTCGTTGAGGGAATCACACTTCCATTCCATGCGTCGGTAGCCGAGATCTTCAAAACAGTGGCGCAGGAGCAGAAAGCAGGCCTCCGTGTTGGCTCCGGTTTTTTGGGCGCCGGGCGCGTACCAAATGTTGCCCAATTCCGCGACTCCATGCTCCGGCCGGACATTCATCAGGGAAATGCTCCCCAAGGCCCGCCGGCTGCAGGTCTCCCTCACGGTGAAGGCGATCACATCGGGACGGGACTGCCAGTCCCGGAGGAAGCCGGCCTGTTCCGCTGCATCGGAGAAGGGTCCTCCGGGAAGAAATCTCCAGAGTTCCCGCGCCGTTTCCCCGTCATGCGAGATGGCGTGCAGTTCCACCACGTCCCGGTCGACATCCAGTGGATGAAGCGTGATTTGGCGACCGGTAAAGGTCTGCGGCAGTGGCATTGGGGCGACCATGACTGTTACAGGGGATTGGCGTGCCGCACCATCATCTCCGCGAGATCGCGATCCATCGGATGAGAACTGGCGGCCAGCGCGGAGATGATCCCCGGCGCGTCGGTGGGGCGGTTCTGGCTCAGTTTGAACTTGCCCTCGATTCGGGTGATCTCAATCTCCATGCCGACAATGCCCTGCATCAGGCGCTCGCGGAATGGCGTCGGCATGTCGCCCTGCCAGCGCCCTTCCCGGCCGGTCTCGTAGTTTTCGACCAGATCCTGCAACAGCTGCGCAAACCGGTCCTGGTCAGTGATCAGACGTGGAATGCCATAGACATGAACGGCCGTGTAGTTCCATGTCGGCACCGCCGGCTGCGTGACATACCAAGCGGGTGACACATACGCGTGGGGACCGGTGAAGATCACCAGAACTTCCTGCCCGTTGGCAAAATGGCGCCACTGGGGATTGGCCCGCGCCATGTGGGAGACCAGTGTGCCCTGGGCGCCACGCGCCGCCTCCAGCAGCACTGGCATGTGGGTGGCATGGGGTGTCGTGCCATCGTGTGTCACGATGGTGGCGAAACTGTGTTGTCTTATGAACTCGGCGAGCGTCGCCAGGTCTTCGACTTGGAAGGATTCAGGGGAATACATCTCTCAAAACGCTGGAGGCTCATTCACCTGCCCGCATCTCTCAGGCAGGCTGGAATCTCGTCGGCTGTTCACCGTCCCCCCAGCGAGCGCAGGACGGGCGGATCCGGGTCCGTCCTGATCGCGGTCATGGTTTCGCGGACGAGATCGATTTCCGCCTGCAAGCTCTTGGCCTCCGGGTGGGCTTTGAGTTGTCCTTCCAGCAGCTCCAGTCCAGGCAGTTGGTCCCGTGCGGCTCCGCCATAGATCTTGAGGGCTTTGAGGCAATTGCCGATCCGGTTCTTTTTGCCCCAGCCCTCGATATCCATGATTCCGAGACAGAGAGGCACCCCTTCTTGGATGGAATGTTTCGCCAGTATCTCGAGTCCGCTCATGCGGATGCCGTCGGCAAACATGACGCCACTGGGAGCCGGATCGACGACGGCCTGGTATATGGCCGGCAACAAGGGCTCGATTTCCTCGTAGGAGAGCTGTCCATAGACCGCTCCCAGAACGCCTCGGGCACGGCCATCCTCGTTCTGCAACCCGGCTCGCACCGCCACGCGGAGGGCTTCGCGATCGACCCCATCGAGCGAACGCTTCAATAGGCCCTCCCTTCGGTCAAACAAGGCAAAGCACAGGTAGCGCTGCTGCATGGCGCGTGGATCCGACTCCGGATGGTCCCCGGCGAGCATCGCGAGGAGATCCGGCACCGCCGGCATCGCCGCATCGCCGATTCCCGCAAGCGCGTCGGCGGCCTTGACGCGCAACCAGAGATCTTCCGCCGTGAGGGTGTTCCTCAAGGCGGGCACGGCAGAGGCCCCCCTGCTCTTCAGCGCACCCAGCGCCTGGCAGGCACCGAGGCGGGCATTGAGGTCACCCTCCCCAAGCATCGTGATCAGTCGTGGCGTCGGATTACCTTGGCGTCGGCCCAATTCCAGAGCAGAGCGTTCCCGGACGACGGGTGACCAGCTTCGCAGACCGGCGAAAAGTTCTTCCTCGCTGCGGTCTCCGTAGGCCTCGTTTTTGATGCGGGGACTCCAGCCTCGACCGTCTGCAATCAGACTCTCCGCTGTGGCCGCATCGACTTGCCCGGCAAGGCTCATCTTTTTCCCTGCCAGCTGAATGTTCCCAAGCGGTTGGGCATAAGCCAGGAGGTAGGCCCCGGTGGAATCCCAGCCCGCATAGGAATCAGGCCGCGTCTCGGGCGGTCCCTGGTGGCGAAAGGTGCCGTCCCAACGGCGCGCCAGGTCATAATACCAGCCGAATTCCTTCAGCCAAGCGCCGCTCGCTGCGGGACCCGAGAGGGCCACTCCTGGCATGGCCCAGAGCATGTTGAAGAAATTGCCGGTGTGCCCCGTGTCCCGTTCGGCTCCATAGGACGCGACGCTCATCCGGGAGAAAAAACGGGTGGCTTCCGCGTCGCCAACCAGATGGAACAGCACCGCCGCGATGCCGTTCTTGCCATTGTCGTCGTGGGTCTGGATCCACGGGTGGTGATCTCCATAGGGAACGCTGCCCTTGCCAACATAGAATCGGATCAGCCGCAGGCTCTTCTCAATGGCTACATCCAGTTCTGGATGCGCGACCCCGGCCTGACGGGCCAGAATGAGGGAGACGGTCAACGGCAAACCCGGGGCGTTCATCATGCCGTAACCGCCCAGTCGCCCACCGGAAACCACGAACCGGTGACCCCAGGAACCGACGGCACTCTGTCCCTGAACGATCTCCATGGTAATGCGCTCCAGGTCCGGCAAGAAGCTCCGGTCTCCGGTGGACAGCGTGTATTCGGCCAGCAGGATGTTGACGGGCCCATACAACCACGAATGCAGATTCCTGCGCTCGGGGTCGGAATAGTGCGACGCCCATGAGACCTGTTGCCGTACCAGCGGGAGATATTCCGGTTTTCCGCTCGACAGCAATGCCAGTGCGTTCAGAGAACGGATGATCGGGTTCCCCTGATCGGGGTTCGCCTTCATTTGACGGGCCAGGGCCTCGCACCCCTGATCGAAGATGCGCTTCGACTTCGGGCAGTCGAAGGGAGCCGTCGGCGAATAACGACCCAGAACCGCCAGTGGAAGGACCACCTTTCCGGTCGTGCCCTCCCGCCAGCGCATCAAAGTCAGGGCCCCATCTGTCGCTTCCGCCTCGCCAATGGCCCTGCCCAGCTCCGTTCTCGGATCATGGGCAAACGGCTGACCGGAGACCCCGAGAATGACGTCGCCCGGTTGGAGAATCCCGTCGGAGGGAGAACCCTTCTCCACCTTGGTGACCAAGATCTGCCTCGCCTCGGTCGTCTCCATCTGGTTGCTGTAAATCCAGCCGCGCATGCCGGTCGGGCCAAGATTCCAGTCATGGGTTGCTCCTTCGGGGACAGGCTCGCCTCGGGTAAAGTCGGGGTTTTTGATCGCGCCTTTGGGCCCCGCCCCCTTTGATGGAAGGGAAACGAAGACAAGGAGTGCCCCGGCTGCGGCGCAGCAATAGAAAATGGGTCGATTTCGCATGGTCTGGTCTTTTGGCTTTCTACTTTCTCTGCATTCCGGCCACGGTCTCGGCGAACGCCTTTCCTATTTGTCCCAGGATCTTGGCCGAACCGAGGTAGTGGAACTCCAGATTGGAAATTCCCTTTTCGAGCATCTCCCTCTCGCCGGTCGTGAAGCCTTCCGCGCGCAATTTTTCCAACGTTTTCTGCTCCTCGGCCCGTTGTAACTTGCCCTCCGACAGGAGTTTCTTCACCTGCTGTTTGATGGCCGCGTCCCGTGCGATCAGGGCAGTCAGTTTCTGATCCCAGTAGTTCTCGGTCAGGACCGCCGCGACGTTGCCGTTGAATTCTGGAAGTGACGCCGGAGCCGCCATCGCCAGGCGGATGTTCTGGTGGATCCCCGCGTAGCGCTGCTGCTCGGGGCCATAATTCTTCACCGGCCCCCCGACGCCAATGACCCCAATGACAAAGGGCAGGCCGGGAGAGGACAGGTCCTTCCGGACATCCCGGATGAAATCGGCCATCACTGTGCTGTACTGGTCATAGCCACCCGGTTGGTCCCGGTGGGGATAGGTGCCGCTGTCGACCATGTCATTCCAGCCTTGGAACCAGACAAAGCCAGCCATTTCATAGCCCTGCTTGGCATTGTAACCCGGAACCACCCGGCCAATGTCGGCGAGCACTTTCTTCACGTGCTCCATCATCAGCCGGTAGTAAAGGCCGGTCGCTTGGGCCTTCTCGGCCTTGATCGCAGCGATATCCTTGCCCTGTTTGCGAAAGGTCTCGAGCTGGGTCTCGTTAAACTGGTAGGGCCCCGCGCTGGGTGGACGGAAATCGGTGTTGAGGCTTTTGCCTCCCCAGGCGGTCTTGATGATCAGAATCGGCTCGTCGAGGAGTTTCTCCAGATAGAGGCCGAAGGTGAATTCGGGACCGATCTTGGGACCCCGCTGTTCCGCGCCAAAGCCAGCCGTCAGCAGGCCGGTTTTCTCCTCCTCTGAAGATCCGATCGATGAAATCCACACCCTTTTGCAGACCTTCGGGGTGCCGTCCGCAAGCTGCATCTCCTGGAGCATCGGCGCCGTTTCCGGATCCATTCCGATGGCTTCGAAGGTGCGAACCTGGGCATGCCCTTGCATGTTCGATTGCCCGGCGAGGATGAAGACCTTGAGGGGTTTCTGATCCGCCGCCCGGGCCCGGTTGAACGGAATGGCTGCCAGCCCGGCAACGGCGAGCAGGGCAAGCGTCCTCGGAAACCGCCTGGGTCTCCCCGCCAGTGGTGGCAACGCTGTTGCAAAGGGGGGGCGAGGGGTGGAGGTAGGTTCGCTCATTTCGGGAATACTGACGGGAATTGCCGTCAAATGCAACTCCCAGCAAATCCCCATGCCTTTCCCGGCAAGTATCGTAAAGTGCCGGCATGCCCTCTTTCAGAGCCTTTAACCTGATTCCCTCGCTCCAATCCACCCTGCAGCAGCAGGGATTTGTCACCCCCACCGAAATTCAGGAGCGGGCTCTGCCGGCTCTCTTGAAAGGAAAATCGGTGGTGGGGGTGGCGGAAACTGGGAGCGGGAAGACGCTCGCCTACGCCCTTCCCGTGCTGCAGAAAATGAAACAGCTCGAAGAATCAGGGGATGCCGTTGCCGAGGGAGGGCGCCCCCGGGTTGTCATCCTTGTTCCTTCCAGTGACCTGGGAGAGCAGGTGGCGAAGGCTTTGAAAGTGTTCACCCATGAAACCCGGTTGCGGGTCCGCACGGCGCTCGGGGGCGCCGCCATGCCCATCGTCCGCCGCAATGTGGCGGGACCCTTTGAAGTGTTGCTGGCCACTCCGGGACGTCTCGAACAATTGATGCAGCAGCAGCTGGTAAGCCTGTCCGATCTTCGTTTCCTCGTTCTGGACGAAGCCGACCAGCTCCTTGACGCGGGATTCTTGCCCGCCATCAAGCGCATTCTGAAGTCCTGTCCTGCAGACCGGCAAATGGCGCTCTTTTCCGCCACCGTGTCGGAAGAGGTGCAGACTTTGATTGAGGAACTGTTCAGCCATGCGGAGTTGATCGAAACCCGGGGCCGTCATCGACTGGTTTCCACCCTGAACACGGTGAACCTTGACGTTCCCAATGGGAAACGGTTTCCACTGCTGGAGGAGGTCCTGTCCGAGGAGGTGGAGGGGGGAACGCTCGTCTTCGCCAACACCCGCGAGCAATGCGACAAACTCGCCGCCGAACTTGCCGAAAATGGTCATCCTTGCGCCATTTACCGCGGAGATATGGACAAAAAGGAGCGGCGTCAAAATCTCAAAGGATTTCGCGACGGCACCATCAAGCTGCTGATTTCCACCGATATCGCCTCCAGGGGCCTGGATGTGGAAAACATCGACCGGATCATCAACTACCACCTACCAAAAGAACTGAAAAATTACCTCCACCGTGCCGGTCGAACTGCCAGGGCGGGACGAAAAGGAACGGTCATCAACTTTGTGACCGACCGCGACCTGAACCTGATGAAGCGCTTGGAATCAAAGGATGCCCCCATTTCGTGAAGGGCGCTCCGTGACGGACGGTCTGCCGACCCGGCCACACTGATCCAGCGGACCGGATCACCGGTCGGATGAAAAGCTCACTCCCGGAATCGGGGTTCTTGGGGGGAGTATCCAATCAAAGGCCGCAGGGGGCGGGACTTTGCCCCTTGGGTCGCAACGCCAGGGATGGCGAAAAATCAGGACGCCGGCGGGTCGTTCAAGGGTTCGCACTTCTCTGCCTGCCCGGGCATGAAATCGACGACCTGATTTCCTGCAGCATTTCGAGACACATCCTCTCCGTGATGCCCCACTCGAAGAAAAACTCCGCCTGCCCGCTGCGACGATACTTCCCGAGCCGCCGGCAAAACTCATCCGCAAAGCCGCACGAGACGCTGGAATAGATCGCGATGTCGGGTGTGGGAACGCCCTTGGTGTCACTCATCACAAGCAGCGTCACCGAGACGAGAAGCAGAATGCCCGCGGGAGTGGGGAAGGTTTTCAGGAGGTGGCGATCAAGGGAAAGATCCATTCCTTAAGTCGCGAACGACCGAAGTCCAATCCACGCCTTCACGGCAGCGTCCCCACGCTCAGCCAGCCGGGTGTGGGGCGATCTTGTTCCGCGTTGGCAAAGCGCAGCGGTTTGCCATTTGGCAGTGGGTTGATGACGCGGAGGCCCAGGGTGAGGCCAGCCAAGGGCTTTTTCGGCAGATTCAGAGAGGCGTTCCATTGCCGGGCATCAGCACCTGGCAGGAGGCCCGTGATCTTCCAGTCAACCGGCCAACGGTGTTCGATTTTTCCATCCGCGGCGAGCGCCGCCAACTCCACCCGCCAGTCTTGATAGAAAGGAGCCACGCCTTGATTGAGGACGGTGAGGCGGAGTTTCACCTTTGGGCCTTGAGGTGTGATTTCGGCGGTTGAGACATGGAAATCGTATCCCATACGCTGGACCTGGGTCACTGCTCCGGCGTAACGGGCCTCGTTGGCTTTCTCCCTGAACAGGCCGGATTCCATGAGCCAACTCACGTGCGTTTGCCGCACGCATTCGGCGAAGTCCTGGGCCTGAGGGTGGGTGGGCTTGGGGTCGAAAATTTGGCCCCACAGTTCGGGACGAACCTCGCCGCCGATGGGCTGGGTCCGCCATTTATGGAACGCCTCGTCACCGGCTTTTTTCAAGAGGGACATGAAAGACCAATCATCCTTTGTGCCCCGATCCAGCGTGTTCCAGGCGAAAGAGTCATCGTGAAAGCCCATGTGGTAATGAGCATTGGCCGCCTTGTTCCCATCTCCCTTTCCCACCGGATAGCGCAGCAGGATGGGGCTCTGATGGAACGCCTTTTCGTAGGCATCCAGGACCCGTCGTTGGGTGTTGGCCGAGGCAAACAGGTCCTCCCGCGGATAAGTGTGCCACTCACCCCATGAACCGAGCAAACCGGCGGTGATGAAACCAATGCGTGCGTCGCCATCGTACCGTTTGCCGAGCGCGGCGATGAAGGACTCCAGCGCGGACACGACCCGCTCGTCATGGTAGTCAGGAGAAAAACACGTTTTCTTCTCTTCAGGGTTGTTCCAAGAAGTGACCTTGACACCGAGCTCCCTCAAGTAGCCCGGGAGTCCACTTTTCTGACCTGGATACTCCATCCAGACGCGAAAGATCGCCTGATTTCCGCGTGCCGCGATCTCGTTCAACAGGGACTCCAAAGGTTCCCAATCAAAGCTGGACTCGGCACGCATGAGCATCGCCAAAGGCAGGTAACCAAACTCCAAGCTGTGTGGAAAGAGAGACTCCCTCGCTTCGGAATGGTTTGCATAAGGCACCAGGCCCTTCAGAGGATTGTCGGCAGGTGAAGGAGCGGGCTGAAGCGGCACCGGTTCCGCAGGCAGCGGTGTCCATGGCAGCAGAAGCGCCAGAGGGAGGTGAACGCCGAAGAGTCGACGCAGGCCGGCCTCGAACAGAAAACGAGACTTCATGATCAGGGATGGGAAGCGGAACCGATTGATGGGCCGTTTCGGAGATCTGACAACCGTTTCACTTCCTGCGCAGGCAACGCCCGATCAAACACCGCGACGCCACCGATCCAGCCCGTGAAGCCGACGCTGCGCGAGCTGTGGATGACGCGGCCGATGGTGAAGGGTCCGCCGGTTCCGTCGTTGGCGGGGGTGTAGAGCGAATCGTGTGAAAACCACCAGGGATTCAAACGCAAGGCGGCCAGTTCTCGGGTGGTCTTTCCGGCGCGGGTCGTGACTTTGACGCGGGTGAAGCGGAACTCCTGGAGTTCAACGCGCTCGTCAGCGGTTTCACTCAGCACCTTGACGGACGTTGGGTGGTCCTCGGGCGGGTTGTAACATTGATCTTCGGGAAACGCTGGATCTTCACCTGGTTGCAGGCCGGGTTCGTGGCGCAGGTGGCCTTGGAGCCAGGCATTTGCCGCAAAGGAGATCAGCGTGTCCTTTTGGGGGTTTTCCAGCCAACGGTCTCCGGATTCGCCGTTGAGCCAACCGGTGAGTTCCCGGGATTCGTGATCGAAGGTCATGGCGAAGCACTGCCACGAGGCATTGAGCACCTCCGGAGGGGAATCGGAGGGGACTTCGGGCGAGAGGGCGACGGAGTTGCACTTGTGCAGCGCATACTTGTTCAAGAAGGAACTGGCGCCGTTTTCCGAGACGTGACCACAGGCGCTGCCTTGCTTGTTCAAGCCCGCAAAGAGCGCGTATTGGCGTTGCCCTCGCTGCACGACCTTCGCCTTGCTGCCATGGTTCAAATCGGTGCCTTCATGCCAGATGCCCGCAAGCGCGTGGTTCCCGCTCTCGCGGATCGCCCATACCACGACGCTGACTGATTTTCCCGCACCCTTGATGTCGATGGGAGATTCCTGCAGCCGCGCGCGCGGCACGAAGAGGAACGGACGAAAGGTCTGGTCTTCCTCCTTGCGAATGCGGATCGCCTGTCCGAAGGGCCCGCGACCGAGCAGTGGAAAGTCCGCATATGTCGCCTCCCGGCCCTCACCCCAGTAGTCCTTGACATAGTTCCCCGCATCGAGCGCGAAATCATTCGTTGCCCCTGCGGGAACGTGAGCGGTGAAGCGATGCGGGCCTTCCGGTTCGCGCTTCACAAAGTCCCAGAAGGCGACGCAGCCGGGAGTGTTCATCACGGTGGCGACACGGTCGGCGGCGGGTTCGGCCGCCAGGGTTGTTGAGACGGCGATGGACAGAGACAGGAAAAGGAGGATGGGCGACGGTTTCATGATGGAAATGGAGACCGGGCAGATCCCTGCCAGATCGGCTGGCAGCTCCTGGTCACATGATCTGAAAGCGCCGGGTTTGAATGCTGTTCTTGCCCGTTTTTTGGGAGGGTCTTGGTTCGGGTTGGGCGAAGCCGTTCCGGTCGACGCTGCGGGCCCGGAGTTCGTAATGTCCAGGCGGCAGGTCAGGAAGCACCGCAGTGTAGGAGCACATGCCATAACGTGGCGGCCAACTCGTGGGGCGCCCCGTGGTCCTGTCGAAGCCGAGGAGATCGCCGGGAGCGATGCCTTCCGGCAGGAGGGTTGGCCAATCGGGTTGTGGTTCCAGCTCGCAGGGGATCCAGCGGGCGCCGAGAAGCTCGGGGGCATCATCTGCGAGAGGAGCGGGTTTTTCCCCAACCGGTCGGACCCAGTATTCGACCCGTTCCACTCCGGAGAGGCCACTGATGACCTGGCCGCTAACGAAGACAGGCAGTCCGGCCCGGAAGGTTTCCCCGTCAGTCGGGGTGTCGACGTAGGCGGCGGTTTTGAGGAAGGAATCGGGATCGTTGTTGCCGTTGGCGTAGGTGTCACTGTTGCGGTGGTCGTTGGTCACGAAAATGTGCTGAAGCCACTTGATCGATTTGTAGCCATGCGACCAGGGCACGATCATGCGCACGGGGCCTCCCCGCTCCAGGGAGAGGGGTTGGCCATTGAGCCGGTAGGCGAGAAAGACGGGCAGCTCGCCCGGGGCGGTCTCCATGCACTGGGTGTAGCTGACGGAGGACTGGAAGATCTGTTTCGGATCGCGGTTGTGGAAGCCCTGGAAATAAATGCGGCGGACATTGTTCATTCGGCCGCAGAGAGCTAGCACCTCGCGCAATGGCACGCCCGTCCAAAGACCCTGCCCGAGGGGCGTGTTGATGTTGAGGCACTGCATTGCCTTGAGGAAATGCACTTCGTGTCGCTTCCCCAACTCCTGCAGCGCGGGGAGATCCAGGGCGTTGCCGCCGACGAGGGTCCGGGGTTTTTCCAGAGTGGCTGGTACTTTGGTGTGCGGTTCTTCAACAAAGGGGTCCGCGGTGATTTCCAGCCGCCAGGTGGACTCCGTCAACCCGGCTTCTTCGAGCGCGGATCCGGTGAGGGTGTATGGCTTTGGGTTGCCCCGCGAGACGTCGGAGAAGTCCGCGTCGGGGGTGAGGATCGGCGGCAATGTCGGGGCGCCGGGAGCGGAGGGAGCTGCCGCGTTCCCAGCCGGTTCCGGGGGCCCCAGGACAGCCGCTCCCAGCGTCCCGAGTCGGATGAAATTGCGGCGGGAAACGTCAGAATTTTTCATGCTGGAGAAATGGGAACGATACGGCTTAGACCATCGCTTTCAGCTGACACCAGGCGGACTCCAACCGGAAGAACGGTCAGTAGAAAAGTCTGGTGTCGTGTGGTGGGCGATGACGTGCTCCACGGCCGCGGCACGCTGCCGCAGCGGATCCTCCCTGGCGGGGCATTCCTCCGGGGCCGGCAGGCTCGCCGAACCTTCCAGGTCGGCGAGGGTGATCATCAGGCCGTGGGGGGCGATGAAGTGTCGCCAGATTGCGCGGTGGGCTGCTGCCGTTGCCCGTTCCTCGGCCAGAATGGGGATCGGGGCGGCGGCGAGGGAACGGCGGAGAAAAGAGCGGCGCTGCATGGATTCAGTTTTCGCTGAATCAGGAGCATCCGTCAATCCTCCACCCTTCCCGGCCGACGCGGGGGGACTTTCAGTCCATGTAGTCGTTGATCAGATTCTCCAGCATTTCCTGACGGCCGCTCGCGGGCAGGATTCCCTTGAGTGACAGAGCGTGCTTCTCGAGGCTTTCGAAGGTGGCTTTCCCGGTGGTGACAGTCTTCCCGATGCCGGTGTTGAAGGTGGCATATCTCTCCTTCACAATCCCTTCCAATTCGCCGTCCTCGATGATGCGGTGAGCGATCTTGAGGCCACGGGCGAAGGCATCCATGCCGCCGATGTGGGCGTGGAAGAGATCGACCGGCTCATAGCTCTCGCGTCGCACCTTCGCGTCGAAGTTGAGTCCGCCGGTCTTGAAGCCGCCCATCTTGAGGAGTTGCAGCATCATCTGGGTCGTCATGTAGACGTTGGTGGGGAACTGGTCAGTGTCCCAGCCGATGAGTTCGTCCCCGGTGTTGGCATCGATGCTCCCGAGGGCTCCGGCTGCCGCCGCCACGGCGAGTTCATGCTCGACGCGGTGCATCGCCAGGGTGGCGTGGTTGGTCTCGATGTTAAGCTTGAAATGCTCCAGCAGGTTGTGCTCACGGAGGAAGTTCAGGCAGGCCGCGGCGTCGCTGTCATACTGGTGGGTGGAGGGTTCGCGGGGCTTTGGTTCGATGTAGAACTGGCCTTTGAAACCGATCTGTTTTTTGTAGTCCACCGCCATGTGGAGGAAATGCGCCAGATTGGAGACCTCGCGTTTCATGTCGGTGTTGAGCAGGGTGGCGTAGCCTTCGCGGCCTCCCCAGAAGGTGTAGCCGAGACCGCCGAGTCGGTGGGTGACATCCATGGCCTTCTTGACCTGGGCGGCGGCAATCGCATACACATCGGCGTTCGGGCTGGTCGCGGCGCCCTGCATGTAGCGGGGATGGGCGAACAGACAGGCCGTGCCCCAGAGGAGCTTGATGCCGGTCTGGCGCTGCAGTTTTTTCAAGTGGTGCGCCACCGCGTCGAGGGCGTCATTGCTGGCTTGGAGATCGTCCAGTTCCGGGGCCACGTCGCGGTCGTGGAAGCAGTAATACTCCAGTCCGAGTTTCTGCATCAGTTCGAATCCCGCATCGGCCACGCGGAGGGCGTTTTCGATCGAGGTGCTGCCGTCATCCCAGGGGCGCAGGCGGGTGCCGCCTCCGAATGGATCGCTCGAGGGGTTCTTCATGGCGTGCCAGTAGGCCATGGAGAAGCGGAGATGGTCCTTCATCTTCTTTTTGCCCACGACCTCGTCGGCATTGTAGTGGCGGAAGGCGAGACGGTTCTTCGACTTCGGGCCCTCGAAGGGAATGGTCTTGATTTTGGGGAAGTATTCCTGGCTCATGGTTTTCTGGGGTGGGTTGGCAAACTGAACGGAGTTTGCCTTCAACTTGCACTATCGCTCCGGAACCCCCTCCAGGTCCAGAGTGGTTCCGGTCAAAATCTTGAGAAATCCGGTCACGCTTTGTCAGGAGCCTCCCTCCGCACCGCGAGACGATATTGGCGCGGAGTGCAGTCCATGGCCTGTCGGAAGACATTGCTGAAATATTCCGCATGGAGGAATCCGGCACGCTCCGCCACCTCTGTCTGTGGGAGATTTGTCTCTCTGAGAAGGCGGCAGGCCGCCTCGATGCGGTGTTTCTGGATGGCCCCGTGCACGGTTCCTCCGACATGGGCATGGAACCGCCGTTGCAGTACCGATCTGGACAATCCGGCCGCAGTGGCGACCTCATCGACACTGATCCCGGCGCAGGCTTTTTCGCGGATCAGGGCGAGGGCTCTTTGTAAATGCGGGTCCGCCACCTGCATGAGATCGGTGGATTGGCGGGCAATGACTTCGCCGGGGGAGATCCAGACCGCTTCGGGACGGGTCCGCAGGGCGCGGCGTTTCATGAGTCGGTTCAACAGCGTGGCCGCCTCATGGCCGACTTTGGCATGGGCCGCCCGGATGCTGGAAAGGGGGGGGCAGGCGATGCTGCAGAGGGCCTCATCATCATCCACCCCGATCACCGCGACATCGCCCGGCACGGACAGGCCGCTGCGGCGGGCGGTCTGGAGCAGGTCACTCGCCAGCTCGTCATTGCAGACCATGACTCCCGATCGCTTGGGGAGGGACTTCAGCCATCCGATCAGAGCCTTTTGGGCCGGGCCGCTGAAGCGTGAGGTGCGCCGCACTTCCAATATGTGGGGCAGATAGCCCAGTTGTCGGGCCAGACCCAGGAAAGCGTCGCGCCGCTGCTCTGACCAGTTTTCCCCTTTGAATCCATAGAATCCCAGGCTCGCCGGACGCTGCGAGGACAGATGGTCAAAGGCCAGCCGGGCGATAGCGGTGTCGTCGACGTGGACCAGGGGGAATGGCGTGTCCTTGACCAGTCCGAGGACATCGACCACCGGCAGGCCGGTGCGCCTCAAAGTTTCCGCCATCTCGGGCGAGGAGATACGTGCGATGATGCCGTCGCCTTGCCACGAACGGATCCAATCCGGCGCCGCATCCAGCAGGTTGCGCGGTTCGTGCACCACGGTCCACGGATGGCCTTCCCGGAGGAACCGTCCGATGCCCTTGAGAATCTCCCGACCGGACACCATCGCTGTCTCGACGAGCAGCGCGACCTCACGGGGCCGGCCCGCAGTGGGCTGATGAGAGGGGATGGTCTGTTTCAAGGAGGGGAATGGGTTGGGATCGCGGCGGTGCGGCTTACTTGGCACGGATCCACGCAAGGACATCCGACAGCTGTTGCGGGTTGAGGAGGTTTTCCAAACCGTCGGGCATGAGCGATTTTGAGCCGGTTTCCATCCGGGCGATGTCGCTCCGGAGAAGCACTTCCGTGGCGGCGCCGATCTTTAGCGTGATGCTGTTGGCTGTCTCCTCCGCCACCATGCCGACGAGTTGCCGGCCGTCTTTCATGGTAGCCGTCTGGGCGAGGTAGCGTTGTTCCACGGCCCGGCTGGGATCGAGGATGGCCTCAATGAGTTGTTCGTCCGGTTTGGAGGCCACCGTGGCGAGGTCGGGGCCGATCTCGTTGCCTTCGTTCTTGAGCCGGTGGCAGGCCGCGCAGAGAGCGGTGTAAAGCGCATGGCCGCGCGCGGCTTCTCCCGGGAGCTTGGTGACACCCGCATAGGCCCGCACAACGTTATCCCGGTCGGGATTGGTGTTGGTGACGATTTTCAAGGCAGGCGTCGCGGGGGCGGAGCTTTGGATTGCCTTGAGTTGCGCCTGCCATCGTGGGGCGTCGGGATGGCGGGGTGCCGAGCTGAGGAGCGCGATCAGCATGGAGGGGGTATCCGCATCCCGCTGGCCCAGCCCTCCGAGCGCCTCTGTGGTGAGATTTCCCCGGCCTTCGCCGAGTGAGAAAGCCACTTGGACCCGAACCCGCAGGTCGGGATCTTTCGCGAGGTCGAGTACTTTCGCCAGGATCGGGTCCTCTCCGAGCCGGCTTTCAGCCAGACGCACCGCATGCTCCCTCAGCGTCGCATTGGCATCGCTCAGGACATCGAGGAGCAACGTTGTCTGAAGCGTGCCCAGCGTGTGCAGGGTCCAGAGCTGTTGAATCCGGGCTACCGGGCTGCCGGTGAGAGAGTCGCGCCGGACCGTGGCCTGGCGTTCGATGAGGAGGCGCTGAGCGGTGTCCCTTGTCCATCCGTTGGGGGATTCCAACTGCTGAAATAGGGCCTCGTCGTCCAGCGTCGGGAGAGGCAGAGCGGGGCGTGGCCTGGTCGCGCCGGGGCGGATGCGGTAAATGCGGCCGCGCTCACTCCCGGCTCGCAGGTCGAGAGTCCCGATCATTTGTTGGGGGATCCACTCGGGGTGCTCGAGTATCAGCCGGTAGAAATCCACCACATAAAGACAGCCATCCGGACCGGTCCTCGCCTGGGTGAAGCGGCTCCAGTTGTCCTCGCTGGCGAGAAACTCCGAGGTGGCTTCATCCGCCGCCCGGTGGCTGGTGAAGCTTACTCCGTCCGGTTCGAGAACTTCGCGGTGCACCAGGTTGTTTGCCGGTTCGCAGATGAATAGACTGTGCGCAAATTCCGGGCCGAACAAGGTGTCGCGGTATGGCATGGGACTGCAGCCGGAGGTCAGGGTGTTGACCGAGTCGGGCTGATTGAGCCGTCGCACCGGGCGGCTTACCGGAAAGAGATGGGTGCCGCCCTTGTTGAGATCCTGCTTCACGCTGCGGACCGCGAGTTGCGGATTGCGGGCAAGGTAGCGGTCCTCCAAAAAGTAATGCCAGCCAAGGTTGCTATTGTTGTTGGCGAACCAGTTGCCAGAATCATCGCGCCACCGCCCGTACTGAGCCCGGCCTGCCTGGAGTTGGAATTCCCCGGTTTCGGGATGAAAGCGGAAATCCCGACCGCTGAGGTCGTGTTCTTTGCCGGTGGACAGATCTCTCACCATCCCTCCGCTGTCGCCATTGCCGCCATAAAGCCAGCCATCCAACCCCCACGCGAAGCCGTTCACAAGGTGCTGGGGATTGCCCAACTTGAAACCCCGCAGCACCGGGCGGTGCACATCGGCCCGGCCGTCTCCGTCGCTATCGGCGGCAAAAAATACCTCGGGCACGCTGGCGATGAAAACCCCGTCCTTCCAGCAGGCCAGTCCGGTCGGGTAGGTCAGGCCGTCGAGGAACAGGGTGGCCCGGTCATAACTGCCGTCGCCATCGGTATCGGTCAGCACTTTGACGCGGCCGGCATGCGTCACGCCATCGTGCTCGTGGAACGGGTAGTCTGCCATCTCGACGATCCAGAGCCGGCCGGAGGCGTCCCAGTCGATGAAGACCGGGTCCTGAACGAGGGGCTCGGCCGCCACGAGTTCCGCGATGAATCCGGGGCGGACCCGCAGAGCGCGCCGCGAATCTTCCGGGGAGCGCGCCGGCGGAGCGGGGGGACGACAGAGCTCGGCATAGGTCAACGTGCGTTGCCCGCCCACCCACAGTGCTCCCTCCTTGAATTCCACATCCGGCCGGGTCGTGAGGGGCAGCGCCTGAGCATCGCCGGCTTTGCCGGAGCGGATCACGTGGGGCCAGCCCAGTGTCCATCCGAGGTTCTTGCGCTCCACGTCATTGTATAAATACACCCCGTAGGCCTGCTCGTTCGAGAAGATGAGATCCTCAAAGCCATCGCCATTCAGATCGACAAAACGCACCCCGGCATCGCGACCCTGGGCATCCTTGAGCACCACTCCTGGCGGCAATGGCACCTCGGGATGCGGGCGGGAGGCGCTTTCCTGTCCAGGGAGGAGGGGGAATCCTCCGGAGACCAGAAGGGTCGCCAGGAGCAACAATGGAGGGCGTTTCATGTCGGAAGGTTTGGCGGAGGAATGGCGGGAGTTCCGGTCCCGGTGAGCGTCTGGAACCGGGGAGGGCTGGCAGGTTGGGCCCGGCCGCCTCTCGCGTCAATGCACCACGATCCGGGAACACCGTCAAGGCTGGCGGGAATGCGCGGGGTGAAAGGTTTTCGTCGCCAGCGGCGTCCGAGAGGTGTATTGATTGTTTCACGGCGAATCATCGGTGCGGTTCCTGCTCCGGTTTGTCCCATCACCCCATCACCGTTGTGGCTCGTTTTCTCCCGCGACTGTTCCTTGTCCCTTTCCTCCTGCTCGGCATCTGGCTGGGAAGCTTATCAGTTTCCTGGGCCGCCGGGGAGAAACCCTCTGAGGCGCCGGAGTCGCCCAAGCCTGCGTCCACCGCACCCCCGACACCGAAGAAGGAACCGGAGGCGAAGACCACGTCGCAGTCGAAGGAATCTGCGGAGCCCACTTTGTCGGGAAATCCCGTGGTCACCTTTCTGCCACCGGAAAAAGCGATGGCTCTGACCCGGGAGGTCCGGGACTCCATCGTGTCGGTCACCCATTCGGGACGCGATGGCGGGACGTTGGGGCGGGGAAGTGGTTTCGTCGTCGATGCCGATGGCTTGATTGCAACCAATCTGCACGTCATCGGCGAGGCTCGGCCCATCCAGGTGGAACTCCATGACGGCTCCCAATACGACGTGACCGAAGTTCACGCTTCCGACCAGCATTACGATCTCGCGATTCTCCGCATTGATACCAAGGGAAAAAAACTGAAGCCATTGCCCTTGGGGAATTCCGATGCCGTCTCACAAGGCCAACCCATTCTGGGATTCGGGAGCCCCCGGGGATTGAAGTTCAGTGTCGTCCAGGGCGTGATCTCAGCGATCCGCACCCTCGACAAAGATCTCACCGTAGATGACAACACTCCGGATTTTCCCCTGATCCAGATCGCCATGCCGGTGGAGATGGGAAACAGCGGAGGTCCCATTGTAGACTTGGACGGGCGTGCCCTTGGGTTGGTCACGATCAAGTCTCTCGTGACCGAGAATCTGGGATTTGCGGTGCCGGTGTCGCACCTCCAAAAGTTGATTGAAGCTCCCAACCCCATCTCCATCGCCAACTGGCTCAACATCGGGGTGCTTGACCCGGGGCGTTGGCAGACTCTTTTCGGCGGCAGCTGGCGGCTCAAATCCGGAGCCATTCGGGCCGATGGGGAAGGATCAGGATTTGGTGGACGCAGTCTTTGCCTCTCCGCGAAAGAAGTGCCCACGACCCCCTACGAAGTGGCGGTCCAGGTTCGGCTGGATGATGAGGCCGGTGCCGCGGGCCTGCTCTTTGCGAGTGACGGAGGGGATAAGCACTACGGTTTTTATCCGAGCGGAGGCCAGATTCGGCTGACGCGCTTCGAAGGGCCCGATGTCTATTCTTGGACAATTCTGGAGCAGATCGCCTCGGATGCCTACAAGCCCAAGGAGTGGAATGCGCTTCGGGTTCGGGTGGAGGACAAAAAAATCATCGGATTCCTGAACGATGAAAAAATTGTGGAGTTTGAGGACGATGCCCTGCGCGGAGGCAAGGTTGGCCTGTGCCAGTTCCGCAGCACGCCGGCCGAGTTCCGGGGCTTCAGGCTCGGCACGAGCCTGAAGGCATCGGCTCTCCCGGAGGACCTTGCCAAAGAATTGGGCAAGGGACTGACCCAACCTGGTTTCACCTCTCTCAAGGCGGACCAACTGCTCGACAAACTGGTCGGACAGGCCCGGGCGGGACGCAAAGCCGTCGAAGGCAAGATCGCGGAGTTGGAAGCCCAGGTCGCCGAGTTGCGGCGTTTCAGCGAAAGACTCCATGAACGGGAAGTGCAGCACCGGCTCGTGGAAGTCCTTGGTCAGCCGGAGGAGAAAATCGATCTCTTTGAGGCCGGGTTGCTCATTGCCTACCTCGACAATCCCGAACTCGATCTGGGCGCGAGTCTGGAAGATTTTGAAGCCTTGGCGGCCGGGGCGAGAAAAGTGGTGGATGCCAAGGCTCCCGCACCGGACCAGGTTCACCAATTGCGGAACTTCCTGTTCGACAAAAGTGGCTTTCACGGGAGCCGGGCGGAGTATTACCACCGCGCCAACAGTCACCTCGATGCTGTGTTGGAGGATCGGGAGGGCATACCGATCACGCTTTCCGCGGTTTTCATCGAATTGGCCCGTCGACTTGGCATTCCGGATGTCCACGGCCTGCCTTTCCCCGGCCATTTCCTCGTCAGTTATTCCCCCAAGGCCACCAAGGATCATCCGGCTCCGGACTCCATCGTCATCGATGCTTTCAATGGAGGGAAGATTTTGAGTCGGTTGGAATCTTCCGAATTGCTACTCGGATACTCGGGCCGGTTGGGGTTGGCGGAGGATTACGCGCCCGCGACGGCTCGCGAGATTGTTGTCCGGATGTGTCGGAATCTCATCAGCATCGCCATGAATGAAGGTGATCCGAAGAAGGCCCGTCCCACCATCGACCTCGTGCTCGCGGTGTCGCCCGAGGAGTCCGAGGAACGTTTCCAACGCGCCCTGCTGCGCTTCCAGGAGGGTGACAAAAGCGGTGCCAAAGAGGACATCAAGTGGCTGCTCGACAAGAAGCCCCCGGGAGTCCGTCTGGACCGGCTGCGGGAACTGTACGAGACACTCTGATCCGTCAGCCGATTTCCCGGCGCGCCGCGATCAGCGCCGCCACGGCATGCTCGAGATCTTCTTGGGTGTGGGCCGCGGTCATCTGGGTGCGGAGTCGGGCTTTGCCTTGGGCCACCACTGGGAAGCTGAAGCCCACGACATACAGTCCGTTCTCCAACGCGGCGGCGGAGTATTTCCCAGCCAAGGCCGCATCACCCAACATGATGGGAATGATGGGATGGGAGCCGGGTGGTATCGTGAAGCCCTCCGACTCCAAGGCGCCGCGGAAAAAGCGCGCGTTTTCCCGGAGACGTTCGCGTGGAGCGGGGTCGCTCTCGATGAGATCCAACACCGCGAGAGTGCCTCCCGCAATGCCGGGGCAGAGGGTGTTGGAAAACAGGTAGGGCCGTGAGCGCTGCCGGAGCAGGTCCACGATTTCCTGACGACCGCTCGTATAGCCGCCACTGGCGCCGCCGAGGGCCTTGCCCAAAGTTCCGGTCAGGATGTCGACTCTCCCTTCCACCCCGCAGTGCTCCGGCGTGCCACGCCCCAAGGCTCCAAGGAAACCGGTGGCGTGCGAGTCATCGACCATGACCAGCGCATCGTACCGCTCCGCGAGGTCACAAATGCCGCGCAAATCCGCAATGGTGCCGTCCATCGAAAAGACCCCGTCGGTCGCGATGAGGCGGAATCGGGCATCGGAGGCTTCTTTCAACCGGTCCTCCAGATCGGCCATGTCATTGTTCCGGTACCGGAGACGCCGCGCTTTGCACAATCGCACCCCGTCAATAATGGAGGCGTGATTTAACTCGTCGGAAATGACCGCATCCTCCGCGTCGAGCAGGGTTTCGAAGAGGCCTCCATTGGCATCGAAACAGGAAGTGTAGAGGATCGTGTCTTCCGTGCCGAGAAAGGCGCTGAGACGTTCCTCCAACTGGCGGTGGAGGCTTTGCGTGCCGCAGATGAACCGGACACTGGCGAGACCGTAACCCCAGGTGTCGAGCGCCCGGTGCGCCGCTTCCTTCACGGCGGGGTGCTGGGCCATGCCGAGGTAGTTGTTGGCGCAGAGATTGAGGACCCGTCGGCCATCGGAGAGCGTGATCCAGACATTCTGCGGTGAACCGATCAGTCGTTCGGTTTTGTGGGTTCCGGCGGTTTCGATCTGGTCGAGCCGCAGGCGGAGGTGGTCGAGGAAAGCCGGATGCATGGAGACTGGAAAATGGCCGGAAAACCCGTGCGGTGCAATGGGCAATGAAGCAAGATCAGGACGGAGGCCAGTGCACGAGCGATCCGGATGACGCGTCAGGGCGCGAGGATCCGCCGGTGGGCATTTCTTCCGGTCGGTTCGACTGAGGACATTCAGTCGGGCATTCCCAATTTACGGCGTCCCTCCCCTGTGAGACGGTTGGAGTTCCATCCGGGTTCCCAGGTCTGCTCGACGAGGACCTTCTCCACTCCCGGGACTTTGAGGAGCCTTTGTTGGACGGGCTGGGAGTTGCCTCCCGAACCAAAGGTGAAATAGCCCAAGCGGGGGCGTCCCCGGTGCGGCATGGCCATGAGCAGATGGACGGTGCCTCCCCGGACCCGAAGGTCATACACCAAGCCCAGATCCACGACACTGACCCCTGCGGTGTAGAGCTGCTCATCGTGGCAGTCCCTCAGGGCCTCCCAAAGGGCCTGTTTCGGGATGGGGCTGTCGCCGGCTTCTCCCGGGCGGGCGAGCTGGCTCGGCGGGGCTTTGGCCACCACGTGATGGGGAAAGTCTCCGACAGAAAGCGAAAGGGGATTCACGAGCAAATGGCGAAGTTCCTCCAACTGTCGCGGCCCTTTTTCTTCCGTAAAGTCGAGCGCAACATAGGCATTTTTCTGTCTCAGCACCGCGCCCGCAGGCACCTGCTTGACCGGCAGGGGATAGCGGCTCCAAACATGGCCGTGCCAGCGGTAGAAGAGAGTCGGCGATCCGGTGTGTTTCAGCTCCGGCATCCCGTCCGCTGCATGCTCCAGGAAAAGCGCGGCGAAGGAATCATGGCTCTGCGAATTGGCGAAGCCGACCGCCCACAACTGCTCCCGCAGAGCCGGATCCACCGGCCCGGTCTTCAGTTTCCCGTCCGGTCCCATCCAGAGAATCTCCGTGAAGGATTGCCCCGAAAAGACCCACTCGTCATCCCGCAGGGCCGGGGCTTCAAAGTCGCGCACTGCGGTCATGGTCCCGGATTTGTGAAACCAGGGCAACCCGGCATAGAAGCGGTATTCCACATCGACATGGAGCCGGCTCGGGGAGAAGACTGGATGCACCGGGGAATGGGGGAATCCCCAGCGCCGGACCAGAGTGGCGACCGGTCCACGCACCACCTCGTAGTCCGGACAGGTTTCCCAGAGAGTTGTCCGCAGTTTTTGGAAATGGCCCGAGGCGGCATAGTCGTGGGCCCAGTCGATGCCCGGCGGTTCCCCGTGTCCTTCTCCCCCCGCGAACAGTTCCAATCCGTGCTCGCGCTTGATCGTCATCCGCTCCAGTTGACCCATCTGGCGGGAGAGCGAGGCCTTGTAGTGATCGTTCTCAATATCCAGAGCAAACCCTTCTCCCTGCGTTTCCAAATCCGTCGGATAGGCCGGCAATTCGGCATCGGGATTCCCATGAAAGAGGAGAAAGCTCTGCCGTTCATGATTCCGGCCTCCAGCCAAAAAAAGCACCCGGCAGAGCCGCTCGGTCCCGCGGCGCACCTCACCATGGACCTGACAGGGGATCTCCCGCAAAAGGCCTTCCTCCACCCGTGCGATGCGGATTTCACGGGCCAGAGAAGACGCCTGCTCCAAGGGGACCGCGACGAGCAGTTCCACCGGTTCTGGTGGGCGGTCCAGCCCCACCGTATCGTCCAAATGCAGGGAACGGCAATAGGTCCAGCCCCGGGCCCATTTTCTCCACGGTTCTGGCAGGGCCGCCACCGGCTCGATGAGCGCCACCGGCAGGTCGGGAATGCCGGGAGAGGCCTCCTCCATTTGGGCCTGGATCGCCGTGCTGCGGAGCGAATGGGTGAGCGACCGAGCCAACCGAAAGTCCTTCTTCCGCCACGCGGCTTCCAGCAGACGCAGTTTTTCTTCGAAGGTGTCTGTCCGCTCCCAGTAGGTGGTCTCGCTCATGGCGCCTCCAGTGTGGCTGCGGCAGAGTCTCGCTGTCAAGCAAGCGACTGACCGTCATGACGCAGGGGTAACTTCAGCGGAAGACACTCCAGTCGAGCACGACCTTGCCGCAGTTACCCGTTTCCATGACCTCGAACCCGCGGGCAAACTCATCCGCGCCGAAGCGGTGCGTGATTACCGGGGCGATGTCCAGTCCACTCTCCAGCATGACCGTCATCTTATACCAGGTCTCGTACATTTCCCGTCCATAAATGCCCTTGATGGTGAGCATGTTGAAAATAACCTTGTTCCAGTCGATGCTGATCGGGGTGCTGGGAATGCCGAGCATGGCGACCTTGCCCCCGTGGCAGAGGTTGTCGATCAGGGTGTTGAAGGCGGAAGCGTTTCCGGACATCTCCAACCCCACGTCAAACCCTTCGGTCATGCCGAGCTCACGTTGGACTTCCGCCATGGGTGGCCCGGTCAGGACATTGAGGGCCACATCCGCGCCCATTTTTCGGGCAAGTTCCAGACGGTGTTCGTTGACATCCGTGATGACGACATGACGAGCTCCCGCGTGATTGACGATGGCCACCGCCATGATGCCGATGGGGCCGGCCCCGGTGATCAGGACGTCCTCGCCCAGCACATCGAAGGCCAGCGCGGTGTGCACGGCGTTGCCGAAGGGATCAAAGATCGCTGCCACATCCCGGTCCACATCAGGCCGGTGATGCCAGACATTGGTCATCGGCACGGCGATGTATTCCGCGAAGGCCCCGGTGCGATTCACCCCGATGCCACTGGTGTCCTTGCAGAGGTGCCTGCGTCCGGCGAGGCAGTTGCGGCACCGGCCACACACGACATGGCCTTCGGCACTGACGATTTCACCGGGATGGAAGTCGGTCACATTCGATCCCACGGAGACAACCTCTCCGACGAACTCATGTCCCACGACCATGGGCACCGGGATGGTTTTGCGGGCCCATTCGTCCCAGCGGTGGATGTGGAGGTCGGTTCCGCAAATACCGGTTTTTTGGACCCGGATGAGGACATCATTGATGCCGACGGTGGGTTCGGGAACGTCCTGGAGCCACAAACCGGGCTCCGCATGGGCTTTAACGAGGGCTTTCATGAATTTGAATGTCCGATATATTGGAAAATTGCCATTAAAAAGTCAAATTCAAAATGAAAAAGGACTTTCATGGTCCCGGTTCCGGCGAGGATGACATTTTCGGGCACAAAAAACCCCACGGCGTGAGCGCGCGCGGGGTTCTTGCGAAATGGGCGGTGAGTTGGCCCGGTGGAGGCTGTGCCTCAGGCTTCCTTGACGGAAGTCACTTTCTTGTGCTCGCTGTCGACCTTGACGGTTTTGCCCTGCAGGTCTTCGATCTTGACGTCCTTGCCGTCTTTGCCGGCATATTTGGAAGTCGGGGTGATCGTCAGGGTCGTCTTGGCGCCGCCTTCGGCTTCCACGACGATGATTTTCTTCTCGGCGTCATAGCTGGTGATTTTGCCGGAGGTGGTGTCGACTTTGCCGCAGCCAGCATAGGAAAGGCCGGCGGAAAGAGCGAGAGCGGAGAGGATGGTGATGGTCTTTTTCATTGGGTATGGGACGGTTGGTTTGTGCGGGAAGACAAAAAGTCGGGAACCGACTCGCGTCAACTGTCTTATAGGAAACACGGTCGGGGCATTTTCGGCAAGAAAAATCTGAGGGGCCGGGCAGGCCCTCCCTGACGTGATTGCGCCTGCTCAGGAAATGAGCGTTGGACACTGGGCGGGGGACGGTGAAAAGTAGGTTCCCGAAACAGGGTGGAGCCCAGGGGCGCCATCGCTGCTTTCCCTGTCAAATCCCGTACCTTGTTCACTGAAACCCATGGGCCAGAGCCTTTTTGAAAAAGTTTGGAACGCGCATGCTGTCAAGACCCTGTCCAATGGACAGACCCAGCTCCTGATCGGCACCCACCTTATCCATGAAGTCACCAGCCCGCAGGCGTTCGGGATGCTGCGGGATCTTGGCCTGAAGGTGAAATTTCCCCACCGCACTTTCGCCACGGTGGATCACATTGTCCCCACGGACCGACAGGAGGAGCCGTTCGAGGACCCGCTCGCGGATGCCATGATCCGGGAACTGCGTGCGAATTGCGCGGAGTTTGGCATCACTTATTTTGATCTCGGCAGCGGCCATCAGGGCATTGTCCATGTCGTCGGGCCGGAGCAGGGCATCACTCAGCCGGGCACCACGATCGCCTGCGGTGACTCTCATACCGCAACTCACGGCGCCTTTGGGGCCATTGCCTTCGGCATCGGTACGACGCAGATCCGCGATGTGCTGGCGACTCAGACCATGGCCATGAGCAAACCCAAAGTCCGCCGCATCAACGTGGACGGGGAGCTTGGGCCGGGCGTTTATGCCAAGGATGTCATCCTGCACATCATCAAACTCCTCGGAGCCAAGGGGGGCATCGGCTACGCTTACGAATACGGCGGCACTGTGTTCGACAATTTCTCCATGGAGGAGCGCATGACGGTCTGCAACATGTCCATCGAAGGAGGGGCCCGGTGCGGCTACGTCAATCCCGATGACAAGACTTATGCCTATCTCAACGGGCGTCCCTACTCACCGAAAGGCGATGCCTGGGACGCGGCGGTCGCCGGGTGGAAGGCCATGGCCTCCGATGCCGACAGTGTTTACGACGATGTGGTGAACATTGAGGCGTCGGACATCGCTCCTTCCGTGACCTGGGGCACCAGCCCGGACCATGGCATTTTCATCGGGGAGTCCATTCCGGATCCGGCGCAGGCAGCCAGCGAGGAGCAGCGCGTTGCCATTGAGGATGCGTTGGCCTACATGAAATTGGGTGCCGGCCAACCGATCAAGGGTACTCCAATCGATGTCGCCTTCATCGGTAGTTGCACCAACGGCCGCCTTTCTGATTTCCGCGAAACGGCAAAATACCTCAAGGGGCACAAGGTTGCCGCTGGGGTCAAAGCCATCGCGGTGCCGGGATCCCAGATTGTGGCGCATCTTTGCGAGCAGGAAGGTCTCGACCAGGTCTTCCGCGACGCCGGATTCGAATGGCGCGCCGCCGGCTGCTCGATGTGCCTGGCGATGAATCCGGACAAGCTGATCGGGGACCAACTCTGCGCCAGTTCCAGCAACCGGAATTTCAAAGGCCGTCAAGGCAGCCCGGTGGGTCGGACCATTCTGATGTCCCCGGTCATGGTTGCCGCGGCGGCCGTGCGTGGCGAGGTCAGTGACGCCCGCGAAGTCTTCGGGATTTGATTCCATCCGGGAAGTCAGGACTGTTGGATCTTAGGCAGTCCAGCTGAGTGGTTGTGCCCTCCCGGCGATGTGTGGTCACCGGGGTGGCTTGCCCCGTCGTCAAATTTTTTTGAATTATTCCGACGGATCGGGAGTATAAATGGAGACTAATGTTGGTGTGCATCTTTTCTGCCCCTGTCATGAAACTCGTTTGGCTCGTTGCCTTTGCCTTAGGTCTGCTGTTCGTCCTTCCGTTGCCCGCTGCCGAGCGGGTCGCGCTGGTGATCGGGAACGATGCCTACCCTGATGTCGTGGATGCCGCCACTGGACGGGCCCGGCAGGTGAAACTGGAGAACTGCGTCAGCGATGCCGCCGCAGTGCGCGACATGCTGCGCGATCAACTCGGATTTCCGACGGCCTCCATCATCTTTGGCCAAGACCTGACCAGAACCCAGT
Organism: Akkermansiaceae bacterium; assembly: GCA_024233005.1. Lineage (GTDB taxonomy): Bacteria > Verrucomicrobiota > Verrucomicrobiia > Verrucomicrobiales > DEV007 > JACKQE01. The sequence continues at coordinate 175,920 of JACKQE010000006.1, read as the reverse complement.
TTTACCAGAAATTGGAGGCGTTCAAGAAAGCCGCCACCGGTTCCGAGTTGGCGCTCGTTTTCTATGCCGGTCATGGAATGGAGAGCCTGGATGGGCGCGAGAATTTTCTCATTCCGGTGGACGCGGATGTCAACGGAGCGGTCGAGTCGGAGGCCCTGCTGCGGGGAACGTCGGTGAATTTGACGGAGGTCTTGAGCTACGTGACCAAGGCCACGACCGGACCCAAAGTAGTGCTGTTGGACTGCTGCCGGGATCGGCCGGCGAGACGTTCCACCTCTGGAAGCGCCGTGGAAGGCGGAGGGTTGGCACAGCTCCCGGAGGATCAAATCCCCGCGGACACGCTGATCCTGCTGGCGGCGGCACCAAACAAGACCGCCAGCGACGGGCGGGGGCACGGACCTTTCACAGCGGCGCTCCTGGCACAACTTCCGGTGCCGGGGATGAACATCCTCGACGCCTTCTTCAAAGTGAGTGACGCCGTACAGGAGGCCACCGGACGCCAGCAGGTTCCATGGCTGAAGTTCGACGGTTCGGGAACGATCTTCCGGCAGAGTGCCCTGGTCGGCGGACCGGCGACCGCGCCCACGGTCCCGGTGATGGGGGTGGTGAAACGGAAGAAGATTGCCCAGATGCAGGCGGAAGTGGCCCGTTTGCTCAAGGGCAACACCGGGAGTGGGGATCAGGCCACCCAGGTGGCGGCGTTGAATGCCCAGCTCGCGGAGATGCAGGGGCAGCCATCCCCGAAGACTCCGCCCGCGACCGTCCCAACACCGGCGGCAGTTCCTGTGGTTCCCCCGTCAACTACCGGGGGCGGTTCTTCCCGGTCATCGTTGGACCGGGGAGCCATCGGCGACTCCGCAGAATTCAAAATCGGAGGAGGTACGCGGCTGGTCGTGAAATATGTGCCCGCGGGAGAGTTTCTGATGGGAAGTCCGCCGGAAGAGGTGGGCCGTGACGATGATGAGAATCCGGTGAAAGTGACGTTGAGTCGCCATTTTTGGATGGGTGAGACCGAGGTGACGCAGGAGCAATGGGAGGCCGTCATGGGTGACAATCCCTCCAAATTCAAGGGAGCCAGTCTTCCCGTGGAGCAGGTGAGTCACGAGGATGCGGTGGATTTTGTCGGAACGCTGAACAAGAAATTCGGCAGGGCGGCGCTTCCAGTGGGGTGGCACTGGGCGTTGCCGACCGAGGCGCAGTGGGAGTGGGCCTGCCGCGGAGGCACGCAAACCGTTTTCAGTTTTGGAAACACGTTGAGCAGCACCGAGGCGAATTTCGACGGCGCCCATCCGCACCAGACGGTGAAGCCGGGCCCATACCTGGAGAAAACGGCGCCGGTGAAATCCTACGCGCCCAATGGTTACGGACTCTACGACATGCATGGCAACGTCTTCGAGTGGTGTGCTGGCTTCTACCGGGAAGCCCTCATCGGCGGAACCGATCCCCGGTGGCCTGAGACGGGATCTTCCTGTACGATCCGAGGTGGTTCCTATAACAGCCGGTGGCAGATCTGCCGCGCTGCCTACCGCTTCAGGCGTCCTCCAGAGACCAAATTCGACGGACTGGGGCTCCGCTTGACCATTGTTCCGGCAGACTAAAGACCAACGAATTCGGCGTGGTTGTGGCCCGGCTGATGGTGAGATCACCCTGCATTCTCCGGAGCGCGCCGGGCATCCTACCCTGCATCTGAAGAGTGCTTCCCGGAGATGCTGATCCCGCTGGGACTGGCTCAGCCTTCTTCCCGGGCCTCCCAGGACGCCCGGATGTCCTCCAGCACGGTCCAGCGCTCGAGGAGCGTCTCCAGGGCTCGGTGACCCTCCGCGATGCGTGTGGTCTGAGCCTTGGCATCCGCTCCGGGCCGGGTATAGAAAGCGGGATCGTGCAGTTCCGCCTCCCATGCCGCCAAGGAGGCCTCTTGGGTTGCGATGTCTCCCTCCAACGCCTCCAACTCCCGCATCTCCTTCTGTGAGAGCTTGCGTACTTTTTTCACCGGAGACTCCTTCGGGGGTTCCACGATGGCGGCCGTCCGGGCTTTTTTGGGATCTGGGGGAGCGAGGGCCTGCAACTCCGCCACCGCATGGCGGCCCCGTTTCTCCTGGTAATAACTGTAATTCCCGGCACAGAGATGAAGGCGTCCCCCGCCCTCGAAGGCGAGGATGCGGTCGCACACGCGGTCGAGGAACCAGCGGTCATGGCTGACCACCACCACGCAGCCGCCGAAACCAAGGACCGCTTCCTCCAGCACCTGCATGGTCTGGAGGTCGAGATCATTGGTCGGTTCATCGAGGATCAGGAAATTGCCGCCGCGTCGCAGGATCTTTGCGAGGAGGACCCGGTTCTGCTCCCCTCCGCTGAGCTCCCGAACGCGCATGGTGCAGCGTTCGTCAGTGAAGAGGAACCGTTTCAGATAGGTCCGGACATGCAGTTTTTCCCCGCCGAAGCTGACATATTCGCTGCCGTCGGAGACCTCGTCCATCACCGAGCGTTCCGCATCGAGGAGCAGCCGCTGCTGATCGACATAATTGAAGACGGTGCGCTTTCCGATCGCGACCCGGCCCTCGGTGGGGGGCTGCTCGCCCATGAGAAGCCGCAGCAGGGTGGTTTTGCCCAAGCCGTTGCGCCCGATGATGCCGGTGCAGGTGCCGGGCTCGAAACTGAGGTCCAACCCGTCGAAAAGCCACCGGTCTCCGATCTTGATCCCCACCCCGACGGCATCGACCACCACATTCGCCAATGGTGGCGGTGGGGGAAGAATCAGATCCATCACCAACTCCGCCTCCGGGCCGGACTCGGCGGCTATGCGTTCGTAAGTGTCGAGGCGGGTCCGCGCCTTGCTGCGCTGGGCCCGCACCCCGGCCCGGACGAACTCCAACTCATGGCGCAGGTAGCTCTGGCGGCGGCGCTCCTGGTTGGCTTCGATGGAGTCGCGGAGGGCTTTTGATTCGAGGTAAGCCGTGTAATTTCCGGGGTGACTGTAGATGCGAGAGTCGTCGATCTCAAGGATCCGGGTGGCGATCCGGTCGAGGAAATAGCGGTCATGGGAGACAAAGAGGACCGCTCCCATGAACTGCTGGAGATAGGTTTCCAGCCAGAGGATGGATTCCGCGTCGAGGTGGTTGGTGGGCTCGTCGAGAATGAGCAACTGCGGTTGGGAAATGAGCGTGCGGGCCAGAGCGACGCGGCGTTTCTCTCCGCCGGAAAGGTTTCCGACCAGCCGGTCGCCGGGTGGCAGGGAGAGCTCGCGCATCGCGGTGGCAATGCGGGTCTCCAAGGTCCAGCCGTCGCGGGCTTGGATCTCATGCAGAAGAGCCTCCTCCTCCGAGCCATGGACGTCGCCACGTTCGTAGCGATCGATCAGAGCGACGAGGTCGCCCCCGCCGTCTCGCACATTGGCGAAGACGGTGGCCTGCTCATCGAGGGTGAATTCCTGCGCGAGGTAGCCGGTGATCAGGCCGTTCCGTCGTGCCACGACCCCGCTGTCAGGCTGTTCTTCGCCGGCGAGGATTTTGAGAAGGGAACTCTTTCCTGATCCATTGCGCCCCACCAGACCGAGTTTCTCCCCCTCATGGATGGCCATGGTGGCATTGTCAAAGACCCGCTGCAGTCCGAACTGGAGGCAAAGATCCTTCGCGGAGACGAGTGTGGCAGTGGTGGGGACAGACATGGCGGAGAGCATGGCCGCAAAAGCCGCCGGAACAAGCGCGAATGCCGCGATGGAGCACCTCCTTCCATGCTCCCAGCGCATCTGCGGCCTCTTTCCGGCTCGACTCCGGGGCGGGATCGTGCGTATATCACTCAAACTGAAACCATGAAAAAATCCCTCCTCCCACTCTTCATTGCCGTGGCCACGTTCGGCGGTTGGCTTTTCGCCCAGGCCGCCGATGCCCCGAAACCCCTCCGCGTTCTCCTCGTGGCCGGTGGCTGTTGCCACGACTATGCGACCCAGACCAAGTTGCTCAAAGAGGGAATCGAAGCCCGCATTCATGCCGAGGTGGATATTGAGTTCAACCCGGACAAAACCACCAAGGCGACGTTCCCCAAATATGCCTCCGCCGACTGGGCCAAGGGCTACGATGTCGTCATCCATGATGAATGCTCGGCCGACATCACCGATCCGGAGTACGTGAAGCGCATTCTCGATGCCCACCGCAGCGGCATTCCGGCAGTGAACCTCCACTGCGCGATGCACTGCTACCGCTGGGGCAATTTCCGGGAAGCGGTCAAACTCGGAGACGACAATGCTGGCTGGTATGAAATGATCGGGCTCCAATCCACCGGACACGGCCCCCAGGCTCCGATTTCGATCAGCTTCAAAGGCAACTCCCACTCCATCACCAAGGGGATGGCCGACTGGCAGACTATCAATGAGGAGCTTTACAACAACATCCAGATCTTCGATTCCGCCAAGCCTCTGGCCACCGGGGTCCAGATCCAGATGCCCAAACCCAAAAAAGGCGAGCCGGCCGATCCGAATGCCAAAGGCAAGGAAGTCACTTCGGTGGTGGCGTGGACCAATCTTTACGGTCCGAACAACACCCGCATTTTCAGCACCACGATCGGTCACAACAACGAGACCGTCGGAGATGCGCGCTACCTTGACCTCGTCACCCGTGGCATTCTGTGGGCGACCGTTCATCTCAAGGATGACGGCACTCCCGCCGGTGGCTACGGAAAGTGATCCAGAGTCTTCAGGTCATCCGGTGCCGCCCGGTGCCGCGCGAGGCATCGGGTCACTTGAAATAGAGCCGCCAATCCACCGGAGGGCGGGGCTTTTCCGCTGCAATTTCCTTGGTCGCAGCGGCAGCTGGTGCGGCCTCCGCAACCGGCCTGGCTTCCGCCGCGACCGGCGGGGGGGGCTCGGGAACCTCGTCGCTGTCGATGATCTCGACCATGGAGGGCTCGGTCAGCTTGATTTGGGGTTTCCCGCGGTAGAGTGTGATGACACCGCTGACACGCAGGATTTTTCCCGCGAAAAGATCGGCGGGCTCCCCGTCTCGGAAGGCGGCGAGATCACTTTTGAAGGTGACGAGTTCGAACTCGGCGTCCTCAAAGGCAATCTTGTTGATACCGGAGGGGGTCTTGCGGGCTTCACGGACCCGTCCCAGGACAATGGCACGCTTCCCGTCGAGGGCTTCCAGGGCTTCGGTTTGGGAGGCTTTCAGGACCGGTGCGGGCGTTCCGTCGGCGCTCCGCAAGGACGGAACAGCCAGCAAACACCCCAGCAGTACCGGCACCAACAACCGGGGCATGGGAGGGGGGATCATGAAAAGCAGTGAAGCACATTTGGGAAGGGCTGGCAATGAGCCTTTCCCAATTTCCTGTGCCGGGTGTTTCCCGTTGGGGTCAGCCTTCCCTGGTGGGCGCCTTGGCACTGGTGGGGATCCTCCCTGGCTCAACCAGGATGAATCCCACCATCCTGATCGGGTCCCGGCTCCATCCGAAAAGCCAGGAAGCCACCGACACGCCACCTATGGTAATCCGACCTTTGAATTCGCCAGCCGCAAAGGGCTGTGCCCTCCTCCTCCTAAGCCAAACGCGCTAGCCCAGTGTGGCAAAATCAGGATCTGCGTCCCCCTGGCGCTGCAGTCCTGAACCGGTGGGGGTTCACAGCATCACATCGTAGGGCCGTCCGGGGCGCTCGTCGATGGCATCCAGAAAGCTCTGGTTGACGATTTTGAATCCGCCGGGAGTGGGATAATCTCCACTGAAATACCAGTCTCCGTTGTGGACCGGAATGGCACGATGCAGGTTTTCCACGGTCTGGAAAATGACATTGACTGGTCCCGACCAGGGAATCTCTTCGGGCAGAATCATGCGGGCGATCTCGGCCGAAACTTCCTCGTTGGTGAAGGGTGCGTAGAAGGCTTTGACGCAGTTGCGCATTTCTCCGACCGGTTTTTTCAACTCTGCCACGCACTCGTTGTATATCTGCCGGACAAACGGCCGCATGTGCCGCTTGTCGATGAGATTCAACACCGCTTCGAAGGCGATGAATTTCCGGAACTCGGCCATGTCGATGCCGTAACAATCGGGGTAGCGGATCTGGGGGGCCGTGGAAAGGACGGTGATCGACTTCGGCTGGGTCCGTGAGAGAATGCGGATGATGGAGTTGCGCAGGGTGGTGCCCCGGACAATGGAGTCGTCAATGATGACCAGATTGTCGCCCGGTTTCATGACTCCATAGGTGATGTCGTAGGAGAGGGACACCATGCGTCCGCGGTTTTTTTCCTGGGTGATGAAGGTGCGAGCCTTGACATCCTTGTGGGCGATCTTTTCCCCGCGTGGCCAGTTGCGGAGGATGAGGTCATCGAGCCGGCTTTCATCGAGATCCCCACGGCGGACCGCCTCCTGGATGGAGCGTTTCACTTCATCCCTGCGGAAACGGCGCAGACCGTCCATCAGGCCGTGGTAGGCGATCTCGGCGGTGTTGGGAACAAAGCTGAAAACGGTGTTTTCGAGGTCGTTTCCGATGGTTTGGAGTACCTGGGGCACCAGCAGATCGCCGAGTTTCTTGCGCTCCGCGTAGATGTCGGGATCATTGCCCCGGGAGAAGTAGATTCTCTCAAAGGAGCAGGGCCGCAAAGCCCGTTTGGGGGTGAATGGCTTGATCGTGATTTCCCCGGTGTGCTTCATCACCGCGGCGCATCCCCGGGGCAGTTCATGGACCTGGCTGATGTCAGTGTCAAACACCGTCATCAATGGCACCCGCTCGGAGGCGAAGGCAATCAACTCGTCATTCTCATAATAGTGGCAGGGGCGGATTCCATTGGGGTCCCGGAGAACAAAGGCGTCCCCGTTGCCGACCGCCCCGGCGATGGCGTAGCCACCGTCCCAGATGTCGGCTGATTTGCCAAGAATGCGGTAGAGGTCGAGTTCCTTGGAAATGATCGCGGGAATTTCCTTGCCTTCCAGCCGGTCGCGTTCCCGCCGGTAGATGGCGTCGTGGGCTTCGTCGAGGTGGAAGCCGATCTCCTCCAGCACAGTCTGGGTGTCCGTGCCATACACGGGATGCTGCCCCCGGTTGATCAGGTGGTGGTTCAGATCCCGGGCATTGGTCATGTTGAAATTGCCCAGAACCATGAGCGTTTTCGTCGGCCAGTTGGTTCGCCGCAGATAGGGATGGCAGCCCCCCTCGCCGAACCTGCCGGAAGTGCCGTAGCGCAGATGCCCCATCAGGATCTCACCCGCAAAATCGAAATTCCGTTTCACACTGACCGGGTCCGAGGGGTCGATTTCTTTGCGGCGCACCAGTTTGTCATACTGGTCAAAGATCTCCTCCATGACCTTGTTCAGAGAGTCACGCTTGGCGCTGCGTTCCCGGAACAGGTAAGGCTGGCCAATGTCGGGATCCAGCTTGCAGCACCCGATGCCGACGCCATCCTGGCCCCGGTTGTGCTCCTTCTCCATGATCTGGTAGAGCTTGTTCAGTCCCCAAAGGGCGGAGCCATACTTTTCATGGAAGTAGGCCAGAGGCTTCTTGAGCCGGATCAGGGCCAGGCCGCACTCGTGGTGGATGGGATCGCTCATGAGGGAGGGCGGCGGAAAAAAAGACCGGTGCTAACGTTTGACTTCTACCGTGACACCGTCGCCGGGGATGATTTCTCCAAGGACGATCGCGTCGGGATGGCACCGGACCGCGGCGTCAGCATCTCCGGGAGGCACGATGGCGACCCACCCAAAGCCCATGTTGAAGGTCCACAAGGCATCCTCCTGAGGCACGTGTCGGAGCACTTTGGGAACCGCGCCGAGTTCCCACGCGGGAATGCTGAGTCTGGCCCCGGTGCCGGGACGGAAAAGACGTCCGAGATTCTCCGGCAGGCCGCCACCGGTGATGTGGGCCATGGCCCGAATGTCGACGCTCCCCGCCTGGAGGGCCCGTGTCACATCATGGTAAAGTCGGGTCGGCGCGAGCAGGGCGATGATTTCCTCCGTGGAGAATTCGTCGGGAAAAGCAGCCAGCACCTTGCGGACCAGGCTCCAGCCATTGGCGTGGAATCCGTCCGAAGGGTAACCGACCAGGACGTCACCATGCGCCACCCGTTCCGGCTGAACGAGGGCAGACTTCTCCCCGGCGCCGATGCAGAAGCCGGACATTTCGATGAATCCGTCGGGAACCACGCCGGGCATTTCCGCGGTTTCGCCGCCCGCGAGGACGCAGTCACAGCTTTCGAGGTAGTCCACCATGCCCGAGATGAGGCGGGCCATGCGGGACCGGTCGATGTGGCTGATCCCCAGGTAGTCGAGGAACATCACCGGATCGCAGCCCGTGGTCAGGACGTCGTTGACATTCATCGCCACAAGATCTTTTCCGGCGATCTCGAGCAGGTCGTGGTGCAGCAGCAGTTCCAGCTTTGTTCCCACGCCGTCGCATCCGGTCACGATGACAGGCTCGCGGTAGCCGGAGAGGTCATAGGTGGCGGCAAACAGTCCGAAAGACTGCATGAGCTGACGTTTCGCCTCGGTGCGGGCTCTGAGCGCGCCGATGTCGTGGACGAAGGTCGCGGCTTCGTGGATGTCGACACCGGCGTTTTTGTAGGTGAATTCACTCATGCGGGGCAGGGGACAGGGGAGGAAGCCGACACGGCGGCGTGCAGGGAGCGGAAAAAGTGGTAACCCCAGCCCCATTGCGCATCGCCGTCCCAATCGGGATCGTAATGGTCGGCACGGTGCAGAAAGCGCTCCGGATGGGGCATGAGGCCGAAGACCCGGCCGGTTTTGTCCTGCAGTCCGGCGATGCCGGCAAAGGACCCATTGATGTCATCCGTGTAGGTCAGCGGAGCCAGACCTTCGGCTAGGTAGCGCTCCGCGTCGGCCGGATCGGCCGTGACAAACCGACCCTCGGCATGGGCAACCGGAAGCTCGAAATGGTCCGGGAGGAAGGACAGAGGAGCGGCGTCCGACCGTTTGTCGAGTCCGGCCCAGCGGCAGAGGAACCGGCCCGAGGTGTTGTGCACCAGGCTTCCGGCAGGCAGCAGTCCCATTTGGGTCAGGATTTGGAAGCCGTTACAGATTCCGAGGAGGTACCCTCCACGGTCCCGGAACTCCTCGAGGGCCGAAGCGATGCGCTGTTCGGTGATAAGACGGGCGACCCGGCCCGACATGATGTAGTCCCCGTAGCTGAAGCCACCGGAAAAGACGACCAGACTGACGCCTTCGAGGTGGTCACGGTCGAGCTGCGACACCGGGAGGATGGTGGTCGCAAATCCTGTCGCCTCGAGAGCCCGCGCCGTTTCAGCGTCGCAGTTCGTGCCGGGGTATTTCAGTAGTAGGGCGTGAGGCCGTTTTTCCATAGCGATTTCAGCTCTGCCAGATCTTCATTCAATACCCGTTCATCCCCCCAGTCGACACACATCCGGGAAGGATCGGACGTGGCCCGACCGATCGTGGCGAAAGCAGTGCCGGCGAAGTGGGAAGTGAGGGCGTCCAGATTTCCGGGACTGACCTCAAGGATCAGGCGTCCGGGCGTTTCCGCGAACAATCGGGCTGCCCGGCCGACGGTGCCTTCCACCGGGAGGGAGTCCAACGAGACTTCGATCCCCCCTTTGCCGGAAAAGGCCATTTCCGCGAGAGCCACTGCCAGCCCACCTTCACCGATGTCATGGGCCGAGAGGATCCACCCCTGGGTGACGGCTTGATGGTAGCGCCGGTAGCGTTCCAGAGCGGCGACATGGTCGAAGTCGGCGACCTGAAGGGCCGGGTGGCGGTTGGTCCGGGCGAAAATGCTGCCTCCCATCGCTGCCGAGGTCGTGCCGAGAACGCAGAGGACACTGTCGGGGCGCCGCAGGGACGCTCCGGTGACATGGGAGGCATCCTCCACAATCCCCATGCCGCTGATCAGCACCGTGAGAGGGATCGAGACGGGGCCGTCATCGGTTTCGAAGTAGTTGTAGAACGAGTCCTTGCCGGAGACGAAAGGAGCGCCGTAGGCTTCGGCCAGCGCGGAGAGGCCTTTCACACTTTCGACCAGCGCGCCCAGCGTGTCGGGATCTTCCGGATTGCCGACACAGAAATTGTCCAGCAGCGCGATGCGGTCCGGGTCGGCCCCGGCCGCGACCAACTGACGGAAGCATTCATCGACGCAGGCCCGGCCCATGGCCTTGGGATCCGTTTTGCCCCATTCCGGGAGGAGCGCCTGGGTCATCGCCATGAGCCGGTGGCTGCCATCGATGCGCAGCACCGCGGCATCCTGCGGCGCGTCGCCCGAAGCTCCGGCAAGCGGCTTCAAGACCGTGTTGCCCTGCACCTCGTGGTCGTATTCGCGAATGATGGGCTCGCGGGAGACCACGGCGAAATCGCTGAGAATCCGCCGCAGGTCCGCCGAAGGATCGCAGGGTAGATCCCCTCCCAGGGGAAGACCGGCGGGCAGGGTGAAATGTCCCCGCAGATGACGGACGGGTGCGTCGTGGAGCCTTCCGCAGTCGAGTTCGCAGACCATTTCACCGTGGTGCCGCACTTTCAAAATCCCGGATCCATCGGCCTTGCCGAGCACCGTCAGTTCCGTTTCATAAAGATCGGCCAGAGCCTGGAGCGCTTCCAGGTGCTCCGGGGTCGCCGAAAGGACCATGCGCTCCTGGCTTTCGGAAATGAACACTTCCCAGCTGATGAGGCCGGGTTCTTTCAACGGGGCGTTGTCGAGAATGATTTCCCCGCCCCCTTCACTGAGCATTTCCCCGCAGGCGCTGGAAAAACCGCCCGCGCCGCAGTCCGTGATGAAACCGATCAGGCCGGCATCGCGGGCCGCGAGGACGAAGTCCGCCGCTTTTTTTTCCTCGATCGGATTGCCGATCTGCACCGCCTGTTGGTCTTCCGCGTGGCTGTCGGTGTCCAAGGCAGCCGAGGAAAAGGTCGCTCCTTTCAGCCCATCGCGGCCCGTGCGCCCGCCGACCGCAATGATCAACTGGCCCGGAAGGACCTCTTTGGGAATGTCCTTGATGGCGATCACTCCGGCGGTGCCGCAGAAAACGAGCGGGTTGTAGATGTAGGCGTCGTCGAACTGGATGGCGCCCGAGACGGTGGGAATACCCATGCGGTTGCCATAGTCGCGTACCCCGCGGACCACTCCGCGCATGATGCCGAGGGGATGGATCACGTCATCACCGCGAATGCCTGCCTGGCTGACATCGGGAGGACCGAAGCAGAAGACATCAAGCGAGCCGATCGGCTTGGCTCCGCGACCTGCGCCGAGAATGTCACGGATCACCCCGCCAAGGCCGGTATTTGCCCCCGCATAGGGCTCGATGGCCGAGGGATGGTTGTGGGTTTCGACTTTGAGACACACCGCCCGCCGGTCGTCCAGCCGGATGAAGCCCGCGTTGTCATGAAAGGCGGAGATCACGAACCCCGGCTTGCGCGCGAAGACCCGTTCACTCATGTCCTTGATGAACGTTTTGAAGAGCGAACGGATCGTCTCCGGCCCTTCCGGTCCGGTGTGGGTGATGGTGGCGCCGAAAATGCGGTGCTTGCAGTGCTCGCTCCAGGTCTGGGCGATGACCTCCAACTCCACATCCGTGGGTTCACGGCCCCAGTCGGTGAAAATGGCCTGCACTTGCAGCATGTCCTCCCGGCTCAGGGAGAGCTTCATGCGACGGCTCAGGCTCAGGAGTGCGTCACCATCGAGCGCCGCGATGGGGATATGGCGGTAAAAGGGCGGCGCGGGCAGGGTGGCGTGGGGAGTCCGGTGATTTTCGGTCATCAGTCGCGAGGTGCTGGACGGGGCAGGCTGGGGTGGTTTGTCCAAGACCTCCCTCCGAAAAAAGCGCAGCCTGCCCGTTTGTCACGGGGAAAGTTTGAGAAAAGGGATGAGGAACAGGAATTGGCGCCCCTGAAGGCGGCAGAACCGCAATGTCAGTCTAGCATCGACAAAACGGCTGCCAAGATGAGGATCAGGGTTCCCAAGATCCCCATAATAAGGCCGAAAATGGACCGACCCAGGCCATATTTGGGGTGAGCGGTCTTTCGGCTTCTCTGGATGTCAACCAGCGCGACCAGAGAAATAAGGAGACTGAGGGGGGCAGGAATCACCAGCAAGCTGAAAAGCCCCAGATAACCGGCCGCGATGGCCCATCCCGAGCGACCCACGGGGAGGAGGAGTCTCATCCCCAAGTCGTCGCTCAAGGTCGAAGACGGTTGCTGCAGGGGGGGCTTCGGGGCAGGCAGAGGTGGTGGATTCATGACATGATCGATCGGACCTGACACCTCTCTAAAGGATTGGCCCTTCCCCTGTCGAGTACATTAACAATTCCGGTTGCCTCGCCGACAGATCAGGTCGGGACAGGAAGTAGCACCCAACCCTACCGGAACCACTCAGGCCGCCACCACCGACCAGCTGTGGATCGCCGGGTTGCAAATGTCCCGGACAAAGACCGCGGGGTCGGCGGCGCCTTCGCCGAAGACGTAAACCCGCGTCCGCAGGGTGAGCTGGGTCAGGGAAAATCCGGCATCGCCGAGACCGGCGTGGCAGGCTTTGATGGTTTCCTTTTCCAGGTCCAAGGCCTGGGTTTTCATCCCGTAATCGATCAGAAAACGAAACCCGGTCAGAGCCGGTTCCTCGCCATGGTGGAGTTCCTGGCTGATTCCGTCCAGGAGGGTGCGGCGCACAAAGGTTTCGACCGCGTCAGGATCTCCTTCGAAACCGAAATGATACAACCTGGTCTGGCGGCAGGTGAGGTGGCCGGCCAGAGGGGCATAGAGCAGCCGGTCGGCGGGTCCCGCCTCTTGGAATCGGTCGGTGATTTCGTAAGTGGCGTTGGGCATCAGGAAATACCGTTGAGTTTGCGGAAATCATCCAGTTTGCCGGCGGCGGCGTAGAATTCCACCTCCGCCAGTCCGGCTTCGATCAGGGCGGAGCGCGTTGCTTCCGGCTCGGCCTGTCCCAGCATGTGGGCACTGACGAGGTTCATCTTGCGGACCTGGAGGGCGATGAATTCGGCGCTGACTTGCGGGGTGCCCGGATAGGTGCCGGCCGTCTGCCCCGCCTTGAGCAATTCGGTGAAAGCCACCCCTTCGGTTTTGGCCCGGGCTTTGGCGTCGTCGATCCCCGCCAGCCAGTCGCCGTGAAGGAGACGGAAATAATCCCGCATTGACTGCTTGTTGTAATGAATGATGAACCGCTCGCCATTTCGGTCGATGAAACTGGTCGCCCGGATGGAATCGGTGTCGATCGTGTCCACATAGACCAAGTCGTCGCCGTCGTGGGCAAATTCCCATTTCAAATCCCACAGCAGCAACCCGATTTCCTCGAGCAGGTGGCGCACCACCCAGCCTCCCAGCACCGCGAGCTGTCCGATCCGGCGGAACTGGGCGCCGACCAGGCCGCTCATGACGCCGGCTTCCTGCTTGCTCACCATGCGGTCTTCGGGTTCGTATTTGCTGGTGAAGTCGATGATGGGACGCTCCAGCATGTTCCAAGCCTCCAAGGGGCGCGAAACGCCGAGTTCCCGCTCGAAGCCCTTGCGGGCGGACTCATTCATCGCGAGGTATTTGCGGTAAACCGAGGAGCCGCTCGTGATGCCAAAGCGCACGATCACCTCCAGCGGCACCACATTGCCATCAAGATGGGGGAAGGCTGAATAGTCGTAGAGGTGGGCGCCGAGGAAGTCGAGTCGGACCGGTTTCTCGATCCGGTAGCGGCGCACCACGTTGCAGGTGCTTGGAGTGGCCGGCAGACCTTCGCGGCAGAGCTCCCCGGTCTCCCCATCGAGCATGCCCACATGGTGGGTGCGGGCGCCGCGGGTCGTGAGATCGTCCATCACGCCGGCCAGCAGAGCCTCGCGGTAGGTATCCGCGAGTCCGGTGTCCGCCCGGATCGCCCCAGCGACGCGTTGCCAGACCTCCGGCTGTCCCAGCTTGGTGTAAAGCACGTGGCGGAAGATGGCCCGGGCGAGGTCATTGCCGGGGATTTCAAAGATCGCGCCCACATCGAACACCGAGCCCGCATTGGTCGTGCGCATGACCATCACGGAATCGTCGCCGGGCACCGCATGGAGCTGCTGCACCGAGCCGGCGTAAAAAGGGTTGGTGAGAGTGGCGGGGGGAATCCGGGGAAACTCGCTCATCAGGTCGGAGGTGCCAAGCGGGGCAGGATAGATGGGTTGCTTGAAACCTACCTGCGAAAAAAGCGCAGCCTGCCGGTTTGTCACGGAGAAATTTGGGGAATTGCTCCCGGGAACCACCGGGACCCTGTTGCTCAAGGCTTCACTTTGGCGATGAAGATGTCATTGCCTTTGCCCGAAGTGGTCAGGGTGGTGTTTCCAAAAGTCGTTGTGTTGCGGAAGGCGCCAGCAATGACCAGAGTGCCATCGCTGATCGAGGTGATCGCGTAACTCAGATCGTGATCCTTCCCTCCGAGCACGCTCGCGGTGGCGATCTTGCCATCGGGCTGCAGTGAGATCACAATGGCATCCCGCTCACCGATCGCGGCCAGGGGGTGTCCCGCGAATTCGCTTTGCTGCGCGATTTCTCCGGTCAGCGCGCAGCCGCCTCCCGGACGGGAGGCGATGCCGAGCCCGTAATCCACGCCGGCACCGCCCCCGGTGTGGACCCAAAGTGCTTTGCCGGAGGACGAGAAGGCGGCGGCAAAAAAGTCGTAGTCTCCCCGGCTGGTCTCCTCGTCTTTCCCGGCTCGGAATGTGCCTTTGCCCATTCCGGAGAGATAGATCTGACCTTGCTCGTCGGCCGCGACCCCGGTTGCCAGTCCGGCGCAGGCCCCGCCCAGCAGTCGGACCCATTTGACCTTGCCCGAACCGTCAAACGTGGCGACGAACGGCTCCTGGACCTGGCAGCGCTCCAATTTGATTTCCCCAAAGCTCGTTTGTCCCTGGACATGGCCGCAGAGGTGAATGTCCCCGGTTTGGGGATTCACGCAGACATTGTTTCCGCTGTTGCTGCCGGTGCCTCCGGAGGCACGGGCCCAGAGGAGGTTTCCATCGGGTGAATATTTGGCGAGGATGGCGCTGCGCCCGGCGGTTTCTCCGATCGTTTCCCCCCCGATGGTTCCGCTGCCGGCAAAGGAGCCCGCGACCACCGCGTTCCCATCCGCATCCGTCGCCATGCCATGCCCGTAATCATAAGCCATGCCCCCGGCGCTACGGGCCCAGAGGCAGGCCCCTTTGGCGTCGTAGCGGGCGATGAACCAGTCATAATCCCCGCTGTTGGTCAGCAACGTGTCACCGAACTGGATCGTGGCGCTCTGGAAATGCCCGGTGACATAGCAGCCGCCGTCCGGCGCCGGGGAGACTCCGTAGCCGCGATCGATGGCGTCGCCGCCGGCCCGGCTGGCCCAGAGGACCTTGCCATCGGCACCGATTTTGGCGACGACGAAATCCAGATTGCCCGCCGATACCAGCGAGTGGCTTCCAAAATCCGCCGTACCGGAGAGTTCGCCGGTTACGAAAACCCCACCATCGGGAGCGGCGGAAATGCCCCTGATCTTGTCGTTGCCTTCACCTCCGCAACGCAGCGCCCAAACTGCGGGAGCCGGTGCCGTTTGGGCCCCCAGGTTCGACGGGCAAAGCGCTCCGGAAAAGAGCGCCACAAGGCACACGAAAGATGGAAATTTCATGGGGAACATTACACCACAGTGGGGAAGGCTTGCCAAGGCGCGAGATGGCAGGTCGCCTCCAGTCGGGGAAAGACGTGGATCAGGGAGTGGCTTTGAGGATGCCGCAGGTGCTGAGAAAGGCCGCCGCCCGGGTGATGGTGTCCTGATAGAGGCTTTCCTCCCTCATCAGGTAGCCATGGGTGCCCCCTTCATAAGGGACCAGTTCGGAACGGTTGCCGGCTTTTTCCATGGCCTCTTGGAATGCCTTGGCTCCGGCGAAGGGCGTGGTCGTGTCTCCGGTCCCGTGGAAGGTGATGGTGGGGGGCAGACCGGAACGAACGTGGTGCACGGGGGAAAGTTCACGCCAGCGATCTCCGATCTTGGCCTGACCATACCCTTCCGCCGAAGTGTCGATCACCGGGAAGAGCAGCACCAGCGCGTCGGGCCGGCAGGAAATCCGAATGTCCTCGCCGGACTCGTCCACGCCGTCGAAAAGGGCCGTGGCCGCCGCGAGATGTCCTCCCGCGGACCCCCCACTGACGACGATTTTGTCTGGATCAATGCCGAGTTCCGAGGCGTGGGAACGCACATAACGCACTGAGGAACGGGCGTCTTTGACGCAGTCGAAGACCGTGATCCCGGTCTTGGGCTGGTAGAGCCGGTATTGCACGCTGATCCCGACCATGCCATGGAGCCGGGCGAAATCCGCGGCAAACGGGAACATCCGGCTGGGATCCATGCCCTGCCAGCCTCCGCCATGAATGATGTGGAAGCAGGGGCGGCGGTCACCTTTTTGGAACCCGGGGGGCTCGAAGATGTGAAGCACCAGATCATGGTCCGCGACCCGCTTGTACACCACCGTGCGGGTCGGGGTGAGGCCCGGGATCCGGGAGGCCACATAGTCCCCGACCTTTGGCTTTGCCGAGGCCTGAGCCGGGGGGGGTTGCTGTGCGGCTGCGGTGAGTGCCAGAAAGGTCCCGAGGAAGAAGGCGGGGAAAAGGCGGGTGCGGGTATCGGGGAGATTCATGGGGAGATGCCACGGTAGCACCGCAGTTCTCCGTTTTCCAGCGTGACAAAGATGCGGCCCGCGTGGTCCATCGCGGTGCCCCCGGTCACCGCGGGAACGGGCAGCTTCTCCAGCCAGAGATCGTGGCCATCCTTGGCATCAAGGATGACAAGGAAAGCCTCTTCCGGCTTCCCGTCGGGATGGCCGGCGGCAAGGAGCCGGTCGTTGGCCTTGGAAAAGAGGAAACTGGTGAAGCGGCGGTCCTGCCGGTCCTGCCAGCGCGGCGGGACTTTCTCCGCGGGGGCGTTGCGGCGGTTCTGCTGCTGGCGGATGAATTCTCCCGCGGCATCTTTGACCGGTGTCGGCGCGGCTCCCTTCCGCGGCTCCTCCAGGGCGAGGTTGTTGAAGTAGAGACCTTCATAGTTCGCATCGTGCGTCAGGACACAGCCATCGCTGCAGGACTGGGAGAGGCTGAGATATTTGCCGTATTCCGGGTAGTAGGGATAGAAGGCGGTACGGTAGGACGAAGTGATCTGAACGACCGGCTCATTCCGGCAGGCCAGGGTCTCCAGATCGTAGCGCGCCGTCTCGTAGACCCCGCCGCCGAGGAACTGCAGTTCTCCATTCTGCAGGCTGAGATTGCCCTGCAGGGAAATGCCATTGTCCACTTCGCTGGAAAGGGTGCCCGAGGAGGTGTTGGCGGCCTTCAGTCTGCCGGTCGCCGCATCCAGGGCCACGACAAACGTTCCATCGTAGTGGGTGATCCCCGCGGCCGCGTAAACGGTGTCTCCGGCAACGGCAACCCCTCCGGCAACCGGCCAGGAGGAGACCAGACGCCCGAAGACTGGGATCAACCGCTCCCGGGGACCGGTGCGGAAACTCCAGAGCGGCCGACCAGTCTTGGCCTCGAAGGCATGGACTTTTCCATCTGCGGCTCCGAGAAAGAGACGGTCCTGACTGATGGCCGGGGGATACCAGATGGCGGTGGAGAGCAGGGTTTGCCAAACCAGCTCACCGGTGTCCGCATTCCAAGCCCGGAGGCGGCCGGTGCGGTCGCCCACGAATACCAGTCCCCCCGCCGCGACGGGAGCGGTCGGGAGATCGTTTTTTGCCGTCACAGTTTTCCATTTCATCTCAGCTGTTCCAGGAAGGGGACGTCGGGTGTTGTCCGATCGCTGGTCGTCGCCCCGGTAGCGCAGCCAGTCATCCGGATCGGCCCCCAAGGGTGCCACCTGCCCCCTGTCACCGTGGGTTGTCAGGGCCGTGCGATAAAGCGTGGCCGCATCCTCCAGGGGGGCTTCGTCGGCCGGGGCGCAGGCGATGTTGCCATACAGTGAGAGCTGGCATCCGCACATCCAGGGGCCCCAGTAAAATTGACCGTTGGAAATCAACACTCCATCCTGGCAGGGAGGACGCATCGGTGCGACGTGCTGGGCGGTGTTGGTGCCGGTCATCAGGCGCACCGTGCCTCCGCTGGCTCGGAAAAAAATGCTGTCGACCCCGCCGGTGGCCCGGGTGCAGGCTCGCCGGGCGGGGAACTCCCCGAGCACCGCTCCGGTTTCATAGTCCAACCGGGCCCCGTTGGTGTTCTGCGGACCTGCCGCATAGACTCCATCCTGGCGGAGCACAAGCTGAAGATTCCCGGTGGGATGCGTCCAGAGAAGGTGGCCGTCCCTGGCCGAAGCGACCACCATGACCTCGCGCTGTGGTCCGGCAAAATAGACTCGCTCCGCATCACATTTCAGATAGCTCGTGGTGGCATAACCGGTGATGTAGTGCTGCGCCCGAGCATTGGGCCCCAGGGCCCCCAGCAGATCAGCGTCGGTGTTTTTCCAAAGGAGACGGCCGGTCAGTCGGTCGATCCCGGCGAGGAATTTCTCGGGCGCATAACAAATGATGGTGTCCTCATTCATGCAGATGGCGCGAGCGTCGAGGAAGGCCTCATCGCGGTAATGCCAGACTGGCAGTTTGGTTTTGGTGTCGATCGCGAGCAGGGTCCGTCCGAATCCAAAGGAGGTGTTGGGATCGGCGAATTCGTGGCCTTTCCAGACGTCCCAGGGCCAGTGGCCGAGCCCCCGGCGCTGGGACTTGAGCGTCTCCACCTGGACTTCGCGGTTGCCCACCAAGGCATAAAGAATCCCGTCGCGCAGGCCCATCCATTTCCAGACCGGTCCGTCGGAAAGGCCCTCGGGGACCTGGATTTCGTCGCGGATGGCGCCGGAGAGGCCGTCATAAATCTTGCACGACTCGGCATCGCCCATGTAGAGCGCATCCTCGGTGGCGATCATGGTGTTACGGTGGATCATGAATCCCTCGGGGAGGGGATGCCTCCAGAGGATGGTGCCATTCCAGGCATTGATGCAGAGGAGGGTGTTCAGCATGTCGTTCTGGTTGGCCTTGTGGGCGATGTGGCCGAGGGCTTTGTAAAGGCGCCCTCCCGCGATGACCGATTGCTCGGGCATGGGGCTGAATTTAGGATCGGCTATGAACTGAGTGCGGAGCCGGCCCTTCGCAGTGGCGTCGGTCGATTGGGGATTGTTGTCGGGCCCGTGGAAGGGGTGCGTCCATTCGTCACTGCCGGCAGGCACGGCCTTGACGGAGGCCCGTCCCTTGAGATGGGCGACCGCCCGGGGATGGAGGACCCGCAGGGCCTCGGACTCCGGCAGGGCCTCCCCGAGGGAGGGCCCCGCGACCAGCGCGTCGGCCACATTGTCGGCGAGGTGAAGCTCCGTGGCGGGACCGGTTTCCGCAAAAATACGGCGCCCCAGCAGGTCCGCCTCCGCCGCGAGCTGGCGCAGCGAGGTGACTTGGGCGGCCTCGGGCGATTGGAAATAGATGGTCAGTTCCGTCGTCCGGGCCAGGTCCAGGACGGCGGCGGCGCCTCCTTCTGGCAGGCCCACGAGACAGACGATGCCCTGGCGCACCCCGAGGGCCTCTGCCAGCGGGGATTCGGTTCCCCTGGACTGGGTCGGAGACAGCAGGACCGCTCCGCAGGTCGCCAGCAAATACCAGGGGGAGACATTCATGGGAAAGGGAAGAAGATGGGGAAACTCTACAGGAGGCCTGTGGGATCCTTTTTAGCGGGAAAGGGACTGACTGTCAGCAACAAAAAGGGATGAGGCAGCTCGCAGCACCATCGACGGCCTGCGCTTCTGATCCCACGGGACGCAGCTTGCAGACCCACTGAACCATACCCAGGTGCAGACGCACACGGCCCTTTGTCCATTTCCGGGAGTTGGATGAGATGGCAGTCACCACTTCTGCGCCAGCCGTGTCGGACTTCGCCAGCCGCATCACTTCCGCTTTCTGAGCCCCCACCAAAGCAGGCCAAGGGCCGTCACAATCACCACCGCCACCACCATCCATGATGTTGTTGAGGCTGATTCTTCCTCTGGTTTTGGGATGGTCGGCTTTTGATCGGTCGGCATCCTCTGTGTTGGTGGCTGGCCGATGGCTTCCAATTTTGCTTTGGCTGCCGGATCCGGCTCCGCAAGCAGTCGGGGCGGAGATTGCAAATCGGCTGTGACGGCAATGTCTTCCATGAGAAGGCAGTCAATCACAAATTGAAGTTTACTTAAAGACGATAGATCGGGTTGGTATTTCGAGAGGTGGATTGGGGTCCTCCCCGCAGCTTCTGAGAACCTCCCCCCGCTTCCCCTAGGGGACGGGAGGGGATTGAGGGGCGATCCACGATGCGGTCGAGCGGACCTCCACTCGACGGGGTGTCGCAAAGCCTTTCAATGGGGCGATCCAATTCGCGAATGTTTTTGGTGAGTAGATCGATCAGCTGAAGCGATGGCTCGATCATCGTGAGCAGGGGGGCGTCGCAACCGTTGAGGATCGTGCGACAGCGTTTGGCAAAGCATTGGGTGTTTGGGGAAGGCAGTGATCTGCCCATGCTTTTGAGGGTGAAACGAACACTGCTGATGATGTCCACCCGCTGCCGCATGAGATTGTCTCGCAGCTTGATCTGCAACAAGTCGCGCTGCGCTTTCTCGCTGCCGTGCTGCACGGGATAAAGCAGTTGCGGGTCCGGGCGGGCAATCCGTGCGATCATGCGAGCGTCATTCCGGTCGCTCTTGCGGTCGCTGGCATAGATAGCGCGAAGCTTCCTGGGATTGGCGACGATGACCTCGTGGCCCAGTTCCTTGAGGAAACGGCTGATCCAAGGGCTGTGCGATCCGACTTCGTGGGCGATCCGTGCGCCCGGGCACTTCAGCGAGAGTCTGCGCAGAGATTCCCGTTGGTTGGTGATCGTGCGCTCGTCGATGATTTCGCCGTCCGCGTTCAACACGCAGATGGAGTGCTTCTTGTCGCCGAGGTCAAGACCGATTGTGGTAGCTGGAATTGTTTTTTTCATGGCAGTGGGAACATAGCGCGCTCTTCAGGCGCCGCTTGTCACTGCCTTCTCATCTAATCTTGTTCTGCCTTGGTTGTCTTTGTGGCGGCGATTCGGGCGAAAAGGCGGGAGAAACACATCAGGCGCTCCTGTTCAGGAGTGTCAATCAGATGTTGTATGAGATGGGGATAAAACCTGGCCATCTCGCCGGATGTGAACGACGATCCAATGTGCTTCGTATCAAAATCAGGCTTCCGCCTGTCGGTGATCCACTTGAATGCAGGGCGAAGTGCGGGGTCGTCAAATGCCATGTCTAGAAACCCTTCGTCCTGATCGAGAAAGCCTGACAAAAGTGAAAGCTGCGAGTTGATCCGATGCCAATCTCGGACTCGCTGCCATGTTTCGTTCAGGGCGTTACCATCCATGCGATCAAGCTCAGCACCGAGCTCGCTAATAAGTGCGAGCTTCTTCTCTTCATTGATTCTTTTCCAATAGCTCATCTCAAACCCCACCCAATTTTGGTGGTCGGGAATGTGCTTCACGATAATCTTCCGGGTCTCAGGCAACCAATAGAGTGGGACAAAGAACTCATCGCCTTGTGCCTGATAGGCTTCCTTCAAGTGCTCCGCCTGAGGGTGCCCAAGTGCGCTTGCCGCAAGGCTGAAAACAACGACTGAGATGGTGGCGAGTATCTTCATTTCTTGGCAGAACAGTTGGATATTATACACCAATCTGATGTACGATCACCCCAGAAGGTAGCCGACCATTTGGGTGCGGGTGATTGACGGTGAATGGATAGGGGCTTCTTTGTCGGGTCCGATCCCAAGCGGGAAAGCCACACCCTTGATGGTGTTTCCAAAACATTGGGGCGGACGGGGCACGATCCAAGCGCGCCCGTCTCCGGGAATGCCCCCGGTCCGGTGACCAAGTTGCTGGTGAGGATTCGATTTTAGAAGCCGTCTCATAAATATCGCTTGTACTCTGTATATGGTGTATATTGGCTATGGATGTGCCACCCTTCCAGTTTTTGGCCCACGCTGAGTGAGAAGATCTGGGATTAGTTATAGCCATCGGCCCGTGTCTGGCAAGGCTCTTCCGGAGTGAAGGCCGTCAGGCCGCAACGCAGGAAGAGCCTTGCTCGGGTTCTCCCGGCGGTCCCTTCGGCTCCAGCACCTTGGCCGCGAACTCTTTCGGCGTTGCCATGCCGAGACTCTGGTGCGGCCTCACGTGGTTGTATTTTTCTCGCCAGTCTCCGATCACCACCCGGCTCTCGCTCAGCGTGTAGAAGATCTCCCGGGCCAGGCACTCTCGGCGGAACTTGTCGTGGAAGCTCTCCACATACCCGTTCTGCCAGGGGCTCCCGGGGTCGATGTAGAGCGTTCTGATGTTCTGATCCGCCAGCCATTCTCGGAGCTGGGTCGCGATGAACTCAGGCCCATTGTCCGAGCGGATGTAGCCGGGCGCTCCGTGCCGTTCTACGAGCGCCTCCATTACTTTCTGCACCTTCTTCGAGCCAATGTTCCGGTCCACGTGTAGGGCGTGAACCTCACGGGTGTATTCATCGACCACGCTCAGCACCCGAAAGGCCCCTCCCTTGACCGTCCAGTCATGGATGAAGTCCCAGGTCCACACATGGCCACGATGGCCGGCTTCCTGCGGGAAACGGCCGGTCGACTGCCCCTGGCGGCGCTGCTTCTTCTTCGGCGGCGGCACCACCAGGCCTTCCTCGCGACGCACCTCCCGAACCCGTCCGTTGCTCACCCGATACCCGCGCTTCCTGACCAGCCGGGCGATCTTGTCAGATCCCAGTTCCGGATGCTCCTGGCTGAGGTCCACGATCGCCTGCTCCAGCTCCAGAACCCGCAAACTCGGATACTTCGCCCGGTAACGGTAGGTCGAACGGTTCAAGTCGAAGAACCGGCACGCCTGCCGCTGGCTGCAGTGCTCCTGCTCCACCGATTCCCGCGCCAGTTCTCGCCGGTGCGCCGCGCTTACAACTTTTTTTCGAGGGCCTCCTTCAGGACCTTCTGCCCCAGCATGGCCTCCGCATACATCTTCTTGAGTTCAGCATTCTCCTTCTCCAGGACCTTCAGGCGCTTGGCGTCCGCCTCGTCCATCTGCCCACACTTCTTTCGCCAGCGGTTCAGTGTCGCCACCGAGATCTGCTTCTCCCGGCAAAACTGTTCCTGGCTCAAGGCCGACCCGTCGCTCTCGCGCAGCAGTCGGATGATCTCTTCGGGGTTGTGTCTTTTCTGCTTCATTTTGAGGATCTGATTTCATTCAAATCCTCTCACTCGCTCTGGGCCAGTCCTATTGGCGGCGGTCACCCTGTTCCGCCCGTTGAGGACCGTCCTTTTTTCTGCAACCGGCGATGGCGATAACACCGAAAGCGACAACTACTGTTTGAAGGGGTTTCATGGGTTGGATAATTCGCTAGCGATTTCAGTCAGGTATTCCTCGAGGTTCGTCCGACCGTCCCCATTGTAGTCGAGTTGGGCGTTGCGTGGATCGTTCTTCCACTCGGGAAGGCGGTTTGCAGGGGCGGACGGCTCGCGGTCGTCCGGGATGCCGTCCTTGTTGGCATCTTCAGGCGGAGTGGTCGTCGAGAGAGCCGACCATCCTCCAACTTCGGAGGGATTGTTAATCAGATTTCCGTGACGGTTCTTGTATTCGCCGGTCGTCCCGTCTACCCCCAGGAGGTCGAGGTCCAATTGATCGCGCTTCATACTAGCTCCGACATCGGCCTTCCGGGGCACCTGCCGGCGCTTGCGGAACTATGGGAACGACAAATTCGCCGCTTCCAAATTGCCCGCCTGCCTCGAAGGTCTGACGAGTCGCGGCAAAACCTTTGTTGCTTACCTTGGGTCTATTCACCAGGTGATATATTACCTAACGTTCGGAGATATATGAATTACCAGTGACTGGATCAAAGTAGATTGTAATTTCAAATTGGGAAAAATTCGGATTTCGAAATCGATAAAGCCGTGTCTGCCCCGCAACGAAATCCAACCCTCTCCGTCGTCCATTTCCAGGAATGGTTCTTGCCATCAAAAACTCCAGCTTGTCAACAGGGCGATCTGGAGCCTTCCAATTTTCCTGCTTACCTGAGCGATATGGGCTGTCGCCAGTCATGAACTCCTCGGGCACTCCAAGATTCCGAAGGTAATCTTCAAAATCTCCTATCCTGTCTTTTGGGACTACGAATGCCCAATCACTGAGGACATCGCCTTCCTTGGGCATTCCGCCAGCTCCCCAAACCTCGTTTATGTATGCAGGCAGAGGCTTCATTGCCAATTCTTCATGGCGTTTCAATATCTGCTCCTGATCCCATCGATACTTGGAGCCAACACTTTGGGATGGATGATCATCTCCGGTCCAATCCGGCGGGGACTCTTGAACCGGTCGTTTCGATGTCTCTGCCTGCGGTTGCTCCGGCGATTTTTGTTCCTCTTTACCGCAACCTGCGAGCGCGAGCAGGCTGAGAACCAGGGTGAGTTTCAGGTAGGTCTTCATTCGGTCTTATTCCGATTCGCTGACGATTTCGGTAAGGTATTCCTCGAGGTTTGTCCGGCCGTCTCCATTGTCGTCGAGCTGGGCGTTGCGAGGATCGTTTTTCCATTCGGGACTGCGGTTCGCCGGGGTGGTCTGCTCCCGATCGTCCGGGACGCCGTCTTTGTCGGCGTCTTCCGGCGGAGCCGCAGTCGAGAGGGTCGGCCATCCTCCGACCTCGGAGGGATTGTCGATCGGTCCTTCTCCTTGGCGCTCCTTGTACTCGCCGGTCGTTCCATCCGCTCCCAAAAGGTGGAGGTCCAATTGATCGCGTTTCAAGCACGCACCGACATCGCGTTTCACGGATTGTTCGCCCAGTGGAGCACCTGCGGGAGCTTGCGGCAGGGTGGGAACAGCGTATTCACCGCTTTCAAAAGGACCGCTTACCTCAAAAGTGGAGCGGGTTGCCTCGTTTTCGTCCGGATCTCCGTAAGTGATAAAGTCTTCGTCGTACTGGTCTTGCGGAGTGATCGGTCCGTTGTCGTGCGGCAATTTTATTCGATTCCCGCTGAACCAGCCTTTCGCATCCGGATTCCTGATTTCGAAAAACGTCCGCTCGCCCCAATCGGTAATGCCGCCTGCTCCGCGATAATAGTTGCTGACAAAATTGTAGCGACCGTTTCCAGACGTGCTTGGGTCATTTCCGGCACCTGTGCCCCACCACGCGAAAACAACATTGTTAGTGAAATCAAGTTGCATCCCCTGAGGATCGAGAAGCAAGTCATCCCACGGTCCCGGTCGGGGACAGCGTCCGCGGCAGTGCGCGTAAAGATTGGGCCAATAGGTAATCCTTGCTCCGTAACCCGCCCGTATGAGGGAAGCGTACCCGTGGCCATTCAGTATCCAACCATCGGGTAGATTGTCCATGTCCGTTGGATGAGGCACAGATCGGTCGTGTACGTCCCACCACGACAAGCCGTTTTTGTGGCCATCGGGATGATCTTTCGTTTCAATATGGTTATTTTCATCCAATGGCCATGCCATGATGCAGTTTTGCACCGTCACCATCCGATCAGGAGTTTCATTGTCCCCCGTCACATCGATTAGCGTATCGGTCGAAAAACTCGTTGAGCAGTGATCGACTATTACGTTTGAACTGCCATCGGCGATCGTAATCGCATCGACGTTTCCGCCCACCCTCAGGACCCGGGCGGCTGCGGATGTAGCGTACCACCATGTCGTCGCCTTGGATGATCAGACCGTTGCCTTTCAGACACATGCCCTCGGCACCGTTACGGAACGCGGTCTGCCCGGCGATGGTTATGCGCGGCGCTTTCGCCTGGAGTGGTTCGGTCAGGGTGATGGTGCCGTCACCGCCATCGAGCGCGAAGATGATCGTCCGGGGCACGGGCGACTCCACCGCATAGCGCAGGGTGGTCGGATCGTCGCCGTCGTCGCCGGTGTTGGTCACGGTGTAAACGTGGCCGTAGCGACCATCCTTGGCGTATTTCCCGAAGCCTTGGGCGGTGTGGTAGTCGGTGTGTCCCTCGAAGGCAACGATCTTGTCGGGATCGTCTGGCTCGACGGCGCAGTGCGAAAGTTTCACCCAGTCGGCTTCGGCCATCGCCGAGCCGCCTTCGCGTAGTTCGAGGCCGATCTCGATATCGCCATCGAAGATTTCCGAAGTCCCGTCGTAACGCCCGTATCCGTCGTCGCCGGGAATGGGCATGCTGCGAAAAATCGTTCCTTCAAGATAGAGTTTGTAAGGACCGCTTCCCGCCGATTCCCGGGTGTCGTCGTAGTCGCTGGCGTTCTCGTTGACCCATTTGGTGATGTCGACTTCGGTGCCGATGGTCACGTCCTGCGGTGCCGAGCCGGACACGTCGAAGCCGCCCCACAGCGGAACGTATTGGGTGATCTCTCCGGCTTCGTTGAGACGCGCGATGTAGAGATGGAACGCTTTGGCGTCGTCGGGATTCTCGTCTTTAACTTTCAGGAAAACACTGATGTCTTCCGGCAGTTCCGGCACCGAGATTTCCAACGGCGTCAGGTCGGCCGTGTCCTCCTTGTCGGGGTCGATGTGCCATTCTTCCCCGTTGGGCCTCAGCTTCAATTTGGTGATGCCGTATTCGTCTTTCCCGTCGCTGGTCGCCTTCCATTTCAGCGCGTCCTCTTGCTTGCCGCCGTCGCGTTCCTCATCGTGATCGTAGTTCACCACATAGACCACGCCGCGCTCGTTGGTGAACTCGTCTTTGCCCGCGTCGTCGGCTCCGGTGATCGTTCCGTCCCGGTTGGTGTCCGCCCTAAACTCCACGGGGAGGAGGAACCAGCCGCCGACCCGCCAAAGCTCACGCGCGGGCGTGCGCGATCTCGCCGGAGGCGAGACGCGGAGCGTCGGACGGGTGAGCATCATGCACATGGCCGCGAGTGTAGCGGATGAGCGTCCCGACGGCTAGAGGGAAGTGGGCTTCATTCCTTCCGCTTTCGTGGCTTTTTCTGCTTCCTGGGCCTCCACCTTGCGAACGTGAACGGGGGCGGTTCTGCCTTGGTGCGGCGCTCGCTCGGTGAGGTCTTCGCGTGGATGGCCTTCAAGTCGTCTTTGACGATGTGGGTGTAAATCTGGGTCGTCTTGATGCTGGTGTGACCGAGCATTTCTTAAACGTGGCGGATGCTCGCGCCGCCGCGAAGCATCCCGGTCGCGCAAGCATGGCGGAGGCTGTGTGTGGTGAACGCTTGCGGCAGTGCGGCTTGTTTGGCGTGGCGTTTCACGAGGCGGGCGAGCTTGGCGGTGGTGAACGCGGCTCCTTGATCGGTGAGGAACAACCTCGCACCGGCGCGGCCTGGCTTGGCTCGTGTGTTCAATGCGGCACGGGCTTTGTCCAAATAGAACGCGATGCTTTCGAGGGCAAACACGCCGACGGGAACGACTCGATCTTTGCGGCCTTTGGCCTGGGTGACGCGCAGCGTGCGCTTGTCGCGGTCGAGGTCGTAGATGGTGAGTTTGCACAGCTCGCCTGCCCTCAAGCCGGATGAGTAAAGCAGTTCCAAGATGGCGCGGTCGCGCTGGCCTTCGGGCGTGCTCGTGAGCGGCGTGTTGATCAAGGCGTTGACCTGCTCTGAACTTCCCCCGAAACGGTGGACAGAGAGCGCGCAGTCTGAGAAAGGAATCCGGACATGCCCAAAACCAAACCACCTTATTCGGAAGAGTTCCGGCGAGAGGCCGTCGATCTCTACGTCAGCAGCGGTCGATCCCTCAAGGGGGTCGCCGAAGATCTCGGGGTCTCGACCAACAGCCTGCGGAGCTGGAAGCAGGCTCTGCTCGGGGGGAGCGCAGGACGAGGTCCAGCCCCGCGTGAGCGGGGCGAGGACCCGGCCGGAGCGGACCCCGAGCAGATGGCCGAGGAGATCCGGCGGCTTCGCCGGGAGAACGAGCATCTCCGTCGCCAGCGCGAGATCCTAAAAAAAGCCGCGAGCATCCTGGCGGAGGACCCGCAAGCCGGTATGCGCTGATTCACACGATGCGGGAAGACTACACCATTGCCGAACTCTGCGAGGCCTTCGAGCTCTCTCGGAGCGGCTATTACCAATGGAGCAGGCGCGAGAGCACTCCTCGCCGGGCCCAGAATGAGATCCTCCTCAAAGAGATGAAACGCATCCACGAACACCGCCACACTCGCTGTTACGGCAGTCCCCGCATGACGGTGGAACTGCGGGAACGGGGTTACGCCTGTTCGGAGAACCGGGTCGCCCGGCTCATGGCCCGCCACGGCCTGGCGGCAAAATCCAGGCGTCCCTTCCGGCCAAAGACCACCCAGCCCGATCGCCATGTCCCGCCCGCACCCAACCACCTCGCGGACGCCCCCGCCGTCACCAGGCCCGGAGAAGCCCTCGTCAGCGACATCACCTACGTGGCCACCCGGGAGGGCTGGCTTTACCTCGCGGTGGTCCTCGATCTCTTCAGCCGGGCGGTGGTGGGTTGGAAGATCGGCGAGTCTCTGCACACCGACCTGCTTCTCGACGCCTTCGAGCAGTCCCGCCTCCAGCTTCGTCCGCAACGGGGAGCGCTCTTCCACTCCGATCGCGGCTGCCAATACACCAGCCGGGCCTTCCGCCTCCGCCTGGAGAAAAGCGGCCTCGTCCAAAGCATGAGTGCGGCGGGGTATTGCTACGACAACGCCACGGCGGAAAGCTTCTTCGCCACCCTCAAGGCCGAGGCCTTCCCGCCTGGTGCGGTCTTTGCCTCCAAAATCGAGGCCCGACGCGCCATCTTCGACTACCTCGAGACCTTCTACAACCGTCGTCGCCGCCACAGCAGCCTCGCCTACCAATCCCCGGAAGCTGTCCTCAAAAAGCACTTCCAAAACCATCCCACCCACCTAAACTAACCAAACACAAACGCTGCGCTTCGAGTCTCCACTTTTTCGGGGGAATTCCACACATTACTCCGCATTGTGTCGTAGTTACCGCATCGGGTGCGGAGCTGGCGAGTTGCACGAGCCACACTGAACATGCGGTTGGTTCGTTGGCTGGTGCGGAGCTGCGGCGTTACGGAAAGCCGCACTGTCTTTCGTGGTGGGGGTTGGAGAGGGCGGAGCTTGTCGGTGGTGGGCAACGGGCGGAGCTGGTGAGCTGTGCGAGCCACACTTGCCGATTTACTCCAGCCACCGTGTAAGCATTTCAAAAGCTGCCTTCTCGTTATACACGCGGTTCAAGGTGCTCCAGATGTCGTTGGGAGATGCGTCACCTTGGCGGATGAGCTGGTGTCTATACTTGGACAAGTCTTTACCAAGCTTCTCACGGACTGCTTGCGTTGGATTCGCCGGACGTGGAACTGCAATGCCACCTGCAACGAGGTAATCAATGACCAGCGGCAGCGCGACTGTTCGCTCATACTCCGCGTTCACGGAATCGAACCACAAGCGAACTACGTTGGATGTGTCAATCAAAGAGCGAAAGCTGAATGCTGGCGGTTTTGGAACCTCTGCACCCTGAGCGAGGCGAAAGAAGATACCAAATGGACTTTGCTCGTCGCCTTGCGTGATGGTGTCGATCCTCGCCATTTTGTCATGCAGCCAAGCATCTTCATTCCCTCGCTGTTTCAACCATGCTTTGGTTTGAATGTGCTTGTCAGGGCCAGTCACAAACGCCGCTGTAAACTGCTTGGCATCGCTGGGGTTGGCGTTGAGATGCACGAGAGCCAAGTGGACAGCGATCTTCTCGCAAGCAAGAGCGAGCACATCGTTGTTGTGACCACCTTTGGCTTTATACGCATCCGCCATTGAGAGCAGGCTTGCCGTTAGCTGTGGTCTGGTTTCTTGAACCGCGAAGTTGCCGACAGCAGCGCCGTGCAGCTTGCCGAGGATCAAAACGGATAGCGCCAAATCATCTTTGTGCGCGGTTCTGACATCTTCGGGCTGGCGCTCAATCCATGAGGGTGACCGCAAGACAGGCCACTCCTGCTTATGATCGAGAGTGAACGACAGCGTTTCAGGAAAGGATTTCTTTTCGAGTTCTGCCATCCATTGCGCTGGAGTGGCGAGTTCTACGGCTCCGGCGAAACGGCAGAGCATGAGCAACGTGATTGTGATACACGGAAGTGTTTTCATGGCGGAGTTCAAAGGCTGAAGAAGTCGAATGTGAGGGGAACCTCGGTGGCTGTGTTGTAGTTGAGACGGTGGAGGAAGACGCCACCACCTGGCCCAAGGGTATCAAATCCAGCTTGCACCTCTGCCGCACGAGCAGGGCTTACGTCGCCCAAGAACGGAACACTGACGCCTTTGTCGTCGTAATCGAAGTCGTAAATGTCGTCCACAGTGCCGCTGAACCAGACGTCAGTGACCCTCTGATTTATCCAATGCACTTCAATGGTGACGGTTCCGTTTATCTTCACTTTTCCGAGTGCAAGCCACATGTC
Organism: Akkermansiaceae bacterium; assembly: GCA_024233005.1. Lineage (GTDB taxonomy): Bacteria > Verrucomicrobiota > Verrucomicrobiia > Verrucomicrobiales > DEV007 > JACKQE01. Next base: position 145,634 of record JACKQE010000006.1, on the reverse strand, counting down.
CACGTCCTGCATGTTTGGGGCTGGCTCAAACGGATTGAGGATTCCAATGATGGCTTTGCAATCGTGGCCGATAGCTCCCGTGAGTTCCTCCCAAGTCCAACTGAATGTGCCCGTCTCCTCGCCTGGATTATCTGCAAAGTATTGGGCGATTTCTTCGTGTCGATTGTTCAGAACATTGTCTTTGATGGCCGTCTTGAACCGTTGCGCTCTCACGAAGTCCTGGCAGATCACGTTCGTCTCATTATAAAGCCAACGCTTGCCATCACCGGGGTTTGCTCGCGGTGTGAACTTGATGCCAATGGGATGAGTCAGCCCCGTTTCAGTTCTGCTGATCTTTACGTCAAAGTATCCCATCGCTTGTGGTGGCTGGGTGCCCGCACCGAAAGCAAAGAACAACTCCGAAGCGCTAGGGAACTGTCCAGCCACACTTGCTGCGAGTTGGTCGTTGTTCTGCTTGCTCGACGTATAGCGGGCCTGAGAGACGACGGTAAACTTGAAGGGTAATGATTGAGGATTCGCGCCGCCTCCTGGCGGATCGTGCATGCACTTCGGTGTTGGCAGCAACTCTCCAGAGGCAAGGTTTCCATCTCCGTTCTGATCGTAGCCAACGACGACAACATAATCTTTGTCGTCCGCATTTGCGATGCTGCCTGCGTCAATCGTAACGCGAACAGTTGTTCCATCTGCATCGTAAGTTGAGTTGCCCGACGATGGAGAGGTTGGCGTGTTCGCAGGGGCGAGTCTCCACAAGATTTTACTTCGCATGTCGGCAGCGATTGCACTTCCAAGCTTCAACTTGGCGTGACCCTTGCCGTCTTGTCTTGCGCCCATGATGATGTAGGAGCGGTTGTTGTTGCCCGTCGCGTCTGGCATTCCGTTCGCTTCCACATCTGTGATTTGGTCAGACCATGCTTCCTTTAAGTCCACCGGGAGGAGGCGCACCTCATTCCGCATCCCCTCCTGCACGGGCGACTCGACCCACAGGCGGCCGTTGTGCACGGTGACCCAGGGCGCCGCGCCTGTCATCGTTTCCACCCGCCCGACGCCCGTTATTCCCGGCTCCAGGACGAAGGTCACCGTTCCGACACCCTGCCAATCGGGCTCCGCCTGAAACGCGGTGGAACTGGTCAAGATCAGATACGTTCTCCGTTGCGCCACCTCCGAAGCGAAACCTTCCACCCACACTTCGGCCGCCTCCCCCTGCGGGTAAAGTCCCGTGTCCGACACAGGAGTGCTCTGTTTGCTGGCGGCGAACTCTGAAACCACCTTCACTCCGCCGCCTTCCTCCCATCCCGTAAAGACGTCGCCCGAAGCGGGGGCATTCAGATTCAACTCGCCCGAAACATCCCCTTGGTAGACCTGGCCCGGCTCGTCCGCATAGGCTTCGGACACGGCCTGGACACTAGCCAACACCCCGGATAGACCGCTGAATGGAAGGATGGTTTCCCCGGCAACCCCCACCTGCTTCTTGGCGGTCCACCAATACCGGGTTTCATAGCCGGTCGGCAGCCCGTCGGGATCCGTGCCTGTAGGGATATCCATGGTGAAAGCATCCGAAATATCCCATCCATTCGCTTTCATGGCGGCCATTTCTTCGGATGAAGTTCCCATTCCGCTGGAGTAAATCCACTCATCCTGGGAGTGCCGGGTGATGGTGCCACCGGAGACTTTCAGGCTCCTGACCCTCAGATGCAGGACGGTGGTCGCGGCCAGCGCGGTGCCCCCCACCGGTGGCGCCGCCGATCCGGTCGTCCCGGTGCCGTTCCCTTGCTCATTCCCGGTCCCGCTGGTGGAGCCGCTCCCGTCTCCGCCAGTGCCGCCGGCCGACGACGCCACGGGATGACTTGCGGCCTGGCCCGGCAGGGTGCCGGCGGCCACTTCGGCCAGATTGCCAAAGCCATCGCCGTCGCTGTCTTCCTCGCCGTCGGGAACCCCGTCCTCATCGCTGTCCGCGGAGCGGGGATTGAGCAGGAGCTGGTATTCCAACAAGCTGGGCAGTCCGTCGGCATCCGGATCGGTGGCGGAGTAGCCAGGGTAGCCGGGGGTGACGAAGGCGGCGATGTTGCCAGTGGCCAACTGCATGAAATACAAATCGTCTCCCAACTGGTTGCTGGTGGGGGACGCCAGGTCCAGCCCCCAGGTCAGTTCCTCGAAATTCATGACCCCGTCCTGGTCGTAGTCAGCCACGGGATCGAGAGGATTGCCAGGATCGAGGCTGCTCGGGTGGACTTGGGCCCAGTGGGCTTCGGTGATGTCATTGAGCCGGTCGCCGTCGAGATCGGGAACCGGGCTCACAAGAGCCGCATCGAGGACCCACCCTTGCTGGAAGGCTTCCGCGTTGCTGAAGCCGTCGCCGTCGAGATCGGCGGCCCCGTCGGCGGGATCGAGGTCATTCATCCCGTAAAACCACTCCAGCTCGGAAGGCACGCCGTCGGCATCGGGATCGGTCTGCGGATTGAGGCGGGCGTCGAAGGGGGAGGGATCGAGGGCATCCTCCCAGCCGTCGCCGTCCTGGTCGGAGGGCGGGGTGGTGTATCCATAGTAGGCGGGATCCTCCCAGGGATCCGGCACATAGGTGTCGTCGAAGCCGTCGCCGTCGGAGTCATAGAAATAACCGGCCTGCACCTTGGTGGGCCAAGGAGGCATGCTCAGGCTGAGGAGGGCACTGAAAAGAAGTGCCCGGCCCAACCGGGTCCGCCAGGAGGTTAGGGAATGAAGGTAGCCTTTGGCTGAGGTGGGGGGGGCACCGCGTTTCATACTCTTTCGAACTGTCCAACAAGAATGAAGGAGAATCGAAATTGTAGCAACAAAAAAGGAATGTTTTTTTTGGATCCCTCGCTTAGGTGCCTGATATTCCTGGTCAGCCCGACCCAAGCAAATGAGGAAGACTATCAGGAGAGCGCTTCAACCGATTGAGCGGCTGAAGGGCCTCTTCAGCTCCACAGGATTGCGGTAGCGAGGTTTATCAAAAAGCCCCGGTGCCAACAAGACCCGGGGCTTTTCGCCGCTGACGGTAATTCTCGGAGCCAGGCGTCCTCAGAACTCGTAGCCGAGCTTGACACTGCCGAAGTGGGCGCTGGCGCCGTCACGACCGAACTGGCCCTGGTAATCGAACTTCAGGTTGGCCCCGCAATCCAGGTCGAACCGCAGACCGGCGCCCAGCTCGAGCCAATCCTGGCCGGGATGGGCTCCGTCCCGGGAGGCGCCGAAGCCCCCGAGGCGGGCCGCCCGATTGCCCTGGATGAGCAGGAAGGGGGACTGCACGAGGGAGGCGCTCACGAGGTCGGCTTCGGGCATGAACTCATGCGCCCAGCCGGCGCGGAACTGCGCCGTCATCCGGCCGAGGAAGCCCGCGTCGCGGAGGTACGAGACCGACCAGCCGAGGCGGCCGGTCATGCTTTCGAAATTGTCATCGGGATAAAGCAGGTTGGCGGAGCCGCCGCCGTGCTCGGTATAGCCGTTGATGCCCCCGGTGGCGTAGTCGAGTCCGCCCTGGGGACCGGTCACGATCTGCTGACCGAAGGCGAAGTTGTGGCCGAGGTTGACCGCGAGGTTGTGCGAGTAGCTCTCGGTGTCGCCGAGGGCGCGGCTCCCGAGGAGGGTGTTGCGGCTGATCTCGTTGTCGTAGTTGCCGTAGGCATAGAGGACATCGGCCCAGGTGTTGCCGACAAACGCGGTGAGATACCCGGAGAGGAGCGAGCCTTCGAGATCGATCCCGCCGAGGTTGCCGGTCAGCTCGGTGTTGCTTTCGAGGCGGGACCAGGCGGCGCCGACGGCGAGCCAGTCGGTCAGGAGATACTCGACGCCGACGGTGGCGGCGTAGGAATCGGTGTCAAAGGCCTTGGAGACCTGGGAGAGGTTGTCCTGGTCGTAGTAGCCGTAGTCAAAGGCGGTGATGATTTGCCAGCGTTTGACGGGTTCGAAGACGATCTTGCCGTCGGCGACGGGATCCTTGCCGGAGGAGGCGGCGGCGGGCGGTGCCGGGGCGACCGGGGTGGCGGAGGCGAAGGGCTGGGCGGCGGAGGCGAGGGGGCCGCCGAGGAGGGCGACGGGGGATCCAAACCAGAGGGCCTGCTGGCCCTGGTTGAGGGTGTTGGCGACCTCGACTTCGACCTCGCCGGCATCGCGCAGGCCGAGGGCGACGCGGGAGTCGATGCCCTGGTTGGCATTGAAGGCGATGAAATTGGCGAGGGTGCGGTCGGCGGCGCCGGGCTCGAAGGTGGAGGTGATCCCGTTGGCGCTGGTGGCTTCGAGGCGGGTTCGGGCGCGGAAGAGCCGGTCATTGAGGTCGCGCAGGGCACCGGCCGGGGCGTTCTGGACGAGGGACCGCTGGGCCAGCGCGGTGGAGAGGCCGGTGGTGAGCAGGGAGTGGATCGCCCCGACGTCGGTCAGGAGGACGGGCTGCGGGGCGGGCTGCGGGGCGGGAGTGGAACTGGAAATTGGCAAAGCTACCGCTTCCGGACCGAAGACAAACAACCAACCGTCATTCGAAGGGAAGGACAGGCCCACAAGGGACGAAAACGATGAGAACGGAATGGGCAAGGCCCCAACCCCATCAACCACGGAAAGCGTCTGAGGACCGCCGGTTACGGGATCGACTAGGACACCACCTGTTGTTCGCAGCGGAACAAAACTGGCCGCACTAAAGTCGAAGGTATATTGCGAAAAAAGAATATTTCCAAAACCGGTGACATTCAGCGTGATCGGGTCGAGGAGGTTTCCACTACCCAGGGCAGAGAATCCCACCAAACCGGATGGGATGAAGTCCCTGAGGTCACGGTTGTCGTATCCACCATCTGGACCGATGAAACCAAGAAACGAGGTGCCGGAACCCGAGTCATTGTCAATAATGCCGCTACCCGAGGCGGATATCGAGGTTGTTCCGCCACCACCATCACTAACACGGATGGTGACCTGTGCAGACACTTGGGAAACTGCCAGCAATACCAGGGAGAATACAAGCCCGATCGGGAGGACGCATACCTGTTCTAATCCTCGCAGCAACCGAATCTTCCACCGATGGTCGTCTGCTTCGCTCAAGGCCTCCTTGTTGCCTGCAACCCAAAGTTGCCCGTCAAGTCCCATGCTGGGCGGCTGCCCGGGCTCCCGTTCTGCAGGGCGGAGACGATCTGACCGGAGAAATCCGTGTCAGGCCCCGATCTCGTCGAGCCATAGATTGGCGGTGACCACGGCGGAATCCTCGGGTTCGCGGAGGGTCTCATGGTGGAGTCCGGGGAGCAGGGCGAAGCGTTTCCGCGCTGCCGGAACCCGTTCAAACCAGGGTTCGGAGAACTGCGGCGGGCAGATCACATCGGCCGAGCCCTGGGTGAGGAGCAGGGCCGTGGGATCAGTGATGGCGGCGGCGCATTCCCCGATGGTTTCGCCATGGCGGATCAGATCCGCCCCGAAACCGAGGCTGATGTGGTGGTGGCAATGGGCGAAGCGTTTTTTGAGTTGCTCGGGGGTGCCGGTGATGCGGAAGCACTCGGGTGGGCGGACCCCGGTGTCGACGGTGAACCGCGGCAGGAGTCGCGCGACGATCGGTGCGGCGGCCACCTTGAAGGCTGACTGGCGCCAGGTCGGCACGAGGAGCGGGGAGCTGAGCCAGAGCCAGGGGACCTTGCCGGGGGCCCGGAGACGGAGATACTGGAGGAGGATCAAGGCGCCGGTGGAGTGGGCGTAGTATCCCACCGGCTGGGAGGGACCGTATTCGTGCCGCACTTGGACCAAGGCCTCGTCGAGGATGTCCATGGCGTGGGCGACGCTGTCGATGTGGCCGCGCTTGCCCTCGGAACGGCCATTGCCGGGCCAGTCGACGCCCACGCAGTGCCAACCCCGGGGGCAGAAAACCTCCAGGGCGGCGCGGGCATGGCATTCCAGATGGTCGCCGAGGCCGTGGAGCATGAGAACCACGCCCGCCACTGGCTGGGTGGCGTGGGCGGGGGAGAAGCGGTGCCGGTAAAGACGCATGCCGGCTGCATCGGAGTGGTAGGATTCGCCGGAAATGATCATGTCAGGGCTGCGGGAGGCTGGGCGGGGGGACGGATCGCCTTTCTTACTGCTTGAGATAAAGCTCGAGCTTTTTCGCCTCCTCGTCGGTCAGGGGTTTCCACTCAACCGCCACGCCGGGCAGGGCGGCTTTGACCCGATCGAGCTGCTCCGGGGTCAGCGGGGCTACTTGGAGGTTCAGCTTTTTTAGATGGGGCAGGGCTTTCAATGCCGCCAGCGCCTCCGGGGTGAAGCGGCCCTCCATCAGGGTGAGGGTCTCCAGATCGCTCAGACCAAGGAAGTCCCGCAGAGAGGCGTCGGTCAGGCTCGGCGGGGCCGGGGCGCCGTCCACGTGGCGGGGCAGGCGCTGGCCCAACCGCAGGGAGCGGAGGTTCTTCAAGCGGGCAATCGATCGGTTCCCCTCCGCGGTCTGGTAGGTGTGCCAGGTGGAGAAATCGCGCAGTTGCTCGATTTCCGCGAGGGCGGCAAAACCCGCATCGCCCATCGAAATCCCCGCCACGGTGAGCCGCTCCAGCTTTGGCAGGGCCCGGAGCGCTCCAAAGCCGGTGCCGTCGAAACCGGGCATGCCGAAGGAAGTGTGAAAGAACGCGGCGCTTTTGAGCGAGACCAGCGCGGTGAGGGCTTTCAAGCCGGCATCACTGACCCGGATGCCGTCGGTGCTGAGTTCCTCCAAGGCAGTCAGTGGGGCCAGATGCGGCAGGGTGGCATCGGTCAGCCCGTGGCATTGTCCATAGAGGGTGAGGACCTTGAGCCCGCGGAGTTGCCCGATACCGCGGAACTCGGCATCGCCCAGTTTCGAGCAGTCCCGAAAGACGACCTTGGTGGCGGTGCCCTCCGTGAGGGTGACCTCTCCGCCAAGGGCGCGGAGGGTTTCCGCGACGGCGGCATCGTCGGCCTGCAGGAAACCGGGGATGGGAAGGGCGAGCAGGAGGAGGAGGGACGCGATTCTCATGGTCTGAGGGAGGGTAATGCAACGGGCGCCACTTGCCAGCGGGGAAATTCCCCTTCAGAGTGGGACTTCTGCCCATGAAACGCCTTTCCCTTGCCTCCCTTGTCCTGGCCTGCGCCATCACTGCCCTCCCTGTCGTCCATGCCGGCGATCCGCCTCCCTCCGTGCCGCTCTGGGCGGGGGCCGCGCCCGGCTCGGAATCCCGCGCCGGAGAGGCCGAAAAAGTCGAGGCCGATGCCAAAGGCAAATGCAATGTCACCAATGTCCACCAACCCAGCGTGACCCCTTTCCTCCCGGTGTCGAACCAGGCGACCGGCACGGCGGTCGTGATCGCTCCCGGAGGCGGGCACCGCGTCCTCTGTCTCGGGCATGAGGGCTACGCGCTCGGGGAGTGGTTCGCGGCCCATGGGATCGCCGCGTTTGTCCTGAAATACCGCCTCGCCCGCGAGGAGGGGTCCATCTACACGGTGGACGACCACGCCATGGCCGACACCCGCCGGGCCCTGCGCCTCGTTCGAAGCCGCGCGGCGGAATGGAAGGTCGATCCCGCCCGGGTCGGCATCATCGGGTTTTCCGCCGGAGGCGAGCTCGCGGGATTGGCGGGCATGGCTTATGATGCGGGGAAGGTGGAGTCCGGAGACGTGGTGGAGCGCCAGAGCTGTCGCCCGGATTTCGTCGGGCTGATCTACCCGGGCAGCTCGGAACGATTCACGGTCTCACCGGACAATCCGCCCGCCTTCATCGCCTGCGGCTATGGGGACCGTCCCGACATTGCCGAAGGCATGGCCTCGCTCTACCTGCAATACAAGAAAGCCGGGGTCAAAGCCGAGCTGCACATTTACTCCGAGGCCAAGCATGGCTTCGGCTACCGCCCCGGCACGACCAGCGCGGCAGGGGACTGGCCGTTGCGCTTCCGCGAATGGCTGCGGGACAGCGGTTTGCTTGGGCAGGGGGGCTGAGTCCGCGGTGGCGGGGACGGTCTTCAGTGCTCCTTGATCCAGTCGATGGCCGCCGGGATGCCGGCCTCGATCATGGAGTCATAGTGTCCCCCTTCGGGGACGACCTTGAAAGTGAGGTCCGATTTGGGGAGAGCCCGCTCCGAGGCGACCTGTTTGGCCTTCTGGTAGAAAGCCTGCGCTTCCGCGTAGCGGGCCACGGTGTCATCTTTGGATTGGAAGAGAAAGACCGGCAGGTCCAGTGAGGCGAGGTGGGTCACGGGGGAGCTGCGCTTTAAAAACGACCTGATGTCTTTGAAATAGAGAGAGAGGCCGGATTCGGAGAGAAGTCTTTTGTGGAAGTGACTGACATCGCCGCAGGGGGCATAGGCGATGCACCCTTTCAGCCTATTTTCGTGGGCGGCGAGCAGGAGGGAGAGCGTGCCCGCTGAACTGTGACCCGCCGAGTAGATCCGGCCGCGGTCGACCATGGGCAGTCTGGCCAGGGCAAATTCGAGGGCGTTGCGTCCATTGACCACCCCGGCCTGGGCGGCGCGGAACTCCTCATAGGCCCGGCTCATCGCCTCCACGTTCTCGGTTTCCTCTTCCGCCTCTCCGGTCTCACCATCGATCGAGTAGAGGACCACGACCATGCCGGCTTCGGCATAGGGCAGCGACTCGTCATGGTAGGCGTCCTCATCCAAGGGCTCAACCCCGTTACCCTGCAGCAGATTGGATCCGGCGGGGGCGGTGAGCACACAGGGCAGGGAACCCTTGGCGGGGGACTCCCCCGCGGGAAGGTAGACGCGGAGGGTCATCCCGCCACCCGGGCCGGAACCCTGCAGGCGAACCTGACCGACCCGCACGCCGGAGGGCTCAAGGGTGGTGAATTCCGGCAGGGCCGGAAAGGCGGGAATGGGCTCCTGCCTCACGGGGAAGAGGGAGGCGGATTCCGCGGCACTCTTTTTGGAGGAGACCACCATCACCATGATGCAGATTCCCCAAACGATGAGGCCCAGATAGCCTAGGGTCAAACCGCCCAGCGCCATGCCACGTCCCGGCCGTCCGCCCGGAGTTTTGGTGGTGTCGGAGACGCAGATGTGCCCGCAAATGATCGCGGCGATGGCGAGAATCGGCACGCAGAATCCCAGAATCCCGAACACCAGCGTGATCACCGCCGCGGTGGAGGATGGTTTGGCAGGAGTCCGGAGATGCCGTGGCGGAGGCGGTGGCGGAGGGGGGTAGAGCTTGGCCATGGGAGACGGTTTTACCATCGCAGGCAAGCCCAGGGCAATCCGTTTTTGCCTTTTGGTGAACGATTTTGGGAAGGGGATGCGGCGGGGGGGCTGCCGTTCGGGTCATCGTTTCCGGTTGTGGCGCTAACCCCTGCCGTGGGGTACAATGAGATCCGGTCACTTCTGGGGCCGGAATCATACCACGAACTGCTTGGCCACTCATGACCCCGGAATTGTTGCGCGAGACGGAGCGCTTTTTGCACGAACAGATTCCCCTCACCGCGGCCATGGGGGTGCGTCTGGAGCAGTTGGATGGCGGTCAGTTGCTGGTGACGGCGCCACTGGAGCCGAACCACAACCATCTCGGCACCGCTTTCGGGGGCAGTCTCAGTGCCCTGGCCACTTTGGCCGGTTATGTGATGCTGTGGCTGGAGCTGGGGGATCGGGACGCGCACATCGTGGTGCGGGGGAGCACCATCCGTTACCTGCGTCCCGTGAAGGGACAGCTCCGGGCCTTCTGTGAACGCCCTGATGCGGCCGGGATGGAGACTTTCAGGGCGACCTTCCACGCCACCGGGAAGGCGAGGATCACCCTGCGGGTGCGCGTGGAGCACGCGGACCGGGTCTGCGTGGAGTTCGAGGGTGACTTTGTCGCGTTGCGGGAGTGATCACTCCAGATTGAGCCGTAGCAGCGGGCTCGACACCGTAAGTGTGGAGCCGTTTTCCTGGTGGGCGTGGACGGTGACCAAGTCCAGCGTTTTCGTGCCGGCGGGAACGGTCAGGCCGGCATCAAACACCGCCGCTTTCGGGGAGGACATGGAAGTGGACGACCAGGCGTCATATTCCATCTGCATCGAGTAGTCCGGGTGACGGTCGGGCGAGGTCCATAACGTGTTTACCCCGGGCGCGCTGCCATCGGGAAATGTCGCGGTGATGGTGAGCTGGCGGGAGGCCGCGTCCCATTGGGTGGTGATTCGAGGCGTTGCCACCATGCGGCAGTTGTTGAAAAAGTGGTGCCGCGCGAAGGCGAGAAGATTCTCATCCACTTCGGGCAGGCCTCCGACCTGCTTGGTGAAGCCGGTTTCTTTGGCGCCGCCATGTTGGCCTCCGGGAACGATGTAGATCGGGAAATCCGGGAAATCCTGTCCGAGTTTGAGCAGACCGGGGCCGACGTTGTCATTGGACCCCTGATTATAGAAAATCTCCAGACCGCGTTTTTGAAGAGCCTCCCAATGATCGGTGGTGCGGCAGACACTCCAGGCTCCGGAGCACATCGCCCGCATTTCCGCATCGGTCCAACCGGCGGTTCGGGCGGCGGCTTGGTCGATGCGTTCGTCGGCCCGGATCTTGTCCCGGGCGATCAGTGGTTCCGCGGCCGAGACAGGAACCCCGGGGATCTTTCCGGCCCTCACCTCGAGCAGGAATTGTTCGTTCATCTGCTGGATGGACTCCGGCATCATGCCATGGACATAAGGCCCGCCGGGAGAATCGAGGATCGGCGCCACCACGGGCAGGATGGCGGTGACCCGGTCGTCATGGATGCCCGCGGCGGCGGCGGCCACGCCGCGTTTCGACCCGCCGGTGACGAGGATTTTGACCGGTTGGAAGACCTCGCTCTCCGCCAGGGCAGCGGTGATGGCCCGCATGTCGCTCAGTCCCCAGATCCAGGCAGGCGTGTAGCGCGCGTCCTTGGTCGCCAGCAGGTGTGCTTTCATGCCTGACATCAGGAGGGGAGCCGGCTCCATGGCATCGATGGTGCCCATGCCGATCAGGACCACGCCGACCCCGTGCTCCTTGAGCAGGCGCAGCATGGCGCCCCCGGGAGTGGCCGCTTTGACAGCGAGTCCGGCATTGCCAACCACGATGTGCCGGCAGGGACCTCCCGTGGCCGGGGCATTGAATGTCACCGGCAGCCGCACCTTCTGGCCCGGCCACCATTCTCCGATGGTGATTTCGACGAGCTTTTGCCGGATCGAAGGATCTTTCTCCAAAGGCTGCCAGTCGGCGATCACTGTGGTTTCCAGCGTCGAAGCATCTTTCACTTCCGCCAGGTCATAGTGTCCCGTTTGGATCTCGGCCCGGGAGGATCCGAGGCTCAGCAGGAAAACGGCGAGGCTGCCGCAGACGATGGGATTCATGATCGCATGATACTGAACTTTCCGGAATGGGAACCACTCAAACCGTGGCGGATACAAGGGATGTCCCCGGGAAGGATCCGGCATTGACCGGACCAACTCCGCCGGGCACAATGGGTTCGACATTATTCTCCAACCCGACCCCGGCCCTCCCATGGATCCCTTTCGTATCTCGTGCTTCGCCTTGCTGTGCTTTTGCGTCGGCCCTTTGACCGGCAGGGCAGAACAGTTTGTGCTTTTTGATGTGACGTTTAACTACACCAAGGCCGACGCCGACAATGCCAAGCCGAACCCGTCCCATTACTATGTTCAAGGAGACAAGCTGAATGCCGGGCGGCCCAAAGACTGGACCGCACCGGTCGATTACCGGAATGGCACCGTCCATGTGCGCCTCGAAGTCATCGAGAAACCCGCCGGGGACGAGCCCACCACCTGGAGCGTCTGCTACATCCCCAATAAAGGGCAGAACCACGGGTACGGCTGCATCGGCACGGACGTCTACAGCAAGGCCGGCGTGTATGAAAAAGACATCGACATGACCAAATTCTGGCAACACGACGACATAGTCTGGTCGGAGGGCATCAAGGAGATGCACCTCGTCATCAAGGACAACAGCGGGGGGAAGGGCCACGCCCACAAGCGTCCCGATCACGAAAAGTTCTTTCCCACCAAGATCCGGATGACGCTGATCCAGGTGTCCCGGGGCGCCACGTATGATCCCAAACTCGTGCCCGCGCTGCCCTGACGCCGCCGGCGTCCTTCAGGATTCGATGATGACCGCCTGATGGGCCAAATCAGCGGCGGAGAGGGCTTGGAAGTTGGGTGAGACACAGGAAACGGACATGCCGGTGAGCTCCATGAGTCCAAAAATCGTCGCCACTGCCGTGTCCGCCGCGTCCCGGCCGGTCGCCACCCGGACCAGTCCGTTGAGGGGAGCCAGTCTGGTGGGATCAAAGACATACCAGCGGTTGCCGATGCAGGCCTCGAAACAGGCGTGGAAATCCGGAGGCTGCATCTGGCAGGCATACCCGCTAAAGTAACGGGCCGGGATCGAGAGGGCCCGGCAGAAGGCGATCCCGAGATGCGCGAAATCACGGCAGACGCCGGCCCGCTGGGTCACCGTGTCGAAGGCCGAAGTTTCCCCATTGGTGCTGCCGGAGAGGTAGTCGATGTTCTCAAAGATCCAGTCCGAGATGGCCACGACCTGGTCATAGGGGTGGCAAATCCTGCCGAACATTTTGATCGCGAGACGCCCCAAGCGATCCGACTGGCAGTAGCGGCTCGGAAAGAGATAGGGAATGTCCGAGGGTCTGATTTGGGTGATCGGTACGCCGTGGATTTCAGAATGATGGTTCATCCTGATGCGGGTCTCCACCCGGGCCGCATACGACAGATTTAGAGAGATGGCCTCTCCCGTGTCGAGGATGAGATAGCGGTTCTGGCCGGACTGGGTCGGGAATTCTTCCCAGCACACCCCGGGGGTGATCTCGAAGGATTCGCTCAACACCGTCTGATTTGCTGTTCGCAGGGCGTGGATGCTCAAAAGCACCGTGCTGCGCTCCAACACTGCATAGTGCAATTCTGAGTTGATTTGAAATACCATGTCCGGCAGCTACGTCTCTGACCAGAGCAAGAGCAATGCCGATTCCATGGCGGGCCCGAATTGCTCCCTGCGGGGAAGGCCCGGCGTTCGTCTCGGATGAAGGTTGTGGGGCCGGGCGATCCGGGATTATCCCATCATGTCACGCACTTTTTCGGCCAAGGCACGACCCAGGGAGGCATGCCCTGCGGCATCCAGGTGGATGCAGTCGGGAACCGGACAGGACGCATGAGTCCCGGCGTCAAGGAACGCCACTCCCCAGGCGTCCGCGATTTCGCGGTAGGCTGCGGGCATTTCGCGAGACACCGGCGGGGCATGGTCAAAAAGCCGGCCAAAGGGGCACTTTCCCGCGTCGGAAACCGGAGCCGGGCAGACGAGGAGCACCCGCGGCGCGGATTTGCCTGGTCCGGCCCCGCTGGCCAGCACCACCTCCACCAGAGCGCCCGCGCCGATCGCGATGGCGCGGGCGGTGTGGTTCATGTGCAGCTTCAGGTCATTGGTTCCCAGCATGATGATGACCAGGTCGATTGGTTTCTGGGATTCCAAGACCACGGGAAGAAAAGTGAGGCCGCATTTGCTGACAAAGGGTTCCGCAGGGTCTTCCCAGGCGGTCATGCGTCCATTCTGGGCTTCCTCAACCACCCGGTAGCCGGGACCAAGATCTGCCGCCATGACGCCCGGCCACCGCACGTCGGGAGCGTAGCGCTCGCAGTCGCTGCCGGGAATGAAGCCCCACGTGTTGGAATCACCGAAACAGAGGATGGTTGTTGCTGTCATGCGTCGCATGCTAGGTGGTCGTCCCGGGCCGGTCAAGCACCTGGCTGGAACCGTCCATGGATGCTGCCTCAGGGGACATCAAAAAGGCTGGAAATTGTCCCGGTCCGGCACGAATTTGAAGTCCCCTCCTTTTTCCCTCCGCTCTCCCTCCATGAAAAAGTCCTCCACCACAACAGGGTCTCCGCTTTGGCGGCTTCTACTGGCCCCATTCCTGATTGCCACCAGCCAGGCTCAGGAGAAGGCTCCCCCCGCTCAGACTCCCGAAGCTCCCCCGGCGGTATCGATCCCTGATTACATCCGCTTCAGCCGGGCCGCGGATCCCACCCACAGCGACAAGCTCGAAGTTGGAGTCGGCCATTTTGAAAAAGACGGCGTGAAGGTCTCTCTGGTTGGCGCGGTCCACATTGGTGACGAAGGCTATTACCGGAAGCTCAACGAGTTGTTCAAAACGTTCGACGTGGTGCTCTACGAAATGGTGGGCCAACCCCATCCCAGTCCCGGGGCTTCCAGTTTGGTTGGTCCGGAGGCTCCGGCCACTGATGGGGGCGTCCGGACCACGATGGACCAGGTGCATCTGGTGCAAAACATCGTGAAGAGCTTCCTCAAATTGGAATTCCAGATGGATGCGATCGATTACGGGGCGCCCAATTTCCAGCATGCCGACGTTGATTGGGATCAGTTCCACGGGCTCCTGGAAAAACGTCAGCAAAGTATGTTCACCTTGATAGAGAGAGCCATGACCAAATCGCCGGCGGGACTCAAGATTCCCGGGTTGGAAGACGATGCGGCGGCCCAGTCCACGCTCACGACCCTGCTCAACGCCCTCAGCGCCGGGGATTCCTCGGGACTGAAACGGACCGTTGCGCCGATTCTTGCCGAAACCGAGCGGCTCATTTTTGAAGTGGAGGGTGAGGACGGCACGGTGCTGGTGACAGAGCGGAACAAGGTGGTCCTGGAAAAACTGGCTGTCTCTGTGGCGCAGGGCCACCGAAACATCGGAATCTTTTACGGGGCCGGACACATGCCCGATCTGGAGAAGCGGTTGCTTGCCGAAGGATTCCACAGGACTGGAATGGACTACCTTACCGCCTGGGACATTCCGCAGGGGGCGCCCGCTTCGGGAAGTTCCCCCTTGGACGCCGTGAAGACACTCCTTCACGATGACAAGGTCATTGATTCCCTGTTTGACGGGCTACGATCACTGCTGGATGAAAGTCCGGGCGCCGGTCCCACCCAGACGCCGGGGGGGAAGGCGCCATGACGGAGGTCCAAACCCGGGTGGGATTCATCGGTCTCGGAGTCATGGGGCGCCCCATGGCCCTGCATTTGCAGCGGGGTGGTTGGCCGGTTCTGATGAACAACCGCAGCCGCGGCGTCATGGATGCCCTCGTCCCGGAAGGGCTCCAGCCGGCGAATTCTCCGGCGGAGGTGGCCCGCGGGACTGCAGGAGGGGTGATTTTTCTGATGCTGACCGACAGCCCCGCCGTAGAGACAGTGGTGCTGGGAGCGTTGGGATTGATCAGCGGATTGTCACCCGGCACACTGGTCATCGACATGAGCACGACCGCCCTGGATGTCACCAAGCGCTGTGCCACGGCGGTGGAAGCCGCGGGGGGAAGTTGGGTGGATGCCCCGGTCTCCGGGGGGGAAGTCGGTGCGACGGAAGCGACCCTCTCCATCATGGCGGGAGGATCGGTGGAGGATTTCGCCAGAGCCCGGCCATTTTTCGAATGCCTCGGACGCAAGGTCACCCACGTGGGCGGACTGGGAGCGGGACAGGTCGCGAAGCTGGCCAACCAGATCATCGTTGCCCAGACCATTGCCGCCATTGCCGAGGCGCTCACTCTGGCGAAAGCCGCGGGCGTTGATCCCGCCGGGGTGAGGGAAGCGATCCGGGGAGGGTTCGCGGAAAGCCGCATTCTTTCCGAGCATGGCGAGCGCATGGTGACAGGAAATTTCGTGCCCGGAGGTCGGGCCCGGCTTCAGTTGAAAGACGTTCGTGAAGCGGTGCGGATCATGGAAGAGCAAGGGCTGGAATTACCGATGCTGAGGCAAAACCACGCCCTCTGGGAGGAAATGGTGCACCAGCGGGACATGGGCGATCTGGATCACAGCGGTCTCTGGCGTCTCTACGAGGCGCGGCGCGGCGGGCGGTGAGAGGCACGAAAAAACCCGGTGGGCCAAGCCCGCCGGGTCTTCCGCAGGGCCCCTTGACGGGGCCATTGAGTCATTTGGAATCAGCCCCCACCAGGAAGGAGGACGTTCGAAGTGTCGGTGTCGAGCAGACCGCCGCCACCGCCGCCACCGCTGTCATCCCCTCCGGAGCGCTTCATGAAGATGTCCTGAATCTGGCCGTCACGGGTGCGCACCGTGGCACCGGGCTGGTCCGTGGTCAGGGACTCGGTCACGACGTTGCCGCCGACATAGCCGATGACCGCCTTTTGTTGTTTCAACCACGGATGATACTCACCGTAGGTGCCGGCGCTTTCCATTTCATCCGCAATCAACGGGGAGCGGCTGAAGCTGGTATTGGTCTGACCGGTCACATAAACATAGGTGCACTCCTTGGCTTCCAGTTTCCCATCCTCCACCGGGGGGCGGAGTTTGTCGGGTTTCATGGCGTACCAGAAGATTGATTCTGTATCGATGTATTTGGGGATCAGCACATTGAAGGCATCATTGGAGGAGGAAAACGCGGAATCTTCCCCGCCGCCGCCGCCGCCGCCTTTTGATTGCTCATCCGGGTCGAAGGAAGGGAACAGTCCGTCCCAGTCCGAGGCGAAGGAGGAGCAGCCAATCAGGATCTGACGGACATTGCTGGCATCCTTGTTCATTGCCGCCTTCACCTGGATGGTGTTGTAGGCGGGGACGGCCATGCTCATGAGCAAGGCCATGATCGTGATCACGACCAGCAGCTCGATCAGGGTGAACCCCTGATTTCTCTTTTTTGTGGTTTTCATTGTATGGTTTCCTTTCACTTATTTTTTGCCCTCAATGAGAGCAGTATGTTGTGGTAACCGGTTCCACCCGGAACGCGATCCCGTACTCAGAATGACAAAAATTGGGTTCAGAGACAAGAAAAATGAGCGAAAAAGGGAATCATCCCCACCGGGACGACCTGAGGAGGGATTTTCTTGAAGCTTTGCATAACCGGTATACCATCTGGGACTTGGAATGAAGAATGGCTCCTCAGTCGTGGTGGCAATCGCAGGTGCTCTGGTGGGGCACTTGTTTGTCTTCCTGCTGATTGTGGCGCTGTTCTCACTCACCGGTGCGCTGGGGGCCAAGGGAACCGCGGCACCTCCGGTGGAGGAAGTCACGATTATGTTGGCCGATCTGGTCAACGAGGAAACACTGCAACCCAAGGAACAGAGTCAGCACTATGTGCGGACCGATGCGGATCAGGAAACTACCAAGCCCGAAAAGGCCCCTTTTCATTCCGATCACAACACTCGGGCGGCTTCGGAAGCGCCCGCGGTGGCGGACGCGCCCCCTGTCCCAACCATCCAAAGCGACCGCCAGCTCCCGGTGTTTGAAATGCGGGACCGCAAGTATGTGGACGGCGAGTTTTCCGAGGTCTCGAAACAAAGTCAGCCGGCTCCTGACGGGGCCGCGGCGGCTTCCCGGGCGCAAGTCCGGCCGGAACTGGCTCCGAAGCCGGATATGATCCCTGCTCAGGCTTCGGCCGCGGTGCTTCCCGAAGCTCCCTCCCGTCAGCCCGACACTGAGAAATTGGCCGACAAACCGGAAGAGGACCGGTCTCCCGAGGTTGCCCCTGATCTTCCGCCGTTGGCCGATGGCCTCAAAAAGACCGCCGAGCGTGCCGACCAGCCCACCGAGGCTGCCAAAATCAGGCCAAGTGAACAGGTGGGACGATCTGCGGAACCGGTTCCGGTCGACCCTGCCAAGCCCCTCTTGGAACAGAAGCCGAACCCGATGGCGGTGACCCGTCCGACGCTTCCAGACCAACCGGCCGCTCAATCCGCGACAGCCGGGGCCCGGGGGGCTCCCGATGCGCCGCCGACGCCGAAACCGCCGTCCCGCGAGACCGCCTTCAATCCCGAGACTCATCGGAACCAGACCCAGGGCTCAATCGGTCGACGCGGGGAGGCCGCGGTCGATGCCGAGGCCAATGCTTTGGGCCGCTATAAAAAGCAGGTGTTGCAGACCATCGAGCGCAAGTGGCACCAATACCGCGGCAAGTATGCGGACTTTGTCACCTACGGGACCTTGCGGATCACTTTCCGAGTTGACCGTCAGGGCAATCCCAAAGGCATGCGCATTGTCCGCAACGATACCAGCGCGGTGACCGCCGAATTCACCGTCAAGGCGATCCTGGATGCGGACATCCCTCCCATGCCGGCGGATGTGGCCACTCTTTTGGGCGAACGCGGTCTCGAAATCGACTACCGCGTGCTGCTCTATTGAGGTGGTATGGTGACACCCAGCGGTCCGATCCCGGTGGCATTCCTTTCTTCTTGGCGGGATTCTGCCTTGACGCCGGGCGCCCGTGTCCCTAAGTTGGCGCGCCGTTCAGGTCGCATAAAATTTTCATGAATATCCACGAATATCAGGCAAAAGAACTGTTCGATCAATTTGGCGTGGCCACGCCCGCAGGCAAGGTCGCCCACACGCCGGAGGAGGCCCGTCAGGCCGCCGAGGCCATCGGTGGTGCCGGACTCGTGGTCAAGGCCCAAATCCACGCGGGTGGCCGCGGCAAGGGAACCTTCAAAAACGGATTCAAAGGAGGCGTGCATCTCGTGGCCACTGCCGACGAGGCGGCAGACATCGCCGGCAAAATGCTGGGTCAGGTGCTGGTCACCCACCAGACCGGAGAAGAGGGTAAGTTGGTAAGCAAAGTCCTCATCGCCAGCAGTGTGGACATTGCGAAGGAATACTATTTTGCAATTCTGTTCGACCGGGCCACGAGCCGCCATGCCATCATCGCCTCCACCGAGGGGGGGATGAACATCGAAGAGGTGGCCGAGAAAACGCCGGAAAAAATCATCCGTGAACTGATCCATCCCACCTTGGGGCTGCAGCCCTACCAGTGCCGGAAGATTGCCGCGATGCTGGACCTCCGGGGGGCGCTGCTCAATCAGGCGGTCAAACTTTTCCTTGCCCTCTACAAACTCTACATCGAGCGGGATTGTTCGCTGGTGGAGGTGAATCCCCTCGCCGTGACAACCGATGGGAAATTGGTCGCCCTGGATGCCAAGTTCAACTTCGACGACAGCGCTCTCTACCGGCAAAAGGAAGTCGCCGCCCTGCGCGACACTTCGGAAGAGGATTCCCGCGAAGTTGCCGCCAGTGAGTTTGGACTGAACTACATCGGTCTCGATGGGAACATCGCCTGCCTCGTCAATGGTGCGGGTTTGGCCATGTCCACGATGGACATCATCAAGTTTTATGGTGGGGATCCTGCCAATTTCCTTGATGTGGGAGGTGGAGCGACCAAAGACCAGGTGTCCGCTGCCTTCAAAATCATCCTGGGGGACCCGAATGTGAAGGGGATTCTCGTCAACATCTTCGGTGGCATCATGGACTGCGACGTCATTGCCCATGGGATCATCGCCGCCGCCGAGGAAACCGGCCTGAGCATTCCGCTGGTGGTCCGTCTGGAAGGAAACAATGTCGATGCGGGCAAAAAGACCCTCGCCGACAGCACTCTTTCGATCATTTCCGCCGAAGGCCTCGCCGACGCCGCCCAAAAAATTGTCGCCGCCGTTGCTGCCTGAGTCTTCTCCCTTCGCCATCCTTCTTTTCGCATTTTCCCATGTCCATCCTCGTCGATTCCAACACGCGCATCCTTGTCCAGGGTATCACCGGTGATTTTGGCTCGCGCCACGCCCGGGCCTCGCTCGACTACGGCACCCAACTTGTCGCCGGCGTCACGCCCGGCAAAGGGGGGCAATCCTTCGACCACGGCTCCTTCAGGGTGCCGGTGTATGACACCGTTGCCGAAGCGGCGCGCGAGACCGGTGCCACGGTCAGTGTGATCTTTGTGCCGCCGCCGTTCGCCGCTGACGCCATTCTGGAAGGGGTCGACGCGGGGCTTGACCTTGTGGTGGCCATCACGGAAGGCATTCCGGTCAATGACATGATCAAAGTCAAAGCGGCCATGGCCCACAGCAAAACCCGCCTGATCGGGCCGAACTGCCCGGGATTGGTCACTCCTGGCACCGGGGAGAAATCCCACGGTGGGTGCCGGATCGGGATTGCACCGGGATACATCCACCAGCGCGGCACCATCGGGGTGGTCTCTCGCTCCGGAACCCTGACTTATGAAGCCGTCTGGCAGCTCACCACAGCCGGCTACGGTCAAAGCACCTGTGTCGGGATCGGCGGTGACCCCGTCAATGGCACCTCCCACCTCGATGTGTTGAAAATGTTCAACGACGATCCCGAAACCGAAGCCATCATCATGATTGGCGAAATCGGGGGAGACGCCGAAGAAACCGCCGCTCTATGGGCCAAGGACCATTGCAAGAAGCCCATTGCGGGTTTCATCGCGGGGGCCACGGCCCCTCCGGGACGCCGCATGGGCCACGCCGGTGCCATCATTTCCGGCGGGCAGGGGACTGCCCAGGCAAAAAAACAGACATTGCGCGAATGCGGTATCGCTGTGGCAGAGACGCCAGCCGAGATCGGTGCCACGTTGATCAGCCTGCTCAAATAAGCCAACCTTTTATCACCACACGTCATGCCGGAAGCGCCAACATATGCCAAGGGACTGGAAGGAGTCATCGCCAACGAATCATGCCTGAGCGACGTTCAGGGACAGGCGGGAATCCTGCGCTATCTGGGCTACAACATCAATGATCTCGTCGAGCAGACCACTTTCGAGGAGGTGGTCCACTTGCTGCACCGGGGCAGGCTGCCCAACCGTAAGGAGCTCGCCGATCTGACAGCCACTCTCCGGGCGCACCGGGAACTTCCGGAGGGGGTGATCGAATTTCTCAAGAGCGCCCCCAAGGATGCCAATCCCATGGATGTGCTCCGCACCGGCGTCAGCATGTTGGGCCTTTATGATGTGCGTGGAGGCAACCAGGATCGACCTCTCAATGAGGAGCGCGCGCTCGCGATCTGCGCCAAAATGCCGCTCATCGTGGCTTATTTCCACCGTGCCCGCCATGGCTTGGATCTCATGCCGGTCCGCAAGGACCTCTCCGAGGCCGGGCATTTCCTCTATCTTTTCTCCGGCACCGAACCCGGAGTCGAGGCGACCCGCACTTTGGATGCGGCCTACATTCTCCATGCCGACCACGGCATGAATGCCTCTACCTTCAGTGCGCGTGTCACCATCGCCACCCTGAGCGACATCTACTCGGCCATCACTTCCGCCATCGGCACCCTCAAAGGACCGCTTCATGGCGGGGCCAATGAAGGAGTCATCACCATGCTGCAGGAGATCGGCGACCCCTCTGCCGTGGATGCGTGGGTGGAAGGCAAGCTCAATCGCAAAGAGAAGATCATGGGCATCGGGCACCGCGTTTACAAGGTGCTCGACCCGCGCGCGCCCTACCTGCGCAAGATGGCCATCAAGCTGACCAACGAACTGGGCGAACCAAAGTGGATCCAGATGTCGGAGAGGATCGCCCAGATCATGCGGGAGCGCAAAGGTCTGGAAGCCAACGTGGATTTCTACTCTGCGACGGTCTACCACTCGCTCGACATTCCGACCGATCTCTTCACTCCGATTTTCGCCATTTCCCGTGCCGCCGGATGGACCGCTCAGGTGCTGGAGCAGCTGGATGACAACCGTCTCTACCGGCCGCTGACTTGGTACACCGGTCCGACCGAGGACCAGCCCATCGTTCCCATCGACCAGCGCGGCTGATCCCGGTGGCTCGGTCCATCCGGGTGACGGGGCCAGGCGGATCATGTCACGCATCCTCGCCATTCAGCTCAAACGCATTGGGGACCTCGTTCTGACGGTGCCCGCGCTGACCCTGCTGAAGCGGAAACGTCCCGGTGACCATGTCACCCTGGTCACCTGGGGGGCGGCCGGCCAGATCGTTCCCGCCGTTCCAGCGGTGGACGAACACCTCAACTACCGTCCCTGGCGTCCCAACGGAGCGCTCTGGCTGGAACTGCTCTCCCAGAGGTTCGATGCGGTGCTGGATTTCAACGGATCCGACCGCTCGATCCTTTTTTCCTGGCTCAGCGGTGCGGCGCTGCGCGCCACCTATACCAAGCGAACCCAAGGTTTTCCGCGGAACCGGGTGTTTCACCGCACCAGTGAAGCTTCGTTGAAACACCTCCACACCATCGATCACATGATCGCTCTCCTGGAGTGTCTCGACATCGCTTCCGAACCCGAGCCTCTGGCCCTCAGTCTGCCTGCAGAATCCGGGCTCCGGGCGGCGGAATGCCTCGCCGGGGCTGGTCTGGCTGGTCAAGCCTACGCGGTTGTTCACGCCGGGACCGCCAGGGATGAAAAGTACTGGCTGCCCGAGCGCTGGGCTGAGGTGATCCGGGTTCTTCTCGAGGAGCATGGCCTGCCCACGGTCCTGACGGGAGGCCGCGATCCGGTGGAGGCACGCCACCTCGCGGCCATCCGGGGGCAGCTGCCGGGGGATTTTCCCCTCCTCAATGTCGCCGGGTCCCTCAGTCTTTTGGAAACGGCAGCCTTGCTGAAAAACGCCCGCGTCGCCCTCGGGGTCGATACTGCGGCGATGCATCTGGCCGCCGCCTTCCAGCGCCCTCAGATCGTCCTCTATGGACCGACGCCACCCTGGCTGTGGCGTCCCCGCCATGAAAATGCCGTCATCCTTCATGCCACGCAGGATGAGCCACTGCCGGTCGAGCCTTTTGTGGTCGATGGTCCGCTGGGGGCGATGGGGGACATCCGCTCCTCGACCGTGATCCGGGCCTTGCGGGACCTGATGAGGGGATTGTGACCACGGCGCCTTTCCGCCTCACAGCTTTCTTACAAAATTGTTCTAAGTCCCCGGTGGGGCCTGCGTTAGTATGATGACGAGACTGCCAACGCAGGCCCCGTGATTGTTCCACCCTGCCTCTCTTGATGCCTGTCATGAAAACCTTGCCCGCTACCCTTCCCGGCCTGTTGTGTTGCTGCCTGTCACTGATCCTTCTTCCCGGCAACAGTCAGGCCGGAAATGAAGTCGGGTTTGAGGAACTGTTCGCCCTTTCGGCCGACCGGGAAGCCGCTCTCAAACAATTGGTCCCCGGAACCGAGGAATACTATTACTACCATGCCCTGCACGCCCAAAATCAGGGCCGGCACGACGAGGTCGAGACACTCCTGAAAACTTGGCTGGAACGCTATGAGCATGCGGATGGGACCCCGCGTTATCGGGAAATCAGGAACCGGGCGCTTCTCTTGAGTTATGACCGGGATCCCCTCGGCGCTTTGGAACGTCTCCGACTGGAACTGGGTCTCCAGTTCCTCCATGAGCAGGACCGTCCGGATGCGAAGCCTCAACTCCCCACCATTCTTGATCCGGCTCTGGTTGACCGCGACGCTTTCCTGCGACAGGCCCTGCAGGATGTGAACTCCCTCTCGGCGGTCTCCGACCGCGGGCTTGATGCCCTGCTTCGATCCGACGTTGCGTTCAATCCCTCCCAACGACGGGAGTTGCTCAGCCGAATCCGGCAACCCGATTATCCCCGTTTGGTCGGGCTCGTCGCCGCGGAGCTGCGGGCCAAAACCAGCCAAGGGTTTGGCGAGTTTCCCATTCACACCCTGCTGCTCCCGGAGCAGCTCGACCAGTTGGTGGCCGCGGTTCCGTCCTTGGCGGCAAGCGAGGCTTTTGTCCAACTGCGCATCCGGCAAATGCATCCCAACGGAGACACCGATTGGAGCCTCGATCCAACGGTGCGCGGGGCCTATTTGGAATCGGTTTGGAACTATGTCCGGACGCTCCCTCCGGCTTTTGTCTCTCTCCAAGCCCACGCGCTTTTCCAACTCCTCGATCACCACCGGCGTCTCGGCGAACACCCCCGGGAACTATTCTTGGAATACCTCAAGCTGCCCCGCCAGGCCGCCTATGCCAATCCCGCTTATCTGAAGGGGAATGATCCGCGTTTCTACGCCGATCTGTCGAAAGACTTCTCGGGGACCACCCACTGCCCTGCTGTGGGAAATGATGAACCCTTGTTGCGGGAGTATTTTCTCACTTTTTTTGAGCAGGAGGACTCCTGGGAAAGTTATGCCACCTGGGTCAGCGACACTTGGTTGAAACCCGTTTTTGCCGAGGCCAAACTGATCCGTGGAGTGGGGGATGCCGCCCGGTGGTTCTCCCTGCTTTCGCCCTCCGCGGTTCAGGCATTGAAGGACCGGGTGGATCTCGTGTTCCCCGTTTCCAATCGGACGGAATTTTCCCCTGATGACGAGGTGACCCTGCAACTGGAGGTGAAGAATGTTCCCCGGCTGATGGTGAAGGTGTATGAGTTGAATCCATTGAATTACTACCTCGATCGGGCGGAGGAAATCACCACCGCGCTGGATCTCGACGGACTGACGGCGAACGAGGAGCAGACGCACGACTACACCGAGGCTCCGGTGCGGCAGGTGCGGCGGGCCTTCACCTTCCCCGGTTTGAAAGGCAAACGCGGCGTCTGGATCGTGGAGTTTATCGGCAACGGCATCTCCAGCCGGGCGTTGGTCAGGAAAGGCCGGCTGCAATACCTCGCCGCCAACACCAGCGCCGGCGTGGCCGTTCGCGTGCTGGATGAAGCCAACCGTCCCGCGGCCGGCCCGAGCATTTGGTTTGGCGGGCACCGTCACACGCCGAAGGAAGGCTCCGATGAAATTGTGCTGCCTTTCTCCACTCAGCCCGGACCGCAACCGGTGGTGTTGATGGCCGGGGATTTCGCTTCTTTGGAACAGATCGAAGTGCCGGGGGAAAACTACACGCTGGAAGCCGGTTTCCATGTGGAGAGGGAGACCCTGCTCTCTGGACAGCAGGCTCTGCTGGTGGTGCGTCCCAAACTTTTTGTCAACGGTCAGCCCGCTCCCACCGGCTTGATCGAGGAGGTTCGCCTGAGAATGACCTCGACGGATCTCGAGGGCGTGACCTCCACGGTCGATGTTCCCGGGTTTTCCCTCAATGATGAGAAGGAGTCAGTGCAGCCCTTCCGGGTGCCTGAACGCGTGGTCTCCCTGTCCTTCTCCCTGGAAGGCAAAATCTCCCGGCTCAGTGAGGGCGGTGAAAGCAAATCGATTTCGGCCGGTTCGGCCACTTTTGCCTTGAACACCATCGACCGTTCGGACCAGACCGCCGCTCTGCATCTCAGCAAAATGGACGGTCAATGGGTGCTTGAAGTGTTGGGAAAAAACGGCGAACCGCTGGCTAACAGGGCGGTAACCATCCAAACGCACCATGAGGAGTTCCAGTTTGAGCGGGGCTTCTCCCTGCAAACCGATACCAAAGGGCGCATCGAACTGGGAAAACTGCCGGGAATGGATCAGGTCCGTGCCGCGGCACAGGGGCTTCAGGAAAGGGTCTGGTCGCTCCAGGAAGAAAACCATACCTATGGCGGCACCATCCATGGATTGGCCGGCACTCCGGTGCTGGTGCCTCTCATGGTTCAGGGCCGGGATACTCTGCGTGCCTCCGATCTGGCCGTGTTCGAGGTCCGTCAGGGGACCAATGTGCGGGATGTCTTCCCTTCTATCCGCTTCGCCGACGGGATCGCCCTTCTTGAGGGCCTGACTCCGGGAGATTACGAACTCTGGCTGCGGGGACCGGGGCGGAGGATCACTCTCCGCATCACCGAAGGCTCGGCAGCGGAAGGTTACCTGCTGTCGAGACACCGACATCTGGAGATAACGAATCCGGCTCCGCTCCAAATCGCTTCGATTTTGCCGGAGGGCGACCTCGTGCGCATCCAGCTGCGCAATGCGGATCCTTTCACCCGCGTTCATATAGCCGCGACACGGTTTCTCCCCGAGTTTGGATTGTTCACCGATCTGGCGGATCCCAACCGATCCAACCCGATCCTGGTCCAGCGTGGGATTCCCGAAACCCAGTATGTTTCCGGACGGGACATCGGGGAGGAATATCGCTACATTCTGGAGCGTCGGGCTGCCCGGAAATTCCCGGGAAATCTCCTCCAAGCTCCCTCCCTGCTCTTGAATCCCTGGGCGTTGGCCGACACCCGGACCGAAGTTGCGGAGGCCGCCGCGGGTGAGGTGTATGATGCCAAGGAAGTTTCCCGACCATCGAACCGCGCACCCGCCGACCTCGCGGTGGAAAAGCAGAAAGCCCAGATGGCAGCCGAGATCCTCCGCGTCAATCTCAATTTCCTGCGCCAAGGTGCTCCGGTGGCTTACAATCTGAAGCCGGACGCCAATGGGATCATCACGCTGAAGCGCACCGACCTGGGGGACCGGCAGCAGTTGCATGTCCTTGCGGTCAATGCCACCGATGCCGTGGAGCGGCAACTCTCCCTCCCGGAAGGCAAAGGGGTGGTCCTGAGGGATCTCCGTCTGACCAACTCCCTGGATTCGCAAAGGCATTACACCCAGCAGCGGAAGGTCACCTTCTTGGACAAAGGAGGCAAGCTGGTCATTCCCGACCTGAGGGGATCCGATTTGGAAACCTATGACACCCTGGCCGCGGTGGCTTCTGTGTTGTCGGGGATCAACACGAGTGCCGACTTCAGGGAGTTCTCCTTTCTTCTCGACTGGCCGACTCTCAAGGAAGAGCGCAAACGCGAACTCTATTCCAGATATGCTTGCCACGAGATGCACTTCTTTCTCTCACGGAAGGATCCGGAATTTTTCCAACGGGTGGTCCTGCCGTACTTGAAAAACAAGAAAGACCGGACTTTTTTCGACGATTACCTGACCGGAGCGGATTTGAAGCATCACACGTCGGCCTGGGCCTACGGACGGCTCAACACGGTGGAACGCATCCTTCTCGCGGCCCGGCTCGGTGGAAGTGAACCCGCTGCGGTGGCCCGGCAGATTCGGGACCGTCTGGCCCTGCAGCCGCGGAATGTGGATCAAGACAGCGTGTGGTTTTTCCGGGCTCTCGACGGGCGCCGCCTGAATGAGGCGGCGGACTTTGCCTTCAAAAGTGGGGAGGCTCTGGGTCGCAGCGGAGATGGAGACAAAAGTCAGATTGTCCTGGATGCATCCGGGTTTGCCAGTGGAGGGGCCATGGGAACCCTGAAGGCGGATCTTCCCGCAGCCTCTACTGCCCCGGCACCGGCGGCACCCATGGCGGAGGAGCTTGCAAAGAATTTAGACAGTCTCTCCGCGCTTTCGGAGGTGAGAATGCGCCGCAGTTTGGGTGTAGAGGCGTTGAAACAGGAATTGGCCGATCGGGAGTTGAATCGGGCACTGTTCCGCCCATTGGAATCCACCCGGGAATGGGCCGAGAACAACTATTGGCATCTCCCTCTTGATCAACAAATCCCGGATCTGATCACGGAGAATGCCTTCTGGAGAGACTACGCCACCTGGGATGGGAAGGGAGGCTTCACCTCACGGGAATTCCCTGCCGCCTCCCGTTCCTTCGCTGAAATGTGGCTCTCCTTGGCGGTGATGGATCTTCCTTTCACGAGCGGGAAGCACGATCTGACCATCGAAGATAACACTCTGACATTCACCGCCGGAAGTCCATTGCTGGCCTTCCATGAGGAAATTGAGGAAACCCCGATCGACGCACAGGGCGTGCCGGTTCTTGTGAATCAAAGTTTCTTCCGGGCCAGCGAACGGTACCAGATGATCGATGGGGAACAGGCCGACAAACCGGTCCCCCAAGAGTATCTCACCGGTGTGCTCTACGGGGCCCAAGTGGTGGTGACGAACCCCGGCTCCTCCACCCAGAAGCTGGAAGTGCTTCTCCAAGTGCCGCAGGGTTCGGTCCCCGCCCAGGGGAGTGACTATACGCGGACGTTCCCGGTCCGGCTTCAGCCCTACGCCACGCACAAGCTGGAATATTTCTTTTATTTCCCCCGGCCCTCGGAGGAGGCTGAAGGATTCCGCCACTACCCCGTGCAGGTCGCCAAAGAGTCGCGGGTGGTGGCGTTTTCGGAACCGTTCCGCTTCCGGGTCGTGAACCAGCTCGGGACGGTGGACAAAACCTCCTGGGAATACCTTTCCCAGTCCGGCACGGATGCCCAGGTCATCGATTTCCTCAATCTCAACAATATCGAAGGGCTCGACCTTTCCCGGATCGCCTGGCGCGTCCGGAAGAGTCCCGACTTTCTGCGCCAAGTGGCGGGGCTGCTCGACAAGAGGCACCGTTATGACGGGACGATTTGGTCATATGGATTGCTCCACAACGTGCTGCCCTTGGCTCGGGAATACCTCCGTCACCGCGGCGATTTCCTCGATCAATGCGGAAGTTGGTTGGAGTGCTCGCTGGTCAGTCTCGACACTCTGGATCGCGGCAGTTACCAGCATCTCGAATACTTCCCGTTGGTCAACGCGAGGAGTCATCAACTGGGGCGCGATCGCCGCATTCTCAACGACCGCTTTCTCGCCCAGTACCAGGCGACAATGCACCGGTTGATCTACCGTCCTGAGTTCTCGGACATCGAGGAGGCCACTGTGGCCTATTACCTTTTTCTTCAGGACCGGGTGGCGGAAGGGCTTGACTGGCTCGAGCGAGTCCGGCCCGGGAATGTCACGACGGGCCTGCAACTCGACTATCTGCAGGCCTATGCCGCGCTCTACCGCGAGGACCTGGACACGGCGGACCAGATCGCGGCGCGCCATGCCGCTGAACCCGTCGACCGGTGGCGGGATCGCTTCGCGCAGGTCTCGGCCCAGATCAAAGAGATCCGTGGCGAGGCTCTGACGGTCGCTGATCCCAAGGATCGAGGACAGCAACAGGAAGCTCTTGCCGCGACCGAACCCCAGTTTCTCGTGGAGACCAAGGAAGGCAAGGTGCGGATCGATTACCATCACCTGGGACAAATCCGCGTGAATTATTATGAAATGGATCTGGAGTTTCTGTTTAGCAGCAATCCTTTTGTCTCCCAGGGCGGTCAGCGGTTCAGCTATCTGCGGCCCAACATGACCGAAGTCAAAGATCTCGCGGCGGACCGGAACATTCTCGAATTCCCTGTGCCACCCCGCTTTGCGAGTCGCAATGTGCTGGTCGAAATCGTGGGGGGCGGTCAGCGGAAATACACTGCGGTCTATGCGAACTCTCTCAAAGTCGAGACCACCGACGCGTATGGCCTGGTGCAGGTGCGGCATGCAGGAACTGGCAAACCCCTGCCACGCGTCTATGTCAAAGTCTACGCCAGGCAGCAGGACGGGGTGGTCCGGTTCTACAAAGACGGATACACCGATCTTCGTGGCAAATTCGACTATACCAGTTTGAGCACGAATGATCTCGACAATACCGAGCGTCTCAGCCTGCTCATTATGAGTGAGAATGATGGTGCGGTCGTCCGGGAGGTCACGCCTCCCCAGCGTTGACATCCCGGGACGGTTGCCTCACAGGGCCGAGGTGGCCAGTGCGAGGAGTTTTTCCCGGCACTGGGCTTCCCATTTTTCGAGGAAGGCCAGAGTTGCGGCGAGCGTCCGGGCCTCCTTCAGCACCGCTTCGAGCCCCTCCGCGGTGAACCGGGAGTCGAGCTCGGAGAACTGGGAGACGGCTTGGGTAAGTCCGCTGGTGAGGCGTCCCTGGAGGGCTTGGAGGCCGAGTTGGGCCTGCAGTTCGGCCGCCGCCACGGTGGCCCGGCCGATGGCGGAGGTGGCGGCCGCCTTGCGCCTCAGCGCGTCGTCCGCCTTGGCCAGTCCTTCGGCCACCGCCGAAAAGAGATCCATGGTTGCGGGGTCCAAAGCCGCCGAACGAGCCGCCGGCTGCCCGTGGAGGGCCAGCCAATGGCGGAGACGAGATCCCGGGCGGCGCAGTGTTTCCCGCGCTTCATTGGCACCGGCGGAAAGAGCCGCATCGCCTCCGGGGCGGTCGGGATGGTGCCGGAGACTGAGCGCTCGCCAAGCCTCCTCGATGTCTGCTTCTTTGAGGTCCAGTCGTCTGGGCAGACCGAGAAGGGCAAACGCATCGGTCAGGGAGGTACTGTCGGGCATGCTGCAGAATCAGGTGGCTTGCGGCATGATTTCTTCGATCGGCTTGCCGTAGGGCAGGATCGGGTTGGGCCGTCCCTGATGATCGATCAGATTCTGCGTGGCATCAATGCCGAGGTGGGCATAAACGGTGGCCCAGAGATCATTCGGGGAAAGAATCCGCTCGACGGGGTGTTCCCCCTTGGCGTTGGTGGCGCCGACGATCTGTCCGGTTCGCATGTTGCCGCCGCTCACCAGCATCGACATCGACTTCGGCCAATGGTCGCGTCCCGGTTGCATGACGCCGGTCTGGGTGCCTTTGGCGGTGCTCAGTTTCGGCGTGCGGCCGAATTCTCCGGTGGCGATGAGCAGGGTTTTCTTGGCGAGACCACGTTGATGGAGATCCTCGATCAGCGCGGTAAGTGCCTGGTCGTAATAGGGAAGCCTCCATCGGGCGTCGTTGAAGAGGTGGCAATTCACCGCGTGGGAGTCCCAGTTGTAGGAGCAGTCCTTCGGCATGGTTTGACCGGGCTGTGGATTTTCCCAGACCATCGTAACGAACCGGCTGCCCGCCTCGATGAGCCGCCTCGCAAGCAGTCCCCGCTGCCCGTAGGCATGGCGTCCATAGCGTTCCCGGACCCGATCGGGTTCCTTGGAAAGGTCGAAGGCCTCGCGAACCTTGCTGCTCGTCAGCATGCCGAAGGCCTGTTCATTGAAGCCGTCCATGGCCCCCATCATACTGCCGCGGTCCGCGTCACGCCGGAGCTGGTCAATGCCGTGGAGCAGGGTCAGGCGGTCCTCGAGACGGGTCTCCATGCCCGGTTTGACCGAGATGTTCTGCACCTGAAAGTCCGGTTTGCTGGGATCTCCCACGACCATGAAGGGAACCTGGGAAGGTCCGAGATAGCTGGCTCCGAGCGAAAACACGTCGATGCCGCTGCGCCCCGCATCCACTCCGGCGACCACATTGGGCAGGCCGTCGGTGCGTTCTCCGAGCATTTTGGTGACAATGGAGGTGACCGCCGGGGCGTCGTTGACAAACCCGGTTGGTTCCTTGGGATCCCGTCCCGTCATGAAGCGCTTGTGCCCACCTCCGTGGTCGGCAAATTCATGGCAGACGGAACGGATCAGGGTGAACTTGTCAGCGATCTTGGCGTGGAGGGGCAGTAGTTCGCAGACCTCGATGCCCGGGACATTGGTGCGGATCGGACGGAAATCCCCGCGGTATTCCACCGGGGCGTCCGGCTTCATGTCGTAGGTTTCCATGTGGGGAGGCCCTCCGGGCAGCCAGATGAAAATGACCGAGGTGTCCGAAGGCACCGGGAGTTTCCCGGCCTCGGCCTGGGCCTTGAGTTTCAGGAAATCGGTGAGGGAAAACCCGAGCAGGCTGAGACCGCCAATTTCCAAAAAACTGCGGCGACGCAGAGGACCGGGGCAAAAGCGGCTGGTGGAAAAAGACATGATGGTTCGGGAAGGGTATCAGTTGTACTGTAAGCGAGGAAAGCCTTGCCGCTCAAGCCCGCAATGGCGCCACTTGGAGGGAGAGGAAGGGACTTGAATTCGATCTGGCCGAAGTGACGCCGCCTAGGTTTTTTCCGTCGTCAGAGGGAAAAAACCGCGCCACAATGGGCACCATCATGCTGCAGCGTCTTTCCAACCTTTTCTGGCTCTGGACTCTTATCGGGGTCGTTTGGGCCTGGTTTTTTCCGGCCCATTTTACCTGGTTTTTGGATGCCCGGCTTCCACTTCCCGGCACTGGCCAGACCCTGCCCTTGATGGCTGCCGGTCTCGGCGTCATTATGCTGGGGATGGGGATCACCCTTTCGTTCGCCGATTTTCAAGCAGTCTGCCGCTCCCCCCGGACCATCGCGCTGGGTGTCCTGGCCCAATTCGGCATCATGCCTTTCCTCGGCTGGAGTGTCGCCCACCTCTTTCGTCTTCCGGATGACTTGAAAATCGGGATGATCCTGGTGAGCTGTTGCCCCGGCGGCGTGGCTTCGAATGTCATCACCTACCTGTCACGGGCCAATGTGCCGCTCTCGGTGTTGCTGACCATGTGCAGCACCCTGGCCGCCGTCTTGCTGACCCCCCGGCTCACCGGGTTTTATGGTGGCACAATCGTCCCGGTGGATGAGTGGGCGATGATTGGCGAGCTCTGTCTCATCGTGCTGCTGCCCGTCGTTGGAGGACTGTTGCTCAACCAGTTCGCAGGGAAACGCCTCGGCCCGGCCCGGGCATTGTCGCCCTTGGTGTCCATTCTCCTAATCGTCCTGATTGTGGGAGGTGTCGTGGGAAAAACCCGTGACCGCATTCTCGAAGCTGGACCGGTCTTGCTGGTGGCGGTCGTCACCCTGCATGTGCTGGGGTTTCTCCTGGGCTTCGGAGCCGGCAGGCTTTTTGGGTTTCCTCTCGCTGACCGGCGCACCCTCAGCATCGAGGTCGGGATGCAAAACAGCGGGCTGGGGGCCCAATTGGCGAAGTCTCACTTTGGTCTCACCGCGGCGGCCCCCTGTGCCATCTCGGCGTTGGTCCACTGTCTGGTGGGAAGTTTTCTCGCCGCGGTCTGGGGACGCCGCCGTTCCGGTGGTTGAGCGACCGGAAGGCATTCTCTTTCGTGGCCCCCCGGGGCGCTGCTACCAGCCCACGGTGGCGCGGGGAAACGCTCGCATGAATGCATCCATCATTTCGAGTCCGCCCCTCCAGCCTTCCTCTTCACTTTCCCAATACAGCTCGGAGGTACGGTCGCCTCCCTGGACATAGCGTCCATTGAGCAGGGCGTGGGATCCCCGCACCCGCACCACCCATTGCGGGGTGGTTTCGCCGGGAGGAAACACCTGTGCGGCGGACTCCACCAAACCATCCAGCGGACCCGACCAGGGCATGCCCCAGGCCACCAGCTTGCTGAAGAGCCGGAAATCCGAGGGGGCGCTGGGCAGGCCTTTGTCATCGTCGGGCAGGGCGACAAAGTGCACCGCGGTCAAATGGGGAAGAATCTCTCTCCAGGGGGGGACGGTGTGTTCCACCCAGGGGTCATTCGCAATCGCCGCGACGTCTTCCAGCCGTCGGTCTTCGTGACTTTCGCGTGTTTTTCTGACCTTGCTGCGGATGTAGGCTCCCAGGGGCCCCTTGGTCTCGGTGATCCATTTGGCGGCGGCCGACCCCCGCAGGATGGGGGCAAATTGAAGCGAAACACGGATTTTTTCCCGTTCCGCGAGTGGCATCGACCGAGCGGGACCAAGCACCCAGTGCACCCAGTCATCTCCCCCTTTGGAAAAGCCCACCGCGATGGCCCGGTCGACTTTGGGCAATTCACGCCTCAGATGGGCATCGATTGCTTGGGCGTTTGCTTCCGGCGTTCCCCATTCTCCGAGTTGGACGAGACTGGCTTGCCAGCCTCTTTTTCGCAACTCCTTGACAATGAGTTTTACCATTTTGGGCTTGTCGCCTTCTTTTTGGTTGAACCCCAGGACCAGAATAATGCCGGTTCTCTCCCGATCCCGGCGGGGCAGGGAGTGGATCGAGTCTGGCAGGTTCCAGGACTTGTCCCGGTTGGCATGGGCAATGTCCTTCTCCAGCCGTCCTTGGGAGGCATCGATGGAGAGCAGCGCTTCGCTGAGCCGGTCCCGGGCCTCCGCCAGGCTGGTTTTTTGTCGCCAGAGGCGGGACTCCGCAAGCAGATCGCCTTTCTCGGCGGGGCTGGCGGTGAGCGGTTGGATCGTTCTGAAGCAGCCGGACAGTCCCGTCATTCCGAGGCAAAGAGTCAGGGCGGTGAGTCGCGTGCTTTTGGGGGTCGATACAAACATGCCGGGGCGCAGACTTGAGATCATTCCACCTCCTGCGCGGCTGCACAAGCATTTGGTGCCATGCCTTCGGAGAAGGTTCGCGAGGGTTGGTTTGGCGGAAGGGCCTGCCGGCATGTTTTTTTGCTTTCTCCACCTCCTTTCCCGGCGCATCATAGGCCTCTTTTTTCTGTTGCAGAGACCTATGCCCGATCCAACGCCCCGCCTTGTTTTTCTCGACCGCAGCACTCTGGATGCCGGGGATATTGATTTCTCATCGCTTGCCTCGCTGGGCGAGCTGGTCTGTCACGACACCACCCTCCCGCAGGACCGCGCCGCCCGGGTTGCCGGAGCCAGCGTCATCCTGACCAACAAAGTGCTCGTCGATGCCGCGGTGATGGATGCGGCTCCGGACCTGCGGTTCATCCAGGTCGTGGCTACCGGGACCAACAATGTCGAGCTCGATGCGGCCCGGGCACGCGGCATCGCGGTGGGAAATGTCAGCGGCTATTCGACCCACTCCGTTGCCCAGCATGTCTTCACACTGCTGTTGAATCTCGCGACCAACGTCCATCGCTATGCTCAGGAGGCTCCGCTATGGGCCCAGTCCCCGCATTTCACCCGGCTCGACTATCCCATGACCGAACTCTCGGGTCGCACGCTTGGCATCGTTGGTCTCGGCGCGATCGGTTCTGAGGTGGCAAAAATCGGGGAAGCCCTGGGAATGGAGATCATCGTGCTGGCCCGCGAAGGAAGTCCAGCTTCCTCCTCCACGCCATCCTGGCCCCGACTGCAACTCGCCGAGTTCCTGGCCCGGGCTGATGCGGTGACGTTGCATTGCCCTCTCACCGAGGCGACGCGGCACCTCATCAATGCAAAAAACCTGGCCCTGATGAAACCGGGCGCCTTCCTCATCAACACCGGACGCGGTCCGCTGGTGGATGAGCTGGCCCTGGCGGAGGCTCTCCGTTCCGGGCATCTCGGGGGAGCAGGACTCGACGTGCTCGCTGTCGAACCTCCCCCGGCAGATCATCCTCTGCTGGCGACCGACCTTCCCAATCTCATCGTGACCCCTCACACCGCTTGGGCAACCCGCGAGGCCCGTCGGAGGCTCCTGGATGGTGTGGTGGCCAATGTGAAAGCGCACCTCTCCGGGCAGCCAGTGCCCTGGAAGGTCGCCTGAGGTCACACGCTCCCATTTTCCCCGGTATGTCCACGCGCTTCTCCCGCTTCCTCGAGCCCAGAACTGACGGGTCACCCCGTGTCAAAATCTGCGGCCTGACCAATGCGGAGGATGCCCGCTGGGCGGTTCTCCAGGGGGCCGACGCCATCGGCGTGAATTTCTGGCCGCGATCCAAGCGTTACCTCGACCCTGCTCTGGGGCGTCCTTGGTTGGAAGCTTTGGCCGGTCAGGTGTTGCGGGTGGCCGTGTTCGTCAATGCCCCGGTTGAGGAAGTGCGGGAAATGCTCCAGAGCGGTCTTGTCGATGCCGCCCAATTGCATGGAGATGAGTCACCCTCCCTGCTGGAGACTTTGCTGGAAGAAGGGCATGCCGTTTACAAGGCCCTCGGTGTGCGGGACCGGCGCAGTCTCGATGAGGCCTCCACCTTTCCCGGCGACGCGTTGCTGCTCGATGCCTACAATCCCACCGAGTATGGCGGGACTGGACGCACCATGAACTGGGCGCTTGGTCGCGAAGCCGTCCTGCGTTGGCCGGACCGTGCCATTCTCCTCGCTGGTGGTCTCACCCCGCATAACGTCGACGCCGCGGTCGCGGAGACGGGGGCTTTCGGCGTCGATGTCGCCAGCGGCGTCGAAATTTCCCCCGGAATCAAGGATCCCGAGAAGGTGGCGGCCTTCATTAAGGCTCTCTGAGAGAGCGACCAGCGACGGCCCCAGTCTGGCTGCCAGGTGGCCGGCTCCGCTTCAGACTTCCTCCTGCACGTTCACTCGCCTTCCCTCGCGGGCCGCAACATAAGCCGCGCTGAGCATCTGCTGGGCATCGCGGCCGACGACCGGATCGCAAAGCGGATGGCACGCCGCTTCCGGATGCCGGATCAGATGCAGGAAGTGAGCGGTGGCTGAGGCCAGGTGCGGCGGGGGAGCGGGCACGTCCAGCTCGACCCCTTCCGAATGCTCCGCGTCGGCGCGCCAGAGACGTCCTCCCGGCTCTGCCACGAGGGTGCCCCGGCTGCCGTAAAGCGCTGCCACGTAGCTCGTCAGGTCCCCGCTCTGGGTCCAACTGGCTTCCGCGATTCCCAAGGCCCGCGGGTATTGGAAGAGGAGGATGGCATTGTCCTCGGACTCCAGGCCGGGCTTGAGCCCTTGAAGGGTGACTGCGGTCACCGCCGGGGCCGGTCCGAGGAGCAGCCGGGACAGGGCCGCCCCATAGCACCCATAATCCATCAGGGAGCCGCCACCATTCCACGCCGCATCGTAGAGCCAGTCGCAGAAATGCTCGGAGCAGCCCAATTCGCGTGGCCCGGCGTGGGCGGCTCGGTATTTCACCTGCCAGAGATCCCCGATGTCCCCCTGAAGGGCCAGCTGCAGGGCCTGCTGGTAGACTGGCAGCCAAGTGATGGGCCAGTTCACCAGCAACCTCACGCCGTTCGCCGTTGCGGACGCCAGCATGCGGTCGGCGCCCTCCAGGGTTGAGGCCATGGGCTTCTCGACGAGAACGTGCCAGCCACGGTCGCAGGCGGCCACAGTCAATTCCTCCCCGAGGCGGTTGCTGGCAAAAACGTAAACGGCATCGAGATCGTCCCGGGCGAGGAGATCGTCGTAGTCTGCGCACGCGGAAGCGCCGGGAAAAAGAGCCCCGCACCTCTCCCTCAGGGCGGGTTCATGATCGGCGAAGGCGACGAGTTGCGCTCCTTCCGCTGCGGAAAGGTCCTTGAGATTGCCCCAGATGTGGTCATGGTGCAGACCGAGAATACCAATGCGGATGGGCTTCATGGGCCGATTCTCATTTGTCCCGCCCGTTTTCACAATCCCAAAATGTCGCGCCCCAGACCAAATCCATCCCCCAACCGCAACCGCACTGGTCACTCCGGACCTGCCCGGGCCAACCGTCACACCCAGGGAGGTGGCATCGCCCGTCTTGACGAGGACGATTTGGCGATGCTTCTGGAGAGCCATCCCGAGCCGCTTCTGCTGGTGCTTGACGGCGTTCAGGATCCTCATAACCTCGGTGCCTGCCTCCGAAACTGTGACGGTGCCGGCGTGGTTGCCGTGATCACTCCCCGCAACCACAGCTGCCCCGTCACCGAAACGGTGGTCCGGGTCTCCTGCGGGGCCGCCGGTCACATTCCGGTGGTGTCGGTCACCAATCTCGCTCGCTGCATGGAGCGCCTGAGGGAGGAAAGCGGAGTCCGGCTCGTCGGAACGTCTGACCAGGCGACGACCGGTCTCTATGAGACCGACCTGACCGGTCCGCTGGCCATCGTCATGGGCGGGGAGGAAGCCGGTCTGCGGCGGCTCACGACAGAAAACTGCGACGAACTGATTCGCATCCCCATGCTCGGGGAGGTGCCGTGCCTCAATGTTTCCGCGGCCACGGCGGTTTGTCTCTTCGAGGCGGTGCGGCAGCGGGGTGGATTTCTTCCTTGAAGCGGCTTCGATACACCGGTAATCTTGCTCAACACCAGTCTACGACGTTCCTCTCATGAACTACGCTTCCGCTTACGACACCGCCAACACCCAGGACCGGACCACGTTCATCCAGCGCACCTATGGTCACCTGGCCCTCGCGATAGGTGCCTTTGTCGGCCTTGAATACTGGCTCCTTCAGCAGCCTTGGGCCCTGAAACTGGCCGGTAGCATGACAGGGCATTGGTGGATGGTGCTCATCGCTTTTGTCGGCGTGTCCTGGCTGGCCAACTGGTGGGCCCATTCTGACACTGCGCAAGGGGTGCAGTATCTGGGACTTGGTCTTTACGTGGTCGCCGAGGCGTTCATTCTCCTGCCTCTCATTCTGTTCGCGCAGTTGAAGGCGCCCGACACCTTGGTGACCGCAGGCTACATCACCGGCGGGCTCTTTGCCGGTCTCACTGCGGTGGTCCTCCTGACAGGGAAGGATTTTTCATTCCTCCGCATTTTCCTCATGGTGGGAGGTTTTGTTGCCCTTGGACTGATTGTCACCGCCATGCTCTTTGGATTCACCCTGGGATGGTTGTTCTCCGCCGCCATGATCGTGCTTTGCAGCGGATCCATCCTTTACAACACTTCGAACGTGATGCGCCATTACGGGGTGAACCAGTATGTGGCTGCTTCCCTCGCGCTCTTCGCCAGCATCGCGACCCTGTTTTATTATGTGCTGCGCCTCCTGCTGGCCTTTCGCAACAACTAAGCTTGGCCAATCCGCGGTATTATGCCTGTCCTGCTCAAACTGCTTCTCTCGGCAGGGCTGATCTACTTCGTCAATGAAGTGGTCATCCGGCACAGCCGCCCGCTTCTGGGCAGCCTGCTGGCGTCGCTGCCTCTTGTCAGCCTGATCACCTTCGTCTGGATTTATTACGGCCTGCAGGCCGATCCTGCCGCGCGGGTGCAGAAGTTGGCGTCGCATTCCGAGGGGGTCTTCTGGTTTGTCCTCCCCAGTCTGCCCATGTTCCTCGTCTTTCCCTGGCTGATCCGGCGTGGCATGCCCTTCTGGGGGACCATGGCGGTCTGCATTGTCGTGACGATGGTGCTTTATTATCTGATGACCCTCGTCCTGAAGCGTTTCGGAATGAGCCTCTAGGCTTCATGGAGGGCCCTTCACCCGTTCCCGGAGCAACTCTCGGAAGGGTCTGCCGTCAAAGGTGAGATCGACGAGGACGGGCCGGTCTTTCCAATCGCGGACCTCGGCGATGATTCCCTTGGTCGAACGGATGTTCTCCTCGAACCACTGGTTCGCCTCCGGAGCCAGTGATGGTGTGAATTGCTCATGGAGGAGGCAGCGCAGACCCTCTCCGGCCAGGGATCCTGCCCCTCCGCCGGTCATTCCGAACTTCACCACCGTGTAACCATTCCAGACTGATGATGCAAAGGTTTCCTGCAAACCGCCGAACGGTGTCGGCACCAGGGAGGCTCTTTCCGGGAAGACGGACCCCGGTTTGATTTCCTTTCCGGACTGGTTATTCTGGCTGCGGTATGTCAGAACCCCCCATCATCCCTCCTCCCGACCTCGCACACCGTCCGCGCCGCCGTCGGGGAAATTTTTTTCACGGGGTGGTGGTGCCTGTCACGGCGATTTGCGCGCTGGCCGGTGTGGTTGCCCTCTTTCTCACAGGTGGAACCTCTTCTGGATCCTTCGGCGGGGTAGCTTTGATTGATCTCGATCGCGTGGCCAAAGCGTTGGGCAAGGACGTCGAAATGGCGGCGACGGTCAAAGCCGATCAAGACGCCGCCGCCAATCACCTGCAAGAACTCACCCTCCGGTTGCAGAAACAGTATGAGGCTGAAAAGGCCGGGATCGGACTCATCCTCGACGAAACGGGAAAACAGAAAGTCGCCCAACTCGAGCAGGACCTCGGGCGTCAGCTCGAAGGGGCCCGGCAAAAGGTAGCCACCGACCTTAGACAAAAAAGCCTCGATTTGGTAAATGGGTTTCGTGCGGAGATCGTCCCTCATGCTCTCGCTGTGGCCAGGGAGAAAGGATTGGACGTTATTGTGACCAACAACGCCTCGGTCATCTTCCATGCCGCTCCGGCCTGTGACATCACCCAGTCTGTGATCGATCGGATGCGTCCGTCCGGATCCCCCCAGGGCCCACCGGGGAGCGCTTCGGAGTCACCGCAACCGGCTCCGGAACACGCTGCGCCGTCGGCAGGTTCCTAATGCCGGGTTCGTCGGCATCGGTTTGCCGGCAATTGGTCCTTGCGGGACGCGGCGGTTTCGTTTAAAACCGCTCCATGTCCGGTCGTCCCACGCGTGAAAATTGGAGTTCGCGGCTCGGTGTCATTCTGGCCGTGGCCGGCAGCGCCGTGGGCTTGGGAAATTTTCTCCGATTTCCCGGGCAGGCCGCGCAGTATGGCGGTGGCGCCTTCATGGTGGCCTATGTCGTCTCCTTTCTTATCATCGGTTTGCCCATCGCCTGGGCCGAATGGGCCCTGGGCCGCAGGGCCGGGCAGAAGGGTTTCAATTCCTGCCCCGGCATCCTCTTCTACATCACCCGCCATCCCGCCGGTAAATTTATCGGGGTCATCGGGGTCATCATCCCGGTGGTGGTTTACATGTACTATGTTTGTATCGAGGCCTGGTGTCTCGGGTATGCGGTGAATTTCCTCAAGGGTGGGACCTCTCAATTCGAGGATCCGGCCAAGGCGGGAGCTTTCTTCGGCAACTTTGTCGGCATGGGGGGAGACGGTTCCGCCCTCAAGGGCTTTGGGATGGACATTGCCTGGCCGTTTCTCATTGTGGTTTTCATCCTCAACTTTGTGCTGATCTACCGGGGGCTTTCCAAAGGCATCGAGCTGTTCTGCAAGTATGCCATGCCGGCTCTGGTCGTCATTGCCCTCGTGGTGCTGGTCAGAGTTCTCACTCTGGGCACTCCGGTCCCGGCGCATCCGGAAAACTCGGTCATCAACGGGTTGGGCTACATGTGGAATCCCCAGAAAACCTTTCTCCAGGACCTGGGGCCGGATGGCAAAGTCAAGCTGGACGACAAAGGCCACGCGGTGGAGCAGGAGGTCGTCGACCGGGCCACCATCGCTGCCGCAGCGCCCGGTGCGATCCGGCAGGTGACCATCTGGGAGCAGTTGCAGCGACGCCAGCTCTGGCTCGCCGCCGCCGGTCAGATCTTTTTCTCCCTCTCGGTCGGCTTCGGCGTCATCATCACGTATGCCAGCTATCTGAAGCGCAATGACGATGTCGTCCTCAGCGGGCTTGCCGCTTGTTCGGCCAATGAATTTTGTGAAGTCGGGCTTGGAGGACTCATCACCCTGCCGGCCGGTGTGGCTTTCCTCGGGGTCGCCGGCGTCGCGGGCCAGGGCACTTTCGGGCTGGGGTTCAATGTGCTGCCGGTGGTGTTTCACAGCATGCCGGGAGGGGCGGTGTTTGGCTTTCTCTTTTTCTTCCTCCTCTTCCTGGCTGCGGTGACCAGTTCGCTCTCCATGCTTCAGCCCGGTATTGCCTTTCTTGAGGAATCGCTCGGGGTGGGGCGCAAGGTCTCCGTGACCCTTTTGGGGCTGATCACGCTGATGGGTTGCGGGTTTGTCATGAATTTCAGTGCCGGTCTGAAGGCTTTGGACACCATTGATTTCTGGATCGGGACTTTCCTGATGTATGTCCTCGCAACGATCCAGATCATCATTTTTTCTTGGATCTTGGGCGTGGACAAAGGACTTGCCGAAGCGAACCGGGGGGCGGCCTTCAAAATTCCCCGGATTTTCCGTTTTTTCATGATGTATCTGACCCCGATCTTCCTCATCGTGGTGTTTCTCTCTTGGCTGATGTTTGACGTGCTGGGGCTGGGCGGAGGAGAGTTGAGCAGCCAGATCAAAGACCTCTTTGTGGAATGGAACCCGGTCTCATGGATGAGCGTGGGTCTGATTGTCATCGTTGGGACGACGTTTCTCATCCTTTCACACCGTTCCGAAGCCTTCAAAACCCTTCCCGCAGAGACGACCGGGGACGAACCTGAACTTTTGCCATGACCACGAGCGGATGGATCATCATGTCCTTGTCGGTGTGCACCGTGACCGTGCTTTTTGTTTGGTGCATCTGGCGCGTCCTCACTCTGCCCGGAGAAGAGCAGCACATGCACGGCTTCGAATTCCAAACGCCGGACGAAAAATCCGACCGGGATCCGAATTGAGCAACGCTCCAGCTCCGGGGATAGGGTGAGGGGAACTGGCAGGGCTCCTGGTTGGTCCCCGAGATCCGGGTTTTCCCGTGCTTGCAATTCTTCTCCGATGAAAGAGATTTTCCCCATCCTCCACTGGTTTCTCTCATGACATCCTTGATCCTCACCGCCGTCGGTCTGCTTCTCCTGCTCGGTCTTTGGGCTGTGCTTTCCTACAATGGTCTGGTTCAGGTCCGCAATGCCTGCAAGAACGCCTTCTCGCAGATCGATGTGCAATTGAAGCGCCGCTACGATCTCATTCCCAACCTCATGGAGACCGCCAAGGCCTACATGCACCATGAGCGCGATACCCTCGAAGCCATCGCCCGGGCCCGCACGGCCGCTCTCGCGGCGCGGGAAGAGGTCGCGCGACATCCCGGCGAGGCAGCCGCGATGCAGGGGCTCGCCGCCGCTGAATCCGGACTGGGTGCCAGCATGGGGCGCTTCTGGGGCCTCTCGGAGAGCTACCCGGAGCTGCGCAGCAACCAGAATATGATGCAGCTCTCCGAGGAGCTCACCGCGACCGAGAACAAGATTTCCTTCGCCCGTCAGTCCTACAATGACGCGGTGATGAAATACAACACGCGGATCGAAAGTTTTCCGGGAAATCTCTTCGCCGGTATCTTCCGGTTCATCGCGGCGACGCCCTTCGAGGTGGCGGAGGATCACGAGCGCGCGGCGGTGAAAGTCTCGTTCGATTGAGCCCGGCACTGTGGACTTTTTCGACCATCAGGAACGCGCCCGGCGCCGCAGTCGCTGGCTCGTGCTCTACTTCCTGCTGGCGATCGTGGGACTCATCGCATCGCTCTACGCGGTTGTCCTCGCCGCCTATGCCTGGTCGGGGCCCGGTGTCGAGAAACTCGGACTCGCCTCCTGGTGGTGGCAGCCAGAACTGCTTGGCTTGACAGCGGTGGGCACGCTGATCGTCGTTCTGGGGGGAAGTGGATTCAAAACCATGCAACTTTCCGGTGGTGGCGCTGTGCTGGCGCGGGAGTTGGGAGGACGGCCGATCGATGTCCGGACGGGGGATTTTGACGAGAAGCGCCTTCTCAATGTCGTCGAGGAAATGGCCATTGCTTCCGGTGTGCCTGTGCCTGAGGTGTATGTTCTCAACGAGGAGTCAGCGATCAATGCCTTTGCCGCCGGGTTCACACCGAGCGATGCCGTCATCGGGGTGACCCGGGGCACGCTGAAGCGCCTCTCGCGGGAGGAACTCCAGGGTGTCATCGCCCACGAATTCTCGCACATCCTCAACGGGGACATGCGGCTCAATCTCCGTCTTATCGGTCTCATTTTCGGAATTCTGGTGATCACCTTCGTCGGGCGTCTCCTGCTGCGGGGCGCCTACTATGGAGGCAGTGCGGGCCGTCGCGAAGGAAATGGCAAAGTGCCGATTTTCGCCGTGGGGCTGGCGCTGGTGGTGGTCGGCTATCTGGGTTATCTTTGTGGGCAGCTCATCAAGGCCGCCGTCTCCCGCCAAAGGGAGTTCCTCGCCGATGCCTCCGCCGTGCAGTTCACTCGCAACCCCGACGGGATTGCCGGGGCGTTGAAGAAAATCGGCGGACTGGCCATGGGTTCTGCGCTCCGTACCCCCATGGCCGAGGAGGCGAGCCACCTCTTTTTCGGCAGCGCCGTCACTTCCGCTTTCGCCACCCATCCGCCCCTGGAGGAGCGCATCCGTCGCATCGATTCCACCTGGAATGGCCAGTTCACCGCGGCGACGGCCTTGCCCGGTCACCCGGCAGAGGGGGAGTCGCCTGTTCCTTCCGGCGCCGCTACCGCTGGAATCTCCGCCTTTTCTGCGAGCCGGGATCCGCTCCGCCTGACCGAAGGAGAATTGCTCGAAAGCATGGGGCATTTGCACCCCGAGCAGATCGCTCTGGGACGGACGCTGCACGAGTCGCTTCCCGAGGATTGGGTTTCCCTCGCCCGGACCGAACCGGGTGCCCGGGACCTGCTGCTGGCGCTGCTGCTTGGGCAGGATGAAGGCCTGGCGGACAGCGAGGTCGCTTTGCTGCGTCTGCGCCTGCCATCCCGGGAGGCTTCGCGGATCACAGCTCTCCAAGGTGCCGTCGCGGGGTTGCATTCCTCGGTCAAACTGGCCTTGGTCGATCTCTCGATCCCTTCCCTGAGGAGGCTCCTTCCGGAGGAATATGATAGCTTCCGGGCACTCACGAAGGCGTTGATGTCCGCGGACCGCCGCATCAACCTTTTCGAATTCACGTTGGAAAAAATCATTCGCCGTCATCTCGATCTGTATTACCGCCGACAGGCTCCTCCACAGGTCCGCCATCATTCACCGATCACTCTGGAGAACGAGTCCGCCATCCTCCTCTCCACTGTCGCCGGGGTGGGGCACCCGGACGATCCCTCCCAGGCACTGGGGGCCTTTCGCCATGCTGCCGCGATCATCGAAGACCAGACCAAGCGGCCACTGCGGCATTGCGGTCCCGACCAGTGCGCGCTCCCGGCGATCGACCGCGCTCTCGACCACTATGCCGAGGCCGCTCCCTCTGTGCAGCGCCTCCTCCTCCAGGCCTGCGCGCGCGCCATCATGCAGGATGGCCAGATCACCAGCCAGGAAGCCGAACTGATCCGTGCCATGGCCGATGCCATGGGTTGTCCCATCCCGCCGCTGATGAGAGTGGGTGATCCCCCATAAGGGGGGGATCTTCTCCTCGGACCGGAGAGTCCAGCCGGCATGGCCTTTGCTTCCCGGCATCTCTCATTTGAAATCATTCCGGTTCCGGGCTATGTAAGCGTTTACGTCCATTATTGCCGCCCCCATGCCCGATCAGCCCACCGAAGCCTCCGCCGTCCGCAAGACGCTCGATGAACGCGCCCAGATGACCGATCTGGAGCGGCTCCGCCATTCCTGCGCCCACGTCATGGCCACGGCAGTGCTCCGGATCTGGCCGCAGGCCCAGTTCGCCTACGGACCTCCCGTGGAGAGCGGCTTCTACTACGATCTGGACCTGGATCACCGGATCACGCCGGACGATTTTGAGAAGATTGAAGCGGAAATGCGCAAGGTCGCCAAGGAAAACCAACGCTTCGAGAAACGCGTCGTCTCGCGGGACGAAGCCATCGCTCTGGCGCGCAGTGGGCGTCTTGGCGGGCTGACAGAACGCCCCGGCAACGAGAGCCGCTTTAAGCTCGACCTGATCGACAAAATCCCCGAAGGCGAGGAGATCAGCCTTTATCAGAACGGCGAATTCCTCGACCTCTGCGCCGGTCCGCACGTCAACTACACCTCCAAGTGCAAGAACGTGAAGTTGATGAGCGTGGCCGCGGCCTTCTACATGGGCGATGAGTCCAAAGGGCAGTTGCAGCGGCTCTACGGGACGGCCTTCGAATCCAAGGAGGCGTTGGAAGAGCACCTGCTGCAGCTGGAGGAAGCGAAGAAGCGCGATCACCGCAAACTGGGACGGGACCTGAAACTGTTCCACATCGACGAGGATGTCGGCCAGGGGCTCATCCTCTGGACCCCGAACGGCTCGGTGATCCGGCAGGAACTGCAAAATTTCATCAGCGAGGAACTGCGCAAGCAGGGCTACAGCCAGGTGTTCACGCCGCACATCGGCAAGCTGGAACTCTAC
Organism: Akkermansiaceae bacterium; assembly: GCA_024233005.1. GTDB lineage: Bacteria > Verrucomicrobiota > Verrucomicrobiia > Verrucomicrobiales > DEV007 > JACKQE01. Next base: position 100,794 of record JACKQE010000006.1, on the reverse strand, counting down.
AAAACGTCCGGGCATTTTCCCTATTACAAGGAGAGCCAGTTCGGACCCATCATGGCCAATGACGACATGCATGCGGCAGCTGAGGCCGGTTGTTCCTGCGCGGAGTTGATGGCCCGCCTGGACGCGGTGTCGTCCCGTCTCGCCGAGCAGGTGAATGAGCGTGCCGGGCGTGAAATCATTTCCCCGGATCGGGTCATGGCGGATGACCAGTTGATGGATGGCTTCATGCTGAAGCCGATGAATTGTCCCCACCACATCAAAATTTTCGACAGCCAGCCTCACAGCTACCGCGACTTGCCGGTGCGCTTGGCGGAGTTTGGCACGGTCTACCGCTGGGAGCAGAGCGGTGAGTTGAACGGCATGACGCGGGTCCGCGGGTTCACCCAGGACGATGCCCACCTTTTCTGCACCGAGGATCAGGTCGCGGCCGAGGTCCTCGGTTGTCTGAGCCTGGTGAAAATCGTGCTCACCACTTTGGGCATGCAGGACTACCGGGTCCGGGTGGGATTGCGGGATCCCGATTCGACCAAATACACCGGCAACCCGGAAAACTGGGACAAAGCGGAGGCGGCCTGCCGCGCGGCGGCAGGTTCTCTGGGAGTTCCTTTCACTGAGGAGCCGGGCGAAGCAGCCTTCTACGGTCCGAAGATCGACTTCGTGGTGCGCGACGTGATCGGCCGCGAATGGCAGCTCGGCACGGTGCAGGTGGATTACAACCTGCCGATCCGGTTCGATCTCTCCTACACCGGGGCGGACAACAAGCCGCACCGGCCGGTGATGATCCACCGAGCTCCATTCGGCAGCATGGAGCGTTTTACCGGCGTGCTGATCGAGCATTTCGCGGGGAATTTCCCCACCTGGCTGAATCCCGAGCAGGTCCGGGTCGTGACCATCTCGGAGAAAGCGGACGATTTTGCCCGCCAGGTGCATGCCGATCTCCTCGCCGCCGGCCTGCGGGCCACGCTTGATGTCTCGTCCGACAAGGTCGGAGCCAAGATCCGCAATGCCCAGATCGAGAAAGTGGCCTACATGCTTGTTGTGGGGCAAAAGGAGGCCGAGGCCGGGGTGGTCTCGGTGCGCCATCGCAACCGGGGTGATCTCGGGGTCCAACCGGTGGCGGATTTTCTGCACGAAGTGCTCGCGGAAATCCGTGAGCGCCGCCTGTGAGTGTGCCATCCAGTGCCGGGCCGGGGAACGGTCCGCCGGAGGAGCGCCTTGAGATGGAGGCCTCCCGCTCGTTATGGAAGGAAAACCGCCAGATTCTCTTCCTTGCCGGGATCGTCGTGACCTTCATGACGGTCGCCCATTTCACGCCGCTGAAAAGTTGGATCACCAATGTCCAAATCTGGAAGCACTACATAGATGATCTCGGCTGGATCGGTCACCTCGTCTTTGCCCTGGTATGCGCCGTCGCGATCATGCTGGGGGCTCCCCGGCTCCCCCTCTGCGGGGTCGCAGGCATGCTGTTCGGTTTTTTTGAAGGCTGGATGGTGAGTTGGTTGGCCAGCACGTTGGGAAGCTACGGCGCTTTCCTGATGGCACGACTCGGGACGCGCCAGCTTGCCGAGGGCCGGCTCAGCCGCTGGCCCTGGCTGATGCGGCTCCTGGAGGCCCCGTCCTTTCTCACCGTGGTCTGGGTCCGCCAGCTCATGGTCCCGGGTCTTGTCCTCAACCTGATCTTTGGCGTGACCAAAGTGGAACACCGGACTTTTCTATTCGGGACGCTGGTGGGATACCTCCCCTTGAATGTGGCATTCACCCTTGTTGGGAGTGGGCTGGGGAAAGAGAGTCTGTCCCAATCGGTGACCCAGATCGTGGTCGCTCTCGGGCTGGTGAATTTGGTCGGCTGGGCCGTCTGGCGGGTGGTCGAGCGCCACCGGGCGGAGCGACGCACCCAGGGTGGTCCGGTCGGCTGAAGGCAGGAATCCTTTCCCTCCGGCGCAGTCGCGTATCAGGAAAAAAAAATCCGGCAGTTTTCTCAGATTCACCTATGATTTTTTCTGTTCTCTTCCACCTTTCTAGACTGCGTCTCTTATGAAACTACTCTGCTTCTTTGCCCTCTTCGCCTGCGGACTGAGCCTTTCCGCCCGGGCCGATGAAAAGTCCCTGTTCGATGGTTCCTCCCTCACCGGTTGGGCCGGTTTGGACTTCTGGACTGTTCAGGACGGCTGCATCACCGGCCAGACCACGAAGGAAAAGCCCACCAAAGGGAACACTTTCCTGATTTGGAAGGGCGGCGAGGTTGGTGACTTCGAACTGACGCTGCAATACAAGATGGAGGGTGGCAATTCCGGCATCCAGTATCGCAGCAAGATTGTCGATGAGAAGGGTTTTGTCGTGGCCGGTTACCAAGGCGACTTCGAGGCCGGCACGACCTATTCGGGCATTCTCTATGAAGAAAAAGGCCGGGGCATTCTGGCCAAGCGCGGAGAAAAGGTCGTCATCAAAGAAGGTGCAGAGCCCACCAAGCCGAAAATCGAAGCCCAAAAAGACGCGTTGGGCACCAGCGAATCTTTGCAGGCCATCATCAAGCAGGGAGATTGGAACGAATATCGCATTGTTGCCAAAGGAGGCCATCTCCAGCATTTCATCAACGGCCACCAGACGGTCGATGTGACCGATGAAACGGCGGTGGGTGCCAAAACGGGCATCCTGGCTTTGCAACTCCACGCCGGTCCCCCGATGCGGGTGCAATTCAAAAACATTGTCCTTAAGACCGAATAGCCAACCTGCTCTCGCGGAAGGCAGGAGACGCCGGAATTATGAAAACCCAGGAAGCCAGTCTGAAGACTCAACCCCGTGCCGCTTGGTCTTTCCGCCAAGCCACCGGGGTTGCCTTGGGGTTGGTGGGAATTCTCACGGGGTGCACCCCGTTGGCCTTGACCACCACTGGAACAGAGGCGGCCAAGCCGGCCAAGGCAGGAGAGAAGCCGCTGGCTCAGACGGTGGTCAAACCGGCCCAATCCAGAGCCCGCCCGCAGAAGTCCAAATCCGGATCCGCCATGGCCTCCGCTCCGACCGGCAGCAAGTCCAGGACCGGGGTTGCCAAATCGACGGAGCCCCCACTTCCCCCTCTCCAGTCCGCCCCTGAAAGGAAGGTGGAAACCCTCTATGTGGCCAAAGGAGAGGCCAAGTTCATTCCTCCTTCTTTCCTGCCGGAGGAGGAGCCAGACGTGCTGACGCCCAAAGATGCCGATCTCGAAAAAGCCCGGGACAAAAAAGAAATGCGCAGTATGTCGCCGATCATCGCTTTGGAAATCCAGGCTGAGAAACTGAAAACCGGCCCGGAAGACCGGGTTGGAGTGGCCAACGAAGCCTTCCCTGCCATGAAGTTGCGACGCGGAGCGATGCTTGAGGCATTGCTTGGGCAGGCTCAAGGCAATGGGCTCAAAGCGACCTCTGGTGTGAAGCCCTGAACGCGTCCGATTTTATTCTGGAAGGATGGGGCGCCATGGTTATGATGCGTCCATGAAAAACCTCCCTGCGCTTGCTCTGGCTGCCCTGCTTGTCGGCAGTCTCTCCCCGCTCCTGGCCCAAGATTCGGGCTGGGTCAATTTGTTTGACGGTAAAACCCTCGATGGTTGGACGGCAGAAAAAGGGGGGCCTCCGGTGGGGTGGATCGTCAAGGATGGCTGCATTTACCGCTCGGAAAAAGGGGGCAACCTCCACAGTCTGGGAACCTATCTAAACTTCGAGTTGGAATTTGAATGGAAAGTCGACAAAGGAGTCAACAGTGGATTGAAATACCGCTACTCCGGTGGCGTGGGACCGGAATACCAGGTCATCGATGACGTCAACGGCAACGAAGCCAAACCCAAAGGTCAGGCTGCGGCTCTTTATGCCCTTAAGGCTGCCGAAGGCAAGCAGGTCAACCCTTACGGAGAGTGGAACAGTGCCCGGATCGTGGCCCGGGGCAATCATCTCGAGCACTGGCTAAACGGGAAAAAGGTCGTCGAGATCGAAATCGGCAGCGAGGAGTGGAACCAGCTCAAAGCGGAGAGCAAATTCAAAAACAAGGCGGATTTCGGCACCCTCGCAGGTCCGATCCATCTTCAGGACCACGGTGGTGCGGCCTATTTCCGCAACCTGAGGATCAAGAAGCTCGACTGAGTTCCCGTTTCCGCTGGGGACGCTGTCCTTGAACGAGGTTTTAAACAACATTCCGAATCTCCTGTGGATCTTGGGCAAGGTGCGGACCTTGGGGTTGTGGAACTTCCTTGAGTGGACGAAAACAGGTGGGGAACCCGCATGAGTCCCCAACTCCCGAGGAGGGGCTCATGCGGGCACCGAAGCGACTGTTTTCAGTATCGTTTTAAGGTTGCTGTGGTAATTTTGAGCAGTTTAGGACGGTCCTTCCATTCGTGGCATCTCGCGTTAATTCATCCATCATGAAAATCCACCGGATCATTTTCTGCATTGTTGCTTTCCTCTCCCTCGGGACGCTGGTCGGTCACTCGGCCGATTGGCCAATCTGGCGGGGGCCTGACCGCAATGACACTTCTCCCGACACCGGGTTGCTAAAGAAATGGCCGGCTTCTGGTCCCAAAAAACTGTGGACCTACGATCAGGCCGGTTTTGGCTATGCGGGGTTTTCCATTGTCGATGGGGTGCTCTTCACCATGGGAACGCGCGATGCGGATTGGTATGTCATCGCGTTGGAAGTCGAGACCGGCAAAGAAAAGTGGGCCGCCAAAGTAGCCCCGGATGATCAGAAAGGGTACAACACCGGATGGGGGCATGGTCCCCGGGGAACCCCGACCGTGAGCGAGGGCAAAGTCTACGCACTTGGGCCAAAGGGGATTCTCGCCTGTCTCGACGCCGTCACCGGATCCGCGGTATGGCAGACCAGTCTCACGGCAGATTATCAGGGCAAGGTTCCCGGCTGGGGATATTCCGAATCCCCACTGGTTGAAGGAAAGATGGTTGTGGTCACTCCCGGAGGGCCCGAAGGCGGGTCGGTCCTTGCTCTGGACAAGGCCACCGGAGCCAAGCTGTGGCATTCCAAAGGGCTGACCGGAAGTGCCAAGGACAACGCCCATTACTCTTCCGCCCAGCTCATTGAGTGGAACGGCAAACGGCAGATCCTCCAACTGTTTCAAAACACCATCGTCAGTCTTGACGCCGGCTCCGGGGCCCTGATCTGGAAAACACCATGGAAAAACGGGGCCACCGCCGTCATCCCGACGCCCATTTTTGACAAGGGTTACCTCTACGTGACTTCCGGTTACAATGCGGGATGCGAGTTGTTCCAGGTGGGTTCCGACGACAAAGTCACCTCTGTCTGGGACAACAAGGAGATGAAGAATCATCATGGAGGGGTCGTGAAACTGGGGGATCACGTGTATGGATTCTCCGACGGTCCGGGATTGTCCTGCCAGGAGTTTCTCACCGGCAAAAGGGTGTGGAATCAGAAAAGCCCCACTTTGAACAAAGGTGCCGTTCATCTCGCCGATGGCATGCTGTTCTGCCTCAACGAAGGCGACGGAGTGGTGACGCTGGTCGAAGCGGATCCCACCAGTTTCAAAAAGCTCGGGGAATTCACGTTGCAACCCCAGAGCAAGAATCGCAATCCGCAGGGACGTATCTGGACGCATCCGGTCGTTCTTGATGGCCGGCTCTTCCTCCGCGATCAGGAATTCATCGTTTGCTACCAAGTGAAGTAAGCTGATGACGGAAGATCGGATCCCGTCCGGAGAACCCGGAATGACAGTCGATCCGCCGCCGGTTCCGGATGGAACCTGCGCTCCCTGCTTGTGGTTTTGGAGGATGGTGATCGCCCTAGCGGCGCTCCTGGGGTTTGCCCAGCCCTGGCTCGGCCCGGACACTGGCAGTCTCGAATCTTCCTCGGCAGGTGGGTTGGCGGTTTTCGAAATCCAGGCGCGTCTCCTTGTCGGGGTCGATTACCTTCTCAAGCAAATGCCGGCTGCGGCGCGGGGGCAGGCAGAAACCGATCTTCAAAAGAGTCTGGAGACATTGGCGAAAGAAGTGCGCTCCGATCGATCCGCGCTCGCTGTGGCCGCCTTGCAGGGCTGGTTGGCGGCGGAATCGGGAACGGCCCAAGCGGTGGCGCTGATTGATGACCGGCTCAAGGTTCCCGTGGCGGACGACGATCTGATGCGTCCGGTCCTGCGGTTGGGAAGGCACCTCCTCGCCAGCGGCGAAACGGCTTCCCCGGAAGACGCCGCGCTGCTGGAGAAAAACCTCGGCTGGTTTGCCACGCTCCTGATCAGCCGCACGGATGATGCGGTTCGCCAGCAACTCGGCAAGGCCTGCCTTCCCGGAGCCCTGATCAGCCTGTCGGTGCCGGTGGTGGTCGTTCTGTTTGGTCTGTTGGGGTTGGTCTTGATCCTGGTTGCCATCGTGGGGCACAATGCGGGCCGTTTTCGATTTGCCCTCCCACAGGCTCAGGCCATGGATCTCAGCGACGAGACATTGGCCCGCTTTGAGCTGGTGTTTACCCAGGCTTTTGCCGCTTATCTCACCATCATGGTGATCTTCAATCTGCCTTTTTTCGATACCTTCGGCGTGGGATTTGCCCTGGTGGGGTTGTTCGGGGCTTTTTTGGCGGGGCTTTTTCTGCCCCGGTTCCGTGGACTCCCTTGGAGCGAAGCCCGGCGGCTACTCGGATGGCACCGTGGGGCCGGTTTGCTCAAAGAGCTGGGGTGCGGCGTCACGGGTTACTTCGCCATGCTGCCGGTTCTGGCCATTGGAGTGGCGGCAACGCTGCTCCTCATGGGATTGGCCGGACTGGTGTCCGGATCGGGTGGTGATACCAGCGGGTCGGGGCCCGTGGGGCCTTCTGCTCCGGTGCATCCCATCGTGTTTCAGGTCGCGCATGGCGGATGGGGCGTCAAGATCGCGATCCTGTTTCTGGCCACTGTGCTGGCGCCACTTTTTGAGGAGACCATGTTTCGGGGCTTTTTTTACCGGGTGCTGCGGCGACGTCAGGCCTTTCTGGTTTCGGGACTGGTCTCGGGTTTCCTGTTTGCAATGGTCCATCCCCAGGGTTGGATCGCGATTCCGGCGCTTGCCTCGATCGGATTTGGCCTTGCGGGGATCCGGGAATGGCGCGACTCGCTGATCGCTTCGATGACCGCCCATGCGCTGAACAACGGACTTGTGATCTCCCTGCTTTTCGTGGTTTTTGGAAATTGAAAGAGCCGGGGCGGACGGTTACTTGCCTTTTCCAGTGCGTTGGCGACAGCCCTTCTTCCCTTCAACCCACCGAAAACCGAAAACCGAAAACCGAATCCCATGAAACCATTCCCTCTTTCCCTCGTCTTTTGCAGCTTGGCCTTGGCAGTGTCCTCCCGTGCCGGGGAAACCGAGTTGTTCAATGGCAAGGACTTTGCCGCTTGGCAGACTCCGGGCAAGCCATGGACGGTGGTGTCCTCGGTGGCCTTGGATGCCACCAATCCCAAAGCTTTCCAAACCGTGCCGGGCACCGGGGTCTCCCTGAATTCGGCCGATGGCAAGGGAGCGGATCTGGTCAGCAAGGAGAGCTTTGGGGATTGCCGGATGCATGTCGAGTTCTGTGTTCCCAAAGGCTCCAACAGCGGCATCTATCTGATGGGGCGCTATGAGTTGCAGGTGCTCGACAGCTTTGGCAAGGATGCCGTCTCGGTGCACGACTGTGGTGCCATCTACGAGCGTTGGAAAGACAACAAAGGGTATGAAGGCACTGCTCCCTCGGTCAATGCGAGCAAGGCCCCGGGGGAATGGCAGACCTTTGACGTCACCTTCCGGGCGCCGCGGTTTGATGCTGCGGGAAAAAAAATTGCCCCGGCAACCTTTGTCAAAGTAGTCCACAACGGAACCATCGTGCATGAAAACATAACCTGTAGCGGACCCACCCGCGGTGGTGCGGAGGAAGAGGTCGCCTCGGGGCCTGTCCGGGTCCAGGGGGACCATGGGCCAGTTGCCTATCGCAGTCTGAAGATTTCCCCCCTCACGGCGGACTGATCCCACAGGTTTGGTGACACCGTGCAGAAAAAAGGGCAGACACCAATTGGCGCCTGCCCTCCCTGCTCAGGGGCCGAACCGTCCGCGGGGACCGTTCAGTAGTAAATGCGAATGCCCCCCAGAAGAGTGTAGCCCTCTTCATTGAAGAGGCCTGAAAACTTCAGACCAACACTCTTGGTCACATCATAGATGATCCCGGCGTTGAAGTCCCAAATGTCAAAGCCGCCTTCATAGGCCGTGTAGTAGGCGTTGCCAAAAAGTTCGAGTTGTTCCGTCAGGCAGTAGCGGAAGCCCGGGCCCACCGCGCCGCCCCATTCACTGCTGCTGCCATAGTCTGACTCCAGATCCGAGAACAGGGCGCCGGCTTCGATGTTGAGATGGAAGCGGTCGGTGACCGGCACGTAATATCCCAGGCCGGCGGTCACACTGTAAGCATCGATGTCCGTGTGCTCCCAGCCGGTTCTCGTCCAATCGGTCGTCGCGGTAAGGTAGACATGGCCAAAGAGGGCTTTGGAAAGGTTCAACGCCACCCCGTGGCCGACATCCAAGCCGTCGAAGTCACTGTACTGGTATTGCAGATCGAGGAAATCATAGGTCAGGCAGGAAGAAGCCGCCTCGACGCAGGGCACTTTTCCCGACGTCATCACTTCCTTGCCGCCTGGTTCACCCGCCAAGGTCAGGGGCGTCAGGGAGAGGCCTAACAAGAGGAGAAGGTGCTGTTTCATGCTGAGTTGGAGGTCTGGATGGTGATCAGGCTTGAGGCATCCCAATCATGGGTGATCGGTCTGTTAATAATATCAATCTATATTAGAATTACAATAAAATTGTGAAACTTTCTGTTCTCGCCTAACCTCTGCCTCACCGGGTACTTTCCGGTTGCCAGCAGACCTGCCCGTTCCCATGGTTGCATTGCTGCCACGATGACCTTCGCCACCGTGCCGGGATCTGCTCCGTGATGCTGTCGCCGCTCCCGCCGGTCTTTCCCTCTCTTTAACCTGCCATGCTGTTCTACTTCTATGTTGCCTTGGGCGGTGCCCTCGGGAGTGTTGCCCGGTTCGGCATTTCCGAATTGATGATGCGTTGGCTGGGGGCCGATTTTCCTTGGGGCACTCTGGTGGTCAATGTGGTGGGGTCTTTTGTCATCGGATACTTTGCCGCCGGTGCCATTGCCTGGGACCTGCCACCCCAGTCCCGCGGGTTCTTCATGGTCGGTGTCTGCGGGGGCTTCACCACCTTCTCCTCGTTCAGCCTGCAGACCTTCCATCTGCTCCGCGACGGGCACGGGGTCGCGGCGGGTGTCAATGTTCTGCTCTCCTTGCTGCTCTGCTTCCTCGCCGTGTGGCTTGGTCATTGGCTGGCGGTTTCCTGGCACGGTCCCAAAGGAAGCTAAGTGGAACGGCTCTTTGGCCAATTTTTTTTCTTTTTTCAGACAAAATTTTCGGGGAGGGGCGTCATAGTCGCCAGAGGGAGCAGGATCGTTCCCCGACCCACCCATGAAACCTTCCGAACTGGAGCGCATCTACGACACCTACGCGGCGGGTTTGTTCCGGTATCTTTGGGGGTTCACCCACCAGGAGGCGGATGCGCGAGATCTGCTTCAGGAGGTGTTCATCAAACTCGCCAGAAACGGACTGGGCGCCAAGATCCGTGAGGAGCGGGCTTATCTTTACCGGCTGACCCACAATCTCGCGGTGGACTGGATGCGACGCGCGCAGGCACGCCGGGACGTGGTGGGACGGATGCTGAGGGAGTCGGGAGGCGCGTCCGGTTCCCTCCCGCCCGAGGATCAGGGCCTGGTGGATGATGCTCTCGCCAAGGCCATGGAAGCCCTGCCGGATGACCAGCGCTCAGTGGTGCATCTCAAGCTGGTCGAAGGGCTTACTTTTGAAGAAATCTCCCGCGCCCAGGGCATTCCCCTGAACACCGCCGCCAGTCGCTACCGCTATGCTTTGGACAAACTGAGATCCTGTCTGCGCCCGCTTTACAAGGAATTGTCATGAAACCAGAAAAACACGGCCCCCCTGATGCCCTCGAAGAAGAACTGGCGGCACGGCTCACAGTCCGCCAGCCCCTCGATGCCACGCCTTTCTGGAGGGACGACATTCTCGCGCGGGCAGCGGAGGCTTCCGTTGTCCGCCGCCTGCCCCCTCGCTGGCTGGCATACTCCTGGGCCGCAGCCTGGGTGGCGATCCTGGGTCTGCGGTTGGCGACACCCGGGGATGAATCTCCTCCGAAGTTGGCTGGTGCTCTCGCCGTGGGGCGGGTGGACAAGGACGACAAGGCACCTCCCTGGATCGCCTCTCCCCACACCTTGCTTGCTTTGACCCGACAATTGGAAGGAAACGAGGAACTACCATGAAAAACCTGCTGACAAACATTTGGGCTCGCGATTGGGTGCGTCGTCTGACCTGGAGAACTCTGACTCTGGTCACCCTCATCATTTTGCTGGGCACTTGGTTGGATCACCGCTGGGCCCGCCAATGGCAGTCCATGAAACAGAGGCTTGCGGACTCCGGTGAAACCACGGATTTCCGCAGGATCACGACCGAACCGCTTCCAGAGGCGAAGAATTTTTGCGCCATTCCCCTGCTCAAGGACATCAGTCTCGACACCCGGGAAGCCGAGGAGAAGCGGCAGACGATCGAACGGTATTGCCTGCCCAAAGAGCAGGAGAAACGTCTCCGGCCCGATCTGGCATCAGGCGCGACATTGGGGACTCCGGTTGATCTGGAGGCTTGGGGCTTGTTTTTGCAGGGGTCTGCCGCAGATCAGACGGCCCTCCCATCGGGTAGGGGAGCGGAGAGGGTGAGGGCATGGGCCAAGCCGGGCGACTCCTTTTTTGACGAGTTGGCGGCAGGATTGGAACGGCCTTCCGCCCAATGGACTCCTCCCTGGAAGACAAGGGAACTGCCGGCGGTTCTCCTGTCCGCCACCATGCCCCACTACCAGACTGAAATGGCGCTGGCCAAAACACTGCGGTTGCGCACCTCTGCCGCGGCCAGTCTGGGCGAGGGGGCTCGGGCCGTGGACTCCTTGCGGATTGGACTCAGACTGTCTGAGGCGTCTTTCGAAGACCCCTTCCTGATCAGCCTCCTGGTCGGCCTTTCCCAGATGAACGGGGTGGTCAACGGCATCTGGGATTGTGCCGCCGCACAGTCCTTGGATGCCGATCAATGGGGCCTTCTCAGCCGGGAGCTCCGGCGGATCGATTTGGAGGATTGCCTTCTCAGGGCCTTCCGGGGAGAAATGACGGCGGCCTGCAATGCGGTGGACTATATCAAATGGACCGGCGATTTTGAACTGACTGGAGAAGGACGTCCTGTCCGTCGCATGGGGGTGCCTGGAGGTCTGCTCGATGCCAATGCCGCCACCATTTGCCGGCTCTGGTTGGATTACGGAATCGAACCTCTCAAAGCAGGCGGTTTCGCCGCTCTGGTCACTGCCAAGCCCGGTTTGGATGCCGAAATGGAAGCGCTCGGGAGGAACCCTTACCTTCATGCAGATAGTTTTCTGGCATCCCTGATGTTTCCCGCCGTGCAGAAAGTCACCCTTCAGGCCGTCCACGCTCGATGCTTGATTGACATGGCGATCACGGTTTGTGAGCTCGAGCGGTTTCATGCGGAGAATGGCGCCTATCCTGACAATCTGGATGCCTTGGGATCGGTGGGTCCGCTACCCTTGGACCTTTTGGCGGCAGCTCCCATCCATTACCGGAAACTCGTTGAAGGGCGCTACCGGCTCTGGTGTGTCGGCTTGGACGGGAAGGACAACGGCGGAGTTCGCAATCTGGACAAGGAAAATCCTGCCAAAACCAAATTCCACGATCCGGACCACACCGGTGACTGGGTGTGGGATTACCCCTCCTCCAGCGGCCAGTGAGAGATTGACAGAATGGGTCGGCAACGGTGAAGTGGAGGGCATGAGCTTTTTTCAAGTGGATGCTGCCTCCCTGCAGCGCCGGGGTGTCACCGCCGACCAGATACCGGGGTTGGGGGAGTCACTAGGACGGGGGGTGCTCGGAGGTGTCGCCATGAGTCTGGCGGGATTCGCCCCCTGGGCGCTCGGAGGAAAGCTCTTCCGCCCGCTTGGCGAAGCAGGGCTCTACGGGCTCTGTGCCCTGGCTTTCATCCTGACCAGCGGCCTGCTTCTTCACCGATTGCTCGCCGGACCGGGCTCCCTCGGGCGATTCTACAAACTTTTTGGAATTTCCTTTGTCGCCTATGCGGCGGCTTGGATCGCTGGTTGGATGGCCTGGCGCGGGCATCCTGGAAGTGTCGCCGGGCTCAGCGCCGGTGCCCTTGCGATGACGACGATGCTGGTGGCGGCCTTCGGGGTCTGGTCCCGTTTTTTGCCGGTGACTCTGGCGCTTCTGCTGCCTGTCGCGGCCGGCTATTTTCTGGGTGGCATGATGGAGGGGCACTTCATGGCCACGGCGACCACTTCGGCGGCCCGGCAGATGGCCATGATGTCCTGGGGACTTTGTTTCGGCGTGGGATTTGGGGCCGGATTGGGACTGGCTTATTATCTTTGTCAACGTCCTCCCGCTCCTAGCTCCGGGCATCAATCCCACTGAGAAGGACACCCCTGCTAGCGCATTGCAAAAGACGGTTGCCTCGCTTCATCGTTTCCCCGAAACTGCCCTTATGAACTCCAGCGATCCTTTGTCCCGCGTTTCCCGCCGTCATTTACTGCACGCCGCCGTGGCCGGAGCAGTCGGAGCGCCGGCCCTGCTCCGGGGGGCAGCTCAGGGAGACACCGCTTCGAACAAGGCCACTTTCACCGAACCCGCGCGCGACCTGCCGTTGGTTGAGGACGCCGATGTGATTGTCTGCGGAGCCGGGCCAGCCGGTGTCAGTGCCGCCATCATCGCCGCGCGGGCGGGCGCCAAGGTGCGGCTTTTCGAGTGGCGGGGCTGCCTCGGTGGAGTCTGGACGGCCGGGCTGTTGGGCTACCTGCTTGACTTCGACAAGGAGGGCTTCAACAAGGAACTGACCCGCAGGCTGGACGAGCGCGGCGCCCGGCGTGGCACCAGTCAGAAAAGCATCACCTACGAGCCAGAGGGAATGAAGCTGCTGCTGGAGGATCTCTGTGTTGAGGCCGGGGTCAAATTTCAGTTCCACACCAAGGTCAGCGCCGCCTTCCGTGACGGACGCCGGCTCACCACCATCATCACCGAGTCCAAATCCGGCCGTCAGGCCTGGCGGGCTCCGGTCTTCATCGATGCGACCGGGGATGGCGATCTGGGTGCGCTGGCCGGTTGTGGCTTTGAGTTCGGGGAGGCGGCCGACTGCCCCTGCCAGCCGATGTCGCTCAATGCCCTGCTCGTCGCCAGGGATGCCGCCGCCCTTCAGCCTTGCATCCATGCTTCCGATCCGGACAAGACTGTCGGCGCCTCCAAGGAAAACTTTCTCAAAGAAATCCAACGTGCCGGATTCTTCCCCTCCTACAGCAAGCCCACGCTCTGGCAGGTGCGGGACAATTTGCTGCTCGTGATGATGAACCACGAATACGGGATCCGTCCTTTTGATGCTGCCCAGGTCACCGAAGCCACCGTGCGGGCGCGGAGCGAACTGAACAAGATCGTGAACGGCCTGCGGGCGCTCGGCGGGGCCTGGGACGGCCTGCAGATCGCGGCCACCGCGGAGCAGATCGGCGTGCGTGATGGACGGCGGATCAAAGGACGCTACACCGTCGGCAAAGACGACCTCATCACTGGAGCCCGCTACGACGACGCGGTGGTGCGACCGACTTTCCCCGTGGACATCCATGCCCTGACCAGCGAGAGCAACAAAACGGCTGCCTACAGCAACGCCGGCATCAAGGTCAAGCCCTATGACATTCCCCTGCGGGCACTCATCGCGAGCGATGTCGACGGCCTCATGATGGCCGGGCGGTGTATCAGCGGGGATTTCATCGCCCACGCCAGTTACCGCGTCACCGGGAATGCCACCGCCATGGGCGAGGCCGCGGGCGTCATTGCAGCCCTTGCGGCACGAAGCCAACGGATGCCCCATGACGTTGCCTGGAGTGAAGGTCAGGCTGAGTTGGTCAAGCTGGGATTGCGCGGCTGAAACGCCGGTTCAGCGCTGCGTGGTTCCCCCAGTCGGATCGTCCTCCTCTTCCTGCGTCGCATCCAACCGCTTGACCATCTCCCGAATGTCAAGGGCTCCACGGATGGTGACGTAGAGGGTTACCGAGGAATACCAAGCCACGGACGACCAGACCAAAAGATGCCAGAATTCATGCATGGGAGGAGGCGTTGGCAGGCGGTGACGTGTCTGGGGATGAGGGCTTGAGGAGTGATCCCACGATCATGCCCAGCGCGGCGGCGGCGAAGGCGGCAATGCCGGCTCCGTCTTTGCCAAAGCGGGCGGCGAGCGGGGCGAGGTCGGGAATTTTCTCCATCGTGAGATGGGCCACGGGCACGGCAGCCCCCAGAAAAATGGCGGCGAGAGCTCCCCAGGAGTTGGCTTTCCTCCAATAGCAGCAGGCCACCAGAAGCACGGACATGCTGGAAAGATAGATGGATCCGGTGAGCAGCAGGTAGGACCAAACATCCCCCTCGATCTGGTAGAAGAGACCGAACACGAGAAGGTAAATGCTGATGAGACCGATGATGACCCGGTTCCAGCGGATGGCGCGTTGGTGGGACCAGGAACCCCGACGGAAGGGGGCGAGAATGTCATTGTAGATCACGCTGCCCCAACTGAGCATGTAGGAGGCATCGGTCGACATGTCGGCCGCCAGCATCGCGGCCACCAGCAGTCCCATCAGGCCGATGGGAAGGAAGCTTCCGAGGAACCGGGGCATGGCATGCAGCGAGGCATCCCCGAGCCGGGTTTGCACGGCGGTGGGGACGCCTCCTGCCTCTTCGGGGGTGAGTCCGGCAAGCGGCTGCCCCACCGGCGAGGCGGCAATTTTTTCCTGAATGGCGGCGGGCAGGGCGTCGCGTTGGGCGGAGTCGAGGGAATCGAGCGGTTTCCAGCCCAGAACGGCGAGCGCGGCGATGCCCCAGAGTCCGGGAATGAGCCAGCGGCAGACGAAAAAGAAACTGGTCCGGGTGAGGACGCGCTGACCGGTGGTGGCGTCCTTGGCGGAGAGAACCCGGGAAACGACGGTCTGCCAGGTCAGGGTGGCGGCGGTGGTGCCGAGCACCTGCATGATGACATAGGTCCAGCCCGTCCCGGTTTGCAGGGGCAGGGTGAATCCGGCGCTGCCGTGGTGCGTGGCAACGGTATCCACAAGGCGTTCCCAGCCAATGCGGGAAAGGATCAGTACAGTCACCACGAGCAGGCCCGCGCTCATCACCGCAAACTGCAGAAAGTCTGTCACCAGCACCGACAGCATGCCGCCGAGCATGGTGTAAACGGCGACAAGGACGAGCAGGGTGGTCATCACATAGACGAGGTATTCCAGATCCATCCCGCAGACGAGACAGAGGAAGTCCCCGCCGATCTTGAGGAAGACACCCATGTTGAGAAGTCCCCCCATCACGATGACAACACCCGCCAACCAGCGCACGGGACGGCCGAACCGCTTCTCGAACAACTCCGGCAGGGTCATGGCTCCCGATTCCCGCAGGGGTTTGACACAGAATCCGGTCAAGCCAATGACGAGCATCGCCACGGCTTGGGCGATCCCGGGGAACGCGCCGATGAAGCCTTGGGTGTAGCCGGCCTGGGCGGTATACATGCAGGTGATGATGCCGAACTCGGTTGCGGCAAGCGAGGCGATGCCGAGGTAGAGATTCATCTCCCGGCCCGCGACGAGGAAATCCTCGACCCGACGGACCCGTTTGCGCAGCCACAGGCCTGCCATCATCGTCCCCAGCAAGTATAGCCCGACGATGCTGCCATCCACCAACCAAGAAAAACGCGGCATGGGAGGCATTGAGCCAGAATCAACCCTGTCTGGCAAGTCTGATTGCCACGCCGATTCACGGCGGTGGGATGAACCTGGGAATGCCACCACCCTTTGACTTTGCGGGCAAAGCCCACGATCTTGGCAAAGATGGTGACCGCTTCCGATCCAGACCCGGCCCCTTTGTTCCAAGCCAGGGATCTTGTCAAAACCTACGGATCCGGGGTCTCCCTCGTGAATGCCCTCCGGGGAGTGGATCTCGACATCTGGCCGGGAGAGTTCGTCGTGCTGCTTGGACCTTCCGGCAGTGGCAAATCCACCTTGCTCAACATCATGGGAGGTCTGGACCAACCGACTTCCGGCTCGCTGCGATACGGGGATCAGGACCTGACCCAATGCTCAACCTCCGAGTTGACCCGGTACCGGAGAGAGCATGTCGGCTTTGTCTTCCAGTTTTACAATCTGGTGCCCAGCCTGACGGCTCGGGAGAATGTGGAACTGGTCACGGACATCGCCCGCGAACCTCTTCCCGCCACGGAGTCTCTGGATCGCGTGGGGTTGCGGGAGCGGATGAATCACTTCCCGTCCCAGCTCTCCGGAGGGGAACAGCAACGGGTCGCCATTGCCCGGGCCATCGCGAAACGGCCTGCCGTCCTCCTGTGCGATGAGCCCACCGGTGCCCTTGATGTCAAAACCGGGGTTCTCGTGCTGGAGGTGATCGCCCGCGTGAATCGGGAATTGGGCACAACCGTGGCGATCATCACGCACAACGCGGCCATCGCAGGCATGGCCGACCGGGTCGTGATGCTTTCGGATGGCGCCATACACGAAGTCCGGAAGAATAGCCGCCGGGTGGATCCGTCAGCAATATCCTGGTAGAAATCAAGGTTCTCTCCATGGTGACTTCCCTGCAACGCAAGCTGCTCCGTGATCTCCTGGGGATGAAATCCCAGATTCTAGCCATCGCGTTGGTGCTCTCCTGCGGGGTCGGGGCCCTCATCATGGCCATCTGCACCGCAGTCTCCTTGCAGGAGACGATGGATGCCTACTATGCCCGTCAGAATTTTGCCGACATCTTTGCCCATGCGAAGCGGGCTCCGTTGTCCCTGGTCGACCGCATCGCCGAAATCCCCGGAGTGGCCCGGGTCTATCCCCGCATCGTCGCCGAGGTGAAGCTGGACATTCCGGATCTTCCGGAGCCCGCCACGGGTCGCTTGGTCTCCCTGCCGGAGTTCGGCGAACCGTTGTTGAACGGACTCCATCTGCGGCAGGGGCGCCTCGTGGAGCCCGGCCGGGCCGGGGAGGTGGTCCTCAATGAAGCCTTCGCCACCGCGCATGGACTGGTGCCGGGAGACAGTCTGGCCGCCGTCATCAATGGACGCCGGGAGGAACTCCGCGTTGCCGGCATCGCCCTCTCGCCGGAGTTCGTCTACCAGATCCGTCCGGGGGAAATTTTTCCCGACGACAAACGTTTCGGAGTCCTCTGGATGGGCCGGAGCCAGATGGAGGCGGCGTTCGACCTCGAGGGGGCCTGGAATGACGTGGTTATCTCGCTGATGCACGGGGCCTCGGAGGAGCGCGTCATCACCAGCCTCGACACCCTGACCGCCCCTTATGGCGGACAAGGGGCCTATCCGAGGAGTCAGCAGGTCTCCCACCGCTATGTCAGCGATGAGTTGACCCAACTGCGGGCCATGGCGACCATCCCTCCCGCGATTTTCCTCGGCGTTGCCGCCTTTCTCCTCAATGTGGTGATCAACCGGCTCGTCCGTTCCCAGCGGGTCGAGATCGCCATGCTCAAGTCGTTTGGGTATGATGACCGCGAAGTGGCCTGGCATTATCTCGGATTTGCCCTCGTCATTACGGTTCTCGGTTTGCTCATCGGAGTGGCACTGGGAGCCCTCATGGGGAGAGGCATGACGTCGATGTATGTCCAGTTTTTCCACTTTCCCGAATTGCATTTCCAACTCAATCCCTGGGTCCTCGGAATGGCCACCTTGGCGAGCCTGGGGGCGGGGATCTTCGGTACTCTGGGCGCCGTCCGCAAAGCCGCGTCTCTGCCGCCGGCTGAAGCGATGCGGCCGGAAGCCCCGGCGACCTACCGGGCAACTCTGGTGGAACGTCTCGGACTGGGAGGTCTGCTTTCGCCGACGGCGGTGATGGTGCTGCGGCAGATCCAGCGACAGCCGGTCAAGGCCCTGATGTCCATCCTGGGAGTGGCCCTCGCCATCGCTTTGCTCATCCTTGGGAGTTTCACCGCAGACATCATCGGGGACCTCTTGGACCTGCAGTTTTTTACGGCTCAGCGCCAGGACATGATGGTGACTTTCATCGAATCCCCGGAGGAAACCGCGGTCCATGAGTTGGAACAACTCCCCGGCGTCCACCGGGTCGAACCTTGGCGCAATGTCGCGGTCAGGCTCCGGCACGGTCCCCGCTCGCGCCGGCTCGGCCTCATGGGATTGCCGGCGGACCGCACCCTGTTGCGACCGATGGATTTTGACCGTCGCGAAATCAGTCTGCCCCCCGAGGGACTGGTGATCTCGCAAAGCCTCGCCGGTATTCTCGATGCCCTCCCCGGTGACCGGGTCACGTTGGAAGTGCTGGAGGGCCATCGGACCACTCTGGAGGTCTCCATCGTGGGGGTGGTGGAGGATTTCAGCGGCACTTCGGCCTACATGGATCTTGCCGGAATGAATCGGCTCCTCGCGGATGGGGCTCTTATCTCCGGAGCCATGTTGACATTCGACGCCGCGAGCACTGGGGCATTGTATGCCGCCGTGAAGGACTGTCCCAACATCGCCGGCAGCACCCTGAAGCTCGCCGCGCTGCACGGCTTCGAGAAAACCATGTCCGAGAGCCTTTTGAGAATGCGGTTGTTCAACACTCTGTTCGCCGGCATCATTGCTTTCGGGGTGGTTTACAACGCCGCGAGGATCTCCCTTTCCGAACGGGCTCATGAGCTGGCCACCCTTCGCGTCATCGGTTTCACCAGGGGCGAGGTCTCCTCCATCCTGCTCGGGGAGGTCGGCCTGCTCACCTTGCTGGCCATCGCTCCCGGTCTGCTCATCGGCCGCGGTCTCGCCGCGATCACCGTGGTCGCCCTGGCCACGGAGACCCAGCGGTTCCCTCTTGTCGTTCTTCCTTCGACCTATGGTTTTGCGGTGGTGGTGGTTGTCGCCGCATCGATCATCTCCGCCCTGGTCGTGCGGCGCCGCATTGATCATCTGGATCTGCTGGCGGTGTTGAAATCCCACGAATAAGTGTTTTCTCAATTTTCTCATGAAAGTAAGCAAGAACAAAGTCATGGCTGGTTTGGCCGCCGCGGCCATTGGTCTCATGCTGGTCTGGGCCTTCCGCCCCCAGCCTGTGGTGGTCGAGACCGGTCGGGTGGAGACCGGCTCCCTTGAGGTCACCGTGAATGAGGACGGGCGGACCCGGATTCGCGAGCGCTATGTGGTTTCAGCCCCACTGGCGGGCAAGTTGGATCGCATTTCCCTTCATCCTGGAGATCCGGTCGAGGAGGGCAAAACGCTGATCGCCCGGATTCAACCGACCGATCCGCAGCTGCTTGATCCCAGTGCCAAAGCCCAGGCTGAGGCTCGCGTCAACGGGGCCGAGGCCGCCAAAAAGCAGGCCCAGGCCCAAGTGGACCGGTCGGAGTTGGAGAGCCGCTACGCCACCACGGAAATGGAGCGCCGCAAAGGTCTGCTGGCCCACAAAGTATCGACCCAGGAGGAATACGATGCCGCCGAGCAGCGTGCCCTGACCTCGGCGAAAGATCTCCGGGCGGCGGAGTTCGCCCTCCAGGTGGCGGAGTTCGAGTATGAGCAGGCGCGGGCCGTGCTGGTGCGCAGCGGAACCGGTGCGGCCGGAGAAGGGTCGCACGAGATCCTCGCGCCGGTCTCGGGCAGGGTGCTGCGTGTCATTGAGGAAAGCGCCACCATTGCCCAGCCCGGCCTCAAGCTGCTCGAGATCGGCGATCCCACGGATCTGGAGATCGAAGTCGATGTCCTCTCCCGCGACGCCATCGCGATCCGGCCCGGGGCACGGGTCATCATCGAACATTGGGGCGGAGACGCAGTCCTGCTCGGGCGTGTCCGCATTGTCGAGCCTTCCGCCTTCACCAAAGTGTCCGCCCTGGGCGTCGAGGAGCAGCGGGTCAATGTCATCGTGGATTTCACGAGCCCGGTGGAGGAGCGGATCGCTCTCGGGGATGCGTTCCGCGTGGAAGTGCGCATCGTGACCTGGTCGGGAGAAGCGGTGCGCCTGGTTCCGGTTGGCGCGCTGTTTCGCCATGAGGGAAAATGGGCCGTGTTTGCCGCGGAGGACGGCCATGCGCGGCTCACCACCGTCGGGATCGGCCATGCCAACGACCGCGTTGCGGAGGTGCTCTCCGGATTGGAGGAAGGCGAGTCTGTCATCCTTTATCCCTCCGACAAGGTCCGTGACGGGGTCAGCATCGTTTCCCGGAGTGGGTTGTGAGATTGTCATGGCCTCATAAAACGCTTGCGTGCCGGGTGGGCTTCGCGTGAAATTCGCGTTCAGATTCTCCGATGTCTTATGGATTCCTCTGCAAACCTTTCCCAAGTCCCTCTCGCCACCCCTTCCGGCACCGCCCGCCGGGATTTTCTCATCCGGGCCGGCACGCTGGCAGGCAGTCTGACTCTGGGGGCTCCATGGGTCCGGGCCCAGTCGAAGAGCGGCAGAAAATATCGGACAGCTCTCATCGGGAGCGGGTGGTGGGGCCTGAACATACTCCGTGAAGCTCTCGCCGATGGCCGCTGCGAGTGCGTGGCCCTCTGTGATGTCGATGCCGATGCCTTGGAGGTCTCCGCCGACGAGATCGGCTCTCTTGCCGGCACCACTCCAAAAACCTACCCGGATTACCGGGAACTCCTCGACAAGGAAAAGCCGGAGATTGTCATCATTGCCACCCCCGACCATTGGCACGCCCTGCAGACCATCGCTGCCGTGCAGGCCGGCGCGCATGTCTTCGTTGAGAAACCGACGGGCCATACGGTCAAGGAAAGCCGCGCCATGGTCAACGCCGCACGTGCCGCGGACCGGGTCGTGCAGGTCGGGTTGCACCGTCGCATTGGTCCCCACCATGTATCGGGAATGAAGTTTCTTAAGGAAGGAGGGGCGGGCACCATCGGCATGGTGAGGATGTTCGCCAACAGCGGCGGCGGAGGCCCCGAGTCGGCCACTCCGAACACACCGGTCCCGGAAGGTCTTGATTGGGAAATGTACTGTGGTCCGGCTCCCCTGCGCCCCTTCAACCGCCGCATTCATCCCGGAGGGTTCCGCAACTTCCTCGATTTCGCCAACGGCACGCTCGGCGACTGGGGAGTGCACTGGCTCGATCAAATGCTCTGGTGGAGCGATGAAGCCCATCCCAAATCAATTTACTGCACCGGGGGGCGCGACGTCGCCGGCGCGGCGGTGAACGACGGTCAGGGACAGACCACCGATGCGCCCGACCACCAGGTCGCGGTGTATGAATTTGAATCGTTCACCGCAACTTGGGAACACCGCAAGTTCGGGGGCAACGGGGCGGAAAAGGCCGGCGTCGGGGCCTATTTTTACGGATCGAAAGGGGTGTTCCACATGGGGTGGCGGGATGGTTGGACGTTTTACCCATCCAAAAAAGGCGAAGCCGAACGCCACGAGGATCCCCAGTTCGACAATGTCAAGGACGGCCACAATGTTCCGCCACTCTGGCGGGATTTTCTCGACAGCATCGAGGCCGGGCGCCGTCCGGTGGCGGATGTTGAGATCGGTCACCGTGCGACCAACCTGAGCCTGCTCGGCATGTTGTCCTGGAAACTGGGGCGTTCCATCGCCTGGGATGGGGAGAAGGAAGCCATCCCGGGTGACGAGGAAGCCAACAAGTTGCTGAGCCGGGAATATCGGGGACCCTGGGTTTACCCAGCCTGAGTCAGTCTTGGAGGCGGGCTTGGCGCGATGGCCGGGAATTGAGACGGTTGGTTGCGGTGGGAGATGGTGACGGTCGGAGGCCGGGACCGTTTCCGGGTGGTTTCAGGAGAGGTCATCCGAGGGGGCGGACAATCGAGCTGGTTGGTTCGGATCTGGCGGAAGGGGCGGGCGGGAGCCGGCTCCCGAAGTTTCCCGGCACTGCGGCACTTTCCGCATACCGGAATGCGCCAGTTGCCCCGGCGGGACGACAGGGCGAATCTGTCACATGGATCTTACCCAGTTGCTGAAGCAGTGCTCCGGACCCATCCGTCGACGATCCTTTCTGGAAGTTGGCGGACTCAGTGTGGTGGGTCTGGGACTGGCTGACTTTCTTCGGTTCCAGGCGCAGGCCGCTTCCATGGGCTCCGCATCCCAGGGACCCTCGGACACATCGGTGATTTTCATCTGGCTGCCCGGTGGTCTTCCGCATATGGAGACCTATGACATGAAACCGGATGCCCCCATGGAATACCGGGGGGATTTCCAGCCGATCCGGACCAATGTCCCTGGAATGCAGGTTTGCGAACTGCTTCCGCGTCATGCCAAAATTGCGGACAAATTTTCTATCATCCGCAGTATTCAGCATGACTTTGCCGACCACGGCGGGGCCCACAAGCGGATGATGACAGGGCGTCTGCCAAAGACCCCCACGGGCACGATCAATGACGCCCCGGCGGTCCCCTGCGTGGTCAAGAAGGTAGTCGGTGGCAGCACCGCGTCGGGACTGCCCACCTCTGTGGCCTGCTCTAACTCATCGTCCGTCGATTCTTTCGCTCTGGGAGCGGCTTATCTTGGCGCGGCGAACACACCCTTCATGGTGCCCGGAGATCCCAGTGCGCCGGACTTCAAAGTGCGGAACATCGGGGTCAAACAGGAGATGGAATCGCGTCTTGAGGACCGGCTCTCGATGCTCGGAGGGATGGACCGTTTCCGCCGCGCTCTTGACAAGAGTGGTTCGATGGAGGCGATGGATTCTTTCAACCAGCAGGCCATGGGCATGCTGACGAGCGATTCGGTGCGTGATGCCTTCGACCTTGGCAAAGAGTCCGAGCGCACCCGCGAGCGGTATGGTCGCAATGCCTACGGGCAACGCGGATTGCTGGCGCGGCGTCTCGTGGAGGCGGGGAGCCGCTTTGTGACGCTGGTCTGGGACAATCCATACCCCGGCAAAACCCCGAAAGACTGCGCGGACAACTGGGATTTTCACGCGGTGAACTGCCATATTTTTGCCGACTGCAAATGGAAGCTGCCTGTGTATGACCAGGCTCTGACCGCCCTGATCGAAGACATCCATCAACGCGGCATGGACCGCAAAACCATGATTGTGGTGGCAAGTGACTTTGGTCATACCCCGAAAGTCAGCACCCAGCGGGGCACCAAGTCGGGCGTCATGCAGCCGGGCCGTGACCACTGGCCCCAGGCCATGTCGGTGCTCGTTTCCGGCGGCGGCGCGCCAATGGGCCAGATCATCGGAGCCACCAACAACAAGGGAGAGTTTCCTGTTGAACGGGTGCTCACTCCCAACGACCTCTGGGCCACGGTTTACCAGCATCTTGGCATCGACTACAACACCTATTTGAAGAATCTGGAGGGCCTGCCCATGCAGATCCTTCCCTTCGGCAAACCCATCAAGGAGCTTGTCTCCGGCGTGGTCTGAGATCGCCTTCCTCCGATACCGTGTTCCAAGCGACCCCCATCGCCGTTGCGACCCTCCTTGGGCTCGCTCTCTCATCCGTCTCTTCAGCGGGAACGTTGGAAATGCGCAGCCGGTCCGGTGCGGCAGAGGCGGTCCTCAATGGTCCGGAGGCGGGGCAGCAACTCATTGTCATGAACGGCGGGCGCGATGTGACCCGGGAAGTTGCCTACAGCGTGACTCCTCCCGTGGTGGCCACGGTGGACGCCTCGGGCTGGGTGACACCGCTGTCTGATGGACGGGCCACGATCACCGCAACGATGCCCGACAAGACTGCGGGGAGTCTGGTTCTCACGGTGGAAAATTTCGGGCACCTCCAACCGGTTAGCTTCACCAACGACGTCATGCCCGTGCTGACGCGCAACCATTGCAACTCCGGAGCCTGTCATGCCAAAGCCTCGGGGAACAATGGTTTCCAGCTTTCGTTGTTGGGATTCGATCCCTTGAGGGATCATGAAATGCTGACGGTCAAAGGCCGTGGACGTCGGATCTCGATCGCCGCTCCGGACAGCAGCCTGCTTTTGCAAAAGCCGAGCGGCGAGATCCCCCATCAGGGTGGGGCCCGTTTGGAGAAAAGTTCGGACGATTACCGGACCCTGCGCCGTTGGATCGAGGCCGGTGCTCTGATGGCGTCCGGCAAAGAGCCTGTGGTTGATCGGATCGAGGTCTACCCCGCGCATGCCGTGGCCGCTCCGGGGAGTTCGCAGCAGCTCGCGGTGACGGCTTTTTTCAATGATGGCACCTCCCGTGACATTACCCGCATGGCCCAGTATGTCGTGAACCAGCCCGACATGGCGGAAGCGGGAGAAACGGGACTCATTCGGTTCGATGACAAGTCTGGCATCACCTCCGTGATGGTTCGGTTCCAGCAGTGGATCGGGGTCTTCAGTGCCACCATTCCTGTCGGTCCGGGGCTGGATTTGGCGCAGTATCCCCCGCCGGCCAATTTCATTGACACGGAAATCTTCAAGCAGCTCAGTGTCCTCGGGTTGCCAGCCTCTCGGGCTGCCGATGATGGAGTCTTTTTGCGACGGGCCACCCTGGACGTCACCGGACGGCTGCCGACGCTGGAGGAAACGAGAACCTTTCTGGGTTCATCCGATCCCAACAAGCGCGCCATCCTCATCGACACCCTCCTGGAGACTCCCAATTACGCCGACTTATTTGCGGGCAAATGGGCCGGACTCCTGCGCAACAAAGTCGCGGGTGGCACGGAATGGGTCTCGCGGGACAGTCAAGCCTTCCACGCCTGGATCCGCTCCGCTCTCATCCAGAACAAGCCTTTCGACCAGTTCGCCTCCGAATTGATCACCGCCAGCGGCAAGGCAAACGAGAATCCCGCGGTGAGCTGGTACCGGGTGGTCACCGACCGCAAGGAGCAAATGCAGGACATCGCCCAGGTGTTTCTCGGGGTGCGCATGCAGTGTGCCCAATGCCATCATCACCCGTACGAGCGATGGACTCAGGACGACTACTATTCGTTCGCCGCGCTCTTCTCAACGATCGAGCGCAAGAAGATCGGCAAGTTGCCCGAAGAGGACATCGTTTACCACAACCGCAAGGCCGCGCAGATGGAGAATCCCAACAGCAAGGTGGTGCTTCAGGCCCGCCTGCTGGGGGCGGAGCTGCCCCTGGGCCTTCCGGATGCTCAGGATCCCCGGCCGGCGCTGGCGGATTGGATGCGCGATCCAGCCAATCCGTATTTCTCCAAAGTGCTGGTCAACCGTTATTGGAAGCACTTTTTCGGACGCGGGCTGGTTGAGCCGGAGGATGACATCCGGCCCACCAATCCTCCGACCCATCCGGAGTTGCTTGATCGGTTGGCCGCCCACTTTGTCCAGAGCGGTTACGACCTGAAGGCGCTGATCCGTGTCATCACCAACAGCAGAGTTTACCAACTGAGCGCCGAACCAGTCGGGCAGAATGCGGATGACACGCAGAATTACGCGCGGTTTTATCCCCGACGGATGTCGGCTGAGGTCATGCTGGACGCGGCCAATGATCTCTCCGGTGCGCAGAATTCATTCAATCGTCAACCGACGGGCGTCCGTGCGGTCGCTCTGCCGAATGAAGAAGCGAACAATGAATCGGAATTTCTTACCATGTTCGGCAGGCCCCAGATGGACACCGCCTGCGAATGCGAGCGGACCACCGAGGCGAATCTCGGTCAGAGTCTGCACCTCATCAATTCCGACCTCATCCAGGCCAAGCTCGCGCTTTCCACCGGTCGCGCCTCCCTGCTGGCCAAAGAAAAGGAGCGTTCCGATGCGGACCGACTCCAGGAAGTCTACCTCACCGCTCTCTGCCGGCAACCCGCCGACGAGGAATCTGCGATCGCACTGGCCCACCTGAAGCGGAAGCGCGAACTCTCCGCGGCGGATCCCGCGAAGGTGTCTCCGGCCAAGGCGGAACAGGAAGCCTGGGAGGACATCCTCTGGGTGGTGATGAATTCGAAAGAGTTTCTCTTCAATCATTGATGCGGATGGGTTTTTGCGGCAGGAGGGTTTTATTTCTGGTCGGTCTCTGTGTTCTGGGGACGGTGGCGGTGGCGCACGCCTTCATGCCCAACCCCGACCTGCTGGTGATCTCCCCCTCCAGCGCCAAGGCCGGCGAAACGGTCGAAGTCACCGTTTCCGGAACTGACCTTGACGATCTTCGCACGCTCCGATTCGCCGATCCCGGCATCAAGGTGGCACCGGTCACCCTGCCTCCCGAAGACCTGTTTCCCGTTCCGCGGATCGTCCCCGATCGGTTCAAGGTGACGGTGCCCATTGATGCCAAACCGGGTCTGTATGAAGTCCGGACGCTCGGCTTTTTTGGACTTTCCACGGCGCGTCCCTTCCTGGTCCTCTCCAAGGACGCGGTCGAGTTGCGTGAGGAGGGTGCCCATGCCACCCGTGAGTCGGCCCTACCCATCACCGTCGAAGCGGGCGTCTCAGGAACTTTGGACAACCGCGGAATCGACTGGTACCGTTTTCCAGGACGGAAGGGGGAGCGTCTTCTCATTCATGTGCTTGCCGAGAGGCTCGACTCCAAGGCCGATTGCATGCTCGCCCTCTCCGATGCTTCCGGCCGCGAGTTGGAGGGGTCGCGGCACCATTTTGGCAGCGATCCCTTGGTGGATTTCACCGTCCCCTCTGATGGCGACTATTTTCTCGCCATCTCCGACAGTCTCTACCGGGGAGGAGCGGAGTATTTCTACCGGCTTCAGGTCACCCGGACCGCTTTGATTGATTTTGTCTTCCCTCCGGCAGGGCTGCCCGGGCAAAAATGCCGGTTCACTTTTTTTGGGAGGAATCTTCCCGGTGGCAGCCTCGGTGACGGCTTGGAATGGGAAGGCAAACCTCTCGAAACCGTGGCCGCAGAGCTGCCGGTGCCGGGAGAACCTTCGGTGCCGGAGGGCATCAGGCTCTGGAAACCGCGCCAAAGCATGCTTCCCGTTTTCGAGCATCGGTTGGGAAATTCCGACGCGGTTTCCATCGGCTTCGCCACCGCTCCCGTGGTGGTGGAGGATCCCAAATCGGAACTGCAAACCGTGAGTGTGCCCTGTGAGGTGGCCGGGCGTTTCGACCGTCCCGGGGACGCAGATGCCTTTCGGTTCAAAGCGCAGAAAGGTCAGACTTGGTGGATCGAAGCCATCTCCGACCGGCTTGGCACTGCCGCTGACCCATTGGTCGTGTTGGAGAAAATTACGCCCGATCCCAAGGGAGGGGAGCTTTACACCAAAATTCTCGAGAATGACGATCCGCCGACGTTTTATTCTCCTGATGCTTTGGATGATCTGAATGCCGACACTCTCGACTGTATCGTCAGTTTTACCGCCGACGAGGATGGTGAATACCGGGTCACTCTCATCAACCAGAGCGCGGGAGGCAGTCCGGCGCATCTCTACCGGCTTGCGATCCGCCAGCCCCGGCCCGATTTCCAACTCCTTTCCAGCACCGAGAGAACCAAGACCATCAACAACGATGCCTATCCCGCGTCGCCGGTTCTCCGTCCCGGGGGCTCCCTTGTTTACCGGATCATCGCCTTGCGTCACGACGCCCACCAAGGGGACATCACTGTGACCGTGAGCGGACTGCCCGAAGGCGTCACCTCCCGGCCTCTGGTGCTCAGTGGCGCGACCGACCAAGGGTTTGTGACCGTGCAGGCACCACCGACCGCCAAGTCCTGGCAGGGAAAGGTGAAGATCGAAGGGGTAGCCATGATTGACGGCAAGGAGGTGCGCCGGGAAGCCCGCAATGGAGCCCTGGTTTGGGGCAAGCGGGTGTTTGCCAACCAAGCCCAGGTCCGGTCACGGGTGGATGAGGAGATCGTCCTTTCCATTCTTGATGCTGATTCGGAGGCCGAGCCTGCGACCGTCGCCCCGGCAGAGGACAAGGTTTGGAAGGTGGCAATGAACCAGTCTCTCGAAATTCCTGTCAAAGTCACCGACACCGGACGTCGGCAGGGCAGTCTCCAGGTGGAAGCGCATGGTTTCCCCGGGATGCTGCGCGGGGCCCCTTCCATTTCGATCGCGGAAGGTCAGACCGAAGGAAAACTCGTCATCGATTGCAAGCCCTCGGGGAATTTCAAAATCGCTCCGGGTCGCTACCAGTTTGTTCTGCAGGGAGTGGGCAACGCCAAATACCGCCGGAATCCGGCAGCAGAGAAGTCGGCCGCTGCAGAAGCCAAACGCGTGGAAGCCCTGGTCACCACCATCGCCAACGAGAACAAGCGGATCAAAGACTCTCTGGCCGCTGCGAAAAAAGCATCCGATGAGGCCACCCAGCGCGCCGCGGGAGCAGCGGATGATGCCGCCCGGACCAGCTTGGCGGAGAGTGTCGCATCCACCAAAGCCGCCTTGGATGCCGCGACCAAAGCCGTGGCCGACTCGGATGCGAAGGTTGCCAAAGTGGCGGCTCTGAAAACCGCCGCTGACAAGGCGGCCCAGGTCGCCGCAGACAAAGCCAAGGAGCAGACCATGCAGTTTGCCACCTACTCCCTGCCGATCACGGTGGAAGTTACAGCTCCTCCGGAAAAGCAGTGATCTTCAGCGGTTCGTCTCAGGCTGCTCATTCCGTTGACCTCGGGCGGCCTTTTCCATTTCCGAAATGAGGCGTAGGCAATAGAGCAGGGGAATGGCTCCGCCGACTCCAAAGGAGGCATCAATAAACCGCCAACCCCAGGGAATGCCACGGAATTCGCCGGCCAAGAACGCCAAAGGCAGGATCAGTCCGCAGGCAATGAGACCTGCCTGAATGACCCAACGGTTTTGCAACGGATTCCGGTAGGGACCGATAAAAAATATGGCCAGCACCAGATGGGCGAAGGCCAGCCAATCGGTCCCGTAGGCCAGCCACGGATACGCGGCATAGGTGCTCTCCAATCCAAGGTGAACCCGGTGGATCCACGGTCCCATGGGGGCGTCGGCCGGGATCCAACGCGCCAGCAGCCGCAGCTCAGCGAGCAACGGAAAGGCGGTGAGTCCACTGACCACCAGGGCAAGGATGAAGAATCCCAGGACGAGACGATAGCGGAATCGCAGGGAGCCGAGCCCGGGCATGGTAGCTGGATCCATCAGGCCGCCAGGATGATCATGGCTTCTCCGGCTGGCGGAGGGCCGCCCGTACTTCGTCCACAGTCAGCCCCCCGACCGGAAGATCGTAACCCAGAGTGTCACCGTTCGGTTGGAAACCGCTCCCGTCCACGTCGATGAAAATGGGGTTGTTGTAGGCCGTGGGATGGAGGGTGGCCTGGGTGCTGGTGCCGAAGCCTTTGGCGAGGGTGCTCTTTTCTCCGGTTGCCACCACGATGAGATTCGCGTCCTCGCTGAGCTTGATGGTCAGGGTTTGGTCGAACTTGACCACCCCGTTCTGGAATTTTTCCGGGTTGTTCTCCCGGGTGTAATTGTATTCCGGCGCTTGACGGCCGTTGACCAGCACCTGCACGCGGTCGATGTCGAGCCAGTCGGCACACTGCACCCGAACCTTCAGAGCGACGCTGCCATTGGCCCGCTCCAGATCTCCCGCGATGGCGCCTGCGGCCGTGCTGACTTCGAGGTAGGGGCCTGAGGAGAGCACCATGTGGCCGCCCTTGGAATGGGCGCTCAGCTCTGTCCAGTCGGTCTTGGCAGGATCATCCGTGCTGCTTTTGACATAGGTGCGCCAGCTGCCCACTCCGTTGCCATAGACCTGGTGGGAATCCGTTACGGCCACGGCGCGGGGAGCGAGGCCCCGGTTCAGGAGTTGCAGCCAGATGAATTCCGGCACGATCTGGACGACATGGCCGAGCCCGCCTTTGCCGGGGACGAGCCGATAGGGGGCGGTGGCGAGGATGTCCGAGTTGCGGTAGTTCTGGGTTTCCAAGCCATCGATGAGCTGGCCGAAGGCCTTGTAACCGCCATCGGGGCGCCCGTCCTTGTCCCGGTCGATGAAGTTTTCCACCATGTCGGGATGGTTCACATGGATCCACCGGGTCGGCTCGGCGCCCTGGAAATCACGGAGGACGATGGCATTGAGGCGGGGATCCTTTTGCCATACGGGAGCTCCATTGTCCTGCCGGCGGGGCTCTGGCTGGAACGGGAAGCTGTTGAAATGGGCTCCCGCTCCGGTCAATTCCATTCCGGCCACGGTGTTGAGATAGGGAGCCAGTCCGAGCCGTTCAATGTGGGGACGCCAGTCATAGAGGCGATTGTGCTCGGTCGTCGGGGCGAATTCGAGGCCTTCTGCCGCCAGATTGATGAGGCGGTCATCAGTGCCGCAGGTGTTGTCCCCGCTCTGGGTGCTGTGGTTGTGGTAATCGGTGGCGATCCAACCTGGTGTGGCTACCTGGCGTCGCAGCACGGTGTTAATTTTATGGTTCTGTCCCGGAGCCAGAGTGACGGTTTCCTCGTGATGTCCGAACTCCGGTCCTCGAGTGATGACGATGCGGTAGGTGCCCGGAGGCACCGGCACCATGAAGTCTCCCTTTTCCGAGAAATACTGGTCGCTGCTGCCATGCGCGCGGTCGACCGGCCCGAGGTCGGGTTTGGCGGTGTCGCCTTCCGCGTTGAACTGGACTTTGCAGGGAATGCTGGCGCCTTCGCCGTCGCGGACCTCGAAAGCCACCACGGTGGGGGCATCGAGCGTGACTTCGACTGGTGTGACCGCTCCGGCTTTGATTTCGGTCGACTGTCGAACCATGGTCCGTCCAGTGTCGAGCGCGTCGAAATCATACTTTCCCGGGGGCAGCAGAACGTTGCAGAGCCCTTGCTCATCGGCATAAGCCGGAGCGGTCTGCCCTCCGCGCGGGCCATAGGCAATCACCGCCCGGGCAGTCGGCACGGGCTGGCGGTCTGGTCCCTTGATCGTTACCCGGAGAGTGCCCGTTTCCCCTGTCCGGGTGAGCACCTGTCCCACGGCGGCGGCGGGCGAGTCCGCCACCGCGACGAAGCGAGCGACTTTGATTTCCTCTCCCGGGGCAAGGGTTGTTTCAGGTGCCGGGGGGAGCTGCGCCCCATTTTCCGCCACCCATCCCCTGGCATAGCCGCATTTGTCAGCCGGATCCAAGGCGTCGGCCCAGTCGACACCACTTGAGCTGCCCTTGGACTTCATCTGCGTCCACGTGTCAGAAAGCTTCACCTTGGCCTCCGCTGGACCGTTGTTTTTTACCGTCGAAACGATGAGCAGCCCCTGCCATCCGTCGTGAAGGATGTATTCATGAAGGGTCGCGACGCCGCCGGATTTGGCGGCAGAGGTGAAGACTTCGAGGAGGACCTCTCCATCGGGCCCGGAGCCGTCCTTCACCAAGCGGATGTGGTTGATCGGTCCGCGTTGCAGGAGCGGACAGAAGGCGGTGAGTTGGTCGTTGGACTTGCCCCGTTCGGAGAGATCGTAGAGGCAGCCTGGCGTGATTCCGTCAGGTCCGTAAAAGGTGCTCATGTTGGCTCGGCGCAGGGGGAGATCCCCTGAGATCACGGCGACGACTTTGTCATTGCGGAGCAGGAAGTCTCCGATGACGCCATCGACCTCCCGGCCGGCGGGCAGTTCGGCGACATTGCTGGTGCCGATCTCGAAGGCCTCAGCGGCTTTCAGTTGAGGGCCGGCGAGGAAAACGGCCAAGGAGGGGAGAATCAATCCGGAATATTTCATGGTCTGTCTCTGTCATAGAGGATCGGTGAACCGGTTGCAATGACCCGATCGCGTCATAGTTGTCATCTTTCGTCCCCGCTGGCTGACACTGTCTGGCCGGGAGAGAGCATCCGGCGACGGTTGCGACTCCGGCAAGGGCGATCGCTTTGTCCGCTGCCACTCCTGCAGGCCTTTCCCTGGGGTAGGTGCTGTTCGTTGATAATCAGATATAGGGATGACTTTTTGCTTGTGAGTGACGATCAAAGCTTTTACGCTGCCAAAGAACCGGTTCCTTGGGTATGTGAATGCAACTTCTGACCGCCATGACATCGTTTGCCCTCAAAACTACCACCGTGCTTGGCCTCGTCGCTTTGAGCGTCACTCCGGTAATCGGGGACTCGGTCGGCAACTGGATCACGGCTCCGCAGATCTGTCAGGGGAGCGCCATTTCCGATTCGGCAAAGGCTGCCCATTGGCGGCTGGACCGTGAAAAAAGGGTGGCGGTTGCGACCACCGAAAGTGGCACGATTTCTTGCAACGTTTTGCCGGTCGATGGCGCCAATTTTGTGATCAGTGTCAGACTTCGCTTGGAGGAGAGCGCCCAATGCCGTCTTTCCCTCGGCGAAGTGACCTGTGATGTCTCGCATTCCGGTACCGTCGCGGCACTCTCCTTTCACGGTGACGACATGCGAAGTCAGGAATTGACGGGAGAGGATGTCGGAGCTTGGACGGATGTTGCCCTGAAGCGTTGGGATGGGAAATTGTCCGCCTCCATCAATGGGCGCCCTGCGGTCGATCTCGGCAGTCACACGCTGCCGGTCGGAAAGATTGCTCTACGAGCGTTGCGCGGCACCATCGAAGTCAGAAATTTCGTGATCACCGGTGATCTCGCGCGGCGCGCTTCCTTGAATTGACGTGCGGGACGTTCCGCTCGAGGGGACGCGGAGTCAAGATCCCCTGCTCCGGTTCAGTTCGGTTGCGCGATGATTGAGAGCGAAAATGTCGCGCCTGCGCGGAACATTTTGGATTTCCGAACCCGGATTTTCCCTTACACTGCCTTTTTCCGTTCCCAGCCCTCAACCAACCCTTCCTCAGATCCAGACTTATGAAATTCGGTATTATCGGAGCCGGCATGATCGCCAAATTCCACGCCCGGGCCATCCAGGCCATGACGGGAAGCGAGTTGGTCTCGGTCTACGCGCGGCGTGCCGATGCCGCTGAACCGATCGCCACGGAGTTCGGATGCCGTGCTTTCACGGATTTGGACGCCTTCCTGGCTGATCCCGAGCTTGAAATCGTGACCATCGCCACTCCGAGCGGGGCCCATCTCGAACCGGCTCTCGCCGCCGCCACCGCCGGCAAACACATCATTGTCGAGAAACCGATCGAGGTCACTCCAGAACGGATCGACCAAATGATCGACGCCTGTCGCAAGGCCGGCGTGACGCTTTCGGGGATCTTCAACCGTCGGTTTCATCCGGCGGTCGCCGCCATGAAGAAAGCGGTCGACCAGGGACGGTTCGGTCGCCTCAGCCTCTGTGATGCTTATGTGAAATGGTTCCGGACCCAGGAATACTATGATTCCGGGGCTTGGCGGGGGACCTGGGCACTGGACGGCGGAGGCGCGCTGATGAACCAATCCATCCATTTGATCGACCAACTGTTGTATTTGGGAGGCCCCGTCACCAGCGTTTGCGCGAGCACGGCCTGCCTTGCCCACACCGGCATCGAAGTCGAAGACACCGCGGTGGCCATTTTGGAATTTGCCAGCGGCGCGCGCGGAGTCATCCAAGGATCAACCGCTTGCTGGTCGAGTACCGGGCACCCCGCGGAAGTTCACCTCTGCGGCGACCGGGGGTCCGTTTTTCTCGCCGACGAGGCTTTCCGGGTTTGGGATTTCTCTGATCCTCAACCGGAGGATGAGGAGGTCCGCGCCACGCTGATGCAGGGGGCTGCCCGAGGGTTGGGGGCGAATGATCCCTCAGCGATCAACTTCACCGGTCACCTGCGGAACTTCGAGGACGTGGTCCGGGCCATCGAGGCTGGTCACGCGCCCTCCGTGTCCGGTGAGGAAGCGCGTCGTGCCGTGGCCTTGATCTGTGCCATTTATGAAAGCGCACGCAATGGCAGCGTGCGGGTGGACTTAGCCTGAAAGTGACAGGAAACCATTGCTTCCTGGTCCTCGGTGTGTTGAAATGTTCGGCGTCAACACCACCCATAACAGACCATGTCCGACGATCTCACTCTCCTAGAAAAGGCCTTGGCGGCTGCCCCTGACAACTGGACGACCCGGAGATCGCTGGTCGAGCGTTTGGTCACCCAGCATCGTTTGGAAGAAGCCAGCCAGGCACTTTTGGAAGCCCCGCTGATCCCCGGAGACGAGGAAAATCTCCTGTTTACCGCGCGCGTGCTCTCCCGAACCGGGAGCGGGGTGGAGTCGGCCATCGGGTTGTTGGAAGATTTTCTGCGGACCCAGCCGCAGAACGCCCACGCCCATCTCTTGCTCGGGCGTATCTGCCTGGGACAGGGGCGAGTCGCGGTTGCCCGGAATCACATTGGGATGGCGGCTTCCCTCGATCCTGGCATCAATGCGGAAGAAGAGCTCGCGGGCGCTCCCGCCGCAGCGTCGCTGGACGAGCCGGACCACGGGAGGGTGGTTGCGCTGGAAGGAGGCGGAGAGCATCACGAGCGCATGCTCATCGTCGGGGAGGGGGAGGCGGTGCACGCCGCCGAAAAGAAAAGCGATGCCAGAGAAAAGGTCGGTGCCTTGACCGCTGCCATCGCGGTGCATGCGGCGATTTTCTTCATCCTGGGCCTGGTGGCCCTGACGGTTCCGGTTTCCGCGCCACCCCAGTTGTCGGTCAGTTCGGTGGCGGGCGAGGAGGCTTCCACGGTGGAGAATGTCCAGCTCAACAAGGTGTCCCGCAAGACTTCCGCGACCATGTCGCAGGCCACTCCGGTTGTCTCGGTCGAGGCCTTTTCCCCTACGGCGGTTCCCCAGATTGTCGATCCGAACAACAATTTCGCGATGATCGGCGCGACCGGTGATGCCGGGGACTTCGGCATGTCGATGAGCGGTTTCGGGGATGTGTCGAACATGGGCGCCATCCCGGCCCAGATGCGTTCCCGCTGCAGTGCTTCCCAGCGCCTCAAACGGCTCCGTGAAAGCGGAGGAGACGAGCGTGCGGAAGGCGCGGTCAAAAAGTCTCTCGACTTTCTGGCTTCCAAACAGAACTCGGACGGCTCCTGGGGCGTGGATGCGCCCTTTGCCTGCACCGGGCTGGCGTTGTTGGCATTCCTTGGGCATTGCGAAACTCCCGAGTCTGCCAAATATGGCGACGCCGTGGTTAATGGAACGCTCTATCTCATGGCTGGAGCCAAGAAAAACAAGGACATGATGGCCGGACCCAAAACCGCCGCCCACGGTGTCTATGAACATGCGATCGCGACCTATGCCCTTTCCGAGCTTTTTACGATGACCAAAGAGAGTGGTCGCGAAATTCCAAGGTTGGATTCCACCCTGCGCGAAGCGGTGAAAATCATCGTCGACGGCCAGAACAAGGCGGGAGGCTGGGACTATGCTTATCGGGCCTCGAGCGCGAGAAGTGACCTCTCCGTTGGGGGATGGCAGATTCAGGCGCTCAAGGCCGCCCACAACACCGGCAAGAAATTCAGCGGGGTCGACAAGGCCTTGGACAAAGCCATCAAATGCGTCAAGGAGGCCCAGGGACCCAACGGGGGATTCAAATACGTCTTAACCGAGCCGGACGGCAAACCTTCCCTGACCGGTGCCGCGGTGCTGGCCCTGCAGATTTGGAACGAAGGGGATTCCGAACATGTTCGGAAAGGTCTCGCCTACCTTGACAAGAGTTTTCCCAGTCCCGCCATGAGTGCCAATCTCTACGCGCCGTATTACAACATGCAGGCCTATTTCATGGAGGGGGGCAAGACCTGGGATACCTTCAATGGCAAGTTCCAGAAGAAGATCCTCGATGCGCAAAATGCCGACGGTTCCTGGACGCCGGCCAACACCAAGCTCCACGATTACGTCGACGGGCAACTCATCAATTCCTGCTGGGCGACCTTGATGCTGGAGGTGTATTACCGCTATCTGCCTACCTCGGACAAAGTGCAGGGACTCAAAGTTCGCTGACAATGGGGGCGGTTTCTGCCCGGTCCGGAAGCCTCCGACCGCGACCTGGAGAAAAAACTTCTTGCGAATTCTGTTTTCTGTATTTCTGTAAAAACAGAAACTAGAGAAATGAAAGATCTCACTCCGGCAACACAAAAATTCATCCTCCATTGGGGGGAAATGGGCACCAAGTGGGGAATCAATCGCACGGTGGCGCAGATTCACGCCCTCCTTTTCATTGCGGAGCGTCCCCTCCATGCCGAGGAGATTTGCGGGACCCTGGGAGTGGCGCGATCCAATGTCAGCAACAGCCTCAAGGAATTGCAGAACTGGGGCATTGTGAAGGTGACCCATCTCCCCGAGGACCGTCGCGATCATTTCGAATCGATGAAAGATGTTTTCGAAATGTTCCGGGTTATCATCACGGAACGGAAACGCCGGGAGATCGATCCGACCATCGCGATGCTCCGGGAATGTGTGGAGGAGTCGGCCCGGGAAACGGGAGGGGCGGCGATCCACACGAGGCAACGCCTGGAACAGTTGCAGGAATTTTTCGAGTTGGGCGTGGATTTCTACGAGAAAGTGAACCGCCTTGAGACACCCACCGCCGTTCGCCTCTTTCGCATGGGAGACAAGCTGTTCCGCTTGCTCGGTTTGAAGGGGTGAG
Source organism: Akkermansiaceae bacterium (assembly GCA_024233005.1). Classification (GTDB taxonomy): domain Bacteria; phylum Verrucomicrobiota; class Verrucomicrobiia; order Verrucomicrobiales; family DEV007; genus JACKQE01. The sequence continues at coordinate 64,411 of JACKQE010000006.1, read as the reverse complement.
AACGCCTCCCTTTTTTTGTCTTAGAATTTCTTAACCGACAGAAATAACAGAAAATAAGAAAATGAAAGCAGCCTTTCAAGGAACCGTCTACTACGATGCGACCTGTCGATTCTGCACCGGTTCAATGGACCGTTTGCGGCCCTGGTTGGAGCCTCGGGGATTTGTCATCGCGCCATTCGAGGACGGAGCGGCCGAGGCCGCGATGCTCCTGCGCACGGCGGACGGGGTGGAATGGCGTGGAGTGGATGCCCTGTTGCATTGTCTCCGTGCCTATGGGTGGGCCCGGCCCGCCGCCTGGCTGGGGACTTTGCCCGGCATTCATGGTCTCCTCACCCAAATTTATGGCATGGTCGCCGCCCGTCGGCATTGCCTGGCGGGGGCTTGTGCCCTCCGGCCACCGCGGGACCGGGGCCGCCTTGGCTGGACCTTCCTGGCAGTCGGGGCGGTGGGACTGGGCTTTTTGCTGAGCCGTGGCCAGGCCCCGTGGTTGGCTCTGTGGACATTGGCAGTGGGGCTGTTTCTGGCCTTTAAAGGTCTTGCCTTGGGGGCCTTGCCTGCCACCGGCCGTCCCCGGGGATGGCGACTCTGGGCGTTTGGATTGGCTTGGCCTGGAATGGACGCAGGTGCCTTTGCTCCTGGAGTGCCACGAGCCTCCCTGCGTGAGGGGTTCCCCTGGATCAGCCTCCTCCGAATCGTTCTGGCGTTGGGGCTCCTCCGGGTCCTCCCTCGTTTGACGGTGGATCCGGTGATGCAGGGAGTTGGTGGCATGGTGGCACTTTTGGCGCTGCTCCACTTTGGCTGCTTTGATCTGCTGGCCTGGGTCTGGCACTGGGGAGGAATCCCGGTGACCCGGATCATGCAGGATCCCTGGGTCGCCCGGTCGCTGGATGAATTTTGGGGACGGCGCTGGAATCTGGCCTTCAGCGACGTCGCCCGCGCCGCCTTTTTCCGGCCCGTGACCCGTCGCTGGGGAGCGGAAACAGGACTGCTCGCAGCTTTTCTGCTCTCGGGTCTGGCCCATGAATGGGTTATCAGTCTCCCGGCGGGAGCCGGTTGGGGGCTGCCGACAGGCTATTTTCTGATCCAAGGCATCGGTGCGTTGTGGCAACGACGGATCCGTTGGACGGGCTTTCCGGCGCGTCTTCTGACCGTGGCTTTCGTCATTCTGCCTCTTCCGCTCCTCTTTCACGGCCCCTTTCTGGAGCGTTGCCTGGCTCCGGCGGTGCGGTGGTGGGGGAGTTGGTAGGCCCGCCATGGGCATGGACATGCACCCCGGACGGGATCCCCATCTCATGAAAACCGACCTCACTCTCTGCCTCCAAGGGTGCGCCCTGCTGCAGGGCGGCATTCTCATCGCCAGTGCTCTGGCTCCCCGGGCTTTGGCCTGGAGGGCATCTCTCGCCCCGCTGCCACCGTTGCTCCGACAAATGTTCTGGGTTTACGGGGCCTTCATTGTGCTGTGCATTCTCGCCTTCATCGGGATCACGGTCTGGAAGGCCCCGGAATTGGCGGCGGGGAGTCCTTTGGCCCGGGCCATCTGTGGTTTTGTGGCTGCCTTCTGGGGGTTGCGCTTCCTGGTGCAGATCTTCGTTTTCGATGCCCGGCCCTACCTCACTCATTGGATCTATCGGTGGGGCTACCACGCTCTGACCGTCGTCTTTGTCCTTCTCACAGCCGTCTATGGTTGGGCGGCTTTGGGGAATCCAACCCATTGAACCAACACGATTTGAATTCGTTATGAAAATCGTTCTTCCTGGAGGCTCAGGTCAGGTCGGCACGCTGCTGGCGCGTGACTTTCACGCGCGCGGTCATGACGTCACTGTTCTCAGTCGGCGCCCCGGCCCCGCGCCCTGGCGAACCTTGGCTTGGAATGGGGAATCGGCGGGTGCGTGGTGGCAGGTGGTCGATGGCGCGGACGTGGTCATCAACCTTGCCGGGCGCAGTGTGAACTGTCGTTACCACGACCGGAACCGCGAGGAGATTTTGCACTCTCGGATTGCCTCCACCCGCGCGGTGGGCGAGGCCATCGCTGCCGCCGGGAAGCCTCCTGCGGTTTGGTTGCAGGCCGGTACGGCGACCATCTACGCGGAGCGGGAGGACGCCGACAACGACGAGGAAACAGGCCAAATCGATGGGCTCGGAAAGGGACGTTGGGGATTCAGCACGGAAGTTGCCCTCCGCTGGGAGGCGGCCCTGGCCAATGCCCCGACACCGCAAACCAGGAAAGTCACTCTCCGTTCGGCGATGACGATGAGTCCCGACCGGGGCGGCGTCTTCGATGTCCTGCTGGGACTGGTGAGGCGTGGTCTCGGGGGGCGCGCGGGGACCGGACGGCAGTATGTATCCTGGATTCATGACCAGGATTTCATAAGGGCCGTTGATTGGATCATCGGGCATCCATTCCTGGAAGGACCGGTCAACCTCGCCGCACCCGTGCCGTTGCCCAATGCCGAATTCATGCGAGCCTTGCGGGCAGCCTGGGGCAGGCGCGTGGGTCTTCCTGCCACCGCCGGGATGCTTGAAGTGGGAGCGTTTTTCCTGGGCACCGAGACGGAGTTGATTCTCAAAAGCCGCCGAGTGGTGCCTGCCCGGTTGCTGCAGTCGGGGTTCACGTTCCTTTTCCCAGAATGGCCTGCCGCGGCCCGTGAACTCTGTGACCGCTGGCGTCGTCCGTTCCGAGCTCCCCTTCCCTTGTTTGACTCCACTACTCCGTCACCAACACCATCGACAAAAACATGAACACAGAACTTCTCACTCATCTCCTTCAAGCCGCTGCCGTGGGGCAGGCCCTGATTTCACTGCTCAACCTTGCCATTCCTGGAGTCCTGCGATGGGGGCCGGATCTGGAGCGCCTGCCACTGCTCCTCCGCGAGGTCTTCCATGTCCACAAATGGTTCATCACGATCACGTTGGTCATCTTTGCGACCCTGACCTGGCGCTTCGCCGGACTCATGGCCGGACCCCATGATGCCGGGGAGGCCTCTCTTGCCGGATGGCTGGCCGCGGGGATTGGAGGGTTCTGGCTGATCCGCGGGGTGATGCAGTGGACTTACTACAGTTGGTCGCACTGGCGTGGTCTTCCCGGCCGCATGGTCGTGCACCTTATTCTCACGGTGGCCTATGGAGGCTGCGCTGCGACGTACCTGGTGGCGGCGTTCCGTCCTCTCTGAGCCCACCTTCACTGACATCATGGATATCCTGCCGCACAAGCGCCACGGGGCTTCGCTCCGCCGCCTCAAGATTGTCTGCCGATGGTCGCTCGGGCTGGTCTGGATCTGGGAGGGGCTCATTCCCAAGATCCTCTGGCCGACAGTCATGCAAACAGAGACCGTAGAGCGTTCCGGTCTTTTTTGGCCGGATCCGGAACGCTTTCTCCAAGGACTGGGTCTTGCCATGATCGTCGCGGGAGTGATTCTCTGCGTGGGGTGGATGGAGCGTCTTGCGGTCCTCACGGCCACGCTGGCGATGGGAGTCCTCATTGTGCTGGTGCTCGGCAACCACCCTGCCAGCATCGGCGACATGCATGGAGGCATCGGCAAGGATCTCTGCCTGATCGCCTGCGCCTGGGTAGTCTGGGAGTTGGGGAAAGGCGAAGCGTCCGGGAGTCGACCGGACGTGTGAGCGGTTCCGGACGGCCCTGGGTGACGGGGCATCCCGGGACAGATACGGCGGATTGGCTCAAACGAAGTGGACAGGGCATGAAATCACCGGATGGTGTCTGCCGTCGGGCGAATGCCGGGCACCTCAGTCATGAAGAAACCGCGCGCAAATCCGGAACCCGATCTGGCTGCGGTGCGGGCCGTTTATGCTGAATTGGAACAACGGCCAGCGGAACGTTCCTGTGTGGGGCGATCAGACTGCTGCCGGTTTCGCCTCACCGGAGAGACTCCTTATGTGACGCTGCCGGAGGCTCTGCTGGCATGGAAAGCCTGGCGCGGCACAGGTCGGCGGGAGCTCCGCCTCCCGGAGGACGGAGCCTGTCCGATGCTCGATCCTGCGAGCGGGCGCTGCCTGGTGTATGTCTCCCGTCCCTTTGCCTGTCGCACCCATTTCTGCAAAGCCGCCGGCGGCCCAAGAGACCGCGCCTCCGTGCGGGATCTCATCCAGCGTCTCGAAACACTGGATCGTGCCGCCGGGGGGGAAGGCTGCGGTCAGCGGATGGAGGTGGCTCTGCGGGCGGTCTCCGAAGGGGGCACGGGCCGGGGGCGACGTCGCTGATCCTCACAGCTTCGCCAGCGGATTGCCTCGTTCCCGCAGAGGCCAGGCAACCCGGGCGCCGTTCTGGCGGTGACTTTCAAAAACGGCACAAATCATCTCCACTGTGAGCCGCGCGTCCTCCGCACTGCAAAGGGGCGAACGGTCCTCCCGGATCGCCGCGACAAGATCCCGACCTCCGGAGTAATGTTTTGACACTTCCTCACCGAGGGTGGTGAGCGGTTCCGGCTGGCCCACGCCAGCGGAGCTGATCGGAACCCAGGGCTGGGAGGTTTGCCGCGGATCAAAGGGACTGCCGGCGCGCAGGAAGGCGAGGGGATGACGGTCGATGCGGAGATCGATCACCCCTTGGGTCCCGATGATCTGTACCCCAAAACCGGCTTCTTTGGTTCCCGCATTTTGCACCGAGTCGAAGAAGGCGGGAATTCCGGAAGCAAGCTCAAATCGGGCGTGGACCTGATTCCCCGCGAGCGGTCCGGTGCCTTCGTCGCCTTCCTTGATGTCGGTTCGTGTGACGGGGTGTCCCTCCTGCAGCACGGTCGCCGAGCAAGCGACGGGCGGGCCGCCGAGAGTCGTCACGAGATTGAACAGATGGCAGCCGAGCACCCAGAGGTCCAGAGAGCCACCGCGTTGATCCTCCTTGCCCCTGGTGCGGAATTCGAGAACGCGTCCGAGGGTGCCGTCCTGCATCAGGCCCGCCACCTTGGGAAGCACGGCATGGTAGCGGTTGCGGTGGGCTACAGCCAGTTTGATGTTTTTGGCCTGACAGGCGGCGACGATCTCATCGGCTTCCCCCGGGGTGCGGCAGAAAGGTTTCTCCATATATATGCCGCGGACACCGGCCCCGGCGGCGGCGAGAGCCATGTCACGGTGCTCATCAAGGCGCCGCGGGCCGATGGCCAGGATATCAGGACGAAGGTCGGCGAGCATTTCCACATAATTGGAAAAGCCCTGGGTGAGATGCAGTTTTTTCAGGGCCGCGGCCAACCCTTTCCCATCGGCGTCGGCAACACCAACCAGTTCTGTTTCAGGAAGGCCCAGCCACATGGTGTCAATCCCGTGGCCGTAGTCGCCGCGTCCGGTGTGACCCACAACGGCAACCCGGAGTTTTTTGGGCGCGGCAGCCCATGCCGGGGGAACCAAGGATCCGCCGAGGATGGCGGCGGTGGAGGAGAGGAAATGGCGGCGCTGCATCTGAAAAGGGGTGGGATTTAGTTGCTGGTGCCGAGACGGTAGCACACCGCCTCACGGTCATTGCGGACCAGAAGGTAGCGTCCTGCAAGGGTCGGGGGATTCCACGTCATGCTGGACAGCGCTGGAATGGTCGGAGGATTCTCGGATGGCGGCGTGGGGGACGCGGGCACGACAACGACGCGACCGTCCTCAGCTTGGATGAGAAGTTGGTCCCTGACCAGCAGGTGTTGGCCGAAGCCGAATTTGCCCGCCTTCCAGACCCGGCTCCCGTCCCTAAGGCTCACGCAGGAGAGGGTGCCTTCATCGATGCCGAAAGCATGCTCTCCCAGGACTGCGGGGGAACTGAACTTCGTTTTGAGCCGTGTTGTTTTCCAGAGCGAGGTCGCGGAGCTGGTGCCGTCAGCGGCTTTGGTGATTTGCAGCAAATGGCTGCCGGCTCCGTAACTGGCCGTGATGAGCAGCCGGTCGGGGCCTACGGCGATCGGCTGGGCCACTTTGGGATAAATGCCGGGCCAATCGAAGCGCCAGAGCTCCCGGCCGGTGGCGGGATCGTGACCGGTGACGTTCGATCCATTGACGCTCACGATCTGCTTCACGCCATTGATTTCGAGCAGCCGGGGGCTGCTGTAGCTGGCGCCGGTGCCATCATAGGTCCAAACCGGTGAACCATCTTCCGCATGATAAGCGACCAGTGTCGGCGCAGCGTTTTCGGCTGCGTTGACCACGATGAGCCGCTCCTGTGCCAAATACAGGGGAGAGCAACTCATCCCCCAGCGCTGGACCCGTGAGGGCTGCACCACGTGGACTGTCCAGAGGGTCATTCCGGTGGACAGATCCAGACAATTGAGGATTCCGGTTGCTCCATAGCTATAGACCCGGTCACCGACCACGGTGGGAGTGGCTCTGGGGCCATCGCCGCCCATGGAGCCTCCGCCTTCTGGCGGTGCTGCGAGCAGCCGGGCATCGTCCCCGTGGCTCCAGAGCATGCGCCCAGTGGCCAGATCATAACAGGTCACCAGTTCCCGTTCCTGACGCTGCTCCTGGGTCAGGGCTCTGGGACCCGCGACAGCGAAGCCCGACCATCCAAGCCCCACCTGGATCCGCCAAAGCTCCAGCGGGGGATCTTTAGCCCAGTCAAGAGAAGCCGCTGAATCCTTCCAAACTCCATCCCGATGAGGACCCAAAAACTGGGCCGAATCCGATGACCCAACCGGGGCTGCGGAGGGCTGTTCCCTTCCTCCCGCCGAAATTTCACTCTCCATGGGGGCCGGAGGAGTGACGGTTTCGGCGTGAGGTGTCCACCGGGGAACGAATCGCGGCAGAGACCCCCCGTCCTTGGAACCTTCGTGCCGCATCAGGCTCACAAAAGCAACGAGTAAAAGCGCCAACCCGCCAAAGATTCTGGCGCACCGTTTCAGCCGAATCTGGAAAGGCCCCCAACCGAGGAGGCAATACCAAACCAAAAGCAAGACTCCCGACAAAATGGGGGCGGCGACGATGATCCAGTCGCGGGCGAAGGATTCCTCCCGGTTGCTGATAAGAATGGCGACAGGTGCCAGTGCCAAACACGCCAGCAGCGTGAGGATCCGGGTGGCATTCAGAAAGAATCGAAGCATGAACCAAAGGTGCAGCCGGTGGTTCCATCCGGACGCCCACCAGCATCAGGCAAGGGAACGCCCCTGTCACCCGGAATTTCAGAAAGGCAAACAGTCAAGCCTGGGCTGGTAAATCAGCCTCGGGCGTTGGAAGAACGCCATGGTAGGGAAAAACTCTTGAAAAGGCGTTTGACACTTTGCTGTCCTCGGGCATTTTATCGGCCCCTCAATCGGCAGGATAGCTCAGGGGTAGAGCAGGGGACTCATAAGCCCTTGGTCGGCGGTTCAAATCCGCCTCCTGCTACCAGCTTGTTCATTCTAGGAGACAGGCTGTAGGCTCTTTCATCATGATCTCATCCGTGAGAGTTGCATGAATTTGTGCCTGCAGTCCCACCGCTCCGGGAGGCAGGCCGCCGAGAGAGGTCGAAAAAAATTATCAAAAAAGAAGCGCAAAGCTGTTGCGCGATTTGGGTTGCCACCTATATTCCCGCCCGCGCTGCTGGCTGGATGAGGAATCCAAATGCCGGCAGCGTTTTTCTTCTCTGACTTTTGTCGGGCTGCTCTGGAATCGCTCCGGTTGTCGCGACAGCAAGTGGAAAGAAAGAAAGCGCCATTGGATTCCATCACGTCAATTTCAACCGCATAAGCCATGCCAACCATCAATCAACTTGTTCGCCAGGGTCGCAAAGACAAGCCGGTGAAGTCAAAGGCGCCTGCGCTGGACAAATGCCCGCAACGCCGGGGTGTCTGTCTTCAAGTTTACACCCGCACCCCGAAAAAGCCGAACTCCGCGCTCCGTAAGGTGGCCAAGGTGCGCTTGACCAATGGCGAGGAAGTCATTGCTTACATCGGTGGTGAGGGGCACAATCTTCAAGAGCATTCGATCGTGCTGGTGCGTGGTGGTCGTGTGAAGGATTTGCCGGGTGTTCGTTATCATATTGTCCGTGGCTCCCTTGACACCTTGGGGGTCGAAAAACGCCGCCAGAGCCGTTCTAAATACGGTGCTCGCAAGCCCAAGCCTGGTCAAGCCGCTGCGGCGCCAGCCAAGGGTGGTAAGAAGAAGTAAGGCTTCGCTGTTCAACCATTTATCTGTAAATCCCAGGAGAAAGATCCCATCCCATGGCCCGCAGGAAAAGAGTCTACAAAAAAGAAGAGCGCCGCGATCCACGCTTCGACAGTGTGTTGGTGGAGCGTTTGATCACCCGTGTCATGAGCAAGGGCAAAAAATCCCTTGCCGAGCGCATTGTCTATGCCGCCATTCTCCGGGTCAATGAAGGGACTGAAGCGGTAGATCCGGTTGAAATTGTCAATCGTGCCGTGGAGAACGCCAAGCCTCGTCTGGAGGTGAAAAGCCGCCGTGTCGGTGGTGCCACCTACCAAGTGCCGTTGGAAGTGCCGCCGGACCGTTCCGAAAGTCTTGCCATGCGCTGGTTGGTCAACGCGGCCCGCAACCGCCGTGGAACGCCCATGCATGTTGCCTTGGCCAACGAAATCCGAGATGCCAGCGCCAATCAGGGTGGGGTGGTTCGCAAGCGTGATGAAGTTCACAAGATGGCGCAAGCCAACCGTGCGTTTGCGCACTTCCGCTGGTAAGCCCGGAGGCAGGTCAACATTTCTTCCCTTTGACATTTGAGCATGAGTTCGAATCCTAATTCGCCGAAAAGAGAGTTCCCCTTGGAGCGGACGCGCAACATTGGTATTGCCGCGCACATTGATGCCGGTAAAACCACGTTGACCGAACGTATCCTTTTCTACACCGGCATGATCCACAAGATCGGCGAGGTGCATGACGGGGCGGCCACCACGGACTGGATGGAGCAGGAGCGCGAGCGCGGCATCACCATCACCTCCGCTGCGGTGAGTTGTTCCTGGAAGCAGGTCCCGGAAGAGGGCATTTTCAAGGCCTTTGCCGGTCAGAACATGCGGGTTAATATCATCGATACTCCGGGCCACGTGGACTTCACGGCCGAGGTGGAGCGTTCCTTGCGGGTTCTTGACGGTGCCATCGTTGTTTTTTGCGGCGTGGCCGGGGTTCAGCCCCAGTCAGAAACGGTTTGGCGTCAAGCTGTTCGCTATGGCGTTCCCCGGATCGTTTTCGTCAACAAGATGGACCGTGTCGGTGCCAACTTTGATAATGTGGTGAAGGATGTTCGTGAGCGGCTTCGGGCCAATGCTCATCCTATCCTTATTCCGATCGGCGCAGAAGACCAGTTGAAGGGCCAGATTGACGTCATCAACAAAAAAGCGGTCATTTTCTCCGACAATGATGTCTTTGGTTCGACCTGGCAGGTGCTGGACCTGACGCCGGAACAGCTGAAAATCGCGGACGAGGCTTATGCGTCCCTTGTTGAGGCGCTGGCCGATGTCGATGAAGAGCTCGGTATGAAGTTCCTTGAGGAAGAGCCGATCTCCATTGAAGAGGTAAAGCTGGCCCTTCGTCGGGCGACCATTGCCAATCTCATTGTGCCGGTGGCTGGTGGCTCTGCCTTCAAAAACAAGGGAGTCCAGTATCTTCTGGATGCGGTGACGGATTACCTTCCCAGTCCGCTTGATCTGCCGCCCGCGAAGGGGCAGTCCCCGGATGACGGAGAGATTGTTGTGGAGGCTCCATCCAGTGACAATGCCAAATTCTGCGCGCTGGCGTTCAAGCTCTGGAGTGACAAGTTTGTCGGCAAGTTGGTCTTCATCCGGGTGTATTCCGGTTCGGTCTCCAAGGGGGATACCGTCTACAATCCCAGGACCCGCAAGCGGGAGCGGATCGGTCGTCTGATCCAGATCCAATCGAACCAGCACAAGGATATCGAAACCTGTTACTCCGGTGATATTGCCGCGATTGTCGGCATTAAGAATGTTACCACCGGGGATACCTTGGCCAACGAGGATTTTGAAATCCTTCTCGAGCCGCCCGCTTTCCCGGAACCGGTCATCTCGATGTCCATCGAGCCTAAGACCAAAGGGGATCAGGAGCGCATGGCTACTGCCCTGCAGCGCCTCTCTGAGGAGGACCCCACCTTCGTTGTCAAGACGGACGAGGAAACCGGTCAGGTCATCATTTCCGGCATGGGCGAATTGCACTTGGAGATTCTCCAGGACCGCATGAAGCGGGAATTCAATGTCGAAACCACTTCCGGCAAACCGCAGATCGCCTATCGCGAAACCATCACCGTGGCTTCCGATGGTGAGGGCAAGCTTGTCAAGCAGTCCGGTGGTCGCGGCCAGTATGGTCACGTCGTTCTCAAGGTCTATCCCAGCGAGCGCGGCAAAGGAATCACCGTTGAGAACAAGGTGGTTGGCGGCACGATTCCCAAGGAATACATCAACGCCTGTATTTCCGGTGTCAATGAAGCCATGTTGAATGGCGTGATTGCCGCCTACCCGGTGGTCGATGTTCATGTCGAGTTGCTCGACGGGTCGAGCCATGAGGTTGACTCCAACGAAAACGCTTTCAAGATGGCTGCGATCTTCGCGGTGAAAGACGGCTTCCGTAAAGCCAAGAGCATTCTTCTCGAGCCCATCATGGGTGTGGAAGTGGCCACTCCTGATGAGTATCAGGGTGACATTATCGGGGATTTGAACCGGCGCCGTGGCAAGATCCAGCAGATCGATTCCAAGGCAGGCTTGACCATCATCAAGTCCGAGGTTCCTCTGGCTGAAATGTTCGGTTATTCGACCGACATGCGCTCGCTCTCCAGCGGACGCGCCAGCTACTCCATGGAACCTTCGCATTTCGAACAAGTGCCCAACCAGATCGTCGACCAGATTGTCGAGCAGCGTGGTGGAGGCAAGTAAGACCGTAATTTTCAGTAAACCATTTCAGGACCGGAAGGAACAAACGCGATGCATACCATCAGAATCCGACTCAGGGCGTTCGACAATCGTCTGCTGGATAAATCCGCAGCCGACATTGTGGAGACAGCGAAGCGCACCGGGGCAAGGGTCTCCGGCCCCATTCCGTTGCCAACGCGCATCGAGAAGTTTACCGTGAACCGTTCACCCCACGTGGACAAGAAGTCCGCGGACCAATTTGAAATCCGCACCCACAAGCGGTTGCTTGACATTGTGGATCCAACCGCACACACCGTCGACGAGCTGAAAAAGCTGAATCTTCCGGCCGGCGTGGACATCACCATCAAAATCTGAGACTGCCTGGGGCATCTTCGACAACATTATTTTAAACGAGGCAAGTTATGAGCATCGGGATTATCGGGAAAAAAGTCGGCATGACGCGCATCTACACTGACAAGGGTGTGGCGATCCCGGTCACTGTCATCGACGTGGCGGACAATGTTTTGCTGCAGGAGAAAACTTTGGAGAAGGACGGTTACCGTGGGGTTCAGGTCGGATACGACGACCAGAAGGAAGCCCGGGTCAATCGCCCCGCCATGGGGCACTTCAAAAAGCACGGTTCGGAAACCCCCAAACGGGAAGTGCGCGAGTTCCGTCTTGCCGACGGTGAGGCGACCCCGGAAACGCATCCCGGGATCGACACCTTTGAGGAAGGCCAGTGGGTCGACGTCATTGGAACCACCAAAGGTAAGGGGTTTCAAGGCACGGTGAAGCGCTACAAATTTGCCGGTCAGCCAGCCTCCCACGGTTCCATGATGCATCGTCGTCCCGGTTCCATCGGTTGTCGTCTTACTCCGGGACGCGTCTGGAAGAATCAAAAAATGCCTGGCCGCCAGGGTAACTACAACCGCACGGTGCAGAATCTTCAGATCGTGGCCAAGCGTCCTGATGACAATGTGCTCCTGATTAGTGGAGCCGTTCCTGGTGCCCGTGGAGGTTACGTCGTGATCCGTCCGGCCAAGAAAAAGAACGCGCCAGCCGCCAAGTAAGCGGAACGCAAAACGAAGCTATTTTAAAGACTACCAGAGGAACTATTGACCCATGGCTGCGAAGACTCTCACATTGGAGGACGCGAAGAGCGCCAACATCGCCGTGATCGAAGATGGTCGTGGCACCCAGGCGGTGCATGACATGATTGTTGCCATGCAGGCGAATCGCCGGACCGGATCAGCGCACACGAAGACCCGTTCTGAGGTCGCTGCGACCGGCAAAAAGGGCTGGAAGCAAAAAGGCACCGGTCGCGCCCGTTCCGGTGGCAACGCCCCTCCCCATTGGGAAGGGGGCGGGGTTGCTTTCGGTCCTCGTGCCCGTGATTACTCCAAAAAAGTAAACCGCACCACGAAGCGGCTTGCTTTTGTCAAGGCTCTCAGTGAGCGTCTCAAAGACGGGGATGTCCTCCATCAGGCGACCTTTGAGGTCAAGGATGGCAAAACCAAATCCTTTGTCGGACAGGTTTCCAAGGTGGTCACCGACGCATCCCTTCTGGTGGTGAGCCAGGGCTTTGATGAGATGACCAAGCGGGCTGGACGGAACATTCAGGATACGCTGCTCATGTCCACCGCCGAGGTTAACGTCGAGCATCTTTTGAAATATGACAAGATCCTCCTTGTGGGGGATGCCATGGCCGAACTGGCCGGACGAGTCAATGGCAAGTAAGCCCAGCGCATTCAACCACTTTACTACCGCACCTCATTATGAAGGACATTCTCCAAGTCATTCAGAAGCTCCGGCTCACCGAGAAGGCAACCATTCTCACGGAAACGAACAACGAGTATGTTTTCCGTGTCGATCGGCGGGCCAACAAGTTGGAGATCAAGCAGGCCGTTGAGCGTGCCTTCGGCAAGAAAGTCGCCGACGTCCGCACTCTGAATTGCCGGGGCAAAAAGAAGCGGGAGCGCCGCGCCGACTTCGGTCGGACCGCCCATTGGAAAAAAGCCATCGTCCGTTTGAAGGAAGGCGAAAGCCTTGACCTCGTGTAAGAGGACCCAAACCCACACGAAACGACAACCTGATACTCAGTCATGCCGCTCAAGTCAGTCAGACCTTTCACTCCTTCCAGCCGCTACAAGTTGCTGCCGGATTTTGCCGAACTCACCAAAAAGAAGCCGGAGAAATCCCTGCTTGCTCCTCTCAAGAAGTCAGGTGGGCGGAACAACAACGGACGCATCACTTGCCGACACGTTGGTGGTGGGCACAAGCGGCAATACCGCATCGTGGACTTCAAACGGTCCCGTCGTGATGCCGCCAAGGTGATTGCCGTCGAGTATGATCCGAACCGAGTAGCACGGATCGCGCTGGTGCAGTACGATGACGGCACGAAAAGCTACATTATTTGCCCGAAAGGCTTGGAGATTGGGCAAACCATTCAGGCGGGACCGGGTGTGCCGATACAGGTCGGCAATGCCATGCCGTTGGGTCAGATCCCCATGGGGGCTGAAATCCACAACGTCGAAATCACCGAAGGTCGTGGTGGCAAGGTGGCGCGTGCCGCCGGTCAGAAGTGCATTCTGTCCAACCGTGAGGGTGATTATGCCCTGGTCAAAATGCCTTCCGGAGAAATCCGCAAAATTCACGTGCGTTGCTACGGAACCATCGGTGTGGTCGGCAACTCCGAACACATGAACGTTGTCAGCGCCAAGGCGGGTCGGACCCGCTGGCTCGGCGTTCGTCCCACTGTCCGTGGGATGTGTATGAATCCGGTCGACCACCCCAACGGTGGTGGTGAAGGTAAGTCCAAGTCCGGCGGTGGCCGCCAGCACTTGAAGAGCCCTTGGGGGCATGCCAAAGGGCAGAAAACCCGCAAGCCTTTCAAATCGACCGACAAACTCATTGTTCAAAGCCGCTCCGCCAAGAAGCGGTAACCCGCAACTTTTTGCACCTCTAATTCCGATACCTTCCCATGGGCCGCTCACTCAAAAAAGGACCGTTTGTCGATCAGAAGCTTCTGCTCAAGATTGACAAACTCAACGACACGAATTCCAAGCGTCCGATCAAGACCTGGGCACGCCGGTCCATGATCACTCCCGACTTTGTTGGACACACTTTCATGGTGCACAACGGCAAGGATTTCCTTTCCGTGTTTGTCACGGAAAACATGGTCGGACACAAGCTTGGTGAATTTTCTCCGACCCGTCGTTTCAACGGTCATAGTGGTCACAATCCCAAGATCAAAGGCTAATCCGACCGAGCCTTTGGGCAACATCTCGATACTTCCGTGAACCGTTCCTTATTCCATCTCTCCTTCCTCCATCGTGGGTGGCATTGTGCCATTCTCGGTTTGGTGGGATGTGTGGTTGGCGTTGGATCCGGCCTGGCCCAACAGGCGGTCGCGCTTCCCGCCAAGGGAGAGAATATTGAGATTCAGGAACTGCGTGCCGCTTTGGAAGCCACTCAAAGGCAGGTCAAAGCAGCCCAGGAAAAATCGGCAGCGTTGGAAAAGCAAAATCAAAGTCTGGCTGTCAGCCTTGCCGAAGCCAACCGTGCATTGGAAAAACGCGAGGCGGCCTACAAACAAACGGTGATTCAATTAGAGTCACTCGGTGTGGACGTTCTCAATCCCGATCCCCATGCCATTGAGCAACGCCTGCTCAAAGCCGTCCGCGAGCGGGACGCCGCCCGGGAGGAGGCTTCGCAGGTCTCCTCGCAGTTAGGCCGCGTCGTGGAGGGGGTCTTGGAAATGCTTAGCGTTCCTGATGATGCCGTTGCCGTGCAAGGTGCCGTTGCGAAGGTCAAAAAACTTCTCGAGAATTCAGGTGCCCTGCTCGCCCATGATAAATCGCCTACTCCCGGAGTGATCCCCGGAATTTCCCAAGGTCGTGTGGTTTCGGTGGATCCCAAGATTGGTTTGGTTGTTTTGAATCTTGGCCAAACTTCTGGGATGCGGGTCGGAATGCCCCTCGCGGTTTATCGTGAGGATCGTGCGGTCGGTTCTATCCTGGTGGTGGACGTGAGGGACAGCATTGCCGGAGCCTTGGTTCGCGAGAGATCCCAGTCCGGCGAGGACGTGAAGGTCGGCGATCGCGTCGAACTGCGTGCCGGTGACAAACTTTGATTTAACAGCATCACTCTAACATTACACGAGTTCACATGGACGTTACTTCCACATTCAAGCACGCACGCATCTCAGCCCGAAAGGCCCGTGACGTGACCCGTGCCATTCAGGGGTTGCCGCTTTCCGCCGCTTTGGACATCCTGCGCTTTACCCCCCGGAAAGCTGCCCAGTTGATCGGTAAGACGGTCAAGGCAGCCATGGCTGACGCGGAGAACAATTTCGAATTGTCCGTGGACACCCTTATCATCAAGGAAGCCACTGTTGGCGAAGGACCGACTTTGAAGCGATTCATGCCCCGTGCCCGTGGCTCGGCGGCTCCCATTCGCAAACGGACCAGCCACATCCGGATTGTCCTCACGGATGACACGGCGGTGCTGAACAAGCGCACGACGCGCCAGGACAATGCCCGCCTCGGTGTGAAAACCGGGAATTAATTTACTGCAAGAACTTCATTAGGAGAAAAGCCCCATGGGACAGAAAGTCAATCCAATCGGTTTCCGCCTCGCCGTCAACAAAGACTGGCGATCGAAGTGGTTCGCACCGGAAAGCCAATATGCCGGTTTCCTTCACGACGATATCCGGGTCCGCAACTTCCTTAAAAAGAAGCTTCAGCAAGCGGCCATTTCCAAGATCGTCATTGAGCGCGCCTGGAACAGTGTCCGTGTGACCCTGCACACCAGCCGTCCTGGCTTGGTGATCGGACGGAAAGGTTCTGAAATCGAGAAGATGACCGCCGAAATTTCCGGAATGTGCTCCGGTGCGCAGGTCAAGATCGATATTTACGAAATCAAGCAGCCGGAGTTGGATGCCCAACTCGTGGCTGAAACCGTCGCCACCCAGCTCGAGCGCCGGATTGCTTTCCGCCGGGCAATGAAGCGCGTGCTTCAAACCGCCATGGATTTCGGAGCCGATGGCATCCGGATCCGTTGCGCCGGACGTCTGCAAGGTTCCGACATCGCCCGTGCGGAGTGGTACCGTGAGGGTAAAGTGCCTTTGCAATCACTCCGTGCCCCGATCGAGTATGGGTTCGCCGAAGCACAGACCGTTTGGGGAACCATCGGGGTGAAATGCTGGATCAACCGCCGGGAAGATGCCCAGCCAACGGCCCGTGCCGGACGCGATCGGCGGGATCGCGGAGACCGCGGTGACCGTCGCCGTGATAACAATGGTCCGGGGCACTCTGCCGCTCCGGCCCCTGGTGGCGCTTCCCATTGAGAGCGTTGCCGCTTTATAACCCAATTATTTTAATAGAGTCGAGAGGAGATTGCCATGCCATTGATGCCGAGCAGAATGAAGTTCCGCAAAAGCCACCGCGGAAGTCGTGCAGGGAATGCCCAGCGCGGAACCCGGGTCAGCTTTGGGGAATTCGGGTTGCAATCGTTGGGTCGAGCCTGGATCACCAACAACCAGATTGAAGCCTGCCGTATTGCGATCAACCGCTATTTGAAACGGCGCGGCAAAGTCTGGATCCGTATTTTTCCACACAAATCGGTGACCGCGCGTCCGCCGGAAACCCGGATGGGTAAAGGCAAGGGCGCACCTGAATTCTGGGTTGCGGTCGTGTTGCCCGGCACCATGCTCTTCGAAGTGGCAGGTGTGTCCGAGTCCGCCGCCAAAGAAGCCATGCGATTGGCTTCCAATAAACTGGGCATCCGTTGCCGGTTTGTGACCCGTGGCATCGAGTGATGCTGCCGGATCCGCAACAACAAGATTTTAAACGCTAAGCTGGAGTATGAAGACGACCAAAATAAAAGAGCTGCTGGAACTGACCAACGATGAGTTGGGAACCAAGCGCAGAGATCTCAAATCCGAGACGGTGAATCTCCGCGTCCAGCAGGAGAGTGGCCAACTCGAGAATCCGGCCCGCCTCCGCCAGGTCCGTCGTGAACTGGCCCGCATCGAGACCATTTTTACCCAGCGGAAACAGGCCGCTGCCCAGTAATACCACCCTTTTCCAGACCCCAGCAGCACACCGCCATGAGTGAAGCGAACCAAACCGAAGAGACCAAACCACGCGTGCAACGCAAGACGCGGATCGGCGTTGTGGTGTCGGACAAGATGACCAAAACCA
The DNA here is from genome assembly GCA_024233005.1 of Akkermansiaceae bacterium. Classification (GTDB taxonomy): domain Bacteria; phylum Verrucomicrobiota; class Verrucomicrobiia; order Verrucomicrobiales; family DEV007; genus JACKQE01. Next base: position 47,439 of record JACKQE010000006.1, on the reverse strand, counting down.
TCGCCATTGATGTGGTCCGTCGTGTCCCCCATCCCCGCTACAAGAAGATCATCAAGCGCACCAAGCGCCTCTATGCTCATGATGAGGAAGGTCTGGCAAAAGTTGGTGACAAGGTTCGGATCATGGAGACTCGGCCTTTGAGCAAGCTGAAGCGGTGGACGCTTCTGGAGGTGCTCGCCCATTGATTTGATTCCTTCTTCTCTTTCTTTGAGGAGAAGGACCCGACATTCAAAAATATTAATTAACGCTAGCAGAGTCTGGGAGAACGTGTCATGATTCAATTAAGATCCGTATTACAGGTCGCCGACAATACCGGTGCCCGTGTGGCCATGATGATCGGTGTTCTTGGCAAACGCACCAAGAGCGCCGGGGTCGGAGACATCATCACCGCCAACGTCCGTGAGGCCAACCCCTCCGGCAGCGTGAAAAAGGGGGACGTGGTCCGTGCCGTGGTGGTGCGGACGAAAGCTCCAATTAAGCGCGAGGATGGACAGGTGCTCCGATTTGACGGCAACGCCATCGTGATCCTCGACAAAGACAACAATCCCAAGGGAACCCGAATCTTCGGCCCCGTGGCTCGCGAACTTCGCGAGAAGAACTTCATGAAAATCGTTTCCCTCGCCCCGGAGGTACTGTGATGGCTGCCAGAATCAAAACACACGTCAAAAAGAACGACCAAGTCGTTGTCATCGCCGGCAACCACAAAGGAGCCACTGGCAAAGTGCTCCAAGTGTTTCCGGAGAAAAGCCAGGTCCTCGTTGAGGGCGTGCGCCTCATCAAAAAGCACGTCCGCCGCAGTCAGGATCGTCCGGATGGAGGAATCGTGACCAAAGAAGGCCCGATTCATATCTCGAACGTTCGCCGCACTGCGGAATAACCCAATCTAATTTCGAACAGAAGACACCACGTCATGGAACTACCCATGTTGAAGAAATACCGCGAAGAGGTCGTCCCGGCCTTGAAAGCGAAGTTCGGTTACGAGAATGTGCACCAGGTGCCACGGATCGAAAAAATCGTCTTGAACAGCAGCTTCGGAAAGGCGGAGGACCGCAAAGCCGCGTCTGCCGACGTGATTGCCGATCTTGGCGTCATCACCGGGCAAAAAGCGGTGGCCACCCGTTCTAAGACCAGCATTTCCAACTTCAAACTCCGAGAGGGTGATGTGGTTGGGGCCCGTTTGACCCTGAGGGGACGGCGCATGTGGGAGTTCATCGACCGTTTCTTCAACATTGCGATTCCCACCATCCGAGATTTCCGCGGGTTGTCGTCCAAGACGTTTGACGGGCGGGGAAATTTCACCTGTGGGATTGCTGATCACACGATTTTTCCGGAAATCGAACTGGACAAGGTCAAGCGGACCATCGGCTTCGATTGCACCATCGTGACCACCGCCACCAGTGACGATCACGCAAGGGAATTGCTGACTTTGCTGGGATTGGGTTTCCGCAAGCCAAGCCAACCCGTTAAGACCGGAGAGGGCACGGATGCGCCCGAGGCTGACGCCGCCTGAACGCTCCAAGATTCTTGAATATTTGAAACTGACAACGAGGTAACATTGCCATGGCCGTACTGACCGATCCCATTTCCGACTTCCTGACCCGCCTGAAAAATGCCTGCCGCGCGGGCAAAGAGGAGTTCGTGGCACCTTACTCCAAAATCAAGGCGGACATCGCGTCCGTTTTGAAGGAAGAAGGCTACATCTGGAATTATGAACTGGCGACTGAAGGGACTCGTTCCGAACTTCGAGTGAAGCCACGGTTCACCGACAAAGTGCCGGCTCTCACGGATCTCAAGCGCCAGAGTCGCCCCGGTCGTCGTCAGTATGTCGGAGTGGATGAAATTCCCCGGGTGCTCAACGGGATGGGTATCGCCATACTCTCCACCCCGAAAGGCGTGATGTCAGGGCACCGCGCCCGCAAGGAAAACGTTGGCGGCGAGTTGCTGGCCACGGTCTGGTAAGCTGAACTGTTTGCCGAATCCCACAAAATTTAGAACTAGCACGAACACCACGAGCCATGTCGCGAGTAGGAAAGAAAAGTATCAGCCTTCCTGAGAAGGTGTCGGTGAAGGTGGATGAAACCTCCCAGGTTACGGTGGAAGGCCCCAAAGGCAGGCTGGAATGGCAGCTGCCCCAAGGCATTTCGCTGAATCAGGACGGGGGTGAACTTTCGCTTCTCAATTCGAACGGTGATGACCGTCGGCTCAAAGCCTTGCATGGGACGGCCCGTGCTTTGATCTCCAACATGGTGGTCGGTGTGAGCCAGGGGTTTCAGAAAGACCTTGAAATCATCGGAGTCGGTTTTCGTGCCGTGGTCAAAGGCTCATTGCTTGATCTGAGCCTTGGCTACAGTCATCCTCTTGAGCACCCCATCCCGGACGGTGTGAAAGTGACGGTTGAAGAGAACACCAAAATCCGCATCGAAGGGATCGACAAACAGATCGTCGGACAATTTGCCGCCGATGTCCGGAACTACTACCCGCCTGAGCCTTACAAGGGTAAAGGCGTTCGCTACAAGGGCGAAATCATCCGCCGTAAAGCCGGCAAGAGCGTTCAGAAATAACCCTTCATTTTAGGCAAACTGTCATGAGCATCATCAATCGCAAGCAGATCCGCCAACGCCTCCATCAACGGGTGCGCCGCAAGATCTCCGGCACTGTCGGCCGTCCGCGTCTCGCTGTGTTTTTCTCGAACAAAAACGTCTACGCCCAGGTCATCGACGACACGGCGGGGGTCACTTTGGTGTCCGCTTCGACCAAGGATAAAGAGGTGGGTGAGTCCCGTGCCAATGCCACCACGGCAGCAAAGGTGGGGAAGCTTCTCGCGGAGCGAGCCAAGGGCAAAAGTGTTGAAGCGGTCGTCTTTGATCGCGGCGGCTTCGCCTATTCAGGAAAAGTTAAAGCCCTGGCTGATGCGGCCCGTGAGGCAGGATTGAAATTTTAAGCCCAAACGCCGGGCAACATTCAGAAAAGGACCACCATGGCAACCGACAATACAATTGAAGAGAATCCAGCCGCTCCCGCCGACGATGAGGTGGCAGTGGTTGTTCCGGAGGCTGTTGCCTCAGCACCGGCCCAGAGCCAACCTGGACGCAAATCCGACCGCCTCCGTCGCGCTGAGCAAATTTTGGGCGACATGGAAGGGGAGGGCAAAGGTCCTGAGTTGATTGAAAAACTGGTTCACATCAACCGGTGTGCCAAGGTCGTCAAAGGCGGTCGTCGTTTCAGCTTCAGTGCCTTGGTGGTCGTCGGTGACAAAAATGGCCGGGTTGGTTACGGTTTCGGCAAAGCCAACGAAGTGGCCGACTCCATCCGCAAGGCCACCGAAGCCTCCAAGAAATCTCTCGTCAAAGTTCCCCTTTCCGAACACACCATCCCCCACGCGGTGGTGGGCGAATTCGGTGGCAGCAAGGTGCTTCTTCGTCCCGCGTCACCCGGAACCGGGGTTATTGCCGGGGGCGGTGTCCGCTACGTTGCCGAGGCGGCGGGGATCCGTGACATGCTTTCCAAAAGCTTTGGATCCAACAACGACGCCAACGTGGTCAAGGCCACCTTGAAAGCGCTGCTTTCGCTGCGCACCAGAGAACAGGTTTATGCCGGCCGGGGCAAAAAGCTCCCGGAAAAAAAGGCCCTCTGAGGTCTGAGAACAACGATAATTTTAGAGGAAACCAGTAGTTATGCGACTGCACGATTTGAAGCCCCGTCCCGGAGCCAAGCACCGTAAAAAGCGTTTGGGTCGTGGGGAAAGTTCCGGTCTCGGTAAAACGAGTGGCAAAGGACACAAAGGACAAAAAGCCCGTTCCGGTGCTTCCATCCGCCCCGGATTTGAAGGGGGCCAGATGCCTTTGAACCGGCGTCTGCCCAAGAAAGGGTTCAGCAACTTCCAGTTCCGGGTGAACTATGCCGTCCTCAACGTGGACGATTTGAATGACCGCTTTGAAGACGGTGCCACTGTCAACGAAGCGACTCTTCGGGAAGCGGGATTGGTTCGCGGGGTCTTCGACGGCATCAAAATCCTTGGTGACGGGAAGTTGCAACGCAAGTTGACGGTGGAGGTCTCCAAATTGAGCGCCACCGCCAAGGAGAAGATCGAGAAAGCCGGCGGCACGGTTGTCTCCAACGCCTGATTCGGCGGGTCGACCCCGTCCGACAGTGATCCGTCAGCCAGTTTCTTTGCCAGCTTCAGCGAACTCCCCCGATGATTTCCGCATTCGCCAACTCTCTTAAGATCCCTGAACTACGCACGCGAATTTTCTTCACGTTGCTAATCATCGTGGTTGTCCGTTTGGGGGCGATGATTCCTTTGCCCGGGGTCGATACCGTGGCACTCGACCAGTTGGTTCAGAAAGCCCAGTCGCAGTCCGGTTCGGGAGGGGCGGGGACCCTGATCTCCCTGATGAATGTCTTCAGTGGTGGCGCCTTGCAAAAAAGCGCCCTGTTTGCGTTGGGCATCATGCCCTACATCAGCGCCTCCATCATGCTGCAATTGCTTACGGCGGTCGTGCCGCAGCTTGGCAAGCTGGCCAGAGAGGACGGCGGGCGGCAAAAGATCAGTCTTTACACCCGCTACGTCGCCATTGCTCTTTGCATCATGCAGGGGTGGTTGCTTGCGCGGTCCTTGGTGCATCCGGAATACAACATCATGTTGCGAGGTATCGTCGACGACCATGGAACCCGGGAACTGGTGCCGGATGCGGGATTCGGTTTTTATTTTAGAACAGTCTGCATCATCACCGCGGGAACCATGCTTCTCATGTGGCTTGGGGATCAGATTACTGAGCGGGGAATTGGCAATGGGATTTCGATCATCATTACCGTGAACATTATTTTTGCCCTGCCGGGGGCTTTGGTTCAGGTTTACAAAACCTACGTGGTCGGTGCCGCCGGTGATCCGATCCGCCCGCTCTATTTGGTGGCGTTGGTATTCTTCCTGCTGCTGGTCATTGCGGCCGTCATTGCCATCACCCAAGCCCAGCGGCGCGTCAGTGTAAACTACGCCAAACGCATGGTTGGTCGTAAAATGGTCGGCGGGCAGACCAATTACATGCCACTGAAGATCAATTACGCCGGGGTGATGCCCATCATTTTTGCTCAGGCGATTTTGGCATTTCCCGGACAGATCATCGGCGCTTTTTCCAAAAGCAACAGCGGTTGGGGGAAAGTGGCGGCGATCTTGAACGGTCAGCTCCATCCTTGGGTTTTCTATACCGTCTCCTGCCTGCTGATTTTCTTCTTCAGTTATTTTTGGGTGGCCACCATGTTCCAACCTGCCCAAATTGCGGATGATTTGAAGCGCAATGGAGGCTATATCCCCGGGGTCAGACCAGGCAAGCCCACGGCTGAGTTTTTGGACTCCACGATGAGCAAGCTGACCTTTGCCGGAGCCATTTTCCTGACTTTCATCTATGTGCTGCCCGCCGTGCTGGGCCGTGCGCTTGGAGTGCCTTCTATTGCCGCGGGCCTTTTTGGTGGCACCAGCCTTCTGATCATGGTGGGGGTAATCCTTGACATCATGAGGCAGGTGGAAACCCACCTGATTCAGCGCCACTACGACGGCTTTCTCAGAAAAGGGAAAATCCGTGGTCGCTACGACAACAAACCTGTCGGTCAACTCGGTACACCGCAGGGATCGCTCCTTTGGCTCTGGATCCTCGCTGCGATCCTGGTTCTGGTGGCGGTCAGCTTCTATATTTACAGCTCGACCCAAGTCCATCAGGTATAGTCGCCGAGTTTCGGCCTGTTGGTCCCGAGGGGCTTTTCGGGCAGATGTCCCCCCTCTGTCCGGTTTTGGCTTGATCAGGAAGTTGAATCCCCATGAGCATCCCCATCCGCCACGGACGTCAACTGGATCATCTACGTGAGGCGGGCAGGATTGCGGCAGAAATTTTGGCATTGACAGCCCGGGAGGTCAAACCTGGGGTAACCACCCGCGAGGTCGAAGAATTCGCGGTTGGATTGATGAAGGAACGCTCCTGTCGGAGTGCTTTCTACCATTACAAACAAGGCCGCAGAAAATTTCCCGGGCACATCTGCATTTCGATCAACGACGAAGTCGTTCATGGCATTGGCGGCCCCAGGGTGATTCACCTTCAAGATTTGGTGAAAATCGATGTCGGGATCATCACGGAAGCAGGTTGGGTCGGTGACAATGCGATGACGGTTTCAGCCGGAGGCATGAGCGCGGAAGCTCAGAAACTCATGTGGGCCACCGAAGAATCGCTCGAAATCGCCATCAGCCATGCCGTTCCAGGCGGGAAATTGAGTGAACTTTGCGGTTCGGTCGAGGATTGCGTCACCACCTATGGCTTTTCAGTGGTCAGGGACCTTGTCGGCCACGGTGTGGGGAAGAAACTCCACGAAGAACCCCAGGTGCCGAACTATTGGGATCGTGGCACCATGAAGGAGAACCCGCGCCTGCGGGCCGGTATGGCGCTCGCCATTGAGCCGATGGTTAACGTGGGAGTCCCCGAAGTGGTGGTGCTGAAAGATGAATGGACCATTGTGACCAAGGATGGAGCGTTATCCTCCCATTTTGAGCACATGGTGCTCATCACCGAGGAAGGGCCGGAAGTTCTCACCGCGCGTCCCCGCGTTGCCGCCAAACCCGTAGGATGGGGTGGCAAGGATCTCCTCGGCGCGATTGACCGCAAAACCTCTGCTGATTGAAGAAAAATTGTCAAAAATCTATCGGAAATGCGAATGCCTGCTTGCAGCGCGAAAATGATGTGATACTAATTCAACCCTTTTTGCTCCTCCCTCCCGGATCACCTTTATAGGCGGGAGTCCAAGCGGCTGCGATCAGCGACGTCAGAGCAGTGGGAACCTTTTAACAACGAGTATTTTATGAAAGTCAAACCTTCAGTGAAAAGACTGTGTGGCGAATGCCGGGTCATCCGCCGCCATGGCGTGGTGCGGATCATCTGCAGCAACCCTCGTCACAAGCAACGGCAGGGCTGAGGGGCGACGCTTCAGGCATTTTTTTATTATTTATCCGGAACACCAAACGTCATGGCAAGATTACTCGGAGTCGAAATTCCCAACGAAAAGCGCATTGAGGCGTCACTTCCCTATATTTATGGCATTGGTGCCACCACCACAAAAAGGATTCTGGAGCAGGCCGGTGTTGATCCCAACATCCGGACCGGTCAATTGACCGATGATCAGCTTTCCAAAATCGCTCACGCCGTGACTTCGTCCGGCCTGGTGATTGAAGGTGACCTTCGCCGGGAACTGCAGAGCAATCTCAAGCGCCTTACTTCCATCAATTGCTACCGTGGTATCCGGCATCGTCGGGGCCTCCCGGTGCGTGGACAGCGGACTTCCACAAATGCCCGCACCCGCAAGGGCAAGCGCAAGACAGTGGGTGTGATGCGGACGGCCAAAAAAGGCAAATAAACCCTAGATTAGCGGAGAGACCATGGCAGATCAGACAGAGACCCCCGTTGTTGCGCCCACCAGCGCTCCGGAAGCTACGGCCCCAGCGCCGCCAAAGCAGGACCGCCCCAAGACGGCGGCCGACATTTTCTTGGAGCTCAATCCCGAGGAGGCCGAAAAGCCAAAGATCCTCAAGGCCAAAGGCAGCAAAAATATCCACAATGGCGTGGTGAGCGTCAGTGCCAGCTTCAACAACACCATTGTTTCCGTCGCCGACACCAATGGCAATGTCATCGGCTGGTCCAGCGCCGGAAAGATGGGTTTCAAAGGATCCCGGAAAAGCACGGCTTATGCCGCCCAATTGGTTTCCCAAGATGCCTGTCGTCAAGCGATGGGGCATGGCCTCCGTCAGGTGGAAGTCCATGTCAAAGGTCCTGGATCGGGACGTGAGTCCGCTGTCCGTGCCGTTCAGGCTCTGGGAATCGAAGTGACCCGGATCAAAGATGTGACCCCGGTCCCCCACAACGGTTGTCGCCCCCGCAAAGCACGCCGCGTCTGATTTTTCCGAACTCATCCTTTTTTCAGTATTTACCATGGCCAGATACACCGGTCCCAGTGACAAAATATCCCGCCGATTTGGCGTGCCGCTTTTCGGTCCATCCAAAGCTCTTGAGCGTCGTGCTTTCCCTCCTGGTCAGCATGGGGCGCGCAAGACTCGCCGCAAGCAAAGCGAGTACGGCGTGGCTCTCGCCGAAAAGCAAAAGCTGCGTTTCCAATATGGAGTCCTCGAAAAGCAATTCCGTCTGACCTTCCAAGAGGCGCAGCGTCGGATCGGGGTTACCGGGACCATCCTGCTTCAACTCCTTGAGTTGCGCTTGGACAACGTCGCCTACCGTATGGGCTTCGGGAACACCAGGCGCGCTTCCCGCCAGTTTGTTGGTCACGGTCACGTCTTTGTAAACGGCGTGCGAGTGGACGTTTCATCCTACCAATGCAAGCCAGGTGATGTTATCACCATCGGAAACGGTCCACGCTCCCAGCAGCTCGCCATGCGCCTCATGGACAATTCTCAAGGCCGTCCAACCCCGGATTGGGTTTCGGTGGATCGCGACAAGTTGACCGGGACAGTCAACCGGGCTCCCGAGCGTGAAGAAATCGACCCCATGGTCAATGAACAGCTCGTCGTTGAGCTTTATTCGCGCTGATCTGCATCCTGTCTGCAATCACTCTTTTGGAAAGCACTGTCCGCAGGGACAGTGCTTTTTTATTCTGGAGAATCGTTGCTTTCACCCGAAAAATGAGGAGAATCTGATTTTATGTTGGCGGGACTCCGGGAACTCTTCGAAGTGCCATGGGTTCAATGGGTTGGTTTTGGCCTGATTCTCTGCGTCCACCTGGCTGGATTGCTGGCCGGAGTTTATGTCCTGATGACAGGGAGGACCTCGCAAGGGGTGGTGGGATGGATTCTCGGACTCTGGTTGCTTCCCGAAATATCCCTGATCCTGTTTCTCTTCTTTGGGCCTCGGAAATTTTATGGCTATGTGACTGCCCATCGTCGCGGGAAAGAAGCCCTCGATCGGCTCACGACCAAGCTTGCGAGGTCCCTGGAAGCCATGGGGTGCGCCTCACCGCCAGCCCGTGGCGAATTCAAAGCCTTGGAAAATCTGGCCCGGCTTCCTTTCACGGCTGGAAACACCCTGCGGCTCCTGATTGATGGTGAGGCTGGGTTTGGCGCGATGTTTGAGGCCATCCGTGAGGCCAAACATTATGTGTTGGTACAGTTCTATATCGTGAGGGATGACGCTCTGGGGCGTGAATTGAAGCTGCTCCTGCTGGAAAAATGCCGCGAGGGGGTGGCCGTTTACTTTCTCTACGATCCCGTGGGGTCTTATCAATTGCCCCGTGCCTATGAGCGGGGATTGCGTGACGGTGGTGTCAAGGTATTCAGCTTCAACCGGATTCACTTCATCAAAAACCGCTACAAGATCAATTTCCGGAACCATCGGAAGATTATCGTGACGGATGGTGACGTGGCTTTTGTCGGGGGCTTGAATGTTGGGGAAGAGTATCTGGGGCGGAACGATTATTTTGGTCGCTGGCGTGACACGATGGTTCGTGTGGAGGGGCCGGCGGTGATGTCCATCCAGCACTGTTTTCTCGAGGATTGGTATTGGGCCTCGGGCCTTATTCCGGAGTGGAACTGGACGCCGCGTCCGGGATGCGCCGGGGCGCATGTTCTGACCCTCCCCACCGGACCCGCCGATGAGCTCGAAACCTGCGGGCTGACCTTTATCCACGCCATTCATTCGGCGCAAAAGCGAATTTGGATCACTTCACCCTACTTCGTGCCCGATGGCGCGGTGGTGGCGGCATTGCAGCTTGCCGTGATGCGGGGCGTCGATGTGCGTATTCTGATCCCTGAGAAAGTCGATCACCGGTTGGTCTATCTGGCAAGTTTTGCGTACCTGGAGGAAACCGTGGGCTGCGGGATGAAACTATACCGCTACACCGCCGGGTTCATGCATCAAAAGGTCATCTTGGTCGACGATGCGGTGGCCGCGGTGGGGACGGCCAATCTCGACAATCGTTCGTTCCGGATCAACTTCGAGTTGTTTGTCGTCTGTCTGGAGCAGGGGTTTGTTGCGGAGGTGCGGCAGATGTTGGAACACGACTTTGCAGATAGCCGCTTGGTCAGTGTGGATGAATTCCGGTCGCGGTCCTTTGCCTTCCGGTTGCTCGTCCGCGTGGTCCGTCTTCTGGCTCCGGTGTTGTGACGTCACTGAGCCCCTAAAATGGTCCAGGCGTCGTGGCGCCAAACCTGAAGGGTGGCAAAAGCCAGATAAACCGTCAGAATCGCCAGCAGGATGCGACGCAGATCAATTTGCAGACCCCATTGGGGGACGGCAATGCGTCGGCCATACCGGTGCACCAAAAAAATGAAGAGGAAGGCCAGTGGAGGAAACAGCACCAGCAACAAACGGGGCCCGGTTTTAAGCATCTCGTACCATCCCGCAATGGCGGCAAACCCGAGGAAATAGCCCACAATGAAGAGAGTTTCTGGCCAATACCGGCGCAGATCGCGCCAAAAGGCGAGGAGGGAGAGCAGGATGGCCGCAACGGCGCAACGCAACAGCCGTTTTACCGTGTAGTCGTAGAGGACCCTGAATTCCTCCCGGATTCGGTGCAAGACGCTGCGGACGCCCAGCCAGCAGCGATCCGCGATCTGGATCATCGTGTGGGATTCCAGATAGTTGCGGGCGGAAGGCGCGTCCGGAGGAATGATTTCGGAATCTGCCGTGATGCCCCGTGATGCCCAAAGTGAGATCTCTTCTTTCGAGTCAGTCCACATGAAAACACTGCTGTGCATGCTCCAGAAGGGGTTTCCCTGGTGCTGCCGGGCGGTCGTGAGGAGATAGGGGGAGAGCAACCCCAGAAAAACCAGCAAGACCGTGTGGGCCTGGGCCACTTCGACCCAGAGCCGCGAAGCGGAGGGGAGACTTACCGGGGCATCGGGTGGGCTGCTGCCACGGGTCAGGAGGAGCCGCATCAGTCTGGCTCCCAGCTTGAGCCAGAAACAGGCGAAAAACAACAACAACAAGGGGAGCACTGCGGACTTGAGGAGATAGCAAAACGCGAGGACCGCTCCGGCGGCGATGGCGTCGCGCCAAGTCGGACGGATCAGGACCTGCAGCGTGAGCAGGCTCCCGATAAAGAAGACCGTGTAGAACGTCGGTTCTGGACGGACGAAGGGCGCCTTGAAAATATAGAGCAACCACATGCAAATCCAAAGGAAGAGCAGGCTTTCAGCGACGGGAAGCCAGCGTCGGATGACCAAGAACATGGTCACAAGTCCCAGAATGGTGAGCAGTATGACGAAGTGCTTTCCCCTGGTGAAGTAGCCCTCGCTGACCCGTCGGGGATCCTGGGGATCCGCAGGGGCGTAGGCATCCAGTTCACTGTAGAAGAATGACAGCAGAAACGGGAGCCCGGGGGTACGATGCCGGGGCATTTCATAGGTGTACTGGCTCCGCTTCATCATGCGGCCGGCATTGAGATAGGCGTGCTGGTCGTGATCGAAGATCACCGTTTTCCCTTCGGAATCCACGGTGTTGAATTGCTGCGCCCGTTTCTCCGCGATGCGTTGAAAAGCAACCAAGGAGGCTCCCACGGCAAGGATCAGGAACATCCGTCCGATCCACGAGGCTCGGCGGAGGCCGGGGGACTTGGATTCTGGGGGTGAGGATACCGGAGTGGAACTGACGGGAGTCATTTGCTTGGAAGAGGCAGACAAAAAAGGCGCTTCCCATGGAGAGGAAGCGCCCATGCCAGGAGCGCGGCACTTGTTGTGGTGCGGCCCTCCGTGTCAAATCAGGGGGTCACGTGCATCACCCCGTTCATCAGAATCCAGTGTCCCGGGTAGGTGCAGATGTAGGGGTAATCTCCGGCCTCGGCTGGGGCCGTGAACTCTAGGGTGCCCGTTTCACCGGGCTTTAGCAGGTTGGTGTGGTGCAGAATGTCCTCTGAATCGGGAATGCAATTCTTGGTGGTGAGAAAATTAGGGTCGCTGAGTCCGGCGTTGGCCAGGGCTCCGACCGCCTCTTTCTTACCTGGCTTGAGAATCAGCATGTTGTGGGGTTGGAGATTCACGCTGTCGGCCGGATTGGTGAAGGAAATTTTGACCTTCTGGCCGGCCTTTACGGAGAACTCCTTTAAATCATAGGCAAAGGTAATCTTGTCGGCGGTCAGCTTGATTTCCGAAACATCCTGCGCCTTGAGCAGAGCGGTGCCACCAACGGCGGCAACGAGGGCGAACAGGGAGGAGAGAGCGGTGATTTTGGTCATAGATGATTGAGTGGTTCCTGATCACAGGGAAGACGGGGCTGCAGCGCCCCATGCGACCAAATTTGACTCAAACCGCGCAACAGGCAAGAAGGAATCTTGAGGCGAACGATCCGGTTTTTAGGGTAATTTTAAAATGACTGGAAATTATTTTGGCGATTTTTCTCCTTAATTTAGTTGTTATTTATGAATAATTAGATTATTTATTACTTCACTAATAAAGGGGAACATGTTGCGCATCGTTATTGTAGGTCAAGATCCTGAATCGATTCATTTTTTGAAATCGGAGTTGGAATCGCGTGGTTGCCGTATCGCTCAGCTGCCTCAGGCGGATAGTCTGCCTCAGTTTTGCGCCCAACACGCACCTGACATGGGGATCATTGACTTTGACGGACTCCGCGGAGATCTGTGGGAGATCTTGGAAAAGACCCGTCAGGCGACCGCCAAGCCGACGCCGCTGCTTGGGATCTCCACTGGTGATGTGGAATCTCTGGCCCAAGCAGTAAAGAACCGGGGCGTCGGTGAAGTGATCTCCAAACCCTTTTCATCTGAATCGTTGGCATCGGGTGTCCGGATGGTTCTCCAGCCAGATGCTCCGGCTCCGGGGCAATCCGCGCCTGCTTTGCGTACCGTCAGCCCTCCCGCAGGCGTCGAGGGCCCAGGCCCGGGCGGGCCAATGGGTGCTCTATGGCAGATGATGGCCGAAATCCGCAGCATCGTGGAATGGCTCCAGCCCCAAGCCTCAGAATTCGGAGAAGAAGGCCCGGAATTGTTCGGTTATATCATCAGTTCTTCCCAGCAGATCGTCGACCGCTTGGTTGAGATCAAGGCGGATCCTGCGACCGTCGACCATGCTCTTTACGACAAAGGGACGCGCCATGATTTCCGGAACATGATTGGTTCGGTCACCGGCTTTTCGGAACTCATCCTGATGGAACCGGGTATCCCGATCGATGCCCAACGCGGATTCAAGCGGATCCGACAACTCTCGGCCAGTTTTGTCTCGGTCCTGGACGAGCAGAAGGCCCAGGCGGCCTGAAAATTAACCAGTTGGGGCATAGTGGCAGGCTTGGCCTGTTGGGGGCATAGTGCGGGGTGAAAGATTCTCTGCTTCCCGAAGTGGTTTTGATTGCCGCCATGGACCGTCACCGGGTGATAGGCGGACCTGATGGGGGGATCCCTTGGCATTTGCCGGACGACGTGGCGCATTTTCGTGCGGCGGCGAAAGGGCGTCATCTCCTGCTCGGACGCCGCACTTTTGAAGAAATGCAGGGGTGGTTCACCGACCAGATCCCGCTTGTCCTGACCCGCCAGGAAGAATACCGGGTGCCGGGGGGAGTCAGGGTGTCTGACGTGACCGAGGCCATTGCCCGGGTAGTTTCGGCGGGCCAAAACCTTCTCCTCGTGGCAGGAGGGGCGACAGTATTTGCCGCGACCATCGCGATGGCGGATCGCCTGCTTCTGACTCTGGTGGACACCGATGTCAGTGAGGGATTGTCTTCTGTCCAGTCTGACTCCCTTCCGAGGTTCCCGGACCCTGCCGCCTTTGGCGATTGGAGAGAAACGTCGCGGATTGAACGTCCGGAGGATGAGCGGCACGTTTATGCGAGGACCTTTTTGGAACTCACACGTTGCTGAGTCAGTCCTGCAATGCTGCCTTCAGCAGGTCGTGGAGCCGGTCCACTTCGGCCCGGGTCTCGTCGTCTAGAACAAAGGCACTCGGGCCCCGAACCAAGGTGTTTTTGAAGACGCCTTGCCGCTGGAGGAGGTGTTTTTCCACGGCGAGAAATCCGTCCAAACCTGACTGCAGGGCGACCAGCGCCGCAATGGGAAACGAAAGACGGTAGGCGCGCTGTTCATCGCCGCATTCCAACGCCTGCCACAAGGCAACCTGGGCGTCGATGATTTCTGCGCCGGGCATCGAGCCGACAATGCCGCGCCGATGGCTGTCGACCAAGTGGATCCCACCGCTGCCTTCGAAAATTTGGGCCTGGCCACGGGTGGCATCCCGGAGCGCGCTGAGCGTCGGACCGATGGGAGCGGCTTCCGGTTTGAACAGCACCCGGTGCGGGCCGAATTGGTCCAGGAGCTGCGCTTGGGCGGCGACGGGCAGCGGCCGGCCGACATAGCCGCTGGCATCCTGCACGATGACAGGCAGGGAGGTGGCTTCCAGCAACGCCCCGTAGTAATCCAGAATCTGGGGAACTCCCAGCGCGGTGGCGATCGGCGGGATGGCCATGATTGCGGCGGCTCCGGAAGATTCGGCTACTCTGGCGTGACGGAGGGCCACCACGGTGCTTTCCGCCCCGACGCTGATGACAGCGCTGCCGCGGGTGCCGGTCCGCTGACAAACCCAGGCCGCCACCTGATCCCGTTCCTCGCTGCTGAGTCGCAGGGTTTCCGAAACCATCGCCATGACCACGCCGGAAGCGCCGCGATCGAGAAGCCAGTCGATTTCCTTTCCCAGGGTTTCGTAATCCACGGAGTAATCCTCGTGGAAAGGAGTCTGGAACACCGGGAGGACGCCGTTCAGAGGCATGGGCAGGAGATCAAAGGTTGGGTGCTTTGAGATCAACGAGCATTTGCGCGTTGTTGGGGAAACGCTCCATCAGCTTCAGCATCCACTCCATGGCTTCGACCGGCTTGTAGCCTGCCAGTCCGCGGCGGATAAAATGGATTTTTTCCAGCATGTGCGCCGGCAGGAGGAGTTCCTCCCGACGTGTGCCGGAGCGATGGATGTCGACCGACGGGTAGACATAATTCTGGGAAAGGAGGCGGTCCAGCACCAGTTCCATGTTGCCGGTCCCTTTGAATTCCTGGAAAATGGCGTCGTCCATTTTGCTGTTGGTCTGGATCAACGCGGTGGCGATGATGGTCAGAGACCCCCCTTCACGGGTGTTCCGGGCCGCGGCGAAGAGACGGCGGGGGATTTCCAATGCGCCCACGGCAATCCCGCCGGACTGGGTGCCCCGGTTCCCCCCGTTGCCTCCCGAGGCGGCGTTGTTGAATGCCCGGGCGAGGCGCGTGATGGAGTCGAGCAGGAGGAAGACATGTTCTCCGGCTTCGACGAGGCGCTTGGCACGTTCGATGGCGAGTTGAGCGATTCGGGTATGGCTTTTGATGTCCGAGTCGTTTGAACTGGCCATGATGTCTGCATTGGGAAACGATCGCTGGAAGTCCGTGACTTCTTCGGGCCGCTCGTCGATGAGCAGGATCATGAGATGCATTTCCTCGGGGTAACGCTCCTGGATGGCCTCCGCGAGATGCTGTAGAATGGTGGTTTTCCCGGTTCTGGGTGGAGCGACGATGAGTCCCCGCTGGCCGCGGCCGATGGGGGTCATCAGGTCAATGACACGGGTGGTGGCACGATTCGATCGGGTTTCGAGAACGATCCGCTTGTTGGGGTTGATCGCCGTGAGCTCTTCAAAATACGGCAGATTGTGGTATTTTTCGGGTGGCTGACCGTTGATGGTGAGGATTTCCGTCAATTGGGGCCCGCGCTGTCCTTGTCGGGCAAGGCATTTGACCATCAGCCCATCCCGCAGTCCATGGATGCGGACGACTTCTGGGGTGACAAAGACGTCCAAGGGGGATTGGGCAAACCCACGATCCCGTTGTCGGAGAAACCCGAAACCTTTGGGAGAAATTTCCACGAGGCCCTGCGCTTCGATCGCCGGGCCGGTGGGTTCGACCTCCACAGGGGTGTATTCCGAATCCTGAGAGCGTTGGTTCCGGAAGTCTCCGCCCGAATTGCCTGGGCCCCCTCCGTTGGATTGGTTGAATCCGCCTCCTTGTCCTTGGTTGAACTTCTTTTTGTGGCGGTTCTTTTTGCGGAATTTCCGGTTTTCGCGTCCATCCCGGTTGTCAAAATTCTCACGAGGGCCGCGCTGGTCCCGGTTGTCCGGATTCTCACGAGGGCCGCGCTGATCCCGGTTGTCCGGATTCTCACGAGGGCCGCGCTGATCCCGGTTGTCTGGATTCTCACGAGGGCCGCGCTGGTCCCGGTTGTCAAAATTCTCACGAGGGCCACGCTGGTTCCTGTAACCACCTCCGCCGTCATTCGGGCGATCGAAACGTGCTTCGCCAGAGGAGGTTGGACCCTGCTGTCCTGCGGAATCTGCGGCTGGCGGAGTTTGGGAAGGGGCTGTCGGGGCGTTTTGGATAGGCAACATCGGTTGCGAATCATCCTTGGGTGCCGCCTTTTTTCGGGGACTTCTTTTGGCGCGTGGTGGACCTTCGGTCGATCCGTCCTCTCCGGGAGTCCCGCCGGTTTTGGCAGAGCTGCGTCGGCCGGGTTTCACGCTGGGCTCTGAGGCCGGGGCGGGGGAGGTCTCCAGGTCGGATGAGATGGGTTTCATGTAAAGTGTGGGGGAAAGAAGGATGGCGACGCGACGCGGCACTGGGCAAAGTGATCAGAGACTCTCCAAAATGGACTCGGGTATCTCGAAATTGGCGAAAACATTCATCGTGTCCTCATAGTCATCGAGCGCTTCGTAGAGTTTCAGGACCTGGGCGGCGGTTTCGGGCGCGCTGACCTCCACCGAGGTGGCCGGGATGTAAACAAGGGCCTGGGAGCGCACTTCTATACCGGCTTCGCGCAAAGCATTGGCGGCAATGCCCAACTGCTCGGCGGGCGTGATGACAATGTGGTCTTCCTCATCAGCCTGCACATCTTCGGCTCCCGCTTCGAGGGCGGCCTCGAGGATTTTCTCCTCACTCAGGGCGGTGAGGGGGACTCGGATTTCTCCGTTGAAGTGAAAAAGATGTGTCACGCTGCCCGTGGCCCCCATCGAGCCTTGGTTTTTGTTGAAAATATTGCGGAGTTCGGCTGCGGAACGATTCCGATTGTCAGAAGCAATGTGGACAATGAGTCCGACTCCCCCCGGGGCGAATCCTTCGTAGTAAATTTCTTCAATATTGCCACCTTCGAGTTCTCCGGTTCCTTTTTTGATGGCCCGGTCGATGTTGTCTTTCGGCATCGAGACTGATTTGGCGCTGTCGATGGCAGATCGGAGGCGGGGATTGGCTTTGGGATCACCGCCACCGTTCTTGGCCGCGATGGTGATTTCGTGCGCCAATTTGCTGAAGACTTTGCCTTTTTTGGCGTCTTCTTTCGCTTTGATGTGTTTGACCTTGGACCACTTGTTATGTCCTGCCATGACGGTCTGGAATCGGGTTGAGACAGTGTGGAAGTCACCGGCATCAGCGCTTCCGAGGATCCTGCAAGAGGCGGGTGGTTTGGTTGAAGAAAGGTGACCACTTGATGGCTGGCCACGATTGGGAATGCGGGAGTTCTCCGCTGCTGGGTTGGGAAAATTGAGAGTTAAGGGGGGATGGGAACGATCCACAGCATTCAAACCAGCCAAACCACTTGTCACAGAGAGGTGGGGGTTTGAGGATTGTTCCTCTTGCGGCGGTTTCGATTCAAAGGAATTCGACCAACCGAGTGGGCTGTGAGTCGACGATGCCAAGGCGCCGAACTTCGTGGAGAGACAAACCCAATGGGTTCAAACATCTCTCTCTACCCACTGACGATATGATGGCCGTTGAGTGGGGCGGTGGCAAGATTTTTTTCCGAAAAAGAGCAGGAAATGTCTTTGGTGGTGGATTCTCCCCGGCTGGAAGAAGGACTCTGAGGTCCCCGCGCCGGGGGCTGGAATGCAATTGTTGTTGCAGTATAGGGGATTATCCGCTAACAAGAGCTTCTCCCGGTTTTCCAAGTCGGGGCAATTTTCAGCAAATTATCATGGGCAAGCAGCACAACAAGGAAATCAAGCGCCGGCGCCGCCGGAATTATATCAAGCGTCGCAATACGGCTGTCCGCGTGGCCACCGCCACCGCTGGTGTCAAAGCCAAGGCCAAGCCGAAAGCGGAGGCTGTGAGCGGTGACGTCGACGCCAAGGCCAAGCCAAAAGCCGCGCCTAAGAAGAAAACAGCGACCAAGAAAGCTCCCGCCAAAAAAGCCGCCAAGAAAGCGGAGGCCGTTGCTGAACCTGAAACGGTCGAAACGGTCGAGCAAGTGGTCGACACCTCTTCTGAAGAGTAAGTCCATCAGATCTTCGAAAGCGCGGGCAACCCCCGCGCTTTTTTTGTGTCCGGCCAAGGCTCGCATGGCGCGATTCCCTACTTTCAGGCCGGGAATTTTTCAGCCATGATGCGGCCCCCCGATTCCTCCCGGACGGGCGACCCTCGCAACCCTTATCAACATGAGAAAAACCCTCCTTACCCTTACCTTGGGAACCATCGGTCTACTGCCGCTGGTTTCCCGGGCCGAGCTGAAACTTCCCGTCATCATCGGCGATCACATGGTGCTGCAGCAAAAGCAGGCCAATCTCATCTGGGGCTGGGACACGCCGGGGACGGAGGTGAAAGTGACCTTCGGAGGCGCCACCAAGACCGCCCAAGCCGGAGGCGATGGCAAATGGACCGTCTCCCTCGATGCCGCCCCGGCCAACGCCACCCCGGAAACCCTCGTCATTGAGGGCACCAGCAAGCGGGAAATTCAGGATGTCCTCATCGGTGAAGTCTGGATGTGTTCCGGACAGTCGAACATGGGATTCAATCTTTCCAGCGATTGGAATGCGGAAGTCGAATCCCTAGCTTCGAACCACCCCAATCTCCGGCTTATCTCGGTGCCTCAGGTCGGAACCCAGGAGCTCAAGACCGATTTCGTGGGACAGTGGGAGGCTTCCACTCCGGAAAGCTCCCGGAATTTCTCCGCCGTCGGCTTTTTCTTCGGTCGGTATCTGCATGAAATTCTCGGCGTGCCGGTGGGACTGATCGACAATTCGTGGGGAGGCTCGGCCGCAGAGGCTTGGATCCGCCGTGAGACCATCGAGAATGACCCCCGTTTCAAGACCTTGGTGGAGGGCTGGAAACAGCGGGAGTCCGCGCTGCAGTCTCCGGAGTCCAAAGCCAAGTATGAGGCCGACCTTGCCAAGTGGAAGCAAGCCGCCGAAGCCGCCAAGGCGGAAAATAAGCCGGCACCCCGTCCGCCCCAGAGCCCCGACCAGATCCTCGGAGGCAACAGCCGTCCCGGCAATATCTTTGGAGGGGTGGTCCACCCGACTCTCGGCTACGGCATCAAAGGCGTCATCTGGTACCAGGGCGAAAGCAATGCCCCCCGGGCATGGGAATACCGCGAGTTGTTCCCTTTCATGATTCAAGAATGGCGCAAAGAATGGAAGCAGGGTGATTTTCCGTTCTACTGGGTCCAGTTGGCCGATTTCAAACCTGAAAAGCCGGAACCAGGAGACAGCGACTGGGCGGAATTGCGGGAGGCCCAGACCCGGACGATGAGTCTGCCCAACACGGGTGAGTGCGTCATCATTGATCTTGGCGAAGGCAATGACATCCATCCGAAAAACAAGCACGATGTCTCCGCCCGTCTGGTCCGTTGGGCTCTGGCCAAGGACTATGGGATCAAATTGGAGCCCCAGAGTCCGACCTATCAGGCTCTCAAAATAGCAGGCAACAAGGCCACCCTGACGTTTGATCACGTCGGGAGCGGTTTGCGGACGGTCGACGTGAATGACGTCAAAGGCTTCGCGGTTTGCGGAGAGGACCATCAATGGGTCTGGGCCCAGGCCAAGATCTCGGGCAACAACGCCGTGGAAGTCTGGAATGACGCGGTTCCCGCGCCAGTGGCGGTGCGATATGCCTGGGCGGACAACCCCGTCTGCAACGTGGTTTCCAAGGAAGGCCTGCCGTTGACGCCTTTCCGGACGGACGATTTCCCGATGATCACCAAGCCGGCCGCGCCTGTTGCTCCGGCTGCTCCGGCCAAGTAAGCATCCCCGGCACCACGGGACGCGCCCACGCGTTGTCCCGTGGTGTTTTTGTGTACGCTCCTCCCGATCGTCCCGACCTGTTGCCGCCATGGCAGGGGAGGGCTGGGAAGGAACAGGTGGCGGATTTGCCACACGATAGCGTTTGGCGACCGGCCTCTCAGATGGTGGAATTCCTTTCACCTCTGACTGTGAAAATGTCCCCCTCTGAACGCCCCCGGGAGCTGATCGACCTTGGATCCCGCATGCGCGGTCCCCTCCAGCGCGGCCTTTACCGGATCGCCGGGCCGCTCATCGAAAACTCGCTTTCCATCCGCGCGTTTAACGACATCTACCGGCGAGCCGCGCAGGCTTACCAGGCCTCCGCTTTTCCCACCGCCCACACTTGGTTCCATTCCTGCCTGGAATCCGTCGGGCTCCGCTACGAGGTTCAGCTCCGGCCCGGTGCCCGCATTCCCACCACTGGTCCGCTTCTCGTGGTGGCCAATCACCCCTTTGGATTCGCCGATGCGGTCGTGCTGGGTGACTTCCTCTCCAGCGTGCGCAGCGAAGCCCGGATGATGGCCAATGCGCTGCTCAGCCAGCTTCCCGAGGCGGCTCCGTGGATGATTGCGGTTGATAACTTTGGCGGACCGGGCAGTGAACGGAGGAATCTCGCGCCGATGAAGGAAGCGATCCGGTTCCTCCGCTCCGGCGGTGCCCTTTCCATGTTTCCGAGTGGCGAAGTGGCTCACTTCCAGCTCGGTCATGGCGTCGAGGAGGCTCCCTGGAAGTCCCATCTCGGCAGTCTGGTGCGGCGGACCGGTGCCACCGTGCTGCCGGTGTATTTTCCGGGACAAAACAGCGTTCTCTTTCAGATGGCGGGAATGCTCCATCCCAGACTGCGGACCGCTCTGCTGTTGAATGAACTGAGCAAAAGCAACCGGCAGCCCCTCACCTTGCGCGTCGGCGCCCCGATTCCGGCCGCCAAACTGAGGCATTTCCAAAGTGATGAGGAGATCACCCGGTATCTACGTATCCAAACCTTGGCGCTGCGCCACGGCGGCACGACTCCCCCGGCCGCCGTCACCGTGACGGTGTCACGCAAATTGGAGGCGGAACCTGACATGATGGTTGCCGGTGAGATCGCCCGTTTGCGGGAGAGCGGTGCCCTGCTCGCCGAACAGGGCCACCTCGAGGTGCTCGTCGCCCGGGCTGCCGAAATCCCTTGCGCCCTGCAGGAAATTGGCCGCCTTCGGGAGCTGACCTTCCGCGCCGCCGGGGAGGGCACGGGGAATGACATCGATCTCGACCGTTTCGACGGGCATTACCTCCACCTCATTCTCTGGGATCCGACGGCTGCCTGCATCGCCGGCGCCTACCGGATGGGACTGGCTCCGGAAATACTGGCAACCCACGGTCCCAAAGGCCTCTACACAGGCACCCTGTTCCGCTACTCGCGCGCTTTCTACAAGCGACTCGACCATGCCATCGAGCTGGGGCGTTCTTTCATCCGGCAGGAATACCAGCGCCATCCGGCCGCGCTGCTGCTCCTCTGGAAAGGCATCGCCTCCTGGGTTCGGCGCCACCCTTCCTATCGGATTCTGTTCGGACCTGTCAGCATCAGTGCCGACTATGATGAGGTTTCACGTCGCCTCATGGTGGACTTCCTCATTTCCCAACGGCGCCCCGCGGAACTCGCCTGTCTGGCCCGACCCCGCAGCCCGTTCCGGAGCCGGGCGGCCGGCCCCTTGCGGCGGGAGTTGCGCCGGACACCCCTCTCCGACGTGGACGATCTGTCCAGCCTCATCGCCACCATCGAGTCGGATCAGAAAGGTCTGCCGGTGCTCCTCAAGCAGTATCTCCGGTTGAATGCCAGTATCCTCTGCTTCAATGTCGACGGGGCATTCTCCTCCGTGCTCGACGGACTGATCTTCGTGGATCTGACGCGGACCGAACCCCGGCTGCTCGGCAAATACATGGGCGAGGAAGGCTCCCGCGCCTATTTGGATCATCACGGACTTTGGCCGGAATCTCCTGCCAGCCAATACCCTTTTGCCAAAGCCTGATAAGCCGTCACTTGCTCCTGCTCCCACGCCGCGCTGAGTCCCAGCTCCTGGGCCATCAGAGCCGCCACCCGCGGGGCCGTCTCGGAGCTGGCCCGGGCGTCCAGCAGCAGGGCCCGGGTGCGGCGCGCCAGAACGTCCTCGACCGTGCGCGCCATTTCCTGCCGGACGTGCCAGAGGACTTCGGCCGCGCAGTAGGGAAGTTCGGGGTGCAGCAACTGCCCCAGACCGGGCTGTTGGGAAATGAGGGACTCGATGTGGCGGGAGTCGCTGCCATAGACCGCGAGGGGACCGTTCGTGGGGCTTTCCGTGGCGCCATGGAGCAGCAGTTCGCGTGTCCGGCAGGGGCGCGGGTCCAGGCCTCCCAGCGTCTCGGCATGGTTGGTGGCATCCTCCGCCATGTGACGGTAGGTCGTCCACTTGCCGCCGGTGATGGTGAGCAGTCCGCTTTGCGAGACCAGCAGCGTGTGGTCCCGTGACAGGGAGGCGGTGGAGCCTTCGCCACTGCGGCGCACCAAGGGACGCAATCCGGCGTAAATGCTGAGGACATCCTCGGGTGAGGGATCCCGGGTCAGATAGCGGGCGGCATGACTCATCAGAAACCGGACTTCCTCCGGCAGCGCACGCGGCTCCAGGGAGGTCTGCGGCACCGCCGTGTCGGTCGTTCCCACGACCACCCGACCATGCCAGGGCACCGCAAAAAGCACCCGGCCGTCATCCGTCCGCGGGATCATGATCGCGGCATCGCCGGGCAGAAATTCCGCGGGAAGAACCAGGTGAACCCCCTGGCTGGGGGCTACGATTCCCGGCACGCCGGGTTCGTCCTGGCGACGCAGCTCATCCACGAAAACGCCCGTCGCATTGATCACGACGCGGGCAGCCAGGTCAAAGGACTCACCGGTTTCCGCATCGCGGGCCACCACGCCGCAGACCTGGCCATCCCGTTTCAGCAGGCTCTCGCAGCGGGTATGGTTGAGCAAGGTGGCCCCGAGCGTCGAGGCGGTGTGGGCCAGGGTGATCGCGAGCCGGGCATCGTCGAATTGCCCGTCATGGTAGAGCACGCCTCCGGTCAGGTGTTCCTGCTCGATGGTGGGAATCCGCTCGAGCGTTTCCTCACGGCTTAGCATTCGGGATGGCTCCAGTCCGAGGCGGCCAGCGAGGGCATCGTAGACCTTGAGACCGATCCCGTAAAAGGGGCTCTCCCACCAGTGATAGCTGGGAATGACGAAAGGCAGATGATGGACCAGGTGAGGGGCATTCCGGCAGAGCAGTCCACGTTCCCGCAGGGCCTCCAGCACCAGAGGCACATGGCCCTGCTTCAGATACCGCACGCCGCCGTGGACCAGTTTGGTGCTGCGGCTCGATGTTCCTTTGGCAAAGTCCGCCTGTTCGATGAGACAGACGCGGTGGCCCCGCGCGGCGGCATCGACCGCGATGCCAAGCCCGGTGGCTCCGCCGCCCACGACAAGGATATCATATTCGACCGTGGTGCGGAGTTGGGAGAGGGCGTCGGTTCGGTTCATGCGGTGGGATGGCGGTGTCTCCGAATCCATCGAGGCCCTGCGGGCGGGCCACCTGGAAAGTTGAAGTCACGTATGGGGATACTCTCGTTGCTGACGTCAGGCCACCACCTTCTGTCCCTCAAGGTTGTCTGATCAGGACCTGCGCTCCTCCGGTTCATCAGTGTTTGGCCGGCGCGATCTGTCTCACTGCTTCCGGCAGGCTTCCGTCGGAGGAAATTTGGAAAACCCGGGTGCCCCAGAGCTGGAAGAGCACCGTGAGGAGCAGCACCCCGATCAGGTTCATCCACCATCCGGCGCGCACCATGTCTTTGATCCGGATGTGGCCGCTGCCGAACACGATCGCATTGGGCGGCGTTGCCACCGGCAGCATGAAGGCGCAGGAGGCGGAGAGCGTCGCCGGCACCATCAGCACCAGCGGATGCAGCCCGGCGGAGACGGCCGCCGTGGCCAGGATGGGCAGGGCCATTTCGGTCGTGGCGGTGTTGGAGGTGAGTTCGGTAAGGAAGGTCATGAAAAGACAGACCGCGAGCACCACGATCCAAGGGGACACGGATCCCAACCCGGTGAAGGCGGATCCCGCCCAGGCCGACAAGCCGGACACTTGGAACCCTTTGGCGAGAGCGAATCCCCCTCCGAAAAGCAGGACGATGTCCCACGGCAGACGGCCGATCACGCTGCTGTCGAGGAGACGCGGCATTGGTCCGGCATTCTCCAGGGGAGCGCCCGGTAGGGGCACCCGCGAGCGCATCAGGAAGAGGGGCAGCACGGTGCAGATGACCACGGTCCCGTCGTCGAGCAGGCTTTTGCCATCGGCCGCGGTGGGCAAGGGCAGGAGCGTGGACCATCCCGGCAGGGTCACCGCGCCGAGGTTCAGGTCGCTCCGGAAAACCCAAAGGACCGCGGTCAGTGCGAAACAACCGAGCACCACCTTTTCCGGATGGCGCATCGGGCCAAGAGCCCGGTAATGGTTGGCGATCAAATCCCGCGGAAGTCGGATGTGGTCCGGACAGCGGCATCCCACTTTGGTCAGGTAAAACCAGGCTGCGGTCAGCATCAGGGCACTGGCCGGGACCCCGAACAGCATCCACTGCCCAAAGCCGATTGGCGCGGCATCGGGGAAGGTTAGATGATAGATTCTCTGCAGCGAGAGATTCGGAGGGGTCCCGACGAGGGTCGAGAAACCGCCGATGCTGCATCCGTAGGCGATCGCCAGGAGCAGCCCGATGGCGAGGGGGCGCGCCGCTTGTTCGCCGAACTGGGCCTCGACCTGCCGGGCCACGGCGAGGCCGATGGCCACCATCATGATGGCGGTGGCGGTGTTGGAGATCCACATTGAGATCCCGCCCGAGGCCAGCAGAAAGCCCAGCACCAGACGTTGCGGGCTCCCTCCGAGGGCGCCGACGATGGTCAGGGCGACGCGCCGGTGCAGATCCCACCGTTCCATCGCCAGAGCAAGGAGAAAGCCTCCGAGATAGAGCACGATGGTGTCATTGAAATACTGGGTCGCTGTATCCTTCCCGCTCATAATGCCGAGCAAGGGAAGCATGGCCAACGGCACCAGGGAAGTCGCCGCCAATGGCACCGCCTCGGTGATCCACCAGGTCGCCATGAGCAGCGCCACGGCGGCCATCCGCAGTTCCAGGGCGCGGTCAGGCATCAGGAACGACGCCGTGAGAGCGACGGCAAAAAGGATCAGGCCTGACAGGATACGCACGTTGCGGGGGGAAGAGGGATGGAGGAATCAGGCGGGTTTCTGCTCGCCCTGGAAAGAGTCACTTCGGACGGTTCGCCTTGGGTTGCTGGAGCCGGTTTTCCAGCCAGTAGAGTCCGGTTCTCCCGGGGCAGATGAGGTCCAAATCGCCATCCAGATCCAGATCCTCGAGCTTGGGGTCGAGTCCGAAGCCAATGATGCCTCCGTCGGTGATCGAATGTTTCAGCCAGGTTTTTCCGGCCGGGTCATATTGGTAACGGCAGAGCACGAGGGGATCGGTCGCTCCGGCATCGCGGCCATCGTGGGCCATGTAGCGCTTCCCGGCGATCAGTTCCTTGGTTCCGTCCCCGTCGAGATCCCCCCACAGCAGCGCATGGGATTGGGACCACCCTCCATCGATGGGGTGGGTCGTCCAGATCCGTGCTCCGGACGGGTCCCGCCCCTGTTCCATCCAGAAAATGCCATAGTCATGGGCACTGCTCCAGATCACGTCGGTGTCTCCGTCGCCATCCACATCCTGTGGCAGCATCGGAATGCTGGCCCGGGTCAGATCCCAATCGGCCTGCCAGGTCCAGGTTCCTTTGAGCCGATCCTCCGGCGCCGCCAGCCAGCCTTTCTGGGCGAGAATGTCGCCCCGGCCGTCCCCGTCGATGTCGCCAAACCCGAGACCGTGACCTTTCACCTCCGGGGGCAGTTCCTGCCGGACGAAGCTCAGTCTCGGCCCCCGGGAGCCCGTAGCGGCGGACTCCGGGACGGCCCGCCACCAGGCGGCGAAGTTCGCCCCGTTGGGGAGAATGTCGTCGCGACCATCCCCGTCGATGTCATGGAGTCGGCCGGTTTCCATCGGCCCCGGCAGATCGATGTAGTGCCGGTCCCATTCCCGGGTGAGGTCAGAGGGATGCTCGAACCATTGCAATGAAGCACTGCGGTAGTTCACGGTGATGACATCCCGGTCGCCGTCTCCGTCCACATCCAACATGAGGTGGGCGTAGCCATCGAACCGTCCCCGGATCCGTTCGATCTCCCGGACTTGGTGCCGTTCCCATCCGGGGGCCTCATACCAGTAAGCCCCGCACACGATATCCGGTCGGCCATCGGCATTCACATCATCCACTGCGCAAGCGCAGTAAGTGGACTGGGCATTGATGACATGCTGGGAAAATCCAGGGGCGAGACCCGCCAGACCAATCGGCGGTGCCTCCGGGGCGGCCTGAAGCCCGCAGGGACAGGCGAGGGGGATGCAAAGGAAATAAAGACGCAGGGAGGATGGCACAGGGAGAGCACAGCAGACCCCATCGTTGCTGTCAAGAAAGGAGTAATCTCAGAGGGGGCTCTACCGCGTGGTGGTTCTCGATCTCCAGAACCGGGCGCTGGTGGGATGAAAGCTAGGTGACTCCCTCCACACCTTCCTCGTCCTCGACACCTTCGAGCAGTCACGCATCCACCTTCCTCCGGAGCGGGGAGCTCCGTTCCATTCCGATCGCGGCTGCCCATGCACCAGCCGGATGCTCCGAAACCGTCTGGAAAAAACCGGCCTCCTCCAGGGCTTGAGCGCCGCGGGTTACTGCCACGACAACGCGATGGCGAAAAGCTTCTTCGCCACCCTCAAGACCAAGTCCTTACCTCCCGGGGCCTTGTTTTCCTCCAAAACCGAGGCTCGCAGGGACATCTTTGACCACCTTGAGACCTTCCACAATCGCCGGCGCCGCCACAGCGCTGTCTGTCACAAATCCTTGGAAGCTGCCTTCAAAACCATTGGCCCCCACCTAAATTAACCCAACACAAACGCTCCGCATCGGATCTCCCCTGTTTCGGGGGGGGATTTGCATTCGCCACCCCCTCGACGGCTCGGAGCGGGCCATGACTCAGGATCACCGCTTCAAAGCCTTCGGGCTCTCCATGCTCACACGACGGATTGCCGACGAGAAGCGCTAACAGAACCCGCCACACGACGCCTCCGGGCTTGCTTTTTCCGGGGGAAAAGGAACATGATGCGGTCATGACGCCTAGTCGTTTCCTTTTTCTCCCCGCCGCCCTCTGGGTAACCCTGACGCAGGCTCAAGACAACCCTGTTCCCTCTCCGATCACGGTTCTGCCAAATCAGCAGGGAGTGGCTCCGAAGTCTGGAGTGGACCTTGACGGTTCATCTGGAAAAGAGCAGATCCCGGCTGCAATGAAGCCTTGGATTGGATGGGTCACTCACGGCCTCCCCAACGCCAACGCGGTGCGGGTGCAGAACGATCCCGCGACCAGACTTGCCCTTTGGCCGACACGCCTCCAATTCGAGGCCACCGCGAGCAGCGCGACTTTTTCGCTGGGGCTGGACGGATTTGACCGCACCTGGCTCGACCTGCCCGGGGGTCCCGGTCGCTGGCCGGAGAACGTGCGGCTCGACGACAGTCTCGTGCCGGTGGTGGAGCGGGCGGGGCGCCCCTCAATCCGCGTCGAGTCGGGGACCCACACGGTCACCGGTGCCTTTGCCTGGAAGGAATTGCCGCAACGGATCCAGTTGCCACCGCAAATCGGCCTGCTCGCGCTGTCCATCAACGGGCAAGCCCAGCCGACTCCCTCGTGGGACGCTGATGGCACCCTCTGGTTGCAGCGTCAGGCGACGAACGAGCCGGTCGACGAGGACTTTCTCGAGATCAAGGTCCATTCGCTCCTGGAGGATGGCATTCCCCTCTGGTTCGAGACACGCCTCGAGCTGATCGTGGCAGGCAAAAGCCGCGAGGAAACGCTCGGTTCGGTCCTGCCGACGGGCTGGCAACTCGCGGCGGTCGAGTCGCCCCTGCCCGTGGCGATCGACGAGGCCGGACTGCTAAAATGCCAGGTCCGCGCGGGGCGTTGGACGCTGACCCTGAGCGCCTTCCGCGCCAACGCGCCCGGGTCGATCGCCTTTGCTGAAGGCGCCACTCCCGCCGTTGCGGACCAGGCCGTCGCTTTCCGCGGCAAGCCCGAATTTCGCCAGGCCGAGATCACCGGCCTGCCGCAAATCGATGTGGCCCAGACCCAGATGCCGGAGGAGTGGCGCGCCCTGCCCGTCTACCGGTGGGAAACCAACGCGCCCTTTCAGCTCGTTGAGCGGGTCCGCGGTCCAGGTGAGCGCGGTGTCGCTCCCATCGCGATCCAGCGTTCCCTTTGGCTCGATGAAGACGGCAAGGCCCTCACGTTTCAGGATCGTCTCTCTGGCCCGCTCCGCGAGATCCGCCGCTTCGATGCGGCCCAGGGACATTTGTTAGGGTCGGTGACGGTGAACGGCGTGCCGCAACTCATCACTCACAATCCCGATGGCGGGTCCCCCGGTTTCGAGGTGCGCAGTCCCTCGCTCGATGCCGTCGCGACGGGCCGCATCGAGGCGCTTGGCAGCACTCTCCCCGCGACCGGCTGGCTCGCGGACGCCGACCGCCTCGGCGCGACCCTGCATCTGCCTCCCGGCTACCGTCTTTTCGCGATGCCCGGGGCTGACTACACGAATGGCGACTGGCTCACCTCTTGGTCGCTCCTCGACCTGTTCTTGCTGCTGCTCTTCACCCTCGCTGTCTTCCGCCTGCGCGGATTTCTCGCGGCCCTGCTCGCCTTCGCCGCCTTCGGACTCGCCTACCACGAGCCCGGCGCGCCGCGCTTCTCCTGGCTGGTTCTGCTAATCCCCGTGGCCCTTGTGGCGGTGCTGCCGGAGGGGCGTTGGCGGAATGTCGCGAATGGCGGCAAATGGGCCGCCGCGGCGATCCTAGTGATCTTTCTCGCCCCCTTTGCCGCGAGACAGATCCAAGCCGTGATTTTTCCCCAGCTCGAGCAGGTCTCGGACTACGGCAGGTGGAACAACGACTTCGACGGAGGCGGCGCTTTCCCGGCCTCGGCACCCGCGTCGACGGCGGAAAACATGAGGTCGGATTCCATCTTGGTGCGCAAGGCGGCGCCGCAAGAAGGGAAAAAACTCTCCAAGAACGCCGACAACCTCAAGGCCGATCCCAAGGCCGTGATCCAAACCGGACCCGGCGTCCCGAACTGGAGCTGGCGCACCATCACCTTCGGCTGGGACGGTCCCGTCTCGGGCGCGCAGACGGTGCGCCCTATTCTCATCCCGCCGTACCTCTCCCGCCCCCTCGGAGTCGTCCGCATTCTCTGCCTCGTCCTCCTCGCGGCCATGCTCCTGAGTCAGAAAAGAAAAGTCGTCCCGCCCGCCGAACCCGCGCCCGAAAAGGACGAAGTCCCCGCGCCGAAAGCGACCCCGGTCACCGCATTGGTGGTATTGGCAGGATTGCTGCTCTTTGCCTTCGCCTCAACGGCCAAGGCGCAGTTTCCGAACCAGGACCTCCTTGAGGAATTGAAAAAACGCCTCACCGAGACGCCTGACACCTTCCCCGGCGCCGCCGACCTCGCCTCGGCCGATTTGAGGTTCGAAGGCCAGACCTTCACCCTGACCCTGCCCTATCATGCCGCCGATCGCTGCGCCGTGCCTGTGCCGGTGACCTTCTCCGCCCTCGTTCCCGAGAGCGCCGATTTCGGCGATGGCAAACCCGCCACATTGCTGCGTCGCGACGGCCATCTCTGGGTGCTCCTCCCCTCGGCCGGCATCCACGAGCTGACGGTGAAAGGTCGGCTCCGCGATCTCACCGAATGGGAGTGGGGCTTTCCCCTCAAGCCCCGCCGCGTCTCCGTCTCGGCCGAGGGATGGACCGTGAGCGGTCTGCGTCCCGACGGTGCCGCCGAGGATCAGGTCCTTTTCTCCCGCGTCCGGCACGAGGAAGCCGCCGCCGCCAATTACGACCGGCCCGACACGAAACACGCCCTCCTAGTCGAACGCCAGATCGAGCTCGGCCTCGTCTGGCGTGTCACGACCACGGTGAAACGCCTTTCTCCCGGAGGACGCGCCGCCGCCCTTCGCGTGCCGCTCCTCACTGGAGAAAAGGTTGTCAGCCAGGGGCGCACCGTCGAGAGCGGAGCGATCGAGGTTCGACTGGCCCCGAACGAGAACGAGACCGCTTGGGAGGGTGAACTCTCTCCGGTGACCGACCTGAACCTCTCCACCCGCGAGACTGACATCTGGACCGAACAATGGCGTCTCGTCGCCTCGCCGGTCTGGAACGTCACCTTCACCGGCGTCGCGCCTCTCTTTGAGGACCTCGAGGGACAACTCGTGCCCCTCTGGCAACCCTGGCCGGGCGAAAGCGCGAGCCTCAACGTCTCGCGGCCGAAGGCGGTTGAAGGTGCCGCAGTCACGATCGATTCGGCCGTGCATGGCGTGAATCCCGGTCGTCGCCAGATGGCCTCAACCCTCAACCTGTCGTTGCGGACCAGCCTTGGCGAGGATTTCCCGATCCGCCTGCCCTCCGGCGCCGAGGTCACCTCGTTGACCCACGACGGACGATCCATTCCCGTGCGGAAAGATGGCGACGCCGTCGTCGTGCCATTGAAGCCCGGCTCGCAGAATCTCGTCGTGGAATGGCGTCTCCCCAGCGAAGGGGGCACTTGGACGTTGGCTGATGCCGTCGACCTCCCCGTCGAGGCGGCGAATGTGGTCACCGAGATCCAACCGCCTCGTGATCGCTGGCTCCTCTGGTCGGAGGGACCGCAGCAGGGCCCGGCCTTTCGCTTCTGGGGAGTGCTCGTTTTCGCCCTCCTCGCCGCCATCATACTCTCACGGGTGTCCAATTCACCCCTGCGCCTGCACCAATGGATGCTGCTCTCCCTCGGACTCACCCAAGTACCCGTGATTTTGGCTTTGCTCGTCGTCGCCTGGCTATTTCTCCTGAAATGGCGCGGCGCCGAGGGGTATCAGAGGTTACCGGTGTGGGCCTATAATCTCTGCCAGTCAGGACTGATCATCCTGACCCTGCTCTCGATCGGGATTTTCATCGGCATCGCCTCGTCGGGCCTCCTCGGCGATCCGGAGATGTACATTGTCGGAAACGGCTCAAGCGATTCTCGGCTCATCTGGTATGCGGCGCGAACTCCGGCCGAGCTGCCTCAGCCTGGTTACGCCTCGATCTCGGTCTGGTGGTACCGTCTGGCCATGCTCCTCTGGGCGCTCTGGCTCGCCGCAGCCCTGGTGCGATGGCTGCGCATCGGGTGGAAAAACTCGTCGAACGGGGGGCATTTTAGAAAGAGTCCGCCTCGAGCGAAGGCCGTGGTGCCACCGAAATTGCCGGGAGAGGTAAAACCGGAAGCATGATCAGAGCGCGGGCTCCCCGCCCTCCGTTACTCTCAAGAGCCTGTCGACCATGGGGCAAGGGGTTGATTGGATTTCGCGGTCATTTGGTCTGTTCTAATTGTTTGGAGCCATTGGCCAACATTTGCAGGCGACGCAGGCATGCTCGGCGCGCGTCATGTCTCGCATTGTCAGCCGCCCTCCCATGGACCGGATCTTTCCCCTTTCGATGGCGGTTGATTCGTGCCGGTCGAGGTGCTCGGGCAACCTCCGGCTGCCGGGTCCGATCTAAGGCGCTGACGATCCGATCGGCTTCCCTGCTTCCTCACCCGGCAGGAGCATGTAGAGGAACCGCTGCGGGCCCTGCCCTTCGGGGATCAGCCGAATGCTCTCCCCATCCGGAATTTGCCAGTAGGAGCGCAACTCCTCCGGAGTGCCGGGGACGGTGGCGAATTCCAGGTCATCGACCAACAGGGTCACTGCTGATTGCCGGTCTCCTTGACGGCTCCACGGATTGAGCCAGGCGACGGCGATGATGTCATCACTGGCGAGGGGCTGATGCTTCAGAAAACGGTCCTGGCACTCGCCGGAACCATAGACGCAGGTGAAATCGGCGAGGGGCAGCGTCAGGGTGGTCCACTCGGCGGGCTTGAGAAAGCGGCGCGTCTGGTATATCGCCACGTGGAGATCCTGGCGGTTCCGGATCTCCCGATAGGAAAACTGGTAGTCAAAGCCGCGGTGCGGGGACTCGCGCAGGGAGGCCGCTGGTGCGAGGGTTTCCCATGGAAAGGGCCGGCCCCGCGGAGCCACGAACACCAGCACGTCGAGTGCCTCGGCGGGGCCGGTGCCGAAGAGGGTGTTTTTCAGGCCCGGCGCGTCCTTGCGGAGAGTCATCCGGAGGGCGTTCGCGTTGGCGCCCCCTTCGGTCCGGATGCCGGTGCAGTGGACTTCCTCGGCCGAGGGGCCGGTGCAGGCGAGCGATTGCCGGCCTGTGAAACCGGTGTCGACGAGGCTTAGTTGGGCCGGGGTGAAACGCAGCGGCTTCTCGCGTTTCCACGACTGCTCGAACCACTCGCTTTCGTTGTCGGCAAAATACAGGGTGAATACCCGGTCGGTCTGTCCGTCCTCGAAGTCCGCGATGGGGCTCGCCCGCTTGACCTGGTCGGGTTCAAAGTGAGGGAACGCGCGGCCTTCCCCATGGGCGATCAGCTCGACCTGGTCGAGGAGGCATTCTCCCGACGATCCACCCGCGACATACAGCGCGGTGGGTTCCTGGGACCAGCGGGTGTAGTAGTTGCGCGGGGCCTCGGTGCTGAAGCCGGCCCGGCGGAAATTCCGCCAAAGCGGGTGGTTCAGGGAAAACTCCACGGACACCCATTCGGCCGGGGAGGCGGCTTTTATTTCATGAACCGCGGTGAAGACGTCACTGTTGGCATAATAGGCTGTTGGACCACCGAGAAAGAGACGCCATGTTCCAGCGGTCACTTTGATGCGCATTCGCACGGCGTCGGCCTCGGGAGGAAAGTGGGGCGTGAAACTGATCAGCCGGTGAAAGGCGGGCTGATCGGGAAATCCGGAGGAAATCCTGACCTGGAGCTGCTTCCCGGAACCGGTAGCCACCGTTTCGATGCGGCTGGCTTGCCGGGCCTCCTCGCGAACGCGGTCGCTCCAGTTCCAGTGGTCGATGAATCCTTTGCCGAGCGGACCGGTGGGAACGTCGGAGAAGGGTTCGAGGGCGCCCAGGACGCGTCCTCCGGAGGCCTTCTCCTCACCGACCCCAGCCCATGCAGAGAAAAGCGCCAGCAGGCTGCCAAAGAGGAAAGCGTTTGCCGGGTGGCGGTGCCGGGCGGCGGATGTTTTGAAAGGCGTGGCCATCGTTTCGTTCAGGGTGGGGAGGGCCGACCTGCCTTGGAAACCGGAGGAGACGTCCCAGGGAGAAAGATTCTCCTGCGACGGGGCTTTCGTCGACCAGCAATCTGCACCGGACGATAGAAAGTGGAATGCCGGAAGGGTGCTTGGGCGCTCGTGGTGCGTTGACGCGGCGTGCCGGCCCTTCCGCGGGGGGCGCATCGGGATGGTAATTTTTTCAAAAGGCTGTACTATTTGGAACCTTGCATCCATCGCTTCATGCCCCGTCCGTCACGTCCGTCCAAATCCACCCCGGCCTCTCGTCAGCGGCGGATGAATGCGGTGACGGGGAAGCGACAGCTGCCCAGCGGACCCTGGGCGCTGCGGATTGGCCGGTTCGCCCTGTGGTGGCATCATCATCCCTGGCTGCGGGTGTTTTTGGCCGTCGGCGTCTTTTCCGTCGTGCTCGGCCTCATCGCCCTGCTCGGAGTCTGGCTCTACTTTTGCCAGATCGCGAAGCGCTATGATCTCGCCGAGGTCAGCCGCATGCCGATGGAGTCGCGCGTTCTCGATGCGCGAGGGCAGTTGCTGGGCAGCCTTCATGGCGACGGGCGCAGCATCGTTCCTCTCGAGGCCGTTTCTCCGTGGTTTCTCAAGGCTCTGGTCGCCCGCGAGGATTCCCGGTTTTACGAGCATGACGGGGTCGACTGGATCGGTGTGATCCGGGCGTCGCTGCGCAACTCGATGCGCGGCGAAATCGTCGAGGGCGCCGGAACCATCTCCATGCAGTTGGCCAGGAACACGTTCGATCTGAGGGCGAAGAGCCTGAAACGAAAGCTCCTCGAGGCGGCACTCTCCAAGCGGATCGAAGAGGCCTATTCCAAGGACGAGATCCTGCGACTCTACATCAACCGCATATTCTACGGCACCGGTCTCCACGGGGTGGAACAAGCCGCGCGCGGCTACTACGGGAAGCCCGCGTCGGAAATGACCCTGGCGGAGTCGGCCATGCTCGTGGGCATCATTCGCGCCCCGAACCGGTTCTCTCCTTTCCGGCATTACGAAGCCGCCCTGGCCGAGCAGAGGGATGTCATCGGGCGCATGGAGGTCGAAGGCGCGCTCGATGCCTCTCTGGCCGCCACCGCCAAGGAGGAGCGCCCTGTGGTGCTGCCAGAGTCGAGCCTGGGATCCCGGGTGGATCGGGGCGGTCCCCGGCTGGAACGGGACTATCCGCTCGAGGCGGTGGAGCGGGAGCTGGCCCATCTCCTGCCGCAGGAGGAGTTGGACAAGGGCGGTCTGGAGATCAGCACCACGTTTGATCTGGTCCTTCAGCGCGCCGCCGCGCATGCGGTGGAGACCCGTCTGGCGGAAATCGAACAGGAGCCCGGTTATGCGCATCCGCTGGCCCGATCCTGGCAGCCGGCAGCGGAAGGAGATCCGGAAGCCTCGACCGACTATCTCCAGGCTGCGGTCACGGTCATTGAACAGGCCTCCGGCGAAATCCGCGTCCTCATCGGAGGGCGGAATTTTGCCCAAAGCCGGTTCGATCGAGCCCGGCAGGCGCGCCGTCAGGTCGGCTCGGTGATCAAGCCCCTGGTCTATGCGGCGGCGTTCGAACAGGGCTTGTTTCCCGGAACCTACGTTTCCGACGATCCCCTCAAGCCCGGTGAAATCCCCTGGGCCAAGCAGAAGTGGAGTCCCAAAAATTCGGACGGACGTTTCCTGGGCGCCCAGCCCGCCTCCAAAGGGTTGATCGAGTCCCGCAACACCATGACCGTGAGAGTCGGGGAACGTGCCGGTTTCGGCGCCGTGAGCGCCCTCATCGCCCAGGCTGGATTGATCCCGGAGGAGGAGGTGCCGGTTTCTCCCCAGACCTACATCGGGAATCTCGGGGCCACTCTGGAATCCCTCACCTCCGCCTACACCGCCTTTCCCGGTGCCGGCTTCCGGCATGAACCGTATTTCATCACCCGCATTACCCGGTCCGATGGCGGGGTGCTCTACGAGCACGCCGACCAGACCCGCGAGCTGGTCTCACCCGGCGCGGCCTGGCTGACCTCGCGGCTCCTCGAGCAGGTCACCGGGCCGAAAGGCACCGCGCGCGGATTGGCGGAACTGGGCTTCACCGCCCCGGCGGCCGGGAAGACCGGCACTACCGATGATTTCCATGATGCCTGGTTCCTCGGCTACACCTCACGGCTCACGGCCGGCGTCTGGGTGGGCCTGGACCGGCCCGGCCGCATCGTCAACCGGGGCTATGGCTCCCGGGTCGCCCTGCCGGTCTGGGCCGATGTCATGGCCGCGGCCCAACAGATCGGGTATGAATGCGGCGCGTTGCCCGTGGCCGACGACATCATGGACGTGGAGCTGTGCCGGGACACCGGCGCGCTCGCCACCGAGGGATGCCATAAGGCGGACCGTTCCTACCGGGAGCGGGTGCCCCATGCGATGATTCCGCGGGAATTTTGCTCCCGTCATGCGCCGGGAGTCACCTCCGGCGGGGGAGGTGGTGGGACTGAAGCGGAAGAACCCGGACTGTGGCGCCGCTTTGGGAAGGCGTTGGGTTTCGGCGACTGAATTCCCGTGCGGAGGGGTGGCGACGTCCGCCGTGCTTACTTCGGCAGGACACCCGCCTGCTGGGCGGCCCGCAGATTCTCGATCCATTCATCCCAAAAATGGGGATTCTTGGTGCCCGCGGGGAGGTATCTCGGATTGATCAGGAGGTCCTTGGTTTTCTTGGAGCCGGTCGCCAGGGCCCGGAGCACTTCGGAGGCGGGGATCCAGGCATAGGGACCCCGCTCCGCGTAGCTCTCCACCCCGCCCGGCACTCGGCGCCCCATGATGCGTTCCGCCGGCACCCGGTCGATCTGGAGGAAATAGAGATGGTAGCGACCGTTCGTGAAGGGGCGCTGGTTTTGGATCCGTTTCAGCAGGGTGGCCCGGCTGAAATACCCGTGCGTTTCTTCCTCGGTTTCGCGGGCGGCCGTCTCGGCGGCGGTTTCGACACCATCCTGGCGACCGCTGAATGCTGCCCAGCCCCGTTTTGATTCCGTATGGTCCGCCAGCAGATACTGGACGCCGCCGCTTCCCCGGGTGTAAAAAACAATTCCCGCATTCAGTTTGTTGGAATCCGCCTTTGCGGAGAGCAACAGATAGGTGAACGACACGGCCGCGACCAGCGTCAGGACGCCGATGAGGGCATTGCGTGAAGTGTCTCTCATGATCTGGTGAACCGGGGGCTACCTCAGCAAACCAGACCGGACGGCCCCCGTCAAGGTCAGCATCCGCGCTCCGGATCGGATGGGAGGAGGCGATGCGTTTGCAAGCGGGCCTGTTTCGTGGCATTTTCGGCCCTTTTCTCTTATGAAACTCCCTTCCCACATTCTTCTCATGGGCGTCAGCGGCTGCGGCAAATCCACCGTGGGCGCGCTGCTCGCGGAGCGGCTCGGCGGCGAGTTCATCGAGGGCGACGATCTGCATCCTCCGGAAAACAAGGTCAAAATGGGACAGGGCATTCCCCTCCAGGACGAGGACCGCTGGCCGTGGTTCGACGGGGTCAGGAGGATCCTCCGCGAGGGGACCCGGCATCCGGTGATCACCTCCTGCTCCGCCCTGAAGCGGAAATACCGCGACTACCTGCGGGAGGGCTTTGATGACCTGCGGCTCATTCATCTCCGCGGTGGCGCCGACCTCATTGGGGAACGCCTCAAAGACCGCCAGCACGAGTACATGCCGGCCTCGCTCCTCCCCAGCCAGTTCGCCGCCTTTGAGGAGCCTGTTCCGGAGGAGGACATCTGGGTTTTTCCCATCGAGGGTTCCCCCGGGGATATCGTGACGGCGATCGTGGAACGGTTCTCCAACGGGCCGGGCTGAGGAACCTCCGCCTCTACCGGCGACGGCGTTACTCCTCCGGACCGACGGCCAGGAGACTTGACCTGAAGGTGGAGCACCTTTCCGGTGAAGCCGGCCGGCAACCACTTGCTGGCGCCTTCCGCCGCGGTGGTCGGCAGTTCCACGCGTTGACGGTCTCCCACGGTCATCGACTCCGCCACGAGGGTCAACCAGGGCCAGACCTCGCCGGATCCCATCACAAAGTCCTTCGTGGGACGGAACGCGGCCCCGGTGAGGGGATTCTCGCACTGGGCATCTTCGTAAAATTCAAACCGAAACCGGGCGGTTCTCCCGTTCCGGGGACGCATTTCACTCCGGGGCTCCTCCCTGCGTGGCAGCGTCAGATACTCCCCGGTTCCCGCGATCCGGATCGTCGTCCCGGTCGGTCCCGAGGATCGGATCAGGGCGGCCCCCCCGCTGCGGAGTGAAATCGTCCCGGACTCAACGAACCTCCCGAAGGCCTCCCGACCGCCCCCAAGAATCCTTGACTCTTGGGTGAAATTTTTGGATGCTGGGCTTGGAGGAAACCGGGAGTTCCCTTTCCGGTGGAGCGCCCGAGCCTCCGCGGGGCGCTCCCGGGGGGACTGTCCGACAGACTGATGCAGACCAACCCAACCACTTCGGACCAGAGTGGCGACGCCTGCCGGGAATCCTCCGGAGGCCCGGCCCACCGGAAACGGTGGCCGAAAAGGCTGTGCCTCGGCCTCTCTGCCTACTATCTCCTCAGCGCGCTGACTCTTCCCTTTGTCAACCAATGGTGGTTGGGAGAAATGGCCCCGCTGGCTCTGTTCCAAATTCCCAAAGGGTTCTTGAAATCGGTCATCCACCAAGGGCTGATGGCTTTCGTCACCTGGGCGGGGTGGTCCCGAGGTTCCCATTCGCCGGATCTCATCGCGACGCATGGCTGGGCGATGGGCCTCATGGCGTCCCTCCCGGTGATCACCCTGATCGTGATCCTGCTGGCGGTTCGGCCCTTGCCCGGCCGGTCCCGCCTCATCGCCGCCGCCGCAGGGTGCGCCCTGTTGGATGGCCTCATCACCTTTTGGTTCGACAGTGCCTCGAACCTGAAGCTCTACAATGCGATCTATTTCTGACCGCACGGCAAAAGGTGGGCCGCCTCTTTTGAGGGCGCTGGCCGGGGCTCGGATCGAATGCCGTGAGATCGCAGTCAAGTGACCGATGGGAAGGTGGGAGTCCAGGTTCGGGGGCTGGACGGGCAGCCTTCGCCAGCCACGGACGGGTGCGAAAGGGGAGATCATCATTCGGTCAACGACGGAGGACACTCCACTGCGTCGTCCACTGGCAGACTCGTTTGATTGGCCTCGAATGGGGAATGCGCGAGCCTCAGTCCACCTCTTGAGCCCATGACGCGGCCCATCACGGAAGCTAGCCATGCCCGGGAGTTCAACTGTCGCGTGCGCCGCTCCGCCCCGGAAAATCTCACCTCTTTAGCATCGCATGAAGCCGGGGGCAACGCTCGACGCCATCGACAACGGTCTTCACCGCGGTGCAGACGAACGACCGCACCAACGTCCTTGGTGGCACTGCGCTTCCGGATCTCACCGTGCCGGGTGGTTTTGACAGGCATGAAACGGAAGCCAACGCGCCATGGAGACAAAATCCCACTGCCACCGTTCCGTTACAGCGGGGTGTGATGATCCGAAGTGTTCTTAGGCTCTGGGGAGGAATCGTTGGCGAGCAGGAATCGAACGACAGTCAATCAGCTGTTGCGCGTCACGCAAGTGGCGCCTGCCCTTGTTCCAGAGCGCCATTGTTCGGTCATTTTGCCTGCTACGCGGGCCTCAGGAACTCACCTTGCGCACTTTGTGGTCGAGCTGATCCAATCGGCGACCATCAATGCGCGCCGCAATCATTGGGAAGCGGGAGCACGAACCGTTGGCGGAATTTTGCTAACTACGCGGCAAAACTAACGTCTGGACCAGACGAGGTGGGCCACCGAGCAAAGCGAAGAAAAAGTAGGTCCATCGCGTAGCCCACGAAACTCAGGGGAACCAAGCTGGTTCGGCAACAATACGCGTGGCCATGGAGCAGTTCCTTCAGCTCTCCCGCGAACCGACAAGTGTGATTTCGGATTAGATCTTGATTAAAGGAGCCGTTATTTTCCTCCAATGTTTGAACAGTCAGGGCAAAGACTTCTAGGACTTGTCTCCACCGATTTGTTAGCCTCTCTATTCGGTGCGACAAGTCTCAGGTAAATTGTGCAAAAGTTCTGTCACCGGCTTCCGATCAAGATCTCTTCAGTGCTAGGCTGAATCAAATGTAGTTTAGGTGTTGTTTGGAAGAGCGTCAAGCCCTATCACCGCTTCGCCAGCTTTTCAGACCCTGTTCGCGATCTTTGACACCCGCCGCCCGGCGTGGATATGCTACACAAACCTGGTGTGCGATCACCCCAGATGAATGGCAGCTTTGTATGTCTTTAGTATTGACGCTGTGTGGATAGGGCCGTCACGGAGGAGTAAGATTCAAAGTACAAAGTCACATCGTTTTCGGTAATTCTAGCCGCGATGATTTCACAAAGTCAGTGGGGCGTCCATGAAAAACTTGGCCCCAGATTCGAGAACATTCCCACTCCCTCCCCCTCCTCAGGCGTATTTGCTAGCCGCCTCCGCGACTGCGAGACGGTGGTCGTCCACTGGACGGTTTTCGTTCACGGCGGCCCGGTCCATCGCGACACCACTCAGGGCACGCCAGGGAGCCATCTCAACAGCGTCACCTGGCCGCGCCCTCACCTTGGAGAAGACCGACTGCCGCCAGTTCGCTGCCGTGCGTGGTTGATGCCTCAGGTTCTGGGGCTCCGAATCCAACTCAGTGAAAGGGCCACGGCTGTAACGCTGATGATCCAAAATGGCAATGCCAGGTAAATGCGCGCACTAAAGGGATTTGAATTGTAAAACCAATTTTGATGCCCCTGGATCGTCTGAAAAAGGGTGGGCACGCGTGGTTCAGCCGAAACGACTTCAGAAGGATTCAGATTCAAGTCTAAGTTCCTGGAGTAAGCCAAGGCAAACTCCGGAACTGTTAGGGGAAGCTCCTTGTGAATGATCACATTCAAAAAGACAGATCCAGTTTCTAATCCATAACTCATGCGAAAATACCGAGTGTCGACGCGAAACGCTCCTTTGGCGAAGTGGCTGGTTGCCCAGAGGGAGACAATGCCGGCCAAGATTGCGGTGCAGAGTGTCTTCATTTCAGCAGGGCTAACGATTTCGATAAAAACGCACATCACAAGGCGCGCGCGAGTCACCGTCACCACAGACTAGCGGTCCGGCAAGATACAGTCAACGCTCCGCCGGCGACGGATCCGCTCCAGGGCCTGGTTGACGTCCTGTGGGATTGATCTCTCCGGCTAGGGTGTTCCAGTCTACAAAATCTCCGAAGCCATCGAGACGGACGACATAGTGTTGCCGATATCGCACTGGTGTCAGGCTATAAATCACAATGGAATGGGGAGGTGAAGAAGCCGTCAAACCGGGCCTCAATCCGTATTCAACCCCGCCTCCCGGATTCCAGAGAATGTCGAGTTCATTTCCCCACCCGGCAGCCAGTTGATCTTTCGTGTCGGGATATCGCCCATCATGTTCCGAGGCATAAAAGGAGCAGACTATCGCCAATGCACGTGCTGATTTCCTCTGCGAGGGACTAAATCGCATTCCCTGAAGCAGGTAAAACGCGATCCAAGCGACCAATCCGACCCCTAAGAAGGAACCGATAAGGAACTGGCGGCGGCGTTTCATTCCAAAGCCCACGTCCAAGGGGTGGTGTCCGCTACCGGGATCGCAGACGCGAAACCGGGTGAAGGGTCGTAGCCAAGGGAAGCCTTGGACGCGATTGGGCAATCGGCTGTCCACCGCCGTGGCAGAAGGGCACCTCGTTGTTGTTTGGCGCGCTCTTGACGCTCTCGGATTTCCTTAAAACGTTCCCTCTGGCCCGGAAGATCAGCGATGGCAGTGGAGAGTTGAATGGCTCCGAGGAGCAGGAACAGGCCGTAACTCGCCAAGTTGCCGCGCACAATGGCGCTGGAAATCTTCGATGGCTCACCATCGGGGAGCCTCTTCAGCAACGTGCGTCGTTCAATCCATACCGAGCCCATCCAAAACGGAATCAACATCACCAGCCAAGCCGCCGCGCTGCCCACGTTCATCCATTCAGTAGGCATCATCCCGCTGAAAAACACGGTCTGCATGGTGGTCGAAACAACGGCTGGGTGGGGCTTGAATCCGAGCGCAGTCAATCCCATCGAAACCGGAATCAGTCCGGCGATCCAAAGAAGCCATGCGAGCGGTATGCCAACAATGGTAGACTTCCAATTCGCGTTCAAGGCGTGCCGGTATGATTCGGCATAGCCCAGACGCAGACCACGCATCAGGAACCAGCCTTCGATGGCCGCAATCGCGAAAATCCCGATCAGCGTTGCGATGCTGTGGGGCAGAAAGGATGGTAGCGCGATATTGGCGAGCATATTTCCAAGCGAACAAGAACAAGCTCAGCGACCGCGGAGCACGGCGCGGCCTCTGAGGGGTGGGGGAAAGGCGGAGGTCGGACGCAGGTGCCGTGACGTGCGTAGCAGTTCGCTGCAGTGCATGGTTCGGCGCTTCGGTTGAATTAGTGGCAGTCATCGCATATCTTTCCGCGCAATGCCTGCGTGCCCTCGCGTAGGATGATGGGCACCATGATAAGTGCCGCCACGGGGTCAGCCCACCACCAACCAAAAGCCGCGTTGAGGGCGAGGCCGCCGAGTAAGATGGCGGACAAGTATGCGCAAAGGTCGGTCTGGCGGGAATCGGCCGCGAGTGCCGCGCTGTCGAGTCGTGCGGCCACGCGACGCTTGGCGCCGGCGAGCACCGGCATGATGATAAGCGAGACGACGGCAAGGCCGATGCCGATAAAGCTGGCGTCAGGCAACTCACGGCGGAAAAGCGAATGGGCTGCGTCGAACGCAACGTAAGCCGCGAGAATAAGGAAGCAGGCGCCGACAAGCCGAAGGGCCAAACGCTCGCGGCTCTCGTCCGCCTCGTGTGACTGGAGACGCCAGAGCAGGACGAGACTGGATAGACTTTCGATGACGGAATCCGCTCCGAAACCAACGAGCGCGATGCTACCGGCAAAGACGCCCGCCGTGATGGAGAGGGCTGCTTCGGTGACGTTCCAGCCGAGCGTGAATAACTCCAAGCGCCGACCGCTGCGTGTGTCCTTCTCGCGTGCGGCGCATGGACAAGAAGTGCATTCGACGGTTTCGTCCATAGGAGAGACGTAGAAGCGATTAAAGTTGAATGACTTGCCCCAGTTACCGGGATTACCTCTCCGATTCTGGTTGAGGTTTGTCGCTACGCTCCGAATCCAACTCGGTTCGGGTAGCGGGTTGTCCAGCTCCGACTTGTTCGACTCCGGTTCTCTTATAGATGCTCCAGATGATGCCCGCCGAAATATACCCTACGCCAGCCAGCAGCAACCAATCGG
The DNA here is from genome assembly GCA_024233005.1 of Akkermansiaceae bacterium. Classification (GTDB taxonomy): domain Bacteria; phylum Verrucomicrobiota; class Verrucomicrobiia; order Verrucomicrobiales; family DEV007; genus JACKQE01. The sequence continues at coordinate 4,798 of JACKQE010000006.1, read as the reverse complement.
ATCGACCCATCATGAGAAGGTAGGTATTCGCTGCGGCACCACTCAGAAATGACAACGTAATCCAGACAGGGATCAGAAGTTTCCAGGCCTTGATGTCATGCCCTCGAAGCCTCATTCCAAGATGAATACCGAAGTCGGTAAAAAGACCAGTCAAATGAGTGGTTCGGAGGACTACGCCCCGGTAGCGGTTCGCCAATGCGTTCTGAGCTCCACAAACTGCACTCGCGATCCCGATCGATAGCAATGGGTGCTTCGTATGTATGAGGTGGGCGACAATAAGGAAAAGGCCAAGTGCGCTCAGAGTCCTACCATAGGGTCTCGTAAGTTCCAGCGTGGGGTGGTGCAGCAAAAAGCCGGAAACCGTCGCCCCAGTAATGAATCCCAAAGTGGCTATGCTCACTTTAGCGAGGAATTGCCCATCGGCATTGTTGATGTGCGAGAGACCAGAACCAATTCGCGCAATATCGCCTGTAAGATGACTCACGGAGGTTCCAACCGAGAGCAAAAATCCCGTATTTAAAAATGAGGCTCCGAAAGCCAATAGGCATCCACCGAGGACAATCTTATTTGGTGTGATGATGCGCATTCAATTTCTGTCGAACGTCACGGATCAGGCGAGAGGGAAAGGTCGATGACACTACTGCTGCCCTTCGAGGCGTTGCATGCGTCCGTTTTGCGATCCAATTTGCAAAGTCACATGATTTCCAGTATTTCAAGCCGCGATGATTTCACTGAATCAGCTTGGCGTCCATGAAAAATTTGGCTACAGATTCGAAAGGACCTCTTGCCTCCTCCTTTTTTGACACGCCCCGGCCTCATGCGGGCCCCGTCCTTGACGTCACGCGACTCTCGTTGGAGATTCCTTCGGTCAGCCTTCGGCCTAACGATCCCGTGCACCAAATTCCAACCTCTGGACTGGCACCAGTCTCCCCAGGGACCACCCTTTCCGACACCGGTCGCCTTTCCGGCATTCCACCGAGGGGCCCGTTTCACCCGGATCGAGACACCCAACGTTGATGGCAGTGCCACGGCAGAGATCCAGTGAGACGCGGAGTTTGTCGCCAGCGCGGCTGCTGATGGTGTCCCTCGCCCCGGAAATCCCGCGACTATCCTCTGGGCGACATCGACCGTGTGGTGCCCAGCCTACCCGTCACCGAGCCAGGTTGGTATTCCTGACCTTGGCGGACGGCGCCCACGGGCTGACCGCGATCTACGACCTGCTGCTCACCCGCAGCGGAGGAGGCCTCGCCGTGGCCTCCTTCACCTACCGGTCAGAGGGATCCTCTCCCATCGGCACCGTCTCCGGGATTCATGTCCAGATCGCGACCGATGGCGGCGCTGGACCGCCCTGCTATTGGCAATCCTCCTGCCCACGGTGAAGGCCGTGATCTGGGCCCCCTACGGCACCGCCCAACGACGCTCGATCTCACCGTCACCGCTACCCTGGCCCCGATCGAGGCCGACGCTTACGATTACGACGACACCAATGACCGCCGCACCAGCCGACCGTTCCGCCTGCGCATCGAGCGGGATTTGATTCCCGAGTGAGCGTCCACAGCCACTTTTCAGTATAATGAGGAGGCTTTACTCGTTGCTAATGAGACTTCAGTGTTTTGCTGGTTTCAGATGGGTCTGGATCGCCTGATATGCCGTTAAGATAACCTGGCGCCTTGAGTTGGTCTTTGGCGTCCTGCGCGGTGCATCTGTTCGATTCAATGCTTTAAACGACTTCATTAAGTGATCATAGACAGCTATTTCCGTCGGCGAGCGGCAATCTGTCTTTGTGGCTTCGTGAATGAAAGAGGATAAGGTTGTGGGCGATGACACCGTCAATTACTGTGTTGCGCAGGGTGGGCGCATCCTCTGGCCATAACCTATGAAACGAATCTCATGAATTGTTTGGGCTAAGGGAGGCACCCCGCCCGTTGCATTGCAACCAGTCGAATCTTTAGGATCTTCGATCAGACGAATTTCGGCGACGTATCGTTCTACGACGGCGTCGAACCTGGCTTGTTTCCAGGCACGCCAGTTGCGGAATTCCGCCCCAAAAGCCTAGGCCGAGTCCGCCAGCGTCCAACATGCTTTCTCCCAGTCATCATTCATATTTTCAGAGAACAGTATAGATACTGCATTTTTCGATTCAGCCGGACAGAGTTGAACAGATTTTCCGCTCCAATCGAGCCGCAGCACGCTGGGACTGTACCGAGACTCGAACTTGTGCGTCAAGGAAACTCTCCAGCCCGAGGGAACCGGAGTCACCCGTATCGAGGCCTTCGAACGAATCCGAGTTGACTTCCCCACAAGGGGCAACCCATGAACCGCTTCCTAGAAAAGCGCCGCTCCGGCCATCGACCTCTCCCCGCGATGCGCCCCGCACCTCCCCAGAATCCCGGAGACGCTGCTTCCACCATTGCCCCGTTCCGAACTGGCAGCCGCGTCCCGGTTGCCATCATCATCATCGGCCACAACGGCGCTGCCTTCCTAGGGGAATGCCTTGCGTCCGTCTTCGCCCAGACCGTCACGCCCGACGAGATCCTCTACGTGGACGACGCCAGCACCGATGACAGCCTCCCGGTGGCCCGAGCCTTCGCCGATCGAGGACTTCAGATCCTGGCCCTCCTGGAGAACGTCGGCATGAACGCCGCCCGCATGGCTGGCTTCGACCGCAGCACCGCACCACTCCTGCTCTTCGTGGACGGCGACAATGTCCTCCCTCCGGATGACCTGGCCACCATGGCTGCCGAACTCCAGCCCCGGCCGGATGCCGCCTTCACCTGCCCGGGGAAACGCTTCCTCGGCGATCCCGACGCCGTTGCTTGGCGCAAGAAGTGGCCTTCTGACGGCACCTGGACGCCAAGCAGACCGAAGCGGCGCCAAAGATCCCTTGGTGCCAACGCACCCAACTTCCGGAACAAGGAAAGTGGTCGGGGCGGCCAGATTCGAACTGACGACTTCCTGCTCCCAAAGCAGGCGCTCTACCAAGCTGAGCTACGCCCCGCAGCGGGGCCGAGAGCGGAGTGCGTTCCCTGACCATCACTGAAGAACGGCCACAGTGCGTCAGACTCTGCCTCCGCGCAAGTGGGGAATTGCAGAGACTTTGCCTCCCCGGTGGTCTGGGGAGGGGGCAGAACGGTCAGATCTCCCGGACCCGGCTGCGTTCATTGAGCGCGCCGCAGCGCGGGCAGGGAGGGAGACGCTCCTCGCTGACGTCCTCGTAAATGTGGTCGCAAAGACCGCAGATGACGAAATGCTGGCGTCGTTGGCGTTCCCGTCCAATGCGGAGGAATTCCGCGACAAACCAGACGACGGCCAGTGTCCCCAGGAGAAACGTGAGGTAGACGATGACGAGAATGCCGAGGCTGACACGGATCATGGCACCGGGGGAGGAGGAGCGGGAGCCGGGGAAAGCTGGGTGGGGGCGTCGCCGGGGACGGCGGGCGCGTCGAGCATGCCGGAGAACAGCGGGGGCAGCTCCGGCGACGGGGCGGTGGTGGCCTGGCGGGGCAGGGGGATCCACTCGACGCCACGGTCGAGGAAGGACGGGCGGAAGCGGGCACTGTGGTCGCTCAATTTGACCAATGGAGCCACCGTGGCGGAGGCGGGACGGAGGTGGACCCGCCGGTCCTCGATCTGCTGGAAAAATGTGATCAGGCCGGGACTGCCCGGGGTGACGAGGGTGACGCTGACGGGCACGGGATCGACCCGGGTCGGGGTCGGGTAAACCACCTGGAACAGGTAGAAACCCGCCACGTGGATCACGAAAGACGTCAAAAGAAACAAACCGAGCAGTCCGCTGCCTTTGGGTCCGAGGGTCCAACGGAAGATGGTCTGGTCCTTTGCCTGGGAGAGTTCATCCATGGCTGGGTGCTTCCAGCATGGACCGGAAAAGGGCGAATTTCAATTCCGTTCTTCCCCGGCGGTGGCGTGGACGATCTGGAAACCGGCTCGGAGGGCGACGTTGGTGACCTGAGAGACGAGGCCGAAGGGGGTGCTCCGGTCGGCGAGGACGATGACCTGACGGATCCTCTCGTCGGGCTTGCCGAGCCGGTCGGGGAGTTCCTCCAGGGTCACCGGGGACTCGTTCAGATACAGCCGGGGGGTGTCACCGGGAGAGATGGTGAGGAGGTGGGACCGGGAAACCGGAGGCAGGGTGGACTGGAGAACGGGAAGCTGGACGGCGACTCCGGAGCGGAGGACGAATCCCGAGCCGAGGAGGAAAAAGATCAGCAAGAGGAGCAGGACATCCAGCGTGGGCGCCACATAGAGCGGCCCGGTGCGGGCGGGCAGGGTGGATTCCAGTTTCACGGCCTCAAACAGTGGCTTCCTGGGCCGAGTCCGGGGAGCCGTCTTCGGCCGCCGAGTGCTCCTCCGGAGCGGCGGGAGCGGCGGCGGGCTTCGCGGGGCCGATGGGCATGGGGATGATGGAAGAACGTTCCTCGCGAAGGTCGCAGATGACATTCACGATTTCGATGCCGGCGCGCTCCATGTCGTGCATGAGGGACTTGGCGAAGGCGCGGAGAAAGGCATAGAGGACGTAGGCCGGGATGGCGACCATGAGGCCGGCGGCGGAGGAAATGAGGCTGGCGTAAACGCCTTTGGAAATCTCCGTGGCGGTGGTGTAGCCCCCGGAGGCGGTGATCTGGACGAAGGTGTCGATCAGGCCGAGGATGGTCCCGAGGAGGCCGATGAGCGGGGCCACATAGGTGACGGAGAGCAATACCGCGAGGTAGCGTTCCAGTTTGGGAACTTCCAATTGGCCGGTTTCCTGGACGATTTCCTTGAGGTCGGCCCGGGCGGC
>JACKQE010000005.1 GCA_024233005.1 Akkermansiaceae bacterium | reverse complement strand
TAATTCTCAGGAAACAGGGCGGATTCCTCATCTCCATCAAACTCCTTCAACGCGGCCTCGTGTTCCTCATCATGGACATCGGAGAGGCGCTTGAAGAACAGCAGTGGGAACACGTATGATTTAAAATCAGCCGCATCCACCGGCCCGCGAAGGATGTTCGCGGATTCCCAGAGGTGGGATTCAAGTTGGGAAAGAGTGAGCGATGCCGACATCATGCAACGATGAAACAGTGACTAGGTGGGGGGAGTGAGCCGATGGGCCCCTCGAATAAGGAATTCCAAAGCTGCCACATTACACAGGGGGATAGGACAAACGTGGGGGCACTGATCGATCTTTGGTTTTTAAACCGCCTGCCTTGCTGAAAAGCGGGTTTTCTCATCCTTAGGTGTCATCAATTCACTTGTCCAGCGCCCGGGTGATGAGCTTGCTCAACCATCATCTCAATCATCCCGTCCGTTTCTGAGCATTTTTTTACGAGATGCTATCGATTCTAGAAAACCGCTTGTCCACTCGGGAAGTCCTGAATTTGATCCAGAGGATCCCAGATCGGTTAATCTTGCCCCCTAAGAACCAGAAGGGAGGCACTTCAGCAAGTGGAATGTCCCCGATCCTCCAAAAATCCGCAGCGTCCCCCCTTCCCGGAAGGTGGCGGTCCACTTGTAGCGGGGGTGCTGAACCCTTCTGACGCGAACATCCGATCCCCATGCCATGGGGAAGGGACTAAGCCGAAAATCACGAAAAATCGGCTACAAATCGGCTACGCCATCCAAACCAAACCGGATAATCTCAGCCTCCAACTCGTTGACAGTAAGGAGCGCGCCCTGCTGGACTCGAACCAGCGACCTACGGATTAGAAGTCCGTTGCTCTATCCAGCTGAGCTAAGAGCGCTTGATGAGGGCATTCACTGCACCGCAGTGCCCCAACGAGGGGCCATATTGCCCCTTCTTTCCTTTCCCGGCAAGCAGTTTCGATCCAAACCCAGGGGGCCATCCCCACTGCCGAATGCATGCCTGAGTCCCCGATTTACCCCGAGCCCCCTGTTGACCAACTACGGAACCTTTCGCGGTGGCTCCGGAGGTTCGACGATGGCGGCCGGCTCCACGTTCCGCAGCGGAGGGGAGGAATCGGGCGTCAAGCCGGTGCCAAGGATTGGCTGGCCCTCCCAAGCGGGAGGCGACTTCTCCGCTCGGGGAACCGCCGGAGGCGGCCCCTGCTCCACGGGTGGTTTCGATTGGGGAGTCGGTGGCGCCTCCGCGGGTCGCGGAGCGACCGGAGGGGTGTCTTCAGGATTCTTCCGCTTGGGTAGTGGATCCTTTGCTGATTCCGACGGAGGAGGTGCCGCGGGACCCACGCCAGGAATCGGCCCCGGGGTAGAGATGGGGCCGCGGACCACGGGAGGCAGCAGCGGATCATACCGGCCCCCAGGGGCAGTGGGTCCGGGGGGGGGCACCGTTTTGGCTCCGGGAAGTGGCGGTTCGGAAGGCGGAAGTGAGGGAAGGTTTCCAGCGGGAACCGGTGGTTCCGGGGGCTCCGTGATTTCACCACCCACCGGCGGCGCGGGAGGGGCCCACCCAACAGGAAATACTGGAATCTCTTTTTTTCCGAGCGACTCATGACAACTCGCGCAACGCTGACCGGCACGGGCGTAGGCCAGCTCAAAGGAAGGCAGGTCGCGTCGGGAGGCGGCTTCGACCAAAGGGGTCCAAGCGGTGACTTCCCAACTTTGGAGTGTCACCTCCAGCAAGACCGGCCCCTGCTTGGTGTGCACCACGGGGCGGTCGGAAATGGCTCGTTTGACGTGTCCGGAGGTGATGCCCAACGCCCGGATGGCCACCTCCCAATGCCCGCTTTCGGCGAAAAAGAGGGCGTCGTGAAAGGCATCGCGACCAGCCCGCATCAGTCCAACGGACTTGGTGGCACAGGCCCCCAGTCCCAACAAGGCCGCCCCCGGCAGACAGAGTCGATAGAGAAATCTCACGGCGACTATTTTATCGCCATTTCAGAAATAATCAATATTTCAACAATATCTGATTATTCTAATAACTCATTCTCAATGGGTGATCGTGACAGGCGTGCCGACGCGGACCTGCTCGTAAATCAGAGGCTGAACCGCTCCAGGCACCCGGATACACCCGTGACTTGCCGGGTAATTTGGGACGAATCCGACGTGCATGCCCACACCACTGCCGGTGACCCGAAGCCAGTAGGGCATGGGCGTTCCCCGGAATTGGGCGTTCCCGTGGGCCGGAGGTTCCCGGGAATCGCCATTGCTGATGATGGTGTCACCGGAGGAGGCATCGACCCATTTCCCATAAAGGCTGGACTTTTTGGTCATGGATTTCTCCAGAATCTTGTAGTGCCCGGTGGGAGTGTCGTAACCTTCCTTTCCTGTGGAGATCTGCGTTTCCACAATCAGCGTCTTTCCGCGGGCATCCTGCCGAAAGAGCCGGGCTCGTTGAGCCCCAAGGGCGATCTCAAGACTGGAGTTCTGGGGATGGAGGGTCGGCAGGAGCTTTTCGTTGACGTAGATGAAGTGGTTGGCGCTGTAATACTTGGACTGGGGACTGGCAGCCACCGGCTTGGAGACCGGAACCACCGCCGGCTCGAAAAGCGGAATCGGCATTCCATTCTCATCCAACGCACAAGAGACAGAAAAGAGGCTCGTCGAGGCAAGGAGCAGAGTGCGGACCAAACGCGGAAACCAAATCATGGGTTAAAAATAGTCGTGGGGGGGGATGAGAAACAGACGGCCACAGTTGATGCCAAAAGTACGGCCAGAGTCAACGACCGATGTCTGATATTTTTGCTTCTTTTGGCCCGCGTTATTGGGATCGGTGGTATTTCTGTCTGCCGCCACCAGCCGGGGGTGCCTTCGTGGCATCATTTTTGCTTGCCAACGCTATGGATTTTTGGAAAAAGGATGTGATGCACCCCTTCCGTCTCCTATTTTGCCTGACTGTCTTTTTGGCCGCCGTTTCCTTCCGGATCTCCGCCCAGGAGGCTTCCGATCAGGACAACGGGGACGAGGGCAAGGTGATGCAGGAGATCGAGAAATTCGGTTGGATTCGCGAAGGCAAAGGGAAATTGACCCATTGGGCGGAGATCGCGATTCCGGAGGGCTACCGGTTCACCGACGCGTCCGGCGCCAACAAGTTGCTGACCTTCACCCAGAATGTCCCGGGGGACAGCACGCAGGGAGTGATCGCTCCGGAAGATTTCTCCTGGTGGGCGTTGTTCCGCTTTGTCGAAGACGGCTATGTCAAAGATGACGACAAGGACAAGCTCAATCCCTCGAAACTGCTCAAGGACATGCAGTCCGGGCAAAAAGCGGCGAATGAATACCGCAAGGAGCAAGGGCTCGACGAATTGGAAATCACGGGATGGGCCCAGGAACCGGCTTACAACACTCAGACGAACAACCTCGAATGGGGCCTCCATCTGCTGAGTAGCGATGGCGGACAATCGGTGAATTTCGAGACCAAACTACTCGGTCGCAAAGGCTATATGGAGGCGGTTCTGGTCTGCGGTCCGGAGGAATTGCCCAAGGTGATGCCGGAGTTCCAAAAGATTCTCGAAGGCTACCATTATGTGCCGGGGGAGGCCTATGCCGACTACAAACCGGGCGACAAGATCGCGAAGTATGGCCTGACCGCATTAATTGCCGGAGGAGGGGCGGCCATCGCCGCCAAGACCGGGCTGCTGGCGGCGCTTGGCAAACTCATTGCCAAGGGAGGAAAGGCGATCTTTGCCGCCATCGCTGTGGCGGTCGCCGCAGTGGGGCGGGTATTCAAGCGCCTTTTCGGCCGGGGTGGAGAGTGATGCCGGTTCAAGAAGCGAACTGGCATCCCGTTTGTCACTCCTGGGACAGCATGACTGACGGGCAATTGTTGCTGCTGCTCTTCGCTCTGATTTATCTGAGCGATACCATGGTCTGGGTGAGCCTGTCGGGGTATGCGGTCAGCTCCCGCTGGCGGAGCGACTGGCGACTCCGCTCCCCTTCCCCACGTTTCGAGGGCCTCGGAGGCGGCTTGGTGACTCTGCAGCCCTTCCCGCCCCTGGGGACGGTATTTGTCACCGAGGGCTGGCCTTTTTCGGTGACCCAGGAAGGGATATCGCCGGTATCGCCAGAAGGCCCCATCCCGGGGATCCCTCCCGCGCCGCCCAAGGGATCCCAGTGCTGGAAATGGGAGGAAATCGAACGCATTTCCGTGGACCGGAAACGCCTTCTCATCAATGGAGGTTCCTTTGCCCGGACCTCCGGAGAAACCAGAGCCCGACACTTGGCGGCCCTCTTGCGCCGACTCAGGTCCGCTGGCCCCACCGGGAGGGAAGAGGCGATCCACCGGGAAGTGTCGCGGGCTTTCCGGAGCCGCGATGCGACGCGGCGGGTGGCGGCACTGCTGAAGGCTCTGCGTCCCCTCCGGATCAACTGTTGCCTGCTCTTCGTGGTGAGCTTTCTGGTTTTGCCACCGGTCTACTGGTGGTTCGGCGAGGGACGCCCGACTTGGATTGCGCTGGCCATGATGTGGCTGCTCATGGTGCTGTGCTCAGTGGAATACCTCCTCATTCACCGCCGGCTTTATCCTGGCCAAGTTGGCGAACGCTGGCAGCATTTTTTTCTCGGTCTGCTGCTCCCCCACCATGGGATGCGCACGCTGGATGCTCTGACGAGGAATTTCCTCGTCGGATACCATCCTCTGGCGGTGGCCGCCGCGCTGACAGGGCCGGAGGAATTTCGTCGGTTCGCCGCACTGCGGTGCCGCGACGCCCGTCATCCCGTTCCGCTGGGATCGGACACTGCCCCGCGCTGGGCCGGCGAGTATCTCGCGCGACACCTCAGACCGGCCTTGGAATCCCTGGTCATCTCAGAGGCAGGTCCGGACGCCCTGCGGGGATGCCTCGCGCCGCCGGAGGCAGAGAGCCCGCGCTACTGCCCCCGTTGCCATATCGCGTATGGTTCCACTGCCGAGGCCTGCCCGGACTGTGGCGGGATTCCCCTGCGGGCGCACCCCGACTTCAGCGGCAAGGAGACTGCGGGTGAACCACCTGCGCCTTGACATCTCCGGGGACTCGAGTCCCTTTGAAAGGATGTCTGCCGAGTTCCCCGACCTGATTGCCGATGAAACCCTCCTTGATGAATGGCTGACCCGCCCTCGTCAGGAGTTGATCGATTTCATCCGCTCCGTGGAAAGCCCGCTGGTGGTGCTGGGGGCCGGGGGGAAAATGGGCCCGGGCCTGGCGGTTCTGGCGAAACGGGCGGCGGAAGCGGCCGGTCATCCGCTTGAGGTGATCGCGGCCAGCCGATTCTCTGATGCTGCGGCACGGACCTGGCTGGAGGAGCGCGGCGTCCGCACCGAGCAGGCCGACGCCCTGCGACGGGAGGATCTGGCACGACTGCCGGACACGGCCAACCTGATTTACCTTATTGGCATCAAGTTCGGCACCTCCTCGAATCCCGGCCTCACCTGGGCGATCAACACCCTGGCCCCGGCCGCCGCGATGGAACGCTGGCGCGGATCCCGCATCGTGGCCCTCTCCACCGGAAATGTCTATCCGCTGGCCCCGGTGGAAAAGGGAGGCTCCAGGGAGGACGATCCGTTGACTCCGCCAGGCGAATACGCCCATGCCGCCCTGGCCCGGGAACGGATCTTCGACCATTTCTCCCGCGAACACGGCACTCCGGTGGCATTGATGCGTCTCAGCTACGCTCTGGATCTCCGTTACGGCGTCATGGCGGACATCGCCCGCAAAGTGGCCGCCGGGACTCCCATTTCCCTGGCCACCGGACATTTCAACCAGATCTGGCAGGGGGATGCCAATGAATTCATCCTCAGGGCCCTGCCTCTCGCGGAGAGTCCTGCCACGGCATGGAATCTGACCAGTCCCCGGATTCAAGAAGTGCGGGAGACCGCGCTGCGTTTGGGGACGATCCTGGGCCGAGAACCCATTTTCGAGGGAACCGAGAGCGGCACGGCATTCGTCAGCAACACCGCACGCCTGACGGAAAAGCTCGGCCTGCCACCGACCTCACAGGAAACCATGGTCCGCTGGGTCGCCGACTGGGTAAAAAAGGGGGGACGCTCCCTCGGCCGGCCGGCTCATTTTGAAGTGCGTGACGGCAAATTCTGAGTATCACACGTCTCCTGGATCGGGCGGTCCGGTTTCGACCGCCCCTGTCCGGCCTCCTTCTTTTCCCTAGCCATGGTCCACACCGGAGAATTTCCCACCGCCCCTGCATGGGTGCGGCAATCCCTGCACCGCGGACTCGTCATCCCCGCGCATCCCCTCGCCCTCAATAAACGACGTCAGTATGACCCACGCCGGCAACGGGCACTGACCCGATATTACCATGCGGCAGGCGCGGGAGGACTGGCCGTGGGGGTGCACACGACACAGTTCGGCATTCGCCAACACGGTCTGTTGGAACCGGTTTTGTCGCTGGCGCGCGAAACCGCCGACGCCTGCGACACCGCCACCGGCCGGAGCACGGTCATGATTGCCGGTGTCTGCGGAACCACGCCACAAGCGGTCCGCGAGGCTTCCCTGGCGCGGGAGTTGGGATACCACGCCGGGCTGCTTTCCTTTGCCGGGATGAATGACGAAGTCGACGCCGAACTCCTCGCGCATGCCCGGGCCGTCGCCCGCGAGATCCCGCTCTTTGGATTTTACCTCCAACCGGCAGTGGGCGGGCGTTTGTTGTCGCAGAACTTCTGGGAACGCTTCCTGGAGATTCCCAACATCGTGGGCATCAAAGTCGCCGCCTTCAACCGCTATCAGACTCTGGATGTGATGCGGGCCCTCGCCTTGTCCGGCAGGACCAAAGAGGTCGCCCTCTACACCGGGAATGACGACCATATTGTGCTGGACCTGTTGTCGACCACCGAACACGGCACCGTCACGGTGGGCTTTGCCGGCGGCCTCCTCGGGCACTGGGCCTGCTGGACGAGCCGAGCCGTGGCGCTGCTGGAGGAATGCCGGCAACTGAGAGCCGAGGGCTTCGTCCCGCAGGCCTGGCTGACGCGGGCCCTGCAGGTGACCGACATGAATGCCGCGGTGTTCGACGCCGCCAATGGCTTTGCCGGCTGCATACCCGGGGTCCATGAGGTGCTGCGGCGCCAGGGCCTGCTGGAGGATATCCGGTGCCTCGACAAGACCGAGACGCTCAGCCCGGGGCAAGCGGCCGAGATCGACCGGGTATGCCGGGATTACCCGGACCTGACCGATGACGCATTTGTCCGGGAGCATCTCGATGAATGGCTCGGCCCCTAGCCAAAAGATGTGCCCGTCGCTCCCCAGCCGGTCCGGCAGGCACCAACAGAATCCCGCAAACCGGACAGTTCCGCCCCAGAGCTGCGAGTTGATGACCGGGAAGTTTCCGAATCACCAAGCCTCCTCACCTACCTGACCATGAGCACAATCTGCCGGGCGAACTCCCCGAATCGATGGGCCGAAACGGCACGGCTGGCCGTCCCCATACTCCTTTGGGCCCTGATTCCGGTTGGATTCGCCCAATCCCCGACGGAAACAACGGCGGATGCCACGTCCGACTTTTCCATCGAAAGCACGGAAAAAACCATCGAAGCCCTCAAAGCCGACTCCACCGTCGATGAGGCCACCCAAGCGTCGCTCCTCAAGATCTATGAGGAGGCCTTGGCAAACCAAAAATCGGCCGCCAGATTCGAATCAAAGAGGCAGGAGTTCGAGCGGGACCTGGCGGATGGTCCGGGCGAGATTTCCCGGATCAAAAAGGAGTTGGATCAGCGTCAGCAGGGAAAACCGCCAAGTATTGCCGACGGTTACCAGCCCCCTCCGAAGGATGCGGTGAAGGACCTCATTGAGAGCAGTCTGTCGGTAGAGAACGCCCGCCTTGCCGAACGGGTGCGACAGGTCAGAGACTTCGAGGGACTGCTGGAAGAACTGGAAACCACTCCCACCACCAGCCGGGACCGGATGATCGAAGCCACCCGACTCCTGTCCGAAGCCTCCGCCGAGGTGGCCAAGAGGAACAGCCAATTGCAGCGATCTCCCAAAGAAGACGCCGAGTTGCTGGCCGCCAAGTCCAGACAATTGGCCTACCAGAGCGAAATAGACCTCCTGACCCAACAGACATTGAGCCAGGACCTCCGCCGCACGTTGATCGAAGCCCGGAGGGACCTGGCCAACTCGGACCTTGATGTCATCCGACGCAGGATTCTCGATCTCAACAACCGGACCCAGTCCCTCGTCAACGCCCGCATTACCGAAGCCGCAAAACTTACGGACAACCTGGATCTGGAAAGCGTGGGCCAAAACCCGGTCATCCTATCCTTGATCGAGGAAACGAAAACGCTGGCGGAGGACAACAAGGCCCTGCTTTCCAAAATCGCGGACGCGGATTTGGCCATGCGATCCGCGGAGGCCGCGCTGAGCCGGCTGCGACGGGATGCGGACAACTTTCGCGCCCAGATCGAAATCGGAGGCATGGAGGATTCCTTCGCCCAGGTCATTCTCGAAATGAAAGGGGAAATTCCCAAGGCTCAGGATTACCGAGCCGAGGCCAAACTGAGGCGGCAAGCCATCTCCGGAGCCCGGCTGGCGGCCTATCACCTCGGCAAGGAACTGGAAAAGGATCCCTCCAGGGAAGCCCAGCTCGCCATGATGGAGGCCACCCTGAAGTCGGCCGGGCTCGACGCCGCCGCCAGAGAGAAGCTCACCAAAACGCTTCAACTCCTGATCGAAACACGGGCAAGGCTGAAGAAGGATGCCGTCGACGGCAACCGGAGGCTGGCCCGACTCCTGGGAGAGATCGATCTGGTGCAAAACGAGACCCTCGCCATCGCCGAGGACATCCGTGATTATATGGGTGAGAAATTGATCTGGGTGGCCAGTTCGCCCCCCTTGGGATTTTCCGCTTTCGCCGAGTTGGGCCCGGCCTTTGCCTCCATTTTTGGTCCCACCGCGCTGGGGGACTATGCGAGCGCGATCGGGAGAATGGAGGGCCCCATCTGGGTGCTGGCATCCTCCGGAGCCTTGTTGCTCCTGCTGCCCCGAAAACGGCTGAACCAGTTTTTGACAAACTCGTCCAAGAAAACCCTTCGCATTTCCCAGGATGGATTGGGAAACACCCTGCAAGCGTTGGGAGCAACCCTCTGGTTGGCACTCCCCTGGCCGGCCTTCCTCTGGTTTTTGGGGTGGACTTTCTCCGCTGACACCGGCAGTTCGAACACCGTGTATGCCATGAGCAAAGCCTTGATGGCTCCCGCGGCATTTTGGCTGACCCTGAGGTTTTCCTCCCTGCTGTGCCGCGTCAAAGGAGTGGCGGAGTCACATTTCCGATGGGATCGGGCGCTGCTGGCGCGTTGTCGGAGGGGACTCAATGCTTTTGCCCTGGCCTACCTGCTCCCGCTGGGATTGCTCAGTTTCTGGTTGAATTTCGCCAATCCAGCCTATTTGCAGGGACCTGGCCGGCTAGTTTTCATCATCTCAATGACGCTGTCGGCAGGTATCCTGTGGAGATTGCTGGCGCATGATGGAGGCATTTTTTCCCATTTTGACGACTCCTCCAGCTGGTTTCTGCGGCTCCGGCGCTTCTGGACCCTTCCCGCCTCGGCCCTCCCCCTGCTGCTCGCGGTGTTTGCCATCATCGGCCACTTCCTCACGGCCATCGCGCTGGCGTACCAGATACAGAACACCAATGTGGTGATTTTGCTGGGCATCCTGGCCTATGGGCTGCTGACCAGGTGGATCATGCTCAAGGAAAGAAGGCACGTCCTGCAGACTCTCGTCGCGCAGCGCGAGGCCAGAAATCAGACTTCCGGGGAAGCCTCCACCGACGAGAAGCGGCCGGCCCCGGATGAAATCGAGATCGCGCAACAGGAAGAGGACGAACCGGATCTGGCCACGGTGGGCGAACAGACCCGCCGCTTGATCGGATCGGTCGTCACCGTGGGTGTCCTGTTGGCATGCTGGCTGGTCTGGTCGGAGGTGATTCCCCTGCTCCGCTATCTGGACAAACGGGAGGTCATCGGGGACATCAGTATTTCGGATGTCATCTCGCTCGGACTGATCACCATCGTGGCCACGGTCATGTTCCAGAATCTACCGGGGCTCTTGGAAGTGGTTTTTTTCAGGGCTCTGGAGTTGGACTCGGGAATTCGCAATGCCTTGGTGACACTTTGTCAGTATGCGGTGATCACCATTGCGCTGATGATGGCCTTTCAAATCATCGGACTGGACTGGTCCCAGTTCGGCTGGATTGCCGCCGCTCTGAGCGTGGGACTGGGATTCGGCTTGCAGGAGGTGGTGGCCAACTTTGTGAGCGGGCTCATCTTGCTCTTCGAAAGGCCGATCCGTATCGGAGACATTGTCACCGTGGCCGGGGTGGATGGCGTGGTCTCCCGGATTCAGATCCGAGCGACCACCATTATCAACTGGGACCGCAAAGAGTTCGTGGTTCCCAACAAGGAATTCATCACCGGGACCCTGCTCAACTGGACCCTCTCCAGTCCGGTCACCCGCCTTGTCATTCCGGTGGGCATCGCGTATGGGTCGGACACCCGCCAGGCCCAAGAGTTGCTCCTTGAGACGGCCCGCAGTTGTCCCGAAGTCCTGGAGAATCCTCCCCCTTCCGCGATCTTTGAACTGTTCGGCGACAGCACGCTGAATTTTAGCCTGCGGTGCTTCGTGCCCCATCCGGAATCCCGCTTGGAAACCACCCACTATCTCAACTCTGAAATCCACCGCCGCTTCGCGGAGTCGGGCATTGAAATCGCCTTTCCGCAGCGCGATCTCCGGATCCGTTCGGTGGATCCCTCCGTTCCTTGGCCGGCGCAGATGTCCCCGATGGCCCCTTCCCCCAAAGCATCCGGCAAAGCCTGACTGAGCCCCCGTGGTCCGGCTGAAGGCGAACCGCTAATTTGGCGTTTTTCGGCTCGACGATGCCTTTCCTTTCGCTATGTTCAGGTAGATTACCGCCATGAAAACCAGCGCCATTCTGTTTCTCGTCCTCAGTGCGATGTGCCTCCTCAACGGCTGCGCGACCACTACGGACACCTCGGACAAGCCAACCATCATTCGGGGATCGCCCGCGGAGGCCCGCCAGGAATTGTTCGAACTGCACAACAAAACGGTTCGCAATCTGGCCTACTGAGCCCACTGCCTCTCGCCAGGGGAGGTCTCTCCGCAGGGCTGTTTTCTTGTAAAAACCGTTGCTTTCTTGCCGGGGGGAGCGTAGCCATTTGACAGCACATGTTCTCACCTGATCCTGAAAAGCTCGTCTACTGGGCGAATATTGAATTCACCTATGAGCCGGGGTCGAAGCACCACGGCGAATTTGAAGGCGGCTATGTTTATGTCTTCGTTCAGGCAATGGACGCCCGCGATGCCATGGACCAGTTCCAGTTGGAGTTTGCCAGTCTGAAGCTCGGAATCCGTTTTGTGGAATTTGTCAGCCTCTATGCGGAGGTCCCGTGGCATTCAGAGGAAGACCAGGAGCATTACGATGCCATCGCAACCCTCGCTTCCTCCACGGAAGAAGTCATTTTTGACAGCTTCGAGGTCTACGAACGTCGCTGAAGGCTCGGATTCAGGAAACTCTGGATCCTTTCCATCGGGAGGGACCATCGCTGGTTGCGAACCAGGGAGGGTGTGGGAATTTTTTTGATGTCTGCCATGAACCGCATTGATGCCACTTTCGACTCGCTCCGCGCCATAGGAAAACGGGCCTTCGTTGCCTACGTCAGCGGTGGGGATCCTGATCAGGACCGCTCGCTGGAAATTCTCCGCGCGCTGGACCAGGCCGGAGCCGACGTCATCGAACTGGGAGTGCCCTTCAGCGATCCGCTCGCGGACGGTATCGTCAATCAATTGGCGGCCCAGCGGGCACTTGAGGCCGGAGCCACGCTGCCCCGGATGCTCGATCTGGTGCGTCGCTTCCGTGCCGAATCGGAGAAGGCACTGGTTCTGTTCACCTACCTGAATCCGGTTTACACTTATGGATTCGAGCGTTTCCATGCCGATGCCGCCGCCGCGGGAGCCGACGGAGTGCTCCTGCTCGACCTGCCACCGGATGAAATTCCCCGCAATGCGGAGTTGGAGGAAAGACCTTCGCTGCGCCACATCCGGTTAATCGCTCCGACCACGCCCAAGGAGCGGATTCCGCTGCTTGCCGGAGCCAGTGAAGGGTTCGTCTATTATGTCTCCCGGGCCGGGGTGACCGGTGCCCAGACCACCTTGGCAGAAGGCATTGCGGAAAATGTGGCCGAAATCCGTCGGCACACCCAGGTTCCCGTGGCCGTGGGCTTCGGCATCAGCACTCCGGAACAGGCCGCCGAAGTCGCCCGCGCGGCTGACGGGGTGGTGGTGGGCAGCGCCATCGTCAACATCATCGCCGAAAACGCCGGAGCAGCGGACGTCGCTGAGCGGGTCCTGAGTTTCGTTAAACCTCTTGTCGATGCCGTCAAGTCGGTCTAATTTTGCACGTGGTTCCCCCAAGGCCGCCCCACTCCCTCACCCATGCTACGCTTTTGGAAAATGAACGGCGCCGGCAACGACTTTGTCGTGGTCGACAACCGCAGTCTCACGCTGGAGCTGCCCCGCGAACGCATCGCCCACCTCTGTCACCGCCAGCGGGGCATCGGGGCAGATGGTCTGCTTGCCGTCGAACCCCCGCAGGGCGATGGTCAATACCGGATGCGCTACTACAATGCGGACGGCGGGGAAGCGGAAATGTGCGGCAATGGGGCGCGGTGTTTCGCCCGTTTCACCGACCTGCTGGCTGGAGGGAATCTCGAAACCGTCCAGTTCGAAACCGAAGCCGGGATGATTGGAGCCCATTTGGTGGGCACTCAGGTCCGGTTGTCACTCAGCGAACCGCATTCTCTCCAGACCGGTCTCACCCTGGCAGTGGGCGAAGAGGCGTTGGCGGTCGATTTCATCAACACCGGGGTGCCCCATGCGGTGGTCTTTGTCGACGATTTGGAGAATACCGATGTGCTCCGGTTGGGAGCGGCGCTGCGCTATCATCCCCACTTTTCCCCAAAGGGCACCAACGCCAATTTTGTCAAAGTCCTCAAACCCGGGCATATCGCCATCCGGACCTACGAACGGGGTGTCGAGGATGAGACCCTGGCCTGCGGCACCGGCATGGCCGCCTGCGCCCTGATCCACCACCTGCACACCGGATGCGAATCCCCGGTGAAAGTTGATGTGAAAGGCGGCGACACGCTTGAAGTCGGCTTTGAACCGGCCGGCCATCATCAATATCATTCCGTCACCCTGACCGGACCAGCTGAGATCACCTTTTCCGGAGAAACCTCCCTATAATCTTTTCCCACCATGTTTGCCGGCGTCCACACTGCCCTCGTCACACCCTTCGCCAAAGGCGGTATTGATGCCGAAGCCTTTCGCGCGCTGATCGACCACCAATTTGCCAACGGGATCCACGGGATCGTTCCGGTCGGCACCACCGGGGAGTCCCCGACCCTGAGCCACGAGGAGCATATCCGGGTCATGGAACTGGCGGTGGAGCACACCCAGCGCCGGGGCCTCGTCATTGCCGGCACCGGATCAAATTCCACTGACGAAGCGGTCATGCTCACCCATTCCGCCGTCAAGGCGGGGGCCGATGCCTGTCTGGTGGTCGCACCTTATTACAACAAGCCCTCCCAGGAAGGACTGTACCGGCATTTCCGCACCATTTCCGAAGCCACGGAGTTGCCGATCATGCTCTATTCCATTCCGGGGAGGTGCGGTGTCGCCATCGAAGTGGACACCGTCGCGCGCCTCGCCACAGACTGTCCCAACATTATCGCCATCAAGGAAGCCGGTGGCAATGTCGAACGCGTCAGCCAACTCGCCCAAGCCCTGCCGGAGAGTTTCGAAATCCTCTCCGGCGATGATTCCCTGACGGTGCCATTCATGTCGGTCGGTGCCGTCGGGGTGGTCAGCGTGGCCTCGAACCTCGTTCCGGCCGACGTCGTGGCGCTCGTCCAGGCGATGGCCGAAGGACGCCTCGGGAATGCCCGGACCGCCCACCACAAGCTCTATCATCTATTGAGCGGACTGCTCAAACTGGACACCAACCCCGTGCCGATCAAAGCCGCTCTGGCCATTGCCGGACGTTGTTCCGCAGAAGTCCGGCTTCCCATGGTGGAACTGGATGCCGCCAAGCAGTCCGAACTGCAATCGCTGCTGAGCACTCTCGGCATCGTCTGAATTCTCCTCCCTCCCCTTACCCTCCGCCCCACGCCGCAATGCTCCGCATCCTCGTCACTGGCGCCCGTGGCCGCATGGGCCAGGCCATCATCGCCTGCTCCGAAGCCTGCCCCGAACTGACCATCTCTGCCGGTATCGACTTGGGAGATTCCCTTGCGGAGGCCTTGCCGGACTGTGACACGGTGATCGATTTCACTTACCACGGATTCACCCCCGAGGTTGTTTCCGGATGTCTCGCCGTAGGCAAATCCCTTGTGCTGGGCACCACCGGGCACACGGACGAGGAATTGGCACAGATCCGGGAAGCCTCCAAGCACATCCCCATTGTGCATGCCCCCAACTATTCCGTCGGGGTCAACACCCTCTTTTGGCTGACCCGTCGCGCCACGGAAATCTTGGGACCCGATTTTGACCTTGAAGTGGTCGAAATGCACCATCATCACAAAAAGGATTCTCCCAGTGGCACTGCCCGGCGTCTCGCGGAAATCCTGGCCGAAGCCCGCGACCTCAGTTACGACCAGGACGTCCGCCATGGCCGCTTCGGGGATGTCGGAGCCCGGCCCCGGGCCGAAATCGGCATGCACGCTCTGCGGGGCGGCGATGTCGTGGGCGACCACACCGTCATTTATGCGGGCGATGGGGAACGGATCGAACTGACGCACAAGGCAAGCAGCCGCAACACCTTCGCCAACGGTTCGCTCCGGGCGGCGCTCTGGCTTCATCAGCAGGGGCACCGCTCCGGATTGTTTGACATGCAGGACGTCCTCGGCCTGAAGTAATGATGCGCTGCGGCATCGCCCTCGGCTCCAATCTGGGAAACCGCCTTTCCCACCTCAGGAAAGCCTGGCATTTGCTGGCCCCCCTTCACCACGGAGCGGGATCCCATCTCACCTCCCCAGTTTACGAGACGGCCCCGGTCGATTGCCCTGCCGGTTCTGACGATTTCTTGAACGCGGTCGTGGAATGGGAGGTCCCCGACGATTCTGATCCCTTCCTCCTTCTGAACCGTCTCCACGAGATCGAAAAACTCATGGGACGACCGGAAGAGCGCTCGCGAAACAGCCCGCGAACCCTGGATCTTGATCTGCTCTACTGCGGTGATCTTGTGATCACGGCTCCCGGATTGGTCCTACCGCACCCCAGATTGACGGAACGCCGTTTCGTGTTGGAACCGTTGGCGGACATCAACCCTGGCCTGATCCTGCCCGGGCAATCCCTGCCTGCCTCAGCACTGCTCACCAAGCTCGCGGCCTCCACCGCCGAACCTCCGCTGAGAATTGCTTTTGCGGGAGACTGGTGGCGTTGAGGTTGATTGGCGGGACCCGTCCACTCGTTGGGGGGCGTCCGCGGACCGGCCGCTGAATCTGCCAAACTTTTCGTGATGAGACCGCTGCCCCTTCTCTTCCTGTTCGTGATGTCCGGCGGGAGTCCGGCAGGAGAAATCCTGCTGCAAGCCCCCTCTGACCTCCAGAGCGCAGCCAAAAATGCCCAACCGGGGGACGTTCTCATTTTGCCGGAGGGTGTATTTCACGACACCCCGCTTGCCTTCCATGCCGAAGGAACCGCAGAGAAGCCGGTTGTCCTCAAGTCCGCCAATCCCGGGCAAACGGTCTTCACCGGCAATTCCCATCTTTCGTTCTCAGGCCGCTTTCTTCGCATTGAAGGACTCGTCTTCCGGAACCCCGGTCCGGATTCAGAAAAAGTCATCGAGTTCCGCACAGACAGCAGAACCCCGGCTTCCCACTGCCTGCTGGTCGACTGCCTGATCCAGGCCGAGACCGATCTTCCTGAGAAAGCCCGGGAATCCAAATGGTGCTCCCTGTATGGCACCGGAAATGTGGTGGAGCGGTGCGGCTTCCTGGGCAAGACCAGCCCAGGCACCACCTTGGTCGTCTGGCTCGCCGGTGAAGGCACCGGACTGCACACGATTCGCGGATGCTACTTCGGCCCCCGGCCCAAACTTGGCAAAAACGGAGGAGAGACCATCCGCTTGGGAGACTCCGCGACGAGCGGTCAGAATGCCGGTTGTCTGGTCAGTGGCAACCTCTTCGACCGCTGCAATGGCGAAGCTGAAATCATTTCTAACAAATCGTGCGGGAACCGCATCCTTGGCAACACGTTCTGGGACTGCGAGGGCGCCCTGACCCTGCGCCACGGCCACCGGGCGGAAGTGCGGGGAAACCTGTTCCAAGGGCACGATCTTCCCAGGACAGGCGGTATCCGGATCATCGGGGAAGACCACCTGGTCACCCAAAACACCCTCCTCCACCTCGGTGGCGAAGGCACCCGATCCGCTCTGACTTTCATGAATGGCATCCCCAACACCCCCTCGAACGGCTACCAACAAGTGAAACGGGTTCTGGTCGAAAACAACCTCATCATCGCCTGCAAGGTCCCGCTCACCATCGGAATGGCCCATGACAAATCGTGCACCCTGCCCCCCACGGGAGTGATCCTGCGGGGGAATGTGATTCACTGTCCCGACGTTCCCTTGATGGCCCTCTTGTCGACGCCCCAGAATTGGACTTGGGAAAACAACACCCTGACGGCTGGCAGTCTCGGAGGGGAATGGCCAGGATTGAACCTGAGCCAGAATCCGGCTCCGATGGTCAACCAGCAGCCTCTCTCCCCCCAATCCACCGGCCCTCTTTGGAGGCGTCGGAACTGAGATTTGCCAGACGGGACTGGCATCGGGGGGCAATGGTCGTGTCCCCGACCAAGGGTTGATTGACTCTCATTTCCCCGAAAATCTGCCGCAAAATGCAAGGTTCCTGAAAATTCTTTTCAAATATGAGATTTTTTGTTTGAATTATTTTATGATTCTGTAATATCAATTTGCACGAACGAGAGTCTCAAATCTGTCATCACCCTGAAGAAAGCATCCCAATGGCCAAAATAATTATTATCGACGACGAGGCGGACATCCTCAATCTGATGAGCAAACTGTGCCGTCAGCAAGGTCATGAGGTTTTCCCATTCCAGACCGGCAAGGAAGGCATTGCCGCCCTCGATCGGATCCACCCCGAAGTCATGATCGTCGATCTTCGAATCGGTGACATGAACGGATTGGAGATCATCGAATACAGCCAGGCCCGATACTCAGACACGGCGGTGATCATGGTGACCGGTCATGGCAGTGTGGAGACTGCGGTGGAAGCGATGAAACTCGGAGCTTTCGATTACCTCACCAAACCTTTCGAGCTCGCCGATTTGGTCCGCACGATTGATCTGGCCCTGCAACAACGCGGTCTGCCCGCGCCGAACGGCGCCAAGCCGCACCTCATTGATTTGCCGCTGGTTCCGTCCAAATTGATTGGCCAGAGCCCCAAGATCCGGGAGATCCTTAGCATCATTGAAAAAATCGCCAACAATGACAGCCCGGTGCTGTTGGAAGGCGAGTTCGGCTCCGGCAAACAGATGGTGGCCCGCAGCATCCACAACACCAGTGAGCGCAACCGGGCTCCCTTCAAGGTGCTCCAGTGCTCCGCCCTGCCGGAAGACCTGCTTGAGATGGAACTGTTCGGACTTTCCGGTGGTCGTACCGAATCCATCTTCTCCCGGGCCGCCGGAGGAACGGTGCTGCTTGAAGAAATCCATCAGCTGCCACTGCGACTGCAGGCACAGTTGGAAAGCTATCTTGAAAGTGTCTCCGCCCGCCGCATGGCCGGTTCCCTGCCCAAATCGATGGACGTGAGATTCATCGCTTCCTCGGATCGGTCCCTGGAGGATTGCATTGCCGCCGGAACGTTCCGGGAAGATTTCTATTACAAGATTTCGGTGATTCCGATCACCGTGCCCTCGCTGCGCAATCGCCGTGAGGACATCCCGTTGCTGGCCGAATATTTCCTTGAGCGTTATGCCCAGCGCACCGGCAAGGCCAAGCAGGAGATCGACTCCTACGCCGCCCGCCTTTTGGAGCAATACACCTGGCCCGGAAATGTCGGGGAACTCCAGAACGCCGTGGAACGGGCCTGTGCCTTCAGTGAAAAAGGACGCATCCGTCCATCTGATCTGCCTCCCAAAGTCACCCACAAAGTGGAGATCTCGGACGACGAGCAGGAGCAGGTGCGTCACTCCTTGCCACTCGGAACCAAGCTGGCCGAATTCATCCGCAAGCAGGAAAAAATGTTCATCCGCGAGACCCTCAAATACAACGGGGGATCGCGCGAGAAAACAGCCAGCATGCTCGGAGTCAGTATCGCCACGCTTTACCGCAAGATGGGCCTCAAGCTGGACCGCGACCCGGTGTTGAAAGACTGAGCCCCCCAGAGGGTCTTCACGGAGGCCTTACCGCCGCACCGTGAAAGGCCCTGAGGCGACCCGTTTCGCGCTTTCGAGTGCTCTGAGGTAGGATCCCCGGGCTTCCTCTGCTTTGCCGTTGGCTTGGTAGAGGTCGCCCAGCGTGGTCCAGTCCTGATGAGTGGCTCCGGGAGCTTTCCACTGCATGTAAGACTGCTGCGATTTAAGGGCCTCGGACAATCGTCCGGCTTGGGCTTCCATTTCGGCCCGTATCCGATCCCCTTCCCCCTCCATGCCCGGAATCCGGGAATAGAGCAGAATGGCTCGGGGCAGGTCACCGAGTTCCTCAGTCATTTCAGCGATTTCGACACGTTCCTGATCGGTCCAACTGATGTGGGATTCCTGACTCTGGATCCAGCTCAGAACGACCGTGGGATCCGCCGCCTCAGGAGCCAAGCGAACCACCCGGGTGACATAGCGGCCGTCTCCCGGCGTGTAGTTCGCCATCAGCAATTCCAGTGCCTCATCCGCCAGCCCCGTCCGTGTCAGGTGATCCGCAAGCGCCAACGTTAGGACACTGCTTTTGGGATGGGTTTTGAGCCCCGATTCCAACGTTCGCCGCTCCTCCTCCAGCCTTCCAGTATCCCGGTAGGCTTTGGCCAGATCATAAGTCAGCTCAACCGTGGACACTTTTTGGAGCCGTTCCATCATTTCATAGGCCCGGATCATGTCATCATCCTCCCGCATCGATTCCGCGAGCAGGCCGTAATCTTCGATCGTTTTGTGACTCTGCTCATTTTCCGGGATGGCACGGTAGCATTCCAAGGCCTGCGGATACTCCCGCAACGCCACGTGGAGGCGAGCCCTGATGGGCAGCAGATGGGTCCGCTTCGGATCCAGCGTCATCGCCTGACGGTAGGCATCAGTCGCTTTCTGGAGCAAGCCCTGCCCGTCGAGAAGGTGGCCAAGGGTTTCCCAGACTTCGGCATTCCCTTTTTCCCGGCCTTCGACGAGACTGCGGAAACAGCGTTCCGCGTCTTCATTGCGCCCCCTCGAGGCAGCCAGTTTTCCCCGCAAAAATTGATAGCGCTCCGGTTCCACGACGTCGAGCAATTCAGCCAACGACTCGTGCCGTCCGGCCCACACGTAGCTCTGCACGCAACGGTCAAGCGCCGCCTCCTCCCCTAGCGCGGCGAGCCGGAGATTGATGTCGAAGGCCTCGCCCACGCGTGTGTTCCAGGCCAATTGGGCAGCCACCACGGTCGCCCGCTTCCGGTAAATCACGGTGCTTTGTTTTTTCAGCAATCCATCCCGTTGACGGTGGATTTCCTGCCAGCTCATCGTGTTGCATTCCAGCCCGTCGAGATACTGCATCAGCAGAGGAAGCGCGTCGGCGGTTTTCAATGACTCGGCGGCGGTCGCGGCCATCAGGTCGAACAGTTCGGCATTCTCGCGGCCCAGATCATCCCTGGCTTCCATGCGCAGCAGTTCAAAAGCCTTGCCGCTTTCGTTCACTTCACGGTGCAACGCCACGATGATGTGGCGGACATCCGTGGGGAGTTCCTCAAGTGTCTTCCCATGGGAGGCAAGGTATTTGCCACAAAAGTCAAAGGCCTGCCGGATCCGGCCGCTATACCGGTGGGCCGACAGTCCAAGCCGAAGATCTTCCAAGGAGAAATCCGGGGCGTCCGCCAACTCTCCGTAGACAATCGCCGCAGTGGCGGGTTCGGACACCGCCAAGGCCCGCTCGGCAATGGTGCGGCGGAGTGCCTCCAATTTGCCTGGAGGAATGGCCGCGCCACGCGAGTCCAATTCCGGAAGCAGGCTTTTCATGTCTTTGGACACCGAAATGACCGCCGTCAAGGCATGCATGGTCGGGCCTGACCAACCCGAATCTCGGCAGGTGTCCAACAGTTGCCCGAACTTTGCCGGAGTGAGTTCCAGATGTTCCCATTCCTCTCCCAGGGTGAGTTCAAGGAGACGGTCATACTTACCGTCCTTTTCCAGTCGGTTCATCAGCTCCTGTTCCCGGGGGACGAGGAGGGCCGCGCCACCGAGTGCCACAGCGACTAGGAGAGCCCACATTTTCGTGGAAAACAGTCCCGGACGCGCAGCGGCGCGGCCAGTGGAACGGGATGCGTTCAATGAAGGGGAGGTTCTCATTTGCGGGAAAGATTCAATGCGGGCGGGGACACCAGGACTTCGGTCCGGGCTGGCACATCCAGGCGGATGGTGCCATCCGGGGCAGCCGTGAGCGGCAGCAGATCCGCCCCGATGCGGGCGATCCAGGTCGCCCCCGGAGTGAACCCCGCGAGCACCACCTGGGCCGCCAGTTCGTGCGTGGAGAAGGAGACTTCCCGGGCGCTGCCCCCCTGCCAACGCAAGGCCCCTGTGCTGGACCGGAGGTGGGGGGGGATTTCCGGATTGCTGGACAAGGTCAGCTTCACTTCAGGCACACCGGTGGTGTGGATGTAGACCAAGCCTCCTTCTGTGTTCCATCCGGAAACCCCTTCGCAGCGGGCCAGATCTGGCAAGCCGGCGGCAACGGGCATCCGGAGGGTCCTCAACTGTCCCGCATTCTGGACCAGCCAGGTTTCAGGTTCCTCGACGCTGCGCAACAAGGTGGTATTGAAACTGTCGCGGACGATGGCGCCATATTCCGAGGCCCACATCACATGCAATGGCTGCTGCGCGCACCAATCATAAATGTGACGGAGAGCGGCGAGAGCATCCCCATGTTCGACACTGTAAAAGTGGTAATAGACATTGACCGGCTTAAGACGTCGAGGCGTTCCGGTCATCTCAAAGGTGTCGATGACTTGGGCAAAGCCTCCGTGAAATTCACCTTCCCATCCGTCGGTGTAGTAGAATTCATTCTGATTCGGGGCATACACCTGCATGATGTCATCCCACCAGGTGAGCTTGGGAGCCACAGCCGCGAGACCGGGAAAGCGACGGCTCAGGATGGTGTTCCCCCCGTTGAGATGGGTCGCTCCGAATCGCTCCGCACTGAGGATCGCATCTTCCGAAGGACGGCAGTTTCCGCTCCAAAGCATGAGGCGGGCAGGCTTGCCGGGAGGGCACAATTCTTTGGTGATGTATTCAAGAGACCCCGCGACTTCCCGGTTTCCCTCGATCTTGGGATAATTGACGGTGGGTTTCAGCTCAAGGTTGGCCCGTTCGTAATAGGCATCGTACTCCATGTCATCGTCCCTCCAGACATAAGGATGAGAGTAGGAATGCGAGGCCGGCTCGACATTGGGCAATGCCAGGATGCGGCGGGCGATGGTTTTCAAGGTATCGGATTCCCCCGGTTTTTGGGTCAGCATCTCCCCCCGCATTTCCGATTCGACCACCGAAATGGAAATGGGCCAGGGCAGGTCTTTGATGATTTTTTCCTCCAACACCTCGGCGCAGGTTTTCCCGGGAGTGACGGTGGAGAGAGATGAGAAGCCATCGCCGTCGACGTGGGTGAAGAAAATCCGCAATCCGTCCCTCGTCGTGACATCGGGAGCAGGGAAAATCCCTTCCGGCCAGATCCTCCCCAGCACGGCGAACGGATCCACAAAATGAAGCCGCGTTTCTTCGGAAATCTGCGACATGACATAGGGGGCGAGGATCGCGCCTCCCCAGGAACAGGTATAAACCGGATCATAGCGGGCCGGACTGGGATCCCCCTCCGCCCCGACGGCCAGGGAGGCGATGACCTGCGCCCCCTCAGGGGCTCGCAGGTTTTCGAAATCACGGTTCGTGGGAACCATCTTGGCTTCATAATCCGTGATACCGGCTTCCAGCGTGAGGAACCGGGCATCCCCCTGGGGCAGGCCGTCCAGATCCTCCCCGCGCAGTCCCAACATCTTGAACAAATCTCCCCGGACGGCGGCGTCATCAAATCCATACCCTCCGAGGAACAGCACTTTGAGTCCCTTTTTCAGCGACGCGCCCAGCCAGGACAGCATCGGCCTTTCCATGCGGTAGGGCAGTTCGATCTCCTCATCGAAAACGATCCCGCAATAATCGGAAGAGTCCAACACCGGAGGCACGCCGGAAGACATGTTGTGGTAGAACACCTCATAGCCCATCGCCTCCAAAGGAAGCTGGATCATCGGCGCGGCCAGAGTGTCTTCGGCGAAGGTGCGGGGTTTTTCCGCTTCCCCGGGGTCAAAACCATACAGGACCATGATTTTCCGGGGAACCCGGACGAACCCGGCGCGAGGCCCTCCATCGAGCGCCGGGACCGAAATAAACGGCACAGCTCCCGCTTTTCGGATCCGGTCTTCCGTTTCTTTGATCAGGGACGCATTCCCTGGATCCACATAATCCAACACATAAGCGGCGTGACCACTTTCATGGAGCTTTCCGATCATCCCGAGCAGCAGTTGGGTCACCGAACTGTCCACCGCTTGGTAACCCAATTTGGCATCGTGCGTCTGAAAAACGGACTCGATCAGAATGCCATTCACCGCGCTGCCGGCCAGGGGAAGAAGGTCAAATCCCCGGTTCATGACGATCTGTTTGTCAGGCCAGGTTTCACGGAGAGCACGCAGGATGCCCACCAATCCCTCGCGCAGGGAAGGTATGCGATCCTGATGCTCCTTGCCGACGAGAGCGACGCTGTCGGCCGTGTCGAGAAAAAATCCATCCCAGCCACGATCGGCGATGGGGCGGGCCAACTTCTCGAGGAGAAAGGCTTTCCACCGGGGATCGCTGACATCCATGATCCGTGATTTCCACGCCTCATTGCGCCCCAAGGTGGCCACTCCGCTGGCCAGAGCGGCCTCCAGGTCCCGCGATGCTTCCGCGATTTCCACCAGGCTGAGGTATCCCAAAACGCGGCCACCCGAGGCATGAATGGCCTCGAGGTCGATATCCGCATGCGGCTGCACAATGCTCAGTTTGGACTCCACCAGCGCGGCGGGGTTCGGTTTGGCCGAGTAGTCCACATAGAGTTCGTGGGGAGCCGCAAGACCCGTGCCGCTGAAGCCAAGACCGAGCAGAAGACCAAAGACGTGAAAACGTGTCATAAACTGTAGGACAGAAACTGGCGGCGGCTTCAGGCGCTGATGGAGATTCCGCTGTGATCGATGAGATGGCGGAGACCTTCGTCAAGGGTGGTCCGGGCCTGGAACCCAAGGTGGCGCTTCGCGATCGCAGGGTCGCCGCAGGAATGGAGAATCTCACCGCGGCGTGCCGTTTCCCGGCGTGGCGCAGGGGCGTGAGGAAAAAGATTGCCGAAAACCGAAAGCACCTCATTGAGCGACTGCTGCCGACCGGTGCAGACGTTGGCCACCAATGTGCGGAGCTCCAGAGGCACCGTCGCCGCCAGAGCATTGGCCCGGGCAACATCCCGCACATGGATGAAATCGCGGCTTTGCCGTCCATCCCCGAACACGGTGACTCCCTTTCCGGAACTGAAACCTTCGACAAATTTGGAAATCACCCCGGCATAAGGCGAATCCCCGGTCTGACGCGATCCATAGACATTGAAATACCGCAGGCAGACCACTTCGAGATCAAAACTGCTCGCATATCCTTGGAGGAGATGCTCAGAGGCTAGCTTGCATGACCCATAAAGGCCCTCCGGCCGGGTGGGAGTTTCTTCCGAAACCGGCAAGGCAAGGGTGTTGCCATAAGTCGCCGCGGAAGAGGCAAAAACGACGCGTGGAACCCCACAGGAACGCGCCGCTTCGGCGACCTGCTGGGTGGCGTGCAGATTGAGTCGGTAATTGCGCCCGGGGTTTTCCTGGGCGGCGACCACACTGACAAGGCCCGCCAAATGGATGATCGCAGCAGGCTGGTAACGTTGGCAGAGCCAATCCATCATTTCAGGACCGGAGACGTCAGCTTTCACAAACTCGAACCGGTCGTTGCGCATGGACTCCCCCAGATTGCCGATCCGGCCGGTGCTGAGATCATCCACTCCCACCACCCGATGACCAAGGGAGAGCAGTTCATCCGTCGTGTGACTACCGATGAAGCCAGCCGCCCCCGTTACCACAATCAGCCGATCAAGAGTCGCCTTGTTACTATGGAAACCATTGTTGTTTCGAATATTCATGCAAACTGACTATAAATATCGGTATTGTTTTTTGACTCACTCACGTGATTCATGATTTTCATAATTAAAATCCAAAACTGCGACTCAATCAAGGTAGTTTTTGCATTTTTGGATTTTTTTGTTTATTTCTGATAATTCTGATGGCATTTTCCAACCATTCGTCCCGCACATGACCATCCATCGCCTTTTCGACTTCCGTTTTCCCTGCGCGCTCACCGTGGCTCTCCTGGCCTTTGGCCCGGGACTGCCGGGGCTTGCGGCCACTTATTACGTCTCACCGACCGGTGATGATGACGCTCCCGGCACCCAGACCCTGCCGTGGCGCACCATTCAAAAGGCTGCGGAATCGCTCGTTCCCGGAGACACGGCCATCGTCCTCAGCGGAACCTACCGGGAGCAAGTCTTCGTGGAATGTTCCGGAACCCGCGAGAATCCCATCACCCTGCAGGCCAAGGGGAAGGTCGTGGTCTCCGCCAAAGGCCAGAAGTCCAACAACGTTTTTTACATCGAGAACAAAAGCCACCTCCGCATCATCGGGTTTGAGATCTGCGATCTCCAGACAAAGGACGGCTCCGGGATTCGCTACGAGGGTACGGGATCCGGGTTGGAATTCCGCGACAACCACATCCACGACATGCATGGCAAAAATGCCACCGGAATCGTGGTCTATGGGACGGACCAGAAGGTGCCGGTCACCGGACTGGTCATCGCCGGAAACCGTATCCACGACTGTGACGCGGCCCCCAGTGAAGCCATCGCTGTCAATGGCAACGTGGACGGATTCCTCATCGAGAACAACCACGTGCACGATGTCGACGGCATCGGCATCGACATGATCGGCGGGGAAGAAGGCATCGCCTCGAAAGACAAAGTCGCCCGCAATGGCATCTGCCGGGGCAACCGTGTCGAGCGTGCCCGCTCCAGCTATGAGGGCGGCTATGGGGCCGGCATCTATGTCGATGGTGGACGCGACATCGTCATCGAGCGCAATTTCATCACCGCCTGTGATCTGGGCATTGAAATCGGCGCCGAAAACAAGGGACTCTTGGTCAGTGGGGTGATCGTGCGAAACAACATCGTCCTCGACAATGACAAGGCCGGATTCGCGATCGGAGGATACGACAAAAAAGTCGGCCGGGTGGAAGGCTGCCGGATTGAGCACAACCATTTCTTGACCAACACCCACCATGCCAAAGCGGAAACGGAAATCTGGATCCAAGTGGCATCAGGCAACGAATTCCGCAACAATCTCATCGTGGGAACCGCCAGCAGGCCTCTCCTCTACGCGGACAACGGTGCAGGCAACCATTTCGATGGCAACCTCTGGTATGCTCCCGGGGAATTCCCGGAGCGCTTTGTCTGGAAAGGAAAAGCCTCACCGGACTGGAAATCCTTCCGCCTCGCCACCCAATTGGAACCATCCGGACACTGGGCGGACCCGCTCCTGATGGAGGATGGCCAGCATCTCAAGGCCAATTCACCAGCCCACGATGCGGGGCTGGACCTACCGGGCGGATCGTCGGAGGTCGATTTCTTTGGCAATGCCAGACGCATCGGCCCATCGCCAGACATCGGTGCGGTCGAACTGCCAGCGGCGACGCCGTGATGCCTCAGCCGCGGCCGCCGGGAGCCGCCAACCCTTTCTTTTCCGAATCGAGGGCGCCCAGAATCTCGATGAAAGCGTCCTCGAGCTTCCGCTCCTCCTGATGAAACTCCACCACGGGAATTCCATCCGTGATCATGCGCCGCAGCACTAGGGAGATCACTTCAGGATCGACACTGTCCACTTCGATCCGGGCCCCGCTCCGCTGCATGTCTTTCAGGGTCACGTGGGGAGACATCCGGGCCCATTCACCCAGTTGGTTGGGATCCCCCGTCGTCACCACCCGGATGAGGGTGGCACCGGTCGTCTGCTTTTTCAGACTGTCCGCCGTGCCGTGGTGAATAATTTTACCGTTGTTGATGAATACGAGCGAGTCGCACATCTCGCCCAATTCTGACAAAATGTGGGAACTGATGAAGATGGTCTTGCCATCATCGGCCAGGAGACGGATCAACTGCTTCAATTCCACCCTCGCTTTGGGGTCCAACCCCGCCGCCGGCTCATCCAGGATCAAGACTTCGGGATCGTGCAGCAAGGTGCGTCCGAGACAAAGACGCTGCCCCATTCCTTTGGACAGCTTGTTGATTAGGCGATCCGAGAGGGGCGTCAGATCGGTGAAATCCATCACATCCTTGACCCGGTCAATTCTTTCATTGCCACGAAATCCCAACGCTCTCGCAAAGAAGTCGAGATATTCCACGACCGTCATGTGGTCGTAGGCTCCGTAATTGTCCGGCATCCAGCCAAGCTTGGCCCGGACCCGAGTCGGATATTGGAGGACATCTATGCCTCCTACCCGGGCCATTCCCCGGGTGGGAAAGTCCAAGGTGGCGAGAATTCTCATGGTGGTGGTTTTACCCGCCCCATTGGCGCCGACGAAGCCCACTACCTGCCCACGGTGAACGGTGAAGGATACGCCATCAACCGCCTTGAGCCCCCCGAAATAACGGTAGAGATGGCGCACCTCGATCGCCGCATCCGGATCAAACATCGGAGGAGGCAAGGTCGACACAGCCGCTTCGGACACCGGGGCCGTGGCCTCCCGAATACCCCCATCCGCGGGTGATTGGCTTTCCCTGGCACCGGCATCGGCTGTCACTGGGAAAATCTCATCTGGCGTTTCATTCATGATGGAGGCGTAAGCGATTTAAGTGACTCAGAGAGTGGGAGCCTCGGACCCGGAGGACGCGACGGATCCGTGGATGACCGCCTTGTCACCGACCCAGCGGATCGCGCCCAACGTTTTCAGAGGCCCAACCCGAGAGTCAGTCGAGACGGCGAAGAATTCACCCGGACGCAGGTTGTTGGTAAGACGCTTCAGCTTGACCCCGGTGGATTTGTCGAAGCTGCCGACCTGCACTTCCCACCATTTCTTGAACTCCTTGGAGTCGGTTTTTTGCAGGGCAATCTCCTGGCCACTTTCAATGCGTCCCGATTTCCGCCAGACGCCACCATCCTCGGCCACAAAAAACAGGTCATCGATCGCGAAATCGAGACTGGAGAACAGCTTTGGTCCGGCACCGGCATCCGCGGAAGGCCGTTTTTCAAGACGGGCCCGGGTCGGACGCACCGTCATGATTTCCATTCCCTGGTCGGCCCGGCTCTGGAAGAGGTTCCCGGAAAACCGCTGCCCCCGCTGCAGGTACTCGAACCCCCGATCGCCGGCAAAGGACGTGCTCAGTTTCAAGGGAGTCAACAGGGCCCCTTCCTCCAGCTCAAATCCGCCGCCGAGCAGGATTCCGGTATGACAAATTTGCTGCTGCAGGAGGTAGGCCCGGCGCTCGGAGTTGCCCGACTGGAGATCCATGAAGAGAACCCGTTGGCCATTCCCCCCCATCCCATCACTGATGAAAATTCCCAGCAGCAGCAGCAGACTGGCCCCCAGGGAAATCACCGGGATGGTCACAAAGAGCCGGTGCCGGTATCCCGGCTTGGCCAGAACAAACAAATTCACCGGACCGACGACGATGGCAAACACGAGAAGGATCAGCACCACGACAATCGGATTGTTCTCCCCCGGTCCCAACACCTCCGCCAACGGCCACTCCGAACGGTTCATGGCCCGCACCAATCCCGCATTGGGCTTCCGCAGAAAGCGCTCTGGACGGTCGGAAGCCACGATGACTTCCTTGACCGGAACATCCTTCCCGTCCCAAGTGATGAGAGAAATCGTGCCCTGCGAGCGGCGCGGCTCCAATCCCAGTTTTTTCAGGACCGCACTCCCGTCCGCATCCCGGGAAAAAATAAAGAGATGCCCTCCGAGCCGATTCCATTCAAGGATGGCGGAGCGCTGCGCCGGCAGTAGCGCCAACCATTCAGTGTCGGTGATCATGACCTGATCGAGCGACGTGTATCCCCGCCAGTCCGAAGGCAGATGACCCGGTTGGTAGCTGGAGGCGAAATCCCCGGCAGAACCGGACGATGACCGTGTCTTGGCCGCTTCGGCGGTCAAATTGGCAGCGTTGCGGTTCGCCAGGGAATTGCTGATGGCCACCTGGGGCCAGTCATCCCCCGGATTCCCACTTTGATTGGCCCCATCACTGCCCAAACCGGAACATGAGATCCGCAAACTGTAATTGGCCCATCCTCCGGGGCTACGAAGAAACGGGATCAGGATCTCATGCACCGTCTCACCACTGCCGGCAGCCGCCTGGAGAGAGAATGACGCCCGCGCCTGCCCGGTCCGAAAACCGGAACTCCCTGTGTAATCAATGTTCCAGACCCGGTCGATGGCGCTTTGATTGCGCAACGTGACCCTCAAGGGGGACATCCCGGCCACGGCGACATTGGCAAAGACTGACTCAATCGTGATCTCCACCTCGTCATTGTATCTCCGGGTAAAGATGGTGCTGCCAGCCTGCAATGGCACGACCGCCCCTTCAAGAAACATCCAGGTCAGTAGAGAACACCACCAGACAGAAGCACAGCGAGGCATACGAATCTTGACAGGGCGTTCTGACATGGTCCGCAGTATGGCCGACGACGACCTGCCTTGGCAACGCGAAATGCGCGTTTCGATTGGGAAAATTGCCTCCACTTCATTCCTCCGATTCTCACCGGTTCCGCCTCGTCGATCCGATCCCCCTACCGATAGATTCCCTCTGCCTTCGGGCTTGCGCTCGACCATCGCAGCCATGACGATGCAGCAGATGTCCTCCTCCCATGAGTCCAAGCCCGCGTCCCGCCTCCGGCTGCGCCTTTTCCCCCGCGGCGAAGCCGCCGTGCGATCGGGGCATCCCTGGATTTTCCGGGAAACCATCCGCGAGCAGAACCGGGAAGGGCAGACCGGGGATTTGGCGATCATGTATGACCGGCGGGACCGCTTCCTCGCCGTGGGACTCTATGATGCGGACTCGCCCATCGCCGTGCGCATTCTCCACCAGGGAGAGCCGACCACGCTGGATCGGGACTGGTGGCTCCAGCAGGCCCTCACCGCCAAAGGACGCCGCGAAGGGCCGGTTTTCCGTGCCGGCACTGACGGGGGACGTTGGATCCATGGGGAGTGCGAGCATTTTCCCGGACTGGTGGCGGACCGATACGGCGACACCCTGGTGGTGAAATTATACACCCTGGCATGGCTTGCGCACTGGACGGTCATCGAATCGGTGCTCCGGGAGGCCTTCCAGCCCAGGCACCTCGTGCTGCGACTGAGCCGCAACATCCAGGGCGAAGCCATCCGCAGCTGGAACACCCACGAAGGATTCCTCGGAGAACCCGGGGAGGAAACGGTGGTCTTTGAGGAACTGGGACTGAAGTTCGAAGCGGAAGTGCTCCGGGGCCAGAAGACCGGATTTTTCCTCGATCAACGCGAAAACCGCGCCCGGGTGGGAAATGTCGCCGCCGGAAAAGATGTGCTGAACGCCTTCAGTTTTTCCGGTGGCTTTTCCCTCCATGCCGCGAGGGGAGGCGCCCGATCAGTGACCGATCTCGACATCAGCGCGCATGCCTTGGAGAGCGGAGCGCGGAATTTCGCACTCAATACCGCCAAGCCCAAAGTGGCCGCCGCCCGGAGAGAAGCGGTGCAGGCCGATGTCTTTGACTGGCTGGACGAAGCGCCGGCCGATCTGACTTATGATCTCATCGTGGTCGATCCCCCTTCGCTTGCAAAGCGGGAGAGCCAGCGCGAAGGCGCTTTGGCCGCCTACGAAAGACTGACGACGCTCGCCTTGCGCCGACTCCGCCCCGGAGGCATTCTCGTGGCCGCTTCCTGCTCGGCCCATGTGGATTCGGGCACCTTCCACGCCGTCGTCAGCGGGGCCGTTCGCCGGGAATGTGGCGATCGCTGGCGGGAATGTTGGACTTCAGAGCACCCAGCCGATCATCCGGCATCGTTTCCCGAAGCTCGCTACCTGAAAGCGGTCTGCATCGAGCGCACCGCTCCCTGATCCGACCATCCGGTCCGCGATCTCCCTTTTCCCTGGAAACGAAGCCCAGAGGACCCGTCCTGTTCCAAAGCCTATCCCTTGGTGTTGGCCACCAAAGTGGTGGCAGCGGAGGTGGGTTCAATCGACATTTGCTGGGCAAGCGAGGTGATGCCGGCCTCTTTGCGCAAGGATTCCACATCAAGAGCCTGAATCCAATCGAGGAGATTCTCACAGACCTGATGGAAACCGAACTGACCTTGCGTCATTTCCTGAATCGCCGCCTCTTTGGACCATCCCTGCATCGCAATGCGGTAGATCGCGCAAATCATGCCGGTGCGGTCCGCGCCATACTGGCAATGGACCAGCAGCGGCGCCCGGTTCGGCTGACTGACGATGCGGAGAAAGCGCACGATGTCCTCGCGCTCAGGATGCCAGGTCACCATGCGGATGTGTTCGTAATCCAATCCGGTGCCGTCCAACTCGTCCCGGTCGGAGTGGAGGGAGCGGAGATTCAGAACCTTCCCGACCCCCAGCTCCCGGAGTTTCTGCATGCCTTCCGAGGAAGGTTGGGCACTGCGGTAAAGGCCCGGCCCGATCTGATGCAGATTGGGAACCCCGTCCAGTTGGATGGGCTGCGCCCAGTAGGAGGGACGGTCGGCGGATGCTTCTTGGGAACGCGCGGTGAGACTGAGAAAACCGCACAGGGACAAGATCAGGAGCTTTTTCATTTTCTTCTGAGGACAAACAAAATCCATCGGAAGAGCCACCAGCGGCCCAACTGACGGCAGGTTAAACGTGTGGGGGGAGGATCGTGGCAGTTAGTTTCATGCCGGCCTCTACCGACTCGCAGAGGACAACGTCCGGATGGCGAATCAGGAAAGGCCCGGAGGGCATGGATGCGTAAACCGACACAAGAAGGTGAATTTAATCGGATTTAATGACCTGAAAAGCCAAACTTTTTCTGAATGGATCCGGAAGGACTCCCTCCTCAACCGGCACTCGACATTCTGCCGCACCAGTTTTCGGACGATTTTGCACAGCGCATTGATGAGTGACGAGGCGTCCCTGTCCCTCAGGCACGGCCCTTGCAAAGTGTGAGGAACGCTCCACCTTGGAGAATTCTCTCTTCCCGCTCTCTTCCATGTCCGTCGATTTCAAAGATTATTACGCCATCCTCGGTGTCCCCCGTGAGGCCAGTGCCGCGGACATCAAAAAAGCGTTCCGCAAGCTCGCCCGGGAACACCATCCTGATGTCGCCAAAGATAAAGTCGGAGCGGAATCCCGATTCAAAGAAATCAATGAAGCCCACGAAGTTCTAAGCGATCCCGAGAAGCGCCAAAAATACGATTCCCTCGGCGCGCGGTGGCAGGAAGCCGATGCGGGAATGCCCCCGCCGGGCTGGGGCGGCAATGCCGGGGCGGCTCAGGGTCGCAGATACGAATGGAGCGGAGACGACCAAGGGACGGAGTTCCATTTCGGCGGCACGGGGTTCAGTGACTTTTTCGAGCAGTATTTCAGTGGAGGGACCAGCTATGGCCATCCCGGTGGCGGAGGGAAGGGGTTTGATCCCCACGAGTCGGCTGGCACCCGGGCCCGCCGGGGCAGCGATGTGGAGGGGGACATTCTGGTGACGCTGGAGGAGGCGATGCACGGCACCACCCGGCCAATCTCCCTCCAGATGAGAAACGCCCGGACCGGGGCGGTGGAGACCCATTCCTTCCAGGTGAGGATTCCTCCCGGAGCCACCGATGGCCGTCGCATCCGGGTGCCGGGACAAGGCGAACCCGGTCGCAACGGCGGAGCCGCGGGCGACCTTTACCTCCGGGTCCGTCATGCGGCGCACCCCGACTTCTCGACACAAGCAGCGGACGTTTACCACGATCTCGCGCTCGCCCCTTGGGAGGCGGTCCTCGGCGCGGAGGTGCTCGTCAAAACCCTCGATGGATCCATCAAAATGCGCATTCCTCCCGGAACCGAAAACGGGAAACAACTGCGGGTGCGGGGACGAGGCCTGCCGAAAGGCAAAACCGGAGAACGGGGAGACTTCTTTGTCGTGGTGGAAGTGGAGTTGCCCACCGAACTGACTCCGGAAGAAAAGGAACAGTGGGAAAAGCTCCGCCTTGTTTCCCGCTTTCACCCCCGGGGTTCCGCGCCCACCTGATCCTTCCCCGCCGAGACCACGAACCGTTGTTCCCCATGAACGAATCTCATCCTCCCCTTCCCCTGATCGAGCCCGACCTCGATGCCCGCTACAGCCTTGAGGTGGTCGCCGAAATCACCGGTATCGCGACGCACACCATTCTGCACTACCAGGAGGAAGGCCTCCTCCCGACGGGTCCCAGCGCGGCCCGACAGGAAGAAATCCTTTTTGACGATGCCACCCTCTGCGCCCTCCGCCGCATCGACCATCTGGCACGGCAGTACGAAATGAGCACCCCCGCCCTGAAACTGCTCTGCGGCCTCCTCGAAGAAGTGGAAAGCCTCCGCGCGGCGCTGCGTTCCCGGAGTTGAGTCCCTCGACGGTCACGCGTGGACGGTCAGGATTACGACAAAAGCAGCCATGCGAACAGCCCGAATGGGACCGGATCCTCTACCTTATCGGCTTTAAAGGGGACCAGGGAGCCGTGCTTGGACCCGCCTCCCACGTCCATGCATGACAAAACGGGCCCGCGGAGGCTCCCGTGGACCTGATTCCCGCCCTGTCGGAACTGCGGCGCACCTACCGGGAAAACGCGTCCAAATCCGACGCCAATCGACAGGTGACCGAAATCGGGCTGCTTTCCAATGGTGCCGACGCCCTGCAAGCCATGCAGGACCAGTTCACCCGGGACCAAAAACAGGACGTAGCTCTGGAGGCCAAGGTTTTCCGCGAAGAGCAGGTCGGCGTGTTGCCCTGATGCAAGGCCTGTGGCCGTGACCCGGCGGGCTTTCGCCCCTTTTTCAGGAGAACAAGTTGACCAGAGGTTGGCCCTTGTCGCAGACGGTGAACGGCCGCATGCTCGGCGAGTAAAGCACCTGATCCAACGGCAATCCCAGAGCATAAGCCATGGTGGCGTTGAAATCGGGGATCGTCACTTTGTCCTCCACGATCTCCCTCCCTTCGTCATCAGTCGCGCCATGCACGCGGCCGCCTTGGATGCCGCCGCCAGCCATCAGGCCGGAGAATGCCTTCGGGAAGTGATCACGCCCCACGTTTTGGTTAATGTCCGGCGTGCGTCCGAACTCTGTCGCCAACACGATCAGGGTGCTTTCCAGCAGCCCCCTCCGGCACAGATCGCGCACTAGAGCCGACAGGCCCATGTCCAAAGGCCGGCACAGCCCGGGAGTCGAGACGAAATTGGCCGCGTGACTATCCCAATATCCATGGGTAACCTCGACAAACCGCACCCCGCGCTCGATCAGCCGGCGCGCCAGCAGACAGCCCTGTCCGAAAGGGTCCCGGCCATACTCATCGCGCATGTCATTGCTCTCCCGGGTCAGGTCAAACGCCACCAAGTCCGCGCTCCGCATCATTTTCAGGGCTCCATCATACATTTCCGAGTACGCTTTCACCCGTCGCTGATTCGGGTAGGCCGACACGAAATCCTCGTCGAGGGATTGGCTCAGCGCCATGCGCTTGGCGAAGCGGTCGCCGCTCAGGCCTTTGAAGCCTTCGATATTCTGGATGCCGGACTCCGGATTGTTGACAAACAGGGGCGTGTGCTGGGCCGGGAAGAATCCCGCCCCGGGGTGCTGGCTTTCTCCGCCAACGAATACGTAATTCGGCAAGGTGGCGTTGCCGGCTCCCGGCTGCAGAACATTCAACCAAGCGCCCAGCGAGGGATGTTGAATGGTGCCCCGCAGCGCGTAGCTCGTGTGCATCATGTAATTACCCTGCTGGTGCGCGCCCTGGGTCGACTCCAGTGACCGCACCAAGGCCATGTGATGCATCTCCTTGGCCAGCAAAGGCAAGTATTCGCTGATCCGCACCCCGTCCGCGCTGGTCCTGATGGGGTTCACCGGTCCCATCACCTTCGAGCCCGCCGCTTTCGGATCAAAGGTGTCCAGATGGCTCATGCCGCCGGACATGTAAAGGTAGATGACCTGCTTGGCCGTCGCGATCTGCCGGAGCTTGGAAGATCCCTCGAACGCCGCATCGGCGCGTCCGGTGAGAAATTCGGGCAACAGGCCGACACCCAGCAGGCGGGCGGCCCGGGCGGCCATCTGGCGCCGGGTGAGCGTGTCGTCGTGTCGCGTCATGGCGGTCTCGGCAGTCAGGGGTTGAACAAGAAACGGCGCGTGTTGATCAGCGCGTAGATCAGGTCGTCCAGGGAATCCAGCCCATCCGCCTGCGCCCGGCGCCACACTTCCCGTTCGTGGTCGCTGGGTTTCCGGGCCAACAGACTGAGGTAGACCGCCTCGAGTCGGCGATCCGGATCGGTCTCACGGTGGATCG
Organism: Akkermansiaceae bacterium; assembly: GCA_024233005.1. GTDB lineage: Bacteria > Verrucomicrobiota > Verrucomicrobiia > Verrucomicrobiales > DEV007 > JACKQE01. Next base: position 250,368 of record JACKQE010000005.1, on the reverse strand, counting down.
TCAATTGCAGGTGTGAACTGGCATTGAGCACGCTCGCCAGCAGATCGCTGTTCATCAGGGTCAGCGTCTGCGGGATGGAGGCGTCGCGGCTGGAGTTCTCAATCAATTGCCGGTCACTCTGGCCGAAAATCCTCAGATAATGCCCGCGAAATGCCGGGCTGATCTCGTCGGAGGCACGCTTCCAATACTGCATCTGGCTGCGCCGGCCGGTGACATAGGCTTTCCGGTTCGCTTCGGGAATACCGAAATAAGCGGCTTCCGCCAGCAACGCACGTTCCCCGCTCTCCTCCTTGGCCTGCTGCTGCTCCTGCGTCAAGGAACTCTTGTCGAATCCCCTCACCTTCAACTCGTAAACAGCCATGAGCGGGTCCGCCGGCTTTTTTACCAGCAGAGCCTCCCGCGTGATCTTCGGCGGTGCCTGGTCCGAATGGGGCCATGGTGGAGCCGGAAGGTTTTCCCGCTTCGCATCAAGTCTTATCACCGCGGGTAAAAACACCGTTTTGCCCAGCTCCTGCCGGCCGCCACCCTGTGCCTGCATCACCTTTTGATACAACTCATCGGCCGCGGCATCCTCTTTCTTCGCCCGCAGTTTTTCGATCTCCGCGCGCGCCTCTGTGGCAAAGCCGGCCGCCGCCTGATAGGCCTCCGCCGCCGCCACCGCTCCCTGGTAGGCCTCGCGCGGTGTCAGGCCATCCAGCGCCGCGATGACCTTGCCGGATCGGGAGATGACGGTGCGCAGATTCCCTTCGGTGTAGGGGTTGGGTAGATCGGGCGTCGGAGAGATCAATGTCACGATGCTGTCCCAGATCTGCTCCGCGCTCAGGCGCCGCAGGATCGGTCCGGTGAAGGCATATGTCTCCCCCGGCGGCACCTCGTCCCGGGAAGACTCCGCCTGATAAGCCCGCGTCCGGTAGATCGCCGCCAGGCAGACTTTCAGGTCATAGCCACTGTCCTTGACCAACCGCTCCAGCCGGTCCATCAGCTCCGGGTTGGCCGCCGCCGACTGGTCGTTCAGGTCGTCCAACGGCTCGATCAAAGCCAGGCCGAAGGCCATCTTCCACAGCCGATTCGCGATCACCCTGGTGAATCGCGGATTGTCCGGCGAGGTCATCCAGCGCGCATAGGCCACATCCGGCGATTCCCCGGGCCGGACCACCGCCTCTCGGCCGAACAGCGTCTTGGGCGCCACCGCATCGAACGGCTTCGCATCCTCATATTGGTAGTCGTGCGGCAGTTGCAACACCCGCTCCTGGTGCTGGTTGTAGACGCCGACGCCGCCCATGGCCAACACCCCGATGTCGTTGACCGATTGGTTGATGAATTTCACCCGGAGCTTTTCGGCCTCCCCCTCCGCCGACCGCTCCGGTGGGCCATCCAGTTTTTCCACCGGATAGCGCCGGTTCACCTCCCGGTTCAACTCCCCCGCCAGCTCCTGGGCGCCCTTCCAGGCCGGGCTTTGATACCCCTTCGATTCTTTCCCGTAGGTGAAGGCCGCCATGTGGTAAAAATCCATCTGCGTCCACTTGTCGAACGGGTGGTTGTGGCACTGCGCGCACTCGATGCGGGTGCCGAGGAAAATGCGGCAGGTGTTGGCGAAATTGTCCAGCGGCATCCGCTGGTCGCGCATGTAGTAGCCGATCGCGCCATTCTCCCACGGCAACCCCTTCGCCGTGATCAATTCCCGCACCATCTGGTCATAGGGCTTGTTGGACCGCAGCGAATCTTTCAGCCACAGCACATAAGCCGCCCCCGCCGTCGAACCGATCGCTCCGAACTGCTGAAGCCGCAGCACGTCGGCCCAGTAATTGTAGGCGCTCAGCGCATAGCCGTCCCCCGCCAACATCCGGTCGATCAACCGCGGGCGCTTCTCCGGGTCTGTCGATTCCGCAAATTCCAATGCCTCCCGCGCCGTGGGAATCCGGCCCACGATGTCGAGATACACCCGGCGCACGAACACTGCGTCGCCCGCCACCGGGTTGCCTTGCAAGCCCTCTCTCGCCCAGCCCTTTTCCAACAGCGCGTCCATCTCGGCCGCGGCCCGATCGGGATCGGTCATCCCCGCATAACCCGCGGGAGCCCCCTGGTCAATCAGGCCAAAAACACCGATGAAAAGAAATCCGCAGTGTCGCAGAGTCATGGGATGATTAAACGCCGTTCACCTCCAATCTCCAACAAATTATTGCGATAGCCGGGAATTCGCTTTTTCACCCCCGCCGCTCCGTCCTCGGACAAGGTCCCGGGTTGGAGGGGTGCTGCTGGAGCCCTATGTGGTGGAAGCGACCCGCGGCTGGGCACGATCGGGATCAAGGGTGCCGCCGCGCATCTGATCAATGCGGGCGAAAAGGTCATCATCATGGGTTTCGAGCTCTGCGAAAAGCCCCTTGTTCCCCGGGTGGTCCTTTGGGATGAGGACAATCGAATCCTCGAATACCTGACCGAGCGGGTCGGCGAAACGGTCGGATCCTTCTGATTCGGCGCTCCCGGATTTCAGCCCCAGAAGCCGATCAGTTTTTCCGCCTCCGGGAACACGAGCGGAAATTGTTTGGCGAAGGGATGCCCGGCGATGCCGGCCAGGTCGCGCAGGGCGGCATGAACATGCTCGGGCTTGATTTTCACGCCTCCTTCCGCTTTGAGAGCCAGTGACCCGGGATCGATGGGCACGGCAAACTGCTTGTCGTCGGTGGCGCCGATGACGCGATTGCCGCGGATGCCAGGCCCCAGGAACAGGACCGACCCGATGGACCAGTGATCTTTGCCGTTTCCCTTGTTGTAGGTGGGCGTTCGGCCCATTTCGCTCTGGGCGACGATCACCAGTTTGTCGCGAATCCCCAGTTCCTCGGCCCGACGCAGCAGGTAATGGATGCCGGCCAGGAATTCCGGGATCAGCTTCATCTGGTCGGTGTCGTTGTTCGCGTGGCTGTCGAACTGGCCGATGGTGAGATTGGCCGACACGCACACGCCGGCTTTGAAGGATGCCAGGGCGATTTCGACTTGCTGCGAGAGCCGTTCTTTCGGCGTTTCCTTGGGAATGTGTTCGGTGACTCTCTGGAGGGCCTTCGAATTCACCTGGGCGGCGTAGAGCATGCTCTGGGCGCGCTCGGCGCGCGGCAGCCGGGGATCCATCGCCAGGGCCCGGTCCTCCGCCGCGAGGGTCTCCTCGATGCGCCGGAGGGCGAACTCATCGTGGTAAAAGGACCTAGGATTGCCCTCCACATTGTCGGCATTGGCGATGCGCTGGAGCGACGGCAGATAAGGCACGCGCGACATGGCCACGAGATTGCCGGTGGCCGAGTAGTTGCCGAAGGTGAGGTAGGAAATCGGACATTCCGGACCGCGGCACGCCGCGACGAGGGCGGCGAACGTGGGGTAGGCCAGGCTGTCCAGCTTGCCGGTGGCCATGTAACGCGCGCCGGGAGAATGGTTGTTCACGGCATAATCGAGGCCGTTGAAAACCAGCAATTCGGAGCCGTATTCCTTGTAAAAATCCTCGTTGCTCAGCCCCCCGGCGATGTGCTTCGCGGTGGGGGCGAACCGATGAGATCCCCGGGAAAGAATGTCGCCCTGCTGGAACAACCGGTTGATCCCATCGATCCCCTTGGGGTCCATCAGATAGGTAGTGTCCCAGCCACCGGAGGCATTGAACACCGCGTAATACGGTCCCTCGTAGGCGGTGCCGCTGGAAGCCGCCCCCGCAACCCGACCCGGCAACCAGGCCGGAGCCGCCACTCCGAGACCCGCCATTCCGCACAATTTGAGAAAATCTCTTCTCATTTCAAATCACCGTGAGTGGGTTATAACAATCGGACGCTCATTCATACAAAAATTCCCTTCGCCTGAGCAAATACGTCAGCGTGGCGCGCCAGGCCCTGATGGTGTAGTCAGGGTCGGGCACCTCCTTGCCAAAGCGGCAGTAATAACTTTCGCGGTTCTCGATGCCTTTGCGTCCTTTGGCTTCGGCCACGATCCCGGCGAACAATTGAAAACTGCGCCCGACCTCCTCCGAATCCACGGAGTCGTGCCTACCCAGCAGCCGCAGGTGCAGATTCGCCAGGGTCCGCCGGATGCGGCCATCGATTTCCGGAGAAACACCAGGTGTCTCCCCGGCTTCCACCAGAGGGAACAGGCGGCGTTCTGTTGGCTCCTTCAAAAAATCCGCGGCGGTGTTCCGGCAGGCGACCTCATTGGACAGAATGCGCTGGATCGCGCCCATGGCGCCGCTCGGATCGGTGGCGCGCTCGGTGACTTCCTTGGAGTCGATCCCCCCATAGAGAATCGCTGTCTGCTCCTTCAATTTGCCCCACGGCTCGCCAAACAGGGCCGTCACCTTGCGCTCCAGTTGCTCCGGCGACAACAGCCGCACCACGCCGACATCCTCCAGTTCCGCCAGCCTTCCGGGATCGCTTACCGCCGTTGTCAGGCCGTCCGCTCGGTAGAAATCAGACACGACCCATTCTTTGAATGCCGTCTTCAGATTGAAGTCGGCGGCGACCAGTTTATCCGCAATTCGGCGGATGGCCTCCTGTTGTGCCTCATAAGCCCGCCGCCGGGCCGGATAGAGCGCGTCCTCAATATCTTTCGGCGGCAGCAAGGGCTTCCGACCGGTCAAAATGGCATAAACATGGCCCACCATGGTGCGGGCAAACCGCGGATCGCGGACCGTTCGCTCCGCCAGCCATTGCAGCGACCGCCAGCGTTCCTCGGGCGCCATGTCCTCTCCTTCAAAACCGGCTTGGAACATGTCCTTGAACCACCCGTCTTTCCGCCGCCCATAAACACCTTCCAAATCGTAGTAATCCTGAAACAGACTCGCCACCGGGTCGAGGGTGCGATGGCAGACCACGCACTCGGCCGCCTGCATGGTGGGAATCTCATACTTGGCGGTCACCGCCGCCGCATCCGTCACCCGCGCCGCGAGTTCCAGCACATCCACCCCGAGAAAATGCTGGTAAAACATTCGTGCCCGCAGCCGGTTGCGGTTCGTCTCCGTGGTCGGATAGCGCCGCAGATACTGGAACGTGCTCAAAAGGCCGGCGTGCGGATAAAAGCCCGTGGCGCTCTCCTGATACTGCCGCTTGTCCCGACCCGTCAGGGCTTTCAACTGCAACGGCACATATTCGAACGGGTCTTCGGGATTCTTGAACCGGTCCTTGATCTCCTCGTATACCCCGTAGCCCCTCGCCGAATACGGCGTCACCATGATGTAATCCGCCGTGAGGATATCCGTGAACGGATGATCGTGGCGAACGATGTGCTCGATCAGTTTCATCGGCTCACCCAGGATGGCCGCGCGATAGTCCGCCGCCAGCTTGTAGCCGGCCTTGCGGCGCTCGTCCTCGTCCTTGATGTGCGAGAGATCGTGCTTCTGATACCACAGCCGCGTCTCGCTGAAATGCGTGTAGCTGAGCGCCGTTTCCGCGCCGCCATCGAAACCCAGTGTCAGGAAAATATCGTTGAATCCCTCCCGCAGGCGATCGTAGAACCCATCCTCGCGCAATACGCCGTCCAATACCTGGAGCACCCCTTCCCGGCCGGCCTTTGCCACCGTGGCGAATTCCGCATCCGTGGGCAGCCGCCCGGCCAGCGAAAGCGTGGCACGCCTCAGCAGCGTGGCATCGTCCACCATCGCCACCCCGGAAAAAAACGGCGGAGCCGCAGCCGCCGGTTGGGCCGGTGCCGTGGCCGGCGCGCCGGGTCGCGTGGACTCCTTGACAAAACCGGCCAGCAGATCGAACGCCGCCGTGCCGGGCTCCACCACTTTCTCCCCTTCATGATCCAACTGGCCCGTCGCCTTCAGGAGCAGCTGTGACTGATCCTTTTCGGCCGTCCGAGCCATTTTGACGAACGCTGCGCGATTCTGTTTCAGGGCGGCCGCCGCGTCTATTTCCTTGGCGGGATCGAGCAGGACGAAGGCGCTCTCCTCCGCGTCGCCGCCCAGCTTGTGGCATTTCAGGCACTTCTGCGCCCCGACTTTCGGCCAGACTTCATCCAGAAAAACATCCGCCCGGAGCGTGGTGGTCAGGCCCAGCGCGACGCACCCAAACCCCAAAAACGAACCCGGACGAAGTCCCATCGGCCAATAGTGCGCCCGCCCGCGATGTTTGCAAGCCCGGCCCATACCGCAAACAAGGGATTCCCGATCAAACAGGGTTTGATCACCGACCCAACCCAGTCTGATCCGAAACAACCTGCTGGGAAATTGCTTTTATCCCCCCGCCGCCCCGTCATCGCGCATCGCCCCGGGTTGGAGGGGGTGCAAATCTGATCTCGGTGAGAAGACCGAAGTGGCCAATGCGAACCCCGAGGAGGTTACTGAATGGCAGGCTCTCGCCGCGAATAGGAACGGCGACCTCGGCATCAAATCAAATTCCAATGACCCCGGCGTGAGATCGCTCGGACGCGTGGATCCCCCCGAGCCTTTCCTCGATTGCGACGGCAAGGTGGGTGCGGATGCCCAAGGGAAGGCCGAGCGATTTCCATGAGGGAGCCGCTTGGCTGGAGCGCTTATTTGATCTGCGATCTAAATTCTTCGACGGTCTTCATGATGGGGGCTCTTCGAAGTCCGACAGCGAACCCCACATCTTTTCCTTTGCCATCCGCGTAAGTGGCGATCGCGATTCCGATCAGATTGCCCTTCCCATCGATCACAGGACCGCCACTGTCACCATCCCGAAAATTTCGCCGAAGATCCAATTTGAGAGGAACAAACTCTGTGAATCGGAGCGGAATCTTGAAATCCAACTCTTTCCTCCAGACCTTGGAGGACTGGTTGATCACTCCTTTGTGAAGGGAAGGATTTCCGAAACACATCAGAGGAGCGGTGATCGCGGCGTCCGAGGTGGGGATTTCAAAATATGAGGGAGTTGGAAAGGGAAGTTTGATCAAGGCAAGGTCATCGCCCACCCAGACCTTCAAAACTTTCACCCGGATCAGGAATGCGGCGTCTACTGCTTCGAGTTCACCCTGCATCAACGCGAACTCATCGCGATCCAGGACGCGCGACAAGACTTTGATCGCCGACCTGGGGCTTGCCGACGCGACGTAGCGGCTGGATCTGCCAAATTTCTTCCGCGTGATGCAAACGAGGTGACCCTCGGTTGCTTTTGTAGGATGAAACAGAGGAAGGCCCGGTCTTCCCAAATCAACCATCGTGTAAATCCCTCCAAACGCATGCCCACCGATCTGCGACGCGAAGGTTTCCATCGCAGCTCCCTGACCAATATTGTGAGCCGCAGTGAGGCAATAACCATCCGCGGCGATGGGAACCATCAGCCCAAAGAGGAGATTTACGGACTGAGAGGCTCCCGGAGAATCGGCATGAACGGCAGGAGGCGGGTTCTTGAAGTCATTCAGAATTTCGGTGAATGTCTTTTTCTGGTGGGCATCCCACTCGAGCGCGGAATCGAGGTCAGCGATCACCTGGAAAAGAGGAGGCGTTTCGGGGAGTTGGAACTGGGCAGGCGATGTCTGAGCTTCACAATGAAAACCCGAGAGAATCAGCAAGGGAATCAGAGTGGCGCGCCAGGCATCGACTTCGACCCAGAACCCCAGCGAAACGGGATTTGGCTTAATTCGGCAATAGGACGAAGACACCATGTTGGGCAGGCCTCGAAAGCGCGAGAACGCCGTTTTGCTTATTTATTATTGCTAGAAAATCGCTTTTTCAAGCCCACCACTCCGTCACGACGCATCGACCCGCAGGTCCGGGGACGCAACCTGAACCCATGAAACTATGCCGGAATCATCCGTTCAAGAACTCGAAGACTTGCCGCCCGATGCGGCCGTCGCCGCCGTCCACCGCACCCCGCCCCGCCGCAACTGCGTGGCCCAGCGGGAGAAGGATCCCGAGGTGGGCCTCATCATCCCCCCTCAGCCGCGCCACGAACTCGCCGGCCTGGTCCACCATCGTGGGGTGAAGCCGCAGATCCTCGACGACCTGCACGCGATCCGGATCCGCGAGCAGTTCAAGGATTTCCCTGTATCTCCCTTCCTCTCCCTTCCCACGGAAGGCTTGGAGTCGGTGGGGGGGCCATACCGGAGGTCGTTGGTTTCGTGAGCACAATGGGCTCTCAACAGTAGTAGTAAGGATTGGTGCAGGATTTATCCCGCCCCGCCTGCTCAAATTGATCCAGGCCTTCGTAATAGAGTGGGTGCCCCAGATAAGATCCGGTGGCCTCAATTGAGGCGCTGACCATAGAGAACAAAGTCCAGACACTCGGGAGCAAACGGACCCCGCAGTTGGTCGGTCCTTTTGCTCCGGAGTCGATGCCTGATAATTTGGGCGTCGAGCCAGTCGTTCTTCTCCCCCGGCCCCTCCATCCCAAATCAGAGGGAAGCAGGGGATGGCGCGGAGGGTTCCGGGGAGAAAATACCAAGTGTCGGGGGAGTCACGGCACTTTTCCTCCCAAGTGGCATCCGGAATTCAGATTCCGAATCGACGACTAATCACCAACGATCGTGCCGTCGATCAACGCGGTTCTCGACACGGGCATCGACGCGGGCGTCGTGTCGCTGCGACGGAGTTGAGCACGAGGTCAGGAATGCGCAGATTCCAGTCGAAGCGAAAAGAATCAGCAGGAATTTTGTGACCCACTGTGGGTTGATGACAGCCAAATTTTTGCTCATATTCTGGGGGTCTGGGTTGACGATTTCGTTCACACGCCGTTCTACAGTCGAGTAGAATTAGGGCACTTAAAGTTTGGATTAAAAAACAAGTCAAGGGAGATTTTTGCAGAGCGGAGCGTGTGCGATGCCTCAACGATAAAGACCCCGAAGGGGAGATCCATGAACGGAGAGGTGACCCTCGCAATCCGCCACGCGCACGGAGCGAACCCACCACTGAGGGCAATCCGGCGGCGCCCCACCCGAGGCGGTCCACCCCACCGCGTCGATCACGTGAATGACGCCATCCTGGCAAGTCACCTCGGGATTGAGCACTGCGGCGTCATTGACGCGGATCTTTCCGTTCTCGCAATCCTCCGGACTGGAGTCGCCCTGAAGCAGGTTCACCTTGCCCACCTTCAGCGAGTCGGCCAAGGCGTTGGAGCTTGCGCAGACGTGATGCGAGAGGAGGGTGAGCAGTTGCGACTTTTTCGCCGGCTTGAGCAGATCCTCCAGCATGCCCTCGGTCAGCTTGGTATAGGCTTCGTCGGTGCGTGAAGACGGTCAGCAGGTTGTCCCACTAAAAAAATGCGTCAATCCGGCGGCGTCGAGCGCCTTATTAAAAGTGGGGAATCGTCCGTCCGCCACGGCGGTCGCAAGGCATCGGGTCGGAACTGGATTGCCCCCTCCCACCGAGGGCAATGCGCGGTGATGGAACTACGGGATTGAAACAGCGATTTCCTGCTAGCAATAACTGGGGGTTGCGGCCCGATTCGGGCTGTTCTTCCGGCTGCTGCTGTCGTAATCCGGACAGGATCGGGCCCACAATAATTATCGGACACCGTGCGGGCCGCGCAACTGGTCGAGGCCTTTGGGGTTGACGATGAGAGCCCTTTCGTGATTCCATCAATTCACACCACCATGACCTCCGCCACCCGACTTTTGTGCGCCCTGGCTTTCCTTGCGGGAGGAGGCGCGGGATTGCTGGCTGCCGACTCCCCCGCTCCCTTGAGCCCGGCGGAGACCGCTTTTTTTGAAAACAAGGTCCGCCCCTTGCTGTCGAAACACTGCTATGAATGCCATGCCAAAGAAGGCAAAAGCATCAAGGGGGGTCTGCACCTTGATTCCCGCCCGGGATGGATGGCCGGGGGAGACTCCGGTGAAGTCATCGAACCCGGACATCCCGAGAAATCACTCCTCATCGAGTCGGTCCGCTACGGCAATCAGGATCTTCAGATGCCGCCGAAATACAAACTCAACGAGGCCGACATTGCCATTCTGGAGGAGTGGATCCAGCGAGGAGCTCCGGATCCCCGGGCAGGTCAAGTGGCGGAGAAAAAGGAAATCGATCTGGTGAAGGGACGGCAGCACTGGGCGTTCCGGCCGGTGGCGAATCCTCCTCTCCCCAAGATCACGGACACCGCCTGGGCCAGGGATGGCATCGACCATTTCATCCGGTCTGGGCAGGAGAAAGCGGGGATCCATCCGGCGCCCGACGCCGACCGCTTCACGCTGATCCGCCGGGTCTCCCTGGATCTCATCGGGCTGCCACCGAGCGTGGAGGAGGTCAATGCCTTCGTGCGGGATCCGGCCCCTGACGACGAGGCTTACGCCAAAGTGGTGGACCGCCTTCTCGCCTCGGAGCGTTTCGGCGAACGGTGGGGACGTCACTGGCTCGATGTGGCCCGCTACGCGGACTCGGTGGGAAAAACCCGGAACGTGCCCTTCCCCTACGCCTGGCGTTACCGGGACTATGTCATCGACTCGTTCAATCATGACAAGCCCTACCATGTCTTTATCGGCGAACAGATCGCAGGGGACCTCATGCCAGCGGGAAATCCCGCGCAGCGCGACGAAAGGACCATCGCCACCGGGCTCCTTGCCCTTGGCTCGATGGATTTGAATGAAAAGGACCGCGAGCAGTTCACCCTCGATCAGATCGACGATCAGGTCGACACCGTCGGACGGGCTTTTCTGGGCCTGACAACGGGGTGCGCGCGCTGTCACGACCACAAATTCGACCCCATCCCGCAAAAAGATTACTACGCTTTGGCCGGCATATTCGCCAGCACGGAGACCCTGAGCGGACAGAAGAACAAAGGCGGGGGTGGCAATTATTTCAGCCCCAACCTGCTCGCCAATCTGGGATCCACCGCTCCGACGACCGCGTCGGCTGCGGGCCCTGCAGGGAAGTCCACCACCGGCGCCGCCAGCCTTCCGGCGGCAGCCGATGAGAATGCGCTACGGCAAAAGATGGAGGCCCTGCAGAAACAGGCCAAAGGCAAAGGTCCCGGAGCCAAAACCGCCCGGGCCGAACTCCAGGAACTGCGCAAAAGCCTGGTCGGCATGGCAGGGAAGGCGAACGCCACCAAAAAGAAAAAGCAGGCCCAGGGAGCCGGACAGAACCTTGATCTCAAGGCCCCCCTGGCGATGAGTGTGCGCGACGGGGAGGTCACCGACCTGGAACTGAGAGTCCGTGGCGAGCCCGACATCCATGGAGAGAAGGTGCCCCGTGGATTTCTCCAGGTCCTCGACACCGGCCATGCCATGGAAATGCCGGACGGCGCGAGTGGACGCCTCGAACTGGCGCGTTGGCTCGCCGATCCTGCCAATCCCCTGCCCGCCCGGGTCATGGCAAACCGCATTTGGGCTCATCTCTTTGGTCAGGGATTGGTCCGCACGGTGGACAACTTTGGCCTGTCGGGCGAAGCCCCGACCAATCCCGCCCTGCTGGACCACCTCGCGACCCGCTTCGTCGCCCAGGGCTGGTCGGTCAAGTCGCTGATCCGGACCATCGTGTTGAGCCGAACCTACCGGCTCTCGGGAGATTCTTCGCCGGAAGGGGAAAAGATCGATCCCTCCAACCAGTTGCTGTGGAGGTCCAATCTCCGCCGCATTGAAGCCGAGGTGCTGCGCGATGCCCTGCTCGCTGCAGGAGGAGGGCTGCAGACGGAGCGTCCCGTGGGGCCCTCGGTGAGCCCTGCGGAAATCGCGGCCATGCTCGGCGGAAAGGGCAAACGTGCCACCGGATCAGAGGTTTTCGAAACACCGGTGCGCAGTGTTTACCTGCCCATCTTTCGGTCCAAGTTACCCGGCATGTTCACCGTCTTCGATTTCGCGGAACCCGATCAGGTCAATGGCCAGCGCGATGTCACGACCGTGGCCCCACAGGCGTTGTTCCTCCTCAACAACCCGTTTGTGGTGGAAACGGCGACCCATGCGGCCCGGCGCGTGATCGCCCTCGAGGGCGCCGATGACGACGCCAAAATCCGCTACGCCTACGCCTACACTCTCTGCCGAAAACCGGGGACCGCCGAAAGGGAGCGCTCCCTGGCCTTCATCAAGGAAGGAGGAGGTGACGAAAAAACCTGGACCACTTTTCTCCAGGCTCTCTATGCCTCCGCGGAATTCCGCTACATCCGCTGAGTGATTTCTTTGACCGCCCTGACCTGACCCGCCCCTACCGTCATGAACCTCTGCTCCCACCGCTTCTCACCGCTCAGCCGCCGCGGATTCCTTCAGGACACCGCCGCCGGTTTCGGCTGGCTCGCATTCTCCAGCCTCCTTGCGGAAGCTGCCCGGGCTGCCGGGACGGGCACCTATCAGGGGCCGCTGGCGCCCAAGGCCCCGCATTTCCCGGCACGGGCCAAACGGGTGATCTTCTTTTTCATGCAGGGAGCGCCAAGCCACCTGGACACGTTTGATTGGAAACCGGAACTGGCCAAAGCCGGAGGCCAAACTGCCTCCGGGGAAGCCGCCGGGGGCAAGGGCGGGAAACTCCTCGCGCCCCAGTTCGATTTCAAACCACAGGGAAAAAGCGGTCTCATGATCAGCGAATTGTTCCCCCATCTGTCAAAGCACGCGGATGATCTCTGTCTGCTCAACGGGATGAACACCAGCAACGCCGCCCATCCCCAGGCGTCGATCGCCCTCCACACCGGCAGCATCAACTTCGTGCGCCCTTCGCTCGGTGCCTGGACCCTCTATGGACTCGGGACGATGAACCAGGACCTGCCCGGATTTGTCACGATCAACCCGGTGGGCAATGCCGGCGGCGCGCAAAACTATGGCTCCTCCTTCCTTCCCGCCGCGTTCCAGGGAACCCGGATTGACACCGAAGCCGGCGGCATCTCGGACATTCGCAATCGCCACCTCGACACCGCGGCCCAGCGCGCCCAGATCGACCTCATTCAGTCGATGAACCGGGACCTTTCCAGCCAACATCCGGAAAACTCCGAGCTGGAAGGGGTCATCGAATCCTACGAGCTCGCCTACCGGATGCAAACATCCGTGCCGAGCGTGCTCGACCTCGACAAGGAGGATGCCAAAACCCTCTCCGCCTACGGCATTGCCTCCGGCGACAAAACCAGTTTCGGATCACAGTGTCTGATGGCTCGACGTCTTGCCGAGTCGGGAGTGCGTTTCATCCAGGTCAGCAAAGGAGGCTGGGACCAGCACAAGAATCTCAAGGAAGCCCTCACCAACAACTGCAACGCCATCGACCAGCCGATCGCCGCCCTGCTGCAGGATCTGAAAGACCGCGATCTGCTCAAGGACACCCTGGTGCTCTGGGGCGGCGAATTCGGACGGAGTCCCCAGGACCAGGCCAACGGCGGCGACGGGAGGCGGCACAACAACCGCGGCTACAGCATGTGGATGGCCGGTGGTGGAGTCAAGGGAGGTCTGCGCTACGGGGCCACCGACGAATTGGGAGGAACCGCCGTGGAAGGAAAAATGGGCACGCATGACCTGCATGCCACAATCTTGCATCTGCTCGGACTCGACCACACCAAACTAACCTATCCCTATTCCGGAAGAAACTTCCGGCTCACGGATGTTTACGGGGAGGTGGCCAAGGAAATCCTGTCATGAGGGGGCGCCACTTTCTTAGCCAGGATCCGCCTGTTCTTCCTTTTTTGAGGCCCGGATCCGAGTCCGGCTTTTGAGAAATGCATTCCCCGTCCCAGAAACCATCCCCCTTTCGACCAACTTGGGCAATCCTTGCCTTGGTGGGATGCCTGCTACCCGGCGTGGTGGACGGTGCGGCGTATGAACTGATCAATCCGACCTATCTCGGAGGCCCTCAGCGCAACACCTACGGCAATCGATTGCCAGGCCGGCTCGGTGTCATCTGGAAACTGAATCTGGGAACCGGCCACACCCGGATTGGACCGGAACTGCGCCTGTGGAAAGGGGCCGGCTGGACCGGCCAACCGCTGCTGGTCAAGGAAGATGGGGAGTTGTATCTCTCCCTGGGGGCCAACGACCACCATTTGAGAAAAATCCGGGCCGCCACGGGTGAAGTGATCTGGCAATACGCTTACGACGATGTCATCAAAGGAACCGGATCATTCTATCTCAACCCCCATGCGGAGAATCCCGCAGACCGTCTCATGGTGATTCAGGGCTCCCGCCTCGGCGTGGATTCAGCCTTCGACCAACCCATCGTCCCCAGCCTCCGCGCAATTTCCTTCGGGACCGGCAAGGAACTGTGGCGGATGAACTGTCGCCGCACCTCCACCTACAGCCGGGATGTGGACGGCTCGGCCCTCCTGCTGGGTGACCGCGGGTATCTGGCGTTGGAGAATTCGATCTTCACGGTGTTTTCCCCCGATCCCGCGTCCAGGCGTCTCCGCGATGGGATACCGCAGCCCCGGATCCACAAGGAGATCCCCTTTTATGAAGCATCGGATCCCCGCACCCACGGTGGCAACATCGAGTGCGAATCATCCCCCACCCTGCTAAATGGGCGCGTTTACACTGCTTCCGGAGCGGGAAGGGTTTATGGATACAGCCTGAAGTGGAACCGGGTCACCTGGACCTTCCCTATCGGATCCGACCTCAATGCCACGATGCCGGTGACAAATGATGGCTGCCTGCTCCTGGCCGTGGAAAAGCAGTTCATCCCCGGCCCCGGGGGAGTCTTCAAGCTGGATCCGGCGAAAGCTCCCGGCAAAGCAGTGCGCTGGTTCTTTCCGACGGAGAACGTCGCCACAGGAAGCTTTTATGAATGGCAGGGTGGCATCATCGGTTCCGTGGCAATCAATGACCGCACCGCGGAGGAGACGGGAGGCCGACCAATGGCCGCATTCATCGGCGTCGATGGGTTTCTGTATCTCGTCTCGAGCGCGGAACTGGAAGCGGGAAGCCCGGGAGTCGGTCCTGACGGCAAGACGAAACACCCGCGCCCCAGACTGCTCGACCGGGTCCCGCTGGGCGCGGGTAGCATTGCCACGCCAATTTTTGTTGGCAACCGTATCGTGGCCCCCTACGACAAGGGTTTGAAACTATTTGAGGTTTCTGCGGAAGGCAAACTGAGCCTGCTGGATGCCATGACTGGCAGCCAATTCGAAGCCACCCCGGTCTGCCATGAAGGGCGGATCTACATTGCTTCCCTGGATGGATACTTATATTGTCTCGGGGAAGGGTGAGCATCACTCTGCCTTCCGCTGCCGATCATGCGACTGAACGCTGCTTTGCTCTGGGGAATCGCTTGCGTAACCCTCCTGCCGGAGGTTTCATGGGCCAAGGAGGAAATGGTCGCCGACGGCAAATTGGCGTTGACCATCCCGCTGGGATGGAAAGCCGTCCCCAAGCTCCAGGCCGGAGCCAAGGCGGGCTTCCAATCCGTGGACGGACACACCCAGGTCTATGTGATTCCCTTTGCCGGCGGTGGCAACAGCAGCAACTTTGATCTGGTCCGCAACTATATCGAAGTCTACAAGCAGAATTTTGCCCTGATCCAGGAAGGCGACTACAAGTCCGGCAAAGTCGGGGACATCGAGGCGGCCTTCCAGGTGCTCGACCTCGCCATCCTGCAGGGCGACAACCAGGTGAAATACCGGTTCTTCCTCATGGTGTTCCCGATGGGCCCCGATGCCTACCTCATCCAATCAAGCACCCCATTGCCGGTGCACGACTACCGGAAGAAAGAAATCCTGGAGATCATGCGCTCGGTCAAAGTGTTGAAATCTCCTTTTGATTGACGCTCACGGGTCCGCACCTTCCGGCAACCGCGAGAACTCCACCACTTCGACCCGGTCGTCGTAACGGCGCCACCGGACATTCCATCCCGCCACGGTGGCTCCATAGAGGCGTTCCGGGGCGGATTTTCCTGCCAAGTAAGCCGGACGGGGATCCCCCCGGAGCATGGCCAGAATCTC
Organism: Akkermansiaceae bacterium; assembly: GCA_024233005.1. Lineage (GTDB taxonomy): Bacteria > Verrucomicrobiota > Verrucomicrobiia > Verrucomicrobiales > DEV007 > JACKQE01. The sequence continues at coordinate 234,607 of JACKQE010000005.1, read as the reverse complement.
TCCCCGGGAGTCCCCGCAACTTCCAAAGACTTCGGCCAGCGGAGCGGGGAACTGAATGGAAGACTCTTCCAGGAGAGCCGGAGGCGCCATGGCCCATCCGGACCGGGCATCGGGAATGCTTTCACACCACGGCAGGTAGGGCTTGATGTCCAATACCGGAGTACCGTCGACCATGTCACAGCCCGCGACTTCCAGACGGAGCGGACCGGTGGAGATTTCCAAGAGGCGCACTAAACTCAGGCTGAGAGAATTGGGCCGGTTCGGAGACCGGGTGGCCCAGACGCCGACCCGTCGGTTTCCCCCTAGCCGCGGAGGGCGCACTGTGGTGGCTCCAGTCCAGGGAGTCCGGTGAAAGATCCCCAGGAGCCAGAGGTGACTGAATCCCTCCAATCCCCGAACCATTTCGGGCCGGTCGAAACCAGGCAGGAAAGTGACCGTGCCGCGAATCTCTGTGGCCGGGTCCGGCTGACGGGGCAGGCCGAACTTGTCCTGAAAGGCGCACGAGAGCGATGCCACAGGTTGGAAGGTGGTCATTTCCGGGAGAGCGGGTTCACCGGCATCAGAGGGTCGCGGCATGGGTCAGGGCGGCGGATTCGGCCCAAAGCGGGCCCTTTCTCCACCAAAGTTTGTTCTTTTCACAAACGCCATCACAATCTAGGATGCGTTTTCACTCAGATTGTCAGACCTATAGAGTTGCATGAAAAAGACACAAGGAATTTGCATGAAAGCGGCCGCCTCCCTCGCGGCGTTGACCTTCCTCGCCGGCTGCGGGGACAAGCCGGAGAGTGCCGGCGCGGGCGGGAAGGCGTCTCCTGATGCCGGCGGCAAGCCGCGCTTCGCCTATGTCACCAACGGCGTGGCGGACTTCTGGACAATCGCCAAAATCGGCGCCGAGAAAGCCGCCACCGACCTCGGGGTGGAAGTCGATGTCGTCATGCCCTCCGGAGGATTGTCGGAGCAGAAAAACCGCATTGAAGACCTGCTGACCCGCAACATTGACGGCATGGCGGTAAGCCCGATCGATGCGGCCAACCAGACCACGATGTTGAACAAAGCGGCCGAGGTGACCAAGCTCATCACCCACGACTCCGATGCTCCCGAGTCCAATCGGCTCGTCTATGTCGGCATGGACAACTACACGGCGGGACGGCTGTGCGGCAAGATCGTGAAAGAAGCACTGCCTGAAGGTGGCACTGTCATGCTTCTGGTAGGACGGCTGGAGCAGGACAACGCCCGCCTTCGCCGACAGGGAGTGATTGATGAGCTGCTCGACCGCTCGGATGATTCATCACGGTTTGATCCCCCGTCCGACCCCATCAAAGGCGACAAATACACCATCCTTGGCACCCTGACCGACCAGTTCGACCGCGCCAAGGCAAAAGCCAATGCCGAGGACACGCTTTCCCGCTACCCCGACATCGGCTGCCTGGTGGGCCTCTTCGAATACAATCCTCCGCTCATTCTCCAAGCGCTGGAACAAGGAGGCAAACTCGGAAAGGTCAAGGTCGTTGGCTTTGATGAGAATCCCGCGACCCTGCAGGGCATCCGTGACGGCACCGTGCAGGGGACCCTCGTGCAGAACCCCTACATGTACGGCTACAAATCGATCGAGGTTCTCAAGGCACTTCACGAAGGCAAAAAGGACATCATTCCCGCCAACAAATTCATCGACGTGTCCGCGCAATCCATCCGCAAGGACAATGTCATGGAGTTCTGGAAAGACCTCAACGCCAAGCTGGGCAAACCCGCGCCGAACTGACCGGCCATGACCACGTCCCCCGAGGCCGTCCCAGCCCCCCCTCTGTTGGAGGCCTGCGGCATTGTCAAAACCTTCCCCGGAGTGCGGGCCCTGGGAGGCGTTTCCTGCCATCTCGAGCGAGGGGAAGTCCTCGCCATCATGGGAGAAAATGGGGCCGGCAAAAGCACCCTCATGAAAATTCTCGCCGGGGTGCAGTGTCCCGACGATGGCCAGCTAAAGATGGATGGCAAGACGGTCCGCATCAGTTCCGTCCCCGACGCCCTGGGGCATGGCATCGCCCTGATCCACCAGGAACTCAATCTTGCCTCCAATCTCAGCGTGGGGGCCAATCTCTTTTTGGGGCGAGAACCGAGTCGCCGGGGATTCATCGACGAGGCCGCCGTGCGCCGGGAAGCGATGAAATACCTCGCCATGGTCGGCTTGGACGTCGATCCGGCCACGCTCGTGGAGGAACTGAGCATTGGACGCCAGCAAATGGTGGAGATTGCCAAAGCTCTCTCCATCAACGCGCGAGTCCTCATCATGGATGAGCCCACCTCCAGCCTTTCGGCACGCGAAGCGGACGCCCTCTTTGCAGTGATCCATGCACTGAGGGATCGCGGGGTCGGCATCGTCTATATTTCCCACCGTCTCGCCGAGGTGAAGGCGCTCGCCGACCGGGTCACGGTCCTCCGGGATGGCGAAAATGCGGGCGAACTGCGCCGGGAAGAAATCACCCACGACCGGATGATCAGCCTGATGGTGGGACGCGACCTCTCGAGCTTTTACGCGCGAACTGAGAATGCCACGGGCGAGGTCATCCTCGAAGCGAAGGAACTGCGCACCCCGGCCCATCCCACCCGGACCTTGAATTTCAGCCTCCGGCGCGGCGAAATCGTCGGCCTCGCCGGGCTGGTCGGCTCGGGACGCACCGAGGTGTTGACGACTCTGTTTGGCGCCACCCCGGCGGTCGGAGGGGAAATCCGTGTCGCGGGAAATGCGGTGACCCTGGATACCCCGCGCACCGCCGTCCAGCAGGGACTGGCCCTGGCCCCGGAAGATCGCAAACAGCACGGACTGATCCTCGAAATGACAGTGCGGGAAAATCTCAGCCTGGCCACATTGGAACGAAACGCATCCCGGGGATTGGTGAACCGCCCCGCAGAAATGGGGCTTTGCCAGGATATGATCGCCCGTCTCCGGGTCAAAACCCCCGGCCCCGAGCAGGTGGTGCGCTACCTCAGCGGCGGCAACCAGCAGAAGGTCGTCCTCGGAAAATGGCTCGCGATGGATCCCCGCATTCTGCTTTTGGACGAACCTACCCGGGGCATCGATGTCGGAGCGAAGCACGAGATTTATGCCCTGATGGAGTCATTGGCACGCCAAGGGATGGCGATTCTGTTTGTTTCCAGTGAGATGGAGGAAATGCTCGGGATGGCGGACCGCGTTCTGGTCATGCACGAAGGACACCTGGCCGGCGAGCTTTCCCGCGCCGAACTGAGTGAAGAAGCCCTGATGCACCTGGCCACCGGCCAATCGGACGCCGCAGCCTGACTGGTGCCGGAACGGGCAGATCAACTACCCGAAATCCGTCCCTTTACGGAAGGCATTTTGGGGCGAAATTCAGCTCATTCTTTTCGGGATCACTCGTGGGAGAGGCCCTTCTCGACTTCAAGCTCATGAAAAAAAGCCCTCTTGCTCCCGCTCGCTGCCGCCCTTCTGACCTTTCCTGCCCTGGGGCAGAATGAGGGTTGGGTCCCCCTTTTTGATGGCCACTCCATCCAAGGATGGGTCGTAAAAAGCGGCAAAGCCGCCTACACGGTGGAAGACGGAGCCATCGTCGGTCGCACTGTCGATGGCAGTCCGAACAGTTTCCTTTGCTCCCCCAAGGAATACGGTGATTTCGAACTGGAATTTGAGGTCAAAGTCAGCGATGGCCTCAATTCCGGCGTTCAGATCCGGTCTTCGTTGAAAGACCTCGACAAGGATCAGTTCGGCGGCCGGGTCAACGGCCCCCAAGTGGAAATCGAGTCCGGACCAGGGCAGGCAGGCTATATTTACGGCGAAGCCACCGGACTGGGATGGCTCTCTCCCAAGCCCAAGAACGACGAACCTGGCTCGGCCCACAACTACTTCAAGAACGGGGAATGGAATCACTACCGCGTCGTCGCCAAAGGCGCCCGCATTCAAACGTGGCTCAATGGCCAGCCGGTCGATGACCTGACCCATGAGGAAATTTACAAGTCCCATCCCAAGGGGCTGATCGGACTCCAAGTGCATGGCATCAAAAAAGGCACCGGTCCTTTTGAAGTCCGCTGGCGGAATCTCAAGATCAAGGAACTCAAGTAACGCCTCTTTCACTTATACAAAGAGATCAATACATTAGCTCAGCTAATTCAGTACGGGCATTTCAAGGTTTTCCTAGGCCTTAATCAACGGGATTCCGCACTTTGTATTAATCGCCCTGATAGTTCAATCAACCGTAAAAATCACGTTGCAGAGGGATGGCCCGATCCTTACGTTCATAGGCTTTCCGCGTTTTGGAAAGCACACCCCACACTCAGATCATGAAGGAACAACTCTTTGGAAAATCGGCACTCCTCGCCGCTGTGACGATGCTGGTCACAAGTCTCGGGATTCGCGCCCAGGAAGGACTCGGTCAGGGCGAATGGACTTCCTGGCGCGGTCCGCTCCAGAATGGAGTCTCGCTGGAAACGTACCAAAATGGGGAATTCGATCCCATTCCGGTTTGGACCATGGATCTCCACGGTCGTGGCACGCCACTGGTGCACAAAGGTCAGGTTTACATCTGGGGCTACCGCGGCAAAGGACCCGACCTGGAGGAGGTTTTGGTGTGCGTTGATGAAAAGAGCGGTGCCAAAAAATGGGAGGTTCCTTACCATGACTACCTGAGTGACACGGTTTATGACCGCTACACGGTCGGCGCTCCGGCGGTCGATCCCGAGACCGGCAATATTTACGTGGCCTCTACCTTCGGGCACTTCATGTGCGTTGACCGGGACGGCAAAGTGCTCTGGTCCCACTCCATGGTCGAGCGTTTCGGACGCCTGACATTCCCCAATGGACGGGCCGGCAGTCCCGTGGTGGATGGCAACCTCGTCATCATCCGGGCCGTCACCAGTTACTGGGGTGCTGACGGGGCTCCTCGCGATCGCTTCTTCGGCTTTGACAAGAAGACCGGCGACCTTGTATGGGCCTCCGCCCCCGGAGTTGGCCCACCGCTTTTGGTGGACACTTCCTTCTCTACTCCCGTGCTGGAGACCCGAGGCGGCAAACGCGTCTTTTACGTCGGCACTGGATGCGGCAATGTGGCCTGCGTCAATGTGGCCAATGGCAAACCGCTGTGGCGCTTCCAGTTCTCCAAAGGGGGGGTGAATTCCTCCGTGGTCCTCCGCGGCGACCAACTCATCGCCGTTCATGGGGATGAAAATGTCGACACCTCCGAAATCGGCCGTCTCATCGCCTTGAACATTCCCGCCGATCTCGACAACACCGGCGGAGTGGTGGATGCCGAACAAGGAGGAGCCCCCATGATCGCTCCGACGGCGGAAGCCTGGCGCAATACTCACGTCGAGGTCCCCACGAGTTCCCCGGTCGTTGATGGCAAGCGCATTTATGCGATCGACAAAGTAGGCATCTTGGACTGTGTGGACGCCGAAACCGGCAAGGGCATGTGGTCAAAAAAGCTCTCCAACGAACAGATCCACGCCTCTCCTCTGCTCGTCGACGGCCTTCTTTATGTGCCGATGCATCAAAAGAAACTGTTCGTCGTCCGTCCTTCAGACACCGGAGCTGAAATCATCAAAGAAGTGGACCTTGAAGGGTATGCGCTGGGTTCGCCGGCTGTGGCCAACGGGCGCGTCTATCTGCACACGCTGGAAAAAGTGTATTGTTTCCAAATCAAAAACACGGGCATCAACTACGGGGAAATGCCCAAATCCGATCATCCAGTGGCCGGAGCCCCTGCCGGGTTGATGACGATTCCTTCCGACGTGCTCCTGCAGCCCGGTCAGAGCAAGGCCGTGGCGGTGAACAAAGTGGACGCCAACGGCAACATCATCGGCCCGGTGGACGCCCCCGCCGTGGCTTGGGAGAAATTCATTCCTCCAACCGCCAAAGTGAAGGCCGAAATGGATGCCACGGTAACCAACGACACCTTTGCCGCAGCGGACACCGCCAAAGTTTCCGCCGGGATGTTCAAGGGCACGATCGACGGGCAGAGCGGTTTTGTTCGCGGCCGGGTCATTCCCAAAATTCCTTTCACGGAGAATTTCGATTCCGCCCAGTTGGTGGTGGACCATCCGACCGATGGCGTCAAATTCGCCTATCCAACCCTCCCATGGATCGGAGCCAGGTTCAAATGGGAGGTACGCGAATTGGACGGGAACAAGGTGCTCGCCAAAACACTCGACCGCGTCATTTTCCAGCGCAGCCTGACTTTCATGGGCGATCCCGACGCCAGCAACTACACCGTTCAAGCGGATGTGATGACTGATGGCAACCGCCGCACCAAAAGCGTCGTGGGGCTCATCAATCAGCGCTACATCATCTCACTGGTGGGCAACTCGAATGAAATCGAGGTCAGTTCCAACTTCGAGCGGATCACCTACAAGCAGCCCTTCCCGATCCAAGCCAATGTCTGGTATACTCTGAAAACACGCGTCGATCTGAATCCGGATGGATCCGGGGTAGTGCGCGGCAAAGCCTGGCAGAAAGGCCAGCCGGAACCGGAGGCTTGGAGCATCGAGTACACCCACAAGGATGCCCACAAGAAGGGATCTCCCGGTCTGTTCGGATTCTCCCCGCAGAGCCAGAAACGCGTCTATATTGACAACATTTCCGTCACTCCGAACGAGTGATTCTCCCATCCCAGCCCAGCCAAAACCTCAAGACCATGACTACTTTCAACAAGCTCACAGCGCTCGCCGCGACGGCCCTCCTGGCGGTTTCCTGCGGTGAGGAACCCGCCAAGGATGCACCGGCGACTCCTCCTCCGGCAAAGGACACCACCGGTACAGATGTCAAGACCGCACCGGCTCCCGTCACTCCGCCGAAGGCCGACGCCCCCAAACCGGCCGACGCACCGGAAAAGCCGAAAGTTGATGCTCCTCCGGCAGAACCTGCGGCTCCTTCCACCCAGGCCACTCCGGCTCCTGCTGCCACTCCGGCTCCTGCTGCCACTCCGGCTCCTGCTGCCACTCCGGCTCCCGCGGCTACTCCGGCTCCTGCTGACGCCGCTGCAGCCGCAGGTCCGGGAGGTGGCAACTGGGCCCGCTGGGGCCGCGATGGCCACAACAACATGTCGTCTTCGGCCACGGGTATTCCCGACGACATCAATCCCGGGACGATGAACGACAAGGAAGAAATCGATCTCGCCACCGGCAAGCATCTCAAGTGGGTGGCCAAACTTGGCTCTCATGCCTATGGCACCCCCACCATCGAGGGAGGCCGGGTTTTTGTGGGCACCAACAATGAAGTCCCCCGCAATCCCAATGCCACGGGCGACCGGGGCATCTTGATGGCCTTCGACGAAGCAACCGGCAAGTATCTCTGGCAGCTCGCGGTCCCCAAACTCGGCGCCGGCAAAGTCTCCGACTGGGAATACCTCGGGATTTGCTCCTCGGCCCAAATCGAAGGAAAATACGCCTACGTGGTGACCAACCGCGGGGAAATCCTCTGCCTGGATGTCTATGGCATGGAGGATGGCAATGACGGCCCCTTTCAGGATGAAGCCAAATACATCACGGGAGGTCTCGATGGCATGGCCAATGCCAAGCCCGTCGAAATCGGGCCCGGAGATGCGGACATCATCTGGGGATTTGACATGCGTGGTGAACTCGGCGTCTTCCCCCACAACGTCACCAGCAGCAGCGTGGTGATCGCCGGTGACAAAGTCTTCGCCTCCACTTCCAACGGGGTCGACTGGTCCCATCTCAATCTTCCCGCCCCCCAAGCACCTTGCATCATCGCGCTGAACAAGGAAACCGGCGCCCTGGTTGGTGAAGAAGCCTCGGGAATCGGCAAAAACATCATGCACTGCAACTGGTCCTCTCCGGGCTATGCCGAGCTCAGTGGAGTCAAAACCGTGCTATTTGGCGCGGGCGACAGCTTTACTTACGGCTTCGGACTTGAGACGACCAAGGACGCCGAAGGCTTTGACGTTCTGAAGGAACTTTGGAAGGTCGACTGCTGCCCGAAGGAATACCGTTTCGACGACAAGGGGGAGCCCATCAAATATGCCACCTATCCCGGTCCGAGTGAGATCATCGCTTCGCCGGTGGCTTACAACAACAAGGTCTATGTCGCCATTGGTCAGGATCCCGAACACGGTGAAGGGGTGGGTTGCCTCACCTGCATCGATCCCTCCAAAGGAAAAGGACAGGACGCGATCGTCTGGCAGTTCAAAGGAATCGGACGCACCATCTCCACCCCCTCGATCGTCGATGGCCTTATCTACATCTCGGATTATTCCGGCAAAGTCTTCTGCATTGATGCCGAGACCGGCAAGGAATACTGGTTTCATGACACGCTTTCCCACATCTGGGGATCCACCATGGTGGTTGACGGCAAGGTGCTGATCGGCAATGAGGACGGCGAACTCATCATCCTTGCCGCCGGCAAGGAAAAGAAAGAAATCTCCACGGTGGAGTTTCCCGCCCCCATTTTCTCGACCCCGATCGTGGCCAACGGAACGCTCTACATCATGACTGAAACGCATCTCTACGCTTTCCAAAAATAAGCTGTTGGCCGCACTGGCGGCGCCTCTCCTTCTCTTCGGAGCACCTCCGGGGAGAAGGATTCTCCTGCAGGGAGACCACCTGCTCCTACTTTGACATCCCTTCCCGTAACAATGAGTCCAGACGAAGCACGCAGCCAACTTGACGCGCAGGTGCGCGAAACCATTCAATGGCATTTCTCCCCGGAAACGGGATGTCCCTTCTGGCTCGACTGGGCCAAAACAGCAGGATGGGACCCCCGCCAGGAAATCAAAGGTTATGAAGACATCATCAAGTTTCCCCACTTCCAGGACGAGTGGCTCAGGGATGAAAAGAACGAACGGTTTGTCCCCAATGCCTATAAATACCGGCCGTTCAATGTCTTTGAGACCGGCGGCACGACTGGTCTTCCCAAGCAACGGGTGGGCTGGGACGACTACAAGCACGATTACGAGCAGTTCTCCGACACCCTGAGTGACGAGTTTTTCCCCCGGGGAGGAAACTGGATCATGGTCGGACCGACCGGTCCCCGCCGTCTCCGACTCGCGGTGGAACATCTCGCCAACCACCGTGGTGGCAGTTGTTACTTTGTGGACCTCGATCCCCGCTGGGTCAAAAAACTCATCCTGCGCAAGGAATACGACCAAGCGGAACGCTATCAGGCCCATGTCATGGAGCAGGCGGTGGAAATCATCAAACACCGGGACATCAAGTGCATCTTCACCACCCCGAAGCTGCTCGCCAGCATCGGGGAACGCATCTCCATCCCCAGCCATGGCCTCCGGGGCTGTTTCTGCGGGGGCACCTCGATGACTCCGGAATACGTGAGATTTCTCCAGGAGGAGGTTCTCGAAGACAAGGCTCAATTCGTCCCCACCTACGGCAACACTCTGATGGGCCTCGCCGTGAGCATTCCGGAGGAACTGAAGCAGAACCAATACAGCGTGACCTACTACGCTCCGCAACCCCGCGCGGTGCTTCGGATTGTCGATGCCGACAATACGGAGATCACCAAGGATTACGGAGAATACGGACGGGTCGAGCTGACCACCCTGACCAAGGAGTTCTTCATGCCACGATTCCTGGAGCGGGATGAAGCCATCCGGCGCAAACCCCATGCGAAATATCCGTGGGACGGTGTCGGAGATGTCCGCCCCTTTGGTGCCATGACCAAGACGGTCATCGAAGGCGTTTATTGATCGATCCTCCCCCGCCCCTCATTCCTCAGCAGTTCCTTTGTCATCATGTCTGCTCCTCATATTCCCATCCTGCGGCAGGGCCGCGTTTACAAGTCTCTCGACGTCCAGACGGTGAACCGGTTGGGCTCGACTGAGGCGGCGGCCGAGATCAGTTTCGCCTGCGCGGACATGATCAAATACGACCTCCAGAAGATGGGACAGGCCCGGGCCATCCTCAAGGCCATGAAATCGGAGGACCTGATCGAAATCACCAAAAAGGCAGGGGAAATTTTCCTCCATGATGACCTTCCGATCGGCGTCGACGGAGCCCTGCAGTCACCCGAAGATTATGTCCTCTCGCTGGCAGCCACCAGCGGCTTGCCCCACTCCCTCATCCGTATGAACATGAAGCGGCTCGGCGGCATTTTCGGACAGATCGACACGATCTTCCGAGGACTGACCCGCGGCCTTGATATCGCGGTGCTGGACAAGGGATATGGCGAACAGGGAGGTTCCCCGGTGAGCTTTTCAGCATCGACCAACGAGTTGGCGGTCATTCTGCCGAGCAATTCGCCGGCCGTCAATGCGCTTTGGATTCCCTCCATTGCGATGAAAGTGCCCGTGCTCCTCAAACCCGGAAGGGAGGAGCCGTGGACTCCGTGGCGCGTCATCCAAGCCTTCATCAAAGCCGGATGTCCTCCCGAGGCGTTCAGTCTCTATCCGACCCAGCACGATGGATCCGGGGTGATCATCCGCCGGGCCGGACGGGTCATGCTGTTCGGTGACGACAGCACGGTGAAGCAGTATGAGCATGATCCCCGGATCGAGGTTCATGGCACCGGCTACTCCAAGCTCCTCATCGGTGAGGACGAGATCGAAAATTGGCGGGATTATGTCGACACCATTGTGGAGAGCATTTCCGCCAACTCCGGACGCAGCTGCATCTGCACGTCAACCGTCGTAGTGCCAAAGTATGGCGACGAGATCGCTAAAGTGGTGGCGCAGCGTCTGGCAGAGATCAAGCCTTTGGCGCAGGACGATCCCGAGGCCCGCCTTTCAGGCTTTGCCAACCCCAAGTTCGCCGAATGGATCAACGAGGCTGTCGAAAGCGGCCTCAAGAGCGGCGGCGCCACGGATGTCACCGCGGAGTTCCGCGAAGGCGAACGGTTTCAGGAACGGGACGGCATGAATTATCTTCAGCCCACCCTGGTCCGCTGCCAAAGCTTCGATCAGGATCTTGCGATCCGCGAATTCCTCTTCCCCTTCGCCAGCGTGGTGGAATGCCCCCAGTCGGAAATGCTCGACAAAATCGGCCCCTCTCTGGTGGTCACCGCAATCACCCGCGACATGGACTGGATCAACCAGCTCTTTGACTGTGCCACGATCGACCGGTTGAACATCGGAAATGTCCCAACCAACCGGATTCAGTGGGACCAACCTCACGAAGGGAATCTCTTCGAATTCCTCTACACCCGGCGCTCCTTCCAGATCGCCCTGAGTGCCTGAGCCCGGGAGATTTCCGAATGTCCGCCGACGCGCTCACCATTGAGGCATTGTGCCGGGACAGCGATGCTCCGGAGGACGTGCGGCATTTCGCCCACATCGCGACGGAAGTCGTCTTTGGGGCCGGCTCCTTGGAGCAGGTGGGCACCAAAGCAGCGGCGCTGGGAGGCCGACGAGTGCTGTTGGTAACCGATCCCGGTATTCTCGCGGTCGGACACGCCGGACGAGCCCAGGCTTCTTTGGAAGCCGCAGGCCTCTCGGTGACGCTGTTCTCCGATGTTCATGAGAATCCCACCACGCTGGACGTTGACCGCTGTCTGTCGGTGGCCCGGGAGGCTGACATTGACCTCATTGTAGGATTGGGAGGCGGCAGCAGCATGGACACCGCCAAAGGTTGTAACTTTCTCCTCACCAATGGAGGAGAAATGCGTGATTACTGGGGAGTGGGCAAAGCCACCCTACCGATGATCCCTCTCATCGCCATTCCCACGACGTCCGGGACCGGCAGTGAATGCCAGTCATTCGCTCTGATTGCCGATGCCGAGACTCACATCAAAATGGCCTGTGGGGACAAAAAGGCGGCCGCCAAAGTCGCCCTGCTGGATCCGGAACTGACGGTGACGCTCCCTCCGCGGGTCACCGCGGCCACGGGGATTGATGCGGTCGCCCACGCCCTGGAGACGGCGGTCTGCAACAAACGCAGCGAGAGCTCTCTGGCCTATTCCCGACTCGCCTGGCAACTGCTCGACAAGGGATTGGACCGGGTCTTTGAGAATCCCACCGACCTCACCGCGCGCGCCCGGGTCCATCTTGGGGCCGCCTATGCGGGCACTGCGATCGAAACCAGCATGCTGGGGGCCGCCCATTCCTGTGCCAATCCTTTGACGGCCCGGTTCCAGATCATCCACGGCATCGCAGTGGGGATCATGCTGCCGCACGTCGTGACCCTCAACGCAGCCGGCAGCCCTGCCGCAGCCGCTGTTTATGCTGCCTTGGGAGACGAACCGCTCGTCTGGAGGCTTGGTCACCTGCTTGGCAAGGCAGGCGTGCAGACCAGGCTCCGCGATCACGGAGTTCCCATCGAGGCCCTTCCGGAACTGGCTGTGGAAGCCGCCAGGCAATGGACGGCCCAGTTCAATCCCGTGATGGTCGGTGAGCCGGAATTGCTGGCCCTCTATCGCGCGGCTTGGTGAACCGCTCGCGTCAAGGGACGCCGTGACCTTTGGCGGCACTCCACAGGGCATACCAGTCCTGGCGCTCCATCTTGATGCCTGCGGCCGAAGCCTGCGAGCGGATCCGCTTTTCTTGATTCGACCCAATGATGGGGACCGGCTTGGAGGGATGGGCCATGACCCAGGCGAAGGCCAGGGCATCGTCCTCGGCATCCCCGTAGCGCCCACGCATTTCATCCATGCATTTCCGGATCCGAACCCCGCTTTCGTTGTTCGGATCGAAAAGCCGCCCCCCTCCCAAGGGTGACCAAGCCATGGGACGGATCCGGGATTGTTCACACTGGGCCAGCGTTCCGTCATCCAACGCATCCATATGGAGAAGGCTGACCTCCACCTGGTTGGTCACCACCGGAGCTTCCAGCCGGGAATTGAGCAGTTCCAACTGGTCGCGGGTATAATTCGAAACGCCGACATGCAGGACCAGACCGTCGTCGAGGAGCTTTTCGATCGCCGAGGCCGTTTCATCGGCACTGGTCAGCCAGTCCGGTCGATGCACCAGCAGGACGTCGAGGTGGTCGGTGTGGAGAAGTTTGAGGGATTTTTCGGCGCACAGCCGCAGGTTGGCTGCGGTGGCATTGTAATGGGCAATGGAGGCGTCTCCTTTCTCCTCGGAAGGCACATCAATACCGCATTTGGTGATGATTTCGAACGAATCACGCCAGGAGGGCCGGGCTTTGAAGACTTCCCCGATGGCGGCCTCGACTTGGTAGGATCCGTAAATTTCAGCCGTATCCAGGGTGCTCAATCCCAACTCTTCGCACCATTCGAAACGCTCAATCAGCGCGTCTGTGGTGGGAGATGGATCCCCCTCCAGCAGTCGCCAGGTGCCGTAAACGATTTCGGAGACCTTGGGGCCGTCCGGGGAGAGCATGACCTTGTGAACCATGATGCCAAGGAAACGCCATGGAATGGCCCTGGAAAAGGCGAAAATGCTTATGGCGGGCGAAAAAATGCGATCTTCCAGACCGTTTCAGGCAAGGATCGAGTGCAAGACCTCACCGTAGACATCCGTCAGGCGGAAGTCCCGGCCCGCATAGCGGAACGTCAGATGCGTATGATCAAAGCCCAGCAAATGCAGCAGGGTGGCATGAATATCATGGACTGAAGTGGGATTCTCCTGAGCCCGGAACCCGAATTCATCCGTCGATCCATGAATCGTGCCCCCTTTCACACCGCCGCCGGCGAACCACATGGTGAATCCGTGATGGTTGTGATCCCGTCCCAACTTGGTGTCCGGCGCATTGGCCCCCGGAGTGGGGAGTTCCACCGTCGGGGTGCGGCCGAATTCGCCCCCCCACATGACCAGCGTGTCTTCCAGCAAGCCGCGCTGTTTCAAATCGGTGAGCAGCGCGCCGATCGCCTGGTCACACTCCTTGGCGAGACGCCCATGCTCTTTCTCGATCTGATTGTGGCTGTCCCAGGGCTGTCCGGCGCCATGCCAGACTTGGACAAAGCGGACCCCCCGCTCGATGAGACGTCGCGCGATCAGCATTTGCCGCCCCTGGAGGTCGCGTCCATACAAATCACGGATATGATCAGGCTCCCGCTCAACATCGAAAGCATCGGTTGCTTCCATTTGCATCCGGTAGGCGAGTTCGTAGCTCTGGATGCGGGCTTCCAGCTCCGGATCTCCCTGACGGGTGGCGAGATGTTTCTGGTTGAGGGCCTGGATGAGGTCGAGTTGCCCGCGCTGCAGTTCCTGCGTCAACGAAGTGTTTTTCAGGTTGGCAATCAGCTTGGTGACATCGGGCTCTTTGGTGTCAATGTGGGTCCCTTGGTAGGCGCCGGGGAGGAATGCAGAACGCCAGTTCTGGGTTTCCACAATCGGAACCCCGCCGGGGCAGAGAGCCACAAAACCCGGCAGATTTTGGTTTTCGGTCCCCAATCCGTAAGTCACCCAGGCACCGACGCTGGGACGGACGATGCTAACGCGCTCGGCACCGGAATTCATCAGCATGAGAGAAGGCTCATGGTTCGGGACCAGGGCATGCATGGACCGCACAATGCACATGTCATCGACATGCCGGGCGACATTTTGAAAGAGATCGCTCACTTCAATGCCGCTTTGTCCATATTTGCGGAAGGCAAAGGGCGATCCCATGGCGGCACCCGTTTGGCGCTCGGTCTTGAGGTGCTCCCCAGGGAGCTGCTGTCCGTGGTATTTGGTCAGCATCGGCTTGGGATCGAAAGTATCGACCTGGCTCGGACCTCCATTTGCGAAAAGATGGATGACATGCTTGGCCCGGGCCGGGAAATGGGGCTGTTTCGGAGCAAACGGGGAAAGGGCGACCCCACCCTCCTGACCCGCAGTGGGCGCCGCTCCAAGAGCCTCGCTGAGGAGGGACTGCAATCCCACGGCACCGAGCCCCATGCCGACCCGGCGCAGCCAATCCCGGCGGGAGGCAAGTTGACGGATAAAATCGGGAGGCAGACCGTGCATGCCTTCAATTAAGCCTCCTTTTCCCACCAATCAAGCAGCAGCCGCTCCCTGACCAAGCCAGGAAGATCCCGGACCGTCCCGCCGCTTGCCTTTTCGGGCTTGTGAAGGGCGCACTGGCGTGCCTATAGTGGGCTCTGAAGCCTCCCAAAGACTGTCCCTCTCCCATGCCCCCCTCCCTCCCGGCTTCCGGCCCGGCTTTGGAATCCGAAGCCGGCATCTGGAAGAAACGCACGCTCTGGCTGCTGCTCGGGGCCGCGGTGCTGAGGTTGGTTTACGCCGCTCTGGTGCGGATCGAACTGGCAGGTGACGAGGCCTATTATTGGGACTGGGGACGCCGTCTTGACTGGGGCTACTATTCCAAACCTCCGCTGATCGCCTGGCTCATGGCCCTGATCGGATGGATTGGCAGAAACACCGACGTGGCGATCCGCATGGCTCCCGTGGTCGTGATCACGGGGTCCCTCTGGCTCCTTTCCCGGCTGACTTCCCGGCTCTTTGGCGAACGGGCGGGATTTGTGGCGTCGCTGACCGCGATGGCCTTCCCAGCCAACGCCCTGCTCGGCTTCTTTTTCACCATTGACGCTCCCCTGATCTTTTTCTGGACCGGCAGCCTGATCACCTTTTGGGACTGGACCGAAGGCCGCCATCCGGTGCGTTCCCTGCTTCTGTTGACGTTGATGCTGGGACTGGGGCACCTCAGCAAACAAATGATGCTCATTTTTCCCATCCTGGCGGTGATCTATCTTGCGACCACCCCGGCAAAACGATTCCTGCTGCGACGCCCCGGTTTTTGGCTTGCCGTGGCGGGCTCCCTGTTGTTCCTGGTGCCATCGCTGGTATGGAATGCCCACCACGACTGGATCACCTTCCAGCACACGAGGCACCATTTCGATGCCGCCACGGTGCCTTTTTGGCAATCCTTCTTGGAATTTCTCGCCTACCAACTCGGCGCAGTCCTTTCCCCTCTGCTTTGGCTGCTGGTGATGGCGATTGCCGCCCTGGGAACCTGGCGCTGGAAACAGCTCGACGACCGGGAGCGTTTCCTCTGGTGCTTCAGCGCTCCGGCCCTGCTTCTGATGTATGTCATGGCCCTGCGTCAAACGATGCTGCCAAACTGGGCGGCCGTGTATTACGTGGCCCCGTGCGTTTGGATCGGAGGCTGGTATGCCGGAAAATCAAACGTTCTTGCCGCACCGGGATGGAGGGCTCTGTGGAAGCCGGGCATCTCTGTGGGATTGGTCCTGATGCTGTCCTTCTTCCTTCTTCTCCCCGGAATCGCCTGGGTGGGAAAGGCCGGCGACAAACAACTCGATCCGGCTTCCCGCGTGAGGGGGTGGCGCGAGGTCGGCCGTCAGGCCGGGGAATTCCTCGCCCAAGTGCCCCGACCGGAGCAAACCGTCGTGATTGCTCTCGGCCACCGTTACAATGCGAGCGAGTTGGCCTTTTACATGCCGGGCCAACCGCGGGTTTACCGATGGCACCGGTTCCTGGAGGTCGAATCGCAATACGAACTGTGGCCGGATCCCGTTGCCGAGGGGAAAAAGGGCTGGGATGCCCTCATTTTTCTCGATGGACGGGACACAAAGCTGATGTATCGATTTGAGACCAAATTCGCTGACCTAAAGCGCCTCGGCGAAATCGAAGTCAAACCTGGTCCACAAATGGAACGCTATTACCAAGTGTTTTTGGGTCGGCTGACTTCATGGCCCAAAGGAGCTCCCCCGAAACAGCCGGGCGCGCTCCCGGAAGAAGAAGATGCCCCGGGGACGGACACCGATCCCCTGCCCCCAACTCCCGCCACCGCCCCGCCTCCGTGACCGACGCCCATTCCAGTCCCCACGCCTTCCGCTCGACCTTTCCCCTCACCTCGGGAGTCCGGAGCGATGGCCACGCCAGCCGCACTCCCGAATCGCCCCTGGTGAGCATCGTGATCCCCTTTTACAACGAAGAGGCCTGTGTCACCGAAGTCTTGGAAGAAATCCGCTCCGCCCAGCCCGGAGCCGAAATCATCGCGGTGGACGACGGCAGCAAGGACGCCACTTGGGAGAAGATCAGCGCACTCCCCTGGGTGACCGGGCTGCGTTTGCTTCAAAACCGGGGTCAAAGCGCGGCGATGTTTGCGGGCCTGCGCTCCGCCCGTGGCAGAGTCTGCGTCCTGATGGACGGTGACGGCCAGAATGATCCGGCCAACATCGCCGATCTGGTGAGTCTGGTGGCCTCCGGTGAGGCCGATGTCGTGTGTGGGCGCCGCGCCAAAAGGCAGGACACTTGGAGCCGGCGCGTGGCTTCGCGCATCGCCAACCGCGTCCGTCGGACGTTCATTCACGACGGCATCAGTGACACCGGTTGCTCACTCAAGGCCTTCAGCCGTGACTGTGTGGAATTGTTGGTGCCATTCAACGGCATGCACCGGTTTTTGCCCGCGGTTTTCACCCATGCGGGGCTGCGCCTCCGGGAAGTGGATGTGAACCACCGGGTCCGTCAAGCCGGGACCTCCAAATACACCAACTGGGAACGCGGACTGCGGGGGATTTACGACCTCATCGGCGTTTGCTGGCTCCTCAAACGCAAAGTCCTGTTCCCTGCGTTGGCAGTGAAACCACCCACCGAAAACTGACTCCGGTTCACTTCGGCCCGGTGTAGTGAAACACATAAAGCGTCAAGGATTCATCCTGGGCATGAAAGGTCCGGGTATTCGTGAATAGCCTTGGATCCCTCAGCATGGCGACCATGTCGGGATTGAGCAATTCCGATAGCGCGCGTTCCCCCATGACGACGTAGAGTTCGCCACCGACTGCCGCGACGTCGGCGATCTTGGCCTTCAATGTGGAGGCATCCCGGACATGGATGTCCGCCCTCGGATCATACAGTCCGATATAGCGCCACAGGTAGACGGTGAAAACCGTTGACTCCGACATGACGTGCATCGGCTCGTGAAGTCCCCGGGTGACCTCGAAAGCCTCTCGGTTGGCTTCAACAGGATGTGTCACCATGTAGCGGGTCTGTGGCAGAATCACCAATAGATAGCAGACCGTGACCACCGATCCAGCAAGTCCGGCGAGTCTCGGACCATGGCGCCTGATTCCGGCGCAGCTGCCCACCACCCGGTCGGCACCGAAAGCCAGCGCCACACTGATCACCGGCACCGCATAAAATGAGTACCAAGCCAGCCATTCAAGATGGACTTTGTATTTGAAATGAAGGGCTCCGACCACACACGAAACCACCAATGCCAGGCCCATGGCGGCCAAGTGAGGCGCCCGTTTGACCATCGAAACAAGACCCACCCCCAGCAGGCCTGAGAACAGAGTCAGGAGAGGCCATGACACCCCTGGAAAACCGGTTAGAAGCCTCAGGGAGGCGACCTTCGATGGATTGTCCGGAGCCAGATCCCAGTTCATGCCAATGAAGAATTGGGAGAGGGCATCCTTCAACCAAGGCAGATACATGGGTTTGACTCCTGCGATTTTGGCGGCCACTCTCCCCTGAAGGACGCAGGGCATCACCAGATGGGCAAACAGCCCCGCGGCAAAAAGGCTGGCCGCCGTCCAACGTCCGATCGAAACCCACCGTGCCCGACCAGCTGGTCTGTCTGGCTGCAAGGGTGCAAACAGGAGGATCAGCACCAGCACGAGGTTGAGCAACGCCAGCCCGTAGTAGATGCCCTTCCAGGAGTACATCGTGAGGAACTCCGCCAAACCGAAGAGCAGCCACCAGCGCCAGCGTCCGGTTTTCAATGCCAACCCGGAGAACCAGAGGGTCGCGAGCAAAAAGCACAGCATCAGGGAGTAGCCGCGGGCCTCGCTGGAATATCGCAGATGCATCGGATGGAAGGCCAGAAAAAAACAGGCCCAGACGCCGGCGGTGGACTGCCCCCACCACCGCAGCATCCCGGCAAGGATCACCAAACTCCCCAGACCGGCAAGGAAGGCCGGCAATCGGGAAACTGTTTCATCGAACGCCTCCCGGGAACGCCCGGTGACCGCCCGCCAGGCATCAAGTGTCGCCCGCTGTGCCGCAGTGAAGAGGTAGTGGTTTCCCCCGGTATGGTCATCAAAAAAGACCTGTTCCCAATTCGCGGCGATGAACACCATGCGACCCTGGAGATTTCCTCTTTCCGCAGGCCGGTCCAGTCCATGGCCATACCGCGTGACGGCCCACCCCTCGTCCCCCCAGTAGCTCAAGTCCATTCGTTGCCAGCGAACCACCCCGGCAACCAGAATGATACCCAGAACAAGAGGCCAAAACCGGCGATCATTCCCGCCTTGAGCCCCGCCCACACCGGCGCAATGGGCGCCTTCCCCTTTCGGCCAGAACCGGGAAAAGAGAACCATGGGGAGCCAAATGGCAACGTTCAAAAGCGCCCCATACCAAAGCCCTGGAGCCATGAAATCCTTGTATTTGCGTTTTGTTCCGTCCGCGAGACGCGCCAGTTCCTTGAGATCCCAAGGATGGGCCTGGGAGACAAGCCACCAGCCGGAACAAAGCACCCCGAGGAGAGCGATCCCCCAGACCAGCCAATCTCCGCGCGCCCCCTTCGGCAGGATGAAGTCCGCTAGTGCCCGAAACCGGGGTGATTGGAAAACTGCAGGCAACCATTTCCTCCAAAAGTCTGGCGAAAGAAAACGCATGGGAGGAGGGTATCGTGATGGAATGAAGACGACTATCCACCAGAGCTAACACCGCGCAAGCCCCTCCCATGAAAATCTTTTGTCCTTTTAAAGTGAGGAAATAATTCCCGCTCCGGGCCCTCTCAAATCCCCGGTTTGCCCTCTGGAATCGCCTCCAGGAGCCAATGCCGGTTGACTTTCGATTCATCCAGATTATCTGGATCACTCTCAAATACCCATGTTTTTGCTGCTCTCTGAAACCTCTCTCCCTTGGTGGCTGACTGTCATTTATGGCATCATCGAAGGCATCACCGAGTTTCTTCCCATTTCATCCACCGGGCATTTGTTGATCGCCCAGTATTTCTGGGGCAGTCAGGGGGAGGCTTTCACCGTGATCATTCAGGCCGGCGCCATTCTTGCGGTCGTCTTCATTTATTGGAAGCGTCTCCTCGATCTGGTTCTCAATGCGACCAAGCCGGACCAACTCCGTTACAATCTCAAGCTTGCCCTGGCATTTGGCGTCACGGCCGTCTGTGGACTGGCTCTCAAAAAAATGGGATGGGAACTCCCCGAAACCCTGCTGCCTGTCATCCTCTCAGTGGCGGGGGGCGCGGTGGCCATCTTCATTGTCGACCGCCCCAAGGCCCACCATGACCGAGGCGATGAGGAACCTTCCTGGAATGCCGCTTTCTGGATTGGACTGGCCCAGGTCATGGCCATGGTTTTTCCGGGACTTTCGCGTTCCGGAGCCACCATCATCATAGCCATGCTCTGCGGGACCCGGCGAACCGCGGCAACGGAGTTCTCCTTTCTGGTTAGCATTCCGACCATGTTCGCCGCCAGTGCCAAGGAAGGCTATGACGCCTACCAGGAGGACCAGTTCACGGGCGTCGGGATCTTCGATCTGGCGCTTGGCTTTGTCGTTTCCATGATCGTGGCGTTTGTCGCGGTGAAATGGCTCCTCGGTTTCGTGCGCGGCCACAATTTCATTCCTTTCGCCTGGTACCGGGTGATCCTGGCCCTCGTTCTGACGATCTTTCTCGTCACCGGAGTCGGACACAAAGGGGAAACGCCCCCGGTCGCTCCGATCCCCGAAAATTCAAAACTATCGCCTTGATCGGCGGCGGGGCCCTTTCCGGGAACGGAGCTTCCTCTCTCCGCCAGCTCAAACCTTGCGCCGAAACCATCCGGCGATCATTTCACCCACTCCGAGCAGATTCTCCCAGCGGCGCACTGCGACGTCGAGCAGGAAGAGGCCAAGCAGCATCAGCAAAAGGTAGGGCGTCAGCTCGAGATACCGTGACACATCGGACCCCTCCAGGACCGGGTCAGCACTTCCGTCGCCCAACCAGGTTCCTCCGGTCAACTCACAGGCCTTTTTCAGAACACTGACGTCAATCTGTCCGGTGCTGACTTCTGCGGAAGGGTTGTGCACATGACCGGCGGAAACAGTCTGCGCCCCCGCCCGGGCCCTGACCAGATAAACACCGGGTTTCGTCGGGTGGAACGATCCGGCGTAGAGACCGCTGCCGTATTGTTCGAGCGTCTTCTCCTCCACCAGCCGCATCGCAGACCCAAGCGCATTGGCCGGGAGGAAAAAGACGTTGGCTTCGACCACGGCATCATTCTTGCGCGATCCCGCATCGGCCAAAAGATCCACATTGATCCTCATATCCTCCCCTTCATCTTCAAGTCGGAGGTCCATGAACTGCCCTTGGGGCGCCCGTGCCGTTTCACGAAGAATCTGAGCCCAAAGACTGCTGTAGCCCGGCCATTGACTGACCCACAGGGCACTCCAGCGACTTTTGCAGTCGGAGGTGAACGCCGTCACTTTGCCGAGGCCAAAACGCCAAGTGGAGAGCAGGGGATCATCCGTGTCCGTGACCAGAAGCGTTTGTGAAGTGGCCTTGCGGTTGGTTTTCACATAGCCCAACAAAGGAGGCACGCTGCCTTCCTGCCATCCCCGCAGCATGGCGTGACGCTCCACCAGCTTGGGTTCGAAAGCCTCCTCCCGGATCATCCGTCCGGTGTGCATCATCGTGTCCTGGGTGAAAATGCGAGTGATCGCCGTGGGATCCATCGTGACATAGGACTGCCCCCCCCCGGCGGCCGCAATGGCTTGGAGCAGTCCGATCTGGGCACCCGCTCCCACGGCCACGGTGGAAATCGTGATGCCCTCGGCATGGCATTGGGAAGCCAGAGCCTGGTAGCCTTCCCCGGTGGTCTGCCCATCCGTGAGCACGATCATGTGCTTGACCTTGGCTTTGACTTTGGCGAGTTCTTCCCGGGCGGTGGCCATGCCAGGATAGACATTGGTCCCGCCTCCGGCGGTCAGGGAAGCGATCTGGGAAGCGATGGCACTGGTGCTGGTGACCCGCGTCATGGGAACCACAACGTGGACGTCGGAATCAAAGGCAAAGACCCCGAGATAATCTTTGGGACTCAACAGCTCGGCGGTTGCGATGGAAGCGGACTTGCAAATTTCAATTTTCTGGCCCGACATGGAGCCCGACCGGTCCATCACCAGCGCGAGCGCCGAACTCTGCTGCTCCTCCATATCCGGGGCTTTGAGCTTCACCGGAAGAATCTCCTCGATCGGCGTGCGGTAGTATCCCCCCACCCCAAATGATTTCATTCCTCCAATCATGATAAATCCGCCGCCGAGGTTTTCCACATAGTCCCGGATCGCGTTCATGCGGGCCTCCCCGATCTCATGGGCAGCGACATCGGAGAGGATGATGCCATCGTAGCCGGCCAATTCCTGCAAGGTTTCCGGCAGGCCCTCGGGGTTCCTGACGTCGAGGCGGATGCCCTCTTTCTCCATTGCCTGGGCGAGGAAACGCGCCTCGGCGGGTTCCCCTTCCACATACAGGAGCAGTGGCTTGCCTCGGACATCCACCAGCGTCAACGCTTCGTTGTTTTCAGGGATCGCGTCCCTGCCTTCAAATCCCTCCACGACCACCCGGTAGTTGTAGATGTTGCGCTTTTCCGGCACGAGGTGGAACACCACCGGCTGCTGCTGCCCCACCGAGACGGTCAAGGGACGTTCTTCGACCTGGATCCCGTTTTGAAAAAGCCTGATCCTGCCTTCACCAGCAAGGGAACTTTCGACCATCGCGGTCAAGTCCAGTGCCGCGCCTTCATTGAGCCGGGCTTGTGAAGCGAGCACTTTCGTGACCCGGACGTCCGGACGAGCCGGACCACTGACACCGGCGGCGTGGATATGGATGCCGCTGACGGAGGCCTGACGGGCTGCCTCCTCCAGACGGCCATGGGTCTCCTGGCCATCCCCAACGAGAATGATGTGCCGTGAGGAACCACTGGGAAATACCCCGCGGGCCAAAGCGACAGCGCGGGCATAGTTGGTTTCTTGGCCGATCTCGTCCAGCCATTCCGTGCGGGGTTTCTGCGGCAATTCTCCCCGGCCGGGATAACTCAAAATCCGCCCCTCAGAACCGGCGGCAATGTGGCCCACGGAAACACTGGAAGGCAGGCGGCTTTCGATGCGACGGACAGTGTCATAGACTTTGGCGAGCCCCTCCTCCCCTTCGCTTTGAGAGTGGTCGAGCACAAAAATCACGGACTGCAGCCGGCTGCTGACGACACGTGCCGGTGACGCCAGAGCCAGCAGGGATAGCAGCACCAGGAGCGACCGGAGGATGAGGAGCATCCGGCGGCGGCGCATCGACATGGGATGCGAGGATCCGGCATCAAACCAAAAGAGCAAACCCAGTAAAGGGAGTGCGAGCAGAAGTATCTTCGGGTTCAGCCAGTCCATCAATGTTCGATCCTGATCAATACACAGCCCAGCGGTGGAAGAGCCAGCTTTCGAGCACCAACAGGGAAAGGATGCCCGCAACCAGGAGCCAGTTCACATCTCCGGTGAGCAGGCCTAACTGCGAAGTCGACGATGTCTCACCGGGGGGCTCATCCCCCGCCGGTTCAGACGTGCCGGGCACATTGGTTTCATTCCAGGACAGCAAGTGAGAGGCGCCCCGCTGACCTTCATTGGTCTCCCAGACCCCAGTTCGGTCAAGATCGATCAATGGCCCATTGAGTTGGATTTCCGTGGTCCTTAGACCGCCCTCCCCCCACTCCTGCCAGGTGGCGGTGGTTCCTTTGATCGGCCGAACTTCCCCGGTCCGGGCCTCGTCGACCCGCTCAATGACGTTGGGTGAATCCTCGGCACACCAAAGCAACGCATTGCCCATCAGGAGAGGGAAAGAAGCCATCAGGGGAAGATTTTCCGAACTTTCAGGCGAGAAACCTAACATCACCACCCGCTGCCCGGAGACTTCACCGGCAGCCAGCACCGGTTCATTGCCTGCGATCCAGAGGGGTTCGAGCGAGCCCGCAAGATCAAAGACACAGGTCTGTCGCAGCGCGACCCGGCTGCTGCTGACGCGGAACAAAACAGGATGGCCCTCATCCACGACCCGCACCGCATCGTAGGGAATGCCGATGTCCAAAGCTTTCGCCTTGATGGGACCGGACCGCCCGTCCGGATTGATCACAATGCAGGGAATATCCGTGGGCCACACCGTTGGCAACCAATGGTCAAAGACCGCCACATCTACGGGATGTTTGGGAGGCCAGGATTCCGGGGAAACGACAAAGACGTCCATTTCTCCTTCCGATTGGATCGCTTGAAGAGCCAGTCCCAGATAAGGATCGATGTCGACTTTGGTCGTTCCGCCGTCCTGGCTCTCTCCCCTGCCCACCAGTGCGACCACTACCGGCCTGACGCGAGGCAGCGGCATCAGAATGTCATTGTCCATCGCCAGGCTGTCGCCAGGAGCCCGGAGTTGGAGATGCAGCATCTGGTCCTCTGCTCCCTGAAGTTTAAGAAGAAAGCTTTCCTGATCCCCCGGCTTCAAATCCAGCTCACGAGTTCCCTGAATGGTGCCACCGATCAGCGCCTCGACTCTCGCCTTGACGTCACCGGGGGCATCACGGTTGAGACCCGCCCTCACGAAGACTTCGAAACGCCCATGCTCCTGGGGAGAAGGACGCAGATTGAACGCGGTGAAGCCCACATTGGTGACTGACTGGGAAGCCACCAGAACGGTCTCCAAATGCACCTCTTTCGGCAATGATGCGATCCCGGTCTCCCCATCGGGATCGACTGGAGTGGGGGCGGCATCAGCGAGAGACGCGGCATGCTCCTGTTTCACTTCCTCATCCGCAAGGGAGTTTTTCTCCCCTCCGGCATTGTCGGTGACATGCCAGATCACCGCGGGTGTTTCCAGTCCGGCGAGCACCCCGGCCGCATCGAGGGCCGCCGCCCGGTCTTCCGCGACAGGACGCACCGCAAGCTCGGCAAGACGGGAAACGATTTCCCGACGCTTCAGAGTGCGCGGCAGGATGATCTCCGGCCGGGCGTCGTAGGCGACCAAAGCCACTCCGACATCTTCGGGAATGCCATCAAGTTTGGTCAGGATTCTCGCTTTGGCCAAGTCAAGCCGGCTGGGGCCTCCCTCAGCATCACGGGCGGCCATCGACGCCGAGCGGTCCAGCAACACCACCACGGTCCGGAATTCATCCGTGCGGGGCGTGAAGGCCACCCGGGAGAGTGCCAGAACCGCTCCCCACAGAATCATCAGGGTCATGAGCAACGAAAGGATCCGTTTGACTCTGCGCAGCCAAGCCGACTCCTGGTGCTCACGGGCCAGGGTTTTGAAAAACACCAGAGTGCTGACCTGCTTTACCCGCGCCTTCCTCCGGAAGAGGTACAGCGCCACCGGAATCAGGGCGAGAAAGCCCAGATAAAGGAAAGCGGGAGAGAGAAACTGCATGGCGGCTGAGAGGGGCGGGACCGGAATTGTTCAGGCACCACTGGCCAGAGCGGATCCACGGGACAACAGATCAAGGAAGGCCTCCTCAAAGGGCTGGTCCGTGCACCAGCGCTGGTAATCGATCTGCCGGGATTTGCAGGTGTGCTCCACCGTCTTCAAAAACAGGTCAAACACCTCTTCATAACGTTTCAATTCGCGTTTCGTGAACCAGAGCTTCCGGTGTTCCTGGGTCTCCACATCAATGAGTTCCACTTCTCCATCCAGGTCGGGATGTTCCTCCCAAGGATTGAAAATCTGGATCACGTGGGCCTCGCCGGGCCAACTGGCAATGCGCTGCACCGCGTCCTTGGCCTCATCGGCATCGCGACCGTAGAGGTCGGAAATGACAAAAATGATCCCGTAACGCTGGCGTGATGGCCGGAAACTGCTGAAGCACCGCTTCAGATCCGTCATTCCGCCAAACTCGAGACGTTTGGCGTAGTCGATGATGCGCTGGATATTGCCCTGCCCTTTCTGGGGGGGCAGACCTTCAATGATGCGATCGGCCATCCGGTAGAGACTGACCCGGTGCTGACCGATGAGTCCCAGATAGGCAAGCGCCACGGCGAGCCGCAGGGCAGAGAGGCGCTTGTCACCAAAAGGCGTGACCATGGAGGCACTGGTGTCGACCAAGATGTGGACATGGAATTCCTGGACCTCCTCGTAGAGTCGCACATAGAGCCGGTCCAGGCGGGCGTAGAGCCGCCAGTCGATGGAGCGGTAGTCATCGTCCGGCGTGTAGTGGCGGAAATCTTTGAACTCCCGGGTGAACCCGGTTGCGGTGGTATTCTGGATGCCTTTTTTCTTGAGTTGCCTTCTTTTGCGGAGCCGAAGAAAAAGCGCCCGCAGCCGACCGAGGAATTCGGCGTCAAAGAGGGAATCATTGTCAGTGGAAAGTGTGGCCATGCCGCAAAAAGGTACCGCTTCAAGGAATGGGAATGGGCGGAGTGGGGGGAGGAAGGTTGACCGGCGGGGACGGATTCCGCTGTGTGGTGAGACAGACGAGACTACTTTCCTGAAGCACCACAAACAATTCATCCTGGTCCGCAGCGGGGCGTTCCGGCATCCAGATCGTGGGCTTGCCCGGTTGGTTCCGGACCACTCCCTGCCAAACATACTGGGGAGGAACTCCCGGGACTTCCGGCAGGGCCCGGTGCGAAAGGTAGTCAGTCACGGCGGCAGGCCAGACGATCTCCTGGATGGCACCTCCTCCCAACGCGTTGAGCACCCTGACACCGCCCACCCCGGCCGCGTAGAGCCGGGAACCGGCAAGAACGGCCTCCACCTGCTTGCCGGATGCGATGGAGTCCAGCGAGAAGGTTCGGATTCGGTCCGTCCCCTCTTCTCCCAGGGTAACCCGGGTGACCTGCGCACCGGATAGGAACCAAGCCTGCCGACCGGCAACTCCCAGAAAAACACCTTGATTCACATTCAAGGGAGGCAGCGCGCCCACCGGAAAATCAAGCGACAGCTCCCTGATGCCATCATCCCCCATGAGTAGAAGCCGGTTTCCCCCCATCCAGGCGCCGGCTCCGTTGCGACGGACCAGCCGACCGGCGCTCCAAATCACCGCAGGGGCCACGAGCGAGCTTTTATAGGTGAAAAACGACTTGAGGTTTTGCTCTCGCAGGGCCAACGGCGCCATGCTGTCGAGGTATCCCGGACGCTCCCTGGGAAGGAGCGATGTCGTCTGGGCGGAAATCCGCCGAGGGGCTTCCCCTTCCGGCGTTACTTCGTTCAGGGCGATGGGAAACACCCTGGCCTCCCGTCCGTCAAAAGACCAAAGCACGTCACCTGTCGCCGTATCGAGGATTTCAGCCCGAAGCCCGTAGATCAGCATTCTTCCGGGCGAAAAAGAAGCCCCGCTATTGAGGCTGTATACCATGTTTCGGCCATCTGATGCGGCCTCCTGCGGCGCAGACTGGATCCGTTGCCAAAGCAAACGCCCGCCAGCCAGATCAAAGGCCGACGCCACTCCTCTGTTGGCATCGAAGCACAAGACTTTTCCGGATTCAACGGAAAGGTGGATCTCAGGCCGGGCTACGGTAATTTGGCCACCCGCAGAAACGCCTGCCGGGGTGTCAGTTCCCAAATCCGCCACCCAGAGCAACGCTCCATCATCGACCGATCGACACTCCACGGCTTCACGTCCGGCCAAAATGACTCGTCCCGCGCCATCACTGGCAAGCCGACGGACCCGGGTGACGCCTTCGAGATTAGAGGAGGCGTATCCCAAATGACTGGAAATGCCCCCCTGTCCGCTTCCACTGTATTTGCCACTGATGATCACCTGCCGGGCAACTCCGCCGGAGGATACCACAACCGATCCCCCACCAACAGTGATGCCGCCACCTGCGGGAACGATCACATTTCCGGAGCGGTATCCCACCCTTCCGGGGGACGCCAGAGGTTTTGCAGAAGGCTCCAGATAAATCGGAAACTGCTCCCGCCACCGCAGCCGGCCGGTGGCACGATCGACAAGCGAGACCTGCCCGGTATTGTCCAGGACCACGACGGCTCCGGCTATGGGAAGCACCTGGACAATGGTAGCTTCATCAGGCACTTCGTATGCCCAACGCACCGCGACTTCACCAAGCGGGCCCTCACCTTCCGGAACAGCGCCGGACTGGCCGTAAGCATTCTCTCCAAATCCCCCGCCTTCTTCGAGTAGGTGCCGCGCACCGGCTAGAGACAGCGCCAATCCGTCCGGAAATGCGATCTCGGGTTCTCCCGAATCGGGATGAAGTTCCCGCCACTCTGCAATGAGACGTTCCAATTCCGCAAAGGCCGCATCCCTTCCTGTCGAGTCTCCAAGCCGGCCGAGAACCAACGACCTGGTCCAGAGACTCCAGAGCCGGTCCTGCTTTCCAGGATGCTCCCGATCAACCGCGTCCAGAAGCTCCAGCACCCGCGTCCCGGATGTCGGGGTGATTTTGCCACGACCAATGAACTGCGCCGCGGAACGCCAGTAGGAATCCACCAAGTGAAGCCGCAATGACTCCCGGGATTCCCCACTGACGGGAACCCCTGTCAAGGCCAAGACCCCCCGGATGGCTTCCCGGAGCCCGGTTTCATCGCCTACGGCAGCGAGTACCCCGAGGCGCTTTTCCCAATGTGCCAGATTCCTCGGTTCTTTGGTGGTCAACTTTTCCAGCGCCGCGCGCATCTGCTGTCCCAATCCGTATTCCGCCAACGCGGCGGGGGCCTGCTGCAACAGTTCCGTGTCTTCGATCTCTTTGAGATCTATCTTTTCCAACATGCCGCGGGCCAGGTCGGGGCGCTGCGAACCATAATAAAGCAGACCACGCCGCAGCCGGTATTCTTCCGCCTTGGCCGGATCTTCTTCGACGAGTCCGATGAGGAGTTGCTCGGTTTCGGCAGCTCGGTCGGCGCTTTTTTCCAATGCCTTAACCAACAACCGTTTCCATGCCACCTGCAATTTCGGGGGAGTCGATGGAACGGTGAGCACGTTCCGCAACAACTGCGCGACACGGTCCGTCAATTCCCGGTGCTCCGCCAGATCGCAGAGAAGGTAAAAGCGTTCCACCCATTCGGAGGAAGGGGTGGCCGCCCCGCTGCGCTCCTCAGTGAGCCGAGACTGCTCGCGATCGAAGAAGTCGGTGACATCATCCAGCGCCGTGTGCATGTCGAGCCCCGCCTCCAACCACTGCTGGTAACGCGCTGCGGTGTCAGCGAGCATGCGGGTCTCCTCATGCAGGGTAAACGCAGCCGCGGCATCACCAATCTGGGATAGCACACCGGCCTGGAGAAGACGGAGATCAAAATTGTCCGGCTCCCTCGCTAGCCGGGCATCCAAAGCCTCCCGGGCAGGAACGAAAAATTCCTTCTTGATGAGAAATTGCACGAAGTCCGTGAAATTCTCCACGGCCGCCTGGGCGGACTGAGCGATCCCGGCCTGAACGGCTTTCTCGGCAGCGGGACGGTTCTCCGCGGCCAGATACTCCTCGGCCAGTTCCCGCCGAACATCGAGGCGCTCAGGCGCGGTGTCGAGGAACCCGGCCAGATTTTCCGCCGCCTCTTCATGCAGCCCTGAACGGGCAAGAAAGCGCCCGAGATCGAGCAACCGTTCCGGACGCGCTCCGGGATCCATTTTTTCAAGGAGGGACGCCAATTCCGCCGGAGCTTCCTTATGCCCCTCCAGGTAGAGCATTTTCACCAGCCGGTAGCGGAGATCGAGCCGGTCCGGGGAGGTTCCGGTGCGCTCGCGAAGAAAAGCGAGGAGAGTCCTTTCGTCACCCAGGCGGTCCAACAAATCAATTAGGGCCTGCTCCAAGCGGATGGATTGAGGCAGGTCGGTGGCCGCCTGCTTGAGCACGGCAACGGCCTGGCGACGATGCTCGGCTGCTTCGAGAAGCCCGGCATACTCCAGAGCGAGGCTTTCCTTGGGAGCGCTGGCTTCGTATTTCTCCCGAAACGAGGCGAGAAGCGCCTCCCGCTCAGCCCCACCGCCCGCGACCATAATCCTGAGGCGCAGGATTTCGGTCCGCCTCCAGTAATCCGGAGCCAGCCGACCAAGTAGCCCCTCGAGGCGAACTGCGGCCGGATTACGCGCTCCGGAAGCTGCCTCGGAGCGCGCGGCAAGAAGTTCGAGATCAACCATGACCTCCGGGTCCGGTTTCAGCGCCAGTCCCTTCTGCGCCGCTTTGACCGCATCCACAGCGAAACCGAACCGCTCCATCCGCTTCCCCAGATCCAACCACTGGGCGGCAGTTTGATCCACCGCAGCCAGTCGCTTCGCCAAGTGCTTTTCCGCCAACTCATGTCCCGTCCCCTCCGCCCCGGCGGCGAGCAACTCATCGAGCCAAAGGTCCGCCAGGTCGCTCCGGGGGGCATTGTCGATCGCGTTGGAGAGGGCGGTCAACGCGCCGGGTGCGGCCGCTTCGCGGAGAGCCTCGTAGAGCAAATGCTGCAGGAACCCCGCCGTGGGATGCGCCTCGACCGCAGCCTGCACGAGGGTCAGGAATTCCGGACGATTGAGTTTGCGAAGCACTCTCGCGAGGACGGCTTTGGCTCCGAAATCCTCGGGATATTGGGTGAGGTGGGATCGGTAAAGATTGACCAGCTCATCGATCCGGTTTTGTCCCTGATACAACTCAACCAAGGCAGCCAGTGGCGCATCGAGCGTGGGGTCGTAATGCAGCGCGGTGCGAAACGCGAGGGAGCGCTTGTCGAAATCGGTGGGAACGGCAGCGGTAGTGGAACCGCTCGCGGACGGAGCTCCGGGGCTGGGAGCCACTGTTTGGGCATGGGATGGCGACACGAGCAACAGGCCCGCGAGGCACAGAGGAATGGTCCGCCAGTCAGACATGAGAAACAGCAACGAGATTCCTCAGGCGGCCACCTGCGCCGGGGTCGGAATCTTGTCGATCATTTCCCGCAACAATCCATCCATGTTGACGGATTCGGCTTCGCCTTCGAAATTGAGGATGACTCGGTGACGGAGAGTCGCAAGTGCGATGGATCGGATGTCATCAATGGAGACCGTGGTGCGCCCCGCCAGGGCGGCCCGAACGCGGGCTCCCCGGACCAGTGACTGCATGGCTCGCGGACTGGCGCCATAACTCACAAAGCGACGGATCCGCTCCGGAGCCGATGGATCGTCCGGATGGGTGGCCAGAACAATCTGCGCCGCGTAATGGAGCACATGTTCCGCCACCGGAACATGGGTGAGAGCCTCCTGAAGCCGAAGGAGATCGTCACCCTGCAGAACCTCGGCGAGGTCAGCCTCCGCAAACCCTGTCGTCCGCCGGGAAATTTCCACCAAAGAATTCTGCGTGGGGAACGGCACCTTGAGTTTGAATATGAAGCGGTCTAGCTGGGCTTCCGGGAGCGGGTAGGTGCCTTCCATTTCCATCGGATTCTGCGTCGCCATCACAAAAAACGGGGTTGGCAAAACGTGACGCTCCCCGCCACTGGTCACCGCATGCTCCTGCATGACCTCCAACAACGCCGCCTGGGTCTTGGGAGTGGCTCGGTTGATTTCATCGACCAGCACCAAATTGGCGAAGACGGGCCCTTTTTCAAAAATTAGGACGCGGCGTCCTGACTCGGACTCGTTCACGATCTGGGTGCCCAAAATGTCCGCCGGCATGAGATCGGGCGTGCACTGGATGCGACCGGGTTCCAAACCGAGAACCCGTCCGAGGGTTTTTACCAGAAAGGTTTTGCCCAATCCTGGAACGCCTTCAAGAAGCACATGCCCCCGGGCAAAAATCGCGATCAAGACCTCGGTCAGGAGGTCGTCATAGCCAACGATCGCCTTTTGAATCTCGCTTTTCAGCGTGATGAAAGTCCGGTTGAATTCCTGCAGGTTCTTTTCAAGTGAATCGCTCATGGTGTTCGGTAAAAAATCAGGGAGATCATCGGCCACTCCAGAGAGGCTTCGAGGATCGGTCTCAGCAGGGAAGGTTATTTTTTGTCTTCAAAACGCTGTCGCAAAGCCGAGAAGTATTTGAGAACGTGAGCCCGCCGTGACAGCGGGAGAGCCTGCTCGTCCAAAGCCTCCTCCTGCACTTTGATGAAATCGCTCGCCAACTCCTGACGGGTGCGGGAAGCCTGCTCCACATGTGCCTGGCCCTGCACGGTCCTCATGGTGGATTCCCCGTCGGCATTCACCTGCCCGGTGAGCTTGACATCCTTGCCAGATTTCAAAGCCTGGGTCGGATCATTGCCCAACCCGACGGTGCCGCTTCCGGCCTGGTTGCCGCCTGCCG
Source organism: Akkermansiaceae bacterium (assembly GCA_024233005.1). Classification (GTDB taxonomy): domain Bacteria; phylum Verrucomicrobiota; class Verrucomicrobiia; order Verrucomicrobiales; family DEV007; genus JACKQE01. Next base: position 202,601 of record JACKQE010000005.1, on the reverse strand, counting down.
CTCCACTGGCCACGGCCCCGGCGGCGGCACTGCCAGCCTGCCCCAGACCAGAGCCCTGGGGAGCGGGAGCTCCCGGTGCCTGTCCGGGAATCGGCGCGGAAAGCGCCCCCAGGCCTTGCCCTAAAGCCCCCATAGGTCCCTGCTGACCGGGTTGTCCCTGCTGACCGGGCTGGTTGCCCATCGCCAATGCCTGGCCTTGTTGCCCCTGGGACTGCTGCTGCCCGGGGACCGGCGCCCCCTGGCCCTGCAAGGACTGCTGGCTGCCGGGAATCTGGCCGGCCGGGCTCTGGCCCTGCCCACCCGTCGGAGCCATCGCCGGAGGCTGGGCGGCAGGCACCTGGAAGTTCTGACTCTGAATGCTCTGCATCCCCTGCGGGGCAGCACCGCCATTAGCATTCTGGGCCAGATTCTGCATTTTCTCCAGTTTGCTGCCCGCAAGCTGGCTGCCGGCTTCCCGCAGCTTTTCGGACAAGGCCCGGAGCTTTTCCTCGGCGGCTTGACGCTGCTCGACCTGCCGGAAATACGCCGCCAACCGATCAAAATCTCCCGCCGCCGGCTGGGGTTGCTTGGCCTGCAGTTTACGACCGGCATTGCCAACATGCTCACCGACAGGCTTCCCCTTATCCTGGTCAGTGGCCTTGCCCATGGTCCGCTCCAACGCGAGGGAGATCCGGGTCTGGGTCTCCTGGGTCAGCACCGGATCTTTCAAGGTGTCGGCCAACTGACCGGCTTGGGCGGAGGCCCCGGCAGCGTCCTTGTCTTTGATCGTCCCGGCCAAATCCGCGGTGTCGGGGTACTGGGCCATTTCTCGCAACATTTCGGCACTGGCCCACTCATCTCCGGCCGGATTGAGTTTTTTGGCCAAAGAATCAGCGGCTCGGGCACGGGATTCCAAAGCTTCAAGAACATCACGGGCCGTTTTGTCACTGGCGTCCGCCAGTTCGTCCCCCACGCCGTTGATCATCTCCTGCAGACTGGTCAGGTCTTTTTTTTCCTCGTCCGAAAGCGCTTTTTCAATGGTGCCGATGTCTTTGGCATCCTCTTTCAGTCCGGCGGCTTCTTCCGCCGCTGCAGCCACGGCAGACGCATCCAGAAGGGGAGAATCCGCAGCTCCATGGTTCCAACGGGGCAAAAGAGCCAACCCCAGGGCGAGAAGAGGCAGCAGCCAAGTGCTGCGCCACGCGGGGAATGGGAGAGCGGCGGGAAGATCGGCCAATGCGGTGGGCAATCGTAGCAGCGCGGTTTGGATATGACGCACTTCGCCGGGAGGAAGGTCATTCGACGGGCCACCTGCCGTGGCATACTCAAATGCCGAGGAAAACATGTCATTCCACCCAGCCCGCTCATCCCACAGCGTCAGCGCCTGGAGGGGGCGCATAGCGCGCCACCAAGCCCAGATTGCCGCCGCCACCAGCCAGAGCCCTGCGAAGGCCGCAACTGACAGCGCGAGACGGCCTCGGTCCCATCCCCACCACCAACCCAGAAGGACCGCCAAAAGAGTCGCTCCCCAGACCCAAAGGGAGCTGTCGATGAGAGCCGCCCGGAACCGGATGCGGTTCAAGCGGCTCGCGACAACCTGCGCGGCGGTCTGGAGAGGTTCGATGTTCACAGGCAAAGAGGCAGTTCAGTCACCATAGACACAAAAAGAGAGTTTGTCGAAAGGTCGATCACGCCATGGGCAGGAGAGGGAAGGGTTCAGCCAAAGAGATCCGCCCCCGCATTGAGACCGAACAAACGCGGGGCCCTCCCATCCGGTTCCTGTCGCCTCCATCGCAAGTCGAAATCTGGCTGGTCGGGGATCATTCCTCGAGTCGCTCCAGAATTCGCTCGATCCGGCGACGGACTTCAGGGTCAGTAGAGGTTCCCAACTCCGCCAGCAGCAGTGCTCTGGCCAGGTATCCGTAGCCTTCCAAGCCTCTTGTGGCCTCCTCCCTGACCTGCCACTCTTCGGCACCCAGTTGGCGGACGAGCCGGGCGATTTCCTGCCTGACGCCTTCGGCAACCGTCGGCTGGGGGTTGACCAACTCCACCACGTCACCGATTGGAGCATTCCAAGTCAGTCCGCGCTTGCGAAAAGCAACCGAGGTCTCCTCCAATGGGCCGGTGATAACGCCCCCGCCCCAGAGTTCGATACGAAAGTTCGGTTCAGCCGAGGTGGCTCCCCCGGTGGCATCTTCTTGGACCAAGTTGACCAATCGTCGAATTTCTTCCGGTTTGACTGACACCTTCCCCCCCTGGGTCAGAACGGTGAACGTTTCATTCTGAACAGGACCAACAATGCGCTGCCCCCCCGTGAGGTTGGCATAAGTGGTCTGCGGGGAGTCCAACGGCTGAACCGCCTGAGCCGGGGTTGTCCCGACGGCACCCTTGCGCTGCTGGTTGCGCTCCAGCGCAAGCCGGGTCACGATGGATTTTACCGCGGAAAGTTCGATTTCACGGGGACCAAACCACTTCGTGGTCGTCGCCAGTTTTCCTCCCCCCAGAAACAAAAAAGTCCGCGTTCCGTCGGCGAGTTCAGCGATGTATCCCACCGGTTCGTCTTCGACCGGTGCCAACCAGACAAGATCGCTCAAAGGAAATTCCGCCTTCCCCCAGGGAGACATTCCCTGGAAGGTGACACCGCTGGCATTCGAGAGGGCGATCCGATCTCCGGAATGCGTTTCCACCAGAGCTTCCGAGCCGTCCCGGCTCCAATCGCCGTCCCCCTCTTTTTCCGCCAGCACGAGGCGGTCCAATGACGGGAGGTCGAGGTCGACTTTGCCGCCGCTCGCCATCTGAAACTGGAGTCCATCGGAAACCACCTGCCCGGAGAAAATTTCACCGGTGCGGAGAAAGACCCTCGCAGCATCACGCTTGCCCAAATTGGCCCCTTCGATGGCGGCGATCTGGGAGAAGGGAATGTCGGCGGCCCCGTATTCGCCCTCGATCCGAATCCCACCGCCCAAGGCATCCCCCACGAGACGGGTATCACCGCTGATCGCGAGGACATCGCGTCGTCCACGCTCCACGCCCAACGCCGCCGTATCGATGCCTCCAAGGAGGGATTCCGGTCCGGAGGTCCCGCCCGTCTTGACATTGACCACCAGACTGCGCAAAGCGGCCGGCAGTCCGGAAAGGAGCCGGTCCGGCAAGGCCGGACGGAACAGCGTGGCCAGATCTTTCCGCTGAAAACCGCGGGGAACCGGAACCTGGCGGACCGCTGAGAGGAGGGCCACCGAACCACCCGCGGGCACCTGCAGCGAATACTGGAACTCAAACGCATACCGGTTCTGGTAGACGATGGCGGGTTTCACCAGAGATTTGGGAGAGGACAACCCATAGAGAAACGCCCGGGTCGACTGGCTGGAACTCGGAGTGACAATGACGCCGGACTCCCTCGCACTGAGTTCCGTCACTCCGGAATTGCCCTGGTCGGACATGACCGATTGAAAGTTGTTGCTCGTGTTATTCTTGTAATTGACTTGGAACCCGAGGCCATTCGACGTCAAATTGGTGAACACGTCCACATAGCGGACCACTCCCACGTCTTCGAGCAGCTTGATGCGCCGCACAATCTGAAGGCCCTGCTGCACCGAATTCTGGTCGACCAGCACCCATTCCCCATCGGCATTGGCCATCGGCTGCTGCGTGTAGAACTGCCGGTTGTTGATGTTCAAGTTCATCCCATTGTTGAGGAGGGAATTCCCGACGCGCGAAATGGCTCCGTGTTCCTCAAACTGCCAGGCATTCCCGGCCTTGTCGAGTCGCTGCGCCGGCGTCACCGGAACAAGCCTTTCCCCGGGCAACAACCCGGCAACGGCAGTTGTTGGAGCGGTTTGGGCATGGCCCGTCACCAAAGTGGCCGGTACAGACAACATCCAAAAGCCGACAAGCAACGCCCTAAAAAAGGGCGAGAGTCTCCGTGGCAATGCGATGTGGTGGTTCGATTTTGTCATCATTCAGGCCTTTGATACCCCAGCAGAAGGGGCAGAGGAATTTTCCACTGCTCGCCCAAGGTCCCGATTTCCACCATGTACTCCCGGATGTTGCCCTGCAACTGGTCCCCTCCCACCAACTCAAGATGGAAGTTCCTGCTTCCAGTAGCGTCCGTTTCCTCCGCTGCTTTCATGGTGATCACATCCTCCAATTTCACGGCGGTGACAGCATTCCCCGTGATCAAATGGATCTCACCGGTGACAAATTTTCCCGGCAGCAGAATGTTGCCCCGCAGGAGAAACGCGGCGCCGACCGGGCTTTCTCCCGGCCCGAGATCATCAAAGCCGAGCCACTCAGACTCGGGCTCCATCCCATAAGTCTCCCCACTGCTCCACAAGGATCTGAGATCCCGCCACTCCAGTTCGATCGGCTCAGGACGGCCGGCTACCATGAGTTTCAATGGATTGGCCCCTGGCAGCACGGTGAGCCGGGCCCCGTCCTTTGTCCAGAGCCGATATTTCGCACCGACCGAGCCGCCATAGGTCAACCGAGCAACCGTTCCCAAGGGCGCCCGCCCCTCTCCCCAAGGCGAAAGGTAGGTGATGAGTCCTTCATTTTCTGGAACTGCGGACACCGCATAAACCTCACCCCGGCTGGTTTCGACAAAGTGGGTAAGCCCCTTGGGAGCCTTGCCATCGTCAGCTTCGAGGTGGCTTAGGAGCCAGCCGACCTGATCAATGCCAAGTGATTCCACCTTGAGATCGTTGCCCAGCTTCAAGGTCAGGGATGCCCCTGCCATCGTGCCGCGGAGCACCTGACCATCGCGCAAATACACTTCCGGCAACCGTCCGATCCCTCCGCCACCATGAATCGCCGCCACCTCCTCCAACGCGAGCCGACGGGGGCCGAAACGGGTGGTGATTTCCATGGGCCCCGGGGCGCTGACCGTCCCGGTGAGCAGATTGTCATCGCCGAGAACGAGGAGGTCATGATCGCCCCGCTCCATGCCCAAAGTTTCCAGCTGGAGGTCCAGCGCCCTCAATTCTCCGGTAACAGGGGATGTTTCCAAGCCTGCCGCGACGCTCCCTGGAGCGAAATTCGCCAGCAACGGCAGCACCTCATCGTCCACGCCGGCCCGGACCGCCTTCTTGCGATGATAGAACGGCTTCACCGCTTCTGCGGCAGCAGCGGGATTCTGGAGATTTCTCAAGAGCACCCAGTGGAGGAGGGCTCGTTTGCCTCCGGCAGGAATCTGCAGGCGGTAGAGAAGAGGAAGCTCCCGCTGATTTCCTCCGGTGAGATTGACACTGCCCACGGACTCGGCCCCTTTCTCGCTGTTGCCGATCACCACCGTATCGGGATGGCCGTCGCTTGCCTGGTCGAACTGGACAACGAATCCCGGGCCGGAATCAGCCGTGGTGGGAGTGAAAATACGCCCGTCCAGCGTGTGCAGATTTTCCCACTGATAGTTAAAATTCACGGTGTAGAGGACATCTACCGACACCGCCTTGGCTCCGGAATTCTGCACCACATCAACGTAACGCAGCCCCGACCTCTCCGCATCGAACCAGATGTCGCGAGAAACCGCAAGGTCGCCAGCCTTGCCATTGAGCCGGATTCTGACGCCATTTTCCCCCAGAACACCTCCTTCTCTGCGGGTTCCGGATTCAGGTTTAAAGGCGAGGCCTCCCACCTGTAACGCCATCGTGTTGTTAAAATACCGGCTTTCCCCGGGTTTCAACGATCCATCTCCTCCGAGACGCCAGAGGAATCCCATGGCATCGCGCCAGGATTCAAACTCGGAAGGAATGCTGGCCAGCAGCTGCCCCTCCGGGGCCGCCTCCGGGAGGGGCTTGTCCGGTTTCGAGGCCGGCGCTTTCACCACACCGGAGACCGGCGGCTTGGCACCCTTGGTTTGGGCGGAAACCGGAAGGTCGACGGCCAGGGCCAGCACCACGACCAGCCCCGACAACCAGCAATCCCGCAGGGCCGCAATGGCACCGACAAGGCGGGATGTCCGGTGAATTGACTGGATAGGCACGACGCGAGTGTAAAAGGTGGAAGTATCTGAAGAAGCCTTTGAACCCAAGTTCAGACGACCGACAACCCTCTTTTATACGGGCAAATCCTCCTTTTTTTCAATGATTTCTATCCAAACCAACCAAAAATCACCCGGAAAACAGAGCAGAATCCGAGCCTCGTCCACGAAATTCCTGATTTTGGGCTTTTTCGCCCGAACTTTCCTTGCTACGAATGGGCCTTCAGGATGAATTCCCCATCCCTTCCTGCAAGATGAAACTCCACTCCCGTCGGCAGTTATTCTGGCCCCTTCATTGCGGCAGCCTCGTCCTCTTGACGAGCCTCCCGGGATTGAGTCAAACCAAAGCTCCCCTTCAGGAGACTCTCGAGACCCTCCTGGTGCCGCGGATTGAGTTCGTAGAGACTCCCCTGAAGGACGCCATCACCTACCTTTCTGATCTCAGCCAAACATTGGACCGATCCGGAAATCAAGGGATCAACATTCTTCTCAAAGATCCTGAGCTGGGGAACCGGACCGTGACGTTGCAACTTTCCCGGATTTCCCTCGCCGAAGCCCTGCGTTTCACCGCACTACTCGCCGGCGCAAGGCTCCGGGTCGAAAAAGTGGCCGTCGTCATCGAGCCAATCCCTCCCGATGAGGGAATACCAAAGCCCCGGGACAATCCCGCGCTGGCGACCAAGCTGCAGCAACTGGTGATTCCTTCGCTCGAATTTTCCGACACTCCCCTGGTCGACGCCATCCACTTTTTTCGCGCCAAGGCCGGAGAACTCGACATTCGCTCGCCAGAAGCGTCCCGGGGACTCAATTTTGTTCTGCTGTCGCCCGAAAAAGCCAAGGATGCCCGAGTGACGTTGAGGTTGAAAAACATTCCTTTCGAAGAGGCTCTGCGCTACACGACCACCCTGGCAGGATGGAGACACCAGATTGATGGTCCCACCATCCTGATTCGACCTCAGAATTCCCCGGATTGACTTCCGAATCAGGGTTCCCTTCGCATTGCCAGAGACGCCTTCCGGGCGTCTGAACCAGGCGGACCGCAGCACCCGCATTTTCTGGTTGCCTGCCATGCCCCCCCTGGGTCACGATGTTCAACCATGCCTTCCTTTTCGATTGCCGTTCTCCGCAAGTGGTTCTTCTCCGCAACTGTCGCCCTGGCAACGATGTCCCGCGCCGGGGAACCGCCCAACATTGTCTTCATCCTCGTCGATGACATGGGCTACGCCGATCTGGGGGCGATGGGAGCGACCGATATCCGCACCCCCAACATCGACCGACTCGCCACCGAGGGGGTGAAAATGACCGACTTCTATGCCAATGCGCCGGTCTGCTCCCCGACCCGCTGCGGTTTCATCACTGGACGCTGGCAGCAGCGGGTCGGTTTTGAATGGGCCCTCGGCTACACCGCGGAACAGGAAAAGTTGGTCGATGGAGTCTGGACCCATCCCACCGACATGCACAGCGCCATTGGACTGCCAGCCTCGACTCCCGGCATCGCCAAAATGTTGCGGGAGGCAGGATACGCAACGGGCGCTTTCGGAAAATGGCACCTCGGTTACGCGGATGAATACAACCCTCTCAATCATGGATTCGATGAATATTTTGGCGAGCTCCTTGGTCATGCCGACTATTACCGGCATGTTTATTACGATGGAACATACGCCCTGCGGGACGGCCTGGAGGTCACCAAGCAGGAGGGCTATTTGACCGATCTCATCAACCAGCGGGCGGCGGCGTTCATTCATCGCCAGGCGGCGGCAAAGAAACCCTTTTTCTGCTACGTGCCGCATCTCGCGGTGCATGCCCCATTCCAGCCACCCGCCAGGCCTGATCCCAAGGTGAGGAAAGAGACCATGACCAACGGGAGCCGGGAGGACTATGCCGCGATGCTCGAACGAGTGGATGCCGGAGTCGGCATGATCCTCGGTGAACTGGAACAGGCCGGCGTCGCGGAGAACACTCTGGTGGTCCTTTCAAGCGACAATGGAGGCGAACGGTGGTCGGACAACCGGCCTCTCTTTCACCACAAAGCCACGCTCTGGGAAGGTGGGATCCGGGTGCCCTGCCTGCTGAGATGGCCCGCCCGCCTGCCCAAAGGCAAGGTCAGCGCCCAGATGGGAATCACGATGGATCTCAGCGCCACCTTTGCCGCGGTGGCAGGTGCGGCAAAGGTCCCGGGTCACCGCTTCGATGGGTTAAATCTGATCCCCCTCCTGACCGGGGAAGTCCCTGAAACCTCGGATCGCTCCTTCTTCTGGCGCATCCAACGGGCCAACCGGAAGATGAGAGCGGTTCGCCATGGCCAGTGGAAATATCTCGACGATGGCGGCACGATGGACCTCTTGTTCGATCTGAAAAACGACATCTCGGAACGGGAAAATTTGAACTTTCAGCATCCCGAGATCGTGTCCGACCTGAAAAAACGGCTCGCGGATTGGGAACAGGAGATGGAACGGGAGCCGAAAACGTTCCGGGTGCGCTGACGGGCAGCAATTCGGAAAACGCCTTCTCCGTGCTTGGTCACGGTATGGAAAACGCCGGGCAGGAAACTCCCGCCCGGCGGTCCAACTCAGCCTTATTTTGACGAGTCTCTCCCCCTTGGGGGGGAATGAGACTCAATTGACTGGCACAACGCGGGGTTGCACCTCCCGCCTCGACGGGAACCGCAGGTTCAGAATACCATTTTCGAGTGAGGCCGTGACCTCATCGGATGCAATCAGATCCTCGCGCAGGGAGAGATCGAGACGGTAGTCCGAGGGCACGGAAGCCGCGCCGACTGGACGCCAGTTTTCCGGAATGGCCCCGGAGCGGGACGCTTCGATGGTCAATTCCCCCTTTTCCAGGGTGATCTTGAGGGCATCCTTGGAAACGCCGGGAAGTTCGACCCGGAGTTCCCATCCGGCGTTCTCCGGAAGAGTCCCCAGGTGATGCCGGGGCACCGTGGGCCGGGATTTGGCAGGCGCCTTAGGGGCCTCCGTTTGCGGAGTGGTGGGTTTGCAGCAGGTAGTGTTCATGGAATGATGACTGTGGGTGTGTTAAATCAATGAATTGAAGTTGTATTAGTCGATATTGATGAGCTTGGGTTTGCGGTCCTCCGCCTTGGGCAGGGTGACGGTTAAAACCCCGTCTTCCAGCTTTGCGGTCACTCCCTCCGCGTTGACTCCTTCAGGCAGGGAGACAGATCGCTTGTAAACAACCGACTCTTCCGTTTCCTGGTCGGCCTTGGCTTCCTGAACACTCACCAGGAGTGCGTTGGACTGGATTTCGAGCTTGACGGCCTCTTTCTTGATCCCCGGCAGGTCGAGCCTCACAAAATAATGATGATCGTCCTCGTAAAGATCGCCCGCTCCCGATCGGGAGGGGAGTGCCCCCGGGCCAAAACGCTGGGCCAGTTCAAAGAGACGGCCGAATCCCTCGAATGGACCTGAGAAAATCCGGTCAATGTCATCCATAGCATGGGCCAGTGGGTGTGATTGGTAACGCACGAGTTTCATGATGATCAGAGGTTTTAGTTTTGGGTTTGGGTTTTTTGAGATTTCCTCAAGAGAATCTCTTTTGTTTCACTAAGATAGATCTGCAAACTTCATACCCAACAGCAGACACTCAGCTTTATCATTCTTTTACAGTATGTTACATCGCAGACCAGCCTTCCCAAGGTTGGCCGAAATGCGCCATTTTGGCGCTATTTGGGACATTATCACTCATCTCACATGAGCCATGTTGACGCTTTAAATGCTCAGATTCCCCGGTTGCACGATGCCGGGAAACGGCCATTGATTACCCGCAACTGCGCCATTCTTCCTTTTCTCCACTTCATGAGCCCCCGCCACACCCGCCTGCACATTCCCGGTCCTGTCGAAGTTTCCCCCGAAACCTACGCCGCCATGTCGGCTCCAATGATCGGCCACCGAGGCAAAGAATTCCAAACCCTCTATGCCTCCATGCAGCCCGGCCTGCAAAGCCTCCTGGAGACCACCCAACCGGTCTTCCTGAGCACTTCCTCCGCCTGGGGCATCATGGAGGGTGCGATCCGGAATCTCTCCCTGAAGAGGGTCCTCTGCTGCTGCTCGGGAGCCTTTTCAGACAAGTGGGTCGACGTGGCCCGACGTTGCGGTCGCGAGGCCGACGCGCTGCAATTCGAATGGGGACAGCCCATCGACCCCTCCGCAGTGCAGGAGAAATTGGCGACAGGCCTCTACGACACCGTGACCCTGATCCACAATGAAACCTCGACCGGCGTTCTCAATCCGGTCGCCGAAATCGCCGCAGTGGTGCGCCAATTTGAGGAGGTGATGCTGGTCGTGGACACGGTCTCCTCGCTCAGCGCGATGCCCACACCGGCAGAAGCCTGGGGTGCCGACGTGGTTTTGGCCGGGAGCCAGAAAGCCCTTGCGCTGCCCCCCGGACTGGCCATTTTCACCGTTTCCCCCCGGGCCATGGAGCGGGCCAAGTCCGTTCCTGGTCGGGGTTACTATTTCGATTTCCTCGAGTTCCTCAGCAACCACGAGAAGGACATGACTCCCAGCACTCCGTGCATCAGCACCATCTTCGGTCTGGCCCACACCGTGAAGAAAATCGAAGCCGAGGGCATTGCCGCCCGCCACGCCCGCCATGCGGCTCTCAATGCCCTGGTGCATGAATGGGTGACGGCGAATGGCTTTGAGTTCTTCGCTCCCGAAGGCTTCCGTTCGGTCTCCCTGACCTGTGTCGCCAACAACCGGGGCATTGATGTCGCGAAGCTGACTTCCCTGCTCAAATCAAAACACGGCCTCGCGATTGACGGAGGCTACGGAAAAATCAAGGGCAAGACCTTCCGCCTTTCCAACATGGGGGACGAAACCGAAGCCACAATCCGTCACCTCTTGGCTTGTTTGGACGATGTGCTGCCCGAAGTCTGCTGATCTGGATCTCCCGCAGTAAGGCGGCAGCCGCTTCGAATGGCGCTTTCATTACGGAAATCCAAAATTTTTCCATTCCACCGGTTGCGGTCGCTTGCCGGAATGCCAGTTATGGTGTTGATTCCGCGATGCTCGCCCCTCCTTTTCTGAGACTGTTGCGCCCAGGTCTGACCTGGGTTTCGGTGCTCATCGGGAGCTGGGGTAGCCATGCGCAGGAAGTGGGGGTCTCCACGAACCTTGCTCCGGAATTTTCCGTGATCCGTGGAGCTTTCCAGACTGGCATTGCCGATCCTCTCGTCTTTCCACAAAGCCGGGTCCGACTCCCCCAGCCGCCGGTGGTGTCTGGCACGGCGACGGCTCCCGAGGTTCCGGTCGCCCCTGACATCATCCCAGACGCGCTGGGTGTAACCAGCGCGGATGGGTTTTCTTATCTCTGGGATACGGTGGAATGCCGACTCCTCGGTGTTTGGATGGGACCGATGACAGACCTGGACAACCGGGAAGTCCACTCTGTGCCGGCCAAGCGGGGGTTCACCGCCATCGGACCACACCCTCTTGCCAACAGTCAGGATGCCTTCGGCTTTCCGTTGTTTCAAGGCTACCTGCGAGAGAACGGCTTGCCCGTGTTCCGCTACCTCTGGGGCAAGCTGGCGATCACTGAAACGATTCTGCCACCGGTGGGAGGTCCCGATGGCCCTCGATTCAAGATCCGGTATCAAATCCAGAAGGGCAGCAGCAACCTCCTCATCGAAATTCCCGAAGCCCTGAAACCGGGCATCCAACCCAGCGCCGGGGAGTGGGATGGCAACCGGCTCAAGTTGAGCCCCAAAGAGGCGGTCGATTTCACCCTCAGTTTCCCCCTGATCCCCCCCGGTGCGGCCGCCCCTCCCCAGGCGCCGACTCCCTCCGCCCCAGCCCCTCCCCTCCCCCCTCCGTGATGCTGCGCCGGACTTTAGCGATTTTCATTTGCCTAGCTCTGCCTGGAACGATCTTGGCCGCACCTCCGGAAGTGGCACGCCTCGCGGTGACCGGCCTGAACACCCAATCCGTGACTGCGGTTGATTGGGCACCAGAAGGCAACCTTGCCTTGGCTGGCCCCGCCGGACTCTGGCTTGGCAAGTCCGCGCCCACCGGCGGACATACTTGGCAGACCTACTGGCATGATGGACTGAACCGGCCGGGGGCGGTCCTCTTGCAGGATGACAAGGCCACTCTGGTGCTCCAGACCGCGGAGTTGTCCCGGCTGATCGATTTGAATGCCGACGGCACAGGAGACCTCTCGGAGGTGGTCTTGTCGGCCTGGGGACTGAACGTCGGGCCGCCGGATCAGGGAACAGCGCCTCGGGCCCTCTTCCGACGCGATGGCAGCACCCTGCTGGCGTTCGCGTCCGCAGCCGGAAACTGGGCCCAGCGAAACCCGGTCCCACTGCCCCCCAAAGATGAACATTTTACCTGGATCCCTCGCTGGGCTGGGTGCCTGGTCCTGCTCGCCAAAGATGGCCGGACCACTTCCGTGGTGGCCGCAGGTTTCAGCCAGGTGACCGCTCTGGCCTCCGGACCGGAGGGGCAGGTGTTCGTGCTCGACGCCCACAGCCCCTGGGGAGCCCCCGCAGTTTACCAACTGGAATTGAACGCTTGGTATGGAAACCCAGAGAGCCTGCCCCAGTTGCCCCCGCCAGCGACTGCCAAAGGAAAAACCAAGTCGACACAAGCCAACGCGGCCCCCACTCCCCCGTCCGCCCAATTCCCTCTCGCTCTCCTGCCGCCTTCAGTCTGCGAACATCCCTCTGCGCTCGCTTGGGTGAGATTGCCTGGATCCGGTCCCAATGGTGACCTCATCGTTGGGGATGCGTCAGGAGGCAGACTCGCCAGAGTCCGCCTCTATGGAGAGGGGGATCATCTAAAGGGATGCGCGGGCCCGTGGCTTTCTTCCTCCGAACTGGCCCCCGGAATCAACGCGTTGGCCCCCTCTCCCGATGGCGCTTCGCTGCTGGCAGGGCTCAAATCAGGGGCCGGCGTCGTCCTGCCAACGGAGCCGGCCGCGTTCCACATCACCGAGTTGGAGATCCGGGACGGATGGCTGGAGTGCCACTTCAGCAGCCCTCTGGCGCAGGAGGTTATAGACAAGGCCGGAGATTGGCCGCTCGCCCAATGGCCCCTTGTTCCCGGACGCAATCCCGGAGAGCCTCAGTTGGTGCGATCGATTCGCCACATCATCGAACCGGAAGGCACCGGCGTCTCTTTTCTCCTGCCTCCCGGCATGCCTCCGCAGGCATTGCTGGCCGTGGATTTCCGTTCCCTTCGCTCGGGGAGTGGTGACCGCCTCCAGGTGAGTCAGTTTTTTCTGCCGGCTCAATTCACTGAGCCCGCCCGGACCGTCCCCACTCCGGCCCCTGGAGCGGAATCCTCCAAGAAGCCCTGAAGGGTGGTGCCCCGTCTCTCGGAGCAAGCAAGAGCCTGCAGCGGTTGCTTTCCCCAGAAAGCCTCCCCCACAGCCCCAGGGAGCTGATCAAACCTCAAGCCCTCTCCCTGTCAGTTTGGCTTGACGCTATCTGGCTTCTTTCCGTAGGATAGTTCTGCGGATTCACCTATTCCGACCTGTATCATCTGCAACAGGCAACACCACTTTCAGAGAAACCATCCAGCCAGACTGGCAACCTCCGGCAAAACTCACCAAGATTGAATTTTCCTCCAACCGCCTGATCTCCTGCCGGTCCCGCCAATCTCATGAATGTTTCAGAGCAGAGGAAAACCCGGATTTTGGTGGTGGATGACACCAAAGTGAACCGGACCATCCTGGAAGCGCGGCTGAAGGAGGAGGGTTACGAAGTGACCTGCGCCCCGGACGGCCGCATTGCCCTGGAGCTGCTGGGCTTGGCCACGGAACGTCCCTCCCCCAACCGGGAAGACTATGAAGCCATTCTTCTGGACATCATGATGCCGGAAATCGATGGTATGGAGGTGCTCAGAAAAGTCCGGGAACGGTTTTCATCACTGGAACTTCCCGTGATCATGACCACCGCCAAAAACGAGTCGGTGGCTATCGTGCAAGCGCTCCGTGCCGGAGCCAATGATTATGTGACCAAACCGGTCGACATGGGAGTTCTCAAAGCCAGGCTGGAGACCCACCTCAGGTTGCGGCATTACCACGCCGATCTGCGCCGAGCCCATCAGTCCCTCGTGAGCGCTGCCCGCGCCGAATCCATCGCCCACCTTGCCGCCGGTGTGGCCCATGAAATCCGCAATCCTCTGGCCCAAATCCGGATGGCAGCCCCCCCTCTGAAAAAACTGGTAGGGGACGCCCCCGGAGGACAGGATCTTCTGGAGGTGCTGGAGAACGCTGTGAACCGGGCGGATCAGGTTGTGGCCCGCCTCATGGAGACCTCCAAAGACCAAGCTCTCCAAATGGTTCCCACTGACTTGAATGCTTTGGTCATCTGGAGCACGTCCGTTTTGGAAGGCGAAATGGAGGGTCATGGGATTCATTTCAAACTGGACCTCGCCAAGGATCTGCCGGATGCGCGATTGTCCCCTCCTGAAATGCAGCAGGCCTTGATTCAGGTGATTCTCAATGCCTCGCAGGCGACCGAACCCGGAGGCACGGTCACGGTCACAACCGGATCGCGCATATTGGAATCCTCCCCGCCCGTCGACTCCCGCAGCGGCAACCGGCTGCGGAAGGGAGATCTGGTAGAAGAGATCGTGATCGAGGACAACGGCCCCGGAGTTTCGGAAGACAAAATCGGAGCCATTTTTGATCCCTTTTTCACCACCAAACCGACCGGAGCGGCCCTCGGGCTTGGGCTGACCCTCGTCCGCAAATTCATGTCTCTTCAGGGGGGGCACGTCACCGTGGCCAACCGGATGGATGGTCGTGGATTGCGGGTGACTTTGACGGTGGCCGCGGCCCGGAATCTTCGCACCAATGTTTAACGGAAAGGCAGGTCGACTCCATGCCGGAAATACCAGACGATCCCACCTCCTCCGGACTGGAGCCGTTCGGGTCAGAGAAGAGAGACTTTGCCGGCCCCCTCTTCCCTGGTGCTCCTCGGGAAGGTTCACCTGCTTTGGCCGGCGAGGAAATCATCCGCGCCCTGGCAGCGAGCGAGGAGCGCTATGCTTTGGCGGTGCGGGGCAGCAACGACGGCATTTGGGACTGGGACTTGTCCTCTGACATTGTCGAATATTCCCCAAGGTTCAAGGAATTGCTGGGATACCGGGACCATGAAATGGCCAACCTCTTTGTGGAGTTTTCCTCGAAGCTGCACCCGGAGGATGTGTCCGCAACCACCGCCGCCATCAACGCCCATCTGGCTGAAGGGACTCCCTACGATGTTGAATACCGGT
Organism: Akkermansiaceae bacterium; assembly: GCA_024233005.1. Lineage (GTDB taxonomy): Bacteria > Verrucomicrobiota > Verrucomicrobiia > Verrucomicrobiales > DEV007 > JACKQE01. The sequence continues at coordinate 187,403 of JACKQE010000005.1, read as the reverse complement.
TAATGCACCGGGATGGATCCTACCGATGGTTCCGGGCTCGCGGTTTGGCGGTGCGCAACGCTGATGGTGCCCCCACCCGGATGGCCGGATCGATCACCGATGTGACGGAGCGCAAGGCTGCGGAAGAAAAGCTGAACCTGATCTCCAATCGCCTTATCCTGGCAACCCAGGCGGGTGCCATCGGCATCTGGGACTTCGACACCGTGGCCAACACCTTGGTGTGGGACGAACAAATGTACCGCCTCTATGGCATTACGGAGGACTCCTTCTCCGGAGCTTATGAGGCGTGGGAGGAAGGACTGCATCCGGAGGATCTGCCACGCGAGAGGGAAAAAATCCAAAGAGCTCTCCGCGGGGAATGCGATTTCGACTCCGAGTTCCGCGTGGTCTGGCCCGACCATAGCATCCATTACATCAAGGCGAACGGAATCGTGCAACGGGACGCCTCCGGACGGCCGCTCCGCATGATCGGAACGAACTGGGATATCACAGAGCGCCGCCAAGCAGAGGACGATCTGCGCATCGCCAAGCGCACCGCCGAAGCGGGGGCCCGCGCCAAAAGCGAATTCCTCGCCAACATGAGCCATGAGATCCGGACTCCGATGAACGGGATCATCGGAATGACCGAGCTGCTCAGCGACACGAAGCTCACCCCAACCCAGCGGGAGTATCTGTCAATTGTCAGAAACTCGGCGGATTCCCTGCTTGCCATTCTCAACGACATTTTGGATTTCTCCAAAATCGAGGCCGGCAGGATGACCTTGGACCGGCATCCGTTCCACCTCCGCGACAGGGTGGGAGACACCCTGCAGGCCCTCTCGGTGAGGGCGGCAGACAAACAACTGGAGTTGGCCTACCGGATTGAACCGGAGGTGCCGGATTATTTGCGGGGAGATTCCGGGCGCCTGCAACAGATACTGAACAACTTGGTGGGAAATGCGATCAAGTTTACCCAGACAGGGGAAGTCGTGGTGACGGTGAAGGTGGAATCAAGGACCCCTGACCAGGTTTGTCTTCATTTCCTCGTGAGTGACACCGGTATCGGGATTCCATCAGACAAGGTTGAGGTGATTTTTGAATCCTTCACCCAAGCCGAATCCTCGACCACCCGGCGCTTCGGAGGCACCGGATTGGGGCTTTCCATCGCAGGACAATTGGTCAGCCTGATGAACGGCAAACTCTGGGTCGAGAGCACACCGGGCGTGGGCAGCACCTTTCACTTCACCGCCGTGGCCGACATCGAGGCAGTAGAGGATAGTGCCACCATGCCAATCCTGGACTGCCTGTGCGGACTCCGGGTTCTCGTCATCGATGATCATGCCACCAATCTGAGTATTTTGGAGGAAATGCTCTTGAGCTGGGAGATGCGTCCCACCCTCGCCGCGGGTGGGGCCGAAGCCCTGGAAGAGATCACCGGGTCTTCCCACGAAAGCCGTTTCGATCTGATTCTGACAGATTGCCTGATGCCGGGAATGGATGGACTCAAAACGGCCGAAGCGATCCGGAATCTGCTCGGGGTTGAAACTCCTCCGATCATTCTGCTGTCGCCCGCCGGCGCGTTGCCGGAGATGGAAGACCATCTCGAACGGGGCCTCATCGTGCGAAGGATCACAAAACCCGCCAAGCCTTCCGACCTCCTTGATGCCATCACCAAGGTTTTCGGCAACGCTTGCCGGGATCCCAGCCCGGCATCTCCCCCCATCCGCTCCCGGCCCCAGCAGGTTCCCCCCATGAAAGTGCTGATCGCCGAGGATGGACGGGTCAACCAAATGGTGGCCGCGAGTCTGCTCAAAAACCGCGGCCACGAGGTCACTCTTGTGGAAAATGGACAGGAAGCACTGGCCATGATCCGGCGACGGGACTTTGACGCCGTCCTCATGGACATCCACATGCCGGAGATGAACGGTCATGAAGCGACCGCGGCCATCCGAAAATGGGAGGCATTACACGGCGGCCATCTGATTGTCATCGCCATGACCGCGAATGCCATGCGCGGAGACAGAGAGGAATGTCTGGCCGCGGGGATGGATGACTATGTGGCCAAGCCGTTCCGGGCAGCCGAACTGTTGGCCACGCTGGAGAAATACGCCCCCAAACCAACCACCGCGAAGTTACCCGCAGATCGGGTTTCTGCGGGCGCAGCAAAACGGATCTTTCCTGCCTTCGATGAATCCGAATTCCTGCAAATGGTGGGATCTCCGGAGCTGATTCCCGTCGTCGTCGATCTGTTTGTTGAAGAAAGCGAGATCCACCTCACCACAGCGCGGGCGGCTTTGGAGTCCCTGGATGCCAAAGCGTTTTACCAGACCATGCACTCATTGAGGGGCCTGATTGGCAATTTTGCCGCCCGAAGGGCCTCTGTTCTGACAAACACGCTGGATGAGTTGGCGCGCAACGAACACTTGCAGGAAGCGGCCGAGCCATTGGAAGCCCTTGCCTGCGAAATCGGCCAAATCCAGTGGGAGCTGCATCAACTGGTCGCCAGATTGGGATCATCCCCCGCCCCACCGGAACCGACCATCGATCCAATCTGAAATACTCGACCCTCCCGGCGTTTGCGATAGATTCGCACGCCAGAGTTCACTTACTTGAGCTCGACTTTGACCGTCCCAATCTTGCCTTCCAATTTGAACGGACGTCGCTCAAAATAGTCGCGGGACACGGGAGAGCCGAGGTCAATGCCAACGTCGAAGGATTCGCTTGCGGTAAAGGCCGCAGGAACAGTCATCTTCACTGTGGTACGGGCTGCTTCCTTGCCATCCACGGTGATGATGATGTCGGCAGGCGCCCCTGGTTTTGGGGCCTTGAGCCGGGTATCGACGACAATGGTGTGGTTACCGGGAGAAAGTTTTGCCGTGGACCGTGCGATCGACCGGTCAATGATCATAAGGTTGTATTCGAAGACAAGTTGACCCTTGTCCAAGTAACAGGTCAAACCGCCACCTGAGCCACCCAGGGCGTAGAGCACGCCGCTGGCATCCTTGTTAAGCTCAGCCTCGATGGTAACGGTGTTGCTGTGATTGCCCACGCCTGGGGCGGCAAACTCAGGCATGCGGGTGGTGGTATCATCGAAGGTCCAGCTTGTGTAAGGAGTCCTCAGTCGGTCCTCAGGGTGGATGCGAAGCCAAATGCCGGCCCCGATGGGGAATACGTTGTTCTCCTTCGCTTGTTCCAGAAAGAGTTTCTTCATGCCAGCAAGTTTGTCCGGCATTTCCTTCGCGAGGTCGTGCATCTGGGAGAAGTCCTTGGTCAGATCGTAGAGTTCCCAGGTATCCTTCGAGGAATCCCACTCAGCGAGACCAGGTTGCGCGTTGAGCCATGGGATGAGCGGTCCGAAAGTGCAGGCATACCATCCATCCTGATAGATGCCGTCACTTCCGTTGTTGTCGAAGTACTGGACGTGCTTGTTTTCCGGGGCCAAGGAATTGGTGAGGCTGGCTGCCATGCTCACTCCGTCGATGGGATCCTGGGAAAAACCGTTCACTTCTTTCGGGGGAGTGATGCCGAGCACGTCGTAAATCGTGGGCACGATGTCGTTGACGTGATAGAACTGGGAACGCGGTTTTTTGTCCGGCGCGATTTTCTTGGGCCACGAAACGACAAGAGGATTCCGGGTGCCGCCAAAGTGCGCGGCAACGAGTTTTGTCGAGCGGAACGGCGTGCTCCCAGCCCAGGCCCAGCCGGCGTGATACATGTTGTCGGTCAGCGATCCGCCCAAAGACTTGAGGCCGCCGAGTTCGTCGAGCGCCTTTATCTGTTGGGAGATGGTATTGGGTATTTGATTCTGCGCGAGCAGTTCGCTGATGGAGCCGTTCTGGCCTTCGGCGGAGGACCCGTTGTCTCCCCAGATATAGAAGATAAGTGTGTTGTCGCGTTGTCCGGTTTGTTCCAGGAAATCGACGAGTTTGCCCATTTGGGCGTCAGTGTGCTCACAGAAACCGGCGTAAAGCTCCATCAGGCGCAGTTGGAAGGCGCGTTCGGCCTCCGGGATGCTGTCCCACGCGGGCATCGTGGGAGCGCGCGGAGTAAGTTTGGTGTCGGCAGGGATCCAACCAAGGGCTTTTTGGCGGGCGAAAATTTCTTCGCGGAGCTTGTCCCACCCCTGGTCGAACTTGCCCTTGTATTTGTCCGCCCATTGCTGCGCGACATGGTGGGGTCCGTGGACGCCTCCAGGAGCCCAATACATGAAAAAGGGTTTGTCCGGGGTGAAAGCCCGATGCTTTTTCAGCCAGGTGATGCCCTTCTCCGCCATGTCCTCGGTGAGATGATAGGTCCCATCGTGTGGCGGTTCGATGGCGGTCGTGTTCTCCACAAGACGCGGCTCCCATTGCGAAGTCTCGCCCGCGAGGAACCCATAGAAGTGCTCGAAGCCATAACTCGTCGGCCAGTAAGTGAATGGACCCATCGCCGTGGTCTGATCCGCAGGCGTGTTGTGCCATTTGCCAAAGGCGGAGGTCTTGTAGCCGTAATTTTTCAACACCTCGGCAAGGGTGGCGGAGGTCTTGGGGATCACGCCGGTGTAGCCGTCCCAATCGACCGCGCGCTCGGCAATGGTGCCGCTGCCGACACGTTGATGGTTGCGGCCGGTCAACAAGGCCGCACGGGTAGGCGAGCAGATCGAGGTGGTGTGAAACCGGTTGTAGCTGATGCCTTCATCGCGCAGTCGCGAAAGCGTCGGCGTGTGCGCAAAGCCGCCGAAAGTGTCCGGCACGCCAAAGCCCGCGTCGTCGATGAGCACGATGAGCACATTCGGCGCGCCCTTCGGCAGGCGATCCGGCTCGATGCGCCGCTTGTGGACGGATTCCTGCAAGGTCTGGCCTGCCTTGCTGGCCGAAGGAGTGGGCGGAAAGGGCAGCACCGAGCCGTCATCGGCAGGTGCTTTGAAGGTGATCGCGCTGAATCCGCACAACACAGCGACAAGAGCGGCTTTGGATTTCATGGTCGGAGATTCTTACTTTGTGAGATACTTGATCGTTGTCCTGCCGATGGTGCCGTTGAAAGAGTAGGGCGCTTGGTCGAAGTAATCGAGTGAGACGGGTGAATCGAGATCGGTGCCAATGTCGAAGGTGGCGTTGCTGGTGAAGTGCAGGGACATGGCGGCGGGGACAGTCCCCTTGGCTACTTCATCGCCGTTCACCTTGAGGATTATATCCATCGGGCCGCCGATCTTGGCGGTAAGTTTGGAATCCACTTCGATCCTCACCTTGCCGGTGGGCAGCCTGTTCTTGGATTTGAGCTTGGTGCGCTGAATTTCGAAGAGGTTGAACTCGTAGCACAAGAATCCATCTTTCACGTAGCAGCTGATGCCGCCGGAGAAACCGGCCAGCGCATAGAGCACGCCGTTGGCGTTTTCCGGGATCTCCACGTCCATAGTGACAATACTGCTATTTTTGCCGAGCTTGGGCGCGGCGGATTCTGGCATGCGGGTAATCGGGGAATCGAAGGTCCATTCGGTGAGTGCGGAGGCGGGAGCATCCTCGGGGTGGAACATTGCGGTGGACCACAGGCCGCCGCCGATGGGAAGGTTTTTATTTTTTGTCGATTCGACGAGGAAGAGCAGTTTCAGTTCTTCCAGTTTCTTCGGATTCGCGGCGGCGAGGTCGTTCGCCTGACTCCAGTCTTCGTCGATGTTGTAGAGCTCCCACTTGTCCGTAAGCGGCGACCATTCCTTGACACCCTTCGGCATCCCGCCCACCCATGGTTCTCGCGGGCCGGGCGCACTCGCGAACCAACCGTCGTGGTAAATGCCCCGGCTGGCCATGATGTCGAAGAACTGGGTCTTCCGCGTGCCCGGGGCATTTGCATCGGCAAGCGCATAGGCCATGCTGACGCCTGCGATCGGGTCCTGCTCGAAGCCGTTCACCACTTTCGGCGGAGTGATCTTTGTCAGTTCGTAAATCGTCGGCACGATGTCGATGACATGGTGGAATTGCGGGCGCGCTGTGGGATTCGCCTTGATTCGATTGGGCCAGGAGACCGCCATCGGTTGGCGAATGCCGCCGAAATAAGCACCCATTAGTTTCGTGCCTTGGTAAGGCGTGCTGCCCGCCCATGCCCAGCCGGCGTGATACATATTGTCCGTCTTGGGACCACCGAGGGCATCGAGACCGCCGAGTTCATCCAACGCCGCGAGGTGCTGCGAAATCTTGGTCGGGATGCCGTTCTGGGCGAGTTGCTCGCTGATCGTGCCATAGAGGCCCTCCGACGATGAGCCATTGTCGCCCCAGAGATAAAAGACCAGCGTGTTGTCGAGTTTGCCCTGCTTCTCGATTTCATCAATGACACGACCGGCGTTGTAGTCGGCGTGTTCGGTGAAGCCGGCAAAGACCTCCATGAGACGACGCTGGAACGGCTTCTCGTCTTCGGGAATCGAATCCCACGAGGCCATCGATTCCGGACGCGGAGTCAATTGCGCGTTCTCCGGGATCCAGCCCTTGGCTTTCGCCCTCTTAAAGACGCGCTCGCGATACTTGTCCCAACCGTCGTCGAACTTGCCTTTGTATTTGTCTGCCCATTCCTTCATCACCTGGTGAGGCCCGTGAGACGCGCCCGGTGCCCAATACATGAAGAACGGCTTGTCCGGCGCGTAGGCTTTCTGTTCGCGCAACCAGGTGATGGCATCCGAGGCGATGTCATCGGTGAGGTGGTAACCTTTGGGCAAATGCTCGGTGACGGCGGTGGTGTTGCGCGTCAGGGTAGGTTCATACTGCGAGGCTTCTCCGGCGAGGAAACCGTAGAAGTATTCGAATCCGTAGCCGGTCGGCCAAAAATCAAACGGCCCCTTGTTTGTGATCTGCTCTTCAGGTGTGTTGTGCCATTTGCCCCAGCATCCGGTGTTGTAGCCATAATTCTTCAGCACCTCGGCAACCGTCGCTGAAGATTTCGGAATGACGCCACTGAAGCCGTCAAAGTTGTTGGCAATCGCCGCAATTTGCCCGTTGCCAACGAACGTGTGATTACGACCCGTGAGCAGCGCCGCGCGCGTGGGAGAGCACATGGCAGTAGAGTGAAACCGATTGAACGAAACGCCCATCTTCGCCACGCGATTCAGCGTTGTAGTATTGATCTCGCCACCGTAGGTCGAGGGTGTGCCTGGTCCGACATCGTCCATGAGGATGATGAGGATGTTCGGCGCTCCTTCCCCCAGCCGCTTCGGTTCGACGCGTTTCTTGTATGTGGAATCCTGAATCGTCAGCCCCGGTGTCGAATCGGAGGCAGCGGGTGGAAAGGGCAGGATTTCCTGCGCCCTAAGAGCTGGAGCAAGCAGAGCCGCCACAACACAGAGAACAGGTAGAAAGAGCGATTCAGTGAGATCGATGGGTTTCATTTTTCAGGTTAGTTCGAGTCGGCTGACAACACTTCGGAGCGGCTCACTTCGGAAAAAGCAATTTTAGCGTGAAGCGGATCGTGTCCTCCGGTCCGACGGTGGCATCGGCAAAGTCGTGTTCATACTGCAAACTGAACTGAACCGGAAACTCCCCGAACTTCTGCAGCTTCGAGATTTTGGCTCCAAGGGGAAGACTGCTCCATCGTTCGGCCTCCCAGTCCCAGGTAAAACTCATCTCGGAACTGCCGATAGACCATCCGTTGCCGAGCCCGTAGTTGACAATGGGCTGGATCACGCTGGCGTTGACGTTTTCGCCGCCGATGTTGAAAAGGTTCTGGTTGAAAAGGCCCCAGATCAGCTTGTCTTGACGGGCGGTGAAACCGATTGCCGGACCCAGCGCCCACTCGTTGCCCCCGCGATCATCGCCACCGGTTGGCAGCAGCGCGACCGGACCGAGCCCCCAGCGTCCCCAGTCCTCATTGAAGACGACCAAGTCGAAGAGGGTGACGTCGGACAATCCAGAGTCGAGCCGCGGGTGATCGGTGAGAAATGGAATCGTTGCGCGGAAAATGTGACTCATTTCCCCAGTGCGGAAGGGAATAACGGGGCGAAGGACGACGGTGTTCGCACTCTCGTCCCCCGGCAGATGATAGAAGGAGGCGTTGAACCAGTCGGCAATCTGCAGCGACATCAGCGAGGCGGTCGGGTCCTCCGCTGCCTGGCCGAGGGATTGCCCTCCCGATTCGCTTTCCTGAGCGATGCCAGTTACCGCACAAAAACCGAGCGCGGTGACTGCGGCCGCTAGTTTGGATTGATTCACTTTGATCGGAAGAGAGCGGAAATCGGAAGGGTGATGGCGCGGGTGATTGGTGCGGGCGATCCCTCCCTTAGAATTTTAAGACGACCTTCAACCAGACGTAGTCGCCCTGGAGCCGGTTCTTGGTCTCCATTTCATGGAGCCACTTCAGTTCCGTGACCATGTCGAGACCACCCAGCTTTCCGGCGAAAGAGAGAACCGGACCGAGTCCTGCGGTCCTTCCTTTGAAGTCGCCGAGGAAGGCTCCCGTTCCGCGGTCACCCACGACCTGCTCGTACCAGTATCCGTTGAGCCCTACCCCGGCCAAGCCTCCGAAAACCGGAAAATGCTGGGCCAGGGTGCCATCGACGTGAAATTGAGCTCCGGACTGGTAGTTCGTGTCTTCGTTCTCCGTGTTCAGACTAACTCCGTTGAACAACGAAGCCTCGATTCCGTTCTCCTTTCCGAAATACATCAGCCCGACAGTCGGTTCGAAAGTCCAGAAATTCTTCCCCGTGTTCGCGAGCCGTCCGACCTCGTAGTCGCCGGTGGGCGCGTAGATGCCGAGGCGGGCGCTCGCATTGAAGTCTTCGCTAAACTGATAATTGAACATCAGAGGCATAAGCACGATGTCCCCGAGGGCATCCAATTGGTCCGAGCGGTTGATCGGCCCCACCTGGGCGCTCACATCCATCGACACCACCGGAATCGTGGCGCTGAGAGCATAGCTCAATCGGTCACTTCCAAGATCCACCGACGGACGCCAGAGGAAGGTTAGCCCATTGGCCCATGAGCTGGCATTCACCCCCGCGGCATCCAAGCCGGCGATGGGGAGAGGCAGGCTCTTGATGTCTCGAACCCCCTCATAATAAAGCAAATTGTAGCGGACAATAAAAGTTTCCTTCGGGGGAACTGCGTCGAGGAAGCTCGACATCGAGCCGGGCAAATAATGGCCGCTTCCTCCCTCTTCCCCCCGCAAGGCAGAGGATAGGGCACACACCAGCAGACCCGAGAGAATGTGACTTGTTTTGCATTTCATAACGTCAGGAAATGGAGATTACGGATTGATAGTAAGTTGAGACTGGTAGATTTAGAATCGAACCGTCCGGAACTGGGTCACCCCGTTGACGAAGACCGGCTGGTAGTAGATCCCATTGAAGACATAGTAGGTGACGCCATTCACCACCGCGACAGTGGCCCCCGGGGGGAGGACTGGAACGATCGCGCCAATGGGAGGGGCAACCACCATATAACCCGAAGGCCCCTGCTGATAGTAGGTGCCGCCATAATAGGCGTAGGGAGAACTGCCCACATAGACGGTGGTGTAGCCCCGTGGCGGCGAACTGACCAGTGCTCCCACCGCAGCGCCGGTGATGACCCCGGCGGCGAGGCCGACCCCGAAGCCACTGTGATGGTGGCGATCGATATCGATGTCAATATCGCGGCGCACATGGACATCTCGATTGATATGGGTGTTGCTCCTGACATTGACATTTCTGCGAACACTCAAGTGTCGACCTGCGAATGCGAATTCGACCGAAGCCATCAGCAAGGCAACGATGACAAGAGAGCCGGTGAGGCGATGACAAGGAGAGATGATGGTCTTCATGGCAATGGAATGGATGGAGAATGGGGTCACTTGGTGACGCTCCCGGCTTCCTCAGGTTCGTCGACTTTGATCATTTCAACCTTGATCGATCCCGCAGGGGGATCGAATGAGAAGACGAAGTCAGGAAGCGGGGTTACGAAATCCCAAGCCGTAAGGATGGCCGTGAACTGCGGCGCGCTCTTCTCGAGTTTATCTGTGATGACCACTTTCCGGATCACTGGAACGGGCCCGGCCTCCACCCAAGCTTGCCAATCGATCCCTTCATTCTGAAAGGCAAGATGGTGGCAGGTGATCCCGTTGACCGGTTCCACCCCATAATACTGAGCCGCCGTAGCCATGGCAGCGCCATTGCCGAAAGGTTTGCTCACGAGAAGATCATCGATCGGAAAGTCGATGCCAAATTTCTTCTCCATCGCCAGAATGGTCTCATCGATCGTGCCAGGGGCCTCAGCTTTGCCGTAGAAACCCGTTTTTTGATCGAGCATCGTGACCGATTTGCCGTTGTAAAAGAAACTGCGCTTCGGAACCGAAGTCCGGACATCCAACTGAACCCAGGACGGACGCCGCAACTTGACATCCACGATTTTGGTAAATTGCAGCTTCCTGCCATCCTCCTGGACAAAATCTTCCCAAATCTCGGCCGACACGGAGAATTGCGGAACTGCGGCAAGGTAAGTGGAGGCTCGCTGGATAATCTCAAGCGCTTTCGGATCGATATTCTTCGCGGGCTCTTCGGCGCGGCCCGATTGGGGCGCAAGCATCTGTCCAATCAGGAGCAACAAGGCCCGGGTGGCTGCTTGTATGGATGTAGAATTCATAGATAGGTCAATTTTGATTGGCAAATTGGTTGATTTGAATGGGAGAGCGGTCACCAGACAGTCTCCTGGTGACCAGCAGCTTGACCGCGAGCCGACAGGGGTCTTCTCGATTGCCCGCAGGATCCGAAAATCCGAGCATTTTGGGCTGGTCGATCTGGAATGGAAAAGCATTGGCCTCTAAATCTACCGCCGACCGCCCCCGCGACTTTCTTTGGCCCATGCCGTGAGCTGCCAAGGCCCTATGGACTGACATGGTAAAGCCGAGAACTGCAGCGGCATTAAAACCTGTCCTGGGTGCAAAGGCAGATGGTCTCATGGATAATTCAAGGCAAACAAAGCAAGCGTCGGTTCACGAACATCGGTTCTGGTCCAAAGTTCATCGTGGGTTCCGACCGATTTTTTGGACCACCTTTTATATGAGATTGAATCCATTACTGAAAGTTAATTGATTTCATCACCCAATAGCTTTCAGTAATGGATTTTTTCTAAATGAATTTGCAACGAATGAGTCACTTTCTGGCCGTGGTCGAAGCCGGAAGCATGGGACGCGCCGCCAAAATGGTCAGCCTGACCCAGCCCGCTCTGACCAAAAGCATTCAAAAACTCGAGGATCAGCTGGGGTTTGCCCTGTTCGACAGGATAGGAGGGAGTCTGACACTGACTCCACTCGGAAACGATTACCGTGACCGGGCCTATGCGCTGGCCTCGCATGCTTTGCAAATGGAGTGCGAAATGCAACAGCTCAGAGCCGGCAAAGTCGGTGTCATCAAGGTTTTTTGCGGGGCCACCGTTGCTGAAACGGAGATGCCCGCCGTACTGTCCCGGCTGGTCAACAACCATCCAGAGGTTCATGTCGAAGTCCAAGTCGGGGACATCAAGGCCATGCCAGATTTGCTGAGGACTCGACAGATCGATTTTGGCGTTGGCGAATACACCAACCTCGCGAGTCAAGCGGATTTGGCGACCATTCCACTCAAAACACAGGAAATCGTTTTTGTCTGCCGTTCTGGCCATCCTTTGCTGGAATCCCGCAGGCGAAGCATTGCCACGGCAGACTTTTTCTCCTACCCATTGGTAGCGACCGGCCTCCCCGGTTGGGCAGTTCAATGGCTCCGGGAAAACCACCCCGATCAGAAGGGGGAGGAACTACTCACGGTCCGGTGCAACCACTATCCCCTTCTCAAATCGATCCTTCTCGAAAGCAACGCCGTCAGCGGTATTCCGGAAGGCGTCGTCCGCGCCGAACTGGAGGCCGGAAGTCTGGTAAAACTCCCTCTCGACGCCCCTGCTCTGGTGAATCGCCCCGGGATTATCCACCTCCGGAATCGTCAACTCTCCCCTGCCGCTCAGAATCTCATCGCAGATTTGACAGGCTAAGGGGGAAGGTTTTCACAACATAGGCCAATCATCGGGCAGATCCAAGGCAGGCTGACCTGCCTGATTGCGGTTCCCGGCCACCCGCTACTTGACCTTGACGACGTGGGCGATCAGACCCGACTATTCCATCGCATGAAGCCTTTGTTGATTTCCCGATCAGGATTCCTCACGCTGATAGTGGTTCTTACGATGCTCTCCGCATCGTGGCTCTCCGTTGGCGCTGCGGAATGGAGTGCCTGGCGGGGACCCATGGGTGACGGCACCTGGGTCGATGCGCCGAAACTGGACCGCGATCCCCCAGAGCCGCCGACCGTGCACTGGCGCCGGGACATCGGGAGCGGCTATGCCGGAGTGACGGTGGCCGGAGGACGGGTCTACACCATGGATCGACAGGGCACGCTTCCCCAAGTCCGGGAGCGGGTTCTCTGCTTCGATGCGGAATCCGGCGGACCGCTTTGGGAGCACTCGTGGGATGCCAACTATACCAAAATGGAATACCCCAGCGGCCCCCGGGCCTCCGTTCTGGTCCATCAAGGCAAGGCCTATGCCCAGGGCGCCTCCGGACACCTGCACTGCCTCGATGCCGTCACGGGAGGGGTCCTCTGGTCGCTCGATTATGTTTCCGGGCTGGGAGGGAAGCGCCCCACTTGGGGCTATGCCGCCACGCCGGTGATCTGGAAAGACTTGCTGCTCCTTCAACCCGGCATCCCGAATGGGGGGGGCTACCTCGCAGTCCGACCTGCCACGGGTGAGGAAGTCTGGAGGACTTCGGGGGATCCCGCCGGGTACTGCACCCCGTACCTTTTTCGTCACCGGGATCGGGATTTTCTTGCTCTTTGGACACCGAAGCACCTCCAATTGGCCGATCCCGACACCGGAAAGATCCATTGGAGCCTCCCCTATGAGATCACTTACGGCGTCTCCATCGCCTCTCCGCTCTATCACCAGGGTTTGCTACTGGTCAGTGGCTATTGGCACGGGACAAAAACCATCCGACTGGGAGAGGGTCTCGCCGATCACGCACTGGCCTGGGAGGAAAACACCCACCTGCGGGGACTGATGAGCCAACCCATGGTCAAGGATGGTATCGGACATCTTCTCGACAAGGAAAACGGCATCACTTGCTTTGATTTTGCGACAGGACGACGTCTCTGGGACGACGCACACGAGATCACCCCCGCCGGGCCGGGAGGGAAAAACCCACAGTGCAGCCTGATCCGGCTGCGCGACAGCAACGACTTCCTCATCCTCAATTCCGAAGGCGAACTCCTCCTCGCCACCCTGGATGACACCAAAGTGACCGTGCATTGGCGGGAGCCTGTCATTGGCAGCACGTGGGCACATCCGGCCTGCGGTGGCCACCGAATCTATTTGAGGGACGATACCGCGCTGGTCGCGGTGAATCTCCCCATCGCAAAGTGAGCAACTCCTCTTTTCCAGACGTTTCCGGGTTTGACATTCCCCCCGCGCCACTCCACGGTGGCGGCGAATCGCCCAGAATGAGTATCCACGCGGAATCCAGCCAACAGTTGGGAAAATCCTCGCCCGCCCTGTCCCCTTTCGACTTCCTCAAAGAGGAGTTGGATGCCGTGGACCATTGCATCCGTCAACAGGCGCTGGCCTTCGACCCCGCGGTCGAACCCTATGTGTCCTATGTCCTCAACAACGGTGGGAAACGCATCCGACCGGTGCTGACACTGCTGTCCGGTGGCGCCACCGGAGGCATTCACGAGGATCACCACAAGATGGCTTCGATTCTTGAATTGATCCACATTGCCACTCTGGTTCACGACGACATCATCGACGGAGCCGAAATCCGCCGCCAAGCCCCGACCGCCAATGCCAAGTGGGGCCCCGCCTTGAGTGTGCTCCTCGGCGACGCCCTCTTTGCCCATGCCCTCACCCTGGCCTCCGAGTTTGACGACGCCTCGGTCTCCCGCAGCGTCTCCAAGGCAGCTTCCGACGTTTGCTCCGGCGAAATCATCCAGACCCGGCGCCGTTTCGACTTTCTTCTTTCCCGGGAAGATTACTTCCACATCATCCGCATGAAGACGGCGGCTCTCTTTGCCGCCGGCACCGAGTTGGGAGCCCGCCTCAACGGACAACCCGCCAGTGTGCAAGCTTCCTTGCGGGATTTTGGATTCCACCTCGGCACGGCCTACCAGGTCTATGATGACTGCCTGGATCTTGTCGGTGATGAAAATGCGGTCGGCAAGACTCTCAGGACTGACCTGAACAAAGGCAAACTGACCCTGCCCATCCTCAATCTCCTGGCCAGGGCCACCGAGCGCCAGCGCGAGAAACTGCACCGCCTGTTCCTGCAGCGGGAACCCATCGACGTCTCGGCCTTGGCCAATATCGCCGATTACGAAGGTTCCATCGAGAGTGCTTTGGACACCGGCTTTGGGTTTGTGAAGAAAGCCCGGGAGTGCCTCGGGGTTCTTTCCGGAGGCCCCCACGCCGATGGTCTGCACCATCTCTGCGATCTCCTTGATACCCTCCTCAGAGCCTGTCGCGAGCACTGACCGGCCCACCGTGCAGCCCCACCACGACGTGAATCGAGTAGCCATTTACCCAGGAACCTTCGATCCCGTCCACAACGGCCATGTCGACGTCATCCAGCGGGCGACGCGGCTCTTTGACACTGTTCTCGTGGCCGTGGCCTCGAGCCAGGGCAAACAACCGATGTTTGCCGTGGAGGATCGGGTCGCTCTTGTCGAAACGGCCACGGCCCATCTCAAGGGAGTGCGCACCCTGGCGTTTGACGGACTTCTCGTGGACCTCCTGACCCGGGAGAAGGCACGGGTGATCGTCCGGGGACTTCGGGCGATATCAGATTTTGAATATGAAATGCAGATGGCGCTGGCCAACCGTCAGATGCAGCCGGACCTGGAGACGATCTTTCTGATGCCCAGCCAAGAACACATTTTTCTCAGTTCCAACATCGTGCGGGAAGTTGCCCGGTTGGGAGGAGACAGCTCCCAATTTGTCCCGGACAATGTCGAAAAGGCCCTGCGCGTCCGTTTCCGGGGGGCCTGAAGACCTCTTTCAGAGGACTCCCGCCATCCGATCCTCGATCGCTTTGGTGAGGACTTCCAAGCGAATCGGCTTGGCAATCATGACCTGATCACCGCTCGAAATGACCGCATTCTCGCCAGTTTCATCGTTGGAGACGAGAGCGGTGATGATGAGAACGGGGACTTTGCTTAGCACGGGATCCTGTTTCAGAGCCGCGCTGATGTCCCCGCCATCCAGCCCCGGCATGACCACATCGAGAAGGATGATGTCGGGTTTGAATTCCCGCGCCGCCGCCATGGCGTTGGACGATACATTGACAATCCTGGACTCATAATTCCCGGTTTCATCCAGATTGATTTTCAGGACTTGCGTCAACGCAATGTCGTCATCGATGATCAGTACTCGTTTCATAATTTATTGGGTTTCAATGTGACAGGCTGGGTGAGGTTTCTGGATTCAGGAGACGGAAGCCAACCCTCGGGGTCGCCCCATGCCTTCAACACCATGCGGACCCTGAGCCCGCGGGGATTTTCGACATTTTTCAGCTCGAGATAACCGTGGTGCAAATTGACGATGTTTCTGGCCACCGACAACCCGAGACCGGTCCCTTCCCCGGTTGGCTTCGTCGTGTAGAAAGGATCAAACAGGCGCGAGAGCTTGTCCTCAGACACCCCGCCTCCTTGGTCGAGAATTTCGACCACCACGACTGGGTCGCGGACGCGAAGCTGGGACCACTGTCGGAGCCCCTCATCGCGTTCCATGTTCGGAAGTCGGTCCCAGAATGTGCGGACGGTGACAGAACGGTCGGAGGATCCGTTGGCCGACATCGACTGGATGGCATTCATCACCAGATTGATCACCACTTGGACCAGCTTGCCCGAGTCAGCACGGATGGAGGGAATCGGCTCCTGGAGTTCCTCAATCACCAGAACTTTGGTCCGGGTGATTTCGTGCTGCATGAGGGCGAGGGCATGACGGATGATGGCATTGATACTGGACTCCTTGAGCAGCAGATTCTGATCCCGGGAATAATCAAGCATTCCATTGATGATCCTCTCGGCGCGGGTCACCGCTTCCTGCATGTTTGAAATAATCAACAACCCAGTTTCTCCGATCAGATCCTCTTTTCGCTGAAAGTAATCCAAGCCCATCTGTATGGTGGCCAAAGGATTTTTCACCTCATGGGCCACTCCGGCGGCGAGACGTCCCAGGGAGTCCAACTTTTCCGCCTGAATGAGCTGCATTTGCGCGGTTTTCAACTCTTCGGATGCCTTCTGCAACCGGTTGTTCATCTCCTCCATCTCGGTCCGATTCCGCTGACGCTCCATGGCGAAAAGAATGGACCGGATCACCAGATCGGCGCTGAGGGAATCTTTGGGAAGATAATCCTGAGCTCCGCTTTGGACCAATGATACCGCCATATTACGGTCGGAAATGCCACTGAGAATCGAAACCGGAGTCGTCGGTGCCGCTTCCCGGATCCGGGAGAACGTTTCCAGTCCGGAGGAATCCGGGAGATTCAAATCCAACAGCACAATATCGAAATTTACCTTTGCATCATCGGCGAGCAGCTTGGCAACAGCCTCCGCCAACGAAGTGGCCCGATGCAAAATCGGCCGTGAATCCAAGTCCGAATCCTTGAAAGCCTCGCGCAGTAGCAGGAAATCTCCGTCATTGTCCTCCACGCACAGGATTTGCAGCACCTTCTGAAGCTCAGTGGTGGTGTCCGTCAGAATCGTGGAAGGAATCATAAGGTTCCTTTCTTCGGAAGAAGTCCATTTCTGCCGTTGGGCAACATGGCGGTCTGCCACCAGAACTCAACGATCCTCTTCACCATTTCAAAAAAGTCGTCAATATCCGGTGGTTTCACAAGATAGCAGTTAGCAAAGAGCCGATAGACCCGCTCGACATCATCCGGAGATTGGGAGTTGGTGACGACGATGACAGGTATCATGGCCAAATCCGGGGAGGCCTTGATCTCACGCAGCACCTCGCAGCCATTTTTCTTGGGCAGGTTCAGATCGAGGAGGATCAAATCGGGCTGTCCCACCTCCAAGAAACGCCCGCGCCGGAAAAGATACTCACTGGCTTGCTCCCCATCGGTCACCACAAAGAGGGTGTGGGGAACTTTGGATTCGGCAAAAGCCTCGCGGGTCAACCTGACCTCGGCCGGATTGTCTTCAACCAACAAAACTTGAATCCCCCCATCCATGATCCCTTGGATACTAAACTAAGACCTCACTAACTAACTATTAGTATACAATGGCAAAACTGACAAGAGATTCTCAAATTTGTTGCTCACTACCGCCCAATTTCCCGCCTTTTTCAACATTTGAGAGAAACGCCGGTAGGATGAAGCGGAAAATACTGCCTTTTCCCGGTTCGTTGATCCCGCAAATACTGCCGCCATGGCGCTCCACCACTCTTCGGCAAAGCGCTAACCCAATACCGCATCCCTCATCCTTTTCATTCTGATCCAAGCGTTGGAAGATTTGAAAGATTCGCTCTTCCTGATCGGGTGGAATTCCTGGTCCATTATCTGAAACCGAAACCTCCCAAAAGTTACCCAAGGGCTTGATGGTGACCCTCACCTCCGGCTGCCTGTTTTTGACAAACTTGAGGGCATTCTCAAAGAGATTCTGAAACAACAGGGTCAGTTGATCCGCATCCGCGTAGACATCGGGGAATTCCTTCGGAACCTCGATCACCGCGCTTTTGTCTTTGATCGTCAGGGAGAGATTCTGCAAGGCCTGGCCAACCGGCACCATTAGGTTGACTTTTTCCATTTGGTTGCCCCGGCGCTCGATCCGGGAAAGCTTCAACAACCCCTCGATCATTCGCCGCATTCTCTCCACGCCGTCTACGGCATGGCCAATGTATTCATCCGCATCTGCTCCCAATTTGCCTTCGTAGCGCTTTTTAAGTAGTTGCACAAAACTGGTGACCATGCGGAGAGGCTCCCTCAGATCGTGTGACGCGATGTAGGCAAACTGCTCCAATTCGGCGTTGGAACGCCGCAGATCTTCCTCCAAGGCCTTGCGTTGGGTGACATCGCGGGCCACCGCAAAAATTTGTTCACCTTCCTGGTCAGCGGTCGCGTTCCACTCCAGCCACAAATAATGACCGTTGCGATGCCGATACCGGTTCTCGAAACTCACCACCACAATGGCCCCTTTCAAATTGGCCACGGCCTGGTACGTCTTGTCCAGATCATCAGGATGAATCCATTCGAAAAAAGGTTTGCCCAAGAGAAGATCCTCTTCGTAGCCAAGTGTCCGCGAAAACGCAGGATTCACTTTTTTGAAGAATCCGTCCGTTCCCGCGATGCAGATCATGTCCAAGGACATGTCGAAAAATTGTCCGAGCGCCCGGCCGGCCTCCTCGGCTGCAGCCCGGGCTTCCAACAGGGTGGAATGGAGAGCCTTCTGGTCCGTCACATCGTCCGCCACGCCGGTCCAACGGATCACGTTGCCGGTTTCGTCCTGCACGGGAAAGGCCCGATCCCGGATCCAGCGAACCCTGTTTTTTTCATCCAGTATTCGGTATTCCTCATCGATCTCGCGTTTGGCGGGCGGCGGATGCAAGGCCCCCAAAAAACGTGGGCGATCCTCTGGCACGACTGAATCGATCAGGTGCCCCGGATTTTCGCACAAAACCTCCGGGCGTTGCCCCCAGATCTCTTCAGAAGCGGGGCTGACGTATTCGAAATTTTGCCCATCCGCGCTCCTGATCCAAAACACCTCGCGGATATACTCGGCCATTTGGCGAAACCGGTTCTGACTCATCCTCAGTTCTTCGGTCCGCGCCACGACCTCCTCCTCGACCCGGAAGGTGAATCCGGTGCCCAATAACAAAAGGGCCCCAAAAAGCGATGTCACCATGAGAACGGCAACCTGCACTCCCGCAACGCGCCATGGCAGACGATCCAGGAGATGCTCAACGTCGGGGGAGAACTCGAATGCCCACCGCCGACCGCCGATTTCAATCATTTCATTCATTTGCCGCAGCATTCCGGGAGGGGGAGAGCTCCTCGCCACCGGCCGGCTCTGGTAAATGGGGTCGGTGGACGATCGGTCATCCAGGTCTCTGACCTGCAAGGAGAGAATCGGACTCGAGTCGAGCAAGTTGCTCAGAGCCCCAAAGAGTTGCTTCGCGTCGATCGCCCCGATGACCAATCCGGGAGGGCACCGCAAAGGGAGGCGGTCGGTGACTCCTGGGAGACTCTGCACAGGAAGGCCCATCAACAACCGGATCTCCCCGGATTTTTGATCACGCAAGGGGGGCGATATCCACAAGGTTCCGGTCTGCCGGTTGGCCTGGATTGCTTTCAACAAGAGAGGGTTGTCAGCAAGGTCGGAACCAATCCATTCGGCATTGGGTATCAGAGGTTCGATAAAGAATAACGGGTATCGGAAAGGAAGATCGTCGGCGTGGGAGCCCTTCTCCGGGCCATCGTGGCCTTCTGTGGTAACCGGCAATGGGTGGGACTGGAAATTTTCCAGAAGGCCGCGCACAGGATCCCCGGTCGACAGTTGCAGGGCCTCCTTCTTGGCCTCATGGATCAAATCCGGCAAACCTCCCTCGCTCGTCTCCGGTGACCAGGCGAGGAAGACAAATCCTTTCAGTCGATTCAGGGTTCTTTTAGTGAACGATTTGAATTCATTCCTGGTCACCGCGGCACTGCTCTCAAAAAGACCGCGCACGGATTCCAGACCTTCTTCCTGGGCGGCCACTTGTTGCTCAATGGCCGCAAACAAGCGCAGGGCCGCCTCGTCGAGGTTGCCCTGCATTTGGCGCACCTCCAGTTGGCTGACGTAAGCCAGGAGGGAGCCTCCGGCAACCAGGGAAATAGCCATGGCCCGGGCCACCAACCACCGCCGCTTCTTCCAAACTTCAGGCACTTGCCCGGAACAAATCAGGAGCAGGGGGGCGAGCATCGACACTCCGGCGGCTTGGGCGAGGAAATGGGCGATCCAGACGAAGATCCGCATTTCGGCGTGAACTTTCCCCAGAACCGACCAGCCCAGCACGGTAACGGTGGCCGCCACCACCGGGCCCACCAGCACGCCTCCGACCATGAAGAGCGACAACTTGCGCAACTTGTCGAGCGGATCCGGCCATCCCACCCATCTGCGGATCAAGCCGGCACTCACCCAGCCCCCTGAGACGATGCCGGCGGCCCCAAAAAGCGCAGCGGGAATCACCTCGCCCGACCCACCTTGATGTCGCAGGAGATAGGCGTATCCGCAAAAACTCCCCAATGTCACCGCCGGCCAGACCCGGCCTCCTAAACAGAGCAGTGCCACCAAGGCCAGTCCACTTGGAAACCAGAGCGGGGTCCAAAAAGAAAGGAATCCACCCAGCGTGGCACAGATGAATCCACCCAAGAAGACCCCCAAAAAACATCCTACCTGCCATAGCAACAGGCGCCCCTTTTTCAATGAGGCGCCCAGTGACGAGACCACACTCTTTGATTCATCCTCCACAATATACCACCCCTTGGTTTATTTTGTCGTCCTATCTGGACCGGAAATCAAACCATTTTCAAACTATCCGGTGATGGCTCCGGCGAAACATCGCCTTTGGGGACGTCGTGGTCAGGGTCCCTTCTGGCGAACGGCCCCGGAAATCGGGCAAATTCCGCAAAAAGGTTTCTCATTGTCCCTGTTGACAGGCGCCCACGCCATCGCTCATGCTACCCGAGCATGAGCGAACTCACCGCCAGCCTCCCACCTCAACTCCCCCCGCATCCCGCTGCCAGATTGCGGGATTTCCCGGACCTCCTCAGTCCGGTTCTGGTGAAGGAGTTACGGCAGGGAATGCGGACTTACTTTTTCAGCATCACCTTTATCCTTCTGCAGGCGGTGATGCTTTTTACGGTCTTTGTCGGCGCGACCAATCCTTCCGGCACCTCTCAAACGGTCACCGGCATCTTTTGGTTTTTTGCCTACGCCACGCTGGGAGTGGCCCTGCCGTTGCGGGGATTCAATTCGCTCTCGAGTGAGATCAAAGGGGACACCATGGAACTGATCCGGATGACCCGGATGGGATCCTGGGGATTGACCTTTGGAAAGTGGGCGGCGCTGACCTGCCAGATGCTGCTCTTCGCCATCGGTCTCCTGCCCTACATCCTCATCCGCTACTACCTTGGCGGGGTTGAGGTCATCGACGAACTGAAATTGTTCGGTATTCTGGTGTTTCAATCCGCCGTGACCACCGCTTTCGTAGTCGGCATGTCAACCTTCCGTTCCGTGCTGTTACGGCTAGGCATCATGGTGGGGCTTCCTTTCGCCATTTATATGGTGATGATGGTGGTGGCCGTCTCGCGGATGTCGAGTGCCTTTGCCGCACCGGGGAGCACCACGACTTCCACCGGAATCTCATTTTCCCCGGATGACCTCGCCGACTGGCGCCTCCTGCTGGCTTCGGGCGCTTTCTCGATTTACTTCTTCCTCGATTTCGGGGCTTCTCGCCTCGCCGCGGAAGCGGTGAACTTCGCCACCCGCAAGCGCCTCATGACCTTGGCCTACATCGGGCTGATGCTGCTCATGCCCCTCACCGGAGTCCCCGCCGGAGCCTGCCTTTTTTATGCCTTTCTGGGAATGGTGTATGCCAGTCTGGACTGCCTGACCGAGGCTCCTGTGATCACCTCCGAGATCATGAGACCTTTCCATGGGATGCTGCGCCCGGCGGCCTTCCTTCTTGCCCCCGGTTGGCATACCGGCATCTTCTTTGTCCCACTGCTGGCCGGTTTGGTGGTGCTCTTCAAAATTACCCATTTTGCCTCCGTCATGATGACTGAGCAGACTTGGACGTTTTGCTTCGCCTTCCTCGGAACGATCACCCTGCCGAGCCTGATCATTCACCTCTTCTTTCATCAGCGATCCAGCTTGACGGGGCATTTTGGCACCTATGTGCTGATCCAGATTGCGCTCTTTGCTCTGACCCTGATCGCCTTCATTTTTGCCTCCACTCTGGGCCAGACGGAGAAAGCACTCCTCTTTCTTCCCCTGCCCTCCGTGATTCTTGTGGGATTTGTCGAGGATGCCACCCGCGCCACCCCCCTTCTGCCAGTCGTCATGGCCCAAGTCGGCCTGGCGGTTCTGGTACCTGCACTGCGAGCAGTTCCTTTATACCGCGCCATGAACCGGGCCGTGCGGGGAGCGGAAACCGGGGATCCTCAAAGTGACCTCATGGCCCCTCACATCGGCGATGTCAATCTCTGATCCTCCCCTCATCCCCGGCTCGTGACCTTTCCTCCGGACAAAACTGAACTCGCGACCCTGGCGGCCTCCGCGCAGCGCCATGCCGCCCTGTTTCGCTTGCCCTTGCGCCAAAAAGTCTGGCGCGGTCTGAGTGGCGACTTCCAGGGCGGAGGGGTGGGAAGCTCGATGGACTTTCAGGACCACCGCGGCTATGTGCCGGGGGACGATCCTCGCCACATCAACTGGCAGGCCTATGCACGCACCGGGCACTACACCATGAAACTCTACCGCGAAGAGGTGCGCCCGGTGGTTGATCTGATTCTGGACATCTCGGACTCCATGACGTTTCTGTCCTCCAAGTTGCGGCGCGCGCTGGACCTGTTCTACTTCGTGTGGTCGAGCGCCCAATCGGGCGGTGCGTCCGTGACCGCTACCGTGGTCAAAGCCGGTGCCCATGAGCGATTTTCGGACGACTCGATCCATTCCCATGCCTGGGTCACCCGGGCGGCGGCCCTTCCCGCAACCGGCCCCGCCGCCATGCCCGATCTTTTCAGCCTCCCCTTTCGGCCTCAGAGCTTGCGCATTCTCATCAGTGATCTGCTCTATCCGGCGCCTCCGGAAACGTTGCTCCGCGCCCTCGTCAGAGGACGCGGACGGGGGCTCATCCTCGCCCCGTTTGCGCCGGAGGAATGCCAGCCGGAGTGGGAAGGCAATTATGAGTTCATCGAGGCCGAGTCCCGGGAAAAGCAAGCCCAACGCATCGATTCCCGACTCCTTCAGGCCTACCTTGCCGCTTATCAAAAGCATTTCGGAGCCTGGAGAGCCCTCGCCCGCAAGTACGACGTCCCCCTCGCCCGCATTCCCGTGGACCGTCCGTTCGAGCAAGCCCTCCAATTGGAAGCCCTCTCCCAAGGGGCGTTGGAACTCCAGTGAACCCCGGACCTTTGAACCAACTCCCGGCCCCCCGCTGACATGTTCTCAGGATTCTCCTTCGCCAATCCCCTCGGATTCTGGGCATTGCTGGGCATACCGGCCATCCTGTTGATTCACTTTCTGCAGCGGCAATCCCGTGTCGTCACCGTGAGCACGCTGTTTCTCCTGCAACAACTGCGACGGGAAAGCGTCAGCGGACGCCGCTTTGAGCATCTGAGATCCTCAGTGCCCCTATGGCTGCAACTCCTCATGGTGCTGCTCCTGACCTGGATCCTCGCCCAGCCGCAATGGGAACGCCCGGAAGCGGTGCACCGGGTGGTCGTGGTGCTCGATGGTTCGGCCTCCATGAGCGCCTTCCGCCCTGCTCTCCGGGAATCCCTCAACCGCGAACTCAGCCGTCTGGGCAAACTGTTCCGCCGCGAGGAGTATGTCGTCCTGGATTCTCGCCGTTTCGGGGAGCCGGTCTTCAACGGTACCGAGATCCCCCCGCTGCTGGAGGCTCTTGAGCAGTGGCGCCCTTACGGCGCCGGCCATGATTTCACGCCCGCCCTGAGGGTGGCCCGATCCCTCGCGGGAGAGGAGGGTTCGGTCATTCTCGTCACCGATCACATCCAGGAAGTGCTTCCCTACAATGCCGCCCTCATTGCCGTGGGGGAGAAAACAGCGAACGTTGGTTTTGCCGGGGTGCGGTTTGTCGATGAATCAACCCTCATCCGCGCCGGAGAGCCAGGCGCAGCGACGGCACCGGCGGAACCCGGCAAGCAGGTCTGGTTGGCCCTGATCCGCAACCACGCGGACATCCCCCAGACCCGCCAATGGTTCCTCAGCACCGGACAGAGCCGGACCCAGGCCGCCGAAATCACGCTGGCTCCGGGCGAAATGCGCACGCTCCGGGGGACCTTTCCAGAAGGTGCGGACCATGCCGCTCTGCACCTCACCCCCGATACTTTTTCGTTGGACGACGTCCTGCCCTTGGTGCTCCCAAGCCCCAAAAAGCTGACGGTGACGGTGACCGCTCCCGAGGATCTCGCTCCCTTGCTCCGGGAAGTCTCGGCCACCCTCGATCACACCGGCGTTCCGGAGCCCGGCCAGAACGCCGATCTTTCGCTGGTTTCCTACGACCCCTTGGATCCGCGGGAACCTGCGGCGACAGCCCTCGTCTATCTGCACCAGGGCGTTTCCGCCCCCGGGGCTTTTCTCACAGGAGCGGTGGCGGCGGAAAACCATCCCCTTGTCGAAGGTCTGAACTGGCAGGGATTCATCGGTCGCGACTCCCCGGAAATCCCCAGGATCGCGAGTGACACCGTTCTCCTATGGCAGGGTTCGCGGGCTCTGGTCTTCCTCAGGACCTCGGAAGGACGGCACCAGTTGATCTTCAATTTCGACTTCACCCGCTCGAATGCGGAGCGTCAGCCGGGATTCGTGGTGCTCGCGCATCGGTTCGCCGAGTCCCTGCGTCGTGAAAAAATCGCCCCGGAAACTCTCAATTTCGAAACCCTGCAAGCGGTCCCACTGGCCTGCCAGACCAGCGCGGGCGCTCCACCGCTCCGCGTTGAAAGCGTGTCCGCCATCCCGGGCGAAGCCACCACAACAACGCGGGAGGAGATCCCCCTGCTCCAGGTTCCGCTGCTGCGAGCCCCCGATGCTCCCGGCTATTTCACGGTGCGCCAGGGGGAGACCACCCTGCTCACCGCCGCCGCCCATTTTGCCGACAGCCGGGAATCGGACCTCGGAGGAGCCGCCAGCATCAGCACGGTGAACCCGGCGGCCGCGAAAACCCAGGCCCAAACCGCGGTGGAGGATTCCCGCTGGCAGCTTTGGCTTCTAATGACCCTCGCTGCTCTCCTGCTGGCGTGGTGGTTTGTTGAACGCCCCCGCCCCAACCCTGGTGACGTCCAACCTGTCACGACCTGAGCGTCTTCCCTCCGGCCAGCCACCCTTGCCCACCTCCAGCCAACGAAACACCCCTGAAACTCGAAGCCCCCCAGTTCCTCATCCTGATCCCTCTGCTGGCTTTGGCGGGCTGGTATTTCCGTCGCCTCAAGCTCTGGCGGCCGCTCCGGTTGGCGGCGGTTCTGACCACGATCCTCGCCCTGTGCGATCCGAGATTTCAGCGCCTCCGCAACCAGATGGATCTCTGGGTGTTGGTCGACCGCTCCGCCTCGGCCCAGGAAATGGTGGACCAGGGCATTGATGAGTGGAAGAAGCTGCTGCAGAATGCCAAACCGGGGGCCGCGGACCGATTGCGATTCGTGGACTACGCCTCCGAGGTCGTGACCCAGAACAATGCCGAGACGGCCCTGTATCCGGCCAGCCGGGGAGAAACCCGGACCGCTTTGGCATTGGAGGATGTGCTGGCGCTGGCGGACCGGGACCGGCACACCCGGATTCTGGCATTCACCGATGGCTACAGCACCGAACCGCTCGGCGGCATCGCGGAGAAGCTGAAATCGCTGGAGATCCCGCTCGACTTTCGCCTCCTCACGGCCCCTCAATCCGTGGACTGGCGGGTCGACCGGCTCGAACTCCCCTCCCGGGCTCAGGTGGGCGAGCCTTACGTCATCGATGTCGCGCTCGCGGGAAACAGTGACGCGGAAATCCCGCTCGTCATCGTGCGGGATGGACAGGAGCTTGGGAAGACTCTGGTGAAGATCGCGGAAGGGAAAGGAACCTTCCGCTTCACGGACCGACTGGCCTCTCCCGGCGGGCACCGCTATGAGGTTTCCATCGCCCCCGAAAAGGATGCCTTCCCCGGCAACAACCGCTTCGAAGGCTGGGTCGACATTGTGGCGGGTCCCCGGGTCGTGCTGCTGACCAAGTATCCCGATGATCCGGTGGCGGCCATTCTGCGGGCCCAGGGATTCCTGGTGGAAATGCACACCGATGCTTCCCAACTCACGGTGGGCAACCTCGCCGGAGCCAAGAATGTCATCTTCAACAACGTGCCGGCTTGGGAAGTGCCGATCGAGTTTCTCAAGGCGCTCGACTTTTTTGTGACCAGCCAGGGCGGTGGCCTCATGATGATCGGGGGAAAGCAGAGCTTCGGAGCGGGAGGCTACTTTGAATCCCCGCTGGATCCGCTGATGCCGGTGGCCATGGAACTGAGATCCGAACACCGCAAACTCGCGGTGGCAATGGCCATCGTGATGGACCGAAGCGGCTCCATGGGCATGACCGTGGCCAGCGGACACACCAAAATGGCCCTCGCCGATGAAGGCGCGGCGCGCGGGGTGGAACTGCTCGGCGACCAGGATCTGGTCACCGTCTATGCCGTGGACAGTTCCGCCCATGAGGTCGCTCCGCTGCTCCAGGTCGGCAAAAGCCGTTCCGAACTCGTGAAACGGATCCGCGGAGTGGAGAGCACCGGTGGCGGCATTTATGTCTACACCGGTCTTCGTGCCGCCTGGGAGTCCCTCAAGAAAGCGGAGTATGGCCAGCGCCATATCATTCTTTTCACCGACGCCGCCGACTCCGAGGAGCCAGGGGACTACCGGAACCTGATCGATGACATGACCAAGAATGGCGCCACCATCAGTGTGATCGGGCTGGGCACAAAGGCGGACTCCGATGCCGCCTTCATTGAAGACATTGCCAAACGGGGCAAAGGACGCATGTTTTTCACGGAGGATGCGGCAAACCTACCCAACATCTTCGCTCAGGAAACTGTCTCCGTGGCCCGCTCGACCTTTGTCGAGGAAGCAGTCAGCGCGCTCAGCACCGGCACCTGGCATGAAATCGCCAACCGGGATCTCGACTGGCTGAAGCAGGTCGATGGTTACAATCTCAGTTATGTCCGGCCCGGAGATGCCGCGGCCCTGGTCAGCACGGACGAATACAAAGCGCCGCTGGTGGCCTACGGACGCCGCGGTATCGGGCGCAGTGCCGCCGTTTCCTTCCCGATGGGCGGCGATTTTTCCACCAAGGTCCGCGCCTGGCCCAAGCTGGGAGACTTCGTCCAGACCGCCAACCGCTGGCTCATGGGAGACCCCGTCCCCCCCGGCATCGGCATCCGGCAGACGCTGGACGGATCCGAACTCACGCTGGAACTGCTCTACGACGATGAGTGGATCGAGCGCATTGCCGCCAATCCCCCCCGAGCCTTTTTCTCCAAAGGGCTCCATGCCGAAGAAACGTCCGAGCTGACCTGGGAACGCCTTCAACCGGGGCATTTCACGATCCGCACTCCTGTCAAAGAAGGCGAAGTGATCCGGGGAGCCGTCCAACTGGGCAAAGTGGCTCTGCCTTTTGGCCCGCTTGTGCTCGGCAGTTCCCATGAATGGGCTTTTGACAAGGAACGGGTCAACGAACTGAGGGCGATCTCGTCCTCCAGCGGCGGTAGAGAATTGCTCGATCTGTCGAAAGCCTGGCTGCGTCCGGTCCACCGCGATTACTCCGGCATTCTCCCCTGGCTCGCCACGGCGCTGCTGATGCTTATCCTCCTCGAAGCTCTCATCACCCGCACCGGGTGGAGAATGCCGGAGTGGTCCGCAGCTTCGCTTCGCCGCCTGGCAAAACCCAGCAAGGCTCGGCAGAAGACGGGTCGTTTGACCGCCGCCCCTCCGGTGGTAGAAGATGCCAACGAAGCCGGCGCGGCACCGTCAACCCAATCACCGCCTCCGCTCTCGGGAACTCCCGGGTCCCCGACAGATCCTGCCGCGAAAGCCACTCCGCCGAGCCGGCCTGAAGATCCCGCCCAGCGCCAGAGCCGGTTCAGCCGTGCCAAGAAAGGCGGTGTTTGAATTTTCCTTCTCGCATGGCAACCAACGGTTTCACCCATGGTCCAAACAACCAAAAGCCATTGTCATCGGGACCGGGAAAGGGCTATGATAGGTCGGCCGTTCTCGTCATGAAAAGGATTCCACATTTTCTCGTCCTCGTTCTCATCGTCCTCTTCCCCGCCAGGATCCGGGCCGCCGGGCCGGATGGCCCCACTGCCGTCCTTGAATTGCCACCCGGCCCGGACAATCCGCGCAACAGCGAGGGCGATTTCATCCAGCTGAAGGACGGCCGAATCCGTTTCATCTACACGCACTTCACCGGCAGCGGAGGCGCGGACAATGCCCCGGCCCATCTTGCGGCGCGGGATTCCTCCGATGGCGGACGCACCTGGACCACCGCTGATGCTCTCGTCCTCGCCAATGAAGGGGGGGAAAACATCATGTCGGTTTCCCTCGAACGCCTGCCCGACCAGCGGATCGCCCTGCTCTATCTGCGAAAAAATTCCTGGACCGACTGCCGACCAGTCCTGCGATACTCCGCCGACGAAGGGCAGACCTGGTCCGCGCCCGTCGGGATCATTCCGGATGCTCTGGTGGGCTACTACGTGGTCAACAATGACCGCCTCTGCGTCCTCAAATCGGGCAGATTGCTACTTCCTTCCGCCCGCCACACGGACCCGGCCCGACCGAAATTCCACGGAGACGCCACCATCCTGTGCTGGATCTCGGATGATTCCGGCAAGACCTGGCGATCGAGTCGCAGCGAACGGCCCAGCCCGCAGATTGACGGCAAAGTGGTTTCTTTGCAGGAACCCGGAGCCGTCGAACTGAGTGATGACGCGGTGCTCCTCTACTGCCGCACCACCGGAGGAAGTCAATTTGTCACTCGGTCGACCGATGGCGGAGACACCTTCGGTGACTTTCAGCCAGCCCCGCGGCTCAGCTCCCCCACCAGTCCGGCCACCATCAAACGCCTGCCCGGAAAGGGCGGATTGCTCGCTGTGTGGAATGACCATTCCCAGATTGATCCGTCCCTGCGGGGGAGGCGCACCCCGCTCAGTGCCGCAGTCTCTCTGGATGATGGGGCCACTTGGTCGGAATCTCGCACCCTCTACAACGACCCCAATGGCTGGTATTGCTACACCGCTCTGGAAGTGGTGGGAGATGCGGTTCTTCTCGGCCATTGCGCAGGCGACCGCACCACCGGCAACGGACTGACCCACGGTCGGATCACCCGCATCCCCTTGACATGGTTCACCGACCCGCTTCGAAAAGAGTGATTTCACTTTGTTATTCGCGCAATTGACATAGAATCCCTGCGGTTTCCATGGCCCCTTGTGCTATGTTGGAAGCTGAAACACTTCACCCCCGCCTGTCAGAGGCACTTCCTCCCCAGTCCCACCGTCTGTTTGTTTTATGAGCGATAAAGAATCGTTCGGGTTGTCAGCCCGCGATCTCATGCCCAATTGGGCCTCCGATCTGGAAAAGATGGCCGGCGAACCGGGAGCCCCCAGGGTCTCAGAGGATCAGGCGGATTACGGCACTGCCGACCGCCCCGCACGAGATCGGCGCCCTTTCGACAAAAACCGCAGGGATGACCGGGGCCGGGGACAGGACCGGGGTCGGGACAGCCGACCGCCCTCGGACCGCGGACCACGCCAGCCCTCCGACCACCGCGGACCGGGAGCCGGTGGCCCCGCCCGAGATGGCGGGAGAGGTCCAGGAGGGCCCCGCCCGCCTTGGAAAGACGGCCCCCAAAGACAAGGGAAAGGCCCCTACCAAGGTGACCGCCGGGGAGGCCACCCGGGTCGCCATAAAGGTCCGCCCCCCCAGATGGCGGATCCCCTCCCCGGGGTGGATGTCATTCTCCGTCCCACCAAGCAGGCCGTCGATGCCCTGGCCAAGCACATCCGCTCCACCGGGCGTGCCTACCCCATCTTCGATGTGGCCCGCATGGTGATGGGATCCCGTGACCGCTACACCGTCATTTTCCGTCCCCACAAATCGAAGCAGGGCGAAACGCCAGTCATCGAGCCATCGACCCTTTTCTATTGTCCCGCCGATGGTTCGGTTTGGTTGGCCCGTGAGGAAGCCATCAATCACGCCTCCAAAACCCGGATCCTCCGCGAATATTACGATGTCGAGGATGT
This sequence comes from Akkermansiaceae bacterium, assembly GCA_024233005.1. Taxonomy (GTDB): domain Bacteria; phylum Verrucomicrobiota; class Verrucomicrobiia; order Verrucomicrobiales; family DEV007; genus JACKQE01. The sequence continues at coordinate 157,452 of JACKQE010000005.1, read as the reverse complement.
GGTCATTGATCCTCCCAAGGGCAATTTCCCGGCGGTCGCGGTCTGCGGATTGAGCGGGCGCATTCTGGGCCCCCCCAATCACCACGATTACCAGCGCAATCTGCAACGCCTGCACCGCGAGCGTTACTCCGACATGCCTCTGGAGCGCTACAAATCGAGGATTGAGATCCGCAAGGATCCGGAGACATTGGAGAAGTGGAAAGAACTCGTCACCAAAGTCCGGCACTACACCGCGCTGAGCCAGGAGGAGCGCTACGCGCGGATCGCGGCCCGTCTCGCTGAGGCCAAAGCCGCCGCAGAGAAAGAAGCCGCGGAGAAGGCTGCCGCGGAAGCCGCCCATGCGCCCGCCGAACCGTCAGTGGAGGCGGACCCATCCCTTGAAAGCTCCGCTGCCCCGGTAACCGAAGCCGCCGACACCTTGCCCGTTGCTGACATTCAGGACGGGGAGACGACACCAGAAACCGTTTCCGAAGGGGCTCCCGAGGAGGCTCCCGAAGCAGCCGAGGACGAGCCTGCCACCGCTGGGACAGGAGAATCCGCCGCGGAGGCCCCTGCGGATCCGGTCGAAGACATTACCGAGATCGCGGCGGAAATGGCCTCCGCACCGGAACCCCCGGCCGCCCCAAGGGAAGTTCTGCGATCCCAGGAGGAGGTGGAACGCCATTTCAGAACCCATTTTGCGGATGATGCCGTCCGCCAGACCAACGAGGCGTTTGTCGCCGGAGATGTTCCCGGACGTCTGCTCTCCCATGCGCTCCTTGAAAAACTGCGCCACGAGACCGAACAGCAACGCCGGGGATTCCCTCTCAAGCTGATTCAAGAATTGTGCACGGCCTTCGAAAGCCAGGGACTCCGCTTCTTCAAGCGCGGAAAGAAGGCGCTCTTCGTCACCGTGGCCAAGCCACGCTTCATTCCTGACGAAGCCGAATTGACGGAACGAATCAAGTCCATCGTGGACTTTGTCCGGTCCAAGCCCGATGGCAAGGTGGTGCACCTGTTGGCCAAGCTACTGCCCGGCTACGTGATTCCCAAAAAGGGGGAGAACCCCGCCCTGCGCGAGCCGTTTCCCGGCGAAATGGAACTTCTCTCCGACCTCCGTTGGCTCGTCATGGAGGGCTATATCATCGAATATCCCGACAGCAGGATAGAGATCGCCAAAACGGCGCCCCCTCCCCCCAAAGCCCAGGCGCCAACAGCGGACGCGGAAGCATCGGCGACGGCAGACTCAGACTCTGGACCGGCCAGCGCCGGAGGGAGTGAGGTTGGCGCAGAGCAGTCCCCGGGGGAGGCCGCGACGGTCTCCAACAGCCCGGTGATCGCTACCGAGGCGACGGCCCCCCCCGCGGAGACCGAGGAGGCAGTGCCCGGGCCGGAAAGTGCCTCCCCCGAGGTCGCCCCGCAAGAGAACCCCGCGCCCGGATCGGATCCGGAAACGGAAGTCGCCCCCTAATGCCGGCTTGGGGTCATGTCCCCGCGCAATGCCGTGCCCAATGGCGGCGGAACTCTCCGCATGACAGAGGGTTGAATCCGGGGGATATTACCCCCCATTGAGTCACCGTGCCTGACGAAGAAGGAATCACCGCAGACGAACCCGCCGCATCGAACGCTTCCCAGCGTTCCCGGGGGGAGCCTGCCTTTCACGCCCCGACCGTGGAGGAGCTCCAGGCCAACCTGCCCCAGTACGAGATCCTCGGCATCCTGGGCCATGGAGGCATGGGTGCGGTTTACAAGGCGGTCCAGCGCAAGTTGAACCGCAAAGTGGCCCTGAAAATCCTGCCGGAATTCCCCGACGTGGAGGGGTTTGATTTTGCCCAGCGCTTCGAACGCGAAGCGCAGGCGATGGCCCAACTCAGTCACCCCCACATCATCGGCGTTTACGACTTCGGAGAGTGCCCTTCCGGCCTGTTTTTCGTCATGGAGTATGTGGAGGGCGCCGACCTGCACCGCATCATGACCACCGGAGGACTGACCATGGAGCATTTCCATGGATGGATCCCCCAGATCTGCGACGCCCTGCACTACGCCCATCAGCACGGAATCGTGCACCGGGACATCAAGCCGGCGAACATTCTCATCACTTCCGAGGGCAACGTCAAAATTGCCGACTTCGGGCTCGCCAAACTCGCCGGAACCGAGGGCGGCAGTCCCCAAACCGTGACCAATTTGTCGATGGGGACACCCGACTACGCGGCTCCGGAACAAATTTCCGGAGAACTCGCCGTCGATCACCGGGCCGACATCTTTGCCATTGGGGTCGTCATGTACCAAATGCTGACCGGCAAACTGCCCCGCGGGGCCTATCCCCTGCCCAGCGAGGTCAATCCCGCGTGCGACAAACGCATTGACCGGCTCGTCCTCAGGGCGATGCAAGCGGAGCCAAAAGACCGTTTCGCCGATGCGGCCGACATTACCACCGCGCTCACCGCGATCCGGAGCCATACCAAGGAACCGGTCGCTCTGCTGGTCGGTGAAAGTGCGCAGGCGTCCCGCAAAGGTCTCGTCACCCATGGAGGCCTGACCAAACCGACCACGAGCCATCCCTCCGTTGTCGCGGGTCCGCCCCCTCCGCATCCGATGAAACGCCCCTGGCGGCTCCTCTGGGCCGGAGGCGCTCTGGTGGTCCTCCTCTTGATTGGCATTTCCTTAGCGGGCAGGAAAGAACGCGACCGTCTCGAGCAAAAAACCAACCAGGTGGTGGCCACCCTGCCGTCCCCGGTCACTTCCCCCCCTCCAGGTCCGGATCTTCCGCCAAAGAAAGGCGATCCTCCGACTGAAGTCCCCCCGGCAAGATCGCGCCCGGCAGATCCGGCAGAGCGTCCCGGGCTCGCCGCCTTCCGCGACAAGCTCGGCATGAAACGCCCGGGAAGCGCCTACCCGGGGAAACTCCCCCCCAACGAGGGAGCCGGACGCGTGACCTTCCTGCCTTTTGACCGCGAAAAGGCCGGAAGCAACCCGTTGCGGGAAGTCCCGCCCAAGCTTCGGCATGTCCGGGATCTCTGGCTTGGCTTCACCTTGACGGAAAACCGACTCCCCGCGGAGGCTTTCGCCGTGGCTTTGGAACATGATGGCAACCTGGTCGTGTGGGGCGACGACACCTACCATCAAACCGAGGTTCCGCCCACCGTCGCCGGTCAACCGGTTACCGAAGTGGCCGTGGGAGGTCGTCATATTCTCGCCCTCCTCGAGGACGGCACCGTTCACGCCTGGGGGGACAACTCGCTGGGCCAGTGTGACCTCCCCGCCGGACTCCCGCCGGTGGCCTCCCTCGCCGCCGGGTCCGGCCATTCTCTGGCGATGACGCCATCCGGTGAGGTCCTCGGTTGGGGAACCTCTCCAGCCGCTCTCGTCCCCTCCGATCTCGGTCCGGTGAAGGCGATCGCAGCCGGTGGAGACCTGAGTCTGGCCTTGCTCCGCGACGGGAGGCTCCGCATCTGGGGAACCATCCAAGGCAGCCCCCCAGTTCCGGCCCCTCCGGGGATCCTTGCCAGCGCGGTGGTCGCCAATCCCTACGGCGCCTATGCCCTTCTTGTGGATGGTGCCGGGATGATCTGGGAATCTCCGGAACCCGAGGCCATCTCTTACGGTAAGGAGACGGCCGACGCGCTACTCCCCGCGGGCGCGGCCATCGCCGTCAGGCTCGAGGAATCAGGCCGGTGGCTGATCCGCCCTCCACGGGGAGCCCAACCGTCCAATGGAGGCCCGGGCATTGGCATGGGGATGGGCGAACGCCTGCGCGATTCCCGCATCCTTCTGACCAAAGAGTTCGCCCTCGTCTGGAAACCGGATGACAAGCCTGTCAAAAAAATTCCCTCCACTCCTGACGGCCCCAATCCAGTGGCGGTGGTCTCCCTACCCGCCCAAGAGACCCCCACCCCGGAACCGGAGACGGAGCTCGCCAAGCCGGTCACCGAAGCCGGGGAGCGCATCGCAACCCTGCAGGGCACCCTGGAAAAAGCTTATGCCGAGCGAGTCTCGGGGCCGTTCGACGAATCCCTGCTCAAACTCAACACCTACTACCTGGAGCATCTCAAAAATGCCCTGCTGAAAGCCGAAGCGGAAGCAAATGCCGGGTTGGTCGCCGCTCTGACCGAGGAAGGTCGGACCGTCCAAGAAACCAGGAACATTCCGCCCACCGACGCCCCCGGAACGAGCGAAACTCTCCTCGCTCTCCGCCGCACTTATCGCCAGACCCGCCTGGGGTACGAGGAACAACGGCGGAAAGATGAGGAAATTCTCGTGGCCCAGTATGACCGTGCCCTGCTCGCCTTGCAGGATGAATTCGCCGGACAGGAAAAACTGCTGGAAGCCTTGGAGGTGAAGCAATTCCGCGAGAATCTCTCCCGTCAGGAGGCTTCCAAGCCTTGATCCGGGTGACCGGTCGGCGGTGACGCCGTCTCAGTTATTCCAATTCAACACCTGCCAAAGGTTGCTGTAGTCATCGGTCCACAGAATGCTTTTGGCCTCGCGCTCCCATTCGGTTGCCCATCCCTGCTTTCGCAACTGATTGAGAAACGTCTGATCACGGCTGACCAGCACCCATTGGGAATAGTCGTCCGCCCCGCCGCCGTCCGGTTCTGGAACATGCTCCACCTGCAGGTTGTCCGCCTCCAAAGTGCGCGCCATGGTGCGGACCGGATCGGTCAGATTCAGATGGGTGTTTGTGGTGTGAATGGCCAGCACCCCGCCCGGTTTCAAATGACGGAAATACAGTTCACAGGCCTCCCTCGTGATGAGGTGAATCGGGATGGCATCGCCGCTGAAGGCATCAACAAACAGAAAATCAAACTCCCCGGAATTACCAGCCGCCAATTCCTGGGTGAGTGAAATGCGGGCATCGCCGGGCACCACTTCCACGGTGCCCTGGCAGTCCCTCAAGTAGGTGAAGTGCGTGCGCGAGAAGCGTTCCACTTGCGGATTGATCTCATATATCCGCACCGTGTCACCGTTCCGCGCATAGGCCGCCAAGGTGCCGGTTCCAAGACCAATGACTCCGTATTTCAATGGAGTTCCGTTATTATTCCGGGCCGGATGCGAGGCAAACAACGCGTCAGGACCGCTTCCTTCACTGTAATAGGTCGTGGCCAGGTGCTCCAGATCGCTGCCGGGATACTGCCGTCCATGACTGATCCGTCCATGCAGCAGGCTGCGCTCCGTAAGCCATTCTTCACCCACGAGGGCAGACCGCTCTTTGACCCGCAAAACCCCGTAGAAACTGCGTGCCCGGGCCACCACCCCCTCCCCCGATTCCCGGACAATCCAAAGACTGGTCATGATCAACATCGCGGCACCAGCTGCCAAAAATACGGCACAGGACCACGCCAAGGGTGCCCAACGAAAAGCCTTCCGATCCCGCAGAACAGTCAGAACCATCAACCCCGCGAGGATCACCAACGCAAGGTAGAACTCCCAGTAGCCGGAAAACAACTGTGGCGCCACCAAGCTGACCATCATCCCCCCCAGCGCGCCGCCGAGAGAAATCGCGAGGTAAAATCCTGTGAGGTGATCGCTCGCCGGCTTGAGCCGGACCAGTTCCCCATGGCACACCATGCAGCCTGAAAAGAGCGCAAAACAGTAGAGGACGACCTGGAGGGCGAGGTGAGGATTCAAGTCCGCGGAACCGACATCCAGGTAGATCATCGTCATCACCGCTCCGATCGAGACCGCCGTGTAGGGCATCCAAATCAAACGCCGGTACCAGCGGGAATGGTCGAAACTGATGATGAATGAAACCAGATACAAACTGAGTGGCAACACCCAGAGAAATGGGACCACCGCCACGTCCTGGCACATCTGGTTCGTCGTCGAAAGCAGCAGCATCGAACTACAGGCCGCCAGAGCCACCCAGAGAACGCGGTCGGTCCAATTGCCAGCCGAAGTCACCTCCGGCTCCGTGATTCCGGGAGGGTCCACTTCCCCGGCGCAGGGAGCCCTCCGGAGAAGCACCCATGCGCAGGCAGCCACCAGGACTCCATACACCAGATACCCCCCGGTCCACAGCCAGGACTGCTGCCCCAGCCGAAGGGAAGGCTCGACCAGAAAAGGATAACTGATCAACCCAATCAGCGATCCGGCATTCGAGACCGCATAGAGCCGGTAGGGAGACCGCCCTGCAGCGGCCCGGGCGAACCAATGCTGGAGCAATGGCCCTGAAGCCGAGATCACGATATAAGGCAGGCCCACTGTCCGTGCCAACAGCAGCAGGATGTCATCGACCGGGTTCGCTCCGGACGTGACCGGCTTCCACGATTCCGGCGGCATAACCGGCAAACTCAGCAACGACAGGAGAACTAGCCCGGCATGAATGCCGCACTGCCATGACGGATGACGCCGCAGCAGGCTGACCAATGCGTGGGCATATCCATAACCGACAAGCAGGCCGGCCTGGAAGAACAGCAGGCAGGTCGTCCACACCGCCGGACTGCCACCATACCAGGGCAGGATGACGCGGGCCACGATGGGCTGAACCTGGAAGAGCAGGAATGCACTGAGAAAGATGGCGATGACAAAGGACGACATGAATGGGCAGAGGATGGGAGGAAAAAGGGAAAGGTCCGCGCCGGGAACGTCCCGGGGAGAAATCAGTGTCCGGCGGCGTTGATGGCCACCAATTTCCCCGCGGTGCGGACAAACATGGCTCCGTCACCCACCGCCGGAGTGCTCCGGCAGAGATCCCCGAGGCGGTTCATGCCCAGCGTTTGGAGTTCGTCCGCCACCGCGATGACATGGACATTGCCGGTTTCGTCCGCACAGAAAATCTTGGTTCCATCACTGACGGGCGATCCGAAACACTTCCCTTCGATCCCGGGCAGCCGAGCCTTCCACACTTCGGCCCCATCGGCCCGCTTCACGCAGGTCACGATCCCGGAGTCATCCCAAAGAAAAACACGTTCTCCGAGGGCGAGCACCGAGGGAATGTGCGGCACGTTCCGGTCGATCCGCCAAGCCTGCACGATCCCCGTCCCCTCTTCATACCGCACCGCGACACACTGCTTGGGATTCGCGGCAAAGCCGCAGGTGCCGATGATCAGATCGCCCGCCACAACGGGACTGCTGATGGCCCTCTCGTTCGTCTTGGTGTCGAAAAGACTCTTCTCCGCCACGACCCGCCCGTCGACGGGATCGATCACGGTGAACCCGTGCTGCCAGTTGGTGAACATCATCAGATCCTTCCCGCCACTTTGGAAAACACAGGGCACCGAGTAGCTGATGCGCTGGCTGTGGCGGGGCACGGTCCATTTCACGTGGCCGGTCAGCGCATCGACCGCGAGCAGGTTTCCCTTTTGATCCTCCTGATCATTGTTCAACACCACCAGATCCTTCCACAACACGGGCGACCCCCCGTAGCCGTGACCTCCCGCCACCGGCCCGAGCGCGGTTTCCCAAAGTTTCTCTCCCGCGTGAGAGAAGGCCACCATGGTGAGTTGTTCCGCGGTGCCCCAGGTGAAAATCACGCGCTTCGCGTCAACCGCCGGCGTGGAGCTGGCCGGGCTGTTGAATTTGTGCCCCTGGAAGGTCCCCCCTCCCAGTGTCGCCTCCCAGATGACCGAACCGTCGCGGGTGCTGAGACACATCGGTCGCCATTCCTGCGGGACCGCTTCCGCCACCGCGGAATCCGTCGTCGTTTCCGCCACTTTTTTCCCTTTGCCTTTGCCTTTCCCTTTGCGGGGAGCGGAAGCCGATCCCGTGAGAAGGAAAATCCGGTCTCCCCAGACCACGGGAGAGCCGTTGCCTTCGCCAGGAAGGTCCACCCTCCAGCGGAAATCGGAGTCGGTCCATTGCGCCGGAAACGTCAGTCCCTGGGCCACTCCGGAACCATTCTCTCCGCGGAACCGAGGCCAGGATGTGGGATCGGAAGCCAATGCCAGAGTCCCCCAAAGAGAACCGGCAGCCAGAAAGGGAAGGAGTGGGAAACGCATGGCAGAGATGGTATGAAAACCCCGGAAGGAGATCAAGGATTCTCACCATATCCGTCGAACGAACCTGGTCGCGTCCGGCAACCTCCCCGGCAGTCCTTGCCAGCCCCCCTCATGCCGGCACGGGCTGTTCCTTGCCTGAGCGACGGTTCGAAGTCATAGTATCCACCACCCCGCCCTCGTCACGGCCCCTGCCCTTGTGGCGCACCGGGCCACGTTCGGCACCCACCGGGAGCACCGATGAACAACGACGCTTCGATCTCTTTGATACTGGAAGGAGGATTTATCCTGAACCCCATCCTGCGGAGCGACAAGTCGGCCTTCCTCGATCACTTTTCGGATCCGGAAATCTCGCGCCACCTGCTCGGAATGCCCCGCCCCTGCACCGGAGAAACGGTCGAGGAGTGGCTCGACCATTGCGTGCCGGCGTCGGGTTCCCCAACCACCATGTTCGCCATCCGGGCTCCCGAAGGAGTCTTGATTGGCGCGATCGGCATTGACGGGGACCTGAAGTCGGGAGCGATCAGCGCGGAGTTCGGCTATTGGCTGATTCCGTCCCACCGGGGCCAGGGGATCATGCCACGGGCAATTCATTGTTTCGCCGACCACATCTTCCAACACTTCCACATTCAACGCCTCTGCGCCATGCCTTTCACCACCAACGTGTCCTCCCAGCGGGCGTTGGAAAAGGCAGGCTTCCGCCGCGAACGATCCCTCCGATTGCACCACCCCAATCCCTCACTTTCCCAGGACGCCGTTGTCTATGCACGATTACGAGAAGGATCCAGGGATCAGGAGTCGGCAACGAGGGGCGCAGAAGGCGCGTAACACAGGAATTCCGCGGACCGGCCTCCCCGCCTCGAGGGGTTCTCTCCCCGCCCTGATTCGCTGATCTGCCAATCGATCCAGGAACTCCACCCCCCGCAGGCTGTCCGGGGTGTCCCTGCCCTGACAAACCTTTTACAACCCCGCTCCTGACAGGAAGGGTTCTCTGGGGCTATGCTGGGATGCCATGAAAAGAGCCGCCTTCCTCCTCCTCTTGATCACCACTTCCCGGGCCCTCCCGGCGGAAGAAATCGCGATCCAACCGAACATCGATTCCGTGGGTTTGTTCAAAAACGGACTCTGCGTGGTTCACGCCTCTTTCGAGGCCGGCGCGCCGGGCATCTATCGGTGGGAAGATCCGCCGCGCTGTGTCCATGGAACCTTCTTCGTCGAGTCCGAGGGATCTGTCGTCGTGCGGAGCACCGCGCGCAAAGTGGCGGATCCGGACAGCGTGAATCTTCCCACCGGCACCCTGCAAACAGACCTCGCCGGAGCCACCGTCAGGCTGACGCTTTCGACCGCGCCGAACACGCCTCCCGCGGAGATCACCGGGATCGTTTGGAAAATGCCGGAACCCAAGGAAACTCCCCGCGTTTGGAACACCCAGTATGAGTCGGATCCCTTCAGCTACTCCTCCCGGTTGCACAACGGCACCGTGCCCCCGGCCCCCGTTCCATCGACGGGAGGATTCCTTGTGTTGCAGGGTTCCGAGGATGCCAAGGAGCCGGCGGACACAGGACGGCGCTTCGTTTCACTGGGTAGTATCACCCGGGTGGAAGTGCTGGAAATGCCGCGGCGCGACGCCGGAACCCGGGAACAAGGAGTGCTCCTCTTTGTCGTTGCCAAACCGGGACCGGTGCGCATCACCTACCTGACGAAAGGAGCCACTTGGGCGCCCTCCTATTTTGTCGATTTGAAGGATGCCAAGACCCTCCGGCTGAACCAGACCGCGGTGGTGAAAAACGAACTGATGTCCCTTACCGGCGTGGAGTTGTCGTTGATTTCCGGATTCCCCAATGTGGCCTTCTCCCATGTCGATTCTCCCCTTTGGCAGGGCAGCACCTTGGCGGGATTTTTCGGGCAGTTGTCCAGCCAACCGGGCCGGGGAGGATCCAGCCTCATGATGCAGAACACCATGGCTTACAACAACCGGGGCGCCGAAGCCATGGCCCTGCCGGATCTCCAGGAACCGGGAGCGGCCAGTGAAGACCTTCATTTTGAATCCCTCGGCAAACAGACTCTGGCCAAGGGGGATGCTCTTTCGCTCGAAGTCGCGGCAGGCGAAACCAGCTATGAACGGGTGGTCGAATGGACGGTGCCGGACACCCGCAACGCCCATGGCCAGTACACCGGAAACGAGCAGGGGACTCCCGCTGATGGATCGGACGATCCCTGGGATGCGGTGACCTTCGAGAATCCGCTGAAATTCCCCATGACCACCGCTTCGGCGACGATCCGCGATGGGGGAAAATTCCGCGGACAGAGCCGGAGCGACTGGACCAATCCGGGCCAGCGCAACTGCCTCCGCATCACCAAGGCTCTCAGCGTGCAGGCCGATCACACGGAAGTCGAGGAACCCGGGAAACGGGAACAGGAAATCTGGATCGGAGGCAGACGCTATTTCCGGTCCACGGTGAAAGGCACCGCCACGGTGCACAATTACCGGGGCCAGCCCGTCACGCTGTTGATGCGGATTCGCTTCTCGGGCGAACTCCAGGAAGCGGAACTGGCTCCCCAGGACACCCTGAGGCACGAAGGCGTCTTCAGTGTCAATCCCCGCCATCAACTCGAATGGAAACTGGCGGTGGCGGCAGGTGCGGAACAAAAGATCACCTACCAATACAGCGTGCTGGTTAGTAACTGAGAACGTCCGATCATTCCCTTGCCACTCGTCCGGAAGGGCGGTGACCTGCCGTCAACCGAACAGGCCGAGCACCGGCTTGCCTGTCGAGAACTGCGGACGGGCGAGACCGGTATTCTTGGTGGCGTCAAACAAGGGCACCCCCATCGCATGCAGGATCGTGGCATGAAGATCCTGGGGTGTCACGGGGTGACTGACCGGGACCGAGCCGGTCTTGTCAGACTCGCCATAGACCGCCCCGCCGCGGATTCCGCACCCGGCCACGATCGCCGAGAAGCACTGGGGCCAGTGGATGCGCCCGGGCGGTCCCTTGGTCTGGATTTTTGGCGACCGCCCGAACTCTCCCATGGCGACGACCAGCGTGTCCTCGAGCAGGCCGCGCTCCTTCAGATCGGTCAGCAAGGCGGACAGGGCCTGGTCGAGCCGGGGCAGGCACCATCCCATGCCATAGGATCCCGTCCCAAAGGCGTTGCCCATGCCCATGCTGCCGCCGTGCATGTCCCAACTGGAGCTGGGCGGACCGTTGCCCGAGCCGGGAGCCGGACCGGTCCAGCCATTGACGGTGATGAACCGCACGCCGGCCTCGACCATGCGGCGGGCGAGGAGCAGGTTCTGTCCGAGCGGATGCATCCCATAGCGCTCCCGCACGGCGGTCGGCTCGCGGTCCATTTCAAAGGCTTCCCGTCCCTCGACCCGGGTCAGCCCGTCAAAGGCCATCTCCCGCAAGTCATTCCAGTCCCGTCCGAGGGGATGGTCGCGCAGGGTGTCCGATTCGATGGTGGAGAGCAGTTCATGACGGCTCTGGATCCGTCCGGAATCCACCTTGTCATAAACCTCGGGAGGTTTGAAACCGGGCATCGCCGGATGGTTGTCGGCCGATCCGACAAAAACCGGAGCGTAAGAGGATCCGAGGTAGCCCCCGGTGCCAATGTTCGGCGCGCAGAACACCGGAGGGCCGACGCATTTGATCAGCCAAGCATTGGAGACGAGGTTGCGCTCGCTGGGGAGGTGCTTCGCGACCACCGAGCCGATGTAGGGGGCACTGTCCGGGATCCCCTGCTGGACACGCTCCACATACTGCCCGCTCAGCAGGTTGTGCATGGCGTCAAAGTGGTTGTTGATCGGCCCCGGATGATGCATCGACCGGATCAGGCAGAATTGGTCGGTGATTTTGGAAAGCTTGGGATGCAGCTCGCTCAATTGCATTCCCGGCACTTTGGACCGGATCGGATTGTAGGGACCGCGGATCTCTGACGGCGCGTCGGGCTTGAGGTCCCAGGTGTCGAGGTGACTGGGTCCCCCGCAGAGCAGCAGAAAAATGCAGGACTTCTTGGAGGCCACGGCTTTGCCGGAAGCGTCAAATTTGTCACTTCCCATGACCAGCCCCGGAACCGCCAGATTCAGCGCACTCAGGGTGCCGGCCTGCAGGAGTTGACGGCGGGTCAGATCGGGTCCGTTCATAGGTTGGCTTGATGGTGAAAAAGGTGCCCGCAAGGATCGCTCAGAAACGCGTCCGCAGGACCTTCGCGGGACATCCTGACGGGTTTCCCACTTCCCGTCAAGAATTGTTTCAACGGATTGACGGCGAATCCGCAACGCACCGACCTGATGCCTTCCGAAACGGGACCGATCGCCGCCTGCCCGGACGCCTTCCTGCGGTCTTCCATCCCGTCCTCCGGCCCGGCGGGTTCGGCCTGCCGGAGCCGTTTCCAGCCTGCTTTCGATTGGGATTGATAGCCCTGTCTGAGGGTAAAAGCATCCCCCCAGCAGCGCGGCGAAGGTTCCGCCCTTTCACCTCCAGTCCACGAATCGGGAGAAAATTGGGGTTTCTTTTCTCAAATTTGCCTTCATGGTAAAGGTTTTCCCGGTGGAGTGACTTAGTTTGGTTCCAGGACTGGTGTCCTGAATGCGCTCCCTGTGTTTGATCAACCCAATGGCAAAAGACGACAACGATAAGGCGGTAGAAATCGAAGGGACCATCCATACCGTCCTCCCTGGCACCATGTTCCGCGTGCAACTCAAGAATGGTCACCTGGTCCTCGCCCACATCTCAGGCCGGATGCGCAAACGTTTCATCCGCCTCGTCGCGGGTGACCGCGTAAAGCTCGAAATGTCCCCCTACGACCTCGACAAAGCCCGTATCGTCTACCGTTTGGACGACCGGCGACGTCAGGGGAACTGATGGCCGCTCTCCCCGCGGGAGTGGAAACGGTCTTTCCGCGACTGCGGAACTTGCCAACCGGGGGAAGGCTCATCTATAAGGCAGGCTTTCCCCAGCTCTGCCATGATGACCCGACGTTCCCTCCTCCACGGTGCCGCCGCCCTCGGCGCGACACTGGCGACACCACTTTTACCCGCAGCACCCCCGGCGCGGCGCATCGTGGATTGCCACACCCATTTCTACGACCCGACGCGTCCCCAGGGGGTCCCTTGGCCGGGGAAAAACACGCCGCTCCACCGCCGGGTCCTGCCCGACGACTGGATGGCGGTGGCCGGTCCCCTCGGGGTCACGGAAACCATCGTCGTCGAGGCCAGCGCCTGGTTGGAGGACAATCAATGGCTCCTTGACCTCGCCGACCAGGACCGCCGCCTGCTGGGCATTATCGGGCATCTCGAGCCCGGCACCCCGGAGTTCGCCGCCCACGTGAAACGCTTCGCCGCCCATCCCCTATACCGGGGCATCCGGGTCAGTTCCAAAGAGGCCGCCGCTCCCGCCGATCCCGCGGCTTATGAGGCCGGGCTGAAGGCGCTCGCCGAAGCCAACCTTGTCCTCGACATCAATGGCGGTCCCGCCACCCCCGGCATTGCCGCCCGCTGGGCGGAACGGTTCCCGGACCTGACCATCATCATCAACCACTGCGGCAATCCCGGCGATCCCGCCAAGCCGCTCGCGGAGGAATGGAAAGCGGGCGTGAAAGCCGCCGGAAAGTGCCCCCGGGTCTTCTGCAAAGTCTCCGCCCTCGTCGAAGGCGTCAAAGCGACCCCTGGCAACGCTCCGGCGGATCCCGCCTACTACCTCCCGATCCTGGATCCCCTCTGGGAGGCCTTCGGTCCGGAACGCCTCATCTATGGGAGCAACTGGCCGGTCTCGGACCGCGGCGCGCCCTATGCCACGGTCTTCAAGATTGTGGAGGCTTACTTTGGCGGAAAAGGCGGGGAGGTTCCGGAGCGCTATTTTTGGAAAAATTCCCGCACCGCTTACGGCTGGAAAGACCGCGTCTGACCCGATCCCGCCGGAAACTGGTCTCCGGTCTTGCCGAATCTCCCGAAGCGGCGACAGTGGGGCTTCCCTCGCCCCCAGCGATGTCCCAACGTTCCGGCCCGAAGCACCGATCCTCTGTTCCCCCGCAGGATTCCGGGAGCACCGCGTCCCGGCTTCTCGCCCAGTCCGCGGCCGCGCCGGGGCTCCGGGAACGCCTCGACCTGCTGGAGTCCGCCGCGCCGGGCCGCCCCGTGATCTTCGACCATGTCGCGGAAGCCGGACACAGTCTCTACGCCGGCCTGATCGCCCAACGCTGGACGCAGCGGCATCCCATGGGCCGGGTCTGGTTCACCTGTCCCCACATCAAAGCCCAGGAAAACCTCCATGCGGAACTGCCCATCTGGGGGAGCGACGCCCTCTTCCTCCCGGAACATGAATGGTCGGGATTCGAAGACCTGCTCCCGGACCCTGAGACGGCGGCGGAGCGTCTCGCCACCCTGCGGGAAATCCATGAACGGCGCGACCTTCCCGTGGTGCTCTGCCTGGCCAGCTTCGACGAGGATGTCCCCGCCCCGGGGCATCTCTCGGACCAGATCACCCGGCTCCAGACCGGACAAACCATCGACCCGGCGGCGTTTGCGGCCGAGCTCCTGGAGGCAGGTTACGAGAAAACCACCCAGGTCTTCCAGCGCGGCCAGTTCGCGGTGCGCGGGGGCATTGTCGATGTCTTTTCCTGGCAGTCCCCCGCCCCGGTGCGGATCGAGCTGTTCGGCGACGACATCGACAGCCTGCGGGAATTTGATGTCGATGAACAAACTTCGGTGCGTCGGCTCGACTCGGTGGAGATTCTCCTCGGCGAAGCGAATCTCGAGCACCAATCCCGTCTCACCGACTACCTCGGCCCGGACGATCTCGTGGTCGCGGTGGAATGCCACACCCCTCTCGCGGCGGCCTGTCTGATGACGGGCGCGGCTCCGGAGTCCAGCGGGGCGGAGGATTTCTCCACCGCCTGCCACGACAATCCCACCGGCACGTTCGAGGCCGGCGACTTCATCCTCCAGGAGCAGAAACGGGAGCAGTTCGCCGCCCAGATGAGTGCCTGGAAAGCCGACGGCTGGACGGTGGCGATGGCGTTCAATTCCCAGGGCGAGATCGACCGCTTCACCGAACTGGTCGATGCCGGCCACCTCGCGGAGGGGCGCCTCTTGTCGCTCTTCGGCACCCTCAGCCGGGGGTTCACCGTGCCCGCCGCCCGTCTCGCGGTGCTCTCCGATGCCGAGATCTTTGGGCGCTACCAGCACCAGCGCGTCCGGCGACGTTTCCAGAAGGAGGCGAAACGCCGCGCCCTCTCCGACCACGCCAGCATTACCCAGTTCGCCCGCGGGGACTTCGTCGTTCATCTCGACTACGGCATTGGGAAATTCCTCGGCATCCGATCCCGGGAAACCCAGACCCGCGAGGGATCCCGCACCGAGGAGGTGCTCGAAATCCAGTACGCCGACCAGGCCCGTCTCTATGTCCCGCTCGACCAGGCTCATCTGGTCTCGCGCTACATCGGCGCCGGGGCCGGCAAGGGTCCCGAGCTGGGACAACTCGGCGGGAAACGCTGGGCCAAGACCCGGCGCGAGGCCGAGGCCTCGATCATGGATTATGCCGCCCGCATGCTCCAGATCCAGGCCCGGCGCCAGACCGACACCGGCCTCTCCCACGAACCGGACAACAAGTGGCAGTGGGAGTTCGAGAACGCCTTCATCCACAAGGAAACGCCCGACCAGCTGCGCGCCATCGCCGAGACCAAACGGGACATGGAAAGCCCGCTCCCGATGGATCGCCTGATCTGCGGCGACGTCGGCTTCGGCAAGACCGAGGTCGCGATCCGGGCGGCCTTCAAGTCGGTCATGGGGGGACGCCAGGTCGCCATCCTGACCCCCACCACGGTGCTGGCCCAGCAGCATTGGCAAACGTTCCGCGAGCGCATGTCGGACTTCCCCGTCCGCATCGATCTCCTCAGCCGCTACCGCACCCCGCAGGAGCAGCGCCAGACCCTCGCCGACCTCGCCAGCGGGGCCGTCGACATCGTCGTGGGCACCCACCGGCTGATCTCCAAGGACATCCGGTTTAAGAATCTCGGACTGGTCGTGATCGACGAGGAGCAGCGGTTCGGGGTGAAACACAAGGAGCGGTTCAAGGACATGTTCCACCTCGTCGATCTGCTGACCCTGTCGGCCACGCCGATCCCGCGCACCTTGTATCTCTCGCTCATGGGGGTCAAGGACATGTCCACCATCGACACCCCGCCGCCAAACCGCATCCCGGTCCAGACCTCGATCTGCCCGTTCGACGAGAAGGTCATGAAAACGGCCATCGAGCGCGAGCTGGCCCGCCAGGGACAGGTCTACCTGCTCCACAACCGGGTTTCCACGATCGATGAAATGGCCCACCTCGTCACCCAGCTCGTTCCCGGAGTCCGCGTCGGGGTCGGCCACGGCCAGATGGAGGACGAGGAACTCGAGGACGTCATGAGCCGTTTTGTCCGGCAGGAGATCGATGTCCTCGTCTGCACGACCATCATCGAGAGCGGCGTCGACATTCCCAATGCCAACACCATCATCATTGACCGGGCCGACCGCTTCGGTCTCGCCGATCTTTACCAGCTGCGGGGCCGCGTCGGGCGTTCGGACCGCCGGGCCTATGCCTATCTCATGCTGCCGCGCGACCTGATGACCGTGGGCGACGCCCGCAAGCGCATCAATGCCATCAAGGAATACAGCTCTCTCGGCGCCGGATTCAAGATCGCGATGCGCGACCTCGAGATCCGGGGCGCGGGCAATCTCCTTGGCACCCAGCAGAGCGGCCACATCGCCGCGATCGGGTTCGACCTCTACTGCCAGCTCCTCAAGCAGTCGGTCAACCGGCTCAAGGGCGAGGACGCCGGGGAACGGGTCGATCTCTCGGTCCACATCGATTTCCTCTGCACCAACGAGGCCCAGTATCTCGCCCACCCGGCGGGACTGCTCCCCGCCTACATCCCCGCCTCTTACATGCCCGGGGCCCGGCTCCGCATCACCGCCTACCGCCAGCTCGCCGAAGCCACCCAGGTCGAGGAGCTGGAGTCGCTGCGACGCGACTGGACGGACCAGTTCGGCCGTCTCCCCGACGCCGCCGCGCACCTCCTCCTCCTCACGGAGCTGAAAATCCGGGCCTCCCGGCGGGGCGCTTCCTCGCTCGAGATCCGCGACGGCAAGCTGATGGTCATGAAAAAAGGCAGCTACCTCCAGATCGAAGGAAAATTCCCCCGCCTCACCGGGAAAACCAACGGAGCCAAGCTGAAGCACGCGCTGGAATGGGTCAAGGAGATGTGACCCGGGGGAAGGAACCCCGCATGCTGCGAGAAGGCGCACGACGAGAGAGCACAGGTGGCAGCCCAGGAGTGCCCAGCAGAAGATTCCTGACCCGCTGTTTCATTGCTGCCACCGGTTTGGAATGATACCCTCGCGGCCAGAGACTCCGGTTGTGATCCACTCTCTTCCATCAGTGCCGTCCTTTGATGCTCTCAGTTCCACAGGGATCCGAGGACTGGATTGCGGGAAGCCAGCGATATGGAGCCTTCTGCGGGAATTTTCCGAACTCTCGATGCCTGCCACTCCGGAACAGACCGCCTGCATCCAGCTGACGCTCACTTGAGCGCCGCTGGCTGGATCGTGCAGAGTCTGGACGAGCTCAACCTTCCGCTGGTGCTGAGCTTCGTCCGCGAGATGCAGTCCCAGGGCGGTCCGGCCGATTACGTCCTTTTTTGTCGATGGCAAGCCCAGTTCGAGGCCAAGAAAGCCGGCACGACCTCTCTGGCGCGTCGCTGGAGCAGAGCCAGCGCTATACCGCCGCGAAGAACTGGATTCCCCAGCGATGGGCCGATCCGCCGCCCTTCACCTACGAGTCCACCGGCATCGAGACGAATTCTTTTCGAGACCAGCGCGACCCCCGACCTCCTGCTCGCGCCCGGTCTTCGCCTTTCATGCCCGGGCATCTCCTCGAACTCGTCCAGCAGCCTGACACCCTTCGCGCCTGGCTCAGGCAGTTCCCCGAACTGGAACACCGCCCGCTCCGCGATTGCCAGATCGATTTACCGCCGTCACCAGCCTCGAGAAACCCTCGCCGCCAATCGCCCCCGCGCTCATCCAGATGGCCACCGCGCCGGCAAGACCTTCACCGCCGTCACCCAGGTCCACCGGCTCATCAAGCACGCCGGAGCGAAACGCATCCTCCTTCCTCGTCGACCGGGGCAACTGCCGCCAGACCGTCAATGAATTCCAGCACCACCCCCCGACGACGGACGCAAGTTCGTCGACCTTCATAACGTCCAGATGTCGGGCCAAAGTGGCATCGATCCTGTTTGCAAGGTCACCGTCTCCACCATCCAGCGCCTCTACTCCAGCTCTCCGGAAACGCTACCTTCGACGACGAAGCCGACGAGCACCCGGTTACGAAGTCGCCGGAGCGACGGGTTGGCAAGGAGCCAATTCCCGTCACTTTCATAATCCGAAGATCCCCATCGAGTCCTTCGACTTCGTCATCGTCGACGAATGCCACCGCTCCATCTACAACCTGCTGGCGGCAGGTCATCGAATACTTCGACGCCTTCCTCATCGGCCTCACCGCCACTCCCAGCAAGGCCACGCTCGGATTCTTCGGACCGGAACCCCGCCGAACAATTCTATGTGCATGTCGCCGATGGCGTGAACGTCGGCTACGACATCTACCGGATCAAAACTGAAGTCTCCGAGAACGGCGTCACCGTCAAGGCGGGCCACGACTACCAGAAGCGCGATCGCCTCACCCGGGCGAAGCGCTGGGAACCCAGGAAGCCGAGGAAACCTTCCAGAAAAACCCAGCTCGACTGCTCTGTCGTCGTCCCCGATCAGATCCGCACCGTCATCCGGACTCTTCCGGGAAAACTCTTTCACCGATCTTCACCGACCGTCCCACCTGTGCCAGCTTTGGGTCCGGACGAACCCGGGTGCCCAAGACCTCATCTTCGCCATGACGACAGCCACGCTGAGGAGACATCGTCGACATTGTCCGCACGGAGTCTGGCAAGGAACGACTTCTGCAAAAAGGTCACCTACCGGGCCAGCGGGAAATCCGAGGACATCATCAAGGCCTTCCGCACCGCCCCCGAGTTCCGCATCGCCGTCACCGTCGACATGATCGCCACCGGCACCGACATCGCCTCGTGGAGTGCGCTCCCCTCTTCCTGCGCGATGTCCGCTCCCAGCTCTACCGCTGAGCAGATGAAAGGGCGGGCACCTGAACCATCGATCCCGACGCCCTCGCCAGTGTCACGCCGGATGCGGAGGAAACCCGCTTTGTCCTCGCTGTCGATGCCGTCATGTCACCGAGTCCGGACAAGACCGACTCCCGCCTGATGGAGAGCAAGCCCTCCGTCGCCTTCGACCAGCTTCTGCTCGGCATCGCCATGGGCGCCTCGCGGATGAGGCTACTCACCACTGCTGCCAGCCGCCTGCGCGCCTCGACCGCATGCTCAGCCAGCCGACCGCGAGGAAATCGCCAAAGTCTCCGGCGGTCTGTCCGTCAGTCAGATCGCCGCCGCCCCCATCAAGGCCACCGACCTGACGAGATCAAAGCCTGCGCTGTCGCCGGGGTCACCGGACCGGTCTGGAGCCCACCTGGACGAACAATTGAAAGCTGCCGCCGAAGTTCTCGCCAACGAGGCCGCCAACCGCTGGCCTCGGAATCCCGCCCTCCGCGATCTGCTCTCGAAGCGGAAACGCCGTATAACATCACGATCGACCACCCCACCGGCGACACCTCTATCAGCGCGGGCTACGACGAGGAAAAGGCCCGGCAGCTCGTCACCCGTGGAAACAATTCTCGAAGACAATCAGACGAAATCACCGCCTCCAGATCCTCTACAACAAACCCCACGCGAAGCGGCATCTCGTTTACGAGGAACCCGCGACCTCGCCGAGGCCGTCGGCCGGCTGCCCTACCACATCGCCCCTGCCGAGGTGTGGAAAGCTTACGAACACCTGGAGAAGCGCCCCTCACCGCCGACCCCGTGAAGGTCCTGACGAACCTGGATCACCCTGGTTCGCGCGGTTGATCCTGAGGTCACGGCTCGCGCCGTTTCCGGAACTTGTCGAAACCCGCTACCAGCAATGGCTCGCTCTACACGGCGCGCGCTTCACCGGAGCGCGCAGCGGCACTTTGGCCTGAAGTGATCAAAACTACATCGCCCCCCAACGGAGCCTTTGCCACGGAGTGATCACGACGCCTACCTCGACGTTCGGCAGAGCGTCGATCTGGACGAGGAGTTCCTTGCATTGCGCGCAAAGCCTTCGGCGGCGATCCAAAGGGAGATCATTGAGGGAACTCAATGCCGTCCTCGTGGCTTGAGGCCGACAAATTAACGCGCGTTTCACATAAAAGTGAAAAAAACAGTTGGAAATCATCGCCTACTGTGTTAAAGTTGGGGCCCTCCTGAGAATTGCGGTCGGAACTGGACGGCAAATGCCCTGCTCGATTTTCTCTTAGACTTGGAAAAACTACAATGCAAAGGCTTTCAGATCCTCGATGGCCAAATCCGACTCTCAGCGACGTTGGACTGTGTCGTCCCCAGAGAGAGTTTGAAATTCTCGACTACTTTAAAGGACGGCGAGTTCCGCACCCGATCCGGATCTGGCTCTACTGTTTTCTTTTCGGGAGAGACGCTTCGTTTTCCTGACGAACGGGGAAAGAAGGAATACCAAAAGGAGCAAAACCACGATATCAAAAAGCGCAAAACGCCCACGACCGATTTTTCTTCCTCATTCAGCAGGGAGCTGCCCTTACGATCGAACCAGCGAACGTCACCATCCAACGCCGCAAAGGAGACAACCCAGTCGGCAAACTTTGCTGACTCCGTCCATCGCCGCCGAAGCCGAATACCGCAAACCTCATGATTGTGAGGAACTTCACCCCCATGAAATCTCAGGGAATCAGCCGGAGTGAATTGGCGAAGCGCATGGACGCGCAGGTGCCGTCCCGGGTCACCTCGATTCTTCCTTCCGGGCGAATAATCCACGATCGAGACGCTCGGTCTGGGCGGGCCGCGCGGGCGCTGACCTGCACCCAGCACTTGTGCTGGACGGATATGCCGCCCATTTCGCGACCTGTCAGACAGATGAAGTCCACGACGCCTTCTGTGCGCCCACAGCCCAAGCTCCTCACCTTCAGATTCAGTTCAACCCGTCGGCCCAGACGCTCTGGAAGACAATGCTGACGCCGCTTAGTCCTTCTCCGCCATCCTCTCCCAGGAGTTTATCGAGATTCAATTGGTCGCCCGGAATCCGAGGCGTCTGAGATCCCGCTCAACCTCTCTTGCCATCGCGAGTGGTCCGCCTGACAGCGATCCGAGAGTGTGGAGACTAATCTTTCGACCGTTGGAGTTTGGCGGCGACGGGGCACGCGCCTCCCAGCCCTACACCGGTCGTCTCAAGGCCGTCGGAAGTTTCCGTGTTGCCGCAGCCTTCCCGGAAGACCGCAGAGAGCCTTATCCGCGTCACCGGAGCCTCCTCGATTCTGTTCCGGCGCGTGTCGCGAAATGCTTCGCGAATCTCACTCGCACGCGGTCCTCATGGCATGATCTCGCTCCCGTCGATTTCGTTCATCGACCCGAAGACTGGAGCCAAAAAGGTGGTGAAATCAAAGAAGAAGATTCCCATCAATCGGGCGCGCCCAAGAATGACGATGAGTTTGCACACGGCTTCACTGGTATCCAACGCGGCTTCTGCTCGATGTCGTCAGAAGCTGGATAAACCCCGCAACCGCGTTCTTCGCCATCGCCGCCGCCTATTTTGACGCCCGGCAGTGCATGGATTTTCATAGAGCCATCCCTCTGCTGTGGCAAATCGCCTCTTCGGTAAGGAAGCTATGAGCCTATTATTGAAGAAATTAACGAGGCGTTGGTGGTAATGAGGAATTACCGGAAAATTGATCATCTCTCGCATAGGCGAAGTTGCAGACATCAACCTCGCTCGCTGAAGGACGAGCTAGGACGACGATACTCTTTGCATCATTTGTCCTGATGAAATGCGTTGAGGCGGAAAGTGGACGCTTCTGCCCCGCCCGAAACAAGAAGGTCGGCGAGGTCAAAAAGGGTTATACGCCGATGCGAGACGGTGATGTGACTTTTGCCAAGGTCACGCCTTGCATGGAAAACGTGAAAGGCCGCTGCAGTTCGTGGTCTCACCAACGGAATCGGATTTTGGTTCTACTGAGTTCTACTCGCTTCGCCCGGAAGGACAACTTAATGTCCGAGTTTCTATTCTATTACATCATCCAACAGGGATTTCGCAGAGAGGCAGAAAGGCACATGACGGGCGCAGTTGGACTTCAACGCGTTCCAAAGGTCTTTATTGAGGAACACGACATCCCACTCCCACCCCTCCCCGAACAACGCCGCATCGTGGCACGGATTGAGGAACTCTTTTCGCGGCTCGACGCCGGCGTCGCCGCCTTGCGCCACGCCAGAGCCCAACTCCAACGCTACCGCCAATCCGTCCTCGCCGCCGCCGTCACCGGGGAGCTCACGCGGGAATGGCGGGAACAAAACGCGGCTGAGGCGTCCCGCCTCAGTTCTTCAGACAAGGATCAGAGGCAGGATGCCTCTGCCACTCTCCTCACAGAACCAGCAGACGCGCTGCTGGAGCGGATTCTGAAATTGCGGCGGGAGATGTGGGACGGGAGAGGGAAGTACAAGGAACCTGTCGAACCGAACGATGCCTTCGACCGAAGCCCACCATCGAACTGGCAGATCGCATCGATGGATGCGCTTACATGCCACATCACCAGCGGATCACGGGACTGGACGAAGTATTATACGGACGACGGCTACGCGGTGTTCGTAATGGCGCAGAACGTGCGCCCACTGAAATTTCATTCCACACCTGTTGTTCGAGTGGCACCTCCTGATGGCGACCGAGACAAGGCAAGGTCGAAGGTCGCCGAGAATGATCTACTGATTACAATCGTAGGTGCAAACACAGGCGACGTCTGCCGCGTCGACAAGGGCTTCGATGATTATTACGTCTGCCAGAGCGTTGCCCTTCTGCGCCCCGTCGAGTCGGCAACCGCGAATTACTTGGAGCTCTATATGAACTCCGAGGAACACGGCCAAGACCTTCGCCCGAGAAGTGGATGTATGGCCAAGGAAGGCCGCATCTGAGCTTCTGACCAACCTGATCAACAGCGGTCTTCCTCCCACCTCCTCGCCGAGCAACACCAGATCGTCGCCGAAGTCGAAGCTCGCACCACCGCCATCGACCACCTCGAAGCCGAACTCGACCGCCAAATCACCCGCTCCAACCGCCTCCGACAATCTGCGCTTGCCGCTGCATTTTCAGGGATTCCTCCACCAGTACTCAATGGAAACGTTAAGAAAGCCTCTACTCATTCTTCCTGCCCCATGTGTGGTGAATAGTCCCTGCTGTCTTCAATATACTTTTTTTGAGCAACGGTGGGTCATCCTCACAGCACTGGGGGTGGCTGGCTACCTAATTCAATTTCACGTCTGGAAGTGGGTGCGTCCTGACCTTGATTTCTCGGGTAAGTGGATTGGAGGCACGTCCTATGATCAAGTTCATATCGGCAACGGTTCTACAGGAGGAGGATCTGGGCAGACGGTTGCGATAAAACAAAGCTGCCTCAATCTCCGTCTCTTGCCCGAGTCTAAGGGACTGGATTTCACATTCAAGTCTCGTTCTATCGAGATTCAGGATGACGGACAGCAGTTGGCCTATTCCTACCATGTAATTTACGAACCTGGGACTCCCGACCGTCCGCCCGAGGCTTACGGGTATGAGCAACTGGAGGTCACGAGAGCCGGATTTCGCGGAAGGCCCCTCGAACTGAAAGGGTGGTTTGCGCACTGTGCTCGTGGCCAGACGCCGGTGAGGAACCCTGGCTCTGCCCATGATTCTCACGTTGGGTTAAAGCCAAAGTGAAAAGCAACGAAGATTCATAAGATGGATACAACATCGACACAGATTCTGATCCTTGGTGCTAGCTCAGATATCGGACAGGCAATCATGCAAGGACTCGCCAAGCTCCAAGGGGTCTCAGTTTTGGCGGTTGCTCGAAGAGAGAGACACTCTGCCGTGCCGTGGAGAATTTCAAAATCGCTTCGAGGATTGACCTGACCGAAACACCTTCCCTAACTAGATTGTCGGAATCAGCAAAGGATTTTTTTGAAGATCGACCGTTCTCGATGATTCACTGCGTTGGCGATTTCTGGATTCACAAACCACTGGTCGCCACCCCGATTTCAGAAATTAGCCGCATGCTCAACTCGCATGTATTTACGCTCATGGCGGCTGCTCATGCCCTGACCCCAATCATGATCGAAAATGGCGGCGGCCGATTAATCGCATTCAGCTGCAACTCCGTCGGATACAACTATCCTGACATGTCCCCTTTCACAGCTTCCAAAGCTGCTGTGGAAAGCTTCGTGAAGTGCTTTTCAAACTGAATACGCGGAATTCGGTATTTCTGCTACCGCGTTAGCGCTTTCCACCATCCGCACTCCCAAAGTCGAGATTGAAAAAGATATGATCTCAGCACCATGTTTACCCTGGTTGAACTTAAGTTGATACATCATTGAACACTACTGACCCAGCTGAAGGAGGTCAAATACTGGAACCTTGTTAAGCTATTCCGGTGTCGCACCTTACTTTACCTAGCTACTACGACTGAACCCTCGGCGGCAAAGGAAACGAACCTTGAAATGCCAACGACTCCCCCCGCCATCGTCTCGTGAAGTCTGAACTACGCCCACGTCCTCAAAAAAACGGGGTCGGTTAGCGAGTGACTATCGAGCAGATCACGGATTGTTGTTGGCTCCGACCCGGTCCTGGCTCAAGCTTCCAACCCTTCGTTGCTCTGGCCTCGCCTGCGGCTCGGCTCCTCAAACTTTTTGTATCCCCATGAGTAACGACTCTTCCGCGATTGTTTCCAAGGTTTGAACTATGCTCGTCCTCAAAACGCGGGATGTCGTTACGAGACTACGTCAGCAGATCACCACCGTTTCTTCCTGAAACTCGCCGACGAGATGACCGAGTTGGGCTTCACAACCCCATCCTGTCCGACTACGCCCGTCCGAGCTGACGTCATAGCGGCGACGATCTTCGAGATTCACTACCGCCACAATTCCTCGAGAACCTAGGCA
This sequence comes from Akkermansiaceae bacterium, assembly GCA_024233005.1. Lineage (GTDB taxonomy): Bacteria > Verrucomicrobiota > Verrucomicrobiia > Verrucomicrobiales > DEV007 > JACKQE01. The sequence continues at coordinate 132,430 of JACKQE010000005.1, read as the reverse complement.
AGGTGCCTGGCCCGTTAGATCATCTTCCGCGCAGAACAAGATCTCCAACCCTCCGACCTCCAGCGCGTGATCAAGATGATCGGCGACGAGGATTGGTCCGGTATGGACGTGGATACTGGCGGGGGTGCCATCTACGAAGGCTCTCGAAAAGACCGCCGCCCCTCCGACAAGGAGCTGGACAGCACTTCACGCTGCGCCTGCTCATCCGCGCCATCGTCGATGGATGCAGCCCCAACCGGGTCACGTCATCGGCGACCCTGCCTGTGGTGGCACCGGTGGCTTCCTGCCGCCGCCCACGACCATTCCAGCACGGTCAGTTTCAGCGTCGGAGATGAAGCACCTCCGCACCCAGGCCTTGCGCGCACCGATATCGTCCCCGGCGTCGTCAGCCTCTTGCGCCATGAACTCTATCTGCACGGCATTGGCCTGACCGTTGACGCCAACGACCTCGCCCGTCGATCGTGCCGACGCGCTCGCCCAGCCCAGTGGCCGAAAGTTCGACATGAGCTAATCCGCCTTCGGCAAAAGCGGGCGGCTACACCATCGTCGGCGACGACGGCAAGATCAGCACCGAGAAGCAGGAATACGAGCGCGACGAATTTCGGGGCCACCACCGCCACCAGCAGCTCAACCTCCTCCAGCACACGTCAGCGAACTCAAGGTCGGCGGCACCGCCGTCGTCCTCTCCTCCCGACAACGTCCTCTTCGAAGGTGGAGCTGGCGAAACGATCCGCTGCGAACTGCTCAAACGCTGCGACGTCCACACCTCTGCGCCTGCCTACCGGCATCTTTCACGCCCAGGGCGTGAAGGCGAACGTCCCTTCTTCGAGCGCAAACCCGCCAGCGCGAAACCCCGTGACCCAAGACCTCCTGATCTACGACCTGCACCAACCAGCACTTCACCTCAAGACGAACCTGCTCGCCAACATGACCTCGACAACTTCAAAGCCGTCTATCGCCTCGCGCCTTCGCCAAACGGCAGGAAAGCGAGTTGATTCAAAAAGTTCACTTACGAAGAGATCGTCGCCCGCGACAAAGCCGCCAACTCGACATCTTCTGGCTCAAGGACGAGAGCCTCGAAGATAGCGACAACCTCCCTGCCCCGGCACTGTTAGCCGCAGAGATCGTCGAAAGCCTGGAAGCAGCCCTAGCAGAGTTCCGGGCGGTGGAGGAGGCTTTGGCGAGCACTGAATTCGAATGAGGCCCCCTCAACAACAATGGCTCTACCTCCCAGATACCGCCGCGACCAACCCCACTGAACTCCCTCCATCGCTCCCCCGGGTTGGGAGAACCCAACGGAGGCCACTCCAAAACACCGCAGTGAGAGAGAACAGGCAACGATCGATTCAACGGATGAGTGAGCTTCCCATCGGAAAGGGGGATGACGTTTCCCTGAAGTCGAGCTTTTTCGAACAGCTCGTGGAGCACACGTTCGTGTCTGAACTCCTTCAGGAAGCCTACTACGGGAGTGGAGAGTTGATCGAGGTGCTCCGTTCGGAGATTGATGCTTCAGGGTATGATGTGGTTCTGGAATGCCGTGGCATCATGCGCCACGTGCAGTTGAAAACCTCGCGCCCGGGCGCGCGAGCGGCCTCACAAAAAGTGCACCGCAAGCTGGCGGAAAAACCCGGGGGCTGCGTGGTCTGGGTCCTCCGACACGAGGATCGAGAAACCCGGAGGATGCGGTTGAGCTATCGCTTCTTTGGCGATGAGCCCGGGAAACCGTTGCCATCCCTAAGCGAGTTTAAGGTCGCCAAGCACAACAAGGGAGACGCAACCGGGAAAAAGAAGGAACGCCCCGCCATTCGGGTCATTCCAAAAGGCCATTTCCGCGTCATTGAAACCACCGAGGAACTGGTGAGGGTTCTTTTCGGTCTCTCCTCGGCAGGCCCCACGTGATCCCAGCCTTCTCCACCCGAACCTCCGTTGGGGAAGGGGCGAAGAACCAGGGAAGACCACCGACTCCGCCGCGTCCCCTGCCCCGGATCACTTCAGGTCTTCCACTTTGAGGGCTTTTTCCTTCCAGTAGTCGCCCTTCATGAACCCATACATGCTGGGCTCGTAAGGGCCCACGAGGGAAATGTCCAGGGTCGGGGTGATCTGGTCCTCCAGCCCCACACACCAGAAGGCCGCGTTGATGACCAGACGGCGCACGCCGTCGTTGGCGAGGTCATTCGAGGCGCCCATGGTGGTGGTGAAAACTCGCCCGCCCCGGTAGGTCTTGGTCCAGGCCACCGGCATCATGGGGTTGTTTTTCTCGCCCTCCAACGCCGGGTCGGTGGGCTTCATCCCGGCCACGACCTGACCGAGGACGAGCGGAACACAGCCTTCCGGCTGGGGCAGACGGATCCCATAGACATCGGTCAGGGCGAAAATCTCCCCGTCCTTGATGCCCCGCAGGAGAGGACTCTCCGCCGCGCCGGGGGCGAAGATGCCGCGGGTGGCCTGGCTTTTGTGCCCGCCATGATGGCTGATCCACGTCTCGCCCAGCACCTGGCGGCCGAATCCCTGCTCGTAGTCCTTGCCGCCGAAATTGTAGGAATACCGGGCGTAGGTCTTGTCCTTGCCGATGTTGAACGCGTGGGTCGCGGTGCGGAGACCGAGGACCGGCTTGCCGGATTCGAGGTAATCGACGATCGGCTTCATCTGCTCGTCCGGGAGATCGCGAAAGCGGGTCAGGATGATGAGCAGGTCCGCCGTGGCGAGAGCCGAGGTGCCGGGAATGTTGCGGCCGTTGTTGGGGTCGATGGTGCCGGTGGCGGGATCGATCGCAAAGAGCACGGTGCATTTGAACCCGTGGTGGCGGCTGAGGATTTTCCCGAGCTGGGGCAGGCCTTCCTCGGAGCGGTATTCCTCGTCGCCCGAGATGAGGACAATGTGTTTGCCTTTGCCGGGACCGTCACCGCCTTCGAAGACGAGCCAGGGATCAGCGGCGGCGGCGGAACCCGGGGAAAAACCGGCGGCAAGGGAGAGGGCGGTCACCGGAAGGAAGGCGGCAAGGGGAAGTTTCATAGGAGGACGGGGTTATACCATGACGCGGGTCCGGAGGCAAGCCGCCCGTGGGGAACCGGGGGACACGGATTCGCGCCGCGCCGGGAAAGCGGGAAGGAGCCCCCCCACAGAGCCGCGTTTCTCGAGTCCAAGGAGTTGCCGCGAAGCCAAGCACCCCTTTTGACGGGAAATCGGCCCTTTCCATCCTCGTCAAACTCGCGCTTTCCTGATTTTACCGCATTTTTCCAGCCGAGATTCATCACTGCCGGCAATCTTGTGTCTTTTTGGCAATGTTTTAGCATACCTACCGGAAACAAAACACCAAACTTGCATCATTTTTCTGCATTTTTGATTGCACTTTGATCCAACAGGACGATAATTGAGGCCAAATCGCTGCATTTTCCCTATGAGCACACCCATGGACGGGGCCCAAGCCCTCATCAAAACTCTCGACGAACTCGGGATCGAATACATTTTTGGCTACTCCGGCGGCGCCGCGCTGCCGATCTTTGACGCGCTGGAGACGGTCAAATCGAACATCAAGTTCATCCTGACCCGTCACGAGCAGGGCGCCACCCACATGGCCGACGGCTATGCCCGGGCCACGGGCAAGCCCGCCGTGGTCCTGGTGACCTCCGGTCCCGGCGCGGGAAACACCATCACCGGCATCATGACCGCGCAGATGGACTCCGTGCCAATGATCATCATCACCGGACAGCAGGTGACCTGGATGCTCGGCAAGGACGCCTTCCAGGAGGCTGACACCTTCGGCCTGACGCTGCCCATCGTGAAGCACAACTACCTGGTGCGCAAAACCAACGACCTGCCCCGGATCGCCCGGGAGGCCTACCACATCGCGACCACCGGTCGCCCCGGTCCGGTGCTGATCGACGTGCCCAAGGACATCAGCCAGAGCCCGTTCACCGGAGTGCTCGACGAGCCGATGGATCTCCCCGGCTACCGGCCCGAAGCCGCCTTTGAGATCGACCACGAGGCCGTGGCCGAAGCCGCGCGTCTCCTCCAGCTCGCGAAGCGCCCGGTCATTCTCGCCGGCCATGGCGCCATGCTCGCCGGAGCGGAGCAGGAACTGATGAAGCTGGCGACCCGGCTCAACATCCCGGTGACCAACACCCTGCTCGGCAAGGGCGTTTTCCCCGAGACCCATCCGCTTTCCCTCGGCATGCTCGGCATGCACGGCACCGCCTACGCCAACAAGGCGATGGTGGAGTGCGACCTCATCCTCAACGTGGGATCGCGTTTCGATGACCGCATCATCGGAAAGCCCACCGAGTTCGGCAAAAACGCCCGCATCATCCACATCGACCTCGACGTGGCCGAAGTGAACAAGATGATCAAGGTCGACGTCGCCATCGTGGGCGATGCCAAGGCCGCGCTGCACGCGCTGAACCAGGCGGTCGAGCCGGTGGACCATCCGGAGTGGAATCTCCACCTCGACGGCTACCGCAAGAAGTATCCCCTGAACTACCGCAAGCAGGGCGGGCTCCACATGCAGTATGTCATCGACGAGTTCTACCAACTGACCAAGGGCAAGGCCATCGTCTCCACCGACGTGGGCCAGCACCAGATGTGGGCCGCCCAGTTCTACCGCAACGACGAGTCCCTGAAATGGCTCAGCTCGGGCGGAGCCGGCACCATGGGTTTCGGCTTCCCGGCGGCGATCGGCGCGCAGTTCGGCTGCCCGAACGACATCGTGGCCTGCGTGGTGGGCGACGGCGGATTCCAGATGACGCTCTGTGAACTGGCCACCGCGGTGATCCACAAGCTGCCGGTGAAAATCCTCGTCCTCAACAATCACTACCTCGGCATGGTGCGCCAGTGGCAGGAGCTGTTCTTCGACAACCGCGAGAGCGGCGTGGACCTGATCGGCAACCCCGACTTCGCCCTCCTCGCCGAAGCCTACGGCGCCAAGGGGCTCACCGTGAAGCGCCCCGCCGACGTGCGGAAGCGTCTCGAGGAAATGCTGGAATACAACGACGGTCCGGTGCTCCTCAATGCGGAGTGCTCCAAGACCGAGAACGTGTTCCCCATGATCCCCGCCGGCGCGGCGCTGGAGGACATGCTGATCGAGCCGCCGAAATACCGGATGGAAAAACCCGTCGGTTCCACGTGAGCCGGTCCCGCCGCCCCTCCTGATCCCGCATCTGAAACCTGTTCCCCTTTTCTCCGCCATGTCCCGAGACATCATCACCGCCGACAAAAAACCGGATTCCTCCGCCGAAAAAGCGCCCGTGCCCGGCCCCGGTCACACCCTGAGCATGCTCGTGAGCAACCAGCCCGGGGTGCTCATGCGAATCTGCCAGATCTTTGCCCGCCGCGGCTACAACATCGACTCGCTCGTCGTTTCGCAGGGCCGCAACCCGCGCTTTTCCCGGCTCACGCTGGGCATCAGTGGCGATCCCGCCGGTCTCGACCAGATCGTGAAGCAGTGCGACAAGCTGATCGATGTCATCCACTGCACCGAGCACACCTCCTCGGACGCCGTGGTCAAGGAACTGATCCTCGTGAAACTGCGCGTCTCGCCCGGCGACCGCACGGAAGCGCTCCAAATCATCGAGCATTTCAACGGCAAAGCCGTCGACCTGACCGACACCTCGATGATCGCGATGATCACGGGCAATTCGGACAAGGTCGATGCCGCGCTGCGGCTCTTCTCCGGCTTCGACGTGGTGGAAACGGTGCGCACCGGCAAGGTCGTGATGGCCCGCGGCGAGCAGCCTACCTGAGGTCCCGCGATGCCCTCCGTTGCCTACTCCGATCTCCAGGGAGCCCCGGTCCTCATCACCGGAGGCGCCCAGGGCATCGGGGAGGCCATGGTCCGGGCCTTTGCCGCCCAGGGAGCCCGGGTCTTCTTTGGCGACATCGACGCCGCCCGGGGGGAAGCTCTCGCGTCGGCGTTGGCAGGACAGGTCTGTTTCCAAGCCGTCGATCTCCGGGAGGAGAAGGCCGTCTGCGGCTGGATCGCCGGGGTGGTCGAGGCCCTGGAAGGCACTCCGGTCCGCGCCCTCGTGAACAACGCGGCGCGCGATCCCCGTCTCCCTCTCGCCGACTGCACGGCCGACGCCTGGGACGACCTGATGGCGCTGAATCTGCGCGCGTACTTCCTCACGGCACGTGAAATCGCGCCACACCTCGCCTCCCCGGGGGGATCCATCATCAACTTCTCCTCCTGCACCTTTTACCTCGCTCCGGCCCACATGACCGCCTACGTGGCCACCAAGGCCGGCGCCCAGGGACTGACCCGGGCGCTCGCCCGCGAACTCGGCCCCCGTGGCATCCGGGTCAACACCATCAGCCCCGGCTGGGTGATGACCGAGCGGCAGGTGCGCGACCTCGTGGATGACGAGGCCCGCGCGTTCATCGACGACCGGCAGTGCGTGCCCGATCTCCTGCAGCCGGAGGAGATCGCCGCTGTCGCCCTCTTCCTCGCCAGCGGCGCGAGCCGCGCCATCACCGGCCAGGAACTGCTGGCCGACCGGGGCATGTGTTTCTCCTGATCCGGAGACGCCTCACAGTTCCACCACCGCAGGCCGGCGCACCTCGTCAGCGGCATCGCCGCGGAGATTGGAATAGAGCCGCCCCAGAATCTCATGGAGGGCGACGTCCGTCATCTCCAGGTAGGAGGCTTTCGGCACGAGACGGTCCCATTGATAGGGACTGCGGGCGAGGAAATCCGGGTAGGACCAGAGATCGGTCGGCATCGGGACAGGATCGAGCCCGGCGCCGCGGAACAGGGACACCGCCCGGGGGAGTTGCATCCCCGAGGTTACGAGGAGAAACGAGGATTCCCCGAGAATCGGCTTGAGAAACTTGGGATGATCGTCCGTGTCGCGAGATCGCGACTCCAGCAAGATCCGATCCGGGGCAACTCCCATCAGCTTAGCCAAATCCGCCATGCTTTCGACTTCGCGGGGAATCCCGGTGAAGGCCAGCCGGGCTTTGGGGAAGAGGGCCGCCAGCCGCACCCCTTCGATCACCCGCGTTTCCGTGGGAGGCAGCACCCGGGAGGTGACGGGAGCATTCTCCCCCACCCTCCAGCCTCCGGCCAGCACCACGATGAACTCCGGATCGAGCGCGCGGAAATCCTCCGAGTCCTCCTTCATCGGCGGATACTGCCGCTCCAGCGAGTAGGCAAGGGCCTCGGCGACCGAGGCGGTGCTGCAGAGATAGAGGAACATCGTCGCCATGATGAGGAAGGCCAGCCCCGTGTGCCGCAGCCAGCGCCGCAGGCGGGACCGTTTCCCGGACTTCGCCCCCCAGGTGGACAACCCCAACAGAATCAACCCGGACGCCAGACTCTCCACGGCAATGCTGAGAGGCTGGAGATAGTTGGAGACAATTTTTTTGAGGACAAACCAGTCCATGGATCCTGCGGCAATCGGGGGGATAGGAAGCCAGACGGCAGCATTCTATACCCGGAGCGGAAAAATTGCCATGGGAATGCCGGGAGGAGATGCGGAACGGTGGAACCGAAACGTTACTGGGGATCCGAGGAAACAGCTAACGCCGGAACAGGGAAAAATCCAGTCCCACCCGTTAATGCCAAAGGCCCCATCCCAGCGCGCCGATCACCGCGCCCCCGATCACCCACACCGCCGAGCATCCCTTGCCGGGAGGGGGCACGGTAAACATGTCAGGGGCTGAGGCGCGCAATTCCAATTCCATCCTTTCAACTTCCGCCTTGGCCTCGGCCAATCCGAGTCCGGTGAGTTCGCGCAAATGCTTGATGGCCTGAATTTTTTGACCGGTGAAAATCGCTTCCCGGACCAGCTGGAGATCGGATTCTGGGGAGGGTGTGTCCATGGCGAGCTTTAAACCGGCGCTCCCAAGACGAATGTCCAGGAGCACCGCAGACAATGAAGCAAAGTGGTGCGCGATGCAGGTTTCGAACCTGCGACCCCCTGAGTGTGAATCAGGTGCTCTACCCCTGAGCTAATCGCGCAATTGGACCGGGCCACAGGAACAGGTGACCACGGGTGGGAGCCGGGAAATTAGGGTGAAAACTCTCCCTTCGCAAGAAGGATCTCCCGGGAATTCCGAAATTCCCGAGGGTTTGGATTCTCCCCCACCCCGAGGAACTGTCTCCGGGGCGCCCTGTCTCGTTCATTTTCATCCTCCAAACAATCAAGGTTTCCTTATCAAGCTCGCCATTTTTCCGGGAGACAAATGGCGGCTCCCGATGTTCAATGAGCGCCCCGCCCATGTCCCGCCTGTTGCCCCACCGACTTTTTCCCTTTTGCTGTCTGACCGTGCTCGGGGGCTCCGGATGCGCGGGACAAGCGTGGCGCAACGATCCCACGCTGGCTGCCCCGGAGCCTCCTCCGGCCTGGCGGGCGGCGGCTCCCTGGACGGACGCGAGCGCCCCTCCAGCCCCGTGGCTGGACGATTACCGCAACGAAGCGCTGACCTCTCTGGTCAAAGAAGCCCTCGAACACAACCGCGATCTGCGGGCGGCGGCAGCCCGCTTGGCGGCGGCAAACGCGCGGGCCGGCATCGCCGCGGCGGACCGGTTCCCTACGCTCGACACCGATCTTGATCTGGCGCGCTCGGAACGCCTCCTGGGATCGCGGTTCGACAAAGTCCGCGCCAACAATTTCAACTGGGGCCTGAACTTCGCCTGGGAAGCCGATCTCTGGGGCCGTTTTGCCCAGGCCCACAAGGGAGCCCGGTCCGAGCGTGACGCCGTCGCGGCCGACTTTGAAGCGGCCCGGCTTTCTCTCGGGGCCACGGTGGCCAAAACCGCCCTGACTCTGCTGGAAACGCGCCTCGAAGCCGGACTGATCCGGGAAAACATCGCCAGCTTGGAAAAAACGCTGGCCATCCTCGATCGGAAGCTGGAAGGCGGTGCCGCCGACGATCGGACGGCGCTGGAAATCAGTCTGAGTCGCTCCGATGTGGAACGGGCCCGGGCCGGTCTGGTGGTCCTGCAGCGGACCGAGGACGCCTCCCGGAGACTCATCGAAACCCTGCTCGGCCGCTACCCGGAGGGCACCCTCGAAGGCCTTACCGAACTGCCCACGGTGCGCACCGGCATTCCCGTGGGCCTGCCCAGTGACCTCCTGATGCGGCGGCCCGATTTGCTCGCGGCCGAACGTCGGATCGACGCCCGGATTCATGACACCAAATCCGCGCGCCGCGCCCTCCTCCCTTCGGTCCGGATCAATGCCGGAGGCGGCTACAGCACCACCGCGGCCTTCACACATCTGGTGACCCCGCAGAACATGATCTGGAACATCGGGAGCAATTTCGCCCAGCAACTGTTCCAAGGCGGACGCCTCCTCAGTGACATCCGCCTCACCGAAGCGGATCGGGATGAGGCGGTGGCACAGTATGCGGAAACAGCGTTGACGGCGTTCCGAGAAGTGGAAACCGCCCTGGCTGCGGAGGCCTTCTATGTCAAGCAGCTTGAGGCCCTCGAAAGGGCCTCTGCCGAGGCCTCCCGGGCGGAGCGCCTCTCCCTTTCGAACTACGAAAACGGAGTGGTCGAAGTGATCACCGTGTTGGAGAGCCAACGGCGGAATTTTGACGCGCGCACCGCCCTGCTGCGGGCCAAAGCGGAACGACTGCGCAACCGGGTGGACCTGCACCTCGCGTTGGGGGGAGGGTTCAAGAACGCGCAGAAAAATGATGAGAGCCAACCGCCCGACCCTGGCCTCCACTAATGGGGGAGGAACGAAGGCTTCAAGCCGGGCCGGCTGGCTCTCAAATTGGGGGGGAAAGTAACAATCCAAACCGGCATCCGGTACCCCGCAGCGTCCCGAACACAATCTGAATTCACAAGCTATTGCTCCGAGCATGGGCGATTGTGACAACATTTTTCATTTTTATTCGCGTTCCTCAAAACGGCCTTGGCCGACGCTCCTCCGGAAAAAGCACCAGCCTTTCTAAAAGACGGAAAAAGGAACGAGAACGTGTCACGGCAGACGGATCGGCGACAAGATAAGATGCAGACAGAGGTGTCAACCACCCCGAACGCATGAGCGAACCTTTCACCCCCGAAGCCTACATCGCCTACGTGAGAGAGCATCACGCAGGGTTGCGGGCGTTTGTCCGTTCCCTCGGAGTGGATCCGATGTGGGTGGATGACGTGGCCCAGGAGGCGTTCGTGACGGCCTACGACCGTCTGGAATTTTTCGACTCTTCGCGCGATTTTGGTGCTTGGGTGCGAGGCATCGCCCGCAATCTGGTGATTAACGAACGCCGCAAAGATGCCCGCCGCAAACGCATCCTCTCGGACAATCTGACGGATATCCTGGTGGCGACATCGGGGGAAACCGGACTGCCGGAGGACATCGAGACCGCCGAGGAAAACCAGGAAAAGCTCATCGCGCTGAAACATTGCCTGCAGGAAATGCCGGAAAAAAGCCGCGAGATTGTCAAGGCCCGCTACGAGCAGGGCAAAGCCGCGCCGGACATCGCGCTGGCCCTGGGCATGAAATCGGACGCGATCCGAAAAACGCTGGAACGGCTCCGCCTGGCGCTGCGGAAATGCATGGAACGTCAACTGGAGGCTCACGCCACGTCATGAACCCAGATCGGCGCTTCGAAGAACTCCTCACCCGGCTGATCGACTGCGGCCTCCCTGCCGCAGAGCGGGATGAGTTGGCCGCGCTCTGTGAGGGGCGGCCCGACCGGGCGGCCGAGGTCCGGGAAGAACTCGGGTTCGCGGAAATGCTCCGGCAGGCCATCGAAGCCGAAAGTTCGGAGGCCGCCTTCGCCCGCCGGGTGGAAACCCACCTCAACCGCCCCCCCCAGGAACTCGCTCCGCTGCTCAGCAAACTCCTCGACGAGGAAATGACCGAGCCGGACTTTGCGGATCTCGAGCATCTCTGCATCACCGAACCCGCCGCGGCCCATCGGCTCCGCGAGGAACTGGCGTGGAATGATCTCCTCGACCAGGCGGCGTCTCCCCACCGCAGTGAAGAGGCGTTTGTCGATGCCTTGGTCACCCGGATGTGGGCCGAAACCGAGGAGGACGACTTTCTCGGCAAGCTCGAGTCCAAGATCGTGGAGATGCACCCCGCCCCCAACCATCGGGAACAGGCCGGGCGTTTCCTCCGCTGGATGCCCTACGCTGCGGCCGCGGCCGCCGTTCTGGCCGCAGCCGCCACGTTCACCCTCCACCGCGGGGCGGACAGCGACACCGTGGCTTCTCTCAAGCAAACCGCCGGCGAAGTGCGCTGGGGACAGGGCTATGCCCCCGATGGCTCCGGACGCCTCAGGCCTGGCTCCTATCGCTTGGAATCCGGCCTGGTGACGGTGCGTTTCGACTCCGGCACGGAACTGGCCTTGGAAGCACCGGCGGAATTTGATGTCACCGGAGCCGCGGGGGCCAATGTCCTCAAAGGCCTCGCCGTGGCCCGGGTCTCCAAGGCAGGGGAAGCCTTCAACCTGAAATCCCGCGGACTCAACCTTGGCGAAACCGGAGACACCATCGGGGTCGATGCCCGCGAAGTCGGCGCCACCGAGGCCGTGGTCTTCAATGGCGGGGCGGAACTCCGCGTGCCAGACTTTGGGACGAAACGCAGTCTTTATGAATTCGAAGCGGTGCGCGCCGAGCAAGGTCGCTCCAAACTGGTCGACATCCCCTACAATCCCGCCCCCTTCACCCAGGCATGGGCCATGGTGTCTGGCGTGCAAACCAAGACCGGCCAGGTCAGCATCGAAATGCCCGGCAGCCCGATGAAACCGACCCGTTCTTCCGAGAACGGCCGGGTCCAGGTGTATCTCGAGAATGAAAGCCTCGTGCTGGACCAGCCGTTGGAAGTCGACCCTCTCGAGCCCGGCAAAATTACCCTCGCCCAGCAGCAACATTCTCCCACGCTGCCGCGCGGTGAACTGCGCAGTTATCTGGTGCAGCTCTGGCCCCAGGGTGCCTCCAAGGAAAAAATGGAGGCCTCGCTGACCTTTTCCCATGAGGTGGTGGGCGTGATCTACTCCTCGGATCGTCTCGCGACCACGGACTCGCTCGTCGGCGCCCAAACCGGGGGCCTGCCGCAAGGCGGATCCGACCACCGCCAGCGCGGACTCGACCTGAGCGGAGAGGCGGGTGATGATGAGATCGTTCTCAGTCAGGATCGTCGCACCGTGAACGTCAAACTGCACAGTGGCGGCACCGACCAGATGGATCAGGTGCGCATTCTGGTCGCCGTGAAGTGAGCCCCCCTGCCGCGGTCGGCGGTTCCGGCCCCTTTTCACCGGTGCTGACATGGATGGGACCGGCCCGGCGGGATCCCGCGAGTGCTCTCTGGTTCGCACCAGCGAGGGATTCCCTGGTTCCCCGTTGTCAAAGAGGGCGTCGTGGTTTTCTATAGCCGGAACTTTCTGTTTTTCCGCTGTCCCTCCGCCCCATGTCGCTCACTCCACTCGAAGCCCAGGCTGAAATGACCCGTCTCGCGGGCGAAATTGACCGGCACAATCGCCTCTATTACCTCGACGCCACCCCGGAGATTTCCGATGCGGACTATGATGCCCTTTTCCGTCGATTGGAAGATCTGGAGCGGGAATTCCCTGATCTGAGGCACCCCAACAGTCCCACCGGTCGGGTCGGAGGCGCGCCGCTCGAGAAGTTTCCGCAAATGCGGCACGCCGTGCCAATGCTCAGCATCGACGACGTCTTCTCCGAAGGGGAAGTGACCGAATTCTACCAACGGCTGCAACGGCTCTTGGGCACGGAACGCGTCCCTGTGATGGTGGAACCCAAAATCGACGGAGTCGCGGTTGCCCTGGTTTACCGCAATGGCCAACTTGAGACCGCCACGACCCGAGGCGACGGCACCACGGGCGATGTCATCACGGAGAATGTGCGCACCATCCGGAGTGTCCCGGTCAGGCTCAAGGAACCGGCTCCGGCAGTGTTGGAGGTGCGCGGCGAAATCTTCATGCCCGCCGCGGGATTCGCCAAGCTCAACCAGGATCGGGATGAGGCCGGTCTTCCGACCTTTGCCAACCCGCGCAACGCCGCCGCAGGCACCTTGAAACAGCTTGATTCCCGGGAGGTCGCGCGCCGCCCGCTCGATTTCATCGCCCACAGCTTCGGCCAGATGGAAGGCGCCGGTCCCGCGACGATGTCGGAATTTCACGCCCTGTTGAAAGAGGTAGGCATTCCCGGCAGCGAACCGGTGTGGCATGTCGACACTTTGGAAGGCATGCTCGGGGTGATCCATGAACTGGATGAACTGCGCCACCATTTGCCCTATGGCACCGATGGGGCGGTGATCAAGGTGGATGACCGGACTGACCAAGCACGTCTCGGAGCGACGTCGCGAGCCCCGCGCTGGGCCGCCGCCTACAAGTTTCCACCGGAGCAAAAAGAAACGCGCCTCCGCGCCATCACCATTCAGGTCGGCCGGACCGGGGTGCTGACACCGGTCGCGGAGCTGGACCCGGTGTTTGTGTCCGGCACCACGGTGTCCCGCGCGACCCTGCACAACCAGGATGAAATCACCCGCAAAGATGTCCGGGTGGGCGACACCGTGGTCATTGAGAAAGCCGGGGAAATCATTCCGGCGGTGGTCAAAGTGGTGCTGGAAAAACGATCACCCGACGCCGTGCCCTTCAGCCTGTTTGACCAAGTCGGCGGCCTCTGCCCATCCTGCAGCGGCCCCATCGCCAAAGAGGAGGGATTTGTCGCCTGGCGCTGCGTCAATTTCGCCTGCCCGGCCCAAGCGGCGAGCCGGATCCGACAATTCGTCAGCCGCAAGGCTCTCGACATTGAAGGCATCGGCAGCACGGTGGCGGAAAAACTCGTCGAACGGGAACTGGCCCATTCTCCCTTGGATCTCTTTGAAATTCCGGAAGCCAGCCTGGCAGTGTTGAATCTGGGCAGCGACGAGGAGCCCCGCATCTATGGCGAAAAGAACGCCCGCAAGGTGGCCGAAGCGCTGCAGCGCGCCCGGATGATGCCGCTCTCACGCTGGCTCTATGCCATGGGCATTCCCCAGATCGGGGAATCGGCGGCGCGGGAGATGGCCCGGCTCCACGAGACGCTGGCTGACCTCGCAACCTCACCCATCCTGACGGAACTCCGCACCCTGAAAACCGGGGAGCGCAAGGACGACAACGCCCTGCTGGCCCCCTACCGCATCGCCTCGGAAGTCGGTCCCGCGGCAGCCACCAGCGCCTTGGATTTCTTCGGCTCGGCCGCCGGGAAGGCCGTGCTCTCCCACATGGAGCGGCTGGGGCTGAACCCGCGCTCGGACAATTATGCCCCCCGTCCGGAAGAAGCCGCCGCCTCGGGCGAAATGCCTCTGACCGGCAAAACCTTTGTCATCACCGGCACCCTGAGCATCGACCGGGATGACATGAAAGCCCTGATTCTCAGCAAAGGAGGAAAAGTCTCCGGTTCGGTCAGCAAGAAAACTCATTTTGTGTTGGCCGGCGAAGGCGGAGGCTCGAAACGCGACAAAGCCATTGAACTGGGCGTTCCCGTGATCACGGAAGCGGAAGCCAGAGCCATGATGAACGGAACCGATTCCATACTGGAATGATCGAGCGCCTTCAGATTGATGGCTATCGGTCATTGTGTGATTTGACGATCCCCTTCGACCCGGTCACCCTGATCACCGGGGCCAACGGAGTGGGGAAATCCAACGTCTACCGGGCGATGCGACTGCTCCCGTCTCTGGCGATGGGCACCTTTGGAGAAACCCTGGCCGAGGAAGGAGGCATGCCGGCGGCCCTCTGGGCGGGAGACAGTTATGGACCTCCCCGGCGCCTCCTGCGGTGGCGGCTCGATCATGACCTTTTCTCCTACGAAATGGAGTGCGGCCTGATTCCGACGGGACCCGATGATCCCAGCGCCTTCCGGACCGATCCTGACATCAAGAGTGAGTCGCTCAAACTCGGCAACCGACTGGTGGCCAGCCGAAAAAAAGCCCGAGCCGAAGTCGGCAGCCTCCACGGCAAACGCGAACCACTGGCACTTCCCCTGGCTTCGACCGAATCCATGATTCATGCCCTTCGTGACGCAGCTCGCTACCCGGAGCTGGCGGCCGCCCGGGAAGTGTTCGCGGCCTGGCGTTTTTACCACCACTTCCGCACCGATCCCGGATCCCCGGCCCGCCAGCGCCGCACCGGCACCTGGTCACCGGTGCTGGCCGAGGATGGCGCCAATCTCGCGTCGGCCTGGCAGACTCTCCTGGAATCAGGATCCGGGGAGGTTCTGCGACAGGCCGTCGATGAGGCCTTTCCCGGCTGCGCCATCGTCATCGACAGCGAGGAAGGCCAGATGGAAATCTGCCTCGAACGCCCCGGAGTGCACCGGCTGCTCCGGGCGGCGGAACTTTCGGATGGCACCCTGCGTTTCCTCTGTCTCTGCGCGGCCCTCCTGAGCCCGCAGCCCCCTCCCCTACTGGTCTTGAATGAGCCGGAGAACAGCCTCCATGACGCGCTGCTCGCCCCGCTGGGCCGACTGGTGGCCCGCTCCGCGGCTCAGACCCAGGTGGTGGTGGTCACCCACGCGGCCGCTCTGATCGCTGCCATCGAATCGGAAATCGACGCCAAGCGGGTGGCGCTGGAGATGTGGGAAGGCCAGACCCGCCGAGCCGGCCATGGAGGAGGGAGACGGTCCTGGACGTTTGAGTAAAGGGGGCCGTTGTCTCCCCTACAGAATCAGCAGGCCACCCAATGTTGAGTGGAACGTGGCCAGAACAGGGACACGCGGCTCCGCACACCGCGTGTCCAATCGTGAGGGTCAGGCCGGACAACTCAGGTCCGGCCCAATAGTCCCCCACCCTGCCGCGCGACGCCGCTCAGGCCAGCTTCCAGGGAGCCCGGTAAGGCACCGCCATCAGCTTGGCCTGGGCGTCGGCATCGCCAACGATCTCCTCTTTGGCGGCATCCCACTTCACCTTACGGCCGAGATCGTTCGCCACATAAGCGAGATGTCCCGGAGTGATGGAGCGGTGCCCGGTTTCGGCAGGGCAAATGCAGGGTTTTCGGGATTTCACCCCGTCGAGGAAATTGCGGTGATGTTCCGGGGAGACATAGGCTTTCTTGGGACCCGGATCAAACCCGGCCTCAAGCCACTTGGGATTGGACGCTTCGATCTTGCCTCGCGTGACATAGACCCAGCCATTCTCGCCGATCCATTTGGCGCCCATCGGATTCACCGAACCGATGGAGGAACGGATGCCGCCGGCATACTCACAGAGGACCTCGTAGTCGACCGGAGAGTTGTATACGTCCGTCTTGGGCCAAGTCCAGCCTTTCGTTTCGACCGAAATCGGACCGCTGGCATCCATCCCGAGGGCCCAATGATTGATGTCGTTGTGGTGCCCGATCCAGTCCATCAACTGGCCGCCACCGTAGGCGCGGTGCCAACGCCAGCTCCAATGGTTGCGGGCTCGGCAATAGGGCAGCATCGGAGCCGGCCCGGTCCACATTTCATAGTCCAGATGGGAGGGAGGATCAGTGATCGCGGGATCCCCATCGGGCTCGTTGTGCCCCTGGGGCAGACCCACTTTGACTTCCTGGACCTTGCCGATCAGACCATTCATCACGAGTTCCACCGCGAGGCGGAATTTCGCATCGGACCGTTGTTGGGATCCCACCTGGAAAATGGCTTTGCGGGCCGCCACTTCCCGGTAAACGGCCTGGCCTTCGGCAAACAGATGGGTCACCGGTTTCTCACAGTAGACATCCTTGCCGTTCTTGAGGGCCTCCAGCGTGGCCAGAGCGTGCCAGTGATCGGGCGTGGCGACGAGGATGGCATCAATGTCTTTCCGGGCGCAGAGTTCACGGAAGTCGGTGTAGGTGTCGCAGCCTTTGTAGTTGCCGCTCTGCATTTGCGCGGCGTAGGCTTTCTCGACATTCTCTTTGCCCGATTGCAGTCCCCATGGGTTCCCCTGGCGTCCGGGATTTTTTCCATAATGCAGTGAATCGACATCGCACACGGCCACCACCTGGGCGTCCGGCTGCTTGAGGAAATTGTTCATGTTGGACGTGCCTTGCCCCCCGACGCCGATGACGCCGATGGTGATGCGTTCGCTGGCGGCGGCAACGCCCTCGGCACCGCGGGCCCGGCCCGGAATGATGGTGGGGGCAGCGACAAGCGCGGCGGCAGATTGGATGAAACGACGACGAGAGGTGCGATGGGAGGCCATGGGGTCAAGTGGGGTGAAAGCCCCGCAGAGGCAGTCAGGAGCACAACGGCTCCGGCCTCCGGGAAAGGGGCAGGGACGCCAAGACTACCAAGATTCCCGCCACCAAACCAGAAAAAAAGCCAAGCCCCCTCTGGCGAAAACGCGTCCCGTGGAGCCGACGCCGGAAGAGTCCTTTCTGGGAAGTCTTTTTAGCGCCGCCTTCAGGTCGGCAGCACGACGGTGCCGTCGAGGTTTTTTTGGAACCCGTGGAGAGGATTGCCAAAATCGTCGTAGTGGCTGATTTTCAGCGCCTCGGGAGTGATAGAAAGATGACTGAACCCGTAGGTTTCCTTGTAGAACGGAACAGTGCGATTGTCGGTGGCTCCTCGGGTCTTGGCCCCGCCGCCGCCCGAGAGGACAAAAGAAGTGAATTTGCCCTCAATCTCCAGGTGTTGCATGTCGTGGTCGTGCCCACAAATGTAGGCATGCACCTGGTGCTTCTGCAGCAGACCGCCCCATTCCTTGATCAGGGTGCGAGAATCCCCGTGCTCGCCGTTGGAGTAGAGGGGATGATGGCTCACCACCACGGTGAAGGGCGCACGGGGTTTTTCCAATTCGGCTTTGAACCATTCCAGCTGTTCTTCCTCCTCGTCCTCTTTGAGCGAGCGAAACCGGAAACCAGTGGAGAAGGAGGGACGCTTAAATCCGCCGGAAATAGATCGGTAGTTGCTGTCCAAAAACAGGAAGGTCACCAAAGGCTGGCTACCCAAATCGACACGGAACCATTTCCCCGGCATCGTCCAGCGGACCCCGGGTTTCCGGGCATAGGCCAGTTGCACCTTTTCTCCCTTGTAGTTGTCATGGTAGTCGTGATTGCCCAGCACCGGCCACATTGGACAGGCGAAAGCTTCTGGCGGATACATGTCCTCGATTTGGTTCTTCCACCGGGAAGATTCAGTGCTAAAGCCTTCCTTGTCCTCGCTGTAGAAGTTGTCCCCCACCATCAGCAGGCCGTTGGGCCGGATGGCATTTTTCTCCACAAACCCCTTCATGGCCGCCGCGACACGACGCTGGTCGGCCCCGCCGGTGCCATAGTCACCGATCGCAAACAACTGCAGGGACTCCGGCGGGATCTCGACCTGGGCTTTGGCCTCCCGCCGCACATTGAGCGCCAAGGCCGCACTCGAACAAAACAGCGTCTTTAACGCACGACGACGGGAGAAAGGAGTTTCAGCGGTCATGGGAGATCCCTAAAAAAGCCACAAAATCGTCACCTTGCAATCAATCCTTGACATTTAAGCATCGATAAAGGGAATATCCCGGCCCTCCACAACGGCTTCATGACTCCCTGGATGGCCGATGGAGACGCCTCGAAGCCACGTTTCGCACCTTGCACATTTCGTCTCCCCCGCTAACGTCCCAGTGCATGAATGACCGTGATTCCTCCACCTCCTCCGGCCTTCCGGCGGCATCTCCGGACGCGCGCACCGAACGCACCCTCTGGGAGGGCAGTCCTTCGGGCTGGCAATTGCTCGGCTGGTGGATTTCCCTCCTGCTGGTTATCACCCTGCCCATCGTCTGGTGGAAATGGCTCGTCCAAAAGAACACCCGGATCCGCCTCACCAATCAGCGACTCCGTCTCCAATCGGGGGTTTTCTCCAAACAGCACGAGGACATCGAACTCTACCGGGTCAAGGATTGGATCGTGACGGAACCTTTCTGGCAACGCCTGCTCGGTTGCGGAACCATCGCGATGGTGACCAGCGACCGGACGGCCCCGGAGGTGACTCTGGAGTGGCTCCCGGAAGTCACCGGCTTCGCCGACTCGCTCCGCCAAGCGGTGGAAGCGGTCCGGGACCGCAAACGGGTCCGCGAAGTCGACTTCGGAGAGGATGGTCCCACCGAAAGCGGCTTGTAACCAAAGGACTTCCGATCTGCCCCGGAATGTGGAGGGGCGGCGGCGGAGTATTCATCGTCCGCGCCGACGCTTTTTCTCCTGCTTCTCATAGAGCGGGACCAGCGTGGCCTCGAACCACTCCCGTACCGCCGCGATCCCTCCATCGCGGTAGATCAGACCAATGCGGGACTCGACGGTGGTGGGATTGCCGAGGCAAGAGAGGAACTGGTTGCTGGTCATGCGTTCCAGCATGACGCCGTCAAGTGAGCCACGCCGGGCGAGGATCCATTCGCGGGCGCAGAGCGAAAGAATCGCGTCTCCGATCCAGGCCTCGTCGCGTTCCCGCTGGATGAGTTGATCCCGGGAAAGCTTCGTGACAGGGGCTTCGGTCGCGGACATGGACATATCTGTGAATGGTTTTCAGGAAATCTCAATTCCAGGATCAACACTTCAACCGGCGAGGAGGCGTTCAGAATCCTCCGGAGACACCGGCCCCTCCTCTTCGGGTGTTTCAGAGGCCGCCACCGCGCCGGGATCGACATGCTCGGCCGCCTCCCACTCGGGACGGATCCGACGGTAGCGGACCACGATGATGATCAGGCCGAGAATGGAAAGAACCGACGCCCAGTGCATGACGTGCAATAGGCCGGAAGCGGAGAGGAATCCGGCCAGGACATAGCCGATGATCCGGGAGACGGCTCCGATGGTCATGGTGTAGACGCCCTGGATGGAGTTGCGGAAATCCTCGTGAGCGAGCCGGTTGATGAGGATGACCGGGGCCACGAGGACGCCCATGACCTCCATGCCATGGACAAGTTGAACCACGATGGCCACCCAGGGTGTGGGGAAAAAGGACAGGGCAAGGAGCCTGAGCAATTGGGCACAAAACCCCAGGATGAGGATGCCCTTGAGCCGGATGACGCGGTGCATCCAGGGCATCGCGAGGGTGTAGCCGATTTCCATCACCACCCCGATTGAGATGACCGATCCGATCCATAACTTGGGAATGCCGACCACACTCTCCAGAAAGATCGGGATGAACCCAAAATACATCACTGACGCCATGTTGGCGGGAATCAGAGCGAGACTGAGCCAGCGCGCCTGCGGCGAAGTGAGCACGCGGAAAGCTTCGAGGGTGGGAATCTTGGGACGTTCCCCAATGGGGGCCTTCTCAGAAGGGATCGCAGTCAACCGGGGCAGGGCCAGGCTGCAGGCCACGCTGAAAACGCAGTAAACGACGGCCAGCGGCAGGATGAGATCGGTGTGATCGGGGAAATATTTGAACACCACCAAGAGCAGAAAACTCGGGATCACATAGCCGACAGTGCCCCAGAGCCGCACCCCCGGGTAGGTCGGACAGGGCATTCCGGCGACGCGGTGGCGCTCCGCCCATTTGAAATAGAGCCCATCCATCAGCGGCAACATGCCCACCAGCACAAGGCCATAGAAAAAGAAGAGCCCCATCCGTGTCGGCAGGTCCTGCACCAAGTACATTGCCGACAGCACAAACCCGGAGAGGGTGCCCGCCATGGTGAGAATGTGGCGCGTCTCGAGGCGACGGTCCGCGAGGAGTGTCAGCAGCACCGGGGAAACCAGCGCCGGGATCTGCGAGATGGCCAGGGCGATGGCCACCTGGAAGTTCGAGAATCCCTGTTCACGCAGGAAAATCCCGACCATGGGAGCCACGCACCCGAGGATCCCATAGGTGAAAAAGTATTGGCGCTTGAGGAACCGCATGGGGAGTCGCGATCGGTGCTGTCCCAGCGCGCCTTGAGGTGGAATGCCGGGATTTTGGCACCGATCCCACCCGATTGCAACTGATGAGGAATGCGGCAAGGGGGGCGACAGGAATGGAAATGCCCTGGTTGAGGCAGCGTACCGCTCCGGGAGTGACCGGCCCCTCTGGCGAGGCAATCCAAGTCTTGCCAGAGTCCCGCCGCGATGCGAGTAGTCACATTCCCGATATGATTGCCCCCGCTCCCCTCTCTGCAAGGATCCGCACCGCGGTCCTGTTCACCGCCGGATGGCTCTTCCTCGGAACTTTGCAGGCCCAAACCGGGGAAGGTTCGCGGACCCGGAAAAAAGACTACGACGTCACCGCCAATGGCACCGAGCAGATCGCGGCGGCGCTGGTGACAGCGAAAGCGGAAAAGAAACGGGTCCTCGTCCATTTCGGCGCCAACTGGGTGAGCTGGTGCTTCGCCCTCAACAAAATGTTCCGCACCGAACAGGTCAAGGCAGCCCTCGACAAGGATTTCGTGGTGGTGGCGATCGACGTCAACCAGGGGCACAATGCGGAGGTGGATCTGCTCTACGAACATCCCACCAAATACGGCTTGCCGACCATCATCGTCCTCGATGCCGAAGGAAAACTGCTTACCACAAAGGCCACCTCGGAACTGGAAAAAGGGAACGGCCATGATGCGGAGGCCTTTCTGAAATGGCTCCAGGAATGGACTCCCAAGGCCTAGAAATCCCTCGGGCGGCTCCAGAGGACAGGGCCTGGCAGCGGCCCTTCCGTGACGTGGGAGTCTTCAGCGCCAGTCGTTTGCCGATCGCGGGAGTGGCGGCGGGCCGGATCCAACGTATTTTGTCCCTAAGATTTCCGGGATGAACCGGTATTCATCCCTGCCAAGGCTGTGTGCCATGAATCTGCTCCCGGTGACCTCCCCAGACCCTTCTTTCGACGACCTCCTCGAGGCGCATCAACCGCGCCTCTATGGCTACATCCTTTCTCTGACCGGCCAGCCGGCGACCGCCAAGGACGTCCTCCAGGAAACGAATCTGGTGCTCTGGAGGAAAGCGGAAACATACCAACCGGGAACCAACTTCACCGCCTGGGCGATTCGGGTGGCCCATTTTCAGGTGCTCTCGCAGCGTCAGCGGCAACGCCGGGACCAGTCCCGCCTGGTCTTTGATGATGCCCTGATGGAATTGATGGCCGGGGAGTCGGAAGAGGAGGCCCTGGCGCAGGACAACCGGACGCAGGCCCTCAAAGTCCGGGCGGAGGCGCTGCAGGACTGCCTCCTCAAACTGCCGCCCCGCCAGCGGGACCTGGTTCGCCGCCGCTATCTCGACGGGCAATCAGTGGCCGTTCTCTCCGAAGCTCTCGGCGAACCCGCCAACCGCATCTCCCAGATTCTCTTCCGGGCCCGAAAAGGTCTCCTCGACTGCCTCAGCGTGCGTCTCCGGCTCCGTCACCCCTGAGCCCCGTTTTCCCTACCCACACTCTCATGTCCACAGATCCCTCCTCTGAAGACCTCCACCGTCTGGCCTCGGGATTCCTCGACGGCACCCTCCCGCCGGAGGAAATGTCGGTGTTCCTCGATTGCCTCGCCCGCCGGCCCGAGGCCCGACAGATTTACCGCTCGCTTTGCGAGTTGGAAGCCCTCCTCATCCAGGACGGCGCAGTGCGCCAGGTCCTCGCGGACGCTGACGACGAGCCAGCCAACGTCCTGCCGCTCCATCCGGCCGAGGCCCTGCCGGATGCCGGGACCCACCAGGAACGCAGGACAGAAACCCCGCGTCCGACGCGTCCCGGCAGATTGGCCATTCTGGCGGGACTCGCCGCAGCGGTGATTCTCACGGTGGCCTATCTTCTGAGGTCACCGGAGACTCCGTTGACCCGACCGCCCCAACCCGCCGGGACTCCCCTCGCCGTGGCCGTGCAAGTAAACCAGCCCTCTCCGAGCGCAGTCGAAGCTCCGTTGCACACTCCTGCCCCGGTCGTCCTCCCCCCGCCGCCGGCCCAAACCCCGGAAGAGGCCTATGCACGGCTCCAGATCGCTGACAATGGATCCAACAAGCGTCCTCCGGCCCAGGGAGGATCTGTCGTAGCCAAGGTCCGGTTCAACCGCGACGTCCGTCCGCTGTTGTCGGAAAACTGCTTTGCCTGTCATGGCCCGGATTCGTCGGGCCGCAAAGCCGACCTGCGTCTGGACCGGGAAGATCTCGCCTTTGCTCCCCGGAAAAAAGCCCCCCCCGTCCTGACCCGGTTCCGTCCGGAGAAAAGCGAACTCTACCGCCGCATTGCCGAAGCCTCACCGGACGATCTGATGCCGCCTCCGGATTCCCACAAAAAACTCAGTCCCGCGGAGATCGAACTCCTCCGCCGGTGGATCGAGGAAGGCGCGGAATGGGAGGAGCACTGGGCCTTCATCCCGCCGAAAAAAACCGAGCCGCCCCAAATCACCGGTGACACTTGGAGCCGCAACGAGATCGACCGCTTCATCCTCGAGGAAATGGGAACTCGCGGACTGAAGCCTTCCGCCGTGGCGGAACCCCACACCCTGCTGCGTCGCCTCACGCTCGACCTCACCGGTCTCCCGCCGACGCCGGAGGAGAGCGCCGCATTCGCCCGCGATCCCTCCCCGGAAGCCTATGAGAAAGCGGTCGACCGGCTCCTCCAGTCCGAACATTACGGGGAGCACCGGGCGCGCTACTGGCTCGACGCGGCCCGCTACGCCGACACCCATGGATTGCATCTCGACAACTACCGGGAGATGTGGGCTTATCGGGACTGGGTAGTCAGTGCCTTCAATGCCAACCTGCCGTTCGACCGGTTCACGCTGGCCCAACTCGCCGGCGATCTGCTGCCCAACGCCACCGAGGCGGACCGCATCGCGACCGGATTCATCCGCTGCAATGTCACCTCAAGCGAAGGCGGAGCCATCCCCGAGGAATTCGCGGCGCGCTACGCGGTGGACCGGACGAGCACCATGGGCACTGTCTGGATGGGACTGACGCTGGGCTGCTGCGCGTGCCACGACCACAAATTCGATCCGGTGACGCAGAAAGAGTTCTACTCCCTCCTCGCCTACTTCAACAACCTCGACGAGGACCCGATGGACAAGAACGACAAGAACTCCCGTCCCGCGATGTTCATCGGGGCGGGCGAACCGGTGGAAGATCGTCTCACTCGTGCCCGAGCGTCCGCGACCGGAGCCGCCAAAGCGCGCGACACGGCGCTTGCCGCGACAGAGACGGCTTATCAGGCGTGGGTGACCGATCCGGCCACCCGGGACCTGAAAGAACTGCCCTGGCCGGTCCCCCCGGTCTTCACGTTGCGGACCGAAGGGACCGCTGAGGTGGCGGCACCGTTCGATGTGCGGAGTCCCTTTGCGATCCAAGCCGCGTTCATCACCCCGGCGACAACAGATTCCCTTCCCGTGTTGGAGTTGACCGATGCGTCAGGACGGGTGCGGTTTCGGCTGTCGGCGAGCGCCAACCGAATCACTGCCGAAATTTACGGAAAGTCCGCCACCGACTACGCCGGCTCCGCCCGAATCCGCGGGGTCCGGGGAGAAACCCGCTACGAGGTGCTCGTCAATAGCGATGGCTCCGGTAATGGGGCGGGTCTCCAGATTTACCTCAACGGCGCCTTCGCGACGAACAACGCCTTCTCCTTCGGCCAGCTCAGCGCGGACAGCGCGCCTGTCAACGGCATCCGGCGCGGGAATGCCGCGATCGTGCTGGAATCGGCGGTGGGATTCCCCCGCTACCTCGGCAGCAAAGACCGGGAAGTCCTCAAGGACCGGACGGCCCTGCCCGGATTGCTGCGCAAACCGGCCGACAAGCGCAATGACACGGAAAAGAAGCGGCTCCGGGAAGCCTATGCCCAACTGGTCGATCCCCAGATGCGGGAGCCCAATGCCGCCCTCGCGGCAGCGGAGGCCGCGGCTTCGGCAATCGAAACGGGTACCCCGCTGACTTTGATCGCCAAGGAAAAACCACAACCCGCGATGGCCCATGTGCTCTTCCGGGGCGAATATGACCAACCCCGCGACCCTGCCCCTCCCGGCGTGCCGCAGGTGCTGCCCAGCCTGCCGGAGAATGCCCCCGCCAACCGCCTCAGTCTGGCGCGCTGGCTGGTCGCCCCGGAACACCCCCTGACGGCCCGCGTCACGGTGAACCGCTTCTGGCAGGAGCTTTTTGGCACCGGTCTGGTGAAAACCGCGGAAGACTTTGGCGTGCAGGGCGAACGCCCTTCCCATCCCGAGCTCCTCGACTGGCTGGCGGTCGACTTCCGGGAGCACGGCTGGGACGTCCGGCGTCTCCTCAAAACCCTGGTGATGTCCGCCACCTACCGTCAAACCTCCTCTGCCTCCGAGGAGCAATACCGGTCCGATCCGGAAAACCGCCTCCATGCGAGAGGTCCCCGTTTCCGTCTCGACGCTGAAATGATCCGGGATCAGGTGCTCTTCAGCAGCGGCATCCTCTCGACTCGGCGCGGCGGTCCTTCGGTAAAACCCGATCAGCCCGGCAACATCTGGGAAGTGTTGGGTTATCAGGGCAGCAACACGATGGTCTTCTTTCCCGACCAGGGCGACAACCTTTACCGCCGCAGCCTCTACACCTTCTGGAAACGCACCGCTCCCCCGCCGAACATGACGCTTTTCGACGCTCCCAACCGGGAGAGCTGCACGGTCCGGCGCGAACGCACCAACACGCCGCTCCAAGCTCTCGTGATGATGAATGACACGCAGTATCTCGAGGCCGCCCGCTCCCTCGCCGCCACGCTGATGGAAACCGGAACGGATTCCAACCGACGCATGGCCACCGCCTTCCAACGTGTCGTCGGCCGCCCCATCGACACGGATTCCCGGCAGGTTCTGGAGGAGTGCCACACCCAATACCTCGAACATTTCCAGCAGCAGCCCGGGAAGGCCGCCGCCCTGCTGCGGGTCGGTGAACTCCCCTCCCGGGACGCCGGTCATCCGGCAGAAACCGCCGCTCTCGCCCTCGTCATCAGCCAGCTCTTCAACCTCGCGGAAGTGCTCAACAAGAACTGAGCCATCCCCCCACTCCCCTCATGAACGAACTCCACCAATTCTCGCTCCTCGAAACAAGGCGCCGGTTTTTCAGCCGCAGTGCGACGGGACTGGGCTCGGCCGCCCTGGCCAGCCTGCTGGGACGCGACCGGCTTTTCGCCAGCCCAGCCCATGCCCTCGAGTCGCTGCCCGAGACGCCCAAAGCGAAACGGGCGATCTACCTGTTCATGTCTGGCGCCCCATCCCAGCTCGATCTCTTCGACCACAAACCGAAGATGCAGGCGCTCTATGACCAGGACCTGCCCGAGTCAATCCGCAATGGCCAGCGGCTCACCACCATGACCTCGGGTCAAAAGCGCTTTCCCGTCGCGCCGAGCATTTATCAGTTCCGCCAATACGGGCAAAGCGGGGCCTGGGTGAGCGAACTGCTGCCCCATGTCGCCCGCATGACCGATGACATCTCTTTCGTCAAATCGATGTGGACCGAGGCGATCAACCACGATCCGGCGATCACCTACATCCAAACCGGGAACCAGATCCCGGGACGCCCCAGCTTGGGCGCCTGGTTGAGCTACGGCCTCGGATCGGAGAATGAAAACCTTCCCGCCTTTGTGGTGCTGCAGTCCACTTGGTCGGCCAAACGGGAGGCTCAGGCCCTTTATTCCCGGCTCTGGGGGAGCGGTTTTCTGCCCTCAAAACACCAGGGCGTGGCCTTGCGGGCCCAGGGGGACCCGGTGCTTTATTTGTCCAATCCGGCGGGGATCGACGCTTCGCTGCGGAGAGTCATGCTCGATGGCTTGGGCAAAATGAACCGGCAACTCCACGAGGAAGTCGGCGATCCGGAGATCCAGGCCCGCATTGCGCAGTATGAGATGGCGTTCCGCATGCAAACCAGCGTGCCGGACCTGATGAATCTGAAGGACGAGCCGGAAAGCATTTTTCAGATGTACGGTCCCGACTCCCGCAAGCCGGGATCGTTCGCCTACAATTGCATCCTCGCGCGCCGGCTCGCGGAACGGGGAGTCCGCTTCACCCAGATTTTCCACCGCGGCTGGGATCAGCACGGCAATCTGACTGGAGACCTCCCCCTACAATGCCGCGATGTGGATCAACCCAGCCATGCTCTCGTCCAGGATCTGAAACAACGGGGCCTCCTCGAGGACACTCTGGTGGTCTGGGGGGGCGAGTTCGGCCGCACCATCTACTGTCAGGGCGGCCTTTCCCGGGAAAACTATGGGCGTGACCACCATCCTCGCTGCTTCACCATCTGGATGGCCGGCGGCGGGGTCAAGCCCGGCATCACCCACGGGGAAACCGATGATTTCAGCTACAACATCGTCGCCAACCCGGTCCACATTCGCGATCTCAATGCCACCATCCTGCACCAGTTCGGCATCGACCATGAGCGCTTCAGCTTTCGCTACCAAGGGCTCGACACGCGCCTCACCGGGGTGGAAAAGGCGCACCTGATCCGGTCTCTGGTGGGGTGACGTGTCGGAGTGGCCATGGTTTGCAGAAAAACCGCCCCTGTCTACTCCAACCGCACCCTCTCCTCCTCCAGATCGACCTTGAAATCGACACCGGTGAGATCGACCAACCGCTGGGCGATATCCGCGACGGTTGCGTTTTTGAATTCCATCGGGAAGGCCCCGCCGGTTGTGACTTGGTGCTGATCATAGCCATGGAAGCCCATCAACTGGGTCGATTCCTGGAGAAACTGACTGATCTCCTGCAGACGACTGAAACGCTTCCAGGGGACCTTCAGGGCGAACACATTTGCCTTCTCCGGGGCCGGGTTCGGCAGATCTGGAAAACCCGACAGGGAGAAGACCACCCGATGTCCCGCCGGGCGCTCGCGGACGAACCATTCCTTGGCTTGTTCAGCCTCCAAATCCTTCCAGTATCCATACCCCACATGGTGCTGTCCGCCCACATCCCCGAGGTGAATCTTTCCCGTCCCATCCCGAAAGCCGACGTCACACCAGGACTCCCGCCATGAGGGAGTGAAGGCAAACACCCCCACTGAACCCGCCGTGGACTGCTGCCGAAGCTTCACCGTCACCGCGCCGGGGTCCTCGTAACGGAAACTCGCTCCGACGCTGATCCCGTTGGCGAGATGAACGAACCGGGCACGCAGGTCGGAAAAAGCCAGCTCACTGTCCGGAATCACTGGGGAGAACTGTTCTGCAAACTCCCCGTGGGCGAGATCAAACACAAAGGATACCGGCCCCCGATGCCACAGTGAAACCGTCATCTCAAAAACGAGAGGGTTGTCAAACGGCCGGTAGCCGTCCCCGTATTTCAGCAAGGAACCATGGGTCCTGCTGTCGAAGATGCCAATGCCCAGACATTTGGGGTTGGGAATGCCCTTGGTCTGGACCACCAATTTGATACGAGTTTCTCCCGTCGCGTCACGGCGGGCGAACTTCTCCAAAGAGGGGACATTTCCCAGTTCCAGTTGGAGTGCTTCCAGACTGACAGGATGGCCATCTGGAGCCCGACGCCAGTGGGGAGGACCCGAGGATTGGTTCGTCCCATCCGCTGATTGGGACGCCCAGGCCACGACTCTGACCTCTCCTCCTCCCGGCAACTGAGCTGTGCCCTTCGTATCTGCCAGGATCTTCGTCAAGCCGGTGCTCCACGGACCGCGTTCCCGCCCCGGATTGGGGAAGGTGACCGAAAGCTGGTCCGGCTTTGCCTCGCACCGGATGCCCTCGAGCGTCTCGGGAACAGCGTTCGCAGGGGCCACCGCCGGAATGGTGCCCCGATCCCATTCGGAGCTGGCATGGGTTCTCACCGTTCCTGCCGGAGCGAACCATTTCGTGATCCGAACCACCTGGCCGGGATCCTCCGGAGCGGCAGCTACCCGTGCCGATAGCAGAAGCATCCAGGTCAATACCGTTGCGTGCCTTTTCATGGTCCCTTCATGGGGAAACCCCGCCGACCGGGATTCATCCAAGGCAACAGTATGCATCCATCCGGGAGATAGGAGAAGGTCAAAATTCACATCCAGGAGAGGTCCCGCCAAGCGGAAAACTTCCCTCCGGGGGGAGGCTTGACTTCCGGCCATGGCACTGGGAATGTCTCGGGATAGCAAGGCTTCCGTAGATCAATTGATGGACAGATCCAGCCTGCTTTTGCTGCCAACATTCAACCATCATCGGAGCCCCCGTATGATCACCCACGCATCTCCATGACTGACATCCTGAGTGCCTTCGCCGTGTTGGCCATCCTGGTGGCGTTTTTTGTCCTGCTCGGACTGAGGATGGACCGGGAATATGAACGAGGAGTGATCTTCCGTTTCGGACGGTTCCGCAACGTCCGCGGGCCCGGACTCTATTGGGTGGTTCCATTCGTCGACCAGAAGGTGCGGGTGGACATCCGGACACGGACCGTCGACATCGAGGCCCAGGAAACGGTGACCAGTGACAGTGTCACCATCCGGGTCAATGCGGTCCTCTATTACAAAATCACCGACCCGGAGAAAGCGGTCATTTCCGTGGCCGACTACCGCTACGCGACCTACCAAATCGCCCTGACCACACTCCGCAACGTGGTGGGTCAGCATTTTCTGGATGAGGTGCTCAAGGACCGCAACAAGATCAACAAAGCGGTGCGCCCCATCGTCGATGAGATCACCGACCCCTGGGGATTGAGCGTCGAACGCGTGGAAATCAAAGACGTGGAGATTCCCGGCGCCATGCAGCGTGCGATGGCCAAAGAGGCGGAAGCGGTGCGGGAAAAACGAGCCCGCTTGATCAAAGCGGAGGCGGAACAGGAAGCCTCCCTGAAACTCACCCAAGCCGCCAAAGAAATCGCCAGCAATCCGGCCGCGCTGGAACTCCGCCGCATGCAGATGGTCTCTGAAGTCGGGGTCGAACAAAACACCACCACCATCATCCTGCTGCCATCGGACTTTCTAAACCTGGCCAACGCGGTGACGCACAAGTTCAAGTCGGAGACCCACCAAAAGGAATCCCCCGGCGAGTAGCCGCCCCGGCTCGACCTCCTTGTTCCCCCGCCCTGTCCCGAGATGTCCCGGCCTCCCCATTCCGACGATACGCCGCCGATGGTTCTGTTTGCCGGGCGCCACCTCCACCTGCTCCGGACAACCTCGGGCTGGGAGTATGCCCACCGCCCCCACGCCAGGGGCATTGTCGCCGTGCTCGCCCTCACAGATGACCGCCGCGTCCTCCTCACCGAACAATACCGGCCACCAGTGCGGACCCGGGTCATTGAACTGCCAGCCGGCCTGGCCGGGGACATCCCGCTGATGGAGGATGAACCGCTCGTCAACGCCGCCCGTCGGGAACTGCGCGAAGAAACCGGCTACACTGCCCGGGAATTCACCAAACTCATGTCCGGCCCCTCCTCGGCGGGGATGAGCACCGAAATCATCACGCTGTTCCAAGCGACCGGACTGACCAAGGTCGGTGAAGGCGGTGGAGCTGGCTCCGAGAACATCCGGGTCCACGCCGTGCCGGTACGGGAACTGCGCGCTTGGTGCCGGGAGCGCGAGGAGGAAGGACTGCTGGTGGATTTCAAAGTCCATGCGGCCCTGCAACTCGCGCTGGAAAATGCCGGTGGTCGTCGCCTCTGGCAATGAAGGGACGGCCCGCGTCAATTGTCATGGCGCGATAATCCCCTGTCGGCCCGTTGCTTTTCCGTCAATCCTTGGCAAGATAGGCTTTTCCCTTCACGTCGATGTTCTTCGCCCAAGCCAGCGCCCCGCCCCCCAGTCTCACCTCGTTCACGGATTTCTGTTACCTTTTCCTCAGCATTGTAATTGAAGGCGCGCCTTTCATCCTGCTGGGGACCATCGTTTCCGGATTTATCGATGCCTACCTGCCGCCGGGACTGATTGACCGTTGGTTGCCGAAAAACCGTTTTCTCGCCCTGATCCTGGCAGCCTTGCTCGGAGCGATCTTCCCCGTCTGCGAATGCGCCATCGTCCCGGTGATCCGGCGCCTCATCAAAAAAGGGCTCCCCTTGGCCTGCGCCATCACCTACATGCTCTCGGCGCCGATCATCAATCCCATCGTGATCCTCAGCACCTACACCGCTTTCGGGACGAACATTTCGCAGTTCGCCCTGCGCGAGGATTCCGCCTCGCTGGCAGTGGCCGGAACCATCGGCCCCTTCGCCATGACCCTGAGCCGCCTCGCGGTCGCCTTTTTACTGACCGTCGGCGTGGGCTTCATCGTCAGCCTGATGAAGAAGGAAACCGTGCTCCGACCCAACCTTCTCAAAGGTGTCAATGAGGGCACCTCGATTCCGGAGAAAGCGGCCCCGGCGGCAGCCGAACCCACCCAGTCCCATGGGGACCACGGACACGACCACGGACACGACCATGGACACGACCATGGACACGACCATGCCGCACCTCCCGACCGCTTGGTGCTGGCGATGCGGACGGCCATGCGGGATTTCATCGATACCGCGATGTTCTTCACCATCGGGGTCGCCATCACCGCGACCTTCCGTGCCTATGTCGGAGAAAACCTCGTGCTGCTCTTCAACCAAAGCGAGTTTGCCGGTATCTACCTGATGATGGTGCTGGCTTTCATTCTCTCGCTATGCAGCACTTCAGATGCCTTTGTGGCGGCCAATTTCCCGGTCCAGTCGGCCGCCAAGTTGGCCTTCCTGGTCTTCGGGCCGATGTTGGATGTGAAGCTTGTCTTCATGTATCTCGCCGTGTTCCGGAAAAAATTCGTCATCGTTCTCTCGTTGAGCCTCTTTGTTATCACCGGGGTCCTGTGTTACCTTTGGGTGCATCTCATCCTTTGATCCGCCCCCTCCCACGCCATGAATGCCACTCCCTTGAGCCGCCGTCTCGCAACCTACGGCTCCATCGCCGCCCTCCTCGTCTGGGGGGTGCTCTTCATTTATCTCTACACCAGCGGCCGCATCCAGCAGCAGGTGACCCCGAAATTCCAGCTTTTCGCCCTCGCCGCGGGTTTCGGAATGTGCGTGCTCGCCCTCTTCAATCTCATCACCTTGAAGGTCAAAACGGCCTGCTGCCACGACCATGAGGAAGGCCATTCCCAGGAAGATGCCGATCATGAGCACGACGAATGCTGTGGTCATCAGCATGGACCGGAATGCGGCAGTCGCGGTCATGTCCACGCGCACTCTGCTCACCAGCATCACGCCCATGAGCATCATCATGAGCACGATCATGAGCACGGCTGCTGCGGGCATGAGCACCACGACCATGGCCAGGCGTCTCCTGTCGCTGCGGAACACACCCACAAGCATGATGACGCTCATGGCTGCTGCGGACACGATCACCATGATCATGCGCGTTCCCACAGTGCCGCCCATGATCATGACCATGACCATGACCACGAGTCCCCTCCCGGCAACGTCATGGTGGCTATCCTCATCCTCCTGGTGCCGGTGCTCCTCGCCGCCCGGATTTCGCCGGAACAGTTCAGCCCTGATTACGTCATCAAGTGGGATACCATCAACCGCATGATCCGGCGCCAAAATGCCCGTCAGCAGGTCGAATCCATGCAATCCGCCGAAAACAAGGCCCTCGCGGCCACCACCAAGTCGGTGACCACACCTGGAGGGGCGGACCTGCCTGCCGCACCTGCCTCCGCCGCCAGCCAGACCGCGCCGGACCAGTCCCCGGCCCCGGCGGTCGCCGATGGCGCCTCGGGAACTCCCGGAAACACCGGAGAAACAGCCAAGAAGGAAGGAGAATGGAAGGAATTTTCCCTCGCCGACCTGGAGCGGATGGTTCCCCGGAGTTCGGCCGGGAACTTCACCCTCGACATCGTGCAGATCTTTTACACCACTTCCGACAAGGAGGTCCGCAAGGTTCTCGCGGGCCAGCCCATCGAAACCACGGCCCAGGTGATGCAGGAGAAGATCGACAATCCTGACGGCAGGCGACTCCGCCTGTTCCAGCTCTACATCGAATGCTGTGCCGCTGATGCGCGACCCATTTCCGTGCCGATCGAGTTCAAAGACAAAGCTCCAGCCATCAAGGACAACGGGTGGGCCAAAATCACCGGGACCATCAACTACTATGAGCAGGATGGAGAAATCATCCCCCTCATCACGGTGAAAAGCATGGAAGAGGCCCCGGAACCCAAGCAGGATCTGCTTTATTGACTCTGGATGCTTTCAGGCCCGTCCCCCAGTTTGTTTGGTGTCAAAGAAGTTGCCGCGGGTTTCCTCCCCCGTTGGATCGGAAAAAACGTATCATTGCAAGACGGCAGTCAAGCAGTAAACTACGCCTGAAATTTCTGGATTGGTAAGTTTCTTGCATGGCCCAATTGACCAATCCCAGACCTGTGAGGCAGGCTGATCCGGCAATTTTCTCTCTCCGACACCCCACCACAACATGAAGCAGGCGTTTTCCGCGGTCTTGGCCGCATTCTTCCTCGGAGCACTGACCGCTGCGGCACAAACCGCGCCACCCTCTGCCGCCGCGACGCCCGCCCCAACGGTTTCATCCGCCACTGCCGCAACCCCCTCTTTGCAGCCCGGGCAAGCCCCCTCCCTGGCTACCGAAGGAAAGAAAGAATCCCAAATGAACCCCACCAAACTGCTCGACCTGATCGAGAAAGGCGGGTTGTTCTTCATGGTGCCACTGGGACTGCTGTCCTTTCTGGCGGTTCTCCTGATCGTCTTTTACATGCTGACAATCCGGGAAGGCACCGTGGTCAGTGACAAGTTCATGAACGCCGCGGACGCGCTGATCCGGAAGCAGGACTACCTGGGTCTCATCGCGGTGTGCAACCGGGAGAACGAGTGCATTGCCCGCATTGTTTACAAGACCCTCGACTTCGCGACCAAGAATCCCACCGCCAGTTTCGACGAAGTGCGTGAAGTCACCGAGGCCGAGGGCACCCGCCAAGCCAGCATTCTCAACAACCGCATCAGCTACCTCAATGACATTGGCCGAGTCGCTCCCATGATCGGGCTCATGGGGACGGTTTGGGGCATGATCAAGACGTTCGACGAAGTCGGGCAAGGACGCGAACACCTCGAACTCGCCCCCGGCATCGCTCAGGCGTTGATCACCACCGCCGCCGGTCTGGTCATCGCCATTCCGGCGCTGATTTTTTATTCCATTTTCCGCGGCAAGGTGCAAAAATTGATCGCCGAACTGGAGGCCGCGATGACGCATATCATGGCGCTGCTTGCCGCCCAATACAAACGGGCCAACTACCGGGCTTCCGCGAGGCGCGACAGTTATGACACCGGTGCCGAGTAAGCTCCCTCCCGAGACGCCATGAAATTCCGCGATTACCATTCCCAGGCGACCGCCGAGCTGGAACTGGCTCCGATGATCGATGTGGTCTTCCTCCTGCTGATCTTTTTCGTCACCGCCTGGGCGTCCTCGACGAATGAGCGCGACATGACCATTTCCGTGCCGGCGGCGGAGCAGAACGCCAAAAACCCCAACAAGGACCCTTACGAGATCATCATTAATGTCACCAAAGACGGAACGGTGAAACTCAACAACGGAGTGGTGCAACTGGACGATCTCCTCGGAAGGCTTCAGGCAATCCAAACCATCAATCCCAACCAATCGGTCATCCTCCGCGGGGATGCCTTGGCCGAGTTCCAGCACATCATCAATGTCATGGACGTGATCAAAAAGGCGGGCATCTGGAATGTCGCGTTTTCCACTGTCCGCCCCGAGGAGGCCAAGAAATGACCAGATTCCCGGACCTCCTGCCTCTCCGCGCCATCGAGTCGCGATGTTTCCTGGTTTGCCTCCTCGCGGCGATGCCGCTCGCGGCACAGCAGGTGATTCCACCAAACGCCAGCGGAAACCCCTCGGTCATTCGGGCAACCCCGCTGCCCACGCCGGGGGCCACTCCGGTTCCCACGGAATCTTCCCCGAGCCTCTCCAAAGAAATCGAGCTGACCTATGCGGACATGCTTTTCAGCCAGAAGCAGTGGCCGCTCGCAGCCCAGCAGTACCGCCGGTTTGTTCAGGACCACCCGGCGAGTCCCAATGCCGAAGCCGGATGGTTCCGTCTCGGAGAATGCTACCTTCAGGCTGCGCAGGAAGCTGACGCGGAGAAGACTTTTGTCTATGTGATCAGCCAGTACAAGAAAGGTCCGTTCGTCGGTTCCGCCGCCTACCGTGTCGCGGTGCTGAAATACAATGCCAAGGACTACCGCAATTCCGTGGCCTACTTTGAATTGGCGGAAAAAAACCTCGCGGCTCCCGAAGGCCGCCTCCAGGCATTGTTCAACCGCGCCCGGGCACTCCAATTAACGGACCAGACCAAGGAAAGCATCGCCGCCTACGAACTCGTCCTCAAACAAGTCAAAGAGGGCCCCCTTTTTGAGCCGGCCCTGCTGGAAGTCGCACGACTCCTGTTCGCCAATGGAGATTCAGAAAAAGCCTACGCACGGTTCAAGGAACTGGCCGGCGTGGCCAAGGATCCCGAGATGCAGGCGGAAGCTTACGCCCGAGCGGGATTGCTGGCGGCGGAACTCGGCAAGGCGGAAGAAAGCACGCAGTTCCTTGACAAGGCTCTCAAGGGGGACAGCAAGGGGGAATGGAAAGGCCTCGCCCAGGTCGGTCTCATCTTCAACCATTTCGGCAAAAACGAATACGAAAAGGTGATCGCGGTCTTTGAGAAGGGCCAATTCACGATCCCCGCCGACCTCGAAGCGAAAACGCTGCTCATTGTGGCCCACAGCTACCGGCTTTCCAACCAACTCGAAGGCGCCATCAAAGCCTATGGCGAAATCGAATCCAAATTCCGCGGCCAACTGGAAGGTGCCGAAGCCGGCTACCGCCGTCTCCAGTGTCTGTTTGAAAAAAACGACGGGGGATTCCTCATCTATGCCGACCATTTCATTGAGGAACAGGGAAAGATCGATCCCTCTTCCTCGCGCATCGACATGACGTATTTGATGAAAGGTGAATGGTTCTTTTCCCAAGCTCAAAAATTGACGGGAGAGGAAGCCAAGGCGGCCTACATCACCGCGGCGGAGGCCTATGAAAAGGTCAAGCTTTCCAACATCGACGACAAATACCGTGGTCCCCGGCTCTACAAACTTGGCTGGGCCCAGGTCGAAGCCGGCAACCGTGCTGCCGGCGCGGCCGAACTGGGCGAATATCTACGCTTCTTTCCCGATGGGGAATATGCCACTTCGGCCTTGGCGAAACGCGGGGTGACCCTGCAATCGCTTGAAGATTTCCCGGGAGCGTTGGCCGAGTTCAAGCGCCTTGTGGAAAAGTTTCCTGAATCTCCGGAAGCGGAGTTCGCCCAAGAGCAGACCGCAAACATCCACCTCGCCCGGAGAGCCATTCCGGAAATGATCGCCGCCTATACAACGCTCCTCGAAAAATATCCGAAAACCAAAGCCGCGGCGGAAGCCAATTATTGGATCGGCTTTGGCTACTTGGATACCAAGCAGTATGACAAGGTGGTGGCTCCGCTCGCCAAGTCCCGTGACCTGGACCGGACGGCTTACCATGACAAGGCGACCTATGGCATTGTGATGGCGCTTTACCAAACGGAAAAGGTCGCCGAGCTGTATCAGGAACTGCGCGACTATTACAATCTCCCCAACCTCGACAAACCCTCCAGCGATCCCCCGGCGGCCCGGCGGCCGGGTCTCGAAATTCCCCCGCAGATCATCACCTATTGCGGACGCAAATTGTTCCTCGAGAAGCAGTATCCGCCGGCGGAACAAATGCTGACCCTTGGATCGACTCCCAAGGAACCGGAAAAAACCGAAGCCGAGGTCTGGGATACTCTCGCCCGTTGCCGCTCCCAACTGGAACGTTGGGAGGGCATCGCCGAACCTCTCGAGAACTATCTGAAACTGGTGCAGCGCCCATCGCAACGGGCGGAGGCCTACCTGCTCCTGGCCACGGCAAATCTAAAATTGAAAAAGTTCGATCCCGCCCGCCAAAGCGCCGACGAGGTCATGAAATTGGTCAAAACCGGAAAATTGAACGCCGAAGCCCGCCTCCTGCTGGGCGACATCCAGGTGGCGGAAGGACAGCCCGCCGAAGCGGCCAAGACCTATTTCATTCTCAGCCAAATCTTTCCCGATGACCGGGAAATCACTCCCCGGGCCCTCGACAAGGCATCCCGGGCTTATCGCGCCGCCGGGGACACCACCAAGGCAGTCGAAATCGAATCGATGCTGAAGACCGGATTTCCCGACTTTTCCCGGGAACCTTGAGACGCCCCGAAGGCCATTCTGACGCTTGATCTTTCTCCGGTTTCGGTGTGTGGTGCCACGTGCCTGACGCCCCCGCCCAAGACTTCTACGTCCACAACTGGAGTCCCTTCATCCTGCGCTTCACCGAGAACTTTGGGATCCGCTGGTATGGCTTGGCCTACGTCGTGGGTTTTCTGGCTGCGTGGTGGCTCCTCTTAAAACTGGTGCGCCGGGGTGCCTGCGAGCTGAAAGAACGCCAGGTCGGAGATTTCATCACCCTCGCGGCCATTTTCGGCGTCATGCTGGGGGGGAGGCTCGGGTATATGCTGTTCTATGACTTGGATGACTTCCTGCACAATCCCCTCATTTTCTTCAAATTCCTCAGTGGGGGCATGGCCAGCCATGGGGGGATTCTCGGACTATTTCTCTTCACCGGTTTTTATGCCTGGCGGCATCGGATTTCCTGGCCCGGCTTGGGGGACAATCTCGTTTCCGTGGCCCCGGTGGGACTGTTTCTGGGCCGTATCGCGAATTTCATCAACGGAGAGCTCTACGGTCGCGCCACTGAGGGGCCTTGGGCCATGAAATTTCCCAGCGAGTTGGCCGACCGTCCGGAGGACTGCCTCACAGCAGCCCGGGCCGCAGCAGCGGTCGATCCGGACTTTGCCGCAAAGTTGGCCGACCTCCAGAACGCCGACCCGTCCCTCTCGGGCCTGTCCCATCTCTTGGTGGAAAGCTCCCGAGGGAACCCCGCTTTGACAGCGGAAATCGCTCCCTTCCTGACCCCGCGACATCCTTCCCAACTTTACGAAGCCGGTCTCGAAGGAATCCTCCTGTTTGCCATCCTCTTCACCGTCAGGTGGCGGTTTCCTCGGCTTTTTCACGGAATCCTGACCGGCATGTTTTTCATCCTTTACGCTGCGTTCCGCGTGGCGGTGGAAAACCTCCGGGAGCCCGATTTCGGCAAGTCGCTGATCTTGGGATTGACCCGCGGACAATTTTATTCCCTATGGATGTTTCTCATCGGGGCCGCTTTCATCCTCTGGGGACTCCGAGCCCGGCGTCGCAATGCCGCTCCCGCTCGTCCGCAGGCCGGTTGAGCGACTGTCGCGTTAAGACGATCACAATAGTCCGCCATTCGGATGGGAACCGTCCTTTTGCCAGCCTCCCCTGCCCGTCCCGGGCTGGCAATCGCGATGAACTCCTCTTTCTTTGGATTCTACACCCATGCGGCCTTCATGGCCGCCCTTCATGAAGAAGGCATTTTCCCGGAACAGGTGGCCGGCTCTTCTGCCGGGGCACTCGTGTCCGTGCTTTGCGGGGCAGGGCTGAGGGGAGCACAGCTCACCGACTTTGTCATGCAGCCCGGACTGCGCCGAAGCTTTCTAGATGGAAAAGCTCCATTGCGTCTACCCGGAGTGCTCACCAGCACGTTTGGCTCCGGCATTCTCTCCGGAAGCAACGCCGTTGCGTTTCTCAGAAGCAAACTGTGCGGGCTCCGTCTCGAGGACAGTCATCCCGCCGTGCAGCTGGGCCTAACCAATCTGACGCACCGTGCTTCGTGCCTGATCTCATCGGGAGATGCCGCCTCCTATGCGGTGGCCAGTTGTGCCGTGCCCGGCCTGTTCCGCAACCAGATCATTGATGGCGAACGCTGGTGCGACGGCGGGGTCGCGTTGCCACTGCCATTCCTGCAGTGGCTCGATGATCCGAGCGTCGACACGATCGTGTTGCACCGCATTGAGCACGTCGCAGAGCACCGCCGAAATCCAGGCTGGACAACCCTTGCCGGTGGAATCGCGGACTGTCACCTGATCATCAGCGACGCACTGCACTGTTTGCGCCAGAAAATGCCCCACGACAAACGCCTCATCGAAATCGTGACCGTCACCCCGCACCCGGGACTGTTCCCCTCGGGTATTCGAAATGCGCTGCTCGAGGCGGGAAGCCTGGCCGGACGCGAAGCCTCCCGCCGCATCCGCGCGGAATCCGACATTTGACTCCCGGGAACGCGGCATCATCATACCTTCCATGTCCCACCTCAGATCCCGCCGTCTCCTACAGGCCCTGTTGGCCCTGGCCACAGCAACGACCACCGCCCGCGCGGCAGACTATGCCGCCATCCCGCGGGTCCTGCCGGCCCCGATGACCGCCCCTCCCGATCCCACCGTTGCCGAACCACTTCTCAAGGAAGCCAACGTCCTGGGCAGCCGTCTCCAGCCGTTGCGCGAGAAACAGCCCGATCTTGCCGCCGACGTGGATGTCTTCCTCAAAGGAGCCCGCTACGGACTGGAAATTGGGGAGTTCTGGGATCCCAAGGACATCAACAAAGTCCGCCTCCTTCTCGACGAGGGAGCAAAACGCCTCGACGCCCTGGAGAAAGGCGACGCCTACTGGACCAAACAACGCGGTTCCGTGGTGCGAGGCTATTACTCCGAACTCGATGGTTCTCCTCAACCTTATGGATTGGAGATCCCGGAGAGTCTCGCCCTGCCCGATCCGGCGCAGGTCAAACCGGGCGATGACGTGCCACCGCTCTGGATCTGGCTTCACGGCCGCGGGGACAAGGAAACAGACCTGCATTTTATCGCCGGCAGGATGTCGCGCAAAGGCCAGTTCCAACCGAACGACGGCATCGTGGTG
Source organism: Akkermansiaceae bacterium (assembly GCA_024233005.1). Lineage (GTDB taxonomy): Bacteria > Verrucomicrobiota > Verrucomicrobiia > Verrucomicrobiales > DEV007 > JACKQE01. Next base: position 92,870 of record JACKQE010000005.1, on the reverse strand, counting down.
CATCCGCTTGGCAGACAATGCATCGGGTGGAAGGGCCCCGGTGAAGCCGATGCCTTGGAATGCGCCGACGCGGCAGCCCGGGCGTTGTATGGTCCCAACGGGCACCCCCGGTTGGCCATGATGGGGTTTTCCATGGGCGGAGCAGGCAGCTGGCAGCTTGGGGCCCACTACCCCGGGAAGTGGTCGGTGGTCCATGCCGGCGCCGGCTTTGTGGATGTGGCCCGGTTCACCAAAATGCCTCCGGACCAGTATCCCGCGCCATTTGTTCAGACCCTCTGGGGCGTTTACAATGTGCCCCTCTACGTCCGCAACCTGTTCAACATGCCTGTGTTGGCCTACAGCGGAGAAATCGACAAGCAGCGCGATGCCGCGGAATTCATGAGCGAGGCGTTCGCCGCGGAAGGGAAAAGGCTGCACCACATTATCGGGCCTCAGATGCCGCACAAGTACGATCCGGATTCCATCAAGACCGTGACTCAATTTGTCCAGAGAGCGCTCCAGGGCAAGGAAAGCCCGATCAACGAGCCGGGTCACATCACCTTCCAAACCCGCACCCTGCGCTACCATCAGGCTCCTTACGTCCATGTGAACGGATTGGCCGAACACTGGAAAGATTCCCGGGTCGATCTCACGTTTGACGGGGACTTCAGCGGAACCGGGGCCTTCAAAATCGACACCGCAAACATCACCGATCTCAGCATCGCGGAACAGGGAGCCTCGGTAAAAAAAGGCGCCAGCATCACCATAGACGGCACCCGCCTGACCAATCCGAATGATCACGATGGGTTCCGTGTGGTGAAAAAGGAGGGAGGATGGTCCCTCGCCGAAGGGGATCTCTACACCGCAGCTCCCGGGCTGCGCAAGACTCCGGGGTGCCAAGGCCCGGTCGATGATGCCTTCATGGAGCCGTTCCTGGTGGTGCTGCCTGAGGGGGCCTGCAAAAATGCGGCCGTCGACCAGTGGGTGTCCTTTGAACTGGACCACTTTCTCCGCCGTTGGAAGGAAGTCTTCCGTGGGGAACCGCGGCTCAAGAATGCCTCAGAGGTCACCGCCGAGGATTTCCGGCTCTACCATCTCATCTGCTGGGGGGATGCCGCCTCCAATGCCATCATTGCCAAGGCCCTGCCCCAGCTCCCCCTCCGCTGGAATGACAGTGAAGTGGCCGTGGGCAGCCACTCGGCGGCCGCCGCGACCCATGTGCCGGTGCTGATCTACCCCAACCCACTCGACAAGCCCGAACCCGGCCGGGCACCGCACTACCTTGTGCTGAACAGCGGCCCCACGTTCCGAGAGACCGATGACCGCAACAATTCCCAGCAGAACCCCAAACTGCCGGACTGGTCCATCCTCGATGTCTCCGTGGCTCCGGACGACAAAGCTCCTGGCGGAATCATCGCGGCGGACTTTTTTGACGAAGCCTGGCAGGTCAAGCCCAAAAAGTAAGCCGAGACCTCACCGGGTCTGTTCCCAACCCACCGGCTGGGTCCAGGCCTGTTTTTTCTGCCCTTCGAAAGAGGGATTTCCGTGCGGGACCGAAGCCGTGATGGTGATCCGTCCGTAGAGGGCATCCTCCGGCAGATCAAAGTCCACGCTGGCACCGGTTTTCGAAGCGAAGACCTCGCCAACCGGAGAGTCCGCCGCCCGCCGGGTGCCGATGAGCTCGCAGCGGTAGGTCGCTCCCGGCTCGACCACCAGGGAGACGCTGAGACGGCGTGTGGAGGGATCAAACCGGATTTCGCGCAAGGTGACTCCGGAGCTGGCATAGAAATCGCCCGCTTTCATCGCTGTGACCAAGGCTCCTGCCTCCAGGGCCGCCGCTCGCACCATGACCCAGCCGCGTCCCGGGGAGACCTCCCCCCCATGGTAATTGTGCGAATCATCGGTGGCGACGCCCCAGAGGGGAGCGGCGTGCAAATCACGGAGGCGGATGGTGTTGGCGATATCCCAGATTTTCTCCTGTCCGGGCCGGGTCGCATCGCCAAGGTGATGCACTCCAGGATGGCCGTTGTAGATCTCCACAAACCGTTCCTCAACCACTTGGGCGATCTCCTCCGCCGTGATCGCCCATTGAAAGTTGGGATGATTGAGATGCGCCAACATGGGCTGGCCGGTTACCCGCTCCTGTTCCAGCACACTGAGCAGCACCGCCCGCATCGTCTCCACCGCCGTGGGCCGGATCGCCGGCTTGATGACCTCCTTCACATTGACCACATTGATGTGAACCGGCAGCCCCTTGGGAGCGCTGGCGGTCCGCCAGGTTGAAGAAATCTCCTCCGCCGGAACGATCAGAAATTCTCCCGGCTTCTCGAAACGGCCACGGTACTCCTCGAGAGTGCTCAACCGCACCTCCGTTTTGCCGTCTTTCTCTCGTGTTTTCACCCAAGTCTCACCAAACCGGGCCCGGTATTTCTCCATCGCCCCCGCCCCGGGAACTTTTTGACGAGACTTGACCGCCTCCACCGCCATCCACTTGTCGCCTTCCGCCAAAATGTTGTGGTCGCTCAAGGCGATGAAATCATAGCCTTGCTGCTGGTACCAATCGACGATCATCTCCGGGAAATCATTCCCATCACTCCAGAGGGAATGCGTGTGGGTGTTGCCCCGATAGTAGGTCGGGTCCTCGGCCTGGCAAGTCAGGGCGGAACCCAGTCCAAAGAGCAATCCGAGGGCCGGAGAGTGTAGAGCGGTGAAAAACTTCATGCCCCATGCTACACGCCCCGGGGTTCTGGTGCGCATGGCGTCAATGCGGCCAAGGCTCCCGGTCTCCCCCCCCCTTTCCGTGTCACCGCCGGACTTTGCCGCGCTCGAATCTCGCCACGGCCGCCCCGAGGATTCTACCCAGCATGTCCTGATAGGACAGGCCGTGCAGATCCGCCATCTTGTTGAGATGTCCGTCCCAGCACCAGCCCGGATTGGGATTCACTTCGAGCAACCTTGGCGTGCCCCGTGCGTCCAGCCTCCAGTCGAACCGGGCATAATCCCGGCAGCCGAGACGCTCGAAAAGCTGAAGGCAGCTGGCATAGAGAAAGCGCTCGGTTTCCTCCCCCAGTCCCGCAGGCACGGAACGCACCGTTGCATAGGGTGAGGCCGGGTCCCATTTCGCCTCGTAACCGCAGATCCGCGGCAGCCCATCCGGAAGCTCGCTGTAGTCTTCCCGGATGATGGGCAGCAACGTTGGATCTTCCGGCACGTTGCCCAGGATCCCGACGGAGATGTCCTCGCCGGTGAGGAACTCCTCGACCAGAATCGGCTTGTCATACCCACAACGCTCCCGCAACCGGACCAAAGCGGCCTCCATCTGGGCCACGTCCTGGCAGACACTGTCGGCAGTGATCCCGAAACTGGAGTCCCCGCTGTTCGGTTTGAGGATGACTGGAAAGGGTATCGCAAGATCAATGAACGCGGTTTCGTCGGGTCGGATGAAGGCCGCCCGGGGAGCCGGCAACCCCATTTCCACCGCAATGCCGCGAACCAAGGACTTGTCGTAGCAGTATGCCAGACACTGGGGAGTGCCCCCGGTGTAGGGGATTCCCAACATTTCCAGCAGGGCGGGAACATGCAGCTCCTTGGCGGCATCGTTCCCGAATCCCTCGTCACACAGGTTGAAAACGAAATCGCACTCCGCTTTGGCGGTCATGGCATCCTCAAGGAGGCGGTCATGGTCATCGAAAAAAGTGAATTGGTAACCTTTCAGGCCGGCCAGGGCATTTTTTAACTCATTCAGAGTGTGGTAGTCGTCATCATCGAAGGTCCCGTCAGGCTTCACCGCATCGTGCTTACGGGGATCTCCCAGCAGCACCGCCACCCGTTGCATCGGTCGGGCTGGCTTTTTCGGTCCGGCGGGAGACTTGTCAGCCCGGGCGGTAAACACCAGCCGCTTGCCCATCATGCCAAGATCCTGATTCCTCAGGGAAGCGGTGAAGATTTCCTCGTGCAACTCGCTGTCGCGGAAACCGTTGTCGGCCAGCAAGGAGCGCAGATCATCAGCCCGGTAGAGGCGTTCCGCGTAGAACTGGTCCGCGACGACTCCCTTGCGAGTGTGGGTGATGACCTCCCTCGAAATGAGCCGTTGACCGTCGGCTGAAAGGGAACGTTCGCGGCACACAAAGTAATTCCGGTCAATCCACTCCCAGCTCCGGGGTTGGTAAGTCTGACGGATGTGTTCTCCATCGGTCACATCCAGGAGGAGAATACCACCCGGCTGAAGAACCCGGAGCACCTCCCGGAGCACCCGGGCGTCGTCCTCCGCAGTTTCGAAATATCCAAAACTGTTTCCGGCGAGCGACACCGCCGCGAAACGGTCTGCTCCGAACGGCAACCTCCGGGCATCCCCCTCACGGAAGACCACCCCCAGTTGCTCGTTTTTGGCTGAACCGCGGGCTCTTGAGATCAGGTAATGCGAGCGGTCGATCCCCGTGACGGCAGTGAAGCCCCGCCGCGCCAGTTCGAGACAGTGCCGCCCCTGCCCACAGCAGACGTCCAGCACGGGAGAGTCCGCCTCCAGATGCATCAGCCTCGAAAAAAGATCCACCTCGCTCCGGGTGATCACGGTGTCTTCCACCACATCGCCATCGGTGCGAAGGTAATTGGCATTGAACAAATGCCGCCACCAGTCGGCTTTTACGTAACTCTCCAGATCCTCCACCGGTCCCAGAATGTCCGTCAACCGGGATCGGCCGGTTCCTTTTCCGGGTTTGGCAGCGCGTCGCGACCGGACTTTTTCCTGATTGCGACTGATTTCGAGCGATTCTGGAAGCAGGATGGGGTCTTTCATGGTTTTGGGTTGTGGGCGAAAAGGCACATGGGTGGACTCGGACCATCACGGGCGCCGGAACCCCGTCGAAACACGGAGGGGAACCATGTCTCCCGCCGGGGCGCGGATTCACCCCTGTCACGGAAAGCCCGTGAGCCCTGCGGGTTGGCTACCAGCAGGGCAGGGAAAAAGAACTTGGGGGAAGCCGGGCCGGGATCCCTGAACCGGATTGGATCCGGCCGGGACTGCCAAAAGTGCGCGGTAAGTTCTGAGGTGGGGTGGAGAAAACAAGACCGGTCCAACCGTCAAGGGACGCCTGAGTCACCGGGGCCATCGCGCCAGCGATCACCCGCCGCCATGAATAATCCAGATCGGGCGAATTGCAACTGAAGCCTTGCATTCTGAAGGGGAAACCCGTCGCCTCCGCCGGGAAAACTTGCTCCCTCTGATTCACCTGTCATAGTCATCACATGACCGTATTTCCCAAGTTTGCTGTGCTTCTGCCTCTCGCCCTGACACCAGGGTGGGCGGCGCCATGCCTGCGGGGAGAAACGATGGAATTCGAAGGAGCCAAATTCATCGTCCATCGAGTCGAGCCCGCCCGGGCAACGTTGAAACTCTTTTGGAAGGATGCCCAAGGGCAGCCCTACAAAAATTTTCGGGCCTTGGACGCCGCAGTGACGTCCCAGGGACGCTCGCTTCTCTTTGCTATGAATGCTGGCATTTACCAACCCGGATGGATTCCGGAAGGCCTCCACATCGAGGACGGTCGGGAACTCCATCCCCTTAATACCGCCGAGGCCCCCGGGAACTTTTTCCTCAAGCCGAACGGCGTGTTTTTTCTCCAGCGGAACGGCACCGCCCGGGTGGTGGAGACTTCCGAATTCCCCGACCTGAAGTCTCGCGCCACCGGAGAGGAGGCGATCCGCCTCGCCACCCAGTCCGGACCACTCCTGTTGCGGAACGACCAAATCCACCCCAAGTTCAATGCGAATTCACCCAATCGGCTTCTGCGCAACGGGGTCGGTGTGGACCAGCAGGGACGGGTTGTGTTCGTGTGCTCCGTGCGACCAACGCCGGAACTTCCCGACTCCGGAGGGCGGATCAATCTGCACGGCTTTGCCCGGCTCTTCCAGCATCTGGGCTGTCGCGACGCACTGTTTCTCGATGGTGACATTTCGGAAATCCACATCAAGGGTGAAACCGGAGACACCCCTCCCCACACCACCGACTTCGCGGCCATTTTCGGCATCGTGCGCTGACCGCACGCCCGGACATTCGGCGACGCTGGTTGGGGGGGGATCCCCAGCCCGGTTCAATACACCTGGGGCACAATCATCTGCTCCGGCACCGGATGACGTCTATAATCCTCGTGTCTCAACCGGTCGGGCAACACCACCGGATCATTCTCCACCACGCGGTAGTCCACCTGGCTCAACAGGTGCGCCATGCAGTTGAGCCGGGCCTTTTTCTTGTTCACCGCCGGCACGAGCCACCAGGGTGCTTCCGGAATGCTCGTTCGCTTCAGCATGATCTCCTTGGCCACGGTGTAACTTTCCCAGCGTTTCCGGGACTCCAGATCCATCGGACTGAGTTTCCATTGCTTGAGAGGATCGTGGATACGGCAGCGAAACCGGAATTCCTGCTCCTCATCCGTGATCGAGAACCAGTATTTCACCAACTGGATCCCGGAGCGGATCAGCATTTTCTCAAACTCCGGCACCGTGCGGAAAAACTCCTCGTATTCCTCGTCCGTGCAAAATCCCATGACCCGCTCGACCCCGGCACGGTTGTACCAGCTGCGATCGAACAACACCATTTCACCGGCGGCTGGCAGATGCGCGATGTAACGTTGGAAGTACCACTGGCTCCGTTCCCTTTCCGTCGGAGCGGGCAGCGCGGCGACGCGGCAGACCCGGGGATTGAGCCTCTGGGTGATGCGCTTGATGACCCCCCCCTTGCCGGCAGCATCCCGCCCCTCAAACAGCACCACCAACTTGTGCCCGGAGGCCTGCACCCAAGTCTGCAGGCGAATCAATTCGAGTTGGAGCCGGTGCAGTTCCTTGAAGTAGAACCGCCGAAAATCGGCCACCGCTGCTGGATCCTGCCCCGGCCGTTCCTCGGAGAGGTCCTCGAATTCCATCTCCAGTTCTTCATCGAGGCTGTCGAGAACATCCTGGTGAATGCGGGCAAAAAGAGCATTTTGATCGTCCATGTGGAAAAGTTATGCGAAGAGGGGGGTGACACAACAAAAAGGCAGCCGCGCAGCCGCGGCTTCGCCAAAGCCATCAATCCTTGGCGGAACGTATCCTCAACCGGAGTTTTTGACACGAGCCCACCGTGTCCTTTTCGTGACTTTGGGGCCGGCCGCGGCGCCAAACCAACAGACGTCCGAGAGGATTTCCGGTGGACCGCGCGTCAGGACCTCAGGCCATCCGGGGGAGATTCAGAATCCTTGGAGGAGTCCCCGATCCGGGATTTCTCCCGGTCTTCCTTGGTTTTCCTCAGGTCCTTCAGGTGGCGGTAGCCGACGAGCTTTTTCGATGATTCATCAAACAAACGGAAGGTCGCCGATTTGAGACTGCTGAACAAGGTCAGCGGCTTCACCTCCTGAAACATCGGGTCAGACCGGTGGCAGCGCTCCAGATTGTAGTTGGGAATCCTTGGGCTGAGATGGTGGATGTGGTGGAAACCGATGTTGCCGGAAAACCACTGCAGGACCTTGGGCAATTGGTAGAAAGAACTGCCTTTCAAGGCGGCCTCCGTGTAGTCCCAATCATCCCCCCGTTCCCAATAGACATCCTCGAACTGGTGCTGCACGTAGAACAGCCAGACCCCGGCGGCACCGGCCACCGCTGTCGCGGTGAGTTGGACGATGAGGTAGGGACCGATCCCGAAAATGGCACTCATCAGAGCCGCCATGCCAAGGATGGCCAGATTCATCCACCAGACCGACCAGCGTTCTCGAGGATTCGCCTGTGCCGACGGAAAACGCTGCCGGATCACAAAGAGAAAAAGCGGGGCCACGACAAACAGAACAAAGGGATTTCTGGCCAGCCGGTAACTGAACTTTTTCCACTTCGAGGACGCCAGGTATTCATTGACGGTGAGCGTCCAGATATCGCCGACCCCTCTGCGGTCGAGATCTCCGGTGGTCGCATGATGAATGGCATGCTCCCACCGCCAATGGTAGTAAGGGGTCAGACTGAGGACCCCGGTGATGAATCCGCAAATGTCATTGGCAAGACGGGATTTGAAAAATGAACCGTGTCCACAATCATGAAAAATGATGAAAATCCGGATCATCAGTCCACCGGCCAGAAAGGCGAGAGGCAGGGTGAGCCACCAGGACACCGACAGGCTCAAATAGATCAGATACCACACCACGGCATAGCCGCCGATCGTGTTGACGAGTTGCCAGATGGCCCGCCACAGCACCGGTTTTTGATATTCCGCGATCACCGCTTTCCATTTTGCAATGGCGTCGCGGCGGTTGGCTGGGATCTGGACTGATTCAGAGGATGTCACGACAGATGGTAAAAAAGTTGGCTTTTGAAAATCGCGTTGTTTGAACGCATGGACAAAAAAATTCAACAGATCAAACATGCACAACCATTCCTCATCGCCGGACTGGGTTCACTGACCAATGGCGATGGTATGTCCATGAGAGTCACATGGGAAATCGGCTCCAAGAGTTTTCCTCCAAGGGGGCGGCTGTCTATTCAAGCATACGCCTGAGGATACCATCCCGATGCCACTTTTTTCAAGCCTGGCATCGGCAGGGATCTAGGATCGGCACGGTCCCACGGGGTGCCAGTGGGAAGACAAGGTTCCTCTGCAGGGCCTCACCCAGTGCCCAACCTCCATGCATCATCTCCTCGAAACAAACCTTTCCCCCGCCTGTGAGGTCCGCCTCGCTCTCCCACGGGGTGCTCATCACCCGGACTATGAGGAATCCTGCTTTGATCTCGAAGAATGCTTTTCCCACAAATTTCCTGCTTGAGACCAGGCAGAAATGTCGGCATCCATGAGGAAGCCCTTGGGGCTGTCGACCTGCCGCCACCACCATGACTTTTGAGCCCCCCAATGCCCCCGGATTCCGGTTTTCCGACGGAAAATTACGGATTTTCCGCGAGCAGGAGATCATGGTCATCACGGGATGCCCGGAACCGGCGGCCGTCACCAAGTCCGCCGCCAATTCCCGCTGGAGGCCCTTCACTCCCGCCTTTCGCCTCATCTCCCCCTATCGCCGCGCCAAAAGCGCCGCAGGGAGCCCCCGAACCAAAGCCGACACCGCCCCCCTCGACAAGGTCCTCGACGGCCAACTCACCCTCGACCTGCCCTTCGCCGACACAGCACCTCCTCCCGCAGTGGCCGCACCAGCCAGTGCCGGAGAAGTCCCCGACAAACAACCCACACCGGGGATGGTCCGGAAGCGGGCCTTCGATGCCTTCCGCTTTGCTCAGCCCAAAGATATCGCCAAGGCGCTGGAACCCTTCCGCAGTCATCAGTGGCACCTGCTCGTCATGCTCGCCCATGATCCGGCCTCACTGGATCTGGCCAAGTCCAACCCCGCTCTCGCCTACCTGCTGGCGCAGCGTCTCGGAGCCGACAGCGAACTGATCCGATCGCTAAAATGCGGCACCATGAGCCAACGCGACCTTCTCGCCTGTCTCGACCTTCCGGACAGCGCGGCGATGGTCAAGCTGATGCGGAAAGTCCGCCCGGAATCAATCACGGGGGACAATTGGCGGGCCGTGGCGGGCCTCCTCCGCCGCGGCACGACGGATCTGCGGCAACCCCTCGCCCACCTCCCGGTCATCAATACCGGCGTCATTGAGATCGTCTCCGAACCCAGGCTGCTTGAAGCCGCGTCCGCCCGCCTGCTTGAGGAGATCAGCACCCTGCGGCAGGAACATTACCGGGCCGGGGTGGCCCAGATGCTCCGGGACACTCTCGACATGCAGGAGCAACTGCGCGGCCGCGATCCGGTGCGGCTTTTCACCGACCTGGAACGGCTCCGCAAAGTGCATCTCGAAGTGTCCGCGGCGCACCGCGAATATCTGCGCCGTCGCCGTGCCGCCGCAGTGAGCGGTGAGGCCGGGAACCGGGACCGGGCCATTTTCGAGACGCCACCGATCCCGGGACTTCCCGGCAGCATCGAACCCCTGACCAGCGCCGCCCAACTCGTCGACGAAGGCGAGGAACAGCACAACTGTGTGGGCAGCTACGCCTGGAAGGTTCGGATGGGAGACACCTTCATCTACCGCATTCTCAAGCCGGAGCGGGCCACCCTGAGCATTGTGCGCCAATCCGACGGATGCTGGCACATCAGCGAACTGCTGGCCCGCTACAACGAGCCTGTCAAAGCCTCCACGGAACGCCAGGTGGCGCGCTGGCTTGACCGCTGGCTGATCACAGGCTAATGCCCCAGTCCTCCTCCGCAGATGCGGACTAGCCGGCACCGGGGCAGGCGTGCCACCATGGCGCTCTCTTCATGAAAACGTCCCAGTTTGCCGCCCTCTTCGCCCTGATGTTGACCACCACCTTGGCCAAGGCTGAAACAGCACCGACCTTCGTCCTGAAACGTTGCGAGGTCATCCCACTGCCCGAACACCAGGTGTCACTCCGGATCGACGGACTGGAGAAAGCCCGTTGGCACTTTGGCCAGCAGTATCCACGGCCGTTTTTCTTTCCGCTCACCGGGCCTTCCGGGGAACCCCTGACCCGCATGGGACATCCAGGAGCGGAGAACCATGACCACCACCGTTCGGTCTGGTTCGCCCACAACAAGCTCAACGGCCTCGATTTCTGGTCCGAGCAGGGCACCGGGAGGATCCGCCAGCTGCACTGGTACCGCTATCGGGATGGGAATGAGGAAGCTGTCATGGCCAGCAAGCTGGGCTGGTTCGACGGGGAGAACCATCAGATCGCGGAACAGGACCTCATCGCCGCGCTCCGCCCCATGGAGGGGGGAGAGTCCGCGCTGGAGATCCAGATCGAACTGCGTCCGGCCGCGGGGGCTGGCCCGGTGGTGATGGAAAAAACCAATTTCGGACTATTCGCGGTGCGCGTCGCCGCCACCCTCTCGTCCTACTTCGGAGGCGGCATCATCACGAACAGCGAAGGGACGGTTGGTGAGCCTGCCATTTTTGGCAAACCCGCCCGATGGATGGACTACAGCGGACCGGTCGCCGTGGGCGTGGGGCCCTCCCGGCATGCCGTCACCGAGGGCATCACCTATTTCGACCATCCGTCAAATCCCCGTCACCCGGTGAACTGGCATGTGCGGGAGGATGGATGGATGGGCGCGGCTTTCTGCCTCAATGAGGGCCACACGATCGAGCCGGGGCAATCGCTGACCCTGCGGTATCTGCTCCACACTCATGCGGGGGCCTATGAAGCGGCCAAGGCGGAAGCTGTCTTCAAGGCCTTCGGCGAACGTCCGGGGTTCCGGATCCGCAAGCCGGAAAAGGACGAAAAGCACCGTCAATACGAGGTCGAGAGGCGTCTCTCCCCTTGAATTGGAAAACGTCCTCCTCCGCCAAGCCTACCTCTTGGTTGTTGATGTTCACGCAATTCCGGAAGTGAATGATCTTGTCAGGATCGGTGGAATCTGTAATTCTGGAACAAATTCAGGATTTCCTGATCACTCCCGTCCGCCATGAAGAAACGTTTGCCCCATTTCCTGCTGGGGGCCGCCGTGTTGGCCCTGCCCTTTGTTTCCACCGCCGGTTCTGTTCCCGCCAAACCGGAACCATCGGAAATTTCAGCCACCATCGACCATCTGATCGCCGCCTCTTGGAAAGCCAAAGGTCTCAAAGGCAATCCGCCGGTGAGTGATGAGGTCTATGTCAGGCGGCTCTATCTCGATGTCATCGGTCGCATTCCCACCATCGAGGAGACCAAGACCTTCCTGGCTGACCCCGCCAAGGAGAAGCGCAGCCGGCTGGTCGACCGACTCCTCGCATCGGAGGGTTACGTGCATCATTTTTACAACTTCTGGGCGGACATCCTGCGGGTGAACTCAGGGCAGGGTGGAGGGCAGAATGTCGTGCCCGCCTACATTGACTACATCAAGGAGTCACTGCGGGCCAACAAGCCGTACGATCAGTTCGTGCGCGAACTCGTCACTGCGGAGGGCGAGTCCTACGACAATGGAGCCATCGGCTACTACTACCGCGACCGGGGCATGCCCCTCGACAATCTGGCCAACACGGTGCGCATCTTCCTCGGCACGCGGTTGGAATGCGCCCAGTGCCACAACCATCCCTTCGACAAGTGGACCCAGATGGACTTTTTCCACATGGCGGCCTTCACCTACGGGGTCACCCCGCAGGGGCGGCAGAACAATGCCTACCAGGACGTGCTCCGCACGGTGCAGAAGGACGCCACCATGAGCAAGCAGGACAAGCAGGACCTGCAACGGGCCTTCCAGGAAATCGTCCGTCCGGTAAGGAACAACACCAATGTCACCTACCTGGCCGACAAGCTCCCTCAGTTGCCGCATGACTACAAATACAGTGATGCCAAGCCCAAGGACAAGGTCGAAGCGAAGACCATGTTCGGATTGAACCCCGAAATCACCAGTCCCGGAGAACGCCTCGACAAGTTCGCCGACTGGTTGGTTTCCCCGGAGAATCCGCGGTTCGCCAAAGTGATTTCCAACCGTCTCTGGAAACGGATCATCGGGGTCGGGCTGGTGGAACCGGTCGATGAATACCGCGATGAAACGGTGCCCGCCAATCCGGAGTTGATGGCTTATCTGGAAAAGCAAATGGTGGCCCTTGGATATGACATGAAGGCTTTTCTGGCAGTGCTGCTGAAAACGCAGTTCTACCAACGGACGGCGACAGCGGACGATCTTTCAGCTCCGGCCGACTATGCCTTCACCGGTCCCGTCCTGCGTCGGATGCGGGCCGAGCAGATCTGGGACTCTTTGGTGACCCTGGTCAATCCCGAACCGGATGCCCGGAACTGGCGGCAGGAGTTGGAAAAGGACATCACCATGGCCGGACAGAAAATCATGTCCGACGTCATGACCAACCGACCTCCTGAAACCCTGCTGGCAGATGCCAAACGGGTCGCCTCGCTCCAGAAAAAAGACCAGGAGACCATGCAGGAATTGCAGAAACAACTCGTCGCTTCCCGGGAGGCGGGCGAGACCGACAAGGCGAAGAAGATCCTCCAAGAAACCAACGAACTGCGCAACAATCTGCAGAAGGTGGTCTATGAAACGATCTACAAACCTGCAATGGCCGGTACCAAAATCAATCTCGCGGAAATGAACCTGCCGGAAGGCATCGGTGACATGATGATGAACGATCCCACCGCCATCGACTCGAACGGACGCCCGAGCTCCAAACTCCGGCAAATGATCGACACGCTGGAGAGGGAGCGGGCCGAAAAGTTGGTCGGGGAGCTGGGCATTGCCGACGAAAAAATCCGCAAGAATCTCTCCTCCTACCTCCGCGGGATCAGCACCAATTTCACCCGCTCCTCCAACCTTTCTTCCCCGGCTCCGGCAGGCCATTTTCTTCGGGAATTCGGTCAGAGCGACCGCGAAGTGATCGAGAACGCCGATGACCAGGCCTCGGTGCCCCAGGCGCTGACCCTCCTCAACGGCAGCACCTTCGACACGGTGACCAACACCTATTCCGTGCTCTCCCGGGAAGTGACGGCCGCTCCGACCCCGATGGACCGTCTCGACACCATCTATCTCAGTCTGCTGGCCCGTCGTCCCACGGCTGATGAACGTGTCACCCTGATGGCTGCCGAACTGAACCGCGGGGACAATGTTTACCGCGATGTCATCTACGCGCTGCTCAATTCGCAGGAATTTTTCTTCATCCAATAAGCCTCCCTTTACCAGCAACCTCCGCCAACCCCGATCCGCCATGAAAGAACTGCTCAACAAGTGCGATGACATCAACCGCCGCCGCTTCATTCAGGGCGCGGCTAGCTCCTTCCTGGGCGTCGGGCTGTTGCCGGCCCTCGCCGGCTCTGCCAGGGCGGCCTTTGAGGATTCCTCCCAGCTGCGGCAAATCGCCACCGCCAAGCGGGTCATCTACCTCTACATGAGCGGCGGCATGAGCCATCTCGACACCTTCGACACCAAACCGGGAGCGGAAACTCAGGGGCCCACCAAATCCATTCCCACCAGTGCCGACGGCCTGCTTCTCAGCGAATACCTGCCCCGTCTTGCCCGGCAGGGGCACCACTTGGCGATCGTCAATTCCCTCACTTCCACCGCCGGAGCCCATGAGCAGGGCAACTATTTGCAGCACACCAGCTATGCGATGAGAGGCACCATCAAGCATCCCTCCATGGGCGCCTGGGTCAACAAGTTCCTCGGACGAGACAATGTCACCCTGCCCTCCAGTGTCGTTGTCAACGGGGGAAGCCGCCATCCCGGCGCGGGCTTTTTCGAGAACCGCTTCTCCCCTGTCATGATCGGCAGCCCGGAGCGCGGACTGCAAAACGTCCGCAACCGGATGCAGCCTGAGGAATTCGAATTCCGCTACGGCCTGACGAGGCAGCTCACCACCGAATTCGCCCAACGGTATCCCACGAAGAACGTCCGGGCTTACGGCGACATGTACGACGATGCCGTCCGGCTCATGCAAAGCGCCGATCTCTCGGCGTTTGACCTTACCAAAGAGTCCGCTGAGACCCGGGAGGCCTATGGCAAAGATTCCTTCGGACAGGGATGTCTGCTGGCCCGCCGGCTCGTTGAAGCGGGTGTTCGCTACGTCGAAGTGACTCTCGGGGGATGGGACACCCACCAGGGAAATTTCGTCCGGGTGCCCGAACGCTGCGACATTCTCGACCGAGGCTTTGCTTCACTGGTGGCTGATCTGGAGCGCCGCGGACTCCTCTCCGACACCCTCATCGTGCTGGCTTCCGAGTTCGGAAGGACCCCGCGCATCAACCAAAATGAAGGCCGCGACCACTATCCGAAAGCCTTCTCCGGGGTGTTTGCCGGAGGCGGCATCACCGGTGGCCAGCGCTATGGGAAAACTGACGCCACCGGGGAAACGGTCGCGGAGAACACGGTGTCGATCCCGGATTTCAACGCCACCATCGGCTACGCACTGGGCCTGCCCCTGAATCAGGTGCTCTATTCCCCCAGCAAGCGGCCGTTCACGTTGAGCGACAAAGGTCAGCCATTGGCCTCGCTCTTCGCCTGATCGGATGTTTCAGGAGGGCTGTGGGCCATAGAGAGCTCTCATTTTGGCCAACCCTCCGGGAGTTCCTACCAATGTCAGGGTGTCACCCCGGTGCGGGACGAACAGCGCGCTGGGGTTCAGGTCGCGCGCTTCTCCCCGGTCCACAGCCACCACGGTGACTCCGGTCCGGGAGCGGATGTGAAGTTCCCCCAACGTGACATCGATCAGGGCCGGAAATTCAGTGACCGGAATTTGAAACAGATTGATCGACTCTGAAAGATCCGTCACGGAACAGTGCTCCCCATGATCCACGAAAGGGGTCACCATCATCGACATGACCTTTCCCGCGCTCAGGACCGGCGGACAGACGACACGGTCCGCCCCGGCGCGGATCAGCTTGTTGTGGGTCGCCTCATCTTCGGTGCGGGCGATGATGTTCAAGTCCTTGCTGAAACCGCGCGCGGTCAACGTGACATACACATTGTCCGCGTCTCCCGGCAGGCAGGTGGCCAATCCGCGAGCCCTCCCAATGCCAGCTTCCTCGAAGACTTCTTCATGGTGGGCATTGCCGTGGATCACCAGAATGCCCAAGGCATCCGCCATTTTTACCCGGTCGGCATTGCCTTCGATCAGGACAAAGGGAATGCCTTTCTCGGTGAGCTCGTCGCAGAGTGCCCGCCCCATGCGGCCGAAGCCCACGACAATGTAATGGCCGGAGAGTTTGGAAATTGCCTTTTTCAATTTTTTTTGGGACAGGTAGACCGCCAGTTTTCCATCCGCGATGAAGGAAACGAGAGTGCCGGCGGCATAGAGAGTGGTGAAAATGCCCCCGATCATCAGGGCCACTGCGACCACCTTCTCTTTGCCTTCCGCCGGCTCCATGCCCACCGTGGTGAGCACCACCAGGGTCAGGTAGAAAGAGTGGAACAGGCTGTGATCTTGGTCGGCGATCAGGAAACCGATGGTTCCAAATGCCACCAAGGAAATGAGAAGCCAGCCACAAAGTCGGAGGTGTCTCAGGGTGTCGGGAATGGCTGTCGAGGGTCGGGGTGAGGTTGCATGAATCGGGCGAATGCCGGTCGTGACGTCATTACATTGCAGCATTCGTACCAGGATCAGCGCAATCGGTTGACTCTTTGAACCCGCACACTTACACGGAGGATCGGGCTCTCTTGCTTGGGAGGATCCGAAGTTGCCCAACCATCCGATTTCAAGGGGCATCCTCTCGGCAAGGGAAAAAGGAGGGTCGGGCCATTCAATCCTGCAGCTGGAATCGAATGGGCGCGATCACTGCCGAGGGGACCGCCTGTCCGTTGGAATCCTTGGCAGGATAAAACCTCCAGCGTTTCATGGTCGAAACGGCGGCTCGGTCCAAACTTTCGCGGCCACTGCTTCGTGATACGGACACGTCCGTAACCTGCCCGCTCGCCGAAATGGTCACCTTCAGGTAAACCGTCCCAATCCACCCATTTCTGCGAGCATCGGGTGGGTAGAAAGGCTTGGGAGCTGAACGGATTCGCGGCTTGGCCACCACAGTTGCCGTTGGTGCCTTACGAGGCGTCCCGGGCTTCGGTGGCTCGGGCTTCGGTGGCTCGGGCTTCGGTGGCTCGGGCTTCGGCGGCTCGGGCTTCGGCGGCTCGGGCTTCGGCGGCTCGGGCTTCGGCGGCTCGGGCTTCGGCGGCTCGGGCTTCGGTGACTCGGGCTTCGGCGGCTCGGGCTTCGGTGACTCGGGCTTCGGTGGCTCGGGCTTCGGTGGCTCGGGCTTCGGTGACTCGGGCTTCGGTGGCTCGGGCTTCGGAGGCTCGGGCTTCGGAGGCTCGGGCTTCGGCGGCTCGGGCTTCGGTGGCTCGGGCTTCGGAGGCTCGGGCTTCGGAGGCTCGGGCTTCGGTGGCTCGGGCTTCGGTGACTCGGGCTTCGGTGGTTCAACCAAAGTCAGGTGAATTTCACCGGGCGGAGGAGACATTAACTCAGGAAGCGTCACCACTTCCCTGCGGGCCAGCACCATCAGCAGCAAGCCATGCATTCCAGCCGCAAGCAACAGCCACGCGATGAAACCGTCACGGCTGTTGTTTTGGCTCCTCATTCCCTCCGGCCTGATTTTCCGTCTTCACAATGGAAAAATCGTCAATTCCCACGCTGCGCGCCCGCTCCAAAAGATCAACAAAGCGGCCGTAGTCGATCCTGCGGTCACCGTAGAACCGGACGCTCCGGATTTTCCGGCCGGCAAGCACCCGTTCCAGTTCCACTTCGAAACTTTCATCATTGATCGCTTTTCCCTCCACCATCAGCCTCCCATCATCAGTCACTTCCAACCGGATGGCAGACTCATCGGGCCGCGCTCCGGGACCACCGGTGGGCAGTTCCAGCGTCGCCGTAGGTTGGGCAAACTGACTGGTGACGAGAAAGAAGATCAGGAGCAAAAACACAACATCAACGAGCGAAGTGAGATCGATCTCTCCGCGGTTTCGACGTTTCCGGTATGTGATGAGATCGGCCAAGGCAGAAGGCTTCGGGAATGAAGGAGTCAACGCTGGGTCACCCGGCCGGTCCAGTCATCCAAGTGGGAAATGACGAGATTCAGGTCTCTGGCGAGCGTTTCAATACGACCTTCGGCCCACCGGGTCGCGGCCACGGCGGGAATGGCAACGCAAAGTCCGAACACTGTGGTCAGAAGGGCCGACCAGATCCCTCCGGCCACGTCCGCCGGCTTCACCTGTTCCAGGGTCTCGATCGTGGCGAAGGCCTCCACCATCCCCCACACCGTTCCCAGCAGACCAATCAGCGGGCTCAAGGCCGCGATGGCAGAAAGCATTCCCACGCGCCGTTCGGCGCGATGGAGATCGTGGCCGGCTTGCCGTTGGATCACATTCCGACGATGCTCGGTGGTGGCATCGAGGTTCTCCAAGTAGAGTCTCGCCAGCCGGGTCGGAGGATCATCGCCGTCCCCGAGTGCCTTGGCCGGGACTTCTGCTCCCACGGCCGATTGGATGCGATCCAGGACCGTGGTAAGTCGGTAGCGCAGGCGGAAGAGAAAGAAAAACCCACGGTCCAGGATCCCAGCCACCGCCAGCAGCGAACAGAATAGCAGGGGCCACATGACGAAGCCACCGCGCCCGAACAGGGCGATGAGATCCAAGCCAGCTGAACTTTGTTGGGAAAGCACCATGGATGTGTTTGCGTTTGGAAACAGCCCGGGAAAAAGGAGCGACATCCCTTTTCACCAATGCTTTGTCACCGAAAGTCGGACCTGCCGTGGCTCAAAAGGGTGCAGGTGAATATCCTCCATGCCTCCCACGGGCTCACCGGGAAGGCGGGAACTGTAAAGATACTCGATGTCGTTGTCAGCAGCATCGAGCAGATTCACCACTTCCAGGGCAACCTCCCAGCGGTTGGAAGTCCGGTAGCCGATTCGTGCGTTCAATTGGAAGGCGTCGGAGCTTTCCACGGTGCCATCCCCGTTCAAAGGACGCGGGGAGAAGTATCTGGCGCGCAGGCTGGCGAAAGGCCCCGTCTCCTCACCCACTGTGATCCCCCCCGAGAAACTCATCGGCACGGCATTCTCGATCAACTCCCCTGAACTGGCGAAATGGGACTCTGTGGCGGTGAACTCAGTATCCACATACAGCCAGGAGGTGGGTCGCCAATAGTTGGACCACTCCACCCCGTAACGTTCGCTGCCGTCACCGGCCTCGATGTTTCCCGCGTCTCCGACATACACCAGTTCGGAATCGCTCTGGAGATACCAAACCGAGACCGTCGAGGTGAGGTCCGGCACGATCTGGGTACGAACGCCGACTTCGGCGCCCTTGGTTCGCACGAGTGCGGGAACCGACTCCAAATGTTCTCCCGAGAGCGGATCTCTCGCAATGGTGACGCCCCTGGCATCGTTGCTGTGGAAGCCGAACCCACCGTTGAGATAAAACTCCGTGTCCCACCAGGGTCCGAAAACCACCCCCGCCTTGGGGCTGACGATGCCGTCCCATTCGGATCCCGAGTTCTCCGGCAAGGTGTTGGCATTCACATCGAAGTGGTAAAGATCGCCCCGCACGCCGGTCTGGGTGCGCATCCAGTCGGTCCAGTGCATCTCGACATTCCCGTATCCACTCAGGCTCGCTTCATGGACGTCGTCCTCGCGCACGGTGGAGACAAGCTGCCTCGCGCTGGTTTTCCGCAAGGCCACGCCATCGATCCAGTCGTGGTGAGTCTGGGCCCCCACCGTCACCTCCGCTTGGTGTCCCAGCAGATCAACGCTGTCCCAGACATGATCCACCGTGGCGCCAGCAAACCAGCGGCTGTCGTACTGGTTGAACTGATCCCCCCGCACCGGATCGTCGAGAAACAGGGTGAAGTTAGAAAAGAGATCCAGCTCATAGGTGCCCGCGTAAACGGAGCCCTTGGTCACCCCTTTCAGGTCTGTGTGCTGGAAATCCGCCGAAACACTGTAGCGATGGGAATCGCCCCCAACCGTTGGATCGACAAAGCCGAAGCGGTCGATCGTTCCGCTGCGGATCAACCGCGACGGCACTTGATCGGTGGCATCCCATCGCACGTCGTATCCCATCACCGAGAGTGATGCAAAATCGTCCTCGTCCCCGACTGCGTAGCGGAAGAACCCATTCCAGCGCTGCAGCTCATCCGGCTTCTCCCACGGTCCGTCGTAGTAGTTGTATTCCAGAGCAAAAGTCGCCACACCCGGCCCGGCCTGAAACGAATCCGCGAGGAGACTGCGATAATAGTTGTCGGTGCCGAGGGTAAAGGATGCGATCCCCTCCGGCAGTTCCCGGAAGAGTTTAAAACGCGCCGCTCCGGCACTGCTGAAGTCACCGAACTGCGAAAAATAAGGCCCCTTATAATACTCCAGTTCCTCCACCAGTTCCGGAATCAGGAAGTTGATGTCCGCGTAGCCCTGACCATGACCATGCGTGCGGTTGTTTACCGGCATTCCATCCACGAAAATGGCAAAATCCGTGCCGTGATCCAGATTGATCCCCCGCAGGAAATACTGGTTCGCTTTTCCCCCACCGCTGTGCTGGGTGACGATCATCCCCGGCACCACCTCCAGCAGTTCGCCCCGCCGCAAAAATGGCCGCTCCGCCAGCTCCTGAGCACTGGCTTGGCCTTTCGACGCGGATGGCGCGATGCCAAGCAAGTTTTCCGCCTTGCCCGTCACCACAATGGTATCCAGAGTTCCCAACACCGGTGCCGCCGCGAGGCCGGCAGGGGCAGGAGTGGAAGGCGGTGACTCTTTCTTCACGGGAGGGGAGGCCTGGTTCCCTTCTGCCGAAACAACCGGCAATTCGTCGAGGGTGAACAGAGGAGGATCTCCAACGGCCGCCGGTTCCTGGGACAAGCCAAAGGAGGAGAACAGGAGAAAAGTGCCCATGACGGCGACGGGAGCGATGCGGTGCGGCGTGATCATGAAAGGGATCGGGTTTCGGATGCCGCAGGAGGCACCCATCCCTAAGTCAAACGAGATTCCCGGTCAGACCCCGCAAAAAAAAGAGTCCCCATCAGCGGGAACCAATTCGGGAGGAAGCCAACCCCTCACGGTCTGACTATCCTTTACTCAGATCGGCCGGGATTCCCACCAGGCGGTCAGATCACGCCGTGCCCGGAACAGCCGACTCTCCACGGCCCGCACTGAACAGCCCAGAATGTCTCCACATTCCTGATGGCTGAAGCCTTCCATGACGGCGAGTATCAACACTTCGCGGTGGCGCTGCGGGAGAGACGCCAGTCCCTTCCGCAATTTCTTGAGATCTTCCTCGATCGTCGCCGCCTCGTCGGGTTGCGGCAGAGGACAAGGCCATTCGTCCTGCGTCCTGCCGACAGGCCCCTCAGACGTGAACGCATCAGTGAGACTCCGGTTGCGGGCTTCCCGCGAGCGCGCCCGGTCTCGACACAGGTTCAGAGCGATCCGAAACAGCCAAGTGGAAAACTTCGCCTTGGGCCGGTAGCGCGGCAATGCCTGCCACGCCCGGAGGAAGGTGTCCTGGCATGCCTCGGTGGCGTCTTCAGGACACCGCAGCCAGTGATGGCAAAAGCGGTAAACTGATTCCTGATGCCGCTCCACCAACAGACGGAACGCCTCGTGGCATCCGTTCTGCGCCTCGGCGATCCACCGCAGCTCAAAGACTTCGGCCGCACCCCGCTCAACCGGCGCCCCTGCGGCGGCGACGGTAAACGGGATCGGTGGATCGAGCGGAAAGTCAGCGGAGGAGGCTGTCATGGGTCCATTGCAACAGGCTTTGCGCCTGATCAGGGTCGAGGTGTTCCTTCATCACGAAGAAATGGTCCAGCGTTAATTTTTGGAGTTCCATCCGGGCGGCGTTCATCCGGTCCAGTGCTTCCGCGATGGCCGACGAATCGCGTTGCCCTCTCCGGACCGCGTCGGCGAGATCCTTGCCGGCGGCGTGAATATCTTTGGTCACCCGGTTGCGCTGTGCCTCATAGGCTTCCTCAAAGGGGGCAAGTTCCGCCTTCTGCTCCGCCGTGAGCGCAAGTTGCGAATGCATCCACGCATGAAAATCTCCCGCAGCCCCGGAACCTGCGGGAGAATCCGATTCGACTTCGTGGTGTTCCTCGTGTTCCCAAATATGCTGGGCCAACGCTATCCGAGTGGCAATCCAGGCGGAAAGGGCGGAAAGGAGAACCCCTGCGACGACCAGTGGCAGAAAGCCAGACGACAACCGGTAGGCCATGGTCACCAGGATTCGAACTGGGTGGGCAGATCGAAAACGGCCAGATGGGGCGGCGCCTCGATAGGCAATCCCCGGTGGTGGTGTTGCCGGGCTTGAAAAACCCCGATCAGGACGGAGGGCAGCAGAAAGAGAGCGATCAGGACGCCGGAGATGGAGGCTGGGAGGGCGGAGGATTGCTCACCCAAACGACCCATTACCTGGTTCGTAAAATCCGCCCCCAGAACCGGGTGCGGTGGGCCGTCCAGCTTCCTCAGAAGATGATCCATGTGAGCCTTTTTCATTTCTCACAGAATACCGACCGAGAGGAATCCGACAAGACTTTTCCGGCATCCTTGAAACCTTCGACGCGCGGTAGCGAGGTGGGAGTTCTCGCACCGACACACGCAATCGGCCCAGGGCAACCTCCCCTCCTCCCCGGAGCTTCCTGGTTCTTCCGACTTGTCCAAAGTCAGACCAAATCCTAAGTTGCTGAAGTGAGCAACTCCCTCGTCATCCTTACCGGGGCCGGCATTTCTGCCGAATCCGGTCTCCCCACTTTCCGGGATGCCAATGGCCTGTGGGAGGGACATCGGGTGGAAGAAGTCGCCTCCCCGCAAGGGTTTGCCACCGCCCCCACCAGGGTTCACCGCTTTTACAATCACCGCCGCGCCGCTCTGGCCACCGTCCATCCCAATGCCGCCCATCTGGCCCTTGCTCGCTTGGAGGAATCCTGGGAGGGGGAGTTCCTCCTCGTCACCCAAAATGTGGACGATCTCCATGAGCGGGCCGGGAGCCGCCGGATGCTCCACTTGCACGGGGAACTTCTCAAAGCCCGCTGCACCGCCTGCGGGGCCGGCGGCCTGAGGTGGACCACGGACCTTGGGACTGATTCCATCTGTCCAGAGTGCCAGGAAACCGGTTGCCTGCGTCCCGACATCGTCTGGTTCGGCGAAATGCCCCACCATCTCGATGTGATTTTCGAGCGACTCGCTTCCGCCGACCGTTTTCTCTCCATCGGCACCTCAGGAGCGGTCTATCCCGCCGCGGGCTTTGTCTCCGTGGCCCGCGCGGCCGGGGCCCGGACCTGGGAGGTTAACCTCACCGACTCGGAAGTCTCGGACGCCTTCGATGAACAGCGGATCGGACCCGCTTCAGAAGTGGTGCCCGCCTTGGTCGCCGCCTGGCTCCTGAAAACTCCCTCATGAAACACCCCTCTCCTTTGACCACCTTGATTCTCTCGGCCCCCGCCTTTCTGGGGAGCCTCCCGGCCCCGGCCAAGGATCCGTCCCCTCCGACCGTGGCCACTTTTTCCATCGTCGCCATTGATCCCGCTACCGGGGAGATCGGGGTCGCGGTACAATCCCGAATCGTCGCCGTGGGCGCGGTCGTTCCCTGGGCGAAGGCAGGGGTCGGAGCGGTCGCGACCCAGTCCTATGCCAATGTAACCTTTGGTCCGGCCGCTCTGGAGCAAATGGCCTTAGGCAACAGCCCGGTCGAGGCCCTGCAAACCATGCTGGAGGGAGACTCCTTGAAATCCCAGCGTCAGGTGGGACTCATCAACGCCGCCGGAGAAACCGCCCAATTCACCGGCACGGAATGCCTCTCCTGGGCAGGAGGACGCATGGGAAAGGGTTACGCCGTGCAGGGCAACATCCTCGCTGGGCCCGCAGTGGTCGAAGCCATGGCGGATGCCTTTGAAAAAAGCTCCGGTCTGCTCCTCGCGGAGCGCCTCCTGGCGGCTCTGGATGCGGGACAGGCCGCCGGGGGGGATCGCCGGGGCCAGCAGAGTGCCGCCCTGCTCATCGTCCGCGAAGGCTGGGGATACGGGGGTGGCAACGACCGGTTCCGGGACCTCCGGGTCGATGAGCATGTGACCCCGATCCTGGAACTGCGGAGGGTTTACTACCAACACTGCGACTTGTTCCCCAGGCCGGATGGCCGCGTTCCCCGGGACCTCTCGTCTCCGAAGGGTGCTGCAGAGGCGAAAGCCAAATAGGTTGCGGCAATCCCTTTTCACTCTTTCACTCCTCGGATAAACTGCCTGCCACCTTTATGAAAACGTTCCCCCCTATTGCTTTTGCCCACGGCCTTCTGGCCACGGGACTGCTGTTCAATCTTCCGGCACAGGCCCAGTCCCCCGCCGGCGGCACTCCCATTGACATTGCCGCCCGACGAGAATCGGTCGTCAACCTGGAGCGCCACATCGAGCAGCGTGAACTTCGGATGGACCAACTCATTCAGGACATCAAAACCTTGGATCAGCGGGTCGAATCGAAAGTGGAGGAAATCGTCGGGATGCTTGGCGCTTCGAAAGACTCCGAGGAGTCCAAAGTCCGGATCGCCCGGTTGAAGGCGGATGTGATCGTCGGACTGAAAAAAACGATCGATTACTACAAGAAGAACGAGGACGCAGTGCGGGAACAGCTCAAAAAGCCCAACCCGAATGTTCCCCGGGAGACCTTGGAAAAAGACTATCAGATTTTCCGGAACCGCATCGAAAAGCGGGTCGGGCAGATCACCCAATTGGCCAGCACGTTCACTGATCCCAAGGAACTGGAAAAATACGAGGTGGTTTCCACCAGTTACTGGAATGGCTGGAGCCGTGACAATATTGCAATCGCGGAAGACTGGAAGCAAAACCGCCGGGAATCTCGCCACACCGAAGCCGGCAAAACTGCGGTCATCCAGGGACTACAGGAAAGCATCGACTACCAAACCAAACGAATTGATTACCTGAAAGAGAAGCTCAAGGGAACCAACCTGACCGAGCTCGAGCGGGAACTCTACCAGTCGGAAATTGCCCAGAATGAATCCATCATCGAGCAGAGGAAAGTCCAGATCGAGGAATTCGCGTCCAGTGCCCCTCCGGAGACGGAGTCGCTGGACCGGAACACCGCCCACAACATGGAACTGCTGATCCGGGACTCCCGAGCGGACCTGCGGGAGGATTTCTTCTCCATTTTCCGCAAGTACGCGGAACTCAACAGGGCCCGGGCGGAACTGAAAGGTCTCACGGACAATCTGGCGGCTCGCAAAGCCTGGCTTGCGGACTACGACGCCAAAAACCCGAAGTAATCCCCCGTTTCACTCGCATCCCGGGAACCTCCGGGATCGGGACCAGTTCCCCCAAAAAATTCCCGGACCAGTCAGGTCTGCACGACCTGACCTTGCCGGGATATTTCGCTGGTCAGAAGCGACCTCTCAGAGACGCTTGACGCGGAAATTGCGGAAAGCCACAGGGTCATTGTGGCCGGCGAATCCGATGTAGCCGGTCTTGTTGTCGAGACCTTTGGGTGGATGAGAGATTTTGGAGCGGTCCAACTTGTCCACATCCACATCGAGAATTCGGGTTCCGTTGAGAACGACCGTGATGCGCTGGCCTTTGACAGTGATTTCCTCGTAGTTCCACTCTCCGACGGGACGGAGAAACCCATGCTTGGCTCCAAAGCAATGGTAGATCGAACCATGATACTGGTATGGTTGCAGCGGCGCCTTGGGGTGGGCGGCATTGTAGCCGTCGCTGTCGATGACCTGAATTTCAAAACCATCGGAGGCCGGATGGCCGTCCTTGGGGGTGCGCAGGGCAATGCCATTGTTGCCACCGGGTGGCAACTTGAATTCGAACCGCAGCACCATGTCCCCATATTCCTCCTTGCTCAAGAGGTTGCCGCCTTTGCCGGCCTTGCACACGATGGCCCCGTCCTTAACTTCGTAGTTTTCATTGGCGCCCTGCCAGTTGCTGAGGTCCTTGCCGTTGTCGAGACGGGTGAATCCGGTCTCATCGGCCCCGGTAAGCATTTTGTTTGCCTCCTCGGCTGGAATCTCGCGGATGAAGACATTGCGCCAGCGAATCTCACTCCCGTGGGTCTGGAGTTGGATCGGGCCTTGGGCGAAGATCGGATCCACGATTTGGTTGGGATCGATCGGAGTGCCCGCCTTTTCCGCTTCCTTCTGGGCCTTCTGGAAGGCCGAACGGGCGAAATAGTTCTCCAGCACGGCGTTGTCGACCACTTTCTCCCCGTTGAAAATGACGGTCACACGCTCACCGACCATGGTGATCTTGAATTGGTTCCATTCGCCGAATGGCTTGTCCATTTTTTTGGACGGATCTTTGCCGGGAGCGCCCGGACTGTTGTTCCAGAGACCACCGGAGCCTTTGTCTTGGCCCAGTCCTCGGGGGTCTCCTTTGGTCGAATCCCAGATCTGGACCTGCGGAACCCCGCGGAGGTAGACTCCGCTGTCTCCGTCAGGCAGAGCCTTGTATTCCACCAGGAGCTCGAAATCTCCGTAGTTTTTGTCGGTGGTGAGATAAAGCCCCTTGCCATCGTTGACGATCTCCCCGTTCTCGACTTTCCAGTGCTGGTTGATGTCCTCGAGCGACTTTGTCTTGTAGGCGGCCCGTTCCTCGGCGGACATTTTTTGGAGTTCCGTCGGATCCTTGGTGCTCCAGCCATACCAGCCGGAAAGATCCTTCCCGTTAAAGAGAGGGGTGAAGCCGGCGGGAGGCGAATCGGCCCGCGCCACAAGGGAGGCGGCGAGCAGAGCGAGTGAAAGCAGGGGCGAAAGTCGGAAGGGTGTTCTCATCAGGGCAACAGATTGGTTGAGTTGATCGTATACGTCGGGGGGGCAGGGTCAATATCCAAATCGGGACGGGATGGCGCGGGGGGGGCGGGAGAAATCCGGTCATCCGAGAGTGGCGTCGCCGGGCAATGCGGGGGCCGAATCCGGGGCCTTGAAAAAAATCCGCGCAAATCGGAAGAACCCGCGTATGTTGGCCGCGATTTGACGCGTTACACCCGAGTGGGCTTCTCCGGCACACGGCGCGACACCCGAAAAGGGCCCCACGCCCCCACCGCGCCTCTCCAATCCCTCAATGCCCCTCGCGGCACGGATTGCCCAAGCCCTGCAGCCGCCTGATTGAGGCCGCGTTTCCATCCCACCTTCATCCTGTTTTCTTTCCGACGATTCTTCTTCCATCCGCATGAGCCGTATCCCGTTTTCCGAACTGTCCCTGGAGCCCGAGCTGTTGAAAGCCATCGAGCGCATGGGCTTTGAAACCGCCTCTCCGATTCAATCCGAATCCATCCCTCCCCTGCTGGCAGGCCGCGACTTGGTGGGCCAGTCCATGACCGGATCCGGCAAGACCGCCGCCTTTGGCGTTCCCGTCGTGCAGCGAGTCGATGCCCACCGCCGGGAGATCCAAGCGTTGATCCTCTGCCCCACCCGGGAACTCGCCGCGCAGGTCGCGGAGGAGATCGCCCGGCTGGCCTTTTTCAAAAAAGGGGTCCGGGAAGTTCCGGTTTATGGCGGCGCCAGTTATGAGCGTCAGTTCCGGGCGCTGGATGCCGGTCCCCAGATCGTGATTGGCACTCCGGGGCGTGTCATCGACCACATCGAACGAGGCTCTCTGAAACTGGACAACGTCAGCATGGTGGTCCTCGATGAAGCCGACCGCATGTTGGACATGGGTTTCCGCGAAGATATCGAACGTATTCTCGAGTCCGTGCCCTCCCAGCGCCAGACCATCCTGTTCTCCGCGACCCTGCCCCCACCCATCCGCAAGATTGTGGAACGCTTCACGGTCGATCCCGCGCAGATCCGGATCGACTCGTCCTCGATGATGGTGCCCGCCATCGCCCAGAGCTACATTGAGGTCGATTACCGGTCCAAGACGGAAGTCCTGTGCCGTCTCCTCGATGTCCAGGACATCAGCTACGGGCTGGTATTCGGCTTCACCAAAGCCCAGGTCGACGAGTTGACTGAAACACTGGTGGCCCGCGGCTACAATGCCGACAAACTCCACGGAGACATGGCCCAGGGCATGCGTGAGCGGACCATGAAACGCTTTCGCGAACGCAAACTCGAGCTGCTCGTGGCGACCGATGTCGCGGCCCGCGGTCTGGATGTCGATGATCTGGAAATGGTCATCAACTATGAGCTGCCCCAAGATCCCGAGGATTATGTCCACCGCATCGGCCGGACGGGCCGGGCGGGCAAAACCGGACGGGCCGTCAGCCTGGTCAGCGGTCGCGAGTTCGGTCGCCTGCAGAACATTCTGCGCTTTACCAAATCAGACATTGTCCGGATGCCGGTTCCGCTGCTGACCGACCTGCAGGAACGCCACGCCGGCCGGATTGCTGACTCCATGCGCTCCGCCCTCGCGGCCGGCGGGTATCAACCCCAGGACGAGCTCCTCGGAGAATTGACCGATGCCGGGTATTCCCCCGGGGAGATTTTTGCCGCCGCCGTCCATCTCCTGACCATGGAGAGCGCGCGACCAGTGGAACGGATCATCGAAGATGACGGCCGTCCTAAACGGGAACGCCGCCTCCGGGAGCCGGATGGCGACACCCGTCCGGAACGCAATTACCGGGACCGCGGGGAAGGCCGCGAACCGCGGGAGCACCGGGAGTTCACCGGAGAAACTTGGCTGCGCTTCAATGTCGGCCGGGAAGCCCGGGTCACGCCACGCGACCTCGTCGGCTGTATCGCCGGGGAAAGCGGACTCGACAGTGCCTGCATCGGCCAAATCCACATACTTCCAACCATCACTCTCGTTCAGATCGATGGAGAAGCCGCCGCCGAGCGGATTCTGGCCTCGGTAAATGGCGCCCGGCTCTGCGGCCGCCGTGTCGGAGTCAGCCCCGGCCAGCCACCACGGCCCGGCGGTCCCCCTCGTCGCGGCGGATTCGGCAATGCCGGCCCCGGCGATGGACCTCCCCGTCGCAAGGGACCACCCCGTCGTGACTATTAAGGAACGCCCGTTACCGGGTATTTCCCTTGCCTGATTTCATCCCTCCAGCCAGACTCCATAACCGTGCCCTCCTCCCAGGAACTCGCCCTCGCCTGCGCCCGCTTCGCCGATGATGTGAAAGCGGAGAACATTGTCGTCCTCGACGTGAAGGTCATCTCCAGTATCACGGACTTCTTTGTGATCTGCAGCGCCACTTCGGAACCCCATTTGCGGGCCATCCGGCGCGACATCATCGCCGGAGTCCAGGACACACTCGAGGAAAAACCCGCCTACGCGGAAGGCGATACCGCCAGTCATTGGCTTGTCGTCGATTACATCAACGTCATGGTGCACATCTTCCACGAGGAAAAGCGCACCTTTTACGCCATGGAAGACCTTTGGCGCGACGCGCCAAGACTCGACCTCAACGCGCTCCTCAGCGTCCCCGGCAAATAAGCCGGACCGGTTTTCCCTCCCCCGGATTCACGTCTCATTGTGAAAATTGAAATCCTCAACACCGGCACCGAGCTCATGTTGGGCAAGGTGGTCAACACCCACGGAGCCTGGTTCGGCCGCGAGCTCTTCAAACTTGGCCTGCGCGTGCAGCGTCAGACCTGCGTCCCCGACGGGGAAGCGATCCGTGAAGCCATCGCTGAGTGCCTGACCCGCTGCGACGTGCTTCTCATCACCGGTGGCCTGGGCCCCACGACGGATGACATCACCCGGGAAATCACCGCTGAACTCCTCGGACTGCCGCTCCTCCTCGACGACTCCGTGGTCCGACACATCGAAGGCATCTTTGCCCGCCATGGCCGCAAGCCGCCTCCCGGCAACGAGCGTCAAGCCATGGTCCCCGGGGGAGCCACGGTGCTCGACAATCCCAACGGCACCGCTCCCGGTCTCCATGTGCCCGCGCGGCCCGATGGGTCCTCTCCGCACCTGTTCCTGCTCCCCGGTCCTCCGCGGGAACTCCATCCGATGTTTCACGACCAGGTCGTGCCGCGGCTCCGCAGCCTGCTCGGTGAGACCGCCCTCCCCACCTTTCTCAATTTCAGGATCATCAACGTGGGGGAATCCGCCATTGCGGAGAAAATCGAGCAACCTCTCGACGCCCTTGTCGGGCTCGGAGGGCTGGAAGTCGGCTACTGCGCTCGTCCCGGTGAGGTGGATGTCCGCCTGATCGGCCCCTCCGATCTCGTCGCCACCGGAGCGGAGATCGTCCGGCGCGCCTTTCCCACTGAAATCGCCACAGAATCGGAGGCGGAACTCCAGGAGGTCGTCCTCGGTCTGCTCACCGCCCGAGGGGAAACCCTCGCCACCGCCGAGTCCTGCACCGGAGGGCTCATTGCCAGCACTCTGACCGATGTCCCCGGGGCTTCCCGTGCTTTTCTGCGCGGCTATGTTACCTATGCCAACGAAGCCAAGACCGACCTGCTTGGGGTGCCTCCTGAACTGCTCGCCGCCCACGGCGCGGTCAGCGAACCTGTCGCCCGAGCCATGGTTGAAGGATGCCGTCATGCCGCCGGCACCACGCACGCCCTTTCCGTGACCGGTATCGCCGGTCCCGACGGGGGCAGTGAAGAAAAACCCGTCGGCACCGTCTTCATCGGTCTGGCCAGCGAAGGACGGGAGACCCGGGTGGTGCGCCTGCGGCATCCGGGAGACCGCCCCACAGTCAAGATGCGCACGCTGCGTTCCGCTTTGGATCTTCTCCGCAGGAGACTGCAGGGGTTGGAATAGGTGCAGGAAGCCGCGGAGTCCCTCGGGCCATCCCCGGTTTGAGCCTGACCTTTGCTTGATCAGCGTTGCCTTCTTTCAAGGAAGCCATCGTCCGGATGTTGCCGGAACCTAGACTGCCTGCGCCAGTCAACGCTGATGGAGACAGGCCCGGGCCTTTCTTCCCGGGTGCAAACCTTCCAATTCCGAAATAAACTGTCACCCATGCCGGCCCCCATCGATCAATCCAGCAGGATCAGGAATCCCTCCGCTCCGCGGAAAGGCGTTTCCTTCCGCTCCAGTCTGCTGCGAAATTTGATCCTGCTCATCCTGCTCCTTTCTTCCGCCACCCTCACCATTTCCTATTTTGGCGCGCAGCGGGCGATGCGATTTCTCTGCAAGGATCTCGTGGTGAGCCGGACAGAACGGCTCGAGTCGGAACTTCGGCGTTTTTTCGAACCCGTTCCTCTCCAGCTTGCCCTGATCGAGGACTGGGTCCAACAGGGGTTGCTGGAAGACTTTGAACCCGCCACCTTGAATCCCCTGCTCGCGCCAATCCTCGCGAAAAGCACCCATATATCCTCCATCAATGCGGGGGATGCGGAGGGAAACGGCCAGATGCTGTTGCGAACGGGTGACACCTGGACCAACCGTTCGGTCACACCGGGGACACCGGCCCGGTTTCGGCAGGGCAAGATCCACGGCACCCCCTTGAAGGAATGGACGGAGTCGGTCGACTATGATCCCAGAACCAGGCCCTGGTACCAACTGGCGATGTCCCAACCCCCTGGTGAGGACGAGGTAGTCTGGACCGAGCCCTACACCTTTTTCACGACCCGGGAGCCGGGAATCACTGCCTCGGTGCGCGCACACCGTCCCAGCGCCAAGGAGATCGTGCTCGCCGTCGATGTCCTGCTGAAGGACATTTCCGCCATGACCCAGTCGCTGGAAATCAGCCCCAAGGGTTTTGCCTTTGTGATCGACCATCAGGGCCAACTCGTCGGATTGCCCAAAAATGAGAGGTTTGAAAATGAAAAGGTCCGGAACGAATCCTACCTGAAACACCCACGAGATCTCGGCATTCCCGTGATGAGCGAGGTCTTCCTGAAAGCCGCAGCCCAATACGGACTGAAATTAAGCGAGCATGGTTATCCCAAGATCGAACAACTCGATCCTGCCAAGATCCGGCCTTTCTTCTGGAAGAGCGATGGCAGGGGCTGGTGGTCATACCTGAGGCCTCTCCAGGGAAAGAACAGCCCGCATTTGTGGATCGGAGTAGCAGTCCCGGAGGAGGATTTCCTCGGAGAGTTGCGACAACAGCAAAAGCAGCTGCTGACATTGTTCCTGCTCGCTCTGGCGGTCGGCACCCTGATCTCGCTGCAGCTCGCAAAGCGCTACAGTAAACCCATCGAGGATCTGATCGGGCAAAGCGAGCGGCTGACGCGGTTGGATACCACCGGGACGGAGATGGCACCATCCGGCATCCTCGAGCTGGCCCAACTCGGCGACGCCCATGAGCGGATGCGGGTGGCATTGGACAGCTTCGCCCGTTATGTTCCGGATGACGTGGTGCGGGAACTCCTCAAAAATGGGGAGGCCGCCGTCATCGGTGGCAAAAGTTTGTCGATCAGCATTTTGTTCACGGACATCAAAGGGTTCAGTGCTCTTTCCGAGAAACTGTCCCCGATGGAGCTGACCCATCACATGGCCGAGTACTTTGATGCCATGATCGGCATTATACGCCAGCACCATGGCACCGTGGACAAGCTGATCGGCGATGCCATTGTCGCCTTTTGGGGGGCGCCGACCCCTTCGGAAACCCACGCCCATGACGCGGTCCGTAGTGCCTGGGAATGCCATTTGAAACTGCAGGAACTGGCGGAAGCCTGGAAACGACGAGGCTTGCCCCCTCTGCCGACACGCTTCGGCTTGGCCACGGGCGTGGTGGTGGTGGGCAATGTCGGATCCCCGAGCCGCCTCAGTTACACCGCCCTGGGAGACTCGATGAATCTCGCGAGCCGACTTGAGGGCGCCAATTCCTTTTACAGCAGCTGGATCCTTGCTTCGGAATCCACGGTGCGGGAAGCGGGTGAAGAATTCGTCTGGCGCCAGTTGGACCGGGTCCGCGTCAAGGGCCGCAATGAGCCGGAGAGCATCTACGAATTGCTCGGTCCCCAGGATTCCCTGTCCGATGCCATCCGCAGCCGGAAGAAAGCCTACGAATCCGCCTTCACCGCCTACCTCGCCAGGGACTTCTCCACGGCTGTCCAGATTCTCGAAACCCTGCCGGAAGACGCATCCGCCGTCCGTTTGACGGGAATCTGCCGGGACTATCTGGAGTCCCCGCCCCCTCCGGATTGGGACGGCGTGTTCCAGTTCCAGAGCAAATCCTGACGACCATCCGGAGGCATCGCTCTGGGGATGGTCCCCCGCCGGGTCCGGATTGGGACGGGTTCATCCTCGACGGTACCGGCAGACACCGGGAACTTCAGTCCGACCAGGCGCAAACCAGAGCGGCGCGGCTCTATGATTTTCCCCCGAGCCACATTGGCCCCCCTTACTGCTGGAGGTGGACAAAGGCTCCTCGCTTGTTCCCCACCACAACATCAGGTTTTCCGTCCTTGTTCAAATCCGAGACAGCGAACTGCGTGCCGACCCCGGAATCGTTGTCAATCAGGTGCGGCACAAAAGTGGCGGCAGCACCGTCACGCTTCAGCTCAAACCACCACACCACCGCGGGAGCATTGGGCTCGGGATCACCGCCTTTGCCATGGGCCCAGAACCGCTTGCCGGTGACAATGTCCGTGATGCCGTCGCCGTTCATGTCGGCCAGTTCGATGGCATGAGGCTGGGAAAAGACGATGCCGGTGTCGCCTTTTTCAGTCGGAGTTCCGGTAATGAGATGCTGTTTCCAGCCATCGGCGGTCTGCTCCAACCAAGCCAGACCGTAGCCATGGGCGGCAAGACTGGTGATCACGTCCGGCCGGCCGTCCTTGTTCACATCCAGAACATACATCTGCGCCCCGCCACTGCCAAAAGCGGCCTCGTGCTTGGTCCATGGTCCCTTGCCATCGAGGGTTGCCGGCTGTTCCCACCAGCCTTTGGCTTCGAGAATATCCGTCCTGCCATCGCCGTTGACGTCGCCGAAGCCGATGCCATGCGTGAATCGCTGGAAGGCCAGCGACGGGGAAATCATGTGCCAAGTCCACTTGTCAGAAGGATGCGCGGCATCAAAAGTGGCGTAGCCAAGGTGGCCACCGCTCATGCAGAGAAGATCGGGGCGACCATCGCCGTCAATGTCGGCGAACATCGGCGATTCATTGTCGGTCACATCAAACGCGACGTGCCTGGTCCAGAGCCCGTCCTTGCCCTGCGGATTCTCATACCAGAGCGTTTCTTTGCCCGGAAACCCCATTACGATGTAGTCCGTCCATCCGTCCCCATTGATGTCATGGGCGGCATTGAGGAAATTGTCGCTGTAGCCGTTGGTGACGCTTTTCGCGCCATGGAATCCTTCGATTTCGACTTCGGTGCCGTCCTCTTTTTTGGCTTTGGTTCGGGTTGTGTCCGGATAAATGAGATGGCGCTTCGTGAAGTCCGGACCGGCAAACCAATAGGGTCCATAAATCACATCCAATTTGCCGTCCTTGTCGGCATCAAGGACGGTGGCGCCTTCAGCCCAAAAATTATCGATCAGCTGCTGCTTTTTCCATGAACCGTCGGCAGCCGGAGGCGCGGTGGACTGGGCGAGGACGGAGGAAGCGGAGAAAGCCAACGGTAGGGAAAAAAGAAGGGCGGTCGTTTTCATGCGGGGAAACCTGATGTCTGATTCTACAGGTTCGGTCCGACCAAGGAAGGCAAAATTTCCGGTGAATCGCGTACCCTTCGGCGGCACGATCCCCCCGCAGCCAGGTGACGGTGGAGAAATCCGGACCAGAGCCCTCCCCTGACGAATCACTCCACCCGTTTCGTGCCCGGCCGCTGGACTGGCGTGCGGGCGAGCCAATCGGGCACCGCATCAGGGGCAAAGATGGGGAAGACAATGTCGAGGCAGGAAACGACCGGCAGTCCGGCGACCTCTGGTTTGCCGGAACGGTTCACCACGACAAAGATGCCGGCGATCTCGCCTCCCTGGTCGGTCACAAAGTGCTCCAACTCCACCAAGGTTCCTCCGGTGGTGATGACATCCTCCACCAGCAGCACGCGTTCACCGGGATCGATCTGGAACCCCCGCTTCAACTCCAGTTGGTTGGTTCCGGCATTGCGTTCCGCATAGAGGGTCCGGGCATGCAGGGCCAACCCTACCTGCTGGCCGACCGGCACCCCGCCCATCGCCGGGCTGAGCACCGCATCGATGCGTCCGAGTTCCCTCAGGGCATCGACACGCTGTCCGATCATTTCCTGCAGCTCCCAGGGATGCTGCACCAACTTCCCTTTTTTCACATAATACTGGGAATGATTCCCGCTCGCGAGAAGGAAGTGACCTTCCTCGAGCGCGCCGTATTCTTTGAGGAAAGCGATGGTCTCATCCGAGGACTGCGGCAATTTGGTCTGCATAACGTCTGGCTTTTTCGGTAAAACTGAGATCCGGTTCATCATAGAGAATGCCCCGGGAAACATTGATGACGATGGGTGCGGAACGCGGTCCGCCGGCGGTGAGGGCCTTGAGATCACCGCCCTGGGCGCCAAGGCCGGGCACCAGCAACGGCACATCGGGAATGCTTTCGAGCACTCCGGCCGCGGCATTGGTCAGGCCCACCACCAGGCCAACCTGTCCGGCATGCTGGGCCGCAAATCCGGCGACCCGCTCAAAGACCCGGCCGCCGTCCGCGAGAGGCAACAGTTCCAGATCCGCCGCCCCGGGGTTGGAGGTCACCCCAAGCAGGTAGAGACCGTGGTCGGGATAGGCCAGAAACGGATCCAGGGTTTCAAATCCAAGGTAGGGATTCAACGTGATCGATCCGGCCCCCAGCCCTTCGAAGGCCGCCTTGGCATAGTATTTCTGGGTTTCCCCGATGTCGCCGCGTTTGGCGTCGTAGATGATGGGAATCTCCGGAGGGATCCACTCCCGGCAGAGACGCTCCAGGACACGCACGCCTTCCGAGCCGAGGGCCTCGAAGTAGGCCGCATTTGGCTTGAAACAGGCGGCATGGGGAGCCGTCTCATCGACGACACGACGCAGCCAGTCGCCCAACGCGGCGCCGGAATGACTTTCGGGCCGGGGATCGAGTCCGACGCAGAGGCGCGAGCCGCAGTCGGCGATTCGGAAGGCAAGGGTGTCGCTCCAGTTCATCGTTCCAGCAGGACCTCCCCGTTTCTCACCACGCAGGCCACCATCCCGTCCAGCTCCTGATCGAGGAAGGGCGTGTTGCTGCTCTTGGATCGCATGAACGCTTTGGTGAACCGCGTTTTCCTCGCGGGATCAAACACAATAAACTCGGCCACGCCCCCTTCCCGGACGGGCACCGGATCCAGTTTGATGACGCGTCGGGGCTCCGCCGAATAACGCTTCACCACCAGATCCCACCCAAATTTGCCGGTCTTCACAAAGTGATGATAGAGCGAGACCAACGCCGTCTCCAGTCCTGTGATGCCGAAAGGCGCGTTGACGAAGTCGTATTTTTTCTCGAACTCAGTGTGTGGCGCGTGGTCGGTCGCAATGACGTCGAAGACCCCCTCGATGAGTCCTTCGAGCAGGCTCTCGTTGTCCTCGGGGGTGCGGAGCGGCGGATTCATCTTGTAATGGGTGTCGTAGTCCCCGATGTCGCCATCATGAAACAGCAGGTGGTGCGGCGCGACCTCACAGGTGACACGGACCCCCTCATTCTTGAACCTACGGATCGTTTCCATGCCACGGGCGCTGGAGACATGCTGAATGTGGACGTGGGCTCCGGTGAACTGGGCAAGCCGGAGGTCGCGGCTGAGGCAGATCTCTTCACTGCAGGCAGGGATGCCTGGAATGCCCAACTGGTAGGACATTCGTCCCTCGTTCATGGCGCCGCCATGGCTTAGCTCCATGGTCTCGCAATGCGATGCCAGAGGAAGATCAAAGTCGAGCGCATACTCCATGGCGCGGCGCAGCACGTTCGCATTGGACACCGGATTCCCATCGTCGGTGATCATGGGCACCCCCTTGGCTTTCATGCCGGCGATGGCGGCCAGTTCCTGTCCCAACCGGCCTTTGGTGATGCATCCGGTCTGCCACACCGCGATGCGCGCCTTTTCCCGGGCCGTGTCCAAAACGCTCTGGACGAGGCTGCCGGAATCGATCGCCGGCGTGGTGTTGGGCATCAACACCATCCCGGTGACCCCACCATTGATGGCGGCCTCACTGCAGGTGGCGATGGTCTCTTTGTCCTCACGCCCCGGTTCCCGGGCATGGACATGCACGTCGAACATCGAAGGCATCACGATGCAGCCCCGGCAGTCGAGGAACCGGGTGCCGGGGGGACCTTGGAGACCGGGTCCGACCCGGACGATCCGGTCACCTTGGACCAGAACATCGGCCGTCTCCAACCGTGGGGAATCCTCGCCGGCGATCTGGCCGCCCTGGAAAAGCAGCGCGGTGGGTGGTTCGGTGATCATGGTGGGAAGAGGCTTACGTTCCAGGGCACCCATGGCCGGGGGTGAGCCAGTAGAGGGCCGCCATCCGCACGGCGATGCCATTCTCCACTTGGCGGTTGATCAGGCTGCGTTCGTAAGCCATGGCCTCGTCGCAGATTTCCACCCCGCGGTTCACCGGTCCGGGGTGCATCAGGTAAATGCCAGCGTCGGACATGCGGCGCAAGCGCTCGGTGGTCAGCCCATAAAGTCGGTGGTACTCTCCGATACTGGGAAAGAACTGCTCCTTCTGCCGCTCCAACTGGACCCGCAGGAGGTAGATGGCGTCCGGTTTCCAAGCCATGGCTTCCTCCCAGTCGGTGAAGCGGCGCAGAAAGTCATGCCGGGTCCGGGGAATGAGCGTCGCCGGTCCCATGACGCCGACTTCGGTCCCCAGCTTGCGGAAGATCTGGCTCGTCGATCGGGCCACGCGG
Organism: Akkermansiaceae bacterium; assembly: GCA_024233005.1. Classification (GTDB taxonomy): domain Bacteria; phylum Verrucomicrobiota; class Verrucomicrobiia; order Verrucomicrobiales; family DEV007; genus JACKQE01. Next base: position 55,785 of record JACKQE010000005.1, on the reverse strand, counting down.
GAATGGAGCAGATCCCCCACGATCAGCACGCGCCGGCCACCCAGATCGCCCGTGACCTCCCTCAGGGTAAAGGCATCGAGCAGGGCCTGGGTCGGATGGGCATGGAACCCGTCCCCCGCGTTGAGGACGGAGGCCCGGGTATGTCGGGCCACCAGATTCGGCACCCCGGAAACACTGTGCCGAATCACGATGTAGTCGATCCGCATCGATTGGAGCGTTTCGATGGTGTCCAGAATGGTCTCTCCTTTGACCACGGAAGAGGTGGACACAGAAAAATTCGTAACATCGGCGGAGAGCCGGTTCGCGGCGATCTCAAAGGACGAGAGGGTCCGTGTCGAAGGTTCGTAAAACAGGGTCAGCACGGTCTTTCCGCGCAGCGAGGGCACCTTTTTTACCGAGCGGCTGAAGAGTTCCTTGAAAGGAACCGCCGTCTCCAGGAGAAATTCGATCTCCGCGACACTCAGGCTTTGTATGTCCAGCAAGTCCTTGCGCTCGGAGGGCGCCCGTTTCGTTCCAATGCTCATGGTCTCAAAAAGACGCCTTCCCGACCGTCGTCATCTTCCCGGAAAAAAACCTGAACGTGCTGATCTCTGGTGGTTTCCAGACGGAGTCCGGCATGATCAGGCTGGATCGGCAACTCACGGTGCCCCCGGTCGACCAACACGGCCAAGGCGATTTTGGCGGGTCTCCCATAATCCATGATGCCATCCATCGCGGCACGCACGGTGCGCCCGGTGAAGAGGACCTCGTCACAGAGCACGACGTGGGCTTCATCCACGGAAACCGGAAATTCAGTGCTCTCCAGCCGGGGAGTTCCCCCCAGGTCATCGAGATCATCCCGGTAGAGGGACACATCGATCGCTCCCACGGGACACGTGATCCCTTGAGCGGCCAAAATGGAGGCAATGCGATTCGCCAGGGTCAGGCCGCGGGTGTAGACGCCCACCAGAACGAGGGGCTTGGAACCCCGCTGTGCCAGAATCTCCGCCGCCAAACGGTCCACTGCGGCAGCAATCCCGGCAGGATCGAGGAGGAGGCGTTCTTCGGTGGCGGTGTCAGGCATCGGTCAGGTTATGCGCAAGAAACGGAAAAGCCCGGAAGAATCCAGCATCTTTTTTGCTTTTTCGCAGCGAGGCACCTCCGCCTTCTCCCATCCTCCGTATGGAAATTTTGTCTTTTCAAGCAGGATACGGTGATGTTCTGGCCCGCTTGTTGCAGGGATCACCGAGAGGGCCCTGCGGAAACGCCTTGCTGCCCCGCGCTCGGCCATGCCTTCACTCTTGCGGTGCCTGCGGCCTCCCCGGTTTCCGCATAGATGGCAAGCAAACGCTTCCTGATGGCATCCACCTCGGCTCCCTGGCCTTCGCGGAGGAACCACTCCCCTGCTTTTTCCAACCAGGGGCAGCCCTCGATGGGGTCATAGAGAATGCCGGCTGCAGGATCGGTCAAAACCAGGCCCAGGTCCCGCATAGCCCTCGCATGGGCCGGATCTCGTCTGAGACAATCCCGGTAGAGAGCCACGGCCCCGGCCAGGTCGTCGCCTTGGTAACGCAGGGCATTGGCGAGGTTGTAGAAGGCCTCGGGTTCGGAGCCCAGTTCGACCGCCTTCCGGAGCGCCCCAATCCCCCCTTCGAAATCGCCGGACATCGTCTGCCATGCGCCAAGATTGTTCCAGTTCGAGGCGGAGTCCGGTTGGACGAGAATCCCGCGCTTGAAGAGTCTCCCTGAGTCCCGCCAAATCCCTGCCAACTGCCTGCTGCCAAGCCCAATCAGGAAAACGAGCCCGATCAGCAGCCCCAGAATGGACGGGGACAGGTTCCTCCTTTTCTCCATCAGGGTCGTCAGGCTTTGCACCATCGCGAAGGCAAGACCGGCATGGGCCAGGTAGGTGTAACGGTCGGACGTGAAACTCCGACCGACATGGACGAAACCCATCACGGGCAACAGACAAACGAGGAACCAGAGCCACCCGAAGAGCCATTCGGGAGCAGAGCGACGCCTGCGCCAGGCCAGGATGGACATTCCCACCACCACAGCGATGCCCAGAATCGTGCCCCAGACCAGTGAATGAGGATAGGCCGGATAGATCGGATACAGTCCGGAAGGCCAGAGCGTCCGCTCAAGGTAAAAGAGAATCGTGACGGGAATCCGGACCAACCGCGCCCGTAGTCCCGGATCTCCACCAGGCCCGTCCGCGTGACCATGGATGGCATTCAGGGTCACCGTCACCCCGCCGATCAACAGGGAGACAGCCCAGTAAGCCCATTTTGCGCGGACTTGGTCCCACCAGTAACGCCAGTTGGAGAGGTCCACGTTTTCCCGGCTGGAAAACCAGCCATCAATCACCCCCATCAACAGCGGCGTCACGATCGCGGTCGGCTTGGCAAGGCAGGCCAGGATGAATGCCAGGATCGTCCCTGCTTTCAACCACCCCCGATCCGCTAGGCCGGGCTTCTTGACCCCGAGGGCATAGAAATTCAACGCCCCCAGCACGAAGAACCCGCTGAGCAGTCCTTTTCGTTCCGAAATCCAGGCCACGGATTCCACGCGCATGGGATGGAAACAAACCACAGCCGCCACCAGAAGGGCGACCACCGGATGATCTGACAACACATAGAACAGCATGAAGACCAGCGCCGCAGAGCCGAGGTGCAAGCCCAAATTGACGAGGTGATGCCGCCCCGGATCCTCTCCAAAGCACTGGAAATCGAGGGCATGGGACAGAAAAGCCAGGGGCGCCCAGATTTCCCGCGCCAACGGCTCCACCGGCCGACCCTCGCTTTCTTGAAACGTGAAGGCCCAGACCACGGAATCACCCGTCAGACCACGGTTGACATAGGGATTGCCCGTGACCAGCGCGGGATCGTCAAACTGCACGAACTTAAAACCGCCGACCTGTCCGAATACCACATAGCCCCCGGTCAAAAGCAGGAGCAAAGCGATGACACTGAGCCAGTGATCCGGAGCGGGGGGTGATGGGCCATTTTCGACCATGGCCGGATCGTCGCGTCTGATGGATCCGATTGCCACCCTGAAATACGACCAATGAATTCCACCCCAGCAACCATCCCCGCGGAACGCTCGCCAACTGGGCAAGGAGTCCGCCCCCAGTGGGTATCAATCCGGTCCGTTCAACGCCGTCCGCCTGGTTCTTCCTGATAATTTCGGGCGAGCACAGAGTAGTCCTGCTCGGCGTAGCCCTTTTGCATGGTCTTGAACATCATGCTGGCGGTCGTGGAAAGCACCGGCAGATCGATGCGGTGGCGGTTGGCCAATCCCAGAGCCAACTGGGCGTCCTTGAACATGTTCTTCAGGGAGAAATGCGGGGTGTAGTCCTGATTGATCATGGTCGGCAGCTTCATGGCCGTCAGGGGTGAGCCGCACCCGTTCAATTCCAGGGCCTCCATGAGTTTCCGCGGATCAATGCCGGCGGAGACCGTCACTCCATAGGCCTCGGAGAGTACCTGCACCGTGGCGGCAGAGATCATGTTGGTCGCGATTTTGAGGGTCGTGGCATCACCGATCTTGCCCACCGGAAGGATCTCCTTCGCGGTGGCCTCCAAGACCGGCCGGGCGCGTTCCAGAACCTTGGTATCTCCGCCGACATAGTAGACGAGCGCGGCTTTCTCCGCCGCGAGGCGGCTGCCGGTGAACGGGGCATCCAGAAAGGCCGCCCCGCTTTCTTCCACGATCCCGGCGGCCTGCAGCGTGGACTCCACATCGATGGTGGAGTGGTTCATGATGATGTGCTTCCGGGTCAGGTGGGGTTTGATCGAATCCAACACCGTGAGGAGGGCCTCACCGTGGGTGACAAAAATTTGCACGACATTGGCAAGGCGGGCCACTTCTCCGGGAGAGCTGAGAAAATTGGTCACCGGTCGCGGGGTCCGGTTCCAGACGTAAACCTGCGCGCCTGCTTTGTTGAGCACTCCGGCCACGCGGCTGCCGATGATTCCCAGACCGATGATTCCTACCTGTGTTTTGTCCAATGCCATGGGGTAGTGTGCGCTTTCTGACGCCGCATGCAAGCGGGGAGAAAGCGGGATTCAAAGGAAGAACTTCCGGCAACCGAGCGCCATCACTGCCGTTCCCTCGACAAGGCCCCGCCCCCCCCGTTCGGACTGGGAACGCGGGAAAGCCACCCCCAGGTTTGCGCCAGAGATGACAGCGAGCGCAACAGCCCAAGGGTTGTCCAAGCACGGCGAGAGCGTCACTCCCCGATCCACTGGCTGATCCCGACGCACGGGGGCCGTCCCTCTCTATCAGGTTCAGGACTGGGTATAGCGGATGTCCTGACCACTCCGGATGTAGATCGCATTTTCTCCGATGTTCACCGCATGGTCGGCCGCGCGCTCCAAAAAGCGGATCAGGAACACGACCTCCAGGTAATCTTTGAGACGGTCCGGATGCTTTTCCATACCCCGGTTCATCTCCTCGATCAGTTCGCGATGGAGCACATCAATCTTTTTGTCCATCGGTTTGATCTGAAGCGCCCGTTCCACGTTCTCTTCTTCGAAGACCAGAACGGCTTCATCGTAGATGGCCAAAATCGCATCGGTCAGGCTGCGCACGAGACCCACTTCATCCAGTGCCGGGCAATCATTCAACTTACGCCCCCGTCGGGCGATGCCAACGGCCTGGTCGGAAATCCGCTCCAACTCGGCCGCCACCTTCATGGCTCCCAGCACGCGTCTCAGATCCGTGGCAAAGGGCGTGTAGCGGACGATGATTTCGGTGCCTTCCCGGTCGATTTTCTTCTCCAGGAGATCGACATCGCTGTCGTCCGCGATGGCCTGGTTGCAGAGCGCGGTGTCGCGCTCAAACAATCCGTTGATGGCATTGACAAGGTTGGTCCGCGTCTGGGCGGCCATGATTAGAATTTCGGCGCGCAAGCGGCTGAAGGCCTCATCGATGACTCCAAGGGTGTGTCGTAATTCCTGGCTCATTGGGTGTGGGAAGGGTGGAGAATTGCAAGGAAACCGGGAGCATCAGCCGAATTTTCCACTGATGTAATCTTCCGTCTGCCGCTCGGCGGGACTGGTGAAAATTTTGGTGGTGTCGTCCATCTCGATCAAATTCCCCAAATAAAAGAAAGCCGTCCGGTCAGAAACCCGCGTGGCCTGCTGCATGCTGTGGGTGACGATGACAATGGTGAAATCCTTCTTCAATTGGGTGATCAATTCCTCGATCCGGGTCGTGGAGATGGGATCCAGAGCGGAACAAGGTTCATCCATGAGAATGATTTCCGGCTTCACCGCGATGGTCCGCGCAATGCAAAGGCGTTGTTGCTGTCCCCCGGACAGGCCGAGACCGCTGCTGTCGAGCCGGTCTTTGACCTCCTCCCAAAGTCCGGCATGACGGAGACTCGATTCAACGGTTTCATCGAGGACCGATTTTTTTTGAACTCCGGCAATGCGGAGACCATAGGCCACGTTCTCGTAGATCGATTTGGGGAACGGATTGTATTTCTGGAAAACCATTCCCACACATTTCCGCAATTCGATGGGATCGACCTCCCGGGCATAAATGTCCGATTCTAGAATCCGGATCCGGCCCTTGGTGAGGGCGGCGGTGGGGATCAGATCGTTCATCCGGTTGAAACACCTCAACAGGGTGGTTTTACCGCAGCCAGAGGGTCCGATAAAGGCGGTGACTTGCCTTTCCCGAATCTTCATCGAGACATCACGCAGAACCTCCTTTTTGCCATCGTAGGCGAAAGAAACCTGCTCGACATCGATCACGGACCGGGGGCCAGCGTTGTTCGCTTCAGAATTCACTTGGGATCCGGCCTCAGTTTGATTGGGGTCTGTTTCGTTCATCAGGACTTTCATGGGAAATAAGCTGCCTCAGAGTTACCATTTCAGTTTTCCCCGGTAATGGGTACGCATCCAGACACTGAGTCCGGAAAGGCACATCACCATGACCATGAAAACAAACACGGAGCCATACTGCATGGGACGCGTGTATTCAGTTTGAGGAATCCGGGCTGAAACAGTGAAAATGTGGTAGGGCAATGACTGCACCGATTGGGAAAAGAAGCCCCCATCACCGAGGTTTTCCCAGGGAAGTTTGTCCTTCGCGGCGACCGCGGCAGTAAACATGATCGGCGCGGTTTCTCCCGCGACGCGGGTCACGCCGAGCACGGAGGCGGTCAGGATACCGGGCATCGCATACGGCAGCACGGCCTTCCGGATGGTCTGCCACTTGGTGGCCCCGAGAGCGAGCGACGCTTCCCGGAATCCTTTGGGAATCGCCTTCAGTGATTCCTCACTGGCGGTGATGATCACGGGGAGAATCATGACCGCCAGAGTGAAGCCCCCGGAAAGCATGGATGTCCCCCACCCCAGCGCCAGGCAGAATAGACCAAGTCCGAAAAGGCCGAAGACAATTGAGGGAACACCGGCCAGATTCAGAATGGCCAGCCGAATGGTGTCGATGAAGGGCCCTCCGCTGCTGTATTCGTTGAGGAAAACCGCCGCCGCCACCCCGATGAAAAGAGCCACCACCACGGCGATGGTTGTCAGGAGCACGGTGCCCACGATGGGCCCGAGGATCCCTCCGCCGGAATAGGAAGCCGAACTTTCGCTGATCGGTTTGAATCCCGGATTCGAAGCCAGGAACTCATCCCGATAAAAGGACTGGCCGATCTGCAGGGCCTTCCTCTCCTCGACGGTGAAGGACACCATGCCATTCGCGTCAACTTTCTCGCTGGTGAACGCCACCTGGACATTGCGGGACCTGAATCGATCGAACGCCTTTTCGTTCAGCTTCAGAGTTTCACCGGGGCCGGGTTCGAAAATGACCAGTGTCTCCGGCAGTTCGGTCAGGAATGGCACATTGATGAAGGGTGGAGTCTTTTGAAAAACCACCGGGGCACCTTTCACAAAAATGTCAGCGAAGATTCCCAAGGCACAGGCAATCACGAAATAAGTGGCGCACCAAAGGATGATTTTCACCAATTTTTCAACCGATGAGAGAGTCGAGGGTCTGGCCTTGAAACGGTTCATAGGAGTCAAATTCAACAAGATTCCATCCGGCATCAAACCTTGTGAAAACGTTTCACCACCCACTGGGCGATGTAGTTGATAATCAGAGAAATCACAAACAGCACCATGCCGACCATGAAGAGCGCCCGCCAGTGCAGCGAACCACGCTCCACCTCACCCAACTCCTGGGCGATGATCCCGGTCATGGTATGAGCCGGCTGAGCAATGACACCGAGACCGGCATTGAAATCCGGAATTTGAATTTTGTTGCCCGCCACCAGCAACACCACCATGGTCTCCCCGATGATGCGGCCAAATCCGAGCAGGATCGCGGCTATGATCCCCGACAAGGCGGTGGGCAGAATGACACGGAAAACGGTCTGCAATTTGGTGGCTCCGAGAGCAAAGGAGCTTTCCGTAAAGGCATGGGGCACATTGTTGATCGCGTCCTCAGCGAGGGTGAAAATGGTGGGGATGGCCATGAACGCGAGGAGCAGGCCGGCATTGAGCATCGTCAGGCGCTCCTGCATGGGGAATCCCGGAACCCAGGAAAGCCATTCCAGCTGGCTGACATCACGCAGGGTGGTGCCGAGGACCATGATGCCGAAGAATCCAAGCACCACGGAGGGAATGGCCCCAATGAACTCAATGGTCGGCTTGACGAAACTCTGCTCTTTGAATGAGGCCAGCTGGTTCACATAAATGGCCGAAGCAATGGAGAACGGCACCGCAACAACCATCGCGATCAAGGCAATGATCAGGGAACCGGAAAACAGCGGCAGCACCCCGTAGAAATCCTGCCAGGAACTGTTGGTGATCCAGCGTTTGCCAAAAAAGAAACTGGTGACCGCCGCCCCAAAACCCACCTTGGCGTCGTGGCGCCAGGCTTTGACATCGGCCGCCGCGAGTTTCAATTTCCCCAACAGTTGCTCGGTCGATTTGTGGGCGAGGCGCAAATTTTTCCGCCCCAGTTCGGTCTGGAGCGTCCCCGGCTCTGGAAACGTCGCCAGAATACCGGCAAGGTCCGACCGCAGGGCCGTGTTCACTGCATCATGTTTGGGAACACTGTCGTAAAACGGACGGGTCAGGGACGCGTAATCCGGCGCTACCATGACAATCGCCTCCGCTTCGGCAACTTTGCGGGCCTTGATGACCGGATCGGTCTCCATGGCGGCCCCCTCCAGGAGGGCCTCTTTCCGCTCCGGCGCGCTCGAAAAGGTGGAAGCCAGTTCGCGATTTTCCTTTGCGATCTTGGCCAGCTCGTCGGTCAACGCATCCAACGGCCGACCCGCATTCCGGAAAGCCAGCTTGATGGCATTGAACGGCTTGAGGCGCTCGGAAGTCTCGGCGAAAATCTGTGCCTTGCGTTCTTCGAGCTCCGCGATGAAGGGCGATTTCTCATCTCCCCCCGGACCTTCCTCAAGAACCGCCTGGCGCATCTTTTGGCGGAGATCACCGGTCCACTCAAAACGGGCGACCTCCACATTCCACGTTTCATTCTGATCGAGGGCCTTCTCCGCACCCTCGACCCACCGCGTCCGCAAGGCGACCTTACCGGCATCATCCGCCTTTTTCCAATCATCCACGGTCCGTTGGTTGGCCTTGGAGACCTCCAGAGCCACCTGTTGATGAGCCAGCAGAATGGCCGCAACGGATTGACTCGGCTCGTTCAATTCCGCGAGATACGCCTGGTTGAGCAGGGTGTAGGCTTCCTTGTGGGCGATGCCCTCCTGCAGCATCAGGTCCACATATTCAACCCCTGTTTGACGGAAAATGGCCAGATCATGGCGGTGGGTTGGAAAAAACAACCAAGCCTCACGGATCAGGAACACGCAGATCAAAAGCAGAGCGACGATGGCCAAACTGGCGTTGCCTCCAAAAAAGTACCGGATGACATCCTGAAAAGTAAGACCGAGAAACCGGAATCCTTTTTCTTGGAAGCGGGAGACGGAAACAGGCTTTTCAGACGTGGATGCTGGCATGGCACAAGGAATTCGCTGGGAAACGGAGTGCTTTGCTATCGCGCAAAAGGGATCGGGCGTCAGCCTTCGTTGAGTGACACTTCTGTCAAGTCAGAGGGACACTCTGTCAAGGTCACCAGAGGCGGATTGGAATCAGCAGTGATAAAACGAACAAGAGCTCTGATTTTAATAGATTTTAGGAGAAAAACCTCACGGTGATCGATTGGATCCTTTTCACGGGAACAAAGGAAAACCCGGAAAGCTGGAGGCTTCCCGGGTTTTCCCCAAAAAATCAATACTCCCAAAGAAGGAATTATTTGGCAGGAATGAAGTGCACTTTCTTCACGATGGCCAGAGCCTCATCCGAGGTGGTGGCCCATTTGACGAACTTCTCGGCCGCGGGGCTGAGTTTGCCCTCGACAGTGTAGTAGTAGAGGGAACGGGCGATCGGATACTGCTTGGCATTTTCCGCCTTCAGTTCGACCCCTTCCACGGAGATGGCTTTGATACCTTCACCGGTGGCGAACGCCAACCCAACGTAACCGATACCGTTGGCGTTTTTGCCAACTTCCTGAGCGATCTGCTCGTTGCCAGCCATCATCTGGGCATCTTTGGAGTAGTCTTTCTCATCCATCGCCATTTCCTGGAACGCCTTGAAGGTGCCCGAGGAAGTGTTGCGGGTGTAGATGGAGATAGGACCAGCCGGACCTCCCACTTCACTCCAGTCGGTCACTTCACCAACAAAGATGCTTTTGATCTGCTCTTTGGTGAGGTTCTTGACGGGATTCTTTTCGTTGACGATGACACCGATCATGTCGAAACCGGCAAGCCACTCGACCTGCTTCATGCCTTTGGCGGCAAGGGCGTCAATTTCCTTCTGCTTGATGCCACGGGAAGACATACCGATGTCACCGGCGCCTTCGAGGAGAGCGGTGAACGCGGTCGAAGAGCCTTCCGCGGCGATTTCGAAACTGACGGAGTTGCCGGCACCTTTGTAGGCCTCGGCAAGTTGGGGCACCAATTTGGCACCGAGCGTGTCGGAACCTTTGATGACGATTTTATCTTCGGCGACCGCGGCGACCGCAAAGGCGGCGAAAGCGGCAAGAATGGCAGTTTTTTTCATGCGATGGATGGTTTTTGGAATGGTCGTGGTGTTTGGGTATGGGAACCATTTCGTCGAGCGAATCAGTTCACGCCGCAACATGTGCCACAGCCACCAACTGGAGCCATCGCTTTACCGTCACGATATCGTAACAATAGCCTGGAACTATTCAATATCAAAGCCTTGGACTCCTGTCTAAAGCGACAAACTCCCTCCACAGGAGACCGTTGGAAGGCGCCCAAAGCTGGATCCGGACCGTTCCGTCACACAAACAACCGGTCCACCGCCTGGGCTTTGACCAGTTCACGGGGCTGGTTGAGATGGTTGTAGACGATGGTTTCGGGATCAATCCCCATGCTGTGGTAGATCGTGGCCAGGATTTCCATGGGATGGACCGGATCTTCCACGGGTGCCGAACCGGTATTGTCCGACTTGCCCAGAACAAAGCCCCGCTTGATTCCGGCGCCGCCGATGACGCTGGTGTAGCAGTATGGCCAATGGTCGCGCCCGTCGGCACTGTTGCTGTTGCCGGAGGTGCTGACACCTTTCTCCGGGCTGCGGCCGAATTCCCCAATGGCCACGACGAGGGTCTCCTCCAGCAGTCCCCGGTTGTCGAGATCCTCAAAAAGAGCACTCAGGCCCTGATCGAGCATGGGGCCGCTCTGGTTTTTCATCCGGTTGGACAAGCCGACATGGTGGTCCCAGCTGTGGTTGTCGGAATTGGCGACTTTGGGCCAGATGACCTCCACCACCCGGGTTCCGGCCTCCACAAGACGCCGGGCCAGCAGACAGCTCTGACCAAAAGTGTTCCGACCATAGCGGTCACGCATGGCTTCGGTCTCGGAGCCGAGGCTGAAGGCATCGCGCGCCCGACCTGAAACCAGAAGGTTGAGGGCCTGGTTGTAAAACTCGTCGATGTTGTATTGTGCCACCGCCTTGTCGATGATGGGCATCTGGGCATTGATGGCCTCGCGCAGGCTGGCCCGGCGGCGCAGACGAAGCGAGAAGACCTCGGGACGCAACTGGAGATCGTCCACTTTGATGCTGTCCATCTTCGCCAGATTCATGTCGTCCCCTTCCGGGAAGAGGTAGTAGGGATCGAAGGCCTTGCCGAGGAATCCCGCAGTGCCGCCTTTGTTGACGACATTGGATTCCTGCAACGGACGCGGCATGACCACGAAGGGCAGCATCGGTTCGTCCGTGGGCTTGAGACGGATGATGTTGGATCCAAAATTGGGGAAGTCTTTGGGACTCGGTGGTTCCAACTGCCCCGAGGGACTGACTTTGTCCGTGGTGTAGCCGGTCATGATCTGGTAGATCGCCGCCGTGTGGTTGAACAGACCGTTCGGAGTGTAGCTCATCGACCGGATCATGGAGAACTTGTCGTTCACCTGGGCCAGCTGGGGCAGGATTTCCGTGAAATTGACTCCCGGAATCTTGGTCGGGATGGGCTTGAACTGGCTCCTCACGTTGTCCGGCACGTTCTCTTTTGGATCCCACAGATCGAGATGGCTGGGCCCCCCTTGCAGGTAGACCATGATGACACTCTTGGCCTTGCCCCATCCCGGACCTCCCGCCAGGGGGCTGCCGGTGCTGGCCGCCTGGGCCCGCATGAGAGTGTTGAGACTCATGCCAAGCATGCCGGCCCCTCCGACGCGGAGGAAGTCGCGACGGCTGGCCCGCAGATGGTTGTCACACAGGTCTTTTCCTTTGACTCCGGGAATTCTGAACATGGCGTGGATGGGTGGGTGCTGGGATGATTCTGCTGGAAAACGTGAAAAGGATCAATGATTAAAGAGAAAGGCCGCGTTGTTGAGCAGGGCCCAGGTGAGATCCTGGGCGGCGGTGAGTCGGCGGTTGGCGGATTGCTCGGTGGACATGGCGACGTCCCGGCGAAGGCGCAGCAGGACCGGATCCTCAATGATGGGCTGCTCGGCTTTGGCGAGCCCAGCCTTCAGCGCCTCTAGTTTGGCGTCACCCGGCAAAGGCAGTTTGGTGGACACTACCTTGGCGCGCTTCATCCAGTAATCCAGATCGAGTTTGCGGTATTCCGCCAACGTCGCAGCCTTTTGAGTGTCGTTTCGTTGACTGGGCATGACAGCCAAGGCGGTGGCCGCGGCAGCAGAGACCCCCATTTCCAGCGGCGCCGTGCCGTCGGTGGTCCAAACCCGGAAACAACCCAAGGGATACTCACCATTGGAGAACCGACAATTCACAGTGACAGTGATCGCGCTGCCTTTCTCCACCTCGAGAGGCTTCTCCAGCTGGAATCTCGCCCAGTGGGGTCGGCGTTCGCCTCCTCCCACCGCCCAGGCTTTGTCATCCCGGTTGGGATTGCCATTGATGGCGTTTTTCACATCAAAATCCTTCTGATTGTAATCCGCCATGGCGTTGGTGAATTTCACCTTCTGGGGTTTCTTGGCACCGGCTGGCGTCAGCGTCACTTCAAACTCGCTGACCACAAAATTGCCGTTCTCATTCAAGCCAGGTCCGAAGCCGGGCAGGGAATCGTGCGGCAAAGCCTCCAGCATGAACCCGCTCACCAAGCCCACGGAAGCATCACAAGTGACCGCATAGTCGACATTCTTGACCGGGCCCGAGGCAAGCACACTGCCATCCGGCAGCACCTTCGCCGGCACCCCGCTTTTGCCGGTGTCGACCGACTTGGCCATAAGGGGGCTCCAGCGAGTCCAGAGTTGATTCAACGTCAGCTTGGATTCCCATGCCGTGCTTTTGGCTGGAATTTGGGCTTCGTAGGCCTTGAGGTCGGCTTCTGCGGCGGCAATGTCCTGCTTCTGCTTCGCTTCGGCGGCGGCCTTCTCCTTGAGATGGACCGGCATGTAGGCATCGAGTTCTCCCTTGGCCTTGTTGATCGCGAGGAGGCGCTGCCGCTCCAGTTCGGTCTTCTTGGGCACCCACTCCCCTTCCTTGGTGGCCAGTTGGGCCACAAGTGTCTGGAAGTCCTGCTCGATGCCGGACCAGTTCTCCAGGGTCAGGTCAATCTCTGCCTGGGTCGGAGCCCGGTTGAGAACCCGGAGGAATATTTTCTCGATCAACTTCTTGTCATCGGTCTCCGTCCGCACCAGCTTGGATATGGCGCTGTTCGGGTCGGCCACCGCATCCGCGACCGCTGGTCCGCTCAGCATGGACATCACGGCCCCGAGCTGGACATCGCTGGAGCGCTCGCATTCACAGGCGCTCTCCCGGACGGGACGTCCCAGATTGGCAAGGAACCCGCTTGGCAGATCGATCTGGGCGTCGGCCAGTTCCGCCGCGCGCATGCCCGGGCGGGCCCCCGGAATGTTCATCGTCGATCCGGTCACGGCGTAGACCGCATCATAGACAGCTTCTGCCGGCAGACGGCGGGCTTTGCCATGGGAGTAGTTGATGGTGTCGTCCTCGTTCCAGTCATTGGTCTGGATGGACAACTGGTAGGTGCGTGATTTGCAGATCTCGCGCATCAGGTCCTGGACATTGAACTTGCTGGCAACAAAGCGCTGCGACAGATGACGCAGAAGATCGGGATTGCTGGGGGGATTCCCGGCCCGGATGTCATCAAGTGGCTCGATGATTCCGGTGCCCAGCAGATATCCCCAGATGCGGTTGACGTAACTGGTGGCGAAGAACTGGTTGTCCGGTGAGGTCAGCCACGCGGCCAGTTCCTCCCGCCGGGAGGCACCGGCTTTGACCTCGTGCTTCGCCGGATAGGGAAACGCGGGAGGAGCCACTTGATTGGTGACCTCGTTGGTCACGTCCCCGGTTTTGGTGTCCGCGACCACTTCATAGAGCGGTTTGGCGCCTTCCACGGCGGTGCCGCCAAGGTTCTGGGTCGGGGCGTTCTTCATGTCACGCCCCAGTCCGACCTGGGCAAAATAGGCGGCGGTCTGGTAATAGTTCGCGACGTTCCACTTTTCGAAGGGGTGGTCGTGGCACTTGTTGCAGTTGAAACGAGTGGCGAGGAACAGGTGCGTCGTGTTTTCCACCAGATCCTGAGGAGTGCGGAGAATCTTGTAATAACTGGCGGCCGGGTTGTCCTTGTTGGATCCGGTGGCGGTGACCACGGCGCGGACGAACTCGTCGTAAGGCGTGTTGTTGGCGACCTGACTGCGGATCCAATCCCGGAACACCTGGGCTCCCTCGCGACCGAGAAACTTGCCGTTAACCTGGAGCATGTCAGCCCACTTGTTCGTCCAGTTCTCCACATAAGCAGGGGATCCGACAAGCTGGTCGATGACGGCATCGCGCTTCTGACGCGTGGGCCGGGAGTCGGCAAGAAAAGCGGTGACCGCTTCCGGGGTCGGGGGCAGACCAGTGAGGTCCAGATGGATGCGCCGAATGAATTCCGTATCGGAGCACAATTCGGACGGCGCGATTTTCATCCGTTGCCACTTGCTGGCGACCAGTTTGTCGATCTCGGTCCAAGCTTCCGGTTCCTTCCAGGTGAAGCCTTCGCGGTTCCCCATGACCGTCAGCGTCGTCGCCGCGTAGGCGCCTTCGTAACGGGCCAGGATGGGGGCTTCCCCGCGGCGCACCGTGGTGATGAGCCCAAAATCGTCGTGCTCGGCGACTTCCGCGTTGCCGCTCTCAATGTAGGCTTCCCGGGACACATCGGCCTGGGTGCCATCGGGATACGTCGCGACGACCCGGATCTGTTGACGCCCGCCGATGTTCTGAATGACCGGATTTTTGGGGAAGAGCTCAATCCGGGCCACTTTTTTCGAGTCCGCATTCAGCGAAGCCCCGTCCGCGATCCATTGGCGGATCGTTTGGTAATAGTCGGACCCAATGTCCGTGACCACCCCGCCTTCATGAGGCACCGCGCCGGTGGTTTTGAGAAGCATCAGGCTGTCGTCGGGCGAGGCATAGTTGACGCGGCGGGCGGCATGATCATCGCCGAAAGCCCGCACATCATAGAGCGGATCATAGCCCCGGAGACTCAGCTTGAATCCGTTTTTGCCGGCCTTGGCCCCGTGACAGGTCCCCATGTTGCAACCCAACCGGCTGATCACCGGGTTCACATCGCGCACAAAATCAGGATGAAAGGCCAGAGACATGCCGGAGACATGAACACTGGCGGAGACCTTGTTGCCGCCCAACTCGGCGGTGAGCGTGGCCTGACCTTCGGCGGTGGGATGAATGAGGCCCCGCTCCTCCACTGAGGCCACGGGCTTGTCGAAAGTCCATTTCACCTGACGGGTCACGTCAGCGGTGCCGCCGCCTTCCAATTTGGCGGTGACGAGCAGTTGGTTGTAGGCATTGGGGGCCCCGAGAGTGATGCTCGCCGGGAGAATCTCCAGTCCCGTCACCTTGCTCCCGGAGGGCAATCCATCGACACCGGGCTTGGTTTTGCCTTTCTTGAAATTGACCGGCTTGGCAGCCCCGGGCGTTTGCACGGCAGCCACGGCGGTCGCGGCCGCCACCTGGACAGGCACGAAGACCTTCGCCAACTTGCCGCTCGCGGCTTCAATGAAACGCACCTGGCCGTCATCTCCGGAGGCGGCCACGGTCCGGCCATCCGGCGAAAAGGCGACCGCGAAGAGCGCCGCGTCAGGGACCGCGACGCTCTGGATCAGCTTCACGTCTTTGGTGTAATAATCCTCGACCGCCTTGACTTCTTCGGGCGAGCGCTGGGTGGCGACTTTCTCAAAGGCCTTTTTGACCACCTCGGGGATCGCCGTATCCGCCAATTCCATGCCGTAGATGTTGACCCAGCCCTTGCCGTTGAGGCTGCTCACTGCCGCGAAGCGCTTCCCGTCCGGCGCATAGGCGACACTCCAGATCCGGCCTTCCATCGCCGGGAATTTCCGGATCAGGTTCGCGTTGTCCCCGATCTTGCGGGCGGTCTCCCGGTACATGCGGTAGTTCTGCGGCACGCCGTCCGCCCCGCCAACGAGAATTTCATCCCGCTGAGGATGCCGGGCCACGGCATTCATCCCGCCTTTGAGAGCCCCGGGAGTGATCGAGGTGATGTTGTCGATGAAGCGCTGCGTCGGGACATTGGTCAGCTTTACGGTCATGTCCCGGCCGACCGACACCAGATGATCCCCTTTGATGGAGAAGGCGGTGTCGAGCACCCAATCGCTATGCCCTCCCATGAAGAGCACCTGTTTGCCCGTCTCGGCCTCAATCGCACGGACCGTTTTATCGGGCAGCCCAAAGGAAACCAACTTGCCGTCCGGCGACCAGCAGGCGCCGTAGGCCGTGTCGAAGCCCACGGGCACGGACAGCTTCAATTCGCGCTTGGCGACATCCCAGATCTGGATCTCGCCCATCCGTCCGGGCAATCCGCCAGCGACCGCGAGTCGCGTGCCGTCTGGGGAAAAGCGCGCGCTTTCGACACGCTCGGAGAGACCGACGAGACGGCCGACCAACCCGGAACCATCGGCTTTGTGCAGGAGCACTTCATGAAATCCCGCGACCGCGATCATGGTGCCATCGGGGCTGTAATCCAGAGAGGTGACCACCGGCGGTTCCGCATATTTCGGAGGGTGCGTCTGGTCATACTGCTGGCGGGCGTTGCTTGGGGTGTCGTCCTTGGCCCCTTCCGCGATCCAGCGCTTCACCAAGTTCAATTCTTTGGCATCCAAGGGATCGGCTTTTCCTTTGGGCGGCATTTCCACCTTGCCATCCACCAGACTGATCTGTTCCATCAGGAAGCTTTTTTCCGGAGCGCCGGCAACCACCGCGACGCCCGTCTCCCCGCCTTGGATCAGGCGGGCGACCTCGGTCATGACAAAGTCCCCTTTGGCCTTGGCCGGTTGATGGCACCCCTGGCACTTGGCCTGAAAGACGGGACGGATATCCCGATAATAAGAGACCGCTTCAGGAGCCTGCTCCTTTTTGGACATGGCCGGTTTGGCATCTTCCGCGACAACGGCCAGCGAGCAAGCAAGGAGGGGAAGGAACAGGCAGGTGGGATGGAGCTTCATGGACTGGGCAGGTCTGAAAAGGGGGGAAAACGGCGGGACCAGAAACGGCAGGAGCCCCTGGCACCTCGCACCGTCCGCAAGGCAAATGGCCGCAAAGGGCCTTTTATTACGATAAATCTCGTGGTTTCTCCCACAATGACGTGATCGTGTATCAGCCCCCAAACGTCCGGGCGGGAGTGGTTCGGGGAACAGACCGGAGGGTTCCCTCGCCGGCACCGCGTTGGCGCGTACCGGTACTGCAGCGGCATTGCATGGCTTGGTTGGTTCGTGGTATTTCAGAGAAGAACTGTTTTTCTCTGCCCATGATTTCCCGATTCCTCATCGCCTTCGCCCTGCTCTGCTGCACCGCCGTCCGGTCAGAGGAATGGCCGCAGTTCAAATTTGACGCCCGTCATTCCGGCAATGCCGCCGACCGTTCGATCGATCCCCCCCTGCTCGGACTGCAGGGGGCGGTCGCCCTGACCGACGGCATTTACACGGCCCCCGTGATCTCGGAAGGCCGGATCTATGTGGTGGACGGCTCGGGCGTGGCCTTCTGCATCGATGCGACCACGCTGAAGGTGATCTGGAAAACGCCGACCCAAGGCGGCTCCGGGAATTGCAACAATGTCAGCTCGCCCGCCATCGCCGGGGATTACCTCCACTTCGGCACCACTGCCGGGATATACCAGGTGTTAAAACGATCGGATGGCTCCGTGGTCAAGGCCCTCGATGTGTCGGATCCCATCTTCTCCACCCCGGCGGTGAGCGGAGACCGGGTTTATTTCGTCACGCTGGGCGCCCAGGTCTTTTCGGTGAACTTCGCCGGAGAGCCTCAATGGTCGTGGGATTTTGTCAAAGAGGTGATCGGGTTCACGGGCAACCGCTGGAGCGGAGAGGAATGGCACGCTTTCAAGGACGGTCGGGTGAACTGGAAGGACCACTTTTGCGCCTCGCGCAATCTCGCGGTGGATGGACGGACGGTGGTCATCCCAGCCGGAGGACGGGTCGTTTACCTCGAGGACACAGGCACGAAGCCTCGCGTCCGGATCATCGGTGAAATCCCGAAACAGCATGGCAGCGAATACCCCGCCGCCTTCGGACTGAGCCTGGGCGAGGATGGGGCGGCGTATGTGCAATGGCATCGCCGCGACAATGCCGCGCGCACCGAAATCCTCCGCATCAAGCCCGACGACACGCTCGATTTCGGCGTGGTGCCGGGCACGGAGACTTACATCGACGCTCCGGGCTTGATGAGTTTCAGCTCGGTCAGCTTGCGGGGGGATGCCATTTACCGCACCCGGCCCGAGCAGGGCTATGGATTCTGCCGCCATGCCGCGGGGGAGGAAAAAGCCGCGCCGCTCAGCCCCGCCGCCTCGATTTGCCCCCCGATTCTGGTGAAGGATCATGCCATTTATGGCGGCCTCGACGGAGCCCTGCACATCGTGCCTCTGGAGGGATCGGGGAAGTCCTGGACGTTTCCCACGCCGTTTGGATCGCCCATCACGGCCCCCGCCGCGGTCGCGGACGGACGGGTCGTTTACGGCGGAGAGGACGGCTATCTCTATGTGCTCGCTCCCGGAGGAAAAACCGTCCTCAAGGCGGAGAATTTGGCCCCGTATCGGATCCGCACCGCCCTGAGCGGCAAGTATGCCGATCCAAAGTACGACTGGTACACCAACTACGGCAACATGGCCTGCACCAATTCCAATGCCCAGGGCATCACTCCCCCGCTGCGCATGCGCTGGATCGCCCGGTTGGACGGAACGGTCAAACACATCCCGGTCTGCGGCGGAGGACGCATCTACACCCACACCGCCGAGGGACAGGTCATCGCGATGGAACAGGAAACCGGCCGCATTCTCTGGCGGACCTACCGGCCCGGGGTCTTCCTTTCGTTCACCTCCCCCCTGTATCACCAGGAAAAACTGCTCGTCCCCCAATCGGGCATCCATGGCTCTGTCATCAGCTGTTTGGATGCCGCCACTGGTCGCCAGCTCTGGGAAGCGCCTTTCACCGGATCAGCCAGCTGGAGTCGCCAGTTCCCGCCAGTCATTCAGGGCAACCTCGCCATCTATGCCTCGGGCTCGGGGAAATACGCCCCGGCCGGATCCGCCAAGGCCTATGCGTGGAATGCCGTGACCCCGACCAGCGGGGGCGAGGAGGTCATGAGCTTCATCTACAGCCACGACAATCCCTACTACCCCCTCGACAGCAAACCCAGAATCTGGGCCTGGGATCTCGACACCGGCAAGCTGGTGTGGGAAAAGGATTTCTCCGAATACGGCGCCGGTGGCAATGACTGCGGCATCGCCCTGATGGATGGCGAACTCTACTACTCCACCTTTTTCGGATTTCAATCGGCCCAAAAACGCCGCCGCGGCGAGAAGCCCGGGGTCAATGGCATGACGGCCGCCCTCAATCCCGCAACCGGTGAGGTCCGCTGGGTCACCACTGACTATTATGTGACCGCCGGCTGCACGGTGACCGCCAAGGACGGTCGGCTCTATCTCGGTGGATTCAATCAGCCCGACGACAGTACCAAGGAGCGATACATCCACTGTCTCAATGCCAAAGACGGCAGTCTGGTCTGGCGCTCGGCCCCGGTGGACTCGGCCATCAACGTGATTTCGGCCGGCGACAAATACCTCTTCTCCAACGCCCGCGGCTCCCTGTGCCAGCTGTTCGACCGGGACACCGGAAAAATCGCCTATCAATTCGATCTCGACTACGCCTGCACCCGCTTCACCCTGTCCGAGCCCTTCCTCATGGGGGCGAACATGGACATGATCGATCTGCGCAACGGTCACAAGCTGGTGGCCACCGGTCCGGCGGTGGACTCTCGGGAATGTCTCGGGTCCGCCGTTTCGAACGGCCGCATTTTCTACGTCTCGCAAGCCAGTGGCTTAGTCATGTCCGCCGTCTGCGGGGAGGATGCGAAGCGCCTCGCTCCCGCCTGGGAAACCCGTTGAGACGGTTGCAGAGACGCCCCAACGCAACGTCTTCGCTCCCCTCCCTTCCTTGATCACGCCGTTCTGGCGGCTTGCATAAGATGTATTGCAAGTACATCATTTAATCAGATTCCCTTTTCACCCGATGAAAACGCACGTCCTCGCACTCGCCACCACCCTGCTCCTGATTGAAGGCCTTTTCCCCTCCCCACAGCCTCTGCGGGCTGGCGAACGAGAACGGGAAGCGACCGCGCGGCAGGCCGCCGCCTCGGAGGATCTGCCAACGACCGAAGTGGAGGCCCGGGGACGGGCCCGGATGCTTTATGAAACCATCCACGGCACGCTCCAGGTGGTCCACCGGGACTTCTTTGGCGGTGCCGAGGATTTGAATCTACCTTCCCAATCCCTGGAGGATGTTTTCAAGGAATTGGCTGTCCAATCCCGGATCCAGGTGCGTTGGCTTGGCGTCAATGCCACCAAAAAGGCGGACCACCAACCACAGGATGACTTCGAGCGCAAAGCGGCCCAGGCCCTGCTCGCGGGCAAGAAGGAGTATGCCGAACGGGAGGGCAACCTCTACCGCTATGTCGGCACCATCCGCATTCAAAACGAATGCTTGAAATGCCACGTCCCCAACCGGACCTCGCTCGAAGACCGGGTCGCCGGACTCGCGATCTCAATCCCCCTGCGCAACGCCCCCCACTGAAAGGTTTCGTTGCCTTCCCTTGCGTTGTCATTGGTCACGGACCTCCGGGCGGGGTATCCTGAGGCATGTTCCGCCTGCTCCGCCACTGCCGCCGGTTTTTCACCGTGATTCTCCTCGCCCCGGCGGTCGCGCCTGCCCAGACCTGGCAGTTCGTGCGCGAGACCCGTTCTGAAAAACCGGATCCCGCCCTCGCCTTTGTCAGCCGGGAATTTTCGGCCGGAAACCGCCGGGTGACACTCGACCTCGTCACCTTCGATCCCCGGAATTTCACCCTCACCGTTGTCGATCAGGGAGCCACCGATCCCCCCACTCACGCCTCACTGGCCGCCGCGATGCAGGCCAATTTTTGTGTGGCCGGCTGCAATGGCGGCTTTTTCCATCCGGACAACCGCCCCTCCGGCCTCGTCATTGCCGCAGGACAACGGATCAACCGGTTTGAACAGGCCAAACTGCTCAGCGGCGTGCTCCTGGTCGATGCCAATGGCCCACAAATCCTCCGTCGGGCGGAATTCAAGGATCATCCAGGCATCACCGCCCTGCTCCAGAGCGGCCCGTTCCTGGTCGACGGCGGCACCACCGTCGCCGGCCTCTCGGCTTCTCCGGAACGCCGCCGGACCTTCCTCTTCACCAATGGATCCCGCCACTGGGGCATCGGTCTGGCGAGTAGCAGCAGCCTGGCCGAACTCGGACTCATCCTCGCCCTACCCGGCGCCACGGGCACGGGATGCCGGGTCACCCGGGCTCTGAATCTGGACGGGGGCACCTCCTGCGGTCTCTACTTTGACCGGGGAGCGGGAGAGCGCGATCATGCCGTGGAACCCTTCAAACGGGTTCGGAATTTCGTCGGAGTGGCTCCCCGCTGAGACTTTCCATGCCTCCATGGTGATCCCCCCCAGGAAGAGCAGGCCACTGGTGGAGGCAGGCACCCCCGCCAAGATCTCACCCCATGCTGCCGCTCCAGACGGTGAGGAGGACGCAGATTGCGACGACGGCAAAAGCCAGCAGAACCAGGGCGGCAGTAATGGCAATCACCTTTCCCCTGGTCTGCCGCCACTTGAAAAGGCCAAACACCAAGGCAATCAGCGCGGAAATGAACACGAGTCCCAGAACCAGGGAGAACGTGGAAATCCCCAGCAAGGCCATCGTGGAAAAGCGTTCCGCGTTCATGGTTTGAAATGACTACGATGTCGAACTGGGTCCATTCCTCCATTCCCCCGCCGACTCCAAAGAAACAGCATCGTGGTGACGAGTTGGGTGGCATGAAAGAAAGACGGCGACCAACCGAGTCGTTCCGCAAGACCGATCGCAGGAACCCAGGCAAGCGCGCAAATTCCAGCTCCCATGAAGAGAGTGTGTGGGACGGAGGTGATCACCGTCAGGGGAGCGCTCAGAGTGGAGGGAGATTGCTTCATGACCTTGGAAAGGTGTCCTCCGAAGGTGAAATCAGGATGAAGGCGGGAGGAAAGAGGCGTGAATTTTTTCCGAACGCTCAGGTTGATGCTCGCCGGAGCCCTGTCGGAAACCAGAAACTCAGAAAATGGTTTTCCGGCGTCAGTGTGCGACGGCGGGCCTGTTAAACAACCGACGGAGGGGTTCGGGGCTATCGCCCCAACCTATCTTCGGGGCTCTGCCCCTTCCAAATCAACGATATGGAACGGGAACAGATGCTCCATGGCTTCAGGATAAATATTCCAGTGTTCTCTAAAATCGGTTCTCCCGTCATTGCGAAGCAAGACAGTCCCCTGCGAAGTCTTCTTAAGTCTTAGGGGAGGTAGATGGATCACATCTGGATCCGTTCTGTGATCCAAGAATGGCAAGCCGCCAGAACTACTGGCCCTGGTGAATGAAATCAGAATCAGCCCCTCCTCCTCACGAAAGGTTCCAGTAAATTTGCAAATATTGTAGGCGAAGCTTTCCAGCGCCACCTGGCCGTCCTTCTGGAATCGCATGGTGCACGTTCCCAAACCTTGGGATGAATCAGCAAAGGCAAGTTCCCCTCCTTTCTTGATGATCTCACCCATCTTTAAGTCCCCGTTTGAACTCCCGCCTGGCGGGACAGAGCTCCCCTTATGGTCTTTGCACCCCTGCGAGAAGATCAACAGAGTCAGCAGAACGGCGCAACGCTTCCTTTCTTCGCCAAACGACAAGGATGACCAACAGCCCGGAAAGCGCCAGCCTCGCCTGAAGATAGGAGCATCAAGTTTCATGATCAACGCGCACTGCCGAGCGGGCAGCCTGTTCGGTCCATCGCCTTGTTCGCCGATTCAATGAGGCTTTGCTTGGTCGAGCAACTTGTTTGCCTTCCGTAGGTCAGCCACGAGCATGAGGTGTCCGCAATCCATACACAGGTTGGCGGTCACTGGAACATCGATCGTACCGAGGGTAAAGAACTTGGTGTTCTCAGGGCGAATCTAGATTCGACCCGTCGATTGAATGTTCCCGGGGTCCAGTTTGGCTGACCCGCAACTGGGGCATTTCTCTCAGTGCTCATGGGTGCTGATTGTCGCTATTGCATTTCTTGCGCCAAACGACCCAAGCTCAGAGACCCGGCCCGCGGGACGCCACGCTGGCAACCGGAGCGCGAGGACCGGGTTTGCTGCAGCGCATGGCTAGGCGCCGTTTCGGAACGGTTCCAATTCATTTCGAGGCGGGCGGCGTGTAGGGCCTGAGTAATTTGGCGTCGATGGACGGGTGCCCCTGCTCCATCCACCACTTGTTCCAGGCTTGCTTGTCGGTCTTGAAATCATCCTTCGCCATCCTCGCCAGCGCAGCCCGTGCCCAGAAGCGCGTATTCTGGTTGCCATGATCGACCAGGCTCACCAGCAGCGGGGTCGCATCCGGTGATTCCTGTCGCGCCAACGCGGCGATGGCCATCCATTTGGGTCGGCAATCGTAATCCTTGTCGTCAACATGATACGCCGCCACTTTCATCAATCCAAGGACAAGTCGCGAATCCTTCAAAGCACTCGCTTCGGCTAAGGCCACCCCCAAGTGCCGACCATACTCAGCCCCCTCGAAAAGTTTGACGAGATAACTGATCCGCGCCTCGTGCTGCTCCGGCGTGAGCGCGGCATAAGCGCCCTCATTGAGCCATAGACCGCTGGCTCCAAACGAGCGCGCAGTATGCCGGACAAATTCCTGCACCTCGGGGTGAGCCTTGCCGTAACATCGTGAAACCTCCGCGGCGGCCAACTCCATGTCAACGGGTGGCGAACCAGCGTGAACAGACACAATTGTGGATAACAAGAGAATGGTCTGAACTTTGATTCTCATAATCTGATTGTCCGCTTTCGCGCACTTGTTGGCGCCGAACGTTTTAGAGATACCAGCCTGATAGAGGGCGGCTGTCGATTGCTGAAAAGGTATCGAAGTTCAGGAAAGGCATCAACTCACGACGTTATCAGGCTTGGTATCCTCGGCTTGTTCGCCTGGTTTCGTTGCTTGCCCGGACGACCCGAGAAGTAGGATGAAAACTGCATTCAGAGCACAAGTAGCGGAGCCCACGAAAGCAAGTCGTGTGTAATACCTTCCTCTATTCGAAAACTCAAAGAGCAGACCTTCTAGCTCTTTACGTTTGTTCTCGGAATATCCTCCACGAAGTATGAGTTCTTTCGCGTAGCCTTGAGAGATGACCTCATGGGCTCTTTCTGCCAGCGCGCCGAATGCAGTAAGAGCAACGATGAAAACGCCATTCAAGATAAGGAAAGCGATCTTCATTTCACTATTTGAGGCGAACAGTTGGATATTATCCCCCAATCTGGTGTACGATCCCCCTGAGGGCAGTCGTCCGTTTTGGTGTGGATGATTGATGGTGAATAGATATGGCCTGGTCGGCCGGGTACGATCCAATGCGGCAATATCACCTGCGTTATGGTTTTTAGAAAACTTCGGGGCAGAGGCGGTACGATCCACGCACGCCCGTCCCCGGGAATGCCCCCGATCCGGTGTCCACGCTGATGATGAGGAATCGATGCCAGCCAAACTCCCGCAATCCTATTCAAGTCCCCACGGAAAGGCGAGCCAAATTGTGGGAGCGCAACCTCCTCAGAATAGACTCTGACACCGGAGAAGGATCCTCTGCTCCGCCCAAGCCCACAGCGGCCGCCCCGAACTCGATCTCCCCCAGCCGCATCAATGCCGGGCTGGCACCAGGATTCCTCTTTACCGTCGCCCCCTCTCGAGGTAGCACCCATGAGAGAGCCGTGCAGCCATTTCGTCCCGGTTCATCGTTCACCTTCCATGAGGACTCTCGGAAAGGATCCGGAGAGCCCCGGCGGCCCCTCCTTTGATGCGCCACCATCGCGCCCTTGAATCGGAAGGTGGAAGAGAGCATGGTGTCTTTGATGGATTTTGGAATTGAAACCCTCCGATCCCGGACCCGGCGCCACTTTTTGCAGGATGGCGGTCTGGGCCTCGGCACCATGGCCCTCGCGGGACTCCTCCAGGGCGAGACCCGAGCGGATGACCTCCCGGCAGGCAGCAGTCCACTGGCCCCGCGGCAGGGCCACTTCACTCCCCGGGCCAAAAATGTCATTTATCTCTTTATGGCGGGAGGGCCGAGCCAGTTCGAACTTTTCTCTCACAAGCCCAAACTGAGGGAACTGAATGGCCAGGTGGCCCCGGAGTCCTTTTTCCAGAAGGCGAAGAGCTTTGCCTTCATCGGCAAGGGGGCCAAGCTGCTCGGCAGTGCGGCCGAATTCCGTCCCCAGGGTCACTGCGGCATGGAACTGAGCAGCCATCTGCCGCACCTTTCGGGCATCGCGGATGAGATCTGCTGGCTGCGCAGCATGGTGACGGATGTGTTCAACCACGGTCCGGCCAAGCTGTTCATGAACACCGGGTTTCAAATCCCGGGCAGGCCCGCGATGGGCGCCTGGGCCACCTATGGTCTGGGCAGCGAGTCGCGCAATCTGCCGGGGTTTGTCGTGCTCCAGTCGGGGCCACGGGGGCCTCGGGCAGGCAACGCCCTCTGGTCGAGCGGGTTTCTTCCCACCACCTTCCAAGGCGTGCCGTTCCGCGGCACCGGAGATCCGATCCTGAATCTGGCGAATCCCCCGGGGATCGACGCAACGCGACAGCGCGACTTTTTCGACATCGTCGGATCCCTGAACCGGAAGCGGCTGGAGGTGACTCGCGATCCTGAAATCGCGACCCGCATCAGTGCCTATGAAATGGCCGCGCGGATGCAGACCAGCGCCCCGGAACTGATGGATTTCTCCTCAGAATCGGCCACCACACTGGCCGACTACGGAGTCGAGCCGGGGAAAAACTCCTTCGCCAACAACTGTCTCCTGGCCCGCCGTTTGGTGGAGCGAGGGTCCCGGTTCGTCCAACTTTACCACACCGACTGGGACGATCATGGAGGCGCCGGAGCGAATCTCGGCGAGCCCTTTGCGAAACGCTGCCTGGAGGTGGACCGTCCCACGGCGGCGCTGATCCGCGATCTCAAGCAACGGGGGCTCCTTGAGGACACCATCGTCGTTTGGGGCGGCGAATTCGGTCGCACTCCAATGGGGGAGGACCGTCAAGGCATCATGGGACGGGACCACCACATCAATGCCTTCACCATGTTCGCTGCGGGGGGAGGCTTCAAAGGCGGCCACCTGCAGGGGGCGACCGATGAACTGGGATTCGAGGTGGCCGAAGGCGCGGTCCACGTGCACGACCTGCACGCGACCCTGCTGCACCTCCTCGGCTTTGACCACGAGCGGCTGACCTACCGCTTCCAGGGCCGGGACTATCGACTCACGGATGTCCTCGGGCAGGTCCGCCCGGAATTGCTCGCCTGACCGCTCAGTGGCGACTGAGGACCCACTGCAACTCCGAGGCCAAACGCTCAGCGGTGAAGGGTTTGGGGAGAATCCCCGCAAAACCTGTTTCTCGCGCCGCAGGCCGGGAGTTGGGCTCCAGATAGCCACTGGAAGCGATGACTTTGATCTCGGGATCGACTTCGCGAAGGTAGCCGAGGACTTCCACTCCAGAAAGGCCGCCAGGCATGGCAAGATCGAGGATCACGGCACAAAACCCGTTGGATTCAGTATGCCCGGACTGAAATACCTGCATGGCGTCTTCTCCGGAAGTCGAGGTCACCACCTCATAGCCGAGAGTCTGGAGAATGGCACGCGTCATGGCGAGCATTCCCGGTTCGTCGTCCACCACCAACACCCTGGCAACCGGAGACGGCGAGGGAAGAGAGGACGGGCTCGTCGCGGCGGGTGCGGGGGTATCAACAAGGTTCATGTCAGTGTGTGGAATGAGGATGAAGTAATTTACAGTATTTATTGTTTTTATCAACCCGCCGTGTAGCGAACTTCCTGAATTTCTTCCATCGTGGTGTTGCCGGCCAGCACCTGCAGGAGTCCTTCCTGATACAACGTGAGTACTCCGGCTTTGGCGGCGGCAAGTCGCATTTCGCTCATGGGCGCCTTGTTTTCGATCAAATCGGCCAGATGGCTGCTGATTTCACAGAGCTCCATCAATGACACCCGTCCCCGGTAACCGGTGCCGTGGCATTCCGGACAGCCTTGGGCGGTGTAAACAGGGTCTTTGAGCGGGCCGTTGATGATTCCCAGTTTGGCCATGATTTCCTGGACTTCCGGCCGGGCCTCGACGGGACGTTTGCAGTAGTTGCAGAGCCGGCGCACGAGACGCTGGGCCTGGCTGAGTGCCAGCGAATCGGCCAAAAGGTAGGGCTCGACCCCCATGGAACAAATCCGGCTGATGGCCCGGAGCGAGTCATTGGCGTGAAGGGTGGTCAGCACCAAATGCCCCGTCAGAGAAGCATTGACCGCCGCCTGGGCGGTTTCCTGGTCACGGCACTCCCCGATCAGAATGATGTCGGGGTCGGCTCGCATGAGGGCTCGCAGGCCGGTGGAGAAAGTCAGCCCGTTGATGTTGTCGGTCTGGGTCTGGTTGATCCCTTCCAACTCATACTCGATGGGATCCTCGATGGTCTGAATGTTGACAAACTCGTCGTTCACGCTGTTGATCAGCGCGTAAAGCGTCGTGGTTTTCCCGCTGCCGGTGGGGCCCGTGACGAGGATAAGGCCCTGGTCCCGCCCCATGGCCCGCTTGAAGAGCGAGTTCTGACGCTTCGACAGGTTCAACTCCGCCAGGTCCTTCATGCCGTCCTGCTTGTCGAGGAACCGCATCGTGATCTTCTGGAATTCCAAGCGAACGGGAATCGCGGCAACCCGGACGTCAACCCGCCGCTTTCCCATCACAATGGAAAACCGGGCATCCTGCGAGTCCTGACGGTTCTGCGTCATGTTGCAGGCATTCTTGATCAGGGCGACGAAGCGGACCAGCAACTCGTCGGAGGCGGTGTAAAGAACCTTGAGCTTTCCGTCGATCCGGGCCCGGAAACGAACCAAATTATAGTAACGCTCGATGTGCAAGTCCGACGCCTTGAGAGAGATCGCGGTGTAGAGCACCCAGTGAAGCAGCTGCTCGGCAGTGTGATTGACGTTGGCTGGATTGACCGCGGCAACATCTTCGGCAACGATTTCGACGACATTTCCCTTTTCGCTGGAACCGGCAAAGTCCTTGTCGACTTCGGCAATGGTGATGCCCATGCTGACGGATCCACCCGTGCGGCTGATGGCGGCGCGGATCAGCTTGGGATCGGCGAGCACCGGAACGATCTCGACGGGATCATGTCCGGAGGAGACCCATTCATCCTCGAACGCATAGACATCCGGATCCTCGGTCAGGAGATAAATCCGACGCTCACTGAGGTGAATGGGATAAACGACGTGCTTTTCGAGGAGCGGCGTCGGGTAGGTCTCCTGGCGGGGTGCTTCCTCAGGATTGAAACAGAGCAGGGAAGGTCCGGCGGCAAGGTATTGCAGAGCGACCCCGAGGCCCGGCTCGAAGGCATTGTAGTGACGGGCATCAAGAAAGCCGTTCTTTTCGACCGCTTCCTCGTAGTTGCGCGAGAGGCGCTCGGCATGCTGGGGATCGTAGGGATAATGTTCGAGCAGCCAGGCGAAGATGGTGTCGAGATCCGATCCTCGCAGCGCAGAACCATCGAGGGCTTCGAGGGCGTTTTCCCGGGGCAGTGGATTGTTCGCCATGCGGGACACGAGATCCTGCCGGATCTGCTGATACTGCTCGGCACTGACGGCCACTTTGACGGCAAGGAACGAGGGCACTCCCCAGAGATCATCTTCCTTGGGATTGCAGTGGGCAAAAACGATGAGCGGCCCGATCGTAGAGACCGGTAGCCAGGGTTTGTCGCTGCGCGGGAAGCGTCCCAGTTTGCGCAGCAATCCCTCCGCGGTGGCGCCGCAGGCGGCGCGGGCAAATTTGACCGGCAGGATGCCGAACTGGACGGCAGTGCCCACCAGGGACATCAACCCCAGGCCAGCTCCCCCAACAGGCCCCGCAGTGCCGGAGGAGTACTCCATGCCCGCAGGCTGAAGGCCGCGGGACGCTCCGGCAAAAGGGGGATGAGAGGACTGGACGGGAATTGGAGAGGCGGTGGTGCCTGCATTCATGACAAACCGGAGGGAGGGGAACTGGGAAGCATTGGGAGAATTCTGGAGGGAAACGGCAGCGGCATGTCAGCGCGACTGCAAGGGCATGAATCCGGGAGGAAAGACAAATTTGGTTCCGACATCGGCGCCGGTGAAATCGATTTTGAGCCCCGTTCCGGCAGTTCCGGGCTCCAGGAACGCCCAGGTGGTTCCCTGCCAGATGAGACGAAAATCCTCTTCACTGCTGGAGCTGACGGGATTCCAATCGTCCCGCATGTAGGGCGATCCAAAGGTCGGGTTGCCCGGGTCCCGGTATTGCAGAGTCCTCAGAATGGCCAACTCATCGGCTGCGGAGGCCGCCACCGGCGAGAACCGCAGCTCGCTCACCGCGTAACCGTACTTCTTGGTGGCATTGTTCAGCTCCTGGGTCAGGTTTTCCGAAACCCCGCGTTTGGTTCCTAGCTGGATGTTGTGCACGGCGGGCACGGCGATGGCGGACATGATGCCGATCACCGCGATGGTGATGATCATCTCCGTCAAGGAAAAGCCGCGTGAGGAACGGCCAGTGGCGTGAAGGGCTTGCATGAGGATTCCTCAGTGTTCAAATAGAACAGATTCAGTAATAAATGGCCGTGCCGTCCGACTGGGCGAGTCCGGCTTTGCTCAGCGCAGTGATATCGGTCTGGATACCCAGGACATACCCGCTCGGCATGAAGTCGGTGAAATTCGTCGGCGAAAAGGCCATGTAGGGAGCCAGCAATTCGTAGCGCTGCTGGTCAGTCGTCTTGGTGGCCCACTCGGCGACCGCACGATCACGGCCATTGGCCTGGATGTAGGAGACAATGGCCATGTTGACCGACTCGGCCCGGGCAATCGCGAGATTGCGCTCCGAATCCATGCGGATCTGGATGAGATTGGGCAGGGCGAGGAACGAAATGATGCCGATGATGGCCACGGCGGCCAGCACTTCGACCAGAGAGAAGGCCCGACGCTGGGAGATGGGAGAAGTTTCCGGTTTCATGGGGAAGTTCAGAGAAAGTGCAGGGCGTGTCAGGGTTCGGTGATGAGATTAACCTGGGGATAGCTGCCGTAGGTCCACGAAGGCAGATCGATGTACTGATTGAGCTTTTTCAGCGCGTCGGTCTGGACTTTTGCGGAATTGGTCGTGGTCTCGGCGAAGTGCTGGAAAGTCGCCGCATCAAGATAGCCCTGCACGAGGAGCAAGCGGGCTTGAGGAGTTCCGGTGGCGTTATAGATGCCGCGAGCGTATTCGAGGCTGGCGGGCTTCTGGGAACCGGGGACATTTCCCACCGAGGTCGCCGAAACCCAGGCATTGACCGCATTCTGAAGCGCGGCCTGCTGTTGGCGCCCCAGCACCCGACGGGTGTCATTGGAAGCGCTGCTGAAGGAACTGATGACCAGCGTCGCCATGATCGAAATGATGGAAATCACGATCAGCATCTCGATCAGAGAAAAGGCACGACGGAAGCGGCGCGGAGCGGTATCGAGATTCATGGACAACAAAAGTCGGGGGTGGGAACAGGAGAATCGAGGAGCGGAAGTCGGGTAATCCCCGGTTGCATCAGGGGTGCAACCGGGGATTCCGAATCAGTTTTGCGGACCACCAGACAACCTGCCAGTCCGCCGCCGGTTAAGGCTCACCGACGTAGATCAGCATTTCGTTCTCAACCCGGAGGTAGCCATCTGCACCGGCCTGGTCGTCGGCGGACATGTTCGGCACGCCGAAGAAGTTGCCGTTGAAGGGGCTGGTGGCGTCGTTGACGGTGCCGCCGGCAACAACCAAGGCAATGACGGCGGAAGCGTCGTCGCCGTCCGCGGCACCGGTCGCGAAGTCAAGACCGGCAGCCTGGGCGGAAGCACAGACGGATGCCAGGTTCTGAGCGTTGCGGCGATCCTTGGCCTGCTCGGCGGCATCGTTGATCTTGCCAATGTTCGGCACGGCGATGGCGGCGATGATGCCGATAACAGCGATCACCACCAGCATTTCCACCAAGCTGAACCCGGCGTTAATTTTCTTCAAGGTTACTTTCATGTGTTCGATTTGGTTGTTGTTCTTGTCTTGTTGTTGTTTTGGTTCCAAGGGATCCTTATTGGGGGGGGGAATCTAATTCATTAGAACTACCATAAATATACCGTATTAAATCTATCCCGCAATATCCTTTTTACGGTTTTTATGGTATTTTTGTTAGATTGAGCGGTGTCTCTCAAATTTGAAATCTCCCGTCCTCGCGTCTCACTTCTTGAGCAAGGCGCCACCGAGACTGAAGACGGGCGAGTAAATGGCGTAGATCAGGAAACCCACCAGACTGCCCAGGATCACGATCGTGAAGGGCTCGATGAGCTTGTCAATTTGGTTGGCAATGTTGTCCAACTCCTCCTCGTAATCGGATGCGATCTCGTTGAGCATTTCCGTGCCGGCACCGGTCTCGCCCGCCAGCTCCATGACGCCGCAGATGTTGCGTCCGTCATCTCCGAGCCAGTGGGACTCGAGCAGGAAACTCTCCGGCAGGGTCAGCCCGTTCCCGATGTGATCGGCAATCCGGCGGAAGAACGTCTTGTAATAAATGTGGGAGGCGGTGTCGGCAGTGATCAACAAGGCCTGGGACAGGCGCACGTTGGCCTCAATCAGCATGGCGAGAGCCCGGAAACTCACGGTGGCGGCAGATTTCCGGATGATCGGTCCGACCACGGGGAAGCGAACGAGCACCTTCTGCACCCAGGGAACTCTCATGATACGGCCCATGTTCTTGAACAGGAGGATCAGTCCCACCACCGGAATGGCGGCGGCCCAGGGCTGGTGGATGAGGAAATCGGAAAGCTTCGTGAGCATAACGGTGGCGAAGGGAAGGTCATGCTTGAGCTGACCATACAATTTCGTCATTGCCGGCACGAGGGTGAAGCTCATGATGATGACCACGATCAGGCCGATGGTGAGAACGATGCCCGGATAAATCATCCCCCCTTTGAGCTTGCGGATGATTTTTGCGGTCTTGCGCTGGCCGGTGGCCACCATCCGGCAGACTTCCGTGAGTTGCCCGGCTTCCTCACCGGCCCGAATCAAGGCCAGGACCTCGGTCCCAAACAGGTCCGAATGCTTTTCCATCGCCTGGCTGATCTTTTCCCCCTGGGAAAGGTCGTAGCAGATTTCGCCAATGGCCCCGCGGTAGCGCGCCGATTTGACCCGGCTGGCCTGCAGTTGGAAACTCTTCACGGCGGAAATATTGCGTTCAAAGCACTTCGCCAATCCTGAAAAGAGCGCGACGCGATCATCCATCGAGGGCTTTTTGCCGGTGGCGCGCTGAAGTCGCTCGTCCAGACCGGTCACGTCGCTGACCTTGGCCGTCTCATTCGAAGCCCGCCCGGCTCCGACCATGGCCTTGTCATCGGAAATGGTGTCGACGATAGCGGTGAAATGACGTCCCGTGTGGACGTTGGTGAGGGTGACTTTCTTTAGCATAAGGCCAGATGGTTAGGAAAAAATCAAAAAACAGGATCAAGGAACAAGGGGAGTGCGGTAAAGCGTCACGGACTCCTCCCGGGTGGCGGCGGTGGCGCCGGTGAAAGCGCCGTCGCCTTCGATCGCAAGTGAAAGGGAGCACACGGTCGATTCCATGTCCCCCACCCCCGGGATGTTGACCGTTCCCACCGTGGTGAACGAGATGGCTCCGCCATCCGGATCCGCCGGCAAAAGCGTGGAAATCTGGGCGGGACTGAGCCCCATTTGAAACATTCGGGCCGCGGCTTCCAGCCTCGCGGTGCCACGGGAAACCTGGAGGTTGATTTCTTCCTGCTTGTTCAGCACCACGGTCATGGTGCTCGCGGCTCCCACTCCGATCATGAGAATGGCACTGGCGAGCAGCACCTCGATGAGCGAGTAGCCGCGGGAAGAATGGGATAATGGCTTTCTCATGACAGCAGAAGCAGGATTACGGCACAGCATTAACGGCACCGTTGAGGGTGGCGGCTTCGGCCGCTTTGGCCTCGTCGGAGACAGGGGCATAGCCGCCGCCCTCCCAGCCGCCGATCTCCGCATTCGCCAGTGGGGCGGGATTGATATAAACCAATGGACGACGGTCCACCCAACCGATCCGGGAGGCGAAGTTGGCCAGGTAATCCCGCATGTCAGCACTGCTCTCCTGAACCAGGGAAATAGACCCGGAACCGGCGGAAGAAATGCCCGCGTCCGTGGAAATGCCCCCCATCAGCTCGACTCCTCCCGTGGCACCGAGGTTGAAGACCACGGGGGTATGCTCCAATTCAAGCAGCATCCTCCAGTGGGTCGCTCCGGCACCGGCAAAGGTTACCGGGACCACGGCTCCTCCCTGGCGCACCGCGAGGATCAGTCCCCTCCCCTGATGGGTTCCAGCCAGAGCCAATCCTCCGGAAAGGAGGGCGGTATCCCGCACCACCACCACCACAGGGGCGAGTCCTTCCGCCGTCGCGGCAGCCGCCGCATCGGACTGACCTTGAAGAACCAATCGCGTTCCCCCGGAGACAATGACATGTGTCAGGGAGGCGGAGCCAAGGTCCACCGTGACCACTCCCAGACCGTCCGAAACCACCGGCTCTCCCGCCGTTCCGTAGGGCACGGTGCCATCGACTTCGACGTAGGAGGACGCGCGCACTTTGTCGAGGTAGGTATGGGCGAAGGCCGCATTTTCGATGACGGAGCGTTCCCCCGAGTAGTCGGGATCGGTCCCGGAAATGATCCCGGCGGTGAGCGGCACCCGCGGCAGATTGTCCGGCAGGTTGCCCTGGCCCGCCAGGTTCGGAATGGCCACTGATCCGCCGAGCGGCAGGTAGTATCGCTCCGCCCTCACCCCGGCGTAGGTGTTGGGAGAGGAACCGGGAAAGATCACCGCCCGGCCATGAACTTCCAGAGGGGCTGAAATGCTGATATCATTCATCCCCTGCCCCACAACCAGAAGATCCCCGGACAGCATCGGTGATTCACTGCGCAGCGCGTATTTCACGCTGTGGTCCGACAATCCGTCACTGAGCAGACAATCCAGCTCTGTGATGTGGGAACTGAGGGAAACGGGTGAGACATGATTGGTCCCGGTCGTGCTGGAGGTGGTCGAAAGAGGCGATCCACTCCACTGGGAAAGGGTCAGTTTCCCCCAGGAACCGGTCAATTCTGTTCCGACAGCGTCACGGGTGCCGTCGGTGGCCAGATGGTAGGCCGCATAGGCTTCTCCCATGGCGCGGGAATTTTCATACCGGAGCCTCCGCTCCAGAGCCTGCTGAGTCGCGTCGGCATCCACCGCGCGGGCTTGGATGAGGGCGGCCCAGGCGAGAACGCCCATGGTGCCGATCCCCAGCACGACCAAGGCCAGCAGGATGGTGCTGCCATTCTCCCCACCATGACGGGGGTTGCTGGATTTGGTTTTCATGTCCGCAAAGAATTCTTGGAAGCAGTCAGGCCGTTATTCACAGGGACGGAAACATGGGGTAGGCCATGACCAAAGAAGTGCGGCCACCCATCTGGTAATAGGTGCTCAGGGGATTGGTGGCCCCTGTCACGGTGGCCGCGGGAGTGTGGACCAGATCGGACACGCCGGGATCGGGCCACCACATGAGATAGAACGGGGTCTTCGGCGCGAGCTTGAAACGGTCGATGGCGGGTCCTTCATTCAGCGCCACCCGAGAGGCCATCTCAAAGCCAACCCAAACCGGTTTGAAGGAGGCTCCGGTCACGCCCTTGTCGGGATAAAAAATGTCGTAATAGTCGGTCAGGCTGCCGTTGAAGTACCGCTTCACCGACGCATAAATTCCGGCTGGCGCCGTGGCCGCCACAAAGTCAACGTCGTAGACCGCCACCACCGGCACCGTCCCGACGCTGTCCGAACTGCCCAACATGAAAATGCTGGCATTCTCGGTCGTGCAATCCCCCCGGCTGTCGGAGAAAATCGTCGCCGCTTCAGCATGGTTGGTGGTCAGGAAGGTGAGAAACGTGTCCGCCGAGTCCAGCCGGACGCGCTCGCCCGTGGTCGGATAACTCAGCGTGTAGGGACGCACCGTGTTCAATCCGCTGCGTCCGAGACTGAAGACCGCCGATGCCTTGGCCGCATCGCGATAGAAGAGTTCGCGCACCGCATTGGCCACCGCCGACCGCCCGAAATTGGGAGCCGAATAGGAACTGACGACGGTGGAGTCGAGGTTGTAGTAGTTCTGCAGCGTGGCCTGGTCCAAGGTCACCTCCACCAGGCTGGAATGGCTCCGGCTGTTCGTGGCGATCGCCATATAGACCATGACCCCGGTGGCCATCACCAGTGCCGAGATTGCCGAGGCAATCAGCAACTCAATGAAGGTGAATCCGCCCGCGGATCCGGTCTTGTGGTGGGAGTAGTTCATTTCCTATCGAAAAGGCTGGAAGGGGATCACTGGCCCACCTGATTGATCGGAGCCTGGGGGCCGGGGGACTCTTCCGGTTGACGGTCCGCCAGCGGATCCACAATGCCGAAGCGCAATTTCTCACCTTTCTTCAAATCCACCTGCCCATGGAGCACTTGGCGGACTTTGGGACGGACATCGACCTGAAGCCGCACCCGCTTTGCGGAGGGCGCGTCGGAGTCCTTTTCCGTCCAGGCGATTTCGACCTCGTTTTCCGAAATGTCCGACACGATCAAGCGCTCCCGCTGGTCCTCCACCAGTTGGGGAAGAATCAGACCTTTCTCAAGAATGATGTTACCCACGAGGATGCGCAGACCGCCGTCGCCCCGACTGACCCCGCCGACCCGGATGTTTTGCAGCACTTTGCGGATGCTCTGCTCCTCCGAGGTGTCCTCCACGACCACCACTTCGTCGACTTCCGCGGTTCGGTTGGCGAAGGGATTGGTCTCCGTGTCCTTGACCTGGAGAGGGCGCTTTTGTTCCGGCATGACCCCGATGTCCTCGGGGGAGTTTCCGACATACTCGATGGCGGGTGGAGGAGGCACCGGAACGGCAGCGGCTCCGGGTTTGCCGGTGGCGGCTCCGGGGGCCGCCGGCCTCACTGGAACTCCGGGTGCGGGCTGCTGCGCTCCCACTGGGAAGCCGGCTCCGAGCAGGCACAGGGCCATGGTCATGGAAATGGGTGCTTTCATCACAGGATTATTGGGGAGGAAGTTTGGAGACATCGGCCATCGGGATCTGCACGGTCAACTCAACGTGGATGTCATTGCCCGCGCCGCCGCGGCTGACGAAACAATGGTCGACCCGGCAGGCGGGCACTTTTTCCTCGAGCGCCCCGAGGAAGTTGAGGGTCTTGGCATAATCATCTTCCAGGACCAGTGTCGCCTTGAGGGATTTGGGGATCAGCTGTCCTTTGACGGTCTTCTTGTCCTCGTCAAATTTTTGAGAGAGCGGGAACACATTGCTTTCCTTGATCAACTCCACCACCTTGCGTTCTCCGCTCTGGGCTCCGTTCAAATCCCGGAGATGGGGCACCCAGGAGTGGTAAAACTCCAACAGGGCCATGGACTTCTTTTTGCGGTCCGCCAGGCTCCGCTCCGACATCGTCCGCTCCTGCATGGCGGTGTTGGCCGCCATCTTGGAGGTTTCGGCCCCGCTTTCGGCCGCGAGCATGCGGCCCCGCATTTTCTGCGTGCCAAACGCCAGTCCGGCGATGGCCAGAAGCAGGATCATGCACGCCATTTTACGATCGTTCATAGGTTGGGTTCTTTCCTGAAATGGTTGATTGAGCGTGACTTGGTAGGGTTATTTCTCCGCGGTGGTGGCGGAAGGGGTTTCCTCGGCGGATGGGTCACTTTTCCAGATCAAAGTGGCCTGGTAATCGACCGACCCCTCTTTATTGGTCTGCTGGGCGGAGTAGGTTCGGTAGTTGGCGGCTTCGATCGCGCTGAGCGAATCTTCCAACTGTTCGGCCCCGCCGCCGTTGAGACGCATGATCATCATGAGCTGGGAAGGGATTTCCGGGTTCCGGTCCATCTTGATGTCGGCAATGCTGGCGCCGGGCTTGATGCTGCGGGCGATCCCCAGCATGAGGGACTGCACCGGTCGGGCTCCTTCGGCCCATTTCCCCACTTCCTGGGCAAGCACGATCTCTTGGTTGATTTTGGCCATTTCCCCGTCCGATGCCGCTTTGGTGGCGGATTCCGTGGCCAGAACCATTTTCCACTTGCCGTTTTCCGCCTCATAGTCGGTGGTCTTCTTCTGGAACCAGAGGGCTGAAGCTCCGGCACCGAAAAGACTGCAGTAGAAAACAATGGGGATAAATTTCAGGATGGCCGGCAGGCCGCTGGAGATGCCGACCCGGTCGGTCTTCAGGTCGTGGGTAATGTATGGGTCCATGGCTGGTTTCCTCGGAGACAGTAAAAATAGGTGGCTTAGTTGCTGCAGAAACTCTTCCAAAGAGCGTCGGGCTCGGTGATATCCGTCACATGATGATTGGACATTTGGGGCAGGAAGTCCGCGGCCAGCGGTGTGCTCGGACGGTCCGCCATGAAAAGGATCCGGGTCGACGCATCAATGGTCTGGAGGAACGGCTGCACCAGTGCCATCACGGCGCTGGCGTCGTCAGGAGTCAGGCCGCTGCGGCAGCGCAGGTCGGTCCAGGTCCCCATCTTTTGGCGCAAGGCGCAGACCGACCCGTCGCAGACCGCGATCAGCAGCACATCCGCGGCAGCTTCCTTCCTCGCGGCAAAGGCGCGCTGGGACATGTCGATGATCATGGAAAACAGACCGACTCCGACCCGGGCCGGACGCATCCCATTGTTCTTGAGCGCATCTTCCACCGTGCGGACGAAAGACTCATCGGTGGCCAGGAGGAGCGATGAACTGGTCTCGGGGTTGTGGTGCATCCCGTAGCGCTTGCCGCGGTCGAACCGGGGTCCGAGCAAAGCCTTCGGGTTGGTCCTGATCGTGTCCTCCCAACCTTTGCGGCGGGGGAGATTCGATTCCAGCGTGATGATGAACCGGCTGTTCAAAGAAACGCCGACCCAGCCTCCGTCGGAACAGGAGCGCCACTCGTTGGCCCGTTGGGCGATGATGTCCATGAAATCGCCTTCCTGATGCCCCTGATCCTCCGTCTTGCCACGCCGGTTGACGGCTTTCCAAGTGACTTCGTTTTTGCTGAAATTCACCAGCAGCTGTTTCTGCCCGGCGAAACGTCTCGCCCAAGTTTGAGTGTAGTCATCCGGATCGGGCCGGAAGGCCGCAAAGGAAAGGACGGCTTTAATGTCGGAGAAGTCCATGGTGGTACGGGGTGGATTCGGTTCGGATCAGCGGGTGGGAGGATTTTGGAATTCCTGCCATTGGGGCACAGGCGGAATGGCAGGAGGAACAAAAGTCTGGGGCGGTGCGGCAGGGACGCTCGTGTTCGCCGGCGGCGGAGCAAACGGCAGGTGTGGAGGCACGCCTTGATGAGCCTGACGCTGGGCTTGCAGTTGCGCCTGATGCTGGGCTTGCAGCTGCGCCTGGTGCTGGGCTTGCAGCTGCGCCTGATGCTGGGCTTGCAGCTGCGCCTGATGCTGGGCCTGCAGCTGCGCTTGATTGAATGCCGTGGCACCCGGCATGCCTGCGGGGCTCTGGTTAAAGTTTGGGATTGCCGGTCCCGAAGTTGTCCCGGCCTGAGCCGGAGAACGCTGGCTCAATGAACCCGAGGGTCGAAGCTCGCTTTCTTCAATCACCGGACAATGGCGCAGGAATTCCTGCACCTCATGTTCCGTGAATCCTGTGGGCCGTTTCACACTGGGACGCCAGCCCTCGAATTCGCGCTGCTTGAGACTGTAGTCGAAATTCTGCATCCCCTTGGTGATGCCGGTTTCCAACTCATGATCGAGCTTTTTAAAATCTCCCCGACGGATCATCCCGCTGACTGAGTCATAGGAGAGGAGCACTTCGTGGATCGGGAACCGCTTGCCCTTCAACCCGTCGAGCAGAAGTCGTTGGCACAGGATCATGCGCATTGAGTCCGCAAAGGAATACATCGCATTCTCCATCCGCTCGGAGGGGACCAATTTGAGATAGCGTTGCACCGTTTGCGCAGCGGTCGAGGTGTGCAGGGTGGCCACGACGACGTGACCCGTTTCGGCCGCTTGGAGAGCGATTTCCGCCGTTTCTCCATCGCGAATTTCCCCGATCACGATCACATCGGGAGCCTGACGGAGCGCCGCCCGGAGCGAACTGGCGAAATCTTCCTCATCACTGCCGATCTCCCGCTGGGAGACAAGGGACGCCAGGTCTGTGGGAAGGATGTATTCGATGGGATCCTCAAATGTCAGGACATGCTCCCGCTTCCGGGCGATGCGGGCCGAGAGCAGCGAGGCAATGGTGGTGGACTTGCCGGAACCGGTCGCTCCGCACACCAGAAAGAGTCCATTTTTGGCTTCCAGGAATGCCTTGATGGCAGCGGGAGGGACCATGATGTCCTCCGGTTTGGGAATCTTCGTCGGAAGCACCCGCATCACCCAGCGGAGTCGTCCCCGGGTCATCATGCGGCTGACGCGGAACCGCGTCTGGCCGATCATCATGGCATAATCTTCGTAGCCCGGCTTCATGTCCAACTCCCGTTCCGGCGTGTAGACGAATGAATCGAACAGCAATTCCCCGTTTTTCCGGTAGGTGAGCTGCTCCCAGGGCGTGACATAAAAGTCGGAAATCCCCTCACCATTGGCGAGGTGGAGAATGCGGTTGCCCAGAGGAGATTTGTCGGTGATGCCTTCCATAAACGGAGAAAACGAATCGTATCAAATTTACCAATTATATGGAAATTATAGCATAATTCTCGCCAGCGGCAACTATTAATTATAACTTTTGTGTATTTTACGGATTTTCCAAAACAAAAGGTCCGCAACCGTTTTACAGTCGCGGACCTTTCTGCTCTTAGGGTGTTTCGACAGAAATTGGAATCGTCAATTCGTGATCGTTCCCATCACCGCCCCCAAGGCCGTGGCCCCCTCGTAGACATGGAATTCATTGACTCCTGAAATGTATCCGTTGGAGGTGTTGGTGCTTTGAAGGGTCAGGTGGAGCTTGTAGGAAGTCCCATCGTTGCCTGTGAAAGGGATCGTTTTGGGCATGTCCAAAAACACC
Source organism: Akkermansiaceae bacterium (assembly GCA_024233005.1). Classification (GTDB taxonomy): domain Bacteria; phylum Verrucomicrobiota; class Verrucomicrobiia; order Verrucomicrobiales; family DEV007; genus JACKQE01. Next base: position 15,639 of record JACKQE010000005.1, on the reverse strand, counting down.
ACGTAGTCCGCACTGGCTGCCCGGTCCTCACTGTTTTCCGTGTTCACAAACTTGAGCTGCATGGCCACGGTTTGATTGACTCCCAACGACGGAAGCGTGAAAACCATGGAGACTTGAGCCTGAGTGGCATGGGAATCGTTGAAGGTGGTTCCGTTGTGGACCTGCATGTCAGCCAGTTGGAAGGTGCTGCCCAAGGCCGCATTGGAAAAACTCCCCTGGCTGAGACGCAAGGTATTGGCTTCTCCGGAATCGACGATCTCACCACCGAGATCCTGCTTCGGGTTGCCATGGGTCAGCACCACCGCGTCGCCTGAGTCTGAGACATTGTATTCGAGGTTTGCGCCTCCATTGACCCCCTGAACGGAGAGATCGGTCGCACCGGAGAAAGACCCCTGGGTTCCATAGAACGTTTGGGAGTAGGTGACGCTGTCCAAGGCCTGCTCAGGGTCGAGGGTCACGGATTTGTAATACACCGTGGTCGCCGGAGGAATAGAGAAGGGACCGGCATAATTGACCCAATTTCCGGCGCCAATGCGGTATTGGGCCACCCCAAGAGACTGGGACGGCAATCCGCTCAGGGACACTTCGAGGGGAAATTGTTCAATGGGAAGCAGGGTCTGTCCGGGTGCGATGGTGGGTGGATTCAGGCGGGGAATATTTGGAGTTGGCGGATCTGTCGGGGGCACCGTGGGGCCTCCCCCTCCGCCGCTCCCGGAACCTCCACCGGAGCCTGAGCCACCCGGATCCACCGTCTCCACCGGTGGCACCCACCCGTCAGGATACTGCGTGGTCGAAATCCGGCTCGGGCTTTGCTTGGCCAGAGTCTGCCAGTTGGTCTTGCCGTCCCAGACCCAACCATCGCTGGCTTTGTATTCCATGCCGGCATCCTCACGGTTCTCCACGGTGGCGGCAGCTTCCGCAATGCTTTCATCCAGAATGAAGTCCTTCACCCCACCGGGGCCGGAATACACCACCTGAAAACGCTTCGCGGTGGGGTCCCAGACCGCGCGGGGGGTGTTCCCGGAGGCTTCGGCGTCTGACTGCAGGACTCCCACGATCCTGGGGTCCACGAATTTTCCTGTTCCGGCACCCACGTAGGTTTTGGCATTGGCACGAGAGCGGATCGTTTTCAACTTCGCGAGCACTTCCTCGGGGGTCGTCAGGCCGTCAAGGTTGCCGCCCGATCCCAGATACATCACCACGGCTTGATTCATGGTTTGGACATCATGATCCAACTTTGCGTTCTTCACCCCGGAAAAGGCGCCGGTATACGCGGCAATCCCGATGGCAGCCATGATCCCAACCACTGAAATCACACTAAGAATTTCCACCAAAGAAAATCCGGGGGAGACACGATAATGATGGGTTTTCATAAAATAGACAGTTTTTATGGCTTCTATTGAAATGTATTCACAAAAGCGCACCGCGTAAAGTGATTCTTGGTTTCTTTCTCTCTTTTTTTAGAGCGACGATCTCTCAACACCCCAAAAATTACTACTTACCATAATTTCATCAAAAAAAGAATGCAGTTTTATTTTGACAATTATGGTTTTTATGGATAAATTTTTAGGAAGCTTGAAAAATCCATGAAACGCTACTTCTGCCATATCCTTGCAATCAGCTTGGCTGCTCTGTCTGCCCAAGCACAATCTCAGCTTGCGCTGCAAAACTCCCCCGCCTATGAAGCGGTGGCAGCCCGATTGCGCGGCTCCATGCCCCGTGATTACGATTATCAGGGCGCCATCCTAGCCGACGTGCTCCGCGTCATGGCGAGTGATGCCGGTCTGTCTTTCTTCGGTCTGCCGGACGGCACCCCCGAAGCGGAACGACTGGTCACCTTCTCCATCAAAGCGAGCCCATTCACAGCGATGGAAACCCTGGCCAAAGCCAACGGGATTTCCCTCATTTTTGAAAATGGCATGTGGTACCTGCGGCCCGCCAATGACACCGAACTCGTCGGCCGCGTCTACCAGATCAACTACAACACCCAGGAAACGGTCACCAAAACCAATGGTGGCAGCGGCATGGGCATCGCCGGCGGCTCATCCGGCGGGGGCAGTTCCTCCGGCGCCGGCCTCAATCTGCAGGGCGCCCAGGAAACCTTCAAGATCGAGCCGAGCCGTCTCCTCGACGACATCAAAGCCGTGCTCGACCTGCCCACCAATGGAGCTCTGGCCACCATCGCTCCCATGATTTCAGTGGACACCATGTCGGACCTTTCGGCGCGCAATCTCCCCGGCCGGCCCGATGTGTTGGTGCAGGGCCAGCGCCCGGTCGATGCGAAAGGCAAGCCGGTCGACGATTCGAACCGCGCCAAGGTGATCTGGAACAGCGACTCCAACACGCTCTATGTCGTGGCGACCCGCCAACAGCACCAATGGATCGAGGGCTATCTCGCCTCCGCCGACAAACCCCAGACGCTGATCGCGGTGGAGATCAAATTCATCGAAACCAGCAAGGATCCGAGCCGCGAATTCGGCATCGACTGGTCGCAGACCTTCGGCGGCGGATGGGGCGTGCAGGCCAACATTCCCCCTCATGAGGTCGACCTCACCGACATTCAAAACAGCTTCACTCTGCCAGCGGCGATCCTCAGCTACGATGAGATCAATGTCAAACTGCGGGCGCTCTTTGAGGACCGCAACACCAAGACCACATCCTATCCCCGGATGCTGACCTTGAACAACCGCGAAGTGGTCTTCCGCAGCGTGGTCAACCAGCCGGTTCTCGCCAACAGTTCCTCGACCTCTCTCGGAGCAGGAGCCACCAGCACCACCGCCGTTGACTACCTCCCCATTGGAACGGTGGTGAACATTCTCCCCAAAAAGATGGACGATGGCAACATCATGCTCAATGTGGCCATCACCATCTCCGACATCATCGGGGAGAAAATCATCGAGGGAAATCCCTTCCCCATCGCCAGTTCCCGCGTTTACACCGCGCCGGTCCAGGTGCAATCCGGCTTCACCGTGGCCATCAGCGGCCTCGATTCAGCCCGGACGGAAGATTACCGGAACGGGATTCCGGTCCTGGGTCGCATTCCCATCATCCGCCACGTCTTTGGATCCACCTCCAAGCGGAATTCCAAAAACCATCTCATGATGTTGATCACGCCCGTCCTGATGGATCCCACCGGCCCCGGGGTATCCAAAAAACCGATCTCCCGTGATCCTTGGGCGAATCTGCCGCCATCGACGCCGGAGGGGGAAATGGTGCCACCGCCGGCCCCTCAGGAAGCCCCCCGCCACTACCGGACGGAATCCGCCGAGGTCACTCCGGTCCCCGTGGTCGCACCAGTGGCGATGACCGCCCCGGTGGCGCCTCCGGTCGCCGCGGAATCCCGGATCCCGCAGCCTGAAGCCGCGCCAACCCCTGTCCGGGTGGCTCAGACAAGCGCCAAACCCTATGCCTCGGTCCGCCGCCATGACTATACCACGCCGATCACTGGCAAGGTCCAGGAACCGACACCGCAGCGTCACACGCTGGTTGCCCATCCGATCCCGGCCCCGGCTGCCGTGGCCCGGATTGAGGACACGACCGCTCCCATGTCTGCCTCGCAGCGGAAAGGCCCCATTATTGACTCAACGCTCGAAAGCAAAACAGAACCCGACACCTCTTCCAGTATGGTGTCGAGTTCGGCGCTGGGCGAATAACTTTTCGGCAAGGCTCTGACCCCGCTGAAACATCAAACAAACGAAGCGTCTCTGGATTCATGGGGCGGGCCCCGGAGAGCAATCTCCGGGGCTCGCTTTTTGCTAGCTGGTCTCTCCCTTTCTCGGCAAAAGTAACATAATTAATCTGGAGTTTATTGTAATTCGGCTTACTCTAAGCTTCCTCCCTTGAAAGCCCCGTTTTCTGTCCTTTTCAAATAACTCTTATGTGCGGCATTGTTGGATACGTAGGCCCCCGTGAAGCCACCCCCATCCTTCTGGAGGGACTCAAGAAACTGGAATACCGGGGCTACGACTCCGCCGGTATCGCCCTCATCAACGGAGGTGACGCCATCGAGCTCCGCAAAAAGTCTGGCCGACTGGACAATCTCCGGCGCCATCTCGTGAACGATCCCGCCCGCGGAGCCTGCGGCATCTCACACACCCGGTGGGCGACCCACGGTCCCCCCACCGACGAGAATGCCCACCCGCATACCGACCAGAGCGGCCAGCTCGCCATCGTTCACAACGGGGTCATCGAGAACTACCAGTCTCTCCGGGACGGCATGCTGGCTCGCGGCCACACGTTCAAATCCCAGACCGACACCGAAGTCCTGGCCCACCTCATCGGAGAATGCTACGAGGCCGAAGCCGGTGCCGGCACTCCTGAAACCCGCCTCATCGCCGCCGTCCGCAAGGCGCTCGGTCAGATCACCGGCGCCTACGGCATCGCCGTGATGCATCTGGACGCCCCGGGGTTCCTCGTCGGCGCGCGCCTCGGCAGCCCTCTAGTGGTCGGTCTTGGCAAAAATGAAAACTTCCTCGCCAGCGATGTCACCGCCATCATCAGCCACACCAGCCGGGCGATCTACCTGAACGACCACGATCTGGTCTACCTCACGGCCTCGGACTTCAACATCGAAAACCTCGAGGGCGGCACCGCGGCTTATGAAGTCAGCCAGGTGGAATTCACCGCCGAAGCCGCCGAGCTCGGCGACTACCCGCATTTCATGCTCAAGGAGATCTTCGAGCAGCCCGTGTCGATCGAAAACGCGTTCCGGGGCCGCCTCAGCGACGAGGAAGCCAGCGCGAAACTCGGCGGGCTCAATCTCAGTCCGAGCGAACTGCGGGACATCGACCGCATTGTGCTCTGTGGCTGCGGCACCGCCTTCCATGCCGCCATGGTCGGGGAATACCTCATCGAGACCCTCGCCCGCATCCCCACCGAAGTTGAGATTTCCTCGGAATTCCGCTACCGCAACCTTCCCCTCGACAAGAACACCCTCGTCTTCACCATCAGCCAGAGCGGTGAAACCATCGACACTCTGGCCGCTCTGCGGGAAGCCCGGCGCAAAGGGCATCGGGTGCTCGGCCTGGTCAACTCGGTCGGCTCCACCATTGCCCGGGAAAGCGACGGCGGGGTCTATCTCCATGCCGGTCCCGAAATCGGGGTCGCCGCAACGAAGTCCTTCACCTCCCAGGTCACCACTCTCGCCCTCCTCGCGCTGCTCCTGGGACGGATGCGCCACCTCTCTCTCGCGGAAGGCCGCACCATTCTGGAGGAAATCCGCGCCCTGCCCGACAAGGTCCGCCAGATCCTCACCCTCAGCGACCACATCAAGCGCATCGCGGAGTGTTACCTCGACTGCCCCGGCATGCTCTATCTCGGCCGCCAGTTCAACTATCCCACGGCTCTGGAAGGCGCCCTCAAGATGAAGGAGATCTCCTACATCTATGCTTCCGGTCATGCCAGTGCCGAGTTGAAACATGGCATCATCGCCCTCGTCAGTGAAAAGTGCCCCTCGGTGTTCATTGCCCCGAAGGACACGTTGTTGGAGAAGAACATCAGCAACATCGAGGAAGTGAAGGCCCGCAAAGGTCCCGTCATCGCCATCACCACCGAGGGATGCACCGAGATGGAACGCATCGCCGACCACGTCATTTACATTCCGCCGACTCTCGAATGCCTCAGTCCCCTGCTGGCGGTGATCCCGCTCCAACTGCTCTCCTACCACTTCGCGGTCGCCAAAGGCTGTGATGTCGACAAACCAAGGAACCTCGCCAAAAGCGTGACCGTGGAGTGACGGGACGGCAAAGGGCGCGCGCGCCAGCCGAATCCAGGCCGTATTCCTGACGCCTGATTCTAAGAACGTTCGACAACCGAACGGAGGTGAATCTTTGGTCCCGCCTGTTTCGGGTCCAACTTGAAGGCGAACGCCTCCCAAGGCGGTCCGTTCGCTGACTCCGTCCGGCCCCCCCCTCTCCCCCATCGGAGGGCCCGCGTTTGCCCGCGGTTCGGGTGACGTTGTTTCGTCATGGCAGCTTTGTCCACCTCCCCAGGTTCGATCAAGGCAGAAAAATGTGAGAAGAATCATCTATTTCTTGTCACATCCCCCCGCAAATGTCCCACCCCTGGTGACACATTGGCTGAAATAGAAAAAAACACATCCCTTCTATAGAATGCGGGACCACGTCATCAAGTTGGGGGGAAATCCACTTGTCAGTTCCCAGTATTTCCGTCAAAACAAAGACGGAACAGCCCTATCCTGCCTCTCCCACCAATGGCCAGACCAGCGATTGCCCACAGCCATCCGGATTTTCCTGAGGAACCTTCCAAGTGGGAACCTCTTTTCACCCCGTTTGGGGATGGTCCGCAAGAATGTCAGCGCGAGTCCTGCGCAAAATGCCGCGACCTCGAACCCTACCACGGTCACCTCAACAAAGTCGCCTACTGGTCCTCCAACTTCGCCGCCGGGATGTGCCCAAGCGACGCCGACAGGGAAGCAGCCCGCCAATGGGGCTACCTTGCCGGCCTCTGGCATGATCTTGGGAAATTCGCGCCAGAGTGGCAAACTTACCTCGCCTGCAAGGCGGACATTCACACCCAGGAAGCCACCGGCAGTCCCTCAAAGCGAGAAGACCACTCCAGCGCCGGTGCCATCTTCACCCATTCCCAACAGCCTTGGGGATCTCTTCTAAGCTATCTCATCGCCGGGCACCACGCCGGACTGGCCGACGCTTCCTATCTTTTTAACGAGCGTCTCCCACGGCCCATCAACGAATGGCGTGCCCACGCGGCTAAGGCCGGAGTCCCACTCGATGAAAAACTCCCTATGCCCCCTCTCTCCCGCTCTGACGCGGGTGCAGACGGTCTCGCTCTCCTACTCCGCTTCTTCTTCTCGTGCCTGGTCGATGCTGACTTCCTGGCCACCGAGTCATTCATGCAGCCGGAGCAATCCATCCTCCGTCACTCATGGCCCGATGACATCCTGCACCGGATGCTCGCCACCCTCGAAACCCACATGTCCGAAAAATTTGGGCCACCTGGCGACGATCCCGTCAATCAAGCACGCGAAACCGTCCGGCAAGATTGCATTCGTGCCGCGGAAAACGACAGCGGCTTCTTCTCCCTCACCGTTCCCACCGGAGGCGGCAAGACTCTCTCCTCACTCGTATTCGCTCTCCGTCACGCCCTGAGAAACGACCATCGTCGCGTCATTCTCGTTATCCCTTTCACCAGCATCATCAAACAAAACGCCGACGTCTTCAGCGAAGTGTTCGCACTTTTGGCCAAGGAACTCGGACGCGACATCGTTCTCGAACATCACTCGAAGTTCGACCCCGCCAGGGAAACCGAGGCCAACCGTCTTGCCTCCGAAAACTGGGACGCCCCTCTCATCGTCACCACCAACGTCCGATTCTTTGAGTCCCTCTTCGCCAACCGCACCAGCGCCTGCCGCAAGCTCCACCGCATCGCACGCAGTGTGGTCATCTTCGACGAAGTCCAGGCCCTGCCCTCATCACTTCTCCATCCCATCCTTCGGGCCCTTCGCAGTTTGGTTCATGATCTCGGCTCCACCGCCGTACTCTGCACCGCCACCCAACCCGCCCTCGAACGCCGCGAAGAGTTCACCATCGGTATCCCTCCCGAGGAAATCACCCCCATCATGCAGAACGAACCCGCGCTCTTTCAAACCCTCGAACGCGTCACCTGCCAAAACCTCGGCTCCCTCACCGACGAACAACTCATCGACCACATCAGCGAACATGCCCCGGACGGCTGCCTCCTCATCCTCAACACCACCAAAGCCGCCCAAATCCTCCACGAAAAACTCGGCCAACACACCACCGCAATTCATCTCTCGGCCCGCATGTGTCCCCGGCATGTCATGCTCGTGCTTGCCAGAGCAAAGCGGTTTCGCAAGCGCGGACAATCCGTTGTCCTCGTCGCCACCCAACTCGTCGAAGCCGGTGTCGATATCAGCTTCCCCGTCGTCTATCGCGCCGAATGCGGCCTCGACTCCTTCGCCCAAGCCGCCGGCCGCTGCAACCGCAACGGAGAGCTCATGGATGTGGACGGAAACCGTCTCAAAGGCCGGGTTTACCTCTTTCAACCCGCAGACCATCCCATACCCGCCGTTCTATCCGATCTCGCTGCCAACGCCGCTGTCACCCGCGTTCAAATCCTGCCTAACCTCCAAAACCGCGATCTCCTCCACCCCGATCTCATCCGGCTCTATTTCATGCATTCCATCTGGCAGGCAGGCCCCAAGACCGACCAATGGGACAAACCCCACATCGTTTCCGGCGATGCCTGCTTCTCCACCAAATCACCCGATACTCGAAACATCCTCACCTACCGCTACAAAACCGCCGCCGAACGCTTCCGCCTCATCGACTCCAACACGCACTCCGTCCTGATTCCTTGGGGATCGCAAGGGAAAAAACTCTGCGAAGAAATCCGAGACCTCAAAAAACAGAACCGCGTCCCCAACCGCAACCACTACCGACGCGCCCAACAATTCACCGTCCAGGTTTACGACGGCGAATGGCAGCACCTCAAACCCTTACTCTCCCTCCACTGCGAAGACGCCTTTGCCATCCTCGATCACCACCAGAACGACTACCACCCCGAAACCGGACTGAAAAGCCCCGGTGCCGCGCCCGACCTCAACGCCTTCTATCTCTAAAATTAGTGTGACAATAGCAAATTATTATCCTAATTTAAAAACGTATGACGACAGCACTTTTATCACCCAAATATCAAATCGTAATCCCAAAGGAGATTCGTAAATCCATGGATCTTCAACCGGGCCAACGCCTTCAACTCGTTGAAAAAGATGGAATCATCGAAATACGTCCGATACTCACCCCGGATCAGCTCATCGGTTACCTCAAAGATTGCGCTCACATCCCCTTCAAACGTGAGAAAACAGACCGCGAACTTCCATGAAACCCGCCTGCCTCGACAGTTCGGCCTGGATTGAGATCACTCACAACGGCCCGAATGCCCGCACCTTTCTCAAGGCGGCGCATGATATCAATCGAGTGATCGTTTCCACCATCACTCTCTACGAAGTCTGGAAATACACCGTCACCCACGCGGACGAAACCCGCGCCCAGCACCTCGTGGATCTCCTCCAGCAAGGCATCGTCATCCCCCCGGACACCGCCATTTCCATCGCCGCCGCCAACCTCAGCATGCGCCACAAAATCGCCATGGCCGATTCCCTCATCTACGCCACCGCCCTTGCGAGCAAAGCCACTCTCTGGGCTCAAGACGATGACTTCAAAGGTCTGCCACACGTCAAATTCTTCCCGAAAACCAATCACTGAACCCTCCATGTCCTACGGAATCAAGCTCCACATCACCGGCGATTTCGCCTGCTTTACCCGGCCCGAAATGAAGGTCGAGCGCGTCTCCTACGACGTCATCACTCCCTCGGCTGCCCGCGGCATCCTCGAAGCCATCTACTGGAAACCCCAGATCCGATGGATCATTGATCGCATCCACATCCTCAAGCCCATTCGCTTCACCAATATCCGCCGCAACGAAGTCGGTTCCAAAGCCAGTGCCCCCACCGCCGCCGCGATGAAAGGTGAAACCGTCACGACCGCTGGCATCCTCATTGAAGACGCCCGCCAACAACGCGCGGCCACCCTGCTCACCAACGTCGCCTACGTCATCGAAGCCCATTTCGAAATCCTCGATTTCCGCTTCGACAAAAACGGCCCCGAACTCCCCGCCAAGGACTGCGAAGGCAAGCACCTCGACATGTTCAACCGCCGCGCCCGCGCCGGCCAATGCTTCCACCAGCCCTGCCTCGGCAACCGCGAGTTCCCCGCTCGCTTCACCCTCATCGAGGATGGCGATTCCACACCACCCTGCGAACTCCCGCCGGAGCAGATCAACAAGGAACTCGGCTGGATGCTCCACGACATCGCCTACCTCCCTGCCGACAAAACCGCCAAAGACAGCTTCCTCACCGGCCGGGGCAAACGCGTCCGCGCCGAACCCCGCTTCTTTAACGCCAAACTCGAAAACGGCATCCTCACCGTCCCGCCTTTCCACACCGCCAACGCCTGAGCCACCATGATTCTGCAAGCACTCTATCAACTTTACGAACGCCTGCCGGACATCGACCAACCAGGCTTCGCACCCATGGGCCTGAGCTGGGCGGTCGTGATCTCACCGGACGGAGATCTCCAATGCCTCTTTCCTCTGCGACAACAAGCCGAAAGAGGCAACAAACTCGTCCCCACGTCTCACAGCGTCCCATCTCCAGGGAAACGTACATCGGGAGACAAAGAAGGATTTGTTGCCGATAAAACCGACTATCTATTCGGTTTCGATCCATCCGCTGCAAACGACCCAAAAGCCAAAGAGAAGCTAAAAAAACGCTTTGAGCTATTCCGCGACGCACATCTTTCCGCCCGCCCAAAAATCAATCACCCTGATTTTGACGCCATGTGCCTCTTCCTCGAAAAATGGAACCCCGAAGATCCAGATGTTAGTGAAAAACTGGCAACAGCCGCCAATGCTCAGATTGACGAAATCATCGGATCAAATCTCACTTTTCAAGTCAGCGGAAAGACCTCGTTCGTCCATCAAATTCAGGAAGTCCGAAAATACTGGAGCAAAATCAGCAGCGAAGAAAAGGATGCCACTATAGGACTCTGCCTCATCACAGGAGAAGAACAACCTCTTGCCCGGCTGCATGACCCCGCGATCAAAGGGGTCGTGGGAGCCCAAAGCTCAGGTGCCACCCTTGTCTCCTTCAACGCGAAAGCTTACGAATCATACGGCAAAGAGCAGTCCTACAACGCTCCGGTCGGCTCCATCCCTGCATTCGCCTATTGCACCGCGCTGAATTGGCTTACCGGACAGAAAGACCGCCGTTTCCGCATCGGTGACCTCACCGCCGTCTTCTGGACCGCAGAGCCGACCCCTGCCGAGGCCCTCTTCCCGCAGATGATGTCCGGCGTCCCCGATGCCGAAGACGATGTCACCAAACAGCGCATTGGCGACATCCTCGAAAAAATCTCCCGCGGCACCCTCGGCTCCGACGAACTCGGCGCTCCCGATACCGACTTCTACATCCTCGGACTCTCCCCCAACGCCTCCCGCCTCTCCGTCCGCTTCTGGCACACCGGCACCCTGCGCGACCTCATCGCCAACCTCAAACTCCACCTCAACCAACTCGAAATCGTCCGCCAGTGGGACGAAACCAATTCCAAAAACCCGGAACCTCTTCACCCAAGCTCCTACCAGCTTCTCCGCCAGACCGCCCGCGACGCCGACGGTATCCCCCCACTTCTCGGCGGAGCACTCATGCGATCCATTCTTCTCGGAACCGACTACCCGTCCTCTTTCATCACCGCCGTCCACAACCGCATCCGCGCGGAACGCGATGTCACCTATCTCAAAGCCGCCATCCTCAGGGCGTGGCTCATCCGCAATCACAACCAAACCATCACCACTATGTTAGACGAAACCAACACCAACCCCGGCTACCGACTCGGACGCCTCTTCGCCGTGCTCGAGAAAGCCCAGCAAGACGCCCTGCCCGGCATCAACTCCACCATTCGCGACCGCTTCTATGCCAGCGCATCCGCCACCCCGCGGGCTGTCTTCGGACGATTGCTCCGAACCTACCAGCACCACCTCGGAAAACTCGACGAGAAGTTGAAGAGCTATCGCGAAAAACAGACTCAGGAAATTCTCTCCTCTCTCGGAGACTTCCCCGCCCACCTCAATCTCCAAAACCAATCCCAATTCGCCCTGGGTTATTACCACCAGCGCAAGGATTTCTTCACGAAGAAAGATACCCCGCAACCCACTGAAACCGCCACAGTCTGATCCATCTCGAAACCTGTATATCTCAATCCAACCAAATCATTCCATGAACAATCGTTACGACTTCATCTATCTCTTCGACGCCCAGGATGCCAACCCGAACGGCGACCCGGACGCCGGCAATCTTCCCCGCGTTGACACCGAATCCGGCCAAGGCCTCATCACCGACGTCTGCATCAAACGCAAAGTCCGCAACTTCGTCGAGGTCGTCAAAAAGGACGCGCCCAACTTCGACATTTACGTGAAGGAAAAGGCCGTCCTCATCCGAGCCCACGAAAAGGCCTACCAAGCGCTCAAAGAACAAGGCGATGACCTCGCGCCCGCCACGGATGAAGCGGCAGACGACACCAAGGGTAAAAAGAAGAAACGCAAAGGAACCGGCGATGAAGTCGAAGCCGCCCGCCAGTGGATGTGCCAGAACTTCTACGATGTTCGCACCTTTGGAGCAGTCATGAGCATTGCGGTCAACTGCGGCCAGGTCCGCGGCCCCATCCAACTCGGCTTCTCCCGCTCCGTCGATCCCATCGTTATCAGCGAACACGCCATCACCCGCATGGCAGTCGCTACCGAGAAAGAAGCGGAAGCCCAACAGGGAGACAACCGCACCATGGGCCGCAAATTCACCGTTCCCTACGGGCTCTACCTGACCCACGGCTTCGTGAACCCCTTCCTCGCGGAGCAAACTGGATTCTCCGACGACGATCTCGAACTCTTCTTCACCGCGCTTGAGAACGCCTTCCAGTTCGATCAATCCGCCGCCCGCCCCGCAGGCAGCATGGCCCCACGCGGCTTGCTTGTGTTCAAGCACGAGAATCAGCTCGGCAAAGCCCCCAGCCACAGTCTCTTCGACCGCCTCAAGATCGAATCCTTCGAGAAAACGCCATCCGAAGACGGGAAACCGCCCCGCAAGTTCGTCGACTACTTGAGCCGCATCACCTTTGACGACAAGCCGCTCGACGAGTTCATCAAACCCGGCGATTCCAAAGACCTCGGCAATGGGATCACCCTCATCCGCCGCATCTGAGCACCCATGAAAGCCCTCACCTTCAAAATCGAGCACGGGGACTGGAGCGCCGATCTCCAACTCCCGGCGGACTATGATCTGGACGATCTCGCCTACGCCATTCTGGAGGCGGTGGGATTCGAGTGCGATCATGCCTACGGGTTCTACGACAACCTCAAAAACCCCTACCACAGCAAACAGGAATACACGCTCTTCGCCACTCTCGGCGAGAACGCGAAGCCGGACGATCCGGGCGTTGAGGGGACTCTCATTGGCACGGTGTTCAAGCCGAAGAAGAAGCTGCTCTTCCTTTTCGACTATGGCGATGACTGGAGATTCCTCGTCACCTGCACGGGTGAAGCGGACGCGCGCGCGTTCAAACGGCCAAAGCTCCTCGCGGAGTCCGGCACGCCACCCACGCAATATCCCGACATCGACGACGACGTTTGATCCCGTTCAACACCATGCAGCCCGATGCGACCAGATTCACCGAAGACCAGCTCATCCCCATCTCGGCGCTTCAGCACTGGCTGTATTGTCCGAGGCAGTGCGCGCTGATCCATGTGGAGCAGGCCTGGGCGGAGAACCAATTCACCGCGGAGGGACGGGTGCTGCATGAAAAAGCCCATGAGGGTCCGAGTGAAACTCGTTCAGGGATCAGGATTTCCCGGGGATTGCCTGTCACGTCCTTCACCCTGGGACTGACCGGGCAATGCGACGTGGTCGAATTCCACCCCGTGCCGGACGGTCCCGGAACTCGGCCGGTGCCTGTGGAATACAAACGCGGCAAACCCAAAGCCCACCGCGCCGACGAGGTCCAACTCTGCGCCCAGGCCCTTTGTCTGGAGGAAATGTTGGACCAGCCCATTGCCAGAGGCGCCTTGTATTATGGAGAACGCCGTCGTCGCACCGAAGTGGTCTTCGACACCCCGTTGCGCGCCTTGGTGGAAACCGTGGGGAACGAAGTTCGGGACTGCTTCTCCAGAAACGCCACGCCATCCGCAACCTACGATCCCCGAAGGTGTGACGCGTGCTCCCTGCTGGACGAGTGCCAACCGAAAGCAATGCGAATGAAACGCGGCGTGTCGGCCTGGTTCCAGGCCAAACTCAGGGAAGACTCCTGAACCGCGGGCCTATCCCCCCACCATCGCCTCTCTCTCTCCATGCGCCGACATCTCAACACCCTTTTCATCACCCTGGAGGGGGCCTATTTGCGAAAAGACGGCGCGGCGGTGGAAGTGCGGCTCGAAGGCGTGACCAAACTCCGGGTGCCCCTGCACAATCTGGACGGCATTGCCTGTTTTGGGTGGGATATTTCCTGCTCTGCCGCCCTCATGGCGGCCTGTGCCACAGCGGGGGTCAGCCTTTCCTTTCACAACCCGTATGGGAAATTTCTCGCCGCTTCCCAAGGATTCACACCCGGCAATGTGTTGCTCCGCCGCGAGCAATACCGCCGGGCGGACCACGAACCGGCTGCCGTGGCCATCGCCTCCCCGATCATCTCCGCCAAGCTGGCCAACTCGCGGCACCTCCTGCTCCGGGCCGCGCGCGACCATGGCGGGAAGTCCGCCGAGCGGGCGCATGCTCTCATTCAAGCGGCAGACACCTTGGCCACAAGACAGGGCCTGGTTGGACGCGCCACCACGCTGGAAACCCTCCGCGGGATCGAAGGCGACGCGGCGGCGGCGTATTTCGCGGTCTTCCCCCACCTCATGACCAACCACGATCCGGCGGTCACGATGGCAGGGAGATCCCGGCGCCCGCCTCTGGACCCAGTCAATGCGCTGCTGTCATTCCTTTATACGCTGCTCACCCATGACTGCCGGTCCGCCCTCGAGTCCTGCGGCTTGGATTCCCAGTGCGGCTTCCTCCACCGTGATCGCCCCGGCAGGCCCTCGCTTGCCCTCGATCTGATGGAGGAATTTCGCGGCTTTCTCGCCGACCGCACCGCGCTCTCCCTCCTGAATCGAAAACAACTCACCAGCAGGGACTTTGACACACTTGAATCTGGAGCCGTGGTGCTTCAGGACGCCTCCCGCAAGGTGGTGATGACGGCCTGGCAGGAACGCAAACAGGAGGAAATCACCCACCCCTTCCTTGATGAAAAGACCACCATCGGACTGTTGCCCCATCTGCAGGCCAGATTGCTCGCCCGCCATTTGCGCGGGGATCTTGACGCCTATCCTGCCTTCCTTGCCCGCTGAGGCGATCATCCAACTTGACTCTTCGCCCCCTCTCCCGCTGCCATCGCCATGTATGTTCTTGTCACCTATGACATCTCGACCGTAAGCCCGGAGGGCCGACGGCGCCTCCGCCGCACCGCCCAGGCCTGCTCCGACCATGGCCAGCGGGTGCAGAACTCCGTCTTTGAATGCAAAGTCGATCCTGCCAAATTCACCACCTTCAAAGCAAGCCTTCTCGACATCATCGATCCAACGACCGATTCGGTTCGGTTTTATTTTTTGGGAACGAACTGGCACCACCGAGTAGAACACCATGGGGCAAAACCAAGCTATGATGTCGATGGTCCATTGATTTGCTGACCATTTATTACACACTCATTTCTCGAAAGATACTTGCTCTGGGAATGGCCCGCGAACCAGAAGCAGGTCAGAAAAGATGGGGAGGTTCGCGAAGCGTCCCTTTGGCCGGCCCCGCGCTCTTTGACAAACTTCAGTTGAAGGATCGCTACCTTCGGTGATTCCCCTTTTCTGGGGGTTCGCGGAAATTGCTGGTGGAACCCTTCAGGTTCAAGCAGCTATACTAGCCGCTGTCGCTCCCCTCACGGGGGGCGCGGATTGAAACCGGCACACGTTCACCAGATACTTCGCAGACTTGCGTCGCTCCCC
>JACKQE010000004.1 GCA_024233005.1 Akkermansiaceae bacterium | reverse complement strand
GAAGCTTTCCGCCGTGGCGTTGTCGTAGCAATACCCCGCCGCACTCATGCTTTGGACGAGGCCGCTTTTCTCCAGGCGGAGGCGGAAGGCCCGGCTGGTGTATTGGCAGCCGCGATCGGAGTGGAAGAGCGCTCCCCGTTGCGGACGAAGCTGGAGGCGGGACTGCTCGAAGGCGTCGAGAAGCAGGTCGGTGTGCAGAGACTCGCCGATCTTCCAACCCACCACCGCCCGGCTGAAGAGATCGAGGACCACCGCGAGGTAAAGCCAGCCCTCCCGGGTGGCCACGTAGGTGATGTCGCTGACGAGGGCTTCTCCGGGCCTGGTGACGGCGGGGGCGTCCGCGAGGTGGTTGGGTGCGGGCGGGACATGGCGATCGGGCTGGGTGGTCTTTGGCCGGAAGGGACGCCTGGATTTTGCCGCCAGGCCGTGGCGGGCCATGAGCCGGGCGACCCGGTTCTCCGAACAGGCGTAACCCCGTTCCCGCAGTTCCACCGTCATGCGGGGACTGCCGTAACAGCGAGTGTGGCGGTGTTCGTGGATGCGTTTCATCTCTTTGAGGAGGATCTCATTCTGGGCCCGGCGAGGAGTGCTCTCGCGCCTGCTCCATTGGTAATAGCCGCTCCGAGAGAGCTCGAAGGCCTCGCAGAGTTCGGCAATGGTGTAGTCTTCCCGCATCGTGTGAATCAGCGCATACCGGCTTGCGGGTCCTCCGCCAGGATGCTCGCGGCTTTTTTTAGGATCTCGCGCTGGCGACGGAGATGCTCGTTCTCCCGGCGAAGCCGCCGGATCTCCTCGGCCATCTGCTCGGGGTCCGCTCCGGCCGGGTCCTCGCCCCGCTCACGCGGGGCTGGACCTCGTCCTGCGCTCCCCCCGAGCAGAGCCTGCTTCCAGCTCCGCAGGCTGTTGGTCGAGACCCCGAGATCTTCGGCGACCCCCTTGAGGGATCGACCGCTGCTGACGTAGAGATCGACGGCCTCTCGCCGGAACTCTTCCGAATAAGGTGGTTTGGTTTTGGGCATGTCCGGATTCCTTTCTCAGACTGCGCGCTCTCTGTCCACCGTTTCGGGGGAAGTTCAGCTGCCTGCCAATTCGCTTTGGTTGATCACGATGCCATTCTTGATCCGTAGCAAATGCGTGCCCGCGCTGAGCATGACATGGTCGCCATGAGCGGCAATGCACACCAGGCTTGTAAGCTCTGGAGGGGCCCATCCGAGCGCGTGCGTGCGCATCATCTGTCCGCCAAGCGTGTAAAAACTCAGATCGATGGTGTCAGTGACATTGTGATGAACGATCCACACGCCGTCCGCCTGCGCATGTGCGGCGAGCACACGCTTGGGTATCCAGACCAGACGGTCGATCAGCATCTGGCGCGTGTTCGGACAGCTGGCAAAATCGGCCTTGTTCGCAAGACCGTAGCGAACCTCGCCATCTGTGGGGCCATACGGCAGCCAGGCCTGTTCGCGCACTGGAGACAGCATCGGCAGCAGGCTGGTCTGATACTGCCATCCAGCAGCCGAAACCAGCTTTCCGATGCTGCTGTTTCCTTTCCCCAAAACCCACACATCCTGTCTGGTGCGTTCGTTTTTGCCAATGGCCAGCCACTTGTCCCCCTGACTGATCAAATGATCCCAAATGGTCCCGTCCTGCGGCAGTTTGATGGTGCTCTGATGAGACAGCATCAAGACGGCCTCACGAGAGTGACTTCCCTTGCGAGACTCACGGCGTTTTTGGTCGAGGATGGTGCCGTAGCGTTGTGCATCACGCTTTAGAAGCAGGTCGCTGGGAGCGAATTGCGGCAGGGCCGCGAGGAGTGGTTCTTCTTTGACCCCACCTGCCGCCAAAGCGTCCCCGATCACGCTCAGGGCCACCACGCTCAACCGACCTCGCACTTCGGGTTCGGGCTGCGTTTGATGAATCCGTCGGAGTGTTTCGATCATCTTCAGGCGGTCAGGCATTTGACGCTCGGTGGAACTGAGCGAGTGGGCCAAAGTGAGCGCATCTACCGTGGCCTCCAGGCGCGCGAAGTAGTCGAACTGGCGCTCCAGACACTCTGCGGCTTGACTGGATCCCGGATAGCCGCTGGCGAGCACGCTCAGCGCGAGGCCATGTTGCTGCAACTTCTCAAAGAGGATGCGTGCATCGTTCAAGCGGTCTCCGCCGCCTTGGATGGCTGCTTGGTAGGCCGCGACGGCCTCGCATTCGCGTCCGAGCTGTCGCAGCAGATCACCGCATTTTTCGTGCTGGGCCAGTTCGGCATAGAGAAGCACCGCGTCTGCCAGCAGCCCGCCGTCTTCGAGACACTTCGCGGCCTGCACCTTGTTGTTCAGCTTGGTGAGGTAAATGCGCGCGGCTTCTTGGTGGCGTTTTCCTCGGGCGAGGGTGGCTGCGGCATTGTGCCAGTCGCCGAGCAATTCCGCGAAAATATAGGCTGCGCGGTCAAAACGCCCGGCGGCGATCTCACGATTTGCGAGATCGCGGTATTTCTGCTGGAGCTGCCATTGCGTTTGCGGTGCGAGGCTCCAGACATCCGCCGGACCTCCTCCTCGATGAGATCCGAAGATTGGATTTCGTTCCCCGAGTTTCCAGGATGGGGGCGCTGTGCCACGAGCGGCATCGCCGCCATCCGAGAATGGCAGAGCGTAGCGCAGTCCCAGCTCAGGGTTGGACTCCAGCAGCTTCATGAGGCGATCGAGTTCCTGCTGGCGCTTCTTGGCGAGCTTTTCGATCTGGTCCGCAGTCCAGTCAAGTATCTTGTCCATCAGTGGAATGCCCCGAGTATTCGCCGAGCCTGCCTTCGAGTTGCCCGGACGATTGGATGCCGATTTTCCGCCGAAGAATGCCGCGAGGGCTCCCAGTGCTCCAACGGCGCCCATTCCGGCGAGCGCGGCTCCGCCGATCAGTTTGTCTTTGAGCCGATCGAACAACGGAGACTCGCGGTTCAGATCCTTAGGCGACTGAAGGCCGATCTCGCTCGCGGCATCGCCAAACAACGCGTCAGGCTCCTCCGGCAGGATCAGGCTCACCCGCGTGAGACGCGGAGTGGGCGCGTTTCCAGGCCGCACACTCATCCAAGAGCTGTCACGTGCCAGTGGTGGGACAATCAGTCTCTCGGGAGTGATCGCGTCGGTCTCCTCGAATGCCACCAATCCCAGCGCAGGATGAAAAAAGTAGACGGGGTAATTCAGCAATCGTCTCGCCTCATCGGCAGTGAGCGCCGGATCGAGCCGCGTGTCGCAGGGCACCACCACGCTGCCGTGTTCGATACCACACGGTAGCACTCGCAGGCCAAACTTTGCGTCCTTAGTCTGCCAGATCAGCAGGCCACCGGCCTCCGCTGCTTCCACAGAGCTAGGCACAACAAAGAATCGGGCCCTGGGATGACGGGCCATCTCCTCCAGCCAAGCTGCCGTATCCGAACCCGGCAAATAGCCGGCCAGCACCGGCAGCGTCGCTGCGGTGGGGATCAGGCGGAGGGAAAGCGTGGGCATTGGCGGTGGCTAAGGAAGTGGGCGAAAGAGCTTTTGGCAAAGCGGCATTATTTCATGCATGGGCTTGGGCCAATTGTTGTTCAGCAGGTTCGGTTCGCCGAAAAACTTGTTGTTGGGCGTCCACGCTGCAGTATGGCCTTTGACTAGCAAAAGGCTGATTTCGTCTGAGTCCTCGCCAGAATCGCAAATGTGGATAAAGCCCAGCGGATCTACGACCACACGACGGCCGTCAGGGAAAAGCGCGATCTTGAGTCCATAGTCTTGCCACCTGGGCATGGCGACAGGCTTAAGTGGTTTGAATGCCTGCCGAGATACTGAACAGCCTTCCCAATCAAAGCCCCGCTCAGGAAGCACTTTCAGCCGATAAACGTGATCGCCAGCGAGGATCATGAGCCGTCCCATGCCATTCAGTTCCACACTCTCAATGTTGGTCAGGAAACGACGAACAACCTCACGTTCAGAGATTTTTTGCGGCCGGCTTAAAATGGAGCACGGGGAGTCATTGACCCCATGCGCATGAAACTTTTCTCCATCATACACGGGCCATCCTTTGCATTCAGATCGCCGGATACTGCACACCTTCACCGCTTCGTCGAGGGTGTCATAGGCATCGCTTCGGTCGTCGAGATGCACGACAAGCCTTCCAGAATTAAAACAAGGCAAAATGGTGTCTGATTTGCCAATCTCAACACGATGAACCTCGTTTGAATGCGGGTGTTCCAAGTTCAGAACGGCGAGTTCCGCCATGGACTCTCCGCGATTGAGAAAGACCAAGTAAATGATGTCGGTATCCTGCTTCTCTTGGGCTGCAAAAAGGAGCCGCTCCGCGGGCCTCTTAAATAGCAGGATCTGGCTCACCAAGGAATAGCTTCCCTGCCACCAGCAGACACATCCCGCCTCTGACACGCCGATGTAACCTTTTCCGGGTATTTCGAAGACATCGCTTTGAACAGGTGGCGCTGGATGGTAGAGAGGCCAAACAGCTTGCTTGTAAAATTGCGGCAACCTGCCGGCCTCACTCGTCAACGCAGCGGGGGATGGCTTTGGCTGAGAAGTGGTTGCGAGGGTGGATGGCTCGAACAAATCCGAGGCCTCCACACGAGCCTCGGACAAAATTTTACCCCCGGCGAGGCTATGCCGGGCGAGTTGAAGATTGCCATCTCGATCCACCAGCAGCGTGTGGAGCGAAGTGGAGTTGGCGAGATGTCGCCATACAGGCTTGGTCTCGAGTTGCTCGCATGCCGCAGGATGGGTGATGAGAAAGACTTCTTCGTCGGGTTGGAGCATTTCCTCTTGGGCATCCACCAGAAGATGCAGTTCGAGGCCCGGGTTCGGGGCCGGATGCAGGCGTATCAACTGCGCGCGGACGTCCTCAACGGTATCGAGTGCGATGGGCACGAAGGACATGCCATCCGAAGCCATGGCGCGACCGATGACGGAATGATCGCCTTGTTTTTGACGCAACAGGGCCAGTGCTGCACCGAGTGCAAAGAGCCTTGGCTTTCCCCACAAGAAAATGCCGGTGTCGATGAGGATGAGCCTGCTCGGTGGCGGCTCTGCCGGTGGCGATTCGCGACGCAGGTACAATGCCTCTCCTTGCGAGAGACGAACCGCGAAGGTCAGATCATCCCAGGCGAGTTCCGTCATTAGCAGCCCTGAAGGATCTCCGCGGTTCGTGATGTCGGAAACACCTCCGAGCGGCATTTCATCGCGATGGGTGATCGCCTTCGGCACATGCAGGATGGCGCTCATGCGGCGCACCAGTCCGGCCACCAGCGCCAGTTCACCGCCCTCGTGCTCTAGCGCACGCAGCAAGTCGGCGGGCACCTCGGGGGTGGGTGTCTCGTCCGGCTGAGAAAATGGAAGCTCTAACTGCCGTGATGGCATTTGATCCAGACCGGTGCGCAATCGTTCTTCCAAATGCTCGGGAGGGCAGGCTAGGAAGGCCTTGTTAAGGGCGGTGAGATCGGCAAGCAAACGGGCGACGCCATTGAGCTCGGGCGACCGCTGTTGGAAGACATCGATGTAAGGCGTCTGTTTGAACTCCGTCACGATGTAGCGGGCATGGGACGGATTGACATTCTTGGTCACATCGTAAACCGCGCCTTCAAAAAGCGTCTGAAGCAACAGGCGCCGCGCAGGTCCACTGGTCCGCAGGTCCGCTGGCAACTCGTGGATCCGATCCAGACCCATGCCCACAGATTTCCAGAGCTCAGCAATGCCGCCCGGCACTTCTCGATTACCAGTGGCGCGCTCGGCTGCCTCCCACAGGCGAATGCGGGTGTTGCTGGCGCTGTAGTTCTCCTGTGCCGCAGCCACGACGAAAAAAAAGGCTCCCAAAGGAGGTAGGCCACTTGGCACACAGGCATCCAGCAGGACTTCTAGCTCTTCTCGATAAACGATCAGGGCTGCGTCGCCGTGCCAGACGACACAGGCATGATCATCTTCGGCAATCCATTCCCACAAATGCCCGGGAGGAGCACAGAAGTAGCCGAGTGTGGAGGGGCGATACGCAGGCATGGCGAGTCAGTCTTCCACATGAAACGGTGTGACCAAACCCTCTGCCGTCGCACGCAGAGCACTGCGGGTGACATCGACAAAGGCCTCGCCAGGCAGGCGCTCAGCACTGCCGTCGGGATGCAACAGCGCCGTTTCTCCAGCCCTGAGACGCATGCTGTCTGCGACCAGCGGAGGCGTGATGCCGCGTGGAAGCTCCCACCCGGCCGGCGTGGCGATCTGATCCTGCACGCACCAGCTTTCGCCGCGCAGCGGTGGCAAAAGATTCCCCAGGACGCAGGTGCGCTCATCGGCAGATACCGCAAAACGCAGGCCCTTGAATCGCACCGAAGGAGCGGTAATTCCCCAGGTGAAAAATTCGGCAAAGGGCAGAACCAACATCTGCGCGGGCCGAAAACTCTCGGATGGCACCACGGTCCAAGCGATCGGAGCCACGTGCAACGCAGGCAGGGCGGCCGCCGCAGGTCGCACCCGCAAAAACTCAGCCAAGGGCAGCCAGGCGCCTCCAGGCAGCCTTTCAGTTGGCATGCGTCGACCTAAAGGCGTCAGGCGGCCTGCTTGATCCGACGTGAAGCGGGCCAGTGCAGGCAGCAGATCCCAAGCCACAGCACCTGGACCACGCACCCATACCCGGCCTGTTGTTTCGCAGGCTTCGATGCCGGGAATCGTGCGCCAGCGGCCCAGCCATGTGGCATCCGCACTCGCGATCACCGCCACATTCATGCGCCTGCCTTCCTCCAAAGTGCCTCCACCTTTTCCTGCAGGGCTTCACGCGTTTCGCTCAGTTGCACCCATGGTACGCGCGCAGCCAGCGCCGCGAGACGGTCCCTCGCCACTCCGGCGGCGAGATCGTCCCAACATTCGCTCAGCACATCGAGATCACGCGCGAGGCTCTCTGGATCCGGCGCGCTGCCACCATGCGTCTGCGGGTGGTCGCCGGTGGATGGCGCATCCTTGTTGATCGTCTCCTGCACCATCGCGGCGAGCATCTCCCGCTGCTCTTCGCGATCCCAGATGAAGCGCACGACCCACAAGTCGGAGACGCGGGCCCCCATGCGTCCACACATCAGCGCACTTGCGGCTATCACCCGCTGGAGTTTCACCGCACGGCGATCGGACACCTCCATGCCTGCTGCTCGCAAACGTGCGATGAGTTCCAAATACACCCCACGCACAGGAGCCAGATCGACCGTTGGCAGTGCGTCCTGCAAAACGCGAATATCGGCGGCCGAAAGGCCGGCTGAGGCAGGCTTGGCGCGTGTTGACTTCTCCAGCGCCCAACCAGCCTCCAACACGGCGGCGAGTTCCGCCTCCGGCACGTAGCCGCAGTGCACACGCAGCAGGAAGCGATCAAACAGGGCCTTCAGCGCCTCTTCTTCCGGCAGGTGATTGCTCGCGCTCACCACCAGTAGCGCAGGCAATTTGCGCGTCTCGCGTCCACGACGAAAGACACGCTCATTGAGCACCAGCAGCAGACTGTTGAGGATGGCGCTGTTCGCATTCAGCAGCTCATCGAGGAAAATGAATTCGGCCTCGGGCAGCATGCCCTCGGTATTCGTGACCAGATCGCCCTCGCGCAGTTTGCGAATGTCAAAGGGACCGAAAAGCTCCCCCGGCTCGGTGAATCGTGTGAGCAGGTAGTCGAAGGCCCGCGCATCGAGCCTCCGGGCCAGTTCGTGGACCAGCGCGCTCTTGGCCGTTCCGGGCGGCCCGTGCAGAAAGAGGTTTTCGCCGCCCGCAAGCGCGATGCCCATGAGATCGATGATTTCCTCTTTGCCGACGAAGACAGATTTTATCGGACGCAAAATTTGGTCGGTAAGACGGTCGGCGATTTCGAGGGGCGTCATGAGTTGGCGGGCGGATTCGGTTCGTGAATTGGGGGCAGCGCGGTTACTGATGCCAGCGCGAGCCCGGCGGCGAGTTTCGGAGCGAACTGCAGCGCGTGCTCTCCCAGCGCATCGGTCACAGCCAACTGCACGCGTTCATCGGCCAGCCTTGAGACGTCCTGGTGGTCGATGATACGGTCAATATAGAGCCTCCAGAGCCCTGCGTGCCGTTGGATCGCCGCGACATCCGGGGGGGGCTGCAAAGCGATCCCGACACTCGATAGGGGAAATCTTCGCGCCGCTTCCTCGATGCCTTTGATCAGCGGATCGCCACTGCTCATCGATTTGGCCATGCCATGAAGCTCGGGCAGATGGCGCAGCGTCACATCAGCGGACAACAGATCGCTAGGTGCATGCGATGCTGCCGGAACGGTGGCACAATGCGCCCTGACCTGTTCGTCCGTCATCGCTCGATCCACCAGGGCCTGACATAGCCGATAAAAGGAATGCAAGGCCTGTGCCGCAACTTTTGGCTGCCAGAGCAGGTCTGCCGTGTCACCAGGCAAATCCTCCAAGGACTCATCAAAGGCCCGCTTCAGCACCCGCTCACTATCATCTTCGCTCAATGCACCGCGCGTCACGCCCGCGATGCCGGAGGCATGCAGGGTACTGAAAAATTCGGCGGGTGTGACTGAGAGCGCCATGAATGTAAGGTCGTATCCTAACTTGTTTAGCCGAATAGAGCATCGCCTTTCTCAGTCAACGAAATTTTCCCGATCTCCGTGAAAGGCGATCGTGTTTTCCATTGTCCCAAGGGCGAAATGACTGATTTTCTGTCTCTCGTTCCTCATGCGCCTGGATTTTTGCAATACTCCAGGCCCCAGTGAATCTTTGATTTTGGGGTAGCTAAAATCAGAAGCAATAGAAAATCGACCCCGTGGTGAGCGAATTAGCCAGCCCCATGGCGTAACTCGTTCCCGGGTCATAATCCGCGGTCGTATTGCCTTCGGAAGGTTGGCCCGAGAGAGGCGATCGCGGTGGTTTCCTCAAGGGGCACCGGAAACTGGGCCGCCTGTTGAAACATCCCTTTCAGGGTGAAAATCCTGGATTGAGTGTCCGATAAGGATCCTTACCAGACCGCACAAATTCGCTTTCCCTGGGTGAAAGATTCCTGTTCATTACACCGTGATGCCACCGGAACCGCCTCGCCTCCCTCCCAGTCCGCCCAACCCGGCCGAACCCCGCCCAGCCAAGGCCCTGTGGTGGTTCTACATCCTCTCGGTCGTGCTGACGCCGCTCCTCATGCTGTTTCCGATGCTCCAAAACGAGTCCGAAGTCGCCATCTTGATCCTCGGGGCCGGCGTCGTCGTGTCTTTCGTGGCGGCGGTTTTTCTGGGCATGCGGTTGAGCGAGCGCAGGATCGCCATCGGCCTCTCGGCGGGACGGGGATGGATCGTTCCCCTCCTCGTTATCGCGGGGTGGTTCACCATGGGGGGCGTCTTTTTTGTGGGGTGTGTCAGCGCGATCGTTCCTAACCTCCGATGACCAGCCTTTCTCCAGCTTCCCCCGCGACGCTGCTCAAAACCACCAAAAGCCGCTGCCCGGTTTGCCACCGGGCCTGTCCGGCGGTGGTGTGGCGGCGCGAGGGACGCGTCGAAATGGACCGGACCTGTCCGGAGCACGGGCCGCACACGGCCTGCCTCGCCTCCGACAGCCGGTTTTACTGGCTCGCCAAAGGGTCCCGCGAGGTCGAGGGCGCCTGCTGCGGGGGCGGCGCCTGCTGCGATGCCCTGGGGGCGCCTGTCGGCACACTGGGGAGGAATGCCGCGGGACGCGGGCCGGATACCTTCGAGACGCTCTCCACCTGTCTGGCCCTGATCGAGATTGTCCATTCCTGCAACCTGGCCTGCCCGACCTGCTATGCTGACTCGCCTCCCGGTGCCGGCGCCCATGTGGATGCCGTGCCGCTGGCGGATCTCCAGGCGCGCATTGACGGCGTCGTGGCCCGCAAGGGAGGCATCGAAATCCTCCAGCTCTCCGGCGGCGAACCCACCCTGCATCCGGACCTCATCGAGCTGTGCCGGTGGGCCCGGGAGCATCCCGGGATCGACTTCCTGCTGCTCAACACCAACGGCGTCCGGTTGGCCAGAGAACCGGCCCTTTGCCAGGCGCTGGGGGATATTTTCGCCACGGGAGGTCTGCAGGTGTATCTGCAGTTCGACGGTCGGCAGGAGAGTGGTCAGAAACGTCTGCGGGGGGCCGACTTGCGCGCGCTGCGGGAAATGGCTCTGGAAAATCTCGCCGCGGCGGGCATTCCCGTGACCCTCGCCATGACCGTGACGGAGGAGAATCTGCCGCATCTCTGGGAAGCGATCGCCTATGGCTTGGACCGCGAAGGCATCCACGGGATCACCTTCCAGCCCGAGTTCCGCAGTGGGCGCAGTCCCGGAGGGGAGCGGCGTCTCAACACCGGGGACATCCTGACGGGCGCCGTGGAGCAGAGTGGCGGCTCGCTCGGCTTCGCCGACTTCACTCCGCTGCCCTGTGGCGATCCGAACTGTGCCACGATCGGGTATCTGATCCGGCAGGGAAAACAGGTCTGGCCGGTGAGCGACTTCCTGGATTTCACGGAGCTGCAGGGATTCCTCAAGGACAAAATCCATTACACCCTCGAAGATCTCGCCCGCTGCGGTTGCGACAACGAGCCCCTCGGGGATCTGCTGAAGACGCTGGAAAGAACCCGTTCCATGGCTTTCCGCATCATGGTGAAACCCTTCATGGATGCCGGGACCTGGGACGAGGATCGGCTGGACCGTTGCTGCACCCACGTCATCCGGCCGGACGGAGCGCTCGACTCTTTTTGCCGCTACTACTCCGGCTTCGCCGACACCCGGTGATCTCCGGTGACTCCTCTAGCTCCTTTGCGATGAGCCCCGAGCAAACCGCCGCCGCCTATGACCGAATCGCCGCCTGGTGGGGACAGGAACACTGTCATTCTTCCTATGGCGTGAAACCGCTCCTGCGGGCCATCAGTTTTGCCAAAGCCGGCGGAAGGGCGCTCGATGTCGGCTGCGGGAGCAGCGGGCGTTTCATCGAGGTCCTCCGGCAGCAGGGCTTCACGGTCGAAGGGCTCGACGCCTCGCCGGAAATGATCGCGCTGGCTCGGGAGCGGCATCCGGACAGTGTCTTTCACGTCGCCGAGATTTCCTCCTGGACCTTTCCGGGCCGCTACGATCTGATCTCGGCCTGGGACAGCACCTTTCACCTTCCGTTGGACCTTCAGGAGCCGGCGCTGCGACGGATGTGTGAGGGGCTCGCTGCCGACGGCATCCTGATCCACACCTTCGGCGGAGTGAACGAGCCCGGGGAGATCACCGGATCGTTCCAGGGCGAAGCCTTTGGATACAGCTCGCTCGGGGTGACCCGCAACCTCGAACTGCTCGCCAGATTCGGTTGCGTCTGCAAACATCTGGAGTTCGACCAGGGGCCGGAGGAACGCCACGTCTACTGTATCGCCCAGAAGCTCGGAGAGGCAGCCTCCTGACATGGCGGTGCTTCCAGAACCTGACCATTGGAGTGACCGGCTCCCCTCGGGAGGAGCCTACCTCTGGCTCATGGTGGCCGGGATCCTGATCAGCGCGGGCGTCTGGATGCGGCGTTCCCGGAATGATCCGGATCTGCTGGTGGTGTATCTCGGCGCCCTCGGCGGGGCGTTCATCGGCGCCAAGTTGGCCTACCTCTTTGCCGAAGCGTGGGGTGATTGGGGACGTCCGGACCGTTGGCTCCGGTTGGCCACCGGGAAATCCATCATTGGGGGTTTGCTGGGCGGCTACGCGGGGGTCGAAGGCATGAAGCGGTTGGTGGGATACCGGAAGTCCACCGGGGATGCCTTCGCCCCTCTGATTCCCGTCAGCATTCTGCTCGGGCGGGTGGGCTGCCTTTTGCACGGATGCTGTCTGGGAAGCGTGGTGCCGGCGACTTTCCCCCTGGGCTTGCCGGACCGGCTGGGAACTGTGCGCTGGCCTGCGGTGCCTGTCGAAATGGCTTTCCAAGGGCTCCTGTTGCTCCTCTTGCTCGTCTGGAGCCATACCGGACGGTATGCCGGGAGGCGTTTTTTCATCTATCTCACCGCCTACGGCGGATTCCGCCTGGTCCATGAAGGGCTCCGGGACACCCCGAAATGGGTTCTGGGGATCGGCGGCTACCAGGTGCTCAGTCTGGGGATGATGGTGCTGGGGATCATCATGATCCGCCGCCGCTGTGCTCAGGCCAGGATGTCGCGGGGCACTTTGCCATAAACATCCGTCAGGCGGTAGTCGCGTCCCGCGTAGCGGTAGGTGAGGCGTTCATGGTCAATGCCGAGCAGATGAAGCAAGGTGGCGTGCACGTCGTGGACATGCAGGCGTTGCTCGGCGGCGCGGAATCCAAACTCATCGGTCGCCCCATAGGCCATGCCACCCTTCGCTCCGCCTCCGGCGAGGAACATGCAGAATCCGTGCGGGTTGTGATCCCGCCCGGTGCCGTTCTCGCTGACCGGAGTCCTCCCGAATTCACCACCCCACACCACCAGGGTGTCCTCGAGGAGTCCGCGCTGTTTGAGATCGCCCAGGAGGGCGGCAATGGGGCGGTCGATGTCGGCGGCTAGTTTAGGGGTGGTTTCGTCGTGTTTCGAGTGGGTATCCCAGGGCTGGCCATTGCCGTAGTAGATCTGGACAAAGCGCACGCCTCTCTCCACGAGACGGCGGGCCAGGAGACACCCGTTGGAGAAATGACCTTTGCCATAGCTTTCCCGGACGGGTTCGGGTTCCCGGGAAATGTCGAAAGCATCGGTCGCGGCGAACTGCATCCGGTAGGCGGATTCCATGGCTTCGATCCGGCCTTCCAGGGCAAGGTCGACACCGCCTCTGGCCGCGAGGTGTTCCCGGTTCAAGGCGGACATCAGGTCGAGCTGGCGGCGCTGCTCGGGAGGGGCGATCCGGGCATTGTGGAGCCAGGGGATGAGAGATTTGGGGTCGGTATTGGAATGGTTGATGTAAACACCCTGGTGCTTGCTGGGCAGGAAGGCGCTCGTCCAGAGAATGCTGAAGCGCACCGGCTTGCCCGGGCAGAGGACCACGTAGGAAGGCAAATCGTCGTTTTCCGATCCCAGTCCGTAGGAGCACCAGGAGCCCATGCTGGGGACGCGGGGGGTCATGGTGCCATTGTTCATCAGCAGCAGGGCCGGACCGTGATTGGGATTGTCCGTGTAAACCGAGCGCAGGACGCAAAGATCGTCGGCGTGCTGGGCAAGATGGGGGAGCAGGTTGCTGATCTCCAGACCGCTGCGGCCATGGCGGGCGTATTCGTAAGGCACCGCCATCAGTCCGCCGGTGGGGCGTTCGGTGCGGAGATCGGCGCCGGCGGGACGTTGTCCGGCATACTTTGTCAGGGACGGCTTGGGATCGAAGAAATCGGGCCCGAAGGGGCCGCCGTTCATGAAGAGGTGGATGACCCGTTTGGCCTTGGGAAAGGCATGCGCCATGCCGGGGGGAAGCGACGTTTGCGATCCCATGGCCGAAGCCAGACCAAGGGAACCAAAACCCCCGGCGAGCCGGGAAATCGCGGTCCGGCGGGAGAGGAAGGCGGGGGAATCTGGATTCATGGAAGCCGGGGGCGGTCAGTCGAGATAGAGCAGTTCATTGCTGCCGAGCAGGGCCTGGGCATATTCCGACCACACGCCGGGTTGGGATTCTCTTCCCTCCAGGAAACCGGACCCGAGTTGCCATTCCCGTTCCGTCGGCGGGCGCTGAAAGAGCGCCTCGTAGGCCCTGGTGATGCTCGTGCGTGCGGTCTCCGCGGTTCCCTGGGCGGGGCGAATCTGTCCGACCAAGGCATCGGACTGTTGCTGGATAAACGGGCTGTTCAGGGTGAAGAGTAATTGCAGGGGAGTGGTCGTTTCGATTCTGGCCGGACTGTGTGATGCTGGATCCGGAAAATCGTGCAACCGCAGCATGGGCTCCATCTCATGCCGGTGGATCGTGCCGTAGAGGGAACGGCGTTGGTTGGCGGCGTCAGTCAGGGCCATCGAGGGGCCTCCCAGCTGCGGATTCAGAGTGCCGGTCCCGGCGAGCATGGCGTCGCGCCAGGATTCGAAATCGAGACGGCGGCGGCTCATCCGGGCGAGCAGGTGGTTTTCCGGATCCCGGCGCTCGGATTCGATCGCCTGCGAAGATTGCTGCCAGGTCGCGGAACGGAGAATCTCCCGGTGGAGCCACTTGATCGACCAGCCGTGATCGATGAACCCTTGGGTGAGGTCATCAAGCAGTCCGGGATGGGTGGGTTTCTCGCCGAGGGCCCCGAATTCACTGGGCGTTCCCACGATGCCGCGTCCGAAGTGGTGCTGCCAGACGCGGTTGACGAGGACCCGGGCGGTCAGGGGAGCCGCCTCGGAGACCAGAGCCCGGGCGAGATCGAGCCGACCGCTGCCGGTGGAGAATCGCCTCGGCGAACCCTCCGGCATGGGGAAGGCGGAGAGAAAACGGCGGGGCACGAGATCGCTGGTGTGATTGGGATCCCCCCGGACCATGATCTCCAGGTCTCTCGCTTTCCCTGGCTGATAATCCATTTTGGTGCCCTTGCCTTCGCCCGCCGACACGACGTAGAGGGCGGCATCTTCGATGGCATTGGCCATGGGCACATTGTAATGCGGCGTGGAAGACTTGATCGTGGCCATGCGGGATTCGAGGGCGGCCACTTGTTCTTTCAGATCCGCGGGAACGGGTTTTTTCTTTTTCAGCGCGTCCCGCTCTTTTTCCAATGCACCCACGGCTTCCTTTGCTTTGGCCACGGGAGCCCACAGTTCAGCGGACAGAGTGGGGCGCTCGGTGAGTTTGACCGAGGCAAAGACCCCGGCGATCCCATAGTAATCGGCATTGGTGATGGGGTCACTTTTGTGGTCATGACAGCGCGCGCAGGCCAGCGTGAGTCCGAGGAAGGTCCGTCCCACGGCGTCAACATGTTCTTCCCATTCATCGGCGACGGTGCCCTTGATCAGCTCCGGCGGGAGGAGCAACTCCTTCCAGTAGGTCGGGCTGAGACCGAGGAACCCGAGCGCGTGGAGATCTTCGGGGCCGGTTTCAGGGAGGGCGTCGGTGGCCAGCTGACGGATCACGAATTGATCGTAAGGAAGATCCTCGTTGAACGCCCGGACCACCCAGTCCCGGTAGAGCCAGGCCCCTGAGGTGGATTCCAGCCAGGAAGCGGTTTGGTCGGTGTAACGTGCCAGATCGAGCCAATACCGGGCCCACCGCTCCCCATAGTGAGGGGAGGCGAGGAGTTCTTCAATCAGTTCCGAGACGCCAGCGGCTTCTGGTTGGGGCGCCTTCTCCCCGCCAAGGCGGGCCGTCCAGCGGGCCATTTCGGCAGGAGTCGGAGGCAGCCCGATGACATCGAAATAAAGGCGGCGGACCAACATCCGCACCGGAGCAGGCGCAGCCGGGGCCAGCCCCTCGGCCTCCAGCCGGGCGAGAACGTGGTGGTCCACCCGGGTTTGCGGCCAAGTTGTTTCGTGCAGCGCCGTCAAAGGAGGAACCGCGAGGGGTTTGAAAGACCATGGAACCGGTTTGGGCGGATCCTTCTCTGCCGCCCCAAGCGGAAGCAGCAGAACAGCCAGCAAGGCTGCGGCGGGGACGGCCGCTGGGAGCGGAAACCATGAATGCGATCGCATGCGGAATAAGTGCCGGGGAACAACTCCAATGTCGGGCACCCTGCGCGCCGGGGAACCCGCGCATTTGCGCCGGCAGTGCCGCGGGATTGACAGTGGATCGGGAAACAGCGAGCCTGATTGGCATGAAACGCCCTTTCGTGACCACTTCTTCCCGGCGCCGGTTTCTGGCCCTCGCCACCACCTTTCTGGGAGCTCTGGCCATTCCTCTGCGGGGCGCCGCCGGCAACCGGATCCGGTTTGGATTGGTGACCTACATGTGGGGGGCCGATTGGGACTTGGAGACCCTCATCCGCAACTGCGGGACGGCGGGGGTTTCCGGTGTCGAGCTCCGGGTCGATCACGCGCACAAGGTTGATCCTACCCTCAGCGGTCCTGCGCGGGCGGAGGTCAAAGCCCGGTTTGCCGACTCTCCGGTGACCCTCCTTGGCATGGGGACCAATTTCGAATTCCACGCCGCCGATCCGGCCGTCGTCCGGAAGAATCTCGACGGGGCCAAGCAATTTGTCAGACTGAGTCATGACATCGGTGGCACCGGGGTCAAGGTCAAACCCAACGCCCTCCCCAAGGAGGTGCCCAAGGAGAAAACGCTCAACCAAATCGGTCAGGCCCTGGCCGAATTGGGTCGGGATGCCGCCGATTTCGGTCAGGAGATCCGTCTCGAAGTCCATGGCGGAGTAACCGATCTGGGGGACATCCGGACCGTGATGGCCACCGCCGCGACCCCGAATGTGAGGGTCTGTTGGAACAGCAATCAACCCGACCTGGCGGGAGACGGGATCGAGGCCAATTTCGCCAAGGTGAAGGAATACCTCGGGCACACCATCCATGTCCGAGAAGTGCCCGCCCCGGACTATCCCTATGCCACCCTGGCCAAATTGCTCGTCGATGCACAGTATGACGGTTATGTTTGTCTGGAGGCCAGCACCAAGCCCGCCGACCGGGTCGCAGCGCTCACCGCTCAGCGGGTGGCTTGGGAGGCTCTGGTTCGGGACGCTGCCGGCCACTGAATAGGGCCGCCGGGCACCGATGCCCCGGGGCGCGCCCTTGTGCCATTCCCCCTGGCTGGCAAAGGATGCCGTGAAAGTCCCCGGGGCCTGGAATCAGGAAGAAATTCGACGGATGAGACCAGATTATCTTGCCAAAAAATCCAGGGTGGAGACACTGGGGACAGTCGTCGGCACCGGGCTTTCCCCGGCCCTGGAATCCCTTGCCGTCCTTTTCTCCTGCCCCGCCAAAATCCGCTTCTGATTCACTTGCTTCTTTGTTGCCAACGATCACCGTGTTGCCAATCCAAAGGTGACGCACCCGAGCTCCGACCCACACCATGCTGACCAGAGACCAAATCCAAGAACACCTCTACTCCGCCGTCATTTCCGATGCCCTGGACGCCGCTGGCTTCCGGGACCAGGTGCTCTCGGTGTCGTTGCTGCCGATGACCGGGGGACTTTGCCTGTTCGGTCGCTGCCGGACGACGGAATGGGAAGACATCGATTTCGAGGATCCCCGTCCCTATGAGCTGGAGTTGAAAGCGGTCGATGAATGCGAGGAGGGCGATGTTCTCATTGCGGCCGCCGGTGGCAGCAGGCGATCCGGAATCTGGGGAGAGCTGCTCTCCACCGCCGCCCGGAACCGTGGCTGTGTCGGTGCCCTGGTCGACGGCGCGGTGCGGGATGTCGACAAGATGCGCTCCATGGACTTTACCGTGTTTGCCGCCGGCCTTTGCCCCCGGGACAGCCTGCATCGTCAGCGCGTCATTGCGGTGGACACGCCCGTCGTCATCGGAGGCGTCACCATTCACCGGGGTGATTTCATCTTTGCGGATGAGGACGGCACGGTGGTGGTCCCGGAAGCCGAGATGGAACGCATTCTAGGCGCTGCCTGGGAGAAGGTCCACGCGGAGAATGCGGTGCGCGATGACATCCGCTCCGGGATGAGCGCCACCGAGGTGTTCGCAAAGCACGGGGTGCTCTGACTCCCGCCGACTCAGTCTTCCAGACCCTGCTCGTAGGCTTCGTCGATCCAATAGTGCCTGCCCAAGGCATCCTTCAGAGGGTCGATCTCCTTGGCTGAAAATCCCAGGTGGGAATGGCGCCTCCAACCCTCGGCATAGGCGACCTTGCCGCCACTCATCCGGGCGACTTCGGAGGAGAGTTCATCCATCGCCACCAGGTAGGAGTCCATGCCCTGGCTGGTGTCGAGCCATTCTTTCTGGCTGCGGTGCGCCGCCAGGGCGGCTCTTTTCTGGTCGTGCACCGAGGTGGTGTCGACATAGGCTCCGGCCCGGACCCGCCGCCTCAATCCATCTCGCAGACCATGGGGCAGGGCATGATAGACGGTGACGGGGTTGGCCACCGGAGCGGTCGGTGGGTCGACAAGGAAATTGGGCATGCCCCGGGCGAAGGCCGCGGTCACCGCGAGACGCGACGTGTTCATGTGGTCCTCCATGTAGTCCTGGGGACTGTGTGTCAGGACTACCTCGGGAGCCACGGAACGGATCACCGCCGACAGTTTTCTCAGCAGGGGCACCGTGTAGAGAATCTCAAGATCGTCGCCGATCGGACCATGGTACACCGCTCCGAGGATTTTCGCGGCGTCGCGGGATTCCCGAGCCCGGGTGATGCGGGTATCCTGGGGGGACAGCTGCGTGCTCCCGGCGTTCCCCGAGGAGAGGTTCAGATAGTGGATCTCCCAGCCCGCCTCCCGAAGTCGCAGCAGGGTGCCGGCCATGACGAACTCGATGTCATCCGGATGCGCGGCGATGGCGATGGCGGTGGGCATGGGGATCGCGGGATCAAACAGGGGTCACTCCTTTGGTGAGGAGAAGATTGGCATACTTCGCGGTGTCACCGGTCATGACAACGCAGAAGGCGCTCCGGGCGGCTTCATAAAAAGTCTGGCGTTCCAGCCTGGCGATGCCTGGGACGCTTCCGGTGTGACGCTCCAGGCAGTCTCGGTAGGACGCCTCCACCGCGGGATCCGCCGTGTCCCCCGGAACGGGGCTCATCAGGGCGACCGGGGTGGGGACGTAGGTGTCCAGCACGAAGAGGGGCAGAATCGCTTCGAGCAGAGCGGGGATCCGGAGGCCATCCGCCCGCAGCGTACGGGGGTTCACGCTGTGTCCGGGGAAATGCGAGTCCGCCAGGACGATGGTGTCGCCGTGCCCCATCCGGTGAAGGGTGGCGAGGAGGTCTGGGCCGATCAACGGGGAGATGCCTCGGAGCATGGGCTTACTTGAGCTGTTTGGGATCGAACATCGAATCCGGAAAGCTGCCGATCTGGACGTTGGAGAATAGCAGTGTCACGTAGCGGGTCCGGTTGGCCTCACCGATCAGTTGCTTGGAGAGAAAGGCGCGGGGCTTGCCATCGATGGTGACGCTGTTGCCGTAGGCCATGGTGGCGGTGCGGAGGAGGGTTCCGGAAGAGGCATAATACTCGGCTTGCAATCCGAGATGGTCGCCCTTGGTGACCCAGTATTTCACCTTGGCATACGTGGCGGTCCGGTCACTTGATTCGAGATGGAAAATATCGCATTCCTTCCCATTCAACGTGCCTTTCTCCTGGGAAGCGATTTTGTAGCCGTCGATCAGACTGTTCGTCGCGATGTCGCCGATCGAGGCATCGCCGGAAAGACGTTGCCGGCGCGAGACGGAAACGGGACGACTGAGGCTCTTCTTGTAGAACCACATGCCGGTGTGGTTGACCACGTAGCAGCGATCGGAGGCATCGGTCGGCTCGAGGATGTCCGCGCGGGCGTTTCCCTCCTGGGAAACCACGGAGAATTTGGCCTTCTTCGTCTCCGCCGAAGTCCGGCTGGTAACCGACACGATCCATTTCACTCCAGTCTTGGAAGAGAAGACGCCCCGCGATTTCTCGGCCTCAACGAGGGCCGGGTTCTGGGAGGCGGGCATCTGGGCCCGGGCAGGGACGGCCAGCGCCAGTGCGGCCAGAGTGAGGAGAAAGGTCGGACGGGTCAAATTCATGAGCGGATTCAAATGATGGCGGCTTTGTAGACGCCGAGCAGGGCCAGCACGATGCCCAAAGCAATCGCGATGAAGAGGGATTTGGTTGGCCCGAGGGAGGTGCGTTTGCCGACCGAGATCATCGCGGCCATGGCAACCCAGAGCACGATTTTGACGATCACCCAACTGGGGAATCCGAGCTTCAGCTTGGCCACCATGCCAAAGCCGGAAACGAGGGAGAGCAAAAGTCCCGTGCCGAAAAGAATCGCCACGAGGCGGTTGATGTGGCTGCGACCTTCACCGCTGGCCAAGGCCGCGCCGAGTCCGGAAAAGAGGCAAATGAGACCGATGAGATGGAGGATTTTGTAGAAGAGAGGATCCATGAGTGATGAAGGACTGGGCGAGGTTGGTTCTATTCATAGCGCACCTGCCGGACGCACTCAACAGAAAGCGGTCAAAGGGGT
The DNA here is from genome assembly GCA_024233005.1 of Akkermansiaceae bacterium. GTDB lineage: Bacteria > Verrucomicrobiota > Verrucomicrobiia > Verrucomicrobiales > DEV007 > JACKQE01. The sequence continues at coordinate 320,710 of JACKQE010000004.1, read as the reverse complement.
GAGATTCCTCTTGAAAGGAGGATCACAGGGGGCGGGATCAGCCATCGCGCCGAACTAGGGCGCCTGCTTCTCCTTGAGCCAGTGCGTCAATGTTTTCACGTGGTCGATGAAGACCTCGGACTCAAGCACCCCTCCGGTCGGCGTGGTCTTTTTGCCGGACGCATCGCGCATCATACCCCCGACGGTAATCCAGGCGCCCGAAGGATCCTGGCCGGCCAGAATGTCGCGGACCAGTTTATCCAGTGCCGGGCCGGTGGGGGATTCGACCGGGGCCGGAGCATTGGCCTTGGCGGCACGGTAAGCGGCTTCGATCTGGTCCAACTCCGAATCACGAATGAACCCATAGTTGCTGGCCAGTTTGTCATTCTCATAGGTCAGGACATGGCCCTTGCCTCCCGGACCCCGTGTGAAATAGACCGGGCGGTTCGTCCGGGGTTCATAGAAGCGGGAAAGATGCCCGTCCGGAAGCAGGGACTTGCGGAAATAGGTCACCGCCCGGGGGATTGGCTCAAGATACCGGGCATCCTGGGTGGCCCGATAGAGATCAATCAGCACCCGCATGATGCTCTGGGATTCGTGGCTGGTGATGGCGGTGCATTCGAAGGCCCGTCCCCACACGGGATGCATCGCGGCATCGTATTGTTGGGCCCAGCCCGGCTGGGGTTCGGGGAGCTGGGCATCGAGGAGGAATGCTCCGGCCTGCTTTGCCACCTCCAGGTAGCGGGGTTCCTGGTAGCTCTTCCAGGCAAGGAGGAAGGTGGACAGAAGGGTGCTTTGGAGATGGTCGTTGGTGACGTAACATCCTGTGAAATCTTTGGGCCAGGTACGGGGCCAATCTTCTGGCCAGGAGGCCTTCAGTACCGGGTAGAGCGCCACGTCGGGCGGACCCCCAGGAAACGGGAACCGGTCGTAGGAGGTGGCCCAGCCTCCATTGGGGGCCTGCGTTCCAATCAAAGAAAGGAGTCCCTGAACCACCGCGTCGTGCACCATCTCATCGGCGCCCTTTTCCACTAGGTCAAGCCGGATCAAAAATGACAGGGCGGCCTGGGTGACGTTGTCGTCCAAGGTCGAGAGGTTGTTCTCATAGCGCCGTGTTTTCCAGACGGACCAGCCCCCTTTGCCGGTGCGCTCGGATTCGGGGGTGGGGTCCGGAATGAGGGTTCCATCGGCGGCACGGCGGTAACTGGCGCCGGATCTGCCCTTGGCGTCAAAATGGCCGGAGTAATACCATCCTCCGGAATGCAACTGAGTCAGGGCGAGCGCTTTGCCGGTGTCCCGGGCGGCCGCCAGACAGGCGGGATCTTTCGTCGCCAGCCAGGCATCGAGGAAGGCCTCTCCCACTGCGGGGGTTCCGGGAGGCTGGATCCAGATTGTGTCCGGTCCGGGAATGCCTTCCGCCTCGCGCAGGCTGCCGTCCCGGCTGGTGCGGTAAACATAACCGCCATGAACCGCAGCCTGCTCGTGGAAAAAGGCAACTCCCTTCACAATTGCCGCGATGACGGCATCCGGGGAGGGAGATTGGGCGGGCAGCGAGGAAACCGCCGTCAGAGCGCCCACAAAGGAGAAAAAGCGCGCTAGGCGGCGGTTCATATCAGGGAGGGGGTGAAAAAGGAATCAGCGTTTTTCGCGGGCGGTCTGCAGTTCTTTCTGGAGATGCTCGACCTGGCCGCGGAGTTCCTGAACCATGTGGCGAAGTTCCTGCAGCTCGCGATCCTTGGCATCACCGGGCAGACCGCGCTTTTCGTTTTCGGCTTGGTGACGGCGGAATTCGTCCATCATCATTTCGACGCGGTGGCGGTATTGCGCGGCTTCATCTTTTAGCCCGGCTCGCTCCAGATTTTCGGCAGCCTCGTTGAGGTGCTGGACTTTCATGTGGAATTCCCCGTCAGGACCACCGGGAACAGGTCGGCGCATTTCACCGCCTGGGCCGATGCGGGCTTTTTCACCCTCCCGAGGCCCGACGTGCGGGGTTTCGCCATCCTTTAGACCAAAACGGGCCTTTTCGCCATCCTTGGGACCCACGCGGGGCTTGTCACCGTCGCGACGAACTTCGCCTTCAGGACGGGGTTTGTCACCATCGCGACGGGCTTCGCCTTCAGGACGGGGTTTGTCACCATCGCGACGAACTTCGCCTTCAGGACGGGGTTTGTCGCCATCGCGACGGGCTTCGCCTTCAGGACGGGGTTTGTCGCCATCGCGACGGGCTTCGCCTTCAGGACGGGGTTTGTCACCATCGCGACGGGCTTCGCCTTCAGGACGGGGTTTGTCACCGTCGCGACGAACTTCGCCTTCAGGACGGGGTTTGTCGCCATCGCGACGGGCTTCGCCTTCGGGACGGGGTTTCTCACCTTCAGCTCGTGGTTTTTCACGGTCCTGGGCGGGAGCGATCGTCCAGGCCGCGGAGGCGAGCACGAGGATGGAGGACGCGGCCACAAGGTGGCTGCGCCATGGAGTGGAGCGGGGGGTTTTGATCATGGTGATGCGGCGTTTGATTTCTTGGTGTCGATGGGAAAATCCAGTCAGAGCCGGAGAGGCTGAGAGACGGGGAGGAGAGGATGAGAGAAACCCCAAGAGAACCTGTCCATAGGTTTTTTGCTGATGCGGAGGGAGAAGACGGAGCACCGAGGCGTCGCAAGCAAGCTCGCGATCTGCCCGATAGAGCCGGACCATCAGCCAGACGAGGGGATTAAACCAATGGAGGGTTCGCGCCACAATGGCCAGCCAGTTGCACCAGAGATCAAGCCGACGCAGATGGATGAACTCATGGAGCAGGATGCATCGGAGTTCAGCCGGACTGTAATCGGTTCTTGGCAGAAGCAGACAGGGCTGCCGCAGTCCGCACACGGCGGGACTGGAGAGGTCCGGGGCGAGGAGGATTCGGGCGGCGCGGCTCAGACCGGTTTCCGCGGCGTGCAGGCGGACAGCGCGGAGCAGGGCCGGATCCCGGCATTCCTGGAGGCGTCCCCGCCAGCGGGCAAAGCGGGCATAGGCAATGATTTCACGCATTCCGAAGAGGACGGCCCCGCTAGCCCAAAGGGCCGCCATCAAGGTCATCCAGGAAAACGCGGGGGCTGGAACTGCCGGGGCCGCGGGTTCCGGGAGCGTTGCGACGACCTCTTCGGAAGGGTAGTCTGCCTCCAGAACAAGCGCGTCGGAGGCATCCAGAGTCCAAGCCGTGAGCGACAGGTTGCTGTCGGATGCAGGGATGGCTGAGGGAAGGGGAGCCGCGGCCATGCTCCAGCGGGGCTGGGGAAGCAGGGACCAAGGACTCCAGGCACTCGCCAGTGGCAAGGGCACGATCAGCCTGATCAGGATCAGTGTCAGCAGGCACGCGCGCCAGGCCGGGGATAGCCAGTTGGACCGGGAAAAAAGGAGACCGACGAACAAGCCCAACGCCACCCCGGGGTGCAGCACCGTCGAGGCGATCCAGTGCTCAAAGACTCCGGTGATGGAGGGAATCTGGCTCATTTTTCTTGGCCTTCTTCAAGCAGGCGTTTCAATTCATCGATCTCTTCGGCGGAAAGCTCGGTGGATTCCACAAATGTGGCCAGAAAGGGAGCCAGACGTCCATCGAAAACGCGCGTAATGAAGGAATTGCTGGCGGCCCGGCGACACGTTTCGGCATCGTAGAGAGGATGATAGAGGTATTCTCTCCCGTTTTTCTCGAAACCCAAGGCTCCCTTCTGCACCAAGCGGCCCAGCAGGGTCTGGACGGTGCGGATCTTCCAGGTTCGTCGGTCCTGCAGGCGAGCGTGGACTTCGGGCGCATTCAATCCTGGGGTGTCCCAAAGAACTTTCATGACTTCCCACTCCGCGTCGGAAATGGTGGGTATGGCTTCGTCAGAATTCATCAAGGGCTCTGGAAAAAGGGGAAACAAGGTTCAACCTTTGGACTCGGGTTGTTTTGAACCGCGTCCACTTTCAGTCTCACTGCTGCGCTTCTCACCGGTTTCACTGCTGCGCTTCTCACCGGTTTCACTGCTGCGCTTCTCACCGGTTTCACTGCTGCGCTTCTCACCGGTTTCACTGCTGCGCTTCTCGCCGGTTTCGCTGCTGCGCTTCTCGCCGGTTTCACTGCTGCGCTTCTCACCGGTTTCGCGATTGGTACCCCGTTTGGTCCAGTTGGCGAATTCTTCGAGGGAGAGACTCTTGCTCTTGTCGAGGTCGTATTCGCGCAGGGAGTCACGGATTTCCTTTCGTTGCCGTGAGTCCAGCTTGCCATCGCGCATCGCCTCGATTTCCTCCCCGGTGACCAGACCGTCCTTGTCCTTGTCATAGGCGGCAAAAATGCGCCCTTCTTTGGTATTGGCGGACGAATCCCCGGTTTTCCTGGTTTCCGCGCTGCCGCTGGTCCCCGTTTTGGATTCTTGACTTCCCTTTGCACTCGAATTGCTCTCCGGGCTGTCCCGCTTTGCTTCCTGGGCGGCCAGATTGATGGTTAAAAAGGCAATAAATGAAGTCAGAGTAAAAAGGGGAAGTTTCATGGCCACACAAGGTTTTGGTTTACGAATGTAATCAGTTTTAAACTACAGCCGTAATCGGTGCAAGGAAAAAAACTTCCGGCAAGGCACATTCTTTGAGAATCCCTGCGAAGAGGGGAGCCTCAGCGTCGGCGAAGGACTATGCCAAGTGCGGAGGCCTTAACGGGCCTTGGTTGGACTGAGAGGTCCTCAAAATGCCACCACTCATTGGGAATGGTGGCGAACCCGGCGCTTTTCATGGCGGACTGAAGTCGTTCCAAATTTCCGCGAATTTCCGGATCATCTCCCTGATATCGGGAACTGGCCCGGGCGGAGAACACATCAAAGCCTGTGGGCATGCGCATTTCCCGGCCGGCAGCGTCGACCAAGGTGCAATCGACGGCGATTCCGGAGCAATGGAGCGACATCAGCACGGCGGGAGGCAGGACATAGCTTGGGTTGCGGGTGGCGTCCCACAAGGCTTGCTGGGCTTCCACGGGACGCCACGCGTCATAGATTTTTAATCCGTAGCCCTGGCTCTGAAGCGTGGCTTGGGCCCGGGCAAGTTTGGAGGCCGTGTGCTGATGCAGGAGGCAGGGGAATTGGGTGGGATAAATGGCTTTTCCCGCGCCATTCCGAGTGGTGGCGTAGCGGGGGTCGATTCTGATGCCGGGTATTGTCGCGACGGGGGAAAGCCCCTCCGCCCTGGCCCGATCGATCGTATCCAAAGCGACCTCCCCCGAACGGTTGGATCCGGGGCCCGCGCAGTTGGCGAGGAGGCACATCACTCCGACTATCAGCAGGGGCGGAATGATGGCAGAACTGGAAGTCATCGTAATTCTCCAGAAATATAAGCTTTATAGAAATCGAAAGAAAGCTTAGAATATTGCATGACTTTGTCTTCTTTTTCAAGGCTGACCCTTACGTCGCCTGAACTTCTGCTCCATCCGGCCTTGCTCGGTATCATCTTTGCGATGGGGGCCACAATTGGGTCGTTTCTCAATGTGGTGATTTACCGGGTGCCAATCGGATTGAGCGTCAATCAGCCGAAACGTTCCTTTTGCCCGAACTGCAAGACCCAGATCCCTTTTTATTACAACATCCCACTGGTCAGTTGGTTGCTCCTGCGCGGGAAATGCAAATGGTGTGGAACACCGATCGCGTTCCGCTACTTCGCGGTGGAATTCCTGACCGCGCTGCTCTTTCTGGCGGTCTGGAAAACGACCGTTGTGCCCATGGGCGTTGGCGCGGCGATTGCCTTGTGTGTCTTCGCCAGCCTTCTCATCGCGGCCATTTTCATTGATATCGACCACTTCATCATTCCGGATTCCATCACCCTGGGGGGATTGGTGGTGGGACTGGTTGCGGCGGCGGTCTTTCCGAAATTGTTTGGCGAGACCACACATGGGCGATCCCTGCTGCTCTCTCTGGGTGGGGCCGCCGCAGGCTATGGTCTGATTTGGTCGGTCGTCACCTTGGGCAAAATGGCCTTCGGCAAAATGAAACGGGAATACACCGAAGCGGTCCATTTTGAGGTTTCGCAGCCGGAAGGTTCCGAAGAACCCATTATTCAGCTAGGTGAGGAAAAATTGCCTTGGACCGACGTCTTTTTCCGTCCCACCGACCGGCTCCTCATCAATGGAGCGGATTTCCGCTTCGATGGAGAACTCCGGGGAGAACCTGGCGCCACTCAGTTGGTGGCCTGGGCTGGAAAATTTGTCGTTGGGGGCGCCTCCATCCCCTTGGATCAAGTGCTCTGTGTCACTGGAACCTGTCTCAAGGCGGAAATTCCCCGGGAAGCGATGGGGTTCGGGGACGTGAAGTTCATGGCCATGATCGGTGCCTTCCTCGGGTGGCAGGCCGTTCTCTTCACCCTGTTCATCGCCTCCGTGGTCGGTGCGGTGGTGGGAGTGGTGCAAAAAACGGTGGGCCGGGAGGAGTGGGCACGCCCACTCCCCTTCGGCCCGTATCTGGCTCTGGGAGCCTTTGTTTGGTTGTTTGCCGGGCCGGTTTGCGTGGCCTGGTACTTAAGTTTGCTACATCCCGGCGGGGGATGAGATCAGTGTTCCAAGGCCATCATCGCCGCCTTGGAGACCTGGGACAATTCACTGGCAGGCATGCCAAGCTGCACGAGGCTTTTCAGGCCACTCAGTGCCGAAACCAAGTAATAACCAAGAGATTTGGTGGCGGTGGTTGCCTTGATGCTACCGTCGCTCTTTCCAATGGCCACCGCGTCACTGAGGACATTGGAGTATTCCTCCAGCGCCCGGTGAGCGACCGGAAGCAACTGGGGATTTTCCGATGCCAATTCCCGGACGGAGTTCATGATGAAACTGGAACGGGGACGGAGATCGCTGGCAGTGTTGAGGAACACGGTCTCGAAGAAGGCGCGACCCGAGGGGGAGTGTTCCAGAAGACTGCGCAGTTCGGCAATCATCACGGTAAGGTGGCGGTTCATGCAGAGAGCAAAGAGGTCTTCTTTGCTTTGGAAGGCATGGTAAAAACTGCCACGGGAAATGCCCATGCAATCGAGAAGATCGCGGAGGGACGTAGCCACGTAGCCTTTTTCCCAAAACTTTTCCATGGCCGATTGGATGGCTTCTTCCTTGTCGAATTCAAGGGGTCTGCCGACGGAGTTTTTGACTAGGGGGGTAGGTTTCATTCCCCTACTAAACCAATTGGTTTATATGTAAGCAAGAAAAAAAGCGAAAAAGATGGTATACAATTATAGAGGAATGTAGGTGCCGTTCTTGGCTCAGCCCATCGTGGTTGTATTTTGCCAAGTATCAACAGTTTGCGTCATTTGACCTGCTTTGATGATGCCTCCCTGAATCACCGCCAAAAAATGTGAGCGATTTTCCAGAAGTTCGATTTTTTCCAGGACATCACCGTCGACAACCAAGAGATCCGCGAGTTTTCCCGGCTCCACCGTCCCAAATTCCTGACCGCGTCCCATAATTTCAGCTCCAGTTTGCGTGGCGCAGTGGATGGCCTCCAGCGGGGTGAACCCGACGTCTTTGACGAAAAAACTGATCTCCCGGGCATAGTCTCCGTGAGGATTCCAGCCAAAGCCGTAATCGCCCCCCAATCCGATGCGTCCCCCGGCGCGCAGAATGCGCAGGGCGGAGGCCGCGCCATGATCCAGCGTTTCCTGGTGTCCATCGATGACCGCCTGGGACAGGCCGAACTCCGGTCCCCGCTCCACACTGGCCTTCTCAAAATACAGCGCGGGCACGCAGGGGACGTCCCGTTCCAGCAGTAGTTCGAGGGCTTCATCGTCCATGAAGGTGCCGTGCTCGATGCAGTCATAACCGGCCCGCAGGGCGTTCTTGATGCCTGCCGTGGCCCGGCAGTGGCCCGTGACTTTGAGTTTGTGATTGTGCGCCGTCTGGACCACCGCGTTCATCTCGTCGAAGGTCATGCAGAGCGTGTGGTGGTCATTGGTGTCCGGCGCGGCCGCATCGCCCGTCGGATAGGTCTTGACCCATTCGATACCGTCCTTGACGAGGGCCCGGACGGCGGCCCGGGCTTCACTGGGTCCGTTGATGATGAAGACCAGGCCATCCATGCCGATTTTGCGGAATTCCGGATTCCAATCCATCAGGCCGCCCGCGGAGCAGATCTCCCGTCCTGAGGTGGCAAGACGGGGGCCGGCCAGCAGATCACCCTCGATGGCCCGGCGCAACCAGACATCGACATTGAACAGACAGCCTCCGCTGCGCGCGGCCGTGTAACCGCATTCCAAGGCCAGTTTGGCATTCACCGAGGAAAGCAGGCTGACGTATTCGACAGGGTATTTGATGTCGAGATCCTGCAGTTCCAGGACATTGAAATAGGTCGCATGGAAATGGGCTTCGACCAGCCCCGGAAGAATGGTGCCTCCCTTGGCATCGATCACCTTGGCTCCCTCCGGGATTGGCGGTGCTCCGGTCTTGGGCCCGGCATAGGTGATGCGGCCGTCGGTGGCGAGGACCACGGCATCGGGGATGGCGGGAGATCCTGTGCCGTCGATGAGTTGGGCGTGATGGAGGTAGAGGTGGCCGGTCGCGGTTTTCATGCAGCAAGGGAGGGACAACAAGGGAGTCCGGATTCGGCTCCCGCAGCATTAGAGCACACTGTCCCGGGATCAGGCAGCGGCGCGAACGCGTTCTTCGAACCGGAAGTTCCCCCCCCACCAGTGGGGAGGGGGATTTTATTTCGCCGTTTCCGGCTTTTTGAAGAATTTCTTGAGCACTTCGCGTTCTGCGGGCACCAAGGATTCCCGCCAGACGGCATCGCCGCCCTGGCCCACGCCGGTGACTGCTCCCGCCTGCTGGGGGCCCCGGGGGGTTTTGTCGAGATCGAACTTGGTCTCGCCGACGCTGATCAGCTCCCCGGGGGCGACATGACTGAGATCCGGGTTTTGCAGAGACTCCAGGTTTTTCGTCCCCAGTTTGGTTTCATCGCCGAAGGTGAGGGGAGCCGTGCCGGGGCCCCGGCTGATGCCTCCATTCCCCGGGCCATCCCCCTGTCCCTGGCCATTGCCTGATTTGCCGGGACCGGAACCGGCCTCCAAAGCTGGCAAACCATCCCCGCTGCCCGCGCATTTTTGACAAGCCGCCGCCCCCTCCTTGAAGGCTTTTTTCAGTTGGTCGAGTTGTTCCTGGCTCAGGCTGTTTAATGGCATCGCCCCCAATTGCGAGGGGTCGATCTGACTGAGCGCTTGGCGCATTGCGGAATTCATCGGCAGGGCTCCGGAATTCAGGCCTTGCACCGCCTGCTGGTAGTCGTTGAGGACTTTCTCGCGCTCTTCCTGGCTCAACTGGCCGGAGTAGTTTTCCAGAGTGCTCAGCCCGCGTTCGGCGGTCGCCATTTCGTTGCCGAGGTTCTGGATTTCGCGGCTCAGGCTCTGGCGGAGACTGTCGGTGGCCTCGAGACTGGAGTGGCTGAACCATTCCGATTCCGGCTGGGATTTCAATTCTTCAATTTTTTCCTGGACCTCTTCGAGCGCTTTTTCCTCGATGATGTTCTGGTCTTTGAGCGTTTCGACGTAGTCCTCCAGTTGATCCCATCCGGAAGGCTGGCTGGGCGTGGAGCGGGTGGCCTCGACTGGGGTCACGGGGATGAGGAGGGCCAGCAGCACCACCGTCAGGGAGGCCGCCACGGGGAGCAGAGTCATGCCCCAGCGCCACCGGAAACCTGCCGGAGTATTCGATCCCCCGGGTGTTTGAGGCTGCGCCTGCGGCCACTCCCCAACGCCCGCCGCCGCACAGGTCAGGGCATTGCAGAGGCCGAGGCGATCCTCGATCCGGACCAGGGCCTGGGCCGGACGCATGAATCGTCTCCGGGCCCACCAGTAAGACCCCGCCAGGGCTGTCAGGATTAGCACGCCCACCGGGACCAGAAACCAGAGCGAGGTCAGGGGCATGGCAAAGGTCCGCAGGAGGACAATGGCCGTCGCGGAGAGGATGGCAAGCGCCACCAGCAATGGATTGAGACGGTCCAACCACCAGCCAGTGTTGTATTGAAGGCACAGTCGGCGGGCCAGCGTGAGCCAGCTGCGGGAGGCGGGTGTGTCCGGCATGGCAGGAAAGGGGTTGAAGGTGGTTGCTGGATCGAGAATACTCCGTTCCTGACCGGGATGCCAGTCTGAATCCTCACGATTCATCCGGCCTTCTGGAAAGGAACCCGCCCTTCCTGGGATCGGATTCCCCTCCTGACCATCATGTCCCGCTATCCCAAAACCTTGTTCGCAGAGTCCCTCACCGGCCACAGTGGCACCCTGGAACTCATGGATGATCTGGGAGCCGCGCTGGCGCTCCACCGGGATCGGATGCGGCTCTTGGGCGGCGGCAATCCCGCGCACATTCCCGCGGTTCAGGCGGTTTGGCGGCAGGCGATGGCCGATCTCCTGGCTGACGGCCCCCGGTTCGACTCCGTGCTCGCCGACTATGATCAGCCGGCGGGAAACCCCCGGTTCCGCGAAGCGGTGGCGGGTTACCTGAATCGGGAATGCGGATGGAAGCTGACCCGGGAGCATATCGGGGTCACCAGCGGTGGTCAGACCGCGTTCTTTCTGCTCCTCAACCGCTTTGCCGGAACCCTTCCGGATGGGTCTCGGCGCCGTGTTCTGCTGCCGGTGGTGCCCGAGTACATCGGTTACTCCGACCAGGGCGTGGCGGGATCGCTTTTCCAGTCCTGCCGACCGCGCATCGACCTCCTGGGAGATCGGGAATTCAAATACCACGTTGATTTTGAGAAGGTCTGCGGAGAGTTCCCTGATCCGGTCGGGGCCATTACCGTCTCGCGTCCGACCAATCCGAGCAGCAACGTTCTGACAGACGACGAGATTCGGAGGCTGGCCGCGTTGGCAAAGCAGAAAGGGGTGCCCTTCATCCTCGACAATGCGTATGGGCTGCCTTTCCCCGGCGTCATTTTTGAGGACGTGACCCCGATCTGGACGGAAGATATGATTTTGACGCTCTCGCTAAGCAAAATCGGTCTTCCGGGCACCCGGACCGGCATCGTGGTGGCCCATCCTGACATTATCCGTGAGGTTGCCGCGATGAACGCCATCGTGGGGTTGGCCAACAACAATCTGGGACAGGCACTGACGCTTGGCATGATTGAGAGCGGTGAGATCGGCCGGCTCTCGCGGGAGGTGGTTCGTCCCTTTTACGCCGGGCGGGCTCGGTTTGCGATTTCTCTGATGCACGAAAATCTGCCCGCGGACCTCCCGTGGCGTCTTCATCGCAGCGAGGGAGCCTTTTTTCTCTGGCTCTGGCTGCCGGGATTGCCGGTGTCGGCGCGGGAACTCTACCAGCGGCTCAAGGCCCGCGACGTCATCGTGGTCCCTGGGGAACACTTTTTTTATGGTTTGGATGCCGGATCTGATGACTGGCCTCACCGACGGGAGTGCCTTCGGATCTCCTTTGGTCAGCCCGAAACAATTCTCCGGCAGGGCATTGAAATCCTCGGCCAAGAGGTGCGGCGCGCCTACTCGGAAAAGGTCCGGGTATCCTCAGACCGGTGACTCATGGAGAGTGATCAATCCTGAATCCGGGTAGGAGCCTTTGCCGACATTCGATGCCACCGCGAATCGCGTGCCGTCGGGATGAATGTCGAAGGCGGTGGCCGGTCCGGGAATGGTGATGACTCCTTTGGACACGGCCCCGTCGGCATTCCAGAAGCGCAGTTCGCCTTTTCCGAGATCCCCTCCCACGGTCAAGAGGAGTCCGTTGGGATGGAAGCGCGCGCCGTAGTAAAAGCCGCCTTTGAGATCCGAGGAGAGTTTCTGCTGCAGTCGACCGGTCCCGGTCTCATAGAGCAGGGCGCAGGCCGGGCCGTCATAGCCGTTCCGACCGCAGGCGACGATCTGAGAGCCATCCGGGGACACCGTCAGGCCGCGGATGCCTCCCCACTCAATATCCTCGACGCGGCGGTATCCTGACAACTCAGGCACATCGACCGAAAGGAGCCCCTTTCCCGAGGCGAGGTCATGAATCTGAAGTCTCGGCTTCTGCGGTTGACGGTCGGCGGTGACCAGTTGCTTTCCGTCAGGGAGCAAGGCGACACCGTAAGCGGGAAACTCCAGGCGGGGGAGTTCCCCGACCGGGCTGCCGTCGGCCGTCCGCCAGACCCGGACGAGGCCATCGCGGTCCGCGCTGGCAAAAGTGGCTCTCGCGAGGTTCACCGAGAGGGCATGGATCGTGCAGGGATGGGCCTCCAACGTCCACCGCGGCTGTGGCGCGCCGTTCCGGCAGTCCCACGCGATGACGCGGCCTTGGTAGTCCGACGTGAGCACGAGGCCGTCTCCCGCCCGGACAATGGAGCCAATCCAGCTGTCGTGACCGGGAACGACCGATTGCGTGCCTGAGGAAGTGTCCACGATCACCAGTCCCCGGTCTCTTCCCCCCGCAAAAAGGAACCGGCCTCCGGCATCGAAGGCACAACTCAGGAGCGGTGCCGCGACTGTGTATTCGCCTGTGGGTTTGGCTTGGTCCGGTGGTGTTGCCATGGAGGTAATCCGTGAATCCGGCTCAGGCGAGCAGGGCCTCGATCGGTTTGGCGGCGGGATCGGCCACGGGGTTGGTCTGGTCGCCGATCGTGTACTCCATCCGGGAATCAATGCCGAGCGCCCTGAGGTAGGTATGGAACAAATCGCCGTGGGTGACGGGGTCCTCTGTCACTTCCGTGCCGAGGTCGTTGGTCGCGCCATGGATCACTCCCGGCTTCACTCCGGCGCCGGCCATGGCCATGCTCCAGGCCCGGCCCCAGTGATCCCGGCCGCCCAGGTTGTTGATCTGGGGGGTGCGCCCCATCTCTCCGGTCACCACCACCAGCGTGTGCTCCAGCATTCCGCGTTGCTCAAGATCATCAAGCAGCGTGACGAAGGTGCGGTCAAACTCCGCGCACCGCACCTGGTGCCAGTAGAAATTGTCCTGGTGCGCGTCCCAGTCGAAGTGGGTTACCTTCACGCAGGTCACCCCGGCCTCAAGGAGGCGTCGCGCCTGCAGGCAATGCTGCCCGAACTCGTGACGCCCGTAGCGGTCGTGCATGACTGAGGATTCCCCGGAGAGATCAAAAATTTCGCGGTGCTTCATCAGGGCGGCCGCCTGCTGGTAGGTCGCCTCGTAGGATTCGATGGGTCGGTTGTCGTGCCGTTGGCGGAATCGCGCGTCGGCGGCCCGGCGCCGGCGTTCCACTGATTCCGCGAGCGGCGTCGTGATGCCGGCGGGACGGACCAGGTTCTGTGGCGGGAGATTGTCGTAGACCTTCACCCCGTCGTATTTGGCCCCGAGGAATCCCGCATCCCCCACATCGGTGTAGGCCTTGGGGCCGTTGCGTCGGATGGAGACGTATCCCGGCAGGACATCGTCCGGTCTCTCCAAGAGCTTCGCCACCGCCGAGCCCAGCACCGGATACCCGGGAGCAATGCGCCCGGATTGGAGCGCGTAGTGCCCCTGGAAATGGTCTGCTATGTTGGACACCACGCTGCGCACCACTGTCAGGCGGTGCAGCGCTTTCGCAGTGTGGGGCAGCAGTTCTCCGATCCGCACTCCGGGGATCGAGGTGGGAATGGCGCGGAAGGGACCGCCGGTTTTCGCTCCGGGTTTGGGATCCCAAGTCTCGAATTGGCTTGCCCCGCCGGACAAGAAGAGAAGCAGGAGCTGTTTGCGGGGCTGCAGGGGAGCCGCTCCCGCCAGCGGGGCGGCTCCCAGGGCGGCAGCCGTCCCAACGGCTCCGGTCAGCCAGCGTCGCCGGGTCTGGTATTCATCGGAGCGGTGCGTCTGGGTAAACTTCATCGGGGGCAATTCAATGGTTCAGGCGAAACTCTGCTGACAACAACAGTCCCCAGCTCAGGGCTTTCACAACGACATTTCGTTCTTCCGGCGATCCCGCTGCGGCGATCTGCTGACTGGCCTCGGACATTTCCTCGGCATCGGGTGGCCGGGACAGCACACTGAAATACAATTCACCAATCAACGGTTCCGGTTGCTCCATCGTGCTCAGACGATGCAGCAAGGTTCCGGGATCGGCCTTCAACAAGGGCAGCAGTTTTTCGCTGTTGAGCAGGTGCAGGGCCTGATCCACCGTCGGCTGGAAGCCTTCCTCCGGTTGGCCGGGAAGCCCGCTGAATGCGGCCAGGAGTGCCGCGCTGGGACGCTCCAGCGGTTCCAGCCGGTCGGCCAGCTGCTTCCAGGCGGGCGTTTCCGCGGCGGAGGCTTTTTTGGGCTGGGCATCCAGCGTTGCCAGGTGGGCTTCGATCCGTCCCGTCGCCTGCAGCAGCGACCACCGGAACTGCTCTGCCGTCAGTCCCCGCAGCGGAGCCACGGCGAAGGCGTCGGGCGGCGGAGGGGAGCCATCGGGCAGTTCGCTGGAGCGCTGGTAGGTCCTGCTCAGGGTGATCTCGCGGAGCAGGCCGCGAATGTCATGGTGGTGCGCGGCGAGCCAGGCCTCCAGTTCGGCCAGCAACTCGGGATGCGAAGGCGGGTTTCCTGCGTGACTGAGATCGAGCGGCTGGATGATGCCGCGTCCCAACATCAGCGCCCAGAGCCGGTTGGCGAGGTTGCGGGTGAAACCGGGAGTTTCCTTCCGGGGCAGGTGTTCAGACAGGGCCACTCTCCGGCTATAGACCGGAATGCCCCGTTCCTTGGGGCCGGGTTTGACCCGGTATTCCCGGTCCTTTTCCAGCTGGGGATCGGCCAGCAGGGCTCCCCCGGGGAGTCGGGGATAAGTCTCCCCGCTTTTTGCGGTGAAGACGGAGGTGAACTTGGTTGTTCCCACGGCGAGTTCACCCAGCAGGGCGCCTTTCGGTTTCACAGGAAACAGCTTGGAACGCTCCAGAAATGCGTAGAGGCCGAAATAGTCCTCCTGGCGATAGTCCTTGAAGCGCGGATCGTCATGGCATTGGGCGCATTGCAGATCGATCCCGAGGAACAGGCGCCCGACATCCCGCGTCAGTTGATGGGCGTTCACATCGCGGGTCAGATAGAATCGCACCGCCGCACCCCGATCCGAGTCGGAGCCGTCGCCCCCCAGCAATTCCCGGGTCATCACATCCCAGGGCCGGTTCTCGGCGAAAGCCTCGCTGAGGTAGTCCCTCCAGGCCGGCAGGGGCACATCGACGGCGGTGCCGCCGGCCGGCACCCTTCGTTCCAGCAACATCACGTCAAAAACCCGCGCCATGTGCAGCGCATACCCCGGGGCCGTCAGCAGGGTGTCGATCAGCCGGGCGCGTTTGTCCGGGGCAGGATCATCGAGGAAGGTCCGGGCCTCTTGAGCGGTGGGAATGACGCCGCTCAGATCCAGATAGACCCGGCGGACAAACTCCGCATCACTGCTTAGTTTGGCGGGGATGAGCTTGCGCGATTCCAATTGGCGGCTGACCAGGGCATCGATCCGCTCATGCAGGGGACGGGATTCCGTCGGTCCCTCGCCCCGGGACGTTTGTCCCAAAGCCAACCCCAGCACAACCAGGCAGGCGATCTTGTCGCGGTTCCGCCACCTGCGCGGGAGATGGGTAAGAAGAATCCCGTTCATTCCCAGCTACTTGACTCTCGCCGGGCCGGTTCGTCAATCCAGTCCGCAAGCGCATTGGCGCTATCGGGAATCATCGGCGTGTCGGGAATCTCGAGGACACGACTGATGCCAAATGGATCAATGCCCCACTTCGCCGAGCTCTCGCTCTTGTGGCCATGGGGACGACGTGCTTCGGTCGGGGCGGCTTCCGGACTCCATGGGAATTTCCATTCGAGGACTACGGTTCCATTCAAGACCTGGAACTGACGATTGGAACTCCGCCGCAAAAGTGGACGCCGCAGAGTGAGCCCGGTCTGTCTGAATTGAGAGGGCGGATCCCAAATCCTGGCGCAGAATTTTTGGGTGAGTTTGGGGAGGTAGTATAAGGAGTTGAGTGGCCAAGGCATTTTCGGGGTCGCAGATGGGCGGATACTTGTCGATCATGACCTGATTTTTAATGCGGCCGCGCTTGCGATAGGACGTGGGCCGGCGGAGGGCGGAGGACAACCCGCGACGATGGCATTGCCTGTTGTCCTCTTGCGCGAGAGGCCGACGATGGTGTAGCGTTGCCTTCTGGACAGGCTCGTGTGGCGGGGCCAAGTTCGGTTTGGATGGGCGATTGCGCCAGCGGCCACCTGCGAACCCCGGCTTTCCGCCACCCGAAAAATGGCGCCAGACTGTTGAATCCATTCATCAAATATGTCATCCCATAGAACACAAATGATCATCGCCATTGCTGGGTTTGGCATCAGTGCGATGCTGACTTGGCTATTTATTGAATCGTATGGAGGCTACTCCTCCGAGCGCCAAATGTGGTTGTCAGGTGCGATCGCCGGTGGAAAATGGGCGCTTCAGTTGTGCTTGGCCTGGTTCGTTCTGGGCGAAAAAAAGTGGGGCTACTATCGAGAACTCGGACTGATCTGCGCTGCAGGCAGCCTGATCTTGGTTCCTTACATTTTGTCGCCCGCAGGCTGGGGCTTTTTTCTTGGTTCTCTGATTGCCTGTGTCGTTGTGATGGCGGGACTGATCTGTTGGAGGTTGCCGCGTATTGGGTTGAACAGATCATGGGTGATGTTGTGGTTCGTCTTGTTGGTCATTGCCGTTGCCTTGCAGTTAACGGTGGTGTTCCATGTAATTCCTTAAGAGTTCCACCATTGGAAGCAGTTTCATAGACTGTTTGAGTAGGAGGGGAGCACATCCGAGGTAAAAAAAGGCGGAGAAGTTTTCTGGGTTGTAATCCCAAAGGGCCACCAACCTTCTGATGTTGTGAAGCCAAGCGAAAAGACGCTCCACTTGGCAACTTCGGATCTGGCGGCGGAGGGAACGTCCGTCGTAAGTCCGCCGGATCCGATTGGAGCGGTTCGGAGCGATCATTTCAATCCCATGGTATTGGGCGAGATCCCGGTCCAGCGAATCGCTGTCAAAGGCGTTGCCTTCGGCTGTCTCCGTTTCACTCAGGCTGTCTCCGATGAGTCGTTTGGGCAATTCAGAAACCCAGAGATTTTCAGGCAAGGAAAGTCTCCAACAGTTCCGCCGCAGGGAAGACTGCTTGGCGGCGCCGGGGCGCATAGGATGATCCGATCAATCTAAGCCTAGGGGCGTTTGGGCAGGCGATTCATTCCCTTTTCCCATGGCACAGGGAAATGCTGCCGGCTGGTTCAGGCCAAGGGGAAGACCGTGGGATCCCGATGGAGCAGGGGACTGCGCAGGGTGATCTCGGTGATTTCCGGAGGGCAACTCACGCGCAGGGGCACGCCCACGCAGCCGATGCCGCGGTTCACATAGAGCTGCATGGAACCCACCTTGTAGTGTCCGGCCAGATAATTCTTGCCCCACCGGGGGCGCCGGAACGCCATCGGAGTGTGGTCGAGAAAGCGGAGCTGGCCGCCATGGGTGTGACCGGACAACTGCAGTGCTTCGAGGCCCGCTGCCGCAAGCTCATCGACCACATCCGGCTCGTGCATCAGGATGACCAGTGGCTCCTTCACGTTCACGTTGGCGAGGGTCGCCCGGAGGTCCAGTTTGCCAATGTAGCGTGAGTCCATTCCAGCCAGTTGGAGGACTCCCCGGTCGGTGTGGATGCGTCGCGTCTCGTTGCGGAGCACCCCCAGGTTCCGCTCTTGCAGGGCCTTTTCCACCGCCACGGGATCGCACCAGAAATCGTGATTTCCCAGGCAGGCATGGACGCCATAAGGTGGCTGCAGCGGCCCCAATAACTCGGCCAGCAGACCGATGGAATGGGCGGAATGGGTCACAAAATCACCGGTCATGACGACCAGGTCGGGCGCGAGCGCGGTGCAGGCCGCGACGACTTTTAGGATGTGTTTGGGCTTGGTGAAAGGCTCAAGATGCAGATCGCTGATCTGAACCATCCGGAAACCGTCCAAGGCGGGGGGCAGGTGAGCCAGGACCACATCCCGATGGGTCACTTTCAACCGCCAACGTCCCCAACCCGAGGCCTCCCGGAGATCGGGAGAAGACCGGTCCGGTCTGGCTGGTCCCACGCGGTCTCCAAAAGAGGCGGATAACATCCCTCAACCTACCGCAGAAAGTCAATGTCTGCATCAAAACCGAGCTCACAAGGCTTGATTTGCAAAGTCTGAGAGCTTTCGGCGGAGGGGCGCACTGGCTCCCTGAGCGGTCGTCCGTCACGGGCGAGCTGCGGGTACCCGCGCCCGTTTCCGGTAGACCCATTTCCGCAGTTCTTCGAGCACGATCATGGCGAGCGCGAAAGGGAGGATGAGGCCCCAGACGTCCTTCCCGATCGGAGCGGTGCCGAAGACCGCATTGCCCCATGGAGTGTAAACAATCAGCAGGATCAGGCAGAGTTCCGCGGCAATGCCCACGAAAAGGAGTTTGTTGCCCGCCAATCCCTGGGAGAACAGGGACAGGTGGTCGCTGCGGCAAAGAAAGACGTTGGCTATCTGAAGGATAACGATGGCGCTGAGGCAAGCTGTGGTGGCCTGCAGATAGAGCGGGGACTCCGCCGCGAGGGTTTGCCCGTAATGCCATCCCCCGGAGTGGAGGACATAGCCATAGGCCCCCATCGCTGCCGCGGCCTGGATCAGGCCCAGAAACAGATAGGCCCGGGCGAGGAGGGGGCCGTTGAGCAGACGCTCCGACCGGGGGCGCGGTGGCGATTTCATGATGCCGGGTCCGGGGCTTTGGGCGCCGAGTCCCAAGGCCGGCAACATGTCGGTTCCGAGATCCACCGCGAGAATCTGGATAATGGTGAGCGGCAGGGGAATCCGGAAGATGATGAATGCGAGGTAGGGAATGATTTCCGGCACGTTCGACGTGAGGATGTAAGTCAGAAAGTTTCTGATGTTGGTGAACACGGCGCGGCCTTCTTCGATGGCGGCCACGATGCTGGTGAAGTTGTCATCCAGGAGGACCATGTCTGCGGCCTCGCGGGCCACATCGCTGCCGCTGAGTCCCATGGCGATGCCAACATCCGCTTTGCGCAGGGCCGGCGCGTCGTTCACGCCGTCGCCGGTGACCGCCACGATCTCCCCTTTGTTTTTCAGAGCCACGACGATGCGCATCTTCTGCTCCGCTTCCACGCGAGCGAACAGGATTTCCGGGGCATCGAGGGCAAGCTGGAGCTGGATGTCGGAGAGGTGGCTGAGCTCGGTGCCGCCGACGATCACTGGTTTTTCAGACCGGATCAATCCAATTTCGCGGGCGATCGCTTCAGCGGTCCGGGGATGGTCTCCGGTCACCATGATGACCTTGATCCCGGCTTCGCGGCACTGTTGCAGAGCCCTGGTAACCCCGGGACGGGGAGGGTCCTCGAGGCCCACCAGCCCTCCCAGGATCATCTCTTCGTCGGCGGTCGCGGGATCGAAGTTATCCGGCAGGGTTTTCCAAGCGAAGGCAAGAACCCGCAGACCGGCCTTTCCCATGTCCTCTGCCGCCGCCAGATAGGCCGAAATGGACGGCGGGGTGAGGCTGGGCGTTGCTCCGTCCATGGCAACCCGGACACAGCGCGGGATCACCGACTCAGGAGCGCCCTTGCAGAAGAGGACCGGACCCTCAGTCGTTGCGTGGATGGTGGAAAGCCGCCGTTTTTGTGCATCGAAGGGGATTTCCTGAAGGCGAGGATGATCGGGCAGAGAGGCCAATGCCGTCCCGGCGAGTTCAATCAGGGCAACCTCCATGGGATCCCCGAGCCACTCTCCCTGTGTCTTTTGCAAATCGTGGCAAAGAGCGGCCACCTCGAAAAACCGCCGGTGGCTTCCGCTCAGGGCGGTGATCCTCTCCGGGGTGATGGTGATGGAGGTTTCGGAAAGAAAAAGACACTTCGCGGACATTCGGTTGCGCGTCAGGGTGCCGGTTTTGTCAGTGCAGATCACCGTTGTGCAACCGAGCGCCTCCACCGCGGGCAAATGCCGGACCAGCGCCTTGCGTTTCGCCATTCGTTGGGAGGCCATCGCGAGGGCCAAGGTCACCGTCGGGAGCAATCCTTCCGGAACATTGGCAACAATGATGCCGATGGCGAAAATGAAATTCGACCAAAAGGACAGACCGATCATTTTCCCCACGGCAAAAAACACCACCCCGAGCGACAGCGAGAAGAGGGCGACGATGCGGCTGACGCGGCTGATCTCGCGCTGCAACGGGGAAGCCGTGTCGCCTGTCTCCTGGGTGAGGGTGGCGATCCGGCCGAAGGCGGAGTGCGATCCGGTGGCGAAGACGAGAGCCCGGCCCCTGCCGGATACCAATGAGGTGCCCGCCAGGAGGAGATTTCGGCTGTGCAGGGCTTCGGTCTCGCCGGAGGGCTCCGCATCCCGGACCATGGGGAGAGACTCGCCGGTGATGGTGGCATTGTTGACCCTGACCCCGAAGGCCTCCACCAAGCGGCAATCTGCCGGCACAAGGTCGCCCGACTCCAGCAGGATCACATCCCCGGGAACAAGCTCCGCTGCCGGGAGCAACACGACCGTTCCGGAACGGACCGCCTGGGCCTTGTGCGGCAGCAGTTTCCTGAGTGTCGCCAATGCCTGCCCGGCACGGTAAGCCTGCCAGAAGGAGAACACTCCGTTGATGAGGATCACCCCGGTGATCGCGAATCCGAGCATCATCATGCCTTCCCCAGGTTGGCGCCATTCCGCAAAGAAGGACAAAGCGGCGGCAACCCAGAGAATGATGGCGAAAAAATGACCAAACTCTTTGGCAAACAACACCAGCAAGGATTCCCGGGCGATTTCCTCCACCTGGTTAGGCCCGTATTCCATGAGACGGCGCACGGCTTCCGCCTCCTCCAGCCCGGCCGGGCCGCTGTTCAGGCTGGCATAGGCCGCCGCGGTATCGAGATGGTGAATTTTCATGGACGGCTCTGGCGCTGGCGCCATGCCGCAGCCTGGTCTTGGTCAATCCCGTCTTGCTGGCTGCGGAGTCCTCCGCGAAGGATTGAACAAGGGGCTACTGCTGTTGCCTGGTGGGGGCTGAACCGGGGTGGGGAAGGCCGGAAAATGAGTGAACAATGCTCCATGGTTTCCCTGAATTGACCTTCGGTCGAGCCTGCCGTCAAGCCTGTGCCGGAACCCGGAATTTTGGCGCCGGGTGTCCTTCGGCCAGAGGGACACCACTCGGGAAGGCGTGGTCGCGGTGCTCCGGTCCGACTGCGATGCCCTCGGGATGTTGGCCTCGGAAAGTTGGCCCCTTTTTGGTCCGGAAATCCAATTCTTAGATCACTCCGAGGGATTCTTTTGCCCGGTAGCCTTGGATGCGACCGTTGTTTTCGAAAAGGTAGGTTTTCTTCAAATGGTCCAGCGACTGGAAGACCCACGGAGAAAGCAGGTTGCGGCCATTCTTGGTGAACACGATGTCATCGGCAATATAAACGCAGGAGTGGAAGGCGTTCCCCTGGAGGTTGTCGAGAAGGACCAGAAGGTCCCCAAAATGATAAGGTGGCTTGACTTGGTTGTAACTCTCCAGCACCACCGAGGTCGCAATTCGGGTATCCAGATACAAGGGCTCCGGCGTTGGTTTGAAGAAATTCAGTGACGTCCAGTGGCAGTCTGGCACCTGACCATGGGCCACCATGGAAACATCCGGGTAGGAGAACAACAGATTGCGGGCGAGTCCTGGGAGCAGGTGGGCCAGGTCAAGGGTGTTGCCTTCGGGAAGGGCGGCGATGGATTGGAGGATGGCCCCGATATTGCGCATCCGCCGGTTCGGTCCCGTTGTCCAGTAAGCGGTCATCTCCGCCACTTTGGACGAGCCATCAAAGACGAGTTTCGCCATCAGGGTTCGGGTGCGGCTCAAGGCTCTGGCCAATAACCTGGCTTCGGTTTCTCCTTGGACATGTCCCATCAGCACGGCGGCATCGCTGAACACGAGTGCGTCCCCCCGCGGATAGCACATCCGTTTGATGAGGGCAACCAGATCCGGGCGTAGCCGGGATTGGGAGAACCAATCATCCACATCGTTGTTGGCGATCACGACCGGTCCCACCATGTCGACATTGGCGGGGAATCGACGCAGTTCGCGGTAAATCGAAGCCCTCACCTCCGGGGGAAGTTGGAGCACGCTCAGGGCGGGTGGGAAGAAAACAATCTGATCTCCCACGATGGCACGGTTTGCCGGCTGATTGATGGCCTGAAGCAAATCACCGGGGAGTCCCGCCCGCACCAGTCGGTCCAGCACCTGGCTGGCTTCCGCGGCGGTGGCAAACCAGCGGGGTTTGGGATTGGGCAACGGGAACCGTTCGATCAAATGGTGAGGGGCTTCCAAGAAGAACGGCACGCGATCGATTTGTCCCCACGGGCCCTTCCCAGATGCGGAGCGGTGAGGCCGCAGGCCCGGACGGGGTGCGGACTTGCCGACGAACCTGGCGCCGGCTTCCGCCGGGAGCTTGGCGGGATCGGGTTTTTCGTGAACCAGAGGGGTAACTTCGGGGGGCATAGGAGGCAAAGGGGAGAACACTCCACTCTGCCTCGGGTGCGGTGCGTCCGCCATCAGGCTTCGACTGGCCTGTTTCTAAAGCACTTGCTTAGGGACGAGCCCGAGGTCGTTCAGGGTTGCTCATGATGACTTGCCTCCATCCAACGGATGGCCCATCGCGTCAGGGCACCGCCGTCCTCCAGCCGGAGTTTGGTCCGGATGTTGAGACGGTGCACGTCCACTGTTTTAGGACTGATGTTCAGTTCGGTGGCAATGTCATTGGTGCTCAGACCTTTGCCGATTTTTTGGAAGATCTCAAACTCCCGATCCGTCAGGGCATGAATTTCCTGGTCGGGCCGCCCTTTGCCGCTTCCAGAAAAGGCGCCCACCACCATGTCGGAGATGACGGAACTGACGGCAATCCCTCCGGCGGCGACCTTCCGCAGGGAAGCTTCCAGTTCCTGGTGGGGGGCGTGCTTCATGACGTAACCTTTCGCTCCGGCTTTCAAGGCGCGGAGCGCGTAGAGTTTCTCGTCGTGCATCGACAGCACCAGCAGCGCGACGTCGGGGTGAGAGACCGACAGGTCTTTGATCAGTTCCAGACCGGTGCGATCGGGAAGCGTGATGTCCACAATCATCAAGTCCGGACGATCCTGCTCGATCAGTCCGATGGCTTCCCGGCACGAGGAGGCCTGCCAGACGCACGCAAAGCCATCCAGGCTGTTCACAAACAGCCGAATTCCCTCCCGCATGAGGGTGTGGTCGTCCACGATGGCGACCTTGCAGACAGGTTGGACTGGAGGCTGGTTCATGGCTATATCAATCTGGGTGGCTGGGCAGGGGAATTTCACAAACCGCGACTGTTCCGCCGAGGAGTTGGGGAGAAGGTTTGAAGTGGAGGCTGCCACCGAGGGCATCGAGGTGTTTGCGGACCGCATGCAACCCCATGCCTTTGGAGGTGCCGGCATTGCCATCAAAAGACTGACCATCATTGGAAACCTGAAGCACGAGGTTCTTCCCTTCCCGGGCCAGCGTGATGCCGATGCCGGTGGGTTGGGCGTGCCGAGCGGCATTGGTTGCCAACTCCTGCGCGATCCGGTAGAGATGGGTGGTGTCGGCCGGGGCCAGGCCTTCGGGCAGGTCGACGCAAACGGTCCAGCAGGGAACCCCGAAAGCAGTCTCCATGAAGGCCGCCAAGTGGGCGAGGGCCGGGGCCAGTCCCTCCGCTTCCAGGACCACGGGGGCGAGGCCATGGGCGAATCCCCTTACAATGTCGGTGGCCGCCGCGAGTTCGGTGCACATCTGATCGGCCAGGGTCGCCTGTGGCAGGCCTTCCTTGTTCAGGCTGTTGTGAAGGATCCCCCCTTTCAACAGAGCGGCGGCCATGCGTTGACAGACATCATCATGGAGATCCTGACCGATTCTCATCCGTTCCTCTTCGGCGGTCTCCATCAGTCGTCGATCCACATTTTTCCGCTCTGAAATGTCCGTGGCGAGCCCTCCCATGGCGCGGATGGCCCCCTGGGGAGTGACCACCGAGAAGCCCCGGCATTCGACCCATTTGCGGCGGTTCTCCGGGAAGCTCAGCCTGAGTTCCACCGGCGCTGTTTCAGCCCCTTGCTGAAGATGGCTGAGAAACGCGATGGCCTTCTGGCGATCTTCCGGCAGGACCCGCTTTAGCCACGCCCACCGGCGGGTCCGGAGTTCGGCCGCAGGGCTCTCCCAAATCTCCTCATAAGCGGGATTGACGAAGAGGAGAGGCTTGCGAACGTTCGGGGCGAACCAGAAGACTTCGCGGATATGCGCCGCCAACTGGGTCAATTGCAGTTCGGTTTCATCGATCCGGTGGGCGGCCTCCGAGAAGGAGCGGGAGAACCGGGCCAGTTCGTCTTCCCCTTCGATGGGCTGGGAGGGGGACCCGCCTCTGACCATCGTCCTTGCCTGGTCCACGACCCGGGCAAGGCGCTGGGAAGCTCTCCATTCCATCAGCATCAGCCAGAAAAGCAGGCTACCGGCGCTGAGGGCGAACGATTGGGCCACCGCTTCGTGGAGCGTCTCCCGCCGGGCGATCGCGGCCAGCCTGCCCAAATGGTATTGCAGAAGAACGACTCCCTTGGAGCGGTTGTCGGGTTTTTCCCAGTAAGGAAAGGCGGCGGAAAGCAGGGCGCCGGATGAATCGGGAGCCACGGCGCCCTCCATATTCGATCGGACGGATTCCGCCAGCGCTGCCATGCCAGCGAGCGGACTTTCCGCAAGGGGTACCCCTTCCCATTGTTTGCGGGAGGAGTGCCGGATCACGCTCCGGGGATCCACCACCGCCGCCAATTCGAGATCAGGAGAAACAGAGGCATAACTCATCAACAGATCCACGGATTGAGGGAGATTTTTCCGCAGAAGATGCTGGGCCATGCCGGCGATTTGGGCGCCAGACTGGGCGGCTTCCAAACGCATCCGGTTGCGCTGCTCCTCCAGATTCTGGCGGTAGCTCCTCAAGGTGTGGTGAGTGATCAGCACCAAGCCAACCAGAAACACCAGTGCCGGCAGCTTGATGCGATTGGACAGTGGTGAAAGAGATCTCATGGGACGACAAACCGGTCATCGAGCGGAATCTCCCAATCCGCCGCATCTTCCATCATTCCGTAGGCTTTGAGATGCTCATGGACGATGGTCAGCGACTCCTTCAATTGTGCGCCAGGGCCGGAGAGAAACTTTCCCTGGTCCGCCCGCGGCACCATCCTGATTTTGGAAAAAACAGCCTCCCATTCCACGGGAGTGAGGGTTTCCCTCTGTTGGAGAACTTTGAGCACGGGGGCCGGTTGAGTATGCAGCGGAAGGGTTTCGAAATGGGCGTTCACCAAATCGGCCAAATCTGCGGCGTTCTTTCTGACCAGGTCCTCCCTGACCACAAGAACGCGCTGCATTTCTCCTGGGAACTTGGAGGAGTCGCACAGAACGGTCCCGCCGTTTTTGAGGAGATGGGTCAGCCAAGGCTCGGCAGTGGCCACCGCATCCACCCCGAGTTCCCCAAACGCCAACGCGGACTCGGGAGCAATGATCGGGACCATCTCCACGTCTTGCCAGCTCATCCCGGCTTCGTGCAAGGCCCGTCCCAGCAGATACTGCCCGGCGGATCGCATTTCCACGGCAACTTTCCGTCCTTTCAGATCCGCCATACGGGAAATGCCGGGTTTGCCGACGAGGGCGTCAGCCCCCACTGATTCGTCAATGACCGCCAGCACTTTCATGGATTGTCCCAACTCTCTGAGTTGGAGTGCTTCGTTCAAAGTCAGGACCGCCGCGTCCAGCGCGTGATTGGCGAAGGCTCTCATGGCGGAGGAACTCCAGGAAATCTCCACGAAATTGATCGTCTGGTTCGGGATCCTCCCGGAGTTTCTGGCCACGATGAAGGTTTCGGTGCCCGGCCAGACATTCACCGCAAGAATGGGCGCTGAATGGACTTCCGGAGGCTGCCAGGTGAAGGCCGCCACCCAAAGAGCTCCATCAACCAGGACAATGCCCCAGAAAAGTAGACTCCGTCTCAAGGGTGGGGAGGATGGGGGCATGGGAGAAGGCGCATTCTTCGACCGGGGCTTCAATGGGGGCAAGCTTATTTTGCAATTCCGTGACCATATGACTTCTGGAGGTGCCACTGGATGTGGCTCCTCCACCACCAGCGGAATAAAAACTGGAAATGGGTGTCCAACCCTTTCGAATAGAGTTCACCAGTTCACAAAGGATTTCAGCTTATCAAATTATTTCCACAAGTTGGGGTTTTTAATTGTTCGGATTCTGCTTCCTTGGTAGTTTCGGAATATTGAGACGTTTTTCTAGATGCTTGTTTCAACCGCATTGAAGAAACCGTCCTTTTTGTGTGACAGCCTGCCAGGTCCCCCCCCTATGAAGAGAAAGTCCTCCCGCTCCATCTCAGATTCCCAGACCCGAGATCTTGACAAAGCCTTGACCCAAGCCCTCCACGTGCCCAAAACAGGCGATGGGCGTTCCGGCACGGAATACTTTGTCTGGATTGAGCATCAAAACCGACGGGAAAGCCTGGCTACAGGCTGCGCCAAAAAGCAGGAGGCCCTGGCCAGGGCTCGTCAGTTGCATCAAATGGTGCAGACCGGGGGGTGGGAAGCGGTCGTGCGCCCGAGCCAGCCGCCCTCGCGGATTGTCTGGAGTGTGCCGACCCACCGGGAAGCGGAGAAGGGCTCGGCTCCCGTTCGGCGCAAGCCCGGTGCCCTGCGGGTGCGGTTCGAGGCTTTGGAGCCGCGGATTCTGTTCTCGGGATCCCCGGCGCCAGCGCCGGAAGCCCCTCCCGAAGACCGTCCGGTGACGGCTCATGAGGTGAGCGTCGAGTCAGCCGGTTCAGAAACGGCGGCGCCAGAAGCGGTGCCGGTCGACGCAGGGGAGCAGGTCGAGACGGGGAGTTCCCAGACTGATGCGGCAGTGGCCTCTGCCGAGGGAGTCTCCGCAGTCAATGGCGACGGAGCTGATTTCACCACGAGTCCGCAAGCCGGAGGGGACAGTGAGGAGACCGCTCTCCATCCGGCTCCGGCAGGAGTGACGGAAAACACGGGATGGCAAGGCTTTTCCAACACCGGCCAGGAGATGGAGAGCGATTGGTCCATCCTGTCCGGAGTGGCACTTTCGATGACGGAGAGCGGAACGGACCAGCCTGGGGCGGGATCTGATCTAAAGGACGCCGTGGTGGCGCCGACCGATGACTCGGGAGGGGCTTCGCTCGAATCGTCCGGTCTTCTGATGGCGGGCGACCATACCGTGGCGACTCCGGGTGCCACCCTGACCTTGACCCAGAGCCAGGTGACAGAGTTGGCCCGGGTGGCTGCGGACCGGTGGCAATCCGCCGGTCTTTCGGAGGAGCAGGTCGCTCTGCTCAAATCCATCACGTATGACATCCGCGATCTCGACGGAAACCGGCTTGGAGTGGCCAACGGGATGGGTATCACGATCGACGTGGATGCCGCCGGGAGGGGATGGTTTGTCGACGAGACACCGTTTGCGGATGAGGAATTCGGCACCAGCCAATCCGCGACCGATCTCTATGCCTACAACAATGAGGCGGCGGCGGGTTTCGACCTGCTCACCACGCTGATGCACGAGCAGGGGCACGTTCTGGGATTGCTCGACAACTACGACGAGCAGGGGAACCTCATGTATGGCTTCATCCAGACCGGTGAGCGCCGTCTTGCGGCCATGGGGCAGGCCGAGGGAGCGCTGGCAGGTTCTTTGCAGGGGAATGATTACCTGACCGCGGCCTTCATCTGGAAAGGCGGCGACGGATCGGTGACCGACAGCACCATGTGGGTCGGGGGCGTGGCGCCCTCCACCATGGACGACCTCGTCTTTGCGGGAAGCGGCGGAACGGTGGATTTCAGCGGTCTCCCGGCGGGCACGCGGTTTAACAGCATTCTCATCACCGGCAGTGGGTACACGCTGACCGGCAACAGCATCGAACTGAACGGCGGCTTGACGGCGAACAATGAATCCGGGACCAACACCGTGTCCCTGGACATCACCCTGATCAACGCCCAGACCATCCTGAACGCCAATGCGGCGTCCACGCTGAATCTCACCGGTCCCATCCACACCGGCGAATTGGTGGGATCGCGGATTCTCGGTACCTCGGCCCTGTTTTTTGACGGCGCGGGAACTACGACCATGTCCGGAGTGATCGATGGCAAAGGCGGCCTGCAAAAGTTGGGGTCCGGCTCCCTGACCCTGAGCGGAAACAACAGCTATCAAGGCCTTACGGAAATTTATCAGGGCGTCCTCGTCGCCGCCCACAACAACGCCCTGGGCGACTCCACCACCGGTGACACGCAAATCCAGGCGGGTGCGGCCCTACATCTTGATGGCAGCATCAACGGCCCGCTGACGATTACTGAAGCGCTCGCGATCCGCGAGGGCGGGGTCGGCTTTGGGGACTCGACTCTGGCCGATCTCGGGCTGGGTGGGCTCGGCGCCTTGCGCAGTATCGGGGTGGCCACCAATACGTGGGCGGGGAACATCGATCTCGCCGGAGGCAACAACCTCATCGGGGTGGATTCGGGCGGACGGCTCAACATCAGCGGTGTCATCGCCAACGCACTCAGCGCAACAAACCGATTGATCAAAGTGGGGGAGGGCACCCTCGAACTATCCGGGACCCAGGCCAACGTCTTCCGAGGCGAGACCCGTGTCCTCCAGGGCACTCTGGAATTGAACAAGACCGCCGGGGTCAGCGCCATCGGCGGCAACTTGTATGTTGGAGATGACAACGAGGTCACCGGCACCAAGACCGTCAGGCTTCTCGCCAATGACCAGATCCCGCATCTCGACGTATACGATGTCGGCCTGACCACCGTCGTCATCCCGAGCACCGGGCTTTTCGACCTGAACGGCTTCAGCGATACGGTGGGAAACATCACCATGACCCTCGGGGTGACCGACAGTTCTGACATCTTCCTTAAAGGCGGTACCCTTACCATGGCGGGACCGACTTTGACCTTGGGGGCCTTCCAGGGGTCCAGTGGGGTGTCTCCCGCCGCCACGATTCAGGATGGTCCGGGGTATGTCGGTGCTGCGGGCACCTTTGACATTGGGACGCTGTCATCAGCCCAGGGAGTCAATTCCACCTGGAGTGCCGGTAGTCTCCTGAAGAATATCAATGTCGGCGACTCGCAGTTACAGAATATCGCCACGGACCTGGACATCTCAGCCAAAATTGCCGGGGGCGCGGGTGTGGCACTCCGGAAAGATGGCGCGGGTACCCTGCGCCTCAGCGGGGACAATCTTGCCACCCTTGCTAGCCCCATTATCCACAATGGTGGCCTTTTGGAAGTCGGCCACAACAATGCCCTTGGCTCCGGTCTTTTCTCACACCAGGTTGACGGGGCTGCCATCGTCGGGGTAAATGGTCCGCGCACCATTGCCAACGACATCTCGCTCGACAGTCACCCCACCTTTTTGGGGACGGACCTGACCTTTACCGGGAATGTCACTCTAACTGGCAACCGCACTCTGCGGACCATGGACGCCGCGCAGACGGTGACCTTCACCGGAGTGATCAGTGAGGGCATCTACGGCACCGCCACCCTCAACAAAGACGGGCGCGGCACGCTTGTTTTCACCAATGCCAACACCTACAGTGGCAATACGACGATCAATGATGACGGTGGGACTCTGAAACTCAGCGGCAATGGATCGATCCTCAATTCCGCCACCTTCACGATCCAGGATGGTGGCAGACTGTTGCTGGACAACACTGTCACGGTCAATTCCAACCGGATCAACGATCTGGCAGCCATCAGCATCAATGGCGGCGAGCTCTCGGTCACCGGCGGTGCTGGTGGGGTCACCGAGCGCCTTGGTCTCGTGGTCGCGGGCGGCGACCTCGGATCCGCCATCACCACGGATTCCACGGCAGGGTCAATCCATTTGGTCATGAACGCCTTGCGTTTCGACGGTCAGGGGGTCATCGGCTTTGTCGGTCTCGGCTCGGAGCTGTCCGCTGCTGGCGCGAACCGGGTCACTGTCGTCAATGCCCCCAGCGGTTCCGCCGTCATGGTCAATGGCATTTCTCCCACCGCCACGGTTCGGAACGCCTCGGGCCGGATCGACCAAGCGACCTACACCAGCGTGGCTGATGGGTTTGGCATCATCCGCCTCCCTGACGACATTTATGTGACCGACATCAACCTGGCCACCGCGACGAGCAACGTTCGCCTTTCCGCCGGGGTCCACACCCTCACCGACAACCGCACCATCAACTCCCTCATCCTGGAGGACGGGGCGATCTTGCAGGGCTCCGACGTTGCCCTCACGGTGAATAACGGCAACAACCTGTCCAGTCTGGTTCTCGGGAACAACGCGCGGATCGACGTGGACGTTCTCACCCTCGGCAGCCGTGCCTACTTCAGGGTCGTGACCGGAAGCACCGCCACGATCGGCAGCACCATCACCGGGGCGGTGTTCGCCCTCGCCAAGGATGGCGCGGGCAAGCTGATCCTCACCGGGGACAACCAGTTTAGCGGCCAGTTCTTTATCAACAGCGGCATCCTCAACATCCAGCGCTCCACCGCGCTTGGCGCTCATGGCACCGGAGCTGCAAATTCGTCCAGCACCCACGTCCGCTCCGGGGCGACCCTGGAGCTGGAGGAAACCAGCTTCGGCTCGATCAATGTCCTCACTGAGGGACTCACTCTGGAAGGGATCGGCTTTAACGACATGGGAGCCATCCGCAATGTGACTGGTACCAACTCCTGGGCCGGAACCATTTACCAGGCCGGTCCCGTGACCAATCTTTCCCAGCAGTTGGGTGGGTTCCCCGTCCTTAATTCCGGACAGGTGCAGTACCGGGTCGATACCGGGAGCTGGCTGAACCTGAGCGGGGCCATCACCAACAACGTGGAACTGATCAAGACCGGCGGTGGCACTTTGGAAACCAGCGGCGTCTTATTTAACACCTACGACGCCTCCACCCGTGTTCTTGAAGGAACCTATCTCCTCAACAAGGAGCCCGGTGTCAACGCGGTGATCAACTTCGTCCAGGTGGGTTCCGACAAGGCCGGCGCTCCCTCCGCGACTCTGAAGCTGGGCGGCTCGGATCAGATGCGGGATGATCGCGGCATCCGGGTGCACTCCTCGGGTCTCTTCGACCTCAATGGAAATTCAGAGGTCCTCGGCACCAACTTTGAACTCGTCGTCGGACCGAATGGCGCCGGGGACGTCACCATTGGCGACGGCGGAGTGCTGACGACCAACGTCAACACCACGGTTTATACCATCGGCACCGGCAATCCGGTGGGCGCCACCATCTCGGGAGGCACCTTGGCGCTCCAAGTCTTTGGTGTCAGTGCAGCGGCGGGAGCCAGGACCTTCAGCGTCGGCAACGGAGCGATCGGGTCCGACCTGACCGTCACTTCCGCCATCGTCGATGGGACCGGCCTCCAGCCGGTCGGGATCACCAAAACAGGGAATGGATCTCTGGAGCTTGCCGGTTCCACGGCGAACACCTACACCGGTGACACGACAGTCAGCGAAGGCATCCTCCTCCTCAACAAGGGATCTGGCGCAGGTGGTGTCAACGCGATGCAGGGACGCCTCTTCATTGGGGATAACAACGTGACCAACGGCTTTTCCCGGTCGGATGTGGTTCGCTGGATGCAGGACAATCAATTACCCACTTTCCTCGCCCCGATCGACCTCCGTGCCACCGGTTGGCTTGACTTGAACGACCATAATGAGACGATCGGCAACGTCGATGCCCAGACCGCGCTGACGATGCGTGCCTCCTCCCTAGTGACGACCGGCACCGGCACGCTTACTCTGAACGGGAATATCGCCGCCGAAGCGGCCACGGGAGCCACCTTGTGGACCCCGGTCGTTGCGGCAGAGATCCGGGGAAACCTCAACCTGGGGTCTGTGATCCGGACCATCGATGCGCCCGACCGCACTGAACTCCCGGTCGACCTCATCATTTCCGCGAATATATCGGGCAGCGCCGGCTTCAGGAAAACCAACGCCGGCATGCTCCTGCTGACCGGGAATAACACCTACTCCGGCACGACCTATCTGGAGTCCGGGGGCATCACCGTCGGGACCGACACCGCCCTGAGCACGGGGGCGATCGAGTTCCAGAACAACACGGCCCTGTTTGGGCAGGGCGGGACGCGCACCCTGGCCAACGCCATGCTTTTCCAGCCCACCAATGACGGGAACGGTGTCATTCTCCTGGGCAACAGCCTCGTTAACGGATCCTTTTTCGGCAACGGGGGCAACAACCTGCTCTTCACCGGCCCGGCCAACATGGGCGTGCTCAATGGCGGACGCACGTTCTTCCACGTGGGCGTGGCCGGAAACGTGGAATTCAGCGGCGGCATCGGCGACGCCTTTGGCGCCCAGTCGCTCTTCAAGCGCGGCTATGGTTCCATGACTCTCTCCGGCCGGAACACCTACAGCGGCAGCACCGAGATCGAAACCAATGGCGGAAAAATCATCCTTGCCGATCAGGGCACCATCCTCAACACCACGACCTTCCTAATCCGAGAAAACGCGGAATTCATCGTCGACAACCGCTCGGGAGCCAATCTCGACCAACGCCTCGGTGACCTCAATACCATCAACTTGCAGGGTGGTCAGTTGACCCTCATCGCCGCTGCTTCCGGCAACTCCAGGGAAACGATTGGCAGCATCGGCCTGGTTGACAACCGGTCCAGCTCCATTCGATCCATCGTCGCGCCCGGGGCAGATGCGGAATGGCGCATTTCCTCCATGAGCGGTGCGGCTAACGGCCGCTTCGTGCGTTTCATCGGCGAAGGCACCGAGCTGGGGGCCGCCACTGGTAACCGCATCGCCTTCACCACTACCCCTGCGCTGACGGATGGCATCATTAACTTCGCTGTGATTGAAAACCGCGTGGCCGGCGGCCCGAATTTGGGCTTCCAGTTCGCCTCTTTCCGCGATCCGTCTGCTACGGTGAAACCCTTCAATAATTTGTTGGAGGTTTACACAGCGACCACTGCTAGTATTGCAGGTTTGTCTGGGATTGCGGGCACCCACAGTTTCGGAACAGACTTCAGCGTGTCATCCGCGACGCGGAACGTCCGACTCAGTGGCAGCCAGGCGCTTACAGGTGCCACCCTGGCGAACGCTGTTCTTCTTGCCAATGGCGGCATCGTCCTCAGCGGAAACACATTGAACATTGATTCGGGTCTCCTGATTTCCAACGGCACGGGCAACTCAATCGATGCCACGGTGACGACCCTCACTCTGGGCGGAGTCGACGCGAACCTTTTTGTCGTGGAAGACGGCGATCTGACCATCAGCTCGAATATTGCCGGGGCCACCGGCAGCTTGGGCAAACAGGGCACGGGGCGGCTCATCACCGAGGGGGCCAACACCTTTATCGGACAAACCCGGATCAACGAGGGATTCTTCCAAGCCCGGAGCAACGGTTCCTTTGGAACCACAGCGGGCGGCGTCAATGTCAATTACGGCGCCACCCTGGAGCTGGCCAACAACATCACCGTGCCTGCGGAAACACTGACCCTCACTGGCAACGGTGAAACCTGGTTAGCTGCCATGCCCCTGCGCAATGTGTCCGGGACCAACACTTGGCTGGGCGGAGTGGCGCTCGCCTCCGGCCGCACCGGCATCCTTATTGATGTGGGGTCAAAGCTGATCATTGGTAACAGCGCAAATGCCGGTGTGGTCAGCGGGACTAATGGATTTAACAAATTCGGGGGAGGCACCCTGCAGTTGGCGGGGACGGGAGCCAACACTTTCACAGCCTCCACCCTCATCTGGGAAGGTACCTTGGAACTGAACAAGACCGCTGGCGTGAATGCGGTCGCTTTGAACGATAACCAGGAGTTGTTCATCGGCAACTATTACGGCGGGGACAACTCAGCCACGCTCAAACTGCTGGCCAATGAACAGATCTCCCACGCCAATGTGGGCACCAACGGCGGACAGTTCCGCACCCGGATCATGCAGACGGGCCTTTTTGACCTGAACGGAAAAACGGAAACACTCCTCGGCCGCACGGCTGCGGCAGCGAACCACGACGTCCTTGGTTTGGAAATTGGTTCGGCGGGAAGCGCCAATGTCGATCTCAATGGCGGTACCCTGCGGATCGACAACACCATTGCCACCAACGGACGTATCGCCGTCCGCATCCTGAACGGTGGCGTGCCTGCTGCCGCCGCCATGATCATGGATTCTTCGGTCGGAAGCACCGGCAAACTGGAACTCTTCGGAGCCGCCTCCGCCGGGAACCGTATCATCGACCTCGCTGACAGCTCCGCGGTCGAGGACCTCATCATCTCCGCCACGATTGCGGATGGCGGATCAGTCGGCACCCTGGAGAAACAGAATTTCGGGCGTCTGGTCCTCGCCCCGACTGCAGTGGCCGGGAATACCTACTCTTCCCAGACGCTCATTAATCGTGGCGAAGTGGTCATTCGCCATGCCAATGCCCTGGGGAACGCGACCGGGGGCACTACGGTCAATTCAGCCGCGGATGGCAACCTGACCGTGAATGCCTCGCTCATCATTGACGGTAATTTCACCGTCCTCAACGAGGCGCTTCGCCTGGATACGGCGAACTCCACCGATGGCAACCAATCGCTCCGCAATGGGACGGGGTTCCAGGGGCAGGGAGCCCTGCGCGTGCTTTCGGGCCGCACCGTCACCTGGCAGGGTAATGTGACTCTTTTCACCAACTCCACCGCCAACAACGCTCCTCGTATCCTCATCAATGTCGAGACGGGCGCGGATCTCGTTATCAACGGCGCCATCAGTCAGACCGGTCAGACCGTTGCGGGCGTCGGTCTCCAGAAAGTGGGTGCGGGAGCCCTGGAGTTTGCCGGTGGCACCGCCAACACCTACGGTATTCCCGGCACCGGTAATTCGGGCGTCACCTCCGTGGCCAACGGCATCCTTCGCCTCAACAAATCGGCCGGAGTCGCCGCTGTTCAGGGCCGCCTGGAAGCAGGGGACAACAATGGAGCGGCTGGTACTGCGATCGTCCGCTGGATGGCCGATAACCAGTTCGCTGATCAGCCCAATATCAGCAATGCCCTCCTGGGCGCGGAGACGGATGGACTACTCGACCTCAACGGCTTCTCGGAAACGATTGTCGGACCAGCCGCCAATGCGCTTTATTTGCGCATGGGAACCACCACCAGTGGGGACATCGACCTCAAAGGCGGCACGCTTACTTTAGGTGATGGGATCACCAACGGCAGCGGCAACATCGGAGTCCTGAACCTGACCACCCTGATCATCACGTCCCCGGCCTCGCGGATCATGAACAGCGTGCCTGCCACGGGCAGCGTCATCGTGGCCGGTTCGACGACCAACCTAAACGGTGCCTGGGACGTCGCCGACACCATCCGGGCCAGGGAGCTGGAAGTCTCCGCCAAAGTCGGATTCACCGGCACGGGACGGATTCGCAAGACTAATGGCGGGCTTCTGGCACTCACGGCGGACAACAGCGCTACGTATGTGGGGGGAACCATCGAGTTGGCCGGCGGGGTCGTGGCTGCTGCAAACAGCAATGCTCTCGGCAGCGCTACCACCGTGCTGAACGTCACCGCCAGCAGCGCCCTCTCCGGCCTCCCTGGAGGAGCGGCGACGACCATTGCCCAGGACATCACTTTGACCAACACCCTCACCCTGCGAGGTGACACGGACCTCACCCTGTCCGGAGAGATCACCAACTCGGCTGGCAACCGGACTCTCGCCTTCAACATGAACGAGGGAGTGACGGCCAGCCTCACCGGGACGATCAACCTGAGCAATGACACGGCCAACCGTATTCTGAACCTGACCAACAACACCTTCAACGATGTGGCGGAAGTCAGCGCCCTGATCCAAAACGGCGGAGGCTCCTCAGCTGGAGGCCTGACCACCTCAGGCAACGGAGTGACCCGGCTCAGTGGTTCCAACACTTACGGCGGTCTCACCACGGTGAACGGCGGATTCCTGCGCGTGGGCAGTGCCGACGCCCTGGGCGGAGTGGTGAGCGAAGTGCAGACCTTCGCCATCACTGCGGGGGCGGCGGGTAGCTTTACGATCCAGTTCAACGGAGCGACCACCGCAGCGATCCCGACCGACACCGGGACGGGCTTTGCCACCGCGGCCGCCGTTAAAGCGGCTTTGGATGCGCTTCCCTACACCGCGCTGTTGGGTGGAGACATCACCGTGGGAGCTGCCAATGTGGGAAATATTACAACCTACACGGTGACCTTTGGCGGTCCACTCGCAGGGGCCGATGTAGCGGCTTTGGTCGTGACGCCGACCACCGTGACGCTCAGCACGGCGGTCACGGAGACCGTAAAAGGCAGCGGCACCACCACGGTGAACTCCGGTTTCACCCTGGAGATTGAACCCGGCCTCACTCTCTCCGAGCCACTCACCCTCAACGGTGTCGGCTTCAACAGCTATGGTGCCCTGCGCGTCCTGGACGGCGGCAGCAACCAGACCACCACCCTGACCGGGAACATCGCCCTCGCAGGCACGTCCTGGATTAACGTGGCGCGGGCCGGGGACAGCCTCGACCTCGGCGGTGACGCCGGCGGCCAGGTCATCTCCGGCGCAGGTGGCATCACTACGTTTGGACCCGGCACGGTCATCCTCAATGGGGTGAATTCCAACCTCTACACCGGAACCACCACGGTGAACAATGGCACGCTGCTGCTCAGCAAGACCTTCTCCGGCTCCAACGCAACTGCGGCCACCAGCATCTTTGCCCTCGGCACGGGGGCCGTGATTGTCGGCGACGGTGGCGGTCTGCCGGGCGGAGATATTCTCCGCTGGGACACCACGGCGGCGGGAAGCGGCGCGCAAATCCTACCCAATGTCAGTATCACCGTCGGCAGCACCGGTTGGCTGGACCTTGCCACCAACAACCGCAGCGCCTCGATCGGGAATCTGATCCTGACCACTGGAGTGGAATCCAGCGCCATGGCCAGCAGTGGGACGGGCACTCTGCGCGTCAACGGGGATGTCACCGTGAGCACCTTCGGGGCCACCGACGATGCCACGCCAGCCGCGATGCTCAGCGGCGATGTCCTCGTCAACGGGACTTTCACAGTCAATGACACGCTCGTCGCCTCCACCAACGCGGATCTCGTGGTCAGCGGGACTCTCGACCGGCTCGTGCCCGATGTGAACGGCTATGTAGCGGGTCTGTCCGTGCATCGGCTTGGCGCACTTGCTGGCGCTTTGCCCGCGGTCGGCACCTGGGGGGTCCAGCTCACTCCTTTCGATGCTGAGTCCAACACCATCCCGTCGAACACCAACACGGTCTATTACGGGCAGTTTTTCCATCCCGACGGGGTATTTTCCTTCGCGGAGAACTTCGATGACAATGTGCAGGTGATCATTGATGGACAGGTCCGCATCCTCAACAATTCCGGCACCAATCCACACTCCACCCCGACCTCCACCGCCAACACGGGGAACTTCAACACCGCTCCTGCCGGGAATGTGACTGCCAATATCGGCATGGGGCCGCTTGGAGACGGGTGGCACGACATCGAACTCCGGTTCTTTAACAGTGCCGGAGGTGGCGGTGCTGGGTGGCCAAACTCGGTAGGGTTCGGGCTTTCCGCGATCGGGGCCTCAACGTTTAACAGCCAGGACTATACCGTTCCGTTTGACGATGGTTCTGGGACTGTTTTTCGCACCCTGGCTTCCTCAACGTCGTTTGCCCTGACCAAGGCTGGCGCGGGCACTCTGGACCTCCAGGCCGTTGCCAGCCACACCGGCGCCACCACGGTGACCAACGGAATCCTGGCGCTTTCAGGGGCGGACGGCGCGCTGGCGGCTTCGACGGCGGTGACGGTCAATCCGGGAGCAACCCTCCTTTTGGACAACTCTTCAGCCGTCAATCCTGCCGTTGGCGGACGCATTGCGGACACGGCGAATGTGACCTTGACGGGGGGAACCCTGGTGCAGCAGGGCCATGCCAGCACCGCGGTCAATGAAGTGATCAATAGTCTCACCATCAACGCGGCGGCCAACAATCTGGGCGGCGGTTCCTCGGTGATTCGATCGGTCCACAATGGCGGGGACCTCACCTTGTCCACCCTTGCCGCCACCGGTCTGGTCCGCGGCAGCGGCGCCACCGTTGCTTTTGTTGCGGAGGGGGCCGACCTCGGCTCGGCTTCGCATCAGATTCTTTTCACCGGAACTCTGCCGGCGGTTTCCAACAACACCCTGACTTGGGCCACCCTGGACCAGGCTTCGACCTCCGGTCTGGAATTCGTCACCCATGGCGCCAACGGGATCGATGACGCCGCTTTTGTGACGTCCCTCGCGGCGGCCACGGCCACGGACAACGTAAAGCTTTCCTCCGCGGAGGCCATTGGCGCCGCCCAGACCATCAATGCGCTCCTCCTCAATGGCAGCAGTATCACCTCCAGTGGTGCTGCCCTCACCGTGGCCGGGGGGCAGGTGATCAACTCGGGCGGCAACAACCTGATCCTCAATGATGTCGGCTTCGGCGCGGCCGAGGCTCTGTGGTTCACTGCCGGCGGCTCCCGGCTCACCGTGAGCGGGGTTGTCTCGGGCAGCGGTGTGGAACTCAAGGAAGGGGACGGAGCTCTCGTCTTCGACGCGGCCAACACCTACTCAGGCACCATGACCGTGGGCGACGGAACTTTGGAAATTACCCGCAATGCCTCCCTCGGCACCACTGCGGGTGGGACCACGATCAAATCCGGCGCCGCTCTGGTGGTTAACGCCATCTCCGGCCCTCTGAACCTGGGTAACGAGGCCCTTACCATCAACGGCACCGGCTCCAATAATAACGGCCAGGGGGCCCTGAAACTGATCAACGGCGACGCCATCATTGGCACCAACACGACCGCGATCACCATGGGCAGCACCACCGCCATCGGCGTGGAGGCGAACCGCAGGCTGACGCTGAACGCCACCCTTGCGACCCAGAACTACGCCAAGATGGGTGATGGCACCCTGGTCCTCGGGGGCAGCGCCGCAAACTCCGGAACCGGAGCCGTCTCCGTGACCGCGGGCACCCTCGAACTCAACAAGACGAGCGGCACGGCGGCCGCAGTCAACGGCGCGCTGACGATTAACAACACGTTCGCGGGCACCGCCACGGTGCGCTACGGATCCTCCGCCAGCGCGGACCAGATTGGCGGAGTCACCGTCACCGTGAACCATGGCGGCTTCCTCGATCTGGCAACCAACAACAAGAGTGACGGCATCGGCGCCCTCACCATGACCGGCGGAACCGTCAGCACCGGAACCGGCACGCTCACCCTGGGGGGCACCGTGACTTACAACGTCGGCAGCCAGGCGGTGATCAACGGAAACCTCAGCCTTGGCAACGCCACCCGAACCTTCACGATCAACGATGGCGCCGCCCTCAACGATCTCGTCATCAACGCCGTGATCTCCGGTGGCGGGGCCAGCGGCGCCCTCATCAAGGGGAACAACGCCGGCACCCTGGTGCTCAACAACGCCAACACCTACACCAACGGAACCACCCTTCAGGGCGGTGTCCTCGCCCTCGGCAACAAGGCCTCGCTTGGCACCGGCACTCTGACTTTCAACACTGCCAACAGCACCCTGCGGGCCGAAGGCATGGATCTGACCGGCGCCAATGCCATCGCCAACACCTGGGTTCACAACAATGCGGCGAGCAATGTCATCACGCTCGGGGGACGTCGTGATTTCGGCGGGACCTACTCCATTGAGCTGAGCGGCACGGGAACGTTGAAGGCACCAACCGTGGCTGAAACCCACTTCTTCCAGGTTGACGACAACCGCGTCACCGCCACACTCAGTGGGCCCATCGGAGGAGGCAACAATAACCTGACTCTCGGAAAGAGCGGGATCGGCACCCTGGTCCTGAGCGGCAACAACACCTTTAACGTTAGGAATACCGTTCTGGTCGGAGCCAGTACCCTTACGCTCGGTCAGCTGGAGGGGATCCGGATCGACGGAGGCGTGCTTCGCGTGGCCCATTCCAACGCGCTGGGCGGAGGCGCCTTTGCCAATGTCAACCTGCGCGGAGACCTTGGCGCTGTTCTGGAAATCGACGGCACCGCGGGCAACGTGGATATCACCAACCGCCACATCATTCTCTTCCACCCGGACAACAGCACGACGCGCGGATTCCTCAACCGTTCCTCGACCGACGCGGCCCACACCGGCACGCTGCGCAATGTGGCCGGTACCAACTCGATCTCCGGGCAGATCGATATTCGCAACATCGCCGACAATGGGAATAATGGCACGGCGTTCCTCGGTTCGGATGCCGGGACCCTGACGTTGAGCGGCCAAATCATCGGCAGCCGCAACAATTCGACCACCACGATTACCACCAACCGGTTCCTCTACAAGACTGGAGCCGGAGCTGTCGAACTGGCCGGCGGCAACGCCAACACCATCACCGGCGGGTATTTCGTGATGGGAGGGGATTTGCGGCTCAACAAGACCGCCGGGGTCAACGCCATCGACGGTAACATCATCGTCGGTGACGATTTTGGAGGCGCCAACGCCGACCGTCTGGTGTTCCTGCAGAGCAACCAGATCGGTGTGCGCGCCGTGACCGTGCGGAGCAGCGGCCAACTCCACTTCGACTCCGGAGTTTCCGACACCTTCAACGGCACCCTCAGTTTGTTCGCGGGTGCGGTCTCCAGCGCCAACATCAATTTTGCCGGCGGCGGTTCCACTTTAAATGACAATGTCACGGTGACCTATCTGCCAGGGGTGGTCACTTCGTCGGGAGCATCCATCACGGGCGACTTTGGAATGACCGCCACCCGCACCTTCACCGTCAACGATGGGCCGGCCATCAATGACCTGACCATATCCGGCATCGTGAGCGGAGCCGGAGGTCTCACCAAAGCCGGCGCGGGCCAGCTTGCCCTGACCGGGAACAACACCTTCAACGGGACCACCACGATCAACGCAAACGGGGGCACCATTCTGGCGACCAACAATGGCTCTCTCGGATCGTCGGTGGGACTCACCACCGTCAGCAATGGGGGAGCTTTGGCGCTATCTGGCGGCATCTCCATCGCTGATGCGATCACCCTGAGCGGCGCGGGCATTTTTAACGGGGAGGGCTCTCCTACTGCCATTGGCACCATTCCACGGGGCTCTGGAGCCCTCCGCAGTCTGGACGGCACCAACTCGGTGACGGGCAACGTCACTATCGGCCTCACGAACACCTCCATCGACGTGTCTTCCGGTTCCACGTTGAACTTCGGCGGCGCCGGCGCCGGGGTTCTCGCCTTTGGCACCAACAGTGCCATCAAGACGGGAGCCGGGACCCTGGAACTCTCCGGCACCGCCAGCAACACCGGCGCAGGACGGCTTTACGTCAACGAAGGCGTCGTGGAACTGAACAAGTCCGGCGCCGCGATCGCTTTGCCTGTGGCGGAGGTGATTGTCGGTGACACCCTCGGGGGTGACAACGCCGATGTCATTCGCTACAAAACCGGAGCCACTGGCACGGATCAGATTAGCGCGGCAGCACGGATCTGGGTGACCAGCTCGGGGCTGCTCGATCTCAACGGCAGCAACGACAGTATCAATCTTGATATCATCCTTTTTGTGGGTGCCACTTCGAGCGGTGACATCACAACGGGAAGTGGCACCCTTACCAAGACGGGAGGAAACTTTTACGTCATCGGCGAAGCGGGTTCAACCACCAGCACCGCCCCGGCCACCATCACCGGCAATCTCAACCTCGGCGGCACGGTCCGCACGTTCGATGTCCGGGAAGCGGGCGCGGCCCTCTCGGAACTGGATGTCCAGGCCGTTGTTTCGAACGGCGGCATCACCAAAGTTGGGCGCGGCGCCATGATCCTGTCCGGAATCAACACCTACGCCTCGGCCACCACCGTCAACGCCGACAGCGGCGCGCTC
This sequence comes from Akkermansiaceae bacterium, assembly GCA_024233005.1. Taxonomy (GTDB): domain Bacteria; phylum Verrucomicrobiota; class Verrucomicrobiia; order Verrucomicrobiales; family DEV007; genus JACKQE01. The sequence goes on along the minus strand of JACKQE010000004.1, from coordinate 278,948 downwards.
TACGTCAACGGCTCCACGGCGGCAGGCAGCGCCTTCACCATCAATGCCGGGAGCATCCTCGGCGGCACGGGAACCATCAACGGTTCCGTGACCCTCGCCGACGCCGGATCAAACCATTATCTCGGCGGCATCCTGGCCCCGGGCATGAATGGCACCGAAGACCTCGCCATCAACGGGACCCTGACATTCAGCGGAACCAACCGCTATTTCCAGGTCCAGATCAACGGGAACACGCCAGTTTCCCAGCATGATCAAATCGACGTCGGGGGCACGGCCTCAGTGAACGTGTCCAATTCCATCCTTCGCATTCAGGTCGATCCCTCGGCTGTCCTCTCCAGCGGAGCCGCCAATGCCATCGTCCTGATTGACAAGACTTCAACGGGAGCTGTGACCGGCACCTTCAATCTCCGCGACGAGGTCACTGGTGCGCTGACGGCTCTCCCCGACGGAGCCTTGATCACGGTCGGAGGCCAGGAATTCGAGATCAGCTACAACTACGATGTGGCCACCGGCACCGACGGTTCGGGCAACGACGTCGCTCTGATTCGGACGGCCACGGCCGCTGCGGTCAGCGCGACAACGATCGAAGGGGGCGCCTTGGCTTATACTGAAGAGGATCCGGCGACGCAGGTCACGAACACACTGACCCTGGCTTCCACCAGTGGTAATCTCACCGGGGCGGTGGTTCAGATCGTGGCCAATTTCCTCGCCGCGGAAGATCTCCTCGAAGTGGCCGCAGCCAGTTTGCCCCTTGGCGTGACCGCCTTGTTCGACGCCGGCACCGGTCGTCTGATTTTCTCGGGAACCGCTTCCGTTTCGGCCTATGAGACCGCCCTGCGCGCCGTCACCTACCGGAACACCAACCTCCAGCGGCCCTCCCTGTTGACCCGGACGGTCACCTTCACCGTGGCGGACGGCAGCGCCCTGGCCGCGCAGTCCCGGGACATCGCCGTGGCACCTCTCAACGACGCGCCCAGCGTCTCCGTGAGCGTCACTTCGTCCGTCAACGAAGGAAGCACCGTCACCCTGACCGGCCTGATCACCGATCCCGATGCCGGGGGGAGCGCCGAAACCCTGACCATCGACTGGGACGATCCGACCGGGGCGCCGGACAGTGTGTTCAGTCTGGGAGCCATCAATGCCTTGGCGGTCAACCAAACCTTTACCTCCACCGGTGCTGACACCACGTCGGTCCTGACCATTACCAGCGTCAACGCCGGGACCGGTGAGATTGGCTACCGCGTTCAGCATCGCTACACCGATGACGGCACTGCCACCGGTGGCAGCAGCAATCGCACTGTCTCCGTGACCGCGTTGGACAACGCCCTCGCGACCGGCACCGGCACGGCGGCTGTCACCGTGGTCAATGTGGCTCCCACGGCAGAGTTCTCGCTTTCGACGGCCTCCCTGAATGAAGGGGGGACCCTCACCATGACCGGATCCTTCACCGACATTGGCACGCCGGACACCCACACCGTCACCGTAGTCTGGGATGATCCCCATGCGGCGGATTCCGTGTTCACCCTCGGAGCCACCAGTGGTCTGAGCATCGGGAACACCTTCACCTCGACGGGCGCGGACACCAGCACCATGCTCACCATCAGCTCGGTCAATCCGGTCACCGGCAAGGTCACCTTTTCCGTCACCCATCTCTATAGCGACAACACCTTGTCCGACGTTCAACTGATCGTTACGGACGATGATAGTGGAACCTTCACCACCGCCATCAGCGCCGTAAACGTGCTCAACGTGGCCCCCGTGGCCGTGAATGACAGCGGAGCGGCGTACACCACCAACGAGGACACCCTCCTGATCCTCCCGGCGGCGGGAGTAATCAGCAACGACACGGACGCCTCCAGCCTGGACACCCTCTCGGTCACCGCCTTCACCGGACGGAGCGCCCTCGGAGCCAACATCGTCCTCAATGCCAATGGCAGCCTGAGTTATGATCCCACCGTTTCGGCCTACCTGCAGACCTTGGTCACCGGGGAGTCGGTTCAGGACAGCTTCACCTACACCGTAAACGATGACGACGGCGGCACGTCCACCGCCACCGTGACCATCACCGTCACCGGCCAGGGAGGCATTGAGATTGACCTGACCAAGCAGTTCCCCACCTCTTTCGCCGCCGACCCGGGCAACGACGCCACGGGCGACACCACGGTGGTCCAGATGAACGGCACGGAGTTGCAGATCTTTGTCAACGGCACCCTGTTGCGCACCGTCCCGGCCTCGGCTCTCGGCGCCAGCGGACCACACGACATCGTCTACACTGGATCCGGGGACAACGACAGCCTGGTGCTGAACCGCCTCGCTTCCACCAACATCCGCCATATTACCGCCGGTGCGGGAGGTGGGACCGACGCGATTTTTCTGACCAACACGGTGAGTATCCAGGGGAACCTCAATCTCACCGCGGAGACGGTCATTTTCTCCACCAACGTCACCACGGTGGGCAGCCAGACCTACAACGGGGCCGCCACTCTTGGCGCCGACGTCATCCTGACGACGACCAGCGCCGCGGTGGACTTCAGTTCCACCATCGACGGGGACGGCGTCATGCCACGTGATCTGACCTTTGTCCTGGGCACGGGGACAGCCACGGTGACCGGAGCAGTGGGCGGAACCAACGCCCTGGACTCTTTCAACGTGAACATCGGTAATGCCATCCTGCAGAACGGCATCACCGCCGACAGTGGCGTGGTGGGTCAGAACGCTACCGCCGCCCTCACCGTCATCGGAGGAGACGTCATTATCGGCAACGGCGACGGGAACTTCGACATAGGCCTTCGCACCTCCGCCAACGCCAAGGGCACGGTCGATTTTTCCGGGGCTTCCTCGGTGACCATCGACGTTTCCAATTTGCGACTCGGGATCGAGCCGACGGCCTCCGCCGGAAGCGCGGAAGGCGATTTGACGCTCTCCGCCAGCGGAACCAACACGGTAAATGCGACGTCGATCCTGATGGGTTTTACCGGGTCAGGTGGCAACACTACCATTACCAGCGAACTCCACCTCGGTGGGGGGGCGAACAACTTCGGAGTCGATACCTTTACGGTGGGCGGACGAAAGAGCGTTGGCAGCGTTGACATCGCCGCTGGAGGCGTGCTCACCCTGACCGGCGATGCGAATTTGGCCGCGGATCTGAACATCGGTTTTAATGATGACACCGCAACCGGGACGGCACCCAATGTCAGCAGTTTCAATCTGACCGGCGGGACGTTCAACGCCACGATTAACGCGCTAACGATCGGCTTGCATGGCGGCGGTTTGGGCAATGGCAAGGGATCCCTCACTTACAATGCCGGGACAGTCACGGCGAATACCATCACCCTGGCGGACACGGATGTCGGCGGCGCATCGACGGCCGACGCCGGCACCACCGGAGCGCTGACGCAGAATGGCGGCTCGCTCACCGTGGGTGCTCTCAATCTCAACGAAGGCGCTTCCACTTTAACGCTGAACAGTGGCACTATTAAGGTGACCAGCGCGTTGAATCTCGCCCAGCTGGTGGGTGGCGGCACTTCCACGGTAAACCTTGCAGGCGGGACACTCGATCTCAGCGGAATCGATGTCGTCAATCGCCCCGGAGCGGAAGTCTTCAACTTTACCGGCGGCCGGCTCAAGGACGTGGACGACTTTGGAGTCAACTTGACGCAGGCTGGAGGCAACCTGCAGATCGGTGGTGACAACTTCGCCGACTTCATGAATGTCGCCGGGAATTTCACCCTCACCGGTGGCACGGTGGAGCTGCAGATCGGCGCCGATACCGGCACCACCTCCGGAATCAGCAACGACGTCATCAACGTCACCGGCGCGGTGGCTCTCGGCTCCGGAACAACGCTGGATCTGACCTCCCTCGGCTTTGTTCCTTCCGGACAGAACTACGTCTATACGTTGATCTCCAATGATCTGGTGGATCCGACCACCGGCACCTTCGCCGGCCTGGCGGATGGCAGCCCGGTCACCGTCGGCGGCGTCAACTACCGCATCTACTACAATGGCGGGGACGGCAATGATGTCGTCTTGATCGAGGCGACCGCGCCCACCGTGGTCTATGTGGACGACAGCTTCACCCAGAACCCCGGCCAAACGATCAGTGACGCTGACCTTGGCACTACCGGCAGCCAGGGAGCGATTTTCAAGGTCAACGCCTTCACGACCCTGACCGAGGCCCTCGCCGCGGTTTCGACCGGAGGCACCATCATCGTCAACGCCGGCACCTATGCCGAGACGGTCAGCTTGACCAATGGCAAGACCATGGAGATCACCGGTCCGGACTCCGCCGGAACGGTGACCATCAGCGCCCTGTCCAGCACCGCGGGCACCAACATCATCATCGAAGGCACGTCGAATCTCACGGTCGGCAATGCCACCAACCAGGCCATCGACGGGACCATCTCCGGCACGGGGGGACTGACCAAAACCGGAACCGGCACCCTTAGTTTGTCCGCTGGGAACTCCTACTCGGGAGCGACTCTGGTAGATCAGGGGGTGCTCTCCATCTCTCACGATACCGCCCTGGGAACCACGGGAGGTGCCACCACCGTCAATCAGACAAACAGCGCTCAGCTTCGGCTCAGCGGGAATATCACCGTGGCCGAGAATCTTATCTTCACAGGAGGCGCAGCCGGAATTCCGACGTCCTTGCAAAATGTAAGTGGGAACAACACGATCAGTGGTTTGGTGACCACTCCCGCGAACATCCGGATCCAGTCCAACGGGGGCAGCCTCACGTTCACGGGCGGCGTTTCTGGTACAAACACGTTCTTCGTCCTCAATCCAGGTGGAGGGTCAGTCGCCTTCACGACGAATCCGGTGAACCTGGGGGCGAGCGGTCATTTCTGGGCTGACTCTGGTGGTCTCACCGTTTTGGGTGTTTCTGGAAATACGTTTGGGACTACGACATTCTCCGGTGGGACTCTTCGGATGGATGTGGCGAATGCTCTTCCCGCCAACACCACTTTCAACGTGGGAGGCATTTCTTACAACCCGAATGGAACGCTGAACCTGAATGGTTTCAGCCAAACGGTTGGTGCTTTGAATCAAGCAGGCTCGACTGCCACGACCATGCAGATCACGAGCGCGACCGCTGCGACTTTGACGGTCAACCAAACGACTACGACCAACTATAAGGGCGGCATCACGGGCGCGGTGTCCCTGGTCAAGTCAGCCTCCGGGACACTCACCCTCAGCGGCCCGAATAGTTATACCGGGCTGACCACGATCAGTGGCGGACGGGTGACAGCAGGATCAACCAGCTCACTGTCTCCAAACTCAGCCTTTACGGTGAGTTCAGGTGCCTTCCTGGAACTTGACGGCTTCAGCAACAGCATCGGTTCCTTGGCCGGGGCAGGAACGGTGGAAAACGCCAACGCTACCGCCGCAACTCTGACGGCAGGCGGTGACACCACCACCACCACTTTCTCGGGTGTCATTCAGAATGGCACTGGCGGAGGGATTCTTTCGCTGGTCAAGACTGGTTCGGGAACGCAGACCTTGAGCGGCGCGAACACTTACTCCGGCACGACGACTGTCAGTGAGGGCGTTCTCCTCGTCAATGGAACCCATACGGGTGGCGCCGCCTACACCGTGGACTCTGGCGCGACCCTGGGCGGCACCGGATCCACCTCGGCGGCGGTCACGATCTCCTCCTCCGGCCATCTCGCCCCGGGCGTGAACGGTATCGAATCTCTGGCCACCGGGAGCGTTACGATCTCTGGTGATTTCGACTTTGAGATCAACGGAAACACGTCCGCTGATCTGCTGGATGTGACCGGAACCGTGACCCTGGGTGGCACACTGAATCTCAGTGAGATCAGTGATGCCGTAGGTGTGGTTGGTGGAGTGACCACCGGCACGACGGTTACGTTGATCAACAACGACGGTACCGACGCCGTGAGCGGAGCCTTCACCGGCCGCGCCGAGGGATCGGTCGTGACGGACGATGACGGCGACAAATATGTCATCAGCTACGCGGGCGGCACGGGCAACGACGTGGTCCTGTTCGCAACCGGCACGGCCGGTGCGGAAACAAATGTGGATCTCACGGGGGGAGTGCTGACGATCACGGACATCGGGACGGAAGCGATAGGGGATGCGATCACGATCAGTTACGACAGCGGCACCAACCAGTATGTGATCGTGGATCCGAATGTGGTGCTGTCGACCACGGGGCTGGTCAATGGGCAGGTGTTGCGGCCGGATTCGCACACGGTGCGAGTCGACGCGTCCCTGGTGACGTCGCTGGTGGTGAACACGACCAATGCGGTGCCCGGAGCGGGAGCGGGGAGCGACGTGGTCACTCTGAGCAGTCTTCCGGCGAGTCTCGCGGGTTCGGTGACGGTGACGGCGGAGACGATCCACCTGGACACGAATGTGACCACCGGATCCAGCCAAACCTATCAGGGAAACCTTGTTCTGGGCGGACCGATCACCCTCCAAGCCACCGCCGTGACCGTCAATGGTGCGGTCGATCTCGGGACCAACACCCTGACCCTCAATGTATCTACCGGAACCAGCAGTATCAATGGACCTGTTGGAGGTGTCGGAGGTCTGACGAAGGAGGGTGCGGGCAGGCTGGATCTGGCGGGGGCTACAGGCAACACCTACTCCGGTCTGACCACAGTGGCCGCCGGGCAACTCAACCTGAACAACAGCGGGGGCAATGCCGTGAGTGGCAATCTGGCCATCACCACCGGAGGGAAGGTCACCTTCTCACGGAGCCATCAAATTGTTGACACCGCCTCGGTGACCATGAGCGGCGCGAGCAGCGTCTTCAACGGCACCGATGTCAATGCCGGGCAGCTTGCCGTGACCGAAACCATTGCCAGCCTCACCGTGACCGGAGGGGCCTTCAACTCTGCAGCCGGCGGGAACTGGACCATCACCGGTGCGGGAAGTTTCACCGGAGGCGCGGAGAACACCATCTTTGTCGGCAACAGCGGCACCGTGCTTTCCTTCGGGAGTCTGTCCTTGCGAGACATGACGGCGACGGCGGGCGGCAACGTCGCGACCGCCAACAGCTTCACCCTCTATGGCAACAGCGCGTCGGTGCTGTCGACAGTTACCGTCGGCAGTGGCGGGCTGCAGCTCGAGAACAGCCGGCTCAATCTCCGCCGCGGAGGTGCCGGAACGCTCGGAAGCAAGCTGATCCTGAACGGGGATGTGACCACGACAGGAGCTGCCGCCTCTTTCATTATGGAGGACACCGCCGGTGGCACTTCGGGCGTGGCCGCTCTGGAACTGAGCGGCACCGCGGGCGCCGTCGATCGCATCTTCAATGTCGGTGGCGGAGGAGCCAATCTCACGGTTAGCGCTGCGGTAACCAATGGGCTGGCCTCTCCGGGAGGAGTCGTCAAGAACGGCCTGGGGCAACTGACCTTTTCCGGTGGTCTGGCCAATACGTATTCCGGGGATACCGACATCAACCAAGGCACGTTACGGTTGGCCCAGACCGCCGGGATTGTCGCCGTGTCTGGCAATCTCTTCGTCAATACCGGCGGCACGTTGACATTGGCGTCCCACGAACAAATCGCCGACTCAGCTGGCATCACCGTGGACGGAGGCACCGTGTCCGCGTGGAGCACCGATGAAACGATCGCTTTTTACACCCAGAATTCCGGTGGACTCACAGCCGGCGGGAACACCGGACACGTCGTCATTTCGGGCGCCTTGACCCTGTCGGGAGGCAACACGCTGGTGATCAACAGCAACATTTCACCAACGCCGGCTTCCTGGATCGTCGGAAGCGCGGTCTTGACCGGGGCTGACATCCTGGTGGGTGGCGGCAATGGGGCGGGCAATCCCACCACCAAACTGGAGATCGGCTCCGGGGGGCTCAGCATGACTGGCCGGACCATCACCCTGAACCAGGGCAGTGCCGGTGCGGAACTGATCCTCAATGGGGACTTCACTGGTACCGGGACCAATCAAATCACCACTGGGCTGGCGGGCGGTATCAACCCGAAATTGACGATTGGGAGCGCTTCCCGAACGTTCCAAATCAATTCTGGAACCACCACGGTTGGCATGGAAATCCAAGGTGCCGGGGGAGCCATCGTCAAAACCGGAAACGGCAATCTTGCGTTCACGGGACCCAATTCCTACACGGGAGTGACGACGGTTTCGGGGGGAACGCTGGCATTGACGGGCACTGGGGAGATTGATGAGAGCATCGAGATCACGGTAGGGGCCGGAGCGTTTTTCAGCGTATCCGGAAGGACGGGCGGCGGCTACAGCTACGGCGGTGAAATCAGCGGAGACGGAAGCGTGCTGGGGAACCTGACCTTGACGGCGTCGGGAGATCTGCAGCCGGGAGGCAATCTCGGGAACGACGTCGGCACGTTGACGGTGTCGGGGAACACGGCGCTGGGAGGGACCTATGCGTTCCAGATCAACGGAGGAACGGGAGCGGATCTGCTGCAGGCGAACGGAACGGTGAATGTCACCGGGGGAAGCCTGACGGTGGAGGAATTGACGGCGGGGACTCCGCCGGTGGGCAGCACGATCGTGCTGATCGCCAACGACGGGACCGACGCGGTGACCGGGACGTTCACCGGACTGCTGGAGGGCGCCACAGTGGTTGACGATGACGGGGATGCTTATGTCATCAGTTATGTCGGCGGCACGGGCAACGACGTCGTCCTGTTCTCCGGAACCCCGGATACCAACATCGATCTCACGGGGGGGCTTCTTACGGTGTCTGACATCAATTCAGAAACGGCCGACGCCATCTCCATTTCCTTCGATGGAACCCACTATGTCATCAGTGATGCGAACGCGGTGTTCAGCACCACCGGGCTCCACGGCACTGACGTGATCCGGCCCGACGCCCACACCGTGAAGATTCTTGCCTCATCAGTGACCGGGATCAATGTGGTCACGGCCGGAGCTGGAGCGGCCACTGACACGGTGACGATCACCAGTCTTCCGGCCAACATTCCCGGATCCGTCACCGTTTCCGCGGAGACCATCCACCTGAACACCAGCGTCACCACCACTGGCGACCAGACCTTCAATGGCGCGGTTCTCCTCGGTGCGAACTCCACCGTGTCCGGGCAGGATGTCACTTTCAATGGAACGATCGATGGTGCTTTCGCATTGATCGTGAACACATCTGGAAACGGGGTGACCACGTTTGGAGGCGCGGTCGGTGCTGGCACAGCATTGGCCAGTGTGACGACCAATGCCGACGGCAGCCTCCTCCTCAACGGCGGCGCCATCACCACGACCGGCGCCCAGACTTACCATGAAAACGCCACTCTGGGCGCTGGCACGGTGCTCGCGGGATCAGCGGTGACCTTCAACGGCAACCTGGTCGGCGGGGGCAATGATCTCACGGTCAATGCGACCACCACGGCATTCGGCAACGCGTCCACCGACAGCGTCAGCGGCCTCGGAACCCTGACGACCAACGCGGCAGGCACGACCACGATCACCGCCGGGACCGTCAGCGGGGATGTCCTGCTCTTCCAGGATAATGTGACCCTGGGAGCCTCGACCGTGCTGACTGGGACCACTTCGGTCACCTTCGACGGCGCGATCACCGGCGGAGGCAACAACCTCACTGTGAATTCTCCGTCCACGACCTTCGGGGATGCCTCGACGGACACGGTGAGTGGCGTTGGCGTGTTGACCACGGATGCGGCGGGCACCACGACCCTCAACGCGGGATCGGTCTCGGCCACCACGGTGACCCTGAACGACGACGTGACGCTCGGCTCCAACGTGACCGTCACCGCCACCACCGCGACCTTCAACGGCAGCCTCGCTGGCGGCGGCAATGACCTGACCATCAACGCGACCACCACGGCCTTGGGCAATGCGTCCACCGACAGTGTCAGCGGCATCACAACCCTGACCACCAACGCTGCGGGCACCACGACCCTCAACGCGGGATCGGTCTCGGCCACCACGGTGACCCTGAATGATGACGTCACGCTCGGTTCCAATGTGATCGTCACGGCCACCACCGCCACCTTCAACGGCAACCTGGTCGGCGGGGGCAATGATCTCACGGTCAATGCGACCACCACGGCCTTGGGCAACGCGTCCACCGACAGCGTCAGCGGCCTCGGAACCCTGACGACCAACGCAGCGGGCACGACCACGATCACCGCCGGGACCGTCAGCGGGGATGTCCTGCTCTTCCAGGATAATGTGACCCTGGGAGCCTCGACCGTGCTGACTGGGACCACTTCGGTCACCTTCGACGGCGCGATCACCGGCGGAGGCAACAACCTCACTGTGAATTCTCCGTCCACGACCTTCGGGGATGCCTCGACAGACACGGTGAGTGGCGTTGGCGTGTTGACCACGGATGCGGCGGGCACCACGACCCTCAACGCGGGCTCGGTCTCGGCCACCACGGTGACCCTGAATGACGACGTGACGCTTGGTTCCAACGTGACCGTCACCGCCACCAGCGCGACCTTCAACGGCAGCCTTGCCGGGGGAGGCAATGACCTGACCATCAACGCGACCACCACGGCATTCGGCAATGCGTCCACCGACAGCGTCAGCGATCTCGGAACTTTGACGACGAACGCGGCGGGCACGACCACGATCACCGCCGGGACCGTCAGCGGGGATGTCCTGCTCTTCCAGGATAATGTGACCCTGGGGGCCTCGACCATCCTGAGCGGGACCACTTCGGTCACCTTCGACGGCGCGATCACCGGCGGAGGCAACGACCTCACCGTCAACTCTCCGTCCACTACCTTTGGGGATGCCTCGACGGACACGGTGAGTGGCGTTGGCGTGTTGACCACGGATGCGGCGGGCACCACGACCCTCAACGCGGGATCGGTCTCGGCCACCACGGTGACCCTGAATGACGACGTGACGCTTGGTTCCAACGTGACCGTCACCGCCACCAGCGCGACCTTCAACGGCAACCTTGCCGGGGGAGGCAATGATCTCACGGTCAACGCGACCTCGACAACCTTCGGGGATGCTCCTGGGGATTCCATCACCGGCGTTGGCACCTTGACCACCAATGCCGCGGGCACGACGACGATCAACACCGCCACGGTCAGCGCCGGAGTCATTGACTTTAAAGACACGGTGATCCTGGTCACTGATGTTACCCTCACCGCGGGGACCCTTTCGTTGGCCGCCGTCGATGGTCCTGGCGGAATCACCGCGGACGTTACCGGCACGACGACCTTTGGTGGAGACCTCGGCTCGACCACCAGTCCGTTGGCCTTCCTGGACATCGCCTCCAGCGGTTCGCTCTCCATCCCGCACGCCGTGAACACCACCGGGAACATGGTCTTGATCACTGCGGGGGATTTCTCCTTCACCGGGAACATCAACAGCGGCGGCACTGTCACGGTCTATGCCGATCAAACCGCGCCCGGTGTCACGGATCCCGATGCGGTGGGCGCGACGGTCACTTGGACCGGCACTGTCTCCGCCGTCAACGTCACCATCAACGGGGCGGAACAGGAAGATCTCTTCATTCTGACGCCGGGCCTTGGCTCCGAAATAACCGTCAACGGGAATGATCCTTCCATCCTGCCTGGTGACCTGCTCACGTTGACCACCCTGGGCAGCGTGATTTATCCGACGGGACCGGGCATGGGAACCTATGAGACCCCGGGATACCAAACTGTCCACTTTACCGGCATTGAAAGGGACAATTTCATTCCCGTGCTGGTGAATGTCTCGGTAGCCGACATCTCCGAGAATGGACTGGCGACTCTGAATGGCCAGATCCTTGACGCCGGTCCATTGACTTCCCATACCCTTGCGATCGATTGGGGGGATGGCTCGGCTCAGGAGATCATTGACCTGGGCCATCCCGGAGGGAATGTCATTTTCAACCCCAACACGGGGCAATTCAGTGTCACCCATTTCTTCGGGGATGATGACCCCTCCGGCTCCTCCCGTGATACTTACCGGGTTCGGGTGAGGGTGACGGACTTTTTCGGAGCGACCGCAGTGGCAGAGGACACTTTTACCGTGTTCAATGTGGCTCCAAGCCTTTCAGTGGACGCTCCAACCCCGGTGCAGATTGGTTCAATCACTCTCATCAAGGCTACCTTCACCGACCCTGGACTGCGAGACACCCATGTCATCACGGTTGATTTTGGAGACCCCGGGGACCGGTCGCGAGCGACCTTCTCGCTGCCCGCGACAAACCAACTGCGGGCAGGAGACCGATTCAACAGTTCCACGGATGACTCTGTCCTTATCGTGACCGGTGTCAAAAAGTCCACCGGAGAGGTCTCTTTCCGCGTTGCCCACACCTACACGCAGGATGGAGTTCACACCGCGACCTTGACCGTGCGGGATGATGATGGAGGCTCGATGCGCACTTCGGTGCAGGTGATCGTCTATTTCCTCGCACCCTCAGGCGATAACCCCGGATTCTTCTCCGACTCTGCTTCCGGCAGTTCTCTCTTCGGGATTCAGAATGTTTTCCGGAATCTTGCGGAAGACCAGATTTTCAGTGGATTCCGGCTGCGCTATGCGGATGAATTCCAGCCTTTCGACCAAGGAGAAAGTGGATTCCCCGGAGGGCTGCCTTTGCTCTACGCCGAGCCCGTTTATGCGGGTCAGGCTTCACCCTTTGCGATGGTTTACGTCCACGTTTTCGACCGGAACGGCAATGAAATCGCGAGCCAATTGGTTTCCTCTGACGCGGTGGGGAACTGGGTCGCCACTCCCCACGGGGCAGATGGAGCCTCCGAAGCGGCCAGAGTGGAAGTGGAGATCATTCCTTCCCTGTTGGGTGGCTCGGATTCGCTTGGTTTCGGTAGCCGGGTTTATCTCGGGCCGGCGGCCCTTCAGGCCATGAATCCGTATTTGGAAGGTCTTGGTCTCGGTGATGTTTTCGGGATGAGACTTTCCCCATTGGACGCGGCATTGGAAGCTGTCTTATACCCCCTCGGAAGCACCGCTTGGTGAGAGGGAGAATTTCGGTAAAACTTTAAGAATAATAAGAATTCAAATAATTCGTAGTTTTAAAAACAAGGCGACTATTTGGACTCACCGGATCGAGGAGATTAACAATGTTTACGGGTGCAAAAAAGTTGACGTTGATTCAAGAACGGTCTAGGAAGGGCAGACTTTTCTGCAATCATGCTGAAAACGAGGAGATAAAGCGCATGGGATCCACTTTTGAAAAAGGCTTGCCGATGGCTTCGGGAATTTCGACTTTTTCCGGGGTAATTGTGGGTGTGCTATTCCTATTGGTTGCCCAGCCATGGCAATCGATGGCACAGGACGAGAAGCCCGGCTTTTTCAAGAAGATCTTCAGCGGCCGTCAGACGAAGACTACCGAAACAGGGCAGGAGAGTGCTGCTCCAGAAACCCGAATAACTGATCCTACAGTTCCATACGCCGCGGTGACGCCCGTTGTTGCCGCGCCCGCCGCGCCCATGGCCGGGCCATCCCTTGTGTCGCAGGGGCCAGCTGCCACCTCGGCCGGTTTGCCCGTGGGATCAGACATCGAATCCCGCTTTCCGTCTCCAGGGGGCAAGGCATTGAAACCATCCAAGAGTGAGTTGGGCACCAACCAGGTGATCGAGGACATCGTTTCCGAATATCAGGCCCGCATCGAGCAAATGGAGGCCTCCGATCTGGGGCTTGGTCGTCTGGGGCAGCTTCCGACAGTGCCGGTGGATTTTGAGGCCAAGTGGGCCGGTAAAATCACCAGTGCCTTCTGGCCTGGTGAAAAGCGCCACATCGAGAGCCTTGCCAATGTTTACGCAAAGTCCCTTACTTATTCCAATCAAATCAAGGTTTTCAGCGAAATCCCCCTGATCCGGGAGACCGGACTGCAGGAGGCGAAGGGGGAATTTGATTTCACTGCCTTTGCGGAAGCCAGGGCCATGCACACCGATGAGCCCACCAGTTCCCGTCTCACGACGGGGGAGACCGGGCGGTTTTTGGAAAATCGTCGGGAAGGGGAGGCGGGTATTGGCAAAAAATTCCTGACGGGAAGTGAAGTGCGCTTCTCGGATCGTCTGTCGACCTTGGACAACAATTCCGACTTTCTCGATCCCAATCCGCAGACCGGCTCCGAAGGGGTCCTCTCGGTGGTGCATCCTTTGTTGCGAGGCGCGGGCACGAACTACCAGCAATCCAAGATCAAGATTGCAAAACTCGATGCCGGCATGGGGATCGCCGAGTTGGTCAGACAAGTGGAATCTCACCTGCTGGAAGTGAACCGCGCCTATTGGACGGTCTATCTCTCCAGGGCGGCTCTGGTGCAGCGTCAGGCCTTGGTGGAAGAGACCCGCTCGGTGGTCGGCAGGATGGAGGACCGCAAAGGCGTTGATCCCGAAGCCACCCGGAGCGAACTCCTGAGGGCCACCTCCTCCCTCAAAGAGCGTGAGGCGACCTTGATCCGGGGAGAAATGGCGGTCCGCAATGCCGAGGAACATCTTCGCATGCTGGTCAACGATCCTGACTTCGCTCTGGGCACCGGCGGGGAAATCATCCCGGCGACGCCTCCATTGCTTGGGGGACCTCGTCTGGATTTGAAAACGATCGCGCGGGCCGCACTGGAGAGCCGGGCGGAGGTGCTGCAGGCGGTATATTCCCTCCAGGCGGCGACGATCCGCTCGGACGTGGACAAGAGCGATTTGAAACCCAAGCTCAATGCCATTGGCGAGGTCACACTGGCTGGCAATGACGGCGGGCGTGATGTCCGGGGCGCCTTCAACGATCAAGTTCAACATGGGACCGGCTGGTTGGCTGGACTGAGTTTTGAGAGCAGTCTGGAGCGTAATTCCGCCAAAGCACGGAACCTCAGGCGGCAGCATGAAATCCGGCAACAGACCTACCAGCTTCGAACCACGATTGACACGGTGTTGATGGAGGCGGTGGTGAGCTACCGCGAAGTCATGACCGCCTACCGCGACATGCAGGGCAAATACCAAGCGGTGCTGGCTTCCCGTGAGGAGCTCCGGGCGCTCAACGAAAGGCTTGATCTGGATGCGGGGGAGGACAAGACGGTGGGTTATCAGTTACAGCTGATTCTCGACTCCATTGAGCGCAACCAAGTGGCGGAAGAGGAATTCCTTGTCAGTGTGGTCGCATACAACACTTCATTGGCATATCTTGAACGAGCGAAGGGGACCTTCATCCAAAGCGAGGATGTGGACATCCTTCGCAACGAAACCGGCGAAGGCAAAGGGTGGTTCCAGATGGATACTCTGGAACTTCGCAAGAGCGGGGACGACGACTCCGGCGCCGGGGCGAAATAATCGCCACCTGTCAGTCGCCCAGGCCGCGGGGGGGCGGGCAAAGGGACGGAGGGATCTAATTTTTTAGGACTCCTATGCTCACAACGATCACCTCCCAGTATGACAAACGGGGTTACCTCGCCAGTGAGGTGCACCGGCATTGGCAGGGACTTCGGGGGCACCGTTTTCGGCCCCGAGCCTGGATGGAGCGGATCATCGCTCAGGAGAAGCAGTGCCAGGGCGAGACGGACCAACGGTTGAGAGCCAGGTTGGATCAGTGGAGAGAGGATTTGAAGCGTCGCAAAGTAACCCGCGATGAGATCGCGGTGGATGCCTTGGCCCTGCTTCGCGAAGCAGCCGGAAGAACTTTGGGGCTCACCCCGTATCCCGTGCAGACCATGGGAGCCGCGATTCTCACACAGGGAGCGGTCGCGGAGATGGCCACCGGCGAAGGAAAGACGCTGGTCACGGCGGTCGCGGCGGCGTTTCTCGCCCTTGGTGGGCACGGTGCCCATGTGGCCACGGCGAACGCTTATCTCGCCCGGCGGGACTTCGAGTTCGCCAGCCCATTTTTCGACTATCTGGGACTCAGTGCGGGATGTCTTCCTGAGAAACATGATGTTGCAGAGAAGCTTCGCGCCTACCGGGCTGATATCACCTATGGGGTGGCCTACGAGTTCGGTTTCGATTACCTGCGTGATCAGCTTGTCTTGCTGCGACGGCCCGAAGCCCGCCGGGTGGACCGGCTCCGGCATTGTCTGCAGGGAGGACTGTCGGGGAATTCCGGCCTCCTGCAGCGCGGCCTGGCTTTTGCGATCATTGATGAAATAGACAGCGTTTTGATCGATGAGGCGGCTTCTCCTTTGCTGCTCAGTGAAGCCAGTGGCGTCGGGGCCTCTGGCGAAGGCCCGATTCTCGCCGCGTTGCGAATGGTGCGGGACCTAAGACCGGAGCGTGACTATTGGTTGGATCCCAAAGGACGCAGTCTCCGGCTGACAGAGGAGGGACTGGCCCGGACCCATTCCTCCCATGCGGTTCCGTGGAGAGACCTCCGGCGTCCCTGGAGTGACTACGTCGCCAACGCCCTGCGGGCGGAGTGGCTCTTTCACCGGGACGCGCACTATGTGGTCAAAGAAGGTGCGGTGGTGATCGTGGATGAATTCACCGGTCGTCCCCACGAGGAGAGAAAATGGCGCGATGGCCTGCATCAGGCCGTGGAAGCCAAGGAAGGCTTGGAAATCCAGCCTGAATCGGAAACTGCCGCCAGCATCACCCGCCAGCGCCATTTCCGGCGCTACCCGTTCCTGTGCGGACTTACCGGGACGGCGAGCGAGGCGGCAGGGGAGTTCTGGCACTTTTTCAAGTTGCCGGTCTTGTCGGTGCCTCCCAACCAACCCTGCCTCAGGGACACCCTGCCGGATCGTGTTTTCCAAACCGCCGAAGCAAGGGACCATGCGGCCGTGGAAGATCTCCTGAGGCGTCACCAAGCTGGACAACCGGTGCTGGTTGGAACGCGCACGATTCGGGCGAGTGAGTCCTTTGCGGATCTCCTGAAGACGCGGGGCATTCCTCACCGGCTCTTGACTGCCAAACAGGACCAGGAGGAAAGCGCCATCGTGGCCGGGGCAGGGGACGCCGGCGCGGTGGTCATCGCCACGAACATGGCGGGACGTGGCACCCATATTTCTCTGGATCACCGAAGCCGCCAAGCGGGAGGACTGCATGTGCTCGGGCTGGAACGCAATGATTCCATCCGGATCGATCGGCAGCTGGTGGGACGTGGGGCCAGACAGGGCCAGCCGGGAAGCACCCAGTTTTTTCTCAGTGGAGAAGATCGTCTGATGGAGGAAGCGGGTGAGGCTCCCCGTCGGAGCTTGGCCAAATGGGGGCCGGACCGGAACGGGGAACTTCCAGGGAAGGCCGTGGGAATCTTCGTCGCGGCACAAAAAGCGGTCGAACTGGCACGTTATGAAATGCGGCTCGCCATGGCAGAAAACGATCGCTGGATGGACCGGATGCGGGAATCATTGGCCTGATTCGGCCGGCGGTGGTCCGAACAGGATCAGGGCATTGACCCCGCTGACCAGATGACGGTTCGCATTGTCGAAGACCAGGCGGACTTCCTTGGTTCCTGTGGCGGGATCGACGATGGGGGAAATGAGCTCCACGACGCCCACCGCTTCGGTGTTCAGGCCGTCTTGCAGCCGTGCCCGGAGCCGGTCACCCACCTTCAGCGGGCGCACCAGTTCGAAGGGCGCATGGACCAAGGCTTTGAGGCGGTCCAACTCCACCACCCGGACCAGATAGGAATCCGGTGAGGCATTGGTGTATCCCACCGGCTCGGCCACGTCCTTGGTGATTTCGACGACCGTGCCCTTGATGGGACTCCTGAGAATGCGCCGTTCGATTTCGGCCTCAATTTCGGCTGCCTGGAGTCCGAAAATTTGGATGTCTTCCTTCGCGGCGAGCAGGTTTCCCTCACTGATTTTCAAAGTGGTGACCGACCGTTCCTTTTCAGCGTTGTTGGCGGTCCCCCGCTGCTCCAGTTGGTTGATTTTGGCCAACCGATCCGCGTTGAGGGAGCGTTCCGCCTCGGCCGCCGCCAGGCGTCCCTTTCCCTCCGCCTGGGTTTTGATGACCGCGAGGCGGGCTTCCAACACCCGCGTGTCGAGACGAATGAGTTCGGCTTGGGCCGCCACTTCCGCCCCTTCCTCGACGAGAATGGATTGGATGGTTCCGCTTTCGATGGCCGAAATTTCGATACTCCGATAGGGTTCCAGAAAAGTCAGCACCTCCGATGGCGCGTCTTGGGCCTTGGCTGCCACTTCCGGCAACGCCCAAGCCAACACCAACGAGAGACGGAGGATTCTTAAAGGGGTGATCATGGGGGCTTTCAGGCGGGCTTGGTGTTCTTCTGGATTTTGTTTTTGATCCAATCCTGAAGACTCCTCCACAAATGGGGACCAAGCCGCTCCCCCACAGCAGAGGCAAAGCGGGCGTACCCCCACTCCCCTTCCAATGGATAATTACCTGTGGCTGACACAGTGGCCCGGGCATAAAAACGTGGATCCACCAGTTCGTCTGAAGACTGGCTTTGTGCTTCCCGTCGATCAGCTCCCGCGAAATGGGCCTGCTCTGATCGTGCGGTTGTCTCGATTGCGAGTCCGCGCTCACGTTCGCTGTCGCTCCCTGCGGTGCGGCGGACAATGAGAGGGCCCCCCGCGGTGGAGGCGAGCGCTGGATGTGGGAGGGCCGTGGTGGCGCGGGTCTCGACCCGGTGGAGGTGAGCATGCCATTCTCCGGGGCGTCCGCGCAGCCGGACGGTAACTTCAGAGTCAGGAAAACGCAGCAGGGTCTCCGCGGCTTCCTGGGAGGCGGAGATGAGGAATTCCGGAGGTCCCGGAGGGATCACCATCAATACCCGGTCACCGGCGTGGAGAAACCGGCCCGGGAAGTCAGCGAGAGAGTCACCATGGATGATGCCATCCCGGGGAGCCCTCACCTCCAATGCGGCGACTTGTTGGGAAAGGATCCGCTCCTTTTCCACGAGCCCGTCAAAGAGCTTTTTTTCAGCCTGCTGGGCGGCGAGTTGTTTTTCCCTGAGATAAAGCCTGACCCGTTGGCTGGACATTCTCACGTCGAGACGAAGTCTTTCCAGCTGGGTCTCCAGTTCCTGGTTTTCCAGACGGAGCAGAATCTGGCCGGCGAAAACCCGGTCACCCTCGGCACAGTTGACTTCGCGGACTAGACCGGGACTTTCCACCCGCACGATTGCCTTTTCGGGATGGCTCGCCACCGCCACGGCTTTGGCCCCAGGATGCACTTTCACCAGTGTCAGAGCCGAACCGAGAAGGACCAGCGTCAGGACCAACCGGGGCAGGGCTCGCCCGGGTCTGATGCCGCCGCGACGGAACAGATTGGCCAGACCTTTCAACAGACCCATGAGGATTCCGCCGAGCATGAGGGCCGCGAGCACCAGTCCGATGCCCCTGAAGAGCCCCGCCACCAGAGCCAGGATGCCGATCATGACGATGATCTGCCAGGCCAGGGCCATGATCCCATAGACCGTCACAAAGACCGGTCGGAGTCCTGCCTGATCAGGGAAAGGACGTGAATCTCCCAGAAAAAGGCGGCGGCAGAACCAATGGGCGGCCTGGCGTCCACGGGTGGCCAGATTGGGAACACCGGCAATTTCCGAGACCAGGAAATAGCCGTCGAAGCGCATCAGAGGATTGGCATTGAACAGCAGGGTAATGGTGGAAGCGGCGAAGATGGTGTTCCACGCCAGGGTGCCAAGAAAGGCGGAAGAGGTGTGAGCCCAGACGAAAACGGAAACCGCGGCCAGTGCCAGTTCGATATAAATGCCGGCAAAAGCAACCTGCATGCGCGCCCTTTTGGAAGGAAAACGCCAGGAGGAACTCGCGTCCACATAGCTCAGCGGGGTGACCAAGGCGAACAACTGGATCCCCCATTCCGGGACGGTGCCCCCGTGCCGGACGGTGGCGAGACCATGCCAGATCTCGTGGATGACCTTGAGACCGACGTAAACCAGGAAAAGAAAAAACCAGTTCGCGGGCAGCACCGCCTGTGCGGCGGCTCCGGCAAAGACCTGCCAGTGACCGGTGAGAGTCCACCCCGCACTGAGGAGCAGGATCAACCATCCGAGGCTTGCCGGGGCACTGAGAGTCCATCCCAACCAGGGGGAGAGCCGGGTCAAAAATTCCTGGGGATTCCCCAGTGGGATTTTGGGAAAGACAATTCGGGAAAGCCAGGAGAGGGGGGGCTGATGGTTTGTCCCGTGCTGATCTCGTCGGATAGCTTGCCCAGTGGAGGTAAGCTCAAGAAACTGGTGGTCGAGGAGCCATTTCAGAAGTCCCGAGGCGTCCTGAGAGGTGAGGGCCGTGATGCCATGGATGCGGGCGCTGTGGGCGAGCGCCTCCGACGGCGTCCGGGTTCCATCCAGGCAGCGGATGAACCGGTACTCTGGCAACCCCATCTGAACGTACTGGCGGGAGATGAGATCTTCGGCGACATAGACCGCCTCATTGCGCAGGCGCTGACAGGTGAACCGAACCTCCGGGCGGAGCCGCGGGTGGGCGCGGGACCAATCCAGCACCGCGTGGTCCGCGGCAGTTGTGGGGGAGGGCTTCACCACAGGTAAAGTCGGAGGAATTCCCAGACTCGGTGGAACAGAACCCAGCCCAAAGGTCGGCTGGGGCCCTCGATGCGGGCCCTCCCTCGCATTCCGGGGCGGAGATCTCCCGGAACATTGGGCACCAGTGCCGTGCAAACGAAGACATTCTCGTTCTGCATGATCTCGGACACGGGATGAATTTCTCCAATGGTGGATTCGTAGGTTGCGGAGGAATTTGACTCCAGCCGGAGGCGCACTTTCGCCCCACGCGAGACCCGGGAAATGTCGGTGTCCGGAATCGCAATTTCGGCGCGAAGCACCTCGATGGGGGCAATGTCGAACAGTTTTTGTCCCAGGGCCACGGGGACTCCCTCGGAGCTGCGGAGATTTCCCGCCAGAATGACTCCCCGGATGGGCGCGCGGATTTCCAGGTTTTTTTGTCGATCCGCCAGTAGGGCCACCTCCAGCGCGAGTCCTTCCGCCTCCAATTGAACCTGTTGGGCGGCGGCCACGTCCCGCGTTGCCATCGCTTGGTCGCGTTTTTTCAAAGCTGCCGCTCTTTTGGCCTCGGCCTCGGCAAGGCGCCAAGCCATTTCTTTGCCGTCCAGAGTGGCCAGAAGATCTCCCGCCGCCACCACATCCCCCGCTTCGGCAACGGCGCTTTCCAGCCGGGACTCAAATGGAGCCGCCACCTGGCGGATGGCTTGAGCCTGCAGTTTGAATTCCGCGGTGACGCGGTGTGGAACCGGCACCAACAGGGCTGCCAGCATCAAGGCGGAGCCAATCGCCAACGCCAGTTTGCGGTGCGATGATGCTTGCGCCCATTGACTGCGCACAGTTCCTCGGAATCCACGCGGCTTGGCCTCATCCAGGAGTCGGATCTGGGCCGCCAACAAGGGCGCGGTGATGTCCATTATTTCCCAAAGTCTCGTGGACACCATGCCGGGGCGGGGCCACAAGGCCACCATCGCCCCGACGATACGGCCTTCGTCCAGCTTCAGTGGGTAGGCGATGACCTGGCCAGCCTTGAAGCTCTCCAGCAATGGCTGCGCGTCCCCCGCCGGGAGGGCCACTTCTGGAGCATGGGCATCCAGCGGCCAGACCACCGGAGTCTCCGTGGTGGTGGCCTCGCGCATCAGCGTCCGCAGTTGCGAGGTTGCCTCGCCTCTGACATCGAATCGCTGCATTCCTGAAATGGCCTCGGGGCGGCACGTGCGGGCGTCGCCCCATCCCAAGGCAACCCGCGCTCCCCCGAGCAGGTTCTGGAATTCGGAAGCCATCGCCCCAAAAGCCCGGGCTCGATCCGGGGCCACGGCGGATTGGGCAAACACTTCCGTCAGGGCCGTGGCTTGATGGAAGGCGGCACGGAGTCGGGCGGCCTCCTGGGTTGTGGCGCGCAAGGACACCTGGTCTATCGCCATTTGCATCCCCAGCACCAGAGGACCCTCCGCGCGGGAAGGCTCCGTGACGGGCAAGGCCACGCTCAGGAGCCAAGGTCTGTTGTCACTTCCCACAAAAACCTGGACGCAGAGTTCCCCCGTGGAGGGGGCGAGCATGCGAATCCATTTCCGATTCAAATCCAAAGAGGAGAGAATCTCTGCAATTTTGAGGGAGATCCCCGCCGGGGCGTCTGGTGACAGCACCACCGATTTTTCCTCTGGAGAACCTCCCTCCCAGGTGTGGATGGCCACTTGGTGCGCCTGCAAGGTCTCCAATAGCCAGCCCAATAGTCCTTGCAGAAAGGCTGCCCCATCCGCCAGATTGGAAACTGCCCGAAGTCGTGAGGTCAACGTTTCAGCCATCGCGCTTCCAGAGGCGGTTTCCATCTTGGAGAAACTGGTTCTGGTGAAGTGCATGTGGGGGCAATGAAATTCACATCATAAACCACTTTCGGGCAGATCGACATCCCATTTCTGGAAGTGGGCACATTCCTTGCTCGTTGCCGTCAAACCGGCCTCTTCTCTCGCATTTACGAAGGCCTTCTTAGGAATTCGAATGATTCTTCGGTGCCGCGGGTTGCGAAAAGCTAAATAAAATCCTTATTGAAGGATAAGTGAATGGGATAAACTGACCGGCAAGGCAACTGCCATCCTCGAACCTACCAATTGAAATAAAATGGCCAATTCAACCAATGAAGCTTTATGGGCGGCGCAGGAGCGCTTGAGATTCATCGAAAGAATGGCCTACTGGCGAGGGTGGGTGAACCGTCAGGACATCATGACCACTTTCGGCATTTCGCGAGCCCAGGCATCCGCCGATTTTCAGCGATTTCAATCGCTGAACCCCAGTGCCTTCCATTACAATTTGAACCGGAAGCGCTATGAGTCCTTGTCCACGATGACAAGCCAACTGCATCATCCCCGGCTGGAGGAAGCTGTGGCGATGTTGCTGACAGAGGAGAGCTTTGCCTCCCTGCCGTTGTTGTCGATTGGTTCCACTTCCCAGCAGACGCCTTCCGCCAGCTGTTCCTGGGATCAATTGGCATTGCCCGCGCGTCCTCTCCGTGATGAGGTCGCCCGGAGGGCATTCAGAGCCGTGGTTGGGGGGTTTCGATTGCGCATGCGTCACTATTCGCTGGATGCCGGCGGGGAAAGGTGGAGGCTGGTCTTGCCTCATGCCTTCATACACGATGGCATCCGTTGGCATCTTAGGGCCTGGTGTGAGGAAGGAGCTCAATACCGGAATTTCGCGTTGACCCGGATCCTGCACGCAGACTGGCCGGAGGTTGAAGTTTCGCCCCCCATGGCTGATGCCGATTGGGATACCTGGGAGGACTTTGTCCTAAGGCCGGCCAAAGGCTTGACCAAGGCCGCCAAACTGGCGGTTGAAATGGACTATGGAATGGAAAGAGGCCGGATTTCATTCAAAATCCGCAAAGCGATGAAGTATTTTTATCTTTCCCGACTTGGTTTGGAATCTTCAGGAGACCGGGCCGCCCAGATCGTCACGGCTGAGCTCAACTGAGGGTTCAGGACGCTGTCGACGAATGGCAACGAATGGCGACGAACGGCGGGCGTTGCTCCGGTTCCGATCTTGCTTTCATGGATCGGGCGAGTTGTGCCTGTCCTTTGCCAGGATGGGACACGACGTTCCCCCCGCTGGTCGATCTTGAGCAGCCATGCCATTCCAGCCAGTAACATTGGCTGCAACTTAAACTCGGGCAGGACTATATTTTAGGGTGTCCTTTGGAAATCCCATCAGCCGCATGCCCTGACTCCATCTGGAGCCGCCCTCTCTCAAAGCATAGTGGGATTGGTCTGAAGCGGAGGGGATCGCTGGTCCCGTTGACCGCCAGTTTTTTCGCCGCTCCCTCCGCCGGTATCCAGCTTGGCAGAGACCAAGGCCATTTCCTTATCGGCTTGTTTGACACAAAAACAACCGGGCGTCATGTGTTCCCGTTCTTGTCGCCGGATAGAGTTTATTGTCGTCCTTCCACCCTTTGGAATGTTGGGATTGGCACCATTGGCCGTGAGGGCTGGGCTGGGAAAGCTGCTCTTTGATGTGACGGCACGTTCTATGGCAAACAAGTCTGGGGCAGCCTCCTTCTTTGTGGGCGAAACAAATTTTTGGTTTTTACGCGACCAAATATTTTTTCACTTCACTCAGCCGTATCTTTGCCATAGTAGAATCGTTTCCTCGCGCCTTCCCACCACATGAATGTTTTATCTTATCCAGCAGCGGATTGTGGCCTAACCTCTGAAGCGGCGGCCTCCCTGCGGTTTCGCTACCGGACTTTTGTGGTTACGATGCTTTTGCTCGCGGGATGTGTTGCCTTGTCCCTTGCCTTCCATGGATCGGTTTTGTCCACATGGTCGCTTACTGCCACCGGCTGGATCGTGGGGGCCGGGGTTCCCTGGTTGGGCTGGCACCTCCGGGTTCCTTTTGCCGCCCGTGTGGCCGGCCCTTTGTTGCAATTGGGAAGCGTGTCGCTTGGAGGGATCGATCCTCGCTCTTCCTTATGGACACTCGCGGATTTGCCGGTGCTCTTTTTTTTGGCGGGCTGGGTCATCGACGTCTGCCTGCGCCAGAGAAAAAAGGGCTGGGCTTTGCTGGGAAGGGTTTTGTTCTCGTTGCTATGGTGCTACTTCTTTCGACATAGCTTTGATGGCACCTCTGTCGATGTCGCGGGGTGGCTCGACATGACGGGAATTCTTTGCGGAGTCGTTATCGTTTGGCTGCCGCGCGAAATGTTGACGCCGCACCGCTTCCGTTCCACTCCGGCCAGCTTGGGAATCATTGAGCGGGGACTGCGGTCGGCGGGGGGCTGGTTGGCAACGAGGGCTGGAATCGCCGTTCTGGTTGTTATTCCCGCCGTGATCTTTCTTGATCTCCTTGATCTCCCTCCGTTGCTCCGTCAGGCCACCACTTCGGACGAAGCCGCCGGATCGCAAGGAACTCCCATTTTGCTTTGGAAGCGCGAATGCCGGACCTTGAGCGAGGCGGATTTTCAGAAGCTGGAAGTCCGCGCCACCGAGCCGGGACAAACGCGGGCAGTGATCGAAGCCATTGGCAGATTGCGTCTTGATCCCAGGAATCCGGCAGCGGTGGCCAACTTGGCGGCCCTGGGGTCCCAACCAATCCCCTCGCTGACCGACTTCGAGCAGCGACGTCTTGAGATGGCGGTGTTTTATATCGACCGGGCAGCTTCCGGGGATGATCGAGTGACGGCTGGAATGTGGTCCGTGCCTGATCCGAATCTTGTTTCCTGGAACGAAATTCGGCGTTTGACCCCGGAGGATGTGGAACACATCGATACCGCGGTTCACCAAGGCACGGTGATCATTCTCACCGGTGGTGTTTTGATCCTCCTCCTGTTGGGAGGTCCCAGCGGAGGCGTTCCGGCCGCCTGGTGGATCGCCATTTTCATCGCGGGAACGAACATTGGCTGGGTGGACAAACCTCTCGATCTACTGATTGAACGGGTCCAGTTCACCATCTGGCGGGACTATTCGAATCTTCAGATCGGGGCGATCCTGTTTGGACTCCATTCCCTTGTGGAATTTCTGATGCACACGGCGCATTGGCTGTCATCGAATTTGGTTTCCCAAGCGGGCATTTGGGTAGCATTGTGCTGGCCGGCACGGCACAGCCGGTTGGTTTCTTCGTGGGTGGACCGGTGGTGGCTGCATGCAGGCAAGGTGATGGCGGCGGCCGTTGGATTATGGGGACTACGGTTGGGTTTTTTCTATTTTGGCCAGACCTGGACCTTCATGTATTACGCTTGGTTTGCGGTATTCCCGGTCCTTTTGGTTTTTGGTGGCGCGTGGTGGCGCAGGCGCTTGTTCCACCGCGGTGTAAGACTCCCGGTGGTCGGAAAACTGGCTGCGGTAGCGTTTTTGCTGCGCGCCTCGGTCCCGTTGGTGTTCAATGTGGCATCGAACCTCGTCGGATCTGGCGCCCCGGCGCTTTGGATTGGCCATGCCGCGGTGGCATTGGCGGTGATATCGGTCGTGATGTTGGTGATTGCCTTGGAACATGGGACTTTCTTGTCACCGCCGCATGTGGAAGGGCAGATTTGGATCATCGCGGTCGCGGCGATTCCCATTTTGGAAAGTTTGATTGGCAATCCTTTCGCAGACATTGCGCAGCGTTCGGGATTATTTCTTGGAACCACCGTCGGATGGCTCGCCTTTGCTGCGGGCATGTGGGTCATCAACCCGGTATCCTCGTATGTCAGTGATTTTCTTTCCCGCTGGCGGGCGAAGGGACTGCGTCAGATTGCGGACTTTCACGATTCTCTGAAAAGCTTCGCTCTGAGCAAGCAGGAGAGTTCTGAATCCATGTCCGAGGTCTGCGATTTGTTCAATACCCTTGAAATCGTGGAACCGCGATTGTGGAAACACCTGGGGAAAGGGGTTTTCCAACTCAGGTCCCCGGCGGGTGAGTCAGCGGATCCCGTCCAGCTCATCTCTGCCTGTCTGGCAGATGGATTGGCGGAGACAAACGGAGCGTTGCGATTGGAAGAAATGAGGTTGGAATGGAGGTGGGCGGCGTTTCATGACGAACTGGATCAGTGGTTTTCAGGGCACGGGGATCTGCTGGTCCTGCCTGCCCACCATCAGGGCGTGCTGGTTGGCTTGTTTTGCGCGTCCGATGTGCCAGAGAACCGCTTTTTGCTCCGACCGGCGGTTTCCACCGAATTGGGAAAGTCGCTGGCCACGGCATTGTTGCTCACGCCCGCTGCGGCGACGACTTTGGATGAATCTTCCCAGCCCATCTGACTCTTAGGGCGCGCCTGATCTCGCTCCTTTGATTCCGCATCCCGGAACGGGCATACCACTTCGCAAGGGGCGCACCCCAACCTTGGAGGCTGCGGTAATCCAGCCAGAAGATCGCCAGCCATGCGACAGGCACGATTGCCAGCGACCATTCTTTGATGGAAAGAAACCCGGGCGCCACCGAGAATTCGGTACTTCCCAACAAGACTTCCCAGTTCCACAACCCATGGAGCAGGGCGGACAGGAACCAGCCCAGACCGATGCATGCGATGCGGCGTGAAAGGGTCGATTGCAGGGCCGCCAGCCCGATGGCAAAGGCCATCGGCAAACTGAACATCACGTGCAGATAGGCCATCGAATTCCGCAGATTCCAGGCATCCATCAGGCTTCCGGCCGATGCTTTGCCAAGATGAACCGCATTTTCAAACCAACCAAAACCGAAGGCCACCAAGCTGCCCACCATGACGCTCCGCCATGGGCCGAGGATTGGACGTCGGCCCCAAAGCAACAGAAACGGCAGCAATCCTTTCAACGCCTCCTCCACCATGGGCGCCGACAACACGCTTCCTGCAAGACTTCCCAGGGCGGCGTCGTCTCCGGGACCAAACAGACCGCTGTTGGAAACCTTATCCTCCACCACCACCCGCACCATCACATGGGTGAACGAAGCCACGAAGGGAATCACCAATGATCCCCAGCCGAATGCCTGCGCCCAGCCCCATGCTCCGATCGGCGGCAAACGGTCCAACCAGACCAGCAACGCCAATCCCGGAAGCAACGGCAGGAGAGCCATCATCAGTCCTTTGCCAAATGCTCCAGCATTCAGACCGTGGCCGGACCAGAGCTCCAGGGCCGAGATCAGATAAAGGGAACACCAGAGCCATTGAGTTATCTGTTTGTTCATGCGCAATCAGTCTAACAAGGTTGTCAGGAACAGGCGCTCGAAGCTTTCCAGATTTACCTCTTCACCCACTTTCACCGGAATGCCATCCGAGGCTGGTTCCGTTCGACCCAACTGGGAGCCTTCCTCCGTGATGATCCGGATGGTGGCCTCATGGCTCCCCATCACTTCCGGATGCGCCGCCGCGACCGCCGCCATGGTATCCCAAAAAAAGAACCACCCACCATCAATGCCTTCTTGCACCGAACCGAGGAGGCTGAGCAACAATTCCGAGGTTTGGTCCCGCTTTGCCTGTGTCAGCCTCTCGCGGAAGGCCCCGGTGACGGGCAGTTGCCTTGTCGCTTCCACCGGGATCAGTCTTAAATGAACTCCACTGGTCAGCACCGTCGCGGCGGCATCGGGGTCGAGATACAGGTTCCATTCTGCCACGCTGTTGCGGATACCCACAAAGGGATCATCCACATTTCCAGGGCCATTCACCGCTCCTCCCATGGCGACGACTTCCCGGATGTTTCGGACGATGGAGGGATCCCGGCGCAGGGCGAGCGCCAGGTTGGTCAGGGGACCCATGGTGACCACGGTGACCGGTTCAGGACTGGACAGAATCTGGTTCACCAATACTTCCGGTGCCGGTTCAGCGAGCAAGGCCGCCTTGGCTTCTGGCAACAAGGTGTCCCCAAGTGTATTCGCCAACTCTTTCCAGAAAGCGGGGAATGCCCGCTCGCCACGAAGCGGTCTGGCAGGTCCCGCCGCGACGGGAATGGCCCGATGCCCCGTCAATTCAAGCACCCTCAGGGCATTGCTGGCTCCTTTGTCCACATCGGCGATGCCGTGACAAATCGTCACGGCCTTCAAATCGATTCCCGGATCTTTCAGCAGATAAAGCAGGCCCATCACACTGTCGACACCCATGTCTGTGTCGAGAATCAGGGGCTTTTTGGCAAGGACCGGTATCTTCGAGGTTTCCAGCCGGATGCGTCCCTCCACTCTGGGCGCCACTTCTCCCCGTTTGCGGATGTACGCTTCCAGCACGTCAGTCAACTTGGTGCCGGCTTCTGGATTCACCTGCACACGTGCCTGTTGCAGCATCGTGAATCCATCCCCCCCTCTGAGCATGTAATCTCCCACCGCAATCAGGTAGTTTTTTTTCAGATCCAACGGCAATCCTCCCACCTTGGCGTCGCGGATCCGGTCACCGACGGGTGCCTGCGAGTCCACCTGGAAGGTGATCCCCGAAACCTGAGGAAACCTTCCAACGCTCTCCCCAAGGCGGCCCACTCCATGATTGAGCACCTCCAAAACCAGTGCCCCCGATCCCTCAATTCGGCAGACGGTCCCATCGAGGGGGTGCAACGCGACAAGGTCTTTCACCCGCAGCGCGCCCGCCCGGATGACCTGATTGCCTCGGATGCTTCCGGCATTCACGATCGCTATTTCCGCGCCCGTGTCCTCCCGCATCGCATCGGCGAACAGGTTGCCCAGATTGCTCTCTCTTGACCGGACACTTTCGGTAACTGCGTCAAGTGGTTCACGGGTCTGGCCGATTTCGGCCTCCATTGCGTGGCCCAGTCGGTCATCGTAATCTCCCGCCACTTTCGCGGTGTCTGGATCATCGGGGATTCGTTCATCGATCTGGATCAGTTCATATTGGATCTCCGGAGGCTTTCCTGGTTCCTCAGGGCGCAGCAGATCAATCCGTGCGGCGGTAACCGCATCACTGTCGGCTTTGCTGATCAGCGTCCTCCCCACCCAGGTCGTGCTGGCCTCGTGCTCATGGCCGCCGAGAATGATGTCGATCTCCGGGCAACGCCTGGCCAGACGGCGGTCATCGGCATAGTCAAGATGGGTCACCGCGACAACGACCTCAGCCCCCCGCTGTTTGAGTTCTTTCACCATCCGCTCCCCAACTTCTATCGGGTCTTCGATTCGGATGCCAATCCTGCGGTCCTGGCTGATTTCCTCGCCGTTGAGGCAGAGTCCGACATACCCCACCTTCATGCCTCCATAGTCTTTTATCATCCAGGTGGGGTAGTTTCCGATCGGTTTTCCCGTCGATTCTTCTGAGACATTCGAAACCAACCATTTCCATGTTGCTTCCGTCAAACGCTGGCGCAGCACATCCGGGCCGAAATCAAATTCATGGTTTCCGAGAATGCCGATGTCCACCCCGGCGGCATTGAATGCCTCGATCATCTGGCGGCCCTTGAAAATGCTGGAAGCGATCGATGGGGAGAGGAAATCACCGCACAGGATCAACTCCACCGAGCGTCCTTCAGACTGGAATCTTTTTTTAAGAGTCGCCACTCGGGCCAGGCCTCCCGATTTTTGACCCTCTTTCGGCTTTGCAATATAGACATCGTTGATCTGGAGCAGGGTGAGTGCCGACTGCCGCTGGGGCAGGGCTTCATTTCCCAGGCATGCCATCGTTCCCCCAAACATGAGGAGCAGGATCAACCTCTGGTAGGACGGTTTTCTCATGGGTATCAAATCTCGCTAGCTAATCGCTCAAGCCGGTTATTTCATCGATCACTCGGAGGGGCCGGCACGGCGTTGCCGCTGCTGGCGGCAGGAGCAGCGGAATTTGTCAACTCACGGGCGAGTTTCGTGAGAGAAGAAGGATCTTTGATTTTGTTCCCGAAATTGAGAGCAAGTTTCTTGCGGTCTTCAGGCGACAGGGATTCATAGGTAGCGAGAGTGTCTGGATCGGCCCTTTTGCCCTTGCTGGCATCGTCCCATGACTTGCCGTCGGCAAGGCCTTTGAGAAAGACAAGGTTGGGGGCGGTGACATCCGACTCCTTGCTCAGGGCTTCGGAGATGGCCTTGTGGGCGACCTCGGGGGGCAAATCTGCGGAAACTTTGGCATCCTGGGGGAGTTCCTGGGCGAGTTCCTCGAGCGCAGTGGGATCTTGGATTTTCTTGGCGAAATTCAGGGCCAACTTTTTCCGAGCTTCGGGAGTGAGTGATTCGTAGGTATTCACCGTGTCGGGATCACTTGATTTCGAAGTGCTGGCTTCATCCATGGATCTGCCTTCCGATAGAAGTTGCAGGAAGTACAGATTCCTGGAGGAAACATCGGGCAGTCGCGGAATGGCCTCAAGGACAATGGCCCGGTTTTCTTCCGGCGTTCCGCCAAGGGCGGAAAAAGCTGACATCACCAAGGCCAGCGCGAGAGTGTGAATGGGAAGGGCAAAGGAATGTTTCACCATAGCAATAGGTTGGATTTTCATACGACGCGGGGAGATTCAATCACTTTCCCTGGTATTGAACCGTGGAAAGAGCATCTGACGGGGGAAAAACGAAAGGTGGCAACAGCGGCTCAGGATGCATTTGGGGGCGGGAAACTTCCTGGACAGTCACGGTTGCCGCGGGGATTGGACGGAGCCCGCGCGGAGTTTTTGTTTCCGAGCCCGATGATTCATCACTGCCGCGATCACAACCATGAGGACCGCAATCCCTCCCAAACCAGCGCCCGTCGCCCGTAACGGTGCTCCGGGCGCGGTTGCCGCTATGAACAATATCAGCACCACCCAATAGCCGAAGCGCTCAAACCAGGGCGCGCTGACGACATCTTCCCGCAGCAATACGAAGGCCAGAATCAGCAGAATGACATAGGCATGAGGATGGAGTTGCCACCCTGTTCCAATCGATCCAAAGTGGATGTGCTGGGTTGTGGAACTGAAGTCCGGACCAAAGGTCAAAAAACTGGTGTTTCCGTCATCCAAGTAATAGAAAAATTGGGAAATGAACAGAACTCCCAAAGCCAGGATGGCAAGGATTTGAGAGGAGGATTTGTCTCGGAAAAATTCCTTCAGCATAGTGAATCGTTTTTAGTGGAGGATGAGTTGATTCTTGAATGGTATCTGGAGGTTGGGGCGGAAGGACAAAGCTGGAATGGGGCAACTCGAGCCTGACAGCAACAGGCCGCCAATCTACCCCGAGTTGACCCTGTCCCAGCTTATGGTCGGGTTGGTCAGAGCCGCTGCGACGGGTTGGTCCGGGATGTTGGTGACTCGGCAAGGTTGCCGGGCCGGAAACTCAGTTTCCAGCAGGGCTGCCTTGATCCAACGCATAATGGGTTTGGTTCCTTTTTCAAGTGTTTCATTGAGTGCCACCAGAGCAAAAAACTTACCTAGGCGTAACCATCGATCCGATTGACCTGATCCCATCCGAGAGGGGAGGGTCTGCACGAGATCCCTATTGCAATTTGTAACTACAGTTTAGTTTGAATGATTCCATCACAACGATCTGCCTTCGTGCCGGCTTTATGGGAAGACCAAGGGGTTTTCCCAATTTTCGATCCGACTGGAAAGTCAACCCAGGAATAAGCAAGAGACATTTTAGGCGGGAGATCGCGACGGCGATTGACAAATTGGTGATGTCCGACCTAAATCTCTGCCATGAAACAGCTATTTGTCAGGCTGAGCCTGGTGTTTTGTGCCGCGGTGGTCTTTGGCGGGGAGCCATCAAAAGATCCCATCAAGCTGAAACTATCTATGTTGGATACCTCCCTAACCGCTCCGGAAGCCTTTTTTCAGCCTAATCTGCTGTGGTTGCTCACTGAGCTTGGCAAGGGACGGAAACTCGATGACATGGTAGGCACCAAGCCCGGGGAGGCCGATCTCAAATCATTTGAAGGACTCGCCATCGCTGCCCGACGCGACCTGTGCAGGGAATCGATCATGAAGATTGAAGATGTCGAGGTTCTCACATTGCTGTCAGAAACAACCTTTGCCACCAGCAAACCCGGTGCCGGTCCCCAAACAAACACGGCTCCTGCGCGCCCCCCGGAGCCGGTGATTCCTGACGAAGTGGTGAGGGCTGGTGAAGAAAGAGGCAGGATGCTGCTCAAGCAGCTTTACAGCGCCGAGGATTATGAACTCCTCAAGGAGCGCTCTTTGCAAAAAGCCTTCAAGCGCATCGATTTAGCCGCGGGCAAAGACACCTCCGGCGCCGACCCCATAGGCAACAACATGCCATTGCAAAGGCGGCTGGATGTCGCTTCCTCGTCGGAGGTCGAAGGCAGGAACCTCATCCTTCTTAGTCTGCTTGGTTCCGGTTTCACCTGGCAGGAAGCGGAACAAAGAATGGAAAAAGTGGCGGATACCCTCGTCAAGGAGCTGGACTCGCTGCCGCTTCCCTCCCGGCGATGGTTAGCGAGAGATCGCGCATACTACATCGATGATCGTGACACTCTGATGAAGCTGGATTCTGTGATTGCGAAGTGACCTGCCTCCAAAAGTGTTCACCCTGTTTCTTCTCTCGATGGAAACTTTGATGGCCTAAGTGCTACCTGGAGCCGGGATGCGGAGGGAAATTCCTGCAAAGGCTTAGTCAAATAACGAATGCTGCGAAGGGGGGAAAGATGGTAACGGGTTCGTCCCGATCATGATTTAGTAACTCGCGACAGCTCCTGATCATGGAACCGGAATCAGGTCATGGGGCATTTTTTTCCTTCGCTTCGCTCTTGCGCCCAAGTATGATGGTAATCGTGCCCAGCAGAGCCAAGGAAGCGACGAGGCCTATGGCCACGCGACCCGCGTCATCGAGATATTGCCCGGCCAGGAGATAGCGCATGTTTGCGGAATTGTCATGGCTCCTGCAGTCCGCAAGCCATCTTGCCAGAGCAATCATGCCGAGAACCGAGATGCCAAGTGAAATCATGCCTTGAAATGATTCTTTGTCTCTTCTGATAAACAAGTTTCCCACCAGCCACGCCGCCGCCAACAGAAGCACCGAACTTCCGCCAAAGTAGTAGTCGGCACCTATTTTCCGATCCCCTGGGAAGTCGTCCAGGTGATCGTGCCCTGATCCCGGGTCCCGAGTGTTTGCTCGTAATGGGACCAGGATTTTTGGCTGAAAAACCAAAGCATGACAATCAACAGAGCGGAGCACCCGAGGAGAAGCGAATTTAAGGGAAATTTTTGCATGGAAATCCAGTAACGAATTTTATCCCTTCCGGTCAAACAGAAAGATCGCGTAAACTCCGATACTGCTGGCCGATACCTTCCGTTTTCCTGAGAACCGAATCTCAAATCCTATTGGCATAGATCCTGTGGCCACAGTGGTCACCCTTGAGTTACGGGGAAAGATTTTTTCTATGGACTTTACGGAATATGCTTCCAAAAATCTTAAGGGAAGGCTACCAATCTGATTGTCATTTGGTTTTCGTTTGTGCATCATTCCCACTGTGATTCTGCCTTAATAAATTGTATGGAAACGCCAGAAATAAAGCTTACTGACACTAATCAAATCCTTTACTCTCCAAAGCAGGTTGCCATCGCCTCTTTCATTGGCTCTCCTGTTGCTGCCTGCTGGTTTTTCGCCAAAAATTATCGGCAGCTTGGGGAAATCCTCAAAAGGCCACTCAGTGTCTTGTTTGGGGGATCGTTGGCACCGTGGTTGTGCTTTTCGTTGCGTTCCAACTTCCAGATCGGTTTCCGAACCAAATTATTCCGCTGGCTTACTCCTTTGGGCTACTTCAAGCGTCCAAACGGGTTCATGGCAGCTTGGTGGAACAGCACCTCTCTGCCGGTGGGAAACTTGGCTCCTGGGGGGGGGTAATTGGCGTCAGTTTTCTATTTCTGCTTTTGGTTGTCGCCCTTGTTTTTGGCATCCTGCTGCTTCTTCCGGGAGAATCGTAGCAGACCTCCAGGTCGACCTTGAAACGATCGATTATGGAAGTGACACTGGCAGCGAGCAAGGTTCTCGATTTGATCCGAAATTCCTACAACTTAGGCCGATCCTGCGTGGCGGGTGCTTGGCATTATCTTCCTGATTCCTGTGAACACTCCTCTTGATTCGAATGAAGTCCTGCTCAAGCAGGGACCAGCCAACTTGCAACGGCATATTGAAACCGTCGGAGGGAGATTATACCTTACCAATACGAGGCTGATTTTCGAGTCACACGCGTTCAATGTCCAAGTTGGAACGACATTGATCCTGTTGAGTGACATTGTTACCATCACCAAGTGTTGGACGAAGTTCCTCAACCTGATCCCACTCCTCCCGAATTCCCTTGCTGTCTTCACATCCTCAGGGCAAGAATTCCGGTTTGTGTTATATGGCCGCACTGCTTGGGCCTCTGCCATCGCCAATGCCAAGGAAGCCTAGTTCAACGGCGGGTGGTGCCATTCTGGGAAATCATCCAGACCAGTGACCAATCGGATTTCGCCTGCGGAATCCGCAATTTTGATGTGGCCTGAAATTCCGGGGGAATTTTTCTTTCCTCTCCAAATTCTGGAATCCGCATACCTGGAGCACTCAAATACGAACTCAGTGGTTCGCGGTGAACTTGGACCTTTACGCAAGCGACTTGGTTTCAAGGAGTTGCGAAAATCCTACTGCGAGTTCGCATTTGGATCAGAATGGCGGACAGGGAGGGATTCGAACCCTCGGTACCGTTTCCGGCACACACGCTTTCCAGGCGTGCCCGATCGACCACTCCGGCACCTGTCCATTTTGGGGAAGCGGACTTTCGTCCATGCGTTTGAACCTGGCAAGCAGATTCTCCAGCGAGAAATGCGGTCATCCGACCGCTGGGGGCACCAGGGCCGGGTAACTGCCCAGTATGGCCACCTGCTTGCCCTGACTGAGGAGCCGACGAACGGCATCTTGAATGGCCAGATCTTCCGCATGCCCTTTCAATTCGGCGAAAAATGCCAACCGGCGGGAGTCTCCTGCTTGCGGGTGACTTTCGATCTGGGCGACCTCGATTTCCAGTTCCGACAAAAGACGGAGGGTTTCGAGCAGGGACTGGGTGTTCACTGAGTCCGTGATGAGCACCGGAGTGCGGTCATTTCCGGTCGGCGGGCAGGCTAGGCGACCCACGACGACGTAGCGGGTGATCTGGGGCCGGGTGCGGTCGGGATCCTGGAGGTGGCGGGCGAGAATGCGAAGGTCATTCAAGGAGGCCGTGAGAGGACTTCCAACCATGGCGGTCCCATCGCCTTCCTCATGAACCAACGAAGCGGCTCGGGAAGTGCTGGATACCTCGAGGATTTCCACCCCCGACAAATGGCTCGAGAGCCAGTCCCGGCTCTGTGCGATGACCCCGGGATGCCCGTAAACCCGGCGGATCGCGGCCAGTTCCCCGAGTGACATGAGGCACACATCGATCGTCAACGGGATCTGGGCGCAGATTTTGAGGGAAGAGTCGGCGAGAAGGTCCAGAGTATGGGTGACGGCGCCTTCCACGGAGTTTTCATAAGGCACGACGCCGTAATAGGCTTCGCGCTGGACAATCTTTTCCAGCACTGTCCGCACATTGGCCTGAGGCAGATAGGTGAGGCTGGCGCCGAATTTTTCCAGTGCGGCCTGGTGGGTCCAGGTCCCTTCCGGCCCGAGGTAGGCAATTTTGAGATCCTCCTCCAGCGCCAGCGCTGCGGACATGATTTCCCGATAGATGGCCCGGATGGATTTTTCTGGAAGACGACCGGCATTCTTGGCAAGGAGACGCTGCAGGAGGGCTTCCTCGCGTTCCGGCGCGTAAATTTCCAGGCCGTTGCGCTTTTTGAAATTGCCCACTTCATGGACCAGTTCGGCGCGCTCGGAGAGCAGGCGGATGATGTCCGTGTCAATGAGGTCGATCTGTTGGCGGATCTCGTCGAGATGCATGCCGGACAGTGGCGCAGGGAGGGCCGGCTTGCAAATGCCGGTGACGTCAGCCTTCATGGACTTCTAATCGGCCTTCACGCCGGACAAAAAGGACCGGGGAGATCGGGTAGCTGCCGTCACGGTGGGCCGCAGCGGCGAGGTCGCGCATTTGGTCGACCCACTCACCCATCCCGGTGCTGGTCACCAGGATGACGTTGCGGGTGGGCAGGGCGACGAGCAATTCGCCCTCGAACTGCCGGGAGAGGGTTTCCCAGACTTCATCGAGAAGGATCAGGCTGGTTTCGTAATTCCCTCCTGCGGAGAGGGAAAGAATGGCCCCTCCGAATGGTTCGACCGGCTCGATGAGGCGGCGGAGATTGTCGATGGACCGGGGCAGGAGGGAGTCCGGATCGAGATCGAGGCCTTCGATGGCTTCTTTGGTCAGATAGCGAATGTTGAGAGGGCTGTCTTCGGCGAAGCAGATGATGAGTTCGCTGTTGTAGGGTAGGTGGACATATTCCGGCATGCGGTCCTGCCGCATGCCTCGTTCGACCAGGGACACTTGGATTTCTTCAAGCCAGGCACGATCTTTGATCACCGGCACAATGCGGTCGGGATCGATGGCCTCGTTGCTCTGGGACAATGTTTCGATGGAGGCATGGACAAAACGCTCCAGGATTTCGTCGCGGCTGGCAGGCGCGTGGAGATACTCCTGATAGGCGTTGTTGAGAAAGACGTGGTGTCCAGTACCGGGGCCGGACACGACTTTCAGCTCCAGGTCGTCCGAAATCTCGGCTTCGCATCCCCCGGAGAACTGGTGGAAGTAGGCAGCGTAAAGTTTGGTGAACTCCGGAGGGGAAAGGATCTCGGCGGCGGGCATGTTCCCTGTGATCTTATCGGAAGTTGGCTCCGGGATCAAGATTTCACGGCTCCGTTGCGCGGTTCTTTTGGGCCAAGAGCGCGACTTCCTCCGCTTTCTTCCGAATGCTTTCTGGGGAGGGAAGGCTGCTCAAGTCAATGCTGGCAAGCACTTCGGGAGGGATCAGTCCGTCGCTTTGGAGCTTGGTGAGACACTTCTGGCGCTCGAGGAGGGCTTTGTCCGCGCTCCTCTCGGTGGAGAAACGGGACTTGGCCGTTTCGCTGCGGGTGCGGAGCGTAGAGTAGATGTCGCCCCCCAGGAGAGAGGAGATGTCCACTTTCATCTTTTCCCGATTCAGATCGGACTCACTGACAGGCTCGCCATTGATTGGGCCGGCCGCGTATTTTGGAAACATGATCGCGACTTCGGGGCAGACTCGGGAGCAGGCCGGACAATTGGTTTTGCAGTTGTCCTGGTTTTGCACCTGAATGTGATGGTCCGCGTCAACGCCGTAAACATCGAACAGGCAAAAGCTGAGGCACTGGAGACAGTTGGTGCAGCGGTCATAGTCGATTACCGGGAACCAGGGCTTCCAGGCGCCGCCGACACCGGGACGATTCAGTGGGGCTTCGGCGCGGACTTCTTCCACCAACGCAATGATGGCCTCCGTGTCGAGGTTGCCGATGTCCCGGATTTCCATTCCCAAGGGCAGGTGCGCGGAGGCAGGTGTTTGATCGGAAAACAGACCCAAGACCAGAAAGCGCGCCTTTCCTTCTACTTCGGCGAGTCCTGCAGGTGGGGTGCCTCCAGAACGGACGGTGACCAGATCATAGCCCAGGTCGAGGAGCGGGGGGACTGCCGCAAGCCCTTGCGGCGATAATGGCTGGGCTCCTTGGCCTTCGTAAAAGACCACGTGGAAAGCGCTGGGGCGGTCCGGTTTCATAGATTGGGCAACATGCGGTGTCTGGAGGGAAATGCAACGTTCCGCTCTAGGCCCTCTGTTGTTCTTAACAGATACGAAAAGTCAGAAAAACCGTAAATTTAGCTTGATTCAAAGAGATTCGAGGCTCTATAGTCGACGAAATCGAAGATGCCTTTTTGGAAGGAAGAGGGAAACCATAAAATACATTCGATTTTCACTTGAATCAATAACAAGCAGACTTTCTGGAATGGTTTACTACCTAGGAACTGGAAAAAGTCTTACTGCCCTGCCAGAGGCCGGGCGGCGGGAGGTTGCTCCCCCTGGAATGGGGGGGGATCGCCGATTTGCGGAGGGAATTTCCAAGCCGATGAAAGCGGATTACGATTACCACCAGCCCATCATGGTCGGGGAGGTCTTGTCTTTGCTGCGACCCGCCCCCGGTAAGGTTATTTACGATGGGACTCTTGGCGGTGGTGGGCACTCGGAGGCTTTTTTGAAAGCCGGAGCTTCGGTGGTGGCCAGTGATCAAGATCCGGCGGCGATTGCGCATGCGACGGAGCGGCTGGCTTCCTATGGTGACCGATTCCGGGCGGTGCATGCCAATTTTGCGCAAATTGACCGCGTGCTGGCATCCGTGGGTAAGGTGGATGCGATGTTTTTTGACCTTGGGGCTTCGTCACATCACTTCGATGATGCAGAGCGGGGGTTTTCCATTCTTCGGGAGGGTCCTTTGGATATGAGGATGGATCCGGCCTCGGCTTTAACTGCGGCAGATGTGGTCAATGGTTGGGAGGAAGGCGAACTGGTGAGGATTTTCCGGGAATATGGGGAAGAGCGCGCGGCGCGCCGCATTGCCCAAGCTATTTGCGAAGCTCGGCGTCGCAAGCCTCTGGCATCAACGGCGGAGCTGGCGGCGGTGGTGGAGAAGGTGGTGCCTCGTTTTGGTGGGCGCCATCCCGCGACCCGGGTATTTCAGTCTCTTAGAATTGCGGTGAACGACGAATTGGGCTGCCTTGATGAGGTTCTCGCCAAGGTGTCCCACTGGCTTGTGCGCGGAGGGGTGGTGGCTTTCCTTAGCTTTCATTCCTTGGAGGATCGTCGCGTCAAGGAGTATTTCCGTTCCCGCGGGGAGGAGT
The DNA here is from genome assembly GCA_024233005.1 of Akkermansiaceae bacterium. Classification (GTDB taxonomy): domain Bacteria; phylum Verrucomicrobiota; class Verrucomicrobiia; order Verrucomicrobiales; family DEV007; genus JACKQE01. The sequence continues at coordinate 239,986 of JACKQE010000004.1, read as the reverse complement.
GGATTGATCGTCCTGAGTGGTCGGCTCCGCGTCCCAATCCTGATTGGTGTTTTGAAATTTTGACCAAAAAGCCGCTGGTCGCCACCGAGGCTGAGGTGGCTTCGAATACGAGATCCCGCAGTGCCAAGTTAAGGGCGGCGCGGCGCATTTGACTGAATCAATTGATAAGGGGGAAAACGCATGCCAAACAGATACCGTCCTCGCAATCGCTACCGAAACCGCTATCGGAACCGTCTCCAAACTCCAGGGATGAGTTTGATGGTGTTTCTTTTCATGGTGATCACCATGGTGGCTGTCTGCTTTGTTCACATCCGCAACCAGCACGTCAAAAAGGGGGATGACATCCGCGCGGTGGAGACTGAGATCGCGAAGATGGACAAAGAGATTGAAATGTTGGAACTCCGGATCGCGGGTCTGATGGACCGAGATGATATGGAGCGACGTCTCGAATGGTTGGGTAGTGACCTTTCCAAGGTTCCTCGCCAAGATATGGTGGTTCTCAGGCTGGAGGCGGGGGCTTCCCTTAGGCCACTGGTCGCAGATCTGGGGTCTTCCAGTTCCTTTGGTCCCTAATTGCCGAAATTTGCAGGCGGATTATTTCTTTTGACACTCCATCCATGCGCTCGCCCAATCGAGTAGGAAGACTTACCGTATTGATTGTCGGGATTGGTGTGCTCTTCACCGGCTTGGCTTGTCGCTTGGTGGTGGTCCAGGTGTTGGACCATGAGGTGTGGTTGAAAAAGGCCCGGGCACGTTACACCGGAACGGAGACTCTGGAGGGGCCTCGGGGCAAGATTGTGGACCGCAATGGGGATCTCTTGGCCCGCAACCAGACGGTCTACAACTTGGTGATCGACATGAAGCAGATCACCGAAGTGGGGATCACCAGTGCCGGCATTGGAAGGAAGGAGGGGCTCAAGGCGGCGGAAGTCCGGAAGAAATACAGCCGGGAGCAACTTTCTGACCTGTATCGCGACTACTTGGTGGAGTCCCTGAGTGATCCTCTCCGTTTTCCCAAATGGGATCTTGCCAAACGCTTGGCTGAATCCAGGGGGGAGTTGGTTCTGGCCCGTGGGATTGAGGAGGATTTTTATCGTGAGTTGACCTCATTGTTCAGTTCATCCCGGATTGGCGGGGTGCATCTGCGCAAGGGGGAAAAACGCTTTTATCCAAGCCCCTACACCCTGAGTCACGTCATTGGCTTCGTCAATGCGGAAGGGCGTGGGATGGAGGGGATCGAAAAGACTTTTGATGCGGAAATGACGGGTGCCAAAGGAGAACGCAAGGTGGAGCGCACTGGCAGCAGGGGGGAAATTCACGCGTTCCGCGGGGAGGAGTTGCCTCCCAATCCCGGGAAAAATGTGCACCTTACCATTGACATGGGATTGCAGGCCGAAGCCGAGCGGGTGATTGATCGGATTGTGGCCGACCACCAGCCCAAGCGGGTTTGCACCATCTGGATGCGTCCGTCCACGGGGGAGATTTTGGCCTTGGCGAATCGGCCTCACTTTGACCTATCGACTAGAGAAGGGGAGCGAGCCAATGTGGCGGTGAGTGAAATTTACGAGCCGGGGTCCACCTTCAAAGTGGTGGGGGCGGCCGCGGTGATGGACTCCGGTCTGGTCGATCTGAGCACTCGGATTGATTGTGAATCGAACGGGGTCTACGACGATGGAGGGATTCACATCACGGATGATTCCCCCCATGGTTGGCTTCCTTTTGGTGATGTTCTTGCCAAGTCCAGCAACATTGGGATGTTCAAGGCTGTCAGGCAGATGAAGCCGGAAGACTTTCTGGGTTACATTGAGCGGTTCGGCTTTGGTGCGAAAACGGGCGTGCTGCTGAGCGGGGAATCCTCGGGGGTCTTTCACCAGGAAGACCTCAACATCACCTCGGTTCCTTCCATGTCGTATGGTTATGCGATTGGGGTGACTCCTCTCCAGATGATCACTGCGGTTGCCGCGATCGCCAACGGTGGCTCTCTGATGCGGCCGATGATTGTCAAATCTCTCTCCGATGAGACCGGGAAAACGGTGAAAACTTTTGAACCCGAAGTTGTCAGGCAAGTGATCAAGCCTCAGACGGCGGTGCGGGTACGCGATGCCATGATGCGGGTCGTTTCTCCGGGAGGGACCGGGGCCAAGGGAGCGGTCGAGGGTTTTCAGGTGGCTGGAAAAACGGGAACCGCCAGACGGGTTTCGGATGATGGCAGTCATTACGAGGCGGGGCATTATGTCGTTTCCTTCGTGGGCTTTTTCCCTGCTGAGAATCCTGAATTGGTTGGTTTGGTCGTGGTCGGTGATCCCAAAGGCAACGGTGTGAAGCTTTACGGCGGCACCATCGCGGCTCCTGCGTTCGCCGAGATCGGCAAAGCCGCCGTCCGGACCTTGGCGATGACGCCGACAGAGCCTGCGCAGTTGGCGGGAACGGTTGCAGAGGAGAAAGGAGTCGTTTCCGGAAGATGATTTTGAAAGAATTGATCACTTCGTCAGGGGCTTCGCTCGACTCTGGGAGTTGGGAACAGGAAATTACCGGGTTGGCTTATGATTCGCGGAAAGTTCGCGCCGGAGATCTTTTCTTTGCCCTTCCGGGGCTGAAATCAGACGGGACGGCTTTCGCGGTGCAGGCGGTTGACGCCGGGGCAATGGCCGTGGTCTCTCAATCCTCCCGTCCCGAAGGATTGAAGGCCGCCTGGGTAAAGGTCCGGAATGCTCGCGAGACGATGGGCTTCGCTGCCGATACTTTCTTTGGTCGTCCTTCTCTGGATTTGCCGGTCGTGGGAATCACCGGGACCAATGGCAAAACGACCATTTCCTTTTTGGTGCAACATCTGGTAGCCGCCGCCCATCACCGTTGCGGTTTGATCGGTACGGTCCGTTATGAAACCGGGACCGAAGTCATCGAGGCGCCCCACACAACTCCTGAGTCAGTCGATGTTCAGACGTTGCTGGGGAGAATGCGCGATCATGGCTGCCGGGCGGCAGTCATGGAGGTGTCTTCACACGGTTTGGACCAGCACCGGGTGACGGGGGTCCGTTTCAAAGTCGGGGTCTTCACCAATCTGACCCAGGATCATTTGGATTACCATGGAACAATGGAGCGGTACTTCGCTTCGAAGAAGGTTTTGTTCGACATGGTGGACGAGCACCAAGGAACCATCGTTTTTAACAGAGATGATGTCTACGGGCAACGTTTGCTCAAACATCGCTACGAAGGCGCCACCTTGATCAGTTATGGATTAGGAGTAGGAGCCGACCTTCGGGCCGTTGACGTCCGTCCGGAACCGCGGGGCACGCAGTTCCAGCTTGAATGGGGCAAGTCGGGAAGGAAGAGCCTGGTCCGGATTCCTTTCTTTGGCAAACACAACGTCTACAACGCTCTGGCCGCGCTCGGCGCCGCGCAAGGTCTCGAACTGAACCTGCGGGAAGCGGTCGCCCATCTGGCTGAATCTCCTCAGGTTCCTGGCAGGCTGGAGTTGGTTCCGGGAGGTAATGGCGTTCGGGTGTTTGTCGACTATGCGCACACGCCTGACGCCTTGGAAAATGTGCTTCGTTCACTTCGCGAAATTCGCCCGAACCGCATCATCACCGTGTTTGGTTGCGGCGGTGACCGGGATGCTTCCAAACGCCCGCTGATGGGGGCCGCGGTTTCCCGATTGAGTGATATTTCCATTCTGACCTCCGACAATCCCCGGACCGAGAATCCAGAACAAATCCTGGATGGGGTGGCCGCTGGCATGTCCGGAGTTTGGCGACGGATCGTGGACCGCGAGGAAGCCATCGCGACCGCCATCCGCGCGGCGCAACCGGGCGACATTGTGTTGGTGGCCGGCAAAGGCCATGAAACGTATCAAGAAATCAACGGTGTGCGGCATCCTTTCGACGACCGGAAGGTGGCTCGCAGACTCATCGAGGAAGCAAGCAGGTGACTCCGGGGTATTCCAGTGCAGTGAAAACGATCACGATCTCCCAATTGGCTGAATGGTGCGATGGAAAACTCCTCCAGGGGAGGCCCGCCGATGTCTGTGCGTCGGTTTCGACGGATTCCCGGACTTTGGGTGAGGGCTCGGTTTTCGTCGCCCTCAAGGGGGAGCGGTATGACGGGCACGATTTCATCAAAACGGCCGCGGAACGGCGTGCCGGGGTCCTCGTGGCCAGTCAACTGACCGCGGAAACAGTTCGTTTTCCTGGAGCCATTGTCCATGTTCGAGACACTCTGGTGGCACTGCAAATGCTCGCCTGGCGCTACCGCCAGTTCCGCAAGGATGTTTTTGTGGTCGGGGTCACTGGAAGCAGTGGGAAAACATCCACCAAAGATCTTCTGGCTGCAGTGCTTTCCCGGCGCCATCGGGTCAATGCGACCAAAGGCAATCTGAACAACCACATTGGTCTTCCTTTGACGGTGCTGGCCACCGAGTGGGCCGACACGTGTGGTGTCTGGGAAATGGGAATGAACCACCCCGGAGAAATTGAGGTGTTGGCCGAAATCGCCGCTCCCGATGCGGCCGTGATCACTAACATCGGAGTCGCCCACCTTGAACACATGGGGAGTCGAGAAGCCATCGCGCTGGAAAAAGGCATGCTGGTCGAATCGATCCGTCCGGATGGGGTGGTGGTGTTGCCTGCCGCAGACGATTTTGCATCGTCGCTTCGTGCCCGCTCTCAGGCTCCGGTGCTGACCGTGGGGATCAATGACGGCGAGGTCCGGGCTGAAAACCTCCGTCAGGGTGGCTCGGGCATGCTCTTTGATCTCGTCAGCGAGCACGGCCGCGTATCGGTGGAGTTGCCTCTCCTTGGAGAGCACATGGTCGTCAATGCGCTGCTGGCCAGCGCCATCGCTTTGAACCAGGGTATTTCGGGGGAAGAAATTGCCGCCGGACTTTCCAGTGTCCAGATCGCCGGAGGCCGCCTCCAGCGAAAAATGGCAGGAGGTTTGGCCCTGATTGATGACACCTACAATGCGAATCCGGACTCGATGAGAGCCGCTTTGGCGACCCTTTCCACACTCGAATGCCACGGGCGCCGTATCGCCCTGCTGGGCCGGATGGCAGAACTCGGTGAACATGCCGAATCCGCCCACCGTGATATCGGCCGGGCTGCCGCCGCAGCCGGAATTTCCCTGGTTCTGACGGTCGGTGCTGAGGCTGCGTTGATCGCTGAAGCCGCCGCGTCCGCTGGAACAGAATCCCTGTCGTTCGCGGACCACGAGGAAGCCGCAGCTTGGTTGAAAGCTGAAGCTTCGCGGGATGATGTGATCCTTCTCAAAGGGAGTCGGTCGGCCGCCATGGAAAAAATCATCGAGGCGTTGGGATAGTTTTTTATGCTGTATTACCTGAAAGATCTCGCTGATAAAAGCGATCTGCTTGGCTTCCTCCGGCTTTTCCAATGGGAAAGTTTCCGGGCTGCCGGCGCCTGTCTGACAGCCTTCTTTCTGAGTTTGGCCTTTGGAAACAAAGTGATTCTTCGCCTCACCGCGCTCAAGCTGGGCCAGCCGATCAGAACAAAGGAAGAGGTCCACAAGCTGGCCGAACTGCATGGTGGAAAAGGAGGAACGCCCACGATGGGCGGGGTTCTGATTGTGGGCGCCGTCCTCATTTCCTCCCTGCTGTGGGCTGTTCCGACCAACCCATTTGTTTACACGACACTGTTTGTTTTCGTGGCTTTGGCGGCGCTGGGTTTCGCGGATGATCTGAAAAAAGTCCGCCAGAAAAAATCGGCGGGAGTCAATGCCCGCACCAAGCTGACCGCCCAGATCCTCATTGGTCTGATTGCGATCGGAGCCTTGTATTTGAATCCTGCTACCTCCGATTACATCAGCAAGTTCTACCTTCCTTTTCTCAAGACCGCTTTTATCGGGAACATGGGGTGGTTCACGCTGGTGGTGCTCACCGTGATCATCGTCGGTGCTTCCAATGCGGTGAACCTGACCGACGGACTGGATGGGTTGGCGATCGGTTGCACCGCCACCACCACTTTCACCTACGCTCTGTTTACCTATCTGGCCGGGAAAGCCCAGGCGGCATCCTACCTAAATATTCCGCACTGTGAGGCTGCCAACGTGGCCGAGGTTTCCGTCCTGTGCACGTCTCTGGGAGGTGCGGCCTTGGGCTTTTTGTGGTTCAATTGCCATCCGGCGCGGGTCTTCATGGGCGATACCGGTTCTTTGGCGATCGGCGGCATGCTCGCGATGGTCGCGATTGCCTGCCGGCAGGAAGTGCTTCTGGCCATCGTTGGCTTCGTTTTTGTTGCAGAAGCACTTTCGGTCATTCTGCAGGTCGGCAGTTTCAAACTACGTGGCAAACGAATCTTCAAGATGGCCCCAATCCATCATCATTTTGAATTGATGGGCTGGAAAGAAACCAAAGTCATCTCCCGTTTCTGGATCATTTCCATCATCGCAGCCCTGGTCGGACTCATGACTTTGAAAATCCGCTGAACTGAAAAGACCATGTCTTCTCCCACCCAACACATTGCGATTCTCGGTGCCGGAGCCAGCGGTATCGGAGCGGCGCGGTTGGCTCAAAGCCGGGGAGCGGTGCCCTGTGTCTACGATTCCAGTCCCCCGGATCGGCTCCAGGACGCTTCGGGGATACTGGCTGCGGAAGGCATCGCCTTTGTCTTTGGCGATAAAGCGCTGGAGGCACCAGCGCGGCCCGATCTCGTGGTGACGAGTCCAGGCATTGATGGGAACTCCGCGTTTACGAAGCGCTTTACTGCCGGCGGCGCGCCGTTGATCGGAGAAATCGAGTATGCCTGGCGTTGCGCCGGCTGTCCGGACACCGTCGGCATCACCGGCACCAATGGCAAAACCACCACCACCGAAATCACGGCTTCCCTCCTGAACGGCTGCGGTGTTCGGACCGTTGCCGCGGGGAATTATGGTCTGGCTTATTCGGAAGTGGTCCGTCAAGGGGCGGCCTTTGATCTGGTCACGCTGGAGCTCAGTTCATTCCAACTCGAAACCATCGTCGATTACCGTCCCGCGGTCAGCGTCTGGATGAATTTTGCAGCCGACCACATGGACCGCTACGCCTCCCTGGAGGAATACAGGATGGCCAAAGAGCGGATTTTTGTGAACCAAAAAGAAGGGGACACCGCGGTGGTGAATGCCTTGGACCGTCCTTCGGAGCTTCCCCGCAATGTCATCACCTTCACTGCTTATGGTGTCGAAGCCGATTTCACTCTTTCGGATGGTCGCATCTGGTATCACAGGGAACCGATCCTGGACTACGAGGCGACCCGCCTGCAAGGACGCCACAATGCGGAAAACGTCATGGCCGCCCTGGGCGTGGCTTTGGCGAGAGGCCTTTCCCTGGCCGATGCCGCCGCCGTGATCCGTGAATACGCCCCCGCCAAGCATCGCTGCGAGTGGATTGCCGAAATTGCCGGTGTGCAATACGTCAATGATTCCAAAGCCACCAACCTTCACGCCTTGGAAAGCAGTCTCCGGGGCTTGGAAACGCCTGTCATTTTGATTGCCGGAGGCAAAGACAAAGGTCTCGACTGGGGCGGAGCAACAGAGTTGGTCGCGCAGAAGGCTCTGCATGTGGTCTGCATTGGAGAAATGCGAGGAGTTATCGCCAGGGCCTGGGGCGGCGTCGTGGAATGCCACTTGGTCGACTCGCTGCCCGAAGCCGTCGTTTTATCGGCCCGTTTGGCCGAGCCCGGCCAGACCGTGCTTCTGGCGCCCGGAACCTCCTCATTTGACATGTTTCAGAGCTACGCGCACCGCGGCGAGGTCTTCCGCGAAGCCGTTCTCTCCTTGCAACAAACCTCCGAAGCCGCCCACGGCTGATTTTTTCCACCACCCCAACCCAAGAAGCGAGATGAACAAGAAGAAAAAACGCCGCCAAGGCGCAGGTCCCAAGAGAGGCGAAGGCTTCATGACAAGGCTTTTCGCCGCCACCAAGTCACCGGCCCAAACCGTCGACGAGCAGGAATGGTATCTGGACGCCAGTGATGTCAAATTGACCCGGGTCTTCGGAATCGTCCTGATCCTCCACGTGGTGGCCATTGGAGGCATCCTGATGTTCAAGATGATCGAGAAAGCTTCCTCCGGTCCATCCGAGATCGCCGAGGTCCGGCAGGATCCTCCCGCGGCCAGGGTCGAGACCCCGGTTCCTGCCGCCGCCGCTCCAGTGCCCGCCAGCACGGTGGGGACGACCGATGGCGGGGATGGCGGACTGATGGTGAACCATCCGTCTTCCACTGAATTGGTGGAATACCGAGTGGCGGCTGGAGACAGCCTGGATTCCATCGCCGCCAAGGCCAATGTCAGTGTTGAAAAACTGAAGGAGCTCAACCAGCTCAGCGGCGAAGAGGTATTCTACGCCGGGCAGTGGCTGAAAGTGCCCCGCAAGGTGAGGGAAAACCCCGCCATCGCTCCAGTGCATCACGAACCTGCGGCGGTGGCCCGCACCACTGAGCCGGAAGCGGCTCCAGTTCCCGAAGTGCCGGGCGCCAAGCCATCCCCGGCGGCGCCGGCTCCGTCGCCTGCGGTTGGCCCGTCTCAGGAGACTTTGACCGCTTCCAACAGTGCGGCCGCTCTGGCTTCCTATGTGGTCCAACCGGGCGACACGGCCTTCGCCATTGCCCGGCGCTTCGGGATCAAGCACACCGAATTGCTTTCGGCCAACAATATTGTCCAGGCAGATCTTCTGCAGGTCGGTCAAAAGCTGAAAATCCCCAAACAAGGAAACTGAGCCATGGCCAAACGAAGCGCTCTCTTCATCTGTGTCGCGGTCGCCTTTCTCCTGGTGGTGGGAATGGTGATGCTGACCAGCCTCTGTTCGTATGTCACAGACGCTCCGGAAAGCGATCCTTACCAGGAGGTCAGACAGCAGGGAGTCTGGCTGGCGCTCGGGTTGGGGGTCTGCTTTTTCGGAGCCGCGATTGACTACCGCAATTGGAAAAAACTCGTCTGGTGGTCTTTCGGGGGAGTCACCGCGCTTTTGGTGTGCTGTTTCGTGCCCCACGTGGGCAAGGAAATCCATGGTGAATACCGGTGGATTTCAGGGGAGTTGCTCGGGCTTTCGGGGACAACCATCCAACCCTCCGAATTTGCCAAGCTGGCCATGGTCCTGTTCCTTGCCCATTGGTATTCCTCCTATCCTGACAGCGGCAACAAGATTCTGCGCGGCATGGTCGTTCCGTTGGCCATTGCCGGAGTTCTCATGGGCCTCGTCTTCATCGAAGTGGATCTTGGGACCACGGCGGTGATGATCGCCACCTGCATGGCCTTGATGTTTGTCGCCAAGGTTCACTGGGGATTCCTCTCCGGAATCAGTGTCCTGGGCATGACCGGGGCGGGATTGATCCTGTCCATGGACCCGGGCCGGATGGAGCGAATCATGGCGTTCCTCGACCCGGAAAAATATCGCCTGGGTGCCTATTGGCAAAACTATGTCGGACTCATGGCTCTTGGCTCCGGGGGGGTCGAAGGTCTGGGGTGGGGGGAAGGCCGTCTCAAGATGGAATACCTGCCCTTCGCCGAAACGGATTTCATCTTCCCAATGGTGGGGGAAGAGTTGGGGCTATGGTTCACTCTTGGGGTGGTCTACGCGTTTCTGGCCATTGCTATCTTCGGGGTGGTCATCGCCAACCGGGCCCCGGACCGTTTTGGCATGTTCCTCGCAGTGGGCATTGTCGGGTTGCTGGCCTTCCAGGCTGCGGTGAATATCGCCGTGACCACGGGCGCCATGCCCAACACGGGACTTCCCCTGCCGTTTGTCAGCAAAGGAGGATCCTCCATGCTGGTTTCGATGTTTGCCATCGGCGTCCTGCTCAATGTCTATCGACAGGGACGGACCGCCAAGGTCAGTGAATGGTCCTGGAGAGACAAGGCAGCCCCCATCACGCGACTTTGAGCGCTCCCCAACCATCGCGGCCCGGGCGCTTCGTGATTGCCTGCGGCGGCACCGGAGGTCACTTGTTCCCGGGCATTGCCGTGGCCGAGGTGCTCCGTTCCCGCGGGCATGAGACTCTGCTCTTCATATCGGAGAAGCAAGTGGACTCCCTCGCGGCCGAAGGCTATGGCCACCTCAGGTTCGAAAAGATTCCATCGATGGCAATGCCACGGCCCTGGTCGCCGAAAATGCCGGGTTTCCTCCTCGGATTTGCCAAGGGATACCGGCGTTGTGCCAACCTGATTCGTGATTTCAAGGCGGACGTCATCCTGGGGATGGGGGGATTCACCTCCACTGCTCCTCTGATTGCCGGATGGAGGCAGGGATGTCGGACCTACGTCCACGAATCCAATGCCATTCCCGGCAAAGCCAACCTGTTGAATGCCCGATTTTGCAGAAAAGTGTTGGTTGGTTGGCAGGAATGCGCTTCGCATTTCAAAAAGACTGGGCGGGAAATTATCGTTACCGGCACCCCTTTGCGTCCGCGTCTCTTGATCCACCCCAAATCCGAAGATGCGGTCAGATTCTTCGGTCTCGATCCAGAGCGGAGAATTCTCGCGGTCATGGGGGGCAGCCAAGGCGCCCGGCGTCTCAATCAACTGGTCTGCGCGGCGCGGCCGGCGCTTGAGGCTGCCGGCATCGGAATCATCCACATCACCGGTCCCGCAGATTTTGCGGAAATGGTTAAAATGACCCCAGGGGCCGCTGCCATCGAAGGCCATTCGCTCAGGCCTTTTCTGGCAGAAATGGAAAACGCCTATGCCGCAGCCGACATTGTGCTGTGTCGTTCCGGCGCTTCGACGCTTTCAGAGCTGGCGGCATTCGGCCTGCCCTCCGTGCTCGTCCCTTACCCCTTTGCGGCCGCGGATCACCAGACTCTGAATGCGCGCATTTTTTCTGAGGCGGGCGCCGCCGAGTGTTGGCCGCAAGGCGAACTGGATGAATCGACCTTTTCAGCGAGACTCCTCGCGCTCTGTGGCGACGACGCCAAATTGAAGGGCATGAGGGACAAAATGCGTGAACTTGGAAAGACCGATGCCGCCCTGCGCGTATGTGAAGTCCTCGAGGGCGATGCATTTCATGGGGCCTCCTGCAAGTGACCCAACGAGGCAGGCGGGAGTCAGGAAATGCTGGACGTCTCCAGGAATTCGGGCAAGGTGCGGACTCCGTGGCCTGCTCAGCGGTGAGTTTCCCGGCTCGGAAAAAGTTTTTCATGAACGTTGACTGGTCAGAGAAGTTGTGTGGCAAAAGCAGGTCCGCTCTCCGGGTGCATCTCATCGGGGTCGCGGGTTCAGGGATGAGCGGACTCGCATCCCTGCTGCTCGGTCTGGGGCACAAAGTGTCCGGTTCCGACCGGGTCACGACTTTGGAGACGGAACGGCTGGAGCGGCTCGGCCTTTCCTTCAGCAGTCCGCACAGTGCCGATGCTGTGCAGGGAGTTGATCTGGTGATCTATTCCTCCGCGATCCGAGGAGGGAATGCGGCCTACGACGAAGCCAACCGCCTTGGAATTGCTCTGATCCGCCGGGCTGAGGCTCTGGCGGCGATGCTCAATCCCCACCGGGGGATCGTCGTGGCCGGGACTCATGGCAAAACAACCACGTCAGCCTTGGCCGCCCATGTATTGCGAGGGGCCGGGCTGCGGCCTTCGCATTATGTCGGGGCGGAGATTCCCATTTTGGGTTCGAATGCCCTCTATGATGGCGAGGAGGGGTTTTTTGTGGCCGAAGGCGATGAAAGTGATGGGACTCTGGTCCTTTATCACCCGGAATACTCCATCATTCTCAACATTGAACCCGAACATTTGGACCATTATCGAGGGGGGATCGAGGAAATCCGCGAGGTGTTCTCCCGGCTCGCGCGTCAAACCCGCGCCGGAGTGATCTACTGCGCCGAGGACCCCGAAGCGAAGGCTTTGTTCTCTCAGCATCAGGGAGCGGTCAGCTACGGTTGGACCGGCGACTGTTGTTACTCCGCCAGGGAAGTGGAACCTGAAGGAACGGGAACTGCCTTCGATGTCTGGCAGGGGAACAGCCATTTGGGACGAGTCCGGCTGGGCATTCCAGGAAAGCACAATGTGTCCAACGCCATGGCGGTGATCTCGCTGGCTCTGGAAGTCGGGGTCAATCTGGATACCTTGGCGCCTGCGTTGGAGAGTTTCCGCGGCGCGAAACGCCGTTTTGAACTCAAAACCCGTGCCGGTGGGGTTACCATTGTCGATGATTATGGGCACCATCCCACTGAAATTCGGGCCACCATCGCCACCGCTCGGACCCAAAGTCCGGGGCGTTTGATCTGCCTGTTTCAACCCCACCGCTACAGCCGCACCCAGTTGTTGAGGGATGAATTTGGCACCGCCTTTGACGGGGTCGACGAATTGATCGTGACCGATGTCTATCCTGCCAGCGAGGCTCCCATCGCTGGCATCAGCGGTGACACCATCGTCCAAGCGGTCAAGGAGCTTGGCAACGTGCCCGTGGTCAGCTGGCACCCTGACAAACACACCCTGCATCTCGCCGTGGGCAACCGTCTTCGTCCCGGGGACTGGGTGATCACGCTGGGGGCAGGGGACATCCACGAAGCGGGAACGCGGTTGGCGGGCGATTTGGAGGTCTTGGAAAACATCCGCTCCCGACTGGCGGAGGGGGATGGGGTGGTCAGGCTTTATGAGCCCATGAATCGTCAGACAACGATGCGGATCGGCGGGCCTGCCCAATATTGGGTGGAGCCGCAAACGGTCGCTGGATTGGCCCGGATCGTCCGCTATGCCAAGGAACAGGGGCTTCCATTGCGTGTCATCGGGCGGGGATCGAATCTTCTGGTGCTCGATGGGGGAATTCCTGGCCTCGTCGTCCAACCCGTGCATGGAGAGTTTTCCAAGCTCGTCGTGACGGGAACGCGCATCGAAGCCGGGGCGGGTGTGAAATTCAAAGCCCTTGCGGCCGCTGCCCAATCGGCGGGTTTGGGCGGCTTCGAATGGATGGAAGGCATCCCGGGGAATGTCGGAGGATCTCTGCGCATGAATGCCGGCGCCATGGGGGCAGATACGATGAGCCAGGTGGAGTCAGTCCAGGTCATCACTCCGGAAGGGGAGGTGCTTGACCGGCCAGTCGGTGAAATCACGACCTGCTACCGGAGTGTGCCGGAATTTGAAAAAAACATCGTGGTTTCGGCGGTGTTTTTCGGACATCCCCAAACCGCCGGGGAGATCGCCGCGCGAATGGAGGCCAGCAAACAGAAACGCCGCCACAGCCAACCGATCGCCGCCAGTGCGGGCTGTATCTTCAAAAATCCCGGTCCCTGTCCGGCAGGCGCGCTGGTGGATCAGTTGGGATTGAAGAACACCTGCCTCGGCCATGCCCGGGTTTCCGATGTGCATGGCAATTTTATCGTCAACGATGGGGGGGCTACCGCTGCCGAGGTTCTCGCCCTTATTGATCTGATCAAACAGAAAGCCTTGACCGAACGCGGTGTGGAACTTGAGACCGAGGTCCAAATTATTGGGCAAAGCACGCCCATCTGACTAAAAAACTACCTGATGAAAGCCATTGAATCTTTGCAAGTCGCAGTGCTGGGGGGAGGTCCCGGTTCCGAACGGGAAGTGTCACTCGCGTCCTCCCGCGCCGTGGTCGAAGCTCTCACGGGACGGGTTGGGAGTGTGACCTTTGTGGACGTGCGGGACAGGCATTTCCTGGTCCCCGAGGGGACCGATGTCGCCTTCAATGCCATCCATGGCACGTTTGGGGAGGATGGCGGCCTGCAGGAAGAACTGGATCGTCGGGGTCTTCCCTACACCGGAGCCCGCCGGGCCAGCAGCCGGCTTGCCTTTGACAAGATCGACAGCAAGAAGCGCTTTGCTGAAACGGGAGTCTCGTCACCGGAATGGGCGGTGATAGATCTTTCGGGAGAACTTTCCCGGATCGATCCCTGGCGCGTTCCTTGTGTCATCAAACCTCCCCGGGAAGGTTCCAGCGTGGGAGTTCACATTGTCCGTGAGGCAACCGAATGGTTGCCTGCTTTGATCGATTTGAAGCGCTTTGGCAAGGATGCCCTCGTGGAGGATTTTGTCTCCGGCAAGGAGCTGACTGTGGGCATCGTGGGTGATTTGGCCTTGCCGGTCATTCACATTCAGCCGCGTTCCGGCTTCTACGACATGAGCAACAAATACCCCTGGCTTTCAAACCAAGGGGGGACCGACTATTTTTGTCCGGCTGACCTGCCGACCGAAGTCGCTGCCGAGGTTCAGCGCCAGGCATTGGCTGCTCATCAGGCACTGGGTGTTGAAGTCTATTCCCGGGTCGATGTCCTCCTCGACGGTGAGTTGCGTCCTTGGGTGTTGGAGGTGAACACGATTCCCGGAATGACGGCCAGTAGTCTCCTCCCCAAGGCGGCCCGTGCAGTCGGTTTGGATTTTTCAGACCTTTGCGTAAAAATTATTGAACTTTCCCTGAATATTTAGTAAGTAGGGGAATGCGCCGTCGAGGCAACCGCTTCAAGGCCCGGACTGATCGCGACCGGGCCTTACACGATTTTGATTTGGATGTCCGGACTCGTCGTCTGAACCGCCAGCGTAGCCGTGCTTCTCTGCTGTGGTTGATGCGTATCAGTTTGGCTGTGGTCATCGTGGCCTCCTTGGGTGCCTCTTTGCGGTGGATCTACCGGCAGGTCTTTATCGAAGACACTGAGTTCCGGGTGCAACGGTTCATGGTGGAAAGCGATGGTGACATTACCGAGTCCGAAGTTTCCGAAATCACGGGAGTAGCCATGGGCAGTCCTCTCATGAGCATTGATCTTGAGGCTGTCTGCCGCAGGCTTGAGGCGGTGCCTTCGGTCCGCTCAGCCAAGGTTGAAAGAGAGTTGCCGGGGACTCTGAAGTTTTCCATTCTTGAAAACCAGCCGTTGGCTTGGCTTTCCTGCCCTCCCCATGGCATCCGGCCCTACGCCGAAGGGGGGTATTTGTTGACCGGTGAAGGCTTGCTGATGCAATGCTCCCGTTCCAGCCAGTTGCACCGGGCGCTTCCGGTCATTGAAGTGTTCCAAATCCCGCCTCCTGCCGATGGGATCCAAATTCCGGGGGACGGGATCAAAGTGGCCCTCCTATTGTTGAAACAGAACGAGGAGGCATTCCCAGCGATGGCGGACATGCTTCCGCAATCCGTGCGCCTGAAAACGCCCTTTTCCTTGTCCTGCCGTTATGCCAACAATATGGAAGTGACCTATGGATTGAAAGATCTGGATCGGGCCTTAAAAGATCTCAAGCTGATCATGGAAGTGGCTCGGAATGAAGGCAAGAAACTGGCCACTGTAAATCTGCTTGCAAGCCGCAATATCCCGGTGACTTATTTTCAGACCGAGGAACAACCCCGGCCCTCGTTGCGTGCCACCCCTGTTTTGCCGCTAGCAACACCTGATTCTCTGCCAGTTGCATCCCCCAAGCTTTCGTCGATCCTGAACCGGGATTGAGTCGGCATTCCTTTTCGTATTCCCTTTCTTTAAATCCATGGCGAAGTCCAAGATATTTGTCGGCCTGGAAATAGGCACTTACAAAGTTTGTCTGGCCGTTGGCGAGGTCCGGGGAGATGGCGCCATCAAAATTCTGGGGCAGGGGACACACCCCTCCAGCGGGGTCCGCAAGGGGGAAATCACGGATGCCGAGCAGGTCAGCGTTTGTATCAGAGAGGCTCTCGCCAAGGCCGAGGAAAAAAGCGCCGTTGAAGTGGAAAGCGTCTACCTCGCCATCACAGGTGCCCACATCACTTCCATGCAAAGCCGTGGCCGTGCCCGCATTGGGGATGACCAGTCGGAAATTACCGAAGAAGACCTGGGCGAGGTCAAGGAAATGGCCCGCAACGTCACCCTTCCTCCAGATCATGGGATCATTCACAGCATCCTCCAGCATTACTATGTGGATGGTCAGGAAAAAGTCGTGAATCCCGTGGGAATGCTGGGCCAGAAGCTGGAAGCGGACTACCACATCATCCACGGGCAAAAAAACCGGGTCCAGAACAGCATCCGTTGCGTCCGGGAATGCCGCCTCGAAGTGGAGGACATCGTCTTCAGCCCCATCGCTGCCGCGCAGGTTCTGCTCAATCGGGAAACCCGCCAGCAGGGGGCCGTCCTGATCGACATCGGTGCCGGCACCACCGAATACGCCATGTATTTGGATGGTGCCATCATTGCATCGGGATGTGTCGGTGTTGGGGGGGACCATTTGACCAATGACTTGTCGATCGTGCTCAAATTGCCGATGGTGCGGTCCGAAAAACTCAAAATCGAGCATGGCTCCGCCGATCCTGACAGTGTGGATGATGAGGTGATCGACCTGGAGGCAGACAGCCATTTTGCCGGAGCGCCGGTGGAGCGGTCACTGTTGGCCCAAGTCATTGCCAGTCGACTGCGCGAACTGTTTGAGTTGATCAAGCAGCGCCTGATGGAGGGGGGCTCTTACCAAAAAATTGGGGCCGGTATTTTCCTCACGGGTGGTGTCAGCCTGACTCCGGGGATTGGCACGTTGGCGGAGGAAATATTTGAACTTCCGGTGCGCCGCCCGGGGGATCCGGGGATGTCCGGACCTTCCATCCCCATGGAACATCCTCAATATTCCGTTCCCATCGGGCTGCTGCGGTATGCTCAATTGATGGATGAAAACCGCCCCAAGGCCGGCGCCCTGGCCTCTCTGACCCGCAGGTTCAAAGGGATGTTTGGTGGGGGAGCGAAGTAGTTTGATGAATTTGATAGCTGGTTGACATTGTTTCCAATTTGGCACACTAATCACTCTTATGATTGAATACAGCGCTTCACAGCAAGCCGAATTCCCAGAGGACAAGAAATTCGCGGCGCGAGTATTGGGAGTCGGTGGTGCCGGCACCAATGTGCTGGACCGAATTGCGCTGGAAGGTTCCGAGGATGCCGAGCTCATGGTGTTGAATACCGATGGTCGATCCCTTTCCACTTCAGTTTCCGGAGACCGCATCCAATTGGGAAAAAATCTTTTGAAAGGCATGGGAGCGGGAGGTGACCCCGAGCTCGGCCAGCAATCCGCGTTGGAGGCCGTCGATGAGATCCGGCACGCCGTCCGCGGCCAGGACATGGTTTTCGTTTGTGTGGGCCTCGGTGGTGGCACCGGGTCCGGCGCCGGGCCTGAAGTCTGCCGGATCGCCCGTGAAGAGGGGGTCTTTTTGGTGGTGTTCGCCACGATGCCTTTCTCTTTTGAAGGTCGTCGACGCACGCTTCAGGCCAATGAAGCGCTGGAGAAGATTTCCAAATATGCCAATGCCGTGGTCACCTTTGAAAACGACCGCATGGGCGAACTGGTGCTCGCCAAAGAGGGCGTCCAACAGGCCTTCGCGGCGGCGGACCGACTCATCAGTCAGAGTATCCGCGCCACGATGAACATTGTGTTGCAGCCGGGTCTGATCCGCATTGGCATGGATGACCTCTTGGCGGCCTTGCGGAACCGCGATTCCCGTTGCCTTTTTGGTCATGGACAGGCGAAGGGCGAAAATCGCGCGCTGGATGCCCTTGATGTTGCGTTGAAGAGCCCTCTGCTCGAGAAAGGCGATTCATTGAAGCGCGCCAAAAATGTTCTCGTTCATGTTTCCGGAGGGGAGAACCTGACCATGGCCGAGGTTGAAATGCTCATGAATGAGCTTTCCGGCCATATTTCCGACCACACCCAGATTCTGTTTGGCACTTCCACCGACAAGAAGATGGGGAATTCCCTTTCGGTGACCGTGTTCAGTTCGCTGGCTGCCAGCGGGGATGACCCGGATGATGACAAGCTCACGCCCCCTTCCTTGGTGACCAGGCAAAAACTGGAGGATCAACATGGAAACGTGAGATCCACTTCGCCTTTGGCGGGAGCCGCTCAATCACTGGCCCATGGGAATCCGGAACCCCCACCAGCAAGCCTTTCAGCGCCTCAGACTGTGCCGGCATTGGCGGAGATCGAACCTGAACAGGAACCATCCTGGTCGGAAATTGAGGCGGTAGATGAAATAGCTGATTTGGATCAGGCCGAAATTGAGTCCATTCAGCCAAATGAGCCTCCCATAACTCCCGTTGCAGAGACTCCGCCTCCTCAACTGCCGACGACCTCGGATCTTTCTCCCCAGATTGGAGTCCGACGTCCGGTTAATCCCAATCTGACTCGCCCCGTCACAGCGCCAAGGGCCCTGAGCCGTCCCGAGGAGGCCGCTCCTCCGGCGCTGCGTCCACGTCCACTCACCCCGTTTCAAGAGACGGAAGCCGGAGGAACTCCTGCGCCTCCCCATCCCGGTATGAGGCAACCGGTCTCCATTCGGGATTTGGCCCGTCAACGATCAGCATCCCCAACGGGAGCAGACCGAGTTGAGGCAGAACTTGAGGGGGAGCAAACCATCTCACTTTCCCCGATTGCTGCTTCCATTCAAGAAGCCACCGCGCGTGGTGAAGCCGCAGCCGGCTCCGCGCCGACATTGCGTCGTCTCAAGACGCCGCCTGTTGGGGGGGCGTCCGCCGCCCCCGAAGTTTCTCCCCTGCCTGTGTTGCGTCGTCCTCCCCCGATGCCTGAGCCTGTTGATGACGAGATCGAGCACGATGAGCCGCCGACCAACCCCATTGCCGCCCAGCAGCAGGCCTTGCTTCAGCTCGAGCCTCTCTCCAAGGGGCGGTTTGCCAAAGCGGAGCCCACGATTGAAGATGGCCAGGACTTGGACGTCCCAACATTTTTGCGTCGTCGCCGGAAATAACCGGGCTACTTGAGCGCGCCAGTTGATTCGGATTGGAATAGGGGCTATGCCAGATGAGTCCTTTGTCGGACTTAAGGCCCTTGTTCCCATCATGAAATCTATCCATCTTCATCTGGCTATTGTAATTGGTATTGGCGCGAGCATGCTGCAGACTTCTCCCGGTGTTGCCGGAGAAGGAGATTGGCCCAATTGGCGTGGACCGTCTTACAACGGCACCACGGCTGAGAAAGGGTTTCCCGCAACGTTCTCGCGGACTGAAAACGTCAAATGGGTGGCAGATTTGGGCGGAATCGGCGCCTCGACTCCAGTCATCTGGGGAGATCAAGTTTTTATCACGGCATCTATCGAATCAGAGGGAGGGACGGTGGCCTTGTGCCTGGATCGAATCACGGGGAAGCTGAAATGGTCCAAAAAATTTGGAGAGGGACTCAAGCAAGATGATCGGAGCACGTTTGCCGGACCCTCAGCGGTGACTGATGGGAAAATGGTCTACTTTTTTGCAGGGTCCGGTCATTTGGCGGCTTTTACGGTTCAAGGAGAACCGGTTTGGAGTCATGATATCCAAAAAGAATACGGACCATTTGCCTTCCAATGGACTTTCTCAACCAGTCCGGTTCTGGTGGATGGCCAATTGATCCTTCAGGTGCTGCAACGGGATGTCGCGGCCGGCGACCGAGGGTTCAAGGACCGCAAAAACGATTCCTATTTGGTGGCCTTCGATCCCAACACTGGGAAAGAACTCTGGAAGCACATCAGGACGGCGGATGCCGTCTTGGAGTCTTTGGAGGCCTTCTCGACCCCATTGCCAGTCGAAATCGACGGGCAGAAGCAACTGGTCGTCATTGGCGGGGACTGTATTTCCGGACACGAGTTGAATGGCGGCAAAGAAATTTGGCGATGGGGGACTTGGAATCCGACCAAAATCAGCCATTGGCGTCTCGTGCCTTCACCGGTTTATGGTCAGGGCATTTTCCTGGCCTGCGCCCCTAAAAATTCACCCATTTATGCCATCAAAGCGGGTGGCAAAGGCACTTTGAAGCAGGATTCGGTTGCTTGGCAGACCGATGAAAAGGGAGTCAGTAGTGATGTGCCCACGCCGGCTTTTTACCAAGGACGGTTCTACGTCCTAAACGAAGGAGGTAAATTCATCAGCTGCCTCGATCCGGACACCGGTCGGGTGATTTGGAAAGAACGTCTCAACGCGACTCAGAAATTGGAGGCGTCGCCCACCATTGCCGACGATCGGATCTATCTCATCAGCCATCGGGGAGAGGTTTTTGTCGTTCAAACAGGCGATACCTTCAAACTTCTGTTGGAAACCTCCTTCGGTGAGACCGAAACCAAGGATGCCCGTTCCTCCATTGTTCCCAGTCATGGCAATCTCCTCATCCGAGTGAACGAAAAGCTTTTTTGCATCGGGAAATGAGGGTTTTTCTTTTTTGAACCAACAACATCCGGCTCAAGGTTGAGAAAAACTTGCCATGTGCGAAAAAATTGATTGAGTCGAGGGGCCTGTTTGCGGTAAACGTCAGCAGGAGCACGCAAGTCGCGCTCCGGATTAAGAGGATTTTACGTTTTGAAATCTATGAGAATTTTCGTTATTTTGGCTGCAGTTAGTGCGTTGCTTCCCTCACTTTCTTGGGGACAATCGAACAAAGTTCGTATTCAGCAGATGAAAGTCGTCGCTGAGATGCAGAAAACCCCCAATTATGTTGCGGAGGGGCCCAAAGCAAAACAAATCGAGAAACCCCGGGAGTGGTTGGAAATCGAGGTCGAATTCACGGCCGAACCCGCCAAAGACCTTGGGCCTGTCATTCCCCGGCTCGAATTCCGCTATTATTTGCTGGTCAAAGACTTGGATAAAAAGCCAAGAATGCTGACCGGAACTGTCATGCACGTCAACGTGACCGGGAATCAGAAGCTCTACTCCGTAATTTATGTTGATCCTGACGCCTTGACCAAGTTGACGGGAGATCCCGGCAAATTCAAAACCCGTGATGTGGAGGAGATTGGAGTGGTTGCCCTCTACGATGGCATTCAATGCGGAGAATATGCCTCAGGTGGCAAGAAATTCTGGGAGTCTCCCAATGCGGCTTCGGCAACCATGCCTGGCATGATCCTCAACAAGAACCAAACGCCATTCTCATTGCTTTGGAAGGACCGGTATCCTGAAATCGAACAAGCTGCCGCCCGCTGAGGCTTTCTGGACGGAGATTCAGCAACTCAAGGCGTCGAACATTCAATATCATGGCAGATCATCGTTTGATTTCGTTCAATATAGGTTCTCAAAACGTTCAAGGAGCAGTGTTTGCCAAAAGCCCCGCTGGTGGGTTGGTCCTTCAGCGTTATGAGCACTCTCCTCTGCTCGGGGATCCGGCGGCGGATGACTCCCGTCCTGCCCAGACGAGTCTGGCGGTCGGTGAATTGAGCAATGCTTTGAAATGTAAAGGGGCGGCCGTTTCCTATGCCCTTCCGAGTTTTCCGGTCTTCATTCGGTTCGTAAAACTGCCCCCGCTTGATATCGACCAACTCGACCAAATCGTTGAATTCGAAGCCCAGCAGCACGTGCCATGGGCGATCAACGATGTGTCCTGGGCCTATCAAATGGTTTCCGTGGAAGGAGATCCCCAGGTTGAGGTTGGTTTGGCCGCGATGAAAAAGGAAGACTTGGCGGGTTATCATACCGCCATCGTCAAAGGCCAGCTCACTGCTGAGGGCGGAGAGGTTGCGCCCATGGCGCTCTACAATGCCTTCCGCTTCAACTATCCCGATGTTACCGATCCTGTTCTCCTGATCGACCTCGGGGCTCGGACCACCAATTTGATCTATATCGAAGGTTCGCGGGTGTTTATCCGCAATTCCAAGCTGGGCGGTGCGGAGATCACCAAAGCCATCGCCAAGGAGTTTGACATCACGTTCCAAGAAGCTGAGTCCCGCAAAATTTCCGTTGGTTTCGTTGCCTTGGGGGGACCCTATGCCGATCATGACGATCCGGTCATTGCCGCCACCTCCAAGGTGATCCGGAATGTCCTGACGCGCCTTCATGCGGATATCATGAGGACCACCACCCATTACAGGTCCCAGCAGGGTGGTTCCGCGCCCACCATGGTATTGCTGGCCGGAGGCACTGCCGGATTGCCCTTCATCCGGGAGTTCTTCGCCGAAAAGCTCAACATTCCCACAGACTACTTCAACGCTTTGCGGAATGTCAGTCTCGCCGGGGGATTGGATCCGAAAGAGTTCGGGGCGCAATCCCACATGATGGGGGAGTTGGTAGGATTGGCCGCCTCCAGGACTGGGAATGTGCCTTTTGCGCTGACCCTGCAAACGGACGCTGTCATTGAGGCTAAAAAGCTGGCCAAGCGTAAGCCTTATCTGGTGGCCGCTACCGGTCTTTTGGCGGCAACTCTCGGGGCACTGGGTTTCTATTATAGCCGTGGCGCAGCATTGGCGGATCAACGCTCCCTGGAGAGCCAAAATCAGCGCGCCAAAATTCAAGGCGTTCAAAAGGAGATTGATGATCTTTTGGCGAAGAAAAGGCTTTTTGACGATCAAAAAAAGCCCTATGTCGATGCTGTTCAACTAAGAGCTTTCTGGGTGATCCTTCTCAATTCACTTCATCAGTCCTTTGAGACTGACATGATGTGGTTTACGGTTCTGGAGCCCCTCTCCCAAGGGGAACCGGTGACGGTCGATTTGGAGGAATTGGCCAAAAACAATGCGGCCGATACCGCTGCCGGAGTGGTCGACAATAAGGTCGGCACCAAACAGAACCTGGTTGTGGATGCCATCAGGATCCGCGGATTGTATCGCAGTGGACCGGAATCCAAGGGCGCTCAGATGGTTTTTTCTTATGTCGAGAAATTGGCCGCGCTGCCCTTTTTTGATCTGAAAGACAAAGCCATCAACGATTTCGTCAAGCAGGCGGATACCGGTGGCACGGATGCATACGCGCATCCATTCATGTTTGAGCTTCCGTTGGTTGAGGCCGCCAAATTTTCATTCTCGAAATAGCAGGTAACATTGATGAGTCAAAAACCAAACGGCTGGCTGGTGGGATACCTCTTGGTATCGGTGCTCCTTGTGGGGGCTGCCGGGTTCTATTTTTTCAACAGCCTTTCCGCCTATCAGGAACAGGTTGACGGCTTCCAATCCAACACAGGAAGCATTGAGACCCTGTTGAAAAAGGAAACCCAGCCCAACGAAAAAAATTTAGATTCTCTCAAGACTGCAGTGGAGGGGTACGAAGAAAACGTAAAGGCTCTGTTTGATTCCCTTCAAAAATACCAAAAGCCTTTGGATCTCTCCATTCAGGATTCTCAATTTCCCCAGCTTCTTCTTGAGGTGGTCAAATCATTCCAGGGATATGCGAAGGAAAAGGGGTTGGTCATCGACAAGCCCGAGTCCTTTTTTATGGGAATGGGATCTTATCAAACCACCATTCCCTCTCCCAAAATGGTGCCTCTGTTGGACTTTCAGTTGAAAGCATCGGATCGATTGCTGCGGGATTTGGTGGATGCCGGCGTGTCCAGATTGATTTTCTTCGCCCGTGATCCCTTGGTTGGCGAGTTCGGAGAAGTCGATGAGAAAATCAAAACTGCCTTTGATGAGCAGATCGTCAAAAAATTCCCTGTCACCATGCAATTTGAGGGCACCCATCAATCCCTGCAGAGTTTTCTCAACACGATTTCCAGTGATCCGGATTATTTCTTCATCGTCAGAGCCACCCGCATCGAGAATGGAGCTCCCAATGGTCCTCCTCCCAATGTCCTGGGAGTCCGTTACCGTGGGCCGGACGGCAAGGAACTCAAACAGGAGGATTCGGACGCCATCTTGAAGGATCTCCAGCCGGAAGCGGTCACCGCCAAGGTGGCGGAATTGAATTGGACCGTGGTTTCCGAGGATGCCCGGATTTTGTTTGGCAACGAAATCATCAAGGTATTTGCTGTGATTGACGTGGCCCGATTCGAGAAGCCTGCTTCCGACAAGAAGGAAGAGAAGGCCGCCCGCTGAACGAGACAGATTTTCATGGATGCTCTAAAATTACATTGGGAAAAGGTCGTTTTGGCTGTTGTGGGGTTGGTTGCCCTGATTTTGGGAGGGCTTCGCATCCTTGATGCCTTGTCGTTCGCCGACAAATTTCAACTGGTCGACATTCCCGAAAAAGTAGGGATTCCTGAATTTGAAACGGACACTCTCAGTAAGGCTCAGTCGCTATTGGTTAAAAAATTCCAATGGGCCAATCCGGTGCGCGGAACGGCTCCCAAGTCCATCCCCTTGTTTCAATCGATACCCATCGTCGAATACCAAGGGCAATTGATCGATATGTCCGATCCTAATGCCGCAAAATTGCGCCCCCCCGTGGAAAATTTGTGGTTGATCGAAAACAATTTGGACTTTCTCAAATCGGATGTTCTGGAGCAGGACACGGATGGTGACGGATATTCCAATATCGATGAATGGACTGACAAAACCAGTCCCCGCGATCCGGCCAAGCACCCTCCCTATTGGAAGAAGCTCTATTTTGAGGAGCGGAAGCAAAAGACCTACCTGATCCAGTTCTCCACCAAGTTGGACGACACCAAATTCCAGTTTTCCAGGCTACCCAGCGCAGCTTGGCCTCAAAGGGAAACCATGTTTTTGGCAATAGGGGAAACCTCCAAAGATGGTCAGTTCCGCTTTGACAAATTCGAGGCCAAAGAGGCCCAGGTTGGCATCATCAAAAAGGACGTGTCGGAAGCCACCATCACCTACTTGCCAAAAAACCTTACCTTGGTGTTGGTCAAGCAGGCACCGCCCACTGAAGTTCCCACCTATTTTGGTCAATTCTCATTCGAGCTGGGTCAGGTTTCTCCGGATTTGGTCAAGGAAGGTGAATTTTTCACCCTCTCAAAAGATTCTACCACCAAATATAAAGTCATTGACATACAGGCAGATTCTGCTGAAATCTCCTTCTCCGGTCCCCAAGGCGAGGAAAAACACCGAATCACTAAGAAGCAGTAATTTTCACAATTTTGCGAGGAACTGGAACGATTTTCAAGGGAACAGACATGAGAAAACACGAGAGGATTGAAATGAGGGCATGGTTCGGGCTTTCTTGCTTGGTTACGGTTTTGCTTGTGCCTATTGGTGCGGCGCATGCGGAAGCAGGCGGTGACAGTGGCGGCGCGGCTCAGGGAGGTATCTCAGGAATTGCCTCCAGTTATGTGACCAAGTTGAAGGAACGTGTGAAGAAAGCTGATGACGCTGCCTTGCGTGGAGCGCAATTGGTGGGGGACGAAGATTACCAAGGCGCGATTGAGCAGTTCAAATCGGCATTGGATCTCCTTCCTGATTCCTCCGCCACCAAGGAGCGGCGGGAGTATTACAAAAAGCAGTATGTCAATGCGAGTGTGCGGTTGGCTCAACAGCGCGCCGATGAAGGCGACTATGATGCCGCGATCAAATTGCTTCAGGACGTTCTGTCTCCCAACATGGATCCTGACAATTACGAAGCCAAACGTCTGTTGGAGCGGATCAACGATCCAGAGTGGTATTCTCCTGCGATGACTCCGGAGTTGAAGCAGAAAATCGATCGGGTCAAAAAGGCTCTGGCCGTGGCCCATTCTGCCACCGAACTTGGCGATTACGATTTTGCCGAAAAGGAATACTACAAAGTTCTCAATGACGATCATTACAATGAAGCCGCGATGGCTGGGTTGGTGGAGAACAATCATGAGCAGCAACAGTTCTATGAAAAAGCACGGAACCATGCGCGCTCGGAAATGCTCAAGCAGGTTGCGGCTGGTTGGAAACTGCCGGTTCCGGTTCAATTGGTGACGCCGGCGGCCACCGATATGGTCATTTCGGCAGGAACGGACCGTGTCCAGCAGATCGAAAACAAGCTCCGGACCATCATCATTCCCAGTGTGGAATTTACTGACACCCCACTGGACGACTGCTTGACGTTCCTCCGTGAGCAAAGCATTGCCTTGGACTCCACACCTGATGTTGCCAACCGCGGTATCAGCATCATTCCCCAATACAACACGGGAGGTGGTGCCGCTCTCGCTCCTGCTCCAGGTGGAGCCGCTCCAGGTGGATTTGATGCTCCGGGAGCTGGGCCAGTCGGAGGTGGCGGTGGGCCTGGTCAGACCAGAATCAATCTGAAGATTTCCAATGTTCCCTTGGGCGAGGCGCTTCGCTACACGACCAGCTTGGCTGGCTTGAAATACAAGGTCGATCAGCATGCGGTTTTGATTATTCCTGCTTCCGGAACGGATGCCGAAATGATCACCAATGTTTACATCGCACCTCCCAGCTTCATTTCCACTGGCGGTGCCGGTGGTGGTGCGGCTCCTGCTGCCGATGACCCCTTCGGTGGCGGAGGCGGTGGAGGCGGTGGCGCTGCGGCGGTTGCCCGCCCCCCCAACGCCAGGGAAGTGCTCGAGGGCGCGGGAATCAATTTCCCGCCTGGATCCAGTGCGATCTATACTTCCGGAACGTCCCAATTGGTGGTTCGCAATACTCCTGACCAGTTGGAATTGGTCGAGGCTTTCTTGAAATCCATCCGGGACAGTGCTGAAAAGCAGATTCTGATCACCACCAAGTTTGTGGAAGTCTCGGAAGACATCGGTAATGAGCTTGGTTTTGACTGGCTTCTCGGACCCTTCAATCTTCCTTCCTCCAGCAGCTCCTTTGGGGCCGGCGGGACCAATGGAAACCAGGGAGCCACGGCTGTCCGGAACACCGATTATACCTTCATTGAACCGGGCGCTGCCACTCCGGTCGGGAACAATCCTGTCACCGCTGGTCTCAGAACGGGCGGCCGGGCGATCAACAATGATTCCATCAATGGGCTGATCAATACCGCCAATGGGATTGTTTCCGACGGCACGGCCATTGCCCCTGCCATCTTCAGCATTGCCGGGGTGTTTACTGATCCTCAGTTCCAGCTCATGATTCGTGCCTTGGCACAGAAAAAGGGAACCGACCTGTTGTCCGCACCGAGCGTGATGGCCCGGCCAGGTCAGCGCGCCAAAATTGAAGTCATCAGGGAATTTATCTACCCAACCGAATATGACCCGCCGGAACTTCCCACCAGTGGCGGCACGTTGGGTGGTGGTGCTCCCATCATTGTCACTCCTGCCAATCCGACGGCCTTCGAAACCCGGAACACCGGTATTACGATGGAAGTGGATCCCCAGTTGGGGGCTGACAACCTGTCCATCGATTTGAGTATGGCTCCTGAGATCGTGGAATTTGATGGATTCATCAATTATGGGGTTCCTATTTTCACTCCGGTATCGACTACCGGGACGCGGACCCAGTTGACGGAAAACCGGATCGTGATGCCTATTTTCAGCACCCGGCGTGTTACCACCCAAGTCACTGTGTGGGATGGCCAGACGGTTGCGCTTGGTGGCTTGATTCGTGAGGACGTTCAAGATGTCGAGGACAAAATTCCGCTTCTGGGCGATGCTCCCTTCATTGGACGCCTCTTCCGTTCCAGCGCGGAAAAGCGCCTCAAGCGGAATCTGACGATTTTCGTGACGGCCCAGCTGAAGGATCCTTCGGGAGCTGACTTCAACAAGCACTGATATCCCTGTTATTTTGATTTTGGCGGGAGTTCTCTTTTGATTGGATGTTGACCATCGCCATCACCGGAGGGGTGGCCTGTGGCAAGTCTACTGTAATCAGGCTGTTCACCGAAATACTGGGTTCCATGGACCTCCCATTGGCGTGTTTTGACGCCGATGCGGAGGTTCATCTGTTGTTGACAAAGACTGAGGTCTTGGTGAAGTTACTAGAAGAGTTCGGTTCTGAAGTTTTGACGCCTCATGGCGACGTGAACCGAGGATGGCTGCGGGACGTGGTATTCGCTGATGCCAACGCCAGGAGGTTCTTGGAAAATCTCCTCCACCCGTTGGTTCTGGACCGTGCCAAAGAGTTTCTCGCCGACTCTCTCGCCAACTCTGTATCGTTTTCGTTTTTGGAAATACCTCTGTTGTATGAAGTGGACTTCCCGTTGCCCCGCGACCTTGATCTGGTGGTGGCCGTCTCCGTTGCTGAGCAGAGGCGCCGGTTGCGCGAAGAGCGATCCCTCTCGGATGATCAGATCGGGAGAGTATTGGGCGCCCAATGGTCCATTGCCGAAAAGGTGAAAATGGGGCACCTCCTGATTTGGAATGATTTGAATCCCAACGAAACCAAGGAACAGGTCTGGCTTGCATGCCAAATCATCCGATCGCTGACTAAGCAATGACCGACGACCCACTATCTAATTCTGCTGATTTTTCCACGGAAGATCAGGAAAAAGCTCTGGAAGCTTCAGCATCCCTGGAAAGCTCCCCTATGGAAGAATCAAAGGCTCCTGCAGAGGCGCCCACGGAGTCCATGGAAGTCGCGGAGGCCTCTCCTCCTGTCGCGGTGGAAGAAAAGCCCCGTGTTCCCAGCGTTCCGATTCCAGAAAAACTCGATTTGAACGAGTTTCAAAAACGCACTCTTGCCAGTCTGCATCAAACGGCGCAGGAGATCGGACTTCGCGTGGCCGGTGTCCGATCCAAACATCAATTGGTGTTTGAAATTCTCCAGTGGTATGGGCGCCGAGGCACCGAACTGGAGGCCGAGGGTCTCCTGGAATATTCCGGGGAAGCGTATGGATTCCTCCGTTGGCCCGCGTTGAGTTTTGCCCCCAATGTTGACGATGTCTATGTCGCCGGCAATTTCGTAAAACGTCACAATCTTCGTCCGGGCAATCTCGTCAGAGCCGTGATCCGCGCACCGCGGGAAAGGGAAAAATTTCTCTCGGTGGATCGCGTTCTGACCATCGAAGGCATCCCCGCCGACGAATGGCAGGCTCCCAGGCCTTTTGATGATCTGACTCCTCTGTATCCGAGTGAGCGGATCATCATGGAAAATGCCGAATTTCCTTCCCCGTCGGCTCGGGTTGTTGATTTGGTGGCCCCTCTGGGCAAGGGCCAACGAGGGCTGATTGTGGCCCCTCCCCGGGGAGGCAAAACCATTCTGCTGAAAAACATCGCCGTTTCCATCCGCAAAAATCATCCGGAGATCGAACTGATCATCATGTTGTTGGATGAGCGTCCGGAAGAGGTCACTGATTTCCGGGAAACCGTGGATGTCCCTATTTTTGCCTCCACGTTTGATGAATCCCCCAAGCGGCATGTTCAGGTGGCGGACATGGTTTCCAACCGGGCGAAGCGCTTGGTCGAGTTGAAGCGGGACGTGGTGATTCTGTTGGACAGCCTGACCCGATTGTCCCGTGGACACAATGCGGCAATGCAAGGCAAAGGCTCGCGTCTTGGTTCCGGCGGGCTTGATAACCGCGCACTCCAGAAACCCAGGAAATTCTTCGGTGCGGCGCGAAATGTCGAAGAAGGGGGCAGTCTTACCATTCTTGCCACCTGTCTCATAGAGACTGAGAGCAAAATGGATGATGTGATTTTTGAGGAATTCAAGGGAACCGGTAACATGGAGATCACCCTGGACCGCGAACTGGCCGAAAAAAGAGTGTTCCCGGCGATTCATCTGCTCAAGTCAGGGACCCGGAAGGATGACCTGCTCTACCACCCGGATGAGTTCAAGCGCATCAGTGCGCTCCGGAAACAATTGTCCCAAATGCCTGCCGGGGAAGCGATGGAGGTTCTGGTGAAAAACATCAGGGCGACCCGGACCAATGCCGAACTGTTGCTCAAAGGAATTCGCTAATGAGTGGTTTGCCCGAGACAGCGGTTTCCTATGGGGCAGGCAGGGTGCCGGTTTCTGACCACCCCGTTGCTGATCATTCAGAATTCCTCAACACCCCCGAGAGCTTCAGGCGCTATCTGGATGAAGTAGGGGAATTTACCGGAGCCTGGGTGGGCTTGGACACGGAGGCGGACAGTCTGCACTCCTATGAAACCAAGCTCTGTTTGCTACAGTTTTGCTGTCACCGCGGATTGGCGGTGATCGACCCGCTCTCTGTGGATCGCAACGATTTGGAGGAGTTTGTGGACCGTCTGGACCGGGCGGATGCGGTTTGGATGCACGGCGCCGACTACGACATGAGTCTGTTCCGCAAAACATTCGGCCGGGTGCCGGCCACCATCTGGGATACCCAGACCGCAGCCCGTCTTGTGGGAGCCGAGGCCTTTGGTCTGGCGGCCCTGCTGGAGAAAGAATTCGGCATCGTGCTTTCGAAAACCTCCCAAAAGGCGGATTGGGGCAAGCGTCCTCTGACGGAAAAGATGCTCGCCTATGCTTTTGATGACGTCCGCTATTTGATGAAACTGGCGGAAATCTATGCCGCCCGGCTGCATGAAAGTGGACGATGGGACTGGTTTGAAGAATCCTGCGAAGCTGCCCGGCGGTCTGCCTTGGAGCGTGACGAACGCAGTTCCGAGGATGCCTGGCGGATCACGGGCTGGGGCCGATTGGATCCCAGAGGAATGTCGTTTCTCCGTGGACTTTGGCAGTGGCGCGATGGCGAAAGCCAACGCCTTGATCGGCCATCCTTCAAAGTGCTCGGCAATCAGGAACTGCTGGCGATGGCGGAGCGTCTCCAAAGTGGCGAATCGATCACCCCGCCACGGTATCTGCGCCCGGGCCAAGCCGGAAGGCTCCAGAAGTCGATCGAAGTGACCCGCAAAGAACCGAAGGAGGATTGGCCCCCGCGACGGTTTGGCGGTTCATCCCAGCGGCTCCAGATCAACGAACCGACGCTCAACAGACTCAAGGCCAAGCGCGATGCGGTTGCGTCCAGTCTGGGGATTGATCCTACCTTGATCGCCCCCCGGGCGGTGCTGGAAAAACTGGCCTCCTCCACCATTCCTGCCGATGAGAAAGAGAATCTGCTCCTTCGCTGGCAGCAGCGAGTGTTCGATTTCCGCGAGGATTGATCGGTTGTCGGTGGAACTCGACCGGCTTGCTTCCGGTATCCTGCCTTCCCTAGCCCGATGGCCCGCGGTCAGCGGGGCGCGTGAAGTGTCCAATCGGACGGTGAGGGCTCCCAGTGAGGGCGGGGCAGTCTGCGATGCGGTGTCCAAAGCGTCCCCGCCAATCCGCAACGTGGCGTCAAGTTGCTGGATTGGCATCGTGTGGTTCTTCCTTTTCTTGTTGGCTCCCGTCGCGAAATCAGGGGATGCGGCACCGGAGCAACCGGATATCCTGATCATCATTGCCAATTCCCTGGGATGGAAATCGGGCGTCGGGCAGTTGTCACCGGAACACCGAACACCCTCGCTCGAGAAACTGGCCAGCGAGGGCATGTATTTTGAAAGGTGTTATTCGAGTCCTTTCGTTCCGTCGGCCATGGCTGGTCTGCTGACGGGGCGGGATGCCTATCAGAGCCGGATCACCGCCGAAAACGGCGATCGCAGCCGACTTCCGGCCTATGCCCTGACCTTAGGTGAGCTGCTTTCCGATCATGGTTACGACACCGCCTGGTTTGGTCGATGGCCTTTGGGGGCGAATCCCCCGCATCATCCGGTTTCGCAGGGATTTGCGGAGTTCGGAGGATGGTTTGGCTCCCGATTAGAGACCGGCATGGACCAGTCACCGGCCACGGGGAAGGGAACGTCTTTGGCATCCGGGGATTTTCCGGAGGATGCGGTGACCGGGCTGGCCCTTGATTACATGGAACGCCCCAGAAAAGGTCCCTTTTGTTGTGTGGTCAGTTTTGGTTCGCCGCAGATTTCAGAAAAGGAAAGCCCTGCTGCTTTGGCAGATTATGCGGTTCAATTGGAAAGGCTCGATGCCGCGGTCGGACGGCTGCTGGAACGGGTGGACAAGACAGGCCGGACTCCTGGAACGCTGGTATGGCTCACGGCGACCGGGGGGCGGGCAGAAGATGGACTTTACGGAGGGCCCGGATCGCTCCACGAAGGAGGGACCCGGGTGCCCTGTGTGGTGCGGTGGCCGGGGCAGATTCCAGCCGGAAGCGTCATGCGCAGGATCGTGACCCATCTGGACCTTTTCCCCACCCTGGCGGAGGTCGCCCGGATCCCGTTACCCGCTCCCAGGTTGTTTGAGGGCATGAGTTTGCTGGCAGCGCTGCGAGCCGGGGGACCGGTCGGTTCTTGGCCCAATCGGCTCCTTTTTTGTGCCCGCCCCTGTCCGCCTTATGAAATGGTGGAATCCGCCGCCGCCGCCGTCCGGACCGATCGGTGGTTGGCAGTGAGGGATCCCGCAGCCCGACGCGGTGCCCCGACTGGAGGCGAAGCCTGGGAACTTTACGATATCCTGACTGATCCGGCGCAGAGATACGATGTCGGAAAGGACTATGGCTATGTGCTCGGGCATATGCGGGCCGACTACGCCCATTGGTTTTCAGAGAACACCACCAATGGTTTTGCCACGAATCCCACAGAACTGGGGCACCAAGAATGGCCGGTGATCCGACTCATGGAAGCCGATGCGACGCGAACGGTGGAGAATGGCTGCGAATGGTCATTGAAGGTCGGGTCTGCGGGCACCTGGCGAGTCTGGATTGATGGGATCGCACCTTCGGACCAAAGCACCAGTTCCTGGAATGTGAGGATCGGCGAATGGTCCGCCACCGCCTCTCCGGATCTTCAGGGGCGGCTTGGCATGGGCACCGTGAAATTGCCCGAAGGAGACTGCCTCTTGTTGCTGACGCCGGGGCTTCCTAGCCAACACTTCGAAGCCATCCGGTTGGAGGCCGTCACGCCTGACGAATAAAGCCATCCCTCCATGAATGGGGCGCAGATCATGGCATCCCCTCATGAAGGCTCAAGTCGCTTAGCAAGCCGACTGCGAAGCCCGGTTTCGCGCGACTGAGAGGAGATGAATCGGTCAATGCCACCAACTGGACCGCTTTGGTTGAGCATTGGCGCCATTGCTCCGGATCATGGGACCGTGCCACAAGCCTTCCGGGTGAAGTGACCTGCTCCCGCCGGAACTCTTTTCAAAAGGGGTTGCCAATCCCTTCGGGATGTCCATTTTAGGATTCCTCAATCCCTGCCCGCCCTCCTGCCATGCCCCGCTATGCCATCGGTCTCGACTACGGGACCAACTCCTGCCGCTCTCTCATCGTTGATCTCGACACCGGTGAGGAACTGGGATCCGTGGTGTTTCCGTATCCTTCGGGCACTCTGGGTATTTTGACCGATCCCGCCAATCCGCATGTGGCCAGGCAAAATCCCCGAGACTATCTGGCAGGACTCGAGGCCACCATCACCGGGGCATTGCAGCAGTTGCGGGCTGCCCGTCCCGACTTTTCCCCCTCAGAGGTCCTCGGCATCGGCGTCGACACCACCGGGAGTACGCCAATTCCAGTCAATGATCAGGGCCTTCCATTGAGCATGCTCCCGGAGTGGGAGGGCAACCTAGACGCCATGGTTTGGCTGTGGAAAGACCATACGGCTCATGATGAGGCCGCCCGGATCACCTCCCTCGCATCCCGTCTCAGGCCCCACTACCTTGCCAAATGCGGGGGCATCTACTCTTCGGAATGGTGGTGGAGCAAAATCTGGCGCTGTCGCAACACCGCCCCCGAAGTCTTTCTTGCCGCTCACTCCTGGGTGGAGCATTGCGACTGGATTCCCGCGGTCCTGACCGGGCAGACCCACCCCGAAACCATGGCCCGTAGCGTTTGTGCCGCAGGCCACAAGGCTCTTTATGCCGAGGATTGGGGAGGACTCCCGGATGCGGATTTCCTGGCGGCTCTGGATCCGGCACTCTCTGCACTGCGCGGAAGACTTTACCACAAGGCGGTGACTGCGGACACTCCGGTGGGAGGTCTTTGTGCCGAATGGGCGGACCGCCTGGGACTCTGTGAAGGCACCACCATTGCGGCAGGGGCTTTTGATGCCCATATGGGAGCGGTGGGAGCCGGGGTGAAGCCGGGGACGTTGGTGAAAATCCTCGGCACCAGCACGTGTGACATTACCGTGGCCTCCAATGACCAACCATTGGCTGACATTCCTGGGGTGTGCGGCGTGGTCGACGGCTCGGTGTTGTCAGGATGTTATGGCATTGAAGCAGGGCAAAGTGCGGTCGGGGACATTTTCCTATGGTTTGTCCATCAATTGGTTCCCGACAAATATGGGGTGACTCCCGAGGAGAAATTCATCGCGATGGAGAAGGAGCTGGCGCGCCTCAAACCGGGGGAGACCGGGTTGCTGGCTCTGGACTGGAACAACGGCAACCGGACCATCCTCGTCGATGTCCGGCTCACGGGACTGCTCCTCGGGCAAACTCTCCACACTGAGGCACATGAGATTTACCGGGCCCTCATTGAGGCCACCGCCTTTGGTGCCTTGACCATCATCCGGCGGATGGAAGAACATGGCGTGATCATTGACGAGGTCATCAATACCGGGGGCTTGTCGGTAAAGAACGCCACGTTGATGCAGATTTACGCCGACATCCTAGGACGACCTCTGAAAGTGGCGGCCAGTGACCAGACCTGCGCCTTGGGGGCCGCGATTTTCGGTGCGGTCGCCAGCGGTGCGGCCACCATCGAGGAGATCCAACGCAAGGTCTGCCGGGTTCGCGACCGCATCTATGAACCCATTCCGGAGAATGCGGCTGTCTACGGCGAATTGTATGGGCTTTATCGCACCTTGCACGATGCCTTTGGCACCGCGGATTGGTCAGGGAAGCTGGCTCACATCATGAAATCCCTGCTTGATCTCCGGCATCGGCAGCGTGCGTGAGAGGGAGGACCCTGCCGATTTTCAGGGCAGCGGTCCCACATCCAGGTAGCGTGGGAGAAATTCGTCCGTTTCGGACGTGGTATGCTCGCCATCGATTTCAGGATGGTGTTCCAGTTCCTCCAGCCTAAGGAGTCTGCTCTCACCCGGCCGGGGCAGGGGACTTGTCTGCTTCCCTCCCAGCACGCTCCAGTGGAGGACGAGAATGCGGTCGCCCACCGCCAGGGAGCCTGATTGGACGGCTTTGATTTCATACAGACAGACCGCCAAGCTGCGACGGTAGGGTGCGATCTCGGCCGGCACGGCGGGGGGCGCAGCTGATATCAAGGTCGCCTGGACCTCTGTAGTTGGGAGTGGGGTTCTGTCTTTCCGGCGTTCCCGCGCGTCGGCCGCCAAAGCGGCCACCGTGGGCTCATCGATCGCCCGGTCAAAGAGGCGCAAGTTTTCAATCTCCCCAAGCCATGTCTCAGGACTTTCGACACCGATGGCCCCTCCGATCAATGCGGGTGTTGGCACCCGGGGGGACCAGTCATGAGGCAAGGTTCCCGTGGCGGCGGGGCTGCCCTCTCTCCAAGCCCTCCAGGTTCCCTCTGATGCCAAGGCGACAATCCAATGCTGGGGCTCACCAATTTCCAAAGATCCCAACTCCGAGCTGGCTCCGTCCGGCCCCACCAGCCAGAGTTGCCGCCCGCGCTGTTGGAGTCGAAAGCGTCCTTCCCAATGCAGCACCGTGCGCTGAGCCTGCTCCTGAGTCGGGAGCAGGCTCAGCGCCACGGTGGTGGCACCAGTGGTGGAGGTTGCCTCGGTCGCTGCTGCTATCCCGGGGCCATCGGCAGAAAAGGTGCCGCCCCGGAGGGCCGCGGCAAACCAGCGCGTCCAGACAGCTTTTCCCTCGAGGTTGAGGCTGCAGGTTCGGATCATGTTTCCGGAGGCATCCCGGACCTCATTTTTCTGATCCGCATTCACCCAGGAATAGACCAGACCGGACCAAAGAGGTGGAGACGGGGGGGGGCGCGGTCCTGCGGGTTCCCTCGTGAGCTGTTCCGCAGGGATTCCTCCGGCGGCTCGTGCCAGCCAGGCGTCACCAAAATAGTCGGGAACTTCATTGTAGGTCACGCGAATCCATGTCCCGATCTTGGTGAAGGCTGGATCAAACTGACCGAGGTAGAGCTCTGTTTCCGCCTGCCATTCTGGTGCCGTCACAGTAAGGAAGGCCGCATCATTCGACCATCTCGGATGAAACACACTGCGTCCGGGAAATTCCGGGATGGTGTTGAGCGGCACGTTCCGGACTGGGGAGGTAGGGGTGTCATACAGGCTGAGCGCAGAATGGCTGCCATGAAAAACCCAGGCGCGTTCGCTGGAATCCGGTGCCACCCCAGGCCAGCACCCCCGTTGCAGTTGCGTGAAATCGGCCGAGGCGAGGTCCGCGACCCCCGCCTTGGGATAGGGGAAAACCTCGGCCGCACGCCGGCCATCACCGGAGATTTGCAGATAGGAAATGAATTCCTGGCCCGATTCCGTGGCATTCCAGATCATTTCCGCGACCTCCGGTTGGTCGAGACGATGGCGGCGTACCGGGCCGGCGGTCTTTCGTCTTCCCTCCCTCACATAGACCCATTCGATTCCCGTGGCCGGATCCTTCCAAACATCCCCGGCGTAACCGTCCGCGATCTTTCTGGGTTCCCCTCCGCTGAAGGAGACGACGTGGCAGGTGCCGTGACGGAGGTCTGAGTAGACCACCTGGCTTCCGTCCGTCGTCAGGGTGGGGCGCGCGTAACTACCCAGCGTCTTCAGGATGGGACGCTCTCCTTTGTCATCCTCCGTGTCGAATCCCCACAGCTCGCCGGTGGACTTCTTCTGGAAAGGATCATCCACATGTTCCGTCCGCGTCCAGACCAGCCGCATCGGCCCGCCTGCGGCGGAGCGGAGTCGCCGGGCGATTTCTGCCTGCGGGACGGAAGCGACGGGTTCGAGATGCGGGGTCAGCTGGGTGGTCACTTCTGCCTCGTAGATTTCGATGCCACTGATGAAAACCTCGTCGCCGGTGGTCTTGTCTCCCCATATGACCAATCCGTCGCCATTCACGACCTTGATGATGGATTCACTCACCGTGGGTACGAGGGGGGCCATTGAGGACTCCTCCGGAGAGAATCCCCTCAGCACTCTGACATCTCCGACCCAGATATCCATGCGATGATGGTTGCCCCGTTTGGCATCCACGAAATGGAGCAGGACGCGGTAAAAGCCTTCTGGAAGGTCGGGAAATTCATAGCGGAACCCGTTGCCACCGCGGACCGTGGTATAGAGTGTTTGAGGCCCTGCTTTGGCAATGCCGTCCGTCTTGCAATCTTTGGCTCGGAATCCCATCTCCCGGGGAGAGCCCTCTTTGGCGAAGGGCGTGTCGGGCGACCAATTCATCCCTCCCCAGACGGTCAGGGAAGGTCCGCCACAGTTGATGCGGATCACAGGTTCCGGTCCGGGCTCGGAGCAGCTGCCGAGAATTCCTGCCAAAAGACACGCCGCCAAGCCGGATTGGCTGAAAAGGGCCGACCATTTCATGTCTTCATGATACGGGAGGACCGCTCAGGAGGCAAGAATTTGGCGGTGCGGTGGGGCGGCGCACTTTCAGGCCATGCTGCGGATATGGACCCAGGTATGGACATGAGGATCCCCACGGAAATACCACACCATCGCCGGCCCTTCCACCTGCCAGACATCCCACACCTTGTCAGAACCAATGTCCTGTTTTTTGAAGTAGGCAAAATGCAGGTCGTCAAGCTGAGGCGTCACCAATCGCATGGCCTCTTCCCGGTCTTCCTTGCGGAAGGGAAGCAACAGGTCCGAGAGGACTTTTTGGGCGAGCACCTTCTGGTCGGCGGTCAGATCCGCCATGGCAATCCCCTCAAGTCCTTCCTTTTTCCGGGTTAGTTTCACCGTGTCGGTGCCCCGCTCCTCTCGACCTTCCGCATCCCGCAGCGCCTGATTGCGTTGCTTGCCATCGAGCGCTTCGAAAAGGGCATTGGCCTGCTTTGCCTGATACCAATAGACATTGCCTGCATGATCCGCCTTCTCATAAAAACCCTGGGCGGCATGACCATAAAAAATCGGACCACCGAAGGCCACCCCGGATTCGGAATCCCCGTCACAGCGTCGGGTGCAATGGCGGCCGGTGAAGACGAATTCATAGGGACCCGCCCCAGGAGATCCGAAGATGGCACAGGAGGAGGTGCCGAAGACGGCTTCGGGAGTGGCGGGACCTTTTCCTTTGTTGTCTTCGGTGAACTGCTGCATCACTTTGTCGCCGTATTCTTCGCTGTGGAGTTTGGAGAAAATCTCCCTGACCATGGCCTGCTGGTCGGCATGGAAGATTTTGCCGACCCGCTGCTCGACAATGTGCCAGTTGTTTTCCACCCGGAGCCGGTCGGGATGATGGTAATCAAAGGCAACCGCCTTGCGCTGTTCCTCCGTGAGCGACTTGAACCATTCCGCAATCAGGGCTTCGGCTTTTCCGGCAATCTTGGGCGCCGGTGGATCCGCCGCTCCCAGGATGGGAAGGGAGGCGGCCATCCCTGCTCCGGTGGCGACGGCCGCGGTGAGAAACGAGCGACGGGAAAGCGGGGCGCAGTTCCCGCAGGAGTCGGGCTGGGAAGGTTTCATACGCAATTATTAACAGTCCGGCTCACTGGCGACAAGAACCAAATGAAGGCCTTGGCTTGCACGACCCGTGCCGGGGCAAACCTTCGACAGAACGGGAGAATCTTATTGCGCAAATCTTCTTTAGAAGGAACCGTTCCTACCACCTTCTCCGTGGAGAGACTCTCCTAACAATGGATTCAACTCCCGCATTTCCGCTGCACCATGGCACATGGTATTCCTTGTCGGGAGTCGGCGAGCAGGGGCAAACCATCGAAAGAGCGATCCGGATCAACAATTCCCAACCTTACCGGGGGAGTCAGGTTGGCTCGGCCTTTGTCATGGAGTATGTGCAAGGAAATGAGGGCGAAGGATTCTCCGAAGGGCGGAGCAAAGCCAGGTTGGTGAAGTTGCGGGGGGACTCCTACGCTCTGATGCTGATTTCTCCTATGCTGGGTGAAAATCTGTGGGTGATCCATCCGCTGACCCACCGGGGGCTCCTGTTGTGCTTTCCCCGTGGTGCCGCGAATTTTTGTTTCGAAGCTGGCGACGATCCGCAGGATTGGCTCAATGCGTTGGCCTCCGACAGAAAACACGAGAAAATGCCGATGCATGGCTGGGCGGGACTTTTTGAACCCGTGGGCTGGGCTGCCATGCTGGAAGCGTGGCAGGGCGATTTGAGTCTGCTATTAAGCCTCTGGTAGCCCGGGTTGGTGGCGGGAGCTGGATTTTCGAGCCGAGCGCAGTAATTCCAAGATCGGGGGAGCAGCCTTTCAGGTGCGCTGGCCGCAAATTGATCTCAGCGCAGAAAGTAGCGTCTTTGCTGGTCCGAGATGGGCATGCCGAGGCGCTCCATGACGAGCATCATATCTTCCCAAACCTTGCGCTTTTCCTGCAACTCTTCGGGTTTCCCTTCACAGCGCAGCAGGTAGGATGGGTGATAGGTGATCATCACCGGGATGCCATGGAGATCGTGGAATCGATTTCGCATGCGGCTCACCGTGCACTCCGCCAGATCGAGCAGTCCCATCGCGGCCGTCGCGCCCAGGGCCACGATGACCGCTGGCTTGATGACGGCGATTTCGGCAAGCAAAAATGGTCTGCAGGCGCGGACTTCCTCGGTGGTAGGAGCACGGTTCTTCGCCCCTTGGAACCTTCCATCCCCCATTTTGGGACGGTATTTAACCACATTGGAGATGTAGACTGTCTCCCGTGACAATCCCATGGCGGAGAGGACTTTGATCAGCTTTTGCC
Organism: Akkermansiaceae bacterium; assembly: GCA_024233005.1. Lineage (GTDB taxonomy): Bacteria > Verrucomicrobiota > Verrucomicrobiia > Verrucomicrobiales > DEV007 > JACKQE01. The sequence goes on along the minus strand of JACKQE010000004.1, from coordinate 200,810 downwards.
CGGCTGGTCCCACAAAAGGAGCCCCCTCGCGCTCCTCCTCCTCACCAGGGGCTTCACCGACCAGCATCAATCGCGAGGTGGGGTCTCCGGAGGAGAACACCATGGCATTGCGGAGCGTGCCGAGTTCCTGGCAGCGGAGGGACTCTTCCGCTTTTTGGCGGAGCCAGGCGATTTGTGCCGTCGCCGGCCCTTCCGGTGGGGTCAGTTTCTCTGATGCCCTGGAAGGAGGCGGTGGGTTCTGCGCGGGCACAATGGCTTCTTCTGTCTTGGTGTCGTTTTCAGGCATTCTTGCTGCCGGAGCTGAAGCCAGGGGCGACGGGCCTGCTTGCGAGAACGGAGCGACGCCCGGGGCAGAGGGAGCGTGGGCAGTCGCCGCTGGAGCGGTGGCAGACAATTCGGGAACCGGCTTCGGTTGGGAAACCAGTCGATGAGGGAGGTTTCGCAACCTTTCGACGCTGTCCCGGCTCAAGGTGATCCGTTTCAGCCCACGCTTCTGCCGCTCACGAAGGAGAATTCCCAATTCCTGCAGGACTCCGCGCAGCGAATCCGTGGCTTCCATGGCACGTTCAACGCCCCACGGCGGCACCCGGAGTGGGAGCCACGGCGGATTCACCGGGGAAGCTGGGGGGAACCGGCAGGGTCACTTTGCCGGTGACTGCCCATTCAGTGCCGCGTTGCACGACCGTGAAAAAGTCCACGCATTGCATGGAGTATCCGGCATGGCCCATCGGGGTGTGAAAAACGCGTCCCTTGCCGTATTGCAACGTCATCATCATGGGCTCGTTCTTTTTGGACTTTTCGCTGTGGGCGTAGGCAAGGATTTTCATGTTGGTGCCCGGGCCCCGGAGCGAGTCGTAGAGCTCGTCTTTGGCATGTTTCCATTTCATGGGCATGCCCTTGGTGATTGGGTGGGCCGCGTCGAGGAGTTCCACCAGGAATTCGGATTGGGCGCCGTGGGAGCCACCAGCCCCTGGGGATTCATCCCGCACCACTTTTCCGTCTTTGACATAAACGTAGGGACCGCTTTTCTCATTGCGGCCTCCCCAGCCCCCGAGGCCAATCATTTCATTGTATTCCGGCCAGAGCGGGAAGGCGTTGTTGGCGGCGTGGATGACCACAAAAGCGCCCCCATTTTTGACATAATCGGTGAATTCTTGGCGCACTTTGGCGGGCCAGAGCTCTCCGTTATAGTTGCTCATCACGGCGTCAAATTTCGAGAATTCAGGGTTCCAGCCGTTCCATGCTTCTTCTTTGGAACCTTTGGGGGGAGACGTTGAGACCGTCACTTCGAACCGGCCGCAACTCTCAAGCGCTGTTTTCAGGATGGGGGTGGTTTCCTTCCAATTGTGGTTGTTTTGTCCGTCGAGGATCAGCACCGAAATCTTGGGCTGGGCATCCTGAGCCGTGGCCGGGAGATTTCCCACTCGCCAGAGCGAAAGCATTCCGAGCAGGGACCCAAAAACAACGAAAAGGGGAAAAACGGGTGGTCTCATAAAATTCCTGTTGAGCAGGAGATAGCAAGTGTCACGCCGGTTGTCTAGTCCGGGAGTGATAAAAATCTCAGGTTTGCGAATAATTTCGGATTTCAGCCTTCGGGAAACTCAAAGCACGCCACGCTGGAACCGGTCCGGAGGTAGAGACGGCGTCCCACCAAGGCGGGGGAGGCGCAGCGCAGGGCTCCCACTTTGCTTCTGCCCAGAGGGGTATAGGCATTGGCATCTGCTTTGATCATGGCCAGAAAACCGCCGTTGTTTTCGTAAACGAAGAGTTTCCCATCCGCGAGGAGCGGGGAGGAAATATTGCTGGAGGCCTTGTAATCCCAAGCGGTTTCCCCATCGTTGATCCGCAGGCAGAGATGGCGGTCGGAACCGAGGTGATAGAGGTGATCCTCATGGATGATGGGGCTGGAGGCATAGCGCATGGCGAGGAATTCTTTTTTCCAGACCAGTGTGGGGCCATCGGAGGTCAGGTTCCAGACGCTCAAATTCTGCCCTTCCTGAGTGCTCGCGAGCGCAAGGGTGTCGCCGACCACAGTGGGGCTGCTGTCGCCCCCGCCGGGGCGCGTCCAGAGGGTGGCCCCGGAGAGGGCATCGATTCCAACCAACTGGTTCGTGGCATTGCAGAGAATGACCGCTGCCTTGGGGCCACGCCACAGGGCCGGGGAGGCGTTGGCACCACTGGCGTCCTTGTTCTCCCATTTGACGGCGCCGCTATTGCGGTCATAAGCGGTCAAGCTTCCCTGTTGCAGGTAAACCAGTTCGCCTTCAACCAAGGGGGAAGAAGCGGGACCTTTGCGGCCAGTCAGGGGAGTCTTCCAAACGAGATCCCCGGTGACAGCGTTGATGGCATAAATGTGGCCACTGAGGGCGGCGAAGACTTTGCCCCCCGCCACCGCCGGGGTGCTGGAGGATGCCCGGCCACTCGGTTCACCGGGGGTTTCAAAGCGCCAGAAGGATTTTCCGCTCCCGGCATCGAGGCAGAGGATCACGTCATTGGCGACTTTTTGAGAGTTGGGAACCGCTTTGATGATTCGGTCGGTGATTTCGTTATCAAATTGTTGGGACTTCACCCAGGCTTCCATGGCCGCTTGATCGGGAAATTCCTTGGGGGCAGCTTTGAGCGTTTCAAACACACTCACCGGCAGCGCCGCCTTTCCTTGTTTGAAGCGCCCGGTGACCCAGCTGCCGAGCCGGACGGCCTGTTTGTCGGTCAAATTATCCGCCACCCATTTGGCAGCCCAATCGTCGAGGGCTTTGCCCCTCAGTCGTGGACTCAGTGCGAGACGGTCGGCCTCCATTTTGGCCACCAATTCCGGGGAAAAGTCATGCCCCCGGTGGCCCAGCGTGGACAGCACATCCCCGTCGATCCGGCGCGTGTCGCAAGGTTCGTCCCGGTGCCAGACCACGGAAAGATAGACCTTGCCGTCCACTACCGCCACGCTGCCGTGTCCGCCATAAAAGTCACTCGGGATTTCTTCGCTCTCCCAGAGTTTTACCGGCGAGGAGGTCTCGGTCAACTCCGCAGGGAGGCCGGACGCGTCGGGGACGATGCCGTTGCGCAATGGCCCCCGCCATTGGGGCCAGTCAGCGGCTTCACCGAATGGACTGACGAGGACTAGGCTGATTCCGGATAAAGCGATCCATCGTAAGGCTTTCATGGGAGGTCCAATGTAGACAATTTCTTTAGATCTGCCGGATTTTTGTGAAATCAGGCTGGTTTCTCTGAACCGGGGCGGATGTTTTTTTCCTGACAAGCTCTGTGAAACCATGTAAGCACAGACCCATGATGGCATTAAAACCAGGCGGAACCAAAGGTGGGGAAGGTCTTTTTTTGCTGGGTGTGGTGCTTTCCGTGGGAGGGCTGTGGTTCCTGTTTGATTCGATCCGCGTCGTCAACGGGATGCAGGGCATCATCTCCGGTGCATTGCATCGGATCGGAAACCATGGTGGCGGGGCTCCCGGAATGGTGGGTCAAACGACCTCCATGGGAGTCATTTTGGTGCCCCTCTTCCTCGGCATCGTGGCCTTGTTTTTCGATGCCAAACGCACTTGGGCTTGGCTGCTGATGTGGGTCGGGGTCGCCGTGCTGGTGGTGGAAGTGGTCAGCCGGTTTCGAATCGAGTATGCCATGAAAGGCTCTCATGCGCTGCTCATACTGGGCCTTGTGGGTGCCGGGGTTGGATTGATGCTGAAATCCTACCGCACATCTAGCAAGTAAGGATGCCCTCGTGGGGGCTCCATCCCCATGGGTGGTTGCCATCCGTGACCACTTCGCCTGCTGATCGCTGACAATGCGGGATTCTCCTCGAACACCTGTCATTGCGTGATGCCCTGAGCATTGCGTTACGGTCTGATTTGAGGTTATCTGAGTGCATGCGTTTTTTCTTGGCATGGTTCACCGGTTTCTCCTGGATGTTGCTCGGGGGGGCGGCTCTTCCGGTATCTGCGGCTCCCGAGTCTCCCTCCGGGCCGGTGGTTACGTGGAATTTCGATGACTCCAAGGAGCCGGGACCCCGTGCTCCGGTCTATCCCGGCTTCTCTGAAACCAACACGGCGGGCGTTGCCGATGGCAAATCCGCCCTGCTCACAATTCCGGATGGCAATCAGGCGCCCCGTTTCACCAAAGGCGAAGCCATCACATTGGAAGCGTGGGTCAAAGTGCGTTCCCTCGGGAAAGGCGCCCACGTTTACCTGCTCGGCAAAGGTCGGACCAAGGGCAACACGATGAACCAGAACTATGCCCTGAGGCTGCGGGGAGAGACCTCCGAGGGACGCTTGAACTTTCTCTTTTCCAGTGCCGCTTCGGCTGGGAAGGCCGCTGGATGGCATCGCTGGACCAGTGAATCCGGGTTCCGCCTGGGTGGCTGGCATCACGTTGCCGTGACCTACGTTTTCGGCGAGCCCAAAAGCATTCGTGGATACATTGATGGCCTGCCGGTGAAAGGAACCTGGGACATGGATGGAGAAACCGACCTAGGGCCGGTGAGTGATGACGACGCCCTGATGCTGGGCTCTGGAAACGGCAACAGCAAAGGCAACGCCTTTGACGGGTGGATGGACAGTGTTGCCATCTGGCGCGAAGCCCTGCCGGAGGCAACCCTGAAAAGCCGTTACCGCTTTGTGCCGCCGCCACCTGCGGTGACGGTCAAAGACGTGGTTCCAGGAAAGATCCGGATGCAGATCTGTGAAGAAGGGATGCCGACCACCAACGCCTGGCCTGATGAGCCTCTCGCGGCGACGGAGTCCTATGATGAGGAGGCTTTTGGTTTTTTTGAAGTTCCCCAAAAATACGTCGGGACCGGGGTTCGGGGAGATCGGGCCAATCCGTATCTGCTCCGGGCGGCTTCTCTGGTGTCACTGCCAAAGGGCACGCATCGGCTTCTGCTCCGCGGCCATGGTGCCGTGCGACTGTTTGTGGATGGTGCCTCCGTCCTGTCGTTGCCTTTCAGCGGCGCCGACGGGAGCGGGCACGGACGGGTCTCCAGTCAGAGTGAATACCTCAACTTAGGGCCGGATTTTCGCTTCGCACCGCCCGGAATCCGGGAAGTCACCGTGGAGTTCCAAAGTCCGGGCCGGGAGCACTTTGTCGTTCTCGAAACCGTTGTCGGCGGCTACTTGGGGAAAAACAAGCGGCGCCCGGAACTCGTGGAAACGGTTTTGGCGTGGTCACGAGAGGGGACGGAGAGCTGGGAATTGCTGACTCCTTCCGGAAAACCGGGGATTCCGTACACCGATGCCGGGTGGGAGAATTATGTAGCCGAGCAAAAGACGGAACTCGCGGTCACCAACGCCAAGGCCCGGGAGACCCTGCGGCAAAGCCAATCCGCCTATTGGGAGAAACGCCGGGCAGCCGCTCTCGACTGGCTGCGACAGACCGATGAAGAACCGGTGCCCCCTGCCTCCGGGGACAAGGCCTCCCCGCTCCCCATTGATCGCTTTCTTGCCGCAAAACTTTCCCAATTCACAGCCGAAGTCAACGCGGCCAAGACGGGCACTGTGAGTTATCATGACCAGATTCGGCCGATCCTTGAGTCTAAGTGCTACGATTGCCATCAGGGAAGCAAATCCAAAGGCGGACTCCAGCTCACCTCACTGGCACTCGCACGCAAGGGAGGGAAATCTGGCGATCCAGGCTTGGTGCCGGGCAACGATGCCACGGGGGAGATCTTGGCCCGCATCGCCAGCGATGACCCAGACGAGATCATGCCGCCAAAAGGCACCCCACTGTCGCCCAAGGAGGTGGCTTTGATCAAAACCTGGATCAAAGAGGGGGCCCACTGGCCTGAATTGATGGTCGAAAGCACCCGCCTGACCCCGGTTACTGACGACTTGGCATTTCTTCGCCGAGTCATGCTCGATACCGTGGGGGTGGTGCCCTCCCTGGCGGAGATCGATGCCTTCCTGGCTGATCCGGCGCCCGACAAACGCTCCCGATGGATCGACCGGTTGCTGCAGGATACCCGTTGGGCTGACCATTGGATGGGCTATTGGCAGGACGTGCTCGCGGAGAACCCCAACATTCTGAATCCGACCCTGAACAACACCGGGCCCTTCCGTTGGTGGATCCAGGAATCTCTGCTCGATAACAAGCCGCTCGATCTCTTCGTCACCGAGTTGGTTCGCATGGAGGGCAGCGAGCGCTTCGGTGGTCCCGCCGGTTTCGGGGTGGCCAGCCAGAATGACGTGCCGATGGCCGCCAAAGGCACCATTGTCGGGTCCGCATTTTTGGGGGTGCAGTTGAAATGTGCGCGCTGTCACGACGCCCCGACAAACCGCTTCCGTCAGGAGGATCTGTTCCATGTGGCCGCTTTGCTCGGGGCCAAGGCCATGACCGTCCCAACGACCAGCAGCGTTCCCATGGACCGTTTTCACAACATTGGTCGAAAACCACTCATCACGGTGACGCTGGCCCCGGGCAGCAAGGTGGAACCCCAATGGCCGTTCCCGGAGTATTGCAGCGAAGACCGGGCCAAGGAACTGGCCCAGCATCCCGAAGATCCCCGGGATCGGCTCGCCACACTGATCACCGCGCCGGAGAATGAACGCTTTGCCCAAGTCATGGCCAATCGGATTTGGGCCCGGTTCATGGGGCGGGGGCTTGTGGAGCCGGTCGATGACTGGGAAAAAGGCAGCCCCACTCATCCCGGGTTGCTGCGGTGGCTTGGTCGGGAGCTCGTTCGGGGAGGGTATGACACCAAGCATGTCGCCCGGTTGATTCTCAACAGTGAAGCCTATCAACGATCCGTCGATCCGGCGTTGAAAAGGCCCAGTCCTCTTTACACGGCGCCGGCGCCCCGCAGGCTCAGTGCGGAACAAATTGTCGATTCGCTTTATGCCGCGACCGGAAAGCCCATGCGTTTGGAGGAAGTCAGCCTCGACATCGACGGTTCCAGGGATTTGGGGAATTCCATCTCGCTGGGACAGCCTTCGCGGGCTTGGATGCTGACATCGACCTCCAACGAGCGAGATCGTCCCAGTTTGAGCCTGCCCCGTATCCAGGCCGTGGCGGATGTTCTCGGCGCTTTCGGATGGCGCGGTTCCCGGCAGGATCCCACCACGGTGAGGGAAAGTGATCCCAATTCCCTCCAGCCCGCCATTCTCAGCAATGGCACTCTCGGAACCTGGCTGACGGGATTGAGCGATGATCACGGCATCACTGCCCTGACGTTGGAGGACCAGACTCTAGACGCGTTGATCGACCGGATCTTTCTCAAGCTGTTGACGAGGCATCCCAGCCTGGAGGAAAAAAACTACTACGCAGAGTATTTGAGCGAGGGGTATGACACCCGTCTGATATCGCCGTCCGCCATTGAAAAAGCACCCTCCTATCCGCGAGAGCGTGCCAAATACGTGTCCTGGTCGAACCATCTCGACCCCGAAGCCACCCTGGTGCGTCAGGCACAGGAGGCGGAGGCCCGTCGCGGAGATCCTCCCACGGGGCGCCTCTCTGATCCGTGGCGTCGGCGCATGGAGGACGTGCTGTGGTCGCTCCTGAATGCCCCGGAGTTCTTGTTTTCTCCCTGAATTTCTCCAGCGACGATCCCTCATCAGGTTGGTCGAACCAAAAGCAGCCCGGTCGGGGTTTTGCTTCAGCGCTTCGAGGGAAGTGGTGAGCGTTTCCGGAGTGTAAACGCGATCCTGGGACACCTCCAGGGCTCCGCTTCTGATTCGATTTTCGTCAGTCGGTGAGCGCCATCCTGCCATCTTGGATAGGCATCGTGCTGGAGCTCTTTGTCGCCACAAAGTCATAAAAATCAAAGGGCAATCAAAATGAAGGGTTGCAAAAGTATGGAAATTATATTAAATCTGGTAATAGGAGCTGTGTATGAAAAAACAAGGGGCATTTACCTTGGTGGAACTGTCTATCGTGATCGGGCTGGTTGGCATTATGGCCGCCTTGGCTTACGCGGTTTTCGGGAACACCAGACCTTCGGTCGAACAATCCAAACTGGATTCCGACATCGCGATTCTGAACCAAAGTATCAACGCTTACGTGGGATTCGGGGGCAACCTTGCTGATCTGACGGAACCGTCTGAAGTCCTGACACGACTCAAGTCCGAGCAGCTGGAGTCCGAGAAAACCTATTCCACGGGGTTGACGGGACAGTTCATAGATCCGCGGCTCAGAGCATTGATGATGAGTGAGGAAGAAGCTTCGTCAAACGCGCCGAGGGCGGTTTGGGATGCGGCCTCGGGGCAATTTGTCATTGCCTCCGAAGGATTTCCGGCCGTGAAGCATTTCTATCTTGGAGAGCCTGAAGTTCCAACCTTGGAAAGCCGTCCACAGTTCTTTTCGTATGGAACGGATAACGATTGGGTCTGGGATTTTCAGGACCGCAAACCACTGGAGCAGTTGGCTCCCACCTCAATTGTGTTGAACAAAGCCGCCGATCCGACTCCGGCCGCTTCGTTGGCAAGAGCCGCCCGACTCTACCCGCCGGCTCTTTCCCTTCTGGGGGGAACCTATCCAGGAAGCCAGTTCCCACTCGCTCTGGAATTAAGGAACGTCAATCCGGGCGGAAGTTCCTCCATTGTCTATCGCCTTGATGGAGGTCCTTGGCTTGATTATTCGACGGTGATCTCCGTGCCCCCCGGCACGGCTCTCCTGGCATTCTGCAAGACCTCTGATCCAACCATCTGGTCCGACAGTCTTTCGGCCAGCGCCACCTACTTGTCCGATCCGACGAAATTGCTGCCACCGGAGATTCTGCTGAGTGCCACCAAGTTCGACCCAGCCACCCAAGTCATCAAGGTATCGCTGAGCAATCCCAATCCGGCGGGCAGTTCAGACCTGCGCTTCGCCTTGAAAACCCCGAACGGAGTGTTTCCGTCCCTGGCGGACTTTGAATCCTACAGTGGAGAGTTTTCGGTTTCCGTGACGGAATTTCCGGACGGATTTTCCGTGCAGGCATACGCGGATTCGGCCAATACCGCCACCTACCTTGATAGCGACCCTTCGGAAGCCAAGACCACGGTGGATTTCTTTGGCATCCCGGTGCACGGCAACGTGCTCTTTGTCATTGATGCATCCGGTTCGATGGAAAAGGACTTTGGCGGGATCAGCCGGTTTCAAGCCGCCATCAAGGCGGTGATTGCTTCGATCAACTCCTTGGATGCCAATCAGACCTTCAGCGTCACCATGTTCAATGGTGGCACGGCATGGGCGGATGGAACTTGGAAGATGCTCTCGGCTACCAAAACCAACAAAGACAATGTCATTTCTGCCATCCAGTCCGTCGTGACCGGTCCGGGAACCAGCTATCAGACAGCCCTTTCCCACCCGGCGCAGTTTGCTACCAAACCCGAGCGAGTCATTTTGCTGAGCGACGGTCAACCGACCACCGGTCCCTACGACACCGAATTGCAGACCCTGGTGAAATTGGGGATCGAGGTCAACGGAGTCTTTATTGGCGCTGTTGGAACCTCCGCATCGGATTCGCTCAAAGGTATTGCCTCGGCCACGGGTGGAGCCTTCATCGAAGTTGCCCCTTGACGTCTCCGGCTCATTCACCAACCCAACCGTTCGTACGAAGCAGCATCCTTACCGGGACGCTCATGCCTGACTGGCACGGACTTGGGGGACGGTGGGAAGGCACCAGGGACTGGCATTTTGGCCTCCGTCAGGTGGCGCGCCCTACCAGGAGATTTTGGGTGGCAAAACCACCGGGCTCAGCCATGGTAGCCAATGTCAGACCCTATCTGGTATGGAATTGTCCAAATCCCAACCCAGTGAGGTGTTATTTTCACTGCCATGCCTTCTTCACCCGCTTCCTCTGCCGCCTCCACCGGAGGCAGCGCCCCCATCGTTTGGCTCAACGGGGCCTTGCTCGACGCCTCCGAGGCTGGCATTTCGCCATTTGACCATGGGTTGCTCACCGGCGATGGAGTTTTCGAAACCCTGGCTGGCTTGGGAGGGGAGCCCTTCGCCGCCTCCCGCCACCACCAAAGGCTTGTCCGCTCCGCGGCGGCACTCGGCTTGATCCCGCCTCCGGCGGAAGAGCTTCTCACCGCGATGCGTGAGGTGATGCATGCCAATGGTTGCCTTGACGCCAGAATTCGGGTCACCGTGACCGGGGGAATTTCCCCGCTTGGCTCGGACCGTGGGCAGGCCCGTCACACCGCGCTGGTGGCGGTCTCGGCGATGCCGACCTTCAAGCCGCTCGCCAACGTGGTCACGGTGCCATTCACCCGGAATGAAAAAGGAGCGCTCGTGGGATTGAAAACGATCTCCTATGCGGAAAACGTCCTCGCCTTGAATCATGCCAAGCAGCAGGGAGGAGATGAACCCATTTTCGGCAACACCCAGGGCATTCTCTGTGAAGGCGCAAGCACGAATGTCTTTCTGGTCCGTGACGGCACCGTGCTGACTCCCCCCCTGAGCACAGGCTGTCTGGCCGGAGTGACCCGTGGGTTGGCCATCGAACTGTGCGCCGAACTTGGCATTCCCTGTGAAGAAGTCCTGCTTCCGCTGGACGCGCTCGAGCAGGAAGAGGAGATTTTCCTCAGTTCCACGCTGCGCTGTCTTCAGGCGGTAGGCCGGGTCAATGCGATCGACCTGTCGAAGGCTCCCGGAGAAACGACACGCCGCCTGGTGGAGGCGTTCGCCGCGCTGCAACAGCGCAATTTGGATCCCTGATCATTTTTTGGAAAAACAATCATGATGGAAATTTGGAACTTTGCGAATCCGTGGCTGAAAAGCCTCGTGTCATATGATCCCGGCAAACCCATTGAGGAAACCGCTCGGGAACTCGGTCTCGACCCTGCCAGCATCATCAAACTGGCCTCGAATGAGAATCCCCTGGGGCCGTCACCAAAAGCGTTGACGGCGATGCGTGAAGCCCTTGAGAAAGCCCATTTGTATCCCGACGGGGGCGGCTTTGCCTTGCGCGAGGCGATCGCCGCCACATTTGGGTTGGAGCGGTCCAACGTCATTCTCGGCAACGGCTCGAATGAGATCATTGAGTTCATTGGTCACGGTTTCCTCCAACCCGGTGACAATGTGGTCGTCGCCCAACACGCGTTCGTTGTCTACAAACTGATGGCCACGTTGTTCGGTGCCGACACCATCGAAGTCCCGGATCCGGGATTCGTGCACGATCTTGACGCCATGGCGGCGGCCATCACTCCCCGGACCAAGAAGGTGTTCATCGCCAATCCGAACAACCCCACCGGGACCCTGGTGGAGCAGGAAGCGATTGACCGTTTCATGGACCGGGTTCCCGAGCATGTCACGGTGGTCTTTGACGAAGCCTACCATGAATTTCTCAACGATCCGCCGGACACACTGAAATATGTCCGCGAGGGCCGCAACGTCATCATCATGCGGACCTTTTCCAAGATCCAGGGGTTGGCCGCCCTGCGCATCGGTTTCGGGCTCGGTCCGGCGCACCTCGTGGATGTGCTCCAGAAATGCCGTCAGCCCTTCAATGCCAATGCCATCGCCCAAGCGGGGGCCTTGGCGGGGCTGCTCGATGACGAACACCAGGAACGGACCCGGCAGCTCAATTTCGAAGGACGGGCCTTCCTGGAACAGTCCTTCAGCGAGATGGGCTTGGAGTATGTCCCGAGTCATGCGAATTTCGTGCTCGTGAAGGTCGGCGACAGTGGCGCCGTGTTCCAGGCCATGCTGCGCCGGGGCATCATCATCCGGGACATGCGCAGCTACCAATTGCCGGAGTGGGTCCGCATTTCGGTGGGCACCATGGAGCAAAACCGCCGCTGTATCACGGTTCTGCGCGAGGTTCTCTCGGTCTGACTCCCATGAACAAAGAACTCATCATCGTCCGTCATGCCAAGTCCGATTGGGGGCAGAGCGGTCTCGACGACCACGACCGCACCCTGAACAGCCGAGGCTTGCGCGATGCCCCCCGGATGGCCAAGGCTCTGGTGGAGCGTGGCATTGCCCCGACCGCCATCCTGGCCAGCACGGCCGTGAGAGCCCAGACCACGGCCCGGATTTTTGCGCGGCAATTTGGATTTCCCGAAGGCGATCTCGTCAGCGATCACTGCTGGTATCACGCGAGTCCATCGACATGGTTGAAAACCATTCAGGCGCTTCCCGAGACGCAAAGGACGGTCCTGATTTTTGGGCACAATCCCGGCCTGGAAGAATTGGCGGCCGAATTGCTGGGAAGCGGGACCGCCGTCGGCCCCTTGGTCACTTGCGGGGTGGTGAGATTGAAACCCCGCGAGGAGATTCCTTGGTCCGCAATGTGCCCAGGATCGATGGAGCTCATCGAGCACCTGACGCCGAAATCTCTCGAAAGTTGACCGGAAGCCAAATTCCGATCCTCGACGCAACCGCCGCGGAGCAATCCCGGGGGGGAGACGCTCCGCAGGTCGGTCGGTCGGTCGGTTCAGGAGTATTCGGCTTCCAGCTGAGTGCGGAGGGCCTGTTTGGCGCGATGGATGAGCACCCAGAGGTTCCCGCTCGAAATGTTGAGTGACCGGGTGATCTCCTCGGTCGAGCAGCCCTGGACTTCCCTCATCCGGAAAGCCTGACCCATGCTGCGAGGAAGCCGGGCGATGGCCCGTTCCAAGCGGGAAAGGAATTCGCGGCGCTCGGTGACCTTGACAGGGTCGCTGCCATTGTCGTGGGTCGCTTGCTTTTCCATCCAACCTTGAGGTTCCCGTTCGGTGGAGGACTCATGTCGCCCGCGGTCCAGATCTGTCTCGGTATAGGTGGGGCGGCGAGCATTGTAGCGATAATGGTCGATGATCTTGTTGCGCAGCATGCCGACCAGCCAGGTCCTTTCGGAGCAGTCGCCCCGGAATCCGGCCCGCGCTTTCCAGGCGGAGACAAAGGTGTCCTGCACCAGATCCTCGGCCGTGCCAAGATCATTGACCTTGCGGCGGGCGTAATTGATGAGGTAATCCCGGTGCGCCGAATCCCAGTGGGCGGGATCCAGCGTATGGGGGCCGGAGGCCTGCAACGCGGGGGCTTGGGTGTCGATGGTTTTCATGGTGGTGGGGAGGGGGATAAATGATTCGTCAGGCAGAAACGGTTGGATTTGAAAAAGTGCGGAACCTGGCAGATTCGCAGAGTTGGGAGACGGCGGCACAGGCGGATTCCACGGGCCAGAGGGCTCGGGCATTCTGGGCTTCCGCGGTGGCGCCGCTGTAAAGAAGGAACAAAGTGTCAGCCAGCCGGGTGGCTGCCGCATCCTCCGGACAAATCTCCCGCGACAAAGTGAGCAGAAAGTCGCGCACAGATTGTTTGTGCCGGATGATGTGCTGCCGGATGCCGTCGCAGCCGGTATCGATCACGGCACTGGTGTTGGAGAAAGGGCAGCCTCGGAAATGGTTGGCTTCCAAGAAATTGCCCAAGTGGATAAAAAATGCCCGGATCTTTTCTTCGGGAGTACCGGATGCGGCGAGAGTGGCTTCCATTCGGACCACCGAGCGATAGTGGATCGAATCGAGCCAAGCTTCGCAAAGGGCTTCTTTGGAGGGGAAATGCTGATAAAAAGAGGCCTTGGCAGTGTCCGCCCGGGCAATGATTTCATTGATGCCAACCTCGGAATAGCCCCGCTCGAAAAAGAGTGCTTGGGCGGCATCCAAAATGCGGGTTCGGGCATCGGGTTTTTTCATGCAGGAAAAAGAAGTGGGGGGAGATGGGAGAGGATTGTGGAATCAATGTCAAACAGACAGACTTGTCTGTCAAAGAATTCTTACAAATTTTTCAATCGAAGGGGCAAAAAACCCCCTTCAGGATGAAATCCGGGCTTGCGGATCGGTTGAAACCGGACACCTTACCCACTCGCATCGCCGTTCGCGGTGCGCGTGATGAAACGGGCTGTAGCGCAGTTTGGTAGCGCACCACAATGGGGTTGTGGGGGTCGCTGGTTCGAATCCAGTCAGCCCGACCATCTGCGCATCTAGGCGCGGGATGGGGCACGCACGACGGGTGGAGCCCTGAAAACTCCAGGTCAGCAACCAACGGCCTTGTGAAGCACTCCCCTAGGTCAGAGACTCACATCAGGTAGCGCAGTTTGGCTTCTGCCAGTCTTCTGGTTTCCAGGGACTCGACGAGTTCCAGTAGGGCATCAAATCCGTAGAGCGTCTTGATCCGGTGATCGAGGCGAGCCCTGTCGCGACGCAGGGTCTTCTGCTCCCAAAATTCCGCACTGTGGGGATCGCTCGTCGTCGGAGTTTCCGCACCCATTTCAGCGGTTACATCCGGGACGGTCGACCAGAGTCGCAAATGCTGATAGTGCGCTGGCAGCCCCTGCAGGGCCAGTTTTTGGTAGCCGTAGCGTGACAGTTCCGCCAGCGCGGCGCCATGATTGATGAGGTGCCAAAGCCCTCCGAAACCATCTCTCCGCTCGGGGGCGTGCCGGATCAGGGCGTCGACCACCGCCACGGCCATGGCCGTGAGGTCGGGATAGGGGGGGACTGGAAATTCCTCGGGCAGGACCACCTTCCTGCCATCGATCCGGCCCCTTTCTTTCCCGTAGTAGCCACTACCCGGCTTCGCTTGATCAAATCCTGCGATGAGCTTGGCGAGTCCGTTGGTGATCGAGGGAGTGGAAAAGTCCGGGTGATCGTGGAGGGCCCGGATGGCGAGGGCGGTGAAAATCACATTGTGCCCGGATTCACGGGTCTGATCAATGTTGCGTGAGAGGGCCAGTGCCAGGGGATCCATGAGGGCTGGATCGGCCTTCTCTGCCGCAACCGGTGCGAAAAGTTCCTCCACCGTGGGGTGCGAGCCTTTTTTGGGGCCGAAGACAGATTCTCCCCCGAGGATCCGGTCAAGCTCTCCCTCGATGCCTTGATAGACAATTGGGTCCAGATCCGGATGCTGTTCCGCGATGAAATAGCCGGCCAGGACGGCCGCCCCCAAATGACCCGCCATGGGGCTGACGAGATGGGCGCGGCTCAGGCCGTAAATTCCTTTGGCGAGATAATCGAAACCAACCATGACGAGAGAAGGGGAGCGGGGAATCCGCGGGCGGAGGCAACGGATTCTGCGTCATTTTGATTTCAACAGAAGAACGGTTTTTGCACAAGCCCTTGTTCCGTCCCGCAGCCGGAATTCTCAGACCCCTGCGGGGTAAAAATAGTGCTTGGCTCCCCCGACTGCTGATTGGTATTGTGGCGCCCCTCGCAACATTCGTGAAGCACATGAAAACGTTCTGTCGTTCCGTTCCCAATCCGGATTCCGTTTCCCCGAAAAGACGCGCGTCTTCCGCATTCTGGTTCGGAGTCGTCCCGCTCGCCCTGCTGATGGTGCTTCCTTGGCCCGGCCAGGCTGCGGAAAAAATCCTCCATCTCTTCATTTGGGACGACTACCTCGATCCGGATCTGGTCGAACAGTTCGAGAAAGCCCATGACTGCACCGTGGAGATCGAGGTTTTCGACAGCAACGAAAGCCTCCACGCGAAGTTCGTCACCGGTTCGACCGGCTACGATGTCATCGTCCCCACCGCCTACATGGTGACGATCCTGAACCGGGAAGGCTACCTCGCGCCTCTCGACCACGCCAAACTGCCAAACCTGTCGCACATGGACAAGATGATCTGCGACGAACTCTCCAATGACAAAGAGTTCAAAGTCAGCGTGCCCTACATGGCCGCACCGACCTGCATCGGATACTCCTCCAAAGTGGTGAAAGACCTCCAGCCCAGTTGGTCGGCATTTGACCGAACCGACTTGAGAGGACGCATGACTCTTCTGGATGATCCCCGGGAAACCATCGGGGCCGCTCTCAAACTGCTCGGATTCAGCGCCAACACCACTGACGAAGCCCAGTTGAATGCCGCCGGGGACGTCGTGATCCGTTGGAAAAAGAACATCGCCAAATTCGACAACGATCAATACAACAGCGGCATCGCTTCCGGCGAATTCGTCCTCTGCCACGGATATTCAGGCGATCTTTACCAGGCTCAGGAGGAGAACAAAAACGTCTCCATCGTGGTGCCAAAGGAGGGGACTTTGGTCTCCTTGGACTTCCTCTGCATCCCCAAAGCGGCCCCTTCACCCGATCTCGCCCACTCCTTCCTCAATTTCCTTTGCGAGCCTGCGGTGGCGGCGAAGAATGCCGAATTCAACCGCTATCTTCCGCCGAACAAGGATGCCTACCCTTTGATGAGCGATGAACTCCGTTCTGACAAAATCATCATGATGGATGCCTCCATCCGCAAAAATTGGGAAGTCATCGATGATCTTGGAGCCGCCACGGAGAAATACTCCAAGGTCTGGGACCGGATCAAGGCGGCGCCCTGAACCCCGAACCCTCCACGAACCACCCCATGAACTTCCGCCTTACCTTTTTTGCCTTTATGACCCTCAGCACGCTTGCCGTTTCCTCTCTTTCCGCTGATGCCGGCGAACACACCGGGCATTTTCGTCATGTGGTGTGTTTCAAATTCAAGGACGGCACCGCCGCCGAAGAGGTCTCCGCGATTGAAAAAGCCTTTGGCGAACTGCGCGGCAAAATCGACACCATCATCGATTATGAATGGGGGACCTCCGACAACATCGAGCCGCTCAACGACGGCTTCACGCATTGCTTCGTGGTGACGTTCAAGGACAAGAAGGGGCTCGAAGCCTACCTTCCCCATGAGGCGCACCAGGCGTTTGTCGCGCAACTGAAGCCCAAGCTCGACAAGGTTTTCGTCTTCGATTACACCGCCCGCTGAGGTTTTCAAAAGATTCCCATTCTTTTCCTGCCGGGCTGTCGGCAGGTGGCACGCTACCTGCTTGTATAGATCATGGAAACTGAATCCTGCCTGGTGCAGGCAGGTTTCCAAAGGGTTGAAGCAACACAACAGCCCCGGCTGGTGAGAGTGGGAAAAATAGGGGGGCCCACCTTGCCAGCCGGGTGCACTGTTTTCAGGGCGGACCGATCCCCGCCTGAATACATCTTCTGGTGATGGTCACTTGATTCTCCACCGGCAAACCTTTGCTGAAGGCCAGCATTTCTTGCCCGGGGTCCAAGGTCCAGAGGCCATCTTCAGGGAGGAAGACGCTTCTGCCACGTCAGCCCCCTTTGCGTCCGGTCTTGGCTTTTTGGGCTCGCTGGCCTTTCTTGCGGGGAGACTTGTTGACTGGATTGTTGGTCTTTTTGCGAGTGCGGGCCGGGGCGTGCTTCGGTTCACCAGCCCGCCGGGATTTCACGGTCAGGATGCAGGGCAGACCGACCATGGGGTATTTCGCCCGGATCGTGTTCTCGAGATACTTCTGGTAGGTCCGAGGCATCAGGTCCTCGTTGTTCACGAAGAGCAGGTATTCAGGAGTCGGAATGGGACCGGCGTCATCCTCGCGCTTTTGGGTGGCATAGAGCAGCTTGATGCGTTTTCCGGAGACATGGGGAGGCGGAGTGGCCTGCATCGCCTCTTGGAGGAGCCGGTTCATGGCGCTCGTTTGGACGGGCTTCTGCGAGGCCTTCCGCACCGTCTCGATGGCTTTGAAAATGCGTCCCATGTGTTCCCGTTCGAGCGCTGAAACCGCGATCTTCGGGGCGTAGGGAATAAAAAACAGGTCATCGGCGAGTTCCTCCTGGAACTGGGTGACACGCTCGTGGAATTTGCCGGTGGGGTGGTAAAGGTCGAACTTGTTGAGGACGATGATGCACGGTTTGCGGGCTTCGAGGATGAGACCGGCGATGCGGTGATCTTGGTGGACGACCCCGGCGGAGGCATCGATCACCAGCAGGCAGATATCGGCCCGGCGGACTGCTTTTTCCGAGCGGATGACACTGAAGACTTCGACGGAGGTGTCCTGTTTGCTGCGTCGGCGCATGCCCGCCGTGTCTATGAGGACATAGGGCACCCCGTCCCGCTCATAGGGAACGTCTAGCGAGTCCCGAGTGGTTCCGGCGACATTGGAGACGATGGTGCGCTCCGCGTTGAGAATGGCGTTGACCAACGAAGACTTTCCGACATTGGGCCGGCCCACGATGGCGATCTTGATCGGCTGGCGCTTTCCAAGGTGCTGCTCCTCTTCGTCCTCGTCGAGGAGCGGATCATCCTTCGAGCGGCGGGGCGGGGCGATCCCGAGGTTCCGCAGCTGCTGCGTGACCAGCTGCACCAAGTCATCCATGCCCCGGCCATGGGCGGAACTGGTGATCAGGCTGGTGTTGAAACCGAACGAACTGAACTCGTTCGCCAAAGGGTCGGTTTTCTCCGTGTCCGATTTGTTGATGATGAGAATAATGGGGCGTCCCGAGCGGCGGAGTTGGGCCGCCAGCGTGGAGTCCACTCCGGTGATGCCGGCACGCACGTCGACGACGAAAAGAATCAGATCCGCCGCGGCCACCGCGACGTCGGCTTCGGCCTGGACCGCGGCCGAGAAGCCGTCATCGATCTGCTCGCCAATGCCTCCCGTGTCGATGATTTCAAAGGGGAATTCCCCGCGGCGGCACTCTGCAACGATGTGATCGCGCGTCACTCCGGGCTGGTCATGAACGATGGAAATGTTCCTTCCCGCGAGGGAGTTGAACAGGGCTGATTTTCCCACGTTGGGGCGGCCCACAATAGCGACGACGGGTTTACGCATGTTCTTCTGGCTTGTCGGCATGGGCGTGACCGGACTCCTTGAGTTGCCGGATGCCTTCAGCAATGTAGAGTCCGCCCGAGATTGTGGTGAATCCAGCGGCGGCCCAAATGAGAGATTGGAGGATGACCGACAACTGTCGGATGTCCAGCAGAATCCAAGAAACGCAAAGCATTTGCAATGCGGTGCAAACCTTGCTGGTCCAATGCGGCCCCATTTTGACCGATCCGGCCAGGAGGTAGATGATGGCGACACCGACCATGATGACGATGTCACGTCCGATGACCAGAATGGCGAACCAGATCGGAAGGGCATTGGTCCATTGGGCGAAGCTGAGGGTGATTACAGCGGAAAGGAGCAGCGCCTTGTCCGCGATGGGATCGAGAATGACCCCGAGACGGCTCCGCTGATTGTAATGCCGGGCCAGATAGCCGTCCAGACCGTCGCTAAGGGCGGCCACCACGAAAGTGGCCAGCGCGGCGATGCGCAGCCAGACCACTTCTTCCCCCCGGTGGAGGCTCTGGGCATAGTAAATCGACAATCCCACAAAAACGGGGATCAGGAGCATCCGGGTGATGGTTACTTTGTTGGCCGTGGTCACGGAGGTGGTGGCAATTAAGGGGGGGAGGGGAACCAGCACAAAAAATGTGATCCGCTGGATTCCCTGCGGTCCGGATTTGCAAACTTCAATTTCCACCACATATGGTAATGCGCAATGCCTTCCCCCAACCTCCAACCCGGTGATCCTGCCCCCGATTTCACCGCTCCTGTCGTCGGCGAGGGCTTTGAATCAGGCGCCAAGGTGAGTCTGTCCTCCTTCCGGGGGCGGCCGGTGGTGCTTTATTTTTATCCCAAAGACGACACTCCCGGCTGCACGAAACAGGCCTGTGGCCTCAGGGATGGCTGGGATTCGATCCGTGCGAAAGCCCTCGTTTTCGGCGTCAGCACCGACCCTGTCCGCAGCCACGAGAAATTCATCACGAAGCACCACTTGCCCTTTCCCCTGGTTTCGGATGTGGACCAAGCCATTGTGGAGGCTTATGGCGTCTGGGTGGAGAAATCCATGTATGGTCGGACCTACTTCGGCACCGAGCGTAGCACCTTTGTGATCGGGACTGACGGCAAGATTCTGGCCGTATTCCGCAAAGTGAAGCCGGACCAGCACCTCGGGCTGGTCCTCGGGGTGCTCTGAAGCGTCCGGCGGAACGATCAGCCCAGTCCCCACGGGGAGCGGTGTGACATGGCGAGGAGAAGACGCTGGGCCTCGGCATCGCCGATGATTTCCTGGGCCTTGGAGTCCCAGGAGAGCTTCCGGCCCACCGAGTGGGCCACGTATCCCAGATGTCCCGGGGTGATCGACCGGTGTGCGGTCTCTGCCGGCGCAACGCACGGATGGCGGGTTTTCACCCCGTCGATGAAATTGCGGTGATGTTCCTCGGAGACGTAGGCTTTGTTCGGTCCCGGATCAAACGAGCCAACCTTGGTCCAGGCGGGGTCCGAAGCCTCCATTTTTCCTCGCTCCACCCAGAGCCATCCTGCGTCACCGATCCATTTGGTGCCGCTGCGGTTGTTGGACCCGATGGACCAGACCACGCCACCGGGATAGTCACAGAGGATTTCGTAGTCCAAAGGAGCGTTGTAGACCGGGGTCTCCGCAAAGGTCCAACCCACCGCGCTCACGGAGACTGGACCGGAGTGGTCCATGCCGGTGGCCCAGTGGGCGATGTCGTTGTGGTGGCCAATGAAATCCATCATCGATCCGCCGCCGTAGGCCCGGTGGCCGCGCCAAAACCGGTGGGAACGGGCCCGCATCCAGGGAAGCTGCGGCGCGGGACCGGTCCAGAGCTCATAGTCGAGGTGAGCCGGAGGTGCTTTCTCCTCCGCCGAAGCCATGGGCTCGGGGTAGCCGCGGGGCAGTCCGACTTCCACACGTTGGATCTTTCCGAGATGGCCGTTCATCACGACTTCCACGGCGTGGCGGAATCCCTTGTCGGATCGCTGCTGAGAGCCGGTCTGGAAAATGGCCTGACGCTGGGCCACTTCGCTGACGACCCGCAGGCCTTCGGCGAAGAAATGAGTCACCGGCTTTTCGCAGTAGACGTCTTTGCCTGAACGCAGCGCGGTCAGCGTGTGAATCGCATGCCAGTGGTCGGGCGTGGCCACGACAACGGCATCCAGATCTCCGCGATCACAGAGTTCGCGAAAGTCATGATGGGTGGCGCACCCGGCCTGGGAGTCCCCATAGTGGGCATCCACAAGCGCCTTGCCGGGTTCCAGCCCGAGGGCCCGGCCTTTGCGACTTTCAAATTCCCGGTAATGCAACGTGTCGACATCGCAGACGGCGGTGATCTGGGCATCGGCACAGGAGAAAAAGTCCTCCATGTTTTGGAACCCCCTCGCCCCCATTCCGATGACCCCGAGGGTGATTCGGTTCGACGGGACCGGGCGTTCCCCGGCCCGGAGGACGCCGGAAGGCACGACCAGCGGCGCGGCGCCGGCAGCGAGCAGTCGAGTGAGGAAGCGGCGTCGGTTGGGGGGCGGAGTCTGCATGGGAAATCGGCGGGGATCCCATTATGGATAGCGGATCCAATCCCCTCTTGTCGAGCGCGGATTCACGTCGGCGCCTCGCCCAAAGTCGGGGATCACTCGGTGGCCAGTGCTTTGACCACTTCGACAAGACCCTTGGTGACCTCTGTGAGGCGTGCAAAATCGATCCTTTGAGGAGTGTCCTGCGCTGTGCCAAATTCTGGATACCGGTAGCCTGCGGTGTCGGTGATGAGGACCCCGGGATACCCGTTCTGCCAAAACGACCAATGGTCGGAGTCCGCGACCCCGGGCACACCTCCGGGCAGCGCTGCTGCCACCAGCGGGAAGGAGGAGTGCCTCTGGAACGCCTCCCGGATTCGTTCGACCAGTTCGGGGGCCGCCTCATCCCCGACCACGGCAAGGAAGTTGCCCACCGTTGGCAAGCCGGTGGCATCAATGCCCTCGGGATAACGCTGGCTGCCGGGAGCGTCGAGATAGCAACCGAGGGTGTCGAGGCTGAGCATGGCGACAAGATGGTCACCCCTCGCCTTGCAGGATCGGGCATAGACCAAGCTGCCCATGGAGTCGGTCTGGAAGCCGGGAATCGCTCCGTTGACGAAGACCACAAAGCGCACTTCACGGTTCAAGGAGACCCCTGACAGCGCCTGGGCCACGGCCATCAGAGCGGCGACCCCCGACGCATTGTCATCCGCTCCGGGCGAACCTTTCGCACTGTCATAATGGGCCCCCACGACCACGACCTCCCGGCCCGCTTTTCCTCCGGGCAGACGACCTTCGAGGTTCCAGACGGGTTTTCCTTCGACCGTGTATTCTTGGCGGGTCATCTGGTAGCCCATGTTATTCTGGCCCATGGAAGACTCGATGAAATAGGCCGCGGCTTGGAGGTTGTCGAAATTTGCCAGATTGCGTTCCCCGATCTTGACCGTGAGGATGTCGAGGGTGCGCCGCAGCATGGCTTCCTCCACTCCCTTTTGGAGGACTCGACCCACGGCCGGCGCGGTCTCCACCCGGTCGTTTTCCGTCAGATACGCCGCGTCACCCCAGCCGAAAATTTTCCGGCCATGAGTGAGGAACACGCTCGCGGCAAGCATGGCGGCCAAACCGAGGGGCAACCCGATGATGAGCAGGCGGATGACGCGTCCTTGGTTCATGGTGACGGTGGGGAGGGGGAATCGGGGGATGGGGACGGATCGCAAGGGAGGAGGAATTGCCGGACTGCGGCAGCGGCATTCTGGTAGGCGGAACCGGATCCGAGACTGGCAACGACTTCCGCGAATTCCTGACGAAGGCGGTTTCGCGCCACCGGATCGCCCAGGAGGCGTGATAATTCCGCCGCGAGGTGGGCCCCGTCACACTGCTTTTGCAGGAGTTCCCGGACCACTTCGCGCCCGGCAAGGAGATTGACAATGCCGAGGAATTTCACGTGAACGACGAGGCGCCCCACGACATAGGTCAACCAGGCCACCCGGTAGACGAGGCAGTAGGGAAGGCCGAAAAAGGCGGCCTCCAGAGTGGCCGTTCCCGAGGCCACTGCTCCGGCGATGGCTCGCTGCATCAGGTCGTGCACTCCGGCCGGATGGCGCCGCACCACCTCCCCAAGTCCGGCTTCCTGCGCCATTGCCTGCATTTGCGAAGCCAGACGCTCATTGGCGGGAGCGATCGCAAATCGCAGTGTGGGATCCACTTTGAGGAGCCGCGAGGCCGCATCCAACATCGCTGGAAAAAGCGCCGCGATTTCCCGTTCCCGGCTGCCGGGCAGCAGGGCCACCAGTCCGGCTTCCCGAGCGCCCTGGGGGAGGCGTTTGGGGGCGAGGGCATCGACCAGCGGATGGCCAGAGAACTGGGTGGGCAGCCCCGAATCATCGTAGAATTCCTTTTCAAAAGGGAAAATACAGATCATGCCGTCGAGCAGTCTGGCCATGGTTTTGACCCGGCCGCGTTTCCAGGCCCAGACTTGGGGACTGATGTAGTAGATCAGCTTGCCCCGGTAGCCCTTGTCGCGGAGCCGCTGTGCCAGCCGGAGATTAAATCCCGGATAGTCCACCAGCACCACGCCGTCAAAAGAGCCTTCCAAAATCCGGGTCACGGTTTCGGCCATTTTGTCCCGGAACCATCCGTATTTCTTCAGCACTTCGACCAGACCGAGGACCGCCGCCTGCTCCAGCCAGTCCTCCACCTCTGGGCAGAGAGCCTGCATGCGGGATCCTCCCAACCCGGCGACCTGGCTGGGACGGGTCTCCTCCGGTCCAGACAGTAGTGCTCCCAGCATACCGGCCGCGTGCTGATCGCCGCTCAGCTCTCCGGCCACGATGAAAATCCGCCCGGAAGTTCCTTCCGTTCCTGTTGGCGGGGGTTCCTGCTTCATCGTCGATTGGCCTCCTCAATGATCCGGGTGATGGCGAGGGCGACATCCAAAGCTGCCGCACCTTCCTGCCCGGAGACCACCGGCTTGACTCCGCGGGCGGCACAATCAATGAAAGCCGCCAGTTCCAACTTGAGCGGTTCGTCCTTTTCGACCAGCACCTCTTCCCTGCGGATTTCCAAGCCATCCCGCCGGTAGATCCATCCCGACTGGTCCTGGTAATCCAAGGAAAGGTAGGCATCACTTTGGAAAACTCGCAGTTTGCGCATTTTTTCGGGCGAAATGCGGCTCGCGGTGACGTTGGCGACACAGCCGTTGGCAAAACGGAGGCGCGCATTGGCGATATCCTCCCGGCGTGTCAGGACGGGAATGCCGACCGCATCGATCTGCTCCACCGGGCTTTGCACGAGGTGGAGGATGATCTCGAGATCGTGGATCATCAGGTCCAGGACCACCCCGATGTCGAGGCTTCTTTGCGGGAACGGCGAAAGCCGGTGGGCTTCGATGAAGCGCGGCTCATTGAGATGGCGGGCAACCTGGGCCATCACGGGATTGAATCTCTCGATGTGACCCACCTGGAGAACGCAGCCCTTTTGATGAGCCAGATCAATTAGGGCCCGGGCATCGTCGAGGGTGTCGGCGATCGGTTTCTCGACCAGCACATGTCGTCCCGCACTGAGCAGCTGGGAGCCGATCGCCCGGTGGGTCGAGGTCGGGGTGGAGACGGAGGCGGCATCGATCAGGGAGATGAATTCCTCCAGAGTGCCGGCGGCGGTGGCGCCGTACTGATCGGCAAATTCTTTGGCTCGCTCCACATCGGCGTCATAGATCGCAGAGAGTTTGGCCTGGGGGAGTCCGGCATAAATGCGGGCATGGTTGCGGCCGATGGCACCGACACCGGCAACACCAACGAGGACCGGGGGAGTGGACTGGGGCGTGGGATCAGACATGGATGGCGCGGAATAAAGACGCCAGCAGAGCATCGCGCAACCGCGGTTGCTGCGAAATCAAGGGAAGGCCCCGGTCCGCGGGAGGCGGGGGGAGAGCCTTTCTGCGGCTCGTCGATTGACCCGAGGGGACCGGAACAGTAAGATGCATCGCCTTGGACCTTCTTCTGCAACCCGGTTTTTGGGACGATCATGATGCGGAAGCGCGCGTGTTGGTGAATCCTCGTCTCGGATGGGACGTCACTCCTCTGGAAGCCTGGGCCGAACGCCAGCCGGAATTACGGGGGCATTTGTTGCTGGGCACTTCTGGCTCCACGGGAGTTTCGAAATGGATGGCGCTGTCCCGGCACGCCTTTCTGGCTTCGGCCCATGCGGTCAATTCCCATCTGAATTCCACCGGCGAGGACCGCTGGCTCCTCGCCCTACCGCTTTTTCATGTCGGTGGATTGGGGGTTCTGGCCCGGGCCCGGCTTTCTGGTGCCGATGTGGCAGTGGTCCCGGTGCCGTGGAGTGCCGCTGGATTTGTGGAAATCTGCCGAACCACCCAAGCCACCCTCTCGGCATTGACCCCGACCCAGATCAGCGATTTGGTCGCGGCTTCCCTGACGGCGCCCGCCAGTCTGAGGGCTCTGGTGGTGGGCGGCGGGGCGCTGTCCCGGTCGGATGCACGGGCCGCCCGCAGATTGGGATGGCCGGTTCTCCAAAGTTACGGTCTCACGGAAGCGGCTTCCCAGGTCGCGACTGCGGAACCGGGAGAGGCCGCCGAGGAGTCCGGCATGGTCATCCTGTCGCACTGGGAAACCCGGACCAATCCCCAGGGCCTCTTGGAATTGCGGGGGCCGGCCCTCGCCTCTGGCTGGGTTGAATGGATGGGCTCAGAAGGGATCCTGCATCCCCTTGCCGGAGCAGGAGGGTGGTTCACGACGCGGGATCTGGTCCGGCTCTCCGGCAACCGGCTGGAAATCCTGGGGCGGGCCGACCGCTGCGTCAAAGTGGGCGGGGAACTGGTTTCCCTGGATGGGTTGCAGGAAGTTTGGGAATCCGTTTCGATCACCCCGGGATGGATCGCGGCGCGCCCGGACGAAAGATTGGGGCATGTCGTGGTGTTGGTCCTCTGCGAAGGCAGGGAATCCGACACGGCTGCCAGCATCGCCTCCTTTGATGCCAAGGTGGCGCCTTTTGAAAGGATCCGTGCGGTGATCGAGGTGCCTCGCCTGCCCCGGTCTCCATTGGGAAAGCCCCTCTGGCGGGTGTTGGGACTGAAGTGAACCCGGGGGGGGAGGAAATTCGCTCGCCTTTCCCCTTGGCGCGGGTTTATTGCTGCCTTTCCCCCAAACGATCCTCCCTGCATGGACCTCCGCACTGAAATTCACCTCATGGGCGCGCACGCCCGCAGCGCGGCGCACGCTCTGGCCATTCTTTCCACGGCGAAGAAAAACCGCATTCTGCTTTCCATGGCGGACGAGCTTCTGGCCAGGGAGGCCACCCTTCTGGAGGCCAATGCCCTTGATTTGGAAGCGGCTCGCGAGGCGGGGCTGTCAGCGGCAATGCTGGACCGCTTGACCTTGACCCCGGAGCGGCTCGCGGCGGTCGCGGAGGGGGTGCGGCAGGTTGCCACTTTGCCGGATCCGGTGGGGGAAACGCTCCGAGACTGGACCCGGCCCAACGGGATCCGCATTGTGAAACGTCGGGTGCCAATCGGGGTCATCGGCATCATCTTCGAGTCCCGTCCCAATGTCACGGTCGATGCCGCGGTGCTCTGTTTCAAAACCGGGAATGCCACGATTCTGCGGGGGGGCAGAGAGGCCATCCATTCCAACCTTGCCCTCGCGGCGGCGCTCCAGGAGGGGGGAGAGCGGGCCGGCTTGCCGGCTCATGCCATCCAACTCATCGCCAACACCGACCGGGAAAGCGTGCGGCACATGGCGGAGATGGATCGTTATCTGGACCTCATCATTCCTCGGGGCGGCGCCGGTCTCATCGAGACCGTCGTGTCTCTGGCCCGAATGCCGGTCATCAAACATTATGACGGGATCTGCCACACCTACATTGACCGGGCGGCCGATGCGGACATGGCCGAGGCCGTGGCAGTGAATGCCAAAACGCAGAAGCCGGGAGTCTGCAACACCATGGAAACGTTGCTGCTGCATCGGGAAGTGGCCGCGGCTCAGGGCCCCCGTCTGGCGCGTGCATTTGCGGCCAAAGGGGTGCAATTGCGCGGGGATGAAGCCTTTCGGGCCGCCGTCGCGGCCGGTGCTCCCGAGGTCGCAGTGGAACCCGCCACGGAGGCGGATTGGCGGACCGAGTATCTCGATCTGATCCTCAGTGTCGGTGTGGTGGATGATTTGGATGCCGCCATTGTTCACATCAATGAGTATGGTTCGCACCATAGCGATGCCATCATCACTGGTGACCCGGTGGCCGCCCGCCGCTTTCAGGAGGAGATCGATTCGGCGGCGGTGTTCTGGAATTGCTCCACGCGTTTCAGCGACGGCGGCGAGTTTGGATTCGGCGCGGAGATCGGCATCAGCACCGACAAACTGCACGCCCGCGGTCCCATGGGGTTGGAGGAGTTGACCAGTTACAAATACCTCGTGGAAGGCGGCGGCCAGATCAGAGGGTAGGTTGATGGCGGACGGATTGATCCTGGCTTTGCTGGCCCTGCCTTGGGGGAGATCCACCTCTTCCGGTATGGAAATTTAGTTCACTCCGGTCTTGGAATTCGTCTTTCCACGGTCACTTTCCATGCTTCCTTCCTCGCATGAAAACAATGAGGGCGGTTGTAGCTGTTTTTCAGGTCGGTGTTGGTTTTTGGCTGACAGGCTTTCTTGGCGACGGCCTCGCAGGGCCGCCGGTGAAACCCGAGCCGGTGGCCAACGAGGCCGGGGATCTCAGCCATTCCGTGGTTTCATTGAAGCCCTTTGTGATTCCTTTGGAGCGCGGACAACGGCCGATGGCGGACCGGTTGACCCTGACCCCGTTGGTAATTTCCGTTGGCAAATGGCCGGAAGGTCTGGCTTTGGCTGGAGGCTCCCTTTGGGTCGCCGAAAGCGGCGTACGCACGTTGGGACAGTACGATCCCCTCACCGGCAGGCGCAATGGATCGGTCAAATGCGGGCGCTTGCCTGTCCAGATGACCAGTCAGAACGGTATCGTATACGCCGCCGTCTGCACCGATGGCCTGATTTGGCGGCAGCCTGAGCAAGGCAAAGGTGGCGCCATTGCCTCGACCGCGCCGGACTACCCTGAAGCGATCCGATCCACCGGGGAGTCTTTGTTGGTCTTGGTGACGAAAGATGGCTCCAGCGCGGATTCCCTGATCCTGAACGTGGACCTTGCCTCCGGGAAGGTGAAGCGTTCTGCCTCATTGGGAGCCAATCCCAATGACCTTGAACTCGCGGGGGGGACTCTTTGGACGGTGCACAATCCTTTTCTCGGCAACGAAGTAAAAGGCCAACTGACCCGGATAGATCCGGTCACCTTGAAGTCCCAGGCCACGGTTCCGCTGGAAGGGCGGTTCACGGAGTTGGCAACCGATGGAAAGCTTCTTTTTGCCGCGGGAGGCTGGGAAGAATCCGGACTGCTCTGCAGTCTGGACGCCTCCACCGGAGAGGCCCGCGGTTGGGCCGATTTCCGGGGATCGATGGTGATGGCTCTGGGGGGTGATGACCAATATGTTGTCGCCGCTGACAGCCACGGGGTGATCCACATCTTTCTGGGGAGCACTCTGATGATCCAGCGCACGATCATCCTCGATACCGGGGAGTTCATGCCTCAGTCGATGGTGGTCACGCCCGAGGCTCTTTACCTGAGCAGCCACCGCGGCGATGAAAACGGCGTTGTCTTCAAAGTTCCGAATTGGAGACCGGAGGGCGTGGTGGCTGAAGATTTGTCAGTCCGGTTGCTCAAAGCGGATTCGATCGCGGGAATCAAATTTGAAATGACCGAGGGGGAGGTTCGCCGGATCATGGGGGAGGCGGAAGAGGTTGGGGAAGAGGTCGCCAATGAAGTCACGGGTGGATTCAGCACCGACTGGCGTTATCCCTCCAAAAAACTGACGATCTGGATGGAATCCGAGCAAAAAGGAGGGGCCAAAACCGTGTCCTCGATCCACATCGAAGAAGGCAGCCCTCTGCGCACGAGCGGAGGCATTGGCATCGGGGCATCGCTCAACGAAGTGAAACTGGCCTACGGCGCCTATGAAAGTCATGAATCGGAACCCGGAACGACGAGTCCTGATGAGCCTTACAGTTTTGTGGCGGGATCTATTTACGGGGGAGTGATTTTTCAGATCGAGAATCGAACTGTGAAAGAAATTTTCATCGGTGCCGGAGCGGAATGATCTACCCTCGCATTGTGAGGGAGATAGGGTTGTGATGAGAGGGAACGGGGGGCGAAGCTGGCTGCCTTCCAGAAGGCGATGTGTGGTTTTGGGACAAGGGGCTCGCACTTTTTCCGTTGGCGGCGTCGACCGGTTGTTTTCCCGCGTTCCATTCATCGTATCGAGTGAGCCATTCTTTCGGGAGCCCTCTTCTGCGGCTTGAGGGATCTCCATCGCTCAGGGCCAGGGCATGGCCAGCGGTGGCCCTTGCCCTGCCAGGGAATGAATTCTCAGCCAGACTCTGGCTGGATTTGGAATGAAAAGGTGCCAACTCACTCACTCTGCCCAGCGAGAAGATGGGGTTCGGTTGGGGCTGAGAATGCTCAAAATGAAAAAATCATCAGAATTGGGTTGCGGAAATGAGAAAATTCTCTCAGGATAGCGGGGATTATAGAAAATTTTCCTGCCATGAAAAAAATCTTCACCCTGATCGCTCTGGTTTCTGCACTGCCACTGGTGAGTCGGGCCCAATTCATATCCATGAATGTTCCGCGCGAGGAGGCTCCCGAATTTGATCTGGGACCCGGTCTCGGGAGTGATCTCCCTTCGCTGACCCATCTGGAGTCGCTCAATGACCTGATTCATGAGGTTCCGCGTGTTTCATGGCGGTGGGACCGCAGTGTGGCGGAACTCAGCGCCGTGCAGGAACTGGCCTACCTCCATGAGCGGGACATGCGAGGAGAAGGGTTGCCCAGTGTCCTGCAGGAGGGGTTTTCTCAGAATTACACCGACATCCTGCAGGCGCTCGTGGATGATCGGATCTCGGAAGACTGTGGCCGTGAACTGATGGCGGCGCACCGCTGTCTCCTGCAGAATGTGCGGCAGTACTTCACCCAGTCCCGTCCGTTCTTTGGTGGGATCCCCAATGCGGACCGAGACAAGCCGTTCATTGAAGCTTCGGCCGTGCGGATCGCCCAACTCCAAGGCAGGTTGATCTCGATGACCCCGATGGTCAATCCTGCAGAGGCTCCCTGTGATCTCCGGACACCGCTCCTTAACGGGCACCAAGCCTGGGTCGAGGAACTTCTGGTTTGGTCCTGCCACTGCCGGAGACTCAGTGGCGGGGATATTCAAACCATCCGCAATCGTCTGCACTGGCTGGAGCGGGCGGAACGCTCCTACAAATGCGACGGCCGGCTCACGAAATATGAGCGGGACCAATTGCATTTCCGCCTCATAGAGCTGCAGCGGGTGGTGGTGGAATCTATCCGTGACTGAGGCCGGGCCGACCGGGCCTGCAGATGCCAGTTTCACTCCATGCTCTTGCATGGCGCGATGTCGGGCTTTCCCTGATCCTGCATTAGGACGAAGTTGCGGCGTCGACCGATGTTTTCTTCGCAATTCTTATTGACCATTGTTTTGGTCACCTGTTATCCCATGGGGGGATGGGGTGAAGAGAGGGCGTCTGCGTCCCAGTCGCTGCCAATCGCACCTGCCAAACTCCCGGCGGTGTCGTTTCGGCATGAAGTGATGCCGGTGCTGATCAAGGCGGGGTGCAATCTCGGAGCCTGCCACGGCGCTCTCGTCGGCAGAGGCGATCTCGCGCTCTCCCTGCGTGGCGAAAACCCGGTCAAAGACCATGCGACTCTGATCAAGTCCTTTCTGGATGAGGAAAATCCGGCCAACAGTCTGCTGATCCGCAAGCCGACTTTGGAAATGCCGCATGAAGGCGGCAAGCGATTCGAGCGGAATTCTGAGGAATATGAAATCCTGGCGAAGTGGATTGCCGCCGGAGCTCCGCTGGATCCGCCCGATGCTCCGCGTCTCAAAAGTCTGCAGGTGACCCCTCGCGAGGAAATCAATTTCGCTCCCAAAATCGAGACCCGGCTCCGAGTGTTGGCTGAATTCACCGATGGAACCGAGCGGGACGTCACGCGCTGGACCGTCTTCACTCCCTCCACGCTGTTGGTGGAGATCGACCGCGAGGGGAGGGTCCGCAGTGTGGGGGAGGGGGAAACCACCATTGTGGCCCGTTTTCTCGAACGCCAGGAGCCTGTTTCCTTGGCGTTTGTCGCTGATGCGCCCGGTTACCATTGGGACGGTCCGGCGGAGGCCAATTTCATCGATCGCGAAATCTTTGCCAAGCAGCGCCGTCTCAGGCTGCCGGTGGCCCCGCTCTGCGATGACGGGATATTTGTGCGGAGGGTTTATCTTGATCTGGTGGGCCGGATTCCCACCGCTGTGGAAGCCCGCACTTTTGTGGACGACCCCGCCCCGGAAAAGCGGCAACACTTGGTCGATGAACTGCTGGGGAGAATGGCCTTCGCCAATTTTTGGGCCCTGAAGTGGGCTGATTTGCTCCGGGTCGAAGAGAAGACGCTCGACACCGTGGGGACGCGGGCCTTTCATGGCTGGATCCGTGACAGCCTCGCGAAAGGCACTCCCCTGGACGAGTTCGCCCGTGACATCATCAGCGCCAGTGGCAGCACTTACGGGGTCGCCCCGGCCAACTATTATCGTGCCTTGCGCGCTCCCGAGGCCCGGGCCGAAGCGGTGGCGCAAGTCTTCCTCGGAGCGAGGATGAATTGCGCCCGATGCCACAACCACCCGTTCGAAAAGTGGACCATGGACGATTATTATGGCTTCGCTGCCGTGTTTGACGGCATTGGGTATGAAGAAAAGGACAACACACGGGAGGATAAAAACGACAAGAATCGATTCGTCGGGGAACAGGTCGTGAAATTCGATGCCAAGCGGGAATTGAAAGATCCTCGCAACGGCAAGGAGCCTGTTCCGAAGCTGTTGGGAGGAATGGCATTGGCATTTGATGGGGCTCGGTTTGACGAACTTGCGAAATGGTTGACCTCGCCCGAAAACGGGGCTTTTGCCCGGGTCCAAGCGAACCGCATTTGGTTTCATCTCCTTGGCAGGGGGCTGATTGATCCGGTGGATGACCTCCGGGCGACGAATCCTCCCTCGCACCCGGCTCTGCTGGATGCGCTGGCAAGTGAACTGGTGCACAGCGGGTATGACTTGAGACATTTGATCCGCCTCATCTGCAATTCTTCAACCTACCAACTCGCCGGAGATGTCCCGGGCGGAGTGCGGGGGGATGCCACGGGCCTGAACTACACCCACGTGGTCGCGAGGCGGTTGTCGGCCGAACAAATTCTGGATTCCCTCCACGGCGCCTTGGGCGGAGAATCCCGTTTCAACGGGTATCAAGAGCCGTTGCTGGCGGTGGAACTTCCCGGCGTGAAAGCCGTCTACAACGACCGTTCTCCCAGTGCCTGTGACCGCTTCCTCACTCTTTTTGGCAAGCCGCCGCGCCTTATGAACACCGAGACGGAACGGGCGGGTGACTCCAGCCTGGCCCAGGTTTTCGAGCTGACCAGCGGATCCGTGCTGGATGGTTCCCTTCGCTCCGCTAACGGCTTGGTGGCTCGTCTGGCCGGATCTCCGAAAGCCGACGCCGCCCTCGATGACCTCTGGTGGGCTCTGGTGGGGCGGGCTCCCCGCGCGCCCGAACGCGAGGCCGCCCGGCGACATGTGGAGGAAGCCGCTCCCGGGAAAGTTCGTGCGGCCTGGGAAGATCTCGGATGGGCCTTGGTCAATGCAAAAGAGTTCCTGCTCCGACGCTGATACCCTGATGAATGCATTCGATGAATCCCTGTGGCGCGGCGTTTTCAGTCGGCGCAGTCTGCTCCGGGCCGGTGCGCTCGGCATGCTGGGCCTCAATGAGTCCACCCTGGGGCGCGCCCGGGCGGCCACGACTCTGGATTCGGGACTTCCGGCGCCCCGCATTCGGGCCAAATCGGTGATTTTCCTTTTCCAATGGGGGGGGCCGAGCCATGTCGACCTGTTTGACATGAAACCGGAATCCCCCAGCGAGTACCGGAGCCCGCACAAACCGATCCGGACCAGCAGTCCCGACATTGAGATCACCGAGCACTTGCCCCGTCTCGCCCCGCTCATGGATCGCTGCACGCTGATTCGTTCGGTCCATCACACGATGAAAAACCACAACTCGGCGGGGTATTATGCGTTGAGCGGCAACGCTCCCCCGACGGATGACCAACGGCTCAGGGATTCGATCGATCTGCGCCCCGCTTATGGTTCGGTGGCCGACCGGTTTCTGCCGATGCGCGATCCCGGCATTCCCTCTTTTGTCAGTTACCCTCATGTCATTGCGGACGGATCCAAGACGCCGGGGCAGGGCGCCAGTTTCCTTGGGAAACGCCACGATCCGCTCTTCGTTGGGCGAGATCCGAATGAGTCTTCCTTCACTTTGCCGGAGTTCAGCCTTCCGGCCCATCTCTCCATCGACCGCTTGCGCTCCCGCAGGGGGCTTCAGGAAATCATTGACCGGCAGTCAGGGCTCCTGGAAACTTCGACCGAGGCTCGGGGGCTGGACGAGTATTACCGGAATGCCCTTTCTCTCCTCGATAGTTCACGAGTCCGGGAAGCCTTCGACCTTTCCCGCGAACCCGCGGTCATCCGGGATGCCTACGGGCGCACGACCTATGGTCAGGGATGCCTGCTGGCGCGGCGTCTTGTGGAGCATGGCGTCCGATTTGTGACCTGCTATTTTTCCTCCAGCATCGGGGGGCAGAGCACTACCGAAGGCGGTTGGGACACCCATGGATTCAACAATACCAGGATGTTTCCGATTGTGGAGAAATACCACCTCCCGATCACCAATGTGACCCTGCCGACCCTGCTGAACGATCTGGAGCAGCGGGGACTGCTGGATGAAACCCTGGTCGTCTGGATGGGGGAATTCGGGCGCACTCCCAAGATCAACAAGAACGTCAGCCGTGATCACTGGCCGCAATGCTATACCGTCCTCCTGGCGGGTGGCGGGGTCAAAGGCGGCTATGTGCATGGCGCGAGCGATGCCACCGGGACCGCTCCCGCTGAGTATCCTGTGACTCCGGAGGATCTCGCGGCCACTATTTACTACCTCATGGGGATCGATCCCTCTGAACACATTACCGATACTCAGAACCGTCCGCTCATGATCTCGAGCGGAAGACCGATCTTCCCGGTGATCGCCTGATCTTGCCTGATACCTTCCGCCCTTCCTGCTTGGGGTAAACTTCCCCGCAGGGAGTTCGTTCACTAAGGTTTCTGGGCCAGGGCATCCAGTTCCTCCATGCGGAGCCGGACGGTGACGATGTAGGGAGCCTGACCTTCTGTCCAGTGACCGTAGGTGGTGGTCACTATGGTGCCGTCCGGCTGCACGAGCACGCCGGGATAGGCGCAATCGGACCCCTTGGTGTTGTCCATCAGCCGCACCCGGTACTGGCCTTCGCGACCTGACACGAGATCGTCCCAGGTGCCCACCCAGGCGACCCAATCGCCTTTGGTAGGGGATTCCCGGGTGGTGTCCCGGAAGGAAATAAAGAGTCGTCCATCTTGCGTGTGGACTCCAGTGTGGCGGTCCCCGGTCAGGGCGGCCGGCAATTGCACGGGTTCGCCCCAGCTGGCTCCTTCCTTTTCGGAATAGATGACATGGCTGTTGAACCGGCGTGAATTCTCCCGCAGCAGTACGGCGAGCTGTTTTCCATCGGGTGAGCGCAGAATGCCGGGCTCGCAGTGGTGGGGACCGGTGACTCCGTTGCTGACGGCAATCGGTACCGGACGGGACCAGGATCGCCCACCGTCTTTGGTGTTGGTCTGGTAGACCGTCCAGACCTGGTCGGAAAGGCCGCTGGGTGAGCCGTTGCTGGAGAAGGGCCCGCCATTGAAAAATCGGCCATCATCATGGAACAGCGCGAGGTAATGCCCCGGTCCGGTGGTCAATGACGTGACGCATCCCATCGTCACAATGCCGCCAAAATCTCCGATTTTTTCCAGGGGCGTCCAGTGCTGGCCGTCATCTTCCGACGAGGCCATGCGGATGGGATAGAGTCCTGAGAAAACGACCAGTCGCCTTTTGCCATCGGGATCCACCAAGCGGTGGAGGGTGGGGACTTCGTGGCTGGTGCTCCAATTGGCGGGTGTGGGCAGACGGTCACTCCAGGTGCGGCCGCCATCCGCGCTGCGTTTGTAAACGATCGCTCCCGCTCCATGACCTTTGGGATAGACACAGAGAATGGTCTGCCCATCTTCCAACAAAACCGTGGTGGGATGTCCGAGATACTGGCCGGGCTCACGATCGACGACGAACTGGCGGGAGCTGTCGGCTGAAAGATCAAGCGTCGGCAGGCTGTAGCCCGGCGGCAGAGCAGTCGCTGGCCCGGCGGTGACGCGGGGGCAGGGGCAGTGGGACAGGACCAGGGCGAGCAGGAGAGGACGATTCATGATTTGGAAAGGGAACGCTGACTCAGCAAAGCAGATTCCTGATTCTTCGTCGAGATTTGCGGTGGCGCATCGGCGCCCGGCATCCCGGGCTTGGCGACTCTCTGGGGTCGGCGTATCTTGGCCCTTGATGCGCCCTGTCTTTCTTTCTTTATTCTTGGTTGCGGGAGTTTCCAGCCTGATCGTTCCGTCGGTTCTGGGAGCTCCGGCAAGCCCCTTTCCGCAGGCCTTTTTGGAGCGCCACTGCGTTGAATGCCACGACAGTGATGTCAAGAAGGGGGGGCTCGACCTTGCCAACCTTTCCTGGGAGCCCACGGTGCGGGAGAATTTTGAAGAATGGGTCCACATCCATGACCGGGTTGCCAAAGGAGAAATGCCACCGGAGAAAAAGCCCCGCCCTGCGGCTGGGGATCTGACGGCCTTCCTCAGCGCGGCCGGGAAAGCCCTTCACGAAGTGTCGGCCCGCGAACAGGCCTCCCGCGGGCGCACCATTCTGCGGCGCTTGAACCGCGTGGAGTATGAAAATTCCCTCCACACTCTGCTGGGGATCGACCTGCCACTCCAGGCCATCCTGCCGGAGGACACCCCGGCCCACGGATTCGACACCGTGGCCGAGGGACTGAGGCTTTCCACGCTTCAAATCGAGAAGTATCTTGAGGCCGCGGATGCTGCCATCGAAGCGGCGATCACGTTGACGGAAGCCCCGGTGCCGGTCTCGGGGCGTTTCAGATACCAGGACGAAGATGGGGTGCGGGAAAACCTCGACACTCCTCCGGGCACGGTGAAAGACAAAGCCTCGGGCAACAAGCATGTGGTGACGCTCAAGGAACTGCCCCAGGCGGTGGTTTTCTTCAGTGAGGCCGACTACCGGGCGCGGTTCAAAAAAATCCCTCTCCGGGTGGCCGGCACCTACCGGTTCCGCATTTCCGCCTACGGGTATCAAACCCATGGTGAGCCGGTGGCCTTGAAAGTCTACGCCGACAATTATCGGGAAAAGCGTTTGCTGGGCTGGTTTGACCTTCCCGCTGACAAGCCGCGCGTCGTTGAACTGGAGGCCCGGCTGGAGGGGAATGAAGGCATTTTTCTGGGAGCTTTGGGTGTCGGATACGACGACGAAGGCAAAGGCGTCTACGGAATCGGGGCCGCCGACTATCAGGGGCGCGGTCTCGCGGTGGAATGGGTGGAGGTCGAGGGGCCATTGCAGACGAGTTGGCCTCCCCCCAGCACCAAGTCCCTGTTTCCCGGCGTTCCCCTGCGGGAGTATGAGAAAAACCGCCAACCCTACCGGAACGGAAAAAAACTTGCCTTTGAATGGGCTCCGGAGGATCCCGCCTCATCCCTCAAGACCGTGGTGTCCGCTTTTGCGACGCGGGCCTTTCGGAGACCGCTCAATGCCGGCGAGGCGGAACGCTTCGTGGCTTTGGCCCAAGCCGCGATGACCGAAGGAAGCAGCTTCGAAGAGGCGGCTCGGGTGGGGTTCAAGGCCATCCTGACTTCTCCTCAGTTCCTGCTTTTTGAAGAACCGGTGGGGCCTTTGAACGGATATGCCCTGGCTTCACGGCTCTCCTATTTTTTCTGGAGCGCCCCTCCGGATGCGACTCTCATGAAACTCGCCGCCAGTGGGGCTTTGACCCGGACTGAAGTTCTGCGAAAGGAGGTCGACCGCATGGTGATGGATCCGAGGACGGCCACCGGCTTGGTGCGGAATTTCACGGGACAATGGCTCGAACTGCGTCGCATTGATGCCACCTCGCCCGACATGAAGTTGTATCCCGAGTTTGATGAAATCCTCAAAATGTCCATGGTCGGAGAAACCGAAGCCTATTTCCGGGAAATGTTGGAGCAGGATCTCGATGTCACTCATTTGGTGAAGTCCGACTTCGCCATGTTGAACCGCCGGTTGGCTGAGCATTACGGGATCTCCGGCGTCACCGGGGAGCGATTCCAACGTGTCAGGCTGCCCGGGGATAGCCTCCGCGGGGGGGTGCTGACCCAGGCCAGCATTCTGAAGGTGACGGCCAATGGCACCGTGACTTCCCCGGTGCTGCGGGGGGCCTGGGTCATGAAGCACCTTCTCGGACAGCCCCCGCTTCCACCACCTCCCAATGTCGGCTCTGTCGAACCGGACACCCGCGGCAGCACCACCATTCGGGAGCAATTGGCAAAACACCGTAATTCGGAGACCTGCGCCTCCTGCCACCGGACCATGGATCCCCCGGGATTTGCCTTGGAAAGTTTCGACGTCATTGGGGGATTCCGGGAACGCTACCGATCGCAGGACAAAGGGGATCGCCCCACCGGCAAACTTCCGGGGAGGCCGGGCGTGCAATACAAGTGGGGCCCCCCGGTGGATGCGTCCGGAATGCTGGCAGATGGCAGAGCATTCACCGGCTACGTGGAGTTCCGCAGACTACTGGTGGGCGAGCGCCCCCGTCTGCAGCGGACTCTCGCGGATAATCTTGCCATTTATGCCACGGGTGCCGGTCTGTCTTTTTCTGACCGGCAGGCGATGGATGAAATTGTCCGCGAGGCAGAAAAACAGGGCGGAGGGATCAAAGCTCTTGTCCGGGAGGTGGTTCTGAGCGGTCTTTTTCGGAACAAATAGCCCTTTCGAATCACCAAGGACCGCCCTCCGTGGAGAGAGGATGCTCCGGTTCCCGGGGGGCGATATTCTGACCGATTCGGCTGAAATTCTTTGCGGCCGTGCTTGCATTTTTCTCCACCTCCCCCTAAGGTGGAGGCTTCTCCTTTGTCCATTTGGGAATGGGCCGGTGTGGCGGAATGGTAGACGCGCACGACTCAAAATCGTGTTCCTTCGGGAGTGTGGGTTCGAGTCCCACCGCCGGTATTTCCCAAGCAGCTTTGGCTGCCCAAACATGATTGAATTGGAATACCCAGGCTTGCCCGGAGGGGTGGGTGGTTCATGAACCTGCCATTGCTGGGTCTGACGACATCGCTGGTTTTACTGGCTTTGGTCGTGGCGTCGATGTTCTC
Source organism: Akkermansiaceae bacterium (assembly GCA_024233005.1). Taxonomy (GTDB): domain Bacteria; phylum Verrucomicrobiota; class Verrucomicrobiia; order Verrucomicrobiales; family DEV007; genus JACKQE01. Next base: position 162,842 of record JACKQE010000004.1, on the reverse strand, counting down.
CGCCTTGGAGACGGCCTTGCTCTTTTTGCGGGATCACCACTTTGAATATCTCGCCAAACGGGCTCCGGGATTGTCCGACATCATTGCCAGATTCCGCCTGAGGCCCCGTCGCAGTGCCAATCAGGCCGTTCTGATGAGCACGGTGTCGAATCTTGTCCTCGCCGTGACCGGTCTGCTCCTCGCCCGGCAACTGCAGCCCCTCTTCCCCGGACGTCCGGTGATGGTCCTGGCTTCCGTATTTGGGGTGCTCGTGCTCCTGGGGGAGCTTCTTCCCAAAATCATCGCGATCTCCTCACCGGAACGCGTTTTCCGCTGGGCGGGGGGACCGTTTCATTGGCTTTCCGGTCTTATGATGGGGTTCGCCGAGCGGGTCACCGCCTCCACCGACCGGTTGTTGGCCAGGATTCTGCCGGAGGTGAAATCGCGTGACGGTCTCACCGACGAGGAACTGGAAACCTTGATCGAAATGCGTTGCGAGCAGGGGAGCCTCTCCAAGACAGAAGGGGACCTGCTTCAGGAAATTCTCCACCTTGGGGATGAATCGGTGCGGTTTTCCATGACCCCGCGGATCGAAGTCACCATGGTCCCGGAGGACATCCCCGAGGAGGATCTGCGACAGCAGTTGCAAAGGGGGAAGCATTGGAGGGTTCCGGTCTACCAATCCACGCCCGACCATGTGGTGGGCGTGTTGGACGTGAGGAAATGGTTGCGCAATCCGGGCATTGCTCTCAAGGAATGCACGGATCCGCCGGTCTTCATTCCAGAGTCCATGAACCTCTTGGAAGCATTCCGCACCGTGGTGCACCGCCCCCGGGACCTTGCCGTGGTGCTGGATGAATACGGGGGGGTGGCGGGAGTCCTTTCCTGGGCAGATGTGATGGAGGAAATGCTTGATGAAGTGGCCCCCCATCATTTGGAGGAACAGGATATCCGGGCGCTGGGACCGGCCCGGGTGCTGGTTCATGGGGATGTCCGATTAGAAGATCTTGATGAGCGACTCGGAACCTCGTTCAACACCGGTCAGGTCGAAACCATTGGGGGACTGGTCTTTCTTGAGGCAGGCCGCCTGCCAACGCCGGGGACACGCTTGGAAATTTTCGGTGTGCCGGTGATCGTGAGACGTTGCCGGGGCCGCCGCATCGTGGATCTGATTCTGGAAACTCCACTTCTGCCAGAGGCGGATGAGGATAATTCCGGGAGTGTGAGTGTCGTCATGGAAGGAGGTGTCCAGTCATGAATTTCACGTCCTTGATCGTCGTGAGCCTGCTGGTTTCTTTCCTTTTTTCCGGTCTCGAGGCCGGGGTGCTGGCAATCAGCCGGGTACGACTCCGGCAACGGGCCAAGGAACACCATCCGGCAGCGGCCAAATTGGAGCGGATTCTGCAGCACCGGCTTCATCTTCTCATCTCCATCCTGATCGTCAATGCCACCGCGAACCTGCTCGCCTTCGGGCTGATCGCGCATTTCACGGTGGAATGGCTCGGCGGTTGGGGGATCTGGCTGGCGCTCCTGATTTCCCTGCCGGTCTACTTTTTTTGGGTGGAAATCCTGCCCAAATCACTCTTCCGCCGTTTCCCTTACCGGATGCTGGCGCTGACTCTCCCGGTTCTGCGGCTTCTGCATTACACTCTCTGCCCCGCGGTACGCGCCGTGGCCGCGGTGGCGGAATTTTTGGTGGGTCGTTTTTCCGGGAGTCACCCTGAGTGGACCGATGAATTGGGGCGACAGGATCCGGAGGAGGCGCAGCACAGTCGGGAGGAATTCCGCGCGTTGACGGAGGTTTTTGCCCGGGAAGGCCGACTTTCTCCAGAAGAGACCGAGTTGATCCGGGGCGTCTTGGATTTTCCTAAAGTCCTGGTACGCGATGTCATGCTGCCACTTGACCGGGTCACGGCGATCCCCGAAGGCATGCCTGTCGAGACGCTTCTGGAATTGGCAAAACGGGTCGACTATGATCAATTCCCCCTGATGGACCGGCGCGGCGATCTCGTGGGAATGCTTGACGTCTTTGCGTTGATCCGCCGGGGCCAGGCCACCGGGGCGGTGAAACTGCATGCCTCAGAGGCCGTGCGAGTGCCGCCTGAGGAGCCGGCATTGAATACCATCCGTCGTCTCCGCCGGGCGGGACAGCAGCTTGCGGTGGTTGTGGGGGGAAACCGTCGGGCCGTCGGGGTCGTCTCGGTGGAAGATTTGACCCGGCGGCTCGTCGAAGGATCGGGGGCCTCATGAGTGGCTGGTGCGAAGTTCGACGGTGCGGTGGCCAGGTACTTGTTCAGGATCTGGGGCGTTCCGGTTTGAGGCACCTTGGGGTCAGTCCGGGCGGCGTCTGCGATCCCCGTGGAGTCCGGATCATCAATGCTCTGGTGGGCAACGAAGGGGGCGCCGCAGTGCTAGAAATTGCGTTTGGAGGACTTGAGTTGGTCTTTTCCGACCGCCGCCAAGTGGCCTGGGCGGGAGCGGATGTCACCGTCCGGTGCGACCAAGTCTCTCTCCCACCGGGGCGGTTGGGCACGGTCGCGGCCGGCCACCGCCTGCGCATTGGGTATGCGCGGAGCGGCTGCCGGCTCTGGTTGGCTGTCTCCGGAGGATTCGATGTGCCCATGGTCATGGGAGCAAAATCCACGGATGTGCGTTCTGGCTTCGGAGGCTGGGAAGGCCGTCCTCTGGTCGTTGGAGACCGCCTTCCTCTTGGACTGGGAGACATCGTCGGGCTGTCCGGTCCCAGCCGATGGGGTGCCTCCGAGGAGTGGGTTTCCCGGGGCCCTGAGGCATCTGGGTGGCAGGTGGCCGTGATTCGTGGAGCCCAATGGGAGTGTGTCCACGAAAAATCCAGGACCGCTTTTCTCGGAGAAACCTACACGGTCACTGCGGAAGCGGACCGCATGGGGGTTCGCCTTCAGGGGACCGCATTGCAGTTTTCCGTGGGAGAGGGGCCCTCGGAGCCCGTTGCTCCCGGCACCATCCAAGTGCCTGCTTCCGGCCAACCCATTGTCCTACTCACGGATGCCCGGACGATGGGTGGCTATCCGCGGTTGGCCCATGTCATTTCTCCCCATTTGGCCCGGGTGGCCCAATGGAGGACCGGGGATCAAGTCAGATTCCATCTCGTCGATCTCGCCGAGGCCACCCGCTTGGCGGATGAGGAAGAAAGGGAATTGGCTTGGTTCCTGGCAGGCGTGGCCTTAAAAAGGAGCCGTTCATGAAGATTGATGTCAATGCCGACATTGGCGAGGGAGGACTGGTTGATGATGCCCTGCTCCAATGGGTGACCTCTGCCAATATTGCTTGTGGCGGGCACACGGGGGATGTCGATACCATGACCAGGGCTTTGCTGTCCGCCCAAAAAAGAGGAGTGAGCGTGGGAGCCCATCCCTCACTTCCCGATCGAGAGCATTTTGGTCGCCGGGAGTTCCCCGTCACTCCGGCTCAGGTGGAACATCTCGTGGTGGACCAAGTGGGGGCCTTTCATGAGGTCGCGCTTGGAATGGAGATCCAGCCCCGCCAGGTCAAACCCCACGGGGCCTTGTATCATCTTCTCGGACGGGATCGGAGTCTTGCCGGTGCCTTTTTGGCTGGCTTGGACCGAATTGATCCTCGTTTGGCCATTGTTTGCCCGGGTCATTCCGAATTGGCTGCTCTTGCCCGGGTTCAAGGACGGCGGGTCATTGCCGAAGTCTTTGCCGACCGGGGGTATCAAAGCAATGGCCATCTGGTTGCCCGGGGGCAGCCGGGGGACTTGTTGTCGTGTCCCGGGGAGGTCGCCAGGCGGATGCGCGATCTCTTAACCCTTGGACGGATCTCGACGGTGGATGGGGGCCAAATTGGGTTGGAAACCGATACCATCTGTTTCCACAGCGATACTGAAGGGGCGTTGAATTTTCTCCAGGAAGTGTTGGCGACCTTCAAAGAGGCCGGAATTTTGGTCTGCTCGTGGACAATTCCATGATTCTTCCCGAAAACTGTTGGACTATTCGCAGTTCCGGTAGACTGTTCAGCACCGGCGCGGGGTTTTGCCCTCCTGTTGCTGTTCCTCTCGTTGCAAGTGTCTGATTTCCCCAGGAAGGATGAATGGCTTGTCGCCAAAGGGCTTATGACAGCAGGTTCGAACGGCCTTCCTCGGTGAAATAATCCAGACAAGTACAAGAAAATGAAACTATTTGTGGGCAACCTGCCCTTTTCAGTAACGGAAGCGGAAGTTCGCGACCTATTCGACCAATACGGCAACGTGGTGGATATGCACATCCCACTCGACCGTGACACCGGGCGCCCTCGTGGATTTGCCTTTGTTACCCTGAACAGCCGCGAAGCAGGTGAAGCTGCCATCAAGGGCCTCGACAACACCCAGTTGGGTGGAAGACCGGTCCGCATCTCTGAAGCCATCGAGCGTGAGCGCGGCGGCGGCGGGGGTGGCGGCGGATACGGCGGCGGCGGCGGCGGGGGTGGATATGGCGGCGGCGGTGGTTACGGCGGTGATCGTCGTGGCGGCGGTGGCGGCGGCGGCGGCGGTCGTGACTTCGACCGTAAGAAACGCGGCGGCGGTGGCGGTGGCGGCGGCGGCGGCGGTGGTGGATATCGCGGCGGCGGCGGCGGCGGCGGTTATCGCTAATCACCCTATCCAGAAAGCTTTCAAAAGGCGGACTCTGTATCTTCAGGGTCCGCCTTTTTCGCGTCTTGGTTTGCCGGGAGGCGCTCGCACCGCTCGTCGGGAACAACGTTGCAGTGGCGGCCAGCCTTTGGGGGCAGGAATTTCCCCTTTTGGTTCGCTGATCAGGGAACCCTGGGGAGCATCAAGGTAACTCCGGCGTTCCTCTGCTGGGGTGGGCTTGTTTGGCCTTTTCGGCAACCAATGGGGCAATCTTTTCGCCCAACAAATGGGAATAGCTCCGCGCCCCCAGTTCATTCATGTGGGTCCGGTCCGCCATGCAACGATCTGTCTCGCCAAATTCTCCCGGCTCCAGGACACTCAGAATCATAGCCGGAGCTGGACTCAGCTCCTTGAGGTAATCGAGAAACCGATGGTAGCCGTGGGAGAAATCTGGATCCTTTTGCATGGCGGCCGCGACCTCTGAATGAATCGGCAGTTCGTGAATCACCACGGGGATGGATCGTTCAGAAAACCAAGTCAGAAGATGTCGCAAAGAAGCATCATTGAGAGGGCTGAGCTTCCACTTTCCGACCATTTTTTTGGCAGCATCCTTAGGCGTGATGAGGTGGCGGGCTTTGTCATGAATCTGTGACATTCCATTGGTGTACCAGTCACTCAAAGGATAAATGCGCTTGTCTGCGGACGGATAAGCGGGCCAGCCGGGGGCGGGATCGGCCAGCGACAGAATGACACTGAGCAACGGGCGCCGAACCGACTGCAGTGGGACCAGATACTCTGCAAGCTGTTTTCGCCTTTCGGCCCGGTCGCCAATTTCCAATCGCTCCCTGAACAGCGCATGCTGAGACAAAGAGAGACTGACCCGGGAATCATGCTCGATGGTGTCCCGAAGCACGAAGGGATTGGCCTCGATCACCGCGAGGCTGAGGTGGCTGAAAAAATCGGGATTTCTCCGGACCAGCGACCATTGATCGAACGGGGTTCCTCCGACGATGCCGAATTTCTGACACTCCTCAGGGGCAATGCCGATGGTTTTGGCACATTCCTCGGTGGCGATTCCCCAAATGGTTTGGCTGCTGCCAAAAAATGCGATGCTGGGGCGTTGCTTTTGAAGCCTTATCTGGAAGGTCTCCACCGCACCGAAGGCCTCCATCGATTTCTCGTCATAGTGCGGCAAGGATCGCAGGGGTTCCAGAGCGAGACGTCCCAGCAAAAGGATGCCGACGGCAATGAACCCAGCGGTGCCAAACCAGCGCCGCCAGCCGAGAACTGACCTGGTGGCAGGACTTGGCGCAGGTGTTTCAGGATCGGGTGGCATGGGCAAGGCAGCTCAAAATTGGAAATAAACGAAAGAGACTCCCTTCATTTCGCCCAGAAAGGTCAGCAGGAGCAGGAGAGATCCGAAAACGACGCCGCGCTTCCAGGAAGGTGCGCTTTCCGGGACCGGCAGTTCGCGGTCTGTCCGCCAACAGGGATAGTCAATGAGAGCCACAAGTGTGCCATAGCACACGAAGTAGATCAATGGGATCAAGTCCGGAGGCGTGCTTCCTCCAGCGGCGATACCTTTGATGAAAGACCAGGCATGGGTCAGGGTCCTGGTTTTCACAAAAATCAGGGTGAAACACACGGCATTGAACGTGAGAAAGATCCCCAAAGGAAAGGAGATCCATGGGAGGGTGGGCATCATTTTGTGGATGCGCTTCCCGGTTTTGGAAGTGGTCCACCATTTGTGGATGAGTAGGAACACCCCCAAGGCCACGCCCCAGAGCACGAAATTCCAAGAGGCCCCGTGCCAAATGCCCGAAATCACCATCGTCAGAAACAGATTGAGATAAATCAACCGTTTGCCACGGAATCGACGACAAAGCGGTATGAACAGGTAATCCCGCAACCAGCTGGAGAGGGAAATGTGCCAGCGCTCCCAGAATTCCGTGATGTTTTTGGAGAAATAGGGCTGCCTAAAGTTGATCATCAATTCGATGCCCAGCAACCGGCTCACCCCGCGAGCGATGTCACTGTAGCCGGAGAAGTCGCCATAAATCTGGAGTGCGAAAAGGTAGAGGCCAATGAGGAGGCCGAAGCCGCTTTGCCCACCTGCTGGGTCAAAGGCCCGGTCCGTCATCGGAGCGATCGCATCGGCAATGGCGACCTTTTTCACATACCCGATGATGAGCAACTGCAGTCCGCTCCAGAGGCGTTCCGGCGTCAAGGACCGGGGGGCGGTGAGTTGCGGAAGCAGGTTGTTGGTCCTTTCGATTGGCCCGGCCACGAGCTGGGGGAAATAGGCGTGGAAGAGCGCATAGTCATAGAGACGGTGGGCAGGCTTTTGGAACCCCCCGTAAACGTCGATGAGATAGGCCAGTCCCTGAAAGGTATAGAAACTGATGCCTGCCGGGAGGAGAAATTGGTATTCCGTGGTGCTGAAGCGCCAGCCCAGAACTTCTGCCGCGGCCTGAACATTCTCGATAAAAAAGCCGCGATATTTGAAGTAGCCGAGCATGGCCACATTCACCCCGACGCCGAGCCAAAAGATGACCCGTCGACGGCGAGATCCTTCCGGCAGGGGATGGAGGTATTTCCCCGACAAGTAGGTCGCCAGGCTGGATCCCCAGAGCAGCAGCAGGGGAAGGACTCGGCCGAAGCCGGTCAGTTCGGGGGTGAAGAAACCCCACCAGCCATAGAAAAAGTAACTGCCAATCAGAAGCAGCCCATTCTGCAATCGGAACGGAATCGCCCAATAGAGCACGACCACCCCGATCAGGAAATAAACAAACTCGATGGAATTGAACAGCATGGCACTATGCCTGGGGAGGAACGGCGGGTCCTGTCAGATGGTGGGGCAGGGGGGTGAACGACGTGAGATCTAGTTCTGCTGGGGAGTCGCCGCTGAATCCAAAACTGGTCAGCAGGCTTGCCACCGGGGCGTTCTTGGCGGTCGGAAAATACTCTGCGAGAAGTCGCTGATAGCCAGCCGTTCGCCCGGCCCGAGCAATCTCATTGAGGGTAAAATGCTCCACGGTCCGGCCCATCGCCCGACAACTCATGAGCCAGGTATCAATCCGCAAAGCCTCGGCTTCCGGAAGGGCAAGGATCACCGCGATCAATCCATAGTCGCCAAATTTGTCGGCCAGCTCCACCGCGAAACACACACTGCCCGGCGTCCCGGCGAAGGTTTCGATTTCTGCCCGAGAATGCCTTTTGGTGGTCAGATTGAACTGGTTGGTCTTGGTCACCAGGTCCGTGACTCGGTCAAGATTGGAGGAATCCAGGGCGTGACAGCGGGCGGTCATGCCCAGAGAGCGCAGGTAATCCTCGGGGGACGACGAAATGGTGAGAGCTTCCCTCCGGGTTTGTTCCTCGGCGTAATACCGTGACCTCTCCGCATCGGCTGCGGTAAGTCCCACCGTTTCAAAGGGAAGCGCCTCCACCAGGGCGGCAACGAAATCGGCCGGATCCTCCGGCGCTTCGATGGTCAGGACCTCGGGCAATTCCGCCCTCATGTGGGCCCGTTCCGCCGGATTGTCGTCGAAGAAAACAAAGCTGTCGGTTCCGAGGTTGAGTTCTTTGGCCACGGATCGCAACTCACCCGGCTTCCCATTCCAAGAAGCGCGGAACGCGGAGAAATCCTCCAGTTTCAGGACCATCCGGTCGTTTTCGAGGAAGGCGGCCTTGGCATCTTCCTCATTATTCTTGGACAAAGCCACGAGCAGGATGCCAGTCTCGCGAAGTCGTTTCACTTGGATCTGAAAAAGCTGGAACGCTTCTCCCAACCCGGTGCCTCCCACCGCGATGCCTTGGGGACCCGTCTCTCCGATCACCCCTCCCCAGAGGGTGTTGTCGAGGTCTAAGGCCAGTACTTTGCGACGTCCCGCAGTCAATGCCCGTATACCCGCCGCGACGTGCCGGGCGAGAAGGGAAAGTCCGTCAGGTGAGAATGGTTGGCGCAACAGGAGGTGGTTGCGGGAATCGTAAAAAGCATGCTTGCCAAGGGAGGCGCTGGCGCTCTCCACATCCACGAAATAGGTTCCCGGGGGCAGCGCCGAAAGCAGCTGGCGATTCATTTCCCGGATCAGGGCAATGTCGCCCCCCTCCCGGTTCGAGAGCGAATAGCCGGTTCCTCCGGGGCCGGTCCAATCATACCCGATCTGGATCGCCTTGCATTGCAGCCGGGCGATCTGATTCCAACAGAGCCTCCAAAACTCCAATTCATCGGCAAGTCTGGCTCCAGGGCTGCGATCACCGGGGGCGAGGAGGCGCTGGTTCCAAGGGAGCAGCACAATCAGATCCGGCGCTTCCGATTGAGCCAACAGGGTTTGCAGGATCTGGTCATACTCGGCATCGACAATGTCGAGAATCAACCCCTCGTGCCACGCCCAAGCGGCGAGCAGAGGGGGGAGATACTGGGTGGTGCACTGGCCCAGCAGCAGAACGCGCACCGGCTTCTGCGAGGGATTCTCCGTCGCCAGATCCCGAAGGATCCATTTGCCTGCTCGGGCGGCTGTGGGTCCATCCAGCCTCGGGAGAACCTCGCGCGCCAAAGCCAGAGCCTTGTCCGTTTGGCCGGCCTCCCGCAGTGAGCGGTAGTCGTCTGCGAAACTCATCGCTTCAAAGGAAGGCAGAAAATACTAACCCTTCTTTTTGGCGAGGAGGTCCACCAAGTCACCAACGTTTTTCAGGTAAGCCATCTCCGCTGTGGAAAAGCGCACCCTGAATTCCGTCTCGATCTGGAGCATTAGATTCACATGTTGCACCGAGTCCCATCCCTCGACATCCTTGGCGGTGGTTTCCCGGCTGATCGTGATGTCGTCATTGTCAAACACATCGCGAAAAATGGTCTGCAGTTGGGGTAAAAGGTCCATGGGGTGCAAGGGATGGCGGGAAAAATTGACGGGGAGATCCTGTCTTTTGAGGTGTGCCCGGGGGGGCAGTCTTACGTGTGCTCCGGTGGGTTTCAACCACTATTTGAACCTCTTGTTCCAAGGTTCTGAATCAGTGCGCGGAAAGCCGGATTTCTTTTCCACTCGTTCGGCCCGGGCTGCTGCTACCGAGACAGGGGCAGCGCCCTTGGCTCTCCACTCTGGGCGAGGGATGTCACGAAAATCCGGGCATCGGTCGCGATCCGTCGGGATCTCACAAGCCGGGCATTTTCGCCCATCGTCATCACCGGGACTTAGTGAATGGTCACGGTCAGGCTATCGGCTCCCCCTGGCAAAAGTTGCACCTCGGCGAGGAGGAATTCGGCAATTTCATGCTCCAACAGCTCACAGGGCTGCCCCCAGCGTTCTCTTCCCGCCAGCTGAAGGACGCAGGGTCTGAGGCCCGTGCAGACGACCTCTCCGGCTCCATGTCGGCTGGCGGAACGAAAACGCTCCTGCAGCAGTTGAAAGAATCCCAATTCAAAACTGCCTCCGGCCTGGCTGACCAGTTCGGGAAGATTTATCCGGACTGGCGGCGAACGATGTTCAACGTGGTTGGCCATGATGCCCAGGCCGACGTCAGTGAGAGCACGACGGATTCTCGTGATCAGTTCACCGCATTCGATCGTGGCTTCCTGATAATGATTCTTGAGATAACTCAAAATTCCAGAGAGAACATCGTCCGCAAAACATTCCGGGACATGAGCCCCCCGGGCTGCGTCCCGAAGAGTCTCACGAAGCCAGTCCGGTCGCAACAAGACCAGAGTGCCGGCGCCGAGATGGACGAAAGGTAGGATGTCGGGGCGGAAGACCATGGGGTGGGAGGGGCTTTACACACTGGTGGGTTCGAAAAGATCAGGCTGCGTCGTGGGGTCAATCCCCGGCCGGTCGAGGGATTCGATTTCGTCGATGAATTCCCCAACGTCTTGAAATTGCCGGTAGACCGAGGCGTAACGGACGAAGGCGACAGGATCGATCTTCTTGAGTTTTGACATGACTTTCGGGCCGATCATGCGGGTCGGGATTTCACGCAGTCCTTCCGCCGCCAGTTCCCCCATGATGGCTTCCACTGCTGATTCGAGGCTTTCAATGCTGACTGGGCGTTTCTCACAAGCCTTGACCAACCCCTCCAACAGCTTTTCCCGGCGGAAAGGCTCGCGGGTTCCGTCGCGCTTGATCACCCGCAGATCCGAGTGTTCCAGTTGCTCATAGGTCGTGAAGCGGAATCCACAAGCCAAGCATTCGCGGCGCCGCCGGATGGACAGACCATCCTTGCTCATTCGCGAATCAATCACCTTGTCGTCAAGGCTGTTGCATTTAAGGCAGCGCATTTTTTAGTCTCAGATTCGAGAATAAAACCATATCTTGTGGTGTCAATGAAAAAAAGACCGCAATATACAGTGTTGAATCATTGGTACCGTTAATAATGCACCAAAGTGGATGACGCATCAGACGCGACATTTTGAGGGAGTATGTTATCCTGTCTTCGCGCCTTGCCGACTTCTTCAATGAGCCATGCCTGATTCCCACCGATCTTCTCCAGAATCCCGGGAAGACGAAGTCTCGGTGATCGCGGTCGACGAAGTCATCCTTCCCGATGACTGGCAACATGCGCCCTCCCAGGACAGTCCACCTTTGCCGCCAGAGTTCCGGGCCGTGGTTTCTCGCTTTTTGGCCTGGCTGCTGGACGATGCGATCCGACTTCCGGGCACCAATTTCCGGTTTGGTCTGGATCCGATCCTTGGACTCATCCCCGGGGGCGGGGAGACTCTGGCCTCGCTTCTGGGACTTTATCTGCTGGGGGACGGCGCCCGCAGGGGACTGCCCTCACGGACCATCGCCAAAATGGCGGGAAACATGGTGCTCAATGCCGGAGTGGGAGCGATTCCCATTTTTGGCGACATTTTCTCCCTCTGGTTTAAATCCAACGCCCGAAATTACGTTTTGATTCGGGAGTGGATGGAAAGCCACGATGGCCGTGAACGCAGCGGTGGATGGTGGCCGCTGGCGCTCGTTCTCGGCACCATCGGTCTCATCCTGGCATTGAACCTTGCTGCCTGGTGGCTCTTCCTCTGGCTGCTCGGCAAGATCTTCGGAGGCTGAAACCTCCGGCGGTCTTCAACTCACGGCTTTGATCTCCCAGCCTTCGCGGTAGGATTTGGTCAAGAAAGGGTCCGCTTCGGGAAGATTGGGGAATTTCATGGATGTGGCATCCCACTCGAGTTTTTTCCCGGGGAAGCGCACCGCAATGTTGCCGAGTTGGACGACTTCGGTGAGGGGGCCTCCGTATTCAAAGCCATCGCTGGGCTGTTTGCCTGTCAGGCAGCCATCGACCCATCCATGGTAGTGGTTCTGATCGTCGGCCATGGCGAGGTCCCTATTCTTGAATTTCTCTTCGGGATACAGCTTCGGCATGCCCACATGGGGCAGGACCATGGTTCCTTCCTCCCCAATGATGAGGGAACCGCTGGCCGGAAGTTCTCCCGAGTTGGGCACATGGGAACCCTTGACCGTGGGCATCCGGAGCCCGTCATACCAGGTGATGCGGATTTGCTCCGCCGCCGTGTATTCCGTGCCGGGGAACACCCGGTAGACGGTGGATTGGCAAGGCCAGACTTCGTGATTTATCCCAGTGTGATCCGCCTGCACGGTAAGGAGCGGTTTCTCAATCTTCAGCGCGGTGAAAACCGGATCGAGAATATGGCAGCCGAAGTCACCTACGGCACCACTGCCGAAGTCCTGCCAATCGCGCCATTTGAACGGGTGGTAAATGTCCGGGGCAAACGGGCGGAACGGTGCGGTTCCGATCCATTTGTCCCAGTCCAAAGTGTTGGGGGCCTGGGCCACAGTCGCCGGCCGTTCCAGAGTGCCGGCATAGCCATGCCCGGTCGCTCTCACCCAGCTGTGAACCTCCCGGACTTTGCCGATGGTTCCGGCCTGGATCCAGCGCACGCCGGTGCGGTAGAATTTGTGGGAATGGATCTGGTTGCCCATGCGGGTGATGACTCCTGACTTCGCGGCCTGCAGTCTCATCTGGCGGGCTTCCCAGACGGTGTGGGAGATGGGCTTTTGGACATAGACATGCTTGCCCTGCCTCATCGCGTCGAGAGCGATGAAGGCGTGCATATGGTCCGGGGTGGAAACGGTGACCGCATCAATCTTGTCGCCCAATTTGCCGAGCATGTCCCGGTAGTCCTGGAATACTTGGGCCTGGGGTTGGAGCTGTTTGACTTTGTCCATCCGCCCGAGGTCGATGTCACAGAAAGCGACATGCTTCACCCGGTCGTGCGTGGCCATTTGTTTGGTGTCGTCCCAGCCCTTGCCATCCGAGCCAATGGCGGCCAACTGGATCCCGGAGTTGAGATTCTGTCCCCGCACGATGGCGGGAGCGGCGGCGAGGAAGGCGGTGGCGGCTCCGTTTTTAAGAAAACGTCGGCGGGTCGGAGTCTCATTCATGTTCGGATGCTTTGGGGTGGTGACAGGGTCAGTGAGTGGTGAAGGATTTGCGGTAGCCAAGCAGGCCGGTGTCGTCGTAAAACTGAAAGGCAATCTCCGGTTTCCCGGCAGTCGGTGGTCTGGATACCACGACTTCGATGAAGCCGCCCGTGACTTGATCCGCTTTCCCCTGGCCGTAGGGTTGCGTGATGGTGCTTTGCGGATCAGTGGACTTGGGGTCCCCCGGAATACGCCCTTTGCGCGCGTTGGAGTCGTCTAGCGTGCCGCAGCTGAATTCATGGATTCCGGTCGGATCGATGCTGTGGTATTGCCAGTGGCGGTCCCCGTTCATGATGAAAAACCGGTCCGTCAGTCCGGCTTCGCGGATCCATTCTTTGAAAGCGAGCCCTTCATGGCGGAAGCCTCCCATGTTGGTGTGGTTGTCCTTTTTGTAAGCATCGTCAGGGCCCACCAACGGGGTGGGGGAAATCAGGATTTTGAAGGTCGCATCGCTGGCCAGCAGCGTTTCCTTGAGCCATTTCATTTGCTCCTGACCCCACAGGGTTTTCTCCGGGCCATCCGGCGAGTTGTTGGGGGAGCGGTAGTCGCGTCCTTCCACCAACCAGATTTGGAGATCACGGCTCAACCGGTGAGTCCGGTAGGTCTTTTGATCGGCATCCCCCGGCAACACCACTGGCGTCTGTTCGCGGAAAGTCGCCAGGCCGAGATTCACGGGAGGTTCATAAGGTCCGGACGGATCACTGTCATTGCGCCGCCAATCATGATCGTCCTTTTCCCAGTAGGTGGGAACTTCGGCGAAGAGCTTGGGAAACCGCGGTTGCACGAATTGTTCGTGCCATTTGCGTCGCAGTTCGGGCTGGGTTTTGGCGGCGGTTTTGGCGGGTTGGTCGTAATAAACGATGTCCCCGGTGCCGACAAAGGCCTGGGGCTTGAGCTTCAAAATGGCCTCCAGCGCCGGATAGCCCAGGCTACGGTCAGCCCCGGTGTAGGGCGGCCCAGAGCCTTTGGTCAGCCCATGGAACGCCGCGTAGTTCATGCAGGAGGTCACCACGAAATGCACGGGTTCGATCGATCCTGGTGCCCAAGTGTGGAACCGGCGGGTGGGACCGGTTTTCGCGGTTGTCCGGTCCTTTTCCGTAAATTGGAGCCGGAAGTAATAAGGATGTCCCGGGAGCAGGCCGTTGATCCGGGCTTTCACAATAAAATCGTGGTCAGGGCTCGCGGTAAGCCAGTCTGTAAAGGCGGAAGGAGTGAACGATTCCTGATCTGAAATTTCGAATCGGGCTTCTCCGGCGTGTCCCGGCAGATCTCCATCGATCAGGCGGGTTCCCTCCGTGAGGCGACTTTGGAGAATGGCGGAATGTGCCGTGACCTCCCCCACCATCTCACCTTGCCCATGGTCAATGTCCGCCCGCAATGCTGGGAGGCCCAGCGCATAGCAGAGGCTCCAGACGCCGAAAACTGGCAGCAGAGGCAGACTGGAACGGAGATGCAGCATCCCTGCATTATGGAGGCGTTTCAAGCGGTGTGTCAATCCGGCGTGATGACGGTGCGTCTGGCCCGGGAAATGTTCTGACCATGGGGAGCAAGGGGGGACAAAATTGTTGCACGCTTGAACATCGGTGGTAGTTTATTCAGTAAAGAAACTATACTGTAATATGACAATAGAACCGATCCGCGAATACACGGAGGCTTGGCCGGTTCTGGAGCGGCTGAAAACCATCGAGCGGGCTGCTTGGTGGCGGGGCTGGGTCCGGCGCAGTGATCTTACCGCCATTTTCGGGGTATCGCTGGCCCAGGCTTCCTCTGATCTCCAGCGTTATCTCGAACTCAATCCGGGTGCCTTGGTTTACAATCTCAATTTGAAACGGTATGAGGGTTCTTCCAAAATGGTCTGCCGCCTTCACGATCCCACGTTGGAGGAGGCCGTGGGGCTTTTTGGCAGCGGAGGGAGCAGCGAGCAAGGCAGTGGGGATATTGCCAGGGTTGAACACATTCACTTGCCCGTGCGACGCCCTGCGGCGGCGGTATTACGCTGTGTTTTCCTGGCTGTCAGGGAACGTCTCAGGCTCCGCATGAAGTATTGGTCGGTCCACAGCGATACCGTGAAGTGGCGTTGGATCGTGCCCCATGCCTTGGCCCACGACGGGCTGAGATGGCATGTGCGTGCCTGGTGCGAGGAATCGGGCGGCTTTCGGGATTTCGTTCTGAGCCGGGTTGAGTCTGCCGAGTGGCCTGATCCCTCTGCTATTTCCCCCCGGCTGCCAAGAGACGAGGATTGGGAAACCTATGAAACCCTCGTGCTGGAAATCAATCCCAAGCTGGGCGACACCGGCCGACGGGCGCTGATTCGGGACTATGGGCTGCCTGCGACGGGGCGATGGGAGCTCAAGGTTCGTCGGGCCATGCGACAATACCTTCTGGCGGCCCTGCGGGTTCACGATCCCGGGACATCGATCCAGGCTCCGGCGCACTTTTTGGTGGCTCCGTGATACCGGTGAGGCTTGCTCAGAGCTTTTCCGGAGTTTGGAGCAGGGCGTCGATGTGTTCCAGAAGTCTTCCGGCGGCTCCTCCATCGAGGTTGCGGTGATCAAAGCTGAGGGTGATCTGGGCTTCCATCCGGGGCACGAAAGCACCGCTGGCCTCATCCCAAATCGGGGCGCGGCGACCGGCTCCGATCCCTAGCACCAGATTTTGCTCGGGCAGGGGAATCGGGGTTGCCCAGACGATGCCGAAGGCTCCGAAATTGGTTACCGTGGCGATACCGGCACCTGAGGCCTCCCGGGGCAGGCGGCGGAGCCTCGCTTGGCGGACGAGGTTTTCGTAGTCCGGGGTCAGGTCCCGCAGGTTCATTTGGTCGACCTTGCGAATTACTGGCACAAGAACGCCATCCTCCACTTCCACGGCGAACCCGATGTCGATGGCTTCCGGATGGACAATGCGTTCCCCGATCAGGCGGCCGGCGGCGGCGGTGTTTTGAGACAGCGCGATGGCCATGGCCCTCATCGCATAGAGAGTGATTCCGGGTTTTGGGTCGCAGTTTCGGCGGTGGTTCAGAAGGTTGTCGAGGAGGACGGGGCGCCCCACCGTGGCGAGGGGACGAGTCCAGCTGCGGCGCATGGAATCGGCCACTGCAATCCGCATCGGTGACGCCGTGGTCATCTTGTTGCGGTCCAGTTCAGAAAGAAATTTCTCGAAATCCTCGATTGTGAGGCGTCCTCCGGCACCGCTTCCGGCCACGCCGGCGAGATCGGCGGCATTGAGGCCGATTTCTTCCATGCGGGCTTTCATCCGTGGCGACATGAAGGTGGCGCCGGAGGCCCGGGCCGGTACCGGCAGTCCTTCCACGGTCGGTTGCACGGTAGGCTCTTCCACCGTGGAGATGGCATCCGATGTGTTGATCCGGAAGTGCAGGTTGTCACTCTCTCCCGTTGGGCTGCTGCCGTTGTTGCTCGAAGTCGGGGTCATCGGTGCGGTCGATTCCTGGGGGAGCATTCCGAGTCGTCGGGCGGTTTCTTCGTCCACTTCGATGTAGGCGAGGATGGCCCCGACAGCATAGCTTTGGTCGACCACGGCGGAGATTTCCACGATGCGTCCGGCAGAAGGTGGCGGCACCCCCATGGTGGCTTTGTTCGTCTCGACCTGGAACAGCTCACAATCTTCCGCCACATCCGTGCCCGGGGCGACATCGATGCTCATGACGGTCGCTTCGGCGATGGATTCGCCCAGTTGGGGCATTTTGATGGGGATCAGAACCATGCTTTAAAGGGAGAAAAGAATGGCCTTCGAGTCAAGCGATGTTTCCAGACAAGGTGAGTCTCCTCCGGAGTTTCCTTCTGACCTTCAGAGAACGACGGCAGACGTGGAAAGGCGTGGAATTGAGGTTGCCAAGAGAATCGGATTGCGCGTTGTTGGGCGCCCCTTTTTGAACCGATCACTCGCCGCTATGTCCGCAGCCTCCACATTCCCATCCATTCCCACGGCCGTGATTGGAGCGAGTGGTTACTCCGGGGAAGTTCTGATGCGGCTTCTGATCGGACATCCGGCTGCCGACGTGGTCTGCGTGACCTCCCGGCAGCATGCGGGGAAACCGATTGATGAGATTTTTCCGAGGTTTTGCGGTGCCTCCAAAGTATCAGGTCTAAACTTCAGCGATGCGACCGTTGACGCGGTTGTCTCCGCCAGAGCAACGTGTGCTTTCCTCGCGCTTCCTCACGGGGTGGCAGCGGAGTTTGCCGAACCGCTGGTGGCCCAAGGAATCCGGGTCATCGATCTGAGTGCGGATTTCCGGCTCCGCGATCCGGCGGTTTACGAGGACTTTTATGGGCATGTCCATCCGGCCCCCGAATTGCTCGCCCAGGCTGTCTATGGTCTCCCGGAATGGAGATCAGCCGAAATCAGATCCGCGCAGTTGGTGGCCTCTCCGGGATGCTATCCCACCAGCATTCTCCTGCCGCTCCTTCCTCTTTTGAAAGCTCGATTGGTTGACCCGGAATCCATCGCCGTGTCCAGTATGAGCGGCGCGAGCGGAGCCGGCAAAAAGGCTGACACCGCCCTGCTTTTTGCCGAAGTGAACGAAAGTCTGCGGGCCTATGGCGCTCCCAAACACCGCCACCTCAGTGAAATCGAGCAGGAGCTTTCCTTTGCCGCAGCGTTGCCAGTGCGCATCAGTTTCGTCCCCCATCTCCTGCCAGTGACAGCCGGCATCGCCTCCACCATTTTTTGCGAGCCATCAACCGGGGTGTCGATGGATCGGTTGGCCGATGAAGTGAATCATGTTTTGCGAGACGCCTACTCGCAGGCTCCGTTTGTCCGGTTGAGAGGTCTCGGTGGCTTCCCTGACACCAAGCATGTCGTGGGAACCAACTTCATTGATATCGGGTGGGTGCTGGACAACCGGACCGGACGGCTCATCCTGATGAGCGCCGAGGACAATCTCGGCAAAGGTGCCGCGAGCCAGGCGGTGCAGAGTTACAACCTCATGCATGCCCTCCCGGAGACGACCGGGCTGATGAACTTTTAACCACTCGCATTGTCGCAAGGAACTGCCCGTTGTCGGGCGCGGGGGATTTATCATGCCAAATACGAATTTGAACATTAAAGATATACCAGGAGGCATCTGTGCCGCCCAAGGATTCATCGCAGGGGGAATCAAATGCGGTATCAAAAACCCGGAATCACCCAAGTTGGATCTGGCAATCATTTATTCAACCATCCCCAGTCACGGTGCGGCGATGTTCACTCAGAATGCGGTGAGGGCGGCACCAGTCCGACTTTCAGAGGCATGGATCAAACGAACGCCTCCCCGGGCCGTGGTGGTAAACAGTGGCAACGCCAATGCCTGCACCGGGTGCCGGGGCATGGATGATGCCAGGAAAATGGCCGATCTTACGGCCAAAGCGCTGAAAATCAAAAGGATGGAGGTAATGGTCTGCTCGACCGGCATCATCGGACAGGCCATGCCGATGAGCCGGATCGAACCCCGAATTCCAGAACTCGTTGAAAAACTGCATGCCGGAGGGGGCGACGAGGCGGCGGCGGCCATCATGACGAGTGACACGCGGCCCAAAATCACCTCTGTGGAGATCGACATCGAAGGAGTGCCGGTCAGGATTGGCGGCATTGCCAAGGGAGCGGGCATGATTCATCCCAACATGGCCACCATGCTGGCTTTTGTGACCACTGATGCCAACATTTCGCCGACAGAACTGCGGGCCGCCACAAAAGAAGCCGTGAGCCGCAGCTTCAACCGGATTTCCGTGGATGGGGATACCAGCACTAACGACACGGCCATCGTGCTCGCCAACGGTGCCGCCGGGAATGTCCGCATTTCAAGGGGCTCCGAGCATTCCAGACTGTTCCGTGAAGCGCTGACAACCGTCATGCTGAGGCTGGGAAAAATGATCGTGGGCGACGGCGAGCGGATCACCCGTCTCGTCGAAGTCGTGGTTCGCGGGGCCAGGAGCCAGTCCGATGCCGAGCGCGCCGCGCGGGCCGTGGGGAATTCCTTGTTGGTCAAAAGCAGCTGGAATGGGGGAGATCCCAACTGGGGAAGGATCCTTCATGCGGTTGGATACTCCGGAGCCCATCTCCGGGAGGAGCAGGTCGACATTTTTATCGACGGCCTGTGCGCCGCCCGGCAAGGACTTGCCAGCGCGACTCCCTATGAGAAACTGGCCAAGGTGGTGGCCAACCGGGAATTCACCGTCACCATCGATTTGAATCTGGGATCCG
The DNA here is from genome assembly GCA_024233005.1 of Akkermansiaceae bacterium. Lineage (GTDB taxonomy): Bacteria > Verrucomicrobiota > Verrucomicrobiia > Verrucomicrobiales > DEV007 > JACKQE01. The sequence continues at coordinate 143,633 of JACKQE010000004.1, read as the reverse complement.
GAACTTTCAATCTCTACACCAGTGATCTCTCACCGGAGTATGTCGACTTCAACCGCACAGAATACTCCGCGAAGAACAAAAAGTAGGTCTCCCCTCCTCAGGTCCATCTCACCGATTTGAGCTGGAAGCCGGCTTCCCGGGATCGGGAGCGGCGTCGGGGGGCGGTTTCAGCTCCTCCTGAAAAGCTTTGAGGAGCGCGGTCAATTCTGTGACCTTCTCGGGTTGGGTCGGGGCGAGATTGTGGGTTTCTCCGGGATCCACCGAGAGATCGAAAAGTCTGCTCTCCCCGTGGTTGACCATTCCATGGGCATCCGCCTTGGAGGATTGGGGAGACACTTCACGATAATTGCCCGGCAGGAACAACTTTAGGGAACCCATCCTTACCACCCAGGGACTGTAGAAAAATCGGTCGCGCGGCGATTCGGCTGATTTTCCAGAGAGGTAGGACCAGCAATCGAGGCCATCGATCGTGTGATCATCCGGGAGCGCCGCACTGGCCAGTCCAGCTAAAGTGGGCATCCAGTCAATGCTCGCCATCAGACCCTCGGCTACTTTCCCGGCAGGTACATGACCGGGCCACCGGATGAGGCAAGGAACCCGGTAACCGCCTTCGAACCGGGTTCGCGCTCCCTCGCGGAAGGGTGTGGCGCGCCCGGCATGGGGCGCTTTGGTCAATTGGGGACCATTGTCACTGGTGAAAATAACCAGAGTATTGTCCTCCAAGCCCAGTGTTTTGAGCCCGTCAAGGATTTCCCCAACGCTGGCGTCGAGTTCCTGCACCACATCCCCGTAGAGTCCATACCGCGCGGATCCAGACCATTTCGGCGACGGAAAAATCGGAACGTGGGGCATCGCGTGGGCCAGGTAGAGAAAAAAGGGCTTGCTCCGGTGGCCCGCCAGGAAGGTCAGGGCCTTTTTGGTATAGCGCTGGGTCAGATACCGTTGGTCCGGCGAGGTTTCGACAATTCGGACGCCTTCCAGCAAAGGAATCGGGGGGAGATGGGAGTTTTCTCCATTCGGTCGCCCGTGCCACCAGCCGAGATCATTGGAATAGGGAATGCCAAAATAACGGTCGAAGCCTTGTTTGGTGGGAAGGAAATCCGCCCTGTCCCCGAGATGCCAGTTTCCAATGCACGCGGTGGCGTAGCCTGCCTGGTGCAGAATTTCCGCCACCGTGATTTCCGCCGAAGGGAGGCCGGAGCTTCCTGGATCTGACTGGTCGGCGTCCACCGTGGGGGATGGCAACAGATCTTCGGTCAGTCCAATCCGGTCGGGATAACGCCCCGTGAGAAGAGCGGCGCGGGACGGGGAGCAAGTGGATGCCGCGCTGCAGTAATTCGTCAATCGCGTGCCGGAGGCCGCCAGACGGTCGAGATGTGGCGTGTCGAAATCCACCGCCCCTTGGCAGCCGAGATCAGCGTAACCAAGATCGTCGGCGACAATGAGGATGATGTTGGGGGGAGGGGCCGCGCTTGCCGACAGGGCGACCAGAGCCAGGGAAAGATGGTGAAGAAGTCGCGGCACAATGGGACAATGCGGACACTGGGAGCCTGCCGATACTAGGCGGCATCGGGAATGCCTGTCAACGCTGAAATCCGGGCCTTGCGGGCTTGTGGCAGGCGGCGCTTTGGGGTATAAGGCGGGCCTGACTCACCTGTCTCCGCACTTCCATGTCTCCTTTGGCGCTCCTCTTTCTTGGTCTGATCCTGGTTCTCGGGGGCATACTGGGGTTCCGACTGCATGCTTTTCTTGCTCTTATTGTGGCCGCGATGGTGGTTTCCGCGTGGACTCCCCGCGAGGCGATCTATGCCTCCAATCTGGGAAGAAGCGAGCGCGGGGTGCTCTTCCCCGAAGTCGCTCTGACCAGTCCCGGACTGGTTCCCGGTGAGGCCCGTCTGGAGGGGGCTCCCGCGGCCATGGTGGCGAACCACCTCACTGCTCTGAAACGCTCCACCATGCCTTTCCCCAAGCGGGTTGCAGAGGATTTTGGGAAAGCTTGCGGAAATTTTGCCATTCTCATCGCACTGGCTGGTATCATCGGGAAATGCCTGCTCGACAGCGGTGCCGCCCAGCGGGTCGTTCTTTCGCTGCAGCGCACGCTCGGGGAAGGCCGGGCTCCACTGGCCTTCACGACGAGTGGATTCATCCTGGGAATTCCGGTGTTTTTCGACACGGTGTTTTTTCTCCTGATGCCCTTGGGGAAAGCCCTCCATCTTCGTACCGGGAAAAATTATCTGCTCTACATCCTCGCCATTGTGGCGGGGGCCACGATGGCTCACTCGCTCGTGCCGCCGACCCCCGGTCCTCTCATGGCGGCCTCGGATCTCAAGGTTGATCTCGGATTGATGATGGCGGGAGGCATGGTGGTAGGTTTGGTTGCGGTGAGCGGTGGGTATGGGTATGCTCTCTGGGCAAACCGGCGGTGGGTGATACCATTGCGTCCTTCCGCCGATCTCACGGAAAAGGATTTGGAAGCCGCCGCTCATGTGGAAGATACGAACCTGCCCTCGCTTTGGATCTCGTTGCTTCCCATTCTGCTGCCGGTGCTGCTGATCGGTGCCGGTACGCTGGCCTCGGTGACCCAGAGTGGTCCTGCCTGGGCGGTGACCCTCTTTTCTCCTTTCCGCTCGGGGCCTTTGGCTTGGGTGACCGACAATCAATCGGCGCTCCTGCTCAGCACAGGCATTGCGCTTGGTTTGGTCTGGAGCCGTTCCGGCCGGTCATTCGAGAAAGTCGCGGACGCGACCGGCACCGGGCTCGTTGGAGCGGGCCAGATCATTCTTATCACGGCAGCGGGGAGCGCTTTCGGGGCTGCGCTCAAGTCCACTGGACTCCCTTCGGTGCTGGCAGGCATCGAGGCCGGATCGGCGTTTTTCTGGATCCCGGTGGCCTATCTGGTGACGGCCCTGATCCGAACGGCCCAAGGTTCCGCGACGGTCGCCATGACCACGGCGGTGAGTATCGTGGCGCCCATCGTGGCGGGAGTGGCGTTGCCCTATCATCCGCTCTACCTCGCCCTGGCGATCGGATGCGGGTCGAAACCCATTTCCTGGGCCAATGACAGTGGCTTCTGGCTCATCGGTCGCATGTCCGGCATGACTGAGAAGGAAACCTTCCGCACCGTCAGTGTGATGATGATCGTGATGTCGTTCTGCGGACTGGGGGCGGTGCTTCTTGGGGCCTGGCTGTTGCCGATGGTCGGCTAGGGGCCAAAGGAGTCATGAGGTGGCCTTCTCAGTGGCTTCATGCTCTCTTTTGGCGGTTAGCCGGGCCCCGGCGACAATGAGAAAGCACGGCTCCAGGCAGAGAAGGGGCATTTCTCCTTCCGGAGTTTCGCTGGAGGTTTTTTGTTTCGAAAAGCAGGACCAGGCATCGGCCGCAGTGAGAGTCCAGAGCACTCTCTTGAGGCAGCGCTGATTCTGACAGACCTGTTCCACCAAGCTTTCGGCGCCCGCATCGGAAATTGACCTGGCGAACCGGTACATGCCGGTTTGACGTTCCAACGTCTCACGCAGGGAAACTGGCGCTGCCCGGCCTGCCAGGTGGCGGAAATATGCGGCCACCATGCCCGGGTAAAGGCATTCCAGAGCTTCTCGCAGCGCGACAATGTCTCCCGCCAGCACCAACCACCCCGGACGGAGGTCGGGCGACGTTTTCAGAGGGCGAAGGTCTCCAGCCTCATTGCTGCGGGTCCAAGCCCGCATCGCCGCTAGGTCGGAGAGAAGAATCAGAGAGTCCCGGGGCTGGTCGATATCATCGACATGAGTCAACGCAAACGTCGCCTCGTCGGATTGCTCGATCTGAATTTGACCGAGACGGTTTCCTCCGGTGGCAATCCAGGCGGCCAATTGCTCGTTCAGGTTGGTATCCATGATCTTGAATCAAACAGCCGCGGCACAGGCATGATGGAGGGCCTCCTCACAGGCGTCCACCTGGTCAAGAATGACTTCGGCAAGCGATGGATCGGTACCAATTGCCCGACTGTAATAGAGCGAACGTCCTCGCAGGGGGGCCGGGTTTTGGCGGAACACCTCGTTTTTGCTTGCGGCAGGCGGCAACTCTTCCGCAAGCCCGAGCAGAACAGGAATGTCCTGGAAACTATGCAGGCCGTCAGCGATGAAAAAAGGAACCACCACCACATGGGGAGCCGTGGTGATTTGATCCCACTCGGCGACAAAGGGAGCCTCTTCCATATAAGCCTCATGGACTTCGGCATAGCCGGCGCCGGATTCCCGGATCCGGACGACCTGTTCTTGGATCGCCTTGGCGGAATTCGCATCCAGTTTGGTTCCATGGCCCACAATGAGCACGGCTGTTTCGGACGGGGGGATTCCCGGAGCGGTGTCGGCCGCCCTTTGCAGCAGCAGCTTTGTCATGGAGGCGTGTGAACCGACGGGATCGCAGTAGTGCACTCTTTTGCCCTGGATCAGAGTGGTTCTGAATTCGGACAGGCCCAGTTCCCGGGGGATGACCTGACGGGTGAAGTAGCCCTCGCTGATGAAATTGGGGACAACGAAGATCTCGTCACAGTCGAAAAGGGACCAACTTTGTCGGAATATTGGTTCTTCTTTCCAAAAGGTGCAATGGACCTCCGCGAAGAGGCCTAGTTGTCGGATGGCATCGGCACATACCCACGTGGGTTCGCTGGAGTCCGGGTTTTCCGTGGAACCATGACCAAGCAGCAACAGTCCTGCCTCGGGACGTGCGCGGCGGGAGAGGGGAGGGGACGGGATCATCGGGTCACCTTCGCCGGAGCCCTCAGTAGGCGCAAGGAAACATCGTTCCGAGCCAAGATGGGATAGGAAAATATTAATTAAGTATTATTGAAATTCTTAGTTTGCCATTTTTCCGCAAACAAATTATAGTAGTTTCGATCTTCCTACTGATCTGTTCTTATGAAGCGCACAATTACTCTGGTTTGCCTGGTTTTTGGCCTGATTTCAGGTGCATCTGTAAATGGCCAACAGCCAGGGGGCGCCACGCTTAAGGTTTTTGCCAAGGAGCAGGGGACCGTAAATTTGAGCAGGGCCGTCGGGATGGTGGGATTTTATGGTCAGCACCAGCCGCAGATGTGGCGGATTTTGGTGATGGATCCTGTGTCTCCCGCCCACCTCAGAGAATATCTCATGCAAGGTGGCCATGTTGTCGGTGAGCGCCGTTTTGAACGCACCTCGGATCAGGACTATCCTTCGATCCCTCTCCGCATGGAAACCATCAAAGTCGACTCGGACCGGGCCTTTGTGATTGCCGATGCGGCTGCGCGTCAGGCGGGCGTGGGGTTTGACGGGATCCATTACCAGTTGCGCTGCCGTGATCTCCGCAATGAGCCCATATGGATGATGAACCTGATCGATCAAATGCAGCGCCCTGTGGGAACGGTGTATGTCTCCGCCCAGTCCGGCGAAACGATCCGTAAAGTTTGGAATCAAGTGGGTAATCCCAGTTACTCGCAAGGCTCCTCTGTCCCCGTGGCATCTTCCTCCACGCCTGCCGGTTCGGGAGCGGTCACTCAAAATCAATCGGCGACTCGTCCTTCGCCTCAGGTCCAAGGGGGCATTGTTGAGCCTCCGGTGCCGCAGGTTGACTCCTTCGGTGGCAAGGTCAAAAACGTTTGGAGAAAGATTTTGCCCGACCGCTGGGTGGACGAGTCCTCCGGCAGTGTGGCTACTGGTCCGGTGCGTTGATCCAGTCAATGCGCCTGCTCAACATCGTTTCACCATCGAATTCAAACCAGGCTGCGAATTTCCGTCCGGCAATCAGGCCGGGCAACCAGTGGATGTCATCCGCCCACATCCGGTCAAAAGGAATGGCATCGATACCGAACCATTCCGGGCGGGCCTCCTCGGTTTCAGTAGGTGTGCCGTCGAAGGATTCCCCCCGGAAAACCGTGCAGTGCAGCTTCAGCCCGTCGGTGAAGTCGAAGTGCAGCCAGCCAAGTTCGATGAGATCCAGCGGAGTGATGCAAAGCTCCTCCTGAGCCTCTCTGACAGCGGCTTCCATCGCGGTTTCTCCCGGTTCCAATTTCCCTCCAGGGCCATTGAGTTTGCCGGCGCCCAGTCCGCGTTTTTTATGAATCAGAAGAACAGAGCCATTCTGAACGATGAAGACCAGATTGGCGTGGAGGTTCGGGACCCAACTTTCCCAGGAGTCCCTCATGCCTGCTGGATCGGGGCTGCATAGGCTTCGACGGCATCGCAGGTGCAATGTAGATGCCGATCCCCATGGACGTTGTCAATGCGGGCAACCGGGGGCCAGAATTTCGCCGCCCTGGTCCAGGGCGCGGGATACACGGCCTCTTCTCTGGTGTAAGGATGGGGCCAGGGTTCTTGAATCAGGCGGTGGGCCGGATGGGGCGCATTTTTCAGCAGATTATTCTGCCGGTCAGCGCGGCCTTCAGCGATATCCGAAATTTCACCATGTATGGAAATCAGGGCGTCACAGAACCGGTCCAGTTCTTCCCTGCTTTCGCTTTCCGTGGGTTCCACCATGAGGGTCCCTGGCACCGGCCAGGACATCGTCGGGGCGTGGAAGCCGTAATCCATGAGTCGCTTGGCCACGTCCTCCACGTCGATGCCGCTGGTGGTCTTGATCGGGCGAAAATCAAGGATGCACTCATGGGCCACGAGGCCATTTTCACCCCGGTAGAGCACCGGAAAATAGGGGGACAACCGGTGGGCGATGTAATTGGCATTCACGATCGCCAGCTTGGTCGCTTCGGTCAGGCCGGGGCCTCCCATCAGGGCTATGTACATCCAGGAGATCGTCAGAATGCTGGCACTTCCTTCCGGCGCCGAGGCGACCGCCCCATCTCCGGGGTCGGCGGCAAAACGGTGACCGGGCAGGTAGGGGGCCAAATGCGCTGCCACACAGGTGGGGCCGACCCCGGGGCCTCCTCCTCCGTGGGGGATGGCAAAGGTTTTGTGGAGATTGAGGTGGCAGACATCGGCACCGATGTCACCAGGGCGGCAGAGGCCCACTTGCGCATTCATGTTGGCACCGTCCATGTAAACCTGCCCTCCCTGCCCGTGTACGAGGCGGCAGATTTCCCCGATGCTTTCCTCGAAGACGCCGTGCGTGGACGGATAGGTGACCATCAGCGCCCCCAAGGTGTCCTGGTACTGCGAGGTTTTTGCCGCCACGTCTTCCAGGTCGACATTGCCCATGGCATCACATTTCACGGCCACCACCTGGAAGCCCGCCATGACCGCACTGGCCGGATTGGTGCCATGCGCAGAGGTGGGAATGAGACAAATGTTGCGTTTCGCCTCGCCCCTGGCTGTCTGCCAGCGGCGAATCGCCAGAAGGCCGGCGTATTCCCCCTGGCTTCCGGCATTGGGTTGGAGAGAGATACCGGGAAATCCTGTGATTTCGGAGAGCCAAGCTTTCAGCTCGGCGATCATGGAGGCATAGCCGGTGGTTTGCGATTGCGGCGCAAAGGGGTGCAGGCCTCCCACGGTCTTCCAGCTCAGCGGCATCATGGCTGCGGCGGGATTGAGCTTCATGGTGCACGATCCGAGGGGGATCATGCTCCAATTCAGTGCCAGATCCTTTCCTTCCAGACGGCGCAAGAACCGAAGCATTTCGTGCTCGGTGTGGTGACGGTGGAAAATTTCCTGGGTCAAAAAGGGGGAGGTCCGCACCAGGCTTCCGGGAAATCCTGCCAGATTTGGTTGTGCTCTGTCTATCGTGGGAAGTGAGAAAACCTCGGCCAGGCATTCCACTGTGCTGTCATCGCAACATTCATCCAGAGAGATTCCGATCACGCCCTCGATATCCTCCCGCAGCAGGAATCCGGCTTCGCGGGCTTTCTCCAACAGCGAGGCGCGCAGCGGGGCCTCGACCTTGATCTGCACGGTGTCGAAAAAGCTCTCCGACACCAGGGTGAATCCTCCTGCCAGGAGGCGTGCCGCCAGTTGTGCGGTGTGACGCTGGATTTTTTGCGCGATGGCCCGTAGGCCCTCGGGGCCATGGTAGATCGCATAGGACGCGGCCATCACTGCGAGGAGGACCTGGGCGGTGCAGATATTGCTCGTCGCTTTCTCCCGGCGGATGTGCTGTTCCCGGGTTTGCAGAGCCAAGCGCATGGCCGGTTGTCCGTCCGCATCGATCGAGACTCCCACCAATCGTCCAGGAAGGCGGCGTTTCAGGGCATCGCGACACGCCATGAACGCTGCGTGAGGGCCTCCAAAGCCCAGGGGCACCCCCAACCGCTGGGCACTGCCCACTGCGATGTCGGCACCCCACTCTCCGGGCGGCTTCAAGAGTGTCAACGCGAGGAGATCGGTGGCCACGATGACCAATCCACCCGCCTTGTGCACGGCTTCCGCCGTCTTCTCCAAATCACGGATGCTCCCGTCCGTGGCAGGATAGGAGAGCAAGACGGCCAGCAGATCTTTCCCTTCGGCGTCAAAGTCATGCCGGGAGAGAGCCGCCACCTCGATCTCAATGCCCAACGGATTGGCCCGAGTCCGGAGAATATCGATGGTCTGGGGGTGACAACCCGCGTCAACGAGCATCCTGGTTCCGGAGGGAGATTGCGCCGAGGCGATGGCCATGGCTTCGGCCGCGGCGGTGCCTTCATCGAGCAGAGAGGCATTGGCGACGTCGAGGCCGGTCAGGCTGGCCACCATGGTCTGGAACGCGAGCAGGAGTTCCAAACGGCCTTGGGCGATCTCTGCCTGGTAAGGCGTGTAGGCGGTATACCACCCGGGATTTTCCAGAATGCAGCGCTGAATCACTGGGGGGATTCGGCAATCATGGTAGCCGAGGCCAATCAGAGGCTGCGGTGTTTGGTTCTGGCCCATGTGGGCCTCCAGACGTTGCAGGGCTCCTGATTCCGGAAGGCCCGGCGGGAGGGCCAGAGGCGTCCGGAGGCGGATGGATTCCGGAACCACCGCGTCGATCAACGACTCCACGGAAGGATATCCCACTTCCCGGGCCAGCGCCTCGGCATCCTCTCCTCGGGTGCCGAGATGGCGGTTGGCAAATTCGTGAGGATCGTTCACAGAGCAAAGGGAAAGTCTCGCAAGGCGGATCAACTGATCTGGCTCTGGTATTCGGCCGGTGTCAGGAGCTTGTCAATCTCACCGGGATCACTGAGGCGGATCCGGAACATCCAGCCATCGGTGTAAGGCGCCTGGTTGACCGCGGAAGGATCGGTTTCAAGATTTGGATTGAATTCCACGACTTCACCGGAGACCGGGGTGTAAATGTCGTTGGCGGCTTTCACGGACTCGATGACGGCGACCGCATCCCCGGCCTTCACCTGTTTTCCAGGAGTGGGCAGTTCCAGGTAAACCACATCGGTGAGTTCGGCCTGGGCATGGTCGGTTACCCCTATGGTGGCAATGCCGTCCGTGACGGAGACCCATTCGTGCGAGGTGGCGTAGCGGAGTGACTCAGGGACTTGCATGGGGCTATCAATCGCCGAACTCAGCGCAGCGGCAACTTGAAAATGTCAACCAGCGTCGAAGGAACGGTGACTTCCACTGCAAGTCCTCAGGTCAGCGTCAGGGACTTATTTCCACAGCCGGCAAGCTCCTCTGTGGTGCATGCGATCGGATCTCCCTGTATCAACGAGCTGGAGTCAGGTGCCCGGTTTTGTCCAACCATGCTTCCAACTGGGTGAAGTATTCCTGGTGCCGTCGGGCCAGGAAACTGCGGCTTTGGAGCAACACCGAAATCGTTTCCTGGGGGGCGTGAGGCAGGGAACGTGCCATGGCAATGTGGCGGTCAGCGATTTCCAGCAAGGTTTCCCGGTTCAGGGCTTCAAGTTTGCGGTGCACAAAGGCTCTGAAGTATTCCCGGAACTCGGATGATCCTTGGCAGAGCCGGTTGAAGAGCAAGGCTCTCTCCCCAACCAGAGTCTCGAAGCATTGCCGCCGGCAGTCGACCTCCCGGCCTTTGTAAACATAGATTCCCGTGTTGAAAGCACCGTCCATGTCCCAGGTGAGGCAATGCCAGGGGCCGGGCGGGTTGGCGTGGACACGGAAATATGCTCCCTGGTCACTGTCCGTGGTGGAGGTAAAGGTCACGGCGAGCACCCAGGCGCACAGGTCTTCCAGGTCGAAGCGTCTCGCTTCTTCCGCTAAATCAATCTGGGTCCGTTTTCTTCGTTGCCAGCGGCGGTAGTCATCGAATTCCGGGGAGGACTCTGTCACCTCTTCGGAATCGACCAACTTGAGCCTTTTCCAGTCGATGGGGTCCATTCCGTAATGATCCCTGACAAATCCCGGAGACTGGTGCTCGCAGAGAAAGTAGGGAGCTTTGATCTCAGTGCCATTGAGTCGGACCAGGGCCTGTACCGAGCGGGAGGTGCGGCAGCCCAGACGGGCGGCGATTTCAGTGGCCAGGACATTGTTGAACTGGCTTGTTTCATAGGCCGTCACGAGAAGTAACCTGGGGACCGGCGGAGCTTCACTTCCAAAAAAGAGGCCGGGTGGTGACAGGGGATGTCCACTGTATTCCTCCCGGAAAACCAGTGCGAAACTTTTCATCGGACCACCCCGGCTGCTGCCCCCATGGATGCGGAGTCCAACCGGACTTTCCAGCACCAAATCGGAGTCCCAGCGGGCACTTGCCCAGGCTAGTCGCTCGGATGCTTTCTCGCGTTCCTCCGGGTGGAGGACTATTCCTCTTCGTTCATCAAACAGATCCGAACTCCGGCAGACCAGAGAAACCTCAGCCACTCCAGGTGGCGCCAGGTTCGGCGAGGTGAGCAACAATTCAGTGGAGGGGGGGCGGGGGCCCGAAAGCGCGGCGATCGACGGGGCGGGGCAGGGTTGCCCAAAAAGCTGTCGCGCTGCGGGCGAATCCGCCGCCAATTCCCATGGTTCGCAGAAGCTCGGGCTCATTTGGAGCATCCCCAGACGGAGAAAGGTTGCCGTTCTGGAATTGATTTTGTCCTTCCCCAAAATCACTTCACTGCTGGACCGATGATGATACGACTCCAATCCTGGACTGCGCAGACACTGCAATCCGGCGGTGGCCAGAACCAGCATTCCTGCGGCGAAGGGGAGGCCTGCCTTATGGAGGATCATCTTTGGTAAGGCGGTCCTTAAGCGTTGGCTTGGCCGTGGTAGTAGACCCCGAGGGTCGCCTGCGGCATTTTTTCCATGAGCTCCCGCTGCAGTTCCGCGCAATGCAGCGGGGTCATCTTCTGAAAAGACCAGGTGAGCACACATTCCTCTCCCAGAGTGGTCAAGCTGTCAAAAGCAGGGCGCTGGAGATGCCGTTCGATGGTGGAAATCAACTGGGGGAGTTTGTCGCGGTAGTCATTGGCCGGGCACTTCAAGACGAGTGATCCTACCCCTCCCCGGCGCATCATAAAACCCGGGCTCCAGTGGAGGATCGTCAAAGCGAGCATGGAAGTTGCCGCAATGACGAGGAGGAAAGCCCCGTTGAACGCCGCGCAGCAGAGCGAGGATGCAATCACCAGAAGGATGAATCCGATTTCCTCAGGTTCCTTGATGGGGGTTCTGAATCGGACGATCGAAAGCGAACCCAGAAGCCCCAGGGAAAGCGGTAGGGAGAATTGGACACAGATGAAAATGGCCGCCACCGCGATGCCTATCAAAGGGAAGGAACGATGAATGTTGCTTCCGGTGCTCCGGGAGCCATAAAACACGCTGTAGGCCCATGACCAGAGCAGGGAGCAGCCAAAGGATGCCAACAATGCCAAAGACAGCGCAACCAGCCCAAGGTCGGCAATCTTTTGCGGATCACTGCCGAAGAAAACCGTTTCAGCTGCTTTGGTGAATTCTTGAAGGGTCATACTTCGGTAACGGAAGGAAGCAGTTGGGAAGTGATCAGAAAATATTTGGAGACGGAAGCTTTGCGAAGGTGGAACCTGGGAAGTGCCCGAAAGGGGGGGAGCAAATCCGGGGAGGGGCCCTTTTGTTCAAACACAGAAAAGTCCAACGGTTTGCCGGAAGGCGGTCGCAAGTAACCAGGATGGGTCCTCTGACAACGGATATTTGTGTCGAGGCAAAAAGTTTCGCCAAAAAGCGGGTGAACATATCGGGTGCGCTCATAGCGAAGATCCAGCATCGGGATCAACCTTCCGGCGGGGGCGCTAGCAGGGGGCAAGTGACGGTGAAAAAGCATTTCCAACTCCTCTGAATCCAAGGGAAGCCTGGACACGACGGACCCGCTCAGGGGGATTGCAATCCTCAGTTTTCGTCGGGCACTTCCGTTCTTTTCTTTCACTTCGGCAAAAGCCGGCTCGTCGAGCGGATGGCCATGGGCGTCGCAATACCACCGCAGGCGGTATTTGGTTTTGTGAAAGTAGCTTTCGGCTTTCTCCTGAAACGATCGGCCTGTCGCCGTGTCAAAATACACGGAATGGATGGTGGCCGAGGGATAGACCGGATGGGGGAGCAGGGTTTTCTCCAGCCATGAGAGAAGGGACCAGGTAAGAGTCCCCGGGACGTAAAATTTGAGCTCCTGTTCGTTGAATGGAAGCTGCTCATTGCGAGATTGACCGTGGTGCGGGAGGCTGTTCAATAAGATCGTCGTTAAAATTTCCGGGCCTACTTAGTAAATTGAAGCTCTTCCGACGCAAGAAGTTTTTCCGGGGAAATGATTTTGAAATATCTTTTTCCCGTAGAAAAGATCGACGTTTCTGCTTTGGGGAAAAAAATACCAACGGCAGTCCTTCCCCAAGACTTAACGGAGGACCGAGTTCTTGAAGGTGAACAGCATTCGCCCCTTTGTCGGAAGTCTCCCGGTCCCACTCTTCAGGCGGAGGTTATCCTGAAATTCTTGGAGGAAAGGAAGGCTAGCCAAAAATCTTGATGAACGCCACTTCAGTGGCGAGCGATTCGTTGACGTTCGTTTGGTAGTGGGAACGAAGCGTTTCGATGGCGTCGATTTTCTCGAGCACCTGCTCGGAAGTCAACAGTTGGGAGGTGGTTCGGGTTGCTTCGGCGCATTCCGGCAGATCGAGCCGGTTCACCCCTTTCTGCTGTCTCAGGACATCTCCAAACCAGGTCATGAGGTCGTCGCTGAGATGCTGACGGAGTTGGAGATAATCGGATTCGATTCTGGCCTGAAAATACTCCTCCCGGCGTTTCAGCCAATCCCCTTCGGTGGTCCGGGCATAGTGCTCTTTTTCGACTTTGAGCTGGTCTCCATGCTGGGTTTCAATGTGCTTTTTGCCCTCCTTCAAGGTGTCGGAGTAGGTGCCCATGAGACCGAATACGCCCGCCAGTCCGGTCGATTTGGCGGCAAAGTGCCGACCCACGGCCTTGAGAAAGGTCAAACTGGTCTCTGGAAGGCGCTGAGAACCGAGCCCCTGAAGGGGAATCCGGATGCACCGCGACAGGATCGTTGGAAGCAGCGCTTCAGGATTGGCCGTGAGCAGCAGGAGCACCGTGCCTCGGGGCGGCTCTTCCAGAGTCTTGAGGAAGGCATTTTCCGCCTGCTCCCCCATGCGGTCGGCTTCCACCACGACGACGAATTTCGTTGTCTGGGCGCCCACCGCGAGGTGAACGATGCGTTCCGTTTCCCGGATGGCACCGATGCCAATGCGGCGCGATTTCATTTCGGGTCGAACCACGGTGACACTCCCGCTCGCGAGGTCATCGAGGGTTGCCAGATTCTCCGGCAGCGCATTGACGGCACGGATCAGCCGTGCGGAAAGTTCCCGTTTGCCGCTGCCTTCATCTCCAGTGATAAGATAGGCATGGGCGAACCGTCCCTGCTCGCGCGACTGCATGAGGAGATCGAAAGCCCGTTCAACCGTGAAGCTCATGGGAAAAGCGGCGTTCGCATTCCTTCCAGATGGCATCTGCCACTGCGGCCACGGGCCGGGAAGCGTCAATCAGAACGATTCGGTCCGGATTGGCGGCAGCCAGGTCCAGATAGCCGGCCCGGATTCGCTCAAAAAAGGCGGGGGGTTGGTTCTCGATACGATCGGGCCGGTCTCCGGAAGCGGCGCGGGCCCGCGCATGACCGGTGGCGGCATCCAAATCCAGCAGGAAAGTCACATCGGGCCGGGATGCCCCCACCGCGACGGCATTCACCGCATTGACGGATTCGGCTCCCAATCCGCGGCCGATGCCCTGATAAACAGTGGTGGAGTCGAGAAAACGGTCGGCTATGACCCAAGTTCCGGATTCCAATGCCGGCCTGATGACCTCCCGAACCAGTTGGGCTCGGCTGGCTCCAAAGAGAAGGAGTTCCGCCTCGTCACAGAGGTCCTCCAACTCGGGCGTGTGCTGGAGGAGGTCCCTCAGGCGCTCACCGAGGAGGGTGCCTCCTGGCTCCCGGGTCCGTCGGACGGTGATCCCACGCTCCTGCAGCGCGGACTCGAGCAAAGCAATCTGGGTGCTTTTGCCTCCGCCCTCGGAACCCTCAAAACTGATGAAAATGCCTCGTGCCATCTCTGCCGGGTTGCATCTATGGCCGCACCGCATAGGATTGTCGAACACGAATTAACCTTTGCATGGAATCACCCCCTTCACATCCCATCCCGGACATTCTCGTTTTTGGCTCCCGCGCTGACCGCCATGCGGTGGAAGAAGGCCTCGTTTTCGCTCCCAAGTTTGACGAACATGGACTGATCCCGGCCATCGCGACGGATGCCGCCACCGGGGCGGTCCTGATGGTGGCCTATATGAATGAAGAATCGCTCCGGGAAACCCTGCGTCGAGGGGAGGCCGTCTACTACAGCCGCAGCCGGAAAACGCTCTGGCACAAGGGTGGTTCCTCCGGCCACGTGCAAGTGGTGCGCGAGATTCTCGTGGATTGCGACCAGGATGCGCTGGTTTTAAAAGTGGATCAAAAAGGTCCCGGATGCTGCCACGTCGGCTACAGCGGGTGCTTTTATCGGGGGGTTCCTTTTGGCGCCGATCTGCCCGAAACAACGCCCGACAAGCCGTTGCCTCTCCACCTCACCGAAGTCGGGAAAGCCTACGATCCCAAGGCCGTCTACGGTTGAGAGTTCCCGCGAGGAAGTCCTGTTTTCTTTCTTCTCGCCAAACATCGGCTTATGCCGCACAGTGCCCGTTTTGCTGAGAGTCGCCCATGAAGATCATTGCCATTGCCAATCAAAAAGGTGGAGTCGGAAAAACGACCACCGCAGTCAACATGGGGGCCTGCCTCGCCGAGCGAGGTGTCCGCGTCATTGTGTTGGATGTTGACCCGCAGGCCAATGCAACCAGCGCGGTCGGCCTCGTCCCTTCGGAACACGAGAGCATCTACCACACTTTGGTCAATGGAGGCGATGTCCGGCGACTGATTCTGAACACCAAATATCCGAACCTCCGCCTCATCCCCTCGGACATGGATTTGGCGGGATGCGAGATCGAATTGGCCCGGGGGGACGATCATCTGGTCCGGTTGCGCCACCTCATTCAACCCATGAAGCAGTATGATCTCGCCGACTACATGTTAATGGACTGCCCTCCGTCCCTTGGTGTCCTGATGACCTCGGCGCTGGCGGCCGCGGATGAACTGGTGGTTCCGCTGCAGTGTGAGTATTTCGGCTTGGAGGGACTCGCCAAAATTGTTCAAGTTCATGATTTTATCAAAAACTCCGGAGCGAACCCGGATGTGGTCCTCGAAGGCATCGTGATGACCATGGCCGACAGCAGGACCAACCTTTCCCAATTGGTGATCAATGACGTGCGCAGAGTCTTTCCCGAGGTGACTTATCAGACGATCATCCCCCGCAACATCAAGCTGGGAGAAGCCCCGAGTTACGGGCAAAGCATCATCGATTATGCGCCGACTTCCTCTGGAGCCACCTCCTACCGCAATCTTGCCGAGGAGTTTCTGCACCGCCATTCTCCCCCTAATCAATGACTTCGTAGTCTCGAAGGCGCTGGCTCTGCGGTCAGTTATTTGCCGCGTCCGGCGACCACTTGCTCCCAAACGCGCAAAAAATTCCCACCGAGCAGCGCGCTGGTTTCCTCTGAGGAGAAACCGCCATCGAGCAGACGTTGGGTGAAGAGCGGGAGATCCCGGCAATCGTCCATTTCTTTGGGGATGCTGGTGATCCAGCCATCGAAGTCCGAGCCCAGGGCGAGATGCTCCGGCCCCACGGTGTCCCGGATGTGGCGTGCCTGGCCAACCAGGTCATCGAGGGAGCCGTCACCTCTTCCGTTCCAATAGGCCGGGGAGAAGACCAATCCGATCACACCTCCAGTGGCCGCGACCGCTCGCAGGCAGGCGTCATCGAGGAGACGGTGACTCACAGCCTGCTCCTCCGTTGGCGCACCGGGTGCCTCGGAGGCTCCTCCATGGGATACCACGACCGGACCCTGATGGACCCGGCAGGCATCTAGAATACCCTGACGGCTTGTGTGACTGAGATCCAGGATCAGACCAAGTCGGGAACAGGCGGCGGAAACCTCCTCGCCCAGATCGGTCAAACCGAGCGTTTCGTCAGGGATTGCATCCTTTTCAATCATGCTCCAACCATTGCCGCAGGCGTCATTGGGGGTGTGATGATTGAGGGTCAAACAGCGAACTCCATGATGATCCCTCGCCAAACGGAGCCGGTTCAGGCGTTCTTGCAGCGTCAGTCCGGCGGCAGGGAGCCCGAGGCAATGCCAGCCTTCGAGGGTCGCAAAACCCGCCACAGTGCCCCTTTGGTGGGCCTCGCGGAGGTCGGAAGGGGCTCCGGCGAATCCCAAGGCTCCTTGAGTGATGAGCCGTTGAAATTCTTTCAACTGTCCTCGGACAATTCTTTCCCAAGGGTTCCGAGCTAGCAAGGAGGAGCCAGGAATTTTGGGGTGCCGCTGCCACCAATGAATTCCGAACGCGGCCCCGGTGTAGCCTCCTTTCCGCAAACGGGGCAGGTCGGTATGATTGAACAATGGACGATGGTTTCCCCGGTGGGCACGTTGGATGAGTCTCGCGCCGAGTCCCCGGGGGGCCGCTCCGCTCCAGGCCCCTGGTTCATGGGCCGTTTCCAGATCGTATCCGAAGAGACATTGCTGGATCAGGGGATCGATATGAAGATCGAAGACAATCGACGAGAAGTGCAGATCAAAGGCTTCCCGGGTGAATTCGAAACCATGGGCGGCCGCTCTGGACTGAAGACGTTCGAATTCCATTTCGGGTTGGTTCAATCAAAGCGCAGCAACATTTTGCCGGATTGGCCGGTCCCGGCCAGACGCAGGGCCTCCCCAAAATCCGTGACCGGCACGGAGGCGGCAACCGGTTGAACCAAGCGTCCCTCCGCCATCAGGTTTGCCAGAGATTCATACATGGCACTGACCTCCGTCGGGGGCATTTTTTCAAGCCAGCGTGTCATCCAAAACCCTTTGAGGGTGAGATTTTTGAAGATTAGCATGCCGTTTGGAACTTTGAGGGGACGTTTCGCCATGGCTCCATACGTCACCAGGGTTCCGGAAGTGCGGAGGGCATTCATCAGCCGCAAGGCGCTTTCTCCACCGACCCCGTTCAAAGCTAGTGAGGGCGCGGCCTGGGAGGTCTCCCAGCCTCCTGCTTCCGGGCTGATGTCGCCGTTGTCCTCCAGAACCGAGTCGGCCCCAAGAGCCAGAAGATCAGCGAACAGGGAAGGGTTTCGCACCACATTGCAGGTGCGGATGCCGCGTTCCCGCGCGAGTTGAATCACGCAGCGTCCCACCGAGGAACTGGCGAGGTTCTGCAGCAGCCAATCTCCTGCGGCCAATTCGCGGAACGCCGCCAGCAGACACCATGCGGTCGCAGGATTGATCCCCAGCAGCGAAGCCTGGGCAGGGTCAATGTTCGCCGGGAGTGGCTGGAGCGCCGCGGGCGCAACCGAGACCAGATCGCGCCAGGTTCCCACGCGACGGATCACCGCCACTTTGTCGCCGACCTTATGGAGACCGCCAGCCTCCGCTCCCACTTCCAGGACTTCACCATAGGCTTCCCCTCCGGGGACGCAGGGAAGGGGGGGCTTGTCCCCGTAGGTCCCGGAGATCAAATTGAGGTCGGAAGGGTGGATCGGAGCAAGGCGGATCCGGACCAGGATTTCATCGGGTTGGGGACGCGGTTCTTCGCTCCCGACCAATTCGATTACCTCCTCCGGTGGACCGACTCTGGCGAATTGCAGGGACCTCATGGCCATCAAGGTCGGGGAGATCCTGCGGCTTTCCAAGTGAAAAACGAAAAGCCCGGTTCCTTCCAAAAAGGAACCGGGCTCTCCGTTAATCAACGACTCTCAACCAAAAAGAAGCGTCAAAGGACTCAATTGTTCGCCAAATTGTGCGTGGCCATGTATTTGGCGGTAGGAACCACCAGTTCTTTGCCGGGTGCCAGGGCGGTGGAAGATCCCATTTTATTCAAGCGTTGAATCTCGGCCTGAGTGGTGAAGAAATCGGTCGCCAAAGAGTAAAGCGTATCGCCTTTCTGGACCATGTATACTCCATAGGTTTCTTTGGTCGTCGCCGGTACCTCGGCCACGGTTGATTTCGTCGGGGGTGTTTTCGAAACCACGGAAGTTTTGCCAGGAATTTTGATCGACTGTCCCAAGCTCAATCGATCGGAGCGCAAGTTGTTGGCTTTCTTAAGGGAATCGACCGAAACATTGTAACGGCGGGAGATCCCGAAGAGAGTGTCGCCGGATTTTACGGTGTGGTTTTGTGCTGTCGCCGGGACAGGTTTGGCTGGAACGACCGCTGGTTTGGGGGCATTTTTTTTGTCTACAATGGCAGGACCGGGGGCAGGCTTTGGTGACGGAACCGGCGAAACCACGGGAGTTGGGGGAGGGGGGGGATTCGTCTGGCCGAACGGAATTTGGATGGAATCCCCGATGTAAATGTTCTGCCCTTCTTTCATCCCGTTCACCTCGAGCAGCAACGCTCTGGGGATTTCATTGCGACGGGCAATTTCGCCGATGGTGTCACCTTCTCGGATGACATAGGGAATGGTTTTGTAGTCAGGCTTCTGGACGGACACTTCGTTGACCTGACCTGGCTTCAACGCTTTTTCCACCTGGGAGATCCGGTTCTCATGGTTGGCCACCTTGGAATCCAAGTTGGAAACGGCTGCCGAGAGGGTGCTGAGGGATTCCGCTCCTTGGGAAGGACAGACCAAGGCCGCAGTCAGCAGTGGAGCTAAGGTAAGGGTTTTGAGTGCGTTCATGGTCTAATTTTAAGACAAATTGACCTTCAGTGCAAACAAAATTAAAATTATTCCTTAGTTTTTTTATTTTATTTTATCGGCAGGTTTTCCGGCTTGGTGGTTCGGCAAGTCAGTGTCCTCTGACTTCATTGATATAGGCTTTGGCGGCCTGTGAAATGGCTCCGGCCACATCCGCGTGAGGCTGGGCAAAAGGAGGTCGGAACCAGGGGAACGCACCAATGATGTCGTGCACTACTCTGATTTGGCCATCGCATTGGGAACCCGAGCCAATGCCGATGGTGGGAATTCCGATCGCTTGCGTGATGGTTGCGGCCACGGAGGGGACGACGCTTTCCAGAACCATTCCGATGGCTCCTGCCGCGTCGAGGTCCAGAGCCGATTGCAACAACCGTTTGGCTTCTGCTTCCGATTTGCCTTTCTTTTTGTATCCCCCTTCCTCCAACACCTGCTGAGGCAGCATGCCGATATGTCCGAGGAAAGGTATGCCTGCTGCAATGATGGCGCGGATCTGGGGAAGTTGTTCCGTGCCGCCCTCAAGCTTCACTCCATGCGCTCCGGCGTCCATCAATCGTTGGGCACTGTTTACGGCGGCTTCGGGCGTGGCATAGGTTCCCCACGGAAGATCGCCGATGATGACGGCGTGCCTAACGGCTCGGGCGACAATGCTGGTGTGGTATTCCATCTGGGAAAGGGTGACCTTGGTCGTGTCGGGCAAACCGGCGACCACCATTCCAAGGGAATCCCCGACGAGAATCAGTTCGATGCCAGCTTCATCAAGGAGTCGGGCCGTGGGGTAGTCATAAGCCGTTAGAGAGGTCAGGACAGGACCTCCTTTTCGGAGCCGCAGTGGTGGTTTAGGGGAGTTCATCGCGATTAAGAAAGGGTCAATAATTAAAAAACAGTTGAAAAATTATGGAAATTATAATAAAATAAAAGGGTTCAAAGAGAATGATCACTAGGGTGATCCTCAACGAACTCGACAAACTGGGGGAGCAGAGAAGCGATCGAAACGAGGGTGTGGCAAGGGCTGCACCCTCGTTTCATCAATTTGATCCGCCAGCACCAATGCAGGGTGCCAAGCCCTCCGCAACTCGGTGTCGGAAGCACGGCGGCCGTTAATTGCTGTCCCGCCCCAGTCCCAGTCGATTTTTCAATCTTTCCCAAAGTCCTTTTTGTTCTACCGGGTGGGCTTGAGCTCGAAGCTGTTCCTTTTCCAGGACTGATTCCACTTCCTCGGGCACCTGAGGCGCAGGGTGGGCATTCGGGGAGGAGGGATCCGGGATGTTGATGGGCTCGTACGTCAGGGAATTGGTGTTTTCCTTCATCCAGGTGTTTACGGGAATATTAACCTTGCGGAATTCTTGACGGAGCCTGCGATGGTCGCGGATAAAATAACGGGGGGAGTAAAAATTGGAGTAATCCCCGGGGAATTTGGAACGATTCATTCCGATCGTGATATTTTTTCGGATCTCGAAATGAAGATGCGCGTAGTACATGTAACGCCCGCTCTTCAAACGGGGACCGGCTCCCATTTCTCCGACTTTTTGTCCTCTCATGACGCGGTCGCCGACTTTCATGCTGCGTTTAGACAGGTGACCATAGAGGGAATCGATGAAGTGAATGCGTCCATCCTTTTCCCGGTAGGCATGCCGGATGATGATGACGTTGCCCCAACCTGCTTGGAAATCATCCGAGTACACGACCACGCCATGCGCGGTGCAGGAGATTTCGTCACCAAAATCCGTGTCTCCACCGCCATTTCCATTCCAATCTTCTCCCAAGTGACCACCAGGGTAAAACCCACGGGCGAGCCGGTACCCATCCCCTTCCGGCTTTCCCACCGGGTAATCGAAGCCGTCCGCCAAATATTGCGGAATAAACTCAGCGGCAACTGCGGTAAGGCTCCACCCGGCAGCGAACACAATCCAAATGAGAGCGTGGCTAACGCAAGTGGAGCGCGGGCGGGAGACTTCCATGACGAGGTGGGGAATACGCCAATCTATCTTTCAGAAGACATTGGCTTGAAATCCTACGGCTTTTCGAAATTTCTGCCACTGAAAGAAATTCCCGAGGAGTGGCAGATCTGTCGAAACCCATTACCAAACGGGGCGCTTTCTATTGAGTCAACGCCGGAACAGGCGGGCCCAGAATCCTTTTTTGACTCCTTTGTCCGCTTGTCTTAAGCGGTTGATCATAAACAATTGACTGCTCTCAGAGAGTGTCGGCAGGGCATGGGAATTCCGGATATTCTGCTGACGTGGTTCGGGCCTTTCCCGGACAACATTGGAGCGGATGGAGAACATGGAAGATGCTTGAGTGGATCCATACCAAAGAGAAACGGGTAGTCAAGAATTATTTGGCATGGATCTACAAAGGGGGAAGGTTGAAAAAGCGTTCCGCGGTTCTGGTGGTTTCCAACGCGATGACATTCAGGGACGTTCCTCGCAGTTTGGCCACCGCCTCTGCGGTGTGTTTGAGGAACGCCGGTTCACACCGTTTTCCGCGGTGCGGGATCGGCGCCAAAAAGGGGCTGTCGGTCTCCAGCATGAAGCTGCCTTGTGGCACCGCGGCCACGGTTCTGTGGAGATCGGCGGCTTTGGGAAAGGTCGCCACTCCGGTGAAGGACACCAGAAAACCAGCCGCCTGCACGGTGGCATAGGCATCCGGTCCATCCACGAAGCAGTGTAGGACCGCCCTCAACGGGGCTCCGGGAGCATGATCACAGAGGATTCGCATCGTTTCTGTGAGGCTGGATCGCGTGTGCACCACTAAGGGCAGGTCCAATTCCAAAGCCAAATCGATCTGAGGGCGCAGGAAACGTTCCTGAAGCGCCGCCCAGTCCTCCTGCGGCGCGCCGTTTCGCGGGGGGTGAAAAAAATCGAGTCCGCATTCCCCGATCGCCACCACTTTGGGGTGGGTGGCCCATGCCTTCAACTTCGACAGCCACTCGGGATCTTCAATTTCGTGGACGGAAGTGGGATGAATCCCCACGCTAATGTAGACATTCGGAAACTTTTCGGACAGGGCGATATTTTTCGGAGCATCCTCCAGATCAGTGGAGATCGACAGAATGCGATCAATGCCGTCCTTCCCAGCCTGTTCCACGATACGTTCGGACTCTCCTTCAAAGCGCGCGCTGGCGAGGTGCGCATGGGTGTCGATCAGCATGGATGGGAAAGGAAGTCCCAAGAGAAGATTCCATTCCGGAAACCGTCAGGGGAAGTTCGGCAAAAAACTAAATGGCTTACCACCGAATCACGGCGCTGGCCCAGGTCAAACCCGCCCCAAAGGCCATCAGGAGCACATTGTCCCCTGACTTCATGGCTCCGCTCCGGTTTGCTTCGTCCATGGCGATGGCAATGGCCGCCGCGCTGGTGTTGCCATATTTGTCGAGATTGACAAACACATTTTCCGAAGCCAACCCGAGTCTTTCCGAAATCGCTTCGATGATCCGGAGATTGGCCTGGTGGGGGATCACCAACTGGATGTCGGTGGTTTGCAGTCCGGCCCCTTGGATGGCGGTCTCCGCGGCGCGTCGCATCGCATTGACGGCATGCTTGAACACTTCACGTCCCTGCATGGTCAGGGTGGCCAAATGCCGGTCGGCATTGTCCATCGTGATGGGACAGGCCGCGCCGCCTCCGGGAATGTGCAGAAGTTCCGCTTGGCGGCCGTCTGAGCCGAGGTGGCAGGAAAGAACACGTCCTTCACCCTTTTCCGAAGGGAGGAGAACCGCCGCGCCAGCGCCGTCGCCAAAGAGCACGCAAGTGTTCCGGTCTGTCCAATTCACAAACGCACTGAGCTTTTCCGCGCCGATGATCAGGGCATTGCGCACGGCTCCCGTGGCGATGGCGTTTTTCGCCACCTCCATGGCGAAGAGGAAACCGGAGCAGGCCGCGGAAACGTCGAAAGCGACGGCTCGGGTGGCGCCGATCTGGCTTTGGACGTGACAAGCGGTGGCCGGGGTAATGGTGTCGGGGGTGATCGTGGACACGATCAGCATGTCGATGTCGGCCGGATCCAGCGCGGCCATTTCCAATGCCTTCAATCCGGCCTTGGCAGCCAGGTGGCTTGTCAGTTCCCCTTCAGCAGCGATGCGGCGTTCCTTGATCCCGGTCCGGGTGGTGATCCACTCATCCGAGGTCTCGACCATTTTTTCGAGGTCGTTGTTCGTGAGGACTTTTTCCGGGAGGTAACTGCCTGTGCCGGCAATACGCACTGAGCGCAGGCCGGGAATTTGCGACGAAGTAGGGTGGGGGGCGGTCATCCGTGTTTTGCGATTTCTTCCTCAATGTGGGGGTTCACCTCGTGCTGGACGGATTCCAAAGCAACCCGGATGGCGTTTTTGATCGCCTTGGGAGAGCTGGAACCGTGGGCGATGATACACACACCCTTGACTCCAAGCAAGGGGCTCCCACCGTAAGTGTCGTAACTGAGGCGTTCAAGCACCGGTTTGAACGCGGGCTTGGCCAGAAGTCCTCCGATTTTGGTACGGAAAGACTTGCCAATGTGGTCTTTGACCGCCATGAGGACGGCTTTGGCGGTCGCTTCACAGCTTTTCAGGACAATGTTCCCGACAAATCCATCACAGACGAGGACATCCAGGGGCGTCTCAAAAAGATCGTGCCCTTCCACATTGCCGATGAAATTAAGAGGGCTGGCCTTAAGAAGGGAGAAAACCTCCCTGGTGAACTCGGTTCCTTTGGTGTCTTCCTCGCCCACGGACATCAGGCCCACCACGGGATTCTGCTTACCCTGGACATGCCGGGCAAAGACGGATCCCATAATGGCATACTGCAGCAGATGGCGGGGCTTTGCTTCTGGATTGGCCCCGGCGTCGACGATGTTCAACGGACCATGGTCATTCGGCAATGGCGCGGCGATGCCTGCCCGTTCCACGCCAGCCAGATGCCGGAGTTTCAGGGTGGCGGCGGCCACCGCAGCTCCGGTGTTGCCGGCGCTGACCACGGCGGCGCAGGTGCCGTCCTTGACCAGGTCGGTGGCGATACCGACCGAGGATTTCTTCTTGAGTCGGAGGGCTTTAACGGGCGATTCATCCATTCCGATGACTTCGGCGGAATGGACAATTTCCAGCTTGCGATGAGCAAAGGAAATCTTGTCCAGCTCCGAGCGGACAAGGCTCTCGTCACCAACGAGATAGAGCTTGCTGATCGCGTCGAGCTCCTCGAGAGCCCACTTGGCTCCTGCGATGACCGCTTGAGGTGCAAAATCGCCCCCCATGGCATCGAGCGCGATTTTCATGGTCGGGTCGTTGAGGAACAGCGATGTCGAGGCTCCCTCAGAAAAATCGTCATCCGGCTTTTCGCTGGAGTGACTTTATCCCTGTGGTGGTCAACCCGAATCTATGGATTATATGGCCTCAATCGTAAGAACCTGACGATCCCGGTAATGGCCACAGCTGGGGCACGCGATGTGCGAAGGCACAGAGGCGTTGCATTCCGGGCAGGTTTTGAACACCGGCGCATGCCAGCGGTTGGCGCCACGGCGGAGGCGCTTTTTCATCTTCGAGGTGCGGCGTTTTGGTACGGCCATGGCTTGCTGATCTTGGAAAGGTTGCGGTTGGGAACGAAGGGGTGGAGTAAAGACCCGATTTATGGAATGTCAACTGGGAGTCGTATCGATTTGATCAAGGGCAGCCCAAATATTGGGAGGTTCCCCCTCCGGATTTTGGGTCGGCGAAGCAGGGCTTTCATAATGAAGAGGCCCCGGAGGCACGCATTCCCCGAGATCCGTATCGCTCTCGTTGCAGTGGGGATAGGGAGGCAGCGCCAACAGAAGATCCTCCCGCAAGGTATCGACCAGATCAACAGAGGCAGCTCCTTCCGGGTCGATTTCTCCAGAATAAGGATCGATCACACAGTTTTGAACAAAAGTCCTCAGGCATCTCACACATTGGAGTTCAAAAGGCGCTTGGAGCACGCCTTCTAGAATGACCAGTCCCTCGTCCTGCGACAGCAGAAGATCATAACTAAGCGGCCCAACCGGGTGCGCGGGATCCCCTTCCGGCAGGTCAAACACAGCGGCCGTCAATTGGCCCTGAATTTCCAGACCTTCCGAGGGGATGTCGGCGAGATGGATGCGGATACCCATGAGGGGTGGTGGCTTGGTAGTCCGCAGGAACGGAGTTCAGGCGTCCTGGGTATCCCCGCTGGAGCCAGCCGTAATGATCTCGCCTTTTTGGGGCAAGTTCTTGGGGGCTTCCTTGGATGGGGCAAAAAGTTTCTGAAAGATCCTGCGGGGAAGGCTTTTGCCCCGCTCTTCGTCCTCAATTTCGGACATGGCGGCAGACTTGGCGTTTTCCCAGGCGCCGGCAAAACCGGGAGCGGAAACCATCATCGCTTTTTCCGATCGGGCATAAATTTCCAAATGGCGTTCCAGGCTTTGGAGATTGTTTCCGCCACCGGCACCGGCTCCGATTTTGATCCGCATGTTTTCATTTTCCGATTTCAGAGAGGCGACTTCTTTTTTCAAGGTCGCGATCTGATCCGCATCAATTTCCAATTTGTCTGACAACATCCTGCGGAATCGCTTCAGTTCCCCTTGGCTGCGGAACAGGGCGAAGAGGGAGAGGACGCAGAAAACGAGTCCGAGCATGAAGCCCCAGAAAAAGCTGCTGGTGAGAATTGCTTGCCAATCCATAATGAAGCACGATACACGGCAAATCCCCGCCTGCCAGTGGAGTTTGTTGCAATCCTTTGGAGTAGGTCGAAAATTACAGAAATACTAACTAAATCTCAAAAATTGGAAATTCTCTCATGATTACCATAATTAAATTGCATTTCTGCGTCGCATAGGGAAATATTTTCTCAATGCAAACGAGCGACACTGTCAAAAATCCCGCGGCGATGGGCAACCCATTCCTTCACGACGTGTTTCAACCGGGCTTCAGTGAAGTCCCCGGGGTGGCCGACCTGCACGCTTCTGCCATGACGCAATGTGTCCGGGTTTTTGAGGAGCTTGTCCGCCAGGGCGAGGTTGGGGCCACCTGGGGGAACACCGGCCGCACCTTGCTGATCGCCGCCCCCCGGGCCGGCTATGGCAAAACTCACCTTATTTCTCGCCTCGAAGCGGTCACCGGAGGACTGGTCGCCACGCTTCCTCTTCCCTTGGATCCGGCACGCCCGGTCACTTGGGAGGGGGTGCTGCAGTCTGTGCTCCGTCTTTACGGGGAAAAACGCTGCTCCCAGTATGCCTGCAGCCTGTTGGACGAAGCGGCCCGATATTTTGCCGCCCAGCTCCTGCTCGAAGCCGCCAAAGCTGGCGCCATTCGTCCAGGGGAGATGCCCGCCGATGAAGCTTCCCTGTCGACCCGCTTCCGCGCGGCCTTCGATCCCGCGTCTGTCGGCAGTGCCAGTGCCTGGTTCATCCGGCATGGAAACACGTTGTTGCCCGGTGCGGAGCGGACTTTGGGGCGCCGCTGGGACATGCGCCCGGAAATGCTTGAGTTCTGGTGTGAAGTCGTCCAGGCGCACTTCAGCGGATCCCCGGGATCGTGGGATGGCCTGAACATTCTTCGTCAAGCCGAGGCGAGGGACGCTCTGGGGCAATTCCTGCGGATCGCCTCCGAGTGCCGTTCCGTGGCCTTTGTGGCGGATCATTTGGATGGTTTTTTCGGATCGGCCACTGCCGGGATGGAAATCGCGGAAGTGATCACCACCCTGCGGCAGGTGGTGCCCCGGAGCGTCACCCTGCTTTGCCTGAACCGTGATGTGTGGAATTCGATTTTTGATGGCCGCATTCCGAGCGCTTGGGTGGACCGGCTCACCGGAGAGTCCATGGTTCTCGGTGATGTTCCGGTTGAAATTGCCGCCTCTTTGGTCAAGTCGCGGCTGGCCACCCACGGCCAGGTGCCCGCTGTGGTCGAAGCCTTTTGGGAATTTCTTGCCCGTCGCGAGCAGTGGCAAGCGCATGCGGTGCCGCAGGGGCTTTCTCCGCGGGAAGTGCTCCGGAAAGCCCGTCCCGCTTGGGATGAATGGGTGTCTCTGGGCAGGGATGGCCAGAACCAGTCCCGGATTTCCCCGGTGCCGGCCCCGACCGTGCCCCAATCCTCCACCAACACCATCAAATCGCCCCGGTTCCCAGGCTCGTTGGGAGGACCGGCCAAATCTTCGCCTTTTGAAATTGACACCGGGCACCTCGACGCACCGGCGCCTCCGGTCCAAGACGCTCCGCAAACTCCCATTTCTGTTCCAGCCCCAGCCAAAGAGAAGGAACGGGAGTCCTCAGCGGGCGTTTCAGCCGATCGACCCGTTGTCGTAACCAATCATGTGGGGCCTGCCCCAGCATCTGCACTGCGCGACATCGATGCCATCATTTCAGAAATCCGCCGTGGCAGTCGGGTTGTCAGTGATTCCCGTCCGACCGATGCGGGGGCTCCCAGCAATGGCACCGGGCGGCCCACCAATGGACATGGCACCCCTACCGGCACCGGCGGAAGATCCCCCGAAATCCCTTCCGCTGGCGTTGGGTCAAGTCCGGCGACAGGCCCTGTTCCTTCACGGAACGTGGCTCCAAGCCCCCCGGCGACCTCTGGCGGAGGGCAGAAAAATCCCTTTTGGGTGGACCACATGGGCGCCCAGCTCGATGTCCTCCACCGAGAGGTTCTCAATAAGGAGCAGCTCGGCTGGGAGCCCCAGCGGATTTACCGTCTGGTGCGCACCGTCGCTCCCTACCTGGCGGGATTGACCCAGACCGAACAAAATCTCTCCGGAGGAGTGCCGTGTTTGTCATGGGATCTTGGGAACGATCACGCGCTCATCGGATTTGCTCCACTCAAGGATGGGGCCTATTGGACGCAGGTCGTGAGGGCCGAACTTGGTCGGGCCCGGAACGCCGCGCCAGGCAGCACGGCGAAAGTCGTGGTCTTTTCGCACCGATTGGCGCCCTTCCTTTTTGAGTCGCTGCGGAATGTTGACGTCGATCGTGGCTTGGCCATGCGCATCATCGACCCGGTGGAATTGAATGACACCGACCTCGCCAGGCTCTACGCCTGCGAGCAACTTCTCGGCCAGGCCGACAAGGTCGGCAAACTTCCCGAAGCTTCGAGGTTCGTGGCCAGGCATTTGGAGAATTTCTGGCGCCGGCTGCTGCGCCCAAGTCAGATGGTCGAATCCAGCCTGCACTGAGAACGGTCCTGCTCGCGCGCTCGTTCCTTCCCAGGACGGTGTGAGGTTCCGGGAACGCACTGCTTCCGTGGCTATCCTGCCTCATGAAGAGAGGTTTTGAAGCTTGGTTCCGCACAGTACCCGTCCGATCCCACACCATGCCCCCCCGATCCGGGATGGCCTTGGCATTGACGGGACGGGTAACCGGGGCGACAAATGCTGCCCAGCCATGCCCGTTACCGCCCCTTTGGACCCTGCCATGAAACGACTCCACCTTTCCGTGGGGGGAGGATATGAAGTGCTCGTCGGAAGGCGGTTACTCGAGCATTTGCAGGACCTCATCGCTTCCACCGGACGTTTCCGGCAGCGTTGCGCCGTTGTCACGGACTCGAATGTGGCCCCTTTGCACGCCTTTGAAATGGTGGCCCGTCTCCAGGCGTCTGGCTTCTCGGTCACGCTCATCACCATTCCGGCCGGCGAAGCCTCCAAATCCATGGAAGTGGCCACGGAGATCTGTCGGCGAATGCTCCAGGCCGGTCTGGACCGGAAATCCTTTCTCATCGCCCTCGGCGGAGGCGTCGTGGGCGATGTCGCGGGATTCGCGGCGGCGATTTTTCAGAGGGGCATTCCCTATGTCCAGGTGCCCACGACTATTGTTTCACAGGTCGACAGTTCGGTAGGAGGCAAAACCGGGGTCAACACTCCGGAAGGGAAAAATCTCTTGGGCGCTTTTCACCAGCCTGCGCTGGTGGTCGCCGACGTGGAAACCCTTGGCACTCTGCCGGGAAGGGAATTCCGCGAAGGCTTTGCCGAGATCATCAAACATGCGGCAATTCGTGATGCCGCTCTGCTCTCGGAGGTTGAAACCACTGACTGGGAGTCGGTCCAGGCCGGAGACCGGGCACCGCTGGTGTCCCTCATCAGCAGAAATGTGGCGATCAAGGCTGCCGTCGTAGAAGACGATGAGCTGGAAACAAAAGGAATCCGGGCTCTGCTCAATTTCGGTCACACCATCGGCCACGGGATCGAAGCTGCCGCCGGCTATGGGCAACTGCTCCATGGGGAGGCCATCAGTTTGGGGATGGTGGCGGCTTTGCGGATCTCCGAGACCCACGCTGGACTGGATCCGGGGGTGACTGGCCGCGTGGTCCGCATTCTTCGTAATCTCAGACTGCCTGTCCGGCTCAATCCGGCGATCCCCCAGGAACAGATCCTTGCCGCTCTGGCGCGAGACAAAAAATTTGAAGAGGGCCAAATCCGGTTTGTCCTGCTCCGCTCCCTTGGAGACGCTTTCGTCAGCAACGCCGTCCCTCTGGAATCGGTCACACACGCTGTCGCCAGGTTGACTGAAGAACCTCCGGCCTGATTGAATGAATTTTCGCCGCAACTCCCATTTTCATTTCACCCATCTCATCTTTTTCATCTCATGGAACTCCGACACATCCCTCATACTGATCTTAACGTCACCGTCATCGGTCTGGGCACCATGACCTGGGGCGAACAAAACACCGAGGCCGAAGGGCATGAGCAGATGGATGCGGCGGTGGCCGCTGGAGTGAATCTGTTCGATGTCGCTGAAATGTATCCCGTGCCACCCCGGGCGGAGACCTGTCATGAGACCGAACGGATCATCGGAACCTGGTTTGCCGCCCGTGGCGGGCGGGACAAAATCACTCTGGCCACCAAGGTAATGGGCCCGGGTGAACATGTGAAGTATTTGCGGGGAGGTCCCCGTCTCAATCGCAAGCACATCGAAGCCGCGTGTGAGGGCAGTCTGCGTCGGCTCCAAACCGACTACATTGATCTCTACCAGCTGCATTGGCCCGACCGTTCGGTTCCCCTTTGGGGCGAGCGGGATTTTAAATTTCCCTCTGGCGAGGAAGACCTGGTTCCGATCGAGGAGACACTGGAGGTTCTCGCAGATTTGCAGGCCGCCGGCAAAGTGAGGTATTTCGGCCTGTCCAATGAAACAGCCTGGGGCACGATGACCTTTCTCCGCCTCGCCAAGGAAAAGGGGTGGCCCAGGATCATCACGATCCAGAACTCCTACAGCCTGGTGAACCGGACTTTCGACCATTCGTTGGCGGAGATCTGCTACCGGGAGGGGCTCCGCTCGCTTCCTTACTCGCCCTTGGCCTTCGGCAAACTGACAGGGAAATACCTCAACGGAGCCCGTCCCGCCGGGGCACGGTTGACCTTGTGGGAGCGTTTCGCCCGCTACAACCAACCCAACACGGATGAGGCGGTCGCCGCGTATGTCCGCATTGCCCACGAGGCCGGGCTTGATCCTGCCCAGATGGCGTTGGCCTGGGTCAATGCCCAGCCCCATGTCGCGAGCAATCTCATTGGGGCCACCTCCATGGAACAACTCCGATCAAACCTGGCCAGTGCCGACCTGACCCTTGGTTCCGATGTGATGGAAGCCATCGAGGCCGTCCACCGGTCCTTTCCGAATCCGTGCGCGTGATGAAGGCTAGCCGGCCGGGGAGGATTCCTGGCGGCGGATTTCCCGGCAAGTGTCGCAGTATTCCTCCCCGTCGGTGGAGACGCGGAATTCCTCGTCCGGATGCTCGGCATCGGTCACCCCGCACCGGTGGCAGCGATGGAGCGCTTCCGGCAGGGCGGTTTGGGACTGGAACGCACTCTGCCGTCCCCTCTGGCGGATTCCCCCGAACAGGGCGCCGAGCAGAGTCGGACCGAAGACCAACAAATAGGGGAGAATCCCCGCCAATACCGTCACGGCAACCAACCAGCTGCTGAAGGCGATGAAGGTCAGGGTCGCGCCAAAGATCCAGCCGAGATACTTCATCCGCACTGGAATCACGAAGTAGAGGCGCACGGTCATGTCAGGATAGAGCGTGGCAAACGCCAGAAACATGGCTTCATACCAGACCAAGCCTCCCACTGCGGAGATCAGCCCGGGGACAAAAAAGAGAACCAGTCCGGTGGCCATGAGCATCAGGGCGGTGACCACGGCATAAAGGCAGACCCTGAAACTGCCCCAGGCCTGTTCCATGCCGTCATTCATCCAGAAGAGGAACATCACTCCGATGATGAGCCAAAGCACATCGTCATTCCGTGGCAGGGCGATGAAGCCGATGAGGCGCCAGACTTCCCCCGACACGATTTTTGGGGTGTCAAAATTCAGGGCCTCGACAAATCCCGGACTGAGCCGAGAGAGAAGGAAGGTCAGAATCTGAAAAATACCGACCCAACGGAGCAAATTTGGGATGGCCAGCCAGCCAAATTTGCGCTCGGCGGAAGCGATGAGACGGTCGAACCAGGAGTGAATGGTCATGGGCAAGGGCCGTCCACCCTACCATGGCCTGTCAGCCTGACAATGAAAAGCGGGCTCTTTCATGCTACCTCGATGACCGCCTTCCTCAGGGTGGGATCGGTTACGACGGTGTGAAAGCGTTCCGGGACTTCGGAGAGAGCCATCCGGTGGCTGATCCACGGCGTCGTTGTGACCGCTCCTGACCGCAGATCCGCGAGAACCCGCGAGAAATCCGCCGACACGGCATTCCGGCTCGACAGCACGGTCAATTCTCTGCGGTGGAAATTAGGATCATCAAAACGGATTTCTCCTTGGAACAAGCCCACGAACACAATCCTCCCGCCATGCGCAGCGAGGTGAAAGCACTCCATCATGGAAGCGGCGTTGCCGGTCGCGTCAAAAATCACCGATGGCAGCTCGCCCCCTCCGAGAGTCCTCAGCACAGACTCCACGTCCTTGCCCGGGGAAACCGCCGAGGCCCGCTCATTGCCAAGAATTTCCCGTGCAAAGGCGACCCTCGCGACATCCCGATCCACCAATGCTGCCTGAGGCGTGGCGGTGCGGAGAAAGCTCAGGACGCTCAGTCCGATCGGGCCTCCACCGATCACCACGGCATAGTCATCCTGGGTGATGGCCGCGCGGTCGACCGCGTGGCGGCCAATGCAGAGCATTTCCGTGAGCGCGACCTGGTCTGCTGAGAGCCCTCCGGCGGCATGCAGCTTGGTGGCCGGGACCACGATCCGGGAGCGCATGCCTCCATCGCAATGAACGCCGAGAACCTGGAGTGCTTCGCAGCAGTTCGTTTTCCCGCGCCGGGAGGCCGGACTTCCCGGAGCATTGAGATAGGGTTCCACCGCGCAGAGGTCTCCGGTGCCGCACCCCGGGGCGGGACCGCAATCCGGTCCCCACGAAAGGGGCCGGACCGCCAGCTCATGCCCTAGAATCCGGGGATAGGAGAAAAATGGCTGGCGACCGAAAAAGGCGTGAATGTCCGTGCCGCAGACTCCGATCCGTTCCACCGCAACGACCACCTCGCCGGGGCCGGGCTCCGGGACAGGGGCCGACCTGCGATCGAATCGGGTCGGTTCGGTGACAACAATTTCGGTTTGAGTCATGATCTGCAGAGCATCTGCGCCCAGGAGCAGGT
This sequence comes from Akkermansiaceae bacterium, assembly GCA_024233005.1. Taxonomy (GTDB): domain Bacteria; phylum Verrucomicrobiota; class Verrucomicrobiia; order Verrucomicrobiales; family DEV007; genus JACKQE01. Next base: position 111,004 of record JACKQE010000004.1, on the reverse strand, counting down.
AGCCCAGTCGTCGGAATTGCCAACTTCAATTTATGGGCTTGGCCAAGAACCATCATCGACACGAGAGGTAAAATTTCATTAAATACTTGATAAAAATGATAAAAATTGGATATTACCATACTTAATTCACTTTTCTTCATGGGATTCCGTCCTGTCATTCTCAGCGTCTTTCTCTTCTTTCTCGGTGTGGCCACACTCAGTGCCTTCTGGTATCTGCGTGAGCGACAGCGGCAGCTGGAGGTGGTGGAGAGTGAATGGTTGGCCACGGTAAGAACCGCCGCCGCCTTGATCGATGGCCATCGCATTGATCAGAAAGAAACGGACCAGATTCTGCAGGAGGTGCAGAAAAGTGCCTCCTCCGTGCAGCCGGACGCGGTGTGGGCCCTCTATGGTCCGCAGGGAGGAACCTCAGATGAACTTGGCAAAACAGGGGATTTGTCGGTCGCCGAAACCTATGACATGGCGGCGCGTGAGAATTTGAGAAAGGATTCTCCGAAAGTCGGCCCCGGTGTGGGGGCCTACCTGATTGACGATTTTGACGGTGATGGGCGGCGAGGGATCAAGGGGATCCTCGCCGAGGCCTTCGGGGCCCGGGGATGTCCCGGACTGTTGGTGACCGCCGCGGCGCCTGTGCGCGACCATGGCAAGGTCGTGGGAATTTTGGAGGGTGCGATGCCCTTGCCGGCCAGTTCCCTTGCCGCGAATTCGTTGCTTCGTCCCATCCACTGGCTCTCCCTGCTCGTGCTTGTTCCCGCATCGCTCGGGATGGCCATGGCGGGAGCGATGATTTCCCGACGGTTTCAATCGCTCAACGAAGGGATGAGGACGGTTGCCGAAGGGCGCTACGATTATCGTTTGAACCCCAAGGGAAATTCTGATTTTCGCAAAGTTTGCGCGAGCTTCAACCGCATGGCGGAAGGATTGGAAAAGACGGATAAGCAGGTCAAAGCCGGGATCCGTGACCTCCAGGTCATGCAAACCCAGGCGGAGTCCGCGAAGCAGGCCAAATCGGACTTCCTTGCCAACATCAGCCATGAAATCCGGACCCCGATGAACGGGATCATCGGCACTACCAGTCTGTTGATGGAGACGCCGCTCAGTGACGAACAAAAAGAACTCGTCCACGTCATGCGGACCAGTGGCCAGTCCCTTGTCCACCTGATCAATGATGTCCTCGATTTTTCGAAATTGGAATCTGAAAAAATGGAACTGGAGGTGGCGCCGGTGAATGTTCCAGCTCTGATCGAGGAAACCATCGAAATGTTCGCCTTCCATGCCGCGGAAAACAACATTGAGTTGGCTTACTTCATCGATAAGGGTGCTCCGGACACCATTTTCGGCGACTACGAGCGTCTCAAACAGGTGCTCGTCAATCTGATCGGGAATGCCATCAAATTTACCGAAGAAGGGGAGATCATGGTCTCCGTCCGCACGGCTTCCCTCACCTCGGCGCGAGGTGAGGAGTCCTTGGTGCACTTCTCAGTGCGTGACACCGGCATCGGCATCCCGGCGGAGTCCCAGGAGAAAGTGTTTGAAGCCTTCACCCAGGCCGATGCGTCCACCACCCGGAAATATGGAGGGACCGGTCTTGGTCTGGCAATTTCACGCAAGATCTGCCGCTTGATGCACGGGGACCTGAAACTGCGGAGCGAGGTTGGAAAAGGATCGGATTTCTATTTCGAATTGCCGATGCGCGAGGTTCCCCAACAAGGCAGTTTGAAGCCCGCCGATGCTCCCGAACTGCGGGCCTCGATCACCGGAAAACGGGTCATCATTGTCTCCGGCAACCAGATGTTGGGGAGTCTGATGCAGTATTATTGCCGTGGCGCCGCCATGGAGGTCCATTTGACCAATCAACTCAGCCCCGAGATCTGCGCTCAAATTGTGAGTTGGAAGCCGGACGCGGTCATCATTGATCCAAAAATGGTTTCCAATGAGCTGCTTCAAGAATGCTCAAGGCTGCTGGACCAGGCCGGAATCGCCCGAGTGGTCTTTCTGACGATGGGCAAACCCAAGCCCAAAATCTTGGAATCTGCCGTGGCCACCGTCCGGTTCACCTACAAGCCGCTGAGCGAACTCAAACTGTTCACCGCCCTGCAGAATGTTTTCCTGAACCGGGGCGAATCATCCTTGGCGGAAGGCTCCATTGCCTCAAAACTTGAACTGCGGTCCTTTGCCGAACAGTTTCCAGCCCGCATTCTGATCGTCGAAGATGTGCAGATGAACCAAAAAATCATCAGCATGGTTCTGAAAAACCTCGGTTACCAGAGTGTGGAAATTGTCGACAATGGTTTGCAAGGAGTCGAGCGGGTTTCTCAAGGAGGCATTGATCTTATTTTCATGGATTTGCAGATGCCGGTGATGGGGGGGATCGACGCGACCTTGAAAATCCGCGAAAGCTTCTTCCTCGATCGCCAACCCATCATCATCGCCATGACCGGTCACGCTCTCGCCGGGGTCAAAGAGTCTTGCCTGCGGGCCGGAATGGATGCGTATCTGACAAAACCCATCTCCGTTGGGGAAGTCCGGGGGGCCATCGAAGAAACGATCCCCAAACTGGGGCTCGCACCTGCCGCAGCGATCAGGGCTTGATGCGCGATTTTCCCGGAGCGGCCTGTTGCCTCCCGTGAATCCATCATGGACGCCGGGAACTCTTCATCGTAGCATCGGCCCATGATGGGACGACTCTCTTTTCTAATCGGCGCCTCGTTGGTTCTTGGTTGTGGCGGCAGCCTTTCACCCTTGAGGGCCGCCGGGGCGGAACTCCCCAATGTGGTCATCATTTTCATCGATGACGAAGGCTACGGGGATATCGGAGTGCAGGGGGCCCAAGGGTATGAGACCCCCAACATTGACCGGATGGCCCGCGAAGGCCGGCGGTTCACGCACTGGTATGCCGCCCAGCCCGTGTGCTCCGCTTCGCGCACGGGTCTCCTGACCGGCTGCTACCCGAACCGTATCGGGATTCACGGTGCTCTTGGTCCCGGCAGCCGGGTCGGGATTGATGACGGCGAGATGACGCTCGCCGAGATGTTCAAGCAGAAAGGCTATGCCACGGCCGCCTTCGGCAAATGGCACCTTGGGGATCACCGGAAATTCCTTCCTCTGCAGCACGGCTTCGACGAGTATTTTGGGATTCCCTATTCCAATGACATGTGGCCCCAGCACCCGGAGGTGGGAGACAAATTTCCACCCCTGCCACTCATCGAGGGCAACGATCGCCTCCGCATTGCCGATGAGCACGATCAGGACATGCTGACGACATGGCTCACGGCCCGCGCCGTAAATTTCATCGGCCAGCACCGCGAGAAACCTTTTTTCCTTTATCTGCCGCATCCACAGTGCCACGTGCCCCTGCATGTCTCTCCCCGGTTCCGCGGAACCACCAAAAGGGGGCTCTTCGGCGATGTCATGGCTGAACTGGACTGGTCCGTCGGCGAGATCCTGAACGCTTTGAAAGCCTTTGATCTGGATAAAAATACGCTCGTTATTTACACCAGTGACAACGGTCCCTGGCTCAGTTACGGAGAGCATGCCGGTAGTGCCGGACCCCTTCGGGAAGGGAAAGGAACCAGTTGGGAGGGAGGAATGAGAGAGCCCTGCATCATGCGCTGGCCCGGACGGATCCCCGCGGGCACGGTCACCGATGAACCCGGCATGAACATTGACCTCCTCCCCACGCTGGCCAAACTGGTCGGGGCCAGCCTGCCGGACCATCCCATTGATGGGCTCGACATCTGGCCGCTTCTTTCAGGAGAAGCCGGAGCAAAAAATCCCCACCATTCCTACTGGCATTACTATGCCCAGAATGAATTGCAGGCCGTTTCCCAAGGGTATTGGAAACTGGTGCTCCCTCACGGATACCGGACCTTGGGGAACCAACCGATCGCAACAGGGGGCGTGCCGGTGAAATATTCCGCAGCCAAAGTGGAACAGCCCGAGTTGTATGATCTGTCCAATGACATTGGCGAGAAAACAAACCTCGCGGCGGATTATCCCGCGGTGGTCGCCCAGTTGCTTGAAGCCGCTGAAACAGCCCGCAGGGACCTCGGAGACAAGCTGACCAAACGCGCAGGGGCGGGGATTCGCGAGCCTGGGCGTCTCACCAAAGCGGAGGCCGACGAAATCGATGCCTGGCACGGCAGGAAAAAATGACCCCGGCGGCGCATCCGCGCTCTTGCCGTGATCGCATCGGTCTCTCATGCTGGCCGGATGCGGCTGGCACTTCCTTCCCTCCTTTTTCTGGCTCCTGTCCTTATTGGTTCTGGTGTTGCCGCGCCTTCCGGTCCTCATGTGCTTCCCCCGGACGATTCGGTACTGCTGTTTCTCGACAGCCGCGCTGTCGACCGGATGGAGAATGCCCGGCTCGCTCCAGGCGCGGTTTTCAAAGATCCCGCCAATCCTTTGTTTAAGGCCGATCAGCCCTGGGAGAATGCGCTGAACAATCTCTATCCCAACGTTCTATGGGATGAATCGACCGGCAGTTTCCGGCTTTGGTACAAGTGCGTTCTGGCCGATCCCGAAGTCATTGCCAAGATGGATGGACCCAGCACCGTGCATGATGTGGGGTGGTATCTGCTTCACGCCACTTCCAGGGACGGGTTGGTCTGGGAAAAGCCTGGCTATGGGATTCACCGGTTTGCGGGAAATGCCGCGACCAACATTGTGGCGCGCGACACCCCGAATGTCGGGGTCTTCCGGGATGATCACGAAGGAGATCCTGCTCGGCGTTACAAAATGACTTACGATGTGGGGCTGGGTCAACCCCGGGCCCGATTCTCCCCGGACGGCCTCCATTGGAGCGGACCGGTGGAAATGATCGGCTTCCATCTCCGGGAGGGTGACACCCACAACAACGCCTTTTGGGATGAACGCTCTGGCCGCTACGTGTGGTTCACCAAATACTACTCCGGGGAACGCACCGTGGCCCGGTTGGAGAGTCAGGACTTCCTTCATTGGACTGACACCGGCGTGGTTCTCCGGTCTTCGGTGGAGGAGGGGAAGGCCACCCAAACATACGCTTTGACAGCGTTCCGATACGGCAGCGTTTATTTGGGATACGTCATGATGTATCACCCCGGGACAGATCGTTCGGTCGATTGCGAACTCGCTTGGAGTCCCGATGGGCGTCGGTGGAGTCGGGTTGCGCCCGGGCAGGCATTCATCCCCAGAGGGCCTGCGGGTTCCTACGACAGCCTTTGTATCTATGGCCCTGCCGGCCCGGTCGTGACCGTGGACAATCAAGTGTGGATTTGGTATGGGGGGAGTGACGTGCCTCATACCGGTTGGAAACGGCACTGCTTGCCCTGCCTGGCCCGCCTCCCATTGGATCATTTCGCCGGAATCGAACCCGAATCTTCCGGGCCTGCGGTGCTGGAAAGCGCGCTTCTCCAGCCAACGGGAGAGCCGTTGGAACTGACCGCGGATGCCGCGGGCGGAACGATCCGGGTGGTGGCCTTGGACGCAGCTGGGAAGGTGATTGACGAGTCCGGGCTCATCACTTCAGACGTCGTGAGGAGTCGGGTGCCTTGGAAACGCGGCGGTTTTGAGGCCGGGCGGACTCCGGTGAAGTTGCGATTTGAGTTCGAGCGTTCACGACTCTACGCGGTCCGGGGTGCCACGTTGCTCCGGACGGAATTTCGTGAAGCCGGTTCGCCATTCCGCGGCCCTGGCTGGACGCCCCGGCCGGTGATGCGCAAAACCTTCCACTTCGATCAAGGAACGGAAGGATGCCGTGGTGTGGATTCTCTGGGGCACCGCCTTTCCGGGGGGTGGTCTGATTCAGGGCATGTCCGGATTGCGAGAGAAGGCACTTCAGCGCCCATCTTTTCGACCGGAGAGGGGGGGGGAGTCTCCGTGGCCGGTGCCTGGCCTGAAATCCTGGGCGGCCGGGGAGCGCGACTTCAGGCCCGGGTCAGGCGTGTTCCTCAGACCGGGTTCCAATGGGAAATTTTTGCGAAGGACATCGCCCAATGGACCCATGCCGCAGAGGGGCCTGCCGGCGAGGGCTGGACATTGGTGACCACGGCTCTCCAATACGGTTGGACCGATGCCGAAGCCATGGCGGCGGGGTGGCGCCCGGCAAGAAATGCGTTCAGTTGGGCGGAAACCATGGCCCATGTTGGAAAAGTCGTCCTGCTGCCCTCGACCGCGGGCGCCCAAGAGTGGGATCTCGATGAGCTGGTGGTGGAAGGCCTCCCTGATTGAGGACGGGGACGGGATCCGGCATTTTCCACATTTCGGGATCGGCATCCGTTCCTGGATGGCGTAGATTGGAAATGAGCCATGTCGGAAATGCGTTTCAATCCCATCACCTTGGACTGGGTCATCATGGCCTCAGATCGGTCGATGAAGCCGAACGACTTCCGCAAGGAGGACCGGGTGCGTCCGGAACTTCCTGCCTGGCGGGAGAACTGCCCGTTTTGTGTCGGCAATGAACACCTCAGTGCCCAAGAGATTGCCCGAGCCTGCGACAAGGATGGCAGCTGGCAGGTGCGTGTGGTGGCCAACAAATATCCCGCATTCAGCCCCATGGAGGTGGTGGAACGGCACAATGAAGGCACTTTCCGCTCCCTGTCGGCTGCCGGAGCCCACGAGGTGGTCATCGAGCATCCGAAGCACAATGTCGCCCTGTCGGATTTCACGGCACCGCATGTGCGGGCTCTTTTCGGGCTTTACCGGGAGCGTTACGAAGCTCTTCGCCTGAATCCGGCAGTGGAGAGCATAGTCATTTTCAAGAACCACGGAGAGCGGGCCGGAACTTCATTGGAACATCCCCATTCCCAGATCACGGCGGCTCCGATCGTCTCCGCCCAGGTCGAGGCCAGGCTGCAGGAGGCGAGGCGTTATCACCAGAAAACCGGCGACTGCCTCTATTGCCGGGTGCTGGCTGATGAGCTGGAAGCGGGTGTCCGCATTGTCGAGGAAAGCGAGTCTTTCGTTGCCTTCATCCCTTATGCCTCCCTTTCTCCCTATCACCTGTGGATTTTTCCCAGGCAGCACGCCAGTTCTTTCGGTGCCATCGGGGATTGTGACCTGGACCACTTGGCGGATATCCTAAGCCGTCAGTTGCGTCATCTGCATGTCGCTTTGGGGGATCCGGATTACAACTTCATGATCCGCTCATCCCCCGCCAGGGCGGTTCACTCCCCGTATTATCATTGGTATGTCGCCATCGTGCCCCGGGTCAGCCACCTTGCAGGGTTTGAGCTCGGCAGCGGCACCTACATCAACAGCAGTCGTCCCGAACACTGCGCGGAAGTGCTCCGGTCCGCTGCGGTGATGAATTGACTCCCAGTGAAGGGGGGGAGTATCGGTCCGCTCTAGGCTGTAGAAGCTTGGAGTCAGCTGCAGAGGGAATACTTTTTCCGGAGAGTTCCCAGGGCGCGGTTTCAGGGCGGATCTCAGCCGGCTGGGCCGCCACTCCAGACCCAATCCTTTCCCAGGGTTGGAGGATTCTTTATGAAACTTGGCGACCGGGACCTTAATCCTTTTTTCCGAGTAACGGTAGGCGCGCGGGATCAAAGAGTTCATCCGTCAGGACAGCGGAGCGCGCATCACCGAGCACGATTTCTTCCCTGGCACCCGCACTCGTGATCACCAGTCCCACGGGGCGCACCCCATCGACAAACTTTGCGTATTTCACAAAGAGCACCGATCGAAAGAGCCGGCGGCTGGCCGTGTAATGTTCGGTCTTCCATGGTCGGCCTTGATCATCGACCCAGCAGCGCACCAAGGGCGAACGATTCTTGATGCCGGACTTGGGAGTAAAGTCGAGCACGGTGCAGGCGTGCTTGGTTCCGCCGACTTCGATCCTCTCGCTACCTGCCACCTTGTGATCGAATTCGTCGGCGAAGCTCCAGTTTATCAGATCCGCCACCAATGCTTCTGCCGCCACCTGGCTGGTGGACAGCCGCGACGCATTTCGCGCCTTTGGGGCGTAAAACCAGCAGGCATCCCCGACGAACAACAGGGCCTTACCCGCATCCTTGACCGGATCAATGCAACGCACGAGCGTGTCAAACACAATGCGTCCATTCGCTTCGACGCGTCGGCGGGACTGCTGAGTGAAGTGAGCGACTTCCGGTTCGCCTCTCTTGGTGCTGGTTTTTTGAATGGTCACGGTGGCTGTGAAGCTGGAGCCGGGGAGACGCAGGGCGTCCAGCTTGCGCACGAGGTCAAGACGCGGATTCGCCTCCTGGGCGACGATCCGCATCATGCCGAGCATGAGTATTAAGAGGCAGCGAAATGGAAGCATAATCTGTTCAATGTCTCAACGCCTCCGCGATCTCCATCCGGCTGGCATGGCGCGCGGGGATGTAGGCGCCTATCATAGCGACGGTGAAGCTGCTGAAAAAGCTCCCCACAATAATCATCGGTGAATGAAGGCACATCAGTTCCAGCTTGGCTTTGACATTAAAATAGGGCGGCGTGTAAAGAATCATCGAGTGATTGATGCACCAGGCCGCCACAAGCCCGGTCACCACGCCGGCCAGACCGCCGAACAATCCGAGCACGACACTTTCTTGCAAGAACATGGTGACGATGCCATGGCGGGTGACCCCCATTGTCCTCATTGCGCCAATTTCTCGGGTGCGTTCCACAATGCTCATCATCATAGTATTGTAAATGGTGAAGACGAGGACCACTCCCACGATGCAGAAAGAAAAAGCAAAAAACATGTCCAGCATGTTGAGCGAGCGCTCGTGATTCGGATTCAAATCCCAACCACTGCGATGCTCGATGTCCAACTGGTGCTCTCGGGCCAGCTCGTCAATGCGCTGCTCCACGGTGTGCAGGTCCTCCGTGTGCTTCAGCAGCAGTTGCACGGCCGTGACATGCATCGGCTCACCCGGGAACACAAGATCATTGGCCATGGTGATCGGCATGACCACCAGATGATTGTCGATCTCCTCCATCGCGCGAATGCTTGTTTGCCGAACGGTGGCTGAAAGCATGTTCGGTAGTCCCCCGGCAGGCGTCAGTGCGGTAAGCTCCAGCGAGGCCCGTGAATCCCCGCTGACTTCCAGCAGCCGCGCAAGCCCTTCGCCGATGGTGATGCCCTCTGGATCAGCGGCATCAAGCTCCGGTTTTCGGGCGAACAAGTGTTTGTTCGCGGGAATTTGACGCGCCTCGGTGAGGCCATACGGGTTCCAATAAATGACACGCTCGATTTCATCCGGGAACGCGCCGACTCCAGCGAAGGTCGACGACGTCTGCTGTTCAGCGCTGGTGATGATGCCGTTGACCATGAGCTGGCCCGTGACCAGATCGATCTTTGGACCGAGCACCGGATCAGCGAGCAGCAGCTTCTTGATCTCATCATAGTTTGCCAGGGCATAGGCAGCAGGGTTCCCCGATCCTTTGGCTTTGAAGCCACTCTTGAAAACTTGCAGATGGCCGGAGAGCACCACCGTATGAATCTCCGCGGCCAGATGCGCCCAATAAATGTAACCACCAAAGAGCATCAAGCCCGCGCAGGAGAGCGCGATGGCGATCATGGTGGCGCTGCTGCGGCGGGTGTTCCGCCAGACGTTGCGGAAGGCGAGGCTCCAGGAGGTCATGCGTCGCAAAGCAATCCGTCGCGCATCATCAGCATGCGCTCAGCGAGCGCGGCTACCTGCGGATCATGGGTGGAGATGAGGAAGGTGGTGCCGAGACGATCACGCATCTCGCGCATGAGTTCGATGATCTTTGCGCCAGTGGCTGAGTCGAGATTGGCCGTGGGCTCGTCGGCGATCACCAGATCAGGCCGGGTGACGAGCGCGCGGCCCACGGCGACACGTTGGCATTGTCCGCCGGAAAGTTCGGCGGGGCGTTGATGAGCTTCTTCGCTCAGGCCCATCGACGCCAGCATGGCGAGGGCGCGTGCCCTTGCCTCGGGTGCCGGCACTTTGTTGAGACGCAGTGGATACTCGATGTTCTCCGCCGCAGAGAGCACGGGGATGAGGTTGAAGTTTTGAAACACAAAGCCCAGTCTTTGCGCGCGGAAGCGGGAGAGTTCCGAATCGCCCAGTTTGCTCGTGTCCTGACCGGCGACGAAGACGCTGCCGGCGGTGGGTTGATCAATGCCGCCGATCAGATTGAGCAGCGTGGTCTTCCCTGAGCCGGAGGGGCCCTGCATCACCACGAACGAGTGGCTCGCGATGTCGAGCGTGACTCCCCGCAGCGCCTGCACGATGCGGTGACCAAGCGGGTAGTCTTTCTTCGCTGCGATGACGCGCACCAAAGGCTGTGTCGTAGTGTCCGGCATGAATGCTCGTTGCTGCAACATAGGAGAGGCGTCCTCAAATGCAACGCACTCCCCCGACAATTCCTGTTGCGAGGCGAGACCGCCCGCTAATAATGTCCAACCATGGACGAGCGAGGTCAGAAACAGACCGGGGGGCTCTACCAAAGCCCCGCTCTGGTGGTGATGGTGGCGATGACAGCCGCGTGGCTTCTGGGGCTGCCTTTTGTGTGCCATGGCCGCATCGGTTCGACCTGGCTGATCAGCGGTGAGGTTGTCCTGGCGGGCACTCTGATCCACGTCGCGACCAGTTTCTGGTATGGCACTGTCGAAGTATCTCTTCGAGATGCCTCGCGGCTGCTTCTGCTGGCGGTCGGTATCGGCTGGGCGGCCGAGGCCTGCGGGGTCCGGACGGGGTTTCCTTTTGGCAGTCGCTATGTTTACCATGAGGCCTTTCGGCCTCAGTTGCCCGGGGAGGTGCCTGTCGCCATTCCCCTCGCCTGGTATGTGCTCGTCCGCCTGCCGGTGGTGTTGCTCCGCCGTTCAGAAATGCCGCTATGGTCCAAGTCCATGCTCTGTGGAATATTCATGGCGGGCTGTGCTCTGCTGCTCGATCCACTGGGCCAGTCGATCGGCCTTTGGAAGTTCGCCATCGACGACGGTATCGTTCTTCAGGCGACCAACGCCCTTGGTTGGGGATCCGTGAGCTTCCTCATCACCGCTTGCTACTTCGGTTCGGCGAAGCATAACATCAGGATTCCCACGTCCGCGCAACGACAACTCGAAGTGCTGCTGCTGACGATGGCGGGTTTCTTCCTCTTGCTTGCTCTGGCCGCTGGCGCCAGCCGATTGAACGCGATCGGCCCATTGACAATCTCCCTCGCACTGATGCTGCCATGCTGGATCTGCTGGTGGCGCACCTTCCAGCGTCTGGCGACTTTTGATGCACTTGTCCAAGAAGACGCACGATGACCCTGCCCGGGCCCGGGTTCTTGATCTCGATAGAAAACAGTCACTCCAACTGACTCGCCGTCAGGAGTTATTCAGAACCTCGCTTGAGGTGAACCCGAGCCCCGAGACCTCTTCGGCCGTGGAATGCCTCATCTCAGTGCCTTTACACAGGGGACAGCTTTCATGGGCCCATTCACGGATATTTCCAAGACCGAGGTCTCGCAGGTCTTTGCCATCATAGCGTCCCACTGCGTGGTCCTCTTCGCCACACCAAGCAAGAAGATCCCCGCAGGAAGGGCACGTGATAAAAATCAGTGGCCCCCCTCCACAATAGGGACAAGGTTCACGGCGAAAGAAGGAGGGTGCGGAGCTCATGAGTCTCCAAGATACCGGCAATGAAGAGGGGCTGCCCGGGATTTATCCCAGCTGGTCTTTTCGACTGCGACCTCCTTCATGCGGGGCCTCCCAGCCAGCGCTGGAAGAAGGCCATTCGCCGGCGGTGCAGGTAGGGGGATTCTCCAATGCCGTGCCCAGCCCCGGGGACGATGAGCATGTCGAAATCCTTGTCTGCCCGGATCAGAGCGTTGACCACCTGCATGGAACTTGAGGGGTCCACATTGGAATCCAGTTCACCCCAGGTCAGCAAGAGATGACCCCGCATCCGGTGGGCATGGACCACATTGGAGGAATCCTCGTAGGCTTTGTCCACGGGCCAGCCCATCCATTGTTCGTTCCACCAGATTTTGTCCATTCGGTTGTCATGGCAACCGCAATCCGCCACGGCGGCCCGGTAAAAGTCGCCGTGATCGATCAGCGCTCGCAGCGCACTTTGCCCGCCAGCGGAGCCACCGTAAATGCCGACACGGGAGAGGTCCATTTCCGGATGCTGTTGGGCTGCCGCTCGCATCCAGGCAATACGGTCGGGGAATCCGGAGTCTCCCAGGTTTTTCCAACAGACATCATGGAAGTCCTTGCCTCGCCAGTTCGTTCCCATACCATCGATCAGCACCAGGATGAATCCCATTTCGCCGATTTCCCGATCGTGGGTCAGAAGACGAAAATTTTTGGGGACGAAAAAGTCGTGGGGACCGGCGTAGATTTTCTCCACCACTGGATATTTCTTGGACGGATTAAAGTTGGTGGGCCGGCAAATGATGCCGTAAATGTCGGTCTTGCCATCGCGCCCTTTGGCCACAAAACGCTCGGGAGGCTGCCACCCCGTTTTCTTGAGGAGATCCCAGTTTCCCCGGGCGAGTTCAGCAATCAACTTTCCATCCCGCGCCGAGCGTAGCTCTGTCACGGTGGGTTGGTCCACTCTCGACCAGCGGTCCACCAGGTATCTGCCATCCGGCGAAAAGTCCCAGACGTGGGTGCCGTCCCCCTCAGTCAGAATCGTGAGGCCGGAGCCGTCGAAATTGATCCGACAACAATGCTGGTAATAGGGATCCTGCCCGGGATGAATCCCCAGAGCGGTGAACCAAATCTGCTGAGCCACATCGTCGACCCGGTCCACCCGGCGAACCATCCATGGACCTTTCGTGATCGGCGTGGATTTTCCATTGGCGGTGGTCACCCGGTAGAGGTGGTTGTATCCGTTCCTCTCGGACATCCAGAGAAATTCCTTGTCTCCCGGAAGAAAATGTTGCCAAACTTTGTTGGTGTAGTCCACAAACGTCCGCGGGCATTCTTCCACCAAAGTCCTGACAGTTCCCTCAAGATTCACCTCCAGGAGACGCAGGACTTGGTGTCCTCTTTGGTTGTAGAGAAGGCGGAAGGTTTGCCCGTCCGCGCCCGCTTCCAGATGGTTGAGACTCCATGGGGTGGGGAAAAGGGCGTCGCTGACAGGGATCTGCTGCCTGGCTTTCACATCAAACAAACAAACTCTGGGATGCGCGATGGGATCTCCGGGTTTGGCGTAAGGCTGGGTTGTGTGACGGGGCTGCAATCCCTCTTTGGGCGAAGATTCCACGTGGTCCACGAGCCGTTCCGTCACCGTTTCCGTATGGAAGAGGGTGATGTGAGTGCCTGCGGTGTTCCATACCACCGGGCCTGTGTAGGGGCGTTGGGGAGTGCCGTCCCGGGTTAGGGCAAATTCTGCGCCGCCACTTTCCAGCTGGGCAAAAACATTGTCATCATGGAGCAGGATCCGCCAGGCCGGGGCGCCGCGGGGGGGCGGTTGGCCTGAGTCAGCAACCCTGGCTTCCGCACGGATGATCGCGAGACAGGGATCCGGTCCGGCCAGATAGGTGCCAAGTGGTTTCTCCCCACCATCTTTGACCAGCCAGGCATGACCGGCATAAGTGCGGAACGAAGCCTCCTTGCCTGAGGCGACTTCACCATAAAGGACGGCTTTCCCGGAAAAATTGAGCCAGAACAAACGAACCACGCCGGAGGTGTCATTTTGGAAGCTGATGGTGGTGGTTCCCCCATTGTCCTGCGAGCGGCTCGCCTCCACCGGACTGAGGACTTTGGCTTTCCCCTGCGGCACCTTGTCCTTTGAGATGGCCTGTTTCGCTCCAGTTGTCAGATCAAGCGCATACAATTCCCCCTCCTTGGCTCCGTTGACTTTGAACCAGGCAAGGTCTCCTTCCCTGGGGAAGTGGACCTCGACTCGGTCTCCGAAGATTTTTCCTTCGGTGCGTTTGCCCAGACTTAGCGCGTGGGCCAGATCAGTCTCCGCCGCATGTTGGGCGACGGGCAAAAGCAGGATGAGCAAGAGGCGCGACAGCATTACCGCTCATACCATCTGCCGGACTTCCCGCAAACTTGGAAATGATGAACCACCGTCCCCGGGGCTGCCCGGACCAGTCAACCGGTCCCGGACGTTCCCGCAGAGCGGTGGCCATGCCTGGATTGGAATCAGCCTCGGAAGGAGGATTTGACTCCCCGGGCGGCTCCGGTCTTCCGCTTGTTTTTGCGTCGGACTTGCTTGTCGGTGCGCTGCCGGATCACCCTCAGCAGATCGAGAACGAGCTTGCGCAGGGCTGCCGGCAGGGTGTGATCGCGGCCTTCCGCGATATAGTCGGGACCCGGCGTCACAAACTGTGCCCGGATTCCATAGGGAGGACTTTGTCCTTCGGTGGCCGCGACACGGACTCTCACTTCTTCGGCTGGGAGCGAATCTTTGAACCCTTCCAACGTTCGAAGCAGCACGGGCTCGAAGTTTTTGCGGGGTTCACAGCCGGCATAGGCGAGTTTGATGATCATGGTTCGATGTGGTTATGGGTTGTGGTTTTGGTTTGGGTTGTCAGTCATCCGAGCGTCCCAGAAGAAAGGGGGCCAGATGCCAGAGGAAATAGACCAGGGTGGTCAGGAAGGCGGCGACATAGGTGAACGCGGCCGCGTTGAGCACCCGGTTGACGGCATCGCTTTCCTCCGGGGTCCGGATGATTCCCATTCCCGAGAGGCAGGCTTTGGCGCGGCGCGATGCATCAAACTCCACCGGAAGCGTGACCAGATTGAAGAGCATCAAAACGCCCCAACCGACGGCCACGATGGCCATTGCCAGCGGTGCTTGGATGAACCCGGTGAAGAGCCCCAGCAGGGGGAGCCAGAGCACCACCTGATTGGCGATGGTGGCGGCGCCGACCGCGGACATGCGCCACTGCAGCGGGGCATAGGCCGCCTGGTGTTGCAGGGCATGACCAGCCTCGTGCGCGGCGACGCCGAGGGCCGCCGGTGAAACCCCGTGGTAGTTGTCAGGAGAGAGCACAAGGCGCCGGTGGACTGGATCGTAATGATCGGAGAGCAGTCCTTCACCCGCCACCACGCTGACGTCGCGGATGCCTGCGGCCGCCAGAATGCGCTGCGCGGTTTGAGCTCCGGTGAGTCCCGAAAGGGTGCCGCCTTGGTGGTAGCGTTGGTAGACTGACTTAACCCGGAATGTGGCCCACAAGGACAGGCCCATGGTTCCAAGAAACAGGAGCAGGATCATGCCATTCATACGAGGTGTGTCGAAGGTGGTTGAGGTTTTGTTGATGGTTTCGAACCAGGTTCCATTCTTCCGGTTCGCAGGATCAAGGAACGCTGATTTTGAAATTAGGCTATATCTTCTTTTTTATGTGAAACTTCCAAAAAATGGAAGAATAGTGTCACACCACTTATGGACTGGCTGAATTACCATCATTTGCAATATTTTTGGGCCGTGGCCCGAGCGGGAAGCCTGCGGAGTGCATCGGAGATGCTGCACGTTTCCCAGCCCTCCATCTCCTCCCAAATCAAACAGTTGGAATCTGATCTGGGGTATCCCCTGTTCAAAAGGAGCGGGCGCGGACTGGCTCTGACCGAGGAGGGGGCGCTGGCATTTACCTATGCCGAGGAAATCTTTGGGCTGGGCCAGGAAATGCTCGGTGCGCTGAAAGGGGCCACCCCGTCATCGCGGCCCCGGGTTTCGGTCGGGCTCACCGACGCGGTTCCCAAGCTGGTGGCTCACCAGATTTTGGCGCCCCTCCTGAACGGTCCCCAGGCATTTCGTCTTGCCATCACAGAGGGGAAAATGGATGATTTGCTCGGTCTCGTTGCGGCCCATCGTTTGGATGTCATCCTGGCCAGCGAACCACCGCCAAGTGGCGCCCGTCTCCGAGTTTTTTCACAAGAACTCGGTTCCTGTTCGATTGGATTTTTCGGCGCCCCCTCGTTTCAGGCCTTGCACAATGGATTCCCGGCTTCCCTGAGCGGTCAGCCCCTGTTGTTGCCATCCCAGGGCAGCCTGCTGCGGCGCGCGCTGGATGCCTGGCTGCGCGAGCAGGGCGTCGAGGCGGAGGTTGTGGCGGAATTCGATGATCCTGCGTTGATGAAAGTCTTTGCGGCGGGCGGCATTGGGGTGATCGCGCTACCGATGGTCGCCCGTCATGAGGCCGGGACCAGATATGACTTGCAGCACCTCGGCACGGCGGAATCCGTCCGGGAAACCTACCAGATCATTTCACCTGACCGACGGATGACCCATCCTGCGGTGCTGACCATGTCCAAACAAGCCCGCGAGACTGTCTTCGGCGCGGGTGGGGGCGTCATTGGACTCCCGGCGGAGGTTCGATGAGCAGCGGTTCCTCAGCCGGCACCGGATGGGAGGGAGTGGCGGGTGTTTTCTGAGGCACGGGTTGTGGTTTCGTCTCGTTTGGAGTTGGATGAGAGGGCACTGGAGCGATGAGGGACGAGGACCGTTGTGGCTCCACTTTGGAACGGGGAACCGGTACAGAGGAAACTGGTGCCGTGATGTTGTCGATGGGAACGGCCAGCGGGATCTGGACGGCTGATGAGGACGATTCTCCGCTGGTTTCCCCACTTTTGGCATAGCCAGCCTTGAAGCGCTGACCGTGAAACTCGATTTCAACCGTGGTCTCACCTGGGCTGCCACCCGGCAGTGTCTGAATGAGCTTCGGCTGGGTTTGTCCATCGGCCTCTGGCGTTGCCTGGCAGAGAATCCCCGTTGCAGCCTCCCGAAGGCCGGCTTGCATGTGGCCCTCCAGTTCCATGATGCCAACGAGGATATAACGGCTAGGTGCGCCCAAATCGGTCTGGTTTTTGGGACGGAAAAGAGACTGGGTCCAAAGGGCCTCGTATCGTGCCAAAGAATTCGGAGTGACCGGGGGCGGTTCTGCGGCAGCGGAGAGAGAAAGCAAGCATCCGAGAAACCAGGCCGCCAAAAGGGGGCGCCGCGCGCTCCGAGAGGAGCGGCGAACCGGGAAGGGCGGGGAACACGTCCTCTGACCAGAAATTGGAAAATCGTTGCTCAATTTGGAATTTATGATAATTTTAATCAAAATATCAGAACTGTCAAATGATTGCCCTTTTCCTCGAAATTGCCCGGGAGTCCGGGTGCCGCGACGTCGGCGCCCTGGAATCGCTCCTGTCGCAAGGTGCCGGGCAACGATCGCCGGTTCTCACCGCATTGGAGTCCAGGACGGTGGATGAGGAGGGATTTTTGCAGCGTCTCGCTTCGGGGCTGGGGCTTCCTTGGTGGAATGGATCCCAGGAATGGGATGATGCCACTGCGCGTGCCCTACGCCGTGCCCTGCCCAGTGACTTAGCCCTGAAGCATCACTTGCTGCCACTCCGGTTGGAGTCAACCCTTCAAGGGGGAACCTTGTCCATAGCCACCTATGATCCTTGTGATTTGGTCCGGTGCGGGGTGGCCGCCCGTATAGCCGGACCGACGGTGCGCTGGGAGGTGGCCACGAGAGCCTCGGTGGCAGGGGGACTTCAGGCCCTTTATGGAGTCGGGGCAGAAGCTTTTGAGGGCATTTTGCATGAAGGAGAAGGCGGGGACGATTTTGATTTGGAAGAGACCCTGATACTGGACGACACCGGGGATGATGAGGCTTCCGTGGTTACTTTCGTCAACCAGATCCTGCGTGGAGCCTTGGAACTGCGGGCGACGGACATCCATCTGGAGCCCATGGCGGACCAACTGCGCATCCGTTACCGGCTCGATGGGATTCTCCAGGAAGTCCCCGTTCCGGAGACCATCAAGGCACACCAGGCCTCGGTGATCTCGCGTCTCAAAATCATGGCGCGTCTCGACATTGCCGAAAAACGGCTGCCTCAGGATGGTCGCATGGCTCTGGAATTGGATGGACGCTCGATAGACGTCCGGGTTGCCACCATTCCCAGCGTTGAAGGCGAGAGTATCAGTCTCCGACTGCTCGGACAGGAGACTTTCTCTCTCGATCGCCTGGGTTTGAATGCCGCGCTGCGCCGCACGGTGGACCGGCTCCTCAGTCTTCCCAATGGCATTGTCCTCGTCACCGGACCGACCGGATCGGGGAAATCGACCACGCTCTACAGTTTCCTTTCCCGTATCAACACCGCAGAACGACGTATCGTGACGATCGAGGATCCGGTCGAAAACAAGCTGCCCGGGGTCGTCCAGATCGCGGTCAAGCCCGACATCGGATTGACCTTCGCGCGCGGGCTGCGCAGCATTCTTCGCGGTGATCCCAATGTGGTCATGGTGGGGGAAATGCGCGATTTGGAAACCGCCGAAATCGCCATCCGGGCCGCTCTGACCGGTCATCTCGTTTTCAGCACCCTGCACACCAACGACGCCGTCTCCGGCATCACCCGCCTGGTCGACATGGGGGTCGAACGGTTTCTCATCGGCACCGCCGTGCGCGCCTTCATCGCCCAGCGTCTGGTGCGCCGCCTCTGTCCGAAATGCCGCGAGCCTCACACCATGGAGGCCGAGGATCTTCGGGCTCTGGGGTTTCCCACTTCCGCGGAGCAGAACATTTTCCTTCCGAAAGGTTGCCTGGCTTGCCGTGGATCAGGGTTCCAGGGGCGGCTTGCGATTTATGAGATCTGTCTCGTCACGCCTGCCCTGAGGGCGCTCGTTTCTGTCGGCGCGGATGAGGCAACCCTGCGGCACCAGGCGGCGCAGGATGGATTCATCTCGATGCGGACGTACGGCATTGGCAAAGCCCTCGCTGGTGAGACCACCGTTCATGAGGTGCTCAGCGCGACCATGAGCGAAGGCATGGACACTTCGGACGACTACGAACAATTTAATCCCACCCCATGGCAAGTTACGAATACACCGCCTATGGCGAAGATGGCGCTCTAGCGACGGGGCAGTTGGAAGCCACCGATCGCGCCGAGGCGTGCCGTCTTCTGGACCGGCGACGTCTGCAGCCGGTCGCGCTCCGGGAGTCCGGGGCCGTTGCGGCACCGCAGGTCCGGGGAGCTGTGTCGACCCGGTCCAACGGAAAAAGCAAGGGCGGGGGGCGTCTTTCCCAGTCCCAGCTGTCATTGTTCACTGAGGAATTGTCGGAGTTGCTCAAAGGCGGGCTGCAACTTGACCAGGCGCTCTCTGCCATGGAACGACGTCGTGAATTGTCCTCGCTCAAAGAGGTGGCCGGTGCGGTGCGCGAGTTGATCCGTGAAGGCCAGCCGCTCTCGACCGCGCTGCAGAAAACGTCCCCCTCCTTTGACGAACTCTACCGGTCCTTGGTCGCTGCCGGTGAGGCCAGTGGAGCCCTCGGGCCGGTTCTGGAGCGCCAAGCGGCCCATCTTTCGGCAATGCGGGAACTGCGTTCGCGGATTCTGGTTTCCCTGGTGTATCCCGCTTTCCTGATGGTCGCCGCCATCGGGGTGGCGGTTCTTTTCATTGTCTTCCTCATTCCCAAGCTGACCGATCTGCTCGCTTCCACAGGGGGCTCGCTGCCGGTGGGAGCCCAGATGATTCTGGATGGAGCGGATTTTCTCAAGCGGACCTGGCCGGTGTGGACGGGAGGCACGCTCTTGCTGGGCATCGGTGCCTGGCAGTGGTCGCTCACGGCCCGAGTCAGTTGGGATGCCTTCCGCCTGAAATGGCCGGTATTCGGGGCGGCCTGGCGATCGAGGTTTCACGTTCTGTTTTTGGAGACCTTGCAAACCTTGGTGGGCAATGGCCTGCCGCTGAACCGGGCTCTTCGGTTGGCCAATGCCGCGGTGGACAACCGCCACCTCCGCAACCGGGTGGAATCCCTCAGTCGGGCGGTGGATGAGGGCGTGCCTCTTTCCAGGGCCTTGGAGCGCAGCGGGGAATTTCCGCCTCTTCTGGTCGACATGGTCGCCGTGGGAGAGCAAACGGGAGATCTCTCGGGGGCTTTGAACCGCGCCGCCACCCGCTTCCGTCGGGAAATGGACCGCCGAATCGAACGGCTCACGGCCTTTGTCCAACCGGCCGTCATTCTGCTCATGGCCGCGATGACCGGGGTCATGGCCTACATCATGGTTTCCGCCATTTTTCAAACTGTCTCCGCGCTCGGTACCACGGGCAAATAACGATCCAGCCATGAAACACAATACCAAACGAAAAGAGAGAGGATTCACCCTGATGGAAATGGTGCTCGTCCTCGGCATCATCGCGCTCCTCGCCGGGACCGGCATCGCCTTCCTCGTCGGGGTGGGTGACTTCGGCAAGGAAACCAAAGTCAAAGCGGACCTCAACACGCTGGCTTCGGCACTGCGCGCCTACGAGGCGCAGTCGTTGACCCTGCCGACCAGCCGTCAGGGGCTGCAAGCTCTGGTGGAGCGTCCCGGATCCAAGCCCCAGCCCAAAAGTTGGCGCCAATTCCTCAAGAAACCGCTGCTCGATCCCTGGGGGAACGAATACCAGTATGCTAATCCTGGGATTCATGACCCCAAAGGTTTCGATCTCTCCTCGAACGGTCCCGATGGCAAACCGGGCACTCCGGATGACATCGGCAACTGGGATCTTTGAGACTTCTCCTCTTGTCTTGAAACACCCTCTCCAGAAGGGCCATACCCTGCTCGAAATCCTCACCGCCCTCGGTCTCGCCATGCTCGTGGTGGGCGTGGCGGCGCTGGGTGTGGGCGCTTTGGGCCCCGAAAAGAGGCTCCGTCGTTCCGCCTCTGTGGTCGAGTCTTGCGCCCGACAGCTGTTTTGGCAATCGGTCCAGGAGAGGCGTCCGCATTGCCTCCGTCTCGCGGCGGACGCGGTGGCGGCGGATGCGTCCCCTTGGGTTTCGCTCGGGAATGGAGCCCGGTTGGAAGTTCGTCGTGTCGGTGAATCCCAGTGGCGGGTCCCCGGCAAAGCGGAGCGTTGGGAATTCCCCGGATCAGGGCTCTGTGAACCACTTTCACTGCGCTTGGCCATCAATGGGGCCACCCTCGAAATGGATTTCGATCCTCTCACGGGAGCCGTGGCCGAAGAGCGCACCAACCTGGAGGCCGGTTCATGAAATTACGGCTTCGCGGCGAATTCGGATCTCGGCGAGGAACGGCAGGATTTGCCCTGCTGGAAGTGCTGATGGCGCTGGCCCTTTTTGCCAGTGTCGCCACCGCTCTGGCCACCGCGCTCCAAAAGTTGGCGGTCTATTCACGCCAAGCCCAACAGGAAACCCTCCTGTTGCGGCGGCTTGAAAGTGCCCTCCTCGAAACGGCGTCCATCCGGCCGCTGGCCCCCGGCCGCTCGGTGCTGCCGGTCGATGCCTCCGGGGTCTCCCTGGTGGTGGAAGTCTCCCCCGAACCCTTGCGCAATCAAAAAGGCGAACTTCTCTCCGATCTTTACCGTATCACTGCGACCGCCCGCCTCACCGCGGGAGACCTGGAGCGCCGTCTCGAACAGGTGGTTCACGCCCCTCCCGTAGCGCCATGAAGTCCACTGTTGTCAGACCTTTCCGGGGCTTTACCCTGTTGGAGACCTTGCTCGCGCTGGCCCTCCTGCTGTCGCTGATGACCGGCATTTATGGAATCGCCGCGGGATCGTTTGATCTCGCCCGGTCCTCGACGGACAGGCGCCTTGAGGAAATGCGGGTGACACACCTGAATCTCCTCGTGCGTCGTCTCCTTTCGGAGTTGCCTCCGGAAGGGCAACTGATCATCGACA
Source organism: Akkermansiaceae bacterium (assembly GCA_024233005.1). Taxonomy (GTDB): domain Bacteria; phylum Verrucomicrobiota; class Verrucomicrobiia; order Verrucomicrobiales; family DEV007; genus JACKQE01. The sequence goes on along the minus strand of JACKQE010000004.1, from coordinate 89,495 downwards.
AGAACAGCCTCCGCCTGTCTCCGGTTCCTCCTGCATTGCATTGGAAAGCACTGGGGGATGCCGTGGCCGTTGAGCTGGGGGTCCAGGGGACCTCGCTTCATGCCGTTTGGTTTGGCGGTGACGGGGCTGTGCTGGGGGATGTGCCCCTGCTTCGCGGGGTCGACGTTCTGGTCTGGGAGGCCCGCGATGCCCAAACCGGAAACTGGGGGGACCATTGGGAATCAGAGACCCGGGGGCTCCCCTCATTGCTCGCGCTCCGCCTGGAAACCCGCTCCGGTCCCGCTCCTGAGAGACTGGTTTATCAACCCACATCCGCCCCTTCTCATGCTGCCGCCCGTTGACCTTAGCCTTCATCGATCCCGGCGTGGGGCGGCGTTGGTCGCTGTTCTGTGGCTGATGGGGGTGCTGGCCCTGCTGGTTTTCGGCTTGGCCAAGTTCGTCAGTCTGGACAGCGCCTGGGTCACTTCGCTGCGGGGGGAATCCGAGGCCAGGCACCTTGCCGAGTCGGGGCTCGCGGTGGGAGTCCACCCGGCCATTGACTCCGGCGATCCATTGTTGCAACGGGAAATGCCGGACGGCGGCAGCTATGTGGTGCGTCTGATCAGTGAAGAATCCCGGCTCCCTTTGAACGTGTTGCTGGAGAAGTCCGACACCGCCGTGCTTCGCCAACTGTTTCTGGAGTGGGGCGTGGAAGGTCAGCATGCGAGTCATGCGGCCGATTCCCTGGCGGACTGGGTGGACAAGGACGATTTGGTTCGGCTCAATGGTGCGGAGGACGCCGTCTATCAGGCGAGGGGAGGGCAGGGACCGGCGAACGCGCCTTTTCGCAGCCTTGACGAGGTGGCCCTGGTATCCGGCATGGATGCCGTGGCTGCTGCCAATCCGCGTTGGCGCGATGCCTTCACCCTCTGGTCAGATGGCCGTCTCAACCTGCGGGAAGCATCCGCCGACCTGATCGTTGCCGCCACTGGAGCCCAACGGGCCCGTGCCGGGTCCTGGGTCCTGACACGGGCTGGGCGGGACGGTATCCCTGGCACGGTGGACGATCCTCCCGCCCCCGATCTGGCTGAGGTGCTGGGCCTTCTGGGAGCTTCGGTGACACCCGAACAGCTGGAACGGTTCACTCTGGAAGGGGCCACCCGGCGCATCGAAAGCCTGGGACGATTTGGTCGGTGGAACTTTCTGATCGCGCAAATTTCGCGGGACGGACAACTCTTGCAGCGCGAAGAGTACCCCGTTCCCGTTTCGACCTCCCCATGAGCTCCCGTTCCCCACAAAAAGCCGCGAGCCTCCGTCCCCCGGCGGAGTCTTCCTGGTTTGTGCCCGGAGAGGAGCGTTGGGAGTGCTGGCGATGCGGTGCCGGCGGCGAACTCACCTTGGCCCAGCGGTTTGAGGAGGGGGCCCCGCTTCCCACTCCGACCCGGGCTCCCTGGGCGTTGGCATTGCCGGTTCAGGCGGTGTATTCAGCACCGCTCCTCTCCAATGCTCCCGATGCCGTCGGAATGGCCGGCACGGTGAGGCTCCAGATGGAGCGGTTGGGACTGCTGACCCGAGAGGAGCCGGAGGGCTTGGCTATCCACCCGATCGAAAAGCGCGGTGCGCAGACCCTGGTTCGTGCAGAAACCCTGGTTTCCGGGCTTCCCGGCGTGCCAGGAACAGGAAGTCGGCCACCGGAGCGTGTTCTCAGTTCTCCACACCTGCTGCCTTTTCCTCCTCAAGCATGGATTTTTTGGCGGGAATTGGGTCGATTGGTTCTGGCTATCACCAGCAGCAAGGGACTGCTCCACGTGGATGTTCTGTCGTCGCGCCATTTGGATGCCGCCGCCGTCGGTGAGGCCCGTCGGCTCACGGTTAATCTGGCCGCCCGAGGATTGATCGAAGAACTGCGGGAGGTGGTGTTGTGGACTGGAGAGGCCCGTCCCCAGGATGTCCAGACGTGGTCCGGTCTTCCCACCCGGGAGGAGTCCCGGCCCGCTCCCCGACGACCAACGGGCATCGCTCTCGGGGGAGGGGACGGATCATTGGAACCCCTGCGGATCGCCGCACAACGGGCCGCCATTGAGGCGGGACGCCGGCGGCGGCGCGTTCTTCTGGGGATGGCGCTCAGCCTGGGGCTGATTGCTCTCGCCTTCACCGGACTGATCGGCTGGGAAAGCCGGGTTGGCGAGCAGTGGCGGGAGCGTTACACCAGTCTCAAACCGCAGGCGGCCAGGATGGAGGAGTACCAGCGCCAGTGGGCGGAAGCGGCGCCAGCCATAGATCCGGAGGCGTCGGTTCTGGAATTGTGGCTTGGCGTGGCCCTGTTGCCCAGTGCCGGACAGGTGCAGATCACGCGGTGGGAAACCGGGCGTGACAGTGCCCGAATCGAGGGGGTGGCTGAATCCGCTCCGGTGGCGCTCCGCTTTCTCGACGAGGTCGGGCAGAGCCCGGCGCTGCAGCGTTACCATTGGGAATTTCCCCAGCCGACCATCCAGGCTGAAGGCAGTGCCACATTTGAACTGAACGGACAACGATGAACTCCCGCGAATCATTTCTGATGCGTCTCTTTGGCGGTCTGCTCTTTGCGGTCGTGCTTTTTTTCGGGGTTCGAGCCGGCCTTTCCCGCTGGATGTCCCTCCGGGAGGAAACCGTGCGGATGCGCGCGGAAGTGGCAGCCTTGCAAAACCTCCTCAATGACCGCGTCCGGTTGGAAGGTCAGCACAATTGGGTGGAAGCCCATCTGCCCCGTCACGCCTCGCGCCAGGAAGCCAGCGCTGCTCTGCTGGCCCTTGTTGAAGCGGCGGCCAATGGCTCCAGCGTCAAACTTGCCAAGCGTGAACTGATCGCACCTGGCTCCCCGGGGGAGTCCGATGACAGTGACGCTTCGGCTTACTTTGATCAGACCACGGTCCAGGTCGCAGTGGATGCTCCCGAGCAGGATGTGGTGGCCTGGTTGTACCGCGTGCAATCGCCGGAGCATTTCTGTGGCGTGACCCGGCTGGTTCTCGAGCCTCCCACCGACCCTGCGTCATCCGCGCTCCACTGCGAGGCGGAGATTACTCTCTACTACCGGGAAGAATCCCCGGCGCGGGAGCCGGTGGTGCCTGATTTGGTGAAACCGCAGTTGACCCAGGAAGCTGGCAACTAAAGATCGGTTGGGGAAGGCCTGATCAGGAGGTCCCGGACCGGACGCCGGCAATGACTTCATTCACTTGAAGTCGGTTCAGGCCGAGGAATTCTCCAAAACTGATGATGTGGCGCAGTTCTTTGGACGAAAGTCGTCCGTCAATCAGCGCCAAAGAGACGAGGGAGTACAGGTCCTCCATGTTGGTAGCCTGCAGGGCGCCGGCGGGGGATTGTTGGATCTCCTGGAACAGGGTTTCCATCATCTCGTCTGAGAGGCCCCGTTCTCTCGCCCAGGCCATCAGGTAGTCCCTTTCTTTTTGATTGAAGGTCCCGTCCGCTATCGCCAATTTCACGAGGTTGCTGAAGGCGGCTTTGACCGGTCCGGCGACAATCGAGCCATCTGCCGGGGCGGATTCGAATGACCCATTCGGTCCTTGGTGATTTTTTAAACGGTTCAGGGCGTGGTTCTTGCTGCTTCGGCTCTTGATGATCACGAATCCGATCACGGATCCTCCGATGCCGAGCGCAAGCATCACCGTGTTGGGATGATGATAGGCCATGCTGGAAACGATGGTGAGGACGGCCAGACTTCCACCCATGAGGAGACTGACGATCAAGACCCCGGCCTCGACGAGGTTCCCGAGGAATGGGATGGCGATCAGGAGTTGCAGGAAACTGCTGAAGAAAATCAGGAAACCTACGATCAGAAGAATGCTTCCAATCGAGCGCACGATCCAGGTGATCCTGGTAAGATGGGATTTGAGGGAATGGAGGGCTTCCTCCCGGGAGCCGTTCACCAAATAATGCAAGAAGCCATCATTGTGAATCCATTTGGAAACGAGGCTCTTCGCGATTTCAAATTGTTTGCCCACGGCCTCCGAGCGTTCGATGGCACCGAAATACGTGACGGTCTCGGTTGCCGGAATTCCCTGGTAGCGGATTCGTTCATCCCCTAATTTTGGTTCATTGCCGGGATGTTTCCTCAGGTACCAAGCCCCTTCATGATAACTCAATCCCAGTGGTTTGGCCTTTTCCGAGAGGGGCAGCGATCCCGTCTCAATCTCAACCGAATCGTTGACGAAATGCAGCTTTTCAGGGCGAACCACCAGACCGTCGATCTGATAGTGGTTCGGTTGCAAAGAACCGCCTGAAAGTTGTCGCTTCAAACCGTTGTTTCTCTCGTTGGATTGTAGCGATGTGTGCCATCCGAGAGACCACTTGGTTCGTTTTTTGCGGGACGATGATCGGTTCCAGGAATAAATTTCCGTAATCTCGGAAACGGCGTAGTAACCCTCCAACCGAGCGACATACTTGCCGGTCACAACGCACTGTTTCAAGCGTCCCGAAACACAGATGGGTTCCTTTGGCGCAGCTTCCGCAGGGGAGTGGATGATGGCGGCTTTCTGACCAGCTTCGAAATAGTCGAAACGTCCCTCATTGTACCACAGACCCAGAGTGGCCGCGAGGATCAGTCCTGGACCCAGAAGAAGGCTCGCGCTCCCGCTTTTCTTTCGGCTCATGACGCCACGGTTTGTGGAGGAGATGCTTCCCAAAGACGCGAATTTTGCTTACCCGATCGGTTCTTCCCCCGGAGGCGGCGGGGCCATGAGTTCCTCGGGAGTGAGAAGCCGACCTCCTTTGATGAGGCGACAGAATTCCTTTTTGGTGACCTGGTGCCGGGTCCCTTCCCGTGAGTTGAGGTCTTTGATGGCCTTGTAATCAATGGCCAGTCGGGACCATTCAACGATTCGGTAATAAGCATCCCCTTGCTGCCAAATCTGGCCTTGTTCCAATTTCATGTGGAAGCTATCTAATGCCCGGCTGGAGATTTGGCGATGCTTTTTTGTCCGATCGATCCGCTGGCTGGTTTTTTTTCACTCGGTACTTCCCAGCGATGGCGGTATGATCCGGATTCCCAAAGGCTGATCCGACCGTGGGTGTGGCTTGCGATTCTAATTCCATCATGACAGCCTCACAAAACAGCCGCACTCGTGGTTGGATGGCGCGTCTGGCCAAGGGATGGGCCATTCTGACTCCACTCCAGCACTGGCGAAAAAAACACCACCGCATGCTCACGGCCCTTGTGATATTTGTCTCCCACTTGGCGGGTGCCCTGACATCGATCCGGGCGCTCCTGGAGACCCGCACCTCGCAGGGGACCATCGCTTGGGTCGTTTCCCTCAACACGTTTCCTTACCTCGCCGTTCCCGCATACTGGGTCTTTGGCCGGAGCAAATTCGAGGGCTACGTCTCAGCCCGGCGCTCCTCGGATGAGCGCCTGGTGGCTCAGGGGCGCGAGTATGTCGCCAAGTTGAGGGAGCGAGATTTACTGGCCCAGCCTGACCGGGATCAGGCCCTGTTGGTGGAAAAACTGGCCAAGCTGCCCTTCACCCGGGGGAACAGGGCCGAGCTGCTCGTCAATGGCGACGCCACGTTCCAATCCCTCTTTGAGGGGATCGATCAAGCCCGGGATTACATTCTTGTCCAGTTCTACATCCTGCGTGACGACTTGATCGGCCGGGAACTGAAGGATCGTCTCCTAGCCAGGGCCAGGGCAGGAGTGCGGGTTTATGTGCTCTACGATGAAGTGGGGAGCGGGGACCTCTCACAATCCTGGGCTCAGGAATTACACCCCGCCGGGGTGGAACTGAAGGCCTTCAACACCACCCAGGGCAGCGCCAACAGGTTCCAGCTTAATTTCAGAAACCACCGCAAAACCGTTGTGGTGGACGGAACAACGGCTTGGGTGGGAGGGCACAATGTGGGAGATGAATATCTCGGGCGTGACCCCAAGATCGGTTTCTGGCGTGACACGCACTTGAAGGTGGATGGACCAGTCGTCCAAAGCATCCAGGTGGCCTTCGCTGAAGACTGGTATTGGGCGGCCCAAACCAAGTTATCGCAACTCAATTGGGAGCCCCGGGCTGCATCCGGAGGTCATTCCACGCAGATCCTCTGCCTGCCTACGGGGCCGGACGATCCGCTCGAGACCTGCACGCTTTTTAATTTGCGCCTCATCAATTCCGCACGGAATCGGCTCTGGATCGCGAGTCCCTATTTCGTTCCCGATGAGCAGTTCATCAGCGCACTCCAACTGGCAGCTCTGCGGGGGGTGGATGTCCGAGTCATCGTTCCCGACAAGTCCGACAACAAGATGGTGGAACTGTCCGGCTGGTCCTACTTTGCGGAACTCGACCGGGTGGGGATCCGTTTCTACCGCCATCAGAAAGGTTTCATGCACCAAAAAGTCATGTTGGTCGATGACGCTGTTTGCACCATCGGCACCGCCAACTTTGACAACCGTTCCTTCCGCCTCAATTTTGAGATCACGTTGGGAGTGCTGGACAGAGAGTTCGTGGGACAGGTGGCGACGATGCTGGAACAGGATCTCGCCGACTCCCGTCTGGTCTCGTCATCGGAAGTCGACGCCCAAGGATTCTGGAAACGTTTGGTCATCAGAATCTGCCGTTTGATGGCCCCCCTGCAGTGACTGCGGGGCTGGCGGAAGGGGTTGCCTCGCTTGACTTGTCCAAGATCAGGGTTTCTTCAGACACCAGGAGCGGTAGGACAATGCGCCGGATTGCAGGGCCTTGTAAATTCGCGAGCCGGGGACTCCCGCAAAATCCCGCCCCAGGGAATGCAGGAACCATGGCAGCCTCTGGTGGACCAGCGCGACATTGCGTTCCGCGTTCCGGTCCATGCCCCGCAGCACTTCGTCCCGGATGTTGCGGGTGGACACCACTACCAGCGGAGATCCTGTCAGCGCGTCCTCCCACTCGGCGAGTTGTTCACGGAAGCGGAAATCAGCATAAAGCAGAAAACCTCCGGGACGCAGGACTCGGGCGACTTCATCGAGGAACCCAGAGAAATCAGGATAGCAGTGCGAGGCTTCGACATTGATCACCGCATCGAGGGATCCATCGGGGAAGGGGAGCGACTGGGCGTCCCCTTGCAGAAAATCCAGACCCGGAAGTTGGTGCCGAGAGAGGCAGAAGCGGACTCCGCTGGCATTCAGATCCAGTCCGGTGTAACGGGCCGGGGCCATCGAACGGGTGATCCAGGACGCTCCGCCTCCATGACCACAACTCACCTCCAGGACCTGCCTGCCTTGCAATTCCACCTGTGACGCGACATGGTGGTAGAGTTGGATGCAATAACGGTCCGGTTCGTCTTCCGGCTCCAACGGAAGCGCGGCGGGAGGATCGGTCTCAAAGGCATAGTTCAGGAACAGGACCGACTCGCCGCGCAACCGGCGCGTCAGGTAGGGATACCAGAGCCGCCAAATGACCTTGCGGACAGCGCCAAAGGAGAAGAGTTGATCGAGCAGGGGCATGCTGAGGGAGACAGGGGTTGGTTTAAAGGGGTTTGATTACCTGATCGCCCCGCCATGGAGTCCTGGCGAGCCCGATATTTCTCCGCGTCGCCCGGTAGCCATCCGGGAACGGAATCACGGACCCCATGATGTTGGCATTTTTGCTGGCAAATATAGGGGGACGGGGTTCTGTTGGGGCGATCCTATTTCTGATCACCGATGAGCGATATTCCCAAAATACCCTCCAGCGAGATCACCCCGGAGGCGACCTACCAGAACCGGCGGCTCTTCATCAAGTCGGGCATCTGGGCCGGGAGTCTTCTGGCAACGTCCGGGCTCTACCGTGCCTTCCGCCATAAGGCCGAGGTCAGCAACACCGGGGTGGTGCTCAGCGCCGTGGAGGATGAGTTCAAGGTGCCGCTCATTGGCATGGATGAGGTGGAGAACACCTTTGAGCAGATCGCGGGCTACAACAATTTCTACGAATTCTCGACCGACAAGAACCGGGTCGCGTCCAAGGCGAAGAACTTCGTCACCGATCCTTGGAAAGTCGAAGTGGGCGGACTGGTGGGCAAGCCCCGGACCTACGACCTCTCCGACCTGCTCAAGATCAATCCCGTGGAACGGACCTACCGCTTCCGCTGTGTCGAGGGCTGGTCGATGGTCATTCCCTGGGTGGGGTTCCCGTTGTCCCAACTTCTCAAACAGGTCGAACCGCTGAGTGGTGCCACCCATGTGGCCTTCGAGACCTATTTCGATGAGAAACAGATGCCTGACCACCGCTTCGCGGGGATCGATCTTCCCTATGTTGAGGGACTCCGGCTCGACGAGGCGATGCACCCCCTGACGCTGCTCGCCACCGGGCTCTATGGCAAAACCCTGCCGAACCAGAACGGGGCCCCGATCCGTCTCGTGGTGCCTTGGAAATACGGATTCAAAAGCATCAAGTCCATCGTCCGGATCACGCTCACCGACAAGGAACCTCCCACTACTTGGAACCTCGCCGCTCCGAGGGAATACGGCTTCTACTCCAATGTCAATCCCACCGTCAGTCATCCCCGGTGGTCCCAGGCCCATGAAAGGCGCATTGGAGAACCCGGCTTTCGCGAGACATTGATGTTCAACGGATATGCGGAGCAGGTGGCCCACCTCTACAAGGACCTCGACTTGCGGAAGTTTTTTTGACCGGCCATGACTTTCAGCACCGATTCCCGTTTTCACCGTCAGCTCGTTTTCGTCAACGGCCTGCTTCCGGCCCTCCTCATCGCCATCGACGCCTGGCGAGGTCAATTGGGGGCGAACCCGGTGGAGTTTGTCACCCGTGCCACGGGCGTGCTCACTCTGGTCTTTCTCATCATCACGCTCCTGGTGACGCCGCTGCGCAAACTTTGCGGCTGGAACTGGCTCCTCAAGCAGCGTCGGCTCTTGGGATTGATCGCTTTCTTCTACGGGGTTGCCCATCTCCTGACCTACCTCGCGTTTGACCGCAACTGGCTGCTCCTGTCGGTGCCCGGCGACATCGCCAAGCGTCCCTTCATTGCGGTGGGCATGTTTAGTTTTGCCCTCATGCTGCCCCTCGCCATCACTTCGACGAATGCCATGATCAAAAAGCTCGGGGGAAAGCGCTGGGGACAGCTCCACCGGCTGACCTATGTCCTCACCATCGGCGGAGTGGTGCATTACTACATGCTGGTGAAATCCGACATCACCTGGCCGGTGATCTTCGGCCTCATGGTTGCGGTGCTGCTCGGCTATCGGATTGTCGCGGCGCTCAAGAAACCCGCCAAAGCGCAGCGCCGGGCGGCCTGAGGGGGATCGGACAAAGGATCCGTTCCTGCTATGGCTCCGCGAGGCGTCCTGCGGGCAGGAACCCCGATCCTTCAAGGGAGGCGCTCCCGGGGTGGACAATCGCTTCAGTGGTGCCACACTGTCCGGCCCCGGATCGATCCTTTCCTTTTGCTTCTGCTGACCCCTTGGCGGCGGTGGATGGCTTCGCTCCTCCCGTTCCGGGCCACTTTCTTTCATGAAACCTTTCATCACCCTGGCCCAAACCCATACTGCGGATGGCACCGAATTGTCTCTTCACACGCAGGACAGGGAGTTCTACCTGCGGGCCAACCGCGAGCCACTCATGGGGACGAATGCCTCCGAGTCGGAAAAAATGCTGGCCTCGCTGACCTGCGAACGCCTGCGGCGTCTGCCCAAAGCCCGCGTGCTGATCGGGGGATTGGGATTTGGGTTCAGCCTCGGCCGTGCTCTTGAGATCGTCGGACGGGATGCGGTGGTGCATGTCGCCGAGCTGCTGCCCGAGGTGGTGGCGTGGAACAGGGAGTTCCTTCAAGAAGTCAACGGCGCCCTGCTGCAGGACTCCCGGGTCGAGGTTTTTGTCGAGGATGTGCTGCACGTCCTGAAACGCGGCGCCTCGGCTCCCTATGATGCCATTCTGCTCGATGTGGACAACGGACCCGTGGCCATGGTGCAGGATCGCAATGCCCGCCTCTACAACCATCACGGATTTACCCTCATCAAGCCGGCCCTCGCACCGGGAGGGCTGGTTGGTTATTGGTCCGCAAGCAAGGACAATGCCTTCGTCAAGCGGCTGAACCGGAATGGGTTCGAAGTCGACGCGGTGGCCGTGAAGGCCTATCCCCAGGCCAGGCGTTGCTCCCACACCATTTACGTGGCGCGTCTTGCGGAGGATTCCGGGGAGTGATGAATCTCCCGCCGGAAGGCTCAACGCACCAGCACCGAGAGACTGGATCCTTCGAAGGCAGCACGGATTTCACCGAGTTCTGCGGCGGACAACCCGGTGAGTGAGGAGGAGAGGTGCGAGCCGCCTTCCAGAAAGTGGCGCAGCACGGCGAGGAAAATCCCTGGTTGCTCCTTCTCCGGGATACCCGGAACGTCAGGAAATTCCGCGTCGAGGATGGCATGACATTCCTCGGAAATTCCGCCCAATTCCCCGGCCCAGCGGAGCACGGTTTCCACCGGAGGCTCTTCAGGAAATCGCTGCCCGACCATCGCCAGCAGGTCCTGGCGGGTTGGGACATTCATCAGGAGCGCGAGGAAAAAGCGGAGTTCCGGCTCGGCAATGGCACCCCGTAGTTCCTTGATGATCTCCCGGCGGACATTTTCCTCCAAAGTGGCGGAGACTCCTGCGGCGGCGGATCCGTGCTTTGCTTCATACACGGCGAGGGTTTCCTCCCATTCGTCGAGCTGCTGCAGCGGGCCCATGCAGCTCTGGAGGATGAAGAAGCCACGTTCCAGATCGAGGTCGGCCACCATTTCCCGGATCAGCTCCGGATAGGAGGGATCCTCGATCTGCTCCAGAACATCGAGCAGCTGCTTGCGGCGCAGGGTCAACGCATCGTTGTAGATCGGATCGAAAGCCACGTGGGGCGGCAGATAGTTGAACTGCGGACCAGTGCCGGGATCGTGCTGGGTGCGGACCACGACTGTCACCGAGGGCATGTCGAGATGAAAGAGCGAGTGGATGCACTCTCTGCCGGATACGATGGGCACGGTGCGTCCGGTTTCGAGCAGCTCGATCTGCTCCATCCGGATGTCCCCGGTTCGGAAATGCGGGGTGATGGACTGCGCATTCTCGAACGTGTACAGGGCATGAATGCTTGAGCCAAAGAGAACGTGGAACGCGCCGGAGAATTCGTGCTGGTGGATGTCGGTGGTGCCCTCCATCCAGAAGAGCAACTGGATGTAAAACTTGGGATGATCAAATGCGATCACTTCAGGCTGGCCGAACCCGGATTGGGATTGCTGGGGTTGGTCGTCCTCGAGAAGAAACTCCCGCATCAGGGCGGGGAGATCGACGTGCTCCGATGGCGGACGCTCCTCAAGCACCGCCAGGGCAATTCCCGGAAAGGCGTCGAGTGAAAAATTTGCGCGCTTCCAGCGCTCCGCCACGGTGTGTCCCAGTTCCTTGAAAAATGGATCCATGGAGGGACTCATCGCCTCTTCGACCCTATGCGACAAGAGGGATTCGTGGCGGAAAGTGGTCACATTCCTGGATTGCCAAACCCAGCGCCGTCCGGGTATCATGACTTGGTCCGGCAAATGCTATGGAAAGATTCCCATGATGACGCCTTCTAAATCGTGTCGTGACCGACTCCAGCCCCGTGACTTCCATTTCCTGGCCCGGGTACTGACCGGCCGGGACGATCCCGGCGGATTGGAAGGAATTTTCCTCGATCCGGAGAACTTTGATCTTCTACTGGACGATGACAAGGTCTTCCACGCCGTGGTGGATCCCCCTGGTCCCTTGGGCATCACTCCGGAACTGTATTTCCTCGTCCTGGTGCGGAAAAACCTTCATCGGGCGGGCATTCATGACTCTCTCGTGAGCGACTATGTCGCGGGCGTCCTGGCTGGTCACGCCCATGGCGAGCCTCTGGCGGAGCGGCGGGAACGGAATCCTGGAGTCGATTTCACCTATCATCTCGACTTTTTGAAGGACCTGGAAGGGGCGGGGAACTACGAGCGGTTTTTCTTGCAGGTCCAGTGCGGCAATCACTTTCTCTGGCTCTCGGGGCTCTTTCCCCAGTTTCTCCAGCATCGTTCGCTCCGACGGGGAGCGCCCGACCTCCGCTACTACGAAAGTGTGGCGAGGAATGCCTTTCTGGAGGCGCGGCATCATCCCTTGGCGGTGGAATTTGAGTTGGACGAGGTCTATCGCCGTCTCACGGATTGCTTTGGCGAGACCAGGCAGGCGCTCAATTTGTTGGCGGAGAATCACTTGTTTCTCTGAGAGCGCGTCCGGTCACGGTCAGAGGTCCTTCGAATGGGGGACTCAGCGGTTTCTCCGGTGAAGACAGCGTCTTTCTGATCGTGGGGAGCAGGACTCCTGGAATGGGTGACCTTTCTCGGATCGAGCCCTCAGCATTCTTTGGTCGGTGGAGTTGGAATGGAACGGCATCATTCTCCGTCCGACTGACAGAGCCATCGGGGCCCTCCGGTTTTCTAACCGTTTGGTGGAGAATTACTTGTTTCTCCCCCAAAATTTCTGCCTCCGGGTGGCAGAATTTTCAGTTCCTTATTTAGAATAATTCTTGATCTCATTAAAAACTGGGCTATGGAAGTACTATGAACCACGAGGACCATCAGGAAGAAACGCTGCATGTCGGGTCGGGCGAATTCCGCATGACCAAGCAGCGCAGGGTCGTCTATGATGTTCTCTTGGACCAACGGGACCATCCCACCGCGCAGGAGGTGTATTCCCGTGCCAAGCGCCGCATGCCCGGCATTTCCCTGGCCACTGTGTATAACTGTCTCGACACCATGGCTCAGGCCGGTGTCGTCAAACAGGTCAACGTGGCGCGTGATGCGACCCGGTTCTGTCCGAATCTCCGGCCTCATGCCCATTTTCTTTGCGCCCGTTGCGGCGAGGTGCTGGATGTCGATTTGAAACCGGCCGCCGATGCCACCCTCGCCTGGGCCATGCCGGACGGCGCTTCGGTGGAGCATCTCGAAGTCGCGATGCGGGGACTCTGCCCCACCTGTGCCAGCCAACCCGCGCAACTAGTTTGATTTCCCCTTCATTACCTTTTTTAACCATCCATGACCTCTGAACCCGACATCAGCCGTTCCCTCGTTATCAAAGATCTCAGCGTCGAAATCGACGGACGGGAAATTCTCAAAGGATTCAACCTGACCGTGCCCAAAGGCGAAGTCCACGCCATCATGGGGCCCAACGGTACAGGGAAAAGCACTCTCGCAAAAGTCCTCGCCGGGCATGAAGACTACACGGTGACGGGGGGGCAGGTTCTGATGGACGGCATCGACCTACTCGCCATGAGCGTCGATGAGCGCTCCCGGGCCGGCATGTTCCTGGCCTTCCAATACCCCAACGAAATTCCCGGAGTCAGTAATGCCAATTTTATCCGGGCAGCCCGGCAGGCCCGCCTCCCCGATGGCGAAGAGATCGATGCCGTCGCGTTCTATAAAGAGATGTATGCCAAAATGGCGGAGCTTGAAATGGACAAAAGTTTTACCGGTCGCTCGGTCAACGAAGGCTTCTCCGGTGGGGAGAAAAAGCGCAACGAGATCCTTCAGATGATGATGCTGGATCCGAAATACGCGGTGCTCGATGAGACCGACAGCGGCCTCGACATCGATGCCCTCAAGGTTGTCGCCCAAGGGGTCAATTCTCTGCGTTCCAAGGACCGGGGTTTTCTCGTCATCACTCACTACCAACGCCTTCTCTCCTACATTGTGCCCGACATCGTGCACGTCATGTGGGACGGCCGTATCGTCCGCAGCGGGGGCAAAGACCTCGCCTTGGAGCTCGAAGAAAAGGGCTACGAATGGGTCAAAGAAGAACTCGCCGCCTGACGCCCCGGGCCGGAAGGCCCCCACCCAGAACAGAAAGCAATCGCCATGTCACACGACTCAGCCACTCTCGAAGCCGTCCAGATCGAATCGGACGGAAATTTCTCCTACCCGGAGGACTATGATTTGGACGCCGGTTATGGCCTCAATGCCGGGGTTGTCGACTACATCTCCAATGTCAAAGATGAAGCGGACTGGCTGCGGGACTTCCGCCAGCGGGCTCTCAAAGTCTTCGAAGACAAGCCGATGCCGACCCACTGGGCCAGCCGGGATCTGGAGAACATCCACTTCCAAAACATCCGCTACTACCTCGCCAAAAAGCAGCGGGCGACGCGCCGCTGGGAGGATGTGCCGGACGATGTCAAGCGCACCTTCGAGCGCCTTGGCATTCCCGAGAAAGAGCGCAAGTTCCTTGCCGGGGTCGAGGCCCAGTTCGACAGCGAAGCCGCCTATTCCAACATCAAGGACGAGGTCGCCAAAGACGGCGTCATTTTCGTCAACTCCACGGAAGGCCTGCGGGAGCACCCCGAGCTGTTCCGGAAGTGGTTCGGCAAGGTCATCCCGACAGGGGACAACAAGTTCTCCGCGCTCAACAGCGCGGTCTTCTCCGGCGGCAGCTTCATTTACGTGCCTCCCGGCGTGAAGGTCCGCCACCCGCTCCAGGCGTATTTCCGGATCAATGCCGAGCAGTTTGGTCAGTTCGAGCGGACCCTCATCATCGTCGACGAGGGCGCCGAAGTGACCTACATGGAAGGCTGCACCGCCCCCAAATTCGACACCGCCACCCTGCACAGCGCGGTGGTGGAACTGGTCGCGATGAAGGATGCCAAGATCCAGTACATCACCGTGCAGAACTGGAGCAACAATGTCTTCAATCTCGTCACCAAACGGGCCATCGCCCATGAGAACGCGGAAGTCCGCTGGATCGACTGCAACATCGGGTCCCGGCTGACCATGAAATATCCCGGTGTCGTCATGAAAGGGCGCAAGGCCCGCGGAGAAGTCATCTCAATCGCTTTGGCCAACACCGGCCAGCACCAGGACACCGGCGCCAAGATGATCCATGCCGCCGACGAGACCACCTCCAACGTGGTTTCCAAGTCCATTTCCGTCGGGGAAGGCCGGTCCACCTACCGCGGGCAGGTCCACATTCCCCGGCATCTCAAAGGCTGCCGGAACAACACGGAGTGCGATGCCCTGCTCATCAACAGCCGCAGCCGCACCGACACCTATCCGGCGATCACGGTGCGGGGCAATCAGCACGCGGTCCAGCACGAGGCCAGTGTCAGCCAGGTCAGTGCCGAGCAGATTTTCTACATGCAACAGCGGGGTCTTTCCGAAGGCGAAGCCATGAGCCTCAGTGTCAATGGATTCGTCAATGACCTGGTCCGGGAGTTTCCCATGGAATACAGCGTCGAATTGAAACGCCTGATCGATCTCGAAATGGAAGGCAGTGTCGGCTGACCGAATGTCTCCGCTCCACGATCTGTCTTTTTTCCTGCCCTTTTCATGCCCGACACCCCATCTGACGACACCGTCCCGGATCCCATGAGTCTTGCCAATGCCCGCACCGAGTGGCTCGCCGCCGCCGCTCTGCCCACGCCCGATCCCCAACTGCCGGAGTGGTTCCGGGAACTCCAGACCCGCTCCTGGCGGGATCTGGTGACCTTGCCCGACCCGAAGCGGACGGATGAGAACTGGCGCTTCGCCACTCTCAAACTGTCTCGGATGGATGCATTGGAACCCGCGGTTGCCCCGGCGGAATCGCAGATTGCAGAGGTCTTGGAGCGTTCCGAGTTCACCCCGCACGCCGCCGCCCGTTTTGTGTTCCTCAACGGACGTCCCGTCCTGACGGATCCCGGCGAGTTGACGGGCCGGGCCGGCGTGATCTGTCTGCCTCTGCGGGAGGCCATCCTGACTCAGGGCGAGCTCGTCCGGGCTCATTTCATGCGGGAAGGCGCGCCCCTCGGCGGAGCCAAATTTGCCGCCCTGCACGGCGCGGCAGACCTCGACGGGATCTTCCTGCACGTGGCCGAGGGAACCAAGGTGGAAGGCGCGGTCGAAATTTACCATTGGGCCACCGGCGAAAACACCGCGGTGTTCCCCCATACCCTGATCGTGGCCGAGGACCAGGCCGACATCCGGGTCATCGAGTATTTTTGTTCCCTCAATCCCCATGACGCCACCGTGGCGGTGGCTCTCACCGACCTTGCCGCGGAGCGGGGAGGCCAGATCGAATACACGGCACTGCAGAACTGGAACGGACATTCCCGTCATGTCCAGATCAATGCCACCAGGGTCGGCAGGGATGCCAAGGCTCGGGGTTGTTTTGTCAATCTGGGCAGTCGCTGGACCCGGACGGAGAGTCTGAGCCGGATGACCGGCACAGGGGCCGACAGCCGGATGCTTTCGGTGAATCTTGCCACCGGAGAGCAGGAGTTTGACCAGCGCACGCTTCAGTCCCATGAGGCGGAACGCACCACCAGCGACCTCCTCTACAAGAACGCGCTCTATGACAAGTCCCGCACCATTTTCTCGGGTCTGATCCGTGTCGACAAGGGCGCCCATTTCACGGACGCCTTTCAGACCTGCCGGAATCTGCTGGGCAGTGACGAGGCCGAAGCCAATTCCATGCCCGGTCTGGAAATCAACGCCGATGAGGTCAAATGCAGCCACGGATCCACTTCCGGCCAGATCAGCGACGACGAGATTTTCTATCTCCGGGCCCGTGGCATTCCCGCCTCGGATGCCCGCAAAATGATCACCCTCGGCTTCCTCAATCAGGTCATCGACCACATCGAAGCCGAGGAAGTGAGGGATCACGTGCACCGTCTCGTGGAGGAGAAATTCCTCAACGTCGTGGAGTGACCCCTCCGCGGGAGGGGCGGCCTTGGATCTGCCCGGCACACGATTCTCCTTTGCCGGATGCCGACCGGTCGATCCCTCTGGTATGGGCCGGGGTTCTGGCCGCGAGGCGCGGCCGCGGCGGGCCTTTGAATTCTGGTCAGGCGGCGAAATCGACATCCAAGCTCCGCCTGAAGGGGAACACGTTTCGCACCAGAGCATTCCAACTTGGGGTGAATTTTATTGACGAATGTTTTTGACACTTGGTTCATTGGAGCCACTCTGGGGAGAGTTTACCTCCCAGCCTGTGAATGGCGGTCCCGAGTTTCGACAAAAGTCGACTTCCCTTCCCTTGAACCTTTAGCTTTCAAAGGCATCCCGCACGCGCCTCGTCGCGGCAGGGTTCGCGGCTCCCAGGTCATGGACGGAGCCTATGAACGTGAGGAGCGCCGACCAATGGTCTTGGCCGAGGGTTTGGATCCGGTGGCCTCCCCTCTAGAAAAACCGGCTCAGCCATTAGGAAGAAAACCAAGCGTTCCGTCAATAACGCCACCAGCGAGAGCTTCATTTTTCAGTTGGCTCACGGGCTTTGTTCGCTTCCTTACGCGTTTCGAGATGCCCGATCTGTGGCTCGCGGCTTGCCTCCATGTCGCGCTTGTCGTGGAGGCGCCGATCTACATCGCCAGAAAAAATAGTCATCGACACAAAATAATGTTGCCACAGTCCGACGTTTTTGACATTCTCGGTTACCAGATCGGTCAACCATGAAACGCGGTGCCCCCCCCCCGAATTTTCATCATCTTTCCCTGAACCGCTGGCGGTCCCGGTTGGGCCGGGCGCTCCTCTGCGCCGCCCTCCTCAATTCGGCCGTGTCTCCTCTACCCACAAAGGTGCAGGCAGGATACTACTATGACTCCGACGGCGATGGCGCGGAGGAGTATTATCCGGATCCCTGGGAGACCGACCCCGGCTATTCCGACTCTGGATACACCGATGCGGCGGGTGGAGACAACACCAGTCCGGGCTACTTCGACTATGGCGACGGGCCTTTCGGCTCCGGCGAACAGCCTGTCCCTCCCATAGGAGCAGGGTCCGGAGGGTGGCCCAACGGCGGTCCCGACAGTGACGGCGACGGACTGGAGGATGATTTTGAGCTGACCGTCTCCGGGAGCTACCTCATTGCCTCCGATCTGTTCTACGATCCAACGACCTTGGTTTGGGAGAACTATGAATACTGGGAGACACGAGTCCTTGATCCCAACAATGTGGATAGCGACAGCGACGGCATCCCCGACGGAGTCGAGTATCTGACACTGGCGCCACTGGCCGAAGCCCTCGGCGGTTTCGTTTCCTTCGATCCGCTGGACCCGACCGACGGCCCCGCCGACTACGACAACGACGGGCTGAGCAACCGTTTGGAGGTGATGGCCTATGGCACCGATCCCTTCTCGTGGGACAGCGACCAGGACGGGTGGTTCGACAGCGAGGAAATTCTGCTTCAGACCGATCCACTGAATCCCGCCGACCCGGGCGATTCCGAAACGCCCGGGAGTGGAGACTCCGGGAGCGGCGGGGCAAATGGTGGCGCGGTCTCTCCCCTCCCGGACTCGGGAAGCGGCGAGGCTGCGGGAGAGTCTCCCGTTGGCGGAGACACCCCTGAGTCCGCCGCCACCGGCACCGTGGGAGAGGCTGGCGCCACCAGCGGCGAGACCGCCGTGTCCGGCGAAGATCCCGCGACGACCAGCGTTCCCCGGTTTTTGCTTCGCGGGGGCAGGCTTTTTTACCGCACGGGAGAGTTCGTCAAGAGTCCCGTCTATTGGTGGTATCTGGACCAAAACGACAACGAGGGGTTCGATTCGGGGGAGCCGTCCCGTCCCAGTGCCACTCCGCTGCCCGAGGGGGGATACGAGGGAAATCCCGCCGCCGAAGGTTACCGTTTCCTGCCGGAAATGTCGGACGCCCTGGCGCAAACCTGGTTCCAAGATCAGAACGGCAATGGGAAATTCGATCCCCCGATGGAACCGTCGGTCTTGGTGATCGATCCGCGGACCCGCGGCGGTGGAGGCCCGTCAGGCGAACAGTGGTTCCGAAACCGCGCCGGCGGTTCGGAGCGGTGGCACGATGGAGGCCCGCGGGAGACGGTGCATTTTACAGACGGCCTGTCGGCTGTGGCACGCTACCCTGGGCTGGCCACGCGGGGAGAGTGGCGGCGGTTCGCCGAGGCCGACAAAGAGGCTTTCCAATCGCGGGCGTGGTGGGGAGCGGTGGAAGCGCCGCCCATGCCCGCGGATTTCGTCGGAAGCCCTCAAGAGTGGAACCCCGATGCTCCCCAGGTCTTTGACATCGACGCCCTTGCCACGGAAATCCGCTGGGCGTCGCAGTCACCTGTGATGGAAGACCTGGAAAAGACTTGCCTCATCGAGCATGGCCCCCTCACCGCGCAGGCCGAGCCCAATCACCAGCAGGCCAACGTCCAGGCAGTGACCTTCTTCATCAAAAAAGGAGAAACCGTAGCCCGCGTTGCCGCGCAGGGAGGCTCCGCGGGGGCAGGCTTCTCCTTGACCCCCACTTCGGTCATTTTGAATCCCCCTCTTGAAAGGGGCAGGGGTTATTTTGCGCGCTTCCTCCCCATTGAGATAAAGTGGAATCCTCCGCTTGAGGAATGGAAAAACGTCTCTGGCAGAGAGAACGAAGCTGGGCGCTACACGTCGATTTCGATCAAGGCACCAGCACCCCTGAACACGATTGAGAAGCTTCGTGAGATGGGCTTCAAGTTGAGAATGTTCTCGATGGCAAACAGACTTTCAGGCACCCCCGCCAACGTCGATTTGTTCAACGAAGCCGACTTCCTTTACAACACCAATGGAGGCTTCGTCATCGCCACATTCAAGCCGGACACCTTGGAGCGAATCGGCATACTTCAGGCAAACGAGAGGGACAATATCAACGAGTTCTCGACCTGCGACACGGCCCTTCCGACGGATACTTTAAGCAACTGGACTGACAGCGACAACTTTGCATCCAACATCCTTGCGTATGGCTACCATGAACGAGGCAGGGCGCGAGGTGAGGGCAACGGCGGATTACCAGGAACAAAGGCTCCCAGCAATTTGACCGAATACAGCAAACTTGAAGCTAGAGCGAACAATCAGTTCTTGAAGCAAGGCGGCGTTGATCTCATCCGCTTTGAGCTTACAAAAGACGGAACAACCGTTGCGACATCGGAGACGAGGCAGATACGCGATCAAGCCGACTGGTTCTACTACTCCGGGCACGGTCATCACAACAACGCAAAGCTCGCTACTCTGGATGAAGAGATTGGCCCAGGTGATGTTCAATGGGATAAGGACATGGATGTGGCAATCATCGCTGGCTGCTCTGTCCTCGACATCAAAGACCATCGCGCACAAAGCTTTGGACTGGCGCAGTATGCCGAATGGCTCGCAAAAGGAGGAGCCTGGTCTCCCGGTGCTCAGTGGGAACCCACTGGACCGAAATACTTCCTTGGCTACTGCTGGAAAGCTCCGACCGACACACAAGGCGGCGCGACCATTGCAAGCCACTTTTCGGGGTTGATTCAATCGGGCCACTCCATCCCGGATGCTTGGAAGAATGCGAATGACAGTGCCAACGGTCGGAACGCTTGTCTGATCAATCTCAACACGTCGCCACCCACGTTCTCCTATTGGGACGAGACAGGTGCTTCACCAGTGTGGAAAACGGTATCAAAGGGGGCGTCAGGATGGTAGCCCCACGTCGCATCACGATTGTCTCATGCCTTGTTCTGATCGTCGTTTTGGCGGTCGTTATTGGACTTTGGTCAGCCAATCGAATCGAGGTTCGCCAGCCTGCTGATCCCGAGCAATCAACCCGCACTGTGGAGAAGGTGCAAACCCGCAGTCAGGCGACGAAATCACCTTCGCTGATTGGAAGCCTGCATATCGCATCGCCTCCTATTGAGGCGGCTATGAACGAAGCAAAGTGGCCGTCGGCAAGTAAGGCTCATGTCTCGTCACCAGCCGACACCTTTGTTGCTTCAATGTCAGCGCTCGCAAGAGGCGATCTTCGCACCTTCGCTCTAGCGATGAGTAAACCCGCTCAGGCAGCGTTCCTTGAGGGGCGCTCTATTGATGATCCATATTTTCAGATGCTGCCGCAGAAGATGGCAGAAGCAGGCTTCCAGTCGCCGACGGTCGAATCCTTTAATGCAGAGCGGATGAATGGAGGCTGCAAGTTGATCGCAACGCTTTCATCAGTCCGAGGAAGGCAGAAGATCAGCGAGGAGATCACGATGGAGCTTTCCGACTCACCTTCTGGTTGGTTGATCGAGAAGTATGAAAGCCGCACTGCCAAACGTGAAGCTGTCATTGAAGAAAAGTGAGAATCGCCACTTCAGCGCGACTAAAACGGTCGTCATCCTGGCAGTAATTGGCTGCACAGTTGGCGCATGTGGAGCTGCTCTAGTGGCTTGGAACGAAGACACGTATGGCGCACAGGTGTCGTCGTATCGATTCGGGTGGTTCACTGCGCTCGCAGCACCAGGCACAGCTCTTGCATCCAGTCTGACAGGTGAGGATAGGCAGCTCGGCTCGACAGGCTTCATTGATGTCCTCTCAATCGCTCTCTTGAACGGCATCTGTTATCTGCTGGCCTCGCTGTTCGTGATGATGCTTGTGCTGCTACTCAAGCGGCGTTCGTGAGCTGTGGGCAACTGCAACGTCTCTCCGGCCTGCAACGCTTCTCCCGACCACGCCTTGTGCCTGAGCTGGGCATTATGCGGCGTCCATCGGCGTTCGGTGGTTGCTCGCTTCGTTGGTGGTGTGAACTTCCCCCGAAACGGTGGACAGAGAGCGCGCAGTCTGAGAAAGGAAACCGACAAAGGGGAAACCGACAGGGGGACAGGTCATCTTTAAAAAAACGGGATCGCCTGGTGATTCGGGCGCCGATCCTCAAAGGCGCCACCGTCGAGGCCTTTCTCAGCACTCTGGATGCCGACGGCCGCGTGGTCGATGAGGAGACGGAGATCACCATGGACGAAAACGGTTTCACCATGCTAATAGTTTCCAACAAGGCGGACGATTTCTTCGACCCTGCCCGCAACAACATCCGGGGCAGGAGCGACTGGACCGGCTACGATCTCGATCCTACCGATGACGATCCCGGGGACCCCACTCACCGGGGAACGCTGGGGGGACACCTCGTCGTGCGAATTCCGGCCTACGGCAACGCGACGTTCAAGTTCCCCATCATGAAGGCCAAACGCGTGGTCCATCCCGCGGTGTATTACCTGAAGGAACCCGACGAGAGCGAGGATTGGGCCAGCATCACGCGCGGCCCCAATGACTTCACGACGGCCCGCGAAATCTACGCCCAACTGGGCATCGAGCTGAAATTCACCACGGTCTCCAAGGTGCTCACATCACAACAGGACACGGAGATTTATGATGATGACACTCCCTGGGATGGAAAGGTAGTACGCAATGTGGCCTTTACGTCAACCCAGACCGCCCTGTGGTCCACTCCGGTGTATTCAGAGTTGCCGCTGGTCCGGGAGGCCGCCGTCATCCCGACCAAGGGCGCTCCGTTTTATCACGCCAGGAATCCTACTTTGGTGTATGTGTCGTCGGCGATTAATTTGAACAAAATCCAGGGCGAAGGCTATAATCCAGCAGGTATCTCGGAAAAAGTGGATTCGGCAATGTTCGCAGGGTTCGCGATGGTGACGTTGCTCTTTAAAGATTCCACCACGTTGGCGCATGAATTGGGACATCTGCTGGGATTGGACCATACCCACGATTTTAGCCAATGGTATCTGATGCGGGGGAAAAAGATCGCAGCCCCTGGTGACAATCCGTTGATGAGCCCCCTGCACTTCCCGAAACGCGACGCGGATTGGCTGTTGCGCCACCATCCGGATCGGCTGGGGTTGAAGCTTGCAACCTCCTTTATCCAATGAAACGCTTCCCCCCCATGAAAACGCTGGTTATCGCGCTGTGGTTGGTGGTGTCGGTGACGGCGATGGCACAGGTCACGATGGAAACGATCGAATCCGCCTACTGGTCATTCGACAGAGTACGAAACGATCTCAACGACCCCGTGTCGTTTCCATCCAACTCTCCAGAGATACCGATCATGGAGAAACGCGCCGAAGCTGCCGTCAAACAGCTGCAAGAGAACCCGGATCTGGCCGGTCCGTTTTTGATCAGCAAACTTAAGAAAGGGGATGAAACCGCCTATATTCTCCTGAAGAGGCTCGGGATTGCCAGCAACGAAGCCCGGGCGGTGATGCGGGAGCGGCTACTTCATGAAGAGGAACATCCCCAGGGCAGGTATGTGTCCGATGCGATTTCCTACCTTGGGTCCTATGGAACCGCGGAGGACATCGAGTTTCTCAAGAGGTTGAAGGTGAAACGATATAAATATGACGCCCGGGAGGCCATCTTCAACATCGAAGTCCGGCTGGGATTGCGTCCCAAGCCTCCTCCGGGTTTCGTATTTCCGTGGTATCATGGGACCCCGGAGGGCCCGCCATTGCCGGACCCCGACCGGTCGGCCCCGTGGTATGGGCCGTGGTTCTGGTTGCAGGGAGCGGCCGCGCTCCTCGCGGCGGCGGGCCTTTGGATTCTGGTCAGGCGGCGCAACCGGACTCCCGCCGCCTCCTGAAGGGGGAAACCGTTCCAC
The DNA here is from genome assembly GCA_024233005.1 of Akkermansiaceae bacterium. Lineage (GTDB taxonomy): Bacteria > Verrucomicrobiota > Verrucomicrobiia > Verrucomicrobiales > DEV007 > JACKQE01. Next base: position 66,211 of record JACKQE010000004.1, on the reverse strand, counting down.
GCAGGGAGATTTCTGATGGATCGGGAAAACTGGCTCCCCATAGCGCATGCATGGCCGCATTCCTGGCGAGCCCACTCTACGAGCGCGAGGCTTGCCCAAGAGCTGAAAGGCCCCAAGGGCGCTCCGTTTGATCACGCCGAGAATCCTACTTTGGTGTATGTGTCGTCGGCGATTGATTTGAACGCTGGAGCTGAAAAACGGGCGGGTATCGCCATCTCCAGTGACTCGGTAATGTTCGCAGGGTTCGCGATGGTGACGTTGAAGGAAAAAGATTCCACCACGTTGGCGCATGAATTGGGACATCTGCTGGGATTGGACCATACCCACGATTTTAGCCAATGGTATCTGATGCGGGGGAAAAAGATCGCAGCCCCTGGTGACAATCCGTTGATGAGCCCCCTGCACTTCCCGAAACGCGACGCGGATTGGCTGTTGCGCCACCAACCGGATCGGCCGGGGTTGACGCTTGCAAAATCCTATCTCCCATGAAACGCTTCCCCCCCATGAAAACGCTGGTTTTCGCGCTGTGGTTGGTGGTGTCGGTGACGGCGATGGCACAGGTCACGATGGAAACGATCGAAACCGCCTATCAGGAGATCGATAGAATTCGAAACGATTTGTCCGACAATCCATCCTTTGCAAAGAACGAGGAGGAACGTCAAGAATTTCACCGCCGTGCCGAAGCTGCCACCAAACGGCTTCAGGAGAATCCCGATCTGGCCGGTCCGTTTTTGATCAGCAAACTCGAGAAAGGGGATGAAACCGCTTTTGTCCTCCTACAGCTGCACGGGATTGCCAGCAACGAAGCCCGGGCGGTGATGCGGGAGCGGCTGCTTCATGAAGAGGAACATCCCCAGGGCGGGTATGTGTCCGAGGCGATATTGTACCTTGGGTCCTATGGAACTGCGGAGGACATCGAGTTTCTCAAGAGGTTGAGGGTGAAACGATATAAGAATTTTGCCCGGGAGGCCATCTTCAACATCGAAGTCCGGCTGGGATTGCGTCCCAAGCCTCCTCCGGGATTCGTATTTCCGTGGTATCATGGGACCCCGGAGGGCCCGCCATTGCCGGACCCCGACCGGTCGGCCCCGTGGTATGGGCCGTGGTTCTGGCTGCAGGGAGCGGCCGCGCTCCTCGCGGCGGCGGGCCTTTGGATTCTGGTCAGGCGGCGCAACCGGACTCCCGCCGCCTCCTGAAGGGGAAACCGTTCCACGCAGGGAGATTTCTGATGGATCACGAGGTTCAACTCGACAAGGTGCGGGCTTGGTAGCAGTTTGGGTGCCTATGCGGTCCCTGTGTCTTGGTGTGTTTGCCCTCGTTCTTGTGCTCGTTCCGGCGGAGGGCGCGGAGACGCCGTTGGACGAGTCCAATAGTTGGGCCTTTGCGCCGCCCCCCGACCGCTTCCGCGACGACGCGCTGTTGGATTTGCGGTTTCTCAATGAAACACAGTCCGGTGAAAAGGGGTTTGTGCGCCTGTCCAAAGATGGCAACGATCTGGTGCTGGGGGATGGCCGTCCCGCGCGGTTTTGGGCGGTGGGATCGGACGCGGTGACTTTCACCCCGGAACAGATGGATGCCCAGTCCCGGTGGCTCGCCAAGCTCGGGGTGAATCTGGTGAGACTGCACGTCACCGTCTGCGTGCCCAAGGAAGGCTCGGCGATCGATGCGGTGAACGATGAACTCATCGCGGCGGTGCACCGGGTCATCCGTGCCTGCAAAGACAACGGCATCTACGTTCTGATTTCTCCGTTTTATCCGCACTTTGACGCGCCCACCTCCTGGGGGCTGGAAGGCGATCCCAAAGGGGCGCTGGAGGGCATGATTTTTTATCATCCGGGTCTACAGGCGGCCTACCGGGCCTGGACGCGGGCATTCTACACCCGGGTGAATCCCCACACCGGACTGGCCATCAAAGATGACCCGACCGTCGCGGTGCTGCAGGTCCTCAACGAAGACAGCCTCTTCTTCTGGACCACGCAGGGGCTGCCAAAGGAGCAGCGGGTGATTTTGGGCGGGCAGTTCAGCGCCTGGCTCGCGGAGAAATACGGCAACGTGGCGGCGGCCCGTGCCGCCTGGGGCGAGAAGACCCCGGGCCAAGGCCGCGATCCGCTGGATGACCCGGAGCACGACCGGGTGGTCGTGGTGCAAACCTGGGAGCTGACCCAGGACGCGCGCGACGCGGGGCATGCCACCCGGCTGCGGGACACGGTGGAGTTCCTCGCGCGACGGCAACGGCGGTTTTACGAGGAGATGGGGCACTACCTCCGCATGGAACTGGGCTGCCACCAGTTGCTCAACGCCAGCAATTGGCGGACCGCAAACGATGCCCGGCTCAAGGGGTTGGAGCGCTGGAGCTACCACGCCTTGGACATCGATGCGGAAAACGAATACGTCGGCTCGGACTATCAGCACAAGGGACCCAACGACGGCTACCGGATCGACGCCGGGGACTATCTGGTGAATGAAGGTGTCCTCGGTAAGCCGTTCGAGCTGTCGGTGAATTTCCGCCAAGAGGAAGGGCACCCTTTCATCGTCACGGAAACGAGCTGGAAAAATCCGGAACGGTACCAGGCCGAGGGGGCGTTTTTGACGGCGGCTTACCAGAGCCTGAACGGGCTCGACGCGGTGTGTTGGTTCTCCGTGCAGACTCCCTGGTATGAGCTGGATCCCCGGAAGCCCTTCTGGCGCGTGGGAGGGTGGCAGTCGACGCACAAATGGAACTGTGCCTGGCCGATGCAGATGGGGATGTTCCCCGCGAATGCGTTGATCTACCGGAAGGGGCTGATTGCCGAAGGCAAGGTGGTGGTCTTGGAGAATCGGACCATGGAAGACCTCCTTGACCGGAAGGCCCCGGTCATTGATGACAATGAGGTCTATGGGGATGCCCGGCAGCAGGCGGAATTGGCGCCCGGATGGAAGCCCTCGGACCACGGTGAAGTCAACCGGGCGGCGTATCTGGTGGGACCGGTCAGATCTCACCTCGGGGCTGCCGCCAGCCGTGCGGAAGTTGCCGATCTGGCCACCTGGAGGGATCCCGGGGCAGGCGTGATCCGGTCCAACACGGGGGAATTGTCCTGGAATTACCGGAAGCGACTGGCGACGATGAATGCCCCGGCGGCGCAGGGCGTCTGCGGATTTCTGGAGGAAGCAGGGGGGCATTTTGCACTCCAGGACCTGACGATCGACTCGTCACTCCCGTATGCCACGATCCAGGCGGTGGCGATGGATGGCGAGTCGCTCGCTCGGAGCGGGCGGATCCTGCTCCAGGTCGGAACGGAAGCCCGGCTTTCCGGTTGGCGCACCGAAGCGGCCAAGTTCACTGTGGGAAAAGGATCTTCGGCTTATGCCGTGGAAGGCGAGAAGATCATCGCCATCGGCGGCCCTCCATGGCGCGTGGCGAATGCCCAGGGCAAGATTGTGCTGCGAAATTCACGGCTGACGAAGGCCGTGTTGCTCGATCCGAACGGCTATGCGATCCGCGAGATTCCTCTGACCCGGGAAAATTCCGGCGTGGCTTTGGATCTGCCTCCGGATAGTCTTTACCTCCTGCTCACGCCATGACCCGCGGGCATTTCATCGGCGTGGATGCCGGCACGACCAATCTCAGGGTCTGGCTGATGGTCGGTGGCCGCGCCATCGCCCGCGCGGAAGCCATGGCCGGCGTGCGGGACACTGCCCGGGAGGGACATTCCGGTCGGCTGCGCACGGCCTTCATGGAGGCCGTGGCTGAGGTTCGTCGGCAATGTCCGGAGGTCGTTCCGCAAAGGATCCTCGCCGCAGGCATGATCACTTCGTCGCTGGGGCTGGCCGAAGTCCCCCACATTCCTGCTCCCGCAGGTGCCTTGGAGTTGGCGGAGCGGCTGCGGACCGTTTCGTTTCCGGAACTGACAGAGCTTCCGGTATCCCTGGTCCCCGGCATCAAGACGCTCGACGATGCCGGCGCTTTGATCGATGCCATGCGCGGGGAGGAAACCCTTTGCCTGGGGTTGGCGATGGGAGAATGGAGCGGGCGTGCGTTCACGGTGCTGAACCTCGGGTCCCACTGGAAGGCGATCACCGTATCCCGTGAGGGACGGATTCTCGCCAGTCGGACCGGTTTGACCGGGGAACTGATCCTCGCGATCCGGGATCACACCATTCTCAGCGATGCAGTGGTGGCCGGGAAACCCGCCGAATTGCCCTGGGATTGGGTTCGCCGGGGCCTGCAGGAATGTCGCCGGGAAGGGCTGCCCCGCGCGCTGTTTTCCACCCGGGTCCTGGCGTTGCGAAATGAAGGCACCGCTCTGGAGAGGCTTGCCTGGCTGATCGGCGCCTGCATCGAGGCGGATTTCGCCCCGCTGCTGACCGGCGGCTTCCATCCCCGCGAAAACCCCTTGGTTTTGGCCGGACCGGCTGCCCTCGCGGGCGTGTGCGGGAAAGCACTGAGCGAAGAATTTGGCGTGGACGTTCCCGCCGTGATCCTGTCCGAAGCCGACCGGGAAAAGGCTTTCCTGGACGGTCTGCATCACCTCCTGGAGAAGACCGAACCTCCCTCATGAAAACCGAAGAATGGCGCGATCGCCTGACCTTGTTGCTTTCGATGGTGGCCCTGATGTGGTTGGTTGAGGTTGCAGACCGGATGCTCGGCTCGTGGTTTGAGCCCGATCAATGGGGCATCGTGCCACGGCAGTGGCGGGGGCTTTGGGGATTGCTGACCTCCCCTTTTTTGCATGCCGATTGGGGGCATTTGGCCGCCAATACCGTTCCTTTTCTGGTTTTGGGAGGGCTGCTGCTCACCCGGAGCATGGGGCAGTTCCTTCAGGTTACCGTCCTGGTCGCCGGGTTGGGGGGGCTCTGCGTATGGTTGCTCGGGCCGGGGGGCACCGTCCACATTGGTGCCAGTGGATTGATTTTTGGCTACTTTGGATTCCTCCTGGTCGCCGGATTGGTCGAAGGCAGTTGGACTTCCCTTTTCATTGCCTTGGGAGTTGGCTTCCTCTATGGATCCCTGATCTGGGGAGTGCTGCCTGGCGAGCCGGGGATTTCCTGGCAAGGACACCTCTTCAGTCTGCTCGCGGGGGCCTTCGCCGGATGGGGCAAACGCAATCGGGAACCGGCCATCCGACTGGAGTGATCGGGGAGAGGACATGAAAAAGCCGCGTCCCGGGATTTCCGGGAAACGGCTTCTCAATCATGGAAGATGGGGGACAGGTCAGCCTTTGAGCTGCCGATAGAGGTCGTAGGCCTCCTCCGGTTTCGCACCCTCGTGAACGACGGCACGGACGGCCTGGACCATCGCGATGGGGCTGTCGGCCTGGAAGATGTTTCGGCCCATGTCGACTCCCGAGGCTCCCTGCTCAAGGGCGTTGTAGGACATCTTGAGCGCGTCCAACTCGGGAAGTTTCTTGCCGCCGGCGATGACGATCGGCACGGGGCAGCAGCTGGTGACCGTCTCGAATTCCTCGTCGGTGTAATAGCATTTCACGAGATGGCACCCCAGTTCGGCCATGATGCGGGTGGCAAGGCGGAAATACTGCGGGGTGCGGGCCATGGCCCGGCCGACGGCAACCACCCCCATGACGGCGATGCCATAGCGGTTGGCCTCGTCGATCAAGCGGGTCATGTTCTCAAGGGTCTGGCGCTCGTGCTGACTGCCGATGAAAACCTGCACCGCGAGGACGCTGGCATTGAGTCGCAGAGCGTCTTCGATGCTGCAGGCGAGACATTCATTGGAGAGGGGTTCGTAGCCGGGGCGGCGCAGACCGGGCTCGCTGCCGGTGCTTTCCCATTCATCCATCAGGCTGACCATGCTGGTGCCACCGCTGGCGCGCAGGGCGATGGCTTTCTGGGTGCTGGCCGGTACAATGGAACGCTGAATTCCACGGGTCAGCATCAGGCAGTCCACGTAGGGCTCGAGAGGGAGGATGGTCTGGTCGATCCGTTCCAGCCCCGTGGTGGGCCCCTGGAAATAGCCGTGGTCGAAGGCCAGCATGAGCGTGCGTCCATCCTTGGGGTTGAACACGCGGGAAAGCCGGTTTTTCAGCCCCCAGTCATACTGGTGAGATCCTTTGAGAAAATAGCCGGGACTCTCCTGAGGAATCTGAGTGAAGAATTCCTTGTCTTTCTTTTCCTGCTTGGTGCCGTCGATGTCTGCCATAGTGGTCTGGGTGGTTGGGGGTTCGGGAAGGTGGCCGGTAGGGGATCGGTCAGCCCATGTGGGCCACGATGTTGTCTCCGAAGGCGGAGCACTTGATTTCCGTGGCACCTTCCATGAGCCGGGCGAAATCGTAGGTGACGCGTTTGCTGGCAATGGCCCCGTTCATTCCTTTGATGATGAGGTCGGCGGCTTCCGTCCAGCCGAGGTGGCGAAGCATCATCTCACCGCTCAGGATCACCGAGCCGGGGTTCACCTTGTCAAGATTGGCGTATTTGGGAGCCGTGCCGTGGGTGGCCTCGAAGATGGCGTGACCGGTGGTGTAGTTGATGTTGCCACCGGGCGCGATGCCAATGCCGCCGACACAGGCGGCGAGGGCGTCGGAGACGTAGTCACCGTTCAAATTCAACGTCGCAATGACCGAGTATTCCGCCGGACGGGTCAGGATCTGCTGGAGAAAGGCGTCCGCAATGACATCTTTGACCACCACTTTGTGGCCCTCTTTCTCAAAGACCTGCCAAGGGCCGCCATCGAGGTCCTTCGCCCCGTATTCGTTCTTCACCAATCCGTAGCCCCAGTCGCGGAAGGCGCCTTCGGTGAACTTCATGATGTTTCCCTTGTGCACCAGGGTCAGGCTGGGCAATTTGTTGGCGATCGTGTATTCCGCCGCGGCTCGAACCAACCGTTCCGTGCCTTCCCGGGAGACTGGCTTGATCCCGATGCCGGTGGAATTGGGGAATCGAATTTTCCCAAAGCGAGCGGCAAAATGTTCTTCGAACAATTGCAGGAATTTTTTGCAATCTTCCGTGCCTTCCTGGAATTCAATGCCGGCGTAGATGTCTTCCGTGTTTTCCCGGAAAATGACCATGTTGGTCAGTTCGGGTTGTTTGACGGGACTGGGGACGCCGTCAAACCAGCGCACTGGGCGCAGACAGACGTAAAGGTCAAGAATCTGACGGAGCGCCACATTGAGCGAACGGATCCCTCCACCAACCGGGGTGGTGAGGGGGCCTTTGATCCCCACGAGGTATTCCCGGAACGCCTGCAGCGTGTCATCAGGCAGCCAGGCTTTGCCGAGATCCGACACCCTGTCCTTGAAAAGTTCGTATGATTTTTCTCCGGCATAGACTTCAAACCAGGAAATCTTGCGTTTTCCGCCGTAGGCCTTTTCGACCGCGGCATCGAACACCACCTGGCTGGCTTTCCAAATGTCGGGGCCTGTTCCGTCACCTTCGATATAGGGGATGATCGGCTGGTCGGGGACTTGGAGCGCTCCTTCGGAAGAAAGAGTGATTTTTTCACCGGAGGGCGGGGTCACGTTCTGGTAGGACATCGGAAGGTGGATAGGCTGTGAATAACTTGGGGAAAAATCGCCTCCCGATCCTGAAACGGGCGTTTGTAGACCGCGAAAAGCCTCCGGTAACGAAGGTGGGCGAAAGTGCGAAGTGTAGCTCACTTCTCGTTTTTCGCAGCCGTTTTTTTCAACAACTGAAAAAAGGCTGGAATCATTGTGGGACTAGGCGGCGGTGCGGGCTTGAGAAAAGGATTTGGAAGTTCGGAATTGTTCCCGGAAGTGGCGGAATCGTTGCCGGCAAGGGGATTGGAGGCGATTTTGGATCCCTGCATTTTGGGTAGTGGCAACCTTGTGGGAAAAATGTGAATAACTGGTGGAAAACCAGGCCTCTCCGACCAAAAAGCGAACCGCGATTGCGCCTTCCTGCCGACTTCCGATCAGGGGATTCCCGCCCGATGTCTCCAAATAGCACGGTATGGTCCTTGATTTCATATCCTGAACGACGGATACTTCTATTTACCCCTATCACATGGAGTTTGACTGGCTGGACGTGCATTTTGACCTGAAACAGGTCGGCCCAAAAGAGATCGCGGAATCTTTTGAGGATCCTTTTGCCATTCGCCTTCTGCCTGACGCCGCGGAGTATGGCGGGGCGGAAGCACGGTATTTCAATTTGGGCCGGACCTTGGCGAGTCGGGGGATCTTCAGTGTTTTTTGGACGGATGGCAAAAATTACCGGGTCATCCTGGCTCGGGAGTTTACCACGGAGGAGCAGACCTTCTATGAACGCAAAAACGCCGAAATGCTGTGACCTGACCCCACGACCCGCAACAACGCTGTGAACACCATAACAAGCTGGAAAGAAATCCCTGTCCTTGACGACGAAAAAGCCGAAGCGGCCTATTGGAGTGAACACAGCATCGATGGAAGACTCATGAATTCGTCGATCCACCGTCCTGCGGTGAGAGAATCGACCACGGTGACCCTTCGCTTCGATCCCCAAATGCTGTCCCGGATCAAACGCCTCGCGAGAGCCCGTTATCTCAATTACCAGAGCATGATGAAGCAATGGCTCAGTGAGAGGCTGGAGCAGGAAATTCACTCCCAGCCCTGAAAGGAAGGAAGTTCCTTTCTCCTTGGCGACAGTCACTGCCTCCCGCGGGTTTAGGTCAAGCCGGGACTGACGCCGGCTTCCCCGGATGGCTTAATTTGGCCCTGGTTTTGGCCGCGGGAAGGCCTTCGTAAGGGGCAACTTTCGGTATACTGGGGCAATGTCCCTACCAGGTCAGGAAGTATTCCCGAATTCAAAAAAAGCCGAGGCGAAGGGGAGAGCCTCTATATCCTCACAAACAGGATCTCGCCCATCCGGACACTTCCGGATTGGCGCAACTTTTTGATGTGATCGATGAGGTCGAGGACCAGTCGATGCTCCTGGAACTCTTCGGCGGGGATGGTCTCCACCACATCCAAGAGGGACAGTTCAAGGCTGCGGAAGTCATGCCCTTGTTCCAAGGCCAACAAAAATCTGCCGGGCGCCACCTCAATCAATCTGAGAAACGGAATCTTGGCCAATGCTTTGCAGGGCCCCACGATCAGCAATCCCGTTTCCGGAGCCACTTTGATGATCTCGGAAAACGCCGGTTGGCAGGGTTGGTGCAGGGCTTCTTCCGTGAGTTTGACAATGGCCCGGCTCCGATCCGGATCGATCCGCTTCAAGTTGTTCAGGGTCGATTCCGGCAACGTCAGAGTCACAGGGCGACTTGGTTCCTTGTATTTGGGCGGACGGCCAAGAACTGGGCTCCTTTCGGATGGAACAGAGCGTCTCACTGAAAAGGGAAGGGGAGAAAGGGGACGGTTCTCAGGAATTAACCAGAACTTCCTGCTGGCGGAGCATGTCATGGTAAGGAGTGTTGGGCAGCTCCACATCGGAAAAGCGGATGGGGTCATCCTTCTTTTTGGCGACGAGGAGTTTGGCGTGCTGTCCCTCAATGGGCTCCAGCCAATAAAAGGGAATCGCGTCTTCCTTTTCCGCCTCTTCTCTGGCATTGACCATGCAATAGACCTCATCCCCTCCGATGGCGTGATGGATGGTGCTGCCAGCGGGGAGATCCTTTTTGGCATAGGCATAGACATCATTCAGCTTTTTGCCCAAGGGGGGCGGAATCACTGCCCGTTGATCGAAATAGCACTGCGCAATGGCGCGGGGCGTTTCGAGGTGACAGAGGTGATAGGGACGGAAAAACAGATAATAGGGACGCTTCGCGCAGACTTTGTAGTAGTTGAGGAGGAAGTCCTGCTGGTCATCATCGCAATAGCCCACGATGTAAACGCCTCCGCCAGGCCAGGGGACTCCCTCGGTGTAATCGACGCGGCCTTGGTCGCCATATTTCGAAAAATCGAAGGCGTCGAGGATCTCCCGCATGTCCTTCACTTTGGGGCCTTCCATGCCGGGCTTGATGGGAGTGAGGCCAAGATAGTTGCCGATCAGAGCCTGCTCGATGTTCATCTTGGAACCGTCCGTGTAGCTCAGGGTTTGAACCACGCTGCCGCGGTTTTTCTCCGCCCAGGGACGGGCATGCTCACTGTCCGCATGGCGATGGAGGAATCCCTTCATGTTGCCGGCTTGAACGATCCGGAAGCCCCACAACAGGATTTCATCCGCCATGGTGGCGAGGACCCCGTGCTGGTCCCCGGCATCGGAGGAGACGACCACCCCTTTCTTTTTCGCCTCGTGCGCCAGCAGGGTGCCGAAGACAAGATCCACTTCGGCGTTCATCAGAACGACGTGAGCCCCTTGGGCGATGGCGGCCAGACAGTAATGGGAAGCTTCAAAAATGGTGTTGGTGCATTCTACCAGCACGTCAATCTTGGTGTGCTTCAGCAATTCCAGTGAGTCCGTGGTGGTCAGTAATTCTCCCGGCTGCCATTCCGGGGGATTGGTCGCATCTTTGACCGCGACTTGTTTCAGTCCGGTCTGGCCTGCCGCACGAGCCAATGCCTCCTCTCCGATGTCGCCCAAAAAAACCAGGGCCATCCCCACAGTCCGGGCCACTTGGAGGGCAACGCCGGTTCCCATGGCGCCGCAGCCAATGACACCAACACGAATGAGCTTACCCTGCTCCTGGAGTGCGCTTAATTTTCGTATCATTCAGGTGGAATTTTTAAGTGGAAAAACAGATTAGGGGAACTTTTTGCGCTGAAAGTCACCTGCGGCAACCTTTATTTATGATTCCGTGACGTCTACCCAAGATTGGGTCTCGTGGCTGCGAAGAACAGCTTCACAAAGGGCCACCTCGTGGTGACCGTCGGCTGCGGAGGCAAAGATGGCCGGCGTGGAACGCCCGCTGGCGATGTGCTCATAAACCGCCCGGTAATGCATTTTGTGGGCGTCGGAGAATCCCTCGGGGTGTCCACCGGGGTAATCCGTAAATCCTGCGACGTCCTCGGAAAATCCCGCAGTGGCCCGTTGCAGGATTTGGTTGGGTTCATCACGGCGACCGACATGGATTTCATTGGGTTGCTGCAGGTCCCAGCGCACGCTGCCCCGGGTGCCGTAAATGCCGAGGGCAAGAGAGCATTTCCAACCGGCTGCCACTTGGGAGATTGCGGCATTGGCGTGGACCCCGTTGACAAATCCGTGCTCAGCCTCGCCGAAGCGGAGCAGCACGCTGGCAAAATCCTCCGTGTCCACTTCGTAGTCGACCATGGTTGCCGGATCCGCTTTCGCAAAAGTCATCACTTCGCCGGTCGGTCGCTTCCTGGTTTTGTGGAAGGTCTCCAAGGTGGCGAACACAGCCTCCGCTTTGGCTCCCAGAATGAAAGAAACGGCATCGATCCAATGGGTGCCAATGTCGCCCACGGCACGGAGTTTGCCTCCCTCGCTGGATTGTAGCCGCCAATTGTAGTCGGTCTCCTCGAGCAGCCAATCCTGAAAAAAGTGTCCCTGGACATGGATGATCCGTCCGAGATCCCCCCGGGCCACGAGGGCACGCATTTGAAGGACCGCAGGAAAGAACCGGCACATGTAATTCACCGCAAAGACCCGGTCCGAGGCCTTCGCCGCGGCGACCACCCTCGCGGTGTCCTCGCTGGTCATGCCGAGGGGTTTTTCGCAGATGACATGCTTGCCGGCGGCCAGCGCGGCCAGGGACTGCTTGACGTGGACTTTGTTGGGAGAGGTTAGATGCACCACATCCACATGGGGGGAGCGGAACATCGCGTCGCAATCATAGTCACCATAGACTTCCGGGATGCCCCAGAGGTCGGCCAGGGACCGGGCATTTTTGGTCGAACCACAGATCGCGGTGACCTGGATGCCCAGCCGCTTTAACGCTTCGATGTGAACGGGACCGATGAATCCGGTGCCCACGATACCGGCCCGGAGATGATGCAGAGGAGTCATTGTGAGTGCAGGGGAAGGGTGGTTTCAGCGCAGGAGCTCCGGGTAATGCAATTGGGCCATCGTCCGGCAACGGGCCATGACATCGGAGGTCAGCGCGTAAGTCAGGACGTCATCGAGCATCGTCCGGCATTCGTCGGTGTGGAGGCGGGACACCGCGCGACGAACCCTGAGGAGCTGGGCAGCTCCGACGGACAACTCATCGACCTCCGCACCGATGAGGAGCGGCGTCAGGAGCACATCGCCTGCCATTTCGCCGCAAATGCCCACCCAGATGCCATTGCGATGGGCGGCGGAAACGACATCACGGATCAACCGAAGCACGGCCGGATGCCCCGGCTGGTAAAGGGCGGCCACCCTTTCGTTGACACGGTCGACAGCCAGGGTGTATTGCACCAGATCGTTGGTGCCGATGCTGAAAAAGTCGACTTCCTTGGCGATTTGGTCCGCAATGAGAGCGGCGCTGGGAATTTCTATCATGGCTCCCACCTCGATGCCGCGGTCATAATCGATACCCGCCACATCAAAGTCGTGTTTGACGTCGTTGAGGAGTGTTATGGCTTCGCGAACTTCGTTCAAACAGGAAACGAAGGGAAACATGATCCGGACTTTTCCCCGGGCGCTGGCGCGCAGAATGGCCCTGAGCTGGGTTTTGAACATTTCGGGCTGGGCCAGCGAGAGACGAATGCCGCGCCAACCAAGGAAGGGATTGGGTTCAGGCTCGTCAAAAAGTTCCGGCCACAATTTGTCCCCTCCGATGTCGAGTGTGCGGACAATGACACCGTGGGGGTGCACCGCCTCGGCCACTTCCCCGTAATTCTCCGCCTGACGGTCCTCGCTGCGGAGTTCCTCGGCATTGAGGTAGAAAAACTCCGTGCGATAAAGCCCGATGCCTTCTGCTCCCTGTTCCTTGACTTGGGGCAGTTCGGAGGTGAATTCGATATTGGCCGCAAGGACGATGCGACGGCCATCGGCGGTGACGGTCTCGAGGTCGCGCAAGGAGCGAAGGTCCGCGTCGACAATGCCTTCTTCGGCTGAAAACCGGGCATACTGTGCCAAGGTCTCCGCGCTGGGATTGACAATGAGAAGTCCGTGGTAACCATCGAGAAGGACATCGTCCCCCGGGTGCACGACATCCTCCAGATCGTGCAGGGCGACCACTGCGGGGATGTTGAGGGAACGTGCCACAATGGCGGAGTGGGACGTCGGACTGCCCGCTTCCGTCGCAAAGCCCAGAATCAGATCACGATTGAGGGTTGCCGTGTCGGAAGGCGTCAGGTCATGGGTCAGTAGGATGGAAGGCTTTCCGGGATGAATGCCGGGGGTGCCTTCACTGGGTTCAGGGCTCCGGAGATTGCGGAGGACCCTGCTGGCGACATCCTCGATGTCGATGGCCCGCTCCCTCAAATAGGGATCCGCGATGCGCCTGAGAGATTCGATGTAGCGCTGGGAGACTTCAAAATAGAGCCGGTCCACCGAGCGTTTCTCCATTTCCAGCAGTCGCAAGACCTCATCCAGGACCGTGGAGTCTTCCAGAACCAGAAGATGGGCATCAAAAATACCGGCATGTTCGGCTCCCAAGGTAGACTCGATTTCTTGCTGGAGGGCGCGGATCTGCTCCCTGGTGCGGGTCAGGGCCTCGTGAAACCGGGCCTTTTCCTTCGGAACCATGCTTCGCGGGATTGTCCGCGACTCCGGTTCCTCAAAGTCGGTGGTCCGCAGGTAGGCGGTGGCGCGAACAATGCCCGGAGACACCCCGGTGCCTTGCAGGCGTTTTTCAACTGGTTGGTCGGTTTCTGATCCCATGCGGCACGCCGATATTACCAGATGCCCGGCCCTGCGCAAGCGATGGGAATACCGGGTTCGCCCCGGGAACCCGAAAATCCCAGTGTTTCGAGGAATTCCAGTCAGGGATCCATGCGGAATCCGCTGTCGACCAGAGCGCCCAGACTGTCCAAGGCTTCTTTTTCGTCATCCCCTTCAGCGGAGATATGAATCACCGAGCCGTGCTCGGCGGCCAACAACATGATGGCCATGATGCTCTTGCCATTGGCATTCTCGTCGTCCTTGCTCACCCAGATTTCACTGCGGAAACGGTTCGAAATTTTCACAAACATCGCGGCCGGCCTGGCATGCAGGCCTTCCTTGTTGACGATCGTGAAGTCTTTTTCGACCATGGGGAAGGGGAGTCGGGCGGGCTCTGAAAAGGGAGTCAGGAAACCGAGGTGCGGCGCTCGCTCATCATTTTCAGCAATTTTTTGTTGAATTCATCGGCCGTATCATGGCCCAGACTTCTCAGTTTTTGATCCAGGGCTGCCACTTCCACCAATTGTGCCATGTCCCGCCCAGCGGCTACGGGTAGCTCGATATGGGGAATTTTCAAGCCCAGCATGGGGTAATACTTTTTTTCGATGCCCAAGCGCTCAGGATCAGGCAATTCGGAGGCCGGTTTGAGGGTCACCACCAGATCCAGACGTTTTTCTGTCCGGAATGTGCCCACGCCAAAGAGTAGGGCCACATTGATGATCCCCAAGCCTCTTACTTCCATGTGGCATCGTCCCAGCTCGGGAGCATTGCCCACGATTTCACGCCCTTCGACATTCCGGAATTTGACCATGTCATCGGATACCAGGCTGGCTCCGCGGGAAATCAGGGAGAGCACGGTCTCGCTCTTTCCGACCCCGCTGGCGCCGCGGACGAAGATGCCAATGCCCATCACATCGACCATGCAGCCGTGTTCGCTGGAGGTGGGGGCGAAATCCCACTCCAACCGGACCGTGGCGGCATTGATGAATTTCATCGTGGCCATGCTGGTCTCAAAAACGGCGATGTTGTATCGGTTGGCGATGTCGACCAACCCCCGCTGCAATGGTTCTCCGCGGCTCACAACAATGCAGGGAATGTTGCGCTTGCAGAGGGATGCAAATCGCTGTCGCTGGGCATCCGGCGTCAGGTTCTTCAAATAGGATCTCTCCGACTTCCCCAGCACTTGGATGCGTCGATAAGCGAAATACTCATAGAAGTCCGCCAGGGCCAATCCGGGACGGTTCACGGTCGGTTCCGGGATGGGTCGGTCTAAACCCACCCGGCTGCCCAGAAGGTGGAGTCTCAGCTCCTTGCCATGCCGCTCGTAAAATTCACCCACCGAAACCATCGGGGATGCGCTGGGCTTACCGGGGCGTTTTCGTTCTTCTCGCATGGAGAGGAGCTGGATCGGGGAATCAAGCCTCGGCCCGAGGAGTGGACTGAGGTTCGATAACTCCGTAATCCCCGTCTTTGCGTCGGAAGAGGACGCTCAGGTGGCCGTTTCCGGCGTTGGTGAAGACGACGAAGCTCCGTTCGCTAAGTTCCATATCCATGATGGCTTCTTCCGGAAAGAGATTCCGGATGGGATATTTCTCCTCATGAATGATCAATGGAACGACTTCTTCCTTTTCGTCTTCCGGGAAATTCTGGCTGTAGACAGTCTCGTGCAACAATTTGGTTTCTCCCCGTTTGGGCCGGTGGGACTTCAACATGCGGGTCTTGTGTTTCCGCATGCGGCGGGCGATTTTGCTGATGGTCTCATCAATCGAGGCATACATGTCGCTGGTTTCCGTGTCGGCCTCGATGGTGATGTGGTTCGCGCAATGGAGTACGATTTCGGCAATATGGCGGTATCCCTCCACGTCGAGGAGCACTTTGGCCTCGATAATTTTGGGATAGTCTAGGTGAAGCCCTTCCACCTTCTTCTGGGCATATTCGCGCATGGCCTCGGTGACGGAAATGTGACGGCCGGTGACAGTGATGGGGAGGTTGACGTTGGCTACCTGCATGGTTTGTGGTTGGGTTGGGGGTGAGTATGTATCCTTAAAGAAAATGTGGTTTTTCTGCTGCTGCAACTGTTGATGAGGGGGCTTCCGCGGATCACATCGAAAAGTGTTCGCCCAGATAAAGCTCCCGACTCACGGGATCGTTGATGAGGTAATCCTGGGTGCCTTCACGGAGGACGCGGCCTTCAAAGATGAGGTAAGCTCGGTCCACGATGTGAAGTGTTTCGCGGACATTGTGGTCGGTAATGAGAATCGCCAATCCCGACTCCCGAAGGTCACAAATGATGTCCTGGATTTCTCCGACCGCGATGGGGTCGACCCCGCTGAAAGGTTCATCCAGCATGAGCAAACTGGGTTCCGTGACAAGAGACCGGGCGATGGTGAGTCGGCGTTTTTCGCCTCCCGAGCAGGTCAGCGCGGTATTCTTGGCAATGTGCTCGATGCCAAACCTCTGCAGCAGGTGCTGGCACCGCTCCCGACGCTCTGTTTTGCTGATGGGTAGCGTTTCCAGCACCGCCATGATGTTTTGTTCCACCGTCAGCTTTCGGAAAATGGATTCTTCCTGAGGAAGATATCCCATTCCCAGACGGGCTCTCTCATACATGGGTCGGCGGGTCACATCGTGACCTTCGAAGAGCACCGTGCCGTCGAAGGGGGGGACCAAGCCGACGATCATATAGAAGGTGGTGGTTTTGCCCGCTCCGTTGGGACCCAGCAAGCCCACGATTTCACCCGGACGGACGTAAATATCGACTCCGTTGACCACCGCACGGCCATCGTAAACTTTCACCAAACCGCGCGTCGAGAGCAATACTTCCCCCTCGGGCAGTGCCACCGACTTCTGACTTTCCAAGGAACGGGCCAACTCCTGACGCGCAGCCCGGTCCACGGTGGAGGAACTGGCTCTGGCCACAATGGGCTGAGATCCGGCTTCCTTGTGGGCATGGTGCGATGGTTCGGCGGTCCGGGTTGGTTCCCCTGCCGGGGCGAACCCATGGTCAGCAACGCGGGTGTCTTTAGTGGTAGGAAGCGTGAATTTTTCTTTGATGGGAAACGGCTCCGGCTCCGGCTCCTCATTATAGGAACCCGCGCCCCCAGAGGAAGCGTCCCTATTTTTCGACGCTTCCGAAGTGGAGGGCGTTTCATCCGGGGGAGTCCAAGGTTGGCTGCTTTCGAAAACGGCATTCGGGCTCTCCTCCTGGGGAAGGTATTCCTCCCAGCCCTCCGGCACAGTCTGCTCCCAGATCTCCCCATCCTGGGGGCTGGCCTCATAATAGGGGGCCGAGGCAAGGTCATCCCCTTCCAGCGCGGCGAGGTAATCCTCGTAATAAACGCCGTCCGCAGAGACGATCCGTCCTTCCTCGTCGTAAAACCATTCCGGCTCTGGCTCGGCTCCGGGACCGTGCGAGGTGAGATCGTTGGTGTTTGGTGTCACAACGAGTAAAACTGGACCTTGGCCTAGCGCTTTCCAGTGATGTTGTTCAAATTGGACAACCCGTTTCCTTTTCCGGTGCCCGGTCCTTTGGCCATGTTGATGGTGACGCGGCCTTCGGTGCGGTTTTTGCCATCTTCACTCAGGAAAATTTTTCCGCTAGGTTCCAACATTTCGATCGTGGTGCCACCCTGTTGCAGAATGGGTGGACCTCCGGAAAGAATCGTGTCTCCGGAGGGGCCGTCAAAAACTGCCATGGTGGATTTGGCGATTTCCTTTTCTCCTTTTTCGTTGAGACGCTCGATGACGACCATCCCGCCTGTGGCGATGGCCTTTTTGACGGAACTGGATTCACTGCCTTCCTTGGCCGGAGGCTCCTCACCGTCGGCGTAGAGGTGGATTTCCAGCTTGTCGCATTCCATGTGAAAAGTCGTGTCATTCACGACCACATCCCCAGAGAACACGACCATGTGAGCCTTGTCGTCCATTACGGAACGCTGGGAGGTAACCTGCATGCCTTTGTTAGTTGGAGCGCTTTGGGGCATGTATTTGGCCACGGGAGGTTTCGGAGCCGGAATGCCACCGGCCGTTGCCAATGTCGTCTGATCCGGGGACGCCGTAGGCACCGTCGGCGGGGCCGGCTTGGCTGTCGGTTCAGGAATCAGGGAGGCCCGCGGAAGCGCGGCGGGAGCGGTGCTCTCCTGGGCGGTGGCAACCGGTGTGGCGGGGGGCTGCGGGACTGCCAACTTGGCTTGCTGGGGCGCTGTCGGTTTGGCTGGCACCTGCGGGGTCGAGGTTGCCGGGGTCCTCAACTCTGCATTGAAGCGGTCCTGGGCCATGCGCAGCAAATCGGCGTTTTCGGTCGCTTTCTTTTTTGCGGCATCCAGAGCGGCGGAGGCTCCCCCTTCTTGGGCCAGAACGCCTACCGCTGATACTAGCAGGCACAGCGCGACGAATCCGGCAGCGAATGCCGGGTGGCAGGGATGGTCGGAGTGTGGTGTTTTCATGGATTGGTTGCTGGAGCGGGGGGGGTGGTTTCGGGGAGGGAGAAGGTTTCGACCGGGGTGGTTTTGCCGGGAGCACCGTTGGCGTTCTCAAGATTGGTCACGACATTGCCTTCCATTCTTCCGACCCGTGCTTTGGTGTCAAATTCCAGTCGATCTCCCTCCATTTGGAACTGCCCGGACTTTTCAATCCGGGTCCGCGTCCGGGTGATCAATTTTTTTGAGGGAATGTCGTAAATGGCCTTTTCGGCCACGATCGTGGTCATTTCTCCCGTTTCCAAATCATAGACCCGCACGACCAGTCCGGCAATGTCGAGATGTTCCGTGTCCACTCTCCGCATGGAACGGGCCTCCATCACTGAACTCTTCCGGTCTCCCTGATAGCTGGGAACTTTTACGCCCAGATAGGTTTCACCAATGGGAATCATGTTATCCAAAGCGGAAGGAATGGCGCTCGCGTTTTCCTTTACCACGGGAGGCGCGTCGTTGCTGGGCAGTGCTTGGGCTTCGAGGCGCGGCATCCCCGGGAGCAGCAGCACCGCGGTGCAGGCCCCCACCATCTGCGGCAGGAGGAACCGCTTCACTCTTTTTCGGGAATGGCTGGGGGGGAATGCGGTCATGGGGGCCCTGCGATGGGTGAGACGATCGCGTGCAAGCGTTTCAATATTTGCAGCACCCCCGCCAATTTGTCCAATCTCACTTGGTTGGGACCATCGGAAAGTGCTTCCTCAGGGCGCGGGTGAGTCTCCATAAAGACGCCGTCGCAGCCTGTGGCGACCGCTGCCCGGGCCAACACCGGGGCGAGGACGCCGTCCCCTCCGCTGGTCTCCCCCTGGCCACCGGGGCGTTGGACCGAATGCGTCGCATCGAACACCACCCGGTATCCCAATTCTCGCATCCAATATAACGATCTCATGTCAGCCACCAAAGTATTGTAGCCAAAGCTTACGCCTCTTTCAGTAAAGAAGAAATTTAAATTTCCGTAATGATCAAGTTTTTCTGCAATGTTTTTGACATCCCAAGGGGCGAGGAACTGTCCTTTTTTGATATTTACGACCCGTCCCGTCTTCGCGGCAGCCTCGATCAGATCGGTTTGTCGGCACAGAAAGGCCGGAATTTGCAGCACATCGATGTGTTCGGCGGCAATCTCCGCTTCTTCCGGGCTGTGGATGTCAGTGGTCACGGGAACTCCCAGTTCCTTTCCGATGGCGCCCAGAAGGGCCGTTCCTTCACGGCACCCCATTCCCCGGAATGATTTCACGCTGCTCCGGTTCGCTTTGTCGTAAGACGCTTTGAACACAAAAGGGACCCCGCATGCCAGTGCGATCTGTTGGATGTCGCGGGCCATTTCCCAGGCGAAGTCCTCGGATTCGATGACGCAGGGACCCAAGAAAAAAAGCAGTTCGCCGCCTCCCAACGTATGTTGGCCGATGGGGATGCTGCGGGCCGATGGGGGAACGTTGTCAGATTGTGAAGGCATCGGTTCAGGATAGCGCCGTGGCAGGCAAGCTCAAATGCTTTCCGCCCGCTCTCACCAGTCCGGGAATTCCCAAGGGACTGCCACTTGTCAGATCTGGATTCGCGTCCGATACTGGCGCCTCATGATGCCTGACCTGACTTGGAACCACTACTCACGCTCACTAATCCGTTATGCGAACCTTGGTTTTTCAATGGATGCCGCCAGAATGGGAATGGAGCCTGACTGGATGCGGAGCATGGAGCCTGCGAATGCCACTGCGATGCAGCACATCGCGGCGATCGAAGCCGGAACTATCGTCAATACGGATGAAAACCGGCAGGTTGGGCATTACTGGCTGAGGAATCCTGCTCTGGCTCCCACGGAGCTGATTCGCACGGCGATCGAGAACGACATCGCCAAGATTCAAAAATTCGTGGCCGACGTGGAACAAGGCGTGATTCGCCCACCGGGGCGGGAGCGTTTCACGGAACTGCTTTTGATTGGGATAGGAGGTTCGGCGCTGGGTCCCCAGCTCATTGATCAGGCTTTGCGCCAGGATGGAAAGGGGATTCCGCTTCATTTCCTCGACAACACCGATCCGGGTGGCTTTGACCGGATGCTGACCCTGTTGGAGGGGCGGTTGGAGGGAACCCTGGTGGTGGTGGTATCAAAGTCGGGAAAAACTCCCGAAACTGCCAACGGAATGCTTGAGGTGCAGTCCGCCTTTACCAGGCGGGGGATCGATTTTGCCAAGCAGGCGGTGGCGGTGACCCAGGAAGGTAGTCTTCTCGACCAGAAGGCCGTCCGCGAAGAGTGGCTGGACCGCTTTCCGATGTATGACTGGGTGGGCGGACGAACTTCTGTCATGAGTGCCGTGGGGCTGCTTCCAGCGGCATTGGGCGGCATTGACATCCTTTCTCTCCTCCATGGGGCCTCCGCAATGGACGCGCTGACCCGGGTTTCGGCCGACCCAAGGCAGAATGCGGCGCTTCTGCTGGCTTTGGCGTGGCACCGCGCCGGACACGGTCAGGGGGATCGGGACATGGTCATCCTGCCCTACTGTGATCGGCTGTCATTGATGAGCAAATACCTGCAACAGCTCGTGATGGAATCGCTGGGAAAAGAGTTTGATCGGAATGGCCGGGTAGTTCACCAAGGGATCTCGGTCTTTGGGAACAAGGGCTCGACCGACCAGCATGCCTACGTGCAACAACTCCGGGAAGGGCCGGACAATTATTTCGCGACGTTCATCGAAGTGCGGCGGACCCGGGAGCAGCAGGAGTCCAGTATATTGGTTGACGACACCGGCTCAACCTCGGCGGATTATTTGCAGGGTTTCCTCCGGGGGACTCGACAGGCCTTGGCCGAGAAAGGGCATCCCTCCATTACGATCAGTATTCCGGAGGTCAATGCCACCACCGTCGGTTCTCTCATTGCCTTGTATGAGCGGGCGGTCAGTATTTACGCCAGTTTTATCAATATCAATGCCTATCATCAACCCGGAGTCGAAGCTGGCAAGGCTGCCGCCGGCGGTTTCCTTGCGATGTTGGCCCGGGTGCGCGATCATTTGCAGAGCTTTCCGGGCCAAGGGCTTACGGCGGAGGGCTTGGCCAATGCGTTGGGCGAGTCCGACATCGAGGATGTCTACCATGCCTTGACCCACCTGGTGGCCAACCGACGCGGGTTTCAAGTGTTCGCAGGGGATGTCCCAGCGGATGATGTCTTCCAGTTTGTTGCCGCCTGAGTCCGGTTTAAAGGAGGCCCCGGCGCCAGTCTTGAAATGCCTGTCCCAGTCGCCCGGCCACTTGGCCTGCGGAGAGGGATTCGGCTGATTCTGTGGCCCTTGGACCCATTACGAGCGACTCGGCCGCTCTTCCCAGGAGCCAACTGCCCAAGGCTGCGGCGCGTTCCGGAAAGAGCCCTTGAGCAAGCAGGGCGGCAGCAACACCGGTGAGCACGTCTCCCATGCCTCCTGAAGCCATTCCGGGATGGCCGGTGGTATTATAATACAAGGGACGGCACTTCCGGGCGATCAGACTGCGGGCTCCCTTGTATAAAAGGGTCACCCGGTGCCGCTCAACAAAGGCCAGGGCTGCTTCGGCTCGGGGCAGATTCGCCAGATCGGGGGCGAGTCGCTTCAGCTCGCCGGGATGGGGAGTCAGCACGCGAACCCCGGACGTTCCGATCTTGGCCAAAAGGTCGGAATGCCGTGACAGAGTATTGAGCGCATCGGCGTCAATCACTGCCGGGCGATGGTCTTCGACTACCAAAGGTTCCCATCCCGGCGGCGGCAGGGGCCCCCATCCTGGTCCGAGAGCCAGCACGTCGGCGGGGACGGTCCGCACCTCTTCCAGGTTGTCATAGGGACGAACCATGATTTCCGGCTCGACCCCGGCAGCCACGATCGCGTAGATGGATTGGGGCACCCAGAGCGTGACCAGCCCGGCCCCCCCGTGCAAAGCGCCCGCTGCGCAGAGTCGAGCCGCCCCGGAGTAGCCAAGGCTACCTGCCACAATCGAGACTCTCCCTGCCTGGCCTTTATGGAAATCGAATGGTCGTCGCGGCAGCCAGTCCTTGAAACTGTGAGGGGTCACCACCTCGGCATCCGCCTTGCCCTCTTCAGCGGGGGGAATTCCAGGGACGGGAATTAGGACCAGACGGCCCACGCTGTTGATGGCCCCATCACTGAGCAGGCCGGTTTTGACGTGTGACAGGGCGAAGGTCAGGTCTGCCATCACCGCTCCGGGGTGGATTTCTCCTGTGTCACCGTCCATGCCGGAGGGGAGATCGAGAGCGATGACAATACTGCCATGTGATTTTCGGGTCTCATTGAGCTCCGCGGCCAGAGTTTTGATCTCGCCGCGGAGAGGACCTTTCGCCCCGATGCCGAGGAGACCATCGATGAGGAGGTCCGGAGCATGGTTCACGCATGCAGCCGGAATATCCGGGGTCTGCTCGAAAATGTCCCTTTGCTGTGCCGCCAGCTGAGTCATGAGGGGGAAATCGACCGAACAGCACGCATCCACGTGCCAGCCCCAGCGGCGCAGCCATTGTCCCACCACAAAAGCGTCGCCCCCATTGTTGCCGCGCCCCACATAAAGCCTTGCCCGCCCGGGGACCGGAAACAGGTCCCGGATCGTTTCCGCACAGTGGCGACCAGCCGCCTCCATCAGTTGCTTGGCCGAAGCTCCGGAGGCGAAGGCTCTCTCTTCTGTTTGGCGCATTTGTTGGCAGCTGACGATTGTCATTCGATGCAAGATTAGGAATTTTTGCAGTAATTGTAAATAAGGATAAAACTTTCAAGATAAGGGAATTTTTTCTTGCGGAGTCACCCCGGAGTGCTTACATGCGACACCGAGTCAAAATTTAAACCTGCATCTCGATCCATGAAGTTCAAAACACTCTTCCTTCTCGGAGCCTTGGCGGCTCTTGTTACTCCTTCGCTCCGAGCCGGCGAGCCTGCTCCAGAAAAAAACATCGCCGTCGTTGAGGACACTTACGTCGGAGGACGTGGTCTTCTTACGATTCAAGGACCCACCGGGATGTTCATCAACCCGACTTCTGGAACGCTTCCTGAGGGCAGTTTCACCGCCCAGTATTGCCTCCTCCTGCCGAACAACGAAACTGACATTATCGGTCATGGTGGACTCATCTCCTATGGGGTGACGGAATGGCTTGAAATTGGCGGACTTTTGAGCTTCATCGACGACAACAAAAACAACGATCTGACCTCCGCCGGTGGCCCTCAAGCCAGGGTGCGAATCCTGAAGGATCAGGGCGCCATGCCTGAGTGGAGTGTTGGTGGTTACGCGATCTTCGGGGATCTGGAGCGCTACAACGCCTACACGGCGCTCTACAAAAACTTCGTCATCGACCCTAGCGGCATGGTTCGCAGCATCGGGCTTCATCTTGGTCTGCGTGAAACTTGGATCGAAGATTCCGCCGACAGCCAGGACGCTCCTGTGGGATACGGTGGTCTTGAGATCGAGCTTCCCTTCCGCCTCTATCTGGTCGGTGAAGTTTCCACCAAGGACAAGGATTCCGGTGGCGACAAGACCCCTTATGCCTTCGGTGTCCAGTGGCGTCTGGGTGGTGTGAACATCAGCACCGCCTTCGCCAACACGGGGGCCTTCAGTGAGCCGAGTTTCTTCTTCGGCGTCGGGTCCCAGTTCTGATAACCTTTATTTGATTGTTGCCAGAGAGGATTCCAACCATGACACGCAGAGACGCTGTTTTTACCTTCGCGGGTTCGGGTGGAGTGATGGCTTTCCTCACGGGATGCGACATGGATGCGGTGCAGCGTGCGGAAGCCCAGTTGGGCGACCGCATGACCAAACCGGGCACTGGCGTTCAGTTTTCCGGTTTGCCGGACGTGGTGAAAGTCATTGTCTTGGCTTCCTACCCCGCGACACCGCAACAGGTGCAGGTTGCTGAGCAACGGGCCCGGAAAGCAGCCGTAGTGGTCCAGAAGAGGAGGGCTGCTGCTTCCTCCTCCATTGGTGGTGCCGCGCCAAAGAAAGCGCCACCGGCTCCTCCTGCAATTGTCGCGGTGGAGACTTCCGCAGGGAATTCCCAGCAAGGGGAGAAGTCCATCATGCTGTGGAACACCCGGACGGAGAGCTTCGTCAGCAACAAGGTTTACGACATTCAGAAAGCCCCTGACAAGAACGACATCGCTTTGGTTGCAGGTACCACGGCCTTGTATGTCGGGAATGGGGCTCTGTAAGCGCGAGATTGACTCTATTTCAAAGAGAGCCCTTTGGTCGAGGCCGGCCAAAGGGCCTTTTTATGTCCGTGTTTTCCAACGGGGGCCTTGTCCTTCGACTTGTCCTTTTTCTAGGCCTTGCCCTTCGATTTGATAATGGAGAGAGAGAATTGGGGATACTGACTGAACACTCCAGTCCCGTAGGAGTTCGTCCCGGAAGCTCGTCGTGAGGGTTGGAAGCGTTTGGCTTCTTCAGGTCTTGCCTCAGGGTTGGCTGATGACCAAGAGGGCCTGAGCGCTCCGTATCCGGGTGTCCAGATTCTCGTCCGCGAGCAGAGGTCTCAACTGATCGGCAACCGCAGAGAGGTGTCCGTCTGCCGCAAAATTGGCCGCATAAGTCCTCACCGCAGGGTCAGCTGATTGGAGGTTTTTCTGCAAAGCGGCGAGACCTGCGGCATCGCCTAAAGTGGCCAGTGCGTGTTCCAAATACGCTTTGGTCAGTTCGTCGGGAGCATCCTGGAGGCGGGAACGGAGCGAGGCAATGTCTGACTGGTTTCCAATAATCCCTAGCAACCAGGCGCAGATTTTATATTCCTCGGGATCAGTAGACTCGACAAGCTGCTTCCGGATCAGGGCCATGGCATCGGCGTCGCCTTTGCGCCCCAGCGCACCGGCCGCCATCAACTGGAGTTTGGGATTCTGACGCTGTGCCATGGCTTTCCGCAGCGCCGTCCCATCTCCGGTTTCGAGCACTTTATAGAGGCTTTCGGCGGCGTGGGTGTGCCCATAGGGATCGGTGCCACTCAAGATGCCAAGCAGGAGCCCAATCTGGGATCGGTCTCCGGCACGGGCCAATTCCCGGGCCAACCCACAGCGGTGCTGGTCATCCTTTTCGTCGCCCAACTTGGGCTCCAGAAAGGTCCGCACTTCATCGCCATGTCCGGCGAGTGTGAGGGCCTCCGCGGCGTGCATGGAAGGCCAGAAGTCTTCTCCATGAAGCCCCTCGCGAAGCACTTGAAGGCATTTTTGCCGGGTTGCCGGATCCAGCGGGATGGTTTCTCTTGGGGCTGCGTTGAGCGAGTTCATGGCAAGCAGGGAGAGCAGGGAAAGGAATCGTGGGGTGGGGATTTTCATGCTGCTTGGGTGGTGTTGCGGCGGGGAATGAGCCAGCTGAAGAAATAGCCGGTGGTCAAATTTACGATCAAAGTGACGGGGGCGATCCACTGAAAGCTGACTGGATCATGTTGGGTTTTGGGATCAAAACCGGCAATGAAAATGGGGCCGGAAAAGCCGATCAGAATGGCGGTAAGCATGCCGCAGAGTGTTCCGATGGCGACGCCAACTGGGGATGCCTGTCTGGAGAACAGGGCAAAAAAGAACAGGCAGAACAACGGCATGGTGAAAAGATTGACCGTCTTATTGGTCACGGCGGTGATATTTCCGGGAACATAGACGGCCAATGTGCTGAGGCAGACCACAAGAATGCCCACCACCAGAGCAAGGATCTTGGCCCATTTCACATGGCCTCCCTCGGAGGTAAACTGCCAGCCCAGGCGTTCCATGAGGTCTGTCATGACGACAGCGGTGATCGAATTGACCCCAGAATCGATACTTGACATGGCCGCCGCGAACAGCCCTGAAACCACCAGCCCGGAAACCACCGGGGGCAGGTGGTAGGCAATGAAGTAGGGGAATATTTCATCCGCATTCCCTTTCAAGGAAAGGCCCGGTGCCAGGCTTCCGGGATTGGCCTCGAAGAAGCCGAGCAGCGCAAATCCGACGAGACTGAGGGTGAGTCCCACCAGTGCTCCCACTCCCAATTGCATGCCCAGGGCACGACGCGCGGCACTGACGTCCTTGGTGGACATGAATCGCTGCACGGTGACCTGGTCACTCCCGCTTGTTCCCACAAACCATAGAAACATGGAAAGAAGGGTTCCGAAAACAGTGACCCGCGTGGAAATGTCGAAGCTGAAAAAGGGTTGATGGTCCCAGTGCGGTTTCCATTGCGTGGGAAACCAGGAAACGCCCCCCATTTTCCAGGTTACGGTCCCAATTACCAGTAGGGCGCCGCCATAAAGCAGGATGGTTTGGATCAGATCCGTGATCACGACCGCCCGCATGCCTCCGAGGGAGGTGTAGATCATCGACACCGTTCCCGCTGCGATGACCACGGCGATGATCCACTTCTTGTCCAAGCCGCACATGGTGGTGATGGCTTTGGCCGTGAGATAGATCAGGAGTGACATCCAGACCAGCCTGAGCAGCAGGAACAAACCAACCGCGAGGAGTCGGATCCCAAGGCCGAGTCGGTTTTCCAGCAACTCATAAGCACTGGTCACCTTGTGCTTCATGTATATCGGCAGAAGCCAGAACGCCACCACCAGAAACACCAGCGGATACATCAGGATGTCCACCATCACGACCGGTCCTTTTCCCAGCATTTCGCCGGGTTTGGAGAGGTAAGTGATCGTGCTCAGCAGCGTCGCAAAGAGGGATACCCCGACCAGCCAAGGGTTCATCGCTCCGGAGCCGACGAAATATTCTTTGGTCGAAGTCTGGCTGCGCCCATACCACCAACCGAGAAATATCGTCAGACCCGCGTAAAGAGCGATGATGCTCCAGTCCACGAAGAGCAATCCCTGTGGCGGAGGGGTGTTCAAGGTTTGGGAGAGCAAAATCATTCGGAGGAGTCAACGCGGCCGCGACCCCGGCATCGTGGGGACAGCTCAGGTGGGTGTCAATCCGAAATGGCCGGGGGGACGCGCTTAGGCCATGGTCTGAGAGGATCGTGGGTTGAAAAGCCCTTGCTTTGATGTTGCCGAGAGATCAGACTGACATTCATGATTCCGCATCCGATGCCACGATTGCTTTGTCTGTTGGTTTTCCTCACGGCCCTAGCCGATGGTCAGGTACGGGCCCAAAGCGGAGAAACCAAGTCGCCGTCTTTGGGGGATCTTTTCAACAAGGTCAAGGAACTCAAAGTGCCGGAGTCCGTCTCCGGATTGCCCCAACAGCTGACTGATCTAAGGGACTCCTACCTCAAAACCTCGGCCTCGGTGGAGGAATTGAAGAAGGATATGGCGGCGCTTCGCGAGGAGATCGAACTTCTCAAGGCGTCCAATCAACGACTGGAAAGTGCGCTTGCTGAAAAGAACCGGATTGCGGACTCCGGCCAGATCGGGGCCCTGGATATTTTGGCTTCCGACCTCGGAGCGGAGTTTGCCCGGGATCGGGCTGCCGCCATGAAACGCTTTCAGGGGCGTTATCTCAAGGTCCAGGGAGCGGTGGAGCGCTTTGATCCGGTATCTTCCGATGTGGACATTCATCTCCGAGTCGATGGAGCCTCGCTGACGATCCGTTGCACGGTGAGGCGTGATGCCAACTTTTTTGTGGATGTTGCCGGCACCAAGGACAGGCTCGTCAGCAGAACTGACCGGTCCTCGGTATTGGTGGTGGGGCAGCCGGTGACGATCCTGGGTACTCTGGACGGGGCCGATTTGAATGTGCATTTGGTGAACTGCACCGTGGACGGTGTCTCCGTCAAAGCCCCGGCCAGCGCCAAGCCCTGAGCCTTGGATCTGCATTGGAAGTTTGGCCAATGGTGATCGCTTGGGGACACGGAACTGCCGCTGTGCTTGATCTGAGCTTTGCTGTCGGCCAAAGATTATTACCGGTGAGATGAGGTCCGCCTGAGCACCCTGCGCGAGAGGGGGGGGGCGGACGCTTTCCTTCGGAGAATGCCCTGCCAGCCCAAGGAAACCGCACCTCCTTCCATGTAGATCGCAAGAGGTTTCTTGACCGGCCGTTCCAACAATTGGGATCCACCGAACTCAGGCTCCCCGGCAGGAGCGGATGATCGAGGAGAGGCTGGCTTCTTGCAGAATGTGGCGCTGGGGCTTGTTTTCTTCTCCCCGCCAACGGATCAAGCGGATGTTTCCGTCAGTGATCTCGATTCCAGTGATGGATCCATCCTCAAAACTGCAACAACCAGTGTTGAAATAGCAGGGCTTTGCCTGTGCCGGGAGAGCCGTCCTCATTTCATCCACTTCGGCGAGGATCCAATACAGTTCGGCTTCCAAGAGCGCAATTTGTTCGGGATCTCTGTTTTCCTCCCGGTAATGGGTGAGAGTGTCTCGCAAGGTGGCATCGAGAGCCGTGGACATGAAGACGGGGTGGTGGGTATGCCCGCAGATCAGCAAATGCGGGGAGTTCAGGCTCGCTGCCCAGTTATAGAGGGCCAATTCGTGGGCTCTTCGAAGATCGTGGTTCTCCGCTGGCGTGCCGGAACCGAACTTCCATCCAGTCAGTCCCTGAAGACGCGCCCAAATTTGCCGGACCACAAAGCGGTCAAAAGCTGTATAGGCAATGCCCTGATGACCGTGGGCGAAAAACAGCCGTGCGGGCTCTGATCCCACGGTTTCATCTGCAAGCTCGATGCAGAGACTCTCTAGCAAAGGGGCGTCACAAAGGTACGGGGCCAGAATGTTGCGGTGCCAGGGCCAGAGGAGGGATTCGTCATGGTTCCCGAGGAGTCGGACTCCGCGCTGCGCGGCGAAAAAGCATCTCTCCAACTCAAGGGTGGTCTGATAACGTCGGATGATCGAGCCGAGAGGGCGCTCCCACAACTCTTCCACATCGCCGAGCAACACCAGACGGTGACCCAGTTCGAGGTAATAGGCCAGGGCGGCGTGATATATCCGTCGGCAGGTTCTGAAGTCATCCGCCCGGTCACCCGTGCCGCGGTGGTGATCAGAAAAAACCACTATTTTGAGATCTTTCAGTCGAGCCTTTTCAGGGGTGGCGCC
Source organism: Akkermansiaceae bacterium (assembly GCA_024233005.1). Taxonomy (GTDB): domain Bacteria; phylum Verrucomicrobiota; class Verrucomicrobiia; order Verrucomicrobiales; family DEV007; genus JACKQE01. Next base: position 37,165 of record JACKQE010000004.1, on the reverse strand, counting down.
AACCAAGGCGGCATTTAAGCCGGTCGCAATGCGCTGTTGGGATAGCCTGGGCATACGAGTGGAGAGCAGTCATTCCCGTTAGTCGCGAATGCCGGAAACTCCATAAGGAATCCAAAAAAAATCACGACAATCTCAATGGGCAGAAGCATTCCTTGGAAGATTCAAGGCCCGAGTCGATAAAAATATGCAGAATAGAAATTCAAAAATGACAAAATTCGCAAAAATTTCCTTGCCTTGTGACGAAATTGAGTTTTAACTAGCTCCCTTGAGTTTTGTTTTTATTATCTTTATTAAAATTTAAGAACCCCAAAGGCCTGTAAGCCGACCAATTTCTCGTCTCTTTTCAATCTACGCACCCTTAAACGAATCATGGCAGACGAAGAACCACCCGAATTGATGACGGTCAAAGAAACCGCAGAGTATCTGCGGATTCCCTTGCCCACGGTATACTATCTCGTGCAGCGAGGACAACTTCCGGCAATCCAGATCGGCGGACGCTGGCGCATCAAGCGCAGCCTGCTGGACCGTGATGTTCTGAAGACGGACGGGGGTGGGCAGCCCACGGTGCTGGTGGTCGATGATGACCCCGCGCTCCAGACGCTGTTCAAGCAGTTCCTCAAGAAGGCCGGTTTCGGACGCGTTGTGGTGGGGAATGGAGCGGATGCTCTGGCCCACGCCGAAAAGCAGCGTTTTGATCTGGTGTTCCTTGACCTCAAGTTGCCCGACATGCCGGGGGACGAGCTCTATGCAGAGCTCAAGGCCAAGCATCCCGACCTTCCGATTGTGATCATCACGGGCTATCCGGACAGTGAGATTCTCACGAAAATCCTCTCCAGTGGTCCGGTCACGGTCATCAAAAAACCGATCGAATTTGATCAGCTCAACCGGACTGTCAAAATCCTTGGTCACAAGGGCGCTGAAAGCCTCTGAGTCTAAATTTCTCACTTTTTCCAGACACAAACAAGCAACGGCAGTTTCAGGGTTCGTCCTTGGCTGCCGTTCTTTTTTTGACTCAGGATGGGCTTTCCTGAAGGTTTCTGTTGAGGGGACTATGCTGGTTCCACTCAGAAATCCCCGGTGTGGAAAACGCAGTAGGGAGGGAAGCCGACGGTTCGGTTGACCTGGAGCCCTGAAAGCATCGGGGGATTCTTGCGCGGTTGACTGGATCCGTTGATCAATCACCGGACGCCTCATCGCAACCCACCGGAGCGGACGGTCACAACCCGCCCAAGACCTGTCCGGTCTTGATATGGAAAAAACAGGCCCGCTAAAAGGAGCGGCCAATGCCGGCCAAGGCCTGGGCAATCCGGGGATGCCGGATTTCCAATTCCGTGAGGGAGGCATTGAGTGCGTCAAGTGTCTTGTGAAACACGTCGCGGTTTTCGGTCGCCCGATCACCTTCCAAGGCCACCGCATCGGTCAGGTTGAGCGCGGAATGAAGATGGTGTCCGGCTTCTTCTCCCTCCAATCCGGACAACTCCGCATCGACCTCCTTCACAAAGGCGAGCAATTTCTCCTTTGCGCTCTCGCTGAGTTGGCGGGATCCGTCAATGCGGGAGCGGAGACGCTCCAAGGTTTCGTGGGGGGTCATACGGTGACGGGAGTTTTAATTTCGGTAGCGGCTTCCTCGCGCACACCATTTTTGACTTCAAATTCACGGCACCAACCTTTGATTTCAAGGTCGGCAAAAATTTTCCCCATGACCCGCCGAAGCAGTCCTTTGAGGTTGGCATTGTCGACATCCTGGAGTGACCTGATGGCGGTGTCCTTGTAGGTCTCCAGCAGGAGCTTGCACTTCTCGTCCGCCTTCAGGGTCTGGGCCAGATGGCGCAATTTGTGAACAGCGACTCCCTCGAGTTGGTTGTTGTTCCAAAGGCTGTCGAGAAAAGCTTTGTCATCACCTTTGGCCCGCTCCTGGGCCACCGAAAGCAACACGCTGAGGCGAGGCCGTTCCAACGCATTGTCTCCGGCATCCGCCCCGAGATCCTCCATGTCATCACGGATCTGGTAGGCAATGCCAAGATTCTCACTGTAGGACCGCAAGGCCGTCGCATAGGGGGAGAGCTGGCCCGCATAGGCCGCGCCGAGTTCCAACGCCACCGCAAAGGCCGGTGCGGTTTTCTGGCGAAATATTTCCAGCACCTGGGAAGTCTTGAGGGGTTGGGGCTGACGCGACCACAGAAGGTCGGCGCCCTGCCCGAGGCAAAGCTCCCTTTGTCCCCGGGCCGCAGATTGCAGCATCTCGACTTTCGCCTCCGCGGAAGCCTGGCATTCGCTGATGAGGCGATAACCTTCCCCAATGAGAAGATCTCCGGCATTCAGGGCCACCGCAACTCCATGCTCGGCGTGGAGCGTGGGCAGTCCGTAGCGGCCGTGATCTTCGTCCTCAATGTCGTCATGAATCAGGGATGCCTTGTGGAAACATTCCACCGCAATGGCGATGCGGCGGAGATCTTCCGGCATGGGTTCTCCCCGATCGGGGCGCAGGGCCTGGTAGGTCGCGGCGGTGAGAAAGGGACGCCAGCGCTTGCCGTCCCGGGCCAGCCATTCGCGCGCGATGCGCTCCTGTTCTCCGCTGACCGGCCCCATGGTGTTCGCAAGGGCCTCAGGCGTGAACCAGGTGTGGATCTCATCGTGCAAGGCGTTGAGGTTGAGTCGGCGGGTCGTGTCATCACTGGTCAGGTGGATGTATTCCCAAACCCAGTCCATGTCGACCGTGGTGTTGATGCAGTCGTCCTGCAGCAGGGGAACCGCGATCGAGGGAATTGCCGCCGCTTCCACATAGGGGAACGTTCGCTCGAGCACCGCCAGGCAGGAGATGCCGACGATGGCTTCGATTTTGCCGGTCTGGATGAGCGACATCACCACCGCGGATCCTTCGGCGACCAGAACCGCGTAGCCAAGGCGCTCGGCTTCGTTCTGGAAATCCTGGATGCTGCACAACCCGCATTGTTTGCACAGCAGGCCAAATTCATCAAAAGGAGCCGGGCATTTGTCCTCGACCCGGAGGCATTTCGGCATCAGGAGAAGCCGGCGCTCGTAAGGGATCGCGGCGAGGGTTTCGCGCCACATTTCATTGTTGAGCACCACGGCGGTGTAGTGCAGGTAAATCTCGTCAAAACCGGTGTCCGCCAAGATGCGTTTGGCGTGGACGTCCAACTCGTCCAAGGGCATCGGGGGAACAGGATTCACCTTTTCCACGTAGGCGCGGATATAGGCGAGCAGCGCGTCCCGTTCGGTTTTGGTCTGGGGAATGTTCTTCTTGGGCGGTCGGACACGGGTGACGCTGGTGGGAACCGGCCGGGGGATTTTGAGAGTCTTGATGGATACGGACATAGGGCGTCAAGGTCGGTGGGGCGACTCAGGCAATCTTTGTAGGTTGGACCAAATCCGGGCGGGAGCAAAGGAAAAGCGTCGGCGCGATGACGTTCGTTTCGGCGGAATCAACAGGGAATGGTCCTGTCGGGTCAAGGGTGTTGGAGATCCTGCAGATCGAGCCGGTAGAGGATCTGATTGTAATCGTAGCGGGGCGTTGGATGCAGATTGCCGGAGAAGGTGGCCGTGTAGGTGCCTTCAAAATACACGATCTGCCCCCCGTTTTCGCTCCAGTAGGGGTGCCATTTGGGGTTGTAAAAGGAATAGTGATCGTGCTGCAGCACCTGAACTGCTTTGCGCCACGGTCCTTCCGGGGACGGGGCTTCGGCGACCCAGATGTCTCCGAGTTCGGAAGTCCGGCCATGCAATTCGGTGAAGATGCTGAGCCACAGGTGGCGGTATTCGTTCCACATCAGGCAACCATTGTGGGAGATGATCTTGCGCCCGTCTGCCTGCGAGGTGAAAGCCACATCGGGGGTGACGGGTTCGTAGGTCCGAGGATCTCGCCAACTTTCGTAGTTGGCGGGCAGTCGCATTTGGGGGAGGGCTTCCCCGAAATACATCCATTCGCGTCCATCCTCGGTCTGGTGGGGGAACGGATGTCCATCGGGGAAGGCAACAGCCTTGGGGGGGAAGGTGAGGATTTTTTCAAACACGGACTTGTCCGCTGCGAATTCACAAAGGCCCCGCTCATAGACCGTAAGGGGGGCTTTGACTTTTGCGTAAGTCGCACAGAGGTGCTCCTTTCCCGCGGCATCTTTCAAGGTGACCAGAGCGGAAAGCCAGGTGGGGCCTTCCCCTGGCATCGCCGCCATGGCCTTCACAAAACCGTCCGAACCAGTGAAATAAGACAAGCCGGGATTGGCCGAAGCTCCCGGTCGTCCCGGGAGCAAAGGGGAAGTGGCCATGGTGGTCTGGAAGTTTCCCAGGGGATAGCTGGCGCGGTTGGTGTCTCCCCAAAGCCAGAAAAGTTTGCCTTCGAACACCGCATTGTGGACACTGTCGCTGCCGAGAACGCCGGCATTGAGCAGGGCGTCCGGGGCGGGAAGGGGCCGGCCACAGCGGGCGGTGTGTTCATAACGACCCGCCCCGGTGATTCTACCGATTCGCTCGGCGAGGTTCTGCCGCTCGACTTTGATGGTGGCCGTTTCTCCGGGCTTGGTCAGGAGTCTGGTCCCGGCCATGCCAAAACCATCCTTGGGAAAGGTGTAGCCATGGCTGGTGACTTGGAAATAGACCCGTTGATTCATCAATCCCGGTTCGTCAAAGGCGACGAGGCCCTCGTTGTCAGTGAAATACTCCACCTCATGGACAGTCCTCAGCCTGACCAGCGGAACGGGGCGGTCCGTCGCCGCATCGACCACCTGGATGACAAAAGGCCCTCCAGGCTCGGCAGCCATCAAGGGGGCCGCCAGGAGGAGAGGGAGGGCAAATAAGACCGGGAAGGGGAGCTTCATGGATGGCACCCCCATCATGCCACCAACCATGGAGGAAGTCGCTCAGAATGTCAGAATGAGACTGACTCCTCCAAAGAGCTGGTCATCCTGGTAGTCGTCGATCGCTTCCAAAGCAAAGGTGGCCCCGATGTAGGGTTCTATCGTGAACCATTCCGAAAGGGAAATGGGCATCGCCAGATTCAATCCAACATGGTTCCAGGAACCTCCGTTGGCAAAATAGTCCCACTGGTAGGAGAGTCCTGCCGAGGCATCAAAACGGATCCGGTCGGTCATCGAAAAACTTTTGGCGACCCCGGTTTCAAAAAACCACCCTTTGTAGCGAAAATCACGGGCCACAGAGAATCGGACGTCGACCGGTCCGAGTGTTTGACTATACTCCACAGCGGTTTCGAAACGGTCAGGAGCGTCCCCGTCGGGGATGAGGTAGCCGATGGCGCCGAGAGATAACGTGCCATCGAAAAACTCCACATTCAGAAGCGCCCACAGATCCAGTTCGGAGCTTTTCGAGGGATTGAGATGCGATGCGCTGAATGGTTTTTGATACCACGCCCCGACATTGAGAGGCGTCTCGGGTATCGTGAATTCTATCTGGGTCCAGGCGCTGTCTTTTCCTCGCTCCGTGCCTCGAAAAATGTAATGTGAATCGTAACCGGCGCTGAGACTTCCCGTGAAATCATTCAAATCATACAGTGAGGATCTTTCCGATTCAGGAGCAGTGCCTGCATGAGCAGGCAGGACTCCCTGGGCGGGGCTGAGCAAGGCCATAAGGACCATGAAAGGTGAGAAATTACGGAAATCCATAATTTTAAATATTAGGACCTTTCTCAAATTAAGTCAATATAGTTTTTATGGTTTTTATCAAAAAGCCGTTCATGGGGGCTTGTGCCTTTTCGGGTTGCTGGCAGTCCCGACCTTTGCTTGGGCCCACGTGACGCTTTACCAAAATGTGGAATTGAACCTCCGCCGCCCCGGGGTCTTCGAATTGATCTTCACGATCCACGCCCCGGAATTGGTCGGACAGCCCGACACCGGAGAGGCGGGCGCCGCCTGGTTGAGTCGCCTTTCCGATGCCGATTTGGAGTCTCTGGTGGCCAAAGCGCGGCTCTGGCTTCCCACCCAGGTGGGGGTCCTGCTGAATGGGCAACCTCTTGCCGTGGATTCCTTCTCTGTCGAATCGCTGACCATGCTGCGGTCCGCTTCCTCCTCCGGGGAAACTCCCGCAGGTTGTTTTCTGGCGAGCCTCGCCCTGCCATTGCCGGAGGAGCCTTCCGAGCTGAAGATTGTGTATGCCAACGATGTGCCGAAGAGGCTGTTGCTCACCGTGAGCCGCCCCAAAACCTTTCCTGAACCGAGGGATCTCGGGGCAGGGGACTCGACGGTGGTTTCCTTGCCGGCGGGACCGGCCAGACCTCCGGCGAACGGGACCAGCTGGGGATTGGCTCTGGTTCTTGGACTGGGGTTGCTTCTCTTGGGCGTCTGGTGGCAGAGGCGACCAGCAGGGCTTTCAGTCTGAAATCGGAACAAATCTCACTCTGTCCCCGGGTTTGAGCCGGGTCGGAGGTTCTTCCATCGGAGAGAAAAGCGGGATCTGGGTCCGGCCAATGAGATGCCAACCTCCGGGAGAAGACGCTGGATAGATGCCCGCCTGACCACCTGCAATCGCGACCGACCCCGCCGGGACCGAGATCCGCGGGATGGCGCGGCGCGGCAGGTGAAGCTCTGCCGGGAGGCCCGTCAAATAAGGGAAACCAGGAGAAAAGCCAATGCAGGCCACCGTGTAGAGCGCCGCACTGTGTCGGGCGATCACTTCAGGAGGCGTCAGACCGCAGATTTCCGCGACCTGGTCGAGATCCGGTCCGGCCTCCCCTCCATAATAGGTGGGAATTTCGACATCCGTAACGGTCGCTGGGTCCGTTCCTGATTCCTTTAAATCTGAGAGGGCGGTCAAAAGCCATTGGCGCACCCTCAGCGATGTTTTTCTTCCCGGTGGGAAATACACTGCCACGGAGGCATACGCAGGAACCACGTCCCTCACCAAGTCCAACCTTCCTGCCGACAAGAACCGGGCGAACTGGAGGGCGGCTTGATTCGAGGAGGGAAGGGCAGGCCACCGCACCAACCAGGCGGCGTCCCCCAGAGGCTCTACCACTGGCTGGTGGGGAAGAGGCATCACGTTTGAAGAGGGGCAGTGGGGGAATGCACCGTAATCTGATTGAATGGGATGACCCAATGGTTGACGTTGCAGGCCTCGACACAGAGACGTTGCAGAGCCCTCGTCAAAGCTTGGTAACGATGCGCGCACGAACCGGAGAAATCGGCGAGCACCGCCAGATCCAGGGACGATTCCCCGGCATGAGCCAGTTCCACTGAGAGTGCCAGGAGATGGTCTTTTCCCACCAACCGCACCAATTCCAGAAACAGATGCTCCCTCAGAGTCTCCGGGATGGCTTGCGAGGAATCGCTCTGGTGGCGGTAATCAATGCCGAAGATCGTGGAGAGGCGGAAATTGCGCGACAGGTTTTCCGGAGCCAATGACAGAAAGGCAGCCGTTCGGTAATGGCGGCGGCTTCCCCCCAGTTTCACGATTTGGACGGTCTCGGGGGTTTGCTGCACGACTTTGCCATAGACCCCATCCGAGAGGATCACCCAATCGTCCTTTTCGCAGGGAAAAAAGTTTTCCGATGGTCCCGAAGGACGCGACAGGAGACAAGCCAACTCTTTAAGCGGGAGCCGCAAGCGCCCTCCTTCGAGCTGGGGATTGGTCAGATCGGTGAAAATGTCAATGCGTCCCACTTTCCAGGGCAGTTCCCGGTAAAAAACCCGTTCCCCCTCGCGGACGGGACCGAGGTTGAGGAGCAGTTTCATCTGCTCGATGAAGGACGGGATGGCGGCCTTGAGAGTCCACAGAACCCCTGCCAGAAAGACCAGGGCCAAGGTCAAAAGCAGCCAGTCTCCCGCCAGATATAGAGCGATCAAGGCCGCCGCAAAGGCCCCCAACCCGGTGAAAACGTAATAGGCGATGTCGATCAGTCGGACATAAAAATTTCGTGAACCTTCCCGGTGGAAGGGGCTGATCCGAACCAGGTAGGTAAACCCTTTGCGGGCGATGAACAGAAACAGGGCGAAAACCAGAATGGCGAGCAGGAGATTGAGACCCCGGCTCCGGAAGAACCGGCTGGTCAGGCTGGAGAAAAGGGACACGAGCGATTGGCTGCGGCTTTCGGTTTCCCGCAGGTGGAGTTGGGCGGCCTTGAGCTGCCCTTCGGTCTCATCGAGGCGTCGTTGCCAGGCCTCCTCTTCGGAGGCGAGGGCTTTTTTAATGCCCTTGTCTTCCGCTGCGGTTTCCCGTGTCCGGATTTGCGAAACGGCTTCCCGGGCGAGGCGTCGCTTGCGTTCCAACGATTCAATGGATTCGCGGATGGCTTGGATTTCCCGGGTGTTCGCCGTGGCATCCCGCAGTTCCCGGAGAAACGGCTTGAGGAGATCCTGGGCCTCGGCTTGCCAATCCAGAGGTTGATCTGACGGCCCCTCGAAGGCCGTCATGTCGGTACCCGCGGCAACACGTTCGAAATCACTGCGCAGTTGGTTTTGTCGTGCCCGGAGAGGCTCGAGCGAACTCTCCAGCTGGTTGCGCTCGTCCTCGGACTTGGAGGCGGCAATGCGGGTGCGCAGGCCCTGGATTTCCATTTCCAGCGACTGCATGGAAGTCCAGAGGGTTCTCAGTGTGTCACTCGCGGAGACTTCGCTGCCGTCTGTCGGTGTTGCTGCCGGGACTGTGGCGGGAGCGTTTTGGGCGTTTCCAGATGCCGCCAGCATTCCCGCCAGACAGGTCCCGGCAAGCCAAACCGGCAACCTCTTCAGCAATGGGGATCCGGAACTGAAGCGGTTCACAACAAACATGTGGAAACCCTCGCCCACGCACTAACCGCATGCAACAGGCATCCGGGCAGTCCCTCCGGGAATTACCGGAGGTCTCTGGCGATCCCGGATTGGCCGCATCCTTCCAGGAGTCTTAGTCTTTGGTCGTCCCTTCCTGTGCGGCGTTGGACGGTTTCGACCGGGAGGGATCCTCTTTCGGGGTAGGTTTCAGCACCTCCGCTGGAGGGCAGATCATGCCGACACGCATGAGCACAGGATCCTGCTTTTTCACAGCACATCCGGACAACAGGGACATGGTCCCCAGGGAGACTGCGGCCGCCTTGGACAGGGCACTTTTGATCGGATTGCCGGAGGGGAGTGCCGTGACATCAATGGGCGTTTCATCCAGATAATGGAAATAGGCCACGCAGGGAAGGTCGCCTGGAGTGGAGAGAAGCGCTCTTCTCTCGGGTTCTGTCATCATGGAAAGATTATGAACCTGTCGGTCGCAAGTGCCACAGTGACGGCTCCGCTCGTCCCCCCGCAGTTGGGTCCATTGTTGGGGGCAGGCAAAGCCGATTTCTGGAAAAGTGGAGTCCATGATGGAGCTATGAAAATACTGATGGTAAACAATTAGTGCCCATCACGGCAGTCGCAATGGAAAAGGTTCGCGCCAACCACGAACCCATCCCGGTCACTTCCGGAGGTGATGGCAGGATAGCCACCGGCTGAGGCTCCCGGAAGATGAAATCCTCGTCAAATCGCCAGCGCGTTTTCGGCGTCCCCGAAATGGTCGACATGCACGCCCATACGATCCATCAAGGCCAAATGGAGGCGACACAGTTTGCGGTTCGGATCCGCGCTCAGGTCGTGGTAGCGACCGCCTTGAATGGTGCCTCCGCCCCCTCCGGCGAGGACCACCGGCAACTGTCGCGAATCATGGGCATTCCCGTCAAAGAGGCTGCTCGTCAACAGGATCATGCTGTTCTCCAACAGGGTGCGTTCGCCCTCGTTGGTTGCCTGCATTTTGGCGAGAGCTTCCCCCCACAATTTGACCTGGTATTCGTTGACCCGTTGATACATGGAGAGCCTGGTCTCATCTCCGGCATGATGGGACAATTCGTGGATGCCCCCGCTGATCCCCTCCAACCCGGCAAAGCGCATATTGGAAAGGTCGTTGTTCATCATGAAGGTGGCAACCCGGGTGCGGTCCATCTGGAAGGCCAGCACCAAGATGTCGAACATCAGGCGGAGATGCTCTTCGGCTTGGACCGGGATGCCAGGGCCAGGCCGCGGAATGGTGGGAGTCTTCACGGTCGGCGTCCAACCCTGACCACCGGTTTCGGCTTTGCTGAACTGCTCCGCCTTGGCGATGCGCTGTTCCAGATCCCGCACCGAGCCGAGATACTCATCCAGTTTCTGCCCATCCCGGTGACTCAGTTTGGGGCGCAGACTTTTGGCGTCATCCATGACCAGATCGAGGATGCTCTTGTCACGGACCCGTTTGCTGCCATCGTCGAACAACTGATCGAAGGCCTGCTGGGGGAAAATTTCTTTGGGAGCGGGGGTGGTCGGGCTGCTCCAGGACAGATAGGCCGAGTAGATCGAGGTGAAGCCGGAGTCAGTGCTGTAACTCGGACGCTCCGTGCCCATCACCATGCTGGAGACCGGCGTGAACTGACCGGCATGAGCGGCTACGATCTGGTCCATGGTGATCCCGACCTCGACATCGGTCGTGGTCTTCTTCACCTTCAACCCGGAAAGGACATTCATCTTGGGATAATGCCCGCCTTCCCCCTCAACCGTGGTCGGATTCCAAAGGCCTTTGAACACGGAGATCTGCTGTTTCAGAGGCTCCAACGGCGAAAGGGATTTCAAAAACTGCATCCCCTCAGGCCCCTGGGTGGCGCCCCAGTGGAAAGGATTGACCCCGTTGCCGGTGAAACACACTGCCAGACGGCGGGGAGCGGCGTTCACCTTGGTGGACTCAGCCCCAAAGGAGGCGATGGATTCCAGCCACGGAAGGCCCAGGACGATGCCGGTGCCACGGAGAAGATTGCGTCGGGTGAGGTTCATGGGATGATGGGGGAAAGGAGTGGCTCAGGGGGCGGAGGTGACCGTGGTTTCGACTCTGCGGTTGAGGAATTGGCGGCTTTTCACAATCGTGAGCACCGCCGCGGACACGCGCCCTTGGTTGGCGTCGAGAGCGGCCTGCATTTCGGCGAGGAGCGGCTTGTCGGTGGGCAGGGTTTGCCTTCCGAGGGCATATCCGAGCAATTTCCGGCAGAATTGGCCATTGATGTTGGTTTGCTTCGCCAACAGATACTTCCTCAGTCCGGCGATGCCTTCCAGACGGGTGCCATCCTTCAATTCCGAGGTGTCGTCGACCTTGCCGCCGCTTTCATCCGCAGGACGGAAGCGGCCGATGGGATCGAACGACTCCAGCGCAAAGCCGAGTGGATCAATGCGGTCATGGCAGACCGCGCAGGCCGCATCTTCCCGGTGAATCTTGAGAGCTTCCCGCAGGGAGGAAGGCTTGATGGCGCTCTCTGGCAGTTTCGGAACATTCGGTGGCGGCGGTGGTGAGGACTGGCCCAACACGACCTGGTAAAGATAATTGCCCCGGACCACGGGACTGGTGCGGTTGGGGCGAGAGGTCTTGGTCAGAATGCTGCCCATTCCGAGAACCCCGCCACGCTGATGGTCGGCCACCTTGACCTCGCGAAACTCCGGTCCGGTGATCCCGGAAACGCCATAGAACTTGGCGAGCCTTTCGTTGAGAAACGTGTAATCCGCGCCCACAATGTCGCCCACGGGGCGGTCAGCGCGGAACAGGTTTGTGAAAAAGGTCACCGATTCGCGGTAGAGGTCGGCCCGAAGCTCGGGGGTGAATTCCGGGAACTTCTTTTCATCGACCGTGTTCTGCGCGTCAAACCCGTTGAACCCGAGCCATTGCCCGGCAAACTCAACGGACAGGGCGGCCACTTTCGGGTCATTGAGAAGTCTTTTGGTCTGGGCTTCGAGATTGCCGGGTTGGAGCAGGGTCCCTTTTTCGGCGGCTTGCCGCAACTGCCAGTCCGGCAGGGAGGACCACAGGAAATAGCTCAGACGGGAGGCGACTTCCCAGTCCGTCAGGGCAATTTCCGGAGCGGCGCCCCGCGACTCCACCGGCAACGTTTCGGGTTTGAAAATGAAATGCGGGGAGACGAGAACGCGAACCAGAACCTCCCGGGCGGCGGATTCACGATCAAGGCCGGAGGTCACTGAAGTTTGGTAGAGTGCCCCCAGATGGCCCTTCTCCTCGGGAGTCAGGGGCCGGCGCCAAGCCTGGGCGGCGAAGCGCTGCAGATGCTCCTGCACCAGGGCATCCCACTCCTTCTGGCGTTGTGGATTGAGTTGACGTTGGGCGACAAAAGACCAGTCCTTTCGCATCGACTCGAGTTGTTTCTTTTCCTGGTCGGGGAGCAGGCCGGCGAGCTGTTCATCGCTCAGATAATAGACGCCGATGCCGGGACTCCCGCGATACAGATTGGTCGCGACCTGTTCGAGCCTCCGTTCGAACATGTCGGGAAACGCCATTTTCATGACGCCGAAATCCCCCATGACACGGCGGGCGGCTTCGGTCTGGCGCTTCCAGATGGTGAGCACCCCGGGGATGATTTTCTTCACGTCGGGGGGCTGGTCCGTCGCCAAGGTCCACTGGATGGTGGCGGCATCGACTTCGGGATTCTTCATGTCGAGGCTCACGTCGGCACGGACGAAATTGGCATCCTCCGGCAAGGGGAGGGGCAGGACCTGCGGGGCCGTCAGAGCCAGCGTTCCGGGCTCGATGGCGCGCCCCTGGGGGTTTTTGCCAAACTTCCCGAGGATTGTTTCCCATCCGGCGAGCTGCTCTTGCAGCGGTCCTGCCGTCGCGGGGGAGGCGGCGCCAGCCTTGCGCGCCTCCTCGACCTGGCGGCGGAGCCAGTCGACATAATTGACCGGCCCTTTTTTGGTGCGCACCTCGATCTTGGTGACCAAGGCGATATCACCCTGGTTGCCGTCCCCCAGGTCCCCGACGCAGAGGTAAACCGTCCGTTTCCCTTTGACGTCGGCGGTCATCGCGTAACTGCGGAGTCCGTCCGCGTCCTGCTGCTGGCGTTGGACTCCGCTCCCGGGTTTCTTGGGATTGTTCCAGGAACGGAGCTGGGTTTGAATGGCCCGGGCCCCGGTGGTCACCGCCTCCGGGACCGCGCCCGGCTTGGCGGCATCCGGTCCCGGCAATTCGCGCCAAGCGGTGCGGGTCAGATCGAGAAAGCGCGATTTTGGTTCGGTGGCCTTGACGAGACGCCACCAGTTTTCGAGGAAAGGGAGTTGCAATTTGTTCTCCCGGGCGAGCTTTTCCAGCGGTTCTTGGAAATGGAGGTGGCGCCAGCAGGCGATCATGTAGTCCGCCTCACGCATGTCATCGAAATCTTTCGGAAGGTGCGGGGCGGCTTTCTGCTGGTACCACACGTAGAGCCCTTGTTCCGCCTGGGCTTTCCACTGTTCGGGACCGCGCAAGCCAAGCCGTTGGGCATGGAAGACAATGCCGGTCCCGGGCAGGACCGAGGCGTGGTCCGTGATTTTTCGGGCCGCCGCGAGGTATTTGTCCAGTTGCTGGGGACTGATGAAGAGCACGTCTCCGGTGTTTGAGAAGCCCTCGCCGCCGCCGCCGTCGGTTTGAAATTCGCGAGCCATTCGGAAATCTTGACCAGTCAGGTCACGGATCGTAAAATCGTATTCCGCATTCGTGAGGCGGCGCATCGTGACCGGTCCGGGATCTCCCGCCTGGGCTTCGGCAAGGGCATCGAGGGCTCCGGTGACCCACGTGGTGACCCGCTTCTCCTCCTCAGCGGTGAGCTGCTTGGCCTTGGGTGGGGGCATGTCCCCGTTGGTGATGGTGTCCTGCACCTTCTCCCAAAGTTCGAATTGTTCGCCCAGTTTCGGATCGGTGGCGAGTTCCTTCAGGTTGATGTCACCTTTCGTCTTGGCGCCGCCGTGACATTCGTAACAACGTTGGCTCAAGGTTGCCTCGACCGACTTCCAATCCGGTCCGCCGGCCTGGGCGACGGATGATCCGGACAGAGCGCAAAGCGCTGTCAAAAAGGGTGTGATGGTTGGCGTTCTCAACGGAGGGGGAGAGGTAAGGTCCCACTGTGGGACTGGTTCCGGGGGGTAAGTCAACCTACTCCCGACGAGGTCGTCTGCAATGGCTGATGGGCGCTATCCCTCGCTGGGGGGGGCGAGCCGGACGGCGGCGTTCGCTTCATCCCAGAGTTCCTTCAGTGACACCGAGTCGTGAGATGGCTCCCACTTCGGACCAGGCCTCATCCCCTTCAATCCGCCCAGCGAGCAGGTCGTCATAGATGCGCAACAGCTGCCAGGTCGCGGAAGCATCTTCCCTGAGCAATTCCAAGCGGTAGTCCCGCAAGCCCGAATCGAGGAAGGGTTGGAAATACCGGGCCGCGGTTTGCGCCCGGCCGTTGAAGAGAGTGTTGCGGCAGCCCGTGTCCGCGCTCAGCAGGTGCTCCTGGCCGACCCGATCCCGGAGCCTGACTTCCTGGCTTTCGCAGGGACGGCCGCAGTTGGTGTAGTCGGTTCCTTCGCTGAGGAAGGTGCAAAAGACACAATGCTCCATGTGAAACAATGGCATGTGCTGGTGCAGGGTCAGTTCGAACCATTGCGGCGGGGCCGATTGCAATAGATCCAGAGCCTGCCCGGCATTCAGGTCATAAGACAGGGTGAGACGCTCCAGACCCTGCTCACGGAAAAGCCGGGCGGTGATCGGATTGCTGACATTGAGGGAAAAATCTCCGACCCGGGTCAGCTCTGGCGCTTCCCGGCGGAACCACTGAATTCCGCCAAGATTCCGGATCAGCACGCCGTCGGGGGCGGCCCGGGCGATCAATTTGAAAAATCCCTCCTCTCCCGATTTTTGAATGCGGGGGGTGGCCAGGAAAAGGGGGGGCGCTTCGGGCGTCCGCCGGGCTGTCTCAACGGCATCCGCATAACGTCGCAAATCCTCGTAGTCCAAGGTCACCGAGGCCACTGCCACCGGGCTGGTCAGCACCGCGCCGAGTTGGGCGGATGTCCGGCAGACCACATGGAGACGCGGCTCTGCAGTGGGATCGGCAGGCTCCGGCGCCGGCAACCATTCGGCAAGCGAAGGCGAAAAGGATGACATGTCTCCACGCAACCGTCGAAATCCAAAAAGCAAAGCGGAAAGTGAAGCCTCTTTCAACCGGCATGGCAGGGAAAGGCTTGCCGACTCGGCAGGGAGTGTCCAAAATACCTCACCGATGAAACCCTCCTTCCGGCCCTGGCTGGCGCTCTTGTTTCTTGTTTTCTGGATGGACCGGGCACCCCTTGGGGCCGCTGACCAGCCTGGAGTGATCCCGGAATTCCCGCGCATTGCGGCCTCCGCCACGAAAGTGCTGCAAACCAAGGAAGGCCAGCGGATCACCGTGACGGGGAAAGTTTCCGACACCGGGATCTCTTCTTCCGGCATCCATTTTGTGAACTTCGAATCTTCCAAGTTCACTCTGGTCACTTTCGCCCAGGAGGTGCCGTTATTCGACAAAGGTGGTCCCGCCGGCCTCTATGGCGGGAAAACCATCGAAGTGACCGGGGTCATCGAATTGTACAAAGGACAACCCCAGATCAAACTGACCTCTCCAGCCATGATCAAAGTCATTGCTGCGGGAGATCCCCCGAAGGCCTCGCCCTGAAGTTGTGACAGGCCCTCTTGCAGGTCTTCCAGGAGCGGAGCGTTTTGCGATGTATTCTGCTGGACAGCTTCATGGACCTGTTCAGAATACAGGTTCGTTGATCCTTCAATTTCTTTCGAACCGTGCTTGAACTCCGCGACATCTCCTTCACCATCCAAAAAGACGGCCACGAGGTGCCTCTGATCCAGGAGGTCACATTTAAGGTTAGCGAAGGGCACTTCATGGCCATCGTCGGACCTTCGGGGTGCGGCAAGACCACGTTGCTGAAACTGATTGCCGGGATCAATGTGGAAAGCGGCGGCCAGGTCTGCTGGGCCGGTCGCGACCTCTCCACCGAGGGGGACCTGGAGCCGGCCGAAATCGGGTATGTCCCCCAGTTCAGCGTCGCCTATGAGAATCTGACGGTGGAGGAAAATATCGAAGCCGCCATCCGGCTCCGCGCCCGCACCGAGAACCGCGAGGCGTTTCATGATCTGACAGACCGCACCTTGTCCTCCGTGGGGTTGGGGGAACTCCGGGAACGTCCCGTCCGGGTCCTCTCCGGAGGCCAAAAGCGCCGTCTCTCCCTGGCCCTGGAGCTGGTTTCGAGTCCGGTCCTGCTGCTCTGCGACGAAGTCACCAGTGGACTCGATCCCAAGTCGGAGGAAGAGATCGTCCGCTTATTGCATGATCTGTCCCGGGAGGGAGGACGGGTCGTGATCATTGTCACCCACAGTTTGGCGCATTTGGAGCTCTATGATTCCGTGCTGGTCATGCACCAGGGGCGCGCGGTCTATCATGGTCCGCCGCGCGCGTTGGAGCATTACTTTGGGGTCAAGGAAGTCGAAGACGTCTACCCTCAGCTGACCAAACGCCCCGGAGAGGACTGGCAGCGCTCCTGGGAAAAGCACCGGGAAGAATACAACCATGCCTTGCTGGCAGCCGGCAAAGCCGTCCGGCAACACAAAGTCGGGGAATCTGGGGCGCCGGGGACCTCGGCGGAAACCCCCGGCTTTTTGGCCCAGTTTTTCGCGCTCTTCTTTCGGCGGTGCCGCATTTTTGTGCGCGACAGTGGAAACATCACGCTGCACGCCGCCATTCTGTTGGGCTTTCCCTTTCTGGTCGTGATCTTCGCGATGAAGGGCGTCGGCGTGACTCGCGAACTCTCCGACATCCTGCCCCAGACCATGGCGGACTTTGAGCGGGACCGCCAGGTCATGAGCGACAACCTGGGCCTGGGTCGATTGGTGTCCGGGTTGGTCATGTTCCAGGTCATTCTCCTGACGCTGATGGGGTCGAACAACTCCTCCCGCGAAATCGCGGGGGAGAGGCACATTTACGAAAAGGAAAAACTCGGCGGGGTCCGCGCTTCGAGCTACCTCGCGAGCAAGCTGGCCTTCCTCGGCATCCTGGTCACCGTGCAGTCCACTTGGATGGCGCTCTTCGTGCAGGGAATCTGCGGGATTCCCACGGTGACCTTTTGGCCCCAGTTGGCGCTCCTCCTGCTGGTCAACGCCGCCATGACCGCGGTCTGTCTGGGGATTTCCGCATTGGCCAAGACCGCCGACCAGGCCTCCCTGCTCGGGGTCTATCTCGTGGGATTCCAGCTGCCGCTTTCCGGCGCCTTGCTGGCATTGCCTCCGGTGCTCGACTGGTTGACTCGTCCCTTCATTTCCGCCTACTGGAGTTGGTCGGGCATCATGCGGTCGCTGGAGAAGCCTTTTTATAACGCGGTCGACCAGGTCACCGACACGGCGTTCATGCCGGCGAGCGCGGGATACGTGGTGCTCGGAATGCATGTCGTGCTCGGTCTGTTTTTGGCCTACATCGGGGTGAAAAAGCCTCGCTGGGAGTAAAAACCGGCCAGCGGGGGGGGGGCTTGGCTGACTCGGCGGCGGGTTTCCGGTGCCGAGGCGGCATCCTCCGGCCGTTCGGCTTCCGGGATGTGGCCACGGCGATCGAGGCCATCTGAAATCCCGCTTCCTTCGGGACTTCCGCCCCTTCCTCCGAAATCCGTTGCCCTTGGTCAATCTTTGGATAAGATTCGACCGCTTCCACAGACCAATTTCTCCCCATCATTCCTCTCAAGAACACCAAACACAGTATGTCATCTGTCCCAGCCTCGTCCCGCACCGCCCCCAAGTATCCCGGGATTCCCGTGACCTGCAATGGCAACCAGTTGGTGGCCCAATGGGTGGAGACTCGGATCACTGAGGGGGGAGTGTTCTATCCGATCACGCCTTCCACGGAAGGGGGGGAGCTTTACCAGCAGGCGTATGCCGAAGGCAAACTGGACGTTTGGGGCAATCAGAAAGTGGCCGTCGAGACTGAAGGCGAACACGCGGCCCAGGGGGGCGCCACCGCCTTCTCCGTCACCGGCAAGCGCACGGTGAATTTTACCTCGGGACAGGGCATTGCCTATGCCATGGAGCAGTATTACCACGCTCCGGGCAAACTGAGCACCATGGTCATTGAGGTGGGGGCCCGGGCCCTCACCAAGCACGCTCTCAACGTCCACTGTGGCCATGACGATGTTTATGCCGCTCTCGACACCGGCTGGATCATGCTCTTCTCGCGCGACGCCCAACAGGCCGCCGACCAGGCCGTGATTCTGCGCAAGGTCTGTGAACAGGCTTTGAATCCCGGCATGAACATCCAGGACGGCATGCTCACCACCCACTCCGAACGTTCCTACCGGGCTCCGGAGGCCGAGCTTCTCCGTGAGTTTCTCGGTGCTCCTGATGATCAGGTCGATTGCCCGACCCCTGCCCAGCGGGAGCTTTTCGGTCCGCGCCGTCGTCGTGTGCCGGCCATGATGGATCTGAAAAATCCGATCTTGCTCGGGCCGGTGGAGAATCAGGAGCACCACATGAACGGGATCGTGGCGCGCCGTGACCAGTTCAACGAGCCGATTCTGGGGTTCATCGAAGCCTCTTACAAGGCGTTTGGCGAACTCACTGGTCGCAACTACGGCATTCTCACCGAGTATCTGACCGAAGACGCCGATACCGTCTTCATCTCTCTGGGGTGTGCCGCGGAGAATGTTGAAGAGGCCTGTGATTACCTGCGCGAGCACCGCAACGCCAAGGTCGGATCGATCCACATCAACGTCATCCGGCCTTTTCCGGAAGCGGCGATCATCAACGCCCTCCGGGGCAAAAAGAACGTCATCATTATCGAGCGGACCGACGAAGGTCTGGCCGGGGACAACCCGATGGCCCGCGACATCCGCGTTGCGCTTGGCAAAGGCCTGGAAGCCCACCAGTCCGGCAAAGGCGCCCTCCCGCCGATTGCGCCGGAGCAGATGCCCCGGTTGTTCCGCGGCGTCTACGGCGTCGGATCCCGGGATTTCCGCCCCGAACACACCCTCGGAGCCTACGAATTCGCGACCGGCCAGACCGCCCGCAAGGACGGCAAGTTCGCCTCGGACGGGGAAACCTTCTTCGTGCTGGGGGTTGACCATCCGTATGCCGTCATTTCCAAGGACACCCCGTCCCTGCTTCCACAGGGGGCCATTGCGGTGCGTTTCCACTCCATTGGTGGCTGGGGGATGATCACCACCGGGAAAAATCTCGGCGAGATCGTGGGGGACTTCGGCCAGTTCATTTCCGAGCGCGATGCCGAGTATGAGGCCGATGGACGCCTCGTCGACAAACTTTTCATCATGGCCAATCCGAAATACGGATCGGAAAAGAAAGGGGCTCCGACCAACTACTACCTGACCGTGGCCAACAAGCGCATCAAGGTCAACTGCGAGCTGAACCACGTCGATGTGGTCCTTTGCTGCGACCCCAAAGCCTTTACTCACACCAATCCGCTTGCGGGTTTGAATCCCGGAGGGTCCCTGGTCTGGGAGTCCAATGAAGATCCGGCGCGGGCCTGGCAGCGCATTCCCAAACAGTATCGGGACTTCGTCAAAGCCAACAACATCCGGGTCTTCATTCTGCCCGGCTTCGACATTGCCAAAAAAGCCACCAACCGCCCTGATCTCCAACTCCGGATGCAGGGGAACAGCTTCCTCGGCGCATTTTTCAGCGTCTCCAGCTTCCTCAAGGACTACGGGATCTCGGAAGAGAAATTTCACGAGGTGGTGCGCCACCAGTATGTCAAGAAATTCGGTCGATTCGGCGATGCCGTGGTCGATTCCAACATGACGGTCATGACCGAAGGCTTCCGTCGGGTGGTGGAGATCAAGCACGGCGAGATCGATGATTCCGATCGCTCCAGCATGCGTCTGGAGCCGATTCATCCGCTCGGTCATCATGCCATCCTGCCCACCGCCGGCTGCTCCTTGCCGAACACGGAATGGATTTCCCCGGATGCGGATCAGCCGGAGAAAGTTCCGGTGATGACGCTCTCCAAGTTCGACAGTGAATTCCGGGCTGGCAAGGGATACCACCAACCGGCCGGTGCTTTCGCCTCCGTGGGAGTCATGGCTGCCGGAACCGGCGCGACCTCCTCGAAGTATGTCGCCCGCCGGGAAACGCCACTCTACATTCCGGAGAACTGCACCCAGTGCATGGAGTGCATCACCGCCTGCCCGGACACCGCCCTGCCGAACACGGCTCAGGACGTGAAAACGATCCTGGAAACGGCCGCGCGCAACTATGTCTCGGACGCCGCCGGGCGCTCCGCCCTGCTGGCCGAAATTCCCGGCATCGATTCCCGGGCGAGGACGCGGATGAACGCCTCGATCGATGCCAAGGAGTCGCTTCCCTTCAAGGACATCATCCGCGAGGAGATCACCGCATTGAACGGGAAGATCCCCCAGGCTGCCAAAGACGAGTTCCTCGCCATTCTGGAAGCGGTGCCGGTCGCCTACTCCAAGGTCCCGGCGGTCTTCAAGAGTCTTGAAAAGAAGGCCCCCGGAGAAGGCGGGGTGTTCTCCATTTTTGTCAGCGACCTCTGCAAAGGCTGCGGTGAGTGCGTGGAGCAGTGCGGCGACCACGGCGCCTTGGTGATGACTCCGGACACGGAGGAGCTGAACCAGACCCTGACATCCGCCCAGATTTTCTCCCGGTTCCTGCCGGACACGCCGCAGAAATACCTCGGCCTCTACAAGGACGAGTCCCCGGAGGAAAGCCGGGCGGCCGCCCTGCGCAATCACCTCATGGTGCGGCGCAACTATGAGGCGCTCGTTTCAGGGGACGGGGCCTGCGCCGGTTGTGGGGAGAAATCCATTCTCCGCGCGGTCGCGTCCGTGACCGAGGCCTACATGCGTCCCATCTACCACCGCAAGGCCGACCGTCTCTACGGCAAGGCTGCCCAGATGCGGGCCGAAGGCCTCCAGCGCCTCACCGCTCTCAAGGCGAAGGACGAAGCCCAGTATGAGCTCTACAAACGCACCGTCGCCCATGTCATCATGGGGCTGGGCGGGGAGAGCGATGCCGACACGGATCTCCGTCTCGCCGCCCATGGCCCGATCAGTGATGCCGAGATCATTGACGTGCTCTGCGCGGTGATGAACCAGGATGCCTACAACCACAAGCGCCTGCAGGCCACGGATGGGCGTCTTGACAACGGCATGAGTGTCATGTTCATGGGGGCCTCGACAGGCTGTAACACGGTCTACGGGTCCACGCCGCCGTCCAATCCTCATCCCTATCCCTGGATGAACTCGCTCTTCCAGGATGGGCCGACCATCAGCTGGTTGTTGGCGGAAAGCCTTCAGGTGCAGCACGCCCGCCGCAGTGTGGCGCCGGAGCGCCTCGCCAGCCTGCTGTTGGAGCGCGAGGAGGAAATCATCAGCCAGCAGGATTATTGGAACCTGACCCACCTCACGGAAAACCTCATGACCGACCTGGAGATCCGGGAACTGCCCAAGGTCTGGATCATCGGGGGCGACGGCGCGTTGGGCGATATCGGCTTCCAGAACCTGAGCAAGGTCATGCTGCAGAACCGTCCCAATGTGAAGGGGCTCATGCTCGACACCCAGGTGTATTCCAATACCGGCGGTCAAAACTCCGACAGCTCCAACATGCTCGGCGGTTACGACATGAACCAGTATGGCCGGGCTTCCCAAGGCAAGCTCAATGAAAAGAAGAGCGTCGCCGAGGCTCTCACTGCCGGGCATGGTTCTCCCTACATCGCCCAAGTCAGCATCGTCAATGCCGCGAAGCTCTACAAATGCATCCTTGATGGCATTGAGTACCGCGGGACCGCGTTCTTCCAGTGCTACACGACCTGTCAGCCAGAGCACGGGGTGGGGGATGACCTTTCCGCCCGTCAAGCCAAACTTTCCCGCGACAGCCGGGGCATGCCGGAGTTCGTCTTCGATCCCCAGAAAGGCGAGACCGGCACGGAATGCTACGATGTCTCCGGCAATCCGAGCGTGAATCGTGACTGGTGGGAAACCTCCTTCTCGGACAAGTCCAAATACCTCTACACGGTGGCACATTGGGCGACCACGGAGGCTCGCTTCCGCAAGCACGTCAAGCCGATCAGCGAGTCGGAAGCTTCGGAGATGGTTCCCTTGGAGGACATTCTGGTGTGTCTGACCCAGGACGATGTCGTCAAGCGCCGGGTTTTTGATCCTGCGCACCGCGCTTATGTTCCGGATTTCGGCGTCTTCATCATTGCTGAAAACAATGGCAAGAAGCGCTGGTATTCCGTGAGCCGGCAGGTCGTGCTCTTCTGCGTCGAGCGCCGCAAGGCCTGGCGTCTCCTCCAGAGCCGGGCCGGTGTGGTCAACAAGGACTACCTCGCCCAGAAGTCGCTCCTCGCCAAGGTCGACAAGGGAGAGATCAGCCTCGATGACCTGCGGGGACGCACCCGTGAACTCTGGGACGCCGAGTTCGCGACGGTGGGCTGAGATCCCCCCAGTGGTCCGGCCCCGCTTTCGGTCTTCAGAAAAATGCTTCCGGGTTCAGTGAATCCGGGGGCATTTTTTGTTTGCCCCGGGGGCTTGGACCATGGCATCGTGGGGCATGTTCAGCCGTTTTTCCAGAGGTGCGCGTTTTCTTGTCGTCATCACCCTTCTGCCTTTTTCCCTGGGAGCGCAGGACCAAGACAAGGCCGCGGAGTTCACCCGGCAGCTCCAGCAGGGGCTGTTGAAGTGTGATCTCGATCCCCTGGTGAAGTTGCCCGACGTGTTTTCCGTGACTCCGGATCAATTGGATGCCCTGTTCGCCGTGCCCGATGGGGTGCAGGTCAAGAAAAACCCCCTGTTTGCCTGGATGACCACCAACCGGGAGCGGGCGGTTTTCATGCGGCAACCGTTCTCCAATGTCCGGATCGATTTTTCCCTGTTTGGGGGGGCTGTGCCTGCCGAGGAAGTGGTGGTCGACTTCATCGACGGGAAACTCAACGGGATCTCTTTTTCTCTCTACAACCGGGGGGATTCCGGCGATATCGAGTCCGAGGAATTCCAAGCCCGATTCAAGCTCTGCGGCCAGAAAATGGGTGAGCTGCTGCAAACCCGGCCTTCCGCCCGGAAAGCCAATCCCACCCAAGGACTGCTCCTGGAAGGATGGGCCTGGATTTCTCCCAAAGGGATGGCCTTGCTGGAGCAGAATCCGGAGGCCACGACCGGCAAGCCGGAGTTCCTGCGGTTGAAGGTGGCTCCCCGAACCGCCAAGGGCGCTTTCGCCGCCGCCTTCCAGGATCGGGCCTCGGCCGTCAAACTTTCCGACTTGCCGAAAAACGTGGTGCGTACCCCCGAAGGGGAGGTCTTCATCAAAGGCATTCCGATGGTCGACCAGGGACCCAAGGGGTATTGCGTGGTGGCGAGCGCCCAGCGGCTCTTCGAATATTACGGCATTCCCGCCGACCAGCATCAGATCGCCCAGGTGGCCGGGAGTGACGCTCAGCGGGGAACCAGTTCCAAGGCCATGTCGGAAGCGCTGGGAAAGATTGATTACCGGTTCAAGACCCGATTCAAAATTCTGGGCATGATCACCAATGCCGGCACGTTGGCGGAAGTGGATGGCCGGAAAATGACCGTCGGGAAAACGCTTTCAGAAGGGGATTTTGTCAAAGCCATCCGAACCTACATCGATGACGGCATTCCACTGCTCTGGGGCTTGGAGCTCGGAAGCTATCCCGAGGAACCGGCGATTGCCCAGCAGACCGGTGGTGGGCACATGCGGATGATCATCGGCTACGATGACAAGGAAGGGAAAGTGCTCTTCAGTGATTCCTGGGGCGCCGGGCACGAGAAAAAGCGGATGACTTACAGCAATGCATTTTCGGCCACCCATGGCCTTTTTGCGATGTTCCCGACGGTGCATTGATGGCCTTCCTCCGGGCCCATGGGAGACTCCGGGGGGAGGATCCAGAAGCCATGCAGGGAGGCGGTGTCTCGGGCTTTTGCGACGTTTCCGCTTGAGGGGGCGGCACGACTAAAAAAATCTTCACGATTTGCCAATTTTTTTCATCGCTCCTGCTTGCTCTAGTCCGTTTCCTGCTCACAGGTAGATCATGCCTATGAAGAATTTGGAGGAATCCATCGGATTCACCCCCCATGGGGAGATCCCGTTGGCCCGTGCGCGGTTGTTGGAATTTGCCAATCTCAAGTTGGCCTCGAA
The DNA here is from genome assembly GCA_024233005.1 of Akkermansiaceae bacterium. Classification (GTDB taxonomy): domain Bacteria; phylum Verrucomicrobiota; class Verrucomicrobiia; order Verrucomicrobiales; family DEV007; genus JACKQE01. Next base: position 13,222 of record JACKQE010000004.1, on the reverse strand, counting down.
AGGTTTTGTCGTTCCCACGATACAGGAGGCCCACGATTCGCCTCTGCTGGACTTCGGGCGGTCCCTGCTGGCGAATTTTGAGGAAAAATTCCGGCTGTTCGGCGACACCCTCAGCCCGGTGGATCAGGCGATCCATGAGTTCCTGCTGGACTACCTGGGGGATGAGGTGGACGGCGTGTTCCAGCCCGACGACAAGCTGGTGCCCTCGGGAGCCCTCATTCTGGAGCGGCATGGACTGGCCCGGGAGCTATCGCTGCCCCCGGACAGCGATGCCTTTGTCTCACCCATTTTGTCATCCTACCGGGTCGAGCAGGGCGTGTGTCACAATCCCGCTCGTGACCGGCGCACCACCGAAGGCGTCTTCCACATCGTCGAAGGCGCTCTGCGAATTCCTGAGGACAAGCGCGCGGTCCCCAAAGGCGTCTTTGCCCGCCTCCTCTGGCATGCCTTGCATCCGCCGGGGGACCATCTCTGCCTGCCATACACGGCCAATCTCCCCGGTCCGGACCAGGCCAGGACCTTTGTGTCCCTCCTCCTCCGTCCCTTGGTTTGCCCGGAAGTCCCGGGAATCATGGCCCGGAGGACCATGGAAACGCGCTTTTTTGCACCGGGTGTGCTGGTCAGCAATCTGGATTTTGTGGAATCCATTTTTGGCAATGCCGGGGATCCCTACCTGCCCGAAAATGACGCCCGCCTCGACGCCGGACGGTGGAGCGGCCACACCGGATGCGTCATTCTGGCGCCTCATTTGCCGTCTCTGAGGAAAATCGATCTCGGACTGCCTCACGTGGAGGATGCCTCCGACCGGCAGAAGCGGGATGGCATGTGCTGGGAAACCGAAGACGAACTCTACAATGGGGGCCAAGCGTTCAAAGTCGCCTGCCGGGACAACCGGGGGGTCATGGTGACGCTGATCGCCGACAGCTACTACGGCTACTGCAAAAAGGAGGTCAAAACCCAGATCAGCTTTGCGGCCAACCTCGGGGGACTCTGCGAAGAGGAACATGCCGGCGGGGCGCTCACTTTCCCGGCCGCCGACCTGGGGGAACATTTCTCGCTCAGCGGTTTCGACCGTCCCGTGGACCACAAATGGGAGGAAACCGTGGCGCGCCACGGGCATCTCATGGATCTCCAGCCGGAGGGCTATGGCATCGACCGGATCCATCCCGACATTGTGTATCTGCCTGAAACCGCAGAGATGGATCTCCGGGAGCAAAACATCACCTGGCCCGGAGTCGCAGGGGAGACCGTGAAGCTCAAGATGAAGTCCGGTCACACCTACGTGCTGCCCTCCGGATACAAGATCAACATGATGCAATCCGTCCGGGGCCAGCGTTGGCGCCTTGCCGGCACCCAGGCGGAGGGCACTTTCTGCCACAAGCCCTGCACCGTGTCCGGGGGCGGAAAATCCGAGATTTCCAAGTCCCTCGCGGACGCCATGATCAGCGGTCCGGTCATTGTGCGGGACATCGCCGAGGATGCCCGCTTGGCGGAGGCATTGATCAACCGGGATTACGGGGACCGGTTCAAGGTCCCGCCGCCTGCCACAGGGCGCCCGAGCCGTCCGCTCCTTTCTCAGGAACGATCCTTTGGCTCCGTCGTTCGGATGCTGACGCCTTCGGAACAGTTCACCGATGCCTACAATGGCTGGCTGGCCGGGATTCCGGACCACGTCCGGACGTTCGTTCTCAGCATCAAGCGGAGCTACCGACCCGAATGGGGCGACGATTGGAAAAGCCGGTTTTCTGTCGACACCATCGACGGGTTTCCCGGGTTTGAGCTCAAACTCCACAACCAAAAGCTCATCACCCGTTACCTCCGGGTCGGGTTTTGTGAGGATGGCTCCTGGCGGGTGTTCAGCCTGCGGAAAGACTTTTCCCCGGCCGAAAAACTGCAACGGGAGGATGACATCACCGCGTCGGTGGTGGTGTCGGCGGACCGGCTCAAGGGGCTCCATCCGGGACTCTCGGCCCGCTCCTACAAATTCTCCGAGAACTGCGAATACCGTCTCTTCCAGCGCCCCGATGACGCGGTGATCCGGGGCTATGACCGGGTCACGGAGGCGGATTTCTCCCGGGGAAACCACTTTTTCTCAAACTATGAGCCGATTCCCCGGAACCGGGCCGGTGAACTGGTCGAGGACGTGGTCCGTTTCTGCCAGTTCACCGAACCGATGCAGGAACTGCTGGAGCGCCTTGCCGCCACTACCGGTCCCGACTATTTCGTGCTCACCGCCTACCCCCGTCTGGTCGATGGCAAGCCCACCAAAAATCCCCGTTATTTGCAGACTCGCCCGGATTTGGAGAATCCCCGGGCCGAGTACCTGGCCCGCATTGGGGCCCGGCTCTACCGGAGATTGGAGGCGGACCAGCCGGTGCTTTTTCCCGTCAATGCGGTGCTCCCGGGCCGAAGAAACAATCCCGCCGAGCCCGGCAGCGGCATCCGCCCGCTCGCGGTCTTTGGCCCGGTGCATTATCAGGAGTTGCCGGAGCTGTTCATGGATTTCATCGCCAGCCTGACCGGGAAATCGCCGTCGACCACGGGGGCCGGATCGGAAGGGGCGCTCACCAAGGGACCCTTCAATGCCCTCCTTCCCATCCACGACCTCAACAACGCCCTGGTATCCTACCTCCTCACCGGAGCCCATGGATTCAGCAGTGCCGCCGGTCACATTGGCCGGAAATATCGGGTCGATCATGACATCAGTCTCGTCGTGCCCGAAGTCTGGAGCCGGATGCACCTCCGGGAGCGGGAACCCGCCTGGCTCATCGCCGAGGGCTGCCTCGAGCGCGTCCCAGACGTCCAGACCGCCGATGGCCGCACCGTGGCCGCGAGCCGGCTCGGCTACCGGATCACGCCCCTGTTTGTGGAGCGGTTTTTCGGGCGGGTCTTCAGCAAGCCGGGCAATGTCTTCACGGAGGACATGTTGCGTCCGGAACTGCAGAGCCTGGAGGAATACATCGACGGCGTCGATCACATTGTGGAGGTCCAGCAACGCTGTGCCGAGGCCTATTTCCTGGATGGATCCATCGAGTTCGCCATCCCGCCCCTGCGCGCCCTGCTCCATGTCATGGCGGAGGGACATTGGGAAGGCCACGGCCTTGATTCCCCGGAAGTGCGGGGTCATTTCACGGTCGAAAGCATGCTCGCCAGCGAGTGGTATCGGGCGCGCCTCGAGGCGCAGCGCCGGGTCGATGAACGGCTCTGGGCTCGCCACATCGCGGATTTGGAGGCTTTCCTGAGCCGGCGGTTGCACCTCACCGGTTCCGAACGCGCCGCGCTGGAGGAAAAGCTGAGGTGTGCCGCGGCGGAGTTTGCGGCCTTGCAGGGGCCGGATGCGGCGGACCGCTATGTGGGAACCTTGGGCGCCGACCCGACGCTGGTGGGGGAGGGCTGAGAAGGCCCTTGGAGCGGGTAGTGGGAATCGAACCCACATAGCCAGCTTGGAAGGCTGGAGCTTTACCACTAAGCTATACCCGCAGAGCGGCAGGGGCCGCAGGGAAGGGAATCTATACCCGAAAGTTTCGCTTCTGCCAAGTGCATTCTTCGCCGGAATCTTATTTCTCTGTCCCGGCATTCTGAACAGAGGAAAACTTAGGGCTTTCCAGCGTTGCGTGTCTGGCAACTCTTGGTAAAATACTCCCTTCTTTCCCGGAACTGGGACGGTCTCCTATTCTTTTGCTCCATGCCCGGCCCTTCCTCTGTGCTTCATGCCATCGAATTTCCCGTCCTCCGTCGGCTCCGCCGGCGACAGGTGACCGTGCGGGGATGGTGTTTTGACTCCAGCGGGGCGCTCCTGCGGGGCATCCGTGCCCGGGTGGGGGAGAAGGTCTTTGTCGGAAAACGGAAACAGGCCCGCCCCTTCATCGGGCGACGGTTTCCCGAGCTTGCCGAGGCGGCTCAAAGTGGCTTCACCATTGACATCGAGCTACCCCGGGGAACCTCCGAAGTCATCGTCGAATGCAAGACCGATGACGGGAAGTGGCGCGAGTTGGAAAAGCTCTCCTTCGAGACGCCCCGGTTCCTCTGGCCCTGGCAGCGCACCGGGGAGGATCATGACTACGATGCCTGGGTGCGCAATTTCGACACCCTGACTCCGCAGGACAAGGCCGCCGCCCTCGACGAGATGGCCGCCTTTTCTGTCCGACCGCGCTTTTCCATTCTGCTCCCCACCTGGAACACCCCGGAAAAGTGGCTTCGCCGGGCGCTCGACTCTGTGCTGGAGCAATGGTATCCCGACTGGGAACTCTGCGTCGCGGACGACGCCTCCACCGCCAAGCATGTCCGGCGTGTGCTGGAGGAGTACGCGGCCCGGGATCCCCGGATCCGGCTGGCCTTCCGGGAGTCCAACGGACACATCGTGGCCGCCACCAACACGGCCCTGGAAAGCGCGCGCGGGGATTTTGTGATCCATTTCGACCACGACGACGAACTGCGCCCCCATGCCCTGTTCTGCGTCGCCCGGGAGATCGCCGCCCACCCGGAGGTGGATCTCCTCTATTCCGACGAGGACCATTTGGACGAGGCGGGACGGCGTTACGGCCCGTATTTCAAGCCGGATTTCAACTACGATCTGCTCCTGTCGCAGAATGTGATCTGCCATCTCGGCGCCTACCGCACCGCCCTGGTCCGCGAGGTCGGCGGCTTTCGGCCCGGAACCGAGGGAGCTCAGGATTGGGATCTCGCCTTGCGGGTGGTCGCGGCTTCCCGGCCGGAGCGGATCCGGCACATCCCCCGCATTCTCTACCACTGGCGGAGCATCCCGGGCAGCACCGCCCGGGGAGTCCAGGAAAAACCCTACACCGTGGAGGCCGGCAGGGCCGCCGTGCAAGCCCACTTGGAGCAAACCGGACAGGCGTTTGATGCGGTCACGGTGACACCCTCGGGCCGGGTCCGGATCCAGTGGTCCCTACCCGATCCGGCGCCTCCGGTGACGATCATCATTCCGACCCGGAATTTTGCCCACCTCCTCCGGATCTGTGTCGAATCGGTGCTGGCCAAGACCGACTACCCCCGCTTCGAAATCCTGATTGTGGACAACGATTCCGACGAACCGGAGACCCTTTCCTATCTCGCCGGTTTGGCTGAGGAACCCCGGATTCGGGTGCTTCCCGTCCCGGGGCCTTTCAATTACTCCCTGCTCAACAACCGGGCCGTGGAGGCGACCCCCCATCCCGTGCTCTGTCTCTTGAACAACGACATTGAGATCCTCGACGGGGGTTGGCTCCGCGAGATGGTCTCCCAGGCCATCCGCCCAGAGGTCGGGGCCGTCGGAGCCCGGCTTTATTATCCCGATGGGCGCATCCAGCATGACGGCGTCATTCTCGGGGTGCAGGGATGCGCGGGACATTTCAACAAACTGCTGTCTCCTTCGGAGCCAGGGCCAAAATCGCATTCGGATTTGACGAGAAATTTCAGTGCGGTCACCGCCGCATGCCTGGTGGTGGAACGGTCCAAATATCTGGAAGTCCGTGGATTGGATGAAGGAACCTTTGCCGTGGCCTTCAACGATGTCGACTTTTGCCTGAAACTCTTCGCCGCCGGATACCGCAATCTCCGGACACCCTTCGCGGAATTGATCCATCATGAGTCCGCCAGCAGAGGCGAGGCCGAAAAAACTCAGGCCGGCCTGAAAAGGGCTATGAAAGAAACCATCTCTTTGGATGCCAAATGGCATGATTTGTTGGAGTTTGATCCGGCCTACAACCCGAATCTCACGCTCTCGGATGAAGACGGAAGCATTGCGTTTCCCCCACGACTGGAGGCGGCTAAGCTGGCATTCGCCCCAGCGCAATGACTTTGGCGGGAACTGACTTTGACCATGAAATTCCAATCCCAGAGCGCGCGCCGGAATTTGCTCTGCCCACCCTGGTTTACCATTCGTATCCTACCATGCGCATTCTGATCACTGGCATTTGTGGGTTCGCGGGCAGCACGCTGGCCCAGGCTCTGCTCGACGCGACCGAACCGGGAGCCCTGACCATCACCGGGATCGACAACCTGTCCCGGGCTGGCAGCTGGCTGAACCGGAAGCTGCTGGGCGCCCGGGGCATCCGGATCGTGCATGGCGACATTCGCTCCCCGTCGGACCTGGAAGGGCTCGGGCCCGTGGATTGGGTGCTGGATGGAGCGGCCAATCCCAGTGTCCTCGCCGGGATCGACGGCAAGGCGAGCAGCCGTCAGGCGGTCGAACACAACCTCCTCGGCACCATCAATCTCCTCGAATTCTGCCGCCACCATGGCGCGGGATTTCTTCTCATGTCCACCAGTCGGGTCTACTCCATTCCCCCCTTGGCCGGTCTCCAGGTGGAAGCCGTGGACGGAGCCTTCCGCCCCCATCCGGAGCAACCGTTCGCGCCCGGGCTGACGCCCCAGGGGGTCACTGAAGCATTTTCCACCCAGCCTCCGGTTTCCCTCTACGGGAGCACCAAAGTGGCCTCCGAACACCTCGCCCTGGAATATGGCGGCGCCTTTGGGTTTCCTGTCTGGGTGAACCGGTGCGGGGTGCTCGCCGGGGCTGGTCAGTTTGGCCGGGCCGACCAGGGCATCTTTTCCTTCTGGCTCCACAGTTGGAGAGCGCGTCGCCCGATGCGCTACATCGGTTTCGACGGGTGCGGGCACCAGGTGCGGGACTGCCTTCATCCGAGGGATCTGGTGCCGCTGCTCCTTGCCCAGATGAGGGCGGGGGATCCCGGCGGCCGGCCCCAGATCGTCAATGTTTCCGGAGGCACCGCTTCCGCCCGTTCCCTCCGCCAACTGAGCGAATGGTGCGAGGCCCGCTGGGGCGCGCATGAAGTGCGGAGCGATCCCCAGCCCCGGCCCTTCGATCTCCCCTGGGTGATCCTGGATCACGCCCTGTCCACCCGGACCTGGAATTGGACCCCGCAACTCTCCGCGGACGATATCCTCGAAGAGATCGCCCGGCATGCCGAAGCAAACCCCGATTGGCTCGACCTCTCCGCCCAATGAAGGATTCCTCCCAGCGGCTGCCACCCTTGACCCGGCTCTCGATCGTGATTCCGGCGCGGAACGAGGAGGAGGCCCTCCCTCCGACGCTCACCGATCTCCACCAGCGGTTGCGGGACGCCCGGATTCCGCATGAAATCTTGGTCGTCAACGATGGCAGCACGGACCGGACCGCCGCGGTGCTGGACGACCTCGCCACCCGCATTCCCGAACTGCGTCCGCTCCACAATCCGGGCCCCCATGGCTTTGGGCGGGCCATCATTTTCGGCCTCAATGCCATGAAAGGAGACGCGGTGGTCGTCGTCATGGCCGACGCGTCCGATCATCCCGACCACGTGGTCCGCTACTGGGAAAAGCTCAACGAAGGCTACGAGTGTGTCTTTGGCAGCCGGTTCATCGCCGGAGGCGAAGTCCACGACTATCCCAAGGTCAAGCTGTTCATCAACCGGATCGCGAACAAGCTCATCTCGGTGCTCTTCCGGATTCCGTTGAACGACACCACGAACGCCTTCAAGGCCTATCGCCGGGAAGTGATCGAGGGATGCCGCCCGTTCCTCGCCCCGCATTTCAACCTCACCATTGAGATTCCGCTCAAGGCCATCGTGCGCGGCTTTTCCTGGACCATCGTGCCGATCAGCTGGCACAACCGGAAAACCGGCGAGGCCAAACTGAAAATCCGGGAGATGGGCAGCCGCTATTTCTTCATCATGGCCTATGTCTGGCTGGAAAAATATTTCAGCCGGGGCGATTACCACCGGGATCGGGCTCCGGTCCGCTCGGCTCCGGATTCATCCTCCGGCACTGCATCCGGATCCCAGAATTAGGCTCGTTTGTAACGAGTTCTTCGATCATCAGGGCGGCGCCCTGGCAGGTTGTTCCTGGATCGGAATTAAACTGAGGTGCAGCCTTCAAAAGCGGGCCTGGAACCTCATAAGTGCTTGAATGTTGTGACTATAATGGGCGATCAAGGTAAATTTGGCCTGCGAGGTGCAGGAAGACGGTGATCGACCATATGAGCGGTCGCGCCATCAAGGGCGGAAACGGAACGAAACGGGGTTCTTGATGTCGCTCATTTTTCAGACTTACCAGCACTCCTCCAACCCATGGGGCCCCACACAGCGCGATCCTGATCCTGACTTGGCCCTCCATCGGTGCGCAGGACCAACCATGAAAACTCCGAGGGCACTTCGACGGAGAAATCCTGCCAAGCCCGGTCAAGCTCCACTCTGGCGGGATCAAGCCGACGCCTGAAAAGTTCGTGTTCCTTCCCATCAGGGCCGGCGGCGGCGACCACAAACGTCACCCCGTCACTCGGTTTTTTATGCTTCCAGGCTTCATCCAACATGGCAAATTTGCCTTCAAAACGGCCGACCCGAGCTCCGAGCACCATTCTTGAAGGGGCATCAACCCGCAGCGCTGGCTTGTTTCCAAGTTTCATCCTTGTCTGACGGGGCAGGTCAGCACTGAAGATCTCGTGGGCACTTTCGGGATAGATTTCCTGCATCAGTTGGAATCCTTTTTCAAACTGCAGCCCACGGAATGCCTCGCGCGCGAACCTAGCGGATCTTTCCACAGGGGGATACTTCTCCTTACTTTGGTCCCACTGGAAGGAAAGGGAAGGAGCCCATTCCTGAACGCGTCCATTCTCGGTTTCGAGCCACACTTCCGCCGGGCGCTTGCGGAGGGTCGCGTCACCGGCGAAAAACGCCAGCACTTCTGCGCCGCTCTCCACCAGGGGCTCGATGAGGACCCCGGCCCGGACCATCTCCGGCACGATCCGCCACTTTTTGGTCACCCCGGACTCCAATCGGACCTTCAAGTGAAGCGCTTCGGGTTGAAACGCCCCTTTGACCATTTTGCCCCAGAGACTGCGGTGGGGTTCCAGCTTGAGCCGAAGCAGGCTTCCCGACGGAACGGATGGCACGGGAATGGCTCCGCTGAGAGACGAGGTTCCGGTGCTCAGTTGCTCCCATTGCAAGTCCACGATCTCTGAACGAGGGCCGAGGAGCAGAAAATTGCCTTCCGCTTGCAGGGGCTCCATCGTCGTCAACCATTCCGGCCAGCAGAGGGCATCCTCGGATGTCGGCAGTCGACCGTCGATCGATTCCACCCGCAGCAGGAGATTTAGGTCCTTGCGTTGTCTTTTCCACCAATCCCGGTTCAAGGCCGCCAATCCGAGGGTTCCCGCGGCATAGCCTTGGAACACCGGTCTCGGTCGGTAGTTCAACGCATTGCCAAATACGATCGATTGCTCGGAATTGAAAACGTCCACTGGTTGGTCGCCCAGGGCGGCCTTCAGACTTGGCAGGAGGATCTGGCTTGGGGTAACGGAAACTTCGGTTCCGTCGGGGGAGTCCGGAACCGTTGCGGCCGGGGAACGCATCATCCCTGCCAGGCGGGCGTGCAGCGCGTCCGCCAGAAGCGTCCATGGGGTCACCCCGGCCGTCACCACGAGGCCGCTGAGTGCGAGGAGGCTGACGAGCGCCACTCCGGTTGCACCCACTCTGTGCAGGCGTTGGGTGAGTCCGGAGGCCGGACGCCAGAGGAGGAGGAGCAGGATCGGGGTGGTCCAAAGGAAGAACGAGACATGCCCGTCATCGGCCCGGCCCACCCCGTGCTTCCAAACCAGGGCCACCAGCCCAGCCAGTGAAACTGCAAGGGCGATGGCGTCCCATTGGTGGCGGCGCCACTGCCCCCAGCAGAACCCCCCCAGCCAGACCAGCACCACCAGCAGTTGGATCGCGGCCAACCAAAGCACCGTCGGCGGGACCATCAGGACCTGCATGCCATCGGCGTAAGCGGCGGACATGGCCAGTCCGTTGCTGATCCAAGGACTCAGGCCGGTCCAGGGCTGTCCTGCGAGATGCCAACCGGCCAGGAAAGCCAGACCTGCGACCACGGCGGGAAGTGCGTCCACAGGGCGCAGGGTTCGCCAGGGCTTGAGCAGCGTGCCCACCAGCAAGACCCCGATCACGGCGAGAAAATAGGTGAACTTGACCAACGCATAGAGGGCCAGGGTCACCGGGGCCAGACCGAAGACCCACAGTCGCTTCAACCAAACGGGACCCTCCTGGTGGTGCAGATGCCACACTGCCAGGGCGATCATCGCATAAGGAAGGGCCATGGTGGGACCGATGAGCAACCACAGCCAGAGGAACGCGGCGGCCCCTCCGCTGACTCCGGTGGCCCATCTTGCCCAGGAGGCTGCGAGAAAGGAAGCGATCCAAGCGGAAAAAGCGAAGCGTTCGGCCCTCAACCCTCCCAGACCGATTTCGAGATCGGCCAGTGAGAAGGGCCCCAAAGGGCCGTAGGTAAAAACGATGTCGGTCCCGTATCCCCAGCGGAGGGAGGTGGCGTGTTCCAGCACCATTTTCCAAGAGGGATCAAGTCCGGTGATGCCGGAACCGGAATGGAATCGGCCCATGGTGGCCCAGCCGAGGAGCCCCATTGCCAGAACTTGGAGGAGGGCCGCCACCGGAATTCTTCCGAGGGGGGGCACGCATGGGGACGGCCCCTTTTGACCTCGACAGGAGCGGATGATTTGGCCCAGAGCCGCGATCCAGATGAAGCCCGTGCCAATCCAGAACACCACGATCAGAGCAGGGAATCCAGTCCCGGCCGACAATGCTGTTGTGGAGGACGAATCCATCAGTATGGGGAAAAGGGAGGCAACCTGAAAACCATGCTCCCCATCGATCGGGGCCAGTCATTGGAGGCAGGGTTATCTGGGATCATCCATTCCTCCTTGGTGATCAATTTTGGTGGTATTGGGGAAAGTTGGTTCCGGCTTCATCGTGGTCGTCTTTCCCCGGCATCGGCGCCCCTTCTCAAGGTTTGACCGCCACGATCAGAAACTGGTGGCCAAACCAGCGCCAGATCCATGGCAATTTTAAATAGAGCCTGACCAGCGCGAGGGGAGGTCGTCTCCCGTCTGCCATGGTGTAGGGCAGAAAGCGAGGGATCACCTCGCCGACCTCGAAATCGGACATGCGGAGAGCCTCGGTCAGAGAAAGGTGGCTCAAGGCCAGATGATGGTCAAAAAAGTCCCAATAGGCGCTGCCGACATACCGCATGTTCGGTCCCAGACAGATCAGACGTCCCCCTGGCTTGAGGCAGCGGCGCGCCTCCGCCAGTGTTCGGACGAGGTGCTCTTTCGTCGGCAGATGTTCGAAGAAATTGCTGGTGAAGACCACATCCAGGGAGCCGTCCTCGAGATTCCAGCGTTCGGAGCAGTCCTGCTGCAAGAACGTGATCCCGGGAACGATTCGCCGCGCGCCTTCCGGATTGAGATCCATGGCATAACGTTTGCTGGCCCGGATGCGGTTGATGAATTCTCCCCAGCCGGAACCGAGATCGAGAATCACCCGGTTTTCGCCGATCAGGGGCTGGAAATAATCGTGCACCAGGATTTCCCAGACGGCTTCCCGGTAGGGGGCATGGTCTCCGAATCGCAGCGCGTATTCCTTTTCCAGTTCTTGGGAGTCAGCTCGCATCGTCATGGGAAAATCTACCTCGGCAATCTGTGAGTTTTTCACTGGAACGCCCGGTCCGCAGGTTAGGGAAAAATCGGACCGATGTCAACCCATGCGCCGCCGGGACGACTTGATGGACTCTCAGTGGATGTTGAGAAGCGCTAACCGGCGGTCCTCCTGCGGTAGGTTTCCCACAGAGAAGTGGTTGCACCTCCCGTGAGAAGACCGATTTTTGGCCATGCTTCGTTCCCTCCTCTCCCGCCTGCCGTCGCAACGGAAGCAGGCCGCCCTGCAGTCGAAACTCGACCAAGTGAAGGAGAAGTTGGCGAACCTGCAGGCCCGCCACTCGGACCAGAAAAGCCGACTGGCGGAACTCAAGGCCCAGGTGTCTGCCTTGAAATCGGCTTCCCCCTTGCTGGTCAGTGACGATTTCCTGGGAAAACGCAAGGTTCTCGCGGGAACCTACCTTACCGGGACCGGTCTCGAAATCGGGGCCCTTCACAATCCGCTGCCGGTGCCGGACCACGTCACGGTGCGCTACGCCGACCGTTTCGATACCGCCACCGCCCGAGCTTCCTACCCGGAACTGGCGGCCTTCGATCTGGTCGAGGTCGATTTCGTGTGCGACGGCGAAACCCTGGACACGGTTCCCGATGCCAGCCAGGACTTTGTCATTGCCAACCATGTGCTGGAACACTGTGAAGATCCGATCGGGGCCTTGCTAAACTGGTGCCGGGTCCTGGTTCGGGGAGGCATCCTCTTTGTCACCGTGCCGGATCTTCGCTACACCTTTGATTTTCGACGGCCCGCGACCCCGTATGCGCATCTCCTGGTCGATCACGCGGACGGTCCGGAGCGCCAGAATCTGCAGACTTACCGGGAATGGCACACGTTGGTGGACGTGGCCGAGGATCCAGACACGGCGGCCCGGAAAAGTGCCCAGGATCGGATCAATATTCACTTCCATGCCTGGACGCAGGCGGAAATTTTGGAGCTTCTGCTCAACCTGAGGAGAGAACAGGGGGTGCCGATGGAGTTGGAGTGTGCCCTCGGCGGCGGCGGCGAGGTGGTTTGTGTCCTGCGGAAGGTTCCGGTGGTGTCATACGACCGGGCCGCTGCCATTGGCACGGGGCCTGGGTGAGTCATATTGATCAGAGTGCTTGGCCTCACCGAGTCGCCATTTTGATAACACTTCTTTTCCAAATACAAAACACATTTCGAAATCTAATCAATCTCAGCATATAAATATGTCGAATCGTAGTTCGCGATTCTTAGCAGTCATCCTAATGCCTTCAAGGCTTATAGAACCGATTGCCTTGAAACCATCGAAGCGGTTTGGTCAGTCGCCAGGCAAGACTTGATTCGATTTCTAGATTTTTAGAGCGACACACGGCTAATTTGGATTTTAGATTTTTTATCTTCTCCTTCAATACTCTAGTTTTCTCCTTGGATTCTTCGAATTTTGCCTTAGTGGAATCGTTGAATCGTTTAAGCTCATTCTGTAGGTAATTAATGGCATCTTGCATTAACTCCATTTCATCTAGTTTTAAACCCCTGCTCAACAATAACTCTGAATTACGTGTATAGAACTCTTCCTGTAACTCGCATTCTCGATTCGCGAGAGCTTTGATCTGATCGGAAACTCCTTGTCCTATCAGAGCGACTCCCAACCCGTGCCCGTGTCGAAATTCGAAGCAGAGATATTTTTGTCGAATTTCGGCCCAGAACTTCCAAACGCCAAAACCTTTGCGCCACTCATTGGTGTCATGAAATAGCACGACCGC
>JACKQE010000003.1 GCA_024233005.1 Akkermansiaceae bacterium | reverse complement strand
GCGACATCCTCTCGCTGCGCGACGGCACCCGGGCCTGGGTCGCGGACAAGACCCGGGAGGTGGCCCCGCCCGGACAGACGTTCACCACCTACAACTTCGCGGTCGCCGATCACCATACTTACTTCGCGGGGCAGGGTGGCGTGTGGGTGCATAATTTGTGCAAGGCAGGAGTCGACCGAGGAGTAGCATGGTTCGAAACGGCATACGAAACTGCGAGAAAAAATGGGGCATCCGTGCAGCAAGCTCAGCGCGAAGCTGCTGAACATGTTATGGCGTGGTTTGATGAGGCGCTCGACGGTGTGGAGAGCGTTCATGGTAGGGGCTTTAATCAAACTGCCCGGATCCAACTTGCGGACGCGATCGGCAACAACGCAAAGATGCTCAATTCTCTTGATGAAGCATCCGACCTGATTACTGAGCTAAGAACACGGTTTGGTATCTCAAGAACCGTTAATAGTGGAGAGTGGGCTCCGATTGCTCTGGCAACAACTGACGACCTCGGGTATTTCCGTTTAGGCGCACCGCCTTCAATGACTCCGGGAGGAGACTTTGAGACAATAAGGCAACGAATTGCTGGCCTCGTTTCGAACAAGAGCAAAACTTCGGCTCGCCATGCAGAAGCCCAGGCATTGGCGCAACTTGATGACACCCTCAAAGCAAGCGGTGCACCAGGTATCGCCAATAAGGCCATAACAATCGTCACGGAAGGTCATCATGTCTGCAGGGGGTGCTTCGATGCTGGTGATTGGACGAGAGGTCTGCCTGAAATTGCTCAGAAACTCGGTGTGCGAGAACTACGGGTAGTAAGCGAAACGAACGGATTTGATGCATTTGCTCGAGCTGGTCACACTGGAGTAACTGAAATCCTAATAGACGGAGTGCAGGGGACAGTAACGCAGTTCAAGAAAGGCGGCCAATGGTATGATATTGCTGACGCAAATCTGTAACCATGAGTTTCGAGATTAGATTTTGTAAAGGATGGAACCGTGAAGATGTGGAGATCAACCCAGATCCAATGCGGGTTAGAGAATTACTTCACACCTCTGAAATCGGAAAGCAATGCCTTGGAGAAGTAGCAATCGGAAGTTACCACCAAAATAACGGTGAAGCGACATTTCGAGGAGCTACCGAACTCTCTCTTTATCTGGGAGAATCGGATTCGGCAGTAGTTTCGTTGGATTTTGATAGGTTCTTACGGACGAAAGAATCGTCTGGGCAAAGGAAACCGCTACCAGTGGAAGGCGGAGAAACCTCCAACATCGAAGAATGCTATTTTGTCCCACTCCAATTAGTTGAAGAGTTGGTCAATGATTTAGTTCTAAACGGAGAGCTAACTGGTGATTACGAATGGGGGGATCCAGAAATTTACGACAATCTTACCTCGCTCAACGCTTAGCGCTGCCGCCGAAGCGGAGGCCACCTAGGCGCAAGGGCAAACGACCGCTCCCGTCACGCCTCGTGCTAGTGGTTGCCCGAGTGCGGCTTCGCCGGAGTAAATGAAAGGGCACCCGCACGAGTCGCGCCGTGGTAAAGATTTATAAAGGGGCGAGAGTGTAAAAAGAAGTTTGCACCATTTTCCCCACTCTGCTACCATCGCCTCATGATGAGACGAGCGCGGTTCATTGTCGAAGGGGGGCGCGCACAAAGGGACGGGGCATTTGAAGGAGGAAGTTCTTGATGGTCCCAGGCACCGATCCAGTCGGAGGCGGGCAGTCGCTGTTACCACGGGGCCGCCCGGGCGTTGTCCTTTTCCCATGGGATGATCTTGGCGTTTTCCATTCCTCCTCAAGTTCCTTGCTGGGAGCAACAGTCCGGTCTCCTTCCCACTGCGTTCCCTTCCATTGGCAACGAGATGAGTTAAATTGAGTTCGCCTGTCACGAAATCGTCTCGGTTCGTAAGGCGAACCCCGACCGTCTCCGCGGGCGGCCTGCGCTTCACCGAGGGCTCCGTCTAAAAGGTCACGATGACCCCGAAGTGCAGCTTGCCATCACTGATGGCTTCCGGTTCGGCCAGCCCGTGGGTGCCGGCGTTCCAGCCATAGGTCGCCCGGGCCTGGGCTTTTTCCCCGAAGCGCCAGGTGAAGCCCACCCCCACACTCTGGAGCGAGGGACCGGGCTCGGTCTCGGGGGCATCGACATTGCCCAGCCAAGCCCCGTCATAGAACAGGAGGAGGTTGAATTTGTCATCCATCCGGGGGAAGCATGGATGCAGCACGCCGAGAGACGGGAAAATCAGATCCGCATTGCAAATCACGCCGTAGTCGCCGCGGACGAGGTTTTCGTCAAAGCCCCTCACGGTGAGGTAGCCTCCGGCGAGGACCTGTTCGGTGGAGATGAGCCTTGAGTCAGTGTATTGGCCGGTCGCCCTAAGCTGGAGCAGAAACCGGGAGGGGAGTTGGATCGTGCGCTCCACTGCCGCCGTGCCATACCAGTAGTCGGCGCTGGCCCCTTCCCGGAGCGCGGCGAAGCTGGCATCGTCATTGTAAAGGAGGACATCGCCCGGAGCGTAGATTCCGGCCAGGGTGAGCCTCGTCTGCCCGAGTTTGTCCGTCAGGATGGCCTCATATTCGGCGCGGTACTGGACGACGGCCGCGGAGGAGTCGAACACCGATTCGCCCCCGAACACGAGATCGGTGTTGGTGCTTTTGTAGTCGGCTCCGAGAGTGAAGTAATGCCGCACCGGCAGTCCGCGGCGGGGGAGGGGGATGCGGTAGTTTGCCGTGGCCTGAATGCTTTCGCCCATCAGGTCCAACGGGAGGAGAGAGGTGGTGGGATCCCCCGGGGCCTCGCTGGAGACATACGCGCCGATGAGACTGAGCGTGTGGCGCCAGGACAATGGAAGCTGGTAGAAAACAGCGTGGGACCGCAACCGTTCGAAGCGTTCATCCGCGCTGAAGTGATATCCCAGTGATTGTTCGGTGTGCAGCAGATTGGTAAGGTTCACCCCGGTGGACCATTCATTTTCCCCGGTCAGGTCGAGGCCGGTATTGGCGAATCCGGTGTAAAAGTTGACCGGCTTTTGCTCGTCGGTTTTGAGGATGATGTCGCTGGTGCCGTCGGCCTCTCCCCGGGCATAAATCAGATCGACCCGGCGCGCCGGGTTTTCATTGAGCCAGTCCAGATCCGCCTCCACCACCTTCCGGCTGATCCGTTCTCCGGCGGCGATCCGGATCTGCTTCTTGAGGTATTCCGGTGAGGCATGCCTGACTCCTTCCGTCCGGACTTCTCCCAGAACAGCTTCCCGGACCACGATTTGAAGGCGGCCCTGAGTGATGTTTTGTTCGGGGAAATAGACATCGACGAGAGGATGGTCCGTATCGCGCCAGAGCTGAATGAGATGCTGGGCAATTTCTGCCAGCAGCGCCATGGAGAGTGGTTGGTCGAGATACTTTTCCAGACTCTGGGGCAGTCCCTGGGGGGCTGCGATCGCCGGATCGATCTCAATACGGGTTTCTCCCGGCGCGGCCACGGTGTCGACCCGGTCCTGATGGGCGATCAGTCTCAGCGCGGCAATGTCGACTCCGAGCGGGGTTCGGTCCTGGCTGGGATCGGCCTTTTCGGTTTCCGTGCCGGTGGTTCCTTCTTCAGAAACGGCCAAGGCTGCCTGCCGCTCCGCCTGGGCCCGTGCCACGGGATCGCTCTGGGCGCGGACATTCCCCAACCCGCACGCCAGCAAACTGGCCACCAGAGCGGCTGAAAGGTGTTTGGGAAGTGACAACGGCATGCAGAAAATCAGTTGGGGGTTCCGGCATCCAAGGCGGCGGACAGTTCGCCGAAGCTGGTGTCAGTGAGATGACCGGCCAGGATCAACAGGATCGCCTGGGGGGGCGCCTGCCCGCTGGTGTCAATGGTCAGGGCTCCGTCAATCGGGGTCAAAAGAACCACCAGCTGGATTCCCAGAGCCTGGGAAAGTTCGAAGGCCGCGGCTGCCTGGAGGTGTGACATCAGCAGAGCCTGCAGCGGAGCCGGCACCGGTTGGCCGCTGAGATCCATGCCAAAAGCACCATCGGGATACGTCAGGAAAATGCCGGAGAGGTCTTCCAACGCCTGGAGGAGCTCGAGTTGGCTCGTGACCAGAAGGTGGTTGCCAAGAGATTGAAGGATAAAGTTGGAAGGGGTCAAGCCGAGACCGTCCAACGAAAAGGCATTGGCTTGAAGATAGGACGTGCCGTCGATCAACAGCACCGCCGACTGTCCGGCCACCGCTCCCGCGAAGGCGCCCCCCAGGAGTCCGGTCAGGGAATTGATTCCCTGCGGAGTGCCGCTGGAGAACAGATTCTGCACCGTGAAAGGGTCCAAGGCTTGCTGGCCACTGAGAATGCCGAGACTCAGATCCAACTGCAACTGGAGCAAACCTCCGGCGTCCGGCAAGGTTCCGGGGGTGTTGAAGTTGGTGTAAGAGACCGAACCCGCCCCCCCTTGACTGATCTGGCCCGTGCCTCCCCGTTGGCTGCCGTTGAGGTTGAGAATATTCGAGCCACCTCCCCCATCGAGAATCTGAGCGAAGCTGGTGAACCGGGTGTTGACCGTGTCATTGCCGGGACCCAGCAGAAGGCGGACGGTTTCGATGGAGCTGAAGTTGTAGGAGGGATTCCGGGTGATGCTGCCTTCCGTGATGTTGTAGATGCCGCCCCGGGTGAAATTGGAGTCATTGATGAAGAGCAGGTCCGAGCCAGTGCCGCCAAAGACGGAGCCCACTTGAGCCTGGTTCAGGAAATTGAATTGATCGTTCCCCGCGATCCCATCCAGCCGGTCGAAGGCTTCGAACAGGGTGGTTCCATTGAGCGAGCCGACGGCGTCCGCGGTGATGCTGAAAATGTCGTTCTGTGGGGTTCCGATGAGGAGATCGCTTCCACTGGTGCCGATGAATTTGCCGATGTTCCGGAATCCGGCAAAGCCGGGAGCGAGACCGGCGCCGACGTCAACGGTGACCGCGCTGCCGCGCGAGGAGTAGTTCAATGTATTCGCGCCGCCCCCGCCGTCGACCAGGCCCCGCAAGTTTCCGGCGGGCAGGACATTGAAGACATCGGCCCCGCCGCCCCCCGTCAGGTTTTCAAAGGCGGTTGCGGTATAGGTCCCCACATTGAACGCATCCGGGCCGGTGATGTTGAACGTGCTGCCTGCCTGTGGACCCAGGAAGGTGTCGGTAGCGCCGGTGGAGCCGATGAACCGGCTGACATTGGAAACGCCTCCGGCGATAGCGGTGGCAGTGGCTTGGGCGGGCGCTGGAGGGCCAGGGACCGGACCGAGATTGACGGTCACCGGGGCATTGAAAAGGCTGTAGTCGATCTGGTTTCCACTGGAGTCGGTGCCGCCGTCCAAATAGCCGCTCAATCCGGAACCCGCAAGGAACTTGAAATCATCATCTCCAGCTCCTCCGATCACATTCTCAAAGTCGTAGACATCAATGCCGCCATTGATGTGGAAGGTATCCAACGCGAAGAACTCAAAGGATGAGGCGGTTCCCGGTCCGGTCAGGGTGTCGATGTTGGGGGATCCGTTGAAGGTGCTGATGTTGACGAATCCACCTCCCAGCCCGGTGGCGGTGCCGAGGGCGAGATCCACCGCAGCTCCGGTGGGGTAGGAGGAGTAGTCGAGTTCGTTGACGCCCCCGCCCCCGTCAAGGAGCCCGGTGAGGAAGGCCGTGCTGGTGATGAGGGAGAAGACGTCGTCGTCCGCGCCGCCGGTGACGTTCTCGAAACTGGAGACCGTGAGCGGGCCGACGGAGAAATTGTTCGACCCGGTGAATTGGTAAGTGGCCGCGAGGGCGGGGCCTTCGAATTGGTCGTTGAGGGAAGCGGAGCCAGTCAGGAATTCGATGTCGGTCAAGGTGTCGGCTTGAATGGAGACCGGACCTGCCTGACCGGCAAAGGTGAGTTGGTCTCCCGGGCCGGCCCCCCCCGTGAACAGCAGCGTGTTCCCTGTGAATCCGGCATTGATCGCGATCGAGCCGCTGGTGGCAGTGCCGAGATCGTCGATGGCGAATTGAAGCTCACCGGCGGCGGCGGACACCGCCGCGTTGGTGATGATCTGGGGGCCTTTGAGGAGAAGGTCACCTCCCTGCGAGGTGACCAACGCAGTCACCTGGAGCAGTCCGTCCATGCTCTGCAGGGTAATGTCACTGGCAGCGGTCGTTTCGCTGCCCAGCAGCATCCCTCCGTCGGTTGCGAGAATCTTGACGAGGTTCGCGCTGGGGCCGCCGACCGACGCATTCTGCAGGTCGACCCCCGGAGCCCCGGTGCCGCTTCCGGTAAGGTCGACGGAGCCGTTACCGGTGACGCCGATCGCTCCGGCCGTGGAAAAAATATCGAGGCCCTTGCCAAGGATCGGTCCGGCGGTGCCATTCATGGTCAGCAGGCCGTTGGACACCGTGACCGAGGTGCCGGATGCCATCCGGATCCCGTCGCTTTGATCATTGCCGTCGCCTCCGAAGCCGGTGATCGTGAGATTCCCGGCGCCGAGACTGTGGACGGCGGCATTGCTGTCGAGAAAGGTGCCGATGTTGCCTGAACCGATGCCCCCACCGCTGCCTTCGACGATGATTTCCGCCAACCCTGAGGACTCCACGACGGCATGGTTCTCCAGAAGCACCCCGATGCCGTGACCCACCGTGGAGTCCATCCCGTAACCGTAAATTTCAATGAGTCCGTCGATCGATCCGATGCTGCTGCCGGTCCCGGTGATGCGGACGCCGGCATGGGCCAAATCCCCGGCGCCTCCTGTTCCGACGAGCAGGATGTCTCCGGCCGATGTCGCGGTGCCGGTCGAGGTGATCGTCGATCCATTGGTCACCAGGATGCCGTCGACACCCGTGGGTGAACTCACCGCCGCATTGCCGCCGCCGCCTGTCAGGAAAATGCCACCACTGCCCGAGGTGCTAACCGCGGAGCCATCGATAACGATGCCGGAAAACCCGCCATACTCCAGGGAGGAGACGTTCGCATTCATGGAGATGGCACCATCCACGGCCGTGACCGAGGCGTCGTCCTTCAGGGTGATCGACCGCGTGGCGTCGAAAGTGATCTCGCCACTGCCGGTGTTGGTAATGGGACTCAGAGTGGCCGCGATGTCATAACCGGTAATGCCAATGAGCCCGCCGTCCGAAGAGATGCCGCCGGAGATGTTGACCGCCTCGGTGCCCCCCATGGAAGTCAGGATGACATCCCCGGAAGCGGTGATACCGTTCACTCCGAGAACGCTGCCGACCGTGAAGCCATCCTGGTCGGAAAAATCCAGACTTCCCAAGGCAGCGAGCGGACCATTGCCATTTCCGGCGATCACATTGATGTCATTGGCGGCATTCGTCAGGGTGAAAGCGACCGCGTCGGCACCGCCATGATCGAGCAGTTGAAGCTGGTTGGTGGTGATCGCATTGGAGAGAGTGACGTCCCCCCCCAAGGATTTCAGAATCAAAGTTTCGCTTCCGTTGCCCAGTGTGGCCGAGGGGACGATCGCTTCGATCGCCAGACCGGTTCCGCTGCCCTGCCCTTGCAAATGGATGTTTCCGGAACCCGCCTGGATCAGGAATTCCGCCAACGTGAGCCCTCTATTGTTCCCGGAGGAAACCCCTCCCTGGATCGTGATCGCACCACCCAGCGAGCGGACTTCGGTCCCGACTCCGCTGATGGAAACTCCTGATTTGGTGCCGGCACCCGAGCCTCCTGTCCCGGTGATCGAAATCGTGGCCGCGTCGGTGCCGCTTCCCAATGACCTGATCTGGGCCAACCGGAGGTAAACTCCATCGGAAAGGTTGGCCCCGCTTCCGGCATTCCCATTGATGACAATGTCGGCCGTATGGGAAGTGATTTCCGTTCCACTGGTGACGATGGCGACCCCTTTGGTATCGTTGCCTCCCACGGTATTGGTCAGTCCGGTGATGGAGAGGGTGGCGGTCGTGGCGGACGTCCCGGTGGATCTGACATCGGCACCTGCGGTGATGCCGACCCCGGCGTGGTTGGAGCCGGCTCCTCCTGTTCCCATCAGCTGGATGGATCCCGTGGAGGCTTCCACCAGCGTGGAGGCATCGCTGAGGAGGATGCCGTCATTGAACTGGCTGCCGGCCGCTCCGCCGACGCCGGTGAGGAAAATACTGCCGCTTCCGGTGGCCCGCACGCTGCTGCCCTGCTGCATGACCACACCACGATTTCCCGTTCCGGTGGAGGACCCTCCGACCCCGTCGAGAAGGATGTCCCCGTTCGTTGTCTGGATTTGGCCGAGAAGGTTCTGCAGGAGAATACCCACATTGGAGTTTCCGGTGTCGCCCCCGGTCCCGTGCAATTCGATGTTTCCAGACCCGGAGGCATTCAAGGTGGCTCCATTGAGGGTGATCCCCACAAAATTGCCTTCGGTCGGCGGTCCCTGATTGGCATTGAGAAAGATCGATCCGGTCGTGGTCGTAATGCCGGAGCCGGTATTCAGGGTGATCGCCCGCGCGGCATTCACCGTCACGTTACCCCCGCCGAGCGAGTTGATGGCGGTCGAGGCGCTCATCGTGAAATTGTTATTGGCATTGAAGGTGAGCTGGTTGCCGGAATTCCAGGAAATGTTGGCGTTGGTTTGGAGGGTGATGTCACCATCTCCCGGAGTGCCTGTGCCGGAGGACGTGTCGATCACCAGGGATCCGACGGACTGGAGAAAGGCGGCGATGTCGTTGGCATAGAGGGTGTTCAGGCTGACCGGGCTTCCAGTGATGGTTCCTCCAGATCCTGACTGGATGGAAACATTGATGGGGTCGAACAACAGCGAGCCGCCGGTTCCTCGGGGCGCTGACACGTCCACACTGCCAAGCAAGCCGGGCATGATGACCCGGTTTTTTCCCGACAGTTCGACAGCGCCACCGTTGCCGCCCAAAGGACCGCCCGTTGCGGAGGCATGGCCTTCGAAACGCAGGGTGTCCGCGGCAAAAACCACGATCTGCCCTCCGGAACCATTACCCGTGGCATTGGCCCGGATCTCGGCCCCGGGGGCGATGGTGACATTCTGCGCGTTGGGTTTGTCCGCATCCTGCCCGAGGGGGCCTCCACCGATGAAAATACTGCCACCGCCGGCTGGTCCATCGGCGATGATGACTGCGCCCGGCATCACCTGGATTTCCTGGCCGAGAATCTGGACTTCGCCCCCCTTGCCAGACTCGCCGGCAACATCGACCGTGCCTCCCACTTCGGTGGTGCCTCTGGGGGAGGTGTCCACGATGGCCCGGCCTCCGGAATGGTCACTCCGAAGAGCCTTTAGTGTTCCAGTGGTCTTGATTTTGCCGCCCGGCGCGCGGAGGAAGATCTGCCCTCCCTCCTTGGTGATACCCGTGGCGGCAATCCGGCCCTCGTTGCGGATCGCCATGGCGTAGACATTGCCGCCGTGCGCTTTCAATTCCGCAATATTGGCCTCGATGGTGCCGGTATTGTTCACCCCATCGCCATGGCTGCCGCTGGCTCCGCGGACGAAGACGCGCTCATCGCCGGACTGACGGATCAGCACGTCATTGCCCGCGGCGAGGCCTGCCGTTCCCCGCGGGGCGCGGATCGTGCCCGCGTTCTCCACGGTGGAGGCGATGAGAAACACATCACCTTCGAAAGCGGTGATGCTCCCGAGATTCACCACCCCGGCCTGGCTGGCGCCGCGGAACTGGAGGTCGCCACCGGCGAGGAATGCCTCATCGGGCAGATCCAGGGTGCTCGCCGTGAATCCTGCCGCATCAATGGTTCCACCCGGGCCGACAATGATGCCCGCCGGGTTCAGGAGATAGAGCTGGCCGTTTGCCCGGAGGGCGCCGTCAATTCGCGAGGCATCGGGTCCCCGGACGCGGTTCAGGGCTGCCGAGCGGGATCCCGGTTGGACGAACTGGGTGAGTTCACCGGATCCGATGGAGAAGGACTGCCAGTCGATGATGGCTTTGTCCGTGGCCTGAAGCACCTTGAGCTGTCCATCAGCACGCTCGAAGGTGACCGCGCCATGTCGCACGGCTTCTCCCTGGGGATTGGCCTGACCGGAGACCGGGAGCGCCAGCCCCACCGCCAGGGTCAGGCGGGTGATGCGTTGGAAGTCAGTTGGCATTGCCACCAGCCGCGGGCTGTCCTGCTGGGATGATCTCGACTTTGCCTTCCTTGACCTGGGCATAGCCTTTACCGTTCTCCACCGCCACCGCATAATAAGTCCCGCGTGCCGCCGCGATGCCGCTGGGGGTTTTGATCTGGAAATCCATCGGCGCGTCCGGGCCGGGCTTGAGCAATGCCCCGAGGCTGCCAGCTTTGATGTCCAGCACCACTTTGGGCTTGGCGGCGGCTTCGTCGATGGTTTCAATGGTGACGTCCGAGTTTTCCGCGATCCGGATCGCCGACTTCACTGTCATCACGATGACCGCCCGGGACTGGGGACCGGTGGTGACCTTGCTGCCCACGGTCACCACATCCCCGGCTTTCAGCGCTTGAGCGGCCCCGCCGGCGGGTGTGACCTTGACATCGCCGACCGCGACCGTGACCGTGCCAGACTTGGGCTCAGCCTTGGCCAAGGGGGCCAGCAACAGGCAGAGGCCTGTGCAGACCAAAAACAGCGTGCTTTTCATTTTCGGTTCCTTCGGTACAAATTGATCCCCAATTTGAGGGGGTTCGACTGGTTTGACAATCGAAAACGGGACGTTATTCAACATGAAATGGATTAGAAAAAAATGGCGCCTGCTCCTGCCGCTCTTCCTGCCTCCGGTGCTTGGGGGCGGGCTTTGGGTGGTTTGGTCGAATCCGGTCGTCGAAAAGCTGGAAAATGTCACCGTTGACTGGCGATTCCAGGCCAGGGCTCCGTCTGACGGGCCGGCCGATCCCCGCATCCTGATTGTCGGCATCGGAGAGCGTTCCCTTGCGGAGATCGGCCGCTGGCCGTGGAAGCGTGGCATTCATCAGGAAATGCTGGAGAAACTGCGCCCCCACGGGCCGACCGCGGTGGTCTTCGATTTTTTGTTCTCCGAGCCGTCGGAACCGGAGCTGGACCAGGCCTTTGCCGATGAACTGGCGTGGTTCCCCGGGGCTATCACGGGAGCCAGCGCCGATGATTCGGTGTTCTCTTCAGGGCGGTTCACGGCAGATCACATCGGCAAAACCGCCGCGCTGACGAAGATCATTGGAGACATCCGGCAGGTGGAAGGCAATGACACCGGGCTGGTTCCCATCCCCGACATCGCGGTCAGCGCCTGGACGGGGTTTGTCAATGTGGAGCCCTCCAGCCGGGTCGACCCGGTGCGCAGGGAACTGCCCTTGGTGGTGCGCCTCGGAGATCATCTTTTTCCCAGCATGGTTCTCCAGACGCTACTCCAAAGCCTGGGTCTGCAGACCGATGCCGTGGAACTGGAGTTGGGAAAAGCGCTTCGCATCACCGGTCCGGAGGGCCATATCCGGAGCATCCCGATTGATGAGGCGGGGAAACTGACGATCAATTTCCGCAATCTGGAGCGACTGCCCCAGGCGGACTACGCCACGCTTTACCGGGAGTTGGCTGCGGCGGGTGAAACCGGGACGCTGCCGACTCCGGTCCGGGATCGGATCCTCATTTTCGGGCAGGTGGCGGCCGGGTTGACAGATTTCGGGCCGACCCCGCTGGAAAACCTGACCGCCCTGGTGAAGGTCCAAGCTGCGGCCCTCGACTCCCTGCTGCGTGAAGATTTCCTGACCCGTGCCCCCCGCGTCCCCGTAATTGCGGGCTGGTTGACGCTGGCTTGGATCAGTCTGCTTGCGGTGCGGAAGGCTCCCGTCTGGATCGGAGTGACGGTGCCCACTCTGCTCATTCTCGGCTATGTCTGGGTGGGGCAGGCAGTCTTCAACCGATCCAGTCTGCTGTTGCCGGTCTTTCTTCCTGTCCTTGGTTTGGTGACCACCCACGGCATCACGCTCGTGGACCGTTTGGTTGCCGAAGTGAGGGCTCGCCGCCGGGTCAAGTCCATGTTCAGCAGCTATGTCGCGCCGGCCGTTGTCGACCAAATGATCGCTTCCGGTGAGGAGCCGCAGCTCGGAGGGGAGGAATGCGAGATCACCGCCTTTTTCAGTGACATCCAGGGGTTCTCCAGTTTTTCAGAAAAGCTCACCCCACCTCAGTTGGTCACCCTGATGAACGATTATCTCACCGAGATGAGCGACATTTTGCTGAATCACGGGGGCACCGTCGACAAATACATCGGCGACGCCATCGTCGGCATGGTCGGGGCTCCTTTGCCTTGCGTCGATCATGCCCACCGGGGGTGTGCCGCCGCCATCGAGATGCAGCTCCGTCAGATCGAATTGCGCGAGGTCTGGCGCCGGCAGGGGGGCTGGCCGGAGATCGTTCATGAAATGCAGACTCGCATCGGGATGAACTCGGGTCCCGCCGTCATCGGCAACATGGGCTCCCGGCGCAAGCTCAACTACACCATGATGGGCGACAATGTGAATCTCGCCGCCCGCTGTGAAAGCGGCGCCAAATCGTATGGCGTGTATACCATGGTCACGGGCGAAACCCGGCGGCTTTCGATGAAGGCACGGGATGACATCACTTTCCGTTATCTCGACAAGACGGTCGTCAAAGGCCGCACCTTGCCCGTGGCGATGTACGAGGTGGTGGGTTTCACGGCCGACCTGCCGTCGGGCACCGTGGATTGCCTGGAACGCTTCGCGCGGGCGATGGAACGCTACCTCGCCCAGGACTGGAGCGCCGCTATCAGGGGATTCGAATCGGCAGCGGAGGTCGAACCCCACCGGCCCGGGCTGTTTCCCGGGGTCGAGACCAATCCCTCCCTGCTCATGATCCAACGCTGTCATCACATGTGGGCGAATCCTCCGGGCGATGACTGGGACGGGGTTTATGTCATGAAGACGAAATGATCCGAGCTGTCCTGCCGGATCAGCTGTGACGCAGCCGGTGGCGGGATCTCACTTCTTGGCCTCCAGTGCTTGGAGGCTTTTCGCGGCGGCTTCGGCACTTTTCTGAAGATTGGTGTCTGTCAGTCGGCCGCTGGCACGGAGACGCTCAGCGGCGGCGAGGGCTTTTCGGTAAAGTTCCGCCAGTTCTTCCGGTGGCGTGGTGCCAGTGGCACGCTGGAGATTGGCCAGGTCCCAGCTGCCCCAAAACATCTCGGTCGCGTACTGGGTGGCGGCGGGTTCCTCCGAAAAATAGCGGGCCACCAGAACTCCCCGCTGCGTGATGTAGTCGTTTGCGGCGGACTGATCCTTGGTCTCCTCGGCAATGCGGCGGGCGAGGTAGAAACAAGCGGACATTTTGGAGGCCACGTTGGTGGGCGACTCCGGGGTTCCATCCAGCAGGGATCGCAGTCCTTTGATAGCCGATGCCAGAGTGGTCATGGCCGAGCTTGGATCTCGGGTGAGTCTCTGGACATCGGCAAGGTCTCGCTGGGCCGCGAAGAAGTCCAGTTGTCGCGCCTCTGTGGGCTCCACTTTGGCCAGGTCCCCGCGGAGGCCAACGATCCGCTGTCTGTCGGGCAGGGCTTGCTCAAATTGTTTGAATTTCATGAAATGATCGGAACGACGTTTCAGGGCGCCGATCAGGGGTCCATACGTGTTGGTCGTGGGTTGGCGGGCGAAGGCGGTTTCGGCGTCTTTTAAAGCGCTCTCGAACAGCGGCAGCACCGTGGTGTCTCCGGCCTTGGAGCGCTCCTCCGCGAGCTTGGATTGTCGATCGGACAGCGTGGTGATGGTGTTCAGCAGGGAGATACTGAGCGATGGGGCAAGTGGCTTCTCACGTTCCAAAGAGAGCCCCAACTCCATGGCTCGGCGGCGCCATTGGAGGGCTTCCTCCCTTCGGTCCGGAGCCAGTCGTTCCAAGGTGTCCGCGACCCGGTTGCGGCAATTGAGAAGGCGCCACTGGTCATCCAACCGGGACGCCCCCTCGGTATGGGGCAGATATTCCTCGGCGAGGCGGCTCCATTTTTCGATCGTGGCAAGTTCTGTCGCGCGATCTCCCGCTCCCTTGGCGGCTTGGGCCAGAGAGTCCTGGAGATCGGAAGCCACCGCAGCCCAGCGATCTCCCCGGGATTCGGCGGGTAGGTGAGCCAGATACTCCTCCGCCTCCCGGAGGCTTTGCAAAGCCTCCGGGAATCGTTGGATTGCGCGAAGCTGGTCACCTTTCGTTCGCAGCAACAAACACACTTTGAGGTGACGCTCCGACTCGTGGGTCAAGTCAGCGAGGTGGCGGGCGGCTGCGATCGCAAGATCCAGTTCGCGCATCGCGGATGCGAGATCTTTGTCGTCGCGGGCCAATCCCGCGAGCAACTCCCGAGTGGAGATTTGGAAGACGAAAATGGCGGCATTGGAGTCGACAAAGGCGGGAGAAAGTTGATTGATCAATTCCAATTGGGCCAGTAGGACCGTTTTTGCCTCCTGATGTTGGGAATTGCCTCTCAAGCAGGTCCCTAGCTCCAACACGGCGTTGTTTTCGCGATCAATCCACGCGGGCATGCGCTCTCCGGAAGCTCCGAAGGGGCCGGCAATCCTCAGTGCTTCCCTGTATTGGCGGTTCGCCTCCTCCATCTTGCCCGCTCCTCTGGCTTCTTTTGCAGCGCTCAAGGCCGTGTCGAAAAGAGGTTTCATCGCGGCCGAGGCGCCGGCCTTGCGGACCCGGTCACCGTTGGCGGTCATGGCTTCCGCGAAGAGGGCGGGGGCGGAGCGGAGGAACTCTTCCCCGAGGGACTCTTCCGAACTGATCACCATGTCGGGAAGCACCTCCGCGATGCTCGTCCAGGCCTCCTCCCCTCCAAAGACAAGAATGAACACCACCCGATTTTTCATGGGGATCGCTCCATAGGTGATCCGGACTGCGTTACCCCCGATTTCGAGGCTGGCGCTCCCCCTCGCGATGGCCAGGGCCTCGTCCCAAACAGGATCCTGAACACTGGCTTTTTTGACGGTACTCGAGAGTCTGGCGAACTCACCGGCCCTTCCCTTGATCATGCTGATGAGCAGATCCAGCCCTTTCATGACGGTGCGGCCCTGGATCTCGTCGGAGCCTCCGATCAGCATGATTGGACTTTCCCAGAGACTGCGGTTCCCATGCGGGGCCGAAATCCCCGCGTGAATCTTGCCCCGCCTGGTATCAGGTCCGAGGATCGATTCCGCGACTCTTGAGAACAGGGTCAGGCTCATGGGATCCAGGATGGACCATCCGGTGGGAAGGGGCAGGGTGAGGCCTACTTCCTCAATATGAAGGGATGAGACCGTCCCGGTCTTTTCCTGAGGCGCCGCGGAAATGGCTGGCGGGGCTGGCTTTTTCATCTCCCACCTCCTCTCCCGGGCGATACTCTTGGGGGTATCAACGTTGGCATTGCCGACTCGCCAACGAGCCAGTTCCAGCCAGGCGTCCTCGCTGAAATGCCAAAAGCGCACCATGTTCTCCAGGGAGGCGAGGGCCACCAGCGGTTCGGAGGGATGCCTGCTGTTACCCCTCACCTTGAGGCCCGACCAATTCGCCCGCCAGCCAGGACCGATGTCAACTCCGGAGCGGCTTTGCAGGCGAACATCACCTTCATTTTCAATCAGTGCGAGGAACCGGCTCTCGGGCCCAGGAACCAATTCGCTGACTTCATCCCAGGGCAAGGCAAATCCTCCTTCCGGTTCCAGGGACGGGATTGACAAAAAGTCCAAGCGGCCGGTTCCCCGATCCGTTCTCCGACCGGTGACGACCACCTCCGGGTGATGCAACAATCGGACCCCGTAGCGCTGGCTGCTGATGCCGGCGATGGCGATGCGGGTGGCTACGGGATCGAGATCCCCATCTCCCCAAGCCAAGGTATGCAGCGAATCCTGTCCCCGGACCACAAGGTGAAGGCCGTCTTGGGAGAACGCCAGGTCCACCCCGCGGTCCGACGTGTAGCTGGGGGGAAGCCGCTGGCGTTTTCCCTGCCCCCGTGGAGCCTCCACTGGCAGGGTAAGGGCGAAGGGCGCGGTGTCGCTGCCAAGGATGACCCACTCCTTGCCCCCGGGATGAACCGCCACCGAAATAGCCTCGCCTCCTGGGACTTCGAATGCATCCGCCCACTCCTGACCCTCCCAATCGAGAGAAAACACCGTTCCGCTCATCTGACTGGAGGCAAAAAAACGGTTTGTATGCGGGATGGCAGTCAGTTTCCGGCAGGCAAAGGGGAGGGTGAAGGCGCAGGGCAACTCCCTTCTCGTCACCAGGTCAAAAAAACGGATGACTCCCGAGCTGGTTCCCACCGCGAGGCGCTGACCATCCGGGGAGAACTGAATGCATTCTGACTTTTCCCCGAGAGGCAAGGCGGGCATGGCCTCCATGCCCAGCAGGTCCCAGACCCGAGCGGTCTGGTCCATCCCCAGCGAGAAAAGGTCTGAACCCGAGTCCGCGAAAGCGACTCCGTTGACCGGTCCGACGTGTCCTCGCATCGGGGGATAGGCATCATTGCCCCGCCAGTCCACCGCGTGGATGATCCCATTCGCAAAGCCCAGCAGCAGGATCGGATCCGAGGGATGATGGGCCAGCGAAACCAGCCTCTCCACCCGGCCTGTCGGGAAGGAACCCGCCAGTCGTCCACTCCACGTCCAGCGCCGCATCGAGCCGTCGAGATCGGCCGTAAAAAAGGTGTCCCCGTCCGGAGCAAAAGCAAGATGGGAGGGCGCGGTGATCGAAGCGTTGGCCACGTTGCGGATAGTTCCGGGTACAAGGTCGACCAGACACATCGTGGCGTCCCCTTCCAGTGGATCGGCGCTGGCCACGAGATGGAATCCGTCAGAGGAGAGCACCGCCCGGCTCAGGGTGGTGAGACGGTCCTGCAAGGAAATTCCCTGACGGGTTTCTTTGCCATCGGCATCCCAGAACCGGACCGCCCGATCACCCCCCGCGGTGACGATGCCCGAGGCATTCGGGAGCACCGCTGCCAGGACGATCCTGCCGGAATGGGCGGCGGTTTCCCAAACGATGGGTTTGCCATTCAGTGACATCCGGTAAAGGCGACCCGAGGCCGTGCCAACGATGAGGTCCGAACCCAGGAAATCCATGCAGATGATGTCCATACCACCGGGCAACGCGCCAATGGGGCGAAGGATGCGGCTTTTGCGGTCGAACACCGTGATCTTCTCCCCTTCTGCCGCGGCGACCCACGCGGCATCGTCCGACACCGCCAAGAGTCGTCGGGTTTGTCCCACCGAGAAGCGTTCCCGTTCGCGCGCCGCATCGAGCACATGCAGCAGGTCGGACAACACCGCGTCCGATACGTTGCCATCGCGCATCACCCGGTCTCTTTCTGCGGCGTCCAGGCACAGGCGCAGAGCGCTGGTCGGATCGGTGATGGAAAGGTTCCGGGCGCGCGCCGCCTGCTCCTGGATTCGGGAGATTTTTTCCGAACGGGTGGCCCGGAAGGCCTGCCAGGTGGCCGCGGCCGTGCCCAGGACCAGAGCGAGACTGACGGCCGCCGTTCCGGCGACCAGCGCGCTGTGACGGGCGGCAAATTTCCTGAACCGGTAGCTCACCGAAGGGGGCGAGGCCGCCACCGGCAAGTTGTCGAGGTGGCGCTGCAGATCGGCTCCGAGATCCCCGGCTCCGGGATACCGTCTCTCGCGGTCGGCTTCCAGAGAGCGGAGCACAATCCAGTCCAGATCGCTCCGGAGATAGTTCCGGAGCCGAGCGGGTTCCGTGGACCGGTGGTTGGCAACGGTGGTGGCCGTTTCTCCCATCGTGATGATGCGGGTGCTGGGGCGACGGGGCTGCCATTCCCGGATCAACTGGCCCATGGCGAAGATCCCTGCCTTCCGGAGTTCTTCCATGGAAAGGGGGGTGGCCCCGGTGAGCAGTTCGTGCAGCACCACGCCGAGGGAATAAACGTCACTCCGGACATCGACGTCCCGGCTGCGGCCCTCGGCCTGTTCGGGACTCATGTATTGCGGGGTTCCCACGAGCTGCCCGTCGAGTGTCAGCAGGGTGTCCTCTCCCGAATGATCAGCCAGGGCCTTGGCCACACCAAAGTCGATGATCTTGGGGACCGGTTTTCCATCGACCTCGCAAACGAGAAGGTTGGAAGGTTTGATGTCGCGGTGGATGATGCCTTTCTGGTGGGCGTGCTGGATCCCGGAGCAGATCTGGAGGAACAGTTGGATCCGTTCCCGGATCGACAGTCGGTGTTCGTCGCAGTAATGCACCACGGTGTCGCCGTGGACCCACTCCATGGCGAAATAGGGTTGACCATCCGGGGTTGTCCCGGCATCAAACACCCGGGCGATGTTGGGGTGTTCCATCAACGCCAGGGCTTGGCGCTCGGCTTCAAATCGGGCCAGGATTTCCCGGCTGCCCAAACCCGGTTTGATGAGCTTGAGCGCGACGCGGCGCTTGACGGGCGATTCCTGCTCCGCGAGGAAAACTTCGCCAAACCCTCCCTCTCCGAGGGTTCGAATGATCCTGTAGGGGCCGAATTGGCCAAGGTGTTCCCCTTCTCCCTGCTTGGCGTCCAATCGGGAGTCATCGGAGGAATTGTCATGCGAGGCGCGGAAAGGTCCTGCGATGGTGGCGGCATTGTCCTCCCATTCCCGATGGCCGGCGGCGGCTTGGGCAATGCACTGCGGGCAGGGTGCCCCCGGCGCAACATCGACGATAGGGCATCCACACGCTGGGCACCGGTCTGAAGAACCGACGCCGGATTTCCGGTGTTCTTCGTCTCCCATGGCAATGCCCTACTTGTAAACTTCTTTTCCAAAAAGTGTCAAGGTGCATTGAGGATTCTCCTTAAGTAAGGGGGATTCTCAAGCACACCTGGCGCCATGGGGTTTTAGACTGTGAGAACGGGCGGAACCTTCCCGCGGCGCCCTGGCCCGGGCCTACTTGGGCTGGCCTTTTTCTTTCTTACCCCCTCCGCTCAGGGATTGAATGTAAAGCACAATGCTTTCAAGCTGGTCATCGCGCAAAACCCCCAAATAGCTGGGCATGCCGGCGCCGGTCTTCTCCAGTTCATATCCCTGAACGACCTTGCGGCCGGGATCGAGGATACTTTCACGGAGGTAGACGGCATCCACGGCCTTCAACTCGGTGCCATCGGAGAAGGTTTTTTTGGAACCGTAGAGATCTTTCCACGTGGGGCCGACAGCGAGTTTGGCCGCATCCGCCGCCGACGTGCCGGGTGCGGCGACCGCTTTGGATCCATCGGTGGTGTGGCAGCCCATGCAGCCGAACATTTCGTAAACCTTCCGCCCCTCTTCCGGACTGGGTTTCACGGCGGCGATGGCGGCCCCGGTACCCGCTTTCAGTGTCAGATCGACAGCGTTGTCGGGGAATCCTTCGACCCTCAAATCGACCGATTTCAGGACATGCACCGTGAAGAAGACCGTCCGGATATCGCCATTGAGGTTCACTGGATTCCCTCCCACCGGAGGAAGCGCCCCCGGCAGGCCAGCGCGGAAAGTGACCCGCAGGGTGTGGCTGGGCCGCATGTTTGGAATGCCCACAAAGACCGACCTGCCATCGGGCGAGAGACGCACCGAGGACACCGGGAGAGACTCCTGGCCCGGCTCCCCGTCGAGCCGGTAGTGGCCGGAACCATAGCTCTTCGTCCGAAGGTAATTCCACCGATCCACGGTGTAGCTGGAGACCTGTCCCACCGCGGCAGGGTCGGGGGCACGGTCAAACGTGAGCAGCACCCCACGGTCGGTGGAGCGGGCATCGATCATCACCGGCACCCGAGACTGGGAGGGGCGGAGCCGGTAAAATCCGCTGATTTCGGATGCCACGGTCCCCCAGATTTTGAATCCGCAGAGATAGAGTCGGTGGTCGATGGGATGCATGGCTCCCTTGAGAATGGCTGAGGGCCACCCCGCGAGGACCGGGGTTACCGCCCCCTGACGGATGCCCGCGCTCCCATCGACAAAGACGCGGAAGATCTCGGGGCGGTTGTACCCGATGTGGATCAGGGCATCCTTCCACGGACCCATCTCCGCCTCCCGCAGCCAGACCTGGCTGGCTCCCGATTGGTTGATGAAATGAGGGATCCAGCAGACCGGCTCGCGGATCGGGTAGGGCTGGGTCTGGTCCTTGACCCCTTCGGCGATGAAACCGTGATGGTTGCCCGGTTCGACAAAGTGGATGGGGGTGGCCGGCGTCCAGTTGCCCTGCTGGTCGCTGGCGCTGATCGTGCCGGTCTGCGGATCGACCCCGATGTAGGGTTGGCGGAATCCCTGCCCGATGCGGCGGAAGCTTTTGCCGTCGGCAGCAACTTCGATGACAGTGCCATTATAAAGACCGCGCAGTTCCGGAGCCTGCCCTCCTTTCGCGAGGTAGAAGCCACCGCCCGGCTTTTTCACCAGATCCATGGCAAATTCCCGGGTTTCCGCAGTCTGCGGCACCAGATCGCAGAAACTTTCAACCTCGTCCGCTTCCCCGTTGCCGTCCCGGTCGTGGAGTCTTTCGATGCCGTTGCGATCGAAAACATAAACCAGGTCATCGACCACTTGGAGTCCCATCGGCTCTTGGAGACCGGAGGCAAACCTTCTCCAGAGGGCTTTGGTGCTGTCCCCGGAGAAACCGGAGACGATCCAGACGTCGCCATCGAAGGTGGACAGGGCGGCTCGGCCGTCCGCAAAGAAATCCATCCCGGAAAGGCGGACATTGCGTTTCCAAGGATTTGGAACCGGCAGCGCGATGCGGTCGACGGCGAGTCCGCCACTGTCCAGCACGCCGATCTTAATCGCCGTTTCGATGGCGCGATCACCAAATCCCGGCCACGGCGGGGTGGGAGGGGTGGCGGTTTGGGAGGGGCGGAGCACCACCTTGACGGAAACCGTCTCTCCGGAAGGCGGGAGTAGCAACACCTTCCCGGCCGGCGTCTGCTCCAGTCGAAAATCCCCGGGCATCACGCTCAGCGGACTCTCCTCTCCGCCCTGCCGTCCCAAGACGCATTGCAGGAGCGTGGCGTGCGGGCTGACCTTCAGGTGGCGGATCAAGGTGCCGTTCTCCCACTGGAAGGATTCCGACACCAGAATGCGCTCCGGCCCGATCCGATACTGCAGATGGGGCAGGCCACTCTGCAAGGTCACTCCCAGCCATTGTCCACGGTGCGCCGGCAACGGTCCCAGGCCCACCTCGCCGGGATCGGCGGCTCCGCGCGGACGGGGATCGGAGAAGTCCGGCGTCTCCCCGCTGCACCAGCCGGCTCCCAAGGAGGTCGCCAGCAGTGGCGTTCCCAGCGGGTGGGGCAGGTTTTTCTCCCCGGCGCCGGCTTTCTGGGCGGGCTGGCGGTAGGAGCCGGAGGCCATGCCGTTCATCGAGAGCCAATCGCCCTCGTCCGACTCCCGCCAGATCAGCGCCACCCGGAGGAGATCGGGATCAAAGCAAAGGTGGAGCCCGCCTCCGGGGCTGAGGAGAATGCCGCGTGGCACCAGATTGTCTCCCGGCCATTCCTTGCCGAGTCCCCGGGCATCGAAGGTCTGGAACAGATACGGAAAGCCAGGCTCGACATAGGATTGGAAGTCGGACGAAAGCGCGAGGTGGGCTTTTTCCTGGGCTGCGACCGGGCCCAACCCGGCTACGGCGAGCATCGCACAGCAAAGGAGGTCGCAGGGACGGAAAGTGGCGTGGGACATGGCTGGGAGGATACCACGCTGCCTTCGCCGCGACCAGTACGGGGACGCGGCAAAGGCAGGAGAGGGGGGATTCGAAACAGAGCAGCCATGATCCCATGGAAATTCTAGAAAAAATCATTAAAATCTAATTTTTATAAAATTTATGGTTGAAAGAACCATAAAAACTGTAATATTAGGAATTGTTGATAATCGTATTTTTAATGTTTCAGTCATGATCACCTGTGATTACCTCATCGTTGGAGGCGGCTTTGCCGGCCTTGTGATGGCCGAGAGGCTTTCCTCGGAGCTGGGGGCTTCCTGCCTGGTCATCGAACAGCGCGAGCACATCGGGGGCAATTGCCATGACGAGTACGATGATCACGGGGTTCTGGTGCACAAGTACGGCCCGCACTACTTCCGCACCAACTCTCCCCGCATCCGGGACTACCTGAGCCGGTTCACCGAGTGGTTGCCCTGCGACTACAAGATTCTGAGTCATGCGGAAGGGCGTTTCTGGAAATTTCCCATCAATCTCAACACCTACGAGCAGATCATCGGCCGGGATTCGACCGAAGCCGAGTTTGCCGCCTATCTGGAGCGGGTCCGGGTCCCGATCGCCAAGCCGGCCAATTCGGAGGAAGTCATCGTGTCCCAGGTCGGATGGGAGCTTTACCGGAAATTTTTTGAAGGCTACACCCTGAAGCAGTGGAAGCGTCACCCTCGCGAGTTGGATGCCAGTGTCTGCGGCCGCATTCCCATCCGGACGAATCGCGATGATCGCTATCTGGTCGATGAATTCCAAGCGCTTCCCAAGGCGGGTTACCATCGGATGTTTCAGAACATGCTGCAGGCTTCGCCGGGAGTGAAAGTTCTGCTGAAGACCGATTTCCGAGAAGTGCTGCCCCATATCAAGCACCGCCACCTGATTTACACCGGACCGGTCGATCTCTTTTACAATCATCGTTTCGGGCATCTCCCCTACCGCTCCCTTCGCTTCGAACGCGAAAGCTTCACCCCGGAGCAGCTCCGCGCGGCGGGCCGTCCCGCCATCTCGGGACGTGAGGGCTTCTGGCAACCGGCGATGCAGGTGAACTACCCGAACGACCATGGATTCACCCGCATTGTCGAAGTGAAACATGCCACCCGGCAGCAGACGGAGAACACCACCATCGTCCGGGAATTTCCCGACGACTACCAGGACGGCAAGGTTCCTTACTACCCGGTGCCGGCTTCAGATGCCAAGGCCATCTATGAGAAGTATCGGGCGCTCGCCGAGCAGGAAACACGGGTCAGCTTCGTCGGTCGCCTTGCCACCTACCGCTATTACAACATGGACCAGGTGGTCGGCATGGCCTTGACCGAATACGAAAAGCTCAAGACCCGCACCGAAACGGGGCATCTCCACCGCCTGGCTCCGAAGACCCTCAAAATTCAGGCCGCCTGATTCTCGATTCCGAACTTCTGAAACTTCCCACCACACCCACCCTCATGAAAATCTGCCTCGTCACTCCGGACATTGTCGGCCCCATCAACAATGGCGGCATCGGCACCCACTGCCATCATTTCGCCAAATTCGCCCGTGAAGCGGGACACGAGGTGACCGTTCTCTTCACCGGGCCGGTGCAGAACGGCACCGCCGAAAGCCACCGGGAGGAGTATCGCGAGTCGCTCGGGGTCGAATTCGTCACGCTGGATGAGAACAGCAGCACGGACCTCGACTTTCCGGTCCACGGGGCCCCTTGGTTTGTCCGCCGCAGTCTCGACGTGGCGCGCTGGCTCGCCGCCCGGGAACAACGCTTTGATCTCGTGATGTTTCAGGACTGGCAGGCCAACGGTTTTGTCCCGGTGCAGATGAAGCGCGCCGGTCTCGCCTTTCAGGGGGTGACTCTGGCGACCATGCTGCACTCCCCGGCGGAGTGGCAGCGCGACGGCATGAAGGATTGGCCCGTCGGGGGCGTGGAAACGATGATGCTCGACCATTGCGAGCGCCACGCGGCGCAGTATTCCGACCTGGTGCTGGCTCCCTCCCGGCACATGTTCGAGTGGGTCCAGGCCCATGGCTGGAAACTGCCCGCGCGCCGGGAAGTGTTGCCCCTTCTCCTCGAAACGCCGGCTTCCCCGGAACCGGTGGCCTTCGGAGGACGGGACGTGATCTTCTTCGGACGCCTCGAGACC
This sequence comes from Akkermansiaceae bacterium, assembly GCA_024233005.1. GTDB lineage: Bacteria > Verrucomicrobiota > Verrucomicrobiia > Verrucomicrobiales > DEV007 > JACKQE01. Next base: position 411,772 of record JACKQE010000003.1, on the reverse strand, counting down.
CGCAAAGGACTGGAGATTTTTGTCCAGGCCATGCTCGCTCTGGAACCGGAACTGAAAGCCGCCAAACGCGGTCTGCGGTTGCATTTTCTCGGAAAGAACGGCCAGGTGGATCAGCAGGATGCCTGCACCTGGCTGGGCGAGCGCCTCGGACCGAAAGACGGGACGGCGCGTCCCTTCGAAGTCCGGATCGTTGATGGCCTCGGTCATGAGGATGCGATGAAATATCTCCTCGCCCATCGCGACGCCCTTGTGGTGACCCCGAGCCTGCTCGACAACATGCCCTATGCCGTGCTGGAAGCCGTGACCATGGGGTTGAACATCCTGCCGACCGGCGTCGGCGGGGTGCCTGAGATCTTTGTGCCCGGCACCGTGCTTCCCGAAGCCACCGCCCGCGGACTGCTCTCGCAACTGCGTCCGGCCCTGATCGAGGGAGCGTTTATCCGCCATGAGCCGGTCTATAGCCCGAACCTGGCCCGGGCCCGCTGGACAACCTTCCTCCAGCAGGTGCCCCTGACCCCCGCCGCCCAGCGGGGTGTCCGGGTGCCTTTCACCCTGCTGCCCGGAATGCCCGAGGATGGTCTGGTGCGCCAGCTCGGACTCGACCCCATCTCCCGGACCGAGCCGGTCCTGCGGGGGCTGTCTTCTCCAGGGACGCCGGCGGTGACGGTCTGCATCCCGTATTTCAATGCCGCCGACTATTTGGCGGACACGCTGGAAAGCCTGGCGGAGCAGACCTGCGGAAACTTCGAAGTCGTGGTCGTTGACGACGGTTCGACCGATGCGCGTTCCGTGGAGTTCTTCGACGCCATGCGGGAACTGTATGCCGATCTCGGTTGGCGCTTCCTCCGCAAACCGAACGAGGGCATTGGCGCGACGCGGAATTTCGCCGCCTCCCGGGCCCGCGGTCGCTACCTCGTCTTCATGGACTCCGACAACATCGCCAATCCCCGCATGATTGAGCAGATGGTCGCTTCTCTGGAGCATTCCGGGGCGGACTGCCTGACCTGCTACTTCACCGCCTTCCAGCATGGCGCTGATCATCGGGAGAGCATTTATGCCTACACGCCGATCGGGGGCGATCTTGCCTCCGGCATGGTGGCCAACGTTTTCGGGGATGCCAATTTCATCGTCCGCCGCGAGGTCTTCCAGAGCATTGGCGGGTTCGGAACCGACCGCCGCACCTCCTATGAGGACTACGATTTCCTCTTCCGTCTCGTCGAGGGCGGATGGGATCTCGCGGTGATCCCGCAGTTCCTCTTCTACTACCGTCACCTGGAGTCCGGTTTCAGCCGGGTCACGAATGCGCGGGACAACCAGCTCCGCGCCGTCAGTGCCGCCCTCGAAGGGGTGCCGGACTGGCAGCGACGGTTTCTTACCGCCAGCCTGGGGGCGTTCTCGGAAATGCACGCGATGCGCAGCCAGGCTTCCATCTTGCAAAACAAGGTCTCAGCCGCGCAGCAGAAAATCGCAGCACTCAAAGCGGATCTCAAGGCTGCCAAGGCCTCAGCCAAGACCAAGGCCACCGTGGCCCGCCCGCATTTCCTGAAACGCCTGGAGCAGGGGCTGCGTCACCACGTCCTCAGACCTTTGGTGGCCGGTCTGCGTCCGCGGCGCAAAGTTCTGCATCATGCGCCGCCGGTGATGGCTCCGATGGAGACCGCCCCACGGGCGACCGCTCCGCAGCGGACCACCCAACCCAAGGCCAAGCCGGCCCCGGCGACCCGGCGGTGAGGGAGCGATCCGGCATCGGAAGGTTTCACCGGGCCATCAGGGCGGGGAGACTGTCGAGGCAGATCTGGGACCAGGTCTCAAGACGGTCGCGACGCGCCTGGAGTTCTTGCAAGGTGAGGAATTCCAAATCCGTCAACTGGTCCTCCCGGGAGGCGGCGTCAGCCGAGTCCAGCTCGAACCAATGGACGATCCCCAGATGCACCTGTCCCACGGGATTGGAGTCGTCGTTGAGCAGAGCCACGATGCGCTGGGAGTGACCACCCCCGAGGGCGAGTTCCTCTTCGATCTCCCGTTCCACGCCCAAGGTGTAGGTGTCCTTGTCAAGATGCTGCCGCGCCGCGTGGGCATCGGTGTCATTGATGTGGCCGCCGATGCCGATGGACCCTTTGGCAGCGAGCCGCTTTTCCCCACCGCCGCCGCCCCGGACGTAATGCAGGAAGCGTCCCTGATGGTGGAAGATGGCGTAGGGGATGATCTGTTTGTGTCCGGGATCCTCCTCGGCGTCGTCGCGGGCGAGGAAAAAATTGTTTGCCGGATCCAGCAGCACGGGGACATAGCGCTCGGATTCGGTGCAGATTCCTTGGAAAGCGCCGAGCGTATCAAAAAGGGCGCGGGGGACGACGAGGACATTTTCGTTCGGGTATTTGCCAGCCATGGCGGGGAATAGGCCATGGCTTGGCCGGACTGCCAAGGCGAAAAACAAAGAAACCCCTGGCTGCGGTGAGGCAGCCAGGGGTTTCTGGAGCGATGGGCGGTCCGTGGGGCCACGGGCCGGACCATGTTTATTCGATGGTGCTTACCGAACCGTTGACCTTGATGGTGCGGTCCAAATCGAAACTGATATAGGCAAGGCGGTCAGTCCCAAAGGGGGTGCTGGTGAGGACCTCCATCGTCCATCGTCCATCCTCGGGAAGCACACTGTCGTAATTGGTGATGGACAAGGTGCGGTTCTTGGGAACCGTGTCCTGCACGATGAGGGCTGAACCCGGCACAATGTCGCCCGTTTTTCCGAGCTGGGGATTGCCTTTGTAAACTTGGGCGTAGGTGCGGGAGTCAGGGTAGAGGTCGTTCAGGGTGAGTGAAATATCAGGCAGGGATCCCTTGATGAGCTGGCCATTGGTGATACCCGTGATGGTCGCATCGGCGACCGGCCAGATTTGAACGAATTTGGACGCCAACTGGGATTCTGGAGCCTGGTAGTCCGCCAGCGAGTAGACCGAGAATCGCTCCTCGCCTCGGATTTTGGAGCGGTCAGCTCCCGGCACTGAACTCAGGTTGTAAGTCATGGTCACCCATCCGTTCGAGTTGATTGAAGATTGGGAGTAGAGTGTGGCCAAGTCGCGATTGATGTTCGTGCCATCTCCCCCCGCGCCATAGGATTGAACATGGCGCAGCAACTTCACCGACTTGGCGGGATCCGGGTCCGTGGCCCCATTGAGGAGTCCGGAAACGTAAATGTAGACCCAGAAAGGGCGATCCGCACGGGTTCTGGGGATGGTGTCATAGGGGTCTTCCGTGATGACAAAAGACCATGCCAACGGGATGTAGGTGCCGACGTATTTGGTGTCCAGCAGGTAACTCGTTAGGGGGCTGGACTTGACCGTCCAGAGTTCGAAGCGGGCTCCTCCTGGATCGATGGGCAGAGGAGACAGCTGGGAACCGCTCACTGAAACCGGCGCATCATACACCACTCCCGTCGGAAACTGGGTCTGCCGGATAAAGTTGGTATAGGATGGGGCACTTTGTGCGGAAGCGAGCGAGGCGCCTGCCAGCACTGTTGCCGCAACGAGAGCGAGGATGGTTTTCATGGTTTGGCGGGAGTTTTTTGCTTCGAGTCGACGGGAAGTGGAGGAGTGGATTCCGTTACGGCTTCCCCTTCCACCTCGGGAACCTTGAGCGGGAGTACCGAAATGGGGCCTCCTTTGAAGGTGGCCACGATGATGCTGTCAGCGTTGTCGACCATCTTGGTTGTTTCTTCCGAAAGTGGGCTGTTGCCTTCAGCCTGGAGACGGTCCACTTCGACAGTGCGGATCCAGGCCCGGTTGGCGGTGTAGAACTCGGCCCAGGTGCGGATCTGTGCCCCGGCCTGCAATTCCAGGCGTTTTTGGTAATTCTCCGGGATTTGGAGAATCGCCCGTTTTGGAACCAGCGTGGCCATGCCGCGGAAGCACAGGATGTCCGAACTGGCGATGATATCCTGCGGTTGGTTGACCTTGGTCGGATCTTCACCCTCGGAGGGTTTCAGCAGCTTCATGGGATCCTCGCGCTGGACCAGGCTCAACGCCTTGGCGAGTTGCTCATGGGTGGCCGCATCCTGAATCGCCTCCTGCTCAGGTTGGCTTTCCTTTGCGCGTTTGAGTTTTTTGAGAGCGTCTTCGCGGAGTGCCTTGGTGAACTGCCCCGGTGTGGTGTTCCCTGCCAGTGAGGGGCCGCGCCCCGGAGAGGCGGTGAGAGAGGGGATGTAAGGCAACAGTCCCATGAGGGCCATTGCCGTCAGGAGGGTTTTGGGTTTGGAGAGGGACATGGCGGTAAAAAAGGTCGGTTAGGGATCACGATTGGAACGTGACAAGAATCACAAGGTCCTGCAGGTCGAAACCGTCATTGTTGCGGTCGGTATGGGTCAGTTCCATGAGGTAGATCACATCCATGGGCCCGATCTTGATGTTGCCGTTGTCGTCGAGGTAGGGACGCAGAAAGCTCTCCAAAGTGGGCTGCTGGTAGAGAGGGGTGGTTGTGGGAGGAGTGTCCCCGTGCTTCAGCGCCACCACATTGTAGTTGTTGGTCGTTGACGTGAACATGCTGGACCATGAATTGTTGGAGTTGAGGTAACGACCGCCGAATCTGACCGGCTGATTGGCATAGACCGTGCGGGAGTAGACGATCTGGTTTGGTGTGACCTTGTCTTGGGTGTTGTACCAGATGCGGCTATAGGAGCTGTTGTTGTTGCTGATCAAGGCCTCTGTGGGAACCCATTCCCAATCGACGACCCGTCCCCGGCTGTCGAGCCAGACCCGCTTCACGGAAGCTCCAATCACGCGCACCTGCATCGTCAAGGTGCGTTTTGGGATGATGGTTCCGGGAGGTGTGATCGTGACGACTTCGGTGACGGTTGCAGGATGGTTGATGGACCAGGAGAGGGTGGGGTGGGTCCCCGTTTGAACGATAGTGGGGTAGGCCGAGAGGGTGCCCACAGGGATGGCTGGATCGGTGGTGTTCTGGCCAAGGCTGGTGACGGTCAGTAAGGTCCCCCAAGCGAGGAGTCCTGTAAAAAGCGCACTGATGGTTGTTGTTTTCATGGTGGTTGCGTTGGGAATAAGGCGGAGCTTCAGAAGTGCGGGAAGGATCTATCTCAACAGATAATTATAGTAATTATAGAAAATTGCAATTATTATTTAACGAGATTTACCTAAGACTTGATAATAATCGAGGTATTTTAGAATTTAGATTTCCCTAATTATTGGAATGGGAAGGACGTATCTGAGTGCCTGCCCGACAGAAATGAGAGCAAAAAGCTTGCGTTGGAAATTATGAAAATTATAAAAAATACTTGTAAAAGCACTAGGTTGGGTCAATAATGAGGGTGCCTCTTCCGTTTTTCAGGGATCGTCCAATGCGGAAACAACGGACCATTCCAAGACAGGGGATCTCGAAAGTCTTTAGCGACCATGCATGCCAGCTTCCATTCCCATCGCGCCGGTTCCCGTGGCTCCGCCATTGTGGAAGCCAGCATGGGACTGGGCCTGCTCATGGTCTTGGCGCTGTTGATGCTCAAGTCGAGCCTGACCATGACGTCGGCCCAGCAGTGGACGATTATTTCGTCGATGACCGATGCCTACATGACGCGGGAGACGGCGATTGCCAAGCGCGCTCCCTTGGAATTTCTGACTTCGCAGTCATCTCCCTGGCCCATTTACCCAGCGGTCTCTATAAGCAATGTGGAAATTGGTAAACTGCCGGGAGGGCAGCCCTACACCACGGAAATCCGCCGGACGCGCGAACCGGGCGAGAACAATCTCGCGGAGGCCGGAGGTTCCGGCACCGAAAGCACCAATCCAGCCAGTATGGAGGCGTGGAAATTCCAGAGCTATCTGGTCTACTCCATAGGAGGGCGTTCCTATGTGAAAAACCGCACCACTCTTCGGGTGCGCTGACGTCATGAAAATCCTCCCCAGTCGTCTGCGTCGTCACCGGTTCTGCCGAGGACTCTCTCTTATGGAGGTGACCTTGGCCATGGTGTTGACGATCATCATTGCCACCGTGGCCGTGGGAATGATTGCCCAACAGGTCGCCTTCATGAGTTTGATGCGGGCTTTTTCCTTCCTGCGTGACGAAGCCCCGGTGGTGAACTCGCACGTGGTGAAACTATTCAGCCGGGCGGAAACCTACCGGATATTCGCATCCAAGGAAGCAGGCATTGCCGGAGTCGGTGCGGTCAACTCGCAGGGCAAGGCCGCCTGGATGCGCTTCAACAACCCCGATGGCACCTCTGAGGAAGCCGTGGTGGCTTTTGAGGGGACCGGGCAAAATGCCGCCCTCAATTATTATTACAAAGATCCGGTATCGGGGTGGGGCACGTCACCGAACTGGACCATCACGTCATCCGTCTCCAATGTCACTTTCTCGGATTCCAGTGGGGTCCTCCTCATCACCTTGACCGGGCCTGCCGGAGAAGAACTCACCTACGTCGCCACCGGAGAATGAACACAAAACCACCTCGTTCCCAGGCCGGCTACACCACCATCCCGGTGGTGGCCGCCATTGCCACGGTCATGCTCAGTAGCATGGTCTTTGTCTTCCGCTCCAACAATTGGTCGCAGGAGATCCAGAGCAAATCCCAGGTCAGTTTGGATTATACCCAGAAGGAGGAGGCCATTCTGAGAGCCCTGATCAACATTGTGCCCAACAAAGCCATTGGCGCCATGCAGGATGGTTCAGCCTCGGCCGATCAAGATTACACGTGGGAGACGATTTTCAGAGAGGCCATTGAACTGGCCGATGCCGATACCGCGGTGAGTGCCGCCATCCTGAACCGCATGGGCATTAGTCCGGACCAGACAGCGGGGACTGGTTATCCCACCGGTCCGACAGAACCGCAACCAACCATCATATCTGGGAACTCAGGCGATACCTCCTACACCAACGCGTCTCAAATCGTGTCTTCCGTGGTCGGGTCCGGATCCCTGGTCAACCCTGGGAATACGCGGGAATCGGCCTTGTTCCTGAGCGAGGCCATCGCCGACAAGCTTCCGGCGCCTCTCTATTCCAGTTGGTCGGAATTCAACAACGACAAAGTCTATCCCATTATCAGTCTCAATAAAGTGCACTCGTCCAGTTGGACCAAAGGGTTGGAGCTTTCCCCAGACTCCTATCCACTCTATAATCTCTACAAATATCCCAACATTCGGTTTGGCTACGCCCGGCCCGGTGATCTGTTCGTGGCGAAGCGCAATTGGTGGACATTCTCCCTGAAATTTGGCTCGGGGGGCGGTCAGGGAGCGAATGCGGCACCGCCCATCAAGAAAAATTACGTGTTGTCAATCTATGAAGTGCCTTCTCAGTTGCCTGCATCCGCCTACGGATTGATGTCAGTGGGACAGCATGCGGACGGGACCGCGTGGCGGCATGCATCACTTTCCGGTGGCTTCTTTGCCGGGCGCTTGGAAACACAGGGGACGGTGGCCCTCCCCACGGGATTGTTCTCTGCCCGTAAATCGACCAATTTCTCTGCCGAAACCACCGTTGCCGGCGCCGTCGTGGGCAATAATTTCGACGACCTTGGGGTCCGTGAGCAACGCGAGGCCCAGACCGGATCTGATTTCTATGATGCCTCGGTCTCCGGTAATGTGGGGCGGGTTGCTTTCATTCCCATCAACCGCGGACAGGCGTTTTTGGAATTGAACACGGACGGTTCCCAGAGTGGACGACTCTCCTCGACGGGATGGAATGAATACAGCTGTGGGGCCACGCAGGCCGCCATGCGCATTGAGGTGCGGACGATGACGTCCACTTCCGTCCAGATGCCCACCAGTATTCGATTCTATTACAAGACCTCCTCCGGAAGCACTACCTATCGTAACTATACGCGGGGAAGCAGCACCAACCCCTGGCCGACGGATGCTCAAAACGGTGGCTCGGCGATTCCTTTCCAGACCGAGTATCTTGACATTCAGCGCAATGCCCTGGTGCTGAATTTGGATCGTCTTCCAGCCTTTCTCGCCAGCATCGGGGCGGCCAATACCACCATCAACAACTCCATCTACATCTACCCGAACTCCAACCGTTCCACGGTCAACGCTCCGCACTTCCCTAGCATTTCCAGTGATCCGGCCGTTTCGCTCCGGGGCGGGAGGGATCTCTCGGCGTTTTCCAAAGGGTTGTCAGTGGTCACCAATCTCCGCCTTTACTTGGCCGATTCTTTGAACACGGTGGCCGTGCCCATTCCCAGCGGTTCGGGCTTGGCTGCGGGGACGACCTATTACCCGCCGATTTCACTCTTTGCTCCTGAGAAACGCTTTGGTGAAACCATTGAGTTTGAGAATCCGGTTCAGTTTTCGGGGCAGGTTCAAAGTCTCAGCAAAGACGAAACCTCTGCTTTCCATCCGCTCGATTTGAAGGCTGGAAATGGGGACGACATCAACGCGGACAAAATCAATGCCAATCTCAAGATTGTCAGAAGCCCGGCAGAACTCCCTCCCATCCATCTGATGAACTGGCTTGTAACTATTAAAGAAATTCATTAAAATTTTAATTTAAATAATTGCCATAATTAAACGCTCTGGTATAGTCTCGACAGCCAAAGTTCTAATTATGAAGCCCAGTGTAACCATTGAAGAAGGCATGGAAATCGGGTATGAAGGTGCCCGCTGGCGGGGCCGACAGGCCGTTCGTCTGGCCAAAGCATCCGATGCGATTCATCTTGAACCAGGCAGGCATCTCCTGCTGGCCCGCAACGGACGGGGCAAAACGACGTTGCTGAAGACGCTGGCCAACCTGATCCCGGCCATGGCGGGGGTCTTCTCCGTGGGAGGACGCCGTCAGTATGTCGATGAGGAGCTGCGGTTCGACCCGGAACTGACTTCCCGGCAGATCTTCCGTTCCTTCTTCCAGAATGGACTGTTCAAGACCTCTCTCACCTTCGCGGAGCGCATGGAGTTGGACGTCGGCAAACAGTACGGCAAACTTTCCAAAGGAAACCGGCAAAAGGTCGCCCTCATCCTCGCGGAGACCCGCGCCAGCGACGGGGAAGGCCATGTCCTCCTCCTCGACGAGCCCTTTTCGGGATTGGACTTCCATGTCCGCAATGAGGTGGATGCGATCTGGACGGAAAACCAGGAAAACGTTCTCAGACTGGTTTGCGTGCATCCCGATGAGCCCACCCTGCAGGCTGAAAGTGCACTGCTGATCAGCGAGGGGCGCATCCAGCAACATCATGCCGCCGGTGGCTGGGTCGACTGGATGGAAACCCGCAAAACCCTCAACTGAATTCCTCCCCACATTCTCTCCCTCATCCCATGAGCCTTTTTCGCCTTTCCTTCACCACGCTGCTGGCCCGCAAGACGTTTGCGGTGTTTGTCGTGCTTCTTCTCGTGGCTCCGGTCATGCTGCCTCTCATCACCCCCCATGAAATGCGCCCCTCGCTGCTGGAGCCCGCCCGGGCCCAGACGGCGTGGATGGTGCTGTGGGTCGTGGCCCTGGGGTGGGTCTTCTTTCAGGGGGCTTCGCTCGGAGACCGTTGGGCCTCCCACGGCGTGCTGGAATATCTCCGCACCCTCGGCAGTGGGCCTCTGGCGCAGCTGGGGCAAGTCTGGCTGAGCTGTGTTGTCTACTTCCTCGTTTTTCTCGCCGTGGCGCTCGGAATCTGCCTCTTCACCGCCATGCCAGCTCATCCCGAAGAATCGAAGATGTGGATCGCGACGAACTTCCAGTATGCGTTTCTCTGCTTTCTGGTGGTTGGGCCACTCCTGCTGCTGGCGATCGCGCTCGGGACCCGTCTCAATGCCGCCGCCGCCTACGTCATCACGCTTGGCTTGGCCGCTTATGGACTCTTCGGCATCAGCCACCTCAACTTTTTCCTTTCCCAAAGCGGCAGCCCGTTTCTGGATTTCCTCTATGTGATCTCACCCCACTTCCATCTCGCTGAAATGACCCCGCGGCTTTACTTCAAGCTCGGTGCGCTTTCGGCGGAATCCTTCGGCCAGGTCTCGCTCTACCTCGGCGGGTTGGGGGCTGTCATCACCGGCGTCTCGATGCTGCTTTTCCGCTCCAAGAAATGAAAACCCTCGCATTGAGTCTCATCGGGGGGGGGCTGTTGGCCGCCGCGTTCGGGTTTTCCGGCCTTCGCCGGAGCGGAGAGGACCATCCTCATGGGAATCCGTTTGCCATCGAACGGAGTGGTTATGGCATGACTTTGGCCAGACTCTCCCAGGACACCGTCAACACCGTGTGGCATCTCGGCGTCGAAGGGGTGGCTCCTCACGGGGAGGGTGATCACGACCATGAAGGAGAAGGTCACGACGAACATGACCACGCGGAGGCGGGGCATGACGATCATGACGAAGCCGCTGAAGGTCACGCAAACCAGGAGGGGAAAGAGCCAGCTCTGGCGGCGGCTCCTGGTGCTGAGGACCCGGAAGCGGCGCGGCTGGAGCGTCTCCACGATGCCCTGCACGGACACAAGAAAGGCGCCGGCCACGACTGTGACGATGAAGATTGCCCTTTCCATCAGCATGGCGAGCACTGCCATCACGAGGAAGTGACCCACGATCACCTCACCGAGGCCAAGGACTTTCTCTGGGATCTCAGCAAGACCGTACGCTATGGGCGGACCAACCGCCGCCCGATTTCCGAGGCCCACCGGCTCTCGGTGGCGGGGGATATCGAGGAGATGCTCCTTCGCGCCTACCGCATGGATCCTTCGGACTATGGCGTTTACAATTCCTACTTCCTTTTCCTGACCATCAATGACCTGCGGGCGACCCCGGTGGCGCGTGAACAGGCTCGGAAGATCTCGAACAACACCATTGGGGAAGCCTTTGCCCAGAAGGAGGATCCAGCCGCCTGGCTCACTGCCTCGGGTGCGGTGCTCAATCTGTTTTTCCTCGATCTCGAGGATGGTAAGCAGGCCGGCAAGCCCATGGCCCGTGAGGCCGTCAGCAGTTACAAGCAAAAGATGGGATACTGCTTGCAGCAATACGCTGTCCTGAAGCGGGAAGCGGACCGGGATGGCCGTTGGGAACTCCTCTCCTCAGATCTCCAGAAACAGATCCTGGAACGCGAACTCTTCAACCGCCGCACCTTTGCCCAATTTGACGCGATGCTGGAACGCAGCTCCCTGCCGGGGGGGGTTCCCGGTCAGATTTCAAAACAGCCGTCTTCCCCGGGGAGCGCCGTGACTTCGAAATCGGACGTTGAAGACAACTGAGGATATTTCTGCAGACGATTGTCAGGGGCCGTTCTGCCTCCGGACTTTTGCTATCCCAGTCATGCACGCCCGGCGTTTTCTTCCACACAGGCTCCCTCAATGCAAGGCCATGACGCTTATTGAGGTGACCTTAGTGATTATGGTCCTCATGGGATTGGTGGGAATTCTCTATTGGGGTGGGCAGACTTTCAAAGAGGCGGCGCAGCGGCAAACCTGTGTCATGAACATCGCCCAAGCCCAGAAGGCGATGCGCAGTTACCAGAACATGAATGATCTGAGAACGGGGGATCCTTTGCCCGGCAATGCCCTCATCGGGGCGGGCCGCTTTTTTGAACATGCTCCGAGGTGTCCCGATGCTCAGGGAACCTATCAGTGGCTCCCTTCCATCCCCTCAGCTGGCACGGCCTGTTTGATTTGTGATTTGGCCCTCACCAAGCAACACGCGCCCAAGAGCACGGACGGCTGGTGATCCGGAGTAGTTAATTTGTGCGGAGTTTTAAAAAATAGTGATAAACAGAAAAAAGTTGTTGATTATTTTATAATTTCTGTAATAATAGTAAAAGTCATGCAGCAAGTTCGCCTCGGAGACCAGATATTGAATGAGATTTTTGCCCAAGTCGGTGGCAATGCGATCTCTGATATCCAGCTTCGCAGCCATCGTCTGCCCTACATTCACACCAAAAAGGGCCTGGAGATTGTCAACTCCATGGGGGCTCTTCCCCCCGAAGCCGTCCTGGAGGTGATCGACACTCTTTATAGCCGCCAGGAAGCCGAAAGTTTTGAATCCGCCACCGCCCAACTGCAGGCCCAGATGCCCTTGATGGAGCGCTTGCAGGAATTCAAGGTGGTGGACTTCGCCAGTGAAGGGGTCACTTTTCCAGATGGCACCTTGTCAGGCCGGATGCGCGTTCAGGCCCATCTCAGTTCCAGTGGGTTGGGGGTCACCGCCCGTCTCTTGAGCGACAGCATTCCGGATCTGGGGGGACTGGGACTCTCCGAGGACACGATCCGGGCCTTGCATGGGTTTATCGTCAAGCGTCAAGGACTGGGGCTGGTGACCGGTCAGACCGGTTCCGGCAAGTCCACCACTCTGGCCGCGCTGCTCAATTGGCTGCGTTGCAATCAGAAGCGCCATATCGTCACGGTCGAAGATCCCATCGAATACCGCTACCCCCATGACATGGTCGACCCGGCCACTGGCAGACGGGTGCCCTCTCCTGGGTTCATGACCCAGCAGGAAGTGGGCAAGCATGTGGAGAATTATAACCAAGGACTGAAGGACGCGCTCCGCAAGGCTCCCCATGTCATCCTGATCGGTGAAATCCGCGACCATGTCACCATGGAGACGGCCATCGAGGCCGCCCAAACGGGACACATTGTCATCTCCACCCTCCACACGAATGGAGCGGTGAAAACCATGAGCCGGATCCTGGACTTCTTTCCGCGAGACTCTCACCAGTCGATTTTGGCGCGGGTCAGCGACGTCCTGCTCTTTGTGCTCTCCCAGGGATTGATCACCGGGATCAATGGACGGGTCTTGAACTACGAATTTCTACAGAACAACTCGACCGCGGTGCGTTCCGGCATCGCGGCCTATGGCAGCGGCACCAAGGCCTTGGAGGATGTGATCCGCCACGCGGGCAATGTGCAATGGGATGCCAACCTGCGCAATCTGGTGCGCCGTGGCCTCATTACCGAGCAAACTTTTCAGATGAACCGCATGGCTGACGGGGAGGATGAATCCACCCTGTTTATCAAAACGGCAGTCTGAATCCAATCTGAACAGGGGGGGGAAGCAGTGGACAGACCCCGGTTCGGCAACAACAACAACAACAACAAGACAACCAACTACAACATGAAAGTTAACAACATCAAACGTCAGGCTGGCCTGACCCTTATCGAAGTCACCCTCGTCATCGCCGTTCTTCTTGGCCTCATCAGCGTGCTGTTCATCGGTGTCGCCGCCTACAAGCAAGGCTCCGACCGCGCCAAGTGCGTGCTGAACATCGCCACTGTCCAGAAGGCGGTCCGTTCCTTCCAGAACATGTATGACAAACGCAATGGCGACGTGCTTGCCAAGACCGACATCGCCGGCGCTGGCAAGATGATCGAAGTCGAGCCCACCTGCCCGGATCCGGACGGTTCCTACACCTGGCAGACCGCGATCCCGGACGCCGGTATCGCCTGCGTCGACTGCAGCCTTGCAGGCACGAAGGACCACGTTCCTGCCAGCGTCAGCGGTTGGTAATTCCTGATCCACTCCGGCCGTGCTCTCTTTCTACCACCCTTGAGGTCTGGTGGAGGGGGAGCCCAGTTGGACAGGTTACTCTGGAACTGCCTTTCGGTCCTATCCCGGGGGGCAGTTCTTTTCTTTCCAGGCATTCTTCACCACGTTGGCTTCCGCGGCTGCCGCTCTGTGGCGACCGCGGAATCCAGGGTGGGTCGGACTTGCGACCTCCCCACCGGCGGGCCGCGGACCCTTGATCCAAGAGTCTGGGCCAACTTTCCTGCCAGTCAATCCTCCCCTCTTCCTTTTCCATTCGCATGAAGGTCACCCATCCCTCGGAACTGAACTACTGGCAGGTCTACCGCCAAGCCAATCAGCTTTTGAAAAATTCCAGTCTGGGGAAAAATCCCGACTGGTTCCGGGAACCGTACCAACTGGACCGACAGTGGCACCTCTGGCTTGATGGCGTCACCTGTCAGAGTGCGGTCTTTGACAAGAAGGCCAAACGTTGGGAAGCCGGTCCCGACCTTTCACCCGAACTCCTCAAAGGAGAAGGTTTCCGTGATGCCGCAGCCGGCGAAGAGATCGGGAAGGCCCTCAAAGCCTGCCTGACGCATCCGGGATTGGGCGGTCGCGCCCGATCGCTGGGCGTGGTGGTCCACCTGGCTGATGAGTTTTCGGTCAACGAACTGGCCCCCGAGCATTCCCAGGAGGAAGATCCCGAGACCCTCAATGAGTTGCTGGCCAATGATCCGGCCTCGGCGCTGGGGGATGCCACGGTGGACCGGGCGCTGAATTCCTGGCGCCTTATCCCCGGATGGGGCTTGAAAGAGGAAGAGCGCCGTTCCTTCGCCATTCAGGTGAGCCGGCGCTTTCAGGGCTTGATCGACCGCATCGGAGAATGTGGCAAGACGATGGGCGTTCCGGTCATTGTGGCCGGCTATTGTGCGCCACTCGAAGCGTTGCGGCTGGCTCCGCTCATGGCGGTGCACGAGGATCTCAAGGTCGGCAGCATTTTTGTGTTTCTCTACCGGCGCTTCAGTGCCCTCGCCGCGATCGGTCCCAAGGGTGAGCTGATGCTGCTCCGGTCGCTCCAGCACCGGGGGGGCTTGGAGCATCCGAGCGGGCTGGGGGAGGCCTTGGTCAATTCCAGCGCGCTGCTCAAACTTCCCAATCCGGAAGTCCACATCATCCAGATGGCGCCCACGTCACCTCATGGCTTGGTCCCGGACCTTGAGCGCTATTTCGAAAATCGTCCCCGGTTCAACATCGGCTTCACCGTGGCGTCGACGATCAAGGATTTCGGGGAAATCGCCGGGGGACGCATGGAAATGGCCATTGGCGACGAAGCCACCGTCCAGGCCCTCCATGTCTCCGCGCCACGCATGGCCACCGAGACATTTCAGCAGCTTGCCGGAGGCTGGGCGATGCAGAATTTCTTCGGCCTCTCCCGGAAGGAAAAGGATGCCTGCCCGGGCCAGAAAGACTTTGAGCTGTTGCGGCTCTCCAAATGGTTCAAATCGGCCCTGACGGTAGCTGTCCTGGCTCTCATGGTCTGGACTGGATGGGGCGTTTTCAAGACCGTTTCCCGCGATTCCTGGCAACTTTCTGAAGTGGATGCCAGAGCTTCCAAGGAACGCCACGAAAATCTGAAAAAGGAAAAAGAGCGCCTCACCTACTGGGAGAACCTCATGACCCGGCGCAGTGAAGGCTGGCTGGCCATGGAAGTGCCTCTCAGTCTGATTCCTGAAGAGTCCGGGATCGTGGTGTCAGAGTTCAAATACGACACCGGAGCCTTGTCGGACGAAAAGGAAAAATCCAGGGCCGGCTTCTACCGGGAATGGACCATCAAGGGCTTTGCCCGGACGGAAGGACAGGCACAACTCTCAAAGCTGGGAAGCAAGGCCTACATCGCGGCCCATCTTGATGACATTGCCAAAGCCACTGCCACCGCCACACTGATCAGCGGAGAGAACCGCAATGTGGAGGTGACGCTTCAGCAACGTCAAGGTCAAATGCCGGCGTCGCCGGAATTTCCCACCGAACTGGCCCGTTTCTACCGGGTCGAGTTTGAGCTCCGCATCCGACACGAAGTTTCCCCGGCAGACCGCCTGTCGCTGAACATCACCGCACCCCCACCGGCCCCATGAACCGCCATACCGAATCCGTCTTCTTTTTTGGCTACGTTGTTCCTTTCCTTCTCGCGGCAGCGCTCGTGGGGGGAGTGTTCTATGGCCGCGCCCGTCTGCAAAAGACGGAAGCAAAGCGGGACAAAGCGTGGGAGGAATACATCACGACAGCCCGCGAGGGGGACTCCATCGAGGCCCAACTGGGCACGCCCGGACGCCGGGCGATGATGAAATACTGGGATGAATGCCTTAGCAAAGAATTTGTTCAGAATCTAACCCAGAATCTGAACGATATTCAGCGGCGTTTTTCCGAGGACCAACTTGAACAGACCGAGCTGGGGCGTCCTGCCGGTCGGAGCGGTCTCGCTGGCAATTCGGAAAACCCCTATACCCGCTTCAAAATTTCCTTCAACGGGGGATACGGGCCGATCCAATATGCGCTGGCAGAATTGGAACGTCGGATGCCTCAGATCCTATTGGATGATATGAAGGTCACCGCCAAAGCAAAATCTGAAAAAGGCGGAGCTCTGCTGAGTATTGAAGCCACCTATGTGAGTTGGCAGGACAACAAGAGCCGCTGAGTGAACCTCCACCAGAAAATCTCGCATCCCATGAAACACCCGTTTTTTTCAACATCATCCATCTGCCTGATGGGTTTGGTCCTCCTGGCTCGGGGTAGTTTTGCCGCGGATCCCGCACCCGCCGCTCCAAGCAGTGAAGAGTCCGGGAGCGCCGCCCAATCTATCGCTGAGGATCTGCAAAAGATCACCGCTGGAGAGCGTGCCAAGATGCTCGTTGCTTATCTTGCCCGCCGGGACCGACGGGCCGATCCTTTCGGGCTGGCGATGGATCCAACCAAGCCGTTGGCGGTCAGAAAAATCGAAAAAGTAATTGAACAGGAAAAGGCTGTCACGGTGGATTCTTCCATGCTGCAGGAAGCCGTGCAGCGCATCCAGATCACCGGAGTGCTCCCCAGTCGGCAGCAGGTCATCATTGGAGCCCAGATTGCCACGATAGGCACCCGGATCGAAGTCCGCCAAGGAGAAGTCACCTTCAAACTTCAGATCAGCAGCATCAGCTCGGCCGGAGTCATGCTGAAAGATTTGGAGACCGGCGAAGAAGTCAGGGCCGGCAATACGATGAACGCTGCCATGGCCCCAGGCATCTCCACTGGAGACCAAGGTGGGGCCGAGGAGCTGAATGGGATTGTTCCAATGACCAGAAAAGGAATTGTCATTCCCTGAATTATGGAAATTACAGTTTTTTCCTAAAATTTGGCGATTTTTGTTGTATTTTTAATAAATTATGGTAAAATTAAACAATAATCAGAATAACTGACGACCGAGTAGGCAGCTGGCGCTGACGGGCTCGGGAGTCCCGTCTGCTGATCCTCTCTCGTCATGAAACCGTACCACTTCCGTCTTTCACTCCTGACCATTGCCGTTCTGGCAGTGCCGACCTTCTCCTTCGGTCAGCAACCTTCCTCACCTGATCCCGCTGGTTCACCAGTCCCTGCTGCGGCCAAAGAAGAGCCAACCCCGGTGGTGCCTGTGGAAGATTTTCTCGCGCAACTTGAAGCCGAGCAAAAAGAACGCAAGGAGACCGCCGCAGGTCCGGAAATCAAGGTTCCGGGGGCGCCTCCTGCCTTGACCGGTGGGGCTCCTGTGCCAACCATTTCTGCGCCCGCGCTTACTCCAGCCAGTGATGCGGCCCCTCTGCCAGTGACTGCGACGGGGCCCGCGCAGCCAGGCGATCCCGCCACCACCATCGTGGATGATGGCTCCGGTGAGGGCGGCATCTGGCTCCGCGGCGCCAAGCTCAACGATGTCTTTCAATTCTTGGCCCGGCTGGCCAAACTGCAATTCTTCCACAACGCCGACCTCGAAGGCCCTACCTTTCTGGTCACCGGCCATCTTAGGGATGGTGAACCGGTCAAGCAGATGGAGGAGTTGGGCATGATGTACGGGGTCACCGTGCTGGTCAAGGGAGGTACCGTGTATGCCCTGACCGCCGCGCAGACCAGCAACCTGCCTTCCAAGCCCCTGCAGTACAAACTCAATTATTTGCGTCCGACCGACATCACCGCGATCAAAACAATGATCCAGCCCATGCTGACCCCTGGCACCGGCTATGTCGAGTTCGAGAGCAAAACCAACACGCTGATCATCGTGGACAACGAACAAAAGGTGAAGTTCGTCCAGGAGATCCTCCAGCAAATGGATCAGCCGAAACGGCAGATCGCGATCGAAACCCGGATCCTTCGCATCAAAAGCAACGCCCGCAACCGGGTCGGGGTCGACTGGAGCACCGTTCTTGGGGACGGAATGAATCTCTCCGCGATGGAGAATCTCAACGCCCTGTTTAATCTTCCCGAACTCGACACCGTCAGCAAAGTGGTCACGATGACGGAGGGCTTCACCTCGACCAACGGGACCACCATGAACGGCACCGCCGTGCTGGTCTCGCCCAACCGGATTCCCCGGCTCGGCCAGCGGTCCTCAACACCCTATAACTTCAATGGAACGACCGACAGCAACAGTCAGATCGATTCGGTGACGACCAACACAGAGAATTCCATCAACAACAATCTGGTGCTCTCTCCCCTGCAGATCAATGCGGTGCTCCATGCGCTGCATGCCGGCGGACTTGCCCAACAGGAATCCAGCCCGACTCTCATCACCGAGGACAATGAGCAGGGAGTCATCTCGATCATCGACCGGGTGCCCATCATCGTCAGCACCGTCAGTGAAACCAGCGCCGGGCAGAACATCTCGGAAGAAGTGCGCTACCGCATCGATCCCGAGGACGTCACTGACGATCCCACCAAAACCCGCGAAATCGGTGTCTCGGTGACCGTCACCCCCACGATTCTGCCTGACGAAACGATCCGCATGAAGCTGCGTCCGCGTTCGGCCCAGATCGTGGAGTTTGTCGAAGCCCGGTCGGGGAACCTGTTTCCCCGGGTCAATGAGTCCTCCGTGGAGACGATCGCCCGCATTCCCGATGGCTACTCGCTCCTGATCGGTGGGTTCTATGAGGAAACGGACAGTGACCAGACCAACAAGGTGCCTATCCTGGGGGACATCCCGGGCCTCAATTTCTTCTTTAAGTCGACCGACAAACAGAAGGAAAACACCAGCCTCGTGTTCATCGTCACCCCGAAGCTCTACGAACCCGTTTCGGTGCCCGCGACCCTCGAAATGACCCAGCAGCTGCAACAGCGTCATGTGCTTCCGGGTGACCATTCCTGGCCGGACCGCAAGAATCCGGGCAACAATTACGAAACCAACATGCGTTGGACACTCGGCAACATGTTCAACCGCTTCCCGGCCCATCCTTCGCGGCATCCGTTGAATCCGGAAGCAGCCATCAATCAGACGGGCTTCGGTCCGGTCAGTGCCGATGCCACGCCGGTCCCGGCGGAAGATCCGGCAACCCGGACCGCCGCCTCAAGGGAGGAATCTCCGGCCGCTGAGGCTCAGCAGATGGAGGCCCCTCCGGCCGCGAAGAGCAAAAGCCGGTTCAGTCTCTTTGGCCGCCGCCGCAACTGACACCACTGATCTGCGGAGTTCAGGATATCCAACCAGAATGGAAAAGCGCCTTTTTAGTGCCACCGGTGAGGCGGCGACCACGTCGCCGGATCGGAACAGTTCCCTGGACGGCCTCGTTCTCGATGCCTCCGGCGTCGATTGGGGAGAGGAAACGGCTAAAGCCCCTCCGGCGGCCGGTGTCCAGAATCTTCAGACCAGGCTCCGGGCGGTCGCGCTGCGCTGTGCGGAGATGACTCTTTCCCACCTGACCCGGTATGATTACCTCGATCGGCAGACCCAGGAGAGTGTGCTCTCCTCCTACGACATGTATGTGAGGGATCTGCCTCCGCGGGCGGGAATCATGGACATGCTGCCTTTCATCGTGTCGATCCGTTTCGAGCGCTGGGATGAGAAAGCGATGAAAGAGCTCCGCAACCTGACCCAGGTCATGGGGGAGGCGGTGTTCAGCCGGGTTATCCACTGCAATTTTCTGCAATTGGTGGAGCAGCCCACCCAGCTCTACCAGAACTTTCCTGCCGTGCATGAGATCTGTTCGACGCTGATGTGCCCGGTGGTGCAGTTTCACGAACGCGACTTTGTCACGGTGACCTCGGTCAATCCGGTCACCGCATTTTCTGCCATCCAGCTCATCGATGCTGAGATGACGACCGAAGGCGGCTTCCGCCCCTTCACTTCGGTGATGACCACCGAAGGAACCGCCTGGAACTTTCTCTGCGAACGCCAATTTGGCAGCTCATGAATCTAAGCAACGGAGTTGAATTCAACGATGTCATCACGGGAGTCATCATCGACAAACTCTCGGAGTATGATCCTTCCCTGAGGGATCGCCCCAAGGAGGATGTCGGCCGCAAGTGTTCGAACGGCCGCATCCTCGGTGCGATCGCCGACATCAACAGCATTCCGGTCTTTCTCAAGGTCAAAGACTTCGTCGAACGCACCCTGCTGGAGCAGTTCGATCCCCAGGTCATGACCCGGGAAATGTTCGTGCCATTGCGGCTCGTTGATGGCCAGTTGTTCGTGGCGGTGGCCAATCCGTGGGACGCGGTTCCGGAGGACATCTGTTACCAGAAATTTCCCGACTGTGAAGTCATCCGCTTCGTCACCCCGGTGGCGGAAATCTCCAAGGTGATCGAGTCCGTCTCCCGAACCACCGCCGTCTCGCGGTCCGATCTCGATGCCATCGAGGTGGATGAAATGGGGGAAGGGGTCGAGGACTTCAACGTCACCACCTCCTACGATGAGCCGTTGACCCAGTTCGTCGCCCAGATGATGTCCGAGGCCATCAAACGCCGGGCTTCCGACGTCCACATCAAGTGCGAAAAGGAACGGGTGCACTACAGCTACCGCGTCGACGGCGACATGGGGGAGAAATATGAGATTCCGATGAAACTGCGGGATCGTCTTGACGCGTTCATGCTCAATTTGATGGGGTTGGCCCCAGAAGAGCGCACCAAGCGTCCCGGCATCTCGGGACGTTTCACCGTGTCCTACCTTCGCCGGGCCATCGACATCCGCTATGAGCGGCACCGGACCTACCGTGGCTACCACATCACGATGCGTATCCTCGACAAGAGTCACTTCGAAGCCAAGCTGGGCATGGGGTCGCTTGCGTTCGATGAATCCACGCTTTTCGAATTGGAGAAGGTCATGTCCATCCCGGCCGGCATCATTGTCATGTCGGGGCCCACGGGCTCGGGGAAGTCGACCACCCTCAACGCCATCCTGCGGGAATTGAACCGTCCGGAGGACAATATTCTGACTCTGGAAAATCCGGTGGAGGATGAGATCGCGGGCGTCATCCATTGCGATCTTCGTGATTCATCGGAATTCAAACCCATGATCACCAGCTTCATGCGAAGCGATCCGGACATCATTCTGATGGGTGAGGTGCGCGACCACGATTCCGCGGAACTGGCCATCGAAGCGGCCATCACCGGTCACAAAGTGCTCACCACGATCCACACTCCCCGCGCTTCCCAGATCATCGAACGTTTTGAGCAGATCGGGATCGAACGCTGGAAGATCGCCCAAACGTTGAAGGCCGCCTGTGCCCAGCGCCTCGTCAAACTGCTCTGTCCGTACTGCAAAATCAAAAAGTCCGGCATTCCGGAACGGGAAGTGGAGAAGTTCAATCTCGACCGCGTCTGGACCTCCACGGAGTGCTATGTCAAAAACAACGACGGCTGTCCGGAATGCCAGAACCGGGGATACAACGGACGGGCCGCGATCCTCGAGATCATCCCCGTCACTCCCCAATGGTCCGACGCTCTCTCCAAGGGAACCATGAGCCCCTACGAACTGGAGATCGAAGTCCGCAAACAGGGCAAACTGCCTTCCCTCAAGGAGAGCGGGCTGCGCTTGGTGAGCCAGGGGAAAACGGATTTTGATGCCCTCCGCAAGGTCATTGACATGACTTACGAATGATCCCCCAGGTCCCCATTTTTCAGCGCCGCGCTTTCCCCATTTCTCCAACTTTCCCATGAGTGTCCCCACCGCATCTCCCTCTCAGCCTCAGACCGCCGGTCCCCAGAGCGCGGTCCCGGCGGGCAAGAAAACAGGCAGTCTGAAGAAGTTTCCCCGTCAGGAACTGGTGAAGTTTTCACGGGCCATGGCCTCGATGCTGAAAGCCCGGATCAACACTTCGGACGCGCTCAAGTACTATGGGCAGGATCATCCGTCGGCCGACGTGCGGCAGGTCACCAGCCAGATCCGGACCCATATCGACATGGGGGCTCCGGCCTTCGTGGCCTTTGCCAAAACCGGCCGCTTCGACGACAAATTCATCTCGCTGATCCGGGCCGGGAGCGACACCGGCCAATTGGACAAGGCCTTCGCGGCGATCGCGCATCGTCTCAAAAAGGAGGCGGAATTCGCCAGCAAATTGAAGAAGGCCACGCTGTTGCCCTGTATTGTCATCTCCATCCTGATCGGTCTGTTCATCGTGGCGCAGCTCAAGATCACCCCACAGGTCGAGAAAATGCTCAAGGACGTCCGTCAGGAGCCCGACCAGTTCTCCAAGGTCATGTTCACGATCAGCCACGTCATCCAGATCACCTGGCCTTTCATTATCATCGGGATTGTGACGTTCGCCGTCTGTGTCGTCAAGATCCAGCCAGTGAGGGATTTCGTGCTCAACTTTCTCATGGCCAAGTGGCGGCTGCTCCGGCAACTCGTCATGGGAATGCGGCAAATGGCCTTCCTCGGCACGATGAACATGCTCTACGCCAACGGGGTCACGTTGGCGCGGTCCATTTCCATCGCCGCCGAGGGGCTCAAGAAAACCCCTCTGTATGACGAACTCATGGAAGCCGGGGCCAAGTACCATCAAACGGGTCTGCCTTTTTCCGAAGCGATCCGGAAGTACACTTCCTGCGACGGACAGGTCGCCCACATGATTTCCATTGGTGAACGCAGCTCCTCGCTGGATGTGCAGCTTCAGTTGCTCACCGAAATGTATGAGGAGGAGACCGACGAAATGGTCGCCCAGTTCACCGGGGCCGTCAATATTCTCTCCCTCCTCATTGCCTGTGTTCTGATTTCCTGCGTTTTCATCGGCGCCTTCCTCCCCATTTTCATGATGGGACCGAAGATGATGAACGGCTCCGGAATGTAACCCCTGAACCCCATCCACGGACATGCAACAGACCGCTTTCGATCGTTGGCTTCTCAAAAAGTACGTCTACATCACGGAGATCTTCTGCAGCACCCTCCCAGAGGAGTTGCCTCCGGTCATCAGTGTCGAAAAATCTGACGGGACCGGAACCTATCTCTATCGCCTCTCCACCCGTGACCATGCCGCCGCCGAGGCTTTGATTACCACGATGCGGATGGAGAACATCATGTTCGCCTCCCGGGTCAACAATCTGGACACCGCTTTCGCCCGGATCATTTCCAATCCCCGGCGCAGTCCCACTTGGACGGTCATCGGCGCGTCGGTGGGACTGGTGCTCGGCGTTTTGTTTCTGACGGGCCTGCCCCAGAGGGCTTTTGAGAAACTCATCGCCCACTCGGACAAGGCCGCCGAGGAGCGTTATGACCGGGAGCGACACCCGGGCAAATACAAAAACAAGCCCGAGGCGCCATCGCTGCTCGACAAAGCGGTGGCCATGCAAGTGAACCTCGAGAAGGGGCTCGCGGGAATGGTGGACTCCTTCAAAGGCGAAGGAAAAAAAGAAGCGGCCAAAGCAACCCCTCCTCCGGTTCCTCCACGTCCCGCGCCTGTCACTCCCCCGGTGGCATTGGCCAAAGGGGTGAACATGATCACCAAGAGCGACATGGAAAAGATGCTCTTCGCGCAAAAGAAGGAGAAGGAGCCCCGGCTCACGCTCTACATCTTCTTTGATTACGATTCTGTCGAATTCTCCCAGGATGGCCACTCCGAGCACCAGTTCCAGGAAATGGGGCAGCTCCTTGCCAGTTATCCCTGGAACCTGTTTGCCTGGCGGATCGAGGGATACTCAGACCGCAAAGGGGAAGTGGAATACAATCGCCTGCTTTCCCAGCGCCGTGCCGACATGATTCTGGCGCGCTTGGAAAAGGAGTATCGCCTTGAACGGCGCAAGGTCACAGCCCTGGGAAAGGGAGAAGTCGAGACCGGTCCGGATGAGGTAGAAAACCCGCTGTTGCGTCGCATCGTCCTGATCCGGGGCGACATGGTTGACCGCCCGGGCGCCAAAGTCACCACCACCGCATCTGCGGCCAATCCCCCCCCAACACCAACCACGCCATGAAACACGCCTCCTCCTTTTCACAACGCCGGGACCTTGCAGGCTCCCGCGGGATGACTCTGATCGAAATGAGTCTCAGCCTGGCCTTGCTCTTGGGCATGACCTCCATTGTGGTCTTTTCCATGGCGGGCATCAGTGATTGGAAACGTGCCCGGGATGCCGGGCTGGATCTCCGGGCGGTCTACATCGCCCAGAAAGGCTACCTATCGGATCATCCCACCGCCAGCATCTCCTCCGTGGTGACCGCCGACCTGCTGCCCTATCTGCCCCAGGGCTTCTCGGGGATCCCGTCGCCGGAGGATCTCGCCGGCAACATTCTGACGGTGAACTATAAGGTGGTTCCCCCAAGGTTTTCCAACGGCTACGATCCTTCGGGCGCCACCGATGATGGTCTTTGGGACGTCGGCAAGCCCTGATCGCGGCACTGCTACCGCTTTAGAAGGGCCGGCGAGCGGGGCTTTTCGCAGGGTTCCTCCTTGAAGTCCCGTGGAAATCAAGTAACTCGTCATGGTTTGACTTGAATGGCCTTTCCTTCCCCTTTTTATCGGTGGCGTCCCCATCCCTGGCATGGATTGGAGATCGGGAACGATCCCCGCAGGGAGATCAACGCCTACATTGAGCTGACTCCGTTCGATCTGGTGAAATACGAGATCGACAAAATGACCGGCTACCTGCGCGTGGACCGCCCGCAGCGGACTTCCTCGGTGCCTCCCGCCCTCTATGGGTTCATCCCAAGGACTTTCTGTGGTCGTCGTGTTTGCGATCTCATGCCAGGTACCGAGGCCGGGGACGGGGATCCGCTGGACATTTGTGTGCTCAGTGAACGCCCCATCTCCCGCGGTGAAATCATTGTGAGCGCTCGCATCGTGGGTGGGTTGCCCATGAACGATGGCGGAGAAGCGGACGACAAGCTCATTGCAGTGCTGGTGAACGACCCCATCTGGCAGGACATCGGGGATGTCACTGAACTGCCCCAAGTGCTGGTGGAGCGGTTGCGTCATTATTTCGCCACCTACAAAATGATCCCCGGGCAGGTGTCGGGCGTCTCGATCGGTGGCACCTATGGCCGCGAACATGCCCTCAACGTCCTCGCGGCGGCGATCGCTGACTACGAGGAGGAATACGGCACGGCCTGAGCCGGGGGCTTTGCGGTGCCTTGGTAGGGGAAGCGGCTCCCATGGGGCTGGCGCCTTCCCGGGTTTGAAAGATTCCGCTCTGGCAGGACATTATTCTACACGACCTTGGGACAACCACCTTCCAGGGCGTCCTTTTTTGCCAATGTCTCGTCCCGCCCTGTTCCGATTCCGTGTTGTGTTGACCGCGACCGCACTGGCCGTCTGCGGATTTCTGTCCTGCTCCGGGGCCGCCGCCGAGCCCTTGCGGTTCAACCGGGACATCCGGCCCATCCTTTCCGACAAATGTTTCCACTGCCATGGGCCCGACAAACACGAGCGCAAGGCCGGACTTCGTCTCGATGACGCGGCCAGTGTCCTGGAGAAAGAGGCCCTGGTGCCCGGCAAGGCGGATGCCAGCGAGGTTATCGCCCGCATTCTGAGCACGGATCCGGATGAGATCATGCCGCCCCCGGAATCCAAGTTGGGTCACCTTTCCGCGCAAGAGATCGCCTTGCTCCGCCGTTGGATTGATGAAGGTGCCAAGTTTGAGGCCCACTGGGCATTTATTCCACTGCCGCCGGTGGTTCCTTTGCCTTCGACGCCCCATGTGACCCCACCTCCTGACCAGGCCATCGACCGTTTTGTGGTCGCCGATCTCGCTCCTTTAGGATGGAAACCGCAGCCTGAGGCGGACCGGACCACCCTGATCCGCCGACTGACCTATGATCTCACAGGGCTGCCTCCGACTCCCGCCGAGGTCGATGCCTTCCTTGCCGATACCGCGCCGCTCGCCTACGAACGGCTCGTCGACAGGCTGCTCGCCTCGGAGCGCTACGGGGAACGGATGGCCGCCGAATGGCTTGATGTGGCGCGCTATGCCGACAGCTACGGATTCCAAGTGGACCGGGAACGCGATGTCTGGCCGTGGCGCGACTGGGTCATCGGGGCGTTCAATGCCAATTTGCCCTACGACCAGTTCGTCACTTGGCAACTCGCGGGGGATCTGCTGCCCCGACCCACCGATGAGCAGCGTCTCGCCACCGCGTTCTGCCGCCTTCATCAGCAGGAGAGCGAAGGAGGCTCGGTCGAGGAGGAATACCGCGTCGAATACGTCAACGACCGTGTCACCACCTTCGGCACCGCCTTCCTCGGACTGACCTTGGAATGCTCCCGGTGTCACGATCACAAATTCGATCCTCTGACCCAGAAGGAGTTTTACCAAATGTTCGCCTTTTTTGACGACATCGACGAAGCCGGATTGTATTCCTTCTTCACCAATTCGGCTCCAACCCCGGCCATGTGGTTGACGGATGACGCACAAAAACTGGCCATCAGCGGAGCCGAGTCGGGCGTCAAGGCCGCCGAGGAGCGGCTCGTCCATCTTCGGGCGGAGAGACGGAAGGCTTTCCAGCAATGGCTGGAACGCTCGCCGGTGATCGGTCCGGCCGTCGCTGACGAGGTGGTGCGTTATGATTTTGACAACCGGAGCGCGGACAACAAGTTCGCCAGTCTCATCCCCGGTGGTCCGGCCGCGCTCAGCCCGGCGCAGAATGCTTCGGTGCCGGGCCGTCCGGGAGCCGGGCAGGCCATCTCCCTGACGGGGGACCATCCAGTGACGTTGCAGTTGGGCAACTACGACCGCTTCGAGCCCTTCAGTGTCAGTCTTTGGATGAAAACTCCGGACCTGAAGGAACGGGCCGTGGTGTTCCACCGCTCGCGCGCCTGGACCGATGCGGCCAGCCGGGGGTACGAGCTGCTGCTGGTCGACGGCCGGCTCCAGTGGTCGCTGATCCATTTCTGGCCGGGGAATGCGGTCTCCGTGCGCACCAAAGACGTGCTTCCACCGGGTGTCTGGGCCCAGGTCACGGTGACCAATGACGGCTCCAGCCGGGCCGGTGGACTGGGGATTTACCTCAATGGACAGCCGGTCGCCACCGAAGTGGTGAAAGATCATCTCACCCGCCAGATTACTGGTGGGGGAGGGGACAACATCACCATCGGGGAGCGTTTCCGCGACAAAGGGTTCAAAGGCGGTCTGGTGGATGATTTCCGGGTTTTTACCCGGGAACTGACCGTCGGTGAAATCCGGGAACTCCAGGAGCCGGGAACTTTTGCCACGAAGGGACCGACGTCGCCGGAAGAAAAAGAGATCTGGTTCGAAGCCTGGCTGTCGCGGGAGGACGCGGCCTGGCGGAAAGGCCTCGAGGAGTTGAAAGCAGCGCGGCAGAAGCGGAGCCAGACCGTGGACGGTCTTCGGGAAATCATGGTCATGGAGGAACTGCAGCAGCCCAAGCCCGCCTATGTTTTGACGCGGGGAATGTATGACCAAAGAGCCGACGCGGTGACGGCGGGAACCTGGGCGGCGCTGCCTCCGATGCCGAAGAACGCTCCCCAGAACCGTCTTGGATTGGCGGCCTGGTTGACCGATCCGGGGCATCCGTTGTTCTCCCGGGTCACGGTGAACCGCTATTGGCAGGCCTGTTTTGGACGGGGCTTGGTAAAGACCGCGGAAGACTTCGGCAGCCAGGGCGAGCGCCCGGCCCATGAGGAGTTGCTCGACTGGCTGGCGCGAGATTTCATGGATCACGGCTGGGATGTCAAACACCTGCTCCGCACCATCGTGCTGAGTCGGACCTATCGGCAGCGCAGTTTCTCCACTCCCCAGCAGATGGAGGCGGATCCGGAAAATGTCGCACTGGCGCGGGGGCCCCGGCACCGTTTGCCGGCGGAGATGATCCGTGACGGGGTGCTGGCAGCGAGTGGATTGCTGGTGGAAAAAATCGGCGGACCTCCGGTGCGCACCTATGATCTGCCGGAGTCCTTCAAGCCCACCCAGGCCGGCAAAGGCAATGATCTTTACCGCCGCAGCCTCTACACCTTTTGGCGCAGGACCGGCCCCGCTCCGGTTCTGGAAGCTTTTGATGTGCCGAAGCGCTCGGGATGTCTCGTGCGGCGCGATCTGACGAACACTCCGATGCATGCCCTGATCCTGCTCAACGGGACGCAGTTTGTCGAGGCTTCCCGGGCGTTGGGGGAAAAATTGCTCCGCGAGATCCCGGGGGATCCTGCCGCGTTGGTCGTGCGGGCGCATCGGTTGCTCACCGGACGGCCCCCCGACACAGTGGAGCGCGGTATTCTGATTCGGCTGTTCGACGAGGAGCTGGCCTGGTTCGAGAAACACCCGGACGAGGCGGTGCATTCCCTCCAAGTCGGGGACCGGCCCCGCGATGAAACCCTGCCCGCCTCTCGGGTGGCTGCCGCCGCCGCGGTGGTGAGCGCCCTCATGAACTGCGATGCGGCTGTCGTAAAACGTTGATATTGCTGCTTGATGCCTATGAAGACTCTGAGTTCTCCTCTTTGCACCGGACACGGTCCCTGGGCCGCCTTGAGCCGACGACAATGTCTGAATCAATTTGGCATGGGGTTGGGTGGCATTGCCTTGGCGAATCTGCTGAACCCAGCGACTCGTGCCGCTCCGACCGGTAGTGATCACGGTCAACTGGGGGCTCCGACCCTCGCGCCCCGGGCGAAACGGATCATTTACCTGTTCATGTCGGGCGGTCCCTCCCAGCTGGATCTTTTCGACTACAAGCCTCTCCTCAACCAAAAGCATGGCCAGCAGCTCCCGGAAGAGGTGCGGGGCGGGCAACGCCTGACCGGAATGTCGGGCAACCAGAGCAGTCTGCCGTTGGTGGGATCTCCCTTCAAGTTCAGCCGTCACGGACAGAGCGGCCAATGGGTGAGTGAGATCCTGCCCCATACGGCGGGGATTTCAGATGACCTCTGCATGATTCACTCCATGCACACGGAAGCGATCAACCATGGTCCCGGGGTGACCTTCCTCCAGACGGGTTCCCAGATCCCCGGACGTCCCAGCATGGGGGCCTGGCTGAGCTACGGATTGGGTTCGGAAAGCGAGGACCTCCCTTCCTTCGTCGTCATGATCACAAAAAACAAAGGCGGACAGCCCTTGATGACCCATCTCTGGGGGGCGGGCTTCCTTCCGGCCCGGCACCAAGGGGTCCGGTTCCGTTCCGGGGGCGATCCGGTATTGTATCTGAACAATCCCAAGGGCATCACTGAAGGCAGCCGCCGCCTCCTGCTGGACCGGCTGCGCGAGTTGCACGAACATCAGTTCCAAAACACACCCGATTCCGAGATCCAGACGCGGATCGCCAATTACGAAATGGCTTTCCGCATGCAGAGCAGCGTGCCCGAGGTGACTGATTTCTCTGATGAACCAGACCATGTGTTTGAGGAATACGGACCCGACTCTCGCGATCCGGGGACTTTCGCCGCCAACTGCCTGCTGGCCCGGCGGTTGGCCGAGAGAGGGGTCAATTTTATCCAGCTCTACCATCAGGATTGGGACCATCACGGCGGTCTGCCCAATTCGATCAAAAACCTGGCCCGTGAGACCGACCAGCCCGCGGCCGCCTTGGTGCGTGACTTGAAACGACGGGGGCTGCTCGATGACACCCTCGTCGTCTGGGGCGGTGAGTTTGGCCGGACCAATTACTGCCAGGGCAAGCTCGAAGGGGCGAGTTTTGGTCGCGACCACCACCCGCGCTGTTTCAGCACCTGGATGGCTGGTGGCGGGGTCAAAGCCGGCCACACCCATGGCGAGACTTGTGAATATGGCTACAACATTGTCAACGACGGCGTCCACATTCACGATCTCCACGCCACTCTCCTGAATCGTCTCGGAATCGACCATGAACGGCTCACCTACAAATTTCAAGGGCGCCGCTACCGGCTGACCGATGTCTTTGGCAAGGTGGTGCAGGGGGTTCTGGCCTGAGTGAGTCCTTCCAGAAATCCGGCGGGTCTGCGCGGTGTGAATTTCCGCCTTTTCGGGTCCCCGGGGCGTGGACTGTTCCCGTCGGGCTCAGGAGAGGCTCGCAAAGCGCTTGATATCGCCGCCCTCCCAAGTAGGGTGGCATTCCCAACCCCGGGGAAGGGGATTTGATGTGTCTTCTCCCCTGTTTTCATCGTTTTCTGTCCTCATGCCTCCTGCCAAAGCTCCATCGGATGGTGGTCCACCCTCCGAGCCTGACACCTCGTTCGAAACCGCATTGGAGCGGTTGGAATCTATCGTTCGCGATATGGAGTCAGACCG
The DNA here is from genome assembly GCA_024233005.1 of Akkermansiaceae bacterium. GTDB lineage: Bacteria > Verrucomicrobiota > Verrucomicrobiia > Verrucomicrobiales > DEV007 > JACKQE01. Next base: position 381,752 of record JACKQE010000003.1, on the reverse strand, counting down.
GGTTCCTCTTTCCCAACTCATCGAATACTACGAGGAGGGAAACCGGTTGCACCAGGCCTGCCAGCGGCTGCTCGATGGCGCCCGGGGACGTATCGAGATGATCCGGGACCGAGGACAGTCGGGGCTTTCCATCGAGCCGATGGGTGCTGCCGCACAGGGTGAGGAAACCGCTTCGACGGCATCACCCCGATCTCCCCGTCGCCGCGCGGATGCGGACCAGGCGGGTGAACTTTTTTGAGAAATACGGATAGTCTGAATCAATGGAAGGCAGCGCCCCCCCTTTTCCCGTCGTCGATTCCCCCGGAGCCTTGAAGGCTTTGCCCGAGGAGGATCTCCCCAAATTGGCGGAACAAATTCGTTCGGTCCTGGTCGAGAGTCTGGCTCTCACCGGCGGTCATCTCGGTCCCAATCTCGGGGTCGTGGAGCTCACGATTGCCCTGCACCGGGTCTTTGACACACCGAAGGACCGGTTTGTTTTCGATGTCAGCCACCAGGGTTACATCCACAAGATGCTGACCGGCCGGTGGGACCGCATCCAGACCATCCGGCAGCATGAGGGCTTGAATGGCTTCCTCCTTCGCACTGAGAGCGAACACGATTGCTACGGGGCGGGCCATGCCGGCACGGCGGTCTCCGCGGCGCTCGGCATGGCCGCCGGCCGGGATCTCCACAAAGGGGCCGAGCATGTGGTTGCCGTGGCTGGCGATGCGGCATTCACCTGCGGCACGACGTTCGAGGCGCTGAACAACATCTCCCATACCACGAAGCGTTTCATTCTGGTCCTCAATGACAACGAGTGGTCCATTGACCGGAATGTCGGAGCCATCGCGAAGTATTTCCACCAGCTTCAGACCAGCCCGACTTACGCGCATCTTCACCACAAAGCCGCAGAACTGGTGGAGAGGCTCGCCGGACGATCCTTGAGGAATCTCGCGGGAAAAGTCGAGAGCGGGGCGAAAAACCTGCTGTTCCCGAGTGTGCTTTTTGAAAAGTTCGGCCTCCGCTACTTTGGGCCGATCGATGGGCATGACCTGCCGAAACTGCTCCGCACCTTTGAATTCCTCAAGGAACTGGACGAGCCTGCCGTGTTGCACATCATCACCGAGAAGGGGCGTGGTTATGCTCCGGCCTTGGGGAATCCGATGAAATTTCATGGCCTTGGGCCATACAAGACCGAGACCGGAGAGACTTCCCCCTCCGGTTCTCCAACCTACTCCCAGGTCTTTGCGGAAGCCTTGACCCGGTATGCCAAGGAGGACCACAGCATCACCGCGATCACCGCCGCCATGCCGAGCGGAACCGGGCTGGTCCATTTCCAGAAGGAAATCCCGGACCGGTACTACGACGTTGGCATCGCCGAAGAACACGCCGCCCTCTTTGCCTGCGGCTTGGCGGTGCAGGGGTTGAAACCGTTCCTTGCGATTTATTCCACCTTTTTCCAACGGGCTTATGACATGGCGATCCATGACATCGGCATTCAAAACCTGCCGGTGCGGCTTTGCATGGACCGGGCGGGCCTCAGTGCGGATGACGGACCGACCCATCACGGTGTTTTCGACATCGGCTACATGCGCCATGTCCCCAACTGGGTGCTCATGCAGCCGAAGGATGAGGATGAATTCGCCGACATGCTCTGGACGATGGCCTGCCATGACGACGGTCCCATCGCTGTCCGGTATCCCCGCGGGGCGGGGATCGGCGCGACCCCCAAGAAGGCGCCCGCGCGCCTCGAGATTGGGGCGTTTGAAGTGGTCGCTGAAGGCACTGATGTGGCGGTTTTCGGTCTGGGAAACATGTTCGAGGTGGCCGAGGAAGCCGCCCGCCAACTCCGGGAAGAGGGGCTGAGTGTGGCCTTGATCAATCCGCGTTTCATCAAGCCTCTCGATGGCCCCTGCATCGAGCGTTTTGCCAAGACCTGCCGCGTTCTTGTCACACTGGAGGATCATGTGGTGGCCAATGGGTTCGGCACCGGCGTGCTGGAGCATCTTTGTGAAGCCAACCTGTTCGTGCCGGTGATCCGGGTCGGGTGGCCCGACCAGTTCATCGACCATGGCAAGCAGGCCCTGCTGCGGGAGCAGCACGGACTCACTGCCGAAGCCTGTGTCAATCGGGTCCTGGCCTTGCTGGGAAATTCCCCCGCGCAGTCATGAAAGCGTTCGAGGACAAGTTGCAGGAAATCATCGCCCACAAGCGGGGCGAGGTGGAGAGATTGCTTCCCAAGGCCGACTTGTTGCGCCATGCGGCGGCGGAGCGGAATGATTTTCGCTCTTTTTTCAATGCCCTGGGGGGCGCCCGCCTCCTCGCCCAGGACGACTTGGAATATCCTGACACCGAACTGGCTGTCATCGCCGAGATCAAGAAAGCATCTCCCAGCGCCGGAGTCATTTCCCAGGATTTCGATCCGGTGGCAGTGGCGCGCAGTTATGCCGAGGCTGGCGCCGATGCCATTTCGGTGCTGACGGATGAGGCCTTTTTTCAAGGCCATCTCAGTTACCTCAGCCTCATCCGGGCAGCCATTGACCTGCCCCTCCTGCGCAAGGATTTCATCATCCACGAAGTGCAGATCCATGAGGCGGTGGTCGCGGGGGCTGACGCCGTGCTCCTCATCGTGGGAGCGCTTTCCCAGGATGAATTGGAACATCTCCTTGGCGTTGCCCAATCCTTCCAGCTGGATGCCCTCGTCGAAGTTCACAACCTGGCCGAATTGGACCGTGCACTGGATACCGACGCCCGCATCATCGGGGTCAACAACCGCAACTTGAAAACGTTCCAGGTTTCGTTGGAGACGACCCGCGACCTCAGTGAAGAGATTGGACCGGACTGCCTGCTGGTCAGTGAGAGCGGGATTCACACCGGGGCCGATGCCGCGAAAGTTCGGGAGTGGGGCGCCAATGCCATTTTGGTCGGGGAGGCGCTGATGCGAGCGCCCGACCGGGTGGCCAAGGTGGCCGAGTTCAAGGGCCTCTGACAACACCTGCCACCGGGGCTGCGGCCCATGCCCCAGGCCATGTTCTCCACCGCTGTTCTTGTCGCCATCATTCCCGTCTTTCTCGTCATGGGGATGGGATTTCTTTTCCGGATGCGGCGGTGGATGCCGGAAAGTCTCGAACCCGGCTTCATGGGGCTTATCCTGAATCTCCTTGCTCCTTGTCTGATCTTCACCAATGTGGCGCGCAATCCCGCGCTCTCGATCCCCGGCACGGCTGGCTGGACCATTTTTCTGGGAGCCGCCTTCATTCTGGCGGGATTCGCGGTTTCCTACCTGGTGGGGCGCCTCATCGGACTCTCACGGGGGCACGGGTTGAGGACCTTCACGGTTTCGGCCGGGGTGCACAACTATGGGTTCGTCGCCCTCCCAGTCATCGCCGCTCTTTTTCCAGGTGAATCGGGGCCGTTCGGTCTCGTTTTCCTGCACGGCCTGGGGGTGGAGCTGGCCATGTGGACGGTGGGTCTGCTCATTTTCGGGTCGGGACAGTCGCCTTGGAGAATGCTGATCAATGGTCCCTGCCTGGCCGTGTTGTTCAGCCTGCTGGCGAATTTCACCGGACTGGGATTCCATGTCCCCGGTGTGGTCTTCAAGGCGCTCGAAATGTTGGGACAGTGCTCCATTCCGATGAGCCTTTTCATCATTGGAGCCACCATCGCCGGCCTCTGTGACCGGGACATTTTGCACGAAGCCTGGCGGTCCAGCATCGGGGGCTGCATCGCCCGGCTGGGGCTTATTCCTCTGGTGATGCTCGCCGCGGCGAAATGGCTTCCTTTGAGCATGGATCTCCGCAAACTCATCGTGGTCGAAGCCGGAATGCCGGCGGCCCTGATGCCCATCATGCTGGCACGAATCTACGGTGGCCGCGCCGCCACGGCCGCCCAAGTGGTGATTGCCACCACCGTGGTCGGGTTGCTCAGCTCTCCTGTGGTGATCGGGTTTGGTTTGAAATGGCTGGGAATCGCAGGAAAATTATAGATAATTTGGTTTCTGCGGTTTTTAAATTCTGAAAATGCGGGAAGGATCCGTCTGAGCGAGGAGGGGCCGTTGTTTCGTGAGTTGGCGGTTTGGAGGTTCCGAGAAAAACAAAAAGCCCGGTGACGCAACGCATCACAGGGCTTTCCAAACAGCAGGATCTTGCGATGACAGTTTCCCGCACCGCAGATCACACCACGAAATTACTTCGTTTCACCGGCAGGAGCCGCTGGAGTCGCAGGCGCTGTGGCGGCAGGAGTCGCTGGCGCGGCGGAGCCTTCAGGCTTGGTTTCCGGTGCTTTTTCGCAGCTGATGGCGAAGGCGGACACGATGGTGGCGAGTGCAATACGGATGGTTTTCATAGGTAGTTTTCCCTTTGGTGTTGGTTTTAATGGGGTAAACAGGCTGACCATTCCATCATCGGAGCAATTTGGCAAGCCGGATCCGGTAGCATTTTGGCCAATCTCCCTTTCGGTCATGATTCCGCCGGAATTTCAGGATGCAGGCTGAGGAATTGCCGCCATGGTATCCATTAGTGACCTCCCGTTCTTTTGCTTTTATTGTCCTCTTCCTGGGCTTGCTTGGAATCCCTGCTGTCAGCGTGTGGGCGCATCCACCTCCGGAGACGGTGGTCACGGGGTTTTTCACCAAAGGTAGTCCCACCATCCGGTTTGAGGTGGAGGTAGACGCCCGGTGTCTTCTCGTCCCAGCCAAGCCTGAAGAGGAGCTTTATGTGCTTCATTGGTATTGGCAGAAAATGACCGAGGCGGAGACCACGGACTGGATGACCCGGGTCCACGAGTATCTGGCCAAGACAGTGGAACTGAGACTACTTCCCGGAGGCCGAATTGAGCCCCACTGGGAATTCCGCTTCACCACGTTGGGGGGAGGGCCGTTGGACAAACTCGATGATCCCGTGATGTTGCGGGGAACTTGGGAGGTCGCCGTGCCAAACGAGTTGACGGGATACCAGTTGAAAGCTCTGAAGGACGGGGAAGTCACTGTGATGTTTCGCAATCAACTCGATGGCAAACCGGTGGAGCGCATCAGTTCCCTCTTCCCCGGGGAAGAAAGCTATGTTCTCGACGTCTCCGCCTATGCTGCCGCTTCCGCGGCGTCGTCGGTGTCCCCGCCTGTCTCTAACGATCCCGGGCGGGGAAAATTGGTTTTCGTTCTTGCCCTGATCCTGGTGTTTGGATTGGGGGGCTGGGCTCGGAAACGTCGGAGAACAAGGATTTGATTCAAATCATCCTGCCATGAACCGATTGCTGCCCTCCTGCGTTCTTCTTCTCGCCATGCATTTCCCCGCTCCCGCTTTTCCGGAGGAGACCGTGCGGCCCCCTCTCGCTCCGCAGCGTCCCCACCTGGACAGCCGTCATGGTGTGGACCGCCAGGATCCCTGGTTCTGGTTGCGTGACCGCAAAGATCCGGCTGTTATGAAATATTTAAAGGCGGAGAATGATTGGACCGAGCGCCAACTCGCCCCGGTCAAAAAACTCCGCGACACCCTGACTCTGGAGATGCGCAAACGCATCAAGGAAACCGACGTTTCGGTTCCCGTTTTCCAAGGGGGATACCATTATTATCACCGCACCGAAGGCACCCAGGAATATGGCATTCATGCCCGACGCAAAGGGACCATGGACGCTCCCGAGGAAATCCTTCTCGATGAAAACGAGCGGGCTGCGGGGCACGATTACTACAGCTTGGGGGAGCTCAACCCCAGTCCAGATCAGGTCATCGCTTCCTTCACGGAAAACACCGACGGCACCGACCTCTACACCCTGCGATTCAAAAATCTCACGACGGGAGAACTGCTCGCCGATGAGATTCCGAAGGTGCCTTTCGGAGACGCCGGGGCCTGGGCTTCCGACAACCGGACCCTGTTTTACGTCCTCGCCGACGACACTCTGCGTCCGGACCGGCTGATGCGTCACGTTTTGGGCACGCCGGTGTCGGATGATGTCGAGGTTCTGCGCGAGAAGGATCCGGCTTTCAACCTTGGCGCCTTCCGGTGCCGCAGCGGAGCCTATCTCATCGCCGAGTCAGGCAGCCGCGACACCAGCGAGTGCTTCTTTCTGGATGCGGACCATCCGGCAGAAAAGTGGAGGATGATCCAGCCGAGGGAGGCGGGGCTCATCTACCGCGTGGATCACCATGCGGAGGATTTTTACATCGTTACCAACGCGGACGGTGCGACCAATTTCAAGCTCGTCAAAACCGCCGTGAGTCAGCCCGGAAAGTCAAGCTGGAAGGACGTGATGCCTTACAACCCTGCCGTCTTTGTGCGCTATGTCGAGCCGTTTGAGACCTGGATGGCCATCGAAACGCGGGAGCAGGGGTTGCCAGTGTTGCGGCTCCATGATTTTGCCACCGGCCACCAGCGCGCGGTCGGTTTTCCCGAGAGTTCCTATGCCATGGAAAGCGGGGACAATCCCGAATACGGGGCCCGTTCCTACCGCCTCTACTACTCCGCTCAGATCACCCCCTACCGTGTCTACGACGTTTCGGCAACCTCCGGGGAACTGACCTTATTGAAGCAAAAAGAGGTCCCCGGCTACGACCCGGCTCCCTATGTGGTGGAGCGTCTGGAAGCCCGGGCGGTCGACGGCGTGGCCGTTCCCATCTCGATCGTCAGGCGCCGCGACACCCCGGTCGATGGCAGCGCTCCGCTTCTCCTGGAGGGTTATGGGGCCTACGGCATTTCTTCCGATCCATGGTTCGATCCGAGTCTGCTTAGTCTGCTGGACCGGGGGTTTATCTGCGCCACCGCCCACATTCGCGGGGGAGGAGAATTCGGCAGGATCTGGTATGAAGCCGGACGCCGCGAGCACAAGGTCCGCACGTTCACCGACTTCATCTCCTGTGCCGAGCATCTCATCGCCCGGCATTACACCCGTCCGGACCGGCTCTGCGCGCGGGGAGCGTCCGCGGGGGGGCTGCTCATCGGTGCGGTGGCGAATCTCCGTCCCGACCTGTTCCGCGCGCTCGTCGCCGGTGTGCCTTTCGTGGATTGTGTCAACACCATGCTCGACGACAGTCTGCCGTTGACCACCGGGGAATACGAGGAATGGGGCGATCCCGGCGAGGAAACCGCTTTCCGCCGCATTCTTTCCTGGTCCCCTTATGACAATGTGAAGCCACAGACCTACCCGGCTCTACTCGCTTCCGGAGGCATCAATGACACGCGGGTCGCCTACTGGGAGCCCGCCAAATGGGTGGCCAAACTGCGCCAGGAAAACCAGGGCAAGGCCCCATTGTTGCTCTGGACCAATCTTGACACCGGTCACGGGGGCGCCTCGGGGAGGTTTGCGGCGCTCGATGAAACGGCCCGGGACTTTGCCTTCCTGCTGATGGTGCTGGACCATCGCGAAGGAGGCAAGTGAAGTCCGGATCAGGCCCCGGGGAGGCGAGGGACGGTCTGGCGCTGCTTTAAACAACCGTCTAGCCAACTTATTCGCACAATGTGGAGCCAAAGTCTTGACGTCTGTTTTGGAAGTGATTCCGGCCGGAGGAGCGGGTTTTGGGGGAGGCTGCTATCTCTGCCGCACCTGTTGGTTTCTTGCTCCCTGGTTTTCCACGCTCCGACAGGATCCTGCGAACCTTCTCTCTCCGAGCTGATGGGCATGGTCCAGCCTGCCCTTGAATTGCGCCGCGCCTTGGAGAACGGCGACGGACGGAAAGCACTTCCATTGGCCTCGAAAAACTATGAATCTGCCAAGCGGACCTATGGCGGCAGTGATCCAACAACCCTCGCTGCTCTGGGAAATCTGGCCGCGGCGCAAGAACTTGCCGGTCAATACGGGGCGGCAGAGGAGACCCTTCGGGCTCTGCTTCCACTCATTGAGAAGACTCCTCTGCCGAAGGAGCCATCAGCGAAGTTAGACAAAATTGCCCGATGGGAAGCTGAAATTACGCGCCAGACTGTGATCACCAACCGGAAGGGGGTTTACAACAATCTGGCGAGACTTTATCTGGAGATGGGGAAATTGTCCGAAGCTGAGCAGTATTGCCTCAAGGCTCTTGATTTCATGAGCGCTTGGCCGGATGCGAATGTCACCAGCGAATTATCTGTGTTGGGAGGAATCTACCTGGACATGGGTGACTTTGCGGCGGCTCGGAAACCATATGAACAGGCGAGGGACATGATGCTTCTGCGTTTTAACAACGGGGTCGACAAAAAGCGGGGTTATCCCTACAACAACCTTGGCATACTCGAGGAAATGTCAGGGAACCCCGACCTGGCTTTGGTGCATTTGCGAAAAGCGTTGGATATCCGCCGTGAATCCCTGAAGGACAAACCTCACCCGGAATTGGCACTTTCTTGGACCAATTTGGGCAGAGCCTTGTTGGAATATCGTCCTGGGAGCCGCGCAGATGCGATTGAAGCCCTGAAAAAGGGCTATGCAATGGGGGTGCTGGTGGACGGAGCCTCCCACCCAGAGACTTTGAGGAAAGCAGTGCCGCTGATCCGAGGATTGCTGGCCCAAAGCCGCCAGAAGGAAGCTGCAACACTTTTTGACGAAGTCCTCCACTCGACCGGCAATCCGAGCACCGCCAACTACCCGGTCTTGCAGAGTGACATTGAGCATGCCACGGCATGGATGGCTCTTGAGACCGGCCACCCGAACGAAGGGGACTGTATGAAGCGCCTTATCGACCGGATCCGGGAAGAGATGGGCGCGATGATGCTCTTCTCCAGCGAGACCCGGCGCATCGGCTGGAGTCGAGATCGCAGTCCATTGGGGCTGTTGGTGAGGCACCAAGATCCACTTTTGATTGCTGAATGCCTGCTGCTGACCAAGGGAGCGGTTCTTGAATCGGTGTTCGCCGAGCGCTCTGCCTGCCTTCAGGCGGAAAGAGAAGGCAACGCTGCGGCTGTTCACGAATTACGGAATGTTGAGTTCGAACTGCAGGCGCTGAGAGAAGCCTCGACGAGTGCCGACGCCGCCACGCAAGGAATTAGGAACAATCGTCGCAGCGAACTGGAAGAAAAGGTGAGTGATTTGCGCAAGCGCATTGGAATCAACACCGAGGATTTGCTGCAGTCCCTTCGGGTGTCTCCCGGGAAGGTGAGCCAAGCCTTGGCGGAGGGTACGGCCTTGGTCGACTTCTGCGTGTCGGAGCCTTGGCGGGTCGACTACTCTGGGAATCGACGTTATGGTGCGGTGCTTTACACCACTTCCAGTCCCGGCATCCGCTGGTTCGATCTCGGGGAGGAGGAGGAGATAGACCAGCTCATTGCTGGTTTTCGCGGAGCGATTCTTAATTCGGACGACTCCGGAGTCGTGAAATTCAACCAGCAGTTGTTTGAGAAGATTCTTGCTCCCCTCTGGGAGGCTGCCCCTGGGATCAACCGATGGTTTCTCTGCCCTGATGGTGAACTGCAGTCCGTACCTTTTGCCGCAATGAAGGGCCCGGATGGTACATTTCTCGCTCAACACACTACCATCAGCCTAGTTCCTTCCGCCAGGGTGCTGATCCGTCCACCTAATGAGTTGGTTCCGCAGCTTCCCAAGAAAATGCTTTTGGTCGGGGACGTGGATTTCCTATCGTCTGCTCCAAGCCAGGGCGGTCGGAAAGTGACCTCAACCATCGCCCATTCCTATGCATCTGCAGGGATGGAATTCAGCGCTCTTCCCGGCACTGCCGAGGAGGTTCGGGAAGTGGACGCATCGGCACGTCAGGCGGGTTGGACCACTGTCCTGCTGGAAGGTCGGGATGCCAGCGAGTCCGCGGTGGCACGCAATTCGGCAGGCTGTGCCATCGTGCACTTGGCCACCCATGGTGGCGTGCTTCCTGTGCTCCAGGATCGCAGCCTGCCCTTGGAACTTCCGTTTTACAGTAGCTTTGTCGCCCTCGCCGGTGCACAAGCTACTGTTCAACAACTGAGGCAGCACTCTGATCCTAGGGGAGGCGCCCGTTTGGATGGGTTCCTCACGGCGGTGGGAGCGGCAGCACTACCTCTACAGGACACCACCTTGGTGACCTTGTCCGCGTGTGAAAGTGGTCTGGGATCCACGGAGAAAGGTGAGGGGGTGCTGGGAATCTCCCGGGCACTTCATTCTGCGGGAGCCCGTCATTGCCTAGCCTCACTGTGGCCGGTGGACGACAGTGCCACCGTCGAGTTGATGAAACGATTCTACGCCGGAGTTTTCCAAGGCGAGTCCCCACCGAAAGCCCTGCGATCGGCCCAAGCCGCCTTGCTCAAGGACTGGAGCGAAACCCGGGGGCTTGCGAGTGCCATGGCCCAGGCGGGTGGCTTTGTTATCTCAAGTATGGATGTCCCTCCTTAAAGTGGCAATCAGGCCTGGCCCTGCCTGCCAAAATCACGGAAGACGATGATCGAGGGATTTCCCACGGGAGTGAAATGCCCTGTGAAAACCGGCATTCCGGAGGTCAGGTCGACGCGGAAGACCGAGATGTTGTCCGCCCGCTGGTTGCAGGAGTAAAGGAACGTCCCCGAAGGATCGAAACTGAAGCTGCGGGGATAATCGCCCCTGGTCCATTCCTCGCCGACCAAGGTCAGCGTTCCTGTGTCACCGACCGCAAACACCGCGATGCTGTCATGCAAGCGGTTACCCGCATAGACAAACCGGCCATCGGAGGACACCATGATCTCGGAGCAGAAGTTGCTCCCGGCAAACCCCGGTGGGAGGCTGGAGATGGTTTGCCGCGGACTCAACCTGCCGGTGGCTCCTTCGTAATCAAAGAGCACGATGTTGGAGCCCTCTTCCTGGAGTGAATAGAGCCACCTTCCCCGGGGGTGGAAGGCAAAGTGACGGGGCCCATCTCCCGGAGGAAGGGCGACCATGGGCGGATCGTTCGGGGAGAGGACTCCGGTCTGGTCATCAAATTTCCAAACATAAATCCGGTCCAACCCAAGATCGGAATGCAGCACGAACCGTCCCGAGGGATCAGCCTCGATCATATGGGCATGGGCTTGGTCGTGACCACTGATGGCGAAACTTCCCGGAGGGGCGTTCGTGGCCCGCGTTGGGCCCACCGTTCCGACGTCCTTTTTGAGATCGGTTGCCTTCCCCAGACTCCCGTCCGGCAGGATCGGCAGCACCGCGACAGAACCTCCGAAATAATTGGCCACGAGGACGAATTTTCCAGAAGGATGGACACTGAGATGGGCCGGGCCGGCCCCTCCTGAACTGACCGTGTTGAGCAGAGTCAGTTGACCGGTCACGGGGGCGATTGAGAAAGCGCTGACCGATCCGGCACCGTCCTCTCCCATCCGGTCTGTTTCATTGCCGGAGTAGAGGTGCGTCCCTGACGCATTCAACGCGAGACAGCTCGGGCTGGTCCCCATTTCCTGGATGCCGCTGGGGGTCATGGCTCCAGTCCCCCGGTCCACTTGGAAAAGATGGATGCCGTGCCCATTGCCGGGGGGCAGATCCACCTGGGTCGGCCGCACATCGTGCAACGGAGAACTGTAAGTGCCCACGTAGGCCAGCAGCGGGCCATTGGATTGAGTGGTCTGGGCCTTCAAAGAGGAGGTCAGCCAGGGGAACCCCGTGGCGAGTGAGGAGGAAACCCGCAAAAAGCGGCGGCGGGAAGGATCGGTTGGAGGCATGGGCAGAGATGGCGGAGGGGTGGGATAGGTTCGTTCGGTTGCCTGAGGACCGGGTATCTACCTCAGGGTAGTCTGGAAAAAGGCGATGGTGCGGGTCCACGCCAAAGTCGCCGCCGCTTCATCATACCGCGGAGTGGTGTCATTGTGAAAGCCGTGGTTCACCCCTGCATAGACATGGGAGGTGAAAGCGACGCCGGCGGCTTTCAGCGCGGTTTCATAGGCGGGGGCTCCTTCCAGGATGCGTTGATCAAGTCCGGCATTGTGGATCAGCAACGCGGCCTTGATCTTGGGCACGTCTTCCGTCGCCGGTTGACGCCCGTAAAAGGGGACGGCGGCGGCAATGATTTCCGGCAAGCGGACCGCCAAGGTGTTGGCCATGCCCCCTCCGAAACAGAAGCCCACCACGCCGGTTTTTCCGGCGCTCGCCGGATGGGTGTGAATCCAACGGGCGGCGGCGATGAAATCTTCCGTGATTTTGTCCGGGTTGAGCTTCTGCTGCATCGCACGACCTTCGTCATCATTGCCCGGGTAGCCTCCCAGGGAAGTCAGCGCATCCGGGGCGAAGGCGAGGAATCCGGCGATGCCGAGACGCCGGGCGACATCCTCAATGTAAGGGTTCAGTCCCCGGTTTTCATGAACGATGAGGACTCCGGGAAATTGGTTTCCTCCTGCTGCCGGTCGGACGAGGAGTCCTTTGATCTGGCCGTGGCCCCCCGGGGAATCGATGGTCTCAACAGACGTCCGGATGCGCGGATCCTCCGGCTCCACTTGGCGGGCCCAGGCATAGTTCGGTGCGAGGCTTTCAAGAATCGCCGCTGCGGTCAATCCTCCCGTGGCATGGCGGGCGACCTGCTGCAGGAATCCGCGACGATCCAATTGACCATGGACATAGCGGTCGAAAAGTTGCAGCACTTCAGGATCGAAATCGGAGGCTTTTTTGCGGTTCATGGTTTTGGCTGGTTGGGATCGACAACCCACCGAATATGGAGGGTTGCGGCTTCTCTGGCGAGCCAAAAAAAGCAGCGATCAGCCCTCCCGGTGGGTCCGACTCTCCCTGCACGCCGGACGCCGCAACGCTTGCGTCACCGTGCCACCAGGCCGATCTCAATCCTCGGATCCAAAAGCATCGCATTCCCGCCGTGTCCCGGTCCAGTCAATGTTGAGTGCGCTCCGTCCTGGCAAGGAGGCAGAAGGGCGATTCTCGGATTCATCCGCCCTACTGCGATCCGAGAATCAGCCAAACAGCTCTCGCGCCACGAAAGCCATGCCCAGCGCGGCCGCAGAATCACCTCCGACGGCCCATTCAAATCGGGTCGTGGCCTTCTCCGGATCGATCGGGCTGTGGACATACATGGGCCAGGCACGCTCCTGGAAACCGCCGCGAACCCAGTCAAGGTAGCGGTCGCGGAACCCCGTTTCTGCCAGACCACCCCCAATGACAACCAGGCCAGGGTCGAAGACACGGACCAAGTCGGCCAGGGCATACCCGAGAATGTGACCCTGCCGTTGGAAGATTTCCGTCGCCAGAGCATCCCCTTTTTCGGCGAACTCGCGCAGGCGGAAGGCTTTCTCTTCCACCGGGGATTCACTCCGGGCCAATTCGTGATCCTCCCACTTTGACTTGGCCAGCTCGACACGGAGGCGGCGGCGCAGCGCCACTAGCGACACCCACGCTTCGACGCAGCCTTTCCAGCCGCAGGCGCAGGTGGGCAGTTCCCCGTCTTCTTCGAGGAAGGGCACGGAAATGTGGCCGACCTCGAGGGCCAATCCGTTGGCACCCTCGTAGAGTCCCCCTCCGGGGAGGACGAAACCTCCGCCGAGCCCGGTGCCGGGCGCGACAAAGAGCAGTCCGCCAACGCCCTTGTGGCGAAGGGAATATTCGCCCACGGCGGCGGCATTGCCATCATTCGTCATGTGAACCGGGACTCCGATGCGTTCCGAAAACCGGTCCCGGATGTTGCAGCCCACCCAATTTTTGGCCAGATTTGCCTGTCCCCAGATGACGCCATGGGAGGAAGGAGCTGGCACATCGAGGCCGATCCCCCGGACCTCGGAACGGCTCGCCCCTAATGGGGCAAGCAATTGGTCTAGGGCGCTCTCCAGTTGGGCAAAGGTCGCTTCATAGCCCTCTTTGACGTGGCTGCGCACCTCCACCATCGATCCGGCGACTTCTCCCTTTTCATCAACCAGGACCGACTTCACCGTCGTTCCTCCCACATCCAATCCTGCGAAATAGCGTGCCATATAGATAAAAATCCCCCCTCGTTTTCCGGGGAGGGACCGGGTAGCGCCGAAGCCTCCTTTCGTCAATCGCCAAGAAAGCGGCAGGTGGTCCGCTGACGGGCCCCCTCCTTGACAAATCCCTCTCCCGGCGGCACAGTCGCCCCAAAATTCTCCCCTGGCATCCTTCCATCCAGTTACCATGAAAATCGCGTTCCTCACCGCCGGTGGCATCGCCCCGTGTCTCTCCGCTTCCATCGGAGGATTGATCCACGAATACAACACTCTGGCGCCTGATGCGGAGCTGATCGGTTATCTCAATGGCTACCATGGGCTGCTGCTGGGAGCCTCCTACACGTTCCCCAAATCGGTGCGGGAAAAGTGCGAAGTGTTCTATCGTTTCGGCGGTAGCCCGATCGGCAACAGCCGCGTCAAGTTGACGAATGTGAAGGATTGCGAAAAACGGGGCCTGGTCCAGCCGGGACAGAATCCTCTCAAGGTCGCCGCCGACCAGCTCGTCAAAGACGGCGTTCGCATTCTGCACACCATTGGCGGTGACGATACCAACACCACCGCCGCCGATCTGGCGCAGTATCTCCACGAGCACGGTTATGAACTGACGGTGGTCGGTCTGCCCAAAACGGTGGATAACGACGTCTATCCGATCAAGCAGACTCTCGGAGCCTGGACCGCCGCCGAACAGGGAGCGCGGTTTTTCCGCAACATCGCCAACGAAAACACCACCAGCTACCGCCAGCTCATCATTCACGAGGTCATGGGGCGTCACTCCGGCTGGCTCACCGCGGCCACGGCTTATGATTACCGCCAAAGCCTGCACCAGTATGACTGGCTGCCCGAGGCCTTGCTGCATCACGTCCGCTGGGACATCGATGCCGTCTGGGTTCCGGAGATGGATGTCGACATGGAATCCGAAACCGAACGTCTCCTCAAAAAGATGGACGCGCACGACAGCGTGAACATTTTCCTCGCCGAAGGTGCCGGAACCGAGACCATTGTGCGGGACAAGGAAGCCAATGGTGAAGAAGTGAAGCGCGATGCCTTCGGCCATGTCCGGCTTGATGAGATGGACGTCGGCAAGTGGTTCGCCAATCACCTCAAAGGAGCGCTCAAGGCCGAGAAAGTGCTGGTGCAGAAAAGCGGTTACTTCGCCCGTTCCGCGGCTCCGAACCACCGGGATCTCCAGCTCATCAAGCATTCCTGTTCCGCCGCCGCGCGCGGCGCTCTCGATGGCATCAGCGGGGTGGCCGGTCTGGATGAGGACAATGGCGGCGCCATGTCCATCATCGCCTTCCCCCGGATCAAGGGCGGCAAGCCTTTCGATGTCGACGAGCCCTGGTTCACGGAAATGCTGGAAGCCATCGGCCAGCCGAAAGGCGCCCGGCTCGAGACTCATTGAGCAGCCCTTGGCCCCGGGGTTCTCCGGGATTCTCAGGTCACCAGTTGGATTCGTGAAGGAAAGACCCCGGGGCGTCACGCACCCGGGAGGGGCATGTCCACCGTGAAGAGTGCGAGCGGCCGGTCGGAGCCGGCCACGGAGACTTCACCCAATCGGCCCAGTGGCAAGGCGTTGCGCAGTCCCTTGGCGGTGGTTTCCGACACCACGATGCCGGCGCCGGCCGTCTGGGGCAGGCTCTTGATGAGAGAGACGACTGTGACCGTTTCTCCGAGCGAGGCGAAATCCATTCTCCGGTCATGGCCGACCCGCACCACCAGGGCTTCCCCGGTGTGAATGCCGATGTCGAGAGCCACGGGAAGGTCTCCCGGCAGGGTCCAGCGTTCCCGGAACTCCGCCAGGCGTCGCTGCATGGCGAGTGAAGCCTCCACGGCGTGCCGTTCCTGATCCTGATCCTCGAGGGGGGCTCCGAAAAGGGCGGTCACACTGTCTCCCACGGACCGATCCAGGGTGCCCCGATGTCGCAGGATGATGTCGATGAACGTCGAGAAATACTCATTCAGGAAAGCGAACACCCGGTCGGGAGGGAGGCTTTGGGAAAGCGCGGTGAAATGGCGAATGTCGGCGACCAGCACGGTGACCCGGCGGCGTTCCTCGCCAGTCTCGTTCTCGGCTTTCTCCTCGACCACCGCGTCGGTGGCCTGCGAGGACACGTAGCGGACGAGCGCGCCTTTGAGGGCTTCCCGCTCCTGCAATCCGGCGGCCATGCGGTTGATCTCCGATCCCAGGTCGCCGAATTCATCGCGGGTTGTCACGGGCACCCGGGTCGTCAGGTCCCCTTCTCCCATGGCGGCGACGTGGGTGCGGAGCACCTTGAGCGGAGCAGTGACCCGGTTGGCCAGCACGATCGACGCCGCTGCCGCGACGAGCAGGGCCAGGCCGAGCGCGATGAGACCGCCATGGAGCAGCTGCCCAAGTTGTGCGAGCACCGCCCGGGCTTCCACATCCACCCCGACCAGGGCCACAATCCGTCCCTGGCGGTTTTTGATGGGGGCAAAGGCGCTCAACCAGGTGCCGAAAGAATCCTCCGCGAAGGCGTCATCGACACGGGCTTCCTCCAGCCGGGGGCGTTCCGAGGCTTCGCGGAATTCCACGGGGTCCCCGACATGCGATTTTTCGGGACCTTCCTCGGCGGCATCGACCACGTATTCCCAACCCTCGCCAGTTGATGGACGGAGCGTGTAGACAAATGTCACCGGCAGGGCGGAGGATTGGTTGGCATCGTGGGTGGCCCGCAGGACACGTCGGATCGCCCCATAGTCCGGACCGGCTTCATCCTCCTGCTGGCGGATGTGTTCGTGCTGTTCTCCATCGATCTGCGGCGCGGTGGAGGCGGCGATCGCGAGGACTTTGTCCTGCATGAGCCGGAAAGCGATGGATCCGGCGCTGCGTTGGCTTAGTAGGAGGAGAATACCACACGACGCTCCGACGACTCCCAGCAGGGTGATGAGGACGCGTCGTTGATAAGGCATGACGGATGAAGGGAAGCTCAATACTTCAGACTTCCGTCGACGATGTCAATCGAATCCTGGGCGGGAGACCCTGCCATGCTCTGTCATGCGGGTGAGACGCTGCCACTATTTCTCATACACCAGCAGCTTGCGCGCCACGCCGTAGCCGTCGCTGTCGGCATTCCGGGTGGTGCCGCGGAGCAGTTCCTCCGCTTTCAATGCGGCTCTCCGGCAGGCGTAGGTGGCGAGGTCCAGCAGGGCCTCGCGCTTGCCGTCATCAGATTCGGTGTCGATCTGCTGCTGCGTGTGCCCCACCAGCGTGGTCATGCCGAAAATTTCCGCGCCGGCATCCACGAAGCGCCCGAGTACCGCCTGCTTTTTGTCCAACTTCGGTCCGAAGCGGATCATGGCATGGAACAGGCCGCGCGCCAGACGGTGGCTTAGTCGGCGCGCCCGCCGAAGTTCCCGCTTGAGCCTGGGATGGACCGTGACTCCACCAGGCACCCCGCTGGTCAAAATCGGCAGCCATTGCCGGGGATACCACCACGCATAAAACAGGGCGGATTTGAGGGCCGCTTTGAAGCGCACTCCTCCGGGCAGTTGGGAATTGAGCACGGGTCCGCCAAGCTGAAGATGCGGATCCAGAGCCTCGCGGGCGATGAAGAGATGCATGATCTCGGTGCTGCCCTCGAAGATGGTGTTGATGCGGGAGTCCCGCATGAACCGCTCGATGGGAACGCCCTCCTCGCCCCGGGCCTTCAGGCTGTCCGAGGTCTCGAACCCTCGTCCGCCGCGGATCTGCATGGTGTCGTCGACCATCGCCCAACCCCGTTCGGTCCCCCAGAGCTTGGCAAAGGCCGCCTCAATCCGGATGTCCGCCTTCTTGTCGCGGTCCACCAGGGATGAAGTGAAGCGCACCATGGCTTCGGTCGTTGCGGTGTCCGCCGCAATGCCCGCCAGTTTTTGCGCGATGGCGTCATGCTTGCCGATTTCCTGGCCCCACTGAACCCGGCGAGCCGCCCACTTGGTGGCATGCTCGAGGCATTTCCGGCCCAGGCCGACGCAGGCGGCAGGCAGCGTCAGCCGACCGGTGTTCAGCGTCGTCAGCGCCACTTTGAGGCCCCGGCCTTCCCCCAAAACAATGTTTTCCCGCGGCACCCGGACATTGGTGAAACGCATCACGCCATTGTAGAGCGCTTTCAGTCCCATAAAGCGGCACCGGTGGGTGACTTCGACCCCCGGGGAGTCCCGGTCCACGATGAAAGCGGTGATCGCCCGGTGGCTTTCCGGAGCCCCCGGAGGTGGCGGGGTCTTGGCCATCACGACCAGACATCCGGCTTTGACTCCGTTGGTGCACCAGAGTTTCTCGCCATTGATAAGAAATGCGGTGCCGTCTTCCGTAGGGGTGGCGGTGGTGGACATGCGGGCGGGATCCGATCCCACATCGGGCTCGGTCAGCGCGAAGGCGGAGACTTCGCCCTTGGCGCAGCGGGGCAACCAGCGTTGTTTTTGCTCCTCCGTGCCGAAGACAATCAGTGGCTGGGGAACCCCGATACTCTGATGGGCGGAAAGCAGGGCTGTCAGGTTGCCGCAATGCCCTCCCAGCAGCATGGCCGCGCGGGAGTAGTTCGTCTGGGAAAGGCCGAGCCCGGAATATTCCTTGGGTATCTTGATGCCGAACGCCCCCAATTCGCCAAGTCCGCGGAACACTTCGTCCGGGATTTCCCCCTCGCGGTCGATCGCATCGGGATCGGTGTGTTCTTTGAGGTAAGCCGCCAAGGTGGCTAGAAAGGCATCGCCTTCTTTTTTGTCTTCCTCGGATTGGGAAGGAAAGGGAAGCAGCTGGGCGAAGTCCGGACTCCCCATGAAGATGGAAGCCCCGAAGCTGCGGAGTCCCTTGGACCTGTCGCGGGAGGCCTCGGCCAGTTCCATCGCGGCGCGCTCGCCGGACGACATTTTGGAGGTGTCGAGCACCTGGGACGGCGCGTCGGGGGCGGGGGATGGGGGACGGTCACTCATGGGGCAGGAGGATGGATTCGCAATACAAGTTACCAACCCTTGGACGTCGCCGGAAGGCGAAACGTTCGAAGAAATCCCATCCTGTCTCCCGAATGGCCGGGCTTTTGTCAGGCTTCAGGAAAGTCGGCGGTCTTTGTCCGCGACGATCCAGCTCCGCAGGGATTCGATGCCGGCGTCGGCGTCGGCTTTCTCTGCCGCGAGGGCCGCCGCATCGGATGGAGGTGGGGAACCGGGCGCGGGGCGGTGGTAGAGATAGTATTTGATCTTCGGCTCGGTGCCGCTGGGACGCACCGCGAAGGCGCGGCCATCGGCCAGATCGACAAAGAGCATTCTTTCTTTGGGCACGAGGTCCCCTTCCTCGTCGTGGATCTCATGGTTGGAGAAATCGCGCACCTGGGTCACTGGCACCCCGTCCACTTCGGTGGGCGGACGGTCGCTGTAGTCCGCCGCGAGACGACGGATCATGGCCAGTCCATCGGCCCCTTGCAGTTCGATGGCGTGCTGTCTTTCCACGTAATACCCATGGGCCAAATAGAGGGCGTCGAGCAGTCCGGGCAGGGTTTGATTCCTGGATTTGGCATAGGCCGCGAGCTCGGCGAACATCACCACCGCGCCGTTGCCGTCTTTGTCGCGGAGGAAATCAGCCCCGAGGTAGCCGTAACTTTCCTCCCCGCCAAAGACAAAAAACGTGGAATGGGCGAGGCGCAGGGCCCGGGTTTCGAGTTCCGGGAGATCGCGGTAATTGCCGGTGAAGGTGCCGGCGAGTTGGGCTTCGTATTTGCCGAGCTTCTGCCCAATGTACTTGAATCCGGTCAGGGTGTTGACACAGCCGACGCCGAAATGACGGGCCAGCGCTTCCTGCAGTTCGCTCGTGACGTAGGTTTTGATGAGGGTGGCATGGCTGCGGTTGGCTTCGTTGAGCACCCCTTGGGAAAAAAGGGCCTGCAACCGATACCAGGCGAGAAGCGATCCGATCTGGTTTCCCGTGAGGAGACAGAGAGCGCCGGAGTCGTCTCTCACCGCGACCCCCATGCGGTCGCAGTCCGGGTCGGTGGCCACCACGATGTCGGCGCCATCTCGTTCCGCTTGGGCGATCGCCAGTGCCAGGGCGGAGGCGTTTTCCGGGTTGGGTGAGGTGACGGTGGGGAACGATCCGTCCTCGACATCCTGCGCGGGCACCGTGTCGCAGGTGAACCCCAGACGACGCAGCATTGCCGGAGCGATCTTGCCTCCGGTGCCGTGGAGATTGCTGAACACGATGCGGAGGTCCCCTTGCGACCGGGCCAAAGCCGGATCGATCAGGAGCGTTTCCAGCTTGGCCATGTAGGCGTCATCCATTTCCTGGCCGAGCAGAAGCACCTGGCCGCGCTCGGACGGGGGCAAGGGCTCGTAGCGGTCGCTCGTCAGAGCATTGACCCGGGCGATGATCCCGCTGGCGTTGGGTTCGACGATTTGAGCTCCATCGCTCCAGTAAACCTTGTAGCCATTGTCATACGGGGGATTGTGGCTCGCCGTGAGGACAATGCCGGCACTGGCCCTGAGTTGGCGCACCGCGAAGGACAGCTCCGGAGTGGAACGGGCATCGCTGAACAGATGGACATCGCAACCATTCTCCGTGGCCACCTTGGAGACGAGATCGGCGAATTCCCGGGCGAAATGCCTCGTATCATAAGCGAGGGCGATCGAGGGACGGCCTTCCGAGCCGCTGGAGGCATGGGCTTCGCGGATCTGCCCGACGAGGCCCAGGGTGGCCCTGATCAGGTTGTATTCGTTGAGTGCGTTCGTCCCAACGCAGGGGAACTCCGGTCGGGCCTCCGGCGCCGCGCTGCCGCGTTCCGCCGCCGTGACGATTTTTCCGATGGTCCGGCCCCGCAGTCCGGCGGTGCCAAAGACGAGGCATTCGAAAAAGCGGTCGTCCAACTCGCTCCACAGCTCCCGCATTACCAGTTCCGTGACCGAGGCCTCGTAGCGGGGTTCGTCGCTCGCCGTGAGCAGCGCCTTGATGTTTAGTGGGGTGGAGGTCTTGAGCAAGCCGGCTGCGGCGGCCCCGTCGATGCGCGAAAAAAGGTCGGAATTCATGTGGTGGAAAGTGACGTCACTCTAAAGGCACCCCCGACGAATGCAAACGACGGGGATGCCATGCGGAAGACGCCGGACTTTCCTGCTTTAGCGAGCCGCGGTGCTGGGCGACGCCGCTGTCTTTTTGGCTGGCTGTTTGGCCGGACTGGCCGCCGGTTTTGGCTTGGGCTCGACATAGGGAGGGTTTGTCCAGGCTCCGGGGGCGACTTCTTTGACATTCGCCGGTATCTCCGCTTTCACATCGCCTGCCGCCCAGCGCAGGGCACCGGTGAGGATGTCGCGAAAGATGGGGTTGGTCCAGACATCTTCCCGGTGTCCCATGCTGGTGTAGAAGACCCGGCCATCACCCTCTTTCCGGGCCCAGGTGTTCGGGTAGGGCGGGCGCTTGTATTCGTCGCCTTTCATCGCCGGCGCGTCCATCACGGTGAGAACGTGGAGGTCGGGCGTGAAATCTTTCAGGGAATACCATTCCTCCATGAAGGAGAAATCGTTGCCCACCTTCGCGAAGCCGGGGAACGCGGGATCGATGACGGTGTTTTTGGCTTCCTGCTGGGCGCCGTGCTTGATGAATTCAGCCCCGAGGAAGCGGACGTAGGCATCGGCCTTCTCGCCATGGTTCGCGTAGCGGTCCGGGCCTTTTTGCGACTCGTTGGCGGTGTGGAACGTGTCGCTCGCCGAGTGGGTGCCGACAAAGCCCTTGCCGCTTTTGATGTAGTCGAAGAGCGCCTGCTTTCCCTCCAGAGTCATCGGAGGCTGGCCGTCGGTGCCCGGCGAGCAGAGATCGCCCGTGGTGTAGAACATGACCACGTCAAACTGGGAGAGGTAATCCTTGCTGAACTTAGAGCCGTCTTTGGAGAAGGTGAATTCCCAGTGGTTCTGGGCACCGAGTTCGAGGAGGGTTTTCTCCGCCCAACTGGGTTGGCCTTTTTTCCAGGAAATGACGGAATGTTCGTAGCCGCTCGACTTGGTGAAAAAGAGGATCTTGCGTTTCGGGGCGTCGGGAGCCGCCCAAAGGGCACTGACAACCAGGGCGCCAACGAGCAGCGGGAGCAGGAGGGAAAGGGTTTTTCGATTCATGGAGGTGATTTGTATCTGAAATCCCCCCATTTGACCAATCCATTTTCGCGCCTGGAGGACGTGACATTCCGGATGGGACGGAATGCCCCGCCCCTTGGTGACGTGAAAAAAAAACCCACCTGGACGGTCGTGCCCGGGTGGGTTTGTTCCTCAAAGCCGGAGACAGAGTCTCCTCAGGGCCTGTCGTGGGGAGCCGAAACTCCCGAACTGATCAACGCGACGAGGCGGCTTCCCGGCGACGGCCCCCGTTCCGGGACTGTCCCTGGCGCTGGCCTCCGCCACCACCGCCGCGACGGCCACCGCGCTGCTGGGGAGGCGCATTGCGGGCGTCGGTGGAGACGGGTTCGCGATGGAACGGATGGGAACGATCCACCGGCACACTGGTCCGGATGGTGCGTTCGATCTGGCGCAGGAGACTCTGGCTCTGCTCATCACAAAGCGAAATTGCGCGGCCCTCGGCTCCGGCCCGAGCGGTCCGACCGATCCGGTGAACGTAAGACTCGGGCTCTTTGGGGAGGTCGTAGTTGATCACCAGATCGATGCCTTTGACGTCGATCCCGCGGGCGGCGATGTCGGTGGCGACAAGAATGCGGGTCCGGCCGGAGCGGAAATTCTCCAGGGCGCGCTCGCGGGCTCCCTGGGATTTGTTGCCGTGGATGGCGTCAGCGGGCATTCCGGATTTGGAGAGCTGCTCCGCCAGGCGGTTCGCTCCGTGCTTGGTGGCGCTGAAAACCAGCGCAAGTCCTTCCTTGCGGCCTTTCAGCAGGTGATGGAGCAGCGTCCGCTTGTCGGCCATGCCGACGTGGCAGACCGTCTGGTCGATTTTTTCCACCGTGGTGGCGGGCGGAGTCACTTCGACATGCTTGGGATTTTTCAGGATGCTCCCGGCGAGGTCGATGATCGCCTGCGGCATGGTGGCCGAGAAGAAAAGGGACTGCCGTTTCGTGGGAAGCAGGGCGATGATGCGTCGCACATCATGGATGAAACCCATGTCGAGCATGCGGTCGGCTTCATCGATGACGAGGATTTCGAGTTGGCGGAAATTCACCTTGCCCTGCTGGAGCAGATCGAGGAGTCGGCCGGGGGTGGCCACGACAATTTCCGGGCCTCGCTGCAGGGCCTGGACCTGGGGATTCTGTCCCACCCCGCCGAACACCACGGTGGATTGGAAGGGGAGATAGGCTCCGTAAGATTTGAAGCTGGCCTGGATCTGCGAGGCCAGTTCCCGCGTCGGGGCGAGGACGAGGACTCTGGGGCACATCCGCATCCGCTCACGGGGATGCTTGGAGAGATGCTGGAGGATGGGCAGCGCGAAGGCCGCGGTCTTGCCGGTGCCGGTCTGGGCGCAGCCCATCACATCATGCCCCTCGAGGACGAGGTGGATGGTCTGCTCCTGGATGGGGGAGGGGACGGTGTAGTTGCGGTCCCGGAGGGCGCGCTGGATGGGTTCACTGAGGGCGAAATTGTCGAAGGTTACGGACATGGAAGGAATATTTTTGGTTAGGATACGCGACGACTGCAACGCGGTCCCCGGAAGTGGGGAGCGTGGATCACAGCCTGCGGCGTGGGTGGATTCGATGAACTAAGTTGAACCCAAACCAATCCTCATCGAAGAGACCGCATAGGCGTTCCGGACAGCGGCGAAGCGCTCAGTTCCGGTAAGAGAACTTCCAGTCTCGCCGACTTTGTCCGCCTTGCAAGCGGTTTCTACGAGTCCGGTCCATGGGGGAGCAGACCACGCGGCTCGGGATTGGTTCTCAGGTGGTTGGTTTGTCCACCAGTTGGCGCAGCAGCTCGGTCTGGATTTGTTGGATCTCCAGGAGGCGCTGGCTCTGATCATGCAGCAGGTGGTCGACCTTCTCGTGGAGATGCCGGATCTCCAGTTCGGCTTTGAGATTGATCTGGTAATCCTGCTCGGCGCGCTTCCGGTCCCGGGCCTCCTGGCGGTTCTGGCTCATCATGATGACCGGGGCCTGGAGGGCGGCGATGCAGGAGAGAATGAGATTGAGCAGGATGAAGGGGTAGGGATCCGGTGGGTGAATCGTCCAGAGCAGGGTGTTGGCGAGGAGCCAGAGCAGGAGAAAGGCGCCGAAGGAAAGAATGAAATGCCAACTGCCGCCGAAGCGGGCAATCTGGTCGGCGACCCGCTCGCCGAAGGTGCGGTGGGCAAGGTCATCGGCCTCTTCGGGATTGGCGGAAATGATCTCATGCGCTTTCAGACTCTCAATGACATTGCGCTCCAGTTCCCCAAGTTCACCGATTTCTTCGCTCAGGGCTGCCTCGACATAAGCTGCTTTAAGATCGGGAAGGGCGGCCCGGGAGATCCAATCCTCCGTTTTCAACCCGGGGTGCCGCTTCTGGATGAAATGCAGCAGGGACGGGCGCAATTCCCCGCTGCGCAGGCAGTCGTTGATGAGAACAGTGCGGCCGGTGATGGCGCAGGTCGTGGTGCGGGTGGGATCAGTCATGATGGTGGGAGGCGGGTCACAGGATCGTTCAAACAAAAAGCACGCAGGCCACCCCCTTGCTGGTCAAACCGAGGAGAAACCCCGCGTCGGCGAGGAACTCCAACCGGTGCGTGCGCCGCAGGAGGCGGGACCGCAGCACGGCATAACCTAGAAAGCAGGCGATCAAAAACGTCTGGGCATCCACCGCGAAGACATCGTCCGCGATGGTATCCAGGTGGTCCGGGTTCGGCATGCCCTTGAGAAGGCTGAGGATGGTGAAACCAAGGCCGAGCATCCTGGCCGAGGTCCCGAAGGTCTGCGACGCGATGTCTCTTTCCCGCGCTTTCTCCTGGTCGTGTTGCTGGGGTGGAAAAGGATCCATAACGCCCACGGACGGACGCTTCAGTATCGTCGAGATCCCTCTCCCCTGTCATGCCATTTTATGACCCGCCCGGAGACGGCATCAGTGTCTGCTTGAACCGTTGGGTAGTTTCATGGATGCTTCCGTTCATGAAGATCCTTGTCAGTGCCTGCGCCTGTTTGCTGGGGTGGTCCGGATGTCTGGCTGCCGAGGTCCGGCTCGAACGGGTTCCCGAAAAGGGGCTGCAACCCCAAGTGGCGCGCGGCCCGGATGGCACGGTGCATCTCGTGTGTCTGACTGGCAATCCTTCCGCGAGCGAGGTGCTCTATCGCAGTCGGAAAGTTGGCGGCGAGTGGAGCAGTGCGGTAACTGTGAATCACTTGCCGCATACGGCGGTGGCAATGGGAACCATCCGGGGCTCCCAGATCGCGGTAGGGCCAGAGGGAACAGTCCATGTTGTCTGGAATGGTCCGGGCGCCAATGGTGTGCCGGCATCTCTCTTCTATACCCGACTCTCCTGCGGTGCTGTCGACGGTTTTGAGCCGCAGAGGGACCTGCGGGGGAACACGCGGGCTTTGGATGGCGGGGCCTCGGTCGCGACAGATGCGGCGGGAGGCGTGTTCATCCTCTGGCATGGGTCTCTGCCGGAATCCCCTCCCGGCGAAGACCAGCGGCGTATTTTCCTGGCGCGGTCGGTGGATCAGGGACGGACTTTTGGGGCCGTCGAGGAGGTGCAGGCCGGAGTCTCGGGGGTCTGCGCCTGCTGTTCCCTCAAGGCCTTCGTCGCCCCCTCGGGAGAATGGCTGGCCTTGTACCGCGCGGCCCGCCGCGTGGACCAGCGGGATGTGACCCTGCTCCGCTCCCGGGACGGTGGCCGCACGTTTGAAAGCTCAACCGTCGGACCGTGGGCTCTCGGGGCCTGCCCCATGAGCAGCATGGCCCTGGCCGGAAGCGGCGCGGCGACCCGCGGGGTGTGGGAGGCGGAAGGCCTCATTGCAACGGCACTTTTTGGTTCCGGGACAACCCCGGCCCCCCTTACTCTGGGGCCGGGACGTCATCCTGCCTTGGCCGTTAACCGGCGCGGTGAAACGCTGGTCAGTTGGAGTGAAGGGACGGGGTGGCAGCGTGGAGGACAACTGCGTTGGCGCCTGCTTGATGCCAGCGGGCGCCCCGGAGAGGTCACGGGATCGGCTCCCGGTATGCCCGCTTGGGGTTCCAGTGCGGTCTTTGTGGAGGGTGACGATTTTGTTGTCCTCTACTGACCCGACCCCGGCGTGCCGTCACCTATCAAAATTTCAG
The DNA here is from genome assembly GCA_024233005.1 of Akkermansiaceae bacterium. GTDB lineage: Bacteria > Verrucomicrobiota > Verrucomicrobiia > Verrucomicrobiales > DEV007 > JACKQE01. The sequence goes on along the minus strand of JACKQE010000003.1, from coordinate 355,782 downwards.
ACTCCCCTTCCCCTCTGTCCCATGCGAGGGGTTAGATCACCACCACCGCCCTGTCCATTGCATCAACCATGAACGAAACCGCCGCGCCCGTCCCCACCTTGTTAGCGCTCTATGAGCGAGACCTCACCTTCGGCCGCGCCGCCAAGGTGGCCGTGTTCGCCCTGATGGCGGGATTTGGCCTTCACTGGGCCGGCCAGCCCAATGCCTCTGCGGTCGTGGAGGTGGAACGTCCCCCTGTGGAGGACATCATCGTGCAATGGGCCATTCCCGGTGGGATTGGGATTTCGGCCATCGCTCTGCTCATAGTGGGATGGCGCTACCTTTGGATCAAAAAGGTTTTTCAAAACGGCGTGATCATCCAGGGCTTGGTCGAGGATGTGGATGTCTACACCCGGGAAGTCAGCAGCGACAGCGCCACTCGATCCGCGTTCAATCGCCCCACCATCAGCAGCTATTATGTCATGATCCGCTACGTCTGGCAGGGAACCGATAAAACGATCCGTCGCAAGCTTGTGCTGTCCCCTTCGTTTTTCAAGATGTACAAAGGAAAGGAAACCGAACTGATCCTGCTGGAGTCGGCGCCAGGCCGACCACTCATTCGTGCGGTCTACCTGGAAACTCCCGGAGTCCGCAAGCGCCGGTTCTTTTGGTAAACCTCAAGATCGTCGAGTACCTCTGGTAGCATCTTAAAAGCGATTCGCTGGCGGGCTAGATTTTCAAACTTTCAGAATGAGCGTTGCGAAAAATAGAAATGCTGGTCTATTTTATGACACGTCCTTCCATCGATTTCCTCCCAGTCGCTTGGGGAGAGGTCATGTGAGTGCCCGGCATTGGTTCTCCTTATTTTTAAGGCCTGCGTTGAATCTCTCAAGGTCAACTCAAAGGAATCGAGACAGTCGTCGTGGAATGCTCATGGTTACCTGTCTCCGTCTGAGGATGGTGGGATGATTTCTGAATCTTTCGCCGGTTGTGCTTCGCCCTTCAAAGTCTCGATCGGCGATTCTACCTTCGGCAATTTCAATCGAAGGGAGCGCCCTAGAAAGTCCCTTCTCCCAATGGAAAGGCGCAAGCGACCTCCTCTGTTCGCAAAGTCCATATTCATCGAAAATTTCACTCCGCCACCGCTAAAATTTGGGTAATTGAACGGATCGAAGTTTGTCTGGTTTAGCCTCAGCAGCAGATTGAACCCGTCCAGGGAGGAATACCCCGCACTATATGTGATCATTCCGCTCGGTTTTTCAGACAGCTTGATAAGCAGATCTTTTTCTCTGGGAATCTTGGTGTCTGCAAAATGGGGCTCTATGGATGCGATAAAGTCTAACCTTGCCAAACTCTTCATGGATCGTTCGAACTCATCCATATTGATCACATCACCGGGAATGAACAGAAGCTCCTTTCTAATCACTTCATCCCGGGTTGTGCCGTTTCCTTCAACCGTGATCTTCCCGAATCGAAATTCATCACCTTCCGTCACCGCAAAATTGATCGAGACTTTATTATCCGATGAAGGGGCCCATCTGACCTCGACCTTTGCTTCGAAGTGACCAATTCTTTTGTAAGCTGCTTCAATCTCTGATTTGGCTTTCTCGATGATTGTCACTGAATAGGGATCGCCTTGGTGAAGCTCGATCAATTCCGCTAACTCTGAGGCGAGGAGCCGCCCCACCCCGCTGAATGCGATCTCATCAATGGTGTACTTCGACCCTTCTGCGATCTCGAGGAACAGGTCGAAATACCCCTCTTCTCCAGTCTCTTTAAGGATCGGAGGAGCTATGCGTGCACCGAGGTAGCCGCCGGCCTCGAAATAGAAATGGAGGAGTCGATCGAAGGCCGTATCGTATGCGGGTTGTGGCAATCGCGGAGCATTCTCCTTTTGATCAATAAAGGGCATTAAGGCGCTTGTGTGGAATCCTCGATTCCCAAGCAGGTGAATCCGTCGAACCATGATGCGCGGCCCCATGGTCACGGCATATTTCAATGCAAACTGTCCGGCTTGAGGCATCGAATCGAACGCCAGTGAAACCTGGGCTTCTGGGTATCCCTTGGAATAGAAAAAGGACTGCACGGCCTCAACCTCCTTTGTGCAGGTGAAAGAATCGGCAAGACTTCCAACAGCGATTGAGAGCAGGGGCCGCAACTCCATCATCAGGTCTTCGGAGACGCCCGCTAATTCAATGCCACCGACTTGCTTCGGAAAGTCGACTTCGACGCGCAAAACGATTCCATCCGGCTCCTCGATTTTGGAGATTTTCACCGCATCGATTTTGCCGGTCTCATAAAAGGCCCTGACGTCGTCGTCCAGATCCTGGTTAGAAACAGGCTTGCCGACTTTACTCTTCAGCAGGGCGAGCATTTCTTCGGGAGCGAGCAATTGAGTCCCAGTGAAGCTAAACTGAACGTCCTTAACAGGAAGCGGTGTAAGTGGGGCAGGAGAGACGGGTGCCGGTGAAGAAGACACGGGCGCGGGAAGCTGAGGCAGCACAATCGGAGGAGTCGTCTGACCGACGATCGCAGCTGGAATGCCGAGAGTGATGAGGATGAGTAACTTGTGCATGATAGGATCCAATTCGCAGGCGTTGGGTTTTCCTGGTGCGAATTACTCCGCACCGGTCTTTACGAGCGGCGCGGGTTCCGCGCCGGCCCCTGTCTCGGGTGTTGCCGGAAACGTGTCGGTGACGTATTCCTCAATGCTCTGCCTGGCTAGGCTCTGAAACAGGACACGGAGTTTGCCGAATTCAGTGTGAACATATCCGTTCGGAGTATGGTCGTCCATCGTTCGAAGAATCAGATCGAAAACCAGGGCTTCGGATAAGTAGGGGTATGCGTTCCCATCACCGAGATTGGTGTCTCCGGTGATGGCTTCGCGAATCCATTTGGTCAACTCAGGACAGGGCGGATCGAAGCCGATGGAGCCATTTTTTTCGTCGTAAACGATGGCAACCGGCTGCCGATCCTCGGGGATGCCAGAAAACCAGACGACGCGTCCAATGAGGGTCCATAGTCTCTGCTCGGATGGGCTCAGCACCGTAACGGGCCTGGTGGTGGAAAGTCTAAGTCTCAGGTTCTCTTGCCAAAGCTTTAGGAATTCCACTTCTGAGGAAGGCATCTCCAGATGGTGGGCAAATGCAGCAACATTTCCCTGATCAATCACACGGTCGAAGAACTCGCCAAAGGGAGAAAAGATCTTCGATTGGTTGAGGGTCTCACGAACGACGAGTGAGCCATCCGATGCAATGCGGGCCAACTCCCTGACCTGATCTGAATCATTGGCCTCGTTTATTTCTCGGGAGGCCTTAAAGATCGATACGGCTTTTGAAACGAGTTCGGAAAAAGTGTCCTGTCCGATCACCGAATTGGGCATGGTTTTGACGATAGGCCCGAGTTTTTCGATGAGCTTCAAATCAGGGAATTCTTCGTTGTTGAGCTTGGCTTTCAATTCGAGACAGGCCGGGTCGCTGAACAGAGACTGGGTCCACTCCAGCCAAGGTGTGGCTTTCTTGATTGCTTCGGCCGGTTCGAGTGGCGTCAGATAGGCGATCATTAGGCCCTTCAATCGTGGATCTAAGCGCACCCAATCATCAGGATTGCGGAGAGAGTCGACCAGCTTCTTCCGGAAATCTTCATCATCCAAAAATTCGGCCACGGACGGGTGATCGGTGAAGTTCGCGAACGGTTTGAGGAATTCGACCAGAGGGGCGACTTCCGACCCGGAGGCTGGAGGCGAGGAGATCTTTTGGGCGGCATCAGGAGAGGCCACGACTTGGCGGTTGGATTTGGCGTAAAGTATGGTGGCAGCTTGGAGGTATTGAATCACGGAAGAATTCGCAAGATAACTTTTCGAGTCGCCAAAATGGCGTTGCCTCAGTTCCAGCACCGCATCGAGCAGGTCGCCTTGGTGCAAGATCGCCTCAAGCAGATCGGCGACCGCGGTGATTGCGTTTCCTTGGGTTGGCTCGTCCAGTAGGAGTTCGAGGGAATGCGAACAGTGGAGCAACACGCGCCGAAGAAATTCTTGTCCGGCTTTGGTTTCGGCTTCCGCCCAGATTTCTTCCAACGACGGTGATTGCGCCGCGAAAGCAGCACTCTCCTCGATGTGGCCGGGGCTTGGAGCGTTGTTACGAAAAGCCAGATCAGCCAACCCTGTCCGAATACTCTCCCAGTCCGCGGCCCGCGCCCATGCCAGTTTTGGGCTCACCGATTCGCCAACCTTTTCGTGAACGCCCGATGTCCTCGAAAACAGAGTCGATATCAGGTTTTGGACTTCTTCGCGAGCCCACAGATTGGGGGGGACCAACCGGCCAATCGTGTGGACAAAGTCAATCGGGGATTCCGGCAATTCGACGGGTTCCATGGCTGGCTCCGCTTCGGCGACCATTCGGGAGAGGCTGCCGTTGGTGGCTTCGAATCGCCGTTTGTTCCGGTCCGAAAACTTCAGGAACTGTTTCGTGCTCCAAAAAAGCAACTGGTCTCTGGTGAGGGATTCCGGACCGTCGATAGCTGTGACAAGAATCGATTCGATCCTAATCAAATCAGGAAGTAGCTGGGCATTGAGGATGTTTCCCTCTGCGACAACGCTGTCCAGACTGGCCCGAAGTTGAAGCAGACGCAATCTCTCTCGGTCATTGGGCACGGTGTCCCATAGTCCCGCCTGTGTCTCCGCCCAGGTATTCCGCAGATTGGGACTGATCAGCAGTTCGGACAACCGGGCGATGTAGAGGGCCGTTTTCTCGTTGAAATCATTGAACAGGGCGACGTCCTGCCATTGCCGGTCTTCCATTCGTGAGACCATTGAGAACCGCATTTTCTTCCCCTCGATTGATGCCAACTCGATCGCGAAATCGGTTCCAATTCTGGTGAGTCCGTCATCTGCCTCCCCGATCGGAGTAGCTGCCAGTTCAAAAGAAATCGAACGATCCGATCTGAGGTCGAATTGAAAGGTGTTGCAAGGCGATCCGGCAAGGTCCGTCCAAGATTCTGATTGGGCTCGTTCGAGAAAGATCGGGACCACCTTGTCCTGAGTCCGGGTGATGGGGTGCAGGATGACCACCTTGCCGCTGAAGATCATTGATCTTGCGAGGCTGCCAAACCATCGTAACGGTGCCAACCAATGGTGCCGTTCCGGTTTCTGGGAATCGCGCGCGAGATCAGGTCCACTCTCGTGGAGAAAGCCGGCCATCCACCGATGGGCCGGATGGTTGGCTACGATGAGTGCCGTTCCTTCAGAAAGAGTCTCGGATTCAGAAACATACCTTTTTGGATCAAAGGGAGAAAGTCCCTCTTCGGTAATAGCCACGTAAGCGCGTCCCGACAATCCATAGAAGGGTCGTATTGCCAGGATGACCAGCAGCAGCAACAGGCAAGGGACCAACAATTTCGATGCCCTGCGAAGCCAAATCGGATTCAGGGTAATTTTCTTCTTGGCAGCGAGGAAATAGAGAACTACCGCGACAGCGACGCCCAGGAGGAAGATGGTCCAAACTCGAATACCAAACTCGCTCTGCAGGAGTGGCGCAACAAACGCAAGGATTCCTGCATTGGTGATTAATTTCGTGGTGACTTCGAAAGCCTTAGAATCTTTGAGCCGGGCTAGCCATTTGGCACGTCCAATTAGACCGTTTCTCAAAAGTATTTTCGCGAAAAGTGATTTTTCCACTTGTACTGTTTTTTCAGTGGCTTAGGCTTCTGAATCGGAAGGCAACGACAACTCCTTGAACCGGAAAACTGCTCACTGGCGGAGCTGGAAGTCGCCATTGATTGCTCTCCCGATGAGAAGGCTTCAAGACGGTTGCGCGCGATCCATCTCATGCTCTGCGGGGCTGACTTCGAACTGACCCGCAAGCATTCGCGAGTCACCGAACGGTGCCTCCAGCTCTGGATTTCACGCTTCAATGAGGCAGGCATCGACGCGTTGACCTATCGGCCCAAAACGGGGAGGCCCCGATCAGTTTCCAAAGAGTTGGTTGCCGAGGTGATCCTGCCTTTGGTCGAGGCCCCCGCGTTGGCTGGCCAAAGCCACTGGACGGCCACGAAACTGGTGGGCTGGCTTAAGAACGAGAAGGATCTGCCCATCGCCTACAGCACGCTGGTGCGATACCTTCACGAACACGACTACCAGCTCAAAGTCCCGCGGCCCATGCCCGAGCCACCGAATCGGGAAGACTGGGAGGACCAGCGGGCACGCTTTGCCGATGAGCTCCTTGACCTGATAGACGATGATCGCTGCGACGTTTACTTTGGTGACGAAGCCGGGTTCGAAGGCGACCCGAGACCGCGTCGGAAGTGGGCCAGGCGCGGCGAACGAATCACTCAGGGGTACTTCGGCAAGCATGTCCGGAAAAACGTCATTGGAGCGGTCCATCCCAAAAGCGGTAAGCTTGTCAGCCTGATCGTTCCACACTGCGATGGCGATGTCTTCCAAGTATTCCTCGACACGATGGCAGAGGAAGCTCCGCCGACTCCGGGTCGACGGTGTGTGTTGGTTCTCGACAATGCCAGCTGGCACAAGGTCAAGACTCTCAACTGGCATCACATCGAACCGGTCTACCTTCCTCCTTACAGTCCCGACTTCAACCCCATCGAACGCCTTTGGCAGCATCTCAAAAGTCACTACTTGGCGGGATTCATTACCAAGAGCGGCGAAGAACTCACCGCCAAGCTCATCACCTCGATCCAAACCCTTCTGGACAAACCTCAAGTCGTCCGATCCGTCTGCCGAACACACAGCCCATAAACGAAAAAACTTTCGAGAAACGGTCTAAATTGGCAAAAAGGCTTTCCTTCTTTAAAGGCTCAGGTCCCGGCTTGCTCATAGATCGGGATACTCAATTGGTCAGTTCCCTTTGGCAATGGGAATTTGTGTGAAAAATGGGGGGCGGAAGGCTGCAAGTAACGGCGGCGATCCTGGCGTGCAAAACTTCCCCCTACCGAATCGAAACCAGAACGTCATGAGCATGGGGCTACCCGGACTTTTTGCGTGATTTCGAGGCTTTGGCCCGGGGGTTGAACTCCAGGGCCAGACCGATCCAGTGCTGCAGAGCCGCGTCTCCCTTCATCCCGGGGGGATCCACCCACACGTAACCTTTCATCGGGCGTCCGGTGAAATCCATCGGCTCGCATCCGGGACGTTCCAGCATTTCCTCATAGATTGCCGGATCGAGCCGGGCCATGAGTCGGTCCTGGACGACTCCGACACACATCTTGCCATCCACCAGGATGCAGAGACCCCCCATCATGGTCTTTTCTTCGAACGTGGTTCCCGATTGCCAGAGAGCGGCTCGGACGCGTTCCGCGAGGGATTCATCGTAGGCCATGATCGGGAGAGGCAGGGGGTGCTGTCGGTTTGTCGGCAATGGCGAGGATCGTCTGAAAGCCGGGACCCTCTTTCTCCCGGTCGACGACGGAGATTTCGATCCCGGTGAAGCCTGCTTTCTCCAACCACTCACTGATCTCCAGCTCGGTGAAGCCAAGCCAGACATCGGCATACATGTCCCGCGCTTCTTCGAAATTGTGACGCAGCAGGTCGAGGATGATGATGCGTCCTCCGGGACGCAGAATGCGGTTGGCCCCGGCAATGGCGGTCGCGGGATGGACCGCATGGTGGAGAGACTGGCTGAAAAAAGCGAGATCCACCGACGCGGCCTCAATCGGCGGATCCTCGAGGTCGCCAAGCCGGTACTCGAGGTTGGAGAAGCCGTTTTCTTTCGCCACGCGGGAGCCGAACTCCACCATCTTCTCGCTGTTGTCGACCGCGATGACTTTGGCGGCCCGTTGCGCAAGGAGCTGCGAGAACGTGCCCTCTCCGGCACCGAGATCCGCGATTTCCAAGGGGGGCAGCAACTTCAGGAGGGTCTCTCCAAGGGATTTCCAGGAACGTCCGGGGCAGTAGGTGCGACCGAAGCGGCCCGCCAGTTCATCGAAATAGGCCCTGGCTTGATCCTTGCGCTTGCGGAGCAGGAGCCGCAGGGCCGCCCGGTCCTGGGGGATCTCGGGAAGTTCCTCCGCCGCCAGGGAGATGGTCTCTCCGAGGCGTTTCCCGGCGCCATCCGGCGGGAGATCGAGGCTGTAGAGGCAGTTTTTCCCGGACCGCCGGTCATTCACCAAATGCCCCTGCTTGAGCTGGGCCAGTTGGGTGGAAATGCGCGACTGGCCCATGGCGAGAATTTCCTGCAGTTCCGCCACCGAAAGCTCTTCCTCCCCCAGCAAATGAAGGATCCGGAGGCGGGTGGGATCGGAAATGAGCCGCAACGATTTAATGATTGACGACATGGGGAGGGTCAGTATCGTATCATCTCATCACGATTTGAGGATAGTTTCAATTTAAATAACACTATGGCCGACCGTTATATCTTTTCATCTGAATCTGTCACCGAAGGACATCCCGACAAAGTTTGCGACCTGATCAGCGACAGTGTGCTGGACGCGTGTCTCAGCCAGGATCCGGCCAGCCGGGTTGCCTGCGAAACGATGGTCAAAGACAATCTCGTCGTGCTCGGCGGTGAGATCACCACCAATGCGGTGTTCGATTATCACCAGGTGGTCAAATCGGCGATTGAACACATCGGCTACACCCACCACGACTGCAAATTCAACTCCGACTCGTTTTTCCTCGTCAACGCCCTGGGCAAGCAGTCTCAGGACATCGCTCAAGGGGTGGACGCGCGTTCCGCGGAGCACAAGGAAACCGCCGAGCAGGGCGCCGGAGACCAGGGCATCATGTTTGGTTACGCCGTCCGTGAGACTGACTCGCTGATGCCTGCCCCGATTGATTACTCTCACCGTCTTGGTCTGGCGATCACCGAACTGCGCAAAAGCGGCACGCATCCTTGGCTGCGCCCCGATTCCAAGACCCAGGTTTCCATGGAATACGTGAACAACAAGCCGGTCAGTGTTACTGCCGTGGTCGTTTCGACGATGCATGCGGCCTCGATCGACACTCCGGAAATTCGGGAGCACCTCAAGCGGGACCTCATCGACAAGGTCATTCCGGCCGATCTGATCACCCAGGACACCCAGATTCTGATCAACCCGACCGGGCGGTTTGTCGTGGGCGGACCGGAAGGGGACTGCGGTCTGACCGGGCGCAAAATCATCGTCGACACCTACGGCGGGATGGGACGCCACGGCGGTGGCGCCTTCTCCGGGAAGGATCCCAGCAAGGTGGACCGCTCCGCGGCTTACATGTGTCGTTGGGTGGCGAAAAACGTCGTCGCGGCGGGCCTGGCCGACCGGTGCGAGCTCCAGGTGGCCTATGCCATCGGTCATCCCGAGCCGGTCAGCGTGCATGTTGAAACCTTCGGCACCGGTCACGTTTCCGATGACAAGATCGTCCGTGCCATTCTCGAGGTTTTCTCCTTCAAGCCGGCCGCGATCATCAGTCAGTTGAATCTGCTCCGCCCGATCTTCCGTAAGACTACCAATTACGGGCACCTCGGTCGTCAGGACGATCTCGATGCCATCACCTGGGAACGCACCGACAAGGCCGATGCCTTGCGCTCGCTTGCCGCGAGCTGAGTCTCCCCTCCAATACCCAACATCCCAACAGAAAGTCATTCCATGTCCATCTCACGCGAAGCTCCCGCCGCCAACGCGGCATTCACGGACTACAAGGTCGCCGACATTTCCCTCGCCGAATTCGGCCGCAAGGAAATCGACATCGCCGAACACGAAATGCCGGGTCTCATGGCCACCCGCGCCAAATACGGTCCGGAGAAACCGCTCCAGGGGGTCCGCATCATGGGCTCGCTCCACATGACGATCCAGACCGCGGTGCTCATTGAGACGTTGGTCGATCTCGGGGCCGAGGTGCGTTGGGTTTCCTGCAATATCTTCTCCACCCAGGACCACGCCGCCGCCGCCATTGCCGCCCGCGGCATTCCGGTTTACGCCTGGAAAGGGGAGACGTTGGAAGAATATTGGTGGTGCACCTGGAAAGCCCTCATCAACGGGGCCGGCCTCGGTCCGCAACTCATCGTCGACGACGGTGGCGATGCCACGCTCCTGATTCACAAGGGGTATGAAATGGAAAACGGATCCGACTGGGTCAACACTCCCTCGGACAATCTTGAAGTGCGCGTCATCAAGGACCTGCTTAAGAAGGTCGGCCAGGAACAGCCCGGCATTTTCGCCACCATCGTGAAAGATTGGAAGGGTGTCTCCGAAGAGACCACCACCGGTGTCCACCGCCTCTATCAGATGGCCAAGGCCGGCACTCTGCTGGTTCCCGCGATCAATGTGAACGACTCGGTCACCAAGTCGAAATTCGACAATCTCTATGGTTGCCGTGAATCGCTCGTCGACGGCATCAAACGGGCCACCGATGTCATGATTTCCGGCAAGGTGGCCGTGGTTTGCGGATACGGCGATGTCGGCAAAGGCTGCGCCCAGGCACTGCGGGGTCAGGGAGCCCAGGTCGTTGTCACCGAGATCGATCCCATCTGCGCCCTCCAGGCGGCCATGGAAGGCTACCGCATTCTCACCCTCGAGGACACCCTCGGCTGGGGCGATATCTACGTTACCACGACCGGGAACAAGGACATCATCCGGTTCGACCACATGGCGAAGATGAAAGACCAGGCCATTGTCTGCAACATCGGGCATTTCGACAACGAAATCCAGGTGGACCTCCTCAGTGCCGAAGGCGTGGTGCGGACCAACATCAAGCCCCAGGTTGACAAATACACGTTCCCCACCGGGAACAGCCTGTATCTCCTGGCCGAAGGCCGTCTCGTCAATCTCGGTTGCGCCACCGGTCACCCGAGCTTCGTGATGTCGAACAGCTTCACCAACCAGACCCTCGCCCAGATCGATCTCTGGAAGAACAAGGATGTCTACCAGCCCGGTGAGGTTCGCGTGCTGCCGAAGATCCTGGACGAAGAGGTCGCCCGCTTGCATCTTTCCAAGATCGGTGCCAAGCTGACCACTCTGACGAAGGAGCAGGCCGATTACATCGGCGTGCCTGTGGAGGGGCCATACAAGCCCGAGCAGTACCGTTATTGATTCGTCCTCCATCCCTGTAAAGGACGGGGCCGACTCGGGAACTATTCCCGGGACGGCCTCGTTCCGTTTCTGAAAGTGTTCCCATGGTAGTTTTGCAGAATTTGGCCCGCACCATTGATGTGGGAAGCAGTTCCTATCTGCTCGACATCGGCAACACCCGGGTGGTCCTCGACGCCGGCATGCATCCCAAGCTGGAGGGGCCGGGATCGCTGCCCGATTTCGACGCCCTGCGGGAAGGCTCGGTCGACGCGGTCTGTGTCACCCACGCCCATCTCGATCACATCGGGGCTTTCCCGGTCCTCTGCCGTCGGCAGCGGAACGCGCAGATTTGCATGACGGAGGAGACCATGGCTCTCGGCGGTGCCATGCTGCACAATTCGGTCAACGTGATGACCTCGAAGCGGGATGAATTGAACGAGCCGTCTTACCCGCTCTTCGGGCACAAGGAACTCGATGAGATCTTCCAGAAGCTGACTCCCGCGCCGATCGGGAGGCGGTTCCGTCTCGGGGATACCGGAGAAGTGCGCTGCACGCTCCACCCGGCCGGCCACATCCTCGGGGCGGTCTCGACCGAGCTGGAGTGGGAAGGGGGCAACCTTCTCTACACCGGAGACGTTCATTTCGAGGAGCAAAGCATCGTGGGGGCGGCCCAACTGCCCTGCAAACATTTCGACACCCTGATCGTGGAAACCACGCGGGGGGATTACGAGCGACATCCGGACTACACCCGGCAGGCCGAGATGGAGCGACTCGGGACCGCGATCCGGGAAACGCTGAAAGCGGGTGGCACCGTGTTGATCCCGGTGTTTGCGATGGGCAAAACCCAGGAGTTGCTGGTCATGCTGCGCGACCTGCGTGACGCCGGGCTGATTCCCCGCGTGCCGGTGCACATCGGGGGATTGAGCACCAAAATGACCACGATCTACGACCGGTTCGCGGATCGTTCCCATCGGCTCAACTCCGGTCTGCAACTCCTCCGGGACCTTGACTTCGTCAGTCCCGCCGCGGGGCGCCGTTCAGGGGAGATCCATTTCGAGCCGGGCCGGATCTATGCCCTCTCCAGTGGCATGATGACCGAGCACACCGTCTCCTACCGCTTTGCCCGCAACATTCTTGCCGAAAAGAAAAACGCTCTCCTTTTCGTGGGATACGCCGACCCGGAATCACCTGCCGGGAAAATCCAACGCACGCCAAGGGGGGGGACGGTCGAGTTGGCCCGGGGGAATGTTCAGACTCTCCATTGCCGTGTCGAGAAGTATGATTTCAGTGGTCATGCGCCCCGGGAGCACCTGCTCGAATACATCCGCGAAGTGTCCCCGAAGACCGCCTTCCTCGTCCACGGAGACCTTCCGGCCCGCCACTGGTTTGCCGGCCAACTCGCCGAAAGCCACCCGGAGATGAATGTGATCATTCCCGAGCCCGGTGAGGCGTATGTGGTGGAATAAGAAACCATTCTCCCCTTGACGACCTGGCGCGGTGAGTCATTTTTGACTTCTCCCATCATCCGATCCATGAACGCCAGCGTAATGAACCCGTGCCAAGCGGACACCTTTCTTGTGATTGGGTCTCCGGTGTTGGTGGCTTGCGCCTCGGCCATGGGGTATTCCCAAATGCGCCGAGCCATCGGGCGCCACCACACCACGCAGGGCTGATCTGGGACAGGATCGAATCACCACACCTCCTCCCGTTTCTCACCAGCCCTGCCGCCCTCCGCGCGCAGGGCTTTTTTGTTTTCCACGATTTGATACTCCTCCTCCGTTCCTTGTTTCTGATGAACCCACCTCCTCCCATTTCACCTGATCCGCCGCCGGAAGATCTGGTTCCGTTGGCGGAAGGCGTCATGGTGGAAGTTCCCGCGGCTCCGGTGCCTGACTTTGGCGTGCCGCCTCCCGAGGCGGACAGCTTTTGGCACGGGCTCAGAGCCCTCCCCCGGGTGGTCTGGGTCGTCGCCGCCGGATTGTTTATCAACCGCATCGGCACCATGATCTGGCCTCTCCTGACGGTCTATGTGGAGACGCATTTTGGCAGTTCAGCGACCGGACCGGTTTTGGTTTCCCTCGGTCTGGGCAGCCTTGCCGCGTCCTTGTTGGCTGGTCACGCGGCGGACACTCTGGGGCGGAAAGTGTGCGTCCTCACCTCCAGCTTCACTGCCGGAGTGGCGGCACTCGCCTTGTCCCAGGCCCAGAACCTGCCCGCCATGATGGCTCTGACCGCCGCGCTCGGCTTTGCCACCAGCATCGGCTGGCCAGGACTCAATGCCCTGGTCGCCGAATCGGTCCCCGTGAGCCGACGCCCCCAGGCCGTGGCCCTGTCGCGGTTGGCGGTGAATCTTGGTTTCGCCTTCGGACCCTCTCTCGCGGGATGGCTCGCGGCATCGTCTTTCTTTCTCGTCTTTTTCTGCGATTCCCTGACGTGGTTTCTCTTTGGACTGATCGCCCTCGTCGGCATTCCCGCCAAAGAAGTCGTGGTGCGCGATTGGGGCCGGTTTCGCCAGGTCCTTCCCAGCCTCGCCGAATCCTTCCGGGCTGCCCGGGCGGACCGGGGCTTGGTGCGGTTTCTCTCCAGCCAGCTGCTGGCGACGCTCATTTTTACCCAGTTTGGCACGACCTTTTCGCTCGTCATGCGCGATGCCGGGTGCTCCTTGGAGCAGTATGGACTGGTCATGGGGCTCAATGGCCTCGTCATCGTGCTCTTCGAAATGCCCCTCACCGCCTATGCGGTGCGCCATCACTTGGGGCACCGGGTTGCGGTGGGGATGCTGCTGTTCGGGCTGGCTCTCTGCGCGGCTCCCTTCACGCGCGGAGTCGGGGGATTTGCGGTGCTGATGTTCGTTCTGACCGTGGGCGAAATGCTCTGGATTCCGGCGGCGTCGCTCTATGTGACGAATGCGGCCAGCGATGAACTGCGGGGACGCTACCAGGGGCTGTCCGGCTTCACGTGGTCACTCTCGGGAGTGCTCGGTCCCGCTGGCGGGGTGATGCTCTATCACGCCAGTCCCGTCGTCTGGGGCGGCTCGGCCCTGGTGCTGGCATGTCTCGGAGCCGCGCTGGCCGCCGGGTTGCGCGATGCCGCCGGGGTTCCCCTGCGGCGTCCTTCGCTCACTCGATGACCATGTACTTGGTCATAGCTTCATGGACGTCCTGTCCTCCCCGCAGCAGCGTGTTGCCGGCGAACAGGGCCGCCGGATCGATGCCCGCGGCATCAGCCCAGTCCGTCTCGCGCATCTGGCCGCTCTGACCGTAAGCGATCAGCGGATTGGCGTAGCTGACCTGTTCGATGGCCCGCATGTCAATGCCGGCCTCTTTCATGAGCGCGGCAGTCTTGGGCACGGCGAGCGCGTCACTGATGCCCCAGTCTGCCGCGCTGTCGATGATGATTCGCTCCGCTCCATACTCCCGCACGATTTCGATCATGCGGAGATTGCCCAGCTTGGTGTGTGGATAAATCGTGAAAGCCGCCCAGAATCCCCGGTCTAGGACTTCTTTCACCGTTTCCTCGTTGTTGTGGTCGATGATGACCTTCGCGGGATCGCAGCCCGCGTCGAGCAGCACGTCCATGGTGCGGCTGGTGCCGGCCTTCTTGTCACGGTGGGGGGTGTGGATTTGGATCGGCAAATCCGCCTCCACCGCGATCCGGGCCTGGAGACGCAGGTATTTCTCCTCCAGCCGGGTCTGATCATCGAATCCGATCTCACCGACACCGACCACGCCTTCTTTGCAGACATAGAGAGGGAGCAGTTCCATCACTGCGTCGGCCAACTTCTCATTGTTCGCCTCCTTGGGATTGAGCCCGATGGTGCAGTAGTGTTTGATCCCGAACTGACTGGCGCGGAATCGCTCGAAGCCGATGAGGGAGTTGAAATAGTCCTTGAAGGACCCTGCTTCGGTGCGCGGTTGCCCCTGCCAGAAGGACGGTTCGATGATGGCCACGGTGCCGGCGGCAGCCATCCGTTGATAATCGTCCGTGGTGCGGGACACCATGTGGACGTGGGAATCGAGGAATTTCATGGGAGGGTTCGGGAAAAAGGGGAACGGGGTGGGGAAGAGCCATCAAACCGGGGTCGCCAGGAGGGCTCCGAGGGAATCCCACGTCAGGGATCCCTTGGCGACATCGGCACATTCAGCCGGGAGGGCCTCACGGATCGGGGCGAGGCGTCCGGTGGTGTCTCCCACCGCAAGCAGGGCGGCCGCCTCGCGGTCTCCACGGTCCGGGGAGGCTGCGACGCGCTTCAAGTCATGGGCGATCTGGTCCGACACAAATCCGCTGCAGCAGCGCCACGCCTCAGGGGAGATTTTGCGTCCGGCGGACCAGCGCTCGTGGGCGAGGTAGTTGACCGCTTCCGCAAGGGCGGGGTTGGCCCGGGCATCCAATCCGACCACGCGGTGGAGGGGGCGCCCGAGGAAGAGGGCTTTGAGCACCATTTGGTTCCATCCCTCTTCGGTGAAATGTCGCTCGGGGAACGGGTTGCGCAGCGCAATGGCATCAAACACGCTCAGAATGTTCGTCCGCAGCCCGTCCCGGGCCAGTTCGACGAGGTCTTCGGGATTAGGGAGGAGAGGCAGGGCTCCGAAGATGGCGATTTGTTCCCGGATGTCGGCGGAGCTGGTGAGACGCTCCAAGGTGCGGAGCCGATCCGGACGGTCCAAGGTCAGAAGCAACCCGATCAGAACGGTGCGGGCGGTGCGGAACTCATCCCAGTGCTTTAGGCAGAGGCCGGGGATCAGCCGCTGCAAGACTTCCGCCGTTCCCTTGGAAAAAGTCACTTCCGCAGTGCGGTCAAAATGTCGGGAAACGCCGGAGAAGGCAAAAAAGAACGGATTTTCTTCGAATTGGCGGGAAAGACGAGTGCATTCGCCGCGCAGCCAACGAACCGCATCTAAGGATGCCGTCGGTTCGAGTGCTCCGAGGAGGAGTTCGTAGGGGGATTCCATGAGCTGACCGTAGTGGAGGCGTGGCGTGGACTCAAGCGCGGATGTGCGCACCGGTAATGGTCGTGGAACGTCCCTTTGGGGGCAGGACCAAATAGCCGGAAACCCTTACCCCAGAGGGATGCGCCGGGATCGGATCCGAGGATCCCTGGGATGACTCTGGCTGGGTGATGGGGAGGTCCATCTTGGTCACTTGGTCCATAATTTCCATGCTTCATTACAAGAACGCAGCTGCTCCCGGGAGGGATGCAAGGATTTTGGATTAGGGTACCTCAGTACACTTTGGGTACCTGCCATATAATAGGGTACCTACATTTTTTAGGGTACCTTCGTACACTTCGGGTACGTACCTAATTGTCCGGTACCTCGTATTTTTTTCAGAAATTCGAAACTTTTCGGTTGTCTTACAGAAGAAAGTATTCAAGGATCGTGTAGAACTTAAAGCCGCCATGGAATCCACCACAGCCCTTATTGGATGTCTCATCGCCACCGGAGCCGTCATCTCCGCGTTGCTGCTGAAGCGCCGTCATCGCCTTATTTCGGGCATCCGGACGATGTCCCGGACGGTGGATGAGACCGATATTCTCTTTGGTCTTGGGGACCATTCTCCTGTTCAGGTCGCTGCCGCTGCGGAAACGCTTGCGCTGCCAGAAGCGGAACCTGCCTCCATGGACGAAGTGGTGCCTTTGATGGAGAAGCCTCAGATCGAAGCAGAAGTCGAAGCAGAAGTCGAAGCAGAAGTCGAAGCAGAAGTCGAAGCGGAAGTCGAAGCAGAAGTCGAAGCAGAAGTCGAAGCGGAAGTCGAAGCAGAAGTCGAAGCGGAAGTCGAAGCAGAAGTCGAAGCGGAAGTCGAAGCGGAAGTCGAAGCGGAAGTGGTGGCCACCTCTGAAGCGTCCCCGGAAATGATGATTCAGGAGCCTGTAGCCATGTTCCCTGCCGGTCGTCCCCGGATTGTTCGCCAGCCGGTTATCACAGCGGAAATCGACGACCGTTTTTCAGACATTCACGACCGCATGGATGCGCTTGAGGCCTTCATGCAGGAGCTGGAAGACTCGCTTGCGAATATCGAGCCCGAAGAAGTCAACGAGCAGCGCCAGGCGGCCTGATCCTGATCCAGTCGGGAGACTTCCCGGCGTTGCAGGCGGTTTCCTGAGAGAATAATCGCTGTCGGAGCCCTCTCGTCAGGGGGTGGGCATTACTCGCGTTCGAACGCTTCGGCGGACGGCACGGGTCACCTCGGTTAGGCCAGGATGCCCTTCACAAGTTCTCCGTGGATGTCCGTGAGGCGGAAATCGCGGCCTTGGAATCGGTAGGTGAGTCGCTTGTGATCCACTCCGAGCAGGTGGAGCAAGGTGGCGTTGAGATCGTGCACGTGGACCGGATCTGCCACCACATTGTAGCAGTAATCATCCGTCTCGCCCAGTGTCGTGCCCGCCTTGATCCCTGCCCCGGCAAGGAAAATCGTGAAACATCGCGGGTGGTGATCCCGGCCGTAGTTTGTCTCCGTAAGCGCGCCTTGAGAGTATATCGTGCGTCCGAATTCCCCGCCCCAGACAATCAGTGTGTCGTCGAGGAGGCCGCGTTGTTTCAGATCCTGGATCAAGCCCGCCGTGGGATGGTCCGTGTCGCGGCACTGGCCCTTGATGGCGTTGGGCAGGCCCCCGTGGTGATCCCAGCCCATGTGGAAAAGCTGGATGCAGCGCACGTCGCGTTCCGCAAGACGCCGCGCGAGGAGGCAGTTCGCCGCGTAGGTCCCGGGCGTGCCGACTTCCGGACCGTAGAGATCGAGGATGTGCTGCGGCTCCCCGGAGGTGTCCATCAGCTCCGGAACGCTCGTCTGCATCCGGAAGGCCATTTCATATTGGGCGATCCGGGTCGCAATCTCCGGATCTCCGATCGCCTCCTGGCGTTGCTGGTTGATCGCATTGATCTCATGGATGGTGTCGCGGCGCATTTCCGGGCTGATCCCCTCCGGATTGCTCAAATAGAGCACCGGATCGCCCGTGTTGCGGAATTTCACCCCCTGGTGCTGCGTCGGGAGGAATCCCGAAGACCAGAGCCGGTCATAGAGGGGTTGGTCATTGGCACGCCCGGTGCCAAAGGAGGTCAGCACCACATAAGCCGGGAGATCCGCGTTGGCGCTGCCCAGACCGTAGCTGAGCCAGGAGCCGATGCTGGGGCGTCCCGCCAGCTGGTGTCCGGTCTGACAGAACGTGATCGCGGGATCGTGGTTGATCGCCTCGGTGTGCATCGTGCGGATGAAGCACAGATCGTCCGCCACGGTGGCGATTTTTGGCATCAGGTCGCTCAGCCAGGCTCCGCTTTTCCCGTGTTGGGCGAAGTTGAAAATGCTCGGCGCGACGGGGAACGTTTTCTGTCCCGAGGTCATGGTGGTCAACCGCTGGCCCTGACGGATCGACTCCGGGAGGTTCTCTCCCCTCCGCTGCGCCATCTGTGGCTTCGGATCGAAGAGGTCCATCTGGGACGGGGCTCCCGACTGGAACAAGTAGATGATCCGTTTGGCTTTGGCGGGGAAGTTGGGGAATCCCGGAAGCCCGGGGCGGGACGCGTGGTCCGGCAGCGGGGCTGCCCCGAGTCTTGCCTCTCCCTGCAACAGTGAACCCAGAGCCGCCAGCCCGATCCCCCCGGCGGAGCGCTGGAGGAAGGTGCGGCGTCCCAGTTCAAGCCGGGTGGCGGGATTCAGGTGGGAGAACCAAGGGTCGTTGCAGTTCATGGCTGGAGCTAACGTGGCACGGAAGCGGATCGGGGCAAGTGGCGCCTCTCCGGAGGGGCGGAGCCAAGCGCGACCGCTCACGGGAAATGCCCCGCATGTCCGGATTCTTACGTCAGAACGGATATTCTCTTTCCTCTCAGGGTTGAAGCCGCGGGGAGAATGGAAGCGTCGCAGGAACATGCCTAGACTGCCAACAGGCACCTCTGAAGGGGGGGAGCAAAGTGAACCAAACGAGCCGCGGAGCAGGGCGGAAAACCCAGCGGCCGCCCACCGAGCCACCAGCGCGCGAGCGACTGCGGGACGAACGCCTGACCCAAAACGGGTGGGGGGGCGGTGCCGGAACGAGTTTTATCGGGGCGGCCGTCGCCGTTGGCTTCAAGGCTCAAGCGCTGAAAGACGTCGGGATGAGGCTCGAACCAGGAGATCTGCCGTTTCCAGGAGGTCTGGCCGGACTGCTCCCTCACGGGACCAGACCTCCAGACCGGGATGCGCCGCCGCAAAAGATCACAAGCCACCGATGGGGTGTGAAATGGCTGCGGAATGATCACAGGCTTGAACCCCGAGCGCACCCTATCCCACCTGGCAAAGCAACCACCCAAGCCGGAGAAGGGATCCGGTGCGTTGGAAAAAGCAGTTCATCACAGTCGGAATCACGGCGGAGGCGCAAGGCAAAAAGGAACAACAAGGGGTGTTTGCCAAGGGGCGTATCTCTTCGCAGGGAGGGGCGGAGAATCCATCCAGGCCCCAATCTTGAGACGGGTTTTCATTTGCGGGAATGCGGGTGTCTCGTGGTCGCCTGATTCGGGAGAGGTGGCCTGGAAAACTATTCCTATGCGAAATGGGAAATTTTATTGACCGAAAGGCCGCCATTTGATTGGATTCTCCCGTGTTGTCCGGGAAACTGACTTTCCGGTCGCAGTCCCATGACGCTCCTTTCCGGTAGATTCCTGCAGTGACGGGGAGGGGCAGTTCCTCTTGTTTTCAACCCACACTCAATTGACATGAATCCTGTCCAACCGCCTCCCGTGCCCTCGCATCAACTCGAGTCATCCTCGCAGAATGTGGTCCCCATGTTGGCGGCAAGCGGCATCTCGATGGGCTCGGTCTTGGCCATGACCTTGGAAGATCTGGAATCGGCGGTGGCCAACGGCGCTCGTTTCGTTCGTTTCCCTTATTGTTTTTCTGTCATCATTCTGAGCTTCCGACGTGCCTTCGTTCATTACCTTCCTCCTGGTGTTTCAGGAGGTGGTCCCGCTTGGGCTGCTGCGGCGATCTCTGGCACGGTGGGGTGGTGGGGCTTTCCCTGGGGGATTATTTTCAGCATAGGCAGCCTCTTCACCAATGCTCTGGGTGGCTCGGACATCACCCGGGACATCATGACCTCTTTGACAACCCCCCAGCGTGCCGGGCAACTGCTGGCGATGCGGCCACCAGTCAAAGCCGGGTTAGGCCTATGGAGTCTGCGGGCATTCCTGCTGTTAATAGTGCTGATTCCGTTGTTGGTGCTGGGTTACGGGGTGGTGACCGACCCGGGTGGGCGTTGAGTCTCCGCCGTCACCCAACCAACTCGTCCATGGTCACCATTTCCCCCCGGCGGATGGAGGCTTGGGCGGCGAGGCAGACGGCGACACTCAGCCGCGCGGAGGCTCCGTCGTTGAGCGGTGGGGTGCCGGTGCGGCAGCAGTCGATCCAATGCTCCAGCTCCGGGCGGATGCCGCGGTCGACGCGCCCCGAGCTGTCGAGGAAGCCCGCGTCTTCGGGAACGTCGGCCACTTTCATCTCCTGACGGTCGGGCAGGTCGAAGCGGTGGTGGACCAGGCTCAGGGCCTGGTTGCGGGTGTCGATGCGACCACGGTCACCGGCGATGCCGATCTCGCAATCCCCGCCATAGGGGGCAAACAGACACAGCTCCAGGGTGGCCCGGCGACCGCCTTCGTACTCCACCAGGACCTGGGCATTGTCCAGAATCTCACGGTCCAGCAGCACGTTGCGTCCTCCCTGCGCGGCGACGCGGACCGGTCGGCGGCCGAGCATCCAGTGGAAGAGGTCGAAATGGTGACAGTTTTTCTCCAGCAGGGTGCCTCCGGTGAGGGCCTCGCTGCTCCGCCAGCCCGCCCGCATGGGACCGCGAAACTCCCGGCACCACACCAGGTGCGGCTCGCCCACGTCGCCCCGGTCGACCATGCGTTTCATCTGCTGGTAAAGGCGTTGGAACCGCATCTCGTGCCCCACCTGGAGGATCCGTCCGGCGGCGGCAGCCGCGGCGATGATGTCGTCGCACTCCGCGAGGGAGAGGCCGAGGGGTTTTTCGCAGAGCACGTGCAGACCGTGGTCGAAGGCGGCGAGACAGGCTTCGTGGTGCTGGTCGTTCGTTAGGGCCACGATGGCGGCGTCGAGGCCCTCCACCCGGAGGGCGTCGCGCCAATCCTGGAAGGTCAGCAGGTCCGGGCCGGCGAGCGCGCGGGCCGCTTCCAGGCTGGTGGCGCTGCGGCTGCTGGCGGCGACGACCCGCACACCGGGGAGACGCAGGAGGTTACGCAGATGGGCTTCGCGGCCGAACCAGCCGGCGCCGAGGAGAGCGATCTTAAAGGGCTCGGTCATGGTGGGAAGGGCGGGGTTCAGTCTTCTTCCGGTTCCGGAAACATCGCCACGCCCTTCGAGAGATCGGCCAAGGCCAGCGAAGCGCCGATTTCCGGCAGGGGGATGAGGCTGGCAGGTTTGCTGAAATGCGCCGCCAAGCAGCCGGATTCTTCCCGGCGCCAGACGGTGATACTGTGACTGCCGGACATGGCGAAGACCTGCCCGTGGACGTGTTCGTGCCCGAAAGGGGAGACCCGTTCTCCCAGGAAGTGGTCATCAACCGGGATCACATCCCATGTTTCGGCGGCGCCCATGGCGGCAAGCTAGCGCGGTTCCGGGGGGATTTCAACGACCGGCGTTTTTCTCAATGAACTGGATGATGGGCGTGGGGTCTTCCAGTCCGTGGGGATGGTGTTCCCCCCCGGGTTTGCCGATCAGGGTGATGTCGCCGCCGAGGGCTTGGTAACGTTCCGCGATGACTTTGGTGTTCTCCTCCCAGGGCACCACGGTGTCGGCATCGCCGTAAACATGAAGCAGCGGCACCCCGGCCTTGGCGAGGGGGGCGAGGTTGTCCACGGGGTTGCCTCCATAAGCCATGGCTTCGGCATCATCTTTGAAATGCCAGAGTTTCAAAACCAGGCTCCAGTCCCCGGGACTTCCTTTGCCCTTGCCTTTGCCGCCCGGCCAGCTTTTGAAATCACAGACCGGAGCGTCACCATAAATGCAGGAGACCTTCTCCGGATTCGCGATGGCCCAGTTGTAACAATAGAGGCCGCCACGGCTCAGGCCGACGAGCGCGACCTTCGGGGCGAGGTGGTGGGGCCCGGTCATTTCGGCATACACTTTGTCCCAATGCGCGACCGCATCGGGGCAGCCGAGCAGGTTCGGTATGTTGGCGAAGACGATGTGGAATCCCTTGCCGAGCAACGCGATGTCCGGAGCGGGTTTGTGGCCAAAGAATTCCCCATGCCAGACCCAGGGGCGTCCGGGCGCGGGGGTTTTCGGCTCCACGAGGAGGATGGGTTTGCCGGCGACCTGGAAGTCGTGGCGGACATAGCCGTTCCAATCACTGATTTTTCCGGGAAACGTCGCCGGATTCCCCGCCGGGGCAGCTGTTTCCGGGAGCAGGGCGGTGATGGAGGTGTCGAGCTCCGCCGCTTTGGCCCGGGCCTCATCGAGCGGCAGGCCGGTTTTCATGCCGGGGCGCAGATGTTTGGTGTGGGTTAGCCAGGCGTCCTTGAGCAGGCGCTGCTTTTGCTGGACGAGCTTGAGCAGCCGGACCTCCCGGTCGTTGTCGGGATCGATGATGGTCGCGGGGACTTTGACTCCCCAGGCAGCCAGGACGGTGCGGGCCATGAGGCGGTGCCCTTCATCATTGGGATGGATGCCATCGGGGCAGAGGGTGAAGCCGGGATCGGCCTGGCGTTTCTCTGCCAAGTAAGCCGCCATCGGGCCGTGGAGATCGATCACCGTCCAGCCGGCCTTGGCACGTTGTTCGATCAGCCAGTCGCTGTAGCGGGCGAGCACTTCATCATAGCCCGCGTAGAACGATCCGGGCCCGAGTTGGTCCACCGGCTTGAGTTTCTGCGGGATCGGCATCGGGTCGAAAACCGGCGGGGTCAGGTGGATGATCTTTGCCCCGGTGGCGAGCACCTTTTGGCGCAGGAGTTCGATGCCGTCACGGTGGGCGGCGAAGCGCTTCTCATCGAGCGGCAGATAAATGCCGTCATTCATTCCGTAACAGGCTACCACCAGATCCGCTTTGGCGGCGGCGAGGACGCGGTCGAGGCGCTCGTGGAGGGTGGGGCGGGGGAATTTACCCCCGGCGTGCCCTTCCTCCGACAGGCCGGAAACGGTTTCGCTGGGCAGGCCGATGTCGATGATCTCGTAATGCTGCCCGGGATGTTTGGCCAACAGGGCGGTCTCGAGATACTCCACGTAGCCGCCGGCATAGGTGATGCTGTCGCCGAGGATGAGAATGCGGTGGGCTTCCGGCAGGGCGGGAGCCTGGGGTTGCTGGGCCCACAAAGAGGCGGCTAGAAAGAACAGCGGAGTCAGAAAATGGGGCAATTTCATGGGTAAAAGGATCAAAGACAGAACTGGAGGGCTCTGCTGGCGAAGGCAGAGAACGCCAATGGAGCCAAGGCTACACCAGGGCCGTCCGGCACCGCAAGGACGTAAAGCGCCCTGAATGTGCGACTCTCTGGCCCCGCGGCAGGGTTTCCGCCTCCCGGCGGTTGTTTGAGAAATCGAGGGCTCTGACCGGGAGGGAATCCCTGATCGTGAGGATTGAGAGACTGCTTGCGCATTCCGGGGAGGGCCGCGATACTTCGCCCTCTTTTTCCCATGGCGGACGCTCCTCCACTTCAAATCGGATTGGCGGGTTTCGGAAATGTGGGTGCCGGTGTTTACAAGAACCTGGTCCGCAACCGTGCCCTGCTGAAACAACGTACCGGCCGCGACATCGTGGTTCGCCGCATTGCCGTGCGCGACCCCGCCAAACCTCGCGCCCACGCCCTGCCGCCGGACATTGTGACGACCCGGCTGGACGACCTCGTCGAGGATCCTGAGATTGACATCGTGGTCGAGTTGATCGGTGGCACCGACCGGGCGCTGGATCTGGTGCGCGAGGCCCTCAAGCGCGACAAAACGGTCGTCACCGGAAACAAGGCCCTCCTCGCCGAGCACGGGTTGGAGCTTTTCGCCCTCGCGGAGGCTCACCGGACCCCGATCTATTTCGAAGCCGCCGTCGCCGGGGGCATTCCCATCATCAAGACCGTCCAAGAGTCGCTGATCGGCAACAATATCCAAAGTATCCACGGGATCATCAATGGCACCAGCAATTACATTCTGACCCGCATGACGGAGGCGGGTCTGAGCTACGGGGAAGCGCTCGACGAAGCCCAGCAACTCGGCTATGCCGAAGCCGATCCGGCTCTGGATGTCAACGGCTGGGACGCCGCGCACAAGGCCATCATCCTTGCCTCCCTGAGTTACGGGTGCTGGGTCAAAACATCCGACATTTTCGTCGAGGGGATTGAGCGCATCACCGGTGCGGACATTCTCTTTGCCCATCAGTTGGGCTATGTCATCAAGCTGCTTGGTGTCATCCGGCTCCTTCCCGGCACCGGCAGCATCGAGGTCCGCGTCCAGCCTTCCTTAGTCCCGCGCGACCATATTTTGGCCTCGGTCAAGGGGGTCTACAACGCTATCCTGATCCATGGGGATGTCGTCGGGGAAACCCTTTTCTACGGTCCCGGGGCCGGTCAGGATCCGACATCGAGCTCGGTTATCGCCGACATCGCCGACGCCGCCATGTGGGAAGTGCAGGCCGGGGAGCGCAACGGTGGCTTTGTCACCCACGGGCTCTATGGGAACCCTCTGCCGGTCGATGAGAGTGTCTCCAAGTATTATCTCCGTCTCCAGGTGCGTGACGAGCCCGGCGTCCTGGCCCAGATCGCCCGCACACTCGGGGACCATGGCATCGGCATTCTCTCCGTGATCCAGCCCGAGGAGCATGAGGAGGAGTCCGCCCCGATCGTGCTGACCCTGCATTTCGCCGCCTTCGGGGTGGTGCGGGCCGCGGTTGGTGAAATCGCCTCGTTGGAATGTGTCCGCGCCCTGCCGGTTTTGATGCGTGTCGAATCCTTCACCGCCTAAACTTCCCGGATTGACGAAATCTCTGCTTTTCCATTTGTCTCGACCCCCCACGCGATCCAAGTTCCATCCCCATGATCAAATACGTGTCTACCAGAGGAGGCGGTTCCCCGGTCTCTTTCCTCGAAGCTTTCGCCGCCGGACTGGCGCCAGACGGGGGCCTCTATGTGCCCCAGCGCCTGCCCCGTCTGCCCACCGACCTGCGTCGTGGCGATGCCCAGCCCTACGCCGCGGAGGCGTTCGACTTTTTCCGGCTTTTCGACGGGGAACATCCAGGTGAAGAGCTGGCGGCCATCATGGATGCGTCCTATGGCAGCTTTTCCGACGATCCGAATGCCCCGCTGGTGCAGCTTGACCAGGGGCTCTTTGTCCTGGAGTTGTTCCACGGTCCGACTCTGGCGTTCAAAGATTTCGGCCTGCAGTTGCTCGGCAATCTTTTTCAGGACCAGATCCGCCGCACCGGCGAGGCCATCAACGTCCTCGGTGCCACTTCAGGCGATACCGGCGCCGCGGCGATCCACGGGCTCGCCGGCAAAGAAGGGGCCAATGTCTTCATTCTGTATCCGGAAGGCCGGATCTCGCCGCTTCAGGAGCGTCAGATGACCTGCACGGGAGCTGCCAACATCTTTCCCATTCCCATCAAGGGCACCTTTGATGATGCTCAGCGCATCGTCAAAGAGATCTTCGGGGACGCGGAGGTGAAGCAAAAACTCCATTTGTCGGCGATCAATTCCATCAATTTGGTGCGGGTGCTCGCCCAGGCCGTTTATTACGTCCACGCCTTCCTCCAACTCCCCGAGGAATGCCGCGACAATGTCAATTTTGTCGTGCCGACCGGCAATTTCGGCAATGTCTTCGCCGCTTGGATGGCCCATCGCATGGGGCTGCCCACGAAGCGGCTGACCGTGGCCACGAACCGCAACGACATCCTCTTCCGCTTCTTCAATTCCGGTGTTTACGCTCCGTCCGAGGTGGTGCCGAGCTGGTCCCCGTCCATGGACATCCAGGTAGCGTCGAATTTTGAGAGGCTGCTGTATTATGAATGCGACGAGGACGGGGAAAAGGTGGCTTCGCTGATGCGTCAGGCAGCCGAGACTGGTCGCGTCGAGGTCCCCGATTTCGATCCCGGCATTTTCACCGCCACCCGTTGTGATGACGATGGCATTATTGCCAATATCCGCAGGGTCCATGAAACCTACGATTACATCGTGGATCCCCACACCGCCTGCGGATTCCAGGACATTGATTCGGACGAGACCACGGTCGTGCTGGCGACGGCGCATCCCGCGAAATTTCCCGAAACGATCCACAAAGCGATCGGTCAACGCCCGACGCATCCCGCGCTTGATGCTCTCAAAAAGATCGATCCAGTGCGTTATCCGCTCCCGGCCAATGCGGCGGCGGTGCGGGAATTCATTGAAACCCACGCGGCCGGTCGCGCCTGACCCGGGCGCGGGACCCCCGGTGACCGGACGGAACCATGGCCGGGAATTCTCCCTTTCCGCCAGGCTCGGGCGGGATTCCGTTCAGCCTTTTTGGTCCTCGCGGTCGAGGAACCATTGACGAACCATGAGACTGGTTTCGGAGGGCAGGTCGGAATCTTCATCCCCGATGACAACGTCCCAGCGGTCGTGGCAGCCGGTGCAGCGGTAGGCGACAATGTCGCCGCATTCCCACCCGAACTCCGGTTCTGCCGTCATGAGCCGGGCGGGTTGACCGCAGTCCACGCAGACGATGGTGTCGGGGAGATTCATGGAGTGGGGGCCGGACTCCGGGTTACTGCCAGGCGCGGGCGAGTTGGAGCAGGATCGCTTTTTGCGCGTGGAGGCGGTTTTCGGCCTGGGTGAAGATGGTTTCAGCGTGGTTTTCCAGGACTTCCTCCGTGATTTCCTTTTCCCGGTAAGCCGGCAAGCAATGCATGACAAGAGCTCCGGGTTTGGCCCGGGCCACAAGGGCGGCATTGATCTGGTGATTGCGGAGCGCTTCGATCCGTTCGGCGCCTTCTTCCTCCTTGCCCATGCTGACCCAGACATCCGTGTAGAGCACATCGGCGCCATCCGCGGCGGAGCGGGCGTCGGTCTCATAGGTGACCCGGCCTCCGGCTTCCGCAATCTGCTCGCGCAGGCCTGCCGGAGGCAGATAAGCCTCCGGACCGCTCAGGACAAGGTCGAAATCGAGACGCGCGGCCGCCCACATCCAGGAGCGGGCGACATTGCAGTCGGCGTCGCCGAGGAAGACCACCCGGGTGCCGCGCCAGCTTCCGAGGCGTTCTTCGATCGTCTGGAGGTCGGCGAGGATCTGGCAGGGATGTTCCTCGTCCGTCAGTGCGTTGATGGTGGGGAGGTTGCCAAAATGCGCGAATTCCTCGACATCACTTTGAGCGTAGGTCCGGATGATGGCGCCATCGACCATGCTGCTAAGAACACGGGCGGTGTCGCGGACCGGTTCTCCACGGCCGATCTGCATGTCATGCCCGCTGAGGAACATCGGGGAGCCGCCCAGTTCGCGGATACCCACCTCGAAACTGACGCGGGTCCTCGTGGAGGATTTGTTGAAAATCAGAGCCCAAACCTGTCCCGCCAGCACCTGGGGATCGAGATGGCCTCTTCCCTGTTTCAGGGCTCCGGCGGAGTCGATGAGGTATTCCATCTCGCGGGTGGAGAGGCTTTCCAAAGAGAGCAGGTGTTTCATGATTCGTGGGGGTGTTTAGAGGGAAGTCAGGACATCGCGCAGGATCGAAAGAGCGGCCTCCACATCGGCGGCGCTCACATTCAAAGGGGGCAGCAAACGAACGACCCGTTCTCCCGAAGGCACGGTGAGAAGCCCGGCACTCATGAGCTTTTGCGTGGCGAGGAGACTGGCGCGGCCCTGGCATCCGGCCAGGCCGAGGGTGTCCTGGACTGCTGAGGGATCGAGGTCGAGGCCCAACATGAGGCCCTGTCCGCGCACTTCGGAAAGGACGGGAATATCCCACCCGGCCATGGCCTGGCGAATGCGGTGGCCCATCTGCAAGGCATGGTCGCAGAGTCCGGCGCGTTCGATTTCCTCCAGAACAGCCAGGGCGACGGCACTGCCCAGAGGCGTGCCACCGAAGGTGGAGGCATGGGTGCCCGGCCCGAGGAGATCGCACAGCGGACGGTCGCCGACGGCGCGTTCCGAGGCCCAGAATGCGCCGATGGGAAAACCTCCCCCCAGTCCCTTGGCCCAGCTGACGGCGTCAGGCTCGAAGCGATCCGCGGGAGGAAGGACGCTGTGCCAGCTGCGGAGGTCTCCGGTGCGGCCCAGTCCGGCCTGGACGTCGTCGAACATGACGAGCAGGTCGTGCTGGTCTCTCAGTTCCCATGCCGCCCGGGCGAACGTGGGAGTGACGGGACGGATGCCACCCTCGCCTTGGATGACTTCGAAGAGGATCGCCGCCGTCTCCTCCGAAACCGCGGCGCGGAGCGCGTCGGCATCGTTGTAAGGGACATAGCGGAATCCCGGCATGTCGGGGGCGAACCCGTCGCGGAATTTCGGTTGCCCCGTGGCGGCAATGCCGGCCAGGGTCCGGCCATGGAAAGATTCCAGACAGGTGATGATCTCGGTCCGGGGTCTGCCTTGTCCGGTGGGACGGGAATGACCGAATTTCCGCGCCAGTTTGTAGAGTCCCTCGTTCGCCTCGGCGCCGCTGTTGGCAAAGAATATTTTGCCGCCCTGTCCGCCCATGACCTTCTCCACGAGATGCTTCGCGAGCAAGCCCTGGGGGCGGGTATGATAGAGATTGGAGGTGTGGATCAATATGCCGGCCTGCTCCTGCAGGGCGCGCGTGATCGCGGGGTGGCAATGCCCAAGGGAACAGACCGCGATGCCTGCGCCAAAGTCGAGGTATTCCGCGCCATTTTCGTCCCAAACGCGGGTGCCCTCGCCACGCGCCAGCGCGAGCGGGAAGCGCCCATAGCTGGGGACAATGTAGCGGGTGGTGAGATCGCTGGTGGTCACGGGTCGTGAGGGAGAGTTTAGGATGGGGTGAAGATTTCCGTGCCGATCCCGCCGTCGGTGAAAATTTCGAGCAACAGGGAGTGTGGCACCCGGCCATCGATCATGTGGACTTTTCCCACGCCCGCCTGCAGCGCTTCGACCGAACTACGGACCTTGGGAATCATACCGCCGGAAATGACTCCGCTTTCGATCAGGGGTTCCACCTCGGCGACGGGAATGCTGGGAATGATGGTGCTTTCATCTTTCGAATCGCGCAGGACGCCGCGCACATCGCTCAGGAAAACCAGTTTGGCCACTCCGAGACGGCCCGCCAGCGCGCTGGCCGCGAGGTCGGCATTGACATTGAGACTGAGGCCTGTCCCCAGTTCCCGGGCCACCGGGCTGATGACCGGGACGATTTCCGAGGCAACGGCCCGGGTGATCTGGTCCGTCGTGAAATCGATCACCCGACCGACCCGGCCCAGATCCACGTCGCGTCCGGCCTCAGCAGACCAGCTCCGCATTCTCTCGCCGTGGAAGACCGCAGTGCCAGGCACCCCCACGGCGCGTCCTCCGGCGCCGGATACTCCGCTCACCAGGTCGGCATTGATGACCTCATTGAGGGTCTTTTCCACAATGGCCATGGCGTCGTCGGTGGTCACGCGGAGTCCGGAGACAAACTCCGCAGTGAGCCCGGACCGCTCCATGGCGGCGGAGATGGCTTTGCCTCCGCCATGCACGATGACCGGATTGATCCCCGCAACTTCGAAGAAGACCACATCTCGAAGCAGGCTCTTTACCAGCTCCGGGTTTTCCATGGCGCTGCCGCCCACCTTGATCAGGAAAGTGCTTCCGCGAAACCGTTGCAGGTAGGGCAGCGCTTCAATGAGGACAGCGGCTTTGTCGATTTGTTGCTGGAAGGTGGATTCGTTCACGGAAGGGGAAAGCGGTCAAAGTGCCAGCGTTCCCCATTCCCTTCAAGTGATGATTTGGTTGCGACTGGGTGGCTCAGGGGGCGGCAGTCCCCCACCCTGATCCGAGCTGGCAATCAAGTGGAGCCACCATGGCGGCGGGAAGATCGCCCCGAGGATGGTTTCCCGTCGTCGGGAGGGTGCGTCTGTGATCGCGCCGGTGTTTCTATGAGGCCGAGGGCCTAATCAATTAGTCTGAAGGCAAGTGATGTTCAATAGTTTGCAACTGTTGATAAAATTTCGATCTAAAATTTACAGAAACTATCATCAAGATCGCAATCGAGAATATTTGCTTGAATGAGTTGCAATAATAAGGTAAAAATCGCGCCGTGAATCTCATAAATTTGCACAGGTTGGCATCAGGGTTGTTGGCATTGGTCGCTATGGGGGGAATGGCACAGGCGCGTGAGCGGGTTCTGTTTCTCGGGGATTCCATGAGCATGGGAGCTTTTGGCGCCGTCATGGATCGGGAGATGCGACAACAGGGGTTCGAGGTCTACACCCAGGTCGCAGGCGGAGCGAGTCCCTATTATTGGTTGAGTGAATATGAGTCTCTGCCCTGTTCGATCGGCTATTGGGCCAAGACGCCGGAACGCGAACTGCGTCTCGGCTACGTCCGGGCCGTCCCCAAAATCGACCAAATGTTGGATTTGTACCAGCCCGACTTGGTGGTCGTCCAGACCGGGGTCAATCTGTATGCCACCCTGCGTTCGAAACGTCGGCCCAAAGCCGAGAATGCGGCCGAAATCAAGCTGCTGATCGACCGGATGTGCGAAGTCATTGCGGCTCATGGGGCCCGCTCTTTCTGGGTGCTGCCGCCGCATTCCCATGAAGAACGGTTTGCCCGGGAACTTCAGCAGGAGCTGGGCCAGATCATGCGGCAATCCATCGAAGCCCATCAGGGCAACTATTTTGACAGCCTGGCGCACACCAAATTCACCGGTGCCTATCCGGCCACGGATGGCATTCATTATGGAGCGGAGGAGGCTTCGGATTGGGCCATGATGACCATGAAGTGCCTTCAAGCTTCCGTCCAGCCTGGCGGGCCTTTGGTGGCAAGAGCCGTTCCTGTCGTGGAGAAACCGTCCGCCGCGGCCGCCGTCAGGTCCGCGGAAGTGTTTTCCCTGCCTGCTGCCGGTTCCGCGTCTCTTGGCGCCGGCGGGAACGCCACCGCCGCTCCCGCCAAAGTCATCGAAGGGGCTCCGGTTGAGGCGGTACCGGAGGTGTTGCTGAAACTCAGATTGGTCGAGAAATCGGAGATTCCCCGCCTGACCGATGTCTCCTACGCCAATGCCCTAGGCACCTATGAATACGAGGTGGTGAAGGATGTTCTGGGGAATTACCCGGCGCAGCGGATCCGGGTCGCCAACGGGGTGGTCTTTCACCGTAAATTGACCCATATCGCCCGCCAGGAGCCGGGGGACGACATCGAATTGCGGCTGGTGCCGCTCGCCAATTACCCCTCCCTTCAGCAGTGGCAAATCTTCGATGACTTGAGGCCCAATTATGAGATGCCGCTCTACACCCCGAAATTGAACTGAGCTGCCTGATTCGAGGGATCCTGTCATCTCGATAAGGGGTGTGCTTCCTCGCCTGCGAGCGCCCCATAATGGCAGGGCGAATTTGGGATGCCGTACGCCCGGATGGCTGCTTTTGCCTCGGAGGCAGATTAGTGGGGGGGACTGGCTTTGTGTCCGGGAGAGCGCAGGAAGGCGGCATCGATCGTTTGATGCCCGTTCTGATTCCACCTGAGGGCGGTGTGTGGTGATGGGGTGTGTCTCCCTCATCCCTTGGATTTCGCCCGTGCTGGAATGCACGATTGTGTGGGGGATAACCTGCGCAGGAACAGCGTGGCCTCGGCCGCGTCGGCGTGCTGGAATGCGCGCGCCTGTGGGGGCCAACGGCATCAAGGAAGGAACTTGAGCATTCTGCCTGGTCCGGTCCTGTCTCTGGAATGATGCCTGACTTGATACGGTGTGATGGAGATCGGGAGTGGGATTGACTGCCTTGGGAGAGGTGTGGTCATCCGTTCACAGTCGGGATTTTGGCAGATAAAACGAGGCTTAGTATCTCAATGGTGGCGCATCGGTGGGATTTCCCTGTTTTTGGGAATTGGGGTCTCCTGGATCGAGGGATTCTGACTGATTTTTAAATTGGAAATGATGGAAGGCGGATTCTGTGGTCGTTTTATTCTGCGATCCAGGGTGATTCTGAAGCTCTGC
The DNA here is from genome assembly GCA_024233005.1 of Akkermansiaceae bacterium. GTDB lineage: Bacteria > Verrucomicrobiota > Verrucomicrobiia > Verrucomicrobiales > DEV007 > JACKQE01. Next base: position 323,738 of record JACKQE010000003.1, on the reverse strand, counting down.
GGATCCGTCACCTGGCTGAGTCCTGATCTAAAAAGTTCGAAACAAGCTAAAAATAAGCAGGTTGAAAAAATGCAATTGGAGAGAGTCTACTCCGGTAAGGGGTGAATTAAGAGTGACGATGGGGTTTCATCGTAGGTTGTCGGTTGGTGGATGGATTGGAAATGTTGCCCAAATGGAATAGGCAATGAAAAAGTGCTTAGGATAGTGGCCAAAAAACCTCGTCATAAAGAAGAGAAATCTGGATTTTTTGTAGTATAAAAAGTAATTGATAAATTCTGGCAACCTATTCAAAAGTAATAGGTAGCGATTTTCAGGGTGCCCAAAAACATAAGCAAATAAAGAAAAAAGTTCACTTTTTTCTTGCTGAAATTGCGGCTTTTTTTTATAAAGGAATAACGGTTTAAGGGAGGGGGGCGGCTTGCTACTGCATTGGAATTAGGCATTTAACAAAATGTAATAAGCACAAAAAGATTTGTCATATTGATGCTGCCTGCCAAGTCCGGCCTCTTTTTCTCCTCCTTCTTCCTTTATCATGATGAAACGACTTTCCCCCTGTCTTCGTCGGCAAAAACACTTTCAAAAGATCGTGCTGATGGCTCTGCTGCCTTCCTTGGCGATCTTGTCGTCTCCGCTCCAGGCAAATCCCGCCGGAGGGCTTGTTGTCAACGGAAGCGCCACGATTGGGGATGGGCTGGGAGGCCATCTCTCGATCAACCAGCTGACCGACAAGGCGATCATCAACTGGGAGGACTTTTCCATTTCCGCCGGGGAGCTGACGCAGTTCATCCAGCCCGGATCGGGCAGCGCGGTCCTCAACCGCGTCGTCACCGGCAATCCCAGCGCCATTCACGGCGCGCTCCGGGCCAACGGCAAAGTCATGGTCATCAATCCCAATGGCATTCTCGTGGGGGCCACGGGCTCAATCGATGTGGGTGGTCTGGTGCTGTCGACGCTCGATGTCTCGGACGCGGATTTCCTCGGGGGCGGGGACATGGTGTTCAAAGGCAACACCAGCGCCGGGGTCGTGAATTACGGGCGCGTCAATGCCGTCGGGGGGGATGTCTTCCTCATTGGCAAGAGCGTCACCAACACCGGGACCATCACCGCCACCAGCGGCACCGTGGGACTGGCCGCGGGACAGGAAGTGCTCATTTCAGCCGCGCCGAATGCGGAAGGCGAACGGGTCTTTGTGCGCACCACCTCCGGAGCCAGCGGTGGCACCGGGGTCGAGAATTCCGGCACCATTGAGGGCGCCTCGGTCGAGCTGAAGGCCCACGGCAACATGTTCGCCCTGGCGATCAACAACAAAGGGTCCATCCGGGCCACGGGCTCGGTCAGCAAGGGCGGCAAGGTCTTCCTCCGCGCTCCGGGCGGGCGGGTCGACAATTCCGGCTCCATCCGGGCCACGGTGCCCGGAGGCAACGGCGGGCGGATCCTGATTGAGGGCAGCATCGTTAACGCGGGCGGGACCATCAACGCGGACGGCGAAGGCTCGGGCGATGGAGGTCAGATCGAACTGCTCGGCGAGCAGATCAATGTGCTGCGTGGCGCCAAGATCACCGCGAACGGCAAGAACGGCGGTTCCGTCCAAGTGGGCGAAGTCGGCGTGACCCAGAGTGTCAATGTGGCCGGTGGTTCGGTGGTCAGCGCGAATGGTAACTCAGGGAAAGGTGGCATGGTCAACATGCAGGCAGTGGATATCAATGTGGCCGGAGGTGCCACGATTTCGGCTGATGGTGCGACCAGCGGTGGCACACTCCAGATCGGCACGGCCGGATTCACCCGGTCTGCCAACATTGCCACCGGGGCCACGCTGAGTGCGGCCGGTGGCACTGGCAACGGGGGGCAGGTCCTCGTCAATGGCGCCACCCTCGACGCGGCGGAAGGCTCCTCCATCCTCGCCAATGGCGCTCAGGGCGGCGTGGTGCGCTTCAATGCCTCCCAGTCCGCCAGTGTGGCGGGGAATATCGCGGCCATCGGCGCCCTGAAAAACGGGGGAGCGATCGCGGTGAGCGGCAATCAGAGCGTGACCATCGGCAGCGGGGCCACTCTCAGCGCCCGCGGCGCCGTCAATGGCGGTTCGGTCCAGATCTACAGTGGCAGCGCCGGAACGGTCGCGGTTGACGGAGCCCTGAAAGCCTCCGGGGAAACTGGCAAAGGCGGATTGGTGGTGATCAAAGGCGGCACTTCGACAGAAATCGGGGCCGGTGCCCTGGTGGAGATGAACCATGCCACCAACGGGGGGACGCTGCTGGTCGACACGGTCAACGGGGTGACCAATGTCGGAGGGACAGTCTCGGCGATCGGCCATGGCCCGACTGCCTCCAGGACCGTGACCGTCAAGTTGCTTGGCAATGAAGTAAATCTGCTTTCGACGGCCTTGGTGGATGCCAGCAGTAGCTCGGGTGGAGGCACCATCTACGTCGGTGGGGGATTCCAGGGAGCCACTCTCGGGGTTCACAATGCCCTCAGCACCATGGTGGAAAATGGGGCGGTCCTGCGCAGTGACGCGCTGGAGAGCGGAGCCGGGGGTACGGTGGTTGTCTGGGCCAATGGAACCTCCGAGTTTCACGGCGCTGTTTCCGCCGAGGGTGTCAGCCGAGGAGGATTGGTCGAAGTGTCCGGGCGGCAGGGGTTGTTCTTCGATGGCGAAGTTTCGACGGTGGCCTCCAATGGCAGTGCCGGGGTGCTCCTGCTGGATCCAACCAATTTTTCCATCTCCACCGCAGGAAGTTCAGCCTCGAATCTCAACAACGGGACATTGCAGACTCAATTGTCGTCCAACAACGTGGTGGTCTCGACGTTTGATGCGGGAGGGAGCGATCCAGGGCATCTCACCGTGACTGGCCGGGTGGCATGGAATTCCGCCTTCGGCCTGACACTGCTGGCTGAGGGTGACATCTATGTGGCCAACGATCTGGGCAACCGCGGATCGGGGGACGTGAACCTCGTCGCGGGCTGGGATTCCACCTCGCTGCCTTTGTCCACGATACTGGGAGGCGCGCCGTCAAGCACCCCGGGCTCCAACAATCCCGCTTCGGCCGTGGACATGGATGCCTCTTTTTTCGACACTGCCAATTTCGGCGCCGGAAACGGCAGTGTATACATCGGGACGAGCGATGCCGGAGTGACGGGTGCCCGCACGACGGTAATCGTGGGTAGCCGGACCGGACAGACGAACGTGGCGGGCTTTGACGTCCGCGTTCTTGGGGGCGTGCAGTCCGACAACGAGAATCAGTATGCTCAGATCGGTTATGATCATGAAGACATCTCCAATTCTTATACGGATCCGGTGACGGGCCGGATTCGCGTTCAGGCAAAGAACGACGTGATTCTTCGGGGCGGCGAAGTAGGCGGATCCCTCTCCGGCGCGACCAATGGAGACTCCGGAGGGGCGGGGCGTTATGCTTACGGACACATTGGGCATGGGGGAAACTGGGGATCTTCACGAATTTCCCTGGGAGGCGACATCATCGTTGAAGCCGGGCATGATGTGGATGGACAGGCAGGTACCAACCGTGATGCCAGCGTGCAGATCGGCCATGGAGGTTCCGCGTATGGAAGATACCACAATCCGAGTGGTAACAATTACACCAATGTTTCGGGAAACATCACAGTGGACGCCGGCAATGCGGTGAGCATGCGAGCCGGGACAGGGAATGTGGCCTACGCCATGATCGGCCATGGAGGAAGGGAATTCCGGCCCACGGCAGGGACTGGCAATATCGACGTCACTGCAGGAGCGGGTGGAGTCACCATAAAAGGAGGCACCGGCGTATATGACGCGAATTTTGCCATGATTGGCCACGGCGGGTATTCATCATTCATTGCCAATGATTCCGGTGCTGGCGACGCGACCCCTTCACGTGATTATTCGAAAGTCGGTTACACAGGAACCATTGATGTGACAACGATCGGAGGTGGGGATATCGACATTTTGGGCCAAGGTGGGGACGATGGTTTTGCCATGATCGGCCATGGGGGATGGGATAGTGACGGGAACCATGGGGGGTCTCCTGAAGCTGGAAAAATCACCGTCAGTTCGTCGGGAGCCCTGCACCTCAATGCGGCTCTTGGTGGCGCCGTCACCACCTGGGGCCAGGATGACGGGTTCGCCCAGATCGGACACGGAGGGCGAGCGGTGGATGGAAAGTTGAGTGGGGATGTCGTTGTTAACGTCAATGGCGAAGCAACTTTTCTGTCCGGGGCAAGCTACCGGCAGCACGTTCAACTCGGCCATGGAGGAAGGGACAGCTTGGGTGCCAAGGAAGGCGTGATCAGTTTGACAACGGGCGGTGATATCATTTTCTCCGCAGGTTCGGGCGAAGCCTGGGCCCTCCTGGGCCACGGCGGCTACCAGTCGTCCGCTGCCGCAGGGGATCCCTCTATTCAGGGGGGCGTGGTAGGCAATATCGTGGTCAATTCTGGTGGAAAAATCGACTTCAGTGCCGGAACCTTCGATAATAGTTTCGTCCAACTCGGTCATGGTGGACGGGCCACTCGCAGTGATAATGCCGGCTCCATCACTGTGACCGCAAAAGACAGCGTCCTCTTCACAGGAGGATATGTTTCCGGTGGGGTGGGCGGCAGTTCCACTCGATCAGGTTCTGTCGGATATGCGTTACTGGGTCATGGTGGTTATGATGCGGACAGCACCAATCCGGGCGACAATGCGGCCGTGATCACCGCGGCGGAAAATCCCTATGTGGATCCAGGGGGCGCGAATGGATATTCCTATGCGTTCGATGGATACGGGCCGGTTGGTGCCGATACCTACAGCGATTACGCTCGTTTCGGACCTTCCGACAAGGATCGTATAGGCAATTCCGGAGACATTACGGTGACGTCCCTTGATGGAGCGGTCGTTTTCACAGCAGGTGACCGGGACACCAACTTCGCCCAAATCGGGCACGGCGGTTATGTGACGGATGGAGACAACACAGGATTTGTCAAAGTCTATGCTGATGTGAATCGCTCGGGCGGAGGGGCGGCCCTTGGGGAGAATTTCAACCACTCTCAAGGACTCAATTTTGGGCTCGGCTACAGTGGCGATCCGGCGTCGCGAACCGAGCTTACCGGAGGGGGGGAATATTTCGCAGGGGATATTTTGTTCGACGCCCGCGGAGAAGACCAGAATGGTCCTCATTACGTTCAAATCGGCCACGGAGGCTACTACTCCTCCGGCGGCCATACCGGTGACATCGTGGTCGAAGCGGGCCGGAACATCACGTTCCTTGCGGGCCGGGATTCCTCTTATGCCAAGGTCGGGCACGGGGGGATGAATGAGCACGCCCTGAATCAGGCTGATGTGAATGGCACTGACGATGACAATGATGTGGACGATCATGTGGGCACAATCGGTCTTGAATCTGGCAGCGAGGATCCGCCGGACAACCGTCGGGACTTTGCCAATGACAGGTATTTCTCCGGGACCAATCAAGGCGACATCACGGTCCTCGCCAATGGGGACATCCGCTTCATCGGGTTTACCCGCGATTCAAACATCGGTGGCGCCGGTTTTGTCCAGATCGGCCATGGGGGGTGGAAAATGGATGCTGATCCCGGAGCTCTGAACCGAGCCGCCGGCCACAACGGCGACATTACCGTTCAGGCTGGAGGACTGACAATGTCCGGTGGGAGAATCGTCTCGGCCGTCAATCCCAACGCTTCGATCACGTTCGAATCCGGCATGCAGGTCAACAGCTTTGCCATGGTCGGGAACGGCGGCTACGAGTCCTTTGGCAATCACTTCGGCGACATCGAGGTGGCGGCCGCCAGCCATGTTGATTTTCACGCTCGGGGAGGGAGCCCGACTGGGGCTTGGAATGCCAACACCCGGGCGGAAAACAGTTGGGTCCAGATCGGCAACGGCGGACGCAATTCCAGCTTCAACGCTGCCCTGCCCCGGGCATTGGAGTCCACCAGCAGTGGTCCAGGCAACGGTGCGGTCTTCGGGGAGAACAGCGCCTTTTACATCAACGCGGTCACTTTGGGGACCAACGTGGCACAGGGCAACGGTGCTGTCGTCGCTCCCTCGGGAGTCGCCGCGGATGGGTCCGGTCTTCCCATGTATGGCCAGGGTAGCCTGCAGCCTCTGACCACGTTCAACCAGGTTCTTGTGAACCCGAACACCGTCCGTTTTGTGGACGACGATTTGAATCCGCTAACCGCGCCGATTCCCATCATTCCCCCTGAGTCCCGGGGCACTTGGTACCACATTGCGACCCCGTCCGCGCCCCGCGATGCGCAGGGCAATCCCATCATCGCGATGGAGGGAAACATCAATGTCACCTCGCTGAACGGCGATACCATCTTTCAGGGGGCTGGCAACGAGAACACTCCGGGCGCTCCTGGCGGCGAGACCAGCCCGGGATCGCCGACTTCGACGAACGGCCTTGGTCCGGAGGGCGCGCGCTATTCCTACGTTCAGGTCGGCCATGGCGGCTTTGAAGCCGGCGGAGATCATGGCTGGGTCGATCTCGACGGCAGTGGCACGGCCGACGGGAATATTGCCATCCGGGCTGAGAAAGGCGATTTCTATCTGCAGGGAGCACGGGCCTACGGCAACGACGATCCTGTGGCCGAATGGCAGCAGGGCATGGTTTACAGCTATGCCCAGGTCGGTCACGGCGGGGCACGCAGCGGTGGCACCATGTCGGGAGACATCACCGTGGTCGCGGCCGGGACCGCTCGGATGCTGGCCGGCGCGGGTGAGCAAACTTACGTGCAGATCGGTCACGGAGGGTATGATGCGAGCTATTACTCCGGGGCCGGCGAACTGGCGTTCGAACCGGACAGCCGGGATGGCAATGCCGGCAACGCGGGAGACCGTCGCGGGGCCAACGTGCAGAACTGGTATTACCCGGCCTACGATATCGCCTTGGACGGTTCTCTCGCCCAGTCCCTCGGCGGATACATCCGCACTGATTTCGTGGTCGATGCCGCCATCGCCGCCGGAAACGGAGCAGGAGTGGGCGTGCCCGATATCAACGGTCGCCGCAGCCGGGAACTCTATTACCGCCAGATCAGGGGCGACATCACGGTGGTCGGGGGTAATGGCGTCGAGTTGAGGGCGACGGACCAGGGGCACGGCGGGGTCAATGCCATCGTGCCGGGGGAATCGCAGAATTCCGCCCCCAACTCCTACGCGCTGATCGGCCACGGGGGGCGCAGCACCGAGCAGCACACGATCAATGCAAACATCACGGTCGATGCCAGTGGTTTTGACCCCACCAGTGGAAACGCCGCCCTGCCTGGAGCGACCGGCGGTGCTGTCATCGGAACGGCCGGAAATTCCACCGAGTCCTTCGTGCAGATCGGCCACGGCGGCTACGACGGGGACGGCAACCAGTCCGGCTCCATCACGGTGCGGGCCGGACAAAATGCCGACGGCGTCGGCGTCTACTTTGTCGGAGGCACTTGGAACAACGACTACGCTCAAATCGGTCACGGCGGTATCAATGCCCAGTCTGCGGGTTACCTCGACGGCGACGGGGATGGCCGGGGGGATCACCAGGGAGACAGCGGGGACATTACCGTGGACAGCGTGGGCGACGTTGTCTTTCTTGCGGGTTCCGGCCACCGGCTCGTAGACAACGGCGATTTCCTCGCCTATGCCCTGCTGGGCCACGGCGGCTACGACGCCGACGTGCGGCAGTCCGAGGACGCGACCGCCACCAATTATCAGGGAGTCGCCGGCCGCGGCATTGGCCACAATGGGGACATCACGGTGGCCTCTACCAAGGGCTCCATCTACTTCAGTGCCGTGGACATCAACCGGGCCACGAACAATCCGACTCAAAGCGAGACCATCGCCGCCGCCGTCAACAGTCCCGGCTTCGGAGGCGGGCGCTTCAATTTCGCCCAACTGGGCCATGGCGGCTATGCCGCGCAGGGACAGCATTTTGGGGACATCACCGTCTATGCCGGCTTTGACATATTCGGGAATGCCACCAACACGGGCAACCTCGGCACGTCCAGCAGTGACATTGTTTTCCTCGGAGGGAACAGCCGTGGAGCGAGAGTGGCGGGTGAACACATCGCCTATGCCCAGCTTGGGCACGGGGGACGGAGTGCCCAGGGTGACCTTGGCAGCCGCGATGCCAACGGCAACGCCACGGAGACCATCACCGTGGCCTCCGGACGCGACGTGCATTTCGGAGCCGGGACCGGCACCGAAAACTATGCCCAACTCGGCGTGGGCGGACGTGACGCCCGGGGCGACCATGCCATGAACATCGAGGTCACGGCGGGGCGCGATCTGACGTTTGTGGCCAGCCAGGCCGACCACCTCAATGGCACCGGTGTCTTTGGCATCAATGAATATGAGCACAACGCCTTCGATGATGCGTCGGATGCCTCATTGGGGTCCGTCAGCTTCATGGATAAGCGCATTCTACCCGGATCGCTCACGTTCACCATCAACACCTCCAGCTTGGCGGCCTTGACAGGGGATCTGACTTTTGTCGACGTCAGGGATAGCGCCACCGCTTCCACTGGAACGATCCAGCAAACCGGCAGTGGAACGGTCGTCGGCACGATCAACTACACCACCGGTTCGGTAACCTTCACCACCTCGATCCTGAATTCCAATCCCGGTAGTGATGATATCATCGTAAAGTACCAGCATGCTGACAACGATTTGGGCTATGTGCAATTGGGCAATGGTGGCTGGGATTCCGACAGTGGCGACAACACTGGTGACGTCGGCAAAATCACGGTGACCACTCTGAACGGTGGCAATGTCACTTTCTCCTCAGGTCCCAATGATTCTTACGCCCAACTTGGTCACGGCGGTCGCGACACCAGCGGGAACCATGGCCAGGCTTTTGACGCACTGGGGAATCTGGACACCGCCGCGAGCAAGATCACGCTCAACGCGGACGGAGCGGTTGCCTTCGGGGCTTATCAGGGCAACGCACTCTGGGGAGAGTCAAACCGCGCCTATGTGCAACTCGGCCACGGGGGGTGGACCGCCCGCGGCGACATGGTGGGCGACATCGAAGTCAATGCCAAAGGCGGCATCAGTTTCACCGGCGGGACAGGGATGGAAAGCTACGCCCAGCTCGGCCATGGGGGACATGATTCCGACGATCCCAACAACACCAGCGGTCGGGGCAATGTCGGCAAGATCACGGTGACCACCGGCACCGGCGGAGATATCGTCTTCACGGCGGGGGGCAAGACCACGGGAGCGGGACGCCGCAGCTACGCCCAGCTTGGCCATGGGGGATTTGACGTCTATGGCAATCATGGGGAAGATCCCAACCGTACCGGAGACACCACCGTGAGTGCCATCGTGGTGGATTCGGGCGGGGCGATCCGCTTTACCGCCGGTCCTGGTGTGCACAACGATCCGGCCGGCGGTGGTGAATCCCAGGAAGCCTACGCTTTGCTAGGTCACGGAGGCCATACGGCACGGGGGGATCACCTCGGCAACATCACCGTGACCGCCGCGGGCGACATCATCTTCAAGGCGAGCGACTCCGCTCCGACTGGGATCGCGCAGCTCGGCCACGGCGGCTGGGATGCCGACGACCCCAATGGAGGAACCGCCAGCACGGGGAACCGAGGCGACATTTCGGTGACCACCACCAATGGTGGCAACATCGTGTTCACTGCGGGTTCCGGGACCCAGAATGACAACTACGCCCAGCTCGGTCACGGAGGACGGGCCACCAACGGCAACCACATCGGCACCATCATGGTGGTCGGCGATGGCGATTTGCTCTTCACCGGTGGATTGGTGAACGCTTACGCTCAACTCGGCCATGGCGGGGTTGATGCCGCGGGCGACTTCAATGGCTGGATCAATGTGGACGTGAAGGGTCTGATCGACTTTAAGGCTGGCACCGCCGACCGCGGCTACACCCAGCTCGGCCACGGAGGGTATCATGCTGACGACACCACCACGACGGTGGGACACATCGGGAACATCACGGTGAAATCCGGCGGCGATATCAACTTCACGGGAGGCACCGCCGGTACGACCTACGCCCAGCTCGGGCACGGTGGTCATGAGAACGACGGCGACCATTCCGGGGTCATCGTGGTGGATTCCGGTGGCGCGATCCGTTTCGCTGCTGGAAACGGCAGTGTCCCCTCGATATGGGAAAACATGGCCAATCTGGGACACGGGGGACTTCGGGCCCGGGGGGACCACTCTGGGAACATCACGGTGACTGCGGTTGACAACATCGAGTTGACCGGTGGAACCAACCGGCGTTCCTATGCCCAGATTGGACACGGTGGTCAGGACGCCGACAATCCCAACGAGGACGTCAACAGTGTTGGCATGAACGGGGCGATCACCGTGCAATCGACGGCCGGCGATATTCTGCTCACCGGCGGTACCGGTTATGAGAGCTACACCATGATCGGCCACGGCGGACAGGCCACCAAGGGCCAGAACGGTTCCGATGGCTTGAGCGATATCGAGATCGATGCCGCCGGGCGTCTGGTGCTCAAGAGTGGAGCCGGTCCCGAAGCCGGCGGCGATCAGAGCGGGCAGCTCGCCAACGCCCAGATTGGACACGGTGGGGATGATGCTGATGGCAACCATACCGCGAACATCTGTATTCATGTGGGTGAGGATGTACTGCTCGACTCGTCCGGCGGCAATGCCCAGCGAACCTACACCCAGATCGGCAACGGGGGATATTCCTCTGGCGGCAACCACAGCGGCTTCATCACGGTGGTCAGCGGCCTCAGCGGCGCCAATGGAGGCATCAAGCTGCAGGGCGGCATCGCCGGCGCCAACGACCAGTATGCCATGATCGGACACGGAGGCACTGGATCCAGCGGCAACCATACCGGTGACATCACTCTGATCGACACGGGTGGAGGGGGGCTTACCTTGCAGGGCGGTGCGACCGGGTTGTCCTATGCTCTTGTGGGCCATGGGGACGGAGCCAGCAGCAGCAGCGGCACCCGCGCCGGAAACATCTACGTCGATGTCGATGGGCAGATTTCCGTGGTCAATGGAGGCCCTTCCACCAGCATCGGTTGGATCGGTCACCAGAGCACCGCGGCCAATGAGGGCATCACCCTGGGCACGGCCAACACCACGCTCTTCGGCACCGGATTCAATGCCACGTTCAACCTGACGGGGATGCTCAACCAGGCGCTCGCCGCCGGTATCACCACCATCGGCAACAACTCGGGGAACTTCACCTTCGACCAGGCTTACACCTACAGCAGCGCCAACGCGCTGAACGTGCTGGCGACCGGCGACATCACCTTCCTGCGCGGTCTCCAGAACAGCGGGACCGGGGCCGTCAACATCGCCGCGGGCTGGGATGGCAAAACCGGCGGCTTGGGCGTCGATCCGACGCTCTGCACGCCGGTGGCCGCGCCGAACTTCGACTTCGCCGCGGTGATCGCCGCCTGTGCCACCGCGACGGGCGTGGGCAACCAGGGCACGGTCTTCATCGGCACCGGCACGCAGGCCTTCGCGGTCGCGGTCGGTTCCCTCGGAGGCGCCACCACGGCAATGGGCCATCGCGTCGAAATCAACGGTTCCGACAGCACCGCCAACGCCTACGGGCAGCTCGGGTTCCATCAAACCGCGGCCAGCCAAACCGGCGCCGGGGCGGTCAACCTTCACGTCCACGAGGGCGGTCTCGCCCTCAATGCCGGGGACTCGGTCGGCAGCTACGCCCAGGCCGGACACGGCGGCCTCGGGAGCACCGCCAACACCCAGTCGGGAGCGATCACCGTCGAGTTCTGCGAGGCTGGCAGCGCGACCTTCAACGGCGGGGCGGGCCTCAACGCATACGCCCTGCTGGGCCACGGCGGCAACGTCGGCAGCAACACCAAGTCGGGTGACATCACCTTCAGCGGATCGCTGGTCAACGTCGATCTCAACGGCGGGTCCACCACCGGCACCTACGCCCAGATCGGCCACGGCGGGGACAACTCCGACGGCGCCATCACCAGCAACATCCTGCTGAGCGCCAGCGGCGCGGTGACCCTCGACGGCGGCGCGGGCCAGGACAGCACGGCCCGGATCGGTTCCGGCGGTCGCGACAGCGACGGCGCCAAGAGCGGGACCACCACCGTGAGCGGGGCCAGCGTGACGCTGACCGGCGGCGCGGGGAGCAACGCCGGCACCCAGATCGGGGCGGGCGGTTCCCTGGCCGACGGCAACCTCACCGGGACCACGACGGTGACCACGACCACGGGCGATCTGCGGATCCTCGCCGGGACCGGCACCGACTCGGCCAGCCAGGTCGGGGCGGGCGGCATCCAGGCCAGCGGGACCCACAACAGCGCGACGACCGTCACCGCGGCGGGCAACGTGGTGCTCGACGCGACCAACGGCGGGGCCAGCGCCTCGGCCCGGATCGGACTGGGCGGCACCGCGGCCGACGGCGCCTTCACCGGACTGGTCGGCGTCACCGCCGGCGGCGACCTCACCCTGACCGGCGGCGCCAGCAACACCGGGACCTACGCCCAGATCGGTCTGGGCGGCTTGAACAGCGACGCCAGCAAGAACGGCGGGACCACGGTGGAGGCGACGAACATCAGCCTCGCCTCCGGAGCCGGCGCCAATGCCTACACCCAGATCGGGGCGGGCGGCACCAGCGGGAGCGGGAACATCACCGGCCCGACCAGCGTGACCGCCAACGGCGGGACCGTCAGCGTGATCGCCGGGAGCGGCCAGGATGCCTACGCCCAGCTCGGCGCGGGCGGCACCAAGGCCAACGGGACCCACAGCAGCAGCACCGCGGTGAGCGCCGACGGCGCGGTCACCGTGCAGGGGGGCAGCGGGGACAACAGCTACGCCTCCATCGGGTTGGGCGGGATGAACCTCGACGGCGCCCTGGCCGGGATCACCACGGTGACGACACCGGACGCGGTGAGCCTGACGGCGGGCAGCAACGCCACCGCCTACGCCCAGATCGGGTTGAGCGGCGGGTTCGGCGGCAACGGGGACAAGACCGGGAGCGTGTCGGTGACCGGAGCCAGCGTGGACGTGACCGGCGCCGCGGCCTTCGCCCAGATCGGCAACGGCGGGGTCAGCGGATTTGGCACCAAGAACGGCAACGTGGTGGTGAAAGCCACCGCCGGCGACGTCACGGTGACCGGCGGGGACCTCAACGGCTACGCGCTGATCGGCCATGGCGGGATCAAGTCCGGCGGAGTCACCATCGGGGCGCCGAGCACCGTCATCAGCGTCAGCGCGACGGCCGACGTGGTGCTGCAGGGCGGGAGCGCCGATGTGGCCTTCGCGCAGATCGGCAACGGGGGGACCAACAACGACGCCGGGACCACCGAGGCCACCGTGGAAGTGCTCGCGGGCGGCCAGGTCGACGTGCTCGGAGGCAGCGGCCCGAACAGTTACGCCCAGATCGGCAACGGCGGCGCCGGCAGCGACGGGACCAAGCAGGGGACCGTGCTGGTGGATGCCGGGACCGATGTCAACGTGACGCGGGGGAGCGGTTCGAGCGCGTATGCCAAGATCGGCAACGGCGACCAGCTCTTCGACGCGGGCGGCGTGGGCACGGCGACGGGCAACGTGAGCGGGGACATCCAGGTCAGCGCCGGGTTTGACGTGCGGTTGACCGGGGGCCTGATCGGCCACGTGGATCCGACGATCGTGAGCAGCAGCATCGCGACCGGGGGCGACACCTTCGTGGCGGTGAGCCGGCTGGATCCGGAGGCCGGAGGCAACGGAGTGATCGAGACCGACAGCGCCAGCGTGCTCAGCGCCGGAGGCGGGGAACTGCGGATCTACCTGCCGGAGCGGCTCCAGAGCGGGCCGACGAGCAACCTGATCGCGCTGGGGACCACCCTCAACGGAGTGGCCTACGCGGGACCGCCCGATCCGCTCTACCGGGCGCCGTTTGAGTATGCGATCAACCTCATCAATCCGGTGGACGCAAGTGTGACCGTGCTCGACGAGCACCTCAACCTCGATCCGCAGGACACGACCAACCTGACGGCGCGGACGGTCAATCCGGACACGGCGTTGTATTCGGCGAGCAGCGGGTTCAGCCTGTATTACGACACCATCGAGGCGCTTTACACCGCCCCGGAAACCCCGCCGCCGGCGCCGCCGGCTGTGGGTGGCGGCAGTGGCGGCGTGGGGGCGCCGACCGAGGACGCGGTGGTGGAAGTGGTCGAAGTGGGACCGTTCACGGAGATCGACGGGCAGATCGGGTTCACCGCCGACTACCTGTTCCCGGGGCAGCCCTGGATCCAGGTGGGACCGTTTGTGGAAGAAGTCACCGAAGGCCGCCACCAAACAGAGTTCGCCCACGATACATTGGACAGCTTTGGCGCCAATGACAAGTCCGGTGGGGAATTTCCCACGTTGGGCAAGGACTTCATCGTTCAATACCAGCCAAGGACGGGAGAAGGGGCGAGCAGTTTCAATGTCTTCTCTGGTTCCTTGCCTGGTCCATACTTTACTCCGATCACGACGGGTGCGGATCTGCAACTAATGATCGATGAGACCCTGCAAAATGTGGAAACCACCGAGCCGGGCCTTGAGGAGGAATTGATAGAGTCCGGGAACAGCCCGGCGGGGGGCGGTTCAGCGGCTCCCGCGGACGGTGGGCAAGCCCCGGCATCCGCGGCAGGAGCACCTCTGGATCCGTTCGGTGCCGGGGCGGCCCCCGAAGCGCCCGGGTCCATGCCAGCGGGGGGCGCCGCCCCGGATCCGTTTGGCGCGCCGGCGCCACCAGCCGGAGCTGCTCCAGCCCTGCCTGCCGAGGCGGATCCTTTCGGGTCGTGAAAACATCGGTTGGCGGCAGAGCGTTCCTGTGGCATAGCAGGATTCCTTCCCCGCCTCTGGATCTGTTTTTGCGACGCTCATGCTGAACCGAAGTGCCTGCCCCATCACAGGGGATACCAACGGACTTGTCGAGAAAATCCGTCTGCCCTATGACAGCGGTTTCCTCGGTGGTTGGACGGAGCGACGAAAGTGGGGGAAGTGGCTCCGTGGTTTGGACTACCGGGTTTGGTATGTTCCCGCCACCGATTTCTATTTTCAGGAAAGTGTGTTCGATGATGACGAGGAAGCTCTCCGGAGAGAGAATATTGCCTCCCGTCTGGCGAAAAATGCGGAGCAAAACCGGAGAGAGTATTCACTTACCGAGCTGAGCCACAAAGCCGAGGATGCCATGCTGATCCGGTTGCTCCACCCCGGAAAGTCCTGCCCGAAAGTGTTCGATTTCGGCATGGCCACGGGCGAATGGGCGTTGATGGCCAAGGCTTATGGTTCCGAGGTGTGGGGAACTGATCTCGATCCCCGGGCTCCCGACGCCTGTGCCGCTCACGGAATCAGGTTCACCACTTTGGAGGAGGCTCCCGAGGGAGGTTTCGATTTCATCAATGCGGACCAAGTGTTTGAGCATTTGCCACAGCCTCTGGAAATTGGCCGGATCCTGGCGAACAAGCTTGCTCCGGGAGGGATTCTGAAGCTGACCACGCCCCGCGACCGCCGGATCGAAGCTAAGCTCGAGCGATTGAAGCAGGGAGGATATGATGATCTGGCGGTTTTTGAACGCGAATTTTTCCCCCTCAGTCCGCTCAGTCACATCAATCTTTTTACCGCTCGCAGCTTGATCGAATTGGGAGAGCGGCTTGGTCTGGAGCCTTTCCGGGTTCCCTTGCGGCAGTGTTACGCGACGATGACCGGCTTTCATTCCGCCCGGCAATGGAACCGGAATCTCTACAATCCTTTGAAACGGTATCTCGCCAAGGGGACTTGGCAGTTTTTCCGCAAACCGGCATGAAAGTGGTGGTCTTGGTCAGTGGGGGGATGGATTCCGTGGTGGCGCTTTATGACGCGGCCAAGGAGCATGAAGTGGCCGCGGTCCTCAGCTTTGACTATGGTTCGAAGCACAATGCTCGGGAAATTCCCTGCGCGGCCTGGCATGCGGCCCATCTGGGACTGCGCCACGAAGTGGTGACGTTGGATTTCATAGGTCGTTGTTTTACCTCCGACCTGCTCCAGAGCGGAGGCGAGATCCCCGATGGTCATTATGAGGAAGCCAACATGAAGCAGACCGTGGTGCCCTTCCGCAACGGCATTCTACTTTCTGTGGCGGCCGGTTTCGCTGAAAGCGCAGGGGCCGGAGGGGTGGTTATCGCGGCCCATTCCGGCGATCACGCCATTTATCCGGACTGCCGCGAGGCCTTCATGCTGGCCCAAGCCGAGGCCATTCGGCTGGGCACCTATGCCGGGATCGAGCTTTTGCGTCCCTTTATCAATCTCCGGAAAGAAGATATCGCCTCCCGGGGAGCTGAGCTGGGGGTGGATTTTGCCCGAACGTGGTCCTGTTACAAAGGGGCAGAAATCCATTGTGGCACCTGCGGGACCTGTGTGGAGCGGCGTGAAGCCTTTCTCCTCTCCGGCGTGCAGGATCCGACCGTTTATGCGGTAATGGGGCCGCTGCCGCCGAGGCCTTGAGTGAAGTGAGAAGTCTGCCGGGATGTCCCTTTCAGGGGGCTTTCGGTGTTGATTTGGTGGGTTCTTCGTGGACCAAAACCGGTCTGAAACCGAGAAAGGGCCAGCGCTCTTCCTCCTTGAACCCGGCGCGTTCGGCCGCCCGGCAATTTCCGGCGGCATGTTTCCAGCTCCCCCCCCGGATGCTGAATCCTCCGGTGCCCAAAACCGGGCCGTGGGGATTGGTGACGGCATCGGGGTCATATTCTCCGGTGCGGTCGGCGCACCACTCCCAGAGATTGCCCAGCATGTCGTACAAACCCCAGGGGTTGGTTTGGCGCAGTTTGACCCGCCGGGGGCCGGCACGGCCCTCCAAATAGTCTTTACTGGAAAATGACGTGGCCGGAAATCCCATGGCGCTCAGCATCAAACCTTTGGATCCTGGGTAGTTCTGGGCGCTGTTTCCGAGATGCCATGCGAGAGGGTCGAGATCCGGAGCATGGTATTCCGCCAGAATTTTATAGTCCCCCTGCCATGTCATGGTGGTGGTCCCGGCGCGACAGGCGTATTCCCACTCGGCTTCTGTGGGGAGCCGGGGAAACCAATCCGAAGGAGCGCCCATTGATTTCCATTGGTCTCCCAGTTGGGCGCACCACCTTTCCGATTCCGAATGGTTGATCAAATACATGGCGATGAGGTCATCATTCTCCTCCATGATAATGTCCTGCGGGGTGGTCTCGGGATGTTCTTTCCGCAGTTTTTCATCTTCCTGGAGGTATTTTTTGGCCTGGTCCACCAGTGTGGTGCCGGCAATGCTGGTCCATTGGGCCTGAGTGACTTCGGTCTCCGCCATCCAAAAGCCCTTTGTCAGAGTCACCTGATGCTGGGTCTCGTCCGAAATCTGATTCTCTCTAAATCCTGCTTGGATCAGCGCGGCTTTTTCAGACTCGGGACTGCCCATCAGGAATGTTCCGGGGGGGCACCAATGGAACCTCATGCGCAGTTTCGGCGTGAAGGCAATTTCCTTGAGCTCGCCGGCTTTTTTGCCTGCAAAGAGATCGTAGCTGCTGACCTTGGGGGCGGGGGGTAGGGGGGGCGGGCGGGAATTGGCTCCACTCCTGGAATGACCACAAATTTGTCAAAAAAGCTGGAATTGACCCATGGTTGTTGGCGGCCTTCGGTAACTTCTTTGACCTTCCGCCCGGTTTCTTTCAAAACTTGGTCAATTTCCAGTCCGGGCTGTTTCAGTGCGGCGGCAAGCGCCGTTGTGAAAGGGCTGTTTTTGCCCTCGCCATCCTCGGCGGTTTTGCCCGGGGCGGCCGCAAAAGTCACAATGGTGCCTTCCGGTGTGCTGCTGACCTGAGACAGCCCTGCCGCGCCACTTCGTCTCCAACTGCGGCCGAAAGGATTGTTGCGGCAGCAGTCCAGGATCACGACCTTAAGCGGGGTTCCGGCTTCCGCCATGGCCTCTAGAACCAGATCGAGAGGAAGCGTTTTGAAGGGGACCTCATACTCCCCTTGGAGCACTGCGTCCACCGGCACCAGGTAGTTGACCCCTTTCAACTCCATGCCATGGCCGGCATAGTAAAACCAGGCGGCCTTGGCACTTTCTGCGTTGGTTCTGAACTGCGCGACATGTTTTGCCATGTCCTGGTTGGTGACATCGGTGGCCAAGTCCACCGAGAAGCCGGCCGCTTCGAGGGATTGTGCGATCAGCTTGGCGTCATTGACGGGATTGGCGAGGACCGAGCCATTGGCATAGTCCCCATTTCCGATCACCAAGGCGATCCGATCCTTGCCGACTTTGACCTCCTGGGCAGGCTTTTCTTCGGAACGGAGCAGGGGAGTCCCTGTGAGAAGGACACTGATGAAAAGCCAATGGCAGAACGAACATTGCTGTGGATAATCCCTCATTGCCATACTCTAAAGTGGCGCCGGGTCGATCTCCGTCAAACTGCATTTTTGGGATCCTGACCCGGTTTTGCCGTGTTGGAGACCATTGGACGCGGATCGGGGTGGCGATATTCAGGGATCCGGAAGAATACGCCTTCCCTTCGATCCGGGCTTGAATCTACGGACAGGAAGCGGTATCACAACTCCGTCGGTTGTCTTCTGGAATGAAGTTGGATACCCTGCAACGCATTGAAATCGCGGAAGGCGTGGAGATTCGTCTTCGTCCGGCCGGACCCATGGTGCGGTTGGCGGCTGGGCTGATCGACCTCGCCATCCAGTTGGGCATTTTCCTGGCCCTGTCGATTCTGATCGGGGTGGTGAGCAGTGCGGTGGGGTCAGAAATTGGTCTGGGAGTCTTTTTGATCCTTTTTTTCCTGCTCTACTGGTTTTACTCCGTTCCTTTTGAGGCCGGCAAGCGCGGAGCCACGCCAGGCAAGAGGGCCATGAAGCTGCGGGTGGTCCAGGTGAACGGAGGGCCGGTGACCTGGGGGCAGGCTTTTGTCCGGAGCCTCCTGCGCATCGTCGATGGCCTCCCTCCGATTGGTCTGGTGCCGGCCACTTACCTCGTGGGAATGTTCTTTTGTCTGACGACGCGCTCCTTTCAGCGCCTCGGGGATCTCGCCGCGGGCACGGTGGTGATCTATGTCCGGGAAGCGGAAAGCTACAGTCGTCTGAGGCCGCCTCCCTTGGGGGCATTGGAGCCGCTGGCCCCGACGATTGTGCTTTCCCGTGAGGAGCAGCAGGCCATCGTGGCCTTTTACCAACGGGCCAGTCTTTGGTCCGATGAGCGCAAAATCGAACTGGCCGGGCGTTCGGGTCCGCTTGCGGGACCGGGCGGTGTTGAGGGCGTTTGGCGGCTCTGGCGCATGGCCGCCTGGCTGCTCCGGGAATCCGTTGGTCCGTCGTCCGGGGAGTCATCCCAAACGCAACGGAGTCTCCTCGTGCCACCGCCGCTGGTCCGCGGGACTACCCACCGTCTGACATGATCCTGCAGAAATGACCAAACAGGAATTTGAGCAACGCAATGAACCGGCCTGGCGCCGCCTTGAGTGGTTGGTTGATGGGTTGGAATCGGGACGCAAGGATACGGCCGTGGCGGAAGTTCCCGCTTTGTTCCGTCAAGCCTGCCATGATCTGACGCTGGCGGAACACCGCATGTATGGATTGGCGCTTTGTGAAAGGCTCAATGAACTCATCATCCGCGCCTACCGGCAACTTTACCGGGCTCACCAGCCGTGGGGCGCCCGGGTCGTCAGCTTTTTTGTGACGGGATTTCCCAGGGCGGTGCGTCGGGATTGGAAACTTTTCTGGTGGGCCTTCCTGTTCTTCTGGGGGCCGTTTTTTGCGCTCGCCTTCTCGGCGCACCACGATCCCCGCTGGGTGGAATCGGTCCTCGGCAGCGAGGGCATGTCCGCCATGGAATCCATGTATTCCGGCGGTGAGGCCGTGGAGAAAATGCGGGAGAAGTTCGACTCCAATTTCCAGATGTTCGGCTTCTACATCATGAACAATGTGAGCATTGACTTCAAGTGCTTCGCCGGAGGCATCGTCTATGGGGTGGGGGCACTCCTGGTACTGCTGTTCAATGGACTGCAGATTGGGGCGGCGACCGGTTACGTGGTGGAGAACTGCAATCCGGAGGCTTTTTTCAAATTCACCGCGGGACACTCCAGTTGGGAACTTCTTGGGGCGGTCATCTCCGGTATGGCTGGGATGAAGCTGGGGCTGGCGGCTCTTTTTCCGGGGCGGTACCGCCGAGCGGAGGCGATCCGTCAGTCGGCGAAGGCCGCGTTGCCGCTCATTTTGGGAGCCGCGGCCATGACCGTCGTGGCTGCGATGATCGAGGGGTTTTGGTCCGCCCAATCGCTCCCGCCCTCCGTAAAATACAGCTTTGGCATTTTTTGGTGGGTTTTTCTCGCAGTGTACTTCAGCGTTAGCGGACGGAGGTCGCAGGCTCTGGAATGAAGATTGAGGACATCACTGCGGTGATCCGTCCCCGCGCTCCCTGGGAGGCCGTGGATCTGGGATTTGTCCTGACACGGCAACACCTTCCCAAATTGTTGGGCTTGTGGCTGGGATTGATCGTCCCTTGGTGGTTGCTGTGCATGGTCGTCTTTGGCGCTTCTTGGTGGACATTTTTCCTGATTTGGTTTCTCAAGCCCGCCTATGACTGGCTGGCGGTTTTCTATCTGGGACGGGCTCTTTTTGGAACCAAGCCGGGATGGCAGGAGGTGATCCGCGGGACCCCTCTTCCTTTGTTGCGGAATGCGCTCGACATTATGCTGTTGCGGCGGCTTTCAACGGGTCGGGCTCTGCTGCTTCCGGTGAGGGTGCTGGAAGGGCAAACCGGCAGTGCTTATGGAAAGCGGAGCCGGGTGATTTCCAGCCATGGTGGAGGGACCGCGCTCTCCTTGATGGCCTGTTGCGGCATTTTTGAGGTGTTGGGAACCTGTGGGGTGGCGGCGCTGGTCTACGGCTTTCTGCCCGACCTGATGAAGCCGGAACTCGCCGAAGTCGGGGAAATGATTCTGGGGGATGAGTTGCAGGATCCCACCAGTCTGTTGCGTTGGATTCTCCTCCTTTCCTATCTGGTGGCGATGCCTTTCATTGAATTGTTCTATGTTGGCGGTGGATTCGGTCTGTATCTCAACACCCGGACCCACATGGAAGGTTGGGACATCGATCTGACGTTTCGGAGCATCGCGGACCGGCTTGACATCCAGGGAGCCAAGGATGCCAAGCCGGACCTCTCCGGGGTGTCCTTGCCGGTCTGGTTTCTGGCGGCTCTCTCCCTGGGGCTTTCGGGCGCGAGTGCCAGGACTGCGGAATCCGGCTCACCCTCAGTAAACCTCCCGGACGCGAAGCGGGAGGCGGCAGTGATCGAACCCGGCAAGACTCCGGGGGACACCATGGACAAAGTGCTGGCCCATGAGGATTTCAAAGTTCACAAAAAAAAGATCCGAGTTTACCGTCAAAACGCCCCCCAGGTCCCGGTGGTAGGCACCCTTTTCGGTCACTTGTTTCAGGTCTTGGTTTGGATTTTGGTGGTGGCCTTGGTGGCCGGTGCGATTTACTGGGTGGTGAGGCATGCCTACCTTTTCAACCGCGGTGTTGGCGGAAAGCCAAGTAGCCATCTGGTCCGTCGGGCAGCGGTGGTTATGGGGATGGACATTCGTCCTGAAGCCCTGCCCTCGGATATTCCCCGAGCGGCACGGAAACTCTGGTCCGAAGGCTTGGGGCGTGAGGCTCTGGGGTTGCTCTATCGAGGAGCCATTTCCCGCCTAGTTGCCGAGGTGAGGCTGCCCATCGAAGAGAGCGACACGGAGGGAGATTGCTTGATTCGCGCGCGTCAGGCCGGAGAGGAAGCCCGGCCGGATTACTTGTCCGAGTTGACCACGGTTTGGACACAGGCAGCATACGGAGGGACTTTGCCCCGGGAGGATCACATGCTCCGCCTTTGCGAGGCTTGGCCCTTCTTCCAAACGGGAGTCATTGCCAAACCGAAAGGAGGTGCCTCATGAGGAGGGGGGCGGAGGTCAACATCAGACGGCTGGCCATGCTTGTCCTAGGGGGGCTGACGGCCGGATGTGGTAAGGTGGATGAGGTCGAGCGCACGATCGGGTATCTCGGCAAAGCCCGAGCCAACCCCTTTCTTGCGGCCCAGCGCTTTCTCGGAGCTTACGATTTCGAAGCGAAAGTGGTGGGGAGGCTATCAGAAATGCCCGACAGCGGAGTGGTGTTGTTCGCTCCTGCCGAGGCCATTTCTTCGCAGGGGACGGCGGACCGTTTCATCTCCTGGGTTCGCAAAGGCGGGCATGTGATTTACGCCATCGATGGCGCGAATGGCTTTCAGAATGACTTTGAAGATGTCATTGGGGAGGAGTCCAAGCATGATTTCGGGAACAAAACCCCTGACCACTCGGAGCACGGCAAGCAGTCTGCGGAGGCACCCACGGAGATCAAGGCAGAGCGGGAGGAAGCCCCGCGCGAGCGGGGGAAAGAGCTGCCGCCGACGAAGCAGGAACCGGCGGGAGACAACTCAAAAAAGAAAAAGAAGTCTCCGGCCGGAAAAATTGACAA
Organism: Akkermansiaceae bacterium; assembly: GCA_024233005.1. Lineage (GTDB taxonomy): Bacteria > Verrucomicrobiota > Verrucomicrobiia > Verrucomicrobiales > DEV007 > JACKQE01. The sequence goes on along the minus strand of JACKQE010000003.1, from coordinate 301,309 downwards.
GGAGGATAAGGATGACAAGGAGGAGGAAGTCCGTCATCCCTTGCTCACCTCTGTCGGAGTCACGATCCGGGAGGAACCTATCGGAAACCCGGGAGAGACATTGACCCTCTCACTCCACCGAGAAACGCTGCGGGTGGGGGATCGTTCGGGACTGCCGGTGCAATTGGGACGATCCCTGAGGCCCGGGGAGTTTTCCCTGGGCAAGCCCCAGGCGAGCAAGTTGCTCTCGATCCGGTTGGGACAGGGGCGCGTCACCGTCATTCCGGATGCCTGGTTTTGGCGAAACCGTTTCATCGGGGATCAGGATCACGCCGCGCTGCTCTTAGGGGTGTTAGGCGAGGATGGTCATGCCTTCTGGGTGCTGCGCGGTGCTGATGTGTCGTTTTTTGGTCTGCTTTGGCACCATGGCTGGCAGGTTGTGATTGCCATACTCCTTGCCCTTGGCTTGTGGCTGTGGCGGGAGCTGTCCAGGTTCGGCAAAATCCTTGAAAGCCGGGTCCAGGACGAGGTCAAAGATTTCTCAGCCCATGTGGGGATGACAGGCCGCTTTCTCTGGAATCAGGGACAGTCTTCTGCCCTCATTCAAGCGGCGCGTGACAGGTTGAGGCGTCTCGTCGAAGGCAAGCTTTTCGCCGGGACTCTGGCCGGGGATGAGATTGTGGTTTCCCGTCTCAGCGAAGTGGGCGGAGTCCCCATCGATCGGGCCCGGGCCGTTTGGTCGGGGCCTCCGCCACTAGAGCCCAACGCGTTTGTTCATTTCATGCAGGATCTGCAACAGATCGAATCCCGTCTTTGATCCCTTCTTTCACTTGGCATCTACCGTTTTTACCTCACCATCATGAACGAGTCCCCGTCTCCCAACCCTACGTCGCCGCCTTCCTTTCCGTCTGCCACCGCTTCGGCCATTTCCCCTGTTCCCGAGGGGCAGTTGGATCAATCATTTGTCGATGCCGGTGAGTTGATCGGAAAGATCCGTGACCAGGTGCGGCGGGTTTTCCATGGACAGGATGAAGTAATTGAGCAGGTGTTGGCCAGTTTTCTAGCGGGGGGACATGTCCTGTTGGAGGGCAAACCGGGACTTGGAAAAACCCATCTGGTGTTGGCACTGGCGCGGACCTTTGGGGGGGATTTCAGCCGGATCCAATTCACCCCCGATCTCATGCCCTCGGATGTCACCGGTCACAGTTTGTTTGACATGGCCAGCCAGACTTTCCGCCTGCGCAAAGGCCCAGTATTTGCCAATCTGCTGCTCGCGGATGAAATCAACCGGGCTCCCGCAAAAACCCAGTCAGCCTTGTTGGAGGTCATGCAGGAACAGCAGGTGACGATCGACGGAGATAGTCTCGCCCTACCGCCGCCTTTTATGGCTCTGGCGACCCAGAACCCCATCGAACATGAAGGGACGTATCCGCTGCCGGAAGCCCAACTCGACCGGTTCATCATGAAAATCATCATCGATTATCCGGGGCTCAATGAGGAACGGGACGTGGTGCTCCGGGCCGCCAGCGGTGCCGGTGGCCGGGGGATTGATCCCCGCAGTGTCGACGTGGTCTGTGATCCGGCGGCCATGATCCAAGCCCAGGAGATCTGTGCCGCGGTCAGGGCGGTGGATGAAGTGGTTGATTATGCGGTGAGGCTTGTGCGGGCCACCCGGGAAGCCCGCGGCATCGCCCTCGGGGCTGGCACACGCGGAGCGATCAGTCTGGTGCGGGTGGGCAAGGCTTATGCCCTCATGGCAGGCCGGAATTTCATCACCCCGGATGATGTGAAGCGTGCCGTCGCTCCGGTGCTGCGGCACCGGGTGGCCCTGGCTCCGGAGCTGGCCATTAGCGGTCACCACATCGACGAGATTCTCGCCTCAGTCGTGCAGACGGTGGAGGCTCCGCGTCGCTAAGCCTGTTTCCAGGCTGACCAAGAATCACCATGCGACCTGGCGGAACATTGTTGAAAGGTGCCGGCCTGCTGACGGGCTTGGGCTTGGCTTCTGCGCTGGTGCCTTCTGTCACCCCGGTTTGGTGGGCGGTGCTGGCTCTGTTGACGCTCCTCGCCATCGCTGACGGGGTAATGGGGGCGGCGAGGCCACGGATCACCGGAGAACGGCATTTAAAGGAACGGTATGCGTTGGGCGTGGCCGAGACGGTTACTCTCGTGGTTCATCTGCCCGGCCGCCTGGGGGCCAGGGTCACTCTGCTTGACGGATCTCCGGCCGAAGTCAAGACTGAGGACATGCCCTGGGTGGGGTACCTCGACGGAGGAGGCAGGGCCTCCATCACGTATCCGGTCACGTTCCTGCGTCGGGGACGGGTGGCATTTGGTGAGGCGGAAGCGCTGCTCAGTTCTCCGCTCGGGTTTTGGCTGAGACGGGAACGTTTTGCCGGATCCAGTGAGACCAAAGTGTATCCCAATTACCAATCTGTCATCCGGTTCGCCCTGCTCGCGATGGAGCAGCGCGAACGGCAGATGGGAATCGTCCGCCGCAACCTGCGGGGAGTCAGCCGGGAGTTCCATCAATTGAGGGAATACCAGGACGGTGATGCCCTCTCCCAAATCGATTGGAAAGCCACCTCGCGCCACCGCCAGTTGGTGAGCCGCGACTACCAGGAGCAGCGGAACCAGCATGTTGTGATGCTGGTGGACAACAGTTTGAGGATGAGGGCGCTCGACGGTGAACTGCCGCAGTTCGACCACTGCCTCAACGCGATGCTCCTTCTCTCCTATGTCGCGCTGCGTCAAGGCGACCAGGTGGGGGTCCTCACAGGTGGGGAGCCGGTGCGCTGGCTTCCCTCCGTGAAAGGCGCCCCGGCGATGAATGCCATCCTCAACCATCTCTATGATTACGAAACCAGTCTCCAGCCCACCGATTTCACCGAAGCCGCCAACCTTCTGATGACTCGTCAACGGCGACGGGCCATGGTGGTGCTTTTGACCAATCTCCGCTCGGAAGATTCGGGCGACCTCATGCCGGCCCTGCGTCTGCTCCGCACCCGGCATCTTGTTGTCACCGCGACACTAAGGGAAAAGTCGCTCCAGGATCGGTTGGAGAAGCCGGTGGTCACGCTTCAGGATGCCTTGGAACTTGCGGCAACCCACCGATACTTTCAGGAGCGACGGGGTGTCATCGAAACCCTGCAAAGTCATGGCATTATCGCGGTCGATGCTCCGGCGCAGGATCTGCCGATCGCCCTGGCCAATCGGTATCTCGACATCAAGCAAAGCGGAGCCCTGTGATCCAGTTCTTTGCCTTTCAGCTATCGTGAGGTTCTTCGACTTCGCTGTCCGACTCCTTGGGCTGCTGCCGGATCAGTACTTTGTCGATGAGGTGTCGGTCCATGTCCAGGATTTCAAAACTGAAGTCGCCTTCCGAGAAGATCTCCCCCTCCGTGGGCAACCGGTCCATGCGATGCATGAGGTAGCCTCCCAGAGTTTGGAATGGATCGTCCTCCGCTTCGACGAGTGCCTCGATTTCGGGAATGGCACGGGTTACCTCATCGATCTCCATGGACGCATCGGCGAGCCAAGTGCCTGGGCCGGTCTCGCGGATCACCGCCGCGGTGGCATCCGGCAGGGCTTTTGACAAGTCCCCCACAATCTCTTCGATCAGGTCCCGCAGGGTCACCATGCCCCTGACCGTTCCGAATTCATCCACCACGATGGCGGCGGAGTGGGGGGCTTTTCTCAGGGTATCCAGGAGCGACAGGGCGGGTTGATTCTCCGGCACAAACACCACTGGTTGGGCGATGCTTCCCAGCGCAGCTCTGGAATCGATGGAGCCATAAAGTTCCCGGAGGGAGACCGTCCCCAGCACCTGGTCACGGTTGCCTTCAATCACGGGAAAGACCTCCTGATTGCAGTTCAGCACCACCGACCGGGCTGAATCGAGGGCGTCCCCGGCATGCATAAAGCGCACTTTGGGTTTAGGCTGCATGACTTCCTCGGCCCTCAAATCCCGGAGATCGAGCAGTCCGGTGACCATGTCGGATTCGTTTTCCTGGATCACTCCGGTCACGGCCCCTTCCCTAATCAGGACATGCATTTCCTCCCGGGTCGGACCCGCCTGGCGAGACGGGGCTCTTCCGAAAAGGCCCATCACTGCCCGCGTGCTCAGTTCGAGGAACCACACAAGCGGTTTGGCGAGCCTGGCGAGGGCATCCATGGGCCGGGCCATGACGCAGGCGATGAGTTCCGGCTGCCTCAAGGCGAGGCCTTTCGGCACCAATTCCCCGATGATGAGAGACAGGTAGGCAATGCCTGCGACCACCAGGGAGAAGGCGACCTGTTGGGCCACCTCGGGGGACAGGCCGGGGACAAGCGCGATGATTGGGGCCAGTTTGGCAGAAAGGGTGGAGCCTCCGAATGCGCCGGCAAGCACCCCGACAAGCGTGATGCCGATCTGCACGGTGCTGAGCAATCTTTCCGGCTTCTGGGACAAGGCGAGAGCTTTGCGAGCTCCACGGTTCCCTTGGTCGGCCAGGGCTTTAAGACGGGAGGGTGCCGCCGAGATGAGGGCAATTTCCGCCATCGCGAAAACGCCGTTCCCCAACAGCAGGAGGACAATCATGAATAATTCCAGCATATCGAATGCGGGAATATACCGGGGTGTGAGGCTGGTGACGACTGAAATTGCCTTGGCGTTCCGCCTTTTGCCAGGCAAGTCATCCTTCAGATCGCATTGCGCCGAAGATTGGCCACCGAGTAGGCGGGATCATCCGGGAGCACTTCCACATCGACCATGGTGCCGGCCTTCTCCAGCATGCGCCGGCAGTCGGCCGAGAGGTGCCGCAGTCGCAGGTGCTTGCCTGCCTTGCGGTAACGCTCCGCCATGGCATTGATCGCTTCCAGGCCCGACATGTCACAGACGCGCGCTCCCACGAAATCGATCACGATGTTTGGCACGTCCGAGCTGGCTTGGAAGTGGTCGTTAAACTCGCGGACCGAGCCGAAATAGAGGAGCCCTTGGAGCGAATAGATTTTTTCTTCCGCAGTTTCTTTTTCCACTTTCACAAGAATGTGTTTCGAGCTCTCCCAGGCAAAGACTAGAGCGGAAAGGATGATGCCGATGAATACGGCCGTTGCCAGATCGTGGAGGAACACCGTGACCAAGGTGACCGTCGAGATGACGATGATTTCAGAGAAGGGAACCTTTCCAAACGTCCTCAAAGAAGACCATTCAAAGGTGCCAATGACGACCATGAACATCACCCCGACCAAAGCGGCGATGGGAATTTTTTCGATGACCGGCCCACCCATCATGATGAAAAACGCAAGAGCCAGAGCGGCCGTGATTCCCGAGGTCCGGCCTCGGCCTCCGGATTTGATGTTGATCAGTGACTGACCAATCATAGCACACCCTCCCATGCCCCCAAAAAGTCCGGAGAGGAAATTGGCCCCCCCTTGGGCGATGCACTCCCGGTTGCCCTGGCCCCGGGTATCCGTGATCTCGTCGATCAGTTGGAGGGTCATGAGGGACTCGATGATTCCCACCATGGCCACGATGAAAGCGGTTTTGAAAATGAATTGCCATTCCGTGGCCCAGGCAATGCCGGTTGGTAAAGCGGGCAAAGGGAAAGAGCCAGAGAGCTGTCCCTCGGGGTTGTTGGCTGACTTGGCAAGAACATCGGACACCGTGGGCGAGTCCTTGAAAAAGAAGAAGGCCACCAGTCCCACGGCAATGATGGCGACCAGGGTTGAGGGCACCGACGTGGTGACCTTTGGCAAAAAGTGGATGATCAGCATCGTGAGGGCGGCGAGACCGACCATGATGGCCATGGGCAGGCCAGTGAGCCATTCTCCGGAGGAAACGTCGCGGAAGGAAGGGAACTGGGCCATGAGAATGACAATGGCGAGACCATTGACAAAACCGATCATGACCGGATGGGGGACGAGGCGGATGAAGCGGCCCAGTCGGAGCAAACCGAAGAGTATCTGGATGAGACCGGCCACCATGATGACCGCGAAAAGATACTGCAGCCCGAGGCCTTCCCCGAGGTGGTCACCATGCTGCACTGCCTTGCCCGCCACCACGGCGATGGCACCGGTGGCTCCGGAGATCATGCCGGGGCGGCCCCCGGTGGCGGCGGTGATGAAGCCCATGAAAACAGCTGCCCAGAGACCGATGAGCGGGTCGACGCCAGCCGCAAAGGCAAAAGCGATGGCTTCCGGAACGAGGGCCAGCGCCACGGTGAGCCCGGAAAGCAGATCGTCTTTGTAGTTTCCGTTTTTTTTGCGGAACAGTTCAAACATGGAGAGGGGGGAGAATTTTCCTTCCCGGGGAGTGCGAAAGGTTTCTCGACGGGGGTGAAGGGGGGAAAATCAGCGGAGTAGAAAGGATGCGGCAAAAGAGAACAAAAAACCCGGGGGAGAGGACTCCTCCGGGTTTTTTGGAGATCATAGCTGCTTGGGAGGGGCTGCCGGTTCAGGGATTGCCTTTGCCGGTTGCTGGAGCGCCAGTTGCTGGAGCGCCGGTTGCAGGAGCAGCAGGAGAGGGGGCCGTTGGAGTTTGTTTGGCGGATTCCAACGCCAAATTGGCCATGATGGAGAGAGAACTGGCTGGGAGGGTACCGAGAATACCGGTGCGCTCACCCTGCACAATGCGCTCCAGGGTCACTCCGACGAGTTTTCCATCAAGGGTGAAAATGGGAATGCCCTGGGCGGTGCCTGCGGTGGTGATGTAGTAAGTCCGGTCACCGGTTCCTGGAGGATTGAAAACCCCGGTGATGCGACCGACAATGACGGTGGCGATGTAGCCGTAAACCTCGGACGCACGGGAAAGCCCCACCACCTCGTCACCCACCTTGGCCGAGGAGGCGAAATCTTTGAGGTCAATCATGGTGAAGGACTCTTTTCCTTTGGCCTTGGCATCGGCGGGATCGGGGAGGAGAAACGCCACATCAGCATCGGCATCCTGCCGGATGACCCGGGCTTTGATGGCGGTGCCGTCGCCATAGGCGACTTCAGCGGCTTCGAATTCAGTTTTGACTCCTTCGATGGTGACTACTTCCTCACCGTTTTTGGCCTTCTTGCCGGTCAGTCCGACACTGGCATCGATGGCCGCGTTGGAAACCACCACCATGCCGTTTTCCGCCACCACAGTGCCGAGAGTGCGCCGCAGCTGGGGTTGGTCTGGAAGCGATTTGCCTCCACCACTGGCTTTGAGAAGTCCCTTCACAGAGACCACGACCATGGTGCCCTTATACTTCTCGAGCATGGACCGAGCGGCTTCACCGGCGTCAACAGCCTGGGCGGAAGCAGTCGATGGTAGTTGGATGAACGCCCCTGCGGTAAGAGCGCAGAGGATGGAAAGCAGGGAGGAAGATTTCATGAGTGGGTTGATCCGAATGATCGGCTGGGATTAGGGAGAGGGCCATTTATAGCGCCGAATCGACCCGGATCAAAACGGAATTCGGCGAAATTTGGGGTAATGAAGGTCCTTTTGGGAGCCTTAAGGGGCGGTTTCCTGCCCTCCCCGGCGGGCGGAAAGCAGGCATGCCTCCATCACTCTTTGGGTCTGCAAAGCAATATTCGGCCAATGGGAGTCCGGTTTGCCGGAGAGCACCAAGTCTCCAAAGCGTCTGAAGAGGGCCGTTTCCTGGGAGGTCGCATGGCTGTTGGCATACTCCCGAGTGGCAACGGTGTGAACGTGACGTTCCATGTGGAATTCACACTCGTTCAATTCAAAATGGGCATTCGAGATCCGGTAGGTTGTTTCACACCCATACCAAGGAAGCACAAAGTCATCGAGTTGCACGTTGCCTTTGGTGCCACTGAGGTTCACCCACTGCTGATGTTCGGTCACGAAAGAGCAATAGAATGAGGCTGAGACTCCGCTCGAAAAGAGCAGTTCCCCGGAAAACTCGGTCGGCACACCGTCGGCGGTTTGATCAAGCAACCGACCGGTCACCAGGAGCGGCATTTCATAGCCCAGGGCCCAGAGGGTGAACCGGATGTTATACCAGCCGAGGTCGCCCAGACAGCCCAGTGGTTCCAACTGGTGATCGGTGCGGATGTTTCCGCCAAAAAATTCCGGTGGCGCGAGGAAGCTGAACTGTGAGGCGACGCGTTTGAGCCGGCCAAGACTGGTCCCGTCATCCAACGTTTCGCGCAGTCGCGCCAACCGGGTGCCATGCATGAACATGACGCCATCCATGAATTGGACTCCGGATTCGCGGCAGGCCTCCACCATTTCCTCCAAATCTGCAACCGTCGATCCGCAGGGTTTTTCACAAAGCACGTGCTTCCCGGCTTTGGCGGCCCGGATCACCCACTCTTTTCTCAGACCGGTGGGAAGAGGGATGTAAAGGGCGTCGATGTCAGGGGCCTCGATCAATGCTTCATAGGTGCCCTCGGCCCGAGGTTTGACGGGATGGGCAATTTGGGCCTGACAGGCATCAATGTAGGCCTGGGCCCGCGACTGGTCCCTGCTGGCGATCGCCACGAGCCTGCCATTGCCGCTATTACGGATAGCCTGCCAATTTTTGCGAGCGATCCCGGCTGTTCCCATGATGCCCCAGCGACAGATGTTTTTTTGCATAGGTCGTTATATAGAACTGACTGGCAAACGATGGCAAGGCCGGTCTCGGGGGATCTGCGGAGTTCTTTGTTGTTCGGCGACCAAAATGGGTGAAAGTCGTCATTACAAGGGACGTTTCCGTTCCCGCTCCCCATGAACTCCCCCCGCTTCACTTATTGGGCCCGGCTGCTTTTTCTGCCGGGTGTCGCCGTTGGTCTGACCTCCTGCGTCAGCTCCTACGGTCCCGGCTTGGCTTATGGCCCCCCACGCTATGCTGAGACGGTGTACCGCTACGGAAGTTCTTCCTACAACCGTTATGATCCGTCCTACCGGTATGATTCCTTCGGTTACAGGGATTATCATGATTACGGAGGGTATGGTTACGGTTATCCATTTTCCTATTCCCGGGGCTATCCATATGGTTACCGACGCGATTACCACGATCACGATGATGACCGGCGCGAATCGGATCGGAAATCTTCCTCTTCGGGATCATCCAGCAAATCCAAAGAAGGTTACAAAATTGTGGCCGGCAGTACGGGAAGCAAAACCCGGCCTGAAGGATACCATTCAGTGGGTTGGTACAATTCCAAAGGCTACGATGTGAACAAATTGAAGTTGGAAAGCCGGGACGGCGACCGCTACCGGAAAAGCTCCTCCTCATCGTCCTCTGCGTCCAAGTCCCGTGACAGTGGTGGGAGTTCCCGTTCCAGCAGTGAGCACCGTGGCGGTTCCGGAGACCATCGAAGCAGCGGAAGTGGTGATGGAAGAAGCAAAAGCAGCGGCGGTGGTAGCAGTAAAAGCAGCGGTGGTGGTAGCGGCAGGGGTATCAAAAAATAGGCCCACTTGAGGCTGGGGTGTCTTCCTTCCAGCCCCAAGTTCGGTTTTGACATCTTCGAGCGGGTTCGGCACACTGGGGCTATGCTGAATTTTGGTGGTAGTCGAATGGTGTGGATAGGCCTTCTGGCCATCGTGGTTGCTTGTTTCGTGGGGGCCTGCGACAAAAATGCCGGAAACAAAGCGCCTGTCGCGGACGCGCCCAAGAGCAAGGGAATCATCGCTGCGACCTGTTTGACTCTGTCCAACCCGTTTTTCAAGACCATCCAGGATGCCATGGTCGATGAGGCTGCCAAAGAGGGCTTCGATGTGGTCTATGTGAGCGGGGACCATGATGTCCGCAAACAGGCTTCGCAGATAGAGGATTTCATTGTCAAAAAGGTCGCGGCGATCGCGATCAATCCTTGTCAATCGGATGCCATTGCCGAACCGATCAAAAAAGCCAATGAGGCCGGGATTCCGGTTTTCACATTCGACATCAAGTGCAAGGACCCTGCGGCAAAAGTCGTTTCTCACATTGGCACGAACAATTTTCAAGGAGGCCAGCTAGCGGCGCAGGCCATGATCGAGGCCATCGGAGAAACCGGCGGAAAGGTCGCGGTTTTGGATTTCAGGGCGGTGGAGAGTTGTCAGGAGCGGGTGCGGGGCTTCAAGGATGTCCTGGCAAGGTACAATGCCAGCCGCGAGGAAGGTAAAATCGACCTTGTCGCTGAACTGCCGGGGGACGGGCAAACAGAAAAAGGCTTCAAAGTGACGGAGGATCTGATCCAATCGCAGCCCGGATTGGCGGGAATTTTTGCCATCAACGATCCCTCTGCGTTGGGAGCGGTGGCGGCTTTGGAAAAAGCAGGCAAGCAGGATCTGATTCCGGTCATTGGCTTCGATGGACAGGATGAAGGAAGGGTGGCTATTCACGAAGGAAAGATCTATGCCGATCCCATTCAATTCCCAGAACAGATCGGTCGCCGTACCATTCAGGCCATCATGGATCACTTGGCCGGCAAGGAAGTGCCTTCCGACCAGCCGATCGATTCGGCACTGTACCGGAAGTCGGACGCTGACAAGGAGTTTGGAAGCCGTCCCTGAGACGTTTCAACTTGTTGATCTTTGGTGGTGGCTCCTCTCCTGGAAATAGAGAATGTCTCAAAGTCCTTTCCGGGTGTCAGAGCACTGGATGAGGTCACCCTGAATCTTCATGAAGGGGAGTGCGTCGCTCTATTGGGCGAAAATGGAGCCGGGAAATCCACCCTCATCAAGATCCTCGCCGGAGCCCAAACTCCGGATGGTGGAAATCTGCGGATGCGTGGGCAGAACCTGCGGCTGGCCTCTCCTGGAGCCGCAAGCAAAGCCGGCATTGCGGTCATCCATCAGGAACTGACGTTGGTGCCAGAACTGACGGTGAGGGACAATCTGTTTCTGGGGCGGGATCTCTCCCGGTTTGGCGTATTGAGGAGAAAAGAGGAAACCCGGCTCGCGAAAGAGTGGTTGGAACACATCGGTTTGGCGGTTTCTCCGGAGGTGAAATGTGGCCGGCTCACCATTGCCCAGCAGCAACAGGTGGAAATAGCCCGTGCTTTGGGAGTGCAGGCTCGGATTCTGATCCTCGATGAGCCCACGGCATCGCTGACCCACGAGGAAACCGAACGCTTGCTCGCTTTGTTGGGCGAGTTGAAACGGGGGGGGCTTGGGCTGGTTTACATCAGTCACCGGTTGGAGGAAATTGGTCGTATTGCGGATCGCATCCATATCCTGAGGGATGGAAAAACCGTAATTGACCGGCCCGTAGGAACTTTGGACCGGTCACAGCTCATCGAGCACATGGTGGGACGGTCGCTTTCGCAAGAATTCCCCAATCGAGCGGAACAGCCCAATACCGGGAACGTCGTGTTGAGGTTGGAGAACTTGGGACGTCCGCCCGCTGTTCAGCGGGTGAGTTTCGAAATCAGGTCCGGTGAAATCCTTGGAATGACGGGACTTATTGGGGCCGGAAGGTCGGAACTGGCGCGACTCCTGGCCGGGGCCGATCAGCCATCAACGGGGTCGATGATTTTGAAGGGCATACCGCGTCGTTTCCGATCACCAGCCCAAGCCATTCGTGCCGGGATTGTTCTCTTGCCGGAGGATCGCAAAGGGCAGGGACTTGTCATCAGTCATGGGGTTCGGACGAATTTTGCGCTGCCGAATCTGCGGCGATTTGCCCGATGGGGTGTGCTGTCAGCCAGGCAGGAGACTGCCGCGTTTGCGCGCCATGGAGAAAGGTTCGGAATCCGTTTGGCACGACCCGATCAAGTCGTGGGGACTCTCTCGGGAGGCAATCAGCAGAAGGTGGTCCTGGCCAAATGGCTCGAAAGAAATGCGGAGGTGCTTCTTTTCGATGAGCCGACCCGGGGGATTGATGCCGGGGCGCGGTATGAAATCCACCGTCACATCCGGTCTCTCGCGAATGATGGCAAGGCCATCCTGTTGATTTCCAGTGATCTCTTGGAGGTTTTGGGAATGAGCGATCGGCTTCTGGTGATGCGGGAAGGGAAAGTGGTTTCCGAGTTTGCCCGGCCAGGGGACACCACTCAAGCGGAGGTACTCGCCGCCGCGATGGGAGAATAACACAAAAAAGCCCGCAAACAGGTCGCGGGCTTTTCGGCGTTCAAAGAGTGGCGCTGTCCATCAACGGCCCGATCCGGGCTCCAAATCAAGCGGAACCGAAAGACGCGGGAAGGCTTTCAAGGTCAGGCTCATCAGGATTCCGAATTCCTCCTTACCTCCGCGGTTGTCGCGAATGATGGCGCCAATTCCAGCCGTCCAACTGGCCAAGTCACGATGCAGTTGGTACTGCTGGATCTCCAAAGTGTTGTCCTCAGCTTCAAACCGATGGGAGGTGGAGAAACCCCACTGTTCGCCCAGACGGGTATAGGTCCCAATCGAGACAAGGTTAGAGTCGAGGAAGAAGGGATGATCCTGCAGGTAATAGTAACCCACATTGAAACGGAACCAATCGGTGGGCATGAAGTAGAGATTGCTTTGAACCTCCGTGAATTCCATCGGATCGTTGAACACGGGCAGCTGGGAATTGATCTGGGCACTCATCCAGGGCAGAGGATTCCAAGTCACATCAGTGAAGAGGTTGGAAACGTCCCGGTTGAATTCAGGATCATCCAAGTAACTCTCGAAATAGGAATTGATGGACAACCAATTGTGGGCGCCCCCGTCACGTTTGGTCAGGAAACGGTTTCCAATGCCGTAACGCACAATGTTCCAGTCATTGATGCCATCGACCGCGGTGTAGCGGGGGATGTCGAGGGGACGCAACCGGGTGGTTGGTGAGAGGCGGTCGATGGGGGTGAAATTGTTTCCAATCTCATCCGTTGAGACCCACGAGTAATTGAGATAGGGCTGCACGATGTGACGAAGCCCATGCAACCCGAGCGCCGCATTCTCCACTTCGGGGTAGAGCTTGGAGAACTTCAGTGAGGAGTCGATCCCGGCATGGAGAGTGGTGCGGTCGAAAGAGTCGATGTCCGGGCTGTCGATGTTGGTGTAACTCGTGTAACCAACGCCGGCTTTCGGGACGATATTGAGGAAATTCCCAATCTGGCCCGGATAGGAGATTTCGTGATAGGTGTCAAAGCGCCCATATCCACGAGCTTGGAGTTCCCTCTCGATCGTGGTCATGAGGGACTCATTGCCCAGTTGGTCGTAGCTTTCCTTGATCAGTTTCCCCGTTGTCTTGTCGACCAGATCGGCGCCACGAATCACGTAGTTACCGAGTTGCATCTGACGGATGATCTCTTGGTTCGCATCGCGCTGGGCGATCAAATTCTCTTCATTGTAGCCAAGGTCTTCATCCAGAATACCGACTGTTGTGTATCCCGTGTAGAAAAGCCCCGAATCAAACAGAGGGGCGTTGGTGACATCAACGGCCAGTTCCGGAAGACGGGTGTCGGTCTGGAAAAAGTCATTTAATTGAGCCCGGGCCAGCAATGAAATGGTGCCCCGAGGATGGGACTTGACCAGGTTGATCAAGTTGTCCGGTTGGGGATCCGTGCGGAACTCCTGAGGAAAGAAGTCCTGATAAAAGTATTGGTCGCTCAGTTTGTTGATGTCGATATCGAGATAGAGGGTGCTTTCTTCAGGTCCAGGGAGATAGACCCGGTGCTGGAAATTCACCCGGTAACGGTCCGAATCGACAGGATCATTCCTCACTCTGCCATTGAAAGCGGTCTGCGGATCCTGATCGTTCGCGTAGTAAAGGTTAAGGTTGCCGAAATTTTTGTTGTCGTGGTGACGGACGGATTCGAATTCAATACCGCCGGCCAGTCCGCGCTCGGAACGGAGGTCCAAGTGAGCTTTCGCCAAGGTGTGGTCCTGAATCATGAACCCGTATTGGTTCAGTAGGAAAGCTCCCCAAGTGCTATTGAAGCCGGGGACGAAGTAGTAACCTAACTCATCGTCCAAAGGCTGGGAGAGGTAGGGCAACCACAAGACAGGGGCATTCCCGGCATAAACTTTCAAATTTTTGAAAACGACCCGCTCACCAGGGTAAATCCGGATGGTCTTGGCTTTGACCCTGAAATTGGGATCTGCATTGTCATGCGATGTCAGGGTGGCATCGTGGAGTTCGATCATCTGGCCTTCATCGCCGGTGGGAACCTTGATGTTTTCCGCTTCATAGAACACAGGGTCAAAGGAACTGCGGAACTCGTTGGACACCACTTCACCGGTGTTGGTGTCGTAAATAATTTCTTCACCAGTGAACAGGGCGCCATCTTTGAATACCCGGGCGTTGTCGCGGGCATAGACCTTTCCGGTGGTTTGGTGGAATTCCGCTTCGCCGGCTTGGATAACCGTTCCTCCAATTTTGATTTCAACGTTTCCTTTGGCGCGGGCGATTCCTAACGCTTGGTCAAAGGTGGTGTTGTCACTGTTGATCTGGAATCCAGAATCGTCAGCCGCAGGAGCGTCTTGACCGTAAATGGTGGATTGGAAACACAGACCGAAGAGAATCATCAACCACACAAAAATGGGTGGGGAAACCTCTCTCTTCGTAGGAGAGTTGGTGCAAAACGTCATGGTTAAGGCGTTGAGTTGGTAAGCCGACATCAAAAATCGTATTAATTCGGATTAATTCAAATGCTTATAATTTCGAACACTCCGACACATCACTCTTTACCAACGTACCGGGGAAAAAACCACCGAAAAAACAGGATTTTTTTCGTTTCTTGAAACATTGGCGGGCTCAGTCTGCATCCTCAAGTGTCCTCATCAGAGTCAAACAATAACCTCTGGACGATTTTACGGAAAGGAAGTCGAAAAAAGTTTGGGCTTCGGGGATCCAGGTGGACTCAGCGGCCTTGCTCAAGGCCTGGGACAGATTGAGGCCTTCCCGGTAAACCAAATTGAAGGCTTTTTTGATCTCCGTCCGCACAGTTGGGGAGAAGCCGCCTCGTCTCAAGCCGACGATATTGAGGCCTGCGACGCGGTTGACAGCGCCGCAGGCGACGTAATGGGGCACATCCTTTCCGATCCCCACGATGCCCCGGATCATTACGAAATCTCCCAGTCGGACAAACTGATGGAAGACCGAGCCGCCCCCAAGGAAGCTCCGGTTCCCCAGGACAACGTGCCCTCCGAGCAGGCAGTTGTTTGCGAGAATGTTGTTGTCACCAATGGTCACATCGTGTCCCAAATGGACACCAGTCATCAGGTAATTGCCTTCCCCGACTCGCGTCACCCCGTCACGAATGGTGCTCCGGTGGATCGTGACATGCTCACGGATGATGTTGTTGGGGCCAATCTCCACGCGTGAGCTAATAGCAGGATCGAAGCCAATAGACTGGGGATTCGCTCCGAGAATGCTGCCGTGCCCCACGGTGGTGCCGGATCCGAGGGTGACGCTCCCCAGAACCATGCTGTGGGACCCGATCGTGCAGTCGTTGCCGATCACGGCCCCTGCCTCCACAATGCTGAAGGGGCCAATCGTGACGCCTTCTCCGATTTGGGCGTCGGGGTGAACAATTGCTGCCGGATGGATATTCATCAATAGTGCTCAAGACTTTTCAGGATGCGCACTTGGTCGCAAACCGCAGAGGAGTCAAGGCACGGTTTTGCCTCGGACTTAAAGCATTCCTGACTCCCGGAAGCTGAAATAGGGCTGGTGGTTCGACTCAGATGGGGATCCGATGATGATGTGGTCGAGGAACTCGATCCGCAATAATTCGGCGGCGGCCTTTACCTGGCGGGTCAGGGCTCGGTCCGCTCCGCTCGGGGCTGGATCTCCGGAGGGGTGGTTGTGGGCGAGGATGAAGCCATAAGCCGAGGCCACGACGGCGGCACGCAAGATTTCCCGGGGTGGGGCCAGGCTTTCATTGATGCTTCCCCGGGTGATTTCCAGGACCCGAATCAGATTCAGTCTTGAATTGAGGAGGATGGCGCGAACGGATTCCTGGTGGAGTGCCTGCATTTCACCCCCGAGCAGGCCAAACACAGCCTCCGGGGTGTCGATGCGGTTTTCGACTATTCGCTCCCTAGCGAGGCGCCTGCCAAATTCAAAGACCGCCGCCAATTGGGCGGCTTTGGCGGGGCCGATTCCCTTTTCAGAGGCGAGTTCCGCCACGGTGGCTCGGGAAAGTTGCTGCAGGGAGCCGTGGCTCTCCAGAAGCTGGCGCCCGAGATCGATGGCGCTGAGGCCGGCGGTCCCGGTGCCGAAGAAAATCGCCAGCAATTCCGCATCTGAAAGGGAGGCTGGGCCGCGGGTGGCAAGTTTCTCTCGTGGGCGTTCATGGGCAGGGATTTCCCTGATGAGAGGGGAGCGCATGGCGGGTAGTTTCTGGCTTATCATTCCGGGATGCAACCGGAGAATTTGGCGAAGCCCATTTGACAAGCAGGCCCTGTCAGGGCGACGATAATTTTAAATTTTTCCACGAGATTTTTTTCAAAGTTGGAATATTTTACATTTTTGAATATCAAGGATGAGAGGTTTTTTACTATTGATGGCAGTGGCCGGGGGGCTGCTGATGGGGGTCTTGGGGCGCACTCAGGAAGCGTCGGTGCTGCCTTCGGACACGGTTCCGGCTTCGTCCGCCGGGCCGGGGGAGAGCGAAGACAATCCGAACCCCGGAGTGTTGACGGCCCAGCAGCGCGAGCGATTGAAAGGGTTTATCCCGCGGACGTTTCGCAAATTGGAACGGCGTGATCGTGTTCACATTGTTGCCCTGGGCGACAGTGTGACCCGTGTTTATACGCCGGTGCCGGACACGAGTGAAGATTTCATCGAGGGGTATGTGGCCAAGTTTGGCACCATGCTGGCCAAGAGATTTTTCTATACCGGTGGCGTCAGAATGGTGAACGCCCCAAAGGGCAAAAGGCAGAAGTGGGACGAGCATCTCGGGAAGGAAATTCAGGTGGAGAATCTAGCCGTCGGGGGGCGGACCGCCGTGGATGCCTTGCAATATTTGACCACCACCGCCTTCCTCAATGACCCTGACCTGGTGTTGGTGAATTACGGAATCAACGATTCCAAACAAAATCTTTCCTTGGACACCTACCGGCGCTCGCTGTCCCAAGTTGTTGAGGAATGCCGGCGACGTGGGGTTGATGTGATCGTGATGGCTCCGAATCTCATCCGGGGATTTCCTGAGCCGGTCGAGTGGGGGTTGACCCGACCTTATGCCACCGTGGCGGAGGAGGTGGCCGCGGAAAATAGCGTTTTTTTCATGGATTTCGGGAAATACACCGCCTCGCTGGGTGGGGCCGTGCCTGCCAATTATGAGTCTGAAGCGGCTATCACTCAGGTTTCTGACCGTCTCCACACCATGTTCCATTTTGAGGCGGGAAAGCCTGATGATGACCTGCACCCGAACCATGAGACCCAGAAGTTCATGGGCAGCGCGCTCTATGAAAACCTGGTTAATGAAACCAAGGCGACCGCCTACAAAGTCACCGCCAAAGCGCATGCTCGGGGAGAGGAAGTGGTGGTCACGCTCACTGTCCGAAGCCAAGTGGAGGAAGACCGTCAAGTCCATTTGTGCGCTCTTCCCGTCGGCCATTGGCTGACCGCCACCTCGACGAATCATTCTTTTCTTCTCGCAGCGGGGAAAAAGCAGGAAATCGAGTTGATTTACCGTACCCCTGGTCAGCCGGGATCCGGGGCTTTGGAGGTGTCCACTGATCTGGGGGACGGATTGGCGCGTCTCAGTTATCTGATTGCTGATGACCGTCAGACCGAGTTGCACGATTGCGTGACCCGGCTCAATCCGGTCGGTGTGGAATGGATCTCCAAAGCCATGACTGATGTGACGGATACGATTCAGATTCAGTGGGCATTTCTCAACGGCTCCAAAGAGGCGGTGGCGGGGCAGTATGTCTTTTTCTTCGGAGATCAGAAAGCTGAAGGCACTTTCGAGTTGCCACCGGTCGGGTCGGTTCAGTATTTCGTTTCCTTCAGTCCTGGTTTTGCGAAGGATCTCCTGCGCAAGAAGTTTCCCGTCCGATTGGAAGCCACCGTGAACGGCCAAAAACTGGTCTACCGTCGTGAGATGGAATTCACCAGAGATATTGTCCTTGGTCAGAAGGTTCCTTTGCAGAGTCAGTCCGATTACGCGGAGACGCGCTCTGGGCTTCTCAAAGTGGCGCCCGATGATCAGGAGGCCTCCTTGCGGATTGATGCGGATGAAACCTGGCTTTATTTCACGACGACGATGCCGGGCCGCAATCTACAGTTGATCGAGGATCCGACCGGGGGGAATCCTCCTTTTGCGCTGCTTGCGGAAGTCCGCCTGGATGCCCGTCCCACCGAGGAATGCCGTACTTTCGGATACGTCGACTTTCTTCGCTTTCAGGCGGGCGTTACCGATGGACCCGGTACGGTCGATCGTCCTCCCCTTGCGGTTTTTGGGAACGGATATGACCAGACTCTCGATCGTGCCGGCTTCCCGGTGGCATTGAAGACCAACGCGGATGGGACGAAGCGTTTTGAATTCCGCATCCCATGGGTCTATCTCTACCGGAACGAGCGCAAACTGGAGCAGCGGGATGGCATTCTCGGCCTGTCCTTCAGCCTGCGTCTACCGACCCCGGGGGAGGCCGGCCCCCAGTTTCCGCCGGAACGGACCTGGTTGCTCAACGATCCTGGGATGTCTCCGCGTGATGCCCGTGGACTGGTGACCCTGAGGCTGGTGACGGCGACGGGACTTGCGCCTAGCTGGTCAGCCCGACTCTACTAAGCCGACTGCTTTCCGGACTTGTTCGGGACTCCAGCCTTGGGATCTGAGTTCGGCCAGTGAGCGGGCGCCGTCGCGCTTGGCAAGGCGCAGGCCGTCGCTGTCGCGGATCAAGCCATGATGGGCGTAATGGGGGCAGGGGAGTCCCAGCAAGGCCTGCAGGAGCCGGTGCAAATGAGTGGCGGCAAAAAGATCTTCGCCACGGGTGACGAGGTTTACTCCTTGGACCGCATCGTCCCAGACCACGGCCAGGTGGTAGCTGGTGCCGATATCCTTGCGAACCAGGACCACGTCTCCCAGCTGCGCGGGATGTGCGGTTTGTCGGCCTTTCCATTCATCCTGCCATGCCAAGGAGGGCTGATCGCGCAACTGGCTTAGAGCCACCGCCAGGTCGAGACGGAGGGCGTGGCTTTCTCCCGAATCAATCCGGCGTTGTCGTTCCTCCGGGTCGAGATGGCGGCAGGTGCCGGGGTAGAGCGGTCCTTCGGGGCCTTGTGGAGCGCCTCCGGCGGCTTCGATTTCACGTTGGATGTCTTTGCGGGTGCAGAAGCAGGGATAGAGAAATCCTTGTCGGGTCAGGGAGTCGGCGATCTTGGCGTATTCCCCGAGGTGCTCCGATTGTCGCCGCACCGGTTCTTCCCAAGAGAGCCCCAGCCACTGGAGGTCCTCAAAAATGCCGGCTTCAAACTCCTGCCGGCACCGGGTGCTGTCGATGTCTTCGATCCTGACTAGAAATCTTCCTCCAGGAGTTTGCCGGGCCGCATTCCAAGCCATCAAGGCGGCGTAGGCGTGCCCCAGATGGAGCCGGCCCGTCGGGCTCGGGGCAAAGCGGGTGGTGAGGGGCACTGGGGGAGTCACGGCAGCAAGTGTAAGCCGCATCGGGCTTTCCGTCCCGTGGATCTTCGTCGGCGAGGGGCGGTTGAGGGGCTTGCGGATTCAAATTCAAGGCCTAAAAAACCATCTGGCGTCCCGCAGGAATTCGGTTACACTTTGGGATCATGAGTGATGCCCCCAAACCTGACCTGCCCCCCATGGGCTTTGCCGAGAATTTGAGTGATGCCGAAAGAATCGAACTGGGGTCTTTCGGAGATTTCATCACCGCCAACGACGGGGACACCATTATTGAGGAAGGACATGAGCAGGACTCCCTCTTTCTGGTGATTTTTGGGAGGCTACACGTGCAGACCGAAACGACGGGGCGGTCAGTCTTGTTGGGAACGGTCAAAAGTGGAGACACCATTGGGGAGGTCAATATTTTCGATCCCGGCAAGGCAAGTGCCAGTGTCGTGGCCAAGGCCCTCTCCCAGATTTGGAAAATCGACCGGAACCGGTTGGCAGATTTTATCAAAGCCCATCCCGAACCAGCCAGCCGCCTTCTTTACAACGTGGCCACCCAACTCAGCCGCCGGCTTCGCCGGACCAATGAGAAAGTGGCGATGGCCCGTGAGGCCATGTTAGATTCCTTTTAAACCCGACAACCTGCCCCTGCGCCATTTCCTGGGGAAGTGGTTGCCTTCGGTGAGGGAGGCATCCATCCCGGGGACCCAAACTCTCAGTCCCCCGGCAGCCCCCCCCACGGGGCTGTCCGGGGTCCACCGTTTCCCACTGCCCCAATCCATGCACGCCTTCCTTTCTCTGGATACCACCTCCCCGATGACATGGACGGCGGCTTCCTCTCTGTTTTTTGCCTTTTGCATCGGGCATGCCCTTGCGGACTTTCCGTTGCAGGGAGATTTTCTGGCCCATGGGAAAAGCCGCCATGCCAAGCCGGTGGCGCTGGCAACGGGCAATGCTCCGCCTAAATTGCTCTGGGTGTTTTGCCTGACCGCCCATGCACTCATCCATGCCGGATTTGTCTGGTGCCTCAGTGGCCGGGTCCTCCTGGGGTTGGCCGAGTTCGTGGCCCACTGGATCATCGATTTTGTGAAATGTGAAGGTCGCACCTCCTTTGAGACAGACCAATTCCTTCACCTTTTTGCCAAAGTTGTCTGGATCGCCATGATCTGGGGCCAATGGGTCTGACGACATGACGGCGCTGCAGCATTTGGCGCGGGTGATCTGGAGGAGGGGACTGTGGTGCGCCGTCATTGGATTGGCCTTCTCATCTGCCTCCCGGGCCTCTGATCGGCCCAATGTGGTGCTCATTTTTGCCGATGATCTCGGGTATGGTGATGTGGCGTGTTTCGGTTCCTCCCGTGTCCATACTCCCCACCTCGATGCCTTGGCTGCGGAGGGACGCCGTTTCACCAGCTTTTACGTGGCCCAGGCCGTCTGCACCGCCTCCCGGGCGGCTTTGCTGACCGGGTGTTATGCGAACCGGGTCGGACTCCAGGGAGCTCTCAACCACACCAGTCCCAACGGCATCTCTCGGGAGGAAGAACTCCTGCCAGAACTGTTGCATGACGTCGGGTATGCAACCGGAATTTTTGGGAAGTGGCATCTGGGGTTGCCTCCTTTTTTCAGCCCGCTGCGTCACGGGTTTGATGAGTGGCTCGGCATTCCCTATTCCAACGACAACTCCAAATACCACCCGGTGCTTGCGTCCGAAATGCCTCCGCTGCCCTTTTATGACGGGGACAGTGTGATTGAGGCTGATCCCGATCAGGCGACCTTCACCCGTCGTCTCACCGAGAGGGCGGTGGATTTTATCGGGCGCCACCGGGGCCGGGCATTTTTTCTCTACCTTCCGCACATCATGCCGCATGTGCCCATCTTTGCCTCGCCGGAGTTTGCCGGTAAATCCGGCGGAGGCCTCTACGCGGATGTCATACAAGAGTTGGACCATTCCGTTGGAGAAATCCTGACCGCATTGGACCAGAATGGGCTGGCCGGCAACACGATCGTTGTGTTCACCAGCGACAATGGTCCTTTTCTGAGTTATGGCAGCCACGCTGGAAGTGCCGGACCATTCCGCGGAGGAAAATTGACGACATTTGAAGGAGGGGTTCGGATGCCGTTTATTGTCCGTTGGCCGGGTCACATTCCCGCGGGGACGGTTTGTGATGAGCCGGTCATGAGCATCGATTTACTGCCCACGTTGACCGGACTGGCCGGTGCCGCGCAGCCGCGGCTTCCTGTTGATGGGCTGGACATCCGAACACTTCTCTTGGGGGCTCCGGCTGCCCGAACACCTCACGAAGCGCTTTATTTTTATTCCGGGGCGGAACTTCAGGCGGTGCGGAGCGGGCGTTGGAAACTGCACTTTGCCCATCCTTACCTTTCGGTGAACGGTCCCACCAGGGATGACGGCAAGCCTGCCGGCTGGGGGAGTCTCCAGCCTCAAAGTATCACCCAAAGCGGTGTTTCCGGCATCGCGAGCCGGCACGGCTACCGAGTCGAACAGCAGAGGCAAGCGCTCTATGATCTCGTCACGGACCCGGGTGAGACTCACGATGTCTCGGCTGACCATCCCGATATTGTCAGTCGGCTTTCCGGGCTCGCCGAAGCCATGCGTGGCGATTTGGGGGATGCCCTGACTGACCGCTCCGCCATTGGTGCGCGTCCAGTGGGCCGGGCGGAGTAAGCATCCCCGTCCTTGCATTCCCCTTCCAGATGGGTGACATATCCGTCATGAGAAATGTGACGGCTCCGGTCCCCATGCCCCACCCTTTCCGCCTCCGGTGGTTGGCCTTGTCTTTTCTGGTGGGGGGCTCCGCTTGGGCACAAGCTGAATCCCCGTCGAAGACCGAACCGGATCCCCCCGCTCCCGCCGACGCCCCGGAATCCGCGGATCCCGCGAAAGAGGCCGGGCCGGGAGATGATGGCTACGCCCAAATCGAGCTGTTCACCAGAGTGTTGGAAATGGTCCGTCAGGGCTACGTCGATCCCTCCAAAACAACCTACGAGAGTCTCATCAACTCAGCGCTTGAGGGAATGCTGAGGGATCTCGACCCGCATTGCCAATTCCTCACCCCCAAAGTTTACGAGCAACTGCAGCGCGACACTTCGAGCACTTACGAAGGCGTCGGCATCACCATCTCGCCGAAGAACGAGACCTTGACCATCGTCACGGTCCGGGAAGACGGTCCCGCCGCCCGCGCCGGCGTGCTGCCCGGGGATGAGATATTGAAAATCAACGGCATTCTGACCAAGGACGTCGGTCTGACGGAAGCGGTCAATCTGCTCCGTGGCAAACCTGGAGAAAAACTCAAGCTCACCCTGAACCGTTCCGCCACCAAGCAACTGCTGGAGTTGGAAATGGTGCGCGAAGTCCTCAAACAGAACTCTTTGGTCGATATTCATCTTCTGGACAGCAAGTTGTCGGAACCATACAAAATTGGATACGCCCGGCTCCTCCAATTCAATGAACCTTCGGCGGGAGAACTGTCGAGAGCTCTCAATGACCTTGAACAGAAGGGAATGGAAGCATTTGTCCTGGACCTCCGGAACAATCCGGGAGGTCTGTTGGACACCGCCATCGACATCATCGGCGAATTTGTCCCGGCGGGAACGGTGGTGCTTACTACTGAGGGAAGGCCCGGTTCCGGAGAGGTCCGACCCTACCGGATTCGGGCTGACCACAAACAGCGCGACCGGGAGTATCCGGTGGTGATCCTGATCAATGGATCCAGTGCCAGCGGCAGTGAAGTGGTTGCCGGCGCGTTGCAGGATCTCAAGAGGGCCATCATCGTCGGAGAGACCAGCTTTGGCAAAGGTTCTGTCCAGTCGGTCATGCCTCTCCCGGGAACCAATGGCAAAGCGCTCCGCATGACCACGGCGAAGTATTACACCCCGAGTCACCGTACCATTCATGAAAACGGGGTCATCCCCAATATTTCCGCCCCTCTCACCCCGGTGGAGGAAGGCCAGATGAACCGCTGGTTCCAGCGCGACTCGCTCCCCGAGGAGGAGGCCAAAAAGCTGGCCTCATTCGCTGACCGCCAGCTCATCCGTGCCGTCGATGCCATCAAAGGGGCGCTGGTATACGCCAAAACCCAAGCAGCCTCACCGAAAACAAAAGCCGCTGCTGAAGGGCCTCCAGCCAAGGACCAGAAACCCTCTGGAAACGGGTCGAAGCCGTCGTCCCCGGATCCAAAAGCTGCTCCTGCGGGAGCTGGGGAGAAAGACGGTGCCAAGCCGGCAGCCGAACCTGCCGGCGGCAAGCCATCAGTTCCGGATGCCAAGCCATCAGTTCCGGATGCCAAGCCGGAACCTGCCAAGATTCCCTGATCGCCTAACAGGCCCGATGCCCTATGAATGTCCGGACCGGGACAGACCGGATGCCCTTGGTGCTGGCCATTGAAACTTCCTGTGACGAGACGGCGGTCGCCTTGGTGCAGGGCCCTCACGTACTGGCAAGTGAGATCGCGTCCCAGATCGAACTGCACCGACCCTACGGAGGTGTCGTGCCGGAACTCGCCTCGCGGAACCACAACCTGACTCTTCCTCCACTGGTGAGGCTTCTGTTGGATCGGGCGGGAGTAGGGCCTCAGCATCTGGAAGCTGTCGCCGCGACGGCCGGACCGGGGTTGGCCAGTTCGCTTTTGATTGGAAATACCTTCGGCAAAGCCCTCTCCCTCGCTCTGGGATGCCCGTTTTTTGCGGTGAATCACCTCGAGGGCCATCTGCTTTCTCCCTGCCTTGGCCGGATCGGCTCCGTGCCGCCCTCGGCCGCGCTGGTCGTGAGCGGGGGGCACACGCTTCTCGTTGATGTCCGTGGAGCCGGGGACTACCGATTACTCGGCTCCACACGGGACGATGCGGCCGGAGAGGCTTTCGACAAAGTGGCCAAAATGCTCGGGCTCCCGTATCCCGGTGGCCCGGTCATTGACCGTTTGGCCCGGGAGGGTAACCCGGCGGCGTATGCCCTGCCCCGGAGCATGATTGGCAGCGGGGATTTTCAGTTCAGTTTCAGCGGATTGAAAACGGCGGTGCATTACCTCCTCCCCAAAATCCCCCCTCCCATGGAAGGCCATCTTCCCGACATTTGCGCCTCTTTCCAGGAAGCGGTGATCGAGGTGCTGGTGGCCAAAACCATGGCCGCAGCCCGCGCGACCGGACGGAAACTGGTCACGGTGAGCGGGGGCGTAAGCTGCAACGGAAGGCTCCGCCAGTCAATGACGGCGGCCTGTGAACGCGCCGGGCTCGACCTCTGGCTCTGTTCTCCGGGATATGGCACCGACAATGCCGCGATGATTGGTTTCGTGGCCGCAACGCGTCTGGCGGCCGGTCGTTCGGGAGATCCTTTGGAGGGGGATATCGATCCCAATCTGCGGCTGGAAAGCTGGGCCGGTTGAGTGGGGGCGGGACTGGCGTCCGGTGGCAAAATTTCTGTGGTGAGAGTTTCGTTTGTGATATGATAAGCCCATGAGGTTGATCCGTTTTGTCACTTGGCTGGGAATCTATCTTTTTGCAGCCTTCATGGTTGGCGGTGTCCTGGCAGAGGGCGAAGCCCTGCGTGAGTTCACCAGCCAGAAGGGCCAGAAAATCAGGGCCCGGGTCGAAAACCTGCAGGGCGGCAAGGTCACCATCATCCGTGAGGACGGCCAGAAGTTTACCCTTCCGGTCACGGCCTTGTCGGCAGCCGACCAAGCATGGTTGGCGGCATGGAAGCCCACCGCTGCCGTGGTTCCGGGCACCTCCGCGGAAGCCAATGTCACGGTGACCACCGCGCAAATCAATGAGGTTCTGGGACAGCCGCTGTTCGTCGAGGAGTCGCTCTTCCAAGCGGACATTGCCGCGACCGCGCAACGCCTCGGGTGGAAACAGGAGTCGCAGACCAAGTTTTCTTCCAGCTTCCGGAGCTATCCGGACGAGAATTACCGGTTCCTCAATGCCCGCCCCTACTCTGCGGCGCTTTACGGGGAAGATAGCAAAGTAACCACGCTATCCCTGGTCTTCGCCAACAAAGGGGACTTTTTCGGCGCGGCCGGATCAGGGGAAAAGCATTTCGAAAAAGAGAAAGCGATCGGCGGCATCGAAGGTCTGAGGGCGGCCATGGCAAAAGAGGCCAAGGCCATCGAGGATTGTCTGACGAAGGTATTGGGTGAACCTTCGCGGCAGAAATTTGGAGAAGGTGAAAGCCGACACAACGTGTCGCGGTGGGATTGGAAAGAACACTCGTTCCTTCTCTCCTCGGTGGACGACGAGTATGTGGGGCTGCAGATCGTTCCGCTTCAATTTGCCGAAGATCGCGGGAAGGCTTCACGGGTTTCGGACTCCACGGTGAGGGACCGTGTCCGCGGCAGTCTGGAGAAGAGGTCCAACGGGGACGTCTACATCGCGGACATTCCCATGGTCGATCAGGGGCCGAAAGGCTATTGCGTGCCCGCCACTTGCGAAAGGGCCATGCGATGGATGGGGCTTTCCGCGGACATGTACCTGTTGGCGATGGTGGGTGAATCCGGTCTCGGCGGCGGCACCTCGTTCGACACCCTTTTTGGCAATGTCGGGCGGGACATCAAACGCAAAGGACGATCCTTCGAGACCATCCGGGGGGATTTGAAAATGAGAACGGTCAAGAAATTCATCGATCAGGGGATCCCTATGATTTGGGGGATGTTTTCGACCAAGGAGTTCAATGAACTGGCCAACGACCGCACGACCAAACGAAAAGAGATCTCGGATTGGGCGGCCTGGACCAAGCAATTGGATGCCGAAGTCAAAGGAAAAACCCTGCCGCCGGACACGAACCGGGCTCATGCCACGCTGATTGTCGGCTACAATGAAGAGACGAACGAATTGTGTTTCAGTGACAGCTGGGGGGAGCGGTATCTCGAACGCTGGGTCCGGCTCGAAGAAGCCGAAATGGTCTCGCAGGATGTTGTTTACGTCGTGGACTTCTGAGACACACCGGGATCCTTATCGGCTGTCGCTGACTCGTCGGAGGGCGGTGTGGCTGGGCAAGGTTCCGCAGTCTGGGTTTCTTTGTCCGCGGGATCTTCCGGAGTGGGGGGCGGAGTGCTGCCGAGAAGTTCGGCCACTTCCTCCTGAATCTTTTGAATTTCGTCCAGCTTGAGCCTGGGATCGACGATGATGAAGGCGTCACCCGTGGCTTTGTGCTCATAAATCAGGAGGCGCGACCCGCCAACCTCCTTGACATCCACCTGGACCAGGGTCCGCTTCCGTTCCAGCATGAGGGCCAGAATGTAACGCGCATGAATGGTGGTGGGTAGGTCTTCGTCGATGAGACGCCGCAGAGTGGACTCGGCGGAATGCTTTTCGATGACCTGGGGCTTCTCCACGGGAGGTGGAGGGATTTTGAAAATGGCCCGCCAATAGGAAAAAGGGGGGATTTCAAATCCATCGTGGAGTTCCTCCCACGCTGCCACTGAATAATCCCGTCGCAGGTAACCGTCGGTCTCAGGATCTGGGAAGATGGCGGTGAAAAAAGGATCGCCGTCCTCAAAAGGTCGCTGGGTGTGGCAGCACTCGCGGGAGCGGGACCGAATTTTCCAATCTTCAGTAATGGCCATGGAGGAAGAAACTAAGCAAACGATGAAAGCCATTCTGACCCGCCCCGGAAAGCCGGATGGGTCGTCTCAGGCATGCAGCCTGCGGCGGAGTTTCCGATTGCGCAGCCAACTGCTGAGCTTGGGGATGTCACGGTTCTTGGACTTGGAAATGAGGAGCAGGGCCGCGATGATGGCGAAGATGAGATTGGTCGACCAAGCGGCGAGAATCGCAGGAATGACGGATTTTTTGCCAAGGAGCAAAAACACCCCCGGGAGCACGTAAATGCCGGCCAAAATAGCGATCGTATAGGCGACCCCTCCCATGATGCCTCGGCGCGAATAGACGACCCCCAGCGGGGCCGTGATGAGTGTGATGACCAAGCAGGAGAATGGCTCGGCGAAAGCGTTCCACCAATTCGTCCGGTAAGGGGCCAGCTGCTCGGGCTTGTAGTCGGCATTGGTGCGGAGGAATCCGGACAAGTCGGGGACACTCATGAATTCGGGTTTCAAGGCCGAGCTGGTGATTTTCCATGGCGTTTCCTGCCAGCCGCGGATCCGGCATTTGCGGAAGGTCTCAATGACCGGGGCCCCGTCTTCCGGGTAGGTGTGTACCCGGCCGTCCCGCAACCACCACGCGCCGTCGGTGGTCCAGTTGGCTGATCTCGCCCACCAGGTGCGTTTGACCTGTCCTTCGGGAGTGATCTCGGCCACCACCAAGGAGATGAACTTGTCGCGGAAGCTGGAAGGCACCCGTCCGACATACCAGATCCGCTGGTCCACCTCGTTGACATGGAGCCAGCCAAAACTTTGGTAGCGTCCGGTGTCCTTTTTTCCCTTGGCATCGTTGCGGATTTCCTGGAGCAGGTTCTCCTTGTATCCGATCGATTCGGGGGCCCATTCAAATTTGAAAACCAGGCAGAGCAGAGAAGCGTAGATCCCCGCGATGAACAGAGGCATGAGCACGCGCAACAAACTCCGACCCGAGCCCAACATGGAGATCAACTCGTTGGATCGCGACATTTTGCTGAGCGAAAACAGGAGTGACAGGGAGAGGGTGATCGGCATGACAAACAGGAAGACCTGCGGCATTTGAATGATATAAAACTCCAGCACCAGTCCGGGGCCGGAGGTGCCGCGGGCCAAATCGCTGCCATTGTTGAGCAGGTCGGCCAGGATCCAGATCGCCACCAAAGCCGTCAGGCAGAGGGAAAAGGGAGTCAGGAACGAGCGGAGGACGTACTGGTCCATCAGGCTGGAGCTGAAATGGAGATGCGCTCCGATGGGGAAGCTGATGACGAACAGGAAGATCAGGATTTCCTTGATGGCGAACGCCTGATAGGAGTAATTCTCACCGCTCGTGTCGAGGCGCATTTCCTGCAGCCAGTAGGCCAAATCCGAGGGAATCCAGGCGACGATGGCTCCGGTGGCCGCGAGCCAGAGGGTGATCATGGTGGCCCGGTTGCGCTTTTCTTCGTCCCGGATCCGGCTCAGTGTCAGAGCGCGGAGAGCTCCCAGGAGAGAGAATGCGGCACCGAGCAACTGAGCAATGGGAGGCACCGGAGTTGGCAGGTCATTTTCGGAGGCCTCCAGCGCTTCGATTTCGGCAATGGTGGCGTCGTGGTCCGCCAGGAAAGCCAGCAGGGAGTGCACACCGAGTGCCCCCAGGCCGACCGTAAGTCCGATGACAAGCAACTGGACACTCAAGGAGCGGGTGTCCCGCCGGTCAAAAAAGTCCGCCAGTGCCTCGGAAATGCGTTTCCAGAGACGTTTTAGGGTGGACCAGAGCATGGACGACGGGGGCGGGAAAAATTAGTTTGAATCTCCGGAATGTCCGGCACCGTGACGCCACCGCAGCCCCGGGTCAAGCAGCGATTCCAGCGTGAGGCCCGGAGAAGGGATGATTTGCCGTGGAAAGAGACGGTCTTGCCTTTTGAGGGGGGACGCGTTCTGTTAGAGGGATGATTGGTTTGGATCCAGACGGTGCTGTGGCACCGGGTACTTTGGCGCGGGAGATGGAGTGGTTTTTTGGCCCCTCGGGCCCGCTCTCGAAGCTGCCTGACTACGAATACCGGCCCCAGCAGCAACAAATGGCGATGCAGGTGGCTTCGGCACTGGAGCTGTCCCATCCCCTCGTCGTCGAAGCGGAGACCGGGGTCGGAAAATCCCTCGCCTATCTCACGCCTTCGGCTTTTCTTGCCACCAGGCAGAAGCGCAAAGCCATCGTTTCCACGCACACCATCAATCTTCAGGAGCAGCTCATTGGTAAAGACATACCGCTGCTCCAAAAGCTTCTCGACCAGCCCCTCAGCGCTGTTCTGCTCAAAGGAAGGCGAAACTACCTCTGCCCGAACCGCCTTCAGAGGGCTCTGACCCAGGGAGGCGGGGATCTGTTCTCCCAAAGTGATCTCTCGGAGTTGGAGATGCTCTTTGAGTGGAGCCGGAAGACCACGGACGGGAGTCTCAGCGATCTCAATTTCCAACCCAGCCCGCGGGTCTGGGCCCAGGTCTGTTCCGAGGCCCACCTCTGCACTCCGAAAAAATGTGGTGGGTTGGGCAAAAATTGCTTCTACCAGCAGACCCGGTTGGCCGCTCTTCGGGCCGACATTCTGGTGCTGAACCACACGCTGTTCTTCACCATGCTCTCCAGTCACGAAGAGTGGAGCACTTCTGGGGACGGCATGGAATCGGATTTTGAGGGATTTCTCTTCCCCAACGACTTCGTCATTTTTGACGAGGCGCACACCATGGAGGCAGTCGCTGCCCGTCAGCTCGGACTGGGGGTGTCCCAGAACGGACTGAGGTTTGAAATGCACCGGCTATACAATCCGCGCACCCGCAAAGGTCTCTTCCGTCTCCTCCGCGACCACGAAGGCCAGGAGCGGGTCACCGAGGCCATGGAAGTGCTCGACGGGTTTTTTGGCCGTGTGGGCGAGGTTTGTCGGCTCGGTTCCGACCGGCGGGAACAACGTGTCCGGGAGCCCGATTTCGTCGAAAACACAGTCGCTCCCGCCCTTCGACGGGTCGCCGACCGGGCTTTGGAACTCAGCGACAAGGCCGAGCGTGAGGAGATGCGCCTGGAACTCATCGACCTCGCCCGCCGTCTTGAGGAGACCCGCGTCGGGATTGCCACGTTCCTCGGACAGGAAGCCGAAAACCACGTCTATTGGGTTGAAAGCAGCGGCGGTCATTCCGAATTCGGCCCCAGCTTCACCCTTAATGCCGCCCCGGTCGATGTGGCCGCCCTGCTCAAGCCCATGTTTTTCCGCCGCGGACGGGCCTGCGTCCTGACCAGTGCCACCCTCGGCGTGGGCGACTCGGACATGGCTTATTTCCGGGGGAGGGTTGGCGCCGATGAGGTCCAGGGATCCCGCATTGGCAGTCCTTTCGATTTTGCCCGGCAGATGAAACTCTACGCGGTCAAGTCCATGCCCGCCCCAAACGAGATCGGCTATGAGGATGCTGTGGAAAAATGGGTCGAACATTTCACCAAAGAAAGCGGAGGCCGTGCTTTCGTGTTATTTACCAGCTACAAATTGCTGCTCTCCCTCGCCGGACGCATGGAGGCTTTTTTTGCGAAACGGGG
Organism: Akkermansiaceae bacterium; assembly: GCA_024233005.1. GTDB lineage: Bacteria > Verrucomicrobiota > Verrucomicrobiia > Verrucomicrobiales > DEV007 > JACKQE01. The sequence goes on along the minus strand of JACKQE010000003.1, from coordinate 270,775 downwards.
GTGGGAATTCCTCGTCCAAGGTCGCGATCTGTCCCGGAGGCAGATGGTCGAAGCGTTTAAGGACAAAAAGAAACCCAGCGTGCTGTTCGGGACCGACAGTTTCTGGACGGGCGTTGATGTTCCGGGCGATGCGTTGTCGAATGTCATCATTACCCGCCTGCCCTTTGCCGTGCCGGATCATCCGCTGACCCAGGCCCGCATCGAGGCTTTGGAGCGTGACGGAGGCGATGCCTTCCGTGACTACTCGCTGCCCGAGGCCATCCTCAAGCTCCGTCAGGGAGTGGGTCGCCTGATCCGGAATCAGTCCGACAAGGGCCTCGTCGCCATTCTCGACAACCGGCTGCTTTCCAAAGCGTATGGAAAGAACTTTCTCCGCGCCCTTCCTGACACCCCGTTGCACGTCCTCGGATGACTCCCGGGGCCCTCCTCCGCGCCGGCCTCTCTGGACAACTTCCCACTCTTGGGGCATGATGGTGGAGCGATGATGTCCCCCCTGCCACGCCTTTTGGGCTTGTTTCTCATGCCCCTGCTTTTCCTCTCCGGTTGCGGAGTTGTCGGCGGGGTGGCTGGCAGTGCGGGGGAGGGGTTGAAAAAGATTTGGCCCGTGGGCCACAAAAAGCGTGAGCTCCTCGCCCGGATGGAGAAGCAAAATGCCTCCGGTCCCACGAAACCCCAGGAAAAAGTGGTGGGAACGATTCATCTGGTCCACGCCGCCGGGAAATTTGTGCTGATCAAACAACTGCTCCGGGTCGAGATGGCGGCAGGCACGGAATTGATCTGTCAGCGCCCCAATGGCACTCCCACCGCCAAGCTGCGGCTCAGTCCCGAGCAGAAGGAACGCTATCTTACCGCCGACATTTTGGAAGGCCTTCCAGCGGCGGGTGATTTGGTGCTTTTGTATGGCTTTGTGGATCCTTCAGGAAATTTCAGCGCCACCGCCAAAACTCAGGATGGCGTGCAGGTTTTGGAGTGAACCGGGAGGGGAATTCGGGGCTTGTTCCCGCATTTAGCTCTCACGGGCTGCCTCCCAGCTGCCGTGGCAGAGGCACCTGGTGCGGTAGACCGGAATGTCCGGGATTGGTTTTCTGCCCTCAATTTTGCTGACAGAAAACCGCTTTTTGTGTAGAACGCTGGGGATGAATCGAATGAAATGTCACTTCGTGGCTGCGCTGATGGCCTTGTACGGAGGCGCCGTCGCCGTCCAGGCCCAAACCGCCCCCGCGGGAGGCGCCAAGCCGCCCGTCGCCGGGGCCAAAGGGGATCCCTCAGGGGAAGACTTGAATGTGCCGGGACTCACCGATGACATCACCCTGACGAAAAAGGACGAGCCGGTCGTCACCATCGATGACACCAGTCTGCTCGGACTGATCGCCAAAGGAGGGTGGACCATGTGGATTTTGGGCGCATTCTCGCTTGGGGTGATCGGCTTGGCGATATACGGTTTCATCGATCTGCGTCCCCAGAATTTCCACCCAGAAGTCCTTAGCCGGGAACTGCTGAGCCGGATGGAACACGGGGATTTTGCGGGAGTCGTGGAGCGGGTGCAACAGGACGAAAGCACCCTTGGACACATGACTTCGGCCATGGCGGCGCACATCGCCGAGGTTGGCTACAGCACGGAAGACAACGAATTCCTCAAAGGCCTGATGGCGGAGGCCGGGGTGCGCCACAATCGGTTCCGAGTCCGCTTGGTCAATTACTTCTCCGTCCTTGCCCAGGCCGCGCCGATGGTGGGACTGCTCGGGACGGTGTCAGGGATGATCAAGGCATTCGGCCAGCTCGGAAAGTCGGGCATGGGAGATCCCAGTGAGCTGGCGAACCATATCGCGGAGGCGCTCATCACCACGGCGTCCGGGCTCATCATCGCTCTTCCTGCCATTTTCTTCTACTTCTTTTTCCGCGACCGCCTTGAAGAACTGGTGGCCACGTGTGAGGACCGTGGCGCCTCGATGCTGGTGAGGTTGCGCCGGGCGGCCTATTCGGTCGCGGATGAAGTAGCCACGGAGCCTGGCTCAGAAGACGTGCCGGTCCCGGCCTGATGCTGCGGTTGCCCGCTTCCCTGCCCAACACCCCATGACCTCTTCCCGAAGACGCCTCTTTGCCTCCGCCGGGGTCAATGTGGACTTGTCGCCGATGATCGATCTGGTGTTCCTCCTGCTGTTCTTTTTCATGGTCAGCTCGCGGCTCATCACTGTCCATCAGGACCCCAGCATTGTGCCCCCGGTCGCCTCGCACTCGCTGGTGGCCAAGGACACGCGTGGAAGGGTGGTCCTGAATTTGAGGGCCGACGGAAGCATTCATGATGAACATGGGGAGCGCCTGGAAGGTCTGCCGGCGGTGGAAGTGCTGATGCGGCGATCCCACGAAGCCGATCCCACTGTCCGGCTCCACCTCCGGGCGGACCACCGTGTCCGGTATGAAAAGATTAACGACGTGGTCCAGGCCTCGGCCCGGGGAGGGGTCAGCAGTGTGATCTTTGCGACCTACCAAGTGGAGTGAACCGGTTACTTTCATGAGTATGCACCAACGACAGGGACGGTTGTTCGCCGGGCGGGAAGACCCGGCTTTCAACATTTCCGCGTTGATCGATGTCGCCTTTTTGTTGCTGATCTATTTCCTCGTCACGACGACGCTGAACAAGGAGGAGACCGAACTTTCTCTCCTCCTGCCGGGAATTGCTTCCGTGAGCAGTGGTCCGGTCAGGGTGGATCAGATGCGCGTTGAAATCCTCGGCAATGGCACCATCACCGTGAACGGCGAACCCCTTGATGCGGACCCCGGCGACCATGGCGTGCCGGTGTTGACGGAACGGCTCGTCCGCTATGCCGGGATCGCCCGGGTTTCCCAGTCCGACCCCTTGGTCGTGGTGCGCTGCAATCCGTTGGTCAGCGGCCAGCGGTTCATCGATGTCCTTAATGCCTGTGCCCGGGCCGAAATCGGGAATATCAGTCTCAATCCCTGACGATCATGGTCAAAGATCAATTCAGAGCGCTGGTCTCCTTGGGCAAAGATTATCTCGCCCGTCAGGTCAGGAGTCTCGGGCAGGATGCCAAAACCCGGTGGTACGCGTTGCAAAGAAAAACGCGCACTGCGATCCTCGCGGCCCTGGGATTCCATGTGGCCCTTCTCATCGTGTTCGCCATCGTCACCGCCATTCCCGGAACGCGGGATGCGCCGACCATCATTGCCCGGGTCGTTCCGGTGGAGCGTCCACCGGATCTCGCGATGAAAAAAATCAGCGCCATCAAGCAACTCAAAGAGGTCCGTCCCACCTCGGCCGCGGCCTCAGTGTCGCGCATGCTGCGCAGCACCTCCACGGCCAAAATCGCCATGCCAGAGGCCAAAATCGATCACAAGACCAATCTCATGGGCCTTGGCATGAGTGATCTCGGAGACGGAGCCGGGTTCGGGGCGGGAGCCGGCGGGGGCGGTGGGGCCATGGGAATGTCCAAGCAGCCGGTGGCCTTCAAGGGACGCTGTGTGCCCGGGCAACGCAGCCGTCTTCTGTTTCAACACGGGGGATCCCCGAAGGTCGAACCGGCTGTGATGAATGCCCTGCGGTATCTCAAAACCCAGCAGAATTCCGACGGAACCTGGGGACGGGAATATCCGGCAGCGATGACGGGCCTCGCCTTGCTTAGTTTTCTGGGGCACTGTGAAACTCCCTCCTCCCCGGAGTTCGGAGAAACGGTGGCGCGGGGACTTTTGGGACTGATCGAAATGGGGCAGGGTTACGATTGGCATTTCACCACCCATGTCGGAGAGAATCCACAGCCATATGAGCATGCCATCGCGACCTATGCCCTCGGGGAGGCCAAGGCTCTGCTGACTGGACGGGGACCAGAAGAAATACCGTATCTGGGCGATGCGTTTTTCGGCGGGATCAATGTGATCGTCAAAGGCCAGGCCAGTGACGGGGGCTGGGTCTACGGATACGAAACTTATGGCGCCGGGGATTTGTCGGTCACGGGATGGCAGATTCAGGCCCTCAAAACGGCTCAGCATGCCGGAATAAAGGTCGAGGGACTCGAGTCCTGCATGAGCCGGGCCGCCGCCTTCCTGGAGACCCGGCGCGGCCCGAAGGGAGGGTTTGGTTACCGTTCGCCGGGAGATCGGGCCAGCCTGACCGGAGCTGGATTGCTTGGGCTCCAGTTTCTTGGAGGCCGTGGAGCAAGGGGGGGAGGAACCGGGTTTGACTTTTTTCTCAAGTCGGAAAGCAGTTTTCAATACGACAAACCAAGCTGTAATCTCTACGGCTGGTACTATTTCACCCAGGCGGCGTTCAACCAAGGAGGGAGCACTTGGAACACCTGGAACAACGCTTTTGCCAAGGAACTGTTGGGGCATCAGGCTCCCGATGGCAGTTGGCCGGAGGAGGGATCGGGGCTGAGCGAACAGCACGCCAAAGGAGACGCAATTTATTTTCGGACCTGTTTGTCGACCCTGATGTTGGAGGTCTATTACCGGTATCTGCCGGTGACGGGTTGAAAGATGAACAAGGAAGCATGAATCGGGTGAGTTCAGAGGGCTCCAGGCCCAGACGTCTCCGGATCTTGTCCCGATGGGCAGTCTTGTCCGACGGGAGGGTTCCGATCATGGTTCTGCTTTTCCTGCTGGCTTGGGCTCCGGTGGTTCGCTCCCAGGACATTCGCAATCCCGCCGAGGATCTCCCCGGATCCTACAACCGTGCCCTCGCCAGTTTGCAGCGGGGGGACTATGACCGGGGGCTCGACGTGGTGAGAAATGTCATCAGCTACTGGGGAGCCAAGGCCGGATCCACTGTCGGTCCCATCTTCGGCCATTTCTATTACCTGCAGGGGCTGCTGCTGATGGGCAAAGAGGATTACGATGGAGCCATCGCGGCTTTCCGCGCATGCCACGACGATTTCCCGAACACGCCGCCCGATCCCAATGAGGTCCGGGAGATCCCGTGGATGCCAAACCGCTTCCGGGTCCACGCCCTGGCCCAATGGGGCGCCTGCCTGGTGGTGATCACCCGCTATGAGGAAGCAGTCCAGATTCTGGAGAAAGCCCTCGACGAATCCAAACAGCCGGGAAACAAAGTGCCGCCCGAGCTCATCGGTCTGAATCTCGGCAGGGCATACCTGCGCAGCGGGGCTCGGGAAAAAGGACGCGAGTTTCTCGGGCGTGCCTTGGACAATCCGGGGGCGTCCCATTTCGTCAAGCAGGCGGCTTTCATGATTCTTGCGGAGGACTGGACACCCAAAGAAAAATTTGCAGTGGTGGAGCCGTTTCTCTGGCAATACGCCGATCTCCTGCGCGAGGACGGGAAGACCGTCAGATGGGCGCGCAACCCCGTTTTTTCCATGCTGGGCGACCAAGCCATGGCCGAGAATGAGCCGGTGAGGGCTCTGGCCTGGTTCTCCCTGATGTTTAATCCGCGCGAGCTGATCAGTTACCTCGAGGATCGTGCCGGTGCCCAGGAGCGGCGGGCGAAGCTGGACGCGGTGAACGGGCCCCGGCTGGAGGCGGAAGCGGCGCGGCTCCGACGGCAGGCCGCGGAAGGGAAGGAGCAGATCCCCGCGCTGCAGGCCGCAGTGGCGGCGGCGCATTACCAGTTGCGCAATTTTCCCGCCAGCCTGGCGGCCTACAAGTTTCTCGCTGACCATTATCCCGGCTATCGTGAACGCCCGGCGGTTGTCTACAATGTGGTGGCCAGCGCGGCCCAGCTCTTTCGCTGGGATTATCTCGTCACCTACGGTCACCGCTTTCTCGATGAGTTTCCCAAGCACGAACTTCTCCCCGAAGTGACCCGTTTGATGACCGAATCGCCCTTCGCGATCGAGGACTTTGCCAAAAGTCATGAGATCGCCGTCGGCCTGCAGAAGCGCCTCCCTGCCGGGGAAGAGGCCCGCGATGTTCCGGATTTCATCGCGGGGGCGTCTCTGTATCATCTGGAACAATTTACGGAGGCCGAGACGGAACTGGAAGCCTACCTGGTGAACTATCCCTTCGGGAAACGGCTCGAGCCGGTCCGCTACTATTTGGGATCGGTGAAGGTGAATCTCTACAAATGGGCCGAAGGCGCGACCATCCTGGAGGCATTTCTGAAGGACTATCCGGCTTCTGAGATGGTTTCAGGGGCCCTATACCAGGCCGGGCTGTGCCGCTACGTGCTGGGGGATCTCGCGCCGGCCCAGGCCCATGCCGAGCGCCTTTTGAAAGAGCATTCCTCCTGCCGCGAGGTGCCCACGACATGGAACCTGCTCGGCGATGTCCTCGTGGCCCGGGGGGACGCGGAGGTGGAGGAAATGGCGCAGGCCTACCTCAAGGGCCGTGAAACCGCGGATCGCCCCGCGGACGATGAAGTCGTGGCTTACTCCCTTTGGAAACTTATTCTACTCTATGATTCGGTCCAGGATTGGCCGCAGGTGGTGACATGGTTTGATGAGATGGTTGCGGAGCATCGGGGGAGTCGGCATGAAATTGACGCGCTCGCCGGAGCACTGCCGGCGCTGATTGCCAGCGGCAGAGGGGAGGAAGCGGAACGGGAACTGCAGGGACACATCCTGCGGCTCGCCCCCGAAGGCCCGGGACGGCAGTTGGATGAATTGTTCGAGACCTTGGTCGGGCTGTGGCAGACCCGGGAGCGGGAGCGACCGGGAGCGGCAATGGCGGCATTGCGGGAGTTCTCGGGACGAGGCAAGGGACTGTCCGCTTTTGAAGCCTGGGTTGCTGTTGCCGAAGTGGAACTGCGCGAGACATTCGCGGTGGGGGAGGATCTCGCCGCCGAGCAGGACCGCCTTTACGGGGATCTCGGCAAGCTTGGCAAAGAGGCCTTGCCGAACTACGGACTCATCAAAATGGCGCGGCATCTCGTTCAGAAGGGAGACCCCGGGCAGGCTCATGAACTGTATGGGTATCTCATCGATGCCAGACCGGAACAGGGACATCTGGATCTGGCGTTGCTCGAAGCTGCCCAACTGGATGCGCAGAGCAGCGATCCGGTGCAACTGGCCCGGGCCGAATCCGGATTCCGCCGGGTTGTCGAGGAGTCGGAGAACCCCACCCTGCAGGAACCGGCCACTCTGAATCTGGCGCGGCTGCTGCACCGGCGGAAAGATTGGGAGGGGGCTGCAGAGGCTTGGCAACGTTACCTCGCCCAGTCCCAGTGGATGCAGGCGCGGGCGGAAGCGAACTACCAGTTCGGCCAATGCCAGGAAAAACTCGGACTGGAGGGGGAGGCGATCCGGACATTTGCCGCGACCTACATCAATTATCCCGGACAACTGGATTGGTCAACCATGGCTTACCTAGACACGGCCCGGTTGCTCAAAAAACGGGGACAGGAGGGCGACGCGCTGATTGTTCTCGTGGACATGCTGAAACGGCTCGGGCACCTCGATCATCCGGGCATTGTCGAGGGACGTTCTTTGTTCCGTCAATGGAAAGCCGAGTGGACGGCCAAGCAACCTCTTCCCTGAATCCTTTCCCGTCATGTTGATTCTCCGTCATTTCCTTTGGTTGTGGGTGATCCTTCTCTGGAGCGGGCAAGTCTTTGCCGCGCCCGTCACGGTGAGGTTGAAATCCGGGACTTCCCAGGATCTGCTGGTGGCCTCCCTCGGTCCCCGGAGTTTGAAATACCGGTTGGAAGGAAGCCTCACCGAGGCCGAGTTGTCCTACGACCAGATCGAATCCATTGACTGGCCGGAGCCCGAGGATTGGAAGCGCGCCGAGGCAGCTCTGCTTTCGGAGAAGTTTCCGGAAGCCGTGGTGGCTTATGACAAGATCATCGCGGCAGGCGGCAATCTCACCTTTTATCCGGCACCGGGGAATTTTCGAAGCCGGGCAAGACGGGCCCTCTTGGAGTGTCACCGGGCCCTGCTCGATGCGAAATCCATCGAGGCCCAGTTGAAAGCACTCCAGCCGGAGTTGGCCCTGCTTCCTGAGAAAGAACGCTCACTGTCCCCTGTCTTTATGGCCTGGGCGGCGGCTGGTGGAGCACGCTGGGAGGAGGTCATTCGGCTGGCGACGACCGCCTTTGCCTCTGAGACGTTCCAAGCCGATGCCAGTGAAGGCATCGAGATGGCCTATTTGCAGGGAGTCGCCCTGAGGGAGCAGGGACAGAGGGAGGAAGCGGCGGTGGCTTTCGGCAGTGCCTACACCCTGAATGCCGGTGGGGATTCCCGGTTGTCAGCGATGGCCTTGCGCGCCTCGCTGGAATTGGCCGGAAACGCCCCCGGGGCGCATCCTGAGATCATCCCGCAGTCTCGCATTTTCTCCAGCCTCTATGGCAAAGGAGCGCTCTATTCGGGTGCCCCACAGGCTGCGGTGGATGCTCTCGCAGGCAAATTGGATCTCGGGGAGTCCGCGTTGGGGCATTTTGAGAGAAGCCGCCGGCTTGATGATGGAACCGAATCCACGACCGGTCTCAAGGCGGTGCAGCAAATCACCGCCGACCGGATGAAAAAAATCGTGCCTGAAAGCGAGCTCAAGCCGACGGTTCCGCAAGAGGCGCCGGTTCCCGAGAAGTGACGGCTTTCCCTGATGGTTCGCCCGGGGTACTGTCTTCGCTTGCGTGCGCCGCTCAGGGGCACCACAGTGATGATATTCGATGTCCTCCTCCGGAACGACGGTCTCGCCACCCCTGAAGCGGCAGGGCTTCCTTGTGGGCCTGCTCAAAGGATTGCGCGGGTATGCCCTCGTTCCGGCCACTCTGACCCGGCTGAGGCTCTGGCACAGTCTGCTCTGGCCGGGACTCGTCAGCCTGATCTGCAGTTTGCTTTTTCTCATTGGGATCTGGTTTCTCGGGAGATGGATCACCGATTATGTGGAGAACTCCCTGTCGATTTCGCCCCCCTGGCTTGATCATCTCATCGCCTTGACCATCGGAGTGTTCACGGCGTTGCTTTTGGTTGTGTTGTTTGTTCTGGGGCACAAACACCTGGTCCTGGTCGCCTTGGCGCCAGTGCTGGGGAAACTTGCAGAATCGGTGCAACGGGGCATCGACACCGGTCCCAGGCCGGGGCAGTCTCTGGGACTGATGGGTAGCCTTCTCCGCAGTGCCGCGGTCAACTCCCGGTCGATCTTGCTGGAACTTACCCTGACGGCTTTTTGCATGATCTTCCTCCTCATCCCGGGCATCGGCTCTCTGGTGACGGCGATTCTCGTTTTCCTTATTCAGGCCCGCTTCATGGGGCAGGGGCTTTTCGATTTTCCTCTGGAATACCGATCCTACACTGTGTCCGAAAGTGCGGCCTTTTCGCGAGCCCATCGGGGGTTGGCGACTGGCTTGGGATCCGGTTATTTGCTCATCATGCTGATCCCGGTGGTGGGATGGATGTTTGCCGCACCTTTCGGGACGGTCGCGGGAGTGCTTGAAGCCCACCGGGCGCTGATGCCGGGGAAGGCAGCGTCTCCACAGGGAGGCGGTCTCACGTGAGTGGGACAGTGGCCTTGGGAGCGGGATCGGTCCCGGCATCCGTGCTCGGCAGAGTCAACGACCGGAGGTAAACTGACGGCATGAGTGGAATCATCGGGCACACCGCCTACGCCATTCTGGCGGCCAAAGCGGCAGAAGCGAGGCGACTTCCGATCGTGCCCGTGATCCGGAGGCATTTCCCGACCTATTTGGCTGGCGCTTATTTGGGATGCGACATCCAGACCGTGCCGAATGCGGTCTGTCTCGATACTGGCGAAGGCGTTGGACACGGGCCTGTCGTCGTGTCCCGCAGCCCGATCACCGGAGGTCCGGTCAAGCCATGGGCTCTGGCATTCGAGGGGCGGGAGGTCACTCCTCAGGAAATCCAGACCAAGCTCTATGGCAGGTCCCATCTCATTCTGGGGTGGAGTCCCGCGGACCGGAATCGCACTCTGGGGTGGTCGCGCTACCTTGAGTATGCGTCGGACGTGGCGGGCGATGCCATGGAATTGTTCGGTCCCGGACACCGAGCCCTTGCATGGGTGCTTGGGTGGATGACCCACGTCACCGGAGACGGGCTCATCAAGGCTGTGCTCGACGGGATCAATCTCCACCTCATCGACGGGAAATACACCGCCACCAACCGTCCCGTGCAGGATCTGGTCACCTTCAATGAGATTGGCAGGCAAGAACTCGGTCTCAACTGGGCCTCGCTCCTTGATGATCTCGCTACCACCCCGGTGGAGCCGGTGCAGGGCCACTACATGCGGTGTGTATCCCGCCAAGGCCGCTTGGGAGCCCATTTTGAGAGTGATTGGGACCCCGGACTGGAATCGCTCCTCAGAGCGGTCATGACCGAGAACCACCGGTATCAGAAAGTCCGCAATGCGCGCCTGATCCGCGAGCTTAGCCTGACCAAAGGACCGGATGGCCGGCCGGTCTGCGATGCTGCTCTCAGTGCGGCCTCCGGTGGATTGACCTATCCCGAAATGGTGGCCGCTGCAGAGGCCTCGCAATTCCGTCATGCGCTCTGGCAGATGGGCGAACTGATCGCGGATGTCTTTGAAAAAATGGTTTCCCTGCAAGCCTCGCTGCAGGAGCTTCCAGCCGGGGAGGGGCCCACATGGGATGAGCTCACGCGGCGTTGGGGTTCCCGAAAATGACCCCCGGGATCGCACGGAGAGTCCATCATCATCCTTTTTTTGGAGGCTCTCCTGTCGCCGGAAGTTGAATCGCCCACTTCACTGCCACGAGACGGAATGCCACCGTGGTAATCACCGCGCTCAAGGAACAAAGATCTTCTGGAAGGGCCAGAAAGCGGTGGGTCAGAATGTAAACCCAGGCTCCGCTGAAGGAGCAGGTGGCATAGAGCGGCGCCGGACGGAACAGCCGGGGGATCTCATTGCAGATCACATCGCCGAGCACCCCGCCGAAAGCACCGGTGACCACCCCAAGAATGGCGGCGATGAAGAGAGGTGTGTCTGCCTCCATCGCATACCGCGTTCCCATGACCGTAAAGAGCCCCAAGCCCAGCGCATCCGGAACAGCCAGCCAAGACTCAAGCCTCTCCGCGAGTCGGGGGAAAAGCGTGCCTGCCAGCGCCAGGGTGAAGACCAAGATCGCGAAATGCTGGTTAGCCACCCAGAACAGCGGCGTCCTGTCGAGGAAGAGATCCCGCAGGGTGCCTCCCCCAAAGGAAACCACGAAAGCCACCGCAAAAACCCCGACAAAGTCGAGGCCTTTCCGGTGGGCCAGAAGCACGCCGTAGATGGCCGCAGAAATGACCGCGCCATACTCGATGACGGCGTTGAGATTCATCGGCTCTCAGACGACCTGCCCCTTGTCGGCCCATTGCTCGTGCCACGCATGGTAGACTTTGGGGGAAATCTCAGAGGGCTTGATTTCGCTGCGCCCGCCCCAGAAGACATTGGTGTAAAGCACGGGAATTCCTTCCTCCGCGAGATGCTTGTCGATTGCGGCTTTGTGCTCCAACACTCGATCCCGGTCCGAGCCATGGATGACTCCCATGATGTTCACGTTGGCAAATTGGTCCCCACCTTCACGCCAATAACAGTGCGTCATGATGGGATGCCTTCCGACCTGCCCGCCGGCCCTTTCCTGCATGCCTTCGGGAACTCTCCAGTGGAAGAGTGCATTGAACCGGGTGACCCGCTCTCCAGTGGAAGAGGGTTTCACGTGTTCCAGAAAGGTGGAAAAACGTCCGATCGCCTTCCTCTGATCGAGGGCTTCGACCATGCTGTAGAAGGTGTCGATCTCCACACCCGCCCGGGCCGCTCGGGAGGTCCAAGGGTCGGCGACGATTTCCTCGGGCGCGAGTTCGTCTTTCAGTGCCAGGAGCACGTCCCATTCCTTCGGGGTCAGGGAAATTTCATCGATCGGGATCATCTTGGCGGGTTCATCCACTTTGTCGCCGGGTTCCATGGTCTTTCGGCGCACATGACCCACTCCGAGGGCGAAGATGCCTTTGGCCGGCATCAGAATGTAGTCGTCCGCTCCGACGAGGCGCTTCAACGCGGTGGCATGTTCGTCGAGCGATTCTCCGAGCGGCACTTTGAGGGTGGTCCAGAGACGATAGTCCGAGCCGGAAATGGCACGGTCCGTCGAACGTGTCACGACATGTCCACTAAAGGGATCCTCCCGGAACATAAAGTCGAAGACCTGATCGAGGCGGTGGTTGTCCACTTTCCAGGCGCACAGAGCGCCGTGGGCGAGCCGGGTGGCGAGGAGGGTTTGCCGGACCCGGCGGATGACCCCGGCCTCCAACATGGCACGGATTCGAGCCAGCACGTCCGGAAGAGGAACGCCCGACTTCTCCGCGATGATATGAAAAGGATGGCGTTGGAACCCTTCCACTAAGTCTTCAGACACCGCAAGAATGCGGGCGTTGACCGGATCGGTGTGCTCAACGGGGAGTTTGGGGGAGGGAGTCGAAGTCAGGCTCATGGGAACTGAATAAGGAAGGTATCGGAGTAACGACGCCGGCAGCGGGCTGGACGCTTTGAAGTTGGGAACTACTAGGCTGGAACCGGCGCCCTGACAAGCAGCGCCATGCAGGAACCTTCCAGAGAATTGGAAATTAATTAATAAAAACCATAAATTTCAGGATGCGGGGAAATATTTTGAGTATATATTTCATAGATAAATTGATTCATTGGCGGCATTGTCTGGCGTGAAGCACCTCTGGATTAGTAAATTTATTGAATTTAAGGCACGAAATAATTGGAATTTCTGGAAAATGCGACAAATTTACATAATGTATTGCAATACTGGTAAATATTTCAATTGTGGTTTGTTGGGGCGCGGACCACTATTGGTAATGGTATCGCTGTTTCTTTTGAAGGGCTGGGGGCATTCTCAATCCATGCCTGTGCCGGTGCCTCCGCGGGAGGCATCCTTTCAAAAAGCACCCCCCGCGAAGAACGCTGCGTCATTGCCATCAGCTGATGGGGACCATACGGACTCCAATCTTGTGGCGATGGCTCAGCCTGGACTCAAACAGGGTTCAGCTCCTTCTGCTTCGAAGTCACCGAACCCACCGGCAACTGCCGTCACCCAGATTCCTCCGCCCCCCATTCCAGCTGGAGCGCAGGAGCAAATGGCTCCTCTCCTCGGAGGCAGTGCCCTGCACAGTGAGGAAATCGTGGTCAACCTGACCAGGGAACCCGCCAGTTCCGCTCCGGTGGTGATAGCCAGCGCTTCCCCAATGATCGCAAAACCCGCCAGTTCTGCTCCAGTGATCGCCAGTGCCCTCCCGATGGCGAGGGCCACTCCTTTGGACACCATAGTGGCTCCTCCGGAAGCCCCTCTGCGCGCCCGGCCGGTGGAAACGATGATCCCTTCATCGCCAAGCTCCGCTTCCCGCCCGGTGAGTGATGAGATGAGGCGTGAGATCTTGCGCCGCGCCTTTGAGCGCAAGCCCGTTTTTGAAGAGCGGGTGCAACCCGCCAAAACGCCGGAATGGCAGAAGGCCTACACCCTCGGTGCAGGAGATGTGTTGAATCTCGCTTTGTTTAAACGGCCGGATCTTGCCAGGTCCGGGATAGTCGTGGCCCCGGACGGCACCGTGAGCTACCTCCAGGCCATCGGTATTCAGGCGGCCGGCCGCACTGTGGACGAACTCCGCAAGGACATCGAAATCTCACTCGCGGAGTATCATGAGGATCCGCGCGTGGTCGTCTCCCCGGCGTCCATGGGAAGCAAACGGTATACCATCATCGGACGGGTTCGTGAACCGGGGTCTTTTGCGCTGACCCGCCCCACGACAGTGCTCGAAGCCCTTGCCACGGCGCAAGGCGTGGAGGTCGGATCGGTGGGGAGCACCAATGTGGAGATTGCCGATATGGAACGGTCGTTCGTTTCGCGAGGCGGACAAAAACTGGATGTGGATCTCGCGAAACTCTACCGCGAGGGTGATTTCGATCAGAATGCCCTCCTGCAGCCCGATGACTACATTTTCATCGCCTCCGCCCTGAAGAACGAATACTACGTGCTGGGAGCGGTGAACCGTCCGGGTAGGCGCAAAATGCCGACGCGGGTCACCGTGCTGAGCGCCATCGCCGAGGCCGGAAGTTACAATGACGATGCCTGGCGAGGACGGGTCCTCCTGGTTCGCGGCAGCATCCATCATCCTGAGACGCAGGTGATCGATGTGAACGACATTTTACATGGCCGGTCCCCGGACGTGGTGGTCCAGAATCGCGACATCATTTACGTTAGCAAACGACCTTTCGTGGTCGCCGAGCATGCGCTCGACTCCGCTTTGAAAACGTTCATGCAGACCGTCACGGCGGAAGGGGTCAACCAACAATACATCTCCATTCCGGCTCTGCGTTAACCGGCCCCTTTGGACTGACTCTCATTTATGAAGGCAACCTGTATCGTTCTGCTTCTCTCCGGTCTCCTCGCGGGCTGCTCCCTGCCGTCGAAGTTCGATGCCCGTGATCCCGGGTCGATCGATCTCACCGGGCCGGGGTCTGTCGGGTCCGGGGGGACCCATTGCGAGGAGCCTGATTTCACCGGCGTGGACATCATGGCCCGGCTCACCCCGGAAGATCTCAAACCTGCCGGAGGTCCCTACCGGGTCGGCCCCGGCGATGTTCTGGACATCGAAGTCGCGGAAGTGGCCAGTTCCCGCAGCCAGATTACTATCATGCCAGATGGGATGATCTATTATGATGTGGCCGGCGGGGTGAATGTCACGGGCAAAACATTGAAGGAAATTTCCCATCTGCTCACCGAAAAGCTGAAATCAAATTACGCGGCGCCGGTTGTCACCGTGAATATCGCCAGTGCCGACAGTCAGCGTTTCTGGGTCCTCGGTCAGGTGAGAAAGCCCGGGGCTTACCCGGTGACCCGGCCCACCAGTCTTGTCCAGGCTCTGTCACTGGCCGGAGGCCTTCAGTCGGGACAGCTCAACGCCCAGGGCGATACCCAGGAACCCGTGGATCTGGATCGGGCCATCCTGGTCCGCAAGGGCAAGTTGATTCCCGTGAATTTCAAATCCCTCATCAACGAGGGGGACATGTCGCAAAATGTCTATGTGAGGGGAGGGGACTATGTTTATCTTCCCTCCATACAGCACCGCGCTGTCTATGTCCTTGGTCATGTGATGAATCCCGGTCCCGTCTACTTCGACAGCGATCTTTCGATGGTCTCTGCTCTGGCCTCCGTGGGAGGTCCGAAAAGCGACGCGGTCGTGACCAAGGCCCTCATCATCCGGGGATCCCTGCACACCCCCAAAGTCGCTGTCGTGAACTACCGTGACGTTGTTTCCGGCAGAAAATCCGACGTCCGTCTCCAGGGCGGAGACATCATCTGGGTGCCGAAAGGCGTCTGGAGTAAACTCAACGAATACGTCGAGACGGTCCTTGTCACCGCCGCCCAGGCTGTGGCCGTCCAGGAAGGCCTGTCTGCCGTGGGAGCCGCTGCCATCAACGGCGCGGGAGTCTCGATCAGCGCGGGGCAGTGAGGGACGCAGTGACAGATTGCCGCTTGATCCCCCGGCCTGTGGAAAGGACTCTATCAATGACCGCATGAGATCACCCATTTCACCAACCCATCATCTGATTTGGTTCGCATGAGCGAGGTCCGCCAAGAGGACGCCCATCGACGGAACCGCTCGATCCGCCTTGCCGTGGTGACGTCATTGTTCTCCAAGCTGGGGACGGTGATTCTGCGCCTGGTTTCCATTCCCATCGCCATCCGGGTTCTGGGGATGGAGGAATTCGGCGTCTACGCCACCATCACGATGGCTGTGGCACTGATTGACACCTTCCATGTCGGCATCGGTCCGGCATTGACCCAGGCCATTTCCCGGGCCGCGGCGACCGGGGATCGTGAACGGGAGCGCGCGGTGTTCGTCACGGCGTTTCTCATCAGCTCCGGACTCACTCTGCTGATTGCCACCGTCCTCGCCTGCCTCTTGTATTTCCTGCCGGTCGGGACGCTCTTTGGGGAGAAGTTTCTGCCCTATGCCGATCCCATTCACCGGGCCTGCACCATCGCCATCATCGTCATCTCCATCCAGCTGATCTCCATGGTCAGTGACAAGGCGAGGGACGGCTATCTCGAAACGCGCTACAACAATGCCTGGGGCGCGGGCGGCAACTTTCTCGGAGCCATCGTTCTGGCCTCCGGCATCTGGTTCTTTCCCACCATTGAATTCCTCGTGCTCGCCATCAACGGATCCGCCGCTCTTGGCAAGCTCTGCAATGCCGTTCACCTGATGCGTCGTCGTCCCTACCTGATCCCTTCATTTTCGGGCTTTAGGCGCGAACTGGTGAAACCCCTGGTCCATGACGGAGCCCTCTTCACGGTGGGGGCGCTCAATGCTCTGGCGGAATACAATGCCGCTTCCTATCTCATCGGACGACTCACGGGACCGGCGGCCGCCGGGGTCTTCGCCGTGCTCGTCACCCTCCACATGTCGCTCACCGGCGTCATCCAGATGCTCACCATTCCCGCCTGGCCGGCCCTGGTGGATGCCAAGGAGCGCGGGGATGTTGCCTGGATCCAGAAGATGGCGCACCGGCTGCAATTGATCGGTCCCGCGTTTGCTGTTGCCGTGGGCATCGGTTTGGTCACCCTGGGCCCGTGGGCGCTGCCGCTTTGGGCGGGCAAGGAATTTCAGCTCGACCGCTTCGGTCTGTTGGCATTTTCCGTCTACTTTCTCGTCCATATCTGGAGGCATGTGAATCACATGTTGCTCTACGGGCTCGGCAAGGTCGCCGCATCGGCCGCGGTGACGGCGGTGGAGGCCCTGGTCGTGCTCTTGACCGTGGCCTGGGCCAGTTCCCAGGGCGCCGATGTGACCCGCATCCTCTGGACCATGGTGGTTTCATTGGCCCTGGTGGGGAGTGCCATTTACCCGGTTCTAGTGAGACGCTCGGTGCGGGAAATTCATGAACCCGGCGGGGTCGGAATCGCCCCGGTGGGTAGTGTCCTGGTCTGAGTTTTGGCCATCAGACTTTGGTCGAAGTCGCTGGCAAAGGTTTGGTTTCATTTTACAGTAGGCGTCATTTCACAATCCCCCCCCGATCCAATTTTTTATGCAGAAACAGCCCCGCAAATTGCTTGTCACCGGATCTTCCGGACTCATCGGCTCCGAAGTGTGTGAGTATTTCGCCACCAAGGGGTGGGCCATCCATGGTGTCGACAACAACCAACGCGCGGTCTTTTTCGGCGAAGCCGGCGACACCCGTTGGAATCAACGGCGCCTGGAAGGAAGTCTTCAGGAATTCACCCACCATGAAGTCGACATTCGCGATCGCGCGGGAGTGCTTTCGCTACTCGAAACGGTTCGACCCGACGCCATCGTCCACACTGCGGCCCAGCCCAGTCATGACCGTGCCGCCGCGATCCCTTTTGATGATTTCGACACCAATGCCGTGGGGACTCTCAACATGCTCGAGGCCACTCGACGCGCCTGCCCGGAGTCGCCTTTCGTCCATATGTCCACCAACAAGGTCTACGGCGACCGTCCCAACACCATCGCCCTGAAGGAGCTCGATACGAGGTGGGACTATGCCGATTCGGCTTTTGAACACGGCATCGCCGAGGACTTTTCCATCGACCAGTCGAAACATTCGCTTTTCGGCGCTTCCAAGGTGGCGGCCGATGTCATGGTGCAGGAATACGGACGCTATTTCGGCCTGCCAACCTGCTGCCTTCGCGGAGGCTGCCTGACCGGTCCGAATCACACGGGGGTCGAACTGCATGGATTTCTTAGTTTCCTCGTCAAATGCAATCTCGAAGGCCGTGAATACCGGGTCTTCGGCTACAAAGGCAAGCAGGTCCGCGACAACATTCACAGCCTGGACGTGGCCCGGTTCATTGCGGCCTTCATTGAGGCCCCGAGGTGCGGTGAGGTCTACAACATCGGTGGGGGCAAGGCCAATTCCTGCTCCATTCTGGAGGCCTTCACGATCGCGGAGAGCTTCAGTGGCCAGTCCATGAAATACCAGTATGTCGATGAAAACCGCATCGGCGACCACATCGTTTATTACTCCGATCTGCGCAAAATGCGCGACCATTACCCCTCCTGGGACATCAGTGTCAGCTTGGAGGAGACCATCGGTCAGATCGTGGAGGCGTGGAAGCGCCGCACTGCCTGAGGCGTTTGGAACAGGGTTCAGGCGGGGGGCGTGATTGGGTGATTCCCCCGTTCCGAGGATTCCTCTAGGATGGCCGGCATGAACCAATGTGACCGCCTGAAACGACGTGACTTCCTTCTTCGGGCGGGGGCCGCGGGAATATCCGCTCTTTGTGCTCCGGGGGGTGCCTTTGCAACCGGTTCCGGTTCATCGCCGGAATCTCTCGTCAAACTCCTTTACCAGGGACTCAATGATGCGCAGCGCAAGGCCATCTGCTTTCCTTGGGATCACATTGATCCGGAGCGCGGTCTGCTCCGCACGCGCCTCGAAAACAACTGGACCATCACCAAGCCAACCATCGCGGGCGATTTTTTCGACAAGGATCAACAGGCCCTGATCCGGGCCATCTTCGAGGGAATGACCCACCCGGACTGGCACGCCCGCTTCGACCAGCAGCTCAAGGATGATGTCGGCGGCTTCGGCAAGCGGCAATCCATCGCCCTTTTCGGGGAGCCGGACACGGGAAAATTCGAGTTTGTCCTCGCGAGCCGTCACATGACGCTCCGGTGCGACGGCGACAGCGCGGAGCACGTGGCTTTTGGTGGACCCATTCTCTATGCCCATGAAGGGGAGCGACTTTACGAAAAGCCAGGACATCCGAACAATGTCTTCTGGCACCAGGCAATCGAGGCCAACAGACTCTACGGCGCGCTCGATCCCGCGCACCGGAAAGCGGCTTTGGTGACCCATGGCATGCCATCGGAGGAACTCGTCGGATTCAAAGGAAAAGGCGGAGCCTTCCAAGGCTGTCCCGTGGCCGCCTTGTCGGCTGACCAGAAAGGTGAGGTCCAGCGGATCCTCAGACTATTGCTGGAACCATTCCGCCAGTCCGACCGTGATGAAGTCGTGAAGTGCCTCGCCGCTCAGGGCGGGTTGGATGAATGCCATCTCGCATTTTATGCGGAAGGCGATCTGGGGAACGACGGCATCTATGACAATTGGCGCCTCGAGGGCCCCTCCTTCGTCTGGTACTTCCGGGGGAGGCCGCACGTCCATGTCTGGGTGAACGTGGCGGATAAGGCGACCGTCCCGCTCAACGCGTACCAGAATTCGATTGGCGTTTGACCTGCCAGACCGGCTGCCGGCTCGCCCCGGGCAGCGTTTCACTCCACGAAGATGAATTCGTTGGAAAGCAGCAGCACCTGCGCCAACTCTTCCCAGGCACCCAAGGGCTCGGGCATTTTGGCCGGATTGAGGAAATTCGAGCGGGCATCCCACCGCATCGCCATGCCGCTCATCCCGGGCATTTCCGCCGTGGTCATGGTGATGGTCGGCGCCCATTGGTAGGTGTCGGATTTGGGATCGTTCCGGCAGAGGGCGGCAAAATCCAGCGTGTCCCCTTTCTTCACCTTCACATCATCCAGGGTAGTCAGGATGGATTGATTGATGGCGGTCCACTCTCCAAGCAGTCCGTCCCGGCTGGAGAGAATCCGGCAAACGACGCCGTCCCCTTCCTTGCTCTGGTGGAGCAGTTCTGCATAGATGGTGAGCGTGCCGTCCCGGGGAGCGGTCCAGCGACGCACCGCCGCGGCCATCCCCGCTGCGGGCTGACCTCCCTGGGCATTGAACTCCAAACCGGTGGTGTCCTGGTCGCCGACCTTGCCTCCTTTGACGACATCCCCGGCGAACTGCAACGGGGTGAAATGGGCGATGGTATGGGTTGTGGCGTCGAATTCACCAAACCCGTAGGTCCAGTCGGTTACTTCGGGCATGACGACGTCATGCTCGGGATGCTGGGACACAAAAGCTTCCGCCCGGGCCAGTTCTTTCTCTCCGGGAAGCCTCTGGAAGACTTTGCGGTAAAGCTCGCGGATGCCTCCGGCATTTCCAGACGGAGAATCGGGGCGCACCTGCCGGGCCAGGTCACGCGCCCGGTCGACCACCGTGGCGCTGTTCAGCAGGTAGAGGGCCTGCGGGGTCAGGGCGGTGCGTCCGCGGCCGGCGGCGGTGAAGTTGGGATCGGGGAAATCGAAACTGCGGAAAAGTCCCGGCAGGGTTTTTCGGTCCACCGTTGCATAAATCGTTCGCCGTAATGATGCTTCCTTGAGCAAATCGGTCGGCTTGCCCTCGAGGTGTTCTTCGAGCACCCCGGCCACACTGAGCAGGGCGTCCCGGAAGGGCTCGAACTCAAGGGGCCTCGCCAGAGAGCGTCCCCAGAGGGCATTGTCGGGATCCGTTTTGGCAAGGTCTGCGCGGGGACGGCTGTCCTGTTGCCAGGTCTCACTGGAAAGCATGAGCCGGTGGAGCGTTTTAAAACTCCAACCGCTCTCCACGAACCGGGAGGCAAGCCAGTCGAGAAGCGCGGGGTGGGTCGGAGGCGTCCCCCGAAGACCGAAGTCACTGGTGCTCCGGACCAACCCCTCGCCGAAGTGCCACTGCCAGACGCGGTTCACGATGACCCGGGCGGTGAGAGGATTCATCGGGTCCACCAGGGCGTTGGCGAGTTCCAACCGACCGCTGCGGTCCTTTGGGAAAGGCTCGGCTCCTTCCGGTGTCAGGAGGGTGAAAAAGGCGCGCGGAGCGGGATCTCCCGGTGTTTTGGGATCTCCCCGCAGAAAAATCCTGGCATCATACGGTTTGGTATCCTCCAGCGCCATGACCCTCACCGGCGCGCCGGGATGTTTCGTCAACTCCGTGACCGGTTTGGCGAGCTTGTCCATTTCCTTCTTTTCCGGTTCCGGAAACAGCCGCGCCACGGAGTACCGTTCCGGGGCGATCTTCACCGGCGAGTCTTTGGCGATGAGAATTTGACGCAGAGCCTCGCGGTCCGCATCGGGCAACGGCAGGGTGTTCTCCACTGCGTCCATTCGGGCGATGGACTGGGTGGCGAGCTTGTCCACCGGAGGATCGAGGTCCGCTTCCTGCAACTTGGCCGCTTGCTGCAGGGGGCCTTCGGCGAGTTTTCGCCAGTCTCCGTCGATATCCGCAAAGAGCCCGTTGTAGCGCGCCGCAAACTCCTCCAGGGTGGTTGCGGGCGTGGCGAAAGCTTTGGCCACCAGAGGGTGGAGGACCGGCTTGGGTTCCAACGGATTGCCGGTGATGAACTCCAGAAAGGGACCGAACACTTCGGGATGCGCTTCGATCCAGGATTTTCGGGCGCGGGTCATCGCGTTGTGCAGGTCACCCTGAAGCTTTCGCTGGGTGATCACATCCATGATGCCCTTGTTATCATAGTGGGTTTTCCAACCGGACTGCTCCGCCGTCATGAGATAGTCGCCCACCCGGCTTCGTGCCTGCGCGGAGGCAGCGTTGGCGGCCGCGATGCTCGCGGTGCTGTAGGCCGTGCGCGCCTTCCGGTTTTCAGCATCGTAAGCCGCGCTTTCGGGGCTGACGGGCTGGGGGAGCAGCACCGGATAGATGGCCGGCTCGGCACAGCTTTTGAAGATGCCGTAAAGCGCGTAATAGTCCTTCGTGGGAATGGGCTCCAGCTTGTGGTCGTGGCAGCGGGCGCAACCTGCGGTCAGACCGAGCAGGCCCCGGGAAATGAGGTCGATGCGGTCGTCAATGTTGTTGTCGTCCACCTTGCGGTCATAGCGTCTTCCCAGATTCAGAAAGCCCAGGGCGGCAAGCCGTGAGTTGTCCCGGGGATCGGCACCGGGGAGCAGATCGGCGGCGAGTTGTTCGCGCAGGAAAAGATCGTAGGGTTTGTCCTCGTTGAAGGAGCGGACCACATAATCCCGGTAGGTGAAGGCATACGGGTAGCTGTCGTCCCCGTTGTAGATCGAGCCCATGTTGTCGGCATACCGGGCCACGTCGAGCCAGTGGCGTCCCCAGCGTTCCCCATAATGCGGAGAGGCGAGAAGCGTTTCGACAAGATCCTGGAAGGCCCTGTCGGGGTTTTGGGCGTGCGCTTTGGCAAAGGACTCCACTTCCTCCGGTGACGGCGGCAACCCGGTGAGATCGAAAGAGACGCGACGGATCAGGGTGCGGGCATCCGCTTTCGGAGAAGGCGAGAGCTTGGCGGACGCGAGTTTTTCACGGATGAAGGCATCGATCGGGTGCGTGGCTCCGGGCACGGCGGGCACTGCCGGTTGGATGACTTTCTGGAAGGACCAGTGCGTTTTGGCGGTGGCGAAATGTTCCTCCAGTTTCGTCGCTGGCTTGGCGCCGGAGCGGGGGTCAGGGGCTCCCATGACCACCCAGCGTTCCAGATCGGCGATCTGGGCATCGCTGAGTTTTTTCTTCGGCGGCATCGCAAGGTCGGGATCGGTATGGCGCACCGCCGTCAGCAGCAAACTTTTCGCCGTGTCGCCGGGCACCACCGCCGCGCCGGTCTCACCACCTTTGAGCACGCCTTCCTTCGTGTCGAGAGACAATCCCCCCTTGTGCTTCCCCTCGGCACTGTGGCAGTCGTAGCAGCTTTCAATGAGAATCGGACGGATTTTCGATTCGAAGAAAGCGCTTCCCTCGTCGGATTTCACCGCGGCAGTCGGAAGCAGGAACACGACTGGGTAGAACAATGCTTGCGGCATTGCGGAGAGGATCAATTTCATGGTTGGATGGTGCAACGAATAACTGGATGCGCCGGAGGAGTGGTCAGGCCATCTCCAGTCCCTTGATGGTCGTCTTGCCGGTGGAAAACTCCCCGGTATCGATGCCCAGCCGTTGCAGCATGGAGACGTAAAGGTTCGTCAGAGGGTGGTTGTGGTCCTTGTCGAAGGCGAGATGTTGGCCGTGTTTGAATCCGCCACCCGCCAGCAGTGCCGGCAGGTTCACATTGCTGTGGGAGTTGGCGCTTCCCATGCAGGTGCCGTAGTAGACCTGGGTGCGATCAAGCAACGTGTCGCCCTGCTCTTTTGCCTCCGCCAGAGCCGTCAGGAAACCGTTCAGGGCATCAAACTGGCGTTCCTCGTGCCCGCGCAGTTCGGCGAGAACCTCGGGGCGGTTGCCATGGTGGGTGATATTGTGGATGACGGTGGTGTCAATGAAGAGGGAAATCACCCGTGTGGAGTCGGTCTCAAGAGCAAGTTTCATCACATCGAAGGTTTGACCGGTGCGGCGCACGAACTCCAGCGCGTCGGTGATTTCCTCGGGGGCTTTGGCCGTGACGGCGGGCTTGGGCTTGTATTCCCACTCCTCCGCGCTGTGAAGTCGCTGTTCGAGATCCCGCACCGCGGTGAAGTACTGGTCGAGTCGGGACTGGTCACTCTTGGAGAGGGTCCGGCTGAGGCGCTTCGACTGTTCCCCCACGAAGTCCATCAAGCTGCGGCCCCGCTGCAGAGCTTCCACATTCGCCTCAACTTCCTTGGCGTTGCCCTGGATGAAAAGACGTTCAAACAATTTTTTCGGGCTCTGTTCCGAAGGGATCGAAGCCCCGCTGCGGGTGAAACTCATCGTGGCATTTTCATTCGTGACCGCGAGCACGAGAGACGGATAGCGGGTTTGGTTGCCGATTTC
Organism: Akkermansiaceae bacterium; assembly: GCA_024233005.1. Taxonomy (GTDB): domain Bacteria; phylum Verrucomicrobiota; class Verrucomicrobiia; order Verrucomicrobiales; family DEV007; genus JACKQE01. The sequence continues at coordinate 247,324 of JACKQE010000003.1, read as the reverse complement.
TTCCGCGGCGAACTGGTCCAGGGAAATGCCGTTGCGAAAGCCGCCCCGGGCCGGGTGCGGCGTGCCTGTCAGAAAGCATTTCTGCGCCGCGTGTCCGCCATCGACAACGGGATGGCTGACGCCCGAGAAGACCGTGATCTGGTCGCGGTGGGTCTTGAGTCGCTCCAAGTAGACGCTCGCAGTGTAGTCGCGTCCCGCGTTCTCCGGAAAGAAAAACTGCGGCAGGATTCCCATGTTGGTCTGGATGCAGACCATGCGGCGTGGGATGGAGGACTCGGCGGCGGAAGAAAACGCCGGGCACATGGCCTCCAGAAACGGCAGGCTCAGGGTGATCCCCGCTCCCCGCAGGAAAGTGCGGCGGGGGAGCGAGGCCGGGCGGGGGACAATGTTCTTGGTCATGGCAGTCAGGGGTGGAGGATCGTGATCTCTTTTTTAGTCAGGGCGGCGGCCAGCGCTTCACGGTTCGTTTTGGCGGGATCGATCCAGGCGGTGAGCCGGCCTTCATGGAAACTGGCGGTGGCGCGCTCCACTCCATCAATGCCGGCGACCGCACGATAGGCCCCAAACGAGCAACCGAGGCAATCGAGACCTTCGATCTCGAACCGAATCTCGACAAGTTTTTCCGGTGGGAGTTTGCCGGGCAGGGAAAGCGTGAAGCAGCCGTTGGTCAACCTTCTGATCTGATCATTGATCCGCTGGAGCACCTGTTCGGGCTTGGCATTCTTGAAGAGTTGGTGGTCGGGGTCGTAGGCGAAGGATGCGAGGGCGGTGTCGTAATCCACCCCGGTGAGGTGGCACCCCTCAAGGGCTTGTGCGGCGGTGGTGAGCGCTTCTTGGCGGTCAGGCTGGAACAACCCGTTGACGCGGTACTGCACGATGGACTCGGCCGCGGCCAGTTCCGGCCCTGCGGGCACGAACAGAACCACGCCAAGGAACGCGAGCATTCCAAGGCAGGCCGGATGATGGATCTGTGGCAGTTGGAAAACGGTCATCGAGTTTGGAACAGTGGACTTTGGATGAGCTGGTGCAGAAGCGACCGCACGCCGCCTTTCGGACCGGTTCTGGTGAGGAGGTCGTTGAGGGCGGCTCGGTCCGAAAACGCGATGTCACGACCGGTGCTGTAAATCAGGAACTGACGGGCGAGGGTGTGAAGCAGAACTTCCGGGTGTTCCGCGAGGATGTCCTGCATGTCACGGATATCGCTGAACGATCTCCCCCCAGGCATGACCCCGGCGGAGTCGACCGGCGGGCCGAGTTTGAAGCTGATGCCAATGAAAGGGTCGATGGTCCCCCGGGGGGCGGGATCGCCCAAGCCTTCCCCGATGCTGCGGTAACGCGAGCGCTGACCTCCGATGACATCGAAGCTTTCGAGGGCGAAACCGGGAGGATCGATCTTTGCATGGCAGGTGGCGCAGGCGGCGTCATTGCGATGTTTGTCGAGCTGCTCGCGGATGGTGGTGGTGCCGCGCACGTCCGGCTCGACGGCGGGGACACTCGAGGGAGGAGGCTCGGGTGGCTTTCCAAGGATGCGGTCCAGGACGAAGGCTCCGCGCACCACGGGCGAGGTGGTGGTGCCGTTGGCAGTGACTTTCAGGATCGAGGCCTGGGTGAGGAATCCTCCGCGGGGGCATCCCGGCGGCAAATCGACGCGGCGGATCTTGGGGCCGATCACGCCGTCGATGCCATAATGGGTGGCGAGCTTTTGATTCAGCATGGCGAATCTGGATCTGACGAGGTGGGTGGCGTCGAGGTCTTTCTCAATGAGTTCGCGGAAATAGGCGCGGGTTTCGGCGACCATGCTATCCTGCAAATAGGGACTGAATTCTGGGTAGAGCTTCTTGTCGGGATCGTTTGCCGCAATCTGACGGAGCTTGAGCCACTGGCCGAGAAAGTCATCGATGAACCGTTGCGATTTCACATCTCCCAGCAAACGCTCGGTCTGGGAACGAAGAGTTCCGGGATCGTGCAGGGTGTTTCGTGCAGCGAGGGCGAGAAGTTCATCATCGGGCGCCGAATTCCACAGAAAATAGGAGAGGCGGGCGGCCAGGGCGTAGTCGTCGAGTCCGTCCGCGGGCTCGACCTGGTACAAAAAGTCCGGGGAGCAGAGAGCCGCCCGGTAGGCCTCGCGGAGAGCGGTTTCAATGCAGTCGCCAGCTTTCAGGCGTTGCTTGACGATCTCCAGATACGACTGGCGCACTTCCGGGGACACGGGACGCCGGAAGGCTTTGGGAAGGAACCCGGCGAGCAAGCGCTCGGCGTCGACCAGGGGTTGGGCACTCTGCACGCTCCAAAGCCCGGCTCCGGGATCGGGGCGGTTCAGGCCGGCGCCCAGCTGCCTGACCTTCTTCCTCACGGGGGGGCGCTGCCCTTCCTGCTCTCCGGATGGGAACTCTTTCAGGGGCAGTTCTCCAAACAGCAGCCGATGTGAACGGGGGGGCCATTCTTCATGCAGTGGTCCCTCGATTTCCAGCCAATCCACGGCAATGCCGGGCCCGGTGAAGGCCATGGCGCGTCCCTTGCGGTTGTAATTTGCCACGGGCGCGAGCGAGGCGGCGTTGAATCCGATGAGCTCGTTGTGGTTCAACCACACCTTCACCTCGTGCTCGGTGGGACTGAGCGAAGGCGCATCATAGTAACCGAGGACATAACTGGGATGTTGGCCGCCCCGGCCGTCGCCGGTGAGCTGCACGACCGAGAGCCGTGCGGCCTCGGTGCCGCGCGCGGGAAGGACTTGACCTTTGTCCCACTGGAAGGCCCAGAGCGAGGTGCGGACCCGGTAGTGGCCGGGGTAAATGGTGACGTGCTCCATGAAATAGGGGCTGACCGACTCGTCCTCATGGCGGAACAGGCCCACGGTGCTCCCGGTTTCAAAGGAACCGATCTGCTCATGCGCTCCCTGGTCGATGTGCTTGTGCTCGCCAGAGGCGGGAAAGTCGGGGTCGGGCTTCATGTCCCGCAGGAGGACCCCATCGCCGTTCATGACAATGTGGGCGACAAAGCCTCCCCGGTTCATCAGGGAGATGCGGCGCTTTTGCACCGTGGGAGCCTTCGGTTGGGTGGCGATGGCGAGATCGAGCGTGAGATCGGCGGCCTCAAGGTATTTCGCGAGATGGACGTGGGAGATGTCCAGCGCGTCACTGTTCTTGTCAAAGCCGTGTGCCGAACCGTCCGCCGGAAGCAGGTTTTGCAGGGCGAGACCGGGCATGTCGAAGAGATCGCGCAGGGTGTTCTCGTATTCCGTCCGGGTTAGCCGGCGCACCCCCGTCCGGCCTGCGCCAGCGACGCGAGCCTTTTCGGCCTTGATGAGCGATCCCGAGAGCCACTCGATGAACGCGGCGCTTTCTCCGACCTCGGGGCGGGCCTTTTTTTTCGGAGGCATTTCTCCTGAAGTGATCCGGTCATGGATCTTGACCCATCGGGCAAAGGTTTCCGCGTTGGCGAAATCGGACCGCAGTGCCGTGAGATCGAGATTTCCTTTGCGACTATCGGAGTCATGGCATTCCAGACAATGGGTCTCCAGAAATGCCGGCAGTGGTCCGGGCTCGGCAGTGGCCGGCGCGGCGTGGAACACCACCATCGGGAGGCACGCCAACATTTGCGTCCAGCGGGCGGTGGGCTTCATGCCAGAAGATCCTTCACGACCTTGCCATAGACGTCTGTCAGCCGGAAATCACGACCCGCGTAACGGTAGGTGAGCCGCTCGTGATCGAAACCCATGAGATTCATCACGGTAGCGTGGAAGTCATGAACATCGACGGGGTTTTCCTGAGCCACGGCACCAAAGTCGTCCGTGGACCCATGAGTCAGACCACCCTTGATGCCGCCGCCCGACATCCACAAAGAATAGCCACCGGCGTTGTGATCACGACCGATGCCTTTCTTCTTGGCCACGTCATTGTTGTCACTGGTGGGCGTGCGGCCGAACTCACCGCCCCAGATCACAAGGGTGTCCTTGAGCATGTCGCGGTTTTTGAGGTCCTGGAGCAAGGCCGCGACCGGTTGATCGGCTGCCTCGCAGAGGGTTTTATGACGGCTGTCGTTCTCGTCGTGGGTGTCCCAGCCGGTGTGCCAGACCTGGACAAAACGCACGCCGCGTTCCACCAGCCGCCGGGCCAGCAGCATTTGCCGTCCCTGTTCGGTGTCGCCGTATAGCTCCCGGACCGGGAGCGGTTCCCGTTGCAAGTCGAAAGCATCGGTCGCCTCGACCTGCATCCGGAAGGCGGTCTCGAACGAGAGGACGCGGCCCTCAAGATAGGCGTCTCCCGGGTGATCCTCCAAGAAATCGGCATTCATTTCCGCCAAGAGGTCGAGTTGGCGTCGCTGTTCACGGATGCTGGTGCTGCCGCTGCGAAGGTTTTCGATGAGTTTCTCGACCGAGGGATTCTTCGTCGCGATCCCCGTGCCTCGTGTCCAGGATGGAAGGAAGGCATTCGACCAGTTCTTGTCTCCGGATGAGGTCGTTCCGTTGGGGTGAAGGGCGACGAACGCCGGCAGATTCTGGTTTTCCGTGCCGAGACCATAGACGATCCAGGAGCCGACACTGGGCCGGACCACGGTCAGTTCTCCCGTGTTGGTCATGAGCTGGGCTGGTTCGTGGACGCTGCTTTTGGTGTGCATGGACCGGACAATGCAGAGATCGTCGGCGTGACCGGCCAGTTTGGGGAACAGCTCGCTGATCTCGGCGCCGCATTGGCCGTGTTTGGAAAACGTGAATCCGGATTGCTGCAGTTTGCCGCTGAGCCGTCCCATCCCGGAGGCAACTTCACCGGCGGTCTTGGTGAAGTCCTTCATCACCTCATCAACCGGTTTGCCATGGTATTTGGAAAGCATCGGCTTCGGATCGAAGGTGTCCACCTGGGACGGGCCTCCTTCGCAGAAAATTTGGATGATCCGCTTCGCTTTGGGCGCAAAGTGCGGCGACCGGCTGGACAAGGGGGAGACGAAGGATTCGGCGGCTCCGAGACCGGCCTGCTGCAGGACCGAGGCCAGGCCGAATGTCCCCAACCCCATGCCGGTGCGATTCAGAAATTCACGCCGGGACCAAGCGGCGGCGCGTGAGCAGAGAGGGGCTTTCATGTGGGGAGAATCTACAGGCTTGCGGCCGACTTTTGCAATGGCGCAACTGCGAGGCCTGCGAGGGCGGATACGCTCCTGGCTGAGCCGGAATCCAACGGAAGGAACACCATCTTTCCAGCCCGGAGGGAGGGGGATGATGGTGCGAGGGTTTTCAGGGGAGTTCCACCCGGGCTTTTTTGAGGGCTTCGATCAGGGTTTCACGGTTGGTTTTGCCGGTCTCGATCCAAGCCGTGAGAACTCCTGTTTCAGAGCTGACGGAGGCCCGGGCGACGCCCTCGGTTTTCGCCACCGCCAAGTAGACCGCATAGCGGCAGCCTTTGCAGTCGAGGAACCCGCAGGGGATCTCCACCTTGGTCAATTCGCTGTCCTGCACCGAAAGGGGGGCGGTCAGGCTGAAGGTGCGGTTGGATGCCTGGCCGATGAGCTTGTCGAGGTGTTCAAGAATTTTCTCCGGCGGGAAGACCTGATCCGGCTTGGAGGTGGGGAACAGCCTGGCAGTGTCATAGCGCAGGGTGACTTCAGCCTTCGCGGCATCCCATCGCTCGAGTTTCAGGTCCGGCAGCGACTGCATCACCTGGTGGAAATCCTCTTCCCGCTCGGGGTGGCTCAGGCCGATGAGGCGGAATGTGGCGGTCTGCTCCCCGGCCAGGAGTTCGGGGGCTGGGAGGGCGGCGCAGAGCACCCAGCACAGGCAGAGGGCGATCGTGGTTCTCATCGGGTTTGGAACAGGGGGCTGAGGACGATTTCCTGTATCAGGCTGCGGATCCCGCCTCCTTGCTTCTCAGTGCTGGCGACGATGGTGTCGAGGGCCTTGCGGTCACGGAAAGCGATGTCTCTCCCGGTGGCGTAGACGGTGAGCTGGCGGGCAAGGTTGTGGAGGAGTTGGCTTTTGTCCCCGGCCAGCAACGCTTTCAACTCGATCACATCATGAAATTGGCGACCGTCGGGAAGTGCGCCGCCGGGATCAACCGGGGGGCCCAGCTTGAAACCGATGCCGATCCGGGGATCAATGCTGCCACGTGGCGCCGGATCACCTTGCCCGATCGAGCGGTAGCGGTCGCGCCAGCCCCCGATCACATCGAAGCTTTCCAAGGCAAATCCGGGGGGATCTATTTTGGCGTGGCAGGAGGAACACACCGCGTCGGAGCGGTGCTTCGCGAGCTGTTCGCGGATGGTGGTGGCCCCCTGGACATCCGGTTCCACCGCCGGAACGCTGGACGGAGGCGGGTCGGGAGGCTGTCCCAGCAGTCTGGCGAGAACAAACGCGCCGCGCGGCACCGGTGACGTGGTCGTGCCGTTGGCGGTGACCTTCAGTATCGCGGCCTGGGTCAGGAACCCGCCGCGGGGGGAATCTGGAGGCAGGGCGACCCGGCGGATGGCCGGTCCGCTCACCCCGGGAATGCCATAGTGCGTGGCGAGTTTTTCATTGAGCATGGCGAAGTCCGACTTCACCAGATGGCCCGCGTCGAGGTCCCGGTCGATCAGTTCGCGGAAGTAGGCGCGGGTTTCAGCAACCATGGAGTCTTGAAGGTAGGGGCTGAATTCGGGGTAGAGTTTCTTGTCTGGATCGTTCGCGCCGATGGCTCCCAGCTTGAGCCATTGCGCGAGGAAATCCTCGATAAACCGCTGGGATTTCGGATCGGCCAAGAGTCGTCCGACCTGTTCCCGGAGCACGGTCGCCTCCCGTAATTTCCCAGCGGTCGCCAGTCCGGAGAGGACCTCATCCGGTTTCGAGTTGGACAGGAAATAAGAAAGCCGGGACGCGAGGGCGAACTCGTCCAAGGGACCGGGAGGTTCGACGTGGTAGAGGAAGTCCGGCGAGCAGAGCGCCGCGCGGTAGGCCTGGCGCATGGCCGTTTCAAAGGCATCCCCCGCGGTGAGCCGCGATGAGACGAGACCGACATAGGACCGGCGCACATCCTCTCCCACCGGACGGCGGAAGGCTTTGGGCAGGAATGCCGCCAGCAGGCGGTCCGCGTCAGCCAGCGGCTCGTGGCTCCCCACGGTCCAGATTCCCTGGACAGGTTCGGGCTTGTTGTCGCAACCGACAATCTCCTGTTTGAGGGGCTTGCGGACGGGCGGACGGACATCCGGATGGTCGGCCGGCTTGAATTCGATGAGGGGGAGTTCGCCGAAGAGCAGCTGGTGACTGCGAGGCGGCCACACGTCGTGAAACGGGCCTTCGATGTCGAGCCAGTCATTGACGATGCAGGGACCGGTGAAGCCCATCGTGCGGTCCACCTGGCCCCAGGTTCCCACGCGGTAAAGCACCACTGGAGCCAGGGAGGCGGTGTTGAATCCGATCGTTTCTTTCTGGTTGAACCAGACATCCAATTCATGCGTCCGGGACTCGATGGAAGGCGCGTCGAAATAACCCAGCACGTAACTCGGGTGTTGTCCGCCACGGCCGTTTTCGTTGAATTGCACCACAGAGAGCCGGGCCGCCTCGACGCCCCGCGAGGGAAGGACTTTGCCTTTGTCCCAGGTCATGCTCCAGAAAGAGGCGCGGACACGGTAGCGGCCCGGATAAAGGGCGGAGAACTTCCGAAAGTAGGCATTCCACGACTCGTCCTCATGCCGGAACACCCCCACACTGCTCATCCGCTTGAAAATGCCGAGCTGCTCGTGGGCTCCCTGGTTGATGTGGGCGTATGTGCCGGCCGGAGGGAAGAGGGGATCGTGCTGCTTGTCGCGGAGCAGCACCGCATCGCCCTGCATCAACATGATGTTTGGCTCATAGTTGCCTGCCAGTGAGAGACGCACCGTGGTTTTCTCCGGCGCGGTGGGTTGGGTCGCAATGGCCATGTCGAGAACCTTGTCGGCCGCCTCCAGATACTTGGAAAGATTGACGTGCGAGATGTCCAGCGCATCGCTGTTTTTGTCAAAACCATGCGCCGATCCGTCGGCAGGGAGTCCGCTCAGAAGAGCGATTCCCGGCAGGTCGAACAGATCACGCACGGTGTTTTCGTATTCCGACCGGGTCAGCCTCCGCACTCCCGTGCGGGTGGCGGCATCAAGATGGGCCTGCTCGGCTTCATTCAGAGATCCGGAGAGCCATTGGGTGACGGCGGCGAGTTCTCCGGCGGCGGGGCGGGGTTTCTTTCGCGGAGGCATTTCCCCCGACACGATCCGGTCATGAATCTTGACCCAGCGGGCGAAGGCGTCCGCGCCGTCAAATTTTGGCTGCAGGGTGGTAAGATCGAGATTGCCCTTGTGGCTATCGGCGTCATGGCATTCCACGCAGTGGGTTTGAAGGAAGGCCGGGAGTGGACCGGGTTCCGCTCCGCCCGCGGCAGCGTGGCCCTGAATCCCCACGAGAAGAACCCCCAACCGGATCGTGGCCGCCAGGGTGGGAATCGATGCGCTGACCACGCGCCGGAGGCCATTCGAGGGAGAGGGGGATGCCATGAGGCGGGGAATGTATAGGATCGGGGGTCCCATTGGCAATGGCGTAACTGCGAGGGAAGTAGTTCTTGGAGTTTAGTTCCGGACCGCAATCGGCGGGCGGATTCCTCCCTGTGGGCGCCAGGTTCCGCTGACCGGAGGACATCCCAAGTTCCCGGAAAAAGCGGCAATCTCAGGAAAGAATGCCGCGCACGACCTCCCCATGAACGTCGGTGAGACGGTACTGGCGTCCTTGATAGCGGAAGGTGAGGCGTTCGTGGTCCATGCCGCAGAGATGCAGGATGGTTGCCTGCATGTCGTGGACATGGACCGGGTTTTCGGTGATGTTCCAACCGAAGTCGTCAGTGGCGCCATGGACGGTGCCGGGAGCGATGCCTCCACCGGCCAGCCACCAACTGTAAGCCCGGCCAAAATGGTCACGCCCTTTGGGACTCGCCGGGTCACCCTGACCGAACGGAGTCCTTCCAAATTCGCAACCCCAGACGACCAGGGTGTCTTCGAGCAGACCTCTCTCTTTCAGGTCCTGCACCAGGGCGGCGGCCGGGGCGTCGGTGTCACGGCATTGCACTTCCAACTGAGTGAACAGATTGCTGTGTTGGTCCCAGCCCGAGTGCATCAACTGCACGAAACGCACTCCGCGTTCCAGCAACCGTCGGGCTACCAGGCAGTTGTTGGCGAAACTTCCTTTGGTCAACGCGTCCGGTCCATAGCGCTCGATCGTTTTCGGGGATTCCCCGGCAAAATCCACCAAGTCGGGCACGCTGGTCTGCATCCGGAAGGCCATCTCATACTGGGTGATCCGGGTGTCGATTTCAGGATCCCCATAGTCGGCCAGGTGTGCCGCATTCATCGCCGCGATGTCATCAAGCAGGGCTCGCCGTCCTGCTGGGCTGATCCCGGGAGGATTCGACAGGTAGGGAACGGGCTCTCCGGTGTTGCGGAAGCGGACGCCCTGGTAGCGGCTGGGCAGAAACCCGCTGCCCCAGTAATAGTCAAAAAAGAGCTGACCGCAGGTTCTCCCCTTGTCGCTCGAGGTCATCACGACGAATGCCGGCAGATTGTCACTCTCGCTGCCCAGACCATAGGAGAGCCAGGCGCCCATGCTCGGTCGCCCGGGAACCTGGGCGCCGGTCATGAAAAAGGTCACCCCGGGAGCATGGTTCACCGCCTCGGTGTGCATGCTGCGGACCAGGCAGAGGTCATCGGACAACGCTCCAATGTTGGGCAGCATTTCGCTCATCATCGTGCCGGCGCTCCCGTAAGGTTTGAAGGGTTTGATCGCTGGCACACAGGGCCACTTTTTGTAGCTGGCCGACATGGTGGACAGACGGGTCGTGCCGCGCACGGAATCCGGAATGTCCTTTCCTGCCATTTTCTGCAGCATCGGTTTGGAGTCGAAGAGATCAACGTGCGAGGGGGCTCCTCCCTGCCAGAGCATCACCACCCGCTTGGCCTTGGGCCGGTGGTGTGGTCCCGTGGTGCCAGTTGGGGCGGCCACGGCCCCCTCCTGCTGCAGCAGCGATGCCAATGCGGCCATGCCGACACCACCGGCGGTGCGGCCGAACAGTTGTCGGCGGGTGACCAGGGCGGCGTTGTGACGGAGGATTTCGGGAAAGTTCATTCGCGGGTGAGGGCTTCGTCGAGATTGAAAATGCCGAGGCAGACGGCGGTGAAAGCGGCTTGTTCAATGGGGTCCAGGGAAGCGTCACGGGGGCTCGCCCCCACTCCCAGCAGTGCTTTGGCCGCTTCCGGATCCTTCCGGTAAATGGCTGCCTGGCGGGCGTGGGCCTGCCGCAACCGGTCCCGCTCGCTTGGGCCCGGCTTTCGGCAGAGCACGCGACCAAAGGCCTCGGCGAGCCGGTCGTCGGTCGAGCCGGAGGTTTTGCTGCATCGCTCCGCGAGGACGCGGGCCGCTTCGACCCAGGTGGGATCATTCAAGGTGGTCAACGCGTGCAGGGGAGTGCTGGTGCTGCCCTGCCGGACGCGGCAGGATTGGCGGTCCGAAGCGTCGAACATGTTGGTTGGACCGACCGTGCGTCGCCAGAAGGTGTAGAGACTGCGGCGGTAGAGATCCGCTCCGGTGGATGCCGGGTAGGTGAAATCGCGTTCCTTGGTGATGGCGAGCGCTTCCCAGACATTATCCGGTTGGTAGGGGTAAACCGGGGGACCCCCGATCTCTGGCACCAGCAGTCCGGAAGATCCCAGCGCCCAATCGCGCAGGATCAGGGACGGCATTCGGAAACGGCCCGCTCTGGCATAGAGGCGGTTTTCGCGGTCGAGTTCCCTTAACTGCGGCGTTACCCGGCTCGATTGGCGGTAGGTGGAGCTGGTGACGATGAGTCGGTGGAGGTGCTTCTGGCTCCACCCGTGTTCGCGGAACTCCACCGCCAGCCAGTCCAGCAGCGCCATGTGGACCGGATACTCGCCCTGCACGCCGAAATCCTCCGACGTTTTGACGATGCCGAGGCCGAAGAAGTGCTGCCACATTCGGTTGACCTGAACTCTGGCGGTCAACGGATGGCTGGGGGATACCAGCCACCGCGCCAGCCCAAGCCGGTTCTGCGGGGCGTCCTTGGGAAGCGGAGGCAGAAAGGCCGGGGTGGCGAACGCAACCGGCTGCAGTGGACTGAGATACTGTCCGCGGTCCAGAATGCTGGTTTCCCGTGGACGATCATCGCTCATCACCATGGGCCGGGGAATCTGGTCGCCCCGGTAGTCCGCCAGATCTTTCTTCAGCTGCGCAATCTGTTGCACGGCCGGAATCTTCTTTCCCAGTTCCGGACGCACCTTGTCGTCAAAATGCTTCCTCAGACCGGTCTCGAGCGCCTTCTCCCCGGCGGGTCCGCGTTCGGACTCGGCTTTGCCCAGCAGCGAGACCAGGTTTTCTGGCAGGTCTTTGGTGCCGCGGTGGACTGTCGTCCGCCATTCGGCAAAGGCGGCTTCGATGTCTGGCTTGGCCTTGGCTTCGGTGTCCCGGATTCTCGATTCCATCTCGCTGATCCGGGCCGTATTCTCCTCTGTGGGCAGCTCCAGGAAAGGCGCGGCCACCCGGATGCGAGCCGATTGGCGCTGCGGAGTCCCGGATTCCGGCACCCGGTTGAACGCGTCAAGCAGGCTGTAATAATCACGCTGGGTGATGGGATCGTATTTGTGATCATGGCACTGGGCGCAGGCCATCGTCAGCCCCAGCCAGGTCGTCGCGGTGGTGTCGATGCGGTCGAAAAGGTTGACGAAACGCTGCTCTTCGGGAATGGCACCCCCCTCGCCATTGAGCAAATGGTTCCGGTTGAAGCCGCTGGCGATTTTCTGATCCGTGGTCGCCTCCGGCAACAGATCGCCCGCGAGTTGCCAGAGGGTGAACTGGTCGAACGGCAAGTCCGCATTCATGGACCGGACGACCCAGTCGCGCCAGAGCCACTGCCAGGTGTCGCCATCCTGCTGGAAGCCGTTGCTGTCGGCGTAGCGTGCCGCATCCAACCAGGGCAGGGCCATGCGTTCACCATAGTGGCGGCTGTTGAGGAGGCGATCGACCAGGTTCTCATAGGCCCGGGGATCCTGGTCCTTGAGGAACGCTTCAATTTCTGAGGGTTGAGGGGGCAGGCCGATGAGGTCGATGGACAGGCGCTTGATCAGGGTGGCTCGGTCCGCCTCCGGTGAGGGAGTGATACCAGCGGCCTCGAGTTTGGCGAGGACAAAGCGGTCGATCGCGTTGCGGGGCCATGCCTGGTCGCGCACGCCGGGTTCGACCGGTCGGACGGGGGCGACAAACGCCCAGTGCTCCGCGTACTTCGCTCCGGCTCCAATCCAGCGCGTCAGCAGCTCTTTTTGAGCGGCGGTGAGGCGGCGGTTTGAATCGGGGGGAGGCATCATTTCCTTGGGATCGCCGGACCGGATCCTTTCCACCAAACCGCTGGCGGCAAGGTCTCCCGGGGCGATCGCCCCTTTTTTCATCGCTTCCTCCCGCACGTCGAGGCGGAGTTCCGCTTTGCGCTTGTTCCCATCCTGCCCGTGGCAGTAAAAGCAGTTCTCCGCAAGAATGGGACGGATGTCCCGATTGAAGTCGGTTTCCTGTGTCCATCCGGTGCCGGCCCCGAGGACTGCCAGAGCCTGAACCACAAAAATGCTGCCAAAAGGGTGAGGGGGGATCCGTTTCATCGAGCCCCACAGCATCGCCTCAAATGGGGCTCTTTTCCAGACGCAGATGCGCCTCCCCGAGGGGGGGCGCATGCGGGTGTCTTACGCTTCAGTAGTCGCTGGATAACCCTAGTGCACCAACTAAACCACCACAGGGTGCGGACTCAAATTGCCCAGTGTCCTATTCGAGGGAATGGATTCACAGAGGGAATTGTCGGCGCAGTGACCCAGCAGGGGATGGTCCGCGTCATCACGAATAGGCGCGCGAATTCCAACCGGTTCACCACGCCCTTCCTCAACGCCTTTCAGACGCCGGGAGCGCTCCACAAGCTGGACGCGTTGATCGAGATGGGGAAGACTTGACTTCGGAAGTCGGAGATTCAAAATAGAGCACCATGAAACACTTCCGACTTTCTCTTTCCCGGTTCATTCTGCTTGCCGCCCTATGCCTGGCGGGAAAAGCTCCCCTCCTTCATGCGGATACTCCCATGGAAAGGGGGTGGGAGCATTTGGAAGAGGCTTTCAAAAACCTGAATGAGGGACTGAAGGATCCCAAGCCGTCTGACAAGGAAAAGTTTAAGAAGCAGGCCGGGATCATCAAGGAGGCATCGATCAAAATCAGGGATCTGGATCCGAAGATGGTCAAAACCCTGCCCAAGGGGGAGCAGGAGGCTTTCCTGAAGGCGTTTCGAACGGAGATGGATGACTTCAACACGAAGATTGACGCCTTGGTGGTCGCGCTGGAAGCCTCTGATTGGGATAAGGCGCGGGGTCTGATGTCAGAGTTGGGAAAGAGAAAAATCCCTGCTCACAAGCAATTTAGGACCAAGGGATACAAGAAGGGCTGAAGCGGCCCGTCCCGAATTCCACACGGGTGACGAGGACGGTTTTCACCCAGTGACGGGTGGCGGAGGTCTTGCATTTGGGGTCTGACATCTCCCTGCCGTAAATCCTAAGCGTCTGATCGACTCAGTCGAGCCGGTCTTTAGCAGTCTCCAGGAATGTGCCGGGCTCTCGGGAATTCAAATTGCGCGGCCATGAAAAAGTCGCCGACGAGTGCACGCAGATCTGGCTGTCTTGCAAGCTAAGCCTGGTCTGCGGGATGCAACGAGCACCGAAAGCGATCCAGTATCGCTGGTAATTCAGAAGATTCCCTCTCTGTAGTAGACGGAGAGGGCGACGCAAGCATCAACATGGTCGCCCGGCGACTCAGTCTCCTGGAAACTGAACTCACTGAGAAGCGGGTGTCACCTGCGACAACCACTCAGTTCTTTTTCTTTTTCCCTTCGCCCTTGGTGACGTTCGCCTTGTCGAACTCAATGCCGGCATCAATTTCCGCGATGGCCGCCTTGAGGTGCTTGATGGCTGCGGCACGATGACCACCCTTGTCGGTGGTGGCTTTGTCCTGAAGCTTTTCGAGGGCAGTTTGCGCGGCGATCTTGGCATTCTGCATGGGACCTTCAGCCTGAACCGGAAGAGCCAATAAGCAGGACACGCAGAGAAGCAGGATAGTCTTTTTCATAGGATTGAACTTTTTTGGAATCGGAGTGGGGCCACGGAATGATTCCGCTGGTTCAGGCTAGCAGTTTTATGTCTTTAGATGCAACTACTTTATTGACCAATAGATAAAAAAGAATCAAAAAAAAATTGGATGAATGGCCCCATGCGGTTCCTTGTTTGTCCGAAAAGGGCAGATCTGAGGGGAGTGACCAGAAGGTGAGACAGCGAAACAAGCGCAGGACAACCCGGTGGGATTTGCTACACTGCCACATGGCTGCCAACCCCTGTATAAATTCCCTCCCGCTGTCCCGTCCGGGCCGAGACCGATTGATAAAAAGGAGATCCTTTTTTGTTCGCCTTTCCGCCTTGGTACCTTTTTCTTGCGTTGTCGGGCAGGTGCTGCTGGCGATCCTTGCGGGCCATGTGAGGGAGGCTTTCGGAGAGGAAGTGATCACACCCCAGGTCAGGGCGACGCCGACAATTCATTTCCCGGCAAAGGAGGGGGAATTCTATCAGGTGGAACGCCGTGACTCCGCCGGGCCGTGGATCCCAGTGGGGATGCCGGTCAAAGGCACCGGAGCCCCGGTGACCCTCCTCGATTCGGCGTCGTCAGCACCCAGCGACGCTGTGAAAGCGGAATACCGGATCCGTTTGCTGCGGGACCAATGGGTGCAGGTCTGGGCCGACGAGTTCGATGGCGTGCGATTGGATCCCGCCAAATGGTCAAAAGAGGAGAACGGCTACGGCGGTGGCAACAATGAACGCCAATATTACTCCACCGATCCCAAATTCTGCCAGGTGTCCAATGGCACTCTCAAAATCTCCCTCCACCGGGAGGCCCACACCACCTCCGATGGCAAAACCCAGCCCTATACCTCGGCCCGCATCAGGACTCTGGAGCGGGGAGACTGGCAGTATGGGCGCATCGAGGTGCGGGCCAAAGTGCCCGGTGGCGAGGGCATCTGGCCCGCGGTCTGGATGCTATCCAGTGAAAACCGATATGGTGGCTGGGCTTCCTCGGGAGAGATCGACATCCTCGAATCGCGGGGCAACCAGGTCGGGGAGACGTTGGGCACCCTTCATTTCGGCGGGCAATGGCCCAACAACCGCCACAAGGGAGAAGCCTACCCATTCCCAGGCAAAAATGCCGCGGAAGATTTCCATACTTATGCGGTGATCTGGAAGGAGGACGAGATTCAGTGGGAGATCGACGGCAAGGTTTGGCAGACCCAGCCCAAGGAATCATGGGACAGCGCAAAGGCTCCCGACAATCCGAGGGCGCCTTTTGATCAACCTTTTCACTTGATCATCAATCTCGCCGCCGACGGAGGCTTCTTTGCTGGAACGGGTCAGGACTCATCCCATCTGCCCGACAGTGCGTTCCCCCAGGTGTTTGAAATTGACCATGTCCGAGTCTCGCAGTGGGCCGGTCCAGGGAGCGCCCCCTGATGCACTGCGCCCTCCCACGACTCAGAGAGGCGTCACCCGTCCGGTTTTCACCGAGGTTTCGCAGGCTTCGATGATGCGTTGGGCGGTGATCGCGTCCTGGATGGTCGACAACGGGGCGGCGCCTTTGCCGAGGCATTCCTCCACGAAATGGCGCACCTCCTCACGAATGTGCCAGCCATAGGCGGAGAACGTGTGGGAATGGACCACGCCGGGCTTGTTCTCCACCCAGTCCCGGTAGCTGAAACGAGTGGCTCCATCGGTGCCGATGACTTTGACGACAAAGGTCCAGGGATCCGCTGAATGGTCGTCCGCCGCGAAGTCGGCGCAGAAATGGGCGAGGGCTCCCGAGGCGAGCCTTAGATTGACCATGGCCAGATCCTCTTCCTCGAAGGTGTCGTAATGAACCACGGACTTCATGGCGGAGACTTCCACGGGGGCATGGGCCTCGCCGGCAAGGTAACCGAGGATGTAACCATGGTGGGTCAGAATGTGGCGGATCACGCCGGGATACCGGCTGGCAACGTGCTCCGGGTGGTGGATGTGGTAGTGAATGTAAATGGCGACCAGTTTCCCGAGGCGACCCGAATCAAGCAGTTCCTTGGTGCGCTGGAGGGAAGGCTCGTGGATGTAGTTGTGCCCCGGGCAGAGCACCACGCCATTGCGTTCCGCGCAGGCGGCAAGCGACTCCAGTTCCACGGTGCTGGGAGCGACCGGCTTTTCGATGAGGACCGATTTTCCGGCGTTCATCGCCAGTGTGGCATAGTGCGCGTGGGTTTCCAGATTGGTCAGGATGAAGACGGCGTCGATCGAAGGGTCCGCCACCAAGGCTTCGGCCGAATCATAAACCGGGCAGCCGAAAAGCGCGGACTTATCGGCATTCAGGGAAGGATCGATGGACCAGAGGCCCGCCAGGTCGGCTCCGGGGCAGGTGGCTATGGCTTCGGCATGGAGCAGGGAAATGTCACCGGCGCCGATGAAGGCGAGGCGTTTGGGGCGAGGGGAAGTCGAGGCCATGGTGATGTCGAACTTCGGGCCTCTCTCCTCGGTTCGTCAATCTCCTGTTTCGCAAGGGACTGCAGGGAGGATCACGTCAGGATGGCCTCGATGGGATGACCAAAGTCCCGTTCGAGACGCTTGTGGCCCGGAACCTCCAGAGCTCGGGGGTCCAAACCCAGTTGCCGCAGGATGGTGGCGTGCACATCGGTGACGTAATGCGGATCCTCCACCGCATGGAAGCCCAGTTCATCGGTCGCTCCATGGACGATGCCTCCCCTGATGCCTCCCCCCGCCATCCAGACGCTGAAACCGAACGGGTGATGATCCCTTCCATCGGATCCCTGGGAACCCGGCGTCCGGCCGAACTCGGTCGCGAAGACGACAATGGTATCGTCGAGGAGCCCGCGCTGCTTCAAATCCTGGAGGAGTCCTGCTGCCGGACGATCGACCTGCAGGGCCAACTTGCTGTGGTTTTCCCGGAGTTTGGAATGCTGATCCCAGGCCCCCGCGGCCCCATCACCGTGCATGATCTGGATGAAGCGCACGCCGCGCTCGACAAAGCGCCGGGCCGCCAGTAACTGCTCGCCGAAAGGCCGGGTCTCCTGCTGGTCCAGACCATAGAGCTTCTTGGTGGCTTCCGATTCACCACTGAAGTCGATGACGTCGGGCACCGCTGTTTGCATGCGGTAGGCCAGTTCATAGGAGCGGATGCGGGCTTCCAGTATGGCATCGCCGGGGTATCCTTTGGCGGCCATTCGGTTCAGCCGGTTGGTCAGGCCCAGTCCGAGCAGCTGTTCCTCTGGGGTGACATTCCCTTCAGGCTTGGCAAAATCCAAAGGTTTTTGAGGGTCGATTTTCAAGGTCACCGCATCATAGGCCGGTCCGAGGTAGTGGCCGTCGCGTTTGTCAAAGAATCGTGGCCCCATGTTGATGAACTGCGGCAGGTTCTCGTTCAAAGTGCCCAGGCCATAGTTGACCCAGGCTCCGATCGTGGGAACGCGGGGATCGAGCATGTGGCGGCCGGAGTGGAACTGCACCTGGGCCCCATGGTTGTTGTCTGTTGTCCACATCGACCGGATGATGGCCAGGTCATCGACACAACCGCCGAGATGGGGGAACCAGTCACTGACCAAGGCGCCGGATTGACCCCGGGGCTGGTATCCCACCTGGAGTGGGTAGATCGTGTTGCGCGTTTTCCCGTTGGCATCATTCACCACGACGACCCTCAGATCCTTGAAACGCTCCGGTGCCAGAACGTCGGCATAGGGGGTTTCCTCGATGGTTTTGCCCGCGTAGCGATTCAGGGCTGGCTTGGGATCAAAGCTTTCCATGTGGCTGACCCCCCCGCGCATGAACAGCCAGATCACACTTTTGGCCTTCGGTGTGCTATGCGGTTTGCCGGATGGCGGCAGGCGGGTTTCAGCTTGCAGCAGGGAATTCAGGGCCATCCCTCCGAAGCCGAGTCCTGCCTGATGCAGAAAATGGCGCCGGGAAGCCAGGAATGATGTTTCAGGATTCATCGGATCATGACAAAGTCATTGTGATTGAGCAAAGCGTGGACCAGCCGGTCGCGTTTGGGAACCGCTTTCAGGAATTCGAGGCAGGCCGTCAGTTCCTCTTCGGTGGGGGCGCGGCACAGCACCAGTGAGAAGGCTTTCAGGGCAAAAGCCCGGTCATCGGACACCGGTCCGATGTTTCCGGCCAGAAGTCGTCCGGTGTCGAGGGAGAGTTTGCTGTTCGACAGGGCGAGTGCCTGCTGCGGGACGATGCTTTCGCTGCGCCGGTAGCAGGCGAGGATGTCGGCATCATCGAACGTGGCGAGCAGGAGGGATTGGTCATCGCGCGAATGTTTGAGATACAGGCTGCGGCGGTGGGAATCGCCACCGGCCTCGAGAGAAGGTCCCCCGGCCTGCAGATCGAGCTGTCCGCCGAGCTGCAACAGGGAATCGCGGAGGACTTCGGACTCCATGCGCCGCGGCGCCATGCGCCAATAGAAATGGTTGGCGGGATCCGCGGCGAGGGTTTGCGGATCGGCCCCGAGGTTGGACGAACTTCTGCGCCAGGTCCGGGAAGTCAGCAGAAGTCGGTGGAGATGCTTCATGCTCCAGCCGGAGTCGATCAGTTCGGCGGCCAGATAGTCGAGCAGGTCGGCGTGCTCGGGCTTCGGCGCACGGAGTCCGAAATCGAACACGGTCTCGACGAGGGGTTCCCCAAAGTGACGCATCCAGATGTGATTCACCGCCACCCGGGCGGTCAGTGGATTTTCCCGTGAGGTGATCCAGCGTGCCAGCGCGGTGCGGCGTCCGGTGCTGACCTTGGCATAGGTTGCCGGATATTGTGCCTGGGTGTGCTCCGGGGTCTCGAGGGCCTTGAAACTTCCCCGCACCGGAGTGTGGGCGGTATCGGAGTTCTGGAGGTTTTTCTCCGCCGCGGCGAGGGCTTTCATGGCCGCGTCCACCTTGCCGGCTTCCGCCGTGAGAAGCTCGACCCGGGCGGCCGCGACGGCATGCTTTCGCTCCAGCAGGGCGGCTTCCTTCGCTGCACCGGAGTCCTTTCCGAGCAGGGCCGCATCATCGGCGGCGATCCTGGCTTGAAGAGACCGGAGTCCGGTTTCGGATTCAGCGACCCTGGCTTCGGCAAGCTCCAGCGCGGCGGCGGGATCCACGGTGGTTCCGGCCTTGGCGGGAGCCCCGGCATCTTTCAGGGCCACCGCTAGAGGCAGGGGATGGACCTCCAACGAGTCGAATTCCGCCGTGGCATCAAAAGCGAAGAGCTCGAGGAGACCACCGGGAGCTCGCCCGGGAAGCGTATAGGCGAGGAGAAATTCCCCGTTGAGCGTGACATTGATGAGCCGGTCCCGGACCCGGATGCCCAGTTCGTGATCCCGGTTCAACTGGATCGGTCGGTCGATTTTGCCGTTGGAGGGATACGTGGTTTGATTGCCCTTGGTATGGGCGATCTGGACCTTTGGGCCGGGTGCGTGGGCGCTCGCATACACCGTGTTGGCCTCGCTGCCATCGTGGCTCACGTCGAAACGGATCCCGACCGACTTGTAGGTTCCTCCGCCGGTGGTGCGGAATTTCAACGTCAGATCGAAGTCGGCCGGATGGGCGATCTTGGTGCGGGCAAACTGCTTGTCACGGGTTGATTCCAGCTGCGCCAAACTTCCCCCCTGGTAACGCCAGCCCGGGCCTTCAAGGGTCCAGAGCTCCGGTCTGGCGGTGTCGAACGCGTCGGTGATGACCGCAGCCGGTGCCTCTGGCGACGCCGGAGCGGCAGCGCTTTGCAATGGTGGGGGAGTAGCCCGGGCCTCCCGTGCTTTTTTCAGGGCCTGTTCCGCATCGGCGAGGCGTGTTTCGGCGGCCCGCAGCAGATCCCGTCTGACGAAGTCGCGGGCTCCGGGAGCCCAGGCGGAAAGGGGCAACTCCACCGGCCGCGGAGGCGTTTCGAATCCGGCAAGAATCGCGGGCACCCCCGGGGTGATCTTGGTCTCCTTGTCAGGATGGGCCGGATCGCCCCGGACGTGCAGGAAGGTTTCGGCTCCGGGCTGATCATCATAGGCGCGGGGCAGGCCATCCTTTTCGAAATCAGTCTCCCCAGGAATCTCGTCGAGACGGATCTGGTGAGGTTCGAAGATCGCCCGGAAGCGGTAGTAATCGACCTGGCTGATCGGATCATATTTGTGGTCGTGGCATTTCGCGCAGTTCATCGTGAGACCCAGAAAGGCCTTCGCGGTGTGCTCGATGGTGTCGTCGAGCCAAGTCGTGCGGTTGAAGAGGTAGTAATTCCGGGCGAGGAATCCGGTGCCCGTGACCGAGTCGATGTCGTCAGGCGCAATTTCGTCCCCGGCGAGCATTTCCTCCACCATCCGGTCATACCCCTTGTCGGTGTTGAGAGACTGGACGATCCAATCCCGCCAGTGCCAAAGGTGTTTCTGACTGTTGCGCAACTGCGCTCCCAGGCCATACCAGTCCGAATAGCGCCACACATCCATCCAGTGCCGACCCCAGCGCTCGCCATACTGGGGGCTTTCGAGAAGCCGGTCGACGGTTTCTTCAAAGGGAGCCTGACTGGTGAGCTGGGCTTCGGTGGGAGGAAGTCCCGTCAGATCAAGGCTGGCGCGACGGATCAAAATACTCCGCTCAGCTTCAGGCTGGACCTTGAGGGAATGTCCGGACTGTTTGGCTCCGAGGAAAGCGTCCACGGGGTTGCAGAATGCACCGGCCGGGACGGGAGGCCGTTCGATGCGCTGAAATGCCCAGTGGGACTTGGGATCGGCCTCTTCCGCTTCATTCTCCGGGGCCGGAGTTCCGGCGTCGATCCACCGGCGGAGGATGGCGATTTGGGCGGGCTTGAGAGGCGCTCCCTCATGGGGCATCCGTTTCTCCGGATCCTGGGAGGTGACCCGGGCGAGGAGCTCGCCATTGGCGATCACTTCCGCCGCGAGAATCCGTTGCGCGGTGTCGAGACGGAGCCGGCCTTTTTGCTTGAGGGCTCCATGGCAGGCGTAACAGCGTTCGCGCAACAAAGGTTTGACCTCGTCGAGATAGGTTTTGGCATCCTCCGCGGAGACTTTCGCCGTGTCCATCCAGAGCAGAAGCCCCGTCAAAAGGAGCCATCCACGGAGGAATGTTGCCGACGTGTCCAGGGAGGTGAAGAAGCGGAAGGTCGGCGGCATGGCTTCAACTCCCTTGGGATGACGGCTTGCGGAAACGGCTGAGGATCGGGTGATTCTCGCGGATGTGATGGGACAATGCTTTGGCGGCGCTGCGCCAGTCCTTCTCCAGCATCGGAGTCAGAATGTCACGGTGCTGACGGACGGTCTCGATGGCCGTGGACCGGTCCAGATCTTCCCATTCAAACAGAATGTCATAGTAATGACCATGGCGGTTGAAGAAATCGCGGAGGTAATGGTTTTCCGCCTTCCCGATGATGTAAGCATGGAGCGAGTTGTCGATCAAAGGTGGTTCACCTTCATCCGCCGGTTCGAGATTCCCATCAAGGATGGCCCTCAGATCCGCTTCGACGAGGCGCGGTCGGGCCAGATCCAGTGCTTTCAATTCCAAAACCTCCCGCACTTCGATGAAAGACCTCAGGTCTTCCTGACGGAAGGGACGGAGACGCCATCCGCGGCGGGGAATGTGCTCCAACAAGCCCTGACCGGCCAGACGGTGGAGGATGTTGCGCACGGCGGAACGGCTCAGACCATATTTCTCCGCGGTGACCTCTTCCCGGAGATGGAGGGGTTCCCCTTCCAGGCTGAGCGTGACCAAATCGAAGGAAATGCGCTTGGAGGGATCTGGAGGAGAAAGGGGCAGCCTGGCTTTGGGAATCGGCTCGGCCGTTGTGGTCGGAGGGGACCAATCGGCGGGAGCAAGCCGGCCGTTGGCTTTTTTGGTGAGCAGGCCTCCGTCGGTCAGTGCGGCCACGGCGGCACGCACGGGAGTGGAACTGACCTCATAATGCCGGGACAGGGCATCCAGCGTGAGCGGCGCGGGCAATGCCTGCCCGTTCCTCAGGCGAGCTTCTAGATCGTTTTGGATGTAAGCGGCGATGCTGATGGGAAGAGGATGAATTATTCCGCTGCGGAAATCAATTTTTTCTTGTTATTGGCGACAATAACAGGTTCTCTCCGGCGGAACGGTGCTGCATGAAAATCACGAAAATCGAAACTCTGGTCTGCCATGCGAAGATGCGGAACTGGATCTTTGTCAAAGTGTTGACGGATCATCCGGGGCTTTTCGGATGGGGCGAAGCCACTCTCGAGTGGCATACCCGGGCTGTCGTTGGCGCCATCGCGGACCTGGAGACATTGGTCATTGGGGAAGATCCGACACGGGTCGAACATCTTTGGCAGATGATGTGGCGGCAGCATTTTTGGCACGGCCACGGGGTGGTGCGGTCCACCGCCATCGCCGGCATTGATCTTGCCTTGTGGGACATTGTCGGAAAGATCCACGGGGTTCCCTGTCACAAGCTCTGGGGGGGCTCGGTGCGGGATTCCATCCGTCTCTATTGCCATCTCGGCGGGGGCAACATGGAGAGCTTTTATGGCACGGCAGTGGACAATGCGAAGCAGTTTGCCGAGTTGGCCTTGGAAGCTGTGGAGGAGGGCTTCACCGCCTTCAAGTCCATGGCCGTCCCGCCGACGATGCCCATCGAGGGACTGAAGCCGATCAAAGCCGCCGAGGCCTGCGTGGCGGCCATGCGCGGGGCCGTGGGAGACGAGATCGACATCATGGTGGACTGCCATGCGCGTCCGTCTCCGGCGATGGGGATGCAGTTCGCCAAGGCTCTCGAACCCTACGGTCTGTATTTTTTTGAGGAACCCTGCTGGCCGGAGCATCTGGAGGGACTCGCCGCCATCAACGCCTCGGTGGCCACGCCCATTGCCACGGGGGAGCGGTTGACCCATCTCGCGGCCTTTCGAGATCTCTTCGCGGTGAGAGGATGCGATGTCTGCCAACTCGACCTGACCCATTGTGGCGGATTCACCGAGGCCCGGCGGATCGCGGCTCTGGCCGATGCTCACCGGATCGGAATCGCGCCCCACAATCCGCAGGGGCCGGTCAGCACGGCAGCTTCCCTGGAATTCGGCTTCTCCCAGCCCGGCTACATCATCTGCGAATCCGTGCATCATGATGTGCCCTGGAGAGAGGCGGTGGTCGATGAAGGATTCACCATCGATCCTGCCACACGCACGGTGACACCGGGAACACGGCCGGGGCTGGGCATAGAAATCAACGAGGACGAAGTTCGTCGACACCCGTTCGAGCAGGAAGTCCCACAACGCGTCTTTTACCAGGACGGCGCGGTGGGGGATTGGTGAACCGCAATCACGATGAACCTACTGAAGCCCTCGCACGATTCCTTTTATGGCAGGATCGGCATTTCCCGGACTGACATCACCCCGCCCGTCGGCATCTATGCCCGCAACTGGGGCGCGGCGCGGCATGACGTGGCGGAGTCGGTGCACCGGCCCCTGTGGCTCACGGTGATGACTCTGGAGTCCTTGGAGGATGGGCCGAGGCTGATCTATCTGGATGCCGATCTCGGTTGGTGGAGAACGTTGGAGACATTCCGGCGGTTCCAAGGACATCTCCTGGAAGCGTTGCCGGTGGAGGATTCCGACCTGATCGTTGCGCTGAGCCACACCCATTCCGGTCCCCCTTTGATGGAGCCAGATCCTTCCCTGCCCGGCAGTGCGCTGCTCAAGGCGTGGATGGACAGCCTTCCCGATCTGGCCATCGCAGCGGTGAGGAAGGCCATTGCCACTGCCAGCGAGGCCACCCTGGATTGGCAGACCGGGCATTGTGGTTTGGCGACCGTGAGAGATTTGCCCGATCCGGCGCCCGATCGAAACCGCATTCTCTGTGGATACGATCCCGGGGGCTGTCCGGACGACACCCTGCTGGTCGGCCGGATCACCGATGCTGGGGGAACTATCCGGGCGACGCTCGTCAACTACGCCTGTCACCCCACGACGTTGGCGTGGGACAACCGTGCGATATCTCCAGACTACGTCGGCGCCATGCGGGACACCATCGACACCGCCACCGGAGCCCCTGCCCTATTCCTGCTCGGAGCGTGCGGCGAACTGGCTCCGAGGCACCAGTACGTGGGGGATCCGGCGGTTGCCGACCAGCACGGTCGCCAACTGGGGCATGCGGCGCTGTCGACTCTCGCCGGCATGGATCCGCCGGGCACCTGCTTCGTCTACCGCGGCACCGTGGAGTCGGGGGCTCCGCTGGCGGTTTGGGGGCATGAATCCGGGAACCCTTCGACGCTGCTGCGGTCCCTCCGGGCCACGGTGAAGCTGCCCTTGCAGGACTGGCCGACCGCTGCGGAGTTGGAGCGCCAGCGGCAATCCTGCACGGACCGGGCCCTGGAGGAGCGTCTTCGGCGCAAACTGAGCATCCGGCAAGGTCTCGGCGACGGCACGACCTTTGATCTTCCCATCCATGCCTGGAGAATGGGCGATGCGGTGCTGGTGGGATCGTGTTGCGAAGCCTACTCCTTCTTGCAGACCGAACTGCGGCGCCGTTTTCCTGGCCGAAGCCTCATCTGCCAGAATTTGATCAATGGCTCGATCGGTTATCTGCCTCCTTCCGATCTCTACGAACAGGAGATTTACCCGGTCTGGCAGACACCATTCGGACGCGGCAGTCTCGAGCTGGTTCTGGAGGCGATGACTTCATTGGTGGCGCAACTGGTTGCCGACCAACCGTGAATGGACCACTCCCTGAGGCCCGGACGGCCATGAAACCAAAAGTCGACCATCCTGGCCCAGCCAGCACTCCCAGCCAGTCCACCCGCCTGAGATACCGCGCGGTGGCGTGGCTGACTGTGGCGGCGGCTCTGGCTTATCTTTGCAGGAATGCGATCGGGGTTGCCGAAAGCACGATCCGTCTGGATCTGGGGCTCACATTGGAACAATCCGGATGGTTCATGGGCTCCTTTTTCTGGACTTATGCAGTCTTCCAAGTGCCCAGCGGATGGTTCGCCCAGCGGTTCGGCACCCGCGTCGTGCTGACGGTCTTTGCCTTGGCGTGGTCACTGGCAACGATCGGCATCGGGCTGGCGCCGGGCTTCTGGCTGCTCATTGTCGCGCAGCTCATCATGGGCATCGCCCAAGCTGGAATTTTTCCGGCATCCTGCCAATCCATCGGTCATTGGATGCCTTTGGCGAGGAGATCCTTGGCCTGCGGGGTCCTCGCCGCCGGAATGCAGGTGGGGGCCATTCTGGCGAGTGCCTTGACCGGTCCGCTGATCGCTCCATTGGGATGGCGCTGGGTGTTTGTCGTCTTTGCGCTGCCCGGAGTGGTCTGGGCGGTGTGGTTTTTTCTACGGTTCCGGGACCACCCGGAGCAGGCGCCCGGGATCAGCGCCGGGGACCTGGCCCTGGTTCAAGGCGACCGGGTAACGGAATTGGCGCGCCCGACGGATCCGGGGTGGCGGGATTTGGCCCGCAATCCGTCAATCTGGTTTCTCTGTGGTCAGCAGATCTGCCGGGCTTCGGGTTACATGTTCTTTGCCAGTTGGTTTCCCACCTTCCTGCAGGAGACCCGGGGGGTGACCGTCGAGGAATCCGGCTATCTTCAGGGATTGGTTCTCGCAGGGACCCTGACCGGAAGTATCTTCGGCGGATGGTTGACGGACTGGATTTGGCGGCGCACGAACAGTTTGCGATTGAGCCGCAGCGGAGTCGGGGCCGCCTTTCTCGGGGCCTGCGCCCTTCTCATTTTGGTGGCCTGGTTCGTCAAGAGTGCCCCACTCGCGGTGGGACTGCTGGCGCTTGGCTCACTTTTCGCGGCATTGGCGGGCCCCTGTGCTTTTTCGGCGACGATCGACATTGGCGGCAACCGCGTTCCCCAGGTGTTCGGGTTGATGAACATGACCGGCAATTTTGCCGCAGCCGCCTGCCCTGTCCTCGTCGCCAAGTTGATCGAATGGACCTCGAACTGGAATCTGGTGCTGCTGCTTTTCGCAGGGGTTTACCTCGCCGGTTCCAGTTGTTGGATCTTCGTTAATCCCGATCGCCACCCTGTCCGGGAATGACCCGCGTCAGGGCGGTGGCTCCCCCCGGATCTCCAATTCTGCGGGGGGATTACCATCGGGCCGGGTCACCGAGATGGATTGCTGCCATTGCCAGGTCCTGTGGCAACTTTTGAACACGAGAACGTTCCACCCGGCTCGGAGCATCGTGTCGCGTGTCGCCTGCCGCTTCGGTTCACTGGTCAGCATCCCCGTGTACACAGCTACGCCATTCAACCAAACCGTCAGGTGACTAACCGATCCCACGCCGGAGGCTTTCATCGCCAGTTTCACAGGTTGAGAGGTCTCGCAACGGATCCAACGGGCTCCATAACCGGCTTCAAAATTCCGTCCAAAGGTGATACCCGCGAAATCCACGCTGTCGGGATTGGTTCCGTCGGTGAGGTGGATGCCGGATTGGAAGGGGCGCCAGCTCAGGGGGGATCCACCCTCATGGGACGGAGCCTGGGTGAAATCCTCACCGCGTTGGATGGCAAGGTCGATCGGATTGGGGACGAGATCCTCCGTCGCCGGGGCCTCCTGCCAACCTTTCAGGATCAGGCCACTGGTGACCAGCCATGGTGGGGGCTGCGGAGGCGCAGCCACCGGGGTCAGTCCGTCAAGGATTGGTTTCCAGCGAGCTTCCCGGAGCCAGGCTGCCGCCGGGTCCTCTCCCAGGCCTTTGAGCATGGCCATGGCCACCGCGATATGCCCCGCTTGGTTGGGGTGAATGCGGTCACCGGCGAGAGTGAAGGTGGACTGGCGCTGGCGGGCTTCCTTGAGCACCTCCCAGTAGGTGGCGTGGGTTGGCAACAGGAGGGCCTTCCTTTCGTTCGCCAAGGCCCTGATCCTTTCGTTCATGCGGGCTTCTACTTGGTTCTTGGGAGTTCCGGGATCTTCGGTTTGCGGGGTGATGGTTGCCAGCGCGGTGATCTTGGGATGGAGCCGTTTTTCCAGGGCGTCGAGCACTTTTTGGTAATCCGCCTTCCACCGGTCCAGACTTTCGTCGCTGTCCTGCACATAGGGAGCGAGGAGGTCGTTCATTCCCAACATCACCACGAGTACATCAGCCGGCTTCGAGAGCGAGGTCCCGACCTCGACGCCTTTTACGTCGAGATACCGCGACTGTTTGTCCGGTTGATTCAGGAGTCCGAGCCAGGCTCCCACCCCCATGCCACTGCCTCCGAGTGGAACCAACTCTGGCGTGGGATCAGGATCGGTGGCTCCCAGAGCGTCGCGCATTTGGAAGACAAAGCCCGCATTCTGCCAGCCTCCGCCTTGGCCGGTGATGCTGTCCCCGACAAAAATGATTCTGCCTCCCCCTGCCCGGGAAAGGGGCTCTGCGGATTGTCCTCCGGGAGGGGTAAGAATGATCCAGACGAGGAGAAGAAGGCCGGAGTTAAGGGAGTCGCGGTCCATCGGATTCAGGGGAGAGGTTGGATCAGGACCCAGGGGGATACGACCACGGCGAGAAAGCGGGCCCCACTTTCCTCCCAATACTGGGCGTGGGGTTCGGAAGGTTTCAGGAGGTCTCCCGATTGTTTCCACGCCCGGACCATCGCGGTATCGTCCTTGGCGACCGCTTGGCCCACTTCCACAAGATTCAGTGAGGGATCCACATAGAGCAACGCGCCGGAGGTAAAATGCTTGCGCAAGTAAGGCCAGTCGACTTCGCCGGTGTACTTTTCCAGTTTCTCGCTGTCGCTGGCGGCATCTTCGCCGAGCATGGCATAGCGCATCGGTTGATCCGGGTCAGGTTGTGGAGCATCTTTCATGGAGACCATCGGTATTCCTGCCACAGAGCGCGTCATTTTCCCAAGAAAAAGTGACCTTTGCTTCCTCCCGTGCAAATCCTGGCTTCCTGGCTTGCATGGCTTGACTTCTCTGGCACATTCACGCCATGCCTGATCCGATACGCGTCGTCATTCTTGGCGGAGGATTTGCCGGCTTGGAGTGTGCCAAAGGTCTGGATGATCCGGCTTTCGACGTCACTCTGGTGGACCGGCAAAACCACCATTTGTTCCAGCCGCTGCTCTACCAGGTGGCCACGGCGGGGCTCTCCGCTCCGGAGATCGCTCAGCCCTTGCGCCATATTCTCTCCGGCCAGCGGAACACGAAGGTGCTGATGGATTCGGTGGCATCCGTCGACCTGGCCGGTCGGCGGGTAATACTGGAGGAACATGGCGAGCTGCCCTATGATCAGCTGGTCATCGCCATGGGAGCCCGGACGGGGTATTTTGGGCATCCAGAATGGTCCCGGCACGCCGGTGGTCTCAAAACCCTGGACGATGCCATGCGGATCCGCCGCGAGGTGCTGTCCGCTTTCGAGCGTGCCGAATGGACTGCCGACCCGGAGGAACGGGCGCGTCTCACCACCATTGCGATTGTCGGTGGGGGACCCACTGGGGTCGAATTGGCGGGAGCCTTCGCCGAATTGTCCCGGGTTGTCTTTTCAGGGGAGTTCCGTCGTCTCGACCCCGCCCAGGCCCGCATTCTGCTCATCGAAGCCGCCCCTCGGTTGTTGATGCCTTTCGACGAGACGCTTTCCCATTACACTGAGCAGAAACTGCGCCGGATGGGAGTGGAAGTGCGCACCGGCGCAACCGTGGAGGAGGTCGGGCCGGAGTATCTTCGCGTCGCCGGGGAGGAGATCCGGGCCGCGACGATTCTCTGGGCCGCCGGTGTGGAAGCGGTGTCGCAAACGCGAGATCTGGGGGTGCCATTGGACCGGGGCGGTCGCATTCAAGTGCTGGCGGATCTCAGCGTGCCGGGACATCCGGAAGTTTTTGCGGCCGGAGACATCGCGGCTTGCCGGGATGCCTGTGGGGTGAATGTCCCCGCACTGTGTCCGGCGGCGATGCAGATGGGCAAACACGTGGCTTCTGTGATCCGCGAGGTGGCAGGGCGCCGGAGGCGTGGGGCCGTGGAGCAAAGCCCCGGGGAACGGGCGGCCTTCTCTTACCGCGACAAGGGCATCATGGCCACCATCGGCCGGTCGGCGGCGGTGGCGAGCAGCAAGGGTTTCAAGATGACCGGGTTCACCGCATGGTTGGCCTGGCTCTTGGTCCACCTTCTTTTCCTGGTGGGATTCAAGAACAAGGTTTCGGTGGTGCTGCAGTGGTTTTACTCCTATGCCGTCTTCAAGCGAGCCTCCCGGATCATCACGGGGAGGGGGTGATCCCCGCGTCAGGCCAGGGGCAGATCGCACCAAAAGGTGGCTCCGCGTCCGGGGTCGTTCGCGGAAACCCCAATGAGACCCCGCTGGGCTTCCACCGCGAGCTTGCAGAAACGCAGCGCCAACCCGTCTGACACCCGGTCGCCCAGAGTGAAAAAATGTTCTCCCTGGCAGGAGGCGAACACTTCTGCCTCCTCCGGAAAGGCGACACCGTCATCCTTGACCCACAGCCTCACGGCTGGGCGGTCGGTGAGACGTTCCAAGCCAACTTCGATCGAGCCACCTTCGCGCACCGCCCAATGGGCATTCCTCACCAGATTTTCCACGACCCGGCGCATCAATCTGGCATCACAAACCACTGCCGGCACTCCGGGGGAAATGCGGGTGCGCAGTTGTGGGCCGCGCGGTTCTTCCAGCCCCTGCAGGACCAAGTCGATGATGGGACGGAGAAAGACGGCATCCAGCTCCACCGGCATGGCCGCTTTTTCCAGCGCGGCGGCTTCGGCCATGTCGTCGACGAGTGAAATGAGACGGCGGGTTTCGGCGGAGGCACGCAAGGTGGCCTCTTGGCAATGCTCGCTGTTCCCGCTGGTGTGCAGTCGGATCTGGTCCAAATCCTGAAGGACGGTTTTGAGGGGACCGCTCATGTCATGCACCAGCATGCGCACGAGACGTTCCCGCATCTTTTCCAGTTCCTGAAGGCGCCGGTAGTTCTCGCGCACCGCGTCGTGCAGTCGTTTGGCCTGGATGGCGTTCCGGACTCGGATCGAAAGATAGGCGACATCGACAGGTTTGGTGATGAAGTCAGTGGCGCCGGCCTCGATGCCTTCGAGCTTGTGGTTGCGCTCCCCGAAAGCGGTGACCATCAACACTGGCAAATGCGCCGTGACGGGGTTCGACTTGATGCTCCGGCAGAATTCAAAGCCATCGCACCGGGGCATCCGGGCGTCGGTGATCACGAGATCAAACTCGTCTGCTTCAAGCTTTTCCTGTCCTTCTTCGCCGTCGCAGGCCAACACCACATCGTACCCCGCTCGCCGCAGGCTGTGACGAAGCAAATTCCTCACATTGGCATCATCATCAGCAACCAGGACACGGCCTCCAATCCCCTTGAGTTCCGAAGGTTGGTCTCCCTTGGGATCGGGGTATTCGTCGAGAGTTGGGACGGCTGTCATGAGAGAAAAGCAGGAATTACTTATATTTACAATAAAAATAGCATTTTTTATAGAAAATGCGAGCAAATTTTCCTGCACGGGCGATCACGGACTATTGGCAGGGGATGCCATCCCTTCCTTTCCCTGGATTTATTCGGCTTCCAAAATGGTCTCTCAGACCTTCGAGAGACGGTGTTTCATGCTCATGTAGAGCGTGGCTAGGCCCCCCAGCACAAACAAGAACATGACTCCCGCATTGAGGTGAAGGGTTTCAAAACGGAAGCGCAAGCTGCCGGAATCCCCCCCTGAGGGAAGACGGGAAGGATGTCCCAAGGTCAGTTGTTTCTCCTTGCCAAAGAAAACGTTGGGTGGATTGCCTTTGCGCCGGTAATCCTGTCGCTCGAATTCGGCCCGGTTGAAAAGATCATGGACCTTTTCATTGAGGTAGAGCTGCTCGGCGGTGACCCGGTTGGCATCAGGGTTTTCCTCCTCCGCAAAATCTTCGTAGCGGAAGGTTCCCGAGGTCAGGGCGGATCGGATGCGGTCGATTTTCTGGGCAACGCCTGCCGGCGTTGGCGCCGACACGCTGTAGACGGTGACCAGGGCGTCCTTCAGCATGTCCATTCGATCCTCTTCCTCTTTGGTCAGTTGGGCTCCCGATCTGACGCGTGCTTTGAGAGGTTCAAGTTCAGCGTTGACGTCATTGCTCAAGGCGGTGGCAGGATTTCGCTCGGCATGAGCGATGATGAGCGCTTCATAGGACCACCGCAACGGCATGATCTCGCAGATCAGCGGCACTTTGAGCTTGCTCTCGTCTTTGGATTCCTCCCCCGGATCGAGCCAGACACTCAAATTCTGGAGGATGTCGACGCCGCGGTTCATTTCATCATATTTGATCAAGGCTCCCCCCAGGATGATGTTGGGGATCATGATCAGCGGGATGATGTTGACCGCGGTTTTGGGGGTGCTGACGAGACTGGAGATGAACAGGCCGGTGGCGATGCCGACCATGGAGGTGGAGAACATCCAGAACAGGTCATGCCAGAACATGGAGCGGATCGAAAGCACGGCATCGCCGATGCCGACATAGATGACGCACTGGATGAACGCAAAAAATCCGAGAGCGATGACCTTGCTCATGATG
The DNA here is from genome assembly GCA_024233005.1 of Akkermansiaceae bacterium. Lineage (GTDB taxonomy): Bacteria > Verrucomicrobiota > Verrucomicrobiia > Verrucomicrobiales > DEV007 > JACKQE01. The sequence goes on along the minus strand of JACKQE010000003.1, from coordinate 215,757 downwards.
TAGGACGCGACCCCGATGCCATGGTTGCGTTCCCTTTCCAGCAGCGCCCGGTCCCGGATGATTTCCTCGGCACTGTTCGTCAGGCCGAGGAATAGGGCGATGACAAGGGAAAGGAAGAGGTAGGTGGGGATGTGGAAGGCGTTGGCAAAATGGTAGACCCCGTCCTCGCTGTAGCGGAGCACCGCGGCCACCAGAAAAGCCAGCGCGGGAGCTTCCAGCAGCGTGGTGGCGAAGTTCGAGCGGTTGCGCAACTTGCTGAGAAAGGCCCGTTTGAAGAGGTTGACGAACTGGACCCAGGTGTTGTGGAGGCAACGCCGGGGGCGGGCCGGAGCGATGGCGGGCTTGCTGGCGTGGGAACCTTCGGGCTCCAGCTCTCTGAGATTCACCTCCTGCAACAGGCGGTGGGTCTGGAAGCGGTCCCGCCAGAAGGAAGGGTTGAACCTCCGGGCCGGGATGAGCTGGCCGCGGGCATCCTGTTCGTAGATGACGTCGCCACTGAGGTCCCGCAGCGGGGTCTCGAGCACATCGAACACAAAATCCGGGGTCACCGAGGTTTCGCTGGGCACGGCGTCCTCAACCGGTTCATGGAACTCCCGGGGCGACACGCCCTCGTGGCGGCGGGCATCGGCGAAATATTCCAGCATCTGGGCGGGAGTGCCGAAAAAGGCCAGTTTGCCTCCGTTGTCGAGCAGCAAGGCCTTGTCAAACATGTGGAAGAGCCGGCTGCTCGGCTGGTGGATGCTGACCAGAGTGATCTTGTTGTGGGTCAGGCCACGGATGATTTCGAGAACATGTTCTGAATCCTTGGATGAAAGTCCGGAGGTGGGTTCGTCGAACAGATAGATGTCGGCAATGCCGATCATGTCCATCCCGGCATTGAGACGTTTCCGCTGGCCTCCACTCAGGTTCTTTGTGTTGCCATCGCCCGCCAGGCGGTGCCGGATTTCATTGAGCCCCAGTTCGACCAGCTTGGCGTCGGCCCGGCGTCGGCGTTCCTGGCGGGTGAAGTGGGGAGCTCGGATGGCGGCGGCCGTGTCGATATTCTCCTCCACCGTGAGCAGGGGATCGAAGGCATCCTCATGGGGGATGAAGGCGATGTAGGGAGTCAGGTCCTTGAGATTCGCATAGAGGTCCACTCCGTTGAGATCGACGCGCCCCTCATGGGGGCGCAGCTGACCGGCGAGGCATTTCAGGAGGGTGCTCTTGCCGCAGCCGCTGGGGCCCATCACGCAGACCATTTCTCCACGCTGCAGTTGGATGGAGATATTGTCCATCGCTGTGGACCGGCGGTCATAGCTGTGGGAGACATCCCGCACCGAGAGGGAACTGATGACATTGCGCTCCTCCTCGATGATGCGGTCCCCAAAATGGCAACGGAGATACTGACCATCCCCGATCGCGATGGTCTCGCCTTCGCGCAGCCAGGCTTTGCCACGCACCGGGGTCCCCCCGACGACGATCGGTTGGTTGGCCCGGAGGACTTCTAGTTCCCCGGTCTTTTCGAGGTAGTGGCACTGGATCCGCAGCAGCACCTCGCCGGAGACACCGGGAGAGAGGAGAATGTCCCCTTCCCGCAGCAGCTCGGGATTGTTGGAGACGAGGAATTCGGAACGGCTGGGCTCGAGGTGGAAACGCCCCCCCATTTCGCGAGCCCGCCGGCGCAGCTCTGAGAAGGCGATCTCCGTGCGATCATCGAAAACAATGCGGTCCCTCAGGCTCACCTCCATCGTTGCTCCCTTGCGGAGGCGGACTGTTCCGATGCTGGCGGGCACATCGCGCAGCACCGTGACGATGATGCCGAGTCCGGCGACCACCTCCAGATAACTCTGCTTGGAACGCTCCTTTTCGATGAAATGAGCGCCGTTGGAGTCCTGGGCGAGAAACAGATGGGCCGTGGAGACGTGTTTCTTGGCGTTGAAGAAAAAGATCAGATCCTGGTAGTCCAGGACAACTTCGCCCACCAGAATGCGCTGGGCATCATAGACGCGGCAGAACTCGCCCTCCGAGACGCGGCGGCCCCGGACGATGACCGGATCGGTCCCGGTGTTCTTCAGGAGCACCAGATCACGGAAGCGGAACACGGCAATGTTCTGGCTGTCACTGAGGCCCTGGAGCGTGACATCACAGGGCTTGCGCCGCCCGATCAGGACGGTTTCCAGGGGTTGTTCTCCGTCCTCTTCGCTAGGCCGTTCATCGGTAATTTCCGAGGTGTTGAGCTGGTAGACAATGTTGATCGCCTCGGAGGCGACCCCGAGGGTGGTCATGAACTGATAGAAGGTGATGAGCCGCTCCTTGGGCAGATCGGCCCTGGAAATCAGCACATAGAGCTGCACCCCCAGCAGGATTTTTTCTTCCAAGGGCAGGCGGGCGGACAAATCCCGCGCGATTTTGTCCAGATTCTGCGGCTCGCGCAGGGCACGGGAATACAGTTGCCGCAGTTCCGAGTAGACCGTTTCGGGATAGTCGTAGCGGAGAAAGCCGAGAGTCGAGTCAATCTCCACCTCATCGACCTGGCCATCCATCTTGCTGAATCCAGCAAAGACCTGGATCAGCACTGGCAGCATGGTGTGCTCGGTGCGCTGGGTCTGCTGCCCCAGGATGCGCTGACGCAGTCGCCGCCAAAAGGAGAAACGGGAGCGGCCCATCCAACCCAAAGGCAGTCTGCGACGCACCTGGTCGGGCAATTCGGAATGGCTGCCCTCGTGACTGCCGCTTGTGGGGTCCGTGGCTTGGGTGGTTCCCGGCTCTGGCTCCGTGGGCGTGGAAGTAGACATTGTCTGCAGAAAGGCGCTGGGAATCCGGGCAGTGAGGCGGCTCCAAGCCCCCTTATTGTTTATAGCATCGAATTTCCGGGATGGCTTGCGGAAAATGCCCCGACGTGGCCTCTAAGGCCAGTTTTCGTCCCCTCGCTGGGGCAACTCCCATCGGTCCTTCCTGCGGATCCTTTTTTAGGAGCAGGCATTGGAGGAGAGGATCCTTTCCGGGCCGGGAGCATTCTTTCCCGGTGTTGTCATCATTCCGCGGAATTCAGTCCACCGGAGTAAGGAGGATCTGTTGCACATCCATCACCGCATTGCCCGATTTTTTGAGGGGTTTGAGGGCGATCCGGTGGTCCCCGGCATCCGCAAACTCGACCACACCGAGGTCACGCTTTTTCCAGTTCTGGAACCCCCCTGTTTCCTCCACTTTGAAATTCAACGTGTCCTTGCCTGCAAGGAGGGCCACTTCGCTGCCTCCGGATCCGGTGCCGCAACCTTGAACCAGTTCGACTTTGTATTTTCCGGGACCGTGGAGCTTGAAGGTCCATTCCGCCCAGTCATCGGGGTTGGTCCAGAATCCAAGACAGTTTTTTTCTGTCTTGGGTTCGTACCTCATCGCTTCACTGTGGGTGGTGGCGTGTTTGGCGAGAAGTTCGATGGTGCCATCGATGTTCGGACCGGAAAAGTCCGCTTCCGGGCCCGGCACCAGCTCGACACTCTTGATGGAAAACCCTTCTCCGTTGCTGCGGTCTCCGGTGAGAAGGGTCAGGGGATATTCCCCGGCGGCCGGGATGTAGGCATAGCCGAGCTCGGCGGCATGAGAATCCACGTTGTCGCGGGTCCGGGAGGCGTAGCCTTTGAGCATGGCGGCATCTCCAATGCGGACCTGCATGCCGATTTCGGTGCGGGTCAGGGTGTAATGGACCCGGACGGAATAACGGCCCCAGCGTTTGGCTTTGAGTGTCCAACGCCAGTTGCCGAAGTGGCTTCCATCGGAGTAAGAGCCATCGCTGGCATTGAGCTTGATGGCCCCTCGGGTGCGGTCGAGCTCCAGAGAGTGGGTGGGAATTTCCCGGACCGCTCCGAATGGTTCCGTGGCCGAAGCGGCGGTGGCGGCAGGAGGAGTGCCGTCCTGTTGTGCCCGGCCGGTCGGCGGAGAAAGGAGGATGCAGGCTAGGACGGAAATGGCAAAGATTCTCATCGGGCAAGGGGTGTCGGTTGGTGTGGGCGAGGGGAAGTGTAATGGGACTGCCGTCAAGGCGCAAGAAGCAACCCTTCGGGATCAATGGGAAGGCGCCCCGGAGGTATCGACATCCTCTTCCACGGGAACCACCGGTTCGTCCGCATTGATGAAAAAGGCGATCACGATGGAGGCAATCAGGGCTCCCGCGCAGAAAAGCAGACCTTCCTGGTAGTCGTTGTTTTTGTCATAGTGGATCAGTATGTAGCCGACGATCATCGGCTGCAGTCCGGCCCCGAAATTGCCCCACATATTGGCCCAGCCAAACAGCTGTGCCTGATGGCGACCGCTGATGTCCTGCATGAGGGCCCACATGGCCGGCATGCCCATGTCGACGAACATGGCCAGCGCCCCGAAGGCGAGAGCCATTTGGAGCGGGGTGTCCGCCGCCATGACCCAGAAATAGGCCGCCACCGCGATGATCCGTGTCACCACCAGAGGCATCATGCGTCCCGCCCTCACCCCGTGTTTCTTGGACCACCAGTCGGTCAGCATGCCCCCGAGGGGAAGTCCGACAATGCCGAGAAACAGAGCAACGCTGGAGACCTGACCGTTCACAGTGTCGTCCATGTGCTTGACCGTTTTGAGGTAGGTGGAGAGCGAATTGACGAGGAAAGCCCATCCGATATTGGTCGTGGTCTGATAGAGACTGGCCATCCAGAGGCTGCGGCTGCGCAGTGCATGCCGCCATGGGAAGCGGCGGGGAGGTTCCCGCAAGGCCTGGTTTTCCCTGCCCTCGGCGAGCAGATCGCGTTCTGCCTGGTTGCAGCCCGGATGAAGACGGGAATGATCACGGACCACCATCCAGAAGACCGCGGCCACAAAGAGACCAATGCCACCGTAGATGAAGCCCACCCACCGCCAATTGGAAAAATAGGCGATGATCACCGATGCCGTGAGCCAGGGGGCCAGCGCCCCTCCGATCCGACCGCCGGCGGAAATGATGCTGCTGCCGAGCCCGCGCCAGTTGACATGCGACCACCGGGTGAGCATGGACGAGCTGGCCGGGTAGGCGCCGGCCTCGGCGATGCCACAACCGACCCGGGCTACCAGAAGCATGAGAAATCCATCGCTCAAACTCGTCAGTGCGGTGAAAGCGGACCAGAGGAGAATGTAGGTGGTCATCAGAGCCCGGGTCCCGAAGCGGTCACTGAGCCACCCCGCCGGAACCTGGGCCAATGCGTAAGCCCAGAAAAACAGCCCTTTGATCATGTCGGACTGTCCCTCCACGAGGTGGATGTCTTTTTTGAAAGAATCGGAATCAATGATCCAGGCAAAACAAATGCGGTCGAGATAGAGCAGGAACGCCGTCAGCGTGGCCGCGCCCAGCACCCAGTGGCGGACGGAGGTTGGCTTTCCGTCTCTCAAGTCAGGAGCAGCGGGCATTGGAGGAATATCCATGAGAATTTCAAGGGTGCCTTTTCGCCGGGGGGCGTGTCAATGCGAAAGGACTTCCCCAGGGCACGGATATGCGTGCCCGTCCCTGTTGGGCAGGGCGCGATGCCGCCCGGGACTCACTCCACCACGAGCACGCCGTTCATCACCATCCAATGTCCCGGAAAGGTGCACAGATAGGGATATTCCCCCGGTTGAGCGGGGGCGTTGAAATGGATGGTCTGAGTGTTGGCTGGCATCAGCAGGTCGGTGTGAACCAGCACCTCGTTGCTTTCCGGCACATAATGGCTGCGGATCGCATTGGGGTCCGCCATGAGGCGGTTGGCGAGGTCGCCGAGGGTCTTTAGCGATCCAGGACGGGCAATGACCAGGTTGTGGGGAACCGTGTCGGGGTTTTCAAACGTCAGACTGAGGCGTTCGCCGGCTTTTGCGGTGAACCGTTTGGTCTCAAACTGGAGTCCCAGGGCCGCCCGGATGGTCACGGAGCGTCCCTCCGGACCTTTCAACCATGGGTTGGGATCGGCCGTGGTGAGGTCTTCGTGGGAGGTTGCAAAGGATTTTTTGGGAATGGCTTGGTATCCTGGGAAGGCGGTGAAGGCCGGGCCGAGACGGTGCACCGTGGCGAAGATCTCGAGGCGCCGGGGGGCATCGCAGTGCAGGTGCAATTGGTTCACAGGCTGAAGTTGGGGTATTTCGAGAAACAGTTGGCGCCCACCATCGAGCTTCTGCACGGAGCGGATTTCCACGGGATCATGCCCCACTGTTCCGGGATGGCGCGCCGAGAACTCGGGAGAACCATAGGCCGGACCATAGCGGTAGTTCCACTGCTGGGCGAACCAGTTGCCGGCATCGGCCACCGCGTCGCTGACCGGATCCGCAAAGGTCAAGAGCACCCCATTGTCGCGGGTTTCGTGGCGCACCGGCCAGGGGAAGGCGGTGCCGGCTCCGGTGAACCGGACCCGCTGTAGTGAGCCGTCTTGCGTGCCATAGTTGCCCCAGCCCTGGGCGCCAACCACATAGAGTTGCCCGTCAAGGGGAGAGAAGCGGGCTCGGTGAGCACCGGAAAGGAATTCCCCCGGCAGGGCGACGGCGGCGGCCTGCGACTGTCCGTCGATGACCTCGCGGAGAACCAGAAAATGAGTGCAGAAGCCGCCGGAAAAGTGCAGCCACTGTCCCTTTACCGGTCCCCAGCGGTCACTGTCGATCCAGGTTTGCCCCCCGCAAGAGTTGTCCACCCCTCTGGGTAGATAAAGCATCGGCGGCACGTAACCGAGGGGCCCGTCTTTGGGGCCGCCGGCTCCATAGTGTGCGCCGGGGAGGACGTCGCAAACCGCGCTAGCCGGGGTCCAGTCCCCCTCCTGGACGCTGGTCAGGATGGTGCCGCCATCCGGTGAAATGCCCAGTCCATTGGGATTGCGGAAGCCGGTGCCGAGCACCTCGAGGTTCTTTCCGTCGGCCGAGACTCGGCACAGCCCCTGATTGCCGGAGGCGAAATACCAGCGTCCTTGGGTGTCGCGCTCCAGTCCGGTGATGAAGTCGTGCCCTCCGGGGGAAGTGGTCTGGGCCCGGGAGACAGCCTCGTAGAAATCGGCTTCGTCGTCGCCATTGAGATCGTGCAGGGCGGTGATTTGATCCCGTCCCATGACATGGATCACTCCGGCACTGACCTTCAGACCCAGAGGCTGATGCAACCCGGCGGCGAAACGTTTCCAGTTCAGGTTGCTTAGATCCGGTCCGTCGGCCTGGCAGAGCCAGACATCGCCGTGGATGGTGCAAATGGCCAGGCGCCCGTCCGGCAGGAAATCCACGCCGCTGACAAAAAACAGGGCCTTCCATGGGTTCTCCAAGGGCAGCGTCAGGGTATCGATCGCATAAGGAGTGCCCGCACCCAGGACGCCCTGGGTCGTCAGCCGCTCCGGCCAGCGCAGGGGGCCTCCCGAGCAGAGTGCGGCGAGACGGGTGTCATCCGGCAGACCGAGGATCATTCGTTTGTCGCCGGTTTCCACGATGCGCGAGGGTTGGCCGTGGACCAGGGAAGCGCTGTCGAGAACCCTGGTGCCATCGCGGTCGTAAGCAAAGATGATGCGGTCGCCATGACGGTAAAATCCCCGATAGGAACCCTTGGGCGTCGCCGATGGTCCGGTAATGGCGGAGTCCACTGGTTTTCCGCCCATCGGGGTGCCGTTCATGAAGCCCCGCCGCACATCGGACCAGGCAATGAATGGTCCCTGCCAGACCGTGGAGAAAGCCAACGCATCCGTGTCGAAGACCGCGCTCAGATCCCCGCCCAGATGCACACTGACTGCCCGGGGATGGGTTTTTCCGGCGCCGCGGAAAACTCCGCTGACCATGGATCCCATGTCCATCTCACGAATCCGACCGTCCTTCCAGGTATCCTGATCGTTCTGGTTGCCCCAGTGTCCCTGGGTGCCTCCATCGAGCCCGGGGAATTGCGGCAGCACCGCGGGCAACTGGGCCGGTGGAAGTTTGCCAAAATGACGGGCTTGCTTGGCATAAAAATCGTAAATCCGGTCGCGGTTGATCGGAGCCTGCCAATAGGGATTGGAGGCCTCATCAAGGGGCTGGCGAAGGATGGCTGGAGCGGGAACGAGATCGTCGAAATTCCAATAGCCGAGCACCTGACTGCTGTCGGCCGCGAGCGGAGTGGTGGCAAGGTTCGCCAGGTCTTCCCGGATTCCCCGGGTGATGCGGACTTCATCGATCGCCCCGTCCGAGCCGATCGCCCCCTCCACGAGGCGTCCGAAGGCCAATTCTCCGGGAACCGTCTTGCCCCCCTCTCTGCGTTGGACCGCTTGGTCGGCCACCACCTTGCCATCGAGCCAGAGCCGGATCCGCTCCGGCGCCACTTCCATCGCCACGGCATGCCACTTTCCATCGCAGAGATCCACCTGGCTGCGGATGTGGTCGGGAGTCAGACCTGGGAAGTAAGCCGTGAGCATCCCGCTCCCGCTCATCGTAAAAATTTCCCAATGGCTCGATGACGCTTTCGGATCGCAGGCGACGAGAATGTTGTACCCCCCTTTGGAGTCGAGTCTGGCGCGGCATTCCACGGTGAAGGCGGGGCGCCGCAATTCTTCCCGTGCCGGCACGAGCAGTCCTCCGCGGAGGGCTTTTCCGAAGGCGGGGGAAAGCGAATCCACTCCCTCCGTCACGGAGGCGCTTTTGGCGGGAGCACGGGGGGGCGATGGAACTTGGAGTATTGGTTTTGGCCCTCCGCTGCCCGGGCTTTGGAGTTCTTTGCGGAGCCACTCCATGCCGGTCAGATTTCCTCTCAGAGTCTCCGCCGAGTCTGTTTCGGGGCGATGATCAAGGATTCCGATCGGACCGGTGTATCCGCTTTTCAGAGCGGTTCGGATCATTTCCAGTTCTGCTTCTCCCGCTCCGAGAGGGATGATTTTCAACCCCTTGGCCTCACCGTCCGGGACCATTCCGTTGACATTGAGGCAGAGCAGGTAGGGCTGCAGCATTCTGAACGATTCCGCCCAGTCGGCAATGTGCCCGTGACCGTGGTGGAAATTGTAGACGAGCCCCACATGACCGTATCCCATGGCCCGCAGTTTCTGGCAGACCGCGACCATGTTCTTCGGCTCGCCTCCCCAGCCTCCATGATTGTAGAGTCCCAGCGGGCACCCCAGGGCCGCCGTCCTCTTGGCAAGGGCCTCCATGGACTTGGCGGCGGAGGCGGTTTTCTCCTCGTCGGTCGCCCCGCTGCCCCCTCCCAGAGTCTGCCAGATCTGGGGATGAAGCTGGTATTTTTCAAACAGTTTGAAGGCATTCTCGTGCGATCCCCAGAACGCGAAAAACTCGATCCCGTGCTTTTGATAGGCGAGGATTTCCCGCTCAAAGGTCGGAACGTGCTCCTCCCTCCAATCGTAGGCGCAGCGTTTCAGGCCGAGCTCTTCAAGCATCTGCGCGCGCTCTTCCGGTCCTCTCTTTTTGGCATCGAATGGCACAATGCACCAGGCGACGAGGTGTTCCCGGCTCAGCGGATCAGAGCCCGCTTGATCTTGGGCCAGGGCATTTGCAAAAGAGAGAACCGACAGGACAAGGCTGACCAGAAGGCGGAATGATTGGCGAAAGGACATGGGACCGAGTCTGCCACACGGCGGATCGGGCCGCCATCGCGGAATCGCGGAATGCCTTCAGGGCAGACCGGAAGTCCCCGCGGCGCCGGATACCGTCGTGGCCATGAAGATGCCAATGAAGACCACCACGGCGGCAATGATCGCGATGATGAGATACCCCAGAATCAGACCGGTCACTGCGAGCCCTCTTCCCTGAAGCATGTCCCCGGACTTCTTGATGTTGCTGAGGGAAATGTGCCCCATGACCACCGCCGCGATGGAGCAGAAAACGCCCATGCCATAGCAAAGACTGAGAAAGACTCCGACAATCCCGCAAACGAAACTGGCCGTGGCCAGACCATCGGTGATCGGGATCATGCCATAAGCCGCCGCGTATCCGGGAGGCATTTGGTAGACCGGCGCGGAGGGATGAGAGAGCGGTTGGAATTCTCCGGAAGGTGGTCCGGGTGACTGGAACCACTCTGGTTTGGCCCGGGAGGCGGCCTCCCAGCCGGACATGCCCCCGCTCCAAACCAGGGTTTCTGGCAGGATTTCTCCGCGGCTGATGAGTTGGCGGATATCCTCTTCAGTTGCCGGGATTGGTTGTTCCCTTTTGTCCGCGTAAAACCAGCTCATCAGGCCGAAAGCATAGGGGAACAGGGGGGGATTGACCAGCAGGAAATAGTCTGCGGAAACTTTCTCCTCTGATGGCGTGAACCCGTCAGGAAATCTCACTGTCGGATTTGCTCGCATTTGACGAGGAGGACCGTATCTTCCCCCTATGAAATCGTTGCTCTCCTCCCTCTCCGCTGCCGCTTTGGTGGCTTTACTTGTCCTTCCGATCGCTGGCCGGGCGGAACCTCTCGCCGTTGGTGCTGCCGCTCCGACATTGAAGTCCGTCGACCAGAACGGGAAGGAAGTCGACCTTGGCAAGGCGCTCTCCTCAGGTACCACGCTGGTGTATTTCTATCCCAAAGCCGATACCCCTGGCTGCACGACGCAAGCCTGCAATTTGCGCGATGAATTCGAGGCGGTGAAAGCCGCCGGGATCAAAGTGATCGGGGTCAGTGCCGACACGGTGGAAGCCCAGAAGAAGTTTGAAGAGAAATACTCGCTTCCTTTCACACTTCTCGCCGACAAAGACGGGGCTGTGATCAAGGCTTTTGGCGTTCCCACGATCATGGGCACCTCGCTGGCCTCTCGTCAGAGTTTCCTCGTCAAAGAGGGCAAGATCGTCTGGCGCGAGCTCAAGGCCACGCCCAAAACCCAAGCCAAAGACGCCATCGCTGCCGCGAAAGCCAACTGATCCGGCACAGGGCGGCGTTTCAGGATTCCACCGTCAAATCGAGTGTGGCAACACACTCGAGGTGGCGGGTTTGGGGAAACAGATCGAACGGCTGCACCTTGGCAAGGGTGTAGGCGCCTGCTGCTTTCCGGTCGCCGCACAGGCGGTTCAGGTCCCTCATCTGGGTGGCGGGATTGCAGGACACATAGACCACCCGGGACGGGCGGAAGGCGAGTAGTTGCTCCAAGAATTCGGGGTCACAGCCTTTTCTCGGAGGGTCTATGATGACCGATGTTTCGGCGGGGGGGAAGCTGATCTCCGCAAAGATGGCCTCGGCCCGGCCCTGGACAAACCGGCAGTTGCTGAGGCCATTGAGTTCCGCATTCCGGGCTGCCCAGCGGATGGAGGCTTCGCTGATTTCGACCCCTGCGGCCTGCTCAAATCGCTCGGCGGCCGTCAGGCAGAACAGACCGGCTCCGCAGTAGGCATCGACCAAAAACCGGGCTCCCGCGCCGCTGGCTTCAGCTGCGACATGCCCGGTGAAAGCGGGCAGGATGGAAGGGTTGTTCTGGAAAAACTCGCCGGCGGGAAATAGAAAGCGAACGTCCCCGACGGCTTGCTCACAAGTGGCGCGGGGATCGGTGAGGATCTTTTCCCCTTCGCTTTCGCGGAGCAGAAGCGTGGCTCCCTGGCCGAAATCGGAGGCACGGTCCAGCACGTCGGACCGAAGTCCCGGAAGGGCTTCATTGATGGCCGGGGAGGCGATGGGACATTGCGGCACATCAATCAGCTCGAAGCGCCTTCCTGTTCTTAGAAATCCGATGTCACCCAAGCCGCCTCCGCGTGGTTTTTTGAAATGTGGCGTCAGTTTGGACCGATATCCATAGGTCCGTGGGGAAGGGATGACTGGCAGGGGATCATGATCGATCCCGGCGAGCCGGGCGAGTAGTTCCGCGACCTGGCGACGTTTCCAGTCGAGCTGGGTGGGGTAGTCCAGATTCTGGTACTGGCAACCTCCACACTCGCCGAAAAGAGGGCAGGAGGGCTCTGTCCGGTGGGCGGAGGGCTCGATGACTCCGCAGAGATCTGCTTCAGAGTAGTTGGCCGCATTCCGATAAATGCGGGCCCGGACCAGTTCGCCGGGAAGGCTGAATGGAACGAAGACGACCCAGCCATCGATGCGGCCCACCCCTTGGCCAAGAGGCGAGAGAGTGTCGATCCGGAGGTCGACCTCCTCGTGATAGGCGAATGGCTTGGCGTTGAACTTCGCGGGTGGGCGTGGCATGGCGGCAGTTGGCCCGGTATCTGCCAAACGGTCGGGACTTGGGGCCGGTTCCCCCCACGTCCCGACGGATTATGGCTTGGCGGTTTCCTCGGGGCGTTCGATCCGGATCACGGTCTCTCCCTTCCGGCCCATGTCGAGACGGTCCCTCGCGACGGACTCGAGATACTCACGGTCGCCTTTGAGCCATTCCTGCTCGCGTCGCAGTCCGGCCACCTTGGTGGCTTTCTGCTGTTTGATCAATTCCAACCGGGTAAGCTCGACGTTGAGCCCCCGCTGGCGCTCCACCTCGGGCCAGAAAAAGCGGACAATGACAGCCAAGGCGAGCACGAAAACCAGCCCCACCATGATCCGGTTGAGAATCCTCCAGACATCCGCCGGACGCCGCGGGTTCTCATCATAGAGAAACACCGCGTCGTGCTGCTGGTCGTGGTCGATGAGGACTTCAGGATCTCGGATCATGGCGGGGGGCCGTGGCTGCGGCGGTTTCAGACTTTCATTTTGCCACCGTAGACGGCGTCTTCACCCAATTCTTCCTCAATCCGGAGGAGTTGGTTGTATTTGGCGGTCCGGTCGGAACGGCTCAGGGAACCGGTTTTGATCTGGCCCGCGTTGGTGGCGACGGCAATGTCGGCGATGGTGGAATCTTCGGTCTCGCCGGAGCGGTGGCTGATGACGCTGGTGTAGGCGTTTTCTTTGGCCAGTTCGACGGCGTCGAGCGTCTCCGTGAGTGAGCCGATCTGGTTGACTTTGACAAGGATGGAGTTGGCCACCCCCTGTTCGATGCCTTTGCGGAGGAAGCCCACATTGGTGACGAAAAGGTCGTCGCCCACGAGTTGCGTCGTTTTGCCGAGTTTGTCGGTCAACACCTTCCAGCCGGCCCAATCGTTTTCGGCGCAGCCGTCTTCGATGGAGATGATGGGGAATTTTTTCTGCAGATCGGCATAATAGTCGACCAACTCGGAAGCGGAGCGCTCTGACTTGTCGGACTTTTTGAAAACGTATTTGTTCTTTGAAGCGTCGTAGAATTCGGAAGAAGCGACGTCCAACGCGATGAAGATGTCCTCACCAAGCTTGTAACCGGCTTTGTCCACCGCTTGGGCGATGGCTTCGAGGGCGTCATTGGCGGAATCCAGATTCGGCGCAAAACCGCCTTCATCTCCTACCGCCGTGGAGAGACCGCGGTCCTTGAGGACCTTTTTCAACGAATGGAAGATCTCGGTCCCGTAGCGCAGGGCTTCCCGGAAAGTTGGGGCTCCTTTGGGCATGATCATGAACTCCTGGAAATCGATCGGGGCATCCGAGTGGGCACCACCATTGATGATGTTCATCATTGGCACGGGGAGCACTTTGGCATTGGGGCCGCCGATGTACTTGTAGAGGGGGAGTCCGAGTTGGGTCGCCGCCGCCCGGGCCGCGGCAAGAGACACCCCGAGAATGGCGTTGGCGCCAAGGCTGGATTTGTTGGTGGTTCCATCCAGTTCGATCATGATCTTGTCGATCAGGCTTTGGGACGTGGCGTCAATGCCGAGGAGTTCCTCGACGAGGCGGTCATTGACGGCCGCGACCGCTTTGGTGACCCCTTTGCCAAGGTAGCGGGCTTTGTCGCCGTCGCGCAGTTCGCAGGCTTCGTGCTCCCCTGTGCTGGCGCCGCTGGGCACCGCGGCGCGTCCGATGGCGCCACCCTCCAGTTCGACGTCCACTTCGACAGTGGGGTTCCCCCGGGAATCAAGGATTTCCCGGCCTTTGATGGAGATGATCGTGGTTTCGAGCATTTGTTTTTGTATGGTTAAATTTCTCTGTATTTGTAATTTTAGCAATTCCGAATTGTGCGCGTGATCAGGCAGGCGCCGTTTGCAAGCATACGGCGCCCTTTCCCTTGTGGGGATCTGCAAGAATCAGGCCTTCACGAAAGGCTTGATCTCAAGAATTTTGCAGGTGGCCTTGGTCATCGGGCCGTCCGGGATCTCGGCGGTGCCGCCGACCGGTTTGTCGAGCAGGTCATTGCCGACCTCCGACAGGTAGGCCAGGACATTGTTGTCGGGGTCCCCGTCCCAGGCACCAAGAATGGTGTAGGTCAGCTTCTCGCCAGTTTTGAGATTCTCGAGCAGGACCACGGTGCCGATTGAAACCTTGGAAAGGTCCGGGTTTTCAAAATTCGTCGGGTGGGCCTGTCGAAGTTCCCGCTCCATCTCGGATTGGCGGCGCATCAGAACGCGCTGTTGTTCCTTGGCGGACTTGTATTCGAAGTTCTCCCGAAGGTCACCGTAGGATCGGGCGATCTTGATGTCCTCGCGGTTTTGCGGGATCTGGACGCGGACGAGGTTGTCATAATCGGCTTTGCGCTTGGCAAGGCTTTGCTCGGAGACGATGAGGGTTTCTTCCTCCGCCTTGGCGACGCCGGTGACGAGATCGAGCACTTCCGGACGGGTTTTGACAACGCGGGCCAAAAGGGCTTTGCGGGTGATTTCCTCGAAAATCGAGGACATCATCATCTGCTTGGTGAAATTCCGCGCCAGATTCAGGTCGGCATCGCGGATCAGATCCGGGATCAGATTGACGTCATCGTTAAGCAGATCGCGCAGTCGGTTGGCGGCGCGCACGCCCTGGTCTGCCATCATTTCATTTTCCAGAACAGACATGAGGGTGAGGCTGATGCCGGGTTCGAAGAGAACTTCGGCGACCCCTTTGCGTTCCCGACAGATCCAAGCCAGCGCGTCGGAGTGGAGCTGACGCCGGGCCAGGCCGGTTTCGAAATACTCCACTACGAGATCGGCATGGTCCTTTTCCACCAGATGGGAGGAAATTTCCCCAATGTTCCGCAGCGTCGAGAGGGGAATGAAGTTCAGCATTTCAGTCGACCAATTTTCGCCATAGGCCATGGGGAACAGCTCAAGGATCTGACGTAAGCGGGTCACGGAGACCGATTGCATGAGCTCCAGAAGACGGTCCGGGTTGGCGGCGATGACATCGTGCGCGTGCAGATCGTTGTGGGAATCGGCCAATTTCGGCTCCTTGGCGAACAAATCACCACGGCTCAGGAGCAGTTCGATACTCTGCTGAAAATGGAGTTTGGTGGCCTTCCGGGCTGATTCGTTGATCTCGGCGACCACTGGCGCGAGGTCTTCGACCGGATTGTTGAAGACCCCGAAATCTTTCACAATGCCTTCCAAACGGCGCACCTTTTCCTTCAAATCGCGGGCCGCTAGGAAGACTTCAATGAGCGCCTGGGCCGGGTCGAGGTGTTCCGAACGCAGCGCGATCGGCTCGTTACGTTTTGCCGGCACGTGGAACTGGGGTTGATTCCGCAGGGCTTTCTTGGTGGACTCCCACCAACTCTTGTAGCGGCCTTCGGAGACGATGCTGCCTTTGACCATGGCATCAAAGGCATCCATGCTCAGGCTTCCCCCGGAGCTTTCCAGTGCCAGTTTGACGAGACCGACGGGATCATCCACCGCCAGTTTTTTCATGCCTTCCAGATCGGAGTAGCGGCGTGCCAGAAAGTGATCGTCCGGCACGGGTTCAAGCGCTCCCGCCGCAAAGGCCATTCCCATGGTGTGGCCAGGTTTGCCTTCAAAATCGATTTCGACTTTGGTCGCCAAGGCGTCCCAAGCCGAGACCTTGCCCACTCCCCAGCTTTTGTGAAAACAATACGTCCCCGGAGGGAACGCGTCCAGTTTCTCCGCGATGGCTTTCTCTAGCCTGCCACTCGCGACCAACTTTTCCAAATCTTGATGCATGTTACCCCCAACATAGGAACAAAGCGGCCCGGGCCAAGCGAAAAAAGTATTTTTGATGTTGCCAATTTCTGCCGGATGCGTCTATTCTCGCATTCGCTTATGAAGAAAATCCTTGCAGCCCTACTCGTCCTTGGGATCGCGACCACGTCCATGGCCGACATTCAGGCGCCACCTAAGAGCAAATATACCTCCACCCGAAAATTGGCGAGAGGTTTGGCGAACGTTCTTTATGGCTGGACTGAGATTCCTACCGGCATGTGGCGTGCTGCTGAACGCGGCGAACCGATGACGGAAGTCTGGTTCAATGGAATTATTTCCGGACTTGACCGGACCGGAGCCCGTCTTTCCTACGGCCTTTATGAAATTGTCAATTTCCGCCGTCCCATCTACAAAGGCTCGTTCCGAGCCCCCTATACCCGCTACGAATACGACCATTTTAACGGATACCACGAATTCCCTCCCCAGCTCGACACCATTTCTACGCTGGACCACACGCGGACCGTTTCTTATTGATTCAGAATCGATCGATTCTTCACAAAGTTTATGAAAAACACCTTCCACGCTTGTGGAGGGTGTTTTTTTTTATTTTATTCAAGCGGCTGATCCTTGCCCTTGAGTCCCAGGGTTTTGCTGGCCCGAGAGCGCGGGAATATTGCCCATCACTTGTTGGGCGGCGGCCCGCACGGCTTCCATGCGCACCTCTCCCAAGCGGGAACGGTATTCCCCCATTTTGGGCACACAACTGACGAGGGCTTGCGTGTAAGGCGATTTTGGGGTCGCCAGCAAATCGTCGGTGGTTCCAGATTCGACTTCACCGCCCTCGTAAAGCATCAGGACTCGGTCCGCGAGGAAACGGGCGACTCCAAAGCTCCCGGTCCCGAGGACGATGGCGACATTTCTCCGCCGCCTCAGTTCATCAAGCAAGTGGAGAAACTGGGCCTCGGCAATGGCATCCATGCCGGCGGTAGGCTCATCCGCCAAGATCAACTTGGCGCCGGTGAGAAGGGCGATCGCGAGGATGGTTCTTTGAAGAAGGCTGGTGGGCAACTCATTAGGGCGCCGGGCGAGGACCGATTCCGGTTCGACGAAACCCAGCTCGTAAAAAATGGGAAGCCAATCACGTGGCGCCTTGGCCAATGCTGGCAGTCGCGCTTGGCGGAGGGCTTCGGCAATGTGCTCCCGAATTTGGTAGAGCGGATCCAACAGTCGGTTCACATCGTGCCGCAGGACGGCAATGGAGGTGCCCCGCAGTGCCGCGATTCGGCGAGGAGACAGTGCCAGCAGGTCTTGTCCCCCGTGGATGGCCGTGCCGGATGCGATTCTGGCCTGATTCGGCAGGAGACCACAAAGGGCATCCAACGTGGTTGTTTTGCCGCTACCCGCCACTCCGATGAGGGCCAGGCATTCGCCCTCGGCGACGTCGAAGGACAGTTGCCTTACCGCAAGGCGGGTGTTTCCTCGGCGAGCGCGGAAGTCCACACTGAGATTCCTCACGGAGAGGGCCGGATCCGCTGATCCGGTTCCCGGGATCGGGGGATGGAGCAGCGCTTGTGACATGGCAGGAAGGATAACCGGAAATGAACGAGGGGGGAATCCGAATCTTGAGGAACTTGGATGGATCGCGGAAGAGAGGGTTCGTCAATCTTGCAGGTCCGGTCGGTTTTCCCGGGTGCGCTCCAATCCGCGTTCCCGACGCCAAGCTTCGATGCGAGCATGATGTCCGGAGAGGAGGACGTCGGGGACTTTCATTCCGCGAAACTCTGCCGGACGGGTGTAATGCGGTCCCTCCAGCACGCCGGGGGCGGCGAACGATTCCTCCTCGGCGGAACGTTCGTCACCCAGCACTCCCGGCAGGAGCCGGACGACGGCATCCACGATCACGGCTGCGGCGAGGGTGCCATTGGTGAGGACATAGTCACCGATGCTGAGTTCTTCATCTACCAGTGCCTCCACGACCCGGTGGTCGATGCCCTCATAGTGCCCGCAGAGCAGAATGAGGTGGCTCTCGGCCGAGAGACGCCTCGCCTCCGCCTGGTCGAATCGCCTTCCTTGGGGCGTCAGGAGGATGACCCGCGCCTCGGGCGTGCGGAGTGCTTCCACCGCTTCGAAAAACGGCTCCGGTTTCATGACCATGCCGGGGCCACCCCCATAAGGGAGATCATCCACCTGGCGGTGTCGGTCGTGCGTCCAGTCCCTCAGATCGTGGGCCCGCAAATTCACCCGTCCGGTTTCTTGGGCGCGTCCGATGATGCTCTCCCGCAGGGGGGCCAGGCAGATCTCGGGAAAAATGGTGATGATGTCGATGCGCATGCCGATCTTTGAGGTCCGCCGTGGAACAATGCAAGTCGGGAAAACGCCGCTCAGGCATCGATCACCACATCGCCCTGAGGCAGGCAGACACAAGGGAGGCAGCAGCCCTCTTCGACCTTGAAGGCGGGTGGCTTGGTATAGCGGACTTGGCCATTGATCAGCGCGGTCTGGCAGGTGCCGCAGTGTCCGACCCGGCATCCCGCAGGAATTCGGATGCCTTCTTTGGTGGCCAGGTCGAGAAGACTCGACGCCGTGCCACCCACTGCGATGGTGCGGGCACTGCGTTTGAATTCGATTTTTCCCGATTCGACAGCCACACTGCGGACCACTTGTTCAAAAGCCTCGTCATGGATTCGTGACTCTGGCACTCCCCAGGATTGCAGCCCCTCGCGGAGATTCTGCATCATCGGGCCGGGACCACAGGTGAAGAAATCAAAATTGTTCGACGGCAGCACCTGCCGGAAAAGGTCGACGGTGATCCGTCCGAGTTGGTCGAAATCCTTTCCTTGCTCCTCTCCGGGGCCGGGCTTCGTGTGGCAGACCTGAAGATGCACATTGGGCAATCCCAGCGCGGCCCAAGCCCGGAGTTCGTCGCGGATGATGTTTTCCCCGCCATTTCTCACACCGTAAAAAAACCAGATCTCCCGGCGCGAATGCTCCGCCAGGAGGGTCTTCATCATGCTCAACACCGGCGTCACGCCAACCCCGGACCCGGAGAGGACGACTCCGCCTGTTCCGCGGGGATCCAGGTGAAAATCACCCGACGGCGCCCGCACATCAAGGAGATCCCCGACATTGATCTGGTCATGGAAGTGACTGGAAATCAGTCCTCCCGGTTTGCGCCGGATGCTGACCCGGTAGTGTGTTTCCGACCAGGCATCCGAGAGGCTGTAGCAACGGACTTCCGGTCGTCCTTTAAGATCGAAGTCGAAGGTCAGGAATTGACCTGGTTGGAAATTTGGCAGGGGAAAACGTCCATCATGTGGGCTGAGGTAAAACGAGCAGATATCGCCTCCTTCAAGCACCTTCCTCTCCACACGGAACTTTCTTTTGCCATTCCAAGCCACCGGAAGGGAGCTTTCCCTCTCCCGGCGCTCCCGGGACCGGCGCAGATCCTCCTCAAGGAGGGCAAGACGCTGCCGGTGGATCCGACTTTCGCGGGAATGGCGCCAAATTTGTCCGAGTGCCAGGGAGAGTAGCAGGAGGGTGCTCCCTCCCAGCAGCAACCAGCCGGCAATTTCATTCAGTGGTGGCATCTGGATGAAAGCATGAATCGAATTGCGACCAACTTCCAGCTCTTTATTCCATGAAGAGTGCCCTGCCGAAGGGGACTCCGCTCCGCGTCAGTGCCTTCCCAACCAACCGCCTGGTTTGGTGCCTCTTGCAGTGCCGGAAGTTCCCGGCTTTTTCTCATCCTCTTTGTCGGCATCGTTCTTATAGCGGAGAATGCCATAGCGGGACAGATTGGAAATGAGGTTTTCCAGGTCATGTTTTAAGGAGCTGTCATTGATCAATGCGGCGGCCACCCCGTTGCCTTTGGTGATTTTGTCCATCGTGGTGTTGACGTTTTTGATCGCGGAACGGATGTCATCAATGGCGGGTTCTGCCTTGGTGATGACATCCTTGGCCTTGGTCGCCGCCTCACCGGCTTTGGCGAAGGTTGATTTTGCCTCCGTGAGGGCGCCTTTCCCTTCTTCGAGGACGTTATCGATTTTGCCGGAGGCCGTTTTCAGATTGTCCCCGGTCGCTTTCAGATCCGCCAGGGTGGTCCGGATGTTGGCGAGATTTTCGTCACTGAGGAGACCCGTTTCAACCTTGTTAAAAGACCGGTCGAGACCCGCCACCGAGTTGCGGATGTCCTGGATGGCTCCCCGGATGTCAATGAGGGCCTGCTTCGCTTCGACAGAAATTTCAGCAGCGCTCTCCTGCAACTGAGCGAGTCCGGCCGCTGTATAGCCCTCAATCACCTCGGTGGATTCCGGATCGATGAATGTCAGGGGGCCGGTGGTGGGGGATTCGATCTTGATGTAGGTGTCTCCCATAAGACCGGCGGTGGCCAGGCTGATACGGGATTTATTTGGGATCCGCACGTCGGAGAAGATGAAGAGGGGAATGATCACCGATTGGAAATTCTCGGTTGGCAGGGGCTCATCGGCGACAAACCCCACTTTGCGTCCCCCAAGCCGCACCGGTGCTCCCGGGAAAATGCCACTGCCATCCAAAAACGAAACCCGGATCTCGTATTTGGGACGGATGCGGTCGCGGAATCCCCCGAACTGAAGGACCAGTGCGGCCATGATGGCGAGGCCAAAAAAGGCGAAAAGTCCAACCATCATGTCGGTGCGTTTGGATCGTATGCCCATAGAGTAGTGTGGTTGAGAATGAAAGGTGGGTTTGAATTATTTGGTCCTGGGACCCTTCGGTTCCTTCTCACGCAGGGTGGCTTCGGAGCGGCCTTCGATGAAATTCTGCACCGCCGGGTCCGGGCAGTGGCGAAGTTCTTCCGGCGTGCCGAGAAAGTAGATGCGGCCCTCGCGGAGGTATGCCACCCGGTCGGCGATTTTGAACATGCTTTTCATGTCGTGAGTCACCACCACCGAAGTGATGGAGAAGCGGTGCTTCATGTCGATGATGAGGTGGTCGATGCTGTCTGATACGATCGGATCCAGGCCCGAGGTGGGTTCGTCATACAGGATGCAACTGGGCCGGGTGATGATTGCTCGGGCCAGGGCGACACGCTTGCGCATGCCACCGGAGATGTTGACCGGCATTTTGTCCATGTGGTTCTCCAGTTCCACCATTTGCAGCACTTCTCGGGCGCGTTCTTCGAGCACCTCCCGTCGTTTTTCACCCCGCTCGGTGAGAGGAAAGGCCACATTCTCCGCCACCGTGAACGAGTCGAAAAGAGCCCCATCTTGAAAGAGGATGCCTACTTTCTGGCGAACCTTGTTGAGTTGGCGCTCTGGAACTCCAACGATCTCCTCGCCATCGACCAAGATGCTTCCTTCGTCGGGAGACATCAGGCCGGTGAGGTGTTTGAGCAGCACGCTTTTGCCTTCTCCGCTGCGCCCCAGTATGACCATGCATTCCCCCCGGCGGATATTGAGATCGACGCCGTCCAGAATGGTCTGCCAGCCAATCGTCCGTCGCAGGCCGGTAACCTCAAAAAAATGACCCTGCCCCGCCTCGGAAGCGGGAGTGACAGCCTCGGTGGGTTGCTGAGCGGAAAGATCCATCGTTAATCGTATCCTCCCAAAGGAGACAGTGTGTTGAGGATCAGACTGAGGAAGAAATTTACCACCAGGAGGGCCAGACTGGAAAAGACCACGGCCTTGGTGGTGCCCTGTCCCACTCCGACGGCTCCATTGGTGGCATTCAATCCCTGATGACAGGAAATCAGGACGATGATGGCCCCGAACACGGTGCCTTTGATCATGCCCATGCTGACATCGATCAGCGCGGTGTGCGCCAGGACATGGTGGTCATACCATGCCGCAGGCACGTTGAAACCATAGACAGCGACCCAATGGGAAGCCAACAAACCAAAACCTATGGACTCCGCCACCAGCAAGGGCACGCTCAGAAACATGGCGAAAACCCGGGGGATGACCAGATAATCCACCGGGTGCACTCCCATCGAGCGCAGGGCGTCGATTTGTTCCGTGACTTTCATGGTGCCGATTTCCGCGGCCATGGCTGCACCGACCCGACCGGAAAGCATCAGTCCCGTGAGAACCGGTCCCAATTCCCGGCACATGGCGATCGAAACCACCGCTCCCACTCCGGAACCCAATCCCAGAGAACTGAATTTGAAATAAGTTTGGGCGGCGAAGACCGCTCCCGTGAAGGCTCCGGTGACCACCACCACCAGTTGGGAGCCGAACCCAATGTTGACCACCTGCTCCCCCAGCAGGCGCCACCGCATGCGGCCAAAAAGCATGGAGGCTCCCATCTCTTTGAGTAGGATGGTGAGCTGTCCCAGGTATTCCAGTAACCAGAAAATGCCCCTACCTGTAGCTGCCAGCAAACTTGCCATTGATACGACGTTCCCCCTCTGCCATCGAATGCCCTCTTCCCCAGTTCAGGGCAGGCTTGGGACGGGGACACTCAAACAGACGTAAAAGGTAGTCCGATTATTTCACAATTCAATGCCGACAACCGAAAGTCGGTGGGAAACTGGCGCAATTATCCCAAAATACAGAATAACCACAGCCCCTGTAAGAGCTATGGTTGAAGCCACCACATCCGGTACCGGATGGTCTGTTTTTCCCGGAAGGGATTATTTGGCGAGAGCCTGAATCCGACGGGTCAGGGCGCCTTTGAGGCGGTCGGCGGCGTTGCGATGAATGATGTTGTTGCGGCTGGCCTTGTCAGCAGCGGAAGTAAATGCTTTGAGCGCTTCCAAGGCGGCATCGGCATCTCCGGAAAGGATCGCAGCGTTCACTTTCTTGCGGCTGGCCCGGATGTTGGACTTGATGACGCGGTTGCGTTGCGTGCGGACACGGGTCTGACGGACGCGTTTGAGAGCGGATTTGGTGTTGGCCATGACAGGTTGGGAGGGTTCCCTTGAAGTGGTGAAAAAGGGTGGCGAATCTATATCCATACGCGATGCTGTCAAGGAGGAATTGGCCTCAGGTGTTTCCACGGAAGGCGGACGCATGGCGTAGCGGTGAGGTTCAGACTGCTTGATTTTCTGCGAAAGTATGGAAAATTGAGAATTGCGAAGGTTTCAGAGCTATACTTCCCCCCCCCTTTCAGCATGGCTAAAGTCATCCACACTGCTCAGCTGTCTCCCTTCCTTCTGTTGTTGGGCTTGGTGGTATGCACCCCGGCTTGCCATTTGCACTCCAAGGGACCTCGTTACGGGGAAGTCCCTGCGGTCGAAGTGGAGCACTGGTGTGATTACCAATCCGGGAAAGCCTCCTGGTATGGAGGGCGGTGGAACCACTGCCGGACTTCCTGTGGAGAAACCTATGACCAGAACACCATGACGGCTGCCCACAGGACGCTTCCCTTTGGGACCCGGGTCCGGGTCACCAACCTCAACAACGGTCGGCAATGCGTGGTGCGGATCAACAACCGGGGACCTTTCACCAAAGGGAGAGTCATTGATCTTTCAGTCGCCGCGGCCCGGGCCATCGATGCTTACGATGCCGGGATCGTTCCAGTGAGACTCGAAGTGGTGAAGTGATCCTTTCCGTCTTGGCGGAACTCAGTGGACCGCGGGGCGGCGGTCTGGCAGATGAATCCCTGCGGAAAGGGGGTTTTTGGTTTACGAAATCTCGTTCCTGGGGCTAAAGTCAACGCTCCTCCGACCATGAGAACCTGCCCATCAGGTCTTCGCCGGTGGATTCTTGAACCCCGACCCAGACTTCCATGAATCTCGAGACTCTTTGCCTTCACGGCGGGCAACAACCCGATCCCACGACGCTATCCCGGGCTGTCCCCATCTACCGCACCAGCAGCTTTGTTTTCAAAAGCGCCGAGCACGCAGCCAATCTGTTTGCCCTGAGAGAATTGGGCAATATTTACACCCGCCTCATGAATCCCACGACCGACGTGCTGGAAAAGCGGGTTGCACTTCTGGAGGGGGCTCCGGAGATGGGAGGACTGGGAATCGCGTCCGGCACCAGCGCCATATTTTACGCCATTATCAATCTTGCCAAGGTCGGTGACAACATCGTTTCGGCGCGCAACCTCTATGGTGGGACCTACACTCAGTTCGCCGAGATCCTGCCGGCCTTGGGAATTGAGGTTCGTTTTGTCGATTCCACGAATCCGGAGCATTTTGCCGCCGCGATCGATGGCAAAACGCGCGCTCTGTTCTGTGAAACGGTTTCCAATCCCTCGTTGGAGATCACCGATTTGGATGCGGTGGGAGACATCGCCAAGGCTCATGGCATTCCCCTCATCGTCGACAGCACCTTCTCCACTCCTTACCTGACTCGTCCCCTCGATCATGGGGCCGACATCGTGGTGCATTCCCTCACCAAATGGCTCGGAGGCCATGGCACAGGGCTTGGGGGGATCGTGATCGATAGTGGGCGGTTCGATTGGAGCTCCGGCAAGCACCCGCTCTTTGACGAGCCCGACAATGGCTACCACGGTCTCCGGTGGGGGCACGACCTGCCCGACATGCTCTCCCCGCTGGCCTACATCCTGCGCATGCGGACGGTTCCTTTGCGAAATCTGGGAGCCTGCATTGCTCCGGACAATTCCTGGCTCTTCCTCCAGGGGATCGAGACCTTGCCGCTGCGGATGGAGCGGCACTGCTCCAATGCGCTCGCTGTGGCGCAATATCTCAAGGATGATCCGAGGGTCGAGTGGGTCCGGTTCCCCGGCCTTTCCGATGATCCCGAGTACGGTCGCAATGTGAAATATCTCCGCGGCAAGGGTGGATCCATGGTGGTCTTCGGCATCAAAGGGGGGCGGGATGCGGGACGCAAATTCATTGACGGGCTTCAGCTGTTCTCGCATCTCGCCAATGTGGGGGACGCCAAATCCTTGGCGATCCACCCCGCGACGACGACGCATTCCCAACTCAGCGAAGAACAGCAACGGGCCGGGGGCATCACGCCGGAACTGGTCCGGCTTTCCGTGGGAATCGAGCACATCGACGACATCCGCAAGGATCTCGACCGCGCTCTCGCGGCGGCCCTGGCTTGAGCGGACGCCTCCCGAGGCTTACTCCTGGGGCCGCTCAAGACTTTTGATATAGGCGACCAGATTCCAGATCTGGTCGTCCTGCAAGGTGCCGCGGAATCCCACCATCGGCGTGCCATCGAGCCCCAGGGCGATGGTGCGGAACAGGCGATCCATGGAGTCCCCGCTTTTGTGGTGGGGGAGCCCCAGGTTGGCTGGCACGATGGGGTGCTCCCAGACATCCACCAGGCCTTTCGCAGCGGGACCATCGCCCCGGCCGGTTTCGCCATGGCAGGTGGCACAGGTCAGGAGAAAAAGAGAACGCCCCGCCGCCGCCCTGGCCGCGAGATCAGTTCCCCGCAGGAGCCCATCGGGAACTTCCGGTAGCTCCACCGGCTTCGCATGGAGGGCCTTGTCCTTCCACCGTCGGGAGAGGCTCTTGATGTAGGTGAGCACTGCGGTCAGGTCATTTTCCAGGAGAGTGTCGAACTTTGGCATCGCGGTGCCGGATATTCCCGAGCGGATGGTGTTGCGCAGGTCGTCATCGGTCGGCAAAAAGCCGCACGGGGTGCTGCGGAATTTGAAAATACCGACCCGGAAATTGCGTGGTTTGTCGATGAGTTCCTCCGCCCAGGGACCGTCGCCCCTTCCGCTGCGGCCATGGCAAAGCACGCAGTTTTTTTCGAAAACGAAGCGTCCCTGAAGATAAAGATGCAGGTCGGTGTCATCCGGTGCCGGATCTCCGCCGCGAAGCCAGACCGGACCGACTATTAACCATGCGAGTCCAAGCCAAAGGGGGAGGAAGGTATTCTGGATCATGGCTGACGCTGCAATTCCTCTCGGGAAATTGGACGCAAAGCTGGCAAAAATCATGCGGCATTGCCCTGCGTGATCATGCCTGCATCCAAGTCCATGGGAGGGGAATGCTTGATAAATCCCCATTGGGAGGCGACACTGTCCCCCAGTGAAAAATCCCCTGTTGCTGCTTTCCTTGATCCTCTCCCTCATGACCTCCGGGACAGCTCCTGCTGAGGATGCCGCGGTCTTGAAAGAGGATTTCTCCTCCGGGGCGTCCCGCTGGGTTCCCACGGATGCCAAGGCATGGCGGATCACGGAACTGGAGGGCAATAGGGTGTACGAGCTCTTTCAGCAGTCCCATTACGAGCCTCCGTATCGCAGTCCTTTCAATTACTCCCTCTTGAAGGACACTCCGCTCGGTGATTTCGAACTTACTGCCAAAGTGAGCACCACCAAGGCAGCCTATGGTCACCGTGACATGTGTCTCATTTTCGGACACCAGGACACCGCCCATTTTTACTATGTCCATTTTGGAGAGAAAGCGGATGATCACGCCAACCAGATCTTCATTGTCAACCAGGCGCCCCGCATCAAGATCTCCGAAGTGTCCAACCCGGGCACCCCTTGGCGGGAGAATCATTGGCACACCGTCAAGCTGGTGCGCCGGGTGTCGAGCGGACTCATCCAGGTCTTCTTTGATGACCTCAGTCATCCGGCCATGGAAGCTCATGACAAAACCTTTGCCACCGGCCTGATCGGGCTGGGTTCCTTCGACGATGTCGGCATCTGGGACGACGTGGAAATCCGGCGTTTGCCCGCATCCCGGCCATGAGTGCGATCGCGGAAAGGCTGCAATCGGTCCGCGCGCAGGTGGCCGCCGCCGCGGAACGGGTCGGCCGCGCACCCGATGCCGTGCGGCTCGTCGCCGTGAGCAAGAATCACTCCGTCGAAGCCGTCGCCGAAGCAGCAGCGGCAGGGCAGGTGCTATTCGGGGAGAACCGCGTCCAGGAGGCGGCCGGCAAAGTTTCGGCGCTTCCGGATCATCTCGATTGGCACCTCATTGGCCATCTCCAGACGAACAAAGTGCGCAAGGCCCTGCCGCTGTTCCGGATGATCGAGAGTGTGGACTCCGCGGAACTCGCCCATGCCATCGATCGGATCGCGGAAGAACTGGGGCTCATCGTTCCCGTGCTGTTGCAGGTCAATGCAGCCGAAGATCCGGCCAAGTATGGTTTCACCGCTGAAAGCGTAAGGGAGACCTTGCCCGGGTTGCTTCGCCTGCCACGGTTGCAGATCCGGGGACTGATGACCATTCCCGCCTTCACGGAAGACGCAGAAGGCGCTCGTCCTGCCTTCTCCCGGCTCAGGGAACTCCGCGATGCCCTGGAACACGAGCAGGGAATCCGTTTGCCGGAGTTGTCCATGGGCATGAGCCACGACTTCCCTGTCGCCATCGCGGAAGGCGCCACCCTGGTCCGGGTGGGGACCGCGATCTTTGGGGAGCGGGAGAAAGCGTAAGGGAGCGATTTCTGTCGGATTTGGTCGCATGGGTCGGCTTCCGCGAGGGCGGCGACGGCAGTGGGGATACCATCGAATCCAGACGCGGCAAGGTGGATCGCAGCTGGATCTCCGCCGGGAAGGAAGACTAGCGTCGTTTCAACCTGATCGCCGGAGGGGAGGATGCTGGCCTCCTCGGGAAATGCCTCGATCCCGACATCCACACGTGGGTGATTGCCTGTCCCTGGTGCACTCCACAGTGGGGATGATCCGTTTTCACCCGACAGCGACAAGGTGAACTTCAATCCGCCGGAGCGCCTTCCTGCCTTCCGAAGCCTGCACGCGCCCTGCGCCGAGCGAACCCTCAAGGGATTTGATCGGCTGGCTGCAACGTCGTCTTTCGGGCTTGGTTGGCGCGCATTGCTCGCGCCTGCGTCAGTGGGAAAGCGACCAGTCCCATCTCGACGGGCGTCAGCGCATCCTCCTGCCCGGTCTAGGGCACCCCGATTCGGAGTTTGCCACGGAAATGGGAGCCTGTATCGGCCCAAGGCGGCATTGGTTTCGCAAGGGCGTCCAGGTGGGCACGGTGGGGCTCCGGGAGATTTCCGGGAAGGTGACAGCCTTGGTGTTTTCCTTGGTCCAGCCGGTCGAAGCCATCACTGCGACGGCACGTTTCGCAGAGGTCGGCGACTTGCGAAAGAACGAGGCGCGAGAGATGGCATGCGTGCCTGTGAGCATGAAGCGGGAAGGCGCTGACATCCCGATGGCGGCGCCGCAGTTTCGGAAGCAGCTCCCGGCCATCGTCCGCATCCTGGATGTGAGGCTGCCGATCCGCGTCGGGAAGGAGAACGAACCCCCGCCGACCCCGGGCCTTCGGCGGGAAGGGAGCCGAGGGGTTGAAAAAGAAAAGTAATAGCAGCAACTTCATGGCGACGAGCAGCCGTCCACTTTCGCCCGGCTCGCCGCTCGCGGTTTTCCGGTGCGCAAGGCTCTGGGGATCAAAAACAAGAAGGAACTCAGCCGCGTGGAATCCAACCCTGGCACCACCATTTTGCTGGACACGTGGGAACCCGTTGCGCGTGTCGGCATCGGAGGGCCCCTGGATTGGTCGATCGCAGGCGCCGCGGTGGATCGCTGGCCGGGGCGGAGAATCATCCTCGCGGGCGGTCTCACGCCCATCGATGTCGCCAGTCGAGCCGGGAGCGGCACGCCGGGCCGGAAGGATCTCGCGAAAGTCAGGGACTGCATTGCCACCATACGCAAAGATGCCGTGCCTGCCTGAATAATTGTTGTTTTCAACCGAACCATTATTTGTCGTAATCGAGCCATGAAAATCACCGCACTTATCGTCGCCTGCGCTGTCACCCTGGCCGCAACCGGGCGAGGCCAGGATTGGCCTCAATTCCGCGGTCCCGATGGTTCCGGCTCCGCGGCCGCCGCAGTGCCGTCCACATGGAGCGATACGGAAAACATGATTTGGAAGGCACCACTGGAGGGCATGGGCGCCTCCACGCCGGTGATTGTCGGCGGCAAGCTATTTCTCACTGCCAGCGTCGGCGGTGCCGGTGATCTCGTCCGGCGCGTGTTGTGTTTTGATGCCGCAACAGGCCAAAAGCTGTGGGATCAAACAGTGGAGTCCCAATTGCCCGAGTCCGATTCCATCCGCGAGGATCATGGTTACGCCTCATCCACCCCCGTCGCGGATGCCACCCATCTCTATGTGTTTTTCGGCAAATCCGGCGTTTTTTGCTTCGATCATTCGGGCAGGCACGTGTGGCACGCGGAGGTGGGCTCCCAGCTCAACCGGTGGGGTTCCGCCGCGTCGCTTACTTTGTTGGGCCAACAATTGCTCGTCAATGCCTGCGTCGAGAGCGAGTCGCTCATCGCGCTGGACAAGGCCTCCGGCAAAGAGTTGTGGCGCGCGCCGAAGCTGAAGGAATGTTGGCACGCGCCGTTCCCCGTGGCCGGCGCCGGCGGAGCCCCTCAGATCGTGATGGCTCAGGCCGAGCAACTCGTGGCCTACGATGCCGCCACCGGCGACGAGGCCTGGCGGTGCAAGTCCGGCATCTCCTGGTACATGTGCCCGCAGCCCATCGTGAGCGAGGGCGTGCTCTACGCCGTCGGCGGCCGCAGCGGCACCGGTGGTCTCGCCGTGAAACTCGGCGGCACGGGCGACATCACCGAAAGTCACCGGCTTTGGACGCTCGCCAAAGGCACCAACGTGCCCTCACCCGTGCTCCATGGCGGCCGGCTCTACTTTGCCCACGAGAACAATGGCACCGCCCACTGCGTGGACCTGAACAGTGGTCAGTTCGTTTACGAAGAACCGCTGTCGCCCCACCCCGGGCAGGTCTATGCCTCGCCCGTGCTGGCCGGTGACACCATCGTCTATCTCGGTCGCGGCGGACAGGCGGTGCTCGTCAAAGCCGGTCCGAAATGCGAAATCGTGGGCAGCGCGCGCCTTGAGGACGGACGCGGCGTGTTCAACGCCAGCCCCGCCATCGCCAGCGGCCGCCTTTATATCCGCTCGAACCGCAATCTTTACTGCATCGGCGCCAAGTAAAAACATCGTCCCGTTCGGCGGCGAGCGCCTTCTCCTCCTATTCGCCAATCGGCAGCACCAGACTGCGCAGGGGCACCTCGCCGTTTCTGGCAACCAGTCGGTCCACTTTTCTTCCGGAAAATAGCGAGGTCAGTTCGGCGAACATCGCGACCCCGGCGCTTCAAGTCGAGCCGTTCCAGAACCACCCGGGGCTAGCCCACTGCCGGCTCGACACCCCGAATCCGATCTCGGATGGCAATCATCGGAGACACCCCGTCCAGAGTGCGTTGGCATTCCGTACCCTCTGCATCCGCTTACTCCAGTGGATAATCCAACGGCTCAAGCAGGCGAACCGCCGCCGAACCTTGTTTCACGGTCGCGACCGGTTTACCGCGTTTCAGGCCGGTCCGGACCTGGATTGTCATGCCTTTGTCACGCATGACCGGGGAAGCCGTGCCATAATCCGCATCTCCGTAGCCCTCCAAGCCCTGAAAATTAAGACTTCCGGCAAAATCTACCACGTTGCCTTGTGGGTTTTGGGAGTAATTCTCGCCGGGTCCTTCCACTCTCGATCTGCTCGGCCTGATCCAAACGGTGGGCTGGGCAGGTTCTTTTTGTGCAAATTGATTGCAAAAAGCATTTGCAAGATTGGGTCGCTGATGCAATTCTATTGCAGTAACATTCGGAATTCATACTTTCCTCATTCTGTAATTTATGAAAATTCAATGCAACTTCTGCACCATGGCGTTGCCTGCGCTGATGGCGTTTTTTTTCGGGAACCCTGGGATGGCCGAAGAAGCTGCAGGTTCCGCAACATCCCAGACGGATGTTTCAACCCCTCTGCGATCCGATAAGGTTCCTGATTCTGCGGTGGATTGGTTGACTGGAGATGGCGTTAGTCTGGGAGGATATCTTTTCCCTCACCTTCATGCCTTTGGCGTTTTTGGTGGGTCCACGGGGGATTCCGAATTCCTCGCCAACGGGCATCACGATCCCCAAGGGGATGCCACCTTGCAGGCCCTGGAGCCGGGGGCGTCCTTGCGCGTCGGGGATCATCTCCAAGGCTTTGCCACTTACTCCGCGAATACCGACGGGGAGGGGCATTTCGATGGAGCTTGGGAGGAAGCCTTTCTCAAGCTCGTAGATCTGCCTTTCGATCTGGAACTGCGCGGAGGGTTGTTTCTCAATCGGTTCGGGTTTCAAAACGCCCTTCACAACCATGGCTGGTTGTATGTCGATCAGAACCTCGTGAATGGCCGCCTCCTGCAGGAAGGGGAGTTGGCGACGATCGGCGGCGAGGTGACGTGGAATCTCCCGACTCCGTGGACCTCGGCGCTTTCGACTTCGGTCGGCGGGCTTCCCAGCGCCCATGAACATGATCACGAGCACGCCCACGGCGGGGATGATCCGGGTTTCGAGGCGGAGGGGGCGAATTTCGACAGTTGGCTCGCCGGTGCCAACTACGTCGCCAAATACGACTACAACGACTTCCACCAATTCACTGGCACGCTCTCGGGAGCCTGGGGAGACAATGCGTTCGGTCGGAACACCTCTCTCTATGGGGTCGGTCTGGAGTATCTCTGGCGTGAAAATGGGTACGAGCCTGGCGGACTGTCGGTGCGTTTTCGGAACGAGGTCATGTTGCGTCGTATCGATGCGCTCTCCGGGCATCTGCCCGGGGAGGAGGACCCTGACCAAGATGAGCATGGTGCCCACCAGGAAGAGGCATCCCATGCGGCCACTCTGGATGAAATGGGGGCCTCTTCATTGCTCGTGCTGGGAGTCAATGACCGTTTCGAAACCGGGGTGCGCGGGGGCTGGGTGTCCGGGATCGGGGAAATGTCGCTCGACGAACGCTGGCAGGTATCTCCCATGTTGACCTATTACCTCAACTCGAACCGCACCCTGCTGACGCGGGTGCAATACAATTGGGACCATAGTGATTCGTTCGGCGACGAGCATTCCATCTGGTTTCAGATCGGCTTCAACTGGGGTGGAGCCGAAGTCAGATAAACCGGCAATTTCCTTCCAACCTCCCACTTGCTCATGAAACATCGATATCTCCTTCCATTGTTGATCGCCCTTTCTAGTCTGACAGGCAGGGTTGACGCCGGTCTCAAGGTCGCCTCGCTCCATCCCATTGTGGGGGATCTGGTGAAACAGGTCGGTGGCGATCACGTCGAAGTCGTCCAGGTTCTCAAACCGGGCACTGATCTGCATCATTTTTCTCCTTCCGCCAAAGACATCGCCGCGATGCGGGGGGCGACCATTGTCTTCGCCTCCGGCAAGGGCATGGAATCCTACCTCGACAAGCTGCGCGACAGTCTCGGCGGCGGAGTGACCCTCATCGAAGTGGGACGGACGGTGCCCTCGATTAAGATTTCTGCCGATCAGTCCATCTTTATGTGCTGTCCGGAACATGCGCGTGGTGGGATTGATCCACACTGGTGGCAAAGCTCCGACAACATGAAGCGTGCGGCCGGGGTCGTCGCCGATGCCCTGACGGCGGGTGATCCGGCCAACAAAGCCGCCTACGAAGCGGGGGCCGAGTCCGCCCGGCAGCGCATTTCCGCAGTGAAGGCCTATGCCCAGAAACAACTCTCCCAAATTCCCCGGAGTGACCGCAAACTGGTTACCGCTCATGCCGCCTTCGGCTATTTCTGCAAGGAATACGGTTTCAAAACGATCCCTGTGCTCGGCCTGAGTGCGGAGGGGGCAGCGTCGGTGCAATACACTTCGGAGGTTGTCAAAGCGATCCAGACCAACAAAATTCGCGCGGTTTTTCCAGAGACGGGAGCGAATCCCAAAGTGCTCTCCGAAATCGCCCGCCAAACCGGGGTCAAGGTCGGAAGGGAACTCAACGGCGATGGCACCACCGCGGAAGCATCCACCTTTGAGAGCATGACCCGGCACAATGTCGATGCCATCGTGGCGGCGTTGAAACCCTGAGTCTCCTGCCCATGCGCGGTTACCCACCATTCCACATCCTCCTCGTCCTGGTTTTCGCGGGGATCATCGCATGGCCGTTGCTTCACCTCACGGGAAAGGAGGGGGCCCGGATGCACGCTACGGAGAACCATGAGGAACTCGCCGCTCCCACCGAAGCGGCCCGCCATATTGCGGTGACTGTGCGAGTCTCTCATCCTCCCCGGTCACTGAAACTCTTCGCAGGTGATCGCGACCTGCTGGCCGGAGCGTCCTTGGCCGCCGGAATCGTTTCGCTCGATGTGGAGATGCCGGTCACCCAAGACGGACTGGAATGGCGTCTCGAAGGTGCATGGCCGGAGGCCAGTCCCGCAGCGGCAGTGAGTGTCACTGTGGAACCCGATGGGCTGGAGGGCCGGACGGAGACGCGCTGGTCCGGTGGCGCTTTGCTGGAATCCTTTCTGGTGTATGTTTGGACGGAATGAAACCTGCCCCCTCTGATCCTCCTTCGGCATCTCTCTTGGAGCCGGCGTCTGCGGATGACCATGTGTGCTGGGGCGGGGGACAACGGCACCCGGCCAGCCATGAGCTATGGGTCAAGGATCTTTCGGTTTCCTACCGGGAAACACGGGCTCTCGAGCATGTCAACCTACACAGCCGGTGCGGCCGCAGTGTGGCGTTGGTCGGACCCAATGGTGCGGGCAAAAGCACGCTGATCAAAACCATGGCCGGCATCGTCAAGCCGGATGACGGGGAAATTCTCTGGAGGGGGCGCCGTCTCGACGGGACCAGCCGGGAAATCGCCTATCTTCCGCAACGCAGTGAAGTTGACTGGCTTTTCCCGGTCACCGTGAGGGGGTTGGTCGAAATGGGACGGTATCCGGTGGTCGGATGGTGGGGCGCTTACCGCAGGCACGACAAAGACATCGTGGACCGGGCCTTGGAAACGATGCAGCTGACGGACTTGCAAAACCGGCAGATCGGGGCTCTTTCCGGTGGACAGCAGCAGCGCACCTTCATCGCCCGCGCCCTCGCCCAGGAGGCGCACGTGCTTATCCTCGACGAACCTTTCACCGGGCTGGACAAGCCCGCGCAGGAGCAGCTTTGCCAGTTGTTCGGAGAACTTACGGCCGAGGGGCGTCTCCTTGTCGCCAGCCATCATGAACTGGGGAGCGTCGCTCCCATTTTCGACGAAGTGCTCCTGCTGCGTCGACACGTCGTCGCCTTCGGTCCGGTGGAGGAAGTGTTCACTCCCTCCAACATCGAGGAGACTTTTGGCACGGTATGAGCGATTTCACCGAGTTTTTCCACCAACCCATTGCCCGGCGGGCCCTGCTCGCCTGTGTCATGATCGGGTTCGGCAATGGCTATGTCAGCGCGCTCGTCGTGCTGCGGCGGTCTTCCCTGAAAATGGGCACCATTTCGCATTCCCTGTTGCCGGGAATCGCGGTGGCGGTGCTCTTTTTTGGGTTGACCCAATGGAGTGTTCTGGGAGGAGCGGCGATCGCGGCGCTTCTGGTGGGGCTCGGTTCGTTATTTCTTTCCCGCACCTCGCGACTTGATCAGGAGACGGCTTTGGGAGTTCTTTACACCGCGTCCTTTGCCGCCGGAATGCTGATCCTTCGGACCTTGGGGCTGCAGCAGAAACTTGATGAATGGCTTTTTGGCAGCATTGTGGGGATGAACGACTCCGACATGTGGATTGCCTACGGCATCACTTTCGGCACCGTGCTGTTCCTCACCACACTGATGCGGCCTCTTCTGATCTTTCTGTTCGAGCCGAATGTCGCGCAGAGTCTTGGGGTGCCCGTGCGCCTGTTGAATTACGGCGTGTTCGCCGTGGTCATTCTGGTGCTGGTTTCCTCTCTGCAGGCGGTCGGCTGCATTCTCAGCGTCGGGTTGCTGACGATCCCGGCAGCCACCATGCGCCTCCTGACAAACGATGCGCGATGGATGTTTTGGGGCGGGGGATTGATCGGTGCGCTCGGGGCCACCGTGGCGTTCTTTCTGGCCTATCCACTGGACTGGGACATCAGTTCGACCATCATTGTGGTGCTGGGTCTGTTCGCGCTGCTGGCGTATCTCTTCAGCCCCAGCCAGGGACTGCTGCTGCGATGGGTGAGGGAGCGCTGAGGATCCCCTCTCCTTGACGAATGCGCGATTATCTCCAGATTCACCTGGTGGTCCTGGCCTGGGGGTTTACCTCCATTTTGGGCAAGCTCATCCGCATTCCTGCGGTGGAAGTGACGATCTGGCGAACCGGGATCGCCGCGTTGCTGCTAATCGTGATCGCACGGATCCTGGGGGTGAACCTGCGGGTGACCCGCAAGGACCTTCTTCCCATGCTGGGAACCGGAATGCTGATCGGTGTCCATTGGGCGTTGTTTTTCCTTTCCGCCCGGCTGGCCACGGCGTCCGTCTGCCTTGCGGCGATGCCGACCATCATGATCTGGTGCTCGATCCTCGAACCCATGATCCGCCGGAGCTGGAAGTGGAACTGGGTCGAGTTGGTGGTGGGCGCCGTCGTGGTCGGGGCGGTCTGGATGATCTACCAGGTTGAAATGAAATACTGGCAAGGCTTTACGGTGGGATTGATTTCGGCGGTCTTTGCCGCCGTCTTTTCTGTGATCAACAAGTCACTCACGATGCAGCACCATCCGGTCCGTCTCTGTGCCTGGCAGATGATCGGGGCCTGTGGCACCTGCGTTGCCCTTCTCCCCGTGCTGGGCTCCGGACGGATGAGCCTCCCGGACTGGCCCGACGTGGGGTGGCTGTTGATCCTGGCGCTGGTATGCACCGTGGGGGCGTACATCGGCTACCTGGATGTGTTGCGTCGGATTTCGGTTTTCAGTGTCAATGTGGTCTACAACCTGGAGCCCGTGTACGGCATCCTGATGGCCTCGCTTTTCCTCGGCCAGTCCGAGAGGATGAGCGCCGGATTTTATGGGGGGGCCGGTATCATCATGATTGCCGTGCTGGGCTTGCCCTGGTTGAACCGCTGGACTGGTGGCCGAGTTCGCAAAATCGAGATCATACCCTGAAAAGGCAGGAACGGCCAAACGGCGGATCAGCAGAGATCCTCCTGCGAAGAGTGCTGACCCGCCACTGGCAGCAGGTCAGGGCTGGTCCGAAAAACGCCAGTGTTCGTCGAAAAAACCCGCCGCGACGACCTTGCCGGGACTGATGGCATCGGGAGGCTGGGTCAGATCGAGCACCGCCCAGTCAGGGAGCTTTGGATTCTGCTGGGAATTGGTCTTGTCATGCGCTTCACGGAAAGTCAATCCACTGTTGATCACGATGTAATGCTCCTGGCTGAGGGGATTGGGCAGGATCAGCACCGGAACATGGGTGGTGGCATCGTAAGTCTTCCCACCAATGGTCAGCTCATTTTCCGTCCACACGATTTTTACCGGGAGCCTCGGCAAGAGATCCCTCAGCACTTCGTTTGAAGAGGGATCGCCCCACAGAACGAGGTTCTGATCCTCAATATCCGGGGAACCCACGGCGCGTGACTCCTTTTCCCGGAAGGTGCCCCGCATGAGAGCTTTCCACCGGGCACGGAAGTGATCGACTTCCCCGCCCACCCAATTCGAAACCCGTTGGTTGGGCGAGGCATCAAAAGGTGTCACCACCAGGAATGGCCCCATGAAGGCATCGTCAATTGGACCCTGGAGATTGTGCTGTTTGCGGAGTCCGGACGGCTGACCCCAGATCCAGTGGCCTTTGTCGTCCCTCACCAGGACAACGGAGGAGACCTCTAGATCAAGGGCGGGCTTCTCCACGGTCAGGTTCTGTCCATCGATTTCCACCCGCAGGCCCGCCATGTTTTTGCCATCGGGGCTGTGGAAACGGAGCGCGGTGATGTGGGCGGTCGTGGCCTTGATGCCGTCGGCAGTATGTTCGGCGGTGACACGGCTGTCGCTCCAGTGT
This sequence comes from Akkermansiaceae bacterium, assembly GCA_024233005.1. GTDB lineage: Bacteria > Verrucomicrobiota > Verrucomicrobiia > Verrucomicrobiales > DEV007 > JACKQE01. The sequence goes on along the minus strand of JACKQE010000003.1, from coordinate 179,327 downwards.
TGTTCCAAGCCCAGTGCTTCCACCCAGAACATGCGCGGGTATTTCAGCGTGCGGGTTTGCAGTTCGACCCGGGCGGGGTGGTGGCGCCGTCCTTCCCGGAAGCTTTCCTTGATCAGTTCCCAGATCTTTGCGGCGGAATCATCATCATATTTGTGCCCCATCTTTGGACCGATGAGGTGAGTCATGGTTCCGCCCTCGGCGGTGAAAGCTGCCTGCATCTGGTCGGCCGCCTGCTTTTGTTTGTCGTCCTCGCCGGAATAGGCGATGACGCGCGTGTTGAGCAGATTCCGCACATAGTCCGGGGCGTCGTGAAGTCCCCAGAGTTTTTGTTCATACCAGACCGGGTAGTCTTGCGGGGCGATCTTGTTGTAGGTCGCGGTGTCGGCGAATCCGGCACCCGGATGCACCGCGCAGAAGCGGTCCGCATAGTGCACTCCGAGGTGCCAGGCTCCGGCGCCTCCCATGGAGAACCCGGCGAGCACAATGCGGTCTTCATCGATGTGGTACTGCGATTTCACATGCTCGAGTGCTTCAAAGACATCGACCTCACCGGCACTCTTCCATCCCACGCACTGCCGCCCAAAGGCGTGAAGCACGATGCATTCCTGCTGGTCCTTGATTTTTCCTCCAATCGCGGAGGATTTCCCCAGGCAACCATCAATGAAATAGAGGTCGGTCGATTTGTCTCCGCGACCATGCAGCCAGATCAGCAGGGGCACGGGCTTGGCGAGGTCGAGTTTTTCCGGGATCTCCAGGCCATACGGTTGGATGGATCCATCGATCCGCGACTCGTAGCCGCGGACCAGCAGTCCCCGCTGGGTGGTCCAGGGCGTTTTTTTATTCAAGTAAGCCTTGATCCGTTCCTCGCCCAGGCTGAGGAGCTTTTCCGCGCGGGGCAGGTCCTTTTTGGCATCGTAGAATTCGCCGTTGTCGATCGCAAAGCGCACGGCTTTGTGGAACACCGCCACATCAGGGAAAAGGTCCTCGCCTTCGAGATCCCACCAATCTTCCTGCATTTTCTTCATCCGCGCCTCGATGCCGGCGCGCCAGTCCGCGGGCAGTTCAATGCCGGGAGGCGGAAGAATGCGGGTGATCTTCGCGGGCTCAGCCGCAGCGGCCTGGTTTGGAATGGCCGAAGCCAGACCCGACAGGGCGAGGAGCCAAACCGCTGGACGATATGGGGAAATGAAAGAGGGCATGGGCGGCTGGGGCGGGGATCAGATTTTTTCTTCGTTGGTCACCGGATCCATCCAACCCGCGACCTTTCCGTTGCGAAGGAGGCATTTGTATTCCGCCGGGAAAACGCCGAAAATGGTGTGGACCTCAAAGCTTACAGTGACGGAGTCATAGCTTCCCTTAAAGGTCTCCCCATTGATCTGCTCAGAACCGTTCCAGTGGTAGTCGACCGCCTCATCCAGCCGGGCGGCTCGCAGTTCCCCTTTGCTAAGGCTTTCCTTCACCGCCGCGAAACGGGGATCACCCGAATCCTGGGGAGCGCGTTGGCCGGTTCCACCGGACGCGAGTTCCTGCTCGATCCGGGGGCGTGCCAGTTCCCTCATCTGGTTGATCTTGTTGGTGCGGTCTGCCACAAATTTGGCATAGGTGGCTTCGATCCGTTGTTTGAAATCCGTCTGATCGACCGGAATGCTGGACTGCATCTGACGGTTCGCCGGGCTGGCGATGATCAGATTGGTTCCATTGAGCTGGACGGGGACCACGACATTGCCTTTGTCCATGACACTGCTGCCAATGACCCGGCCACTGCCATCTTTGACGGAAAAGGCCACCTTTTCCTGGATGGTGACCTGCGGCGGGTAGGCTTTCGGAGGGACCGCCTGCCAGTTGTTCACCAGCACCGCCAGAGGGGTGATGTTGGGACGCGGATACCGTTGCTCCAGAAGCTTGTCGATCTCGCTTTTGGGCTTGGGTGCGGGCGGCGTCGAGGCCACGGTTTCCTTGGGAGCAGGAGGAGGGGGGGACGGCGGGACATCACTACGGGGAGCATTGTCGCCCTTGTTGGCCACCTCAACCGGTTTCGTCGAGGCCTCCCCCGCCGGGAGAGTGGCGGCGGGGCTTTCCGGTGCCGCCGGTGCTTTTCCTCTGATCTTTGCTATCACAGGCTCGATGTAGGGACCGAGATAGGGTTTCAGGTGCGGGTCGTAAAGGAAAAAGCCCGCGATCCCGAGAATGAGGAGAAAAAGGAGGAATTTTTTCATGATTTGGTAATAGCGCGATTCGTGCTTGAAATCAAGGTGGTGCTTGAGGAAGGCCATTCTCCAAGGGGGGGCATGCCTGCCGGTAGCAACCTGGTCGCGGGACTCCGTGGTTGCGGTCAATTTCACCTTGGCAAGGAACGGTGGCTTTTGTAGCTTGGTCTCCCCACGTTCGATTCTCCGATTTATCATGCGCCGCCATCTGTTGCCCCTGCTGCCTTTGCTTCTCCCGGCTTTCTGGTGGGATGTCCCCTCCCTTCAGGCCGATGACCCCTTGTTCGAGCAATCGCCGGTTTTCACGGCCGGGGAGGCCGGCTATGAGCTGTACCGCATTCCCGGACTGGCGGTGACTCCGCGGGGCACTTTGCTGGCATATTGTGAGGCAAGAAAGAGCGCCAAGGGGGACTGGAACACGATCGATATTTTTCTGCGCCGCTCGCCGAACGGGGGACGCACCTGGGAGGCTCCCGTGAAGGTCGTGACCCCGCCTCCGAATTTTCCCAAAAACGAAGTCGCACTGGCCCAGAATTTGGCGAAACCGGGGGAAACCACCTGCAACAATCCTGTCGCAATCTCCGACACGAAGAACGACGCGGTGCATTTTCTCTACTGCCTGGAATATGCCCGCTGCTATTACCTGCGCAGCCATGATGATGGAAGGACGTTTTCCGCTCCGGTCGACATCACGCCCACTTTCGAATCCTTTCGTGACCGCTACCCATGGAAAGTGATCGCCACGGGACCGGGACACGGCATTCAGCTCACCAACGGACGTCTCGTGGTCCCAGTCTGGATGTCCACGGGCACCGGCGGGCATGCCCACCGTCCGAGCGCGGTGGCGACCATTTTTTCCGATGATTTTGGGAAAACCTGGCAGGCGGGAGATCTCGTAGCGGCAGATCCCAGCCATGAGAGCCTTCCGGCCTCCGTGTCTCGGCTGAAAAATCCCAGCGAAACCGTGATTGCCCAACTGGCCGACGGCAGGGTGATGTTGAATCTCCGTCACGAGGGGGAAGAGCACCGCCGGGCGGTGACCACCAGTCCGGATGGGGCGACGGGATGGACTCCGACGACCTTGGATGCCGGGTTGCCGGATCCGATCTGCATGGGGGCTCTGGTGCGGCTCTCGGCCCAGCCGGGCGCCGACAAAAACCGTCTCCTCTTTGCCAATCCCCACAATGCGGAAGGACGGGACCGGAAGAACGTGTCGGTCAAGCTCAGCTATGACGAAGGCAAAACCTGGCCGGTCATGAGGACGATCGAAGCCGGACCCAGCGGTTACAGTGATCTCGCGGTGAATCCGGCGAGCGGGGAGATTTATTGCTTGTACGAGCGCGGGCAGCGGGAACAGGCCTACCAACCAGCCAGCCTGACTCTGGCACGGTTCAATGTGGAGTGGCTCTCCGGTGGCAAGGACACCTTGGTGGGGCGTGATGTCCTGGGAGGTACGGTGCGGGTGCCGCGGAAGCAGAGCGCCCCCCCGGGACCGCCTCTGGAGGCCGCGGAAGCCGCCCGGAAAATGACGGTGCCCGAGGGCTTTTCCGTCGAGGTGGTCGCGGCGGAGCCGGACATTGCCAATCCGGTGTCCATGGCGATCGATGAAAAGGGCCGATTCTGGATCACCGAAAGCTTTGAGTATCCTCGCAAAGAGCCGGGCCCCGGTCGTGATCGGATCAAGGTGCTGGAGGACACCGACCACGACGGGCGGGTCGACAAAGTCACCATCTTCGCCGAAGGGCTCAACATTCCCTCCGGCATCGCGGTGGGTTACGGCGGGGTCTGGGTGGCCAATTCGCCCGACCTCCTCTTTCTCGAGGACACCGATGGCGACCTCAAGGCGGACCGCCAGCGCGTGGTCGTGACCGGTTTCGGCCGCACGGACACCCATGAGCTGCCCAACAGCCTCACCTGGGGGCCGGACGGGTGGCTTTATGGGCTCAACGGGGTCTTCAACTATGGAAAAATCCAACATCGTGGACAGACCCATGACATCACCTGCGCCATGTGGCGAGTCAATCCCCGTCCGGACAGTGCCGGTCCCTGGAAAGGCACCCATGATTTCCAGATTTTTGCCGAAGGAACGTCCAATCCCTGGGGCATCGCCTGGGACGAGAACGGCAGTGCTTTCCTCAGTGCCTGCGTCATCGACCACCTTTGGCACCTGGTGCAAAGTGGCTACTACCACCGTCAAGGCGGACCGTATCCTCCCCATACCTGGAAAATCAACAGTATCGTCGAGCACAAACACCAGATGGCGGCCTATTGCGGCATCACCTGGTTCGACTCCGACGCATACCCGGAGGAATACCGGCGTCACCTCTACATGGGGAACATTCATGGCAGTTGCATCAATGTCGACACCCTGGAGCGTCGCGGGGCTTCCTACTTTGCCAAGCCGCGTCCCGATTTCCTGACCGCGAACGATGTCTGGCACATGCCGGTCGCCCAGAAAACCGGTCCGGACGGGTGCCTCTACATTCTGGACTGGTACGATCGTTATCATTGCTACCAAGACGCGAATGCCGATCCTCCCGGGGTGGACCGTTCACGGGGGCGGCTTTATCGGATCCGTTACCAGGAAACCCCCCGTGCCGGAGCGTTTGATCTGGGGGCCGAGGATGATGCCGCTCTGGTGCGGCGACTCCGCAGCCCGAACATTTACTACCGGGAGACCGCCCAGCGGCTCCTGTCCGAACGCGCCTCTCCGCAGTCCGCCGGGATGCTCCGCGATCTAGTGAACGATGCCGGGGCTCCCCGTCAGGCACGGATGCATGCGCTCTGGTCATTGCTGGGCCAGGGAGCGCTCGATGAGTCATTCCATCTTGCACTGCTGCAGGACGAAGATGCCTGGAGGCGTTCCTGGGCGGTCCGCGCGGCTTCCAATCAAGGGAAGACTTCGGAGGCTGTGGCCAGGGCGGTGGCGAGTCTGGTGACGGATGACTCGCCGGATGTCCGGTTGCAGGTGGCCATTGCCGCAACCCGGGTTGAGGGGCTGCGGGCGGGCGCTCCGGCCCTCCTCGGAGAATGTCTCGCCCACGCCGGGGAGGAACGTCTGATCGCCCACATTGTCTGGCAGAATCTCTATCCGTTGCTGGAGGCATCCCCGAAAGAAACGGGAAGCCTCCTCTCCCAGCTCGAGGCTGTGACGGATCTTGCCAAGCAACCTGCGGTGGTGGAATTTCTTCCCCAGCTTGCGGCCTTCCTCGTGGACCGGTCGAAGCCCCAACTGGAGCCCTTTGCCAGGGTATTCCGGCTGCTTCAAGACCGCGGAGCGGTGGCAGGGGCGGGGGAATGCCTGACCCTGCTTGCCGGGCGCGTGCGCAGTGGAGAAATCAAACCCGCGGATCTTTCCGGGGTCAAAGAGCAACTGGCTCCCGGAGTGACGCCGGTTCTGGACTTGGTGAATTCCCCATTGCGCTTCCCGGCTGCTCAATTGGGCGCTGTCTGGGGCGATGCCAAGGCGCTGGAACTCATCCGCGCCGCGCTGAACAACAGCGGATTTGGCGTGGAAACCCGCATTGAGGCCCTCGAAACCCTCGCCAAGGTCGATCCGGTGGGTGCTCTCGCAGGCGCCAAGACGCTGCTTTCGGATCAGTCCGTCCCTGTTCCTTTGAAGGGGCGCATTCTGGGAACACTGGGTCGGCTCGATTCCCCGGAAGTGGGGGGCACGGTCGTCGCGGTGCTGCCGACTCTGCCCAAGGTGCTGGTCCGGGACGCCATCGAATTGCTGGGCCAACGGGGGGCATGGAGCATGGCCTTGGTGGGCGCGGTGACATCGGGAGCACTTGACAAGGGGCTCGTCAATCCGCTGCAGGCCGCCAAAATGGCCTCCTCGGGTGATCCCAAGGTGCGGGAAGCGGTCGAGGCTTTGTGGGGGAAGTTCCGCGATGGGCGCAATCCCGAGCGGGAGGAGGTTATCAAAGCCACCAAGGCCATGGTCGCCCGCACTCCGGGAAACTGGCAGCGGGGCGAAGCGGTCTTCCTTAAAACCTGTGCCGCCTGTCATGTCATCCATGGCAAGGGACATTTGATCGGTCCCGATCTCAGTGTCACCGGACGCGGTTCACTCGACCAGATGTTGTCCAATGTGCTTGACCCCAACCTGGTGATCGGGAACGGCTACCAGGCCCGGCTCGTCAAAACCAAGGACGGCCGCGCCATCATGGGGATTCCGGTCGAGGACAACGACCAGCGTCTGGTCTTGCGTCCCCCGGCGGGGGCGGATGAAACCATCCCCCGCGATGCGGTCGCCGAGGTGACCACTCTGCCGGTGTCGCTCATGCCCGAGGGATTGGAGAAAGCCCTCACGCAGCAGGAATTGGCGGATCTGATCGTTTATTTGGCCCATGACAAACACCCCTCGGATCCCTCCTCGGTGATCCTGCCCGGTGTCATCAGCCAATAGCAAAGCAGGGGAGTGCCGCTTTAGAGATCCGCTGGCAGGGAGTGGCGGATTTCGTCGAGCAGCGGACGGGTCCCGTGCTGGCTGGCCCAGTCATGGATGTAGTTCCAGTCCAAAAGATCCTCCCCGACAACGGCGATGATGTCCCGAACGTCGTCTTTGTCCTTTCCACGGTGCGCGACTCGTGCCCATCTGAGTTTGGTGAGGATGACATCCTCGGCGGTGGGAATATAGACATGCTTTCCCAGCGCGTCGTCATAGACTGACACCCGGCGTTCGAGTCGTTGCTGGTCGTGGGGGTCGTTGCTGAGGTGGAAGATCTCGATTTTAAAAGGAATGCCTTTCACGCTCAAAGTTTCCCGGTAGGTGCCGGTCACGGTCTCAAACGCTCCTTGGGGGTCGAGATCAAACGTTTCCCCGAGAATCGCGTCGATTTCGAGGCCCTTGCCACGGAGATTGGCGACAAAGTCGGCATCTTGAGTGGAACGGGGCACTCCATAATAATTGGACGAGAGGGAACCGGCGAGGAAGTAATCAATCCCCAGAGATTCAAAGGCTTCAATGACCTTGGTGATAACGTCGTTGCCGTTTTTCATGGGGAGGTATCTTTGGTGTATTGAATGATGCCGTGGTCGTGACTGCGTTTGAGCCTCGCCAAACCGTCCAAGAGGACCCGTTCGACCTCTTCCGGTCCGATGTTCGAGCATTGGGCCCGGATTCCGCAGCGGATCCTTTGACAGGAATCGGCGAAAAGCTCCGCTCCCCGACCGATCTTCAGGGAGGGGGGCGATTGCCTGGCTCGGCGAATTTTCTCGCGGTAGGTCGCCTCGGCCAGCGCTTTGATTTCCTCGTCCATACAAGAACAGTTTACTCCGGGATGGACGCGCCTGTCATCGGGTTTCTCGGAGCGGTGCGGGTTTGGGACCACTTTTTCCGCCCTTGCGCCGCGCCGGTTTTCCGGTCACAGATGGCCATGCCGGAATCAGTCCCGACCGCATCCATTCCCGCAACCCCTTCCGGGTGGGCATTGTTCGACCTCGACCACACCCTTTTGCCCCACGACACCCAGGTGCTTTTTGCCAATTTCGTGCTGCGCCGCGAACGTTGGCGCCGTCTTTACCTCATGGTATTTCTCCCTCTCGCGGTGCTGGGAGGACTCCGACTGATCCCCTTGCGCACCTTGAAGCGCGTTTTTTCCTGCTATCTTTGGCGTATGCCTCTGGCCCGTCTCCGGGGGTATGCCAAGGAATTTGCGGCGACGGTGCTTCCCCGGGTGCAGTATCCGGAAATCGTGGCTGAACTGGAACGCCACCGGGTGGAGGGCCGTGAATTGGTCCTGAATTCCGCCAGTCCGTCGCTCTATGTCGGGGAGATCGCCGCGGCTTTGGGGTTCCACCACTGGGTGGCCACGCGGATGGAAGCGTCCGACCCGATGCCCTTTTTCCCCCGCATTGACGGCCCCAACAACAAGCATGGCGCCAAGATTGATGCCATGAGGGAGTCCGGCCTGTTGCCCGTGGGGTTCGACGCCACCGGGGGGGCTCGGTTGCCGGACAGTTGGGGATATTCCGACAGTGCCGCCGACATCCCGTTGCTCAGCATCTGCGAAAACGGAGTCATGATTCATCCCGGAAAGCGGTTTGCCGCCCACGGGGCCAAAGAGCGCTGGCAGACCCTGCTGCCGGCACGGCCTTACCGGGGAAAGTGGGGGGACCGTTGGGCGACCCTGCTCCAGATGGCGGGGCTTTACCGGATCCCTGAACCGAACGATTGATCATGTCCTTGCGTCTCGAAATGCTGCAGGTGGCCCGGCTTGCGCCAAAACTGCTGGGGCCGGAGGCCTCCCGGCTCGTCGCGGATTACGTGCGATCACAGCAGGCTCCGTCAGGTGGTTTCCGCGACCGTGATGGCGAACCGGATCTGTATTACACGAGTTTCGCCCTCGATGCCTTGACCGCGTTGCAGGTACCCCTGCCGGAGGAGCCCCTGCGCCGCTATCTCGAATCCTGTGAGGATCGGATGGAAGAATGGGATTTTGTCCATCTCTGTTGTCTGGCTCGCTGCGGGGCCGCCCTGAGGCGGAGTTCCCCGTTGCAGGAAGCTCTGCTTTCCCGGATAGAGGGTTTCCGCTCCGCCGATGGAGGCTACAACCAGATGGATGCTGCGGAAACCGGATCCACTTACGCCGCATTTTTGGCGCGCGGGGCCTATTCGGACTTGGGGGTGCCGTTGCCGGAACCGGAGCGGGTCGCTTCCAGTGTGAGGTCACTCGCCGCGCCCGATGGCAGTGGGGCTTGGGCGAACGACACGGTGTTTCCGGTGCCGAATGTGCCCGCCACTGCCGCGGCCGTCTCCCTTGCGCGTCACCTCCGCCTGGCGGTGCCAGCCGCAACCGGGGATTGGCTGCTCGGATGTTTCCATCTGGAAGGGGGAGGCTTCCTGCCGTTTCCTGGAGCCCCGATGCCGGATCTCTTGTCCACGGCAGTCGCTCTGCATGCCCTCGATGGCCTTCAGGTTGATTTCGCGCCGCTGCGCGAGGGTCTTTTGGATTACATCGACGGACTCTGGACCGCCGAGGGCGGCTTCCACGGGAGTTGGGGCGATGATGATCTCGACATCGAATACACCTATTACGGACTGCTGGCACTTGGACATTTGGCCATCTGATGCTGCCACGCCCCGGAATACGAAACGACCCGGGAGTTGATCCCGGGCCGTCCATGTTTGAAAGTGTCAGAAATGGCCGACTGTTCAGTGGCAGTGGTCCTGCAGGCGCCTTTGAATCAGCGTTCCAATGGCATTGATGATCAGATCACGCGAAGACAGGTTCTGCCCGTGACAGGAATCCTGAACCGGTGGCTGCTCGCAGCGCGGCCTAGGGGCGGCCTCGGGGCAGGAATTCCGACGGTCATTGTATCCTTGATCGTTGTAGGGAGCACGACCGTCTTCGTAGCGAGGCTGGAATTCATCATTCCGGAAATCTCGGTAGGGAGCGGATTCGACACGACGTTCATCGTAACGGGGCTGGTAGGCTTCCGCCTGGCGGTCATCGTATTCACGGTAGGGAGCGGATTCGACACGACGTTCATCGTAACGGGGCTGGTAGGCTTCCGCCTGGCGGTCATCATATTCACGGTAGGGCGCCGATTCGCCTCGCCGGCAGTCCTCCCGGCTTCCGTCGCGATGCTCGGCGTGTCCGTGTTCCTGTGCCTCGGCGTGCCCTGCCCGGGGACAATTGTGGCCGGCGACCTTCCATTGATAGGTGGTATGGCCATGCTTGTCTTTGCCGGAGGATTTTCGGTAGCTGTAAATGTTGGCACCACAGGCGTCACAGCGGTGGTCGAAACGGCGTTCCGGGGAATCCTTGGCCGAAGCCGCCGTTGGCGCGGCCAACAGCATCAGAGAGGCGGCCGCAGCGACTGCGACCAGAGCGAATGAAGCGCGAAGCAGACTTTTCATGAGGGAAGTTGGGGGGGGTTTGGGCTTGTGAACCCACTGAATGTGGGATTCAATCTGTTCGACTGATCCGCCGGGCAACAAATTCAATTTTCCCCGGACTTCCCGCCTTCTTCCTTCATCTTCCATGAGCCAGCCCCAGGAAACTCTTGCCGCCGTCCTTTATGAAGCCCGCACCCCGCTCCGGGTGGAGACGGTTCAGGTGCTTCCACCAGGCCCGGGGGAAATTCTGGTCCAGATCAAAGCGGCCGGCGTCTGCCACAGTGATCTCCATGTGATGAAAGGCGATCAGCCGCTCGGCATGCCCATCATTCTGGGGCATGAAGGAGCCGGGGTCGTCGTGGCCATCGGAGCAGGGGTGGCTTCGGTGGAGGTGGGTGACCATGTCATCCCGATTTGGCGCATGTCCTGCGGATCCTGCGAATACTGCCTGGGCGGGCGCCCCGCACTCTGCGAAGTCGGCACCCGGATGCGCTTCACCGGTCGCATGCCCGATGGGAAAACCCGCTTCCAAACGGGGGAAGGTCGCGAGATCCTGCATTATGCGGGGGTCTCAACCTTCTCCAAACTCACCACGATGCCGGAAGGAGCCGCCGTCAAAATTGACCCCGGATTCCCACTGGAAAAAGCGGCTCTGATTGGCTGTGGAGTCATTACGGGAGTGGGGGCCGTTTTTGCCTCCGCCGGAGTCGGGTTGGGAGACACCGTGGCGGTTTTTGGCTGCGGTGGCATCGGTCTGAACATCGTCCAAGGGGCCTCCATGGCCGGAGCCCGGCAAATCATTGCGGTGGACACGGTTCCCATGAAACTGGACGTCGCCCGCGTCATGGGGGCCACCCACACGCTTCATGCCGATGGCACGACGGATCCCGTTGCCGCGGTTCGTGAAATGACGGGAGGTCTGGGGGTTGATTTCGGCTTTGAGGCCGTCGGCTTGGTGGAGACGATTGAGCAGGCATATGACGCCACCAGAAAAGGAGGCACCACCGTGGTGGTGGGAATCACGCCACCGGAGACCAAGGCCCGGATCAATGTGAATGCCCTGTTGTATGCCGAAAAGACCCTCAAAGGTTCGCTCTATGGTTCCCTCCGGCCACGGATTGACCTGCCCCGGCTCATTGCGATGCACGAGGCCGGGAGGCTGCAACTGGACGCGCTGCTGACACACCGTTGGCCGCTCGAAGAAATCAACGAGGCCTATGCCGCCTTGGAGCGGGGGGAAGTGGCCCGTGGGTTGATCATCAATGAGTGAGAGCTTCCCAATCCTGTTATGAAAGTGCCCTGCGGTCCTTGTGCGGTGGTCCTGGTTTTGCTGTTGACGGGATGCTGGAGCCTTCCGGTCCTGGCGCAATCTCCCCGGGAGACACCCACCGTGGCCCTGGCGCGAAAGGCGGGGCCGGCGGTGGTCGCGGTTTTTTCCGAAGGGGAGGGGAAGTTCCATTCCGGCAGTGGCACTTTGATCCATCCGGATGGCTACATTCTGACCAATGACCATGTCGTTCAAAACCGGCCCGGTCAGGTGTTGCTGCAGGACGGCAGCATCAGACCTTACCGGCTCATCGGCCGGGTTCCGGAAAAAGATCTGGCGGTGATCCTGATCCCGTCCCCGCAGCCGTTGCCGGTCCTTCCGTTGGGTCGCAGCGCGGATCTTCTGGCAGGGGAGCCGGTCCTGGTTGCGGGTAACCCCGGAGGGAGGGGCATCGTCTTTTCCAGTGGCATTGTCAGTTCCCCCAGCATGCTCATGAACGCCCCCAATGCGCTCGTGATGGCCCATTTTGCGAACGATGTGCGGGACCGCTTCATTCAGTTTGATGCGGCTTCGAATCCGGGCAACTCTGGTGGACCGCTCATCAATGCGGAAGGGCGGCTTATTGGAGTGGTCAGCGCGGCCAATCCGGGAGAGCAAAACATTGGATTCGCCATTCCGGCAGACCGGGTGCGGTCGGAGTTCCTTCGGCTGGTGTCACCCGAGGAGCGCTGGAACTTTTGGTTCGGAATCGGGATCGATCCTTTGGCGATGCGGGCCGAGGTGATTTCGGTGGCGAAGGGGGCGCCGGCAGAATCTGCCGGCCTGGTGCCGGGAGATGTGCTTCTCCAGGCCGGTGCCAAGCCTCTGGACAGTGGTTTGGATTGGATCCTGTCGCTGGTCAATGGGCGTTCCGGGGTGCCGCTGACGATGCGATGGGAACGCAAGGGCACCATCCATCAGGCGGATCTCGTGGCCCAGCCTTATCCGGTTCTCGCCGCGGTGGCTCGCGAGGGTCTGAAACCAGGAGCCCGGTTCAAGGCTTATGAACTAAAGAAACCGGACCGGTTGCCGGACTTTGGGATGCTCAAACCGGTCCGCGAAGGCATTGCCAAAACGCTCAGCCCGCGGGTCTTGGAGCCCACATTGCCGGCCTTCGGACTGGTCATCGAGGGGTTGCTGGACTTGCCGGAAGGAGGACTGGTGCGGCTGCTGTTGGAGTCGGATGATGGCAGCCGGTTGTATTGGCATGGTCGGCCAGTGATTGACAACGATGGACCGCATCCTCCGCAGACCGTGGGACGGCTCCTCCGGGTTGCTGCGGGACCTCATCCGGTGCGCCTCGAGTATTTTGAGGCTTCGGGTGGATCCCAACTCAACCTCTGGCTGGAAAAGGAGGATGGAACCAGGACCGAATTGACTTCGGAGCGTTGGTTTCACATCGAATAGCTTCGCGGTGCGACCTCTCAGCGGACCTTGGCTTTTTCCAAGAGGCGGTCGAACCAGCTTCTGCCAGCACTGGTGAGGACTTCGCCAAGGGAACGCAGATCGCCACGGGCAACGGCCACGCGGCCGACTTCCCCATCGGCCAGGAGACGGCTGGTTTCCGCATCGAGCCTGGCCCTCATTTCAAAGTGTGGCTTTACCAATTCGTAATCGGCCAGGGTTCCGTCATCCGCCCGGCTTCGGTCACCCGCTCCGGGACGCGCTTTCCGCACTGCGAGAGGTCCTCCGAAGGGAGCGATGAGTCCGAAATTCAAGGGCTCCAGAGAAGCTCGGGGCGTGACCTGGCTGATGGTTGCGGGGTGCACTCCACTGCGGCCGCGGGCGGCAAACGCGGCCGGGCGTTTTTCGACCTGGGCTTTTTGAAAAACTTCCATTTCCGCCTGGGGGGCGAGAATGACAAGTTCCTTTTCTGCAGGATTCCCCACCAGCATCACCAAATGGCCGGGTTCGATCCAAGTGCCGGCAAGGGAGTTCAGATCCCGGCCGATCACGATGCCGTCCCTCGGGGCTTTCAGGTTCAGGGTTGAGGTATAGATTTGCAGCTCGGCGTATTTGGCTTCCAGTGCTTTCAGGTTCTGCGCTTCCGCCTGGCAGGCGGCGATGTCATCGCTGGCTTGGAACTGGTCTTTCCGCAGTCGGCTCAATTCCACGTCAATTTCCGCCCGCCGCAGTTTGCTGGTTTGTTCGACATTTTTCAGCACCGCCAAGGTTTCGCCTGCCCGAACCGGCTGTCCTGGTATGACCGTCATTTGGTCGAGAAAACCCGGGCAATCGGCCCGCACTTCCCCCCCGCTTGCGGATTGGACCACGGCGGGAGCGGACACGCGGGGGTGCCAGCGGACGAGGACAAGGAGGGAGACCACCAACAGGCTGAGCAGGGCCAACCGGGCACCCAGTGCCCAAGGTGAGGCTCCCTGAGAACGGGCTTTTGTGAGAAGCCGGACAAAGCCCCCGATGCCGCGGACCAGGAGAGCGCTCCCGGCAACCAGTGCGAGCACCAAACCGGCACCATGGAACAATTGGGCGGCCCCCACCAGCAGTCCGACCATTACCAGGAACCGCCACAGCGCGGCTGCGAATCCATAAATGGCGATGAGCCATCCGCGGTCGCCGGCCCAAAGTGGAGAGGCGGTTTTGCGGAAGCCGAGCAGCCAGCGCCGCGTCAGCCACGAGGTCATCTGCTGGCTCCGGGTGGTCAGGTTCGTCAGTCCGAAAAGGTCGGAAAAGATATAGTAGCCATCGAACCGCATCAGGGGGTTGGCGTTGAATATCAGAGTGGTCATGCCGGAAACCACCACCGTCTGGTGCAGCGCCGAACTGGTCAGGGTGCCGGGCTCGACCCGGGCCCACCAGATGGCCGCGATGGCTGCAAGCATGAGTTCACCGTACATCCCGGCGGCGGCAACATGGATGCGCTGCCAGCGGGAAGAAAACCGCAGGCTCGACGTGGCGTTGACATACCCAAGTGGAGTGATGAGGAGCAACAGGTTCATCCCAGCTTCGGGCACTTCTCCGCCATAGCGCCGACAGACGAGGCCGTGCCAGCACTCGTGCCAGACTTTGAGACCGATCCAAAGCAGGGTCAAAAGGCCCAGATTGCCCACCTGGAAAACGCCGGAAGTCTCGGAGGAGAAGCGGGCAAACTGGTGGGATACGGCGACCCCGGCGGCAGCCAGGAGCACAATCCACAGCAAAAAGACCCACGGCCCGGCCAGCCATCCGAACCAGCGCGCGAGCCAACTGAAAAAGCGATCGGGATTTCCCAACGGGATCCTCAGGGAAAGGACGTTTCCGGTCTTGCCAAGGAGTTGTTGGGATTCCTGTTTTTCGGAGATGTCGTCGGCCACGCGCGCGACATGTTCGCTGTCGCGCGAGGCGATCAGACCGGCATCGGCAAAAGACCGGAAGAGGGACACTGCCTCGGACTCATCCAGCGGCGGGATGGCATCGGCGCCGCCGGACCGGGCGGCCAGCTGGGCCACGATCTGCCCGATCCGTTTGGTGCCATCGAGGGCCCGGACAAATTGGTATTCACGCTCTCCGAGACGGAAAAAGCGGCCTTGCACGGGATCCTCCAGCAGGTAGCCCGGTTGGCCGCTGAATTCCTGAAAGCGGAGCCGGAGATCATTTCTCAGCCGTGGACACGCCGACTCCATTTCCCGCACCGCATGGTCGGGCTGCTGATGATGCGGCAGGAGGGAGGCCATGGCTTACCAAAAAAGGAAGCGAATCGCATTCCAGGCGTCGCGGAGCCAGCCCCAGATGAAGGGGCGCCGTGGCCCCTCAATGCGGCCTTTGCCTTTCAGCCCGGGGCGGAGGCGTCCTTCCGGGTTGGTCAATTCCATTTCACAGATGAAAACATTTTCTCCCTCCCTCGGTTCGGAGCGAGGGGCCGTGCGGAGCAGGGTGCCGTCGAACGTCTCTCCGGGAAAGCTCTCCAGGGTGAAATGGACCGGAGCACCGTTCCGCACCATGGCGATGTCGGTCTCTCGCACGGCCAATTCCACGACCAGGCGGTCGAGCGGTCCGACTTCGAACAGCGAATCCCCCACCCGAAGGGGAGCCCCTTCGGAGCGCTCCAAGTCCCCTTGGAGGACAATGCCGTCGAGGGGCGCTTTGATCAGCAGGTTTTCGGCCCGGTATTCGAGCACGGCGATTTCCTGTTCCAGACTGTTGGCCTCCAGTTCCGACATTCTCGCCTCGGCAACTTTGCCCGCCGCGAGGGCTTGATCGGCCCCGGCTTGGGCCCTGGCTTTCCGAGCCGCGCTGTCGGCAAGTTGCCAGCGGATTTCCCTGCCTTCCATTTCCGCGAGGACTTGTCCGGCGCTCACTTTTTCTCCGGCTCGGACCTTTGAGAGTTGCAGGATCCCGTCGAATGGCGCGGCCACCACGCGCCGAGTCACCGGTTGGAGTTCGCAGGCTGCCCGGATCGGATAGGGGACCGGAAAAGCCAGGATTCCGGACAGCGCCACCGCCGCCACAAGGAAGAGACGCTGCTGGTTGGCTGAAGCCCGGTTCCAGACTCGGCGCAGCGACCCGATCAATGGCCCGGGTTTGGCTTTGCGGAGCAGGTGGATCAGAGGGGCGATCTCCGTGCTGGCCGCACGGATCAGGATTTCTCGCTCGGCGGGATCATCCGGGGCATGCTGCCAGAGGAAAATCCAACCACCCCGGAGAACTCCGTTGCTGTCCTCCAAGGGGGCCGCAATGCCGAGAGCAGGATCGAACCATTCGCGCACTTCCTGGACACTGCCATCCTCGATCGCACCCTGGCCTTGAAGTCGCCGGAAAGTCCGCATTTGTTTCCGGCGCATCGCTTCGCCCATGCAGGCTTCGAGTGCGGATCGTCCGGCGGTCTGTTCGGCCGAGGTTTGGGCCAGTCCGGAGACCGCCACCAGTCGGTCCCGTCCCCAGCGCCGAACCGCCAGCGCCACCAAATCACATCCCATGATGTCGCGCAGGTGATTGGCCAGATGACGGGAGCATTCAGGAAAGTCCGTCCCGGAATCGGCGGCGCCGAAAAGCTCGATGAAGGCGGCCACTTCCTGGAATCTTCTACGGTCCTGTTCGGCCTCGCCCCGCACCGTGACCAACACCGCCAACTGTGCCACACACTGCAGGGCGATCTTCGGGGATGCCTGCTTTTTCTGCAACATGGCGACCCGGCAGACCGCTCCCAGGACACGACCACGGTCAAGCACTGGACAAGCCTCGGCGCGAGCTTTTTGACCGAGCATGGGCACGTCCGCCATGGCGAAATCCCGTTTCTGGCAAGCCAGCAGGGATGCTTGCAGGGCCGCCTTTTTCAGGCCGGAATGCACTTCGCTTCCGATGCTCTTGCCATCCTCCTCGGGGGTGGAGCGGTGCTCAATGGTGAGATTGCCTTCAGTTTCAGGCGAAACCGGGGCTTCGAAACGGAGATAGAACCACCCGAGTCCGCCGGTCTGTCCCCGCATGGTTCGCAGGGCTGCCGGGAGCATTTTCGAGGACGGAAGGGCAGCCAGGTTCGCCAGCAGCTGGGGCGGCAGTGGCTGCGAGAGCTTGTCCTCCGGAACAGGAATGGGAGCGATCCTCCCGGTTCCTTCCACAGATCCCACCGGAGCGAGATTGGAAAGGTTTTCCGGAACGGAAGTGGGAGGTGGCACCATGATTGCAAAAAGATTGCCAGGGCACTATAATCATGGTTACCATATAGTTTGCAAGTTTTAAATACCCCGACCATGGCTGATGCGGGCACCATGAGCGGTCCCCCGTTTGCGTGAGCGCGAAACTGGTTGCCGCGGAGCTTGGATCACTGGAAAATGGGGGATTCCATGAGTTTGCCTGCCTCCGCGCCAACAAGGGTGTCCCATTCCCGTTTTCCTCTGTTGCCGATGACTTTTTTGGTCTCGACGGCCTTGGTTGGAGGATTGGTGTTCTGGATCATCCGGGCGGAAGCGAAACCGCCCCGCATCGATTACGCGACCGAGATCGAGCCGCTTCTCTCGAATTACTGCTTCGACTGTCATGGCGATGGCGCCAAGAAAGGAAAAATCGAGCTGGATGCCCATGCCACGCCTGAAGAGCGGAACCAGGATCTTGGTCTCTGGGATTTGGTATACAAAAATCTCGAGGTCACCACCATGCCGCCTGCCGGGAAACCTCAGCCATCTCCGGCAGAGCGGGAGAAATTGCTGCGATGGATCGAAAGCTCGGTCTTTCATCTCGATCCGGAGAATCCCGATCCCGGTCGCGTCACTCTGCGCCGACTGAATCGTGATGAATACAACCGGACCATCCGGGATCTCTTCGGGATCGAAGGCCTGCGTCCAGCGGACCGTTTTCCCTCGGACGACACGGGGTATGGCTTTGACACGATCGGGGAGGTGCTGCGGATCTCGCCCGGATTGCTGGAAAAGTATGTGGATGCCAGCGAACGGGTCTTGGACCGGATCATTATCACAGATCCTCCCCAGCCCGTCGCCACCGACGTCCCGGAATCGGAATTTCGTGCCCGCCGCGGCTCCGGCAAGAGCGGTTCGGGCTCGCTCGCCAGCAATGGCACCATCAGTGCGCGTTTCCAGGCGGGGGAGGCGGGAGCCTACCAGATTGAAGTGATGGCTTCGGGGAGCCCTGCCGGAGGGGAGTGGCCGCTCATGGAAGTGGAGTTCGACGGCGGAGGTCCCAAGGCCGGCGTCCGCGTCGAGGGAGGGCCCGATTCGACCAAGGGCTATCAGTGGAAGCTGGACCTGAAAAAAGGCGAAACCCGTTCGGTTGCTATCTCGTTCAACAATGATTTCTATGATCCGAATGCGGCGGATCCAGGGCAGCGTGACCGCAATCTGTACGTCAGGGGATTGAAAGTGCTGGGTCCAATGGATGCGCCAGTGCCTCCGCCGACCGCCGCGCATCTAAAACTCCTGTCCCTGGCCGGGACGGCCCAAGGGGACGACGCCCGCCTTCGGGCTATTCTGGAGGCCTTTTTGCCCCGCGTTTATCGGCGCCCCCTCCGCAAAGGGGAACTCGACCGCCACCTGGCCCTGGCGGCACAGGTTCGTCAGGCGGGAGGGGATTTCGAACGCAGTCTGAAAGGCACCCTGCAGGCGGCTCTGGTCAGTCCGCATTTTCTCTACCGTTCCGAGTCCCAGCCTGAACCGGGAAATCCACAACGCATCCACCGGCTCGATGCCCACGCTCTGGCATCGCGGCTCTCCTATTTCCTTTGGAGCAGCCTGCCCGATGACGAATTGTTCCGTCTGGCCGATTCGGGACGTCTCACTCAGGAGTTAGACGGCCAGATCGCACGGATGCTCCGGGATCCCAAAGCCGAGGCTCTGACGACAAACTTCGCCGGGCAGTGGCTCCAATTGCGCAATCTGGATCAGGCTTCGCCGGACAGGAATACCTACCCCTCATGGGACGACAGTCTCCGGCTCGCGATGAAGGGGGAAACCGAGCGCTTTTTCGATGACATTGTCCGGCAGGATCGCAGTATTCTGGAATTTCTCGACAGTGATCACACGTTCGTCAATGAGCGCCTCGCGCGGCATTATGGCATTCCCGGCATCCAGGGGGAGCAGTTCCAGCGGATCGTCCTGACCGGTCCTCTCCGTCAACAGCGGGGGGGGCTCATCAGCCAGGCCAGCATCCTGACCCTGACGTCGAATCCGACCCGAACCTCGGCGGTGAATCGAGGCAACTGGGTCCTGGAGAATTTCCTCGCCGCGCCCCCCCCTCCGCCACCCGCCAACATTGAAATCCCGCCATTGGAAGCCTCGGGGAAAGGCGAAAATCACACGAAGACTCTGCGCCAGCAGCTGGAAATGCACCGCGCCAAGCCACTCTGTGCGTCGTGTCATGATCGGATGGATCCCATCGGGTTCGGATTGGAGAATTTTGATGGCATCGGGACTTGGCGTGACGAGGAACAAGGGCAAAAAATCAACGCCGCCGGGGAACTTTATACCGGTGAAAAATTTTCCGGACCCGCGGAACTGCGGAACCTGCTCACCGGATCGAAGCGTGACGCGTTCGTGCGGTCGTTGACTGAGGCCCTTCTGACCTATTCGTTGGGACGCGGTCTGGAATACTACGACAAGCCCGCCGTCAATGGCATTGCCAAAGCCACCGAGGCGGGGGGCTACCGCTTCCACAGTCTGGTCAAAGCGGTGGTCCATTCCGTGCCCTTTCAATACCGGCGCGGTGATGCCCCTCCCCGTGACCAGGCACCCTGAGCCTTCCTGACGCAGCCTCTCAGCCGGTCTCCGGAGCCACGATGCCGTGGATCCAGGAAGGGTCGCCCGGATGCCTGTTGGGGCCGCAATGCATCCGCATCAGGCTTCGCTGCGCGGTCAGTCCCCAGTCGCGGGCAAGTTGAACGGTTTCCGCATTCCTGTCGGGAATGTCCCAGTAGATGGCCTCTCCCTTGGCCCGGATCATCAGCGATCTCGCGAGAGCGGTGGCCGTGTCCTGATCGGAGGCCACCAGCGGCCCAAGGTAGCGCGCCCGGGATCCGGGCCGAATCATGCCATAGCCGCAGAGCGCGCCGTCCTGCCGGACCCTCACAAGCACCTGACTCCCGTGTTGGACTAATGCCTGCAGAACATGAGCGCGGTCGACTCCAAAGGCTGGACGATCGAGGTCAAGCAGTGCGGGCCAGTCCTCATGGCGCAGCTGCCGGACGTCTCCGCCGTCCTCGCCGGTTCTCTCAACCACGGGGGCTCCGTCAGTGCCCCATCGGGTCTGTGGCCACTCGTCCTGGAATCCCAAGGCGGCATACAGGGGACGACCCATCGGGGTGGCATCCAGTTTGATGCAGGCGACTCCCCGGCTTTGTAACTGTTCCAGACAATGCCGCAACAAGGCCTTGCCCAATCCCCGGCGACGATGGTCGGGATCCACCAGCACCATGCCGATCCAGGCCAAATCTTGGCCATAACAGAGGGTGGTGGCCGTCCCCACCACCCTGCTTGCCGCTTCCATGACGAAACACCCTTCGGGTGCTCCCGACAAAAAGCGTTCCCAGTCTTCGGCGGTTTGGTTCCATCCGGCTTGAGCCCTGAGCCGGTCGGCGACCGGGAGGTCCGCCCGGGTCATCAGGCGCAGGATGGGAAGATCGACGTCGGAAGGCACGGGGTATGATGCCGGAGAATCCCCGCGAATGCAATGCGGGATGGCCAGACCCGGGACGCAATGAAGTCCTTCGTGAAAGGATTGACGGCGCCTGCCTGAATCGGCAGAATCTGGGCACCTCAAGGAGTTGTCCCACCCCGAGTCTGCCCGCCTCTCTTCCACACCCAAAAGAGGGAAGAATCCCGGGCTCTGAGTTTCTGGCATTCACACGAGTCACTCCTGACGTCTTCCCCATGAAAACCACTTGTCTGACAATCATCCTCGTCTGCGGCGTGTTTCTGCTCGCACCGCGCGCCCTGCAGGCCGCCGATTCTCCCCCGGTTGCGGAGTTGCCGAAAAACGGCGTTTTTGGGGTGGTGAGCACAGGAGCGCCTGAGGCTTGGATGCTTGACCTCGCCGCCACGGGCAATGTGGTGGTTCATTGCCTCGTCCCGGATGAGGAGGCCGTCCAGCGGATTGGCAAGGCGGCGGACAAGGCCGGCGTGGGCGGTAAATTGATCGTGGAATCCATCCCGGTGCAGCCGCTTCCCTACCGGGAGAATCTGTTGAACTGTTTGCTGATCGAGCGCACGGAAGGCATCGACCTTGAGGCTGCCCTGAAATGCGTGGCCCCCGGGGGAAAGCTTTGTGTGTTGGAGGGCAAGGATTGGAAGGTCACCGGGAAGCAACGGCCGGATGGGATGGATGAGTGGACGCACGTCTACCGCGATGCGGGGGGCAACTCGGGAGTCTCGACGGACCGGTTGGTCGGGTTCCCTCTGGGATTGCGTTGGAATGACGATCTTCCTTTCAATCTGCGGACGAATCAGGAAAATTCGAACGCCTGGACCAACACCCGGGCCATCGCGGTGGTGGACGGTCGGATTTACTATGTCACCAACTGCGCCCGGGAAAACCTGAAGCGCAGCGCCGAGGAGATGGCCTCCGCCACAGAGACCCAGGACATGTATCTCATCGCCCGGGATGCCTGGAACGGGACCCAGCTCTGGAGGAGAAAGCTGGGGCCGATCTTTTACGGCGGTTTGTTCTACACGGCCCGTGCGCCTCTCGTGGCCATGAAGGACAAGGTTTACGCGGTCGACAAGGAACGGCAGCTTCTTGAATTGGATGGCGCAACCGGAGAAATAGTGAGGACCTTCCTTCCCAAGCACATGACCGCCCATCTCCTGCTTGCCGACGGCGTGCTGGTCGCGGCGTCCTGGAAAGACGGGGACCGCGTCGGCGCTCCGACGGGGATTGACCGCCGGCCACTGGACATGGCGGTCGTCGAAGGTTCGGTCGAAGCGTTCGATCTGCAAAGTGGAACCAAACTCTGGGAAACCGGCCGGTTGGTGACGTCTCTCAGAGAGGCGGATGGTCGTGTCTACCTGGTCGAACGAAATGGTGCGGACGATTACGAGCTGGCCAAGACCATGAAAGCGAAACGCCGCGGCGAGGAGCCCGCGAAGGCTGATCCACGGGGAGTCCAGCGGGTCGTGGCGCTCGATTTGCACACCGGCGCCCTTCGTTGGGATCTCGGCGCCGACAAGCTGGGGGCTTCACCGACGGATCACCTGGCGGTCGGTGTGGCCGGACTGGGTGGGCTTGCGGTGAGCGTGAACACCTACGCCATCACCAGCGACGGGGACGGGAGCGGCCGCGAGGCCATCTGGCTGGATGGCGCGAGCGGATCCATTTTGGTCCGGAAACCGAACGCGGGCTTTCCGGTGTTGTTTGAAAATCATATCCACCTCGGCGGCGTGGCCTACGATCCCCGAACCGGCGAAGCGTCCAAGGTTCCGGGGGTCAATGTCGGGGCCACCGTGTGCACGCCGCAGGTCTACGTCAATGGCATCACCACAAACAACCGCTCCTCGACCTATCGGGTCGGAGGGGAAACCCGCGTTTTCGGCGCCGCCAGGGGATCTTGCATGTTTGCGGCGATCCCGGCCAACGGGGCCTTCTACACTGCCCAAACTTATTGTGCCTGCGCTCCGGGAACGGCCCCGGGTTTCATCTCCTTCGGCCCCGTCGGGACGGAGCCAACCCGCGAGGAACTCCGCGCCGGTGCCAGTTTGACCAAAGGCCCGGCCTATGGTCGACAGACCGGTTCCGGCACCGAAGGCTGGTCCAGCTTTATGGGAAATGCCGCCCGCAGCAACGCCAACCCGGCCGCTCCGGTCCCTGCGGGGAAAGTGCATCTGGAGTGGCAGACCCGGATTGCCAAGCCAATGACCGGAGGCAACATCGAAGGAAGTTGGCAGGATTCCCTGGCCGGCTTAACCACCGCTCCGGTGGCTTCCGGAGGACATGTCTTTGCCGCGGATCTGCACCGCCGAAAAATGGTCATGCTCGGAGCCTCCGATGGCAAAGTCATCTGGGAACGGTATCTCGGCGGACGCGTCACCACGCCTCCCACCATTTATGGGGACCTGTGTCTTTTCGGAGCCGGCGACGGCTATGTCTACGCACTCGACAAGACGGATGGTTCGCTGGCTTGGAAGCTGCGCATGGCCTCGGAGGATCGTCGCATGGTGTCCTATGCCCAGCTGGAATCCCCCTGGTGTGCCTTTTCCAGTGTGCTGGTCGATGACAAAGGGGTCGCTTATGCCTCTGCCGGACGTTCCACGGCCGCCGAGAGTGGGATCGTGATCCGGGCCTTCCAGGCGTTGACCGGTGAGGTGCTTTGGTCTCAGGTGATCGCTTATCCGGCTGGGCCAAAGTCCGACCATACCAATGACGTGATGTATCTGGCCGGTGAGCAACTGCACCTGATGAAAACGGTAATGGATCGGAAGACGGGCGAAGTGATTCCAGATGCCTGGGAGGATTATGAGGCCCGCCTGAAGGAATGGAATGTGGCGCGGCAAAAGGCCGTTGAAGAAAACAAGCCGGCTCCCCCCAGGCCGAAGGCTCCCGAGGGCCTGGCGATGCACAATCAGGGCATTGAGGGGTTGGCTAGCCCGAACTGGACCAAGCTCGGGGATCGTCGTCGGCGATCGACCACCTTTGAGGAACTCAGTGGCCAGGTGATGGCTTGGGATGACACCCACATTGCCAACCAGAACCAGATGGTCAGCCGCCTGGGAGAGGAGAAGCCGGTCTTGGCAAAGGCAGGTCCCGGCGAACAGGTGACCGCGGTGGCCATGGGGAAAAATGCGGTCGTGTTCGGTGGCGGACTCTTTCCGGAAGACGGCACCACCAAGGGGTTCGTCAGGATTGTCGACCGGTCCACGGGCAAGGAGATCGGTTCGCGCCAGTTTCCTGCCCCGCTCACTTTCCAAGGATTGGCCATCGCTGACGGCAAGATCTACGCGACGTTTGAAGACGGGGAATTGGTCTGCCTCGGCAGTGAATGAGAACCCTGATTTCTGTTCCGTCGCGCCGGGTTCCGCCCTCCATAAACAATCCCGGAATTCTGAACAGGCCACGGCCGGTGTTCGGAGTCACTTCGGAGCGAGGTCGTTCTTCCTACTGCTAGGTGCTAAGCTTGAACGCGTGAAGAGCTGCTCTGATCCTGCGGGAGAGGCCCCTGCCAAAACCCCAGGTTCCTGCTGTGGAGATGGGGTCAGTCGGCTTGGGGATGCTCCGGCATTGGCTGATCGAGTTCGGACCAGTAAAAGGCCATCCTCCAGGCATGATACACGACCCGCCGCATCCACCGGGCCCCGTCGAGGGCCCGATCCAGTTCCGCGGCGGACAGTTCGCCATGAGCGGCGCTCCCGATGAAGCGTTGCCGGAATCCGGGGTGGTCGGCTTCCAACGTCGCCGCCGACTGCTCCAACACGGAGAGGATGGCCACCGCCTTGCGCGCCCCGACCTGTTCGCCCAGCGATTCCAGTTCTCCAGCCATTTGCTGCCCCTCCGGGTGCAGTGCGGTGCAGGAGGCATACGCTGATGCTCGCGGGCGATCCCCGATATGCTCTGCGAGGCGCTCACAGTGGTCCAGCACGTGGAGCAGGGAGAACAGCTTCACCGCATTCAAGGGATCTCCCCCGGCGGATTCGCCGATTTTCACCGCGAAACCCCGGGCTTCCTCCACCGCGAGGAACACCAGCCTGAGAGCTTCCTGGGTAGGACCTTCCCGGATTCTGGAGAGTTGGGCCGCCGCCTCCGGCAGGATTTCGGTGGTGATGGCACGGACCGTTGTTTCCAAGGCATTGCTCGCTGCTTTGGAATCTGAGAGAAGCTTTTTGTCCAAAGCCGCGACCAACGGAAGCTCCCGCTCTGGAAAGAGGCGCTCGATGAAATGGGCAAAGTGATTTGTGAATGGAAGCGCCACCAGAACCCCGAGAAGATTGAAGGTGGAATGGAAGGCCACCGCGACCACCTCCGGGGAGCTCTCGACCATGCAGGGGTTGAACCGGTTCCATAGGGTCAGATACAGGGGCAGCAGCAGAAATGCTCCCATGGCGGTCATGAGGTTGTAGATCACATGCGCAAATCCTGTCCGACGGGACCCGGTGTTTCCTCCGATGGTGGCCAGGGCGGCGGTGGCGGTGGTTCCCACGTCCGCCCCGATGATGACGGCGGCGGCCTGGGGCAGATCGATCATGCCGGTATGAAGGGCGGTGATCGAGGCGGCCACGGCGGCGCTGGAGGATTGGGTGATCAAGGTCAGCAGCACTCCCGCGGCCAGGAGCATGAGTCGGCCTCCCGCCCCGCCCGCATCGATCTTGCTCAGATCCACCAAGTGCTGAGCGCCGGTCAACCCGGACTGGAGGAACTCAATGCCCAGAAAGATCAGCGCAAATCCCGCGAGCGCCTTTCCCGCGGCACGCGCTACCCTCCTCTTCTTGGCGAGATAAAGAAGGGCGGCCACGAAAATGAGCGGAAGCGCCGCCATGCCCAGCTTCAGTTTAAATCCCACCAGGGCGACAATCCAACCGGTGATGGTTGTGCCAATGTTGGCCCCGAAGACCACTCCGAGCGCCTGCGGAAACGTCATCAGACCCGCTCCCACAAAGCCCACCGCCGCCACCGTGGTGGCGCTGGACGATTGGATGATGGCCGTCACGATGGTCCCGGTGACTGCTCCTGACAATGGCGTCCGGGTGGTGTTGGCCAGCCATTGATGGAGTCGGTCGCCAGCCAGTTTTTTCAACCCGGAGGTCATGATCCCAATGCCAAAGAGGAAAAGTCCGAACCCTCCGAGGGATTGTAGGATCGGATTCATGAGAAAGAAGGCGCCAGTGTCATGGGAATAGGCGGCTCGGGAACCAATTCTGTGGGATGTTCGTCATTCTACAGGTTTTTGGGAACCCAGGAAACCTCTAACCTCAGGGATCTGAAATCGAACGGAAGACCGGGCATGCGTTTCCGTGAAATGTCAGGACCGCGCTTTGGTGGTAAGATTCCGGTGGATGGTGTCATTTACCCTCTGTCCGCTGCCATGAACCGCGATTCCGAAGATTTCATCGAACTGCTCACCGGGGCTCAACCCAGTCTCTACGCCTATATCGTGAGTCTGTGCCATGATGCCACCCTCGCCAAGGATGTTCTTCAGGACACCAATGTGATCGTCTGGCGCAAGGCGTCGGAGTTCGAGCCGGGGACGCACTTCAAAGCGTGGGCCTGCCGCATAGCCTACTTCACCCTGCTCAGTCACCGCCGGAAACGTAGCCGCGAGCAGTTGGTTTATGACGATGATGTCTTTGACTACCTTGCCGAACGGCAGGAGCAGCGTCTCGGTGTGGAAGACCGCCGCCTTGAGGCCTTGCGGGCCTGCATTTCCTCTCTCCCGGCGAAACAACGGGCTCTCATCGAAGCCCGCTACGAGCCCGGAGCCTCGGTGCAGCGGATCGCGGGGGAGGCCGGGAAGTCCGAAGGGGCCATCTCGGTAGCCCTGTTTCGGATCCGCGCCGCCCTTCAACAATGCATTGAACAACGCCTCGCCACGGAAGGAGGGACCATATGATTCCGGAGTCTACGATCCCCGGTGAAGCCGATCTCCGTCTCTTTTCACGGATGCTCGACGGGTTGGCTGCGCCGGAAGAGCGAGATGAGTTCAATGAACGGTTGCGCGGCAATCCTGAGCTGTGCGAAGCTTGGTTGAATTGGGCAACCACCCATGCCCTGCTGCATTATGAACACGCCGGAGAGGAGTCGCTCCCGGAACTGTCCCGTGTCGTGGCCTTCCCGCCCAGCCTCCCTCCCCGATCGCGCCGAGAGCGTTCCCGGTTATGGCTGGGCCTGGCGGCGGCGTTCGTGGTCGGTCTCCTTTTGAATGCGGCCGCTCTCCTGTTGAAGTCTGGTGATGCCGAACCGCGCCACGAAGACCGTCAGGGCTTGGCGGTGCTGAGCCGGGAAATCCGGCCCGTGTGGGCGGTTGGGAGCCCCAAATACGGGGAAGGGGTGACGCTGGAACCGGGAACTCTCCATTTGGAGTCCGGCTTTGTGCAGTTGGAATTTTTCAGCGGAGCCACCCTGATCCTGGAGGGTCCTGCGGAGCTGGAATTGGTCAACGCGCAGCGCGTGGTCTGCCGGAGCGGCCGACTTCGCGCCTCGGTTCCGGAGACCGCGCACGGATTCACCGTGGTCGGTCCTGATTTCCAGGCGGTCGATCTCGGCACCGAGTTTGCTCTCAGTGTGGCGAGTGACGGGCGCAGCGAAGTCCATGTCGTCGAGGGGGAGGTCCGTCTCGACGCTCCGGACGGACGCGAGGAGCGTCTCCTCCAGACCGGGGGCGGGGTCCGCCGGACAGGGGTCTCACCGGATTCCTGGGAGTCGATCCCGCTCCGGGGGCAATCTTTCGTCGATCAGGAGGAAATGCTGCGCCTTGCCGACGCGCGATGGCAGGAGCGTTTCGGGGCCTGGCAACGGCAGCGGGAAGCTCTGCGAAACTCTTCCGACGTGGTGGCCTACTTCGATTTCGAAGGACAACAACCCTGGGATCGCCGTCTCCATGCGGGCCGTCCGGGCACTCCGGAAGGGGCCGTGATCGGAGCCCGCTGGACTCAGGGGCGCTGGCCGGGGAAAGGGGCGCTGGAGTTCAAGCGGATCACCGACCGGGTGCGTCTTCACATTCCCGGTGAGTTTGACGTCCTGACCCTTGCCGCTTGGGTGCGGCTTGAGGGCATGGAAAGCTGGTACAACTCCCTGATGTTGACAGACGGCTGGGAACCCGGTGAAGTGCACTGGCAGATCAGCAACGACGGTCGGCTTATTCTCGGGGTGAACTCCGGGGTCAATGCGATCAGCGAACCCCTTCTGGGACCCGGGGATCTCGGGCGCTGGCTCCACGTCGCCGCCGTGGTGGATCGCCCCGGTCACCAGGTGACCCAGTATCTCGACGGAAAGGCCGTCTCCAGGAAAGAACTCAAGTCCGGCACTCCACCGATGAGGTTCGGGGATCTCGAGATCGGCAACTGGGTCTCCGAAGGTCGGAACCAGGCCATCCGCAGTCTCAACGGACGCATTGATGAACTGGTCGTCCTCCGCAAAATTCTGACCCCGGAGGAGATTCAACTAATTTACACCGGGGGCAAACCGAACGGGTGAATCCGGCCTGTTCTGTCACGATCGACCGATTCCGGCCCAGGCCTCGACGATGTTGTGGGCATGGTTGCCGATGGCCTCGAGGTGGTTGCTCAGGTCCACTTGGAGCATTTCGGTCGGCACATCACCGCCACTGCTCATGCGGGCCATCGCTTCCTTGTTGAGACGTTTCCGCGCCGCATCGATTTCTTTCTCCCGTTCCTTGGAAGCCGAGAGATCCGCCGCAGTGGGCTGGGTCACCGTCAGATCGCGGGAAAGTTTCAGAAAAACCAGGACCGACTCGGCATGGGCGGTAAGGGCGGCCTGTTGTTCATCGGTGAATTTCCGACTCTTTTCGTATTTGCGTTGCAGCACTTTGACCAAGCGGTAAATGCGGTCGGTCGCCTCCTCATATTCGGAAGCGGCCCGCAGCATGGCGGCGATGCGGTTGGCGTTGCCCTGTCCGATCTCATGGGTTGAACAGGCCACCAGATATTCCGTGAGATCATGGAGCATGATGTCACAGTCGTCTTCGGACTGTTTCAACTCGCCGACCTTGGTTGACAGGTCCGTCTCAGGGTGGTTCATGAGGTCGATGCATCCCTGCAGCATCCCGCAGGCGAGGTCGCCCATGCGGCGGGTGGCGGTCTCCGCCTCCGCCAGATTCAGCTCGCCCAGATCCACGAAACGCTGGGAAATGTAGGACAGTCGTTGGCGTCCGGGAGCTCCGGGAGGGTCCTTGACCCAGCGGCTGACCACTTTCGCCAACTGGGGCACAAACCAGATGAGAAGGGCGATGTTCGTCAAATTGAACAATGAGTGGAAGATCGCGGTGGAGAAGGCGATCTCGCTTTGCTGGAAGGTTCCTTGGACCGAGCGCAGACTGGCCGGTAGTTCTCCGGCAAGCCACCAGACCGCCTGGGTGAACAGCGCAAAGGCCACCAGCATCCACGTGACTCCGATGACGTTGAACAGGAAATGAGCCCGGGCGGCGCGTTTGGCATTCGTGTTCGCGCCAAGGCTGGCGAGCCAGGCGGTGATGGTGGTGCCGATGTTTTCGCCCAGCACGATCGCGGCGGAGAATTTGAACGCAGTGAACGCGTCATCGCCGAACCATCCCTTGGTGGCACACATCACGGTGATGGCCATCGCGGCGGATGAGGACTGCACGACCACGGTGAGCAGGATGCCGCCAAAGAGGAAGATCAGCACCGCCCGCATGCCGCCCATCTCGACCACCGAGTGGACAAAATGGAAAAAAGCGTTCGATTCCTGGATGTCCCCGGCCGAAGGCACCGCCTCTTTGAGCAAATGCAGACCGAAGAAGAGCAGGCCGAACCCGATGAGAAACTCGCCGAAGTTTTTGCCCTTGTCCTTTCCGATGAAAAAGAACGGCAGCCCGATCCCGACGATGGGAATGGCGATCGCCGAGAGACTGAATTTCCCCACCAGAGCCACGATCCAAGCGGTCAGAGTGGTGCCGAGATTGGCTCCCATGATGATACCGATCGATTCCGTCAACGTGAGGAGGCCCGCATTGACAAAGGAGACGACCAGCACCGTCGTCGCCGAGGAGGATTGAATGATGCCGGTGAGCACCAGTCCCGTCAGCATGCCGGTGAACCGGTTCTTGGTCATGGTCGCCAAGGCCTGACGCATCCGGCCGCCTCCGACTTTCTGGATGCCCTCGGACATGACCTTCATGCCGAAGAGGAAGACCCCGAGAGCTCCCAGGATTTGCAGGACGGCAGTGAGGACGTTTCCCCAACTGGAGGGAGTGGCGGTGGCGGCAAGAAGAAGCGACGGAAAAGGCATGTGACGGTTTTGTAACACAAGGACCGTTCGGGGAAATGCAAAATTTTCACTTTATTGCGCATGGGGGCACGTGTCCACGGGGCGGAATTCCTTTGCAAAGTGTCGCGGAATTCCCCACCTTGTGACCCATGATTCCCGCCCTTCACCGCGTTTGCCGTCGATCCCTGATCCTCGCCGCCCTCTCTCTGATCCCCGGCAATCCCCAGCGGGTAATGGCGGAGACGCCCCCGGTCCCTCCGTTCACACTTCAGAAAGGCGATCTGGTGACCCTGGTCGGGGAGACCTTCGTGGAGCGGGAATACACCTTCGGCCAGCTGGAAACCGCGTTGACACTTGCGGCCGGCGACAAGGCACCGGGCCTGCGTTTTCGGAATCTGGGTTGGTCGGGCGACTCGGTCTTCGGGGATGCGCGTTCCTATTTTGGCCCCCCTCAGGAGGGCTTTGACCGGCTCATGAAAACCCTCGGTGACCTCCAGCCGACGGTGCTGGTGTTCTGCTATGGCACCGTCCCGGTCATCAGCGAAGGGCAACCATGGACCGAAGTGCCGGACCTTGCCGCGCGTCTCGGGGATCCGGAGGCGGGGCTGGCCGTCTTTCTGGAGGGCTATGAGCGGCTCGTCCTGGCGGCCAAAGCCGCTTCAGGCTCTGGGATCCGGGAGATTGTGCTCGTTTCTCCGCCTCCCTTGGAGCGGGTGGCTCCGCCTTTGCCCGACCTGACCGGGCACAATGTCCGTCTTGCCGTCTACCGTGATGCCATTCGCGATCTCGCGAAGAAACACGGCTGGCGTTTTGCCGATCTGTTTGATGCCATGGGTGGGGGGAAAACCCCCGTCCAGGAAAGCACTCCGCTGACCGATGACGGCATTCATTTTGGTCAGGCAGGCTACGCTCTCGCCGGCTCTGCCCTGGTGAAGAGTCTCGGTCTGGCAGTGCCCACCCGTGCGGGCACTGAGGCGCCAGTCGAGGCGCTCCGCCAAGCGGTGGTGAAGAAAAACCGCCTCTTTTTCCACCGCTGGCGTCCCGCGAACGAGACCTATCTGTTCCTTTTCCGAAAACACGAACAGGGCCAGAATGCGAAGGAAATGCCGATGTTCGATCCTCTCATCGCCGCCGAGGAGGAAAAGGTCGCCGCCCTTGCCGCCACCGCCCTGGAGCGTCTCAAGCAACCCTGATACGACGACGACCCCGTTTGCCTTCATCCTTTCCCCATTTGCCCTTACCCCTCATGCGCTTTCCTCTCTATCCCAGCCTTCTGACCTTGGTGTGGTGCCTGGTTTCTCCCCTGGCAGTCTTCGCCCAGGGAGGTCTCAAAGACATCCCCGATCCCTCTGTGGACGCCGAGTTAGCTTCTTTCAAACTGCCCCCGGGCATGAAGGTCAACCTCTTCGCCTCCGATCCGATGATTTCCAAGCCGGTCCAGATGAACTGGGATGCGGCGGGGCGTCTCTGGTTGGTGAGCAGCCCGATGTACCCCATGATCGCTCCGGGGCAGAAGGAAGATGATCAGGTGCTGGTCCTGGAGGATGCCGACGGGGATGGCACCGCGGACAAGGCCACCAGCTTCGCCGGGGGACTCAACGTCCCCACGGCGGTGGTCCCCGGCGATGGAGGGGCCTACGTGGCGAACTCTACGGAGATTCTCTTCCTCAAGGACACCGACGGCGATGGTCGGGCCGATTTGCGGCAGGTTGTGCTGAGCGGATTCGGCACCGAGGACACCCACCATCTCATTCATACCTTCCGCTTCGGTCCCGAGGGGATGCTCTGGTTCAACCAGTCGATCTACATTCACAGCCATGTCGAAACTCCCTACGGGGTGCGGCGCCTGCTCGGTGGGGGCATGTGGCATTTCCGGCCGGAGACGCGACGTCTCGAAGTCTTCATGAAAGGGCTTGTCAATCCATGGGGGCACGTCTTTGACCACTGGGGACAGAGCTTCATGAGTGACGGGGCCGGTTTCCAGGGGATGCACTTTGTCTTCCCCCGGTCTGTGTTCATGACCTCGCCCGGCGCCACCCGCATTCTCGCGGGGATGAATCCCGGCCAACCGAAGCACTGCAGCCTCGAAATGCCGAGTGGCCGCCATGTTCCGGAGGATTGGGTGGGCACGCTGATCGCCCCGGATTTCCGCGGCAACCGTATCAACCGGTTCCGTCTTGCGGAGTCGGGCAGCCAATACACCTCCACCCAGGTCGAGGACGTCATCGCCTCGACCCATCGGGCGTTTCGCCCCATCGATGTCAAGATGGGACCGGATGGCGCGATCTATGTCGCGGACTGGTACAATCCGATCATTCAGCACGGGGAAGTCGATTTTCGTGACGAGCGACGCGACCATGTGCACGGTCGAATCTGGCGGCTCAGCTTCGAAGGACGGCCCCTCGTGGAGCGTCCCAAGATCGTGGGACAACCGGTGGAGGGTCTGCTGGCCCTGCTCGATGCCCCCGAGGAATGGACGCGGCATTTCGCTCGACAGGAACTGCGACTGCGTGGCGCTGAGGCCGTCATGCCAGCTCTTGAAAAACGGGTCACGGAGCTTCCGGCCGGAGCCCCCGACCGGGCGCACCAACTGCTTGACGCCATCTGGACTGCACAAGGGGTCAATCAATTCCCTGCGGCCTGGGTGAGGGAACTGGCCGCGTCGACCGACCATCGGGCCCGTGCGGCGGCGCTTCGGGCGGTGTATTACGAGCCGGATCGGCTCGGAGCCGATGACGCGTTTGCGATGGCGGAGCGGGCGGTGAAAGATCCGCATCCTCAAGTGCGGCTCTGGGGCGTGTCCCTGCTGGCCCAGCTCGATCATCCCGACACCGTGAAGGCGGCACTGGCCTGCCTCGACCAAGAGCGCGACGAGTATCTCGACTTCGCCCTGTGGTCGCTTTGTCGTGAGCATGCCGCTCGCTGGATCCCTGCCGTGGAAAAAGGCAACAACCCCTTTGGTTCGGTCGGCGCACTGCTCTTTGCCGTCCGGTCCACCGACCGTCCGTTGGCGACGGACGTGATCCTCTCCTCGCTGGACACCGGCGAGATTTCCGAAGCCGCTGCCGGCGATGTCGCCACCTGGTTGGCCAAGGCGGGTGATGCCGGACACCTCGCCCGGCTCCTCGCCTGGGCGAATGACGACGGACGTAGTCCCGCCGCCATGAGGGCCGTGTTCACTGCGCTCGCGGATGCCGCCAAGCTCCGCCGCATCATTCCCTCGGAAGGCGCGGAGAGCATTCTAAAGCGTCTTTCCCAGCCGGGTCTCGATACGGAAACCTATCAATTGGCCGCCCAGCTGAGTGGCGAGTGGAAACTGGAAGCGGCCCGTGCTCCGCTTGAACAAGTCCTGCTCGCCGCGGACAAGGATGAAGCGCGCGCTCGGGCCGCCATGGCCGGCCTCGTGGCGATGGGAGGTCCTGGCGGGGCCTTCTTCGATCGGACCGCCACGGATCACGCCAGTTCCCTGAGAGTTCGTTCCCTGGCCGTCGTGGGGCGGACCAGTCAGGCACCCAATGCTGGAGCCAAGATCGCGATCGCGGTTCTTCAGGATATGACCGACGGGAAGGATCCCTTTGGTGTTTTCGACACCTTTCTCCGCAGCAAGGCCGGTCCGGAGGCCCTCCGGCAGGCCCTCCAAGGGGTCAAATTGCCCCGGGAGATCGCTCTCACCGGGATGAAAAAAGCAGGCACCGCCCCGGGCAAGCCCGAAGCCCTGGTGGAGGCGCTTCGCATCGCGGGGGACGTGCAGCCCATGAAAGCCCAGCTGACCCCGGAAGAACTGGTTGCCATGGTCGGGCGGATCGCCAAACAGGGCAATGCGGCCCGCGGGGAATCGGTGTTCCGCCGGGCTCAGTTGCAATGCACCGTCTGCCACGCTATTGGAGGTAGCGGCCCGCTGATCGGTCCCGACCTGGTCAGCATCGGGGCCAGTGCCCCGGTCGATTACCTCATCGAGTCTCTTCTCGAACCGGGCAAAAAGATCAAGGAAGGATACCACACCACCGTCGTCACCCTGAAAAATGGCAACGCCTATGCGGGATCTCTGGTCCGGGAAGACGCGGCCGAAGCCGTGGTTCGTGACGCTGCCGGAGTCGAGCAGCGCATTCCCAAAACCGACATCGCCAGTCTGCAGATCAGCCCGGTGTCGCTGATGCCTCCGGGCCTCACCGCCGCCCTGAGGGAGGACGAATTCGTCGATCTGGTGCGGTTCCTCTCCGAGCTGGGCAAGGAAGGTCCCTTCAAGGTCGCTCCCACCGCCTTTGTCCGTTCCTGGCAGGTCTTGGAATCCAACGATCGCTTCTTCGATGCGACCTGGCATGCCGGGGCCGGAGCTTTCGCCGTGGCCGAAAAACAGGATGTCTGGCGCCCTGTCTGGAGCCGGGTGGCGGGCGATCTCCTCATGGAGGATCTTCCCGATGTGCGGTCCCGCAGAGGCAATTGGGGAGGGATCCGCTTCACCCTCGACGCCTCCAAGTCAGCCAACATCCGCCTCAAGGTCACCGCTCCGGCGGAGTGGCAGCTCTTCCGGGGGAACGACGAACTCGGACTCCCCAAGGAAGGCCCTGGCGAAGTCGCCGTATCTCTCACCAAGGGCAGCCAAGTCTTTGTTCTGGGCGGCCCAAAGCAGGGCGGGGGACACGTGCAGGTTGAACTCATCGGCGCCGAGGGCGTGACGGTGAAGTAACGGTTCTCCAGAGCATCCTTTTCGTGGAATCAAGCCCGGGCACGCGAATGCGCGCCGCCCGTTGGCTTGAGGCGGGGGCGTTTTTGGGCTATAAGGGAGAGTCATATCATGCTTAACCCTATCGATCGTAGCTCCATGAGTCGTCACGTCGTTTCTCTTCCTGTGCTTTCTGCCCTCCTTTCAATGGGGGGGCTGGCCCTGCTCCCAGGACCGGTGTTCTCCCAAGAGAAGAAGGATCCTCCAGCGGCAACCCCGGCTCCCGCCAAGGCGGAGGCCCCCAAGCCTGCGGCAACCCCGGCTCCCGCCCCGGCCAAAGTGGAGGAAAAGAAACCCGAACCAGCCAAGCCTGCTCCCGCCAAGACCGAGGATAAGAAGCCTGAGCCCGCCAAACCCGCGCCTGTTCCTGCACCCACTCCGGCCAAACCCGCTGAGAAAAAGCCGGAACCGGCCAAGCCCGCTCCTCCCGCCAAGCCGGCCGAGAAAAAAGCGGAACCCGCGAAGCCGGAGGCGAAAAAGCCGGAAGCTCCCAAACCTCCACCGGTTCCGGCCTTCGCCGACAAGGCCCTCGAAAAGGCGGTGCGCCAGCAGGTCTATGCCAAACGCTCCACCGCGGAGCCGATCACGGCGGAGGACGTGAAGAACATTTCCGTCGTGGATGGCAAGGGCCTCGGAATCGTCAACCTTTCCGGTCTTGAGCATTGCGAAAAGCTCATGTCCATCAATTTGAGCAACAACAAGATCAAAGATCTCGGCCCGATCAAAGGCCTCAAGCTGCTCCAACAGGTCATTTTCGACCAGAACGAGATCGAGGATCTGACCGCACTGAAGGATCTCAAAGGCCTGCAGTACATCGGGATCGAGAAGAACAAGGTCAAATCATTGGAACCGCTCCGCGGCCTGGACCGGCTTGCTTCGCTTTATGCCGATGACAACGAGGTCACCGATCTCTCCCCCATCGTGAAACTGCCCAAACTGGGATCCATCCACCTCCGGAACAGCAAGATCACCAAAATCGACGGATTGGGCGGTCTCGGGCAGATCTGGTCGATCGGGTTGGGAGGGAATCAGATCACCGACCTCACCCCGATGAAAGGGCTGAAGCCGCAAAGCTTCATTTTCCTCGACGGCAACAAGGTGACGGACCTCAGCCCGCTGGTGGATCTGCTCAAGGAGGATCTCAACGGGGAGAAGCGCTTCGCGCCTTACGTGCAGGTTTATCTGAAGGGCAATCCGCTGGACAGCGACAAGGCCAAGGCCCAGATCGCGGAGTTGAAGAAACTCGGTATCCGTGTCAAGGACCTTTGATTCCTCAGGGACCGGGGGGATGTTCGGGTGCGCAGGCCCCGGGGTGATGTTTCTCCGGCTTCCACGGCGATCAGCTCATCCTTACAGGGCATCCTTTAGCTGGGCCCGGAGGTGACAGTCGCTTCCGATGTCACCACTTCCGGCAGGATGTCCTGCGTGGGCCGGTGCTGCCCGCCTTCAGGCGATGGGCCGGTCTGGAGAGGGCAGCCCCATGTCGCAAGGCTTCCATATCAGAGCTAGTGAAGGCGTGAAGCGAACGAAGGCTGAACGACAATTCTGGCCGTCAGTGGTCTTACCGGGGAAGAGCACAGTTGGCAGACGGCTTGAATCGGCGCGGCGCACCGTGGGGCAGGGAGTTTGCGAAGTTGTGCGAGCCACACTGAAACTGCGGTTGGGCGTTTTGAACTTCCCCCGAAACGGTAGACAGGCAGGGGCTGGTATGAGAACATCAGAAATCAGATGATCATCTCCAATTCAGGAAATTCGTATCCAGAGGAGTTTCGCCGGGATGCGGTCGAGTTGCTGCGAAGCAGCGGGCGCTCGATCACGAAGGTAGCCCGCGAATTGGGAGTCAACGTCAATACAAGCTGGCTTATGGCAGTCCGCGGATGACGATAGAATGGCAGCGTCGTGGACTCTCCTGCTCGGAGAATCGCGTCGCTCGCCTCCTGTCCAAAGCGGGCAGGGAAGCCAGAAACAAGACTGCCTTCCGACCGAAAACGACCATTCAGAACCCTGCGCGACTTCCGGCTCCCAATGGTCTCTCCAAAGCGCCTGCACCAGCGCGTCCCGGCGAAATTCTCGTCAGTGACATCACTTTAGTGGCGACACCCCAGGGATGGATGTCTCTGGCGGTGAAGCTGGCTCTTCAGTCGTCAGGTTGCCGGATGGCAGCTCGCGCTATAATTGGAACCCGCGCGGGTGATCCCGGCAGCACGGAAGGCGTCCTCTCGCGCCGGCGTCGGTCAAGACACGATCTACCACTCGGAGCGCGGCTGCCAATACACCAGTGCCGCGATGCGCTCCTGGCTCAGGGACCGGGGGATCGGTCAAAGGATGAGCGCGGCCGGCCGGATCCTGCTACGACAACGCCACGTGTGAATCGTTCTTCGCCACCCTCAAGCGGGGGGCCTTTCCGACCAACGGTGTCTTCCCGTCAAAGGCCGAGGCCCGGAGTACCAGCGTTGAAGCCATCGTGACCTTCTACAATCGAATCCAAATCCACACCTCTCGCAAAAACCAGTCTCCTCAGGATTACCTCACAAAGCCGTTTCAACAGGAAAAAATCAACCAAAACCAAAACCAATCGGACTAACCTTTCTATGTTTGCTATTTCGGAGGAGTTCCAGGTGCGGAGCTGCGACGATCAGGGGCACACTTCTTTGCGGTGGGAGTTGGAGAGGGCGGAGCTTGTCGGTGGTTGGCAATGGGCGGAGCCGTGAGCTTTGCGAGGCGCTGGAGTTGGCATGAGCGACGTTGCAGGCCGACATCGCACTATTTCGGAGCATCAATCTTGAACCAACCGAAGTCTTGTTCAGCACCGCCGTGCGATTCTTCATTAGCAAGATGAACATGCCCATCACTGCTCACCTCCATCACGGTCACAACGGGTTGCTTGACCTCGCTTGGTATTGTTACCTCTGCGAGTCGTTGGGTGGTGACGTCGAAAGAGTAGAGCTTTGTTTGCGCAACGTTGTGTCCCTCACAACAGTTCATCGGCTTTCCTTTGGCATTAAAGGCTTGAACGCCGGACTCGCCAAGAAGCGTGCTTGGGCCAATCCAGTTCCATGAGCCAAAGCCAAGCATGTTAGCACCTGGAGGATAGACTGGAAGCTTGATCTTCTGGCCTGTTGCCGGATCGAGAACGAAGTTGATGGCGTCGCCGCCTTTAACAAGGACACGCTGTTTGTCGGGTGCGACGGCAACTCCCAAAATAGCAATCTCTTTTCCTGACTCGATCAGCACACGCCCTTGCCGATCCAATACACGACCAACTGCATCGTTACCGATAAACTTGAATGGAAGGTCTTCGCGAAAGTGGGCCAGAGCAGCGAGATCGGGCACGTACTTGGTCGCCTTCATGCCCACAAGTGGGAGTGGATCGGAAGTCGGTAGAATGACAGCCTTTGGGGCTTCAGCGTTTTGTAGCTGTGCGGTCTTGTTGGACCCCTTCTGCTGTGCTGTTTGACCTGCCGTTGATGGGCTCGGCTCACTCTGGTTGGTGAACAAGATGAAGGCCAAAAACGCCGCGAGGATCAATCCAATTAGAAGCGGTCTATTCATGGCTGTGGTTGGTTACGCAGGTCTTGAAGGATGCCGTCTCGTATCGCATTTGCGACGGCCGTTTTTACCGCTGCCGCATTCGGTCCTGTGTTCAATAGGATGTCCACCAAGTCATCGCTTGTGTCTTCCGTGTGTTCGCCCAAGTCGATAAACTCGACTTCGCAATATGCTGCGCGGATGGGGTGGTAAGCAGAGGTGTTTCCAAGATTTGTGTCGCTTGCCACGGCGGTATTGTTCACGACCGAGTAACGCTTATTTGCACCCGTGTCGTATTGCCTAATCGCAGGAATCATGAGGTCGATTACCGTGTTGGCGAGGTTGGTGTCTTCTGTCGCATTCACATTGCCACTATCACGCACGACTTCAAGAGTGCCACGAGCTGTGTGAGAGTCCGATGCATTGAAGTGAATGATGAAAATCACGTCCGCGCCGTTGTCCTTAGCTCTAGCAGCGCGATCCTGCCCAGAGACGTTCACATCGGTCGTCCTGGTCATGAACACACGCAGATTCAATTTGTCCTGCTGGCGCTTTGTTCTGAGCGCATCGCGCGCTGCGGTCCCATAGGAGAGAGCCATTGCCTTTTCCAAAACTCCAGAAGGGCTTGTGGCATTGTTCCAACTTGCTCCAGGCAAATTGGAAGCGCCACCGTGCCCAGGATCGATCACAACCACGCCGGGCACTTCCATGTCGATCAAATCAATCGGCGTGCTCATACCCTCGATTTGGATTTTGATCCGCACCTGGTTGAACCCAATCGGCGGCACGTTCACACGAATGGCGGTGTGACCGTCGGCTCCGACGGTGGTTTCACCTGATGACTGCGACACTTTGCGGAACCCGTTCGCACCATAGGCAGTTGATGCCTCGAAACGGTCTTTGTGTGTTGGGCTGTCTTCCCACCGGCCGCGAATGGTTGCCGGTGTTGCGCCTGGCAACGCTTCAAGTGACCATGTCACTTTCTTGTCCTTCAAGGCGCTGCTAATGAGCACCTTCAATTCACGATGGGCGATCTTGTTTGCGTATGGATCAATTTCAACGAATGGCGTCAGCGGCTTGCCAGTCGAGGGTTTCTCAGACCCGGCAACTTCAGTGCCTTCTTCGTCTGTAACCTTGGGTGATACTTCGACTACCTCCACCGGCAGGAGGCGCACCTCATTCCGCATCCCCTCCTGCACGGGCGGCTCGACCCACAGGCGGCCGTTGTGCACGGTGACCCAGGGCGCCGCGCCTGTCGTCGCTTCGACCCGCCCGACGCCCGTCAACCCCGGCTCCAGAATGAAGGTCACCGTTCCGACGCCCTGCCAAGCGGGCTCCGCTTGGAACGCCGTGGAACTGGTCAGGATCAAATACGTCCTCCGTTGCGCCACCTCCGAAGCGGAACCTTCCACCCACACCTCTGCCGACTCCCCTTGCGGGTAAAGTCCCGTGTCCGAAACAGGAGTGCTCTGTTTGCTGGCAGCGAACTCTGAAACCACCTTCACTCCGCCGCCTTCCTCCGAGCCCGTGAAGACGTCGCCCGAAGCGGGGTCATTCAGATTCAACTCGCCCGAAACATCCCCTTGGTAGACCTGGCCCGGCTCGTCCGCATAGGCTTCGGACACGGCCTGGTCACTGGCCAACTCCCCGGAGCGACCGCTGAAAGGAAGGATGGTTTCCCCGGCAACCCCCACCTGCTTCTTGGCGGTCCACCAATACCGGGTTTCATAGCCGGTCGGCAGCCCGTCGGGATCCGTGCCTGTCGGGATATCCATGGTGAAAGCATCCGAAATATCCCATCCATTCGCTTTCATGGCGGCCATTTCTTCGGATGAAGTTCCCATTCCGCTGGAGTAAATCCACTCATCCTGGGAGTGCCGGGTGATGGTGCCACCGGAGACTTTCAGGCTCCTGACCCTCAGATGCAGGTCGGTGGTCGCGGCCAGCGCGGTGCCACCCACCGGTGGCGCCGCCGATCCGGTCGTCCCGGTGCCGTTCCCTTGCTCATTCCCGGTCCCGCTGGTGGAGCCGCTCCCGGCACCGGCTCCTCCAGTTCCGTCGGGCGACGACGCCACGGGATGACTCGCGGCCTGGCCCGGCAGGGTGCCGGCGGCCACTTCGGCCAGATTGCCAAAGCCATCGCCGTCGGTGTCTTCCTCGCCGTCGGGAACCCCGTCCTCATCGCTGTCAGCGGAACGGGGGTTGAGCTGGAGCTGGTATTCCAACAGGCTGGGCAGTCCGTCGGCATCCGGGTCGGTGGCGGAGTAGCCCGGGTAGCCCGGGGGGACAAAGGCACTGAAGTTACCCGTCACCAGCTGCATGAAGGCGAGGTCTTCACCGGTGGCGGGGGAGGTCGGAGAGGCCAGGTCCAGTCCCCAGGTCAGTTCTTCGAAATTCATGACTCCATCCTGATCGTAGTCTGCCACGGGATCGAGAGGATTGCCAGGATCGAGACTGCCGGGATGGAGGAGCGCCCAGTGTTGTTCGATGATATCGTTCAAGCGGTCGCCATCGGCATCGGGGAAGGCGAGCGACGCCGCATCGAGCGGCCACCCCTGCTGGAAGGCTTCCGCGTTGCTGAAGCCGTCGCCGTCGAGATCGGCGGCCCCGTCGGCGGGATCGAGGTCATTCATCCCGTAAAACCACTCCAGCTCGGAAGGCACGCCGTCGGCATCGGGATCGGTCTGCGGATTGAGGCGGGCGTCGGCGGGGAAGGGATCGAGGGCATCCTCCCAGCCGTCGCCGTCCTGGTCGGAAGGCGGCGTGGTGTATCCATAGTAGGCGGTATCTTCCCAGGGATCCGGCACATAGGTGTCGTCGAAGCCGTCGCCGTCCGAGTCATAGAAATAACCGGCCTGCACCTTGGTGGGCCAAGGAGGCATGCTCAGGCTGAGGAGGGCACTGAAAAGAAGTGCCCGGCCCAGCCGGGTCCGCCAGGAGGTTAGGGTAAGAAGGAAGCCTTTGGCTGAGGTGGGGGGGGCACCGCGTTTCATACTCTTTCGAACTGTCCAACAAGAATGAAGGAAAATCGAATTTGTAGCAACAAAAAAATTTTGATTTTTGCCGAGGTCGGACTATTTCCGTTAACTTTTGCGATCCCTCGATCGCTGTCTGGTTATTATGAGCACGAAACGAGGCTTGGCAGATCGCATTTGCATCCCTTGTGATGAAGGTGCCATAGGTGAACCGTTTCTCGTTCCTCAGGGAAGAAATGGCCGCTCGGGGCACCCACGATGTCAATCCGATCAGGGATTCAAGTCGCAAACGGACGCGCTGCGCTCCTGCGGTCGCAAGCAGGGCTTGGCGGAAGGCGGGGTGCCTGACTGATGAACCGATTGGCCTCAGCCGCAGCCTGTGGTCACTCCGAAACCGGTTTCCGGATTTGGACGCGCTGGTCGTCCCAGCCGAGGATTTTCCCCAGGTTGGTCAGGTAGCTCCATGATTCCGGCTTGGCGTCATAAATCCGCACCTTGCTCCGGTCGGCGACCATCGCGGCAGCCTGGGGCACGTCGAGGAAACGCATCACATTGAGATAGGACGGCCCCTCCTCGTGACTCGGGGGGGGGCCATGGAGATCCAGGCGAGTCACTGCGGGCTCCCAAAGTGAGGCATACAAGGTGTTGGTTGCCATGACCCCGGTGCTCTGGAGCCACAGGGCGGGTTTGTCCATGCCGGGCAGGCTGCGCAATCCCTGGATGCCACGACGGATGTCCCAGACCTGCATGCCGTCGAGGGTTTGCCCAAGGAGGAGGAACCGCCGCAGGATTTGAGTCCGCTCTTTGGCATCCGTCGTCCAAGCGGTGGGGCCGATCCCCCGTGGACAGAGATAGGCCATGCCCCATTTCTGGCTCTCATGCATCTGTTTCTCGACCGCGAAGCCCTCGGCATCAAGCGATGGCAGGGAGATGGCCTGGCTGGCCATGGCGTTGGGAAAGGCGGCCCCGAGGCGGCTGAGGAAACCGGGCCACTCCGCATCGTCAACCACATTGAGCACCACGAGGTCGAGATCCTCCGGTTTGAGACCTTCGCGGTGGACGAGATAAACGGGCAGATTCCATGGCTCCTGGGTGTTCAAGGTGTAAGCGGTCAGGCGGACCCCGTCGCGGGATTCCGTGCCGGTTTGGGTC
Organism: Akkermansiaceae bacterium; assembly: GCA_024233005.1. GTDB lineage: Bacteria > Verrucomicrobiota > Verrucomicrobiia > Verrucomicrobiales > DEV007 > JACKQE01. Next base: position 137,266 of record JACKQE010000003.1, on the reverse strand, counting down.
AGTTCCGCCTTGGGCTCGGCTCCCGGCCATCCCCGGAAACTCCGGCTCTGCAGGGATCTCATCCATTGGTCGCGGGAGACGCGCCAATCGGCGGCGGATTCCGCGGGCTCGATCTTGGGGAGACGGGTGAAATACTTGTCGATATGGGTGTTGCGCTCATCGTCCGGGAGGGTGGCGAAGACCTTTAGGTCCTCCACCGGAAAGGGCTTGGGAGCGGTGGTGTCAGCCAACTCGTCATCGATACTTTTGCCCTTGAGAAACCGGTTGAACCAGTGGAAGGCATCGACCCGGAGCGGTTGGGTGTCCTTGTGGGGACCTTCGTATAGCGCGAGACCGATCTTGTCACCCGCGCCGAGGAGTTCGTAAATGTGACGGGTCTTGTTATAGACGTCGACGACACCATCGAGGGGAAAGATGTTGTCCTTGTCGGTGTTGCCGATGAGAAGTGGCCGGGGCGCCACTAGTGCGGCGACCATGGGATAGTCCCATCGGTAAGTGTTGACCTGGAACATGCAGTCACAGTGTCCCTCGACGCAGCCGTCGACGACATGGTTTTTCAGGCTGGTGATGCCGGCCACGGGAACGGCACATTGGATGCGCTCGTCGAGCGCGGCGATCCACCAGCTGTAGGCTCCACCCCCGGAGCGTCCGGTCACTCCGAAGCGGGTCTTGTCGACCTCGGGACGTGTCTCCAGATAGTCGAGAGCCCGGATGCAGTTCCACGCTTCAACTCCGGCGGGGGTGTAACCGCGGGAGGGCCACCACCAGCGGCCCTCTTTGAATGTCCCATGATGGATGCCCTCGATCTCGCCGAGCTGGAGCGTGTCGATGATGAGGCAGACATAGCCGTTGCGGGCGAACCAAGCGCCGTGGTGCTGGTAATGTGTTTTGTTTCCGTAACTGATGCCGTCTTTTTTGACCCCGCCGTGTCCGCAGACATAGAGAATCGTGGGCAGGGGACCGTCTTGGCTGACCGGGCGGTAGAGGTCGCCGGTGACATAGAGACCGGGACGGGACTGGAAGGCGAGCTTTTCCACCACAATGCCATCCGCCGCAACCGTGCCGGTGATGGTGGCCTTGAGCGGGCTTTTCGCAGGGAGGGGCTGCAGGCCGAGCATTTCAAAAAGCTGCCGGCGCATCGCGTCACGTTGTTTTTCCCAATCCTCCCGCGTTTCGATACCGCCAAGGGACCGCACGGTGAGTCGGCGGGTTTCCGTTTGAAAATAGGCATCCAACATCGCATCCCCTGGCGTGGGCGGTGTGGGAATGCTCCGGTAGTCGGCCCCGCGGGATGAGGCCGAGGTGCCGAGGAAAAGCAGGACGCAGGCGAGTCGCAGGGGCGTGACATTCATGGCGAACATCATGCTAGCGAAAAGTCCCCCGCAAGGGAAGCCGATTCATTGCCGGGATCAGGGACACACGGTGTCAGGTCCCTGCGGGCCTCCGGCGGAAGCTTACTTGGAGGGGATCTCGTTGAGGGTGTAGTAAGCCTCTTGGTGAAGCAGGGGGAGCCCGGATGCGGAGCGGACCCCGTCGAGATGCAGTTCATGGATGTGGCCCTTGGTCAGGGTGTCAATCTTCAGATGAACTGATTTTCCATCGGCTGAGACAATGGCCGCGGTGATTTTGGGAAGAACGTCATCGACCTCGGGGCTGCCATACTGGGCTTGGTAAATGTAAGTGAACTCACGCATGGAGTAGCTGGCGACATTTCCGGCGGTGGCGGGATCGACGGGTTCGGTGAAGGTCAGTTCGAAGCCGTCTGATTTGGCGCGCATTGCATGAACTTCGAAGGGCACCTTGCCGGTCCATTCGAGACGCTCGAAGGCGAAGGGCTTGCCACCTTTGGCCCCCCAGCCGCGGTCAGAGCCACCGATGAAAAGCTTGCCATCATCCCCGAGACGGACGCCGATCGGACCCGAGCCGAAGCCCTTGCGGAAAGGGAACACAACGCCCTGTTGGATGCCGTTGACCTCTTCGATGAAGACACGGGAGAGGTTGGAATGCGATTGGTCGGCGATGAAGAGTTGCTTTTCAAAGGGACCGAATTTGCCGCCCGTGGTGTCCGCCGCGAAACCGGAAGATGAGTTGCCAATTTTTCCATGCACCATGTAGACCACCGGCGGGACGAGTTCCTTGACGCGGGCTCGCTCGGTGACCATGCGGCTTTTGTCGTTCGGTTCCACCGGTTTGGGGCCCATGTTGGGGGCTTTCTCATACCACTTGAATCCTCCGGGGTGCCCCTGGAAAGTCCCTGGAATGAGGTGCTGCAGGGTGCAGGCACCATGCCAGGGACCTTGGTTGTCGGTGTAGTAGACGTCACCGTCCGCTCCGAACCCGATGCCTCCCGGGGATCGAATGCCCGAGCAGGTCGGGATCATCTCACCTTTGCTGTTCACCCGCACCGCCCAACCGCGGAAGTCAATGTTGCTGTTGAAGGAACCGGTCAGGCAGAGCACGACCCAGATGTTGCCTTCCTTGTCGAAGCGGGAACCGAAGGCGTATTCATGGTAATCACCGCTGACGCCCCACTTGTCGCAGATGGTTTCAAAAGCATCGCCGCGTCCATCACCATCTTCGTCTCTGATGCGAAGCACTTCATAACGGTTCGTCGCATAGAGCCAGCCATCGCGCCAGCAGAGTCCCATGATTTCGTGTTGGCCGGCGGCGAAACGCTGGAAGGAGGCTTGTTCAATATCGTCGCCATGCGCTCCGGAAACGATCCAGATTTCACCGCGGCGGGTGCCCAGCGCCAGTTTGTTGTCGGGGAGGAGTTCGATGGCGCTCACTTCCATTGCCGTCTCCTGCGGGGTGACGAATGTTTTGATGGCGTAATAGTCGGACTCCTGTGGATCGGCCGCCCGGATGGAGAATCCGGCAAACAGGAGGGCGAGGGTGAGAATGGAGTGGAAAAGTGTGCGCATGGCGGGAACTGAAAAAAGGAGGTGGGAAAATAGTGAGACAGCGAGGGATGGGTTCGGACTCAGTTCTGCCATTGGTATTCGACCCGGATCGCCGGCGTGACGGGAACGAGCAGCTGGTCGCCCGAGTGAACGATGCCATCGGCCTTGATGAAGTATTTGCCATCGACCGACCAGCGACCGTCGGTTCCCTGTTCAGCCTTGCCTTTGGCGATGCGCATCCAGGCATTATCCGGGAGGGGGCCGCCGCTCAGGGCCAGGATGCGGGTGATCCTGCCATCGGGGGCGATGCCTTTGCCTTCGGTCTCATAATGTTCGGATACTTTCACGCCCTGCCATTCGAAGTGGAAGGTGGGGGCTCCCTTGGCATCGAGGTGGTAGCCTTTCCAGGCAAACCCTTCGGCACGGGGTTGGGGAGCGGGCCAGGGAGAGTCGAGGGATTCGAGGACGCTGAAAGGCGCTCCCTCGGGCAGCGGAATCACACCATACCCGAGAGGTGCCTGGTGACCGCCTCCGCGGTTCGTCCAATGGCGGGCGGCATCGATGAACGCTCCCCGCCAGAGGAGGGCGGGACTCATTTGTTCGGCGCTCCAGGCGAGATTGAAGCCATCCGGGTAACCCACACCGATGCCGCGGTTGCCAGCTCCTTGGATGAAATTTCGGTAAATGACGGGCTGGTCCTTGACCTCGATCGGCATGCCGGTGAACTCGTCCTTCTTTTTCTGGGGACCGCCCTTCCAGTTGGGATGCAGCCATTTGGAGAGCGGGGTGATCTCGAAACGCGGACCTTTCCAGCCGACAAACAGTTCAATCTGTCCGGCAGCTTGAAAATACTGCACCTCGACCTTGTGGTCGCCCTTTTTCAGTTTGGTTTTGCCCTTCTTAATGTCGGAAGCGGGATGAATGCCATCGTGCTCCACGACTTTCTTGCCATCGATGAGAATGCGGCCGCCATCGTCGGAGGCCAGGAAAAACTCGTAGTCTCCCTCGACCGGGGCGGTGACGGTGCCAGTGAACACCACGCCGAACTCGTTCTTGTAATCGTCCAATTTGATCTGGATCAGGCGGTCTGCGATGGGGCCTTCCCGGTGGACGGTTTCTTTCGCGAAGTCGGGGAGCTTTTTCCAATCCCCGAGATAGAGCTTGAAGGTCAGGTCCTTGAAGCCACCACCCTGATCGAACACCTTGAGTTCTCCCTTCATGGTGAGGGCATGGCCGGGAAAGGTGCACACGAAGGGATAAACCCCGGGTTTCTCCGGGGCGGTGATCAGCAGCTCTTGCGTCTCTTTGGGGTTGAGCAATTTGGAATGGGCCCAGATCCTTTTGTCATCCGGCATCCAGTTCCGCCGCAACGCTTCCTCCGGTTTTTCCATCTGGGCGTTGGACAGGGCCACGACGTCGGTGCCGGCATCGCAGAAAGCCAGATTGTGCGGGAGATCGTCGCCATTCTCGAAGACGATTTTTAGCGGAGTGCCCGGAGACACGATGATCTCGGTGGTGTCATACCGCATTTGGGCCGCCAGGGTCTTGATTTGCAGTGTCTGGGGCGCGGGTTTCGCGTCCTGTGCGGGTACCGCGGAGGCGAGGAAAAGACCGGCGGTGAGAACGGTGAGTGGGAGGGAAAGCTTCATGAAGGGTGGGTGAAAGGGGGAGAACGTATCGGTTGGCGGAAATCGTTGAATGCCCCCGGAGATTCCAGGGATGGAGCGACCAAGGGAGTTCAGCGGAGTGGCTCCCCATCGTATCCTTTGAGTGGACGCACCCAGAGATTACGGTAGCGGACGGGATTGCCATGGTCCTGGAGGGAAATGGAGCACTCCACCGCGGTGCCGGAGACCTCGAGGGCGTGATGCACGAGGATGCCATTGTGGAAGACCGTGTATCGGGCCGGCTTGGTCATGTGTTTGTCGGGGCCGAAGGACGGGGCCTCATAGATGATGTCGTAGGTCTGCCATTGTCCGGGGCCTCTTGAAGCATTGACGAGGGGCGGGTGGTTGTTATAGATCGCCGCGGCCTGACCATCGGGATAAGTGTCATTGTCGAAGGAATCCAAGACCTGGATCTCCGGATGACCGTCGATGAAAAAGCCGCTGTTGCCCCGGCCTTGGCTGTTGCCCTTGACCTCGGCAGGAGTCGCCCATTCGACATGGATCTGCATGTCGGCAAATTTCTGCTTGGTCACAATCGCGCCGGTCCCTGGGACAATCTGGAACCAGCCGCTTTCCACCTTCCACGGGGCCGGGCTGCCCTTGGTTTTCTGGGATTCCCATTGGTCGAGGTCGCTCCCGCCGAAGAGCACGATGGCATCGGAAGGCGGTTGGCCGGCGGACTCGGGCGAACTGGAGGTCGGGGGGGAAACCACGACCGGGCGGGGGCGTTCCATGCTGCCTTTGGGCCATTTTCCCCCGGGAGTCATGGGTTTGGGCTTGGCAAGGGCACCGGCAGGGGCTTTGGACGTTTCCTCCGCCTGAATTGGAGAGAGCAGGGTTCCCAGAATGAAGCTGGTCCACAGAAAAAAAGCGGGGAATTTCAACATGGGTAGGGAAACGGTGGAATGCCGCAATGGCAGGAAGGAATGGACCGCCAAATCAGGCGCTGGCAAGGGCGCAACCACGTGCCCACGGAGGCGTGTCAGGGTTTTTGGGGGCGCTCGAAAAGCCTGCGCAGCAGACCTTTTTTATCCTCGGGAGGGGAGACCGGAGCGACCGGTCCTCCTCGGGGAGTGGGGCTCAAGCGGGCGCCGGATCCCGGTTGCAGAACGCCCTGGCTCAGGCACTCCGCGAAGGCCTGGGCCACCGCCTTGGCGAGCTGCTCCTGGTATTCCCGAGTTTTGACACGCAATTCCTCGTCGCGGTTCACGATGACGCCGCATTCCAGCAGCGCGGCGGGCATGGCGGTGCGTTTGACGACAATGAGATCACTGTATTCATAGACTCCGGCGGCTTCATCGATGAAGGGGCGGTTCTCGCCCTCAATGGCTTCGTGGTGGTGCAGAGCGGGATGAAAACCGGCCGCGAGCATGGCGTGTCCCAGGATCGTGGCATACTGCCGGCTGAGTTGAGCCTGCGGATGTTTCTGGGAGCAGAAGACTCCAAAACCGCTGAACTGATCGGCATATTCCTGGGGGGCGCCATCGACGAGCCATTTTTGTTTGTATTTCTGGTGGCAGGAATCGTGATGGATCGAAAGAAAGACATCGCATTGCTTCTCCAGCGCGAGGTCCGTGCGCCGCAGGAGATCCGGCAGATCCCCGTTCTCGTTGATCATCACGACGTGCGCCCCGGCCGATGTCAGAATGTCCCGCACGACCCGGGCGGTGGCTTGGTTGAAGTGAAACTCTCCGACGCCACGGGCGCTTCCCGCTCCCTGGTTCTGCAGGCTGTGACCGACGTCCAGAGCCACCCGCAACCCTTGGAGGGAATCCGGGGCAGGGGATTGTGCGGCCGCACTTCCCGCACCTGCGAGGGGGAGCAAGCTGAGCAGGACCAATCCGGCTCGGAAAAAAAGGGGCTGAGGCGTCATGGGAAAAAGAACCGTACCATCTCCGCCCCGTCCAGCCGGACTTCAACGAAATCAGGCGGAACCAGCGGTGGTGAGGTCAGTCGAAATCGATTTTCTCATCGATTGCGATAATCTCGAAAGATGCGGCGGTTCTCCGAACGGTCGCCTGAGAAGTCGACACCCCGGAGCGGGAATTGACTCCCGAAACGGAAAACCGGGTCACGATTTCAACCGACAGTAGCTTCCCATCGTCATTGAGAACCTTGTAGCGCAGGGGTTGGTAGGAGCGTCTCGGGTATTTTTGGACGTATTGCAAATGCCCCGCCATGATCTGGTTCTGGTTCTGATTTCGGTCCCCATAGTAATTCGAAACCACCGGAGCGAAATAGGCCGCGCTGGTGCTGGGATCATCGGACTCCCCGCTGCGTCCGAATCCCACCAGAAAGTTCTCCAGCTTCTTCAAGTCCGCTTCCCGATTCCCCGGGGATTCCGGCTGTGGTGTCGGCACGGGAACGGGAGTGGGCCGTGTGCCGCCGATCTTCCGGCTCTCCAGCTGCAGCAGACGGTCCTGGAGATTTTTCAAATCGGCCAACAACTGGGAGGACGTTTGTCCCTTGCTCAACTGGGCCTGGATTTTGACAAGTTCGGCTCTCAGTTTGGCATTTTCCTGCTCCAACCGGAGCCTCATCTCACCTTCTGGATCGTTGCCCGGAGAGGCTCCGTCGCCGGGGACGAGGTAGTAGTCTTTGAAACTGCCGGAGAGATAAAGGCCCGGATCCTGCGTGGTCTTTGCAAACACTCTTTGGGCGGTGCGTTGAAAAATGCGTTTCATCTCCAGCCCTTCGCGGGGACGCAGGCTGAGTTCGGTCAGCAACGCTTCGGTGTAGGGGGAATGCGATCCTTCGCCATCCAGGGCGGTGGCGCCCGCTTTGGTGGAAAAGGCAATGAGGGTGCCCTGGGGCGCGGCCATGGCGGAAAGTCCTTCTCCGGGGCCAATGGAGCGTTTCCAACTCCGTGTGAAAGGCGCATCGCGGCAGCAGTCGAGGATGAGGACATTTAAGGTGGTCCCTGCCTCTTCCATGGCGCCGAGTACATCATCAGCTTTCAGACCTTTACTTTTGACCTCATACTCCGCCCGGAAGTTCTCCCGCGTCGGCAGGAGGAAGTTGTTGCCTTCGACCTGAACCCCATGTCCGGCGTAAAAGAAGAGACCCACCCCGCCTCCCTGCAGAGCCTGGTGGAATTCCAACAGGGCATCGTCCATGTCCTGTTTCTTCTCCAGATCCGTTTTCTCAAGGACTTGGAACTGCAGCGCGCGCAGGGCTTCGGCAACGGCTTTGGCGTCATTGGCCGGGTTGGTCAACGCGGCGCCTCCCTCGTAACGGGAATTGCCGATCACGAGGGCGATGCGACGGTCTTCTGCTCCACCGAGCACAGCGAGCAGTCCCAAAGCAGCCCCTCCGAGCCGGGAGCAGAGGTGGCCAGGCATGACGTAGGCTCCGTGGTGTTAATTATTCGTGATCGGCCTGAACCCGAACCACGACCCTTCGGTTTTTCTGGCGTTTGGCCTCTTTTACGTCGGGACCATCGAATTGGCTGACTGGAAAAGCTTGGTCGCTTTCGCCGAAGCCCTGAGCGATGATCTGTTCAGGCTTGACGCCGTGATTCAAAAGGAAAATTTCAACCGCTTCGGCGCGGGCCACGGACAGTCTCAGGTTGAAATCCTCCTCTCCTTCATCCGACGCATGGCCTTCAATGAGAAACCGCTTGCCGCTTGCCTCAGCCATGACATTGGCGATCGTGGAGACCTGCTCTTGGGACTCCCGGTTCGCGAACTCGGTCGATCCCTTGAGGAACAAGATGTTGTTGAAAGTGGCCTTCACATCGGCCAACACCGGAACCTGAACCTCGGTGGTGTCTCCGCCCGTCTCCTGGATCTTGATGGCTCCTCGGGTCGCGGGCTTTGACTTGAGCATTTGGAGGCTCCGAGTAGTGGCCACCGAGGTGCGCTCCTCCACTTTCGGGGGGGCGACGACCCCTCCACGGAAGCTCCTGGTTTTTCCGGTGGCGGGTTTGTCGAGACCGAGTTGGTGTTTGATATCGGCTTCACTGGTGACGCCCTGGGCGCGCGCATGGGGGCCATTAAGATGGAGCATCAAGGCAAACAACGCGACGAAAGCTAGAGGTGTGGGTTTCATGGTGAGGTGGTTGGTTCGTTGTGGGTGGGGATCCGGTCCCGGAAGAGGCGGCGGTATCAGGGCGATTTCAGATCATAGGTGATGCTGGCGGCGACAACTTCCGCAGTCGCGCCGTCGTCTGCTTCTTCTGCTTTGATGTTGATGACCCCGCGGGTATTCACCACTTCGGAGCGGTCCAATGCCAAAAACTGGTCTTTTTCGCTGACGTTGAGGCTCCGCTTGTCCCCGAACTGCTTTTCCGAGACAAACACCACGACCTTCTCCCGGCCGGTGGGTTCGCTCGTGAAAAGCCCATAGTGCTTGGTCGATTGGCTGGTGTCGGGCAGTTTGATCGTCTCCCCTGCTTTGATTTGATTGCCCTTCTGAAAGGCATTGGGCAGGAGTTGGGTCGTGGAGCCATCCGCACCGAACTGGACCACCCTGATGAAGCAGTCGGTGTCGGAAAATACAGTGACTTGCAGTGATTCCCCGACTTTGTAAACCGGACTGGAGAGGGTCACCACGACTTTCCCTTTGCCCCCGCTGTGGGTCGAGACGCGTTCCGCTTTCTCCGCAGTGGGTTCCTGCACGGTGGTGTCGTCCACCTCATGGAGCTTGATGGCCCCTCGGGTGGCCTTCTCCTGAGCTCGCAGGTCGCGGGGAAAATCCAGAGCAAGAGTTGCCAGAACGCCGAGCAGAATCCAGCGGGTGGTGCCATGCAGTGAACTCATAACAGGTGGAATTATTTCTTTTCGAGGACGTAACCGACACTGGCTTTGGCGACTTCGATGTCGTGATCATCATCCGATTTTTCGCCGGCCTTGATCACGATGGCCCCGCGGCTGGTGAGGACGCCGCCCCGTTTCAAGGAACGGAACGAGTCGCTGTCGGAATCAAATTTCAAGTTCTCAGCATCGCGGAACTGGGATTTTGACACCAGAAGCATCACGGTTTCCGCGCCTGACGGTTCGGAGGTTTGCATGACATACTTTTTGCCGTTGTCACTGGTTCCCGGGAAGGTCCGCTCTTTTCCGGCCGTCAGTTTGTTGTCCTTTTCCAGCTTGTTGGGCACCAATTGGGTGGTCGAACCATCGGCTCCAAACTGCACGACGCGGACGAAGCAATCAGAATCCGACTTCAGAGTGAATCCGAGATTGTCGCCGATTTTGTAAGTCAGGGCATCCATTGTGATGGTGACTTTGCCACCGCTCTTGAGCACGGCTTCATCGCTGTCTCCGATGGCCTGGGCCTTTTCTTTGTCCTTCGTGGTTTCCGTGGTGACCACCGCGGTTCCGGTTTTGCCCAAGACCGCTTCGCCTCCGAATTCTTCGTAAGCCAGATTGGCGCAGGGCTTCAGGGTGTAACCAAGCTCCTCGGAGCATTTTTCGAAATGACGGAGGAAGGTGTCACGGGTGAACGGCAGGCCGTCTTCAAGCTTCTTCGCCATGACGTGCAGCGCCCGGTCTTCGCTTTCTTCCAAGGTGGTTTTGAGCTCTTTCTCATCCGTCCAGAATTCCGTGGCAAACTGGTTGTCCAGGATGTCCTTGAGGAACCGCCGGTAGAGGATGCCCACCGGCTCGTCGCCTTTGTAACCGGGAGCCGCCTGGGCCATGGCTTCTTCGAAGCGGTTGACGTCCTGTTTGACGAGTTCCTGCAATTCGTTGGCGGGGCGGTAGAGTTTCTTGATGGCACTTTGGTCGGCGAAACTGCCGAGAGAAGCGCCACGGCTGCCCAATTGGTCCTCCATGGTGTCGAGCGACTGGGTGGGCGGGGCATTCAGGCCATGCTTGTGGCAGGCGATGCAGGAAATGCCGTTGAGGACGATCCCATCCTCGCGGAAACCGGTCTTGTCCTGCACGATCTCGATGGGGGCCCGATTGAGCCGTTTTCCCGCCGACGTGGCGAGGTAGCCACCCATCAAGCCATTGGGCAGGTGGAAGACGATTTCACCGCCGTCATGGGTAAACATGAGGTCCTTGTCCTCGGTCAGTTTGGCTTCCTTTGGACCGAGCGGGGCAAGGGTCAGATCCTGCTTGTCCCCGGCATGGTTCCGGGTGAAATCGTAGCTTTTCCAATAAGCCCCGGCATGGGTGCCGAGATCATGACGTTCCACGAGGCGGTTGGTTTGGGAAACGCCGGAAGGGAAGAACGAAGCCCTCACCGCTTGGCGGTTGCGAAGGTTTTCCAGGGTGTCGACGCCGAATTTCTTTTCGAACTCTTGCTCGGTTTCGGGAAGTTCGAGGATTTCATGATAGAGCGGAGGCTGCGAGGTGGCAAAGGTGAACCAATCGGCACGCATGTAGGCCTGCTCACTGCCCGTCATGTCCTTGATGCGGTTCTCGAAACGCGCCGAGACCCCTTTGAGTCCGTAGGGATAGAAATTTGCGATTTTTTCCCACATCGCGGGTTTGATGGTGTAGTCGCGGATGTCGATCCGGAAGCAGGTCCGGGCTTCATCAATAGGCTGGGGCACCGTGATTTTGGCGGAATAGGAGAGGCAGTTGAGCATTTTGCTCATCCCCGCTCGATAGGTGTCCATCATCGCGTCCGACTCGGCGGGATTGCCGTCTTTGGCGGTAATGTTATAGAGGTTACCCAGAGTGAGATAGCGAAGGAAAGGGCGGCGGCTTTCCGGCTGGCTCTCCAGATCGGCATTGATGTCCTTCAGCATGTCACCCAGGGCGATGAATTCGCGCTTGGCAGCATGCGTGCTTTGACCGCCGATCCAATCGTGAATGAGTTTCTTCTCGTCAGAAGTCAGCGGTTCACGGTAACCTTTGTCACCCGGATGACCCTCGCTGGCAGGCATTCGGTCGGGACTTTCAGATTCGTAGGCCACGACTTGATAGACCACGGACTTTTCGGGTTCCCCGTTTTCGACATATTTCGAAGTGAGCAAGGATGCGAGGTCAATGTCCTTGTGAAGAAGGGGTTTTTTCTTGGTGCGGTGGCATTCCGCGCATTTCTCCTCAAAGAGGAATTTGACGCGCTCATCGATCGGGGCGCTGGCGTCAGGACCCGGCCCCTGGCTCTGGTTGGCCGCCACATTGGATTTGGATTCCGCCGGGCTTTCTTCTGGACGGCCATTTTCCGGCTTCATGTTGGCCGGGCCGGGTTTGGTGCCTTCTCCCGCCGGAGGACCATTTTCCGCAGGTTTGCTGTCCTCACCTGGTTTGGGCGGGGAGCCGGGTTTGCCGGGAACTTCCGCGACTTCCACCTTGCCTCGGGTTTCGCCTTTCTCGGCCATCGTTGGAGGCGGACCAGGATCTTTCCCTTCGGGCTTGTCTCCTTCCGGACCGGGAGCCGCCTTGGTCGCGCTGGCGACCGGTTTGGGGGCATTCCCTGTGATCCAGTTTCGCAAGGCGCCGATCTCGTCTTCGGTCAAGGGTTCCCGGTATTTTTCGCTGCCGACTTCGCCCTTGCTCTTGGGCATGCGTTTGGGGGAGTTGGCCGGCAGCAAAATCCGGCGGAGCAGTTCCCCCGCATCCGGATCCTCTTTGTTCGTGTAATCGGCATTTGCGATCAGTTCTCCCAAATTGGTTTTGGAGGAGAGAAGGGGTTCTTCGTCCCCTTCGGAGTGACAATCGGCACAGTGTTTTTCAAAGATATCCAGCACCTTTTTTTCTGCCGCGGGATCTGCCGCAATCACCCGATGGGAGGTGCAAAGAACCAACAAGGCCAAAACCGCCAAAAGAGTCGGAGCGGACTGCAAGTGGCGAAAACTAGGCGGAGAGGGATGGGAAGAAAGAGTTTTCATGGCAAGAATGGTAGGGTGCAAACCGATACCCGGGACGAGTGTAAACGACATTTGGAATTTTTTGAATCAATTCGGTTCAAATTGGTGACAATTTTTACAGATGAGTAGTTTCAAGAGCACCGTTGGTTGAGTGATGTGACGGTTCAGGAGGAAGCTTTATTCGAATTTTGTGTCAATCGTTCCCTGCTGATGAGGGTGGCCCGAAGTACTTGGTCCACCGGATGCGAAAAGCATTTTGGCAGGGTTGATGGTCTGGTTTGGCCCACGGGAGCAAAAACCGGCACGATTGTGGGACACTTCGCTCTTTCAGGGCGCTTTGCGGCTTCGTGCTGAGGCAACGCACCGATCTGGTAGTCCAGATGACATTGGAAATGGTTATGGGATTCTCGTCCGCATGCCATAAAAATAGCTTGCGCGATGCCGGACGCTCCCCAATGATGGCGCTTTCCGGAGTCATGGAAGCTTAGGCAACAGGGATTGTCAGCGGAAAATGGAGCCCCGCTACGCTCTCGCATCCGGTATACGAACATCACCAACAAACCAAAAAATGATTATGATTGGGACCAGGACAACAGAGGAATCATCCTGCCACCGCCTACGCCGTCTGGGCGCCGGGTTGGCATTTTTGGGGATCGCCTGCGGCGGCGTCTCCTGCACCGCAGAACAGGCGGCAATGATGGGCGGGACGCTCGGAAGCCTTGCTGGTCGCGTGGGAGCCCCATCCATGGCTGTGAGCGCCATCAGTGCGGTCACCATGGCGGTGGTCGCCAAATACCAGGCCGATGAGCAGCAGCTGGCGCAGGCCCGAGCCAAGGCAGCAAGAGTCGACAGCAGCAGCAAACGCAAGTATGTGAAGGTCTCCCCTCCCAAGGATTCCCCATCCAAAGGGAAGACTCACGTGATTGCCTATGATCCCGGCACCAAGAAGATGGGCAATGAGGTGCTGGTGTTGGATGAATCGGTTTCCAGCGGACAGAGTGTGTCCATTGCTGGCAGAGAAGGTGAAATTCTCTGAGCTTCCCGGAACGCCATCCCTGCAATTCCTCAATTGTTGGGACAAGGCTTGTTTTTGATCGTTGTTGCGGGGAGCGGTCGGTGGTCATTCACCGCCCGCTTTCCCGCTGTCGTCCGGCGGGAGGTTTTGTTTTCCCCGATCCTTTGCCAGGGGAACCTTGGCCAGCGGGAAGTCCTGGCCCACTCCGGAAAAGGTTGGAGTCTGTCGGATCGGAGGCTGGCCGTCGCGGGTGATTTTTTCACTTAAGTCACCCACCCGGTCATTGATGTAGGATTGGATCTCGAGAACTGAGAGGACATCGTCGTTGTTCGCATCGGCCTTGCCATGCAGGGCCTCCAGCAGGGCATAGGTGAAGAGTCCGTGTTCCAGTGAAGCGTCCTCCGCCGCATACTCCTCCATCCGCGAGGCGGCGAAAACATAAATTCCCGCGCTTCGGGACAGTTGGGTGAGGGCTTTTTTCAGCGGTGGGGCGGACCGAAAGGCCAGTCCCTGAGTGGCGCCGCCAGATTGGCAGGCGTCCAGCAGCAAAATTTGTTTCAACGATTTGATGTTGGCGGAGAGGGCTCTCAATTCGCTGGTGGCGAGTCCGGCTCCGTTGTTGCCGCTGCTCAGGGCGTCGTGGGGCGCCAGAAAAAATTCCTCGATCCCCTTGGGGCCGGTATCCATGAATCCGTGACCGGCGAAGGCAAAGACAAAAACATCCTCGGGCCCGGCGATCGCGGCGATCTCACGGAATTTCTTCTCGATGCCGGCTTTCGTGGCCTGGTCATCGTAAAGAGTATGAATGCGGATGCTTTTGTAGAGGCTGCCCTGGCCTGCGGCCTGCAGAGCCTGGACCAGGGCTTCAATGTCCGGGCGGCAGTAGGTCAGGTCCTGTCCTGAGGCCTGGTATTTGTTTACTCCCACGGCGAGGAGATGGAGACTGGCTTCCGCCTTGATGCCATGGTATTTCACAAGGATAGGGGACGACTTGGTGGTCACGCCGTCGGCGTTCTCGGCGACGGCGTGGATCTGATTCCCGGCCTCCTCCGACACCAAGGAGACCTCGAAGGTCAGTCGCATGCGTCCCCCCACTTTGACCGGAGGTCCCGGTTCCGCGGCCAGAGCCTTGTTTTGCTGGTAGAGCACGATCCGGGTTCCTTCCGGCGCGTCGGTTTCCACGACCACTTCCTGTTTGGGCTGGCTCGCTTCATAGTTGTTGGCCGGACTGATGATCGCAACCGTATGGGCTCCTCTGGCGGCCAGATCGAGGTCAAAACTGTCACTGCGCAGGGCCACTCCCCGGATCGAATCACTGACCAGATCCTCCCGGCAAAAATGAGCAAAAAGGTCATCTCCGTTCACCGATTTTCCCAGGTTATCGAGCCCCCGATCGAAGTGCCAGAGGATGTTTTTGGCTCCGGATGGCGAGGATGCAAAGTAACCCTGAGGCGTGGCACAAATCCATTCTCCTTGGTCGGTGACAAAGAGAGTGGCCAAGGGGGCGGCATCCGGGATCGTTTTCAGGCTGTGATCCAGCGTGACCGTGGTTTTTTTCAGGGTTCCTGAGCGACGGATTTCAAACTGGAGCGTCTCACCGGGTTCTTTTTTCCGGAGGAAGGCTTTGAGCGTCTCCAGACTTTGATCAAACGGAGTGCCGTCTATGGAGATCAACTCATCCCCGAGTAGAAGCCCCGCGTTGGCCGCTGCCGAGCCGGGTAAGATTTTCTGCAGGCGCAGGGGGCTGAGTTTTTCGCTGCCGAACCGGGCTCCCAGGCTGGGGCGGTCTTTTGCCTCGGGCAGTTTGAGACTCCACACGCAGACGGTTTGATCTTTGGAGGTCGAGGCCAGATATTCCCCGTTGGCTGACACCGCGAGACTGCTGATCTCCCCGGTATGGCCCACCAGGTAGTGGACCGGCTTGAGTGCGGAATTAAGCCGACGCAGAGAGAATTCCGATCCAATGATGAGGTCTCCCGACGGCAGGTAGGTGGCACACCTGATCTGCCCATCGAAAGCGGGCGTATTGTTGACAGTGTCCTTCCCCACTTTGATCGAATAGGGGTCCTTCTTGGAGAATTCGATCGGGCCCCTGGGGCCGGCGAGCACCGCCCCGCTGGATGGGGAGCTTTTTTTCGAGGGTTCGAGAGTGAAGGTGGACAGATCAAACCGCAGAGGGACGAACTGATCCTTCACCGAGTCGTAGCGTTGGAATTCAAGCGCTGTCGGAGAGGCTTGGTCAAACTGCACCTGCTCGCAGCGTCCACCCTCGCCAGCCAGGTGATGTCGTGGACGAAGCCGGTTTCCCATTCCCACTGCCGGATCCCAGAGATAGATATCGTTTTCCTTCCCGCCGGCGGTGGCCACCAATGGTCCGTTCGGCTGCCAAGCCGAGGCCAGCACGCGCTCATCATGCCACGTGCAGACGGGCTCCACCTTGGTACCCGAGGGCAATTGAAAGACCGCCGTTTCTCCACCAGGGGAGGCGGACGCCAGCACCCGGTCTCCGGTTGGCGAAACCGAGAGGGAGTGAATCTCGTCTTTCATTTCGGCAAGCGTGCGAATCTTCGCACCACTGGTGGCGCTCCACAGGATCAACTTTCCGTCGTGCCCTCCGGAGATGAAGTTCTTCCCATCGGGAGTGGCTCCAATGGCACAGACTCCGCCAGAGTGTTCCTCTTTGGTGGATATGGCGCGACCACTATCCCGCTCCCACAGCACCACGCGGCCGTCCAAGCCTCCGCTGATCAGGCGTTCTCCTCCGGGCAAAAATGCCACCGCGTAGACCTCCCGGGTGTGCCCCTGCAACTCTTTTGAGGTTTCAATGCGGGCAAGTGCTCCGGATTTTCGTTGTCCCAGCTCCGCAGGGAGGTCCCAAATTCGGACGGATTTGTCATGACTTCCCGACGCGAGCCGACGACCGTCATCGGAAAAAGAGAGGGCCTGAACGACATCGGAGTGCCCCCAGAGCATCGCCGCGACTTCGTTAGTTTCCAGATCGATGATCCGGATGGCCGGACCGTCGACAGAATTGAACGTGAGTAGTCCGCCTAAAGCCAGCCAGCGTCCGTCAGGCGACAGGGCCGCCGCATTGATCTGCCCCTCTTTGCCATCGCCAATGTGTCCCCGCAGGGTGCCTTTCAGGGTGCCATTGGCCACGTCCCAAAAATAGACTGCCTTGTCCTCGCCTACCGAAATCAGGGTTTCGCCGTCAGGGGTAAAGAGGAGATCCCAGATTTTGGCCGTGGGGCCCCGAGCATCAATGATCAGCCGGGGGGCTTCCTCACTGTGGGAGCGCCCGGGCATCAGAACCCAACCAAGACAAGCGATCCGGACAAGGACGAGCAAAAATAAGGGGAAACGGTTCATGGGCAGGATTTAAGATGAGGACGGCATCCTCCACATCGGACAGAATTACCGGACCCAAGGCCCTCGCAACGGCTCCACTGCCCCGATCTGGTTATTTTTAACCCGGGAACGTACAATTGCCAAACTGAAACAACCACCTGAAACCTCTCCCAGCCCGTCGGCGGCGTGATCGAACTGGAGATTCCGGTCTCCTAGCCGACACCCCGTGTCATCCGAAGCCTACTTTTTCACCAAGGACTCCAGATAATCCAGCAAGCTGGCCAATTCATGGAGAGAGAGCGTGGCCACCAATCCCGGTGGCATGATCGAAGTCGGGAGCTTTTGCCGGGACGTGATGTCTTTCACCGCATAGGTAAATTCCTGCGCCGCCACGTTCCTCACCTTCACTTGCTCGGCACTTTCCAAAGTGACGAAGCCCATCTGCTGAGTTCCGTCCTTGAGGGAGAACACCTCGGTGACGAAGCCTTGGGCAATGGTCTTGTTCGGATCGAGAATGGCCCACGCAAGATCGGGGCGTTTGTAAGTCTGGGCAATATTGCCGAGGTAAGGGCCTCTGGGAGGCTGGTTCTCATTCACGGTGTGGCAGGCAACGCAGGTCAGGCGGGTGAAGAGCTGTTCCCCGAGCGCGACCTCTCCTTTCCATCCGGTGACTTTGGTCACGATCTCCTCCGGCGTGAGTCCGGCCAATTTGGGAGATTGGTCCATCTTCGCTTTCTTTTCGAGGCGGAGGCGTCCCGCGGCCGATTTGGCGGCCTGTGCCACTGCCTTGTCGGCATCGTCGAGCGAAGCCAGTACTTTGTCCGCATACGGGGCAAACTTGATGAGGGCGACCGCTTTCAGGATCTGGGCGCGGCGTTGGGCATTCTGCCACCCGAGATCGAGTGCCTTGGCGGAGAGTTCCCGTGATTCCGGGCTGCCTGTTTTGCGGGCGCTCAGCTTCAGCAGGGCGGCGTCCGCCCAGACGGAGGTCGGGGTGCCCAGTTTTTCCGCTTCCTGCTCCAACAGCTGGTGGTGGTTCTCCAGCTTCGGAGCCTCGAAGAAAGCGCTCTGCCCGCTTTCCTGTTCTTTGCCGGAGCCTTCGGTTTTGGCCAGGGAAACCAGTGCGGCGAGCGATGCCTGGCATCCTTCCGACCCGTCGGTGCGCGACAGGGCGGCGAGAGCCTGGGCAAGGGTTTCCGCGGAGGCGTTTTCCTGGCGGGCCGCCCGAACCAGCAGAGGCACGGCTTCCGTCGGCACCGGATCGGCGCTGGCCAACTGAGCGACCGCGTCAGCCAGATAGTCGTCGCTTTTCGCGGCGAGAGCGAGGATTTTCGTCAGGGCCTCCCCGAACTGGATCCGGTTGCGGTTGAGTTCACCCACGAGATAGCCAGCTTCTTCCGCGGGAGCCTTGGTTAGGGCTTCCTTGAGCGCGGCGGCAATGCGGGGGCTTTCGGACCAGGTCTCAGGCTGGTAATAAGGCCCGCGGGTGTCAGGCCGGGTGCCCCAGGAATCCCCCTTCCATTCGCCTTCCTGGAAGTGAAGCCGGCACAGCGCGTAGAGCAGTCCTTTGCGGATTTCCGCATTCGTCTCGCGATCCATGCGGGTGATGAGGCCGCTGACAATTTCCGGTTGGTGCATCATCGCGAGTGCCCGGAACACCGGAGTTTTGGCCGTGCCCGCATCATCGAGGAAGGCCAAGGCCAACGTCGCATCGCCCGTGGCCGCCAAGGCCCGACTGGCGGTGTGGGTGACAACAGGATCGCTGTGGTTCAGCGAGGCGCCAAAGACCTGGCGGCGGGCGGCTTCATTCCATTTGGAACTGGCGACGATCATCCGGTTGAGTTGGACGAGTCCGGCGGGGGATTGGCAGGCGGCGGGAATCTCCAGGGGACCTTGTCCGGCATGGAAACCGGCAGTCTCCGCGAGGAACCGCGCCAGTACCGCGCCGAATACCTTGTCATCCTCTTGGGGCACCCAGCCATCAAGGATGGTCCTGGAAGAACCAGCGTGCCCCACCGTGGCGAACAAGGCCGCCGTGCGTGCGGCCAGCGGTTTCGTCGGATCGGCCACAACGGCTTTCAAACGCTGCACGGTGTCCCCGGTGAGGCCTCGACGGATCAGGGTGCGTTGAGCCTCGAGACGGCGGCGGGAACTGGGGGATTCGAGCAGGGTGATCAGTTCCGGTTCTCCAAGGGTGGCAAAATCGGGCAAGGCGGCGGCTTGAAAACCGTTCGGTTTGACCTGAACAATGTAACCCACATCCGGGCCTTCCCAATTGAACGTGGCGCCTTTCCAACTCGCCTGGTAGACATGGCTCATCCCGTCGACGTCCCCGTCGGTCGGGCGGGTCATGCGGATAAAGGGTTCGGGTTTTTCCGGCTCTGCGTAAGTGGCTCCCGATGCTTGCACGGTATGGCGCCACAGGGCACCGGTGCCCCAGTCGCAGGTGTAGGGACGGTCGTTCCATCCGGCCGGAAATCCCGGCTCGTCAAGATAGAGGGCCCCGCATCCGGAGCCGCCTCCATAGATCGCGAGAGGCTGGATGCATTCTTCATTGAAGTTTTTGAAGAGCCGCGGGTAACCATGGTTCTCGCCTCCCACGAAGTGATGGAACCGGACATCCCAGCCTCCTCCGTCATTGGTGTTGTCCCGGGCAAATATCTCCATCGTCGGGCTCACCGAGACTTCCAGAATGTTCCGGGTGCCGGTGGCGTAGACTTCGAGCCCGGAGCCGTCGGGTCGCAGGCGGATGACTCCTCCCCCGCGGTGCTGCAGGTGGCGTCCGTCGGTCCCGACCGCGTCCATGAAACCAAAGTCCCCTCCGGCGATGTAGAGCCAGCCGTCAATGCCAAGACTGAGGCCGTTGGTAGTGTGGTCTGCCGGGCGGTCTGCAAAGCCAAAGGCGATCCCCTTGATGAGAGTCTGCTTTTCTTCGGCCACGCCATCGCCATCCCGATCAATGAAAGCGCTGACATCCGGAGGATGCACGAGATAGAGGCGGTCATGGTCCCAGACGAGGCCTCGGGGACTGTCGACTTCACAGAAGACTTTGGTCTCATCAGCCCGACCGTCACCGTCGAGATCCCGCAGGCGGAGAATGCGTCCCCGCTTTGGGTTCCGGCCAAGCGACCCGTTCCCATCGCTGCTGACGTAGAGCGTGCCATCAGGGGCGGCGGCAACGAAGACCGGGTAGTTCACCGCCGGAGGCGAAGCGAACAGCGTCATCTCAAAGCCATCGGGGATTTTCACGTCGGAGAGGATGGCTTTTTCCTGCTCCGGGGTCAGCTTGCGGATGCTGGGTGGATTGATGCCTTCTTTGGCATAGGGATCATTCGCCTTGGCTTGTTCCTTTTGGGCGGCTGCTTGCTGGGCTTGGCTGAGCTTGGGCGCCAGTGCCTTGAGTCCGTCCCCCTGCAATGTCAACTCCCGGATGCTGATCCATCCCCCAGCGGAGGTTCCCGTTCCCGTGATCTTGATGAATTTGAGGTTGGCCGCTTCCCAGGAGTCCTCGCTGTCTCCCGGTTTGGCGGAATGGGTGGCATCCGTCAGCAGGGTCCATGTTTTTCCATCCGTGGATCCTTCGATTTTGTGATGGTAAATATTGTTGTCGCTTTCCCAGGTGATGCGGACTCCGGAGACGCGGCGGGGAGCGTCAAATTCCAATTGAAGCCATTGCGGTCTGGTGCCGTTGGCGGCGCACCAGCGGGTGTCCTTGTTCCCGTCCACGGCCCGCCAGACGTAGTTTTGTTTGCCGGACTCCTCGCTGGACGCGCTGAGGGTGACCGGCACCGCATCCTTCGGAGCGGGGGGCGGAGTGGCGGTGGCTTTTTCCGCACCCTTGGGCTGGGAGAGCAGATTGGTCACGGAACCGGGAGGCCCCTGGTATGCTTTGAGATGGTCCGCGTCGAGCTTGTCGCAGGCCCAGAGCAGGCCCCGGGTCACGAGGTCGAGGTAACGCGGATCGGCCACGGTTTCATTGTTGTGGCCGATGGTGGTGGAGAAGGTTCTCGCACCCAGGGTTTGGTTGGTCCAGGCGACGACCGACTCCACCGCCTGACCTTTCACCATCTGCCTGCCCATGGCGAGCGGATGCGCATCAAATATGTCAATGTTGTTGTAGAGTTCCTCCTTGATGGTGGTCCAATCGGCGAGCCCTTTGGTGATGGGGTGCGCTTTGTCGGCAAAGGTGATCGCGATGGGTTCCTGCGGTCCATGGGC
The DNA here is from genome assembly GCA_024233005.1 of Akkermansiaceae bacterium. Taxonomy (GTDB): domain Bacteria; phylum Verrucomicrobiota; class Verrucomicrobiia; order Verrucomicrobiales; family DEV007; genus JACKQE01. The sequence goes on along the minus strand of JACKQE010000003.1, from coordinate 116,350 downwards.
GCTGGATTGCAATCCGAGATACTTGAACCAATGGTCGGTCCCGGTGCGGTAGCAATGCATCGCGCAATGCAGATTCACCGCAGGCACCGTTTTGTGGGCTTGCAGAATGTTTTCAACGTAGGGCAGGTCCTTGATTCCAGCGGCGCATTCGTCATGGATGATCACATCGTATCCCTTGGCCCAGTCCGCTTTTTCATAGATCGGAAAGCGCGGGGTGGTGCCACGGTCCTCTGAGTGGACGACATCGACCACGACATTGGCGCGCTCCGAGATCCCCTTGCTGAGGATCACGTGCTGCTTCGCATAGTCATGGCAGCAGCCTCCGCAGATGAGGAGGGCCCGTAGAGGCTTGGCTTCCTGGGCGGTGGAGAAGGCTGGAGCGAGGGTGCTGGCGGTCAATGCCAGCGCCAGCAGACCGAAGGCGAAAGGATGAAGGGGAAAACGCATTCCGCGACCCTAGCACGGTCATATGAGCGCGCCAGTGCCGTTTTGCGGGATCCCTGGTTCAAGCCGGAACCAAGGCGGTGCCGGCCGCCTCCCGGTTTTTCTCGTCGACCTGGCCGTTCAAAGTGCAGAAGTCATAGATCCAACCGATCCCCAGCAATCCGCCCGTGAAGAGGTAAAGCACGGCCGTCCACGGTTTTCCCATGTAGAAACGATGCACTCCGAAAACTCCAAGGAAAGTCAGGAGCAGCCAGGCTGTCGAATAGTCAACCGGTCCGGCCATGAAGCGACGTTCAGCTTTGCGATCCATCCCCGGAATCAGGAACAGATCGATCAGCCAACCCACCCCGCAGAGTCCCAAGGTGAGGAACCAGATGGTGCCGGTGACGGGCTTGCCGAAATAAAAGCGATGAGAGCCGAGGAAACCAAAAATCCAGAGCAGGTAACCGATGGTGGTGCTGTGGGTCGGGGCGTTGGGGCTGGGCATGGCAGATGGGATGTGGTGGGAGGAGGCAGTGCGATGAGGGTTCATCGAACGAGGCCAAATTGGCATGTCCCCCGAAGATTGCCCATGATAATTGATGGGAATTTTTGTAACGCCCCAGCATTGCCAGGAGTTGGCTGGTGATCACAAAAAACGGAGCCGCGTGGGCTCCGTTTTAGATCGCATGCTTTTTGACAAGGCTCGCCGTTATTTGATGAATGGAGCGATGACCAGGGCCACCACGGACATCAGTTTGAGGAGAATGTTCAAGGAAGGTCCGGCGGTGTCCTTGAAAGGATCACCCACGGTGTCGCCCACAACCGCGGCCTTGTGCGCATCGGAGCCTTTCACAAGATGCTGGCCCTCTGCTGTCGTGTAGCCTTCCTCGATCATTTTCTTGGCATTGTCCCACGCTCCGCCGGCATTGGACATGAAGAGGGCCATCATGACCCCGGAAACGGTAACCCCGGCAAGCAGGCCGCCGAGCATGTCCCCTCCGAAGATGAAACCGACCACCACCGGCGCGGAGACCGCAAGCAGGCCGGGTTTCACCATCTGTTTGATGGCGGAATTCGTCGAGATCTCCACGCAACGTCCGTATTCGGCTTTGCCATCAGCGGCATCGAAAATTCGGCGGTCTTCGGCATCCCAAGCCTCATGCGGCTTGTCGCCTTGGCGGAGCATGGCATCGACCGCGGCCCGGAGCTGCGGAATTTCCCGGAATTGGCGGCGCACTTCCTCGATCATGGCCATGGCGGCGCGTCCCACGGCTTCCATGGCCATGGCGGAAAACAGGAAGGGCAGCATCGCTCCGGCGAGCAGGGCGGAGATGACGCGGGGACTGGTGATGTCGATGGTGAGTGTGGAGTGTCCCGGAGTGTGTTCGTAGGAGGTCTTGTAAGCCGCGAAAAGGGCCAAGGCGGTAAGTGCGGCTGATCCGATGGCGAAACCCTTGCCGATGGCGGCGGTGGTGTTTCCGACGGCGTCGAGCTTGTCGGTTCGGCCGCGCACCTCTTTGGGAAGCTCGCTCATTTCGGCAATGCCGCCCGCGTTGTCCGAGATCGGGCCATAGGCATCGACCGCGAGTTGGATGCCGGTGTTGGCCAGCATACCGACGGCCGCAAGGGCGATACCGTAGAGTCCCCCGAAGTGGTAGGCTCCGAGAATGGCACCGGAGAGAATGATGACCGGGATGGCGGTGGAGAGCATGCCGACGCCGAGCCCGGAGATGATGTTCGTGGCCGAACCGGTGGTGGATTGCTTGACAATGCCGATGACCGGACCGTGGCCGGTGCCGGTGTAATGTTCGGTGACATAGCCGATGGCGATTCCCGAGAGCAGCCCGATCAGGATCGTCCAGAAAACTCCCCAGGAAGTGTAGGTCTGACCATCAAGAACCCAGGAGGCGGGAAGCATCCACTGGCAGAGCAGGGCGGTGCCGGCGAGTAGGATCACCCCGGCGATGGCCTCGCCGAAATTCAATGCCCGTTGGGGATTGCCCCCTTCTTTGACGCGGACGAGGAAAGAACCGATGACCGAGGCGACAATGCCCCATCCGGCGATGACGAGCGGCAGAAGCACCGCTCCAAGGCTCTCGAAACTGTCCTTGAACTCGGCAAGTTTCATGAAGACCGCTCCGAGCACCATGGAGCTGATGATCGAACCGACATAAGACTCAAACAAATCCGCGCCCATGCCGGCAACGTCTCCCACGTTGTCTCCCACATTGTCAGCGATGGTGGCGGGATTTAGGGGGTGATCTTCGGGAATGCCTGCTTCCACTTTGCCCACCAGGTCGGCTCCGACGTCGGCCGCCTTGGTGTAAATGCCGCCACCCACACGGGCGAAAAGAGCGATCGATGACGCTCCAAAGCTGAATCCGGTGATGATGGTGAGCACTTGGTTGATGGCATCGGGCGAAGTGCCGATGGTGTTTCTGAACACCGCAAAAAGGATCCCCAAGCCGAGCACGCCGAGACCGACGACCCCCATGCCCATCACGGAGCCTCCCGCAAAGGCGACCTTGAGTCCCTCACCGAGCGAGGTCCGCGCCGCCGCCGTGGTGCGGACATTGGCTTTCGTCGCCACCCGCATGCCGATGAAGCCGGCGAGTGCGGAACAAAAGGCTCCAACGATGAACGCAACCGCCACCAAGGGATGGGATTGCTCGTTTTTCATGCCACCAAAGGCGAGCAGGGCGGCCACGGCGAGAACGAAGACAGCGAGGACTCGGTATTGCGCTTTGAGGAAGGCCATGGCCCCCGTGGAAATGGCTGCCGCGATTTTCTGCATTTTCACCGTACCCGGATCCTGCTGGGCCACCCAGCGGGAGCGCCACCAGGTGTAAATCAAAGCCAAAAGCCCAAAGGCCGGGATGAGGTAGATGAGATTGGAGGTCATGTGGGCAGGTAGCGGATGGTTCAGGTGTCGGAAAATCAATGTCCCCCCGGTTACCCTTGGTCTTGTCAACCGGAGAGGCCGGGGGGAAAACGCGAATTTTAGGAGTTTTTGTCAAAAAGGGCAAGCACGGGAACGCGTGAGTTTTTCTTTTGGGAGCGATTCTGAACCCACCTAAGAGGATGTATAGAAAATATTGACATTATGGAATCGTTGAATTATCATGCCCGCAGTATTTTCCCGATCATGAAAGATTTTGAGATTTCCAAGACCGCATTGGCGCCCCATGACCGGCGGCAATTCCTGCGTGGTCTGACCGGGGTTGCCTTGACCCTGCCGCTCATGGATGAACTGCCAGCGGCGGCCGGCAAGCCACGCATCATTCTTGATCCAGGCCATGGCGGCAAGGATGGGGGTTCCTACTGGTATGGGGTGAAAGAAAAAGACCTGACGCTGGACCTCGCCAAACGTGTCTCCGCAAACTTGAAAAAGGCCGGGGTGCCCAGCCTGCTGACACGGTCCACGGATGTGTATGTGGAATTGGAAAACCGGGCCAAGATCGCCAACGATTACGAAGGCAGCATTTTCGTCAGCCTTCATTTCAATGCGCACAAGGACCGCAGCATCCGGGGGATCGAGAGTTTTTACTACCCGGGAAGCCAATCCGGGCAGCGCTTGGCCTCGGTGATGCAGTCGGAGCTGGGGAGGCGCATCAAAACCCGCAACCGGGGAACCAAAGCAAACCGTCTCAAAGTCCTCCAATCGACCAAAGGTCCGGCCGCCCTTGTGGAGTGCGGTTTTATTTCCAACCGGTGGGAATGTGACCGTTGCTCGGCTGCGTGGTTCCGTCAGGTCCTCTCCGAAGAAATCACAGAAGGCATCGCACGGTTTCTGTGACGGGTGTATTCTGTCTCATGGATTCCGGCAACCCCAGCGACAACGAGGAGCGGAAAACCGCAAGGGGGTATGGCACCAAACGTGGACCGTCCTTTGGAACGGTGGTGCTCGGATTGGCCCTGATCGGGGGCCTCTTCTGGTTGACTTTCTACATCTACACCGCTGAAAAAGTGGCCCGAGGTACAGGGCAGATCCTTGATTTGGGCAACAAGACGGTGGATGCCATTGCCAAGACGGTGGTTGGCATCAGTGAGAACATGCGCCCGCAGGCGATCGCGATGACCTTCGCCCAATGGCGCCAACTGGAGACAAAAGGCAATCTGGGAAATATCCTGGAAGTGGCCACTGCCACCTCGACGGAAACCTTCACGCGAGTTTCCGAGCTCCGGATTGCTTCTTTGGTTTCCCTCGGCACCACGGTTTCAGAGATCAGTGTTCCGGCGACCTACCGGTATCACATCGACCTCAATGGCAGTTGGCAAATCAAGGGCCAGGAAGATGGCACGCTGGTGGTCGTTGCTCCCCCACTTCTGCCATCCTTGCCCGTCGCCTTTGACACTTCGGGGCTCAAGAAGAAAACGCAGTCCGGTTGGGGGCGGTGGAATGCCGAGGAAAATCTTACGCAGCTGGAGGCCAGCCTGTCGCCCCAGCTGGCGGTCCGGGCGGCCGACAAGCGGACGCTGCAGGAGGTGAGCGATCCGGCCCGGCGCTCGGTGGCTGAGTTTGTCAAACGCTGGCTCATTTCCCAGGACCACTGGAAAGACGGACGCTATCGTGAATTGCATGTGCTTTTTCCCAACGAGCTTCCTCCTGGAGGGCTGGAAGCCCTGTCGCTGAAAGACCGCGTCCCGACCATCAAATTGGGGGCCGAGCCGACCGTGCTGAAGCCCGCGACTTGATTGCCCAACACGACGGGACAACTAGCAGGTGTTCCTCTTTGGGGCCTTGCCGAGGCATCAGCAGCTCCGGAAACCATTCTCGGGCGCTGCTTCTGGTGTGGTTCGGTCTGCCAGGCTTGGTGACGAGGGGATGTCTTGTCTGTTATCAGCTTTTGCGCTATGGTTGAAGGCTCCCGGGTATTTTTCTTTCATGAATCCAACTCCACCTCCGCTCCCGCCTCCGGTCGTCCCCACCCGCTCGCCGGTAACCAAAACGAGTCGACTGGGATGTTGGATTGCCGCCGTGGTGGTGATCGGTTTGTCCTTTCTGCTTCTCCTTTCGGTGGCGCTGCCGGCATACTTGCAGATCAAAAAGAGAGCCCCGGCGACTCTGGAAACACCGGGGCTGAAAGCCTCTCCGCAGAAGCCGCCGCAAGGAAATGCTCTGGAAGATTTGCCGCTTTCCGAAGAAGAGTTTGGGCGGCTCAAGACTTTCGGAGATGATCTGGCGGCGCTGCTCAATACACGGCAACTGGAACAGGCCAATGCGTTCGTCGATCTCGCGGCGGTGGAGGCCCGGGTCTTCGATGGTCTGGAGCTTCCGGGAATGCTGGAGGGCGCCCGCAAAGGGTTCACCGACAGTCTGAGGCAGACTGGGTTGCTCACCCAAATCTCCACAGGGAACTTCACTTGCCTGCGTGCGCGAGAGCGGGACGGGGTGCCGGTCCTGTTGATGCGGGTGTTCCCTCCAGATGGTGGGGTGAATTACCTTGATCTCGTGGTCCGGCGGGACGGGGATTCTTTCAAGGTGATGGACATCTTCAATTATATGTTCGGCTCCTATGTCACGAGTGAGGCCCGTCAGGCCATGGCCTCGATGCTCAATGACACCTCCCTGCTGTCCCGGGCGCTGGGCATTCCTTCGGAGAGCACGAAGGAACAACTCCTGGCCATCCAAAAAGTGACCAACAGAGTCAAAGAAGGGGCCTTTGACGAGGCGGTGGCAGCCTATCACGCCCTGCCTGAAAAATCGCGCCACATGCGGGTCACGTTCATCGCCTACCTGCAGAGTCTTCAGATGCTGCAAGGAAAACCGGAGAATATCCGGTATGAGGCCGAGTATCTCGAGGCGCTGGAGGCGGCCCCGGGGATATTGAAGGATGCCACGACGGAACTGTTGGGCTTGGATGTTCACATCATCAAGAAAAACTGGCAGGGAGTCTATGCCGCTTTGGCGAAGGTGGCCGAGGTTGTCGGCGGCGATCCTTTCCTTCATGTCCTGAAAGGGAATGTCCAAATTCTCGAAGGAGACCTGGACGGCGCGGCCGAGAGTGTCGCCGCAGCCGAGGCGGAGGAGCCCGATCTTTTGGCTTTGGTAGATCTGCGTTTGGCGGTGTGCTGCGGGCGGGAGGATTTTCCCGGCGTGGTTAAAGAACTGCGGGGCTTGAAGGAACGCTTCGGAAGTGTTCTGCTGGCGAAGGATCTCACAGAGCCTCAGTTCGAGGCCTTTCTACGGTCACCGGAATACCAGTCGTGGGAAGCTGAGAACCAATAGTTGGCGCTCTCCCGTGATCGCGCTGTGGCAGGGATGCGGGAGAGGGCTTTAGTAAGGCACCATGCTGTCGATCTCCGGTCCTTCACGCTCACCTTTTTGCGATGGTCTTTCGCGACGCGACTTCTTGCGCATTGGTTCATTGGGCATGGGGGGGCTGGCGCTGCCTGAACTGCTTCACGCCGAAGGGCTCTCCGGTCTGATAAATTCCAAAAAAGCGGTCATCATGATTTACATGGCCGGGGCTCCCCCCCATCAGGACATGTATGACCTGAAAATGGATGCGCCTTCTGAAATGCGCGGGGAATTCCAGCCCATCCCCACCAATGTCCCGGGCATTCAGATCTGTGAACTGTTGCCCCGGATGGCCAAAATCATGGACAAGCTCGTTCCCATCCGATCACTCGTCGGAGCGAAAAACGGGTCCCATGATTCGTTCATGTGCTACACCGGGCGCGACGGCTCCACGCTCAATCAACTGGGGCAGCCTCCCGGGGGGTGGCCCTCCATGGGGGCGGTGCTTTCCAAGCTGATGGGACCCTCCCAGCCCGGGATCCCACCCTTTGTGGGACTGGCTCCACGCGCCGGGCATCCTCCCTACGGCAGCTCCGGTAAACCGGGTTTTCTCGGTGCCGCCAATGGCCCCTTCAAAGTTTCAGGCCCGGGGAAAGAGGACATGGTGTTAAAGGATGTGACCTTGGACCGTCTCGGTGACCGTCGTGGTCTGCTCAGTTCCTTCGACCAGTTCCGGCGGGAGGCCGACCAAAGCCGCCTCATGGAGGGGATGGATTCCTTCACTCAGCAGGCATTCGGGGTTCTGACGTCCAGTGAGCTGGCCGAGGCTCTCAATCTCGACAAGGAGGATCCCAAAGTCCGCGCCCGCTACGGCAAAGGCGATCCCAGAAACTTTGGCGACGGTGCGCCCCGCAACCTGGAACATTTCCTCCTCGCGCGCCGTCTTGTGGAGGCGGGAGCCCGCTGCGTGACGCTCAATTTCGGCCGCTGGGATTTCCATAGCGACAACTTCAATGGCATGCGCGGGCATGCTCCGCTCTTTGATCAGGGGCTTTCCGCCCTTGTCGAGGACCTGCATGAGCGCGGGCTTGACAAGGATGTCACCGTGGTGGCCTGGGGAGAGTTCGGCCGCACTCCGATGATCAACAAAGACGCGGGACGCGACCACTGGCCGCGGGTCGGCTGCGGTGTCCTCGCGGGTGGCGGCATGCCCACGGGGCAGGTCATCGGAGCCACGGACCGGCTGGGTGGCGAGCCCACCGAACGTCCGGTGCATTTCGGCGAAGTTTTCGCCACCATTTATCACCGGATGGGCATTGACATCAACCAGCCGATGATCACCGATTTCACCGGCCGGCCGCATTACCTCGTCGACGGACACAAGCCGATGCCGGAGTTGGTCTGAGGCAGGCTGATCCAGAGTGTCCCTGGGACCTTCAGCCGAAGAGTTCCAGTATCGGACGGCCGGTGTCGAGCAGGTTGTAGGGGCGACCTTGAGCATCCACTGCGGACAGATCGTTCACCCCCATGGCATGGTAGACCGTCTTGACCACATCCGCCGGATCGACAGGGTGATGCTTGGGATACTCGGCCCGGGCGTCGGTCTCGCCGAACGCATGGCCTCCCTGGATGCCGCCTCCGGCCATCAGCACACTCATGCAAGCTGTCCAGTGGTCGCGGCCCGCGCCTTCCACCCCACCGGAGCGGCGGTCCCCAATGCGGGGTTTGCGTCCCATCTCGCTCGTCACCAGCAACAGTGTCTGATCCAAGAGTCCCCGTTGGGAGAGGTCTTCAATGAGAGCGGAAAGCCCTTGATCAAACTCTGGCAGCAAGTGATCGCGGAGGCAGTTGAAGTTGTTCCCGTGGGTGTCCCAGCCGCCGGCACTCCGGCATTTCTTGGCGAGATCCATATTCTCCCGCCAAAAGACCGTGATGAAAGGGACTTCCGCCTCCACGAGCCGGCGGGCCATCAGCAGGCTGGTGCCATTGATGGTGCGTCCGTAGCGCTCCACCACTGAGGGGGGTTCCTTGGCGATGTCGAATGCCCCACTGGTTTGGGACGAGCCGAGCAGCGCGAAGGCTTTTTCCTGCTGACGGATCGTGGCATCCACTTGGGCTTCGTGGTCCAGCTCGGTCCGGGCCGCATTGAGAGCCTGGAGAAGTGCCTGACGGTCGCCCAGTCGCCCGGTTGAGAGGCCTTCGAGACTGAGGGTCGGCGAGGTAAAATGCAACGGATTCTCGGTGTTCCCCATGAGGTAAAAGGGATCATGCTCGAGTCCGAGTTTCCCGGCGAACTGCCCGGGCCGGGTGTAGGGTGGACGGCTCGGCCGGTGGGGCAGGCTGATGATCTGGGGCAGGCTGGGGTGCGGAGGCCGGCGGGATCCCACGACACTGCCCATGTAGGGCCAGTCGGTCGGGTAGGGGCGACGGTCATTTCCCAATTGGCGGAAAGTGGCGTCCGGGGCATGACCGGTCAGGTTGAAATAGTAACCCGCATGATGGTCCCCGGTGGCCTGCCCTCCGTCAGTGACCCCGTGGACGAGGGAAAAATGCTTCGCCTGCTTGGCCAACAGGGGGAGATGTTCCGAAATGCGGAAGCCGGGAGCCGTGGTGCGGATCGGGTTGAACTCACCGCGGAATTCGGAAGGCGCATCGGGTTTGAGGTCCCACATGTCGATGTGGGAGGAGCCGCCGCAGAGAAAAAACACAATGGCTGACTTTGCGGGCTTTCTGGCCCCCAGCGTAGGGGGCGGGGAGCCCCCTGCCGCCAGGCTGGAACCACTCCGGAGACCCGTCAAGGCAGCGGTGGAGGCCGTGAGAAAAGTTCTCCGGTTCATCGATGGCAAAAACAGGGGCGGCTTTGGCATTGCTGTTAAACATCATGCCAGAATAGATGGGCCGAGGGTAGTGCGTGTTTGCGTCTATTTGGACTACACTTCCCGCAGTTCGCGGATTCATTGCCTGCAGGTCCCGGCGTCCGCAGCGCGGACAGCGTTTCAGGCTCGACCGTCTGCCAGCCTGAGGTGCGGGATTCCATTTTACCGGTGTGGGTCACCGTTTCTCCTGCAGGGCGCGGTCAACCATCCGGACGAACATCACCTGTCTGTCCGCGCTGCTCAACTCCCGGTTTTTGTCGCGGATCTCGCCAATTTTCCGGATCAATTCTTGACGCTGATCTTCGCCCAGTTGGGAGAGCTTTTTAACAAGTTCCGGGGGCGGTGGGCCCCGGAATCCGTCCCCCGAGATTCCTTCCCGGTAATCTCGTGGCGAAGTCGGGGCGCCGGTCGTCGCCCCCGGTCCTCGTCCGGAGCCTCCCGCAGGTTTGCCTTCGCCGGGCTTGAGTTGGCGCTCATCGAACCGGACGGAACAGATCCCGCCTCCGGCAATCGCAATTTCCGCGGTCACGGATTTGAGGTCCGCCTCGTCGCCTGTGATGCCGACGAGACGCCATCCTTGGGCATTGGCCGAACCGGAGACGGTGTAGGATTCCTTGGTTTCCCGGTCCAGGAGAGTGACATAGATTTCGCCTCCGATCCGGGCAATGCCGGTCAGGAGGAGGGAATCGGAGAGATTGAGCGACCGGAGGAAAGGTGAGTGGGAAAGCAGCGCGCCAAAGCTGTCCTTGTTCAAGGGGTGGGGAGCGCCCGGGAAATCATCCAAGTCGGCGGGTTTTCCCATCAACTCCCCTCCGGAGCCTGGCCGCGAGCACAGTATTCCGGCCAGAATCAGGCAGGCCAGAAGAGCGAGAGGAACCCTGCAGGAGATGGACAAGGCGCGGGGATCGGATGGATTCATCAGCGACCGCTCAGTTTACCCCTTGGCGGGTTTTGCATACGAGGCGATTCATACGCGATCGACTACCGTTCGGGGGGAATGCCCCGAAGGCTTGGCTCCGGCTCCTTCGCTGAAAGGTCAAAGCTGTCGACCCCTGACTGTGATCGTCTCAGTTCCTCCACGATGGGAAGGTCCGCTTCGGCCCAAGCGAGGCCGAGCCACGCTTCTCCGCGCGGATCGAGCCATCGCAACTCTGCGTGTTCCCTGCTTTCGATGACCCCGCTGCGGTGGCTGACTTCGTAGGGGCAGAGCAGGATTTCCACTTCCTGACTCAAATGGCTCACGACCGACAGGGCCCTGCCGATGTCGGTTTCGATGCCCAATTCTTCGCGCAATTCCCGTTGCAGGGCCGCTTCCGGAAGTTCTCCGGGCTCGACCTTGCCGCCGGGAAATTCCCACTTTCCAGCGAGAGCCTTGCCCGTGGGGCGCTGGGCGGCAAGGATTCGGCCCTCCCTGTCGCGGAGAATGGCGCAGACCACATGGAGGCGTTGTGGTGTTGGAAACATGGGCCAAGAGCTAACCGGGATGGCCTCCCTGGGTGGCTTCCCTCAAAACCTCGGCGGGAGAGGGGACGATCCGGTCCAGAAAGACCGGTGGCACGGGCGTCGCCTTCATTCGTTGGGTGGTTTCGTCGAAGGTGACACAGACCACCGTAAACCGACCGGTGGCGGCGAGAAGACGGTCCCCATCGGGCTGTTTCCAAAAGCGAAAAAAGTATTTGATCACTTTTTGCCGGACTTCCTCAACCAGAAGTTCGATTTCCACTTCCTCCTCGAATTCCAGAGGCAGGCGGTAATCCGCCGACGCATGGACCCGTGGCCAACCGACCCGGGGATGTTCCGGATTGGCTCCCCCATGCCGCAGGGGATGCACCGTGAATCCAAGAGAACGGTAAAAAGCATGCTCCGCGACCTCCATGAACCGGAAAAAGTTGGAGAAGTGCATGATCCCTGCCAGGTCGGTGTCGGCAAATTCAACCCGGCGGCGAAAAGTGAAGCGGTGCTCTGGCATGACTTCCACTGTGCGCCACCAGATGCCTCCGTGCAAGCGGCTCGCACGGCGTGACTAGAGCGTCGGTTTTCCCTGCTTGCATCGTGGGAGCGCCGTTTTACCCTGAACGATCATGAATCAACTCGACCAACTCAAGCAGCACACCATCGTCGTCGCGGACACCGGCGACTTTGAGTCGATGAGGGCCTACCAGCCGAGGGATGCCACGACCAATCCCTCTCTCATCCTGCAGGCGGCGCAAAAGCCGGAATATCGGGTGTTGCTGGACCAGGCCGTGGCGGAGAAACGCAGCGCCGGACTGGAAGCGGTGATCGACCGGTTGCTGATTCTTTTTGGGGTGGAGATCCTGAAAATTGTGCCAGGCCGCGTCTCCACGGAGGTGGATGCGCGTCTCTCCTTCGACACCGAGGGAACTCTCGCCAAGGCCCGCCAGATCATAGATCTTTATGCCAAGGAAGGAATCGGCAAGGAGCGCGTCCTGATCAAGATTGCTTCCACGTGGGAGGGCATCCGGGCCGCTGCCGAACTGGAGAAGGAGGGCATCCATTGCAACATGACCCTGCTCTTTTCGCTGGCTCAAGCGGTGGCCTGCGCCGAAGCGGGAGCGCGACTCATCTCCCCGTTTGTCGGCCGCATTCTTGACTGGCACAAAGCCAAGACCGGACAAACCTACACGGGAGCGGAGGATCCGGGGGTCCGGTCAGTGACGCAGATCTACGCTTATTACAAAAAGTTCGGCCTTGGGACCGAAATCATGGGCGCCAGTTTCCGCAACAAAGAAGAAATCACCGAGCTCTGTGGCTGCGATCTTCTCACCATCAGCCCAGGGCTCCTGGGCGAACTGCAGGCTTCTTCGGATCCGATCATCGCGAAATTGACCGTTGAGGCCGCCCTCCAATCAGACATTCAGCCCATGGTTTGTGACGAGAAGGCGTTCCGCTGGATGCTCAACGAGGATGCCATGGCGACCGAAAAAACGGCGGAGGGGATCCGCAAGTTTGGCGAAGACATCGTCAAGTTGGAGCGGCTCATCTCCGCCACCCCGGGCTTCTGACGGCGTGGCTCCGAAGTCAGGCCACCTCGGCGGGTTGGCTTTTCGCGGCTTGGCGGCTGCGGCGCCATTCAGCTCGGTGATTTAGTGACCAGTCCACCAAAGCTGTCTCAAAACCGATGTCATGTCCCGCCTGCTCGCTTTTGAACCACTTGTGTCGTTCAATTTCACGGAGTTCTGCGAGAAATTCCCGGTAAAGAGACGATTTTTCCAGCAGGGGATCAGAGATGTAAGAGGACATTCCTAGGGGGGATGCAGCGGGACGCATCCATACGTCTTCTGGGAAAAGGACGCAAGGGCATTTCGTTTTGGAACTCGAGTCCCTGGCCCTGATCCAAGGGTGACGCGACGGGCCTGTTCGCACGATGGGCCTTACTCACCGCGGTCGAGCACCGGGAAACGGAAGGTCGGGGAAGGCTGGTGTTGGCCTTTGGCGATGGCACGGATTTCAGCCACCACTTCGGGGTGGCCTGCCGCCACATTCTTGGTTTCGCCGGGATCATTGGCGAGGTCGTACAATTCCCATTCGAGATTCGCCGTTGCTTCGGGCTTTTTCCTTGCAGGGATCAGGCCCTGACGGATCCCTTTCCAGTTTCCTTTGCGGACTGCCTGCTGGCCGCCATAGGAGCTGAATTCCCAGTAGAGGAAATCGTGAGGTTTCTGTGGGGCTCCGGTGAAAAGAGGCGCGAAACTCAGCCCGTCAATCGCCGTGTCCGGAGGAACCGGAGTGCCTGACACTTCGCAGAGGGTGGGGAAGAGATCATAAAAAGCACAGGCATGGTCACTGGTCTGTCCGGCGGAGATCCGGCCCGGCCATTTTGCGATGAGAGGAACCCGGATGCCTCCTTCATAAAGGCTTCCTTTGAGCCCTCGGAAACCATTCGCGCTACGGAAATACTCCGAGTCCGATCCACCGAGGCGGTCATAGGTGGGGCCGTTGTCGCTCGTGAAAATCACCAAGGTGTTGTCCGAGAGTTTGAGGTCATCGAGGAGCGTCAGGATTTCTCCGATGCCACGGTCCATGTGTGTGATCATGGCGGCATACGCGGCCCGTGGGGTGGGGTGCTGGAGGTAGGCGTTGTGGACATAGTCGGCCTCCTTCACGATCCCGGTGTATTCGGCGACATCCTGGTCCGGCACTTGGATGGAGAGATGTGGAACCGCAAACGGGAGGTAAAGGAAAAATGGGCCATCTTGGTGCGCCCGGATAAATTCTTTGCCCCACTTGACGAAAAAGTCCTGGGAATAGCTCTCTCCCTTGAGGGTACGGTCGTTTCCAGGCAGGTTGATCTTTTGCCCTCCTTTCCAGAGAAAGCGGGGATAGTGGTTGTGAGCATGGACTTGGCAGAGGAAGCCTCCGAAGTCGTCGAAGCCCTGCCGCAGGGGATCGCCGGTGGTGCCGGCATTGCCCAGGCCCCACTTGCCGTAGCCGGCGGTTGCATAGCCGCGATTTTTCAAGACCTCCGCGATGGTCACCGTACTGTCCGGGAGTGGCAATTGCCCGGGGAATTCGCCTTTTTCAGGCGCATTCACGCTCCCTGGAGGGTTGGCATTGTCCCTGATTGCAGCATGCCCCATGTGTCTCCCGGTCATCAAGGCACAGCGGGCTGGCGCGCAGACCGCCTGTCCGGAATAGGCCTCAGTGAAGCGGATTCCGCCTGCGGCGAGGCCGTCGAGATGGGGGGTGCGGATGATTTTTTGACCGTAACATCCCAGTTCGGAATAGCCCAGATCGTCGGCCATGATGAGGACCAGATTGGGCTTTTCGGCGGGTTTTCGTGTCGTTTCAGCTGTCACACTTGCTGAGTTGGCGAAAATAATGCATGTAACCATGCTCTGTAAGGCCAGGCCCCAGAGCAATTTGAAACGAGGAAAACCAAAGAGAGAACTGCCACTCATCGAAACGAACGTGATCAGTCTGCTGGAAAAAAGCAACCCTCTAGTTTTCGCGATCATCCCATGAATCCTTCATCCCACGATCCATCTCATCACCGCGATGTGATTGACCTGCCACCGCCTCGGCGGAGCCAAGGCCATCGGGGGCTTTCTCCCGCGAAGGCGGTTGGGCTGGTCTTTCTCGCTCTCGTCTTTGGAACCGGGGCGGGATACCTCGTTAGCACTCTTCTGCAGCAGGGGCGTCCGGAGGCAAACACAGCATCCGGATCAGTGGCGCCTCCCGCTCCGGCGATCGAGAGCTCTGCGGAAACCGCCACCGCGCTCGCTGAGATCCGGCTCGCGGTGGGCCAAGCGCATTGGCTGGAAGCCAGGGAAGCCTGTCAGCGTGTTTTGGAGGGGGATCCCAACAATATCGAAGCCAGTGCCACTTTGTCCGTGATTGAGAAACATCTCGAAAAGGCCCGGGCCATGGTCAAGGTGGAGGCTGCTCCTGACGGGGCACTGGTCCGCGTGGGTGACTTGGAGGTTCAAAAAAGTCCCGCCGTTTTTGCCGGAGTGCCTGCGGGCATTTACCAAATGGTCGTTGAAAAGGAAGGCTTTGTGCCGGTGAAGCGGCAATTGCGCGTCGAAGGAAGCGAGGATCTGGAGATCAAGGGAATCGTTCTGGAGCGGAGTTCGGGAAACATCGAAGTCTCCAGCGTCCCGGCCGGGGTGGAATTCAAAATTGTCAAAGCCTCCGATCCGCCGGCTCTTCCGTCGGACCCTCCCGCTCCGGAGCCGCCGGCCAAGGAGTTGGTTCTCAAGGAGGGCAAGACGCCTGCGAAAATTGAAGAACTCGGGGAAGGGGATTACAAAGTCTTCCTATCTCTGCCGGGCTTTCCCGTCCATGAGGAAAACGTCAAGGTTCGTCACAGCCGCATGGCGAGTGTGTCCCATGTCTTTGCCAGTGGTGGGCTGAAAATCACCAGCGATCCCATCGGTGCCGAGGTCTGGTTGACACCGGTGGACAAGACCCGGAGCCGTCTGGTGGGGGTGACTCCGCTCAGTCTGACTGACCTTCCCGTGGGGCGACATCAGCTGGAATTGCGTCATCTCGACTGGCCGGTCATTCGACGTTCCGTGGAAGTCACGATGGGCGATGATCAATCGCTCGAATTTGCCTGGAAGAGGAGCCTTGTTTCTTTCGTGTCCGATCCTCCAGGAGCCTCAGTTTTGATTGACAACAAGCAGCTTGGAGGATCCCGAGTTGAGACCCCTTTCCAATGGGAATTGCCCGAGGGCAATTATGAATTCACCGCCAAGCGGGAAGGGCTGGATGATGTGGTCTTGTCCCGGGAGATCTCGGCGGGGGAGTCTTCCGAAATCAATTTTGCTTTCCAATACGGGGCCATCTCCCTCAACAGCCAACCATCCGGAGCGGCGGTGGTTTCCCTGGGGGTGCCCATGGGACGGACGCCTCTCCGGAAAGGCTTTGTCAGGCCGGGGCATTACGCGTTCACGTTGTCGAAAGACCAGTATCGTTCCGTCGACGTTTCCGGGGAACTTCTGCCCGGGCAAACGCTGGAGTTCAATGCCTCGCTCAACTTTGATCCCCAGCCGGTGCTGAACCGGGATTTTACGAATCATCTCGGTTCCAAAATGGTGTGGATCAACGAAATGAAGGGTTGGGTGGCCGAGACGGAAGTAAGGCAATCGGCTTTTCAGAGCGTGATGCAGAAAAATCCCAGCTATTTTCCCAATCCGGAGCAGCCTGTCGACAGTGTGACCTGGTATGATGCCAAGCGCTTTTGCGAGAAATTGACGGTCATTGAACAGGGACGCGGGACGTTGCCAAAAGGCTATGCCTACCGGTTGCCCACCGATCAGGAGTGGACCTTTTTTTCCGCCGGAGAAGCTCCTGCCGGCACGGTGTTTGCCTCGCTTTCCAACAAAAAGGGGCCCCTGCCAGTGGGTTCGAGCCAGCCCAACGCGTTGGGACTGCGCGATGTCCAGGGCAATGTGTGGGAATGGTGCGAGGACTGGTATTCCTTGGAAATCGTCAATAAGGCCCGGGCGGCCGGAGCCACTGTCAAACCAGAGTGGGCTGGGACGAGTCGAAAAATCCTGCGTGGGGCCTCCTGGCTACGTTCCGCGCTTTCCGACCTCGATCCAGCCTACCGGTTGGCGGTCGAACCAGGGACTGAAAACCGCAATGAAGTCGGATTCCGCGTGGTCTTGATGCCGCAGTAAAGCGCTTGCTTGCGGCGTATTTCCGGGCATGGAGTCCCATGCGCATCGAAGCATTGATCGTGGGCCAAGGGTTGGCCGGGACCGCTTTGGCATGGGAACTGCGCCGTAGGGGAATCAGTTTCCTGATTGTCGATCCGGCGGCACCCACGGGCTGCTCCCGGGCGGCTGCGGGTATCCTGACGCCTCTCGCCGGGCAGCGTCTGGCGCCTTCCTGGCGGCTTGAGGAAGCTCTGCCGCTGGCCCGCCAAACCTATGATGAGGTGGCTCAGGTGACGGGCCAGCAACATTTCACAGCCTTACCCGTTCTGCGATGGCTGCTTAACCCGCTTGAGAAAGAACGGTGGGTGGTCCGGCGTCAAGATCCGGCGGTGACTCCCTATCTTCTCGAGGATCCGGCCGGCGAGGAATCCTGGATGCAGGTGCCTCCCCATGGTGCGGTTCTCCTCGGCGGGGGCGGATACCTCGATACGGCGGCCTATCTGGAAGCTTCCCAGGCGATCTTCCACAGGGAGGCCGCCTGGCAACAAGGGGTGGTGGATCCCCAAGATCTGCACTGGGAGCAGAGCAAGGTCCGCTGGAGGGAGGTGGAAGCCCGGTTTGTGCTGTTCGCCCAAGGGTGGAAAGGGGCCTCCAATCCATTGTTTGATTGGGTTCCTTTTAATTCGGCAAAAGGAGAAATTTTGGATCTGGAAAGTCAGTCCTTCGGGCACCGTAGCATTCTGAGTGCCGGAAAGTGGTTGCTCCCATTGGGGCTCGGCCGATTCCGGGCAGGATCCACTTACACCCACGGTCCGCTCGACGAATCGCCGACCGAGGAGGGAAAAACGGAGATTCTCGATCACCTCTCCAGCATGGTCCAGGACAAGCCGACGGTGGTCAATCACCGGGCCGGGATCAGGCCCGTGATCCGTGGACAACAGGCGGTCATCGGCCGGCATCCCGGTCGTCCGCAGGTGGCTTTCCTCAATGGATTGCGGTCCAAGGGAGTGCTGCTCGCGCCGCTTCTGGCGAAGCTTTTAGTGGAGCATCTCTGGGAAGGCGCTCTCCTTCCTCGGGAGGTGGATTTGGCGGGCAACTTCTGACTGTGGGTGAGAAAGGGTATTGGATGGGAAGCAATGACCACCCCTTTCCTCATCGGCGGGATTGCCCGGCACCAGTTCCTTGACAGCGCCTTCACGGCATTGCAGCTTCGCCTTGTATTCTGGACTTATTGCATGAACGATGGCAGCCTTTCCGACACGCCTGACATTCCCCCTTCTCCATGCCATTGCCCCGCGCCACCACCTTGGCTCACAGGATTCTCGCGGATCAAATCCCCGAAGGGAGTTGTGTGGTCGATGCAACGGTGGGCAACGGCCATGACACGGAATTTCTTGCCGCACGGGTGGGGGATTCCGGGAGAGTTCATGGTTTCGATGTCCAGCTCGCCGCCCTGCAATCAGCCAAGGAGCGACTTCGGGCAGCAGGGCTGGATCATCGGGTGAGGTGGCATCATGGGGGGCATGAGTGCCTCGCCGATTACGTTGCAGATCCCCTCCAGGCAGTGATGTTCAATTTGGGCTATTTACCGGGAGGTGACCATGCCCTCATCACGACCACTGACACGACCCTCAGGGCCTGCTCCTCCGCCGCTGCTTTGTTGGTGGAGGGAGGGGTGTTGAGCATTGTCCTTTACCGGGGGCATCCCGGAGGAGCCGAGGAAGCGCAGGCTGTGGAAACTTGGATTCTCGGATTGGATGCCGCTCACTGGTCTGTCGCTCGGTATTCTCCATTGGGACGCCGACGGGAGGCGCCTTCCCTCCTTTTGGCCTCCAAAGAGCCGCGACTGGCATAAGTCGGGGAAATTTATCAGTTGGAAACCCCGACACCCTGAGTATGATAAGCCACCGAAAAATGGGGATTTTCAAGAAACGCACAACCGAGAACCAAATTGTCAACTCTGGCAGGTGGCCCGTTCGACATACGGAGTTCCGACTTACGGAAGACTACGAATTTCCTCCCGGGAACTACACGGAGGTCTTCTTTGTCAAAGAAGGGACCCTGCTGCACGAGATCGATGGCGGGAATCAGGCCTTGCGCCGCGGTGGGATCATCGTCTGCCATCCGGGGAACCGCCATGCCATCAAAAATCCGGTCGAGGTAAAACTGGAACGTCTGCGGTTCCTCCCGGAATGGTTTGCCAGCGATTACTCGACGATCATTGATTCGCCGGATTTGTTCAGTCTCTTTTTTGCCCAGTCCTGGATCCAATACCCTTCTGAATCCACCCTTTTTGTTTTCAGCCTGCGGGAAAGTTGGGTGGATTTGATCGAGGGGGAAATGAAACTCCTGCATGAGTTGCTCAAGTCGGACCGCCACCACGAGCCAATTACCCGGGTGGCTTTGCTGAAGCTGCTGCTGCTTTTGGGGGAGGAATTCCACCGCTACATGCGCGGTGGCAACCGGATCGTGCTGCGTGATGAAATCCGCGTTGCCCTCGATTTCATTGAGAGGGCCGTGCTTTCGGGAGAGAGTCTTCGGCTCAAGGAATTGGAACCTGCCACCGGCATGTCCCAAGATCATCTGGGGCGCCTTTTCCGTAAGGCCACCGGAGTGACATTGGTCGATTACGCACAACGCCGCCGCATCCACCACGCGGCCCTCCGTCTCTTGACGCGTTCTGATACCGCAAAAGATATCGCGGAGCGCCTTGGCTTCACCGATCCCGCCCATTTTTCGAAGAGCTTCCAGCGCTATTTCGAGATGCCCCCCAACAATTACCGGCTCAAATACGGGATCGTGCGGGAAGAATTGACTGCTCCGGCGGCTGATCCGGAGGTTCCCGATAACGACTCCCCGCATTCAGAGGAAACCGAGGTTTCGGCGTCCGCATGGCCTGATCTGTTGCAGGAAGCCGTGCCCGCACCGGTCCATCGTTCATTTGACGCGGAGGAAACTGACACGGAGGAAACTGACACGGAGGAAACTGACGCGGAGGAAACTGACGCGGAAAAGACCGATGCGGAGGAAACCGATACGGAAAAGACCGATGCGGACCTCGATGACGATGAACCTACGGGGCCCATCAATCTCGGCGGGGATGAGGATGACCGGGATCAGACCTCGCCCATCCCTCCCAATACGGAGATGGTGGGCAAGCTTCTGGGGAAAGAAAAAGCGGTTTCATCAAGGAACAGGAAGAAGCGCTGAACCATGTCCTTGACTGCTTCATTGGTCTCCGGACTATCTCCTTGGAGACTGAAGCGTACCGTCATCCTCGGCATCAAGAGCCTTTGGATGCACAAGCTTCGTTCCGCCCTCACGGCGTTGGGCATTGTCTTTGGGGTGGCTTCCGTGATCGCCATGCTGGCGATCGGAGAGGGGGCCAGCGAGGAAGCGCAAAACCAAATCAAAAATCTCGGCAGCCAGAACATCATTCTCCAAAGCCTCAAGCCGACCAATTCAAAAACGGCGGGTGAGCAGCAACGCAGTCTGGTTCTCAGCTATGGACTTACGATGCGGGATCTGGAGCAAATCCGGAGTACCCTGACCGGCATTGAGGTGTTGGTTCCCGGGCGCTCGTTGAAGGATTTCGTCTGGCGCATTTCAAACAGCGTCGACACCGCCGTGCTTGGCACGGTCTCTTGGTATCCTCAAATGCGGAACCGGAATCTGCTGGCTGGGCGGTTTTTCACTCCGGTGGAAATGGAGACCAGGGCTGCGGTCTGCGTGCTGACCTCCGACCTTGCCAAAAAGTTGTTTCCCCTCGAATCACCTCTCGGGAAGGACGTAAGGCTGGGTCAGGGGTATTACCGGGTGATCGGGGTTCTCGAACCTCGCCCCTCCGGGCCATCGGATGCGGGAGCCGGAAGCGCCGGGAGCGGGTCCAGTGGAGCCGAGGGTGACACCGGCATGGAGATGATCATGCCGCTCTCGACCATGCAGGACCGGTTCGGTGATGTCATTTTCAAATACCGGTCCGGCAGCTTCGAGGCGGAAAAAGTGGAGTTTTCGGAAGTCACGGTGAAAGTCGATTCCACTGACCGGGTGGTGCCGGCGGCATCGGCGATCAAACACATTCTCGAGACCAACCACCAGGATCAGGACTACCGCATCGTCGTGCCGCTGGAACTGCTGCGCCGAGCCGAAAGAACCAAGCAGATTTTCAACATCGTGCTGGGCTCCATCGCTGCGATTTCCCTCCTCGTCGGGGGCATCGGGATCATGAACATCATGCTTGCCACGGTCACCGAAAGAACGCGGGAGATTGGGATCCGGCGGGCCTTGGGCGCCAAGCAACGGGACATTGTGCTCCAGTTCCTCGTCGAAACCATCCTGCTGGCTGGCACTGGTGGGGTCATCGGGGTCGCCCTTGGGCTTGCCATTCCGGAGCTGATCTCCCACTTTGCCAAAATGTTGACCATCATCCGGCTGTGGGTGCCGGTCCTCGCTTTCAGCATCTCCGTCCTGACGGGGATCGTCTTCGGAATTTACCCTGCTCTGAGGGCGGCCCGGCTCAATCCCGTGGAGGCTTTGCGGCACGAGTAAAGGGACCCGGTGAGACTTTCTGCTCGCCATTTGTGCCGGTTTGGGCTATTTCGATGTCACAGGCGGCGTGCTGGTAAGCAATGCTTCTCGGCCGCATCTGCTACAATCCCACCCCATCCCACGAGACTCCCCGAGTCACTTATCCCTCACGATGAAATTCATCTGTCCTTCCTGCGGCATTCATCTCCAGGCCGAATCCGATCTGGCTGGAAAAACCGTGAAATGCCCCGGCTGCGCCACCCGCATTCAGATTCCCGAAACAAAAAGTGCGCTTCCCCCGCCGGATGGCACGGACCCTCAGCAGGAAAGTTCGGCCGAAGAAATGGTGGGTGATTATTACGAGCAACTGCCGGAACTGGAGTCCTACACCGGCAAAAGTCTGCCCCATCCTTCCTGGGTGAATCCGCTCCTTGCTCTGGCCATTGGAGCGGGCGCCACCTTCGTTCAATTCATTGTGGTGTACCCAATGAGCAAGGACAACTACCTGCGCGGCCTCTTCCTGGAGCGCGGGTGGTCCCAACACGTCACCGTTTTCCTGTTTTTCTGGTGCGCCGGCCTGCTCTTTCAGAAGTGGCTCAACTTGAGAAAGCAACGCCGTGCCATGCTCATTGAGGCCCTGCCTTCCGACATGGCTGAGGAAATCACGGTGCGCAATCTCCCCGAGTTCCACAGCCACGTCATGCATTTCCCCAAGCCCTTGAGGAACACCTACATCGTCAACCGGATCCGGAAGGCGTTGGAGTACTTCTATGTGAGGCAGAGCAACCCGGAGACCACCAGCATGGTGACTTCCCTCTCCGACATCGACTACGCCAAAGCCAACGGGAGCTACTCCATCGTCAAACTATTCCTCTGGGCGATCCCGATCATGGGCTTCATCGGAACGGTCGTCGGTATTGGTAACGCCATCATGGGTTTCGGCGCGGTGCTCGGCCAAAGCGGCGGCGGTGGTGGCGGCGGGGTCGATGCTCTCATGGAGCCTCTCATGGGCGTCTTGAAAAGCCTCGGGGTTGCTTTCGACACCACTCTCCTGGCTCTGGTTTACAGCATCATCCTGGCCTTTCCGGCAAACTCCCTCCAGGGAGATGAGGAGGATTTGGTGGCGGAGGTTGACCAGTATTGCAATGACAACCTGCTGAAGCGTCTCAATGACGGTGGCGCGGGAGCCAGTAATCTCGATTCCAATTCCGGTCTCCTGAAAGCGCTCGGTGACGCCATTGCCGACGGGCAGCGCGACATGCTGCTGAAATTCGAGGCCATGGCGAAATCGCTCGAACCGCAGATGAAAAATGCCGAGAAAATGGCCGGCCTCATCGAGAAGCAACTTGCCGCTGTGGGTGACCGGGCCCAACTCTTTGAGAAGCGACTCGACAAGGAACTGATTTCCTCCGCCGACCGTGTTCAGTCCACCGTGGTCGAGGGACTGCGCAATCTCAACGACGTGCTCAAGGAACTCAATGGAAAGCAGGTCGTCGTTCAGAAACGCGGCTGGTTCAGTCGTGGCTGAGTACGGTTCCAGATTGATCCCCTTTTCTTTTCCTCATGGCCAAGCACAGAAATTCTGGGATGTCCCAGAACCTGTTCCCCTTCCTCAGCATTCTGGTCGCCTTGATCGGGTCGCTCACCATGATCATCGTGGTCCTGAACCTGATCCAAATGAACAAGGGGGAAGGTCGCGTCCCCGAGGAAATTGAGATGGCCAAGGCTTATGTCGAACTGGAAAAGCAGATTGAGAACGACAAGGCCAAGGCCGACCAGCTCCGGCAGCTTATCGAGAATCTCATCCAACTCCGGACAGAAACCGTTCAGACCAAGGAAAAGCTCAAGATGCTGCAGAACCTCCTCGACAGCACCACGAAGCTGGAAGCGGCCCGTGACGAGCTGGTGGCCAAGCTCAACATTCTGACCAACACCAACAAAAAGTTGGAGCAGGATCAAAAGGATATCCTTGCCCAGATCGAACTGCTCAAGAAGGAACTCGCGGCCAGGAAATTGCCGGCCGATGCTCCGGCCCTCAGGGTCACCCCAAGTGGTTCCGGCTCCGGGACCCGACCCTATTTCCTCGAAATCGCCGACAAAACCGTGCTCATTCACAAGAGTCTCACGGAAGCTCCGGTGAGCATCCCTTCGGCTTCGCTGATGCAGGATGAAGGGTTCATCAACCTGCTCAAGGAAATCGGTTCCAAGCCAACCAATCGGTTGATCTTCCTGGTCCGTGGAAATGCCGGAGCCGTCGCCAATTTGAACCGTGCCGCCCAAGCGGTGGCCGCTTTCAACAACACCAACGGCACCGAAATCATCCCCGGGAGATTGCCGCTCCCCGGGGAAGGCAAGGTGGACCTGAGCATCTTTGCCCAGTATCTCGCTCCCTGATTTTCACTTCTTTCCCGCGCAACACTCCCCATGGGCCGCCGAGTCAAACCTGAAGAAGAACGCAGTCTGGACTCCCTCCTGGATGCCCTGACCAACGTGGTCGGCATTCTGCTCCTCATTCTTGTCATCACCAGCTTGGGGCTCACCAGCGCGGTCAAGAAAATCGTCGAGAATCTTCCTGTCGTTACCAAGGAGCAGCTCGAAGAGAAAAAGATCACCGCTTCGGAGATCCGGAAAAACCTGCCCACTCTGCAACAAACGCATGATGACCTGACCAAGAAAGTTCCCGAGGAAACCAAGGACAAAAACCATATCGTTCTCCAGATCGAGGAGATCGAAAAAAACAACAAGGATCTGACCCAGAAAATCTCGGACCGGGCGGAATTGCAGCGGCGTATTGACGAAGCCGAGACCAAAAAGAAGGCCGAAGAAGCCAAGTTGACGGCCATCGCCGACGAACTGGCCAAGCTCAAGGCGGCTTTGGACCAGACTCCCAAACGTGAAGTTGCGGATGCCCAGGTGGTCAAAATGCCCAATCCCAGGATCGCTCCGGAACAGGCCACCGCCCATTATGTCGTTTGCAAGGGGGGGCGGATCTATTACATCGGCGATCCCTATGATCATGTCTTCGGCATCCAGGCGGTGATTGATCAAAATTTCGCGAAGCTGGCCCAGACTGATCCGGCGCTCGGGTTTCACACTTTCTCCCTCGCGACCACAAAACGGAACGACGCCAAGACCGCGTTTTTGCCGGTCACGGAAGACGTGCGATTAAACTCCCGGCTCACCAAGGAACTGCCTTGGTCCGGAGCGAGCATCACCGAATTTGACGCCGCAGGAACGGTGCTGCCAGCCAAGAACATGATCACGCGGCTGTTTGGGAACACGGAAAAACACGAGTTTCCGGTCTGCAAATTCCGCGTCGATCTGAAGAAAGTGCAGGCCTTTTTTGGCGATGGCAAATTGGGGCCGAAAGATTTCAAATACTACGTCAGCCGCAGCGGTACGGGCGACAAGTTGAAGCTCTCCATCGGGTTTAAGGAACAGGGTGGTTCGAGCGTTGAGGCCATCAAACAGCGGGATTCCGAGTTTGAAAAAGCCTGCAAGGCAGCCTCGGTGACCCGGCGGGTTTTCTTCTTTTATTATGTCGATGCCGACAGTTTTCCGGCCTATTTGGATGCGCGGGAAGTCAGTGAAACCTTCAATATTCCAGCCGGTTGGACTCCTTTTTCCGGTGACCGGATCGAGCCCAAAGCTTCTCCGTTGCGGACTACCGTGAAAATCCGGATGGATGCCCTGCCCTTGGCCGATTATGCCAAGATAGGGGATACGACCGGCCCGGCGCTGCTCCCTCTCCTGGACAAAGAGGTCAAAGAATTTGCCCAAAATGTGGAGAAATCCGTTCCGGCGGACCTCAAAGATCCTGCCAAAAGGACGCAGTTCATCACCGATCTCACGACTCAGCGGCGTGACTTCATCGTGCGGACGACCCAGCCTGCCGTTCGACAGGTCTTTGAGGCCGCGCTCGCCGCCCGGGAGGCCAAAGGTGAGGCCGAGGTCCAGATCGATGCCCATCCTCCGGAGATCCCC
The DNA here is from genome assembly GCA_024233005.1 of Akkermansiaceae bacterium. Classification (GTDB taxonomy): domain Bacteria; phylum Verrucomicrobiota; class Verrucomicrobiia; order Verrucomicrobiales; family DEV007; genus JACKQE01. The sequence goes on along the minus strand of JACKQE010000003.1, from coordinate 91,172 downwards.
TTCGTCCGGATTTTTGTCCCCTCCAATCCCCCCTCCCAGCCCGCTCCTCCACCCGACCCCAATGCACCCAAACCCAAGCCGGCTCCCCCTGCGGGCAGCACGAGGCTGATCCTCGACTAATCAGGTGTCCTGGAGGCGCCTGGCAACGCGGTCATGACGGCCGCTTCCGAATCCGAAAGGCGGGGATGATCTTCCAGGCTATCCGTCCGAACTGAACTATTTCCCCGCCATGACGCTGTCCTTTTCCGTTGTGATCGGCGCGGCGCTGCTCTTCCTGCCTGTGCGTCTGTGCGCCGAGGATGCCTGTCGGCAGCCCTCTCCGGAAGAGATGGCCAAGGCCGCCGGCGTCACCTTGCCGAAGTATCCGTGGCACCTCGTGAACCTGTGGTGGGACTTTGACAAACCCGTGGAACACTTCACTTCACTGGAAATCGATGTCTCGATCGACCGGGACATTTCCTCTGACTACAATCTCTACATCTCCCCCTGCGGCATCGCCAAGATCAACGGTCTGCAGTTCTATGGGGGGCTGCAGACCAATATCAACGGCTGGCCCAGCAAGGAGAGCCGGGAGCGGGTGTTTCCGGGAAAAGGTGTGATCTTTTCGCGCTGGTCCAGTGATCACACCACGCCGATCGGACTCGACCATGTGCGGACTGCCGGCCAAAATTGCCTGGTTGAGAGTGCCGGATACGAAGGCGAGTTCGCCAGTGTCCGGCGCCCTTTCGCATGGTCGAAAGGGGTCCACACCTACCGCATCCTCAAAGGCGCCACCGAAAACGTGGCGGGTGGGCCGGCCACGTGGTTCGTTTGCAGTGTGAAGGATCCGGAGGCAAGGGTGCAGGAGGTCGGCAGTCTCCGCTTCGAAGGCACGGACTTCACTTTTTGGGCCCGTCACTCGGCCTTTGTCGAGGTTTACAGCACCTCGAAGATCCCGCGCTCCGCCATTCCCAAGGTCAACGTGACTTTCGGCTGGCCACGCCTCAATGGCGAAAAAGTGGCCCTAAAAAAGGTTTCCGCATTTTATCCCCATGAAACCGGGCCGGCCGCACCCGATTGCGCTTGGGCCAAAGCCGACGGAGAAAACTGTCTGGTTGAAATAGGGCCGATTTTCCAACGGGATGAATCGCTGCGTCGGCATGACCTCGAAACGAAAAAATAGGCTGAGAGAGAGGTTCGATGCTTCATGATGGCATTCTGTGGTGCCAGTTGATGCGCTCAAGGAGGTGAGGCGAAAAGCAGTTTCTGGACGGATCTGGCGTTGGATGCTATAAACCCTTCCATGAATCCCCGCTCCTGTTTGATTGCCTTTGGTCTGTCGTCCCTCTCCGTGGCAGGTGCTTTTGGAGGGGAGCCCCGCTTTGAACCCCAGACGCTCGATCCCGGAGTCGAAATCGGTTATGGTCTGGCCATCGGGGATGTCGACGGGGATGGCAAACAGGACATCCTCCTCGCTGACAAATCGCAGTATGTCTGGTATCGCAATGGCGACTGGCAACGCCGGGTTCTCGTCGATCATGTGACGCTGCGGGACAATGTCTGCCTCGCCGTTGCGGATTTGGACGGGGATGGTCCGGTGGAGATTGCCGCGGGGGCCCAGTGGAATCCCGGAGAAACCAGCGACGCAAGCCAGTCCGGGTCCGTCCATTTTCTGATGCGTCCCAGCAAGGGAGAGGGGCCCTGGCGGGTCGTGACCCTGCCGCACGATCCCACTATCCACCGGATGCGGTGGGTCCGCGACGCGGAAGGAAAGAACCACCTCGTGGTGCTTCCTCTGCACGGGATTGGCAACAAGTCCGGAGCCGGCGAGAACGGGGTTCAGGTCAGCGTCTACACGCCGCCGGCTCCCGACCGGTGGGATGATCCATCGGCATGGACCATTCAGGTGATTGATCGCTCCCTGCACCAAACTCACAATTTCGACGATGCCGGCAGCGATCTGATCATCGGCGGGGCCGAAGGAATCGTCCGCCGTGCTGTCAGTGATGCCGGATCCGGTGACCGACGCATCATCCGGCCAGAAAATTCCCACCCACCCACCAAAGGCGTAGGGGAAGTCAGGCTCGCCAAGGCGGGATTCATTGCCGCGATCGAGCCCATGCACGGCACCGATCTGGTGCTTTACGAGGAAAAGGTGGGGGATCCAGGGCAGTGGACCCGGACGCTCCTGACCGATGGCTTGGTCGACGGTCATGCCCTCGCGGTGGCCGATTTGCTCGGAACTGGACGTGAGCAGATTGTCGCGGGCTGGCGAAAGCCCGACGCCTCGGGCAAGGTCGGGATCCGGCTCTATCAACGCGGTGCCGACGGTGCCTGGAAATTCCATCCCATTGACGACAACACCATGGCCTGCGAGGATCTCAAGGTTGCCGATCTCGACGGAGATGGACGGCCTGAAATCATCGCCTCCGGGCGGGCCACGAAGAACCTGATCGTCTATTGGAACAAATCCCCCCGCCCCCAATAGCGGCAGGGAGGGAGTCTTGGTCGGGCTCCAATTGCTTCATTGCAGAGCCGCATGGACCCGGTGCACGTCGGGATGGTCATCAAGCGCGGCGAGGAACCTCCCGACTTCTTCCTGCTGTTCCTCCGTCAGCTCGGGGTATTCCTTGGGCAACCAGGTCAGCTCCGAGGTGGTCACAGTCCAGCCCAGGGCTTTGAGGGCTTTGGTCATGGTATCGAGCTGCACCGTGGGACCGATGAAACGCGCGCCAAGATGACCGACGGCGGATTCATCCTCCGGATCCAATGCCAGCGGCTCCACCTCATCGGCCTCGGCTTCCAGTGCGGCGACCTCAATGTCCTGCGTCGCGTCGGGATGGTGGGCTTCCACCAGACCGCAGTGGTTGAACATCCAGCCGACCGAACCGCGGGTGCCGAGACTCCCGGCCCGAAAGAGGACGCGGATTTCGGTGGAGGTGCGGTTGTTGTTTTCGGTGAAGCACTCCACGATGACGGGAACCCGGTGCGGGGCGAAGCCTTCAAAAACGACTTCCTCATAAATCACCCCTTCCCCCCCGACGCCGGATGCTTTGGCGATGGCTCGTTCGATGGTGTCTCGAGTCACGCTCTGCTTTTTGGCGGACTCGATGGTGGCAGCGAGGCGGGCATTGAACTCCGGGACCGGGCCGCCCAGTTTCACGGCGACCTGGATTTCGCGGACGATTTTGCCCACGACTTTGCCTTTTTTGTCTGCGGCGAGTTCACGCCATTTCTGTTTCCACTGTGCGCCCATGGGTTTTGTGTCTTTCGGTGTCTACGGGATCGGTTATTCTGGGGCATGCGGGTGGAAAAAGCAATCCCTCCGGGTATATTCTGCTCCACACGCTGTTTCTGTCATGAATGACTCTGTCGACCCTGCCCCATCCACGCCCGCTCCGATGGACCGTTTTTCGGTGGACAATTTCCAGCGTTCCGTGCTGCAGACCCCGGACGGTTCGGACCGGCTTCTGCTCCACTCCTGCTGCGCTCCCTGCGCCGCAGAGATCATGGATGCCCTCGTGGCATCGCGCATCAAGACGACGATCTATTTTTACAATCCGAACATCCATCCACGGGACGAATACGAAATTCGCAAGCAGGAGAACATCCGGTATGCCGATAAACTGGGCATGGATTTCATCGATGCGGATTACGATGCGAAAAATTGGTTCGACCGCACCCAGGGACAGGAATGGGAGCCCGAGCGCGGGGCCCGGTGCACCTCCTGTTTTGACATGCGGTTTGAACGAACCGCGGATTATGCCAAGGAGCACGGATTCTCACTGATCTCAAGCACCCTGGCGATCTCCCGCTGGAAGAACATGGAACAGATCAACGGCTGCGGGGAGCGGGCGGCGGCACGGTATCCCGGAATGCAGTATTGGACATTCAACTGGCGGAAGCAGGGGGGAGCGCAGCGGATGATCGAAATTTCCAAGCGGGAGCAATTTTACCAACAGGAATACTGCGGATGCGTTTATAGCTTGCGCGACACCAACCAGTGGCGCGAACAAAACGGCCGGGACCGGATCCGTCGGAAAGTCAAATTTTATGGACGGGAAGTCCTTGATGCCGAGCCAGGCATTGGGGACTGAACTCAGGTAAACAAGACTGCCAGCTTCCGGGCAGTGCCTTCGGCCATGATCTGGCGGGTTGCCGAGCGAGCGACCCACTCCTGACCGGCCCGCCCCAGGTGCAAACGCTCCGCAGGGGAATCGAGGAGGCCGCCGAGGACCCGGGCGAGGTCGGCGGCGTTGTTTGCTTCATGGAGCCGTCCCCCGCCGGATTGGTGGATCATGGGCGGAAACGCGCCGTGGTCGGGGCCCACCACCGGCAGTCCGGAGGCCATCGCTTCCAGTGCATAGAGACCTTTTGGTTCGCAGAAATGTGCCGGAACGCAAAAGAGGTCGGTGGCGCGGAGGAAGTCGAGCTTGCCTTCCCGCTCGGGCGCTCCGACATACTCAAAATGTTCGGACAAGCCGGCGAGGCGGATCTTTTCTGCCTGGTCCGGGAGGTAGGAAGCGGGTGTCTGCGGGAGCCAACCTCCCGCTCGTAACCTGGGTAGGGGAGTGCCGGGATGACTGGTGCGGCGCTGACCACACAGGCGGATCCAGGCATCGACGAGGAGGTCAAAACCCTTCTCACGGCACAGTCTCGCAAAATACCCGATTGTGACCGGATCTTGGGCTGAGGCAGGAGCTCCCGCGAAGCGTGCCTCGGCGAGCGGCAGATAGTCGGTCGTGTCGATGCCGAGCGGGATCCGCCAGAGTTTTTCCGGCGGGAGGTCCAGCAGGTTCGCCATCCGCGCGGCATAGTCGTCATTGAAGACAAAGAAACCATCCACCTGTGTCGCCAGGAGACGCATTTCCTCGATCACCCGGGACCGCCAGGGCTCCGCCAGAGCGTCGAGAAAGACATCGTCCCCCTGCAGCGTGACCACCACCGGCACTCCCAGTTCACGACGGATGCCCGGAATGCAGCCGCCGACGAGCAAATTGGTCAGACACACCGCGTCCGGGACCGACTCCGTTTGCATCCAGTGGACGAGACGCCGCATTTCCTTGCGTTGGTTCCCATGTTCCCCGCGGATCATGGAGAGGGTGAGTTCGCCAAGGGCCTTGGGATCGATACTCACCGCGTGCGAAGAGACACGCCGCAGCAGGCCGGGGCGGTCCAGCCAATGATCGAGAAACGCTGGCAGATGCCGGAAGAGGGGAATTTTCTGCTGCAGGTAGACATTGATGCCGCCGAAGAAAACCTGGTCCACACTGAGATCCGCTTCGTCCGTGCGGATCGGGGTGTAGAGCGGGACCAAGGGAACTTCGAGGTCCAAACCGAGCGACCGGAGCCCGGCTGCCGCGGCATTGTCCCGCAGACAGGAACCGCAGAACATCCCCGCCGCTCCGGCCGTGAGATAAACGATGCGTTTGCCCCGCAGGGGTTCGAGTTCAGGTGGGGGAGTCGCCATGGTCCGGGTCACTCCGGCCGTCGGACGCTGCCGACGGCCAGTATGGGACTCTACATGCCGGAGTGTGGCTCCGTCAATCTGAGGAACCGATGACATCGGCGAATTGCGCGAAGGAGTGGGATCCGGGTTGGGCTGCCCGGGAGGGTTCGGCCTCGCGCATGGAGTCGCTTGACACTCCGCGTCGGACGAACCGGCCTCTCCTTGTCGCCGCCCGATTCCGGGGTATAGTGCGCCTTTGCCCTCACCATGCGCCGCCTCCTTGTCACTTCCGCCCTTCCTTACGCCAATGGCCACATTCATCTCGGCCATCTCGTGGAGTATTTGCAGACCGATATCTGGGTGAGGTTTCAGAAAATGCAGGGGCACCGGTGCCTCTATTTCTGTGCGGACGACACCCACGGCACGGCGATCACCCAGCGCGCGCAGCGCGAAGGACGGCCCGAGACGGAAGTCATCGCGGAAATGCAGGCTGCCCACGAGCGTGACTTTGCGGGCTTTGGCATCGCCTTCGACCGCTATGGGAGCACCCATGGCGAAGCCACCCGTGAGGTCTGTCATGAAATCTGGTCCGGACTGCGAAAGACGGATCTGATCGTGGAGAAGGACGTCGCCCAGCTCTTCGACCCCCAAGCGGGCACTTTCCTCGCGGACCGATTCGTCCGAGGGACCTGTCCGAAATGCCGCGCCACCGACCAGCCGGGAGACAATTGCAGTGTCTGCGGATCCACCTACACTCCGGCGGACCTGATCGATCCGGTGAGCACGCTCTCCGGGACGCGGCCGGAGGTGCGGACCGCCTCGCATTTGTTCGTCCAGATCGAAAAGGAACGCCCGTTTCTGTTGGAGTGGACCCAGAGCGGGGTCATGCCGGAGGAAAGCGCCAATTATCTGCGGAATTTCTTTCTCCAGGAGCCCCTCCGGGATTGGGATATTTCGCGGCCCGCGCCGTATTTTGGATTCGAGATTCCCGACAGCCCGGGGAATTATTGGTATGTCTGGTATGACGCGCCGATCGGCTATCTCGGCACGACCCTGGAGTGGTGCCGAGAGCACGGAGAAGATTTCGACACGTGGTGGCGCAACGATGAAACCGAAGTGCACCACTTCATCGGCAAGGATATCCAGTATTTTCATACCCTCTTCTGGCCGGTGATGCTGAAGAAGTCGGGGTTCAATCTCCCGCGGTTCGTGCACATCCACGGCTTTCTCAATGTGAACGGGGAGAAGATGTCCAAGTCCAAGGGCACCTTCATCCAGGCCTCGAAATATCTCGAGCACCTTGATCCGGCCTATCTGCGGTACTACTACGCGACCAAGCTCTCCAGCCGGGTCGAGGATCTGGATCTCAATGTGGAAGAATTCATCGCCCGGGTGAATTCGGACCTGGTCGGAAAGGTGGTTAATCTGGCGAGCCGCACCGCGCGCTTTGTCGAAGCCACCGGGCTCTCGGCAGTCTACCCGGACGATGGCGGCCTTTTCGCGCACGCGGTGTCCCAGGGGGATGCCTTGGCGGCCTGCTACGAGGCCGGAGATTATGGAAAGGCGATGCGGCTGATCATGGAGCTTGCCGACCGGGCGAATCCTTATGTCGAGGCCAATGCTCCCTGGGAGTTGCGCAAGGACGAGTCCATGGCCCAGCGGCTTCAGGATGTCTGCACGGTGGCCTTGAACCTTTACCGCCAGCTCGCGCTTTATCTGGCGCCGGTGTTGCCGGGATTGGCGGAGGCGACCGGACGCTTGCTCAATGCGCCGATGGATTCCTGGCAGGCGGCGGCAACGCCACTCACCGGCACCTCGGTGGGGAAATTCCAGCATCTCCTGCAGCGCGTCGATCCCAAGAAAGTGCAGGCCATGATGGACGAAAGCATGGAAGAAGCTGCCTCCGAAGCTCAAACCGCTCCGGCTCCCATCACGGTGGATTCGGGGAGTTGGCTGGAGGCCGAGCCGATCGCCGGGGAGATCACGATTGATGACTTTGCCAAGGTGGATTTGAGGGTCGCGCGCGTGCTCGCGGCGGACGAGGTTCCCGAAGCCCGCAAACTGGTGCGTCTGACCTTGGGCTTGGGAGGGGATACCCGGCGTCAGGTGTTCGCGGGCATCAAAGCGGCTTATGATCCCCAACAACTTGTCGGAAGGCTCGTCGTGGTCGTGGCCAATCTGGCCCCTCGGCAGATGAAATTCGGTCTCAGTGAGGGCATGGTCATCGCGGCCGGTCCCGGAGGAAAAGACATCTTTTTGCTCAGTCCCGATGCCGGTGCCGAACCGGGACAACGGGTCCACTGAGGTTCGTTGGCATCTTGAGGAACCTGTTAGGCCCCAATGCTGCGAGGCGCGGGTTTCGAATGCCGGGTATTTTCCCATGCGCAACCGCCACCTTCGGAAACGCTCACCCCTGCCACCGGCCGCCATGCCAGATGACGCGGCGGTGGTCCGTTTTCTCGCGGATGGATTAACCGCCCTGTTATCGCCGGAACGACAGGAGATGATGCAGAGGGTGCTCTCCTGCCGCACCCGGCACCTCAGCGTGGTGCTGGAGGATTTGTTTCAAGCCCACAATGCCTCAGCCTGTTTGAGGACGTGTGAAAGCCTGGGCGTCCAGGACATCCATGTGATCGAAGGCCGCCATGCTTGGAAAGTTGATCCGGCCGTGGACCAGGGAGCTTCCAAATGGCTCAGTCTGTGGCGGCATCGGGCGGATCCTCCCGGTTGGATCGGGACGTTACGGGAGCAAGGATACCTTCTGGTGGCAACCGTAGCGGAGGACGAAGCGAGTGCCGGGGTGGAATGCCACACGCCGGAAACACTTCCGTTGACTCAACCGGTGGCGGTTTTGTTTGGCACCGAGGGCAGTGGCCTGTCGGCCGCGGCTCTTGCCGGCTGCGACCTCCGTCTCCATCTGCCGATGCAGGGGTTCACTCAGAGCTTCAATATTTCAGTCGCGCTGGCTTTGACCATGGCCCGTCTTGCCGACCGGATGCGCGATTCGGGGATCGATTGGAAGCTTCCCTCGGCAGACAGCGACCGGCTCAGGCTGGAATGGTGTCGCCGCCTGTTGAAAAGGCACCGCGAACTGGAGCGGGAATTGCTGGAGGAGAAGTAGCCGGCCTGATGAACAGAGGCGCAGGCCGAAAACAAAAACCGGTTCCCTCTGCAACAGAGGGAACCGGCTGCATTGAAACAACAGACAAACCTTGCAATCAGAAGGTCACGTTCAGGCTGACACCGCCGAAGAGCTGGTCGTCCTGGAAAGCGTCAATCTGGTCGAGCGCGAAGGTCGCGCCAAGGTAGGGCTCGAGGGTGGCCCGTTCGCACAGTTTGACCGGCACGCCAGCGCGCAGGTAAACGTTGTTGAAGCCACTGCCGTTGGTCCAGTAGTCAACGCCGTAGGTGATTCCGGCGCTGAGCTTGACGTCGATGCCGTCGGTGATGGCGATGGACTTGGATCCGTTGAGGTCGAAGAACCATCCGTCGATTTCGAAGTCGTAGTAAGCTGCGACTCCGAGATCCACGACGCCAAGGGACTTGGCAAGGCCGAGACCAACTTCATGAGTGGCATCGCCACCGTTGCGGCCGGCATTTTCCGGGAACAGGTAAGCGGTGTATCCAACCCAAACCGTGGCAAAGCCGACATCCTGGCTGGCGCGGAGGGACAGGTCCAACTCGTCACCGTGCCATGGATTGGCCACTCCACCATCGGTGGGGTTGATGTAGCGAACGCCAACGCTCAGGGGCGTGCTGGGAATCGCATAATCAAGCGAAGTCCAGATGGCGTTTTCGCCATTGTTGACTCCGCGGAAGATGTAATGCGAGTCGTAGCCGACTCCGAGGGTGACGCCAAGGTCGGCTGGCGTGGGGGCGCAGCAGACCGCTTTCTCTCCGGCGTTTGCTGAGGCGAGTGCGAAGACTCCCAGCGCCGTGAGCATACTTGTTTTCAACTTCATTCTTTTATTCTCCCTTGGTTGGTTTTGTGTGTCTGTGACAGTATTGTCACCTGTCCAGACTTGAACGGCCCATTGCTGGCGTTTTTAAGGAATCTTTGCAAGTTCAAAATCGCGAATCCCGGCCGGGAACGTTGCAACCTTGCGACTTTTTACCTGCACATTTTTGCCGGGGAGATCATCCGTTCCCGGAGTTGACTTAAATTTAGGGGATTCTTCGCATACTAAGCCGGCATGTCTTGGTCAAACGCTGGCGCGATTGCGGCGGTCAATGGAAATTTTCAAATCCGCGAAATTTCCAGTAATTCAAATTCGTGTTTGCGAAAATGCGCCAATTCGGTTACGGTTTGCCATTCATTTCTTATGGCGAACGAGGAAACAGTGTTGTTGGAAAGGGCCAAGAGAGCTCGGCGGATTGAGAGGAATCCCGAACAGTACAAGGTCTGTCTGGGGTGCGACTCCATCGTGGCGGCAAAAGTGGCGATTTGCCCGAACTGCCACAGTTACCGCTATGAGATGGATGAATTGATTGTGGTGGCGCAGGCCCGAGCCCTTTCCTGCCGTGAGCAGCATTCTGTGGTCTCGGAAGATTTGGTCTCCTGAGTTGATGCTGGGATGGAACCCTGCTGCCAACAGGCGAGTTCAGCGGGGATCAGCATCCTGCTGGCAGAGTTGCCGGTAGAAGGCGCTTCGTGACAGGAGGTCGGTGTGGGTTCCTTCCGCGACGATGGCTCCTTCATTCATCACCGCAATCCTGGCGGCCTCGCGCAACGCTCCCAACCGGTGGGAAATAATCAGAGTGGTCCGGTCGCGCATCAATTCTTCGAGGGCAGCTTGAACGAGTCGTTCGCTCTCATGGTCCAGCGCACTGGTGGCTTCATCCAGGACCAGGATTGCGGGATTTTTCAGAATGGCCCGTGCGATAGCGAGACGTTGCCGTTGTCCTCCCGAAAGTTGCCAACCACGATCTCCAAGGCGGGTGTCATACTTTTGGGGGAGGCGGCTAATAAACTCTTCCGCCTGGGCACGGCGGGCCGCCTCCTGGATCTCCTCCAGTGTGGCTTCGGGCCTCCCATAGGCAATGTTTTCCCTGACTGAACCGCCGAACAGCTGGATATCCTGCGGAACCAAGGCCATCTGGCTTCGCAGCCAGGAAGCCGCATAGTCCCTCAGATCCCGCCCATCGATGGTTATTTGGCCGTCAGCGGGGTCATAGAGACGGAAGAGCAGAGTCGCTGCGGTGGACTTTCCCGAGCCGCTCGGACCGACCAAGGCGACCCTTTCTCCGGGGTCGATGGTCAGGTTGAAATTCTTCAATACAGCCTGTTCCGGGCGCGAAGGATAGGCGAAGCTGGCTCCGCGGTAAGCCACTCCCCCCAGGAGCCGGACGGGACCATTCCCGGGCGGAGGCTGCCAACCGGTTTGCGCGGCTTCCGGACTTTCCGCCAGCAGGCTCTGGATGCGGCCGGCGGCGCCGGCCATCCGCTGGATTCTTCCCACCAGCTCACCCAAGCCCCCGGCGGCATTACCCAGGAGGGCGAGATAGAACATGAAGCTGGTGAACTCGCCGGGTGAAATGAGGTGAGCTGCGATCTGCCGCGAGCCCTGCCACAACAGCCCCAGCATGCAGGACATGGCGATCAGGGCGATGACGCAGACGAAAGCCGCCCGCCGTCGTCCGACGGAGACTGCGAGTTCAACAAATCGGCCCACTGCGTTGGCATAGCGCGCGGACTCCCAAGTCTCACTGGAACAGGCTTTGACACCAACGATGTTCTGGAGCGACTCCTCCCCGATCACGGACGATTCTGCCAATTTCTGCTGCGTCTCAGCGGAACGCTCCCGGATGAGACGGCCGAAAAACAATCCCGCCACCACCGTTGGCGGCACCGTGAGAACCAGATAGAGCGCCAAGCGGGGGGCTGTCAAGAACAGCAGTGCCAGAGACCCCACCGCCAGGCAGATGTGTTTCACCCCTTGCCGGAGGTCGGTGGTCCAGGACTCCTGGAGGAGCGCGCCATCCGCGAGCAGCCGACTGGCCAGTTCGCCCGACCGTTCCTTGGAAAAAAAAGTCATCGGGAGTGACAGCAGGTGACCATGAAGACGCTCCCGGAGCCGGGCGGCGGCGCGTTCCCCCACCTCGGTGAACCCTGCCGCCTCGATATAGGTGGAGGCGAGCGTGAGGAGGAGGGTGAGGAAGAGACGGAGGCCCAGTTGGTCGATGCCGGACATGAGATGCGCCAAGGGCGATTCCCTTCCCGGTCCGACGGTGAGATCCACCATGGCTCCTGACAAATGGCCGAACACCAGATAGCCGGCGATCGCGGCGGCGCTGGCCAGTGATGCCAACACGAGTCGCCACCGCCACGGAGCCGCCATGGCCAGAAAGAGGGCCAGGGAAGCCCCCAGTCCGGGTGGGGGCGGGGCTGCAGGAACCCGCGCTGGGGTAGGAGTGTCCAAACCGGACCAGCTTACACTGCCAGCCTGATTTTGCCGAAGGGAGATTGGAGAAAATGAGGCGCCGGGGACGGGACGATCTCGCTGGGACCAGTGTGGTTTGGACCCGCCATCCGGCTTCTTTCATTGCCAAGGGTGCAGTGGCCATGTTTACTGAACCGATGCGTCGGTTCTGCTTGCCTTTGTTGCTCTGGTCCTGTCTCTCGGTGTCCGCATTCGCCGGGTCATCGCTTCCCAACATTATCGTCATCATGGCGGACGATCTGGGCTACGGGGATGTGGGGTGTTATGGAGCCACGGCAGTGCGAACGCCGAACATCGACCGATTGGCCTCAGAGGGGCAGCGCTTCACCAGTGGCTATTGTTCGGCTTCGACCTGCACGCCGACCCGCTACTCGTTCCTCACCGGTTCGTATGCTTTCCGGCGGAAAGGGACCGGGATAGCCGCCCCCAATGCCCCGGCCATCATCCGGCCGGGCACGGCGACGGTGGCTTCGCTCCTCCAGAAGGCCGGCTATAAGACAGCGGTGATTGGCAAGTGGCATCTCGGTTTGGGCGATCCCGCGCCGGACTGGAATGGCGAGCTGAAACCGGGGCCTCTGGAGATCGGCTTCCATCACTGCTTTCTGCTCCCGACCACCAACGACCGGGTGCCGCAGGTTTTCGTGCAAGACCATGGGGTGCTCAATCTGGATCCGAAGGATCCGCTCTGGGTCGGTGACAAGTTGCCCTCGCCGGATCATGTCACGGGACTGTCGCACCGTGATTCCCTGAAGATGGACTGGAGCCATGGTCACAATGGCACGATCCACAATGGCATCAGCCGCATCGGGTTCTACACGGGAGGCATGGCGGCCCGCTTCCGGGACGAAGATTTGGCCGACCAATGGGTGAAGCAGTCCAATCTGTGGATCGAAGCGCATCGGGACGGTCCGTTCTTCCTGTTTTTCGCCGCCCACGACATCCATGTGCCGCGAATGCCTCATGAACGCTTCCAGGGAGCCACCACCCTCGGTTTCCGTGGGGATTGCATTGTGGAGTTGGACTGGTGCGTGGGGGAGTTGATGAAATCGTTGGATCGAAACGGGATCGCCGGGAACACCTTGGTGGTTTTCTGCTCCGATAACGGTCCGGTGCTCGATGATGGCTACCGGGACGGAGCGGTGGAAAAAATCGGCGCTCACCAGCCTGCCGGTCCCTTCAGTGGGGGAAAATACAGTGTCCTCGAGGGCGGCACCCGAACCCCATTCATCACCCGATGGCCGGGCCGGATCTCGCCCGGGGTTTCCGACCAGATGGTCTGCACGGTGGATCTCGCCGCCAGCTTTGCCTCACTGGCGGGAGTGCCTTTGCCGGAGGAGGCCTGTCTTGACAGCTTGAATGCCCTGCCGGCCCTGTTGGGCGAGTCTGGAGCTGTCGGCCGCGATCATCTGCTGCAACAGGATAACGGAAGCGGAAATTTCGGACTGCGGGTCGGCGATTGGAAACTGGTGCGGCGCAAAGTCAAAACCGTTTCCCAGGCGACCGTGAGCCGACAAAACCATGTCGAACCGCGAGGTCCCCACGCGCTTTATTTTTTGCCGGACGATCCCGGGGAGGAGAGGGACCTCGGGCCGACCAACCCGGAGAAACTGGGGGAGCTCATCCAGCGGTTGGACGAGCTGATCAGCGCCGGGCGCAGCCGCGGGCTTTAGTCAGGTCCATTGTCTGCTCGGGGATGGCGCTGGAAACACACGCTGGGTGGTGGGATCCCCTCCGAAGCCAGGAAGAAGGAATTTGGCACCGACGGGTTACAGGGCGCTCATTCCATGGGCAGGGGATGGCAGGAATCCAGATTGTTGGCCTCCCGGTCTTTTGGCCATCTTGGTTGAAATTCTTGGTCCCCGACCCGGGGTGCTTGGCCCTGCATTCGCTCACTCTTGCAAGATTCGCACATTTCAGGCAGATTCGCTTGTTATGGCCTACACCCTATATTTTGACGCGCGGGATCTTGATTCCCGGGACTGGATCTTTATTCTGGTCGATCTCTTCTTTATTTTGATCGGGCTCGGAATGGTGCTCTTGAGACGCCGTCTCCGGATGCAGGCGTTTTTCCCCAGGCTCTTTTTCGGGATCAGTTTGACCATCGGAATCCTTACCGGAGGGGGGCTCTGGCTTGGAAAGCAATTTGGCTTGCCCAATAAGCTGAGATTGAACCAATGCGAGGTGGTCGAGGGAACAGTGTCCGGATTTCATCCCATGCCACCCAGCGGTGGGGTGGAGTCGTTTTCGGTAGGTGATCGCAGGTTTGAATATGGCGAGAAAGTCTCGTCATCATTGTTCGGTTTCAGTGAACCGGCCTCGGTCGGTGGCCCCATCCGCGAAGGTCTGCAGGTGCGGATCCACCACGTTGACGGGGCCATTGCCCGTCTGGAAATCAGGGAGCCTCACTGACATCTGCTTGAAGCAGTAGGCCAGATCTGTTGCCGGACCTGCCAGGGCCGCTTTGAGATGCCGATGCTCGCCGCGGATTGGCACGACACACCCTTCCATTAAGGCAGGGTGGGGGTGAGCTCTTTGGATGAGGCCACAAAAGGCGAGATGCGAGGAGTGGTCTGGGGCAACTTCCGCAATCCCAGAATGAACAACAGCAATCCGACCGCGAGCGGAGGCAACACCAGCACCGCGCCGCCAATCAGCAATTCTCGAGTCTCCTCTGGGCGCACGGCAAGTTCCACTCCGATTCCCAGCGCGATCATGCCTGCAGCACTGGCAAGGAGGAATCCAACGGCGATCATGGTCCAGGAAACGGCCGTTCCTGCGGGAGCAGTGGTGCCCATTCCCGAAGGGGAAGGGGGCGCCGGCAAGGGGGGGGGAGTGGCGACTGGGCGATAGGCGCCGGAGGCAATCAGCGCCCGCTGTTCCTTGCGCAATCGGGCAACCAGCATCAAGCCGAGAATCACTTCCCCGACAAACACCACGAGCACCACCCCGATGCCGAAAAGAACCACCAGGCTCTGAGATTCGGTCAATGGTTTTGAACTGTTGGCGGCGACCATGTGCTTCACCGCGAGCAGCGGTCCATCGTAGAGGCCGTGCAGCATCGCCGGGATGGCGAAGGCAAGAACCAGCGTTCCCGTCCCGCCCCTGGAAGCTGGATTGTCCTTGGCCCCTGCCGGAAAGCGCCAGCGAGCGATAAAGTAGCCCATGATCGCACCGCAGAGTGCGTGCATCGGCACCGCAGAGACCGCCCGCATCAGGGCGTTGCCCAGTCCGTATTGCATCACGTAAAAAACGTTTTCCAATGTGGCGAAGCCAAGCGCGGCCACCACGCTGTAAATGACACCGTCCATGGGTTCATCAAAGGCATCGAGACGCAGACAGTAGAGCAGGACAACCCCCATTTTGAAAAACTCCTCGGGCAAAGCCGCCCCAAAAAACGCGTCGGCGAATCCAAGGGCCAAGGGAGAGTCTGCCATCAACGTATGCAGCAGATTTCCGACCGGAATTTCGACCATGATGGTGGGAACGATACTGGCTGCTCCCAGTCCAAAAGTCGCCCACAGGGCTCGGGAAGGCTCGGGATGAGCGTCTCTGGATTTGAAAAACCATACCAAAAGAACGCTGGGGATGAGCGCTGAAAAGACTGTTAATAGGGGAATCATAGTGTTGGCAAAATCGCCTCGCAATTTTGCCTTTTCTGAAACCGCTGTGCAACTGCGATTTTAGAATTATCAGTCAATTTATGGGTGGCTTGAATCCACAGCCAAGATTGAGCTGATCATCCCGCAATGTCCCCCGTATCTTGGTCCTCCGGGAGGTGCTGATGCGGGAGATTCTGCAACTGTCCCATTCCCCGGTCAGTGGAAAGTCGCCCCGGCTTGGCGCCAATCCGCCACTACCGCGATGCCGGGACTTCCAGTATAAAGAAGCCTGACGCTCAGTGATTTCCCGGTCATGATCCACATCCAAGACCCTGGTTCCTCCTCCCGACGTTCCTTCCTTAGGGTGGGATCACTGGGCTTGGGAAGTATGGCTCTGGGCTTGCCGGATTTCCTGCGTGCCGCCCAGACACATCCGGGTTTGCTGCGGGATCGTTCAGTGGTGTTCCTGTTCATGCATGGTGGACCGTCCCAGACGGAGACCTTCGATCCGAAAATGGATATGCCCGCGGAAATTCGCAGCGTCACCGGGGAGATTCCAACGACTTTGCCCGGGGTGACCTTCGGCGGTACCTTCCCCCGGCTGGCCCGGTTGGCCCACCGGATGGCGGTGGTGCGCAGCTTCACCACGGGTGACGGGAATCACGACATCAAGCCCATCGTGGGTAAGAACTCTCTCGGGGCCAACATGGGTTCCCTCTACACACGGATCGCCGGGACGACGGTGCCACAGAGTGGTCTCCCGAGAAATGTCGCCTTGTTCCCGCAATCCGTGGATGGGGCCTGCCTGCCGGCGGTCCAGCAATTTGGGAATTTTTCCTCCACCGGAAAAATCGGCAGCGGGTTCGCACCTTTTGCCCCGGGAGCAGGAGGCCAACTGCAGGGTGACATGACGCTTCGTTTGACCCGGCAACGTCTGCTGGAGCGACGTGGATTGCTCGACCAGCTGGATCAGGTCAAACGCCATCTGGATTCGGGGGCTCTGGCGGGAACGGACGAGTTCCAGGGGCAGGCTTTCGACACGCTGCTCGCCGGCATTGCCGATGCCTTTGACCTGGCGAAAGAAGATCCCCGCACCCTGGCCCGCTATGACACCGCGCCGCTGGTCAATCCCGCCGGCATCCGCACCGTCTGGAAGAACCATGAACGCTACCGGGACCACAGCCAGACCCTTGGCAAGCTCATGCTGCTGGCGCGGAGGCTTTGCGAACGGGGGTGCGGATTTGTGACGGTGACGACGAACTTCGTCTGGGACATGCATGCCGATGTGAACAACGCCACGGTTGCCGAAGGAATGGACTATGTGGGCCGCCCATTCGATCATGCGGTGTCCGCCTTTATCGAGGATGTGGAGGCGAGGGGGTTGTCGGAGAAAATCCTGCTGGTCTGTTGCGGTGAAATGGGCCGCACTCCGAAATTGAACAAGAAGGGGGGGCGCGACCATTGGGGACGGCTGGCCCCGCTCCTGATCCATGGCGGAGGGCTGCGCATGGGACAAGTCATTGGTCAGTCCACGCGTGATGGCGGAGAGCCCGCCTCCGATCCGATCGGCATGGATTCATTGACCGCGACCATTCTGCAGCGGCTCATCGATCCCTCTCAAGCACGGCTCATGGATGGCCTTCCTCCCGAGTTGCTCACAACCTTGTCCGGAGCGGCCCCGATCCGGCAGTTGCTCTGAAAGCCCGGGGAAATGGTTCGGATTTCCTAACGAAATCACAAAGCACGCATTATGAGAGAAGTGGGACTCGGCAAAGGAACCTTTTAGGAGGTTGGCAGGATTTCTGCTAATAATCAAATTTCCTCTTTTGATTGGTTCTGGTGGAAGGCTACATGGCTAACCGAATAAACATACCCATCTCTCCTCTTCACGTCCGCATGTCTTCCCCTGAAGCCACCGATGCCTCTCCGGCGCCCCGTCTGCTCGCCATCGGAGACATTCACGGAAGCTTCGCTTCCTTGGAGGCCTTGTTGGCGAGCGTCTGCCCGCAGTCCGGGGACCGGATCATTACTCTGGGGGACTATGTTGATCGCGGGCCCCGTTCCAAGGAAGTTCTCGACTGGCTGATCGATCAGGAATCCAGGGGAGTGGTCCTTCCATTGCGCGGCAATCACGAGATCATGATGCTCGATGCGCGGGCGGGAAGCCACTTTCTCCGCCAATGGCTTTCCTGTGGGGGACAGCAGGTTCTGGCTTCGTTCGGAGTGGACCGGTTGGAGGAAATTCCCGGCCGCTACTGGGAATTTCTCGAGAGGACCCGCTCCTGCCATGTCGAGGGCGACTATTTTTTCGTGCACGCCAATGCGGTGCCGGATCTGCCCTTGGATGAGCAACCCGATTACATGCTTTTTTGGGAATTCATCGGGGAGCCTCGACCGCACAAGTCAGGTAAAACGATGATCTGCGGGCACAGTTCCCAGAAAAGCGGCCTTCCGCTGGCCTTCCCCCACGCGGTTTGCATCGACACGTTCGCCCATGGCGGCGGATGGCTGACCTGTTTGGAAGTTTCCTCGTCCTCCGGCCGCTACTGGCAGGCCAACGAACAAGGCGAGACCCGGGAGGGTTTTCTTCCTTACTGGCGCGGATCCCGTCGTGAAGCGGGCCGCGTCTTGACTCCCTGATTGCGCTGGCAACGGGAGTAGCGAGGGGATGAACCTTTCCCGGGCACTGACGCCGGTTCTGGGTTAGAGTAAGGTTTGTCCTCTCAGATTCCCCATGGCCCACGTCACTGAAATCGCCCGTACTGACTCCGAAGCTGAAACCAAGGAGGCGGTCGCGCGTGCGGTGGCCCTGCTGGAAGCCGGCGGGATTGTCGCGGTTCCGACGGAGACAGTCTACGGGCTGGCGGCAGATGCGATGAATCCGGAAGCGGTGGCCCGAATTTTCGAAGCGAAGGACCGCCCCTTGTTCGATCCCTTGATTGTGCATCTGCCGAGGAAATACCTGCTGCATGAGGTTGCGGAGGTTCCCGAAGACATCGCGAAAGTGGTTGCCCAGCTCACGGAGACTTTTTGGCCGGGACCATTGACGCTGCTGCTGCCCAAAAAGCCGTGTATCCCTGACATCGTCACCGCCGGACTGCCCACGGTGGCCGTCCGCGTCGGGGCCCACCCTGTTTTTGGCCGCATTGCCAAGGCCTTCGGACGCCCCATCGCCGCGCCGAGCGCGAATCTTTTCGGCCGTATCAGCCCCACCTCGGCGGCCGCCGTGTTTCAAGAATTGGAGGGCCGGGTCCCTTTGATCATTGATGGTGGCGCCTGTTCGCGGGGTTTGGAATCGACCATCATCCGCATTGAGCCGGGGGAGAAAAAGCCCATCTTCCATGTCGTCCGGGCCGGTCCGCTCTCGGACGACGAGCTGAAAAACTTTGGCAAAGTCCGCTACCAGAAACACAATGACAGCGTGGAAAACCAGTCTCCGGAAGCTCCCGGTTTGTTGGCTTCCCATTATGCCCCGCGCACACCCCTGCGTCTCATCGAAGAACCCGGATCCTTCCGACCCGAGCCCGGAAAACGCTATGGGTTGCTCAGTTATCGTGGATCGCCGGAGGACGGTTTTATCGGACGCAACGATTGGGCGGAGGTGCGGATCTTGAGTCCGGGATCGGGCAAGATGCCTGAAGCCGGTGTTCGGTTTTTCTTCATTCTTCGTGAGCTGGATGCTCTGGGCTTGGACGAAATCATCGCCGAGCCGGTACCGGAGCGTGCCATGGGACGTGCCATCATGGACCGCCTGCGCCGGGCATCGGTCGGGTAATGGAAACCCAAAGGGCTGGATTGAGTGGTTTTCGGATGTCCGGGATTGCTAAAACGAGAGTTCTGCGTAATAGTCACAAAAACTGCGGTAATTCATAGGCTTTTTGCCAACACCGCTTCCCTCCTCTTTTTTGCCCTCCCACCATGCGCATTCTGATCACCGGCGGAGCCGGCTTTGTTGGTTCCCATCTCTGTGACCGTCTTCTTGGTGAGGGGCATGAAGTCATCTGCCTCGACAATTTTTATACGGGACGGAAAAAGAATGTCGAACATCACTTGGGAAACCCCCGTTTTGAATTGGTGAGGCACGATGTGATCGATCCGTTCAAAATCGAAGTGGACCAGATTTACAACCTCGCGTGTCCCGCTTCACCGGTTCATTACCAATCCAATCCCATCAAAACAGTGAAAACGTCCGTCATGGGCGCGATCAACTGCCTCGGCTTGGCCAAGCGTATCGGGGCCCGCATATTCCAAGCATCGACCTCAGAGGTCTACGGGGATCCGCATGAGCATCCCCAGACGGAAAGTTACCGCGGCAACGTGAATCCCATCGGTCCCCGGGCCTGTTATGATGAGGGGAAACGCTGTGCCGAGACGCTGTTTTTTGACTACCACCGTCAGAATGGCGTCGACATCCGGGTGATCCGCATCTTCAACACCTACGGGCCGCGCATGCTCGCCAACGACGGGAGAGTGGTGTCCAATTTCATCGTCCAGGCGCTCCGTGGGGAGGACATCACGATTTATGGAGACG
Organism: Akkermansiaceae bacterium; assembly: GCA_024233005.1. GTDB lineage: Bacteria > Verrucomicrobiota > Verrucomicrobiia > Verrucomicrobiales > DEV007 > JACKQE01. Next base: position 71,174 of record JACKQE010000003.1, on the reverse strand, counting down.
GGCAGCAAAGCCGTAGTTTTTGTTATGTGTCCGATCTGGTGGATGGTTTTATCCGCTTTATGAACCAGGAAGTCGAAGTGGGGCCGATGAATCTGGGCAATCCGGGTGAATTCACCATGCTGGAGCTCGCCAAACAGGTGCTTGCAAAAGTCGGAGGACCTTCCCAAATCGTCCACAAGCCTCTTCCTGCCGACGATCCCAAGCAGCGCCAGCCGGACATTACTCTGGCCCGACGCGCTCTCGGATGGGAGCCCGCCATTCCCCTCAGTGAGGGACTGGACAAAACGATCGAATACTTCCGGAAGGATCTTCTGGGCTGAAGCGAGGACTCCGGGAGAGCTCTTCGAAGCGTTCAGGACTCACGTCCGAGGTGTTCCGCCATGGCTGTCAGGATGTCTTTCGACTGGTTGGCCGTGGACGCTTTGAGGTCGCTCCAGACCAACATGCCTTGGTAAAAGAGAAAAGCGGACCGCCGCAGCACTCCAAAGATGGTTCCCACCCCGAAGGCGCCCGCCACCAACCCGTCGGGATCGCTGAGCAGGGGAAATGGCAACTGGCGGCGCTCCTTGAAGCGGGCCAGTGCCTCAGGGGCATCCCGACACACTCCCACAACCGCCAAGCCCAGCCCGGCCATATCGTCAAAGGCGTCCCGCAGGCTGCAGGCTTGGCGCGTGCAGCCGGGGGTCCCGGACATGGGATAGAAAAAGACCACCAGGGAGCCGTCTCGAGCGAGGTCTCCTAATGCCACCGGGGTGCCGGTGTCATCCGCCGTCGTCACATCGGGGATGCCATCTCCCTTGGCCAGTAACGGACGGGAAGGGGAAAAAAATGGCAGACTCATGGGACGGCAGTGCGGCGCTTTAGGCGATCGCCCGCAACGCGTTGAGCAGATAGTCGGCCGGGAGAAAGCGCTCGATCAGGATTTCCCGCTGGTTGCCACGCTTCATCCGTACTTGGCGCAACTCAATGCCCGGAGTTTTGTGAGGAGCAAAAAGGATGTCATCGTGAGTGGAGTTTTCGTGGCGCTTAAACATGTCGGGCGCAATGTCACCCCCGAGATGATCATCCCGTCCTGTGGCGAGATGGCAGGTGCCGAGAATTTTCTCGTCCTGGATGTCGGCTCCGGAAACGGGCAGCACCTGGGTTCCGAAGCCCAATTCGCCCAAGGTTCCGGTCATGGGATCGTCGGCGAGACGGGCGTTGTGGGCGGCGATGGTGTTTGGATTCCCCGAGATCAGGGTAGAATGGATGATGCTGCGGTCACGGACTTTCAGCAAGCCCATCGTCCCGTCTTCATAGCGCATGGGGAATTCGCCGTGGGCATTGACTGGAACGAAATAGACTTCTCCCGCGGGCAGGTTGGCGACATCGGGTTGTTCCCCGCGGCAAAGACCGTGGGATTTTTGGGCTTCCTGACCACCGAGGTCGAGGTGGATGGTGACCACCCGGTTGTCCTCCAATGCGAAGTCGATTTCGATCTCGTCAGCGTGGGTTACGGCGAGGCGGAGGGCTTCTGCTTCCGCAGAAACCTGGTTGTAATCGACCGACAGACCCGAACGGAGAATGATGTCATTGACCCCGTGAAGCGTTGCTCCCCGGAAGCCAAACTGCTTCGCCTTGGCGGTCAGTGGTGCCGTCGCGGAGTAGGTCGATATGCACAAGATGAGGTCATAGTTTGGATATATGTCGCGGTCCAAACTGAGCACGTTGCCCGCGGCATCCCAGCAAGCGTCGCTCAGATCCAGATTGGACCCGCCTGTTTGGCGGTAGGCATAATACTCGCCTCCGGTCATGCCGAGTTCGTCGAGCACTCCGTTGTGCAGAGCCTCATAGAAGTGGCGGTGGGCATTTTTCTGAACGGGATGTCCCGGAGCCTTGAGAAAAGCCCAGTCCGTCATCATGGCGGCCGGATCAGCAAAATCGGTCAGCACACAGACCCGGCACCCTCTGACGGGTTCAAACACCGTCTCCAGCAACCGGCTAAGACTGAATGGAGCGAACTCACGCTGGGAGGGGTCGCTCAGGATCTCTGGATCGAGCGCTGCTATGGAGGGAGAATCCGTGGTCATGAAGAATGGGAGGTGCTTTCGGAGTGATCGGCGGTGCGCCGCAGGTTTTGAGACGACGATCCGGAGACGGCATTTCAAAAAAAAATGCCCTGGCAGTTCCCGCCGGAAGGGGGCGTCTTGGTCGCCAGGTCTAGGCGGCCTCGACCGCGGCCGGATCGATGCCTCTCAGGGCGAACACCTTCAAGACCGCCGCCTCAATGAGATTGTTCGGGCAGGAAGCCCCGGCGGTGATGCCGATGCGGCGGGGTCCGTCGCCGAGAAGCCCCAGTGGCGTGCTGGTGATCTCCGAGCGCTGGTGCAGGTCATAGTGGGCGATCTCGTCCAAAGAGACCAGACAATCGGCACTGCGGATGAAATAGGTGGGAAGAGACCGTTCCCCGATCTCCACCAGATGGGTCGTGTTGGAGCTGTTGTAGCCTCCGACGACGAGCAGGACATCAAGCTGCTGCTTCAGCAATCCGAAAAGCGCATCCTGCCGCTCCTGGGTGGCCCCGCAAATGGTGTCAAACATCTGAAAGTGGGCGTCCGTGCCGTCCCGGTCAATCACGGCCTGCCGGATCCTCCGCTGGATTTCTTCGGTCTCGGACTTCAGCATCGTGGTCTGGTTGGCCACACCCACCCTTGTGAGGTGCAGATCGGGATCGAACCCCGGCGAGCAGGCCTTGCTAAACTTGGCATAGAAGGCACTACGGTCGCCACCGTCCCGGAGGTAATTGCAGACAAAGTCGGTGTCTTCCAATGTTAGCACCAGGAGATAATGGCCATTGCCGGACTCGCCGAGGGCTCTGGAGGCCGTGGCTTGGGTCTCCTCGTGGCCGGCTTTGCCGTGGATAATGGAGGTGATCCCGTCGCGGGCATAGCCCCGGACCCGCTTCCAGACTTTCATCACATCGCCACAGGTCGTGTCCACGATGGAGCAGCCCTTGGATTCCACCTTGTCCATGAAAGTGACGGGAGCTCCAAAAGCCGGAACGATGACCACATCCTCGGGGGTCAGGTCGTCATACTGGCTGTTCATTTCCTGCCAGGGCAAGCTCTGGATGCCCATGGTGACGAGTTGTCGGTTGACCTCGGGATTGTGGATGATCTCGCCAATGAGGAAAATCCGGCGTTCCGGAAAAACCCGCCGCGAGGCATAGGCCAGATCGATGGCCCGTTCCACGCCATAGCAGAAACCAAATTCCTGGGCCAGTAGGAGCGTCGTGTCCCCCACCGTCAGAGAGCCTCCCCGGGCGCGGAGTTTTTCCACCACCAAGCTGCGGTAGTGGTGCTCCACTTCCTGTTGCACGAGGTCCATGACCTCGGGCTTGCGGACATTGACCCTGCGGGAAGCAGGAGAGGAAGCGGCAGCAGGATCCACGGTGGGGGCGGCTTTGGGAACAGGGGATTCCATCAATCGGCGAAGAGTGGTCCCCGGGGAGCGGGGAAGGCGGCATTCGAAATCATGACCGGCAGCGGCGGATCGGGCAAGGCATAGTCGGTTGGTCGGGGCACATTCCGCCCCAGAGTGGCGTCTTCCGGTTGGGTTTGCGCGATGTGGATCGGCGTGCCAGCCGGAACCAGAGCATAGAATTTCGGCGCGACATTGGCGTGGAGCCGGAGGCAACCGTGGGTGCGTGGTCGGGGCCAGACGCATCCGGAGTGGAAACCATAGCCGGGGGCGAACTCGACCCACCAGGCCATGGGGTATCCGACATAACGGGCTCCGCGGGGGGTGGCGCCGCTGGTGCCAGCGACGATGCTGTTGCCGGAGACGTGGTAGCCATAGGTGCCGGAACGTTTGTTGGCGATTTTGTTATAGGCCTTGAAATGCCCCGTCGGAGTGGGCGTGCCGGGTTTGCCAATGCAGGTGGGCGTGACCAGCAGGGGGCGGTTGCCTTCCATGACGTAGACCATGCTGTTTTGGAGGCTGACCTTGACGGAGACATTCTGCGGATTGGTCGGACGATGAGCCGGCGAGTCATACGACCCTCCTGGTCTGGCTGTCGTGGCACAACTGGACAACAACGCAGCAGCAGCGAGCAGGAGAAGTGGGCGGCAATTCATGGAATCAGGAGACTACACCGGGTTTGGAGAGCGGTAAAGCGGGGGATGGAGGGAGCGGTCAGGCTTCGTTCAGAGATCTGGTTCGAGAGGATGGAATCGGCGGAGAGCAAAGGTGATGGCGATCAATCATCCGTCCCTCCGGGTACCGGAGGTTGGTCCCGCTTCACTCCGAGGAGGAGCTTGAATGGCCAAACAAGGAGGTGCGTGATGGTTCCCACAAGGACCGACACCAGCTTCATCGGTGGCCGAAGGACCGTGAACAGGACTTTCGTGGCCGCCCGCATCCAGGCAAAACGAGCGTGGAGCAGTGACAATGCGATGATCAGGGAGATGCCGAGGAATTTCTGGAACGGGGAGATGTGAATGTAGCGTGTGGCCTGAGACCAGTAGGTTCCGGGGACAGGCACGGCGAGCGAGAAGTGCCCATCCTGTCCCGCATGGGTGTGGCCGATGCTGGCGGGCTGTCCGGTGGAGGAGAGGCCCTCGGAGCCCGCATCGGCAAAAATGTCGACCCGCACCTGCCCGGAGGCCTGCGAGTCTTTCGGGGCGGGCACATTTCCGGTCACTTCCCATCCGGTGGCCGGAGGGGTTCCGGCGTGGACCGTTGCCGCGGCAAGCTTTTGCGGGGGCTCCGGAGGATCATGGATGGTCAGTTCGGCGAGGAGGATGAAACCCACGTAACCAATGAGAAGAAACGCGGTGTGTTCAAGAACGGGGAATTTCTCCAACAATCGGATACAGGCTCCGGCGACAAAGCGCAATGCCAGGATGCCGATGAAAACTCCCGTGCAGACCACCCAGAGTTTGGGACTCAAGGCCACCGCGGCGACCACGTTGTCCACGCTGAGACTGAGGTCCATGATTTCAATGGCCAGAATCGTCCCCCAAAATCCGCGTTCCTGGGTCTCCGTTGCGCCGTCCTCCCCATCCCCTTGCCGGGTCAGGTGTTGACACATCAGGTAAACCAGGTAGGCCGCTCCGATCAGTTTGAGCCAGGGATTGGCGATAATGTGAGCCGCGAAGGCCAATGCGATGCCTCGAAACACATAAGCGCCGAGGATGCCGAGCCGAAGGGCGAGGAACTTCTGGCGACCCGGAAGGTGGTTCGCCATCGCGGCGATCGCCAACGCATTGTCGACGGAAAGAAGACCTTCGATGAGGATAAGGCTGAGAATGACCGGCAGGGCTTGGATGGTTTCAGCCCAAGTGATCATGGCAAAAGCGGGTATCATGGGATCAATCGGAATCCTCCTCGTCGGACTCGGGACGGGGATCGCGGCTCAGCAGATCGACCAGCGACTGTCGGGCAGATTTTCCCAGATGGATCACTTCATAAACTTGATCGATGATCGGTGTCCGGGTTCCCAATTTACGCGCCAGACGATAGATGCTGAGCGAATTGGGAACTCCCTCGGCGACCTGTCCCAGAGAAGCCACCGCCTCGGCGACCCCCATGCCCTGCCCGAGAAATCGGCCCACCCGGTGGTTCCGGCTGTGCTCGCTGTAGCAGGTCACGATCAAATCTCCGGTTCCGCTCAGACCTCGGAAGGTCTCCGGTTTGCCGCCGAGGGCCACCCCGAGCCGGGTCATCTCCACCAGACCCCGGGTCACCATGGCCGCTTTGGCATTGTCGCCCAAGCCGAGGCCGTCGATGATTCCGGCCGCGATGGCGAAGACATTTTTTACGGCGCCACCGGTCTCGATGCCTCCGACGTCGCTGCTGGTATAGCAGCGGAACCAGGGCAGCGTGAAAACAGACTGAATGCAGCGGGCCAGTTCCTTGTCATGGGCTCCGACCACCGCGGCCGTGGGCAATCGCGCCGCCACCTCTTCGGCATGACTCGGACCAGAGAGGACCGCTACGGGGTGAGTGGGAAAAACTTCCTGCAGCACTTCATGCATGCGCAATCCGGTGTCGAGCTCGATGCCCTTGCTACAGGAGAGCAGGATGGCATCAGACCGCAAACCGGCGGACCGCAGCCGTTCGGCGACACTCCGGGTGGCGCCCGATGGGACCACCAGCAGCACCAGATCGCAGGACGCAATTTGATCGAAATCCAGGGTCGCCTCAATCCGGGGCGACAGGTCACGGCCCGGCAGGTAACGCTCATTGCGATGGTGGTCGCTGATGTTGGCGACGATTTCTGGCCGCTGGGCAAACAGTTGCACGGAAAATCCTTGGTCGGCGAGCGGGATGGCGAGAGCCGTGCCCCAGCTGCCGGCACCGACGATGCCGACCCGGTGGATATCGGGCAATGCTTGCAAAGAGTGGGGGAGCGTCATGATTCGTTGCCGCAGGGGGGGCTGGCTACTGCAAGGGTTGTCCGATCGGTAGGCCGTTAGTCGTCGTTTCCGGGTGGTGTCATGGCTGGTGGACGCCGGGATTTTGGCACGAACTTCGGCTCGGTGCCGGCGCGCAACCGGGTGAGGTTTCCGCGGTGCCGCCAAGTGGCGAGGATGCCAAGAAAGAGCGCCAGAAGGAAAAAGCCCCAGCTCCAGGTTCCCGACCAATAGCCGCGGATGGCCTCGGTGAAGGGCAGGGAGAGAGCGGCCGTGATGGAGGCCACGGAGACATACCGGGTGGTCCGAAAGAGAATGGCCCAAAGAACGAGTGCCACGAGAAGCGGGACCGGGAGTAATGGCGCCATGGCACCGGCCGAGGTGGCGATACCTTTGCCGCCTTTGAATTTCAGCCAAAAGGTGTAGTTGTGCCCCAAAATGGCGGCCACAGCGGTGAGGATGGGGATCAAATCGCCCGTTGCCACCAGGCGCTGGGCGATCCAAACGGGCACCAGGCCTTTCAACGCGTCCAAGACCAGCACTGTAATGCCGATTGGCTTTCCCAGCACGCGCAGCACATTGGTCGCACCGATGTTCCCCGACCCATGTTGACGGATGTCGATGCCCTTCAGTTTGGCGGCAAGAAAACCAAACGGAGTGGCGCCAATCAAATAGGCGAGGAGGGGGTGGATCCAGTCGGGCATGGATGGGACAAAGGCCGGAATTCGGGACCCGCAAGATAGGGAGGAAATCCCGGGGAGAAAGCAGAAAGCGTCACTCCCAAAAAATTGGCGAACACAGAGGCCGCCACATGGGAAAATGGTTCTGCAAAAACGGTCTCCCCCCTCGCTTATAGACCGGTCGCGATCTGGAACGACCGCACGCTTGCCCTCTCCTTCGATTGACTTTTGCGCATTCTTTGCGAAATTTCACAAGTGACGAAAGTTGATATCCCCCGCAAAGCAGTCTATCGCCTGTCCCTTTACCAACGCTGTCTGAACCACCTCCGGACCACCGGGGGACGCACGGTTTCGTCTGAAGCGCTCGCCAAGGCGGCCGGCGTGAAGAGCACCCAGTTGCGGAAAGATTTGGGCTACGTGGGACAATTCGGCACCCGTGGCTTGGGGTATGATGTCGGGACCTTGTCCGATGCCATCACCGAGGTGCTTGGCACCGCGAGACTCCAGCCGGTGATTCTGATCGGGGTGGGAAATCTCGGTTCAGCTCTCCTCGGTTACAGCGGATTTGGGAAAGAGGGCTTTGAAATCATCGCGGCTTTCGACGCATTCCCGGACAAGGTGCGCCTGCGTGAGACCAAGCTTCCCATTTTCGCCATGCAACGGCTCGGAGAGATCGTGGCTCGCCATGGCGTCAAAATGGCGATTCTGTCGGTGCCTTCACAGGTGGCCCAGTCCGTGGCCAATGTGTTGGTTGAAGTGGGCATCCAGGCGATCCTTAATTTCTCCCCAACTGTGCTGGAAGTTCCCGATTCCGTTTTCGTGAATCAGGTGGACCTCGCCATCGAGCTGGAGAATCTGAGTTATTTCATCCGGTGATCCGGCGGCGGAGATCCGAGACCCTACCGGGATGAAAGCCCATTCCCCCCGACAAAGGCCGGTCGCCCACTTTTCCGCGCTGGCGGTGGCCAGCCTGATTTTGGGAATTCTCGCCCTGCCAACGCTTCTTATTGCGGTGGGCTTCGTCCTCGCCCTGATCGGAGTGTTCTGTGGTCATATCGCCCTGACGCGCATCGCGCATTCCAAAGGCCGGCTTCGGGGGCGGCCGGCGGCACTTCTGGGGCTTCTTTGTGGCTACTTCACCATCGTGCTGACCCCACCTCTGGCGGCGGGGCTTTACTTTGGACTGCCCGCAGTGACAGAAAAAGTTGATGCGTTGCGCATCCAGAAAAAGTGCGATGCCGCCGCGAAACTGTATCTCGCCTGTGAAGCCTACGCCCGCGACCACGGGGACGCCTATCCGCGAGAGTGGACCGATTTGGAGGGGAAATACCTCAACATGATTGAATTGAGGCATCTCCAAAGAGGCGCCGCCATCCCTTGGATCACTCCTTCTTCGGAGTTTCAGCTCCGCACTCATGAACGTCCGGTCCTGCCGGCCCGTTCCGGGCAGGTGGTGGTCATTGAGGAAGTGGCTCCAGCGTCAGTGTCACAGGTCATCGTGGTCCGGGCCGATGGAAACACCGACATGGTGCTGAACCCGAACCATGGCCAGGGGCCGGAATGAAGGGAGGGACGGCCTCCGCTCAGAGGTCTCCATCCGGATTCCTCCACCAGTCCGCGGGGCGTTCCCAGGATTCCGGACCGGCTGGAGATTCACGCTTCGTGGACTCGGATGGGAGCCCGTCGTCGAGAGCAGGACTGCCGCCGTGTTCTTCAAAAAAACGGTCCAGAGATTCCGGTTCAGGCAAGGGGTGATGCGCCCGCCAATAAAGGTATCCCCCCAGGGCGGCGACACTGAGGGAGATGAAGGCGATGACCAACAACATGGCAATCGCATACGCATCCATGGCGTCGTTCAAGGGGTTGATTTCCGAGGAACCCGGCAGGAGGATTTCGGAAAGCCCAAGAGGACGTCCGGTCCAGTCCTGTGATGGGAACAAAAAGCGCACCTCCCACCGTGCGATGGGGTTGCCGCCATGGCAAGCAGGATTCCGATGCCGAACTCAGATGTCGTACTGGATATGGCCGTTATTTTCGGCCCGTCGATTGAGGAGCCGGCAGACTTCCGCGCAGAGCCCAAAAACGCCGGGTTCCAGAATCTCGTAGAACACTTGGTTGCCTGATTGCTTGCGACCCAGAATGCTGTGGTCAAACAGAATGCGCAATTGCTTGGACACGTTTGCTTGTGAAGTGCCCAAGGTCGCCACCAACTCTCCCACGGACTGGCTCCGATTCCTCAACTCATGCAGGATGGCAAGCCTGGTCGGCTCCGACAGCAGTTTGAAGACGGTGGCGAGCCTTTCAAGAACGCTGCGTTGCAGTTCAACGGTGGCATTCTTTTTTGTACGCTGCGCATTCTTCATCTGGGGAAGCTGGGCCCACTGCTGGGTAGCATCAAAACCCTACCCAAGTTTGCATGATGCACAACGAAAATCCCACCAAAGGGGTTAATTTGATATGACGGTATATGGTTAATTAGCTATTTAGAATCAAACACATTTGTTCCTGCCGTATCTCGGAATGGAAGGCCTCGTCGGTCTTGGAAATCAGATCAGGTCGAGGATGGATCCGAAGGCCGCATCGAAGAGTCTTTGATAGGTTCGGGAAGCAAACCCATCGGTCATGCTGGCCACCGCGTCACAGACCAAACGGGCACGGGCGGCTTCAGAGCCGGCTTCCCACACGACCTTTTCTTCATCCGCGGGCAGGATGCGGAAATGGTTCCGGCCAGGGCGGTCCGGCACGATGTATTCTTCGGCGAAAGCGCCGAACAACTTGGAAAGGATCTGGTCCGCTTTCCGGTCGAGTTGTTGGAGTTGGGGCGATTGGAAGACCAGGGCGGAGGAAAGCTTTTTGTAGAGCCGGCATTCCTGTGCGGCGTCGCGCCCGATGACCAGCCGCAGCCGGTGCCGACCGGTCTTGGTTCCGAGAAAAGTGGAATCCTCCACCAACCCCGCGGCCGCGATGAACTCCCCGATTTTCCGGTTCAACCGGGACTCGACGCGGTCCCGGCGGATGGTGTCGCAAAGTTTCACGACATATTGGGAAACCTCCTCCTCCAAAGATTGGTCCTCCGCCCAGCGTTCGATGCGGTCACAGGTGATGAAGCCGGCCCGGATGCCGTCGGCCACATCATTCAGGGAGTAGGCGGTGTCATCGGCCCAATCCATGATTTGGCATTCGATGGAACGGACGGCATCGCGTTCCACTCCGGGCGGGAGACTCTCAGGAAAGGCCTCCCCGTCCAACACAAATGCCAGATCAGGCTCCTGATCGTCGTAGATAAAATGGTTTTCCGGATCGGTCAGTTGGCTATGGAGTGTTTTGTATTTGAGCACCGCGTCCATGAAGGCGCGGGTCGGATTCATCCCATTGTGTTGTCCGGAAAAGATGGTCCGGGTGAGCAGGCGGAGGGTCTGCGCATTCCCTTCGAAGCCTCCATAGGGACGCATCTGTCGGTTCAAGGTCCGTTCTCCGGTGTGGCCGAAAGGTGGATGACCGATGTCATGGGCAAGGCAGGCTGCTTCGACGAGATCCCCATCGATGCGGCCATCCGGTCCTTGCAGCGGGTTGGTTGCGGCGAGCCGGGCACAGATGGACCGGCCGATCTGGGCGACTTCGATGGAATGGGTCAGCCGGGTCCGGTAAAAGTCGTATTCCCCTGAAAGAAAGACCTGGGTTTTGTTCTGGAGGCGACGGAAGGCGGCGGTGTGGATGATCCGGTCCCGGTCCACTTGAAAGGCCGAGCGGTAGTCCTCAGGACGAGGCTGCGAGGGCATCCGGGTCGCGGTGTCAAACCCGGTGTAAAACGGACGGTTCATCGTGGGTTGGTCGCCCGGGTTCCGACCAGGAATTGGTTCTGGAGGGAAGGTGGGAGGGGAGTGCCGGTGGGAAGCTTGAAATGAAAGTAACGGGTGGCTGGTTCCCTGGCGTCACGCGCCCCGTAAATGCCGATTTCGAGTTGGGGGTTCCCCCCGGTGTTGTCATCGGGTTCTTCTTTGATTTTGACGGTCACCGTGTTTGCCCCTTCTTTAAGTCCGCCGATGATGAGTTCCTTGCCGCTTCCCCCCTCGAGGCGTGTCCGATGCTGGCCGTTGATCTCCACATCGATGGAGCAACCCACGGCGGTGATCCACAACTCTCCCAGGTAATCCGGTGGGGCGACCACTTTGGCAACTGCCGGCATGACTCCGGATGGCTGGAATTCGGGACCTTGAAGGAAAGTGAAATCGCCCTGCAACACCTGCTGCACCAACTCGGGATCGGTCCCGAATTTCACCACCCGGAGATTGTCGAACTTCCAGACTCCGGCCTCCTGCAAGTACCGCAGAACAATGAAGTTGTCGGTGATTGCGGAGGAATCCGAGACGCCGAAGTCGGCCTTGCCGAAATAAACCGCGGAAGCCGTGGGTCCCTTGACGAAGATCTGGAGAGCACGCAGGGACTTGATGTCCGGTCCCGGCAGGATGCCTTGAAAAAAAGTGCCGGGCCAAGGTTGTTTTTCGGAGATCACCCGGTTTCGCAGTTCCACTTGGCGGGAGGTGGCGGTCACATTCTGCCATGTCCGCGCGTCGCCCTCGGCCATGGCTTTGCGCCAGGAGGCATAGGTTTGCTCAAGATCCGGCCGCAGAGCTTCCCCGTTGCTGACCCCGGGGGGCATCGTTCCCATGGTGGTTTGGGCAGACAGGGTGGTCGCGGACTGTGCCAACAGGCCACAGACGAGCATCATGGTTGGGATGATGAAATGACGCAAAAGCATCCTGCATTGTGATGGAGGATGCCTTTGAGCGCAATCTCGCATCGTGGGGGCGCTTGCAATTCCAAAAGGCATGACTATTATAACAGGTAGTTGTCTTCGCGCATGGCGAAGACGCCGCCTGCTTTCATGAAAACTTCCGCCGAGATCCTCGCCCATCGCGAGTCCCAGATTCTCAGTCAAGCCACCTCTCTGGTCTTCAAAGAAATTGACGGCGGACCGCATCTTCGGGCCCACCTTTTCCTGCCGCAGGAGGATGCCGGAGAGTCCGGTGCGCGCCGTCCCGCCGCTCTGTTTTTCTATTCTGCCGGATGGAACACCGGTAGTCCGACTCATTTCGCCCCGCAGGCCATGCACCTTGCCGAACGGGGAGTGGTGTCCATTCTCATCGAATTGCGCCAGCATTCCACCCACGGCACCGGTCCTGCGGAGGCCGTGGCCGATGCCTGCTCGGCGTTCCGCTGGGTGCGGCATCACGCGGACCGATTGGCGGTGGATCCCGGCAAAGTCGCGGGAATAGCGGCCTACTCGGCCGGACTTGTCCTGCTCGCGGCGGCCATGTCGCCCTCACTGGTTCCCGAAGAAAGTGATCCTCCCGGGACCAGTGGCGCCCCCAATCTTCTGGCCCTGTTCAATCCCGTGGTTGAGGTTGACAAAACCATCGCCGGTTACCCACTCTTCCATGGTCGCGAGATCCGCTCGCTGTCACCGATGAATCACATCCGCAAGGGGTTGCCTCCGATGTTGTTCTTTCATGGCACCGCGGACCGACTGGCCTCCTTTGCAGCGACGGAGAAATTTGTCTCCAAAATGCGATGGAAACGCAACGACTGCACCCTGATCCCTTTCCAAGGGCGTGACCAGGGCTTTTACGCCTTCAACTTCGACCCGGAAGCCTACGAGGGAACATTGTACGAACTGGACCAGTTCATGGTCGGCCAAGGCTATTTACCACCCGCCCGCGAAGGGGAAAGTGCCCGCCTGATTTCCGTGATGTAAGCTGGCCGGAGAGCCGTCCGTTGATGGGCGTTTAACCGATCCGGTCTTCCGGAACCCATGATTTACCTCGACAACAACGCCACGACCCGGATTCATCCGGAAGTCCGTCAGGCGATGGAACCCTGGCTGGGGGAGCAGTATGGGAATCCCTCGGCCAGCTATCGCTTTGGTCGGGCGGCCCGGCAGGCTCTGGAGCGGGCCCACCAACAGGTCGCCGAACTCATCGGGGCCCGTCCCGAAGAAATCGTCCTGACCAGCGGAGGGACTGAATCCGACAATACGGCGATCCATGCCGCGGTCCAATTGATGCCGGAGCGCCGACACCTTGTCATCTCCTCCGTCGAGCACAGTGCCATTGTCAAACCGGCCGCGTTTTGGGAATCGCTCGGTTATGAGGTCACTCGTCTACCGGTCGACCGGGAAGGCCTGCTCGATCCGGATCTCCTGAGAGGCGCGGTTCGTCCCGATGCCACGGCGCTCGTCAGTGTGATGTGGGCCAACAGTGAAACCGGGGTCATCCTGCCCGTTGCCGAGGCCGGGGAGATCGCGCATGCGGCAGGCGCCTTGTTCCACACCGACGCGGTCCAGGGCGTGGGCAAGCTGCCGGTGGATCTCTCCGCGCTGCCGATGATCGATCTGCTGTCCCTTTCCGGACACAAATTTCACGGACCCAAAGGGATCGGGGCTCTCTTTGTCAGTGGGAGGATTCGTTTTCGGCCGTTTCTGCATGGCGGGGGACAGGAGAAGGATCGACGTTCCGGCACTGAGAATGTTCCCGGCGCCGTGGGATTGGGACAGGCGGCTGTTTGTGCCCGTTCCGATCTCGGCGGGGGAGTGTCAGAACAGATTGGCCGGATGCGGGATCGATTCGAGACTCTGCTGCTGGAGACGGTGGGAGGAGTCGACCGCAACGGGAGTGCCCGGCAGCGGTTGCCCAACACCAGCAATTTGTTTTTTCCGGGGGTGGATGCCGAAGGTCTCCAGATTCTCCTCGATGATGCCGGTATCTGTTGCTCTCCCGGTTCAGCCTGTGGTTCTGGAAAGGTCAAGCCCAGCGCCGTGCTGAAGGCCATGGGGCATGGGAATGACCGGGCCCGCTCCAGCGTGCGGTTTTCTTTTTCCGCCTTCAACACGATGGAGGAGGTGGAACTCGCCGCCCTGGCGGTGGCGAAGGCGGTCGGCAAGCTGCGGGTGCTTCTCCCCAGTGGCGGAGGTCCCGTCATTGCCAGCTGAACCGGCCCATCACCTCCTCGGGAGAGTCAGCCCCCCGGCGGTGACCACCCCGGTAAGCAGGCGATCATGGGGTTCCAGAGGAAGTTCGTCCGGGGGCAGGCACTGCTCGTGGAACGCCACACCGAGGGCCCGGAGCGGCTGCCCTTGACGGGCTCTTTCACAGGCTGTGAGAAAGGTGTCGTAGTGGCCTCTTCCTTTCCCGATCCGGGCTCCCGTCTCCGGAGCAAATCCGAGTCCGGGGACGAGCACCAATTCGATCCCCGCCAGCGGGATTCGTTGACAGCTCTCGCCCGGCTCCCGGATGCCCTGATAGCCGGCAACCAGATCCTCCGGTCCCCGCACCCGGACCGGTTCGATGTGACCGGGGGCGGTGCCTTCGATGCGGGGCAGCACGACCCATTTGCCCGCTTCCGTCCAGTGAGTGATCAGGGAATCGAGATCGGGCTCCAGCGGGAGAGCGGCATAGAGCATGAGGCAACGGGCGGTCACGATTTCGGGGAGCGTGGCCAGATGACTGCAGATGTCACGCGATTGTTGATCACGTGCCTCCGGCGACATCCTTTGCAAGGTCGCACGCAACCGGCGGCGGCATGCGGCTTTGGCGGAGACAAAGGACACGGGATCTATTGCGGGATGCCACCCTCCGGCGGCATCGGCTGGTATTGTGCCAAGGCGCGTGGCAGGAAGCTCTGCAATGATTTGATCCGGGTTTCGTCGAGCGGATGGGTGCTCAAAAAGGCGCGGGAACGCTTGCTGCCCTTGTCCTCTTTGAAGTTGGCGAACCGTTTCCAGAGTTCCACCGCTTCCCGGGGATCATAGCCGGCGCGGGCCATGTAGATTGCGCCGATCTGGTCGGCCTCCAGTTCCTGGGAACGGGAGTTTTTTCGGGATAGAAGCACGCCTGCTCCCCCGAGCCCCAGACCCGTGCCGATTTTGCCGCCAGTGCTCATGCCGGTATTGCTGCCGATGACTTCGGTCAGCACCGCGACCCCTGCGGCGGTGGCGACCTGTCCGGTGATGCGCTCTCCCGCGTGGTTCGCGACCACGTGGGCCAGTTCATGACCGATCACAGCAGCCAATCCGGCGTCGTTCTGGGCGACCTGGAACAGACCGGTGTGGACCCCCACCTTGCCGCCTGGCAGGGCGAATGCATTCGGGGTGGGATCTTCGAAGACGACAAACTCCCAATGGGCATTCTGCAAAGGCACCACCGGCGCGAGATGGTTGCCCACCCGCTGCACCGCGGCAGTCATGGTCGGATCTTGTGAAACCGGCTTTTCGCTTTTGATTTTTTCGAACTCATCCAGCCCCATCTGCTCCAATTCGGCCTGCTTGTCCGCGGATTGGAAGGCATTGAGCTGCTTGCGCCCGTTGTCGGGCACGGTGGTGCAGGAAACCACCACCACCAATGCAATGAAGGGGGGAAACACCACCCAACAGGAAAGTTTTTGGAACATGGGAGAGATGGGAGGGGAATTTTGGTAACTATAGCCCTTCTTACTCTCCTGAGCAAGGAGGGATCCTCCATGGGGCCCAAGTTGGCCCGTCGATCTTCAGGGAGCCACGTCAGCGACATACAGGGACGAGATTCCCGCCATGAGGGGCTCGGCTCGAACCGTCTCGAACCCGGCTTCCTGGATCAGGTCGCACATCGCCTGCCCTGCCGGAAATCGCTCAATGGATTCCCCCAAATAGCGGTAGGCTTCCCGATCTCCGGCGATCCAACCTCCCAATGTCGGCAGCAACCGGTGGAGATACCAGCGGTAGGCCGAACGCAGCAGCGGCTGGGTGGGAAGTGAGAAATCCAGGACCGCGAGACGTCCCCCAGGTCGGAGAACCCGTCGCATTTCCGAGATCGCGCCGCTCCAGGAGGCCATGTTGCGTAGCCCCCAGGCCACCGTGACCACATCGAAAACGCCGTCCGCGAAGGGCAGGGCGAGTCCATCGGCGACCACCAACGCGGGAAGGTTCCGTTTTCGGGCCTCTTTCAGCATGGGAGCACAGAAGTCCGCTCCGACGATCTCCGCCTCCGGGCATCTCGACCGCAGGGTCGCCGCGAGGTCCCCGCTGCCGGTCGCCAGGTCGAGAATGCGACGGGGATTGATCTCACTTGCCACCCGGGCGGTATGCCGACGCCAGAGGACATCGATCCCCAGGCTGAGGACATGGTTTGCCACGACATAGCGGGGGGCGATGGCAGAAAACGCCGAGCGGACAAAAGCAGGATCTTGGTCGGACACGAGGGGGAGAACAGATACTCGAATCAGCGGTGTGGCAAGACGTTGCTGGGGGGATCGATTGATTCGAAATTTGCTTTTCCATCCCTTTCGCACTCGCCTTGACGGTAGGCCGGGGAGAGAGAGGGGGAAGGAAGGGGCGGAATGGGTCCATAATCGGGATTCGCGCCCGAAATGCGCCCTGTGGCCAATCCATTCGGGTGGCAGCGTCGGGCTTGGGTTCGCTGCTCTGTGAGGGCCTCCCTCACGACAATCCGAACCAAGCCCACTTGATTCACATGCGACATCAAGCGGGAGCGAACTCCCCTTTCCTGGTGGTTCGGTTTTTCGGCTCGCGGTCCGCGAAACGGTCCGGCTCTGTGCGACAATCGATGATTCAGCGGCCGGATTCGGGCGATACTTTGACGTCATTGGCGCTGAACTTCCTCTTCCTCCCCCTGGAACCCCCGCCGACCCCGGGCTCTCGGCGGGAGGGGAGCCAAGGGGATGAAAAGGCGATTTCCTGCCAGAAGCAGCAGTCAGCAAGGTCGCCTCTCCGCACGCGCGCGGAGCGGACAAAATCGTCCACTGGTTGTCCCGTTATCGCAACCGTCAACCGGTTGCCGTAGGGGACATCTGGAGATGACCGGGGCGTTCGGCCAACTCCCCGCGTGGAGGTGATTTTCGGCATCACGCCGCCTTCTATAAGCGCCCAGATACCATTTTCTTTCGGACATTTCGGAAGTACGATGGAGGTCTTTGATTGAACCCGCCCGCAGCCTTTATGATTCGATTTCTCCCGTCGTGTCCTGTCAGTCGGAGCTTTCGGTTTCCGTGGTATGGAGTTCTGGTGTCGATTCTGATGGGGGGGGGTTCCTGCCGGGCAGATCGTGAAATCGGGCCGGTCGAGGTGTTCAGAACGGGAGACGAACTCATTTTCCAATGGGACCGTTTCGATCTGCTCCGCGAAGCGCACCCCGGTCTGAAGGCGGTGCTGAAACTGCGCGGCAGGGCGGGGGACAAGGAAGTCCCTGTTGATCTGGCGGACCCGGCCGTGAAGGGAACGCTGGTGGTGGATTTGTCGAGCTTCGGCATCTGCAGCGGATGGGAACTGGTGGTGGTGGACGGTGCGGGGAAACCGGTCTTGGAACAGCGGGCGGACTCCATCCCGGAGGCCTCGGCTCCGGGCCGTTTTGCGGATTTACCCGGGGGAGCGGTGGCTTTTATTGAAAAGGGCAAGGCGATGGGTGCCGCCGGGCCTTATCCCCGCATTTCGCTTCCCTCCACCAAAGAGCTTCGTCCAGTGATGATCGACCGTCCGGCGCGATCTGTTTCCAAGGCAGCGATTACGATCCCAGTGACGACCGATGCCGAGCCTCCGCTGCGGGGCGCCATCGCATTGAGTCGCCAGACGGACGCACCCCTTGACGCGACCCGGGCGAGTCTCTATCTGAGCTACAAGAAGGCGATCTTTGCGGGCGGAAAACTGGATCGCTGGCACAAGTTTCTGGTCGAAGTGCCCATCCAGAGCGGGTGGGGTAAGGGGGTGGGCGATGAAACGGTGGACTTGGGAACCGACATCAAGGTTCACATTACCAACGAGGTGGGCAAGCCGGACTGGCAGGGAATCCAGCACAACATTCTGGGAGACGACGATGCCGACCTGGGGCAGACGGCGGCCGCCACCGACGACGAGGGACGGATCTATTGGATGGCTTCCAACGGGCTGGTCCGGTTCGATCCGGCCACGGCGAGATTCGAACGCGCGCCTGGAGATTTTTCCATGAACAGCCTGCAAAAGCTTTGTCCGGGCGGCGACGTGATGAAGGGCTCTCCGGGCTGGTTGTCGAACGGGGTGTATTTTGTCTGCACGAGGGGGCGGGTTTTTTTGACGGTGATCGGCGATTCGCTGTCTGGACCCACCGGCAGCGACACTCCGGCGCGACGGATCGGCGGGGTGTTCTCGGTGTCCCAGGATTGGTCCGATGCCGCGGCGTTCACCGCCGACATCCGGCTGCATGTGGGGTCCTGGGAAAAGGCGACGCCGACCCTTTACCCGACACCGCCGCCACTGGGTGCCGATGCGCGGAAATTGGGGCACACCATGGTCACGGATGCAGGATTGTTCATTCAAACCGCTGGCGGCAAGTATGCGGAGGCCGGGGGACCCTGGAGGCTCGATCTGGATGACCAGGGCCACACCAAGGCGTTCGGCGAGGTCACCCGTCTGGCTGACACGGTGTCGAAGGACGGTCGCACGGCGTTTCCACCCACTCAGGAGACCAAAGTGCATGGAGTCACCAAGACATCAATGGTGCATGTCGGGACCATTTGGGGTCGCAAACTGGTCGCGATGACGAATCCGGGTGAACTCATCATTCCCCGCTCTTCCATCCGGCAGCTGCTGATGAGCGACGGGTGGGACGATGCCCTGCTGTTGCCCGCCAATTCCAAACATTCGTTTCGGACCTATGCGGGCGCACCGGAGGGTGTCGTGACCGTGAAATACGACGTGATGGAGAAAGTGCGGCAATCCCCGGACGCGAAGGGCGCGCTGGCCGACTCGCTTAAGGGAGGGCCGAGCCTGGGCCCCTGCTATCTGGTCACACCGATCCCCGGGCAGGCGGATCAGGCGCTGGCGGTTTGTGAGTACGCTGTCTATCCACTGGCGAATCTGGATTTTTCCCGGATCGGAGATCGGAACGCGGTCACGAAAACATCCGTGCCACCCGGCACCGCAGTGACCGCCAAGCTGGGTCCTTACGATTCGCTCTGGGTCGATCAGGGCGATGAGCGGTGGCTTTACATTACCGGCTACACGGGGATGACACGGATCCAATACGCGAAGGCCGGAAAGGTGTCCGCAGCGATGACGTCGGACGTGTTCCATTCTCGGATGAGTCCCCAGGCCGTCGACGGACATCCGCGCGGGGGGCTGAAGCAATATGACCGGATTTTCCCGGTGTTCGGCGGCCGGTTGATGAATTCCGGCACTGGCCGATCCGGGCGCGGCGGCACGGCTTTCACCACGGGACTGGAGCTTTTCGATCCGAAACACTTGGGGGCGGAAGGCTCGGGCGATCCCGTGCCCAGCCAGACTTCGGCTTACCTCAGCCGGTGTTGTGGCGCCTTGGGCACCCTGCAAAGCCGTCTGGTCTGGAATGCCGCCGATGGCAGCCTGCGACAGGAGATTTTCGGAAGCGGGAGGCCGAGCCAGGTCTATGTCGATGAACTCGAAGCCAGGGACAAGGCATTCGCCCCCTCGAATCTGGAGGAAAAAATCTTCCGCTATGAAGTCCGCGATCCGGAGGGCTTGCGTGATCTTTTCGGCTTTTCGGTGCCTCGCGGAGAGAACGGGGAAAGTCCCGACAGTTTCCTGGCCTTGTCGCCGTGCCATCGGTTCCTGGTGATTCTGCTGTCGGATGGATCGGTCTATTCTTTTCATCTCGCGGAAAATCGTTTTGTCGATGGCATCACGATGAAGACTCCCGCCGGACCAGCCGTGGAGCCGGTCGGATTCCGGCGTCCGGGGGAGACGATTCTCACCGCTCCGGACGGGCAGCTCTATTTTCTCGCTGCCCCGTCCCCTCCCGAGGTCGGTTCCGTGCAATTCAACCGTCTGGTGATCGGTCGCGGGGGCGAGCTGGCGGTGGAGCCCCATCTGGAAATCACTGGAACCAGCCCGGAAGACTGGCAGGACCTCCCGAATTCGGTGCGCTGTTTCATGCCGGACCTAAAAAACCGGGATGGATCGGTCGATTTCATCGTGGGTTGGGATTCCAAGGATCGGACGGAAGCGAAGCCCTTTGTGCGGGTGATTCCGGACTTCGTTCCTCCGCGGGGTCGGGAATGAATCGGCGCTCGGATATCACCACAGCAAGAATCCTCTCCCTGCTTGCGCGCGCGAGGGGGGTGCGCTCTAACCACGATTGAACCTGGGTTCCGGCCCGATTCGGGCTTTTCTTCCGGCTGCTGGCGTCGTAACCCTTACAGGGCTCGTCCGTGTGGGTCTTCAGGCGTGAACCTTCGTATTTCCGGGGTTTCTTTCAAAAGGTTTCAGGGGTGTCCGGGGATGTTTTCGCAAGGAGACGCAGCCCATTTGTCATGTTTTGTCATGCGGAGCAGGTCTTCTTGAACCCGGCTTCCATCGAAATGGACCAGGTCGTCCTCGGGCACCCAATCGCGCAGGTCCGGCGGCAGGAGCATCGGGGTGTCACGGTCTACGGAGACAAATCGGGCGGGCATGGATCGAAGCTACTAAATTTTCGGTCTGCTTCAAAGTCCGACAGGTTCCTAGCAGTGGACGGGCTTGCGGCTTTCGTGTATGACCCTGGGAACAAAGGACCCTTTGGACCCGGACGATCATGAATTTCCCGCGCATCACGAACGGCAAACTGGCAGGCAGGCTTACGGGCCGGATGGCTTTGGCGAGATCCTGGCGGCGAGGGAGACGGGTGGCTGCGGTCGGGTTGCTCCTCTTCCCCGCTCTGTCCGGCTCGGCTCGAGGGGAAGCCTTTGTAGTGCATTCCGAGGCGGCGGGCTTCGTGCCGCCCGGGATCGTGCTGCAATGGGATGCGGGGGCGGGCACGGGCTTTGCCTGGAAGCCGGACAGCGAGCGCCCCTGGCATGACCAATCGGAGGCGGCGAGGGCGTGCACAGCGGTGGACTTCGTGCGTGATGGCATCGCCCGGATGTGTGGGCGCCGCCTGGAGGTGGCCAACTCGAATGACCTGTCGCGCGGGATCGTATTCACCACCCTGGCGGGGGCCGATGCGGCCATTCGCAAGGATCCTGAGGTCCTGGCCGCCCTGAGGAACGATGGCAGCGATGGCTACAATGACCGGGAAGCCTTTTTCATCCGGAGCGAGGCGAACCGGTTGCTGCTGGTCGCGAACACGGTCGATGGCCTGGTCTGCGCCGCGCCGGCTCTGCTTGACTCGGTGGGCTACGAGGTGCTCGCGATGGGTCCGAACTGGATCCATGCGCCGGACCGGCGCGGGGGGCTGGTCTTTGACTTGACGCTGGCGGACCGGCCGGGCTACTACATCCGCGCGCTGTCGGCGACGAGCGGTCAGCCCTACGGGGTCGGCACGATCAATGATCCCAAACGGCTGAGCGATCCCGCGGACGAGACGGTCTCGACGAGCTACCGGCGCTGGCAGATCGGGCAGCGGATGCTGACCGCTTCGATGCCGCGCTTCCCGGGTCATGCCCTGCAGGCCTACCACGAGCAGGTCATTGGGCACATGCGGGAGAACGGAACGAGCGATGGCTTCCTGGGCCAGGTGCTCCTGGGGACGGATGCCGAGCGCCCGCCGGCTGAGGAAGGGAATCGCGGTCATCTGTGGATCAGCACGGATGTGCCCGGCACCATCCATCACAGCGACGGCAAGGAATGGAAGCCGCGGGCGAAACCACTCTATGCGCCGATGAGTCTCGATGTATCGGTGCCTTTCGTGCGGCAGATCGTGCTGGACAGTCTGAAGGAGAAATCGGAGGCGTTTTTCGCGACCTCGCCCGACGGCCTTTTTGTTTTCGGCACGGATCCGGAGGATGGCTCGGGGCTGGTGCAGCCGCCGAGACATCCGAACTGGTATCCCGACTACCTTGCGGAGATCGGCGCGGAATTCGGCCGCCCGTATGTGCTGCATGGCTACAAGGGGCTGGATCAGCCGACGGAGCGATGGGATGCGGAGGCTTTCACCGATGTGATGTTCGGACTGAACAACTGGCTGCTGAACGAATACGACCGCTGGATCGCCTCGCTGCCGCCGGAGCGGCGGGTGACCGCCACGGGGCAGGACAAGCGGGCGGCGGTGCGGTGCAGTCTCTACAGTTACAACCACCATGATGTGCCGCCGAACTTCAATCTCGACCCGCGCATCCGGGTGATGATCGCCAGCTATCCAAAGAACCGGGGGCGCGGCAAATGGAAGGCCTTCGTGACGCAGATGGACATGGGCCAGGTCTTCAGCAAGATGCTGCCACGCGAGCCCTCGGGCGATTACTGGATCATCAGTCTTTCCTATTTTCAGGATCGAGGTCTGGACGGGCTCGCGCCGCGCTGGGATGCCTCTCCGGAATTTCTCGCTCAACGTCAGCAGGAGCACCATGCCGCGGGCTTCCGGGCGCTGTCGGTGGAGACGGATTTCAACTTCGGTCGCTTCGGTCTGGGCTACTACCTGCTGGCGCAAACGCTGTGGAATCCGCAACGGAGTGCCGCGGAACTCGACGCGATCCGTGATCGATGGCTGCAGCGCGCCTACGGATCGGGCTGGACGGCGATGAAGGAATACTATGACTACACGCTGCTGAAAAACTACCCGGTCAACTCGCCCCACGCGTGGTCGCGGGCGATCCGCCACATCGAGGCCGCAGACAAGCTGATCGACGGGACCCGCGAGCCGGATGCCCGGCGGCGGCTGGATGATCTGAAGCAGTACTGGTATTTCTACTACCTCATCGACAGCGGGGAGAACAAAGCCAGCTCCACGGCGCTGCGCGAACTGCTGTGGAAGGGGCAGATGTCGTATGCGAATGCCAGTCACATGATCTCGCGGGTGTTTTTCAATACCTCCGATGCGGCGGAAGCGGCTGGGGATTTCAGTCAGGGCCGCGCGCATTTCACCCCGGAGGAGACGGCGGCCTGGTGGGCCAAAGTGCTCGATCACTGGCCCGTGGTGCCGGTGACGCGCTTCGATCAGGCAACCCTGGCTGACGGGCGCCCTGCGAGCGGAGTCGATAGGAACGATCTCGTGGCGGTGGCGGAATTCGGCGACGCTCCCTGTCCACAGGGTTTCCTCTACAACTCGGCCTATCAGAAACAGGCCACGGTGCGGTGTGTCGCCGCGCGGCCCGGGGACGTGATCGGCTTCCAGCTCTATTGGCCCGCCGATCCGACCGGCAAGGACCATTTCTACACGGCGCGCGATGTCGCCTATGGCATGGAGTGGTGGAACCCCGAGGCAAAGATGTGGGAGGAGATCGTGGATCCCACCTTGACGGTGCAGCCTTCCAGAGAAATCAACATTCCGGGCAGAAAACGCCTGGAGCACCACCTCGCCGAGGTACGCCATGAGGCGCCGCGGGCCGGGACCTACCGTTTCGGGGTCGGCCGCGGAGGCAACCTCGCCATCCTCACGGATCTCGGCTGGAATCCCGCCGATGACAGCCACCGCGGGGGGCTTTCCTTCACCCTGGATGGCAACAGTGAAGGGCTCACCCAGCGCCCCACCTACATCTACCTGCCCAAGGGCACGACCAGTCTGGATCTCGAGATCTGGGACAGTGCGGGCAACAAATCCGTGACGCTCTACCATTCCCTGCCCCCCACCCGCGCCGGCATCTCGCGCAAGGTGGACATCAGCGAGCGCCGGACCCACCGCATCGAGCTGAAACCCGAAGAGACCGGAACCATCGCCGAGCTTGCCGGCAACGGCTTCGCCTTTCCCTATCTCTATTCCGTGCCGATGCTCTGGGCCAAATCCCCCGGCCAACTGCTGGTTCCCCGCGCCGTCGCGGAGGCGGATGGCCTGACGATCCGAACCGGACTGGAGTGATGGGAATCTCTGGATGAACCGGTCCAACCTGCTTCCGCCTTCCCGCACGCGACGGGAACATCTCCCAATCCCGGCGTGAATCCAATCATGCGCGAAAGCGGATTGATCAGGGCACTGGTTGCGACGCAAGCTCATCGGAGACGAAAGCCATTTCGCCCTTCACCCCTGACGAAATCTTTTGGCATGTTCGAGCTTTGGATGGCAGGTTCCTCCACCTCTCCGACAGCGCCGTCTCCAGTCCCGTCCCACGAGCCATGACCGTCCTGCGATCCCTCCCACCCGCCCTCCTTGCATTCGCGTTCCGTCTCTGTCTCCAGGCGGAAGAACCTTTGAAGTACACGCCACCGGAACCGTCCCTGGACGTCGCCGAACAAAAGTTGGACTGGCATGATGCGGCGCGTGTTCGCGATGTGCCGGTGAAGATTTATTTCCCCAAGTCCGGGGCGGGACCTTTCCCCGTCATTGTCTTCTCCCATGGACTTGGCGGTTCCCGGGACGGTTATGAATACCTCGGGCGTCACTGGGCCGGGTGCGGGTACGTGAGTGTTCATCCGCAGCATGTCGGCAGTGATGACAGCATTTGGAAAGATCTGCCGCCCGCCGAGCGGACCAAGTCCGTTCAGGCGGCCGCGATGAATCTCACGAACGCCCTCAACCGGCCGCCGGATGTCCAGTTCGTCCTCGATGAGATTGCCAAGCTGGACCGGGAAGAGAGGTCCCCACTCAAGGGGCGTCTCGATCTGAAGGCCCTTGCGGTCGCGGGGCATTCCTTCGGCGGCTACACCGCGCTGGCCCTGGCCGGCCAAACTTTCCTGCTTCCGCTGGGCCGGTCCAAACGCTACGATGAACCCCGGATCAAAGCCGCCATCCAAATGAGCGCTCCGGTGCCGGCCAACCGGCGGGCATTGGATGAGACCTATGGCTCGATCACTATTCCGGTCATGCACCTGACGGGGACGGAGGATTTCCTCGAGATGTTGCCGCAAACCTCCGCAGCCGATCGTCGCCTCCCGTTCGATCACATGAACCATGCGGAAACCTGTCTGGTGATTTTCCAAGGCGGCGATCACTTCATTTTTTCGGGCTGGGAACGCATGGGGGCTTCTCCAGCGCTGCTCGCCCGCGATGCGGTCTTTCAAAAGCTCGTTTGTGCCGGCACCACGGCCTTCTGGGATGCCTATCTCAAAGGCCGTCCCGGGGCAAAATCCTGGCTGCTCGAAGGGGGCTATGGCGCATTACTCGGCGGACAGGCGACGTTTCAAAAGAAAATTCCCGTGCCTTGAAGGCGCCGTTGGCTGGACATAGGGCATTCAGGAGTTCTTGGGGAGCAAAAACCCCGGTTGCCGGGCTATAGATCCAAGAACGGGCTGATCCCTGATTCGGGAGGGCCATGGTGGGGCGCCTTCTTTAAGGCTCCCCCTGGCTGGGTTGGCGGACTTTATGCTTGGGAGAGGGGCTGACTCAGAGCAGTCAGTTGCAATCTTCCCAATCTGCACCAATATGGCGCAAATGCGTGATAAGCTCCTTCTTCAATTACCTCCATTCTTGGTGTCCTTCGCCTTCCTCGTTGGGACCGCCTGCCCCGTCGCTCTGGCGGAGAAGGGAAAAGTGGACTTCGAGGTTGTCACGCGGTTGGCTCGCCAGCGAGCGGAAGCGCCTTTCCACAGCCCCAAAGAGCATCTGCCTGCCGCGCTGCACGCGGATCAGCTGAATTATGACAACTACCGGGAGATCCGCTTCAAGCCCGACATGGCCCTGTGGAAGGAAGACGGGCAGAAATTCCAAGTTCAGTTTTTTCATCCCGGCTACATTTATCATGAACCAGTGCAGCTCAACGAGTTCACATCGACCCATTACCAGCGGATTCGATTCGCGATGGATTTTTTCGACTATGGAAAGCTCGATCTAAAAGGCAAAGTTCCTTTCGATACGGGGTATGCGGGCTTTCGGGTGCACTATCCGCTGAACCGGCCCGACGTGATGGATGAGCTGGCGGTCTTCCAGGGAGCGAGCTACTTCCGGTTGCTTGCCCAGGGGCTCCGTTACGGCATTTCAGGAAGAGGCCTGGCCCTCGACTGCGGCGAGAAGGGGCGGGTTGAGGAATTTCCGATCTTCACGGATTTTTGGCTGGGGAAGCCCGCCCCGGGCGAGACCTCCCTGACGATCTACGCGTTGCTCGACAGCGTCAGTGTGACCGGCGCCTACCGATTTGTGCTGCAGCCCGGTGCGTGCACCCTGGCGGATGTCGAGTCGGTGTTGTTCTTTCGCAAGGTCCCCGGGACCATTGGGGTGGCCCCGCTCACCAGCATGTTCTGGTTCGGTGAGAACACTGAGCGGAAACCGGATGACTACCGGGAGGAGGTCCACGACAGCGATGGCTTGTGTTTGGTCACCGAATCGGAGCGGATTTGGCGTCCTCTCTCCACCGGCAGCGATCTCCGGCACAGCGTCTTTGTGGTCAACAAGCTCAAGGGATTCGGACTGCTCCAGCGCGATCGGCGTCATGACCACTACGAGGACATTTTCAATTTTTACCATCAGACCCCCTCCGTCTTCATTGAGCCGGTGGGGGAGTGGGGTGAGGGGGAGGTGCGGCTTGTGGAACTCTCAACGAAAGACGAGTACCTCGACAATGTGGTTGCTTTTTGGCATCCCAAGGTTCAGCCCGAACCGATGCAACCCTGGAAAATGGCTTACCGCATGAAATGGGGATCCAATGCCGGCAGCGAATCCTCTCCGGACGGCGTCAGGTCGACGCGCGTCGGCGTGGACATTCACGACTCCGGAGCTCTCCAGTTTGCCATCGATTTCGATGGTCCGGCGCTGCAGGCTTTGACGGAGGCTTCCCCTCCCGGGTGCGTGCCAAGTTGTTCGCCCAACGCCCACATCGCTGAAGCCCAGGTGGTGAAGCATCCGTTCGCGACCGGTTGGCGGGTCATGCTAAAACTGGTGCCGGCTTCGGGAAACCAGAATCCGGTCGATGTCCGGGTCTCCTTGTCGAGCGGGTCCAAGCCGTTGGGCGAGACCTGGACGTATCTCTGGAGTCCGCCGGCGGACAAAGCGCCCTGAACAGAACCAGAAATCGGCAGTCTTGGCGTGTTGAGTTTACGTTGCTATGACAGATGACATGGTGCTGCCTCCCGGCCACACGGCGGAGGCTTGGAATGATGCTTACCGGAAGGTGGCGGCCTACCTGGGAGCGTTGCGGGTGCGCAACAAATTCCTCCTCGGGCAACTCGTCCTCCGCATTCTGCGGCGGGCCTTGGACCGGGCTTACGCGGAACCGGATCGTTTGCCGACCGAGTTGGCCACCGAGGAGGTGGTGCGATACGTCAACGATTGGTGCCACCATGTTTTGGGGGAGGATCCCGCAGACACTCCCTTCCGGGTCTCCACGCGGGGGCGGCTGTCCCTGCTTTTGGCGGACATGCCAGGCAAGTGGCAGGAATTCTTTCTCCGCGACGGTCCTTGGCCGGAGGATTTTGTCCGCGCCATGAAGGATGGCTACCTGCGGGCGGGTCCCGATTTCCAAGTGTCCCAGATGGAGCCTCGTGAGATCCATCTCGGTGCGCTTCACGCCCTGACCGGCCTGAGCCGGAGGCCCTATCTGAAAATGTTCATCATTTGGGGAATGTTCGCCCTCTTCTTGGTCGTGGTCTTCCGTCTTACGCATTGATTTCCATGAGATCGCCCGACCATCCCGCCGAGACCGGACGGCACCGCCAGACCCCACGGGGACCGACTATTGCACCGGTCAAACGAGGGCGTCGTCTCTTCCTCTTTTTCTCCATTCCCGTCGTGCTGACCGGAGGGGCCTCGCTTCTCTTTGCCGATCTGCTCTGGCGCAACAATGGGTGGTCGGACGGCAAGTCTTTCCTTTTGGGTCTCTTCGCAATTCTTTTCTGCCTCGCGGCCTTCGGCTGCACGCATGGCATTTACGGCTTTTTCATCCGCCGGTTCGGCGACCGGGGCCGCATCACCCAGAAAGCGGATTATCATGCCCAGGATATCAGCGGCTCCAGCACGGCGATCGTCATTCCCATTTACAACGAGGACGTGTCGCGGGTCTTTGCTGGACTCCGGGCCATTCACGAGGCGGTGCGGGACACCGGACAGTTGGAGCGGTTCGAATTTTACGTTCTGAGTGATTCCAACCAACCTGAGAAATGGATCGAGGAGGAAACCGCCTGGTTCCAGTTGGCCCGCGAGTTGGGAGGCTTTGCGACGATTCATTACCGCCGCCGGACCAACAATGAAGGAAAGAAGAGCGGCAATGTGCGGGATTTCCTCCGGGCCTGGGGCACACGGCACCGCTACATGATCGTGCTGGATGCGGACAGCATCATGACCGGGGAAGCTCTGGTGGACTTGGTCCGACTCATGGAGGCCAATCCTCAGGTTGGGCTGATCCAGACGGTGCCTGTCCTGGTTCGCGGGGAGTCGTTTTTTGGTCGGGCCCAGCAATTTGCCAACCGGTTCTATGGCCCTCTCTTCACCGCCGGGCTGAACTACTGGGTCCAGGAAGGGGGCAATTACTGGGGGCACAATGCGATCATGCGGGTGGAACCCTTCATGGCCCATTGCGATCTGCCTCAACTCCCGGGGAAAAAGCCATTTGGAGGCCAGATATTGAGCCATGACTTCGTGGAAGCGGCCCTGCTGCGTCGGGCCGACTGGGAAGTCTGGCTTGCCTGGGATCTTGAGGGCAGTTATGAGGAAGGCCCCCAAGGGATCATCGAACATGCCCAACGGGACCGCCGCTGGTGTCAGGGAAATCTCCAGCACGGGATGCTGCTGTTTGCCAAGGGGCTGAGGGGGATCAGCCGCCTGCATCTCAGTCTGGGAATCCTCGGATATCTCAGCTCGCCGCTTTGGTTGCTCTTTTTGCTCCTGGGCACTTGGCTAGTGGCTCGTCGCCGGCTCTTGGAGGGGAACCTGAGTGATCTCCCGGCAGTCGAAGCTTTTACGCCCTACCTCCGCATCGGGGCGGAGGCCCATGGGTTGCTGGTCTTTGGGATCACCATGACAATCCTGTTTCTGCCGAAAATTTTTGGACTGCTCGACACGGTCTGTGATCCTTCCCGTCGACGGTCCTTTGGCGGCTTTGCGGCCGTTTTTTCCAGTGTTTGCGTTGAAATCATCGTCTCGACCTTGCTGGCTCCGGTGCTGATGTTGTTTCACACCAAATTCGTGATCTCCATCCTGCTGGGGCAAGGGGTGAACTGGGGACCCCAGAAGCGGGTCGCCGACGGGACGGCCTGGTCCACCGCTTGTTCGGCCCACTTCGGTCAGACTCTCATGGGGCTGGGCTGGGGGTGCTTTGCCTGGTATTTGTCGCCGGAGTGGTTTTACTGGTTTGTGCCGGTGCTTGTGGGCATGGTCTTCTCCATCCCCTTGTCCGTATGGTTCAGCCGACGCAGTTGGGGGATGGCCGCACGACGGATGGGGCTCTTTCTTACCCCGGAGGAGCTGGCCCCCCCTCCCGTCTTGCGTCATCTCGCCGAGTTGGAGGAGGCTCCCAGCCGGAGCGATCTGAGCGGACCGGCGCATCTGGGTAGCGGGGAGAGCCTGATTGTCCGGGCGGTCATCGATCCGTATGTGAACGCGGTTCACGTGACCCTGCTTCGTGAAAAGGCACTGAATCCGGAATATGCCGGAGAAATGGCGGCCTTGAGCGGACCCCAGGGCCGCTCCGAGGAACTTCGGGAACGTCTCCTAGCCGACGGTCCGGGCGCGCTCAGTGCGTTGGAAAATCTCGCGCTCCTCTCGGATGTGGATTCCATGACTTGGCTCCACAGCCAAGTTTGGATCCGTCCGGCCGAGTCGCTGCACGGCCTGTGGCAGCAATATTTTCTGGGGTTCGGGGCTTGAATTGCAAACGGAACGACGGAAAAAAGGGGGGCAGAGGTGACTGTCCCCCTGAGGAAAAACGCCCCATCATGATTTTTAGGGGAGGGCTCCCCGCGCAAGTGCGCCGGACGTTTTTCGACAAAATCAGATATTGGGCCTTGAACAGTGTCTGTAAATTTCGTATAGATTACCAACAATAATGTGGACTGAAAGCTTATCAGCAATCTCTCAGAGGAACCCCGTCCGGGTTTTTCCTCTTGGTGTTGCACACTTTGGAGACTTTCAAGGGGTGACGGCGCGGCAAATGGAATTCAGATCGTTTTGATGGTTTCCCTGCGTTTTCAGTCACCGCCACCACCGCCTCGCCGCGCCGCAGGGAATCTTCCTGCCTTGTCTGCCGTCGGCCCATTTTGTTTTCAGATTTTGTCCCTATCCGTTCGTCCCTGGCAGGAGCCAGGATCCCTGCCGGGCGGATGGTGCCAACCAACCTAACGGAGGAAAAACGCCATAGCCAAAAAGCCATTCAACAGGAAAGGTCCGCCACGGGAAATCGTGCGGATCAATGATCGTATCCGCGTGCCCGAGGTGCGTGTCATCTACGGAGAGATCAATCTGGTCATGCAGACCAGAATCGCCTTGCAAAAGGCCAAGGCTCTCGGACTCGATTTGGTGGAGATTGCCTCCACGGCGCGTCCTCCCGTTTGCAAAATCGTTGACTACGGCAAATGGAAATACGAGCAGGCCAAGCTGAAGCGGGACAAAAAACCCAACAAGGTCAAAGAAAAGGAGATCAAATTCCGTGTCGGCATTGATCCCCATGATTATCTGATCAAGTTGACCCGCTCCGAGGATTTCCTGGCCCACGGTTACAAGTTGCGCTTGCAGCTTCAGTTCCGCGGCCGCGAGAACGCCCATAAGGAGCTCGGGTTTGAGATGATGAACAAGGTCCGCCTTGATCTGCTTGGCATGGCCCACATCGACCTTGAGCCCAAGCTTAACAATCGCAGCATTCTGATGATGGTGTCACCATTGCCACCCTCCCGGCAGGTTCCCAAGTTCCGCAAGGCTGAAGACCGGCACAAGGTCGATCTTGACGCTCATGATGAGGCGGAAGCCGCTGATCACGCCCAGATGGCTGAAGAGGATGGATCCCATCCCGAGGACCACCATGACGACCATCCCGAGGATCACCACCACGAGGATGCGCATCAAGGTGACGACGATGGAGACAGCCCTGAGGTCAGCCAAGAGGCCTGATTTCGCCCTCCCCGGAGTTTTCCCGGTCCCGCCGGGAAAACTCCGCTAATCCCGCCCGCGGTCCGCGGTGGGGGGGGATGTCCAGCAAGCCCGGGGTCCTTTTTCAAGGCCCCGGGTTTACTGGTCGGTTCTCAATATTCCCGATCTTTCTTGATGCCGGGTTCTGGCTTGGCATACCGTCCATCTGCGTCCGGCATGAGCGGCGAGTCGCTGTCCAGGGTCAGCTTTTCCACGCCCGGCGCCATCTGGTGTGGGCTGTTCAGCATCTGATCATAGGTGATTTCCTGTCCGGTGTGCGCGGCCATGCGTCCCATGGAAGTGACGACGCTCGCGGCCACGCCACGGTCGACTTCGTTGTAGGGCTTGTCGTTGCGGACGGCATCCATGAAGTCTTCCCATTCGATATCATAAGGATTGCCCTCCAAGCTTTCGCCGCGCGGCCCAGTCGGGAACGACCAAACGAGATTATCCGGCTTGGCGCGCCAGTTCAGGTCGATTTTCTGATCAGAGTAGATTCGTGACCGGGCTGGCACGTGGCTGGAGGTGGAAATCACCGCTGAACCCTTGGTGCCGTGAGCGTAGGCCGCGAATTCCTGCTT
This sequence comes from Akkermansiaceae bacterium, assembly GCA_024233005.1. Taxonomy (GTDB): domain Bacteria; phylum Verrucomicrobiota; class Verrucomicrobiia; order Verrucomicrobiales; family DEV007; genus JACKQE01. The sequence continues at coordinate 39,630 of JACKQE010000003.1, read as the reverse complement.
GCAGTTCGCCATGTTTCTCCCGTCGTAGAGGGCCTTGGTGCCGTCGGCAAAGGTGTATTCCACACTGTAACTGTCGAAGTTCTGGTCCACCGCTTCGACCTGTTTTCCGTCGATTTCAATGGTCTTGTAATGACGGCCTCCGAGGGCATGCGCTGAGACTGGCCAATCGCCTTTCATCATGCACATTTCATCGATGCCGTGGATGAAGAAGTCGCTGAACGCTCCGCCGCTGAGCCAGAGGAAGCTGTGGAAATTGGAAATCTGGTACATCAGTTCGCTCATCCCGGTGTCATTTTTCGGGGTGAAGCACGATCCGATGCGCCCCTGCATGCGGTAGGAGCGCATGAATTGGATGTCGCCAATGGCACCGTCGTCGATCCGTTTTTTCAGTTCGTTGCGGGATTTGCAATGACGGCACATCAGGCCGACTCCCACCTTGAGGTTTTTTTCTTTGGCTTTGACGTTCAGTTCAAGCAATTTGCGCGCCGAAAAGCCGTCGGGGCAGAGGGGCTTTTCCATGAAGACGTTGAGACCCTTTTCGATGGCATATTCAAACATGACCCAGCGGAAGGCGCAGGGAGTGGTCAGAATGACGACATCCCCTGGCTTGAGGGCGTCCATTGCATGACGGTAGCCATCGAAACCGATGAATTTGCGGTCCGGAGTGACATCGATTTTGTCCCCCACCTGAGGATCTTTGGAAAGGGTGGCATGGCTGGTGTTCAGTTTGTTTTCAAACACATCGGCCATGGCGTGGAGTTTCAGCGGTCCCAGGGATCCGGAGACCGAGAGCGCATTTTTCACCGCGCCGGTGCCGCGCCCGCCACAGCCGACCAGCGAGAGCTTCACCTCGCTGCTTCCCTGGGCATGGACATGGGGCAGGCTGATCCCCGCCAGGGCGGAGACGGTGATGATTTTGGAGCCGGTCTTGAGCGCTTCGCGGCGCGTGGAGGTCTCCAGAGGAGAGGGAACGGGGGCGTTTTCTATCGGATTCATGAAAGCACGCTAACGCAATTCGCATCGCCATGTCAATCCTGCTTGATCGCGGTGACCAAGTCTTGGGAGCGGCAGGTGGGGGCCGGATGGTCCAAAGAAAGTCGTTTTCCGAGGAAAGGAAGCGCCGGGATTGAGAGTGATTCCGGGTGCGCTGAAGAGTTGACGGTGGGAGGGATCGGGGGCAGAATCGGATTCCCGCCGAGAGCCACTGCTTCCCTCGCTCCCAACAAGAATTCTCCCCGTGTCGGATCCATTTATTCTGAGACATTCTGCCGTCTTTCCATGGCGGTCTGCTGCGCTCCTGACATTGCCGGAATGCGATCTGCCGCTCCCTCGGACCTTTGAGTGGTCACTTTTCGGAAGCTTGTCATGATTCACCCGAACAGCAGACTCCGGGAAGTTTGGGATATTTATATCATCCTGGTGACCGTGGCCGCCATGGTGGTGGTTCCGTTGCAACTCTCTCTGCACCAGCCTGTGCAAGGACTGATTTTTGTCTATGAGGTGGTCCTTTCCGTCTCTTTCGCTCTGGATATTATCCTCCGGTTCCGGACCGGGTTTTTTCATGAGAACCATCTGGTGATGGACCCGGGGCGGGTCGCCAAGCGGTACCTGAAGACGTGGTTCCTACTCGACCTGTTGGCCGCCTGGCCCTTGTTTCTTCTTCACGACAAGGCTCTTGCCACCGTGGTGCCCTTGGTTCGCGGCTTGCGCATTCTGCAGGCCCACCGTCTGATCCGGATCGGACGGGGAAATACCTTTCTGCGCGAACTTCACCGCAGGTATTCCGTCAATCCCGGACTTTTCCGGCTGGGATATTTCGTGGTCTTGATGATGTTGGCCGCGCACCTGTTGGCATGTGGCTGGATCATGTTGGGGGGCATTCAGGACGAGCCGGATCGGACGACCAAATACGTCAAAGCGATTTATTACACCATCACCACGCTGGCAACGGTGGGGTATGGCGACATCACTCCCCAAAACAATCTGCAGCGGCTCTATGCCATGGGCATGATGCTGGTGGGGGTGGCCAGTTACGGCTACGTGATCGGCAATTTGGCCACGTTTCTCGCCAATCGGGACATTGTGCGGGCCAATTTTTACAAAAAGCTGGAAGAGGTCACCGCGTTTCTCCGCTACCGCTCCATCCCCTCCGAGCTGCGGGCCCAGGTGCATGCGTATTACGGCCATCTGTGGGAAAGCCGGATGGGGCAGGATGAAGCCAGCATTCTGGGGGATCTTCCGGAATCGCTTCGGGTGGACCTCGCGTTGGCGATGCGGCGGGACCTGATCCACAAAGTGCCATTTTTCAGGGAAGCGCATGAGGAGTTGCTCAAAGATGTGGTGATGGCCCTGCGTCCGGTGGTTTACCCGCCCGGCGCTTATCTCATCCGGGAAGGAGAAGCGGGCGATTGCATGTTCATTGTCAGTTCCGGGACTGTGGAGGTGGTTTCCCGGGACGGAAGCCAGGTATTTGCCGAATTCAATGAAGGAAGTTTCGTGGGGGAACTGTCGCTTGTCTATCAGAGCCCCCGCACCGCCAGTGCCCGCGCCTTGGGATACTGCGATCTCTACATCCTGACCAAGCAGAGCTTTGATTTCATTCTCCAAAAGCATCCGGCATTTGCCGAACATGTGATGGAAATTGCCGCCCAGCGCAAAAGGGAAGTCGACGCCCGTTCGAACTAAATTTGTCTAAAGTCCAAGCCCAGCGGGATGCAACGGACGCCTCCGGAGAGTCCTCGCTCCATCTCCTCAGCTTTTGGATTGCATCGTGATGACCCCATCCCAACCTGAAGGCGGGCTGTGGTTGTTCTGCAGGATGTGGCTGATGATGAGATCCTTGCCCAAATCCTGGGGGGGCAGGGAATGCAGCATTTCATAGGCGCTGGTCCAGTTGCCCTCCACAAAAGCTTTCAAGGCGGCTTCATACTGTTCGAGGTGCTTGTCGGTGAGCAGGGAACTCTCACTCATCGGCAGCATGACCTCACTCACTTCCAACGCGGCTCCCAGTCCGTAAGGTCTGACGCGGGCCAAACGCCGGCTGCGGGCCAGCGTTTTGGGCATTTTGGTGCTGACGTATTGGGCGGTCGTCTCATCGACGAGAATGGGCACCCGCAGAATTTTGGTGAGACCTTCCATGCGGGAAGCCAGATTCACCACGGGTCCGAACACGGTGACTTTTGCTTGATCTTTACTGCCGATCTGGCCGGCCACGGCATGCCCGGTGGCAAGTCCCACGCCCGCACGGAAACCCGCGAGGGGATGATCGGGATCGGAGGAGAATTTTTGAAATTCCGATTGGATGTCGAGAGCCGCCAGACAGGCCTGCTGGATATCGTCGTCATGGGAAAGCGGCCAGCCCCAGAAGGCCATGGCGCAGTCTCCCAGGAAGTCAGCGACCACACCGCGGTGGTTGTGGATGCACTTGGTCATGACGCCGAGGGCCATGCTGACCCGTTCCAGGATTTCCGAGAGGTGGTCCGCCTCCTGTTCCACCTTGCGGGAAAAACCGCGCAGGTCGCAGAACAACACCGTGACTTCGGCATCCCTCGGCTTCAGAGCTTTTTCCGGATCGCTTGCAGACACGATCTTCAGAACACTGGGGGAAAAGAAGTGCCCCAGGATGCTTTGCCGGTGCTGCAGGTAGCGATTCTGCCGCAGCGCACTGAGAATGGCCGCCACCAGTTCCGCGAATTTCACATCCTCACTGAGGTCGTTGCTGCTCCACGGGGCCAGAGCGGAGGCCGGGGACGCTCCTTGGAGGCGTCCGGCGACGTAGATCGCGAGGCCTTCACCGGAAGGACCGTGGAGGGGGGTGCAAAAGGACCAGTCAAAGTTCCCCATCAGGGTGAACATTTGCTCAGAATCATCCTGCTTGGTGGTCCAAACATGGACGACGCTCTGTTGCTCGGAGAGGATGGCTTTCCTTGCCAGACGGCCGCTCGGTTGAAACGAACTGACATTGGTGCGGTCAACCGAACTGAGGACGTGGACCGTCCCCTTGGGGTCCGAGGCTTCGATTTCAATGATGCAAGTGACATCCGCTTTGCGGATTCCCTGAAGCAGCAGGTTGACTGCCTGTTCGAGCAATTCCGCATCATTGGGGGCGCTTTCGATCACCTTGGCCAAATGTCCCAGAACGTCGAGCCGGTGGGGCGCGTCCCGGAAGGGGACGTGGCGCAGGTTTTCCGGGCTGATGGTGAAAGCGTGCAGAATCTGGCGGCTGTCTCCGGTGGAGACCGAACCCTCACTCTCCACGTCCAAAGAGAAGACCGTGTTACCGATGACGAAGGTTTCACCTGCTTTGACGGAAAACGTGCTGACTTTCTCCCCGCGGAACCAAATGGGGTTCTTGGCCTCCGGAAGCCGCCTTACTTTCAGGCTGTGGTTGACCCAGGCCAGTTCCGCGTGCTGGCGTGACAGCCACTTCTCCCAGGGGACATCCCAGTTTTCAGAGGAACGGCCCAGCACGAACGCTTTTCCTTCCGGCATTTGCTTTTGCCAGAACTCTCCTTCTTTTTCGCCTTTGGCAATCAGTTGGACCATGGTTGTTCAGCCGTTGGAGTCTCGCCAACCGTTCCCGTCAGGGGAGCGGTTTGCGCAAAGAATCAGAAGCACTGTTCAGCGAATGCAGGGTGGTCGCGGCGGTCCGGCTCCAGAATTTCAGCGAGCGCAGCCGGCCGGGCGCGTTGGCCACCAGCAGGACGATCCCCCACATGCCTCCAATGATGACCACTGCCAGGGCGAGCGCCGCGAGCCCTGCATAAAGGAACAGAGATTTCAACCGTTCCAGGGGCGAGAGCGTCTGCCTCATTTCCTCTTGGACGACCACGGCCCAGCCGGTATCCAGACTTTCCCCGTCTCCCCGCACCACTTGCACGGGGGCCACGGAGGCCAGCCAGTCATTGGCCGCATCCGCTTTGCCGAACGGGTCGATATAACCTTTGATCGCGTTTGCCCCATCGTCCGCATTGTCTGGGCTGGCCGGCTGGGTCTGGACTTCGCGGAGTTGTTGGAACGTCGCGAGTTGTTCCGGGGTGAGGTAGACCGAGGTCGGTGAATTGGCATTGCTCCGGTCCAGCTGGGGATGTTCGACAATCAGGCCGGACTGTCCGGCTTGGTCCGGATTGAGGTCCACCAGAACGGACAATTGATTCCGTGATCCCTGGAACTCCGCGAAATGTCCCATCGCCGTCTCCATGGCGATGATGCCCAGAGATTCGCCGGCAGGGCCAGTGATCGGCACGCTGAAAGCCACGGCCAGTTGATTGGTCGGTTGGCTGCGGAAGACATTGCTTCGGTGGGGACCGGTGATGGTTTTGGGCACCGGATCAAACGGACTCAATTCCTTGCCAAGGCCGTGGAAATACTCCCGGTAGCCGAAGTAGCTGCCCACGAGGCTGTCTGCGGGGGGGCTGATGGCCCGGACCTTGCCTTCCTTGTCGAGGATGAACCAATAGGCCGCGCCGGTGCCTGACGTGAACTGGCTGTTCCAGTGCGTGTGCTGCTCATCGAGCCACTTCTGCAACTCCGCATGAGGTTCTCCGGCGGGGAGCTTCAACCATTCCATCAGCGGGGCGTAGGCAGCACTGCTCTCAAGGATGCGCCACCGTTTGTCCACTTCCAGGCTGAAACGTTCGGCAATCGACTTCGCTGCAAGGTGGTTGCTTTCGCCCGTTCTCTGCAGGAGGTGTGCCGAAGCCGTATCGATGGTTTTTTGAAACAGGAACCACGCGGCCACCGCCATCAGCAGAACCACAAGAGCCGGGCCCACCAGCCCGACGAGCATCATGGGGCGTTGGGATTTGCGGGACTCCCGCAGCTCAAGAGCATGAAGGAGGGACTGGACATTGGGAAAGCGCTTTCGGGGATCGGCTTCGAGGCACGTGTCGATGATGTCGGCGAGAGGCTTGTCCACTCCCGGATGCAAACGATGGGCGGTGGGTTTGCTGTGGTGTGAGGCCAGCGTGCTGTAGCTTCTGAGCCGCTTTTCCAGGGTGTCCTGGGACGAAAGCTCCTGGGTGATTTCGTCATTCATGTAGGGGAGTTCCCCGGTGATCATGCGGAAGAGCATCGCTCCCAGTGCATAAACATCCCACCGCGCGTCCGGAGAGGCGGCGAGGTCGGCCTGTTCGGGGGCCATGTAAAAGAGCGTGCCCAGCGCCGGAGCATGCTCGTGCTTGAGGCGGGCCTGGCCGAAGTCTGCCAGCCTGGGCCGGCCATCCTGGTCCAGCATGATGTTGCCGGGCTTCAAGTCGCAATGCAGGATCCCTTTGTCATGGGCATGGGCCAGCCCGATCGTGACCTCACGGATCATTTTCACGGCCTCGGAGATTTCCATGGGCCCTTGGCGGAGGCGGTCCTCCAGGGACCCAAAGCCCATATATTCCATGACATAGTAGGGAGGATCGGAGTCCCATCCCACATCGAACAGCTGAACCACATGGCGGTCTGAGAACAGGTATTGCAGCTTCTCGACCTCACGGGTCATATGGGACCAGTCAATCCCTCCGCGGTGGTTGTAGAACTTGATCGCAACTTCCCGACCGCTGTTGCTGTCGACCGCTTTCCAGACTTCACCAAAAGCCCCCCGGCCGAGGAATTCTTCCTGCTCGTAGCCGGGCACTTTGATCGGAGGCTGGGCGCTTTGAAGACTCAGGGCAACCGCGTGGTCGATATCCGACTGTCCCATGATCTGGGTGTCGAGAAGCAACTCTGCGGCATTCTTCGAAGCCACTGATTGGTTGTCTCCGTTTTCAGGCTGACTTGGTTCGGAATCCACAGGGTCAAATGAGGGGCATCGAACCATCAGGCGGGGCTCTGAGACCAATCCAGAAAAGCCTCAGTGGCTGACAGAAGAGCGTCTCGCGGAGGCTTTCCCACCAGGCAGGTATCAAGCAGTCTCCAAGATGGAAATTGAAAGGAAACATCCATGGTTCGTGGAATCATCCTTCGTCAAAAGTGCCCCTTGGTCAATCCTTTTGGTAGGCAGCATTGCGCTTTCGACCTTTTCCTGTTGGTCAAAAAAATAAACCGGAAATAGGTGCGTCCGGAACGGATCCGCGATTCGTTGATCCCACTTGTACCCCGTTGCCAAGGGCGAAGGATGCTCCTCTTGGGCCCGGCCGGGTCCGCTTTTTATTCGGGTGAGGAGGCTTTGCCTGCCAGAATCCGCTCGGTCCGGATCGATCCCCAAAATAGGAGCACCGCGGCGACGCAAATGCAACTGTCGGCCACGTTGAAGGATGGCCAATGAGCTTGGCCAATGTAGAAATCCAGAAAATCCACCACATAACCGCGACCCGGCAGGAGGCGGTCGGTCACATTGCCTGCGATGCCCGAGACCAGCAGTGCGGCGGCCACTTTTTGCATGACCAACGGAAAGCCGCCACGCCGCCAGATGAACGTGATGACCACCATCGCCACTGTGGCGATAGTGGTGAAAATGAGGTTGGAATGTTCCCCCCCATTGCCCGTGCCAAAGGCCATTCCGGTATTGTGGACGCGCACCAGATTGAAAAAACCCGGAATGACGGGGCGGAAATCACCCAATTGGAAATTCTGGACGATGAGCCATTTGGTCCACTGGTCCAGAGCATAGAGCGGGAGTGTGATCCAGAGCAGGTATTTCATGACGGTTCCCAAGGGGACTGATCAGGCGATCACCGCATCATCGCAGCGTTGGCAGAGATCGGGGTGTGCGGGGTTCCGACCCACGGATTCCTCATGGCGCCAGCAACGCGCGCACCGTGGGCGCTCGCTTGCGGTGGCGGTGGCGGCCCAGGCTCCCGGGGTGATCCTGACTTCCAGATCACTCACGATGAGAAATTCCTCCAGCACGGCGGGATCCGCCAGGGCGGGGGTCGCGACGCTCCCCTCTGGAGCCAGGAGGACCACGCGGGCTTCCAGGTTGCTACCGATGAGCTTCGCTTGGCGAAGCTTTTCGATTTCAACCTGAACCGCGGTGCGCGCATTGAGGAGCTCTTCGACAATGAGAGTGGCCTCATTGCCGGCGTAGGCTGGATCCGGAACCGGAAAGGTTTCCAGATGGACAGAATCCTTGTGTCCGGCGCTTTCCCAGGCTTCCTCGGCGGTGAAGGCGAGGATCGGGGCGAGCAGTCGCGTCAGACTGTTCAGGATGCGCGCCATCGCCGTTTGCGTGGCCCGGCGGCGCGGGCTGTCGGCGGCGTCGCAGTAAAGCCGGTCTTTGGTGATGTCGACGTAAAGGGCGCTCAGATCCACGGCGCAGAACTGGTTCACTGCGGCGAAGACGCGCCGGAAGTCGTAGCGGTCGTAGGCTTCAACACACTCACGGATCAGTCCATGGAGTCGTTCCAGGATCCACCGGTCCACGAGGGTGAACGCAGTGTCCGGCACCGTGTCGCGCGCCGCGTCGTAGTCGTGGAGATTGGCCAGGAGGATCCGCAGGGTGTTCCTCAGGCGGCGGTAGGCTTCCGCATTCTGTTGGAACAGTTTGTCGGAAAACGGGACATCATCTTTCCAGTCCACGCTGCTGACCCAGAGCCGGACAATGTCCGCCCCGAATTTGCCGACGTAGTGCTCCGCATTGACCGGTTTGTCACCGCTTTTGGAGAGCTTCTCGCCGTTGGTGTCCGTGACGAAACCATGGGTCATGACCGCCTTGTAGGGAGCTCGGTCCCGATGGATGATGCTGCACATGAGCGACGATTGGAACCAGCCACGGTGCTGGTCGGTGGCCTCGATGTAGAGGTCCGCAATGCCACCGGCGCCGAGGTCGGGATGGCGCTCGGTGACGGCCATGCTGCTGCAGCCCGAGTCAATCCAGACGTCCAGAGTGTCTCCGCATTTGACGAGGTCCCCCGGCAAGCCGAGCATCGCGCACCATTCAGCATCGCTCTTCTCGAACCACAGATTCGTGCCGTGCTGCTCGATGAGGTCGGCGACCTTGCGCGCCACGCGGGCATCGACGAGCGCCTCCCCGTCGGGCTTGAGGAAAACCGGCAAGGGCACTCCCCAAGTGCGCTGACGGCTGATGCACCAGTCGGGACGGTTCTCCGCCGTGCCATAGATGCGGGCCTGTCCCCAGGGAGGGAGCCATTGCACGTTCTGGATTTCAGCCAACGCGGCGGCCCGGATGTCGTCGATGCTGAGAAAGAACTGCGGCACCGCGCGGAAGATGATGGGCGTCTTGCTGCGCCAGCAATGCGGATAGTCGTGCTTGTAGGTTTCTTTTCCAACGAGCATGCCGCGGGACGCCAACAGCTTGATGATGGGGACATTGGCATCGAAGACCAGCATGCCCACCAGATCGGGCAGTCCGCATTCTTCGGTGAATTTTCCGTCATCATCGACCGGAGAAAGCAGACCGAGGCCGGCTTCCCGTCCCGCGATATAGTCTTCCTTGCCGTGGCCGGGGGCGGTGTGGACCTGCCCGGTGCCGGTGTCGGCGGTGACAAAGGGGGCCATGATGACCCGACTTTCTCGGTCGAGGAACGGGTGTTGAGCCAGCGAACCGGCCAATTCCTTGCCGCTGAATTCGCGGGCTGACGCCGCATCAAGGATAAAGCCGGTCTTTTGGGAAAAACTTTCCAGGAGAGGTCGGGCGATCACGAACCGATCTTGTCGGCCGTCGGCATGGGCAAAATCTCCCACCACATAGGTGAAATCGGCATGCACCATGATCCCTAGGTTGGCTGGCAGCGTCCACGGCGTGGTCGTCCAGATCACGAAGCTGCCGCCCAGTTCCTTGACCGGACCGGTCAGGGCCGGGAATTTGACAAAGATGGCCGGTGACGACTTTTCTTTGTATTCCACCTCCGCTTCCGCGAGCGCGGTTTTGGCCCCGTAACTCCACTGCACCGGGCGCTGGCTGCGGTAGACGAGACCTTTGTCCACTGCCGTTGCGAAAAAGCGCACAATGGCGGCCTCATAGTCGGCCGAAAGAGTGAGATAGGGGTGATCCCAGTCCCCGAAAACGCCCAGACGGCGGAAGGATTTGCGCTGGATGTCGATGAATTTGCGGGCGAATTCCTCGCATCGGCGGCGAATTTCCGGAGCATCGAGCCCGGCGGCTTCGCGGACGACTTTGAACTCGATCGGCAGGCCGTGGCAGTCCCATCCCGGCACATAGGGAGTCTCGAATCCGGCCATGGAGCGAGACTTCAGGACCAGGTCTTTGATGATTTTGTTCAGGGCCGTGCCCATGTGGACATCCCCGTTGGCGAACGGCGGACCGTCGTGGAGGATGAATTTGGGGGCACCAGCCTCCCGGCGGCGCTCCTGAACACGGTGGTAAATATCCTGCTCTTCCCATTGGGCCAGCCGCAATGGCTCACGCTCGACGAGGTTTCCGCGCATCGGGAACTCCGTCTGGGGCAGATGGATGGTGTCTTTGTAGGGGTTTTGACCCGCGTCGTCGCTCATGAAAGGGGGGCTTGTCTGGGGAAACGGCGAGTGTAGCACCCCCCGGGGGCAGGGTCAAACGGCGTAGGAGCCTTCGGAGGCAGTCCGGACCGATCAGGGCATCAAGCATTCTTTGCCAAAAGTGCTCTCAGCTTCCCACGAACCTCCTGGTGGGATGGATCCTCGGCCAGGTTGTTCATCTCCTCGGGATCGAGTCTTTCGTTGTAGAGTTCCCGGCCTGCGGAGCCCTCCGGCCCCCATTCCGTGTATCGCCAACCGGAGGTGCGCACGGTCCGGCCGGGAATGTCGCCAAAGTGAACTTCACTGTAGGCCGGCCGATCGTGGCTGGCGCCGGGATTCTCCAGTAACGACAGCAAACTGAGTCCATCCAGTGCTTTCGGCAGGGGCAATCCCGCCGCCTCGGTCACGGTCGGAAAAATGTCGATGAATTCCACCGGATTTGGACACGATCGGCCCTGGCTGTCCGCGATCCAGGGAGCGGCAAGGATCAAAGGAGCGCGAGTCGATTCCTCGAACAGGCTGTTTTTCCTCCACAAGCCATGCTCGCCGAGATGAAAGCCGTGATCCCCCCAGAGGACGATCAGAGTGGACTTGGCGAGGTCCAGGGCATCCAGCGCGTCCAGCACCCGTCCGATCTGGGCATCGACAAAGCTGACCGTCGCATGGTAGGCGAGCACGCATTCCCGCGCTTGGAGCTCGGTGGTGCCGAAATTGGGCCAGACCGGGGTCGAAGCCAAGGCCGGTTCCGGGACTCGCTCGCGATATTGTTGGGGAAGGGCAGGCAAGGTGGTTTGGTCCAAAGCGCAGAGGTTGAACCACTTTTTCGGAGCAATGCTGGGGAGATGCGGGCGGTAAAATCCCGCCGCCAGGAAGAACTTTTTTCCGGCATTCTGTCTCAGCAATCGGATCGTTTCACCCGCCACCTTGCCGTCCGTCTGCTCGGTATCGTTTCCTGCCGCGGCGAGAAAGGCCATTTGATCCGGAAGTGGGAGGGAAGGCGTGTGAACGGTCAGCAAAGCTTCGTCATCCTTGTCGCGGCCGCGTGGATTCACCACCTCATCCCAAGAATCCGGATCATCCAATCCGCCGGTGCCGAGATCGGTCGGCACATCCTGATGGAACACTTTGCCGACTCGTGAAGTCCGGTAGCCGTGACGCCGGAACCATTGCGGCAGAGTGATCGCGTTGGGCAGCGCTTCGCGCAATCGGGTTCGGTTGTCGATTACCCGGGTGTGGTGGGGGCGCAATCCGGTCAAAACGGAAGCCCTGCTCGGGCCGCAGGAAGGATACTGGCAATAGGCCCGTTCAAAGAGGAGTCCGCGGGCCGCCAACCGGTCGATGTTGGGCGACTGAACCCGGTCATCGCCATAACACCCCAGCCGGGTGTTCAAGTCATCGACGACAAGGAACAACACATTTTTTCTCGGCTCGGACTCTGCGATGGCCGAAAGCTCTCCAAGGAAAAGTAAACCCAGCAGGATAAGAAAGAAAATGAGAGGCTTCATGTCGGGCCGATGGGATAGCTGAGCCAAATCTGCAGATCCAAGAGGGTGTGCCGGAGAAAAGGGAATGTTTCCTTCATCCCCGAAATCTGGGAGGAGACGACTCCTCCGGTGGTCGCGTCGATTGGGTGGCACTTCTGATTCAGGACTTGGCACAGGGGGAGCCTCCGTGTCCCAACTTTACCAGGATGGTTTCGCCCGGGATTTTATTTCTGGCTTTCCTGCGCCTTGGCTTTTTCAAATTCCTCAATCTTCGCCAGGGCCTCTTTGGCAAATTCGCTGCCCAGGATGGACGACTGCTTCCAGACTTTCTTAGCTTCCGGGAGATTCCCCATTTGAAAGTATACTTGTCCCAGATTGTTGCGGGCTTTTTCCTTGGTGCCGGGTTTGTCCTTGGTGCCGGGGTCCAAGGGTTCCTCGGTGGCGATGGCGAGCTCAAAATTCTTGACTGCCTTGTCAAGGTCTCCCGACTTGTAGGCGGCCCATCCCAAACGGTTATAGATCTCCCCGTCCTGGATGCCGCTCTTTTGTTTGGCGTCCCAGATCGCCTCATAATACCGGAGTGCCATCCCGGCGGAATGGATTTGCAATTGCAACGATCCGGCGAGCAGCGCCGCGTCATAGTAAGTCCGATCAGATTGAAACAGAACGGCCAATTTGGCAATGTGCTCCGCCTTGTCGAGATCCGTCTGAATATCCGGAGGGATCACGGTGATCACGGTGGCCAGCAGGTCGAGGGCTTTTTGCGGAGCGTCGTCCTTCAACGCAGCGGCTTGCTCCACCGTGGCCCTGACCGAAGCCGGTGCCGGAGGGGGTGTCTGAGCGGGAAGCGCCAGGAGAAGACCCCAGCACGCGAGCAGAACGCAGAGCAAACAAGCTTTGTTCTTCATTCTCCCAATCCTCCTGTCAGTTCTCCTTTAGTTTTGGTTTCAGACGCCTTGGTGGCCAGGTTGATCAGGGAATTGATATCGATGGCAAGATACCCTTTGCTCCCGACTCTTACCGTGCCCGTTCCGTCTTCTAAGGCCACTTTTCTGCCGTCGATTTTAAGCGTTGGTCCGATGGTTGACATGTCACCCGGAAAAATGGAAACGGTCAATTGGTTTTCGACGCTGCCGGATTCGATTTGATTCTGATTTTCAATGCGTTTGGCGATGATTTGGGCGGAAACACCGAGCACAAAAAACAGCACGGAAAACACCATGAACCACTTCAGCATGCCGAGTAATTTGTCGGTTCTTTCCATGCGCCTCTCAATCTGGGCCGGTTCAAGGTTGTCGGGAATTTCCTGGGCGGAAATCTGGCCGAACCGCTGGAAACTTAAAAAGAACAAGGCAAAGGCAAATCCATGAAATCCCAGTTGGATCAGTTGAATGAATAGGTTTGGGATTTCGCTCATTGGATGTCCACTGATACTTGCTTCCTGTCTTCCTCGATGGGGCAATTTCCAGATATGACTCACAAGCCAAAGCAGAGGCAAGACAATTCTGTCGCCGACTTGTTGTTCCGACCAGATGCGACTTCCATCCTCCTGGCCCCTATTCCCATCTATATCCTCTACCTCCAAGGCCTGGGCGGGTGGAGGCCCTATGCTGTTGACGGAGCTTTCCTTGCCGAAATCGCCGGCCCGGGAGGCATTGTGGGAATAAATGTATGGAAAAACGGGAAACACGCCTTTACCATGGAAACACCCGACGGAACCTGAACGGAGCAGCTTCACCAGGTCGGACGCACCCAGCCTCGTGAAGGACCATCATCCTCATGGATTGCCATGTATTACAATATTCTTTTGGGATGCGTTCAAACGGTGCTTGTTTCTGCTTCAGAAAGGTGGCGCATCCCGGCCAAAGGGGCGCCCGATTCCTCACCTTTCTCGCTCCGCCGGGTGCTTTCTGCCCCATAGGGTGCTCGCCCAGCGGGCGGGCGCGACGGTATTCCCAATGAAAAAGGCCATGTCACTCTCGGGCCGGAACGGCGCGGCATTTGCCGCCTTCGGAATGCTCTTGATGGTGCTCATCCGGTGGAACCAGTTGGTGGGACTGGAGGATACTTTTGCCTGGGCCGAAATAAGTGGATGGGGGCTTTTGGCAGTTGGATTGTATCTTGCTGGGGACATGGAGTCCCGCTTCCGGGGCATGATGGAACGACTCTTTCGCCGGGAGATGGTCTGCGGACTTGTGGAATCTCCAGCCCTGTTTCTCTCCTCCATGGAGGACTTTGCCCGGAAGCTTGGACGGATTGGATCCATCGCTTTTCCCATTGTCCTTTGGTTGACCTACCTCACTGTGGCAAGACCGGTAGCAAGCTCGACGGGAGAAGCGGGCACTTTGGGAGAATTTTTCGCAATCAAACTGGCCCTCGAAACCATGGGAGCATTTCTGGTGGGGCGCCACGCCGGCCAAATGGTTGGTTACGGGTTAGTGGGTCACCGGTTCGACCGCCAGCGGGTCCGCCTGAGAGTCATTCCCGCTTATCCCGACGGTGCTGGAGGGCTTCGAATGGTGGGTGATTTTTTCTTCTTTCAGGCGGGTCTGGTCATGTTGCCACTGGGTTTTTTCGCTTTCTGGTTGGCGATGCCGGCGGCTCTTACCGGCAGTCCGCATCACGAAATACTCGGGGTCAGTTCCTCCGTCCGGACTGTGTCAACCAGCGGATCAATCACCTTCACCGCCCCGGTCAATTCTGCGGATGATGCGGGGATCAGCGACAAAGGCACCAGCGCACTTCTCAATTGGTTCCACCGATGGAGGCGCTACTTCGCTCTTTTTCTGCTGGTGATGCTTGCCATCGAAGTGGTTGCCTTTGTGGTTCCGATGGGATTTTTCCACAGGGAAATGTCGCGGAACGCTGACGAGGCAGCTGCCGAGGCTGACATCGTGGGACGCGAAATCAGTGCTTTGGAGCTTGCGATTGCAAAGGTTTCGACCAACTCGGAACGACAGGAAATGGAGGGAAAGCGAGCACACTTGATCACGGTCTATGAAACCTTGGAGGCGCTTCCGAGATGGCCCGTTGATGCAGGAATCCGACGAAGGTTCACCCTTGGCAATGGCATCATTTTGGTGGTTCCGCTGCTTGCAAAAATTCCGCTCATTGAATCGGCGATCGGGGGGATTTTCAAATGACAGACAACCACACCGCTGAATTAACGGCATTGGCCGGAAAATATGTCTCCAACGGGGGCGTGTCGGAGTCCGACTTCCAGACTCTGGTGGAGGCTATGGGGACCGAGCTGGACCTGAAGCGATTGAACCGTTTCCTTCGCCGCCGCTCTCTTGGGGAACCCCTTGAATACATCACCGGCTTCCAGATTTTCCGCAATCGCCGCTTTGAAATTGACAAACGTGTCTACATTACCGATCCGGAATTGACCCATCTTGTGGACGTTGTTGTGGCATCCGGTCGTCATTTTGCGGAAACAATGGGGCGAGCCCCGGTGATGGTAGAGTTTGGCGTTGGATGCGGAAGTCTGGCCATATCAGTCAAAAGGGAACTCCCTGGGGCCAGGGTCATCGGTCTCGATCTGGACAGTGATGCCATAGCGGTTGCTTGGCGGAATGCCAGGTCCCATCATGTGGATCTTGAGTTGTTTGAAAGTGATTTCTTTTCCGACCTGCCTGAAGAAATCATACCCGACATGATTTTTGGAGATCCTCCTTGGGGGAATTCCGACTCGTTGTATGATGGCGAACGGTCCGCGTCCCATTATCATGCGATGCCCATTCTGTCTGCCTTTCCCGACGGAGACATTGCCTCGGTGCACCAGACCCTTCTCAAGGAAGTTTCCTCCCGGGCTTGGCAGACCGAACTATTTCTCAATCTTGGCGTTCTCGATCAGACGATTGTGGAAACACTTACCAAAAGAACGTGCCGCCACGACATTTTAGCGTTCGACAACACACGCATCCTGCGGTGTAAGGTTGCGGCTGAAGACTTTCCCGGAGCCGGATCGTCGGACGACGGAAATATGTAACAGTTGATTTAAAATACCGGGGGAACATGGCCGATAAAATCCGACACATTCGATTCAGCCTGAAGACAAAGATCTTTTTTGTCTTTTCACTGATTAGTCTGCTTCTGTTTATCCTGGCCACCTTTTTCACCTACCAACAGGAAAGAAACGCCTTCATGCACGGTCTGGAGCGCCAGATGGTCAGTGCCGCCTACGCCGTGGACGGCATGCTTCCGGCCGATTACCACGAACGCATCGAGAACGCCGGGTCGATTTCTGATGAGGAGTATCAGAAATATGTTGGGATTTTCAATGAGTATTCGTGGCGGCTCGGACTGAAATATATTTACTCCTACATGATGTTCGATGGGAAGATTTACACGACTTCCTCGAGCTTCACCCAGGAGGAGATGAAGGCGGGGGATGACACCAAATTCTTTTACCTCTACGAGGAGCCATCCGAGGAACTGGTCAACCTGTTCAAGGGAGCCCCCATCGGCCAGCCCCTCTTCAGCCTGTATGACGATCCCGAGTATGGTCATTTGCTTTCGGCGTTCATTCCCCTGAAGACGCCGGGCGGCAAGACCTATGTGGTGGGGGCCGACATCGAGTATTCATACATTGCCCAACAACAAAGGGAGACCCTCAGGACCTGCCTCATTGCCGCGGTGCTGTTCACCTTTCTCTTTATGGGAGGGATTTATTTCACCATTGCCAGCATCTCAAGACCCATCGAAAACCTGCTCTCCACCACCCGAAGCATTGCCAAGGACCAGGATTTTAGCCTGCGTGCCAAGAAAGTCACCGATGATGAACTCGGTGAGCTGGCGGACAGCTTCAACCACATGCTTGGTGAAATTGAGATCCGGGACCGCAAACTCTCCAGCCACCGCGAGCGGCTGGAGTCCGAGGTGGAGAAACGCACCCACGAACTGGTCAGTTTGAATCACGAGCTTGAAGTGGCGACCAGGGAGGCCCAGAGGGCCAATGCGGCCAAAAGTTCCTTCCTCGCCAACATGAGTCATGAGTTGCGGACACCGTTGAATGCCGTGATCGGATACAGCGAAATGCTTCAGGAAGATGCCGAGGAAGAAGGGCTGGAAACGTTTGTTCCCGATTTGAAAAAGATCAATTCCGCCGGGAAGCACCTTCTTAGTCTGATCAACAACGTCCTGGATCTTTCCAAAATTGAAGCCGGGAAAATGACCCTCTTCAACGAGTGGATCGATGTCGACCAGATGGTGGAGGGGGTGGTGGCTACCATTCAGCCCTTGATTGACAAGTCGGGCAACCGGATTGAACTCGACTGCCCTTCCGACAATGGGAGAATTTTCGGTGACCTCACGAAAATCAGGCAGATCCTGTTCAATCTGCTCAGCAATGCCGCAAAGTTCACCAAGCAAGGACTGATCAGTCTGAAAATCCGCAAGGAGTCGGTGGGAGCGGATGAGGAAGACATCCTTCTGGAAGTATCTGACACCGGGATCGGCATGACTGAGGAACAATTGGAATCGCTTTTTTCGGCGTTCACCCAGGCAGACAGTTCCACGACCCGCAATTTTGGCGGCACCGGATTGGGGTTGGCCATCACCAAACAGTTTGCCAAGCTCATGGGAGGCGATGTGAGCGCGGCCAGCACCTTCGGGAAAGGGTCGACTTTTTCGCTTCGATTGCCGGTCATTTACCGTGACTCCCCAGTGGTCAATCAGGAAAGCCGCTCGGCGCACACATTGGACGAACTCATCAAGGAGACTTCGGCGGTGTCTGGTGGGAATGACCGGGGACTCGTTCTGGTCATCGATGACGAGGAAAGCGTTCTCGACATGGTGTCACGGTCGTTGACCAAGGCGGGGTTTCTCGTGGAAACGGCATCCAATGGCAAAATCGGACTGGAAAAGGCGGCCTCCCTCCTGCCATCGGTGATCACTTTGGACGTGATGATGCCCGGCATGGATGGTTGGTCCGTTCTGGCCAGGCTGAAAGCCGATGCCCGACTCAAATCCATTCCCGTGGTCATGATGACGATGCTGGACGAAAAGCATCTCGGCTTCTCCCTTGGGGCTGCCGAGTATCTCACCAAACCGGTGGATTCCAAAGAACTGGCCAGCTTGATCCAGAAATACCGGAGGGATGGGGCTCCCTACGCATTGGTCGTGGAAGATGAAGACTCTTCCCGGCAATTGTTGGTCCGATTGCTGGTGAAGGAGGGGTGGGAATGTCGGGAAGCTAGCAACGGCCAGATCGCTCTGGAAACCATTCGGGAGCACGGTCTGCCATCCATGATTTTGCTCGATCTGATGATGCCCGTTATGAACGGCATCCAGTTTGTCGCCGAACTCCGCAAGGAGTCGGGACGGCACGGGGTTCCAATCATTGTGATTACCGGAAAGGAAGTCAGTGCCGAAGAACGGGCCATCCTCAACGGAGAGGTTCTCGAAGTCATCCGCAAAGGGGATCACACTCCGGCGGACTTGGTATCCGAGGTGCGAGACGCGATTGGTCTCGCCGGAAACAAATCCCATTCCTGAAAATAAAACACCCAACGAAGATGCCGACAATCCTTTTGGTGGAAGACAATGAGATGAACCGCGACATGCTCTCACGCCGGCTGGAACGCAGGGGGTTCCGGGTGATCCTTGCCATGGACGGGGAGACCGGGGTCGAACTGACCCGGAGCCAACGTCCCGATCTCGTGCTCATGGATCTCAGCCTTCCTGGTATCGACGGGTGGGAAGCAACGCGCCGATTGAAGGCGGATCCCGAGACCGCCGCGATTCCCGTCATTGCCCTGACTGCCCACGCCCTGTCGGAAGACGAGGGGAAATCCAGAGAAGCCGGTTGCGACGACTTTGACATCAAGCCTGTCGAATTGAAGCGCCTGCTCTCCAAGATCGGCGCTTTCCTGGACACCTGACCCAGACCTTTCCCGCACTTCGGCAGCATCGCCACCCACCATCACGCAATCGGCACCATTGAAAACCAACCCTTCAGATCCCAGAGACCGGAGCGGTCTCAAACATGAATTGCGGACTCTGGTGAGCCAGTTGATCGGTTACACCGAGATTCTGCTCGACAGCCGGGGGATTTCTCCGGGCATCCGCAAAGACCTCATCAAGATTGAAGAAAGTGCCCGGACGCTGCAAAAGATGATGGAGGATTTCTTTGTCGAACTGCCCAACCGGGGAACAAATGATGTCTATCCGCTCCTGCACGATCTGAGAACTCCCGTGAACCACATCATCGGGTATGCGGAAATCATTCTGGAGGATCTCGAGGAGAAGTCGCCCGAAGACAAGATCATTCCGGATCTCACCAAGATCTGTGAAACTGTCAAACGCTGGCTGATCCTAGTGGAGCGCTACACCAGTGCCCCTCCCTCTTCCACCCATTTTGAAATCACCGAGCCTGAGGAATCGAACCGGGGAAATTTCGAGCCCGACTCGCCGGCCTGGCTGCTCGCGGGACTGGAGAGTGATCATATCAAAGCCACCAATGCCGGGCACATTCTGGTGGTCGATGACGATCCTCAAAACCGGGAGATCCTTGGTCGCCGACTTCGACAGCAGGGGCATTTGGTGGACAGCGTGGTCAGTGGTGAAGCCGCTCTTGATTGGATGTCGAAGTTCACTCCGGACCTTGTTCTTCTCGACATGCTCATGCCCGGTATCACCGGTCGGGAGGTTCTCATCAAGATCAAGAGCACCAAGCAACTGGCGGAAGTGCCGGTGATCGTGGTCTCGGCTCTGGATGATCAGGCGGAGATTGCGAGGTGCATCGGTCTGGGCGCGGAGGATTACCTTTCCACGCCATTCAACCCC
This sequence comes from Akkermansiaceae bacterium, assembly GCA_024233005.1. Classification (GTDB taxonomy): domain Bacteria; phylum Verrucomicrobiota; class Verrucomicrobiia; order Verrucomicrobiales; family DEV007; genus JACKQE01. Next base: position 19,954 of record JACKQE010000003.1, on the reverse strand, counting down.
GCCGTGCTGAGGGCCAGGATCAATACCTGTCTTGAAAAGAGACGCTTCCGGGAGGCTGAAATACAGCATCTCACGCGCTTGGAGGAAGAAAAACAAAAGTCGGAGAGACTTCTTCTTAATATTCTTCCAGAAGCCGTTGCCAATCGCCTCAAGGCCGGGGAAAAGGTCATTGCGGACCTGTTTCCACAGGTGACCGTCATCTTCGCGGACCTGGTCGATTTCACGGAACTGGCTTCAAGCAAGGATCCCGAAACCGTGGTCGGGTTGCTCAATCTGGTCTTCTCCCGTCTGGACATGCTGGCCCAGAAGCACGGCTTGGAGAAAATCAAAACCATCGGTGATGCCTATATGGCCGCGGCTGGCCTGCCGGTGCCCCGTCCGGATCACGCGGAGTCGATCGCCCGTTTTGCGATCGATCTTTTCACGGAGATAGGGTCGATTCAGGAAATGGTGGAGGGGCCCATCAATCTCCGCGTTGGGATTGACTCCGGTCCGGTGATTGCCGGTATCATTGGTCGCAACAAATTCTCGTATGACCTTTGGGGCGACACCGTCAACATTGCCAGCAGAATGGAATCCAACGGATTGGCTGGAAAAATCCAGGTCAGTGAAAACACTTGGAACATCCTCAAAGACAAATTCACTTTCACTGAGCGGGGTGAAATCGAAATCAAAGGGAAGGGGAGTATGCGATCCTGGATTCTCGAACCGTGAGCCCTTGCGAACCTGATTCGAACTGGTGGGAAAGAAAGGATCTCACCTACCTTGATGGCCGGCTGCATCTCGCCGGCCAATGTCTGGAACACCTGGCGCGTTCCGCCGGTGAGCCTGTGTTTGTTTATTCGGCGCGTCGGGTTGCTTCCAATCTGGGCCGACTGCGAGAATGCCTGGGTGGTCTGCCCCAGTCCACCAAAGTTCTCTACGCAATGAAGGCCAATCGGTTCCTTCCGTTGCTTTCCGAATTGCGGAGACTCGGGGTGGACGGGGTGGATGTGTGTTCTCCGGATGAGGTGCTCCGGGCCCGGCAGGTCGGTTTCCGCGAGGATCAGATTTCCTTCACCGGGACCTCCGTCTCCGATGCCGACATTGATGTGCTTGCCCGGCATCCCGGGGTCTGGATCAATTGCGACTCCCTGAGCTCCCTGCGGCGTCTCGGACAGCGCTGCCCCGGCCGGAAAATTGGGTTGCGCATCAATCCCCGTGCCGGGGTCGGCTACCGGCAAAACGACCAACTGCGCTACTCCGGAGAACTGCCCACCAAGTTCGGCATTTACCGTGACCGTCTCGAAGAAGCTTTGCAATTGGCTGCCCGTTTGGATCTTCAGGTCGCAGGGCTCCACCTGCATGCGGGATGCGGCTATCTGGATGATCAGCTGGAAAACTACCGGAAAGTCCTCACCGGCATCCTGCCTTTTCTGGAGCGGATGCCCGCCTTGGAGCACCTCAATCTGGGGGGCGGTCTTGGAATCCCTTTGGTGCAGGGCGACGCTCCACTCGACCTTGCGGCCTGGACCGGTGTCGTGGCCGATGTCCTGGGCGGCCTGCAGGCTTCCATCTGGATTGAACCGGGAGATTATCTGGTCAAAGACGCCGGGATTCTCGTTTTGGAAGTCAACACCGTGGAGGAGAAAGATGGCTGCCGTTTCATTGGCGTCAACGGGGGCTTCAACCTCCACATTGAACCCGCGTTTTACCGGCTCCCGCTCCATCCGCTTCCCTGCCGTTTCCCCACAGGGTCGCTTTCCGAGGTTCCCGTTCCAGCCCAAGTGGTCGGCAACATCAATGAAGCGCTGGATATCCTGCACGGGAATGCCATACTTCCCGGTCTGCGGGAGGGAGACTATCTTGCCTTTCTCAATGCGGGAGGGTATGGCTCATCAATGAGTTCGAATCATTGCATGAGAGGCCGCTTCAGTGAGTATTTGGTCGTTTGATCCCACCTTTATGTCTGAACTTCCTGCTGAAGCCAACAACCTGTCCACCCAAAATAAGAGAGCGTGGAATGCCCTCTACCGCGACACGGACGGCTCTGTCTGGGGCACCACCCCGGTTCCTTTCGTCGAGGAATTCCTCGACACTTTGCGGAGTGAACTGAACGATTCCTCCCTGCTGCTTGACGCGGCAGCCGGTGACGGCAGGCATGTCCCCATTCTGCTTGCCATGCCGGGAACTGTCTATGCCTGCGATTCGTCCGAACATGCCCTCGAAAAAATTCTTCCGGGAAACTCGGAGGTGCAGCGCGTTTTCTGCGATCTGGCTTCCACCCCGTTTGGGAATGACACGTTCGATTTCATCTCCATTGTGGACACCATCGAGACCCTGCCCAGTCCAGACAGCATTCTCGTTGAACTGCACCGCATTCTGAAGCCCGGCGGGCACCTGCTCTGCAACATCCCGGGGACCGAAGATGACATCGCCTCAATCGCGATGCAGCCTGTGCAGGAGGGGGGAGGAGACTCCTATCTCTACCGTGACACCTATTATTATCGGTTCTACGGGGAACTGGAGGCGCTTGAGATGCTGGCCAGGTGCGGCTTTGAAGTGTTGCGCAACGAAATGCGGAGTTGGGAAGAAGCCGCTCATCCGGGTTTCCGTGACTACCACCACGGGCATACCAGCCGGGTGTTTCTCGTGCGGAAATTGTCCCGGCCCAGTACTCCTGGTGCTGTTGAGTGAGGGATACTCTGCAACCAGGGCGGCCGGTGGAAGGCGCCCCTGACAAGAGCCCGCCTTTCTATAACGGTGCTGGAGGACTCACGTTGGATCACCGGGATTCGCCAGGAGATTGATCATAATAACCGTCAACACGGTGATCAAATAGGCGCCCGTCAGCACGAGTGCCGTGACCGGTCCCTGCCTGACAATTTTGGCCATGCCGCCCACCTTGCCTTGAATGGCTCCTTTCTGGTCGATCCGGGTCACGTGGACGATGGTTCCAATCACGATGAGGACATACAAAAAGGAAACCAGGAAGACCTCGTCAATGAGGGTCAGATAGGCCACTTCCGGCAATCCGCTCAGCATCGTGAACTGCATGGCGACCAGAGTCAGCAGAGCGGTGATCGAAAGGCCAATCCGGGCCTCGACATGCTCAGGGTCCAGCAGCAACGCAAACCCGGCACTGATGATGATGAGGAGGATGGGAACGAAAATTTTGAAGATCCCCGGAAAGGGCGGGCGGGAGATCGGGACGATGAATTCGGCCCGACAATAGGATGCGATGTCCGGTTCTGAGAGGTCGCCGAACGTGGTGGTGTAGTGTTTGTCCCGGACGACCAGCTTGGGAGATCCAATCTGGTAACCGGGAAGTGTGATCTCCTGGTTCACCTTGATCGGCTCGACATCCGGCACATACCGCTGTTGGGAGGAACCTTGGGTGGAATCTTCGATCGACACCACAATGCGCTGGCGATCAAAGGGATAGCGGTTTACCGGGAACTTTGTGGTGAACAGTCCCTGACACCGCACGATTTGATAGAGAGACCCGTCAGGTTGGGACTTGGGTGTGTCAAACAGTACCGTTCGCACCATGGCTTCAGGATCGAAAGGATTCATGAACTCGAAGGTCTCCGCCGGATTCCGGTCCGGAGCTTTCCACCGGAACCAGAGGTAGAAGTCGACCCCGTAGGAGTGGGTCGAAAGGTCAACCGCGTGGATGTCGTTAATATAAAGACCGACGGTGACAGGGAGTGCTGTTTCTGTTCCCTCCTTCCCGGAGGCGGGGGAACCCACCATCATGGGAAGGAGGAGGAGAACGTGGGCAATGGAACGCATCATATCATGCAAGCCGGGACTGTTGCGGGGCCTCTCTGCCCCTGCTTCCAAAGTCTGACCCGTGATCGTATTGGGTCGGAACAGGAAAGACAAGGCGGAAATCTGGAAGTTGCTCCGGAAGCGCCCCCCGGAGGACTGCTCCGCTCCGAAAAAAAACCACTGCAGTGACAGTTAGTTGCGAGGACTTCCATCGTCCGTACGATTCGTTCCAAGAGTGACGTATACTGTTGTCTCTGGCGGTTCCGATCTCATCGCGAGCCGCGGGAATCAGCAGGCATGCCTTTCCAGTTTTGGTTCCTGGATCAGCGTATGCCTAGCCGGGTTTTGACGTGGACGAACTTGGCAGGATCGAGGATTTGTTCGCCGTCCCACCGGTAGGCCGCGAGGGCGCCGTTCTCTTTCGCCACGCTGTAGTCGAGGCAGGCGAGATTCGGAGCCAGCGGCCGCGGGTTGCCGTCATACGGGAACCAATAGTGGCCGAAAAACACTGGTGGACCATCCTCAGGATATCCCAGTCCGGCGGTTGCTTCCGTTTCCGTCACGGGAAAGCGGGGAACCGTGTCCGATTCGGGCAGGCACAAGTCGTGGTAAGTGCGTCCCTCGAACGGCAGCCACCAGCGAACCCGGATCTTGTCGCGAACGATCTCCTCTTTGTCAGTAAAGAAGTATCCTTCCGGCAACGGGATCTCGACCCCTTTCAAGACTTTTTCGGCAAAGAGGCATTCCTCGCTTTCCCGAACCGCCGACTGGACGATCCATTCGAGTCCCGGTACCCGCCACTCTGGGTGAGCAAGCATTCCCTCAATGTCCCAAGTGGCATGGACCGTCCGCAAGCCGCCGAGGTCCATCCAAATCGGCAGGTTCGCAAACCAAGCAAGATAATCCGTCCATTCGTCGGGATGATCGGCGAATTGGGTGAGAGTCGCGGAGTGCTGTTTGATGTTCTTCTCCCACCGAGGCCGGAGGTAGTCGCCATGGCCATCCGGAAGGTGGTAGAGAATGGCGTTGTATTCGTGATTGCCCATGATGGCCAGGGCATCGCCCGCATCGACCATGCCGCGGACGATTTGCAGCACTCGCCGGATGGCCGGTCCCCGGTCAACGTAATCGCCAAGAAAGATGATCTGCCGTCCCTCAGGATGGCGCCAAGTGCTCCCGGCTTCGGCGTAGCCGAGCTTGAGGAGGAGGGCTTCGAGGGGAGCGGCATGGCCGTGGATGTCTCCGATGAGATCGTAGGGCTGAGTCAGGATTGGCTGGGGTGTGGGGTTGCTTTTCATGGTTGAAGCAAACCTCGTTGGAGAGGGTTTGAATAGTTCCTTGTTGTCATATAGGCTGACTGCACAGTCATGTTTCAGAATTTGTTTTCACGGTCCGGGTTTTCAATGGAGCGCCTCGCCAGCTTCTGCGCGGTGGCCGATGCTGGATCGATCGCCCGGGTCGCCGACAAGGATCCAACGCGCCAATCCCTCATCAGCCGCCAGATCCGGGAACTCGAAACGTTCTTCGGCGTGGAATTGGTCCGGCGCAAAGGGAGTGGTCTCGAACTGACCGAGGCTGGTCGGGAACTGGCGGCCGTGGGGCGGGAGAACTTCAAAGGCCTGGCCGATTTCGCGGCACGTTGCGCAGGAGCGCCCTGGACCGTGCGCATGGTGGCCTCAAACAGTGTCGCCTATTGGCTGGTGCTGCCCCGGCTCAAGCGATTGGAGAAGGACTGTCCCAAGATTCGATTTGAAATCTACCACGAGCAGACTCGCGAAATCGTCACCACCACCCGCGAGGGCACCTACGACATCGCCTTTGTCCATGAGGATGCTCTGGATTCCGGATTGAAGAAGACCGTCCTCGGCTCAGTCGGACACTCCGTGCTGGTGCCAAAGTCGTTGCGTCGAAAAGCGCCGACGGATCTGACTGGACTCGTCCGCGTCCCAATGGCCTTGCCGATCGGCGGACGGATGCGTTCCCTCATGGATGATCTCGCCGCCAAGGCGGGCATCACGCTCCAAGTGGCCGTGGGCTGCTCCTCCTACCTTCAATCCGCTCAGCTGTTCGAATCCGGAATGTGCGCCACGGTCCTGCCCGATCTGGCTCTGGCCTCGCTCGAGGCAGCCCGGTTTCACCGATTGCCAGTTCCCTATCGCTACCGGTTGTGTCTCGCCTGGAGCGCTCGCGCTGCCGACACGCGGCCTGCGCTGGCGAGGTTGATTGCCCAGTGCGGGACGGCCATGGCGTTCGAATAATGGCGCTGCATTTCACAATCAAAAAGGAACCAACGGGCTTTGCTGAAGAAAGAGGGCATCGAAGGGGAGGATGCCAGTCAATGCCTCGCCTCACTTGCGAGAAGGGAGTTGCGGACATCATATGGACAAGAAAGATCTTGGCTTTCATTCTGGGGCGTTGGCTTGCCCCCCATGATCCAGCTTAGTAATTCTCAGGAAGCCTAAGCGATTCCGCTAATTTTTCGCTTAATCAACTGCGTTTAGGGGGGGAGGTGACTCCCTGCAGAAGGCAATTGGGGCTTAAATTCCTGGAAATCAACCCAGTTGGCTCTGCCGCCAGTGGGACTCGAACCCACACTGAGTTTCCCAAAACGGATTTTAAGTCCGTATAGAATCAAGTAAAATAGGGGTTTCCAGAATAATTCCGCTTAAATTCCGCTTATTTCGCTGGCTTTCGGGAATTTTCGGCGTATGTCGTAACCGTGCCAAGAAGGAACATTTCCAGTGGTCCGGAGCGAAGACGACCGGTCAAGCGGCAACGCATGGCAGGGGTCACGGTGACCGTCCAGCGCAGCCGCAAAGGTCCTTATACCCACTCGGTGGTGATGCGCCGGGACGGACAGCGCCTCCGCGAGAAGTATTTCAACTCAAAACAGGAGGCGGAAGCACTGGCGCAGGTGTGGGCCATCGAGGCCGGGAATGCCGGGGCCAAGGCCGCGGCTTCGGTGACGGAAGCGGACAAGCGATTTCTTGCGGAGGCCCGAGAGCGCTTGGCTCCTTATGGCCGTACCTTGGTGGAAGCCGTGGACTTTTTCGTGCGGCATCTGGATCGCAGCCAGATCACACTCACTGTCGAGGCCTTGGTGGACAAACTGATCACCACCAAATCGCGGGAAGGCAAATCCAAGCGCTACCTGCAGGACCTGAGTTCTCGCCTCGGACAGTTCTCCCGCGAGTTTGGTTCCCGGCCGGTAGCCTCACTGACTACGGACGACATCTCCTCCTGGCTGGCGAACTTGGAAGTCTCACCTTTGTCCGTGGCCAACACGCGCCGGGTCCTCAGCGTGTTGTTCAATTTTGGGGCAGCACTCGGCACCATAGAGACAAATCCCGTCACCCGGGCATTCTCGCCCTCACTGGTGGAAACGGAAGTAGGGATTCTCACGGTGGGGCAGTCGGCCAGGCTGCTGGCGGCCGCCCACGAGTGCCCTGAGATCCTGCCTGCTGTTGCCGTAGGTCTTTTCGCAGGAGTGCGCGATGAGGAACTCAGGGACTTGGATTGGAGCTCGGTCAATTTTGAAAACGGCCAGATCACGATTCGGGCGAGCAAGTCCAAGTCAGCAAGACGCCGACTGATCGAGATGCGCCCAGTTCTGCGTGCGTGGCTGGAACCCCTGCGCCAACTGGGAGGTCCCGTGTGGCCCCGGCAAATCCACCGCGGGCGCCGACTTCACACAGAGGTGCGGCGGGAGGCAGGATTCCGTTCTGGGGCAGCCAAGAGCGAAGACGATAAGGCGCTCGCGCCCTGGCCTCACAATGCCCTGAGACATTCCTTTGCCAGCTACGATCTGGCACTGAGGAAGGACGCCGCAGCCCTCGCGCTGGAACTGGGGCACACCACCACGGCAATCGTCTTTGCCCACTACCGGGAACTTGTGCTGCCGGAGGACGCAGAACGCTTTTGGAAACTCAGACCGGAAATGGTGCTGGGCATCTGCAAACACGACGACCCTGACTTCAACGAGCACTCCTATGTCGAACGAAGCGCCTAAAAGCAAAAATCCAAGTCCGGAACATCGATTCGATCCCGTTTTGGTGGCAAGAATTGCAGCTCAATTTCTTCCGCCATTGCCTTTGCCGGAATATTGGCACCAAAAGGAACCTGAAGAGCTGGAAGAGTGCTTGGCCATTGAAATGACCCCCAACGCCGTCTGGCTCGAAGAGCGATCGGAACATTTCGAAGCTGCGAAAGAGCGTCTGCTGAACACCGAGCATTTGGCGTTTCCCTCTCAATTCGAGATCTTGGCCGAGGCAGCTCTCAATCGAGCAAGAGTGCTGCTTGAACTGGCCCATGGAAGGATACTGTCCGAACGCAATGACCCAAGTCCAGTTGCTTACGACGATCTTGAAATGACAGAGAAGAAGTCGGCCGCCATAGCCAATTTTGTCGAATGCTTTGGCGCTCGCCATTTTGCGTCCATCGAAAGAGCCTTGGAGCTGGCCTTGCCGAAATCCTCCCCAAAACTGCGGCAGGCATTGTTCGACAAGGTAATCCAACTCAAAGACGACGAACGCAATAAGCACGGATTTACCGGGAATCCCAAGATCTTGTCCAAGGGCATGTATTGCCGCGACTATCCGTGGTTTGAACACGAGATTTTCCTCGCCAAGGAGCTTTTTGGGGAAGCACTCCGGAAACAAATCGCCCGGGATGCAGGCCGCAAGGGAGGCAAAAAGACCCAGGCCAAGCGGCGCGCCGATCCGCTGGCAGAACCCAGAAAGAAACGAAAGCGATCCAAGAGAGACTAACGGAATCGAAAAATCCACTACGAGAGCGAAAAAAAGTTCAGATCAGCGCTTGACGACTTTTCTCCTTTTTTGGATCGATTTAACTGGGACACGCTCCCAATTTATCTCTGCCCCTTCAAGGATTTCGCGAAACCGACGCGGACAAAGTGCTCAACAGGCTTTGACCCTTGAAGGAATTCTCTTCGGCAAGTGGGACAAGCTTTCCTTTAGGGCCGGACCCTTTGGTATCGCATTTGTAAGTATGAGTAATGAAACTCTACTAACAAAGTCGGAGGTCGCCCGCCAGCTCAAAGTCTCGGTGCGGTGCCTGGAAAACTGGATGCGCGACCGTCGCATCGCTTACCTGAAGTGCGGCGCGGCCGTTCGGTTTACGCGAGAGGCCGTCGACAACTTCAAGCGCAGCTTCACCATTGAGGCCACAAAGTAAGAAAGCCGTCCGGTTTCCCGTGGCGGCCTTCTCTGATTGTGGAAAAATCTAGGGAAACCATATCACGGTATCAGGGCGGCGCAAGCTCATTGCGCCATGATTAAGACCACTATGGAAGAGGCCAAGAAGCGCCTCCCCCTCAACAAGCTGGCCCGCCGTCTTGGCGTTGCCGCTGAGATTCCTGACCGCGATGGTCAGTGCGTCCGCTGTTTTTGGCCGAACCGCCATCCCAACGGAGATCGGAATCCCTCGTTCAATTTCCACGCCGGGCTAACGCGCTATCGCTGTTTCGCGTGCGGCGTGCAAGGAGATGGCCCCGATCTCGTTGGCCAGTGGCTGGGGTTGGACGCCAAAGAAGCCGCCCAGCGCTTTCTGCAAATGGCGGGTGGGGACGATCTCCCTCTGGCTTGTTCCCGTCCGACTCTGCGTGAGCTCCTGATGCCGAGGGACCTCTGGATGGGAGGCGACACGGAGTGGAAGGCCTTGGGGGCACTGCGAAGGCTCGACCCGATGGCGATCTCGCTCGCCGCAGCTCACGGGGTGCTTCGGTTCGGCACTGTGAAGGGTTTTCCCTGCTGGATCGTAACTGACGAATCGCGTCGGCTCGCGGAGGCAAGACGGATGGATGGGCGCCCTTTCCCAGCAACAGACAGGCTGGGAGAACGGAAGGCGCACACGTTGGCAGGAAGCGACAAAAGCTGGCCAGTAGGCCTGCTGCCCGCGCATCCAAGGCCTCACAATCTTCCCAGGATCGCCTTGGCAGAGGGCGGACCGGACCTGCTGGCAGCGTTTCACTTCTGCCTGCATCTCGATGTCTATGACACGCTGCCGGTCGCTTTGCTGGGGAGGAATTGCCATCGCCTTCACCCTGGGGCCTTGGCTCACTTCCAAGGCAGGCGAGTGCGCATCTTTCCCCACGCCGACGCCGACGGAGGCGGACTAAAGGCGGCCACCCGGTGGAAGGACGAGCTCTACACGGCAGGGGCACTGCGGGTGGAGACCTTCGATTTTCGCGGGCTGTACTGCCGGAGTGGACAGACCGTCAACGATCTCAATGACTGCGCTGACCTGCGCCACGAAGACCAATGTGAACTGGAGGAACTGCTGTCATGAGCCGCGTCCACCTGATGGAACCGCCATTACCCGCCCCTGCGCTACCAATGCCCTGCAGTGGCCTTCCTGTGCTGGAACGCGCTGCCCTGCTCGGGCTGGCTGGCGAGATTGTTGGCAAGCTGGCTCCCTACACAGAAGCCTGCGAAGCCGCGCTCTTCCATGAGAAGGCAGTCAAACACAAATTGAAGTTTACTTCAAGACGATAGATCGGGTTGGTGTTTCAAGGGGTGGTGTGGGGTCCTCCCCGCAGCTTCTGAGAACCTCCCCCCGCTTCCCCTGGGGGACGGGAGGGGAGAAGTCCCCGGAGGGGATTGAGGGGCGATCCACGATGCGGTCGAGCTGGCATCAGCTCGGCGGGGTTTTGGGGCGGCAGCCCCTTGGCTACGGATTGAAACAGGGAGTCGTGCTTCCATACGCACTCGAGTGGTCGGTTCCGTTGCTGTGACCTGGTGCATGATTTTGATCCTTGTTTCCTGTGACAAATGGGAGGGAACGCCGCTATCTTGTTCTCGCACTCTGTCCCTGGGACTGGTGCCGGCGCTGCTTCGCGGTCGTTCCAAATCTTCGAAATTGTTTCATCGTGTTTCCAGGGAGAGGGGCCTCAGGCGGCCCTGGTTTCCAGTGGCAGGGCTTTGCGCAGCGGCTCGTAGCTTTCCCCGCGACTCCAGAGGGTCAGCAATAAGACGGAAAGCTTTCTGGCGATTGCGATGACGGCTTTCTTTTTCGCCCCGCGTCCTCCCTTTGCGGCGAGTTGCTCTCCATGACGTTTCAAGTCGCAGTCCGGGCCGAAGGGGCCAAGGATGTAATGCGCGGCACTGACCAACAGCCTCCGCAGATAGGCATCACCGGCTTTCGATATCCTCAGTTGTTTGTCCGTTTCCCCCGACTGATCCCGACGGGGAACCAAGCCTAGATAGGCGGCCACATCACGGTTCGAGCGGAACCGCCGGGGATCCCCGATGGTGAGGACAAAGGTCAACGCGGTGATCGGCCCCACTCCCGCGATCTTTCTGAGGATCTCCGTTTGGGGATACCGTTTCTCGCATAATGATTCGATCTGTTTTTCAAGTTCGCGGATGCTGAGGGTGAGCGCATCGATGACACGCAGCGAGGGTTCGCAGTGGGCAAGCAGAACGGGGTCGAGCGCGGCAAGGTTCTGGCGACAGCGTTTGGCAAAGCATTGGGTGTTCGGTGAGGCGATTTTCAGCCCCATGCTTTTGAGGGTGAATCGAACGGAGGAAATGATGTCCACGCGCTGGCGCACGAGGTTGTCGCGCAGTTTGATCTGGAGCAGGTCCCGCTGCGCTTCCTCGGAGGAATGCTCGATGGGGTGCAGCAGGGTGGGGTCGACGCGAGCGAGCCGAGCGATCATGCAGGCGTCGGTTTGGTCGCTCTTGCGGGTGCTCGTGTAAATAGCGCGAAGTTTGCGTGGATTGGCAACGATGACTTCGTGCCCCAGGGCTTGCCAGAACCTGCTGATCCAAGGACTGTGGGTTCCCACCTCCATTGCGATGCGGGCTTTGGGATACTTTTGAGAGAGTCTCCGGAGCGAATCGCGGTGATTGGTGATGGACCGTTGTTCGATGATCTCGCCCGCCTTGTCGAGGACGCAGATCGCGTGGGACTTGTCTCCGAGGTCGGTTCCGATGGTGATGCGTGGGATCTTGTTTTTCATGACAGCAGCTAGGATAACAGGGCGATCAAGCGCCCCCCGCTGCCTTCTCATCTAATCTTGTTCAATCTGCTGGCCGGTTTTGGCAGCCAGGCAGGACGCCACGCCTACACCGTCGCGGGATGTTCCCGGCACTATCCCAATCTCTTCGGGGTGTTGGCAGGGGCCTCTGGCAAGGGGCGCAAGGGCACGAGTTGGCACTGCATCAATCGCCTCCTCACCCAGAACGATGAGGCGTGGACCCGAGATTGTCTTGCTACCGGTCTACACTCCGGCGAGGGCCTCATTCACCATGTCCGCGATCCGCGCCTGGAGTCCAGGGCCATCAAGGAAAATGGCCGCATCATGGGCTATCAAGACGAACAGGTGGATGCTGGCGTCAGTGACAAGCGCCTCTTTGTCGTCGAGGAGGAGTTAGGCTCCGTCCTTCGTCGGATGAAGGGCAGGGAGAATTCCCTGTCCGCGATCCTGCGCGAAGCCTGGGATGGCAATGACTTGCGGAGCCTGGTTAAGAATTCCCCGGACCGGGCCACCGCTCCGCACATCTCTATCGTCGGACACATCACCAAAGCGGAAGCCATCGACCAGATGACTGCGGTGGATTGCCAGAACGGCTTCGCCAATCGCTTTCTCTGGGTGTTCACCGAGCGATCTCGCTGCCTTCCCGAGGCCGGAGAGATTCCGCTAGGAGTCTTTCACCGCGAGATCGCCGCCTTGCAGTCGGCCCTCTCCCGGGCACGGGAAACGGAGCGGGAGCTTCCTCTGGAGCCTGAGGCGAGCGCTTTCTGGAGGGAGGTTTACCCCGCGCTCTCAGACGGCCAGCCAGGGCTCTATGGATCCGTCATTGGGCGAGCCGAGGCTCAGGTGCGACGGCTCGCCCTGGTCTACGCCCTCCTCGACGGGCGGGATACCCAGAGCCGGGAACACCTGGAGTCAGCCCTGGCTTTCTGGCGCTACTGCGATGCCACGGCCGCGTGGCTCTTCGGCACGGCTTTCAACCATTCCGATGCCGATCGCATCTTTCAGGCGTTGCAGAAACACCCCGTTGGCCTGACGCTGACTCAGATCAATTCGGAAGTCTTTGCCAATCACGCCCGCAGCCAGCGCATCGACGAAGCCCTAAGGATCCTAGAGAAAAGCGGCGTCGTTCAGAAGCTGTCCTTGAAGACCGGCGGGGCGGACCGTACCGTTTGGAAACTCAATCAGCCCGCGAAATAAGCGAAATAAGCGAAATAAGGGGGGATATTTCGCTTATTTCGCTTATTTCGCAAGGGTGAGATGAAGACCGCTGCGGGGGGCTGAACGTGATAGGTCCCTCGGCAAGGGACAATTGTTGCCGAGCAATGCAGGTGCGTGTCCTTTATACCGGCTCTTCCAGCTCGGCTTCTTTTCATGGTTCGGTTTCGGGTGGAAAAGTCCGAATCCTCTCGTTTATCCTTGTCCCAATTTAGGGGAACCTTACTGAAGGAAGTAGTGTCTGAAGTAGGGCATAGAAGACAATTTGACCGGATTTCCAGTCCTAGAGACGCAGCCATCCAATCCCCGGGGCTGCGGCTTCGGGATTTGATTTCCTTGAGTTTCAGAATAATTCCCCCGTTGCTCTGCTGTTGGCCGTCGAATCTCCTTGCTCTCGCACCGAAAATCTGGTTCCTACAATCTAGGATGCAACGAGAGGAGCTCACCGGGGCCGATATTAAGGCCTGGAGGGAGGGAATCGGCCGGCCGCGCAGGTGGCTTGCCGACCAGCTCGGGGTATCCGCCAAGACGGTCGAGAGCTGGGAATACGGGGTCAGGAATCCCAGTGGGCCGGCCCCGCGATTGATCGAGCAACTGATGAATCAGAATCCGCCCCGGAAGTGATGCCCATGTCGGAAACCCCTAATTGCCCTGCGGCAACTTCAATGCCGATTTTGAATACCTCCCCCTGCCTTTGTCCCACCCGGTGATCTATCCTTCGGCAGCCTGGTCCGCGCTTCCTTCCCATGCCTCCCTCCTCCTTCTCTCTCTCCCAACTCGAGCAATACCTCTCCAAGGCTGCCTGGATCCTCAAGGGGCCGATCGGAGCCTCCGATTTCAAGGCCTACATCTTCCCGATGCTCTTCTTCAAGCGTATCTCGGATGTCTACGACGAAGAATACCAATCCGCGCTGGAGGAGTCGGACGGCGACGTGGACTACGCCGCCCTGCCCGAGTTCCACCGCTTCGTCATCCCGGAGGGCTGCCACTGGAACGACGTCCGCGAGACCACCTCGAACATCGGGTTGAAGATCGAGCAGTGCCTCCGCGAGATCGAGTCCGCCAACCAGAAGCACCTCTACGGCATCTTCGGGGATGCCCAGTGGTCCAACAAGAACAGCCTCTCGGACCGGCTGCTCACCGACCTTGTCGAGCACTTTTCCCAATACACCCTGTCGAACTCGCTGGTCGCCCCGGACATGCTCGGGCAGGCCTACGAATACCTGATCAAACACTTCGCCGACCTCACCAACAAGAAAGCCGGCGAGTTCTACACGCCCCGCTCGGTCGTACACCTGATGGGGCTCATCATCGATCCCCAGGAGGGCGAGAGCATCTACGACCCCGCCTGCGGCACCGGTGGGATGCTGATCGAGTCCATCGAACACCTCAAGGGAACCGGCAGGGATTTCCGGACGCTGAAGCTCTACGGACAGGAAAAGAATCTCACCTCTTCCTCGATCGCGCGGATGAACATGTTCCTGCACGGGGTGGAGGACTTTCAGATCGCCCGGGGCGACACCCTTCGCTCCCCGGCCTTCTTCGATGCCGACGGTCTCCAGACCTTCGACTGCGTCATCGCCAACCCTCCCTTTTCGCTGGATCAGTGGGGCGCCGAGCAATGGGTCAACGATCCCTACGGGCGTAACATCGCCGGCGTCCCGCCCAAGGGTAACGGCGACATGGCCTGGGTGCAGCACATGATCCGGTCGATGCGGCCCAAGACCGGCCGGATGGCCGTCGTGCTGCCCCACGGTGCCCTGTTCCGGAAAGCGGCCGAAGGCAAGATCCGCGAAGCGCTGCTGAAGAAGGACCTCCTCGAAGCCGTCATCGGCCTGGGGCCGAACATCTTCTACGGCACCCAGCTCGCCGCCTGCATCATGGTCTTCCGGGCCGGCAAGCCTGCCTGTCGACGGGGCAAGGTGCTCTTCATTGACGCCTCCGAGCAGATTCGCGTCGGTCGCGCCCAGAACTTCCTCGAGCGTGAACACGTCGACCGGATCTACGGCTGGTATCAGAAAGGCGAGGATGTCGAGAATCACGTCAAGCTCGCCTCCATGGAGGAGATCGCCGAGAACGACTACAACCTGAACATCCCGCTCTATGTCGAGAAGGTCATCGAGGACGACCTGCCGACGGTGGGGGAGGCGCTTGCTGATGTGAAGGAGGCCTGGACCGAGTGCCAGCGGGCGGAAGAGCACCTGAAGAAGAAGCTACGGGAGTTCGGAGTCCGCGTCTGACCATTTCAATTTATGAGCACATTCGACAGCACCAAGTTGCCGCTCCGGGACGTGATCACCGGAATCAAAAAGGGCGAATACCAACTCCCCGATTTTCAGCGTGGCTGGGTCTGGGACGACGAGCATGTTCGTTCCCTTCTGGTCAGTATCTCCCGATCCTTTCCGATCGGAGCCGTGATGACGCTCGAGACAGGAGGCGACGTGAAGTTTCAGGTCCGTCCGATCGAGAATGTCGATCTGGGTGGTGACGTCGAGCCTGAAAAACTCATCCTCGACGGGCAGCAACGGCTCACCTCGCTGACGCAAGTTCTTGGCTTGAAAGGTCCGGTGAAAACCTTCGACCATAAGAAAGCCGAGGTGGAGCGTTTCTACTACATCGACATACCCTTGGCGCTTGCGGGGGACGATATTGACGATGCATTCTATTCGGTGAGCGCCGATAAGACCAAGACCAGTGACTTTGGTCGGCAGGTCGATTTGGACCTCACCACGATGGAGAAAGAAGTGGAGGCCTTCCAGTTTCCCTGCAACCGCATCTTCGATTACGACGATTGGCAAGACAGCTGTTACGAGGTCGGAAAATTCAAAGAGTTCCAGGAGTTCCGGAAGAAGGTCATCGAGCCGATCCTCCACTACAACATCCCCATCATCGCTCTGAACAAACACACCTCTAAGGAGGCCGTCTGCCTCGTTTTCGAGAAGGTGAACACGGGTGGGGTCTCTCTCACGGTGTTCGAGCTGATCACGGCATCCTTCGCCGCGGACGGCTTCAATCTCCGCGAGGATTGGTATGGCGATCGCCACTCGAAGAAGCACGGGCGCTACGACCGGCTTAAGGACGACAAGTTACTGAAGCCTCTCACTCCGACTGATTTCATCCAAACAATCACGCTGCTCCACACCTACGAGAAGAATCAGGAGGCGCGCGCGGCAGGCGTCCCGGATTCGCAGCTTCCCGGCATCAGTTGCAAGCGCAAGACGATGCTGAACCTCACGCTCGACGATTATCTCAAGTGGGCTCCCCGGGTGGAGGAGGCCTTCACACGGGTCGCCCAGTTCCTGCGGAAGGAGTGCTTTTTCGACAATCGGAACCTTCCTTACCGCACCCAGCTGGTTCCGCTGGCTGCTATTATGGCTCACCTGGGATCGAGCTGGCTGGAGCCCAAGATCTACCGCCGCCTGAGCCAGTGGTATTGGTGCGGAGTCATGGGTGAGCTTTACGGCAGTGCCATTGAAAATCGCTTTGCCAACGACATCGAGGACTTCTTCATCTGGATGGAGGACGAGACCAGGAAGCCCCGCACCATCTTCGACGCCTCCTTTCAGCCTAGCCGACTCGAGACCCTGCGAACCAGAAACAGTGCTGCCTACAAGGGGCTGCACGTACTGACCCTTCGCAGAGGAGCGAAAGATTTCTTTTGGAAGGCTGATATACAGGAACTCGACCACATGGGAGAGGGCCTCGACATCCATCACATTTTTCCTCGCAACTGGTGTGACAAGAACGGGATCCCTCGTGACGTGAGCGATTCAGCGGTGAACAAGACCCCGATCTCATACAAGGCGAACCGGAAGATCGGAGGCGCGGCTCCGTCCAAGTATCTCGCCAGCTTGCAGAAGGAAAAGGAAGTCGGCCTGTCGGACGAGGAGATGGATCATCTTCTCGAATCCCATCTCATCGACCCTGGCACAATGCGCTGCGACGATATCAATGCCTTCCTGCGAAACCGGTCTATCGCACTTCTCGACGTGATATACGAGGCCATGGGCAAGGGCGACACCCCTCCCGATAAGTTGACTATTTTTGGACTCACGGACGCCGAGGATGAGGCAGCCCGTATTGAGCAAAAGATTACTGGCGGCGAGACCTCCATGGTCGAGTTCAAGTCCACCCTGAGCTGGAACATCAAAGCCAACATGTTCGACAAGAAGATGGAGGAAGTGATCCTCAAGAGCATCGCGGCCCTCAGCAATCGCTACGGCGGCACGCTCTTCATCGGGGTCCGTGACGACGGGGAGATCCTGGGCCTCGATGCCGATTATGCGAAGTTCAAGAATAAGGATCAGTTCGAACTCCATTTGCGGAATCTGGTCAATGCCGCCTACGGAGCGAACTTCGCGACCTCCCAGCTAGAGATCACGTTCCCGGTGAAGGACGGGAAGGAGTTTTGCATGATCGACGTAAAGAGGGGCAAGGAACCTCTCTACACCCTCATCTCGGGACAGGGAGAAAATGCTCCCAAAACTGAGAGATTTTACGTCCGCAGTGGCAATTCCTCCCGTGAGCTGCCGCTTGAGGAGATCCCAAAATATGTCATGGAACGATTCAGGCACGGGACCTGAGCACTGCACTTACAAAAAGCGCATTTTAGGCGTTTTGTGAGCTTTATATGCAATTAGCGCTCGACTATTCAAATAAATGCGCCTTAAATGACACTAAGCGCTCACTTCTATTGCAGATTCGGATGAATTTGGACGATTACAAAGCTGGCTCCTTCAAGGAGCAATACGAATACAAAAGCTTCACCCCGAGCCCGGTGAATCATGCTTGGTCGTGGAGCGATCCACGGATCGACACGCTTCTCTCCGAGGCCAATCGACGGCTGGGAGAACTGAACGGTCTCTCGCTCATCGTCCCGGATCTCGACCGTTTCATCCGCATGCATGTGGTCAAGGAGGCCCAAACTTCGAGTCGCATCGAGGGCACCCAGACAGGCATGGACGAGGCGGTTCAGGACGACCCGGAAGAAATCGCTCCGGAGAAACGCGACGACTGGCAGGAGGTTCGGAATTATATCGTTGCGATGAATCAGGCGATCCGGGATCTGAAGGAATTGCCCCTTTCCAATCGCCTCCTCTGCCAAACCCACGCCACCCTTCTTAGCGGGGCCCGTGGCGAACGCAAGACGCCTGGCGAGTTCCGCCGCAGCCAGAACTGGATCGGCGGCTCTTCGCTCAAGGACGCTGTCTTCATCCCTCCTCATCACGACGACTTGCCACTGCTTCTCACCGACCTCGAAGCGTTCTGGCACAATGAGTCGATCCATGTGCCGCATTTGATCCGAATTGCCATCAGCCATTACCAGTTCGAGACCATTCACCCCTTTCTCGACGGCAATGGCCGGATTGGTCGCTTGCTCATCACGCTATACCTCGTCGACAAGGAGCTGCTCCAGCATCCTTGCCTCTACCTCTCCAGTCATCTCGAGAAAAACCGGACCTCCTACTATGACGCGCTTTCCCACGTCCGCACCACTAATGACCTGGGACACTGGCTACGATTCTTCCTCGTCGCCGTGATCGAGACGGCCAAGCAGGCTATCGAGACTTTCCGTGCCATCTTCGAGTTGCGGAACCGCACCTCCGATCTTCTCGCCAGTTACGGTCGTGCCGCGCCCAACGCCACCCGCATCGTCGATTTCCTTTACCAGAAGCCCGTCACCTCCTCGCAGGAGCTTCAGAGCCGACTCTCGCTGAGCCGGGCCACCTGCGACCGTCTCATCACTCAGTTGGTCCAGGATTGCATCCTTAAGGAAATTACGGGTCGCCAGCGCAATCGGCACTTTGTCTTCTCGGAATACTACCAGCTCTTCCTCAAATAGATGAACCAACAAACCCTCGAAAAATACCTCTGGGGCGCGGCGGTCTACCTGCGCGGGCACATCGATGCCGGCGACTACAAGCAGTTCATCTTCCCGCTGCTCTTCTTCAAGCGCATCTGTGACGTCTACGACGAGGAATACGCCGAGGCACTGGAGGAGAGCGATGGTGACAAGGACTACGCCCGCAGTCCGGAGTTCCACCGCTTCATCGTCCCGCCCAAGCACCACTGGAACAAAGTCCGGGAAAAGACCACCCACGTTGGCCTCGCCATTCAG
The DNA here is from genome assembly GCA_024233005.1 of Akkermansiaceae bacterium. GTDB lineage: Bacteria > Verrucomicrobiota > Verrucomicrobiia > Verrucomicrobiales > DEV007 > JACKQE01. The sequence goes on along the minus strand of JACKQE010000003.1, from coordinate 869 downwards.
GAGGCGATGAGCGCCATCGAGAAGGCCAACCCGGATACGCTGGCCGGGATTTTCGGCGACGCCGCGTGGACCAACAAGGACCGCCTCTCCGACGAGACGCTCGTCAACCTGCTGGAGCACTTCTCCGCCCACACCCTCAGCATCGCCAACGTCCCCGACGACCAGCTCGGCAACGCCTACGAATACCTCATCAAGCAGTTCGCCGACGACAGCGGCCACACCGCCGCCGAGTTCTACACCAATCGCACCGTCGTCCGCCTCATGACCCTGATCATGGACCCGCAGCCGGGCGAGAGCGTCTATGATCCCACCTGCGGTTCCGGCGGCCTGCTCCTCAACTGCGCCCTCCAGCTCAAGGACGCCGGCAAGGAATACCGCACCCTCAAGCTCTACGGACAGGAGATCAACCTCATCACCTCCGCCATCGCCCGGATGAACATGTTCCTCCACGGCATCGAGGAGTTCCAGATCGTCCGCGGCGACACCCTCAGCGAGCCGAAGCTGCTGGAAAACGACACCCTCAAGACCTTCAACGTCATCCTCGCCAACCCGCCCTACTCGATCAAGGCCTGGGACCGCTCCCTCTTCGAGAACGACCCCTGGGGCCGCAACCTCTGGGGCACCCCGCCGCAGGGCTGCGCCGACTACGCCTTCCAACAGCACATCCAGAAAAGCCTCGATCCGAAAAACGGGCGCTGCGCCATCCTTTGGCCGCACGGCATTCTATTCCGGGATCAGGAGCGGGAAATGCGGCGCCAGATGATCAAGGATGACCTTGTTGAGGCGGTCATCGCCCTTGGGAAAAACCTCTTCTACAACTCATCGATGGAGTCCTGCATCCTCGTGTGCCGAACCAACAAGCCGAAGAA
>JACKQE010000002.1 GCA_024233005.1 Akkermansiaceae bacterium | reverse complement strand
TGTGCTACCGTTACACCACGGGGCAATATGGGAGACAGCCCGGAGGCCATCAAGGGATGGGAAGATGTTTAGCGCAAAACCGGAATTTTGCAACGTCCAACGACCCACCCAAAACGCAAAAGCGATTTCTCAGCCCAGTTTGCGCAACCGACTGCTGCCGGTCATCGCCGCGGGCTTCTCCAATCCGAGGATGTCCAGCATGGTGGGCGCGATGTCGGCAAGAATGCCGTCATCGAGGGCATAGCGGCCGGCATCGGCGGCCACGTAGATGAAGTGCACCAGATTGGTGGTGTGCGCGGTATGGGGTGAACCATCCTCGCAGATCATCTGATCACAGTTGCCGTGGTCGGCGGTGAGAAGCAGCGCACCCCCCATACCCAGAACACGCTCGACGACCCGCTGAACGCAGTGGTCGATGCACTCCACGGCGGAAATCGCCGCCGCAAGGACACCGGTGTGCCCGACCATGTCCGGATTGGCGAAATTCACAATGATGACGTCAAATTCCTCGATCCGGCCCAGCAGGGCGTCCGTGACCTCGACCGCGCTCATCTGGGGCTTTTCGTCATAGGTCGCCACGTCCTTGGGCGACTGGAGCATGATCCGCTCCTCCCCTTCACAGGGCTCTTCGGCTCCTCCATTGAAAAAGTAGGTGACGTGAGGATATTTCTCGGTCTCGGCAATGCGGACCTGGCGCAGGCCGGCCTTGGAAATGACCGTTCCAAGCACATCCTGCAGGAGGTCGGGAGGGAAGACATTCGGGACGCCGTAATTCTCGTCATACTCTGTCAGCGTGACGTAGTGGACCTTCGGCTGGACGCCGCGGGCGAATCCGCTGAAATCCTTCTGGAGGAATGCCATGGAGAGCTGGCGGGCCCGGTCGGCGCGGAAGTTGAAGAAAAGGACCACATCGCCGTCGCGAACGCGCTGCTGGTCGGGTTCGTCGAAAATGATGGGGAGGATGAACTCGTCCGTTTTCTGCTGCTCGGTGTAGGCGGAGCGGACGGCTTCGGACGGGAGGAGGTCGGAAGGAGTGCCTTTGCCAAGGACGATGGCGTCCCAGCCAATTTTGGTGCGATCCCAGCGTTTGTCCCGGTCCATGGCATAGTAACGCCCGACCACCGTGGAAATCCGGGCGCCGACGGCTCCGAGACGGTCTTCACACCAGCTCAAATAGCCGGCCCCGGCTGTCGGAGAAGTGTCGCGGCCGTCGGTGATGGCGTGGACCATGATGTCTTTGACCCCGGCATCATGGGCCAGGGAAGCGAGGGCCACGAGGTGCTCCTGGTGGCTATGGACACCGCCATCGGAGACCAGACCAATCAGATGGAGGCGACTCTGACCGGCACGGGCAAAGGTGTCACGGAGCACTGCATTCTGCGCGAGGTGTCCGTTGGCGATGGCCTTGTTGATGCGGGTGAGATCCTGGTAAACGATGCGTCCGGCCCCGATGTTGAGATGACCGACCTCGGAGTTGCCCATCTGGCCATCGGGCAGACCGACATCGCCGCCGCTCGCGCTGAGATGGCTCACCGGATAGTTGGCATAGAGTTGGTCGTGGAAAGGGGTCTTCGCAAGCCGGGGGGCATCGCCGTTTTTCACGGCCATCGCCTCTCCGCCGGGATTGTCACCCCAGCCGTCGCGGATAATGAGCACTACAGGTTTTTTCTTGTCGGGCATGGTCGGTCAGTGTGGGAGGGGCAGTAGTGATGCCCCAGAATGCGGCGGCTTGCAAGCGGGGAACTGGAAAGGAGGCACGAAGCCAGCGGCGCGAGGAGGCCATTCGCGGCGGGAGTGGCCGTCACCGATGGGCCCGCTTGTGCCGCCGGCCTCCCCCCTTGGTCAGGCCGCCTCTCCCCTGCCGGGTTGCCTGGAGATACCGTTCAGGGAGGCGGCGAGGAGGCCTCAAGCCTGAAGAGCGCCTCGGTAAACCTCCGGCCGACGTCAAGGGTGCCTGCGGCGTCGAAATGGAAGGGATTGATGACGGTGGCCGCGGCCGTGTCGACGTAGACAGCCTGTGGATCGGCGGCCCCGACCTGTTGCTGGGCCTCGACGATGGCGGGCATGTGGGTGTTCTTGCCGAGGCCGAACTGGGTGTTCACGGCCAACAACGCCGGCAGAGCGGGAGCCGCCAGATCCCTGCGGAGCGAGGCGATGAGATGCTTCAGACGGGCGGCGTACAGGGGGGCATCCGTGGCATTGGCATCGCTTTCCCCCTGCACCCAGAGGAACGCGGTGGGACGCAGGAGAATGCCCCGGGCCTTGGCGGCGGCGATGGCGCGCTGGCATTCCCCGACGAGAGTGCGGTAACAGGCTCCGGCCTCGTCCTTGGCATCGGGATCCCAGTCCCGGGCGATGCCGGTGCCACTGAAGGCGGTCTTGACCACCGCGAGCCGGCGTTCCGGCTGACGGTTCATTACGGTCCTGGCGAAACCGATTTCGGGACCAAACCCTCCCAGAGGTTGGCCAAAATTCCCATACTGCCGGTTTTTGGGATCTTTTGGTTGGTGGGCATGGCCCACGGGCTGCGGGCGCAAAGTGGTCCAGACCCCGCCACTGGTGGTGTCGTGGATGTCGGGGGGAGGATCGCCGGTGCGCCACCAGAAAAGGACTTTGCGGTCATTCGGGTCGGACGGCAATTCAGCGGCGTTGGCATCGAAGCCGACCGCATTGGACTGGCCCGCGAGGATGACGAGATCGACTTCGCCGGGCGGGATCGAGGCTTCGACATCAGAAGCGCTCTCCTGCCAGCGTTGCCAGGAAAGACCGGGTCGGTCGACCCGGAATTGAACGATCCGGGTCTGGGCGACCTCCGTGACATACACGGTCCGCCCGTCGGGACCGCCAAAGCAAAGGTTGCTGGGATAAGCCCCCAGCACGTCGATCTCCTGCAGAATGTCCCCTTCCGGCGAAAGTTTGACCACAGTGCCTTTGCCATGGCGGGTGAGATAAAGATTCCCGTCGACATCACAGCGCATGCCATCGAAGCCGTGGTCGGGAAACTCCTTGAGAAGACGTTTGTCGCTGAGGGTACTGTCCGCTCCAACGCGGAAGACCTTTCCAAGGCGGAAGGCCCAGAGTTTGCGTTGCACACTTTCGTTGACATAAAGAGTCTGCCCATCCGGACTGACCTCGATTCCGTTGGTCGTGCCGAGATCGCCCGCGAGCAGGCTGACCCGCCCATCGGTGCCGATCCTCCAGATCCGTCCGGTCCCGGCCTTCCAATCGGGATCGCTCGCATAGAGAATGCCGTCGGGCCCGATGGCGATGTCGTTGGGCTGGCTCATCCGCGGCTCATGGGCATAGGTGCTAACGGCCCGGGTCGCCGGATCGATCCGCAGAATGTTGTGCCCGGTGTGATCCGCGACATAGCAAAACCCGGCGCGGTCGAAGCGGAGACCGTTGCCGGTGCTTCCCTGGGGCAGGGTCACCCAGAGGCCGGCCTGTCCGGCCGGAGTGACCAGCCCGACCGTTCCCTGGGTCCCAAAGTTCACCGCATAGACATTGCCCGCCCGGTCGCAGGCTGGTCCCTCGATGCCCTGGGTGAACTCACCGGGGCGAGTCAGCGGAGTGGCGAGGAAGAGCGGCTCCTCCTCTCCATGGATGGGGAGACCGCCAGAGAGGAAAAGAAGGAGGAGGGTGGTCAGAGTGGGGTAGTTCATGGCTGGAAACCAAAGGCGGCTGGTGGCAGTTTCACCAGAGGGTGTATCCCCCGTCGATGACGAGAGCCGCCCCGGTCATGTAGCGCGAGGCTTCGCTGGCGAGGTAAACCGCCAGGGGACCAAGATCCTCCGGCTCGCCAAATTTCCCCATCGGGATGGCTTTGACAAATTCGCTGATGACTTCGGGATGCTCCCGGGACCAGCGACGATTCGGCTCGGTCATGAATCCTCCGGGACAGATGGCATTGACCGTCACCCCATGGGGCGCCCAGTCGGCGGCGGTGGCCCGGGTGAACTGCAGCACGGCCGCCTTGGCCGTCTCGTAGCTGCGCCCCCCGATCCCCCGGTTGGCGATCATGGCGGAGACTGACGAGACATTGATGACCCTCCCGCCGGTCCCACGCCGCACCATTTCTCCCCCGATGATCCTGGTGCAGAGAAAGGTGCTGGTGACATTGAGATCCATGATGCGTTGCCAATCACCCAGGGACTGGTCCTCCACGGGCACGTTGACGAGGCGACCTCCCACATTGTTGATCAGGATGTCAATGGGGCCATGATCCTCCAGCGCACGGAGGCAGGCGGCTTCGCATTCTCCGGGATTTCCCATGTCGGCCTGGAGCGTGAAAGCCTCGCGCCCCAGGGCCCTGATTTCCTCTGCCGTGGCATCGAGGCTGGCGGTATCCCGTCCGGTGAGAATGACCTCGGCTCCGGCCTCGGCGATCGCCAGTGCCATCTCCCGCCCGAGCCCACGGCTTCCTCCGGTGATAAAGAGTCGTTTGCCGGAGAGGGAAAAGCGGTCGAGGAGGTGCATGGGTGGATTGCCTTCATCCAATCAGATCGGAATGCGGTCTGTCCATCCCCAAAACATGCCATTTGCCGTCGCCACAAGAGCCATGGAGGGTGACAAGGACACGGTGAAGGCCAGGGTTTCGGTCCTTTAGTGACGAGCACACCGAAAACGATCACAGAGATTCAGTCCGGTTCAGTGGGTTGGAGGAGTTGGGTGTGTCAGCCTGGAATGGAGGTGTCGCTCCGCCTTCGCCTGGGAAATCAGAAATACCAGGCGAAACTGGTGAGGAGCTTGTAGTCAATCGCTTCCGAAGTGAGGGACACTCGCCCCCGAAGGCGAAGGCATTCTGGCGGTGAGAGCCCTATTGGAACGTGGCGATCAATTCAAGCCGGTTCCGCTCCTGCTCCGAGAGGAGGTTCCATCTTGGTTTGTAAGTGAGAGCGGCGGACCAGGCATCGCTGATCTTGTATGCCGCAGGAAACTTCAATTCGAGAGCGCTGACCTCATCGAAGCCTTCCTCAAGCGGTGTGAAATTGTATTCCACCTCGACCCCGAGGTTGAGACGTCCGGTCGCGTCCCAGCGCAAGGCGGCAATCGGCCGCAGAATAATGGCGTTGTTGCTGAGAGCGGCGTCAGACGCGGATTCCGTGACCGCATTGACACCGATCCCGTAGCACAGAGCGGGGGAAATCCTTCCGATGAGGCCGGCACGGAATTCGACGTCTCCGGGGCCGGATTTCTCAGAGATGTCGGTTTTGTTCCATTGCACGGGCACCATCATTTGCAGCCCCACAGCGAGGTCATCGAGCACGGGGATGGCCCGTCGAATGGGGTCTAAAAAACATGGCGATTGTCCCGTTGCCGATTTTTCCGCTTCCCTGCGCCGAAACCTGAACGGGACATTGAAAGGGTGAGAAAAAACCTCGTTCTTCTCCGATGGCAAGGCTCGGATGGTTCGCAAGCTTGGGAAATCATACTTTTGTGGTTACGTATCAGCACCCATACCAGGCTTCTGAGGCTCTATCACGGCCCGGGGAGGTTCCCCATCTCTGGGCGACAGGCAACCTTGGTTGAAAATCAACAGGTTCCCGGAACAGGCCCATCCTCTGCTACGGGATAATGCGAAGGATTTTGATTGAATTGGATCCGCATCTGGAAATAATGAGGTGTTACCCTTTCACGGCATCTCCCTCGAACCCCATCCTTTTCCATGCGCCGAATCCTTCCCCTCCTGACGATCACCTCCTTGCTCTGCTTGTCGTCCGCCTGCAAGACGAGCACTGACAACTATTCGGTCGCCGATCGTGACCACGACGGCAAGCTGTCCAAGTCCGAAGTCAAGAAGGCCCTCATGACGGCCATCTATGCCAACGGCGATCCCAACGGAGATGGAAAAATCTCCTATTCGGAATATGCCACGGTCGACCCCGATTATCCCAAGGCACGCTTCAACGAGAGGGATCTCAACGGTGATGGCTATGTCACCCCGCAGGAGTTGGACCGGTTCTCCGAGAAATCCCACGGCTTCGACCATCTCGTGGAAGCCTTCGACGCCGACGGCGATGGTTGCATCAACCGCAAGGAAGCTGCCATTTTCAATGCCCACCTGCAGAAGGCCGAGGGCGACAACGCCCTGCAAAAACTCTACCACTTGAATGCCAGTCTCCCATGCAGCAAGTAAGCCTTCAGTCACGCTCCCACCACCCGCCACTTTTTCGCCACATGAAACGTTTCAGACTGATCTGTTTGCTGACCGCTCTCTGCGCCACCGCCTCCACCTTCGTGAGCTGCGCCTCCACTGCGGACAGCTCGTCTACCGGCGCCACCACTGGATTATCGCCCATGCCCAGCGGGATCTACCCCTCCTATGGGAGCACCCTGGATCGACAAATTTCGATTCAGGAAGCCCAGAGCCGCGTCATGCGGTCCTTGATTCCCTTTTGAAGACCGGCGCAGCGCCGATTGGGCTGACGCTTCCCGCGGGAGGCGTGAGCCTTTGCGAACTCAGGCGCCCGCGCGGGCACGAGTCCGACGTGACCTGAATGGGGAGTTTGCCTGAGAGGAGGACTCCTTTACTCAGGCCATGATCTCCTTCACCACGTTGCCGGCGATGCCGGTGAGGCGAACATCGAGCCCTTGAAATTTCGTGCTGAGCCGGTGGTGGTCGATGCCCAAGAGGGCCAGCATGGTGGCGTGAAGATCGTGAACGGAAACGACGTCCTCCACCGCCCGGTAACCGAGTTCGTCGGTCGCCCCGTGGGTGACGCCGCCCTTGATCCCGCCTCCGGCAAGGAAGACGCTGAATCCGAGAATGTGGTGATCGCGACCGGTGCCCTGGCCCATCGGAGTGCGGCCGAATTCCCCGCCCCAGAGGATCAGGGTGTCCTCGAGCATGCCACGCTCCTTGAGATCTTTGATGAGCGCCGCGCTCGCCTGGTCAACATCGGCGGCACCGTTTTTCATCCCAGCCTCAAGATTGCTGTGGTGGTCCCAGGCCCGGTGGTAGAGCTGGATCATGCGGACCCCGCGCTCGGCAAGCCGCCGGGCGAGGAGACAGTTTGAAGCGAAACTGCCATCGCCGGGTTCTTTGACTCCGTAAAGGTCCAGCATCGCCGGGGATTCCTTGCTGAAATCGGTGAGATCTGGCACGCTGCTCTGCATCTTGAACGCCAGCTCGTACTGGGCGGTCCGGGTCGCGATCTCCGGGTCGTTTTGCTCTGCGGCGAGGAGTCCGTTCATCCGCTGGATCTCCTCGACAACCTGGCGCTGGGTGCTCTGACAGACGCCTTCAGGGTTCCCGATATAATGGACTGCATCGCCCTTGGATTGGAAAAGAATGCCCTGGTGACGGCTTGGCAGCACCCCGCTGCTCCATTGCCGGGCCGAGATGGGCTGCTGTCCGGACTTGCCCGCGGAGGTCAGCACGATAAAGCCGGGAAGGTCCTGGGTTTCTGCCCCGAGTCCATAGCTGAGCCAGGAACCCATGCTCGGCCGCCCCTTGATGATCGAGCCGGTGTTCATGAAGGCGTGGGCCGTGTCGTGATTGATCTGCTCGGTCTGCATGGACCGGATGATGCAGAGGTCGTCGGCGAGACCGGCGAGGCGGGGAAACAGATCGCTGATTTCGGCCCCGGATTGGCCATGCTTCTGGAAGGCCGTGAACGAACCGCGGGCCTTGAGCACCGCATTCTGCAACTGGGCGATCTGCTGGCCCTTGGTGAAGGATTCCGGGAAAGGCTGGTCGTGAAGTTCCTTGAGCCGGGGTTTCCAATCGAAGCTCTCGAATTGGGAGGGACCACCGGCCATGCAAAGAAAAATGACGCGCTTCGCCTTGACCGGGAAGTGAGGGGACTGCAGAGAGCCATGCCAGTGAGCGGGTTTCACAAGCCCTCCCGGAGCCGCCTGGGCGGCACCTTGGAGCAGAGCGTAACCCAGACCACCAAGACCGAAGGCGCTCTGGGTCAGAAAGGCCCGCCGATGGATGCTGAACGGGTCCGCTGGAGGAAAAATCTGGGGCTTCATGGCAATCGGTCAGTAGCGGGTGATCGTTTCGTGTGAATTGAGAAGGACCCGGCAGAGGTTGGTCCATGCCGCCGCTTCAGCCGGGTCTCCGGCTGGCTGCGGGGCCAACCCGACCTTGAGGAGCTTGTCCGCATCCATCAGGTTGTCCCGGTAATACCTCCGTTGCGTGGTGAGGAAGGTCATTAGGGAGGCGGTTTCCCCGGGACGGGGATCGCGCGCCAAGGCGAGTTGGAAGGCGTGCTTCAAACGAGCGGTGTCATCGGCACCCGGCGGCTCGCTGAGCAGACGCCCGGCGAAGAGGCGGGCGGCTTCGACGAAGGTGGGATCATTGAGCAGAGTCAGCGCCTGCTGAGGGGTGTTGCTCACGGTCCGCAGGGCCGCGCATTCGTCGCGCGGAGGCGCGTCAAAATTGGCCAACATGGGATGCAGGAAGGTGCGCTGCCAATGCATGTAAAGCCCCCGACGCCACTGTCCGGCATCCGTGTTGGCCACGTAGTCCCGGTTGGGAAACTGGATCGCCGCGTAGTAGCCGGCCGGTTGATAGGGTTTCACCCCCGGTCCCCCGACATCTTCCAGATTGAGAATGCCAGCGATGAAGAGCGCGTTGTCACGGACAAACTCGGCATCGAGGCGGCGCGGATTCTGCGAGGCCAGCAAGCGGTTCGAAGGATCGGCCTCATGCAACTCAGGGCGGAGGAGGCTGCTCTGCCGGTAGGTCTGGCTGGAAACGATCAGTGTGATCATGTGTTTCAGGTCCCAGCCGCTGTCGCGGAACTCGCTGGCCAGCCAATCGAGCAGTTCCGGATGCGACGGTGGTTCTCCCTGGGATCCCAGGTCATCCACCGTCGCACTGAGTCCGGTGCCGAAAAAGAGCTGCCACAGACGGTTCATCACCGCGCGCGCGGTGATCGGATTCTGCTCCGAAACGATCCACCGCGCCAAGTCCAACCGGGTGAGACGTTTGTCGACGGTGCTTTCAAGACGCCCCGGGAGGAAGGAGGGGGTCGCCGGCAGCACCACCGGTCCGGTGGTGTCGAGGAAATTGCCCCGCGGCAGAACCCGCACCGTCAAGGGACTTGCCACCGCTTCCGTAACCAGACTCCACGCCCGACCGCCATTCCATTCCCTGATCTTTTCCGCGAGCATACGCGCGGTATCGAAAGCAGACCGGTCCTGCGCGGTGCTGAACAACCAGGCATCGTGCACCGCTTGCGCCTGCTGCGGCGCGCGTTTTGCCGGCGTTTCCAAGAGCGCCGCCAATGTGGCAGGATCGGCCGCCAGCATCGCATCGGACGCTCCCAGCGGCGTCACGGCAATTTTCAACGGCAACGGGCAGTCGCCGCTGAAGGAACAAACCACGGTCTCCCCTGCCCCCGGTTTGACCGGCACATCGAGCAGCCAGACTGCCCGCAGGGATTCTTCAGACTTGGTGAAAGGCAGATTCCATTCGCCGGGCAGTCCGGGTATTTCGTCCCCATTGCGGTAGGTGCGGCGTTTCACGGTAGCTTCCCCGACTCCGGTTCCCATCTTGCGTTCCTTGCCGTCAGCCTGGACAATGCTCACAGCCAACTTCAGGGACTTGCCATAGGAGGCCTCCAGGGTCTTGTCATCGAGCCCCTCCGTGGTCAGATCAATCCGGATGGCTGCCAGGCCGGGAAGTCCGTCTGGAGAGAAGGCCACTCTGAGGCTTTCATTTTTTCCCAGTGGCTTGTCCGGATGGATGGTGCCGTCCTTGCTCAGGATGGCGGAGCGTTTCCCGTCCGGCTTTCCGTCTTTCAGAATGGCGGCGGATGCCAAGGGTTTGGCCCAACCGCCGGGATGGGTGGCGAGGAATTGGCGCAGGTCGGTTTCCCAGGCCGCAAGGGAAGCCGCCGAAACGGAATCGTTGGCAAGACGTTTCGAGGTGGCTGCCAGATGCGCGGCGAGCGCCTTTCCTGCCTGGTCGCGTCGCTTTTCCAGGTAGGGACTGGCCACCTCGATTTCAGGGGGAAAGGGCGAGTCATTGTTGACGCCTTTCAGTTCCGGCTCAGGGGTGTAGCCGTAGTCGGCATAGACGCCCCACTGCCTCACATCGGCGAAGAAGGACTGCAGTTCGTAAAAGTCCCGTGTCTTGATGGGGTCGAACTTGTGGTCATGGCATTCCGCGCACCCGAAGGTGCTGCCGAACCAGGCGGCCGCCACCGAGCGAACCCGTTCCGCACCATATTTGGCGAGATACTCTTTCGGCTGGGCACCGCCTTCGCGGGTCATCATGTTCAGCCGGTTGTAGCCCGTCGCGACCCGCTGCTCGGGAGACGGGTCGGGAAGAAGGTCGCCAGCCAGTTGCTCGATGGTGAACTGGTCAAATCGCTTGTTCGCATTAAACGCCTGAATGACATAGTCGCGATAGGGAAAGATCCGTTGATTCTGGTCCCCGTGAAATCCAACCGTGTCGGCATATCGGGCCACATCAAGCCACCACACCGCCATCCGCTCGCCAAAACGGACCGAAGCGAGCAAGCGCTCGACCTGCCGGTCATAGGCCCGGGGTGAGCCGTCATTCAGGAATGCGGTCACTTCCGCCGGAGTCGGAGGCAGTCCGGTGAGGTCAAGCGAGAGACGACGCAACAGCTTCGCACGAGGCGCTTCCGGGGAGGGAGCAATCTGCTTTTCTGCCAACCGGGCCCGGATGAAGGCATCGACAGGATTTTGCGGATGGCTGGAGGGGGGGAGATCCGGTTTTTGGAGCGGGGCGTACGCCCAGTGCGGCTCGTAGTGGGCGCCTTCGGCCACCCATTGCCGGAATAGGGCCTTCTGCCGGTCCGTCAGGGGCTTGTGCGCCTTGTCCGGCGGCATCGGATCCTCACGGTCAAAGATCCGGGTGATGATCTCACTTTTGTCGGGATTCCCCGGGACGATGGGAATGACTTCGTTCTTGGTCGCTTTCAGGGCTTCGTCCCGAATGTCGAGTCGCAGATCCTCCTCGCGCGTTTTCGGATCGAACCCATGGCAATGAAAACAGGTGTCCGACATGATCGGTCGAATGTCCCGGTTGAAAGAAATCTTCTTGGGCAGCGCAGGCTCGGCCGCCAAGGCCATGGTGACGGTCAGCATCCACAGGAGCGGCAGAGGGAAGAAACGGGGCATGGGTCGACGAAGGAAGAAATTCAAGGAGCCGGAAGAAGGATTGGAAGCGGGGAAACCGTCACCGGAAGTCAGCAAATGGGGTTGAAAGAAAATGTCAGAACCAGCCCGGATCTTACGCCCGAGGCCCCCCATGGTCGAACGGCGCGCCGGAAGGGGCAGGCGCGATGCCTGCAGCCCGATTCTGACGGCAGGTTTCATGGCATTTCCATTCCGCCAGCTGTGGCGCGAAAAACCGCACCATCCGCTCAGGGGAGAGGGGCTCCTTCCGGTCGGCGGGGACTATTTGGCCTCGACCACATCAACCACGTCGATCTGGACAAATTGGCCATGGTAGGGCTCGGGGGCCGGGGCAATGCCGGGGACCACCAGTTTCGCGTAGTTGGTAATGAGCCGACCGTTTTGTCCATCCCCCCGGAGCGTGATCTTCGCTCCTCCATCGATCTCAATGGTCTTGGTGTAGTCGATCGTGAAAATCTTGTGGCCCACTTTGTCCTGGCGGTTGAGAAAGTAATGCGACTCCGGAGAGGAGATGGCGATCTTGTAAATGTTGTAGGTGCCGTTGTTGGGCTCCCCTCCTCGATAGAAGTAGTCCCCATCCTTCTCACCGCCCTTGTACATCATGGGTTCCACCACCCCGCGAAATCGGAGGGTGACCTTGTAGCGCTTTCCGGGCTCGCCGCCGAACTGTTTGACCGCCTCGAAGTTGTCCGTGGTCAGCGGGTCCCCTTTGACGAGCGCCGATTCGCCATCGGCCCCCTCCTTCGGATGCTCCGGCATGGTCCCCTTGCAGGGAAACTCAAAGCGGTAACCATCAATTGAGGAAGCAGGGCCGGCAGCTTTCTTGCCTGCGGCGTCTTCGGCTTGGGAGGCAAGGGTCCCGGAGAACAGGAAGGTCAGCAGCAAGAGAACGGAGGAGTGTTTCATGCCGACCATTCTGGGCCGCTCGAAAGGGGAGGACAAGCAGGAAAATGGACGCCTTTAGGGCACCTCTGCCACTGGAGAGAAAAGCCTGACCTTCCACTAACGGAAACCGCGCGATGCTCGACCGAAATGAAATTCGGCTAAATTTTGTTAAATTCAACTTGCACAAATTTCATTTTTATTCATTTTATTCAAAATCTTTTTAATAATGTTAAACCACGATCAGGACAATTGGCTGAACGGCCTGAATGAAGAAGACAGGGCTTTCATTCGCCGATTTCTCCTCGCCTCCGGTTCGCTCAAAGAACTGGCGACGGTTTACGGGATCAGCTACCCGACCGTGCGGATCCGTCTGGACCGACTCATCGAAAAGATCCGGATCCATGACGACGCGGCCTCCAGAAGCGCCTTTGAAAGGACCGCGCGCCTGCTTTTTGCCGATGGAAAGCTGGATGCGGAAACGCTGAAAACCATCCTCGGAGCCCACCGCAAAGAACTCGATCCCAAATCCCATGAATAGACTCCCAATGTTGCTGGTGGTGTGCACCACCGTCGCAGTCTTTGACGCAGCCCCTCGGGCACTCGCGGAACCTTTCGCCATGACCGGGTGGAACCCAGTGCGTTCCCTGGACTCACCGGCCAGAACGGTCGTCAGCGCTGGCTCCCGCGAGCCGGTCCGGGTTCTCGAAATCGATTCCCCGGGCATCCGTCAACCAAACCACCTCGTCACCGGAGAGATCCGCTACCAAAAAGTTGGTGCCGCGGGCTACCTCGAGATGTGGACGATCTACCCGGACGGCAGCCGTTATTTCACAAGGACCTTGGGGGATGCCGGCCCCATGGCCAAACTGGCGGGCGACTCGGATTGGACTCCGGTGGCGCTGCCCTTTTTTGGGAAAGACGGATCCTTTCCTGCCAGACTGGAGATCAATGCCATCCTACCGGGAGGAGGGGAGATTGAGTGGCGCCATCTCGCGCTCCATGAGCGTCCCGGTGAGGCTGCCGGGGCTTGGTGGAGCGACCGTGATGCGGCCTGGTTGGGCAGTCTCGGAGGCCTGGTCTTCGGACTTCTCGGGGCGGTGGGTGGAGTGTTGGCCGGTCTGGGCAAAGCCCGACGGTTCGTCCTTATCCTTCTGGTCGCAGGCATCCTCTTCGGAGTCATCATGCTCGGCATCGGGGCCTCCGCACTGGCATCAGGTCAATCCTATGCGGTTTGGTATCCATCCATGCTGCTGGGCGGACTGGCCACGCTGCTCAGTAGCATGGGATTCTTCTTCGCCCGCCGGGCCTACCTCCAGCGGGAGTTGAGAATGATTGCCGCGGCGGGTTGACCGGCCATCATCCCCCAGGGGCCGACCCTTTCCTCGAGAAACCAAGCGCCGGCGGTCCAGTGGCGGCTTATTTGGACGAACCAGACCGGATCACTTCATCGAGGATGGCCAGGCCTTCTTCACGCTGGTCAGCCAGCATTTTTTTCCCGTCCCTGAGGAGGCACACCACCTTGGAAACCGCCTTGCATTCGACGTTCAGACTCCCGATGACGACCGTTTTGTCGCCCTTGGGTCTGAAGGTGAACTAATTTCAATTGAGAAGCCCCAGAAATGCCTTGCGACCACTCCACAGCAGAAACAATGCAAGCAAGCAAATCACAATGAGGAGGGGATTGAAAAGCCCGACCCCCCCGGTGATGAAAAGATGGAAGGCGAGGATGTTCAGAATGATGGGACCGAGCACAAGCAGTCCGAAGTTGCGGGTGCGTGGGATGGCGACAAGGACCCCGCCGAGCACTTCGAAGACCTTGACGAAGGTCAGGTAACCCGTCGGCACCAGGGCGCCCATGAACAGAGCGGTGGGAGAACCTTCCGGCGGAGCGGGCTGCTCGGGAATGAGATTCAGCAGGAACATGAGACCAGCAGCGAAAAAGAGCAGGCCGAGCAGGCCGCCGGCGATGGAAGGGGCATATTTCATGAGAGGAGGTGGAAGGCAGGTGGTTTGGGTTCAGACAAAATTAGGACAGGAGAAACATCGCTTCCCTCAGAGCAAGGGAAAGTTCAATTCAGTGCGATAGGTGGAGGGATCAAGATCTTTCCCAGAATCGGACAGGAAGGTTTCCCAGGGATGAGAGGACACCTCGTAACCATTCCGCCCGACCCAGTCCTTGAATTCCCGCCAAGCATCGTGCAATTCTTCATAGGGACCAGTGTAGATGGTCCGCAGAACCAAGGCGCCGGGCAACTCTCCCGCACGAACGCGTCCGACCGGAAGGAGGGGGCCGGAAACGGGCACCCCGACCTCGAAATCAAAAACCTCCGGAGTGATGCGGGAATGATGGGCAAACACCGGTCCGACCGGACCGATCCCCTGGGAGGCGACCGCTTCGAGGACTTCCGCGATGGCCGGACCCATGACCGACCCAACCTGATCTCGGGGCGTCACGACAGGGATGACTGCGGCAAGACATGCTTCGGTTTGCAGGAGAATGGGAGGGTCCAACATGAGGAAGGAATCGTGGCCCGGCTGAAGGTTGATGGAAAGACAAAAAGACAGCCGACCACAAAAAACGCATCACCAGGGAGAAGAAGAACCACACAGGAAAGGCAGACAAGTCCGGGACTGAAGGAGATGGGACTGGAACCGGACAAAGACTCAAAGGCTGCGCCGATCGATAGAGGCCAAGCTACCGTCTGTCACTTGTCTCCCAGTTGACGCTGGGCCGCCAACCAGTATTCCAGTGGATCGCTTTGAAAACCGTCCTGTTCAGCGAGATAGTAGGCTGCCTTCTCAATATCGTGGTAATGGACTTCTGCCTGCGAGCTTTTACCGGTTTTGGGGACCGTCTTTTTGGCGGGGGCTTTTTTCTTCACTGCCGTCTTTTTGGCAGGAGAGGTGACCGCTTTCTTGGCAGGCGCTTTTTTGGTCGCCGCTTTCTTGGTCGCCGCTTTTTTGGCAGGCGCTTTCTTGGTCGGGGTTGCTTTCTTGGCAGGCGCTTTTTTGGCCGGGGTTGCTTTCTTGGTCGCCGCTTTTTTGGCCGGGGTTGCTTTCTTGGCCGGCGCGGGCTTGGTCACCGCAGGAACCTCTTTTTTGGCAGGGGCTTGGTCACTGACTTTTTTCTTCATCGCCTTCATTTTAATGGATGATCACACCCATCCCCAAGGCAAATTCCATGCCATTTTTGTGAACTGTTCACCGGCACAAGCAAGTCCGGACATCTGCCGTCCACCACGAACGGCTTTCGAAAAAAGAATTCCCAGAGCCTTCAACCCGCATCTTGATGTTTCAGTTGGTTTCCTCCATTTTTCCGGAATGAGACTGTTCCCCACCTTCAGGACCAGCGCCTGCCTCGCGGCGGTGGCCGTCGCTCTGACCACCTGGCCCGGACACTCAGCTGAGCCCGCGACACTTCCCCGCATCAAGGGTACTCTCCTTCCCATTGTTCCTGAAGGTCCCGCCTCCGAAGCTCGCCAAGCGGTCTCACAAGCCCTGGCCGAAAAGCTGAGTGCGATCTTTTCCACCCAATTTTCTGTCGTTCCCCAAGCCGACGGACCCGCGATCCGGTTGCGACTGGCGGAGGGACCACCCCCGGGGGCGACCCATCGGGAAGATTACTCCATCCGGACCAGTGACCAAGGCATCCTCCTCACGGGAACCACGGACACCGCGTTGCGCCACGCGGCTTGGGATCTGCTCCACCGACTGGGCTATCGCCAATTTTTTCCCGGCCAAACCTGGGAGGTGATCCCGCGGTTGGAGAGCCTTTCGTTGACGATCGAGGCCGACGAATCGCCCGATTATGCCAGCCGCCGCATCTGGTATGGCTATGGCTTATGGGATCACAACCGGGCCACTTACGAAGACTGGGTGGTGAAAAACCGAATGGATGGCGGATTCACCCTCAACACCGGGCATGCCTATGGAAGGTTGATCCGCTCCCAGCAGGCGGTGTTTGATGCGCACCCCGAGTATTACGCTTTGGTCAACGGCCAGCGCCGGGTCAGCCCCGAAGCCAAGCTCTGCATCTCCAATCCCGGAGTGAGGGCTGCCGCCGTCGCCTATGCCCTCCACTTTTTCAAGGAGAATCCGGACGCCGACAGTGTCTCGATCGATCCCAGCGACGGGGGCAACTGGTGTGAATGCGACGCCTGCGCCAACATCGGTCCTCCTCATGAGCGTGCCGCCCTGCTCGCGAACACAGTGGCCGCGGCGGTGACGGAACACTTGGGCAAGGACCGCTTCGTCGGCATGTATGCCTACAACTACCACGCCGAACCTCCATCATTCGATCTCCACCCCAATGTCATTATTTCCACCGCCACTGCTTTCATCAAGGGCGGCCAGCCGATCAAGGACATCATCGCCGGTTGGTCGGCACGCAAAGCCACGATCGGGATCCGGGAGTATTACAGCGTGAACACCTGGGACCGTGACCTGCCGGGAGCCGCCCGGGGCAGCCGGCTCGACTACCTGGCGGAAACCATCCCGACCTTTCACACGCAGGGAGCCCGCTATCTCTCAGCCGAGTCCAGTGACAACTGGGGTTGCAACGGGCTTGGCTATTACTTTGCCTCGCGCGTGCTTTGGGACACCACTGAAGCCGAGCGGCGCCAGGCCATCGTGGACGACTTTTTGCACCTGGCCTTTGGTCCGGCCGAGAAGCCCATGCGAGATTTTTATGAGCGCCTCGACGGGGCCAATGCCAAGGCCCGTCTGGTCTATGACGACCTTCTGGCAAGGCTCTATCGCAACCTGGAAGAGGCCCGCACCTTGGCCTCTGGGCGGCCCGAGGTGCTGGCCCGGATTGATGACCTGATCCTCTACACCCGCCATGCCGAACTCTACGATGCCTACCGCACCGCGACCGGTCCGGCTCGCCAAGCCGCTTTCGAAGCCATGATCCGTCACGCCTACCGCATTCGGCGCACCTCCATGGTCCACAGCTACGCGCTCTACCGCGACGTCGCCGCGAGGGATTCCTCCGTCACGGTGCCGGAACCGGCCCGTTGGCAGAAGCCGGAGCCCGGCAATCCGTGGAAGTCCTCCACCCCCTTCACGGCGGATGAATTGACCGCCATCCTCGGCAGCGGAGTGGCCAATCACGCGCCGGTGGACCTGGACTTCGACGTCACGGAAGTGGATGACACCACTCTCGTCCCCGCTCCCCTGACGGACGGGACCTCAACCCTGCCCGCAGGAAATGCGGAAAATGCCCGCGGTGCCCGCTCCTGGTTCACCGTGATTGGGCAAGCCCCCGCCGTCATTGAACTCCACATCACTGGAGGGCTCATCGCCCACTACCGCGACCGCGGGAATGTCCGCGTCCGGCTCTGGAAGTTGGGAGGCGCCAGCGCGACCGGAGAAAGCCGGACTCTCGTGGCGGAGGATGCGAGTGTTCCCCCCGATGGGGTGGAGCGGGTCGTCCACCTCACCGCCAAAGAACTTGGCGTCTACCGCATCGATCTCGACGATGGGCAAGACCTGACCCGGGTGACTTGGCCAGCAGGGCAGCGCCTGAGCTGGAAAATGTCCCTCGAGGATTTCCCCCAAAGCCTGAGCGGGAGATGGACTCTATACGCCTGGGTGCCGCCGGGGACTCGGAAAATCGGCCTCTATTCGGCGGCATCCGGAGGCGAACTGCGCGACCCGGAGGGAGGGAAAGCCCTCGATCTTGCCCGGAAGGGCGGCGCCTTTGTCAGCGTCGACGTGCCTCCGGGACAGGATGGACGCTACTGGAAGTTCTACCAGGTGGCAGGGCGCATTTCCTTGCTCAACCTGCCACCGTTCCTCGCTCGAACCCCCGCGGAATTGGTGATTCCCCAACCCTGAGACACTTTTATTGGGCCGCCTATTTGGTGGCTTCCTGGAGTGCTTTCTTGGCATCCTTGGCGGCATCCTCCACCGTATCGCCCAGATCTTCCGCGGCATCGCGCAATTTCTCACCAGGACGGCGGTCCAAGGCGTCATCGAATTTGTCCTTCAGCCGGTCCGCGGCCGATTGACTGCGTTCGCACGCGGAAAACGACAGGAACAGGGCGGCAGAGAGGAGCAGGTATTGCCATTTCATGATCTTGGGTGGGGTCGGAGTGGGAATGGTAAATGCAGCCGAAGGACCAGCTCAGAGAGGATTATCACAAGAATGGTCTGGACAGGAAAGACAATCCGAAGGAAAAGCACCAGGCAGGAAGTGCTCCACCTCAGCCTCCCCCGATGGTCGCCAACGGCGCGTCCGCATCCCGGTGGGTCGGTTCGGGCTTGCCGGGACGGAAATGCTCCTCATGGTCCAGAGTAGCCTGCAGACCGAAAAAGCCACCGATCGACGTGTCGAGACCTTCCCTGAGGGCGGAGAGGAGATCGTCCGGCTCCCCCTCGGCGCGCAGATTGACAATGAGTTGCCCTCCGAGGGTGGGCTCGTCGAGGGTCATCCCGGCTTCCGCGACCTGGTCACTGCGAACGACATTGACCGACGCCAACTCTCCGGCGATGCCGTCATCCGGGCTGAAGGTCATCTTGAAATGGGCGATCTCGACGGAACCAAGGCGCTGCTGGACAGCCGCGGCAAGGGCTTTGAGAAAAGCGTTGGGATCAAACTCATCGTCCGCCCGCAGCGTCACCGTGGCATTCAGCCATCCCAGCAATGCTTCTCCATCCGCATAGACCTCATAGTCCAAGGCCATGGCATGGCGGCTCCCGGGCGTGCCGTCGAGCATCGCGGAAAACCATTCGTCCAGACCGCCTCCGGATCGTGAAGATGCGGCCAGAACCCGAGCCGCTGGGTATTCGCCCTGCAGCAGCGTGACCAGTTCCGCGATTTCCACGCCGGTCAGAAGGTCGCTCTTGCTGATCACGATGAGGTCGGCCTCTTCGAGTTGCTTTTTGAAAATGTAGATCACCTTGGGAGAGAACGTCCCGCCATCATCGAGGCCAAAGACCCGGCGGGCTCTGATCGGATCCACCAGCACACTGAGGGGGGCCACCGTGAAATTCGACCCATACATCCGCCGCAACGGGTAGGTCACGGTGGCCACCAAATCGGTGCAGCTTCCCACGGGCTCGGCGATAAAAACTTCCGGACGGGAGGCCTCCTGAAGCCTGGCGGCCGCATCGACCAAGGTGTTGAACCGGCAGCAGAAACATCCTCCCGCGATTTCCTCGGTGGCAAAGCCTTGGCCGCGCAGCAATCGCGTGTCCACCAATCCTCCGGCCTGGTCGTTCGTGATCAGGCCAACCCGCAGTCCCTGGTCAGTGAGGTGCCGGGCGAGTTTGCCAATCGCGGTGGTCTTCCCCGCGCCGAGGAAACCGCCAATCATCAAGTAACGTGCTGGGGAAGGTTGCGAAGCCATGTCGCTACCATGAGCGCCTCCCGATATTTGCGCAATCAGGAATATATCGCGCCATCAGAAGCTCCCGCCATTCAGTGAGTCAGCCCGCGTATCCCCTGGGATGGCCGTTGTGCCAGTTCCAAGCCGACTGGATGATGGACTGGAGATCAGGAAATTGCGGCGCCCAGCCGAGTTCCGCTTTGATTTTCGTGGCGTCGGCGACGAGCACCGCCGGGTCACCGGGACGCCGGTCCACGATCTCCACCGGAATGGCATGACCGGTGATCCGGCGCGCGGTGTCGACCACCTCTTTGACGCTGAATCCATTGCCGTTGCCAAGATTGTAGGTCAACACGGGCCGGGTTTCCAACGCCTGAAGGCTCAGGATGTGGGCATCGGCAAGATCGGCGATGTGGATGTAGTCCCGCACGCAGGTGCCATCGGGAGTCGGGTAATCCCCGCCGAAAATTTTGATCGCATCGCGCTGCCCCAGAGCGACCTGCAGCACCAGGGGAATGAGATGCGTCTCCGGGGTATGGTCCTCACCCCGCTCCGCCGTGGCCCCGGCCGCATTGAAATACCTCAGGCAGGCATAGCGAAGTCCTTTGGTGACCTGCAACCAGTGGAGAAACCGCTCTATGATGGCCTTGGATTCCCCATAAGGACTACCGGGGATGACCCGCTCGTCCGGTCCGATGGGCATCGACTCGGGCTTTTCAAAGAGATTGGCGGTGGAGGACAGGATGATCTTGCCAACGCCGTGTTCCACCATGACTTCGAGCAGGTTGAGCGCGTTGCGGACATTGTCCCCGAGATAGAGAAATGGATGCTGCATCGACTCGCCCACAAGCGTATGGGAGGCGAAATGCATCACCGCCTCCGGTCGATGCTCTCGGAAAGCCGCATCCACCGCCGCTTTGTCAGAAAGATCAGCTTCCACAAAGGCCGCCTGCGGGTGCACGGCCTCACGGTGTCCCATGTAGAAACTGTCGAGGACGACCACTTCATAGCCATTCGAGATCAGCCGTTCTGTGGCAACACTGCCAATATAGCCGGCACCGCCGGTGACGAGAACTTTCATTGGGGAGTATATTGAAATGGTTGCAATTTACCATAAAATTTGGTTTTCCCAAACAAATGCCATGCGAAGATCAAAATGCCTCCGTTTCCGGTACCTGGACGGATTTGCGGTGGAAAGAAGTTGGCAAAAAGCCGCTTGCTTGTGCTAAGTAATCAGTGACTCCGAAGACCGTCCCGGTCCCGTTTTTCTGAATCTCTCCCGCACGATGAAATCCCTCCTTTTCGGTTCCCTTTTGCTCTTGCTCCTGCCTCCCTGCCTTCCGGCGCAGAATGCCGGAGCCGTTTCGCTTTTCGATGGGGTGTCGCTCAAAGGCTGGCAGGGCAACACTGCGGTCTGGAGGGTCAGCGACGGGGTCATCATCGGCGGATCGCTTGAGGGCAACAAGCAGAACGAATTCCTCTCTTCTGAAAAACGTTACCGGAATTTCGTGCTCAAACTCGACTACAAAATCGAAGGCACCGAAGGTTTCATCAACGGCGGGGTCCAGATCCGCAGCGAGCGTATGGAAAAGCCGGCCCATGAAATGATCGGATACCAAGCCGACATCGGTGCCGGATATTCCGGGAATCTCTATGACGAATCCCGTCGCAAGAAAATGCTCGCCACCAGTGAGAAGGCCGTCATTGACGCCGCCGAAAAGCCCGGACAGTGGAACACCTACGAAATCCGCTGTGAAGGCCCGCGCATCCGTCTCTTTGTCAACGGCCAGCCCACCGTGGACTACACCGAGACCGAGGCCGGCATTTCACAGGAAGGCTTTATCGCTCTCCAGATCCATGGCAACTGCAAAGCTGAAATCCGTTTCCGCAACATCACCATCCAAGAACTCCCCTGACCCTGTCCAACCATGAAAATCACCCTTCTTTCTCTCCTGCTCCTCCTTTCCGTGGGACTGCTCTCGCAATGCTCCACTCCGACCAACAGTGGAGATCCCAGTGGCATCACTTCTCCGAGCATCTATCAGCAGCAGTCCGCCGTTGAACGCACCCAGAGCATGCAGGATCTCCACAAATCGGCCCGCTCCCGTGGCGTTTGATCCGTTGTTGTCAGTCCCCTTTCTGAATTCTTGCCCATGATCCCACGCCGCCAATTCCTCAGTTCCACCAGCCTGTTCGCCGCCGCCGGAGCCTCCAGCCTGGGAACGGCTCCCTCATCGCTTCAGGCGGCTGCAGCAACCACGCCCCAGCGGTTTCGCTATAGTCTCAATCTGAGCACCATCCGAGGACAGAATCTGCCCGTCGACCAAGAGATCGAAGTCGCCGCCAAAGCCGGCTATGACTGCGTCGAACCCTGGATCGGCAAGATCAAGGAGTATCTCGACAAGGGCGGCAATCTCAAGGATCTGCGCAAACGGATCGACGACCTCGGTGTCACCGTGGAGAGCGCCATCGGCTTCGCCAAGTGGATCGTCGATGACGATGCCGAACGCGCCGAAGCGCTCAAGGAAGCCCGACGCGACATGGAGTGGGTCGCCGCCCTCGGAGGGCACCGAATCGCCGCTCCTCCCGCCGGTGCCACCAAGGAAGCAGGCCTCGACCTCGACAAAGCCGGGGAGCGTTATCGGGCCCTCCTCGAACTGGGCGATGAAATGAATGTCACCCCGATGGTTGAAGTCTGGGGGTTCTCCGCCAACCTGAGCCGCCTCAGCGAATCCGTCTATGTCGCTCTGGCCTCCGGACACCCCAAAGCCTGTCTCCTCGCCGACATCTACCATCTCCACAAAGGCGGCTCAAGCATCGACAGCCTCCGCATGCTCGGCCCTCAAGCCCTCCAGGTCTTCCATTTCAACGACTACCCGGCCTCTCCCCCGCGGGAGGAGATCAAGGACGAGCATCGTGTCTTCTGCGGCAAAGGCATCGCCCCCATCGCCGAGCTGATCCGGATATTCCGCGCCATCGGGGCCAACCCGGTGCTGTCACTGGAGCTGTTCAACAAGGAATACTGGAAGCTCGACGCGCTCGATTGCGCCAAGCAGGGGCTCGAAACGCTCAAACAAAGCGTGGAAAGCGTTCCCCACGAGGTCTGATCCCTCCCTCCGAACCAAGCTGGAAAGCGGCCAAGCCCCATTTGGCACCGGCAGACGGAAAGTCTGCCGGGAGCCATTCAGGGTATGCTGACGTCAATAGCTCGACAAGGCAAGCTTGATTCACCGCCCCGGAGTCAATCCGCGGCGGCCAAGGATTGGTCCACGCTTCTCGCGCTTCTATAAGACGATCATTTGGCTCGACGATAGGTCCGGCTTTTTCCAGAGACGCTATTCTTTAAACTCAACTCATCCCCTGCGAGGGTAAAACTCTCAACGAGAGGTCCGATCTTTTGGCCGCGTTCCTCAATTTCCCACTTGAGCGAATTCCCCTCGAGAACACTGTAACTTCCGGCCACAGTGTTCTCCTTGGTAGTCAGCTTGAGTTTGCCGTCACCAAAGAACTCAAAGGTGCCGTTCTCGCCGTCGGCAGCGCCGTATTGCTGCCATTTTCCGACGAGGGATTCCTTCTCTGAACAGGACATCAGCATAGCGAAGGCGGCGAAGGCGAGAGCGAGTTTCTTCCCAATTTGTTTCATAGTATGTGGTGCGGATGGTTGTTCCTGCGGACCATGGGGAAAACGGTTCAAGAAAAAATTCAAACAGGCCTCATGGTGACCAGGAATAGTGCTTCGCGAGGATGATCACAGTCCCCTCTGGTGTCAATGCTTTTGGCTGTGTTGGAATCGAATTTGAGGCCTTGCTCCCGCCAAAAAAGCTTCGTCAATCGGAATCGGGACATTTTGGGCTCGAAAAGACAATTCTCCCCAAGTCCTTCCAGTCTGGCATGGGAAGACTCCCAAGTCGCCCAGACTCTGGGTGAAAACTCACAATCCGCTCCATCCAGGGCAGGTCAGCTGTCAGGATTCAGATCTTGATGTTTCCGTTGTTTCGGATCAACGCTTGGAGACGTTGAAGATGCACGTCAGGGGAGGCGCTGTCAGCATGGTTGGGCAGGATACCAACCAACTCCAGCGCGAGCGCCTTGGAAACACTGGCTGCCATCTGGCCGCCATCGCTGTTGAAAATGGCGGGCGGAAAATGCGAGAGACAACCAAGGCTCGCGAAGAGGTCTCCGCAAAAGAGCAAGCGAAGCTTCTCACAATAAAATCCCGAGTGCCCTTCAGTATGTCCCGGCAGGTGCACGACCTTCAGACCGTGCCAGACGTCGAGGAAGTCGCCATCGTCGACGAGGCGATTCGGAGTGAATGCACGGAAACCGAGGATCGGCCGGCCAATGGACTCCAGGCAACCCGCGAACCTCGCCGCGCCATCATAGGTCGGGTGCCCCTGATAATGGGGGCCGTCAAGTCTCGGAGCCGCCACCCAAGCTCCCGTGTCTTCCACCAGCCTTGCCACGTTCAGGATGTGATCAAGGTGCCCATGGGTCAGGATAATCCCCAAAATCGGTGCGCGATCCCATCCATTGTTTCGGATGGCGCGATCCAAACTTGAGCGCCCACCAATGAAGCCACCATCGATGAGATACAGTCCGTGAGTGTCCCGAAGCACGTAAAAACTCACCCCGAACGATCGGACTTGCAGCAGATCTTGGGTCATATCATCCAAGCAGATCCTCCCAGGTGACAACAGTCCCAGTGCCAGAAGGCGGCTGTGCTGGTGGGAATCCGGATCCTCAAACTTCCAGCAGGGTGCGGAGATGGGCGCCTGCGGCGGTGGCGAGACCGGGTAGACTGTAGCCCCCTTCCAATACAGAAATGAGACGTCCGCCGGCGGACGATTCCGCAATGCGAAGCAGTCGCCGGGTCAGAGCGATGAAATCGTCATCGGTGAGCCGGAAATGACCCAAGGGATCCCCGATCCGGGAATCGAACCCCGCCGAGATCAGAATCAGCTCCGGTCGCCAGGCTTCCATGCGTCTCTCAAACGCTTCGAAGGCGGGTCCGATTTCCTCCATCCCTGATCCGGCCGGCAAAGGGGCATTCAGCGTGGTTCCCCTCCCCTTTCCGGTTCCGGTTTCGTCACGGCGCCCCGTGCCGGGATACCAGGGATGCTGGTGGGTGCTGAAATAAAACACCGATCCGTCCTCATAAAAGATATCCTGCGTGCCATTCCCATGATGAACATCCCAGTCAATGATGGCAACGCGGTCAATTCCGTGCCCCTCCCGGGCATGCCGGGCCGCCAAGGCGACATTGTTGAAGATGCAGAATCCCATGCCGCGGTCCGCGGTGGCATGATGCCCGGGCGGCCGCACGGCACAAAACGCATTCCGGGCCCGGCCTCCGATGACCGCATCGACCGCGGTGAGCACTCCCCCGGCCGCCTCCAGGGCGACGTCCAGAGATCCGGGACCGTAGATGGTGTCACCGGTGCTGAGATACCCGATGCCGGTCGCAGGACCGATTTCGGCGGTGGCGGTCTTGAAATACCCCTCGGTGTGAACGCGCAGGATTTCCACCGCCGTCGCGGGACGCGCCGTCAAGCGCAGGCAGCGGTCCACGAGGCCGGCCTTCGCCAAGGACTCCCGGAGCGTGGCAATCCGCTCGGGGCATTCCGGATGCCCTGGGCCGGTGTGATGCTTTTCAAACGCAGGATCAAGCAGAAGCGCCGTGGCCATGGAAGACAGAAGACGCATCCTCCGTCCAATGCAATGCAAACCTCCATCTCTGACACCGCACTCCAGACAAAGGCGCCCCGGATTTCTCCGGAACGCCTTTGCGAAGGCCCCGCACATGCCGTCCCTGGGTGTTGGAGCTCACGTTCCTGAATGGTCAGGTGGGCACCCGCAACGTCAACTTTTGCCTTCCTGTAAAAGAGGCATGACAGCCGCCGTCTTGCTAAGGTTCCCGTCGCGATTTCTTAACGGTCCGGGCTCTTGTTTTGTCAGGTTGGTCGTGCACGGCAGGAAATGGTTTCACCCCTCATGCAAATGCATTCCTCATGCCAGATGTCTGCTGTTTGATTGGGTATTCAAAGTATGAATCAGCGGATCTCCACTGCCAAGGACTTTTTCAATGCCTCAAGAATGCGCTGATGGGCCGCGTCCACTTCTGCCATGGCCAAAGTCCGGTCGGGAGCCCGGTAGGTCAGGGTGTAGGCGAGGGATTTTTTCCCTGCCGGCAGGCGGTCGCCCGAGGCATCGGTGAAGACGTCAAACAAGGAGCACCCGGCGAGAAGCGGTTCGCGCTGCGCTCCGAACACGTTGGCCAAGGCCGCGTGCCCGAGTTCAACATCCACGAGCAGCGCCACGTCGCGGGTCACGGCAGGGTACCGAGGCAGCTCGGCAAAGCGGGGGGATGTTGCGGCAAGAGTCTGCAGTTTGCCCAGATCGAATTCGGCGACGATCACGGGATGGTCGATGTCCAACTCCCGGGCCACTCCCGGAGAAAGGATGCCCGTAAGACCGGCTTTGCGGACCGTGCCGATGTCGACCGACGCGGCCAGCGGCAATCCCGGCAGTGTCATCGGCGTCAATGCCACAGTCTGACCAGGGAAAAGGGCCTCGACCAAGCCGCGGAGATCATGCAGATCCGCCACCGGAGGCTGGGGATCACACCAGGAAGCGACCACCGCCGGGCCACTGAGAAGCAATGCCAGCCGCTCCTGTTCGACTTCCTGGCCGTTCTTTGCCGCCCCAAAGACCCTGCCGGCTTCAAACAGGCGGAGACTGTGGGTGCCCTGGCGGACATTGCGCGCGGCGGTGGCCAGCAGACCGGGGAGGAGCGAGGGCCGAAGATGGGACTGTTCGTCGTTGAGCGGGTTCTTCAAGGGGACTGGCCCCAATCCGGGACGAAGCGGCAACCAATCTTGGGCGACCTGGGCCGGAGATACGAGTTTCAGCGTGCGGCATTCAAAATACCCCAAGGAAGCGAGCCTGCGACGCAGGGAGAGGGCGAAATCATAGGCGGCATCCGCCGGGGAGGCAGTCACAAAGGTGCCCCCCCGGGAGGCCGGGACCGCGTCCAAACCATAGACCCGGGCGACTTCCTCAATAAGATCGACCGCCCGTTCCAGATCGGCCCGGTAAGTGGGAACAGTCCATCCCTGCTCGGTCCTGACAATGCCGAGCTGCCCGAGAATGCGCCCGATGGCATCATCGGAGATGTCACACCCCATGAGGCGGCGGCATTGCTCTGGTTGGAAAGGCACCGGGACAGGTGGTGCCGGCGGCGCTCCGGCGGCCACGGCCTGCGGGTCGGCCTTCCCTCCGGCAATTTCCAGTATCAGCCGCGTCGCCAATGCGGAGGCGCCAGCGACTTGGGCGGGATCGACCCGGCGTTCGAAACGGTAGCTGGAATCGGAATGCAGACCCAACCGGCGGGCGGTGCGTCGCACTCCGGCAGGATGGAACCAGGCGGCCTCCAGCAGAATGTCGGTCGTGCCTTCGGAAACCCCGCTCTCCTCGCCTCCCATGACCCCGGCGATCGCGACCGCTTTGGCTGAGTCGGCGATGACAAGATCATCCGCGAGCAAGGCGTAGGATTTCCCATCGAGGGCGAGAAATTCCTCCCCAGCGGTGGCCTGGCGCACCTTGATGCCTCCCTGGAGCTTCGCCAGATCAAAGGCGTGCAGTGGCTGTCCCATCTCCAGCATCACGTAATTGGTGATGTCGACGATGTTGTTGATGGGTCGCAACCCGGCGGCTTCAAGCCGGGAACACAACCAGTCGGGACTGGCTCCCACCCTGACCCCACGGATCCAACGGCCCACGTAATAGGGGCAGGCCTCTGGAGCCTCCAGGACAATTTCCTGAGCGGTCGCGGCCCGGCTCGCCGAGTCCGGGGGACCATGGTGCGACGCCCCGCAGAGCGGACGCCCGATCAACGCGGACAATTCCCGTGCCATCCCGAGGTGGCTCAGCAGGTCCGGCCGGTTCGGGGTGATTTCCAGGTCAAAGAGGGTGTCGCGTTCAAACACTTCGCTCAGCGGCTGTCCCGGCGTAAGGGTGGCCGGCAGGAGCATCAGCCCATCCGACTCTGCCGCCAATCCCAATTCCGCAGCGCTGCAGAGCATGCCCTGGGACTTGACCCCGCGCATCTCCCGCTCCGCGATGGTGAACCCGCCGGGCAGAGCGCATCCCGGCTGGGCAAACGGGACGAGGTCGCCCACCTGGTAGTTCTTGGCCCCGCAAACGACCTGCTTGGGAGTGCCGGAGCCATCGTCGACCTGGCAGACGGACAACTTGTCAGCATTGGGGTGTTTTTCCGAAGCGGCGATGCGGCCGACCACGACCCGGTCCACATTGGTCCCGCGCTGTTCGATGCCTTCCACCTCGATACCGGCAAAGGTCAAGAGGTCGCTCAAAGCCTCCACGGAGAGGTCCGAGAGGTCGAGGTGGTTGGACAGCCAATTGAGGGAAACTTTCATGTCGGAAACAGGTCAGGCGAATTGTCGGAGGAAACGGACGTCGTTTTCAATGAGAAGCCGGAGATCGGGGATGCCGTATTCAATCATGGCGAGGCGGTCCACCCCCATGCCGAAGGCAAAGCCGGTTACCTGCTCCGGATGATAAGCATCATCCCCCCGGGTTTTGGACACTGCGGCAAATACCGCCGGATCCACCATCCCGCAGCCACCGATTTCGATCCAACGGGCGGTTTTGCCGGCGGCGTGCAGCTTCAGATCGACCTCCAGACTGGGCTCGGTGAAAGGGAAAAAGTGGGGCCGGAAACGCAACTCCGTCGAGGAACCAAACAATTCACGGAAGAAATATTCCAGAGTTCCTTTGAGATCCGCCAGGGTGACCCGCTCATCGACATAGAGGCCCTCGAGTTGGTTGAAGGCACTGAGGTGGGTGGCATCGATTTCATCGCGACGGAAGGCACTGCCGGGAGCGATGATACGGACCGGCGGAGGCCCGGTCTCCATCGACCGGATTTGCACCGAGGAGGTGTGGGTGCGCAGAAGCTTGCCGTTGGAAAAATAGAACGTGTCACTCTCGTTGCGCGCCGGATGATCGCCCGGCGTGTTGAGTGCGTCGAAGCAGTGCCACTCGGTTTCGATTTCCGGGCCCTCGGCGATGGCAAATCCCATGCGACGGAGAATCGTGACCGCCCGGTCCAGCACCTGGGTCAAGGGATGCAGCGCCCCCTGTGGCAGCGGCCGTCCCGGCAGGGTGGCGTCGATCCCGGCAAAGGCCTGCGCATCGCGCAGCGCGACGAGGGCGGTGGCTTTGCCTTCCAGAGCGGAGGTGATGGCCTCGCGGACCTCGTTGAGTTTCTGGCCGGCGGCTGGTTTGTCGGCCGGAGCCACCTCGCGCATGCCGGCACTGACAACCGTGAGGCGGCCCTTCCGACCCAAATAGCGCACCCGGAAGTCTTCCAGCGCGGCCTCGGTATCAAGGGTGGCGATCTCCGCGAGCGCATCGCGGTGGATTTCATCAAGACTGGCAATCATGGAGGAACATCAAATTGAGAAACATCAGAAAAAGGCCCGTTCTATACACATGGGGTGGACCCGTGCCACATGAAAAAAGCCGGGCCCGCGCTTGTGGCGACAGACCCGGCTTTCAAAAGGGAATCCTTGCGGGATCTTACGCGGATGCTTTGACTTTATTGTTCAAGGCGCCCTGGGCTTTCTCGACAAGCGCGGTGATCGCGGAAGCGTCGGAAACGGCGAGATCGGCGAGGACCTTGCGGTCCAATTCGATTCCGGCGGCTTTCAACCCCTCGATAAACCGGCTGTAGGTGAGTCCCTGGGATCGCACAGCGGCATTGATGCGCTGAATCCAGAGCGCGCGGAAGGTCCGCTTGCGGTTTTTTCGGTCCCGGTAGGCCCACGTCTGCGCCTTGAAGACAGCGTCTTTGGCGTAACGGTAGAGCTTGGAACGGGAACCGCGAAAGCCCTTGGCTTTCATCAGCCAGCGATTGCGTCGCTTGCGGCTGGCTGGTCCATTGGTGGCACGTGGCATTTTTTATTTCTCCTTTGAACAGGCTGTTTTTTGTTGCGGTCCGCTGACTCACCCATTCTTCAGACTCTCTTCCGTCCCCCACAAATTGAATCTGCGGGGGGTGCGGAAAGAAAACCAGTCAGGGGGACCGATGTTGAACCCGCGAACTGGAACCAGAGGTTCTATCTCGCGGACGTTTCGTGTTCGGTGTTGCTGAGGCCTCCCGATATCAGGCGAACGGCATGTTCTCCTTCATCCGACGATGATCGCACTCTGCCACAAGGGCAGGTTGACCAAGACGACGTTTGCGCTTGGAATTTTTCCGGCGCAACAGGTGGCGTTTGTTCTGCCGACGACGAAGCAGTTTGCCGGTTCCCGTTACTTTAAAACGTTTCGCGACAGACTTGCGTGTTTTTGCTTTACCTCCGACTCTGGCCATAGAGGGCGGGAGTATAGTCGTCTTTCTGCAAGGCGCAAAAATTTTTTCATTCAATTTTGCCGATTTCCTTTCCAAGTGATTCGGGGATATTCCGGAAGTCTCAGTAATCCAAAATGAGAATTTTCTTGGATATGTGAAAAATTAACTTTGATTAATTTGATCCAATGTGTAGAAAAAGGAGTATCCGATTCGCGGGGAGAAAGTGGGCTCACCACCGCGAGGACGGATCTTTTGGTTTCTCGCATTGGCCGTGACATGAATTCAATCAATGAGGCATCACCATCCCGGACTGAACAGTATGTCCATGCGCTGAATCAGATCAGCGATGGCGTGATCATCGTGCTGGCAGACTATGTCGCACCCAAGGGCCCCCGGGTGGTCTTTGCCAACCGAGCCGCTGCGGAGATGATCGGCTATTCGCTGGAGCAGATGTCGCGCAAATATCTTGGGGATTTTTACGACCCGCAGCAACTCCGCCATCTCATCGACCGCCTCCCGGCCGTGGCCAAGCAGGACCGGGTCTTCCAGATGGAACGCGAGGTGGTCAAAAGTGACGGGCAACATGAACCTCTCCGCTGGACCATTTGTGCCTCGCCCGGGTCGGTCGATGCCCGCATGCATTGCTTTGTGATGACGATGCGTCCGCTGGTCCAGCCGACGTCCGAGGCCGAAAAACCGGCGGCACAGCCACTTCAAGGCAGCCAAGGCCACCACATGCCCGGAAAAAGTCTGGCCTCGCCCGACCCCCGTGAAGCCACCGATGAGGCGTCCCTGGAAGCCCGGAGCCGGGTGGAATCGCTCGCCGAACTCGCCAGCGGGATCGCCCATGATTTCAAAAACCACCTTCAAAGTGTCGTCTCCAGTCTTTCCGTCCTGCGGATGCGCACCCTGGAGAACAGCCGTGAGCGCAAATTGATCGATGACTCTCTGGACGCATCGACCGCAGCCCAGGAACTCGCGCAACAAATCCTGGACTTCACCAAAGGGCGCACCCCGGAAAGAAAGGTTGTCAATTTAGGCACCGTCGCCAAAAACTCGGGACGCTTGGGGACGGTGGGCAAGCAAACCCGTTTCGACCTTGTGGTGGATGAGGGGCTCTGGGGCGCCGAAGTGGAAACCGGTCAGATCAACCAGGTTCTGCACAATCTCATCACCAATGCGGTGCAGGCCATGGACGGCCGTGGTCATATCCAAATGATGGTGAAAAACGCCCTCATCCAGGACAGCGCCACTCTCGGCCTGCCACCGGGCCCCTATGTCATGGTTTCGATTCGCGACCATGGATGTGGCATTCCTCCGGAAACCCTGCGCCGCATTTTTCAGCCGTTCTTCACCACCAAACCGACCGGTTCCGGAGTGGGCCTAGCCCTTTGTCGCGCCATCATTCAACGCCATGGCGGCACGATCACGGTCCAATCGAAGGTCGGGGTCGGCACTCTTTTCTGCGTCTACTTTCCAGCCTGCCAATTTGAGAATCCCGCAGTGCCCGAACCTGAGTTGACCAGCACCCCGGGGAAATCCGAGATTTCGCGGGGACGCGGCAAGATTCTCGTGGTGGATGACGACGAGCGTGTGCTCGAATCCTCGAAACAGATGCTCGAAGCGCTCGGCTATGAAGCGATCCTGGCGCTCGACGGCCAAAAAGCCATCGAAACCTATCGGAAACACCTCAATGCAGGAACGCCGGTCCGGGCGGTGCTGCTCGACATGACTTTGCGCGGAGGACTTTCCGGGGATGACGTTTGTCAGCACATTCGTCAAACCCATCAGGATGCCCGCCTCATCGCCACCAGTGGATGGTTTGACGACGATGCCGGTGAAACCCTGCGCCGGGACGGCTACCGGGCGGTGCTCGCGAAGCCTTACCCGGTGGAGCGACTCTCCAAGGTACTGAACACGGCACTGGTCTGAAACACTGGCCAGTGCGCCGGTTCAGCCATCCGGGATAGCTGCCTGCCACTTCCGGGGTTCTCCACGATGGCGTGATCAGGGACTGAAGCTGCACGCCGTAAGGCTCTATGTTGTAAGGGAGGCTCCCATTCTGTCTCCCATTTGCTCATGCATGCCCTAACCGCTCCTCTCGCTGCTGTTGCCATCCTTCATGCCGGACTCCTGTCCTCAGCCGCGCAGACCGAAAACGGTCCCGTGGTCGCCCCGAAGACGGTGCTGAATCTTCTGGCAGATCCTGATTTCAAGGACTTCACCTGGCATCTCAATCCCAAACAATCCCTCGCCACCAGCCGGGAGGAGGTTTGGCGGATCAAGGATGGTCAATTGCACGTCACCGGCAAGGGGTTTGGCTATTTCCGCACCAAGACTCGCTACCGGGACTATCACTTGGTGCTGGAATACCAGTGGGGTGAACACACCTGGGGCACCCGCAGTGACCGGGCCCGCGACTGCGGCCTCCTCCTTCATGCCTACGGGAAGGACGGAGCCTTCGCCGGGACTTGGATGAACGCGATCGAAGCCCAGCTCATTGAGGGAGGTTCGGGAGATCTGCTCGTGCTG
Source organism: Akkermansiaceae bacterium (assembly GCA_024233005.1). GTDB lineage: Bacteria > Verrucomicrobiota > Verrucomicrobiia > Verrucomicrobiales > DEV007 > JACKQE01. The sequence continues at coordinate 675,318 of JACKQE010000002.1, read as the reverse complement.
GCTTACAAAGACGCGACAGGCACCAAGGCACCGACGAAACTCTTCGCGGAAACGGTCCCGGATCGCGATGGGGAGCCGGTCTGGAAAGCCGGCGGGGCACGGCGCGCGTTCCCACCGGAAGAAGCGACCAATGCGCGCATCAACTGGCGGGGAAGGGATCCCGACTGGACGGACACCAAAGGTTACCGGGGTTCCCAGGACCTTGAAAATCCGGTTGGCGAATGGAACCGCCTCGAAGTCATTTGCCGCGGCGGCGCGATTCAAGTCCTCCTCAATGGCGAAGTGGTCAATGAAGGTTCGGGGGCCTCGCCCGACGAAGGGTTTCTCTGCCTGCAAAGCGAAGGAGCAGAGTGCCGGATCCGTCGCTGGGAGCTGTGGCCATTGGATCAATTCAAGGAGCATTGGGCCGTCGTCGAGGGCAGCAATGACACCGGTTACAGCACCAGCGGTGAGAGTATTCTGCCCCGGCGTCTGCCGCTAACCCCCGAGCAAAGCCGGGCCGCCTGGGAAATTGACGGGGACGGTTACGACATGCAGCTGGCCGCCTCGGAGCCCCTCGTCTGTGATCCGGTCGATGTCGTGTGGGACGCCAGGGGTCGGATGTATGTCGCGGAAATGAGGGATTATCCCCTACCGCCGAGTGAAGGCCCGCTGCTCTCTCGGATCCGCATTCTCTTCGATAAAAACGGCGACGGCCAGGTCGACGAGTCGCGGACTTGGGCGGACGAGTTGGACCACTGCCAGGGGCTCTGCCCCCTGCGTGACGGACTCCTCGTGACCACCCGCACGGCCGTGTTGTTCCTGCGAGACTCTGACGGGGACATGAAGGCGGATGAACGGACGGTGCTCTTCCAGGTCAATGAACCCAAGCACAACCAACTGCAGGTTTCCTCCCCCCGCTGGGGTCTCGACAATGCGATCTACCTGAGCAACGGGCTCGATGGTCGTGAGATATACCCTCCCGGCAAAGAAGGTGAAAAAACGGCCTTCGCGCGCGCCAATCTCCGTTACGATCCTCGGACCGGTGAGATCACCACGGTCTCAGGATTCGGACAATTCGGTGGCACGCAGGACGACTGGGGTCACCGTTTTGCCTGCACCAACCGGAATCCCGTCATCTTCTCGGCCATGCCTCTGGACGCGGTGAAGCGCAATCCCTTGGCCGGCTTCACGGACGGACATATCGACATCCAACCCCAGGCCTCGCAGGTATGGCCGATCGCCCTCAGCCATACCACCTCCATCGCCCATGCCGGCACTCACACCGCCGCCTGCGGCATCGGGGTTTACCGCGGTTCCCTCAATGCCGGGTTGACCGGGGATTTGTTTGTCTGTGAGCCGACCGCGCAACTGGTGACGCGCAACCATCTGGTGCCGGAGGGAGCCAGTTACCGGGCGGAACGGGTTGGCAACAAGCGCGATTTTCTCGTCTCGGCGGACGAATGGACCCGTCCGGTGAACACCCGGAACGGTCCTGACGGTGCCTTCTATATCTGCGACATGTATCGTCGCTTCATTGACCATGCGATCTTTTTTCCCGAGGCCTTTTCCAAAAGCCACTACATGCGCGCCGGCTTCGATCAAGGACGTCTCTGGCGTCTTGCCCCGGCCGGCAACAAGGCCCGAAGGATCGAGCCGATGCCGGAATCGGCGGATGCGCTGGTGCCGCTGCTGGAGCATCCCGACTCTTGGCGCCGCATCCACGCCCAGCGTCTCCTCGTTGAAGCCCGTTCCGTCGCCGTCGGCCCGGCGCTAATCAGGATGCTCACCGGATCCCAGTCTCCTCAAGGACGGGTCCATGCCTTTTGGACGCTGCAAGGACTGGGTCTGCTCTCCCCGGCCCAGATTTCCATGGCATTGAAAGACTCTCACCCCGGAGTGGTGGAGAATGCCCTGGCGCTCGCCGATCCCGTCAGGGACCGGGACGCGCTGCTCCAGCTCATCCGCACCCGCACGGACCGTGCGGCGTTTCTGGCGTTGCTTCCTCTGGTGACCGAACCCGCGGATGATGTCACGGAGGCCTGCCGTCATCTCCTTACCAGGACCACCGCGATCAACGACCTCTGGATGCGCCGCGCCATTCTGACTGGTGATTTCAAGCGTGTGGGCCCCCTGATTTCGGCCATCCTGCAAGGACGTGCCGGAGTTGAAAAGAACGCGACAATTGGATATGACGCGGCCATCGAGGAATTCGCCACCGCGCTCGGAGCCCTCAACGATGCGCAACAGATCGCGGGAGTGCTCGACACTGTCCAGGGTCAGGGCGACGCTCTCGGAGCCGGTCGTTTTCTCTTCGCGAGAGCTTTGGGAACCGGGCTGGCCCGAAGCGCGGGCAAACAAAAGTCGCTTGCGGCACTCCTGGCGGCGCCTCCCCTGGAGATCGGCACCCGCGTCGCCGTTCTCCAATCCATCCTGGAGGAAGCCGGAGTCGTAGTAGCCGATTCCTCACGCTCCGCCGAGGAACGTGTCGCGGCCTTGCCGCTGGTCGCCCAGCAAGGGCTTGAAAGGGTGCTTCCTTTGGTGGAACGCCTGATAGCCCCCACGGAACCTTCCGCCGTCCAACAAGCCGCCTGTCAGGCATTGGCGAGGTTCGACCGTGAAAAAGTCGCGGAATTTTTCTTCTCCCGCTGGAAAACCCTGCCACCGGCCGCCCGGCGCGAGGCTCTGACGCTGCTTTCCGGCAACACCAAGACCGCGCGGCAACTGATGCTCAAAATGAAAGCGGGCGAGATCAATGCGGCATTGATGGATCCCATGCAACGCTGGGTTTTCGGACGCTCCAAGGATGAGGAGATCAAGGCCCTGGCGATCGAGGTATTTGGGCAAGCCACGGGCGACCGGGGCAAAGTCATCAGCGATTACCAGACGGCCATCGCGGGCAAGCCCGGCGATCCCGCCAAGGGACGGGCCGTGTTTGAAAAGGCCGCCTGCATCACCTGCCACAAACTGGGTGACCTTGGAGCCGAGGTCGGCCCCAGCCTCGTCGACGTCCGCGCCAAACCCCGTGAAGCCCTCCTCAGCGACATCCTCGATCCCAACCGCGCCGTCGAAGAGCGCTGGACCGGCTACTCTGTCGAGATGCGGGATGGACGGACCCTGGCCGGCCTCATCGCAGGCGAAACGGCAGATCAGATCATCATCAAACTCCCCGGAGGGATTTCGGAAAATGTCGCCCGGTCCCAACTCAAAAAGTTTGAGACAACAGGCATGTCCCTCATGCCGGTGGGCCTTGAAGCCGCAATCAGTCACGATGAGATGGCCGACTTGCTGGCGTTCCTGAAGCAGCGGTAAGTCCGGTGCTCAGGGACCTTCATCCAGAGCCTTGAGCAGGGGCCGGTAGGCGTATTCGTTGAGCAGGGCGATCACGGCGCGGTCGCTGTTGTCAGCGGCCACTTCGCTGTAAATGCCGAGCGCATTGTGCAGCGATTCGATGGCCGATTCGAGGTTCTCCGCCCAGGCGTCCTCATCCTTGGCAGCCCGGGCGATGCCAGCCTTTCTGGCGGCTTCCACGGCTCCCAGGTAGTGAAGGGCAAAGGTGTAGCGCTTTGCGTGATAAAGCAGCAACGGACGAGCCCCGTCGCGAGCCCGGGTATTGGCCCGGTACATTTCATTGACGCCTTTCCCATAGAGCTCCTTGGCTTTGGCCCACCACTCCGGGGCGATTTCCGCCGTGGTGTAATGCTCGAGGAACAGGTCCGGAGCGGGAACCGCAAAACCGGGATCTTCCTTGGCTATCAGCGCGGAAGCCTCTTCAATGAAGGCGAAGCCCAACGCAAGCGCTTCGGAGACTCCCTCGCCACAGATCGGGACCACCAACTCAGCGAGCGCCTTGTGTTCACTCAAGGTGGCATCAAACGCGGCTCGCGACAGAAAATGCACCTGGGGATTACCATCGCCCACGATGGAGGACTCGATGGCAAAGCCGACGATCCCCTTGCCGGAGGAAACCGTGATCGAGTGCGATGAGGCTGGCGCCGTCAGAGGGGCTTTGACCACCATACCGGAGCTGGAACCAGGCAATGTTTGGGGGAAGATCTCGGGCAACATGCCCCCTTGCGGTTGCCCCAGGTACAGGACAACGGAGGCATCACCGCGATTGACAGCATCAACGCCAGGATAATTCTGAGCGCACTGATCCAGAGCCGCAGCGTCCGCCTCCGCCAACTCAATCGTCGCCTCCATCCCAAGCCGGTGCGCCGCGGCGATGAGACCGCGGGCGAGCCCCACCGCGGCCTGGCCCCGTTCTGCCGGGTCCACTTTTCCTGCCAGATCGGGATTGTCGAACATTTTCGCACCGCCAAAAACCGAGCGACCCGCGGTGTCCCCGGTCACTGTCAGGACGGGTTCCTTCCAGAGCAACCCTGCTTGCAGGGCCGTGCCTCCGGCGAACGCCTGCCAAGGCTGCATGACCAACGTGAGGCGGTTGAACTTCATTTTGGAGAGCTGCCGGAGCAGCTTTTCCTGGTCGGCAAGCCCCCAGGAAACCTGGCTGGAAGGATGGGACCCGAGAGTCCGCCAAGCGCGCACGGACTGGTTCGGCCTCAGCACAGTGTCGTATCCGGCCAATGTGAAGATTGGAGGATCGACCGGTGGAAAATCACCTCCCAAGAGATACCGCATCCCATTGGCATAACCGAATTCATAGACCGCCCAAAGCGTGGCCGCAGGGCTGCCGCCGCCGATCACCAGCCGCGGACCGAACGATTTCACCAGATGCCCCTGGCTGCCAAGATCGGCGGGCCAGGCCTCCCCACAGGCGGCTTTCACCGCGGGATTGGTGTCCGGGCTTCCCAGAAGGATGAGATTCCTCGCATCCCCTGCCGGGGGATTGCCGTTGACGAGGGTGACTTCCGCCTTGAACAGGATTTTCAGCAGTCCGGAGAGTTCACTGGCGGCATGCAGTTCCAAGGGAGGAGCCTCCGGCCCGGTGACCAGGGTGACCACGGGGCCTTCACCGCGGGCGGTGATTGCCAGGAAGAAGACCCCCATGACGGATGCAAATCGGCGAAAAGAGTTCATTGAAAACAAAAATTGCGGGAGATCACTTGGCTTCATTGGAAATGCAGAAGACACTTTCCCGCGTCCGGATGAATAACCGGCCATCGGCGACGGAAGGAGTGGCGAAGATTTCTTCTCCGAGGTCATTTTTCGCGAGAATCTTCAATTCCGGTCCATCGGCAAGGACCACCACAAATCCATTGCGTCCCGCCACAAAAATCTTGCCGTCGGCAGCGATCGGCGAGGCGTAGTAGTCGCCAAAGTTTTTGATCCGGGTCCGGTCCCACACGGTACTGCCATCCGTGGCGTTGAAACAACTCGCGATGCCACCGGACTTCACGACATGAAGCCGGTTGTTGAACACCAGCGGTGACGTCAGATTGGAGGGCGACTTGTTGTCGATGTTCCACACCACGTTGGTCTTGGTGACATTGCCCTCCCCGCCACCGCGCACCGCCTGGATCGTGTTGCCTCCGGCCGCCTGGTTGTCAGGATGTTGAAAGGCGGTGTCGATTTCCGTTTCATCGATCAATTTGTCATGGTTTTTGTCCGAGGCGTCGAAACGCTCGAGGAACTCCTTGGGCATCTCCTCCCGTGCCAGTTTGCCATCCTGGTTCGTGTCGAGCCATTCCAGCAGGGCATATTTCAGAGTCCGAGTCGAATCACCGTAACTCTGCACCGCAATGTAGATGAGATCATCGCGCACCACCGGCGAGGTCATGATGGTGCGCAGGAGGCTGTTGCAGGTCCAGATTTCCCTGCCGGTATCCAAATCGTACCCTTTGAGTTTGCCGGATCCGGCGATGACCAGGTCCTTCCTCCCCTTGGCCTCGCAAACCACCGGCAGCGCATAACCGGCAAGCATATCCGGGCGGGCCGTAAGCCACTTTTCGGTTCCGGTTTTGGCATCGAGGCAGATGACAAATGAATTGAGGTCATCATCCTGGGCAAACACCAACCGGTCCCCGATGAGGACAGGAGAGGCTCCGCTACCCCAGTCCATCAGGTAGGCGGGCTTGGGCAGGGGGTGGCGCCAGATCTCAGACCCATTGCCGGCATCCAGAGCGATCAACCCGATGGTGCTGATGTAGACGTAGACGCGTTCGGCATCGGCTGTGGCCGTGGAGGAGGCGTGGCTGTTTGGCGGCGTGATGCGTGGCAGATTGGAGACAGGGATCTCCCGTTTCCACAGCTCTTTGCCGGTGGCCGCCTCGTGGCAATAGACGGTGAAAGTCGAGTCGTTGGTCAATGCCGTGTTGAAGACGCGGCCCGCAACGATGATCGAGGAACCGATGCCATCGCCCAGTTTGGCCTTCCAAAGCACTTTGTTTTCAAAGGAAAATTCGGTGGGCAACGGCTCTGTTCCAGTGGCAACGCCGCTGCCGTTACTACCCCGGAACTGGGGCCAGTCATCCGCCCGGACCGGGCAGACAGAGGTGGCCAAAAGGATCAGGACAGAAAAAAAGCAAGGCGAGGCGTTCATGGAATGGGAGTCATTACAGCAGGAGAGACCGCCGGGATCAATGGCCCATATCGGCCATACACGGGTCGGGTGGTCACGGACTCCAGCCGGTTCGTCTCCCTTCCAAAACCCCCGAATCTCCAGGCAAACTTGGGGTGGATTCTTCCGCCTCTTTGCGCGATATTGCCAACCCTTCGATCTGAAAGCCATGGATCAGACCCCCACCAGTCAGTCCACTGCTGTGGATCCCGCAATACCCTCCGGCCAGGGAAAGAAGCCGGTGCAGAATGTCGCAGCCAGCACCGGAGATCCGCCGACGCAGGATCCTGTCCTGCTCCGGTTGGCCCTTGGCTATGTCTACTTCCACTTTGGATTCCTCAAGTTCTTTCCTGATCTGAGTCCGGCGGAATGGCTTGCTGAACAAACGGTGATGAAGCTGCTCCATCAAGGGCTCAACCCGGAACATTCCCTTCACCTGCTCGCGGTGTTTGAATGCGCCATCGGCCTGGGTTTGATCTTCAAAGTATTCCCCCGGATCATTTCAGTGATGTTTTTTCTCCACATGGCCGGCACCTACCTGCCGGCAATATACATGCCGGAGATGTTGTTCAAAATCGCCCCCTTCGCCCCGACCCTCGAAGGGCAGTACATCATCAAAAACTTCGTGTTTCTCGCGGCAGGCTGGACCGTGCTCGTGCCCCACGCTTTCGGCAGCGCTCAACGGCGCCGCACCTCCCCCGAAACCAACCAACCACCCCCGCCATGAAAGATTCTCTTGCCCGCCTCGTTGGCACGGTCTTCGTCATCATCCTGTCGGTCGGCATCACCCTGACCTACGAACGATACAAGGGCACCGGACTGAGCCGGGTTCCGGAAAAGCATCTCCCGCGTGAAGTGCCCCCCTCCAAGGAGTCCCTTGGCAAGGAGGACCGGAACTCTGCAGCCGCGCCACCGCTACCCGATCCGCCTGCCCCCGCCACCGGACCGGCAGAGTCCCCAGCCGCTCCTGCATCGGGCGGTTCAGACCACCTCGAAGGTCTCACCATTTATCCCATGGTCACCAAAGGCATGCGAACTCCGTTCGATCTTTGGCACTACTACGGGAGGGGAGTTTCTTCGTTCACGTCGCCGGATCTTCCGATGCGTTTCGAGCAATGGCTGGACTTCCACAAGCGCCAGAAACCGGAACTGATGAAGGACGTCACCGCCTACATGAACGGTCGCTACCATTTCACGGGTGAAGCCATTCCGGGAGCGGCCATGTCCGGCGGGAAAGCCATCATGAAAGGACCGGTCGCGGCCCTGCCACCGGGGGTAGCCACGCATGAAGCCCTCGCCCAACTTTCTCCAGAGGAGATTAGGAGCAAAGATCTGTTCCCATACAAACCGTTGGCCCATCCCATCCAGACGGTTGCCCACATGGTCTTCCCCCAATCCTGGCTCAAAGTGCATCCGGACCATGAGCGCATCGATGTCGACATGGACATTCCCGAGGCTTACCTGCCGGAGTTTCCCCCGCCCATGTTCCTCACGACCCACAAGGAACTGGGCGATGTCACCAACGGTCGCGAGGTAACGCTCGACAATTATTACGAGATTTTTGACGGACTCCTCACTCCGGAACAAATGGAGGGACTCAAAGAGCTCCTCCGTCCTTCCCCCACCACCTGGTTCAACCACACCAACCACCGGATCACCGAAAAGCCGTCCAAAGGCGTGGCCTGCTTCGACTGCCATGTCAACGGACACTCCAACGGAGCCTTCGAACTGGGGCCGGATTCCCGCCCCAACATGGCCCGGCTTCGGGTCGACACGCCCACCATGAGGGGCAACTACAACCTGATGCAGCTCTCCTCGAAACGTTCCATCCGCAGCATGGATCATTTCGCCGAAGTGGAGGAATACTTCGACGGTGATCCCGGCATGCAGCAGGCCATCGGACCCCGGGCAGTGAAACGCGAGGTGACCAACCGCATGGGGGATCTCAATTCCATCCTCGACTATCCCCCGGCTCCGAAGTTGAATCCCATGCTGCGACTCATCCCCGGAAAGGCAACCGAGGCCGAGCTTCGTGGGGAGGCTTTGTTCCATGGCAAAGCCGGATGTGTCCAGTGTCACAGTGGGCCGGCCTTTGTCGATGACTACATGCACGACCTTCAAGTGGAGCGGTTTTATGTCGGCCGTCCTGAGGGACCCATCAAAACCTTTCCGCTCCGCGGCATCAAGGACTCCCCTCCCTACCTGCACGATGGCCGGTGCCCGACGCTGCATGACGCGGTGAATTTTTTCAATCTGGTGCTGGAACTAAAACTGACGCAGGCGGAGGAAAACGATCTGGTTGCCTACCTCCTCTGCCTGTGATAGGTGATTTTTACCAGCCGCGTCCACCTCCACGGTATTGACACCACGGGACCGATTCCCTCAAACTGTCCGACATGAAACACCCTTTGGCACACTGCTGGATGCTGGCAGCCATGCTTTCCCTGATCCCGAGTCTGGAGGCGGCTCCGGCAGGAGCGCCGGTGGTCCGTGTGGGCGCCGCAGACCCATTGCTCTGGACCCCGCAGGTCCTGACTTCCGATCTGAGCCGGACCTTGCAACCCTGGAATGAAGCGGGCCGTCTGGTGCGGCTTCACGTCGTGGTATCCGACCCCGCCGCCGCCGCCCTTGCCTGGCAGTCACTCGCGGAATCCTTTCCCATGGGCGGCAACGGGCCGGCCATCACCATTGTGGAGACCGCTCTGCCGGAAGGCGCCCGATTCGCCGTCGATGCGACCCTGGTCCCCCGCCCCGGGCACGCCCCGGTCGAGGGAAGCCGGGTGCTCGCCCCAGGTCCCCGGCTCTTTGTCTCCGGTCAGGCCGAAAAAGGGGATGGCACCCTGGCCGGCGCCACCCGAGCCACCCTGCAGAGCCTGGAAAAAAGTCTCCTCCACGCTGGCTCCAACAAGGAACGAGTGGTTCAAGTGAAGGCCTTTTTCTCGCCCATGGGGGAAGCCGCCACGGTACGGAATGAAGTGGCCCGTTTTTTCGGCGACCAGACTCCCCCTCTGGTGCTGACGGAATGGGGAAGCCCCCTGATCGAAATCGAAGTCGTCGCCAGCGCGCCGGAGGCTCCCGCGGAATCCCCGATCCTGGAGTTTTTGACTCCGCCGGGAATGACCACTCCGACCGTCTATTGCCGGATGGCTCGGGTCAATCGCGGAGGGCTCCTCTTCCTGGGGGGAATTTACGGAGAGGGAATAAACCCCGAAACAGAAGTACGCTTCGTTTTGGAACAACTCAAGACACGGTCCGAAATGTCCGGTTCCGACCTCGAGCATTTGATCAAGGCCACCTATTATGTGTCCAGTGACGGAACCAGCAAGGCCCTAAACCTGCTGCGCCCGGAGTATTACGATCCCCTGCGTCCCCCGGCGGCATCAAAATCATCCGTCACTGGGGTCGGACTGCCGGGACAAGCCATCGTGCTGGACATGATCGCCGTCGAGAAGCCGCGGTAAACTGGCCATGGCCGGACGCGTTCCCCATGATGACGGAACGAAAGGGCACGGTTTCAGTCGGATTTCTTCCGCATCTCGTCAAACTGTGCCCTCCAGTAGTCGAGCCTTTCCCGGACGCGCTTTTCCTGACCGTTGTCACCGGGTTGGTAGTAGGTTCGTCCTTCCGGGAGATAAGCCTGCGGCACAAAGCCTCCCTCGAAATCGTGAGAATACCGGTAATCGGTCTCGGCTTCGGTGGCAGCTTCGCTTTCGAGGGCGAGTTTTTTCCGGGTTTTCGTCCGCAACGCAGGAGGAACCGCCAGGGTGCGACCGGTCGCCACGTCTTTCAGGGCGGCATCAATGGCGGCATAGGCCCGGTTGCTTTTCGGAGCGGTCGCGAGGTAAACCGTGGCATGGGCCAGGGGAATGCGGGCCTCGGGCATGCCGATGAATTCCACCGCCTGCTGGGCGGCCACGGCCACGCGCAGTCCGGAGGAATCCGCCATCCCAATGTCCTCGCTTGCGGAGATGACAAGGCGCCGGGCGATGAAACGAATGTCCTCCCCCGCATGAAGCATTTTGGCGAGCCAATAAAGGGCGGCATCGGGATCGGATCCGCGGATGCTTTTGATGAAGGCGCTGATCGTGTCGTAGTGGGCATCACCATCCCCGTCGTAGACGATGGCTTTGCGTTGGATGGACTCCTGCGCGACCTCCAGATCGATGTGCGTGATGCCGGTGGATTCGTCCGGATCGGTCGTGAGCACTGCCAGCTCCAGCGAAGTCAGGAGCTTGCGAGCATCACCGTCACACATCGTGACGAGGTGGGTGGCGGCCTCGGGCGTGATCTCGATGAGGATTTTGCCGAGACCGCACTCGCCATCGGTCAAGGCCCGCTCCAGCAACTGCCGCAGATCCGCCTCCGCGATCGGTTCCAATTGGAAGACCAGGCTGCGGGAGACCAGCGGCGTGTTGACATAGAAAAACGGATTGTGGGTCGTGGCCCCGATGAACCGCACGGTGCCCCGTTCAATGTGGGGCAGCAGGACGTCCTGCTGCGCTTTGTTGAAGCGATGGATCTCATCAACAAACAGCGTGGTGACCTGTCCCCGGGTGCGTTGAAAGGTCCGGGCCGCCTCCACCGCCTGGCGGATCTCGGCGACGTTGCTTTCCACTCCGCTCAGATTGACGAACCGGGAGTCGGTGCGCCGGGCGATCAACTCCGCAAGACTGGTTTTTCCCACTCCCGGAGGTCCATAAAAAATCAGCGAGGTGAACCGGTCCGCTTCCACGGCCCGCCGCAGCAATCTCCCCGGGCCGAGGATATGGGCCTGCCCGACATACTCATCCAGATTGCGGGGTCTCATCCGGGCCGCCAGAGGCATGTGCCGGGCCACGCTGCTGCCGGCCTTCGCGGCGGCACGCCGCTCCTCCGGGGAAGCCTCATCATGCTCCGGAGCGAAAAGTTCGTCACCATCCATGGGGCGGCGCGGAGTCAGATCTCGAAAGCCAGAAGCTCTCTCGCCCGGTCGGCTTCCAGCACATCAGCAAGGCTTTGACTGTGCAGCAGATCATTGGTGCGACGATCGGCCTGCTCCAGACAGGCATGGATTCCGGCGGCTCCGGGAAACCCCGAGGTGGGAATACCCTGCGCCAATCCCGAAAGGCTCCCGTCGATGATCGTGATGATCTCGCCGACCGAGATGGAACGGGGAGGCCGGTCGAGCTGGTAGCCGCCTCCGACACCGCGCTTGCTGCGGAGGAGTCCGCCGTTTTTCAGAGCAAGCAGGATTTGCTCGAGGAATTTCACCGGTATCGTGCCCGACTCGGCGAGTTCCTGAATCTGTAAGGTCCGCCCCGGAGCGGCGGCCGCAAGAATCAAGGCAGCCCGCAAGGCATACTCTGCTTTTTTGGAAATCCGCATTTCCCATCAGAATGGTCGGGAAATGCCCAATTGCAAGCCACAGATCTGGTGGATCCTGAGCCGCAATCGCGGAGGGATCTCCCTTCTCATTCCTCAGTTACTTCGGTGCCTTCTCCAAAGAACGGGGCTCCTGGAAGTAGAGAGCCCCTTTCGTTTTGGTCTTCCGTTTATAGATTTTCTCACCACAGGCCACGTAAAGCCACTCCAAACCGGGACCGGCGAACGCGGCGCTCACCAAGGGAGCCTGCTGGGGCTTGGCGATGACTCCGCCCATCCGTCCCGTGGGATCAAACATCTGTAGCCCCATCTCGCTGGTCACATACCAACGTCCGTAAATGTCGGAAGTCATGCCGTCACCCTTGGCGATTTCCGGAGTCGCCACCGGCGCGCGAAGTGTCATGTAGCGCTCGCCAAACCCCAGAGAACCGTCGGCTTCGATCCGGAATGCCCAGACATGATGCCCGCCGTGCTCGGAAACGGCCAGAGTGCCCTGATCCGGTGAGAGCGCGATCCCATTGGGTTTGAGAACCTGCCCGGTGCTGACGATGGACATCTTGCCGGATGGATCAATGCGGCGGACTTCCCCGGTCGGGGTCATCGTGAAATAGACATTCCCTTGATGCGTGACCACAAGATCGTTGGGTTGGACTTCGGTGGCGAGGACGGTCATGGTCCCATCTTTGGTGAAAACCAGCACCTGACGTCCTCGAGAGGCGCAGGCATAGAGACGCCCGTCGGCCCCCCATTTCAGGCCGCTGATGCCGGCGGCGTCTTTGATGAAAGGCGTCACCTTCCCTTCCAGATCCACCTTCATGATGGCCACGCCATTTTTGACATCCGAAAAATAGAGGTTCCCTTCCGCATCCGCGCAGAGGGCATCGGTGAAACCATGACCTTCCGAAACGACTCGCCAATCCTCTCCTTCGATCAGCACCTGGCTCAGGGGCATGTCCTGGGCGAAAAGCGGCGAGACCAAGGTGACAAGGCAGGCTAAAAGGGCGGAAGGACGGATCATGCCTTAGATAGAAGTCGAAAACCGTCATGACGCAAGGAGCGGAATTGCGGTGTCCCCCGGCCTGGCGACAATTTGGCAGGATTGCGGGTTGTTCCGATCACGGGCTCTGGTGTAAAGAAAGAGGCGGCGCTTCCCTGATTCCTCCATGACCACCTCCTCCACCCCCCCCAATTCACCATGGTACCATGGCATCAATCGATACGAGTGGCTTGTGCTGATCATTGCTTCCGCCGGTTGGATTTTTGATGTCTATGAAGGACAAATTTTCAACCTGACCCGCAACCAGCTGCTGCAGGACATTCTCGGGGTGGGCCCGGATGCACCTGAAATCAAAAAATTCGGCGACCAGTTTCTCGGCGTTTTCCTCCTCGGCGGGACGATCGGTGGGCTGCTCTTCGGGTCGCTCGCCGACCGCCATGGTCGGCGGGGGGTGATGATCCTGACGATTCTGATGTACTCGGTCTTCTCAGGTCTGACCTACTTCGCCACCACCCTGCCGCAGGTCATGATCCTGCGATTCTTGGTGGCCATGGGAGTCGGGGGCGAGTGGGCCGTTGCCGCGGCTCTGGTTGCGGAAGTCTTCCCCACCAAGGCCAGGGCCCAAGCCTCGGGCATTTTCCACACCTCCTCCGTCATCGGCACCTGGTTGGCAACCGCCGCCGCCATCGCCGTGGGTTCGCAATGGCGCCACGCCTATCTCATCGGGATCCTCCCGGCCCTGCTCATTGTCTGGGTCCGGGCCACGGTGAAGGAACCGGAGAAATGGCAGCAGACCAAGGCTGATCCCTCGGTCCGGCGCGGCAGCTTCCGCGACCTGCTGACCACCCCTCTTTGGGCTCGCCACGCGTTCCTGGCGATGGCCCTGGCCGCGGTCGGTCTCGGCACCTTCTGGGCCGTCACTGTGGCGGGGCAGGATCTGGCCCGGGAGATGCTGAAAAAAGAGGGGCTCCCGGACGGCGAGGTCGCGGCAAAGGCGAAATTTGCCTATGGGATTGTGCAAACCATCGGAGGAGGGTTTGGCTTGCTCCTCTTCGGCCCTTTGAGCGCGAGGATCGGCAGGCGAAAAACGTTCGCACTCTATCACCTTGCCGCACTGGTGATCGTGCCGGTGACCTGCTTCGTGCCGCAAAATTATGACACCCTCCTGGTGCTGCTGCCCATCTTCGGCTTTTTCACCCTCGGCATGCATGCAGGGTATGCGGTATATTTTCCGGAATTGTTCCCCAGCCATCTTCGTGCCACCGGGACGAGTTTTGGTTTCAATGGAGGACGCATTCTGGCGGTCTCGGTGATGTTCTTTGCCGGCTGGCTGAAAGCACTCCCGGGGATGGCCCTCCCCACCGCCTTGACCTGGCTGGGATTGCTCTTCCTGCCGGGGGTGGTGATCATCGCATTCCTCCCCGAAACCCGCGACGAAGAATTGCCGGAGTAAGGCCTGATGCCCGACCAGCCAACCCTGCTCGCCGTGCTCTGCCTGGCACTGGCAACCTATGTCCAGGCAGCCACCGGGTTCGGTTTCGCCATCGTCGCCGTGGCGACATTGCCCCTGCTGATGAGTCCGCACCGGGCGGTGGAGGTCATGACCGTGTTCAACCTTTTGGTCACGGCGCTGACCCTCTGGACGCACCGCCGGGCCCTCCAGTGGCGACGCATCCTGCCTTTGACACTCGCCACCTTCCTCAGCATGCCGATCGGATTCTTTGTGGTCCGTCATCTGGACCGGGTGCTGCTTTTGCGCAGTCTGGGTGTGGTGTTGATCCTGATATCGGCGATGGACTTCTGGCTGCGACGACACCGCCTGCTGGCCCTGCCCGGCTGGACCGCCTGGCCGCTGGGCACGCTCGGCGGGACCCTGGGAGGAGCGTTCGGCACGGGAGGGCCGCCCATTGTGGCCTTTGTCTACTCGCAGGGCTGGGACAAGTCCGCTTCGGTCGGAGCTCTCCAGGTCGTTTTCATCGTCATGAGTCTGACGAGAAATGTCCTGATGGGAGCGACCGGGGATTTCAACTCCGACCTGGTCAGCACCGTTGCCTGGGCGGTGCCACCGGGACTGTTCGCGGTGTGGCTGGGGAAGCGCACTCTGGACAGGGTGCCGCAGGCCCATCTGAGGACCGTCGTGTTCGGTGCGGTGTTTCTCCTCGGGATATGGTATGTGATGAAACCGATCTGAGATGGGACAGGCTCACCCCACCCCCGGCGCATCTCCATACCGGACACGCACGGTGGCTCCGTTGTTGAGGATCGAAATCCGACCGGCCTCGACCACGAGTTCATTGTAAAAACTGTTCGCCGGGGTGGCATGCCATCCTTCGGCATCAATGCGGTCGATCTCCTGCTGACGGGCAGGCAGATCCCCGGCCCGCGCGACACGCAACGCGGCCGCGACGAGCTGCTCAATGGCGCGGAAACCATAGCCCACCGGACGCAGTCCCGGGCCATCGGAACGCTCCACCATCTGGAAGTAGTCAGGATTCACGTAATGGTGGGCGGTGTCCCCCGGATCGCTCCCGGCTTCAATCGCGCAATAGCTGACCCCGCGGTAGTTGTCGACGTGACTAACGAACCCGCCTTGTCCAGTTTTCTCATCCTTGGTGTAAAAACAAATGCCCTGGTCATTGCCGCCCGCAGCCTGGTTGGGATAAGCGATCCCGTTCTGCACGTTGAGCACCGCTCCATTCTCCCAGATGACCCGGGCATCGGTGTAGAGGTAGCCGACATTGCCGTTGGGAAAGGCATCGGGGATGCCGTGCACCGAGACCGCGGTGGGGCGCAATCCGGTGATGAAAGCAACCAGATCCACATAGTGGCATCCGATATAGGTGAAGAAATCGGTCTGGTCGGTGGTGCACCAGTGCATGAAATTCGAGTCACGGTAATACCATTTCTCATGAAGCCGCGCCTGGCCGAGCTTGAACTCGCCGAGCTGGCCAGCCCGGTACTTCTTCCGGGCGATGGCTGACCGGTCATCATACCGCTTGTGGTATTCCACGCCGACGAAAAGGCCGGCCTCCCGGGCCCTTCGCTGCACGTCGAGAGCCTGCCGGTGATCCAGCACGAGGGGCTTCACGCAAATGCAATGGTGCCCCCGGGCGAGGGTTTCGCAGAGCACTTCGTAGTGGTTCTGATCGGGGATCGCGATGTAGACGATGGACTGGGGAGGCAGGGCATCGAGCGCCTCCTGGTAGCCTTCCGGGTGAGTCCCGTCGGAGGCCGGCCACGGGGTGAAGCGGTGACCGGGAAAAGCGGCGGCAAGATCGGGATCGGACAGGAGTGGTTCCAGGGTGGATCTGCGCCGAGCGGAAATACCCACGCCGCCGATCTGGCCGGTGCGCTGGAGTTGGTAGAGCGATGGCAGCACCTGGACCTTCGTGATCATTCCGCCTCCAATGAGCAAAACGGAAGGCGGTTCGGCGGGGGCAAAGGAGGAGGAGGAGGAGGTCATGGCAGGGTCGGGTCCAACAGGCTTCGAACCTACGGAGGACCCGGGGATTTGACCAGTGGAAATTCAGGCGCGCGATCCAGCCATGGCTTTCACGCGGAGAAACGTGCCCCTCACTCCACCTGACGCAACTGCAGGGTGTCGATGACTTTGTCACTCGCCAGTGCGTTCGTGATCACAACGAGCCAGTTTCCGGGCGAACACCATCCCTGACGCTTCAAGTAAGCCATGGCATTGAGGATCGTCTTTTCTGGATCCTCGGAGAACTCCATGAGGAAAGGTTCAACCCCCCAGGGCAGGGTCAGTTGACGGAAGATCGATTCAATGTCCGTAAAGGCGTAGATGGGCACTCCGCGCGCCCGCAGGGCACCCAGCATGTACCCGAGATAGCCGCTCCGGGTGAAAACGACAATGCCTGACTGTCCGAGTTCCTGGGCCAGGACGGCCGCTGATCGGAGCATTTTGGTCTTGGGTTCCCGGAGTTGGATCTTGGCGTTGAGGACGCCATGAACCGAGGGCTCGATACTGCCGATGATGTCCTTCAACACCTGGACTGACTCCAGAGGATAAGCTCCGGTAGTCGTCTCGCCTGAGAGCATGACCGCATCGGCCTGCTCACGGATCGCGTTCGAAACGTCAGAAATCTCGGCCCTCGTCGGCATGGGCGAAGAAATCATCGATTCCAGCAAATGTGTGGCGATGATGACCGGCTTGCCTTCGGCATGACAGGCTTGGACAAGCTGCGTCTGGACCAGCGGCAGTTTGTGGTAGTCGATTTCGATACCAAGGTCACCCCGCGCCACCATGATGCCGTCGGCCGCGCGGATAATGGCCTCCATGTTCCGAACGCCCGCCTGATCTTCGATTTTGGCGATGATTTTGGCGGACGATCCCAAGCTGTCGAGCATGGCTCGCAGCGTTTCGACATCTTCCGCCTGGCGGACGAAAGAAAGGGCCACAAAGTCAATGCCGGCGGCCACCCCGGCGCGGATGTCATCCTCGTCTTTCGAAGTCAGCGCCGGGAGGTTCACCTTCACGCCGGGCAGATTGATATGACGTTTCGAGCCGATTTTACCTGGTGTGAGCACCTCACACCGGACCCGGACTTCGTCCTTGCCGAGCACACGCATGCGGATCAGTCCACTGTCGACGAGCACCGTGGCCCCGACGTCAAGGTCCCCGGGAAGACCGGGATAGTTCACCGAAACCGCCGGAATGTCTCCGGTCGGACCAACGCTCTCGATGTGAAATTCAAAGTGATCCCCGGCCTTGAGATCGATGGCCTCCGCCACGCGGGCAGTCCTGATCTCAGGACCCTTGACATCCATCATGACCGATACATGACGCCCCACCTCCGTGGACACTTCTCGGATAAACCACATGGCGTCGGCGACCCACTGGTGCGAAGCGTGGGCCATGTTCAGGCGCATCATGTCCACCCCGGCTTTGATAAGCCGTCCCAGTTGTTCTTTCGATTCCGTCGCCGGCCCGAGGGTGGCGATGATTTTGGTGTGACGGTAGTTCGGGCGCATGGACTTTCGGCTTCGAGTCAGGAACAAAGCAGGAAGAGGGCCATTCCTCTGGCTGATGAGAACGACGGGGCAGGACTGTCCATCCGTGCCGGGTCCAGGGCGGGACATCCGGAGCTGGGAACCGAATTCTTTGGCCCAGAGGCGCCGATTCCCCTTGTCGGACCGCAATCATGGCGCTTACATTGACACTCTTGTACAACGCCATTCCAGATCACACCTGTGTTGTCGGTGGGGACTCTCGGGAGCGTCCCAAGCTCCCGGTCTGGCATCTATGCTTGTTGGGACTGACGCTCTCTCTGTCATCCTGCGCCTCCGTAAAAGCCCGCCTCAAAGTGGGGGAGGCGAACCGTGAAGGCCTGGTTTCGGCGCATCACCTTTCGGTGAAAGACCGGACCTTCACCCGACAGCGTCTGGTCTCCGAGGATGAGGGTGAGGATCACCATTCCTACCGTGGGTTG
This sequence comes from Akkermansiaceae bacterium, assembly GCA_024233005.1. Classification (GTDB taxonomy): domain Bacteria; phylum Verrucomicrobiota; class Verrucomicrobiia; order Verrucomicrobiales; family DEV007; genus JACKQE01. Next base: position 657,011 of record JACKQE010000002.1, on the reverse strand, counting down.
ATCCGGACAGTGCTGGCACCATTCGGAAACACGGCCAAGGGACTTTTCCAACTCGCGTCCAAACTGCAAAGGCACGGGGACATCAAATCCTCCGGGGCAGCCTACCTCAAGGTGGCTCTCGAATCCCGGGAAATCCTCATCGACGCCACCGGAGCCGGAACCTCCCTACCGGATGTCCAGGCCGTCTACAACGCCTCCCTCGCGGAATTTGCGCACATCTGGGCCGAACAAACCGCTCAGTCCGGCGGCGTTTCTCCGGTCTTGGAGCTGGGCAACGCCCGCTATGAAGTGAAACTGGCGGCAAACTCGCAGTTTCCACCCCAGTACTTCGACAAGCTCTACATCGCGGCGAACATCAAGGAGAAGGGAGTCACCCGCAAGGTGCGCGACGGTATTGGAGCTTCCTTGGTGGGGATCCGCGTGCAACTGCCGGAACGCCGCGAAGAAATGGCTTTCTACCCGAAGCGTGGCCTCTATTTGCCCGTGACGATGGTCGTCAACGACGTCGTTCCCGCCAAAGATGCGGCAGGGACGACAGTGGTGACGGTCTCCTTGCTCGACCCGACCCGCACCCTGACCACCCGGTTGGGCAAACACGACCATCCCCTCGCGGCTGACTTCAGCAGCCCCATCGCGATGTCCCTATCTGGGGTCAATGAACTCAAGGACGGGCTGGATGGCTTCTTCTTTGCCAATCAAAGGATTTCCCAAGCAGGACTCTATCTGCTCCAACCCTATGATCCAGAGCGGATCCCCGTGCTCCTGACCCACGGCCTGTTTTCATCCTCCGTGATCTGGCGCGACGTCCTGGCGGAGTTGATGGCGGATCCCGAAATCTCGACGCGCTACCAGTTCATGGTCTTCACCTACCCCAGCAGCTACATCGTGGCCGAATCGGCCCGGCTGGAGCGGGCCGAATTGGAGGCAATCCGCAAAGTGTTCGACCCCGGAGGGAAGGATCCCCTCTCCCGCAACATGGTCGCGATCGGCCACAGCATGGGAGGCATCCTCACTCACAGTCTCGTGTCCGAAATCGGGGACCGGTTTTACAAACAGTTGAGTGACGTGCCGTTCGATCCCGTCAAACTGGGTCCGGAGGAGACCGCCATCGTCCGCGAGATGGCCTTTTTCTCCCCCGACCAGGCCATCAACCGCGCTGTTTTTATCTGCACGCCGCACCGCGGAGCCAGCATGGCCAGAGCCAGCTATGCCAACCTTTGTTCCCGGCTCGTCCATCTCCCCATTGAGGTGCTGGAACGATCGACCAAGATTCTCATGTTGGATCCTTCCGGTTTGAACCTGACCACAGGAGGGACCACCAGCATTCAGTCACTCCAGCCGGGAACCCCTTTCGTCACCGCCTTGGACAACTCTCCCTACAAAAAAGGAGTCACCTACCACTCCATCATCGGGGACCGCGGCAAAGGCAACACCCCCAAAAGCTCTGATGGCGTGGTTGACTATTGGAGCAGTCATCAGGAAGGTGCCGCCTCGGAATTGATCGTTCCGGCAGGTCACACCGCATACACCCACCCGGCTGCCATCGCCGAAGTGAAGCGCATCCTGCATGAGAATGTGGGTCTCAACCACAACGCGGAACACCCCAAGCTCCCCTGAAAAGGTAGCCTCTCAGCCGTTGAGCGAGAACTGCTCCGAGGCGAGGAGCGACTCCAGAGCCCGGCGGTGGGGCGATGACAACGCAAGTCCCTGAAGTCCGTGCTCCACGGAAATCCATTCCCCGTCAGCGGGACGGGCGCATTCGGCGGGGCTTCCACGATGGGCAATCAAGTTCACCCGGTGGTGGGTGATGGCGTATTTCCACTTCCCGAGGGCAACCGGGACCGGATTCAGATCGGGGTCGAGAGCTGGCAATTTCCAGAGTCCGTGCCTCCGGCTCCCGATCTCGCGTTCCAACCAAACCCGCCCCTGATCGATGCTCCAAACCACTCTTTCAATCACCGCGATGGTGGACCGGGCGGCCTTTTTCACGGGGAGCGTTTCGGGCTCATGAGTCCGGCAATGTCGGGCCACGGGACATTTCTGGCAGGATGGCGCCGACTTGGTGCAGGTTTGCTGCCCCAGTTCCATCAAGGCGTTGTTGTATGCCCTGGCGTCTTTCGCCGGAACGAGCATCGCGGCCCAATCCCAGAGCCGTTTCAAGGTGGCCGGGGCATCGACCGGATCACGCAGGTCTCCCAATCGCGAAAAGACGCGGGCCACATTGCCATCCACCAATGGCGCGGGGAGATCAAATGCAAAACTGGCCACCGCCCCGGCGGTGTAACGCCCGACTCCGGGCAACGTGAGCAGTCCCTCAACCGTGTCAGGAAACCGGCCCCCGTGATCATCAATCACCGCCCGGGCGGCGCGTTGCAGATTACGGACCCGGTTGTAATAACCCAACCCTTCCCAGGCCTTGAGCAAGGCGTCCTCCGGCGCGGCAGCGAGACTCCCGACATCGGGAAAGGTCCCGAACCAACGATCGTAGTAGCCCCGGCCAAGCACCGTGGCAATCTGGGTTTGCTGGAGCATGATCTCCGAGACCAAAATGGCGTATGGATCGCGGGTGCGGCGCCACGGGTAATCGCGACCTTCGCGACGGAACCAGTCAATCAGAGACCTCGCGAAATCCGCGGCCTCCACCGAGGGATCAAAGGCTCCCGGCAGACTTTCCGGCTTGGAGGACACACCGGACACCACAACCATCAGAAATCCAGCCGGACCTCGGCGCGGCGGTTTTTGGATCTCCCTTGCGGATTGTCGGATCCATCCGGATTGAAATTGGGACGGATCGGGCGCGATTCCCCATAAGACTGGGTCACGACCTGTGACTCGGCCACCCCTAGGCTTTCGAGAGCTTCCTTCACGGCGAAAGCGCGCTTGTCGCTCAGGGCTTCGTTGTAGTCATCACTGCCTTTGGCATCCGCATGTCCGTTGATGTGGATTTTGCGGGTATGGTCCTGCTTGAGAATCTTGGCGATGATGTCCAACTGCCGCAACGTCCTCGGGGTGACACGGGTGTTGTCATACTCGAAGAACAGGACAATGGATTCCCCGCCTTTGAGATCATCCACGATCGGCGTGTAAGCCGTGCCGGAGCCCTCCTTGTCGGCGAGGGCCGCCAGCATTTTGTCAAAGGTGAGGCCCCGCACAAGCCAGCCTTTTTGGGGGTCTTTCCCCAGTTCCAAGGCGAATTCGGAGCTGCCATCCTTGGAGGCCAGTCGCGCCAGAACCCAGGAAATGTCCTCTTTCGACAAGGTGGCGATGAGAGGCCGTTGCGGCACCAGTTTGTAGCCGCCCTCCTCCATGGCGATAAGCAAAGCCGCGAGCCGTTCGTCACTGACCTTGCCAGGGTCCGCAAAGCGGGCGGCGCTCTCGAAATCAAGCTTTTCTGCTGCCGCCGAGAACAGGTGCGCCACGGTCAGGGCATCCAAATCGGTGGCCGGAGGCTGCACCGCGAGTTGTCCCGAGACAGTGGGCGTTGGAAGCGACGGCACCTGGATCTTGGCCACCTTCCAGACACCGTCCTCCTTGGTCAGGTCGGCATGGATCTCACGGGTGATGTCACCTTCCTTTGCTTTCAATTTGAGCAACCAACGATTGCCGCCGACGGTCTTGGCCAACTCCATCGCGGGCATCTGCGGATCCGGTATGAGAGAGGGATCCTGGATGAGCTTTTCGAGCGCGCCCCGGACTTCCGGGGACACCGCCGTCTCCCCCGCAACCGTCAAGAAACCGGGGACATCCTTCTTGGCAACCTGCGTGACGAGCGCTTTGACAAGAGCCTCGGCCGATCCTTCCGGATTCATTGGAGGGGCCTCGGAGGAAGCGGGCTTTGGCGGAGCCTTTTCCGCCGCCGGCAGCGATGCGGGAGCCGGGGCAGAAGCAGAATTGTCAGTCGCCATGGGAGGAGCCGTGGACCCGGGGTCCACTAAGGCGTCCTCTTTCTTCCTGTTGAGCAGAATGCCAAGCGACACCGCGATACCCACCGCAACAATGGAACCAAATGTAATACCTTGAGTCTTGTTCATGGCTTCATCCCAATCGATAGAAAAATCACCGTAGCAGAGAATTCCAGATGAGCGAGAGATTTCCCCCGACCCCGTCATTCTGAAAACGCCTTTTGGCAAGATCACTGGACAAATCCTGCAGGATTGCCCAACGTCTTGGAGATCACTCAGGGCATCCTCCTCTTTTCCCTTCCTCCCATGCTCGCTCTCCCCGCATCCGGACCCGATCGCAAAAAGCTCTGGCTCGCCTTATGGCCCGCCATCCTCCTGCCTCTGATCGGCGCGTTGGTGTATTTCGTGATGTTCCCGGGGACGGTGCTTGGGCGGGCGATCTATGGAGTGGACAAGGTGCTCCTCTTTTTCTGGCCCTTTCTGGCAACCCGCTGGATACTGGGGCAGCGCCTGACCCGGGAATGCCCGGCCAGAGGGAACCTCCTCTCTTCTCTGGTGACAGGAACGGCTTTTGGCGCGCTTGCGGTGGGACTGATGTGGTTCCTGCTGAACCACAGCGCCTATTTCGGTGGCCGGATCGCGGACGGGGTTCCCATGATCCGGCAGCGGATCGCGGACATGGGAGTGCTGGAGCATTACCTTGCCTTCGGAGTGTTCCTGAGCCTCGTCAATTCAGCCTTGGAAGAGTTTTTCTGGCGCTGGTTTGTCTACGGCAATCTCCGCCACGTGACACGCCCGGCTTTGGCCCACCTCGGCGCCGCCGTCGCCTTCTCGCTGCACCATTTCGTGGTTCTGGACCAATTCTTTTCGAGTGGTTTCGCTTTTCTGCTCAGTCTTTGTGTCGGGTGCGGCGGACTGGTCTGGTCGCTGCTCTACGCGCGCTATGGCACCGTCTGGGGATCTTGGCTGAGCCATGCCATGGTCGACATCGGCTTTCTCGCCCTGGCTTATCCGCTGATCTTCGCTCCTGTGTGACGGAAACCCTCCAAGGTGGAAGGCCCCTGGTGGTGACAGGGCCGCACCAAGTCGCGGGAGCTCGATATTGAGGCCTCAATATCGATAATCTCCCGGCATCCGGAAAGCCCCTTGGATCAGGTTGAGGTTGGGTGCCTTGCCTCTGACTAAAGTCACCTCCACAATATCAAAGCGGAAGGCGATCTCTGGGAAACCGAGCAGCCGCAACCACTCGATGGCCCCGCGGATGATAAGGCGTTGCTTATCTCTGGAAACCGCCTCGGCTGGACGACCATACGCCTGGGAGGTGCGCGTTTTGACCTCGACAAAAACCAGCACCATGTTTTCCCGACACACCAGGTCGACTTCTCCCCCGCCCGGAGCCCGGAAATTCCGGTAGAGGATTTTCATCCCCTCCCGACGAAGATAGCGTGCCGCGAGCCGCTCCCCCACCCTGCCAATGCAGGACCGCCACTCTCCATCTCCGAGCGCTCCCGGCTTGGGCAGCACCACCTCCCTGTGCAGATCGCGGTAGCGGAAATGCCGCCACCGTTGGATCAACTGACCGCGCCAGGCCGCCAACCGGGGGAGTGCCGAGGAAAGCCAGCCTCTGAATGGAGCCGCTTTATCTGAACCAAACATGCCGCCTCTGATACACCCGGAGACGCTGTCTGCACAATCTTTTTGTGTCTACAAAGATCCCGCTTGGATCGGTTCCAAGCGGCCGGAGCCGTCCTTCTTTGGCTCAGGATCACGACGAGGTCGCGTAGATTCCCTCAGGGACCGAGGGTTCCTCCACCCGCTATTTCGGTTCCCCCAAATTCCCCTGTTCCACCGAATTCTTGGCCCTCCCAACATCGAACCAAGGAGTGCCTGCCGGGAGCTTGCGGGCGCAATCGGTGGCGAGGTTGCCATGGATCAGCAGCCTCTCACAGGCGGTGTCGGCTTTTACTGCGGCAGTGGACAATCCGGTGAAGGTGTTACCCGAAACCAGCACGTCGCGGGCGCCTTCCAACAGGATTCCGGTGCCTTCGTCGATCCCCATGAGTTCCTTGGCCTCCGCCGGACGCTTATCTTTCCCCTCCCCGATATGAGTGTTGCAGAAGGCATTGGCTGAAATGCTGTCCCTCCCGGCATCCTTCCCCACCCGGACGGAGAATTTGTGGGCGATGGTGAAGGTGTTCCCTGAGACCGCACAGCCCCAGGCATCTCGGAGGTCGATGCCACCTTCGAGGTGGTGGGCAATCACATTGGCACTGAGCGTAATTCCGTATGCGTCGCGGTCGAGGATGATGGCGGTGCCGTTGCACTCTTCGATCATGTTGCCGGAAACGACCGAACCGTAGGTATTTTCGATCACGATGCCGTTCCGCAGATGGTCGTCGATGTTGTTGCCGTTCATGCAGAGATTGAACGAATCGAGGCACCGCAGGGCATCGAGATTCTCCTCAAAGTGGTTGGCGTTAACCACAATGTCGTGACAACCACGGATCTCGACACCGCTCCCGGCATTGTAGGTGATGATGTTGTCGCTGATCCGGGGATCCTCGTAGCAGTCATCGAGATGGATGCCATGTCCGCCGTTGTGGTCGATCGAGAGCCCGTGGAGAAAAATTTCCTGAACCCGGTCCGCCCGCAGACCATCGCCGCTTTTGGGATTGCCACTGATGCGGAGATTGCCAATCTGGATCCGCCAGACGCGTGCCTTGGGGTCCGCGGCTTCGGCGGGGCGGAGCAGGAATGCCGGCTCCCCCGCCTCGTTTTTGTTCAGGACATGGGTGGCAGCGCCGGAACCTTCGATGCGGGTCTCGGGAGTTTTGACAATCAGAGGCGAGGTGATTTCGTAATTGCCGGGGGGAATGGTGACGAGGCCGCCGGTGACCGGCAGGGCATCGAGGGCCGCTTGGAGCGTGGGGTAAGCCGACGCATCGATCCTCACCGGAGGGGGACCGACAGGAGGTGCGGCCGCATCCTGGGCAGTGGCAGTGGCGGTGGTCACGAGGAGGCGGGCAGCCCAGACGCAAAGGAGGAAGAATTGGCGGTTCATGTCCCGGAGCATGCCGCATTCCCTTCCTCCCGGGAAGTCGCCTGATCGCGGAAGTTCTTCCGCTCAGCGAGTTCCCGATCCGATCCTCCAGCGACGCCAGGTGAAAAAGAAAAACGCCACACAGGCGGTTTTCAGCATCAGGAGCCACCAGGGCCTCCACCAGGCCCCGGTTTCCCTCTCGATGAGATCGGTCACTCCGAAGATGAGGAACCCCACCGGCAAAAAACGCCTCCAATGCGTTCCGGCGAAACGGTCCGGGGCCCGCCAAAATAATGTCAGCAGGGCGAGCACCCCCCACAAAACAGCCTCGCCGAGATTGAAACCCCGGACAAAGGCATCGTTCATGGATTGTCCCCCTTCACCGGCTGGATCAACTGGCGTTCGCAGTCAGGATTTGGGCCAGCACGTAGGGCAGGATGCCGCCGGCGCGGTAGTAATCAATCTCCACCGGAGTGTCGATGCGAACGATCAGAGGCACCTCGAATGTTTCACCGGCGACCGTGGTCACGCGGAGTGTGGCTTCACCCATGGGTTTGAAATCGTTGCCGATGCCAAGGATGTCAAAAGTGGCATCACCCAGATCCTTGACCTGGTCGTAATCGGCCTTGTTCTTGAAGTTGCAGGGCAGCACGCCCATGCCCACGAGATTGGAACGATGGATCCGCTCGAAGGACTTGGTGACAACGGCCTTCACCCCGAGGAGACGGGTACCCTTGGCGGCCCAGTCGCGGCTGGAACCCATGCCGTAGTCTTCACCTCCGATGACGATGCTTGGAATACCGGCCGCTTGGTAGGCCTCGGCCGCGTCGTAAATGCTGGTTTCCTCACCTGAAGGCTGGAGCAGGGTGTTGCCGCCTTCCTTGCCCCCGAGCATCAGGTTCTTGATGCGGACGTTGGCGAAGGTGCCTCGGGTCATCACCCGGTCGTTGCCGCGACGGCTGCCGTAGCTGTTGAAATCGGATTGCGCAACGCCGTTTTCGGTGAGGAATCGTCCGGCGGGACTGTTTTTCTTGATGTTGCCGGCCGGGCTGATGTGGTCGGTGGTGACGCTGTCGCCGAAAATGCCGAGCGGCCGGGCTCCGCGGATCTCGGTGATGTCGCCGGGAGTCATGCTGAAGTCGGCAAAAAAGGGCGGATGCTGGATGTAGGTGGACTTGCCGTCCCAGCCAAAGACCTCGCCGATGCTTCCTTGGATCTCGTTCCACTTCGGATTCTGTGAGGCGAAGTCAGTGTAGAGCTTGCGGAAGACATCGGGCGACAGCGCGGAAGCCATGGCGTCACGGACCTCCTGCAAGGTGGGCCAGATGTCCTTGAGGTAAACACCACTGCCGGCAACCAGTTCGTCCTTGCTCAAGTCGATATCGACCGTGCCGGCGATGGCGTAGGCGACGACCAGCGGCGGGCTCATGAGGAAATTTGCCTTGATGCTCTGATGCACGCGGGCTTCGAAATTGCGGTTCCCGGAGAGCACACTGGCCGCAACGATGTCGTTGCCTTTGACCACGTCCTCAATCCCGGCATCGAGGGGACCGGAGTTGCCGATACAGGTGGTGCACCCATACCCGACCGTCTGGAATCCCAGCTGGTCAAGTTCGCTCTGGAGGCCGGTCTTGGTGAGATAATCGGTCACCACCCGGCTGCCTGGCCCGAGGCTCGTCTTCACGGCAGGCTTCACCTTGAGCCCCTTCGCATTGGCTTTCTTCGCGAGGAGACCGGCCGCAAGCATCACACTCGGATTCGAAGTGTTCGTGCAGCTGGTGATGGCGGCGATGAGCACACTGCCATCGGTGATGGTGTCCTTGATGCCGGCTTTGGAATCGACCGTGACTTCATAGGAGGTTTTGTCGGAAAGGACATCGACGCCGGTCGTGGCGCCAACCGCCGAAACGGCGCTTCCGGACTCCGCTCCAATGTGCTCGACGACTTGCGAAGTCGATGCCTTGCCGAAACCGCCGGCCTTCACATCGGCGGCGAGCAGTTCGTTGAACTTGGATTTCAAAGCAGGCACTTCAATGCGGTCCTGCGGGCGTTTCGGACCGGACACACAGGGCACGACATCGCCGAGATCGAGCTCCACCTCGGCGGTGAAATCGAGCACGCCTTTTTCCGTGGGGATACCCCAGAGTCCCTGGGCCTGGAAGTAGTTTTTGACGGTGTCACACAGTTCCTCACTGCGGCCGGTGCCGCGCAGGTAGGCGATGGTCTCCTCGTCGACCCCGAAAAAGCCCATCGTGGCGCCGTATTCGGGAGCCATGTTCGCAATCGTGGCCCGGTCAGTCACCGGCAGACTGACCGCACCGGGACCGTAAAATTCCACGAACTTGCCGACCACCCCGAGCTTGCGCAGCATCTGGGTCACGTGAAGCACCAGATCGGTGGCGGTAACGCCCTCTTTGAGCGATCCGCTGAGGTAAACCCCCACGACTTCCGGCACGAGGAACGTCACCGGCTGGCCCAGCATGCCCGCTTCCGCCTCGATGCCGCCGACCCCCCAACCAACAACGCCGAGCCCGTTGATCATGGTGGTGTGGGAATCGGTCCCGACAAGAGTGTCGGGATAATAGACACCGTCCTTTTCGAGAACTCCTTTGGCCAGATATTCCAGATTGACCTGATGCACGATGCCGATGCCGGGAGGCACGACCTTGAACGTGTTGAAGGCCTGCTCACCCCACTTGAGAAATTGATAGCGCTCCTGGTTGCGTTGGAATTCCAGAGCAAGATTCTGGTCCAGGGCCATCTGGGTCCCGGCGAAGTCGACCTGAACACTGTGGTCCACCACCAAATCCACCGGAACGAGCGGCTCCACCATTTTCGGATCAGCTCCCAGTTCTTTCACCTTGGACCGCATGGCCGCCAGATCCACCAACAAGGGCACGCCGGTGAAATCCTGGAGAACAATGCGGGCGACGGTAAACGGAATTTCATAGTCTCCCGGAGACTTGGCGTGGTAACCGGCGAGATTCCGCACGTCCTGCTCGGTCACTTTGACGCCATCGCAATTCCGGATCAGAGATTCCAGCACGATCCGGATGGAGATGGGCAGGCGATCCAGATTCGGCGCCAACCCAGTCTCTTTGAGAGCGGGGAGTGAATGGAACTTGCCCCCGGTCTGGGCGCCGGTCTGAAAGGTGCGAAGTGTGTTCAAGGTCATCTGGTCGTGCGGTGAATAGATATGGGGACGGCACCTTTTGAAAAATACCGGCCCCTCAAGGGGACGCAAATTTTACGCCCAATGCCCGAGGGAGCAAGGGAGGAGTTTGCCGAATTCCGCCCCCCCGGTAGAACGGACCGCCAGGGGCCGGGGTGACAGGATGGAGACGATCCCCGGAAGAATGCGGGATGACAAATGAAACAATTCTGGCACAGTGTGCCGCATGAACCGTTCCGGAGAGGAATGCGTTGATCGCGCCTCGCATCGCAGGAGCTTCAGCAGCATTTGGTTGCCACTGATACTCGGGCTTTCCGCATGCCACACGACACGACCTGCGGCCCCGGTGGTGGCGGGGCCCCGGACCGATCTGCTCCACGTGGCGCGCGAATGGAGAATGTCGCTGGGCATGGCGGAGGCCCGCGACCGCCTGGTGGAGGCCTTGGAGGCCCGCGACGATGGTCAGGGCTATTTGGAAAAGCGGCTTGCCGAAGTGAAGAAACTCCCCGATTCGGAAGTCCCGGCTGATTCTCTCGCCACCCTGCCAAGGAACTTGCGCGCCCGGACCGGCATATATTTGGTCCTCGGATACCGCCAGAAAGGAGGCGGGTCGGCCCAGATCATCCGGGAGACCGTTGCATCGTTGCGCCGCGACGGATGGCGGGCGGAATTGATCCCCCTGCACGACTGGGGCACCGCCGAGGAAGATGCCAAAGACATTCAGTGCGCCTTGGAGGAGGGACTGCCGAAGGTGGACCGGGCCATGCTGGTCGGCTTTTCCAAGGGGGGACACGACTGGTCGACCTGGCTCGCCAGTCAGGCAAGGAAACTACCCCGGTCTGAGCGGGAGAAAGTGAGGCTCTGGGTGCAATGCGCGGGAGCGCTCCGAGGTTCCGTCATCGCCGACTGGGGCGCCAACCGGGAGACCCCCCAGGCCAAGGCTTTCCGCAGCCATCTGAACTCCCTTTCCAAAGGCACCCGCCAGGGATGTGAAGATCTGGCCGCCCTCGGTCAGGATCCCTGGTCGGCCTGTGGCATGCCCCGGCTGGGGGAAGTGCTGCCGCGGGTCACCGCCGTGCATTACGTGGCCATTCCAGAGGGAAGGGATGGCAGCACCCACAAGCACCGGCTATTCGGGTTGATTTCCCGGACGGTGGCCCGGCAGACCCCCTGGATCGGTCCGAATGACGGCCTGGTGGAGACGGCGGCGGAGATCCTGCCCCCCCAGGACAACACGACCGAATGGATCGTGAGGGTGAAAAGCTCGCACACTTTGCTGGACGGCACTTATGTGAGGGACGGCAGCGTGGTCGCACCGTCCTACCATCCGCCCAAGGAGGGCTGGACCCGCGCCGGAGACGAACTGCTATGGGACCTGATGAGAGCTCTGCCGCGAAGCGTGGCCGGGTGGTGACCGGGACAGTCCGGGAAATGCGGCCCCCACCCGTTCCCGTTTGATTTGTGCCGTGTTCCGGGGTCCAATACGGGGACGTTTCACTCATGGCTCGGAATTACACTCTCCAGAGCGCCACCCCGGCGCGCCCGCACTCCGGCATCAACTATGCCGCGGAATTGAATACCCAGCAGCATGCCGCGGTCACGTCGCCCCCTGGTCCCACGCTGGTCATCGCCGGTGCCGGGAGCGGCAAAACCCGGACCCTCACCTACCGAGTCGCCTACCTCCTCGACAATGGCATTCCTCCCGCCCGCATCCTGCTCCTGACTTTCACCAACAAAGCCGCCCACGAAATGCTGGACCGGGTCCGGCGCCTCGTCGGCGTGGACACCCAGGAACTCTGGGGGGGGACTTTCCACTCGGTCGGCAACCGGGTCCTGCGGGCCCATGCGGACATCCTTGGCTGGGCCCGCAATTTTACCATCATGGACCGGGAGGATCAAAAAGACCTCCTGCTCTCGGTCTACCAGGACTGCGGAATCGACCCCAAAGCAGGACGTTTTCCCAAGCCGGAAGTGGTGGCCGACGTGCTCAGCCTCTCGCAGAACACCACGGCATCCCTTGAGGACACGCTGGAAACACGGTATTCCTATCTCGCCCATCACCAGGAGGCCATTGCCCGCATCGGTGAGGAATACGAACGGCGAAAGCAAAAAACCAACTGCTTCGACTTCGACGATCTGCTGGTGAAAACGGTCCGGCTACTGCAAGACCATCCCGGCATCGCGGACTCCTACCAACGCCGGTTCGAGTTTGTCCTCGTCGACGAGTACCAGGACACCAATGCCATCCAGGGAGAAATGATCGACCTATTTGCCGCCCATCACAAAAACCTCATGGTGGTCGGAGATGATGCCCAGTCGATCTATTCCTGGCGGGGGGCGGACTTCCGCAACATCCTCGATTTCTCGACACGCTACCCCGGGGCCCACGTTCACAAGATTGAGACCAACTACCGCAGTGTCCCGCAGATCCTGGAGTTGGCCAACGCCTCGATTTTGCGCAATGAACACCAGTTCCGCAAGGAGCTGGCCCCGGCCCGCCCCGAAGCCGCCGCCCTCCCCGCCCTGGTGCCCTTGCAGGATGTGAACATGCAGGCCTCCTTCATCGCCCAGCGGCTGCAGGAACTGCACGACGAGGAGGGCCTCGAATGGTCCGCGATGGCCGTCCTCTACCGCGCCCACTTTCACTCCATGGAAATCCAGATGGAGCTGACCCGGCGAGGCATCCCCTTCACCGTGACCAGTGGGCTGAGGTTTTTTGAGCAGGCCCATGTCAAGGATGTCGCCAGCTTCATGCGGTTTGCCGCGAACCGGCGTGACGAGGTGGCGTTCCACCGCATGCTGAAACTCCTCCCCGGCATCGGGGCCAAAACCGCGACCAAAATCTGGGACCGGTGGTTGCTCAGCGATGCCGCCGGAGCCCCGGTCGTGCCCTGCTTCTCGGAAATCCTCCTCACGCTCCCGGTCCCGGCAAAAAGCCGCGAAGCTTGGGAGCAGATGGCCTACACTCTGGACGAACTGATGACCGAGGCTGGCGAGCCCAAGCCTCCTGCTGAAATGATGACCAGCATCGTCGAGGGCGTCTACCGCGAGTATGCCGAAAAGTCTTTCCCCAATGCCGTGAACCGGCTGGAAGACCTGGAGCATCTCCACAGCTTCTCCCGCGGCTTTTCCGACATCGGGGAGTTTCTTTCCCAGCTCTCCCTGCTCGCCGGCCAGGATGCGGCAGGAGCGGGCGGAGCCGTCCGCGAGGAACAATCGGTCTGTCTCTCAACCGTCCATCAGGCCAAAGGCCTCGAATGGCAGGCCGTTTTTGTGGCCTGGCTCGCCGAGGGAATGTTTCCCAACAAGCGCGTCATCGAGAACGATGAGGACGGCACCGGACTGGAGGAAGAGCGCCGGCTCTTTTATGTCGCCGTGACCCGTGCCGAGGATCAGTTGTTCCTCACCTACCCACTCTGGTGGGGAGGTTCCTGGAGCGGGATCGGCACCCAGGAGCCGTCCCGGTTTCTCGAAGAACTCCCCGAAAACGCGGTCGAAGTCTGGAATGTCGGCGCGGTCCGGGGACGTTCTCCTTTCTGAAATGCGGCCCTATCCCCGAAACAGGGTCGGCCATCCCGGTTGATCACGCCTTTAGCTCTCACGCCCTTTCCGCACATGTCCCCTCCGCCCAGCAACCCGCCACCCGCTCCGGATGCCGCCGACGAAAAACCCGCGGGAGCCCGGGCCACCGGGGTGGTGGCTGTCGCCATTCTCGGCAGCCGGATCCTTGGACTGGTCCGCGACATGGTGTTCTCCGCCCTGTTCACCAAGGAACTGCGCGACTGTTTCCTTGTCGCCTTCCGCATTCCCAACATGCTGCGCGACCTTTTCGCCGAAGGCGCGCTAAGCACGGCTTTCGTCACCGTGTTTTCACAAAAACTGAAGACGGAAGGCGACGGCGCCGCCTGGCAACTGGCCCATCGCATCATCAGCCTCGCCGCTGTCTTCATGAGCGCGGTCAGCCTCGCCGGCATCCTCCTGGCCGATCCCTTTGTCACCCTGCTGGCCAGCGGATGGCGGAACGATCCCGCGAAGTTGGAACTGACCATTCTGCTAACCCGCATCATGTTCCCGTTCATCCTCTTGGTGTCACTGGCGGCGCTGGTCATGGGTATTCTCAATTCAAAAAAAATCTACGGTGTGCCCGCCACCGCGAGCAGCTTTTTCAACCTCGTCTCCATCGTCGGCGGGGTCGGTCTGGGCTGGCTTCTCGATCCGGCCTGGGGTCCCCGGGCCCTCATGGGATTCAGCTTCGGGACGCTCCTGGGAGGACTGGCGCAGCTCACCTTCCAGCTGCCGAGCCTCCGCCGCTGCGGTTACCGCTTTCGCTTCAGCCGTGACTGGTCGGACTCCGGGGTGCGGCGCATTCTTTCCTTGATGTGGCCGGCGGTGATCGCGGGGAGCGCCGTGCAGGTCAATGTATTCCTTAACACCATTTTCGCCTCCAGTCTGGCGGTGAAGGATGGCCCGGTTTCGTGGCTTAGCAATGCGTTCCGTCTCATGCAACTTCCCCTCGGGGTTTTCGGAGTCGCGGTGGCCACGGTGACCCTGCCGGTGCTGTCCCGGGTGGCGACCGAAGGCCTCACCCCCCGCTTCCGCGAGGTGCTTGGCGCGGGCAACCGCCTCGTCATTTTTCTCACCCTGCCCTCGGCACTCGGGCTTTACCTGCTGGCCGAGCCGGTCATCTCCCTGATTTATGAGCACGGGAGGTTCACCGCCGAGGAAACCCACGCGACAGCCCTCGCCCTGCGCTGGTATGCGGTCGGCCTGGTTTTCTATTCCTGCATCAAAGTCATCCAGCCCGCCTTCACCGCGATCGACCGCCGGTTCATCCCCATGGTGGTCGCGCTCGTCTCGATCGGGCTCAATGCCGCGCTGAACTCGGTCTTCGTGTTCGTGTTCAAACTCGGCCATGAATATCTCGCCCTCTCTACCGCCGTGATCGCCTGCACCAACTGCCTGGCCCTTTACGGGGTGCTCGCCCGCATCGCCGGGGGACTCGACACCGGGAAACTGTTCGCCACCCTGGCCCGGCTCGTGCCTTCCCTGCTGGCCCTTGCCCTGGTGGCCGTGGCGGGAAACCATTGGCTGCTTGCTGACTGGGATCATTTTACCCTGCCACGGCGCGCGGTTCTGCTTCTCGCGCTCATCGGCACCGCGGGAGCGGCTTACTTCGGCATTGCCATCCTTCTCCATGTCGGCGAAGCCCGGCAATTCTTCGACATCGTCCGCCGCAAGTTCAAGAGGTAAGCCACCTGCCGCAACCACCGACTTTCTATGAATCCCCCTATCTCCCAGACCCCAAGCGATGACGGCGACGAAGTGGCCGCGCTGCTCGCCCTGCCCCCGTTGGAGCGTCTGCAACGCCTCATGCACCGGCTCCGCGCCCCCGGCGGCTGCCCCTGGGACGCCGAGCAGACCCACCTCTCGCTGCTCCCCTGCTTGATCGAGGAAGCCTACGAAGTCGCGGAAGCCATCCGCTCGGGGGACCGGGAGGCCATCGTCGATGAGTTGGGCGACCTGCTCCTCCAACCGGTCTTTCATGCCGAAATCGGCTCCGAAACCGGCTCGTTTGATCTGGATGACGTCGCCGCCGCGATCTGTGAAAAGCTGATTCGGCGTCACCCGCATGTCTTCGGCGACAGGGTGGTCGGGGACTCGCAGGGAGTGCTGCGGCAATGGGATCAGATCAAGCAGCAGGAACGCGCCACCGCCGGCAAGGCTTCCGCGGAATACCACATTCAGAGCGCCCAGGGTCCTTTGCCGGCGCTGATGCAGGCCGCCAAGATCCAGAAGAAGGCCGCCAAGGTCGGCTTCGACTGGCCGCATCCGGAGCAGGTCCTGCCGAAAGTCCGGGAAGAAGTGGACGAGGTCGCGGAGGCCCTGGAGTCCGGTGACCCGGCCCGGGTCGCCGAGGAACTGGGGGATCTGCTCTTCGCGACGGTGAACCTCGTGCGCAAGTGCGGTCTGGATCCCGAGAATCTCCTCGCCGCCGCCAACACCAAGTTTGTGCGCCGCTTTCAATCGGTCGAAGACACCCTTCGTTTGGCTGGAAAGACCCTCGATGCCGCCAGCCTGGAAGAAAAGGACGCCGCGTGGAACGCCGCCAAAACCAAATGAGGGGACTCGGACTCCACGGGGGGATTGGACTTGCGACCCCGCCACCCCGGGCCACATTGCGGGAGTCATGATCAAATTTCTCCACACCCGCATCCGTGTCAGCGATCTGGAGCGTTCCATCGCTTTTTACGAAACCCTCGGCTTCCGCTGCACCCGACGCACGGAGAAATCTCCCGCCGGCAACCAGCTGGCGTTTCTTGAACTGGAGGGCAACGAACACTTTCTCGAACTCTGTTTCTCTCCGGAGTTCGAGGTCCGTTTCCCCGAGGATCTCATGCACACCGCGATCGGCGTCGAGGACATCCTGGCCTATTGCGGCGGCCTGGAAAAAGCCGGTCTTGAGATCTGGCCCGGTGACTGGCGCGAGGCATTCCCCAGTGGCAAGAAAATGAAGATGGCCTTCGTGACCGACCCTGATGGCTATGAAGTGGAGATCCTGGAAAGGAAGTAATTTCAGTCGCAAAGACTCATGAGCAGCACCTCCCCTTCCCTTCCTGCTCCTCCGGTGAAAACGGCCCAAGGGAAGTCATCCCACCGCCTTGCTTGGGGAATGCTGGCGTTTTTCCTTCTGGCGTGCTATGGAACGGCAGCCGTGGGCAGCCGGACCACTATCCCGGAAATTCCGGTCTGGTATGCCCAACTGAACAAGCCCACCTGGAATCCTCCCAGCTGGCTCTTCGGTCCCGTCTGGACCCTGCTCTACACGCTGATGGCGATCGCCGCTTGGCGGGTTTGGCTTTCTCCCAAGCGATTCGAGGTCCGGCTCGCCCTGGCCTTGTTCTTCTGCCAACTGCTGCAGAATGCCGCATGGTCAGAGGTTTTTTTCCGCTTTCACCAGCCGGGGTGGGCCTTGGCGACGATTGGGCTCCTCTGGGTGACCATTCTGGCCACCCTCATCGCTTTCTGGCGGATTTCGCGGGCGGCGGGTTGGATGATGGTGCCCTACTTGGCCTGGGTCTCTTTTGCCACGGTCTTGAACGCCGCGATCTGGCAGCTCAACCCGTAACCGGAGCCTGCGCCTACTGTTTGCGACGGAACACCGCGAGATGGCGGTCAACCGATTTGCCTTCGGTCACGAGGTCGCGGGAAGCGTTGTTGCGCTCGGTGGTGATCAGTTCCCCCCCGAGCCGGCGGATCGTCTCCAACGCCAGCCCGTGTTCCCGGTCAAAGTAGGAGGTGATGACGAGCCGTCCCTCGGGAGCCATTTTGTCGAGCGCTTCTTGGAAAATTTCTTCCCAGACACGCTCCCCGTTCCAATAATTTTGGTGCCGGAGAAAGACCAGATCAAAGTCCTCCCCCATTTGCCGGTGCCCCCTGAGTTTGGAGGCATCACCGGCGAGAAATTCGAATTCCCGCCTCACTCCGGGAGCATCAGGCAGCCGTCCGGAACGGAAACGGTCCGCCGCCTCCGCGATTTCCCTCGCCCGGATGTCCACTCCGGTCAGTTTGACAAGGCGTTCCGCTCCCTCGGATTCCGGCGCCCCAAGTCGCCCGAAAAGTCCGGTGAGCATGTCGGCCTCCCGGCAGTCACCACAGGCCAGATCGAGAATGCGGGTCGCTTCGGCCTGGCCGGCCCGTTCCAGAAAAGCCGGATCCCCGTGTTGCAGCGTGTTCCGGAGCAACCGCTCCAGGCGGCGGAGATCTTCGGCATCGTCTTCAGCAAATGGCATGGTGACAAGGCTGTTGGGGTCAGGGTCGGGCGATGGCCATGGCCTCGCGGGCATTCTGTTCAATGGCTGCCCAATCCCCGGCCTGAATGAGGTCCCGCGGCGCTAACCAGGAACCTCCCACCGCGCCGACAAGGGGCGAGGCGAGGTAAGTGGCAAGGTTGGAGAGCTTGATTCCACCGAGCGGCACGAACTTCACCCCCAGGTGAAGGTAAGGCGCGGCGATGTTCTGCAGGTGGGTCAATCCGCCCGAGGACTCGGCGGGAAAAAACTTTAGAAAATGGCATCCCAACCGCAGGCTCAGATCGACGTCGCCGGGCGTCATGACCCCGGGCCCGAAGGGCAGTCCGCGCAGACGGGCGTGGTTCACCACCTCGGGATTCACCGCCGGCGCAACGCCGAAATCGGCCCCGGCGGCGACCACGTCATCGACCTGACCGGGACTGAGAATGGTGCCGATGCCGGCCAGCATCCCCGGGACTTCGCGACGCACCGCCTGCAGCGCTTCCAAGGCCACCGGCGTGCGGAGTGTCAGTTCCATGGCCCGAACCCCTCCCGCAAGCAGCGCCTTGGCGAGCGGCACGGCGTCCTCGACCCGGTCGATGACCAGAACGGCGATGAGACGGGCCTCGGTGAGACGTTGTCCCAGAGGGGATTGCAGATCGATGCTCATGGGGGAATGCGGTGACGCCGGGGATCCACCCTGCAGGAACCGGCGCGGAGCGGGAGTTTTTCACCATCCGGCGCCAGAGTCAACCGGGGAGAGCGCCTGGGGTATGTCCCTCCTCCCTCACCGATAGGTTTTGCGGTACTGCAACGGAGTGATGCCCATGGTCCGGCGAAAATGACGGGTAAAGGCGCTTTGGTCATAAAACCCGAGGTCCGTGCCGATTTCCACGATGGGTCGCCGGGTCCGCCGCAGCAGGTCACAGGCGGCATAGACCCGCATCTTGATGATGAACTCCTGGGGGCCGGTCTTAAGTTGCTCCTTGAATCGGCGCTCGAACTGGCGCACCGACAAGCCCGCCATCGCCGCCAGATCCCGCACCGGCAGCGCCTGGTGAAAATGGGTCGAAATGTGGGCCAGCACCGGCTGGAGATCGCTGTCAGTCGGCAGCAGATCCTCCTGGGTCTCATATTCCTGGATGGTTCCCATGACCCCGATGACTTTTCCGTCGTGGTCAAAAACGGGCATCTTGTTTGTCACAAACCATCCGGGAATGCCCTGACGCTTGACGAAGATCTCGACAATGTCGAGCAACGGCTGCCCGGTGGCCATGACTTGCAGATCGTCCTGCCGGAATTTTTCCGCCAGACTGCGCGGCAGGAGATCGAAGTCCGTCAGACCGATGAACTCGGCTTCCGTGGCGCGCCCGTAATGCCGGATCAGGGGAAGATTCGCCGCCAGCAGCCTGCCTTCTGGATCCTTCGCGAAAAACAGAATGCCGGGAAGACAGTCAAACATCCGGAAATAGTGACCCGGAGCTATGGCCCGCAAAAAGGCGTCACGCAGGGCCACCGGATCAGGATGGGTGGATTCATTGGCCATCGCTGGGGGAAAAAGGTGAAAGAATTGCCGGTTTGAGAACGAACCGTTGGAAGTAACAGTATTTCGCTTTACCTTACTACCCATGAGTACGGATACCACTGACAATCCTCCCCGCCGCCCGATTGCCGCCATCGTGAGCGTGATCCTCGGGGTGCTCCTGTTGGGCGCCGTTGGCGGCGTCGCCTACCTGGGACAACTCTACTCCGAGGAAAAAACGCTCAATTTCCAGCTCGACGCCTCGGTCAAGGCCACCAAACTGGAGCTCGACAAAGCCAATGAGGCCAAGCGTGAAACTGAAAGCCAGCTCATCGACAAGCAAGCCGAAGTGGAACGCCTCAAAACGGAATGGACCCAGCAGGTCGACCAACTCAAAAAAGACCATCAGGACAAGGTCGAGCGCATCTACGCCCAGATGAACGAAATTGTCTATGACAGCAAGAAAACGCTCGAATACATCGGTTCGGTCGAGGACAAACTGAAATCCGGTCAGGCGCTGGACAAAGAGGAAGCCAAAAAACTGGAGGCGGTCACCAACGGCCTGGCGATGCTCCACAGCCAGTACAAAAAGCCCATCAATGAGTTCCGGGAGTTGGACAACTACCTCACCGACCAGCTGAACCTACCCGCGGCAACCGCTCCGAAACAGAAGCACGCCTTCCTCCGGAGGATTTTCAGCAAGGATTACCGGGCCCAGGAAGCAGAGTATTTCAAGGACCAAGGACAGCGGGAAGCCTTCGAGCGAGCCCGCACCAAGGTTGCGGATGCTTACGCCCGGGCGCAGTCCCAGATGCAGTCCCTGGAACTGGACTCCGACAAGTATCTCGCTGAACTGGAGGCGGTGAGCTCCACCAACAAGGCCAGCGCTCAGGAGGTGACGGACTTTTTCGAGAAATCCAAGGAGATCCTCAAGATCCACGACCGGATCATGAACATTGAGCCAGAAAGTGGCCTCAATCCCATCCGCCCGTGAGGCCCGGCAGGAGGCTCACAGCATGATGCCCCGCCGGACCTCGGCTTCTTTGGCGGGGCCACAGAGGCGCCGCACCAGAGCGAGGCCGAAGGCCACAGCGGTTCCGGCGCCCTGCGAGGTGATCAGGTTTCCATCCTCCACCACCGCTTCCCCGGGCAGGGAATGGATCAATTCGTCCCGGACCCCGGCGTGGGACGTGTAGCGACGTCCCTCCAGCAAACCGGCATCGTGCAGCACCGTGGGGGCCGCACAAATCGCCGCCACGGGTTTGCCTGCGTCGTGGTAGTGGCGCGCCAGCTTGGCGGCCTGTCCCGCTTCGCGTAGGTCCGCCACCCCGGGGCCACCGGGAATGAGAAGCAGATCAAACGATTCTCCCACGACTTCCTCAAGAGCGCGGTCCGCGCGCAGGGCAATGCCGCAGCGACCCGTCACAAGGCCCGTCCCGAGAACCGAGGCCATGATGACCTCCACGTCCGCCCGGCGGAGGAGGTCCACCGGAGCGACCGTTTCGATTTCTTCGAGACCATCAAACACCAAACACAACACCCGTGGATTCATGACCTTGTTTACCACAGGTTGGCATCCTCCGCGAGGGGAGATCCACCGGACGGGTCCCATGGCCGGAGACACTCGTGCACTCTCCCCTGGTGAGAGAAGTCCCCCTCCGGATTGCGGCCCGCAGTTTGACCTGGCATGGTCTGCGGGGCGTGCCTTTGGCGATTTTCGGGTTGGCATTCGAAGGAAGCGGGGCATTGTATCGGCCTGAATTTTCAGATTCTGCCTGCTTATCCCTTATGAAACGCCTCCTTCAGCCCCTCTTCGCCGCCGCCCTGCTGCTCGCGCCACTGGCTCCGGCCCAGGATCCCACCGTTTTGTTCAACCACGGAGACAAGGATTACGGAATGTATCGTCTGCCCGGCATCGTCCGCACGACTTCCGGAAATCTCATCGCCTATGCCGAGGGGCGCAAAAATCCCGAGATGCGCTGGAGCGACGCGATGGTCTTTTTCCGGGTTTCCAAGGACGGGGGCAAGACTTGGAGCGACGCCGTCGAACTGGCCAAAAAGCCGACCGATGCCAAGCAGAATCCAGTGCTACTGGACAAGGGTGCCGCGGAAGCCGGACAGATCGGGCTGCACAATGTCAGCGCCATCGCGGACAAGGACGGCGGAGTCCATTGGCTTTACTGTGTGGAGTTCAACCGTTGCTTTTACCTCAAGACGGACGACACCGGAGCCGCCGCGTCCGCCCCGGTCGAAATCACCGCAACCTTTGACGCCTTCCGTCCCGAAGTGGATTGGAAACTGATCGCCACCAGCCCCGGACATGGCATTCAGCTGAAAGACACCGGGCGCCTCGTGACCCCGGTCTGGGTTTCCAAAGGCGAGATGGGTATCGGTATGCAGCCGGCTGCCGTATCCACCATTTTCTCCGATGATGGCGGCAAAACCTGGAAGCGCGGTGACATCGTGGCCCATGAGGCGACCTTGGAAGGAACCAAGACCGGTTCCAAAATGGAACTTCCCGGCGAAGCGGCCATCGTCCAGGCGGGGGACGGCACGGTCCTCATCAATGTGCGCAACAAGGGCCTTCAAGGCAAACGGGGTCAGGCCACCAGCAAGGATGGCGCGACCGGCTGGAGCGAGATTGCCTACATTGATGCGCTTGCCGAGCCTATTTGCCACGCCAGTTTCACCCAGGTGGAAGGCGGCATCGTTTTCGCCAATCCAGCGAACATGATCATGCGCAAGTCGCTCACGGCCCGTCTCAGTGCCGACAATGGCAAAACCTGGGCCAAGAGCTTCGTCATTGAGGAAGGCGTTGCTGGTTACTCCGACATGGCCTCCGATGGAAAGACCATTTATGCGGTCTTTGAAAAAGGAGCCAATCCTTCCGACCGGGACCCTGAAGCCGTGGTCTTCAAGAGCTTCGGCCTCGACGCGCTGAAGTAATCCGCCCCTTCCGGGCCCACCCCTCCCGCTTCCGACGCCTCCCCGAAGCCTTGCTCCGCATCGTTTACTTTGGCACCGGCGAGATCGGCCTGCCTTCCCTGCGCTGGCTCCTGACGGCACCGGGAGTGCGCATGGTGGGGGTGGTCACGCAGCCTGACCGGCCGGCGGGAAGGCATCTCGCCGCCCAACCCCCGGCGGTAAAAGTCCTGGCTCAGAAGCATGGTCTGCCGGTGTTCCAGCCGGAAAATCTCCGCAAGGACGAGGAGGTCCTGTCAGCTCTGGAAGCCCTCCAGTCTGACATTTTTGTCGTCATGGCTTACGGCCAACTATTGCCCCGCCGGGTTCTGCAGATGCCCCGCCTTGCCTGTGTGAATCTGCACGCCTCCCTCCTGCCCCGACACCGGGGCGCTTCCCCGATCCAGTCAGCGATTCTTGCGGGCGATGCCGAATCGGGGCTTTCACTGATGCATGTGACGGCCAGGTTGGATGCGGGCGATGTCATCCTGACCAGTCCGCTCCCGCTTTCCAACGAGGAGACCGGGGGCAGCCTGCATGACCGGCTGGCCGATCTGGGGCCCGGCCTGCTGGAACGGGGATTGCCGCTCCTGGCCGATGGCAGCGCACCGCGGATTCCGCAGGACGAAGCTCAGGTGACAATCGCGACCAAACTCGACCGCCAGGACGGCCTTCTCGACTGGAGCCAGCCATCGGACTTCCTCGAACGGAAAATCCGAGCCTACGATCCCTGGCCCGGAACCAACACCCCGGTGGAGACCCCACGCGGCCCCCAGCGGCTCAAAGTCTTTCCGCCGCTGACCTTCGTGTCATCCGAGCCCGCTGAACCTTCTGCCAGCCCGTTGCAACGCAATGTGGCGGGAGAGTGGCATTTCCGCACCGGCACCCCCGGCGTCGGGATCGTTCCGGCCAAAGTGCAGCCGGAAGGCAAGCGCCCCATGACGCTCGCGGAGTTTGTCAGAGGCTACGTCACCGTCTCATGAACCTACCGCTGATTAAATCCTCCCCAGGTAGGTCAGCCAACGCCACAAGCCGCCGTAGGCAGGGCTCACTTTTTCAAACTCCGGTCGCCAACCCTGAGCCCGGAGCGTCATTTGAATCTGACCTTCCATCCGGACATGGTTCACTCCCATCCACTTGCGGAAGGCGTGAACCGGGCTGTCGTGAAAGTCGACAATCGCGAGAAGCCCTTCCGGGGAAAGATCCTGCCGGCAGGTGGCGAGGACCCGGTCATAGCCCGGATTGATCATGGTCAGACAATAGGAAAGCACGACAAGATCGAACGGCCCCTCCCCTCCACCGACGGGGTGATCATAAGCCTGATGGAGAAGACGCACCCGGTCCCCCAGAGGCCGGACTCGTTTCCCGGCCTGCTCGAGCATTTCCGCGCTGAGGTCCAATCCCCGGATTTCGGCTTCAGGAAAAGCCCTCGCGATGGACTCCAGGTTTTTGCCGGTGCCACAGCCGATCTCGAGAATCCTCCGCACCCCGGGCTGCCGCTGGCGGGCTAGGGTGACCAGACCGGTGCGCCCAAAGAGAAAAGACCACCGCGTGGCGTCGTAAAGGGGCGCGTGAAGACGGTAGTAACGCCTCAAGGCATCACCGTCGGACGGGGGGGCGACACCATTCGCGGACGGATTCATCGCACTTCGGCAAGGAGGGTGGAACCGTAGGTGCCCACGCGGTCGAGTGGGTGGAGCCGGTCGGTGATTTCAGGATGGAGACGAATCCGCCCCAGGATGTCCGGTGGCAGGAAATCAATCTGCACACTGGCGGACCTCATGAGAATGCGGGTGCCGGGGTGGCTGTTTTCCAGAATGAGACGCCACTCTACGGCCAGCCCGGCGGCATCGTGGGCGGCCAGCCAATCCTGGTGATCCAGCAGCACGTAGTGCGAATAGGAGCCCGGATTCTCGCGCAGGAAATTCGCCACGGTGGTGGTGTGGGTGCGAATCCTGCCGGCACGTTCATGGAGCGTCGCAAAATGCTCAGGGCGCAGGTAGTTTGGGCAACAGTCGGGAGTGTAGGCACCGGTCGCATAAACCCGCCAGAAATAGTTGTCCTTCATGGGCAACCGGGTCAGGACACGCTCCATTTTTTCCTGCACGAAATGGGACAGACCTCCGGGGAATTCCGATTCGATGAGCCGGATCTGCGGACGAGGCACTCCCAGCATGGCCATGACCACAGGTTGGCGGACGAGCCAGGAATTGAAGACATTCCATAAGGCCGGACGCACCTGCCCATAGAGCGCCGCCTGTTCCTCGGTGCTGCCGGCCTCGAGGAGACGCGCGGAGAAATCGCGAACGCGGGAACTTCCCGCCAGCATGGCTTGGCGGACCAACCAAGCGATCTGTCCGGAGGTGCCCCGGTAATAAAAGGAAGGGTTGAGCGGAAGCTTTTCAAAATACTTGTGCTTCATCCTCCAGAAATCCCTCGCGAACGGAGGGAGCGATGGCGCAAGTGCCGGGAGCAGTTCCCGGAAGCCGGGACGGACCCCTTGGCCGAAGACACGAAACAATTCCTCATGGTCGGCATGCCTGAAAAGCGCCAGCTTCAACTGAAGCAGGGCGTTCTGCCGCGGGTTCATGTCGATGGCGTGGATGACTTCCGGGCCGTCGAGGAGATAGTCGAGAGCGTTGCAGCCGGCGCTGGTGATCATGACCACGCGGCTGTGCCGGTCGAGACCCAGCATTTCGCGGTCGAGCCGCGGATCCTCCCAGCAGGTGTTGTAGATCAGGGTGTTGCCGTGGACCCGCCGGAACAGGGCATCATGGGCCCGACGGGGAAAGAGGGAAGGGCGACAGGGAGAACTCGAAACAGCCGGCATAAGCGCACCACTGTGCGCGGCTGATTCCCCGCGGTCAAAACTTCGCAGGTAACGATTTCTTCAGATACCCAGCTTGTTGGACCGGTCCTTCTCAGAGCAGAAAAACCCGGTCCATCTGCTGCGACACCTCTTTGAGTCGGTCCAGCTTGCCCCCGCCCACTTCGGCGGCGCACCATCCGTTGAACCCGATCTCGATCAACGCGGCACGGACATCGGCAAAGTCCAGATCGCCTTCGCCGATGTCGGCCCATTTGTTCTCGGCGCGATTGAAGCCCTTCACGTCGAGCTTGAGCACGCGCTTGCCGAGCGCCCGGATCCAGTCCCCCATGCTGCCGTATTTCCAATGGTTGCCGATGTCGAAATGCATGCCGACCCAGGGGGATTTGAACTCATCGACATACCGAACGAACTTTTCGGCGTTCTGGTCGGATCCTCCCTCATGGTTGTATAGGAACTGGTTCCAGACATTCTCGATCGCGATGGAGACCCCCAGCTTGGCGGCGAGAGGGACGGCCTGGGCAATGTTCTCCACAGAGCGCTTCCAGATTTCCTCCTCGGGGCCATCTCCGCCGCGCCCGACGACCAGGAGGACGCTGTGCCCGCCCACCTCATGGGTGTCGATGAGCGCCTGTTTCAGTGTGGCCAAGGCCTGGGCCCGGACCTCGGGCTTGGGGTCGGTGTGCCGGACGTTCCAATGATCGGCGCAGACGGTGCCATCGACCGGGAGACCGGATTCCAGGATGGCCTTTTTGGTCGCTGCGATATCCATCCCCGGGGCGTTCATCTCCACGCCAAGAAAGCCCGCTTCCTTGGCGGCATTGAATTTGTCGGTCAGGGAACCCTCGACACCGATCATCCCGATCTTGAGGGTTTTGTAGAGGCGGCCTTTGAGAGGATTGGCGGTGCCGGGATCGGCCGCTCGGAGCGGTCTGAAAGTCTGACCGGCGGCGAGCACGGCAGCAGACTTGAGAAGGTGGCGACGGCTGAGGGAAGACGTGGTCTCGGGGCGTGTCATGCCTGTTTCTTATCACGCCGGGGGGAATCCCGGCAAGACCAATCCAAGGCGTCATCACGGACATCGCACTTCCCGTCGGCATTTGGGATTGACGCGCCCTGCCCTCTCACGGAAGAATGCGCCCACCCATGCATTCTTTTCGACTTCTTTTCCGGTCTCTCTTGCTGCTCCTCACGGTCCCGGTCCCGGCGGCAGTTGCCGGAGAAGGGCTCCGCATTTACTGGATCGACTCGGAAGGCGGGGGATCAACCCTCCTCGTGACTCCCGGGGGCGAGTCGGTGCTCATCGACACGGGAAATCCACGGGGAAGGGACCCGAAACGGATCCACCACGTGGCCACGAAAGTCGCCGGTCTGAAGCAGATCGACCATGTCGTGATCACGCATTTCCACATCGACCATTTCGGCGGACTCGCCGAGTTGGCGGAACTCATGCCGGTCGGCACGCTCTATGACAAAGGCCTCACCGATGTCAGTCCGGACTCCGGAAAAGAGGACGTGAAGTGGAATCTGTCCAGCCACCCCTATCGCTCCGCTCGGGTCGGAAAACGCGTCACTCTCGCGGCAGGAGACCGCATTCCACTGCGCCCCGGCACCACTCCAGGCGCCGCACCGGTGGTCCTGCGCTGCCTCGCGGCCAATCAAAAACTCGTCGAACCGCCCCCCGGCGCGCCCCCCAACAGCGCCTTGTGCGAAGCCGCCCCGACCGCCCAGCCATCCCGGGTCGACACTTCGGACAATGCCAACAGCCTCGTCCTCCTGCTGGAATGCGGGGATTTCCGGTTCCTCGACGGTGGGGATCTGACCTGGGCGGTCGAGGAACGTCTCGTCTGCCCGGTGAATCTCGTCGGCACGGTGGATCTCTACCAGGTGAACCACCATGGGCTGGATGTGAGCAACAACCCGCGCTTCATCCAAAGCATCTCTCCGACCGTTTCGGTGATGAACAACGGTCCCCGCAAAGGCACCAGCGCCCTAACCATGGCCGCCTTGCGGGCCACCCCGACGATTCAGGCCATGTACCAGGTGCATGAAAATGTGCGACAAGACCACGAAAACAACACCACACCGGAACACATCGCGAACCTGGGAGACCTCGGCGAAGCCTGCGAGGCTCATGGAATCCAGTGCGAAGTAAGCCCGGACGGAACTTCCTACACCATCGCCGTACCTTCCCGGGACCACCGCCGGACCTTCCAAACCCGCGCGAAGTGACAGGGGAGCCCCGCAGGGGCCGAAGCATCGGATCCCCCGGTGACCGGTCAGCGCGCCGCCTTCCGACGCAGCCATCCGCCCGCCAGCACCAGAAGGGCCGAAACGCCGCACAGTTTACCAAAGAGCTCACCATGGGCGGCGTAAAAGGTGATTTCCCCGGCCAAAGGGACGTCCAGAGTCTGCGTCAGAGTACCGCGGGTGAACGTGCTGCCAGTGTCCGGATCCTCAATGCGGTCGATGCCTCCCTGGTCGATGAGCCGGCCCCGCTGGTCAATGAAACAGCTCACTCCGGTGTTGGCCGCGCGGACCATGGGTCGGCGCAATTCCACCGCGCGAAAGATGGCATTGGCAAGGTGCTGCTCCATGTTCGCACTTTCCCAAAACCAGGCCCCGTTGGTCCCGTTCACGATGATCTGGGGCTCGGGCCGGACAAAGTCCCTCGCCAGTTCTCCCATCGTGTCCTCGAAGCAGATCAATGGAATCAGGCTGACCGGTGAATCCTCCATCCGGAGAGGCTCGGAGTTGGTCCCGGCGGAGAAGTCGGAAGGCACCATCGACCCGGTGACCCAGGCAAACAGGGGAAAGGATTCCCGCAGGGGGATGTACTCGCCGAAGGGAACGAGATGCCGCTTGCGGTGGATCTGCCCCTCGATGGCCCGGCGGTGCATCAGAATGAGACAGTTGTAATCTTCACCAGTTCCCATCTCATGAATATCGCCCCCGGTCAGAAGGTGGAAGTTTCCTTGGGCCAGGGTGAGGTCGATCCGCTCCTGGAGACCCCGCTGGTAGAACTGGCCCGGCAGGGCTGACTCGGGCCAGACCACGAGATCGACCCCACCGCCGAGGCCGCAGAAGGCGCTCGTCAGGTCATGGTAGTCCTCATAGATTTTTTCGAGCGTTTCCCTGGTCACGGGCAGGTCGATCGGTGTCGCCAGCTGCACGATCAGGGTCCGCACCGGGACGGTCTTTTCGTCGGGCCGCGGCGTGAGCCGGGCAATTCCATAAAGCACCGTGATCATGACCAGGGCCATGGCCAATGTGAAATCGAGATGCGGCCTCATGAGACGGCGGTCCCGCATCTCCCGGATCAGCCTGACCACGGTGAGAAACCCGATCTGTCCCGCGAAGAGCAGGAGAAATGACACGCCGGCCACTCCCGTGAAATCAGCGATCTGGATCAAAACGGGGGACCGGTACTGGGAGACGCCCAGGCTGTTCCAGCCAAAGCCGGAAAAGGCCACGCCGCGCAGCCACTCCAAGCCGGTCCAGGTGGCCGCATTGAGCCCGGCCGCAAACAATCCGGGAAGGGAAGCGGTAACCAGACCCGACAACCAGTGGCGCCGTTCCCCGGAAGAGGTCGCCTCGACGGGTCTCCAGCGTCCCGCCGTGGCCACGACCACGGCCCAGACGCCCCCGTAAAGGGCCAGATAAAGCGGCAGCAAGGTCCAGGCGGCGAGCCCCGCCCAGAGGCTGCCCGCGGTGCGTCCCAGTTCATGAAGCCACCACAGGGAAGTCAGGAAAAAGGCATAGGACATGAGGAAACCCAGTCCGAAAGCGCGCCGGCGGGTCACGGGCGGAGCCAGCCAGAGAGCGGCGAGGAGAGGCCACTGCCACAGCCAGGCAAGCGCGGACACATTCCACAGGGGAAAGGCCAGACCACAGAGCACTCCGGAGAGGATCGCGGCCAGAATCGGCCAGTGGCGTTTGAAGAATGGCGGCATGGAGGAGACGGCTTCCGACGGGACCCTGCCCTATACCACGCCAGGGCCTGAAATCGACTTCGGAATTCCACTTTTCCATGGAAGCGGGGCGGTCTGTGGCGCGAATAGGGAATGGGCGAGAGCAAGACGAATCGATACAATTTTGACACCTGCAACCCCACCTCCGTCCAACGCCCCTCCCATGCTCAATCTCTACGGCCGTTCCGACGCCAGCCACAGCCATTGCGACCGCATGTCCCGCCGCGGATTCCTCCGCGTCGGCAGCATGGCCGCGGGTGGCCTGAGCCTCTCCCAATTGCTCGCCGCCGAGCAGCAGGCCGGCACCGGCCGGTCCCACAAGGCCATCATCAACATTTACCTGCCGGGAGGACCGTCGCATCTCGACATGTTCGACCTCAAGCCGGATGCCACTTCCGAGGTGCGGGGGGAATTCCGCCCCATCCGGACCAATGTGCCGGGGATGGAAATTTGCGAGCTCTTCCCCCAGCTCGCCAAGATGGCCGACAAGTTCGCCCTGATCCGCTCGCTCCATGACTCGGAAGGCCGCCACGATTGCTACCAGTGCATGACCGGCCGCACCTTCAAAGACCAGAACTCCGCGCCCCCCGGCGGTTGGCCTGCCATGGGGGCCTGGGTTTCCCGGCTCCAGGGCTCCCTGCCCGGCGTGCCGGCCCATGTGTCCATGATGTATCCGACCGGCAACCGGACCTGGGGGGAGCCCGGGACCGGTGGCTTCGTCGGGTCCGCCCATTCCCCGATGCCGCTGGTGGCCAAAGATCCCAATGCCAAGGCCCAGAGCATGACCCTCAAAGGCGTCACCCTGGAGCGCCTGGAGGATCGGGGCACTCTGCTCCGCGCGGTCGACGCCTTCCGCCGGGAGGCCGACACCACCGGACTGATGAAGGGCATCGACCATTTCAACCGCCAGGCCCTTGAGATTCTCTCCGGAGCGGAGCTGGTCAATGCCCTCGATCTGTCCCGCGAGGATCCCCGCATTCTGGACCGCTATGGCGTGAATGATCCCGCCTACCAGCGCGACGGCGCCCCGCGGATGATCCGCAATTTCCTCGTCGCCCGACGCCTCGTCGAGGCCGGCGCCCGCGTCGTCTCTCTCAACTATAGCCGGTGGGACTGGCATGGCGGAGATGGCATGAACTTCCCCAGCTCGCGCCGCGAGTTTCCCCTCCTCGATCAGGGGCTGTCCGCCCTCATCACCGATCTCCATGAAAGAGGGCTGGATCGCGACGTGTCGGTGGTCGTCTGGGGTGAGTTCGGGAGAACACCCAAAATCAACGCCAACAACAGCCGCGACCACTGGCCGCGCGTGACCTGCGCCCTTCTCGCAGGCGGGGGCATGCGCACCGGACAGGTCATCGGCTCGACGGACCGGACGGGCGGGGAGGTCGCGTCACGACCCGTTCGTTTTGAAGAAGTCTTTGCCACCCTCTACCACAATGTGGGCATCGACCTGCGGCACACCACCGTGGAGGATGCGAATGGTCGGCCGCAGTATCTGCTCAGTCCCGGAGTGGATCCGATCCGTGAGCTGATCTGAAGTCGGAAATGCTGCGGATGGCAAGCCCACTCCTTCATTCCGGCGCCACCTTCACCTCCTTGAGGAAGAGCAGTCTTAGACTGTTGAGACAGACCACGACCGTGCTGCCTTCATGGGCCAGCACCCCGATGGTGAGGGGCACCAGTCCGAAGAGCGACGCCCCGATCATGAGGACCACGGTTCCGAGGGAAATCGCGAGGTTCTGCCGGATGATGGACCGGGCGCGCTTGCTGATGGCCCGGGCGGTGAGCAATTTCTCAATGCGGTCATCCATCAGCACCACGTCGCTTTGCTCCAGAGCGGCATCGCTTCCCTTGCCTCCCATGGCGACCGAAACAAAGGCGGCGGCAAGGCTGGGGGCGTCATTGACCCCATCGCCGACCATGGCGACCCGGTGACCGGAGGCGGTCAATTCCTGGATCGCGGAGACTTTTTCCTCGGGATGCAATCCGGCCCGAACCTCGGCCACCCCCAGCCTCTTGGCGACCTGCTCGGCGGCTCCGCGGCGGTCTCCGGTGAGCATGATGGTGTAGACCCCGTCCTTTTTTAAACGCTCCATGACCGGACCGCTCTGCTCGCGGACCTCGTCACGGAGCAGGAGACGCCCCACCACGTCGCGGCGCACCACCCAGACTTCGGTGTATTCGAGAGGCGGATCAGGCACCTGGCGGATCCATTCCCCCATTTCTCCGCGCTCGATCAGTTCGCGCCTTCCCAAATAACTCAACTCGGCACCTATGCGGCCTTTGAGTCCCTGTCCGGTGACGGAGCGGAAATCATCGACGTCCTGAGCCACGACGCCCTCGGCGGCGGCATGGGCCACGATGGCACGGGCAATGGGATGGTTGGAGTGCTGCTCGAGCGTCAGGGCGATCTCCAGCACGTCCCGCTCGCGGCCGGGAGGGAAGCTTTCCACCGAACCGACTTTCAATTCCCCCCGGGTCAGGGTCCCGGTCTTGTCGAGGGCCACCGCGTCGGCGAGCGCCAGGTTCTCCACTGCCGCCCCCCCCCGGAAGAGCACCCCCCGGCGGGCTCCGCAGGCGATGGCGGCGAGAATGGCGGAAGGAATGCTCAACACCAGCGCGCAGGGACTCGCGACCACGAGCAGGGTCATGGTCCGGTAGAAGGCGGAATGCCCTTCTGCCGTGGAGCGGAAGGGAGGGATGTCAAAACCCAGCCACCAGACGAAAAACATGGCCAAGGAAAGTCCGAGAATGCCCAAGGTGTAGGGGGTGCCAAACCGGTCGGTGAACCGCTGGCTCGGAGCCCTCAGATGCTGGGCGTCACGGATCATCCGGACAATTTTCTGGAGAGAACTTTCCGCGGCGACCCGCGTGACAAGCACCCGGACTTTTCCCCACAAATTGAGCGTCCCCCCGTAAACGGGATCCCCCGCCCGCTTGGGGACCGGGCGGGCTTCTCCGGTCAGGTTGGATTCATCGGCCGCGGACTCGCCCTCCAGAATGTCCGCGTCTACCGCGAAGGCCTCGTCAGGCAGGACCCGCAACTGGTCTCCGGGACGCAGGAGCACCACCGGGACCACTTCCTCGCGCCCGTCGGCATGGAGCATCCGGGCGGTTTTCGGCGCGGCCTTGGTCAGGGCGCTGATCTCCCGATGGGTCCGGTGCAGGGCAAAATGCTCCAGGGCACCCGACAAGGAAAAGAGGAAGAGCAGGAGCCCGCCTTCCAGCCACGCTCCGATGCTGACCGCCCCGAGGGCTACCGCCAGCATCAGGAAGTGCACATCGACCTGGCCTTGGCGCAGCTTTTCCCAGGTGTCCTTGGCGGCGTCCCAGCCTCCCGCAATCAGAGACACCGTGAAAAACTGGATCGCAAGCCAGGGGGGACCGATCCCAACGCGGGTCAGGGCCCAGCCGGTTGCCAAAGCCACGCCACAGATGCCTGCCTGCCATGCCAAAGCGACCCATTCGGCCCGGCTCTGGTTTTCCAGTTCATCGGCCTCCGGCCAAAAGAATTCCCGCCAGGTCCAGAGTTTGGGAGCGGTGTCGCAGGAGGGTTTCTCCAGCAGCATCTCATTCACCTTCGGATGCGAGACGCGCAGTCCGAACCCGGCCGGAGCAGGCTTGGCGGAAGACACTGGCGACGGGGTCCAACCGGGCTCATCGAGCGTCGCGAGGAGCCCTTCGAGCCGTTCCTGAATGGCCTCCAGATCCACCGGACCCAGGGTGGCGAGGGAAATCTTGCGCTGGCGAGGATCCACCCGGAGCGCTTCCAACCCTTCCTCCCGAAGCAAAAAGGTGGCGAGACTGTCTTCCCAACTGAGGGTGGATGACGAGGGGGGAGGTGCGGACTCTTGACTCATGGGATGCGGGCTTCCACCTTCCGCCGGTCTTGGGGCCCCGCCAAGGAAGAATTTCAGGCTCCGCGGATCTCCATCGCCTCCACCCCTCCCGGCGGCAGGAAAGGCTGGAATGCTTCCGGAATCTCACTGCGAAAAGACATCCGCTCCCCGCTGATGGGATGGCGGAAACCCAGCCGCCAGGCGTGCAGCATGAGCCGGGAGACCGCCACGGTCTGGCGCTGCGGCTGGGCATAGATTTCATCACCGAGAATGGCGTGGTGCAGCCCCTCCCGCATGTGAACCCGGATCTGGTGGGTCCGGCCGGTGTGGAGGGCGCATTCCACCAGCGCCCAGCGCCCCTCCGGATCGGAATGCAGGATCTCATACCCGGTCACGGCGGACTTCCCCGACTCCGGGCGGACCACGGCCATGCGTTGCCGGTTCACGGGATGGCGTCCGAGGTGGTTTTCGATGCGGCCCGCCTTCTGTGGGGGCACGCCGGCGATGACGCAGAGATAGACTTTCTGCGTCTCCCGGTCGGCAAACTGTTTGGAGAGACTTTGATGGGCGGCGTCCGTCTTGGCGGCCACGAGGCAGCCACTGGTGTCCCGGTCGAGGCGGTGCACAATGCCGGGGCGCCCGACCCCGCCGATCCCCGAGAGCTGACCGCGGCAATGATGGAGCAACGCGTTGACCAGCAAGCCTATCCGCTGACCGGCTGCAGATGTTTTGCCAGGCCCGCCGTCTTTGTCGAGGAGGATCAGGGCGGCAGGAGTTCATGGGCACCCTGCTGGAGCATCTCCTGGGCGACGATGTTCGTGCCGAATGTCGGGGTCGGGAATCCTCCGACCACCACCGAATCACCCATGGCGGCAAGAGCCTGACAGCCGCTTGCAGCACGGGCGTCCCGCCACCGAGACATGCCCTTCCCGGATCAGGTCCTGGAGACGGGAACGGGACAGATCCGGCCAGACTTCCGCAAGGTGACGATCGAGCCGCACCCCCGCCGCCGCAGGGGGGACCAGGCAGTCCCTCTGTTCCCCGGTTGGCAATGCAAGCTCCTCCTCGGGATCGTCGGGATCGCCCTCCGGAAAGTCTGTGGTGAGGTTGGCCATGATTCTGCTGGACGAACGGTCCTTTCTTGATAAAAAGAGAGGCGCGATGACGGGATCTCCAACTCATTGGAGGAGGTCGCCCTGCATCGTATCCTACGAAATGGGTTTTTCCAAGCTGTCGCCGGTCGCTTCGGGGAATGCCCGGAACGATGGACGGGGAAGGAGAAGAGCACAGCACACATGGAGCCCGAGGAAATTACAGGAGTCGTCAACCAATGCCCGATGTGCGGCAATGCGATCGACGTTACCGAACTTCCGCCGTTTTCCAAGGTGAACTGCCCCCACTGCGGAGAGGCCGTGCGTCTCCGGGTTCAAGTGGGCAAATACCACATCGAGCGCCTGCTCGGGGTCGGCGGGATGAGCCAGGTCTTCCTCGCCGACGACACCACCCTGAACCGTCAGGTGGCCCTCAAGGTCCTCCACCACGCTCTCAGCAAGGACGCCGGGCTGATGGCGATGTTCGAGCGCGAGGCCAAACACACCGCCTCCGTCAACCATCCGAACGTCGTCAAGGTTTTCACCGCGGGGTCGGAGGGTGGTTATTTCTACATCGCGATGGAGCTCGTCGACAGCGTCAGTCTCGACGAGTTGATCCACCAGCAGGGCATGTTGCCGGAGCACCGGGTGCTGGAAATCGCCCTCGGTGTCGCCGGAGGGCTGCGCGCCGCCCAGCAGGAAGGATTGATTCACCGCGACATCAAGCCCGGCAACATGCTGGCTGCGGCCGATGGCACGGTGAAACTGGTCGACTTCGGCATCGCGATGGCGGCCGGCGGGGACGACTTGTTGTCGGAGACTTGGGCCACGCCCTACTATGTGCCTCCGGAAAAACTGGATGGCGAACCGGATGACTTCCGGGGGGACATCTACAGCCTCGGCGCGACCCTGTTCCATGCCGCCTGCGGCAAGCCGCCCTTCGAGGCGAACACCAATTCCCTCGACGAGCTCAAGGAAATCAAGGCGACTCCGGTCACCCTGAAAGACTACGCCCCGCATTTTTCAGCCGAAGCCACCGCCCTCATCGACCGGATGATGGCCCACGCCCCCAAGGACCGGTTCAAAAGTTACGACGAACTGATTGCGGCCCTCGAGAGCCTGATCGAGAAGCGCTCCACGCCGACTTCCCGACTCCCGGCACCTCCGACGCCACCCACGCCGACCTGGCAACTCTGGGTCATCGCCGGGGCGCTCATCGTGACCGGCAGCATCGTCACCATCATCGCCCTGAAGGCCCCCAAAGGCCAAGGGGACCTGGAAGGAGCGCTCACCTCAGGGGGGGATGACCGGGTCGTCGGGACCGGTGAAAGAACGGTTTCGACCCGCTTCATGGAGGCTCGCACCGCTCTCCTGCGGGGCGAATTTGCCTCCGCGGAGACCAAGTTCACGGAACTCTACACGACTACCGAACTGAAGCAGCCGACGTGGAGCTGGGCGCGTTTCAACGCCGGGCTGGCGGCTCTTTTCAAAGGCGATGAACCGAATGCACGGACGCATTTTGAGCGCCTGCGCGAGGCACCCGCTCCGGAAGCGGGGAAAGCCTCCCCCGAAGGCGTGTTTCTCCTTTCCTTGGTTCCCTGCCTGACCTCCCCCTTGCCGGCCACCACGGCAGATCTCGAATTGTGCGTCGGATCCCAATACCAACCCATCGGCCTGCTGGCCATGGGGTTGAAAAACTGGGAAATGCGGCAGTTCGACGCCGCCGCGTTGTGTTTCACCCAGTTCTCCGCGGCGAGTCCTTCGGGGGATTATGGATGGATTGCGGAAGCGAAGAAGCTCGCCGCCTACTATCTGGCCGATCTGGAGCGCCTGAAAGCCCTCCCCAAACCCTCCGTGACTCTTTCGCCGAAGGAGCTTGCCGAAATGCAGAAATCGCTGGAATCCGCCTCTTCCGCGATGCGTTCCGGTAAAACCGCCGTCGCCTTTGCCCTCGCCCGCCGCGACCGCATTCCCGCCATTCTCAAGGTCAAAGAGGAGCAGGCCAAAGTCGCCGTGGTCGTGGATCCCCCGCCGAAGCCCCCCGCGCCGCCGGATGCGGCTGTGGGTCCGGAAACGCCGCCCCCCCCGACGACCGACACCGTGGCCGACACCCTTTCCAAGGCCACCAAGGACCGGGAACTCCTCAAAACGTGGCTTGAGTCCCAGGCCCCCGACCTGAGGCGTTACCTGTTTTCCAATCTCACCCAACCCTTGGAAGAGATGGAACTGGCATCCAAGCAGGGCCGGCAATTGCGCGACGACATGGCTTATGCGATCAGGAAATCCGCAGAGTTCATGGAATTCGCCCGGGCCGCCCTGAAGTCAGGCCAATACAAGGGGCCCATCCTGCGCCGCGAGGGGATCCCTCTGGAAGGCGCCATCACCGGGATGAAGGAGGACACTCTTCTGGTGGATCTCGGCTTTGGACCGAATGAGGTGGCCCTCGCCGACATGACCCCGCAATGGCTGCTGGTGGTCGCCGACGGCACCTTTCTCAAAGCCGGGGCCGATTCCGCCACGCCCGAGCTCTGTGAGACGGCGGCCTGGTTTGCCCGGACCTTGTCCCTCGGAGCGGAGGAGGAATCCCGCTGGGTGTCCCGGATCGGACCGGATCTGGAGGGATTCGCCGAGCGCTGGGCCCGCACCAAACCCGCCAGGCCCTAGGCCGCTACGGCGGGGGAAATGCGGATTCCGACCGCGGAGCCCTCAGACAGCGTTTGCCTGACGGGATCTGCGGAGTGCCCAGCGAATGATTCCGGACACAACTCCGGTCAAGCAACAGAGCAGTCCGACCACAAACACCGCGAAAGCAACCCCGGCCTGCACGCTCTGCCGGTTCATCTCCGCCACGGAATCCTCCGGACCGGGAAGGCTCACAAACAAGATGCCGTGGAGAAAACTGTAGCCCATCAGGAGCACCCCTCCTGCCGCCAGGATCCATGGCCAAAACGGTTTCATCTTCGCGGGTCGGGTGGGTTTCTGGAACATGCGGCATGTGAACCCCGACGGAGTGGATTGCAAATGAAAGGATGAGGAAACCAGTTTCCCGGCAGGACCGAGCGCCCGCCAGGA
The DNA here is from genome assembly GCA_024233005.1 of Akkermansiaceae bacterium. Classification (GTDB taxonomy): domain Bacteria; phylum Verrucomicrobiota; class Verrucomicrobiia; order Verrucomicrobiales; family DEV007; genus JACKQE01. The sequence continues at coordinate 619,824 of JACKQE010000002.1, read as the reverse complement.
CTCAGGAGGACCTGGCATCCCACCGGCCATAGATGCCGCAGGGGAGCACCCGGCCGTCGGCCTGAATCGGCAGCCCCACTTCGCCGGTGGTGATCTTTCCGGGGGACCCGGCGAGCAGGGCATCCAACAGATTTCCCAGCACGGTCGGTGACAACCCGGTGGTGTAGGCATTGACGAGGAGAAAGACCGGGGTCTCGCTGAGGAGATTCCGGCATTCCTCGAGCAGTCCCCAGAGATGCGTCTCCAGCTTCCAGACCTCGCCTCCCGGTCCCCGGCCGTAGCTCGGGGGATCGAGGATCAGGGCGTCGTAGCGGCGTCCGCGCCGGATCTCGCGTTTCACGAAGCCGAGGCAATCGTCCACAATGTATCGGAGGTCGGCCCGCTCCAGACCGGAGGCTTCGGCATTGCGGGCGCACCAGTCGACCATGCCCTTGGCGGCATCGACGTGGCAGACCTTGGCTCCGGCGGCGGCGGCGGCGACGCTGGCGGCCCCGGTGTAGCCGAACAGATTGAGCACCGAGACCTCCTGCCCCGCGGCCCGGGCGGCGGCGATGCGGGCGGCACACCAGTCCCAGTTGACCGCCTGTTCGGGGAAGAGACCGGTGTGTTTGAAATTCGTCGGACGGACCCGGAAGGTGAGATGCCGGTAGCCGATGTCCCACTGCTCGGGCAGGCCGCGCCGGCATTCCCAGCGTCCGCCCCCTTTGTCACTGCGGTGATACCAGGCGTCGACGTCGCGCCATTCCCCGGGGGAACGACGGGGCCAGAGGATCTGGGGGTCGGGCCGGACGAGGGTGATGTCGCCCCAGCGCTCGCAGCGGAGACCCTCCCCGGCATCGAGGAGCCGGTAGTCCTGCCACGCGTCGGCGACCAGGAGATGGGGAGAGGAAAGCAGCGTCGCCATGGCCCGGAGGGCTCACCGGGAGAGCGGCTGGCGCTCCCCCTGTTCCGGGTCAGCGGCGGTCCCCGCGGTCTTCGATTTCCACGTCGACCCTGAGGTGGTTTTTCATCGCCGCCGCCGTCACCAGACTCCGGATCGCGGAGATGGTGCTGCCATTCTTGCCGATGACCCGCCCGATGTCCTCGGGGTGGAGCCGGATGCGGAATTCATGCCGATCCCCTTCGAACCGATGCAGCACGCCGGCGTTTTCCGGGTGCTGGATGAGCTGCGCCACCACGTATTCGAGGAATTCCTGAATGGCGAGGGGGGCTTCCATGCCAGAATCAGGCGCGGCGGGCTTTGCGGAGAATGCTGGCGACCGTTTCGGAAGGCTGGGCGCCTTTGCTGATCCATTCGTCGGCTTTGGCAAGATCGACCTGCCAGTTTTCGCCGTCTTTGAGCGGATCGTAAGTGCCGAGCTGCTCGATGTAACGCCCGTCACGACGGGCGCGCTGGTCGGCCACCACCATGCGGTAGTAGGGCCGGTCTTTGGTGCCTTCACGGCGCATTCTGATCTTGACCATCGGTGTCTTTTCTCTTCGTTAAATTTCGCAATTTCTGGTGGAAGGGAGACTGAGTAGCTCCTCCCGAGTGAAAATCAAGTGGAACCTTTCCATCCCCGGGCTTCTGTGCTGTAGTGAGGGGCATCTGCCTGCCTGCTCCCGCCAAATCGGTGAAAGGCCGGTGGCCTGTTCTCCGTCTTCTCTGTCAATTGCGAGGCCGTTCCCTCCTCTCCACAGCCACCCCCTTCCCCGCCCCGATTGCCCGCTCCCCGATGAATCCTCCTCCCCCGCCCCAGCGCCGCAGCGCGTGGAATCTCCGTCTTGGCCGGTTCCTCGGCATTGATGTCTACCTCCACGGCACTTTCCTCATTCTGCTGGTCTTCATTGGATTCACCCACTGGACGATCTCCCACAATGCCCTCGCGGTGCTGGAGGGCGTGGGCTTCATCGTGACGCTCTTTTTTTGCGTCGTGCTCCATGAATACGGACATGCCCTGATGGCCCGGCACTACGGCATCACCACCCGGGACATCACCCTCTATCCCATCGGTGGGATCGCCCGCCTCGAGCGGATGCCCCGCCATCCCTGGCACGAACTCTGGGTCGCCCTCGCCGGACCGGCGGTGAATGTGGTCATCGCCCTGCTCATCGCGGCCGGACTGACCCTGACGGCGAGTTGGCATCCCTTGGAAGAGGTCGGCGCCACCCAGGGTCCGTTCCTGCAACGGGTCCTCGCGACCAATCTCTTTCTCGCCGTTTTCAATCTCCTGCCGGCCTTTCCAATGGACGGCGGCCGGGTCCTCCGCGCCATCCTCGCGATGCGGCTCGATCCGGTCGAGGCCACCCGGATCGCCGCCCGGGTGGGTCAGGTCGTGGCCCTCGGGTTCGGATTCGCCGGCCTGTTCCTTCCCCAGCCGATGCTGGTCGTGATCGCTTTCTTTGTCTGGTTCGGCGCGGCCGGCGAGGCCTCGATGGTGGAGACGGAATCCCGCCTCTCCGGCGTCACCGTGGCCCGGGCGATGCTCCGGGAATTCCACGCCCTCGGGACCGGTGACACCGTCACCAGCGCGGTCCGTCTCGTGCTCGACGGCTCCCAGCAGGACTTTCCCGTGGTTCTCGGGGGCTCCCCGGTCGGACTGCTGACCCGGACCCGGATGCTCGAGGCCCTCAGCCAGGGGGCGGCCGACGCGTCGGTGGAGGCGGTGATGTCGCGTGATTTTTTCACCGCCGGACCGGGCGATCTGCTCCTCACGGTCCTACCGGAGATGACCGCCGGCCGTCACTCGCTCGTGCCGGTGGTCGAGGGAGGGCGTCTCGTCGGCCTGCTGACCTCGGAGAATGTGAACGAATTCCTCATGATCAGCAACGCCTTGGAGGCCGGAAAACGGGCCTGAGGTCACGCAATGCCGTCTTTTCATTTCCAACACCCCCTTGCCTAGCCGGTGTTAATTTGAAACCATGAAATCCTTCACGCTCCTCACCGTCTTCGCCGCCGCCGCGGCGTTCTCCACCTCCGCCTTCGCGGAGGCCTCCGTCACCGTCTCCGGTGTCCACAACTGCTGCAAAAGCTGCGTCAAGGGCATTGAAGCCGCCGTCGCCAAAGTGGCCGGCGCCTCGGCCGTGACCGATGGCACCACCGTGACCATCACCGCGAAGAACGAGGCCGACGCCAAGAAAGCGGTCGCCAGTCTGGTCGAGGGCGGCTACTACGGAGAGGGCGCCACCGCTCCCGCCGTGACCGATGCCAAGGTCAAGTCCGCCACCGTCGGCGGCGTGCACCTCTGCTGCGGCAAATGCGTCACCGCCGTCGAAAAAGCCGTCAAGGGCGTCTCCGGGGTCACCACCCACACCGCCGCCAAAGGCGTGAAAACCTTCACCGTGGAGGGCGACTTCAGCACCAAGGAACTCGCCGCCGCCCTCAACAAGGCCGGCTTCAACGGCAGCATCCAGTAATCCCTGTTCCTCAATGACCGGCCGTGGCGGGAGCGATCTCATGCTCCCGCCGCGGCCCACCTGTTCTTCGCCTCCGGACCGGAGCATGAGGGAACTCCAGCCAACCTGCGGGGTCTCCCGGCGCCACTTTCTGCAACGCGGCGGATTGAATCTCGGCGCGGTCGCCCTGGCCACGCTGCTCCGCGAGGACACCTGCTCCGCCGCACCCGCCGGAGCGCTCGCGGACCGCCCGCCGATGTTCCGGCCCCGGGCCAAGCGGGTCATCTACCTCCACATGATCGGGGCGCCCTCGCAGCTCGATCTCTTCGACCACAAACCGGAACTGAACCGCCGCGACGGGCAGGAATGCCCCGAGTCGCTCCTCAAAGGCCGCCGCTTCGCCTTCATCGGGGGGAAGATGAACCTCAGCGGGAGCCCCTTCTCCTTTGCCCGGCACGGCCAGAGCGGCCAGGAAATGTCGGAACTGCTGCCCCATCTCGCCACCGTGGCTGACGAGATCGCGCTGCTGAAAACGGTCCACACCGAGGAGATCAACCACGCGCCGGCCCAGATGTTCCTCCACACCGGCTTCGGACGCGGGGGACGCCCCAGCCTCGGCTCCTGGGTCACCTACGGTCTCGGCTCGGAAAACCGCGATCTCCCGGCCTATGTGGTGATGCTTTCCGGTCCGCTTGGCGGCGCCGGGACCTCGCTCTGGCAGAACGGCTTCCTCCCCAGCGTCCATCAGGGCATCCAGTTCCGCTCCAGCGGCGATCCGGTGCTGTTTCTGAGCAATCCCGCCGGCAACACCCCCGCCGACCGCCGCCGGGTCTATGACGCCGTCCGCCGGCTCAACGAACAGCACCTCGCCGACGTCGGAGATCCGGAGATCGCGACCCGGATCAGCCAGTATGAGATGGCGGCCCGGATGCAGACCAGCGTTCCCGAGCTGGCCGACCTCTCCCGCGAGCCCCGCGGCCTCCTCGATCTCTACGGAGCCACCCCCGGCGCGCCTTCCTTCGCCAACAACTGTCTCCTCGCCCGGCGCCTCATCGAGCGCGGGGTCCGGGTGGTGGAGCTCTACGACGCCGACTGGGACCACCATGCCAGCCTGAAAACCAGTCTCCCCAAAAAATGCCGCGACATTGACCAGGCCATGACCGCCCTGATCCTCGACCTGAAGCAGCGCAGCCTCCTCGACGACACCCTCATCGTGTGGGGATCCGAGTTCGGCCGGACCCCGCTCCAGCAGGGCATCAACGGCGACGGCAAGGCCACCAACCCGGGCCGGGACCACCACAAGGACGCCTACACGCTCTGGATGGCGGGCGGCGGGGTCAAGGGCGGGGTCACCCACGGGCGGACCGATGACTTCGGCTTCAGCCCGGTGGAGCATCCGGTGCACGTGCACGACGTCAATGCCACGATCCTGCATCTCCTCGGGCTCGACCACGAGCGGCTCACCTTCAAATACCAGGGCCGCGAATTCCGCCTCACCGACGTCCACGGCGAAGTGGTGCGCCCGATCCTGGCCTGACCGCAGGCATGGGACTGGAAGAGGCTTTGGGCCCGCCGAGCGGACGGTCCCAGACGAAAGGCCCGTCGCCGCCCTGCGTTCCGCTCGTCCCTCGCTTCTCTTCGCGGCGGCTCCGCTCCTACCGCTCCTGCGGAACTGCCACCAAGCGGAAGCCAACGGTGTAGTACCGGAGGACCGGAGTGAACCTGTAACGGTAGGCGGACCGGCAGTTCCTGCCGAGGCTGGCCCACGACCCGCCACGGAACACGCGGAAGGAGCCCGTCTTAGCTCCTTGGGGATCCACGCCGCCGGGGATCATTTCCCCATACCAGTCCGAACACCACTCCCACACATTGCCGTGCATGTCATACAGCCCGTAGGCGTTGGCAGCGTAGGACTTCACCGCCGCCGTCTTCTCCAAATACGGCCCCTTCTTCCCATTGCCATAGGGATTGTTCCCGTCGAAGTTTGCCTGCGTGCTGTCCAGACTGTTCCCAAAACTGAACACCGTCTCCGTCCCCCCGCGGCACGCCCGCTCCCACTGCGCCTCGCTCGGCAACGCCCACCGCCACCCGGACCCCGGCTGGCTCTTCGCGTTCAGTTTCCCGATGAACGCCTCCGCGTCGTCGTGGCTCACAAAATATATCGGATGATCCGCCCCAAGGCCGTTCACATCACCAGACGCATCTCCTTTTGCTTTCTGCTGCGCGGGCGTCGTTCCCATCACCGCCTCCCACTGCCCCTGCGTCACCTCCGTCTCTCCCATCCAGTAGTGGCTGCTCAGCGTCACCCGCACCTGTTTCTCGGCTTCTTGCCGTTCCGCCTCGTCCGCCGGACTCCCCATCAGAAACTCCCCTCCCGGCACGTATTTCAGCACCACTTTCTGCCCCGCGCCGATCTCGAAGCTCCGTGAGTCCCCAATGGCACCCCGATCCAGACCTGTCGAAGAGGAGGGAGAGGACTGATTGGGGAGAGGGGACGGCTGCGTCGCCGGAAACGCCGAAGGGGTCATCGTGACCGCCGGCTTGCTTTGGATCTGTTCCTGGATCGCCGTGAGCTGCTCTTTCACCACCGCCAGCTCCGCCGCCTGGTCGGCCCGGCCCGTGCTCTCCCGCGCCATCTTCGCGATCTGCGCTTTTAATTCCTCGATCTGACGATCCCGCGCCGCCAGTTCCGCCGTGTTCATCCCCGGCGCCGGGGTCGCCGCGACCGGCGCGTTTCCCGTCACCAGAGCGCTCTGCCGGAAGATCGTCCCCGACCCGTCGAACTTCAGCCAGGGGATCTGCTGTTTCCCCGTCGCCTCCTGGACCGCGTCGCTCACCTTGAAAAAGGCGTCGAGGAGATTCTGCCCCCGCGCCGGGAGATTCGCCAGCAGCGCCGCCGTGAAGGGCCCGTGGCCCCGCCCGTCACTGGCCTGCTTGTTCGGCGCGGCGGCCAGCAGGATCAGCGTGTCCGCCGGGATCTGGTCCTCCGGCAACTGCGCCAGGCCCCCGCCCTCGGCGACCTTGCCGGTCGCGGTCCGCTTCGCCGGGCGGTCGCGGCAGCAGTCCAGCAGCACCACCTTGGGCCCGCCGGTGGCCTTGGTGACGTAGCCGAGAACCTCCGTCAGATTCACCGCGGTGCCCCGCAGCAGCGCTTCGGACTCCCCCGCCCCGACGAGGTCGGCATCGACCGGGATGATGAAATTCTCCCGTCCGTCGAGGCTCTCCATGCCATGCCCGGCGTAGAAGACGAGGGCCATTTCGGACCCGGCGGCGGCTTTCTTAAAGGCCTCCAATTTCTGGTAGATCTGGGTCCGGGTCAGGTCCTGCCCGAAGATGATGCCCTCAGCCGGAAACCCGAGCTGGTCGCGCAGCATGTCCCGCACGGCGGTCGCGTCATTGACGCAGTTGTCCAGTTTCACCGGGCGGGCCCGACCGGTGGCGGGATCGACCGCGTCGGGGTAGGCGTCGTTCCCGATCACGAGGGCGACCCGCTCGGCGGCACCGAGCGGCAGGGCGGAGAGGAACACGAGGACGGCGGCGAGCAGCGGACGAGAATTCATGCAGGGAAACCGGAAAAGAATACCGATGGTCTTCTTTTATACTCTTTCCAGGACCGATTTATTCACCCCAATTTTGCCGAAGGCGAAAAAAAAACCGCCCCCGGGCAGCGCAATCCCGTTCTGGCGCCCGGCCCGGGCGACGTGTTACCCTGCGGGGCATGAAACATTCCGTCCTGCCCCCCCTGTGTTCCTTGTTTCTCATGGTCCTTGCCCCTTCCACGCCCGCACCGGCCCAATCCACCGACGGAGCCCCGCTGACGCTCCACCTGCGGTCCCTCCCGAAAGATCCCGCCGCGGCGGCGGTGGAAAAGACCGTCGCGTGGGATCCGAAGCGGACCGTCCTGATCGTCTGCGACATGTGGGACCACCACTGGTGCCGCTCCGCCGAGCGCCGGGTCGCGGAGATGGCGGGGCCGCTCAACGCGGTGGTCGCCGAGGCCCGCCGCCGCGGCGTCTTCATCCTTCACGCCCCGAGCACCTGCACGGATTTTTACGAGGGCACCCCGCAGCGGCAGCTGGCCCGGTCCGCCCCCTTCGCCAAGCCCCCGGTGCCCCTCGCGACCACCGAGCGCTGGGGAACGGCCTGGTGCTGGACAGACCCGAAGCGGGAATCCGTGCTCCCGATCGATGACTCCGACATGGGCTGCAGCTGCCGCGGGACGAAATGCGAGATCCGCACCCCCTGGACCCGGCAGATCGCCACCATCGAGATGGCGCCGGGGGACGCCGTGACCGACAACGGCCAGGAAACCTACAATCTGCTGGCGGCGCGGGGCATTGACCACGTGATCCTCTGCGGGGTCCACCTCAACATGTGCGTCCTCGGCCGGCCCTTCGCGATCCGCCAGATGGTGGCCCTCGGGAAAAAGGTGGTTTTGCTGCGGGATCTGACCGACACCATGTACAACCCGGAACGCCCGCCGGGGGTGGATCATTTCACCGGGACCGACCTCATGATCGCCCACGTGGAGCGGCACTGGTGCCCCTCCTGCACCAGCGCGGACCTCACCGGGGGAACCCCGTTCCGCTTCGCCGAAGACACCCGGCAGTGATCGCGCGGGTCGTTTTGTTTTGACACACCGGACCAAACGGGGCTTTATCCGGGGATCAGGCGCCCGGTCCGGGTGGGGACTTCCCACCGGTCGGCGCCCCGCACCCCGACACCGCATCCCACTCCAGCCCCCGACTCCATGAATCCCAAATCCCCCTCCAAAGGCGCTGTCGCCGCACTGGTGGCCGCCTTTCTTGGCTGGCTCTTCGACGGTTTTGAAATGGGGCTGTTCCCGCTGATCGGGAAGCCGGCCCTGCAGGACCTCCTGCCGGGAGCCACGCCGATCGTCCAAGGGCAGTGGTTCACCGTGATCATCGCGGTCTTCCTCGTCGGGGCCGCCACCGGCGGGGTGCTCTTCGGCTGGCTGGGGGACAAGATGGGGCGGGTCAAGGCGATGACCCTGGCGATTTTCACCTACGCCATTTTCACCGGCCTCTGCGCCTTTGTCACCCAGGCCTGGCAGTTCGCCGGACTGCGCTTTATCGCCTCGCTCGGCATGGGCGGGGAATGGTCGCTCGGAGTCGCCCTGGTCAACGAAATCTGGGCCGGGCGGAACCGGGCCTGGATCGCCGGGATGATCGGGGCGGCGTCCAACATCGGCTTCCTCCTCACCGGCATCCTCAGCCTGTATCTCAATGCCAGCCTCGAGGCGGTGGGCCACGCGCTGGGGAGTATCGGACTGGGCCAGGAAAGCACCGATTTCCTGCTCCACAACCGCGCCTGGCGGTTCCTCGCGGTGAGCGGGGCGCTCCCGGCCCTGATCAATTTCTTCATCCTCGTTTTCGTCCCCGAATCCCACAAATGGGAGGCGGAAAAGAAATCGGGGGGGACCTCGCACTGGGCCACGCTCGATCTGGGAGGGGTGGTTCTGGCCTGTGTCGCCGCGATGGGGATCATCTACATCTGGTCCCCGATGGTGACGATCAATGTCTGGCTCGCCGGTCTGCTCACCCTGGTGGGACTGGCGATCGCGCTCTGGGGCTACCTGCACCCGATCCAGCAATACATGTCCCGGGCGCTGGCCTCAGGCAGCCTCCTCGCGACGGAGCGGTCGACCAACCAGAGGAACCTGCTGCTCGGCGCGGGTCTCGCCGCGGTGGCGCTCCTCGGCACCTGGGGCTCGGCCCAGCAGGCCGCCAAATGGTCATCCGGTCTGGCCCCCCAGGGCACGGTGATCCCGGTCATCGAGTATGTCGTCATCGCGACGGCGTTCGGCGCGATCCTGGCCTCGCTGGTGGCCCCGTTCATCGCCGACCGGCTGGGGCGCCGCGTCACCTACACCCTGCTCTGCGTCGTCAGCCTCGCCATCGCGCTGGTGTTTTTCCAGACGAGCCATCCCTTCACCGGGGACAGCATTCCCTCCGGATTCATGCTCAAGGCGTTCCTCCTCGGCGGGCTCACGGCGTCCTTTTACGGATTTTTCCCCCTCTATTTCCCGGAACTGTTCCCGACGAGCGTGCGCGCCACCGGACAGGGATTCTGCTTCAATTTCGGCCGCCTCATCGCGGCGATCGGCGCCCTCCAGCTGGGCAGTTTGACCAAGCTGTTCGCCCACGACGGGGTGCCCATCATGCAGTCGGAGGCCAACGCCTATTCGGTGCTCTCCTGCGTCTATGTCATCGGCATGGTCCTGATCTGGTTCTCCCCGGAGACCAAGGGCAAGGAACTGCACTGACGGAGAGGTTCCCTGCGCGATGAGGGGCCTTGCCCCCGGCGCGGATTTCCGGCATGATGCGGGATGCCCTGTCCCGGCCCCCGCACCCTGACCTTCCTGCTCCTCGCCGGAGCCGGGCCCTTGTGTCCCGGATGGGCGATGGCGGCGGATCCCGTCCTCCCGGCGGAGGATCTGGCTTTTTTTGAAAACCGGGTCCGCCCGATCCTGGCGGAGCACTGTCTGGACTGCCACAGCGCCGGCAAAAAAACCAAAGGCGGGCTCGCTCTCGACTCCGCCCAAGGCTGGCACGACGGGGGCGAGTCGGGTCCCGCGGTGGTGCCCGGCGATGTCGAGGGGAGTCTGCTCATCAAGGCGGTGCGCTATGCCGAACGCGGTCTCCAGATGCCGCCGAAAAATCGTCTCACGCCCGCGGAGGTCGCCATCCTCGAGGAATGGGTGAGCCGCGGAGCCCCCGACCCGCGGGGAGAGGCAGCGGGAGCCGGCCCCAAGCACCAGGTCGGCCTCAGCCTGGCAGAAGGCCGGCGCTTCTGGTCCTATCTCCCCCCGCTGGCCACGCCTCCGCCGGCCGTGGCCGATCCCAATTGGGCGGACAATGACGTCGACCGCTTCCTCCTCGCCCGGCTCGAAACCGCCGGTCTCGCCCCCGCCGGGGACGCGGAGCCCGCCGCCCTGGTCCGCCGGCTCTACCTCGATCTGACCGGATTGCCCCCCACGCCGGAGCAGATCGACCAATGGCTGGCCGATCCCTCGGCAACCGCCTGGGAGGTGCTGGTCGACCGCCTGCTCGAATCCCCCCGGTTCGGCGAGCACTGGGGCCGCCACTGGCTCGACGTGGTCCGCTACGGGGAATCCCTGACTCTGCGGGGCCTCGTCTTCACCGAAGCCTGGCGCTACCGCGACTATGTCATCGACGCCTTCAACCGGGACCTGCCCTACGACCAACTCCTCCGGGAACACGTTGCGGGCGATCTGTTGCCGGCGGAGTCGCCGCAGGAAAAGCAGCGCCAGACACTCGGCACGGCGTTCCTCGTGCTGGGGAACCACAACATGGAGGAGCAGGACAAGGCCCAGCTGAACATGGACATCGTCGACGAGCAGCTCGACACCATCGGCAAGGCGTTCCTCGGCCAAACCCTCGGGTGCGCCCGCTGCCATGACCACAAGTTCGACCCCATTCCCACCAAGGATTACTACGCCATGGCCGGGATCCTGCGGTCGGTGAATTCCGCCAAACATGCCAATGTCTCGAAATGGGTGGAGGTGGACCTGCCGCTCCCGGAAGCGCTGGCCGCCCGCTATGAGGCCAACGACGCCGCCATCGCGGCCCTCGAAACTCGCGTCAAAAAGGATCGCGAAGCCCTCAACGCCCTGCGGGAAACGCTCGACCCGGCCACCAAAACCAAGCCCCGGGTGCTCAACCTCGCCGCCCTCCCGGGGATCACTCTGGATGACGGCGACGCCAAGCTGATCGGCAACTGGACGACCTCGACCTATTCCAAACGCTTTTTCGGGAGCGGCTACCTGCACGATGCCAACGAGGAGAAGGGCAACAAGACCCTCACCTTCACCCCCAAGGTCCGCAAATCCGGACGCTACGAGGTGCGGCTGGCCTACGTCCCCGCGAGCAACCGCGCCACCAACGTCCCGGTCACGGTCTTCAGCGCCGACGGGGAAGTCGTCGTCAAGGTGGATCAAACCGTGCCCCCTCCGATTGATGGGATCTTCGTTTCTTTGGGCACCTACCGCTTTCTCGACAGCGGGGAGGGCTTTGTCCTAGTCTCCAATGCCGGGACGGACGGACACGTCGTGGTGGATGCCCTGCAGCTCCTGCCGGATGAGCTAAGCCTCCAGGAAATGCCCGAAACTCCGGTGAGCGCGGCCTCCCCCGAGCAAAGCGCCCAACGCAGCGCCCTGGAACTCGCGCTGCGCTCCTCGGAAGAGGAACTGAAGCACCTGAGGAGCACCCTCGATCCCCGTCCCCGCGCCATGGGCGTGACCGAGACCGGCGCCGCCGCGGACTGCCCCATCCACATCCGGGGCAATGTCCACCGGTTGGGAGACCTGGCGCCCCGCGGCTTTCTCCAGGTCGCCACCCCTCCGGGGACGGAGGCTGTCTTCTCCCCCACCGAGAGCGGACGCCGCCAGCTCGGGGAGTGGCTCAGCTCGCCGGAAAACCCCCTCACGGCCCGCGTCTTCGTGAACCGGGTCTGGCTCTGGCTGTTCGGCAACGGACTGGTCCGCAGTGTGGACAACTTCGGCACCACGGGCGACCGGCCGACCCATCCGGAACTGCTCGACCACCTCGCGGTGGAGTTCATGGCCGGAAAATGGTCGGTCAAGCAGCTCGTTCGGACCCTGGTGACGAGCCACGCCTACCGCCTCTCCTCGACACCCGGCACGGAAGCCGCCGGACTGGATCCGGAGAACCGGCTCCTCTCCCACGCCAACCGCCGCCGGCTCCCCGCCGAGGCCATGCGCGACACCATGCTGCAGGTCGCGGGACGGCTCGACTCCACTGCCGGAGGGCCGACCATCGCCGCCGGCACCGCGACGGATTATCTCTACCAGCACCACGGGGCCCGACGCGCGGTTTTTGAGCCCGCCTTCCGGAACTCGCCGGTGGAACTGCTCGCGGCCTTCGACGGAGCCGATCCGAGCCGTGTCCAGGGCGCCCGCCATGCCAGCACCATCGCGCCCCAGGCGCTCTACCTGATGAACCATCCCTTCGTCCGCGAGCAGTGCGCGGCGGCGGCGGCACTCTGGGTCGCGCTGCCGGGGACGGTGGAACAGAAAGTCGACCAGGCCTACCGCTCCATCCTCGGCCGCCATCCGTCTGCCGGAGAAAACGCGGTCGCCCGTCAGTTCCTCGCCGACCGCAGTACGGGGATCGACGGGACCTCCAGCTGGGAGGCCCTCTTCCACGCCCTCTTCAGCAGCGCCGATTTCCGGTTTGTCGAGTGACCCCGGGGCACGGGGCCGATTGCGCAGGGAGGCGGAATCCGGCCTCACTCCGCCAAATTCGGCTGGAGCCAGCGGGTCGCTTCTTCCAAGGGAATGCCTTTGCGCTGCGCGTAGTCTTCCAACTGATCCGGCAGGATGCGGCCCACCGGGAAGTAGCGGGCCTCCGGATGAAAGAAATAGAGCCCGCTGACCGAGGCCGGCGGATTCATCGCATAGGAGGTGGTCAGGCTGATCCCGGTGTTTTTCTCGGCCTCAAGGAGCCGCCAGAGACCGGCTTTTTCGGTATGGTCGGGGCAGCTGGGGTAACCCGCCGCCGGCCGGATGCCGCGGTATTTCTCATCGATCAGTTCCCCGACGGTGAGGTTCTCTGTCAGGCCGAAACCCATCGCGGCACGGGCCTTCTGGTGAACGTATTCCGCAAGGGCCTCGGCGAAGCGGTCCGCCAGAGCCTGCACCAGAATGCCGGTGTAATCGTCGTGGGCCGCTTTCAATGACTGGGCATAGTCTTCAATCTCGCGACCGGCGGTGATGGCAAAGCCCCCCACGGTGTCGATGCGTCCCGAATGGCGCGGGGCGACGAAGTCGGCGAGACAGAGATAGGGCTGTCCGGCCTGGACTTTTTCTTTCTGCTGTCGCAGGAAATAGAGGGTTTCGAGGCGCTCCGCGCGGTCCGGGCCTGCGTAGATTTCGACATCATCCCCGACCGCATTGGCCGGCCATAGGCCCCAGACGGCGCGGGGATGGACCCGGCCGTGCCGGACAATGTCGTCGAGAACCCGGAGGGCATCCTCGTGGAGTTCGCGGGCCTGGGGACCATGATCGGGATGGTCGAGGATCTTGGGATACACCCCCCGCAGCTCCCAGGCATGGAAAAACGGGGTCCAGTCGAAATAGGGAACCAGATCGGCCGGGGCGATGTCGTCCCAGATCCGGAGCCCCCAGGTGTCGGGCGTGGCGATGTCCACCGTGGACCAGTCCGTCACCGGCGCGGCGGCGCGGGCCTGCTCGAGGGTGAGATACGTGGCCGACGATCCCCGCCCGGCGTGGAGCCGGCGCTCCTTCTCCTCCGACTCGGCGAGATCCGCGAGAAAGGCCTCGCGGAGGTTGTCCGATTTGAGGCGGTTGCAGACCCCGACGACGAGGGAGGCATCGGTAACGTGAACGACCGGGCCACTGTAATGCGGGCTGATTTTGATGGCGGTGTGGGCGCGGCTCGTCGTGGCCCCACCGATGAGGAGCGGCACGTCGAAATGGAGACGTTCCATTTCCTTGGCGTTGTGGATCATCTCGTCCAGGCTGGGAGTGATGAGGCCGCTGAGGCCAATGAACTCGGCCTTTTTCTCCACCGCCACGTCGAGGATTTTCTGGCAGTCGACCATGACCCCGAGATCGATGACTTCGTAGCCGTTGCACCCCAGAACCACGCCGACAATGTTTTTCCCAATGTCGTGGACATCGCCCTTCACGGTGGCGATGACGAAGGTCCCGGCGCTTTTGCCGCTCCCGGCTTTGGCGGCTTCGAGATGGGGGGTGAGCCAGGCGACCGCCTTTTTCATGACCCGGGCGCTCTTCACGACCTGGGGAAGGAACATCTTGCCGGCGCCGAACAGTTCCCCGACGATTTTCATGCCGGCCATGAGCGGCCCCTCGATGACGTTGAGAGGAATCCCGATCTTGGCGAGGGCTTCCTCCGTGTCCTGCGCGACGAATTCATCCACCCCCCGGACCAGGGCATGGGCGAGCCGGTCCTCCACGGAGGCCTCGCGCCAACTGAGATCCGGGCCGGTGTTTTTGACCGAGCCGCCGGATTCACCGTCGCGTTTCAGCTGCTCCGCAAAGTCAATGAGACGCTCCGTGGCATCGGGTCGCCGGTCGAGCAGCACGTCCTCGACCAGTTCCAGCAGATCCTTGGGGATCTCGTCATAGATCTCCAGCATCCCGGCGTTGACGATGCCCATGTCCATGCCCGCCGCGCAGGCATGGAAGAGGAACGCCGAGTGCATGGCTTCGCGGACCCGGTTGTTGCCGCGGAAGCTGAAGGAAATGTTCGACACCCCGCCGCTGACACGGGCGCCGGGGAGGTTCTGCTTGATCCACCGGGTCGCCTCGATGAAATCGATGGCATACCGGTTGTGCTCCTCCATGCCGGTGGCGACGGTCAGAATGTTGGGGTCGAAAATGATGTCGTCGGGGAGCATGCCGACCTCGTCGACCAGAATGTGATAGGCCCGGGAGCAAATGCGGATCTTGTCTTCCAACGAGGCCGCCTGGCCCTGCTCGTCGAAAGCCATGACCACCACCGCCGCCCCGTATTTGAGGACTTTGCGGGCCTGCTCCTTGAATTTCTCCTCGCCTTCCTTGAGCGAGATCGAATTCACGATCCCCTTGCCTTGGAGACATTTCAGACCGGCCTCGATGACCTCCCACTTGGAGGAGTCGACCATGATCGGCAGGGCGGCGACATCGGGCTCGGAGGCCAGCAGTTGGAGAAACCGCGTCATCATGCTGACGCCGTCGATCATGCCCTCGTCCATGCAGACATCGATGATGTTGGCCCCGCTCTCGGCCTGCTGACGGGCGATCGCGGTGGCTTCCTCAAGCTGCCCTCCCTTGATGAGCTTGGCGAACTTGGGCGACCCGGCCACATTCGTCCGCTCCCCGATCATGAGGAAATTTGTCCCCGGCGTGACATTGAACGACTCCGAGCCACTGAGACGGAGGGTCGGAGCGAGGTGCGGCACCTCCCGCGGGGCCTGGCGCTGCGCGACTTTGGCGATCGCGGCGACGTGCTCCGGGGTATTGCCGCAGCAGCCACCGATGAGATTCACCAACCCGTGGGCGGCGAACTCTTCCAGATAGCGCTCCATGTCCTCCGGTCCGAGGTCGAATCCCGTCGGGGCCAGGGGATTGGGCAGGCCCGCATTGGGATAGACCGAGACGAAGGTTTCCGCCGCTTCGGACAGCTCGGAAAGGAACGGCCGCATCAGATCCGGCCCGAGCGAACAGTTGAGCCCCACCGCGAGCGGTTTGACGTGGGCGATGGCATTCCACAGGGCGCCCACCTTCTGCGCCGAGATCAAGGTTTCCCCCCCGCGGCCCACGGCGGCGGAGACAATGATCGGCAGCCGCACCCCGTCCTGGTCATAGACCTCGCGGATCGCGACCAAGGCGGCTTTGGCATTGAGAGAGTCGAAGATGGTCTCCACCATCAGGATGTCGCAGCCGCCTTCGATCATGGCGCGGATTTGCTGGCGGTAGGTTTCCGTGACCTGGTCAAAGGTCACGACCCGGAAACCGGGATCATCCGCGTCGGGAGAGTTGGTCAACGACACCGTGAGAGGCCCGATGGCCCCGGCGACATAGCGTTTGCGACCGGTCTCCTCGCCGATGCGGTCCGCCCAGTGTCGGGCGAGGCGCGACGACTCCACATTGAGCTCCCAGGCCAGGTCCCGGAGAAACGCATTCTCCATGACTTTCGACTGAAAGAACTCCGGATCCTTCCGCCCGCCGGTTTCCCGGGGATCGGGCACGAAAAACTCACTCTGCGCCAACGCGGTGGCGGAGAAGGTGTTGGTCTCGATGATGTCCGATCCGGCTTCGAGGAAGCGCTTGTGAATGTCCCCAATGACTCCCGGCTGGGTCAGGGAGAGAATGTCCCCGTTGTTGAGAAGATCCTTCTCGTTGCCTCCGAAACGATTGCCACGCGCGGCGGCCTCATCCAATCCATACCCCCGGATCGTGGTCCCCATGGCACCGTCGAGCACGAGAATGCGTTGCCGCAGGGCTTGGGTCAGTTCATCGGTGAGGTCGTCGGGCATACAAAGTCAGGGCGGTAGGCGGAGAGTCCAGGGAATCGAAAGGCGGGAAGGCTCGCACGGATTGCTCCCGGCATCAAGCCTGCCCCGCCCCGGTGACGGTGATTAAAAGGTGACCCGAATG
This sequence comes from Akkermansiaceae bacterium, assembly GCA_024233005.1. Lineage (GTDB taxonomy): Bacteria > Verrucomicrobiota > Verrucomicrobiia > Verrucomicrobiales > DEV007 > JACKQE01. The sequence goes on along the minus strand of JACKQE010000002.1, from coordinate 603,263 downwards.
CCCCCGAAGAAACCCAGCCCGGTGGCGGGGTAGCCCAGGGTGTACTCGTAGTCCGCGTCGAACACATTCTCCACCCGACCGAAAAACTCGACCTGTTCGCCCACATAGACGCTGCCATAGGCACGGGCCACCGCATAGTCATCGAGAAACACCCCGGGACTGTCATAGCGGTCGAAGGCGGAAGTCACTTCGGCGCCGAATTTCCAGTCTGGGGTGCGGTAGCAAAACCCGGCACTGAGGGAGTGGGTCGGACGTCGCGGCAGCCGGTCGCCCGGGCCTCCGGCATAGCCTCCGAAATACAAGCCATCCTGGATTTCCGTGTCGAGCCAGGTGTAATGGGTGTAGACGGTCAGCCCTTGGGCCGGGTGCAGGTCAAGGCCGAGTTCCACCCCCTGGGTTTCCGTGTCGACAATGGTGGGGAAGGCCGGATAGCCCACGGAATCCACGAGATTGGTGATGTCGTTGTGGAAAAACACCGCCGACAAGGAACCGAAGTCCTGCGGCAAGTGCTGCCGGATCCCGGCTTCCCAGGAGAGGCTTTCCTCGGGATCGATGAGGGACACCTCCACCGAGGGGTCGAGAAAGACAAAATCCTGGCCCGATGGGGCTTTGTAACCGGTCGCCACTTTGCCGAAAAGCTGGGTGTGGGTGGCCTCGAAATCGCGGGACAAGGCCACGCTCCAGGTGCCCTTGCTCTCGAAGGAATCGTGCTCGTCCCAACGGGCGCCGGCGATCAACCGAAGCTCCGCAGGAAGCTTCGTGTCGATCTGGGCGAAGGTGCTCCAGTAGGCGTAATCAAATCCCGCCGGCGTGTTGAAGGCTCCCGGCACCAGGGGCGTACGGGTGAATTCATAGGAATACCAAGCCGTGCCCAACGTCAGGGTGGTGTCCTTGGAAGGTTTCAGATTGACCCGCGCCTCCGCCTCGTCCGAAGCCTGATCGAGGAGATTGTCCTGGAGGAAGACGTCCCGGGTCGCCTCAAGCTCGCTTTCATTGCGGGAGTAATAGAGCTGAAAATCCCAGCCGTCCCGCTCGATCGTGAGACGCGGGCTTGCCAGCCAGGTGGTGCTGTCGTTCAGCTGGGGCTCCGGGAAAAGCGGGCTGTGGGTGGGACCGGGGACCTGGAGACGCGAGTCCTGGTAGTAGCCGAGGACATCCAAATACACGCCCTCCCCGAGTTCGTAGGCCAGATTCCCCCGCAGGCTGAGGTTGCGGAAATCGTTCTCGGGCAGGTCGTTCTCCGTGGTCAGATAGCCGGCGTCAACGACCGCCCCGAGCTTGCCCTCGCGGATCATGACCTGCTGTCCCGCCCTCGCAGTGCGGAAGGAGCCACCCTCCGCAAAGGTGGAAAATGTCGCCCCTTGCGGCAACTTGCGGGCGTCCGCCATCCGGAGATTCAAGGCCCCGGCGATGGCATCCGAACCATAAAGAGTGGAGACCGGACCGCGGACCAAATCGATCCCTTCCAAAAAGGTGGCATCTATCTGCTCCAGTTGGTAAAGCCCCGCCAGTCCCGGGGCGAGCCGTCGGCCATTGAGAAGGGCCACGGTGTGGTTGCTTTCCATGCCCCGAATGAAGAGAGAGGTCTGGGATCCGGTTTGGCCGGTCTGAATCAGCGTGGTGCCGGGCAAGTAGCTCAAGGCTTCATTCACGGAATGCAGCTGACGGGTTTTGAGTTCGCCAGCGGAGAGCGTGTCCACCGAAGGGGCCAGTTGGGCCAAAGTCTGGGGGGTTTTGGTGGCCACTTCGGTCACGATGAGGAGACGGTTGAGATCCTCGGTGTCGGCTGCCAACAAAGGGAAGGAGGCCACAGCCAAAAAGCCAGAAAGAAGGAGCAGAGGGGCTGATTGTTTGATTTTCATGCAGGTGCGGAGTGAATGGAGCAAATTAGTAATACTGATCGCATCGTCAAATCAGGATTTCTTGATGCGTAAACTATCATTTCCTTCAGTCAACCTTTTTTTGCAAAAGCCAGGCTCTGGATCTTCCCCGACGGCAAAAAAAAACCCGGAAGTTTCCTTCCGGGTTCCAAGGCAAACGAATGCCGCCTGGCGGGGGCCTGATTCAGGCCGACGCCGCAGGACCACGATAGGTCGCGCTGCCGAAGCCGAGCATCGGGAGGAAAATGATGCCCAGAAAAATCAGCCCCAACGCATAAGCGACATCCTTGCCGAACGACTTGGCCAGGTCAACGAACACGATAAACGCCATGATGACATTCACGAACGGAATCAGGAACAGGACAACCCACCAAGCCGGGCGGCCCACAATTTCCAGCATGACAATAATGTTGTAAATGGGAACAATCGCCGCCCAGCCGGGCTTACCGGCTTTGGTGAAGATCTTCCACATCGAAGCAATGATGAGAATGATGATCCCAAAATAGAGGATCACGCCCAAAAGCCCGCCGATCATGCCTCCGGCGGAAGGACTGTCTGGATAGGAATCTTGGGCGAGCAGGTTCAGGATTGGATGGTTCATTGAAGGTGCGGGTTGGTAGAGAGCGATGGTGTTTTAAATGTGCAGCAGGAAAGATGCCTTCCTTGCAAATGAACCGAACCATCATGCGTTTTTGAATCCTTGCCGACAAGAAAATTCCGCAGTTGCGTTACAAAATTGGTTCCATTGTTTGAACGATGTAAGAATTGAGAACTTGCCCAATGTCTGGGTTGGGTATATTAATCCTCGTATGAAACTACTCACTCTGTCATCAATTGTTGGTCTCGCCGCCGCTGCTTTCCTTTTCAGCAGCTGCTCCGAAAGTGTCAAAGAATCCATGGACAAAGCAGCCGACAGCGCTGCTGACGCCGCCAAGGAAACCAAGGAAGCCGCCATGAAAGCAGGCGAAGAAATGAAGGCGAAAACGGAAGAAAAGGCCGCTGCGGTCAAGGAAGCCGCCAAGGAAGCGGCCGAAGAAGCCGCCGGTGCCGTGAAAAAGGCCGCTGCTGAAACCGCCAACAAAGCTGCTGAAACTGCCAAGGAAGCGGTCGACGCCGGGGCCAAAAAGGTTGAAGAAGCCGCCCAGAAGGTTCAAGAAGCAGTGACACCTCCCGCAGCTCCTGCTCCTGCTCCTACCCCAGCGCCTGCTCCTACCCCAGCGCCTGCTGGCACGAACTGATTCTCCCCAGAATCTGGCATCTTTCCAACCGGGATCTCCCGCCTCCCCACAAGGATGGGCGCGGGGATCCCGGTTTTATTTTGCAGTATTTTCTGGAATTTCTATAATTTGCCTTGAATTTCTGGAATTATGGCCGATTATTTTATAATCACCAGAATTAAGCGCCTTGCTTTTATAAATTTATAATTGCTGTAACGTTGTTTTGAGTGATCTTGAAATCCTCCTCTTCTCAAAACCACCAACTGAATTCGATCCAAGTCATGAGCGCATCCCTCTTCGCACCGCCACTTCTGCAAGATTATGACATGGTCGCCCTGGAGCAGACCTGCACCGAGCAAGGTGAATCGCAAATTTCCTTCACCGTCGAGATCGAGCACCAACACATCACCCAGCGGATCATGGTCGGCCTCCTCGACGAATCGAGGGAGCGTGGCGTGGCCATTACCATCCATCCAGCCACGGGAGAAGTGGGTGATCTCAGCAACGGTTCCGGCGTCATCGGCTATGTTTCGCTCTCCCCACTCATTCCCGGACAAAGGACCAAAGTGGACATCGTCATTTACAAGTATGGCCGCAATTGCGTCTGTAACGTCCGGGTCCTGGGAGAGACTTTTCTTTACCCCGCCTTCGTCCTGCCAGAGAATTCCCGACTGACTGGGTTGATCGGCTCCCATGCGCTGTCCGGTCACACGGTCACCTGCCATGCCAGTCGGATCGATGTGGCCCAAGCTCCCCATCGGGCCGTTGCCTGAAGCACCAAGCCAAGGAGGCACTCCCCTGTGCGTCCTCTCTATTGCCCCTTGCTGTTGAAACACGGGGCAGGGAGGCAGATCTCAGGGGCGATCCTCTGATCAGTTCTCGAAGGCCTCCGGCATTTAAGGGGGCCTCGCAGATCCAAAATGGCAAGCCAGCCCCGCCACCTCTGGAGGGCAGCCCTGTGCCGCCTGGGCGGAAGGAGTGTCCCTTCTGGACATCCGTTGGGCGTTTCCTCGAGCCCCTCACCCTGATCTGGTGACTCCAGACGCATTCTGCAGACACCTCTGGAAGGCAGTCAGACCGGCAAAAGAACGCTGGTCCGGACAGGCGACGTCCCCTCGTACCGGTGGTTCCGGGGTCACTTTGCCTTCAAAAACGCCCCAAAGGGGCCCTCAACCTTCCTTTTTTGCGTCCTTCGGCCTTTTTCGCTTGAGCAAAACCTCAGGTTTGTTAAAAAGACCCCCTTTGCATGAGCCTCGAACCGGCAAACTCTTCAACCCATCCCTGATTCCGATCCCCTATGAGTAGCACCAATAAACCCTCCATGGCCTTGTTCTGGGGCTGCTTCATTGCCCTGATAACAACAGCCTTTGCCTTCTTCTCACGGATGTACCTGTGCGAAGTCCGCTTTGGAACCGACTTCAATATCGACAAAGGAACCGTTGGCGTTCTGATGGGAGCCGGCGTCTGGCCGTTCGGCATTTCGATCATTGTAATCAGCCTCTTCATCGATAAAATCGGCTACCGAACCGCGATGTTCTTCTCGTTCCTATGCTACGTGATTTATGTGGTGATGGCCTGCATGGCCTATAGTGCCATTCAGGGTTTGCAAGGCGAAGCGCTCACTGCTGCTCAAGCGAAGGGATACAACCTGCTCTACTGGGGCAGTATCATTCTCGCCCTTGGTAACGGCACGGTGGAAGCTTTCATCAATCCTGTCGTGGCCACCATGTTCAGCAAGAACAAGACAAAATGGCTCAACATTCTCCACGCCGGATGGCCAGGTGGTCTCGTCGTGGGTGGTCTGATCACCTTGTTCCTTGCAGACGCGGCCGCCAAAGGTGACTGGCGTCTTGTGATCGGAGTGATCGCGGTTCCGGCGGTCATCTACCTGATCATGCTGGTGAAAGTGAAGTTCCCCATGAACGAGCGTGAAGCCGCAGGGGTGACCTATCGCGAAATGCTCGGTGAATTCGGCGCGTTCGGCGCGCTGGTCGGTTTCGGCCTGATCTTCGCCCAACTCGGACAGGTGTTCTCCTTGCCCACCACCGTCACCGGAATCCTGACCGCCATCGTCGTGATCGCCTTCGGGGTTTATACTCGAAGTCTCGGACGGGGCATCCTGGCGTTCCTCATCATCATCATGATGCCTCTTGCCACCACCGAGATCGGTACGGATGGCTGGATCACCGGTCTGATGAAGACCCCCATGGAGGATGCCGGATTCAATCCTGGTTGGGTGCTGATTTTCACTTCCGCGATCATGATGGTGCTGCGATTCTTCGCCGGCCCGATCGTCCACAAACTGTCGCCTATCGGTCTTCTGGTCCTCAGCGCCATCCTCGCGATCGCCGGACTCTTCGCCCTTTCGAAAACCGGTGGCTCCAGCCTGTTTGTCATCTTCTCCGCCGCCACGCTTTACGCTTTCGGCAAGACTTTCTTCTGGCCGACCATGCTGGGAGTCACGGCCGAACAGTGCCCCAAGGGTGGCGCGTTGACTCTGAACGCCATCTCCGGCATCGGCATGATCGCTGTCGGGGTGCTTGGATTCCCGTTCATTGGCGCGGTCCAGGAAAAGACGGCCACGGCTCAGTTGAACGAAATTCAACCCAAAGTGGCTGAAAAGATTCTCGTCGAGAAGAACTATCTCCTCGGCTCCTATCAAGCCATCGACCCTGAGAAAGCCGCAGCCCTCACTGCCGAAACGGAGGTTGCCGCCGTGGCATCCGCCAATCAGGCGGGACAGTTCACCGCGCTCGGAAAGATGGCTTTCTTCCCGATGTTCATGCTGATCTGCTACATCGCTCTGATGCTTTACTTCCGCTCCCGCGGTGGATACAAGCCGGTGGATCTCCACGGTCAGGAAAAAGCGCAGGAAGCCGAACCCGGCATGTGACCGGAGGCTCTGGAACGGAAGTCCACATTTCTGATGCGAAACCCCGGGGAAACCCGGGGTTTTTTGTTGGGCCGGAACAAAACCGGGCTTCCTCACTGCCACTGAGGAACTTTTGCGATCTCTTTTGAAAAAAGTCGCATTCCACGGGGCTTCCAGCGATCTTTTTTCTTTGTTTGCGTCGCCGATTCCGATAGAGTGACGATTCCTCTCCCGCAGTGCCGGGGCGCTTTGGCTTTGACCCAGGGCCTCTGGAAACACTCCCGGGAATACCGCTTTCAACCCACGCGAAGAAAGGTTCGCCTTGTATACCAACGAAGAATTCCTCATCGAACTGCTGCTGGAGAGCGGCATGCTCAACAAGGCAGATTTTGAGGGCGTCCGGCACCGCAAAAAAGCGGACGAAACCATGCTCGAAGCCTTGATCCGCATGGGCAAGGTGGGCGAGGAAGATGTCGCCCGCACGGTCGCCATCAATGCCGGCATGGACTATGTGGACCTAAACCGGGCGGAGCTCGACCCGGCAGCCCAAGAAGTGGTGGATTCGGAAACGGCGATCCGTTACAAAATCATCCCCATCGGCTTCCACGGGGCGGGCATCTATATCGCGGTGGGAGATCCCCTTGATTTCGACGCCCTGGACTCGGTGCGTCATGTGCTATCCTATGAACCGGAATTCCTCTGCGCCCCTCAAAGCCAGATCAAAGAGCTCCTGACATCCATTTATGGCGCGACGTTTGGGACGGAAGTCACGACCCGGGAAGTCGCCGGCGGGGGGGAAAGCAACACTGCGGAAGTCGGGGATGCCCCCATCATCAAGCTCGTTTATCAGATCCTCCAGGAAGCCTACCAGAACCGCGCCAGCGACATCCATATCGAGCCTCTGGAAACCGAGATCCGGGTGCGCTACCGGATTGACGGCGCCCTCCACAAGGTCGCGACCCACCCGCTGCGACTGCACTCCGCGATCATCGCGCGAATCAAGATCATGAGTGGCACGATGAGCATCGCGGAAAAGCGGCTCCCCCAGGACGGACGCATTCAGGCGACGGTCGGGGACAAAGACCTCGATCTGCGGGTGTCCACCGTTCCCACCAATGGCGGCGAAAGCGTCGTCATGCGGATCCTGGACAAAAGCTCGCTCAGTCTCGGACTGCCCCAGCTCGGCTTTTTCACGGATGACCAACAGATTTTCCATGAGCTGATCCGGTTGCCCGACGGCATCCTCCTCGTCACCGGTCCCACCGGGAGCGGCAAAACGACCACGCTCTATGCCTGTCTGAACGAAATCAACAAACCGGACCGCAAGATCATCACGGTCGAAGATCCGGTGGAATATTTGCTCTCAGGAATCAATCAGGTGCAGGTCAAAGAGGATATCGGAATGTCTTTCGCCGCCGCCCTGCGGGCGATTCTCCGCCAGGCGCCCAACATCATCATGATCGGGGAAATTCGCGACAAGGAAACCGCCTCCATCGCCATCAATGCCAGCCTCACGGGCCACTTGGTTTTCAGCACCCTACACACCAATGACGCCCCCGGCGCGGTCGCCCGCCTCGCCGACATCGGCATCAAACGTTTCCTTATCGCCAGCGCGGTGCGGGCCATCATGGCACAGCGTCTCGTCCGCGGTGTCTGTCAGGAATGCAAAACCCCGACCCGGATCACGGAAAAGGAAATGCGCATGCTCCGGCTGGATGAACGGCAGATCGAAGGGGCCAGCATCATGACCGGCGCGGGTTGCCGGGCCTGCCGGAACACCGGTTTCCGGGGCCGAATCGGCATCTTCGAAATTTTCCGCATCACCGAGGAAGTGAGCCAGATGATCAACAAGGAGATGTCCACGCCGCAGCTCCGCAAACGGGCCCGCGAACTGGGCATGCGGACCCTGCGAGAAGACGGCGTCAGAAAGGTCCTTAACGGCAGAACATCGGCAGCGGAAGTCGTGCGGGTCACCATGGCGGACTCGGACTGAGAAACACAAGGCGGGAACAAGACATTTGGCGCGAGCGAATTACAAAGCATGAATGCGGAGGCGGTGATCGATTTGTTGGTGGCACGGGATCTGGTGGATGCCGGGCAGCGTGACGAAGTGCTGCATACTCTGGCCCAGTCGGGAAAGGAAATCGTGGAGGCGCTGGAGGATTACAGCATCATCACCCGCGACCAACTCTACCAGCTCGTCGCGGAAGATATCGGGGGATACTATCTGGACCTGAATGGCTTCGAACCGGCTCCCCAAGTGGTGGCCGCGATGCCCAGCGGATCGGCCCGACTTCATGAAGCATTCCCGATCCAATTCACCGAGGAAGGCCTGCTGGTGGCCCTGGTGAATCCCCTGGACCCCCAAATTCTGGAGGAACTGGGGTTTTCCCTCGACCAGCGGATCATCCCCGCAGTCGCGGAGCCCTCCCAGATTCACGCGTTGATCGACAAACATTACGGTGGCAACAACACCATGTCGGACGCAATGCTGGAATTCCAGAAAGAGGCGGCGGCCCTGACCGGCGAGGATGCGATCTCCGAAGCCAACTCCGCGCCCATCATCCGGTACGTTGATCTTGTCCTTTACCAGGCGATCAAAGAACGCGCCTCGGATATTCATTTCGAGCCGTTCGAGAACGATTTCAAGATCCGCTACCGGGTCGACGGCGGGCTCTATGAAATGGCCCCCCCGCCCCAGCATTTGAAGTCCGCCATCATTTCGCGGGTCAAAGTCATGGCCAGTCTGAACATTGCGGAAACCCGTCTCCCCCAGGACGGCCGTATCATGACGACGATCGCCGACAAAAAAGTCGATCTGCGCGTCTCCACGCTGCCCACGGTCTATGGTGAGAGCGTCGTGCTCCGCGTTCTGGACCGCTCCAGTGTCAATCTGGATCTGGAAAACCTGAACCTGCCGACCTACCTCTTCGAATACATCGAGGAAACCATTGAAAAGCCGAACGGCATTTTCATCTGCACCGGCCCGACCGGCGCCGGTAAAACCACCACCCTCTACGCCTGCCTGCGTCGGATCAACACCGTCGACACCAAGCTCCTGACGGCAGAAGACCCGGTGGAGTACGACATCGACGGCATCATGCAGGTTCCGGTCAATGAAGCCATCGGCATGACTTTCGGCCGTGTCCTGCGCGCATTCCTCCGGCAGGATCCCGACCGCATTCTGGTCGGAGAAATGCGCGACCTCGAGACCGCCCAGATCGCCATTCAGGCCTCCTTGACGGGCCACTTGGTGCTCTCCACCCTCCATACCAACGACGCTCCCGGCGCGGTGACCCGTCTCGTCGACATGGGCTGCGAACCCTTCCTCGTGGCGGCCACTCTCGAGGGGGTCCTCGCCCAACGTCTCTTGCGAAAGATCTGCTCGGAATGCCGGGTCTCCTACCGCCCCAGCGAGGCCGTCCTCGCCCAGCTTGGCCTTTCACCGATGGACATCGGCTCCAAAGAGTTCTGCACCGGCCGTGGTTGCGATGTCTGCAATGACACCGGCTATAAGGGCCGCCAGGGGCTTTTCGAGCTCCTCGACATCACCGATCCCATCCGTGAGCTGATCACCGAGCGCGCCGCGACGGTGGTCATCCGCCAAAAAGCCATTGAATTGGGAATGAGAACCCTCCGGGAGGATGGACTCCGGTCCATCTATGAGGGGATCACGACCATTGAAGAAGTTCTCAAGTACACCTGATTCAGCCATCCCCCACGCGATTGCGTGATTAAATGTTTACATTGTATTGCATTTTCGCTACGATTTGAACCAAAGCGCTTCCACCACCACCCGCCCATAACATGCCGAGTTTTGATTACATCGCCCTCGACGCCCGAGGAGAGCAGACCGCCGGATCCATCAGTGCCAAAGATGAAGCCGAAGCCGTGGCCCAACTGCGTAAGAGCGGCCTCTACCCCACCCAGATCGGGGCCGGAGTTTCCGGAGCGGCCAAGCGTCAGGCCCAGAAAGCCCAGAAGCAGCGTGTCAAGGCGCGCGCCGGAGCCAGCGGAAAGGTCGGCACCAAAACGCTGATGATTTTCACCCGGCAATTGGCCACTCTGGTCGAAGCCGGTCTTCCCCTTCTGCGTGGCCTCTCGGTCCTCGCGGGACAGGAAAAAAACCGCATCATGCAGAGCACCATCAACCAGTTGGCGGACTCGGTTCAAAGTGGCAGCACCTTCTCGGAAGGTCTCGGACAGCACCCCAAAATTTTCGACAAACTCTTCGTCAACATGGTCAAAGCCGGTGAGCTCGGCGGGGTGCTTGAAATCGTGCTTTCCCGTTTGGCCGAATACTTGGAGAAAGCCCAAAAACTCAAAAACCGCATCGTTGCGGCGATGGTCTATCCGATCATCGTCATGGTCATCGCGATCGGCATCCTTTGCTTCCTTCTGGGTTTCATTGTGCCCAAATTCAAGGCTATTTTCGATGACATGTTGCAGGGCCGCCCCCTGCCTGGCCTGACCCAGTTTATTGTCGACATCAGTGACGTGGTAAAATCGTACTGGTGGATGATTCTGATCGGAATTGTTCTGTTTTGGGGCATGTGGCGCCTCTTCGCGAGTTCCAAAGGAGGACGGAAGACGGTTGATGGATGGAAAATGAAGCTGCCCGGGGTCGGACCGGTGCAACTCAAAAGCTCGATTTCGCGGTTCGCCCGGACCTTGGGCACGCTTGTCACCAGCGGCGTTCCCATTCTGCAGGCACTCAACATCACCCGGGACACGGCCGGCAACTTGGTGGTGGCCGACGCCATCGAGAAAGTCCATGAGGCGGTGCGCGAAGGGGAGTCCGTGGTCGCTCCTCTGGAGGCGAGTCGGATCTTTCCTCCCATGGTCACCAGCATGGTGCAGGTCGGGGAAGAAACCGGCCAGCTTCCCGACATGTTGTTAAAGGTTGCGGACGTCTATGACGATGAGGTCGACAACGCGGTCGATGCCATGACGTCCATGATCGAACCGGTCATGATTGTATTCCTGGCCCTAGTGGTCGGAACCATCGTCATCGCCCTGTTCCTGCCCATGATCGACATTTTGCAGGGACTCCAGCAATAACCCCCCCATAAAGCCATGAACACCGCGTCCTTCTCCCCCTCCTTCAGGCGGTCAGGATTCACCCTGATCGAATTGCTCGTCGTCATCGCCATCATTGGAATCCTCGCCGGGATTCTGATCTCTGCCCTGCCCGGTATCCAGGCCAAGATCGAGAGGGACCGAACCAGGACGTTCATCGCCGAAATCAACAACGGGCTGGTCCGTTACCAGCAGGAAAATGCCATTTTTCCCATGAGTCCGGCGGATGGCAGTCCCTCGACAGACCGGGATGGAGACGGGATCAAGGGTTCCTCGATTCTCTACAAGGAGCTTTCCGGTGATGAGAATCTGGATGGCAAAGTGGATCCGGAGACCACGGTGTATGTCGCCCGGATCGACTACGCGACTAGCCAAAGTTCCAAAAACCCGCGCTCGGCGAAATCAGGATCAGACTATGTGCTGATCGATCCAAGCGGCTCCCAGATTCGTTATCTCTGCGAAAAGCCGGCGGCCAAAAAGAAGCTGACGTTCAACCCGACCTTTGACATATGGTCGGTGATGGATTCACCGGATGACCAATCCAAGTGGATCACCAACTGGCAGTCCAATTGATCCGGGCGATCAACGCCTGACCAGCGCATGAAATTGTTTGCCTTCAAAGAATGGCAGGTTGTTTGCGATGCTTTGGAAGCGGGGGAGCAAACCTTGATTCTCCGCAAAGGAGGGATTTCCGAGGGAAAACTTGGCTTCCAGTGGCTCCACGACGCGTTCCTCCTCTTCCCCACCCACTTCCATGAACAGGTGCGGCAAGTCAAGGGTACCCCGCAGCTCCCGCCTGCTCCAGCCGCAGAGGCGCCGGTTCCTTTCCGTCTGCACGCCACCACGGAGTGGACTGCAAGGTTGACCCGCTGGGAGGAGGTCCAGCGTCTTTCACCGTTTCACATCTGGACGGATGACGCCATCCGCGAACGATTCGAATGGGGCGAAGAACCCGGAATCAGTTTGGCGGTCGTCCGGGTTCGGAAGCTCGTGGAACCCTGGACGGTGCCGCATCAGGCCGGCTTCGGGGGTTGCCGCTCTTGGATCGGCCTTCCCGAACCCGACCATGACATTCTTCAGAAAGCAGTCCCAGTTCTGGATGAGGCTTCTTTTGCTGACCAAGTCTCCCGCATATCGGAGATCATCGGGAGGCCCTGAAGGCCTGATACGGATTCTGGCGCCACCACGCCATGGGAAGTGACAAAAATTAGATGGACAGTGGATCAATTGTCCCTAGGTTTTGCTTCGATGATTGGACGGGCCGCAAAAGCAATGCTTTGTGTCTGGACAGCGGTAACGCTGATTCTCCCGGTGTGTTCATGCCAATACCGTCGGATTTTCGGCATTGAGGAACTCAAGCACGATCCGCTGCCTGGTGCCAGCTTCACCGACACCTTCGTTTGGTCGGCCCATTGCACCTGCGATGAGAATGAGAATCGTTCGGCCGAGGTGATGACCTCATTTCCGAAGGCTCCCGAGGTGATCTTGGTGGATGCCTTCTTCGCCACTCTGCACTCCGGTTACCAGCAAGGCTACGGCTTGGTATCCGAATCCATCGCCTGCCGGGGGTCCCCCACAGGCTTGGCCGTTAAGCAGTGCCTTGAGGCAACGTCGTCTCCACGACGTCAGGCTTCCCTTGGGGTTTTCGTGATCTGATACCTTCCGCTTCTCCCACGCGTCCCTTGTAGTCGGCGTTCTCCGACTGAGTGACGCGTTTTTTGTTCCCTCCTGCCGGCCTGCGGCAGGCCGTCCCCACCGGTTTCCGGCCGGGCGATTCACGACTCCCACAAACTCTCTCTATCCAGTTCATTGCATGATCACCAACACCCGTCTCTTTCTTGTACCCAGGCTGATGTCCTGCCTGCCGGTTTTATTGGCACTGCTTTCAGCCAGCTTTGCCTCCTCACCCATTCGCGCCGAGACCGTCGAGACTCTGGTCACCAAAGCCGTCGGAGAAAATCCCGAAATCCGCTTTTATGAGGCGGAAATTGAGGCCGCCAAGGCAGGCAAATCGGCGGCCCTGACCCCGGCTGAGCCATCCTTGGAGCTTTCCGGAGGTGCCAAAAACATCCGACACGAGGGGGATGGCGCGGTCTGGCGAGCCCAGATATCGCAAACCTTTGAATTCTCAAACCGCCTCGCCCTGCGCAAAGCGCTTGCCGACCGCGACATCGAACTCGCTGGTCTCGGACTCGATCAGGCCCGGGCCGAATTGTCCAATGAGGTACGCTCCCGGGCGGGAGACTTGCTGCTTCTGAAACGCCAGGAAGCCGCCGCCGCGGAAGTGCGGGACCGTCTCCGCGCAATGCTGGAAGTGCTGGTGCAACGCGACAGTGGCGCCGTCAGCGCCCGGTTGGAGCAGCGCATCATGGAAGCCAGTGTGCTCGTGGCAGACCGTCGGGTCAGCGAAGCGGCCAAGGAAACCATCACGGTCCGGACCGCCCTGAACATGCTCTGCAACCGGGCCCCGGATGCCCCGCTCGATCTGGAGGATACCACCACGCATTTTCCTGCCGTGCCTTCGATGGAGAAACTCAAGACCCAGTCGCTGGAAACCAACTTCATGGTCCGTCAACGGCAGGCCGAACTCCGCAAGCAAGGACTGGAAGTCGATCTGGCCCACACCGAAAAATGGAGCGAGATCACGGTGGGACCCTATGTCGGCGGCGAGAATGCCGGAACCCGTGAAGTGGAAGGCGGCATCGCCCTGAGTCTGCCGCTTCCCCTCTGGAAGCGCCACCGCACCAGTGTGGCCATTGCGGAGGCCCGCCAGAAGCAGGCCGAAGCCGTGGTCCAGGCAACCCTCCGTGACCTGGAGCGCGACCTCGCCGTTGCCCGCGCCAGCTATGCCACTGAGAAAGCTTCCCTGGAACAGTGGAACGACGGCACCGAGCAGGCTTTCGCGGAGGCGGCGGCGGAAGCCGATCGCCATTTCCGCCTCGGAGCGGTTCCCTCCTCCATCTATATCGAAATGCAACGGCAGTATGTCGACGCCATGCAGGCTCTGACCGATGCCCGTCGCCAGGCGTGGAAGCACCGCATGGAGCTGGAACGCCTCACGGGTTCCTCCTTGAAGTAAGCCTGAACCATTGACCACTTTTCACCATGCTTACCGCACTCATCGAGTTTTCCCTCCGACAGCGTCTCCTCGTCATCATGGGGGCCCTGCTGCTGCTCGCGGCGGGTATCTGGTCCGCCCTCCACCTTCCCATTGACGCGGTTCCGGACATCACCAACACGCAAGTGCAGGTGAACACCAGCGTCAATGCCCTGGCGCCGGAAGAAATCGAAAAACTGATCACCTTCCCTCTCGAACAACAACTAAGGGGGATCCAGGGAGTCGAGGAGTTCCGTTCCATCACGAAGTCCGGTCTTTCCCAGATCACGCTGGTCTTCCATGACGGCACCGATGTCTACCGAGCTCGACAACTGGTCAGTGAAAGACTCGCCAATGCCGAATTGCCCGACGGAGTCCATCCGGAAATGTCGCCCGTCAGCACAGGCCTCGGGGAGATCCTCTATTACACGCTGGATTACAAAGCCGGCACTCCGCAACGGAAACGGCCCCGCAAGGAGCAGTTGATGGAACTGAGGGATGTCCATGACTACGTGGTCAAACCATTCATGCTCTCCATTCCCGGTGTGGCGGAGATTAACAGCTCCGGTGGTTATGACCGACAGATCGTGATCGAACCGCGCCCGGACGCGCTGATGAACGCCGGACTGACCTTTGATGAACTGGCCGAAGCCGTGGCCCACAATCTCGACAACACCGGCGGCGGCATCATCGAACGAGGGGAAGAACGAATTCTCCTTCGCGGGGTGGGACGGGTGGAAAACAAGGAGGCGATCTCCCAACTTCCCGTCAAATTCGCCGCAGGCGTAGAGCCCCTCAAAGTCGGAGATCTCGCCGAGGTCGTGATCGGATCCGCCACCCGCACGGGAGCGGCGACAGAGGACGGCGAGGAAGCCGTGCTGGGAACCGTGATGATGCTGGTTGGCGAAAACAGCCGCACCATCGCGCTTCGGGTTGAGGAAAAAGTGAAGCAACTTCAGGAGAAACTGCCGCCCAACATGGAAACACGGATTCAATACACCCGCTCCGCGGTGGTTGACCGGACCATTGCGACCGTTGAAAAAAACCTTTCCGAAGGGGCGATTCTGGTCATCGTGGTGCTCCTGCTGTTGCTGGGCAACTGGCGCGCCGCCATCATCGTGGCCCTGGCGATTCCGCTCGCCTTTGTCTTCGCCATCCTCGGCATGGCGCGGTTCGGTGTTTCCGGCAATCTGATGAGCCTCGGGGCCGTCGATTTTGGGCTCATCATTGATGGCGCGGTGGTCATGGTGGAAAACATCGTCCGCGTCCTCGGCCACCGGCAGGCCGAACTGGGACGCCCTTTAAACCTCCGGGAACGCACCGACGCGGTCCGCGATGCCGCTCAACAGGTGGCCAGCCCCATGTTCTTCGGCGTCCTCATCATCGCGATCGTTTATCTTCCGATCCTCGCTCTTTCAGGGGTGGAGGGAAAAATGTTTCATCCCATGGCCATCACGGTGATGCTGGCCCTCGGAGGCGCTTTGGTGCTGGCGCTGACCCTGATGCCCACCCTTTGTTCGCTGCTCCTCTTCGGGAATGTTTCGGAAAAGGAAAACTTCCTCATGAACGGGGTCAAGGCGCTCTACCGTCGCCTTCTCGGCCTTGCCTGGTCAACCCGTTACGGGGTCATCGCCGGGGCCCTCATCGTCTGTGCCGCCTCCGTCTGGGGAGCCCGGAAGCTACCACAGGAGTTTGTTCCCACCCTGAACGAGGGCTCCTGGACCGCCATGGTTTACCAACCGGCCTCGACCAATCTGACGACCTCCTTGAACCGGTGTCTGGCCACCCAGAAAGTGCTGCTCGCGGACTTTCCGGAAGTGACGCGGACCTTCGCCCGCATCGGCACCAGCGAGGTCGCCACCGATCCCATGGCCCCGGGGGAATATGATCTCTACATCTTCTACAAAGATCCCAAAGAATGGCGGCAGGAGAACGGCAAGCCTGTCTCCCGTGACCGGCTGGAGGAGATCGTCCGGGAAACGCTCGATCAAAAGGTCGGGGGACAGAGCTTCGACTTTGCCCAGCCGATCCAAATGCGGTTCAACGAGATGCTGGAAGGGAGTCGGGCTGATCTCAGCGTGAAAATCTTCGGAGAAAATTTTGACGAAATGGAGCGGGCCGCCGAGGAAGTCAAAACCGCCCTGGAAAACCAGTCCGGAGCCAATGAAGTGGCCTTCGAATCGGAAGGCCGCGTCCCCGTCCTCGAAATTCGTCTTGATCATGGGGCCATGGCCCGGCTCAATGTCGATGCGGAAGAAGCCAACGCGACGATTCACTCCACCCTCGCCGGATATGAATGCGGCATTCTGCTGGAACACGACCGTCGACGGGACATCGTGGTCCGCCTACCCGAGGAACTCCGCCGCGATGAGAAGGTGATTCTGAATCTCCCGGTGCGCACCCGCGACGGTGCCTTGATCACGCTGGGCAAAGTCGCGAAACTGGAAACCACGGCCCAGGTCGATGTCATCGGCCGCGAAAACGCGCGCCGCCGGATCGCCATCAATGTCGACCTGCTTCCCGGCACGGACGCGGAACGTTTTGTCGCCGGAGCAAAGGCCCGGCTTCTGGAAATGAAGACTTTGCCGGAGTCGATCTCGGTGGATTTCGGAGGTCAATTCGAGCATCTCCAAGAGGCCCGGCAGCGGCTGACCATCATCGTTCCCGTCGCGCTGGTGGTCATCTTCGTGCTGATTCTGACTCTTTTCCAAAGCGTGAAGCAGTCCCTCGTGGTCTACACGGGCATCCCTCTCGCCATGACCGGTGGAGTGGCCGCCCTCTGGCTGCGGGAGATGCCATTCAGCATCAGCGCGGCGGTGGGATTCATCGCCCTCTGCGGGGTGGCCGTGCTCAACGGCGTCATGCTGATCAGTTACTTCAACCAACTGAGAAACGAAGGGTTCTCAGTGGTCGACGCGGTCCGTGAAGGGGCGGTCACCCGGCTCCGTCCGGTCCTGATGACCGCGCTGGTGGCGAGTCTGGGATTTATTCCGATGGCCATCGGAACCGGAGCCGGGGCCGAAGTCCAGCGCCCTCTCGCGACCGTGGTCATCGGTGGTATTCTCAGTTCCACCTTCCTGACTTTGGTGCTCCTTCCCGTCCTCTATCGCATGGTCGAGGCACGTGGGCAGGCCTTGAAAAAATCTGCTGTCGAAGGCGAGAAAGCCCGGATTGCGACAGTTTCCGGCACGTGTTAGAGGTGTCCCAGTATGACTGGTGATGCCCCGTCTCCCCCCTTCCTTCCCGCCGGACCAGCCGGATCCGTGCGGGAAGGCATCGGGAAAGCCTTTACGATCGCAGGTCGCCGCATCGCGGTCTTCCGCCACGAAGGCCGGCTCTATGCGCTGGACGACGGATGCACCCACGGCGCCGCTTCGCTTGCGTTCGGATCTCTCCGGGATGGCTGTGTGGCCTGCCCCTGGCACTATGGCGAGTTTGACCTCGCGACCGGAGAGCCCCGATCGCTTCCCGTATACCAGGGAGTCAACACCTACCCGGTCCGCGAAGTGGACGGGATCATCGAAGTCTGTGTTCCAGAGAGGCCCGCGACCGAACCTGGGGACTGAACCCGACCGCATTTGCGCCGCTTGTGCAGGATTCTGACATCCCCTAAAACGGGGCATGTCTTCTCTCCTCTCCTGCCGCCAGTGGCTCCCGACACAGTCCGCTCTGACTGCGGGCCTCCTTGTCCTGCTGACGACGCTGCTGAAGGGGGCGCAGGAAGCCTCGCCCCAAGTTCGGGTCTTGTGTTACAACATCCACTACGGCCAAGGCACCGACGGCACGTATGACATCGAACGATTGGCGAAAGTCATCGCCGCCACTCAACCCGATCTTGTCGCTCTGCAGGAAGTTGATGTCGGGGTCAGGAGGTCGGGACAGGTCCACCAGGTAAGGCGCCTCGCCACTCTGACCGGATTGGCGGCCCGGTTTGGACCGACCCAGCATTATGAAGGGGGACTTTTTGGCAATGCTGTCCTGACCCGCCTGCCGATCCTTGATGTCGAGATCCACCCGCTTCCCTACACCGAGGCAACCCCCGAACGGACCACGTATCCGCGCGGTGCCATCGCAGTGACCGTCACCGCCTCGGATGGGAAACCGCTCCGATTCATCAGCACCCACTTTCAGCACAATGTTCCGGAAGATCGGGAAGCCGAAGCGGAAGCGATCAACCGGTTGTTCGGCGCCCCCGCCAATGAGATGCGGACCATTCTCGCAGGGGATATCAATGCCACTCCAGAGTCGGAGCCAATCCGGATTCTCCTGAAACAGTGGAACACTACTCTGGAAAATCCACCTGCTCCCAGCATCCCGTCGACCCAGCCCACTTCCCGGATCGATTACATTTTCCACCGACCCGAACCCGCTTTCCAAGTGCTGGAGACCAAGGTCATTCCTGAAGCTCTCGCATCGGACCACCGTCCGGTGTTTGCGATCCTCCGACTGGAGCCCCTGCAGGACTAGAAGGGAAGCCGACGCCCCTGAGCTTTCAGGGACTGCCTTGCGGGGCAAAGGTCACTGTGATGCCGATGCGGGCATAGGCCGCCTTCATCTCTGATTCCAATTGGGCGAAGCTGCGTCCCCGGATCAGGTTGGGGCGGGCCGCCTCATTGGCCAGGGCCACGATGTCCAACGTGGTGTTCCGGCCCTGGTTGCGCCGGATGATTTCCGGCACTTCCAAAGCTGGCACGGGTGTCGGAGGCAACGTTCCGCCTCCCACCACAATCTTGCCCGCACTCCCCACACCCCGGATCGTGACCGCCCCTCCCGGGGTAGCCGCCCCCGCCTTCGCATTGTAGGCATCGACCTCCCGATTATACTGCTCGACAGCGGCATTGTGGGCCAGTCGTTTCTTTTCAAACTCCGCCACGGCTTGGTTGTAGTCAGCAATAAACTGCCGGGTGTCATCTTTTGACTTCCGGATGGTGCTCAGGAAATCCGCCAGAGGCCGCCCCCGTTCCACACCATCCAGATGCAGGAAGAAGTAAGTTGTCAGCAGGGCGGAGAGATAGCGGTCGGCCTCGTCTTTCCAGGCGGAAAAATTCTCCGGTGCCAAGGTGACCCCGGGCGCCTGAATCACCGGGGCCTGGGTCCGGTAGCGCTCCGACAGTGCATACTTCAGGCCTTCCTCGGATTTGCTGAGATCAAAGCCATCCGGATTCAGCGGAACCACCGCAAAGCACTCCGCCAAACCTTCCGTCAACCACACCGGCAGAAAAGGGAGCCATTCATGCATCGCTTGGTGGGCAACTTCATGCACCAGAGCACCGGATCCGCCACCGGATCGCTTC
Organism: Akkermansiaceae bacterium; assembly: GCA_024233005.1. Classification (GTDB taxonomy): domain Bacteria; phylum Verrucomicrobiota; class Verrucomicrobiia; order Verrucomicrobiales; family DEV007; genus JACKQE01. Next base: position 583,824 of record JACKQE010000002.1, on the reverse strand, counting down.
ACCTCATCCCAGATCGCATCGTAGGGAACCAGGACGCGACGCTGCATGGTGAGATACACCCCAAAGACTTTCTGCCCCGGAATGAGGCGATATTCCTTGGATACCGCGGCATCAAATTGTTTCCGGCTGGTGAAGTCGATCACAAACCGATCCATGCCTTCAGGCGGCGAGGGACGCAGGTCCAGTGGCACGGCATCCACCAAGCCAAGGGTGTCTTCAAAAATCGCTGCCGCCCGCCTCACGAAGGTCCCGTCCACGGTCTCGTCGGTGCGGAAGATGAAATGGGGCGTCTCATACTCCCTTCCGGCCCCCGCCAGAAGAATCGGCCGGGAAGCCCCAACCTGCTCCGGCCACGGATTCATGGGGGATGCCGACGCAGCCGGTGCAGGGGCCGGACTCCGGCTCAGCAAAACCCGCATTGCTTCCACGTAGGAGCGGTCCGTTTCACTCAGTTGCTGCAAATCGACCCGCACCTCCCGGCCATTTTCCAGTCGGAGCATGACAAAGTCCGCGGCGGCGCCGATCAGGACCGCCTTGGTGGAAGTTCCCAACGTGCTGGTCCAAACCCGCCACTCGGCTTCTTCAGACCGCACAGAACCTGCCACCAACAGAACAGCAAGGAAAAGGCCCCGCCATTGGCGGTGGAAATGGAGCTTCATGAGGGGACACATGGGGTGGTACCGAGCAGGGTCCGATTCAATGGCCGGATTCCCCTTTGCCAAAACGGAGGGGGGTCAGGTTGTCCTTGACCGGCTTGAGTTGGTTCGCCGGCAAACGATCCACCTCGCGGGCGAGACGGAACCACTCCTCGGACATCTGTTTCACCCTCTCGGGCTGGGAGGACGCGAGATCATGAAGCTCGGTGCGGTCGTCATCCAGATGGTAGAGTTCCCAACGGCCACCTTTGGCGGAAACCAGCTTCCAGGGCCCCTGGCGCAGGGCTCGGTCGCTCGAGAAGTGGAAATACAAGGTCCCGTGTGGTTCGCGGGTTTCCCCATGAAAAATCGGCAGAAGGGATTTCCCCTGCAAGGGATCGATGCTGCGTTTTCCGATCTGCGACGGATAAGTGGCACCGGCGAGCTCCATCAGGGTGGCCTGGATGTCGATGAGGTGGCCGGGTTGGTCCGTCGTTGTCCCGGGTTGGGTTTTCAGACCAGCCGGCCAATGGACTATGAGAGGGGAGGAAATCCCCCCTTCGTGCTGGTTCTGCTTGTAAAGCCGAAACGGCGTGTTGCCCAGATGCGCCCAACTGGCATCGTAGGTCCAATGACTCCGGGAATCCCACGGAGGAAAAGACCGTCCTTTGGTGCGTTCAAATGGGCAGGCCCCATTGTCCGAGCAAAACAGGATCAGGGTATTCTCGTAAAGGCGGTTCTCTTTCAGCCAGGACACAAGGCGGCCCACATTGTGATCCAGCAGATCAACCATCGCAGCGAACACTTCCATCCTGCTGGCCTCCCACTTCTTCTGGGCCTCGCCCAAGGAATCCCAGGCCGGGATGTGGTCCGGGCGCGGACTCAGCTCCCATTTCTCCGGGAGCAAGCCGGAGTCGGTCTGCCTCCGGTGTCGCTCTCTCCTCAGCACATCCCACCCTTTGTCGTAGCGGCCTTTGTATTTTTTCACCACCTCTTCGGGCGCCTGCAAAGGGTAGTGCGGAGCATTGAAAGCTGTATAGAGAAAAAATGGCCGACCATCGGCGGAATCCCGGTGTTGCTTCAGAAAATCGATCGCAAAATCGACATTGGCATGAGTGGTATAGAAAGGGTGGCCGTTCAACTGCGAAGGCACCTCCCAAGTAGCCCCGTCGAGCCGGAACGAACCATCGCCCGTGAAATAGTTTGTGGCCCCCGAAAGATGCCCCCAGTAGCGCTGGAACCCAACATCGGTGGGCTGACCACTGAGGTGCCATTTTCCGACCATCGCCGTGAAATAGCCTGCCGCCCCCAGGGTCTCGGCGATGGTCGCCCCGCGGACCAGCGACTCCGCCCCGGCCTGATCGCAATACAATCCTGTCAGCAAAGACACCCGCGAACTGTGGCATTTGGCAGTGTTGTAAAACTGGGTGAAGCGAAGCCCCTCCGACGCCAAGGCATCGAGATTGGGGGTGGAGATTTCCGATCCATAGCACCCAAGATCTGAAAAACCAAGATCGTCCGCCATGATCAGCAGGATATTGGGACGATCCGCCACCGGGGCCGGAAGCGCCAGTCCGGGCACCCCAGTCAGCATTAGCAGAAGAGGTAGAAGGGAATCTTTCATAGGGCTGACAGACTTTCAACCAATCCTGGCGAGGCAGGTTTCAGGATTGAATCAGGAAAATAAACCCTCGACCAGCCCTTTGGGAGCAATTTTTGGACGGCGCCAAGGAAAGCCCTGACGTGCCGCCAAGGGTTTCCACTTATGGGAGAGTAGCGTGATCGCGCACTCCGCGATTGATTTGTCCCCCGGTGTATGGTATCCGCGGCATGCGAAGAAAGCCCGCCCCTGATGTCCATGGCCAGCCGAAAAATTCCAAAACACATTGCCATCATCATGGATGGCAATGGTCGTTGGGCGAAAGAACGTGGCTTGGCGCGCCGGGAAGGGCACCGGAAAGGGGCCGAGTCGGTCCGGGCCTGCGTCGAGCGTTGCGCCTTGCTCGGGGTGGAGTTCCTCACACTCTATGCCTTTTCCTCGGAAAACTGGAAACGTCCCAAATCCGAGGTTGCCGCCCTGATGAAGCTCCTGGAGGCCTTCCTCAAACAGAAGACACCGGAATTGATGGAGCAGAACGTCCGTCTCCAAGCCATTGGGCGCATCACCCAGCTCCCGGCTTCCTGCCAGAGAGTTCTCCATCACTCCATCGAGCGCACCTCCGTCAACACCGGCCTGACTCTCATCCTGGCCCTCAGCTACGGGGGAAGGGAAGAGATTGTCGATGGAGTCCGCAGTATTGTGCGCACGGTCCAAGAAGGGCACATCGACCCGGCCATGATCACCCCGGATGTTTTTTCAAAACATCTCTACACCCGCTACTACCCTGATCCGGACCTTCTCATCCGCACTTCCGGGGAAATGCGGCTGTCCAATTTCCTGCTGTGGCAAATCAGCTACGCGGAACTCTACATCACCGAAAAATTCTGGCCCGACTTCCGTGAAGACGATCTGGAGGCTGCCGTGAACGACTACTCACGACGGCAGCGCCGGTTCGGTGGTCTCTGAGATCGCTTCTTTCCCATCCCCGCCACCACCACACACCAGTGCCCGCATCCCATCCCAGTTCCGTCGCACAGCTCGCCGTCATCGTCGATCCCGATCAGGATTTTCTGCAATGGGCCGAGCGCCACTTGCAGGCCCCCAGTCTCGAGATCGTGACCACCACGGATCCCGCTGCCGCCATCAAAATCTTCATTGAACGCCAAGGCGACTTGCTGCTCGCCGAGCTGCGCATGGCTCCAGTCGACGGCATTGAGGTGCTCAAACGAGTCCGGCAGCAACTCCCCAATGCGACGGTGATCCTCAACGGAAATCTCACTTCGACCAATGCGGTGATTGAAGCAATGCGCCACGGGGCCTTCGACGTCCTCCGTCGGGAGTCGCTCAGCTTTGAACTGAAGCCGGCCGCCGAGCGCGGTCTCCAAGCCGCCGAGCAAATGAAGCTGGCCGCCAGCAAGCCGAAGGCGCCGGTTTCCAAGATATCATCCGCCAATGCGGATCTAATCATCGGACGGTCGCAGGCGATGCAGGATGTCATCAAACTGATCGGCCGGGTCGCCCGCGCCGACGTGCCGGTCCTGATCACCGGGGAAAGTGGTGTTGGAAAGGAAGTCGTCGCCAACGCCACCCACCGTTTCAGCCGCCGAGCCACCGGCGAATACGTCGCCATCAACTGTGCCGCGATCCCTGCCAACCTGCTTGAAAGCGAACTGTTCGGCCATGAAAAAGGGGCTTTCACCGGGGCCGTGACCCAGCGGCAGGGCCGCTTCGAGCAGTGCGACGGAGGCACCCTGTTCCTCGACGAAATCGGCGAAATGGCCCTGGAAGTCCAAAGCAAACTGCTCCGCGTCCTCCAGTCGGGGGAATTTTCCAGGGTCGGAGGCAACACCACCCTGCGGACCAATGTGCGCATTCTCGCCGCGACCAACCGCCACCTTGAAACCGAGGTCGAGCATGGTCGGTTTCGCGAGGATTTGTTCTACCGTCTCAATGTCGTCCGCATTCACATCCCGCCGTTGCGCAACCGTCGCGAGGACGTCCCTCTCCTGGTGGATCATTTCCTCGGTCGCTTTGCTGAGAGCGGAGCCTCCCGACGGGTCACGGTGTCCGCTGAAGCGATGGAGGTGCTCCTCAACCATGACTGGCCAGGCAATGTCCGGGAACTGGAGAACACGCTGCAAAGAGCCTGCGTCCTCACGACCGGCAACGTGCTGCTCCCGCAGGACCTGCCAGTGGGAGGGGTCCCCCGCAAACACCGGTCCCAGGATCCGGACCCGGCCGTCACGGTGTCCTCGCCCGCAACGGCGGCCGCGGCATTTCTCGACGCCGAAGATGGGGAAGGCACTCCCCTTGAGCGGGCCGAACGCGCCGTCCTTGAAGAGGCCTTGCGACGTAGCGAAGGCGATCAAAAGGCCGCCTGCCGTCTCCTTGGCATGACCGCGGCAGCCTTGCGCAAGAAAATCGACCAGCACGGCCTCTCTCCCAGTGGCACTGGGAACTGAACAGGGAGAAGGCGAGCCCTCCCGTTATCTTTTTTCTCCAAGCCTGGTCTGCACGCCTGGGGGAAATGGCTCAAGCCCGGCCATCCGCGATGGCCTTGCTGAGATCTTTCAGGTAACTGAAAGGGTAAAGCCCGGAGGCGTGTCCATCACTGAAGCGGAACTGGATCGCATACCCGCCCACCGGCATCCAACCGGTCACGACCACTCCGGGGAAATGGGTCTGCCCCGGATTGCCACCGATCAGATTGCCGAAGAGATCCCGTTCCCCCTGATTGGACGCACTCGGGGAAGCGGCGCGCAATTTTTCAAAAGGAAAGTAGTCCTCCGAGCCGTCGGACCAGCGAATCGCAACTTCCTGGCCAATGATTTGAATGTCTTCCGGGCGCATACACGTTGTCGGTTCAAGGTAGTCCCTTCCGCCACGGGGAAAAGCACTATTTTGCCCGTCTCTCCCCTACCTGATGCCGTTTGACAGCAGGGACCGGCTCCGACTACTGTCGGGGTTGCCGCCAGTACCATGACCACATCCCAGCACGACTTCACCCTGCGCTTCAGCCGCCGCTACAGCATGGCCCACCGTCTCACCAGCGGGGCCGCTCCGGCCTGCAGCGTACCTCACGGCCATGACGAAGTGGTCACCGTGGAAATCGTGCAGGCGGACAATGCTCCCCTTGATCCGGCAACCAACATGTTGGTCGAATTTGATGTCGCAAAGCGACGGTGGTTTGAGTGGATCGACCGTGCCGTCGACCACAGTTTCCATTTGCATGCGGAAGACCCATTGGTGTCCTATTTCCGGACTCACGAGCCCAATCTCGTCCCTCGGCTGCTGCTGACCCCGGGCGACCCGACGACGGAAATGCGCGCGCTTTGTTTCAAAAGCAAGCTGCAGAACATGCTCGATGCCGGCCAGCGGAATCTGGTCTGCCAACGTCTCACCATCCAGGAAACGCCCACCAATGCAGTCGTGTGCGAAGCGGACCGCTCCACCATGGAGCGCCTGCTTCCCACCGGCAGCTTTTGGTGGCACCGGCCAGATCCAAGCATCAATGATTTGTAGCCCCGCCTGAACGCCCTTTTTCCTCTCCGGCCGTCATGGGGAGAGGGAACTGATCTGCCACCTTTCCCCGAGAAACGGATTATATGCCTTTTCGGTTTCGATGGGCAAAGCCCCGGGGTCATGATAAAACAGTGGCGATGCGAACGAGCTGCCTTCTTTTTCTGCTTTTCTCCACCGGACTAGCCGGAGCACCTGCCCGCGCCGCCGATCCACCGCACATCATTCTTGTGATGGCGGACGACATGGGCTGGGGACAGACCGGGTATTACCATCATCCCGTTCTGAAAACGCCGCATCTCGACGCCATGGCCCAAAACGGCCTGCGTTTTGACCGGTTCTATGCGGGGGCTCCGAACTGCTCTCCCACCCGCGCCACCGTCATGACCGGCCGGTCGAATGACCGCACCGGGGTGCTCAATCACGGCTATGCCCTGCACCGCCAGGAAAAAACCGTGGCACGGGCCCTCCAGGATGCGGGCTATACCACCGGACATTTCGGCAAATGGCACCTCAACGGCTTGCGCGGCCCCGGTGTTCCCGTGCTCTCAACGGATGATCACAATCCCGGCGAATTCGGTTTTGGGGAATGGCTTTCCGTGACCAACTTCTTCGACCGTGATCCCATCATGAGCCGGAAAGGCACGTTCGAGGAGTTCCGCGGCGACTCCTCGGACATCGTTGTTTCGGAAGCACTGAACTTCATCGACCAACACCGCAAGGAAGCCCGCCCGATTTTCACGGTGATCTGGTTTGGCTCCCCACACAGTCCGTTCCGGTCGGCGCCGGAGGACAAAACGGATTTCCCGGGTCTCGATAGAAACTCGGCCGAGCATTATGGCGAACTCGTCGCGATGGACCGAAGCATCGGGAAGCTGAGGAGTGCCTTGCGCGAGTGGGGCATCGCCGGCAACACCCTGGTTTGGTTTTGCAGTGACAACGGGGGATTGCCGGGGATCACGCCGGAAACGGTGGGAGGTCTGCGCGGTTTCAAAAACTCGGTCTTCGAGGGTGGACTGCGTGTCCCGGCGATCATCGAATGGCCGGACCGCATTACCCAACCACGCGTCACCAACCACCCTGCGGTCACCATGGACATTTTTCCCACCCTCGCCGACGTCGTGGGGCTGCCTGACAGTGTGATGTTGACCCCGAGGGATGGGGTGAGTCTAAAACCTCTTTTTACCGGGGAAACAGGCGCCAGATCCCATCCCATTCCTTTCCGCCACCAGGGACGTGCCGCGTTGGTGGACAACCGCTACAAGCTGCTCACCGAAAATCTGGAGAAAGGTGTCTACCGACTCTATGATCTGGAGGCGGATCCCCGGGAAACCCGCGACCTCAGTCAGGAGAAACCAGAGATCGCCAACCGACTTCGCGGGGCGCTCGACACTTGGAATGCCACGGTGAATGCCAGTCAAACTGGCCGGGACTATCCTGAGGGAAAAGTTCACGACACCGAACCGACCACCAGGTCCTGGACCGAAGTGACCGCATACCTGCCTTACTTCGAAGCGTGGAAGAAGCGACCGGAGTATGCCAGTGTGCTCAAGTCAGGGAAAAAAGCCTCCGAATGAACTTCACCTTCCCCGCGACTTCCTCAACCTGCTCCCCACTGTTTTCAACCATTCTCCCTCGGACGGCCCCCCTCCCCAACCTGAACTTCCGTTGCCCTGCGAGGAGGGCCTCGGTCAATGCCCCGGGACTTCATTACCTGACAGCATCAACCTTTTGCCAGAGAAGCATTGGTATCCAGCCATCTTGAGGGGCATCGTTCTTCAACAATCCCTCCGGCACCCTTTCCACCGGAGAATCTCGTCCACCTTCCCTAAATCATGACCACACCACGCATCCTCGCATTCGGCGGCAGTCTCCGCCACGATTCCTACAACCAGAAATTGGCCGCCCTGGCTGCGGCTGGAGCGCGCGATTCAGGGGCCACGGTGACGCTCATCGCCCTGCGGGACTTTCCCTTGCCGGTTTTTGATGAGGATCTTGAAGCGGCACACGGAATGCCTGAAACAGCCAGACAATTGAAAGAACTGTTCTACACCCACGATGGAGTCATCATCGCCTCACCGGAGTACAACAGCAGCCTCACTGCGGCGCTGAAAAACGCGATCGACTGGGTCTCCCGTTCAGAAAGCGATGAGGAACCTCCTCTGCAGGCCTTTACCGGCAAATCGGCAATTCTCTGCGCGGCCTCGCCCGGTGGCCTCGGAGGATTGCGCGGCTTGGTTCACCTCCGCGCCATCCTCGGAAATCTCGGCGTGACCGTTCTTCCAGATCAAGTTGCCGTGGGCAGCGCGCACAAGGCCTTCGATCCAAATGGTTCGCTGATCGATGAAAAACTGGGCGCTCGGATTCACCGTCTGGGTTCCACCTTGGCGCATCACCTTGTCAAACTGCTTGCCTGATCTTTCCCATCTTCCCACCATCATGAACACCACCGAACTCCAGGATTTGCTCACTGCACCGGAACCACCGCTGCTCCTCATGGTGCTGCCTGAGGAGATCTTTGAGGCCGGTCATATCCCCGGCTCCGTCAATGCCTGCGTCTATGAGATGGCGTTCCTCGACACCGTCCGGGCGCTCGCTTCCCACAAAGACCATCCCATCGTGGTCTACGGAGCCGGCGAAGGCTCCCTGGATTCCGATACCGCCCTCGCCAAGCTGGGCACTGACGGTTACAGCGATGTCAGGACTTTTACTGGAGGGATGGCCGCCTGGAAAGCGGCCGGTCTTCCTCTGAATGGGACCGGCCAATTTCCGGCGGCACCGGAAATCGACGGTCGCTACCAGGTCGATACTCAAGAAAGTGTCATCCGCTGGACCGGACGCAACCTATTCAACCACCACCACGGAACCGTTCAGCTGGCCTCTGGTGAAATGGTGGTGCAATCCGGCAGGCTCGTGTCTGCATGCTTTACCATCGACATGGCCACCATCGCCTGCGACGACCTTTCCGATCCGGGATGGAATGCCATGCTGATCCGCCATCTGCACGATGCGGACTTTTTCGACGTCGCCCGCCACCCAGTAGCGGAATGCACCATTGACACCGTCACTGAAATCCAAGGCGCCACCGAGGGCACTCCCAACCACCAGTTGCACGGCGATTTTACGCTCAGGGGCACCACGCAACCCATTGAATTTCCGGCCGTGATCGCCACTGTGGATGGCAGCCGTATCACCGGACAAGCGCAGCTTGAGATCGACCGCACCCAATACGGCAGTCTCTATGGTTCCGGCAAATTCTTCCGCTTTCTCGGTAGGCACGTCGTCAATGACCATATCCAACTGCATGTCAAATTGCATGCGGACCGCTGCTGAACCGGTATCATCCGGCCGAAGGGAGCATTGCTGAGCGAGCATTTCCGGTCTCCCCGGGGGTACACCCGGCGCACGAACTTGCAGCGGCCCAGGGACGCCTGGTTCACCGGAATTTCACCGGAATTTCATCCGGACATCCTCAAGCGTTCACATCCGTCGGGGAGAATGCGGCAGTCACGACAACTACCGCCCATCACTCCGATCATGAAATTCACTCCACGCTTCCGCAACCGGTCGACCCTGTTCGCTTTCGGGGCCCTGCTTATCCTCCTGGGATCCGCTCGGGCCCAGAAGGACGACACCACGCTGGCCCCCTATTTTGTAGTCACCGGAAATCCGGCGGCTGAGGGACTGGAGGAACCGTTGCCCCTGAAAAGTACCTCCGCACGAGTCTCCATCGTCGGCACCATTGCCGAAGTGGAAATCACCCAGCATTACCGCAACACCGGAAATGCCATCCTTGAGGCCGTCTACCTTTTTCCCTGCTCGACACGGGCCGCCGTGCACGGTCTGACCATGAAAGTGGGAAAGCGGACGGTGAAAGCCGAGATCCAGGAAAAGGGCCACGCCAAAGCGACCTATGATCAAGCCAAGAAGGAAGGCAAATCCGCCGCTCTCCTGGAACAGCTGCGTCCCAATGTGTTTCAAATGAGCGTCGGTCATCTCCTGCCGGGGGATGAGATCGAGGTCATACTGCTTTACAGTGAGCTGCTCGTCTCGGAAGACCGGGTCTACGAATTTGCCTTTCCCACGGTGGTGGGTCCACGCTATTCTCACGACCCAGGAGGCTCCATCAAAGGCGGGGGGCAGGAATGGGTGGCCAACCCCTATCTTGCACCGGGAACGGCAACTCCCGCGGGCTACACCATTGAGGTCGACCTGCGCACCGGCCTTCCTCTCAAGGAAATCACGTGCCAAACACACGCCGTGAAGGTGGAATACACGGCACCAGACAGTGCCAAGGTCCGTCTCACGGAAGAATCCAGGAGCGGAGCCGGGGACCGGGATTTTGTGCTCCGCTACCGCCTGGCCGGCACAGAAATATCGGCTGGCCTCCTGACCCATGAGAATGAGTCCACCGGTGAAGGCACCTTCCTCCTGATGGCCGAGCCTCCCGCCAGACCGGGGACGGAGGACATTCCAGCCAGGGATTTCATCTTTGTTCTCGATGTCTCCGGTTCCATGTGCGGATTTCCACTCTCCACCGCCAAGAGCCTGATCCACGAACTCGCCGCCAAGCTCACCCCCAGGGATCATTTTGACATGGTGCTGTTTGCAGGCACTTCCGATCTGCTCTCCCCGACACCCCTTCCTGCCACCCCGGAGAATCTTCGCAAGGCGCTGGAATTTGTGGATCATCATCGCGCCGGCGGGGGAACCGAGTTGACAGCGGCGTTGCAAACAGCGCTCGGCATTCCTCCTTGTGACGAAGAGGGCATTTCCCGCAGCATCGTGGTGGTCACGGATGGCTATGTTTCATTCGAAAGGGAAACCTTTGACACGGTGGCCGGCAATCTCGGCAAGGCCAATCTGTTTGCCTTCGGGATCGGCAGCTCGGTGAACCGTTACTGCATCGAGGGCCTCGCCCGGGCGGGGCAGGGTGAACCGTTCCTGGTTCTCAATCCCTCCGAGGCACCGGCCATGGCAAGCCGCTTGGCCGGGTATCTTTCATCCCCAGTGCTGACCGATGTGAAGTTGAACTTCGATGGTTGGAAGGTCTCCGATCTGGAGCCAGCGGTGCTCCCGGATCTCTTTGCGGACCGCCCCCTCACCATGATCGGGAAGTACCGCGGCACCCCTCCCCCTCAGATCACGCTCACCGGTATTTCAGGAAACCGACGGGTCACTCTGCCGATCGATGTCGCCACGTCAATCGAAAAAGCCGGAACCACAGGAAAGGATCGGGAAGAAATCCCCCTGCTCTGGGCCCGCACCCGGATCGCCCGGCTTGATGATTATGCCCATCTGGGAGAGGCAGAAACCGTTCGTGGAGAAGTCACCGCCCTGGGACTGAAATATGGTCTGACGACCCGGTTCACCTCCTTTGTCGCCGTGGACACACAGGTCCGTCCGGCCCCATCGCTCACCGGACACACCGTGAAGCAACCGCTCCCGCTTCCGGCCGGGGTGCCGACATCGGCAGTGGGAGGGACCGCCGGGGGGACCACGCCGGAGCCGGGATTGCTGACCCTGCTTTTCGGAGGGTTGGCCGCCTGGTGGGCCCGTCGTCGTCGCCAGTCAACCCAGGCATGAATCGTCTGTTGAGTCTCCCATGAACGCTGTGACGATGCCATCCAAGAGTCATCCTTCCCTCGTGTTCCTAAAGCCATGGGCTGGCACCTCCCTGCCAGTCCCTGGCAGGTTGCTGTTGATTCTTGCATTCTGGCCCGTCTGGAACTGGTACCTGAAACGCCTCACCGATGGCTCTGACGAGCCCTGGGGACTCGTGTCTCTCGGTATCGCGGCTGGTTACCTTTGGAGAGACCGGGACAGACTCCAACCCGACCGCATAGGTCTGCTCATGGCCGCGGCGGCGGCCATGGCTTATTCAGTCATGGCACTCCTGGGGATGCCCCCACTCCTCCGGGCGCTGCTGGCAGTGACCTGCCTATGGGCTGCTTTTGGGGGACGTTTCGCTCCCGCCGGAGTGGGGGCCCTGCTCGTCTGGTCGCTTCCGGTGCTGGCTTCGGCCCGCTTTTATCTCGACTGGCCGTTGCGGATCAGCACTGCCGCGGTTTCCTGCGGAATCCTCAATGGCCTGGGCGAGGACATTACCCGGGAGGGCACCATCCTCTGGACCGATGGAGCACCCGTGACGGTGGATGCTCCTTGCTCCGGGGTGCACATGCTTTGGACAGGCCTGCTCCTTTGCTTTGTGCTTGCGGCGGCCAGAAGGATTTCTTGGGGACGACTGGCATTGATGATGCCCTTGGCGGTCGCAGCCATCTGGGCCGCCAATACGATCCGCGCAACCATCCTCTTTTTCCCCGAAGCGGGGAAGTTCCATTGGCCGGAGTGGAGTCACGAAGGGGTCGGCTTGGTGTGTTTCATCCTTCTTGCCGTGAGCCTGACCCATGTCATCACCGCCGGTCCGGAGACACCGGAACAGGCCTTGCCCAACGCTCCCGCCAGACCTGGCCAGTGGATCCTGATCGGCTTTCTGGTCCTGTCGGGAAGCCTGATCACGGACGTCACCAGGAGCAAGCCGCAGATTCCGAATTTCTCCGGATTCCCCACCCGCTGGGAGGGAGAACCCCTCACCGCCCTTCCCTTGAGCCCCGCCGAGCGGCGCTTTGCCGCCACTTTTCCTGGAAGGCTGGGGGCATTCTCGACCCCCTCCGGAAACCGGATCATCCTGCGCTGGGTGACTTCGGCAACCCGGAAGCTCCACTCCAGCGCGGATTGCCTCCGGTCTGAAGGATACAGGATTTCCGGCGGGCCCAACGACCGTCTAGCCTCTTTGGAGGGGGGCGGCACGTTCCAAATCCGCGAAAGAATCTTCGCGGCGTCCAATCCCGGCCAGGAATGGTCCGAGGTCTCCCCTTGGTATTGGGATGCTTTCTTTGGGAGGTCGACCGGACCTTGGTGGGCTTCCACGGTCATCGAACCAGTTTCACCATGAATGCATCCCGAACCATGTTCCAAGATCTGCTCCTTGGCCGGGGTAACCGGTTGGCCGACCAACTGGCCCAGCCGGCCTCCCGTGCCGCGCACCGAGCAGTGGCGGTGATCCTGCTCGGATGCGGACTCTACGGGGTCTCCATCGGTTGGTGGAGATCCCCGCTCATGGGGATTTACGTGGGAATCAAACTGCCCGCGATCATCTTTTTGACTCTTCTGGTGAACGGCATCCTCAATGGAATGCTCGCCATCCTCAGTGGCAGCGGCCTGACTTTCCGCCAGACGGCCGATTGCCTGCTCCTGAGCTTTGCCGGGTTTGCTCTGGTGGTGGGATCTCTTGCCCCGCTGTTATTCTTTGTCACCTGGAATGCACCGCCACCCGTTTCTCACGAGGCGGCCCATTTTCACCAGAGCCTTCTTCTGGGACACACCTTTGTCATCGCTCTCGCAGGCATTGCGGCGACGCGACGCCTCCTCGGATTGCTCCTGGTGTGGTGCCCGGACCGGACCTCGGCCACGCGCACTCTGACAGGCTGGTTGGCCGGGAACCTGTTCGCCGGGGCTCAGATCAGTTTTTTGTTCCGGCCTGTCTTTGGAACTCCGCATTTGCCGGTCGTGTTTTTTCGCCCCGATGCCTTCCATGGCAGTTTCTATGAGAGCATCTGGTGGGCTCTGAACAGAGGGCATTGATTTCTCTCCAACTAACCACACTCCATTCCATGAACCCATCCGATACCCCCACTCCGCCTCCTCTTCCCACCTCTCCCGGGGCAACCGCCCCCGAAACCGGATCCTGGGGCCCCATGACCGGACCTCCCACGCTCGGCAATACCCTGGATCACCTGCTGAAACGCCCCGCCGCCTTGGTCCATACACTGCACAACGAGCCGTCTGGACGTCTGTTGAAGTGGCTGGGCCTCAGTAGCTTGGTAGGCCTCTCTCTGTTCGGGCTCGTCCTGGGATTCTTTTCCGGCGGCATGCAGTTCTGGGCCGCTCCCTTGAAAATGGTGATCGGAGTGTCGGCCAGCGCTTTGCTTACCTGGCCGAGTCTCTGTGTGTTTTGCTACCTCAACGCACTCGATCTTCCACTCCGCACCATCAGCGGCATTCTGGTTGCGGCGATAGCCCTGCTCTCACTCCTCCTTCTGGCATTGGCCCCGGTGGCCTGGATTTTCTCCACCTCCACCGACTCAGTCCCATTCATGGGATTCCTTGTTCTGGCATTCTGGTTGGTTGGTCTCTACTTCGGACTGGCCTTGATCTTCCGGACGGCCCACCTCCTCGGAATGAAACGAGGCCATCATCTGGTGGCTTGGTCTGTCATTTTCATCCTCGTAACCCTGCAAATGTCCACCACCCTGCGCCCACTCCTCGGCAAGTCGGATCACTTTTACACAGGTGAGAAAAAGTTTTTCCTGAACCATTGGCTGGAGCAATGCGAAGCTCAAAACGGCACCACTCCCAGCAGGGGCTGGCACTGAACCCGGGTTTGCCTTGGCATCGAATGCCTCCGAGGGTCCTCTGACCAAGACCTTTTCAGGGAATCCTCCTTCTCATTTTACTGTAGAAGCGCGTCAGAGAACATGGAAATCCCGACGAGCCTTGAAGTGTGTCTTCAGTGCCTAATCCGGCAGGCTCCCCGCGCTTGACGGAACCATCGGTTTGGTGCTAACTGTTGGACCGACCAACAGGTTTTCGACGGGCTTCGGACCCAGGTCCAAAGCCCTCCCATTCCGATCACTGGTGTCGGGCAATGGGCAGACTGGAGTTCACACTTTTCACCACCGACCATAATCCATGACCAAGCCTGCCTGCGGCATCTTTTTCTCACTGTGTCTCTCGGTTATGCCCATTCCCGAGGCAAAGGCGCAGTTGTTCGGAAAAAAGAAAGAACCCGATCAACGCAAACTCGCTCCCGGAGAGTTTGAATGGTATCCGGAAAGAGCGGGCAGCGGGCCTCTTCTCATTGTTGTCAGCATCGATGACCAACTCGCCTACGTTTACCGCAATGGCGTTCAGATCGCCCGGTCCACCGTGAGCACCGGCGCTCCCGGGCATGATACGCCGACCGGCGTGTTCACCATCCTGCAAAAAAACAAGGACCATGAGTCCACCATCTACAAAGGTGCGAAAATGCCCAACATGCAGCGGCTTACGTGGTCCGGCATTGCCATGCACGCCGGGCAACTTCCAGGATACCCGGCATCACATGGCTGCGTCCGGCTGCCCATCGACTTCTCATCGAAACTGTTCACCATCACCGAAACTGGCGGCACTGTGGTTGTCACCAAGCGGGCTGCCAAACCCGCGTCTTCAGAAAAACCCGCATCCATTCTGCTGGCCTCGAATGTCACGACCGATTCAAGACCCAATCCGCAACTGGTGGGCAAGACCATCTGGGAGCCCAAAAGAAGTCCTTCGGGGCCGGTCAATTTTCTTCTCAGCGGCAAGGACAGAACCATCTATGTCTACCGCAACGGCATCCTGATTGGACAATCTCCCGTGGGCATTCTCAACCCTGAAATCCCCATCCCCGCTGGCGTCTTCCTCATGCTTGAAGGCGTCGATCCGAACAACGTCCCCGTGGTCTCGGGCAGACCAGCCCGACCCTGGACCACCCTGGCTCTCGATGAACTGGACATCGGACAGGGGGTCGAAGATCTCCGGCGGCGACTCCAGATTCCCAAAGACTTTGGACGCATCATCTACGATCTCGCCAAACCGGGAACGATTCTCCTCACCACGGCCTTCGGAAGCACCCCGGAGACCCAGACGAAAACGGACTTCACCATCATGAGGCCGGAAGGATCCTGACGGCTCCGACAGGGAAGAACAACGCAACTTGGCTGAAGCGCCCGGCAGGCCGCGAACAGCCGGAGTCAATCTGATCCCGGAGACGATGTCTGAGGCACGCTGATGAGAGATCCGGTATCGTAGCCTGCTTCCGCGGCCAAGTGATAGAGCTTCTGCTTCAGGCTCGGGGATAGGGAGGGCCTTCTCGACAGCACCCAGAGATACTTGCGGTTCGGCCCGGCCACGAGCGCCCATTGGTAATCCTGGCGGTCCAGGGCAAAGACATGGTAACCGGCCGAGAAAGGAGGGAAGAAGGACACCAGGAGGCTTCCCGTTTCTGGATCCCCGGCCGGTTTGGCCTTGCCGCGAATCTCTTTCCATCGTCCTGCTTTGGTGTCATACCCACGATTGACCACTTCGATGCGCCCCCCGGGCAACTCGGTGTAGGTCGCGGACACGTGTGTCAAATGACGTTCAAAGGAATGATCCATCCGGGCGACTTCATACCAGCACCCAAGATACTTCTCCGGCTGGAAGGAAGTGACAGGTTTGATTCCGGAGGGAACCGAGGCACAGCCCGAATATACCGTGGCCATGGCCAGAGACAATCCACCGAAGCCAGGCAGGAGCCTCGCCCAGCCCGATCGAAGGCACTTCCAAGCTTTCATCTTTGTCCAGCGGTTACAGGGTTTCAATGATCTGAGGAAGCGGTGCCGTCCCTTGGTGGAGGGTGTCGCCGCAGAACGATCCTGCAAGAGCCCCACGTAGGACCTCAGCCCACGTATTTGTTCCGGCAGGTGACAATCGCATCCAGCATGAACTCAGCCTCATTGCGTAGATCTTCATTCAGGGAGGAGGCCGCTTGGTTGTGACGACGGTAGAGCTCAGCCAAGCGTTTGCGGATCTGCTCCCGATCCATGGTCTTGGGATCAATTCCACAGACACTTTCCGGTGATCTCGTTTTCAACTCTGCCACTGAGGGCGGCTCCGCCTTTTCCTGGACCGGCTTGGCGGCAGCGGACTTGTCAGCCACCGGCTTGGATGAACCATCCGGGCTTGGCTTGGTCTGGGATTCGCTGGATCGGTTGACCGGTTGACGGGCGGGGGCCACCGGAGAAGTCGGCGGCGGGGTGCCGACGGGACTGGACTTCCCGGAAAATAAACGGCGGATGCGGTCGAACATGGCTGGAGTGGGAATGAGGTTGCGGACAGGGACAGGAAAAGGTTCCTGGGATCAGGCGATTTTGAGCTGCTTCAGGAAACTGCTTTTGCGGAGAATGTCTTCCTCATTCAGAACACCTTCACCTTTGTATTCGATGGCGACATCCTTGCGCAACCCGGACGCGGCATCATAAATCTGGGCTCTCACGCGTTGGTTCTCGTCGTAGCTGTAGGTCACGGTGACCTCGCATCCCGCGGGACGGCCCGGAGGCACTTCGAGGGAAATTTTCCCCACAATGTCAACATATCGAGGATCGGGATCTTCCCCCTGGGTGATCTGAACCTCGATGAGTTCTTCATTGTCTTCCGAGGTCATGTAGGTCTGGGACATGGCACACGGGATGGGCGTGTTTTTGGGAATGACAATGGAGTTGCCAAGCCTGACTTCACCCGTGCGGGCATCCTCGAACAGGGCCAGGGTGCCGTAGCTGTGGTTGCAAACCTCCGAAACCCGTCGCGCCCGCTGGGCGAACAGGGCCGCCCCCAACGCCACACATTCGTCCACATTGCCACATGAAATCGGCGGCTTGCCGAAATGCTTCTCAAGGAGCTCGCGCACTTTGGGAATGCGCGTGCTACCGCCCACCAACACGACGTGGTCGATGTCGGGCGGAGTCAATGCGATGGATTCCAGAGCCTGTTCCACCAGCATGACAGTGCGGGTCAGGAGCCGGGAGATCGCTGCTTCGAACATGTCCCGGGTCAGGTCAATGCGCGCGATGCCATCGGATTCGTTCCCGATCGTTTCCGTGATCTTCTGCAATTTCGAGAGCATCTTTTTCGCATCCTCGCCGAGGGCAAGGCAACGCCGACGCTGGCGCTCATCCAGAAACAACTCCGCGTTGTTCTTTTTGCGGTACTCCTCGGCAAGCATCTCCAGCAGGGACTCATCGAAATTGGCCCCTCCGAGATGCCGCGCACCTTCGGAAAGGAGGATGTCGATGTTGTCTCCATCGATCTCAAGAATCGTGATGTCGAGAGTGCCCCCTCCGAGGTCATAAACCATGACCCGCCCCGAAATATCCTGAGAATGGGCATAATACAGAGCCGCGGCTGTCGGCTCGTTGACAATCCGGGTGACGTTCAAGCCGGCCAATTTTCCTGCCGTCACGGTCGCCTTGCGGGCAAGTTCATTGAAATTCGCCGGCACCGTGATGACCACCTCATGCACTTCTCCGATCATCTTGGCGCAATCCCGCTTCAGCTTGGAAAGAATCATGGCTGAAACCTCCGTGGGAGTCCATTTTACCCCGTCGATCTCCACCACATAGTGGGGATCGTCCATGTAGCGCTTGATGTTGTGGACAGTGCGGTCCGGATCCCCTCCGTCCCGGGCGCTGGAGCCGACAAGTTTGATCCCCTCAAAATTGTCAAAATAGACGACTGACGGGGTCAGGCGTTCCCCGTCCGAATTGGGTACGATTTCAGGATTACCATCAGGGCGCACGTAAGCCAGGGCTGACGTGCTGGTTCCCAAATCAATGCCGACAAAACGCGCGGTAGCCATGGAAAATGATCCTTAGAAAACAATGTTTGAATTGCAGGGCTTCTTTAATATCCAATTTCCGGGAGTCTAAAAGGGACATTTCGTCCAAGTCGTGAAAAAAAGAACCACCCACCCCAAGGATGGCCCGACATCCCATCGGGATTAATACATGGTGATCACTTCCGCCTTGCGCAGGATCTGCTCGGTGGGAGCATCGACTCCTCCGCAAATGTAACCCGGACGGACGGTTTTGAACACCCTGGTCAGGCCTTTTTGGTTTTCATTTTTGTCCCCGGCGCGGCTTTCCACGATAGTGATGCGGCGCCGCTCGTTCACATTCAACGGCGTGCCTGGATCCAACGAGTAGGGCTTGACGAAGTGATCATCGAGCATGTCGAGAAATCCCTGCTTCAGGGCGAGGAGCTGGTCACTGATGGGCTGGGTCTTCTCGTCCTTTCGGTAGAGAATGATCAGATCATCGAGCAGATCAATCCGCTTGATGATTTGACGGCTCATGACCTCCACGGTGGCCAGATCGGGACGGAGGGATTCCCGCAAAATTCGCTGGTAGTCCTCGTATTCCTTGATCTTTTTCTCCAGATCCACAATCTGGTGGTCGCGCACGGAACCGTTCCGTTCGCTCACCACCGCACCGTTTCGGCCGGAACCCAACTGGCTCAGGTCGCCCTTCAGTTTGCGGAGCGACTCATTGAGCATCGCCCTTTCCTCCTGAAGATGTTTCACCGTATTGGTGACGAGTTCAAGTTGGTGCGACTTCTCGGCCACTTCCGCCTGCCGGGTAGTGATTTGTTCTTCCAGGTCCGCAGCGAGCTGGATGCGGTCTTCGGCAAGCTGCAGATCCCGCAGCCGGCGTTCGAGTTTGCGCTGTTGGCCATTGAGCTCCTGATCAAGCAGATCACGCTGCTTCATCAGGTCTCGCACGTGCTCCTGGGATTTGTTGATCTGATGCTGCGCCGTCGCGGCTTCGTCCTGCAGGCGTCGCGTGTTTCCTTCGATCTCACGCAGGCGTTTTTCGGCGGCTTTGAGCTCATCGCGCAGTGCCATCTTGGCCGTGACCTCGGTGATGGTCGAAGCCAGGCTGGCTTGCAAGCTGGACAATTCGGCACTCATTCCCGCCTTTTCCTCACGGAGAGGCAAGAGAATCTGCTCGAGCTGCTGACTTTCGCGCCGCTCCGCCTCCAACCGGCTTTGCAGAGCACTCAATTCGGCTTCGTGGGCGGAGAGGTTCTTTGACAGTTCCCCGACGCGGGAAAGCTGCTGCTCAGCCTGCTGGCGCGCCTGGTAGGCCTGATGTTCCTCATGTTCAAACGCCGCGCGGGCGTCCTTGATTTTGGCGTCCAGCTCATCCAAGTGGGCTTCCATCCGGGCCCGTGTTTCTGCCGTTTCACGGGAAAATTGACGATGTTCCTGCCTGGCGGCCTCGGTGGCCTTGCGGTAACGCTCCAATTCGCTGCTCTGGTTGGCGACTTCCTCATGCAGCGCATCGACACTGGCCCGGCCCTCAAGAACCCTGGTGCGTTCGGCATCCAACACCGTGATGCGGTGTTTCAGATCTTCGATCTCGCCGCGGGCCAATCCCAGCTCCTTCTGGGCCTTTTCCATGGCTTCGTTGGCCATGGTGACATCGACCGAGCGGGCCGCCAAACCCGCGACTAACTCGGCGACGCGAGATCCCAAACGGGAGGCTTCCTGTTCTCGGGAGTCGGCAAGGCCTTGGACCGAGGTCAGCGATTGACGGGTCTCATCAAGGCTTACCCGATGGGATTCCAGCTGGCGGGAAGTCTCGGCCAAACCGGCTTCCGACTTCTCCAGCGCGGCCCGCAGGGTCACGACTTCCTGGCTCAAGGCCGAACGTTCTTGTTCCAATGCCTGACGGGTGGCTTCCGTGGCCGCCCCAAGCTTCTTCAATTCCCCGTCCAAGGCCTCCACGCGGCCACGGAGACGGTTCACTTCGGCCTCCGCGCGTTCACGTCCGCTGAGATTTTCTGCCAATTCCTCGCGGGTCCTTTGAAGTTCGGATTTCAACTCTCCGATCTCGGTCGAGAGAGATCCCACGGTATCCCCACGCTGCTGCTCGAGGCGTGTGATTTCTTCACCCCGTGCAACCAGGGCCTGCTCCAACTCCTTGACCCGCGACACCATCCGGGACGTCTCTGCAGAATTGGAATCCGAGCATGCCTGTGTTTCCTCGAGGAGGAGCAGCGTGCTTTCATGCCTGCTGCGCGCCTGCCTCAGCTCCGCCTCGCGTTCAGCCAATTGGGTTTCCAGCCTGGTCAGCTCAAATCGTGCCGATTGCACCTCAGCCTGAAGCAAGGTCTCCCGTTCGGGATCTCCTGCCGGTAGGGATTTGAGTTGGACGATTTCCTGATCCCGCGCCGCCAGCACTTCTTCCAATTCTCTCACCTTGGCCGTGGTCGCACCAAGCACCGCCACCTGGGCGAGAAGTCCCGCCATTTTTTGGCCTTTGGAAGCGGCTTCCTCTTGAGTCGCCTCAAGATCAGCGCGCAGCTTTCCGATCAGGTCCTCCCTCTCGGTGAGCGCCAGTTCCCGCTTGCGCAGATCTGCTTCCGAGGACGCAAGGGCATCCTTCGCCAGGGCCAGCTCTCCCTGGGTATGGCTCAAAACAGAGAGATGCTCGGACTCGGAGAGCTTGAGCATTTCGGCCTTTTCGACCAGAGCATTCTCCATTTCTTGCAACCGTGCCTGTTGTCGCGCGGATTCTGCCGCGAGCACTTCCGCTTTCTGGAGAGCATCCTGCAATTCCTTCCGCGAGGAAGCCAAGACGCCAGCAGTGGATCGGGCCTTCTCTTCGGTGTCCGCCAGAGCATTCTCCGCGGCTTCAAGTTTCGCTGTGAGGGTCTTTTCCAGAGCGGATTTATCCTCGCCCAGTTTCGCCAACTGCCCGGCGCTGACGTCAAGCTCCTGCTTGAGGGAGGCCATCGCCGCAGCCTGGGCGGACGCCTCCTTGGTGGCTTCCGCCAATGCCCGGGACTTGACCTCAAGCTCCGCGTTGAGGGCCTGCTCAAGCGTCGTTTTCTCCTCCCCGACTTTCGTCAATTGGGCGGTGCTTGCCGCAAGCGCCGCAGCCAGCTCTTCTTTGGTCGCGGCCAGGGTCGCGGCAACCTTTTCCGTCTCCATCCTGGCTTCCGCCAGGGCTTTGGCTCTGGACTCAATCTCAGCTTTAAAAGCCTGCTCCTGAGCCAATTTCTCCTCTTCCGCTTTGGTCACCTCCGCGTCTCTTGCGGCCAACGCGGACTCCAGTCGGCTCCGGGCGGTCACCAAATCAGCCGCTTCCGCCTCAGCTTTCTGTCGAGCGGTCTGTTCGGCGTCGAGCGTCTCCAGCAGGGATACTTTTTCTCGTCCGACAGCCGCGAGTTCGGTATCGCGGGCAGCCAGCGCGGCTTGCAATTCGCTCTTGGTTTCGGCGATGGCAGCTTCCTTGGCCTCAATCTGACGTAAGAGCGACTTCTCCAAGGCGGACTTTTCCTCTGCCGCCTGCTGCTGAGCCTGTCGATGGCCAGCCAAAGTCCGGGTCTGCTCATCAAGGGCCTTTTGCAGGGTCCGGTTTTCCTCCTCAAGGGCAGCCTGACGTGCCTCGGCCTCCTTGAGGCTCTGGTTCTGACTTTTTTCCCGTTCTCCTTGGACCAGCTGCAATCGCTGTTCCAGAACTTCCGCAGCTTTCTCCTTCTCACCCAGCAGGGTCGCCAGCCGGGCCGTTTCCTCGACCAACTTGGCATTGGATTGGGCGGCTTCATCCTGAGCCTTTTTCTGGGAGTCCCGACCAAGAGAGGCGGTCTTCTCGAGGGTTTCCACCCGGGACCGCAGAACGTCCTGCTCTTCCTTGGCTTTGGCCGTTGCCGCTGAGCTGGCAGCAAGAGCTTCCTCCACTTCGGCCAAGCGTCGATCCGCGCTTTGTTTGGCTTCCCGGAGTCCCTTGGCCTCGTCCTGAGCTCTCTTCAGGTCAGCCTGTAACACCGAAATGTGATCCTCTTTTTGCTGGAGTCCATTGGTATCGGCGGGTTCCAAAGCCGCCTTGGCCGCGAGAGGGAGCATGACCTCTCCAGGCCGCATGGCCCCACTTCGGACACCCACAGGCTCGGGTGCCAAAGCCACCGTGCGCGTCTCACCGACAGCCTTGGAGACGCTCACCCCTCCAGGCGAACGCCGTTCCCGCAGCGGCACCACGACCGGAGTATTTCCGCGGGCGAGAGCGCAGGATCTGGCATCCTGATCGTCAAAAAGGATACTGTCGAGGACACCCAACTTCAGTGAGTCCCCCAAGCCCACCGTCACGGGTTCGTCCTTGAGTCTGCGACCATTGACAAATGTTCCGTTGAACGAGCCCTTGTCGTGGAGTTCCAATTCACCGTCAGCATTCCTGCGCAGTTCCGCATGATAGGCCGAAATGAATTTGTCCTTGATCCGCAGGTTATTGTCGTGCCGCCGTCCAATGGACACCGGTAACGATTGGATCGGGAACTCCTGTAATTCCCCACTAATCTTGACTCCCAATATGAGCATAGTCTTCCTCCGTTCGCTAGAATTCAGCGATCCATCCCTGTTGTTGATTCAAACAGTGTTCGCTGAGCGTATCATTCGCAATTTTGATTCAGGTAGAGAGAAGAGAAGCAGAGCAATTTACTAAATTTTGCCATAAAAAGCGAGAGAATTTTTATAATTAGAGCCTCTCAATATTGCGACTATTCCGACACGGCAGTCGCGTCAGAGGAATTCAAACTCCAACTGCTCCCCGGAGGGCCGCCGAAAAGCAGCGGTCGAAAGGCAGAATTGAAAGTCCGCACGGCTCAGACCTGCCCGCTGAGTGCTGACCCTGAACAATTGCTGAATTCCTTCGGCGACGGCACCGGTCCCCCTCATCCGGGAACCAAATCCTGATTCATTGAGCTTTCCAGCCCGGGCCGCCCTGATCCTGTCCAGGATTTTCTTGGCCTCCCCGGGTCGATGAAGCTCCAGCCAGTCCGAAAAAATGTCCTTCACGCCATATGGCAGACGGACCAGCGTGGAAAAGGCAAACTTGGCACCCGCAGCGGCCGCCGCCTCGGCGATGGCGGGAATTTCATGATCGTTCAATCCTGGGATGATGGGTGCGATTGACACCCCGACCGGCACTCCTGCTGCCGCAAGTTCGCTGATGGCTCGCAGTCGAGCCTCCGGGCGCGAGGCTCTGGGCTCCAACAAACCAGCAAGCCCCGCATCCAACGTCGTCACCGAGACCGCCACGGCAGCGGCCTGGTGCGATGCAAGCGATGACAACAAATCCAAGTCCCGGATCACCAAGGCATTCTTTGTGATAATGACAACGGGATGCCGGCAGCGCTCCAGCACTTCGAGGCACCGACGAGTGATCTTCAAGTGCCGCTCGACCGGTTGATAGGCGTCGGTGACGCCACTGCAGGCGAGAACCTGCGGCCGCCACGAACGGGATGCCAATTCAGCCTCGAGCAGAGCCGGAGCTTCAGGTTTCACCATGATCCGGGTCTCAAAGTCGAGTCCTGCATTGAATCCAAGGTATTCATGGTAGGGCCTGGCGTAACAATAAGCACATCCATGTTCGCAGCCCCGGTAGGGATTCAAACTGGCATCAAACCCAATGTCCGGACTGCGGTTTGAAGTGATCAGACTGCGGGTGTCATCCCGGATAATCTGCGTTCGGGGCAATGGTCTGACGTGATCAGGATCCGATCGCTCCATCTCTTCCAACATCCCCGCATCCCAGTCAATGTGCCATTTTTCGAACCGGTTACGGGGCTCTGAACCAGCCCCCCTCCCCTTCAAATTTAAAAAAGCCGCCCGTGACATGGTGCACATTAGAACACCTCAGGCTACAGGCAATTCAAGAGTTTCCGCGCGGGTAATGCAAATTTTTAAAAAAATTTGTTGCGCGTTACTGAATTTTTTATTAAAGTTGCCTATCGAATAACCTTGATATTCTCAAAAATGAAACCATCCACTTTCTTTCTGCTGCCCTTGGGGATCGCGATGGCGGTCACCGGCCCTGCCGCAGTGGGACACTCCCAGGATGGTGGATGGGACAGTGCGGCCTATGGTGGAGGTGGGAACAAGACGAGCGGAGGAGGCCTTTTTGGGGCGTCCATTTTCCAGTATGGCTATCTTGATGCCGGCTATTACCTCTATGAGTTTGACAATGCCGTCATTGAGTCGGCCAACGGCTTCGCCGGTACCCTCTCGATTCCGATTGTGGATTCCTTCTTTGTCAAAGCATCCGCTGGATTCGCCTCCCCCAAAAGCAAATCCGGTGAGGATTTGAACTACCTGAACTGGGACTTGGGTGCCGGGGTAGGACTTCCCATTTTTGAACAAATGGATCTCGTTCTTGAGGGCGGCATGGCCCACCAACGGTTCACCAGCTCCATATTGGATGATCCCATCGATGGATGGGGGTGGTATGCCTCTCCCGCCCTGCGTCTCATGATCGGCGACCTTTTGGAGCTCAATGGCGGCGTGACGCTGCAGAACGTGAAATCGGACGGCACTTTGTCCGTGGATGTGAAAGCTTTATTGCATTTGACACCCAGTGTCAGTCTCACCGGAGGAGTCTCCTTCTCCGAAGACGTGAATCGCTACGGCGTGGGGATGCGGATCAGCTTCTAAGAGGTTGGTTGGCAGGGAAATGAGGCAGGAGAAGCAACCGGTCCACCCCCCATGCTCCGGAGTGGAGAGAAAAGATGATCGCGGTCCGGGGGAAGGCAGGCCCCCGGGCCGCGACATCGATTTTTGAATGGCCGAAAGGACTCACCGATCCCGCAGTGTTCGCAGGCGGATCGATCCTGGCATGCCGGCAGTCCCCTCGATGGCCTTGCCAGACCCAAGGTTGATTTTTCCCCGTCCTGCAGGATGCTCCCCGCCTGTCATGTCCACCGAGCCAACCGATACCCAGCCCCCCGCCCCGCCCAGCCAGGAAGAACTGAGCCAAATCCTGAAGTTCCGGCGCTCCAAGCTCGAAGCGCTCCGCGCTCTCGGCGTGGATCCCTTCGGCGGGCGTTTCGACACCACGCACCAACCCGGACCTCTGCGGGAAGCCTTTGCCGAGGGACTCTCTGTCCGAGTTGCCGGTCGCATCGTGGCCCACCGCGACATGGGGAAAAGCCAATTCTTCGACATCGCCGATCTCGACGGCCGCATCCAGTGCTTCCTCAACCAAAAAGCGGTCAGCGAGGAGGCTTGGAAGGTGTTTGCCCAACTCGACCTGGGTGACTGGGTCGGTATCGAAGGCGAGACATTCATCACCCGCACCGGTGAACCCAGCGTCAAAGTTCTCGGCCTGACCGTGCTCTCAAAAAGCCTGCGCCCGCTTCCCGACAAATGGCACGGGGTCATCGATCCGCAGATTCGTTACCGGCAGCGCTACCTTGACCTCATCGCGAACGAGCGCACGCGCCAGAATTTCCGCCTCCGCTCTTTGATGGTGGCCGAAATCAGAAGTTACCTTCAGGAGCGGGGATTCCTCGAGGTGGAGACCCCGATGCTTCAGGACGTGCCCGGCGGGGCCGCGGCCCAGCCATTCCGCACCCACCACAATGCGCTTGGCATGGACATGTATCTGCGCATCGCCCCCGAGCTGTATTTGAAAAGACTTCTTGTCGGCGGCTTCCACAAGGTTTTCGAACTGAACCGGAATTTCCGCAACGAAGGCATCAGTCGGCGGCACAATCCGGAGTTCACCATGCTGGAAGCGTACTGGTCTTTTGCCGATTTCGGCATGATGGCGGATCTGGTGGAAAGCCTGATCTGTCATCTCGGGGAGAAATTTCTCGGCACGCTGCAAATTGAGCACAAGAACGCTGAAGGCGAAGTGACCCGTGTCATTAATCTGGCACGCCCATGGCGCCGGGCGACTTACCGGGAATTGGTCTCCAGCGTGGGCGGACCGGATTGGTTCGACCTCGACGACTCCGGCCGGCGTGCCCGCTGTGAAACCCTTGGCGTGGAAATTTCCGCCGAAATGGAAGACCATGAGGTGACCCAACAGGTGTTTGAAAAACTGGTCGAAGAAAAGTCATTCGATCCGGTCTTTGTGACCCACGTCCCGAAGGAATTGGTCCCGTTGGCGCGACAAAATGTGGCCGATCCCTCCGTCGTGGATGTTTATGAACTGATCATCAACGGTGTGGAGATCAGTCCGGGCTACACCGAGCTCAACGACCCCGATGTGCAACGCGAACGCCTCGAACACCAGGCCGGAGAAGAAACCCAAAAAGTGGACGAAGATTTCCTGGTCGCACTGGAATATGGCATGCCTCCCGCGGGGGGCATCGGTGTTGGCATCGACCGCGTCATCATGATGCTCACGGGCGCGGAGTCCATCCGCGACGTGGTACTCTTCCCCCAATTAAAGCGTCGAGATTGATTCCCTCCTACCCGCGCCACCGTCCAGGTTGGGAGGAACGTCCTCGCTATTGGCAACCGGGAATCCGCGTGGCCAAGACAAGACGATAGCGCTCATCGTACTCCCCGCCATTGTATGCCTGGCAACAGGCGTAACAGGCAACCCGCGAGGTGAACCGCCGGACACGGGGAACTTCCGAACCACAGGAGACACAGGCGTAGAGAAATTTTCTTTGCTGGCGTCGCACCGGAAGAGGAAGCGTGTGACAGCGGCGTTCATCCGCGATGCCCAGATCCGCACAGGCCTGACGCCACGCCGAACCATGGGGCTCCCGGATTCCGGCGCGGCCGGAACGGGCGTAGGCAACGAGATGGGCCAGTTCATGCCGCAGGGTGCGGTCAATCTCGCTCTCAGCATTGCCAAGGCCAAGCAACCGCGGATTCAACTCCACCAGTTGGGTGTTGAAATGAGCCCGCCCCGCAGTGGAACGCATGCGTGGATTCCAGCGGACGACCACCTGACGGGCCAACGCAGGGAGTTCGAGAGACATCATCAGACGGCGCGCCAGATCGTTCAACATCCGTTCACGTCTGGCGCTGTCGGAAGCAGGCACCGGCAAAGGTCCAACCTGTTTGGACAGAATGGAAGGCTGCGCCGGGGCATCGAAAACAAACTCAAGTTGGCGTGATGCTATGGACATGGAAAAAATACGATGGAGCAGATGATATGCTCTTATCAGATATTTTGAAGTCAAAGATTTTTCTGAAAAAACATCCCTTCGGATAAACTTTCTGATTTGTACCAGACGCAGGAACGGCTCCATTACGGTGTACCCTTAATTGGCTAAGCCTTCCATCCGGCACCAACCATTCAAATTTGGTAAGCCCTTCGATTGATAACATCCATAGCATGCAACGTGCCATTGACGAATCGTCGCCGGACCATGTAGGCTTAGCATTCAAGACTCCCTCATCCCTCCTTGCAACGTCAGGAGGCCACGGATACTTCCATCTGGATGCGGCCATCTTTCAATCCGATGCGCACTTTCGCGCGGGCTCCGGTTCCAAAAGATTCGAAAGCGGCCTCCTCGAGATGCGGCACCAACGCCGCCCGCAGTCCGCGGGCTCCGGTCTCGCGACGGAGGGCTCCTTTGACAATGTGGGAAACCACTTCATCAGCAATGGTCAACTCCACTCCTTCCCGGTTGAACTCAGCCAGATAGGAACGCAGCAGAGTCTCTTCCAGAATGCTTCGCAGGACGTCTTCCCCCAATGGCTGGAAGGCAACCAATCTCGAAAAACGTCCAAGAAGTTCGGGAAGAATCCCGTAGTCCGAGAAGGCCCGGGTGTTCTCCAACAATTCCGATCCCATTTGGGCGATCAGGTGATCATCCCGCTTAACCTGGGATTGCCCCATGAAACCGACCCGCACTTCACGACCCGAGATGTCGGCGGTCTCCTTGAGACCACTGAAGGCTCCACAGGCGATGAACACCAGATTCTCCAATGGCATGACGATGCGTTGTCCATGGCCGCTGAACCCGAAGTCGGTCGGGAAAGGAGAGGAACCTCCGGACAGCAGGGTCAGCAGTCCGCGCTGCACTCCAAAACCGCTCACATCTTTGGTGGTGCCTTCGCCGGCGAACCGGGCGCTGCTGCGGCTGGCAGCGAGTTTGTCGAATTCATCCACACAGATGATGCCACAGCTTGCCCACCCTCGGTGCTGACCGGCGGATTCATATAGTTGGGAGAGAAGCATCTGCACATCGTCTCCGATGTAGCCGGTTTCAGAAAACCGGGTGATGTCGGCGATGACGGAGGGGACTTTCAGGATTTCCCGGAAGAGCAACTCCACCAGATAGGTCTTGCCAGAACCGGTGGCACCCAGGAAAAGGTAGTGCTCTCGCCTGGGGAGTTCGGCGGTGGGCACATTCTCAATGAAGCGCTGCCGCAGGCGCTGGACATGGCGGTAGGCGAGCACCGCGCCGGCCCGGCGGGCGGGTTCCTGGCCTCGGTATCCCAGGCGGACTAGTTCCCGGTCCAACTCCCGGGGTGAAAGGATGGGTTGACGCTCCAAATGCTCAATGATCCCACCTTTCTCCAGATCGCTCAACGGGTCCGCATCCGACATCCCGCCCGCTTCCGGTTGCGATTCGGCCACATTCACTCCGAACATTTCCCGCAGCATTTCATTGAAATCTGGCGATGGACTGAAAGGGTCCACCTCGGACTCCATCGCTTCGGGATCATCGTCAAAAAAATCTTCAAACTCGAACAGGTCGTCCTCGGGCGCCGACAGGGGGAATCCGGACACATCGATCGGAACGATTTTCGGACTCAGAGATTCGGGGGATTTTTTGGCCTCCTTTTTTGATGCGGTAGGTTTTGTTTTGGCACTCTTCTTTTTGGCAGTCCTTTGGCGGACTTTTTTCTCGGTTTCGTCGGGATCGGAGGATTTGCCGGACATTTTTAACAGGGGGGGGTTCATGGGGGGAGTGCAGCCTGACACCCCTTCGTTGTTCTCCTTACTTTATCCCCGGGAATCCATCCCATTCCAAGAAAATTGCATTTTCATGGGAAAAGGTTCAGACTACGATGAGTTCCATGAAAGTCCGATCCCCCCTGTTGTTGTTGTTGCTGAGGATCGGGGCGGCGACCTGCTCTGGAGAGCTGTCCGCGGAGAGTCCCTTCTTATCGGCGGCGAAGGAGGAGGGCGGAAAGTTGGCGGCAGGATGCGTGATCGTCGCAGAAGTTCCACCGGAGGGACCGCCGGTTTACCAGCTTTCGGGAACGGATGAATCTGTCGGGGTCCCGCCTGAACATCAAATCTTCGAGATCGGCTCCATCAGCAAGGTGTTCACCGGACTGCTCCTCGCGATCGCCGAAAGCGAAGGCCGTGTCAGCCCGGATACCAAGCTGGGAGACCTGCTGCCACCTCCATCCCATTACAAAGATCCGGCCATCGCGGCCATCACCCTCCGCGGGCTGGCCACCCACACCAGCGGCCTGCCCCGCCTGCCCGGCAATCTCAATCCCAAAATCCCGAATGATCCGTATGCCGGTTATGCCAGGAAGGATCTGGAGGACTGGTTGGCAATGGCCAGACTGGAAGGCCCTTCCCCTCATCTTTCGAGCTATTCCAATCTGGGCATGGGCCTTCTCGGGGATCTGCTTGCCCGTGTTTATGGCCAGACATGGGAGGACCTCGTAAAAGAGAAAATCACCCGCCCCTTGGGAATGACTGACACAGTGGTGACTCTCTCTCCGGAACAGGCCAAGCGTTTCGTTCCACCCCATGCCGGCAAAGCCCCCTCCACCCCATGGACCTTTCAGGCTCTGGCCGGGGCGGGGGCCCTGCGCTCGACCGCCGCGGATCTGGTCACCTTCGCCCGCGCCCTCGCCTCCCCTGAACGTACCCCCCTCGCTTCCGCCCTCCTCCTGCAGAGGAAACCGTTGGCGGAAAGCGGATCCGGTGGACGCATCGGTCTCGCCTTGATGTTGGACAAGATCGATGGGGAGGAAACGCTGGAGCACGGAGGAGGAACCGGCGGTTACCGGTCCTATCTCCAGGTCTTTCCCGGGAATGGCCACGCCAGGATCCTGCTCTGCAACAACGCCGAGTTCACTCCGGAAGCGGTCTTGACTAAGGCCCGCCCCAACAAAGAGATCGCCATCGGCAAAGGCAAAGGGGTGGATGCCGTGCCACTGACGGAGGATCAGTTGCAATGCTACCGGGGAGTCTATGCCCTTGGCCAGCAGGCAAAAATCACGGTGGTGGTTTCAAGAGGGCGGCTCCGGGTGAGACTGACCGGCCAGCCGTTCCTGCCCGTCTTCGCACGTGGCCATGACCGGTTCTATTATGACAGTGTGGCCGCTGAGTTGCAGTTTGAAAAAAACGACGACCTCTGCACTTCAGTCACCTTATACCAGAACGGCAAACAGCTCCTGGCAAGGCGCACCACAGACCCCGTTCCAGATCTCATCTTCCGTCGTCCGGAAGCATTGGCCCCCTATGCGGGACGTTACCAGATGCCGGGAGGGAATGTCTTCACCGTGAAATTAGCGGACGATCACTTGATGGTCCAGCTCACCGGACAGCCGTTCCTGCCGGTTTTTGAAGTGTCTGCGGACCGGTTTGAATACGATGTCGTGAGTGCGGCATTGATTTTCCAAAAGGACGACGCCGGAAAAGTCACCCGCCTGATTCTCCAGCAAAACGGGACCATGGCGCCCGCCATCAGGAAGTGACCGCCCCAGCATCGCCGATGGTCTGACCGGCCTGAACGGGGCCATCGTTTCTTGAAGGCGGAGGCAATCGCCCCGGGGAAATTTCTTCCCGGTGGCCACCAAAAATCCGGTTTAAGGTGTGGGCACCTAGGATTCCAAGCCCGGCGAAGGTTGACCAAAGGCCGCATTTCGCCTATCCAGTGACCGATCATGAGTGAAAACAGGCCCCGCATTCTTCTTGTTGAGGACGACGAGCTCGTCGCAAGGGACTTGTGCCTGACCATGGAGCGACTTGGTCACGGCCCAGTGGATCATGTTGCCAGCGGTGAGGAAGCCCTGGCACGCGCGGCGGCGTCCCACCCCCTGCTGGTGCTGATGGATGTTCGTTTGCGAGGACATCTTGACGGGATCGAGACGGCTCTGCGCATGAGAGAATCCCTCGGTCTTCCTGTCGTTTTCATCACCGGATACTCCGGCGACGCCGTACTGGAGAGGGCTCGCCAGGCCAAACCCATCGGCTATCTCAGAAAACCCTTCAGCGATGCGGAGTTGGCCGCCTGCGTGGAGGCAGCGTGCGAGCAGGCCGGCCAGCAGCGTGCCCTGCTGGAGCGCGAACGCAGTCTGGGAAAGGCCCTCAGCGGCTTGGGAGATGCCGTGGTGGCGGCGGATCTGGAGGGCCGGATCACTTTTGTGAATGACAACGCCATCGCTCTTCTGGGCCTGCCGGCCGGAGAAGCCATCGGCGCCCGGCTGGAGGATTGGATCGAAACACGCGATCCCTTGAGCCGCGAACGAAAGGAAATCTCCGTCATCGAGCGCCTTGATGGCGACAAAGGGAGACATCTGTTGCTGCAACTTCGCAATGGCCGCGAAGTAACGGTCGAGGAACGTTCCGCTCCGGTCAGATCATCCCGCGGCGATGTCCTGGGTGCGGTCCTGATTCTGCGGGAACTGGCAACCGCACTGCCCTTGGCGGCGTCTCTTGCTGAGGCCCCCCCGATCCCCGTCCGGCTCAAACCGGTGCGGGAATTGCTCGGGTTTCCCGCGCCCCCTCCGCCGCGGCCCGCTCCTTTGGTCGCCTCCCACCCCATTCATTTGGCTGACGACGTCGAAAACTCTGGGGAAGACGATGAGCGCGAGCAAACCAGGCTCAGCTTCGATGAAATCACCGATCCCCTTCTCGCGATGGACGGGGAAGGCATGGTCCTTTATGGCAATGCGGTCGCGTTGGCGGAATTTGGCGGCAAATCCCCACTTGTCGGACAGTTGCTCTGGTCCCGCTTCGCCCCGGGCTTTGCCGAACTCCACGGCCACAATTTCCTCAAACCCCAGCTCGACGGGGAACCCCACACCTTCGAAATGGGGGATGACCTGCGGAGCCGGTGGTATGAAGTCCGCGCCTATCGGAGCGGCGAGGTGACCCTGGCGATTTTCCGAGACATCACCCACCGGAAACAAACGGAAGCAGAAAAGACCCGTCTCCAACGATTGGAAGGACTGGGACTCCTTGCCCGCGGCTTTGCCCACGAGTTCAACAACCAACTCACAGTCCTCATGGGCAATCTCGAGTTGGCCAGGGAACGCTACCCGCAGGATCCACGGTTCCAGGAGGAAATGCACCAGGCCTTTCTCGCAGCGGGAGGAGCCAGGGGACTGGTCCAGCAACTGCTCACCTTCGCCAAAGGAGGGCAGCCGGTTCGCAAGGCCGTCCGGGTGGCGCCATTGATCCGCCGTGTGCTAGATCAGCATCGTCGCGCCCATCCCCGGGTGAGGTATCAATTCCAGTGCTCCAATCCGCTGTTGGAGGCCTCCCTCGATGGGGATCAGATCACGCGCCTGATCGAGAACCTGACGGCCAATGCGGAGGCTGCCATGCAGGGCGGGGGCGCCCTGATCGTGCGGGTGGCCACCATCTCGTCCCAAGAAGCGGAACGCCTCAGGGGCATGCCTCCCCTGCTGGAGACCGATCACCTCGTCATTGAAGTCATTGACACCGGCCGGGGCATGACCCCGGAGGAACTGGCTCACGCCTTTGAGCCCTATTACACAACGCGCGCCGGTGACAATGCCACGGGAATCGGTCTCACGGTCTGCGAATCCATCGCCCGGGGCCATGAAGGATTCATCGTCCTTCAGTCTCGGGAGACTCTGGGCACCATCGCGAGTGTCTGCCTCCCTTTTTCCACGGCCCACAGTCTCGATCCCTATGGGTTGCTCGCCTCCAGCCCGCCCGGTCCGTTCCCCCCCGCCATGACCCCGGTTGCGCAGGACGATCTCGTCGACGTCGGAAGCCAGGAAGGGCAGCCTGAGGAACTCTGCGGACTGAATGGAAAGCGCGTTCTCGTTCTGGAAGACGATGCCAAAATCCGACGACTCATCAGCGCCACGCTCGGCCGCTCCGGATGCGAGGTCATCGAGACGGCGGACGGCCGTGACACCCTTCGTCGATTCCAGGAGGACCGGGATTCCGGCAGGCCAGTCGATCTCATCATCTGCGACCTCACCATCGTGGGAGGCCTGGGTGGCGTCGAAACCATGCACGAAATCCGACGGCTCGACGGGGATGTGCCAGCGATCGTCTCCAGCGGCTATTCCGATGCGCCAGCCATGGCTCACCCCGAGGAATATGGGTTCAATGCCGTGCTTCCCAAACCCTACCCCCCCAGCGAACTGCGGCGGATGGTCTTGGAAACACTGGAAGCGAAGATCCGGGTCTGAAGACGCCCCGCGCCCATCCGGTCAGGACGGGGCTTGGGGTCGCGGCTGGTCAAACGCCGGCCAATTCTTTCTCGCGCTTGGCCATGCGGGCCCGGAGGTTCGGGTCGAGAATGCGTTTGCGCAGACGAATGGTCTTCGGAGTCGCTTCCACGAGTTCGTCGTTTTCGATGTATTCGATGGCGCGTTCGAGAGAAAAGCGGACCGGTGGGCTGAGCTTGGAGGTTTTGTCCTTGCCGGCGGAGCGCATGTTGTCGAGGTGCTTTTCTTTGACAGGATTGACCGGCAGATCGCCCACACGGGGGTTTTCCCCCACCAGCATGCCGCTGTAAACGGCATCACCGGCAGCCAGGAACAGCACTCCCCGCTCTTCGAGAGCCGTCAGAGCGTAGGTGGTGGCCGTGCCGCTGTCCATGGAAACCAACGTTCCCGTGTTGCGGGTGATGATTTCGCCGGCATGAGGGGCGTATTCTTTGAAAAGGTGGCTCATGATGCCATGGCCGGAAGTCAGATTGACCAATTCGGTCTCGAAACCAATGATGCCACGGGTCGGAATGGTCGCTTGGATGAGCGTCCGT
This sequence comes from Akkermansiaceae bacterium, assembly GCA_024233005.1. Lineage (GTDB taxonomy): Bacteria > Verrucomicrobiota > Verrucomicrobiia > Verrucomicrobiales > DEV007 > JACKQE01. The sequence goes on along the minus strand of JACKQE010000002.1, from coordinate 549,708 downwards.
CCACTGGCCTCGGTGTCCATGTGTTCCATGATGCCCTTGCGGTTCAAAAGCCCTTTGAGGACGCCTTGGGTGAAATCACCGGGGACTTCCACATAGAGCGTTTCGAACGGCTCAAGGACAGGACCGGTACCGTCCTCGGATCGGCGATAAATCACGGTGGGCCGGGAGACACAGACTTCGAAGCCTTCGCGACGCATGGTTTCCACCAGAACGGCGATCTGCATCGCTCCACGGGCGGACACGTTGAAAATGCCCGACTGGTCGGTGTCCTCCACAAAGATGGAGATGTTGGTCTTCATCTCACGCATCAACCGGTCGCGGATGGCCCGGGAGGTGACATGTTTGCCATCCTTGCCGGAGAGCGGTCCGTCATTGATCGAAAACTGCATCTGCACGGTGGGCGGGTCGATCTCCACGAATGGCAACGCCTCGACATCCGGGGCTGCGGCCAAGGTTTCACCGATGTCCACGTCCTCAAACCCGGCGATGCCCACGATCCCTCCGGCCGTGCCACCTTCTGAGTCATGCGTCGAAAGGCCGGAGTAGGAGAACGTCTTGAGCACTTTGGCGGATACTTTGGAGCCATCTTTGCGGAGGGCCCAGATGGTGTCTCCTTTCTTGACGTTCCCGCCCAAAATTTTGCCCATGGCAACACGGCCCACGTAATCATCCCAAGCGATGTTGGAGACCAGCATGGAGAACGGCGCCTCCGGGTCCGCTGTTGGCTCGGGGATGTATTCCACGATTTTTTTCAAGAGCGGCACCACATTTTCGCGGGCATCATCCGGAGAATCCATGAAATAGCCGTCACGAGCAGAACCGTAGAGGAATGGCGCGTTGAACTGGTCGTCGGTCGCATGGAGATCGAGGAAAAGCTCAAGCACCTGGTCGTGCACCTTCAACGGATCGGCCAAAGGACGATCGATTTTGTTGATGACAACAATGGGTTTCAGCCCTTCTTGCAGAGCCTTGCGAAGAACGAATCGGGTCTGGGCCTGGGGACCGCCGAAGGCGTCCACCACCAGCAGGACCCCGTCCACCATCTTCATGACCCGCTCCACCTCGGCGCCGAAATCGGCGTGGCCTGGAGTATCCACGATGTTGATCGTGTAGCCTTCCCAGTGGATCGAGGTGTTCTTTGCCTTGATGGTGATCCCCTTTTCCTTTTCCAGATCCATGGAGTCCATGGCGCGCTCAGTGACAGCCTGGTTCTCCCGATAGACGCCGGCGGCTTGCAGGAGTTGGTCAACAAGGGTGGTCTTGCCATGGTCAACGTGGGCGATGATGGCAAGATTGCGGATTTTTTTCGGGGTCATGAAGGACGTGGTAAGGCGTTGGTCAGAGACTGGCTTGCGGTCGGGCACTTCCCGCCGGTCAGCCCCGGGGCATTTGACCCTGGGGAAAGGTAGGAGCCGTGGGAGGACACGGCAGTCACAATCTTGCGGTCCAGTCGCAAAGCAGAGCGGCAAGATACCCCGGAGTCGCAATCCTGCAACTGAAACGATTCCGCCACCATAGAGCCGCATCCATCCTCCCACTATCCACGAGCTCCTCCCGAGGCTCCATGAACCCGGAAGGACTCGGCACATGGCCGGGTGTCCGCTTGACGAAAAAATTTCCATCACCCCGTCGAAAAATGTCGCCCAATTGGGTTTTTGCCTCGTAGTATGCCGAAAGAGCGGGACTTGGGGACGGCGCGGGCCGGTTTCAGGTCTTTCACATTCCAACGCATATGCCGTTCAATATTTCCACCAAGGACTTGAAATCCACCCTCGCCGTCATCATGGGAGGTGGTCGGGGGACACGGTTGCAACCTCTTACCGCCACCCGCTCAAAGCCGGCGGTTCCCATCGCTGGCAAATACCGGTTGGTGGATATCCCGATCAGCAATTGCATCAATTCCAACATCCGGCGCATTTATGTGCTGACGCAGTTCAATACCGAGTCGCTGCACCGCCACATCACCGAGGCCTACCATTTCGACCATTTCAGCCGTGACTTCGTCCGTATTCTGGCAGCCCAGCAAACCTTCGCCGGGGATGTCTGGTATCAAGGCACGGCTGACGCCGTGCGCCAGAACATCAATTATCTGCTGGAGCGTCCCTACCAATATTACGTGATTCTGAGTGGGGACCAACTCTACAGCATGGATTTCAGGCAGATGCTCAAAGCGCACCTGGACTGCAAAGCCGATGTCACCATTGCCACCACTCCCGTGACCAGAGACAAGGCCGAAGGCTTCGGCATCATGAAAACCGACGCCTCCGGGCAAATCACCAACTTTGTCGAGAAACCGAAAGATCCCTGTCTGCTCGAAAACCTCAAGCTCACGCCAGCGCAACTCCGCGAGTCCGGTTTTGACGCCAAAGACGAGCGCTACCAGGCTTCCATGGGCATCTACATCTTCTCCCGCAAAGCACTGGAAGACTGCCTTTTGGGCAATAGCATGATGGATTTCGGCCGTGAAATCATCCCTGCCGCGATCCGGGGCAGCAAGGTCCAGAGCTACCTGTTCAAAGGTTACTGGGAGGACATCGGAACCATCAGATCCTTTCATCAGGCCAATCTCGAACTCACCGATCTTGTGCCGAACTACAATTTCTTCGATCTTGAGAATCCCATTTACACCCGGGCCCGTTTCCTGCCCGCGAGCAAGATCAACTCCGCCACCATTGAGCGCTGTCTCATTTCCGACGGGTGCATCATCGACAAATCTCACCTCAAACGCTCCATCATCGGTGTGCGATCGCTGATTGAGGAGGGTTGCCAGATTTCCGATTCCGTCATCATGGGAGCGGACTATTTCAATCAGGCTGCCGGATTCGGTCTGCCGAATGCCTCCGCCGAGATCCGGATCGGCCGGGGAGCCCGGATTCACCAGGCCATCATCGACAAAAACGCCATCATTGGTGAAAATGTGGTCATCGATCCCAATGGCCGTCCCGATGGCGAAAATGAATACTGCTACTTCCGCGACGGCATCGCCGTCGTCCCCAAGGGAATGACCATCCCGGACGGGACGGTCGTCTGAGCGCGCCAGTTGCTATGCCAATAAGGACAGCACCCGGTCCATTTCGCCGATGGTGTTGTAAAAATGTGGGCTGAACCGGAGCCAGGGGATTCCCTCCCGGTCATGCCGCAGAGAGGTCACCACGCCGCCGGCGCTCAGCAGTGTCCGATGCGCCTCCAGCACGCCGCCAGGGCGATCCAGAGTCGCACTGAGAATTCCGCCGGTCGGATCCGACGTCGCACGCCGGGCCGGCCCCAGCAGGCGCCATCCCCGCGCGAGAAGGCCTTCCGCAAGATGCCATCGCAGATCGTCGATACGGGAAGCGACACGCTCCACGCCCACCTGGAGGAGCATTTCCAGCGACGCCTCCATTCCCAAAAGCCCCGTGACATTAAGCACTCCGGGCTCATAGCGCCGGGCCCCCGCTTCATACGCCACCGAGTCGACCGCGAGAAAGTTCGGCGACTTCACATTCCACGCTCCCTGGAGACTGGGCCGGAGCCGCTCCTGGAGCTCTGCCCGCACATAAAACACGCCGGCGGCCAGTGGACCCAGCAGCCATTTGTGGGAATCCGCACTCAGGAAATCCACCTCTTTCAAAGAAATCGGCTGGGCGCCAAGCGTCTGGATCGCGTCCACGCAAAAGAGGGCCCCGGCGTGATGAACAAGCCGTCCGATGGCATCCACATCAAGCAGGCGACCAGACAGAAAATGCGCGGAGGCCAAGGCCACGAGACGGGTTTTCGGCCCCAAGACCGAGGCAATCAACTCGGGAGTCAACAGACCGGGCTCCGACGGTTGGAGACGGATCACCCGGACCCCGAAACGTTCCAGATCGAGCCATGGATAAACGTTCGCCGCATAATCATCATGGTGGCACACCACCTCGTCACCGGGTTGCCAGTCGAGACCGTTGGCCACCAAACTCAGCCCCAGTGAAGTCGGGCCCAACAGCGCGACCTCCCCCGCCCCGCAACCGAGCAACCGGCCCGCGACCCCACGGATCCGGTCCATGTCTTGGAGGAGGAGACCGGAATAGTCCAAACTTCCGTCTGCCGAGGCCACGTTGAATGCCTGCATCGCATCCACCGCCACCTGGGGCACCACGGCGATCGCGGCGTGGGCGAGGAAAATGCGGTCCCGGGCAACCGGAAAATGCGCCCTTCGGTAGGACTCGTCCGCATCCAAACGGGCCAGAAAGTCGGGGGGCAATGCGGTGGGTGCCGGGGGATTCATGGAGGAACAGTGCGGAATCAGAGCCGACGGGCCTTTTCGCCTTCCTCAATCAATTTCCAAAAGGTTTTCGATTGGCTGAGCTCTTCATCCTCGGAAAAAGGCAGCTTCGTCCGGAACAGAAAGTCTTGCAATGTGTTCTTGTTCAATACTCTGTGAACAACCACCGAACCGTTGGTGACTTCAAAATAGATCCGCAGATCCTTGGCCCGGTAGCGGTAGAGTTTGCGGCCTTCCCGTTCGATCTGGCCAAACCTTTCCCCATCCAATTTCTCAAGGTCCTCGGGCCTGACCTGGAATTCCGCAAGCACCTCAAGCTGCGCCAGGGTCGGGAGCTGGGAGATTTCTGCGGCGCTGATCTCGTTGAAAATGATCTGAAACACGGGCCCACTTTCGGCGTGAAGACCTGCTGCGCCAATAAAAATTAATGCCCCCGCCAAAAACCGATGCCTGCTTGGCCAAAGCGTCAAGTTCATCCCCGAGGAGGCGTTTTGCCACTGTGACAAATTCGGATGGCGCTTGAATCAGCCACCGGAGCACGATTCGGTGCTTGTCAGAACCCTGCAATGCCCTTTATGATGCCCCTGTCCGGTGAATCAGGACAATTCCAAAAATGGCACGTATCCTTCTGGCAGACGACGATGATGACATGGTGGAAATCTGTTCGCGCCTCCTTCCGAGACGTGGCCACGAAGTCATCCTAGCACGCGATGGGGCCGATGCCGTGGCCAAAGCTCAGGAGTGCCGTCCCGACATCATTCTCATGGATATGCGGATGCCAGAAAGCGCCGGCGGCCAGGTCAACGACCGGGCTGGCATCGAGGCCACCCGCCAGATCAAAACCATTCCTGAAATCGCCGGGATCCCGGTGCTGGCCCTCACCGGACACATGATGTCAAAGTTCAAGGAGAACATCGCCGAGGTGGGCTGCGTGGGCATGGTGCCGAAACCGATCGAGGATTTCGGGGCCTTGCTTGCATTGATCGACCGACACCTCGGACCATCCTCCCCACCGTGAATCCCACTTGGGAAAAAGCAATCAGCGAACTCAAGTCGACCCTTGAGGAGCGTGCCGAAGCCATCTCCAGCACGGTCCAAATGTTGGTGGAGCGGATTCCTTTGGAGGAAAGCCTGCGCCCTTGCGAACGGGACCTCCTGCGCATGCATGACGCGGCGGTGGAGCTGTTCCGCATGGCCCGGGAACGCCTCTCCCAAAACCGCTTCCGGCGTGCCACCGACGACCCTGCCTCCAGACTCCAGGAAGTGCGGCATGATCTGCGTGGAATCCTCAACAACCTCGTTGGCCGGTCCCAACTCATTCTCGAGGAACCGGACCTCCGCCCCACCGATCGGGCCGAGGTGGAAACCATCTGCCGGCACACCAAGGCCTGCACCGAGGCCCTCAACGCCCACCGGGAACACCATGCCGAGCCTCCGCCGGACCTCCAGCTTCATGAGGGTCTCCTCGACGTCACCGTGGGCCTTCCGGAGGAAATCGCTCCCGGAGAGCTGGGCACCAGCCACCCTGCGCTGCCAGCGCGCATTCTCGTCGCCGACGACAGCGAGGCCAGCCGTGAGGTTCTGGGGCGGTTTCTCTCCGGCCGTGGCCATGCCGTCGACTATGCCACCAATGGCAATGAAGCCATCGTTGCCCTCACCCAGGGAGAATTCGACCTCGTGCTGCTGGACCTTGTCATGCCGGAGAAGAATGGCTTTGAAGTTCTCAACTGGATGAGGCAATCCGGCCAGCTCAGCCACACTCCGGTCATCATCATTTCCGGAATGGACTCCGATGCCAATGCGATCCGCGGCATCGAAATGGGAGCGGAAGATTTCCTTGGTCGCCCGATTGATCTGAAGCTGCTCCGGGCCCGTGTCGATGCTTGTCTGGAACGCCAACGCCTCCGGGAAAAGGAATTCGCCCAGTATTTCACCCCCGATCTGGCCCGCCACCTGGTTCGTCATCCCCAGGAACTCAGGACCGGCCGCCAAATCGAAGTCAGTGTTCTCTTCTGCGACATCGTCGGTTTCAGCCGGGTCAGCGAGCGGCTCGGACCGGAGGCCACTCTGAAATGGTTGAGCCAGGTCCTCGGCGTCATGAGCGCCTGCGTCATGGACGAAGAAGGTGTGCTCGTCGACTACACGGGCGACCAGATCATGGCACTATGGGGAGCTCCCAAGGACCAACCCGACCATGCTTCCCGCGCCTGCCGCTCGGCCTTGGCCATGCTGGCCAGTCTCCCCGCCCTTGATGCCGCGTGGCGTTCCGTCATCCGGGATTTCACGGAGGTTTCCATCGGCATTAGCACCGGTGAAGCCTATGTGGGCAACGTGGGAACCGAACGGAAGTTCAAATACGGAGCGCTCGGAAACACGGTCAATCTGGGAAGCCGGGTCCAGGGGGCGACCAAATATGTCCGCGCCAAGGCCCTCCTCACGGCGGACACCTGGCAACGACTCCCCGCCGGTTCAGGCGTCCTTGGCAGACGCCTCGGCAAGACACGGGTCAACAACATCCTGGAACCCGTGGAACTCTACGAGCTCGCCGAACCCGGTCAACCGGGCTGGGATACGCTCCGCGCAGGGTACGAAAGGGCGTTGGCCTGTTTTGAGAGTGGCGGATGGCAGGAGGCGGCCACCTGCCTCACCGAACTCCTGCGGGAACACCCCGGTGATGGCCCCTCCCTGATTCTGCTTTCCAGGGCGGTCGAGCAAATGTTGCAGAACGGTTCGACCCCGAAAAGCTTCGACCCAGTCTGGAGTCTGCCCGGAAAATGATCCGGTGCCCCACCGCGAAGGTCAACGCCCCAGTTTTTGAAGCACCTCCAGCGCCTTGGCCTCAAAGACCTGCTGCCACTCCGGCGCGACGAGGGAATCGCAGTCCTCCTGGGCATAGCCCTTGTTGTTGCGCTGCACGGCCGTCGGGGTGTAATAGATGTAGCCGTTGGTGTAACCGGAAACATGGACATGGGGCTGTGCCAGCGCTTTCCGGATGTTGAGCCCCACCTGCACGGTCAGCTCCCCCGGGAAGGTCACCAAACGGAAATCACCGACCCGCAAGCCGGAGACCTCCACCTCGATCGTGGGCTTTCCCGCCTCGTTGTTCTGGACGAGATGGCGCTTCAGCAAGGCGAGGTTCGTGTTCAACCGCGTCAACTGCTCCATGATGAGGATGTTCTTTTCATAGTTCTCCACACTGGTGCGATTGTCGGCATCCAATTGTGCCAGAGCCTCCCGGCCGAGCATCTGATCGTGCAGGTAACTCTGGGAAAAATGGGAAGGGAAATCCGGCGAGAGCCGCTGCTGCAACATAAGGGGGAGAAAGGTCTTGAAATTGATGTTCGTGGGCTTGAGTGCCGCCAGCAACCGAGCCTGCTCCACCCCGATCGCCGCGATGCGCCGTTCCAGATCGGTGCTCCGCGGGACGGAGATGATCTCGTTGGAAATCCGGAGAGGCCCGTCCGCAGTGGTGGCAATCTCCCGCAGGCCCCGCATCGCGCTGAGACCCAGCAGGTTTCCCAACGGCCCGGCATCCGCTGGACGACTCGTTTCCTTGTAGCGCACGGGATTGATGTCACCTCCGCAGCCTTGCAGGAAAATGGCCACAGCCCCGTTTCCCAGAGCCTCCTCAATGACTTTGGAGGCATAACCCGGATAGTCCGCCGAGTTGCCCTTGCTGGGCGGATTCATGATCGGATGGCAGGCGAACTGGTAAACGACGGCGAGCGGAGTGCCGTCCAGGCGGTCCAGCCGCAGCAGCCCGATCTCCGGATCGATAGGCCCCACCGAAGCCACCTCCTGATCCGGAGGCATGGAGTAGGCCCGGCGCATGTCGATCTCAGTGCCGTCCTTCATTAAGAGACGCCGGTTTTCGCTGATGCGATCCTCCCGCCCTTCCCCCGCGCCGGCCTTCACCGGAACCATCGCCTGCCAAGCCTCTTTGACAGCGCGGACCGCAAGCGCCTCGACCTCTTTACAGGGCACCCCATGACAATGGCTGGCATTGACCACCACATTGGCAGGCGGCACTCCAAGATCCTTCTCCAATTGACTCCGCAGAGAGGGCAGGAAATCGTTCCCGATTCTCCCGATCTCGCCAATCGCCACCACATCGAGCGTCAACAGCACCACCGTGGTCGGCCCCTGCCGTAGGACGAGCGCTTTGGCATAGAGCGGATCGTTGACCGGTCCGGCTTCCCGCTCCGTGATTTCGACCCGGGCGGCGCCGGCCAGTAACTCGTCGCCATAGGCTGCCCGAAGAACGGGAAGACCACTGGCGACAAGGAAACACAGAAGCAGAGGTCTCATGGTGCGGTGAGAGGGGTGGGTTGCATCTTCAGAATCGTCTCGGCAAAGGCCTGTCCCATGAGGGCGAATGTTTTGGCACAGCCGAGGTAGTGGTAGCCAGCATTGGAGGCACCACGCTGGCGCAGCGCGACCTCCTCCGGAGTGATGAGCTTCGCTTCGAAATCTTTCAAATAGGCCGCCTGCTGCTGGACGGTCATGGAACCATCGGCGTTGGCCTGGTTTTTGTTTTTGCTTTTGAGCAGGTAAGCCATTTGACGCACCTGCTCGTATTTCTCCTGGATCGCGGCAAGCGGTTCGTCCCAATAAGGCGCGGTGGGCACGGCACTGACCGTGCCGCGGAATTCGGGAAGCGCCGCCGGGGCCGCCATGGCCTCGCGAAACTGCAGGTTGTCCGCATTGGCGGATGCCCCACCGACCCCCATGACCCCGATGACGAAGGGCATCCGGGGAGCGTTGAGATCCTTGCGGACATCCCGGATGAAGGTCGCCAGCCAGTCGCTGTAGCGGGCAAACCGGTTGGCCGTGCTGTCCTTGGGCAGCGGCGGATAGACGTCACGGTTGACCATGTCGTTGAATCCCTGGAACCAGACAAAACCCGCGATTTCGTAGCCCCTCTTCTCATCATAAGTCGGACAAATCCTTCGGATGTCGGAGAGAACGGCCTTCACATGATCGGTCATCAACCGATAATAATGACCGGACCCACTTTCGGGATTACGGTTCTTCTCGATATCCTGCGGGGTCCGTGGATACACTCCCGCTCCCGGAGGGCGAAAATCATAAAAAAGCGATTTTCCGCCCCAGGCGGTCTTGATGATGAGCACCGGTTCGTCCAGGGAACGATCCATGGTCAGACCGAACGTGAATTCCGGTCCGATTTTTCCCCCGTTCTGAGCCGGATTCTGCCGAGCCCCCCAGCCCGCGGTGAGCTTGCCGGAGGCCTCGCCATTCTGTTCCCTGATGCCGGTCAGGTAAGAAATCCAGACATGGTCGCACACCCGAGGGGTACCATCCTCGTTCCGCATCTGTCGGAGCAACGGCGCGGTGGCGGGGTCGTCCCCTAGGTAATCGAACGTTTCCACCTTGGCATGCCCCTCCATGTTGGACTGGCCGGCAAGGATGAATACTTTAAGGGGTTTTGCGGGGTCCGCTCCCCGGGAGAGCGTCGCAAGGCAAATGGTCAGGATGAAAATCAGGCAGGGCTTCATGGTCTTGGTGGTTCAGAGAGGACGGGGAGCGAGGCCAGTCGGGGACGGGCAATCTCAAAATCCCGATGGATTGGCGCGGACGCCGCTTTGAGGGACTTCTTTGGTATCGTTTTCCTCACGTTCACTGCGGCATCATTCAACTGATCCGGCCCCGGGGTGCTACGGCCCCGGGTGATGGCGCTCTGCAGCAACTCTGAGAGACGGGAGACCACTTCCGGATACCGGGCTTGGAGATTGCTGGTTTCTCCGGGATCGGTCGACAGATCGTAGAGCTGGAGATCGGGCAGTCCCTGCTTTTTGGCGGCGGCGTCCGCGGGTTTGCCCCAGCCTCCGGATCCCGGGCAGAACTCAAGTTTCCAGCCACCCTGGCGGATCGCGAAGTTGCCGTTGATGCTGTGATGCACCACTGATTCGCGGAAAGGCCCCCCGTCACGCCCCGACAGGATGGGCCACAAACTCACGCTGTCTTCGCCCGCATCCGGAGGCAGAGTCACCCCCAGGATCTCCGCGCAGGTTGCCATGAAATCGGTGTGGCAGATCAGCCGGGAGCTGCTGCTCCCGGCTGCCACGTGCCCCGGCCAACGAACGAAGAAGGGAACCCGGTGCCCGCCATCCCAGATGTCGGCTTTGTATCCGCGAAACTGGGCGCTCGCAAAATGCCCCTGACGCTCGAGATCCTCTGTCTTGGCCGCCGGAGAACAGCCATTGTCGCTCGTAAATACAACCAGAGTCTGGTCCTGCACCCCCTCCTTCGCGAGCGCGGCGAGGACTTCGCCGACCGCCCAGTCGGTCTCCATGACAAAATCCCCGTAATCACCGAGACCGCTTTTCCCCTTCCACTCCGCTCCTGGAACGATGGGGGTGTGGGGTGCGTTGAGGGCGAGATAGAGGAAAAAGGGCTGTCTGCTTGTCACCCGAGCAGCGATGTGTCCGACCGCTTGATCGACCAAGGCAGGCAACATCGCCACCGGTTCGATCTTCCGCGTCACCCGTTCGTTTTCAAAGACCGATTCCATGATGCGGGCATGGTGGAATCCAAAGAAGGTGTCAAAACCGCGGGTCACCGGACCATCTTGGGTCACCGCGCCGAGCGGCGCGCCTTTTTGGGAAGCCTCTCCGGCGGATGCCCCCTCAATGGTGAAACCCAGGTGCCATTTGCCGATGCAGGCGGTGTGGTATCCCTGGTTGCGCAGCAATGCCGGCACGGTGAGCCGTCCGGCGGCAATGAGAGGAGTGACGTAGCCGCTGAAGACCCCGCTTTGGAGGCGGGTTCTCCACGCGTAACGACCCGTCAAAACTCCGTAGCGTGTGGGCGTGCACACCGAAGACCCGCTGTGGGCGTCGGTGAACACCATGCCCTGCGAGGCCAGCCGATCGAGGTGTGGGGTCGCGATCCGGCCCCGCTCGGGATTGAGGCTCTGCACATCCCCATAGCCAAGATCGTCCGCCAGAATGTAAACGATGTTGGGTTTACCCACCGGGGCGGCAGAAGCGCCGCAGAGGCCGAACCACGCCAGCAGTGCCCCCCACAAGCAGCCCCTGATCCCGGGTCTGCCTCCCACTTTCATGGGAAAAAGGGGAACAGGATTTTGATTTCCGCATCGCTTGGCTGGCGACCATATTCGCAGATCTCAAATGCCTCGGCATACTTGACGGCGTCCCCCTTTTCCGGCCCATACCATTTGCGGAGGAGGTCGCGGTAACGGTCCGCCTCCCCTCCCTGGCGACGCTCCCAACGGTCACGGAGCCACTTTTTGCGACCTGCGACATCGGAGGCCGGGGGTACTTTGCTGACATATTCCTCACTGCCGCTGGCCCCGCCTTCGTAGTGCTGGGAGGGCATTTCGTGAATCGCTTCGAGCTTCTGATCGAAGACGTCACCGACATCGACCACAATGTGGGCGTCGAAGGGATAGGGCTTCTTGAAGCCGTCACTGGAATAGAGGAAGAGGGGGTTCTTCTTCAGCGGTGGCACATCGCTGCAAATGTAGGGCACGGTGACCATGAAGGCCGCATCCTGCAGGAGCACGCCGACATAGCGGTGGTCCGGGTGGTAGTCCCACGGCCGGTGTCCGATCACAATGTCCGCCTTCCATTCCCGGATGATGCGGATGATTTTCTGGCGATTCTCGAGGGAGGGCACCAACTCCCCATCGTGAATGTCGAGGACTTGAGTTTCCGCCCCCATCAGAGCGTCCGCCTTCTTCACTTCGGCGAGACGCCTCTGCGCCAGGGGGCCGCCCGCCGACTGCCAATGGCCGATGTCTCCATTGGTGACAGAGACCAACTTGACGTGGTGTCCGAGCTTGGCCCACTTCGCCGCGACCCCTCCGGCCTTGTACTGCGCATCGTCGGGATGGGCCCCAAACACCACGATGCGTAGTTTGCCATCTTCGTCCGCGGCCCGGGCTGGCGAAAAGAAACAGGAAACAAGTCCCGCGAAAGCTGAGATGAGTGTTATCAAGGTGGACGGTTTCATGGGGATGTCGGAAGTGGATCTGCTCTGGAAAGTGGATGGCCCAACGCATTCTTGGCAGAAGAGGGGGAATCACGCAAGATCCGCGATCACCTCCCGACACCGCATTGGGTTTGCCGGACGCGTGGCAGGGTGCCAGCGGCGCCCCGAACCAAGTGGAGCCCACCGCCGAGGACACACGCGGAAGCTGACCCGTAGCAGTCGGCTTCCCCGCCGATCCTCGCTTCGCACACGCCGCACGCGCAACCGGTCCAGAGTCTCGTCAATTCGTCGTGGTCGTGGTCGTGGTCGTGGGAGTCGCGTCCTGGTAGCCTTTGCGCTTCAGCGAAGCGACCACCGAATCCATCGTCTCCGAAACCGTCAGGTCATCCTCGTTGGCGTCCGAAGACATCCGCGACTGGAGTTCTCCTTTGATCTTGCTCGACCCGGCGTAGCCCTTGTCGATCTCATTGACCGTAAAGGGCAGTTCACTCTCGGAATCGCCCGAGATGGTGTAGCCCTCCAGCTTTTTGGGAACCTTCACCGTGGCCACAAGACTCTTCACTTTGGACGAGGCCTCCCCGAGCGCCAGGAAGGTGGACGTCGGAGTGTTGGTCCCCGGAGTGGCATAAATCACCCCCTGCACCTGTCCCCGATGGCTTGCTTGGAAATAGCTGCCGTAGGCATCCACTCGGACAAATTTCTGGTGGGGCCCCTCCTGGTAGACCAGCACCCAGGAAGCGGTGCCTCCGGTAGCCTCGGCCACAACCCAGGCTTCGTGGTAAAAGCCGTAATTCACCGAAGGACCCACTTTGGAAAACTCGAGGCGGTAGATCACGACCTGCGCATCCGCCCGGGGCGCTGCCAAAAGGAGCAGGAAACAGGCAAGCAAGGCGAGGCCAAGGGAGGACGGAGTAAATTTCATGACTAGAAAATGAGTCAGGTTGAGAATGGGGACACGACAAAAATCAATTCGCGTTGCCGGGGGTTTCCGGCTGGGCGGAAGCAATGCCCGAGGCGAGACGGGAGAGTTCTTCGAGCCATTCCGCGACCCGGGGATGCTTCAGATTGGTTTCGATGAATTTGATCATCTCCGCCGAAGCAACAGCCGGATCCACGTAACTGTATTTGTCGCGCATCATGTCCCACTGGAGGTTGGGCAAGGTGTCCCGCTCGAAATCGTCCGAGTCATACTTTCTCAGAAGTCCACCAAGGTTGTTTTCGATGCGGCTCTCCTCGCGGCCTCGTTTGTCACGGTCCACTTCCCGCACGGCCTTGTGCTTCACACTTTCGAGGTAGGCGACCATCTTTTTCTCCTGCTCCACCCGTTTGGACCAGGCACTCATCAGGCTGGCTGGCTTTTCTTTGCGGAGATAAGGCAGAATGGTCTGCTGGTAGATCCCGGCGATGTTCATGGGGATGGATTCCCATGATTTGTTGGTGCTGAGAAGGTTCTCCAACTCATAGGCGCGGGCGAAAATACTGCCGTTGATCGACTGGGTCAGGACCTGGGGAGGCAGTTCATTGAATTTCACCAAATTGTCCATGTGGGTCATCAACTGGGGAAAGATGTTGGCCAGATCCTGGGTCTCGGCCGCCTCGCACGCGAGACCGAGGTAGCGCAGCTGCAACTGCAGCCCCTGCAACATTATCGGGTCTTTGAGCCGGGCCTCCTGCCCATCCCGCCATTCGCGGAATTCAGCCTCGCTCCGCCCTTCTCTCTCAAAATCGACCATCTTGTGGCATTCGAGGTAGAGGGCGACCGCCTTCTTAGCATCGGCCGCGGCGCCATTGAAAATCTCTGAAGCCTTGCCACGGCGGGCTTTGGTTTGCTCCATGAGGACATCGTGGAGACGCTCGATCTCGGCCTTGAGCTTTTCGGTCAACTCCGGACTCAAGGTGGGGGGTTCCGCGTTCTGTGCGGAACCCGCCGGAGGCAGGGAAACGGCCAGAAGCAGAACGGTTGGCAGAAGAAAGAGGGAGGCACGCATCGGAGAATCAAGGGAAGAATGCAGGAACGTATGGTTGGCGGTTATTTCGCTAACCCCGGCCACTCTAGAGAGTTCCCCAAAAAGGCACAAGCGGGAAATCTGCCGCACATTGGGAATGATTCCCAATCCTCTATCAACTGCCGCGGATCCGCCGGAGCAGTGGGCGGGCGATGCGTGATTGCGCACTGGTCGAGCTGCTCCATTCGGCTCATTCTGGCAGCTTGCGTCAAGCGCCTTCTCCGTGAAATGTCCCTATCCAGCAGAGCACCCCATTCCGTTCCGCCAGTGAACTGGCGTTCAAGGAGCCGGATTCTTCTTCTGGCGAGCTTGGCTGGCATGGGGCACCACGCCCGCGCGGACGATTTCTTTTCCACAAACATCGCCCCATTGCTCGAAAAGAAGTGCTTCGAATGTCATTCGCACCGGCAGAAAATCAAAGGAGGCCTGACGCTGGATTCCAGATCGGGCTGGGAGCAGGGCGGTGACTCGGGACCGGCGGTTCTGCCTGGCCATCCGGAGGCAAGTCTGCTCATTAAAATGGTTCGATGGACGGACGAGGATCACCAAATGCCACCAAAGGAAAAGCTGTCCTCGGGAGAAATCGCGCAATTGGTGGAATGGGTGCGACGCGGTGCTCCCGATCCCCGCATTCTCGAAGTAACACGCCCCAGCGCGACCGATTGGTGGTCCCTCAAGCCGCTTGTGAAACCGGCTTTGCCCGCCATCCCGGGAGAGCCACATCCTGTTGATGCCTTCATCCGGTCCCGCCTGGCCGGACTTAAAATTGCCCCCTCTCCCGAAGCAGACCGGCGCACCCTGATCCGGCGGTTGTGTTTCGATCTACATGGACTGCCGCCGACCCCTGACGAGGTGGAGAGGTTTGTCCACGATGCCGATCCCCGGGCCTATGAGCGCCTCGTCGACAACCTTCTGGAGTCTCCCCGCTACGGGGAGCGCTGGGCCCGGCACTGGCTGGACACGATCCATTTTGCGGAAACCCATGGCTGCAGTCATGATCTGCCGCGAGACCACGCTTGGCGCTACCGGGACTATGTCATCCAGTCCTTCAACGAAGACAAACCCTGGTCTCGCTTCATCCGGGAACAGCTGGCGGCGGATTGCCTGTTTCCCGAAGAACCCCGGCTGATCACGGCTCTCGGCTTCCTCGGAGCGGGGGTCTTTGACCACAGTGCCTATCAAACCGCTCCGACCAACTTCGACTACCTCGACCGTGATGATCTGGTGACCCAAACCATGGGGGCCTTCACAAGCACCACAGCCAACTGTGCGCGGTGCCATGCCCACAAGTTCGACCCCATCACCCAGGAGGACTATTATTCCTTGCAGGCGGTTTTTGCCGGCGTCATCGAGGGCGATGTCGGATTTGATGAAGATCCCGGGGTGGCCGGGGAGCGCCTCCACTGGCAGGCCCTGATCACTGCGGCGGAGGCTCAGGACAAATCCGTGCTGTTTCAGCCGGACATTCTAACGCTGGTCGAGGCATGGGAAAAACGCCGGGGTCCTTCTCTTCAGTGGACGCCGCTGGACATCGAAACCTTCACCAGTCAGGAAGGCGCGGCGCTGACACGGGAGGGCAGGATCATCATTTCAGGCGGCGCCAGGCCGGACAAGGACACGTATGTCGTGACAACGACGGCCACCGCCAACGCTTCCAGAATGACCGGGCTGCGGCTTGATGTCTTGGCCGACCCCTCCCTGCCCCAAGGGGGGCCGGGAAGGCAGGACAATGGCAACCTCACCCTTACCGGGATCGGGTTGGAACTCCTCAACCCTGATGGATCACCCATGCAAAATCTGCCGTTCGCCAGGGCTTCGGCCGACTTCGATCAGCAGGGCTGGACCTCAGCCATGGCGATCGATGGCAAGGAAGGAACCGGCTGGGGGATTCACCCGGAGGAGGGACGTTCCCATCATGCGGTCTTCGCATTGGCGGAGCCGGTCCTGCTCACACCGGGGACCAGACTCAGGATTTCACTGCAGCAGCACTCCGGGAGGTCTCATCTCATTGGGCGTTTCTCGCTGTCAGTGACCGGGGCTGCCGAACCGGGAGCCGGCGCTCTGCCGCAGCCCGCGGAGCAGGCCCTCGCCATGAGGCCGGAGCAGCGCAACGAATCACAACGCCTCGCCGTCGCCGCTTCTGGACTGCGCCAGATCGCGACCCAGGCATTGGAAAAACTCCCGGCACGCTCTTTCGTATATGGCGCCGCGAAACACGCCGATGTCCTCCTGGCCGTGGGCAAAGGCACCCCCACCACGGTGGCCAAGCCGAAGGTGGTGGAGGTCCTGCAGCGCGGCGAGTTTGACAAACCGAAGGGACAGGCCGTGAGCGGAGCCTTGAGCGCGGTGACCGCCCTTGCCTCACGTTTCCCCAAAGCGCATGCCGGAGACGAGTCGGAACGACGCGCCGCACTCGCCGACTGGCTGGCGGACCCGGCCAACCCTCTGACCTGGCGCAGCATCGCCAACCGGGTCTGGCAGCACCACTTCGGAAGGGGCATCTGCGACTCGCCCAATGACTTCGGCCGGATGGGAGGCGATCCCTCCCATCCTGAATTGCTCGATTGGCTTGCCTGCGAATTGCGAGACCACACTGGATCCTTGAAACACCTGCACCGGCTCATCGTGACCAGCTCGGCCTACCGTCAAACCAGTGAAGACCGAGGGGACGCCGCAACGCTCGATGGCGACAACCGCCTGCTCTGGCGCATGAACCGGCGGCGCCTCGACGCGGACAGCTACCGCGACTTTGTGCTGGCGGCGTCCGGGAGACTCGATCTGAGAATGGGCGGACCGGGTGACCGGCAGTTCATCACCGGCCCGCCAGTGCAACTGACGCCGACCTTGAACTATGAAGCCTTTGACTGGGCCTCCCAGCCGGGGCACCGGCGTAGCATTTACCGGTTCGTCTGGCGCGGCGTGCCGGATCCTTTCATGGACGCCCTGGATTTCCCCGACCTCGGAATGCTTGCTCCGGTCCGTGGTTTTTCCGCGTCCCCGCTCCAAGCGCTCGCCCTTTACAACAATCCGTTCGTGCTTCATTTCAGCAGCGCACTGGGAAGCCAACTCAACACTCCGGAGGAAGCGGTGCGCCGCCTCCTGCTCCGCGAAGCGACCACCGCGGAGGCAGCCGCCTTCGGAACTTTTGCCGACAGGAACGGTCTGGCCGCCTTATGCCGCGTCCTGCTCAACAGCAACGAATTTTTGTTTGTGAATTGACCCCCATCACCGCCATGAGAACCCTCCTTGCCGCACTCCTGCTCCTCCCGCTTGCCGTCCAGGCACAGAGTTCCCTCAGGCTGGCGACGTTCGATGTCGACGCCACTCCCCCTCTCGGTTCGGCGATGGCTTACGATCCGGTGAAACGCATCGATGAAATGACGCTGCGATGTCGCGGGATCGTGCTCCTCGGAGCCGAGCAACCCATCGTCCTCTGCGCGGTGGATTGGATCGGAATCGCGAACGAAGGGCATGACGCGTTCCGTTCAGCGCTCGCGGAGGCGGCGGGAACCGTGCCGGCAAGGGTCGCGGTGCACACCCTGCACCAGCATGACGCCCCCGGTTGTGATTTTACGGCGGAGAACTTGATCAGGGAACTCGGCGTGCAGGGATACACGCGCTTCGACGGCACCTTTCACCGACTTGTGATTGGGCGGGCCGCGGCGGCGATCCGGGCCGCCCTTCCCAACGCAAGACCGGTCACCCATTTTGGGTTTGGCGAGGCCGTGGTCAAAGAGGTCGCCTCCAACCGCAGAGTGGAACGCACTCCCGAAGGCAAGGTCGGCCGGATGCGCGGGAGCAGCTGCAAAATCGAAGGCCTGATCGCTTTGCCGGAAGGACTCATTGATCCCGTCGTTTCGTTGCTGAGCTTTTGGGATGGTGACACGCCCCTGGCTGTGCTCAGCGCGTATGCCTGCCATCCCCAGAGTTACTACCGCCTCGGTATCCCGAGCCCTGATTTTCCAGGCATCGCCCGCTTTATCCGGGGACAGGACGTCAATGCTGCCCTCCATGTCCATTTCAACGGAGCGGGAGGGAATGTCGCTGCCGGCAAGTATAACGACGGTTCCCAAGCCAACCGAATCATCCTCGCCACCAGACTGGCCAATGGCATGCGGGAGGCCTATGAAAAGACCATCAAAAAACCGGTGACCTCCGCGGACATCGGCTGGAGCAGTGTTCCGGTGAGTCTTCCCCTGTCACCGCGGCTGGATGAGAAGGATCTGGTTGAAAAGCTCAAGTCCAGTGCCGCCAAAGGCTACGTTTCGTTCGCCGACCAACTCGCCTGGGTGCGCCGGGTGCAGTCGGGACACCGCATCGATATCACCTGCCTGCGCGTCGGCGATGCGCGGATGCTGCATTTGCCCGGCGAATTGTTCGTCGAATACCAACTGGCCGCCAAGGCAATGCGGCCCGACCTCCACGTCATGATGGCCGCCTACGGAGACTATGGTCCTGCCTACATCGGCACTGCCGCCGCCTATCCCGAGGGAGGCTATGAGACGGGCCCCACCTCCTCCAATGTCGCTCCGGAAGTGGAACCGGTGCTCATGGGGGCCATGAAAACGTTGTTGGAGGTCAATCCCTGAAACGCTCCCCCCGGCATTGTTCCATGAATCCAATCCTGCAGAACAGGCGAGATCTGCTCTCCGGCATCAGCCAGGGATTTGTCGGCGTGGCCCTGTCGCATCTCTTCGCCCGAGAAAGTCGGGCAGGGCAGGGAGGGCTGTCGAAACCCGGTCTCAACGGAGGCATTCACCACCCCGCGAAAGTGCGTCGCATCATCCAACTCTTCATGAACGGAGGGGTGAGTCCGATGGACACGTGGGACCACAAGCCGGAGTTGGAAAAATTGCACGGTCAGAAGCTGGGTTCCAAAACGAAGGTTGAAGGGGCCACCGGAATGCAGGGGGCCTTGATGAAAAGTCCCTTTCCCTTCAAACAGCATGGCGCCACCGGCAAATGGGTCAGCAGCCTGTTTCCCGCGCAGGCGGAACGTGTCGATGAAATGGCCTTCCTCATGGCCATGCAGGGAAGGTCCAACGTCCATGGCCAGAGCGCCTATCTGATGAACAACGGATTTCTGCTTCCTGGTTTCCCCTCCATGGGAGCCTGGATTTCTTATGCGCTGGGGAACCTGACTGACAACCTGCCCACCTTCGTCGTCCTGCCGGATGCCCGCGGCCTCCCCTACAACGGACGCGGCTGTTTCACCTCCGGCTTTCTCCCGGCGGTGCACCAAGGCACGGTCATCAAGGCCGGTGAACCCGGGGCGATCCCCGATCTTTTTGCCGGAGACCGATTCACCCTGGCCACTCCCCAGTCTGATCGCGACGGCATTGCGCTGTTGAACCAGATCAACCGGTCCCACGCCGACCAGCATCCCGGCGACTCAAGGCTCAGCGCCCGCATTGCCGGCTACGAACTGGCCGCCAAAATGCAGCTCAGCGCGCCGGAAGCCTTTGATGTGATGCGTGAGCCGGCATCCGCCCGCAGGGCCTACTGTCTCGACAGCACAGACACCCCCACCGCCGACTTCGGCAAGCGGTGCCTGCTCGCTACTCGGCTGATCGAACGCGGGGTGCGTTTCGTCCAGGTCTGGAGCGGTCCGGAGGGAGCGGTCAACAACTGGGACAACCACGGTGACATCCCAAAACAATTGCCCCCCATGGCCGCCAGTGTCGACCGGCCCATCGCGGCACTCTTGCAGGATCTCCGCCAGCGCGGTCTCGCGGAGGACACGTTGGTGGTGTGGACCACCGAGTTTGGACGGACACCCTTTTCCCAGGGATCGCTCGGCCGTGATCACAACTGCGGCAGTTTTGTCAGCTGGCTCTGGGGAGCCGGCATCCGGGAGGGCGTTTCTCATGGCCGCAGCGACGACTGGGGCTATCAGGCCGAAGAGGACATCACCACCGGCTACGATCTCCATGCCACGATTCTTCATTTGCTGGGCATTGACCACGAGAAACTCACCGTGCGCACCAACGGGGTGGACCGCCGCCTCACAGATGTTCATGGACACGTGGTGAAAAAAATCCTATCCTGAAACCCGCGCGGACTTCCGCCTCGATCCGGCGCCGTCTCTCCGCCATGAAAACCACCGTTTGGGCCGCTCTCCCCACTCTCCTCTTCCTCTCGACAGGAAGACTGCAGGCGGCAGAACCTAAGACCCCGGAGAGACCCAACCTCGTGCTGATCATGGCCGATGATTTCGGCTATGAGTGCCTCGGCGCGAATGGAGGGCAGTCCTACCGGACTCCGGAGATCGACCGGCTCGCCGCCACCGGCATCCGCTTCCCCAACTGCCACGTCCAGCCGCTCTGCACGCCGACCCGTGCCCAACTGATGACGGGACGCTACAATGTCCGGAATTACCTGAATTTCGGCACGCTCCTGCGGACGGAAACGACTTTCGGTCATCTCCTCCAACGTGCCGGCTACGCCACCGGCATCTGTGGCAAATGGCAGCTTGGCCACGAATCAGACTCACCCCAGCATTTTGGTTTCGCGGAGTCCTGTCTCTGGCAGCAAACCCGCCGGCCCCCGCGCTATGCCAATCCGGGATTGGAATACAACGGGGTGGAGAGGGATTTCACCACCGGTGAATACGGCCCGACGCTGGTCAATGACTTCGCGCTCGATTTCATCGGCCGTCATCGGGATCATCCCTTTTTTCTCTATTACCCGATGATACTGACCCATGACCCTTTCCAGCCGACACCTGACAGTCCGGACTGGGATCCCAAAACCCGCAGCGAAAAAGAACAAAAAGCGGTGATGCATTTCGCCGAGATGACAGCCTACATGGACCGCATGGTCGGCAGGCTCGTCACCAAATTGGAGGAACTTTCCCTGCGTGACAACACCCTCCTCATTTTTCTGGGAGACAACGGCACCCACAGCAGCGTCACCAGCCGTTTCAATAACGCGGATTTTCGCGGCGGCAAGGGGAGCACCACGCACCGCGGCACCCACGTGCCCTGTATCGTCAGCTGGCCCTCGGTGATTCGCGAAGGCCGGGTCATCCCCGATCTCATCAGCAGCACCGACTTTCTGCCCACCTTGTGCGGAGCCGCCGGAGTCGTCCCCCCCGCCAACATTGACGGGGTCAGTTTTCTGCCAAGGCTCCGCGGTGAGCCCGGCACCCCTCGGGAATGGCTCTACACCTGGTATTCTCCGAGGCAAAGTGTGGACCTGACCGTGAAGGAGTGCGCCTTCGACCTGCACCACAAGCTCTACCGGACGGGCCAGTTTTTTGACTTGGAAGTGGACCCGGACGAACAATCTCCCATCTCCGTGGCCCAGCTCGAAGGCGCCACAGCCCTCGCGGCATCAAAGCTCCAGGCCGCTCTGGACCGTTTCTCGGACGCCCGGCCAGCGCAACTCGACCAACAGTTCCAAGAGGATAGACCCGGGAATCCGGCCAAGTCGAAAAAGAAGAAGACCCATCCGCCGGCCCCGTGAGGATGCTCTGTGGCGTTGTAAAGAGCCTGACCCCATCGCGATCAGATCGCAGCCATGTCCTGTCACCCTTCCCCGGATCCGGGTAAATGCCTTCGAATGCCCCCTCAGGATCCCAAAGAAATATTCATCCGGTCGCTGACGGAAAGCCAGAACAGGCTTTACGGGTACGTTTACTCCTTGCTGGGCAGCCATCAGGCGGCGGCGGAGGTCCTGCAAATGACCAACTTGGTGCTGTGGCGCAAGCTTGATGAATTCAGGGCAGGCAGCGACTTCATCCCCTGGGCCATTTGCGTGGTGCTTTCAGGTTTTGGCGCTTCTGAGGGATATCAAGCGAGCCCGGGCGCGGTTTGTGGATGCGGTCCTCGTGGAGCTGCTCCATGCGGAAGTGGTGGAACAGGCCGCAGAATTCGAAGAGATGCGGGCGGCGCTCCGGCACTGGGTCGCCAAACTGCCCCAAAGCAGCCGGGCACTGGTGGAGGGCCGCTATTTCCAAAAGCTCGCCATCCAGGCCATCGCGGAGGAAACGGTACGGAATCTCTCGGCAGTCAAGGTCGCGCTGAAGAGTGACGAACTGCAAACCCTGTATCACCAAACCAAACCATGAAAAACTTCTTTGCCTGTGCCCTCCTTGCCAGCGCCTCCTGCAGCGCGTTCGCCGACGTTCCTCAAACTGTGGAACAGACTTGGGCATCGTTTGATCCGCATGCGGAACCGCTGGAGACGGAACTGATTCGGGAGTCGGTCACCGACAATATCGTGCTCCGACAGGTTCGTTATGTGGTCGGGACTTTTGGTGGCAAAAAGACAAGGGTCGCCGCCTTCTTTGCTTTTCCGGAAGGGGCGAGGAATCTTCCTGGCATCGTCCAACTCCATGGTGGCGGTCAACGAGCCATGCCGGAGGAAGCTCGGTTCTGGGCCTCGCATGGTTATGCCGCGATGACGGTGAACTGGGGCGAACTCGTCATTGGCGAAAAAGATGACATCAACACGGACTGGGCTGGGATTCCGGCAGGTTTCCTTGATCCGAAGCATTACAACGACGTCACTCCCGGCGCAGGCACGCTGCATTCCGTGCCGCATCCATGGAACAGCAGTTGGTTGCTCTATTCCGCCGCCGCACGGAGGGCGATCACATTTCTCGAAAGACAACCCGAAACCGATGGATCAAGGATCGGAATCACCGGCCACAGCATGGGCGGACGCCTCACCGTGCTGACGGCCATTGATCCGCGCGTCAAGGCGGCGTCTCCTTCGGTCGGCGGCAGCGGTTACCTGTATTCGGACATCACCGGCGTTCCCGGATCGTCCAGAATGATGCGGGCGGATCTTCCTCTCTACAACGCCACGCTCGACTGCAAGAATTACTGGCCGCTCATCCAGTGCCCCCTGATGTTTCTCGGCGCGACCAACGATTTCAATTCACCGATGGAGTTTGTGGTGCGCGGCTTCCGCAGCCTGCCTCAGCCCAACGGCGCCATGTCCTTCACGCCGCACATGAATCACCGGTTCACCGCAGACAACTATGCGGCGCGGATACGCTGGTTCGACACCCATCTAAAGGGCACGTTTGCGTTTCCCAAGCCGGCTACGGCAACGTTGTCTCTGAAGTCCGCCGACGGCATCCCCGTCTTCACCGTCCATCCCGATCTTTCCGGCCCGCACCCAATGCGATCTGTGGAGGTGTTTTACGGATACGAACGCGATCCTCGGGTCCGTTTCTGGCGCTCCGCCGAGGTCACACGCAACGGCGATCTTTTTACGGCACCCTGTCCGGTGATGGAGTTGAAAGAGCCTCTCTTTGTCTTCGCCAACGTCACCTATGACACCGGCACGGCGATCAGGATGCCTGCCGGATTCCGCGACACCGCGCTGCTCACGATCACCAGCGACTGCCGTCAGGCCTTCCCCCAACAACTCGCCGAGGCGGGAGTAAAACCGACCGGCGAACGTCAGCGCTTGATCGAAGACTTCGCCCGCGGATGGCGCGATTGGTCGCTCGTCGGCGCCGACAATAAGGAGCATTGGAACTACCAGACGTTCAAAGTGAATGATCCCGCCTTTTTCGGACCACGCGGGGCGTCGCTCGCTCTGGAGATCGAAACGACCGCTCCGGACAACACCCTCGCCGTCGTGCTCGAAACCGATGGCTGGCGCAGCTACACGGGCAGAAAAACACGCCGCTACGTCGCCATGGTTCCCCTATCCGGAACCGGCCATCATTCCATCACCCTGCCCATCGAAAAGTTCGTCACGGCTGAGGGCGAAACTCTGGAGAACTACGATTTGGTCACCAGCCTGACCCTGACTCCCGGACAAAAGGAAGCCCCGGAAAAAGTTCCGCTCGTCTGGCAGGGCGCTATCCCCACTTTCCAAAACATCCGCTGGGAAGGCGGCGAGTTCGCCCCGCGTCCCCGCCCTTATCTGAAGCAGGGAGCCTCCGAAATCGACGCCGATGCCGCCTTTCGCCAGCAGTTCGATAACGCCGTCGATGAGTCCGTGAAGCGTGAGGGCCAGGATCGCCAATAATATTCTTTTGTCCAAATCAATTCCCCTTCATCTCGACACTTCTTTTGTCTCCTTGCCTTCCCTGTTGGGTGTCTGACGGCCGTCTCATCGGCCAACGAACGACTTGCCACGCCAATGCCCAAGTGACGTGCCCCCCCAAAAACTGGAGCGTTTTGAATGACAGTTTTTCCAGTTGGCGTGCTACGACCGAGAAGAACCCAAGAAGCGACTATGCCACCTCGAAGAGCTGATCATCAGGATCCTGAAGGAGGCCGCGTCCGGCCTTGCGATGGGGCGGGTGCGGAAGGGTTGAAATAGGGAGTCCCTATCAGTAACGGGAGTTTCCTCGGCAAAGATTGTCTCAAAAAGCTGCTGTCCCAGCAACGAATTTGAGGCCGTGATACTGGAGTCCAGAGACGAACGAGTATGCAGATATTCATACCGACAAAGGCGGCGTCCACACACTTCATAAAAAAAGACGGGAGCAAGCGGATTCCAGACACTGCAAAATATCCTTGCAGCAGCAAACCCGACGGCGAATATCTGGGCGCGTGGCGGCCTCTCATCATGACCCATTTTCGAAAACAGAAGGAGCAATGGCTCCGGGTGTCCTCGCCACCTTCCGACCGGTTGAGTCATCACCCCTCTCATGAGTGAGTTGCCGGACACTGTCCACGACGATGCGCTCGTCGATGCCGCGAAGAAAGCCTTGCGATTCCGATATCGGGCCTTTTTGTCGATGGTGCTCGCCCTCGGTGTTTGTGTCGCTTTCGATCTGCTCGACCACGGGAGTGTTTTTTCCAGGGCAGTCCTGACCTTCACCGGGGTGTTTGCCGGGATCGGCGTTCCGTGGCTGCTCTGGCATTTGCGGGTTCCCTTCGCCGCAAGGGTGGCGATGGCGGTTCTCCTGCTCAGCGGACAAGCCCTCAACGGTCAGGATCCGCGGGAAAATCTTTCCCCCCTCGCAGCAACTCCCGTAGTGGCTTTTCTGATTGGCTGGGGCATCGATGTGGGCCTGAGGCAAGAGGACAAACGCTGGAGCTTCGTTGGCCGTCTCCTTTTCTCTTCGATCTGGCTATTATTCGCCTGGTTTTCCTACAAACTTACCTATACCAACCCCGAAGCTTGGGCAGATCTCGCGAATATGGGAATTGGGATCGCGATCGTGTGGCTGCCGCGCCAGTCACTCCTGCCCGCGAGATACCGCCTCAGCGCCGAGATCGCACCCATCGTCACGAAGGGCCTCCAGTCGGCCGGGGCATGGATCACGAACCGCACCGCCATCGCCATCCTCATCCTACTGCCTTCGGTGATCTATCTCGACCTCCGTGACTTCCCGCCGCGGCTGCGGGCGGATCTCGAGACCTCGGGGCGGGAGACGGCCGTCGGCGATATCCCCGGCATCCTCTACTGGAAACGCGAGGCACGAGCGTTCAGAGCGAGCGATCTGAAAGACGGGAAGATGGAAGTCCACCTAGCGTCCAGAAAGAATGCCCAGGCAATCATCGAGCACATCCGCCTATTGCGCGCCGACCCTAAAAATGGGGACATCATACGGGAGTTCGAGTCGCTGAGCCTGCACCCGCTCGACACCCTCGGCAAACTAGCCCAGTCCATGGACACCGAGACCGTCTTTTACCTCGATCGATCCGCCTCGGGCGATCAACGGGTTACCGCCGGCATACTGACCTCACCCGACCCTTCCCTTTCCGACTGGGTCGAGCTGCGCCACCTCTCCAACAGGGACATTACCCGCCTTGAGCACGAGGTCGATCGCGCCACCTTCGCCATCCTCGCCAGCGGCATCCTCATCATCCTCCTCCTCGGCGGTCCCAGTGGCGGCGTCCCGGCGGCGTGGTGGCTCGCCATCCTGCTCGCCGGGACAAATCTGGAATGGGTCGGAGAATCCCTCGGGATGGGCCTCTACCGGGCGCGGTTTGTGATCTGGCGCGAGTATGCCGATCATCAGGTGGGGGCCACCCTTTTCAGCCTGCACACCCTCCTCGTGTTTTTCATCCGCACGGCTGAATGGCTCACCGCCAGTGCCGTGACCTACTCCGGGATCTGGGTGGCACTCTGCTGGCCGGGCCGCAAGGTCTCGCCAGAGCGATCGCGTTTCGTCCGATTCTGGAGACAGGGGGCGAAGGTCGCTCTCATTTCCGTCCTGATTTGGGTCTTGAGAGCCCTCTTTGTCAAAGCCGCCGGTTCCCAAATCGCGATGTGGAATCTCCTCTGGCACCTCCTCCTTCCCCTCGCCTTTTTTGCCGCGGGCCACTGGCAGCGGCGGCGGCTCGCGAGAGTTCCCGCTCCCCTGCCCACGGTCGGGCGCATCGCCGTCCTCGCCCTGCTCCTCCGCAGTTGGTGGCCACTCCTCAGTCATCTCCAGATGAATTCCACCCCCGCACAGAGTTTGTGGATCGGCTCCATTGCCGTGTCTTTCGCCATCGTCTCCTCCCTCCTCCTCATCATCGCGCTGGAGCGCGGCAGCTTTCTCTCGCCTCCCCATGTCGAGGGACAGGTCTGGCTCATCGGAGTCGCCGCCATTCCCTTTCTCGAGAACGTCGTCGGTGAACCCGTTTTCCGTTTTCTCGAGCAATCAGGCCTCTTTCTCGGGACCACCGTCGGATGGCTCGCCTTCGCCGCCGCCGTCTGGGGCATCGGTCCGATTGCAGGCTACATCGGGGAGAGGCTCGCCCGCTGGAGAGCCCACGGTCTCGACCAGATCGAAATGGCGCACGAAAACATGAAGAAAGTCGCCTGCTCCCAAGGGAACAGAGAAGCGGATCCACCACTCGCCGTTTGTTCGACGCTATTCGAATCTCTGGGCATCCATCAACCGCAGCTATGGCGGCACCTCAACGGAGGAATTTTTACCCGACTCATCCCCACTGCCTCCACAGGATCGGGGGAAAAATTGATCTCCCGCTCCCTCGCCGAAACGCTCGGAGAGGTGGGTAGCTCCCTCCGACTCGAGGAAATGCGATTGGAGTGGAAATGGGCACCCTACCACTTCGAACTCGACCAATGGTTCGACAAAGGTGGTGACCTGCTTCTCATTCCCGCTACTCACCAGGGTTGTCTCCTTGGCATCTTTTGCGCCCCCGATCTGCCTGAAAATCGCTTCCTCCTGCGTCCCGCCGTCTCGGGGGCACTGGGCGAAACGCTCGCCTTTGCACTGCTCCTTTCGGCAGATCGCGAGAGCGAAGCTGTAACCGCCCCCGCAGTAGTGCTCACGGAAAACACATGATACCCGTAGGAACCCGAAGGGGTATCACTGATAGGGATCTGGCGCGAGGAAATGGCCGGAGGAGACCGCAAATTGCGGTTAAAATAGGAAGATTCTGCTGCTATGAGGTTGATCAGGTGGAGAAGTGACATTCTCCGCCAGGCTTAGTGGTTCGTCATTGGATGGATCTCTCGAAGAGAGGGTTGAGGGTGATCGGTTGGGTTCTGCTCACGAGTGTCATTCGTTCCCAGATAAACATCTTCGGCCTCCCGCGACGCAGCCTGCTATCCGCGCGTGTGCCGCATGGTTCGCAAAACGCCAGTAGCCCGATTCGGCCCAGGGAAAAGAAAAAGTGGACTCATCTAGCTGGCGGATGGATTGGGTCGAACCACCCAAGGAATTTTCCGGGCGCGCGACATTCCTGACGAAATCGAAAGGGGTACAGTTCAGTGATTCATGATTGATCAGTTATTACAGGACTCGGAGGGATCGTGCGTTCAGGGCGCAACGGGCAGGTAGCTCAGCCCGAGTTTGTCCGCCGTGGTCTGTCCGGTGAAAAGCCTCCACAGATCGACGGCGAGCTGACGGGCGATGGCCACGATCACTTTCTTGCGCGACGCCGGACTGCGCCCGGGATCGCCCAGCACCGGCATTCACTTTTTCAGCCCGTGGTAGTCGGGTTGCCAGCGCGTCATCCGCCAGACCATTTCCACGAGCATGGGTCTGACTCGTGGATTTCCGTTCTTGCTCACGCGGCCTCCTCGTCGCTTGCCTCCGCTACCGGGTTCCCTCGAAAAGAGCCCGCTGTAGCTGAATACCTGTCGCCGATTGGTAACCCGTGACGAACCCCCTCAATCCCCGGCCGTGCGGTGGCGCGGGTGCGGAAGAGATGAAAACGGGAATCCCTATCAGGAAAACTTTCTCTCCCCTATCGAACCACTCACTGGACAAGGTCGGGGAGCCGGTGCCACTCTCTTAGGTCGGGTCCAAGCTGCCTTTCCCGAGACCGGAACCGACGCCACCTCCGCCAAACTATGATGAATCGCTCTTGCACTACCACCACGGTCGCTATCTGTTTCTCACTGGCATGCCACGCGTTTTCTCAGGAAGATTCCGGCACCTACTGGCCTCAAGCCGCCGGTCCAAATCACAACTGGGCAGTCACGACGGCTCAAGCAGTGCCGCTCAAGTGGAGCGCGGAGAGGAATGAAAACATCCGCTGGCGGATCACGCTTCCGGAGGGCGGACAGAGCGGCATCGCGGTGTGGGAGAATCGACTTTTCCTGACCACGATGAAGCCGCTGGCGGCGGATGCGGTGGAGAAGCAGGGGACAGACATCGTGCTCTACTGCATCAGCGCGGAAGATGGCACAATTTTGTGGCAGCAGGAACTCGCGGGCGATCCTCAGGCGAAAAGCCTCTACGCCTATGGCTTCAGTGACAGCAGCAGTCCGACACCGATCACAGACGGCAAGCTCGTCTGGTTCTGCAACGCAAGCGGGCAGATGGGTTGCTGGACGATGGATGGGGAGAAGGTGTGGACACGGAAGTGGACGCCGACGTTGGGTCGCCCCTTCAACAAGCAGTTCGAGCCGATCAAGACCGGCAACACGCTCCTCAACGTGGAGCCGCGCGACCCGGATGATCCGTTGCGGCGCGTGGATGCCTGGAATTACCTGCGCGGATTTGATGCCACGACCGGGGCGCCGCTATGGATCGCGCCGGAAGGGCTGACGCATTACAACACGCCGGTGCTCGCTGAATTGCCGGGCGGTGGACACGCCGTGCTGTCGGGTCGCGGAGCGCATCACGGGACGCCGGAGGCGCCTGCCGGCATGACGTTGCATCGCGTGGATGGACCGGAAGCCGGCAAGGCGCTCTGGACTTGGAACGCGGAACCGGATGGGAAGTGTCTCGTCACGCAATTCTGGGACGCGAGGCATGCCTATTGGCTGGATGAAACCCGCACCGATCTCGTAGTGGTCAATACCAAGGACGGCAGTGAGGCAAAACGCATCTCATGGATCAAGGACGTGACAGTGACTTCCTACGATGCCGATACCCAAACCTTCGCCACTCGCAAGGGAGTCGATCTGAGCCAGGAAAATCCCGCCATCACGGTCTTTCCCGCGTGGCATTCCAACATGCTGATCCATCCCTTTGTCTATTTCTCCTGCTTCGAGTTTCACGGCAAACGACAGGGCAGGATGATGGACATCGGGCCGACGCACAGCCTTGCGCGGATCAATGTGGAAACCGGCAAGGTGGAGTATCTGCAACTGCCATTCGCGATTCCCGCCGTCGAGGGGCAGATCGAAAAGAATGGCGAGATGTTCTACCCAAAGATGACGATCAACAGCCGCGGCATCGACGTCGCGGAAGACAAGCGCTCCGGTCGCTCCGGTTGGTGGTGGTGCTTCAACGGCAACACCATCGCGGTGAACCAATACCTCTACTTCACCTTCATGTGCGGCAAGGTTCAGGTGATCGACGGACAAGCGAAGCACTTCGATCAAACCGCCCTCGTCGCCTTTAATGATCTCGGCCCCTTAGGCGAAACCTGGTCCTGCAACACACCCAGTTACAGCCGCGGACGGCTCTACCATCGCACGCTGAAGGAACTGATGTGCATCGAATCCAAACCATGAAAAGCACCACCATCATCTCCGCCTTGCTGCTCTTGATCGGAGCCACACTCTCAGCGCAAGGCGTCGAGTTGCAGCCGGATCGTTCGATCACCTACAAGTCCGTGTATGGCATCGAGTTGAAGATGGATATCTTCGAGCCCGCAGAGCTGAAAGCCACGGATCATCGGCCTGCCATTGTCTTTTTTTTCGGCGGCGGCTGGAACAGCGGGAGCACCAAGCAGTTTTATCAACAAGCCAGGACGATGGCCGATCAAGGCATGGTGGCTTTTTCGGCCGACTACCGCGTGAAGAGCCGGAACAAGACGACGCCGTTCGAATGCGAGAAGGACGGTAAGTCCGCCATCCGCTGGGCGCGCCAACATGCCGCCGAGTTCGGCATCGATCCCGACCGAATCGTCGCCGCAGGTGGTTCGGCAGGCGGTCACGTCGCGGCCTGCACGGGCGTCATCGAAGGTCACGAAGAAGCTGGCGAGGACACGAGCATCAGTTCGGTTCCGAATGCGATGATCCTCATAAATCCGTGCTCGACACGACGGACCAAGGCTACGGTGCCAGGAACTTCAAGCCCGGGCAGCAGACGACGATTTCGCCCTGCCATCACGTGCACAAAGGCATCGTGCCGACGATTCTGTTTCACGGAACCGCGGACAAGACGGTGCCGTTCGAGAATGCCGAACGCTTCACGAAGCTCATGCGGGAAGCGGGCAACGAATGCGTGCTCGTGCCATTCGAGGGCAGGGACCACGGATTCTTCAATGGCTCATTTTTCCGCAAGTCCAACGGCGACGCCGAATACGAAGTGACGATGCAGCGCTCCATCGAGTTTCTGAAAGCGCACAGCTTTCTGAAGTAGCGTCGCGCCCCTCCTCCTTCCAACCATGAAAAAACTGCTTCTCTCCCTCCTCTGCATCTCCGCGTCATTGAACGTGGCATTCGCCGCAGACGCTCCGAAGCCCAACATCGTCTTCATCTTCGCCGATGATTGGGGTTGGGGTGATCTGGGTTGCCACGGGCATCCGTATGTGAAGACGCCGAACATTGATCGCCTCGCGAAAGAGGGAACGGACTTCTATCGCTTCACGGTCGCGAGTGGAGTATGTTCGCCGAGCCGCACGGCGGTGATGACGGGTCACTTCCCGGCACGTTACAACATCGACGGCCATTTTGCGTGGGCGAAGAACAACGCGCAGCGCAACATGCCGGACTGGCTCGATGCGAAGACACCGACGCTGCCGAAGATGCTGCAGTCGGCGGGCTATGCGACGGCGCACTTCGGGAAGTGGCATCTCTCGAATGACATGATCCCCGATTCTCCCACGCCCGCCGCGTATGGTTATGACGAATATGGCGCGTTCAACTGCTCCGGCGAGCAGATGCCGGTGCACGAGGACGCGCGGCACGCCATCGCCTTCATCGAGAAGAGCGCGGCGGCGAAGAAGCCGTTCTTCGTCAACCTCTGGATGCACGAGCCGCACACGCCCTTTCACACGGTGCCGAAATACGAGTGGCGCTTCCGCGACATGAAGAACCGCGAGGATCAGATTTACGCCTCGGTGCTGTCGCATGCGGACGATCGCATCGGCGAAGTGCTCGCCGCGTTGGATCGCCTCAAACTCAGCGACAACACGCTCGTGATCTTCAGTTCCGACAACGGCCCGGCGCGCGCGACGAAGCCAACAGCGCTCGAACTCCAATACGACACCGCCACCGGCGCCGGCTGGGGCATCGCGGCCTCCAAAGGCATCACCGCTGGTCGCAAAGGCTACAAAGCCGCGTTGTTCGAAGGCGGCATCAACGTGCCGTTCATCGCCCGCTGGCCGGGGAAGATTGCGGCAGGCAAAATCGACAATACCTCGCTGATTTCCGCCGTCGATTTGCTTCCGACCTTCTGCGAACTAGCCGGTGCGACACTCCCCAAAGGCTACCAGCCCGACGGCATCAGCCAGGTCCAAGTCCTGCAAGGCAAGGCGAGCGTGACTCGCACCAAGCCGTTGTTTTGGAAGATGGGCGGCGGCAAGGACTCCGAGTTCCACTGGGCGAACTATGCGGTGGTGGATCAGCGATGGAAGCTGCTGACCACCGCCGACGCCAAGCGCGTGGAACTCTACGACATCGCCGCCGATCCGCTCGAAATGCAGGATCTCGCCGCAGAAAAGGCGGATATGGTGAAGGGCATCGTCGCTAAGCTCGAAGCATGGAAGGCCACCTTGCCTGAGAAGCCCTCGGGTGATGTGTTCTCAGCGGAGCGCTCCCAATAGTCAGTCCACCTTGGCACCGCATGAATCCAAACCAGCGCATCCCGCACGGAATGAACAAGACAGGAGAATCGCAAAAGGTGTTCGCCTTGGCCGCATGAGGGTCCGGTCATCCCACTTTGATCCCTGAAAGGTTTGCTGTTTGGCATGGTTCTGGCCATCTTTCCAGCCGTCTCTCTGTTCGCAGCCGATTCAGAGGAAACCTTCCGATGGGAGAAGGTCGGGAACTGATCGTCACCCAGGGCATCGACGTCTGCGAGGTCGCCGGAGCAACGAAGGACAAGCTGCCAATGCTCGCGATTGGATCAGCGGACGGGCATCACTTTCTGTGTGATCCATACCAACTGACCATGCAGTGCGTGTGGTCGGGGCAGTTCGGACATTTGGACGAGGCGGGACAACTGGTGCCGATCACGACCGGAATGAAGTCGTTCTTTCTGGACTGGTTTCCGTGGACCTTTGGCGAACGCTCCCGGCGGGAGTGCAAGGCGGAATGGCAGGGCTACGGGGTTCATGACGGCAAAGCGTTCGTGCGCTACCGGATATCGGACAAGGAGAGCGGAATCTCGTGGGAGGTGAAGGAAACGCAGGACCTGGGAAGCACCTGAAACCCACCCCCCCTTTGCCGGAATGGTTTGCGAGACGCATGACAAGCCATAGCAGACACGGGAACTCCCTCTTCACCCGACCAATTAGCAAAAGATTGACTGAAGGCGGTCCTCCTATGCAAAATGAGACTTCATCCGGAACACCTCTGGCGATTCCCTCCCTGTCATGAAACATCCCATCTCCCGACGCACCGCTTTAAAATGGAGTGCCGCCGCCGTGGCCGGTCTCGGCACCAATCCCCGGCTGGCCGGGGCAGCCGATGGGAAACCCGCCTCCGGCTGGTCTCTGACGCATGACAGGGTGTGGCTCGGCGGCGCCTATTGGGCCAATCCGATGGAGGACTGGCGGGTGGTCGATGGCACCGCCGAGTGCCAGAGCCTGGGAGCCAATCGCAGCATACATTCCCTCACCCACCAGATCACGCATCCTGCGGGTTCGTTCTCCATGAGCGTTCTGGTCCGGCAGATTGAATCCAAAGGCGGTGAAGGTGGCGCGGGCTTCCGGATCGGGATCAGAAGTGAAATCAACGAGCACCGGAGCAATTGTTTTGCCTCCAAAGGTTTGAACGCTGGATTCACCGGCAGCGGACTGGTGCTGGGACCGAAAACCGCCACTACCGAGGGAGCAGATCCGGTCAAGGGAGTGCTGCTGATCCTTTCCGGCACGGCGGAAGGCGGGCAGGTGAAGCTCACCGTCGAAGCAAGATCGCCGGAAACGGGAGCGGTGCTCGGAAAGTTGACCCACACCACCGCCCCTGAAACCATCCTTGGAAATGTGGCTTTAGTCAGTGGGTTTGCCGGTGAAGGAGTGTCCGGCACCAAGGGCAAGAGCAAGGCTAAGAACGCGTCGGGCAAGAATGGAGCCAGGCACTCGTTCAAAGATTGGACGATGGAGGGTGACGCGTTCTCCGTGAATCCGGAAAGGAAATTTGGTCCGCTCCTTTGGTCCATGTATTCACTCAGCGATTCCCGCGGTCCCGAGGGATTTGTGATGAAGATCAGCGCCCTCACTGGACCGATGGGCAAAGAAGACAGCCAACAGGTGGAACTTCAGATTCAGGAAAAGAGCGGCCAGTGGAAGTCACTCGGTGAAGCGGTACTCGACCCCGATGCCTGGGTGGCGACTTTCCGGATCCCGCATTGGAATGAGAAAACAGCCACGCCCTACAAGCTGGTCTACCGGGAAAAACACCGCGACGGCTCCTTTACGCCCGATGAATGGACCGGCACCATCCGGGCCAATCCGGAAGGGCGTCCCCTGCGCATGGCGGCAATGACCTGTCAAAACGACTACGCCTTTCCCTACGAACCCGTGGCGAAGAATGTGCTGAAGCTGGATCCGGATCTGGTCTATTTTTCCGGCGACCAACTCTACGAAAACCACGGAGGATTCGGAATCATCCGGGAACCCGCGGAACCCGCCATCCTAAACTACCTGCGAAAATACTACCAGTTCGGATGGTCTTTCCGGGAGGTGATGCGGGACCGTCCGACCATCTGCCTGCCGGACGATCATGATGTTTTCCAGGGAAATATCTGGGGTGAGGGAGGCGCTCCCATGCAGGGCCTTGACGCGGGCGCTTCCTCCAAAGGAGGATACCGGGAACCTGCCAGAATGGTCAATGTGGTCCACCGGACCAATGTCGCCCATCATCCGGATCCCGATGACCCCACTCCCTGTCTGCAGGACATCAGCGTTTACTATGGAGAACTGATCTATGGAGGTGTCAATTTCGCCATCCTCGCCGATCGCCAGTGGAAGAGTGGCCCCGAAAAAGTGGATACCGGCGCTGGACGGGCTGACCATGTAGAGGACAAGGATTTTGACACCTTATCTCTCGACAAGCCGGGCCTCGTCCTGCTGGGCGAACGTCAGGAATCCTTTCTGCGGCATTGGGCGCAAGATTGGCGAGGCCACAGTCTCAAAGCGGTGCTGAGCCAGACCGTCTTTTCAGGTGTGGCGACCCACCATGGTGGCTATGACGGATACCTCAAAGCCGACCTCGACGCCGGCGCCTGGCCACAAACAGCCCGCAATCGGGCCATCGCGCTCCTGCGCCCTTCGATGGCGCTGCACATCAACGGGGACCAGCATCTCACCACCCTGTCCCAATATGGGGTGGACAACCAGCGCGACAGCAACTGGTCCTTCTGCACACCCGCCATCGCTGCCGGCTACCCACGATGGTGGCGGCCTGACGAGGTCGGCATGCCTCACGAGAAGCGGCCGAAGCATGGCCAGGAAAACACCGGGGAGTATCTTGATGGTTTCGGCAACAAGGTCTATGTTTACGCCGTCGGCAATCCACTGGTCGGCAAAGCATCAAACCGGTATGAAAAGGCCCACGAAAAGGGGAGCGGTTTCGGCTTCATCACGTTTGACTGCACCAAGAAGACTTACTTCATCGAGTCCTACCGATTCCTCATCGATCCCACCGATGGCAAGGCATCGAACCAGTTTCCAGGCTGGCCGGTGACCATCGGACAAGCGGAAAACCGGGGGGACAATGTGATTGGTTGACACCCCTCCGCGTTGCTGACTCCCCTACGATGTCCCCATGCGACAATGTCAGTCACCGGGAGGTCGACAGCCTTTCAATCCGAGCCCGGGAGGGCGGATTCGACCACCGTTTTTGACCGGCCCCGCACCGCGAGAAAGAGCCCTGCCACAACCACCGCTCCGCCGGCGATCTGCCACGCCATCAGGGGTTGGCCGAGAATCCACACTCCCAAAAGAGCCGTCATGACCGGTTGGGCGAGAAGCAGCACCGAAGCGAGGCTGGCCGGCAATCCACCCAGCGCCCAGGCGATGAGTCCCTGCCCGCCAGCATGAGAAACGACTCCCAACGCAATGAGCGGCCACCACCCCGAAGGCGTCGTAGGCAGGAAGGGATCGGGATGCCACAGAGCCAGTGGAAGCAGCAAAAGAGCCGCCACGGCGCTGGCGAAGGTCATCAACAACGGAGCGGGCCGATCGCGCCGATAGTATTTCATGCTCAATTGGTAGCTGGCATAAAATAGAGCCGTGAGAAGCGCCAGGGCATCGCCGAACAGGCCATTGCCGCCGGTTGGTGAGGCTCGCTGGGTGGAACTGAAAAACAGCAGCAGCACTCCGCCAAAGGCGACGAGAGCACCACCAAGAAATCGACGGCTTACGGTTTCCCGCCAGACCAGCCAGGCAAAAAGCGTCACCCAAAGGATCGCGGTGTTGGCCAGCAGGGTACTGTTGGCCACCGAAGTGTGGGCGAATGACCAGTGCCATGCCCAGAAATCACCGGCAAAAACAACCCCCGGCAGCCACCACCAGCCCAT
This sequence comes from Akkermansiaceae bacterium, assembly GCA_024233005.1. Lineage (GTDB taxonomy): Bacteria > Verrucomicrobiota > Verrucomicrobiia > Verrucomicrobiales > DEV007 > JACKQE01. Next base: position 513,464 of record JACKQE010000002.1, on the reverse strand, counting down.
CCGGGCGGGGCGCGAAACCCTCCGCGCCCCCTGCCAGCGGCCCTGGATTCCCACGACAGCTCCCATGGCCAGAGCTCCGAAAAAGACCCTCCAAAATGCGGCATCCCACAACCCAACGCCACCGGGTCGGGCCGAAAGCACGGTGAAGATCGGCGCAAAGGCAATCCCCGCGGCTCCCAGAAGCAAACCGATCAGATGCCTCGTGAAGTGACCGGGAGGTGGTTGAACCCGATGACTCACGCTGGGGAGGGTGGGACGATGAGCCGGAACCGCAACATCATGGCGCGGGGGGGGGTTCGAAATCGGTCGGGTTGACCCAGTTGGTGTTCATCTTCTCACCCCGCAGGAACTTCTCGTAAAAGCCCACATTGGCTTTGGAAGCATGCTCGTACTGGTCGAAGACCGCCCCCTGACCGAGCATCCGGGGATCACCCTGAGCTTTGAGCTCCTCGTGCAGTTGCTGACGCAATGGGGTCATTCGTTCTTCCTGCGCAGGATCGGAGGCCAGGTTTTTGACTGAATCGGGATCTTTCCGGGTGTCGTAGAATTCGAGGTCGGGCCGCAGCCCGAAGCAGGCCGCCCAATAGGGATCTGCAGGATCCTTGCGGTGAGCCTCGAGGATGAAGGTCTTGGTGGCGCCTCCATCGCAATCCAAATACCCGGTCTCAGGATTTCCGGCAGGCCAGCGGGTGGGTTCAAAATTCTCCACCAGGACCTCGCCATCGCGGATGATCCCGCGGATGGGATATCCCCAATCGTGGGGTCTCCCGATGTCGGTCCGTTCCTTGCCGACCAGAACATGGTCACGGGCCGGATTGACCTGGCCAGATTTGCTGGAGTAAAAAATGTCCGTCAGACTGTGTCCGGGCGACTCTGCCATGCCGGTGTCGGACCACTCGATCCCTGCCAGTTCGATGAAGGTGGGGGCGAGATCGATGAAGCTGACGTGGTCGTCGATGACGCGCCCCGGCCGGGTGATGCCCGCCTTCCACATCGCGGCAAACGGAACATGGTTGGCCATGACTCCCGCATTGCCTTTGCTCCTCGGAAAGGGCATTCCATGGTCGGCGGTGACGATGACCAACGTATTGTCCAACAATCCCCGGCGCTCCAGTTCCTCAAGCATCCGGCCGAGATGCCGGTCGAAATGCTCGGCCTCGAAGGCATAGTCGAGCATGTCGTTGCGCACGATGTCATTGTCCGGCCAGCATTCAGGCACGTGATCGATGTCGGAAAGCTTTTTGCCCCCCTTGGCCACCCCGGAACCAAATTCGTATCCTCGGTGCGGCTCGATGCTGCCATACCAAAAACACCAAGGCTTGCCATCGGGAGCGGCATCGAGAAAGTCGGTGAAATTGGCGGCGTAATCGTTGTTGCTGATTTCCGGGGTCGGGGGAGTGGCCTTGCGCTTGTTGAATGCCATGCCGGTCATGAGCCGCGGCTTGCCCGAGGCGTCGAGCGCCACCCCCGGTCCCCAGCCTTTCAAAGTGTGTCCGACAAACCAACCATGCCCGGCCAAGGCTTCCCCCCAACCTTTGAATTCCGCGGGGAAATAGCAAATGTGGTTGGCCGCTTCCTTGAGCTGCCAGGAATTCCGCCCGGTCAGGATGCAGGCCCTGGAGGGCGCGCATTTTGCGTTGGGGGTGTAAACCCGGTTGAAGAGCAGTCCTTCTCGCGCCACGCGGTCAAAGTTCGGAGTCTGGATCCATGGCGTTCCATAGGCACTGGCGTGGGCACCCCAATCATCCGCTATGGCAAAAAGAATGTTCGGCCGGGGTTTTCCTTCGGCAGCGGACAGCATGGCCGCCCCAAGGAAGAGCAGAGCGAAGGAGGTCAAAACGCATTTCATGCAGGGAATGCTACACGGAAATGGCTCCAGTGCGAACAGGAAGGGAGGCACCTGAAATTTCGTTTCTCCGAACCGTCCTGCCCCGTCCGGAGCGGAAGGCAGCGCTTTGGGTTGCGCCACAGGCGGGATGCGGGGAAAATGCAGCCCCCTCTTCTCCCCGAATGCCCGCAGGCCCCCCAGCGATCTCAAAGACCCATGTGCTGCTGATCCCCTCCTATAATTCGGGGACTTTGCTCCGGGAAACCGTGAAGCAGGCTCTGAACCACCACCAACCGGTCTGGGTAATCATCGACGGGAGCACCGACGGGAGTGACTCCGACCTGGAAAGCATCCCTGCACCAGCCTCCGGACTGCGGGTGTTTCGTTTGCCAAAGAACGGTGGGAAAGGCGCCGCACTGCTTCACGGCGCCACGAAAGCATTTGCCGCCGGCTTCACCCACCTCCTGACAATGGACGGGGATGCCCAACATCCGGCAGATTACCTTCCGCATTACATAGAAGAGTCTCGGATGCACCCCGGGGCCATGATCCTCGGCAAACCGGTTTTTGATGACTCTGCACCATTGATTCGAATCTATGGGCGACGTCTTTCAAACTTCTGGACCATTCTTTTCACCTTGGGAGGCGGCATGAAAGACTGTCTCTTCGGAATGCGGGCCTACCCGTTGCCAGCCTTCTTAAGAACACTGGAAAGCACCCGTTGGGCCAGACGCTATGATTTCGATGGGGAAATCTGCGTGCGCCTGAGCTGGGCAGGACTACCGGCCCGAAATGTGGACACACCAGTGCGTTACGTTCCGGCTGAAGAGGGTGGCATCTCCCATTTCCACTATGTGCGGGACAATATCCGACTGGTTTGGATGTACTCCCGCCTCCTCCCGGAAACTCTCCTACGCCTGCCATGGCTTCTGGCACGGCGCTTGGCTCGCGCGCTCAGCGATGCGGCTCCTGGTGACACCACCCCACCACAGCCCGCGCCTTCCAGCACCTCGAAGGCTCTGTCACGCAGTTTTGTCAAACCGCTCTACCGCCACTACTCCCGTGGAAAACTGGACACCGATCCTCTGTATGAAGGTATCCACCAAGTGTTGATGGAGAATGAACTGCCACTCCTCGATGTCGGATGCGGGCTCGGACTCCTGGCGGGTTATTTACGGGCCCGCGGCAGGTCCATGCCGATCACGGGAGTCGATCTGGACGAAGACAAAATCCGCGCCGCGCGGGCGGCCTCCGCTCAGAGACGGGAGACCGGGGTCGAATTCATCTCAGGGGATGCCCGCAATACGGTGCCAAATTTTTGCGGGAATGTGGCGCTGCTGGACTTTCTCCAATTCCTGCATCTCCCCGAGCAGGAAGCACTGCTGCGAGATCTCGCCCGCCGTGTGGCTCCGGGCGGGATCTTCGTCATCCGCGCCTGCTTAGACGATGGGACCTGGAGGTATCTCCTCACTATCGCGGCCGATTGGTTCGCATTAGGCACTCGGTGGATGCCCTCGGCTCCAGTCCATTACCCCTTGGAGGCAGGGATGAGGAGTCTCCTCGCCCGGGAGGGGCTGACCGGTCTGGCTGAGCCGTTGTGGGGACTGACGCCTTTCAACAACCAACTGCTGGTATTCCGTCGGCCGGAAGCCAACGGGTCGGCTCGGGAATGATGCATTGGTAACCTTCCTGGTCCAGCCAAGGCAGGAACTCGGCCAAGAGCGCCGGGGCATGTCCCCTACCCTCATGCAGGAGAAGAATGGCTCCGGGCCGGGCACCGGTTTTCAGGCGCTGCAGAACTCGGCCCAAAGGTTGGGAAACCCCATCAAATCCGCGGACGGTCCACCCGACAAGGGTCAATCCGCGGGTATTCAACAGCGGCGTCAAAGAGGGAGGCTTCATTCCCACGGGACTGCGGAAAATTTCCGGAGTTGATCCGGTAATCTGCAAGAGAGTCCCGGTGCATTCATCGAGTTCCCGGGCCACCCGCTTCCCCGGCAGCGTCCAGAACCACTTTTCGGGATGGGATTGGGTGTGATTGCCCAGCAGATGTCCCTCCGCAAGAATGCGGCGGATGAGATGGGGATGGCGGGCGGCTTTCTGACCGATGACAAAGAAAGTGGCGCGAGCCCTGTGCGCCCGAAGAAGGTCCAGCACAGCTTCGGTTTCTCCTGGCTCAGGCCCGTCATCAATCGTCAGCCAGACAAAACGCTCGCCGTCAGAGACGCGAAAGGAGGTCACGACCCTCCCCAGCCACTGGCAGGCCGGCACCAACCCCGCCCAGAGCAAAGCGGCGTGGGCGGGAAAAAATGCAAGAAGTCCCCACCAAAAGTGGCCCCGCCCCCAGAGTATGGCAAGACCCAGTGCCCCCAGAATCAATCCTCCCATTAGCCTGTGCCGGGGGTTTGATATCATGATCGTTCCGGTCCTTTCCCCGCAAGGGTTTCGAGAAGATCTGAGACGGTTCGAATGCCGGTGGCGATCACATTAAGACCAAAAATCCCCAGCCAAGGGCTTGCGGCCAATTTGAGCCAACCCCCCCCCTGAATCCAGGACAGAAAGGCTGCAGCAGTAATACCGGCAAGGATCAAAACACCCACCCAGCGCGATGGATCCCGTGATTTCAGACCAAGGAAACCGGCGGCAGCGACCGGAACCGAACCGGCGAAAAAAGCTCCATGGAGGCATCCCACCATTCCCGGAATCCCAGCGAACAAAGCGGGTATCAGAGACCATCCCCGGATCTCACACAAAAACGCCGTGAGCAGCGCCCAGATGGTGCCGCAGACCAGCAGGCAAATCAGGGTGTTTTCCCAGGCATTCTGTCCAGATTGAAGAAGCCGAAAAACCAGACGGCGATCATCGTTGGTATCCCCTGAGACAGCGACCGGTCGGAGTTTCAGGAGCAACCACGCCAAGGAAGTGGCGCAACGATCGGGGGATTCCGGCACGATTTCAGCGGGCAGCAGCATCACTGGAGTCTCCTCCAAATTTGAAGAGATTCGCTTGAGGGCGGGCTCAAAAATAAACCACTGATCCCAATGGCGTCGGGCCTGGGCGACCAACAGGTCGAACCAGTGGGCAGCGGCCTGCTTCATAGCCACCGCGCGTTCCTCCCGTCGGCCTTCACAGAAAAACGGGGCCCCCACTTCCACCCGGTAGCAACGCCGCCCGAGGCGAACCACAAACAACGGAAAAATGGGGACTCCAGTCGCCAGAGCAAGCGCGAAAGGCCCTTTCGGAAGAATGAGCCCCAGCCCATTCCGAACGACCTCCATCGAGGCGACATCGAACAACACCCGATCACCCTGCAAAGCCACAGCTTCTCCTGCGGCAAGACGCTGCACCAACTCAACGCCCACAAACTCATGCGCATTGTAAATCACTTCAAAGGTCGAGGAGGCATTGGCCACCAATTGGCGGTGCATCTCACGCTGAGTGGAAACGTGTCGCACAGGAGCCCTGACGGCCGTCAAACGTCTTGGAAAACGTCCGGCAAACGCGGTGGCCGCGACATCGGAGCTTCCCATGTGGGCTGTCAGCAGAATGCACCCCGTTGGTGAGGCCACAATTTCTTCAAAATGAACTCTCCCGGAAATCTCCCAATCCACGAGATTTCTCCCCAGGCGGCACTGCATCGCTTCGGTGGCAGTGGCCCCAAACCGAAGGAAAACCAACCAGGCCCTCAAGGTCAGCCTGATCCGGCCATCGCTTGGAAAAAGCGCAGCCAAGTTGTGGCGGACGGCGTTTCGGGGGGCCGCACAAAGGAAAAAGAAGAGGCTGACGTAACCGGCGACAAAGACCGGTTCCAACCATCCGGGAAGCCATCGCGCTCCCCACGATTGCAGGATGAACCAGGCAGAGCCATCCACCTTCCACAAGGATGAGAAGCGCCTCCACCAAGAAGGCAGGCTATTGGAGGAAGTTGGCGATACCACGACAGAATCACTATGCGGAGCCACCGTGGGTTTTCAACCGGTGAAACCATAGGTCCGGGCTTGACAACGCTGGGGATTCCCGCTCCTACCTGCACCCCAGTACACAAAAAACCCGGGAGCAACGCCCCCGGGTTTTCGTGTATGAACTAGCAAACCGGAGCGCCTCAGCTGAGGAGACCAGGAAGCACCTTGCCTTCGGGAATGATCTTCTTGGTGGCGGGATCTTCCTTGTGGCCGGCAACCATGAACGGACGACCGGAGGGGGAGAACACGATCTTGTCCAACGGCAGACCCAGCGCGGTGGCGATGGTAGCGTTGAAATCTTTCGGTTCGACCGGATTTTCCTCGACCGCGATGCCTTTGGCGTCAGTTTTACCGTAGACCTGACCACCCACGATGCCACCGCCGGCAAGAAGGCCGGAGAAGGTACGAGGATAGTGGTCACGACCACCATTGGAGTTGATGTTCGGAGTACGACCGAATTCCGTGGTGAGTACGATGAGGGTTTCTTCGAAAAGACCGTCGGCCTTCAACTCGTCGATCAAGGCGCTCACCGCCGTATCGAGAGTGTTACCGCGGGCTCCGATCGTGGTCGTATTCCAAAGGTCATTGTGCATGTCCCAGCCACCGAGATCGACTTCAACGAAGCGAACGCCGGATTTAACGAGGTTTTTCGCAAGCATCAGGCCCTTGCCGAAACCGTTGTTGCCGTACTTGGTGGTCCGTTCGGAAACCTTGGGGTCTTTCGACAAGTCGAAGACATCCAGATCGGTGGACTTCATCAATTTCAAGGTTTCGTCATAGAACTGGGTGTAAGCCTTGACGTCGTCGTTCTTGAACTTGTTCTCAAAACCCGAGTCGAAGGTTTGCATCATTTTCAGACGCTTATCGAAGGATTTCTCGTCGACGACCGCCTTGGAGTCCTGCACGCCACTCTCAGCGGAACCGATGGGAAGCGGGGAAAGTTCAGGACCGAAGAAACCGGAGCCCGGGCCACCGCCGCCGCCGCCGATCTGAACGGAGGAAGGCAGGGTTTCATGGGACTTTCCAAGAAGCTTTTGCGCCCAAGGACCAAGGGTCGGATGGATGATAGTGGCCCGAGGCTGGTAGCTGGTGTGCATCCAGTAGCTGGCGCCACGGTGGTCAGCCGTTTTCTGGGTCAGGGTGCGAACGACAGCGATGTCTTTCATACGCTCGGCCAAACCGGGAAGATATTGGCCCAGGGAAATCCCTGGAACCGAGGTCTTCACCGCTTCCGTCTTACCACCGGTTTCCGTGCCCGGTTTCGGGTCGAAAGTGTCGATGTGAGTCATACCACCACTCATGTAGAGGTAGATACAATGCTTTGCTTTGCCGCCGGTGGCGCCAAACACCTTGTCAGAGCCCATCACAGGAATGATGGAAACTCCAAGCGCGGTCTTGGCCACCTTTTCGACGAATGTCCGCCGGGAAAGCGGATCGAGTTTCATCAGTTGGTCTTTCATAGGTCTCTTGTTTTATGTGGGTTGTCGGACTGGTGGAATAGTTGAGGAATCAGATTCAGTGGATCATTGGATGAAGAGGAACTCGCGAGTGTTGACGAGAGCCCAGATGACATCACCCAGGGCGTCCACTTCAGCCATTTCTTTGGTCTGGCCGTCTTCCAATTTGGTCCGGAGACCGGAAGAAGCGGCACTCTTTTCAGAGCCCTGGGGATAACGTCCCAAAATACTCAGGAAGATTTTGTCCACCTTGTCGCCCTTGCCGCCCTTTTTGGACTCGGCAATGGTTTTGATCAAGTAGGCATCCTTGTTGGTCAGCACTTTGTTGGTGATAGAGCCATTGAGGAGCGCCATGACCTGAGGCGAGGAACCACCATAGTACTGGTTTTCAATGAGCTGCTTGTCAGACTGGCCAAACATGCGCATGAAATGGCTGGGCGCCTGGGGCAACCGCATTTCAGAAGCCCGGATCATCTGGACACCACCAATGTTGGTATCCATCTGGGAGTCGGAAGCCATCGCTCCACCAATTCCGTAGACATCCTTTTTATACTGCTCAACCTGATCGGCGGTCGTCAGTGCGGACGTGTCCATGTTCATCAACTCTTTGTATTTCTCCCCACCACGGCGCAGGGCACCTTCAGGGTCGGAAGTGGTCAGAGTGACCAAGCTGTCCCAAAGCTGCTCCGCAGACATCCGACGAAGGACGGGGCCTGGGAAGTGGTAGGTTCCATTGTCGATTTGAACCAAGGATGGGGAAAGTGTTTCCGCTTCACGTTGATACGTCTCAGAGTTGTAAAGCACTTCAAGGAAATCTTTAATTTTGTAGTCAAGATCCTTCATCATTCCTTCCAGATAGACCAGAAGGTCGTAGTTTTCTGCCTGACCGGCCAGATTGCCAGGAATGTTGTAGACCGGCTCGATCTGGGCCATCCCGAAGACCCGTTTCCAGAGTCGGTTGACCAAATTAATGGTGAAACGGGGATTGGTCTTGGAAGTCATCCACTCAGCATAGGCTTCCCGCGGAGAGGCATATTTTTCCAAATTGACCGGATCACCAAAATAAGCGGCCGGCTTTACCTGCTGGAGAGGCTCTCCGTCGTCATACTTGTAATCATGGGGAAGCTTGACATCATTCGCGCCCACCGTGCCGACAGCGTAACTGTGAGCCCCAAAAATTTGGCCCAGTTGCTGGTCCTGATTTTGATTCGGACCAAGCTTGCCTCCGTCCTTCAGGAGCTGGTTAAGACGCTGTTGCTCGGAACGAAGATCCTTGCGGGAAGCCCCCATCATGTTGTCGCCACCCCCTCGGGTTCGCACGTTGCCCATGAAGGAAGCCATTTTGTAGTAGTCCATTTGATAGACTTCCTCAAACGGATGGTCATGGCACTGGGCGCAGGTGATCTCCGTGCCCAGAAACACGGTGAAGGTGTTGGAAACCGAGCAAAGCGGTTGACCATCATCCGTGACCAGATAGCCAGAGGCTGGATTGTCCCAGATGGTACCCTCGGCCATGATCATTTCTTTGACCATGGCATTGAAAGGCTTGTCTTGACGGGCACAATCTTTGACCCACTCGATGTAAGGATCGGCGCGAAGGCCGCCATTCCCCCCACCCATGGTCAGACCATCGCGAATACGGAGCAGATCGGAGTAATAATTGAACATGTGCATCGCATACCCTTCCGAATCGAGGAGCTTGCGGATCAACTTGGAACGCTTGTCGGCCCCACTGGTGGCAAGGAATTCCGTGGCTTCGTCAAACGTCGGAATGCGTCCGGCAATGTCCAGATAGACCCGGCGGACGAACTGGAAGTCATTCGTTTTGGGATTGGGAACGCACATTTCCAACTCTGTCTTGAGCTCTTCGGCGCGCTTGGCCTTGTCCTTGGCGTCCATTTGCTTGGCCGGCAATTCAGCCAACTCCTTCTGGAGTCCCGCATAAGATTCCTTCATTTTGGCGAGAACAAGCCGGTCGATTTCGGCGGCCATGGAACGGGCGTCCTTGGGTGCGGATTTCAGGTTGTCCGTGACCCATTTTTTGTCAGCTTCGCTGAGTTTCGAGAGGGGGAAGGGAATGGCGCCTTTCCCGGGAATGTTCAACATGACATTCATGTTGGCACCGGAACCGGAGATTCCTCCAAATTCGGCGGTCACCGTTCGACCGTCAACAGCGGTCCACGTCCGGGACTCCGCCTGGACTATCCCGGCGGCCAAGGCCACGACGGCCATGACACCCGCGAGTATCTTGTGTTTCTTTTGGCTTTTCATTTCGTTCCAGCTGGTTGGTTTTGGAGAGGTTGGAGAACAGAAGGTACAATAGGGGAAAAAAGGAGAGCTCTCAAGAGGGTTATAACGGGAATACGGGGTTTTGTTTCAAAAATTGTTATTCCTGATCTGACAAAACATTGAGTGCCCCCTCGGCGGCATGCTTTTGGATCAGCGCGGGACTGGCGGCACCTTGGAAAAAGTAAACCTCATCCACCTGTCCGGTGAAGCCTCTGACGGAATGGGAAGGCAAGGCGCCGAGAACCAACCGGGAGTCCCCCCGTTCTCCTGAAATCCTCAAGGAACCGCTCCGGAGGGCTGATATCCGCTCGATCTTGCCATCCACGTAGAGGTGGGTCAGCATGCCAAAGCCGCCGTCTCCCCCGACATAACGGACCGCAAGGTGGTGCCAGCGTCCATCCCGCAAATCTGTAGTGGCGGTGCAGGCGCCGCCCCCCTGTCCGGAAACCCGGAGCGCTCCGATCGCCCCCAACTCGCCATCGCCATTCCAGGAAGCCTGCCACAAGGGGTGGTTTTCCGGATCCACCAAGGTCAGGAGATTCCCCCCCTCGACCAGACTGTCCTCATTCGGAGGGAGTTTGGCCCAAAAACTGGCGGTGAAACCGGAATTCTCCTCAAATCGGCCAACGGATCCCAGTGACAACCCTTCGGTGTCCCGGAAAACCAAGGCATTGCCAAAAATTCCCGGAGATCGCTTCGGTTTGCCGGGGAATTCTGCGTCCGAGAGCAAACTGGCCTCATACGCACTGCCGGAAAGCCCCATTCCGTTCTGCTTCAGAATCCCCCCCGTCCCCTCGAATTGGTAGCGAATGAAGGGAAGATGGAGATCACTGGCCGGGGCTGCCGGAAGCGCATAATCCTCCCCTCGGAATTCCACCTGGGCCAATTGACTGAGCGGTCGGTCATCAGCCCGGACCGCCCCTCCTTCCCGGACCAGAAGCGGAACCGAGTTCCCCGAAACCCGGCTCACTTCGACCGCCCCTTGCAAAACATGCACCTCGGATTCACCGGTCCCGCCCACTGTGATGCCGAACCGAGTGCCCACATCCACCGCCGTCAGGCGCGGAGTATTGACCACGAAACCAGAAGCCTTGCCTCCGGCTTCGGCAGCGATGCGACCCCGCTCCAAAAAACCTCGGGCATCCGTTTCCACAGAGAAAACCACGGGCCCCTCCAACAAGACCTTGGCCCCATTATTGAAAGCCACCTCAGCATGACCGGCCAGCAGATCCAGCCTGCCTTCTTTCACCCAACCATCCTCCCGGATTTGGTGGAGCGAGGACGCTGCCCAGGCTGCGTCCTGATGGGAAGTGACGCGGGCGAGATAGACGCCTTCCAATCCGGGGGCCACCGTGATACGCGAACCCTGGGTCAGGGAGACGCTTTGCAGAACCACGATACCGATCCCCACGAGCAAGGCAGCCACTGCGGCGGCTTTCCACCAGTCGGATTGGAACCGCTGCCGGTCCTCACGGTCTCGCCGTCGCACCTCGGCGCGACGTCGCCACCCCCACCAAAGGTGAGTCTTGGCCCGCCACTCCCGCTCTTCGATAATTTCGCTGAGCACGGAACGAGCCACCGCCCTACCGCCCACGGATTCCAGTCGCGCCATCACTCCTTTGGCAAAGGCCTCACTGGTTTGGTGGCCGGACTCATCCCGCCACAATTCTTTCAAGGCGGCATCGATCGAGGCCTGCCGGATCAATTCCGACCGCGCTTCGTCATCCTTCTCCAAGCTGGCCTCGATGGCGCGGCATCGCTCCTCCGGCCATTCGCCAGAGAGCAGTGCGTCGATCCATTCAGGTTCCATGTTCAGAAAGAGGGTTGTCGGGGACTATCAAACAGGCTGCGGGCCAGCTTTGTGCTCGATGCATTCACGCAGAGCGTGACGGATGCGAAAAAGCGTCGTCCGCACCCACGCCTCGCTCCTGCCCAAAGCCTTGGCAATTTCTTCGCTGGACTCCGCGAGTCGGTAGCGGCGTTTCAGCAGGGCGCGCTGGGCTTCAGGGAGCCGTTCCACGCATTCTTCGAGCAGGGCCACCATGGGGGTATCCGCCCCTGCAGCAAGACCACGACCGGAATGTTCCACCAAGCAATGCTCGAGGTATTTTTCCTGGTTGCGTTCACTGCGGCTGTAGCGAAGCACTTCGGCCCTCACCAGATTGTAGGCAATGGCCCGAAGCCAGCGTCCCAGATCGGACCCATCCTCGAATTCGTCGATGTGGCGGTAGGCCCAGACAAAGGACTCATGGGCGATCTCCTCGATCAGATGGGGCACCGGCAGTCTCATGGCAATGAAAGCCCTCAGCCGGGAGGCATGGCGCAGCACAATCTCCTCAAAAGCATCCAAATGACCGTCCCGGACGCGTCCGATCAAGTCTTTGTCACTGACCTCATCTCCCATGTGACAGTTATAACACGAATCCGGATGATTGTTACAGGAACCTCAGAACCGGACCATACCCGCGATGACGGAAGTGATTCAGGCTTGGCCTGACGGGACTTCCGCTTCACAATGGCCCCACCATGCACTGCCGATTTCTGCTCTTTCTTGGGTTATTCACCGCCTCTCTCAGCCATGCGGCGGACAAACCAAATTTCATTCTCATCAACATTGATGATCTGGGATACGCTGATATTGGACCATTCGGCTCGACCTTGAATCGAACCCCGAACCTGGATCGCATGGCAGCCGAGGGTATGAAGCTGCGCTGCCACTATGCGGCTCCGGTCTGCTCTCCTTCGCGTTCGGCATTGATGACCGGCTGCTACCCGAAACGGGTTCTTCCCATCCCCAGCGTGCTCTTTCCCGCATCCTCCCTTGGGCTCAATCCAAAAGAAATCACGGTCGCGGAAGTGCTCAAGGACGCTGGCTATGCCACCGCCTGCATCGGCAAATGGCATCTCGGTGACCAGCCGCCCTTCCTTCCCACCGCCCAGGGATTTGACCATTACTTCGGCATCCCGTATTCCAACGATATGGGGTTGGCATCGGAAGGATCAAAAAGCGATCTCGGAAAGCCGTTGCCGGACCCCAAGAAAAAGACCACTCCCCTGCCTCCGGCTTCCTTTGGCGGGGATGAGACCGGCCTGAAAGGGGATCAGCAACCACCGTTGCCCCTCCTCAGGGACACAACCGTCATCGGGCGGGTCGATGCGGAAGGGCAACAGTCCATCACACGGCGCTACACCGAGGAGGCCCTCTCCTGGATCCGTGACCATCACAAAAATCCCTTCTTTCTCTACTTGCCGCACAGCGCAGTCCACTTCCCGATTTATCCTGGTAAAGCCTTCCAGCACCGGTCGCCACACGGGATTTACAGCGACTGGGTTGAGGAAGTGGATTGGAGCGTCGGCCAAATCCTCGACACCGTGCGCTCCCTCGGTCTTGAATCCCACACCCTGGTGATCTTCACTTCTGACAATGGTGGAACCGCACGGGCGGTCAACGCACCGCTTCGGGGCAACAAAGGCAGCACGTGGGAAGGCGGCATGCGCGTTCCCACAGTGGCTTGGTGGCCGGGCAAAGTGCCTGCGGGCACCTCGACGGATGAGATCACGAGCATGATGGATGTGCTGCCCACTTTTGCCCACCTTGCCTCCGGCAAAATCCCCACCGACCGGGTCCTCGATGGCGGCAACATCTGGCCTCTCCTGTCGGCCACGAGCGGTGCAAAATCCCCTCATGCCGACGAATTTTACTACTTCCGGGGTCTCACGCTCGAAGCGGTGCGCTCCGGCCCCTGGAAGCTGCAGCTCTCCGGCGGAGGAGCAACGAAAAAGAAGAATGACGCCGCCAAGCTGGCACCCCAAAAACCTGCGGAAGCGTTTCCCAAACTCTACCATCTGGGGAGCGACATCGGAGAATCAACCAATCTGGCAGCCGAGCACCCCGATGAAGTCGCGCGTCTCCGGACGCTGGCTGAAAAGATGAACGCTGATCTGGGCCAAGACGGCATCGGTCCAGGGGTCCGGGAAATGGGACATTTCGCACATCCCAAACCACTGATCCCACACGACGCCCCCTGAAAACCGCAGGAACCGGCTCAGGTTTCTTCAAGGCTTGGGATCGGAACCTGGTTCTCCCGGGGGGAGAGCCCCGAGGAGGAAGTCTTTCCAAATCTGGGCAAATTTGGCTGAAGGCAACCAGGTATGGTTCGGATCAAGCGGAGTCTCGGCATTTTCCATGCGGGAGATCTGCCCCGTCTCAAGGCTTCCGATCCAACCCCGGGAGCGGTCCATCGCGGGCACTGTACCATCCTCTCCCGGTTTCCGGGCCCCCCACACTTCGAGCAAAAACTCTTGAGCCATCCGGTAGGAAACCGGTCCCTCCCGTTGATCACCATTGGGCTCAATGGCAAAGAGCCAGTTCGGCATCCGGCCAATATTGGCATCGTAGACCTCCTCCAAAGTTTGCGTGGCTTTCCAGTCGGTGGCCTGATGGTCATTCAATCCTTTGATGAACATCACTGGCACCTTCAGAGATTCATCCGTGACCGGTGTGGCATAGTAGGCCCCTTTACACGCAGTGACTCCAATGCACTTCTCCGGCTTCCACTGGGCCAGATTGAATGCCAGGGCTGCCCCCAGGACTCCGTTTCCATGGACCATGAGGGGAAGCGCTTCCCAATTTTCTTTCTTCAAGGCCTGACCCAGCTTGCCAACGGCTTCCACGATCAGCTCACCACTACCCCGCTCGGGATGAATGAACGCAGGGTCGACCCCAAAATGGGAACCGGGCTGGGGAGTTTCAAAATCGATGGCCACCAAGGCCACCGGAACTTTTGCTTGGAAGTTTTTCCAGAGTCCCCCACTGAGCGTCGGAAACTGACGGATCGACTTCCCTTCCTCCCCATTGGCCAGAATCAACACCGCCCGAGGTTCCCCGTCGGGGGGCAAGAGGGTCACTGCCCGGATCCGAAGGACTCCTGATTCTCCCCCTTTGCCAGAAAACTCGACTTCGGCATCGTAAGGAGCCAGGTTCTTTTCCACGGGCTTTTCCGCCATCTTGGGATCCGTCGAACCGGGCGCAGGGACGGCAAAAATTCCTAGATTCAAAGCCACTGTTTCTCCGGCCTTGGCTTTTTCATAAGCAGCGAAGATTTCTGGTGATTCGGTGGCCAATTTGGTGAGATCGAAACGGGACCATGGCACCACCAGGAGTTTGCCATCCGCAGTGACTTGAGCCTCCAGTCCTGCCGGGGTCGCACTTTTCACGCCGGCGAAGTCCACCGCCTTTCCATTGACCCCCGTCAAAAGCACCGCTCCCGCCGGGACCACGGCGCAGATCCAACAGATCCCCACGCAGGCAAGGAGCTGCCGCCAACCGGCCTGAACCGGCACAACTCTAGGGTCGGTATTCCGAAACGCGTCCATTGTATGGGTCCAGTTGCACAACGAAGTAGTTGTTGGGCAGCGTGCCTCCCAAATTCTCCGTCCCCTGCACCAACACCACATACCAAGTGTCACCGGCAGACGAACGGCCGCCCAGATCCGTTGAACCATCGGGCTTGAATCGGAAACCTTTGTATTCCCGCTCAACCTTTTTTCCCCCCTCGGTGACTTCGTATTTGCCAGAAGCAGTGCCGCCTTCAATCAAGGTGCTCATCCGCTCATTGATGTAGACAGGGGGCTTGATGCGCAACAGTTCGGTGATCGGCTCCATTTCGCCGACGCTGTTGTGCATGAACAGTTGAAACGACCGATACTGGCTTTCCGACTCCGCATTCTCCAAGTCGGCCATTTTAAAAAAGCGGAACTCCACGTCCGCATTTCCGGAAAGGGCCTTCTGTTGGGCGAGAGTCAGCTTGTTCCGCAACAAAGTCCCTTCACCCGTAAGCGTATGGGCGTTGAGCAGGGAGAACACATTGGGCGCGGCGATCGCGAGAAGGATGCCAATGACCGAAATGACGATCAACAGCTCAATCAGGGAAAAGGCCTTGGAAGAAGAATGCGGTTTCATGATAGGGTCCATCTGGCTGAATCAGTTGTTCTCATCACCCGAAAAGGCGCTCCACTTGGAACTCCGGATGGCCACAAGAGAGCTGAACACCTTGAAATTGAGCCTCTGATCGGAAAGTTTTTGTTTCAGATTTTCAATGTCCGACAAATAGTTTTTGCTGTTACTGAACATGCTGGCATCCACCACGGAAGGCATGGTGGAACCATTTTCCAGCCGGATGGCGGACGTTTCATCAATGGCGACCAAGGTGAGCCGGACCAGCGGCGGCACCTGGCTCCGGAAATCGGACACCACATGATTGCTGGAATCAAACTCGTAGGAGGGAGCGATCTTGCTGGAGGTGTCCTGACCCTTTTCCTCGATGGTGTCCCTTGGAGTCACCACCAACGCCACAATGTTGTCAGCCAACGGGTGGGTGTTCGTTTTGCTGTTGGTGGGGTCCAGTCCCAATTTGAACCATTCGGAAAAGGCGGGATCCTCACCTTTGTCACGCATGGGCTTGGAATCCTGGTAGATCATGTTGTCTTCCGTGGTGGGACGAAACTCCATGAGACGGTAGCGGAATTTGGGAACCGATTTGATGATGCTGGGCTTGAAATTGGTGTCATCCCCAAAATAGACAAAATACCCCCGCCCGTTCAGGAGGTTATTCATACTCGGGTACTTCCGGGAAAAGCCGAGCGGTGCCTGAAAAAACAACATCTGGGTGGGGGCATTTTTGCCAAGCACTTTTTCCCCGTCGACCACAAGGAACTGCAGGTCGGCGGTGCGTCGATAGGATTTCGGAACCTGGACGCTCTTCTGGGTTTCGTATCGGTAATCCCAATAGCTGTTCAAGCTGGCCTGGGAAAGGTTTTTGGCCATGATGTCGAAGGCGACCCGAGCTTCGCGGAACTGGGAAACGCGGCTTTCCGAGTAGGTCCATGCCTTCTGGACCTGGTCGATCATGCCGGCCAGCATCAACAGGAGCATTGACAAAATGGTCATCGCGACCAAAAGCTCGGGAATGGTGAACGCGGTATGCCGGGCAACCCGCCGACGGACCAATAAAAATGTCTTCATAAACTGAGGCGACCGTTACGAGGGTTATTTGGTGTAGTCCTGGCCCATCTTGGTGATGAGACTGCGGAAGGTCTTGATGCTTTTGATGAATGCCGGATTCCCAAAATCAAACGAGGGATCGGTGATGGCGGCAATTTCGACGATGACAAGGCGCAGATTGGCCGACTCGACGGCATCCCCCGGAATGTTCACTCCCGCACTGGCGCCGCCCCCCACGCTGACCGGCAACTGGGAGCCCTTTTTCAGGATGTTGATCTTGGCTGTAAAAATCGCCTTGTCGTTGTCGGCATCCGTCAGTTGGATTCCCTGGTCATCGTAGCGGCGGATTTCGCCGTCCAGAAGATCAATCGGGGTGCCTCCTTTGCCTTTCTCCCAGGAGGTCAGCATGATTTCCGAAAGGATGTCCTGATGAATGCGGGCCTCAATGGCTCTTTCACCGGCCGCTTCCAGTGTCTTGAGCCCTTGGGGCAACAATCCCATCAAACCGACCAAGGCGATCGCGGTGATGGCGATCGCGAGGGTCACTTCGATGAGGGTGAAACCTTTGGAAGAAGGCGGAGTCTGGTCAATTTTCATGGGGAATCCGGAAAGAGGAGATGGATCAGGGGGCAAAACGCGTGGGGTTCACCACCCGGAATTTGTAGAATTTGTCCAGGGAGGCCACCGTGCTTCCCGAGGATCCGCTGGTCGAGGAAGCGGAAGCGTAGTCAGGGATGTCAGGATCGTTGGGCTCCACATAGCGCTCCACAATGGAGGATCCCCGATATTCGGCCACGACCTGGTCGATCTCAGGATCGAACTCATCCGGCGCTGTCACTTTGGCTTTGGTGAGGATCTGCGCGCGGTAATGGACCTTGAAGGTGTTCGACTTGGTGGTGATCCGGGGATAGATGTTGTTGTAGGGTTTTTCCTTGGCGTTGTCCCCGGTCATCCGGTTGATGGACCAATAGGTGCCATTGCCCATCTGTTTCCAGTGCGGCGTGGTGATCCCATTGTCCCGACCACTCTGCTGGGTGGCACCGATGCTGATGGGCACCAGGTGGATGTCGCAAATCTCGGAGGCCGTTTTGAAGATTTTGCCCTCTTTAAACTTTTCATGGAACTGGTCAAGCGTTCCGGTGGGCTCGATGACCGCCCGGAGACTGACGCCAACCATTTCACCTCCATAAGGGTTGTTCTTCCAGTGCCATCCCTTGCCGTAGCCGTGGTTGGTTTTGTAGTTCCCTTTCCAGAGATCGGGAATGACCACCATGTACTCGGACTTGAACACGCCCAGCAACGCGGTGTCACGAGTGATGTGACGGAACGGCAGCATGTCCTGGTTCAAGTTGACCTTGCCTCCGGTGGAGAGCGGCTCGCTGATGGCAAAGGGTTCCACCACGGGCATCCAGAACATGTCCAGCAGGAGATGGTCGGGAGGATCTTCCGCTCCCGGATGGGTCGTGAAAAGTCCCCCGGTCACATTCGGACGGAACAGCAACGTTTCCCAAGGTTTGCCGGATTTGGCACGGCGCGGCAGGGATCCGAAGGCGACGGGTGAGCACACGATCCGGTTGGGGGTGAAGTAGGACGGAGTCACGGCCTGCTGGTTCCAGTCCTCCGAGAAATAGGGGATGTTGCCATAGATGCCGCCGGTGCCACCGGCGACGAACCAAAGATTGCCTTCATCCGGCTTGTTGATCCAGGGACCATCGGGCTGCTGACCAAGCCCGTTGTCGAAGTCACCATAGAGTTGCACATTCTTGGCCTCGTCCAGATACATCAGGTTGTTGGTGTTGCTGAACTGGTTGAGCCGGCGCTCCACCGCTTTGGAACCGTCATTGAACATCGCAATGCGGGCGTCAGCCTTGGCATAATCAATGTGCTCAACAAAAATCCCATCGGCTTCGGTGATTTTGGGTCGGGTCATCACGATCCGGGAATCACCATGGCGGATGCCCACGCCGCGAATCACATCCACCCGCACGCCGCGATCATCGCCGAGGAGGTCGAGATTGTGCCGAGATGCGAGCAGACCGATGCGTCCGTAGGGGGCGGAGACCGGATTGGCTCCCTCATAGCCCATGCTCCAGTAGGACATGGCGTTGAGACGCCCGGAGCCTCCGCTGGGGCCGGCACTGCTGAGCCAGTAGCCCACATCGGGAGCCGCCAGATCCGGAGCCCGGGCAGTGAATCCGTCCATTTCGATCTCGACCTGCTGAACCAGTTGTTGCTGGGCCACTTTGGGGTCGGAATTCTTGTTCTCTTTGGTATCCACGCCGGCGGAATAGATGGAGACCACCAAACCGCCCTTGTTCATCGCCAGTTGATTGTTGGTGACGAGATAAGGACGGGTCACGAATGGATACTGATTGTACTTCTTAACTCCTTGATAGGAGAGATCGAGCGGGGTCCGACGCCCGGACGCGGTGGCCCCACCGGCCCCCGTGTCAGTGGTATAGGGAAAAAATGCGGGGCCGTTGTCACCGATGAGCATATAGTTGACGTTCTTCGTCCCTCCCAAAGCGTGGTCGGAGTGTGCCGTTTGCCGACCTTGGGAATACCATTGCCCGAGAACGCCTCCGTCAAGTTTGACGGCGCCGCCGCTGTCGGAGGGGAACTCCACATTGCCGCTGTCCGCAGAGGCAAAACTGAGCTTGCTGCCCTTGGTTTCGATCATGACGGTGAAGTCGGAATTGATGGGGTTGTATCCCAGACTGTTGCCCGCAAGTTGAAAGAGCAGGGAAGATTGCACGAGCTTTTCCTTGTCAAGAAGACGGGACTTGTCCCCGGCCGGCATGGATCCACGATCCGCCACCGGCTGAAATCCCCCCGGTCCGGAAAGATTCTTCCGATCATAGCGTGTCACCCCGCCACCGCCGCCTTCCAAGGCCAGTGTCATGGCACCGGAATACTTGGGATCCAACCACGCCAGATTCCAGTTCCAACGCTTGGTTTCAAAGGCTCGCATGACCTCGGCGGGAACGAGAATCGGCTCGTTTTTGTAGCCCGGATCTCCGGGGGCGATGGCAGTTTCCCTTACGAAATTGTCCGCCGCGATCGGCAGGGTGGGAACGGAATTCGGCGCTGCTTTGCCAGCAACCGTCCCATACCGCCAGTAGAGCCGGATCAGCCAACTCGGCCAGGTGGGGAAGATGGTATTGTTGAAGAGGTCTCCATCACTGGTCCGCGGCATGAAATTCGTTTGGGTGGTGGCGGGATTGGCGACCACAATGTCCGAATCCTTCGGTGAAGGCACGATGTTCTGATGAAGCGGGGGATAATTGGAATATTCGGCGGTGTTTTCGTTGGCCGGAACCGAGGGCTTGATGATGTTGGTGGTATCCCACTCATAGACTCCCGGGTCCTGGATATCCGGATACATTCCACCGGGACGATTGTCCCCACCCGTGCCATCGGCGCAGCAGATGGTCATGGTGCCGATTTCCTGAAGGCAATGGAAGCGCCCAAACCCCTGGGTTTCCACGCCTTTATAGTTGATCCGGATCGGAGTCACCTGACCAAAGCCAGGCCACAACCCGTTGTCGGCTTTGCTGCGGCCGTTGGTATAGGTGACGGTCTGCTTGCTCTTTTTGGGATCGGCGATGTACTGCTGCGCGGTGCCGTTGAAGAACAGCGAGTCATCATAAAGATTGGTGGACCTGATATAGTCATAGATTTCAGTCAGGAGTTGGTAGCGATCATCCGTGCCAAACTTGCCGGCGTCAGAAAACGCCTTTCCGTAGCCAGGCAGCTTTTGATCTGTCAACCAATCCATGTAGGCATAAAGTTCCTTGTTGCGAGGGATCTCCTCGTAGTCATACAGTTGGTCGTCTTCGTTCCTCCGCTCGAAATAATACTTGTTGGGCTGGCCACCACTGCCGACCCCCATTTGTCCACAGAACCGGATCAAACGGTCGAACGAGGTCATGTAAGCCAGCTCGGCCTGACTGCTGTAGTTGTAGGTGGGCCACATCGAAAGCCGGGGACGGTTCAAGAGGTTGACTTCCGGAGCCCGGCTGTTCACGGTGAGGAAGAATCGCATCCGCTCAAGCTGGTCCAGGATCTCATCGGCTGAGCGGGCTCCCACGGTGCCGATCCGGCCGCCGGCGGTGGGAAATTCATTGAGGACGCGCTCGTTTTTGAAAACGTCCTGGAACAGCATCTCATCGACCGAAGCATAAAGACGGTCACGGTCGGTATTGATCGATACCGCTCCCGTGACAGCAACATTGTAGGCTTTGGTGCCGAATTCGGACCCTCCCCCGACGATGCGGGGAATCATCTCGAACAGCTTTTCAATGGCCTGGCGGTCGTTGGTGATGTTGACGATGCCGGGAATGATCACCGGGGAGAGGTGGGTCGACGCGGGGTGCCCCGTGTAACGCTGGTACTCTCCTTTGATGGGTTGCTTGCCACCATCATTCCGGTCGATGTCACCTCCGGCCATGGGCGTATTCCACGTCGCGCCGCCTGCATGGTAGTTGGGATTGAGCTTGCAGGTTTCATCATCCGCCCAGAAAGCGAAGCGGGCGACGATGGGATTGCCGGTGGAAGGCCCCGGGGAACCGGAAGTCAACAACTTGAAAGTTCCCTTGCCGGAAGAGGCGTTGGTGGTCACAAGGTATCCCAAGGAGCCGTCCTTGAGCTGGTAAATCCAGCGGACCGGCATCGGAAGGGCATCATAGTTGGCCCCGACAAACTTGTTGCTCTTCTGGGTCACCACCTTGTCGAACTCGCTCAATTTCACCCGGCTGTGATCCCGGTCGTAGTCGAAGCCCTCCACCCCGTCGGTGTCGCCTTTCCGGGCGCCGCCCCCAACCAACGGCGGCCATTTGGGGAATGATGCCGCCAACGGATCCACGATGGGGTAATACACCTTGTCGCCGCGGATCACAGGTTCGTTGAGATCGACAAAGGAGGCCGGTTCAGCGGTCCAGTTGGCCAACTCATTGAAATCCCTTTCGGCAAAATCCTTTTCAGTGGATCCCTTGACCACCATCTGGTCATCCGAGTATAGCTTGTAACCCGCATCGAACTTGTCCCGTCCATCCGCATTCCAAACCCGGATGGCACCCGGTTGGCTGGCCCAGAGGTGATCGGCATTGGCGGTGGCCTGACGAATCTGGGCGATCACGATGTTGACGGCCGATTCCGCCACTTCCTGCGCCTGCAGACCTTCGCTGTAGTTCACCGAGGCCATGTGCTCATTCTGGGCCATCAGGAAGAAGGTCATCATCAAAATCGTGGTCAAGGCCACGAAGGTGAGGACCGTGATCAGCGCTACCCCTCGGCGATCACTCTTGGTAGGCCCGCCCGGGGCCCGCATGGTTTCTGGAAGGTTCGTTTTCATCTGACGGTGGGATGAGGCTCCGGTTGGTGGAAATTCGGGTGCCGGGAGTGTTTCGCAGAGGGGGAACGGAGGACTCCGCAGCAGCTCGATTGATTTACATTGTATTCGGATGGCAATACATTGGCAATACAAGAACGCATTTTTCCTGAAAAAATTTTTCTCCTGTGCCGCTTTTGCCCTTTTTACCAGAGGGAAGGTCTTTTTGGCAAGCTTCCCCTCCTCGGAATTCAAGGCACCCATCTTGAAAAGGCGGCGCGGGATGCCCGGGCTGACCAGCCACAGCAAAAAAAAGGCAGCCTGCCAGCGGCAGCCTGCCTTGTGGGCCGGGAAGAACCTCCAGGAACCGGTTCAGGGCAGTTGGAGCCCTTCCGTTTTCAACTCTATCTCAGCCCCTCCATCTGGAGTGAATTTGATCTGGATGATCTTCCAATTGCCATCTGGCTGTTTTTCCATCTCGACGACGGCCTGGCCTTTGCCTTTGGCACCGGACAGGCCGGCATTGTAGGTCCTGGTAGTTTCAGTTTCCTGACTGGTGGGAACCCCTTCGATTTTGACATCCGTGCCCAGAGCTTCGGTGATTTCAGGAGATTGCATGGCCTGGCCAATGGTCGCCAACATTTCAAACCCCGACTTGAGATCACCGCCTAAGGACTTGGCCCCCTTGTAGGCACCATACATGAGAAAGCCGGCGACGACCGCGACGATCAGAAAGCAACCACTGCACCCCATGACCCACCATTTGGCGTTACTTTTCTTGGGAGGATCGAGTGGAGGCGGTAATTGGTCATTCATGGCAGGTCAAGGTTTGGCGCTAGCTGGTTAACGGAATCAGTGTAAACTGGAGAACTGGGGCGTCAAGACGGTTTCACCCGATCCTGCGCTCCGCTGCCCCGATGACTGAACCGCCTTCATCCCAACCGGCCCCTGTCGCCCGCCGGCTCGCGCTTGGAATGTCCATGGACGATTGGAAGGGATGGCTTCAGGAGCAGGGAGAACCGGCTTTCCGGGCCGGACAAATTCTCGGCTGGATCCACCGCATGGGGGTCCGGGATTTCTCGGAAATGACCAACCTCGCATCCCCCCTGCGTGCCCGTCTCGATGAAGCGTTCCTCCTTCGGTCGAACCACCTCGCCCAAGTGCAGGGTTCGGGAGATACGACCCGCAAGTTTCTCCATCGCCTCCGGGACGGTCGCTATATTGAATCCGTCCTGATCCCGGCGAACCCATCGCTTTATGGGGAAGCGTCCGACCGACTCACGCTGTGCGTCTCGAGCCAAGTCGGTTGTGCGTATGGTTGCCGGTTCTGCGCCAGCGGACTGGCTGGCTTCGCCCGGAATCTGGAGGCCGGAGAGATTGTGGAGCAGGTCATGCAGGCGGGCGAGGCGGCCCGGGAGCGCATCAGCAATCTGGTGTTCATGGGCATGGGAGAACCCATGGCCAACTACGATGCCCTGCTCCAGGCCATCCGGATTCTCAATGCCGAATGGGGGGTGGGCCTGGGAGCGCGCCATATGACGGTATCCACGAGCGGGCTGGCTCCCCAGATCGAACGTCTCGCTGAGGAACCGCTTCAGATTCGTCTCGCGATTTCCCTGCATGGAGCCAGTGATGAGGTGCGGGAGCGAATCATGCCGGTAAACCGCAAATACCCGCTCGACCGCCTCTTCGAAGCCTTGCGCTACTGGGCGGATCGCCGGAAGCAGTTCCTCACGTTCGAATACATTCTCATCGAAGGGGTGAACGCGGATCTCGCCGAGGCCGAGCGATTGGCCAGACTGGCCCAGCCGCTGCGGGCCAAGGTGAATCTGATCCCATACAACACGGTGGAAGGACTGCCGTGGGTGCGTCCCCGCGAAGACCAACAGGAAGCCTTTTTGCAGGTGCTGCGACGACGCGGGGTCACCGCGACGCTGCGTCGTGAAAAAGGCCACGACATCGACGCGGCCTGCGGCCAACTCCGGCTGCGCGAGGAAACCGCCGAGGGACTGGTGGCCCCGCCCTCCTGAACACGGTCAACTCCCCGGCACCGGGACCGTTGGCACGACCGGAACCGGGAATGCCGGTGGCGGTTCCGGCGTTCGCTCGGGTTTGGTGTCGATGGTGCCGGGCACCGGAGGCCGCTGCGGGATGCCACGCTCGATGATCTGGCGCACGTGGTTGCCCAGCAGATACCAAATCGCGACCGCCACCAGAAAGGACACGATTTTGGAGCGCCAGTTATGCAGAACGAGCTGCTTTGTCATGTTCGTGACGTTCTTCATCTTCGGTGAAATCGTCGGCAAAGAGCAGTTCGTGGAGACGTACCGCAAGCTGCTCCCGGGTCAAATCGCGCTCCAACTGCCCCATGTGGGCCAGAGAAATCCCCCCGGTTTCCTCGGACACGATGATAGCCACCGCATCGGACTCATCGGTGATCCCCATGGCGGCGCGGTGACGCAGGCCGATGCCTTTGCCGGAGAGCTCGCGCTGGCTCAACGGGAAAACACAAGCCGCCCCGAGGATGCGTTCGTCCCGGAGCCGTAGGATGATTCCCCCGTCATGCAGAGGGGTTCCGGGGTGGAAAATGGTAATCACCAATTCCGGAGAAAGGCGGCAGTCCAGCGCCACGCCGGTTTCCAAGTATTGCTTCAGATCAATGGCCCGCTGGACTGCAATGAGGGCCCCGATGCGCTTCCGTCCGAGGTCAACGGCGATGTCGCACATTTTTTCGGTGACCGCCCGGGCGCCCTCGCTCGTCAGTCCCGAGAAAAATCGGTGGCTACCGATTTCTGCCAGCGCCCGGCGCAGTTCGGGTTGGAAAATGACCACCAACCCCAAGGCAAGAAACACGGAAAAACTCTTCAACAGCCAGCTAATGATGACCAGATCCAAAAACTGGGAAATCACCGTCAGGGCGATCCAGATCCCCATCAACCCCGTGAAAATGCGCGCCCCACGGGTGGCCCGGAAATAGGTGTAAATATGGTAACAAATGACCCAGAGGATCAAAATGGTCAGCCCGTCCCGCCAGTAGCGGAGAAAGAAATTCGTCTCCGCCACGCCATTGACCTCGGGCCCCCCTTGCAATTGGGCTTGGGCGAGCAGCGGGAGCATGTCGGGGAGAGAAGGCATCGAACGGCAGGACTGTAGCACGCCTGTCGAGCAACATCGACCCTTCGGCGGTCAGGAATACCGCACGTCCTTGCCGGGATCGGTCTCGAAGAGGAGAATTTCGCTGGTCGTGGTGTTTCCGCGCACCACATCCTGGTTGAATTTCACCCAAACGGGATCGTTGAGAAACATCTGGGCCTTGTCCATGCTCTCCAAATCCATGGAGACAAAAAATGGCCAGGGATTGTCTCCCTCGATATTGCGCCCGGTCCGGACGTTGTGGACCTCCTGGACCCGGAAGAGGAGGCTGCGGCTGACACGAAGCATGTCATCGAGTTTGTCATCCCCAACTCCGTCCGCGAGCCGGTAAAGTGCGATCAGGTGAACCATGTAGGGAAAAAGCAGAAAAGCAAAAAGTGCCCCGCGCGGCGGAACCGAAGGCTGTGGCGGTGAATCAAGAGGGGATGATTAGGACTCTTTCCAATTCAGGGCCCCCTTGTTCAGGGCATAGAGGTAGGCAAGGAACAGCACGCCGACAAAGCCCAACATGCCATAGAAAAACTGCGTCGCACCGGAAGCCACCGCTTCCTTGAAGACGACCGCCCAAGGCACGAGGAACACGACCTCAATGTCAAACAGAACGAACAGCATCGCCACCAGATAGAATTTGACGCTGAAGCGGGACTGGCCCTCACCAATCGGCAGCATGCCGCATTCATAGGCCGAATCTTTCATCTCATTGCGCCGCGCCCGCTTGCCCAGCAAAGCGCTGGCGATCAGCGTCGCCACGGCAAAACCAGCAGCAATGAGGATCTGCAGCAGAACAGGAAGGTAATTATCGAGGGACTCATTCATGATGCGTGAGGTGGGCGGCAAAAAAAATCCGGTGTGCCGCAGGCTCTCTCCCTGCCGCACACCGGACTTTAACTCTGGGGTTTTGTTCGTCCAGACGAATCTTGCTCAAGTAGCCCCGCTTTTTTACCAAAAGGTGTCAGCGGTGCGTCCCGGGGCAGGAGATCATCCAACCTGCGGTTTCCCGTCCTATTTCAGCCAGTGATTTTGGCAGTGAAGGCGCTCGCGGCTTCGACAATGTTGTCCATACCGCGATATTCCTTACCGTTTTTTTCCACCAATCCCCGGGTAACCAGGTTCTGGAGCTTTTCATAGGCCCGCAGACGGAGCATCTCTTCGCCCCCACTCACGGCATTCCGAGCTTTCAGGTTCTCGTAAACAACTACGAATAATTCGTTGAACCCGAAGGTTTGTTTGTTTGCAAGAACCGTGACCAGCTCATCGGTCACGTGATCAGGAACCCGTCTAGAGAATCGTGTTCTGCGTGTAGTAGACATAGCGAACAAGAGTCTACCACACCTCAAGACCACCCGCCATATATTTTCGATTCTGCTTCCCAGAATTGAAAATTTTAAATTTATTAAAAGTGTAGGGATGAAGACTATTTATAATTTCCATAATTCACTTCATCGGATGATCTCCCCTATCACTTTGGGTCCTTCTTTCGTAATTTGAAAGACTTCCAGCGTCAGGGGAACCAGCAAATTGGCATATTCTTCGGCGATGCCGAACTCGGACAATGGCCTCCCTTGCGCGGGGAATACGTATATGCGCCCCCTTGTCAAAGGCACCACGTGAAGCTCCTTCCCAAATATTTCGGAAAACTTGGGCAGGAATTTTTTCGAAAACAGGGTGCTGGTCAGGTATGGATCCTCGCTTTGCAGGATGGCATACTCCGCCACCCCGGCTGAATTCCGAACCACTTCCGGTTGGATTTTCTCGATCAGGGCATCGGCATGAACCATGGCCTCACGAACGAACTCTTCCCACGGCACCGCCAAGGCGGCCCAAGACTTGGCAGTGTAGACTCTGGTGCCGATCGTGTCCTGATAGGCCGGGGCAAGCACAGTTTTTTTGGCACCGGAGATCTCTGAATAGACCTTGGGGCCGGCCACCAGAACCTCTAGCAGCAGACCGCGGGCGGGAATGGCAGGCATTTCCGGCGCCGGAGTTTGTCCGTGGACGGGGCCACGGCTCAACAAACAAAGCCCCAGAAGCAGAACAGGGAAAGATTTGACCAAAGGGAACGTCACAACGAACTCTACTTCTGAATTTTTTTTCCGCCACGCCCCATGATCACCTTCCTCCGCGGCACGCTCGTCGAAAACTGGCCCAACCGACTGGTCCTTGATGTGGGGGGAGTGGGCTATGAAATCACGGTGCCCCTGGGAGGTCCCGGCGCGCACGGCAAAGTCGGAGAAGCCATTCTCGTGCTGACCCACCATCATATTCGGGAACAGGAACAAACCTTGTTTGGATTCGAATCCGGCGAGCAACGTGATCTCTTCCGCCTCCTCATCGACCGGGTCACAGGGGTGGGTCCAAAAGTCGCCATGTCGATCCTCTCCGGCATGAGTCCGGGGGACTTCAAATCGGCCGTGGTGGCCTCTGACGTGAACACCCTAGCCCGGATCAAAGGGCTCGGCAAAAAAACGGCCGAGCGCATCGTTCTGGAGTTGAAAGACAAGGTCGGGGTGGCCGAAGCTTGGCAAGTGGCCTCCCAATCGGCCACCGTCGGACCGTTGGAAACCGCAAAAAACGACGCCCTGCTGGCTCTGATTTCCCTGGGTTACAAGCAACCGGAAGCGGCCAAAGCCGTCAAAGACATCGCCGCGACTGGGGTCACAGCCTCGGAAGAGATCCTCCGCCAAGCTCTCCGACTCCTCCAGTAACCCTCTCCCACTCTTCTCATGCACGATCTCCTGCGCTCCCATCCGCCTGCGTCCCGCGATGCCCGCGATCGGGCGGAGCGCGTGCTCTCCCATCTGCCGGCGGGAGGGTTGTTTCATGAAAAAACCTGGCGGGTCTCGCCGGAAGCATTCCCGCTGGCACCGGGTACGGTGCGGCGCCTCGAACAACTCGGAGAGAGCCTCTGGCGCTTTCACCGGGCCTGCAACACTCTCCATCAACGCAGCCGGAAAGGCTCTCTCCCGGGCTGGATCGCCGACTATACGGATGCCGGCAAGCCCGGAGAACTGCTCGACCTCGCCACGGCCAGGCCGGTGGTTTCGGACCAGCCGAGAGTCCTCCGACCCGATCTGATTCTGACTGAAGGGGGCTTTGCGCTGACCGAAATCGACAGCGTTCCCGGTGGAATCGGTCTAACCGACTGGCTCCACCAGGCGTATGCGGGCCTCGATCCGGAACCGGCCCTTGTCGGCGGCGCAGAGGGCATGGCGCAGGGTTTCGCCTCCATTTTCAGCGCCCCGGCGGATGTGGTGATCTCCCGCGAGAGTTCCGATTACCGCCCGGAGATGGAGTGGTTGACGGGGCGTTTGGGTTCGGAATGGGCGGTCCGAGACGCGGAAGACTACCGTTCCCGAAGCAACCGCCCTGCCTACCGCTTTTACGAGTGTTTCGACTGGGACAATCTTCCCGCAGTGCGGGATCTCGCCCGGTTGGCGGCTGCCGGAAAACTCGAGCTGACGGCCCCCACCAAACCCTTCCTCGAGGAAAAGCTCTGGCTCGCGCTCTTCCATTCCCGCCCTCTGCGCGAGCTTTGGCGCCGCGAGTTGAGGGACAGTCATTGGCAAAGACTGGGAGGAGTGATCCCCCAAGGGTGGATCCTAGACCCAACGCCCCTGCCGCATCATGCTGTCATTCCCGGATTGGACATTCAAGATTTCCGGGAATTGGGAGATTTCTCACAGCGGGAGCGTGAGTTGGTGCTGAAAATCAGCGGCTTTTCGGATCTTGCCTGGGGCAGCCGAAGCGTGGCCATCGGTCAGGATCTTCCCCAAGCGGAATGGGCCGCCACGCTGGACCGGGCGTTGCAAAGTTTCCCTGAGCATCCGTATCTGATGCAGCGTTTCCACCGGGGGCGCCTGGTGCATCATTCCTGGTGGGATGCCGACAGCGGGTCACTTCAGGACATGGAAGGCAGGGTCCGACTCTCTCCCTACTATTTTGCCCCGTTCGACGGTGGCAAGGTCGTTCTGGGAGGCGCTCTCGCCACCATCTGCCCCTCGGACAAAAAAATCTTGCACGGAATGCGGGACGCCATCCTTGTGCCCTGCCGTATGGACGAAAACGGATACTGAAGCTCAACCGCCGACTGCATGCACATTCTCCGTGAGATCCCCGAGTTGCGGGCTTGGACTGGCCGGGGCATCCATCCCCGGGTGTTTGTCCCCACCATGGGAGCTCTCCACGAAGGGCATCTCAGCCTGATCGACAGGGCACGAGCTGAAGCCGGGGACCGGGGGGAAGTCATTGTCAGCATTTTTGTCAATCCAACGCAATTTGCACCCACGGAAGATCTTTCGACCTATCCACGCCCCTGGGAAGACGATTGGGAGAAATGCCGATCCCGGGGCGTCGATGCTGTCTTTGTTCCTTCGGTGGAGGTCATGTACCGTCCCGATGCCTCCGTCCGCATTGTGGAGGACCAACTCTCCCGGGGCCTTTGCGGGGCCAGCCGACCGGGGCACTTCGCGGGCGTTTGCACGGTGGTGGCGAAGCTTTTCAATTTGATCCAACCCGATGCCGCAGTATTCGGTCAAAAAGATTTCCAGCAGCTAGCCATCATCCGCCGGCTGGTCAGGGATCTCGATTTCCCGGTCACCATTCTGGCCAGCCCCACCATCCGGGAGCCGGACGGCCTTGCGATGAGTTCCCGCAATGCCTATTTGAATCCAGAGGAACGGGCCGGGGCAGTGGTGCTTTCACAAGCGTTGGGAGCCGCCCGGAAAGCGCTGGATGAAGGGGAGCGCGATCCCCACCAGATCAGCCAGATCGTCGGGGCGGTGCTGCGGGAAAGTCCGCTCGGAAAAACGGACTACCTCGCGGTCATGCATCCCGACACCCTGGAACCCTGGGTCGGGACCATCCACCCTGCGGAGGGTGTGCTTGTCGCACTCGCTGTCTTTTTTGGAAAGACCCGGCTCATCGACAACCTCCACTGGACCGGCCCCAGCACCACGTGACGGTCGCCGAGGACAGGAAAAACGGTTCCTCTGGTGTGCGGTCACTCGATGAGCCCTAATCATGGTTCCAAGGCTCAGGATTTCAGATCCCGGCGCTCGAAGACAAACCAACCGATGATGAAAGCAGTGAAGCCGATCGTACCGAGTTGGATCGCGGTTTCCCAAACTGCGGGCCAAGGGATGTGCTGGTGCACGGCATAGACCCATTTCTCCATCCGGGGGGTGATGAACCAGTGCTTGTAGTCCTCAAACCAAGGGATCTTCGCGAGAACAAAGTCCGCCATCAGAATGGAGATGGTGATGATCGTCGCGGAAGCGGGCTTCATCCGGGTGCAGGAAAAACAGAACGACAGACTCGTCACCGGTAGGTAAACCACCGTGAAAAAGGGAACCAACAGAGCAAGCCGCCCCAGACCTTCCCCCCAGTCAAAGAGCGAAATCTGTGGTTTTTCCGGTGAGGGCAGGACCAGCATGCCCCCGCCCCAACCCCGATAGGCCAGTCCCACCAGAAAAGCGAGGAGGACCACGAAGGAGAAAAAAAGTGCCGTGTAGATCTGGCAGGCGAGGTATTTCACTACCAAGAGACGGAGACGAGAGACCGGCCGCGCCAGCAAAAGGCGCAGATTCCCATCCTCCTGTTCTTTGGCGAGAATGTCGCCGCAAACGAGCGAGAGGGCCACCGCCCCGAGGAGGAAAACCGTGAACAGCAGGATGATGAAGGCCACCGTGAGGGCCGAAAAATACGTGTCGAGGGAACCGGTGCTGCGCCCGATGATTCGGATCACGGCCTCGTTGATCCGGGGAAGGTGCAGCAAGCCGAGAATCGCCCCCTCCAGCGCCAGAAAGACCCAGAAACCAATCCACGTGCGCTTCCGCACGAACATGCGGTAAAGTTCCCACCCGAGTTGTGCCAGAAAATCTTTCATCTCAAGGGGAGCCGGTGCGGGTTTCCAGATAAACCTGTTCGAGAGTGCGCTCCTGGCGGGTCAGCCCGCGGATCGCGACTCCCGCCGAGACGAGTCCCTTGACCAGATCGGCAACATCGGTCGCGTCAGGAAGAAAGACTTCGCCATCGGGGAGGAGAGAACCGCCAAGCTGGTGCAAGACCCCGAGCATGGCATCCCTCGGCTCGGCCTCGA
Source organism: Akkermansiaceae bacterium (assembly GCA_024233005.1). GTDB lineage: Bacteria > Verrucomicrobiota > Verrucomicrobiia > Verrucomicrobiales > DEV007 > JACKQE01. The sequence goes on along the minus strand of JACKQE010000002.1, from coordinate 482,346 downwards.
GACGGTAGCGGCGTCCGGGTTCCTCCAGCCCCCGGCAGGCGCCCTCGTACACCTTGTGCCCACTGCGCAGGATGACCACCCGGTCACAAAGTTGCTCGACCTCGACAAGAAGATGCGAACACACGATGACCGTGATGGCGAAATCATCGCGCAACTTGCGGATCCGGTGACGGAGATCGACGATTCCGTCGGGATCCAGCCCGTTCGTCGGCTCATCGAGAATCAAGAGCCGGGGCCGGGGCAGCAATGCCTGGGCAAGCGCAAGCCGCTGGCGCATGCCCTGACTGTAAGTGCCAACCTGATCGTGGATGCGGTCTTCGAGCCCGACCCAGCGTACCGCTTCTTCCATGGCAGCTCGGCTCACTCCACCGGAGAAGGAAGTCAGCACCTGGAGATTCCTCCACCCGGTCAGATATTCATAGAACCGGGGCGACTCAAAGATAGCGCCCACCTGCCGCATGGCCCGCTCCCGCTCCCGGGCCACGGAAATGCCGGCCACCTCCACCAGCCCGCCATCTGCATGCACCAGCCCTAGAATGATGCCGATGGTAGTGCTTTTTCCGGAGCCGTTATGGCCCAAAAGACCAAAAATTTCGCCATCGCGAACTTCAAAATCGAGCCCGTGGAGCGCCGGACGCCGGGCAAAGCATTTCCGCAAGCCTGAGACTTTGAGCAACGGAGGCCCCTTGGCCTCGGTGGAAGCATCAGCGCTGCTCATACTCAGTCGACGGTGAACGTCAGATTCTTATCCACATGACCGTCTCCATAGAGAATGTTGACCTGGTCTCCCACGGAAGGGTGGAAGTTTTCCTTGTCCGCGACCAAGGGAATGCCTGATTCGTTTTTGGTGATGCCTAGAAAGTTCAGATCCCCAATCCGTTGCCCATTGAGCACGCTGTTCCACAGATAGCTGGTGCCGGTCTTTTCGCAGAGGTCCTTGTGGTCACCCGGACAACAGAACGACTGATCCCCTTCGTTGACATAAGGAGCGAGGACGGTGTCCAGAGCCGGTTGGTCGTCATTCTTGTCCTCCCGGATCGCGACCATAATAGGGAACCTCAACCCATGATCACCGGCATACAGGTTCAGCGAAGCACCGATCTGGCGCAGGTGGGCCATGCACTGGGTGGCCCGAGCCCTGCTTTGCAATCCACGGTATGCGGGGAAGGCAATGCCCATGAGGAGAGCCAGGATCACCACGGCAACCAGGATTTCAGTCAAAGTCATGCCGCGGGACCTCAGTGGCCTGGACTGGAAACAGACCGGATTCATGGTTTTCTCCGCGGGGGTCCGCCGCCAATGCTGATGGTCTGCTGCATTTGTTCAAGGAGAGGTGCGAGGTCCATTTTGGTCTCCGCATTGGCCTGTTGGTAGTAGGAGCGGAGGCCTTCATTGACGACCTTCTCAGCCAGCTCAGCATCGGCGGCCTCCAGGCGCTGGATATCAGATTCACGGCCCTTATTGTCGCGCATCTGCTGCAACGTGCGTTTCACCAGAGTGCGTCGCTCTTCTTTGTCCATGTCGTTGAAAGCATTCATCATCTGGTCAAAGGCCCGGCCAACCCGCCGCTCCATGAACAACTTCTGCTCTTCCGGACGCATGGCTTCGAAAAAATCCTTCCGCCAGGACTGCTCGGCTTTGGCCTCCGGATCCTGCGCCGCTTTGGTAAAAAGCTGGCTCATTTGGTCATTTTCCAGACCATTGAGCATGTCCGCGACCTTGATGACGACTTCACGGCGGCCTTCATCATCAGCTTGGGATTGGAGAGGCCGGGTCTCCAAGTAACCCAGCACCTTTTCCGGAGTGGGTTTGGCACTGCCTGCCCATTGGTGAAGTCCCCATGCTACGGCCCAAAGGAGGATCAGGGCGAGTCCTGTTTTGATGAGGAGTGGCTGTCTCATGATCGCTTGCGATGGAGAGGGAGAACCCAATCGCCCATCAGCCGGGCCGTTTCCCTTCGTCACCATCGTTGAGACGGGAATTTTTGCGCGGCATTTCGGTTTTTTTTCAATGTCCCTGGAACCGCTCAGGCACCCCTCGCTCAATCGATAAGGCGCAAGAATGGCTGTCAAATTTCAATTAGAAATTCTAATCCAAAAACTTCTGGATATATTTTAAGGCCTATTATTAAGTAAATTTATATGAGAGCAAACACCCACACCTACCTGAACCCATCCATTGCTCCAGCCAAACCCTTGGATGACGGAGACGAACGCCTCCTCCGGGGCATCGCCAATGGAGACCGCCGCTGTATCCATGGGCTGTTGGAGCGCCACAAAAACCGACTCTTGGGCATTGCCTTTGCAGTCCTGCATTCCCGCGAGGATGCTGAGGACACCCTGCAAGAGGTCATGGCCCAGGTTTGGCGCAAAGCGGCCTTCTTCGATCCTTCTCGAGGATCGGTGACGACTTGGCTCACGACCATGATTCGCAACCGGTCCATTGACCGCTTGCGCCTGCGGCAGCGGCAATCGCGCCTTGCGGAAGCCTATCAGGCCTACGCTGAAGATGTGGGGGATCAGGGCTTGGTGGACGGCAAAGCAGACCACGAACTGCAATTGCGGGACGAGTGTGTGACGGTGCGCCACGCCATTCTGCAATTGGGTCCGGACCAACAACAAGCGATCCAGCTCGCCTTTTTTGAAGGTCTGACCCAGCAGGAGATCGCCCAGCGGCTGGAGACCCCGCTTGGGACCATCAAAGCACGCATCCGCCGGGGCCTGCAGAAACTGAACCGCTTGGTGTCTCCACAGCTCAGCCGAAACTGATCGGGAACCGCCACTCTTACCAGTCCCTGCCTTCGCTGACACACCAGCCCCCATCCACGGCCAGCACTTGGCCGGTGACGAATGCCGCGCCGGAGCCCAGGAGAAAACAGACCGCTTCATCGAGATCCCCAGGCAGGCCGATCCGCCCTCCGTCGAGGGGCTGTTTGGCTTGGATGAAACGCATGATGTCGTCGTTCTCCCGGGCCCGTTGCGACATGGGGGTTTCGACGAGCGCGGGAGCGATCACATTGACGCGAATGTTGTCGCATGCATACCGGGCCGCGAGAGAGCGCGAGAAACCGATCACGGCGGACTTCGCGGCGGCATAGGCATGGGCCGAGAAATGTTCCGGCGAAGGGGAAAAACCCAGCACCGACCCCATGTTGAGCAGGGCTCCACCCGTTCCCTGACTGCGGAATTGTTTCACGGCAGCCCGGTTGGAAAGCATCAGAGAGGTGAGATTCAGGTCCAGAGTCCGGGACCAGCCATCGTCAGTCAATTCGTGGAGAGGTCCGTCCCCCCAGGAGCGCCCGCTCCCACCAGCGACGTGATAGAGCCCATCCAGCCCTCCCCTGGTCTCGACAAGCTTGGCGACCAGCGTTTCCGAGCTGCCGGACACGGCGGCATCCCCCACCACGCCGAGAGCCCGCTCACCAAGGAGGGACAGCGCACGCTCCAAGCTCTCCGGTGAGCGGCCAGAAACGGCCACCCAGGCGCCCCGGGTCACCAAGGCCTGGGCCGCCGACAGCCCCAGCCCCGTGGTCCCTCCCACGATGGCAATCCTTTTTCCCTCCAAAGTGGCATTCATGGGAATGAAACAACTTTCTCAAGGACGTCCCGCACCCCAGGCTCCAAGGTGCTTTGATTTGGCTTCACGCTCCAGAACGCGCAGATTGGCCTCGAACTGGCGCGAAGAAAGGCCATCCGGCGAAGCTTCCCCTTTCGTGTGAATCCGCCCAAGTCCATGCTCCACCAGTTCTTCAGAAAGGTATTCCTCACTGCCCGGAAGGACCACGAACCCGTAATAGCGGTCGCCATTGTAAACCCGCTCCCACTTGGTATAGACGGTGAAAGCTTTTCCCTCCAGCAGACTCATCGTGTGGGACTTGGCTTCCAGCCCCAGAGCCACCGTCTGCTCGAGGCTGAGCCCTCCGAAATCCTTGGCTTGTTTGGCAACGCGATCCCGTTGATCGGCGTAACGGTCACTGAGGTATTTCTCCGCCGTATCAACGAAATACAGCCGCAATTCAAAAACGCGGTTGCCATGGCGCACCATGAAACTATCCCCATCATTGTTTTTGTGGGGTTCGATGCGGCATCCCTCCAGTTTCTCGAAACCGTTGACTTTTGTCGAACTCGCCTGAACTCCGGGAGAGGCTGGCTCCACGTGCTTGGGAGGGCTCGCTGGGGCGGGTTTCGGGGCACTCCGGTCCGGGGCGGCGGGCCGGGCAGTGGCAGACCCACTCTCCTGGGGAGGATGAAAGCCGGGAGTTTCCCTCTCCTGAATTTGGGGTGCTCCGCTTTTGTCGTGGACTTCGAGCCAGACGGCCCCCGCCACCAAGGCGCCAATCACCAGATAACGCAGCATCAGCTGGAGACGACCCGGTTTTGCTGATGTTTTGGTTCGGGATGACGCGGGATCGGACATGCCCCTCCAATGTGCCCGGGAAACGTCAGGTGACAAGTCCGGGGTGCCGAAAACGACTCAGTCGGGATTCTTCGGAGCGTGATCGACATCGTAGGACATGCTGACGAATCCCCCCCCGCTGTATGATCCCCCAAGACGCATGGGCAGCTCCCGCTCGGGGAAAATCACCGGCTCACCATCCAGGGAATCGCGCCGACGGAAACGGGCCAGGGTCAAACCTCCAAAGCCAAACATCCCCAGTACCCCCGCCGCTCCGGCCGCAATGGGCCAGTAGGCGAGCAGAGGCATGCCGGCCTGGCGCCCGGATTGCACGAGTTCGGGCACCTCCACGGTCACCGGAACCGGATCCGGAATGTCCTGATGCGCCCTGACACCGCCATTGGCTTGGCCCTCCACAGGTATGTTGAGCGGCGCGCTGCCTGCGACGGCAGGGAAACCTCCCCCGCTGAGGCGACGGAATTCCGCCGAAACATCTGCCAAGGAGGTGGAGAGTTCCAACGTGAAACGTTCCACCTGGTCCTGAGGCTCATCTGCGATCTGGGCCTCCCGTAGGCAGCGCTGCAGCACCAGCCGAAGCGAATCCTCCCGCATGGTCTGGGAGATCCGGCTGCCGTATTCAATTTGGGACTTCGAAGGATGGTCGAGATGGTAGGTGACCAACACGGCGGGTTGGTCTCCGAACCACCGCTGATGCAATTCCCGGAGCGATATATCGGAGGGAACATTCTGATTGAGACCGAACACCAGGAGGTAGATGTCAATGTCGGCCGCCTCGGCATGGTATTCCAAATAACGCTGGACCTCATAGGTGCGCTGCTCGGTCAGAAGCCCCTGCGGGTCCACCAAATAATGGGTCGGTCGGAGCGCGAAATAACTGTCCCTCAGCTCCCCCTCGACATTGGGAAGAGCCTCCGGCACCGGCAGCGGGTTGGGCGCAAAATCCGGCGTCCTCATGGTAAGGACCGGAGGGCGGTCGTTTCCCAAGGTCGGTGCCGGCGCATCCGGAACTTGGGCGACGCGGTCCGTGGTCGGAGCAGCCCCGGGTGGAGGCGCCGCCAGATCGCCTTCCGGAAAGAGATCGCCCCCCAGCTTGAAAGACCCCGGCTTGGCGTATTTGGCGGCATCTGCCTCGGACCAGGCGGGCATTTCCTCCGCCGCAAAGACGGTCATACTTGCCAGCCAGAGACAGCAAATGCCCGTTACTTTGCGCAGAGGCAAGGTTCTCCAACAGCGATGTGGGGAGCTCGGTGCCATGGAGAGTCAGGAAAGCGGCGACACTCTACCACTGTATACCGGAGTCAGCCCAGCCAGCAAGGGGTGCGGTGCCTGGGACGGCAATGCGGCCCGGGAAACCTTCCCGGGACCTTCCGGGCCGTGCCTCGGAGAGCGCCGCCGAGGCGACTCCCGCTTTAGTTCCCTGGCTTTCCGACTCAAAGCCTTGCAGAGCTTCTTAAAAACCAGACAGAGTCCCGGCCCAAAGTCTCCATTGATGAAATGAGGACGGGCGGCCTGCAGACAGGCATGAAGGCTCTGCTCATCGAGCAATTGCTCCGCAAAATACCCCAGTGTGATCCCAACCTGCCGGGAGTTCACATCGAGGAGCACCAGAACGGCGTTCTCATTGGGGCGTGAGAAGTCCGCCCCGCGCACCGCGACATGGTTGAGGAGCCAGAAACCCAGCTCATGCAGCCGAATCTGGGATTGCAAATCCCCCAGGTAGGTGAAAAAACATAGCTGGGGAAAACGACCCTCCATTTGGTCAAGAATATCTTCGACTTCATCCCGGTCCCGCTTCCGCAAGCAATGGGCCACATCGTGGAGACGGTCCATTTGCACCAGATTGGAACCAAAGAAGGCCTCAGCTTCCTTGATCGAGTAATGGCAGGCATAACAGGTCTCCGCCAGTTCATCGACTGGTTTGGAACATCGGGGACACCTCATGCTTTCCTTTTAGAAATTATTCAAGGTTTTAAAATAATCATGCCCACCAAAAAGTCAACCCGCAACGATTTGGTCACCTTCCATCCAAATGATCAACGAGACCGTCGGAAAATCCACCGCTTTCCTCTCTGTCTTCCCGCTTGGCGATGCTGGGTTGTACTGATTTCTCCCTTGCGCATTCAGGTTTGACTTTGGCATTGCACCGGGAGTCGGAGCCATCCAGAATGCGACCATGATGAATCCAAGACTTTTTCCCGTCTCCATCCTCCTGACCGCACTCCTGCTCGTTGGCCCAGCCCTTCGCGCCCACGAAGCGACCGAGGCGATGGTGGCCGCCGCCAGCGACTTCCTCAACAATCTCGAACCCGAGAAACGGGCCAAGGCTATGTTCGAACTGAAGGACGCCGAAAGGACCAACTGGCACTACATCCCAACCACCCGCAATGGACTCCCCATCAAAGAGATGCGTGAAGACCAGCAGCATCTCGCCTGTGCCCTGCTGAGCACCGGCCTGAGCCACCGCGGTTACACCCAGGCTCTGACGGTGATGAGCCTGGAGCAGGTGCTCTGGGAGCTGGAAAACCATTCCGAGAAGCGCAATCCGGAAGGGTATTTCGTCTCCATTTTTGGCAATCCGGCCACGGACAAAATTTGGGCCTGGCGCTTTGAGGGACACCATTTGTCGATCAATTTCACCATCGCTAATGGCGAGGTTGTCGCCAGCACACCAAATTTTTATGGGGCCAATCCCGGATTCATCAAAGAAGGCCCCCGCAAAGGGCTGCGCGTGCTCGCCGCGGAAGAAGACCAGGCGCGGGCCTTTGTTAAGTCCCTCGACGAAGCCCAGCGGAAAGTCGCCATCATCGACGCCACCGCACCGAAAGATGTCCTGACGCTCGACAAACCCAAAGTGGAAGCCTTGGAGCCCAAAGGCATCATGGCCTCCTCGTTGACCGCCGAGCAGCAGAAAGCGCTCCACGGCATCATCGAAATCTACGTGACCCGTCTCCGCCCTTCGCTCGCGGAGGCCGACATGAAAAAGATCGATGCCGCCGGTTTCGACAAAATCCAATTTGCCTGGGCGGGCGGCTTGGAGATGGGCCAGGGCCAGTATTACCGGATTCAAGGACCGACGTTCCTCTTTGAGTACGCCAACGTGCAGAATGACGCCTATCATCCTCACGCGGTGTGGCGGGAGTTCGACGGCGACTTTGGTGAGGACGTCCTGCGGAAGCATTTCGCGCAATTTCATGACGCCTCCGGCGGTGACAAAGTGCCCGCTCAGACCGCCGCGAAATAAGGCCTGGAACACCACCTGAATTTGCAAAGCCCCGGGATTGCCCCCGGGGCTTTTTTTGCGGTTGCTCCCGGAACCGCTTTCTCCCACATTCCTCTCCAACTCTCCATCCCTTTCCTTCTCTCATGCTCACCATCGGCATCGACAGCGGCACCCAAAGCACAAAAGCCATCGTCCTTGATCTCGGGACAGGATCCATCCTCGCGGAGGCTTCGGCCAAATATGATCTCCTCCCCGGCCTTCCCCCGGGACACCTCGAGCAGGATCCCCAGACCTGGATCCACGCCGTCAGGTCCACGATTTCGGAATGCCTCGCCAAGATCGGGGGACGAAGATCCGAAGTGTGCGCCATCGGTGTCAGCGGCCAACAACACGGACTGGTCGTGCTTGATGAAAAAGACGAGGTGGTCCGCCCCGCCAAGCTCTGGTGCGACACCTCCACGACCGACCAATGCGCCCAGTATGCGGCTGCCTTCGGTGGAGCCTCCGGCCTGATCGATTTGGCCGGTAATGCCATTCTCCCCGGTTACACCGCCCCCAAACTGCTCTGGCTGAAGCAGAACGAACCGGATCATTTTTCGCGGACCCGGTGCGTCCTGCTGCCCCACGACTACCTCAATTTCTGGCTCACCGGGGTCAAACGCATGGAATACGGCGACGCCTCGGGCACGGGATGGCTCAATGTGCGGACCCGGGAATGGTGCCCTGAACTCCTCGCCTTCATCGATCCGGCCGCAGCGGACCTGCTCCCCGAACTCGGATCGAGCCTCACCGCCCAAGGTCACCTGCGACCTGAACTGGCGGCGGAATGGGGACTGGGTGATGGTTCCCGGATTCTGGTCAGTGCCGGGGGAGGCGACAACATGATGGGAGCCATTGGCACCGGCAATGTCACACCGGGCGTCATCACCGCCAGTTTCGGAACCTCAGGCACGCTCTTTGGCCGTGCCTCTGGACCTGTCATCGATCCCCAAGGGGAGGTCGCCGCCTTCTGCGACAGTGCCGACGGTTGGTTGCCACTGGTCTGCACCATGAACGTCACGGTCGTCACCGAAACCGTTCGCGGTTGGTTTGGCTGGACCCATGAGGAAATGGAACGTCAGATCAGCAGGGTCGCCGCAGGAGCCGCGGGGCTCACGTTCCTTCCTTACTTAAACGGCGAACGGACCCCCAACCTCCCGGAGTCATCCGGGGTGCTGCATGGCATGAAAGGATCAAACGCCAGCCCTGCCCACATCGCCCGAGCCGCGATGGAAGGCGCGACTCTCGGCCTCGCCTATGGTCTGCGCCGCTTTCGCGAACTCGGGGTGGTGCCTTCGGAAATCCGGCTCACCGGCGGAGGAACCAAAAGTGCCGTCTGGCGGCAAATCGCCGCAGATGTGTTTGGGGTCCCGGTGATCGGATTGGCCACCGCCGAAGGGGCCGGTCTCGGGGCCTGTCTGCAGGCCGCCCATGTGGCGCTGATCGAATCAGGTCACCCTGCTGACTATGAATCGCTCTGCGCGGACCACGCCCGGCTCGACGAAGACACCCGCTGCCTGCCCGACGCGGAATCGGTGGAGATTTATGCCACCAAGCTGAACCGCCAACTGGAACTGACCGGCCGGCTATTCTGACCGGAAAGGTCGCCCAGCCAGGTCAAAGCCCCAGTCCCCAGCGCAGCAGCGCCTCGCTCTCATTCCAAACATTCGCCGAGGTCGATCCAAGAACGACCACGATGACGTTCTTCCCGCCATTGCTGCCACTCGAGACCAAGCAACGCCCCGCCGCATTGGTTGTCCCTGTCTTCATGCCGGTGCAGAAGGAACAGCGCTCCAGCACCTTGTTGGTTGTCCGGAGAACCGTAGTGCTGCCGTTGGCCAAGGTGAAAGTAAGCGCACGGGTGCCGACACACTGCCTCACGAAGCTGTTCCGCATCGCCGCCGTTGCCAGAATGGAGAGATCCCGCGCCGTTGAGTACTGTCCCGAAGCGGGCAACCCGCTCGCATTCGCAAAATGAGAATTGGTCATTCCCAGGCTGGCCGCTTTCTGGTTCATCACCTGGGCAAAGGCTGACTCACTGCCGGAATGGTCGCGCGCCAAACATCGGGCGATGTCATTGCAGCTTTTCACCAGCATGGCTCTGAGAAGGGCTTCTTTCCGGTAGACGTCGCCGGACCGGAGCCCCAACTTGGTGGGTTCCACATAGGTGTCACTGGCGGAGACATGGACGGATTTCGACAGGTTCCCGGCTTCCGCAAGGATGAGTCCGGTGAGTAGTTTCTGAGTGCTGGCAACCGGGTAGCGCACGTCGGCATTTTTGGCGAAGAGCACCTGACCACTGTTGGCATGGACGACAATGGCAGCGCGCGCGGAAACAGCTGGGGCGACCCCGCGGGGGATGGCCGTGCCGAAGCCGATGGATGGGCTCGGCAGACTGGCAAAGTTCGGCGGAGGGGACATCGCTGGCGCCGGCTGGGGAAAAACGGCCGGCTGGGGCTGGGGCATCGCCGGGGCATCCCGACGGCAGGCGGCCGCGCCAAGCAGGGAAAAACCAAGGAACCAGAAGGCAAGCTTATGGAGGAACGGAGTAGGCATGAATAGGATGAATGATGAACGAGAAGGTTGAGTGCGGACGGTGAGGACCGGAGCGAGTTGCAACGGGTTAGGGCGTCGTGGCGGGAGTTTTCGTCGCCGACGCCGCCTTCCCGGGAGTGGCGGCCCCTTTTTCAGCCTCCGCGGCAAGTTGGGCAAGACGTTTTTCCACCTCCAGATCGGGCTTGGCCCCTTTTTGGGTGGCCAGAAAGTAGTGTCGGCGCGCCATCTCGAGCAAAGGCGGGTCCTGCTCCAAGTAGAGCAGGGAAAGATTGAAATGGGCATCCGCGTAATCCGGATCGAGCTTGATGGCGCGGAGCAGTTCCTCCTGCGCGGCTCCCGGCCAGCCATATTCCCGGACCACCACGGCCATGTAAAGATGGATCCGGGGGTCGCGGGGATCCTCATGCACCGCCCGCGCCAGCGCCGCCAGAGCGAGGTCGAGTTCACGCATATTGAGGTAAATCAATCCGAGCGTAAGCCAGTTTTGGGCAATCGCCGGATTCAGAGAAAGTGCTTTACGGATACAATCACGGGCGCTGTCATACTGGCCGAGCCGGTATTCCACAATGCCCAGATTGGAAAGGGCGAGTGCGTTGTTGGGGAGAATGGCAACCATCTTTTGGTAAGCCTCCCGCGCGGCTTTCCAATTCTGCTCGGAGGATGCCAGGGCGCCGGCCTTGGCATACTCCTGGGCTTGCTGTGGCAGGGACGCCGCCGCTTCGGGCGCCACGGTTCCGATCTGCATCCCGCTGGGACTGTTATTTTTGTTGTACTGGCTCTGTTTTTCCGTCTCCTTGCCCCCTTTGGTGGTTTCCGGGGAAACCTCCGACGGCGAAGTTTCTCCGCCCGGAGTCTGGGCGCAGAGCGGGACGGGACTGGTCCCGGAAATCGCCATAGTCACCCCACAGACCAGAACAGATATCCGGTGGTGCCAATGCAAAGGCCGCTGGGAGTGTGACAATAACACGGGAGGTTCGACGATTCGGATGGCTGGAATGGGAGCGTCAGAATATGCCTCAAATTTGGCTTGCAGAAAGTGCAATTTCCGAGACTGTTCAGTGTAACACTGTTCACAATGATCACCGAGCGCCAGCAAGAACTCCTCCAATTTCTTGAATCCACCCAACGCCGCACCGGGTTCATGCCCTCGACACGGGAGATTCAGGAACATTTTGGCTTTGCCAGCCAAACGGCTGCGGTCTCCCATCTGCGAGCTCTGGAGCGCAAGGGACTGATCCGCCGGGCCCCCGGAAAAGCCCGCGCTCTGGTCCTGGAGACAACTCCCGAGCGCGAACCACTGATCGATGTGCCGGTTTACGGACACATCCCGGCCGGCTTCGGCGAGAGCGTGGCCCCGGTGACCGAAGGCACCCTCTCCGTGGACGCCCGGAGCCTCGGCGTGAATCCCCGGGCCAAACTTTTCGGCCTGAAAGTGCGGGGTGAATCCATGATCGGAGCGCACATTCTCGATGGCGACCACGTGATTCTGGAGATCAAGGAACCCCGCAACCGTGACATTGTGGCCGCGCTGATCGATGGGGAGACCACCCTGAAACGTTTTGTATTGAACCGCCGCCAACCCTTTCTCAAAGCCGAAAACCCGCGCTTTCCTGATCTGATTCCGGCCCGTGAGCTTCAGGTCCAGGGCGTGCTCGTCGGGCTCATCAGGGGGGCCTCCTCCTCGGCGTTTGCCTGAACTCGGAAGCGCAACGGAAGCCCAACCCCCATTCCGCAGGGAAGCCAAGGAAATGCGGGCTTGCGCCCGGGATGGATGCGCGTAGAAACTGACTCCACCGATCCCTTCCCCCGGTGGCAACTCCCGCCATGAGCGATTCTTCCACTCCCGCACGCAACCTCTCCCTTCTCGGCCGCTCCGAAAACCGCCTGCCGTCCTCCCCGGACGAGGCACAACTGGAGACTTTCCCCAACCGCAGTCCCCATCGTGACTACACCATCGAGTTGGACTATCCTGAATTTTCCTCGCTCTGCCCAGTGACCGGCCAGCCCGATTCGGCCCGGATCCACATTCGATATGTGCCGAATGAGCAGTGCCTTGAGACGAAATCATTGAAGTTTTATCTGGCGGCATTTCGCAACCATGCGGCCTTCAATGAGGAGGTGGTGAACCGCATTCTCGATGACCTTTCCTCCGCCTGCCGCCCCCGCCGGATGCTGGTACGGGGGGAGTTTTCCTCCCGGGGAGGCGTCCGACTGTCGGTCGAAGCCACCCTCTAAGTCGTTCCCTGCCAGGTGGGAGAACGCGGCTTGCCAAGACCCGATGGGACGGAGTAGCTTGGGAGGGTTCCTTCTGTCCCCACCATGCACCCGCCTACTGCCCTCCTATGCTCTGCCGTCCTTCTGCTGGTCTCGACAACCCACTTGGCGGCGGATCCCGCCCCCTCGCCGACCGGTCGCCCGAATATCCTGATTATCCTGGCTGATGACCAGGGCTGGGGTGATCTCTCCATCAGCGGCAATACCAATCTCCAAACTCCCCGGATCGATTCCCTGGGGCGCGACGGAGCGTGGTTCGACCGCTTTTTTGTCTGTCCGGTTTGTTCCCCGACCCGGGCGGAATTTCTCACCGGCCGCTATCATCTGCGCGGCGGCGTGCGGGGGGTTTCGACCGGAGAGGAGCGCCTCGACCCGTCGGAGCGCACCATTGCCCAGGCCTTTCTGGAGGCCGGCTACGCGACCGGGGCTTTCGGCAAATGGCACAATGGACTCCAGCACCCCTATCACCCGAATGCGCGCGGATTCCAAGAATACTATGGTTTCTGCTCCGGCCACTGGGGCGACTACTTCTCCCCGCCGTTGGACCACAATGGGGAAACCGTGCAAGGTCACGGTTTCCTCACCGATGACCTGACCGACCACGCCCTGCAATTCATGGAGCAACACCGTGGTGGACCGTTCTTCTGCTACGTGCCTTTCAACACTCCCCACTCGCCCATGCAGGTTCCCGAGGAGTATTGGAAACGGTTCGCTGACAAAGAATTGGCCATGCGTCATCGGGATCCTGAAAAAGAAGACGTTCCCAAAACACGCGCCGCGCTCGCCATGGTGGAAAACATCGACTGGAATGTGGGACGCCTGCTCGACAAGCTGGACACCCTGGACCTCGCGGACAACACCATCGTTCTTTATTTCAGTGACAACGGCCCCAACAGCGCCCGCTGGAACGACGGCATGAAAGGACAGAAAGGGTCCGTTGATGAAGGGGGAGTGCGATCCCCTCTGCTGATCCGCTGGCCCGGTCACATCGCACCGGGAACACGACTGCCCCAGATTGCCGGGGCCATCGATCTGCTGCCGACTCTGACGGACCTCGCCGGCATTCCCACGGGCTCCACCAAACCACTCGACGGACGCAGTCTGAAACCTCTGCTGGAGGGAGGAACCAAGGCTGAATGGAAAGACCGCAGTCTCATCACCCACTGGGCCAAAAAATTCAGCCTCCGGACCCAGCAATACCGTCTCGACAACACCGGTGCGCTCTTCGACATGGTGGCGGATCCGGGACAGCGGAACGATATCGCACCAACCCATGCTGCCCTCGTCCACAAGCTGCAGGCCGAACTGGATGACTTCCGCAAGGACATGGATCCCATCCTGGCGGCCGGGCCTCGTCCGTTCACGGTGGGCTATGCCCCGTTGACCCCGCTGCCTGCGAGGGACGGAAATCCCCATGGCGGCATCCAACGCAGCGCCAATGCCCCCAATTGCTCGTTTTTCACCCACTGGACCGGAGCCGCCGATGACCGCATCACGTGGGATGTGGAAGCGGGCAAGGCCGGCAATTACGAAGCCGTCCTCCACTACACCTGCGCCCCGGCTGATGTGGGATCCACCATCGAGCTGGCGAGCCGGGCCGGACGAACCGAAGCGAAAATCACCGAAGCCCATGATCCCCCGCTGCGCGGCGCCGAGAATGACCGGGTGCCGCGCAAAGGTGAATCTCTCGTCAAAGAATTCAAGCCGATCTCCCTGGGCAGGCTACCCCTCGCCGCCGGGCGGGACACACTGACTCTGAGAGCGCTCACCGTTCCCGGCAAAAGGGTGGTTGACGTGCGCATGCTGGAATTGCGTCTGGTCGAGACTGGCCTCACCAAGTAACTGACACCCGCAGAGGAATTCAGGAATGGGTTCTGGTTGCGCAGCAATTCCCAGCCTTCCTAATCCCGGGCAAATACGAGGCCAGGTGCCGGGAAGCGCAATCCCCGGTTGGCGGATGCCGGTTTGATGGCATTTTACCAGGATCATGAATCCGGACGCCAAAGACATCCTCGCCGACGTGAATGCCGGGATTCCCCCCAAAGCCCCAAGACCTCGCGGTTGCGGACGTTTTTTTGTGATCGGGCTTTACCTGCTCCTGATCCTGCCGCTCTCACTCATCCTACTCGACTTTTCAGGAACCGGGACCCGCCTCAAGGATTTCGCGCAGTCGTTCCGGGAACCCCGGATTGTCGAAAAAATCGTGGTCCAGGAGAAAATCGTCGAAAAGGTCGTCGAGAAAGCCTCCCAAACGCCCCTGCCCTCCCGTTTCGTCTTCACCAAGAGCATTGACACCGCCAGTCTCTACAAGGAGTACGGCATTCAATCGGAACTGGCCCCGCAGGAGGGTGGCCTGGCCAGCGCGGAACGGACCCGGGAGGAGAGCATGCTGATCAAACTCTCCCTGGAGGTGAAAATGCCCAAACCGGCCGTCACCCTTGCGGAATTCACCAGCCTCAATCCCGAGTTGCCCAAGATGCTCCCGGGACTGGAAACTTTGCTCTCCGGAGCCCAGGTTTCGCCCTTTTTCTATCATCTCTATGAACTCAAAAAGGGGGAATTGCAGTCCAAACTGACCCGACTCGACCGTATTTTATCCCGGCACAACCTCTACGACTGTGAGAGCATTCTTGAACTGAGCCATCCCACCAAAGGTGGGCGGGCGCTGCTCCTGCAAGGGGAGATGGACGTCGTTTCCGACGGCTCCGACGGTGACCGCTGGCCGGACATGGCCGATTTCATCACGCTCTCGGACAACTACCAACCCTTCACCACCTTTGCCTGGCCCAAGAAAACCAGGCAGCCCAATCCATTGCTCGCCAAGTGGGAACCGCTCCTGAAAAAATATGAGGCGGAGTTTGCGATCCCGGGGCTAAGCATCGAAAGAAACCGTTTCCTCCGCGCCGAAATCGACCGTCTCAAACCGGGAGTCACGGACATGAAGTACCGCAGCTACCTCATTGCGGAGGCGGATCCGTTCATTGTCATTCCCCTCTCCCTGCTCAACCGTGAGGCGGAGACTCCCTTCGGACCCGCGATCGGCGACTATGCTGTCGTCATCCACGGGAATCATCTGCTGCCGGCTATTGTCGGGGATGCCGGACCGGCGTACAAGATGGGCGAGGCCTCCTTGAGAATTGCCCGCGAATTGAGCGAAAAAGCATCCCCTTTCAACCGCCCGGTCTCCGACCTCACCGTGACCTATCTGGTCTTCCCCGGCAGCGCGGATGCAAAAGCAGATGTCCCTGATCTGCCCCGGTGGCAGGCCCGCTGTCAGGAACTGATCGACTCGCTGGGCGGGATCGGACAAGGCTACGCCCTTCACTCATGGGAGGATCTCATCGCCAAAAGGCACGCCGAAGCAGAGGCCAAAAAGGCGGCGGCGGAAGCAACCGCCCCGCCCGTTCCACCGACCGCACCGACCGCACCGACTGCGACACCCGGACCAACCGCGATTCCCGATGCGCCGGCATTGCCCAAAGCAGACCCGCCGGCAGCTCCCCCGCCTCCGGCTCCGAATCCCGGCGCCACCCCCACTCCCTCAATTCCCTGACGGATCAGAGCAACGGAATACGCATTGGCATCGGTCAGCCCTCAGGAACCTTTGGGCAAACCATCCCCAGCAGCCAGCATTGCAGCCAGTTGGTGCCACCCGGCATTGGTCAGGGCGAACTCCCGATGCCCCAGTGGCATGAGCCATCCCAGTTCCTTGGCCTGCCGAAAGTCCCGCCCTGGATTGGCAGGGGGCTCCTGCCTCAGCCGCACCAGAAGCCGTTTTAGATCCCCCGGCCGGATCACTGGTTGATCCCGCCGGGCAGCGAGCCAAGCGCCTAAGGCGAGGATTTTCTCCGGAAACGTCTTGGGCGCAACCTGACCGAGAAACTCTTCCAGGTTCATCGTGGCCACTTTATCCCGAGCAGGCAGAGTCGAGGCCTCCCATTCCGGAGGCGGCGCCAAGACGTCATCGAGGGATCCTCGGCCCCGCGAAGGTTCCGTGATCCCGCGACGTCGATTCGGTGGCCCCGGCGGGCGGGGAGGTCCTGGACGGCGCGGATTCTTCTCGTGCTCAGCCAGTTCCGCTGCAGGAACTTTGTGTCTTTGAATCAGTTCGATCAAGGAGGGCAATGCGTCGGGCCGCAAGACGGCATCCATGTTGAGTCCCGGCGATTGAAGATGCAGTCGGATGTTCATGTAAATGCTTTACATTCTGTATACTCATTGTCAACATGTAATCGCGGCAGTTGTGCAACCTTGTTCACCTCTGACGAAGGGGAGTTGTCATTCCGCATGGTTGGATGACTTTGCCTTCATGCACCCAAGCGTCCGTCTGATCCCCCTTTTCCTGCTCCTGGGAATTCCAGCCAGCGGGACCGGAGAAGAGCTTCCCGCTCAGGTGAATGCGTTTTTCGAGAACCATTGTCTGGACTGCCATGATGCCGCCTCACGCAAGGGAGGACTGGACCTTCAGGCGGCCACCTTTTCTCTCGCCACCGCGAGCCAGCAGGATCTCTGGGTCCGTATCCATGACCGCATCGTCTCTGGTGAAATGCCGCCCGCCAAGAAGCCCCGCCCCGACGGGGACGGGATTGCTAGTCTGACTGCCTGGCTGGCACCAAAATTGACCGCGGCCGACCAAGCCCGCCGGGAAATCGTCATGCGCCGCCTGAACCGAGAGGAATGGCAGAACACGATCCGCGACCTGCTGGGGATCGATCTGGAACTGAAAGAACTGCTTCCACCGGACCAGTTGGCGGAGGGATTTGACAACAATGGAGGAGCCCTCGCCATCTCCGCAGAACTCATGGGCCGCTACCTCGACGCAGCACGCCGCGCCGTCGATGCCGCCCTTGTGAGCGGGCTGCGACCAGAACCACAGACCTTCACCGTGGACTCCCTCAAGGAAGTCCAGCGTTACATTGACGAAGGCGGCTATGGCTACATCGATGGCCGGGTCGTGGTCTACCTGGCCAATGCCACCCAATACAGCAAAATCAGCACCCGGGCCCACCGGACGCCGGAACCGGGACGTTACCGGTTCCGCTTCACCGCGGCAACCCACCGCGCCAAGGAACCCTTCCTCTTCAATGTGGTCGCTTCCGATTTCAACAAGGTCGGAGCCATTTACCGGGATCTCGGTCACTATGAGGTTTCGGAAACCCCGCGCACCTATGAAATCGAGGCCACTCTCGGCAAAGGCTTCGCGATCCAGTTTTTCCCCCACGGACTTCCCGCCTATGTCAAAGAACCGGCCCGGGCGGAGGTGCCGGGCGTAGGTTTCAGTGCCGTGGAGGTCTCCGGGCCTCTCAACGAGGTCTGGCCTCCGGCGTCACACACCCGTCTGGTCGGTGACCTCGACCTGACGCTGGCCACCATCGAGGATGCCACCGCCATCTTGCGCCGTTTTATTCCCCGCGCCTTCCGCCATCCCGTCACCGAAACCGAAGTAGCGAGATATGCCGAACTGGTCAAAACCCGGCACGAGGGAGGGCAAAGCGTGGAAGAAAGCCTCCGCACCGCCCTGACAGCAGTACTCTGCTCACCACGCTTTTTGTTTTTGCTTGAAGAGGCGCCGGCAGTGCGGAAATCTCTCAACGGCTTTGAGATCGCGGCCCGACTGTCGTATTTTCTGTGGAGTTCTCAGCCCGACGAAGCCCTCACCGAGGCGGCGTCCTCCGGCAAGCTGGAAACCGGTGAAGGAAGGCTCATCGAAGTCCGACGGATGCTCGCGGATCCCCGTGCGGAGCGGTTCGTGCACAACTTCACAGGGCAATGGCTTCGTCTCCGGGACATCAATGCCACCACCCCGGACGCGCGTCTTTATCCGGGTTTTGACGAATGGCTCAAAGTCAGCATGGTCCGCGAAAGCGAGGGTTTTTTCCGCCATCTCCTGACCGCGAATCTCGACGTCACCCTCTGCATCGATTCCGACTTCGCGGTCCTGAACCACCGCCTCGCGGACCACTATCACCTTCCGACCGAGGGCTTGCCCTGGCTGGAACCCGCGGTCGTCCCCCTCCCTCCGAAAAGCCCCCGCGGTGGGATCCTCTCTCAAGGCGCGGTGCTCAAGGTCACCGCCAACGGCACGAACACTTCTCCGGTCATCCGGGGTGTCTGGGTCCTGGAAAACCTGTTGGGCCGAAAGGTCCCCCCACCGCCACCCAACATCCCCGGGATCGAACCCGACATCCGCTCTGCAACTACGATCCGCGAGCAGCTGGATCTGCATCGATCCTCAGCCAGTTGCCAGGGCTGCCACCAATACATTGATCCGCCAGGCTTCGCACTGGAGGGATTCGATCCGGTGGGTGCTCTGCGGACACATTACCGCCGGTTCCAAGTGAACCCGCAACATGCCGACAAGGGCTGGGGGGTGGTCGTCGATGGCAAGCCGGTGGATTCCTCGGGAACTTTCGCGTCAGGGGACACCTTCGACGGTCTGGCTTCGTTCCAACGGCTTCTGTTGGAAAACCCGGAG
Source organism: Akkermansiaceae bacterium (assembly GCA_024233005.1). Classification (GTDB taxonomy): domain Bacteria; phylum Verrucomicrobiota; class Verrucomicrobiia; order Verrucomicrobiales; family DEV007; genus JACKQE01. Next base: position 463,366 of record JACKQE010000002.1, on the reverse strand, counting down.
CCCTTCGCCCGTTGTCTCACGGAGAAACTCCTCACCTATGCCCTCGGTCGGGAGTTGGGTTTTTCCGACCGCCCCGGTGTCCGGGACATCGTCTCTGAGACGCGGAGCCGGGGCAACGGTCTCCGCACCTTGGTGGAAGAAATTGTCGCCTCCGACCTGTTCCTCAAATATTGATCCCCCCACTTTCTCCATGCAACGCCGATTGTTTCTGCGCCAGGCAGGTGTCTGTCTCGCCCTGCCCGCCTTCGAATCGCTCCGGGCCGCGCCCTCCCGGCCTCCCTCGCGTTTCGTGGCCATCAATATTCCTCTGGGTTTTTACGGCCCCAATTTTTTTCCCACCGGAACCGGAGCGAATTACCAGAGCAGCCCATATCTTGAGCCTGCGGCCGAACTGCGGAAATCCTTCACGGTCGTCTCAGGCACCAGCCATCCGGACGTGGATGGTGGTCATGCGGCGGAAAAATCCTTCCTCACCGGCGCGCCGCACCCCGGTTCTCGAAGCTTCCAAAACACCCTCTCCCTGGACCAATGGATCGCCGACCGGTTGGGCAAAGAAACCCGGCACGCCTCGCTCACCCTGGGAGAACACAGCCTCTCCTGGTCCTCGAACGGCGTGTCCATCCCGGCGGAAAGCTCACCCGCAAAAACGTTCGCCCGCTTGTTCCTCAAAGGAACGGCAAGCGAGATCGGGCGACAAAAGCAACAACTCGCGGAGGGACGCAGCATTCTGGACACGGTCTTGGAAGAGGCCCGGAGCATGGAGAACCGGGTCAGTGCCATGGACCGCGCGAAGCTGGATCAGTATCTGACCGCGGTGCGTGAAACCGAGGCAGGCCTGCTCAAAGCGGACCGGTGGATCGACACGCCCAAACCGGTGGTCACGACGCCTCCTCCGGCAGAGATCCCCTCCGCTGATGTGGCCGGCATCCTGCGGGCGCATTTTCAGGTTCTCGTGCTGGCCCTTCGGTCGGATTCGACTAGGGTCGCCGCCCTTGGCGGCAACGGCGGGAGTCAGGTACCTCCTTTGAAAGGAGTCACCATGGGCTACCACGGCCTTTCGCATCACGGCAAGAATCCCGAGATGATCCATCAATTGGAAATCATCGACCGGGCCACCCTCGCGGCCTGGCTGGAATTCCTCACCGCCTTGCGCGACACGCCGGAGGAGGATGGCAGCCTTCTCGACCACACTCAGGTTCTTTTGGGGAGCAATCTGGGCAACGCCAGCGGTCACATCACGACGAACCTGCCCATCATCCTCGCCGGAGGACCGTTCCGCCATGGACAACATCTCGCCTTTGACGAAAAACAGAACCACCCCTTGGGGAATCTCTTCGTCAGCATCCTCCAGGGTCTCGGATTTGAAGAGGAACGCTTCGCTTCCGGCACCAAGGCGTTGCCGGGTCTGGAAAGACAGGGGTGAAACTCACCCTTTGAGGCCCGCGAGAAAAGCGATCAGATCGCGCAGCTCTTCTCGGCTGAGCTTTTGCGTCAGCCCGAAAGGCATCAGGGTGCCGATGTTCTGCCGGGAGGCAATTTGCCCCACGGGGACCGCCTCGGATGTCTTGGTGGCGGTGTCGCGCACCCAGAGCACGCCGTTCTCCTCGCGGTCCCGATAGCCGGTGAAGACGCGGCCTTCTTTGGTGGTCACACTGAGGGCGAAATAACCTTCCTTGAGCTGCCGGTCCGGCCAGAGCACCGACTCAATCAGCAGATCCACCGGCAAGCCTCCACCCACCGTGGAGAGATCGGGCCCGATCATGCCGCCCTTGCCCCCGACTTGGTGGCAGGCGACGCAGCCGAGCGCGGCCTGTTGAAACAGAGCCCGGCCTTTTTCGGCTGAGCCTTTCTCTTTCACTTCCGCCGCCAAATCGGCGACATAAGCCGCATCGTAAGGTTGCACGCCGGGGGTCGGCGGCCCGGACTCCAAAGCGGCTTTCAATTCCGCCGATCCGCGTCCCATCGCCACCAAAGCGGTTGAAACCACCGAGGCGGAGACTCCCGGGAGCGGGGCACGGCGCAGAGCCTGGGTCAGGGCCGCATCCCCTCCCTTTCGGTTGACCAGCGGCACCAACCAGGCGGAGACCGCCTCGGAGGAAAAGGATTCTTTGGACAGCACACCCGTCAGGCATTCCGCAGCTGCTTTCACCTCCAACCCCGCGAGGGCATCGAGTGCGGCCAGCCGGACCCGGGTCACCGTCCCGGAGGACTCGGCCACGGATTTCAGGTCGGTCCCGGCCCCGCTTCCTCCCAGCCGGGCGTAAGTCCCGGCGGCGGCGGCGCGGAATTCTTCGGGGGCATCGTGATCCAGCAGAGCGGCTTTGGCGGCGGGGGCAAGATCCCCAATCTTCCACCAACCGGCCAGATCCATCGCCAGGGCGCGGGTTCCCGGAGCCTCCCTCGGCTGAAGCAGAGCCTGCAACCGCGGCAACGGATCCCCCGCCGGCCGGAGTCCCCGTCGCTGGGCCGCCTCCCGCAGGGCGGCCAAGGTCGGCGCCGCGACATCCGGAGCTTCAAAAAGCTGCCGCAGATCCTCCGCCGTCCCGAGTCGGGCGAGCACACCGGCAAAACGCTGCCGCACCGGTGCCGCAAGATCGCGAGTCAACCAGTCCCTTGCGGTTTCCGCCGCTTCGCTTCCACCGTAGGCTTCGAGGGCGTAGGCAAGCTGTTCCGGCTTCTCCAAAGTCAGGCGGTTCTGACGCACCGCAGGCAGCCAGCGCGGGGCCAACGCATGGGTCGCCTGGGTCAGCGCATAATCGAGGTGCTGGTCCATTTTCTGGTCCAGCACCTGCAAAGCAATCCCCATGGCTTCAGCCTCCGGCAGATTGCCGCAGGCTACCACGGCTTCAAGCCGGACGCGGGGATCAGGATCGGCAGCGAGCTTTCCCAGCGAGGACTGCCAATGTGGGAACGCGGTGCCTGACTGGCCGAGAAGACGGCCCGCAAACGCCCGCACCCCCGGTTCCTTGCCGGCCAGCAACCGCTCGATATGGGCTGCGGTGAGTTCGCCGGAGGCATGGGCGAGCCCGGAGAATTCAAAGGCCTCGGCATCATTGGCAGCGGTTTCTATGCCGGGCAGCGGAGACGCTGTTCCGTTTCCGATATGGCGACGGAGAATTTCAAGCCGGGCCTGCTCGCGGTTCCACCGTTCCGCGGACGTCAGCTGGTTCCGCAAAGAGGTATCGGTCATGCCTGCGATGTCGGGACGGGGCATCAGGGGGCGCCCTTGGGCGGTGATGCGCCAGATCCGCCCGTGCTCGTGGTCGCGGTCAGGGTGCCGCAGAGAGGCCTGGTAATGCCCGATGATGGGATTGTACCAGTCGGCGACATAGAGCGCCCCTTCCGGACCGAGTCGGATTTCCACCGGCCGGAAACTTTGGTGGTTCGAGCGGAGGAGTTCCACAGGTTCAACACGGCGAAATCCGGCGCCTTCGGGCTGGAGGGTAAAGCTGTGAATGTGGTGGGAATAATAGCCCGCGATGAGGAGTTGCCCGCGCAACCACTCCGGCAAATGGCCGGATTCCGCGATCTCACCACCCATGCTCTTCCCCGGAGTGCTCCCGATGTTGGAAACCGCCATAAGATCGAGCTGGTGCGTCGTCGGGATCAGCCCCGGAGTGACGAACCCCACTTCCTTGTTGTTGCTTTTGACAAACATCGCCCCCCACCGGTCAAAGGCCACGCCACAGGGGTTCTGACTGGCAAGGGCCGGGAAGCAAAAAGGTTCAAGCCGCATCGTCACGGGGTGGAACCTCCAAAAGCCCGCAGTGTCACCGCCGACCAGTCCCCAGGGGGTTTCCACGTGCGACTCGGTGTGCAGTCCCTGACAAAAGGCCAGCGTGCCATCGGGCCCCCAGGTCAGGTTGCGGATGTTCTGATGGGTGTCCGCCGTGCCAAATCCGGTCAGGACAACCTCGCGGACATCCGCCTTGTCATCACCATCGGTGTCGCGGAGCCGGACCAGGTCTTCGCTCTCTCCCAGGTAGACACCATCGGGCCCCAGCACGAATCCGGAGGGCATGTTCAGTCCCGAGGCAAACACGGAGGTATGATCGGCCCTGCCATCGCCGTCGCGGTCTTCCAGGATGAAAAGTTTGTCATCTGGCAACTGCCCCGGTTGGAGCTGGGCATAGGCCAGCGTGCAGAGCACCCAGAGCCGTCCGCGACGGTCCCACTGCAAGGCCACGGGGTTCGCGACACCATTGGTCTCATCGGCGAAGAGCGCGATCTCCAAACCGGGATGCAGGGTGAAGGATGCCAGTTCCGCAGCCACGGAGTCGTCCAGGGGCTTTCCCTCCACAGAGTCGGCAAAGACCGGGGAAGAACATGACATTCCCAGAGAAAACAAGCCAGCCCAAAGCGCGGCGGATCGGAAGAACAAGGGAAGGGGCATGTGTCGGCAAGGTCGGGGGATCAAGGGGAGGCCTCACGGGCCAGACGGGTGATGTCGGCATCGGCGGCGCTCAGCATTCCAGGAAGGCGCCCCATTTCTTCAACAAACCAGCGGTGCTTTTCATCCAGATGATCGCGGCTGCTGGGCACATGCTGGCGGTCGCCGAAGAGGAAGGCCCAGTTCGTGGGCCGGTAGTACTGCTGCCAGAGGAGGTGGCGTTTCTGGACGGCCTGCCGCAGGGGCTCGACCTCGGCCGAATCGAGCATTGAGGCAGGGATGCCGAAGCCCAGCGATTCGCCTAGAGCGAGGGAGGCCGCCTTCTGCCCGGCAGCCGATAGCGCGACCCCGTCGCGGGACAGACCGGCCTTTGCCGGATCGAGAGCCTTGAAGAGATCCGCATGGAGACATCCATGACGTTTCGCAAGGTCGGCGATGGCCTCGCTGTAGGAAGCCAGCACCCGGTTGCGCTCCTCCGCGAGTGAAGCCGCCGGACCGACCGCAAAGAAAGGAGGCGGACTGACCAACACGATGCGGGGCGTCAGCTTGAGCCAGGCTGTCACCATCAGCTCATAGGCGGCCACGAACTCCGGCAGGCGTTCCCGTCCGTCAAGGGACTCCATCCGCCCGAACTCCGCCACGATGATGCCCGGTACGACCCGCTCCCGCTGGTCGGGCACGCTGCCCGGCTTGTCATCGCCGGTCGCGGTGTAGAAAAAATGGGGTCGGGATTGGGCATACACCGAGTCACCCTGCCAGGAGAGGCTGCGCACTCGGAAATCACGATCGGGATAGGCCAGATGGAGCAGGGTCTCGAAGGTGCCCTCACGGGACTCCTCCACCCAGCGGGAACCCCCAACCAGGGCGATGGTCTCGCCCGGTCGGGGATCAAATCGACCGGCCACAAAGGGGGGCACCGCAGCTGACGGAGCGGCAAAACAACGCACCAAGGGGCCGGGCTCTGGACCGGGCTCGGATCCCACGGCAGTTGACATCATCACCGTAGACAGCAGGAGGCCCCACCCGGCGGAGCGAACAGGAAAGTTCGCCCCAAAAAGGCCTATGTCGCGGATCAGAGCAGTCATGACAGGGGAACAGGAAAGGGGTTCGTTTCGTCGTGCGGAGGTCCTCACTCCACGATAATCTTTTTATGGTCGAAGTCCGGTTTCGGAAATTCCATCTTCAGGCCGGTCATCGTGTCGATGAGAATGCGGGAGATCACCAGATTGCGGTACCACTTGCGGTTTGCGGGAATGACATACCACGGGGCCGCTTCCGTGCTGGTGCGGGAGAGCACCTCCTCGTAGGCCCTCTGGTAATCCGACCAGCGGGCCCGGTCCTCGAGGTCGGCGGGGTTGAACTTCCAACGCTTTTCCGGATCATCGAGGCGGCTCTGAAGCCGCTCCTTTTGTTCCTCTTTGCTGATGTGGAGAAAAAACTTCACGATGGTGGTTCCCTCATCGACAAGCATCTGCTCAAAGCAACGGATATGGTCGAACCGCTTCGACCAGCGTTCCTCAGGAGCAAACCCACGGACTCGCACGACGATGACATCCTCATAATGGCTGCGGTTGAAGACCGTGACCTCACCGTTGCGGGGCACCTGGGAATGCACCCGCCAGAGGTAGTCATGGGCCAACTCAGGCTCGCTGGGAGCCTTGAAAGCCACCACGCGGACGCCGATCGCGTCCATGTCGGCAAACACATCGCGGATGGTGCCGTCTTTGCCCGCCGTATCCATCGCTTGAAGCACCACGAGGAGGCGTTTCCGGCCCTGGGCGTAGAGGAGGTTTTGCAGACTGCCGAGTTCCGCAGCCAGAGGAACGAGAGCGTTTTTGCCCTCCGATTTGTCCCCTTCATACAGGTGCTGATCCGCCGGATCGATCTTGTCGAGGCGGACCTTTGTCCCCGGCACAACGCGGTAGGGGTGACGGTCCAAGGGAATGGAGGCAAGAACAGGAAGGGTGGCCATGGTAGGACAATGTCAGCTCACCATGTGGGAAGCTTCCCCCTCCGTCAAGCCCGGCTCAATGGCGGCTTCCTCCGGGTGGTGCACGATGCCCCCCCTTTCCGTCAATTCCACCGAGGCCCAATCAGGCGATCCGCGACTGGATGATGGTCGATCTGGGCTTCGGCAATTTCGCTATCGGAATCCTGCTCCAGACATGGTTGACTGTCAGCGCACTCTGGCGATCCGGCCTCCCGGCGGGGCGGATCTTATGGTTCTTTGGCATTGGAAGCCTGGTGAACCCAGAACAAGAGAATTGACGCGAGGGATGAGGTGGCCCCTATCCCGTAGGGTTGAAAAAGGGAATCCCCTGCGGTATCCCATCCCCGCGCACCCTTCCCTTCCTCCCCTTCAAAAGTCATCGAATGGACAAAACCGCTCTTGTTGCCGCACTCATCGCCACCCTCCGGGAGGAGCTCGATGCCTATGCCCGGGCATCCCGTGCCGCCCATGAAGCGGCCACCGATCCCCAGAGCAAGGCGGAAAACAAGTACGACACCCGAGGCCTAGAAAGCAGTTATCTTGCGCGGGGACAGGCCCTGCGGGCTGCCGAAGCGGAGTCGGCCCTGGCTCAGCTCCAGTCCCTTGTGCTGCCCCCACCTGGACGCGTGGAGGTCGGGAGCCTCGTGATGCTCGCGACCAGCGCCGGGGAGCGGACCTATTTCCTCGCTCCTGCCGCCGGTGGCAAGGAGATCACTTTTGAGGAACGCCAAATCCGGGTCCTCACTCCGGCCTCCCCGCTCGGGGTCACCCTGCTCGATCACGGGACTGGTGACCGCTTCGCTTTGGAGATCGGCGGCCTCGGCGAGGTGACAGTGACGGCGGTGCTGTAATACGGTAAAGACCCTAGACGCTCCGATGTCGCCTGATTTCGGTTGCGTTTTTTCCAGGCTCCTGCCTAGGATCCCGTATTCTGCCCACTCCAATTGCCGCACCAACCCCGGCCCCTCCCAAGCCCCATGAACCGCCGCGCTCTGCTTCTCATCCCCATTGCCGCTTGCACCGCTTTTGGCACACTGTCCCGCGCTGGCGAGAGCGCCAAGATCATCCTCGTCGCTGGAAAGGTCAAAGAGGCTGACCGGAGCGGCCATCATGACTATCTGGGCGGCTGCAGGCTGATGGAGACACTGCTGAAACAGACTGCGGGAGTCACTCCGGTCCTGGTCCGGGAGGATTGGCCGTCCGATGAAACGGTGTTCAATGGAGCGGCATCCATCGTGTTCTACACCGACGGCGGAGGGAAGCAGGCTTATCTGAATTCGCCGGAGCGGATCGCCACGGTGCAAAAACTGGTGGATGCCGGCGTGGGAATCGTCAGCATTCATCAGGCGGTGGAATTCCCCCCTGCATTTGCCAAACAGTCCATGGATTGGCAGGGCGGGGTTTACAATGCTCTTTCCAGCCGAGGCCATTGGGACAGTGTTCACGATACCTTCCCCGACCATCCCATCACCCAAGGCGTGACTTCCTGGAAGATCAATGACGGGTGGCTGAACCACTTTCAGTTCACCCCCGGCATGGAGGGCATTACCCCTCTGGTGTGGTCCGGCAAAGTGGAACTGGGCTCGCCCAAGGGCGGCGACAAGGACATCGTGTCCTGGTCTTACGAGAGGCCGAAAGGTGGCCGATCCTTCAGCTTCAGCGGTCTGGATGCGCACTCGGCCTGGGACAATGCGGGAATGCGGAAACTGGTGATCAACGGCATCCTTTGGACGGCGGGCATCGCAGTGCCGAAGAACGGGGCAACGTGTGACGCCGACAAGGCCCTGATCGATTCATTTTTGACGCCGCGCACCGAGCCGCCCAAAAAAGCCCCGAAGTGACCGGGAACCAAGACGCGTGACACGCCGTGGCAGGCGTTTTTGGAAAAATCATGGAGACGGGAAAAAGGACCCTGCCCGCCCGGGAACCAGATCCTCCTCAAGGGACGGCATCCGGCCATTGATCTGGATGGTTACGGGATCGAGTTTCAGGACAAAGACCAATCGATGTCCTTCCAAGAGGAGGAATGAGCCGGTCTTTTGCCCCGGGATGAATCACCTCTTCTTCACATTGCTGGCTTCCCTGCCCGTTCTGGTCACCGCATTGTCTGCTGCCGAGATGGCCCTGACGGAGCCGCTTGATTACCAGATCATTCAAAGGAATGCGCTCAATCAGGGCGTGGTGGGAATTCGTGGCACGCTGTCGGGGATCGACCCCACCGGAGTCAGATTCGAAACGCGCCTGGTCGCGGAGGATCACCCGGGCTCCTGGCAGAGCTGGGAGGCCCAGGTTGGCAAGGATGGCTTTCACGGCAGCCTCACGGCGCCGGCAGGCGGATGGCACCATTTGGAAGTGAGAGTCTCGAAAAACGGTCAGGTGCTGGCCGGAGCAGGCGTGGACCACCTCGGCATCGGTGAAGTCTTTGTTGTCGCCGGACAATCCAATTCCGCCAATCATGGAGAGGAGAAACAAAGCACCCAGACCGGACGCGTGGCCTCATTCGATGGCACCCGCTGGCAATTGGCCAATGATCCCCAGCCAGGCGCGAGCGGTCGGGGAGGGAGTTTCATGCCGCCGCTGGGCGACGCGATGGTGCGGCACTTCCAGGTGCCGGTCGGTTTCCTTCCCTGCGGTATCGGTGCGACCAGCGTGCGGGAGTGGCTGCCCAAAAACACGACCTTTCCGAATCCCCCCACCATCCTGAGCCGCGTCGCACAACTCCCTGGTGGTGCCTGGGCCAGCAAAGGCGAGGCCTACGCCGCCTTTCTAACCCGGCTGAAAGCCGCCGGACCCCACGGATTCCGGGCCGTGCTCTGGCACCAAGGCGAGAGCGACGCCAATCAAAAAGATCCCACCCGGACGCTGACCGGCAGTCTCTACCGGGCGTATCTTGAGAAATTGATCCGCGACTCCCGCAAGGAAATTGGCTGGGAAGCTCCCTGGTTTGTCGCCCTCGTGAGTTACCACGTCCCCGGTGACGAAGCCTCGTCCGACATCCGCGCCGCCCAGCAATCGCTCTGGACCGATGGGATCGCCCTCGAAGGTCCGGACAGCGATGCATTGAAAGGCAACCTTCGGGAACGCCAAGGTCAGGGCGTGCATTTCAGCGGCACCGGACTGCGGGAACACGCCGCCAAGTGGATGGAAAAAGTGTCGCCTTGGTTGGAAGAACAGGTCCGCACCGAACGATGAAACCTTTCGGCTCCGTCACTCCGGGACGGCGCCATCAGTAGCAGGATGGCCCTCCACCAGGATCGCCAGAAAAAGAAACTTCCCTATCCCCCCCAAACATCCTAGCATCTCCCGGACCGGTTCCCGCCTGCGACTACCTCCCCGAGGTTGGTTCCATCTCCCTTTCCCCCGCTCCCGACCTGACGCTGCCAACATGAGACGACTGCTCCACCCGCTGCTGCTGTCTGCGGCATGCGCCCTGACACATGCCGGATCCGCCGCACCTCCCCGTCCGAACATCGTCTTCATCATGGCCGATGATCTGGGCTGGGCCGATCCCGGCTTCAATGGCGGAAAGGCCGCGCTGACACCGAACATCGATCACCTTGCCACGGAGGGAACACGGTTGACCCAGTTCTACATGACCCCGGTGTGCGCCACCACCCGTGCGGCCCTGATGACCGGCCGTTATCCTTTCCGACAATGGATGGACTGGCGTTCCGAGGATTTTGGAAAGCCGGACTATCTGGAACTCCTCGGCATGAAGCTCGCTCATTTGCCAGATGGCACCCCGACCCGCCGGATCCTCGGCTTGCCGACCGAGGAGCGCACCGTTGCGGAGGCGCTCAAGGAGGTCGGCTACACCACGGCTCTGGTGGGCAAATGGCACCTCGGAGAATGGCTTCCCGGGCAACTGCCGATGGGACAGGGATTTGATCATCAGTACGGCCATTACGGGTGGGGCATCGACTACACAACCCACACCATCCCCCACAATGCGCCCGCCATCTTCTGTGTCCATGACTGGCACCGCGACCAACGTCCGGTGTTGGAGAAGGGCTACTCGACCGATCTCATCGCCGATGAAGCCGTGCGTCTCCTGAGCCTCCAGTCGAAGGACCAACCGTTCTTCCACTATATCGCCTTCAACGCCATCCATGGCCCCTTGGAGGAAATCCCCCGCCATACCGACACGATGGACAAGCGCTCCGCGGCCATCAAATGTCTCGACGAAGGCCTCGGCCGTATCCTCGGGGCCATTGAGAAGCACGGATTCACCGACAACACGCTCGTCATTTTCACCAACGACAACGGCGGTCTCACCGAAGAGGTCAACAAACCTTGGCGCGGCACCAAAAACACGACCTTTGAGGGCGGCATCCGGGTGCCCTTCATCGCCCGCTGGCCCGGGCGGCTGAAACCGGGCGCCACCAACGACGCCCTGATCAATGTGACCGATCTCTTTCCCACGCTCGTCACTCTGGGCGGCGGCTCTTTGCGGCAGAAGCTTCCTCTCGACGGCATGGACATGAGCGCGGTGCTTCTGGAAAACAAGCCCAGCCCCCGCAAGGAGATCGTCATTGAAGTGTCCGGCAGCGTGCGCCTTCCCACGCTGCGCCAAGGTGACTTCAAACTGGTCGGCAAAGAACTTTACCACCTCACGGACGATCCCGGCGAAAAGTCGGACGTCGCCGCGCAGCACCCCGGGTTGGTGGCGGAGATGCAGGCCCGACTGAAGGCGGTCGGCGCGCAACGCCCCCCGCTCGGGGAACTCCCCATCCTTATGGATCCCGCGCTGCCTTATGTCTATGGCCGTGACGAGAACCAGCATGTGCCCGCCGATATCAAGGCCCATGTTGATGCCCTCCGGGCCACCCAGCCCAAAAGCTATCCCCCCGGACAATACCCATGGCCCGGGGCTCCCAAAGACGGGAAAATCATCTACACCGGTGACGGCCGGTGACCCATTCCACGGCCATGAAGTCCTTGCCCCAGCTCTCCATTCTCCTTCTCGCCACCGCTTTGCTGCCTGCGGCCAGGGCGGCGCAACCGAACATCATCCTGCTCATGGGTGACGACCACGGCTGGGAGGAAACCGGCTACAATGGCCACCCCTACCTCAAAACACCGGTCCTCGATGAAATGGCGGCCACCGGACTTCGGTTCGAGAATTTCTATGCCGCGCATCCGAGCTGCTCCCCGACCCGTGCCAGCTTCATGACCGGTCGTCATCCCAACCGCATGGGCACCTTCACCCCCGGCTGTTCGATCCGTCCGGAAGAAACCACGATCGCCCAGATCCTCGGCAAAGCTGGTTACCATTGCGGGCATTTCGGCAAATGGCACCTGGGACCGGTGAAAGCCGCGTCGCCCACCAATCCCGGTGCGATGGGATTCCACGAATGGGTGTCGCACGACAATTTCTTCGAACTGAATCCCTCGCTTTCGCGCAACGGCGGAACACCGGAGGTCATCCGGGGCGAGAGTTCCGAGATTCTCATCGAAGAGGCCATCCGTTTCATAGATCGCACCCGACAGTCCGGTCAGCCGTTCTTCACTGTGGTCTGGTTCGGCTCCCCGCATGAACCCTACAGCGGACTCCCGGCGGACCTCGCCCTCTACGACGAATTGCCGGTAAAATACCAGGAAAAGAAGGTCAAACTCACCTCCAACGAAACAGGAGGACCCACAACCCGTCCCCAAGGCGAGGTGCTGCGCGAGCGCTATGCCGAAATCACGGCCATGGACCGCTCGATCGGGACGCTGCGGAAGCACCTGGCCTCCGAGGGACTCCGCGAGAACACCCTCCTTTTCTATTGCGGCGACAACGGCACATCGGCCGATGGTTCGCTCGTCACTCCGCACCGCGGGGTCAAAGGCCAAGTCTACGACGGCGGCACCCTGGTCCCCGGTCTGATCGAGTGGCCGGCCCGCATTCCCAAGCCCCGCAGCACCGCCGTCCGCGCGTCCACCAGCGATCTTCTGCCAACCCTCTGTGCCCTCACCGACCAGCCGCTTCCCGACCGTCCCCTCGACGGCATCGACCTCATGCCCTTGCTGGATGGCCGGATGACCGCGCGCCCCAAACCACTGTTTTTCTGGGATTTCAACAGTGCCCATCTCCGCGGGGCGGAGCCCTACCTCGACCCGGAACTGCAAAAAGGAACCACCCCGCTGGTCAAGCTCATGGGAGGCATCGCGACCCGAAATTTCACCAACATCAAGCACCCCAGGATCACCGAGGACGATTACCTTGGCCCCCGCGCCATCATAGATGGCCGCTTCAAGCTGGTCATCCACGAGCAGAAAAAAAGCGCCCCCAAAAAGGAGCTTTTCAATCTCGAGGCCGACCCCGCAGAAAAGACCAATCTCATTGGCCAGCAACCCGCCACCGCCGAGGCCTTGGAAGAGACGCTCCACCAATGGCAGAAATCCGTCCTCCAGAGCCTCACCGGTGCGGATTATCCCCGGTGAGAGAGAGCATCCCGAGCCATCCCGCATGAAACCCAGCCCTGCCGCCTGCCTTCTGCTTGCCTGGTTACTGACCGGAGCCGCGGCCTTGGCGGCGCGACCCAACCTCGTCGTCCTCTATGCCGACGACCTTGGTTACGGTGATGTCCACTGTTACCATCCCGGGTTGGGGAAAATCCCCACCCCGCACATTGACGCGCTGGCCTCCCAAGGAATGCGCTTCACCGACGGACATTCTTCCTCCGGGGTCTGCTCCCCGTCGCGCTACACGCTCCTCACCGGTCGCTATCACTGGCGTTCCCGTTTGCAAAGCGGCATCGTGGGTGTTTTCGGCCCTCCTTTGATCGCTCCCGACCGCATGACCATCGGCACTCTTGCCCAGCAACAGGGCTACCGCACGGCAGCCATCGGCAAGTGGCATCTTGGCTGGGACTGGCCCATTGATGATTCGCAGCGCCGGTTCTTCCAGGGGGTCGGCAGGAAGGGAAACAACGACGAGGCTCCCGTGCCCACAGAGGAGCACCTGGCCGCGTGGCGCGAGGTCTTCACCAAGCCCATCCCCGGGGGACCGGTGACGCGGGGATTCGACAGCTACTTCGGCACCGATGTCCCCAACTGGCCACCCTACTGCTTCCTCGAGAATGACCGCACTCTGGGTATTCCCACCGGATTCCTACCCCCGGAGGATTTCACAAACAACCTCGCCAGCACCCAGGGTCCCGCCCTCAAAGACTGGAACCTCAAAGGCATCCTGCCAGCCTTGGGCGAACACGCGGTGGATTTCATCGAGCGCCAGGCGAAAACCCCGGAGCCTTTCCTGCTGTATCTCCCGTTTACCAGTCCCCACACTCCGCTGGCGGTGAATGATGATTGGAAGGACAAGAGCGGGATGAACCGCTATGCCGATCTGGTGATGGAGACTGACGCCGTCATCGGCCGTGTTCTCGAGGCTTTGGACAGAAGCGGGGCCGCAGGGAACACCCTCGTTGTTTTCACCAGCGACAATGGCTGCGCGCCTTACATCGGTGTCGGCGAGCTTGAAAAGATGGGACACCATCCCAGCGGACCTCTGCGCGGCTACAAGGCAGATGCGTGGGAGGGAGGACACCGGGTTCCTTTCATCGTCCGCTGGCCCGGTGTCGTGAAATCCGGCAGTGTCTGCGACCAACTCGTGCACCAGGCCGACCTCATGGCCACCTTCGCCGAAATCCTCGATGCCAAACTTCCGGACAACGCGGGGGAAGACAGCTTCAGCCTGCTGCCGCTCCTCAAAGGCGGGGACGAACCGGTTCGTGAAAATGCCGTCAGCGCTTCGATCAATGGCATCCCTGCGGTGCGACTGGGTTCGTGGAAATACATCGCCGCGCCCGGCTCAGGAGGTTGGAGCAAAGGGGGCGACCAGAGCCAACCGATCCAGCTCTACGATCTTTCAAGCGATCTCGGTGAAACCAAAAATCTTGCCTCTGAGGAACCCGAAAGGGTTGCCGGGATGCAATCCCTCCTTGAAAAACTGATCGCCGCAGGCCGCAGCTCCAAAGGACTTCCACAGAAAAATGACGTCGCCGTGCGCCGTCATCCCGCAAAACCCGTTACCCACGAGCAAAAGCCCAGATGAAACCCTTTTTCCAGCCACCCTCCCTGTCTGTTCCCAAACCAAACCCCATGAAACTCCTCCTCCTCAGTCTGTTGTCATTCGCCGGCGTTGCCAGTGCCGTACCCCTTGTTTTTGAAGGCACTGAAGGCCCCGGCAAAGGGAGGCACCTCGTTTTTCTGGCAGGCGATCATGAATACCGCTCCGAGGAGTCCCTGCCCGCCCTCGCCCGGCTCCTTGCCAAACATCAGGGATTCAAATGCACGGTGCTGTTCAACATCGACCCTGCCACCGGCGAGATTGTCGCGGGCAACTCGAACATGCCGGGGATGGAGGCGCTCGACACCGCCGACCTCGCGGTGGTGTTCCTGCGGTTCCAGAACTTCCCGAAGGAACAAATGCAGCATTTTGATGCGTATCTGAACCGGGGCGGCCCCATCGTGGGGATGCGGACCGCGACTCATGGTTTCAAGATGGGACAGGACGCTCCCTTCCCCAAATACTCCTTCGACTTCAAAGGACCGGAATATGAGCTGGGTTTCGGCCATCAGGTGCTGGGACAGACCTGGGTGGGGCACTACGGCAGAAACCACGCGCAAAGCACCCGCATCAGCATCGTCGAGAAGAGGAAAGACCATCCGATCCTGCGCGGGGTGAAGAACGTCTGGGTCCAGGCGGGCGGTTACGTCGGGAAACCAACCGATGGTGATGTGCTGACCATGGCTCAGCCCCTCAATGGCATGACCCCGGAGTCACCCGCCGACGAAACGAAGCCGCCGATGCCGTCCGAATGGACCCGCACCTACCAGTCCGCCTCCGGCAAAACAGGCCGTGTGTTCACCTCGCTGTATGGCACGTCCGAGGACATCACCAATGACGGCTACCGCCGCCTCCTCGTGAACGGCATGCTTTGGTCCCTGGGGATGGAGATGGACATCAAGCCGGACTTGGACATCTCTTTTGTGGGCCCCTTCAAGCCCAACACCTTCGGTGGCGGAAGTTACGCGCGGGGAATCAAGCCGGAAATGTACTCGGGCTGGGAGAGTCCGATCCCAGCGAACCGCAACACCAAGGATCCCCAGGCCAAGCCGGCCAGGAAGGAAAACCAGAAAGCCCAACGGGATGACAAGAAGGAAACCAAGTCGGCGAATGCCGCCAATCCCGCGGGGCCTTCCGCGGCACCTCTGGTCACGGGCAAACCGGCCCGCTTTGTCCGCATCGAATTGCCCGGTGACAAGCGCATTCTCACCCTGGCGGAAGTGGAGATCCTGAGCGGTGGCAAAAACGTCGCGTCCGGGGCGAAAGCCACACAATCCAGCACCAATGGGGGAGCCGTGGCAGCCAAGGCGCTCGACGGCAACAAGGATCCCGACTACAACAAAGGAGGGCAGACCCATACCTCCAATGCGGGGACCACAAATCCCTGGTGGGAGGCCGATCTGGGCACCGCAAAAGAAATCGAGAAAATCGGCATCTGGAACCGCCAGGGGTTCGAGCACCGGCTCGATGGATTCACTCTGACCCTACTGGATGCGGACCGAAAAGAAGTATTCCGCATCAGCGGCGTGGACGCCCCGGAAGCGATGGAGATCGATGTCAAAAACCAGGGCAAACCGACCTACCTCACCTTCGCCGGCAAACCGGGCAAACCCGCCTCCAAGCAGGGCGGCGCCAAACCGGCGGAGACCCCCAAAGAGCCGGAGCTGGCCCCGGTGCCGGAGGGTTACCGTGATCCGGTGCCCTTCGCCTTTGCCAAGAACGATGTCGTCGCCATTCTCGGGAACGGTCTGCCGGATCGCATGCAGCACGATGGCTGGATGGAAACGCTGCTGCAAAGCCAGATTCCCGGCCGGCAGGTGAGTTTCCGCAACATGAGCGCGAGCGGGGATCGGCCCGGTTCTTTCCCGCGCAGCAAAGGCCATGTCCACATGACCGACTACCTGCGCCACGTCAAAGCCGATGTGGTGTTCGGTTTCTTCGGCTACAACGAATCGTTTGATGGTGTCGAAAAGGCGGATGATTACCGCAAGACACTCGTCGAGTTTGTGCGGTATGTCCGGGGAACCAAAGCCAATGGCCGGAGTTTCCCCCGGGTCGTGCTCTTCAGTCCCATCGCCCATGAGGACACCCACAACGTCAATGTGCCCGACGGCAAAGCGCACAACCTGCAGCTTGAGGCCTACACCAAAGCCACCGAGGCCGCCGCCAAGGAAGCCGGCGTGGCCTATGTTGATCTCTTCCATCCCACGCAGGAGCTCTTCAAGGCTGCCAAGACACCACTCACCATCAACGGGGTACATCTCACCGTGGAAGGCAACCGCCAGCTCGCCGAGGTGATCGCCAAGGCACTGACCGGCAAGACGGTCGCCGCCGCGCCCTCGCTGGATGCGCTGCGCGAGGCGGTCCTCGACAAAGATTACCACTGGAACAACCGCTACCGCGCCCGCGATGGCAATGATGTCTGGGGAGGTCGCTCCACCCTGACTTTCACCAACGATCAAAACAACGCCGTCGTCCTCCAGCACGAGCAGTCCATGCTCGATGTCATGACCGCCAACCGCGACGAGCGCGTCTGGGCTCTGGCCACCGGAAAGGACAAGACCATTGACGACAGCAATGTCCCCAAGCCCATCGAAGTCATCTCCAACGTGGGCGGCAAAAGCAAAAGCTCGAGCGCGATGAAGGAGGGTACTCTGAACTATATCAGCGGCGAAGAAGGCATCAAACACATGGCTGTCGCCAAAGGATTCGAGGTGAACCTCTTCGCCGATGAATCACGGTTCCCCCAACTCGTCAATCCAGTGCAGATGCAAGTCGACGGCAAAGGTCGGCTTTGGGCCTCGGCCTGGGGGACCTATCCAAAATGGGAGCCTCTCAAACCCATGAACGATGCCCTCCTGATCCTGCATGATGACGACAAAGACGGCAAGGCTGACCGGGTCACGGAGTTCGCCAAGGTCCAGAATCCATTGGGTTTTGAATTCTGGAATGGCGGGGTTCTGGTGACCTGCCCCCCGGAGATCCTCTTTCTCAAAGACACCGACGGCGATGACATCGCCGATGAACGCACCATCATGCTGCAGGGTCTGGATTCCTCCGACACCCACCATGGGGCGAACAATCTCATCTATGGACCGGATGGAGGCATCTACTGGCAGAGCGGCGTCTTCATGGTGCACAACCATGAGCACCCCTGGGGGCCCTCCTTGCAGGCGGAAGCCTCCGCGATGTACCGGTTTGATCCGCGCCGCTTCACCATCGCGATGCACGCGGTCAATTCGCCCAATCCCCACGGCATTTCTTTCGACTCCTGGGGATACCACTATGCCACTGACGGCACCGGAGGACGCGCCTACCAGGTGCGGCCGGAAGGGAGCGGCTTCAAAATGCACGAACTCCTCAAAAAGGAAGTGCGTCCCGTGACCGCGAGCGAGATCGTTTCCAGCACCCATTTCCCCGAATCGATGCAGCAAGATTTCCTGATCTGCAACGTCATCGGATTCCTGGGGATCAAGCACTACCACCTTGAGCGGAACTCCGAAACCGGCGCGGTCTGGGGCGAGCCGGCGGGGGATGAGCTCACCGTCACCACCATCCAGGCAGATGGCAGCAAGGTGGAGGAAAAATCACGCGGCCTGCTCATGAGCGGCGACAAAAATTTCCGCCCCTCCGATGCCATTTTTGGGGAGGACGGCGCCCTCTATTTCTCAGACTGGCACAATGTCATCATCGGACACATGCAGCACAATGTGCGTGACCCCAACCGCGACCACCAGCATGGCCGGATTTACCGCATGACCGCCACGGGGCGTCCCCTGCAGAAGCCGGTGGCCATTGCCGGCCAGCCAATCCCGGCACTGCTCGACAACCTGAAACACCCCACGGACAGCGTCCGTCAGCGCACCCGTGTGGAACTAAGCGGCCGTGACACCAAGGAAGTCATCGCCGCCACCCAGCAGTGGATGAAACAGTTCGATCCCGCCAAGAAAGAGGACGCCCATCCGCTACTCGAAGCCCTCTGGGTCCATCAGCAACACAACGTCCGGAACGTCGAACTGCTCGGCCAACTCCTCAAATCGCCTGAACCTCACGCCCGCATTGCCGCCAACACGGTGCAGCATTTGTGGTTCAATGTGGAGGCTTCCATGCATGGCGGGCTCGTGGCCGGGGAAGTGGAAGCCGCCGCGGGCAAGTCCGGCATTCTCTCCGACACGCCCGAACTCACCACCATCCGCATCGCCACCGTTCCGGAGCGTCTCACCTATGATGTCAAAGAGCTGACTGTGACGGCCGGAAAAAAGATCCGCCTCACGTTCGCCAATCCGGACTTCATGCCGCACAACCTTCTCCTGGTGAATCCCGGAAAAATTGACGAACTGGCCAACAAGGCCCTCGCTCTGGGGGCCAAGGGCTTCGAGAACGGATTCATCCCCGAGAGCCCGGACATCCTCTGGCACAGCCAGTTGCTCGACCATGGAAAGGAAGAAATCATCGAATTCACCGCTCCGTCAAAGCCCGCTGACTATCCATACTTCTGCTCTTTCCCAGGGCACCACATCATCATGCGCGGGGTGCTCAAAGTGAAGTGAGCGCCTCCACCGGACCCGGTACGAACCCATGACCAGATCT
This sequence comes from Akkermansiaceae bacterium, assembly GCA_024233005.1. Classification (GTDB taxonomy): domain Bacteria; phylum Verrucomicrobiota; class Verrucomicrobiia; order Verrucomicrobiales; family DEV007; genus JACKQE01. Next base: position 444,343 of record JACKQE010000002.1, on the reverse strand, counting down.
CTCCTGCTCGCCAGCTGTTTGGGGCTGGCGTCCGCCTTGGGCGCGGCCGCCCCCCGTCCCAACATCATCGTCATCCTCACCGATGACATGGGGTATGGAGACATCGGGGCGCACGGATGCGGGGACATCCCCACTCCGCAGATCGACGCCATTGCCCGGGGAGGCGTGCGATTCACCGATGCCTATTCGAACGGTTCCTTTTGCACTCCCACCCGTGCCGCCCTGATGAGCTGCCGCTACCAGCAGCGCTATGGCATCGAGGATCTCGGCGGCCCCCTGCCCGCGCAGGCGGACACCCTCCCAGCCCGATTGCGGGCGGCGGGTTACACCACAGGCATGGTCGGCAAATGGCATCTCGGCACCGGGGAGGGCTTCACGCCGGTGGACCGGGGGTTTGACGAATTCTTCGGGTTCCTCGGCGGGGGGCACCAGTACATCATCAATCCTTCCGGCAAGGGCGAGTACAACGCCCCCATCCTCCGCAATCGGGAACCGGTCGAAGAAACCCGCTACCTGACCGATGCCTTCGGTGAAGAAGCGGCCGCATTCCTCGCGCGCCAGAAAGGTTCTTCGAAACCGTTCTTTCTCTATCTGGCCTTCAATGCGGTGCACACCCCGTTGCAAGCTGTCGAGAAATACAGCGCGCGCTTTCCGGGGATCACGGATCCGAAACGCCGGACCTACGCCGCCATGCTCAGCGCGATGGACGATGGCATCGGCCGTGTCCTTGCGGAACTCGACGCGATCGGCCAGCGGGACAACACGCTCGTCATTTTCCACAACGACAACGGCGGCCCGACCACGCGCAATGCCGTCAACGGATCGCGCAACACTCCTCTGCGGGGGTCGAAGTGCGAAACGTTCGAGGGGGGCATCCGGGTTCCCCTTCTGATGCGATGGCCAGGAATCATCGCCCCGGGAACCACGTTCCCCCACCCGGTAATCACCTTTGACATCAGCGCCACCGCCCTGGCCCAGGCCGGAGCCGATGCCTCCAGAATCGATGGCCGGGACCTTTTGCCTTTCCTCACTGGCGGGTTGAGCGGTCCGGTGCATGAGTCCCTCTTCTGGCGCAGCCGCACCATGAGCAACAATTATGCGGCCCGCCGGGGGGATTGGAAATTCGTCCATTCCACCGAAGGCGACGCCACTCCGGGGCCGAAACAACAGCCCGCCCGGGACATGCTCTTCCACCTTGCCGATGACACCGGGGAGCAGCATGACGTCGCCGCCTCGGAGCCCGGCAAACTCGCGGAGTTGAAAGCCCTCTACCAAGCCTGGAGTGACGAAGTCGATGAGGACTGCCGCAACTTCGGGCTGGCCCCGAAATTTCCCAACGTCCCTCCTGCTCAAAAACGTGGGAAGTAGATGGACCCGCCGGATCAGGCTCCCGCCCCGCAGGCATCCCATCCTCCCGGCTTCACCGGAAACGCCGCTGCAATCCTCACTGAAATCTCAACATTCCAACCGCATGCGTCACCGACCAGGTCTCCTCTCCAACGCCATCCCCGGGCTCCTCTGGGGGCTATTCCTGCTGGCTGCTACCCAAGCCGTGGAACCCGTTCCGGACCGTCTGGTGGTCCTGACCTTTGACGATTCGGTCGCCAGTCATGCCACCTTCGTGGCCCCACTGCTGAAGAAATACGGCTTCGGGGCAACTTTTTTCATCACCGAAGGATTCGAATTCACTTTGGACAAAGAGCATTACATGACCTGGGAACAGATCAAGGCGCTCGACACCGCCGGCTTTGAAATCGGCAATCACACCCGGCGTCATACAGGAGTGGGGAAACAGTCCCCCGCACAGATCATCGCCGACATTCAATATATCGAGCAGCAATGCCAGGCCCACGGGATCGCCCTGCCCAGGAGCTTCTGTTATCCGGGATACCAGACGAGCGCGGAGGCCGTGAAGATCCTGAGGGATCGCGGTTACCGCTTCGCCCGCGCTGGCGGAGCCCAAGTCTACGATCCCGCCAAGGACGAGCCCCTGACCCTGCCGCAAGCTTTCGACGGAAAGCCGGAAAGCACGCTGGAACAGTTCAAAGCCGCCGTGGCCGGCGCCCGCGGTGGAAAGATTGCGGTGATGACCTTTCACGGCGTTCCCGACATCAAGCATCCCTGGGTGAACACCGATCCCGAAAAATTCGTGCAATACCTCGACCATTTGAAGAAGGAAAGCTGCAAAGTGGTCGCTCTCCGCGAGTTGGAGCGGTATCTGGCTCCTCAGCAACCTTGATTCTTTCTCCCTCCCTCCTCCTATCCAGCCATCTCCATGAACGGGCTCCGATGTCTCTTGCTTCTGCTCCTCCTTACCGTCCGTGTCCGGGCGGCGGAGAGCGAAACGCATTTTCTCTACGTTGCCGCCCCAGGCATCCGCAACGATCTCGCTTGGGGAGGGCAAGGGGTGCTGGTTTTCGACATGGATGACAGTCACAAATTTGTGAAACGGATTGCCTTTAGTGACCCCGATGAAAAGGGCGCTCCCCGAAACGTGAAGGGAATTTGTGCAAATGCCGCCACCCGTCGCCTGTTCATCAGCACGACCCACACGCTGTCATGTCTCGACCTGGATTCAGACGATTTGCTCTGGCGAAAACCCTATGAGGGAGGCTGCGACCGCATGTCCATGACTGCGGACGGCAAGTTCCTTTACCAACCCTCATTTGAAAAGGACTTCTGGAACGTGGTGAACGCGGCGGATGGCAGCCTCCTGAAACGGATCGACACACCACAGACCGGGGCGCACAACACGGTGGTCGACGCCTCCGGAGCGCACGCCTACCTCGCCGGACTGCGCTCTCCGTTGCTTAGGGTGGTCGATACGGCCACACACGAAATCGTGAGAGAAGTCGGCCCCTTCAGCGCGCCCATCCGTCCATTCACGGTGAATGCCAAAGGCTCGCTCTGCTTTGTCAATGTGAACGGTCTTCTCGGCTTCGAGATCGGTGATACCTCCTCAGGCAAAATGCTGCACCGGGTCGAGGTGCAGGGCTTCTCCCAAGGACCGGTCAAACGGCATGGCTGTCCGAGCCATGGCATCGGCCTGACCCCGGATGAACGGGAGATCTGGGTTTGCGATGGGTACAACCAGAGGGTGCATTATTTCGACGCAACGGTCATGCCGCCAAAGCAGCTCGGCAGCATCCTCTGCCGTGACGACCCCGGCTGGGTCACCTTCAGCCTGGATGGCCGCTTCGCCTATCCCTCCAGCGGTGAGGTCGTGGAAGTGTCGGCACACCGGGTTCTCACCACCCTTGAGGACGAGCAAGGCCGACATGTCGCCAGCGAGAAACTGCTCGAAATCGATTTTCTGGACGGCCTTCCCGTGCACCAGGGTGATCAGTTCGGACTCGGTCGGAAACACTGAATGCCACCGGTCACGGGGCCATGAAGTTCCTCTCCTCGGCATCTCGACCTTTCCAAAAATGAACTGTCCCCAGCCCTCAAGGGAGATCCTGAACGGATGAAGCACCTGAAATTCATAGTCGGAGCAATGGCGGCTCTTGCGGCTCTGCCATGGCCGCTCTTCGCGGAGGAGGAGACGGCCACGCAGGTCCCACCCGGGGCAAAGATGAGCTTTCTCGAAAACGGCCAGATCAAGGTGGGAGTGGATCTCACCCACGGGGGGGCCGTGGTGTTCCTGGCGAAGCCCGGGGGTCGCAACCTGATCAACAACTTCGACCTCGGTCGCCAGGTGCAGCTGTCATTTTTCTCCGGTCCGGTGCCCTTCCGAGCGGAAGGACAAGAGCCGGCCAAGCATTGGTCACACCTTGGTTGGAACCCCATCCAGTCAGGGGACGATTTCAAAAATCCTGGCCGCCTCATCGCCCACGAAAACGACGGCCGCATTCTCCATGTGAAGAGTCAGCCCCTGCAATGGCCCCTCAACAATGTGCCTGGCGAATGCACCTTTGATTCCTGGCTCGAACTTGAAGGCCCCGTGGTGAAGGCCCGGGCCCTCCTCAGCAACGCGCGATCAGACCACACCCAATATCCTGCCAGACTCCAGGAACTGCCGGCGGTGTATGCCAACGCGGCTTTCCACCGGGTTGTCAGTTACACCGGCGCGAGCCCCTTCACCGGCGACGCCGTCACTGAGGTGCCCCAATCCACCGGCCGGCATCCATGGACCTTTTGGCACGGAACCGAGAACTGGTCGGCCCTGTTGAACGCGGACAACCAAGGCTTGGGACTGGTCACCCCCGGAAGGATCTTCTTCACCGGAGGCTTTGCGGGGAAGCCAGGACCGAACGATCCATTTGGCAATGCCACCGGTTACCTTGCCGGGCAGGCATTGGAAATCCTCGATCACAACATCTCGTTCGAATTCCGCTACGAACTGGTGGCTGGAAGCTTGGAGGAGATCAGGGCCCGCGCGACGGCGGTGCGTTCCCCGGGGCTCCCCGCCTGGACTTTTTCGCGCGACCGCCAGGGTTGGCACCACGTCCGCATGACCGATCAGGGCTGGCCGATCCGGGGCATGCTCGATTTGACACCGCAACGGGACGATCCGCAATTGATCAGCCCATTCACTTTCTGGCAGGCCGAAGAAGCGCCCTTCCTCCTCATCGAAGCCGCCTGTAGCACCCCGCACGGCACCGGCACGGTATACTGGCAGCACCTCGGAGAAGAATCTCCCGGCGCCACAGACCATCTCGACTTCCCCCTCCACCCGGACGGAAAGTTCCATTTGCTGAGCATCCGCCTCGCCGACAAACCCTCCTACCGCGGGCCGATGATCCGCCTCCGACTCGACCCTGTCCCAGTCGGTTCTGTTGACGATCGGATCCGGATCAAAACCATCCGACTCAGCAAAACCCCTCAATGACCTTCCGTGATCGCGCAGAACATGATTTTCCAATCCCATCAAGGCCGGATGATGTTATGAAAAACCCCGCCTTTTCCTTCCGCCCCGCCTGCCTCATGAAAACCACCTTCCTCCCAGTCTGCGTCCTTCTGCTTTCTCAACTGCCACTGCATGCCCAAACCGCCTCTCCGCCACCGAAAGGAGAACCCACCAATGCAGCGGAGGCGGCAGCACAGAAGGCGGCCGCTGAAAAAGAAATCGACGCCAAATACCAAGCGTTGGTCTCCCGGTTGCCGGAGGACCAGCAGGCTTGGGAACGTGTCCTCCAGGAACAGTTGGGTGGCTTCTACCTCCCGATCCACAAACGCGAAAAAATTTCCGGACGATCCAGTGCGTGGGATTTCGTAACGGATGACCCGAAGTTGCCCCGGGTGCTGTTGATCGGAGACTCGGTATCCCGGGGCTACACCCAGGCGGTGCGCAAGGTTCTGGCGGGCAAAGCCAATGTGCATCGTGCCCCGGCCAACTGCGGCCCCACGGCAAGCGGCATCAAAAACATCGAAACCTGGCTTGGCAATGGCCAGTGGGACGTGATTCATTTCAATTTTGGCATCCACGACCGCAACACCCCCTTGCAGGACTATACCGGACGTCTCGATCAACTGGTCGAGCGCCTGACCAAAACGGGTGCCAAGTTGATTTGGGCGACCACCACCCCGATTCCAGACACTCCGGATGGCAAGCAAACCGCCGCGTCCATCGTGGAGCGGAACAAAGCTGCCCGTGAGGTGATGGCAAAACACAGCGTCGTCACGGATGACCTTTTTGGAGCCGTAACCCCGCACCTTGCGGAGTATCAGAATCCGAATGACGTTCACTTCAACGGCCCCGGATACGACTTCCTGGGACGACAGGTCGCCCTGTCGATCGAGGCCGCCCTGAAGTAACCCCGGTCCGACCCATTCCCTGTCAAATTCCCCCCAATTCATGATCAAAGTCATTCTCCCTGCATTTCTGATCCTTCTGACCGGGTTCGTCTCCGCTGCAGATGCCTCCCCCACGGCTGCCGTCTATCATGATCCATCCCCCCAGCGGTATGAACTGGCGAAGCGAGCCAGCGAGATCGATCCCCGGACCCGCGAGCACCCCGAGATCGACTTTCTGTTCGCCGGCAAGGACGGCAAAGTCCGTGATCTGGAACACGCCACCGTGGACACCCGCGTCGCGCCTCAGGGAAAACTGGTGATCTGGTTGATGGACCACAATGCGGGACTCTTCGAACGGGTCGCCTCCTATGGTCACCACGGCATCCAGGTAAGTTATGCCAACCGTTGGTTTTCAGGTCTGAGCAAGGAAACGCTCAACGACGGCACCAGCCTGGGAAAAATCCGCCTGGAAGCGGCAACCGGTGAGGATCACAGTCCCCTGGTCAGCATTCCCCGTCCTGATGGGATGATGGAGCGGGCGCTCCAATTCGTGAAGTGGCTCGACAAAGAGAATCCGCAGGGGCTATGGGGACAGTTTCTCAGCAGCGACGGGCAGGGACTGCAATGGGAAAAGGTTATCATGAGCGGCATCTCCCATGGCAGCACGACGGCGGCGCGGTTTGCGATCCACCAAAAGGTGGGCCGGGTGGTCATGTTCTCAGGTCCCCGGGACAATACGGAAACCTGGCAGGGATTTCCTTCGGCGACACCTTCCAACCGGTTCTTTGGCTTCACCCATGTGCTGGACGGAGGGTGGACGGGCGACCACTACTGCCGCTCCTGGCAGATGCTGGGATTGCACCAGCACGGCGCGATCGTCAATGTGGATCACACCATGCCTCCCTTCGCCAACACCCGGAGGCTCATCACCGACAGCGATGTCAAAAACGATCCCGGCCGGGCCCACACCACTGTGGTCCCCGGAGGAAGCGCGGGGAAGGATGCCGCGGGCGGTTTCATCCATGAGGAAGTCTGGCGGTATCTGTTCAATCATCCGGTCGATCGCACGGGGTCGCCGGTGCCGCTGGATCCGGAATGCGAGATGAACCAGAGGAAGTAAGCCACGTTTCGATACTATGCGAATCGCACGTTCTTTCCTGGCGGCCTTGCTCGTCACCCCGGCACTGGTCCGTCCCGCGGAGGAGCCTCCTCACCCCGGGGTTCCGGAAAAGCACCGTTCTCTTTTCAACGAACACTGCGTGCGCTGTCATGGCCCGGAGAAACAGAAAGGAAAGTTCCGCGTCGATGATCTGCCATTCCAGATCACGGACGTGGAAGTGGCCGAGAAATGGCAGAAGATTCTCAATGCCATGAACTCCGGCGACATGCCGCCGGAGGACGAAAAGCATCCCGGCAACGAAGCCAAGGCTGATTTGCTCGAGGATCTGTCGAACGCGATGGTCTCGGCGCGGCGCACCCTCAACGACCAGCACGGGCTGATCACACTGCGGCGGCTCAACCGGCGCGAATACAAGAACACCTTGCGGGAATTGCTCGGGGTCGAGATCAACGTCTCTGATTTGCCAACGGACACCGGCACGGGAAGCTTTGACACCTTTGGATCGGATCTTTTCATGTCGGCGAACCAGTTCGAGCAGTACCAGGCTCTCGGCCGGGAAGCGTTGGAGGAGGCCTTCGTGTGGCAGGCGGCTCTGGGTGAACACCGCAAGCTGCGCTATGAGGTCGAGGACACGCTGAAGACCATCACCAAGACCTATCAGGACAATCTGGATGCGCTGGCGCGTGCCACTCAATGGGCGAAGGCGATCGACGAGGCAGCGACCCGGCCGGAGAATGCCGAAGTCGTTGCCGCCATCCGGAAGCAGGCGAAGAACGATGACATGTTCCGCCGAGAATGGGCCCGGATCAAAAGCGCGCCCGCTCCGGAGACCTTCGGTTTTCGGACCGTGGAGAACAACGCGGACAAGGCCAACCGGGCGCTCGGGTATGCCGCCAAAATGGGCACGGGCTACATGAGGCCCTATCACGAACATTACCTGAGCCAGCCGCATCTCGACACCGGCGCCTACCTGACCATCATGGCGGGCAACGATATCGGCAATGATACCCTGTCGATCTACGTGCCGCCGAGTTGGCCGGTGGGAGATTACACCGTGCGCGTGCGGATCGCGGCGACGGAGCAGGCCCCTCCGGAGCGGCGTTTCATCGAATTCGGCACGCATCCGCGCAATGGCCAGGTGATGAGCACGCACGAGGTCACCGGGACCATGGCCGCGCCGCAGATCATTGAAATTCCCCTCACTCTGACCAAGGATCACGTGGATCGCGACAACCGCACCCTCTTCATCCGCGAAAAGGGCAGCAATGACCACTTCACACAGACCCGTCGCATTTTCAACGAAGGCAAAAGCAAAAACGGCATCGGCCCGGAGCTTGCGATCTGGGTGGACTGGATGGAGATCGAACGGACAACAAAAACGGCGGCCGGCGTGGCGAAGTTCGGCATTGGCAGCAACCGGCAGGTCGGCTCCGTGTCGGCGAATGGCCTGGGCAAAGTACGTTATGAGTGCGAGACCGCCAATGACAAAGTCTCCAGCTATGTCGCCTACTCCATCGATGCCCGGGAGCGCGCCCGTCAGTGGGTGAAAGCGGTGGAGGAAGCCGCCGCGAAACCGGAGAACTCAGACATCGCCGCCCGACTGAAGAAGGAATCGAAGAACGACGCCATCTTCCGGCGCTCCTGGGACCAAATCGCCGGTGCCCCGAACCCCCGCTCATTCGGCTTCGACAAGAAGGGTGAAAACGATGCGGACTTGGCGAACGATTCACTCGGCGAGAACTGGCAGAAGTATCACGAATATTACCTGAGCCGGCCCGCGCTGGATCAGGGGGCATATCTCGGCACCCCGACGATGCATCCCGCCGTGATGGCACTGGGCTTTTTGCAATTGCCCGTGCCGGCGGAATGGCACAGCGGCGATTACGTGCTTCGGGTGCGCCTCGCGGCGGCGAAGGAAGCACGGCCCGAACAGTGCTTTCTTGAAGTCGGCATGCATCCGCGCAATGGCATGGTGAGGGCGACTTTCGAAGTGACTGGAACGATGGAAGCGCCCCAGATTGTGGAGATGCCATTCACGCTCACGCGGGTGCAGGACGATCCCGGTGACCGCACCCTGTTCATCCGCGAGAAAGGCGCCTGGGACAACAATGAGGAAGGGGGGCGCAAACGCCAGGAAGCCGTGAAGCGCAATGGCATCGGTCCCGAAGCGGTGCTGTGGATCGACTATATGGAGATCGAGCGCCTCGACAGCGCCGCCAAGTTTGGCGCGCCCGGTCTCGCTTCCCTGGAGATCCCCTTGGATGACGCCACCCCCGCACCTGCCGCGGCGGAGGTGCGGGCCGCCATCCAGCGTTTCGCCACGGTGGCTTTCCGCGGCACCGAGCCTCCCTCGGGCTATCTGGAGCGCCTGACGATGATTTATGACTCGCAATTGAAAGCGGGCGGCAAGCACAGCCAGGCGCTGAAAGAGACACTCGCGGTCGTCCTGTCCTCCCCCATGTTTCTCTATCTCGCCGAACCGGCAGCCGATGACAAACGCCGCTCGCTCACCGGCCAGGAACTCGCCACCCGTCTCTCCTATTTCCTCTGGGGCGCTCCGCCGGACGAGATCCTGCTCCAGTTGGCGAAGCAGGGTGAACTGATAAAGCCGGAGGTCCTCGCCGAGCAAACCACACGCCTGCTCGACGATCCCCGTTCGGGTGATCTCGTACACGGCCTGGTCTCGCAATGGCTCGGCATGGATCGGCTAGATTTTTTTGAAGTGAACCGTCCGAAATTTCCGCGCTTCGACGACAGCACCAAGCTTGCGGCGAAGCACGAGGTCTATGAAACCTTTGCCCACCTGCTCAAGCATAATGCCCCGCTGAACGATCTGCTGAAGGCGGATTACGTCGTCATCAATCACCTCCTCGCCGATTTCTACGGCATCCCCGGCGTGCAGGGCGATGCTTTTCAGAAAGTGGCCCTTCCGGAAAACTCGCCACGCGGGGGTCTGCTCGGCATGGCCGCCATCGCCGTCATGGGTGGCAATGGCGAGCGAACCTCACCCGTTGAACGCGGTGCGTGGGTCCTGCGCAAGCTCCTCAACGACCCTCCACCTCCCGCGCCGGCGAATGTTCCCCAGATCACCCGCCTTGCCGGAAAAGTGCTGACGACCCGCGAACGTCTCCAAATGCACCAGGAGGACGCCCAATGCGCCAGTTGCCACCGCAAGATCGATCCCATCGGTTTCGGCCTCGAGAACTTCGATGCCGTGGGTCAGTGGCGCACCGAGGACAGTTACCAGGTCCTGGATGAGAAAGGTCAACCCGTCAAAGGTGCGAGCATAACCTGGCACATCGAAGCCAATGCCACCCTCCACAAAGGCCCCGAGTTCAAAGACTTCTTTGAGCTGCGCGACTTCATCGCGGGTCGGTCCGTGGACTTTGCCAGAGGCTTCAGCGGGGTGCTCATCCAATACGCCCTCGGACGCCCCCTCGGCTTCCGGGATGAGCCTCTGATCACGGACATGATCACCGCCGCCAGGAAGGAAAATTTCGGACTGCGCACGTTGGTTCAGTCTCTTGTCGCCAGCAAAGAGTTTCACACGAAGTAATCCAGCCCCATGAAGAACACACGCCGCCGCCTTCTCCAATCCTCCACCGCCGTCATCGCCCTGCCGATGCTGGAATCGCTTGGATTCAGTCGCTTCGCTGCCGCAGCGGCCCCTGCCGCGCCGCCGAAACGCCTGATCTTCCTAGGTTTCGGCTGGGGGATCACGGAAAGCACCTGGTATCCAGACATCAAGACGCCGGGCTCGGACTACAAGCTGCCCGTGGGACTCATGCCATTGGAGCGCCACAAGGCGGACATTTCGGTGGTGCAGGGGCTTTGGAACAAGTATTCGAACGAAGGGCACTGGGGCAGCACCATGTGGCTCACGGGGGCCAACCGCTACGCCCAGCCGGGACAAAGCTTCCACAACAGCATCAGTGCGGACCAGGTCGCAGCCGCGCAGCTTGGTCTCAAGACGCGGTTCTCCTCCCTGCAGTTCAATGGCAGCCAGACGGGCGATCTCAGCGGTCATGGCCCCGGGTTGTCCATGGCTTGGGATGTCAGCGGAAAACCAGTGGGCGGCCAAAACGGCCCCTTGGCGGCATTTCACCGGCTTTTCGCCAAAGACACCACTCCTATCGAACAACAGAAGGCCATGCTGGCCCAGAAACGCAGCGTGCTGGACGCGGTGCTCGACAATGCGAAGTCCCTCCGGCGCGGGCTGGCCAAAAACGACAACGCCAAACTCGATGAGTACTTCCAGGGCATCCGCGACATCGAAACCCGGCTTGCCAAAGAAGAGCAGTGGATGGGGGTCCCACAACCAAAAGCCCCGCTTCCCGAGCCCCACCCCGGAGTGGACGGGCGTGAGGAAATCAAGCTCATTTACGACATCATGATCGCCGCCATGCAGACCGACAGCACCCGGGTGATGACTTTCCGCCAACCGGTGAACACCCTGCTGACGGCGCTGGGGATCAAAGTGCATCCGCATGACATGAGCCACTACCACACCACGCTCGGTGAAAAGCTCGACGCTTCGCAACGACGCGACCTTGCGCAGAGCGAACTGCTGGCGGGCTTCCTCGACAAGCTCAAAGCCACCAAGGAATCCAATGGCAGCAGTCTGTTTGACAATGTCGCCCTGGCCTATGGCAGCAACATCCGCACGGGTCACGAGTTGAGCAACTGCCCCACCATCCTCACCGGCGGAGGAGCGGGTTTCAAACTCGGTCAGAACATCGTTGCACCCAAGGACACGCCACTCTGCAATGCGTGGCTCACCATGCTGCATGGCGTCGGCGTCGCCGCAGAGCGCCATGGTGACAGCACCGGTGTTCTGAAAGAAATTCTGGCCTGAGGCCGCCTTGGGATTCTCGAAACCGGAGCCTCTCCCACCCATGACAACAAGAGCCCTGCTTGCCGCCACCATTCTCCTCATCCAACTCTCCGCCGCGTCGGCCTCCTCCTCCGCGGCGGAAACCCCGGCGGAAAGCGATGCTCGCCTCCATGCCGACGGCAAGGGCTGGGGACTTGACAAGGCCAAGGTCACCGATCCCTCACGCCCCCGGGTCCTGCTGATCGGCGACTCCATTCTGAACGGCTACCGTGCCCAGGTCATCAAAGCCCTCGAAGGAAAGGCCTATGTCGACACCTGGGTCAATCCCTACAATCAGTCGGAACACCTCAACAAGCTCCTTGCGGAGGTCCTGGACCAGGGGCCCTATGACGTGATCCATTTCAATATGGGCCTTCACGGATGGCAGGAAGGCCGCATCAAAGCCGGGACCTTCGAACCCTTGACAAAAGCCTACGTGGAGGTCATCAAACGCCGGCTGCCCAAGGCACGCCTCCTCTGGGCCAGCAGCACACCGGTGACGGTGAAGGATCTTCCGACGCAACTCAATCCAGCGATCAATCCCATCATCCTCGACCACAACCGCCGGGCCGCTGGCGTCATGAGGGAGTTGAACGTGCCGGTCAATGATTTCTACTCCCTCCTCGTCTCCAAGCTGGAATTGGCCCGGGGCGATCAATTCCACTGGAAACCGGAAGCCTATCAAATCCTCGCCCAAACCGTGACCGAATCGGTCCTGAGGGAATTGGGAACCGGTGCCGTGAAGTGATACTGCCAAATCCCCCCCGCTCCAGCGAGAAATCAATTCCCCTTCCCCGATCCACTGATGTCGAACCGCCACACCCCACTCCTTGCCGCCGCCCTTTTGCTTGCCCTGGGCTCTGCCGTCCACGCCCAGACAACCCCGCCGGCCGATCCGGAGTTTCCTCCCCAACCACCGGTCCTGGCCAAAACACCCCAGGAAGAAGCCCGGACCTTTCAACTTCCACCCGGCTACCGCATGGAGCTCGTCCTGAGCGAACCCGACATCGCGGAGCCCGTCTGCATGGCCTTCGATGGCGACGGCCGCCTCTACGTGGCGGAAATGCGGGCCTACATGCAGGACATCGATGGGACTGATGAACACGCCCCTGTCAGCCGGGTCTCGGTCCACTGGTCCAGCAAGAATGATGGCATCTTCGACCAACACCGCATCTTTGCCGACAAGCTGGTTCTGCCCCGCCTGCTGTTGCCGCTCGATGATGGCGTCCTCATCGGGGAAACGGACACCAATGATCTCTACCTTCACCGCGACACCAACGGAGACGGCGTGAGCGATGAAAAGCACCGTGTCTATGAAGGCGGGGACCGGGGCGGCAATCTGGAGCACCAACCCAGCGGGCTGACGTGGGCTTTGGACAACTGGTTGTACTCGGCGGTCAACAACTACCGCCTGCGCTGGCAGGACGGACAGCTCATCAAGCAGGACATTCCCGGCAATGGCGGGCAATGGGGAGCCACCCAGGACGACCATGGCAAGTTCTGGGTCGTCAATGCGGGCGGGGAACGCGGTCCGGTGAATTTCCAGAACCACATTCTCTATGGACAGTTCTCCGCCCCGAACCAGTTCGAACCCGGCTTCGAAATCGTCTGGCCCGCCATGGGCCTGCGGGACTTTCAGGGTGGCCCGCCCAAATCGCGGGACGACAATACGCTGAACCATTTCACCGCCACCTGCGGCGGCGAGATTTACCGCGGCGACCGGTTGCCCTCCGAACTGCGTGGCAACCTCTTTTTCGGGGAACCGGTCGGACGTCTCGTGCGACGCACCACCATCGAGGTCCAGGACGGTACCACGATTCTGCACAATCCCTATCCGCAGAGCGAGTTTCTCCGCAGCACTGATGCCTGCTTCCGTCCGATTGACATGAAAACCGCCCCCGACGGCACGCTCTTCATCGCGGACATGTATCGCGGCATCATCCAGGAAGGCAACTGGACGCGTGAGGGCAGCTACCTCCGCAAGGTCATCCAACAGTATGCCATGGATAAAATCACGGACCGGGGACGCATCTGGCGTTTGGTCCATGAGTCGACCCCTCCGGCTCCCGCCCCGAAACTGCTCGAAGCCACTCCGGACGAACTCGTTGCCACCCTGGCCCATGCCAATGGTTGGCAGCGCGACACTGCGCAAAAACTTCTCGTCCTGCGCCGGGATCCTTCCGTGACTCCGGCTCTAGTCACCATGTTGGAGACCCACGCCGATCCCCTCGCCCGCATCCATGCCCTGTGGACGCTGGAGGGCACCGGGGCCCTCACCGCCGACCACATTCGCAAGGGGTTGAAAGACGAGGACGCCAACGTCCGTCAGGCCGCCATCCGAGCGGGGGAAACCCTGATGCGGGCAGGCGACCAGGCTGTCGTCGACGACATCAAAGCTCTGGCCCGGGACCCCGATCCCGGGGTGGTGATCCAGGTCTTTCTCACGGCGAAACTGATGAACTGGAAGGATTACAGCAAATTCATCAACACCAGCGCCCTGGGCACTCCTTCGAAAGGAGTGAAAATGGTCGCGACCCAGATTCTGACAAACAAAGGGGAACTGCCCAAATATTTCAGCAGTGACGAGAAAAATCGTCTCACCCACGGAGAAGCCATTTTCCAGGAACTTTGCTATACCTGCCACGGCCTTGATGGAAAAGGCACCGCCATTGAGGGAGGAGAACCCAATCTGACGCTTGCCCCCCCGCTGTCGGGATCCAAAATCGTGCTCGGACCGCGCGAAGGTTTGGTGCGTGCTCTCCTGCATGGTGTCACCGGGCCTGTGGATGGGAAAATCTTCCAGGCGCAGATGATCCCGATGGCCAACAACAATGACGCCTGGATCGCCGATGTCCTCAGTTACGTGCGCAACAACTTCGGCAACTCCGCCACGTTGATCAGTCCCCAGGAAGTCGCCGCCGCCCGCTCGGCCACCCAGTCCCGCACGACACCGTGGACAGAGGAAGAACTGCTGGCCCAGGGTCTGCCACGGCTCGGAAACCGTGACCAATGGAAACTGACCGCCAGCAATGGAACCGAAACGCTGGCCAAGGCGGTCGACGACCAGATCAAATCCTGCTGGGACAGCCACGATCCGATCACGGAAAAGATGTGGTTCACCCTGGAACTGCCTTCCGCGGAGACGGTTGCCGCATTGACCATCACCAGTCAGGCCGCGGGAGGCAAAACGCGCAATTTGGTCGTGGAAACGTCGCTGGATGGCAAAGCCTGGGACAAGCCGGTCTTCCGCGGCAATGCCTCGACCGCATTGAGCGAGATCACCTTCACGCCGACCCCTGCCAGATTCATCCGAATCACCTCCAACACCCAGTCCGACAAACGCACCCCATGGCGCATCCATGACATTGCCGTGCACACCCCTGCGGTGGAGCCGAAAAATGGATGACCTGGATCAGTGTTGTGCGAGGTATTTCCGCCAGTCTGCCAGCGCGGAGATGTCCTCGGCGTGCTCCAAGGCCCAGGGCTCACAGAGGAACCCGGAGCAGCTGCCACCCTCTGCCAGCTCCACCTTGCCGATGCCCAGAGGGGCGGGAATCTCTGCCACAAACTCCCCAAAATACGCGGTCGGAAGCGCCCAGACTTCCACCGCGATAGCCGCGCCTCCCTGCGCACGACGGATCAACCCCGGCCTGGGTGGCAGGCCCGCCATTGGAGGCAGGGCGTAGAAGTCATAAACCGAAGCGGTTCGGGTCTGTTCCAGAAAGCGCCCTTGTCGATCTGTGAGCTGATGATTCAATGGAAGCCCTCTCATGTGTGCTCCACATACGACGATTTTGGTCCAGCCCTGACCAGGGTCGGAGGTGAACTCAGGAACGGCACCGGATTCCATGCGTCGGGCCAGACCTAGCAACTGGCGGTCGTGGAAAGCGGGAGCAAAAAGCGTGATCCCAAAGGGCAACCCGGAAGCCTGAAACCCGGCAGGAACAGCAACGGCGCTGTAGTCCAGCAGATTCATAAAGTTGGTGTAATAGCCGAGATTGGAGTTTAATTGGATGGGATCCGCCTCAACTTCCGCAATGGAATAGATCGTTCCGGCGGTCGGGGTGACCACCACATCGACCTCTTCCCAGATCTTGTCAGCAACCCTTCGCAAGGTCTGAAGCCGGTAATGGGCCTTGAAGGCATCCACCGCCCGGGGGGAACCACCGCCTCCTATGATTTGCCGTGTCACCGGGTGCAGAATCTCAGGACGTTCCGTCAGAATGTCTTCGACCGCAGCGAAACGTTCCGCGACCCAGGGCCCTTCATAGAGAAGCCGTGCCGCTTCCAGAAAGGGTCCGAAATCGATTTCCACCGGGATTCCTCCCAAGGCTTCAAGATTTCCCAGGGAATGTTCATATAAGCCTGGGGTCTCGGTATTGCCAAAGAATGCCAGCTGATCCGGTTTCGGCACGCCGAATCGGAACCCGCCTGATAAAGGCGCGGCAGCGAGAGATTGAAGATCCTCCCGGGCATAGGCATCGTCAGGATCGAAGACGGCCGCCACCTGGAAGACCGACTCCGCATCCGCCGCATTGCCAGCAAAGATGGAAACACAGTCCAGAGTTCGGCAGGCCGGAACCACGCCGGAACAGCTGATGAGTCCCCGGGTGGGTTTGAGGCCAACCAAATCATTGAAAGCGGCCGGAATTCTCCCGGAACCGGCGGTGTCCGTCCCCAAGGCGAATGCCGCGAAGCCCCGGGCCACTGCGATGGCAGATCCGGAACTGGACCCGCCGGGAATGTAGTCAGGATCAAACGCATTGGCAGGAAAGCCATAGGGAGATCGGACACCCACGAGACCGGTGGCAAATTGATCAAGATTGGTCTTCCCGAGGGGGATCGCCCCCGCGTCCATCAGGCGCTGAACCACGAACGCCGACTCCCGGCACCGGTGAGAAAATTCCGGGCAGGCGGCAGTGGTGGGCAGGTCAACGAAATCGATGTTGTCCTTGATCGCGAAAGGGACTCCGTAAAGCGGCTGGGAAGCAGGTCCCCGGGCTTCGACCCGGCGGGCATGCTCCAAAAGCTGATCCTTGGAAAGTCGGCTGATCCAGATGAAAGTGGGTTCGGCTTCCTCAATAGCCCCGTGGAGGGCCGCCAGGTAGGACGTCGGCGTCCACACCCCTGAAGCATAAGCTTCACGAAGAGACTGCAGATTGCAAAGAGGCAAGATGTCACTCATGGAATTGATGCGGTTTTCAGAATCGCCAGGACCTGCCCGGCCACAATGCTGGCGCCGGCTTCAACAAACACTTCGTGGAGGGTTCCGCGCTGAATGGCACCGATGGAGATTTCCATTTTCATGCTTTCCACGATGATCAGCGGCTGGTCTTCCTCGACATCCGCCCCCTCGGTGGCCAGAACCTTCCACACGCTGCCGGCGACCGGAGCGGTCACGGCCTCACAGCCCGGAGGAATCTCGACAACGTCGCCCTGGTCGGACAGTACCACTTCAGCATGCTCAAATGACATGGCTCCGCTCTGCTCCCAGCGCTGGCGTTCTTCCGCGAACGCTTTCCGCTGGGTCTCCCGAAACGTCCCGATGTCGGCCGCATTCTCCTCCAGAAAGGCGTGGTAATCGCGGGGCCGGAAAGTGGTTTCCTCAATCCGGATGTCGAACTGGCCGGTGAGAAATTTCCGCCTCATCTCAGGCAGATCTTCGGCGTCCACAGGATACCACCGGATCTGATCAAAAAACCTCAGCAACCAAGGCTGGTCCGCCTTGAAATGCGTCGTGGTGCGGAACCGGTTCCAAATCGGCAGGGTTCGGCCCACGAATTGGTATCCCCCGGGGCCTTCCATGCCATAGATGCAGAGGTAGGCGCCGCCGATACCCACGGCATTTTCAGGCGTCCACGTGCGGGCCGGATTGTATTTGGTGGTCACCAGGCGGTGCCGCGGATCCAACGGAGTCGCCACCGGAGCGCCGAGATACACGTCACCCAGTCCGAGAACAAAATAACTGGCGTCGAAGACAATCCGTCGCACATCCTCGAGCGAATCGAGTCCATTGATCCGGCGGATGAATTCGATGTTGCTCGGGCACCACGGCGCGTCTGCCCGGACAATCTGCATGTATTTGTCGATGGCTTCCCGGGTTGCCGGATCGTCCCAACTCAATGGCAAATGCACGATCCGGCTGGCAAATTCCATTTCGTCCACCGGAGGCAACCCGGATTCTGCCGCCTCGATCAGTTTCAGCACGGCCCTGCCGGAAATCCTGGTCGGGTCAAACTGCACCTGCAAAGATCTGATCCCGGGCACGAGTTCCAGCATCCCGTCGAAGCGGTTTCGGAGTAGTTCATCGTGAAGGGCCTGCACCCGGAACCGAAGATCGAGATCGAGAACCAGTTCCCCGAACTCGACGAGAATGACCCCATCCCCGCTTTGCCGGAAACACACCTCCGGCAGGCCATTCCGCGCCGGAATCGAATCCAGCACCGGAGAAGGAAGCGGGAAGGCGGGGGTAGCCGTTGCCGGTTCCTCGCGAAGCGTCGCGATCCCGCGTTCCTGGATTTCCAGAAGCCGTTCGGCTTCTTCGTTTCGCACCGGGACGAACCGGACCCGGTCGCCGGGCTTGAGTTGCCCCAGTTTCCACAAATCGGCCCGAGCCACCACCGCAGGGCAGACAAAGCCGCCGAGACTGGGACCGTCGGGGCCCAACAAAATGGGCATGTCACCAGTGAAGTCGACCGATCCCACACAATAGGCATTGTCATGGATGTTGGAAGGATGAAGGCCGGCTTCTCCTCCGTCCCGCCTCGCCCAAACCGGCTTCGGACCTTTGAGCCGGATTCCCGTCCGGTCTGAATTGTAATGAACCTCCCAATTGGCGCTGAAAAACGCCTCCATATCTCCCGGAGTGAAAAAATCCGGAGCACCGTGGGGTCCATAGACGACGTGAATGGACCACTCGGAAGTCAACTCCGGCACGAGCCCGGGCGACAATGCCTCCGGAGGCAGATTCACAGCGGCTCTCGCCAGATGCAGGACATCACCCACTTTGAGAGCCCTCCCGCCATGTCCCCCAAAGCGACCCAACCGAAATGTGGAACGGCTACCCAAATAGGTGGGAACATCGATACCTCCGCCAATCAGCAGGTAGCCTCGCTGCCCCGGTCCTTTGACCGCCCCCAGTTTCAACGTCTGACCCGCCGCGACAGCCACCGGGAGATACCGGGAGACAGGTGTTCCATCCAGTCTGGCCTCCATCTCCGCGCCAGTCAGGCAGATCACTGCGGGAGCATTGAACCGCAGCCGGGGACCACGGACCGCCATTTCAAGGCCGGCGACCGAGGCCTCATTCCCAAGAACCCGGTTGCCCAGACGGAAGCTCAATGGATCAAAGGGCCCCGAGGGAGGCACGCCGACGTCCCACAGACCGATCCTGCCGGGGTGGTCCTGCACCGTGGTTTCCAAACCTGGGTCGAGGACATCAATGGTTTCCGGTTGGTAGGGAAAGCCACTAAGGAAGCGAGTCGTGATCTCCGCCCGGGAAAACTCCGGTGCTGCCAGAATCTTGCCGAGATATGCCTGATTGGTCTCGATGCCATGGCATTCGAAATCCTCCAGGGCACGCGCCAGGGCCAGGATGGCTTCATCCCTGGTCTGCCGGTGCACAATCAATTTGGCGAGCATGGGATCGTAATACTGCGAGACTTCCGTGCCGGACTCGACCCAGGTGTCGCACCGAACGTCGCCAACCGGTGCGACAAACCGCGTCACCAGTCCGCTGCCGGGTTGGAAATCCTTGTTGGGATCCTCCGCGTAAATCCGAGCCTGCACGGAATGTCCCACCGGCTTCAGGTGGGCCGACAATTCGCCCAAAGGGGGCAACTCTCCCGCGGCAAGCTTTACCATCCATTCAACCAAATCAACACCCCATACTTCCTCGGTCACTCCATGCTCGACCTGCAACCGCGCATTCACCTCAAGGAAGTAAAATTCCCTCCGGAGCTCGTCCCAAAGAAACTCCACCGTCCCCGCCGACCGGTATTGGACCGAAGCGGCGATCCGGATGGCGGCCTCGGCGAGGCGGTCCCGGTCCAATCCGCGGAGTCCCGGAGCGGGCGTTTCCTCAATGACTTTTTGGTTCCGCCGTTGCACCGAACAGTCCCGTTCCCCCAAGGCGATGACTTGACCGGCGCCATTGCCGAAGACCTGAACCTCGATGTGACGGGCCCGTTCGATGTATGTTTCCAAAAACACACTGGCATCCCCGAAATTGGCGGTCGAAAGACGACGCACCTGTTCGAAAAGAGCCGGTACTTCGCTTTCGTGACGCGCGATCTGCATCCCGATGCCACCTCCTCCGGCGGAGGATTTCAAAATGACGGGATAACCCACCTGATTCGCCAAGGTCACGGCCTCTTCCGCCGACCCAAGGAGGCCGCTGCCCTCAAGCAACGGAACACCCTGCCGGCGGGCGATGTCGCGGCAAACATGTTTCAGACCGCAAGTGGTGAGTTGCTCGGGGGTCGGCCCGATGAATACAAGACCGGCGGCCTCGCAGGCCCGGGCAAAGTCCGCGTTCTCACTGAGAAACCCATAGCCGGGATGCACCGCCCCGGCGCCGCTCGAGAGAGCGGCTTCGATGATTTTACCCGCGTCCAGATAGGTGTCCGCCGCGAGACTGCCTGCCAAGGGGATCGCAATGTCCGCCTCCAGAGCATGCAGAGACTCCCGGTCGGCCTCGGAATGGATGGCCACCGAAGAAACGCCCAGTTTGCGGAGAGTTCGCTGGATGCGGCAGGAAATTGCCCCCCGGTTGGCGATCAGTACTTTGTCAAACATAGTGTCAATCCCAAATCAAGACCCGGACCGGCGTCGGATGGTAGGCGTTGCAGGGATTGTTGAGCTGGGGACAGTTCGAAATGAGAGCCACCACATCCCGCTCCGCCCGCATTTCGACATACCGGCCGGGCCCGGAAATGCCATCTTCAAACGTCAGTCTCCCCTCTGGAGTGACGGGCACATTCATGAAAAAATTAATGTTGCAGGTGATGTCCCGTTTTCCCATTCCGTGCCCCCACGCGGTGACGCCGTTGATGAAACTGTCCCGACAGGCATGCATCGGTTCCTTCTCCAGGGCATAACGCATGCTGTTGCTCTCCCGCGAGCAGGCTCCACCAAGTGTGTCATGCCGCCCGCAGGTGTCGGCGACGATGGTGAGCAGGACGTCACCACCCGTGGACATCAGTTTGGTTCCGGTCGTCAGGTAGAGATTCTGCTGGTGCCGGATGGTGTCGCAGGCGCTGTAGCGGTTGGACACGTCATGGGCATCGTAAAAAAGAGTGTCGGCGGCCTGGTTGCCTTCCAGGTCCACAATGCGGAAAGTCTGCCCGGCACGGACCATCTGGACCCAATGGTCTCCGGCAAGAACGGTTTCATCAAGGACCGCAGCGGTAGGGTCTTTGGGGCTTTCGGTGATCATATTAGGAAGGCTTGGAAGGAGAAATTCTCAATCCCGCAGGAGGTGGTAGTTTTCGGTGTTGATGAAGGCCCGCGCATTCTCGGGGCGGGAGAGGCGGCAGGGATCCTCCGGTCCAGCTGGCAGGCCCGGGAAAACTTCCAAGCCAACAGGCTTCGGTGCGTAGGATGGCGTGGGATCCAAAGGATGGGGGCAGGTGTTGAGAACGACCAGCGTTTTCATCTCCAAACGGAGCTCGATGACATCACCGGCCTTCACTTCACGGGCATCAAACGTCAGGTTTCCCTCCCCGTCGGCCACAACCTTGCTGAAGAGATTCAGGTTGGGCACCAGGTCTTTCGGCCCCAGCCCCCATTTGGCCAGTTCAATAAGAAAATTTTCCCGGCCATTGCGGAAAAAATCGTTCCGGCAGGCCTGATAGGTGCCCTGGGAGCCATATTTCTCAACGGTCAACCTGGCGTCCGTGCAGCCGCAAACCGTGTCGTGCCAGCCCCTGGTGTCGTGGGTCACGGAAGCGAGAATACGCCCCATGTCGGAATGAAGACATAACGGCGCGGTGAGAAAAAAAACATGCTGCCCTTTGAGGGTGTCGGGCATGTTGTACCGCTCCACCAATTGGTCGGCATTGTAGAGCAACAGCGAAACATTGGCGCCTCCCTCCAGATCAGTGAATCTCAGCGTTTTGCCGCGACCGACGACCTGCGACCACATTCCGCCTCCCGGGATCAGAGTTTGGTAGATTGGAGTGATTTCTCTCATGACAAAGATAAGACCGCCTTAACGTGGATTCTGCTCTCCGGGGAGCGGGTGAATGGGTGGCAGCAAGATGGACATCATGACCAAGCGTCCGGATTTGACCCCTTTGCAGGTGATGAGATCGTCCGCGATCAGTTTGAGGCGGTTCGCCGGCCCTTGGACGAGGATGACCTCCATCGTATGGTTGTCTTCCAGGAGGATGTGCTGTGAACTGATGACTTCATTGATGTGATCACGCTGGATGGAAGCGAGCTGTTGCAGCAGACCAGGTCTCGATTCGTCGTAAAAGAGAGTGATCGTTCCCGCCATCATCTCCTGGCCGCGTTCCTTGCTGTGCTCAATGAGACTGGCATTGATCATTTCCGACACGGCCTGCGAACGATTCGTGAAGCCGCGTTCCTGCACCAATTTGCTCAGCTCCCGGTAGACGTCGGGGGCCAATGAGACACTGATGCGTTGAACTCCTTTTTCCATCCTGCTTTGCGGAAGATTTGCCAAAGAACCCATAGCAGCATCCATGCCAGAGATTATTACCTTTCCTGATCAAAGTATTACCGACGACCATCAAACTTCCCACACTCCCTTTCCAAAGACCGAGCTTGCCATCGTTGAACCCCCCGTCACGCAACCGGCGGTTGATGAATTGCAGCAAACCATTGACGAGCCTGACGACCCATCCAGCTGTTCAACTCCCACAGATCGGCGACCGGTTTTTGCGTGAATGGCTCCAAATGGAGATAGCCATCGGTGCCGAATTCGGGGGTCATGGTACTCAATGCCCGGCCGGCACTCCGTTGGGTTTCCCAAATCACCTCCCACCAGGCACGGTGTCTGGCCACAGCCAATCCATACTCCGGTGCCCTCGGGTCCGGGACCTGGGGTCCTTGATCGTAGCCCACGCGGGCGTGCACGTGATGACACCGGTCGGCCATAGTCTGAAGCAGTTCCGGATCGTCATCCATCACCAAACGTTCGGTGACGCAGCACCAGTGGCTGAAGTCACAGGTGATCTTCAACCGGGGCACAGCACGCAGAATGTCGCGGGTGATCCAGGGATGGAACGTCGACCGGCTCCGGTGCGTCTCCACGGAGATCGTGATCCCATACTCGTCTTCCAAACAGAGCACTTGTTCAAAAAATCGGATCTGGAGAGACAGATCCCAGGCATCCAGCCCGGTCTGGGTGTTGATAAAAACGGGAGACAACGCCTGACTGAGCTCGATCCCCCGCCTCAAGTCAGCGAGATGACATTCAGGAGTCGCAGTCGGCCGGGGAACATACCCCCCTCCGGTGGTCACTTCTGCGATAAGCTTCAGGTTGTGGGATTGGAGAAGATCCTTGAATGCGGCACGTTCCCCGGCCTCCTCGGGAACAGGTCCTTCAATACCGTTGAATCCCGCTGCCAGCGCCTGTTCGACGGCTTCCCCGGGCGTTCCCGGATGTCCCCACAGTGGTTTAAAAAGGTTCAGTTCCATCTCTGTCCGCAAGGTTCAAGTGTCATCGGAGACCACCCGGAACCCGAGGTTGTCCCGCCGGGTGAAGACGCCAAGGCCATCCCGCCAACTGCTTCTCAGCATGCGCGGCAGATAGTCCCACGCCCCCCCGCGGATGACACGCCGGTCGTCGTCCACGGCGGCATCTCTGGCGTAGGAATCCCGCCAAATATCCGACGTCCACTCGCAGACGTTGCCGTGGAGATCATGGAGTCCAAAGGCGTTCGGCTCAAAGCTTCCGACAGGCAACAGGCCCGCCACACCGACCCGGGAGCCATCCTCCGCATATAGAAAATTGGCCTGCGAAACGGCGATCATGTCTCCAGTGGAAAAAGGGGTTCCGGTTCCGGCACGGCAGGCGTACTCCCACTCAGTTTCGGTGGGCAAGCGCCAGCCTTCGCCGCTTACTTCCGACAACCACGCACAGTAGGCCACCGCTTGGTGCCAGGAAACCCGGGTGACCGGCAGGGAGGACGGCGGCTGTCCCCGGTCCGCCCCCGGCCATGCCTGCCACTGGCGCAAGGTCACCGGACAGAGGGACATGCGGAAGGGCTTTCTGATCACCATTTCCTGCCGCGGCAATTCGGTGGCGTTGCAGAACTTGTCGTCCACTCCGCCACCCCTCAGAAAGGTGCCGGGTGGTATCACGATGCATTCCGGAGTCATGGCCGCGATCTGTCGAAATCAATCTCCCGCCTCGCTTCCGGATGGTCCCTCACCCAGGCGGCGATCTCCGAGCCGGTTGCCATCCAGACATCCCCGCATTGCAGGATCCCCGTGAGGAGTCTTTCGAGCAGTTGAATGCGCGACGGTCGACCGCTGAGCCAGGGATGCAGCGTCAGCACGAAACAGCAGCCATAGTCGCGCATGGCTTCAAATTCCCGCCACCAAAGACGGAACACTTTGTCACAATCCTCGGGGATGACACCCCACGCTGGATCGGCATTGAAGGCGAACTGCTCCCAGTCCTCGAGGAGCCACTGGCCGGGGATCTCCACCAGACCGTTGGGATGGAGGAAAGGGACATCATCCCCCATCAGACTGGCGTTGTATGAAAAACCGTGACGTCCCAGCAATTCCACCGTGCCGGGATTGATCTCAAACCAGGGGGCCCGGTAACCGTCGGGTTGCTTCCCGAGATGCCTCCGGAGAATCTCGAGGCTTTTTCCGAGCACGGCTTCCTCTTCTGCGGGGGAAAGGCTCGCCAATTTCTCATGAAGGTGCCCATGAGCCCCGACTTCGTGCCCCGCTGCGATCACCGCGTCGGTCATCCGGGGATGTTGCTCCACAACCCAGCTGGGAATAAAGAAAGTGGCCGGCACACTGAGATGCCCTAACAGTCCCAGGATTCTCGGCACCCCGACCCGCGGACCATAAGCACACTGGGACATCGTGGTGATCCGCGTTTGCAATGCCATGTCCTCCGAGAGCGCGGTGGTTTCCCCGTCGACATCGAAACACAGCATCACGGCGCATTTCCGGCCTCCCGGCCAGACAAACCGCGGTTCCGGCGAGTAGGGTATGTTGGGGCGGAAGTGATCTGGATTCATGGCAATGAAAACCCGAAGTCAATCCAGCCAGCATCCGCCCACCACATTCGGAGGAGCCACGGTATCGTACCGCTCCCATCCGGCGCAAATCCCGCCGTCGACACTGAGGACCGCTCCGGTGAGGTAGGAGGCTTCCGCGGAGGCGAGGAAGTGGAAGGCGGCCGCCACTTCCTCCGGCTCACCGAGACGGCCCAGGGGAGTGCGGGACTCGGCAAACGCGATCTCCGGATTTTGCGGAATCTCCATCACCGCCGGGGTTCGAATGGTCCCGGGACAAACGCAGTTGACCGTGATGCCCCGCGAGGCCAGTTCGATCGCCGCCAATCGCGTCAAATGGATCACCGCCGCCTTCGACGACGCGTAAGCCGCCCCACCGGGGACACCGGTCAGCCCGACAAATGAACCGGTGTTGAGAATCCGCCCACCGCGAGCCATGAGCCGACAAGCATGCTTGATGCCATAAGCCACGCCGTTGACATTGACGGCGAAAGTCCTTTCGAGGAGATCTCCGGTGACCGTGCTGAACCCGACCCCGAGCGGCTGAATGCCCGCATTGTTCACCACAATGTCGAGCCTCCCCTGATGGGCTTTCACGCCCTCGAGAGCGCCCTCAACGTCTTCCTCCCGGGAGACGTCGCCTTCGACGAAAGTCACTCCTGCGGGGAAACATCCCGGAGTCCGGTCCAGCACGGTCACCAACGCGCCGGCCGCGACAAAACGCTCCACAATGGCCCGGCCAATGCCGGAACTTCCGCCGGTGACAACGGCAACCCGGCCATCAAGGCTAAAGTGAGGGGCCAGCATTCCGGTAGGGAGATCAGAAAAGGCCTTCCAGATCAGGACGCTGCGAGGCCGCCGCCGGACGATCCACGGCTGGCCAGGTCCCCCGTGAACGGGCGGCGAGATAGCGCTGGATGAGCCAAATCGACATTTCCAAGTGACTGAGGCGTCCCCGCTGGTAGCCCGATGAGTAATAGCCCCGCTGCACGGCCATGCAGACCTCCATGTCCTCGAGGTGGAAAGCGACGGCCTGGGCAGTGCCCTTGGCCAGCATGGCGTCATAATCCGGATGTTGTACCGTCGATTTGGGAACGAGCAAGGTGGTGGTCAGCTTCAACCGATCCGGCCCCAGTGGTTGGGTGCGGTACCAAACCGCCATGTCCGCGGTGACGAGAAACTTGAAGGAAGGGTACCCCAGAAAAAGCCCCCACTCATAGCGGGCCTCACCAGTGACCCCGGGCAAAGGAGGGAAGATATCCCAACGCTCTCCGGCGGTTTCCATGTCAGTGATAGTTTCCCGCAGGGCCGGCTTCAAGGGGAGATGACACCGGATGTAGTGCGGCTTTTCCTGTTCCGTCCAGGTGTCCTTTGCAGGCATCATCGGCTGGAGGGTTTTGCTGTGCGCCCCGGCATGATGATAGGATTCCATGAAGTTTTCCGTCAGGACTTTCCAGTTGAAGGGACAATCCCATTCCCAGGCGAAGACCAGTTCCATGTCCGCGAGATTCCATTTCTCGAGATGCCTACCCAGCCCGGCATACTGCTCGGCCACGGTTTCCGGAGCATCCCCGTCCAGATTGACAAAAATGAAGCCATTCCAGATCTCACACCGGTAGGTTTTCAGCCCCCACTGATCACGGTTGAATCCTTTGGCCTCCTGCATTTCCGGACAGGCTTTGAGCTTGCCGTCGAGCTCGAAGGTCCAAGAATGGTAGGGACAGAGCAGCAGTCGGGTGTGACCGCAACCGGACTTGCCCTCCCGGACCTCCGCCGGGTGGTGACCATCGTGGCCGAAGCCGGGAGGCATGATGTCCATCCCCCGGTGGGGACAGACTCTGGAATGAATCCGGACCTCGCCGCTTTTGTCCCGGATGATGAGGAGCGGTTCACCCAACAAATCGACATTGAGGAAATCACCATTCTGAGGAATCTGGGAGACGTGACCAAGGGCGAGCCATTCCTTGCGAAAGATCGTGCTGACTTCCCAATCGAAAAACTCCTGGGAAGTGTATGCCTGCGCGGGCAGAGTGATGCTCTCCTCCAGCGGCAGATCCGCCGCACGGGCGATCTCGTCAAGAATCGCGGCGACAGACATTTCGGGCAGGGCACTCCGGGTGCCACTGCGATGGGAAAATTGGAGAGGATCTGTGGGCACCTCGCAGGCCCGGCGGATATCGGCTTCGGAAAGAGTAACCATATGGAGAGACACGATGAAATTGGAAAACTGGGAGACACCGGACGTCCCGCCACCCGACAGGAGTCCATGAGAGCAATCAGCGCGGGGTCTCAGCAGCCCAAAAACACAAAAGAAGACACGGTGATTCCCAGCATTTGAAGCAGGGAACGGGTGTCCGGCATCAGGAAAGGACCTTGGTGGATCCATCCATTTGTTCTCGCCGGTTTCTCAAACATTGTTGATCAAAGAACTAGCGTTTTTCGTGCCACCTGGACGAAACGATGGAGTGGAAAGCGGGAATCCCGCGCAGTCACCCGGGTTTTGTCCAGACAAGTCCACGGACCTCCGTATCGAGGGGAGTGTGGGCGATCCCGTTGGCGTAGTTGCTGATGACCTTAGTCGCCAGCCCGAGGATCACCTCCAGTCCCTGCACCGGGCCATATCCGGCGGCGGTGAAAGACTGCCAGGACGTCTCTGGCGGATGCCCCCGGTGTTGGATCAACTCCCGGGTGAAGCAGCGTAAGGCTTCAAGCTTTTCATCAGAGATGACGGTCCCTTCCCGCAAAGCCGCGATGGCTTGCGGGGACATCCCAGCTTTGCGGGCCAGCAATGTGTGCCAGGGAACGCAGTAGGCACAGTTGTTCTCGTAGTTGGCCGTCTGGTAGACGACCTGCCGCTCGATCGGCGAAAGGGTGGTTTTCTCGAACAGCTCCCAAAGCCGGACATATCCCTCGAGAACCGGCGGGGCGGCCGCCAGAACTTTTTCCAGGTTCGGAATCATACCGAAGTCTTCGGCGACACTGGCCAGCAATGGCACCGCTTCCTCAGGGGCGGTATCCGGATCGTGCAACGTAAATGGTTCCTCCCTGCTCATGGCGGTGTCAGAGGAAAGTCAGCATGCGATCGTGTTGGTCCTCGTGGATGGTGTAGAAATCCCGCTCCCACTCCATGGTCTTTTGTTTGATGAAGATGTGTTTCATTTCCCCGAACACCTCAGTGGCCAGATCGTCCTCATCGAAGGCATCAATGGCGTGGTAAAGAGTGGCCGGAAGGAAATCCACGCCCGATTTGCGAAGGTCTCTCTTGGTGCGCTGGTAGAGATTGTCGTTGAACGGCTGGCCGGGGTCCAGTTCCTGCTCGATGCCTTCGAGACCCGCGGCAAGATGGAACGCCGCCGCCAGATAGGGATTCACACTCATATCAGGGGCGCGGTTTTCCAGGCAGTGGCGGCTCAGGGGCATGCGAAGCATGGCGGACCGGTTGTTGCGCCCGTAGGCGACGAGCACCGGGGCCCAACTGACGTCGAGCATTTCCCCCTGGGCAATGAAGCCCTGATAGCTGTTGTAGGTGGGCGAGGTGATGGCAGTGAGAGCATGGGCATGTTTCAGAACACCCGCTGTGAAGTGGTAGGCCAGCTTGGACATCGGAATACCGTATTTCTTGATGAAGGGATTCCCGTCCGGTTCCGGAGCGAAGGAATTGGCGCCACTCACGTTGTGCTTCATGGACATGTTGAAATGGCATCCTGAACGGAAATCGTCCGCGAATGGCTTGGGCAGAAAGGTGGCCGTGCAACCGACCGACTCGGCGACCTTCTTGGCCATGAGACGCATGAAAACGAGCCGGTCGGACATCGTCAGGGCATCCGCGTAGTCGCAGTCGAACTCGAACTGGCTGTGTCCACCCTCCTGGTCAAAGGAATACAGTCCCCATCCCAGTTCCTGAAGATGTTGCGAGAAAGGCTCCAGGAAATCCATCGCACCCATGGCCTGATAAACGTCGTAAGCCGGACAGATGCCCCGGTAACGGTGCGGCGCCATGCCGGTGCGTTTGCCGGTGTCGGGATCGGTCCGGAAGACATAAAACTCGGGCTCAACCCCCAGATTGAAAGTGAATCCCAAAGACCTCGCCCGGTCCATCTGACGCTTCAGGATCTGCCGGCTGTCATTGACATACGGGGCCCCATGGTAATAGAGGTCCCCAAAAAAGTAGGCGTAGCGTTTGTCCCATGGGCAGACAAGCATCGTGTCCAGATCGGGCACTGCGGCACATTCATCCTCCTGGGGACCGACCAGCCCCATGCCTTCCATGGCGCCGACCGTGAACAACTCGGACCCGCCGGCCATCTTGGCCAGAGCATCCACTGGATTGACCTTGGCCTTGGGGGATCCGTGGATGTCCACATAGGTCGAAAGCAGGTACCGCACTCCAGCGGCATCGAGCTTGGCAGCGGTTGTGGCCAACAGCTGTGGATCCACAGTAAACCCTTCCGGGACGGCAAAGGCGGGTTTTGGATTGTCGGTGACGGCGCTCATGATGGAATCTATGGTTCGTGGTGAAGGAGGGGAAAATTCAGATCCGAGGCAGCCGCGAGACTTCGGCCCAGAATGATGGATCGAGAGGAGGCAGTTCCTCCAGACCTGCCAGCGCGAGGGCGGTCAGAGCTTCTACCATGTCGCGGAACAGGGCGGCACCGCGGAGGGCGCATCCCTCACTGGGACGCCCGGTCACTCCGTTGAGACTGGTCTGGGAAACGGGATGGGAAAAAACGGTTCCGGCCGTTCGGTCGGGATCGTCTTCGACCACGCTCATGTCCACGGTTTCGGGAGCGAGGTGGAGCATGAGATCGGTCTCCGCCCGGTTGGCATGCAGATCATCCGCATCGGTGAAAAAAGCTTCCCGAACCGGAGCGGACAGGAGAAACGTGTTCACCATTCCAACCTGAAGCCGTCCAAGGTGACGCAGTCGGACCTGGTCCACGGCAACCCGCAGGACCGCGTCATTCCCGAAATGGGAATTGACGATCAGCAGCCGATTCCAGCCCGTCGCCGCCATCCAGTCGGCCACATCATTGACCGCATGAAGAAAAGTCTCATGCCTCAGCGAGAATGTGCCGGGCCACTTTCCAGTATGGCCGGCGGAGACGGTGTAGGTCATGACCGGCAGCACCGGTATCCCTGTTGCCGCTGAAGCGGCCGCCGCAAGCGCCCCCGCGATGACCGAGTCAGTGTTGACCGGGAGGTGGGGGCCATGCTGCTCGGTCGCGCCGGTGGGCAGGAGCAGCATCCGCATGCCACCCGCCTGCAGATCCTGAATCTGCTTCCACGAGAGCCTCTCCAAATGAAGGGGCAAATGAGGACCGTTTTGCATGGGTCAGGGATCACTCGATCTCGTCACCCGCGACGGTCAACCGTGGGATGTGGAGCATCTCTTTGTGGTGCTGCTCCCGGGGATGGATCATTTCGCTGATGCGTTTTTTCGTCGCGAGATAAGCCGGAAGAATGCTCTGATCGAGACTTCGCGGTCGCGGCACGGGGACTTCGATGATCTCGTCGATGCGACCGGGCTTTGCTTTGAGGACGAGAATGCGGTCCGCCAGATAGACCGCCTCGTCAAGATCGTGCGTGATAAACAGGATCGTGACATCGATGTTTTTCCAGATCTGGAGGAGGTAATCCTGCATCTGGGCCCGGGTTTGGGCGTCAAGGGCACCGAACGGCTCGTCCATCAGTAGAATCCGGGGCTGATTGGCCAGCGCCCGGGCGATGGCGACCCGTTGTTTCATGCCTCCGGACAGTTGGAATGGATAGGCATTTTCGAAGTCGGAGAGCCCCACCATTTCAATCCATTGCCGGGCCTCGCTCTCCACCGAGGGACCGGTCCGCCCGGCCATCTTCGGGCCGAACATGACATTTTCCTTCACCGATAGCCAAGGAAACAAAGTGTAGGATTGAAAGACCATGCCCCGGTCGGGACCTGGCCCATGCACCGCCTTGCCATCAAGGAGCAGTTCTCCCGAGGTTGGTTGCTCCAGGCCGGAAAGAATGCGGATCAAGGTGGATTTTCCACAGCCGGACTGGCCGATCACGCAGAGAAACTCCCGGCGGTGGACGTCGAAATTCAATCCCTCCAGAGCAGTCACTCTTCCTTCCGGAGAGGCGAACGATTTCCCCAGACCACGGACTCGCAGCACCACCGGCCGCTCCTTGAGTTTGCGGAAACGCTCCGCGACGGCGGGTTCCTGCTCCCGATAATCTGGCAGGGAAACCGTTGGATGGGAGGATGTCATGGGATTGGCTTTTCTGTCGCGGATACAGTGCTGTGGGCTCTGGGCAAGGGACCGGTGGAACGGATCCCTGCTTCGGGCGGCAAACGGTCATCCGCCAGGGAGCCCAAGAAACGAATGATCCGCCCCACCAGCCCTGGCTTGCGGTTCTGATTTCCCTCAGCGTAGGGAAAAAGGTACCGGTGGAGCCACGACAAGACCTGGTCGGTGAAGAAGCCCAGCAATCCGATCAGAATGATGACAGGAAAGACCCGGTCGAAATTCCTCCATCGCCCTTGCGTTTCGATGAGTTCGGTCAGACCGCTCTTTACTCCGATCAACTCCGCGATGACGAGCCAAGTCCAGGCCCAGCCGAGCAGAATGCGGAGATCGTTGTACAAATTGGGCATGGTCCCGGGAATGACCACCCGGGTCACCAACTGCCTCTGGTTCGCCCCCAGCGTCTGCGCCGCTTCCAGCAACGAAACGTCCAACAGACGGGTGGTTTTGCTGATCACGAGCACCATTTGGAACAGGGTGCCGAGCACCACCAGTGAAACCTTCGGGGCATCGTTCGCGGCAAAGAGGGCGACCAGAAGGGTGCTGAAGGCGGGAGCCGGCATGTAACGAAAAAAGTCCGTGAATGGCTCGAAGAGTTTCGAAAAAAGCTCGTAGGTTCCGCAGAGCACTCCCAACGGCAGGGCGATGAGACAGGCAATAAAAAAACCGAGAAACACAATCCGGACGGAATGAAACAACCGCTCGGTCATGGAGGGTTGATTGGGATCCGTCTGACGCTGAAACTCCTTCCAGCCCATGATGAGCACTTCATGCGGGGCGGGGAGAAAATCCGGATTCGACCCCACCCCCTGGGGAATCATCTGCAAGAAAGGCTTGGATGGATAGTTGGCGGGGTCATAGACGGAGGAAACCGACTTCATCGCGTCCCAGTTCTCCCGGGCAATGGCAAGATTCTCCGCCGTTAATACCGGACGGTCCGAGACCTTTTCGCCGGTGCCAAGGGCGCGCCAGAGATCGTAAATGACCGCATCGTCCTTTTCCTGATCCCCGGAAATCCAACCGTTGGCGAGCGCGATCGGCACGACTTGGCGGAGAATCTTTTTGTTCTCCCGGGACGTGAAACTCTCTCCCGCTTCACCACGTTTTCGGACTGCCTCGTTCTGATTTCGAACCGCCGCCTGAAACTCCGGAAAATAGTCGCGGCTGACGCGGTCCCCGGCCGAAAAGGTGGTGTTCACATCCTCCCGGTTGGCGGCGAACTGAAGCTTGATGTCAGGATGCCAGATGAAGGGACAATAACTGACAAGACACCACACGGCCACCGGGCCGAAGAAAGAGAGGAAGGTCAGGAAGGAACTGCGCCGGGGACCCAAATCCCGGCGCACGGCAAGCCAGGGAGTGCCGCAGGATGTCTCATTCATCTGTGTTGAAAACCACGCCATGATTCCAGCCCTGCGTTTCGTCCCTCGACCATCAGGGCCGCAATCGTAATATTCCAATCACGACCACTCCGGCCGGCCCACGCGCCCGCTTCCTCTCCTTACTTATTTCTTCATTTCCGCCCGAACTTCTTTGGTGAGAGAAGGGTCAAAATACTTCCCGATCACTTCGGGTTTCTTGTAGACTTCGTATTTCAAGTTGAAATCGTCCACGATTTTGGAAGACCCAAAGACCGAACCAAGACCTTCGCCTTCTTTCCAGCGCTCCAAGGCCTCATCAATGGTGAGAATATGGGTGCCCTTGAGAAGAGGCTCATATTCGTCGGCAGTCAGATTGACCCGGCCGGCCATGATTTCGAGGACTTCATCGAGGTGGTCCTCGTTCTTCATGTAATCGACCACGCGGTACCATACTTTGACGACCTTTTTCCAATCCTCCCGGCGTTTCTCAAGACTCTCCGGAGTGACATAAAGGATGTCGTAAATGATCCCTGGCGCATCCGCTGAAGTGAAGATGGTTTTGGATCCATCGACCAGCTTTAGAGCCTGGCCGGAACTGGGTTGCCAGGCGGCAATGGCACTGACCGCACCGGACTTCAGCACCTGGGGCGTTTCCCCGTTCGGCGTGTTGACAATCTCGACATCGTCTTCGGTCATTCCGTTGGCTTCCAGCGCCTTAAGAACGAGCAGGTGACTGACAAAGCCCTGCTCGACACCGACTTTCTTACCCTTCATGTCTTTCACCGAGGCGATTCCCGGAGCCGCGACAAACATGTCATTGCCGTTGGAATAGTCATTGATGATGATGGCAATCGATGGCTTTCCGGTGGCGCCGGTCACCAAGGCGTCGCCGTTGGTCATGTGACAACCATCGAGACCTCCGGCCGAATAAGTCTCCATCGATTTGACATAATCGATCCACTGGAAGTCCACTTCCACACCGGCTTCCTTGAACCACCCCTTTTTGATGGCAATTTCCCACGGCACCCAGCCGGGCCAGTCATTGTAGGCGATTTTGAGAGGTTCGGCAGAAGCCGCTTGGACGGCGACAGTGGCAAACGCAAGCAAAGCCAGACGGCGCAGACAGCGGTTAACGGACAGGATCTGGTTCATCATTTCACTAGGAAGGTTGAGTTTGAGTTTGGTATTACCTTTGGAGGGCGGCCATACTACTTAAAGGTTGCCGTCACTTGATTCTAAGCAGTTGCCATGCCAAGAGCCATCCGGCGGACCCACGAACTGGAATGGAAACCTCGCTTCCGATCCGGCAAACCGCTCCTGACGTGTCGGTTGCCATTGTTACCAGAAACGGGACGAGCATTCAGGCTTATCTTATTCCGGCACCTTCTACAAGGAGTTTGAGAGTTTCGCCGTCGGTTTGTGCGGTCTTTCCTATCCCAGTCCTTTTGGGCATGCGATCCGCCCTTGTGACCGCATTGCTCCGGTCTCCGCCCACCTTCAGAGGACCCAAAGTGGCGCGAGCAGGCCATATCGCGGGATTGGAAAACCGTTCATGATTGCAACAGTCCACCTGAACCACTCCGCCGATGAACCCCCGCAGCACCCGATTCCCTTTGTTCGCCTGTGCCCTCCTCCTTGTCACCAGCCTGGTCGCGCCGCCGGAGGCCGCCCGCGCCGAGCATGAGGGCAAAGTCCAGATCCTGCTTCTCGGTGACAGCACCACGGAAGGCAGCGTCCCCCGGCGTCTCAAACCGGCCGGGCCCCATCTGGAAACGGTGATGGAGCAGCTGCTGGCCGCCCAAGGAGGACTGCCCCCCTGTCATGTCATCAATTCGAGCCTGAGTGGCGAGTTCATCCGCCGCCTCATCGACTCCGGCCGCTACGACCGGGACGCCGCGAAACTGCCGGGGATTGACTGGATCCTGATCCGCTACGGAATCAACGACCGGGCCAAACGGGAGGATTTCGGGATCAATTTTGTGAAAGACTTCCATGAACTGCTGGCCCGGTTGCGCCAGGACCATCCCCAGGCCCGGTTGGTTCCGATGACCGTGATTCCTTTTGCCAGCGAGGAAGTCAGCCGCGAGATCAACGATCTGGTGCGGCAG
Organism: Akkermansiaceae bacterium; assembly: GCA_024233005.1. GTDB lineage: Bacteria > Verrucomicrobiota > Verrucomicrobiia > Verrucomicrobiales > DEV007 > JACKQE01. The sequence continues at coordinate 409,632 of JACKQE010000002.1, read as the reverse complement.
GTGGCACGGGACGAAAAGCTGGAAATCTTTGACATATATCCACGGTACGCCGCTGAATTGGAGAAAGGACCGAACATGCTGAACTACCGGCGCTTCGCCCTGGAGAAAGTCCCGGAGCAGTTTCACACCCTGGTCAAACCGTATGTCTTCGGCCCCAGCGTGGAAGTGATGGACAATGAACTGGATGGCATTCTCGGACACCTGCCGGGATGGTACGGGGACCGTCACCCGAATCTCGCCGGATACAACGTGATCGCTGATGAAACGGTGAAGTGGCTTGTTCCCCGGCTGCAGGAAGAGAAGAAAACCACCCCGGCGGCCCTTCCTGCCGCCGCACAATGAATCCCTCCGGCCAGCCTTTTCCCCGATTGCCGACATGACGCCCCGTATTGTCCTTTGGTTCATTCTCCTGTTCGGCGGGGTCCCGCTTTTTGCCGCCCCGGTGATGGAAAGCTGGGAGACCGGCTACTCCGGAGCCGATGCCACCGGAGCCAAAGTCCTCGGCTATTGGAAATTCGATGGAGCCACTCCGGAAGAAGCATTGCGTGACCACTCCGGCAAAGGCCATGATCTTCGGCTGGAAGGAGAAGGTCGCCTGAACCCCACGGGCAAAAACGGTGGTGCCTTCGAATCCTTCCCCGGATTCCCGGTCGAGGACAAACGGCACGCCGCGGCCTCTCCCAATCAGAAGGGATTGTCGGTCAACGGCCCCTTCACGCTGGAAATGTGGATCGCTCCGAAGCCGGAGTTCGAAGCCAGACTTCGCTGTTTCCTGCTCGACAAAAAGTATGTCGATCACACCGACTACCAGTGGCAGCTCGGCGATGAGGACAAGACCGGGCAGCGCCGCATGTGGGTCACGATCGGGTTCGGCGCAGAGTCGCGGACCTTTTACTCGGATGCGGCGCGTTTCGAACCGGGAAAATGGCGGCATCTCGCCTTCACCTATGACGGAGCGGGCGAAGGACGGTTTTTCATCGATGGCCGAACCGCCGGGCAGCAGCACCACGCCGGAGTGGCGAGTCCTGTGCCGGGAACAAAGCCACTCTCCATCGGCGACCGCCTCGGGAGCAACTATGGCGGCTTTCCCGGACTGATTGACGAAGTCCGGATCTGTCAGGGTGTTCTTGCATTTGAGCCGGTGGCCCTGACCATCACCAGCCACCGAACGGTATGGCGGAGGATGGAAAAAGCCCGGCCGATCCAAGTGTGCTGCACCAATCTGCGGCGCGTAGCGCTGGTCGGCGGCACTCTGCATCTGGAGTGGACCGGTGGCGGAAACAGAGAAACCGTGACCTTGCCCGAGCTGGCTGCGGGGCAAACTCACGTCGTGGAATTTCCCGTCAACACCTCCCTTCGGCCGGACGACTATGGGTTCCGGGCGCGCCTCGATCTTTCCGGAACCAACTCGTCCTCCACCACACGGGAAACTCGATTTTCCATTGTGCCGCGTCTGCCGGAGCGGATGCCGGTGATCATGTGGGGAGTCGGGATCGGCGGCGTGGAAGAGGAAGTGGATCGGCTGCGCGATCTTGGCTTCACGCATTGTCTCGGCATGGGCGCGGACTATGCAGCCATCTGGAAGTCTGGTCAGGAAACGCTGCCGGAGTCCCCGGAACGGGTCGCGGAGAACCGCCGCATCCTGGATGTCGCGCTGCACCATGGCCTCGGATTGGTCGCCAACCTCTCCCCCGGCGGTTGGCTGGAGAACGATCCCGCAAATCTCCGCACCGGTCGCGATGGCAAACCCTACCCGCGGCAGGATATCTGCGCTTCCATTCCGGCTTTGGTGCCGTTTTTCCGCAATGTCGGCGCCAGCGTGTCCAAAGCCTATGGTGATCATCCCGCCTGTGCGATGGGTTTGGTCAACTCGGAAGTCAGGGATTCCTCCACGCCTTCTTTCAATCCGATCGATGAGGAGAACTACCGCGCTTTTTCCGGAGGAGCCATTCCCACTGAAGTGACCTACCGGGGCGGTGTCGAGTGGCAGAAGTTGAAGGATTTTCCGATCAACCGGGTCATTCCCGATGCGGATCCGATCCTGAAATACTACCGCTGGTTCTGGACTGTGGGCGATGGCTGGAACGGACTGCACTCGGCCCTCCATGAGGGTCTGAAAACCCACACCGGGGCGGAGTTCCGGACCTTTTTCGACCCCGCGGTCCGACAGCCGAGCATCGCAAGCGCGGGTGGCCGGGTGGACATCCTTTCGCATTGGACCTACACGTATCCCGATCCGCCGAAGATCGGTCTCTGTGCGGACCAGCTTTTTGCCATGGCCGCCGCCGGAGGGAACCACCAGGAGGTCATGAAAATGACCCAACTCATCTGGTACCGCTCCCAGACCGCGCCGATCGGAGCTAACGGAGCCACTCCCAAGACTCCCGTGGCCTGGGAAGACCACGATCCCACAGCCTCCTATATCACCATCGCTCCAATGCATCTGCGCGAGGCCCTGTGGACCAAGCTCGCCCGACCTCTCCGGGGGATCATGTACCACGGATGGCAGTCGCTCGTGGAGACGGACAGCCCGGGGGCCTACCGCTATACGAATCCCCATACCCAACATGAATTGAAGCGCCTCCTTCATGACGTCGTGGAACCGCTCGGCCCGGCGTTGCTTCACATCCCGGACTCCCCGAGCGAAGTCGCCTTTTTCGAAAGTTTCACCTCGCAGATGTTCGCCCGGCGCGGAGGCTACGGAAGCAATCTTGGCTGGTCGGCAGATCTCTGGCTGGCCCTTCAACATGCCCATGTCCAATGCGATGTGATCTTTGAAGAAAGCCTTCTGAAAACTGCCCTGACAGGTCGCCGGTTCCTTGTCATGCCGGAATGCGATGTCCTGACCGATGCCATCGTGAAGACCATCACCGCATGGCAGCAGCAGGGAGGCAAGATCATCGCCGATGAAAACCTCTGCCCGGGACTCAGGGCGGACCTGGTACTGACCAGCTTCAAGCGGACCAAACAGGCAGCCACAGACAAGGCGACCGTTCTCGCCTTGGCGGAACAGCTGGGACCAAAGCTGGAGTCACTGAAGGTGAACCGGATCATGGATGTGGACAATCCGGAAATCATCGTGCGCACCCGGCATTCCGGGGACGCCGACTACGTGTTTGCCATCAACGACCGGAGGGAGTCCGGCACCTATGTGGGCCAACATGGGTTGGTGATGGAGAACGGCCTGCCATCACGCGGAAACCTGATCCTGCCGAAAAGGACCGGGTTCCACGCATACGACCTCGTCGCGGGGGTGGCGATTCCCCCGACCCAGGATGGGCGGATCCCCCTCTCGCTCGGGCCCTGCGATGGCCGGCTGATCATGATCCTGCCCAGGCCGATCGGGGGTATCGGCATCACCGGGCCGGAAACGGCCAAAGCCGGGGAAACCATTTCCCTTTCGATCACGGTCACCGACTCGTCCTCCGCTCCCCTGCGAGCCGTCATTCCGGCACGTCTGGAAGTCAGGGACGCCAATGGCCGTCTGGCCGAGCGCAGCGGTTTCTATGGCATCCGCGACGGCAGGCTCACCGTGCCGCTGGACCTGGCACCGAATGAAGATCCCGGAATCTGGGAGATCACGGTCCAAGAATTGGCGTCGCGACGCTCTGCCTCGGTAAGCCTACGGGTGACGCGCTGACCAGCGGCTCCTTTAAGGCGGTGGTCCAAACAAATGGGCCCCGGCTTTGGCGGCTTGATGCGCCTCCTTGGTGTCCTGGGCAATGCCGGGATCCCCTTGGGACTGCAGCCAGGCGTCGAGTTCCGCCGAGAGGCGGGCCTTCACGCCGGCCAGCGCGGCATCGTCGGCGAGGTCATGGGCCCTCGTCGGGTCCCTGCCACAGTTGCTTTCAAATCCGCCCATCGGCTCAACCGGGAACGCGGAGGGGATCCAGGGGACGGTCCCGGTGAGCAGCAAGGTCGCCAAGACAAGGGGTCGCATCGTCATCAGGATGGCAGGGTACGGTGGGGAGCCACTATTTCAAACTTTCCGCCAACCGGCGTGCCACGGCTTTCCATGACGACGCATCTCCCTTGCCGAAGGCGGTCACCAGGCGCCAGGTGCCGGAAAATCCCGCGGGCACGGTTTCGTTGTTGAAACACCGGAGATAGTATTTGCGGTAGGTCCCGGGCACATTCCAGATCATGGCGATGTTGCCCGCGAATTCCGGGGCCTCAAGCAGCCGGGACACGGCCAATTGCCCGCTGACCGGCTCGCGCACCGCCACCCAGTCGACCCGTTTTTGAATGTGGAATTTCCTCGCCGCTGCGTCACCGTCAGGGAGCGCCTCCCCGATCTCCACGCTGCCGGCCTCGTCACTGCCCGCGAGAAATTCAGACACCGTCGGCGTCCATGCATGCATGAAGTGGTAGACGAGCTTCAGGGGAATAGCTTCCTTTGTGGAGACCGTCGTGGTTTCCCAGATCCGGTTGTCCTTCATCTCAATCCCGCATTCCAGGTGGAACCCACGGATGTCCGATTCGCGCACGCTGCGGAACCGGGTGCCATGAAGCGCGGCTGCGGGAGTCGCCACCGGCTCGTCATCAAGGAAAAAGGTGAGCCGGCGCAGGATCTCCGGTTCGTTCTCCAGATGTGCCGTCCCGATAAAACCCACGTCAGGAAACGAAAACACCGTGCCATAGGCGCTCCGCTCCGTGGTCATCGCTTTGCCACAGAAATCGATCCGACCCGGCGTCCATTGGGACTTCTGCCGCATCATCAGCGTCAGATCGCCGCAGGTCACAGTAAACTGTGGCAGATCAGGTCCGAGATTGGGGCGGAAAGGTTCTGCCGCCACCAATGGCAGCGGGGTCAGCCAGCAAATCCACCAAGGAAGAGAAGAACGTTTCATGGTGGAAGCTAACGCGTTCACTTGATCCCTATGACCATGGAATCGGGACCGACGAGATGCTCGACCCGCGTTTCCCGAAATCCGGCCCCGCGCATCCATGCCTGGCAATCGGCCCCGGTGTAATCAAACCCGCCGCTCGTTTCGACCAGCATGTTGAGGCTCATCAGGAGACCGAAGGCATTCTGTGAACGGTTGTCGTCTATGATGGCATCGTAGACCACCACCGCCCCGCCTGCCGGCAGGGCTTCCCATGCGGCGCGGAGGAGATGCTGCTTCTGCTCCAGGTCCCAGTCGTGTAGAATGTGACCGTAAAGCACGACGTCCGTCTTGGGCAGAGGATCGGTGAAGAAACTGCCACCCTGGAAATTCACCCTGCCGGCCAATCCATTGGCCTCGACATAGTCCTCGAAAATCGGTCCAACTTCCGGGAGATCGAATCCCGTGCCGGTGAGGTGGGGATTCGCCAACGCGATCTGAACGGCGAGATCGCCCTGTGCGGTTCCGGCATCGACGTAGGTTTTGTAGCCACTCCAGGGGAATTGGCGGGCGATCGCGAGATTGGCCCCGTGGCTGACTCCGGACATCGCACGGAGGAACTCCTTGAGCTTGGCCGGATCGGCATAGAGTTTGGCGAACATGTCGTCGCCCGCCCGGGCCTCGTTCTGCTGCTCCCCGGTTCGGAGCGCGGCGGTCAGCGCCCCCCAGAAAGGGTAGAGGCGGCTGTTGGCCATTTCCAGGATGCCTCCGATGTAGGAGGATTTGCGCTTGTCGAGAAACACCCCGGTTTCCGGCGTGTTGGCATAAACGCCCGCCTCATCCCGCTGCAGAAAACCCAGCGACACCAGCGCGTCCAGGAAATCTCGTGCCCCGCGTGGGTGCAGCCCGAGCCGGCCGGAAAGGGTGGCCAGATCTTCGGGATGTTTGGCCAGTTCGGTGAAGAGTTCGATTTCCACGGCGCTGAGGAGCGCTTTGGAAGCCCAGAAGCCAAGACCGGTCTGAAGAATGCGTTCGGGTGAGAGTGGTTCCATGGCGACAATAAAGAGGCAGAGTGGATCCCCGGCAACCGGGATCCGGCGCCCACCACCGTCGACTTGGCCGGATATCGTTGCGGCATCAAGACGTGGTTGCGGCGCGCTTCGTCATTCCCGCCAAGGATTATCCGGGTGTAGAGTGGCCACATCCATGGTCCGCGTCCTGTTCATCGCTCTGGTTTCCCTGGTCCTGCCCGCCGCCAGGGCCGAGTCGGTCGATTTCAACAACGAGGTGCGTCCCATTCTCTCGGAATTCTGCTTCCCCTGCCATGGCCCGGACAAAGAGACGCGGAAGGCGGATCTGAGGCTGGACAGGATCGATACGGCAGTGCGGGAAACCCATTCCGGAGTCCAACCGATCGTGCCCGGGCATCCGGAGAAAAGCGACCTGATCCGCCGTCTCAGCAGCCGCGATCCGGAGGAAAAGATGCCGCCGCCGAAGACCGGGAAAAACCTCACCCTGTCCCAGTTCGAGACGCTGCGCCGATGGATCGCCGATGGCGCTGTCCCCGATACGCACTGGTCTTTCAAACCGGTGGGTTCCGTGGCGGTGCCCCGTCCCCTTTCCGGGGTCTCCCAGCCAGTCAACCCTATCGACGCTTTCGTCCAGGCAAGGCTGGCAGGGCGAGGGCTTCGATTGTCCCCCGCGGCGGATCCGGCGACGCTGCTGCGCCGGGTCTCCTTTGACCTCACCGGCTTGCCACCCACACCAGCGGAACTGGACCGGTTTTTCTCCGACTCCGCACCCGACGCCTATGAACGCGCCGTGGACCGCCTGCTTTCCTCCCCTCACTATGGGGAACGCATGGCGGTGGACTGGCTCGACGCGGCACGCTATGCGGACACGAATGGTTATTTCGGAGACAAGACGCGCGAGATCTGGCCGTGGCGGGACTGGGTGATAAGGGCCTTCAACCGCAACCTGCCATTCGATGTGTTCACGATTGAGCAGATCGCGGGAGACCTCCTGCCCGGCGCCACAACGGAGCAGCGGATCGCGACCGGATTCAACCGCAACCACATGGTGACCAATGAGAGCGGCGTGATCGATGAGGAATACCGGGTGGAGTATGTCGCCGACCGGGTGGAAACGACCGGCGCGGTCTGGCTGGGCCTGACCGTCGGCTGCGCGCGCTGTCATGACCACAAATATGACCCGCTTTCACAGCGCGATTACTACCGGCTCTTCGCCTGTTTCAACAATGTGGTGGAGACCGGGCTCGTCCGGGAGGAGTCGCCTCCGCCGGTCTTGGCAGTGCCGGATGCGGCGGCCGAACGCGCCTTGGAAGCCCTGAAATCAGAACTCGCCGACGCGGAGGCTGGCTTCGACCGTGCCCTGCGGCCACACCGCGAAGCCCTGACCCGGTGGGAGAAACACCTGACCGATCAACCTCCCCTGCCCCCGGACAGGAGTCTTCTCTCGCGATTCGGCTTCGAACCGATGGAGGAAACTGCCCGCTCGGTGGGCACGGCCGAGGATGTTGACGGGATCGTCGGTCGAGCGGCGCGATTCGACGGAATGCAGCATTTCGAACTGCCGGCGGACACGCCATTGCAAGCCGACCGCGCTTGGACCATCGGATGGTGGATGAGACCGGACGGCGCCCTCAGCGGTATCCTCGGCAAAGTGGAACCGGAGGGACGGCGACGAGGGTTCGAGGTCTACTGGCAAAAAGGCCGGCTTCACGTCCACTTGATCCAGGAGTGGGGCATCAAGGCCGTCGAGCTCGTCCTGGTCGAACCAGTGACGGGAGGCCAATGGCTGCAGGTCGCCATCCGCCATGACGGGTCCGGCAAGGCCTCCGGGCTGACCTTGTTCATCAATGGACAGCCTGCCGCGGTGGAAGTCCGCCGCGACACCTTGGACGGTCCGATCACCAATGCGGAACCTCTCCGGATCGGAAGACGCGACGACGGGCTGGGGTACTATGGCCTGCTCGATGAGTGGCGCATCCATGGCCGCGCTCTCGGGGACGAGGAAATCCACAGGTGGTGGTGGGATCAACAGTCCCGCGCCATCCTCACGGCCGGGCCGGCGAAGCGTGATGCCACCCAGCAGGCGCTGTTATTGGCAGCCTTTCTGGAGGAACGCGGAGACGACACCCTGAAACAGCTTCACCTTGCTTTGGGAGAGACCCGGAAAGCGGTGGAACGGATGCGGGCAAAATTGCCGAGAACCCTGGTCATGCAGGAACGGGACGTCCCCCGGTCGACCCGCGTTTTGAGCCGCGGCCAGTATGACCAACCTGGGGAGACGGTGAAGCCGGGTGTGCCGACATTTCTTCCCGCCCTGATGCCCGGGGATCCCCCCAACCGACTAGGACTGGCCCGGTGGCTGGTCTCGGAAACCCAACCGCTCACCCCCCGCGTGGCGGTGAACCGGCTCTGGCGTCAGTGCTTTGGCGAGGGACTGGTGAAAACCGTCGAGGATTTTGGTCTGCAGGGCGAGGCGCCCTCGCACCCCGCTCTGCTCAACTGGCTGGCCCGTCGGTTCGTCGACAGCGGTTGGGATGTGAAAGCCCTGCTCCGACTCATCGTCACCAGTGACACCTACCGGCAAAGCTCGGTCCCCTCTCCGGATCTCCTCGCCGACGATCCAGAAAACCGTCTTCTCGCCCGCGGACCGAGATTCCGCCTGCCCGCCGAGATGATCCGCGACCAGGCGCTCGCCGCTTCCGGGCTTCTTTCGCGCCGTCCCGGTGGTCCCGGAGTCATGCCTTACCAGCCACCGGGCCTGTGGACGGACGTGACCTACGACGGCGAGGAGCGCTACTCCGCCGACCGGGACGACGGACTGTGGCGCCGCAGTCTCTACACCTTCTGGAAACGCCAGCTCCCGCCGCCCGCGATGCAGACTTTTGACAGCCCTACCCGGGAGAAATGCACCCTGCGTCGGGCCCGCACCAACACTCCCCTCCAAGCGCTCGTGCTGTTGAATGACGACACCTACCTCGAAGCGGGACGCGCCCTCGCAGCCCTCGTGCTGGAGGAACCCGGCGACGACGAGCAGCGCCTCCGCGCCGCGTTCCGACGGGTGCTCTCGCGCTTCCCCACAGAGCCGGAACTCGGCATTCTGCGGACGCTGCTGCAGCGGCAGCGCGGAGGTTTCAGGGCCGATCCCGGCTCAGCCCGGGATCTCGTCGCCGTCGGGGCGTCGCCGGTCGGGCGCGGGCTCGATCCGGTGGAACTGGCCGCCTGGTCTCTCACGCTGCACACGCTCTTCACTCTCGACGAAGCCATCACCCGCCGATGACTCCCCCACTCTCACACGCCCAGTCCGTCAAGCGTCGCCATTTCCTTCTTGGCGGCGGTCTGAACCTTGGTGCCATGGCCCTGGGATCGCTGTTGCGGGGCGACGAGAGCGCTCTGTCCCACGTGGCGCCACAGGCAAAGCGGGTGATCTATCTCTTCATGCATGGCGGTCCCTCACAGTTGGACCTCTTCGACCACAAGCCCGGACTGGCCAAATGGCATGGGAAAGAACTGCCTCCGTCGGTGCGGGGCACACAGCGTCTCACCGGCATGACGAGCGGGCAGAAATCGCTCCCGGTCGCGGCCTCGCGCTTTCGCTTCGCCCGCCACGGTCCCGCCGGCGCCTGGGTCAGCGAGCTGCTCCCCCACACCGCCGGGGTGGCCGGGGAGTTGTGCTTCATCCACTCGTTGCACACCGAGGCCATCAATCACGACCCCGCCGTCACGCTGATGCAAACGGGACACCAACAGCCCGGTCGTCCCAGCTTCGGCGCCTGGACCAGCTACGGGCTGGGCAGTGAGAACCGCAGCCTGCCCGCCTTTGTGGTCCTCATTTCCCGCGGCAGCGCGGCCCGCCCGGCGGACCCGCTCTATGCCCGGCTCTGGGGCAGCGGATTCCTGCCCTCCAACCACCAGGGGGTGAGCTTCCGCAGCACCGGCGATCCCGTGCTCTACTTGTCGAATCCACCCGGGGTCAGCCCGGAGGCGCGGCGCACCCAGCTCGATGCGGCGCGGGCCTTGAACCGCGTCCAATCGGACCTGCAACACGATCCTGAGATTGCCACGCGCATCACCCAGTATGAGATGGCCTGGCGCATGCAGACCTCGGTGCCCGACCTCATGAGCACGCGGGGCGAAGCGGAGTCCACCTTCGACGCTTACGGTCCCCAGGCCCGTGTGCCCGGTTCCTTCGCGGCGAACTGCCTGCTGGCCCGGCGTCTCGCCGAGCGCGGCGTGCGGTTCATCCAACTCTACCACCGCGGCTGGGACCAGCATTACAACCTACCCAGCGACCTGCGACTGCAATGCGGCGACATCGACCAACCGGCCGCCGCGCTGATCCGCGATCTCAAACAGCGCGGCCTGCTCGACGACACCCTCGTGGTCTGGGCCGGGGAATTCGGCCGCACCACCTACAGCCAGGGCAAACTGGAACCTGCCAACCACGGACGCGACCACCACGGCGCCTGTTTCACCGTCTGGCTCGCGGGAGGAGGGATCCGGCCGGGAATGGTGTTTGGCGGCACCGACGATTTCTGCTACCAGGTGACGCGCGATCCGGTCCATGTGCACGACCTCAATGCCACCCTGCTGCACCAGCTCGGCCTGAACCACGAGCGCCTCACCCATCGCTTCCAGGGCCGCGACTACCGGCTGACGGATGTCCAGGGCAGAGTGGTGACGCAGATCCTGGGATAGGCGTCACTTCCCGCCCGCCTCGATCCAGCCGAGCAGATCGGCGATCTCTTCACGGGTCAGGGTGTCCAACAGGGCCGGCGGCATCGGGGAAATGGGGGATTCCTCCCAGCCCGCGATGTCAGCCTTCGCCACCTGCACGGTTTCCGCCGGAGCGAAGGGATTCACCGACAAATGCAGCAGCGATTGCCGGAAATCGTTCTGGATCACCCGCCCCATCACCGTGCTGCCATCGGTCTTCTGGATGACCACATTCCGATGGATCTCAGCCACGACCTTGGAAGGATCAAGCACCGACTCCAGCAGATCGGCCCGGCTGAAGCGGCTTGCCACGGTGGTCAGATCGGGCCCCACGGGACGTCCCTCGGTGCCGCAGACATGGCAGCGGGCGCAGAGCGCGGCGGTGAACAAGGCTTTCCCCCGGGCCGGATCATGCTTCTCCGGTTGGGGCTGCGCACCGGAAAAGTCCGCCATGGTCCAATGCCGCACGAAGGGCCTCGCCGGAGTCGTGGGGGCGGATTCGGGCGCTTCCTTGAGCAGGTCCGCCAACTCGTTCCGTTCGCTCTCGGGAGCGTTCGCCAGAGCATTTTTCTCGACCTCCTGGAAAAAGGCCGTCATGAAACGATCGCCGTTGGAGAAACGCTTCGCATGGGCCAGAGAACGGAAGAACACCGTGCGCTGCCCGGGTGTCCATCCAGCCCCGGCCTCGCTGAGCACTTCCAGATAATGCAGGCTTTCTCCCTGGTCGCGCGCCTCCCCGAGGAAGCGAAGGGCCCAGGCCACGCCGGACGGGGCTCCCATCACCGCCAGACGCCGGGTCGCTTCGCGGTTCACCTCGGGGGAAAGATCCGGGAGCCAGCTCTGCAGGGTGGCGGACACCCGGTCTCGCGCGGGTTCGTCCGGCTGGACGGAAGCCGCCAATTCCAAGATCCGCAGCCACGTCAGCTTGGCGGTCCGGCTCCACCCGGGGGGAGCGTCGAAGGCCACGACCTTCTCCCGGACCTCGGCCCGGTCGGCATCGTTCCCGACACGGACCAGCGCGAGCAGAGCGGTCAGTCCCCTCAGGCCGTCCCCATAGGCGAGAGCCCGGTCCCGCCAGGTGGCGGAAGGCTGGCTTTCCACAGCCACACGGGCCGCATTCCGCATCCAGGGATCGGCGTCACCCAGCGCGGACCAGGCGGCTTCCACGGCTCCGGGATCCTGCTTTCCATGATAAGCCTCCAGCGCCTTCCTTGCCACGCGCTGAGTGGCGGAAAATCCGGCCCGGGCGCGGAAATGATCCCCCTCCAAGGGAGCAGTGGTCTCCCCGGTATAACGAATCCGGTAAAGCGCCGACTGCGTTTTGCGGCCTCCGGTGACAAACCACAGATCCCCCGCCGCGTCAAAATCCAGATCGGTGACATTGAGCGGCCGGCCTTCGAGGAACACCCCGCCGCTCGCATGATAGCTGGCACCACGGGCCACCAGATGGGTCACCACAATGCGTCCGTAGGCCCAATCAAGGGCAAACAGCGCGTCCTTCCAGGGGGCCGGGAAACGGCTCCGGGTGCCGAACTTCACCCCGGTGGGGGAACCCCGCCCCACATCGAAGGTCGTGGGCACGCTGTCCGGCGCCCAGACCGGCAGGCTGCGGGTGTTGCCCCGGTCCTGGTGCCAGCCATAGTTCGCGCCGGAGACCAGATGATTGATCCGCGTCGGACGATAAAAGGGCAACCCGACATCGCCCTCATTGTCCGCATCGTAGGTAAAGGCTTCTCCGTCGGCATTGAAATCGATGCCGTAGGGATTGCGCAGACCCCGGGCCATGATCTCCCATCCGTTGTCGGGCGGACTGCCCGGGATCCTCACCCAATGCCCCAACTCACGCGGGGCGCCGGGCTCCGGCACGGTGCGCCGCGTCGCACCACCGGGCACGCCGATGTCATCGCCGTGGATCGCATTCAGGCTGCCGTCCGGTCCCACCGCGAGATCGTTCCTTCCGTGCCCCACGCCGCCCTCCGTCGTTTGGACGAGCAGGATCTCATCGAAGCGATCGTCGCCATCCGTGTCCCGCAGTCGGTAGAGGCCTTTGGTGTTGTTCGCATTGGCAAACAGGGCGCCGTCTTTCCAGGCCAGGCCCCGGCATTCCCTGAGGGTGTCATCCACCACTTCGACCGAGACCACTTCCCGTCCGTTGTCCGACAGTGTCAACCGCAGGAGACCTCGCTGCTCCCGGGCAATGAGGAGCCGTCCTTTCGGATCGATGGCCAGACTGACCCAGGAATCCTCACCCGCCTGGGCGGTGCGAATGCGCTCGATTTGAAACCCTGGTGGCAGAGGCGAAAGCCGCGCGCCCTCCGCGGTGTCGCGTCCGTCGGGAGAGAGGGCTTCTTTCCATTGGTTGTACTCAGCGAAGGGGCTGACTTCCGGAAGTTGGTTCGACGCCCAGCGCCGGGGATCCACCGGGCCGGCGGAGCGCGGCGTCCCTCCTCCCGCCAACCGCCAGGTCCCTGACGTGGAATGGGTGCTGACAGAGCCGTCGGCATCCGTCAGTTCCAAGGAAGCCGCCAAGGCCGCGGGAGCCCCGGGCAGGGGTTCCGCCCGCAGGCTCAGCAAGCCGCCACCCGACTTGATCTGCGGCAGGAGATCAATCTCCAGAGGCGGATCGTAGGGTTCGATCCGCGCCACGATCCGCCCATCCCAAAGCACCGCCACATCGGCGAAATCCGCCGTGAGCCGCAGCCGGGCCCGGGAACGTTTTCCCTGAGCATTCACCGGAAGCTCGAATGAAGCCAGGCCTTCGACCACCAGCCAATCCGGAGGTCCGGCGGCCCCCAGCTCGGTGGCAAGTCCCAAGGCGCAAAGTAACGGAAGGAGTCGGTGGACGTTCACAGGTATCCATTAAAGCCGGTTTCCGGAAGCGAAGGCGAGCAAACTTCCCGGCGTGATCGCGCAGCTTTTCCAACCGGGCGGAATGCCTTCACCAATATCAAAATGCCTGGAGGCGAGAGCCCCCGGGTCCCGATCGTCACGCGCCTCCGCACTTGCCGGATGCCTGGCCGCGTGCGATGCGTTTCCCTGCCATGGCTCTTTCCCGTCTCCTTTCTTGCGTCTTATCAATCCTGGCGTGCCTGGTCGGCACGACTGTGGCCGCAGATTTTCCCACGCCCTACAATTCCGAGCCTGATCCCACGGCATCCCCTCCCACCCCTGCCGCGGCCGCAGCCGGGATGACCCTGCCACCGGGGTTCCGGGTCCAGGTCTTCGCCGCCGAACCGGGCGTCCAGAACCCCATCGCGATGGCCTGGGATGCCCGGGGCCGACTCTGGGTGGCGGAAAACTTCACCTACGCGGAACGGACCAAACGCTTCGACCTCGGCCTGCGGGACCGGGTGCTGATATTCGAAGACACGGATCATGATGGGGTGGCCGATCAGCGGACCGTTTTCACCGACGACGCCCAAATGCTGACCAGCATCGAGGTGGGACGGGGAGGGGTCTGGCTGCTGTGCCCCCCGCAGTTGCTTTTCCTCCCCGATGCCAACGCGGACGATGTGCCCGACGGACCGCCCCAGGTGGTGCTGGACGGGTTCACGGTGGCGCAGAGCAATTACCACAACTTCGCCAATGGCCTGCGCTGGGGTCCCGACGGCTGGCTCTATGGACGCTGCGGGCACTCCTGTCCGGGCCGGTTGGGAGCACCTGGAACTCCCGATGACCGGCGCATACCCATCGAGGGCGGAATCTGGCGATTTCATCCGGAGCGGAAGGTCGTGGAGGTGCTCTGCCATGGCACGACCAACCCTTGGGGACATGACTGGGACGAGAATGGCGAGCTGTTTTTCATCAACACCGTGAACGGCCATCTCTGGCACCTGATGCCCGGAGCGCATTTCAAAGAAAGCTTCGGCGCGGACCCCAATCCGGGAGTCTACGACCGGCTCGACATGATCGCCGACCACTGGCATTTCGATACCAAGGGCGCGTGGTCGGACTCACGGGAAGGCAAAGCCAACGCCCTCGGCGGAGGCCACGCCCACATCGGGATGATGATTTACCAGGCTGACCAGTGGCCGGCGGAATGGCGGAACCGGCTCTTCACGCTCAACATGCACGGTAGGCGGACGAATGTGGAACGGCTGGAACGGGAGGGCAGTGCCTATGTCGGGCGGCATCAGGCGGACATTTTTCTGGCATCGGATCCGTGGTTTCGCGGCATCGATCTTGGCACCGGACCGGACGGTTCGGCTTACGTGTTGGACTGGAGCGACACGGGCGAATGCCACGAAAGCACCGGCGTCCACCGCACCAGCGGCCGGATTTTCCGGATCAGTCATGGCAATCCCGCCGTGCCTGATCTGGCCGACCTCGCCCTGCCTGATGGAGCGGCCCTGCAACGCCTCGTCCGTCATCCCAATGTCTGGTATGACCGCCAGGCCCGGCGTCGGCTCGCCGATGGCCACGGTCCAGCCGGCGCCAGGGAAACGCTGCAGGCTCTGGTCTCGGACAGCGCTCTGGGCACGCCCCAACGGTTGCGGGCGCTCTGGTCGGGGAATGCCCTGGGCTCGCTAGACCGCGGCCATCTCCTCGCTCTCCTCCAGGAAAAGGACGAACACCTCCGGGTCTGGGCGGTTCGGTTCCTCACCGATGCCTGGCCGCTCGACACCATCACCGGTCCCCTCCCGGGAACAGTTTACCCTGACGAACCGGAGGTGACGGACACCTTCGTCCGCCTCGCGGAAACGGATCCCTCCTCCCTGGTGCGGCTCTCCCTGGCCTCGGTGCTGCAGCGCCTGCCGGTGGCAAAACGGGCCGCCCTGGGCCGTGCCCTCGCCGCCCACCCGGAAGACGCCGCCGACCACAGCCTGCCTTCGATGGTTTGGTACGGACTCATTCCCCTTGCCACAACCGCCCCCGCCGAGCTACGGGACATTGCCGCCACCACGGTCTGGCCCGATCTGCTGCGCTGGATCGCCCGGTCGCTCTCGGGACAGTTGGAGAAGCAACCCGGGATTCTCGACCCCCTGCTGACCCTGGCGGGGAAAGCGGACACGGCCAAACAAAAAGCCCTGCTCCAAGGCATCAGTGACGGCTTGCAAGGGTGGCGGAGGGCCCCTAAACCGGGGAACTGGGATGCCTTCGTGGCAGCCGCGGGCAATCCCGGAGACAGCCTGATGCGTGATCTGGGGGCGGTGTTCGGCGATGGGCGAGCCCTTGATGAGGTGCGCCGGGTGGCCCTCGATGGCAAGGCCGACATGGCCATGCGCGAGGCGGCCCTGCGCACTCTGATTGACAACAAACCACCCGACCTGCGGCAGGTCTGCGAAAGTCTTCTCGGCGCCCGCATTCTCAATGCCACGGCGGTGCGCGGACTGGCGCTGTTCGACGATGTGAAGATCGGGCAATCCCTGGCGGCGACCTACGGGAAATTCTACCCGGCGGAACGACCCGCGGTGATGGACACGCTGGTCTCGCGTCCCTCCTTCGCGGGTCCGCTTCTGGACGAGGTGGCCCGGGGTAAAATCCCGCGGGCGGATCTCACGGCGTTCCATGCCCGCCAGATCCTTGCCTTCAAGGATGACCCTCTGACCAAACAGCTCCGTGAAGTCTGGGGCGATGTGCGGGAGTCCGCCGCCGACAAGCGCGCGCTAATCGCCCGGCTCAAGTCCGGACTGACCCCGGAAGTCCTTGCGCAGGCCGACCGCAGCCAGGGACGCCTGGTCTTCCAAAACGTCTGCGCCGCGTGCCACACTCTCTACGGGCAGGGTGGCAAGGTCGGTCCCGACCTGACCGGCTCGGGCCGGGCCAACCTGGACTACCTGCTCGAGAACCTCGCGGATCCCAGTGCCGAAGTCGCGGCGGACTACCGGATGACGATTCTGACCCTCGCTGACGGTCGTGTCCTCAGTGGCGTGGTGGCCTCCCGGAGTGAACGGACCGTGACCCTGCGGTTGCTCACCGAAGAGACCGTGCTGGAGCGCAGCGCCATAGCCAAAGAAGAGACCCTGCCCATTTCCCTGATGCCCGAAGGCCTGCTGCTGGCTTTTTCGCCAACGCAGGTCCGGGATCTGCTGGCCTACCTGATGCATCCGGTGCAGGTGCCCTTGCCCGCCCCGTAGTCCCGATCCAGGAAGTCTGGCGCTGATCGGGATCTTGCCGGACCGTGCAGGAACCGCTAGGCTGGTGTCTCCGTCCCGATGTTCCGCTTACTTTCCATGGTCCTTGGTGGCTGCAGCATGATCGTTGGATCCTGCGTTGCAGTGGCCGACGGGTCCGATCATTGGGCCTTCCAACCGGTCCGGAGGCCGGCAATCCCGGGAAATGATGCCGCCCTGACACCCATCGATGCCTTCGTGCGGTCCCGGCTTGCCACGGAACACCTTGCCCCTTCCCCACCGGCACCGCCGTTGACCTTGCTCCGACGTCTCCACCTTGACCTGACTGGCCTGCTTCCGGATTGGGCGGAATGTGAAGCCTTCGCTGCGGACTGGCAGCGAGATCCAGAGGCAACCTATGCAGCCAAGGTGCGGCAACTCCTCGATTCCCCGCATTTCGGGGAGCGCTGGGCTCGGCATTGGCTTGACATGGCACGGTATGCCGACAGCGACGGCTATCTCGGGGACGATTTGCGCCCCTGGGCCTATGTCTACCGGGACTGGGTGGTCGAGGCGATCAACCACGACCTCCCCTTCGATCAGTTTTCCATCGAACAACTGGCGGGAGATCTGCTGCCGAATGCCACCCAGTCGCAGAAAATCGCCACGGGGTTTCATCGGAACTGCCTGCGCAACACCGAAGCGGGCGCGGACCGGGAGTTGGACCGGACCAAGCAGGTGGTGGACCGCGTCGCCACCACCGGAGCCATCTGGCTGGGCCTCACCCTCGGCTGTGCGGAATGCCATGACCACAAACACGATCCGATCGCACAGCGCGAGTTCTACCGGCTTTATGCTTTCTTCAACAACACCGAGGACGCGGAGGTTCCGGTGCGATTCGAACCGGAATGGAACGCCTGGGAGGCCAAGCACCGAAGCTGGGAAACCCAGCTCCTGGACCTGGAGCGGGCCTTGGCAGAACATCCTCCGCAGCATCAGCCCCCGCCGGAGCCCGTCGGTGAATGGACTTTTCTGAAACCCGATACCGCCACGGCGGCCGGGTTGGAACTGGCCGTGGCTGACGACGCGACGATCAACGTTTCCGGGAAGAATCCCCCGACCATCACCTATCTACTCGAAAAGCAACTGACCGCCCCCCTGGTGGCGACGGCCTTCCGTCTCGAAGCGTTGGGGACGTTCGGCACCGGACGGGAACTGGGCACCCCCTGTGGGCGGGGAGAGGACGGCGCCTTTGCATTGTCATGGATCCTCGCCGAGGTGGAAGCCCCCGGCGCAAAACCCCGTCGGCTGGTTTTCCACCATGCCGTGGCCGATCAGCATGATGGGCAGGCCCTCGAAAAGGTGCTCGATCCCGGCACCAGCGAAGGCTGGCAGGTGACCCGGCGCACCCGTCAGCCCCATGCGGCAATCTTCACCCTCGCCGAACCGGAATCAATTCCTGCCGGGAGTCGGATCAAGTTCAGCTTGGCACAAAAGCTGGGCACAGGCCAGACGCTGGGGCGTTTCCGTCTCTCCTTCACCGGAGCGTCCGGTTCTCTCAACCCTGGGGTTCCCCGGATCGATCCCGAATGGGCGGACCGGCGTCTCGCCCTCGAACGCCATCTCGCCCTGACACCGCCCAAGCCCGCGACCAAGGCCCAGACCCTGACCGAGCGGACATCGGACCTGCGGCCCACCCATCTCCACATCCGGGGGGATTATGCCCGGACCGGGGAAGCAGTGACTCCGGGCACTCCGGCGGTCCTCCATCCCTTTCCGACCTCCGAACAGCCCAACCGCCTCAGCCTGGCCCGATGGTTGTTCGACGCAGCCAATCCGTTGACGGCCCGGGTGGCGGTGAACCGGATCTGGCAGCATCTTTTCGGGGAAGGACTGGTGACCTCGACGGATGACTTCGGCACCCATGGGGCACCCCCGAGCCATCCAGAGCTGCTCGATTGGCTGGCATCGGAGTATCGCCGCCTCGGATGGAGCCGCAAGGAATTGATCCACACCATCGTGATGTCGCAGACCTACCGCCAGTCCTCGGACAACCACCGGCCCAATCTCTCCAACCAGCTGCTCTGGCGGCAGAACAGTTTCCGTTGCAGCGCGGAGACGGTCCGCGACCTCCACCTCGGAGCCTCAGGTTTGCTCTCCGCCAAACTGGGCGGCCCCGCGGTCTTCCCCCCGCTTCCGGAGTTTGTCACCGAAGTCGGTCGCAGTGTGAAATGGCCCGAAAGCCAGGGGGCCGACCGTTACCGGCGGGGACTCTACATCTTCCTCAAACGCACGGTGCTCTACCCCATGCTGACCACCTTCGACGCCCCGGACACCAGTTCGGCATGCACCCGGCGGGAGAGGACCAACACGCCGATGCAGGCGCTCACTCTCTTGAATGATCCGGTGTTTTTCGAATGCAGTGAAACACTGGGACGCAAGGTGTCGACACGGCATGCGGATGATCTTTCCGGCGCCCTCCATGAGCTGGTCCACCACTGTCTCAACCGTGAGGCCACCCCGGCCGAGATGGACACCCTGACGGCAGCGCACCGGGATTTCCTCGCGGCCTCGTCCGATGCCACGCTGGCCATGACCGCCACCGCGCGAATTGTGCTGAACCTCGACGAATTCATCACCCGTGATTGATCTCCCTTTACCCGGTTCACCGCATTCCCGGCGGAAGTTTCTCAGCAGCGGTCTCGGCACCGTGGCTCTGGCCTCGTTGCTCCGGGACGAGGGACTGCTCGCCGCCGAAGCCACGCGGGGACCGCATTTCGCGCCGCGGGCAAAACGCTGCATCTACCTGTTCATGGAGGGCGGCCCGAGCCAGATGGATCTCTTTGATCCGAAGCCGAAGCTCAATGAACTCGATGGTCAGCCCATGCCCGAGTCACTCCTCCAAGGAGTGAAATTTGCGTTCACCCAAAAAGAAACGGCGCGTCTCATGGGGACTCCGCGAACCTTCCAACCCCAAGGACAATGCGGCATGGAACTCTCCAACCTGCTGCCCCACCTCAGTCGGCACGCCGATGACATCGCGCTGGTCCGGTCCATGCACTGCGACCAGTTCAACCACCTGCCGGGCCAACTGCTGATGCTCACCGGCACACCGTTCCGGGGTTGGCCGACGCTCGGTTCCTGGCTAAACTATGGGTTGGGGAGCGAATCCCGCGATCTCCCGGGATATGTTGTGATGACCACCCTCGGACGCGGGCTTCCCGGAGGAGCCGCCAGTTGGTCCAGTGGCTTCCTGCCTTCCCAGTACTCCGGCGCCCAATTTCGCAACACCGGCACCCCCGTGCTCAATCTTGCCAATCCCCCGGGCATCACCCCGGCAATGCAGGCCCGCACAGTCGCGGCGGTCAACGACCTCAACCGCCAGCGCCTTGACCGATCCGGACAAGTGGAAATCGCGAGCCGCATCGAGAATTACGAACTCGCCTTCCGCATGCAGTCCGCCGCTCCGGAACTGATCGACCTGACCGGTGAGTCCCTCTCCACCTTGGAAGCCTATGGCTTGAACCGGCAGGACAAAACGGGCTTCCAATCCTCCTTCGCGCGGAACTGCCTGATGGCCCGGCGGCTCGTGGAACGCGGGGTCCGGTTCGTCACCCTCTTTCTCTCCACTTGGGACCAGCACAGCAATCTCGACGCCCAGCTGACCACCAACACCGAGATCTCAGACCAACCCGTCGCGGCGCTTCTCCAGGACCTCAAGGAACGCGGACTCCTCGAGGACACGCTGGTGGTCTGGGGCGGGGAATTCGGTCGCACCCCGCTGGGAGAAAACCGCAAAGGATTCAAGACGGTCACGGGACGGGACCATCACCCTTATTCCTTCAGCCTCTGGATGGCCGGAGGCGGTGTCAAGGGAGGCCAGGTCATTGGTAAAACTGACGAAATCGGTTGGGGCGTGGTCGATGATCCGGTCCATGTCCATGACCTGCATGCCACGATCCTGCATCTTTTCGGATTCGACCATGAAGCCCTCACCTACCGCTTCCAGGGGCGCAATTTCCGCCTCACGGACGTGTATGGCGAGGTGGTGGAGAAACTGCTGGCATGAATCTCCGGTGATTGCCCGGTCCCTTGGGTCAAACCGGGACCACTAGGGGCCGAATAGCACCTACTTATGGGACTTCAAGGGTTTTAACACGGAGGGCTTTTTGGAGGATTCCGGATCGTGAGCCCGCCTGCGGGCGACTTCTCCCTTCACATCCCGCAATGCCTCCGGAAGGCTCGTTTTCAACGAACTGTGAACGAACAGGTCCGGAATTCCCATGCCAGGCTTCAAACCGAGACGGTAGACGACCAGGGTTTGGGTGCCTCCGTCCACCGGGTAAAACTTCCAGAACCCGTCAATTTCTTTCATGTCCCCACTGTGGCGGCTGAATTTCACCGTATCGGGAGGCTCCGAGACGTCCTTGAGAACGTACGTCACTTTGATCAGGCCGACGGTCATCTTCTGCTCGACCAACTCGTAACCGGGCCCCCGTTTCAGGACTTTGGCGCTTTTGAGGCCCTTGATGAACTTGGGCGCGCCCTCTTTGTCGGCAATGACGGCCCAAACTTCATGGGGAGGACTGTCCACCAGAATCGCGGCGGTTTCGGTGGGCTTGCTCTTCAGAGCCTCTTCAGGAGTATTGAGAAAAATGGTTTTGCCTGCCTTGAGCTTTTGCCAATCGGCCGCCTTGGTCACCCAGCCGTGGGCCGAACTTTGAGCCCAGGAAAACGACCATGGCACTGCGGCGAACAGAAAACCCAAGAGCAGGGAAAAGGGCAGGTAAGGAGAGGTTTTCAAAATAGTGAGTTCCAGAGTCCACGCTCCCCAAAGCCTCACCCAAGATTGCCACCGGCAGAGCCAAAGTCAACGGGAAGCGGAGCGGAACCGAGCAGCACTTGCATTCTTTCGACCACCTTTGGCACATAACGTTGGGAGATGAAGGATTGCAATCCATGGTCCATGGCCGCCGCCTTAAAGCCGGGAGCGCTTTTCTCCAGAGCGGCCCCGTTCTCCGCGAAATAGGCTCTGGCGGCCTGGGAGCGGATCAGCAGCGACTCGCTCGACCAGTTGACCTTGGTCACGCCGGCAGCCACGGCGTCCTGGAGTTGCCCCCGGCCCAGTCCGGAGGATCCGTGGAGAGCGATGCCGATCGGTCGGCCGGCCAAGTCGGAGGCCAATCGTTGGTGTTGGCGCACCGCCTCCGGACTGAAGCCTCCTAGGTCGGCGTCCAGTCCATGCCGCGTCCCCACTCCGGGTGCCCAGAGAGCCAGACGTTCGGGATGTCGTCGCTCCACCTCTCCAAAGAGAGCCCGGGTCTCGTCCAGGCCGGTCACGCCATCATCGACACCGGCTTCCATTTCCAATGTCACCGGCAGCCCGGTGGTTTCCGCATAGGCGCACAAGCCGCTCATCAAGGAGATGTTCTCCTGCGGTTCCAGTTCGGAGGAATCCAAAGACACACTGGAAGCCCCGGACCGGATGGCATGCTCCAAAATGCGGACAGTTTCAGGGCCTTTGATGTGGTCGGTGTGAAACACCACCGGGACCGACTGGAAACGCTTGCTAGTGGCCATCAGGCGAAGCTCTGCAAGATACCGATCCAGGCCGAGACAGGCATCGCCCGCTCCGTAGCTGTGGCCAGTGAGCTGCCAGAGACTGGTCTCGATGACGAGCGGAGCCCCGCATTCCGCGGCGGCGATGAGACAATCGGTGACCGCCGCAGGACTGTCGGCATTGACCGCCAGAACCGCGTAGTGGTGAAGAGCGGCATGCTCATACAGGTGACGGGTTTGATCCGGGGTAAGGAGCATGTCAGAGAGCCAGTTTGATGTGTTTGGTTTTGAGATACTCGAAAATGGACTTCCGCGACAGTTCAAGACCGTAACCACTGTCGCCCCATCCTTCGTAGGGACCATAGGGCGTGTTGACCGCGCCGTGATTCACACAAATGGTGCCGGATTCGAGGGCTTCGCTGGCGCGGAAGGTGGTCGCCAAATCCCGGGTGAACAGGTAGGAGACAAGGCCCCAGGGAGTGCTGTTGGCCAGATTCACCGCGTCATCGGGATCATCAAACGCCGCCACTGGAACCACCGGACCGAAGGTTTCCTCCCGCATCATCCGCATTTCCGGAGTCACCCCGGTGAGGATGGTGGGTAGATAGTAGTTTCCTTTGGCAAAGATGTCTCCCCCGGGCCGTGTGCCGCCACAAATGAGGGTGGCCCCATGGGCCAGGGCGTCGGCCACGTGCGCTTCCACCCTGGCCCGCGCCTCCGCCGTGGCCATGGGACCGTTGTCGACGGAGGGATCGGTGATGCCATCCCCCAGGGTCATGCGCTGGGCATGTCCTCTCAGTTTGGAGACCAACCCGTCATGGACCGACCGGTGCGCATACACCCGGTTCACCGAACTGCAGGACTGTCCGCCGTTGCGGAAGCCTTTGTAGGCGATCACCTGGGCGGCGAGATCCAGATCAGCGTCGGCGCAGACGATGGCGGGACAATGACCACCGAGTTCGAGAGTCACCTTTTTCAACTGCGGCGCGCAGCTTTCAAGAAGGCGTTTGCCCACGGCCGACGATCCCGTCATGGCCACTTTTTTGACGTCGGGATGCTTCACCAGCATGTCGCCCAATTCCGGGCCGGGGCCGGTGACGACCTGGATCACTCCCGCCGGAATACCGCCCTCGATCAGCGCTTCGCCAAAGGCGGTCGCGCACAGCGGCGTCACTGGCGAAGGTTTCACCACCATGGTGCAACCCGCCGCCAAGGCCGGACCTAGTTTCCACGCCAGCAGAGCGACGGGATAATTCCATGGCGAGATCGCCACGCACACGCCGACAGGTTGATAGGTGACCCAGGAATGATAGCCCGACTTCTCGGTTGGGTTGATCGTCCCCTCGATTCGGACCCCTTCGGCTGCGTAATAGTCAATCATGTCACAGGACGACGACACTTCGCCGACCGATTGATTGAGCGGCTTTCCCTGTTCCAGCGCCATCAGTCTTCCAATCTCGGCCGCCTTGGATCGGACGTGCGCGGTCGCCTTGCGAAGGATCGTTTCCCGATCCCAGGCAGTCTCTTTTGACCAGGCGGCGAATGCCTTTTTCGCGCCCGCGACAGCCCGATTGACATCATCAATCGTGGCCGCTGCGGCCTGCCCCACGATCTCACCATTTGCCGGAGAGAAAACCTCGTAAATCCCAGCGTCCGAAGCGGCGACGGATTGACCATCAATGAGAAGGCGGCAGTGAATCATGGCGAAAAAAAACTTGGGTCACTTCGCGGGAAAACCCTTCACCGGCATCTTGTCCGCCCGGGAATCCGCGCTGCAATGGGCACTCAGATCGGACAGTCCGCTCCTTCGCCCATGGATCGGATCCGAATGCGAGAAGCAGGGGAGTGATCCGTCCAGCTCCATCGACCGCAACTTCCCCGAGCGGGAATTTCCCAGAAGCCTTTGCATCCTTGCCATCCCGCCGGGCGCCGAGCAGTGAGGTCGGTTGTTTTTCCACTTCCACTGGAACGCTGTTGGAGGGAAGCGGGTCATCATTGATCGCCCCCCTTTTGGATGGACTTCCGTTCCTTCTTGGTTGTTGAAGACTCGCAGAATCGCAAGGTTTCCGGTCCAAGGAAGTTTCATAGTCAAGTCCACAGGGTTGGATCACCGGCTGGCTGGCTCGATGCAAACCTTGAGCGCCTCTCCGGATTCCATCAGCGGGAAGGCCTCGGTCACACGGTCCAGGGGGAGATGATGGGTAATGATCCTGTCAGCCGGAAATCTTCCGCTGTGGAGCAACGCGAAGGCGGCTTGGAAATCGCTCTTCTTTTCCGAGTAGCTGCCGCTGACGACGAGTTCCTTGTAATGAATCTGGTTCACATCGAGCGGTGCGATCGGATTCGACTTGGGCAGACCGGCGAAAAAATTTACCCGCCCGGCTTTGGCCGCAATCTCGAGGGCATCGTTCTGCGCGGCAGCCGCGCTGACGGCGGTGATCACGACGTCAGCTCCGAAGCCATCGGTCCACTCGCGGATCTCGTCACGATGCCCACCGTCTTCCCGGACCAGCGCCACGCCATCGATGTCGAAACGTTTCGCCATTTCCAGCCTGGCGGGATTGTTGTCCAACACGAAAACCTTTTGCGCGCCTTGAAGCCGGGCGAGACAGGCGTGCATGATCCCGATGGGCCCGGCGCCGATCACGGCAACGGTATCCTTCAGCCCGATCCCGAGCCGTGAGTGGGCGTTCATACAGCAGCCGAGCGGTTCGGCGAGCGACATCTGGTCGTTGGGAATGTCGGAGGTGACCTTGAAAAGGTTTCCCTGCCGCACCGCGAGAGCCGGCACTTTCATCAGTGGGGCAAAGGCTCCGTCGTGGTGATAGCTCATCGTGGTGCGATGGGCGGTCAGGTTTTCCCGGCCCATTTCCACATACCGATCGCGCTCGCTGACGATCACGATGTACATGACCACCCGATCCCCGACCGTGACGTTCGCATCGGGCGCGCGCGATTCGACCACCGTGGCGCAGAACTCGTGCCCGAGAATGCGCGGCGGGATGATCTTCTTGTCTCCGTGCCGGTAGGTGCGGAGGTCAGTGCCACAGACCGAGCAGGCATGAATCCGAAGCAGCACTTCGCCATCGTCCAAGGCTGGATCGGCGACCTCTTCGACATCCAGCACCTCTTTTCCTTTGTAGACGGCGGCTCTCATGACTTTATGACATCCAGTTTTGGGAAGCGGAAGCAGTCCACTTCTGCGTGATTTTTTTCTCCTTCGTCCAAAACCGGATGCCGTCCTCGCCCGTGATGTCGCCGATGCCAAATTTCGATTCATTCCAGCCGCCGAAGGCAAACGGTTCGCGAGGAACAGGAACTCCAATATTCACACCGATCATGCCGGCACTGGCCCGCTCCTCAAAGTAGCGGGCGGTGGCTCCGCTGGAAGTGTAGATCGATGCGGCGTTCCCGTAGGGATTGGCGTTTTCGATCGCGAGGGCTTCATCGAGAGTGTCGACGTGGAGCACGGTCAGCACGGGGCCAAAAATCTCATCAGAGGCACACTCGTTGCCCACATCCAGCCCTTCGATCAGAGTGGGACCAACATAGAATCCCCCCTCTCTGCCCTGGACGACCGTCCCGCGGCCATCCACTGTGATTCTTGCTCCGGCGGCCTCGGCGCGGTCGATAAAACCCTCGATGCGCGCTTTCGCCGTCCCACTGATGATGGCTCCGAGATTTTTTCCGGGAACGACCGCCCGCATTTCCGCTGCGATGGCACGCATCACGGCGTCGCAGTTTCCCACCGTGATAAGCACACTCGCGGCCATGCAGCGCTGTCCGGCACATCCGGTCGCCGAGGAGACCACATTTTTCGCGGTGATTTCCGGGTCCGCATCCGGCACCACGATGAGGTGGTTTTTGGCCCCCCCCAGGCAAAGCATTCGCTTCCCAGCCGCAATGCCACGAGCATAGACCTGTCTGGCCACGTTAGTGGAGCCGACAAAAGCCGCCGCGGCGATCCCCGGATGATCGAGCAGGGCCTCGACGGTCCCACGGTCACCCTGCACCACTTGGAAGACCTGTTCCGGCAGACCGGCCTCGAGGAGTAGCTCCCCCAAGCGGACCGGGGTCAGCGGCACCTGCTCGGAAGGCTTGAGCAGGAACGTGTTTCCGGTCGCGATGGCGATCGGAAACATCCAGAGAGGCACCATCGCGGGAAAATTGAAGGGAGTGATGCCGGCGACCACTCCGAGGGGATAACTGCGGCTGTAACAATCGACCCCCCGGCTCACCTCCAATTTTCCGCCCCGCGCGATCATCGGAATCGCGGCCGCGAATTCGACCACTTCCAAGCCTTTGCGGATGCCAGCTTCGGACTCCTCGACGGTCTTGCCGTTCTCGGCAGTGACCAGTTCGGAAAGTTCCCGGAGGTTTTTTTCCACCAACTGCTTGAAGCGGAAAAGAGGTTGGACCCGTTCCTTGACAGGAGTCAGACTCCAGGTTTGGAACGCCTCCGCCGCCCGTTGTACGGAGGCATCCACGGCCGCAGCATCGGCGACCGCAATGTTCCCCAGTGGAGAGCCGGTGAGGGGGGAAATGACTTCGAGGGTGTTCATGATGGTTGGATTTATCAGGCCGAACGCCGCTCCTCATGGAGACGCAGTTCCACGGGAGATGCCAGCGGCCCCCGGGTTTCATTGTGCAGTTGGTAGCGGTCGCCCCGATAATACAGCTGCTGGTACCAGAGCGGGATCCCGCCTTGGACAAAACCGGTGCCTTCGACCCGCAACGCCACCAGCGGACCGGTTTCATGGAAGCGCCCCGTGGTGGCGGGATCGAGCAGCACGGCGGAGACAGTGTGACGTTCTCCCGTCATGGGGAGGCCGTACTTTTCCTCGAGTGTCCGGTAAAACGAAGCCGCCACATCCTCGCGCGTCAGCCCAGGAGCCAGACTCTCACGGACCCAGCGATGCTCCAGGATCAGGGGAATGCCATCGGCGAGTCGCAGCCTTTCCACATACACCACCGGTTCGGTGCTGGCTTCCGTGAGACCGAGTCCGGAGCGGACCGACTCTGGCAGGGCGCCGCTGAAACAGTGTTCGAAGATTGCCACTTCCGTGCTTGGCGCAAGTCCTTGCTCCAAGGCGTGGCTGGTGAAGCTTTCCATGCCCCGCAGGGAAGCAAACAAGGTGCGGCGGCGGCGGACCCGAGACCCGATGCCTTTTTGGAATTCCAACAGGCCTTCGGCAATCAGGGTCGAGAGCACCTTGTTCGCCGTGGCCCGGCTCACGGAATAGCGCTCAGCCAGCTCCCGTTCCGAAGGGAAACGCTCTCCCGCATGAAATTCCCCATCAATGATGGCCTTCCGGCAGAGATTAGCCAGTCGTCCGTGCACGGGTTCGGCCGCAAAGGAGTGGGGCGGCAATTTGGCAGCAGGAGCATTCCTCATGGTGGCAGGTGGACAGTGGCCTAGCCACCTTCGTGAAATTTCGATGATGGTCAAGAAAAATTCCAGAGAAGCCTGCTCTTTTTATTCCACCAAGTCGGACTCAGTCCTTCTTTTCAACGAACCAGATGTTGCGGTAGCAAACCGGGTTGCCGTGGTTCTGGAGGTGCAATGGCCCGGGCTCGGGACCTTCTTTGAGAGGACTCGCCGTGGTGGAGTGGGTCAGTTCGACCTGGTCCTGCACGACGACCCCGTTGTGCCGCACGGTAACCTTGGGACGGACGGTCATCTTGCCGTCAACATACGTGGCGGCGGTGAAATCGATGTCATACGTCTGCCAACTGAGAGGCGGGTAACAGAGATTTTCCAGAGGCTTGGCGATGGTGTAA
Organism: Akkermansiaceae bacterium; assembly: GCA_024233005.1. Taxonomy (GTDB): domain Bacteria; phylum Verrucomicrobiota; class Verrucomicrobiia; order Verrucomicrobiales; family DEV007; genus JACKQE01. Next base: position 381,669 of record JACKQE010000002.1, on the reverse strand, counting down.
ATGCCGCCGCACTCATTGTTCTCGCCGGTCAGACCGAAGCTGTCCAGCATCTGCACCTCGTACCGTCCCTGAAGATAACATCCGCTGTTGCCCCGGCCCTGTCCCCGTGCTTCGGGCATGTAGGGAAGCAGAAACTCGACATGGAGATGCCCGCTGCCGAAGGTCTGATTGCTGAGGACTCCGGCCTTGAGATGCCGCTGCTCATTCAACTGCCCTCCCTTGAAATTTTTCACTGTCTCCTCGGCCCGCGCCACATCAAACAGGACCACCGCGCCGTCCGGAGCCACCGCACCCATGGTCGGACTTTGCCGGACCACTTTGGCAAGGGTTCCCCGGACTTTTCCGTCCCCCATCACGGAGAAGGTTCCGTCCGCAAGGTTCCCTCCCAAGGCCTGTCCGGCAAAGGTGACGGTGCGCCCTTCCCTGGTGCCGGGGACCTTGTCCCGGGGATTCTTTTTCTTGTCCCACCCTTCGCCGGGCAGTCCTCCGGGACAGAGCACGGCATCGAACTTCCCTTTGCCAAGGGCCACGACCTGGATACCAAACCTGCCCCCATCAACCGTGCCGGTGTATTCGCCTTGGAAGGGGAAGTCTTCATCCGTTTTGGCCGGATCGGTGTATACCGGCTGGCCCTTCTTTTCTTCCGCCTTTCCCATCACCGATCCAACGCCCAAAGCCACCGCCAACAAAAGTCTGCAAAGTTTTTTCACCATGCGGCATTTTCTCAGGAGTCCCGCAGGATGCAATGGCAGATAGACGCCTCCCCGACCTGAACTCCTCCGACCGGATTCCATTTGCTTCAACCGGCATCCGATCGTTGAATCGTTTCAACCAACGGCAGTCTTCGCCGAACCCCACCCCTATCATGACTCGCGCCATTCTGCTCCTCAGCCTCTTTCTCGGCACCGGCCTCACTGCCAAGTCCCGGGGAGAAGAAATCCGGCACCGTTTTCTCTGCTGCGACTACAACGGAGACCAGGTCTGCCTGGTCAGTGCCGATGGCACCATCGAGTGGAAGACCGAAGCGAAACATCCCCAGGACTGCTGGCTCCTGCCCAACGGCAATATCCTCTTTGCCCATCTCAACGGCGCCCGGGAAATGACCCTGACCAAGGACATTGTCTGGGAATACAAAGCCTCCGTCCCGGGGGTGGAATGCCAGGCGGCACAACCGCTGCCCAACGGCAATGTCCTCGTTGTCGAGTGCGGGACCAGCCGCCTCATTGAAGTGGACCGGGCCGGACACATTGCCAAGGAAATCCCCCTCGTGACCAAGCCGGAAATCAAACCCCACAACCAGTTCCGGGGCGCGCGAAAACTCCCCAACGGACACTATGCGGTGGCTTACAAAGGGGAAGGGAAAGCCGTGGAACTCGATGGCGAGGGAAAAGTGGTGCGCGAACAACCGGTGCCCGGAGATCCGCATGAAATGATCGTGCTGAAAAATGGCAATTGGCTCATCACCTGCGGCGATGGACACCAGGTCGTGGAAATCGACCCTGCCGGAAAGGTAGTCTGGAGCGTCCAGGAAAACGATCTCCCCGGCAATCCACTGCGCCTCATGGCGGGAGCGCAACGCCTCCCCAATGGCAATACCCTTCTCTGCAATTACCTGGGCCACGGCCACATCGGTGAGAATCCGATGGTCTATGAGGTGACCCAGGACAAAAAACTCGTCTGGAGCTTTGCCGACCACGCGCAGTTCAAGACGGTCAACCAGATCCAGATCCTGGACACTCCCGTGGATGTCATTCATGGGGAAATTTACCGCTGACCCAGCCCTTCTCCTCCCATGCATCGCCCTCGGCTACTGGCCCCCCTGCTTGCCCTGACATTGTTGTCCGGATTGTCGCGGGCGGTGGATCCTCCCCCGAAAACCCTGCCGCTCGCGGGAGAGGTCTTTCAGGTGGAAGGCAAAACGGCCTTTGTTATTCCTCCCTCAAAAAAGCTTCCCGGCCAGGTGGTCCCCTGGGTCTGGTATGCCCCGACATTGCCGAGCCTGCCCAGTGCTGCCGAAAAGTGGATGTTCGAACAATTTGGTGCCGCGGGGATCGCGGTCGCGGGGATCGATGTCGGAGAATCCTATGGCAGCCCGGACGGATGCCGCCTCTATACCGCCCTCCACCATGAACTCACGAAAACGCGGGGATTCGCCTCCAAGCCAGTATTGCTCGGCCGCAGCCGGGGAGGTCTGATGACTCTGGCCTGGGCAGTCGAGAATTCGGACCACGTTGCCGGATTCGCCGGAATCTACCCCGTTTGCAATCTGGCAAGTTATCCCGGTGTCGCCAAAGCGGCCGGAGCCTATGGAATGACGGCCGGGATGCTCGAATCCCAACTCACCAGGCACAACCCGATCGACCGGCTCGCGGCCCTTGCCAAGGCCGGCGTCCCCCTGTTCGCGATCCACGGCGACGATGACAAAACCGTGCCCTTGGAGCAGAATTCCGGGGAAATGCGCCGACGCTATGAAATGCTCGGTGGGCGGATGACCTTGGTGGTGCCCCCGGGACAAGGGCACAACATGTGGGAAGGTTTTTTCCATTGTCAGGAACTGGTCGACTTTGTGAAGTCCCGGGCGCTTGCCGCCCCGGCGCCCTGACCTGTTTTTCAGGGTTGCCCCCAGGGCGACCGAAAAAGCCCCTGTCCAACAGCTCATCCTGGCGATTCGGTCCCGGTGGCCTTGCGGCGACCGGATCGCGGTGCTGGGCTCGGTGGCGGAGAAGGACGGTTCAAGGGTGGAAACAGGAGGCTCCGCGCCGACGAAGGAGAGCTTTGCCGCAGTTGGGGAGGAGTTGTTACCGCCAACAGCGACTCACGGGACCACGTGGTTGCATCCCCGGGAATTCCAATGCACACTCCCTCCGCCATGGGCAAACCCTTTGAATTCGAACCCCGCCAGCTGGATGCCCCCATCCAGACCGCCAACCGCCACATTGCCACTCCCATCCCGCATCCCGATGACAGAGGGATCGTGGAGACCCTGCGCCGTTGTGAACCAATGTCCATGAGCGGGCAACCGCTGGTGGTCTGGCACCGGGCGGCGGGAGTCCATGTTTTTGACCGCCATGGGAACCAATGGCTCGATTTTTCCTCCGGTGTGCTGGTGACCAATGCGGGCCATGCCCGCCCTGAGGCCGTGGCGGCAATCCAGGAAGTGGCCGGGCGACTCCACCACAGTTATTGCTTCCCCAATCAGGAACGGGCGGCGCTGGTGGATTACCTACTGGAGCATTGTGCCCCGGCATATCTTGACAAAGTCTTCCTGCTGACCACGGGGTCAGAGGCCATCGAGTGCGCCATCAAGGTCGCTCGGGCCCGGGCCCACCAGATCAGCGGCCCGGAGAAGGACATCATCGTCACTTTTACCGGTGATTTTCATGGGCGCACCCTCGGCGCCCAGATGGCGGGAGGCATCCCAAGCCTGAAAGACTGGATCGTGAACCACGACCCCTGCATGGTGAATGCCCCGATTCCCGATGGGTTCCGCGGGCAGGACACGACTTTCGCGGGATTTCTGGAGGCCCTGGCCAGCCAGGGCGTGGATCCGAAAAACATCGCCGGAATTTGCCTCGAAACTTACCAGGGTGGGACCGCGATCCTCCTGCCCCGGGACTATATGGAGCAGTTGCGCGCCTTCTGCGATGAGCACCAGGCGCTTCTCATTTTTGATGAGGTTCAGGCAGGCTTCGGCCGCTGCGGCAAAATGTGGGGATTCGAGCACTACGGAGTGCGGGGAGATCTGATCGTCTGTGGCAAAGGCATCAGTTCGGGACTTCCACTGTCCGCAGTGATCGGCCATTCCGACTGGATGAATTTGTTCCCTCCCGGAAGCATGACATCAACCCACACGGGAAATCCGGTGTGCTGCGCGGCGGCTCTCGCCAACGTCCGCTACATTGTGGAGCACGATCTGGTGGGCAACGCCGCACGCCTCGAAAGGGTCCTCCAGGCCAGCATGGACCGCCTTGCGGCCGCCTATCCGGGAAAAGTCGGCTGCGCCCGTGCCGTCGGCCTCGTCGGGGCGGTCCAGATGATCCTCGACACCACGACTCTGGCCCCGGACCATGATACGGCTTTTGCGATTGTGAAAGACGCGGTGGAACATGGCCTGATGCTCTTCGGACCGGTGGGCCAGGGCGGCGGCACGGTGAAGCTCTGCCCCCCGCTGTGCATCACCGACGAACAGCTCGAGGAAGGCCTGACCGTGCTGGAGGAGTCTTTTGCCCGAGTGCTCGGCTGAATCCCGGCACCGGCTGAAATGCCCCGGCTTGTGCGCTCTGACATCTTGCCGAGCCCGCCGGTCTGTGCCATGATAATCCATCGTCATGCAAAAATCCGTCATCGCTTCCGTCGTCAGTCTCGTTGTTGTGATCTTCGCCTGCACCGTGCTGGGGTTTGTTTTCGCCGGCAGCGGAGGCGTGAAATTCAGCCGCATCTCGATGGCGGAAGACAAGAGCCTCAGCCAGGAGCTGGCAATCCGGAACAAGGCCATCTCGGGAGCTTCCCAGACCGAGGATGCGGATTTCGAGCGCCGTCCCATGAACACCGAGGACACGCCCGCCGAAGCCCCCAAGCCCAGTGGTGACAAAGTCGTCCTGTGGCTCAGCATCACGGGTTTTCGCTCGGAATACATGGACAAGGCCGCTCCGGAGATGCTGAACAAGATGGTCCAGGACGGTGCGGGCACTTCCAAGATGAGGCCGATTTTCCCCACCACGACATATCCCATGCACACCGCCCTCGCCACCGGGGTGGGCGCAGACAAACATGGCATCGTGCAGGACACCTTCCGCGTCGGGGGCAAAATGGAAACCAAGCCCATGGACCCCGCCCTGATGACGGCCGAACCCATCTGGACCACGGCAACCCGTCAGGGGCTGCGCGTGCTGGTGCACGACTGGCCGCTCTCTCAAAACCAGACCGGAGAGCATGCCGCGGCCGTCTTCCTCAAGGAATACAACCCGGAGCTCACCGACCAGCAGCGTCTCGATGCGCTCTGGGAAGCGTGGTCGGGAGACAAAAACGAGAAAAAACTGCGCCTCATCATGGGACGCCTCAACGGGGTGAACAACGCCGCCCTGGAGAATGGCACCAAAGAGGACGCCACCTACGAGGCGGTCAAAGAAACCGACAAGGCTCTCGCCGCTTTCCTCAAAAAAGTCCAGGATGGCTGGAAAGATCTCGCTCCGCCGAATGCCCAGCTGGTTGTCGTGATCACCACCGACCACGGCATGGTGGACCTCGAAAAATTGGTCAACCTGCCCCAGTTGCTGGGGGAAAAGATGCTCAAGCACATGGACGTCGCCGCCAACGACGGAGTGGCCAACATCTATTTCAAGGACCTTCCCGAAAGCGAAGCGGAGAAAAAGATCATCACCGATGAGTTGGATCGCGACCTTCGTGCCATCACTTATTTCAAAACCTACGCCACGGCAGACATTCCTTCCAACTGGCACTATGCGCTGCCCGACCGGGTCGGTGACCGCGTCCTCGTGCTCAAGTCCGGCTTTTCGTTCACTGAGAAGACCGCCAAAGAACCCGATTTCGAGCCCGGAGAAACCAGTGGTCCTTTCGCCGGATTCGGGTATCCGGTCGACGACGTCATCCGCATGTCCGGGATCACAATTTTCTGGAGTCCGGATGGCGCCCCGGTGACCGGCACTCTCGATGAAATGTCCCCGCTCGTTCTGCACCCCACCGTCTGCAAATTGCTCGGCGTCGAGCCGGCCGCCGATGCCAAAGAAACCGCCCTCTCGGTGAATTGAGCCGCTCCCTCACGCAGATCCGCCGAAGCGGATTTCCTCCATCCATGGCAGACTGAAAGGCGCTGACCTTCCCTATCCCGCCATGAAACGCCGCCGATCGCATTTCGAATCGTGCGAGGAAATCCTCGCCCGGCGCGACTTTCTCAAGGCACTCTCCGCCTCCTCCGCAGCTGCCCTGATGTCGGGGGCCCCGCGTGCCTTGTTCGGGGAGGAACCGGTCATTCATCCCCGCCCGACGGCGGACTGCTGCATCCTGCTCTGGATGGGTGGCGGCATGGCAGCCCCGGAGACCTGGGACCCGAAGCGTTACCTCCCCTTTGAGGTCGGCTTGCCGGTGGAAAAAATCCTCTCCACCTTTCCCGCCATCGACACCGCAGCCGATGGCATCCGCATTTCCCAGGGACTTGAGGAAATCGCTCAGGTCATGGACCGGGCCACCCTGATCCGTTCCCACGTCCAGCCTGACCTTGGCACCATTCTCCACTCCAGGCACCAGTACCACTGGCACACCGGCTATGTCCCGCCCCAAACGGTGGCCGCACCCCACATCGGAGCCTGGATGGCCAAAGTCCTCGGCCCGCGCAACGAAGTCATCCCTCCCTTCATCAACATCGGACAGAGACTGGAGGGGGTCGGGGAGCAGGAGGAGTTGAAAGCCTTCACCACAGCCGGCTTTTTCGGTAGCGAATTCGGCCCGTTCAACCTGCCTTACCCCGAGGAAGCGGCCCGGTCGGTACGCCCCCCCCAAGGCATGGAACCCGGTCGGTTCGCGGACCGTTACCGTTTTTACCGCAAACTCATCGACCAGAGCCCGGAGCGCGACCATCTCAGCGATTACCATCAGGAGTCCGTCCTGCGATCGATGGACAATGCGCACAAGCTGCTCAGTTCAAAGCATCGGGATGCCTTTGATATCACCCTTGAACCGAAGGAAAGTTACGACCGCTACAACACCGGCCGCTTCGGTCAGGGCTGCCTGCTGGCCCGTCGACTCGCGGAGTCGGGAGCCCGTTTCATCGAAGTGACCACCGAGTATGTTCCTTTTGTCCATTGGGACACTCACGAAAACGGACACACCACCGTGGAGCGGCTGAAAAAGGAGATAGACCGTCCCATCGCTCAGCTGATCAGAGATCTGGAATCCCGCGGTCTGCTCGACCGCACGCTCGTGGTCATTGCCAGCGAATTCAGCCGCGACATGATGATCGAGGGGGTGCCCGGCAGTTCCGCGCGTGACCAGAGCCGGGCCAGGACCGAAAAGCTCGCCGAAATGAAACATTATGGCCTGCACCGCCACTTCACCGGAGGAACCTCCGTGGTCCTGTTCGGCGGGGGTATGAAACATGGATTTGTCCATGGGAAAACCGCGGACGAGCGCCCGCTCGTCGCGGTGGAAAATCCGGTCACGATCAGTGATCTCCACGCCACCCTTTTCACCGCCATGGGCATCAGCCCGAAAACGGCCTACGACATTGAGAAACGCCCCTTCTATGCCACGGTTGATGGCAAAGGGCAGGCCGTGCGCGAGGTATTCGCCTGAGATCGAATCGGTTTGATCACAAGCCGGTCTCCCGGAAGCGCCGCACCATCGCCGCGCAACCGTCTTCCAGCAGATCGAGAACCTTTTCGAAACCCTCGGGACCTCCGTAGTAAGGATCCGGCACTTCCGTCTCCCCGTGGGATTCACAATACGTGCAGAAAGGAACAATTCGGGCTCGATGAGCTTCCATGCCACCGTGACGGGCAGCCAGTCCTTTGACATCCGCGAGATTGTCATTGTCCATGGTCAGAATGAGATCGAAACGGTCCAGATCGGACGCGCGGATCTGCCGGGCCCGGCCACTCATGGGAATGCCTCGGGCTTGGGCGGCGGCGGTCATCCGGGAGTCCGGCGGATTGCCCGTATGAGTGCTGATGGTGCCGGCGGAATCGATTTCCCAGACCTCCTCCAGTCCGGCGCGGGCAGCCAGGTGCCGCAGGACATTTTCCCCCGCGGGGGACCGGCAGATGTTGCCCATGCAAACAAAGAGAATGCGGTACGGTGTGGAATCGGTCATCGGAGTTCACAGAAGGCGGGTCCCGGGGTTTCTCAAGTGGATTCCTCGCCTCAGAGCGCCGTCGTGCGCCATCGCCACAATCACCCTTTGAAAATGCCCCTCCCCGCGCCAAAGTGAGGGCGCCATGCGGATTTCTCTCAACGCCTCCACCATCAAGCCCGCGCCTCTGCTCGATAAAATCCGTATCGCTGCCGAAACCGGCTACGACGGCATCGAACTCTGGGCCGTGGAGATCTATGAACACATTGGACGAGGCGGGGAAGTTTCCGAGGTCGAACGGACCCTCCGGGATGGCGCACTCACGGTGCCCTGTTGCATTGCGGTTCGCGGCTGGGGAGAGACCAAGGGGCGGGAGTATGAACTGGTGATGGAGGAATGCCGGCGCCGGTTCGAGCTCGCCGCCCGCCTCGGCTCCCCGCTCATGGTCTGCACGCCTCCGCTGGAGCCGGTGGAAATGACCCGACTGGCGGAACGCTATGCCGCGCTGCTGGAATTAGGACGTCAAACCGGGGTGCGGGCGGTGCTGGAATACATCAGTTTTTTCGGGTCACTCCAGTCCCTCCCGGAGGCGGCCGCTATTCTGGATGCCTGCGGGGACACGGAAGGCTCCCTCGTCATCGATGCCTTTCACAGTTGGAACAGTCTTTCCACCCTGGAGGATTTACGAGCCCTCCCGGTCGGGCGGATCGCGCATTACCACATCGATGACGCCGCTCCCAACAGCCCCGCAACGTCGCAGCGGGACCCAGACCGGGTGATGCCCGGGGACGGACCGATCGATCTTGCGGGGGAATTGCGGATCCTCAAAGAAAAAGACTATCAAGGCTGGGTAAGCCTGGAGCTTTTCAATGCGGATCTCTGGCAGCGTGATCCCCGGGCTGTGGCCAAGGAGGGTCTGGACCGGGTCCGGCGCCTCATTGACCTGTCCTGACCTGTCGGTCCATTCTCCATGAAATCCGGATTCTTGCCCAGACTCGACGCTGCTTTGGAGGCATCCCGCGCGGCATTGCTCCGCGAACGCACGGTTTCCGGCCCTTGGGAAGGTGAACTCTCCACGTCCGCTCTGTCCACCGCCACGGCGACGGTGGCTCTCGCCCAGGTCGATCCGGAGACCCACCGCGGCACCATCCGCGGTGGCATGAAGTGGTTGCTCGACCACCAGAACGAAGACGGGGGCTGGGGCGACACCGTGCTCAGTTTTTCCAATATTTCCACCACCCTCCTCTGCTGGGCGACACTCCATCTCTCCCACCGCCATGAGGGGCTGGCAATGGAGACCAACGACGCAGAACGCCGCGCCGGAGAGTGGATCGCTGCCCATGCCGGCTCGACAGATCCAGTCGACATTCAGCGGGCGGTCGTGGCCCGCTATGGCCGGGACCGCACATTCTCCGTCCCCATCCTCATGCTCTGCGCCATTTGCGGCCGACTCGGCGAAGGCCGGGATGGCTGGCGAAGGGTCCTGCCCTTGCCGTTCGAACTGGCCGCCTTTCCCAGACGCTGGTTCGCCGCGCTGCAACTGCCGGTGGTCAGCTATGCCCTGCCTGCGCTCATCGCCATCGGGTATGCGCGCTCCCGCCACGCCCCGCCACCCTTGCCCTGGCGCTGGATTCGCAAACTCGCCTGGCCACGGGTCTCGCGCATTCTGCGGGAAATCCAGCCGGCCAGTGGCGGCTTCCTCGAAGCGGCTCCGCTCACCAGTTTCGTCACCATGGCTCTCGCCTCGTGCGGGGAGCGGGATCATCCCGTGGTCGGAGCCGCCGTGGAATTTCTCCTGGCATCAATCCGCGCTGACGGTTCCTGGCCGATCGACACCAATCTGGCCACCTGGGGAACCACCCTCGCCGTGAAAGCACTTCACTCAGGCCCGGGAGAACCGTTGCCGGAAGCGGACCGGACCGGACTTCTGGCCTGGTTGCTGGGACAGCAGTACCGCACTGTCCATCCCTACACCATTTCTCCCCCCGGAGGCTGGGCCTGGACTGACCTCAGCGGGGGTGTCCCCGACGCCGACGACACCCCGGGAGCCCTGCTCGCCCTGCGACATCTGCTCCCGTCGGGAAAACTGGATGACGACTCCCGGTCCGCTGTCGAATCCGCGCTCGCCTGGCTGGCCGGTCTACAAAACCGGGACGGCGGAATCCCCACCTTTTGCCGGGGCTGGGGAGCGCTGCCCTTTGACCGCTCCAGCTCGGATCTCACCGCCCACACCCTTGCGGCTTGGCATGCCTGGCGCGGGGATGCCAACCCTAAACTGGCCGCTCGGTTGGAACGTCACCAACGGGAAGCCTTCCAGTTTCTCGATCACCAACAACAGTCTGACGGCTCCTGGTTACCCCTCTGGTTCGGCAACCAGCACCGGGGCGACGAAACCAATCCCACCTATGGCACGGCCATGGTGATGCTCAGCCTCTGTCGTCTCGGGGACCACGATGTGATCTCGCCCTCACGCCTGCGGGAAATGCGGACCCGTGGCCTGGCCTGGCTGTTGGCGGCGCGGAACGCGGACGGGGGCTGGGGCGGCGGTGCGGCCACCCCTTCCTCGGTCGAAGAAACAGGACTCGCGGTTGATGCGCTGGCCGCGGCAAGACTCGCCGGAGTGCCCTTGCCAACAGCTGCGGAAGAGTTTGACGCGGTCCTGCAAAAGGGCGCGGACTGGCTGATCAAGGCCACGTCAGGGGGGAGGGAATTCCCCGTCAGTCCGATCGGATTTTATTTCGCCAAACTTTGGTATTTCGAAAAGCTTTACCCGCTGGTCTGGACCACTTCCGCTCTCGGACGCGTGCGGGCGGTGCTGTCCTGCTAAAAGGTTTCGTCAGATCAGGAATGTCACCACGATGGCCGCGGCCATCACCAGAGCCCCGGCGAGACGCAACCCCAACACACCGCCCCCTTGGGTGGATTCGGTGTTCGCAAACCAATGACCCACCAGCCACACCGCCACCACGCTCCACAAACCCCGGGCACTGTAAATCACATTCATCGACGTGGCATCGCCGTAGAGGGCGACGGCAGTGATGAGGAGTAGGGACTGCAATGCGATAAAGCAGGCTCCCCCGACCAGCACTCCCCGCGCGGTCCGGGGTATGTCTCGCAACCGTCCGTGGAAAAACGGCATAAAACCCAAGGACAGCCCCCCCGAAAATGCGAACATGATGGGCAGGAATCGTCCCGCCCCCCAGACCGGTGCCCACTTCTGCACCAGCACGTCAAAGAGCGCATACCCTCCCGCCGCCGCCAGGGAGAATCCGACGGTCCGGGCAACGCTGCCTTTGACGACCCCTCCCCCAAGGTGCAACAGAGCGATCGCGAGGCAGCTCAGGAAGGCGGAAAGCCAAAGCTGCCACGTCACCCCAATGCCGAGAAACAGAGTCGTGAACCAGGCGACGAATATGGTCTTCGCCCCCATCGCGGGAGTGGCCACGGACACATCGCCTCCGTCCAGTGCCACAAAGGTCATCGTCTGGGCACCGACAAACAAGGCTGCGACCACAAGCGGTTGCCAAAGCAGGGAGAACACCACCGGGGCTCCTCCCCACGTCCAAAGCAGGGAAAAGATCAGGCCCGTGGCCAGATTCGAGACAAAGGTGGCGCGCCAGACCCCCACGCCCAATACCGCGGCGCGCTTCATCAGCAGCACCCCGGCAACGTAGAGCAGGCTGCTCGCAAGGGGGGCCAGCAGGTGCCATTTCATGGCATTTCAGCTTCCAGCCTGCGCAACCGGATGCGGTGGATCGAACGTCCTTCAGCGAGCCAGTGGCGTTCGAAATTCGTCACCGGATACTCCCCGACTTCATCGTCATCCCAGGCAATTTCCTCAAAAAAACCCTCCCAGGCACGGTGTTCCCTCGCATCCTCAAGGTAGCCTGCATGATCGGTCTTGAAGAGAAATTCCCCTCCAGTCCGGAGCACTCCATGCACCCCCCGCAGGAAAGCAGTCTGCCTGAGGAGGCGCCGCTTCCAGTGACGGCGTTTCGGCCAGGGATCGGGAAAGAGCATGTGAATGCGGTCCGCCCAGCCATGCGGCAGGAGGTGCTCGACCGCATAGAGACTTTCCAAGCGAAGGAACCGCACATTCGTCAGTCCGCTCCTGCCACTGATGCGGCAGCATTTGCGGACCCTTCCGAGCAAACGGTCGACCCCCAGATAGCCTCTCTCGGGATGGGCCTTTGCCAGACCCGTCAGGAAGGCCCCTTCCCCGCATCCGAGATCCACCTCCACCGGCACGCTGGAGGGGAAAATGTCCGAAGGATCGAGCCGGTGGAACCAGTCATCCGGCCACAGTTCGTTTGGAAAGGTCCAGTGACGGGCCGTTGCCGGGACTGGAGAGTGGGTCGTCATGGGATCGGGGGCCGCTCGGTGCCGCAGTTCCAGCATTCTCCAAAATCTCCGTCCACCGTCTCGCCGCAGGAGGCACAGGTCCAAACCGGGAGAGTGGCGGCCTCCGGTGGTCCCTGGTGATGAAGAGGTGCCAGCATGGCTTCGGCGCGATCATAGTCCGAGTCGTTCATGACCCACAACTCAGGATAAACCTCGGTGAACGGGATCTCCCCGGTTCCCATTGCGGCACCGACATTCTTCACCAGGGTGAGAATACCTTCGTCTTCCAGAATGCTTTGGTAATATCCAATGACGGCATAATCGGCGTGCTCGTAGATTTTGCGCATGATCTCGGGCCTCAACTTTCAGCAGACTTGGACTTGAAGAACAAAGACAGCACCGCCGCAAACAAAAGCAGCCCCCCTGCCAGATAGAAAGAGGAATTAAAATCACCACTCGCGCTCTTGAGCCGTTGGGAAAGGAAGGGCATGACAAAGCCCCCTACCCCCCAGGCCGTGAACAGAATACCGTAGTTCATCCCGAAGCTTTTCAACCCCCAGAGATCTTTGGTGAGTGAAGGAAAGAGCGAGAGATTGGCACCGTAATTGAAGCCGATCAAGGTGGCCAACAGCACGATGAGCGGCCCGCTGCTGCCACCAGTGATCTTGATGGCGGCAAACATGAGCAACGCCTGCAGAAGGCAGACCAGCGCCAGCGTGAGACGGCGTCCAATCCGGTCCGACAAGACTCCTGCCGCGACACGCCCCCCGGCATTTCCGATCGCCATCACCGCGACCGCTATGAATGCGGATTCGCCCATGGATTTTTTGGCCATGCCACTGACGCTGCCAATGACCATCAACCCGGCTCCTGAAGCAATGAAGTAGACCACCCAGAGCAGCCAGAACGAAGGCATCGCCAAAATTTGAGACGGAGTGGCCCCGTCGGCGGCAGATTTGGCGGACGGCAGCGGAGCCCCCGCGGCCCGGTATCCGGGAGGAGGGTTGCGCAGCAATTGGGCCAGTCCACAGACAATGACGAGGAAAGACACCCCAAAGATGAGCATCGACTGACCCAAACCGTAATGGGAAAGGAGAAACGTGGCCAGAGGGGAGATGTAGACCGGCGCGAGACCGAAGCCGGCCACCACGAGACCGGCAATCAACCCGGTTCGAGAAGGAGGAAACCACTTCAAAGCGGGCGGCGTCGCGGAGGAATAGCCAAATCCAATCCCCAAACCCACCAGCACCCCAAAACCAAGAAGCCACATGGTGTATTGGGTGGAGAAAGAGATCAGAATCAATCCGGCCCCCACCAACAGCCCGCCCAAGCCGGCCGTGACGCGGGGACCGAAGCGGTCCTGAATGCGGCCCGCCAGAATCATGGCAAAGGCAAACACAAGACAGCAAAGGGCATATGGATCATTGAGCTGGTTGCCCGACCAGCCGAACTCTTTCTCAATGGAACTTTTAAACAGGCTCCAGGTGTAGAGCACACCAAGCGCGAGATTGATGCCCAAACCGGCGAAAGTCACGGTCCAACCGTGGTTTTTCACAGTTGAGGAGGAGGTATCGGAACTCATGGATCAGAAGAAGGGGAAGGTGGATCGATGCGGGCCAAGGCTAGGGACTTTCAGACTCGATGGCAAGGATCGAAAAGCCGAATTCACAAATTCTCCACTGTTCAAAAGCCGCACGGGGGACTCCAGGCACGCCGGCACATCACCCAGAACGCCACCATTGCCGGGTGGCCGCAGGGCGGGGACTCCAGTCGGTTCCCCAAACGGAGGAACCGGTTTTTCAAAAGGGCATCTCTTTCCGGTGTCCGCCCCCTCCCATTCCCTTGCATTCCAGCCTCCACGGGGCATCTTGCGCATTCCATGTCCACGCCCCTTTCTCCCCAGGAACAAGCCGATCACCTATGCCGCGGCACCGCCCAGGTCCTCAGCCGCCAGGAATTGGCCTCCAAAATCGCCCGCGGAAAACCTCTGAGGATCAAGCTCGGGGTGGATCCGACGTCACCCGATTTTCATTTGGGTCACTCCCTCCCCTTGGAGAAACTCCGCCAATTCCAGGAGTTGGGCCACCACGCCGTGCTCATCATCGGTGACTTCACCGCCCAAATCGGAGATCCCAGCGGCCGCTCCAAAACGAGGCCTCAGCTCACGCGGGAAGAGGTTCTGGCCAATGCCGAAACCTACACCTCGCAAGCTTTCAAGATCCTGGACCGGGAACGGACCGAAGTGGTGTTCAACGGGGATTGGTTCAATCAAATGACCTTTTCGGAGGTCATCCGCCTCAATGCCCGGGTGACGATGCAACAGATGCTGCAGCGTGAAGACTTCAAGAACCGCATCGCCGGGAACCAGGAAGTGCGCCTCCACGAGATCCAATACCCCATCGTCCAAGGATGGGATTCGGTGGTGGTTCGCAGCGATGTCGAACTGGGCGGTTCGGATCAACTCTTCAACATTCTCGTGGGCAGGGATCTGCAAAAAAGCGAGGGTCAGGAACCCCAGGTGGTCATGCTGCTCCCCATCCTTGAAGGCCTTGATGGCGAAAAAAAAATGAGCAAGAGCCTCAACAATTATGTGGGGCTCACCGATGCTCCGGAGGACATGTTCGGGAAACTGATGAGTATCTCCGACGTCCTCATGACCCGCTACCACTCGCTGCTCTTGGGCGAAGAATTGGACCTTGCGATCCATCCGATGGAGGCCAAAAAATCCCTCGCCGCTCGCCTCGTCACCCGCTACCACAGTGCGGAGGCGGCTCAAACGGCGCGGGAGAATTGGGAGACCCGCTTCAGCCGTCGAGACTCCTCTTCCGCAGAATTGCCCGCTTACCAGATCGGAGACCGCCGTGATGTTCTTGGAGTGGCCGCAGAGGTCTACACCTCTGTTTTTCAAGTGACCAAATCCAATGCCGACATCCGTCGCCTCGTCACCCAGGGTAGCGTTCAGCTCGACGGTGAAAAACTCACCGACCCCAAGGCCGAACCCAACTGGGCTCCGGGACAGGTCCTGAAACTGGACAAGATCCGCAGCGTCCGACTGGTCTGAATCCACTCCCGCGACGACGGGATTCTGGTTGACGACCGGCTGTCATCATGACCATGGTGCGGGCATCCCACCCATGGCGAAGCCCCACCGCATTTCTCTCCCCACCGCCACGGCCATCGTCGTGGCCAATATGGTGGGCACGGGAGTCTTTGTCTCTCTCGGCTTCCAGGCTGGAGATCTGCCCTCGGGGTTCGTCATTGTCCTGCTGTGGCTTCTTGGCGGACTCCTCTCCTTTTGTGGAGCCGTTTCCTATGCTGAATTGGGGGCGATGCTGCCACGCTCCGGCGGAGAATATCATCTATTGCGGGAGGCCTATCATCCGTTGCTCGGATTTCTGGGCGGCTGGGTGTCTTCCACGGTCGGCTTCGCCGTTCCGGTGGCGGCAGCCACTGTCGCTTTTGAAGGCTATGTGATCCAACTTTCCGGCCAGGAAGCTTGGGGACGATGGGCGGCCTATGCGGTCGTCGCTGCCATCACCGCGATCCATTGCGGCAACCTGCGTCACACGGAACGTTTCCAGGTGGCCTTCACCCTGGGCAAAGTCATGCTGATCGTGATTTTGATTGTTGCAGGACTTTCCGCCAGCCAGTCCCAGCCCATCCACTTCCTCCCCCGAGCTGGGGATGGGGCCTTGATTGCCAAGCCGGCCTTTGCCGTGTCGCTCGTGTTTGTCATGTACGCCTATGCGGGGTGGAATGCGGCGGCTTACATCGTGGGAGAACTGGACCGGCCCCAACGGACCCTCCCGCTCGCGCTCTTTCTCGGAACGGGATTCGTCACGCTCCTTTATGTCCTCCTCAACGCCACCTTCCTGCGTGCCCTCCCCCTGACCGAGATCTCGCAGAGTGGTTCCGATGTGGCCTTGGTCGCTTCCCGCAAAATATTCGGCGAACGGGGTGGCTTTCTCATGGGCTGCTTCATCGCCTTCGGCCTCATTTCGACGATCAGTTCCATGACTTGGGCAGGACCGCGGGTCACCCAGACCATGGGAGAGGACTTCCGACCCTTCCGCATTTTTGCCAGGGTGAACCGGCATGGCATGCCCTGGATCGCGATCCTGACCCAGGGGGTGATTGTGGCAGGACTGCTCTCCTACCGGGTCGACACCCTCATCTACTATATTCAAGGTCTGCTGAATCTTTCCTCCGCTTTGGTCGTGGCTGGCGTTTTTGTGCTGCGATTGCATCGACCAGAGGCCCATCGTCCCTACCGGGCATGGGGATATCCCTTCACTCCTTTGCTTTTCCTTCTTGCAACCCTGTGGATCCTGGTTTTCCAAGTCAGGAGCCATCCAATGGAGTCTCTCCTCGGTCTGATCACCTTGGTCATCGGATGGTTCCTCTGGAATCTCGAGCGGCCCCGGCTTCCGGTGACGTGAAGCGGTCTTTTGACAGGATCCCGGGCCGGCAGTATTCTGGCAGCATGAAACTCATCGCTCTCCTATGCAGCGCCAGTGCCGCCGCCCTCGCATGCATCGCCTGCGCCGGTGAACCGACCACCCCACCGAAAGTCATGGATACCGCCCGAACCGCACCTGCCCAGCCCACTGCCCCGGTTCAAAAAACCGATGACGAATGGCGGAAGGAACTGACGCCGGAACAATACCGCATCCTACGGCAAGCCGGGACGGAAAGCGCCCATGGGGCGGTATATGAGGAATTCAAAGGCCAGGGCGAAGGCACCTACTACTGTGCCGGATGCGGCGCCGAACTCTTCACTTCCAAGGAAAAATTCGATTCCCACTGCGGCTGGCCTTCCTTCTACGATCCGTCCCAAGCAAAGAATGTGAAAACGAAGGTCGATTACCTGCTCGGCTATGCCAGGACCGAGGTCCGCTGCGCGGTCTGCGATGGTCACCTCGGCCATGTTTTCGAAGGTGAAGGCTTCAAAACACCCACCGACAAAAGGTACTGCATCAATGGGATCGTCTTGAAATTTGTTCCCAAACCCAACAAATCGGGCGCGGCAGAAACACCTTCCACACCGGACGCCAAAGAAGCCTCGCCCAAAAAGAATTAGAAAGGTCGGACCACACTCAACGCACTTGGCTCCCAACTCCGGGAGTTGGAAGGCCACCCTTTTCGATCACGGCCCAGGCGTTGTGATTGTGAATTGACTCGTAATTTTCCGCCTCCACCCGGTACCAGATGAGGTTTGGATACGCTTCCGAAGCGGAAGCCACATTCCTCACCAAATCCTCCACGAAAACCGGATGATCGTAAGCACGCTCGGTGACATGCTTTTCATCAGGCCTTTTTAGCAAACTGAATAGTTCCGAACTCGCACACCGTTCCACCAGTCGAATGAGGTCCTCAATCCAGACTGGCTCGAGAAACCGTACCGAATAGGTGACCAAGCCCCGCTGGTTGTGAGCTCCCCGCTCGCTGATGGCTTTGGAACAGGGGCACAGTGTGGTCACCGGAACGCAGACTGTCAGCAAGAAATCGGAACAATCTTTGGAGACATCAAGCTCAAAGATGACCTCATAATCCATCAAACCGGGAGCCCCTGACACCGGAGCCAACTTGTTGAGAAAAAACGGAAACCGGATTTGGACATGGGCTCGCTCCGCGTGAAGGCGTTTCAAAAGTTCCTGCGGAATCCGGTTGATGGCACGGACTTCCAGGACCGGACCATGGGAGTTGAGCACTTCCACGAACCGTGACATGTGGGTCCCTTTGTAGTGATGCGGCAAGTCCACCGCAAGGGACACGGTTGCCACTGTGTTCTGTCGGGAGTTGGCCTTGTCCAGCACCTGAACAGGAAAGCGGAGTTGGCGCACGCCCACCCGATCAATCGAAAGATTCCGATGATCCGGCTCGTTTTGGGTGTCTTTCAATTCTTGCATGACACGGGGTTAACGACAAAAAGCCGCTTCTACTGGAGAAGCGGCTTCGCGAAGACAAGGGCGAAGGACAGAAGCCGTGGCTTGTCCAGCGCAGAGCTCAAGGCATGAGGTTGAGCGCCCGGGAACGACGGATTTCCCGGGTGATCCTGCGATGCAGCCACGCGGAAAGACCCGTCGTACGGCGGGAGTAAA
Organism: Akkermansiaceae bacterium; assembly: GCA_024233005.1. Taxonomy (GTDB): domain Bacteria; phylum Verrucomicrobiota; class Verrucomicrobiia; order Verrucomicrobiales; family DEV007; genus JACKQE01. The sequence continues at coordinate 363,423 of JACKQE010000002.1, read as the reverse complement.
TTTTGCCGGTTTCACTGACAAATTTGTTCAGGAAATCCGGATTCAAATAATTGATTTTTTCGAGCGGAATGTCCAGGCGGCGGCGGGGCATTTTGCGATTGGCCCGGCGCAGGTTGGCGGCTCTTTCTTCAGTCTTGGGTCCCATTGTGAATAGTCTGGTTGGCGGGAGTTCGGTTTCGTGTTCCTGCTGAAAACGGCGGACCGTGATCAGCGTTTTTCGCGATGCACCGTGCGCCGCTTAAGGAAGGGGTTGAACTTGACTTTTTCCAAGCGTCCGGGAGTCCGGAGGCTCTTCTTGTTGCGTGTCGTCACATACTGTGACGGCTGTTTCCCCTCGGCTCTGGCCTCGGTGCATTCGATGATAATAACTTCTCTGGGCATGGTGGTCTTGAACCGGCTTCGTGATTAATCCTTGTCTTCGTCATCGAAGTCATCCCCTTTTTCATCCCCACTCAAGCCGAAGAGTGAAGTGACGGGGGGACGATAATGCCCCGACATTTGCTGTTTTTCAAGTTCTTCCTGACATTGTACCGTCAATCTTGCAAAAGGGATGGCTCGCAGTCGCGCTTCCGGGATTCGATTTCCGGAAATTTCGCAAATTCCATAGGTTCCATCCTCAACTCGTCGCAAGGCTTCGTTGATTTCATGAAGGGCGTCCTGTTCTTGGGAGAGCAAATTCAAGGCAAAGTCGCGATCATAGGCGTCACTGCCAGCATCGGCCTGATGCATCCCGAAGGCACTGGCCTCGCTTCCCTCAGCGCGGGAGCGCAGCGTGTCTTTGGCGATGCCCTGCATTTGACTGAGAAGCGAATCTCTCAGATCCAACAACACATGATGCATTTGCTTGGTGAAGGCACTCAATTTGGCAGGGGAGACCGGAGCGGCGGCCGGCTTGGCAACTTTCGCCTCTGCGGCCGGCTTGGAAAGTTTGGTAGGGGCAGGGGCAGGCAGAGCCACTTTGGCGGTCGGCGCCGCTTTCCCCGTCTTCACTTCGGCCTTGGAAGGAGCTTTTTTTTCCGCCTTAATAGGGGAAGGAGCCTTTTTGCCGGAGGATGGCGCTTTGCTGTTTTTGGCCAAGACCACAGGGGCCGGCTTCTTATTGACCTCGACAGGCTTCTTGGACTTGGAAACAGAACGCCCAGTCCGGACCGCTGCCGCAGCGGCAGTCCGAGACTGGGACGCCTGTTTGGCTGAGTTTGCGCTGGCCCGACTTGCTTTTCCTTTGACCTTCGCCTTTGCGCTGGCCTTCGGAGGTGCGACCCGGGCAGCAGGCTTACTTAGCTGTTTTTTTTTTGCGACCTTTTTAGGGGCCGCCTTTTTCACTGCTGGTTTTGGAGCCGCTTTTTTAGGGGCCGCTTTTTTGGGAGCGGCCTTTTTAGCAGGGGCTTTTTTAGCAGGGGCTTTTTTGACCGCCTTCTTAACGGCTGCCTTTTTCACTGCTGCTTTTTTAGCAGGAGCTTTTTTGGCAGGGGCTTTCTTGGCGGGGGCCTTTTTTGCAGCTGTCTTTTTAGCCATGTTATGTTTTTCGAGGTTACGGTCCCAACGGCACACATGCACACGCAGGGATGTCAAATATTTATCGCATGATCATGAAAACGCAATTTAATTCTACGCTTACTCCTGAGGACAAACCGCCCCGTTACCCTAATTCTTTCAAATAAGCCACCTTGGCGCAATCCATGAAGGACGGGCTCTGCAAGTCGTTGGCGGCAACAAGGTATCAGACGCGCGCCCTTTGCGTCTGGAAACTTTTTTTGTGTATGAAGTCAAAACCAGCAATGATTCCCGCGGTACCAACCGCTCTGATCCACTCTGGGGATAACCACCATCCAGGATGATCCGCAAGAATCCACACCATCCCGTGGACTGGCACCAAAAGCGGAATTTTAGTTAGTCAAATCGCTTAATATAAGGAGATAACCTATCAACTGGTCTATTCATCCCCATGCTTCGCGGACGAAACGGACGAAGTTGCCATGCATGATGCCCTCAATATCGCCTTCGGCATAGCCACGACCACGAAGTGCCTCAGCGAGCGTTTGAAGATCAGCAATGGTATCCAGGTCGAGAGGACTCTGCTCGCGACCAAAGCCTCCGTCGAGATCTGATCCGATACCGACATGCTTGGCGTTTCCAGCCAACTGACAGATGTGGTCGATGTGTGGAACGATGTCAGAAATCTTCACGCCGGTCTGCTGCGGGGTGGTCTTGCCGCGCTCCCAACCCGGTATCATCATCCACGTGTCGTAGACGGATCCGAGCACCGCCCCCCGGGAGATGAGAGCTTTGATTTGTTCGTCGGAAAACTGTCTTGGATCCGGCACGATGGCTCTGGAGTTGCTGTGACTGGCCCAGATCGGACCTTGAAAAATCTCCAAGGCTTCCCAGAAGCAATCATCGCTGAGATGGGTGGCATCGAGGATGAATCCCAGACGATCCATCTCTGTGAGCAACTCACGACCACCCGGCTTCAAGCCGCCGACACGGTCGTGCCCAAAGGCATAGCGACCTTCTCCATAATGGGCCGGCCCCATCGCGCGAAGACCGCGGGCATAGGAACGCTCCAGATGGGCTGGCGTCAGGATCGAGTCGGCGCCTTCAAGACTGAGTATGTATCCAATCGGCGCGTTCTCTGGCACTTCATCGGCCGACCACAGAGCCAACATTTCCTCAAAAGTCCTCAGATCCCGGATTTGGCGCATCTCCCCCAGTTCTTCCATGGTCTCGTACCAGGCGAGTTGGGCTTGGGTCATGGCCCATGCCTGCGGTGGAGAGTCCCAACAGGCCACGGGACCGCGGGGCTTCATGCAACCGGCAATCTGGGTGGCGACACAGAGCCCGATGCGTCCACGCCTCATGTCGGGCAGAGTGACCGTGCCGGAACCCCGGCCCTTCATATCCGTGCGACCGGCTTCGGCGGCCCTGATTGCTGAGGCAGGCAACCGCAAATCACGATTCCACTCGATGGCATTCATCGATAGATCCAAATGAACGTCGAAAATGAGCATAGGTAATCCTCCCAGGGGGCGGTGGGTTGTGGTGTTCAGTGAAGAAAGTAACGATCCAGCAAGGCTCAGATGGTAATCCGACGGTCACGAGCGGCGATACGCCAAGTCTCACCGGTGGAGCGACCATCACGAATAAGGACGGCCTCCATATGGAGCGCCACGGTGGGACAAACGTGCCATGGAACTCCAATGAGGACATCCCCCACCTCGAAGGACGTCGCATGGTCGGTGGATATTACCAAGTGCTCCTCGCTCTGCATGACAAAGTCCGCGTCCATCAAAGCAGGGAAACGCACTCTTCTTCCGAGCGGCTGTTCGGCCGCAACTGCCTTGTGGCCCAAATCGAGCGTGAGACGCCCATTCCCCGGCTTGCTGACGACGCGGGTCAGCAGTGCCGCGGCGGGCAAAAAAGCCAAATCAGGGAACTCCAGTCCGTAACCACTGTCCCAAAGAAGGGTCGTTCCCGGACTGCATTCCCAGACACCTTTGCTGGCATGGAGGGGGAAGGTGGGAGAACCACCCGCCACCACTGCCGGCACGTCCACTCCTGCCTCAAGGAGCCTGGCTTGGAATTCCTGAATCAGCCCGGCAATCCCATTGAAACGGGATTCCCGGATGGCCGGATCGGTGTCATGAATATGGCCATCGTAGGCATGGATACCGGCAAACCGAAGCCCCGGTGTGGTGGCGAGCAAACGGCAGAGGGTGACTGCCTCTTCACCGGGGACGATTCCAGTGCGGCCCATACCGCAATCCAGATCAATCCAAAGGGACAATGTCTGGCCGCGACCGGCAGCGATGCGGGCCGCGGTCAGAGCGGCGCGAGGGTCGTCCGCCAATGCGGAAAATGCCTTATCTGGCCAGGCCTGCATGAGGTCAAGGAACCGGACGATGTTTGGTCCGACCAGAGGGTAAGCCAGAAGGATGTCGGTGGAACCAAAGGCCGCGGCGAGCTCCGCCTCCGCAATGGTGGCGGCTTTGACCTTGGTGATGCCAGCCGCGACCTGCAGTGCGATAGCCTCCCCCATCTTGTGGGTCTTCATGTGGGGCCGGAGCCGCGACGCGTCTCCGCCGGCAAGGTCAATCATGACCCGAATGTTGTGTTCAACACGTTCGGGCCAAACCAGCAGAGCGGGCGAGGGAATGGTTTCCGGATTGAGAATTTGAAAGTCGGCGGGATTCATGTCACAAAAAGTCACCAATCCAAACTAGAGTCGACTTCTTCGGTCTCGTCGTTGAGTTCAACAATCATCTCGATCTCAACCGGAATGTTTCCGGGGAGGGTGTTCGTGCCAAGCGCACTGCGGGCACCGATGCCACGATCCTGACCGAATACTTCGGCAAAAAGTTCACTGCACCCATTGATGACCTGGGGCTGCTGGAAGAAATCATCTGTCGAATTGACCAATCCCAATGTCTTGACGACTCGCTTGACCCGATTCAAGGAACCCAGGTTGTGCCGCAGCGTGGCGAGTAGAGCCAACCCGGTCTGACGCGCGGCGGCTTTGCCGGCATCCAAATCCAGATCTGCGCCAACCCTCCCGGTGATGAGACTGCCGTCAGAACACAGCGGTCCGTGGCCCGACAGGTATGCCAGATTGCCCACGATAATGAGAGGCTTGTAGACACCCATCGCTTTGGGTGCTGCGGGTAGATTCAATTCCAATATGGTGATTTGGGCTTCGGCACTCATAAGCTTCGGGTGTGAAATTGTCAGTAAACGGCACGACCACCGGTGAGGTCAAAGGTGAATCCCGTGTTGAAGCCGGCCTCGGAGGACACTATCCAGCAACTCAGAGCGGCCACTTCATCCAGGGTGCCGCACCGCTTCATGGGAATCTTGTCAGTCATGTAGGTGACCTGACGGGGGTCAATGCCATCAACCATCGGGGTCCGGATCACGGCGGGAGCGATGGCATTCACGGTAATGCCGCTTTCGGCAAATTCTTTTCCGGCGGACTTCACCAGTCCAATCACTGCGGCTTTGGTGGACGAGTAGGGACTCATGCCGGCATTGCCTTCCTTGCCGGCAATCGAGGCAAAGAGAAGGATCCTCCCATATCCACGGGGCTCCATGGCACGCAGGGCATATTTGGTCACCAGGAAGGAGGCCCGGAGATTGACCCGCGTCACAAAATCAAAATCTTCCGCCGTCACCTCGGTGATCCGGGTGGACGTCGGCCCCACCACCGCAGCGCAGTGCACCAGAATGTCGAGCCTCCCCGCGTGGGAGTCCGTTATCCGAGCGATTGAGGCACTGACGGACGCCTCATCCGCCACATCGACCACCTCACTGGCTACTTTGAGGCCGGCCTTGGTCATTTCAGCCAAAACTCGGTCCAACTTCTCCGCATCGCGATCCATCAACACCACCGTCGCTCCCTCTCGGGCAAGTCTTGTCGCCACGGCCAGACCGATGCCATCGGCTCCGCCGGTAACAACGGCTATTTGGTCAGCAAAACGTGGTGCTTCGTCCATGGTGGACCATTAATGCACGGATCAACGCTGTAAGTCCACCGTGAAAGGCGGTTCTTGTCCAACGCGAATGCGCCGCATCCAATCAGGAAGCTTCCGCCCGGTCCCGCTGACGTTGACGACGCCGCTTTTTGTCGGGCGACGGCCGACGGGGCGGACGCACCGGACGAAGAGGCTTGTCCTCCAGCAATGCCGTATAGACATAGGGAAAACCTTCCAACCGACGGCGCTCAATGGGGCGACCGATGAAGCGCTCAACCGCTTTGGCATAGTCCGCCTCGTCCGCTGAAAGCAGGGTGAAGGCATCACCTTCTTTTTGGGCTCGTCCTGTCCGACCGATGCGGTGGACGTAGTCTTCCGGATTCTCCGGCACCCGGTAGTTGATGACGTGGGTCACCCCGCTGATGTCCAGGCCACGAGCAGCCACGTCGGTGGCGATAATGACATCGAACTCCCCGGAGCGAAACCCCTGCAAGGCCTTGGTCCGGTCGCTTTGACGGATGTCGGAATGCATCACAGCCGTGCGGGCTTCCTTCAGCGAAGCGCTCAACATGGAATGGAGCATGTCCGCCTCCTTTTTTGTCCGGGTGAAGATCATCAGACTGTGGAAATCGGTCGACTTCAGGAGGGTGAGCAACAGTTCGTCTCGCTGCTCCATCGCCACAGGATAGAAGGCATGGGCCACGGTCTCGGCGGGAGACTGGCGGTGGCCGACCTCAATTTCGAGAGGGTCACGCAGGGCCCATTCCGCAAGAGTCTGGATCGAGGGAGGCATGGTGGCAGAAAAGAACAACGTCTGCCGGTCCTTCGGACATTTGTCCACAATGCGCCGGACATCGGGCAGGAATCCCATGTCGAGCATCCGGTCGACTTCGTCGAGAATGAGGTAGCGGATCTCCTTCAAAGTGATGGTGCCACGGCTCATGTGATCAAGCAGGCGGCCTGGAGTGGCAATGACAATGTCGGGATTGTTTTCCAAGGCATCGGTTTGAGGGCCGTAACCCACCCCGCCATGCAAGAGGACAACATTGAGAGGCCGGTAATAGGCAAAACGCCTCATCTGCTCCTCAACCTGCGCGGCCAATTCCCGGGTCGGTTCCAGGATCAGGCATTGCGGATGGATCCCGGGGGTGATGTTGTTGAGCACGGGCAGCGCGAAGGCTGCGGTTTTTCCGGTCCCGGTCTGGGAGGCCCCGACGATGTCACGGTTGAGCAGCGCTTCGGGAATGGCCCGGGCTTGGATGGTGGTTGGAGTCACATACCCTGCCTTGTCGACGGCACGTTGTATGGGAGGAATCAGACCGAGATCGGCGAATGTCGATGACATGCAGGAGTATTGGGTTCCATGGACTGCTTACAAGGGAGGATCTGACCTCCGACCATGGGAAGCTAATACCTAGGCCGATTCTTGCGTCTAGTCAACAACCCATCCAGAGAGATGAGACCTCCGCCTGAGAGGAGGAGGAGGAACCCTGAACCGATGTAAAGCATCAAGGTCTGGGAAAGGAGCGTGGGCGACAGATCCAATGGCGCAAAAAGCACCAGCACTACCAAGCCCAAAAATAGCGCGGCATTGATCCGAACAACGAAGCCCAATCCCAGCCCCAGCAGGGAAATCATGAGCAGGACCAAAAAAACCACGGCAGTCACCGGAGGGTAGGGAAAACCAATCTTACTGAATTGGTCCACAAGATCCCAAGCAGTCTCTTTCCAAATCAATCCCCAAGCCAATGGGGCATGGGGAATGACCTGATAATAAATCATGCCAAAGACCACAAAAGCACGCAAAATGAGCAGCCAAAAATCCCAGCTGCTGACTCCTCGGTTCGGATCAATAGGTTCTCTTGGGTGCAATTGCATCCTGCCTCAGACAACGCCTCTACCGGAACTATCCTGATCCAAGGCACGGTCGAAACCTCTCACTGCATCCGCACGCTTCTCAGGAAGGCCTTCCCTTAAACATGGAAAAGAGTCCTGCGCAACGGATTTCGCCACAGGCGCGGGACCCAATCCCGGATTTCCTTGACCGGAAAAGAATCTCAGGCGGCCGATTGTCGGGCGCGCAGAATGACATCTGCCAGACTCTCGAGCTCACCGCGGGTCGCGGCAACCGCCCCTCGCAGACTTTCAAGAGCGGCTGTCGCTTCACCACCGCCAGATTGGGCGCGTTCCCCGCGCATCTGATCGAGGGCAAAAACCATGGAGTCCGCCACTTCAGCGATATCGCGACGGCGCGCGTTGGTCTCGCTTTCTAGGGCACCACGCAGGCGGCCGCATTCCCGCTGAACCAGATCTTCAATCTGTTCCAAGCGTCGGTTGATATTCTCCCTGACCACCGAAGCATGCTCGACCACGGCGCATTCTAATGCGCGCAACCGGACTTCAACCGGCGAAAGAGCAGCTCCCGCATCGGCCACCGCTGCCGTGCAGGCAGGCTGATCCTCCTCGGGGTCGTTGAGAAAGGAGAGCTCTTCGGACTCCCCGGTGAGATCATCAAGATTCCCTGAATCCCGATGACTGAATTCATCGTTGAATAGCGACATTGTTGAATAGACGGTGTTTGTGTGTGTTTCGGGAGTAATTCTATTATGGTTTTTATGGTTTTTCAATGTTTTTCTTCTTTAACTTGTCGAATTCTTTCCGCTCAAGTTTGATGAACTCTCCATTTCAAACTGGCGGCAACAGGCTTTGACCGTATTATACAAGGTATTGGAGCAGCGCCTGGAGCTTCTGCCCGCTGTTTCAACCATCTTCTCCGAAACCTGTGGAACCAGAATCCAACTCCCCCTCTGCTCCCAACGAAATCGACTCCGGAACTCCGGTCCGCCAAATTTCGGTCTTTCTTCCCAACCGGGTTGGGGCCCTCCTCTCCATCGTGAAACTGCTCCAGGACCGCTCCATTGCGGTGCTGGGTATCAGCGTGCAGGACTCAGTGGATGTCACTTTGGTGCGACTGGTCACGTCGGATCCCGACTCGGTGGCCGCCGTCTTCATGGAGCGAGGGATTGCTTATGCTTCGGCGGACCTTTTGGTCGCTGAATTGAAAGAAGGAGCGGAAGGTCTTCCCAGCTGTCTTGAGGTCCTGCTGGAGGCGGAGACCAATATCCACTTTATCTACCCTCTTTTGAACCGCCCCAATGGTCGGGCCGCGATTGCCCTTTATCTTGAGGACAATTTTTTTGGCCGGTCGGTGCTGGTCAGAAATGGAATCAAAATTCTCTGCCAAGAGGATCTCAGCCGCTGATTCATCCGCCCGAGACCGGAACCCCCGAGGCCCTGCACAACGTCTCATGGACCGCGATGTCATGGTCCGCGTTCCAGGCGAGAGATTTCGCGCCTTGGACCACCTTGGCCAGATCGATGAAATCTCCATCATAGCGGCCACCGGGCAGTGGGCAGTGAATCTCCTGGATACCCTTGGCATAACCACCGGCATCATGGTCGAGTGACAACCGGACTTTGCCCGATTCCAATGGAGCAATCTCGAAAGTGCCTTTGCTCCCTGTGAGCATGAACCGCCTGCGTGGGCCACCGAAAGGATCCGCATGGTTGCAGCGGATCGTGACGAGCGCTTTCGGATAGGCCAGAACCGCGAGCTGATTATCGGCAAACGAATCTTTCGGAGCCCTGGTCCGCCGATTATGACTGATCACCTGATCCGGCGGTCCCAACAGGGTCAAAACCGCATCGATGAGGTGACCAGCCAGTTCAAACATTCCGCCGCCCTGCAGTCGTCCGAGTTCCACACGCATGTCGGCGGAGGCAAGCTTGCCCATCGAGGCATCGATCTCCAGGATATCGCCCAACCAACCTTCCCTGTGGGCCTTGAAAAGCAGGGCGAAGGCCGGATTGTAGCGCAGCATATATCCCATCTGCACGGTCAGCCCTGCCTGCTCGGCCATTCGCCGCATTTTGCGAAAAGCGGCGTGATCTTCCCAGCCGGGTTTGTCCAAATGCACGTGCTTTCCCGCTGCCAAAACTCGGGTGGCAGTGGCTTCAAGGTCTTCCATTCGAGTTTCCACAGCGACCATTTTCAGGCCGGGGACAGCGAGGAGCTCTGCCTCGGTCATCCAGGACAAACCTTCGTAAGCTTTTTCTTGGGAAGCTTTCGCGCGACTTTGGGAATCCGGCTCGACGACACCCACGACCCGAAAGAGGTCATTCAAATTGCGCATCGCTTCCATCTTCCCTGCCGCATGGGGGTGACGCACACCGATCTGGCCGACCAGGAGGGGAGTTTCCCCAGCATGGAAATGCCGTAGGGGTATTCCGGCCGCTCCAAGCACGGTTAGAAAACGGCGACGGGATGGTGCGGGAAAGGCAGTCATGGAAGAAGACGGATCGAGATGCCGGAAGTATAGGGAAAAGGGTAACCTCCCGGCAATTTTATTTGCCCGCAAGTATTCCCAGAAGCCCCCCCGTTGGCAAAACAGAGGAAGTGGCTGTCCGTTCCCTTATCAAGAATCGCCTTCCACCTCGCCCTGCAATGCTTCGATCTGCCTTTCCAAGGCAGCAACGCGGTCAAAAAGCCGACCGAGCTTCTTCAGGTGCATTTTTGTGCGAAGATCATCTTTCATGGGTTTGGCGGGATACCCGAAATAAGTACCCCCGGGCCCGAGATCAGAGATCACCCGAGCCCCCCCCGCGACCACGACCCCTTCGCGGAGTTGCAAATGACCTGCAACTCCGGCTTTGGCTCCCACGGTCACATGGTCGCTGAGCCGGGTACTGCCACTGATCCCCACCTGGGCGACCAAAAGGCAATGCTTTCCCACAATCACATTGTGGGCGACCTGGACCAGATTGTCGATTTTGGTCCCGGCTCCGATCACTGTTTCCCCAAACCTGGCACGATCAATGGTTGAATTGGCGCCCACCTCGACATCGTCTTCGAGACGGACAATCCCCATTTGTTCAATCTTGCGGTGCTGACCTTCCACGAATTGAAAGCCGTAACCATCACCACCGATCACCACACCGCTGTGCAGCACGACGCGGTCTCCGAGGATGGATCCTTCCCGCAAGGTCACATTGGCGGCGATTTCACAGTCAGATCCGATCACAGAACGTTCTCCGACCACCGAGCAAGGACCAATGCGAGTGCCCGGACCAATCCGGCAGCCATCACCGATCACCGCATTGGCCCCGATCATGACAGCATCAGAATCCAACTCGACCCCCTCCCCCAAAACGGCGGAAGGGTGGACGCCGGGACGGAACAGAGGTTTGGGAACCGCATACTTCCTGACCACCGCATCAAAGCCAATTACCGCATTGGGGACTAGGATCAAGGCAACCGCCTCGGGGGCATTCACCGATTCCGTACCCACAAGCACGACTCCTGCCTTGGTGGAGGCCAGATCCTTGGCGTAGCGCTCGTTCCCAAAAAAGCTGATGTCGCCGGGACGGGCCTCCTTCAGACCGCAAAAACCGTCGTAAACAGCAGAGACATCGCCCCGGAGAATTTCCCCTTGGACGAGATCCGCCAATTCCTGAAGAGTGATCCTCACCGCGCGCCGCCCAGCAAAGAAAAATCAGGGCACGGCCGGAGCAGATTTCGGCGCGGCCGGGGGAGAGGCGGTTGGGGCGCTATCCGGTGACGGGGCAGGCTGACCTTCGTTCAAGGTGCCAACCACATTCTTGGTCAGATCCAGAACAGTCGGTCCGATGTAAACAATGGCCTTGTTGGACTTGGGAAGGAAGGAACTGTCATAGACGAGATCGATGGCTTGTGCGGCGGCCACTTTGGTGATCACCGCCCGGATTTCAGCCACCAGGGTCAGTTCCATGGTTTGACGCATTTTGTAAAGTTCGGCCTGCAATTTGGAACTTTGCTCTTCAAGCGCTTTGCGCTTTGCGCCTAACTCTGCAAAGAGAGCCTGTGCTTCGGCCTGCGCTCCCTTGCGGACTTCCATGCTCAGGGAAGTGTCCTGAATTTTGGCCTCCAAAGGTTTCAATTTGTTCGCCAGATTGTCCATGTCCTGCTTGATCTGATCTAGCGGGGCGGTTTTGGTTTTGGCTTCCTCATTGATCTTATCGATCTCGGTTTTGGTCTTGTGATACTGGTTGATGCATTCCTGCATGTCGATCACAGCGATCTTTTGAGCATGGGCCGGAGTGGCAGCCACCAAGGTCGCCAACGCAAGGATGGAGGGCAATAAGCGAAAAAAGGTCATGGCAAAGTTAGGAGGTTCGTCTTGGGTTGGAAGGGCGGCCAAGTTAAGGGCCAGGGAGGGAATTTCAACTGAAAGAAACAGCAGGGAGCTGCGAGTCGCTTCAGACAAGGGAGAGACTATTTCGAATTGAGGACTTTGATGACTTCGTCAGTGAGATCGATCACTCTGGGACTGATGAAGACGATGGCCTTGTTGGACTTGGGAAGAAAGGACTTGTCGTAAACAATCCCCAAGGATTTCTCTGAGGCGATTTGTTGAACGACCGCGCGTACTTCACTCAGAATGCCCTCAGCCATGGCGTCCTGGGCGGCAACCATTTCTGTTTGAACTTTTTCGACACTTTTCTTGAGCCCTTCCTGCTTCACTCTCATTTCTTTGAAGACGCGCTCCAATTCTGACCGGGCCTCCTCCCGTTGCTCCTTACTGAAAGACGTGTCATTCATTCTGGAATCGAGAGTCTTGAGTTTACCCCCCATGGCCTCGATGTCCTGTCGTTCCTGCTCCAGTGGGGAGGATTTTTCCTTCGAGAGAGCCTCCAACCGCTCCCGTTCACTGGCAGTTTTGCGGTACTGGTCGACACAGGAGGCAATGTCCACGACCACCAGCCCTTTCAATTCCTGGCCGCACAAGGTGCAGGCACCAAAAACCATGAAGATACTGAACAACAGGGCAAAAGACGATCGGATCATGGTCACACCGGGATGAAAATTTGCCATTGAGGTTTCAGGGCACTGAACAGACAGGGATCCTGTCTTACGCAAAACGGGCGACCCCGTCATCCGAAAGCCGCCCGTGTTGAAATAGAAGTATCCGCAGGTTTTTAGAACTGGGCGCCGATCGTGAAGTTGAACCGCCCCGAGGAATCGTTGAAGGTGTCACTCTGCATCGGAATGGCGTAATCCAGTTTGATTGGTGCCGGACCAAGCAGGAAGAGGCGCAGACCAATTCCGTAATCGGAGTTCGTGCCGCCGCCAAAAGTACCAGGACCACCGCTGACCTGACCCACGTCATAAAAGGCAGCGAAACGAACCTTATCAATGACCGGCACGGTCGCTTCCGCCGTGATGAACCAAGATTCATCGCCACCAAGAGGTTCACCCGTTTCGTCCTTCGGACCCACATCGCGATAGTGGAAGCCACGGAGATCATTGGCCCCGCCCAGGAAGGCTCTCTTGAAGATTGGAGTGTCGTTGTTCACAAACTTGGCCTCGCCGTAGACGCTGACAATGATGTCCGCAGGCAAGGTCACATACTGCGCGGCTTCAAAATTCAGCGTGTTGGTGTCAAGATCGCCAACAGATTGCTCCACGCCGGCCAACAACTTGTGACCACTGCGGGGAAGGAAGAGGCTGTCCCGGGTATCGTGAGCCATTTCCACGGAGATGGAGGTGTCCAAATAACTGCCATCCTCCGCAAGGATGGCTTCGGAGGCATTTGGATCAGCATCGATCTTGACTTGTTGTCCGCGGAATTCGGTACGTCCCCAGAGCGAATCGGTGAAAGATTTGCGGAAACCAAAAGAACCGCCGTACTGAGTCTGGTCGTAGAAATCACTGAGGAAATTCAAGTCCCGATAAAAGGCTTCCACCGTGAGAGCGATCGGACGGTCCAAGAACCACGGCTCGGTCCAGCTAATGACAGCATCCTTGCGCTGCGAACCGCCACGCACGCTGACCCGGAAACGCTGGCCACCACCAGTGAAGCCTCCGTTGCGATTCCAAAGATCAAAGTTGGACTGGGTCAACTCCACAAAGCCCACCAAGTTGTCAATGGAACTGAACCCGGCACCCAGATTGATGGTTCCGGTTGGCTTTTCGGCCACTTGAATGAGGAGATCTTTCTCATTCATGTAGCTGGCCTCAACAGGCATCACGTCAACGCTGGAGAAATAGTTCATGTTCATGAGGCGCTTTTGAGCGGCCTCGACCTTGGCAGTGTTGAAATCCTCACCGGGGCTTACGCTCAACTCACGACGAATGACTTCATCCAGAGTTTTGGTATTCCCTTCAATGTGGATCTCCCGAACCTTGAAACGCTGGCCTTCGCTCACCTGAAGAACGATATCGACCTGGTTGCCGCCCGAAGGATCAAGCCGGGGCACGGCAACGGCATCCGCGTATCCTTGGACGCCATACTGATCCTGAATCAATCGAATGTCTTCCCGGAGGGCTTCCCCGGAGTAAATCGAACCCGCCTTGGTCCGAAGGTAAGGATTGATCTCAGAGTCGTAGGACAGAACACGGATTCCCTCAATCTTCAGAGCTCCGACATGATAGGGCTGGCCCTCATCAATGGTGACCACCAAATCCACGTTCTTTTCATCGGCACGCACCCGGCTGGCGTTTAGAACACGAGCATTCAAATACCCGTGGTCGCGGTAAAAATTCTCAATGGCCCGGATGTCGCTTTCCAGAGAATTGGCATCAGTTTGACCCTTTTTGGAGAAGATGTTGAGCAACCCCTTTTCCTTCTGTGACATTTGCTTGCGCAACTCTTCCGCGCTAAAGGCTTTATTCCCGACAAACGTCACCTTGCGAAGCACCCCTCGCCCGCCCTCGGAGACCGTGTAGGTCACGTCCGAGAATCCTTGCGCATTGGGAGCGCCCACATTGTAGGAAACAGTGGTCTCGGGATAACCCCTCTTGGCGTACTTTTTCTGGATCCCGTCACGCCCCTTGCGGAGAGCCTCCTCATCAATGGAGTCCCCGGACTTCAGATCAACTTCCCCACGGAGTTCCGTGGAAGGCAGCACCGAGTTGCCGCGAAAAAGGATGTTCCCCATCGCGGAACGGGTCTGAACCTTGAAAACAAGCTTCACCCCACCGCCGGCCGGCTCAGAAAAGATCGATGCATTTTCCACATCGCCGCTTTTGAAAAGGCTCTTCAAATCCTCATCCAGCTTGGCTTGGGACACCCGATCTCCCACCTTGGTGGACACGTGAGAAAGAATGCGCTCTTTCGAAACCGCCGCTGAACCGATGTATTGCACATCAATCTGCCGAACAACTTGCCCTTCCTCTTGGGACACCCCCTGAGAGGCCCAGCCAAACACCCCGACAATCAGGGAAAACAGGCAATGAATTGTGGATCTGAGTCGGCTTGAGGGATGGCGATTCATGTGGATTGTTTCGAAAATTGGAAAGCGGCAAATAGATCTGCCTGGACAGGTTCCTCTATGCAAAAGAAGTATCTTCGAGTCAAGAAGTAAAAATGCAACCTGAGAGTGAAAGTAATTCGGTAATCTTAAGGGTTTTTAGGGGGTCTCGGAGTCTTCCGCTTGCTGGATCAATGCCATGCAATTTTGTTGCCAGATGACTCGTTGAAATTTGTTTGAAAAAAAAGTTCATTCGACTGTTGCGATATTTTGGGTATTTTAACAAAATAGCGACACAGTCTGAAACGGTTTTCGGTTTTGTGGTGTATGGCGGTGCAATCTCCTGAAAACGGTCATTCTTCGCTACCGCCAGCCCGTCTCCATCACGAGTCTTTTTTGTGAGCGACCCCTTCATTCAAGGCAAGGCTGAGGAGCCCACAACGGACTTCGATGTGTCCTTGCGCCCCCCGGACTTCGATGAATTCTGCGGTCAAGTGAAAGTCAAAGAACGGCTGATGCTGATGATCGAAGCGGCTCGGCAACGTGGCGATGCCTTGGACCACGTTTTACTGAGCGGGCCACCGGGATTGGGCAAGACCACTCTGGCCCACATTTTGTGCCGTGCCTTCGGAAGCGAAATCCACTGCACAAGTGGCCCTCAAATCGAGAAAGCGGGGGAACTGGCTGGAATTTTGACCAACCTGAAACATGGAGATTTCCTCTTCATCGACGAGATTCACCGACTCCATCCTGCCATTGAAGAATACCTCTATCCCGCGATGGAGGATTACAAACTGGACATCATCATCGATCAGGGCCCCAACGCCCGCTCGATCACCCTGTCCCTGCCAAAATTCACCCTGGTGGGAGCGACCACTCGGGCCGGCATGCTGACCGCTCCATTGCGCTCCCGCTTCGGCATGACCAACCGTCTCGATTACTACACCACCAGCGAATTGGCCCGCATCATCCAGCGCTCCGCAGGTTTGCTGGGCGTCCAGGTGGAACCTGACGGGGCTCGGGAAGTGGCTTCCCGCTCCCGGGGGACGCCCCGGATTGCCAATAATCTCCTGCGGTGGGTCCGGGATTTTGCCCAGGTGAGGGCAGACAACCTGATTTCCGCAGAAGTTGCCGATCGGGCGCTGGGCATGTTGGAAATCGACAAGGACGGCCTCGACGAGATGGACAAACGCATCCTGGAGGCTGTGATCTTCAAATTTGCAGGAGGCCCTGTCGGACTGGGCTCTCTCGCCGTCGCCGTTGGGGAGGATGAGGCGACTCTGGAGGATGTTTACGAGCCCTATCTCATCATGCAGGGGTATCTCAAGCGCACGCCCCGCGGACGGACCGCGATGCTTGCCGCCTACCAGAAAGTGGGCGCTCCGCCCCCTAAAGAAATCCAAGGTGACCTGTTTTGAGGTCCCCCCCCTTCCCCAATCCATCCAACCTGTTTCCGCCATGTCCGAGTTTTTCGCCCAACTGGAAAAGCTGCTCCAAGCGCTCGCCGATCCTGAATATCAATTCCTCGTCCTGGAACCCCTGCTTTTCTGGTTGGTAGCCGCCGGAGCGGTCTGTTTCGGATACGCCTATTTTTCCAAGAAGGAGCGGCTCCAGATTGTCGGACTCAGCTTCATTCTTGCCGGAGCGCTGGTGTTTCTCCCCTATCTGGGGGCGAGGAAGGCTTCCGCCCAGCGGATTGAACAGGTCTTTAAACTTGAATCACCCTCTCGTTCAAAAAACTTTGCCGAAAACACCCGGCAACGTGAGGAGCAACGCTGGGTTTATCTGATGCTCGCAGGCGTGGCCGCCGGAGCCATCTTGGTGGGGCCGACACGCAACCGGCTGGGATTCGCCCTCGGGGTCGCCTCTATGGTGCTGGGCATCTATACCATGGAACGCAGTCTGTGGATGAACTATCAGGACGCGTTGGCCTTCCATCCCAACCTGAAGAGCAATCACTCTCCGGTAGCCTCAAAGCCAAAACCTCCGGCCGTTCCTGAGGTGAAACCCGCTCCGGCCAACAAGCCATCTCCGATGCCGGTCGCCAAGCCGGTCGCGGTGGGAGAGTCGGAGACGCCCCGTCTTCGTGAATTCCGTCCCCTGCCTTAACGGTCACCGGTGACAACCCGGGAAATAAAGTCAGGCGGGACCGGGAAATGAACCCGCGAGCAGCGATTGTAGCCTTCCCCCTTCAGAGCCTGAGTGCTTGAGCCAGAAATGCCAACTCGTCGGCGGACTCCTCAATCACTTTGTTGAGAGCGGTGCCAGCCCCGTGACCGGCGCTGGTTTCGATGCGGATGAGCACCGGCGGGCCATGGACGGCTTGGCACTCCTGCAGCCTCGCGGCAAACTTGAAACTGTGCGCCGGCACCACCCGATCATCGTGGTCGGCCGTCGTCACGAGTGTGGCAGGGTAGTGCGTACCGGGTTTCAGATTATGCAGAGGTGAATAGGCAAAGAGGGCTTCGAACTCATCCGCATTCTCCGAACTTCCGAAATCACTCTTCCAGCCCCAGCCTATCGTGAAGCGATGAAAGCGCAGCATATCCATCACTCCCACTGAGGGGAGAGCGGCGGCATATAAGTCAGGACGCTGCGTCATGCAGGCACCGACGAGGAGTCCGCCGTTGCTTGCTCCTTGAATGGCCAGTTTCGAGGATGATGTGTAGCCCTTTGAAATGAGCCACTCGGCAGCGGCGATGAAGTCGTCGAAAACATTCTGCTTTTTGAGCTTGATGCCCGCGTTGTGCCAGTCCGCGCCATACTCGCCACCACCGCGCAGATTTGGCATCGCATAGACACCGCCCATTTCCAACCACACGGCCCGCTGCATGGAGAAATCCGGAGTCAGGCTAATCTCGAATCCCCCGTAGCCATAGAGCAGGAGAGGGTGACTTCCGTCCAGAACTATCCCCCGCTTGTGGACGATGAACATGGGAACAAGCGTGCCATCCTTGCTCGAAAAGAAAACCTGTTCCGTCTCGTAGTCGTTCCCCTCGAATTTCACCTTCGACTTGCGCCAAATTTTGGTCTCGCCGGTGGTGAGATCCAGTCGGTAAATCGCTCCGGGCTCCGTAAAGCCCGTGAAGGCGAAAAACGACTCTTTGTCGTCGCGCCAGCCGGAGAAGCCGTAGGCGCTGCCAATGCCCGGGAGCACAATATCCCGAATCAGCTTGCCTTTGAAATCAAAACATCGGACAGCACTTTTGGCATCCTGAAGATACTGGCAGAATAGCAGGCCACCGGCCGTGCTCACCCCATCGAGCAAGTCTTTTGACTCCGGAACAATTTCCTGCCAATGCTCCCGTTCCGGATTGGTTATGTCGATGGCAATGACACGGTGGCGGGGAGCCTCCAGGTCGGTCCGGAAAAGAAAAACAGGGCCGACACTGTCGACGAATTGATACTTGGCGTCCTCCTCGTTGAGCAGTTCCACCACAGTGGAATCGGGTTGGGAGAGATCCTTGTAAAAGACACGGTTGTTAGGCTCGGTGCCTTTCCAGACCTGAATGATGAGGTAGTTGCCTTCCTCGTTGACGAAACCCTGGAATCCCCACTCGGGCTCATCCTTTCGCTCGTAAATCAGTTTATCTTCAGATTGTGGGGTGCCGAGTCGGTGGAAGTAAAGTTGGTGAAATTCGTTCTTTTCCGTGAGAGCCGCACCCGACTCCGGCTCGGCATATCGGCTGTAGAAAAACCCGCCCCCATCTTTCAGCCAGGAGAGATTGCTGAACTTCACCCAGCGGAGGTGATCCGAGAGGTCCCTGCCATTCGCGATGTCCCGAACCCTGACTTCATTCCAGTCACTTCCGCCGGTAGAGGTGGCGTAGGCGAGATATTTGCCGTCCAGACTGGGAGCATAATCCGTGAGAGCGACCGTTCCGTCCGTCGAGAGGAGATTCGGATCGAGGAGCACCTGAGGCTCCTTATCGAGAGAAGTGGTGGTAAAGAGCACGGATTGATTTTGCAAACCGGTATTGCGGGTGTAAAACCAGCGACCGCCATACTCCGACGGCATGCCGGTGCGGTCGTAATTCCAGAGACTGGAGAGCCGGTCTATGATTTTGCTCCGCTGGGGCAAAGTTTTCAGATATCCGAAGGTGACCTCGTTCTGCGCCCTGACCCAGGAACCCGTCTCAAGGGAGTTGTCATCCTCAAGCCACCGGTAGGGATCCGCAACACGAGTGCCGTGGTAGTCATCACTGGCGTCAGATTTCCGGGTCTCCGGGTATTTCAGTGGACCAGGGTCCGCACCAGCGAGGGACATGAGCGAGAGGGCGAAAAACGACAACAAAATGCTGACTTTCATGAATTGGCAGTTAGCAGGTAAAGAGAGCTGCCAAAGTCGGCACTCTCCCAATCATCGTCAGAACGAGTCTATTTTCAAATGCCTTTCTTTTGAAATCGGGCTGATGTGCAGACGGAAAAAAGAAAAGAAAAAAGGGGATACCATTGAAGTGCGTCCCTTCCCTACCTCCCGTCATTCGCCATTGCCTCCCGTTGGGTTCCCCCCTCCTCAAATGCCCCCGCCCCCTTGCTTCTCATGAAAGCGCGAAAGGTGAACGAGCCTGGAAGGAGGGACCGCTCTCCTGATCGACCTTTGGAAAGGCATCCACGACATGAAGATGCCTGAGGATTGGATGCATCAGAGGGCGGGAGACTTGACTGGTGCGGCGCGGACATGAGCCACCATCCGGCGCTTACTTCAGCGGCGACCACATGATGCCGTCGAAATAGAATTTGTCGGGATTGACCGAATTGGCGCCATCACCAAACGGGAAAGCGACCGAGCGCCGGGATTTTCCGTCGCTGCCGGTGAGCGTCATGAAATAGCCGGAGACGTCCCAGGTTCCTTGGGAAATCTGTCCGGACGAGCCGGCCCTGGCCACGCTACCGTCGCTTTCAGCACTGATGGTCGCGCCTCCGCTGAGGTTGAAGCTGCCGTCGGCATGCAAATCGAGCGTGCGGGCGACCGCGGCGCCAATGACGGAGAAGCCGCCCTGCCATTTGCCGACGATGCTGCGGGCCGAGGTGAGTGCCTTCACAGGGATGAAGCTGCCTGTGTTCCAATAAAATCCACCTTCGGGCTGGGGATCGTACTCCGAGCTATCTTGCTTGCCGGTGTTTTTTCCCTTGGTACGGGTGAAGACGAGGTTCTTGCCTTCCAAGTGGAACTGCCCTTGATCGGAGGCGGTGGCCGAGAGACTGGCGGCGCTGAAGTCGCCGGTGGGGTTCTCATAAGCCATGCCGTCCGGGCTGAAGTACCAGATGGCCCTTTCGAGACTGCGCGTGGCGAGCCAATAGCGCGTCATGAAATACAATCCGACGGGTCCGGAGGCGCTCAGGTTGGCTGCTGCCGGTGCAGTTGCCTGACCCGTGCCGCTGGAGAGAGAGGGCGCAGGTTTGCCCGCGGGGGCAGCGGGTGTCAGCCTACGATTGGGATCGAACTTGGGTTTGGCGGCGGCGGGTGCCTTCGGACCGGGTGTCTGGGTTGGAGTGGTGTTTGCCTGGGCTCCTTTTTGATTGATGGCATTCTGAGCGGTCTGAAACATGATATTTTGGAACCTCGCATCCATGCGAAGGGAGACGAGATCGGAGTCACTGTTAAGGCCCTCAGTGTCGGCAAAGCCTTTCAGATTGGCCTGAGTCAGGGCCGCGAACGCCGCATCGGGATCGCCCGCCAACGCCTCGATGCATGCCAAGTTGTAGTAATGAAGCCAATTCTGCGGTTCCCATTCAATTGCCTTCTGACACAAGGAGCGAGCCTGGGCATAGTTTCCGTCTTTGTTGGCCTGGATCATGACCGGATAAAAGGACTCGATGGCGGAGCGTCGCGCGGCGGCCTCGGGGGTTTGCGCAGACATGGGCTGCACTGCGGACAAAAGGGCGGCGATGAGAATGGAGACGGCGATGGATGTTTTCACGAGATTTGATGGATATTAGATCGGATAGTTTCGGGTTTAATCAAGATGGGCCTGCCGGACCTCGACATTTTGTCCGTCAGGAAAAAAAATGCGCACCCAGAGCCAGGCGCATGGAGTAGCCGCCATGGCAGTCGTGCCGTCGGCGAATTCCCAATGGGCCGAACCGGTGTGGTACTTGCAGGCCGCACCATCACACCAGAGGTCAAAGTCACCCTCCAAGTCACCGGCCGCAGGAGAACGCCGGGCATTTGGCGGAGCGGCAATGATCTGAAGGAGAGACGCCACCCGGGATTCGCTGACGCGCCGGGCAAATGGATTTAGGTCGGTGGGATCACTCATGGTGTGAAATCAGTCGGACGGAAAATGCGGCGCACCAGCGGAAAAAGTAGGCCACTGATTCCGAACAACCGAAGCCAGAGGATCCACTCTCCGGCGCGACCGGATTGGAAGATGGCGATGACGAAGAACAGGAATGCGCCGATCAGCAGAGCGCCGAAGCTTTTCCAAAGCATTCCCGCAAAAAAGTCATCCTGCCGCAGAGGCGGTGCTTCAGGATGCGCGCCGTGCCATGCGACGGCCTGTTTGAGAACATGATCCAGAAAGCCGCGATCCGATTCCGAAACGAGGGAAACTAGGAGCAGGTTTGGACGGGTGAACCTGCGCAGCATCAGGAAGGGACGCCGGATATTTCCAAAATGGATGATGTTGACGCTTTCGATCCGGCCCCAGGGGATCCGCAAAAGACGCCGCACGCCGCAGATGGAGAAGCGAGTCGGTTCAACAAGCAACCCGTCTTCTTCGATTGACGCATTGCCATGGCCGGACGTTTGACGAATGAGCAGCCAAAGGTAAAAGCCGGAGGCGGCGATGACGCCAACCAATCCCAGCGGCCCCTCCGGCGTGAGGATCACCAAGGCGACAGTCCCGAATAAGAGCAGGATCGTGAGCACCAGCGCAAAAAGGATCTGCCGCCCAAGGAAGCCGAATTTGATGGGAGTCATGGGGCTGAACCGAGGAGAGTCCTTCTGACGGGAATTCGCCTTTCCATCGCGGGTCAGCCAATTTTAAAGGAGGCGGGACACATCGCTTGGCGAAGGGGAGGGAGAAAGCGATCGAGACGCTGGAGTGGCCAGTGTTCCTTCCAGGTTGGTGTGAGAGGATTGAGAGCCTTGCGGAGGGTTTGGCAAATTATCTGCCAGACTCTGCTTCGGACCCCGTTTTTTGAATGAGGCGCAATTCTTATATTTTTAATGATATTTGTCGACAGTAAAAAAAGATTAAGTTAAGTAATCTATCAATGGGATTGAAGCTTGAATCACTTTTCAAAACGGCGCGTGTCCTTTTCGGAATCTCGCTGATCGGGGTTTCAGTCTGGGCGCTCTTCCTGCCTCCCGTGTTTCCCAGCAGCAGCCACGCGATCGTGAATGCGAAATTGGTGACCATCAAAGCGGGTGATCCAGGAAAAATCAGCGATCTCCAAGCCAATGGCGCTACGTTCGTGCAGTCCAACGGGCAAATAGCTCAAGTGACCCGCGATTTACTTAAAATCCAGCGTGATCTGGAACAGAGCCAGTTCACCCAGATGAAACTTAAAGAGCAAATGCAGAGCCTTGACCGGCTCATAGAGACTCGCGAACAGAATCTAGCGGAAGCCAAAACAAGCGCCTCCAGCGCGCGCGACGGCGCGATGAAAGCCGCGGAAAGAAATCTCAACGCCGCAAAGGAGAAAGCGCGCATCGCCAGGGAGTCGCTCACGGAGAAACAGGCCTCTGAAAAACGGGTGGCCCCGCTTCTGAAAGACGGAATCATAACGGCCGCACAGTGGTCTGAGACCAGGCAGCAGACCATCGAGGCAGAAAAAGTGGTGACCTCCGCGGAGTTGGACCTTGCCAGCGAAGAGGCACAGCTTGCTGCTTTTCATCAGGGCGAAGGCGGCCAAATCAGTGAGAGCTCTGCCAGAATCGACGCCATAGAAGTGGAACTGGGTAAAATTCGGGTCCAGCGCCTTGATCTGCAATCGGAACTCGGCGTCGTTGAAAACAAGATCGCCGCTGCGAAGACGCACCATGAAGCCGACCTCGCCTATGAACTGAAGACACCCATCAGCGGTGTCATCTGGAGACGTCACGTGGTCAACGGAGAGAACCTTCGCGAGGGCCAGGAGGTGGTTGACGTGGCGGATGGAAGCTCCGTTTTCGTAGAGGCATTCTTCAGGCAGGATTTCATGACCAGCATCGCCGTCGGAGACAATGCCACGATCCAGCTCATTCCTGAAGCTCAGGTCATACAGGGACGCGTGGTGGACATTCAGATTCAGGACAATTATACGAAGCCCCCCAACATCATTAGCACGACTCCCCTGGATACTTGGATGCTGCGCGTGGCCATCGAGGCGGACAAGGCGGATCTGGGAACTGAAAAAATAGGCAAGCTGGCCAAGGTTCTCATCTCAAAGCCGAAGGCCAATCTGGCGGAAAAAGGCCTTCTCCAGCTAACTCTCGCCCTGCGAGGCCAAAGATGATTTCCGACCTCTACCCTGAAGTCCTCGCGACGATTGTGCTGTTTCTGGGGGTGTGGATGGTCTTCCCCAGTTCTGCATGGTCGAGGGTTCCGGTGCGATGCGCCGTGGTCCTCTTATTTCAGTTCCTCAACTTCAGATATGTTTCGTGGAGGTTTAAGGAGACCTTGGTCCCGCTGACAACCAACCCCGAGTCCATTTGGATATGGTTTTTTTTGGCCATGGAAATGAGCGCCACGGTCCTCCTGGCGTGGCATTTCATCCTGCTCATCAAACCAAGCGACCGCACCCCAGAAGCAGATAAGGCGGAGGACCGTTTGAAGAGAAGACAGACCGCCCCCGGCGTGGACGTCCTGATCCCGACCTATAATGAACCTGCGGAGATTCTCCGGCGAACCATTCTGGCAGCCACCAGACTTGAATACCCTGATTTCAAAATATCTGTTCTTGATGACGGAGCCCGTCCCTGGCTGGAAGCAATGTGCCGCGACTTCTCCATCGGTTACGTGGTCCGGCCTGATCGAAAGGGGTTCAAGGCAGGCAACCTAAACCACGCGATCAAAAACACTCAAAAGCCACTCATTAGTGTGATTGACGCAGACTTCGCGGTGGAGCCGAATTTCCTGATGCGCACGGTGGGACTGCTTGATGCGCCTGATGTGGGGATCGTTCAGACACCCCAGATATTCCTGAATCCTGATGCCATCCAATACAATCTGGGGGGCGAGAAGGCATGGCCTGAGGCCCAGTGCATGTTTACGGACGTCATGCAGTCCTGTCGTGACACTTGGAATAACGCTTTTTGCTACGGGACAAGCTTCGTCATCAAGCGGGAGTGCCTGGAAAGAAGCGGTGGATTCCCTGAAGAAACCATCACGGAAGACCTTCACAGCACCTATGTCCTGCTGGCACTGGGCTACAAAACACGCTTTCTCAACGAAAAATTAAGTTCGGGACTCGCAACGCAGGACATAGGAGAATTTGTCAATCAGAGGACGAGATGGGGCATCGGCACGCTGCAGTGCCTGGTCACCCCACGGGGCGCCCTGAGGGCCAAGGGACTCTCTCTATTGGACAGAGTGTTTTTTCTTGACCCTGTTCTCTATTATATCGGGACATTATGGACTCTCTGCCTCCTGGCCGCCCCCGCCTTGTATTGGTGGTTTGGGATCGCCCCCTTTCATTCCGACTACGGGCAACTCCTCGTGGTCCTGGGGCCCCGCATGCTGCTGAGTGTGTATGGCCTCTACATGTTAAGCAGCAAAAAAAATCTCCCCTTTGTAACCGAAATCGGACGCATCGTGGGACTGGTTCCCTTTCTTCGTGCAGTGTGGAACCTCCTCCTGAATCCCCGCAGTCAAATTTTTAGCGTGACCAAAAAGGAACTCAGCCTGTCACGATCCTTGATTTACTGGAGGATTCTCTGGCCGCCTCTCGCCCTTCTTCTCCTTACGTCTGGAGGGATGCTAATGAACTTTTTCGGATTACATAGCGACCTCGCCTTTTTGCATCGGGACGTTGGACTGATGATCTCCCTTTCTCTCTATAGCCTTTGGCTTCTTTTCTTCTCCTGTCTGGCATGTGTGCAAAAGCCCATTCCTGGAGGCCAGCTGCAAAGCCGAATTACGGTCAGAAATAGCAGCGCGCGAGTGGCAGCGTGGGCATTGCTGAAGCGCATGCTGCTCTCCCGCTAAGTCCGTGGGAAAACGACCTCTGTGATGCGCTCCCTTCCAGAATAAAGTCCCCAATCAGGGCTTGGAGGGGAACAGAAAAATTCTGCACCAGCATGGGATTTCTGTACCAATTTTAAATTTTAACGTATACCCATAAAATCCATATTGACAGGATGTTCCAACTGCCTGTTATTACTTTCTTCTTAATTTCTGATATTTTTAGAAGAATGTTACCATGACAACACAAGACGTCATCCAAACGGCACGCTCTCCTCACTCGTCATGGTCAATGCGTCCGATCAAAGCGGCAGCGGCCCTTGCCTGTTTTCTTACCTTCCCCGCGCAGGGCACGGCGGGAAGTTTGATGGAAGTTTACAACTCCATCATGGCGACGGACCCATCAGCTCAGATGGTCGAGTATCAGAACAAGGCCGCCGAGCAAACTATCGTCACCCAAAAGCGGAACTATCTGCCCAAAATCACCCTCACCGCGCGTGGAGGCGTGGCTTATCAAAAGATCCGCGAAAGTGGCAATCCCGTCTTCCCCTCGGGCAGCGGCAGTTTCGACCGCACCCGCGCCCAACTCGAACTGGATCAGCCCATTTACGACCCGACCATCCGGCCATCCATTGACGCCGCCAAGGCAAAAGCCAGGCAGGTGGAGATTCGTGGCGCACTCAATACTGAGATGCTGACACGGGATATCATTCAGGATTACCTCACACTCGCTCGTTTTAGAGAATTGACCGACTCCGTGGATCGGGTCATCAGCCGTCTGGAATCTGAGTCAGCTGCCATTGCCAAGAAGAACGACGCCAAAATAGCTCCCATTAGCGATGTGCAGAGCGTCAAGCTCTCTCTCGCTGCCATGAAACGCGAGAGAACGAACTTCACACAGTATATGAACCGCGCCCTTGCCACTCTGGGCGTCGATTCGGAGAACATCAGGACCGCCTCGCTGAATTCAGACGCAGTGAACGGCCTATCCGATCCCCAGTCATCCGAAGAATTGGACATCGACCAAAAAGCAGAAATGGTCGCTCTCCGTGCGGAGGTGGAAGAATACGCCAGCCAGGCGCTGGTGGAAAAGAAGCGTTCCCTTCCAACACTGAGCGTCTATGGCCAGGATGGATATATCAAGGACGGGAACTCACCTTTTGGCGGTGCTATTGACCAAGACCTTTACGAAGTTGGCCTGGTCCTGAAGTGGAATCTCTTCGACCGCGGACTCAACCGCTCCAAAGCCAGGGAATACGAATACCTCAAGCTCGCCAAACAAGCTGAATTGAAGGCAAGACTCATCGAAAGTGAGCGCAACCGGAAGGCTTCCAAAGACATCCTCGCCGCGTCCAAACAAAACGTCGCGGACATCGCTGACCTCGTGGAACAGAACCGCATTCTCATGGAAAGCTCTGCCCGCGCCTATGAAGCAGGAAAGGAAACTTATATCAACACCATCAATGCCTATCTTGCCAGCGAGGCCGCTGTCAGGGAACTTATCAATTCCAGACACGATCTGGTGATGACCAAAGTGGATACAAAAGCCCAGGCCGGCGGCTGGAACAAAGCTTTGGTGGAAACGGTGGATTCGCTGTTCGCCAGCTCAAAGTAAGCTCATCCCGCAACAGAATCCCGCCAGCGTCCCGCCGCGAGAATCAGGGCTACCGGATTGAGTAACGGAAGCGGTGGCGAATTGGAGATGATCCTGTGACTGCCGCCGCGACGTATCGGGGAATGGATGGCAGCCGTTCCCGAAATTGCCGGGATGTGTTGGTAAACTATCGTGTGGCGAGCGCTCTCAGGGTTGCGGCGACGCCCCGGGCCATTTCGGCGATCTGCCATGCCCAGGCGGACGATCAGGGGCTTGAAATTATCACAGTGCGGCACCGGGATCCATTCCGTGTATTCTGGCGCTCAGTTCCAACACATCACGACCGCTGAGTGTAGGAATAGAAAACGGGCTCGTCCGAGAGCAAACCGACCAAGCGCTTCACTCTGCCCCTCTCCTCAAAGCAGTCGTGGCCGCCAATACTCATGCGGCCCGCGCTCGGCTTCAAGGTGCCCATCAGTAGCCGAAAGCGCGTCGTTCAACCATTCCACTCCCTTTCCGCCGAAGGCCCGGGGTTGGTGGGAGTTGGTCAGCCCTCGTCAGAGCATGCTAATGCGGGGGCTGATGAGTCGTAGAGTTTGCGGACCTACAACCCTCCGCGGCAGGAACCGGAATCACGGGTTGTCAGAGATCAATCCAAAGACTTGAGCCGCTTCGTTGGGGCTGAGAGCGCGGCTCCAGTACATGAATTCATCGATTTCTCCTTTGAAGTAGGTCCACTCGCTCTGGTTGTGTCCGAAACCGATGTAGGCCTTGTGAAATCCGATATTGGTCGCAGTCTTTGCTACTCTTTCTTCCCGGTGTCCGTCCAAGTAAATGGTGGACTTGTCGGATTCCATCACCCAAACAAGATGGTGCCAGCCATCGCTAAAATTGCTGCGGAGCTTCACCTCGTCCATCAGGACGCCGCCGGTCTTGTCCGCCCGGATGTGGATCGTCTTGCTGTCGAGCAATGACAGAGTCATGTCGTTGGCATTCTTCTCATCGTAATCGGCAAACAATCCGCCCGTCTTGAGATCGCCTTGGAACTTCATCCAGAGAGCAATCGTCATTTCTTTGGAGTCGGGCAGCGGTGAGGAGAGGGCCACACGGTCGCGATTCCCTGAGAAATAGCGAGCCCCCCCGACTTTGCCAACCGGAACAAACTTGGTGCCTTCAAGGATTCCCTTGATGGGCATTTCGATTGAGCTTGAAAGAACATTCCCATCTTTTTCATCGAAGGAGAAATAGACCACCAAGTCCTTCCGCAGAGCGGGGGGGAGATCGCGTTTGAATCCCGCTGTGCCCCGTCCCTCGGACAAACGCTCCAACAGGGTGTTGAGGTTCTCGATCTCTTTCACAACGGCCAAACCCTCGTCGATCTTGCCGGCCTGGGTCAGAGTGGTTTTGAGTCCCTCCAGAGCCTTCAGATAGCGGCCACCAAGTTCAGCCAAATCATTGCCGTGCTGGCGGTCGATTTTCTCAAGTTCAGCCTGGGCCACTTTGCGGGCATTGCCCAAATCGGGCGGCGGGGTAGCGGTGGCTGGCCAAGTTTGAAGTTCGCCTTTCTGTGCCGCATCCCATTCTTTCGTAACGAGCACCGTCTCATTCAGTTTTCCGGCAGTCTGGTAGTTCTGTTTGATCCTGGTGAGAACGTCGCCATATCGTTTTAGCAATTCGGCGCGTTTTTCCAACCGCGCCGCATCGAGTTCGGTCTTTTTGGCCAGGAAAGTGTTTTGGAGCTTCGTCAGACTGGTTCCCGGGGCCTCCTGGCTTGGGGAGGAAAGCGGAAAGGACAGGATCACAAGGATCGAAACCGCGATAAGCGGGACACGAACGAAAAACTCTTTCATGGCGATTCGGCAATGGTTAGGGGCTTGAACCTCTTTTGCAGGTTTAGTTTTTTACTGTAGACCAACGGATTGTCAATCCAGCATGCAACAGGCACCAGACGGGATCAGGTCTGGGAGAACCGCCGATTTCCAAGCCGGCCAGCAGTGCGCGGGAGCCGGCACATTGCTCCCAGACCACCGGAGCAAACGTTTCTACGCCGTCGTTGAAGCCAGCCAGTCTCGAGCCTTGATCGCAAACCTGATCTTTCGCTCTTCGACTACCCCTTCCTTCAGCACACGCGTCCTGGCTGCCGCGAACTCTTCTTCGGTCAAAAGCCCATGAACGAACAAATCGTGCAACTTTGCGACGCGGTTCGCCAGAGAGACGCCTCCTGAACAAGCCACCATCCCCAAATCGCGCTCATTGTGCAAGGGGGGTGAAAACGATTCAGGGCAGTAGGTTGGAGAAATGCCGCCTCCCTGAGATCAAGGGAGGATCGCTCCTCACTACACCAATGACTTCCCTTACTAGAAAAGCTGGATTGAGACCTGCGTTGCCATATTTTTGGCAGGTCTTTAAAAATAGAAAGAGAGGCGGGAGCGGGAATCGAACCCGCGATAGAGGTTTTGCAGACCTCGGCCTTACCACTTGGCTATCCCGCCAACCGACCCGGAGATTCCGGGTGGCAAGCCCGCAATAAAGGTCGGAATGCCCGGGGTGTCAACTGGCATTTGCACGCCCCAGACCTCCGTCGGGGGTGCTGAAGACCGCCTGCCCAGGTCCCGGCGGACTATGGCCCATCAACCCAGAGACGGGCCAGACCGGCGGGCTGGAAGCCCGACCCATCGCCCGCCACGGTGAGAGAAACGAGACACTGGCGGCCGGACATTTTGAGTTGGGCGACCGTGGCAGCAACGGGAGTCCCCACAGGCTTGCGATCGACTCCGGCGGGAACGACATGGACCGTGATGCCGGGTTTGAGCCTTTTCACCTGGACTTCTCCTTCATTGAACAACGTCAGTTCCAGGTTCTGCCCCTCTCTGGCGTCCACGTAGCCCGCCGCCCCCTCTTTCAGAATCCGGGCCTCGTGAACGGCCTTTTGTTCGGTCTGGAACTTGCGCAGGCTTTCGTCATCGAGAAAGACTTCCCAGGCAACGCGGACTCGGCCTTTTCCGACCCCATGCGTCTTGGTGCGCAGCTTGTCGCCAGGCTTGATGTCGGAGAAGGCAGCGGGCAACCCGGCTTTCCAGAAGCGGGTGTCCTTGTCGGTTGAAATAGTGACTCCTTTTTCCCGCACGAAGGTCAAGTCCCCCTTGGCCCAGGTGGTGGTGAGCTCACCGGAAGCCGCGTCGATCTGATCCACAAAAAAGTATTCTCCATGCCCGTTCATCATGTTCATCTCGTCCTGGATGTATGTCAGCCAGACCCACTCGCCCTTTTCATTCTCATGCATCCTGAAAATGGCGCGTTCCCCGACGCGGAAATCCTGCAGGTCGCCATTGGTCGCGTGATGCAGCAGTTCGGCATAGGGCATCACCGTGAATCGCATCACTTCGTCAGTGCTCTCGTTGCGAAAGGTCCCTGTCCTTGTGGCTTGGTCGATGCTGATGAGTTCCCCCCAGATCCGCCGCATCTTGTCAAAAGGGATGATGACTTTCCCTGGCGTGATCTTGAGCGGGACTTTGGCGGGCGGATCGGCGGCCCTGAAAGTTCCGGGTGCCATCAGGAGCACCCAAAGCAGCAGGAAGGGACATGGCTGGGGAAGTTTCATGAAAGAATCGAAGGACGGTGGTGGGTATTTTCTGGTCATTCAGCAACCCGACAGTTTGGGCAATAGCAAGCGTTCACCGGCAAGTGCGCCGACCAGCCCGTGAATGTGGCTCTACCTGTGTGAACGCGGGTTGGCTTCCTTTCCGGCGGCATCCTCAAAAAGGACGCCACTCCTGCTACAATATCTCCATCCCGGGGCAGGCTCAACGCCAAGATCGCGTAACGGAATGGAGGTGATCACTCCCTGGCCACTAATTTGCCAGTAGTCACCCCAGGCCTATGTCGCCCCACCTCCACCTTGGCGGCCCGCCTGGGAGAGGAGAATCCGACAGGATGGCTCCCGGGCTCGCCGAAGCCGCGGCAGGGAAGATCGCACAAACCCGAAGCAATTACTCGTCTCCCTGGACCACCGCTGTGAGGTCGGATCTGGTGCTGGTGGTCCGGCCCGGGTAACATCCAACCCGAGTGAGGAAATCCCGCGCCGCGCCCCGGACGCGGCCTTGGAACATCCTGCGGGAAATGCCGAAGCTCCGCAGACATTGACCGAATTCCCACCAAGCGGCCGCCTCGGTCATCAGAAGCACGGTCTGAAACTGCAAGGCCCAGATTTGGCTCCCGATGGGAAGCCGACTCCGCTGGACAGTCCGGAAAAAATCCGCATGAAAAGCCACATGCCCCACTTCATCCCTTGTGATCCGGGCACAGGCGCTCCGCACCACCGGATCGGGCACCGCATGGGCCAGCAGGCCGTACCAGCCCAGGGCAATGAGTTCTGCGGTGAGCAACACTTGCAGATTGAACTCCAGTCCGCAAAGAGTCCGCACCCGGCGGAAGACCGCGTTCTGCCAGTGCCGCCGCTGCAATTCCCCGCAAAGGTGTTCCACCACGGTCGCCAGCATGGCGGAGTGGCGGTGTTCCTCTGCCAAAAAGAAATCGACGGCGCGCGCGTAGTCTCCTCCATCTGGCGGAAAGGCCTCCCGGACGAAGCGCTGGAGACGAGTCCCGCCACCCGTCTCTCCGAGCTGAAAAGTGGCGAAGGCCCGGGCCAGTGCCTCACAACGGGAATCCTTGAGGAAGGGGGCCGGCCCATCCATGATCGGAGGTGTCCAAGGTGTTTGGTTGTCCTGAAATCGTTGGATCCAATAGGAGGGATTCATGGCGGAGGAAGATGGTCGGAAGGAATCAGGCAAAGGCCCGCAGAAGTCCGTTCAAAGCACTTTCGTGCAGCCCTGAGGAGATCTGCCCCAGTCGGCCCACGACTTCTCGCACTGTCTCGTCCAGCGTGGAGGTGCCGGCAGTCACGCCCACATTCAAGCTGTCACGGAACCATCCCGCGTCCAATTCGTCCGCCCGCTCCACCTGCAGGACCCGTCTGCCCAGCGCCACTGCGGTCTCCACAAGCTGGCGGGTGTTGTTGCTATTCCGCCCTCCCACCACCACAATGGTGTCGTTGGATTCGCACAAATCTCGCAACGCATCCTGACGATCTTTCGTCGGCTGGCACACGGTATCCACGAAGCGGATTTCCGATTCCGGCAACCGCTTCTGCAATGCCTCCACCAAGGCTCTGACATGCTCCACCGGCTGCGTAGTCTGGGCCACCACTCCGATCCGCTGCCATCGTGGCACGGCAGCCAACTCGGCAGCACTCTCCACAATCACCGCATCGGGGTGATCCCGGGACAACCCGATGACCTCCGCATGATCCCTACGGCCTATGATCACCGGAAAGTAGCCCGCCAAAATGAGACATTCCAGTGCCCGGTGGGCCTTGCGGACCAAAGGACAGGTGGTGTCGAAAACCTCGTGCCCGCGCTCACGCCAGTTGTGCCGATCGGATTCGGCAGCTCCGTGGGCAGTGATGACAACTGTCTCGGTGGAGGCACTGGCGGGGTCCGCCAACTTCCCCTCCCTGACACCGATCGCGCCGAGGTGGGCGGAGACGACTGGGTTGTGCACCAGTTCGCCCAGCACGGTGATGGACCGGGACTGGGCGAGATCATATGTGAGGCGAAGGGCGTCACGGACGCCGAAACACATGCCAAAATGGCGGGCAAGTTCGATTTTCATGGTTTTCAGTTTGGGTTGGAGGTAGCGAGTGGACTAGGCTATTTACTTTGTGTCACAAAGCTTTCTTTCAAAAAAAGGCACTTAGGAAGGTTTGTGCTTCTGGACGATGGATTCGAGTACGGCGACGTACCCAAGAAAGGCTTCGCGTCCCCTGTCGGTGAGCGCGTAACTGGTCTGAGGACGGCCGTCGTGCTCTTTGGTAAGGGAGACGTACCCGGCTTTGTGAAGCGTCCGCAAATGGGTCACGAGATTGCCATCACTCATCGAAAGTTCGGTTTTGAGATCTTGGAAACGCCACTCCGGGCGCGCGGCGAGAAGGCTCATGATGGCGAGGCGCCCTTTTTCATGAATGACCTTGTCAAGTTGGGAGAAATCAATCATGCCGACTGGTTGCCGGAGAACTGCCGGGCGGCTTCCCCGATTTTCCATGGGACACAGGCGGCATAGAGAAGGTGGAAAAGCCCGAAGGTGAGGGCCATCGCAGCATGGGAGGATAGTTTCCCCAGAATGGCGAAGTCTCCGTGCCTTGCCAATGCGAGCACCAATCCGGCGATGAGAAAGGCCCCTCCCAGCCTTACGATGGAACGTGGCGCGAAATCACGGGTCGCAAGCAGGGCCAATCCGTAACCGCTAATCCAGAGACAGGCAGACCAATGGTCGTCCCCGCCATGGGCCTGCCAGATCAGGGAAAACACAAAGGCCACTGCCAGGGGAGGCAACAAGGCCCTCATGGCGAGACGGAAGCCCTGGGTAAACAGCGCTTCTCCCCGGAGGCGCGCCCCCCGCCAAAGCAGGAGGGCATTGAAGAACGCCACCAAGGCCAGCACTGCCATCCAGGTTTCGAAGAATGGTGTCCTCAATCCGCCGGTGTCCCACCAGTGGTAAGTCCCGGAGACGGCGGCGAGAATGGCCGCAAGCCCCGCGACAAAAGCCGTCGGACCGGAGACCGCCCGGTAAACGGTGGCTCTCTCCATCAGCTGGCGAATGATGCGGAGATTTTCGGAGGCGGCGTGAAGCGGATCCATGGGAA
The DNA here is from genome assembly GCA_024233005.1 of Akkermansiaceae bacterium. Lineage (GTDB taxonomy): Bacteria > Verrucomicrobiota > Verrucomicrobiia > Verrucomicrobiales > DEV007 > JACKQE01. The sequence goes on along the minus strand of JACKQE010000002.1, from coordinate 330,264 downwards.
AGATTACGTAACTTTGCGCCACAAAGTTTCACCGGCAAGTGATTTTTCATCACAGAACCTGCCGGCCCGCATGCCGCAGAAAGCGCCCACCGAAGCCTCAGCATCAGGCCTTCCGGGCATATTCGTTGTAGCGCCGCCCCAAAAGGCCGGCGATCACTCCGAGGGAGCGGGCCATAAAAGACAAGGAACCAGCCAAGGCGGTCCGTCCCCGAACAAGCACCAAGGGCAGGGTGGCAATTCCCACCCCCATCATCGCAGTGGAGCGCACCAGGCCATGCGTGACCGCGGAAGCCTTGCTCCTTCGAAGGAGAACGCAGAGCGCCCGGGTCACACCGTAGCGGTAATGCCTTGCCAATCCCCATTTCCAAGTGAGCCTGGATTTCGGCTGGAGCTCATGCACGAACGCCTTCGCGGCATATACTCCCCGGGCTCCCGCCCGCACCATATCCTGAAAAAACAGGGTGTCCTCACCACCGATGAAACGCACTGTGTGATCGAATTCCAATCCGTGTTGTCTGACGAAATTCAGATCAATCAACACGTTGTTGGTCCAGGATTCCCTGATCGGGGCGCCGTCCTGATAGGTCTTTTGGGTGAAAAATCCTCCTTCGATCCACCATTGGTCGGCCGGATCCTCCACCCGGTGGACCACGGGCCCCTGCACAAACTGCGCGGAAGTTTCCTTTTGCACCCTCCAAAGCTCGGACAACCACTGTTTCGAGACCGTCTCATCGTCATCGACGAAGACCAGATAATCCTGGCCTCCGGCCTCGTTCAGAGCCCGGTTGCGCGCACAGGAAAGGCCCGGTTCCGGTTCATGGACATAGGACACCGGGAATGGCATCTCTCCAGCGAGCACCTCGGAAAGGCCACGGGCACTGGGAGTGGTGTCGTTGTCGATGATGCGGGCGCTGAGCTGAACATCCGTCGGAATGTCGAGCTTTTGCAACGTGTCGAACAAGGCCCGCAATTCCTGCGGACGTTTGAAGGTACACACGCTGATCACCAGGGTTTTCATTCAGTTGCCTTGATCTGCTGTGTGCTTGTTCGCAAATTTTTGTCGCCACTTTAACTCATATCATCACAGCTGTCGAGGACGGTGTGAAGGACTGTGACCGGCCTGACAGGGGCCGTGGAGGTTTCTCATTGGGAAAATTTTAGATGCCTCCCCACCAATAAAGCAGCCCCGGAGTCTGGAGACTCAGGGGCTGCCCACAGGATCAAGAACCAACTCCAACAAAAACCCATCTTGCCCTGCCGACCCCGCCTCTACTGGCAGGCTTCGCAGATTTCGCCATTGCGCATCGCTTCGATGCTGCAGGCCAATTTTTCGGCCTCACTGTAAGTCCTTGTTCCGGGATCTTCCGGAGCGGCATGCCCAATAACATCACCCGCGGCACCGCGAACTTCCTTCTTCACGTTGACGGTGGCCTTGTCTATGTTGGAGGCCTGCAGCGTGCGGAGGTAATAGGTTGTCTTGAGCCCTTTGTGCCAGGCCGAACGATACATGTGGGACATCACCCGCATGTCGGCCGAGGGAAGGAACAGGTTGACCGACTGGGATTGGTCGATCCATTTCTGACGACGTGCGGCGGCATCGATGAGCCACTGGTTGTGCACCGAGAACGCGGTGGCGTACTTTTCCTTGAGGTGCTGGGGTATCTCATCGATCTCACCGAGCTCACCATCGTAGTATTTCAGACGATCGACGATGGTCTGACTCCAGAGCCCGAGTTTCTTGAGATCGCGGACAAGATAGGCATTGAGCACGATGAAGTCTCCCGAGAGGTTGGACTTCACGAAGAGGTTCTTGTAGGCCGGCTCAATGCACGGCAGGCTGCCCATGATGTTGGAGATCGTGGCGGTCGGGGCGATGGCGAGGACATTGCTATTGCGCATGCCCTGGCTTTGGATCTTGGCGCGGAGGGCATCCCAGTCGAGACGGCTGGTTCGGGGGACGTCGATGGACTGTCCGCGCTCCTCCTCGAGGAGATTCAGCGTGTCCAGCGGCATGAGGCCGCGATCCCACTTGGATCCCTTGAAGGTCGGATAGGCACCCCGTTCCGCCGCAATGTCACTGGAGGCTTCATAGGCGTAGTAGGCGATAGCTTCCATGGCCTCGTCATTGAACTCCACGGCCGCCTCGGAGGCGAAGGGGGTGTTCCTGATGTAAAGAGCATTCTGAAGCCCCATCAGACCGAGCCCGACCGGACGGTGGCGCTGGTTGGCGCGCCGGGCCGCCTCGGTGGGATAGAAGTTGAGGTCGATAACGTTGTCCAACGCCCGCACCGCAGTGCGGATGGTCTCACGCAGTTTGACATGGTCGATCTCGCCATGGTCGTCAAGGTGGGACTCCAGGATGACCGAGCCGAGATTGCACACTGCGGTTTCTTCAGGACCAGTGTTGAGAGTGATCTCAGTGCAGAGATTGGAACTGTGGATGACGCCGGTGTGGTCCTGGGGACTCCGGACGTTGCAGGGATCCTTGAATGTGATCCATGGATGACCGGTCTCGAACAGCATCCGCAGCATGCTCTTCCACAGATCGAGCGCGGGCAAGGACTTGCCGTAGATCTCACCGCGGGCGGCCTTGGCCTCATACTCGCAGTACCGCTCCTCGAAAGCGCGGCCAAAGAGATCGTGGAGATCGGGCGTTTCATTGGCGCGGAAAAGCGTCCAGTTCTCCCGGGATTCCATCCGTTTCATGAACAGATCGGGAATCCAGTTCGCCGTGTTCATGTCGTGCGTGCGGCGGCGTTCGTCACCGGTGTTCTTCCGCAGTTCGAGAAAGTCCTCGATGTCATTGTGCCAGGTCTCGAGATAGGCGCAACCGGAGCCGCGGCGCTTGCCGCCCTGGTTCACGGCAACGAGCTGATCGTTGTGCAGCTTGAGGAAGGGAATGACCCCCTGGCTTTCGCCATTCGTCCCCTTGATGTAGCCCCCGGTGCCACGCACCGCCGTCCAGCTTCCGCCAAGTCCCCCCGCCCATTTGGAGAGGTAGGCATTTTCGGCAATGCCGCGCTGCATGATGCTCTCGATGCTGTCTTCGACCTTGTAGAGATAGCAGGAAGAGAGCTGCGAGTGCAGGGTGCCGGAGTTGAAAAGGGTCGGGGTGGAGGAACAGAACCGCCGGGATTTGTAGAGATTGTAGAGGGACACGGCACGGTCCTCGGCTTCGCTTTTCTCCTCAAGGAAGAGCCCCATGGCGACCCGCATCCAAAACAGCTGGGGAGTCTCGATGCGCCGGTGGCGTTCCGAAGTCTTGTCCACGATGAGATAGCGGTCGTAAAGCGTCTGAATCCCAAGGTAGTCGAACTCCAGATCGGCGGCCGGTTCCAGGGCATCAGCCAGACGATCAAGGTTGTAGTTCAACAGACGCGGACTGATGCGCTCGATCTCAACGCCCCGCACCAGGTTGGCCTTGAACGCCCGCCGGTGGAATTCGGGCAGCTTCTCGATACCGTCTTTCACGATGTCCCAACCGAGGACTTCCTCGTAGATGTAGGTGAGCAGGATGCGTGCGGCAAAACGGGCGAAGTCGGCGTCCTTTTCGATGAGGGTGCGGGCGTTGAGAATGATCGTTTTCTGCAGATCCCCTTCGGACATCTCCCGTTGGAAGGCCCGGCGCAATTCCAACTCGATCTCGTCCGAAGGCAGACAGAGATCGAGATCGATCATCGCGAAATCAATGCGTCGGCGCAGATCCAGCCCATCCCAAAGGTAGCTCTGGCCATCGGCCTTGGTCACCACGATCATGGTGTCCTGCGACTCGACATCGGGGGCCACTTCGACCCGCTGCTCCCGGGCCCGACGCGCCGACCGGTGAGCCCGATAAAGAATGAACGCTTCGGCAATTTTGTAATGGCCCTGGCGCATCAACTCTTCCTGGACCCGGTCCTGGACTGCTTCGATGTGGATATATTCCTGCCCACTTGCGGCCACCGTTTCTGTCACCGCCGCAGCCAGATCCGCGGCCGGACTGGAATCTTTTCCCAGAGAAAGAAAAGCACTGCGGATGGCGATCTCAATCTTGTTGGGGTTCCAGCCGACGACTTCTCCGGAGCGACGAATGACCTTGATCATGGGCTTGGCCGTCTCTTTGGCACCGCCTCGCGCCTTACGCCCGTTGGAGGAAGCCTTGCGGCGCATCACCAGGCTCCTCGCAATGTCATGCGCATTCTGTCGGACGAGGACCCGTTCGATGATCTCCCCGATCTCCTCCAGAGCGACGACGCGGGGAGACTCCCCTTCCTCTCTTGATTGCTGCTCCAGGAGTTCGTTCGCAACCGCCGTGCAGAGACGGGTGACCATCCGCCGGTTGTCATCATTGTAAATGTTTTCCTCGTTTCTCGACAAAGCAAGATCGGTGACAGCCCCCCCGATGGTATCTGCGATGTCGCCAAGATTGAAATCCCTTTCACCATCGACGTGCTGGACACGCAGGGAGGCCATCGGATGCATTCCAGTGAACTCCGACCAATTGAAACGGGGCTTTTCATCCTGGGGAGTGGCCACGAAGCGTTGCAGCTTCATATCTTCTTCGACTAGGTCATGCGTGATCATGATGGCAGGTGGTAAACGGTGTGAGGACACTGGCGCAGACTTCAAGAGCGGTGCTCCCCCCGTCCAATCTGACAAAGAGGTGTGAGATTTCAGGGGAATGCGGGGATCAATTTGGCGATCCAGGCAAACAGAGACTGCGTGAGTTCAGGGTTGGTGGTGGTAATCGGGGAATGTTTAACGTTTGCTAAGCAAGTTTCGTGTCAGAGAGGCCGATCGCGGCAGAGGCCGCGATGGAAATGTCAAAGGTCATCATCATCGGGCACCTCAAGAGCGGAGGCTTTTTGATACTCTGTGACGCGCCCTTCGAAAAAGTTCTGTTCCTTCTTGATATCGATGGTCTCGGCAAGCCAAGGGAAAGGATTCTTCGAGCCCTGGGTGATGGGCTTGAGTCCCACACCCTCCAGACGACGATCGGCGATGTAGTCGATGTAGGTGCAGAAGTCATCCGCACTCAGGCCGACGGCCCCGACCGGAAGGCAATCGACAATGAATTCTTTTTCCAGCCGGACCGCTTCACGCATCAGATCACGGAGTTCTTCGCGGAAGTTGTCGTCCTGAATGGCAGGATTTTCATTCACCAGATCCATGAACAGATTGCGGAAGACCTCGATGTGGTTCGACTCATCACGCAGGGTGTAGCGGAACATTTGCCCGATGGCCGGAAATTTGTTCTGGCGGTAAAGACTCAGAATCATGCCAAAAAGGCCGTAGAACTGGGTTCCTTCCATGCACTGGCCGAAGACGAAGATGTTTTTCGCCAGAGCTTTCTGGTTCTCCACCAGCGTCAAATCCAAATCACGGCGCAGACTGCGGGAAATATTGGTGACGAACTCGTTCTTCCGCTTGATGGAGGGAATCTGCTCAAACATCGCCTCACATTCGTGCGGATTGATCCGGAGACTGCTGATCATATAAAGAAGGCTGTCAGCATGGATGTTCTCCTCATGGGCATGGCGCCCAAGAACGAGCTTCAACTCCGGAGCCGTGACAAGCTCCCTCACGACATGCTGGATGTTGTCACCCACAATGCCTTCAGCGGCGGAAAAGTATCCGATCCCCATCCGGATGATCCAACGCTCCTGATCAGAAATACTGTTGGACTGCCACTGCTCGATGTCCTTCCCCATGGGAATATCTTCGGGCTCCCAGTGATTTGCCTTCATCGCCCGGTAAAGGTCGTAGGCCCACTGGTATTTGAGAGGAAGCAGATTGAAGGCCTCAGTTTTGCGGCCATTGATGACTCGCTTGGCGGCGAAGGCTTCACGGGCCTTGTCCTCGTCCAACACGAAAGAGCGCGACCCAATTTGAAAAACGGTATCCATGGTAAAATATTTGTCAAAAATGTAACCTTGACCCAGAAAGAGAGAGATGCGCGTCCCTCCTCAGTCCCGGCCGATGAGCGGCTTTTCTTTAGCCTGTTTCCGGGCAGGTTCAACCCGCCCAGTTGATGAAATTTTTAAGAAAACCATAATCATTCAAAATTTAAGCGCGGAAAATTATTACGCGCGTTCTTCTCCCCTAACATTCAAGGCCGAAGTGCCTCTAGACCCATATATTGGTGTCGTGGGCCGAGAATAACCCCATATGTAGTGGTCATTCAAGAAAAAAGTGCGTTTCTCTGAATTTATTTTAGGCCTCCTGAGAACTCGCATTCCTGAATAGAAAAGCCGCTTTTCTCTCAAAAATTGGACTTTTCATCGACCCTTCATTTCACAATATTTTGCATTTTTATCAATTTTATATCTTCCTCTCTTTGGAATAAAAGCCGCGCCATTGTGTTGGAAAAATCACCTTGCAGTGCTGCAGACCCACTTGCGCAGTTCGCCAGACCGCACTATTTTGAATGCTCGACAACTGAGGGGGCTTTCCCGGACCACTTTGGACACATCCAGGGGCTCCCCTCAGAGATCTCCCATTTGGAAGGGTGGCTGAGCTTGGTCTAAGGCGCTCGACTCGAAATCGAGTGTGGCAGTGATGTCACCGTGGGTTCGAATCCCACCCCTTCCGCCATTTTTTCGATAAGATTCTTAGTCCCAAGTAATCCGTTGAACATCAGGACACTGGCTTTGCCCAATGTCAGTTCTTGATGTAAGTTATACGGGTGAAAACGAAGTCTAGGGTGCCGTTAGTCTAGTTTGCTGCAATATTTTTCGATCTTTTCAAAGATCTTCTCGGGAGTGGCGGTCCAACGAAAAGGGGAAGCGTTTTTGTTATGCTCCTCAATGTATTCGAGGATCGCCGCGCGCAATTGGGCGACGCTGATGAAGGAGCCGCGACGGATTACTTCCAAGGTGATTTTGGCAAAGAAGCGCTCAACTTGATTGAGCCAGCTTGAGTGAGTCGGGATGAAGTGCAGTTGCCAACGGGGATGGCGCACCAACCATTCACGCACCGCTTTTGTCTTGTGGGTGCTGTAGTTGTCGACGATGACGTGGATGGAGAGTTCCGACGGAGTTGAACGTTCGATATGCCGGAGGAATTCAAGGAACTCTTTCTGCCGGTGTCTTGGTTTGCATTGCGCAAAGACCTCGCCGGTCTTGACGTCCAAAGCGGCAAAGAGCGTAGTCGTGCCATGCCGAAAGTAGTCGTGACTTGAGCGCTCCGGCACGCCGCACATCATCGGCAGGATTGGTTGGGAGCGCTCCAGTGCCTGGCATTGACTCTTTTCATCGACACTAAGAACCAAAGCATTCTGTGGTGGACTCACGTAAAGTCCGACGACATCCCGCACTTTCTCCACGAAATGCAGATCGGTGGAAAGCTGGAAGGTTTCCGCCCGGTGCGGCGCGAGTCCGAAGGTCCGCCAAATGACCGAGACTCGTTCGTTGGAGATGCCTGCTTTCCTGGCCATCGTCCGGGTGCTCCAGTGCGTGCCCTTCGTCGGCTTGGTCTCCAAAGTCAGCCGCAGAATATCAGCCACCTTTTCATCATCAATGGTGCGGGGAGGACCACAGCGAGGAGCGTCGGTGAGACCTGCAATGCCCTCAGCCGCATAACGCTTGCGCCATTTGCCCGCTGTGGCGTTGGAAAACCCCACCTGCCTGCCGACCTCCTTGTCGTCACAGCCCTCGGCGCTGAGCAGAACGGCCCGGGCTCTTTTCGCTTCCGCTTGCGGAGTCTTTCGAGCCTCGACCATGCGGATAAGTTCCACACGTTGCTCTTCACTCAAACTCAGCCTAATGGTCGGTCGTCCTGCTGCCATACAACATGATAAACAACGGATTTAATTTGTAAAGAATTTAGCTAACATCACACTAGTGAAGTTTTTGTTCGGATACTGTCAGGTACGTGCCATTCGCGGGAATGATGTTTTCGATGACCATCAGCACCCGTTGCAGGAGCCACCAGACGAAAAGACGGGCCTTCGCCATCCACTGTTTCGGTGTGCCGAACCAGAAGAGCTTTCGCATCAGCAGCGAGAGGTCGTAGACCAGCGCCGCAGCCGTCTGCCGCTTGGTCAGGTTCTCCGTTCCCCGCAGGGTCGCCCGTCTCATTCCGCCCTGGTCGAGGACGTGGGCAAAACCTCGTTCGAGGTGTTCTCCCCGTTTCCTCAAGAGTGCCTTGCCGCTTTTGCTCTGCACCGCAACCTGCGCCTTGCGCAAGGTCTGGCGTGTCACCTTGCATTGTTTGTCTTTTCGACGCCGTGATGCGTTCGGATCACCCATCACCGTGCGGATGCCTTCGCTCTGCAAGGCGCACACCTCTTCCACGCTGAAGTATCCTTCATCGGTGGTGAGGCTCTTGCCGACTTTCTCTTGCATCGGATCCTCGCAGCCCCTTGAGAGGATCTCGCATCCCTTCAGGACGCGCTCGCAGAGTGCTTCACTGTCTCCGGCGTTGCCCATGCGCACCTCCGCCCGGATGATCGCTCCGGTCTCCAGATCGGTGAGATGCTCGGGGTTGCTTCGCTCCGTTCTGCGGCGCTCACCCGCTTCGCAGGCAGCCGTTGGCTGGCTGTCTCGCTCCGCTCGGCTGTAGACCATGTCGCAGGCCCCATCCTTGGTCCGGCCCAACTTCGCCTCAGGATCGTGCGGATTGACCCAGTCCTCGTTGGAGGTCTTGCGGCCTTTGCGTTTCTTGTCAAAGCGCCGCACTGCCTTGGTGTCGTCGGGATCAATCCCGGCCTTCGCCGCGAGTTTCTTCACGTAGCTCCAGTAATCCTCTTCGGTGTTGCGATGTTGAAGCTCGCGAAGACTTGCGTTGGCTTCGATGATGGATGAATCGAGGCCGAGGTAACGGCCCTTCAGCAGCTTGTGTTTGCGAAGTCCTCGCAGCACGATCTCGAGGGCGGCCTGATAGACTTCCATCCCCAGGCGTGTGCGGATGACCGAAAGCGAGGAATGATCGGGGGTCGCCTCGGTGAGGTCGTAGCCGAGGAAGGCCCGCAAGGAGAGGCTGTCCTCGCAACGGCTCGCGATGGACCGTTCGCTCGGGAGGTTCTCAAAAAAGCCGATCATGAGCATCTTGAAGTAGACGACCGGATCGATCCCGGGGCGACCTCCCGTGCTGGTGTCCTGATAAGCGGGGCGGCAGATCTCGCGAACCTGCGCGGCGAAATTGATCGCATGGAGGGTCTCGTCAAGTTTGCGGTAGAAGGTCCCCGCTGCGGCTGCCGGAAGATGGTCCCTAACCACCCAGAACTCCCCCTGCTTCAGGGCCTTCGTGTCGCGCTCCTCAAACATGCCCCAATCTATCCAGAATCCTTGACTTGGGAAGGGTTTTCAACAGGCTGCTAATGGGCGCAAACCGGCGCACGGGCGCCCAGTCACTGGGGCATCGGCCGTTTCCTGGCGCGGCGTTTCGCTTGCCCTTTCATGACCTTTGGTTCAAATTGAATAGGTGCCGGAGGAGAAACGTCCCACGGAGTAGCAGCCCTTGAGGAGGGCCTTTGTGAGCCGCTTTGCCTTGCTTAACCATAACTCATTCACCACCATGAAACCGCGTCGTCTTTCCCTCCCGGTCCTGAGTATCCTCGCCCTGGCGATGGCGCCTTGGCTTGGGGCGCAGGATCGCGTGGCCCTGATCATCGGTAACAACGACTACCCGGAGAACAGCAGTTTTCCCGACTTGGACAACTGCGTGAGTGACGCGAACCTGCTGAAGCGCACGCTGGAGGCAGTCAGTTTCAAAGTCATCTACGCGGAGAACGCCTCGCGGTCGGCGATGGATGAGAAGCTCACGGAATTCGAGACCGCGATCCCCAAAGGCGGCACGGCGGTGGTTTACTTCGCGGGGCATGGCATCGAGTTCGAGGGGAAGAACTATCTGATGGGCACAAATGCTCAGCTCCAGGCGCGGAGCCGCTTGGGCGAGGAGTCCATGGATGCGGAGACCTTTGCCAGCGCGATGATTTTGGCCGGGGCCAAAAGCAGCTTTATCTTCCTCGATTGCTGCCGCGAACTTCCCAAGGACCCGGGCTGGCTGACGCGCGGCACCAAGAAGCGCGGGCTGGCGGAGCTGCATGTGTTTGGCGACATCATCATTGCCTACGCGGCCACGCCGGGGCAGGCGGCCCTCGATGGGCAGGATGGAAACAGTCCGTATGCCAAGGCCCTGGCGAAATGGATACCCAGCGGATTACGGCACGGTGAGCTCTTTGACAAGGTGCGGTTGGAGGTCTACGAGTCCACTCAGGGCGCGCAACGCACGTGGGAGTCGGGCAGCTTTCTGACCCCTTTCGTTTTTGCCAGTGTGCCGGGAGCGGTGATGCCCCCACCCGCCGTGCCGGTGCCGCCGCCAACGCCACCGGCGCCTCTGTCCGCCGCCACCGTTGCTCTCAAAGGCGTTTCTCTCGTGCACGAGTTGCGGGGCTCGTCCTCGGTGATCCGCCGCGTCGGCTTCTCGCCGGACGGGCGGCTCTGCCGCGCCTGCGACGACTCTGGCCGCGTGCATACCTGGGAGCGGGACACGGCCAAGGTCCGCTCGACCCTGGTGGCCTGCGCGAACGGTCCGGTCTATTCCTTTGCCTCCTCGGGCGACGGCCAGCGCCTGGTGACGGGCGACGCGGTAAACGCGATCACCTGCTGGGACGCCCAAACCTTGCAGACGCTGTGGAGGGTGGAGACCGGATCTGCCTGCTGGGGCATCGCGATCGATGCCACGCAACAAAACTCCAGTCTGATGGTGGCCGACACGAAAGGGACCATGGCCGGTTACGATCTGGCGACAGGCCAGCAGCGCTTCTTCATCGACAAGGGCAACAACGCCTATGCCGTGCTGCCCGGGGGCGAGTCCTTCCTTGCCGGCGGCGCCGCTGGCATGGAGCGCCGCTCGACGCGCCACGGGGCTCTGGAGCGGACTTTCGAACCTCCCGGCGACTGGATCCGGAATCTGGCCGTGAGTCCCGACGGCCGTTTTGCAGCCTCGGCGCATGGAAATCGGGGCGATCACTCGCCTGATCCCGCCTGCGACAACAGTGCCCGCGTCTGGAATTTGGCCACGGGCGAGATGATGCACCATTTCCCGGGCTTTCAGCACACGGTGTCCGGCGTTGCTTTCACCCGGGATTCGAGATTCCTCGTGGCCAGCAGTCTGGACGGAACTCTCGCGGTCTGGGACTCCGTCACGGGGCAGGAGCGGCTGCGTCACGCCACGGGACAGACGCTCATGGACTTGGCCGTGGCCCAGGACGGCCCCTATGTGCTGACCGGAGCAGGGGATGGCAGGGTGACGCTGTGGCGGCTCGAGTGAGTGCCGGGAGGGGCAAAGGCTGGAGTTCAAAACGGGAGAACTCTTTTTGAAAAGGGCGGGGACGCGTGCAGAGTGGGCGCTTTCTATTTCTCCCCGTGAAAGCCTTTGTTCTCGGTGCCGGCCCTGGGCACCCGCCTGCGCCCGCTGACGGATCGTCTCCCCAAGCCGATGATCCCGGTGTGGAACAAACCACTCATCTCCCGGGCCTTTGATCATTTGATTGCCAGCGGGTTTACGGATTTCATGGTGAACACCCACCAGCTTCCCGAGGTCTATGAAGCGGCCTTTGCCCCCCTCTCCAACCCGGAGCGATGCGCGGCGACGGAGCGGCGGGGTTGAAAAAGCAAATCCTTGCTAGCAGTAGGAACCGGGAGATCGACACTTCCTTTACATCGGGGAACCCACGCATTACTTTGTCGCCGTGATGGACAGGATCACCTTCAACCCGAACCAATGCGGCGGCCGCCCATGCACCCGAGGCATGCGCATCCGGGTGAAGGACGTGCTGGACCTTCTTGCCGCCGGAGTCGAGGAAGCAGAGATCCTGGAGGACTATCCCTATCTCGAGGCGGAGGACATCCGGGCGTGTCTGAAATATGCCGCCGCCGAAGCGGATCATCCCGTCCTCGTCACGAGGTAGCCCATGCACTTTCTCGTCGATGCCCAGTTGCCGCCTGCACTTGCGACATCTCCCATGGCCACGTGGCCGAACATGTCGCCGATATCAGCCTGCGGGATGTCGACGATTCCCCGATCTGGCGATATGCCCTGGAAAACGGAGCCATTCTTGTCACCAAGGACGAGGACTTTCCCCATCGACTCCGGCAGGGAGGTGCCGCTCCGGTCGTCCTTTGGCTGAGGATCGGCAACACGAGCCGGCGTGCTCTGCTCCAGTGGTTCGAGCCGCTCCTGCCGCAGATCGAATCCCTGATCCGCCAAGGCGAGCGCTTCCTTGAGATGCGCTAATCGCGACCCGCAGTCTTCATGGGCATCGAGCTTGGTGCCCGATTTTCCCGGCGGAGCCGTTCATACCAGATCATCGAACAACCCAGGCTGAAAGGGCTCCAGCGCCTCCTGCTCGGCCTTGAAGAAGTCCTGCTTCGTCTTGCCGCGCTTCCGACCCTCCCGCGTGTGGCAATCGTAGGCGTAGCCGGGGATGGGCACGTAGCCTTCCGCCTCGCGCAGTTCTCCGGCCAACTCCTCGGGATCAAGTCCGGCGGTCTGGTCATAGACGAAGTTCTGCAAGTGATCGGCATCCCGGCTCTTCTTGGCCAGACACAGCAGGATCACCGCCATGGAGATGAAGATGCGCCCCCGGTGCTGCTTGGCGGGCAGGCCCTCGTTCACAACAAGGTAGACGTCGAACCCCCTCCGACCCCGGGCCTTCGGCGGGAAGGAACAGCGGGGTTAAAAAAGGAAAATACTAGCAGTCAGTTGGCGTGGAGAAGGAAAAACCGCTTCATCGGCTTGGAAACGTGGCGGAAGGAGGCGTCACTTCGACTTTCCACCTCCGATGAATTCGTCACGGGTCACGAACCCGTCCCCGTCCCGGTCGAGCTTGGCGAAGCGCTCCTTCGCAGCCGCCTTGTCCCCGCCCTGACCGGCGAGATACTGATCCTCGGTGAGTTTTCCCTGCCCCGGGTAGAGGCGGTCGTAACGGACGTCACGGGGTTCGTTCGGATCGAATTTCGGGGTGCCCGGTTTCTGCGAGCGAGTCGGCGTCGGAGATTTCGGGGGGGCCTGGTCCGAGCCGACCGGAGGCAGGAAGGCCTTCAAGCGGTCGAGGACTTCCGAGTGCTCCGGTTTGCCCGCAAGGTTTGCGGTTTCGGAGGGATCGTTGGCTTCATCATACAACTCGACGTAGCCGATCTCGCCGGTGCCGCGCTTCCGCCAGTAGGTCGCACGCCACCGCTCGTCGCGGATGCTGTAACCCATGAGCTGACCTCCGTGCTCCTTGGAACTGCGGGGATACTGGCTGATCGCGGGCTTGATCATCGGCGTCGCGGGATTCTCGAGATAGGGTCGGAGGCTCGATCCGCCGAGGCCGGCAGGGACGGCCAGTCCGCACAGGTCGGCGAGGGTCGGATAAACGTCGACGAACTCGACCGGGGCGGGGCATTTCCCACCGGCAGAATCGAAACCGGGCGCTTTCACGATGAGAGGAGCGCGGGTCGCAAGTTCGAAATTGGTGTGCTTGTGCCAGAGGCCGTGATCACCCAGCTGCCAACCGTGGTCGCCCCAGAGTACCACGACGGTGTTCTCCGCGAGTCCGTTCGCCTCGAGCGCGTCGAGCAATCGACCGACCTGGGCGTCGATGTAGCTGACACAGGCATAATAGCCGTGTCGCAAGGATCGCGCGAATTCCTCGGGAACAGGATTGCCTTCCGGCACCCCGACATAGGAATGGAGTTCCCCGTTCGTGTGACCGACAAAGGGGTCCGTCCCCGCGGGAAGCGTTTCGATCGCCGGACCTGGAATCGCGGCGGGATCGTGGAGGTCCCAGTATTTTTTCGGCGCGACGAAAGGGAGGTGGGGTTTTACGAAACCGACCGCGAGGAAGAAGGGACCACCCTTGGCTTTGAGTTCACCAATCCGTTTCACCGCTTCCGCGGCGGTGGCCCCATCGGGCAACTCATCGTCGGACTTCGGACTCACTTCAAAAGCGGGGCCGGATTTGACCTTGCCGTTGGCCCGCTTCTTTCCCTCCCCGGGGGGGAGAGGGTTCGCATACTCGCTGGAGATGCCCTGGAACCGCGTCACCGTTTGCTTCGTCCAGTCGATCGGATCGGCCTGCACCAGGTATCCGCTCGCGAACCAGCGGGGCTCGCTCCAGGAGGCACCATCCTCAAAACCATGATGTTCGATCTTTCCAAAGCCGGCGGTGTGGTAACCATTCGCCTTGAAGTGCTGCGGCAGGGTGACGCAGTCCGGCAAGGCGGCGCGGAAGTGCGTGTCGAGGTCGTAAACTTTCGTCGCGTCCGGGCGGAGTCCGGTGAGGATCGAGGAGCGGGACGGGCTGCAGACCGCCTGCTGGCAGTACGCCTTTTCGAAAACGATGCCTCCTTCGGCGAGTCGATCGATGTTCGGGGTTTTGGCCGCCTCCACTCCATAACAACCGAGTTCGGGACGGAGATCGTCGACGGCGATGAAAAGGACGTTTCGGGGTTCCGCCCCAAGGCTGGAGAGAAGAGTCAGAAAGGGCAGGGTGAAAAAGAGGGACTTCATGAAAAAGCGGCTGGTCGGCGGAGCATCCGGCGAGGCTCCTTGAACCCTGCAAGAGGCGGGAGGTTTCGCTCGGGGAGGAGGAGAATCCAAAAGGGATCCGATACGGGTGAAGGATCCCAAGACGCGGAAGATCCGGATTCACAAGGGCGTGGGAATCGGATTTGATGGATTTCCCGCCGCTGCGCTCGTGCGCCTGATGCGCGCGCTGCCGGAGCCACCCGCGTGGCCTGATTTGGATGCAAAGGCACGCTTCAACGATCTGAAGACGGATGACCGGCACCGCGTCGAGATCGAGACGATGGAGCCGATCGAGGCGCCGCCTCACGCCATCTGGCGGGGCGACTTCGAGGAGTTCGGACCGGGTCGGTGGGCGGAAATGGATCCCGCCTGGGCCGCCCCCGAACTCGATCTGGGCGATGGACGCCGCCTTGTTCTCGATGGACCCGATCCATTCCCCGAGGAGGAATGGGCGGTTTCCGGGGTGAACTGAGGAACCTCCCGCGCGACAATCCGGAAGGGCCCGCTTGATTTCAAAAGCGAAATCAAGCGGGAGGGCAATCCCATGCCCGGAAGGTTCGACTTTTTGGATTCAGGTTCGCCAAACGATCCCGCTTCGCGTAAAATCGTTGACACATCCAGCCAAATCGGGCGATTCTTGCGAGCGATGGCCCTGAACGCCCCCTAGCTCCCGCCGCCCCCCCCACCGACCCTTGGCCTTCGGCGGGAAGGGAGCCGAGGGGATGAAAAAGGAAATTCCTTGCAGTTAGCAGATGATCGATCGCAGAAATCTCCTCCGACAGATGGTCGCCACAGCTGGCGCGGCCTTTGGATCCCCGTTGTTACCCGGGATCACCCAGGCGGCTTCCAAGGTGTCAGGCGGTGGGCCCAAGCGCGTGATCTTCTTCCTGCAGAACCAGGGATTCGATCCGAAGACCTGCATTCCGGCGGGCATGACGAGCAGCGGTTCGCTGGCCAAGGCGAAGCTTCCGGAGCCGATCGAGGCGCTTGAGCCCTTCAAGGAGCGTCTGCACATCATCAACGGTCTGCACGGCCTCCACACCAGCCCGTCGCACAGCGCGTTCTTCGGAGCGCTCGGCGGTTACCGCGGCAGCGATGGCGTGCCGCCCAGCGGCCCCACGATTGACTATGATTTGAGCAAGGTGCTTCCCGAGACGCTGCTGCCGCATCTCTGCATCGGCATGGACTCGATGGAGAACATGAAGGCCAAACCCACGGTCGCGAACCTGTCGGCGAGCGGAGCGGGCCAGCCGATCTTCATGCATTCGAACCCGAACCACCTCTACCAGATGCTCTACGGCGGCATCTCACAGGGGGACATTCGCAAGCAGCATGAGGCGCGCTCCAGCATGTTCGATCGCATCGAGCAGCTCGCCGCTGCTCACGGCAAGGCGCTGCCGATGGCGGATCAGGCGCGCTACGGCCAGTACGTTCAGGGCTTCCATGACATCAACGGCCTGCGGGATCGCCTCAGTGGCGTCTCCGAGCATCTGCGCAAGTTTGCGCCGAAGGTTGACGACCGCTACACCAAGCCGGAATTCGAAACCGATTGGCACGATGTGCTGCTCGACTTGGGTGTTTCCGCGCTCAAGTCCGGCATCACCAGCGTCCTGACCATAGGTTCGGGCCGCGGCGAGATTTTCGGCTCGTGGAAAGGCATCGGCGTCGAGGAGCAGGGCCACAACCTCGGCCACATGAAGCAGCCGGAAAATCCGATCTGGATCAAGATCCGCCAGTATAACAGCCGCATGCTCGTGAAGCTGATGGAGGAGCTGGACAGCGTGCCCGAAGGCAGCGGAACGATGATGGACAACACGCTCATCGTTTACACCAGCAACAACGCCGACGCGCAGCACACCAGCGGCGCCACTTGGCCCGTCATGCTGCTCGGCAACTGCAATGGCGTTTTCAAGACCGGCTGCTTCACCCAGCTGGACGGTACGCGTCCGATCAACGCGCTCTATGCGACGATCCTGAAAACCGCCGGCGTAGGGTGCGACCGCTACAACATGAGCGAGAAGATGGCCGCGAAGTTCGACTCCGGCACCGGCCCGCTCCGAGAGGTCTTAGTGTGATTCGGACGTTCCTCCTTTGTTCCTTCACCTTGGCGACCCCGGTCTGCGCGCAGCACTGGCCGCAGGCGTCCGGACCCAATCTCAATTGGAAAGTCGAAGGGGCCGAACCGCCGCTGAAGTGGTCGGTCGTTGCTGGCGAAAACCTGCTCTGGCGCACCACTCTGCCGGAAGGCGGACAAAGCGCGGTGACGATCTGGGGTGATCGCGCCTTCGTGACGACGCATCGTCCGATGGACGCCACCAGCGACCGGCTTGAGCCCAACCTCGTCGGTTACTGCCTCGACGCGAACACGGGCAAGATTCTCTGGACCGTCGATCTTCCCGGAACGGACCCGGTGCAAACCGCGGGCATTTTCAGCGATGCGACGGTGTTTGCGCCAATCGCCGACGGCGAGCACGTCTGGTTCTTCAATCGCTGCGGCTCGATGGGCTGCTTCGACTTGGACGGCAAACCGGTCTGGCTGCGTGAGTTCCGCCCGCGCACCCGCCACACGAACCGCGAATGCGAACCGATCCTCGTCGGCGACAAGATCATCACCGTCGAAGTGCGGAACAAAGAGGCCGCGCAGAAACTGGAGCGGCACAAGCCGGTGCCGGAAGGAATCGAGCCGCGTGACGTCTGGACCTACCTGCACGCGATCGACAAGAAGACCGGCAAAATCGTGTGGATCGAGGAGGCCGGAACCTGCGTCCACAACACGCCGATGGCCGGGCAGCTCTCGGATGGACGATGGGCGATCGCGCATGGCCGTGGCGGCGGGCATGGGCCATTGGAAAAGCCTTATGGCGTGAGCCTGAGCCTGCTCGACTCCGGCAGGACACTCTGGAGCCGCGAAATCAACGGCGACAGCTCCTACAACTCGCACTGGAACGCGAAGCATGTGTTCTGGTTCCAGGGCTCCAACCACCTTGTACTCGACAGCACGACGGGCGAGATTCTGCGGACTCAAGATGTCGCTCAAAACGTGGACATCACCGATGCGAAGACTGGCAAACGCGAATCGGGCGTCGCACTGAAAGGCGGCAACCGGATGCCGCTGACGAATCAGACCAACATCGTCGTCGGCAACTGGCATTACTTTCTCGCGCACGACATCACCGCCATCGGCCGCGTGAACATCGAGACCGGCAAGACCGAATACCTGCGCGTCCCGGCGCAGCTCGTCGCCGGACCGGAACCGAAGCGGATCTGGGAAAAGAATGACGTGATTCCGAACGACACGAAGAACTCGCGCGGCATCGACATCGCACCCGACAAGCGCGCCAAGGGCACTGGCTGGGGCCACGTCTCCGCCGCGAGCCCGATCCTCGTCAATCGCCACCTGTTTTTTCCGATCATGAACGGCACGGTCTATGTTATCGATGCGTTTGCGGAAACACTCGACGAGAAAGCGCTCGTATCGGTCAACGACCTCGGACCGGCAGGCGAAACCTGGACTCTGGCTTCCTTCAGCTACGCAAACGGCCGGCTGTGGATGCACACGATGAAAGAGGTCCTCTGCATCGGTAAGAACTGACCACCCCGCGAAGTTTACCACACCCTCGCCAGCCCATGATCACCCGGGCCAACACCTCTCCAACGAACAACCGCATTTCTCTCGTCTCGATGATGATCTGCGCTGGTTTTGTCCTGCCTGCGATGGCAGCCGAAACCTACACGCCGGGCGAACCCGTTCGTGCGAAGTTCAAAGACTTCGCACTGCCCTTCCTCGAACAAAATTGTTTCGAGTGCCACGACAACGACACCCAGAAAGGCGACCTCAACCTGCTCGAACTCTCGCGGGTGGACGAGACCAACGCCGCCACCTGGAAATCTGTTTGGGCACAGGTCGCGCTGGAGGAGATGCCGCCGAAAAAGAAGGACCAGCCCGCAGTCATCGACCGGCTGCGTTTCTCCGACTGGATCGTGGACGAACTGCAACACGTCATGAAAAGCAAGGGCGGTTTCCACGCCCACCTGGATCCGAAGAAAGGCAACTTCATCAGTCACGATCTGCTCTTCGGCCCGCTGCCGGACGGCATCCAACTGACGCCGACTTCCTCACCGGCCCGCATCTGGCGTGTGACGCCACAGGAGCACATCACGCGGCTCAACGAACTGATCAATACCGAGCCGAAATACGATCCCGCGAAGCCGGGCCTCCGCGCCCACGGCGATGTCGTTCCCACGAATCACGGCGGCGAGTTGAAGCTCTACTTTGGCATCGACCGGATCACCAGTGTCGTGGGCGGCACGGTGGCCTATGCCACGGCAGTGAAGAGCGTGCCCGTCGTGCTCTCTTCGGCCCGCAAAGTCGGCCTGAAGAACTACCCCGACTTCTATTCGGTCAACAGCGCCGAGGCGACGCAGATTCTCGGCAAGGCGGAGGACATCCTGAAATACATGGCCTACGGGCCGCTCAGCCTGGTCGGTATGCCGGAACAGATCACGGACGATCCGAAAACCTACGACAAGGTCAAACCCAAGGGCGATCTGCGCGGACTGCCGACAGCCATCGTATACAACACCAAAGTCGTACGTCCGCTGACACCGGTGCTCGATCTCATGAAGGAGCCGGAGGTTACCGACGAACGCCTGCGTGCCGCCGTGGACTACCTTTTTGAAGCCCTGACTTTCCGCCCACCAAACAAAGCGGAGTCCGACAGCTACCTGCAAATCGTGAAGGACAGCATCGCCAAGGTCGGCAAAAAAGACGGCGTCATGATGGGCCTGTCGTCGATCTTTCTCGATCGCGACGCGTTGTTCCGACCGGAGTTGGTGGAAGGCGGAAAGTCGGACGAGCACGGCCGCGTCATGCTGCAGGATTGGGAGCTCGGCCTCGCCGTGAACCACGCTCTTTGCTACATCAAACCCGATGAAACCCTTCGCCAGTCGATCGTCGATGGCCGCATGCGGACGCGCGAGGATGTGAAACGCGAGGTCACCCGCATGCTCGACGACGACAGCATCCGCAAGCCGCGCGTTCTACAGTTCTTCCGCGACTACTTCGACTACGACCTCGGCGGTTACATCTGCAAAGACACCCGGGCGCTCGCGGCGACCGGTGTCGCAACGCGCGGCGAAAACCACTACCGCGCCATGTTTAACGCCACGGCCAGCACGGATCGCCTGATCGAGCTGGTCCTCGCGGAAGACAAAAACGTGCTCAAGGAACTGCTCACCACGCAGCGCATTGTGGCCACCAAGAATGACAACACCTACTTCGGCAGAA
The DNA here is from genome assembly GCA_024233005.1 of Akkermansiaceae bacterium. Taxonomy (GTDB): domain Bacteria; phylum Verrucomicrobiota; class Verrucomicrobiia; order Verrucomicrobiales; family DEV007; genus JACKQE01. Next base: position 310,481 of record JACKQE010000002.1, on the reverse strand, counting down.
AACACTCGAAGGAAGAGCAGGCTGCCGCCATCGCCGCGAAGAAGAAGGCCGAAGAAGAAGAGGCGCAAAAGGAAGTCGCTGAACTCAAAACGCTGAAGGCGGAAGTCGCCGCGCTGGAAGCCCGGTTGAAGGACAATCCCGAGGACAAGGCTGCGCAAAAGTCGCTGACCCAGCAAAGCAGGCAGCTCACGGCGGCGGAGAAGAGAATCGACAACGCCAGGAAGGAACGGAAACGCGGCGGTGGTGCCAACGTGGACGTGGCCCAGGCCAATCTGACCGGACCGCCGATCTACGCCCGTGTCAGCCGTCCCACCTTCGGTGCCGGCTCCATGAAACCCGAGCGCGTTCTGGCGACTGCACCCGAAGGTCAGCGCCTCGGCATTTTGACGCATCCCGCCTGGCTCGTCTCACAATCCGACGCCATGGACAACCACGCCATCCATCGTGGCATCTGGATTCGTGAGCGCCTGCTCGGTGGCGGCATTCCCGATGTGCCCATCACCGTCGATGCCCAGCTTCCCGTCGAGCCGCAAAGCACGCTGCGTGAGCGCATGCGCGTGACGAAGGAGAAATACTGCTGGACCTGCCACCAGAAGATGGACCCTCTGGGACTGCCTTTCGAGATGTATAACCACGCCGGCCTCTTCCGCACCACCGAGCTCGACAAGCCCGTGGACGCCACCGGCGAGATCATCGACTCCGGCGATCCCAAGCTGGACGGCCCCGTTTCCAACGCCCTTGAGATGATCGCCAAGCTCGCCGAAAGCGAGCGCGTCGAGCAGGTCTTCGTCCGCCACGCCTTCCGCTTCTGGATGGGCCGCAACGAAACCCTCAACGACGCGCCCGTCCTGCAGGCCGCCCACAAAGCCTATCGCGACAACGGCGGTAGCATGAAGGCGCTCCTCACCTCGCTCGTCACTTCGGATGCGTTTCTTTACCGCAAGGTGGAGCGTGGTGCGGAGTGAGTTGCAGCCCATTCCGGTCCGTCATGAGAGCCATCCTCTTCCTCTCCGCTGCCACCCTGCTGGCCGCAGACGACACTCCGCTGATCGCCCGCATCCTCAAGGCGGCCGACAAAGACCACGACGGAAAACTGAACCTCGCCGAATACCTGCCGCACGATGTGCAGGCGAAGCATCACGGCGACCAGCACATCGAATCCGGCAATGCGAATGCCGACGGTTTCATCGACGCCTCCGAACTCGCCACGACGCTGCACAAGCCGAACCCCACCGACCCCGGGCCTTCGGCGGGAAGGGAGCCGAGGGGTTGAAAAAGGAAATGCCTATCAGTCGCCTTGGAGATGAAGATGCGCCCCCGGTGCTGCTTGGCGGGCAGGCCCTCGTTCACAACAAGGTAGACGTCGTGCAGTGCCTTCACTTCCGCAGTGAGGATGCCCCAGCAGTCCTCCGCGTTCACGGTGAGAAGCCGCTTCCAGCAATACAGGCCGAAGCCGCTCTCCCAGAGTTCCATCGCCCAGTAGCCAGCGAGTTTCGCGTCGGCCCGGCGAATTGCTTTCTGCATCGCGCTGGACACTTCGCTGAACTGGTAGCCGCTTGGTGCGAAGGTTCATGGGATCGTCGGGGAGGAGATAGGGCTGGTCCGGGCTTTCCTTGGAAGGAGCCTCGTCACCGTGCTTTCGAGGGTCCATCCGTTGGCATCACCATTTAGGTAGGCCGAAATGACTCCACCATTTTCCGGCAGGCGGCTGCGTGAGTCGCAAAGAAAGGAGGATGTTCAGTGACAGCCGCAACCGCCGCAGGATTTCGTTTTGAAGGACGCCAGCTTCCTTTCGATCTCCAGCGAGGTCGGCGTGATGGCCAGTCCCCCGAGCGAGGTGCAGCGATGTTCTCGGGGCATCATGGCGGAGACGTCCTTCGCCGCGTCAATGACTTCATCGAGCGGGATCAGCGGATCAAAATCGGCCAACGCCATGTTGGCACAGGAAAGGGCGTTACTGGCCGCCATGACGTTCTTTCCGAGGCATGGTGCCTCGACGCGATTCGCGATGGGATCACAAATGAGGCCGAGCATGCTCTGAAAGGCCATCGAGGCTGCGGCGATGGATTGATCGCGGGTCCCACCCGCGAGCGTTACGAGTGCCGCCGCCGCCATGCTGGCCGCTGAGCCCCCCTCGGCCTGGCAACCACCGACCTCGGCCGCAAAGGTCCACCGACTGGCAATAAAGACGCCGATCAGCCCGGCGGCCAGCATGGCCCTCGCCATTTCTTCCTCGTCCTTGTCCATCGCCTCCGCCATGGCGAGGACGGCCCCGGGTAGCGCGGCACAGGCGCCCGCTGTCGGCGCGGCGACGATCACGCCCATGCTGCTCTTCACTTCCATCAAAGCGGTGACATAGAGCACGATGCGGTTCAGCGCGCCGCCATCAAGCAGGCGTCCAGACTTCATAAGATCGAAAAAACGGCCGCTTTGATGACCAAGGACACGATCTTCATAACTCGTGCCCGCAATGCCGCTGGCGATGGATTTCCGCAGGATGCGCACGATGGCGATCATCTTGTCGATGACTTCACGCTCCGAGAAGTTGCCACGTGCCATCTCATAATCTACGGCGAGTTGCCAGAGCGGGGTGCGTTTGTCGCCATCGTGGTGCAGCATTTCCGTGCAGCTTGTGAAGGGCACCCGCAGGTCTTTGCGCGAAGGCACTGGGAGCACCGGCGAGAGCGTTTTGACACAGATAGGATTGAATAAATCGGATCGGGCGAAGGTGTTGGCCTTGACCTGCCAGAGGGTAATGTCACCCAGGTCGTGTTGGATGACTTCATCGGCCGGCGTGATGCAGCCACTCTTATCTGCATCCTCCTTCCGCATCCAGATCAGGGTTTCATGATAGCCGCCGTCAATGGACAGGTTCACGCCGTCGATACTGAGAACCTCCATCATGCCACCGCCGGTAGAGATGGCGATGAGCGAGTGCGTTTCGCGTTCGTTGCGCAGCGTGAGGCGGTAGGTGTTCGGATGCGGATCGCCGACATCGACGGTATCGATGCGCAGTCTGATCCCGGCTTCTTCGAGGGCCCGCGCGGAGTTCGGGAGACGCTCGTCATCCGCATCCCAGCCCAACAAGCCGCCGAAGAGCCCCAAATCACTCCCCTGACTCTCATGCGTGGTCGGCAGCGAGCCCTCGCGATCAAACTCCACCAGCACCTCGGTGACCTCACCGTCCATCAAATCCCGCGCCAGCCGGCCGATACGAAGCGCTGCCGCACAATGCGAACTCGACGGCCCGCGCATGACAGGGCCGATCACGTCGTTGAAGATGGAAACGGGTGTCATGGCGAGGCGGGGGCACTGCGTCCCTTGGTTGTTGATTTATCGAGCAGAGCTTACGGTAGGCCTGAGACGGACCGACGACGCTGACGGGAAAGGTCAAACACGCCACGAATCAAGCCTTCCAACAAGAAACTCCAGCGGGTTTGCGCCCCTGAAGCGGACAACAAGGACTGAAGGGCCGCGCGCGGTCGCCTGATGGTATCCATTCTCAAAACGGAAGAATCTCCCTCTCGATCCCGAGGCGCTGTTCTCCGGGCTGTCGGTCCGGCTTTACCGCTGGTCGGTTTCATCATCACCCCTGGCACATCAATGTCCGGCATTGAACTTCCACTGTGTCGTGTAGTCCGGCGCAATTGGCTGATCAAGAAGGGTCGCACGGAGCATCTCCACCGGAATAGGACCGAGTTTTAGCAGCTCATCGTGAAACTGCATCTCGGTCATTGTTCCACTGTCGACGATTTCCTTGTGGAGGGCAATCATTTGCAGTCCACCGAGCATGTAGCCACACTGGTAAAGCGGTGAGTAGTTTCCTTTGATGAAGCGGCGCACCTCGCTGGTGGCACCGAACTTTTCATGACCCACACGATCCGTGAGGAACTTCACCATCTCGGCCGGTTTCATCTGCCCGAGGTGAAACTTCAACGTAACGATGATCCGGGCACAACGGTGCATTCGCCAGAAGAGGGCGCCGACTTTTTCCTCGGCCGTGCTGTGATAGCCGAGATCCCATAGGCGCATCTCCCAGTAGAGGGCCCAACCCTCCACATAAAAGGGAGTGCCGAAGAGGCGGCGATACGGCTTGTTCCTCGCGGCCATATAATTCTGTAAATGATGCCCGGGGATCAATTCGTGTGGCACCACATTATGCATGAAGGGCCGGTTGTTGCCCCGCATCGACATCAGCTTGTCCTCATGCTTCATTGTCTCGTTCGCATAGGCAACCAGGATGTCGTGCCCGCTGTAGGCGGCGTATGGCGTTTGCTTCTGCTCGCCTGGTGAGAGCAGGCGAGTGCCCCACCACTCTTCGCAATCCGGAGGCACCGTCACCAATTTGTGCGATTTCACAAATTCAATCGCGAGGCGGCCCTCTTCACGCACCAGGCCTTCTTGCTCACCCGGTTTCACATAGATCGCCTTGGTGCGATCCAGCGCTTTCTTCCAGTCATCGCCCAATTGCATCTCCTGAGCTGCGACCTTCATCTGGCTTTCACACCAGGCAAACTCGCGTTCAGCCAGGGCAATAAGCTCCTGCGGTGTGTAGGGAATGAATTCGTACCTGAATTGTCGGTTCAGTTCCTCATTGCCTATTGCCTTGCCAAGCAAGGGGTCCTCGTCCTTATCCTTGATTCCCGCCAGTTCCTCGCGCAGAAACTTGCCGTAGCTCTCCAGAGCCTTCCATGAGAAGGCAGTCAAACACAAATTGAAGTTTACTTCAAGACGATAGATCGGGTTGGTGTTTCAAGGGGTGGTGTGGGGTCCTCCCCGCAGCTTCTGAGAACCTCCCCCCGCTTCCCCTGGGGGACGGGAGGGGAGAAGTCCCCGGAGGGGATTGAGGGGCGATCCACGATGCGGTCGAGCTGGCATCAGCTCGGCGGGGTTTTGGGGCGGCAGCCCCTTGGCTACGGATTGAAACAGGGAGTCGTGCTTCCATACGCACTCGAGTGGTCGGTTCCGTTGCTGTGACCTGGTGCATGATTTTGATCCTTGTTTCCTGTGACAAATGGGAGGGAACGCCGCTATCTTGTTCTCGCACTCTGTCCCTGGGACTGGTGCCGGCGCTGCTTCGCGGTCGTTCCAAATCTTCGAAATTGTTTCATCGTGTTTCCAGGGAGAGGGGCCTCAGGCGGCCCTGGTTTCCAGTGGCAGGGCTTTGCGCAGCGGCTCGTAGCTTTCCCCGCGACTCCAGAGGGTCAGCAATAAGACGGAAAGCTTTCTGGCGATTGCGATGACGGCTTTCTTTTTCGCCCCGCGTCCTCCCTTTGCGGCGAGTTGCTCTCCATGACGTTTCAAGTCGCAGTCCGGGCCGAAGGGGCCAAGGATGTAATGCGCGGCACTGACCAACAGCCTCCGCAGATAGGCATCACCGGCTTTCGATATCCTCAGTTGTTTGTCCGTTTCCCCCGACTGATCCCGACGGGGAACCAAGCCTAGATAGGCGGCCACATCACGGTTCGAGCGGAACCGCCGGGGATCCCCGATGGTGAGGACAAAGGTCAACGCGGTGATCGGCCCCACTCCCGCGATCTTTCTGAGGATCTCCGTTTGGGGATACCGTTTCTCGCATAATGATTCGATCTGTTTTTCAAGTTCGCGGATGCTGAGGGTGAGCGCATCGATGACACGCAGCGAGGGTTCGCAGTGGGCAAGCAGAACGGGGTCGAGCGCGGCAAGGTTCTGGCGACAGCGTTTGGCAAAGCATTGGGTGTTCGGTGAGGCGATTTTCAGCCCCATGCTTTTGAGGGTGAATCGAACGGAGGAAATGATGTCCACGCGCTGGCGCACGAGGTTGTCGCGCAGTTTGATCTGGAGCAGGTCCCGCTGCGCTTCCTCGGAGGAATGCTCGATGGGGTGCAGCAGGGTGGGGTCGACGCGAGCGAGCCGAGCGATCATGCAGGCGTCGGTTTGGTCGCTCTTGCGGGTGCTCGTGTAAATAGCGCGAAGTTTGCGTGGATTGGCAACGATGACTTCGTGCCCCAGGGCTTGCCAGAACCTGCTGATCCAAGGACTGTGGGTTCCCACCTCCATTGCGATGCGGGCTTTGGGATACTTTTGAGAGAGTCTCCGGAGCGAATCGCGGTGATTGGTGATGGACCGTTGTTCGATGATCTCGCCCGCCTTGTCGAGGACGCAGATCGCGTGGGACTTGTCTCCGAGGTCGGTTCCGATGGTGATGCGTGGGATCTTGTTTTTCATGACAGCAGCTAGGATAACAGGGCGATCAAGCGCCCCCCGCTGCCTTCTCATCTAATCTCCTTCGACGGCTGCGGCGCCACGATTTTCGGCGATCCCAGCGGAGACAAGGAATTTGCCTGGCTGTTCACCGGTCACCATCTGACCCTGCGCTGCGACGGGAACTCGATGCCCGGGGCGGCATTCGGTGGCCCGATTTACTATGGCCACCGCGACCCCGGCTACGCCGCCTCCAATGTGTATCGCTACCAGACCGAGCAGGTGCAGGCGGTCTTCGACTCGCTGGACGCCGCACAGCAGAAGAAGGTGGTTTCGGAAAATCCCGGCGACGGCCAGAAAGGAATCACCTTTGCGAAAGCGGACGCACCACGACCGGGAATCGCCTACCGGGATCTCACTGCCGGACAGAAAGCGCAGGTGGAAAAAGTGATGCGAACCCTGCTCGATCCGTTCCGCACGGAAGACGCCGACGAAGTCATGGAAATCATCAAGGTCAACGGCGGGATGGATCAGATTCACCTGGCCTTCACCCGTGACGGGGAAAGCACCGATGACAAAAAGGTTCGCTGGCACTTCTGGCGATTGGACGGTCCCGGTTTCATCTGGAATTACCGGGTGCTTCCCCACGTCCACTGTTTCGTGAATATCGCGAGCGAGCACGCGGCGGCGTGAGTGATCAAAGGGCCGCCTTTCGAGCCAACAGGGTCAGGTCGCCGACCCGCCCCTGTTGAGTCGGAACCGGCAATGCGTCATTGGCAACCCCGTGCAATTGAAACAGAATGATCTCATGAAATTAACCAACCTCTCGATCGTAATCTCCGGCGTTGCCTTGCTCGCCGCGCCCAGTGTGTTCGCCGAGCCCGGGCTCTGGACGAATCCAAAAGACCAGACACTCCCTCCGGATTTTCAGATCCAAGGCGAATATGCCGGGGACAACCTTGGCGCCCAGGTGATTGCGCTGGGTGAGGGCCGGTTCCAGGCGGTGCTTTTTACCGGTGGACTGCCGGGAGCAGGTTGGGATCAGCAAAACCGCAGCCTGCTGGATGGAACGCTCGATGGCACAGGCGCCACCTTCAAACCCGCCGAGGGAAACCGGAAATACCTTGCCGGAAAGCCGGACGAATTTTCAGCGACCGCAAAATTCCCCCCGGCAGGGAACCAGCCCTACACCGGAGCGATTGCGGGAGACCAGTTCACCGGGAAAAGTGCCGACGGCACCGCATTCACCCTTACCAAGGTCGATCGGGTCAGCAAGACAATGGGCGCCAAGCCTCCGGAAGGCGCCAAGATTCTTTTCGACGGCTCCCACAAGGATGCATTTATTGGCGGACGGGTGGACGAGAAAACCCAGTTGCTGAACACCGATGGGCAGGACATCAAGACCAAGGACACGTTCAACAACTACACCATGCATCTCGAATTCATGCTGCCCTTCAAGCCGGCGGCCCGGGGACAGGGACGCGGAAACAGTGGCTTTTACCAGGTCGATCACTACGAGGTTCAGATTCTCGACTCCTTTGGTCTTGAGGGTGAGAACAATGAATGCGGCGGTGTCTACACCAAGGCCAAACCGCTGGTTAATATGTGCGCACCGCCCCTGAGCTGGCAGACCTATGATGTGGAATTCACCAATTCAGTCGCCGACAAAGACGGCAAGAAAATCAAGAACGCGGTGATGACCCTGAAGCACAACGGAGTCGTGATTCACGACAAGCTGGAAATCACAGGCAAGACCGGCGGATCGAGGAATGAAGCCGAGGGAACGCCCGGCGTGATCAAGCTTCAGGGCCACGGGAATCCACTCCAGTATCGCAACATCTGGATCGTCGAGAAACCGTAAAGGATCTGCATTCCCCAAAGCTCATTATCATTCACCCCTCAAAGCCATGTCCGCCACCACCCGCCGCAAATTCCTCCGCAACACCGGCCTCGCCGCCGGAGCCACCTTCGGAGTTCCCGCCATCGTCCGCGGCCAGAACCTGAACTCGAAGATCCGGATCGCCTGTATCGGAGTCGGCGGGAAAGGGTCCAGCGACACCGACAACGCCGCTGCCGAAGGCGGTGAAATCGTCGCCCTGTGCGATGTCGACACCAACACCCTGAACAAGAAGGCCGAGAAGTTTCCCAAAGCCGCGAAGTTTCAGGATTGGCGCAAGCTATTGGATGAAATGGAAAAGGGGATCGACGCGGTCACCGTCTCCACGCCCGATCATTGCCATGGCGTCGCCGGCATTGCCGCGATGCAACTCGGCAAGCACGCCTTCGTCCAGAAACCGCTGACCCAAACGGTATGGGAAGCGCGAACGATGCGGGAACTTGCGCGCGAGAAAAAGCTGGCCACCCAGATGGGCAACCAGGGCAGTGCCAACGACGGTCTGCGCCGTTCGGTCGAAGTGATCCAAGCCGGGGTGATCGGAAAACCGCTCGAACTCCATGTCTGGACAAACCGGCCCATCTGGCCGCAGGGGATGGCGCGTCCCGAGGGGGAAGACCCGGTTCCCGCCAACCTCGACTGGGATCTCTGGTTGGGGCCGGCTCAGAATCGGCCGTACAAAAACGACGTTTATCACTCCTTCAAATGGCGCGGTTGGAAAGACTTCGGCACCGGCGCCCTGGGCGACATGGCCTGCCACACCGTCAACATGCCATTCCGCGCCCTCAAGCTCGGGTATCCGACTCGGATCGAGTGCGAATTTTCCTCGCGCGATTACCCGGAGACTTACCCGCTCAGTTCCCGGATCCGATTCGATTTCCCGGAGCGCGAAGGGTTGCCACCACTCAAGTTTTTTTGGTACGAAGGCAATCCGAAACCCGACTTCTGGCCGATTCGGCCCTACCCGGATCTCACCAAGCACGTGGTGGCTTCACAGGGCAAGCTCCCGCAGAGCGGAGCGCTGATTATTGGAGACGAGGGCGAGTTTTATTCAGGAGATGACTACGGTGGATCCTTCTTCCTCAAGCGGAACGACGAGGCGGCCTACCTCCCCGGCGATCAGCACGAGCTTTGCAAGACGATTCCCCAGTCGATCCCGCGTTCGCCCGGCCACGTCAAGGAGTGGTTCAACATGATGACAGACGGCACGCCGGCCTACTCAAATTTCGAGATCGCCGCCTACCTCACCGAAGTTATCCTGCTCGGCTGCATCGCGCAGAAAATTGGTGAGGGCCGCCCAATCAATTGGGACGGCCCCAACATGAAATCCACCGACAATCCCGAGGCCTCCAAGCTCGTGAGACGAGACTACCGCCCGGGTTGGGAACCGAAGGTGTGATTTCTGGCGCGATCTGCCGCTGAGTGTCGGCGCCTTCAGTCCTAACACAGGTGCTATCACCCATTCCAAGCTTCTCCACCAGAGGAGGTTAACACGCGAATTCCTGACAGTCAGGGAGCGGGGCGCATTTGCAGGCACCCAACAGATTCAGCCTCACAAGACAGCTCCACCCGTTGAGCGGCTCGGTTCATTCAATGAAGCACCTTGTTGGGCCGTTCGGATAGCAGGGGTTATCAAGGCGAACCCGATCGATTCAAACGCGATCCGACACGTTCAGCGAGCGGCGCCCTCTATGGGGCGTTCACCCCATAGAGGGCCTGCCAGGAAGACGATAGGCTAAGGAATATCCGACTCCAAAGTTTCGATTCCGTGCACCCCACCCCCATCTTCCGCTCATGAGAAAGCCCCTGCTTTGGCTGGTGACAACCGTTCTGGCCATCTCAATCTTGATCGGATACTACGAAGCCCTTCGCGGGGCTCCGAGATCGGAGGATGAAGGCGCGCGTCTCGCAGATGCCGAGAAGGATAAGAAGGCCTCCTGCGGAACCGCCAGTTTCTATGAGGTCGATACCAACGGGACCCGCACCTCGAGCGGCGTTCCCTTGAACGATTCCGTGTCCACCGCGGCGCATCGCACGCTACCCTTCGGCACGCTGGTACGCGTGACCAACCTCAGCAACGGCTCTTGCGAAACCGTCAAGATCACCGACCGCGGCCCTTACTGCAAAGGCCGCCTCATCGATTTGAGCCTCCACGCCGCCAAGAAATTAGACATGATCGAGGCAGGGATCATCCCTGTGGAGATCGAGGTGCTTCACGACGGGCCGGAGTCACCCTGACCGAAGACTCCCCCTTCGATCACCTCGACTCGGATGGCGTGAGGGAAGGTTTCTGCGCATCGCCATTGCCTTGGGGATTGACGAAAGGGTTGCAACCTATTCTATCGTAACCCCACGCCTCAAACTCAAAATTAAATGCGTTTTCAGGTGCAAATCCTCCCCGATACGTCTCGATATCGGCAGGTGGAGATTCGACCTTAGGGGAATGATTCACTGTTTCGCGCTGAAGCGCATTCATCACCATGGCGGATAAGGCGAGTGCAATCTTCCCATCCGAGAAATGAGACAATGGAGTGACCGTCTTTGCCTCCAATGGGTCTCCTGCTATTATTTGCCGACCGCTTCCGCTGGCGGGCCCGTAGGTTGTTGGCGAGACAATCTTTCCGCGACAGACCTTGTCGGGGACTTCCTGCAGGATCGCCCCCTCGATGGGGGGCAATGCCAGGATCGCGTATAGCTTCCCCCTAGGGAGAGGATACCAGATCGTTGATGGAGTTGAGCGATATCACCTGATGCCTGTTTTGGTTCATAGAATGTGGCTTTCCCATCACGTCACCCTGCAGCGTTTCCGCAAAGTTTTCCGTTCCGGGATCAATCGCTAAGTCGAGTTCGCGGATCGGTGTTTCATCCCATTTTTTGGCGAGACCCCAATCCATAACCAGGAATTCTCCGAAATCTCCCACCCTGATGTTATTCGTCATAAGATCGATCTCGATGGATGATCCCACGGTTAAGGACAAGTATCCTTGCATCACAGACCTTCCGGAAAGTGAACACAATCCAGGCAAGGGTGCTCTCAGTGCTGGCGCGGCTTTTATCCTCCCAAAGATCACTGATGATGGCCTGAAGGGGTCGGTCCTTGACGAGCTATCGCGAATAGAAAGGAGGTTTCCCATTCTCACGAACGAAATCATGAATGGGAACGATGTTGAGGTGAGCCAATTGGGCCAGCACCTCGGCTTCAACATGAAAACGTGCCGGACCGGAGGACGTGTCCCGGTGGACCATGGTGATCGCTAAGGAACGCCTCAGCTTGCTGCCTTCCGCAACGCGGATGCTTCCCATGCCTCCCCGGACGATCTCGGGACCGGCCACGCAAAGGTCGAAAGCCGGCGATTCGTCCCGATTTTTGGGCTTCGGTTCGGTCTTGGATCCTTTGACGAAGCATCTTGTCAACCCCACCAACTCTTGTCGAAAAATTGTCCAGTTGAATATTCAATCGTCTGATTGTCAGGATTTGATTTGAGAATCTGGCATTCGCCTTCGAATGTAGATCAGAATTCAGTCAATATCCCCGTCTCTAATTCAGGATTCTTCGTCGATGAAAGTGGTTTGGGTGACAAACGCCGTCGCATTTCCGATTGAGCATTCGAATCACTCGTCGAAGTGAGCAGAATTTCATGGGAACCTCTCAGACGATCCCCTAATTCACCCCCAAGTCATAGCCCAGATCGAAGGCATCACCCCCATGACACCTGCTGAAAGACTTTCCCTTCTCGCTCCCGACCTCAATACCGGTTTTCCCCGAAGCCCTCGAGATACCCTTGCCGGATATGTCGTGGCCGCCAGGGCGTTGGACAAATGCCGGGCCACCTTGGCGGGCAGGAATGGCGAATACCACTTTGATTGCCCGCTCGACCGTACATTCTTTGACTTTTCCGGTATTTCGGCCGGAAGTTTCCGTGAATTTGTGTCCTCTGGAGCGACCGACAGCGAAATCGCGGATTGGATCACCAGCCAATCCCAGATCAAGGAACCCACTGAGTTGGTTCTTTGGAACAATAAAATGCGCTGCACCCGGGTTTGCGACATGCCGGTGGAACTTCAGATCTTTTTGGAAGGCTACATCGCGCAACACCTCCGCCGAAACCAACCAGTCTACGTCTGGTTCGATGTCTATGACATCGAGGAACAACGCCTTTGACGTGATCACGGAATGCCCCATTTGAAGTGGCCCGTTCCATTCCGCCAGGAATCCTGTCCCCCGGGAGATGCCAGCTCCTGAGGTCGAATTTCTCTGGCAACGGCGCACGCACCGACCATACTGAACTCCATGCACGAAAGGGATGCCAAAGTGGTGGTGACGGGAGCCTCCGGCTTCATCGGATCGAAGCTGATGGCATCCTTGCGGGAGGCCGGAGTGGCGGCCCTGGGGGTCGGACGCAGACCCTTGGATTCCCCTGATTACCGCCAGGTGGACCTTTCGGAGTCGTTCACACTGGCTTCCCGACCAGAGACGGTGGTGCATGCCGCCGCATTGTCATCCCCCTGGGGCCGGCGCCGTGACTATGAAACGAACAACGTGGAGGCCACCCGTCAGGTCATCGATTACTGCCGGCGCACTGGCTGGCCCAGACTGGTTTACCTCTCCTCCTCCAGTGTCTACTATGAGAATGCCGACCAACTGGACCTCTCCGAGTCCACTCCCCTACCCCGCCGGGCCATCAATCTGTATGCCGAAACCAAAAGGCGGGCGGAAGCACTGGTGGCAGAATACGAAGGTCCCCGGCTGATCCTTCGACCCCGTGCGGTGTTCGGCCCCGGAGACAGCGTGGTCTTTCCCCGCATTGTCACCGCAGCGCGCGCCGGCAAACTGCCCCTTCTCGTCCGCAGCGGACCTCCGGTCCTGGGTGACCTGATCTATATCGACAATCTGACAGACATCCTCCTCCAATCCCTCCGGAACGACTGGCCCGACGGCTGCATCAATCTGACAAACCACGAACCGGTGCCCATCATCGATTTCCTGCTGCAGCTGCTCGAACGCCTGGGGATTCCCCACCCCCGGCGACAAGTCCGAGTCGCCACCGCGATGGTGGCTGCAGGGTTATTGGAAACGCTGCACCGCCTTTTTTTGCCCGGCAAGGAGCCGCCCATCACCCGGTTCGGGGTCAGCGTCTTTGCCTACTCGAAGACCTTCGATGTGTCCAAAATGCTGGGCGTTTTCGGGCCACCCCGGATTCCGGTCAGGGAGGGAGTGGAACGCTTCGTCCAATGGGTGCAGGACACGCAACCTTATTGATGGCTGCCTCCATGTTTCCCACCTCCTCCTCCGTTCTGCTGTTTCTGGGATGGATCACGGGAGGGTTGTATCTTGCGCTTCTTGCGATCAAAATCCGGCTGGGCCTGCGGGCTCTGCGCCTGCAACCACAAGGCAGGGAGCAGAGGGGTTCGGTGACCCTGCTGCAGCCCATCCTGAGCGGCGATCCCGCCCTGCGGGAGTCATTGCAACACAACCTCAACACCACGCCGGACACGGCCTTGTTCATCTGGCTGATCGATGAGGAAGATTCCCTCGCAGCCGAAGTCACCCATTCGATCAGAGAAAGTGCCCCATCACTGGCGGATCGAATCCGCATCCTGACCTGCCCGGCCCATCCGGAGAACGCGAACCCAAAAACCTACAAGCTGATGCTGGGATTCGAGCAGGTCACCACCGGGTTCGTCGCAGTGCTCGACGATGACACCCGCCTGGAGCCGGAAGCACTGGACAGGGCCCGGTTCGCGCTGGAAAGGGCCAATGCCTACACCGGCCTGCCTTTGTACCTGCCGGGATTAAACTTGTGGTCATCCCTGGTTTCGCACTTCGTGAACAATAACTCCGTCTTCGCTTACCTGTCACTGCTCGGCGTCGCAGAGCCTCTCAGCCTCAACGGCATGTTTTATGTCATGAAAACCGCCACCCTGTCCGGTTACGGTGGGTTCTCAGCCATCCTCGACCAGATCGCTGACGATCATGCCATGGCGCGGCTCATTCACAAGCATGGCGGAAGCATCATTCAGGGGATCCAACCGCAGCTGATCCGAACCAGCGTCCCGGATGCCACCTCCTATGTCCGACTGATGCACCGTTGGTTTGTGTTCGCCAATCACCAAGTGCAGCAGCAGAGTCCGGGGACGAGGCTCCTCCTGATTCTGATTCTGGCGCTTCCGCCATTCCTGATCTGGCTGTCGCTCGGCTTCTGGATCGCCGCGTTCTCTCCCGGCGCGGCCTTGTCTGCGGTGGGGCTGTTGTGGCTGCGTGACCAGTCGACCAAACGAATGCTGACCGCAGTGATGCCCGGTGGTTTCACCATCCGATGGCATCATTCCATCCTTGCGGAATTGCTGCAGCCGCTTCATTTGGGCCATGCCCTCCTTTGCCGCCGCATCCACTGGAGATCGAGGGATCTGCGGATGGGTCCGGATGGCGCCTGGAGTGAAATCCCTCGACGGTCCTGACTCCCATGCTGTATTCCCGGCCTCCCGCACCGTTTCCCAGGACACCGGTCAAAGTGGCCCTTCTCACCGGTTTGAGCGATCCGTCTTCATGCGCCCTGAGCGAGTCCCAAACCGCCCTGCTGACATCGCTGAAACTGGCGGAGGACTGGGTGGTCGGCCGCAACTTTCCCTGGATTGCCGACAGTCCCGGCGTTTCCCCGATTCCGCTCTGGCGAGCCAGTCTATCCAATGCCAGGCAGTTTTTTCGCTCGAGGGGACGCATCTATCAGGAGACCGCCCTGCCCCACCTGACCAATCTGGCAGATTCTTGTGAGCGAGGCCTGGTCCTGATCACCGGCAGTTGCGGGGCTGAGATCCTGAACCGGCTTTTCCGCCCCTTCCTCGCTGGGAAATTGCTCCATGTCATCGCCTGTGGCCCGGTCATGAGCAGTCCTCCGCAGTTCCCCTGCACTTCGATCCAAGGTTCTGCCGATTGGATTTCCCGTGCTTTTGTCCGTCGAGCCGATGTGATCATCCCCGGAGCCGGTCACATGGACTACTGGAATCACCCTTGCGTCCTCGCTTCCATTGGCCGACTTCTGGAAAGCCTCGTCCCCGCCCAGAAAGGAATGCCCCCTCCCGCACCATGAGACAATGTTTCAAGATTCTGGGAACCGGCGCCTATCTGCCAGCAACCCGGCTCAGCGACGCAGACATCGATCTCCGGGCCAACCTGCCCAAGGGGTGGACCCGCAAGCATTCCGGAGTGATCCACCGCCATGAATGCCGCTTTCCGGAAAGTCTCGGTAGCATGGCCGAGCAGGCCATCGTCGCCGCGCTGCAGGATGCCCGGATGGACTGGGAAGGGATCGACCTGCTGATCGATGCCAGCACCTGCCGGGAGCAGCCCATCCCCTGCAACGCTGCTCTCGTCAAGGCCCGGTTTGGCAGCGCGGCGGACCGGATTCCCTGCTTTGATGTCGGCAGCACCTGCCTCAGTTTCGTGGTCGCTCTGCATTTGGCCAACAGCCTGTTCAGCGATGAATGCTACCGCCGCATCCTCATCGTCTCCTCGGAAGCCGCGCTGGCCGGGGTGAACTGGGCGGAGCAGGAAAGCGCGACCATCTTTGGCGATGGAGCGGCGGCGGTTGTTCTGGAGCGCTGCGAACCCGGTCCCGGGTTTTATTTCGCCCATGAAACCCACGCCGCCCACGCCGCCCTCTGCGAAGTCAAAGGCGGAGGACATGGCCTTCCACCGTACGCTTATCATGTGGGGAATGATGCGGACTTCCGCTTCCACATGGATGGACCAGGGGTCTTCCGAGTGGCAAGAGATCTCCTTCCTCCCATGATCGGACGGCTCCTCGCGGAAGCGGGGATGGCCGCGGATTCCGTCCAGGTGGTGCCGCATCCCGCCTCGCCAGCCTCCCTTCGATTGATGCGGCGTCTTCTCGGGTTTCCACCGGAACACTACCATCAAAGCTCCATCGCCCTTCATGGCAACCTGATCGCCGCCGGCATTCCCTATGTGTTGGACCTATGCCGACGCTCCGGAGCCATCCATTCCGGAGATCCGGTGCTACTCATGGGCACCTCGGCGGGATACTCCCAGGCAGCCCTCCTATTCCGTTTGTGATGAAATCCACCCGACTTTCACGGTTCGCCTTTTTTCAGGGGGGATATTGCCGCCAACTGCGCTGGCTGGCCGATGGCAAAGGCTGGGGGACCCGCCGCTTCCATGCCCTTTTCCTGGCATTCCACCATCCAACGGAAGGCACCTGTTTGATCGACACCGGCTACAGTCATCATTTCATGGAAGCGACCGACTCCTTCCCCGAAAGGTTTTACCGGTGGATGACTCCGGCCACTTTGAATCCGGCGGGAGATGCCTCACAGATTTTGGCAACCCATGGCTGGGACCCACCAGGGGAAATTTTTCTTTCCCATTTCCACGCCGACCACATCGGCGGCGTGCGTTGTTTTCCGAAAGCCCGGTTTGTCTATCTGGATGAGGGACTTGACGAGTTGTCGGATCTTCCGGTTGTTTCCCAGGTGCGTCAGGGGTTCCTCTCACACCTCCTGCCAAAGGGTTTCAATGACCGCGCCATAGCGCTGGGGCGGGATCTCTTCCATCGGGGGAAGGAGGATTGGCGGGAATTTGACATGCTGGACTATTTTGGAGACCAAAGCCTGTGGCTTGTGCATCTCCCTGGTCACGCCCCAGGGCACCTGGGTTTCGTCCTTAATGTCGATCCCAAGCCCGTTTTCTACATTACGGATGCCTGTTGGAATCTTGACCAACTCCGGAGTCAGAAGCCGTTGCCGGTGCCCTCGCGGAAGATCCAACACTCCTACCCGGATTACCTGGCCACGCAGGATAAAATTCGGCGAATCGACCCTTCCCGCCTTCAACTGGCGGCCTGCCACTGCCCTTTCACTGAGACCCTCGCCGCCAATCATGCGGATTGACCTTGTCACCCCGCCCTTTGCCGGGCACCTGCACCCCTTGTTGTCCATCGGAAGTCACCTCGCCGGTCTTGACATCCGGGTCCGTGTTCTGACCACCGACAAAGGACAAAAGGCCGTGGCGGCGGCCGGCTTGGAAGGCATCGGACTCCTACCCGGTCATGATGAGACCGTTGAAGCCATTGCCAATCCTCCGCACCAGGTGAAAACCAACCCGCTGCGACTGGCCCGCCAGTTGGAAAGCAATCTCAATCTCATGAAAGGGTTGCAGGAAGAGTTGCGGTCTCTCTGGCTGGCCGACCGTCCTGATCTGGTGCTCGTGGATTCGGTGCTGCCGGTGGCCGGTTGGTTGGCTCTTGCCATGGGCATTCCCTGGTGGACCTCTGTCGCAAGCCCGTGCGCCATTGAATCCCGGACCGGCACGCCCTCCTACCTCGGTGGATGGATGCCAGCTACCGGATGGCTCTCCGCATGGCGCGACCGCCTTGGAAGGAGGGGCATCAGGATTTTCAAATCCCTCGTGGCCTGGCGATACCGGACGCAATTCGACCAACTGGGGCTGCCTTCCATCTACCGTGCAGACGGCACCGAGGCCGTGTATTCCCCCGAGAAAATCCTCGCCCTGGGACTGCGAGAGTTCGAGTTCGAACGGGACTGGCCAGCGTCGCTCGAGTTTATCGGGTATCCCCGGGGTGCTCCAGGCTTCGGGGCGCCCCTTCCTCCGATCCAGGATGATCGTCCCCACATTTTGGTCAGTCTCGGCACTCATCTCCTATGGGCGAAAGACCGCGCGCTTGCGTTGATCGTGGACTTGGCGGAACGCCTGCCGGGGGTGGTTTTCCACTTTTCGCGGGGACTACCGGGAGGAACCCGCCAGGAAATGACAGGCCGGGTCCTGGTGTGTGACTACATCCCGTACGATCAATGCCTCTCGAATTATCGGGCCGTCCTCTTCCATGGTGGGTCAGGTCTGCTCTATTCCTGCCTCTTCCACGGAATTCCGATGATGGTGTGGCCCCATGATTATGACCAGTTCGACCACGCCGCACGGATCGTCCATCACGGGTTGGGAGCGAGGCTGAAGCTCTCTCCCCAAGACGCCGTCCAACAAATCCAATTCCTGCTTTCCGATGAATCCACCCAACGGCGCCTCCATCATTTCCGGGGAATTTCCAGAAAACATGCCCCCTTGGAGCGTGTCGGGGAACTGATCCTCAAGCGAGCGGCCCGCTGAGCGCTTCCGGGGTGAAGCAGCGCTCGATGCGACGCAGCTTCTGATCACGGTTTCGGGTTGGAAATCCGTTCGCCAACCGAATCACCGGAGGTTGCGCCTGATTTCGGCGCGCCAATGCGAGCAAGGCCTCGCTGACCCGGAGGAATGCCGTTGCCGCCCCTTCGATAGAGAGTTCGACCTCGCCGGGTGAGAGTTGGCGGACGCGGAAGTCACGCACCTCTGCATCGGCTTCCATCACGGCTTTCCGGATAAAGTCAGGGTAGATCCGGCGCCATCCCGCCCCCTCAAGAGCCGGCCAATAGAAGACATCATCACAACGACCGTCGACACGGTCCAAAGCCAGCAAGACCGAACCGCATGGGCAGGGCGCGCGCCGAGGAACCAGAATGTCGTCCAAGCGGTAACGGATGATGGGCAGGGTTGTTCGGAACAGATCCGTGATGATCGGGATAAAGGGCCCTTCCCCTGCCTCAATGAACTCTTTTTCGAAAATCAGAAGATCCTCGTTGAGATGGAGAACACCGAAAGAGCAGGTGGCTCCCAGAAAACCTTCGGTGGCTTGGTAGACCTGATGCAATACCTGGCCAAAAGCGGATTCGATCACCTCCCGGTCGAGAGGATCAAGCACCTCGGCTACCGAGATGACCCGGACGACGGGCAGGGTGAGGATCCCCTTGCTGACCAACCGGGACAGTTCCACCAGCAGGGATGGAGGCCCAATCAGAATGGTGGGCTGCAGACACTTCAGACGGGAGAGGTGGCGCTCCATCTCGTCCATCAGATCAAAAAACTCGAACTGCAACCCGCGGGTGCGAACGGTTTCATAGAGGTTGCCACCAGCGCGAAGGAAAAAGGCGACGCGTTCACCGGCCAAAAGACCGCGGGGAAGCATTTTCGCCAGAATGGTTCCCGCCCACCGGCACCGCTCCTCCCGGCTGACCAGAAAAATCCCCTGACGACCGGAAGTTCCGGATGAGAGCCCGACGGTAATTCCCCGCAGCTGGGGCTTGAAATCCCGCGTCCGCTCAGCCAGCCTGGCTAAGGCGAACGCCTCATCGCGGGAGATTCCTCCCGTGTTGAGCCGGTCGAAATACTGCAGAAGCAATGGCTTGTCCATTACCGGAATCCGCTGCCACTCCTCCCAGGGCAGGCTCCCAAAGCGCTCCCTCGTGAAGTCGGAAGCGGGGACCACCCGCCGAAGAAGCCGCCGGACCTGCTCCTCCTGGAAGCGCTCCAGTTGATCGCGTGAAGCAAAGACCCGGCGTCGCTGCTCCCAATAGCGGAAAAGAGTCGTCAGTGAATCGCGCATGAAGATAAAAAGCGGAAGCCGCTCCTGATGGAACGAACTCCCGCTTTCTCAAAACACCGGTAACCGGGAAGGTTACGGCTCGTTGATCCCGAGCAGTTCCACTTCAAAAATAAGGGTCGAGTAGGGAGGAATACCGGGGCGGCCTTCCGGGCCATAGGCCAGATTGTGAGGGATCACAAACCGGTACTTGGAACCTTTGGCCATGAGCTGAACGCCTTCGGTCCAACCAGGAATGACCTGATTGAGGGGGAAGGTGACGGGCTCTTTGCGCTGCACGGAGCTGTCAAAAATCGAACCATCGATCAACTTGCCTTCGTAGTGGACTTTGACACTGTCCGTTGCCGCTGGCTTGGCACCTTCAGCCGCGGTGACGACTTCGTATTGCAGACCCGAAGCCGTCGTTTTGACGCCTTCCTTCTTGCCGTTTTCATCGAGGAACTTCTTGTTGGATTCGACTGCGGCTTTGGCTCCGGCTTCGCTCACCTCGCGCATGATGGCGTCCAGTTGGTCTTCGTTGTATGCCAGCTTGGCCCCTGAAAAAACGTCGTCGAACGCCTTTTTGAGCTGGGCGGAGTCAAGGTCGATGCCCCGGCTTTTGAGCTGGGTGCCAATGAGGACCCCGTAGGCGTACCCGGCCTTTTCCTTAAGGGAAAGCCCATCATCAGGAAGTGCCGCGGCAGGGGCAGGCTCGGGATCTTTTTTGGCGGCCTCACCATCCTGTGCGGAAAGCGGTGTGGGGGTGACCGCAAGGGCGAAAGCGACAATCGGAAGGGCAATGGCACGCATGTATTTTTAAGCAGTTTTTTTTGAGAGCGGCCTTGGAAGAAAAATGCAGCCTAATCCGCTGATTTGGGTTAGAAGCGCAGACCTTACGCTGCCTTTGGACCCGGAGCAAACAGGATTCCATCCAAAGAGCCCCCTTCAGGCCCCGGGCAATTCGATCGCGGCAATAGCCTGCATGATGCGGTCACTGATGGCCTGATAGAGTTCCTTGCCCGACAAACCTGATTCTTCGGGAAACGTTCCGAAGTCCAGCAGGGGACCGGGCACCACGCTGACCCGACCGGGCTTGGGAAATTTCGCCCCGCGGGGATAGGCCTCGTAGGCACCAAAAATCCTCACCGGCAGGACTGGCACCCCGGCCTTGGCGGCGACAAATCCTACCCCGGCCTCCCCGGAGCTCTTTAATTGACCATCCCAAGTCCGTTCCCCTTCGGGAAAGATGAGGAGCTTGTGGCCGTCCTTGAGGACTTTGACCATGCGCTTGAGTGTGGAGACTTCCGGATTGTCCTGATCCACCGGCAGAGCCTGGAGACGAGGCAAAAGCCAGGCTAGGAAACCGTGGAAGAGAGTCTTGCGGGCCAGGAAATAGATGGATCCCGGGAAAAAACTCCCCGCCGCAAGCGGATCAAGAAAGCTGGCGTGATTCACTGCAATGAGACAGGGCCCTTGAACTTGGACCCGCTCGGGAAAATACAACCGGTGACGCCAGAGGATCTTGGCAACGATCCGGAAGGTGTGTTTGGTGATGAAATACGGGATGGTCATCGTTCTGTGGATTGCCAATGCAAATCAAAAGGGCAGACCTTGGGCGGCAAGCCGCTCCTTGACGATGGCGAGAACGGCCTCCAAATCATGGTCGCTGGTGTCAATGATCTCCGCACCTTCTGCAGGCCGCAGCGGATCGGCCTTGCGAGAAGTGTCCTGCCGATCGCGATCATGGATGGAATCCACCAGCCCCTGGGCTTCCCGGCGGGCCTGACGGATTTCCGGTCTGGCATCGATGAAGAATTTATGGGGAGTGGCCGGGAAGACCACGGTGCCAATGTCACGGCCTTCCATGACCACTGACCGGGCCTCGCCCAACGCGCGCTGCTCCGCAACCAGACGGCTCCGGACATCCGGATTGGCCGCAATGGTGGACACATGTGCCGCCACCAACGCCTCCTGAAGCCCTTCTCCGGGATCGACCCCATTGATCAAAATGACGGCGGTGTCCCCTTCCACGTCGAATCCGAAATGGGTGGTTTTCAACAGAGCCAAAACGGCATCCGTGTCACGGGGATCGATTCCGTTATGCAGGACCTGCCACGTGAAAGCGCGGTACATGGCCCCGGTGTTGACATGGAGAAACCCCAGATCTGCCGCCAGCCTCCGGGCCACGCTGCTTTTGCCCGATGCCGCAGGGCCGTCCATGGCCACGACCACCGGGGGATCCACTGATTTCTCGACCTCCATGATCAGCGCTGCACTTGCTTCAACTCCTGCGCGAAGCCGGGGTAGGAGGTGCCGATGCACTCGACATCACGGATGGTGGTGGTGCCAGTGGCGAACAATCCGGCGATGGCAAAGGCCATGGCGATCCGGTGGTCCCCAAGGCTGTCAATCGTGGCGCCACTCAGAGAGGCGCCGCCTTGGACTTCCATTCCGTCAATGTATTCCTCCACGGAGCAGCCCATGCGCCGGAGACTCTCTGCCACGGCAGAAATACGATCCGACTCCTTTACTCTGAGTTCTTTGGCATCCCGGATGGTGGTCTTGCCCTCGGCAAGGGCGCCCGCCACCGCCAAAATGGGAATCTCGTCGATCACATTGGGAATCTCGGCGCCACCGATCTCCACCCCCTTCAATTTGGTGCCATGGATTTCGACGGAGCCGATCGGCTCCCCGTCAGAAAAGTCCACCACTTCCTGAATGCGGGCACCCATCCTCAGAAGCACCGAAAGGATACCGGTGCGCGTGGGATTCAAGCCCACGTCACGGACAAAGAGCCGGGCGCCCGGCATGGAGGCGGCGGCCACGATCCAGAAAGCCGCGCTGGAGATATCACCGGGCACCTTGAGGTCCCGGGACTCGGGAGTCTGGCCTCCCCAGATCGAAAGCCGGTTCTTGTCCCGAATGGTTTTGACCAGGAAATACTGGAGCAAGCGCTCGGTATGATCCCGGGACGGAGCGGGTTCGATGATCGTGGTCTTGCCTTTTGCGGCCAATCCTGCCAACAGAATGGCGCTTTTGACCTGGGCGCTGGCCACCGGCATGTCGTATTCGATTGGCTTGACCTCACGGGTCCCAATGATGTGGATCGGTGCCGTCAGAGTTTTGCCTTCACCACGCATCATGGCGCCCATTTGGCGCAGGGGAGTAGCGACCCGATCCATGGGGCGGCGGGAAAGCGATTCATCTCCCGTCAGAACGACTTCAAATGGTTGTGAGGTCAGGACGCCCGAGAGAAGTCGCATGGTCGTGCCAGAATTCCCGCAGTTGATGGGGTTCCCCGGCGCGTCAAATCGTCCCCTTTTGCCGGTCACAAGCAAACGGGTCGGACCATAAGGCCCCTCCTCGAGCACTTCGATGGGCACTCCCAACTCGCGGAAGGCCTCGACGGTGCACCAGCAATCGGCACTCGGAAGGAACCCGGAAATCTCACAGGGACCGTTGGAGAGGGACGCAAGGATGATGGAGCGGTGGGAGATGCTCTTGTCGCCCGGCACCTTGATGTCGGCGGAGAATGGCGTTGATTTTTTAACGTGAATTTCAGACATAAAAAAGAATCATCAGCTCAGAATCTCAAGACACGAGAAGGGCTCGCCCCGCACGGGCCTCCTCCAAGAGTGCCAAAACCCCCTTCTGGTCTCCTGTTTCCAATCGAGACAGGAGGTCTCCTGTGGCGTTTTGAAACTCGCGCAACAAAGGCAGCAAAGCAGCCTGATTTTCCAGCAAAATCTCTGCCCACATTTCCGGGGCGCTTCCAGCGATCCGGGTGGTGTCACGCAAGCCCTTGCCAGAGCCCTTGATTTCAAGCGAATCCGGGGCCAACCCAAACAGCACCGTACGGGCCAGCAGTGCCGCCACCGCATGGGGCAGATGACTCACCCGGGCCACTGCGGCATCATGGACAGCAGGGTTGGTTCGACAGGGTGTCGCTCCAAGACACTCCCAAAAGGCTTCGATCCTGCCCAAGTCCCGCTCTCCGGTCCGCTCCGAAGGCGTGACGAACGTTACGCAGCCTTCAAAAAGACCGGCAACCGCATGCTCCAATCCGGTTTTCTCGGATCCGGCCATGGGATGACTGCCCACAAACACGGCGCCGAGCGACTCCACAAGGGGGGTCAAACCGGCCACCACAGGGCCCTTGACGCTCCCGACATCGGTCACCAGCAGTCCGGAGTTCTGGGGCAACCTTCCCAGCAGGGAATTCACGAAAGGAACCATGCCACCAATGGGCATGCCCAGCACAAGAAGGTCAGTCCCCGAGACCGCCAACACCGGGTCATGGGTGGCACTGACACCGGGCAATCGGCGCTCCAATTCACTCACTGCTTCAGGCCGGCGACACCACGCCCGCAACCTTACCGCAGGAAAACGCTCCCGCAGAGCAAGCAGGAGAGAACCACCAAGCAAGCCGGGACCTGCCACGGTGACAGAAGTGAAATCCATACCGGACGTCAAATGAGTGTGACCGGGAGAAGCTCCCCCGCCCTGAGTGGCGGCACCAACCCCTCAGACCAGCGGAGCCCCCAGCGGGCATCCCTCCAAAATTCAGGGAACGCGGAAACGGATTTTCTTGCCCGGGTTGTTGGGATCCCGAATTTCAACCGGAGTACCAGGGGACATGGGCTCCCCGGTGGGATTGCCGCTGGCGTCATACTTTTCCACTGAAATGGGGCCCAATTTGTCATAAGGCGAAGGCAACGTCACAGCGAGAGGATTGCCGGGCACACCCCGCGCATACGGCATGGTCTCAACGGCCGGAGCGGTCTTCTTTTCCGGTGGCTTGACTGCGGGAGGAGTATTCCCGGCGGTTTGCTGTCCGCTGGAACCGGCATTCGGTGGGGCATCCCCTGGAGGATTGTTGTTAGTTCCCGGACCAGGGGGATTGTTTCCACCAAAACGGTTCTTGTTTTCAGGTGGTGTTTCCTGCCCCGTAAAGCCAAACCGGTTCCGATTGTCGGGCGGCTTGGGACTGTCCGTCCCTCCTTGTCCATACCTTGGCGGTTTCTGCCAAGCCGGGGGAGCCTCAATCGAGTCGGGCCCACAACTGGGAAGTACCGCAAGACCCAAGCCTGCCAGCGTGAACGTTTGGAGGAATGTTCTCATCGAGTGAATAGTTTGCAAAAAATTAGCATTAACGGGAATCAAATAATAAATTTAGCTCAGATTCGTCCTCCCTCAAGCGATTATCATACCGCCGCGTTCCTGCCAACGAAGAAGTTTGCCCTTCACGGGGTATTTTTTTCCACTTGCTCCAAAATTCGGAATTCGCCTTTTTCCCGGCGGAGGATTTTTTTCCATTCAGCCACGTCATTTTGCCTGGGTTGAAACCCCAGAAAATGCACCTTGACGTCACTGCCGGCGGCCTTGTGGAGGCGCTTCATGGTTTCATCCAGAATGTCGTAGCCAATGTTCCCGTTGCCCCCTTCGGCCCTCCATTGAAAACTCGCATCCGAGATGAGAAAGACCACTTCCGGTTTCATCGCGAAGGCCAACTCCAACACGGCCACCACGCCGCGCTCATTGGAAACGACGCGACCACCCGACATGGAGCCTGAATCGACCCATTCCTTTTCCACCCACTCGACACCTTTCGCTTTGTTGTCCGGCGTCGCAGCCAGCAATTCCGGACTCAGCACTTTGTAATTCTGGGTGAACTGAATCAGGGAAAACCGAGCCGTCGGGGGCAAGCCGTCGATCAGTTTGAGCGTTTCCTCCTTGATCCTGTTCATGGGGATGCCTGCCGCGACCGCTTTGTTGAGCACACTGGAGGACACGTCAAACAACAGGACGATGCGTTGGCCACTGGTTTTGACCCCGAGGAAACTCAGCCCCGAACCCGAACCCCCGGCCCCGCTCAGCCCGGAACCCAAACCGGTTCCGAGCCCCGCAGAACCCGCCAGCCCAGCCACCTGATCAGAAATCAGCTCACTGGGGTCGAGGGGCAGCAATTGGTTCAAATCCATCTGCGGCATCTCCGGCAATGCAAAATCCACCGGCCGCAAGCTGACGAGTTTGTCATTGAAAACCGGTTTGGGAGTCATGGCCTCATGCTTGGCGACATTCATTTTGTGCTCTGGAGTCTGCGGGGGAATTTTCACCACCTGTCGCATCTCAAAACGCGCTTCCGGCTTGGGTCGGAAGAGACTGGCCAGCTTCCACGCCCCGAGAGCCAAGAGCCCTATGGCATGAACGATGATGCTCCCCAGAATGATCGAGGCCACGAGGCTGCGGCGCCCATTCTTGGATGCTGGACCGGACGGGCCCGAATCATCGGATTTACGGCTGTCCGTGGAGGAGGCCAGAGGCAGTTGGATCATGGATTTGCCATTTGGTCAGAGTTCCCCGCCCACGGCAGCTCCCCCTTGGGCAAAGGTGACGCCACGTATTTTCGCCACCGCGCAGGCATTCAGCACATCGACGATGCGCTGGTGCAGCGCCGAATCCTCCGGCGCCAAGGTCACCAGCGGATCACTGCCAGAAGACTCCGCAGATTTGCGGAAACGTTCCAGCACCGCGATCAGGTTTTGCAATTCGGAATCACCCGGCTTTCCGAGCTCGAGGTCATTGAGCACAATCTGACCGCCGGCCTTGATCTCGATTCGTTGCTCATCGGGGATTTCCACCGCCTCCTCCTGACTCACCTGGCCTGGCAGGCCGATGGGAATGTCTGCTTCCTGCTTCACCGGGCGGGCCGAAACCATGAAAAACACCAGGAGGAGGAAAACCATGTCGATCATCGGTCCCATCTGCATCTCCACGGTCTTCCCTCCTCGTTTCCGTCGTCGTTTCATCCTCGTCGCGCTTATTCCTCCTGGTAAGTGCCAAAAATCACATCCAACGCTCCGGCTTCGGCGGCCATCTCCATGAACTGACGGATCCTTTTGGCTGGCGTGGCCTTGTCAGCCCGCAGGTAAATCTGCAACGGTGGAAATTTTTCAAAGCGTTGCTTCAAATAGGCCTTGAGGCTCTCCGCGGAGTGCCGGGACTCTCCCACGTGGTAGTCACCCGCGGCATCAATACTGATCACATCCCGCGGAATTCGGTCATCGGGAGCCAGGGCGCTCCGGGCAATGGGCAGTTCCACAGGAACGGAGCTGTCGGCTTCGGTGAGCTTGGTCGTCACCATGAAAAAGATCAGCAGGAGGAAAGTCATGTCGATCATGGGAGTGATCTGAAAACTGACTTCCTCCACAGATTTGGCGCGGCGCGGCATGATGGGTTGGCGATTGTAATTGGATCAAACAGCCTCTTCTCCGGCGGTTCCGGGATCCTGCTGCAGGATTTCCTGAGCCGGCACGGCCGCCCCTTCGAGCTGGATTTCTCCGGAGAGAATGTCGATCGCAAAAGAAACATTCTTTTGGATCTTGGTCACAACCGAGCCGAGCCGGTCGCGGAAGAAGAAATAAAAGAACATCGCGGGAATACCCACCAAAAGCCCACCAGCGGTCGTGATCATCGCCACCTGAATGCCGCCGGCCAGATCCTGCGGCTTGGAGTTTCCCAAGGCCAGTTCCTGGAAGCTCTGGATCATCCCCCAGACTGTGCCGAGCAGACCGATCATGGGGGCCAAGGTGGCGAACACATTGAGGTAGTTGACCCACACCATCTGCTTGTGCTCCTCCTCATCCAGCGTCTCCAACGCCGCTTCGGTCATGGAAGCTTTGTTGGCAAGGTCCCGGTTGAAATTCACCTTCAGAAGCGCGGCGGAAAGCAGGTTGGCATAGGCGGAAGGCCCGGAACCACAGACCTGGTAGGCAGCCATGACATCCTTGCGAGCCATTGCGGCATTGACGGTCTCCACCTGAGACGTGGGCACCATTTTCGCCGGTGTGATTTGGACGAAGCAATAGACCACCACCGCAATGGTGCCGATGGAGCAAGCGAGCAAAATGTGCATGAACGCACCGCCGTCCTTGTAATAATCCAGGGCCGATTTTTGCCCAACCGCGGGAACCGCCTCCTTGACGGCAGGACCGGAGACTGGATCGTCCTGGGCGAGCAAAGGATCCAAGGGCACGAACAGCACCAGCGCTGCCCACCAGGTCGCGGCGGCGGCAATCCAGGTGCGGGCGATCGGGCCAGGAACAATCTTGCGAAAAGGTTCAATCATGGGGGGATGGCGGGTTTATTTGGGGAGGGGACGGTCCGGTCAGTTCCGCAATGAGTTGACGAGCCCGTTCCGCTGACGAGGATTCAGGGTAGAGCGCGAGAAGATCCGCCAGGTTTCCGCAGGAAGCCTCACGCAAACCGGAAAAACGGTTCACTTCGGCGGCAGCGAGAAGGCCACGGGCCGCAAGGTTGGCTTCTCCGCCGTGGAAAAGGGACGGGTACAGGAGCGCATCAAGCGCCTCCTGCAGCAGGCGCATGCGCTCGGGCCGGATTTCCTCATCCTCCTGCCACTTCGGATTCTCCTGCTCCAAAAGCCGCAATGCCACAAAGTCCTGTCCGGCCTTGGCGTAGCGGAGCTCAATGAAGGGAACGGGGTTGCCTTGTTCCAACAAGGCCCGCGCGGCATTCTCGGCAGAAGCAAAATCCCCCAACCGGATCCAGGCATTCACTTTCTGCGCGGTGGCGCGCGCTCTGATGTCACTGTCCCAGGCTTTCGTTTCCAGCACCTCCAGCAGGCGCAGGGCACGTTTCCAATCGGATTCCACTCCTGAGCCGAGCAGTGCCTGACCCAGAGCCAACCCAACGGCGCCGGCTCTTGATCTGGGCCGGTGGAGATGAGGTAGGGATACCTCCCAGAGCGACTCCAAGGCCTGGATGGTCGGATCAGCCAACGCGGCCTCTTCGCCGGGGAACCATCCAAACTCCAGATAATCCACATCGCCCAAGGCAAATGTCCGGGTGGCTCCCGCGGAGGCCCCGCCAGGCAAGGTGACAGTCTGACTGAGAATAACCTGGGTATCGGTAACGGCTTTAAAAATGCCCCGCTCCACACCGCCTGATTTCAAATGCACGGCGTCATCCGCGCAGACCATTCCGCCGCAGACCAGCAGGCACCAATAGCTCCACACCCACCTGCTCATGAACCCGTTCCTCCCGTTGTCTGACGAGCTGACTCCTCGGGCCGCAAGGTCGGCGCCAGCATAGCCAAACGTGCTTTGGCCCTGCCAGATTCAGGATAATCGGCCAAATCTTCCCGCTCCGCCAACTCGGACCAGACTTCCAAGGCTTCCACTTTCCGGTCCAGCTCCTCAAGAATGGCGGCCCGCTTTTCATATGCCGCCGCCACCAATTCTCCATACCGTCCGTAGGAAACATAGAGCCTCTCATAATAAGCCGTGGCCTTCAGAAGTTCCCCCCCGGACACCAGCAGATCGCCCATCTGAAGAAGGGCTTCCGCCTTGGTACTGGGGAGGATCTCCCGGATTTCCAGCACCTTCTCATACGCCTCCATGGCCTCGGTCCTCCGACCAACCCGCGACAAGATCCGGCCCTTGGCCAGGAGTATGTCACCCAACCGGCTTGTCTGTGCCGTTTCCCGCTCACATTTCCCGTAATAGCGAAGAGCATCATCCCAATCCTCCTGTGATTCCGCCACCCGAGCCAACCCGGCATGGAGACGATCCTTGCCCAGGCAATTGGGATGCCATCGTCGGATTTCGGCATAGAGCTTCCCCGCTTCCGTGAACCCATTCAATCCTTCCAAAGCCTCGGCGACATCAACGCTGAGCACTGGGTTGTGATGCCTCGGATCAACCCGCCCCTTAAGTGAGGCGAGGCCCCGGCGTCCTTTTTCCGGGTCGGCCTCGCCTTCGAGGACACTGCGGGCCCAATCGCACCGCAACGCCAGTGTCGCCTTCTTTTCCTGGTTGGCCTGCTGGGCGGCTTTCTCCAGATCCTCGAGAAGTCGTTCCCGCCCACCCCCTTCCGCGCCATCACGATAGACCTTCGGCAAGGCGCTCAGCAAATCCTCCATGCCCGACATCTCCGCATTGTCCCCGTGGCGGCGCAGAGTCTCCCAATAAATGCTCCGGGCCGCATCGGGATGCTCTTCACGAAGATGGTTCCAACCAATCCAATACACTGCCTCGGGAAGACGGGGCGAATCGGGATGATCTTTTACGAACGTCTCGAAATGCTGCTTCATTTCCTCGTAGCGCTCGGTCAATTTGAAAGCCTTGCCGGTCTTGAACCATGCCTCCTCGAAGAACCTCCCGGACTCGGGAGGTATCGTGCGGTAGACGGCCAACCCCTCATCGATCTCGCCCAACCCGAGGAGCGCATCACCCAGCAAAAGGCGAGCTTCGGCGGCGGCGTCATCACCGGCGTAT
Source organism: Akkermansiaceae bacterium (assembly GCA_024233005.1). Taxonomy (GTDB): domain Bacteria; phylum Verrucomicrobiota; class Verrucomicrobiia; order Verrucomicrobiales; family DEV007; genus JACKQE01. The sequence goes on along the minus strand of JACKQE010000002.1, from coordinate 280,686 downwards.
CGAGCCAGAAAATCCCGGAACAAGTCCGCCGCCTGAGTGTATTCCGCCAGGGAGAATGTACAGACCGCGATGCGAAAAATGGCCGAAGGACCATACTTCGGAGTTCCCGACTCTCCGCCGTACACTTCGAGGTAACGCCCCATGGCTTCGCGTGATTCGGCGTACTGCTTGTCGAAGGCCAATGCCATCGCCGACCAGAAAACACCATCCTCCACCAGTTCATGCCCGGGATGGTTGCGTTGCAGTTTTTCAAAATGAAACAACGCCCCGTCGTTGTCATCCTGTTCCAGATAGAGAATCCCCTGCAGGAACAAAGCGCGGGGCGCAAGGTCATCTTCGGGAAACAGTTCCAGCAAATGATCGCAAACCACCGCCGCTTCCGCGGGGCGCCCAGACTTCCTGAGACTTTCGGCCTTCAAAAAAAGCACCATTGGAAGATGGCGGCCGACGCTCCCGAAACGCTCTTCGTAGAGGGCCGCCAGATCCACCACCCGGTCCCACCGCTCCACCTGCATCCAACACTGCAGCGCAGTCAGACTCGCGGTATCCACGACCTCGTCCGCAGGCATGCGCACCAGCATGTCATCCAGGATGAGGGCCGCCTCACGGGGGCGGTCAAGCCCCTGGTAGGCGGTGGCCAAACGAAGACGCACCGCGGAATCAAAATTGGCGGCTTTTTCGATCGCCTCCACTTCGTGGACAATCCGCTTTTCCAGGCTTCCCAGTTGTTGTCGCAGGGATTCATTTCCCGGCGCTGCCGATAGGCCGGAAAGACGCTCCTCCACCAACCGACGCTTCTCTTCCTGGACTCTGAGAATGCGGTCTCTTGGCCAGACCCGCTGCAGACAGGAGATGGCGTCATGCCAGCGGCGCTCCTCGATAAACCGGCCCGCCAAAGCCACCGTCAGACTTTGAAAACTAGCGACCTGGACCAGGCCGTCGAGATGAGGAAATTCTTCTTTGACGAGCTGCAGGGCGGTCTCGTCCTGATCCGAAACCAGCAGAGCATGAAACCGCAGCACAAGAGCGCGACCGGCGCCTTCCGGAGCCCGGGCCCGAATTTTGGGAATCTGGTCACCTAACAAAGCCGCCGCCTCCCCGGGGAATCCCTGCAGCAAATAGATATGGGCAAAGAGCAGCAAGGCCTCCACCCGTTTGGCCTCGCGGTGCCTCGGCTCGCTCCAGTATCTACCCAAGGCATGCTGCGCCTCGGGCCACTGTTCCAATGCAAGGAAACAGATCCCCCGCCAGAAACTCAGTTCGTCCTCCAACGCAGGTGGCAATTTGGGATCACTCAGGCTTTTGCCGATCCAATCCAGGGCCTCTTCATGCCGGCCCACGGCCACCTTGCTCAATGCCAATAGTGGCGTGTGGATCCGCACCGCCTCGGCCATTTCCGGCATCGCACCATACTTGGCGATAAACGTTTCGAAGCCCTTCTCGGCCGTGGCAAAATCCCGTGATTCAAAGGCCGCACGGGCCTTTTCGACTAGAGTCACCGGCGTCAATTGATCCAGCCCCGGATCGGCGCCCTTTTCAGGAGCAACACCCCGGACCTGTGCGGTGACCGGAGAGGAATGCAGGACACAACACAAAAATACCGGCGACAGCAGCTGGCAGCAACGCGAAGTCATAGAGGAATTTATCAACCGGGGGAGGCAGAATTTTCTGTTACCACATTTTTGCTGACATCGTCAAGCACCTATCGTTAAAATACCCACTCAGTTGGGCCAACACGGCAACTCTGTCTCCAGTGAAGATTTGGTGATCTGTTCCGTTTTTGATTGACCCTGTGAGGCATCTGCCACTAAAACAAGCCTGTGCCCGTGTCTCCGGCCAATGACAACTCCCCGTCACCTCCTAGAGTTCCTAAAAGCCAGATTGAGTTCCAGCAGGGCCTCCCGGCGTGGGGTCGCCTTGGTCATGGTGTTGACGGTGGTTTCCCTTTGTACCGTGCTGATGATGACCTTTCTGGCCATGTCGATGACGGAGCGGAGTTCCTCGGTGCACTATTCCGATGGACTCCAGGCCCAGGAAATCGCCGAGTCGGCGGTCAATGTGGTCATTGCCCAGATTAGGGAAGCCACTTCCTCGCGGAACCGGGTTTGGGCCTCCCAACCGGGATGCATCCGCACCTGGGATGATCAGGGGAAGTTCCACAAAGCTTGGAAGTTGTATTCCGATGAACAAATGACGGAGATTCGCGAGGAAGCGCTGGTCTCTTATGATTATGATGATCTTAAGGAATGGCAACGCGCTCCCTGGACCTATGTCGATCTGAATGAACCGGTGATCCGGGGCAAGAGCGTCTACTACCCCATCGTCAACCCCATCGCCAGGGACGAACCGAAATGGCCTTCCGCGGAACGGCGGCTGCCCAACGAGGACAAAGCCGGGATCGAAGGGTTCGATTGGAACGTGGACAAAGTCGGATTGAGCGAGTTCGACCTGATGGTCAGGCGGCAATTGCAGAAGCCCACCCTCCCCATGCCAGTGAAATGGATTTATCAATTGCGCGACGGCACTCTGGGCACCGTCGACAAGGAGAAACGCTTTGTTCCTGCGCATCCGGAGCAATCCTCGCCCTCGAAGGACAACCCCATCGTGGGCCGGTTTGCCTTTTGGGCAGATGATGAAACCTGCAAGCTGAACCCGAATGTCCATGCTGGTGGGTCCTCCTGGATGACACCCCTCACAGGAGGGGACATCGATCGAAATTTCGCCGGAGCCCAGCCAGTGAACCATGAATGGCAGCGGTACCCCGGCCACCCGGCCACGACGTTTTTGTCTCCCGTTTTTCTCCCAGGGATGCAGGACATCACCAATGAACGAAGGGCCATCGAGGTGCTCTACAGCATCGTGCCTCGGGTGGTCGGCGGGGGGTCGGAAGTCGGCACGCGCACCCTGAGCAAGACGGATTTCCAACACCAAAAAGGACTCACCGCTGATATTGACCGACTGTATGCCACCAATGATGAAGTGTTGCTGAAAGAGGACCGCACCCCGAACACGTTCCCGGAGGCAGGCGGTCTGCTGCGACAGAAATCCCTCACCGCAGGCGCCGCCGTCGACTTGTTGGAAAAATCCCGCTTCTTCCTCACCACCGTGAGCCGGGCTCCGGAGGTGAATTTGTTCAACCAACCCCGGATCACCATCTGGCCCAGCTATTTTGTCGAATCGGCGAGTGATGCCGGACACCTGACACCCTTCGACCAGCTCATCCGCTTCTGTGGTCAATTGGGAAGGAAAGGCCAGAACGGACAGCCCTACCGGTATTACTTTCAACGAAAGAACGAGGACAGCACCACGTTTGACTATGACCAAATACCCCGCAATCAGCAGATCTACGCCTATTTGGCTGAAGCCGGGAAACGCGACCTTCCCGGCTACGGGGCATCCTTCGCGTCCAAATACGGGAACGATGAACACCTGCAAATCCTCACCGAAATCTTTGATTACATCCGCTGCACCAATCTCCATGACGACAGCCTCTACGAGGACCGCTGGACCCAGGCCTTCCAACCGGCCAACATCAACCACAATCCCACCTACACCAACCCGCGGCGCACCGGGACCGGCAACGCCAGATCCCACAAAGGCTTCGGCCAGGTGGCCCCCATCGAAATCAACTACAAGGGCGTCGACACGATGGGATTTGGCCGCTTCTTCACCGTACAGGATGCTGCCGTGGTGGGGATCTTCTGCGCCGGAGGAGGGTTCTCCGCTTATGAGGTGTCATCCGGCGGAGAACATGGCGGCCCCTTCAGCCCAGGCATCCGCGAGCACGCTGAGCTGGTCCTGGAGAGGGGAGACTGGCGTGTCGAACCCTCCAAAGAACCTGAATATTCAAATTTCCCTCCTCTGCCTCCCAACGTAAAAATGGAGAAAAACGATGACGGCACCTGGAAGATGGACAACTGGCCGGTCTGGCTGCAGGAGCTCAGCCAAAAATTCACTTCCGGCGATGAATCCCAGTACGAGCGGGATTTCAAGGCGGCCTTCAACCCGCGGTTCTGGAACTGGCAATTGGCTTATCTGGACCCGCAATACCGTGCCGCCGCCCCAAAGGGCAAATACGACCGCACGCAGGTCACTGATGCCGAAGTCACCCGTCTCAAACGGGGGGAACGACTGATCCAGGCGGGCTTCATCTTCAACTTGTTCAGTCCGAGCCTGGGCTGGGCCGGAATTCATTCCGATTACGAAGTGGAAGTGGATTTCCAAGGACTCTCCTCAGGGGACCCGGATGGCATGATCTTTCCGGCCTCCGATGGTGGAACCGCCATGGCTGGCCGGTTTCTGGCCCGTCCCGATGGCAGCAAGGTGGAACGTGCCATCTGGTCTCCCGGCGGCAGACAGGAGGAGTTCTCTCTTTCGGGAACTTACTCTGATGGCACCTTCGGAGGTGTCGTCCCCCACACCGTTTTTTTGACGGACCGCACCCTGCAACGCAAATTGACCGGCGGAGGTCCTTTGAATCCCGCAGGAAGGAGAGCCCCCATGGACCGGTTGTTCGATGAATGTCCTAGCACCAACCAGTATGCCTACGTCACCCTGCCTTTCAAAATAGCCGGAAACACCCCCAATGAATTGAGGATGGAAATGAAGGAGGGCAAGGCCGTCATCAAAATCTGGATCAACGGGAAAACCAGTGAGAACTCACGCCCCCGCCAGGACAGCCAGGGAAAAACCCTCGATGCTGACGGCAGGACGCTGGTTCAAGAAATCGAAATGCGTTTTCCCGGTTTCCGCGCGCCGGCGCCCACCCTCGTCAGTGGAGGCAACGGCCGAGTGGTGAAAGACTCCTATGGCAACTATGTCCCGCAGGGAGGATCCATCGGACGTCCCTACTGGAGTCTTGGCTTTGATGGATCCCATCTTGACCAGACGGACAAGGGACGACTGAGCAGAGCCTCCTGGATTCGGGGCGAAGACACGGTTCAAGGGGTCGGGATTCGGCACGGTGACGTCCGTCTCGCGGCGGCCCAGAAACACATTTTGCTCCAGGACAACCCCGCCGACGATCTCTACCAGCCCCACTTCTCCTATGGTCAGCAAAAATTTGCCCATGGTCTGATGTCCAACTCTTTCGGCGGTCGTTTCACCGGGGCGGACAACTACACCGCCAATAAAAAGAATGCCGGTCTGGAACGAAGCAATCGAGATCTCCTGCCAGGAGTGAGTTACGGCGCATCCTGGCCCGCCCGCCTGTATCACGACCTGTCCAAGGAAGTCCAACAATATGGGGATTTCGACAATGGGATGGGCATCGTCATGGACGGTCCCTACATCAACAAACCGGACGAGGGCAATGTGCGACGCCTCTACATCACTGGGGCGGTCGGACAGACCATGCTGCCCTATTTTTATGATTCCACCCTCCAAGAACCCGCCTCACCTTCCTATTTTTCACCTAACCGCATCCTGCCATCGCCAGGCATGTTTGGCTCCCTGCCCACCGGGGTGAAGTCGGGGAAACCCTGGCAGACCCTGCTCTTCCGCCCGAATGTGCAAGGGAGCGGCTTTCCCTCCCACCCGGGGGCGGCCTCCCCCCCGGATCATCTCTGGCTCGATCTTTTCTGGATGCCGGTGGTGGAGCCCTACGCCATTTCGGAACCTCTTTCCACCGCCGGCAAAGTAAATCTGAACTACCAAATTCTACCCTTCAAACACATCACCCGGAACACGGCACTGCACGGAATCTTCAAATCCGAATACATGCTGTGCATTCCCAAAGCGCATGGGTCTGACTACAAAGTGGGGAACGGCTACGGCATCGGCTATGATCCCTACAAAAATCCCTATGGCGGAACGCTGCAAGGCAGGAGCCTGAGATCGGTGATCCATGAGGACCTGACCCTGGAGCAGTTCCAAAGCCGGTTCGACAAGGGCACCATTTTCAAATCAGCCACGGAAATCTGTGACATCCATCTGATCCCTGAAAGTATCAGCGAGAGGACCAGCGGAACGATGCCGATCGGGACCTACACCCCAAAGAACTTGAAGCAAATGACCAGCGGGAAATACTGGAAAGACCACCCTCTGGTTGGGGACAATGGCCGGGAACGTCCCTACACTCATATCTACCCCCGCGTCACCACCAAATCGAACACGTTCAAGGTGCACTATCAGGCCCAGGTGCTTCAAAAAGCCAAAACCACCGACGCGGACACCTGGGATCCGGATTACGATCAGGTCGTGGCCGACTACCGGGGTTCCTCCATTATCGAGCGCTATATTGATCCGAATGATCCCGCCATCCCGGACTATGCCGCCGACCCGGAGAATTCCACCCTCCCTCCATTGGACCAATTTTATCGCTTCCGGGTGGTGAATCCGAAACGCTTTGCGCCCTAAAAGGCAATATTCAGGTGAGGCCGGCCCCATCTCGGGTATGTTGCCGCAGAAATGACGTCCTCTTTCCCGATTGACCGAATCCGTGCCGATTTCCCCATTCTGTCCCGTACGATCCACGGCAAATCCCTGGCGTATCTCGACAATGGGGCGACTTCACAAAAGCCCCGGGCAGTGATTGACGCGGTCTCCCGCTTCTTTTCCGAAGAGAACGCCAACATCCACCGCGGGGTCCATTACCTCAGCATGCAGGCCACGGACGCCTATGACAGAGCCCGGGAGCGCATTGCCGAAGCCATCGGAGTCGCCGCAGCCCGAGAAGTGGTCTTCGTTCGTGGAGCCACAGAGGCCGTGAATTTGGTGGCACACGGGTTGGCCGAGAGATTCCAACCGGGCGATGAGATTCTGCTTACGGTCATGGAACACCACGCCAATCTGGTCCCTTGGCAGATTTTGGCCCAAAATCGGGGAGTGATTCTGCGCCATGCCCCCCTGACACCGGAGGGGGAGATTGACATGGATGCCTACGCGGCCCTCTGCGGACCCAAAACCCGGCTGGCCGCGTTTACCCATGTCTCCAATGCCCTCGGCACGGTGAATCCGGTCGTGGAAATGACTCGACTCGCCAAACAGTGCGGAGCCCTCGTGCTGATCGACGGAGCCCAGGCAGTGCCCCATTTTCCTCTGCGGATCGCAGAGTTGGGCTGCGATTTTTATCTCTTCTCGGGACACAAGGTGTTCGGACCCGACGGCATTGGGGTCCTATGGGGCAAATGGAATGAGTTGAAGAGCCTGCCTCCCTACCAGAGCGGCGGTGACATGATCGAGCGCGTCCATTTGACCCATTCCACCTTCCGTGAACCACCCGAGCGTTTCGAAGCCGGCACCCCGCACATCAGCGGAGCCATTGGCTTGGCGGCGGCATTCGATTATCTGGCGGGAGTGGGTTGGGATGCCATGCATGCCTATGAGCAGGAACTTCTCGCCTATGCGACAGAGCGCGTCGGTAATCTCGGGGGGATCCGCATCATTGGTCAGGCACGGGAAAAGGTGGGGGTTCTTTCCTTCACCCTCGCTACCGCCCATCCGCATGACATTGGCACTATTTTGGATACTGAAGGCGTGGCCATCCGGGCCGGAAATCACTGCGCGCAGCCTTTGATGGAGTTCCTTGGCCTGCCGGGAACGGCCCGGGCCTCCTTCGCCTTTTACAACACAAGGGATGAAGTGGATCGTCTCGTCCAGGCCCTGGAAAAAGTGAAACGCTATTTTGACTGAACCCACCACCATTCATGGACGACCTCTCCGATCTCTATCAGGACATCATTCTTGGACACAACAAACGACCCCATCATTATGGGGAGCTCAATCCGCACACCCATGAGGCGGAAGGCTACAACCCGCTTTGTGGCGACCGGCTCTGCATTCAGGTGAGGGAAAAAAACGGTTCCCTTGAGGCCGCCGGATTCACCGGTGAGGGATGTGCGATCTCCAAGGCCTCAGCCAGCATCATGACCGACGCCGTGAAGGGTCTCGACCGGGAAGGGGTGGCCAAGAAAATCGGTGAGGTGCTTGAGCTGCTCACCGGTCGGGATGAACCGGTGGTCGACCTCATGGAGCACGGTGACATTGCGGCACTTGCCGGAGTCCGGAAGTTCCCCCCCCGGGTGAAATGCGCCACCCTGGCCTGGCACACTCTCGCCGCCGCCCTCAGCGAAGAACCCCGAGCCGTTTCGACCGAGTGAGGCCGGTCAAGGCCCAAGCAGGACTTTGAGCGGAGCATTGTCCTCCGCCTCGGAACGAAGGGCCAACAGGGATTCACTGGCACTGTAAAGAGGGGTTAGAGCCATGGGGTGGTTGACCTCCTCGTAACGGCCATCCGCTGCCAGGCGGAACAAGACCGCGGGAACCACCTTGTCCTGCGCCACATCATGGTGCAGTCCCCAGATTTCTTTTCCGGAGGGACCGCCCGGAAAGGGTACCACCCGCCCGGCACCGTCTATAAAGCCATACCATGGGAAGGGATCCGTCTCCACTTTGGCCAAAGCGGCCGCTGTGGCAAGATGCTCCGCCACATACGATTTCCCGGCGAGGGACTCGTAATACCGGGCCAAGGGTTTCGCCCATTTTTCATTGTTGGCGGGAACCATCCAATCGCCGCCTGCGGGCGGAGGATCTGACTTGTCGACAAAGAGTTGCCGCAATCGCTCGGCATCAGCCTCGAAAAGCGTCCACCCGGCGCCCCAACTCTCGGGCCTCTGCCGCATGAAATCGGCAATCCAAAGGTGTATGTGTGCTTTGAAGAGAGGATTGAGACCTTTGCGTGACAGCAGGTCATCGGCCATCACCAGCAGAGACAACTTGGGACGTTCGGCAAAGAGATCAAACTGGGCTTGGAGCACTTCCCGGGCAAACGCGCTTTCCTCCGACAATTTGGGGACGGAAATCCGCGGCATGGCATCTCCCGTTACCGTTGTCTCCCCGTCCGCATTTTCACTTACTTTGCTGGCCAGCTTCATGAAGGCCAGCGCCTCCGGAGACTTGGAGGGTGAATACAGTTCGCCGGCATATTCGGTGACTTTCGGAGGGGCCGGCACACCTTCCGGGACCGCAACCAACGGAAGTTCCTTCGAAGTCGGCAAGCCCCGTGAGTAGTTCAGGACTTTTCCAGTGTTCGAGGAAAGGTACACATGAATGTCCTGAATCATCCAGTCAGAGCGCAATGAGTTGAGCAGGGCTTTCTCCCGATCATTCAGTTGTCCGGGGAACGGCACTGCCGCACGACCCATGGCCTGCTTCACTTCAGCCTCGGCGGCTTTCCGACCGGCCGGAGTCAGCCCAGTCCCCCCGGGAGGTTGAGCGCTCGGATCTGGAGTGGCGTGGTGATGGATCGTTTTGGCGGTGGACAGAAGTTCCCTGCCGAATACCAGATCCACCAGACTGTGTCCGGGCATGGCCTGCAGAACTTTGCCACCCTGCTGCGCCATACCAACTGGCAGCAAAGGCTCGGTCACGTTATTGACAGGCTGCCGAAGCAGCAAGGAGAGATAGGCTTCCTGCCCTGCGGCTTTCCGGAGAGTGTCTTCCCACTGCAACTGAGCATTCAATCCGGCCACCAATGCGGCGCCGGCCTCACGGCATTGAGAAACCCGTTGCCGCAAGGCAGCGTCCGGCCGCATTTCTTCCAGAATGCGACACGCCCCGGTCAGGGGCTCAAGAGGCAGCACCCCGGGAAGGTCCAACTCGATTGCAGAGGCTTCCAGCTCAGCCAACAGGGATTTCAAATCGGGATCCTCCCGCCGATCACGCCCGGCCTGAAGAATCTGGGCGAAATGGTCCACTGCCGCCTCGGCCCGAGAAATGGATTTGCTCCGGCGTTCCACCCGAAAGCTGTCCCATTCCTTGGTCAGAGCGTGAAATCTGGCGGATGTGGCCGCAGCCAAATCCGGAGCCGACTTTTTTTCCAGCAAGGCGGCTTCCTCAAATTTTCGCGCCCAGTGGCAAGCGGGGGCCTCTGGATCAGTCCACGTGGCGGCGATCTCGAGACTTTCGGGCACTTCAGTCTTCCAATTTCCCAACTGGCCGACCAAGTCATCCAGCTCTAGGATGACCTCCCGTTCTTTTTGAATCCATTCGAGCGTCTCCCTCTCGACTTCATGCCAGACCGGAAACCACCGGAAAGTACCGAAACAGCTCAGGCTGTGTTGCGAAGCAGAAAGAGCCTCCGCCACCGGCCCGACGGCTCGGTTGGCCATGAGCACGCGCAATCCGGAAGCCCTCAGGTCGGCTTCTGCGTGGCTCACGCCGAGCCCATAAATGGTGCCACTCGCAATCACAACCAAAGCAAACAGAGACCCGACCTGGGTCCAAAGGATCCGTGAGCGACGTCGCAATTCTCCGGTGACTCTGTCGAGGGCTTCCCGCCAGCCCTTGCCCACCAATTCGGTTTTGCAGAGTCCGGTGTCATCGACAAAATTACCCCGGACCTGCTTGCGGGCTTTTTGGAATTCCTCCCAATGGGAGGTCAGTTCACGGCGGAGAGTGTGGAGCTCCGATCCTTTTTTCTGCCTTGGTTTTTCCACTCGCAGGCGTTCCGCCCAGTGGTTCCCTTGCTGCTCAAGACGTCCCAATTCCGTGAGGTTCGAGAAATCCCGGGCCCATTCTTCAAAGGCCAGACTTGTTTCCTGTTCTTCAAACGAAGCGCGGTGGGCGGAGGGGTCCAGCCGCATGGCCCGCGCCAGGGCATCAGCCCCTCCTGAAAAGTCGCTGAACCGTAGCTTGCCGGATCTGGCTTCGGCGGCGGCGAGAATCTCCCGGGCATCCGTGGCCTGGAATACCGCCTCGCGTCGATCGGCATCGCGGAGTTCGCGCAGCGACTGCCCCACCTGATTCGCGGCCCAGTCAGGGAGCAACGGCAGCACCGCGAAGGGTCCCACCCCGAGCCCTTGTGAATGGGCCAGGATCTGGTGGATTTGCGCAACTGTGTCGGGCAACCCCGCAGCGAGAAGCCTGATTTGGGAGGCCAGAACGGGGGGAAGAAGATCCGCCCGGATCTTCTGGCAGGCAGCGGACTGCTCTTGGGGATCTTCTCCCCAGAGCATGAGTGTCTCGTGAAGACGCAAACGCTGCAGCAATGCCAACCGGGCATTTTCAGCATGCGAGCCCTCGGCCAGCTTGAACTTTTTGGTTGCCGCTTCCAAGTCGGTTTTGCATTGAGCCAATTCCTCCGGACCGGCACGCAGGGCTTCCGACAGGCCCGGCCAGCCCGCGAGACGGGCAAACGCAAGTCCGGCTTCACGCGGCCAGGCAGTGCTGGAGGGAAGAGCTTCCGCAATCAGTCCAAGCACAATGGATGAGTCCACCCTCGGGAGCGTCCGCCGCACACAGTGCAGATCCCATTCACGCAGAATTGTCTGGTCCACCCCGTGCAGGCCTCTGGCCAACAAAGGCAGGGAAGGTTCTTCAAGACAAGCCTGCAGGGCTCCCGTCCTGTCATTGCGCTCCAGAGCGGCCCGGACTGCGGCAATGCGTTCCCCGAGAAGGAGAGTCACCTCTCGGAATTGGAGGGCACAAGCCCATTCATCGAGCCACTCGACCGACCTTTGTGGATCTCCCGATGGGAGGCACACCATGGCCGCCATTTCGGTTATCCCCTCCAAGAGAAAGTTCAATCGTCGGTGTTCCCCGTTCATTCCTCCTTGGAAAAACTTGCCCTTCCTTGGCAAACGCTACAATAGCTTCTTCACCTTAAAGTAAACCAATGGAATCAAAGCGGCAACCAACATCAAGCCGAGCGCAAAAGGATAACCCCAGATCCATTCCAGTTCAGGCATCCGTTTAAAATTCATGCCATAGATGGAGGCGATGAGCGTGGGAGGTAGGAACAGAACCGAACCAATGGTGAAAATCTTGATGATCTGGTTCTGTTGGATGGAAATCAGCCCCAAGGTTGACTCCAACAGGAAGGACATCTCCTGGGCCTGCTGGCTGGTGTATTCATCGAGCGATTTGATGTCGCGGGCGACACTCCGGAATTGCACCGCCAGGTGCGAACGCATCCAGGGCGAGGCATTGTTGAGGAAAAACTGCAGAATTCGGGAGAGGCTGAGCAGACTCTCCCGGAGGTTGGCAACGAGCGAGCTGCGATGTCCGAGCAATTTGACGACTCCCGCCAAATCTCGCTCTGCGGAGACGCTGGCCCTGCGGGGATCAAGGGCGAACACATCACGGTTGAGACGACGCAGATCGCTTTCCACGGACTGCAGAACATCGGCAATACGCGCGATGGTCAGTTCCATGAGAAGCAGAAAAACGCCATCGCTGGTGTAGGGCGGAGCGGCCTGACGACGCATCGCCTCCATGAGTCCCCGGAAGGCATAGGGATTCGTGTAGCGCACGGTAGTGATGGAGTCGGAACTGAGGACGAAGGTGACCGGCGCTGTGTCGGGCTCATCGCTCTCCATCCCGACCGGCACCCAGGCCGTCATGTAAATGGCTCCGTTTTCGAGGTACATCCGGCTCGATTCCTCAATCTCCTGCATCTCCTCCCGAGTTGGCAGTTGATACTCCAACCAGCTCTCACATTCCCGCTCCTCCTCTTTGGTTGGGTTCAGCAGGTCAAGGAAAACCAGATTGTCCGGAAACGGCTGGATCTTGGGATCGTTCCAGTCGAACCACTGTCCCTGCTGGGTTACGAGTCGGATCATGATGCGTGAGTAAGAAAAGCGGGCGGCCCCGGAAAATAGGCGCACCCGGCGCCACCGCCACGTTATTTTGCACGGGAGCGCAAAAATTCCCGCACCTCCTGACACCGGAGCAGGGTCAACCGGGGGTTTTCGCTGGGACTTTCGTGTCCGCGGGAGGTGTCTGGGAAGGGGGAATCTCCTGGCGCACCTCGACATCATCAAACCATAGATCATGACCAGAATATTGCGCACCCCGCAGCGTGGCGCGCCCGCTCAAGGTCTCATCCTCACACAGGGCAGTGATCTGCGGCGCTTCCGGCCGGGCTCCATCCCGGGCCCAGGAACGCCCTTCCACCTGCCACTTGCCAGCGGAACCGCTCACCGTCATCTCCATCCAAAGCCATTCCCCGCTTTTCCACTCCACCGGAACGGAAGTCACGATTTCTTCGCGTCGAACAATTTCCATCTGCCGGGTCGCCGGGGCGATCCGGAGAAAAAAGCCGGACTGACCATGCAATCCCAGCCCAAACATGGGGTGCACGCGGCGACGACTCTCCGCTCGGATCCGGGCCAGGATGGTCCCTCCGCCTTTGAAGGAAGAACCCACTTGGATCACGCAACCGTCAATCGGCTCGCCTTCGAGGCGCAAAGCGCGACCTCCCTCGCTCTCAGCGACGCTGAAGGGTCCCTTCAATGTCAAAAACTCCGCCGGAGGCTTGCCCGGAGCGAGACTTTCAAAGTCGCTTTTGTAGACCAGTCCGGGATCGTCCGGAGGGGCTGGCTCTTTCTTCTCCCCATCCTTCTTTTTCGGGGCGGCGAGCACGGCCGCAGCGAGGAAGAAACCGGCGAGGACGGGCAGGAGGAGGCTATGGGTTGATCGAGTTCTCATCGGAGCATCATTCAGAATTGCGGATGACCCCTTCACTGAAAGGACGGATCGCTGAAAAGCCAAGTGCAAAAACCACCCTCTCTCACCCTTCCCGCAGAGCTCTGATCATCTCCCCTCTGAGAGCCGTCCGGGCCGCCAGCAGGCACAACACCACTCCTGCCAACAAAATGCCCCCATCGATCACTGCCAGAAGTCCCAAAGGCAATCCAGAGGCGCCTCCATTCAGCTTAGGCAACACGGCGATGATGGCGGCAGCAATGCCGATCACGACCCCCGCCAGGTGCAGCATCCAGTGCTCCCGCACAATGAGGGCATTGAGGCTCTGCCGGGTGAACCCCACCGCCCCCATCAGGGCCAGTTCACCACGGCGTTCCAGCACATTGCGCCCCACCACGATGCCAAGTCCGACCGTGCCGAGAAGCACGCCGAGCCCGCCCAGCGTGCTGAAAATACTGAGATAGACATTCTGCACGGCGTTGAACTCATCGAGCCGCCGGGCTGCCGGGGCCATTTCCAACCCGCGGTCTCCGAGCTGGCGGGTCAGGGTGGCGGCCGTCTGGGTGGCGGCATCACGGTCGGCCTGATCGAGGAGAAAGAACCGGTATCCTCCAGCGGCGGGATGTTGCCGGATGAACGCATCCTCCTCGATGATGAGGCTGCCCTGGAGAAGAGAGGTCTGCAGCAGACCGACAATGCGCACCTGATAGGGAGTGCCGGACGCATCCTCGTAGGAGATCTCGTCCCCGAGGCCTTTTTTCAATGCATAAGTCGCGGTGTTCAGATCCACGATGCCTGGAATGACCGTCCGCCCCTCGCCCGTGGGCTCCAAGGGAGCTTGCAGGAGACTCCAGGGACTGGCACCAGCCGCCACGGGAGCCGTTCCGGCAAAGGCAAAGGAACCCAGTTGCACCAGCTTCGAGGAAGCCACGCCCATGAGCCGCGGACGCTGGGCACGGTTCAAGTTTAGACAGGAAGCATCGTCGCCGGAACTGACGCGGAAGGCCACCACCTTCCAAGGAGCTTGGCTCGCATCCGGAATTCCGAGCTTCTCCCGGTTGGCAGGCAGATTGAGATCCTCGTAGATCGGCAGAGTCGACTCACCGACAAACGCGAAGCCCCCGGTGCCCGAATCCCGCCGCTCGGCACCTCTGGAACCATCGAGCCTGAAGGCATTGATCGCGGTCACAAGGAAGACACCGGAAGCCATGAGTGACACCACGGCAAGACTGCGACCGGGACGCCGGGCGGACTGTCGTCGCGCCAGGGATCCCATGGTGAGACTTTTCCCGGCCTTCCGGGCAATCAGACGCAGAACCAAGCCCACCCCACAAAGCCCTGCGATGGTGAAGAGAAAGCCCGATCCAAAAAAGAGTCCCTGTTCGGCCATGGTGCCGGGTGTCTTGGGCGCCACCAGACACCCCACTCCGGCCAGCAGCGAAAGCACCCCCGACCAAGCGGCCTTGGAACGCAACCACGGCGGAGCCTCCCGGGGGACGGGCACATCCAGGCCACTGGCGATCAGTTGGCCCGGACGAATCCGGGTCGCCGCCCGGCTCGCGAACCAGACCACTCCGAGGGCGAGGGCCACGGAAAGCACCCAAGCCACGAGTAGACTCACCGGATGCGCCTGGTAGGTGAAAGCGATCCCCGAAGCCGCTGAGCGCCAGGCTCCGGACATCCCCCAGAGCGCCAGCTTGGTGTAGACCCAACCCGCCCCCAGACCCAGGGTTGCTCCCACGATCGCGAGCAAGACCGCTTCCGTGAGGAAAAGGCGCCTCACCTGGCTGCCCCGCCAGCCCACCGCGAGCAGTAGGCCGATCTGTGGAGCCCGCTGCTCCACGCCGAAGACAAACACCAGTCCCGTGAGAAGCAGCGCCGCCACGATGAGGAAAAAGCTCATGTAGGCAAACAACTGCCCGAAATCAAAGCTATCTGCCACTCCCGCGCGCGCTTCGGCGGCAAGGGCCCGCACCGGCAACGCCAATTCATTCAGAGTCAGCTGCTCCCGCAAAGCCCTGGCTAGGGCGGCCGGTTCATGCCCGGGACCGGGCACAAACCGCACCCCCGTGGCATCACCAAACCGGTTGGCCCAGAGACGGCGTCCGCCTTCCAGGGAAAGAAACGCTTTGGGAGTTGTCCGGTAGTCATCCCAATACTTTTCGTCCTTGGGTCGGACCCGGCTTTTGTCGATCGGTATGCCCGGTTCCCAACCGTCCATGTCCTCGACATCAAACAGTCCAGGAAAATCTGGCGTCCAAGACCGGTCAATGTCGGGAGCATCCATCGGCACGATGTCTCTCACTTTGAAAACGGCGGTTTCCTCGCGCATTTGGCGACCCAGCCCCATGGTGTAATAGGTGAGGGAGACCTCCCCTCCCGCTGCCACTTGAAGATCCTCAGCGAGCCATTGCGTCACCATGATCTCCCCGGGTCCCAGATCCTTGGGCACAATGGCATTGGCAACCGGCCCGGTTGCGGCCACCAGGGAGTAGGGCGTTTCCCGCCCGCCGCTCCGCAGAGTATTCACCAGGTATGTCAGGGTGGGCTGGGCGGCGTCACTACCCGCAAGAGTCACCGCTTTCTGCTGCACCGCCGCATCGAGGAAAACCCGGTCACCAACGAGGCGGGGCGTGTTGCCCCACCGCGGCGCCACATGTCCGGCTTGGGGTATCTCGGAGGCATGATCTGCCTCACCGGTGGAAATCCTCAGTCCGGCGTCATCCAGCGTCCATGACTTTTCCACCGCCGCCTGCAGATCGGGAGCGGAGGCGGTGGAGAGAAGCACATTGGCTTTCCCGGGTTTGTCCAGCAACGCTTGAAGTTTCGCCAATGGCACGAAAACCGTCCCCGGGGGCACTTGTTCCACCCGCAGGCCATAGCGCCCGAAATGCCCCGCATCGACCACGCCGGTGACGGCTCCGGCGATGGGTACAGTGGCCTCACTGTCACCGGAGAGCGGGGCGTCCTTCGACAACGCACCGGGCTTTTCAAGACGGACCACGATACGGTCACCCACCTGCAACCCGAGCCGGGCTTCGAGGATGTCGTTGACGGCGATCCAGTCGCCTCCAGTCAAGGCGGCAGGTGCCGAACCCGCTTCGCTCAGAACCCAAAAATCCTCTCTCACCCCCACAATTTGGACTCGATTGGCCCGCGCTTCTCCCCCCCGGGTCGAGACCGTTCCTTCCAAATGGAGCAGCGGGACGGCACTCCCGACCTCCCCAGAGACCGGTCCCGCCAACGTTTCCGTGAAAAAACGCTCTCCCCCCACCAAAGCCGAAGTCGCCTTGGAAAGCCGCGCCGCCGCATTGCGCCTCAGACTTTCCTTGACCGAGTCCCCCACGACCAAGGCCCCGCTCAGAATGGCTGCGGTGAGGAGCACCCCGCCCAGCACCGCCGCATGAAGGCCACGGTAATGCTGAAAGCCGCGCAGCAAAAGTCGTCCGAAAGTCATGGGGGAGGAAAATTTCAGGAGTCCGTTTCGAAACGCCCCGCCCGCAGCCTGCGGACCGAGCCAAGCCTCCGGGCCTGAGCCGGATTGTGGGTCACCATGACCAGCGCGGTGCCTTCCGCTTCATTCAATTCGATCAGCAATTCGGTCAAAAGGTCCGCATTTTCTTCATCGAGAGCACCGGTGGGCTCGTCAGCCAGCACCAGGCGCGGCTGATTGATAAGGGCGCGGACCACCGCGACACGCTGGCGTTCGCCACCCGAGAGTTCGCCCGGCTTGCTGCTGGCTTTGTCCGCGAGCCCGACTCGTCCCAGCAGATCAAGGGCCCGAGATTCTGCCACCAAAGGATCCGAAGCCTTGGCAAGGGTGGGCACCAGCACATTCTCCAACGCCGTGCATTGCGGGAGCAGATGGTGGAGTTGAAAGATAAATCCGATGTCCCGCGCCCGCAGTTTAGCCAGTTCATCGGGGGTGGCCGCGGCGAGGGAGGCTCCGTCGAAACGCACTTCTCCTTCCGAAGGTCGATCCAGGGTTCCCAGCAAATTCAAGAGGGTACTTTTCCCGCAACCGGAAGGCCCGATCACCGCGAAACGCTCACCCGGCGCGACTGTGAGATCAATTTCTGACAGAACATGCCGTCCAGGGTCGGACGCATACCACTTTGAAACATGCTGCAAGGCCACCAAGGGATCGCTCATCTCTTCAAGAGAAGCGGTTTTGACGGCTTTTCAAGGCACGAAAGCCCGTAATCACCGTCAGGCTGGCACTGGCGCCATCCGGGTGCGGGCTGACCCTTGCCAATTTAAAAGGACTCGGCTTCGTTGGCCCTCATGCGCTTCCCCATTCTTGCCGCCCTCCTGTCCCTCACCTCCGCCCACGGAGCCGTTCCGGCGGTCCCGGAAAATGTGACCTTCCTCCGCGACATCGAATTCGCCAATCCTGACAACCAGCACCTCCAGGTGAATCTTGCCAGGCCGAAGGAAGAATCCGGCCTGCATCCTGCCGTGGTCTGCATACACGGGGGCGGTTTCCGTGCCGGAAAACGCGAAGGCTACGACAAGCTCCTCGTTACGCTGGCGCAACACGGCTATGTGGCGATCACGGTGACCTACCGCCTCGCCCCTGCCTACCAGTTTCCTGCCGCAGTGCATGACTGCAAGGCCGCCGTCCGTTGGCTGCGGGCCAATGCCGGGCATTACGGAGTCGATCCGACCCGCATCGGAGTCATGGGAGGCTCGGCCGGAGGGCACCTTGCCCAATTCCTCGGGGTCACCGCCGGGGTCCCTCAATTCGAGGGCGAAGGGAATCTGGACCAGAGCAGCGCCGTTTCCTGCGTCGTGAACTTCTTCGGCCCGAGCGACTTCACCAAAAGCTATGACAAAAGTGTCGATGCCAAGGAAGTACTACCGTTGTTCTTCGGCGGCGATCTCTCCACCAAACGCCGAGAGCACATTATCGGCAGCCCACTTTACTGGGTCACCCCCAATGCGGCCCCCACCCTGTGCCTGCATGGCACGGCGGACGAATACGTCGCCTTTGAACAGGCCACCTGGATCGTGGAAAGGCTTAAAGCGGCGACCGTCGAGGCAGAACTGGTAGGCTTTGAAGGTGCCGGACACGGACTCAGGGGAGTGCCTTCGGAAAAGACCGATGCACTGATGATCGACTTTTTTGACAAACACCTGAAGTCAACAGCCCGGTAGCTTACCGCAAGCTGTCCAACCTCAGGACCGAGTCAGGGTTTTGGCCGGGACCAGAACTCTGCAGGAGGCGCGAGATCTTTCTCAGCGTCGTCGAAACGAGTCCCGATCTCGCGGAGAGAGGGAATGGCTTTCACCGCATCGAGTCCTTTCTCAATACGTTCCGGAGTGAAGACCAACCGGGTCAGGGCGAGACCTCCCAGAGGAGTGAGGTCTTTCACGGCGGTCTCACCGATGTGCAGTCGCTGCAAACGAGTACCCGCAAGAGGGGACAAGTCTTGCACTTTCGTCTGGTGCACCGTCAGACTGATGACTGGGGACTGTTTCAGAGGCGTGAGATCGCTGACGGGACATCCGGTGAGCCAGAGGCCTTGGAGGGCGGAAAGGCCGCCCACGGGGCCGAGATCGGACACCTGAGTGTGGACGAGATAGAGTTCCTGCAATTGGGCGAGCCCCCGGATCGGGGAAAGATCTTTGACTGGAGTATCGTTGAGATAAAGCTTCTGCAACGTCGGGAGGGTGGCAAGAACCGAGAGATCCACAACCGGCGTCTTTTCGAGATAGAGTTCCACCAGCGGCATTCCTTGGATCGGGGAGAGGTCTTGGACCGGACATTCCAGCAGGTCAAGCGCCTGAAGGGGCATCCCGCGGAGGAACGAAATGTCGGAGACCTTGCATTTGCCAAGGCCGATGGCGACAGGGAGACCGTCCGGGGTGAGATTGAATTCTCCGTTGCCGGTATAGTCGGGGTTTTTTGCCCGCACCGCTTCGTGCAGGGTCACTTCGGTCCACAAGCGCCTGGTGGGTTCGGCCGGGACATCCGCAGCGGAAGCCGGGGATTTTTCGCCGGCAGCGGAACCCTCTCCGGCCGACGGAGTGGAGGGAGAGCAGGAGATGCCGGCCGCAAAAGCAAGAACGATCACACCCAGGGTCAAAGGGCGCCCCGAAACAAAAAAGAAGAGGGTCATCCGTCCAAATTGGGACCGGATGACCCTCCATGCAAGCGGGCATTGAGCCTGCCCGGGAGTTGGACTCAGGCGTCTTTGAAGATCTCCTTGATGCTGCCGAGGGAACCCAGCACACCGGTCGCTTCGTAGGGCATGAAAACCGTCTTGGTGTTCTTGCCGTCGGTCATTTTGCCGAAGCTTTCAATGTAGCGCATCGAGATGAGGTAGTTGGCCGGATCGACCTTGCCCGACTGAAGTGCCTTGGCGACGACGAGAACCGCATTGGACTCGGCTTGGGCCACCCGCTCCAGCGCTTCCGCCTGCCCCTGGGAACGAAGCACGGCGGCTTGTTTTTCACCTTCGGCACGATTGATATCGGCCTGACGGCTGCCTTCTGCTTCCAGGATCTGGGCGGCTTTGGTTCCCTCGGCGGTCAGGATCTGGGCGCGGCGGTCACGCTCGGCACGCATTTGTTTCTCCATGGCCTGCTGGATGTCGGCGGGCGGGATGATATCCTGAACCTCGACACGGTTCACTTTGACACCCCATTTGTTGGCCGCCTCATCGAGGATGGATCCGAGCTTCTTGTTGATCAGGTCCCGAGAGACCAGGGTTTCGTCGAGGTCCAGTTCCCCGATGATGTTGCGCAGCGTGGTCTGGGCAAGTTTCTCGATGGCATCGGGAAGATTGGCGATCTCATAGACGGATCGCTTGGCATCGGTGATTTGAAAATACACGATCGCATTGATCTCAATACCGACATTGTCCTTGGTGATGACATTCTGCCGGGGAAAGTCATAGACCGACTCGCGAAGGTCGATCCGCTCGGTCGTGCGGCTCACCGTCATGGGCCGTGTCCCGGGCTGGGAAATGACATAGCGCATATGAATGGTGCGGGGACGGTCAACGATCGGCCAGATGATATTTAGACCGCTGTTGAGGGTGCGGTTGTACCGACCAAGCCGCTCAATCACCATGGTCTCGGCATGGCGAACCGTTTTGATGCCCTTCATGGCGAGAATGATGACGATGGCGGCGATGATGCCCAGCAACACGACGGCAGGGGTGACCGGGTCGGCGGCGAGCAGAAGCAATGAGGATGTGTTCATGGAGTTTGGATCAGTTGGTGGTTGGAAAATGTGAGAGAACGGTCAGTTGCGGGCACGGACATGCAACGTGGCGCCATCAATCCGGAGAATCTCCACGGTGGCGCCTGGCTCGATGATGCCCCCTTCCGCAGAAATGCAGCGCCACTCCTCGGCGCCGATCTTGACCCGGCCGGGAGAAACGTCGGTTCCGACGGGCTCCGTCACCGTCCCGCAGCGGCCGATCATGCCCTCGATGTTGGTTTTCGCTCCGTCAGAAGCGGCGGTGAACCAGCGCTGGATCATCGGCCGGAGCAGGACCATCCCCACCAGAGACAGGACAATGAAAGTGGCCAGTTGGTAGGGCAGCCCGAGAACGGCCGCGACTGGAGCCGTACCTAGGCAGGCGATGCCGAAGATGGCCAGGACGAATCCGGGAGTGAAGATTTCAGCCAGAATGAGAAACAGTCCGACGATAGACCAGATGAGCCAGGGTTGCATAGCATTGGGAGGTTCCGGACTACAGGCGTTGTCTCCTGACTTCGCCCGCGTGCACGGTGATGTTTGTGGGTGATCTTACGGACTCTCCCGCCAGTTCACAATTACAATCGCATCCCAAATTTGGAACGCGGCCATGCTGCCATTCCTTGGACTCAGTTGAGTGGCGGGCCGGAGAGCTTCCGCAATTCAGCCGAAAAATCCAAATCAATCCCCCAGTCCGCCTTGGCCGCAGCATCCGCGAGAAGTCGGCACAGGGAGTGGAGCATGCGGTCATCAAGCGTCAGGTCGACCCCTTCCCCGGACTCAGGACCAATGGAGAGCACTTGTGGACCGCCCGGTGAGTTCTTTACTGCCACCTTCGAGAGCAGGATGAATCCGGGGCCCAACGGCAGGCTTGATCCCTCGTGAAATGGGGTCGCAAAATCTCCCTGCTTGACTGCTTCCCGATGTTCCAAGGAAATTTCGAAAGATTGTGCCGCTGCCACCTCGGGCGGCAAGGGCGATGGAGGCGCCGCCAAGGAATCGCTCTTTTTCGCCTGTCTCCGGGTCTTCAGCATTTCCCAGAGGGCCTGCCAAAGCAACCTGACATAGCGCCTCGTCAACAGGAAACGGAATTCGGTGCGGCTCCTGGTGTTCAAACGGAAGCGAAGCCGGTCCTCGAGGGGATCGAAAGACACCTGCATCTGGTAGAGCTGACCCATGGGCGTGAAAGTCTCGGAAGGGCGCTCACTTTGCCATGGGCGCAGACGAAACTCAAGCCATGAAGCCGCCCGGCAAGAATTCCTTGGCGCGCTCCCGGACCGCTGGCACAATACCCTTCTCATGACCAAGCCCCTGCTCTCCGGCCTGACGCCATTTTCCGACCGGCTGGGCCCCGTGGTCGTGAAAGAACTTCGTCAAGGGCTCCGGGCGGACCGGTTCGTCTTCCCTTTTGTTGCCGCCCAGCTCCTGGCGGTTCTGGCCGTGGGACTGGAGCTCTATTTTGCCCGCATCGAGGGGGACCTGGGCAACTACCTTGGCCGCGGGGTCGTGGTCATGTCGGTGGCCTCGTTTTTCATCAATCTGGTCATGCCCCTGACCGCCATGGGCGCCCTCCAACCGGAGTTGGGAGCGGGACGAAACGTTGAGCTGTTGATGACGGCCAACCTCTCCCGCTGGCAGATCGCGATCGGCAAATGGCTCGTCACCCTGATCCTCAGTCTGCTGCTCCTCACTTCCCAATTCCCCTATCTGCTGGCCCTCTTTCAACTGGGAGGACTGGAGCTTTCCGTGGTTCTGGCCTGGGGTTTCACCAGTGTGTCGATCAATGCGGCGCTGGTCGCCCTCGCGGTCGGTGCATCCGGCTATGAGAACGTCGTGGGGCGTCTGTTCATTTTTGGCATCGGACTGGTCTCTTTTGCCATCTGTTTCAGCACCGTGACTTTCTCCGGAACCGCGCACCATCTGGTTTTTGGACTCATTTCCAGCATCAGTGTCACCGCGATGTTCGTGCTGCTCGGCCTGCAATTGGCCCGGGCCCGGCTCATGGTCGGCTATCATCCGCTGGACCCACCACCGAGCGGCCTTGTCATTGCCCTGATGGTGTTCTCACCCATCGTTCTTGGCATGCTGACTGCCATCACCATCGGCTATGGCGGTTGGCTCGCGGCATTCCTGATGTGCTACATTGCCTACATCATCGACCCGGGTCCGGGTCGAAAATCCCAACGGGCCTACCATCGGCCCTGAAGGAATGACGCCCTGATGGCGAAAATCCCGGGTTGAATCTCCTCCCTAGCGGTGGACAATCCTCCTCTCCGAAACCCATCCCCTTACCTTTCGCCTCCACGCCCCGCCATGTCGTCCGATCCCACCGCCCACTCCCAAACCCTGAACATCGCCGTCCTCCCGGGTGACGGCATCGGCCCTGAAGTCATGGCCGAGGCCCACAAGGTCCTCGAAGCGGTCGCAGCCAGTTCGGGGCTGACCCTGTCCCGCCAGGAATGCCTTGTGGGTGGCGCGGCGATTGATGCCACGGGCCACGCCTTGCCGGCAGACACCTTGACGGCCTGTGAAGCGGCTGACGCGATCCTCTTCGGCTCCGTCGGAGGCCCCAAATGGGAATCCCTCCCCCCTCAGGAACAGCCGGAACGCGCCGCCCTGCTCCCTTTGCGCAAGCATTTCGGACTTTTCGCCAATCTCCGACCGGCCATCTGCTATCCCGCCCTGACCCATGCTTCGCCGGTCAAAGAGGAACGCATCGCCGGAGGCTTCGACGTCCTCTGTGTCCGGGAACTCACTGGCGGTCTCTACTTCGGCAGCCCCAAGGAAATTCGCCAGGAGGACGGCGAGGAGGTCGCGATCGACACCATGGTATACCGCACCAGCGAGATCGAGCGTATCGCCCGTGTGGCCTTTGCCGCCGCCGGGAAACGCAAAGGTGTCGTCACGAGCATTGACAAGGCAAATGTCCTGCAAAACGGTATCCTTTGGCGCCGCACCGTCGAAGCCGTGGCCAAAGAATTCCCGGCCATCAAACTGCAGCATCTTTATGTGGATAATGCGGCCATGCAGTTGATCAGCCGCCCCAAGGAGTTCGACGTGGTCCTCGCGGAGAATCTCTTCGGCGACATTCTGAGCGACGAAATGGGCATGATCGCCGGATCTCTGGGCATGCTTTCAAGTGCCAGCCTTGGCAAGGAAAAGTCGCCCGGGCTCTATTTCGGCCTCTTTGAACCCAGCGGCGGAACGGCCCCCGACATCGCGGGAAAAGGCATCGCCAACCCCATCGCCCAAATCCTTTCGGTGGCCATGATGCTTCGTTTTGGGTTCGGTCTCCACTCGGAAGCCGCAGCCATCGAGAAAGCCGTAAAACAGACCATCGATGACGGATTCCGCACCGGTGACATCTTCAGTGGCGCTCCGGATACGAAGCGGGTGGGGACGGCCGAAATGGGGGATGCCATCGTGGCGAGGTTGTGACCACCTGGCAGTTTCGAGCCGCCGAAAGCAGCGGTTTCTCCGCATCAAGCCAGCCCATTTCGAGTGACTTCGGGACCGGGGCGGGATCGTAATTACGCGCTTTGTCTCACCCGATTGCGGCCCCTTCCCAGCCGGTCCACCACTCGCGAAAAAGCCGCCATTGGGCGTGGAGAAAGCCGCGCTGGCTGTCACTGAGCCGGTCACCCGGATTGAAGTGGTGGGCATATTCCGGGTTGCCTTCCAGAACCATCAGCTCCTTGTAATAGAGGACCAGATCGGGTCCTTCGTCGTAGGTGGAAAGCACCCGCAAGGCCGCGTCCAACTCAGCGGCGAGTTGTCTGGCTTTGGGGTCGCCTGCGGCTGCCTGCTCACACAAAGCGATCAAACGCAATACCTCTCTGGGAAGCGCATTCCCGACTCCGGTAATGGTCCCGGTGGCCCCGCAATGGACAAAGCCATGAAAGACCTGGGTGTCGACGCCCACCATCAGGGTAAGGCCGGAATCGCCACCCGTGATATGCTCCGCGGCATAGCTCAAGGAAGCCGCTCCTCCGAATTCTTTGAAGCCGACAAGGTTCTGGTGGTCCTTTCTCAGGGCAAAGAACAAATCGGCCTTGGTTTCGAAACCATAGTAGGGACTGTTGTAAATCACGGCGGGCAGCCCGTCTCCCGCAGCAAGCACGGCGGCAAAGTGGGACCGCTGCGCAGCGGGGGAAGTCCCCCGGGAGAGCAAGCGAGGAATGACCATGAGACCCGAGGCTCCCACTTTCCGGGCATGTTCGGCATGACCGGCGGCGGACCTGGTATTCTGCGCCCCGGTGCCCACAACGACCGGTACTTCGGCCTCCACGAGACGGCGGACCCCTTCCTGTCTCAGCTCATCTGTCAGCAAGGGCCAGTCCCCCATCGATCCACAGTAGACCACGGCACGCATTCCGTGATCGATCAGTTCCCGGGCTTTCCTGACCAGCGCGTCAAAATCAGGCTCCCCAGAAGGGCTGCAAGGCGTCATCAGAGCGGGAATGCATCCGCTGAATACAGGAGGAGGAAGGGTGCTCATTTTAGTGATAGAGAAAGCATGTCACTGCTGCCGGAATGTGGAACCCGGACACCTTCAACGATGCCTGAGGTGCACGCGGTAGTTTGGTATCACACACCGGCGATTTCCATGGCCTTGCGGATCGACTTGGCCGTTGCCTCGGCGGCGGGACCGTCTTCCATGGCATTCAGCGGCTTGTTGAATGGTTCCGCACGGACTGGGCCATCATACCCGATTTCAACCAAGGCATTGAGGAAAGCCTGGATGTTTATCACGCCAGTGCTGGCGGGGAGTTCGCGCTGGTTGTCCAATTGATCCTCCACCGCAATCCCTGTCGGGGCATCGTTGAGATCGCAGGCCACGACATCGTGATTTTTGAGAGCCAGAATGTCCTCCGCAGTCTCCTGGGCCGTGAACCAGTGCCAGCTGTCGAGCACCAAACCAAGATCCGGCTGGCCGATCTCCGCGATCAATTCCCTGGCCTCGGCCATGGTATGGATGAAGGAATGGCGGGATTTTGTCCACAGGGTCCGGGTCCCGACATACTCCAGTCCGAAGCGCAACCCGTGATCGCCCAGCACCCTGGCCACTTCACGGAGCCGCACCGCGTGCTGCTTGAAATTGGCCGAGTAGGTGAGGGATTCATGATATGGCTTGATCCAGGTACCGACGCGCTTCGCACCGGCATCCTGCAGGGCGGCGGCCAGTTTCGGCAAACCGTCCATTCCACCACGGAAAGTGGCCTCGTCACCGCGGAATTCGACCGACAAACCGGCCGCACCCCAGACCAATTTGTTCGCGGCGAGTTCCGCGAGCAACTCCCGGAGCCGGACCGCATCGAGTTTGGCGAGGTAGTCAGCATTCGGCTGAACGGACTCAAACCCATACTGATGCGCGAGAGCGATGACAGCGCCGGGGTCCGCTTTGACCCCGATGTTGCCGGGACAGAGATCGACCGTGAAGGGAGCCTTTCGCGTCGTTGACTGCGCTGCGGCAGGGAAGAACGGCGGGGATCCCGCAGCCACTCCGGCGGCCAGAGTCTGTTTCAAAAGGGTGCGTCGGTTGAGGGTCATCGCAGGAAGGTTCGCCGAAAACCCTTACTGATGTCAAGATCCCTCCGCACGGGAGCAACGATTTGGAAGGGCAACCCGAGTCCGGATCTATTGACCGGGCGGAATGGTAATCTCGACTATTTCACTCCAAGGTCCTTCAAATGTCGGGCCAGGAAGCCCCCCGCTTCCTGCAAGGCTTCCCTTCCCTGCCGCAGCAAACCCGCGAAACTCTGGAAGACATGGAACTGGCCGGCATACCCGGCCAAGGAGACCTCAACCCCGGCAGCCTGCAACCGCAAAACCAAGACCTGGATCTGGTCCCTGAACATTTCCGCCTCACCAAACTGAACCAACATGGGCGGCAGACCGGTGAGAGTCGCGTGCAATAAATTGATTCCGGGGAGCCCGGGGTCCGCACCTTGCAGATAGGCATCCTTCCAGGAATCCAGCACTTCCTGGCTGAGGATGTCACTTCCAGCGCATTCGACCATGCTGCCTCCTTTGGCGGAAGGATCGACCCAGGGCGACAGCAGGACACAGGCGGCCGGGAGAGCCTCACCTCCATCCCGCAACGCGACCAATGTGGCGACGCAAAGCGCTCCACCGGCGGAATCTCCCGCCAGCCCCACCCGGGAGGCCCCGCCAGCCTGTTCGATCACCTGGCGGGTCGCCGCCAGACAATCCTGGTGGGCGGCGGGAAACACCGCATCAGGAGCCAAACGGTAATCTATGCCAAGTACAGCAGCATCCGCAGCAAGAGCGAGACGGGCGATGGTGTCGCGGCTGCTCTCGGGCGAGCCCGTCACATAGCCTCCCCCGTGCAAATAGACAATCCATCGCTCCGGAGACTCCAACGTTTGGGGGAGGCATTGCAAAGCGGGCACTCCCCCGGCGTCGACTCTTGAGAAAGTCACGGGAAGTGAAGGCGCCAGCCATCTGGAAAAGGAGACTTGTCTTGAACGCAACCAAGGCACGCCTTTCCGCAGGGAATCCTTCAGGAGGAATCGGACAAAGAGACAGAGCACGTCTGCCAGCACGGAACGGCGATCCCCCTGTCCGCGGGGTTGCCCAGTCACGAGGCCCAAGCAGGCCCTCAGGAGCAGCCTGATGAATTCGATCACCATGAATCGCGCTCCAATTTCAAATCCCGGATGCTTCCAAATGGAAATCCTCCCACTTCACGCGGCGAGTTTCCTTCCGGTAGCGCCAGGTTTCTCCGGGCCAGTTGTTGACGATCTTTCCGCCTTCCGTCTTGTACCAGTTGCTGCATCCACCCTGCCACACCGTGTTCTGCAATTTCTGCTGCAAGTCACCGTTGTAGCGTTCCTGGTCCTCCGGCCGGACATCCATCGATTTCAAACGCTGCTGTTTCATTCCGGAGAGGCATTCCAGAATATAGTGAACCTGGCTTTCAATCATGTAAATGATCGAGTTGTGACCCAGATTGGTGTTGGGTCCATAGAGCATGAACAAATTGGGGAATCCAGAGACCAGAATGCCGCGGTAAGCCTGCGCCCCTTCCCGCCAGACCTCCGAAAGGATTCTGCCATCCACCCCCTCGATGACGATGGGTGAGAGAAAAGCGGTTGATTCAAACCCGGTCCCAAAAATAATCACTTCCGCGGGGTAGCATTTCCCATCCGAAGTGACTAAACCGTCCTCGGTGACACTGGAAATCTCCCCGTCTATCACCGATACATTGGGCAACTGAAGTGTTTCCAGGTATTCGCTCGACAGCAGGATTCGTTTGCAACCGGGTGTGTAGTCGGGCAGGAAGAGCTTTTCGAGCGCCGGATCCTTGATTCTGCGCTTCATGTCGGCAGTCAAGGCGAGTCTGGTCAACCGTGCCAGGCGGCTGCCTTCCTGGAACGCTTTAAACATGATTTCCAAGGACAGGTAAGTCCACAAACGATGCAGACTCATTGTGAACGGCACCTTTTCGAAGATCCATTTCTCGAAGCCGGAGATGCGCCTGTCTTTCTTGCTCTTGATCCAATTGGGGGTGCGCTGGAAGGAATAGAGGTGCGCCGCGCCGGGAGCGATCTGGGGCACAAACTGGACCGCGCTGGCGGCAGTGCCGATCACGGCGATCCGTTTTCCTTGCAAGTCAACCCGGCTGTTCCACTGGGCGGAATGAAAGGTGTCCCCCTTGAAATTCTCCAATCCCTTCAGAGCCGGGACTTTTGGACGGTTCAATTGTCCTGTGCCGCTGATCAGGAACCGGGCACGGAGCGTGCCACCATCCCCGGTCACAATGCTCCACAGGCCGGTGGCGGCATCGTAACGCGCGGAGCGGATTTCCTGATGAAAACGGATGTGGGAAGTGATTCCGAATTTGTCCGCGCAATGCTCCAGGTATTCCAGGATTTCCGACTGCCTGCCGTAGCGGTGCGACCACTTGGGATTCTGTTCGAAAGAAAAAGAGTAGAGAGCCGATGGAATGTCACAGGCTGCTCCCGGATAACGGTTGTCGCGCCAGGTCCCTCCGATGCGGTCAGATTTCTCAAAGAGGGCGAAGGAGGATTCCCCCGCTTCCAGCAGCTTGATGGCCATGCAGATGCCCGAGAAACCCGTGCCAATGATGGCGATTTCGATGTCCGGCTTGCACTCTGCCATGGCGCTGGATGGGGAATAACGTCGGATTCAGGAAAGGAGGTTCCACGGATTGCCGGAACCCTCGCGGCTCCCGGATCACTCAGAGACTGCCTGCAGCCCGTTCCCCGGAGAACCGGAAGTTGACCGGATCATCGTTGCCCTACAGGAATGCCGGTCGGTACTTTGTCAAGCCATCGTCTCCCCGTGTGTTTGTGTTGGCACCTCCTCTGGAATCCGGATGATCCCGTGGAAAGAAGCCGATTTCTCAGGCCGCAGTTGCCAAAAGAGGGGGTTCCCTCTATCGGTGGACGGTGGATTCCAACCGGCCCCGCCGGGGATCCGGCCTCCTGAACAAGAAGCATCCATTTCATGACCGCACCCGAACTCGCAGCCGCTGATGCACTCATCTCCCTGGCCCTGGCGGAGGATCTGGACGGACGCGGTGACATCACTTCACAGCATTTCATTCCCGCCAACCACCGCTCCCTGGGCCGAATCATGGCCCGCCAATCCCTTGCCCTCTGCGGGGTTGAGGTTTCGCGCAGGGTCTTTGCGACGGTGGATCCTGATTTGGAGATCCATTGTCTGGCCAAGGATGGTGATGCTTTGGAGCGCGGTCAGACGGTGCTGACGGTTGTCGGGAGCACGCAGTCGATCCTCTCCGCAGAGCGCACGGCCCTGAATTTCCTGCAACGCCTTTCCGGCGTCGCCACCCTGACACGGCGACACGTCTCGGCCCTGGCCGGATCAAAAACCAAGCTCCTCGACACGCGCAAAACCACCCCGGGATGGAGGCTTCTGGAAAAGGCGGCGGTGAGGGCCGGAGGGGGCGTAAACCACCGCATCGGCCTGCATGACGCGGTCATGGTGAAGGACAACCACCTCGTCGCGGGAGGCACTGTCGACGAATTGCGCGCCGGGATCGACCGGGTCCGCGGCGCCTGCGGGCCGGTAAAAATCGAAGTCGAAGCCGACCGTCTCGATCAAGTGCGGGCCTTTCTGACGGTACCGGGGATTGATGTCATCCTGCTGGACAACATGGGAGCCGGGATGCTCCGGGAAGCCGTTGCCCTGCGAAATGCCGCGGGTTCCGCGATTCTCCTCGAAGCCAGCGGAGGGGTGACTCTGGAAACCCTGTCCGATCTCGCCGCAACCGGAGTCGACTTCATCTCGGTGGGCGCGCTGACCCATTCCGCAACCGCGGTCGATCTCGCCCTGGATCTCGAGACCCTGCCCGCCTCGTGAATGCCCCGCTGACTTCCGAAGCAGTGGCCCAGTCTCTGGCTCATTGGCAGTACGGACCCTCTCCCCATGTCGGACATGAAATCGAGTGCGTTTCCGCCACCGGATCGACCAATGACGATCTCCTGATGGCCGGCACCGGGGGCGCTCCCTCCGGGCTGGTACGCTTCGCCGAGCAACAAACCCGGGGCCGGGGCCGCCGCGGGGACGCTTGGGTCTCACCGGCGGGGTCCAATTTGCTCTTCTCGGTTCTGCTGCGTCCGGCGGCCAACATTTCTCAATGGTCACGGCTCCCGCTGATCGCCGGAGTGGCCCTCTGTCGAGCACTCGAAAGACTGCTCTCCCCAGCCGTCCTGGATTCCGCCCGACTTCGCTTGAAATGGCCGAACGATCTCCTCGCCGGGAATCGCAAACTGGCCGGCATCCTTGTGGAATCAAGAGTCGGCGCCCGCGAAGGCTTCGTCGTGCTGGGCGTCGGAATGAATGTCAATCTCCCCGCCTCCGCCTGGCCGGAGCCCTTGTGCGATGAAGTCACGTCCCTTCAGGACATCAACGGCGGCCGCTCTTTTTCCCGGCCGGAACTGGCCGGGGCCGTGCTCGCCGAGTTGGACCGCTGGTATCCCGCCGGCCTGAACGACGCGGTCTTCTCCACCGTGCTTCAGGATTTTCGCCAGCGCTGCGCCCTGCGGGGAAAACGGATCACCGCCCAGTCCGGGGACAGCCTCCACAGTGGCGTGGTCGCCGATATCGGGCCGCTGGGAGAATTGCTGGTGGACCTCGATACCGGCGGCCGGGTGGCCATGGTCACCGCGGACCGCGTTCGCTTGGTTTGACCGCGAGTTGCGGGAACCTGTTGCCGGTTTTCGCGAAGCTTGTGCCCCCGGGAGATTTGTTCTAGTCTTCCCTCCGATGCATCGTTCCTGCTACTTCCTCCTAGTGTCGGCTCTCCTGAATCTGCCAGATCGCGCCCTGTCTGCGGATCATCCGAACATCCTCTGGATCACCTCTGAGGACAATGGTCCCCAGCTCGGTTGCTATGGCGACAAGTATGCCGTCACCCCGAGCCTCGATGCACTGGCCGCCAAAGGCATGCGCTACACCAATGCCATTTCCTGCGCCCCGGTCTGCGCCCCGGCCCGCACCACCATCATCTCCGGCATTTTTCCGCCCTCCACCGGCGCGGAACACATGCGGTCCATGGTCCCCTACCCGGCGGGACTGCGGATGTATCCCCAGCATCTCAAGGACGCGGGTTACTACTGCACCAACAATAGCAAGGAAGATTACAACCTCACCAAGCCAGGCACGGTCTGGGACGAATCGAGCCCCAAGGCCCACTATCAGAACCGCCCCGCCGGAAGCCCCTTCTTCGCCATCTTCAATTCGACGATCAGCCACGAATCCCAGATCCGCAATGCCATCAATGATAAGGACCGGATCCACGATCCGGCCAAGGCCCCGATCCCGGCCTACCACCCGGACACCCCCGAAGTCCGCAAGGACTGGGCCCAGTATTATGACCGGGTGACCATGATGGACACCATCTCGGGCAAACAGCTGGCGGAGCTGGAAAAGGCCGGCCTCGCGGAGGACACGATTATTTTTTACTACGGCGACCATGGATCGGGCATGCCCCGCAGCAAACGCTGGCCGTACAACTCCGGCCTGAATGTGCCGCTCATCGTCTATTTCCCGGAGAAATGGAAGCACCTTGCCCCCCAAGACTACACACCGGGAGGGGTCAGCCAGAGGCTGGTGTCCTTCGTCGATCTTGCCCCCACCCTGCTAAGCCTTGCCGGACAGGAAATTCCCTCCACGATGCAGGGAAAAGCCTTCGCCGGCCCCCAACAAACACCCGACCCGAAATATGTCTACGGCTTCCGCGGCCGCATGGACGAACGCTATGACCTCGTCCGAACGGTCCGGGGGTCCCGCTACATTTATCTGCGCCAGTATATGCCCCACCGGATATACGGGCAGCACGTCGACTACATGTTCCAGACACCCACCACACGAGTCTGGGAAACCCTTTTTAAAGCTGGAAAACTGAACGAAGCGCAGAGCCTGTTCTGGAAAACCAAGCCATCCGAGGAGCTCTACGATCTCGAAACCGATCCCGATGAAGTTCACAACCTCGCGGGATCTCCCGAGCACCGGGCAGTGTTGGAGGAAATGCGCCAAGCCCAACAAACCTGGGCCCGTGAGATCAAGGACGTGGGTTTCCTACCGGAGGACGAGATCCACACTCGTTCCGGCGAAGGATCCCCCTACGACATGGGACATGATCCGAAGCGCTATGATTTCGAGGCCGTCTTCGCGGCTGCGAACCTTGCCACCTCCCAGAAATCATCCGATCTGCCCGCCATTGTGGCCCTGTTGGGATCCCCCGACAGCGCGGTGCGCTACTGGGGCGCCACCGGACTGCTGGTGCAGGGCTCCGCTGGACTGGAGTCCGGACGGGCCGCTCTGATCAAGGCTGCGGACAGCGACCCCTCGGGCAGTGTCCGGGCCGTGTCCGCAGAAGTGCTCGGACGCTACGGAAACCAGGACGAAGCAGCCCGGGCCTTGGAGATTTTGGTGGATCTCGCCGACCAAACGAAGCATTCCGTTCCCGTGGCTCTGCTCGCAGCCAATGCCATCGACTATCTGGGGGACCGGGCCCTCTCCGCCCAGGACCGCATTTTGGAGCTGCCCATGAAACCAGCCGGAAAGGCGGAACGGATCGACGGTTATGTCGGTCGAGTCCTTTTGACCCTGCGGGAGGAAGCCGGAGTGGCGGCTCCCGCCCAACCAGCCAAAGCCAAACGTCCCAAAGCCAAGTGATCCGCCGCAGGGAGGGGACCAACCATCGGACACACCTGCGCCGTTGCCAACCGGGGCATTTTACGCCTCAATAATGGGCATGAGTCTTCCCCCTGGCATCCGCATCCAGTCCGCCGATCTCGATGCGGCGGAAATTTCATGGTTCAGCGCCCTCTGCAACGAGGACTGTCGCTACCTCGGAGAACTTGATGAAGATCTTCGCAGCAACTGGGAACATTGCTCCGACATTGTCCGTTTGGCCGACCGCCTGGGCTACCAAAACATCCTGCTGCCCAGCGGCTATGTCACCGGCCAGGAACCCATTCCGTTTGCCGCTGCCGTCGGAGCACTGACTTCCCAGATCCAACTCCTTGTGGCGGTCCGCATGGGGGAAATTCATCCCCCCATGTTGGGACGCGCCCTCTCCACTCTGGATCATCTGCTGCAGGGGAGACTGACCGTGAACATCATCTCCTCCGATCTGCCCGGGGAGACTCTGGATTCGGAAGCCCGCTATGCCCGTTCCCGCGAGGTCATCCAGATCCTGAAACAAGGATGGAACGAAGAGCGCATCTCGGTCCACGGCCAGTATTACGACATTGATCTGGGCTGCGATCCGGTGAGATCCTACCAGCAGAATGGGGGGCCCTTGCTCTATTTTGGAGGCATCTCCGACTCCGCGAGGGAGCTCTGTGCCGAGCATTGCGATGTTTTCCTGATGTGGCCTGAAACCGAGGAAAGGCTGGTCGAAACGATGCGGGACATGACCACCCGTGCCGCAACCTACGGTCGCACCCTCGACTTCGGCCTGCGCATCCATGTCGTGGTCCGCGAGACCGAGGAGGAGGCCCGGGCGGCAGCGGAAGCTCTCGTCTCCAAGCTCGACGACCATCGTGGCGCCGAACTCAAACACCGCTCCCAGGACTCACGCTCCGCCGGAGTCCTCAGGCAGGATGAGCTGCGGGCTCAGGCTGACCCCCATGGCTACATTGAGCCTCACATTTGGTCCGGCATCGGCCGGGCCCGCTCCGGCTGCGGTTCGGCCATCGTGGGTGATCCGGACCAGGTCGTGGCAAAAATCAAACGCTATCAGTCACTGGGGTTCCGCGCATTCATTCTCTCCGGCTATCCGCATCTGGAGGAATGCGAACGCTTCGCCCGTCTGGTGCTGCCGCAGTTGCGGGCCTGCCGACTACCGGTCGTCTATGGCCGGGTCCCGGCCGAACGCCCGGCCACTCCTCTGACCCACGCTCCCCGGAAATGAGCAGGCCGCTCCGGATCGCCCTGCTCGGCCACCGCTTTATGGGACGGGCGCACTCCAATGCCTGGAGCCAGGTTTCCCGGTTCTTTGATCTCCCGGTCCATCCGGTGCTGCAGGTCGCCTGCGGCAGGGATGTGCAGGCGCTGCAGGAATTCGCCCATCGCTGGGGTTGGGCCGGGATCGAAACGGACTGGCGCCGCGTGCTGGAGCGTGACGATGTCGATATCGTGGACATCGCCCTGCCCCAGCACCTCCACGCCGAAGTCGCCATCGCGGCGGCCCAAGCCGGGAAGCACGTCTTTTGTGAGAAGCCGCTGGCCATGACCCTCGGGGAAGGACGCGCCATGGTGGACGCCGCCGAAGCGTCCGGGATCGTCCATTACGTGAATCACAACTACCGCCTCGCGCCCGCCGTGGTCCTGGCCCGGCAGCTCATCGATGAGGGCCGGATCGGCGAGATCCGCCACTGGCGCGGCGCCTACCAGCAAAGTTGGCTGGTGGATCCGGCGTTTCCGCTGAACTGGAAACTGCGCCAGGCCACCGCCTATGCCGGGCCGCAGTGGGACCTCAACTCGCACAATGTCGATCTTGCCCTTCACCTTGTCGGCGATATCACCCATGTTTCCTGCCTGACCAGAACCTTCATCCCGGAGCGGCCACTCGAGGAAGATCCGGCCCGCAGTGGCCCGGTCGAAGTGGAGGATGCGGCGCTGATGATGGCCGACTTTGCCTGCGGGGCGGTCGGCAGTTTCGAGGCAACCCGCTTTGCTCTGGGAAGACGGAACCGCCACACCTTTGAGATTTATGGCAGCAAAGGCGCTCTGTCCTGGGATCTCGAGGACATGAACCGGCTCCAGTTTTTCTCCGAAGACGATCCGCCACAGGCCCGGGGCTTCCGCAACCTGCTCGCCACGGAACGCATCCACCGCTACGCGAAAAACTGGTGGCCGCCTGGCCATATCATAGGCTATGAGCACACTTTCGTCCATGCGGTGGCTGATTTCCTGACCGCCGTGGCCACGGGTGGCCCTGCCAGACCCGATTTCCGCGACGGCCTGCGAGTCCTCGAAATCCTGGAAGCCGGCCTCCGGAGTGCGGCTTCGGGGCGGAAATGCGCCGTTCCCTGAGCATCCTGAACGTGCCGCGCCGCCAACCGTCGGGCGCTCCCCTTCTCACCGCGGGATTGACTGTTCACTGGACAGACGGCCCCAAGGCGGGTTTATTCCGCGTTCCCACCGAATCCCCTCCCCATGAGCCAGGCCAAAGACCACAATAACACCGCCCTGATGGAAAAAATCGTCAGCCTTTGCAAGCGGCGCGGTATCATTTTCCAATCCTCCGAAATTTACGGCGGCCTCAACGGATTCTGGGACTACGGCCCCCTCGGTGCCGAGCTGAAACGGAATCTGCGCGACGCCTGGTGGCGCACCATGACCCGGGAACGGGAGGACGTGGTCGGACTCGACGCCACCATCATCATGCACCCGAGCATCTGGAAGGCCTCCGGCCATGTCGACACCTTTTGCGACATGATGGTCGACTGCAAAACCTGCAAAGGCCGGTTCCGCGCCGACCACATCGGCGGCATCTCCTGCCCGCAAAAGCCCAGCAAGTGCGTCGCCGACTGCGCCGGTGAAAAGACGGAGCCACGGCCTTTCAACCTGATGTTCCAGACCTATGTTGGTCCCATCATCAGCGAGGAGAATGTGGCTTATCTGCGTCCGGAAACCGCCCAGGCCATCTTCGCCCAGTATAAAAACGTCCTCGACTCCTCCCGGGTCAAGGTTCCCTTTGGCATCTGCCAGATCGGCAAGGCTTTCCGCAATGAAATCACCCCGCGGAACTACACCTTCCGCAGCCGGGAATTCGAACAGATGGAGCTGGAGTTCTTCATCAAGCCCGACGAAGCCATCGAGATCATCCATGGGGCCGTGGCCCAATGGTCCGAGGGCGCCGACATTTCGGAACCGCGCGCCAATTGGGGATGGGAAATGTGGCACCGTTACTGGGTCGAAGAGCGCACCCGGTTCTACGAGTCGATCGGCCTGACCCGGGACCATCTCGACTACCACTGGCAAACCCCGGACGAGCTGGCCCATTACGCCCGCGCCTGTGTCGACATTCTCTTCAAGTTCCCCTTTGGCACGGAAGAGCTGGAGGGCATCGCCGCCCGGGGTGACTTCGACCTCAGCCAGCACAGCGATTTTGTCGGCAAATATCAGGACTTCTTCGACGAGGAGTTGAAGGCGGCGGCCGCAAAGTTGACCGACGAAGAAAAACAGGCCTTGGTGACGAAAAAACTCGCCGAGGCCGAGGAAAAAACCCGGAAGCTGGCCGCGAAAGACCAGCGAGAGGCCTCGGAGGAGGAGATCACCGCCGCCAAAGCCAAGATGCAGTCCTGGTGCGAGCGTCTCTTCAAAGGGTTTTACATCCCGCATGTCATCGAGCCCTCCGCCGGACTGGACCGCCTTGCCCTGGCCATTCTCTGCGCCGCCTTCCAGGAGGAGGAGAAAGAGGACATCAATGGCAAGAAGGAGATGCGGACCTACCTGCGTTTTCATCCCAGGGTCGCTCCGACCAAAATCGGCATCTATCCGCTCCTGAAAAACAAACCGGAACTCGTCGCCAAAGCGCGTGAAGTCTACCGAATGCTAAAGAGCGATCTCAATTGTTTCTATGATGAAACCGCCGCCATCGGGCGCCGTTATGCCAGGCAGGACGAAGTGGGCACCCCTTTTGGCGTGACCATCGACTTTGAAACCCTCGGCGAGAATGCCCCGGAACTGTTGGACACGGTGACGGTGCGCGAACGCGACAGTGGCGCCCAAAGCCGCGTGCCTCTCAGCGAGCTGCGGGCATTCCTGCTGGCCCGGATGCAGTAAGCCCGGAAGCCTGCCCCATGGCGCGGATCACACTCAAAGTCACTCCCAACGCGAAGCGGAACGAGATCCTTGGCTGGGAGACCGCTGAGAAGGCGGGAGGTCCCGGGGTATTGCGGGTGAAACTCCGGGTGCCTCCGGTGGAGGGCAAAGCCAACCGCGAGGTGGTGGCTTTTCTCGCGGAGTGCCTCGGTCTTCCCAAGTCCGCCGTCGTCCTGACCCACGGGGAAAAAAGCCGATCCAAGGTGGTCGACATTGCGGGATTGGAGGATGCGGAGGTCCGGGTCCGCCTCACCGCAATTGACTCCGGCCCGCGGGACGGGTAAAGAAAAGGACCATGCTCAATCACATCTGGCTTGCCCTCATACTCATCGGCGTCACCACTGCGGCTTTGCTGGGACGCATGGGAAACATGGTCGACGGCATGCTCAAACAGGCCAAGGGCGCCGTGCTCGACATCGCCTTGCCACTGGCCGGGATCATGATGCTGTTCCTCGGCATGATGCGGCTCGCCGAGAAAGCCGGACTGGTCAGCGCGCTGTCACGTTTCCTCCGCCCCATTTTCGGCCGGCTCTTTCCCGATGTGCCAAAGGACCATCCCGCCATCGGGGCCATCGTGATGAACATGGTGGCAAATCTGCTGGGCCTCGGCAATGCCGCGACCCCGCTCGGTCTGAAAGCCATGGCGCATCTCGACGAACTCAATCCGAACAAAGGAACAGCAACCAATGCCATGGTTACATTCCTCGCCATCAACACCAGCGCCATCACCCTGATCCCGGCAACCGCCATCGGCATGCTCTCCGCCCGAGGACTTCCCAATCCCTTCCACATCGTCGGCACCACCCTGGTCGCCGCCTCCTGCGCGATGGCGACCGGCATTCTCGTCTCCCGGTTGTTGCAGGGCCTGCCCATGTTTCGAATCACCTCCCCGGCATTACCCGGAGCCGCGGTCGCTCCCGTCTCCGTCGACTCACCGACGCTTCCGCAGGAGCCGACGCTCCGCCCTCTGGGACGAGCTCGCTTGGCGGCGGTTCTCGCGCTGGTCCTGGCTTTCGCGGGAATTCTGGTCTGCGAAGCTCTGCCGGGCGTGAGAACTTCGCTCCAACAGACCTTGGGACTGGAACAGATCGCGGCCGACCTCAGCGAGCGTGACAAGGCGCCACCGACCGGGGCGGTTCCAGCGGTGGCGAATGCGGGAGCAGAGGAAAAACCCGGCGGGTTCATCACCCTGGCTAAAAGCTGGCTGGACGCGGTGTCCGTGCTGGGCATTCCTTTCATGCTCGTTTTCTTCGCCGTTGCTGCCGCGTCCCGCGGCGTCCCGGTCTATGAGGAATTCGTCGAAGGCGCGAAAGAAGGCTGGCAGGTCGTGGTCCGCATCATGCCCTATCTGGTGGCCATGCTCGTCGCCCTCGCCACGGTGCGTTTTTCCGGAGCCCTGGCGATCCTGCAGAAGCTGCTGACACCCGTGCTCAGCCTGATCCATTTTCCTGCCGAACTGCTTCCCATGGCCCTGATGCGTCCCCTCAGCGGATCCGGCAGCAGCGGGGTGATGGCCGAGATTCTCTCCGACCCTTCCGTCGCCGGCTGGATGAAGTATGCCGCCGCCACAATGTATGGTTCGACGGAGACCACCTTTTATGTGTTGGCCGTTTATTTCGGCAGCGTGGCGGTGCGCCGCACCCGGCATGCCGTGGTGGTGGGACTTTGCGCCGACGCGGTGGGCCTTCTGGTCGCGGTGTGGATGGCCCGGCTCTTCTTCGCCTGATCGGTCACGGATGAACTGGCTGGCCCACTGTTATCTTTCGGAACCGTCCCCCGCCTTCCGGGTCGGCAGCCTCCTGCCCGATATACTCAGACCGCACGCACTGGGGCATCTCCCCGTCGATTACCAGGCAGGAATCGCGCGTCATCACCGCATCGACCGTTTTACGGATCTGCATCCGATCGTCCTGGAGTGCCGCCTCCGCTTTCCCAGCCCGCTCCGGCGCTACAGCGGAGTGCTGATTGACGTGTTTTTCGATCACATTCTGGCACGGGACTGGGACCGATACTCGCCCACACCGTTGCATGAGTTCACAGCCGATATTTACGATGCATTCGACCAGTGCCGGGATGATCTGCCCACCATCACCGCCACCCGTCTCTCCCGGATGAGGGAAAACGATCTGCTGGGTTCCTATGCCAATCTGAGCGGCATCACCTACGCTCTCAGGAGGCTCGCGGCCCGACTAAGCCGGCCTTTTGATCTTGCAGCCAGCACGGGAATGCTCGAAAACCAGTACGAAGCCTTCCGCTCGGACTTCCAACTCTTTTTCCCCGAGCTGATCTCACACGTCAAGCCAGGATCTCCCGGATGAGGTGGCCATGGACGTCGGTGAGCCGGCGATCGATGCCATTGTGCCGCACGGTCAGCTTGGTGTGGTCGATACCGAGCAGGTGGAGCATGGTGGCATGAATGTCATAGACCATGGTGGGATTGTCACGGTCGAGCGGCTTGTAGCCCCACTGGTCACTTTCCCCATGGGTGGTTCCCCCTCGAATGCCCCCGCCGCAGAGCCAATTGGTGAAGACATACGGATTGTGATCCCGCCCCTTGCCTCCCTGGGTGCTTGGCATCCGGCCGAACTCGGTGGTCCAGAGAATGATGGTGTCCTCCAACAATCCCCGCTGTTTCAGATCCTGGATCAGCGCCGCGGCCGCCTTGGCCATGCCCCAGGCGAGCGGGCCATGATCGCGCTCAACATCCTCATGACTGTCCCAGTTGCGGCGGGGAAATCCGTTGTCATTGCCGCTCCAGATTTGGACGAACCGCACCCCGCGCTCCAGCAGGCGTCGTGCGGCGAGGCATTTGCGTCCCATGTAGTCGGCTTCTTCTTCGGCATTGATCTCGGTGGGCCAAACCCGTTTGTCGTCCCGGATACCGTACATCTCCTTGATGTGCTGGGGCTCCTTCGAAAAATCGAGCGCCTCAGGAGCCGCCAACTGCATCTTTGCCGCGAGTTCATAACTCCGGATCCGGGCATCGAGTCGGCCATCGTCGAGCCGAGGGGCGGCGTGACGCCCGTTGAGTTGTTGCAGCACGCGCAGTCCTGTGGCATCGGAATCTCTCGTGATGTAGGCTCCGGCCTTGCCGGGGAAAAGATCCGCGATCGGCGTCTCCGCTCCGGGGTAGATCACCGTCCCGGCATGCTGGGAGGGCAGGAAAGCGGAATCCCAGTTTTTGGGGCCGTTGGAGGCAAAGCCCCGGTGATCAGGCAGGACCACAAAGGTGGGCAAATTGTCGCTCAAGGATCCCAACCCATAGCTGACCCAAGCTCCCATACCGGGGAAACCGGGGAGATTGAACCCCGTGGCCTGGAGCAGAGTGCCCTGGGAATGGACTCCGGTTTTTCCGACCAGATTGTGGATGAAAGCCATGTCATCCACACAGGACGCGAGCGGCGCCACGATGTCGCTGAGGTGCTTGCCGCACTGCCCGTACTGTTGGAAATCCCAAACCGGCCGCTTCCAAGGACCGAGTCCGTTCTGAAAGGCCTCCACCGGTTCCCCGAAATCGGAAGGCTCCCCGTGGTGCTTGATGAGTGCGGGCTTGTAATCGAACAGATCGATATGGCTGGCCGCCCCTCCCATGAAAAGTTGCACCACCCGCTTGGCCCGGGGCCTCACGGTCGCCGAGGGATGGAGGCCTTCCGCCGCCTCCAAGGAGGACAGCGCGAGGGCGCCGAACCCCTGACCGGCGGTCTGCAGCAATGATCGGCGGGTCATCATGGTCAGTCGACGAAGGAAAACTCGTTTAAATTCAGGATCAGGCGGCAGGCGTTGGCGAGGCCCTGATTCGCCGCGTAATCTGCCAAGGCCTGGCGCTCCTCTGCCGCCGGAGAGCGCCCCAAAGCAAGCTCGAATGCGCGCGCCACACGTGATTCCAGATCTGCCGACTCTGCCTCCACGCGCTCGGCGAAGTGTTTTGCCATGGACACCGTGAGGTCGTTGTTCATCATCGAAAGGGCCTGGAGAGGGCTAATGCTTTCGTTCCGCTTATCCACGCGCATGGAAGGATCCGCGCAATCCATCGTGGTCATGAAAGGCTGCTGTTGGGAGCGCACGATGAACCGGTAAATGCTGCGGCGATGGCAGGCGGGGTCTTCCGGATCGTGCAGCTGATATTCATAATGCGGAGAATGCTCCGGTTTTTCGATGACAAAGTCCTGATAGCTGGGACCGCCCATTTCATCACGGAGTTTTCCGCTCACCTGGAGAATGGCATCATGCACCGCCTCGGCCTCCAGTTTGCGCCGGTTCTGCCGCCAGAGAAGCCGGTTGTCGGCATCACCCCGCAAAGCCGCTTCCTGACCGGCCGTTTCGAGGCTGGTTTGGCAATAGGTCTGGCTGGTCACGATCAGACGGTGCAATTTTTTCCAGGAACCCTCGAAATCATCTCGGAAGGTTGCGGCCAGCCAGTCCAATAATTCCGGATGGCTGGGCAATCCTCCCATCCGACCGAAATCGTTGGAAGTGTCGACCATGGCCTTGCCAAAATGATACTGCCAAACCCGGTTGACGATGCTGCGCCAGGTCAGCGGATTCTTCTTGTCCGCGATCCAGTTGGCCAGCGCCGCCCGACGCGCCTCTTCCCCGGCACCCGCCGGAAGCTCAAAATGCGCCGGCAGGTCGAACAGGTTTCCCAATTCCGTCACCGCTCCGGGATCCACGAGGTCGCCCGTGCTTTTCACATCCCCACGTTTCAGCATATGAATCTCACGTGGTTTTCCGCCGTTCGGTCCGGTGCCGGAAAAAGCACCCGAGCCATAATGCACGGTGGCCGCGTATACCAGGTTGGGTTTCGGAAAGGTTCCCAAAGAGGCAGCCACTTCGGTCAATTCCTCCCTGACCTGGGCCAGCGACTTCCGCTGATCCCCGGAAAGCGCGGCCGCCAGCATTTTCTCCCGGTCCGCGCGGAGACCGGCGAGATTCTCCGGACCTTTGGCCCCGCTCAGAAGCCCGGGATAGTGGCCATCGAGCAGGTTTTTACGCGCCCAGCGCGGACCCGATTCGATGCTGTCGAGGGATGTCACAACCGCTCCTGATGAGGCGGTTTTTCCGTCCGCATCGCTCACCCGGATCTCGGCCAGTGCGAAGATGAAATCATTCTTCCGTTCGGCGAGTTTCAACGCGGTGACACGAAGGTATCTCCCCTTTTTTCCCCTGGCATCGAACGTTTGGGGCCTGGTTCCGGGATTCGGGACGTCCTCCTGGGACAGCTGGACAAGGCCTGAAAGATTGCTCCGGAACTCCGGATCGTCGCCTACCTCGATCTTGAATCGCCGGGGGAATCCGAACCCCCCACCAATACCCGCGTAGTCATCGTAGCATGGGGCCAGCAGGATCTCGCCAAGTTGGACCGATCGTCCCAGATCGAGCTGAACCCATTTTTCAACATCGGGAGACGGGGCAATGGCACTGTGGTAGCCCGATTCCGGAACCCCATTGCCGCGCACCGCCTTGGCGGCGTTTGCAATCCGGGTTTCCAAAGCGGCGAGGGCGGGACCGGCCCGTTTCACGGCCTCGTCCTCCAAGGTCTTCAAGGATTGGCTGAGCACTTTCTGGCGCCATTGCAGGGTCACATAGCGTTTCGTCAGGT
The DNA here is from genome assembly GCA_024233005.1 of Akkermansiaceae bacterium. Taxonomy (GTDB): domain Bacteria; phylum Verrucomicrobiota; class Verrucomicrobiia; order Verrucomicrobiales; family DEV007; genus JACKQE01. Next base: position 238,102 of record JACKQE010000002.1, on the reverse strand, counting down.
CCGCGTCTTCGAAGTAGGGTTTGTCGGCCCGGTCCACTGCCGCAAAAACCGCCTGCAGGCTGTAGTAATCCCGCATTGAGATGGGATCGAACTTGTGATTGTGGCACTGGGCACATTGCACGGTGAGACTGCAGAAGGTGCCGACAGTGTTCTGCACCATGTCGTCACGATCGAGATGGCGCGCGACCTTGCCATCGGTCTTGGTTTCCGGCACCTCGGCGTGACCGATGTAATCCCACGGTCCGGCGGCGACAAATCCCAGGGCAACGATGCCATCAACGGTGCCAGGATAGAGCACATCCCCCGCGATCTGCTCACGGACGAATCTGGCATAAGGCTTGTCTTCATTGAAGGACCGGATCACATAATCCCGGTAAGGCCAGGCATTGGGGCGCGGCTTGTCTTTGTCATAACCATGGGTCTCACCATAGTGCACGACATCCAACCAGTGGCGTGCCCACCGTTCCCCATACCGCGGCGACTCCAAAAATCGGTCGACCATTCGCTCGTAGGCGAGAGGGTCCGGATCGTCAACGAAGGCGGCCACGGCTTCGGGAGACGGGGGCAGACCCAGAAGGTCAAAACTGAGTCGGCGGATCAGCGTCCGCCGGTCGGCTTCGGGCCCTGGAGCGAGCCCCTCTTTTTTCAAACGTTCCAGGACAAATGCATCGACCGGATTCCGCAAACTCCCCGCAGCAGGAGTAGGCACCGGTGGCTTCCGCAGAGGACGGAGCGACCACCAATCAGCCGCATCCCCCAACCGGGTGGCATCTGCCGAATCCGGCCAAACGGCTCCTTCGTTGATCCATCGCTTGATCAAAGCCGTGGCTTCCCCACTGAGAGCCGGACCATTCTTGGGCATGCGATGGTCAGCATCCGGACTCTCAATCAAGCGCACCAATGGGCTCCGCTCGCTGTCACCCGGGATGATGTCAGGTCCATGTTCTTCGCCTCCGGCGAGGGCGGCTTTTTTCACATCAAGCCGAAGACCGCCGCGCTGCTTCTCCGGACCATGGCACTTCACACAATGCTGTTCGAAAAGCGGGCGCACTTCCCGGACAAAATCTACCGGTGCGCCAGCCGACCCAACCATTGGGAGCCCCCCCCACAGAGCCATCGAGAGAATGCAGCGTGCGTTGTTCATCGTATCCAAGGGCAGCCACCCTTTCAGACCATACCGTCAGCAATTTTGTATACAATACCGCAATGCCGCCACGACCGTCCCGCCATCAACCGGTTTCAGGGCGTCATGGTTTTCCAATCGCGCCACAGCCAGCGCATCGTGTCAGGAAAGATGCTGCCGCCATGCTTGCCACTGTGCCCGCCTTCGCCCAGGACGAACTTGTAATCATATTTGGAGAAGGCCAGGGCCTTGTCCATCTGCTGGCTGGCCAGAGGCCAGTTGCCATGCAGATTGTCGAGGTCATTCGAGCCGTCTTGGAGGAACACCCTCAGGGGTTTGGGCGCGGTCTTGCGGATCAACGCCGGATAGACATGCCCCCCCCGGATATTGGTGAAGCTGCCGATATGACTGACCACCTTGCGGAAGGCGTCGGGACGTTCCCAAGCCACGGTAAAGGCGGCAATTCCACCCGAACTGTTGCCACAGACGGCCCGACCCTCTGGATTCTCTGTCAGTTGGTGATCCTTGGCGACCAATGGAAGGAGCTCTTCAATGACGAACCGCGCGTTGGCATCTCCCAGACTGTCGTATTCAAAGCTGCGGTTCTTGCGGGATTCTTGGCCGACAACAGCAGGAGGCACGACTCCGGGATTGACGAAAATCCCAATGGTGACCGGCATTTCCCCGGCATGGATGAGATTGTCGAAAACAATGGGCACGCGGAAGGAACCCTTGTCATTCACGAAGCCGCCACCATCAAAAAACACCATGACGCAGCAGGGTTGGTCCGGCTTGGCCTGCGCAGGCACATAGATCCAATAGTCCCGCTCCGTGCCGGGGAATATTTTGCTATCCGTGAGTTTGCCTTGCGTCACCGTTCCCTGAGGCACCCCTTCCTTACGCTCCGCATCCGGGCCTGTCTGATAATCATCGGCCGCCCGCAGCGGCGATGAAATTAAGAACAAAAAGGCGAAGAAGCGGCAGGCAGGAAAACGCATGGTTATGGAGGATCGCAAAGATTCCATCAGGACGCAAGCGGCGGAAAAGCGTCCCGTTGGCCGCCGTTGCAACCGTCCTGCCGATGATCAAGACCTGCTCTTCCGGGAGGAGTCACGGCATCGGGATGCCGGTCCACTTGACTCTAGCCTTCAAATGAGGAGATGCAGGAAGGATTTCAATGCCACCCCGGTTTTGAGCTTCGCAGCCAGACTGCTTCCCTGCGGTGTTTCCCCGTCCTCCGAAGCAGGTGCTTCAGCCCCAGTCTGCTTTTCCTTACCCACCGAGGAGAGGTTGCCGGAAGAGGTGGGAGGGCTCTTCGGATAGGCAATTCGGTTGTGCATCATACTGCGCAGGGTTGTGCAAAAACTCGCCCGGATTTCCGTGAGATCCGCAAATGTGATGGCCGCTTCGGCAAGTTGGCCATCCTCGAGACGGGCCGTCGTGATCTCATCAATGAGCTGCTCGATCTTCTGCGGAGTGGGTTTCTGCAGGCTGCGGGAGGCGCTCTCAACGGCGTCAGCGAGAGAAATGATGGCACTTTCCCGCGAACGGGGGGTGGGACCGTGGTACCGGAAGGTTTCCTCCTTGACCTCGGGAATGTCTTCTTCATGGGCCTTTTTGAGCCGCACCTGCTCCTCGACCTCCAGACGCTGCTTCAGGGCACGGTGATAGAAAAAATAGACCAGCGAGGTGCCGTGATGTTCCTGGATCACATCGATGACCTCACGCTTGAGCTTGTATTTCAAGGCCAAATCAACCCCGTCTTTGACGTGCGACATGATGATGAGCGCGCTCATCGTAGGGGTCAGTTCATCATGGGGATTTTCTCCTTCGCCGATGTTTTCGATGCAATATTGAGGCTTCTTGAGCTTCCCGATATCGTGAAAATAGGCCCCGACCCGGGCCATCGTGGCATTGGCGCCGATCGCCTCGGCGGCGGCTTCCGCGAGATTGGCCACCACGAGACTGTGATGATAGGTCCCCGGTGCTTCAATCGTCATCCGCTTCAACAGGGGATGGTTCAGATCGGTCAACTCGATCCAGGAAATGTCGGTGGTGACATGGAACAAGGCTTCAAAAAGCGGAAGAAGACCGGACACCAGCATGGAGGTGACAATGCCGGCAACCAACGCAGCAAGACACTGGCGTCCCATCTGCTCCCAGTCCGCAGCAAGTCCGCCCCGGAAACCACCTTTTAAAAATGGCAACTGAATCTCGCCCAATCCGATCGCGAGCAGGGCAATGGCCAACCCGACGTATACGCCCGCACTCATCAACTTGCCGCGGCGGCGCACTTTGTGGCTCAGATAGAGGGCCACAAAACTCCCAATCAGGCTAAATACCAGAAAGATCAGTCCCACAGACTTCTCGACCATGAGCCCACCGAGGAGACTGGCATAAATGGCGGCAAGCGTGCCGTGGTTCCGCCCCATGAGGAGTGAAATCATCATCGGAGCAAACCCGTAGGTGGCCACCAGCAGCAGGAATCCTCCTTCAGGTGCAAAGGTGACCGCCATGTAGGCGGCAAGGCGAAGCAGCAGGAGATGGGCGACTATGACAATCTGCAGCAGCAGCACTCTAGCATTGTCCGCCAAGGTCTGGGGAAGGTTCACGTAGAGGTGAACCATCAAGGAGGCCGCAATGACGATGGTGACAACCAGGGCCTTGAGGGGCTTTTCGGCGAAGATGGCCTCGCCGTCAGCCAGAAAGATGGTCATCACGGCAATGACTGCGGCGAAGAGCACAAACAATCCCCCGCAAGCAGCCGGACCGGAGCGCAATGCCTCGACCCAGCCATGGGTCGCGGGTTTCCGGCGCTTTTGACCGCTGGAAAAACCTTGGCGTTGGAGGCGCCTCTGCCCAAAAAAATCAAACATCTGATGACGAACGGACTGGAAAAGAAAAGAAGATCGACGGAAGGGAAGATAGGAAGTGCCGACACGGATCATTCGCGCCGAAGCTGGGAGGTCAGTCTCTGGAAGAGTCGTATGCGATCATCGTACCAAACTCATGCGGCAAAGGGGAGTAAAAAAGGGGCATTATCACGCCTCTTGTGGAAAAGCGCCAATCTTCGTCACCCCGCCCCCCCTCAGAGGATGAGCATGCAATCTCCATAACTGTAAAACCGGTAGTGTTTCGCTATCGCTTGACGATACGCCTCTTCGATGAGGTCTTTCCCTGCAAAAGCACTCACCAACATCAACAAGGTGCTCTTGGGAAGATGAAAATTGGTCACCAAGGCATCGATGGCAAAAAACGGGCAAGGTGGCCTAAGAAAGATTTCAGTTTCGCCGGAGCCCGCCGCGAGATTCCTCCCGCCAATTAGCCGGGCAGCATGCTCCAGAACTCTTACCACGGTGGTTCCGACAGCGATCACCCGGCTGGCCGCGGCTATGGCCCGGGCCGCTTCCTCACCAAGGTGGAATTGTTCGCGGTGCATCCGATGCTCAGAAAGCCGCTCCACACGGACCGGCTGGAAGGTGCCCACTCCGACATGAAGGGTGACAAAGGTGTGCGGCAGTCGTTCCAGAAGGTCTGGCGTGAAGTGCAAACCGGCGGTCGGTGCCGCCACCGCACCGGGGGCGGCCGCATAGACCGTCTGGTAACGCTCTCGGTCCGAGGTCTCCTCTTCCCGCCCCATATAGGGGGGAAGTGCCAAATGGCCGTGGGTTTCCACATCCACCGGACCATCCCACTCCACCAGACGGGAGCCATCCTCCGCGGAAATTCCCACCACGGTTCCTGTGGTGCCGCCAATCTGGAGCTTCGCTCCCAAGCGCATTCTTTTGCCCGGCCGGACCAGGCAGGTCCAAAGCTCTGGGCTGGAAGCGCCGATCCGCAAGAGCTCGACACGACCGTCATCGGAATAAAACCGGGCCGGCACCACCCGGGTATCATTCAACACCAGGAGGTCTCCAGCCTGCGTGCCCACATACGCTTCCAACTCGGAAAAATGCCGGTGGTCGATGGTGCCCTTGTTCCGGTCCACCACGAGCATGCGGGAGTCTCCTCTTCTCTCCGGAGGACGGGTGGCGATCAACTCCGGGGGCAGGGAAAAATCGAAATCGTCGGCGTTTTCGTAGGGACCGCTCATTGCAGACTGCTGTCCCGCACCGGGTAACCCTTCACCACCGTGCCTTGGGGGCCAAAACTGATGTGGTGAAAAAACGGATCGCAATCGCTCAGAAACTCAATCCGCTCAGGACCAGGGTAAGCGGTGAATTCGCATGCCGGGCTGGAAACGGCACTGTAGAGCACGCCGTCCCGGTAAATTTGCATGGAACGGTGAATGTGACCGAAAAAGACCCCACTGAGGCGCCCCCCCCTTCCCGCGTAAGGCACCAGAGCCTCATGAAGGTCCTCCCCGTTCCTCAGGAGCAGATATTCATTCATCCAACTGGCATAGAGATCGAGAGGAGGATAGTGCAACCACACGGAAAAGGGGCCCCTGGTGTTTTCCACCTCTTCCAGCAGACCTGCCAGTTGATCCTCCGGAAGGAATCCTGAAGGATCCTGGGGATCGGAGACTTTGGCGTCCAAGACAAACAAGCGGTGCCCGGCCAGATCCATGGAATAGGCATGACGTTGGGGGTCCTTGCCCAAAGGTTTTCCGATTCCGGGAAAGGCGTCCCGGATCATGTCGGCATCGTCGTGATTCCCCACCACCGTCAGAAGAGGCACCCGGAGTGGCCGCATCAATTCTGCCGCGAGCCGGTACGCCTCGAGGTCCGGATCATTCACAATGTCACCGGTGTGCACCACGGCCTGCAAGTCAAAAGGCAGTCGGTTGATCCCGGCCACAAGTCGACTGGTTCGTTCCGAGGAGAGAGCTCCGCGCACGTCGGCATCCAACGTTGGTCCGACATGGGTATCGCTGATATGAATGAAATGGAGCACCTCCATGACGTCTTCCGGCTCAGGGCTGCCTCTTCTGGGCCATCATCCATTCATACAGCGCGTCCGTTGCGTAGGCTTGGGTCCAAGAGTCGTGACCCGCCTCGGGATAAATGGTGAACTGGACCTCTTTGGCACCGTTTTTCTTGAGGGCACTGACGAGACGGTCGGATTCTTCCAAAGCAACCACGGGATCCTTGGCTCCATGGAAAACCCAGATAGGCAGCTTGGTCAGGCGCCTCATCAAATAGGGAGTGCCTCCTCCGCAGATGGGCACAATGGCGGCAAAGCGCTCCGGAGCCCTTGCCGCAAATGCCCAGGTTCCGTATCCGCCCATGCTCAGACCCGTCAGGATGATCCGGTCCGGATCGACGTGGAGACTTGCCTGCAGATGATCAATCAGTTCCAAAACCGGTTCATCCGGCCACCAATGGTCGGTGGGGCATTGAGGGGCGGCCAGAATGAAGGGAAACTTCCGGCCTTCCTGCACCAGTTTGGGAGGCCCATGCTTTTTCAGCACTTCCAAATCCCCGCCACGTTCCCCAGCCCCATGGAGGAAAACCACCAAGGGCCACTTTTTATCAGCAGTGGCCTCATAGCCCGAGGGCAGTGCCAGGAGGTAATTGAGGGACGTTTCCCGGGCAATATTTTCTTTAAAGCTTTCTTTGGTCAGGGCCGGAGCGGGGTTCTGGGCCACCACGGAAGTGCCCAGGGCGAGCCATGACAGCAGCAAGGTTGGGCCTGCCAAAAAAGCGGTGGGAAAAGTCATGTGTGAAGAAGTTAGCATTCCCCATCGCTCTTGCAAGGCATGGGATGGGTCTTTCAGTTGGAAGCCCCCGGAATGGGGTCGGCGGGTTTGATCTCTGGCATAGGCAGTTTCTCCCGTTCCTCCGTTCTGCTTCCAGGAAGGAACCGCCCGATCACGGGTATCTTGGGAAGGATGCTGGGGGAATCGATTTTGGGAAGCTGCATTTTGGGCAGATACTTGGGTCTCCATTGTGGATCGGACAAGGTGCCATGACAGGTGAACTCCAAGATTTTGCTGACCGGAGTCAGCACGATCCGGGTAGGAAGAAAGCGCGTGTTGAAGGTGGTGTTGAAGATGATGGATTGGTCCGCCATGTCAACACTGCCCCCCCCTTCAAACTGGAACGTGTTGGTCAGGGCTTTGAAATCGTCCGTCATCAGGACCCCGTTTCGGATTTGGAGCTTGGCGGAAGCTTCCCGGGCCACGCTGTATCCCACATTTTTCACCGGCAGGACTTCGGAAACCAGTTTGGAGAGCGGACCAAACAATGGAATCGCGAACAAGTCACCGTTCCTGATTTTAGCCTCGCCCGAACCTTCCATGGTCCGGACCTTGTCCAACTCACCGGAGATTTCAAGCCTTCCACTGATGTCACCTTCCGTGCTGGTGGAGCTCCCGTAAAGATTGGCGAGAGGCCTGAAGGCCACGCCATCAACCACCGCATCAATGTGGTAACGACGGCTTTTTTTCAGATCATCAGCCACAAAACCGAATGAAACCTGTCCCCCGTATAGCCCTGCTTTGAAGCCTTCCACGGAAAGCCCATCCCCCCGGAATCTCAACACTCCCGAGGGTTTGCTGAGAGGCAGGGTTTTACCCAGAAAATCGTATTCTGCCTCAGAATCACTTTTGATGGCCAGACTGAAATCACTTTTCCTCGGGGCATCCCCCAGAGCCTCCGGCGACCTCTCATCGATGACCCCATTGATCACGGACAATGGGGGCTCCTTGAAGCGATAGGAATGAAGGTTCTGCTTCAGGTTCGGAGAAAAGGCATACAACTGCTCCCCAAGACCGAAAGGCCACTTCACTTCGGAAAAGGTCCAAGTACTGGCTTCCTGATCATGGATCAACCAGTCCCCGGTCGCGACTTTTTCCCCCTTGGTCAGGCGCATGCCGGTGAATTGCTGCTTTTTGTTCTCCAGGGTGACCTTGGTTTCGAGCTGGTCAAAGGGCACCCCGTTGAAACGGAATTTCCTCAACGAAATATCCCCCTGACTTTTCCAAGTGTGGGGATCCATCTCCGGACCTCCCCCTTCCAATGTGGCGAAACAGGCGGACTCCGGTTCGAAGGTCCAGCGGTTCAGGAAGGCCACGCTTTGCGGATTGAGGAACGGAAGGAACACTAGGGGATCCATTTTCACCTCGGTCTGATAGCGGAATCCGGACTTGTCGAGCAGTGCGTTGACAAACGCGACCCCGGTTTTGTGGTCCAATCGAAGATTGCGCAGGTAAAATTTCTCCCCCGCCATGCTGAAATCGCACTCCATGCCGGTGAACACCTGGCCCCGGGTCCCGAAACCATTGCACCGGAACTTACCCAGCACTTCGAAGGGAAGACCAGATTCAGCCGGATGGTCCATGTACCAGGCTCCCTCCATCGTGATCCTCGGCGGCTCGTAGAAGGCCACTTCGCCCAGTTTGGGATTGTCATAAAACGCCCCGATCAGACCTTGCAGGTCCGCCGTTGATTCCAAGTCAAACGTGGACTTTCGCTGGTTCAGATCCAGCTCACCATGGGCCTCGATCACTCCCTTGGAATCCCGGAGACGGAAGACTTTCGTCGTGAGGACCTTTCGCGCCCCTTCGTATTCGGCCTCGACCTCAAGCTTTTCACAGGCCCAGGTGCCCCGCTTGAAATGGTTGGCTTCCAACCGCATCCCCAGCCGGAGAGAACCCAGGTGCATGGTGTCCCCATTGAACTCCAGATCCAGCTTCGGAGGAGGTCCCTGGTAATCAAACAGCGCCAGCTGATCGAGAAATCCGGTGATGACATGCCGTTGCGTCCGGATCGCCTCGAGCTGCATCTTGCGTTTGCGCTTTTTCTCCGGGTCCGAAAGGTTTTTATCCTCGTCCTCTTCTTTCGGCAGGCGAGTCAGCACTCCTTTGACAGTGACCGCCACGCCCTCCAGCAGGGCCTCGGCCCGCACAATCTCGATCTGGCTCTCGGTAACCACCAAACGCCCTGACAGCCCCTTGATGGTGAGTTGCTCGCTGTCCTTGTCAAGGGGATCGATGGGGAGCGAGGCTTCCGCATCCCGGACATCCAGCGTGTTGATCGAAATGTCTTTCTTGAGAATGCGGCTGAGATCGAGATCAAGGAGCACTTCGTTGACTTTGGCGATTTCCTTCCGCCGCTCCGCGTCGGGAAAAAAGCGCACATTCCGGGCACTCAGACCATGGAATGGATCCAGCGTGACCCGCTCGATTTCGATGTCGTAACCCCGGCGGGCGAATTCGGCCTCGATCAGTTCCCGCCAGCTTTCTGAGAAGCCACGACGGTAGCCATAATACGCCGCCCATGCCGCCACCCCCAGAAAGAGGAGAAGACTGATCAGCAAAAATCTGCGCAAGAACCGCACCATTCGAGTTGAAGTTACTCCAAGTTCCTCCGGGTTTCACCCCAGAAGGCAAATTCCCTCAAAAAAGCAACGTCATGGAGAAAAGACCCGATTCCGGAATGCCGCGAACCCTCCAGTGCCGGCGGACAAGTCCAGTCCCAACCGCCCTGTGCCCCTCTTACCGCTTTTTCCGCCCCCCTCCCGACGGGTATTTCACGGGCTGACGCCGGATTTCCAACAACGCCTGCCCGGTCCGCTGCCGCAGCGAATTAATCTGATCACGGATCAAGGCCGCCCTTTCGAACTCCAGTTTGCCGGCGGCCTCCCGCATTTCCTCCTCCAATTCTCGCAGGACCTCCAGCGTGTCGATGTCCTCCCCCTCACGGACCACGGAACGCTCCAATTCGCGTCCTCCGAGGTTGACGTGCAGGCTCTCCTGGACGGCCCGTTGCACACTCTGCGGAGTGATCCCGTGCTCCTCGTTGTGCTCCATCTGGCGCGTTCTTCGGTAGTCTGAAATGTCGAGCAGTCCTTGGATGGACTTCGTGATCTGGTCGGCGAACAAGACGACCTCGCCATGGAGATGCCGCGCCGCCCTGCCGGCGGTCTGGATGAGACTGGTCTGGGAGCGCAGATACCCCTCCTTGTCGGCGTCGAGAATGCAAACCAGGCTGACCTCGGGAAGATCGAGCCCTTCCCGCAACAGATTGATCCCCACCAGAATGTCGAACTCGGCGGCGCGTAAAGCTCGCAGGATCTCGACCCGCTCAATGGCGTCAATGTCGGCGTGGATATAACGCACTTTGAGATTCACGCCACGGAGGTAGTCCGTAAGATCCTCCGCCGTCCGCTTGGTCAACGTGGTAACCAGCACTCGCTCGTTTTTCTCGACCCGCTGGCGGCAAAGTTCGATGGTTTCGTCGATCTGGCCTTTCAGTGGGCGCAGGGTGATGCGGGGATCCAGCAGTCCGGTGGGACGGATGATCTGCTCCACGATGAGGTCCCGTCCCGGGGTGGTCACATCAAAGGCCCCAACCGGTTGGGCGCTGCCGGAAAGCCGGGGCAATCTGGCCGGTTCGAGATGGTCAGCGGATTTTTTGGGGGGGATGTGATCCTTCACCCCGACACGGGAGTTCTCCACTTCGAAGCGGGCCGGTGTCGCACTGACATAGAGTTTTTGGCGGGTCAGGGCCATGAATTCCGGAAATTTCAGGGGACGGTTGTCGAGAGCGCTGGGCAGGCGGAATCCATGCTCCACCAGAGTTGTTTTGCGGGAACGGTCCCCCTCAAACATCCCACCAATCTGGGGAATCGTGACGTGGCTTTCATCGATGATGGTGAGAAATTCTCCTTGGAAGAAATCGATCAGGGTCCCGGGGCGGGATCCTTCCGCCCTACCAGTGAGATGGCGGGAGTAATTCTCAATGCCCTGGCAGAAGCCCATCTCCTGCATCATCTCAATATCATACTGGGTCCGCATCCGGATCCTCTGGGCCTCGATGTATTTGCCCTCCGCCTCGAACTTATGGACACTGGCGTCGAGTTCCTCCCGGATCAACTTGATGGCTCGGGCCATTTTGTCCGCCGGAGTCACGAACTGTTTTGCCGGGTAGAAGGTGAAGCTGTCGAGTTCCAGAGTGGAATGTCCGGTCAGAGGATTGATCGCCGTGATGCGCTCCACTTCGTCGCCGAAAAATTCCACCCGGATCGCTTCATCATCCAGATAGGCGGGATAGACCTCCACGACATCACCCCGTGCCCGGAATTTGCCACGCGTGAACTGGATGTCATTGCGCTCATAGAGCACATTGACGAGCAGGTTCAGAAACACGTCGCGATCCAGGGCCTGGCCCCGCGCCACCGGAATCATCATCCCCTGGTAGTCCTCCGGCGAACCGAGGCCGTAGATGCAGGAGACGCTGGCCACCACGATGACATCGCGCCTTGTCAGGAGCGAACTCATCGCGCTGAGACGGAGCCGCTCGATCTCCTCATTGATTGACGAATCCTTGTCGATGAAGGTGTCGGTCCGGGGGATGTAGGCTTCCGGCTGGTAGTAGTCGAAATAACTCACGAAATATTCCACCGCATTGTGCGGGAAGAAATTCTTGAACTCAGAATAGAGCTGGGCCGCGAGGGTTTTATTGTGCGACATCACCAGGGTCGGCAGGCCGGTCCGGGCGATGACATTTGCCGCCGTGAAAGTCTTGCCCGAACCTGTCACTCCGAGGAGCGTTTGGTGGATGTTGCCGGCCTCGATGGATTTGACCAATTTTTCGATGGCCTGCCCCTGGTCGCCGCAGGGCTGGTAGTCGGAAGCGAGTCGGAAGAGAGATTCCACCCGCCCACCGTCGCGCAAGGATCCGGCGCAGGCAACCCCCGCGCCAGGGCCGGGCATTTTTCATGGATTTTCGCCGATTCCGGGGAAACTTAGCGCGCGACGTCCGTAAGGATTTCCGACCACGGGCGTCCTTCCCAGACAAACCAAAGAAACATCCCATGGCCCATCCCAAAATCATTGAAGTGACCGATTCCAATTTCGAAACCGAGATCGCCGGAGCCACCGTGCCGGTGCTGGTGGATTTCTGGGCTCCCTGGTGCGGTCCCTGCCGCATGATCGGCCCGGTCCTGGAGGCCCTTGCCGATGAGGTCGGCGATACCGCCAAAGTGGCCAAGGTCAACGTGGACGACAATCCGACGCTGGCGGCGAAATTCAATGTGCGTTCGATCCCCCTCCTTTTGTTCATGAAGGAAGGCAAGGTCGTCGACCAGGTGGTGGGCGCCGGCACCCCCAAAGATGCCCTTATCGCCAAGCTCAAAGCAATCGCCTGAGCCCCGGGCTTTGACCGGTTGCGCCGCAGGCAAAGTCGGCTAAAGTGGTGACAGAACAAACCTGAGACGATCGCTGTCTCCCTTGGGCCCGCCCAAGCGGGGGCAGAGGAAAGTCCGGACACCACAAGGCAGCATGCCCCGGAGAATCCGGGGGAAGCGGGAGGTGCAAACCCCCGTTGACGGACAGTGTCACAGAAAACAAACCACCTTCAGGCCTCCGGGTCCGGAGGAACGGGTGAAAAGGCGGGGTAAAAGCCCACCGCCCTGAGGGCAACCAAGGGGGCACGAAAAACCCCATGCGGTGCAAGACAAAACAGGGCAAACGGGCCGCCTGTCCGGATTTCCCGCCTCGGCGGGAGGATGCGCCCGGGTAACAGTCGCACCCCGCTCCGGCGGGGAGTTCCGGCGGCACGAGTCGCCGGGCTAGATAAATGATCGTCGGCGGCGGGCCGAAAGACCCGCAGTCAACAGAATCCGGCTTACGGGGTTTGTTCGACTTTCCTGCAGAAAAAACCCGCCCGGTCTCGTCCGGGCGGGTTTTTTTTGTCTTTTGGCCGACAGATTCAATTCACGGACCTCTGAAAAACCGCCCCCCCCGCAAAGCGCGCCCGATCGCCCAAGCGGCGGCCGATCCGGATCACTTCGTTCCATTTCACCATGCGCTCGCTCCGGGAGAAGGAGCCGACTTTCAACTGGCCGGCATTGGTCGCGACGGCAAGATGGGCAATGAATGCGTCCTCGGTTTCTCCGGACCGGGCCGACACGACCGGTCGCCAGCCTGCCGCCTGCGTCAGGCGGATGGCATCGAGGGTTTCACTGACCGTGCCAATCTGGTTCAGCTTGATCAGCACCGCATTGGCCGCCCCGGCGGCAATGCCCTGCCGGATCCGGCCGGGATTAGTCGTGAATAGATCGTCACCAATGAGCTGCACCCGGTCTCCGATGGCCCTGCAGAGCCTCTGCCAGCCCTCCCAGTCGGTGTCCGCGAGAGGATCTTCCATGGAAACGATGGGGTATCTCCCGCACCAATCGGTCATGAGATCGGCAAATGCCTCTGGCGTGAATACCCGGTTCTCCAAGCGGAACCGGTAGCAGCCGCGGGCCTCGTCGAAGAGATCGCTCGCCGCAATGTCGAGGGAAATGGCCATGTCGGCCCCCGGGATATATCCAGCATGCCGGATCGCCTCCACCAGGAGATCGAGAGCTTCCTCGTTCCGGGAAAACTGCGGCCAGTAGCCCCCTTCATCGGCGACGCCGAACCGCTTTCCTTGCGCTTCAAGGAGATCCCCGGCGCTGCGATAGACATTGAAAGTCATCTCCAGCGCTTCCTCATAGCTCCGGGCTCCGGTCGCCACGACCATGAAGTCCTGCACATCGGTCCGCCACTGGGCATGCGCCCCGCCCCCCAGAATTTGGATTTCCGGCAGGGGAAGCAGAGTGCCCCCGCCACCGCCGAGGGATTCAAACAAAGGAAGGCCCAACCCCCGCGCCGCGGCCTGGGCCGCTGCCATGGAGACAGCGAGAATCGCGTTGGCCCCGAGACGGGATTTGTTGGGAGTGCCATCGAGCGCCACGAGAGCATCATCAATCCCCCGTTGGTCGCTGACCTCACGCCCTCTCAGAGTGTCGGCGATTTCCCCAGCGATGTGGTTCACAGCGTGAAACACGGAGAGTCCACGGAAACGCTCCGGGTCGCCATCGCGGAGTTCCCAGGCTTCATACTGGCCGGTGGAGGCCCCCGAGGGGACCAAGCCGGAGCCGGTGATCCCGTTTTCGAGGACGATCTGCGCCTCCACAGTAGGGTGGCCACGGGAGTCGAAGATCTGGAAGGCGCTGATGGATTGGATTTTCATGCAAGGGCGGAGGAATCGCGGAGATGGCGCAACCAGTCGATGAAAAAGGCCTCCGGGTCCTGCGCTTTCTGCCCCAGAATGGCACCGGCAGCGAATTCACGGACCGCCTGACGTTTGGCTTCGCGGGTGAGGTATTCGACGGGCGACTTTCCGTCAATGCGGGCCAGCATGAGCATCGGCAGCAAGGTCAGGAGAGGGACGGCGACCAATGCGATCCGGTCCGGATCGCCCAAGGCTCGTTGATAAGAAGCCCATGCCGTGGACGCCAAGCCGACGAAATCAACACCCCGGTCGGTGAGATGGAGTGCTTTGAGAAGCAGGTGATTGAGCAGGAAGGCCACATCAAAGCAGGGATCACCGAACCAGGCGACCTCGCAATCCAGCACGACGAGCCGGTCGCAACTGATGAGGAGGTTTTTCGGACTGAAATCCCCGTGCACGAGACAGCGGCGGGTGGCCCGGAGGCGGGTGGCTTCGACCCGGATCGCAGCCGCCAATTCGGGATCCCGGCAACGGTCGGCGGTGGTCAGCAGATAGGGTTCGATCCGCAACTGGTGGAACTGCTCCGTGGTTTCAAACTCCGCTCGGACATCCCCGTCGTCCCAGGTCGTGCGGTGGATGGTTCCGAGGATCCGGCCGGCTGCTGCCGCATCTCCGGATCGCAGAGTCCCCTGAAGCAGAGCAGCTTTCCAATTCTCAAAGCCATCGAGGTATTCCATGGCAAACCACCCCTGGTCCGGCGCGGCATGGATTACCCCGGGCACGGCTCCGGGCAGAAATGAATCCACCCTGCGAAGATAAGCCAATTCGAACCGGTTCCGGGAGACATCGGCAAACCAATCGTCCGCCACCTTCAACTTCGCCAGGGCCCGCTTCACCACAAAGATCCGGTCCCCCTCCTCCACCTTGCAGATGTCACTCGAAACGCCCCCGCAAAGCGGAGTCAGGATGGCACTGCTCCCCTGGATCAACCCCGCCTCAAGGAGGACGCTGCGGAAATAGGACAGACTGTCAGACATGACGAGCATCCATTGCACAAAGCCAGACCACCGAGAACATGACCTTACCAAGGGTCGTCAGCATCAGAAGCTCCCCATGCGTCACCGCTTCACGGCCCGAAGATAATCGATGCCGACCATGTAGCCTTTGACCGCCTTGGGATTCGCCCCATCGATGAGAACATGCAGGGTGTGAGTCCCGGCCTTCATCTCTTGCCGACCGAGGTTGATCTCGCCGGTGGTGATCACATCGGGCTCGTTGAAGAGATCAAGGCCCTGCAACAGCGCACCGCCACCATCCAGCTTGAGGGTGATGATACCGTAGTCTCTGGCTTTGGTCAGGGTGGTGAAAAGCTCCCAGGTGCCATCCTCAGGCAGCGTAAACTCCAACACCAGTTCGTTGGCAGGCTTCGCACCGGTCCACCAGAGATGCGCATTGCCGCTCCATTGGGCCTTCTTGAATCCCCCCATGCCCTGGGGCTTGATGGAACCGGTGGATTTTACCACCTTGAGACTTTCGCCTTCCCAAAAGACTTCCCCCGGTTCCGAGCCTCGGACTTGGATCGGACTCTGGAGATAAGCGACGAGATCCCTCACCTGATCGTCCTTGAACGGAGCGAGAATTCCCTCGGGCATCATTGACACCGGCACGGATTCCCGCTTGACGATGTCGGCCTTGGGGAGCAACTGCTCGGCCGCGCCCAGCAGGGCGATCCGCACCGCATTCTCATTCTCCTGGCGGGGCATTCCCGAGAGCACCCGGCCATCTTTGAGGGTGAATACTGTCAACTGATAGTCCGCCCCCACCACCGCGCTGGGATCGAGAATATTCTCGAGCAAAAAGTCGAGATTCTGCCGGTTCCCCCCGGTAAGATCGGGACCAATCGCATTGCCCTGACCGAATAGGCTGTGACAGGCAAAACAGGTCTGGTTGAAAAGGGCCCGTCCCTGACCGAGGTTGGCCTTGGCAAGGAAAGCGGGTGTGAGCAGTTTTTGGTAGCGCGCCAGCTCCGCTTTCTTGGCCTCTGACGTGTCTGTGACTTTGCCCCAATGCCGCTCCAGCGCGGCCTTGAGACCCTCATCCCCGAGGGAACGGATCTGCCTGGCGTGAAAGGCCGAGACAGCACTGCGGGGTATCTGTCCGTCAGCCAACGCAGTGAGGAGGGCTTTGGCGGAGAGCACGTTGGAAGCCAGCACATTGACGGTCTCGGCTTTCTCCGCGGGGTCGTAATTGGCAAAGGACTTGAGCAGGATTTCCGGCGTCGCGGCATCGGCATAGCTGCCCAGGGCCCGGATGGCCCTGCCACGGAAAGGGGAGGCGGTGCCGGAGGCGAGACCCTGCAGAATCCCGACGCTTTCTGGATCCTTGGCCCCGAGCAGCGCAGACAAGGCATTTTCGCGCACGGCGGGATCGGCCTTCGGATCGCCCAGAATGGCGCGGAAGCGGGGCAGGAGGCGCCGGTCCCCAAACTTGGTGCCGAGCAGTTCCAACTTTTGCCGAGTCGCCGCGTCGCCCTCCTCGGCCAGAGCGGTGAAGGCAGAGTCCCAGGCTTTCGGCATGGGCGCACTGGTCCGGTCCTGAAGCGCGGTGGTGATCTCGTCGAGAATCAACATCCGCTCTTCCGCCTTTGTGCCGGTCTTGGCGGCAAGGGTCAGAAGGCGCTCGCGGCCGTCATCTTCCTGGGCCAAACGGCGCAGGATGAATTGGCGCACGAGCGGGATTTTCGAAGCTCTCGCCAGCACCAACGCGCGATCAGGATCATCCATCACTAGAGGCTCCACCCCATACCAAAGGAGGAGGGGGATATTGTGGTCGGTGGCATCTTCGCCATGGCCCACGAGACGTCCCGCGAGGTCCCAGCGATTGGTCTTCGGCAAACGGTCCAACAAGGAAGCCAGATGGCGACGCACCGTCGCCGAGCCTGCCAGGGAGGCGTCATCGGCGAGCCCCAGAAGAGTGGCGAGATCGCCCTCCTCGAAGGTTCCCCGCTCGCCTTTAAGCCTCACCGCCCAGGAACGCAACACGGCGTCATCGGCCTGCAAATCTTTTGAGGTCACGGCTCCTCCGGTGACATGCTTCAACCAAAGCGCCCTCAGCCTGATGGCGGGATCGCCGCCAGCGGCAAGCCCCGTCAGCGCCGTCCCGAAGGAGGCGGAGTCCAGCTTGCCCGAAGCTGCCCGCTCTTGGAGTAGCCGGCTGGCGGTTCGCTGGTGCCAGGCATTCCGCGAAGTCTGAAGAGCGACGAGGTCCGCATCCGTGAGCGCGGACAAATCCACCGGCTCCGTTGCTTTGGGCTGTCCATAGGTGACCCGATAAAGACGTCCGTTGCTGCGATCCCAAATTTCCGCATCCCGCCGGTGACAGTTCTGTTTGTCATACCAGTCGATGACGAAGAGGCTGCCGTCCGGACCCGGCTGCATTTCCACCGGCATGCTCCAACGGTCATTGGTGTGGAGAAAGTCGGCCCCGTGCTTGCCAATGAACCCGCTGCCCTCGGGAACCGTGTAATCGCTGATGATACCGTGCCCGTGAAGATTGGTGAACAACAGCTTGCCCCGGTATTCCTCCGGAAACTGGTCGCCCTGGTAGATCACCAGACCACAGTGGGCATGGCCGCCGCCGAGTTGCAGCGTGTCCGCCTTGGCCAGTGGCGCGGCGCCCCAGTGGGCATTGTCGCGGATGTCTCCGGCATAGTGCAAATGGTCGGCGATGGTCTTGAGATCGTCGTAGGTGTGCGGATTGAAATGCTGCCCCCCCTGGCGCTGGTAGCGTCCTCCCTGGACCATGTGGTAGAGATGAGGAATGACACAGGCGGTGATGAAAGCCTCTCCGTTCGCGTCAAAATCAAGCCCCCAGGGATTGCTGGTGCCGTGGGCGAAGACCTCGAACTCGTGCCGCACCGGATGATAACGCCAGACCCCCGCGTTCATCGGCACCCGGTCGGCTTCGGGAGTGCCCGGTATCCCCACTTGGCTGTGCGTGAAAACCCCATGGCAGCCGTAAAGCCATCCGTCAGGACCCCAGATGAAAGAGTTCAAAGTTTCATGGGTGTCCTGCTGCCCCCAGCCATCAAGCAGAATCTGCGGTGGGCCATCCGGCACATCGTCCCGGTCGGCGTCCGGAATGAAGAGCAGCTCCGGAGCCGCCCCCACCCAGACACCTCCGAATCCGACTTCCAACCCGCTCACCAGATTGAGATGCTCGGCAAAGACTTTCCGGGTTTCAAAGCGGCCGTCACCATCCTGATCGGCGAATATGAGAATGCGGTCCCGCCCCTGCCCCTCGGGTTGACGCACCGGATAGGCATAGGCCTCGGCCACCCAAAGTCGGCCGCGTTCGTCGATGGCAAGGGCGATGGGTTGCCTGACCTCTGGCTCCTCGGCCACTATGGTGACCTCGAATCCCTCAGTGAGGCTCATTTGTTTCACAGCCTCGCTGGCGGTAAGACCGGTCTCGACCATGGGCTTGCGGACGGGACGCTTCGGAACCGGAATGGCGGTGATGCCGGCACGCCGCTGCAGATGCAGGAAGGTCCCCTTCTTGTTGCCCACCAGCACATCGACAAGTCCATCGCCGTTTACATCCTCCGCCACGACGTCGGTCCCGACGCCGGAATCACCGTCGATCAGATAAGGGACAAAGTCCACGCCCTTGCCATCCGGCAGTCTCACGGTGCGGAACCAATAAAGCACGGCGGGACCATTGCCCTCCGGATCGTGACCGTTGTGGGCCCAATGACGCTTCCCGGTGACAATGTCCGCGACCCCGTCACCGTCCACATCGGCCAGCGCGATGGCGTGGAGCTGGGAGAAGGCCACACCGTGGGCGTTTTCCTGGGGCGTCTGGCCGGTAATGAGGTGTTGCCGGAATCCCTTGGCCCCGTTTTCAACCACCTGCTCGTACCAGGCGAGACCATACCCATGCGCCGCCAGACTGGTCAGGATGTCATTATCCCCATCGCCATCAAAGTCATAAGCGAACATGTCGGCGCCTCCCGGCCCGGAGAAAGCAAAGAGGTGGCGTTCCCAGATCGGATCACCGGAAAGCGAGGCAGGCTGTTCCCACCAGGCATTTTTCTCGAGCAAATCAGCCCGGCCGTCCCCATTGACATCGCCGATCCCCATGCCGTGGGTGAATTTCCCTCCAGTGGCCTTCTCCGGGGACACCGCATGGAAGACCCATGGACGGGCAGGATCCGCCTCGTCCGGTCCGGCATAGCCAAAGATGCCATTTTGGGAACAGATGATCTCCGGTTTTCCGTCGCCCGTGAGATCGGCAAACGTCGGGGTTTCATTGTCGACTGGCTCGAGCACGAGGTGGCGTTTCCACCACCCCTGGCCTAGTCGTTCTTTCCCCGGATTCTCATACCAGGAGGCATCTTTCCCCGGAAAGCCCAGGACGAGGACATCGGCGTTTCCGTCATGGTTGAAATCTTTAAGGAAGGAGAAGAAATTGTCGGAATAACCCGCCTTGGCGAAAGGCTTGGCTTCGTAGATCGCGACCCTTTTTTCCGGAGCATAGGCCGGCCCGAAATACACATAAGGCCCGGAGATGATATCATGGATGCCATCCCCGTCGATGTCCCCGTGGCTCGCGCCTTCGGAGAAAAACAGACCATCGAGCTGCCGGTGTTCCCACCCTACCACCACAGGAGAGGGCTCGGCGGCGGAACCCACCCCGGGGAAAAGGCCACTGAGGAGGAGAAACAAGCTGAGACGGAAAGTTTGCATGAGGATCGATTCTGAAAGTGCGCATCATAGCCAATCGGGGAGCCCAACAGCAAGCGCGCATTTCAGGTCTCCGGTCACCTGCCGCCCCTAATCTATGGTCTTGCCCCCTTGAGGCGGCATCGGATAAGATGTGGCGATGATCCATCGCCTGCTACTCCTTTGTTGCCTCTCTATCGGTTTGACTGCTCCCTGCCTCCGTGGCCAGGTCCCCGTTGCGGACAAGCCACCGGTTGCCGAACCCACGCTCGATCTCCAGAACGGCGACACGCTGGTCTTTCTGGGGGATTCGATCACGCATCAATGCCTCTACACCCAGTATGTGGAGGACTTCTTTCTGACCCGGTATCCGGAGCGGCGCATCCATTTCCACAACGCCGGGGTCAGCGGGGACCGGGCAACGGATGCCCTGCGCCGTTTCGATGACGATGTCGCCGCGTTCCATCCCAAGTATGTCACCCTCATGCTGGGCATGAATGACGGGCAGTACCAGGACTTCTCCCCGGAAATCTTCGCCACCTACCAGCGGGACATGTCGGCATTGCTGGACCGCGTCCGCACCCTTGGGGCCACCGCCATCATCATGACTCCGACGCCATTCGACCATCACCAGTTGGCTCTGCGGATGAAAGATGACACCTACCGCTTCCGGACGCGCGAATTTTCCCCACACTACAATTCCGTGTTGGGCTTCTATGCCGGATGGCTTCGCGAATCGGCCGGCCAACGGGGCCTTCCGGCGGTCGACCTCTGGGGACCGCTCAATGATTTCACCTTCGCGAAGCGCCGCACCGATCCGGACTTTTCCCTGGTGCCGGACGCCATCCATCCGGGAGAAGCGGGCCAGTTCATCATGGCTTACAGTCTGCTCTCCCAGTTCAGCCCTGACCGGAAATTCGTCAGCAGCATCAGCCTCGGCAAACGCGGCAACCAGTGGATTCCTGCCGGCAGCAACGGAACGCTCACCGATCTGGCGGAGCTGCCGGAGGGCGCCGGACTGACCTTCACCCATCTCTCCCCCGCACTGCCTTGGGTCGTGCCCGCCAGCGGCACTGCCGAAGCCTTGAAATGGGAAAGCTCTCATCCGGCAGCCGTGGGGATGGACCTTACGAAAGCCGGACACCGTCTCGGCGGGGAGCGCCTCAAAATCTCCGGCCTCCCGCCCGGCCTCTATGAAATCACGATCGATGGCAAGCCTCTCGGAAAACCGGTGCCGCACTCAGTGCTCGCTGCCAAGATCGAACTTCAGGCAAATGCCGCCACCCCGCAGTATGCCCAAGCAATGGAGGTGGCCCTGCTCAATCGAGAACGCAATGACAAATCGGTCCGTCCACTGCGCGATCAATGGGGCCGCATCAAGGGACTGCGCAATCAACTCGCCACAGCGACGGAGGAGAAAAAAAACAAGCTTGAAGCCGACATCGCGGCCGCCCTCGCCAAAGTCAACGACTTGGTCGCACTGGGCCGGGAATATGAGGAAAAGCTTCACGGCGCCTCCCAACCAGTGCCCCGACACTATGAGGTGCGCTTGCTGCAGCCGCGGCCCAAATCACCACCGAAACCCCGGCAGAATTGAAGCCCGGTCGTCTGGGAAATGACCCGCGAGAGGAGCATTACGATCCTGGAGACTCACCAGATCGATCCTGATGACATTCCGTCCGAGGCTTCCGAAAAGTCCGACCGCATCCCGCCGTTGAGAACAATTGCAAGGACAATCATCAGGCCCGATAAAGGTTGATGCCCATCCTCCTTTGCACTGATTTGGACCGCACTCTCCTGCCCAATGGCCCACAAGCAGAATCTCCAGGCGCGCGGGCTGCGCTCTGGGATTGGGTGAGTCGAACGGGATCCAGGTTGGCCTTCGTCAGTGGACGCCGCCTGGCATTGCATCTGGAAGCCGTCGCGGAGTACCATCTCCCGATGCCCGATCATCTGATCGCCGACGTTGGCGCGACGATCTATGACCGCGGGCCGGATGGGGAATGGGCACCCAATGCCGGCTGGCACCAGCTTCTGGCAAAGTCTTGGCAGGGTCGTGAATGGCAGGATGTTCTCCCTTTGGTCAGCGATCTGGAGGAACTGGAACTGCAGGAGGAGTCAGAACAAGCGGCCCACAAACTCAGCTTCAACGTCCCCGACCTCCGCTCCCGCGAGCGCGTCCTCACCATGGTGCGGAAGAGATTGGACGAGGCTTTCATCATGGCTGATCTGATTTGGAGCGTCGATGAAACGGTCCCCATGGGCCTTCTCGATGTGATGGCCCCAGGGGCCACCAAGCTCGACGCTGTCCGTTGGCTGGTGCAGAATACTGGAACCGCACCGGACCGGGTGCTTTATGCCGGAGACAGTGGCAATGACATACCGGTGCTGGCCAGCGAGATCCCCGCTGTTCTCGTCGCCAATGCCACCGATGAGGTGCGTGCGGAAGCCTTGCACCTTTCTCAGCGGAACGGGCATCCAGAGAAGCTCTATCTCGCAAAAGGAATTCTTTCAGGCATGAATGGCTGTTACGCCGCCGGCATTCTCGAAGGGCTTGCTCATTTCTTTCCGGAGGCCTCCGGAGAGAGCCTGGAATAAGGGATCGCACCGGCCACAACCGCAGCCGGAGACAGAAAGAAGCTGAGGGGACCCCTGAAGTGTGGTAGGTAGCCCCTGTAACAATGAGAATACAGCTGCACAGTCTCCATGGACTCTTCCGCGCCTGCCATTTGGAAATCGGCCGCGATGCCGACAATGGAGGCCAGATCGTTTACGTGATGGAGCTGGCCAAAGAACTCAGCCAGCAGCCTGAAGTCACGCATGTCGATCTCTTCACCCGGCGGATTGATGATCCCACCACCGATCCGGTCTACTCCCGTGCCGTGGAGGAGGTGAACGAGAAATTTTCCATCCGTCGAATTTGGTGTGGAGGGAAGAAGTATCTCCCGAAAGAAAAGCTCTGGCCCCATCTTGACGAATACGTGGCTAACGCGATCACCTCTATCAAACAGGAAAAGCTCTTCCCCGATTGGATCCACGGACACTATGCCGATGCGGGATACATCGCCGCCGAACTCTCCTCCATTCTCAACGTGCCGTTCTGTCAGACCGGCCACTCGCTCGGCAAGCCCAAGCTGCGCAAGCTGATCGACTCCGGCATGCTCGAAACCGACGCCAACACTCGTTACCAATTCCAGAAAAGGTTTGCAGCCGAGGACACCACCCTGGTAAACGCCGAATTCATCGTCACCTCGACCACACAGGAGATCTCCACCTACGAAGTCTATGACAGCTTTGACAGGGCGGAATTCCACGTCATCCCTCCGGGCTTGAACTTCGACCGCTACTTCCCCTACTACCATGATCTGGTCGCTCCGCAGGAGATCCCGGTTGATCGCATGCAGGCGAAGCAGGCAACCCGGGAACGTCTCGCGAACTTCCTGTCCCATCCTGACAAACCCTTCATCCTGGCGCTGTGCCGTCCAGATGTGAAGAAGAACATCGATGGTCTGCTGCATGCCTATGGCACCGACAAGAGCCTGCAGGCCCTGGCCAATCTCGTCATTTTTGCCGGAATCCGCAGCAACATCGAAACCATGCCGGAAGGGGAGCGGGAAGTCCTTACCGAACTGCTCTTGCTGATGGACCGCTACAATCTCTATGGCAAACTCGCCATCCCGAAAAAGCACGACGTGGGCAGCGAGGTGCCTGAAATTTACCGTCTCTGCGCGGAACGCAAAGGTGTCTTCATCAACATCGCCCTGACCGAACCCTTCGGACTGACCATCCTGGAAGCCACCGCATCAGGATGCCCGGTCGTGGCCACCGAGGATGGTGGTCCCGCCGAGATCCTTCCCAAGTGTCAGAACGGCACTCTTGTGCCCCCGCAGGACACGGAAGCCATCCAAAAGGCGTTGCGGGAGATCCTCGTCGATCCTGAGGAATGGAACAAGCTCTCCAATCGCGGAATCGAAAACGTCCGAGAGCATTACAGCTGGCAGGCCCACGTCAGCCGGTATTTAGAACTGATCAAGGAAAACCACACCGCGTCCGCCGGACTCGGCAAGAAGAACGCCATCCAAAACCCGGGCACCTACGACCGGCTGAAGCGGGCCACCCGCATGATGGTCACCGATGTTGACGGTACGCTGGTCAGCGAGACCGGCGACTTCCAGGGACTCCACGAGCTCAAGCAGTTGCTGAGGGATCGCGGCGACAACTTTGCCTTTGGCATTGCCTCGGGACGCTCCCTTGGCAGTCTGGAAAAACTTTTCACCGAACACCAGCTGCCCACACCCGATGTGGTGATCTGTGATGTCGGCACCCGCATCTGCTATGGTTTCAAAGAAGCGGGCTTGGACAAGGCGTGGATCGACCACATCGATTACCGGTGGAAACGTGAAGCCGTCGTCCAGGCTCTGGCTCACCACCCCGGGCTCACCCTTCAAGAATCGCACCTGCAGTCCAGGCACAAGGTCTCCTACTACATCTCCACCGACGGGGTTCCCGAGGAGAGCGTCAGTGAATCCTCCATCCGTTCCGCACTCGGTCGCATCGCCCACCATGCCAGCCTCATCGTCACGCATGGAATCTATCTGGATATCCTGCCCAAGCGTGCCTCCAAGGGACGCGCGGTACGCTTCATCGGAAACAAATGGAACATCCCGCTCAAAGAAACGATCGTTTTTGGAGATGCCGGGAACGATCTCGACATGTTCACCGGCGCAACCCGCGGGGTGGTGGTAGGCAATCATTCCCCCGCCATGGAGGTGCTGCGGAAACAGAAGCGCGTTTACTTTTCCGGGCAACCAAGCGCCGCCGGCATACTTGACGGTCTTCAGCATTTCCAGTTCTCCCAAGGTCGTTCCAAAACGATTGGCGCCCCCGACACAGCCCGTTGACCACGCAACCATCAGTAATTTCCCAATGACCGGAAAACCACCAGAATGGATCTCCCGCCAAAGCCGATCCTCCTTCGAGCGGATCCTGCCCCGATTGCGGGAGCGGTTTCCGCAGGTGCCCGAGCCGGAGTGGGAGGTTTTCACCGCAAGGATGGAACAGCATTTCCAACCACTCTTCGAGCTGCTGCACGAGCTCTACAGCGGTCATTATGACTTCTTTTATCATCTCGAAACCATTCTTGTCTCCGCCACCCGCATGTGGGTGGAGCGGCCGATCGAACTGAAAGGGCTCGATGCCCAGCGTGAAAACGCTCCCGGCTGGTACCGTTCCAATCAAATGATCGGCTACATCGTTTATGCCGACCGGTTTGCCGGGGACCTGAACGGATTGCGTGAAAAAATCCCCTTTCTCAAGGAACTGGGCGTGACCTACCTGCACATCATGCCTCCGTTCCTATCCCCCGATGGAGACAATGACGGCGGCTATGCCATCAGTAGCTACCGGGAGATCGATCCCGCGCTCGGCACGATGGCGGATATGAACCAACTGGCCTCCGATCTGCGCAATCACGGCATCAGCCTCTGTCTGGACTTCATCTACAACCACACCTCCGACGAGCACGTCTGGGCCCAAAAGGCGTTAGAGGGCGACCTCGAGTTTCAAGATTACTACCGGATGTACGACGACCGGACCATCCCAGACCAGTATGAGAAGACGGTGAACGCGGTCTTTCCGGACGAGCATCCCGGCTGTTTCACGTATCGCAGCAGAATCCGCAAGTGGGTTTGGACCACCTTCAAAAACTACCAGTGGGACCTCAACTACGGGAACCCGGTGGTCTTCGCCAAGATGGCGGAGGAGATGCTCTTCCTCGCCAACCAAGGGGTGGAAGTCCTGCGTCTGGATGCCGTCGCCTTTGTCTGGAAGCAGCTCGGCACCAACTGCGAAAACCTGCCGGAGGCCCACAAAATCATTCAGGCTTTCAATCTGCTTGTCCGCATCACCGCCCCGGCGCTCGTCTTTAAATCCGAAGCCATCGTCCATCCCGATGAGGTCGCCAAATACATCGACCCCGGGGAGTGTCAACTCTCCTACAATCCTACCCTGATGGCCCTTCTGTGGAATGCGGCAGCCACCCGGAAAGTAGAATTCCTGCGCCATTGCATGATGAAGCGCTTTGCCATCCATCCAGACTGCGCCTGGGTAAATTACATCCGCTGTCACGACGATATTGGCTGGACGTATTCCAATGAGGACGCCGAGGAAATCGGCATCAATGCCGGGGACCACCGCCGCTTTTTGGTGGATTTTTACACCGGCAAACATCCCTCCTCTTTCGCCAAAGGCCTGCCCTTCCAAGAAAACCCCCTCAATGGCGACGCCCGCGTTTCCGGCTCGCTCGCGTCCCTGGCGGGCCTGGAGAAAGCATTGGAGATGGGCGACGGGGCGGCCGCGGAAATTGCCGTGCGGCGTATTCTGCTGATGCATGGCGTGATTTTCACCATAGGCGGGATCCCCCTGATCTATGCCGGCGACTCCATCGGCACCCTCAATGATTACAGTTTCCGGAACGATCCCGAAAGATTCGCCGACAGCCGCTGGGTGCACCGCCCCCTCTTCGATTGGGAAGCTGCCAAAAAGCGACTCCAACCCGACACCATCGAAAGCCAAATCTTCCAGGGCATCCTGCGCCTCGCCCAAGTGCGGCGCAACAATGCCGCCTTTGACCGCACGGAAACGGAATTCATCGACACCCAGAACGAGCATGTGCTCGGATACTTCCGGCATCACCCCGATCAGACCGCTCTGATGCTCGCCAATTTCTCGGACCACACGACCGAACTATCCGGCACCCGCCTGCGCCAACTTGGCCTGCGGCGCACTCTCACCGACCTCATGACCGGCCAGGTCATCACCGCATCGGACACGCTCAGCATGGAAGGATGCCGCTTCATGGTGTTGGTGGGCGGCAGGCGCTGACGCAGTCGGCCGGAATCCCGGCAAGGCGCAGCAATAGGCCGCAGGGCACGAAAAAAGGGAGAGCTCCGAGCCCTCCCTTTTCGTCCGGCAGAGGTCCCGGGAACCGGCTCAGGCCAGCTTCCAGTCTCCCCGCATCTCCTGGCTGACGAGTTTGTTGGCCTCGGCGTCGTCAAGGAACTGCTCCGCTTTGGGATCCCAGCGCAACTCCCGTCGGAGTTGATACCCGATGTTCGTCAGGTGACACAAGGTCGCCGAGCTGTGACCGATCCCTTCGTGGCAGATGCACTGACCACGCTTCTCGATGTTGTCGATCCAATTGGCAACGTGGCTGTAACCGTTCCGGCCTCCCGTGTTCTCCAGCTTGGTGTCGTTGTCACCGATGGGGTTTTTCTCACGCATATCGGCAGGGATGGTGTCCAGACGGCTGCGGTCGACTGAAACGATGCCACTGGTGCCAACCCAGGTCGTGCCGCTGGGGCCACCATGAAACATCTCGACGCCGTTGTCATAGACAAGCATCAGTCCGCGTTTGGCGTTCTCATCCTGCGGAGGCACAATCCTGACCGGGCCGGTCTCATCGGTGCCGAGCCCCCACTGGGCGATGTCATAATGGTGGGCTCCAAAGTCAGCCACCCCGCCGCCGGCGAACTCCCGGTAGGCCCTCCAAGCCGGGAAATGGGTGTGCACCCCGATGGGGCAGAGGATCTGGTTGTAGGGGCGGACCTGCGCCGGCCCGAGCCAGAGATCCCAGTTGGTGTCGTCAGGGATTTTTTCTTCGGGGAGATCGCAGGGACGGTTCGGATCGCCGATGCCGACATTCACAGAGATGAGTTCCCCTAGTTTTCCGTTGCGGACCAGTTCCGCGGCAATGCGGAATTTTCCGTCATACTCGCTGCGTTGCTGGCTGCCGGTTTGGAAGACGACTTTGTTGTCCCTCACCGCATTGACCATGGCACGGCCTTCCGCGATGGTCCGGGAAATGGGCTTTTCGCAGTATATGTCCTTCTTAGCCTTGGCGGCCTGGACGACGGGGATGGCGTGCCAATGGTCGGGGGTGACAACCATCACGGCGTCGATATCGGCGCGGGCGATCAGTTCCCGGAAATCCTCGTAGGTTTTGACCCCGTCGTAGTCCGCCTGGTTGTTCAGCTTGGCATAATAATCATTCGCGATTTTCTTGCCATTGTCGCGGCGCGCCCCAACGACATCGCACATCGCCACCATCTGAGTCTGGGGGAACTTCATCGCTTTGGTGAAGTCACTGACTCCCTGCTTGCCGACACCAATGACACCAATATTGATGCGAGCATTGGGTGCCGCCTGGGCCTTGGAAAGCGTCACCGCGCCGGCTACGGTGGAGAGAAGTGTGGTCGCGGCGGATTGATGAAGAAACTGACGTCGGTTCATGATGGGAAGGGTTGAGAGGTTGCTGTCTTAAGCAAATCACCCCTCCCCGCACCTTTCAAGCCCGCTCTGACCGCAATTACGGACATTGGAGTGGGCGTCCGGCCTCCCGCCGTGCTTCAGCCACGGAGCCGCGTGTGGAGCAACTCGCTCACCGTCTTGGGATTGGCTTTCCCTTTGGAGAGCTTCATGACCTGACCGGTGAGAAAGTTCAACATCTTGTCATTACCCCCCCGCGCTTCCTCCGCCTGGGAGGGATTCTGTGCGATGGCTTGGTCCACAAAGGCCTCGACGGCACCGGTGTCCGCCGGCTCGAAGCCTTTGGCTTGGGCAATCCTGGCGGGATCCCGGTCCGGGGAGACAAAGAGATCGGCAAAGACCTCACGCGCTTGGAGATTGGAAATCTGCCCGCTTTCCTGGAGTTCCACCAAGGCGCGAAGTTTCTCCGGCGCCACCGGACAGTCCGCAATTCCCAGCTGCTGCTCGTTGAGAACGGCGAGAAGATTGTTCAGGATCCAATTGGCCACTTTTTTTGGGGTGGCGGATTCAGCGGCGGCCTTCTCAAAATAGTCAGCCAATACCTGCTCGCTGGACAGGACAGATGCGTCATAGGGGGTCACCCCGTAGTCCCGGACAAACCGTTCCACTTTTTCATGGGGCAGTTCCGGCACCAATGGCCGCACTTCCTCGAGCATGGTCTCGGTCAGCACCGGCATGAGGTCGGGGTCGGGAAAATAGCGGTAGTCATGGGCGTCCTCTTTGGTGCGCATCTGCGTCGTGATGCCGGCATCATCATCCCAACGACGGGTTGACTGGATCAGAGGCTCGCCTGTCTCGAGACAATCGATCTGCCGCTCGATTTCGTAGCGGATGGCCCGGCGCACCGCGCTGACGGAGTTCAGATTTTTCAGTTCGATCTTGGCTCCCAGTTGCTTTTGCTCCGGCGGACGGACGGAAATGTTGACGTCGCATCGCATCTGGCCTTTTTCCATGTCGGCATCAGAGACCCCGCCATACACCAGGATCTGACGGAGGGAGTTCAGATAGGCCACCGCTTCTTCCGCCGAGTCGATTTCCGGCTCCGAGACAATCTCCATCAACGGGGTTCCTGCACGGTTGAAGTCAATCGTGCTGAAGGTGGCGTGGTGGGTGCTTTTGGCGACATCTTCCTCAAGGTGGATCCGGGTCAGCGGGACAACCTTACCGGGACGGGCGATCGTTTTCTGGGCGTCCTTCGGATAAGCCAGATCATAGAGCGGGACCCCTCCGTCAAGGCAGAGCGGCAGATCGAACTGTGAGATCTGGTAATCCTTGGGCATGTCCGGGTAGAAGTAATTCTTCCGGTCCCACTTCACCACCGGAGGGGTGGAGCATCCCAACATCAGACCGGTCCGGAGAGTCAAACGGATGGCGCCTTCATTCAGCACCGGCAGGGCTCCGGGCAGGCCGAGGCACACCGGGCAGGTCAGACTGTTGGTCTCTTCCCCGAATGCCACCGGACAGGCGCAGAACATCTTGCTCTGGGTCTTCAGCTGCACATGGACTTCCAGCCCGATGCTGGGAATGTAGGTCTTGCTCATCGTCCGTTCTCTTTCTCGGCAGCCCTGATGACTTGGTTGGCCACTTTTTCTTGTTTCACGGTCCCCTGCCAGTGGTCCGACAGGAAAAATCGATCCGCCGCGTTCCTCAAATTGACCACGGTCAGGAGTACTTTCAATTCCCGATCCAAGGAGGCTGCCTGAAGCCGTGGGCTGGCAATGAGGCCGAGGGAGTCCCGGGCCTCCCGCAGGGCGAGGATACCGGGATCTTCGAGAAGTCCCTGAAAGGCCGCATTGTTGAGCAGCGGAGCGGTCTCCGGATCCTCGCCCAACTGATGGAAAAAAGGTTTTTTGGAGGAAGCGATGACCAGTGCGGCAAGGTTGCGGTGGCGTTTCCGGGCGGTGCCGGCCACCAAGTTGCAGACCCCCTCCACGCCGGGAAGGGATTCCCATCCATCCCGCCAAACGGTCATGCCGGACCAATGCGGGTAGGTCGCGGCAGGGAAATAAGCATTGGGATGACAGAGGGTTTGGTAATTCCTCAATTCCAACACCGTCCCAGCCCAACGCAGGCACAGGGAGAGGAGGAAAACCAGCACCAACCCGGGAAGGAGCGAGACCAGTCCGGCCGCAAATCCATCGGAACAAAAATGGAGGGGATTTCCCGGTTGATGCAGCCACGCGGAAAAGGTTGCCGCCGGACCGCGCAGAGCCGCCCATCCGCCGAGTCCCAGCACCCCGCTGGAGAGAATCCGTTGTTTCAAGGACATCACACCCACCCGGGAGTCAAGCAGGGGAGCGAGGAAATGGTAAAAGACCCAGGCAACGAGGATACCTCCCAGCACCGCGAAAAAACCCGTCAGGATGCTCTCGGAATGCCCCTGCCAGGCCTGATGGAACAGGATTCCCACCAGCAGAGTGAAAAGAATCAGCACAATGTAGCCGGAATCCATGGGATGGTCGGGGAAAATCAGCTTTCCCGTCCGGTCACCGGCAGGGAACCGATCCCATTCTGCGCTCTCTGGCGCAGCAGATGGTCGCACAGAACCAGGGTGGCCATGGCCTCGACCATCGGCACGGCCCGGGGCAGCACGCAAGCATCGTGGCGGCCGCGTCCCGTAAGAGTGGTGTCTTCAAGGTCCCGGCTCACGGTTTCCTGCTCGCGCATCACGGTTGCGGTGGGCTTGAAGGCAACGCGGAAAACGATGTCCTCCCCGTTCGAAATTCCCCCCTGAATCCCACCGGAGCGGTTGGTCCGGGTCCTCACGCGGTCCCCTTCCATGTAGAACGCATCGTTGTGCTCCAAACCGGTCAGACGGGTGCCAGCAAAGCCGGAGCCGATTTCAAATCCCTTGGTGGCGGGCAGACTCAGCATGGCTTTGGCCAACTCGGCTTCCAGCTTGTCGAAGACCGGTTCCCCCAGACCCGGAGGGCAGCCACGGATCACGCACTCCACCACTCCGCCGACGCTGTCTCCCTCGGAACGGGTTGATTGGATGAGATCGATCATCGGCTGGACCATCGCGGGATCACCGGTGCGAACGATGTTGCCCTCGACCGCGTCACGGGTCACCGTGGCGGGATCGACCGAGGCCTCGAGGTGCCGGATCGATGCCACCCAGGCAACGACCCGCGGAGCAGGCTGGAGCAGTGAGGAAAGGACACGCTCGGCCACGGCGGAGGCGGCGACCCGTCCGATGGTCTCCCGGGCCGAGGCTCGGCCTCCCCCATGCCAGGCCCGGATGCCATATTTGGCATCGTAGGTGTAATCGGCGTGTGAAGGCCGGTATTTGTCCCGCATTTCCTCATAGGACGAAGGTCGGGCATCCTCGTTGCGCACCAACAGGGAGATCGGGGATCCAAGCGTGAGCCCCTCAAAGACACCAGAAAGAATCTCGCAACGGTCCGCTTCCTGACGGGGGGTCACGATGGAGCTCTGCCCCGGACGCCGCCGGTCCAACTCTCGTTGGATGTCCGCCACATCAAGAGGAATGCGGGCAGGGCATCCATCGATGACCACACCGACCCCTCCTCCGTGGGATTCCCCGTACGTGTGAATGCGAAAACAGTGTCCGAAAGTCGATCCCATGATGTGCCCAGCACCCGCGTCCGCGGGGAGGCCAAAGTGCCTCTGATTCGCTCCTTGGCAACCAGAAAGGGCAGAGGTGGACGGGGCCGGGACTCAGCGATTCACCATCGGCACCGCCACTGAAGCCGCCACGAGTTCATAAACGACCTCCATGGGCACGACCGTCGAATAGCCAGAATTGGAAACTTCAAGATTGACCTGATTCAACCCCGGATTGACCCATTGGTCGGCCTGGGGCACCCACTCACTGACCAGTCCGATGACCCGGTAGAGAATGTCACCGGTGGCGGATGCTGTCTGAAGAATGACCGGTCCCCCGCTGTTCCCCCGGTCGACCCGGCAATCGAGAATGATGAGTCGGCTTTCTGCATTCAGTCCGGCAATGCAGCCGCGTCGCACCAGCGGGATCTGGGCATTCCAGGGGCGGCGGCCATCGACTCCCAAACTGTTCGGATATCCCGAGACATAGACCTCGGCAGTGACACGTAGCGCCTCTGAACTCACCGTGTTCCTCAAATCCAGGGCGGTGATCCCCCGCCCCGACACCAACTTCACCTGAGGCACGTAGTTCACTTGCCGGCGTTCACCGATCCCCTGAACCCGGCCGATGGCAGTGGCTGCGGCATCATGGGACGCTGAAAACAGGACCTGTCCGGACGCTTCGAGATCCGCAAGATTGACCCGGATCCGTGAGAAGGTGGTTTTTGGTCCGTTCGGCTCACGGGTAGTGAGAAAGAGGATATTCCCCCTCAAATGGCCACTGGCATCGCGCAGGACATGACGGGCGGTGATGAGGAACAACCGGTCCTCTGCCATCAGAACGAAGCCGGAAGCCTGGCAACCGTTCTCAAATTCCAGGAGGACAGCGTAGTTGATGTTGTTGTCCGGGATGCCGCTGCGGGCCGTCGACAGCGACAGCAGCAGCAGGACCCAAGCCAACCAAAGTGTGCGTTTCATGTCCACCACCATGGCGCATTTAGCGGGCCAACCTTTGGTTCAGATTCATTTACCCGCAGGGGAAAGTCATTCAACGTTCAGCTTGAATGACCTCAATTTCCCTATCCCCTTCGTCGATCACCAGCTTGCTGCCGGAGCGGAATCAGGGCGGCGTGAGGGTGGGCGCCCCTTCGATCCATCCGAGAGACGCAAGGAATTTGTCCGCCTCCACCAAGGTGCGGGTCTTCCAAGGATCCTTGTTGAAAAAACCATGACCCTGCCCTTCATAAACAAAGGCCTCGCAACGCACCCCCGCCTTGATCATGCCCGCTTTGAAACGGTCCAAGACCGCCACCGGTATCAGCTTGTCCTCGGAACCGAGAAAAACGATCGCGGGCGGATCGTCGGCACTGATGTTGTGGGCCGGGGAATACGCCGGGAATTGTTCACCGACCCGGGCACTGCCCCAGCCTTGGTCAGGCCCGTTGTCGAAAACCGGATTGAAAAGCACCAGGGCATTGGCCTTGGGCGAAATGGCCAAGTCGTCGGCGGGATCGTCCGAACTCTCCACCATCCCAACGAAAGCGGCCAGATGTCCGCCCGCCGATCCGCCACCGGCTCCGAGACGCCTTGGATCAATGCCCAATGCGTCGGCCTGGCTGCGGACCCACCGCATTGCTGATTTCGCATCTCGCACACAGTCCAACGGCGGCACTCCGGGCTGCTTGAGCAGACGATATTCAACTTGAACGCAGACCATCCCCCGGTTCGCGAGGTAAGTGCATTGGTCATTGAACTGGGTCGGAGTCCCTCCCGTCCACCCTCCGCC
The DNA here is from genome assembly GCA_024233005.1 of Akkermansiaceae bacterium. Taxonomy (GTDB): domain Bacteria; phylum Verrucomicrobiota; class Verrucomicrobiia; order Verrucomicrobiales; family DEV007; genus JACKQE01. Next base: position 204,649 of record JACKQE010000002.1, on the reverse strand, counting down.
ATGAAACAGCACCAACGCCGGCCGACGGTCCGATGCTTTCCATCCGGGTGGTTTAACCACAAAAAGCCTCAAACCACGTCCTTCCACGGTTTTGTAAACATGTTCCTCCCCCAGAAATTTGACTGCCACATCAGGCCTCTTCTCCTTTGCGGGATTCTTGGTCTGGGAGTGCAACGCCGGGGAGCCTCCCCAGAAAAACAACCATCCTAGAGTGATCTGGCAGAAAAGCACTGAAGTTCTCATGCCCGTCACCTTGTGCCAGCAGGACACTTTTGTCACGCAGGAAGCCCGGTTTCACCGTGAGGCCCTCTCCCGCTTCCAGAATCTATGGTTCTCAAGCAAAAGTCCCCCTCCGTGCCGCTTAACAACTGCCATGCCTCCATCAATCCGCGTCTGCGCGGCTGGATTTCCTCCCGAACGGTGTGACAGTTCCTCCCTTTCCCAGACTGCTTTCATGCCCAGCCGACGTCCCGACCAACCTTTCACCCGCTTCCGCCCCTGCATCGACCTGCACGAGGGAAGGGTGAAACAGATTGTTGGGGGAACCCTGACGGATCATGGAGGCGGACTGGAGACCAATTTCGTGAGCGACCGACCCGCAGAGTGGTTTGCCGACCGGTATCGGATGGACGATCTGCGCGGGGGACATGTCATTCTGCTCGGCTCGGGAAATACGGCCGCCGCCCAGGCCGCACTCGCAGCCTACCGCGACGGCCTCCAGGTTGGAGGCGGAATCACCGCGGAAACAGCCGGAGACTGGCTCTCCGCGGGAGCCACCCACGTCATTGCGACCTCGTTTTTGTTCGATGCGGACGGGCATTTCCAGGAGGACCGCCTCGCCGAATTGGTCTCCGAGGTGGGCTGGGAACAACTCGTGATCGACCTGAGTTGCCGGACCCGTCCTGCCGAGGAAGGCGGAGGGTGGGTGGTGGCGATGCGACAATGGCAGCAGCGGACCAACCTCGAAGTGACCCATGACACTCTCGATGCTCTCGCAGGCTCGTGTGCCGAATTCCTCATCCATGCGGCCGATGTCGAAGGCCGCTGCCAAGGCATTGACACCAGTCTGGTGCGCCTCCTCGGATCCTGGGGAAAAAAGCCTGTCACCTATGCCGGCGGAGCCCGCTCTCTGGAGGACCTCCACTTGGTGGAGCAGATCAGCGGGGGTCGGGTTGATCTGACCATCGGCAGTGCTCTCGATATTTTTGGCGGTTCGCTTGTGAAATACGCCGAATGCGTTGAATTTAACCACCGCTTCGACTGAAGCCCCCCGTCTCCCTGCCATGAACCCACACCACCACCCGATTCTCCGATCCGCTGCCTGCGGCTTCGCCTCACTCCTCCTCGCGCTCTCCGCTTTGCATGCTCAGGCACCGGCCGGCATCACTCCGGTGCCGCTGCCCCAGGAGGCCAGCGACCTCAAAGCCGATCCGGCAATCCACTGGGGACTGCTGCCCAATGGGTTGCGCTACGCCATCCTGCCCAATGCGGAACCGCCAAAACGGGTCAGTCTGCGCCTTTTCGTCGATGCCGGATCTCTGATGGAACAGGATGACCAGCAGGGTCTCGCGCATTTCCTGGAACACATGGCTTTCAATGGGACGAAACATTTCCCGGCGGGCCAGATGGTGGAGTATTTCCAGCGTCTCGGGATGGGATTCGGCTCCCACACCAATGCCCACACATCGTTCAATGAGACTGTCTACAAGCTTGAAATGCCCACCAACGAGATCGCCCAGATTGATGAGGGCTTCACCCTGATGCGTGATCAGGCGGATGGCATGCTACTGCTGGCGAATGAAGTGGACAAGGAACGCGGGGTCATCATGAGCGAAAAACGGAGCCGGGACTCTGCCCAGTGGAGGACGTTTGTGTCCCAATTGGAATTTGCCCTGCCGGACAGCCTGATCTCCCGCAGGCTCCCGATCGGCCAGGAGGAGGTCATCATGAAAGCCCCTCAGGAGCGCTTCGCGGAGTTTTACCGCAACTGGTACACCGCTGATCGCATGGTGGTCATCGTCGTGGGCGATGTGAAGCCTGAGGACATCGAGCCCGTCATCCACAAGCATTTCGACAGCCTCGCAGCACCGGCCACGAAGCGACCGACCCCCGATCTCGGCAAGGTCTCCGCCCGCGGCTTGGCGGTGCACTATCACCCGGAAAAGGAAGCCGGCGAAGTCTCCGTATCCATCGATGCGGTGCAGCCCACCACCAAGGACATGGACAGCCAGGCCCTCCGGGCTTTCGAAATGCGGCATGACCTGGCAAGCCGCATGATCGGCCGCCGCTTGGAAGTCCTGGCCAAGCAACCCGACTCGCCCATCATTCAGGGCACCATGCATTACTATGACCTTTTCGATCTCAAAGTGGCCCGCTACAGCAGCATCAGCGCGGACTGCCAGCCGGACAAATGGCAGGCCGCGCTCTCCCTGATCGAACAGGAACTGCGCAAAGCCCTGCAATACGGATTCACCGAAGCAGAACTGAAGGAAGCCAAGGCCAACGAGCTGAATCAATACCAGCTCGCGGCAAAAACCGCCCCGACCCGCCAATCGCGCGATCTCGCCGACACTCTGGCCGGAATGATCGGGGAGCGCCGAGTCTTCACCACACCTGCCGACGACCTGGCCTGGGCCCAGCCAGAACTGGAAAAAATCTCCGCCGAGGAGTGCCTCGGAGTACTTCAGGAATTCTGGAAAAATGCCTCGGAACGCACTCTCATGGTTTCCGGCAAGGTGGAGATTCCGGATGCAGAAAAAACCATCCTCACCACCTTCGCCGAGAGTGGAAAAACACCCATTACCCCTCCCGCCAAGGGTGAAGAGCAGGCTTTTGCCTATGCCCAGCTGCCAGCCGCGGGGACCATCGTGGAACGGAAAACGGTCGAAGATCTCGGGATCACCCAGCTGACCCTGTCCAATGGCGTGCACGCCAACCTGAAAGTCACCGACTTCGAGAAAGGCCGCATCTACCTGAGGCTCCGCTTCGGTGGGGGCCGCCTCGTCGAACCCAAGGACAAACCTGGTCTCTCGTTCTTCGCGAGCCATGTCCTCACCGAGGGCGGTCTTGAGGCCCACAGCATCGATGAGCTGGCAAGGATCTTTGCCGGGAAGTCTTTGGAGTCGGAGTTTGCCGTGCAGGATGATGCTTTCACTTTCACCGGGGCCACCACTCCGGACGATCTGCAGGACCAATTGCTACTCCTGCGCGCCTACCTCACCGCTCCCGGTTACCGCGAGGAAGCGGCGTCGCAGTTCCGACGCGGACTGGACACCGTCTATCAGCGCTTGGAAAACACCCCGGATGGTTACGCCCAGATGAAGGTGGCGACCTTCCTCCGCAGCGGGGACACGCGCTTCGGCATGCCGGAACGCGCCACCATGGCAGCCTACACCATGGCCGACGCGCGCGAATGGCTGACATCGGCCTTTCAATCGGCCAGCCTCGAAGTGACCGCTGTCGGCGATTTTGACGCCGCCAAAATGGAACAAAGCCTTGCCGCTGTCTTCGGATCGCTCCCGGATCGTGAGAAAACCCGTCCCTCCTACGAAGCGGAACGCCTTGTCAAATTTCCCACCGGAGCCACGACCCAGCGCCATGAAATTGAATCAGCCATTCCGAAGGCCCTTTCCATGGTCTACTGGCCGACGGCGGACATGTTCAACATTCAACGGACCCGCCGTCTCGGAGTCCTCGGGGACATCCTCGATGACCGCTTGCGGCTGAAAATTCGCGAAGAACTTGGGGATGCCTACAGCCCCTTTGCCACGAACCGCCCGAGCGACACCTTCAAGGACTATGGCTATCTGATGGCCGCCGTGATTGCCGCCCCCGAACAGGCTGACACCGTGGCCACGGTCATGCAGGAACTGGCAGAAGTGATGGGCAAAGGCGACAACATCACCAAAGACGAGCTGGATCGCGCCATGCGCCCGCAGATCACGCAGATTGAGGAGTTCCGCCGGACAAATGGTTACTGGTTAAACAACGTCCTCCAGAACTGCCAGGAATACCCGGAGCGGCTTGCCTGGGCTCGGACCTTCCGCTCCGATTATGAGACCATCACGCTGGAGGAAATCCAACAACTGGCTCGTGAATACCTTGGCAGCTCACCCGGCGTCAGCATCGTGATCCTGCCAAAGGCCAATCCGGCAGGCAGCCCTCCTCCGGCTCCGGCCGACAAGAAGCCTTGATTCGGCTGGCTTTCCTTCATCGCTGCTAACTCTGGGCGGGCTCGACCGAGCCCAGATTCCGGTGGAGCACTTCTTTTCCTTGTCGGCCCTGTCGGCAAGGAATTTGTCGCCCAACCGGGGAAGTCGGACACTGGCGAATGGTTCCAGGTGGCCCTGGTTTTCAATGGTCAGACCTGCGAGCTCAGCCTGGGGTTGGATTTCAAGGAAAGCCTCGACCATCGGTCCATCGACATTCCCTAAACGAAAATCGGTCTGGGCATTCGCTTGGGCACCCTGGCCGTTTGGAACATGAAGGGGATCGCCGCATCCGAAAAACCTTCCAAATCTGGGTGATCCTTACTACTCCGGACCGGCGCTACTGCTTCCGGAAAGATCAATGATCAGCTCGGGCAACGCGATTTTCAAGGTGCTGACCTGAGGGCGGGGAATGCCGCTGCCCCCCATCTCAAGAAGACCCAACTGCTTCAGTCCGGCAAGCACTCCCGCATCGGTCACCGATTTGCACCCCGTCAAATTCAACTGCACGATCGCCGGATGGTTCGTCAGATCGGTGAGGCTGTTCAAGGCGGCATTGTTGCTCACATCCAGATGCTCCAGGACCTTGAGAGAAGCGACTCCGTCCACCGAGGTCAACTTCGGACAATGCGTCACACTGAGATATGTCAAGCCCGGAGCCGCCAGTCCTTTCAGGCTGGCCAGTTCGCTCGCCCCTTCAATGTGCAGTTCCTGCAGATTGGTCAGAGGCGCCAGCACCGCCAGATCTGCCGGTCCGGCCACTCCCCCGATGACGAGATTTCCCAGACTGCCCAATCCTTGCAGAGCGGCCAAATTTTCGCCGACGGGACAATTCCGCAATTGAAGGCTGACCAGGGTCTTGACTTCCCCAAGCTTCGGCACGGACTCAAGGCCATGGCACGTGTTGAGAAACAAATCCTTCAGAACCGTCCGCTCGACCCCGGTTAGGTGCGCCAGCTTTCCAGAGCCGGAAACATCCAACTGCTCCAACCGGACCAAACCGGAGACGTCCAGGTCCACCAAGGAGGAGGCATTGGCGAGATAAAGGTTCCGCAAATGGGGCAGGCCGCCCAGGGCCGAGGTGTCGGTGAGTTTGGGGCTGTCCGACAAATCAAGGATTTCCAAGGCAGGCAAATCCCGCAGGCCTGAAAGGGAAACCAGATTGGGACATTCCGGGGCGGAAACCTCGCTGAGGCGAGGCAAACCCGCCAACCCTTCGAGGGAATGCAGGGACGCGGCACCATTGGCCGTGATGGCCTCCAGCGCGGGCAGATCTGCCACCCCTTGAAAGGACTCGAGCTTGGAACATTCTGAAACACCGAGGACTTTGACCTGCCCCAGTGTCCGAAGCAAAGGCACCACCGGGGAGAGGTCTGTCAAATCCTGCGACCTGAGGACCACATCGAGGGCGCCTTCGATCTCATTGATTTCGGCGCCGTAGGTCTCCACCAGAGTGGCTCTGGCTCGGTTCGCCTGGCCGGCTTTCCACCAGACGAGCCCAAGCGCGACCACCGCGATGACGAGGAGTGCCACCATGAGTCCCCGCCGGGAAGCGGGAGAAGAAGCGTTATGGGAATCGGACATGGCAACCAATCAAGGAAAGGATCAAGGCACCGGAATGCGCTCCAGAATGCGGGCGATGATCTGGACACTGGTGATTTCCTCCGCTTCCGCCTCGTAGCTGAGAAGAATGCGGTGCCGCAAGACATCAAACACCAGGCTTTTGACATCCTGCGGAACGACATAGCCCCGGCCTTGGAGAAAGGCGTGGGCCTTGGCGGCAAGGGTGAGATTGATGGTGCCACGGGGCGAAGCCCCCGCTCTGACGAGGGGCTTGAGAGCGGGGTCGATCATCTCCGGATACCGCGTGGCATGGATGATGTTGACGATGTAATCTTTGACCCCCCCGTCAACGTAGATCTGATCGACAATCTGCCGGCTCTCCAGCACCGTGTCGAGACCGATGACCGGCTGGGTTTCGGTTCGCGGCTGGGAATTGGACATGCGGTCGAGGATGAGCCGTTCCTCGGTCGGGGTGGGGTAATCGACCACCACTTTGATAAGGAACCGGTCCAGTTGGGCCTCGGGAAGCTGGTAGGTGCCTTCCTGGTCGATCGGGTTCATGGTCGCCAAGACGAGGAAAGGATCGGGCAGCGCATAGGTCGTGTCTCCAATGGTGACCTGGCGCTCCGCCATCGACTCCAGCAGAGCACTTTGCACCTTGGCAGGGGCACGGTTGATTTCGTCCGCAAGCACCAGATTGGTGAAGATCGGGCCTAGTTTGGGAGTGAATTCGTTGCGCTGAGGATTGTAGATCAGAGTCCCGATAAGGTCGGCGGGGAGCAGATCCGGAGTGAATTGGATTCGCTGGAACTGGGCATTCAAGCTTCCAGCCAAAGCTTTTACAGTGAGCGTTTTAGCCAAACCCGGGACCCCTTCAAGGAGGACGTGACCATTGGAGAGAAGTCCCACCAGAAGCCGGTCCACTAGACCTTCCTGCCCGACAATGACCTGGGCCATTTCATCCCGCACCGCCTGCACCCAGGCACCGTGCTCGTGGATGATCTCGGAGAGCTGCGTGGTGTCGAGGGAGGAAGGCTGGCGCATGTAAGGGGGAAATTGGACGTCGCCAGATAGCTTGCCGATTTCCAGGCATCTTGCAAGCCCCCATTGCCTTGTTGGCCATGATTGAGGGCGAATCTTGGCGCGAGAATTCCCTTGCACGAAGGTGGGGGTGGCGCTTTAGAAGTGACTTCATGGTCCGCAAAATCGTCCTTTATCCCGACCCGGTTCTCCGCGAGAAAGGCCGGCTTGTCACCGAAGTTACTCCGGAGATCCTTACGCTCGCCGACGACATGCTTGAAACGATGCGCGACGCCCGGGGCGTTGGCTTGGCCGCCCAGCAGGTCGGCGAGGCCATCCAATTGGCGGTGGTCGATGTCTCGCATGACGAGGAATGCATCAGCTTTCTCAAGGTCAACGGAGAAGACCGGCCCTTGGCTTCCATCATGCCCTTGGTCTTCATTAATCCGGTGTTGGAATTTGGAAAGCGCAAGGAAACCGACATCGAGGGATGCCTCTCTTTTCCCGATCTTCGTGCGGACGTCACCCGTCCCGGCACCGTGAAAGCCCGCCTCCAAACCCTAGAGGGGGAAAAGCTCGTCATCGAAACCGACGGCCTTCTCTCCCGGGCGATCCAACATGAAGTCGATCACCTCATGGGCAAACTCTTCATTGACCGCATGAGCACCGCGAAACGGATGTCACTCCGGCGCATCCTCGAAGACATGCGGGAAGGCCGCTACTGAGGGATTCCCGGGAGGTCATCCCGGAAATAACCTTGCTCTCAACCCGGTGCGGCGTTTCTGGCTGTCGGCAGTTTTCACCGCCAGGGCGAGGGCTTTTTCCTCCCCCACCAGAACCACAAGCTGTTTCCCACGGGTCACTCCGGTGTAAAAGAGATTCCTCTGCAGCATGACATAATGCTGCGTGCTGACGGGAATGACGGCACAGGCGAATTCGCTGCCCTGGGACTTGTGGATCGTGATGGCGTAGGCCAATTGCAATTCATCCAGTTCTCCCGGTTCGTAGGCCACTTCACGGAGTCCATCGAACACCACTTTGATTTTCAGCGGATCGGTGCTGATTTCCCTGATCCAGCCAATGTCTCCGTTAAAAACATCATGATCGTAGTTGTTGCGGGTTTGAATCACCTTGTCGCCGGTCCGGAAGGTAACGCCGAAGCGCTCGATCTCGTATTTCCATTCCCCTGGAGGATTGAGGGCCTCCTGCAGCACCTGGTTCAGGTTTTTGGTTCCGAGCAGGTTTCGGGTCATCGGAGTCAGGACTTGGATGTCTCGGGCGGCATCGAAGCCATACTTTCGTGGCAGCCGGTCACGGACCAGGCCGACCAGGGTATCGAGAATGGAGGGAGGATCATCCCGGGGCAGAAAAAAATAATCCTCACGTTCCCCGGGAGCCGCTTGGCGGGGAAAGTCAGGAACGTGCCCCTCGTTGATGGCATGGGCCGCGCGGATGATCCGGCTCTGGCCGGCTTGGCGGTAAATCTGGGTCAGACGAAAAACCGGAACCAGCGAGGAATCAATGATGTCCCGCAGAACCGATCCTGGCCCTACGCTGGGAAGCTGATCGGAATCACCCACCAGCAGCAGATGTCCATTGCGCGGCAGAGCCGCAAGGAGGCCCGCAAACAGGTGAATATCAATCATGCTGCCCTCATCCACGACCACCAGATCCCCCTGCAATGGATGCTCCAGATTCTTTTTGAATCCGCCACGCGGTTCTCCCTCCAACAGTCGGTGAATCGTCACGGCCTCATGGCCCGTGCTTTCGGAAAGGCGCTTCGCCGCCCGACCAGTGGGAGCGCAAAGGAGAGACCGAACTTTTTTGGCGCCAAGAATGCGCAGAACGGTATTCAGGATGGTCGTCTTGCCGACCCCGGGGCCTCCCGTGATGACCAGCACCCGTGAATCAAGGGAGGCTGCCACGGCCTGCCTTTGCTCTCCACCCAGCACCTGTCCGGTCTCCCGTTCGCACCAGGCCAACGCCTTCTCCACATCGATTTCGGGGTATTCCGATGGCAGTTGAACGAGTCGCTGCAGAATCTCAGCAGCTTTGATTTCAGCGGCTCTCAGTTCGGGCAGAAAAATCAAAGTTTCCCCACCAAACTGATCCATCTCCAATGCGGCTTCGCGAATCAGCCGATCAAGGACAGGCTCGACCAGCCCGGGACCAATCTCCAGAGCCTTCTCCGCCCGTTCCACTAACTCTGCCCGCAGCAAGGCGCAGTGACCCTGCTCCGCCGCCGTGTCAAGCACCCACGCCAAGCCTGCCGCAATCCGCGTGGGGGACTCTGGCTCCTGTCCCATGCCCCGGGCGATGGCATCGGCTGTGCGGAATCCCACCCCGGCGATGTCGCGCGCCAGTTGATAGGGGTTCTCCCGCAGGATGCGGACCGCATCGTCCTGATACGTTTTGTAGATCCGCAACGCCCTGGCAGTGCTGATGCCCTGGCTATGGAGAAAAACCATGACATCGCGGACTCCCCGCTGGCGTTGCCAGGACTCACGGATCTGGCGGCGGCGTTTCGGCCCGATACCCTCGACTTCCTCCAGGCGTTGGGAAGCATGATCAAGCACTTCAAAAACCCCCGTGCCAAACTTTTTCACAATACGAGAGGCATACTCCCTGCCAATGCCTTCAATCAGGCCTCCTCCAAGAAAGCGCTCGATCCCACCGACTGACTTCGGCGTGAAGGCAGCAATCTCCCGGGCTCGGAACTGCCGGCCATGCACCGGATCACGAACCCATTCACCCAGGGCCTGGATGTCCTCACCGGGATTCACCGTCGGCAGGGAGCCAACCACCGTAACCCAATCTTCCCGTCGGGCTTTCTCAGGAACCACCTTCATCACGGTGTACCCGTTCTGCTCATTGTGGTAGATCACGGTCTCCACCGAGCCCGCAAGGCGGGACTCCCCAGAAAGGCCGTGGGTGGGAACGGTCATGACAGCACGATAGTGAGGTCGCATCAACTCAGTCAAGCGTGTCTGCTATTGTCGCTGGCTTGAATTTCAATTTTGGTTAAATAAACTCCCCTCCCCGCCAGGGAGGATGCCACTGCCCTGACCGGGGTTTTCGGAAGAACCGGTGAGGTGCTGCTTTACAATGCCCCATGGTTGTGTCAACTTGCGCGCTCCCATGTCCGCCCTCTCCATCTTTCTTTCCATCGTCCTGGTGCTCGCGAGCCTACTCATAGTGCTCGTCGTTTTGTTGCAACGCCCCAAACAGGAAGGCCTCGGCGCTTCTTTCGGCGGCGGCATGCTCGATTCCAGCTTCGGCGCCCACACTACAGATGTCCTTCAAAAAGCAACGGTTTGGTTTGCTGTCATCTTTTTCGGTGGCGCAATGCTCCTCACGGTGGTGAAAGCAAGGCAATATGCGGGAATCGAACCCGAAGCGAAAAAAGTGCTCGACGGGATCGCCACCCCAGAAGCTCCGGCCATTCCGCCAGTGGTTCCTCAAGACTCCCCCACCTCCCTGTTGCCTCCCACCAATCCGGACGGAACCACCCCGAAACCGGGCGACGCACCCAAAGCCGACGCCCCCAAAGCCGACGCCCCCAAAGCCGACGCACCCAAAGCCGACGCCCCCAAAGCCGACGCCCCCAAAGCCGACGCACCCAAAGCCGACGCACCCAAAGCCGACGCACCCAAAGCCGACGCACTCAAAGCCGACGCACCCAAAGCCGACGCCCCCAAAGCGCCCGCCAAGGCACCGGAGACACCAAAGCCTGCCGCTCCAGCACCAGCAAGTGCCCCGGCTCCCACTCCGACTCCGGCGAGTGAGCCCAAGCCCTGAGGTCCGCGGACCCGGGACAGGCCCGCCGCTCCGTCATGGCCGCCATAGATGCTGAGAGACCGGGAACCGCTCCGAGGATCGGTTTCCGACCTTGGGACTATTTGGTTTATCTGGGATTCCGACTGCTGGAATTCGTCATTCTGATCGGTCCGCTCCCTTTTTGGAGTCTGCTGGGACAGACCGGGGGACTCGTCGCTTGGGCCATCCTGCCCGGCTATCGACGCCTCGCCAAAGCCAACCTCCAGATCGCTTTCAGTGACAGCCTGTCCGAGCGCGACATCCGGGTCCTGACCCGACGACACTTCCAATGCCTCGGGAGGAACCTTATTTCCAGCGTCAAACTATCTCTCATGCGGCCTGCCGCAGTAGAAAAATTGGTCGACGTGGAAGGCATCGAACATGTCAAGGACGCGCTCAACTCGGAGCGCGGTGTGATTTACGCCATTCCACACATGGGGGCTTGGGAAATCCTGACCCAACTGGCCGTTTTGGGGCAAGGAAAACCGCGCGCAGCCATTTACCAGCGGCTTGCCAATCCCTACATCGATGCATTGGTGCTGCATCGACGTTCCCAAGCCGGGACCACACTTTTTGACCGGGGCGATGGTTTTACTGGCCCCATGAAACACGTCCGGAGGGGAGGAAGCCTCGGCATTTTGGTGGACCAGCATGCGGGCGATCACGGACTATGGTGCCCGTTTTTCCGACGTCTCGCCTCCACCACGAATCTCCCGGCACTGATTGCCCTGCGCGCGGGAGCACCAATTGTGCCGATTTCGATTTATAGCTCACCCGGAGGCCGCTTCCGCATCGTCTGCCAGGAGCCGCTCCAGGTGCCGGAGAAACGGGGGAATCATGAATTGGTCAGCAACGTCATGACATCATTGCTGAATGAATCCGTCGAAGCCTTGATCCGGATGCAACCGGAAAACTGGTTCTGGGTCCATGATCGCTGGAAGACACCGCAACCGAACCTCCTCTTGTCGCATTACCGGCGCGGGGTCTTCCTTCTCCGGCCTGCCAACGAGCTCCGGCTCCAACCTTTCCGGGTGCTGGTGCGCACCCCGAACCCTTTGGGCGATGCCTGCATGTCCCTGCCAACCATCCGGGCAATCAAGAAGGGCCGCCCCGATCTGCACCTCACCATTCTGTGCCGGGAAACCCAAGTGCCACTCTGGAACCGCGTCCCCGAAGTCGACGACGTTGTTGGCATCCCCGCAAAGGCCTCCCCTGCTGAAGTCGCCAGATTGCTCCGCCTGAGGGCGGACTTTGCCGCCGCAGTACTGCTGCCAAATTCCTTGCGCACCGCTCTCGAGGCCTGGCGCGCCGGCATTCCCCGCATCATCGGTTTCCGCGGCCACACTCGCTCCTGGCTCCTGACCGACACGGTCCCGGAACGCACCGTCCAGGGTCCGCCGCCCCACCATGCCCACCGGTATCTCGCGATCGCCCGTCACCTCGGGGCGGCAACCGACGATACGGGGCTCTTCCACATTCCCCGGCTGCCTCCGCCGCCGTCGGCTCCGGCCCCGCTGCGGGTTGGAATCTGCCCGGGCGCGGAGTATGGGCCGGCAAAGCGCTGGCCGGCGGATCGGTTCGCCGCAGCCGCTCGCCAGTTTGCAGAACGCACTCCGGCCAGCTTTGTTCTTTTCGGTACCAAAGCCGAAATCAGCGTCGGCACCGCTCTTGAAAATGCCATGGACGGACTCCGGTGCGAAAACCTGATCGGCCGCACCAGCATGACGGAGCTCATCGAAGCCCTCCGGGTCTGCCATGTGCTGTTGACCAATGATACCGGCACGATGCATCTGGCGGCAATGCTCGGACTTCCCACCGTATCCATTTTCGGTTCCACCGAGCCGCTCCTGACCCGGCCACTGGGCCCCAATCATGCCATCCTGCGCCACCACGTGGAGTGCAGTCCATGCTTTCTCAGGGAATGCCCGCTCGATTTCCGCTGCATGTTGTCCGTCGCCCCGCACGAGGCAGTTACGGCTCTGCTCAAAATCACGGAACGGGGGTGACCTAAGCAAGTCTCGGGAAGCTTCTTCAGGGCTCTATTCCGAACCCTCCTGACGCCTCGATGAAGGCCTGCCCTGACAGCCGGTAAACGGTCATGTTCTCCAGATTCAAAGCCCAGGCCAGGATAGGGAGGCCGTGCCCTCAAATACCCAGCCTCCCTCTTTGGCTTTGTCGATGCTGATCTGTGTCCCTTTGGAGGCTGGCAAGGGCACGCTTTTGAGCCGGAAGGTCTCCAAGGGGGGCCGTTGCAACAAGGAGGGATCGAGGTATCCCAACCGGTTCATCGTTTCCCTCTGCGGCTTCACCATCGTCCAATCCGAGTCCAACCGGGTCAGGTGTGTCGGTCTGAAATACAGGCTGAAAACAAGTTACAAATGCCCCCTCTACCGGGATTCCACCGAAATCCCCATCATGTGGTCCCCATACATCCAAGGCTGCAGACTCAAGGCGGAAGAAAGTGTGATCCCTGGGATTCGGAGCGTTTGCAGACGGGGCCAGAAACGGTCAAGCACCGAGAGAAACAGGACGAAATCAGCGAGCAACAGATACTGGATCGTACTCACCTGCCGAGTCACCAGGCCCTGGGCAATGGGCTGAAACCAGCACGCTCGGCATCCATTCCGCTAGCGGTGACCAGAATGACGGCACCCAGTGTCAGCCAGGGGACGACCCGATTCCACAATCCGGTATCGCGACCCCGGAACTCCAAAAGCAGCAAACAGATAAGCAAAAGCTGCGAGTCCATCCGAATTCCGAAAACCACTTCGCGTTTGTCAGCACGTCCCGCTTGGGGTATGCATGCCGACATTGACATGATCGAATACCTCAAAGTCGCCCGCATCGACCACTGGCTCAAAAACGTTTTTATCGTCTTTGGCCACGCAGTCGCGCTTGTTCTGGTGCTTCAGATGGAGGTAACGACGGCCCTGCTGGTCAAAGCGGCTCTCTCTCTCGTACCCGCCTGCCTGATCGCCTCGGCCAACTACATTCTCAACGAAATCCTCGACGCCCCTTTTGACAAGCTCCATCCCACCAAAAAGGACCGTCCAATTCCGGCCGGCCGGGTCAGTATTGCCATCCTCTGGTGGATGAAAGCCGGATGCATTGTGGTGGGCTTTGCTCTGGCGTGGTGGTGGTTCCCCAATCCGGGTTACCTCATTGCTCTGGGCCTGCTCCTCTTGAGCGGGGTCGTTTACAATGTCCGTCCCTTGCGTTTGAAGGACCGGGCTTTCCTTGATGTGATCGCGGAGTCATTCAACAATCCCATCCGCCTCTGGCTTGGCTGGTATGCGCTGGTCGAAACGAACGCCATGCCACCGCTCTCCATCACGCTGGCCTGGTGGTCATTCGGCGCACTGCTGATGACGGGCAAGCGCTATTCGGAGTTCCGCTTCATCGCTGACAAAGAATTGAGCGGGCTCTACCGCAAGTCATTCCAGATCTATACCGAACAGTCACTTGTCATCGCCATGGTCACCTATGCAAATCTGTTTTGTTTCGGATATGGATGGGCAGTCTCCAGTTATGGTGTGCTGAACAATCTCGTCTTTGTGTTTCCGTTCATCCTGCTCGCGGTGAGCGCTTATTTCCGCCATGCCATGAGCGAAGTGGGCGCCCGTCTCGAGCCGGAGCAACTGCTCCGCCACCCGTGGATCATTGTCTGGACTGTGGTCACCTCGCTCCTGGCAGCGTTTTTGCTTTATGCCGACAAGGCCGACTGGTTCCATGCCAAGGAACTCATGCGCACCGGCCAGTGATCAGTGTGCGCTCCATTTCATCCAGAATCCGATCCTTGCACCCCCCCTCTCACATCCCGACCAAACGACGTCAGAATCTCATCCTGATTGGTTTCATGGGAAGCGGCAAAACGACCGTCGGCAGGCGGGTGGCGGCAAGCCTGGGTTTTGATTTTGTCGACACCGATGAACGGGTCGTGGAAATGGCAGGGAAACCCATCACCCAAATTTTTGCCGATCACGGAGAAGCCCATTTTCGAAAACTCGAAACCATTGCCCTAAAGGAAGCTCTGCAACGTGAACGCTGTGTCGTGGCCACCGGTGGCGGCATCGTGACGATGCCGGAGAATGTGGCCCTGCTGCACGAGGGGGGCTACACCGTCTGGTTGCACGCACCGGTTGAGGAAATTTTCGAACGCGTCTCCCGGAACCGTGAACGCCCTCTCCTGCAAACCGAAGATCCTCTGGCCACCATCCGGACCTTGCATAGCAAACGGGAACCGCTCTACCGTTCGACAGCGGATTTCGAAGTGGACACCGGACCGCTCACTTTGGATGAGACTGTTTACGGACTTACGGAGACGGCCCTGATCTTCTTCGGTTTGGATGCCACGCCACCACGGGAGTAAGGGCCGATGGGCCGGGCGCGGTCGGCCGTGTACCTGGTGGCACCTCAAGGTCAACTCCTGTGAAACCGTCAACCCGCACGATTCCGGGCTCGCAACCCATCCAGGAATCTGGCACGGGTCATTCAGAACATGAAATCCATCTTTATCCTTCTGATCTACTTTGCGGCAGGAACGTGGACCGGTCTCCAAGCTGTCGACACTTCTCTGGAACCCCCCACCAGTTGGAAATACCCGCCGGAAATGCCCGGCGCAAGGGTGGAGACCTACCGCCAAGTGGGGGAGGTGAAACTGAACGCCTATATCTTTGAACCCAAGGGACATACCGCTGCAGATAGACGGCCCGCCGTGGTGTTCTTTTTTGGGGGCGGATGGAATGGCGGCACTCCGGGACAATTTTTGCCCCAAGCCCTGTATTTGGCCGAACGGGGCATGGTGGCAATCCCGGTCGACTACCGCGTAAAAAGTCGTCACCAGGTCTTTCCCCAGGATTGTCTGCGCGATGCGAAAGCGGCGATCCGCTGGGTGCGGGCCAATGCGGACCGTCTCGGCATTGATTCGGAACGCATCGTGGCTTCAGGAGGTTCCGCGGGCGGACATCTCGCGGCAGCGGTGGCACTGGTGCCAGGATTCGAGGACGGTGATCACCTTTCTGTCAATTCAATGCCCAATGCCCTGGTGCTCTACAATCCGGCTGTGGTGCTGTCCGCGGTGGAAGGGCGTCCGGATCTCCTTGCGGAAGAAAAACGGAAGGACATCCGCGAGAGAATGAACGGAAGACCGCAGGAAATCGAACCGTATCACTTCGTGCGCTCCGGCCTGCCTCCTAGCCTCATCCTTCAAGGCAAAGACGATCAAGCAGTGCCCTTTCCAACGGTGGAGTTGTTCCAAAAGGCCATGGTCGCGGCGGGGAACCAATGCACCCTCAAGTCTTACGAGGGACAGCCCCACGGTTTTTTCAATCCCGGCCGCGGCGAGGGAAAACCTAGGGCTGAAGCCACCCGGCATTTCCACCTGACCATGGCCGAGGCCGATTCCTTCCTGACCTCCCTGGGATACCTCCCACCGAAATCCATTCTGGAATCATTCGATGCCGGATTTGATCCAGGACACTTTACCACCCCCATTCCCAACAAGAACACCGAGGTCCGCAATGGAGCCCTCTGGACGCACGGGAACAGCGGTGGGAAGTATCCGCCGATGGTCTATCTGCCTGTGGCGGGGAAGGATATCACGATTTCCTTCCGCTATCGACATCTCGGTGAGGAAGGATGGCTCTGGTTTTTTGTCGATGGGGATGACGGTTTCGGCAGCATCGATCACATGTTGCGGGTCAAACTGCTGCGCCAAGGGGTGCAACTCGAAGTGGATTCCCATTCCCTCGATGCCGGACACTCCATGCGACAAAAGTCGGACCGGCCGGCCGACCCCGTCAGCAAGGCCTACCGTTTGAACGAATTCCTCCCGCTGCACAATGTCGATCTCAGCAGCAAGCAATGGCATGACGTAAAGCTTGTTTTCCAGGGCGAAACTGTGACCATCTCGGTCGATGGCTTGGTGTGGACGGAAACACTCAGCCGACCGGCTTTCGACTCCGCAAAGCGCAAACTACTCTGGATGCAAAATGGTGGAGAGGAAGGCATCGAACTCGATGATATCAGAGTGGATCCGACGCAGTGATGCGATCCTCCAAAGGTTCCATTCCCCAAGTTCTTCTGCATTCGAAGTTCCCCCCTGCGGAAAAAACATCCCCGGATGCCAGCAGCCCAATCACCGCGCTGCTTTTCCCTTCAATTGGCGGCACCGAGGACACTTTTGACCTGGTCGGTAACTTCATTCCGCTTTTGGACCGCCATGGAGGTTTCCCGGTTTTTGATCCGAAAGAGCGTGTCACAGGCCTTCAGAGCATCTTCCATCTTGAATGCCAGATCCTTCGCCTCGGGGGCGAGTCGAGCCTTCAATCCACGCAGGGTATTGGTCGCCGCCGCGACAAGCTCCAAGCCCTCCGTTTCGGTGACGTTTCCCGGTTCCTCTTCCTCTCGGCGTATGGCAGTCTGGATGTCGACCATGAGGTCGGAAAGCAACTGGCGGCTGGGTTCAAGGCCCAGGGTCCGGGTTGAACCGTTCTTTCCAAAGTCGAGCAGCACTTTGGCGGTAAGGTGATTGGGCACTGCCGCGAGCACCTGTTCGAGACGCTCCTGCACCTTGATATTCTTGACAATCTCCTCCCCAGACATCCGCGACCTGAGCGCCTGAATCTCCCGGAAAAGAGCCAATGCTTTCTCCAATTCAGGATCCCGCGGAACCGAAATCAGCCTTACCGCCTCCTCAAAGCTGCCAGGAACGAGAGCTTGGACGGACAGAATGAGATCCGCCTGCCCGGCAATGAGAAGATCGGACAAACCTCCTTCAAAAATCGGAGATGTCTTCGTCAGCAGGACGCCCGCGCCGCACTTCATTGCCTGGGTCCACATCTGGTGGGGCCTCATCTCCGGAGGCAACCAATCGCCATCGCTGTCGACCATCCCACTGACGGCCACGCCCGGGTCGATTTCATCCCCTTGGAACGAGGACTCGGCCATGAGTATGAGACCGAGGGTGACAGGTGCGTATCGGTTTGCGGTAGCATTGCCAAAGACACTGCCCAACTGCGCTCTCAAGGAGGCGTTCTCTTCCGGTACCTCCCTGTGCGCACGGATGCTGAAACGCTGGTCCTCCGGCAACTTCCAGCGCGCGGCCAAAATCTCTGAAGCGGCCCGCAAATCCCGCATGCTGTAGGGCCTCGGAGACGGGCTTGGAAGAAACAGGGACTGTGTGACCACTGGGCCCACGGCATCTGGATCAGCGGGGAGCCCGCTCGGAGGCCCCGTAAAAGCCTCAGGCTCCAAAGCGAGGTCGATGAGTTCCACTTGAAATTTGGCTGAGCCCAAGGATTCCTCGGAGTTGTTCCGCTGGGCAAGAAACTTCAACCGGACCGGTTTCAAGGGGGAGACGGCCTGCCGGGCCCCGACCTGAGGAGCAGGGTCATTTCCCGGGGGATTGGGGCCAGCCACGACGGAAGGTACCATCGAGGGGGCGATTGGTTCCAGTTTGGTCGGCAATGGCAAAGGATCGGAAGGGGGAACGGGGGGCAAAACCACCGAGGCCGCCGATTTGGTGGAGGTGTCAGAATCACCTGGATTGACTGTGCCCAACCGCTCCGCGATCAAGAGCCGACGCAGCAGGCTGGCGAGACGCAAATCAGAAGAACCGCGGGTGCCACCACCGATGACAACAATCCGTTGCCAGTCGGGAGGACTGGCTTTGGCGGTGGTGTCATAAAGCGCGATCTGGTCCGTTTCCGGACTGGGATCGACGAGCAGAGAAATCTCCATGAGAAGGGGCGCCAGTTTCCGGTCCTCTGGCTCAGCATCGGGTGAGACGAGCTGTTTGGCGTGGCGCCACAGGACCGAAGCAATGGAACTCCTGGTGCTGAACATCTGGGTCTTTTCTGGGGTCCTGCCTTCGCTGAGTGCGAGATGGGCCAGACGAGCCGAGCCATTGAACGGATCCAACATCAACCCCAGACCGAGCGCTTTTTCCCTCAAATCTGTATCCACCGTGCTGTCCGTGGGGAAATTCGAGGCCAGGCCGGCCAAGGCTTCGGCGATCTCCGTCCGCTGGTTCGGGGCCAGCGAAAGACCGTCGAGGTCGAGGGCCTGATAATCAAACTTCGGGCTGTCGTAATCCGTCGCCGCCCAAGCGGCCGGCAGCTGGAGCAAAACCGAAGCCACCGCGACCAGCGGAAGAAAACGGGAACCCAATTTGTTCGCGAAACGTTGCGGCATAATTCCTCCGTGGAGAATACGCAAGAAAAGCTCCACGCGCTAGAGCAAACCGCAACGAAGGGTGGACACGATCACGGACGAGGCTCTCAATCAATCCGCTGCACTTCCCACAAGTCACGGTAGAGACCGGGACGTGAAATCAGTTCTTCGTGAGTCCCTGAGTCGATAATGCGCCCCCGCTCGAGGATGAGAATGCGGTCGGCACCCCGAACTGTGTAGAGTTGATGGGAAATCACGACCCGGGTCCGACCGGCAAATTCCCGGGCCAGTGACTCCTGAATGATCCGGGCGGTGGCGTTGTCAATGTTCGCCGTGTACTCATCGCAGACGATGATCTGCGGATCCCGAAGGAAAACCCGGGCCAGGGCGACACGCTGCCGCTCCCCACCGGAAAGCGTCACGCCCTGCGGTCCCACGGGAGCTTCCAACCCGCCCTGTGAGGCCCTGGTTTCCACCAGATGATCCAGCCTTGCCAAAGAAACCGCATTCTGGAGTTTCTCCATGACCCCGGGATCGCCACCTGAGCCGAGCAGAATGTTTTCCTTCAAAGTCGCGTCGAACAGGAAGGGGGCTTGGGGGATGAAGCCGACAAAGTCCCGGAGGATTGGGAGTGAAATTCGGGAAAGATCTTCTCCCCCAACAATGACACGGCCCTGCTGGGGCTCGATGAGGCGGAGGAGCAGGTGGAACAATGTCGTTTTGCCGCTGCCGGTCTGTCCGACCACGGCGGTGAACTTCCCTGCCTCAATGGTGCAGGACAAGTTGTCGAGAATCGGCGGCATGCCGGGCTCATGGGAGAACGTGACGTTTTTGAGTTCGATCGAACCAGATCCGGGAACAATGGTGGTGTCCGGGTTGCTCGTCTCGGGGCTTTCCAAAAGCCGCTTGAGCTGAAGAAAGCTCGGGGCGGCAATCGCGCTGTCGGTGAAGAAACCAGAAATCCCCATCACCGGCCCTTGCAAGCTGCCAAACAGCCCGGCGAAGGCGAGCACCTTGCCCAGATACTCCACATCGCCAGCGAGCGACGCATCACCCAGTTTCACGTAGTAATAAGCGTAAATGAGAAGCGTGAAGGTGGTTGCCGGGATGACACCGGTCAGGTAACCGGCCATGGACATACGAATGGCGTCCCGCCTCAGCCCGCCCAGTTCGGCGTCGGTTTTTTTCACGGCATGTCCGTAACGCCCCGAAGCCACCAAGTCGCGATAGCCGGCGGCTCCTTCAATGAACTGCGTCATGATGCGCTCGCTCCGGACCTGGCAGGAACGGGCGAGAATGGAAAGTCGGCGGTTCAGGAGCTTTAGAATCAATGCCACCAGCGGAGTCAGCGCCAAGGCCAGCAGAATGAAGCCAGTTCCCAAAGTGAAGAGAGCATAAAGTGTGGCGAAGAGTTGCACTACATTGGCGAAGGCCTGTGGCACCTGCGGGGTCAGCCAATCCTGGACACGCATGACGTCGGAGGTGGAGCGCTGCGCGATGGAGCCGATCGATTCCCGATGCAAGACAGCAGAGGACATGCGTCCAAGCTTTTCAAAGACGGCCAGCCGCGTGCTGTGGGTGAAGCCCTGCGAAATTTGGGCGGTCCACCACATGAGGAGAAACTGCACGCCGGTCAGCAAGACCTGCAATCCCAGCAAGCCGCCAAGGATCCACCACAAAGTCTTGACCCGCTCAGGGGTCCAGTTTTGGGTCATCCACCGGGGCATGTAGCCAAACACGGCCGGTGTGATCCCCACCAGAACCAACAGCAACGTAACGCCGATCAGCTTCGATCGGTGAGGACGCACAAAAGGCCAGAAGTACTTGATCACCTCCATCGTCAGCCGGGGAGGTCCGGAGTCCATCCCGGGAGGCGGGCCCGCGTCATGACCTTCCGGAGGGCCCATGGCGTGCCCCTCAGGTGGGCCGGGATCCGTTCCGGCAGGAGGACCGGGGTCGATTCCCGCCCCTTTGCCTCCGGGAGGACCGGGATCGTGCACGCCCGGGGGCGTCCCGGAGTGAGAAGATACACCTTGGGACGGCGGGAGAGGCGTGGGATCGGTCATCTGGTCGGAGGTGGGACTCAATTCATTTGCTTTGAGGCTTGGAGCGGGAGCCCGGTTTGGTGGCAGGGCCATTCATGGGATGCCCCTGAAGGAATATCTGGGGCTCGGGTCCGCTGTTTTTGACGAAAGGCGGCGGTCCGATCTGGATCAGTGGGCCGCCATTTGGTCCCGGTCCGACGCGGATCCAGGGATGAGGCCCTTGGGTGAAGGGAGGCTGCGTCGGCGGCGCTTCCGGCAAGGAGGGCAGGTTGTGTGCCTCCAGTGCGTCATCTGGAATGCGACAGCTTTCAAGAAATTCGGGATCGAGGTCGTAATAACGACCGTCCAGGGTGTTGACGATGGCCATGGGAAAATTGAGCGGCGGCGGCGAAAAGGGGAGAGGAGGGATTCCCGGACCGGGAGCCACCCGCACACTGATCCCGGAGGCCGTGTGCGGATGGCAGAACTCAGTCCGGAAACATCCGGCGGTCAACCACGGTGGTGGTTGTGCCAGCTGTTGTTCCAGTTGTTCCAGTTGTGCCAGTTGTGCCAGTTTTGCCAGCAGTTTTGCCAGCTTGGGCGGCACCAGTCGTGACCTTGCACGTCACCGGCAGCTTCGTCGCCTTCGGCACCTGCCTGGGGAGGACCGAGGTCCGGTCCCTGGGCGGCCCCGCCTGGCGAGGAAACATAGATCTGGATGATGCCGCCACCGAGGGAGGCGCCACCCGAGGAGGGAGGCATGGTGCCGCCCGGAGTGAGGTTTGGAACGTTCTCAGGGGCAACTTCCTTGCCTTGCAGCGAGGAGTCATCCACATCATAGAACTTTCCATCTTGGCTTCTAAGAATTGCCATTGCAGTGTTCCTTTCTTGGTATTGTGGGTTGGTTTCTTGTCTTCACCTCCCCCTGCATTGGCAGGTGAAGGAGAAATGGTAAAGGAGAATCCGGAAGGTCAAAGATGGAAGTAGCCCATCGGGCGTTTCTCACCAATGCCGCGGAGCACGCTGTATACTTTCTCGGGATTCTCCGTGAGATAGCGGAAAAAGGCACGGGTGTAACCGCATTCGCTGTCCCGGTAGCGGATGTCATTGAAGTCGCTGGTCGGACAACTGAGGCTGCAGATGCGCTTGGCATCGCAATCAAAGCACTTGGTGTACCAGGCGTCCTTCTTGTGGAGACCGCAGAGGGTGCTGTTGATGTTCTCCTGGTTGAAGCCGTCGTCAATGTGGCCCAGACGGTGCTTGGAAATGTCGGTGCCGCAGGAAAAAACATCTCCCTCCAGATTCACCGCACAGTAGGTACGACCTGCCTGGCACTCCAGTTCCCAACAACTGAGGGGACGCGAAGGATTCCGGCCAAAGGCGAACCGATTCACCAACATCTGGGTGTTGGCCTCCACGACGGAGCATTCGGTGTCAGCCATATGATCGAAAATACCCTTCACTCCGGCATACATCTCCTCAGTGCTGAGAAGGGAATGTTCCATGCCGAGCCCTTGGGGTTGGAGGAAGTTGAATCGGAAGCCCTGCACGCCGAGTTCACGGAAATACTCCATGATCCGATACATGTGATTGCAATTCCCCTTGGAGAGAACAAGAATCATGCCGAAGGCGGAGCGGCG
The DNA here is from genome assembly GCA_024233005.1 of Akkermansiaceae bacterium. GTDB lineage: Bacteria > Verrucomicrobiota > Verrucomicrobiia > Verrucomicrobiales > DEV007 > JACKQE01. The sequence continues at coordinate 182,206 of JACKQE010000002.1, read as the reverse complement.
TTTGACGAGCATTTTGAGCGCCTGCTCGACCCGCTTGCCGGCCATGCGAAACTGGTCATTGATGTCAGGCGGGCCGTCGCAGCTGATGCCCACATCGATCCCGAGGCCCTGAAGCATTTCCAGCTTTTCCTCGGTGAGCTTGGTCGCGTTGGTCTGCATGGGATGCATGACCTTCTTTTTCCCATACTTCTTGGCAAGGTCGGCGGCGTAGGCGACCGCTTCCTGGAAGAACTCGTCCGGCATGATGAGGGGTTCACCGCCATGGAACTCCAGCCCCACCTCTTCGTGCACCGAATTCTTAATCAACAAGTCGGCAATGCGCTTGTAGGTCTCCATGGAGATGCGGGGGGTCGAGGGCACATCGGCATCCACGTTGCAATAGGAGCACTTCAAGTTACAACCGTTGGTGACCTTGATGGTGACATACCGGATATTGCGGAAGAATTCCTCGGGAGCCACCCATGAATGGGTGCGGTCGTTTTCCGGGCGTCCGGCACGGCGAATGACTTTCAAAGCGGGAGGTTCAGCGAGAGTGACCATGGTGGTTGGGTGGTTGTGCGTTCGTGAAAATCGGCAGAGGGTCGGTTTGAGGAATCGAATCCCTGCAACATAGCGTTCGACGCGGTTCTGGCGCGGTTATTCAAGTTCCAGAATATTTTCTTTCGAGTCGAGACAAAATGTGGTTGGTTGGTCAATAATCTGCAATATCCAAACGGAAAAGGCGGAATCAAACCATGGATGCCTACGAAAAAGTAAGAACTGACACCGTGCTCAGGGCCATGTTGTCACGCGCCGTCGAAGGAATCCAAGCCACGGAAGGGTCTCTCCTGCTCGTCTCCCCCGACGGACAGGGCCTGCGCTTCGTGCTGGCGCATTCACCCGTGGAGGATCGTCTCGTGGGAAATGTGGAGCCTCTCAACAAAGGTATTTCGGGCCTGGCTTTTTCCCTGCAGCAGCCCATGGTAGTGAACGACACCGATTCGGACCCTTCCTTCGATCCGACGGTGGACCGCCGCACCGGTGTGAAAACCAAGTCCATTCTGGTGGTGCCACTGGTCTCTCCCACCGATGAATTCGGGGTTCTCACGGCCATCAATTCGCGCCGCGAAGGCGGTTTCATCCACCAAGACTTGAAAACATATGGTGAAGCCGCCCGCGATATCACCGAGCACCTCGCCAGCCTGCACTTGGCACTTTCTTCCCAGAATGATGGACCTTTTGACTAACCTCGGCTCCGCGCGGGGCACCGGGGTTCGTGTCGCGATTGTGGACTCAGGCGTGGAGCCGCACCATCCTTGGGTCGGGGGCCGCCTTGTGGCTTCCTATGCAGTCATGCCCCATCCGGCGGGAGGTTACCGCGTGGTGGAAGTCCACGGCAGTGATCTCATGGGCCACGGCACCGCCGTGGCCGGTAACATCCGACGCTTCGCCCCAGATGTTGAACTCATCAGCCTTCAGGTGCTTGGCGGGGGGCTGAGAGCGGACTCCGAGGCTCTGCTGGCCGCGCTCCGCTGGCTCGTGGACCAAGAGGACATCCATCTCGTCAATCTCAGTCTCTCCACCATGCGCGAGCAGTTCGCCCTGCGCATGGGCCACGTCATTGATGACCTTGCCGCACGGAATGTCACCTGCGTCTGCGCCCGGGGGTACCACCTTACCGGCAGGGCCTACCCGACCGATTTTGCCGCGACCGTGGCAGTCTCCTACAAGGAAATGCCCATGGCCCGGTTGGCCTACCGTCCGAAAGACTCCGTCGAATTCGACGCCTCGGGAGTCAATATCGAAATCGCGTGGAAGACCGATGCGGAGCACCCCGGGGGAGTCCGCGTGGCTCAGGGTTCCAGCTTTGCCTGCCCGCTCGTCACCGGACTGAGCGCCCGGATGCTGAGTCTGCAACGCGATCTGACGCCGTATGAGTTGAAAACGCTCCTCAAGGCGTATGCCACGAAACAGGACTCCGGCTGGTGGGAGCCCTGGATGGATGACGTCGCCAAACGCCCGGTCTGAGACGTCATCCCGCGGGAGCCCCGCTCCGGCCCCTCCGGGGGCGCTCATTTGAAGTTTGCATCGGTCCATGCTTGGCGTAGCCTTGCAGGGTTTCAGACCCAATGGCACTTTCCCCGTCTCCCATGATAGTTCAGCCCAAGATCCGAGGATTCATCTGCACAACTGCCCATCCCGAGGGCTGCGCCGCCCATGTGAAGGAGCAAATCGCCTATGCAAAGAGTCAGCCGCCTCTGGTGAACGCCCCCAAAAAGGTCCTCGTCATCGGATCCTCCACCGGTTACGGACTCAGCTCCCGCATTGTCCCTGCTTTCAGCGGTGGCGCAGCCACAATGGGGGTCTTTTTCGAAAAACCGGGCGCCGAGGGAAAAACCGGCAGCACGGGCTGGTACAACTCCGTGGCCTTCGAGGAAGCGGCCCGAGCAGAAGGCCTTTATGCCCGCAGTTTCAATGGCGATGCCTTTTCCAGGGAAATCAAAGCCGAGGTCATCGAAGCGATCCGTGCCGATCTCGGACAGGTCGATTTCGTGGTTTACAGCCTCGCCTCGCCCCGTCGCACAGATCCGGACACGGGGGAAACCTACAAGTCGTGTCTCAAACCCATCGGCCAAAGCTACACCGCAAAAAACCTCAACACCGACAAAAAGGTGGTGGAACCAGTCACCTTGGAACCCGCCTCCTTGGAAGACATCGTCCATACGGTGAAGGTGATGGGCGGCGAGGACTGGGAACTGTGGCTCAACGCGCTCGCTGAAGCCGGCGTTCTCGCCCCCGGTGCCCGCACGGTGGCCTACTCCTACATCGGACCATCCCTCACCTGGCCCATCTACCGCGATGGCACCATCGGGCGCGCCAAGAGCCACCTCGAAGACTCCGCCGCCCGGCTCAACGAGAAATTTGGCGCCGGTTCGGCCTACGTCTCGGTCAACAAGGCGGTGGTCACCCAGGCCAGCTCGGCGATCCCCGTTGTCCCTCTCTACATCTCGCTGCTCTTCAAAGATATGAAACAGCGCGGCCTTCATGAGGGCTGCATTGAGCAGATCCAAAGACTGTTCCAGGACCATTTCTGCGCGAGCGAGGGTCCCCAGGTCGACGAGGGTGGTCGCATCCGGATCGATGACTGGGAAATGCGTGAGGATGTCCAATCGGCGGTCGGGCAGGTCTGGGACCAGGTCACCACCGAGAATTTGGACGAATTGGGCGATTTTGCCGGCTACCAGGCGGAATTCTTGAAACTGTTTGGATTCGGCCTGACCGGTGTCGACTACTCCCTGGATACCGAGCCAGTGCGTGCCATGCCTTCGATGGCGTGAACCCTCCTCGCCAAAATCTCCTCGCTTCGTTCGTCGCCGCATTCTCCGGTCTGGGAGCGCTGTGGCAGGGCCGCAATGCCCGCCTGCAGTGCCTTGCTTCCTTGATGGTGGTGGGATGTGGCGCTGCGCTGGGAATTTCAGGGGGCGAATGGTGCCTCGTCCTGCTCTGTTGCGGGGCCGTCCTTGCCGCCGAATGTTTCAATACTGCTTTGGAAAAGCTCGCCGATGCCCTCCATCCGGAGCGCCACCCCCTGGTCGGTCAGGCCAAGGACGTCGCTGCGGCGGGAGTGCTGCTGCTTGCTCTGGCATCCGCAACCATTGGCGCAATCGTATTCCTTCCCAAGTTCATCCTGCTTTTCCATGCCCACTGACACCGGTTCCACTCTGGCCTCCGACCTGACCGCCCTGCTCGGCAGGGACCGGGTTTCGACCCTGCCGGAGGTTCTCCAAACCCACAGCATTGACAAATGGCATGCCAGCGCCCCGCCCGATGTCGTGGTTCTGGCAAAGGAACGGGAGGACGTGGTGAAGACGCTGCGCTATGCCAGTGCCCACGGCATTCCCGTCACCACCCGGGGAGCAGGGGTGGGCTACGTGGGCGGATGCGTGCCGGTGCGCGGAGGCATTGTGCTCTCGGTGCGCGGCATGGACCGGATCCTCGAGATCAACCCAGCGGATGGCGTCGCGGTTGTCCAACCCGGGGTAATTTTGGGAGATCTTCAGGCCGCGGTCCTTAAGCGGGGCTGGTACTACCCTCCCGATCCCGCAAGCCTGAAGGAATGCAGTATCGGTGGCAACATCGCCACCAATGCGGGAGGCCCCCGCTGTCTCAAATATGGAGTGACCCGGCATTACGTGCTCGGATTGGAAGTCGTTCTGGCTTCGGGAGAAGTCCTCCGCACCGGCGGGCGGTGCCACAAAAACAAAACCGGATTTGACTTGATCGGAATGTTCGTGGGTTCAGAGGGACTGCTCGGGGTCGTTACCGAAGCGACGCTGCGGCTCATCCCCCACCCTCCTGCGAGGGCGACGTTCTCCGCCTCCTTCGCCACGTTCGCCGCGGCAGCAGATGCGGTGCAGACCATTCTCGACGCGGGATACCTGCCCGCCGCTCTCGAGATCGCCGATGCTTTCACCCTGGAAGCGGCCAGGGCCTACCCGGGAAACACCGCCGCCCCCAAAGGAGAGGCCCATCTCCTCCTCGACATCGATGGCCAGCCCGATGCGGTGAATGCGGATGCCGCAAGCCTGATGCACCTCCTGGGGACGCTTTCCCCGGTCTCCCTCACGGTCGCTCATGATGACGCCACCTGCGACGAGCTCTGGGAGATCCGTCGTTCGTTTTCCTACAGCCTGCGGGCCACCGGACTGGTGAAGCTGAATGAAGACATCGTGGTCCCGAGAGGACGGCTGGTTGATCTGGCCGCGTTTTCCAAACAATTGCAGGAGGAATCCGGCTTCGCGGTCGCCTCATTCGGTCACGCCGGGGATGGAAACATCCATGTCAACATCATGGTGGACCAGGCAGTGATCGACGGGGAGCCCGAGCGGGTCGAGGCCGCGCTGGACCGGCTCTTTCGCCAAGTGTTGGACTGGGGGGGAGCCATCACTGGAGAACACGGCATCGGACTGGCCAAAAAACGGTGGTATCCGGATGCCGTCAGCCCGGTCGCGCAGGATGTCCACGAACGGTTGAAACGAGCCCTGGATCCGCTGGGAATCCTCAATCCCGGCAAATTCGTGGCCTGAACGACACTCCCGGCATCACAGGTAGCGCTGCATAGAGCGCAAGACGGAGGTCGCCAGTTCGCCGCATTCCTGCATCGCCTTGTGGAGCGCGGTGGCCTCGAGCACCAGCAATTGGGTGACCTCATTCACCCGGACCGTGGCGGTGGCGCCACGTCCCGAGACGGCCCCGATTTCCCCGAAAACCCGGCCCGGCCCCAGCAAGGCCACGGACCTGCTGCTACCCTTGGAGGCTTCAACGACTTCACATTGACCGGAACGGATCACGAATACTCTGCCCGAACGACGCCCCTGAGTCACGACTTCCTCGCCGGCAGCGCATTCCCGAACTTCGAACTGGCGGGCCAATGAAGCCAGCACCGACTCCTTGGCACCAGCGAAAGTCTCATTCGCCTTGAGAAGCGTCAGAATTTCATCGATCTCGTTGGTGTCCATAGAATGATTGGCTGGTCGGGAGGTCAGGGCGGGGCACCGAATTCTTCGTCATCCGCGTCGTCCCAATGGGTTAGTGACCGGCGCATTTGGCGTCTTTCGGCACGGTGCTCAATCGCCCGTTTTTGTTTCGGCGTCAATTCACGTTCCCTGAGCCATGGCCTGGGACCGGGATCTCCGGCCATGATACATCCAAGCGGGGTGATCTCGCCAATGATTTTCCCAAGTCCGAACTGAGCGATCTGGGCTCGGACCTGGGCGGCCGGCTTGTAGCCAATGGGGCTCTCCGTGACATCAGCCTTGCTGTGGTACCAACGGATATCCAATCCCCGGGTCGCTTTACGAATTTCTCTTTCCATGAGAGCTTCGTCCAGCCTGCCGTCGGCGCCGCGGAAATCCCTGCGGGTGGCGGATCGTGAGCGGTTCCGTCCCGCGCCATGCGGACAGAAGGACAAATGATCCGCATTGTCCGAACCCAACGTGATGAGAATCGGTTCGGCCATGTTGAGAGGAATGAGACCGAGCAAAGGCCTTCCCCCGTCGTCCTTCCATGCCGGAGTGGCCCCTTTGCCATGCAGAAACACATCCCCCCGTTGCCAGACGAAGTTGTGTTCGTTCCCGAACTCCGTGATCCGTCCCGCGCCAGCGCGCTCCAGAAAACGCTGGTGGATGGTGTGATGGTTGGCCTTGGTCCAGCGGGAGACATACTGGAGGGCTTTCCAGTATTCCTGCCCCAGACCAGTCCGGGTATCGAGCCATGCCGCAGCCTTGGGAATGCCGGACGCGATCCTCTCCGTTTCTTCAATGGCCGCCTGGTGCCCCCGTTGGTAAACCTGGGCGCCGAGCCCCCTGGATCCATGATGAGTCACCAGGACATATGCTTCCTTCCGGGTACGGGACGCCTCCAGCAGCGGTCGGACGATTTCCTCATGCCCGGCCTGTTCCAGAGCGGTCAGAAAGGATTTGCCAAGGTCAAGCTTCCCCAAATAGGCAAAGTGATTGCCATCACCCTGGTCCGCCAGATGCTTTTCGGCGTGCTCTTGAAGACCCTGAAGAAATTTGTTCTGCCAAACAGCTTCGTCGGTCACGGGATGGCGAACCCGGTCTTTCGGCGCCCGTCCGCCAGCCCCGAAACGGGTCACAACCAAGAGATCATCGAGCATTTCTCCAGCCGATTGTCTGGAAAAAAATACCGTGGCCCAGAGGGAGCAGCAAATGTCAGCGCTGTGGGCGCCTGGAAGAATGGCATGGCGAGCCGCGATGGCTCCTCCCACCGGGATGACGGCCTCTCCGGGTCCAGCCGGGCAGGCATCGGGCAGGATAGCCCCCGCCTCGATGACCGGAGTGCGCAGGAGCTGCCCCATGGCCCGGCGCACCCCCGCAAGGTTGACTTCCTCTTCCTGACCAACCGCCATGATGGCCTCGCCGCAGGGAGCGGCCTGATCACGAAGTCCCGGCTTGTCGGGAGCTTCCCGGGGAAAATCCCGCTCCAGAAGTTTCAACAAATAGTCACGATCCCGCACCCCGCGCGACTCTGCCTCCGCCGCCGCATCCAGAATGGCGCGGAATTGGGGAGAAGGCCGCCAACCGGCATCCATGAGATCTTGTCCGTTCAAGAGTGCCATACTGTGCCGGAGAGGTCTCCGGTTCCAGAAAATGCCATCGAGCAACCTTTCCTGCAATCTCCGTCCCATTGGACCAAAGACCATCCGCCGGGCCCCGACCTCCTCACAACAGTCTGGTATCCCATGGTTCCTGATTTTTCAGATCCGGAACGCCGGGGTTGAATCCTGCCATTGACGAAACGATACTGCCTGCGATGAATTTAGGTCTGCAAGACAAACCCGCCCTGGTCTTTGCCTCCAGCGCGGGCATCGGTCGTGGAGTCGCCCAGGAACTGGCGCGGGAAGGCGCCCGCGTCATGCTCTGCTCGCGCTCGGAGGACAAGCTCAAGGCGGCCCAGAACAGCATCGCAGCTGAAACCGGGAACCGGCCGGAAATTTTTGTCGGCGATGTCGGGGAGCCCGGTGTCGTGGAAAGGGCGGTGGCAGCGACGGTGGAGAAATTCGGCGGGCTGTGGTCGCTCTTCAACAATGCCGGCGGCCCCCCGGCCGGAAATTTTGACCAATTTGACGACTCCATCTGGCAGGGAGCGTTCGAACTGACCCTCCTGAGCTATGTCCGGGCCATTCGGGCGGCCCTGCCCCACCTCCGGGCGGGCGGCGGAGGCCGCATTGTCAACAACACCTCGGCATCCACACGGCAGGCGATTGACAAACTATTACTCTCCAACACCTTCCGCCTTGGCGTGGTCGGACTGACAAAGACCCTAGCCAGGGAACTCGGCCCGGACAAGATTCTGGTCAATGTCGTCAGCCCCGGTCGCATCGACACGGACCGGGTGGCCCAGCTCGACGCACTCTGGGCGGAAAAGCAAGGCATCACGATAGCGGAACAGCGGGCTCGTTCCGCTGAAAAAATTCCTCTCGGAGCGTATGGAAATCCGGCGGAATTCGGGCGCGTCGTGGCCTTTCTGTGTTCCGAGTCGAATTCTTATGTCACCGGCCAGAATCTGCTGATCGATGGCGGCATGGTCGAGGCCTACTGAAATGACGCGACTCCTCCTCCTGATCCTCGGGCTGTCGCCCGTGGTTTCTGCCCAATACCTGCCATCGGGATCAACACCGCCCACTCCAAACCGGGAGTTCCGTGCCGCTTGGGTAGCCACGGTTCACAACATCGACTGGCCCTCGCGGCCCGGCCTTTCCGCGGAGCGACAGAAGTTGGAGTTGACCAACCTTCTGGACCTCGCGGCGAAAACCGGACTCAATGCCCTGATCTTCCAGGTCAGGCCCGAAGGCGACGCGGTCTATGAATCATCCTTGGAACCATCCTCCTACTGGGTCTCAGGCAAAATGGGACGCTCCCCGGGATACGATCCCCTGCTCTTCGCGGTGAATGAAGCCCACCTGAGAGGATTGGAGTTGCATGCCTGGTTCAATCCCTTCCGCGCCCGGGCAACCCGGGAAACCAGCGCCGCCCCCAACCATCTCAGCCGAACCAATCCGGAATGGATGCTGCCATCCGGATCCCAGATCTGGGCCAACCCGGGCATCCGCGGCGTCCAGGAGCGCGCCATTGCCGTGATGCGCGACGTGCTTTCCCGCTATGATGTCGACGGTATACACATGGATGATTACTTCTACCCCTACCCCAAAAAGGTGGGCGGCCGCATGGTGCCCCAGTTCGACGATTCGACAACCTATCGGGCCTACCAGAAAAGTGGAGGCCGGCTGAATGTGGAGGACTGGCGAAGGAGTGAAATCGACGGCTTCATGCAGCGTCTCTATGGGACCCTGAAGCAAATCCGACCCACAGTGAAGTTCGGCGTCAGCCCTTTCGGCATCTGGCGTCCCGGCCATCCTTCCAGTATCGAAGCTGATCTCGATGCCTACCTTCATATTTCGGCCGACTCCCGCAAGTGGCTCCAGGAGGGATGGGTGGACTATTTCACCCCGCAACTCTATTGGAGGATCGGGGACCGTCCCCACAGTTTCAGCACGCTGACCCATTGGTGGGCCGAGCAGAACACCAAAGGCCGCCATCTCTGGCCCGGCATCGCTTCCAGCCGGATCGAAAGCGAAGATGATCCGGGCCGGCCGGCCTCGGAGATCGGCAAGCAGATCGGGGTGACCCGGGAGCAGGCCACCGGGCAGGTTCATTGGAGCTTCAAAGCCATCGCTCAGGACCGCGACGGACTGCGCGCGGTTCTCGCCAACGCCTATGCCGTGCCGGCCATTCCACCCGCTTCGCCGTGGCTGGCCCAAGGTCCCGCTCCTACAGCGCCCTCATTCTCTGTCCAAGTGCTTCCCGACGGACGGGCGTCTCTGCGCTTTGACCGGGCTCCCTCCGGAGTCAGGTGGAGACTCATTCAGCTGCGTGAAAAAGAGAAAAGCCCGTGGACCTCCCTGCGCCCGATGATTGCCTCCTATGCGGAAGTGAATTTGAAGACGGCCCCTTTTGAAATCGCGGTGCGGTTGATTGATGCCGCCGGCCGGATGTCACCCCCGACCGTTCTGTCCCGCCAGTGAATCACCGGGATTAGGGAGCGAAATACTTTTGGTAGAGCATTTCCTCCATGGCGGAAATTTCGGCATCCTCCAAGGCACGGTCGTAGATGATCCACTCGGCGAGGTAACCGTCATAGGTGCTGCCACCGTGACCAATGTTGTAGCGAGAGAAGAGGAGTTTGTCGTGGGGGGCATCACCCACAGTACTGAGAATGCGACGGTGGCCGGGCAAGGTGACCGCCAGGACCTGTTCATCTTTGGCACCAGTCCAGCGCATCGTCACCAGATGGAAGGAGTGAACGTCCGCCGGATCCAGCTTGGGATCCGTCCCAACACGGGTGGATCCCTTGTTCATGGCGCTGCTGTAACCGTCTGGTTTCCAATCCAGCGCGATCTGATCGTAAACGTTATCCAAATGGAACCGGATCACCGCACAACGGGGTTCCGCAAGCTGCCGGTGCACCAGAAAGTACGTCATCGAAGTCGTGTGCAGCACTTCACCGAGCAGCCGGTCCGGAGTGCGCAGGGTGTCCTTGGGTTCGAAATGCAACATCCGGAAGACGCCCTTCAGCTCCGGATACTGTTCCGGACCCACAAGTTCCAAGGATGGCACCCGTTTGGGATCCTCCCGAATGAGCAAATGATTCGGCGACTTGGCAGCGAGATTTCCCCACCCCAGAACATCCTGCCCGACAGCAGCGGCTGTTTTGTGGTCGGGTCCAATGGTCCAGTCAGCAGAGGCATAATGGGCAACCAGCCCTCTTTGAACCGCCAGGGCGGGACTCACGGGCTTCGTGGAGGGATTGACGCAAGGTGAGGCGGCGGGTGGAGGCAGCACGTCGGGTGATGGCGGAGGAACCGGAGCGGTGGCCAGCCCATCGCTCTGCAACTCTCCCGGGGCAAAGACGACGCTCTCCTGGGGGGCCGGATTGCCGGTTTTTTTAAACACTTCGCGGCGCGACTGGTCCAGCAGCTTCAAGGTGAATCCTTCGAGCCTGCCGACATATTTGCCACCTTCGCTCGTCCGGTTGCAGATCTCCAGGCTTTCGACGGGGTATTCCCTTCCCAAATCCAATTCCCACCAAGGCTGGTCTCGGTTTTCGGCCGTGTGGGAAAAGGAATTCCCCACAGAACCGTCACGATCCCGGTCAATGGCTTTTTCGGGCACACCGCCATATGCCGTGGAGGATTGGCTGGCTTTGCCCAGTGGGGCCACATTCCTTCCTCCACTGTTGACGATCACTTCGACAAGACAAAGCGCCCCCTTGCCGGGCAGCGAAATCTGGACATATCGGCAGGGCACCACGGCCGGAGCAGAAGAATGGCCGGACCAAATCAGGAGAAGAAACAACAGCAGGAGCCCCCCGGCCCCAAACAGGATCAGCGGGGAACGGAACCACGGAACGGCCGGGGGGGACGACCCGCTGCCGCTGCCCTCCACTGACGATTTGGGAAGCGACGGCAAACCTTGAAGCGGTTGGGAAAGACCGCGGATCGGCTGTGAGGCCTGCCTGACCGGTCCGGTCACAGTGCGAGTCGGTTGCGTGTGGCGCTTCACCGGACCAGTGATGAGTCGACGCTGTGGCGCGGTGGGACTGGTGCCTGAAGTAGATTCTTCCCGGGGCGAAGGCATCACAGTCACGGGGGGGGAGTCGGACTCCAGATCCGCAGCGGAGAGCACCGTCACGCCGGATTTCGCCTGCTCATATTCTTTCATCGCGGCCAACGCGTTTGACGGACGGTGTTCCGGGCGGCGTGAGATCAGCCGCATGACCCAGTTGGCCACCGGGGCAGGCAGATCCGGTCGCAAAGTCTGAACCGGGGTCGTCACGTGGTTGAGATGGTTCTGAATCGTCCGGGCGTTCGAGTCGGCCGCGAACGGGGCCCGTTGGGTCAGGCAGTAGTAGAAAACACAACCCAGCGCATACAGATCCGTCCGCTGATCCAAAGGCTCCAATTCGATCTGTTCCGGAGCGATGTAGTCGATGGAACCGAGAAAAGATCCAGTCTGATCAAGCGTTTGTTTGGAGGGAGCCTGGGTGAATTTGGCGAGACCAAAATCAAGGAGCTTGATGTGGAACCGCCCGCTGGCCAGCCAAGTCAGCATGATGTTCTGGGGCTTGATGTCGCGGTGCAGCAGATTCATCTGCTGGGCAGCAATGAGCGGATCGAGTGATTGCATCACGAGATCGTCGAAATCCTCCAGCGTGAGCGCCCCCCGCTTGATCACCTCCTTCAAGTTCTCCCCCTGCAGCAGCTCCATTACCACATAGGGGCCTTCATCATCGCTTTCAAAGGCAAAAATCGTCAGAATATTCGGATGCTGGAACCTGGCCAGGGCCGCCGCCTCCCGCTGCAGGGATTCGTCGGCGGATTCATTGAGATGCGTCTGATCCAACGGAAGCAACCGCTTGATGGCCACCTCACGTCCCATGATGGTATCCTGGGCGCGGTAAATGGCGCCTATGCCACCCCGACCGATTCGTTCTTTGATTTCATAGCGTTGGGACATGATCGGGGAAAAACACAGCTAACGTGGCAGGGGAGATGGAGTCTCTATTTTTTCGTGATTTCTGCTCCAAGGTCAATGGGTATTCAGGAGAATTGATCCGTCAGGAGCACTGAAAAGTTTTCACCCCTCTCCTCCAGCGATCGAGATCGGCGTTGCCTTTTGCCTGAATTGCAGGATAATAAAAACAATAATTACCACATTTAATTAAGTGAGATTGATTTTTAAGTGGCGTCACTTTTGACAGGGGTTTTTTCTTTGATGGAAGCTGCGGCTTTGGCGGTGGGGGACTGGACGGGGTTTTGGACAAAACTCCGGCACCTGTTCACCGCCGATTGGCCGCATCCCGGGTGGTTGGTGGGTGCCGCGCTACTGGGCCTTGTGACCGGATTGCTGGTGAGGCGTCGTCCTCCCAGACGCTCCGTCGGGGGCGAACATCTGCCCCCCGGAGTGACTGCAAACCAGTCAACTGATCCGGGCGAGCCCACGCCTCCGGCACAGGATTGGGAAACCGAAGCCGCGGTCCTCGCCACGACCACCCTGCAACAACAGGAGGAGATCGAAAACCTGCAAGGGCGCCTCGTGGCGTTGAATCAACAGGCTCAGGAAAAGCAAGCAAGGTTTGAAGAACTGGCGCTGACAGTCAGGAACTCTCTCGAGGAGACCGGAGGCTCGGCCACCGTGGCAACTGTCAGAGCCCGTTGGATGCGTTTTGCGGAGTTGCTGCGCATCGAACGCCAGCATGTCGGTGCGGAAGCGGCCGGTCTGCAACGCATCGATGGTCAATTGGAAAAGGAGGCAGAACTACTCCAGCAAATTCTCCAATCCGCCGGGGACCTGGTGGAAAATCACCGCCGCCGCCAGAGTGACGACCCCGTTGACCAGAGAGTCTTCCGTCATCTCACCCAAGTGGAAGACCAGGCCCGAACCCTGCACCAACATCTCGCGGGAGCTTTGGGAACGGCCGCCGGTCTTCGACAAAAACTCCAGAAGCAACAAAACCATCTGCGGGAACTGAGTACGGCGGCAACCACCGTCGAGGAAGTGATCGCCACCCTCGACCACACTCTGCCCGGGGATCCAATCACTGCTGATGACACTTTCGAAAATCTCGGCCGACTGGTGGCGGGCATGCAGGACCATCTCCGGCACCTTGAAACCGACCTCGATGCGGAAACCCGCCGCGTGCTTGACCGAATCGACTGGGTCGTCAACGATTGTTCCCTTGCCTTGATCAAATCAATCGACCTGCTCAAACAACAGCAGATTCAGGATCTCGGACCAGCCCTTGCGATCTCGCAATGCCTGCGGCCCACGGCAACTTTGCGAGGCATGTTTGAAGGCACCCAGAACACGCTGAGAAGTCTCGCCCCGGCCGTGCTGCCCCAGAGCCACGGCCCCGCTGAATTGAACACTGCTTCAGACCTGGTGACTGCCAGCCTGAAGGAAGCCCGCGCCTCGCTGGTTCGCTTCGAGCAGGAAGAGGAACGTGTCCGACTTCTGTCCCAGGAGCAGGAGACCCTGTGGACGGAGCGGCTTGCCGCCTTGCAAACGGAGCTCACCGCGGCCAAGGAACTCGCCGGAACGCAGGAATCGGAGCGGAAAGATCTGGAAGCCAAGGTGGCCCACCTCTGTGATCAGCTCCGGGAGCAGGAAGCCGCAGCCAAGTCCCGTGAAGGAGAACTGGAGCAGGCCCGAGCCCGGGAGGAACAGAGTGAAGCCGACGCCTCAGAACAGCATGCGGTCATCAGTACCTTAAAAGAGGACCTTGCCAGAAAAGTGGCAGAAAAGGAGCACCTGGAGAGGAGTCTGGAAAGTCTGAAGGAAGAGTGCGCAGCGCTGTCGGCAAAGCTGGACCGGATTCCGGACCCGGAGGCATACGAGCACTTGAGGGGAGAATTGGACCTTTCACGGCAGCGTTGTGCAGGATACGAGGAGGAATTGCTCTCGCTGCGGGGCAGAAGCATTTCCATTGTGGCCATGCCGACTCATCCAGGCGGCCTTGGTCGACGCCTGCTCGGTTTGAATCCCCTGATCGAGACCAAGCGACAATCCTCCTCTCAGATGGAGCCAAGCTTCCCCGATGCCCAGCTCGCATTAAAGCGCCTGGCTGAGAGACCGGGAATGGCGTTGCCGGCTGGCCCCAACGGGCACACGGAGGATCAGGATGACGGACTGCTGTTGAAAGCGGTGGCCCCGGGGAGCGGCTTGGACTTGCCACCAGCGGAACCGTTGTCCCTTGCTGGTATTTTGGATGGGAAGCTCGTTCATCCGGGAAAACCCGAAATGATCGTGTTCCGCGGGAGGGATCCACGGCATTGGAACACCCAGCAGGAGGGAAACGAAGCGTATGCCATCTCTTTGGACACTGTCCCCGCAGACTTCACCTACCTCCGTTTGCGCCGGCTCGACACTGGTGAATCCGTGGTTTCCAGATGTGATGCCGCCAACCTTTCAGGACTGGAATCCACCGATGGAACCTGGGGTTGGGTCGGTGATGCTGAATCTTATGCCGGAGCTCGTCACCTGGGCTTTTTCTCAGCCGGGCTGCCCCGCGAAGCAGAGACACGCTTTGGTTGCGGTGGCTGGGGGTTTGGTCACGCGGCGGAGCGCGTGGGAACCCAGGCATTTGCTTGGGCCGGCAAGGTGATCGAGCCGGTGGACTTTGAAATCAGTGTGGGTTCCCATCCCCTTGCGGCCCCGGCTGAAAAATCGGATACCCCGTCCGTCCCCTCTTGCCAGGACACCACCAGTTGGCTGCTTTTCAGGGGCAACGACCCCGGACTCTGGAACCGCACCCTTTACCGGGGCGCCCGATGCCGGGCCCGCGCCCTCAACGAACTGCCCTCCGGCGTGGACCTGCAATGGCTCCGTCTGGCACGTCTGGATACCGGTGAAGCCGTCGTGCTGCGGCTCACCGGACGGGAAGAACTCACCGGTGACGGCGCGGGAAAAATCCGGGGATTCAATGGAGGCGGAGAGTGTTTTTACGGAGCCCACCATCTGGGTATTTTTGACGAATTGGTCCCCCTGGAAGTGGAAACCCGTTTTTCTTTTGGAGGTTGGGGATTCGGGCACCGACAGGGAGGGGAGGAAGCCCAAGCCTTTGGTTGGGCCGGACGCGAAATCCCCCCAGGGACGGTTTTCGAGATCAGTGTGCATTCAGAAGCCCCGCCTCTCGGCGCCAAGGACGTCTTGCTGACGTCCGGGTGATGAGGCACACTGGGTAGACATGAAGAAATCCTCGGAACCACTGCACGACTGGCACATTCGCCCCGCCCAGCCAAGTGACGCCGGTCCGATCTGCCGCATGATTGCAGAACTGGCGGAGTTCGAACATCTCACCCACCTCATGGAGGTGACGCCGGAAACGCTGGCCTCCCACCTCTTTGGAGCCACCCCAGCCGCCGAGGCCTTGGTGGCAGAAAACCGGACCCGGGACGTCCTGATCGGGTATGCTCTCTTTTTTCCCACTTTTTCCACATTCCTCGGCAGGCCCGGCCTGTGGCTGGAAGATCTCTACATCAGTCCGGAATACCGGGCCCGGGGAATCGGCCGCGCGTTGCTGACGGCCTACATCAAACTGGCCCAAGACCGTGGTTGTGGACGGTGCGAGTGGAGTGTCCTCGATTGGAACAAAACTGCGATGGCCCTTTACCGGGCGTCCGGCGCAGAAATATTGTCGGAATGGCGGATCGTGCGGATGGACAGCGAGGGCATGGGGAGATACCTCGAAGGGAAGTCATGATGCCCTTGGGTCCCGGATGGGTCTGCGGAAGCTTGACTTTCAGTCTTCAGATGCTGGAGATACTGGTAGGCTGCAGGGCTGATGCCGCAGAATGCCACCGTGACGAGATGCGAACCAGGCTGCCCTCCCCCGACCCCGGGCTCCTCTTGAATCCGGCAATCCACAACAAGGCATTCGGCGCGGTGCGGCGGAATACCCGCTCCTCCATCAAGTCCCAAGGTGATCACATCTCCGGCCTCAAGGCTGTTTTCCGACTCGAGGACCATACCCCGCGTCTCCACGGAGTGAATCCGCAAGGAGGGGGGAAAACCGGAAGTGGATTCCTCTGTAAACATGACTACTGGGAACAAAAGCGGGGCAATCTGCCACGGATGCCCCTGCTGTCAATGAATCCCCGTCGCTTTCCCACCCGGCATCTGCGCGAATCCACCATAGGTCTGTCTTGCCAGACGGGCCACACTGTGACACCAATGAGCCCTGCTCTCCCCATTTCCCGGCAATTCTCTCATCATGCACATCAGCGACATCCTGCAACGGCATCCCACAACGTTCTCCTTCGAGTTTTTCCCCCCAAAAACTCCGGAAGGCTTCGAGGCGCTCTACCAGACCATTTCGGAATTGGAGCCATACAAACCCTCCTTCGTCAGCGTCACCTATGGCGCAGGAGGATCGACCCGGGAATTGACTCATGATCTGGTGGTCAGACTCAAGCGCGAGACCACCCTCGATCCGATTCCCCATCTGACCTGCGTGTGCCATCAAAGCCGGGAGATCGATGAAATATTGGAGCGCTATGCTTCAGAAGGTGTCGGCAATGTCCTCGCCTTGCGGGGGGATCCGCCACGCAGCCTGACCGCCCATGATCGTTCCAAGGATGCCTTCCAGTATGCAGCCGATCTGGTATCCCACATACGCCGCTTTGGACAGGAGAAAAACCACCCGGATCCCCGCGGCTTTGGCATCGGGGTAGCGGGTTTCCCTGAAGGGCATCCTGCCGAGCCCAACCGCTTGAAAGAGATGAACTACCTCAAGGCCAAAGTCGATGCCGGTGCGGACTACATCGTGACCCAGTTGTTTTTCTCCAATCATGATTTCCTGGATTTTCGCGACCGCTGCCGTCTGGCGGGCATTCAAGTGCCCATCATCGCCGGCATCATGCCCATCACGTCCATGAAAGGCATGGACCGCATGGCCGATCTTGCGGCGGGAGCCCGGTTTCCTGCCAAACTGCTCCGCGCCCTCGATCGCGCCGGGGATGATCCCGACCATGTCGAAAGGGTCGGGATTCATTATGCCACCGAACAATGCCTCGACCTGCTGGAAAACGGAGTGCAGGGGATTCATTTCTACACATTGAACAAATCCCACGCCACCCGGGAAATTTATGCCAATTTGGGCCTGCGGGACACGGATGCCCTGAGCCGCTAGCCTTGAGTCTCTCCGGCCATGATCCCAACGCCAAAGAAATCCCCCTTTCCTTGGCGGGCCCTGCTTTACGGTGCCTGCATCCTGTATCTGATCAGCGATTTGTTCCTGTTCAAAGGCCCTCTCTACCAGCGGAAACTGGCCCGGGAAAAAGCCGCCATCACAGGCCATCCGGACGCGGCCAAAGAGGACTGGGTGGCCGAGGTCAACACCGAACCGGTGACCCGGGCAACACTCGAGAAAGCGCTGGACGTTTTTCTTGCCCGCCGGGGAAAGTCCCGGAGCGATGTACCGGAAAAAAATCTCACCCTGATGCGCTGGACCGTTCTAGAGCGCCTCATTGAAGACACCCTGGTCCGGCAGTATGCGGGAGCTTTCGGCTTTTTCCCCTCCTTGTCTGCGGTGGCGGAGCAAAAACGGGCTTTCGAGGAACAATTCGCCACCTCCGGGGACATGACCGACCGTGCCCAACTCCAGGGATTGACGCCAGCAGACATCGAAAAACAGCTTCTGGAGCAGGCCCGTCAGCGCTGGTGGTTGGAGCAGCGTGTCGGAGTGGTCCCCGCCGTCAGCGAGGCCGAGGCCAAGTCATGGTTCGACAGCCTTCCCGCCGATGCCCCCGGCAAATTCTTTCCCGAAGCAGTGCGGGTCCGGCATCTCTTTCTGAGCACAGTGGAGCAGGACACTCCGGAACGGGCCGCACTGATCGGGGATTTGCACCGCCGACTGGTGGAGGGGGAAGACTTCACCGCCTTGGCGGCAAAATATTCGGAGGATGCACGGACCCGCCTGATCGGGGGAGATCTGGGATGGTGCTCCCAAGAGCGCATGCCGCGCGATTTCGCCGATCATGTCTTCGGTTTGGCGCCGGGAACCATGACCCCTCCCTTCCGGACGAAGCTGGGATGGCATGTGGTTTTGATGATGGAACGCCGGGACCAAAAACCCGCCACCTTTGCAGACCTAAAACAAGAAGTAATGATAACCCTGAACAACCAGCGGCGGGCACAGGTGGTTCAGCTTCAGATCCGCAAATTGTGGAACCACGCCAACATCGTCATCCACCGGGAAACATTATTGCGTCCCACTCGGGAGGCAGCAGCCTCTGATGTGCCATGAGACCTCGATGCAGGCGGGCCCGGCGGGAAGGACGCGACCGGAGTCCACTCCAAGAGTGTGAGCCGGATCTCACCAGAGTGGTTGACCCGCCACGGTGGGCTCCAGCCCGAAATGCCGCGCCAGAGTCGCCCCGATGTCCGCAAACGTTGGCCGCCCACCCAGACAAGTGCCCGGGGCCAATCCCCCCCCTTTGACCAGCACGGGAACTTGCTCCCGGGTATGATCCGTTCCCGGCCATGTCGGATCATTGCCATGATCTGCGGTGATGATCACCAAATCACGTGGAGTCAGGCGCTCCCAGAGGGTCGGCAAAGCCGCATCAAACGACTCCAACGCCGCCGCATACCCCGGGACGTCCCGCCGATGACCGTAGAGCATGTCGAAATCAACAAAGTTGACCACCACCAGTCCCGGACCTCCGCCCAATCGATCCAGCGCGTCGAGCGTGGCCTGCCACAGGGCGGGATGCCCCGAGGCGCGGATCTCCTCAGTCAGCCCGCGGTGGGCGAAAATATCGCCGATTTTGCCCAATCCGATCACAGGATACCCGGCAGCCTTGCACTGGTCCAGGATCGTGGAATCCGGCGGCGGCACGCTGAAGTCATGACGGTTGACTGTACGCTGGAAATCATGAGCCGAGCTGCCAACAAAAGGACGGGCGATCACCCTGCCAATCCGCCATGGTCCCCGATCGAGAATGCGGCGCACCGTCTTGCAGAGAGAGAGAAGCCGGTCCAGCCCGAAGGCCTGCTCGTGACAGGCGATTTGAAACACACTGTCGGCAGAAGTGTAATAAATGGGCTGGCCCGTCCGGACATGTTCCTCCCCGAGGCGGGTCAGGATGTCCGTCCCGGAAGCGTGGACATTCCCCAATGAACCAACCACTCCGGACTCTTCGGCGATGGCTTCCAGCAAGGGAGCCGGGAAACATTGGGGGATGTCGGGAAAATAACTCCATTCCCAAAGCACCGGCACTCCCGCGATTTCCCAATGCCCACTGGGGGTGTCTTTCCCATGACTGATTTCCCGAGCCCACCCGTGGCTTCCTGCGATATCCGCGGGTGGGGCCAGCCCTTCCGGCCACCGTCCGGTGGCTCCTGCGGCGGCGTGACCAAGACCGAGGGACATCAACTCAGGCAACCGCAAGGGTCCCGACGGGGAGCGCGCTCTGACAGACGCAATGTGCCCCAGAGTGTCCGATCCCTCATCACTCCTCCCGGGCGGACCAAACCGGGAAGCGTCGGGCGCCCCTCCTATGCCGACGGAGTCCATCACGATCAGCAAGGCCCGGCCAACCGGTTTCATGGGAGGGCAGGTCCCACGATTTTTCCCGAGACCAGAGGCGGAATCTCCGGCTTCCCTTCGCCCACCTCGTAGGCTGCCCGAATCCTCCGGGCGGCAGCTTCCCAACTCTCCTCGTCCCGCGCATGCAGCAGGACGAGCGGATCTCCAACGGAGACTTCCCTCCCAAGTTCTGTGACTCCGGTCAATCCCACGGCCGAATCCACAGGGTCCGTAGGACGGTGACGCCCCCCGCCCAATTCCACC
This sequence comes from Akkermansiaceae bacterium, assembly GCA_024233005.1. GTDB lineage: Bacteria > Verrucomicrobiota > Verrucomicrobiia > Verrucomicrobiales > DEV007 > JACKQE01. The sequence continues at coordinate 162,292 of JACKQE010000002.1, read as the reverse complement.
ACGGCCCAACCCAATCCCCGGGTGTCGATGCTCCGGACCCAGCCACTGGCGGCGGCAAGCACCGGGCGGACCAACGCAGCCGTCGGCAGATGCCTTGCCGGGTGGTCGATCAGGTCCGCCGGACCGCCCAGGTGAGAAACCATGCGGGCAAAGCGCTCCGCCGCGAAACCCGATTCCAAAGCAGAGCAGGCTTTTTCCAGGCCCTTTTCCACCGTGGGCGCCAATCCGGAAAGGGCGAGCAACTCGGCGGTCAAGGTCAGAGTCAGCTGCCTCAATCGCGGACTGCAGGGTTCATTCCTCAAACAGGCGATTGCTTCCCGGACTTCGACGGCATTGCCGGCACTCCAGGCGAGGCATTGGCTCATGTCGGTGAGGCAGGCCACCGTGGGCAGACCCGCCCCTTCGGCAACCTCCACCAGAGATCGGGCCAGCTTGATAGATTCCACCGGATCCACCAGGAAAGCCCCATTGCCCGTCTTGACATCCATGACGAGCCCTTCCAGGCCGGCCGCGAGTTTCTTCGAGAGGATTGACGAGGTCAGCAGGGCGATCGACTCCACGGTTGCGGTGACATCGCGCACGGCATAGATGCGCGCGTCAGCGGGGGCGAGTCGGTCGGTCTGACCAATGATCGCCACCCCGGCTTTGCGCACGGTTCGGCGGAACGTTTCCGGATCCGGCCGCACGGTGTATCCCGGGATGGATTCCAGTTTGTCCAATGTGCCCCCGGTATGCCCCAGCCCCCGCCCGGAGATCATGGGAACATAGCCGCCGCAGGCCGCGACCAGGGGCCCGAGAATGAGTGAGACCACGTCGCCGACTCCTCCCGTGGAGTGTTTGTCCAGCACCGGACCGTCCAAACCCAGCCCCACCCAGTTCAAGACCTCGCCGGAATTCCGCATCGCCAGAGTCAGGGACACTGTCTCCTCACGGGACAGGCCATTGAGACAGACCGCCATGGTGAATGCGGCAATCTGGCCCTCACTCACCGACCCGGCCGCGATCCCCTCCACCAGGGCCTCGATCTCATCTCCGGCCAGGGTCTCGCGATCCCGTTTTTTTCTGAGAATTTCCTGGGTCAGCATCACCAAGCGGGTCCAATGTTGGCAGCCTCCGAAGCTGCGACGATCACAATCCGGCCAGTTCTTCCTCGAAGCCTCCGCTCAGAATGGGCCAGCGGCACCATGTTTTCGGATCGAGGTTTTCGTCGTCGAGATGGAAACTCGGGGCATACCGTTCCCGCTTCCATTGGTTGCGGGACCAGAGCCGGAAAAAGCGTTTCACCCAACCGGTCAATTGTTCGATTGGATACTGGGGAAAGACCACCCGCATCCGGCTCAGAACCGCCGCCGGCCCCTGCTTGTCACGAATGGCGGCCCGCTCAATGGCATCCAGCAACGGGTAGGGCATGAGGTCTTCCTCATCCGTCTGGGTCGCCGCCGCCGGCCGCAATTCGGCGGTGGGTTGCTGCACATTCACCGCCCGCAAAGCCGGCAAACACTGTCCGTCCGGACCGTCGGTCTCGACCCATTGCAGCCAGTTCCTCAACCAGGCTTTGTCGATCCCCGCGATGGGGGCCAAGGATCCGGAAGTGTCGCCATCCATGGTGGCGTAGCCCACGGCCGCTTCGCTGCGGTTGCTCGTTGACAGGAGCAGGGTGTTGGTCACATTCGTCAGCATCCAGATACCGGGTGATCGCACCCTCGCTTGAATGTTCTGCAGGGCCACATCGTCCTGCTCCCACGTCAGGGTGCGACCAAGAGCCCCACTAACCATGGCGACATAGCCTTCGTGCAGACCGGACACGTCCAGTTCCAGATGATGGGATCCCACGGCACGGGCCACCGTTGCCGCGGCCTCCCGGGTCACGGCTCCACTATTGCCGGTCGCTTGGTAAGCGGTGAGGAGCAACTGCCGGGTCAGTCCCTGCGGGGTGGAGCCACCGGGTTTCAGGAAGGGAAACCGCGCCCGGAACATTTCTTCGCCCAATTGTTCCAAAGACTGCCGGACCATGAAGTGCACCAGACAGGCGACTGCGGCCGAGTCTGCTCCGCCACTGAGGGAGAGCGAAAACCCATGGGCACGACTTTTGCGCAGGTAGTCGTGCAAGGCCAGCGCCTCGGCCCGGGTGAATTCCTCCTCCTTCAACGTGAACGAAGTTTCCCAAGCTTCCGTGACCAAATCCTGGTGCTTGCAGGGTCCCACTTCCGGCCAGTCGAAGGTGGTCCGGACCAGCAACGGATGATCGCGCCCCGGCAGGTGGATGCGGTGGCTCGTCGTCTTCGATTGGGCCAATCGGGTCAGCGAAAGATCGACCTGCGCGGTGGTGACGACATGCTCCCGGAAGGAAAAACGCGGCCCCTCCCCCATCATGGTGCCTCCTGCGGCGATCATGGTCTGGCCATCGTAAATCGCCCGACCGGCCTCGTTTCCCAGCAAATTGGAGTAAACATAAGCCACGCCGAAGGCCCGGGAGCCTTCGAGCACGAAACGGCGCCGAATCTCCCGTTTGTCGAAGGCAAAATGACTCGCGCTGGGATTGAGAATGACATCCACGGCCTGCGCCGACAGTTCCGCCCCGGGACGCCGCGCCACCCAGGCGTCCTCGCAGATCTCGAAACCCACCCGGACGCCACCAACTTCGACAATCAGGTCTCCGATCGGGATTTCCTCACCATTGTCCGGCGCGGCAAAAGTGTCCCGCACCCCGACTGGCCACGGCTTGAACCAGCGGGGCTCGTAATGTAGACCGTCACCGGCGAGGTGCCGTTTGCAGACGAGGGCCACGAGGCGGCCGTCCACGGCCAGTGCGGCCGCATCGAACACCGTGTTGTGGTGGAATACCGGCAATCCGAAAGAAGCCACCATTCCACGGGTCTCCGGGAGCGCCTCCCGCAGGCTTTGCCAGGCCCGGTCATGGGTGTTGGGAGAAAGAAAGGCATCCTCGCAGCCATAGCCGGTCAGGCACAGCTCCGGGAGACAGACCAGAACGGCCCCCGCCTCACGGGCTTCCTGCAGCGCGGCGCGGACATTGCCTAGATTGTGACGCCAAGCGAGCGGAGTTTGATTCAGCGCACAGGCGGCGAGAACAATGTTTTTCATACAACAGGAGCGGGAAGAGGCAACGATCAGGGAGGAAGGCCAGCCAGGGTCGCCTGCAGATCCTTGATCTGGGATTCATAGAGGAGAAGGGAAGCTTCGATCTGATTGCGCTGTTTGTCGAATTTCTCCATCGCTTTGGCCCGGTCGACCGGAGAAGTCCTGATCTTTCCCTGCCGGGCAAATACAGATGACTGGCTCGACCGGGCACGGTCCACGGCCCGCAAGGAAAGTTTTGCAGTTTCTTTCTGCTTTTGCAGATCCTTGATTTTCGCCTCGGTCTGCTGGCGCAACTTTTCCAACTCAGCCTGCTTCCTGGCTTCCAATGCCGCAGCCCGCTGCTCTGCAAGGGCCTGCGCCCTCGCCTGCAACGCCGTTTCATCCATCCCCGGAGTGGTCAAAGGCTGGCCTGCCAGAAGCGCCTTCGGATCAACTTTGATCTGAGCGACATCAGGGCCATGCAGCAGGGTCCGACGGGCCGCTTCAGGGAGATCCGCGATCTCGTAAACACCCACCCCGGAACCGTGCCGCAATCTGATTTTCTCATCGTCCTGGATCTCGGCAATGACCGCCCCCTGCAGCATGGTGCCGTCCCGCAGGGTCAGATCTCCCAGCTCGGACCCCACCATCGTCTTGCGGAAATGTCTCCGGAGCAACTCGATCAGCACCACTTGCGGCGAGATCGCTTCCTCGAGCCGGGCATACTCATCCATAATCTGGTCCCGCTCCTGCTTCAGGGCGGCGACTTCGCGTTCCATCCGGTTCACTTGGCCCCGCGTTTCTTCCGCAGCGATCTGGCCGAGATCGATGATCCGCTGCAGTTCCCCCGTGTTGTCCTGGGAGACCTGGACGAGATCCTCCGCCTCGCGATTCTGGATTTCCAATTCCTCCACGCGCGACTGGAGAGCGGCATTCTCGGAACGAAGACGCTCCATTTCCTCGCCACAACCTGTCAAGAGCAGCAGTGCAACCAAACCCAACGCCCGGGTGGTCTGGATAGGCCCCACACCACCGTTCCTTCGCGGGATTCTTGGATTAAGGAACGGATCCATAAATAACAGCATCAGAACTGCCCTGGGATCCAGGGCCTTCCTCATGGATAGTCGCGAAGCCCGACCGTTGGCAACAGCTTTTGAGCATGGTCGGACCACCGCCATGACTCGCCGGATCCCAATCGGAAGAAGGACTCCCGTCGAAGGAAATTGACAAAGACCAAAGTACCGACCTATCATCCGCCCGGTTTGCGCTTTCGTTCCAGAACTCACTTATCCACTGAAATCCATGCGTTCATTCTTTCCAATCCTCTTGATTGCGCTTTTGGCCATCGGCCCCCTTTCCAAGGCCGGTGAATTGGCAACCGAACCCATGAAAGACGAGACGGTCCTCGCGTCCCCGCCGTCCGATTTCGAGGTCTCTTTCATCATGCCGGGCTGGCTCGCCGGCACTGCCGGAACGGTTGGTGTCAAAGGACTGGAATCCAATGTCTCGGCCAGTTTCCGTGACGTGCTCGAAAATCTGGACATGATCGGCGCGGGCACGATCGAAGCCCGCAAGGGCAAACTGGGCTTCATCATCGATGGTTTGTATTTAAAGGCTTCCGTCGGAGGCACCCCTCCGGGACCGCTCCTCTCGAATGTCTCGGTCAGTCTCGAACAGGTTCTTGCCGAAGGCACCCTTACCTACCGGTTTTTTGAAAATGACCGCGCTTGGATCGAGTTCATCGCCGGAGCCCGCATGATCTACCTGAATTCCGAGCTGTCTTTGACAGTCGATCCCGCCGGAGCGAGAACCGTGAGCGAAAACCTCAGCGCCCGCATCGTGGACCGGGCCACCGCAGCAGCTCGTGATGAAGTGGCCCGGAGGCTCCCGGCTCTGGTGGACCGCCTTACCGACAAGGCCGCTGACCTCAAGGCCAAAGCCGTCGATGACCTGAAAGGCCGGGTCTCCGAGCGTGTCGATGACGTCCGCGATCGCATCCGCGACCTGATTGACCAGGGTGTGGGCGCCGTCGATCCTGGCTATGGAACGGGCATTGCAGGGGGCGGGGCGATTCGGGACCTCCTGCGTGATTATGTCGACGCCAAGGTCGATGCCGAACTGGAAGCTGCCCGTGCCAAGGCGTCGGAGGCCGTGGCAGAGGCACGGGCCCGCATCCGGCGGGAACTGGAGCGCAAGCTTGCCAAGGTCGAGGCGAAATTGGCCAAGGCCATTGAAAAGCAGATCAAAGACCGGATTCCCAGTGATCCGGTGTCCGCTTCCAAATCGTGGGTGGATCCCTTCGTTGGCTTCCGCGGCCGCTGCCAATTGTGGGAACACGGCTACCTCCTTGCCCGAGGCGACGTGGGCGGGTTTGGAGTGAGTTCCGACCTCACCTTGAATCTTTTCGGCGCGCTGGGGGTCGACCTTACCCAGCACTCCGCCTTGGAATTGGGATACCGTTACTTCAGCATGGACTACCGCTCCGGAGGGTTCGTCTACGACATGGCCACCAAGGGGCCTTACGTGGGATTCCGCTATGATTTCTGATTGAAGTCTGGCGAAGGCCCCCTCACCCCAGTGCAACCCTTCTTCCCACGGTTTGGGAAGGGGACTCTCCAAACAACTCACGGTAAGATTTGGCAAATCTGCCGAAATGCTCAAATCCGCAATCCAGCGCGACGCTGGTCACCAGGCCGGATTCCGGTGCGTGTTTTGTCAAGAATCGCCGAGCCTGATTGAGAGCCAAGCGATGAAGCCACTGCTTGGGACTCATCCCCAAGGCCTCTTTGAAATGGAGCTGCAGGCTCCGCTCCGACATGCCCACCCAGCGGCAGAGCTGTTCGCTGGTGAACCGGCCCCCTAGATTGGCGCGCATAAACCGGTCGGCCCGGGCAATCACTTCCGCCCGGTAACGAGCCCGCTGGCTCATTTCCCATGAAAAACGGGGATCGGCACTGGCAATGGCTTCAACGCAGGCGGAGAGGACCGACGTGCGCCATCGGCTGGCAGTTCCAACATCGTTTCCAAGTTCCCGGATGGATCGTTTGATGGTTTGTTCCAGACAGCTGAGCAAATAGGGATCAGGAACCAGGTTCGCGACTCCTGAATGAGGAAATCTCAGAGAGTGACCGAGCAGGGATTGAGCCGCAGCTTGCAGGGAATGACGGTCCAAGACAACAGCGAACCAGGTGACTTCGGGCCCTGCCCGGTAAAGGATCTCCGCATCTTCGGCATAGAGCTGCAGGTGATCCCGGGTCACTTCATATCCATTGATCCAGTTGGGAATCCTCATTTTCCGCACCATGCCGAGGCAGATTTGACCCAAGGGGAATTGTCCCCGGGCTACCACCGGAAATGAATACCTGCCTTGGTTGATCTGAATTCCATCGGTGCTCCAATGCGACAGTCCTACCGAACCGGAAGCCCCGGAGTCAAGAATGGTCTGCTCCAGATTTCCCCCGGCTATCACATCCCGAAGTTGCTCAGGATCAATATTAACTAATTGGAATTCTCGAAATTGGGAGAGGGCCGCTTCCATGGGAAGTATATCAATTTTGTACCATACCACAGCTTCCCAATTTCGGAAATTGGATAGCGCAATCCTGCCAGGTGCGTTCATTATGGAAATATTGGCACTTGCACCTTTCGCACGTCAATCGATCTAAAAAGTCATGAAATCAGTCATCTCATCCATCTTCGCATGTCTATGCCTCGTGGCGACCGCCTCGGGCCAGACCGCCAAAAAGCCCAACATTGTTGTCATCTGGGGCGACGACATTGGCCAGTTCAATATCAGTGCCTACAACCTGGGCATGATGGGCTACAAGACGCCAAACATTGACAGCATCGCCAAGGAAGGCGCCCTCTTCACCGACTGGTATGGCCAGCAAAGCTGCACCGCAGGTCGAGCCGCGTTCATCACCGGCCAGTCGCCGATGCGCACCGGCCTCACCAAAGTCGGCCTGCCCGGAGCTCCGGAAGGCATGAAGAAAGAGGACCCCACGATTGCCACTCTCCTCAAGGCCCGCGGCTACATGACCGGTCAGTTCGGCAAGAACCACCTCGGCGACCGCGACGAGCACCTTGCCCACGGCCCATGGCTCGACGAGTCTTTCGGCCTGCTCTACCACCTTAACGCTGAGCAGGAGCCGGAGAATCCGGACTACTTCCGCGATCCCGCCCTCAAGAAGAAATATGGCACCCGCGGGTCATCCACACCTTCGCCGATGGGCGCATCGAAAGCACCGGTCCGCTCAACATCGAGCGGATGAAGACCATTGACGACGAGATCACCAACGGCGCCCTCGACTACCTCGGACTGCGCGGCGAAGGCCGAAAAGCCCTTCTTCCCTTCTGGCAGGAACTCCGCACCCGCTGTATCTTCACCCATTTGAAAGGGAGAGCGGGAGGGCAAGAGCGGTCTCACTCCACATCGACGGGATGCTCGAGCATGACGCCCACGTCGGCCAGATCCTCGACAAAATTAAGGAGCTCGGTCTCGGTTGAGAACACCATTATCATGTATTCCACTGACAACGGCGCGAGAAATTCTCCTGGCCCGATGGCGGTGCAGCATCGCCGTTCCGCGGTGATGGCGAACGAGAACTGGAGGGCGGCTACCGCGCGCCCTGCGCCATCCAAGGCTGCCCGGCAAATCATCAAGCCTGGCACGATCAATAACGTATATCCACTCCCACGAGGACATGCCCCAACGCTGATGATGCCGTGGGCGTGCCTGACGAAGGAGCAACTCATGAAAGTATGAAAGTCGGCGACAAGACCTTCAAGGTGCACCTTGACGGCTACGACATGGTGCCCTACTGGACCGGCAAGGTGGGCGCCTCGCCCCGGCATGAGTTCTTTTACTGGAATGACGACGGCTCGCTGGTCGGGCTGGTACGGCGACAACTGGAAGGTCGTTTTCCAGGGAGCAACGGCCCACGGCTTCGACGTTTGGCAGGAGCCCTTCGTGCCGCTTCGCTTGCCCAAAATCTTCAACCTGCGCAGCGACCCGTTTGAGGAGGCCGACCACATCGCCATGGACTATGGACACTGGCGCATCGACCGCGCGTTCCTGCTCGTCCCGGCCCAGGAATACGTCTCGAAGCACCTCGCCACCTTCCAGGAATTCCCACCGAGCCAAAAGGTCGGCAGCTTCAGCCTCGACCAGGTGCTTGAAAAGCTTTCCAACGCCATGACCAGCGGCAAGTAAGCGACTGCTTCACGCATGAAGTGATTCACAGGGCCGCACCCGTTCTGATCGGGTGCGCCCCCGTCCTTTCACCATCCCTCATTCCCGCAACGCCACCATGCCCCCCCGAGAAGCCTTCCAGCGATCGCGCGACCGCGATGAACGCGGCGATCATCGGCCAGGAAACCGTCGTCGAACGACTGCTCATCGCACTGCTCGCGGACGGCCACATTCTGATGGAGGGGCCGTCGGCGGCTAAGACGCGATCAATCAAGACACTCTGGCAAGCTCGTTGAGAGCGAGTTCAGGCCGCGTGCAGTTCACGCCGGACCTGCCCCCTGACGTCACTGGATCGGAAATCTACCGCGAGCAGAACGGCAGCTTCTGATTTCCAGCCCGGACTGATCTGGCAACCTCGTGCTCGCTGACGAGATCAAACCTCGCTGGCCCGGCCAAGGTTCAGGCCGCGCTGCTTGAGGCGATGGAGGAACGGCAGATCACCGTCGCTGGCACCACCCATCCCTTGCCCCGCTTCTTCCTCGTCCTCGCCACCCAGAACCCCACCGGAACAGGAAGGCACTTCCATCCATTGCTGCCCGAGGCCCAGATGGACCGCTTCGCCTACGTCCACGTGCCCTACCTGCCTGCCGAAAACGAGGGCGCCATCCTGCGTCTCGTGCGGGGAGAGAAGTCAGGGCAGGGCGCCGGTTTCCCGTCAAAGATTGAACCGGACGTCATCTTCGCCGCACGCGAGGAAGTGGCCGCGATCCACGTCGCGGAAGCCGCCGAGCGATACATCGTCGATTTGGTCATCGGCACCCGTGAACCGAAGCGGCATGGCGGCGATCTCGCTGCGGATCCGCCTCGGCGCCAGCCCGCGAGGGACGCTTCGCGCTCGACGCCGCTGCTCGCGCCCACGTTTGGCCTGCTAACGGGCAGGACTTCCTGTCTCGCCTGACAACATCCGCGCTGTCGCCCCCGCCTGCCTCGCCCACTGCATCCACCTCAGCTACGAGGCCGAAGCCGCTGGCAGGACCTGGACTGGAAGTCGTCGACGAGCTGTCAGGGCAAGTCGCGGCGGGTGTGACTTTCGCGTTTTGTAATCAGTGCCTACCGTGCTCGCATTTCGATCTCGACGATCTCCTCCTGCTCAAGGCGGAAGCGCGGTTTCGTTTCTCCTGAGGTGCAACTGCGCATTCCCTGTTGGCGGGTCGTCACGCCTCGCGCCTCCGCGGCAGAGGTCTCGCTTTCGAGGAACTGTTTACTACGTCCAGGGCGACGACGTCCGACGATCGACTGGAAGCGCCACCGCGCGCCTTCGCTCACCTCGCTTACATCCGCGTTTACAACGAGGGAGCGCGAGCGCCTGGTCCTGCTTTTGTGGTGGACCAGCGCACGCCGATACCCCTTCGGCAGCCGCCGGGCGATGAAATCGGTCACTGCTGCCGAAGTCGCCGCGCTCGGCGCGTGGCGACACTCGGCCCGGAGACCGCGGTGGGTGGGGTCGTTTTCAACGAGACACCTCGAGCTTGTCCAACTCCGCCCGCAGCGCAGCGCCACTCCGGCGTGCTGCGCCTCTGCACGAGGTCGCCCGGCCTTTTCAACCACCAACTCCGGAAACTGCCAGCCCGGCAACGTGACTCCCTCAACGACGCGCTCGAGGCCGCCGCGCGCAACGCCAACGCACGATCACCCCCGTCGTGGTGATCAACAGCGACCTCGATGGCGCGGATGCCGAGACCCAGCGCCGCCTGCCACCCGCTTGCGGGCGCACAATGACGTGTTGATCGTCGCCATCTATGATCCGGCTGGGAGCCCGCCGGAAACCGCCACGGATGGTCGCCCGACTTCCGAGGGCTGGTGACGCTGCCTCCGGTCACGCGTTTCCGGAGGCGTTCCAGCGCGAGTTCAAGCCGCCCGTCCACGGAGGGCGCGGGATTTTCCAGGCCCTTAGCGTTCCGGTCCCGCTAACTCCACCGCCGAAGCTCCGGCTGACTCAGATCCGCGAGTTGTTCGGGCAACACCTGCCGGTCCGCCATGAACGAATCCCCGCCTAGTTTGGACCGGCTGTATCGACCCAGCGGTCCTGCCCAATGTCCTCTTGCGGCCTCGCACCGGGCTGGCAGGTGGTGCTGGTTTGCTTAAGCCTCGCCTCCTGGGGAGCGCGCGCCGGATGGAAACGCTGGCGGTCGAAATGTCGCTGCCGCGCTGGTTCTGCGGAACTCGATGGAGTCATCACCGATCCTACCGCCATCGCGGAAATCCTCCGACGCACCGCCCTGAGGCAGCACCGAGACAGGTCGTCACCAGGATGGCGGGCGCGGATCGGATCGCATGGCTGGAATAAACGCTCACCGAGCCCTCTCCCAATGTTTGCAATGCCTACCACTGGGTATTCATGGTCGACCGGGCGCAACCCCGGACATCGGCGGCGAGCCGTCGCCGCCGCCCCATGGATCCGCCAGCACCGAACTCCCGCCGATCGAGGAATCCTGACCCCATGTTGCACCTCGCCCACTCCTGGATTTCTCGCGCCACGCCGCTCGGTTGCTGCAGGATGCGCCGCACTGGCTCCGCACGACTGTGGTGGCGGTGAGGGTGCCGTTCGGGATCGGCTATTGCGCGCGGCGATCTCGGCGCTGCCTCGGCTATCGGCGCGCACGGGCTGGCACCACCCGTTCCTACTCTCACTTACGTTCTCCTTACGCTTTGGCGCGACCCAGTGGATCGATCCCCGGTTACCAAAGAACTGCCTACCCGTGACCTGCTTCTAGTGCGGACCTCCGGCTCCAGATGCAGCAGCAGGATTGCATGGACGCAGCGGGCGCGAAGGTCGACCGTCTAACCGCGGTGAAGGAGGTGCCTTTGGCGACTTCTCGGAGAGGCGCCAAGGCGACCGTGTCGGACTGGTCGTCTTGGCGACGCGCCCTTCCTGCAGGCGCCGTTTTCCACCGGACCTGAACCTGTCGCGCCAATTGCTCGACGAGACCGCCATCGGCATGGCGGGCGGACGGACGGCCTTTGGCGATGCCATGCATCATTCCTTGGCGTGACGCTTTCGAATCAAGTGACGCACTGGCGAAAAACGATCATTGCCTCACCGACGGCAACGACACCAGTTGTGGTGCCCCTGGTCGAGGGCGGCACGCATCGCCCAGGAACGCGGCATCCGCATTCATACTGTGGCCATCGGCGACCTCAACGGTGGGGAGGAGAAAACTTGATGAAACCACGCTGCGCGGAGGTCGTGGAGACCGCCGCCGGTTCCTACTTCTACGCCTCCGACCGGCAGGGACTCGCAGGCATCTACGACGAACTCCGACTCGCATCGAAACCAGAAGGTGAACGTGGTCAGCCATCGCCCGCGGCACCTCTACTACCGCCGCTGCTCGGCGGTCCTGGCTTCCTTTCGGCAAGGTCACGGCAGCCGCCCCTCACATCTCGCACCGATTCCGATCAGCTGCCGAGCGCGTGCGCGTCCACCCGATCACTGGAAAGCTGGAGGATCTGATGACGGAGCTTTCTGACAACTTTCACTTCATCCGTCCGGCCTGGCTGCCCTGCCGCTGGCTTTGCCGTCGGGTGGTGGTGGCAGCGTCGCAGCGATCCGTTGCGGTGGGATGGTGCGAGCAGATCGGAACCCGCTGTTGGAGGCGCTCATCGTCGGATAGACTTCGGCCTCGACGCCGACCTGCGCCTCGTCCTCTCGCCTTCTGGGTGTTAAGTAACTCGGGGTCGCGGCCCAACTTGGAAACTGGAGCCCAGCCTGTTCGCCGACGACGCCTCGCCGGTGATGATTCTGCTCAAGGCGGATGCCAGCATGGAATGCCTGACCCGCACCGTCGCGGATCGAGCGGGCCTGGCTCAAGGTCGCTGATTTCGCGCTGGCGAGACAGGGCCAGCCGCTGGGACTGATTGCCTACGCTGGTTCAGCGCACCTCGTCCTGCTGCCGACGCGGGATGGAGATCGTCGTCCGGATGGCGGCAGAGATTTCTGGAAATCATGCTGCTGCCAGGCGATCGTCCGACCTTTGCCTTTGACGCGGGAAATGAGGTGCTCTCGCGAATGGAGGCGGAACGATCACCGTTATGGCGGATTCGGTCCAAACGGAGACTGTGATCTGAAGAAGTTCGACGACCTGTCGGTGCATTTCCTCGCGCTGAACGGATGCTGCTCCCCCGACCCGTCGCTGCGGAAACGCGGCTAAGGCGCTTGAGATCGGTCCACGAACTCAGCGCCGGAGAGGACGACATCGCGGCGCTTCGTGCGTCACGCGGCCTGGGCGTGCCAGCGGCCCAGACCGGTGAGCAGGATCGAGGTGGCAGGAGGCTTACTTACTGATCAAGTCCTGCTCATCGCGCTGCTTTTCCTTCCACCTTCCGCCGCGGATCCACATCCGGAGGAGCCATGATGAAAGCGCTTCTCGTCATCGCCGCGATCACTTGACGTCCCTTTGGTCTACCCCTGACCAGTTGGGGCAGCGGCAGTTCCAGCGAGGAGAGGCGGAGCAAGCGGCGAGGGCATTCCATGACCTGATGTGGCAGGGCGTCGCCTGTATCGCGCCGGAGAGTTCGGAAAAGGCCGCCCAAGCCTTCGCCCGACGCAGCACACCGGAAGCCTATTTCAAATCCAAGGCAACGCGCGGTTGATGCGCGGCGAATATGGCGCGGCCATCGCATGCTGCGACCGGGCACTGGCCTTGCGCCGCACTGGCGTGAAGCCGGAGTCTCGCGCCCTCGCCGAGGCACGCGCCGGATTCATCCACCGCAAAGGAGGCAATGAGGGCGCGGCGACCAAGGTGAAGAAGAAGGCTGACCCGACGTCGAGATTTCCCTTCAACAAGGCAGCGAAGAACGGCGGCGAAGAGGTCGAGATGAGCGGCGACGAGAGCATGAGCGTTAAGCCATCCAGGCGCTCTGGCTGGGTGCCGCGTGCGCAGACCCGGCCCGCAGACTTCCCCAAGGCGAAGTTTTCCTATCAGCAGACCGTGGAACAGGAGGGCGGAAGATGAAAAAGGCTGGATCTTCGCGTTTCGCCCCTGTTGGCAGCCACATGAATGCGTGAAGTCGCCCTGGTCGTGTGTAGGGCGGGTGCCTGACCAGGCTGGGTCGGGCAGCGGGTTCCCTTTACATCGATCTGCACCTGGCACCTTTCCGGCACCGCCAGCTTCACCGTTCGCAGGTTCCCGGAGCGCTTCAGATCAAGATCGGCGAGCCGCTGGTCGAGACTGAGGAAATTGACGGCAAGACCTGGTTCCGTCCAGCGCCACGAGTCCGCGCTTTTTCCCAGAAATCCGAGCGATCGAGATCCCTTGCTCCCGTAAGGCCTGCGCGCCGCGAGGGATACAGCGGCGCGGCGACGGACGCGCTCGCCTCCCGACCTTACCTTCGATATCCGACGCCCACCCGGCACCCGAGCGGATCGGATTCCCTTGTCACTCGAGGAACCTGAGGTGAACGAGACCTGGGAACCCGCGCCGGGCCAGACGCAGGTCGGCGGCGTGTCTAAGCGCACCATTGTCCAGAAGCGGGCGCTGCAAATGACCGGGGTCGTTCTCGCGCTGGTGCCTGAGGTAACTCGAAGGCGTCCGCGTTTACCCTGAGAAGCTTAACATCTATGACCAGCCTGGCATGAGGGGCATTCCCTCGGCGAGCGGCGCGAGACGGTCACCTATCTCGTGCAGAAAACCGCAAATATCGCACTGCTTACGATCACCTACGTGTGGTGGATCCGAATTCGAAAACTCTTGAATCAAAGAGACCTGCTTAGTCACCTGGATGTCGTCTGACCTTTGCCACGGGTCCCGGGAAACAGCGCTGCTGACCCAAGCTCAGGCCGTGACGTTGGCACTTTTGTGTTCACAATCTGGCAACGCAACCGCCTCCTGAACTATGCCGCCAGACTCCTGTGGAAAGGCCAATCCACCGGACAGGTCCGCTGCCCAAGTTTTTGCGCGCCTGCCGTGCCGCGATGATCCCGCAGCGGCCAACACCGCGTGCGGCTGGAATGGCGCGGAACAAGGACCTTTACGGTCAGCCTGGTCCCGGATTACTGCGCGTTGCCATCGTTGGGTCAGGTAGCGTCGGCTTTTTATTCTGATCCCACCGGAACGTGGCGCGGTGACGAACTTGCTCCGGGCATTCAGAAGAGAGCAGTCGGCAACGGCCTCGCTTTCTCCGGTCTTCGGAATCCACTCTTCCTCGCTCAACCCTCATCTCCTGACATGCCGAAAACCACGCTCGAATCCACAAGCACCACCGAAGTCTCATGGCGCGAGGTGGTCCGGGTTGCTGCTCGTCACTTCCGGCATGGTCGCCCTGGTTTTCCCGCGTTCTGATCAAACAACTCACTCTGATCGTCGGCGTGACGGTATGCGGTCACCACCGGTGTCAGCGCGTTTTTCGGCGGACTCGCGCTGGGCGGCTTGGTGCTGGGACGTGCGGCAGACCGGGTGAGGCGGCCTCTGCGTCTTTATGCAATGCTGAGGATTGGCGTCGGCCTATCCGGTATCGCCAACACGCTCGCCCTCAGCATCTGGCGCGCTTGTTCACACTTTGAAACCCACAGCGGCCTGCCTGCGTGGGCGCTGATCTTGTCCTCGCCGGCCTCCTCTCACCTTCCTGATGGGCGGCAATTGCCAGCCGTCATTCGGTCGCTGTCACCTGGCCCGACTGGATCGGTTCCGCGGCGACGGATGTATGTGCCATCAATTCACCGCCGGGCCATCATCGGTGCGCTGATGGCCCCTTTGCCTTATCCCGGCATTCGGCATCCAGGGCACGGCAGTGGCAGCCGCCGCAATCGGTGCGCTGCTGCCGTGTCAGCCCTCCTGTGGACCAGGAAGTTTGCTTTTTCGGTCATGCTTGCAGTCTATCTATCAGGCCTTCACTGGGCGCGGCCCCATTGCCCGGGAGGGCCGATCGTCTGCAATCCCTTGGGGTGTGTTCGGTCTGCCCATCGCTGCGGCGGGCCTGGTGGCACTGTTGGAAATCTCCTTGCTCGGCGCTTGGCTTCCTGGTCTGCAGTCCTGCGGGTGGCTAGCGCCGCGTTTCGTTCACCGAAAGTCACGGCGGAAAATGGGCGCCTGTTTCGCGGTCGCCGCCTTCTATGTGGTCTTCGTGCCCACCTTGCTGCTGGGCGCGGCGTTTCCCGCGCATTGAAAACTGATCGTCGATGCCGGACACGTCGGGCGCGAGGATACGGGTCGTCGCACTGAATAATTCTGGCGGAATCGTTTACACTGCGGATCACCGGATTCCTGCTGGTGCTGCAGTTCGACTCTGTCAAATGCTTGCCATCCCGCCATCGTCGCCCTTACTGGACTGTTAGCCGCCGCGCACGGCACTTCTGGCCAGCGGCGGCGCTGGGCACGCGCTCGCCATCACCCCTGGCCGCCGCCGTGCTGACCACCGTGTTCACTCCTCCAACCGACTCGCGACGTTACCGGCCGACAATACCCGGGATGGAAGAATCATTTCCTACCAGGAAGGACGCGGCGGCACCGTCGCCGTGCCCGAACAGGCCGCCGGATCCAAAGCCATTTCGCCGACTCTACATCCAGGGCGTTTCCAACACCGGCGACATCTCGCCGTCCCTGCGTTACACGGTGCCTTCGCAGGCGCTGCTGCCTCTGATCGATCGCATAATGGCGAACCTGAAGTCCGCGCTGGTCATTGGGTCTCGGCACCGGCATCACCTCCGGTGCGCTGCTCGCTTACCCGGGTCTTGCTGTCGCGTCGTCGCCGAACTCCTGCCTGAGGTCAAAGCGGGCCACATCCCACTTTCATATGGCAATTCAGCGCGGCCACCGATCCGCGCTTGACATCTGCCTCGCGCGACGGTCGGCGCTGAACTCCTCAGCAATCCACAGACCTACGATCTCATCACTCGAACCCTCGCCGCCATCCGCCGCGGCGTGGTGAATCTCTATTCCAGCGATTTATCAACTCGCGCGCGAACGCCTGGCCTCAGCGGCATCGTCGCCCAATGGCTGCTGCCCTGACCCAGAACAACGACGACTCCTGCTCGCTGGTGCGCAGTTTTCGATGTCTATCCACACGCCTCGCTGTGGACCACCGAGTTGCACGAATAGCCGCTCGTCGGCTCTCCTGATCCCATCGTCCTCGATGTCCCCCGCATCACTGAACGCTTCAGCCAACTGGAAACCGCAGCCGCCATGCAAATCGGCATCGCCCGCCCAACGCCCTGGCTGGCGACCCATGGATCACCGGCCGCGCCGGACTGGAACAATACGCTTACGATGCCCCTGCCCGGTCACCGACGACCAACCGCGATCGAATACGCTGACTGGGTCCGCCTCGACGAACCCCAGCGCGTCCCACAGAACTGGACATGATGTGCCAGGCTCCGATCCGCCTTTTTGTGGGCGCGGAGGATCTATTCGCCATCTGTGGCCAGGGGAACGCCAGAATTCAATGCTCTTTTCTATCGCCGGAAGGTCTGGCTACCCGGAACTCTGGGCGCGATAGCGGAAACCGTCCTGACTGTCGACAAAATGCTCACCACCGATGGTTTGGCGAAACCAACCCCCAACACACACCAACCCCAATGAAACCAAAGGGCACATCAAGCATCATGTCAGCCGTGGTGGTCACGCTGACCGCGATCTCTTCTGCCACTGGTCCCCTTGCCGCTGATCCACTACCCCTCTCTTGGAACGACACTTCCAAAAGGAGGCCATCGTGGCATTTGTAGAAAAGACGAAAGCCATTCGGACTTCGTTCCGGTTCCGGAACGTATTGCCACCTTCGACAATGATTGGCTGTCTCTGGTCCGAGCAACCGATGTATTTCCAGGCTTTCTATATCTTCGACTGCGCATCAAGACGCTTCGCTTCGAGCATCCGGAATGGAAGGAAAAAGAGCCCTTCGCCCGTCCTCAAGGGCGACGTGAAATCCGCGCTCGCCGGAGGGGAACATGCCTTGCTCGAAATGGCTATGGCCACTATGCGGGCATGACTCGGAGGAATTCCTCCAAGGTCATCCGCGACTGGCCTGCCGCCGCCAAACACTCCGAAGACCGGCATGGCTCTTCATAACCAGATGGTCTATCAGCCGATGCTCGAGCTGCTCGCCTACCTCTCCGTGCCAACGATTTCAAGACTTTCATCGTTTCCGGCGGAGGCATCGACTTCATCCGCGTTCGCCGAGGAAACCTACGGGATCCCGCCCGAGCAGGTGATCGGGTTCCAGCATCAAGGCGAAATACGAAGTCCGCGAAGGCAAGCCTCTCATCGTCAAAATTCTGAGCCTGACTTCATCGACGACAAGGCCGGTTGTAAACCTGTCGGCATTTATCAGCACATCGGTCGCCTGGCCTCGCCGGGCCGCAATTCCGACGGCGACTTCCAGATGCTCGAATGGGACCACCTCCGGCAAGGGTGCACGCTTTGGCATGATCATTCACTCATACCGACGCTGAGCGCGAATATGCGCCATGATCGCGAGTCCCACATCGGCAAGCTCGACAAAGGCCCGACGAAGCCCGAAACGAGGTTGACGATTGTAAGCATGAAGGGACGACTGGAGAACCCTTTTCCCAGGGAAGTAACTCCATGAATGTGGGGGCGGCGCCACACCTCGCCGTGCGCTGCGGCGCTGGTGCGGACAGGGTTTTGGCTTTACTGCCCGAAGGGTGGCAATTGCCCTCCAGAATGCGAAAGATAGAGGCTTACGCTCGCACCGAACTACGCCCCTCATCAAATCCTACAACACGCACAGCGGACACTCTTCACTCAGATACAAAAACACCTTTTGCCCACCTGGAGGCCCTTTTCCACTCTCTCAACGAACCTAATTCGGTTCAAAATCAGTGACCCTCAAGCGCCAGTGGATGGTTGAGGGAAATCATTGGGCGGCCCTAAAACTGTCTGGCGTCCTCGATATCCGCTGGAAAATCGGACCGCAATGTTACAAGGATTTGTCAACCAATCCATGTCATCTTTATTCACATGAGTTTAAGAATTCCACACGATCGAACTGCTGTCGTTCAGAGCCCCCTCAGCCGCCGGGGCAAATGAGTCCTCGGCATGATCTCCAAAAGCGCTCGAAGAAGATGGCATTTTGGTTTAGGCCGTTCATCAGTTCCAGGGCAAGCCGGAAACGCCCCTCGTTCCCCCACCCACCCCAATTCCTGCAAAACGTTCCGTCTGGCGCAAGATCAACGCCCACAACCCGTCACACAAGACCCTCCCTCTGCTGCTGGTGCCCTGCCTTTCTGGTTCTCTTCCTCCTGTGCTTCTTGGAAGGCGTCCAGGAGCGGATGGATCGCAGAAATTCCGTGATGGATCTCTATCGGCGAGAATTCCTCCATCCGCAGGCAGGCCTGGGACGAACGCTTCCCAAAAAAAAGCCGCGACCGGTTGTTTTATTGACTGGTCGAACCTCTGGGCGAGAGAGACCCGCATTCACCCTGGAACCTCTGGCGTTGGGCAAGATCCATTGAGGCCACGCTGTGGGTGAATCCTGGACCATCAAGGAGATGCTGGACCGGGAGGAACTAGGAGCCGAGAATCGCAGTGACGGCATCGATCGCCCCTGTTAGAATAAGATCCCAAACAAGCGACTGCGAAACCGCACATCCCAAATGAAAAGCGAACCACTTCACCATCATCATCGCTGCTGCCGCCGTCGCTTTGCTCGCCATGACTTCCCAGGATACCGCCTCGGATGCAGGCACACGCTATCCAAGAGCAAGGCGGATCAGGTGCAGGGCAAACGTCCTTACTCTTTATGCCGACTGCAACTTCTCGCGCCCCTTTTTCGGTGACACTCATCTGCACACTGGGTTCGGATGGATGCCGGAGCCTTCGGTTGCACCCTGACTCCGCGCGATGCGCTCCGGCTTTTCGCCTGCCCGTGGCGAGCAGGTCATGGCTCCAGCAACTAACCCGCGAAGCTCTCCCGGCCGCTCGACTTCGTCGTTGCTGACCACTCGGACAATATGGCTTTTTCACCGACCTCTTTGCGGAAAGCCCGAAACTCGCCCACCCGATGGGCCGTAAATGGTAAGGACATGACTGCCCGAAAGGAGCGACGCGCGCTGGAGATCATCGGCCAGTTCTCACAGGAACCTTTCCTGAGTTGATGTATCTCCCGGTACCCGCGCCTACAAGGGGCCTGGCAGGAGACGATCCAGGCGGCGGAGGGCCTACAATGAGCCGGGCCGCTTCACCGCCTTCATCGGCTGGTGAATGACTGGCTCGACAAGGGTAATAACCTGCACCGCAACGTGATCTTCCGTGATAACGCGGACAAGGCCAGCCAGATCGTGCCTTTTACCTGCTACCCGCCGATGGGAAGCAATAATCCGCCTGATCTCTACAAGTGGATGGAAGCTTCACGAACGAAGACTGGCGGCAGCGCTGGCCATCGCGCGCACAACGGAAATCTCAGCAACGGCATGATGTTCCCATCGAGACCTTCTGGCAAGGCGGTGGTGGATGGGCGACTCACGCCAAACAGCGCGCAGCAGGAGTTCTATGAGGTCACCCAGACCAAGGGCGACGGCGAAGCCCATCTCCTTCCCCGCCGGAACGTGACGAGTTCGCCGACTTCGAGACCTGGGGACAAGGGGCACCCTGATGGCAGCGAGGCAAAAACCAGCGACATGCTCGCAGGCGACTAAGCCCGCTCGGCACTGAAGAATGGCCCCTGCTTGGAGGCCAAGCTCGGCGCGAACCCGCGTTCGGCAGCATGGTCGGCAGCAGCGATGCCTACACCGGTCTTAAGCGCGATGGAAGAGGAGAATTTCTTTGGCAAACCACCTGCAGGAGCCCAGCCCGAGCGGGGCATGCACGCTATGTTCATGAACAACCCGAAGACGGGAATCAAGATCATGGATCAGAGAAATGCCGCGGGCTACGCCGCTGTGTGTGGGCCCAGGAGTAAACACCCGGGAGTTCATCTGGGACGCCATGGCGCGCAGGGAAACCCATGCCACAACCGGTTCTCTCGTCTGATCGTTCGCTTCTTTTGGTGAGCGACTTTGACGAAGCTGACGCGCAGACCCGGCAACTGCCTTCGCTTACTACGCTGGCAGGTCGCATGGGCGGCGATCTGAGCGCGGGTGCGCCTGGTGCAAACATCACCATCCTTCCTCATCGCGGCCAGGCGAAGGGACCCTGATCGGAGCGAACCTCGACCGGGATTCAGGTCGTCAAAGGCTGGCTTGGGTGCGAACGGCGAAACGCAGGAGAAGGTTTACGACGTGGTGTGGAGGGTGACCGCAAACCAGACGCGCGAACGGCAAGGTCCCGAGTGTTGGCAGCACGGTGGATGTCGAGAACGCCACCTGGACGAATACGATTGGGGCTCCTGAACCTGTTTCACGGCATGGAAAGACTCCAGCTGACGCGAAGCTCCGCGCCTTCTACTACGTGCGCGTCCTGAGATTCCGACTCCGCGCTGGACCGCCAATAGCGTACGCGAAGCGCTTCTTGGCGCACCCGAAACCGCTCGAAGGCACCCGCATGACAATTTCAGGAGCGCGCCCATACCCGCCGATCTGGCATATCGCCTGAGAAGTGATGCGCAGGAGCGCCTATGTTTTCCTTACAGGCCAGCATTCTCGCGGTGGCTTACCAGCCTGGTTGGCGGCGGATTATCTCACGCCTGCCAGATTTGCAGTATCCCGTTTCCCCAAAGTCGCCACGACCAACTCATCGAAAGTGAGGGGCCGCTGCCCGTGAGGATCCGGAAGAGCGTCCGTTTTGTTTCGTCACGGTCGAAGTTCTGGAAGGGTTCACCGCCCGGAAAAGATCGATCTCTTCCTCGACACCACAACGCGGCGGCACCTCTCGCTGCACCCTGGGCATTCGGTGCTCCTCGTGAAAGGAGCGGCGCCGGTGATTCAGGCTGGCGACGGATTGACCGATGGATGAGACTTCTCGGTCCGGTCGTTCGGGAGACGCTGCGTAGCGGGCGCACGCCTGAAGCGACCGTCCGTCG
Organism: Akkermansiaceae bacterium; assembly: GCA_024233005.1. GTDB lineage: Bacteria > Verrucomicrobiota > Verrucomicrobiia > Verrucomicrobiales > DEV007 > JACKQE01. The sequence continues at coordinate 141,054 of JACKQE010000002.1, read as the reverse complement.
GATCGCACCCTCGCATTTTTTCGCGAAGCGGCTCGGCGATGTCGACCTGCAAGTCCGCACGTTGGCCTACCCTCGAGCTGGCGCGCGCACCCTTTATGCCGATCCGGAAATATGGCGGCGTCCTTTCCGAAACCATCCACCTCTCGCCGAGAGGCGCTACGGAGTGGCATCCGCTTTACCTTCCTGCTGGCTCAAAGTGGTCACCGGAGGATGCCGCCCGGATTAGGCGCGCGATCGATGGAAAGCGCGGCGCGCTTCGCTATTTCGCTGAATCTCCGCCTGGTCCACCGCTTTGGTGGAAGTCGATCAGAAAAGGCGTCCAGTTTCTGGAGGAGAATTCACCTCTGCCAACCGCTGGAGCGACGGGGAACTGCGGGCGATCATAGTTGCCTCTCGGCAGGGATCGAGCGGAACGATGCCCTGCTTGACCGGATCGTGAGTGCTTAAGGGCTGACTTTCAAGATCCATCCCTTGAATGATTCCATCACAACGATCTGCCTTCGTGCCGGCGTCAGGGGCAAGACCAAGGGGTTTTCCCAATTTTCGATCCGACTGGAAAGTCAACCTAGGATAAGCAAGAGACATTTTAGGCGGGAGATCGCGACGGCGATTGACAAATTGGTGATGTCCGGCCTAAATCTCTGCCATGAAACAGCTATTTGTCAGGCTGAGCCTGGTGTTTTGTGCCGCGGTGGTCTTTGGCGGGGAGCCATCAAAAGATCCCATCAAGCTGAAACTATATATGTTGGATACCTTGCAGACCGCTCCAGAAGGTTTTTTTCAGCCTAATCTGCTGTGGTTGCTCACTGAGCTTGGCAAGGGACGGAAACTCGATGACATGGTAGGCACCAAGCCCGGGGAGGCCGATCTCAAATCATTTGAAGGACTCGCCATCGCTGCCCGACGCGACCTGTGCAGGGAATCGATCATGAAGATTGAAGATGTCGAAGTTCTCACACTGCTATCAGAAACAACCTTTGCCACCAGCAAACCCGGTGCCGGTCCCCAAACAAACACGGCTCCTGCGCGCCCCCCGGAGCCGGTGATTCCTGACGAAGTGGTGAGGGCTGGTGAAGAAAGAGGCAGGATGCTACTCAAGCAGCTTTACAGTGCCGAGGATTCGGAACTCCTCAAGGAGCGCTACTTGCAAAAAGCATTCAAGCGGATCGATCTGGCCGCGGGCAAAGACACCTCCGGCGCCGACCCCAGAGGCAACAACATGCCATTGCAAAGGCGGCTGGATGTCGCTTCCTCGTCGGAGGTCGAAGGCAGGAACCTCATCCTTCTTAGTCTGCTTGGTGCTGGTTTTACCTGGCAGGAAGCGGAACAGAGAATGGAAAAAGTGGCGGATACCCTCGTCAAGGAGCTGGACTCGCTGCCGCTTCCCTCCCGGCGATGGTTAGCGAGAGATCGCGCATACTACATTGATGATCGTGACACTCTGATGAAGCTGGATTCTGTGATTGCGAAGTGACCTGCCTCCAAAAGTGTTCACCCTGTTATTCCTCGCGATTCAAACCTTGTTGACCCAAGTGCAGCCTGAGGCCGGGATGCGGAGGGAAATTCCTGCAAAGGCTTAGTCAAATAACGAATGCTGCGAAGGGGGGAAAGATGGTAACGGGTTCGTCCCGATCATGATTTAGTAACTCGCGACAGCTCCTGATCATGGAACCGGAATCAGGTCATGGGGCATTTTTTTCCTTCGCTTCGCTCTTGCGCCCAAGTATGATGGTAATCGTGCCCAGCAGAGCCAAGGAAGCGACGAGGCCTATGGCCACGCGACCCGCGTCATCGAGATATTGCCCGGCCAGGAGATAGCGCATGTTTGCGGAATTGTCATGGCTCCTGCAGTCCGCAAGCCATCTTGCCAGAGCAATCATGCCGAGAACCGAGATGCCAAGTGAAATCATGCCTTGAAATGATTCTTTGTCTCTTCTGATAAACAAGTTTCCCACCAGCCACGCCGCCGCCAACAGAAGCACCGAACTTCCGCCAAAGTAGTAGTCGGCACCTATTTTCCGATCCCCCTGGGAAGTCGTCCAGGTGATCGTGCCCTGATCCCGGGTCCCGAGTGTTTGCTCGTAATGGGACCAGGATTTTTGGCTGAAAAACCAAAGCATGACAATCAACAGAGCGGAGCACCCGAGGAGAAGCGAATTTAAGGGAAATTTTTGCATGGAAATCCAGTAACGAATTTTATCCCTTCCGGTCAAACAGAAAGATCGCGTAAACTCCGATACTGCTGGCCGATACCTTCCGTTTTCCTGAGAACCGAATCTCAAATCCTATTGGCATAGATCCTGTGGCCACAGTGGTCACCCTTGAGTTACGGGGAAAGATTTTTTTCTATGGACTTTACGGAATATGCTTCCAAAAATCTTAAGGGAAGGCTACCAATCTGATTGTCATTTGGTTTTCGTTTGTGCATCATTCCCACTGTGATTCTGCCTTAATAAATTGTATGGAAACGCCAGAAATAAAGCTTACTGACACTAATCAAATCCTTTACTCTCCAAAGCAGGTTGCCATCGCCTCTTTCATTGGCTCTCCTGTTGCTGCCTGCTGGTTTTTCGCCAAAAATTATCGGCAGCTTGGAAATCCTCAAAAGGCCACTCAGTGTCTTGTTTGGGGGATCGTTGGCACCGTGGTTGTGCTTTTCGTTGCGTTCCAACTTCCAGATCGGTTTCCGAACCAAATTATTCCGCTGGCTTACTCCTTTGGGCTACTTCAAGCGTCCAAACGGGTTCATGGCAGCTTGGTGGAACAGCACCTCTCTGCCGGTGGGAAACTTGGCTCCTGGGGGGGGGTAATTGGCGTCAGTTTTCTATTTCTGCTTTTGGTTGTCGCCCTTGTTTTTGGCATCCTGCTGCTTCTTCCGGGAGAATCGTAGCAGACCTCCAGGTCGACCTTGAAACGATCGATTATGGAAGTGACACTGGCAGCGAGCAAGGTTCTCGATTTGATCCGAAATTCCTACAACTTAGGCCGATCCTGCGTGGCGGGTGCTTGGCATTATCTTCCTGATTCCTGTGAACACTCCTCTTGATTCGAATGAAGTCCTGCTCAAGCAGGGACCAGCCAACTTGCAACGGCATATTGAAACCGTCGGAGGGAGATTATACCTTACCAATACGAGGCTGATTTTCGAGTCACACGCGTTCAATGTCCAAGTTGGAACGACATTGATCCTGTTGAGTGACATTGTTACCATCACCAAGTGTTGGACGAAGTTCCTCAACCTGATCCCACTCCTCCCGAATTCCCTTGCTGTCTTCACATCCTCAGGGCAAGAATTCCGGTTTGTGTTATATGGCCGCACTGCTTGGGCCTCTGCCATCGCCAATGCCAAGGAAGCCTAGTTCAACGGCGGGTGGTGCCATTCTGGGAAATCATCCAGACCAGTGACCAATCGGATTTCGCCTGCGGAATCCGCAATTTTGATGTGGCCTGAAATTCCGGGGGAATTTTTCTTTCCTCTCCAAATTCTGGCAGCAAAGTGGACCCGCACTAATGATACCTGCTGGGGATAAGCAGGATATGCCTGGGTTGGACAGGGTGGCCCGACTGAGTCTCGAGAAAAAATGGCGGTGCGGGCGAGCACACTTTACGAACTTCTTTCTGGCTCAAGCTCGTTTTGGGTCTTCCCTACTACCAGCACAATCTGCCTCCTTTCGTGGCGGAGCCGTTCCAGTTCTCTCTCAAATCCACGGCGCAGGGCGAGCTTTCGGACGACACCGCGCAGGAGAATCACAAAGCAGCGCGGCATCCCATCTGGAGAGTGTTCGACTGGCAGCGGCGTCTGGATGAAGACAAGGCGCTGACCAAAGTGCAAATTGGTGAGCAAGAGGGCCTTAGCAAAGCACGAATGACGCAGATGTTCAGCCTTCTGCATCTGCCCAAGGACGCACAAGACTACCTCGCGGATCTCACCGCCCCGGCGCTTATCAGGGCCTTCAGCGTTCGCCAGTTGATGGGCGTCGCCAAGACTCCCGCCCCTGAACGGGTGGAGGCGTTCCAGCGGATGAGGGCGGATTGCGAGCGGCATGGGTTGAGCAGTTGAAGTGAATCGTTCCACGGCGGGGCCGTGCGGGTCGGGGTCACTGGCCGGAATCTCCGGCTCCCTCGTCCCGCACAATGCGTTTCATGCGTTTCAGGGCCGAATGGGCCTTGTCGGTGAGATGGTAACGGGAAGCCTTTCCCTGCCCATTGCGGATGATCCATCCACCCCGTTCAAGGTGCTGCAACCGCCGGTAGGCGGTGGTGCGGGAACTTCCGAAACACGCGGCGGCATCGCGCGGATGGATATAGCCGAGCGTGGCGGCTTTGCGCATCAGGATCAGCTCATCGCTGGCCAGCGGTTCGGCGGGTATATTAGAGGCTGAAAGGTCATGGCCGGATGGCGGCGCTTCGCCTGAAGCCGTGGGGACTTCCCCAGCCCCCTCTCTGGCGGCGCGCTCGCGCTCAAGACGCAGGGTGACGGCTTTGCCGAGGATGGCTCCGATGCGCCGGATTCGCTCCTCGCGGCTCAGGGATTCATAGTCGGATAACGGGATCATCCGTCCATCCTCCCATGATATGCCCCGGCCCCTGCTCCCGACTGAGATCAACCAGCCGCAGCATTGATGCACGGCCCCGATGACGGACCATAGGCCGATGCCGTTTTTCCTGCCATTGCGCTACTAGACGGGCAGTCGCTGAAGCCGATCGCTAGGAAGCCAGCCAGCAACGAAGCTGCCAGATTGCTCCCGATTGGGAATGGGGTCGAGGCGGACAAGGAAATAGAATGGCGGACCATGAACTACATCCTCCGCCATGAAAACCCGATACAGAAACTTAATTGGCCCGCAGGTGAGAAAGATTAGGTATCAACGCGGGATGACTCAAGAACAACTGGCCATCAAACTGCAAATGGCCGGGTATGACCGATCGCGCGGCACACTGGCCAAGATCGAAGCCCGGCTGCTGTGGGTGGGAGACCACGAGTTATTCTTCTTCGCCAAAGTGCTCGGAGTGCCCCTGTCCGCCCTCTTTAAACAGGTTCTAAGGGCGGTGTTTTTCAAGATCCTGACGCGGGCCGAAGAATTCGAAATGTGCCTGCGAGGCAGGAATGCCCCATTCAAGAAGTTGGTGATAAATGTTTACCATGAAGGGTTTCGGCCCGCAAAAATAGTAGTCGGCATCCCGTTTTGGGATAAGGGATTCGATCAGTTCCGCATCAATTTGTCCTTCGCTGACCGGTCCACCATCCATGCGCTGCCGATCCAGATCGGTGGGACCGTCATAGCGATAGCGAACGGTAAGGTTGGGATGCGATTGGGCGAGGGCGTCAATCTGCGTGCGGAAGGCGTGGACGCGGCTGTTGAGGCAGCCGTGCAGGAAGAAGATCTTTCGCTCCGGTGTGTGGTCGAGCGCGCTGAGCAGCATGCTCATGACGGGAGTGATGCCCACCCCGGCCGAGAGCAAGACCAGCGGACGCCCGGGGGCTTCCGGAGGGGCGAGGAAAAACTCGCCGCAGGGCGGCCCCACCTCGATTTTATCGCCCGTGCGGACATGCTGGTGCAGAAAATTGGAAACGAATCCATCCGGCGTTTTTTCGTCCGCTCCAGTCTCGCGTTTGACGGAAATCCGATACCAGGGATTGCCGGGTTTATCGGATAGACTGTAGTTCCGCATGGTCGTGTGCCCACAGGGGCTGGGCACCCGCAAGGTAATGTATTGACCGGCTTTGAAAGCCGGCACACTGCCGCCTTCCGCGGGTTCGAGGTAGAATGAGGTGATGGTTTCGCTTTCCGGTTCCTTTCTTGCCACAACGAAAGGTTTGAATCCCTCCCAGCCATGCGGAGTGGCACGGTGCTCTTCATAGATCTGCGCCTCCCGGCCTATGAGGATGGCCGCGAGAAACTGGTAAGCTTCACCCCACGCCTGAATGACCTCTTCTGTCGCACCGGCTCCCAAAACTTCCTGAATGGAAGCGAGCAGATTGGAACCGACGATGGGATAGTGCTCAGGTTTGATTTGCAGAGAGGCGTGCTTTTGAGCGATCAGTTCCACTGCGCCGCCCAGCACTTCCAGGTTATCGATGTTCGCGGCATAGGCGCAGATGGCGGCCGCGAGCGCCCTTTGCTGAAGCCCCGCTCCCTGATTGGCCTGATTGAAGAACGGAGCAACCTCGGGGTTGTGCTGGAACATCCGTTTGTAGAAATGACGGGTCAGCAATTCGCCGTGTTCTTCGAGAACGGGCGCGGTGGATTTGACGATGGCGATGGTGGATGCGCTCAGTGGACTCATATGTGCCGAGATGGATACGCCTGCCTCCCTCTGAATAAAAGAAAAAAAATTCTTTTATTTTAGTTCGGTTCCGCTAAAGTCGGCGGCATGCGCAATCTCAAACGCTTGTGGATTCTTTTGGGCGCGGTGGTGGGCGTGTCCTTCGCCGTGCTGCTGTATTTTGGAGGAGAGATCTACCGGCAGGCTCCGCCCATCGCGAAACAAGTGGTGGTGGAAGGCACGGGCGAAGTGCTGTTCACGGAGCAGCAGGTGAAGGACGGCCAGAATGTCTGGCAGAGCACCGGCGGGCAGCAACTCGGCAGCGTGTGGGGACATGGTGCCTATGTGGCTCCCGACTGGACGGCGGATTGGCTGCATCGGGAGACGGTTTTTTTGCTGGATCACTGGGCGAAGGCGGACGGTGGCGCGGCGTATGAGTCGCTGGACGCGGAGAGACAGGCGGCGCTGAAGGCGCGGCTGAAGAAAGAACTGCGGACCAACCGTTATGACGCGGCAACGGGGACGCTGACGGTGAGCGCGGACCGTGCGGCCTCCATCAAGGCCAACATGGCGCATTACGCGGGTCTGTTCGGGGGCGGCATGGAAGGCGACCTGCCGAAGCTGCGCGAGGCCTATGCGATGATGGAAAAAACGGTGCGGGATCCGGCGCGCCTGCAGCCGTTGAATGCGTTTCTCTTTTGGGCCTCGTGGTCCTGCATGACGGAGCGTGCGGGGCAGGCGGTGACTTACACCAACAACTGGCCGCATGAGCCGCTCATCGACAACACGCCCTCCGGCAGCCTGATGCTGTGGACTGGGTTCAGCGTCATCATGCTGCTGGTGGGAGTGGCGTTGCTGGCCTTCCACTACGCGCGGGGCAGCGATGAGGAACTGCCGGACGCGGAGTTCCTGCCGGAAAAGGACCCGTTGCTGGGGCAGGTGGCCACCCCCTCCATGCGGGCGACGCTGAAGTATTTCTGGGTGGTGTGCGCGTTGCTGCTGGTGCAGGTGCTGCTGGGCGTGGTGACGGCGCACTTCGGCGTGGAAGGTCAGCATTTCTATGGCCTGCCACTGGCGGAGTTTCTGCCGTATTCGGTGGCGCGAACGTGGCATGTCCAGCTCGCTGTGCTGTGGATTGCCGTGGCGTGGCTGGCCACCGGCCTTTACATCGCACCGGCCGTTTCCGGGCATGAGCCGAGGTTTCAGCGGCTGGGTGTGAATGTGCTCTTTGGCGCGGTGGTCTTTGTTCTGCTGGGATCGATGGCCGGCCAATGGATGGGCATCATGCAGAAGCTGGGGCTGGCGGAAAACTTCTGGTTCGGCCACCAGGGTTATGAATACGCCGAGATGGGACGCCTGTGGCAGATTTTGCTCTTCGCCGGACTAATTATCTGGTTGACGCTGATGGGCCGGGCAATGTGGCCGGCGCTGCGCAAGCCAAGCGAAAGCCGCCATTTGCTGGTGCTGTTTTTCCTCTCCACGGTGGCGATCGCGGTGTTTTTCGCCGCCGGGCTGATGTGGGAGCGGCAGACCCACCTGTCGATGGCGACCTACTGGCGCTGGTGGGTGGTGCATCTGTGGGTGGAAGGGTTCTTCGAAGTCTTCGCCACCGTGGTCATCACCTTCATGTTCACGCGCATGGGACTGCTGCGCATCGGCGTGGCCACGGCGGGCGTGCTTTTCGCCACCACGATCTTCCTTGCGGGCGGCATCCTCGGCACCTTCCATCACTTGTATTTTGCGGGCACGCCGACTTCCGTACTGGCGCTGGGTGCCACCTTCAGCGCGCTGGAGGTCGTGCCACTGGTGCTGATCGGCTTCGAGGCGTGGCACAACTACAAACTCAGCCAGGCCAGGGAATGGGTGCGCGAATACAAGTGGCCCATCTGGTGCATGCTATCCGTTTCCTTCTGGAACATGCTGGGCGCTGGCATCTTCGGCTTCCTCATCAATCCGCCCATCGCGCTCTACTACATGCAGGGGCTGAACACTACGCCGCTGCACGGCCACACCGCGCTCTTCGGCGTCTACGGGATGCTTGGCATCGGCCTGATGCTCTTCGTGGCCAAAGGCCTCGCCGCGCCCGGACAGTGGAAGGAAGGGCTCATCCGCTTTTCGTTCTGGGCGATCAACATCGGCCTGCTGCTGATGGCGCTGCTGAGTCTGCTGCCGCTCGGCTTGTTGCAAACCCTGGCGAGCGTGAATCACGGCCTGTGGTATGCCCGCAGCGAGGAGTTTCTCGGCAGCGGCATCATGGATACTTTCAAATGGCTGCGCGTCGTGGGCGACACCATTTTCGCTATCGGCACGATCACACTGAGCTGGTTTGTGCTTGGGCTGAAAACCGGCTGGTCATTGAAGACACACAAGGTTTCCACTGGCGATGAGGGTGAGAAAGGAGCCTAGTATCGGCTCATACTCATGTTCAGCTACAGCAAGCTCGCCCAAGCCGGTATTGCCGCAGTCAGTTACCTCGCTGAAATCAGCGGGGAACAGCGACTGGCTGGCAGCGGCGAGATTGCCGCTGCGCGCGATCTTTCGCAGGCGCTAGTGGCCAAAATCCTCACCCTTCTCTCCTCGGCCGGACTGGTCAGCGGCAAATCCGGTCCGTCGGGAGGCTACCGGTTGGCGCGCAATCCCGCCAAAATCTCGCTGCTCGACGTGGTACGGGTGTTCGAAGATGTGGAAAGCCAGGTGATGTGCCCCTTTGGCCCGCACTGGTGCGGTTCAGGGCCGCAGTGCCCTCTGCATGACACCTTCGTCGAATTGCGACAGCAGGTGGTTGACCGGCTGGACCAAGAGACATTTGCCCAATTTGTGAAATAGCCGCAGCGCTCAGCCGATGTGATCATTCAGCACGGGCATATTCCGGAACGCCTTCGGCACGGAGACACCGGATGCCGGAAAGAGGCAGTGGGGTATGATGTTCAATCCTCCTCCGTTCGTTCTCGCCGCTCGGCGGCAACGGCCAGTTGCCGTAGCTTTTCCGCGCTGGCCGGTGTGGGCGGATAGATTACGGGCAAACCCTCCGGCGTGGCGGTTTCCTCGCGGTCGAAGCGGGCGAACTCGCCGGAGACGCGCAGAATTTCGCCAAGCAATGACTCCACCTCCGGGCCAAAGATCAGGCGGGAGTGAATAGCCGCGCCTATCGCTTCAGCCACGTTGGTGTCCAATCCCGAGTAGGCATCGCCGAGGTTCACAAGATGGCTGCACGAATAGAGGCTCCATAGGATATCACGGACGCGCGTCCCTTGGCCCGTACTCCAGTGGTGGGTTAGGGTTTCAGTGAGAAGCGGCATCACTTCGGCAAGTTTCTGTGCGGCTTGCTCGTTCCGCACGTTTCTGAATGCACGGCCTGATGGCCCGCGGGTGGATTCGGCCTCGGTGGTTCCAATGTCTGACAGATTCATGGCATATGCGATGGCGGGGCATGGAAACCCCGGACGCATTGGCGGCCACGAGATACAGGTTTCCACGCGTTTGGGCGAAGGCAGGCACGCCAGTTGGTGCGCGAAAAACCTCGGTTGGAATCCAGAGTGGGATTCAGAGATGGTGCTTCAGCATCGGGAAGCGCGGGAAGTTGACGGCAGCATACGATGCGGGCCGTCTCATGACAAGATGGCCGTCCCATCTTGCTCCCAATCGGGCGCAACCCACTTCCCGTCGGAAACCAAACTCTTGCGTGTCTGCAAATACCCGCTTTCGCGCTGGTTAGGCGCACCCCGGAATCGGGCGCGCATGGCCCGCAAAAAGCGGGTCAAAAGTTGCCTTGGATACCGAGGTAACTATTGCGAACTTTTGGTTTTTGGGGTATGCTCTCTCTCAGAAACACATCGGTCATGAAGAAACGATCCGCCTCTAATTCAGCCCTCTCCACGGCATCCGCTGCACCCCTCGTGCGCTGCGCGATTTACACCCGCGTTTCCACCGATGACCAGGCACGCGGGGATTACAACTCACTCGAAAGCCAGCGCGACATCTGCGAGCACGCCATTGCGGTTCACCTCCATGAAGGCTGGAAAACAACCATGTATCTGGATGACCCCGGATACTCGGGAAAGAACCTCGAACGGCCCGGAATGCAGGCGCTCATTCAGGAGGTGAAGGCCGGACAGGTGGACGTGGTGGTGGCCTACAAGCTGGACCGCATCACCCGCTATCTGCCGGACTTCTACGAGTTCTGGAAAATCCTCAACGAGCACAAGGTCAACTTCGTTTCTGCCACGCAGGCTTTCGACACCAGTACGCCGATGGGAATGCTCATGCTCAACATGCTGCTTTCCTTCGGCCAGTTCGAGCGGGAGATGATCGCGGAGCGCGTCTCCCACAAGATCGCGGAACGCGCCAAGAAAGGCTTGTGGAACGGTGGCTGGGCACCCTTGGGCTATGCCCACGATCCCATCACCAAGCAGATTCATCCCGATCCTTCGGAAGCTCCCATCGCCCGCCGGGTCTTCGAGTTGAGCAAGGAGCTACGCAGCGCGGCGAAGGTGGCCGGCGCGTTGAACGCTGAAGGGTTGCGCACCCCTGAACGGACGGTGAAGAGCCGCCGGGGCAATGAAATGGTCGTGGGCGGCAAGCGGTTCATCCCGAACAAAATCAAGGTCATCGTCACCAATCCTCTGTATAAGGGGATCGTTCACCACAACGGGGAGGACTATCCCGGCGAGCATGAAGCGCTGGTGAGTGAAAAGCTCTGGCAGGAAGCCAATGACGCGCTGAGCGGCAAAGGGAAGAAACGCATGGAGGCGGTGCTGGACCGCAATACCCATCAGTCTCTGCTCAAGGGCATCATCCGCTGCGGGGAATGCGGCCACCGCCTCACGCCCAAGCCGGGCGGCAAGAAAGACCGGGACGGCAATCCCTACCTCTACTACACCTGCAACAACGTCAGCAAGGACGGCAAGGCCGCGACGTGCTCCCTGCGCAATGTTCCCGCGCGGGCCATTGATGACTTCGTAATCCAGATTTTGGGCGAGATTGGCCGTCGGCCTGAAATCATCAAGGCGGCGGTTGCCTCCACCAATGAGGAAAAGAGCAAGTCAATCCGCCCCCTGAAAACGAAGCTGGCCGAGCTTCAGCGCCAGCACACCGAGATGGGCGAGGAACTCCAGCGTTACCTTGCCTTGGTTCGCAAGACCGATTCCGCGCACTTCGGGCGGGAAACCCTCGCGGCGGCGGAGGACTTGGCGAAGCAGAAGCACGAACTGGAGCGGGAGATTGAAAAGGTGAAGATCGACATCGCCTATCGCGAGCGGGCGGTGACGGACGAGCACCTTGTGGCAAAGAACCTTCTGGACTTTGAGAAGACCATTGGGGGCGTTTCCTTCGACGAGCAATGCGACCTTCTGCGGCTGCTTCTGCGTCAGGTTCGAGTTCACCGGCTGGACCCGAAAAAGGAACCGATTCCGGGAAATCCGCATACCTGGAGTACTCAAATACGAACTCAGTGGTTCGCGGTGAACTTGGACCTTTACGCAAGTGACTTGGTTTCAAGGAGTTGCGAAAATCCTACCGCGAGTTCGCATTTGGATCATGATGGCGGTGAGGGTGGGATTCGAACCCACGGAACCCTTTTGGAGCTCGCATCTTTAGCAAAGATGTGCTTTCGACCTCTCAGCCACCTCACCAAATCCCTGTCCCCGGTGTGGATTCCGGAGCGGGATGCAAAGAAACAGCCAGAGCGGCATTCGTCAAATTCGATTTTTGATTTTCCTTCCGCCCATCCTATCCGGAACCATCGACCGGTCTCAGTCCCTCCAGCCGTCATCCTCCAAGAGCGGACCTTTGCGGGCGGCCACTGCCAGGGCGTCGCAGCGTTCGTTCTCCGCGTGACCGGCGTGGCCACGCACCCATTCAAACACCACCGCGTGCTTGTCACACAAATCCAGCAATTGCTCAAAAAGATCCGCATTGAGTCGGGGGGAGCCATCGGCCTTGCGCCAGCCGCGACGTTTCCAGCCTTTCGCCCACCCCTTCGTCATGGCATTGACGACGTACTGCGAGTCGGAGTAAACCCTGGCATGGCAGGGCCGCTTGAGCTCCTCCAACCCGGCGATCACGGCCCGCAACTCCATGCGGTTGTTCGTCGTGCGGAGGAAACCTCGTTTCATTTCCTTGCGCACGGTTTTGTAGATGAGCACCACCCCGTAACCACCGGGGCCGGGATTTCCGGAGCAGGCTCCGTCGGTGTAAATGTGGACAGGATCTGAGGCAGGCATGGGGGCAACCGGGGCGGTATCCAAAAGCGACTAGGCAGGGGGTTGTCAAGCCGGGGTTGTCCTCGCGGTGAAGTTTTTTGTTCAAAAATCCGGAGGAATCACGGATTGGTGAGCCGGGAACGGCTCATCCGTGTTATTCTGAATCTCTTCTTCGTGCCATGCCTGCTGCCTCCCCTCCTTTTGTTCTCGGCATTGACGGCGGTGCCACGCACACCTCGGTGGTGCTGTCCGACGCCTTGGATCTGCCACTCGCAGAATTCCGCAAAGGTCCCGCAAATCTCCGGCTGCTTTCGGACCTGGAATTGGGCCGACTGTTTGTCGATATTCAGCGTTCCCTCCCCTCCGGGACGCCGCTGTCGGCAGTCGGCATCGGGTTGGCCGGAGCCCGCACCGCGGAAGATCACGCACGTGTCCGCCGGGTCGCCGCCCGGATCTGGAAAGGTGTCCCCTGTCACGCGACGGACGACCTCGAGACCGTGCTCGCCGCAGCTCCGGCCCCCATTCATCCTGACTGGTCCGCCCGCATTGTCGTCCTCAGCGGCACCGGCTCGTGCTGCTATGGCCGCGATCGGAAAAACCGGACCTGGAGGACCGGCGGGCGCGGCCACATCATCGGTGACCGGGGCAGTGCCTGCGACATCGGCCTGCGGGCCGTGCGGACAGTGATGGCGGCTTATGACCGCAGTGAGGCCTGGCCGGAACTTGGAGCCGGGCTCCTCGCGGAATTGCTCCTCAACGATCCCGAGGATCTGGTGCCCTGGTCGATGCGCGCGGAGAAGCGCGATCTCGCCGGACTGGCCATCCCGGTTTTCGCCGCCGCCCAGGCAGGGGATCCCATGGCCCGAACCATCATCGGAGAAGCGGCGGAGACCTTGGCCGAGGACGCCCTGGCCTGCGCCCGACATTTGGCGATGCCAGATCCCCGCCATCCGGTACAATTCCTCTTTTCCGGGGGCGTCCTGATCCAGCAACAGGCGTTTGCGGAGCAACTCAAGGCCCTGCTGACAGAACGGTGGTCCGGCGTCGAGATCCTTTCCGTGGAACGCGCCGGAGCCTGGGGGGCGGTTGTCCTGGCCCGTGCCCTTTTGGATTCCGTCACGACAGGCATTGCTCCGGCGTTTCCGGTGGAATCGAAGGGAGAGTCCGACACCCCCGTCCGGCTGGAGGATCTGGTGTTTTCGCCCACCGAACAGCGCAATCCGGCATCTCTCCACCTCGACCGCATGCCCTTGGAGGAAGCCGTGGCCATGATGCTCGAACAGGATGCGGCACTGCCTTCCGCTATTTTGAAAGAACGGGAAGCCATCGTCCGGGTCATCCGGCGAGTGACCCGCGCCTTTTCCGAAGGGGGTAGACTGTTTTACGTCGGAGCCGGCACCAGCGGCCGACTTGGGGTGCTCGACGCCAGCGAATGCCCGCCGACCTTCCGTACTCCCCGCAGTCTGGTGCAGGGGATCATCGCCGGTGGGGATCGTGCCCTGCGGATCGCGGTGGAGGGTGCGGAGGACGATTCCGCCGCCGGGGCGGAGGCCATCCGGGCGCGTCGGACCGGCTCCCGGGACGTCGTGGTGGGGATTGCAGCGAGCGGCCGCACCCCCTTTGTGTGGGGCGCCCTGCGACAGGCGCGCAAACAGGGAGCCTTCACCGTGATCCTGGCCTTCAATCCCAGACTTCATGAAATCCTCACGGCGGAGTGGCGCCCGGACGAAATCATCGCTCCCGATCTGGGTCCCGAGGTTCTGACCGGATCGACCAGGCTTAAATCCGGAACGGCCACCAAGTTGATCCTCAACCTGTTCACCACGCTGGCCCTGGCGCAGGGCGGTAAGGTCATCGAAAATCTGATGGTCGACGTGGATCCCTCCAACACCAAACTCCGTGCCCGTGCTGTCCGTATTCTCCGAGAATTGACCGGCTGTCCGGAGGAACTCGCCAAGGGCACCCTGGAGAGCTGCGGCTGGGTGGTGCGGGATGCGTATGAGGAGGTGACCAAGGCAGTGGTCCCCCCTCCTCCAGGTTCTTCCGGTGAGGCGCCAGATCCCGGTTTTCCCGGGGTCCCTTCCGCTTGACTTGCCGGTCGTACCGCCCCATTACTCGCGTGTCGTGCGCAAACCTCTCGTCGCCAGCTATTGCACCACCTTTCTCAAACCGGAAATGATGCACATCTACCGGCAGGTCACCGCCCTGCGCCGGGTCGATACCTTTGTCATCACCAAAGAACGGCGTTGCGAGGACCGGTTCCCGTTCTCTGAGATCGAATTGCATCGGCCTGCCAAGACCAATTTCCTGCGGCGTTTCTGGTTGAAATACATCCGCAAAGAGCCTCCGGTGGTCTACCGGGGAGAATACGGCGCGCTCCAAAAAATCCTGGCCCGCCGCGGGGCGGATCTGATGCATGTCTATTTTGGCCATACCGGGGTGCATCTCCTGCCCATCCTCCAGCGGTGGGACCGCCCGACGGTGGTTTCCTTTCATGGGATGGATGTGCAGACCCGTGAGGACCAGCCTGGCTATGCGGAACGGCTCCGGGAACTCCTCCAGACCGTGCCCCTGGCCATGGTCCGGTCGGAAAGCCTGAAACAGCGGCTCCTCGATCTGGGCTGCCCCGAGGCCAAGATCAGGATCAACCGCACCGGCATTCCCATGGATCAGTTTCCTTGGAAGCAGCGCAAACTCCCCGAGGATGGCCAGGCTTGGCATCTGGTGCAGGCCTGCCGACTGATCGACAAAAAAGGACTCGACCTCACCCTGCAGGCATTCGCCGGGTTCAGCAAAAGTTGCCCGACAGCGAAGCTCACCATCGCCGGAGAAGGCCCACTCGAAGACTCGTTGCGGCAGATGGCCCGGGATCTCGGCGTGGCCGAAAGGGTGCATTTCGCGGGATTCCTTGATGTCGATGGCTTAAGGGAGCTATACCACGACGCGCATCTGTTCATCCACCCTAGCCGCATGACCGCGGACCAGAATCAGGAAGGCGTGCCCAACTCGATGGTTGAAGCCATGGCGACCGGCCTGCCAGTTCTGGCGACCCTGCATGGTGGCATTCCAGAGGCAGTGGAGAGTGGCCGGACGGGATTTCTGGTGCCCGAAGACGATGGTCCGGCATTGCTCCACCATCTGGGACTGCTCACTCAGAGCCCGGAAACGTGGCGGACGTTCAGTGAAGCCGCCGCGCAGAGTGCCCGGGAGAATTTCGAGCAGGCAGCCCAGATCCAGCGCCTGGAGTCCATTTATCTGGAAGCCCTGGAGATCTGGGACAAAGCCTGACCTCTCCAAGCGGAAGGCCGGGTCAACTTTCAGGCCACCGGATCAGGGCGCAAGAGTCCCTCGCAGAGGGGCGGACTGTCCGTCTTTTCCGCCAGCACTTCCGCCAGCGTGGTGCCACCGAAGGCTTCCTCCACGAGAGCGAGGGCATTGTCGATCCTTCGATGGAGAGGGCAGAGCCTCACGCCATGAGAGACCAGCCCGAGGGGACAAGTTTTGAGCCTTTGGATGGGTTCGACCGCATTCACGACCTCGAGAATCGTGAGTTCGCTGGGTTGACGCGCCAGGGTCATCCCTCCGCCGTGACCACGAATCGATCGCAGGATGCCCTGTCGACGCAAATTCTGGAGCACTTTGGACAAATAGGTCAGCGAATCCACCTTCGTGGCCTCGGCGATCTGCTCGGTGGTCCGCGCCTCAGGGGACTCATGAGCCAGATGCGCCACGGCGCGGAGGGCATATTCGACGGCTTTGGTAAACATGGCGTAATTCCGCAGTGATAAAATCGGATATTGACATCCAATTACAAATGGACAAATTGAAATCGGATATTGTTATCCAGTTAATGCTTCAAGATTCACACTGGCACGTTTGACCGGTGGCACAACTTCAATCCCAAGCTCCATGAAAAAACTCGTGATCCTCTTCCTTGTCACCTTCTCGCTCCAGGCGATGGCCCAGGATGCCTTGAATACGGTCTGCCCCATCAGCGGTAAGCCGGCGAACCCGAACATCACCACGGTCTATGAAGGAAAAACCTTCGCCTTTGCCGAGGAAGCCTGCCGCAAGAAATTCGAAGCGGACCGAGCGGCAAGCTTATACCAACAACTCGGAGGCAAAGCGGCCATTGATGCCGCAGTTGATCTTTTTTACACCAAAGTTTTGGTCGACGCCCGAGTAAAGCATTTCTTCGATGATGTGAACATGGACCGCCAGCGTCGCAAACAGAAGACGTTTCTTTCCTACGCGCTGGGAGCGCCCATCAAATATGAAGGAAAGGACATGCGGACGGCCCATGCGAATCTACCGGATCTGAACGACTCGCACTTCAACGCCATCGCGGAGCATCTGAAGGCCACTCTTGAGGAGTTGAAGGTGAATCAGGACCTCATCACCAAAGTTCTTGCCGTGGTCGAAACGACCCGGGACGATGTGTTGAACCGTCCCAAAAAAGCAAACTGACAGTCGTGCCGACACCCCACCCCATCGGGATGGGGTGCCGGCTCCCTCAAAAGTCTCGCCCGACCCGCAGGCTGCCCATGAATGATTCCTCCCATTGGCGACCAAAATGGGTTTCGGCATCCAGAAAAACGGACCAGTCCTTGGGCAAGCCAACCTGCAATCCGACACCGGCAGTGAAGTAGTCCGGCGGCAAATGACGCAGCCTCGCGCTGGCATCGAATTCGCCGTAGGGATGCAAACGGCCGTTCTTCACCTCATAAAACGGACTGTCAAGCAGACGAGCGTGCAGCAACTGATCATCCTCCAGGTTTTCCCGACACCAGGACAATCGGAACTGGGGAATGAGCCGCAGCCGTCTCCAATCATAGTGGCCAGAGACCTGCCATCCCACCGATGTGGTGAGTGACTGGTAGCCGATGCCGTCAAAGAGCAGATTGCGATCCAGCCCCCCCTGCTCGGCATAGCCGTCGACCTGCCCCTGCAGCCAGTCGATCCCGGCGACCGGCCCGGTGACCCAATGGCGGCCGACAGTTTCATTCCATCCGGCCGAGAACATCACGGCGTGGGTCCGGCTCTCGGTCGTCCCTCTGGCGAGTCGTCCGTGCCCCGCCTGACGGCTGATGTCGTGATCCAAAGAGTCGAAATGATAGAGCACCCCTCCCCACGCTTGTCCCCGGACGGCATCAAGGTAGGCAGAAAGGCCCGACCCTTCGAGGTCGGTGGCGACGAGGTGGTCGGCCAAGGCTTCGTCCACCCAACCCCGGGACACGGCCCCACCAATCCGAACATTCTCCCCCCAATCACGCTCCACTCCCACACTGGCCGCGGAAGATTCAGTGGCAAAACCTGTTTGGGTGCCCAGGGAACCGATGCCCATAGACCCGAAATCACCACTGGCATAAAGACTCCAACGTTTGAAGTCCTGCCAGGCCACGGCAGCATCGATCAATTCCTTGCCCCCTTGGGAAAGAGGATCGCTTTCGGCAAGGATCGGGTTTTTTCCACCCCCGGGCGCCACCACTTCCTTGCCCAAGGAATCGGCGGCCAGAACCGTCCAGACGGGCACGGCAGGCGCCTCCTGACGTGCTGCGGCACCGGCCTTTCCCGATCGGAGGCGGAAGAGACGGGAATTGACATCCCTCATCAGCAAGCGAGCGGAGTTCATCGCTGCGGAACGCTGCGCCGCCATGACCGGCAGGGCCCTGATACCTGAAATCATCGCTCCTGTGTCCTCGACAAACACTCTTGATGTGTCCTTCCCAGAGGAGATCAAAATGACCACCGCAGGAGATGGCGGCAACAGAGGGGCGGTCGGATCCAAAAACGTGCCCGAGAACGTGAAATCGAGAAACGAAGCCGTGAAGCTGGAACTTCCGTTGGTGATCCCCCGCACGTCCTCAAAAACCGTAGTCCAGCGCAAGCCACCGATCTGAGTTCCCGGAGGCAGCCCCACATCAAAGTAGGAAAGGGAATCCGCCGTGGCTCCAGTGGTGAGATTGCTCCCGTCGGAGAGCACGTCCTCCGGCCCCGTGATGCCTGCCGCGGTGAGACTCGTCCCCACCCCGGTGACGGTGCTTTTGTCCGCCGTGACGAAGGTCCCGGTAGCCGAACTGCCCGTGAAGCTGGAAGCGGCCAGATAGGCCGGTATCAGTGGGGTGGCGGAAAATGGATTGCCGACCGCGTCGAGAAACTCCAATACCGAGACTTCCCAGCCGATGCCCCGGGTGTTCAAACTGGAAAAGTCGGCCACAAAATCGGTCACCATCAAATGGCTGCCAAAGGTCAGAACCAGCGTGTTGACCAAACGGGAGCCGGGATTGTTCGCGGCAACGGTTCCGGAGAAGGCATGGTTCGCCCGCAGGGCTCCCGCAAAACTAGGGCTGTAATCCCAACTGACAGTGCCTCCAGCCCCGCTCAGCTGGCTCTGAACCGCGATCGCAAAATCCGCCCTGTCGCTCATCCCGGCGGCCACGCCGGTTTGTTTGAGGCCGGTGCTGTCATTAACCAGATTGAATCCGCCCAAGGAGGCACCTCCAGGTCCCGCTGACAGTGTCCCAAGAGAGGAAAACTCCGGCTCATCAAAACCGATGAAAACCCCGCTGAAAGTCACCGTTTGTGACCGGGCGGCACCGGGCATCACGGCCCAAAAGAGGATCAAAATGGCCCAAATTGGCCAAACCAATGGATTTTGAAGGAGTCGCATAGTGGCAGCAACTCCACGGTTCCGGTTATTGTTACCACAAATACCCGCCTATGGAAACCCGGCAAGTGACAATTTTCCAACATTCGTTTCGCTGGACGCGCAGCTTCCATCCTGGGAGATCGGTGCTACCTTTGGACGCCTCCGCCTTGCCACGGCAGCAGCCAAACCCCTATGGATCCCGATTCTCCTTTCAGTCCCGTTCCTGACCTCATCGCAGATATTGCCGCCGGTCGCATGGTGGTGGTGGTGGATGACGAGGATCGTGAAAATGAAGGCGACCTCATTGCGGCCGCTTCCAAAACCACCCCGGAGATGATCAATTTCATGATCACCCATGGACGCGGACTGATCTGCGCTCCCATAACGGTGCAAGCCACCCAGCGCCTCGGCCTCCCCCCGATGGTGCGACGCAACACAGAGCACTACGGGACCAACTTCACCGTGGCGGTTGATGCCGCCAGCGGGGTGACCACCGGCATCAGCGCCCCGGACCGTGCCCGGACCATTCAGGTCCTTGCCGATCCCCGGGCTCACGCGGCCGACCTCGTCCAGCCCGGCCATATTTTGCCGCTCCAGGCCAAGAATGGCGGGGTACTGCGCCGCGCCGGCCACACGGAGGCGGCGGTGGATCTGGCCCGTCTCTCCGGACTTGAGCCGGCGGGAGTCATCTGCGAGATCCTCAACGAAGACGGCACCATGGCCCGACTGCCGCAACTGATCGAATACTGCCGCAAACATGACCTGAAACTCGGCACCATTGCCTCGCTGATCGAATACCGACGACGCTTGGAACGCCTGGTGACGCGGATCGAGCACATCGAGCTGCCCACTGACTATGGGACCTTCGGGCTGAACATCTACCAGAGTGAACTTGACCCGACAGAACACCATCTCGCGTTGGTCAAAGGTCGCATCGACCCCAACGAACCGGTCTTGGTGCGCGTTCACAGTGAATGTCTCACCGGAGATGTTTTCGGATCCTGCCGCTGTGACTGTGGTCCCCAGCTGCACTCGGCCCTGACCCAGATCGAACAGGCCGGCTGCGGAGTGCTTGTATACATGCGGCAGGAAGGCAGGGGCATTGGCCTGGTCAACAAAATCCGCGCCTACAAGCTGCAGGAACAAGGACTGGACACCGTCGAAGCCAACGAACGGCTCGGCTTTCCGATGGACCTCCGCGATTATGGCATGGGAGCGCAGATCCTCCACGACTTGGGCGTCCGAAAGATCAGGCTAATGACGAACAACCCGAAAAAAATGATCGGGCTGGATGGCCACCAACTGGAGATTGTGGAACAGGTTCCAATCGTTTGTGAATCCAACCCCCACAACGAGCAGTATCTCCGCACGAAGCGCGAAAAAATGGGCCATCTCATCTGATCCTTCCCTTCACTGTCATGTCCAAGAGTTCCCCCACCCCTTCCTCCCATTCGGACCAGCACCCCTACCGGATCGGTATCGTCGCCAGCCGTTACAATGCCGACTACACGGACGCCCTCGTCGCAGCGGCGGAGAGCGAACTGGCCCAGTTGGTGCCGCAAGCCACCATCGAAGTCTTCCGGGTGCCCGGCGCCTATGAGATCCCCGTCGCGGTGGAAGCGCTCTGCCGTCGCTCCTCCGGAAGGCCTGATGCCGTCATCGCCTTGGGCGTCATCATTCGTGGGGCCACCGCCCACGCCGACCTGATCGCCCAGAGCATCACCCGGCAATTGCATCTCACGGCGAATGCCCATCTCATTCCCGTGATCCACGAAGTGCTGCTGGTGGACAGTGCCGAGCATGCCCGGGAGCGCACCCAGGGGGAAAAGCTCAACCGGGGACGGGAAGCCGCCCAAGCCGCCGCGGAAATGCTGGCCGTGATGCCGGTGCTGCGGCACGGCTGACCTCCCCCAGCAAGCTGGCCCGCTTCCCCCCGCGACTTCCGGGGAGGGTCCCATTCCGTCATTGTCCCCGGCTGAGGACCGGGCTACACTCGGGCCACTTTTCACATCATGGCCGAATCCCGCATTTATCTCCTCGACGCAATGGCGCTGCTTTATCGCGCCCATTTCGCCTTCATCGCCCGCCCCATCCAGACGTCCACCGGGCTAAACACTTCCGCGGTTTACGGATTTACCACCACCCTGCTCGACCTGCTGGAACGCTGCCGTCCCACGCACATTGCCGTGGCTTTCGACACCCCGGAGCCGACTCCCCGACATGAATGGTATCCCGCCTACAAGGCCCAGCGGGACGCCATGCCGGAGGATCTGGTTACCGCCATCCCACTGGTGAAGCGGCTCCTCGGAGCCTTCCGCATCCCCGTCCTGGAATGCCCCGGCTATGAAGCCGATGACATCATCGGAACCATCGCCCACCTTGCCATCGCCGAACCGGATGCCCGTGTCTACATGGTGACGCCGGACAAGGATTTTGCCCAGCTCGTCACGGACCGCACCGTCATCTACCGACCTGGCCGTGGGGGAGCCGATTACGATACGCTGGATCTGGCGGCCATCCGGGAGCAGTGGCAGGTCGAGACCCCGGACCAGGTCGTCGACATCCTCGGTCTCTGGGGGGATGCCTCGGACAACATCCCGGGAATCCCCGGGATCGGGGAAAAGACCGCCAAAAAACTCATCGCCGAATACGGTTCGGTGGAAGGCATCATCGCCGCCGCGCCTGGTCTCAAAGGAAAACTCAAGGAAAATGTGGAGGCCCATGCGGAGCAGGCCCTGCTTTCCAAAAAGCTCGCCCGAATCATCCTGGATGCCCCGGTCAAGGAGCAGCTGAACGACCTGGTCCTGCAGCCGCGCGACGACACTGCGCTGCGGAGTTTTTTCGTTGAGCTGGAAATGAACAGCATTGGCAAACGCCTCTACGGTGATGACTTCAGAGCGGGACGCGGATTTTCCACCGGGCTCAAGCCGGCCCTGGATCCTGCTGCCGAGGGGGAAGAGGCACCGGCGGAGAACGATGGACCCCTCATCCAAGGGGAACTTTTCGCCAACATCAAAACACTCGAAACCACGCCTCACCGTTATGCCCTCATCGTGGCGGAAGATGCCGTCGGACGGAAAAAATGGCTCGACCGGCTTTCCCGGGAACCGCGTTTCTGCTTCGATCTGGAAACAACCGGACTGGATCACCGCACCTGCTCCATCGTCGGTCTGGCTGTCTCCTGCGAAACCGGGTCGGGTGCGTTTCTGGCGTTCCCCGCAGAACCCGAAGCCTCCCGGCTCTTGCTGGAGGAGTGCCGACCGCTCTTCGAAAACGCGGCCATCGAAAAAATCGGACACAATCTGAAGTTCGACCTCAGTGTCCTGTATTGGCAGGGTTTGGAGGTCCGGGGACCGTTCTTCGACACCATGTTGGCGCATTCCCTGCTCGATCCCGATCAGCGGCACGACATGAACTACCTCGCGGAGGTTTTCCTGGGCTACACCCCGGTCTCCATCGAAAGCCTGATCGGGCCCAAATCCGGCAAAACGCCCCAACGCAACATGAGGGATGTCTACCAGCTCCATCCCTCAAAAGTGGCTGATTACGCCGTCGAAGACGCCGATGTGACCTGGCAATTGGCGGAAATTTTCCGTGAAAAACTCATCGAGCAGAACCAGACCCGGGTCTTCCATGAAATCGAATGCCCTCTCCTGAGTGTATTAGTGGCCATGGAGGCTGAAGGCGTGCGCATCGACACCGCCGCGCTGGATCAGATCCGCGTGGACCTGGAGCACCGCATCCGGGCCCAGGAAGCCATCATCATCAGGGAGGCCGGCGTGGATTTTAATCTCAACTCCCCGAAGCAACTCGGCGAAGTGCTGTTTGGACGTCTCCACCTGCTCGAAAAACCGGCCAAAACCGCGACGGGGCAGTTCAAAACGGACGAGGCGACTTTGGAATCCCTCGAGGGCAAGCATCCAATCATTCGAGCCATCCTCGATTACCGTGAGGCCACGAAACTGAAGAGCACCTATGTCGATGCCCTGCCGGAAGCGATTTTCCCAGCCACGGGTCGCGTCCATACCACGTTTCACCAACTGATGACGGCCACCGGCCGTCTCGCATCCAGCGGCCCCAACCTGCAGAACATCCCCATCCGCACCGAGCAGGGCCGGGAAATCCGCCGGGCATTCGTGCCGCGCAGCAGTGAGTTTCTCATCCTCGCGGCGGACTATTCCCAGATCGAACTGCGGGTCATGGCCTCCCTGAGTGGGGACTCCGCCATGATCGAAGCCTTCCAATCCGGACTGGACATTCATTCCGCCACCGCAGCCCGGGTGTTCGGGGTGGCGGTGGAAGACGTGATCCCTGACATGCGGCGCACTGCCAAGATGGTGAATTTCGGCATCATTTATGGCATTTCCGCCTTCGGTCTGGCGAAACGGCTCGGCATTGATCGCAAGGAGGCGGCCCGCATCATCGAGGAGTATTTCAAACAGTATCCCGGAGTCCAGCGCTACATGGAGGAGACGGTGACCCGGGCCCGGGAACGCGGCTATGTGGAGACCATGACGGGCCGCCGTCGCTATCTGCGGGACATCAACAGCCGCAATGGCATGACCCGCAGTGGAGCCGAACGGACCGCCATCAACACTCCGATCCAGGGTTCGGCCGCCGACATGATCAAAATCGCCATGACCCGAGTGCAGAATGCCCTCCGCGAAGGCCACTACCGGAGCCGACTCATCCTTCAGGTCCATGACGAACTGGTCTTCGATCTGCACCTCGAGGAGCAGGAAAGACTGCCCTCCATGGTGGTCGATTGCATGCGAGATGCGTTGCCCCTCTCGGTTCCTGTGGTGGTGGACACCGGAACGGGGGACAACTGGCTCGCAGCGCACTGAAGAGCGCCTCGACCGAAGGCGGGGATCACCTACCCAGCAGCAGCAGCACTCCGGCGGCAATCGCCAGAATGGGGGGCAGGATATCCAATTGGCCCAGACTGATTTTAAAGACGGCCACAGCTCCAATCAGGATGAGGTAGATGGCGAGGGCGAGAGTTCCGAAAGTTTTGCCTTTCATGAGAGATAGGGGAGTTAGGAATGACTCTCAAGGTTTAACACATTTCCTGTGTTTGATGAAGCCAAATCGATCGATGGCCCCAAAAAACGACCGCACGTGATTGGTTCCGGTCACTCGGAGGGGGTGACGCCACTGGCGGCAGTTGCCTCAGACGGACTGGAAGGCTTTGTCGGCGCATTGTCTCCCGCCTTGGCATTGGTCATGTAGAAAAGGACCGGCACCGCCAGGCGGCTGACGAACAGTGAAGCGATCTCCCCGGCCATCAGGGCGATGGCTAGCCCTTGGAAAATGGGATCACTCAGGATCACCGCGGCACCAACCACCACCGCCATCGCGGTCAGCAGCATGGGACGGAATCTTACCGCACCGGCATCGATCACCGCCTCCCGCAGCGCCATGCCTTCCGCGAGGCGGAGTTGGATGAAATCGACCAGGATGATGGAATTCCGCACCACAATCCCGCCACCGGCCATGAAGCCAATCATGGAGGTGGCGGTGAAAAACGCACCCATCATTCCGTGGGCCGGCAGGATGCCGATGAGGGAGAAGGGAATGGCCGCCATGACGACAAGCGGCGTAACAAATGACTTGAACCAACCCACCATCAGCATGTAGATGAGGATCAAAACAGCCCCGAAGGCAATGCCCAGATCGCGGAACACTTCGATCGTGATGTGCCACTCCCCGTCCCATTTCAAGGATGGGATCACATCCAGTTCCGGCAGGCTGGCGTTGAGCACCTGAAGACCTTCGTCCGTGCCGCCAAATCGAGTCATGTCGATCGCCGCAAGTTTTTCGTTCATTTGAAAAATGGCGTAGACGGGGCTTTCCACCACCCCGGCGACATCCGCCACGATGTAGGTCACCGGAAGGAGGTTCTTGTGGTAAATGCTCTTGTCAATGTTGCCGGTGGTGACCATTGCCAACTCTCCCAGCGGCACCAAAGGAGGGGCGCTGGCCGCTCCGGCCGTGGGTTCGGGAAGGGCGTTGGCATCTCCCGAACGGAGTCGAAGCCCGAGAAGCCGGGCGGGATCGGTGCGGAATTCCCGGGGCAGTTCCAACCGCACCATGACAGGCTCCTTCTCGCGGGGCAAGTGTGCGAGATCCACATCCAGCCCGTCCACCCCGATGCGCAGTGTTTGTGACAGCGTCTCGGCGGAAATGCCGTTGAGAGCGGCCTTTTCCTTGTCGATGACAAAGCGGTGACGGACCTGGTCTTCCTCACCGTAGGCGTCGATGTCGACCACCCCCGGAGTCTCCTCCAAAATGCGGCGCACCTCTTTCGCGAGGGCTTCCCGGTGGGCGCGGTCATTCCCATAAACCTCGGCCACGATGGTTTGTAACACGGGAGGACCAGGCGGCACTTCGGCGACCGCAATGGTGGCCCCATGACGGGCAGCGATCTCCGCCAGACGGGGACGGACCCGCTTGGCGATGTCATGACTCACGGCCGCTCTCTCGTGTTTTGGGAGGAGATTCACCTGGATGTCAGCCACATTGGGTCCCCGCCGCAGGAAATAATGGCGCACCAGTCCATTGAAATTGAAGGGAGAAGAAGTTCCCGCATAGACCTGGTAGTCGGTCACCTCGGGTTCGGCGGCAACGACGCGGGCCATCTCTTGGGCGATCGCAAGAGTCTCCTCGAGGGTGCTGCCCTCGGGGGTGTCGATGATCACCTGAAACTCCGACTTGTTGTCGAAGGGCAGCATTTTCACTTTCACCCACTGGATTCCCACCAACGACATGCTGCCGAGGAGCAGACCGACGATCACCGCGAGGAAGGTCCAGCGGCTCAAGCGGTTCCTGAGCAGGGCACGCATCCCGCGGCGATAAAGCCGGGTCGACCAGGAATCAGAGTCATCATGTCCGGAGTCGGTGTGTCCGTGCCCGCCGCGCTTGAGCAGCCGCGCCGCCGCCCACGGCGTGACGATGAAGGCGATGAGGAGCGAGAACAGCATGGCTGCGGAGGCTCCGATCGGGATGGGCCGCATGTAGGGTCCCATGAGGCCGCCGACGAATGCCATGGGGAGAATCGCGGCGACCACCGCCCATGTCGCAAGCACCGTGGGGTTGCCCACTTCACTCACCGCGCGGATCGCCACCGGAATGACCGGCTGGCCCCGGTTTTCCCGGAGCCGGAGATGACGCACGATGTTCTCCACGACGACAATGGCGTCATCGACCAGGATCCCGATGGAAAAAATGAGCGCAAAGAGGGTGATCCGGTTCAGGGTGAATCCGTAGAGGTAGAAGACCAGCAGGGTCAAGGAGAGCGTTGCCGGAATGGCCACCACGACCACAAGCGACTCACGCCATCCCAACATGAAAAGAATCAGGACCGCCACGGAAACCACAGCGATCCCCATATGGAAGAGCAGCTCATTCGATTTCTCGGCGGCGGTATGGCCATAGTGCCGGGTCACTGAAAGCGACACGTCGGCAGGCAGGACGCGTCCCCGCAGGGCTTCGACCTTGGCGAGGACTTGCTCGGCGACCGCCACGGCGTTGGTGCCGGGGCGTTTTGCGATCGTAATGGTCACGCCATTTTCTGCATTGGCTCCAGACCGCGCTCCGGGAGTGCCGGCCCCCAGGCCATGGAGCACATACTGTTCCGCATCCCCTCCCCCGTCATGTATGTCGGCGACGTCGCGGAGATACACCGGACGCCCGGCATGGACGCCGACCACCACATCCCCCAGTTCGGCGGCCGAGGTCAGAAAAGCACCGCTTTCCACCAACGTCTCGGCATTGGCGGAAATGAGGGATCCGGATCTGGATTCTGAATTGGCCTGCCGGATCAGGGGAACCAGACCCGCGAGACTGAGTTCACGGGAAGCCAGTTTCACCGGATCGATGACCGCCCGAAGGTTGCGGCGTTGGCCTCCGATGAGCCTGGTCTCGGCGACATCGGGCACCTGTTTCACCGCGTCCTCGACTTCGGCGGCGAGGCGCCTCAGTTCAACAGGATCAAGCCGGGAGCTGTGCAGAGTGAGCGCGAGGACCGGGACATCGTCGATCGAACTGGCCTTGACCAGAGGTTGCGAGACGCCCGGAGGAATGCGGTCGTAGTTCGACTGGAGCTTTTGGTTGAGCCGTACCAGCGCCGACTCCTCATCATGTCCGACCTGGAACCGCACAATGACCAGGCTCTCGCCGGGACTGGAAATGCTGTAGACGTATTCGACTCCGGAGATCTCCCACAGGAGTTTCTCCATGGGACGGGTGACCTGCTCTTCCACCTCCTTGGCGGTCGCCCCGGGCATGGAAACCATGACGTCGATCATGGGGACTTTGATCTGCGGTTCCTCTTCCCGGGGCAATTTCACCACCGCGAAGATTCCCAAAAGCACCGCCCCGATGATGAGCAACGGCGTCAGCTTGGAATCGATGAACGCCGTGGCGAGGCGGCCGGCAAAACCCTGGGCCTCTAGAGGAGTGGGATCCTTCATCAGTTCAGCAGGGTGACAGGTTGGCCATCAAGAAGGTCCGATGGGGGATCGGTGACGACGCGTTCACCGGAATTCACCCCTCCGAGGATTTCGACTTTCCCTCCATCCTCCGCCGCACTGCGGACAATGCGGAGCCGGGCCACCGGACCTTCCGGATCAACCACAAACAGGTAGTCCATCTGCCCCCGACTCACCAGCGCACTGGATTTGACATACAACGCCTGACGTTCGTCCCGGGGGAGGTATGCCCGGCCGAATTGTCCAGCGCGCAGGCTGTCTTCTTTGGGCAGGTCGAGTTTGATCAGAAAGGTCCGGCTGGCCACGTCTGCGGCAGGTGCGATCTCACTGATGGCGGCCGAGAGATCCGAGTCCACTCCAGACACCTTGACCCGCAGCGATTGTCCAAGTTTGAGACCACCCGCGAGTGACTCGGGAACAGGCACTTCCAGCCGGAGCAAGGACCCGTCTTCCACAGTGAAAAGAGCGCGACCAGGGGTGGCCAGATCCCCGCTGTCAGCCAGTTTGCGTGAGACCGTGCCGGAGAAAGGCGCGGTCACAATGGCCTGATCGAGAGAGGCTTTGACTTCGGCGAGAGTGGCCGCGGCCATGCGCTCGGCGGCGACGACACGATCGGACTCGGCCGCTGTCGTCGCACCTTTTGCCAAAAGTTGCCTGGTGCGTTCCAGATCCTGACGGGCCTGATTCAGAGCAGCTTCAGCTCGCTCAGCGGAGGCTCTGAGGTCTCCGGCATCGATTTCGGCAAGCGTCTCCCCTTCCTTCACGGCGCGCCCCGGTATAGCCAGCATACGCAGAACTCGACCGGTGACCTTGGCGGAAACAGAGGCCATCCGGTGGGGCTGGACCGTGCCGACGGCTTCAAGGTAGACCGGAATCGTTGTTTCGGTGACCTCTGCCGAATGAACCTCCACCGCCGGCAAAGGAGGTGCCGGATGTGTGTCCGTCTGGTGGCTGCAAGCTCCCGGGATCAAGCCCACCAAGAGAAGCAAACTGAAGCCCCGACGCAGGTGGCGGCGATCCGGGGAAGATGTGAAAAAGTTCATGAAGGGATCCATTTTCTTTAATATAGCTATATCGCGATATTTTCCAACCAAAATTAACAGTCCTCTTCCAGAGACCCATTTGATCTTACGCGCAGCTCTCCCGTTTCGATGCGTCCCAACACTTGCACCAAGGCAGAGAAAACCTCGCGATCCCCGATCGCTTCCGCCCGGCCCCGAGACAGGGCGTCGAACCATCGTCCAAACACTTTGCGCTCATCGGCTCCGATCCGGCTGGCGTATCCCTGGCGCGATCCTTCCCCGGCTTTGGTCAGGTCCGCGAAATCGATCACAAACCGGTCGCGCCGACCATGGGCTCTGGTCACCAGATGCTCGAAATGATACAAGGCCCGATCCAACAAAACCCATGGAAAGTTGGGATTTTTGGGAGGTCCCGCGCAAAGCTTCACTCCTCCGGGATTGAGCCCGCCACCGAGCAGCGGGTGGTCGATCTTGATTTCCGCCAAAGCGCGGCCTTTCCACAAGGCGCCGATAAAACCGCCAGCTGCCCCAATGACGGTTCCTAGGCCATGGGTGGCCCCCCCTGTTGCCAGATCGACCCCCGCACCCGCCGCCCCACCGGCAAGGGTGGCGGCAACCGCGAGTTGCATGGGAGCAAGTCCAAGGACCTGCCAGGTTTCTTCGGCAAACAGATCATCACCTTCCAGCACGGCATCCCCGCTTTCGTGAGTCATTTCGGCCTTGGGATGCCGGTAGAGCTGACTCAGTCGCGCATGCTGCCCCCCCTCCAACATCCGGATCTGGGTGCGGTATTCCTCCTGCAATTTGGCTTCGACCTGTTGCCGCCGGTGTGACCGACGGGTGTCTTCATGGGAAGCATTTTTGCACGCCTTCTCAGTGAGGGCCCGCTGCAGCAGATTGATGACGATGTCGGCAGCGTCTTCACGACGCCGGTTCCATCCGCTTTCGAGCAGCTGGATGGTTTTTTCGATGCTACCACGATGACGATCCTCAATTTCCAGGAGGTGACGGAGCAGCCGGATGCGCTCCCGGAATCTCGCGGTATGGGCGTTGAAGTCTCTGGTCAGATTGAAGAACTCCCCGAGGTGCTCCCGCCATTCCTGGGCGTGGCTCGTGTCACCAGAAAGGAAATTCATCACTGCCATGCGGGGCCGCCCGGTCCAGCGGAGAATCTCCATCTCGGCGACGAAATCAGTCCGATAGGGTTTGGACGCATCGACCACATAGACAATCCCGGCCCCGTCGAGAATCGGTTGCAGAAGTCGGCATTCATCGACGAATTCCTCCGTATTCCGAAACGTGGCCACAAATTGCCGCACGGCTTCAAGCCTGGCCCGCCCCTCCTCCTCGCGGTGATGCGCCCGTAGCCAGGCAAGAGCTTGCCGGGCTTGGTTGAATCCCGGAGTATCGATGAACTCTACGAGGGTCTCTCCATTGAGTGTGAGAGGAATGGTTTGGCACCGAGTCGTCTCGCCCGGGGTTGGCCCGATGCGGAGGCGCTGATTGTCGGCTTCCTCCACAAGGGTGGCCAACACCGACGACTTGCCTTTGTTGACCCGCCCCACCACGGCAAAGCGAGCCGGAGAACGGTCCGATGGGGTTTCGCCAGGATCACTCATGCTTGAATTCCCCGTAATGGTCGGATGATGAAGCCGCCATCTCCCAGATCGGCGGCAAATTTTTCCCAGATCCTGAGATCTTCAGCCTTGGGCGGTGTCAGAATGTGCCCCGCCTTTGGTTCACCGATCAGAAGGCATCGAATCGAGGGAGACACCCCCAACTCCTTACGGAGAGATGTCAAAAAAGCGGCCAAATCCCGTGGCGCCAATCCCCATGACTCGGCAATGAGAACCAACGGCAGGGGTGCGGCCGACTTCTCACCGGCCAAATTGGCAAGGCTCCGAATGGCGACGGAATCGGTGGTGACATCGAGCCCTCCGGCCGTAAACCATTGAACCGGATTCAATCGAAGTTGCTGCAACATGACGGGCCGTAACTCCTCCGGGTTTGGTTCGACGCCCCCCCAACAAAGCACGATGGCATCATCACCGGGCCCGGTCACATTCACCATGAGACGACCGGATTCTGCGAGGCGACGCCACAATTCCCGGTGCTGACGATCTCCGAAGTTCTGGCGGAGCAACATGCGACGCTCTTGCCACGAACAAAAAGCCAGCAGGATCAACCGGGGCAGGAGCCCCCAGATTCCCAGGGTCGTAAAGAGGAATGGCACCCAGATTTCGGCACTCCTCACGCCCTCGGGCTCATGCCACCCCCCTTCGGTGCCGGTCACCGCGATCCGGGTGTCATGAATACCAGAAAGGGAAGGAACCGTCTGTGGAGCCAGCCAGGACCAGGGCGTGGCAAGTGTCGCCACTACTTGGTGCAGCCCCTCCTCAGCACTGACTCCTGGGGTGCTTTCCCAAAAAAATCGCACATCCATCCCGAGGAGAATGCCGGCGAAGGCTCCCATGATCCCGAGATTGTACCAAATCGCCGCAGTCTGGGTCAGGCGCGCCACCGGCCAGACCAACCAGGGACGGACCAAGGCCCCCAACTTCCCGGTCCGGGCGCGCAGGGCGACATCCGAGAGACGCCGGGTCCAGGCATGAGTGGCCAATTTGCTCCAAAGATCTGCCAACAGGTTGCGCCAGAGGCTGGTGGAACGGTGGGACGGACTGCGGATCTTTCCCCAAACCCTGCCCAGCAGAAGCAACAACAACAACAGAAACTGGGGGGCCAAGGTGGCTAGCAGGAAGTGCACCACATTGAAATACCGCCATTCCCGGTGCAAGAGCCCGAACACCAGACCGCTCCCGGCAGTGACCGCAATGAAACCAAGAATCAGAGCCATCAGTCCTCGCCCATGGCAAACCATTTCTCCGACCGACTCTTCCCGGCAGGATTTGCGAACTTCCTCCAGCCAGAGCCGAAGCCCGCAGGAGCGGATTTCGCGACCTGCTTCCGGCACCAACTCTTTGCCGAGGACGGGAACCAATTGTTCCCGGGAAATTCTCCGATCACGATCCCAGAGATCTTCCGCGGACACTTCGGCATCCAACGCAAGCTGCCACTCCAGATCAACAAGGTCCACCAGACTCCATGTCAATGGATCGGAGGGTGGCAACGGGATTGGATTCGGCTTCTGCATAGCAGCGGAACCCAATATGCCCGGCCTGCCATCCTCGGCAATCCCGAAGACAAAGCAGCGGAGGTCAGGCGGCTTGCGCGCCGCCCATGGGTTCCATCACGGTGGATTGAACCGTCGCGGGTTTCTTACGACGAGTTTTGAGGAGCCACAGCATTCCCCATAGAACATGGGCCGCCGCAAGGGCCAACACAATGTAATGAAGACCGGCCAGCATGGAGGAACCCTGCACAATGATTTGATCGAACCGCCTCTCGGTGATCATCGATTCCAGCAGCAATTTTCGCAGCAGCGCCGGGTCATCGATCCCCTTGACCTTGTCCGCCCACCCCTCGGGATAGGCTTCGTAGGCGGAGAAGCTGCGGGCAGCAGTTTCGGTTTTTTTAAGCCCGACTCCGGCAAAACACGCCAGCAACAGAGATATCGCCATCCAAACCAGACAAATTGTTCGCATCCCTTAAGAAACCACATTTTGGTGGATTTGAAATCTCTTTCTTTCAAAAATGATCTTTATTTTTGATAAATCTCTCATTTTCTCACTATTGAGACAAATATCCTGAAAAAACCGCCTCCCGAATCTGAGTTTCCATAACACTCGATCGTTGGTGTGCTTCTCATTCCCGGGAGAGTGGCGAGCACAAAAAAACCGCCAATCTCCAGTGCGACGGAGATTGGCGGTTGGATAAGCGGGGAATCCCGCTGGAATCAATGATTGAAGATGAACTCTTTGGAGTTGAGTACCGCCCAGAAGATATCATTCAATACCTGTTGTTTTTGGGCGGCATCTTCGCCCACAGCAGTGACTTGCGCCATGAGCTGCTTGGTTTCTTCAGGCGTGGGCTTGCGGGTCACGGTCCGGATATAGATGGACTCAATAATCTGTTCCGGCGTTTTCTTTTCGGCCAGCAGTGTTTTAACCACCCCCCCCTGCTCGACCTTGGACGTCACGGTGTCACCGTTGAGCAGATGGAGCGCCTGGGAGAGACTGGGGTCCATCTTGACTTCGCAGGAACAAACGGTGGTGCGTTCGGCACGACCAAACGTCTGCAGGAAGTAGTTTGTGGTGGTCCCGTCCGCAATTTGAACGGCACGCGCCCCAAGAGGCAACCCTCGGAATTTGTTTTTCGTTTCGGTCGCTTGAGTGATGACATCCAGAAGCACTTCGGCACGCTGGCGGCGCACCCGAGCCCGGGCAAAGTTTTTCAAATCCGATTCATTGGTGGGATTCGCCTGAGTCGAACGCTGGTAGGCTTGCGAATTACAGATATCACGAACCAATTGCTTGAAATCGTAGTTGTAATTCTGCCAGCGTTTCCCGAGCTCATCGAGCAATTCGGGGTTGGTGGCGGGATTGCTGACCCGCACATCATCCACCGGGTCGATGATCCCGACACCGAAAAAGTGGGACCAGACCATGTTGGTGATGTTCTTGGCGAACCAAGGATTGTCCGGCGAAGCCAACCATTCGGCTAGAACGCGCCGACGGTCTTTGCCAGCGACATCAGGCGTTTCACCACCTAGGAAACGGGGGGGAATGATCTTGCCGCCGATGAGGTGCTTCACATCCCCGCCACCACTGTTGTAGATGACCTGTTCTCGTGGATCATCCGCCCGCTTCCGCCCCACCTGGGCAAAGAAGTTGGCCCAGCCATAGTAGTCATCCATGGTCCAACGGTCAAACGGATGGTTATGGCATTGGGCACACTGCAACCGCATCCCCATGAACACCTGGGCGACGTTTTCCGCCATTTTGAGATTGTCCCGCTCAACCTGATAGAAGTTGGTGGCCGGATTGTCGAAGGTTCCGCCAGTGGCCGAGAGCAGATCAATCACAATCTGGTTAAAAGGAGTGTTGTTTGCCAGACGGTCCTTGAACCAATTGTAATAAAGAAGCGCCGCTTTGTAGCTCATCGTCTGGTTATCAGAACGGATCTTGAGCAACTCGGACCACTTCATGACCCACATTTCCGTGAATTCTTTACGCTCCAGCAGACCGTCAATGACTTTGGCCCGTTTGTCGGCTGCGGTGTCGCCCATGAAAGCGAGATATTCCGCTTCGGTCGGTAGCTGCCCCACGACATCGATGTAGATGCGACGCAGGAACTCCTCATCCGTGCAGGTTCCTGAAGGAATGATGCGGAGCTTGTGGAGTTTTTCATGCACCAAATGGTCCACGTAATTGTTTTCTTTGACCGTGGGGCGGGTATATTGCAAGCCTTCCGGAATCACAATCGCCTGAATACCAACGGTGAAGGTTTCGAAGCGGGCCATAATGAAGGCTTCTCCCCGCTTGCCGGCGGTGACCAATCCTTCCTTGGTGACGGCGGCCGTGGGCTCATTGTTGGTGATGAATACTGCCAAATCAGTCACATCCCGGTCATGCCCATCGCTGTATTTCGCACGCACCGTCATCTGCTGCGTCGCCCCTGCCCCTTCGAGCACCAATTTTGGGGGATAGAGCTCAACAGCAACCGGTTTCGCTAAAGTGGAGGGATCGTCATTGAGCGCGCCGTTCCGGACCCATTCGACCATCACCTTGTAGGGAGGACTGTTTTTCTCAAACAACTTTCCTCCCGTATGAGGCACCGACTCAATGGACTTCTCTACAAGCAGGCTTTCCTCGGGAATCGCAAGATTGATCCGCCGACCGAGCAGTTCCTTGGTCAACCGGAAATGATCACCATCTGGATCGAAGCCAAACAAAGAAAGATTGAAACCGTCCTGACCGCGTGCTGAGCCATGGCAGGAACCGGTGTTACAATGCTCACGCATGAAGATGGGCATGACATCCAAATGGAAACTGACAGGGCGGTCCTGCTGGGCTCCCTTGACAAGCACCGGCACTTTGACATCAAAACCTGGAACCTTGACGGTCAACTCGGTCTGGCCGTCCTTTTTCGGCTTGATGAGATTCCGTTTGGCAAGTTCCACCAGGCTGGGATCGGCGTATTCAAAAACCGCGTTCTTGGTCACATCCAAAGTGGTGTCATCCTCGTAGGTGGCCATCACGATCAAGGACTGGGCATCGCGCTTGGTCTCAAGGTTCACGTTCGGAGGAAAAACCGAAACCTTGGCAATCTTCTTCCCCTTTTCCGGCAGTGGCTCGGCCCCCTTGAAATCATCCTCCTTCTTGGCAACCAACACCAAATTGTCTGGCCAAGGCGCCCCGGCGGCGATCCACTTTTTCACTTTGTCGATCTCATGAGCATGGAGCAAACGCCCCTTGGAAGGCATGACATCGTCATCATCCTTGGGCAGAGAGATCAATTCCACCATGAGACTTTTCTCGGGCTTCCCGGGCAGCATGGCGTCTCCGCCATCCCCTCCCTTGAGAAAGGCATCGCGACTGTCAAAACGGAGTCCGCCCTTGGCGTCATCAGCGTTGTGACAGTTCACGCAGTTGAATTCAAGAATCGGCTGGATGTCGCGGACGAAATCGACCGGTGCATCCTGAGCCCGCAAGCCTGCGGACCCGGAGGCCAGAAGGATTGCCGCGAGAAACTTGGATGGCATTTTCATGGTAAGTAAGGAGAAGAGAGTGAGCAAAAGGAAAGGGCTGGCTATTTTTTGGCAGCTGCCTGTTTCTGAGCCTCCTGGCGAAGCTGTTCCAAGCGGGACAAAGGTTTAGCCGGAGCGTCGGTCTTGGCCACGGCAGCGGGCTTCCCGGGTGCCGCGGGCGCGGCGGGCTTGGCCGGTTCCTTCGGCTTGGGATCCACGCGTAGCACCCCACCCATCCCCACCCGATGAGTGATCGGCTGACCATTCACGGTGACCACTAGAGTGCAGAACATGTTTTTGTGCTGTCCCACCGGAGTTTCGTCAGCCGCCGCAACGGGAATCGCCACCGTGGTATCGTCCTTGGACACTTCCACTTCGGGGGCGGTCGCCTTGGCAGGGAGAGCCATGATCTGAATCTTCGCCTTGCCATCAAATGGCCTCAGGTTTTCCAGTTCGCAGACCATCTCTCCGGAAGCTCCCTGATTGACCATGGCCATGTTCATCTTCATCTTCACGTAAGGCTCCTCAATGCTGAGATTCACGAAAGGCGAGGCCACCGTCACAATGCCGTTGCCGGTGTCAGCCTCCGCCAAAACCGTGATCTTGAAATTCCTCACCTCAGCTGTCGCGTTCGCGGTGAGCTCATACTCAATTTCATTCTGCTTCTCCGGAATCGAGAGCAGGGCCGGGGCGCTCACTCCTGGCGGATTCCAAATCATCCGAACGTCGATCTTGCCATCATAACCGTTCCGTTGGGCACGGACTTTGAGCTTCAGGGAACCATCCCGAACCAAGGGAACCTGAGGCTGATCAATGGACACCGCAAAAGGAGCGGCTTGAGAAACCGCCACCGGAAGCTTGTCGTAGTTCGTGACGTAGTAGGGAGTTCCGTTGGGCTCACCACGCGCCAAGTCCAATTGTTGGACAAATTTGCCTTCTCCAGGTTTTGCGGGATCGGTCGACTTCACCAGCAGCGGCACCAAAGCTCCTCCCAACGGCGCGTTCGGCGCCGCTTTAAGCAGCAGGGGAATCTGACTGAGATTGGCAGAGATCGTATCCGCCTCCCAAGTGACTCCCGGAGGAAGGTTGGGCATTTCAAATTTGAGGTCGCCAGAGAAATTCTGGCGACTCACATTGACCAACATCACGTAATTGCTGCCCTGAGGCACGTTGAACTGTTTCCGGTACTGGAAATCGTTGCGGACCATCTCCGGCATCGAAACGAGGATCGTGGGATCAAAGGATTCCGTCTCAATGCGATAGACAAAGTCTTCTCCACCCCGCTTAAGCATGTCGCGAATACCAACAAAGTATTCGCCATCAGCAGGCGCCGTGAAATCAATCTTACTGTCCGTCAATCCGTCGGAGTCATCATTGTTCCCCAACGCCCCGCCTTTGTCATTGTAAAGATACATCACCGTATCCACGGGAGATCCCAGAATGTTGGCCATTGCCCGGAAGCGGTAGCGCTCCCCTTTTTTCGCGGTGAATTTGAAATAGTCGATGTCATCGGGAGCACTCAAAATCCCGTTGAAAGCCGAAGGCAGAGCCCCCATGGGAGCGGTCACATCCTTCATCTCGTTGTTTGGCTCCACTTCCATGACATTGTCATAACTGGAAACCCGCATGGTGTTACCAGAAGGGGAAAACAGACCGTTTTGCTGCGCAAGAACCGGATAGCCATCATCAGCCTTCGCAGGAAGTTTGACCTTTTGTTTGAAAACACCCAAAGGATCTCCGATGAAGGAAACCTCGACTTCGGAACCACCTTTGCCACCCGCAGGATAGACGACCAAGGGACGAGGATAGTTCCCGATATGAACCCGGTAACGCCCATTGCCTTGGTAGGCGGAATCACGAATTTCAATGATGTAATCCCCATCCTTGGGAGCCACCGCCGAAACTACCGAATCCTGCTTGAGCAGCGAAGAATCATCCGATACAGCCAATTCAAAACGCTCTGACGTCAATATCGCGGCGTAGGAATCCATTCCATAACTGTTCGGCAGATTGTTCAGGCGAAGGGCTTCCACTTCCACAGAAATGCGCTCCCCTTTCTTTGCCTTGACCCTGTAGAAGTCCACCTCTTCAGGCTTGGTGGAGCCTTCAATGGTCACATTCATGGAAATGTCCTGGGGCGCGGCAAAATCGTCATTGGGCTCGACCTCCAAAACATTGTCGAACTGGGAAACCCAAAAAGTTTTCGCGTAGGTGAACCCGGTGGCACACCGCAGCACCATGTGGTGCTGGCCCAGCGTGCAATCCGGGGCGATTACAATGGTGGCCTCCGCCTTGGCCCCATTCGCCTTTGGATCAACGAGAATGTCCTTGGCGGACAACCCGGGCTCATGAAAGATGATTTCCTGCAGATCCTGAAGACGCTGACCGGTAATGACCACCTTGACCTCGGTTCCACGCTTTCCTCCACGAGGTTCGGTGTATTGAAAGTTGGGAGACGCGGCGCGCAGAGACCCCATTAGCATGAATGCTGCCAGCCCAAAGGCTGCCAGCATTCCGCCAGAGATCCTGCCTCGCACCGCATCCTGAATGGGTTTCAGAACGCTTTGATTCATGGTGTGGGTCGAGGAAGTTAAATATTTCAGATCAGGCAGATTTGGCGATGATATCAGTGATGACGTTGCCGTCGGCAACGATTTCGATCGGACGAGGACCGGGCGCCAGCAACTCCTTGTCGGCATTGATACCCATCTGAGCGTAAACTGTTTTGGCAAGATCGCCAACCCCCACCGGATTCTGGTCCGGCTCACCACCAAGGGCGTCGGAGGTGCCATAGGAGATACCACGCTTGATGCCGCCACCGGCAAGCACGACACTGAAGACCCGAGGCCAGTGGTCGCGACCATCGGTTTTGTTGATCTTCGGAGTCCTTCCGAACTCGGAAGAGACCATGACCATGGTGGAATCCAGCAGGCCACGATCATCGAGATCTTTCAGCAGCATGGCAAAACCACGATCAAAGTCAGGAGCCTGACGGCTCATGGCATCACGAATACGGTCATGGTGATCCCATCCACCGTAAGTCATCGTGACCAGACGGACACCAGACTCGACCAAGCGACGGGCCAACAGCATACGTTGCCCTGCCTGATTGTTGCCATAAGCCTCTTTCAGCTTGGCATCCTCCTTACTGAGATCAAATGCCTGACGAGCTTCCGGAGAACTGATCAACCCGTATGCCTTGTCATAAAAGCTGTCCATGGCTGAGATTTCATCAGCCTTTTCCTTGTTGCGAAAATGGCTGTCGACCGCCTCGAGAAGCGAACGACGACGATCAAACCTCTTTTCATCCACGCCACCCGGAAGACCAAGATCGCGCACTTGGAATCCTGCCTGGGCAGGATCGCTCCCCAAGCTGAAGGCACCATACATGGAACTGAGGTAGCCCGTGCCGGCAAATTCGTTCGGCTGACTGGGAACACAAACATACGGAGGCAGGTTTTTGCGAGTTCCCAACTCATGGGAAATGACGGCCCCAAAACTGGGATACTTCAAAGCAGGACTTGGGCGGTAACCCGTGAACATGTTGTGAGTGCCGCGCTCATGAGCCGCTTCGCCATGATTCATGGAGCGGATGACGCACATTTTGTCCGCCACCTTGGCGCACTCTTTGAAATTTTCACTGAATTGAATCCCGGGAACATTGGTGTCAATCGCACTCAATGGACCTTTGTATTCGGTGGGAGCATAGGGTTTAGGATCCCAGGACTCCTGATGAGCCATTCCACCGGGGAGATAAATATGGATCAGGGACTTTGCGACCCCCTCCTTGGACTCATAAAACTTCTGATCACCGCGGGCCTCGCGCTTCAGAAGTTCGCCAAGGGAAAGTCCAAGACCACCAGCCATACCAACCCACATAAAATCGCGGCGGGAATGGTAGCCAGTTGAGAGAAGGCGGCTCATGTTGTTCGTATTCATCGGCAGTAGTTCGTCAAGAACAAGGTGTGGTTGGTGTCGGGGTAGGTTTCTACAATGATGATCATCGCCCAGATTCTATCAGATTCAAGAGGCGCGAAAGCGCCAACCAGTTTATTTTAGGTGTCACGCGCTTGCGCCAATCCCTTTCCGAGCGGCTCCCCATTCCTTAAAAATCACAAAGGATTACAACAATTACTAGATTCGAATATTCAACTTGACCGAAGCAAATTCCCCGGCCAATCGGGCAAAAACTGCGTATTTCCCTGCAGGGGCGCCTTGGTCACCAAGAAACTAGCCTTTCCCAAACGACCCCGCCTCCAAGGTTGGAAGCCGTATCCGAACGATTTGAATAGTGCGGGATGATCGGTCCAATCAGCGTCCCGACTCATTGCCGGAAACATTGACGGGTTTCGGCGCCCCTTCGAGCTCGATGAAATCCAACAAAATTCGAAGGGTCTCTCGCTTGTAAGGGTCGAAGAGATGCGGATATTCGAGGGCTTTTTCGCGAGGATCCTCTTTTTTCGGTTTGGTCATCATCCCGCTGGCGGCTTCATTGGAAAGATCAGCCCGCAGGGTTAACTTTTCATCCCGGACATTGTCCTGGGTCAAGGAATAGACCTTGAAGAGATCTTTCTCCTTCTCCCGAGTCTCCGCAAACCGCTTGATTCGCTCGTCCTCCCGAGCGACCCGGATCGCTTCCAACTCTTTGGATTCGCTCTCCCGCTCCGCGCGGTTCAAGCTGATCTCATTGCGCTCTTTGCGCTCCTTGTAACGATCCATGTCTTCGGCAACATATTTGAACTCTTGGTCAGTGCCAATCCGAGAGGTGGTCCTTGCCTGCAAATCCTTGAAAGGAAGCGGTGTTGTGCGGGCTGGCTCGTAAGTCGCCGGATCGATGGTTTCCCATGGAAGGGGGTTTTCCAAAGATTCCTCTCCGTAATCCGCCAAGTCATTGACACTCGGCATGTGAACATCGGGCGTGACCCCCTTAAGCTGGGTCGACCCCCCGGAGATGCGGAAGAACGTTTGGATGGTAAGTTTCAAGGCACCTTCCTGCGGCGGATTGGTGAAAGACTGCAGAAGCCCTCCGGTGGTATTGTAGACCGGGCGGAGTTGTTGCACGGTGCCTTTCCCAAAGGATGACTTTTCTCCCACAATGACCGCCCGGTTGTAATCCTGCAGGGCTGCGGCAAAAATTTCGGAAGCTGACGCGCTGGAGCGGTTGGTCAGCACCATCAAAGGTCCGTCATAAATGGGATAGCGGTTGCGGGAGTATTTGATGTCAACCCGGCTGCGCCAATCCTTGGACTGAACGATCGGGCCCCGCGGAACAAAGAGCCCCGTGAGGTTGATCGCCTCTTCCAGAGAACCTCCCCCATTGTCACGAAGATCCATGACAATCCCCTTCACTCCTTCGCCGGTCAGACGATTGATCAAACGCTGCACGTCAGCGGTGGTACTCACTTCCCCTCCTCCCATGTCGCTGTAAAAGGAGGACAAATAAATCCATCCCAATTTGATGGGATTGCCTGCCTGATCCTTGGTCAGAATCAACTCGGCGGACGCAAGACTCTCTTTCAAGTCCACTTCGGCACGGGTGATGGTCACCACATGCTTGCCGACGTTGCCCGAGGAATCTGCCGGGATCACCTCCAACCTAACCTGGGTCCCTTCCTCGCCGCGGATCATTTCCACGATGTCATTGAGCTTCATTTTGACCACGTCAACCATCTTGCCGTCCTCGCCCTGGGCGACGCCGACCACCTTGTCGCCGATCACCAATTCCCCCTGCTTGTGGGCCGGACCTCCCACCACCAGACCTTCAATCAGAGCCACATCATCCTTGGTGCTCAAGAGCGCTCCAATACCTATGAGCTTTTTCTCCATGCTGATGCGGAAATTGTCATATTGCTGCTGCGAAAAATACTCGGTGTGGGGATCGTAGGAATGCGCCAGCGCCTTGATAAAGGCGATCGCAACATCTTCATTATCATTATCATTCACCCCATCCAGAATCCGCTCATAGCGCTTGGTGATCGTCACTTCGGGCGTTTCCTTGGCATCTTTCTCCTCTTCCTCGATGGCCTCCGCGCTGAGCCGTCCAGCGTCTTTGGCCCGTTTCATGGAATCCCGAAGCAAGATCTCCTGCAGGAGGTCAGCCTCCCAGAGATCCTTCCAAAGAAGGTCGGAGGCGGCCAAATCCGCCGGGTAAGGCTCTTTTTCGCGGTCGATTTTGACTTTTCGCGAGGAATCAAACGACG
This sequence comes from Akkermansiaceae bacterium, assembly GCA_024233005.1. GTDB lineage: Bacteria > Verrucomicrobiota > Verrucomicrobiia > Verrucomicrobiales > DEV007 > JACKQE01. Next base: position 99,578 of record JACKQE010000002.1, on the reverse strand, counting down.
GAACACCCTTTTTGGCCAGTTCCTTGATGAGATCGACCCGGGACTTCACCCGCTCCTTGTAGACGTTGTAGATTTCGATGGCCGGTTGCACGTCTTTCGATAAGAGCGCGTCGTCGAGGGTATGCCGGTATTTCTTGGTAAACGCGTCGATGTCGCTCTGCAGGAAATACACGTGGTTGAAATCGAGGTAGGTGAGATAACGGTCGAAGACTTTCTCCGACATTTCGTCATTCAACTCCCGCTTCAGGTAATGCTCCTCAATGAGCATTTTAGCGACCCGCATGGAGATTTCACCAAACTTGTTCTGCCCTCTGGAGGTGGCAGGGATTGAGACTCCAGCGAGGAAAAGCGCCAAAGCGGAAAACAGAGTTCCAAGTCTCAGGCAAGAATTTAACCCGTGGGAAACTGGTCGCGGAATTGCGGACATCGAAAGCAAGATGGTAAAAGAGAAGGTCTGTCAGACCGCCACAGGCAGGCCCAATCTGACGAATTAGGGGAGAATACACGGGAATTCACAGATTAGAAACGGAATTCTTACCCCCGCCTCAAATCCGCCATCGGCGAATCTTCCCAGTTGGTGGCCGGGAGTTGCACCTCCCCCAATGTGGAGTATAACTGGTTCCCTGTTGAAAGATTTCCGATTACGCCGCTATACCGGGGGCTACTTTCAGACCAATGCCTACCTGCTCGAGAAGGGGGAGGCCTGCATCCTGATCGATGCTCCCGAGGGGGTGGAAAAGTGGCTTCATGAGTTGCAGGCAAAGCCCAGCGCGCTGCTGTTGACCCATTTGCACTATGATCATGTTCTGGGCGCAGCCGCCACCCAGGAGAGCTTCGACTGCCCGATCTGGGCCCACTCGCCTCCGGATGGAGACCTTTTGTTGACTGACTTTCTCAGAGATGTCGTGGGTTGGCCGACCCAGGTGGCCTCTTTTTCCGTCGACGAATTACTAGGCCCCCGGTTGCACTCCCTTCCGGGTAAGTCCGCGGAAGTCAGGGTTGGTAATGTGAGCCTGGAGGTGCGTCATGTTCCCGGACACTCCCCGGACAGTGTGGTTTTTCGATTATCTGGGTCAGAGGAATCCGGGGATTGGTTGTTCGGTGGCGACACTCTGTTCCGACTCGGCGTTGGTCGTACCGATTTCCCTCACGGAGACTCTAATTTGCTCCTGAACAGCATCACGCAACAAGTGTTCACCCTGCCGGAAGCCACCCGTGTTTTTCCCGGGCATGGAGGGGAAACGACGGTGGGTTATGAAAAAATCCACAACCGTTTTCTCAGAGATCAGCCTCCGACCACCTGTTGAAGCAGCCTCAGGCGTGGCTCTGCGACTTGGCAGCCAAAGTCGGGGACACCGCAGAAACTGCCAGAACCACGGAGAGGATGGCGCCGAAGGTCTTTGCCGCCGAAGTCACCCAGCTGGCCCCGTGGAGCATGCCGCTCACCGTAAAGAAAATCAAAGAAACGGACAACAAAACCGTGGCCACAGCCCCGATCAGATTCGTCGTTTTGTCGGACAGGTTCAGACATCCAAGGGTGGCAAAAATCACCAGAAATCCGATCACGAACAGCAGCAACGCCGTGGAATGTCCTTCCGTGGCGCGGAAAATGGACTCCGTCATGCACCAGGCGAGGAGAGTGATGAAAAGAAAAGCTCCGTTGAGATTTTTCATGCGCGCACTTTAGCGGGGTCTCTCAATTCTGCCACTGTTTTTCCTGCATTTGATCAGGAGAAATCTTCCGGCGCCCTGTGATACCTGCTCAATTTGGGATGGAATTCCTGTCGACCGTCGACAAAACAAGCCACCCACTCGGCGAGTCGGCGACCGAGCCGACGGCAGCTTTCCTGCTCCCAGTCAGCCCGGGGCTCGCCGGCGCAGATCGCACCGTAGTGGAGGGTGCCCTGCTTGCCGACATAGTCGGTGACACCAAAGACGAGGAATCCAAAGTTGATCAGAATGGTGGAAAGCGCCTGACAGGTGAGCTCCGCCCCCCCTCCCCATCCTCCTTGGGTGGCAAAGGCGCAGGCAAACCTCCCATCGACCCGCATCCAACTGTCATAAGCCTCGGTGTCCCACCAGCGCTTCATTTCCCAAGCCACCGTCCCAAAATTGGTTGGAGATCCCACCGCAATGCCATCGCACCATTCCAAATCCGAAGCTTTTGCTTCCTGCGTGGAAAGCACGCGCACCTCCATGTCCGGAATGGATCCGGCGCCTTCGCCAACCAGAGCCGCCATGTGCTGAGTGTTCCCGCTATTGCTGTGATAGAAAACGAGGATGCGGCCCATGGGAGTGCTTGGTCATTGATTCAAAGCGGCCACGGCAGCCTCCAGGGAGGGAACGTCAGTCACGGAAATGACTTTGGCCTCGCGGTCGATCCGCTTCATCAATCCCGCCAAAACCCCTCCCGGGCCCAGTTCGATAAATGTTCTCTCACCTTGATCCAGAAACACCCGCATCGACTCAGTCCAACGAACGGACCCCGTGACCTGGGCTTCCAAGGAAGCTCGGACTTCATCGGGATCGCGGACAGGACGGGCCAGATAATTGCTGACCACCGGAATGACCGGCGACTTCAATCGGGCGGAAAGCAATACTTTCCCCAATGCCTCCTGGGCGCTCCGCATCAGCCGTGAGTGGTAAGCCCCGGCCACGGTGAGTTCTTTGGCGATTTTGATGCCACAGGCCTTGGCGCCGGCCACGGCCTTGGCAATGCCCTCCCGTGTCCCGGAGAGCACGATTTGGCCCGGCGAATTGTAGTTGGCCACATCGACGTCACAGGCTTCCGCCAGCGCCCGCACGGCATCTTCCTCGCCACCGATCATGGCAGCCATGGTGCCCTGGGTCCGGCCGGTGGCCTCCTCCATGAAAGCCCCGCGCTGCAACACCAAACGCAACCCTTCTTCCCTGCCGAATGTGCCTGCGGCAGCGTGGGCCGTGAATTCCCCCAGCGACAGACCCGCTGCCCCGGCGACTTCCAACCCCGGCACACGCTCCCTCAGCAGGTCCCAACAAAGGAGTCCGTGGAAATACAGAGCGGGCTGGCACCGCGAAGTCCGGGTCAGCTCTTCGAGGGGTCCGGAAAACATGGTTTTCCCAAGATCAAACCCCAGCACTTGATTGGCCGCTTCCAGCGAGGCATGGGTGACAGGGTGGGCTTCAATCAGATCCCGGGCCATGCCCACTTCCTGGGCCCCCTGGCCTGCAAACAACAAAACAACTCTTTTTGACATGATGATTTAGGATGACGCCGGTTGGCAGCCAACCAGAGCGCCACTCAATCACGGTTCATCTGCCTTGCAAGCCCCGGGATCGCATGCTGAGGCATCCAGGGGACTTCAGACAAAAAAAGCCCCCGGAAATGAACCAGATCGGGCTCTCGTAAGACGGGAACCCTTCCCCGGAGGTCAGTTCTCCCAAGTCATGATGTTGTCGGTCACTTGGGCTTCTTCACGATCACGCCCTGGAGACCAGACGATGACATTCTCGCCCACTTCCGTGAAACGCTTCTCCCACCCCGGCACGTTGACGCGATTGTTGTAATCGGTGTCGAGAATGATCGAGAAATTGTTGCCCCAAGGATCCCAAAGCGACCCACCACCATCACCAGAGAAATGCACTCCGCCGGAATAACGCCCGCTGCCGGCTGGTTTGGCCGCCTTGGCGGAGTAGAAGGAGATCTTGCGGGGATTCAGCCCGTCAGCTTGCCCTTCCTTGTCGGAGGCGAGCAGGGCCCCCATGATGTTATCATCACTGAGAACCTGCTTGTCCGAACCACCGGCGTCTTTCACGGGGTATTTCCGATATTCCGTGTAGTAGGAAGTAATTGAGTTTTTCAACTGCACCGCATCGGCTTTGCAACGAGTCTTTTGCGCGTTGAACATGACCTTATTAATGGCCGGGAATGTAATGGACATCAATATTCCCAAAATTACGATAACCACCATCAATTCGATGAGGGTAAAGCCACGATGGTCGCGGCGGGAAGTTGGCTGGTATTTCATGACAGAATATTGGTTGCGATCCATCCCGTAGATCAAGATAAATCCGGTGCTTCACCGGAAAATTTCATCTGAGAACATGATCTTGTTCATGTTGTCATTGTAATTACATAGTGAATCTTTTGTCGAGGATTTTTCCTGCGAATAGCAAAGAAATTTCGATTTTGGTCGCATTTTTGCGGGTTCGGGGAATCTTGTGGCATTCTGATCTGGCTCAGGAGGCTGCGGCAAGTCACATGGTTTGCCGCCGCGAGACGGGCATCGCCCGATGCCGCTCTCCCATCATTGCCAATTTGTTTTGCGGATTCCTTTCGCGTGATCGCTCCCCCCGGGCCAAGAGAGTCCGGCCTCCCAGAGTCGAAACCGTGGTGAACCCCCGCTCTTCCCACACTCTGCATGAACCAAAAGAAAGCCCGACCAACCGGCCGGGTCCCCCAGCGCCAAACATCCGCCTCTCAAGGACCGGATCTCGTCGCCATCATCCGCGATTTTGTCCGTAAGCCAGGCTTCGTCCCGGCCAACAAATCTGAACTCGCCCGCCAGCTCCGCATACCACCCGATGACCGGGCAGAATTTCGCGAAGCCCTGAGAAAACTCATCGCCGATGGCACCCTCACGGAGGGCCGCAAAGGCCGTCTCGCACCCGCCGATCGCCCGGGAACATCCCGACTGACCGGCATCATCATATTCCCCGCAAGGGCCGAAGGCCGAGGTCACGCGTGGTTCATTGCCGAGGTGCCTGAGGCCGCGGCACTGAGAGGTTCCGCTGCCGAACGCATTCACGTCCCGGCGCGCTATACTGGAACGGCCTTGCATGGCGACACGGTCACCGTTGAAGTGTCGCGAAGGAAAATTCCTCCCTGGGAGCGTTTTGACCGCCAACGGCAGCGTGACCAGGCCGATCCGGCCGTCGAAGCGCATGTTTGTGAGGTGATCGGGCGCCGCCATCAGCGCATCGTGGGCACCTATCACGCCCATCCGAGATTTCCCTCCGTGACTCCCGACCTGCCCATGCTGCCCCAAAGCTTGCGATTGGTGAACATTCTGCCGGAGGCCAAAGCCGGTGACAAAGTTGCCGTGGAAATCACCTCATGGGAATCTCGCCAGCAGGCGCCGCAAGCCCGGATGGTCCGGGTTCTCGGAGCCCCGGGGACTCCCGGAGTGGACATCCTGACGGTGATCTGCTCCCACGATCTGCCGCTGGAATTCCCGCCCGAAGTCCTCGCCGAAGCTGCCTCCCTGCCCTCAGAGGTGCATCCCGACATGGTCAAAGGTCGCGAAGACTGGCGCAACCAGCCGGTTTTCACCATTGATCCCTTTGATGCCAAAGATTTCGACGATGCCATTGCGGTCAAGCCGCTACCAGAGGGCGGCTGGGAACTCGCCGTGCACATTGCCGATGTCTCGTATTTCGTCCGTCCGGGAACGGCCTTGGACCGGGAGGCCAAGATCCGGGGAAACAGTGTGTATCTGGTGGACCGGGTCATTCCGATGCTTCCCGAAAAACTCAGCAACGGCGTCTGTAGTCTGAAACCTGACGTCGACCGCTTGACCTTCGCGGCCATCCTCACCTTCAATGCCCATGGGGTTCCCAAAGGAGCCCGCTTCACCCCGGCGGTCATCCGGAGCGCCCGGCGCTACACCTACGAGGAAGCCTACGAGCGGCTGCAACTCACACCGGACCAAATCGCCGGACTGCCCAAGCACGAGGCCAGCTTTGCGAAACACCTCCATGAGGCTTGGCGCTTGGCCAAAACGCTCCGGGACCGCCGCTTCCGCGAGGGCGCTTTGGATCTCGATTTCGTGGAAACCAAGGTCATTCTGGACCAGGATGGAGTCCCCGTGGAAGTCCGGCGGGTTCAAAACGACATTTCGCATCAGCTCATCGAAGAGTGCATGCTGGCAGCCAATGAAGCGGTGGCCCGCGAGACCAAACTCGCCAACCACCCGGCCATTTACCGCATTCATGAAGATCCCGATGAGGAACGCCTGATGGATTTCCGGGAGCAGGCACGCACCTATGGCCACAAAGCGGGTGATGTGACCCAGCGCCCCGAACTGCAAAAACTGCTCCGTTCCATCCGAGGTCTGCCGGAGGAGCATGCCCTGAAAATCGCCTTGCTCAAAAGTCTCAAGCGCGCCGCCTACAGCGCGGATCCGCTGGGACACTATGGTTTGGCGAAACTCAATTACACCCACTTCACCAGCCCGATCCGACGTTACGCGGACCTCATCGTCCACCGGGTCTTGCGGCGCCTCCTGACCCGTCGAAAAACCGAACCAGGGGACAAAGCTGGATCCACCCCGGGTTATGGACGTCTGGTAGAAATCGCCCGACACATCTCAGAGACCGAGCGCAATGCCGCCGATGCCGAAAATGAAACCAAAAAACTCAAGCTCATCGAGTATCTCATGCGCCTGACCAAGGCGGAACCGGAAAAGACTTTCGAGGCGGTCATCAATGACGTGCGTCCCGGAGCATCCTTCGTCGAACTGACGGCTTACTATATCAAGGGGATGATTAAGAGTGAGGATCTCCCGCGGGGGGCGCGACCAACCTTGCAGGTTGGTCAACGCGTGGAAGTCCGCGTCGTCCGTGTCGATCCGGTGCGGGGGTTCATTGATTTCACGATTCCCGAAGGATCCGGCAAAAATGCCGTGCAAGAGTCAGGCGCGAGACCCTCCTCCCGGAGACCACGAACCTCTCGCGAAAAGAATACCCAGCAAGGCCGGAGAAAACGGCCGCGCTGAGAGCGACCACCCAAGCCAGAGCCGGACGGTTCTCACCGGGAGCTCTGGGAGGCAACGATCCCCGCCGGCAAAGCATCCGGCAGGGATCCGCTGAGTTTGGACTACTTTTTCTCGAGCGGATGCTCTTTGAGAATTTCGTCGACCATGTAGAAAATGGCCCGGTCTTTGGTTTCCTCGCGGACCCTTTTGACATCCTCCACCTTCACCATGGGCAGGTTGTTGCCGAAGGATTGGTGCACATAGGAAATCACGGCGGCGATCTCTTCGTCGTTGAGTAAGGGACCGAAGCCCATCATTGGTGGCGTGCCTTTCTCGGGACCGTACTTTTTGCCTTGGAAATCCAATGGACCGAAGAGCCCCTTGAGCACGATTTTGATGACCCGGTCACCGTTGCCCTCGAGCCAATTGCTGTTGACGAGAGCTGGGTAAATGTTGTCCACCCCCTTGCCATCAGCCTGATGACAGGTAACGCAATGGGCTTCGCGATTGAAGACTTCCTTGCCCAGATCGTAAAGCTTCTTGTCGGCACCCGCGAGCTTCTTGTTGGTGGGACCATAGCTGGCATCCGGCACGACCCGGAGCCGCGCCGTGAGGAGCGGATCTTTGGAGATCAGATCCTTGCCTTCCGGAAGGGAACCCAGCTGGCTCATCGTCTCGCGGAAGCAATAGTCGATGTAATAGTCTTTTTCCAACATGACCAGCTTCGCCAACTCGATGGCTTTGACGGCGTCGGGACCTTTGACAAAACTGAGCGCGCGCAAGGCCTCAAGACGGACCCGGGGAGCCAGGTCTTTAATCGCGGTTTCGAGAATCGCCATCCGATTGGGAAGGCGGTCACTCCAGTAGTTCGCCACACGCACGGCCTGGGCCCGAGCGCGGGGCTCGGGGGATTTCAGCACCGCGTTCAGCAGATCCAGATTGACGACATTGTGCCACTGATGCACCCAGAGAGCTTCTAGGCGGTGATGCTCGTATTGCGAATCCCCTTTGTCGAGCGCGGCTTCCCACTTTTGAACCGCCGCGATGACCTCTTTGGTGTCATGGGTGTCCAGCTCGATCTTGGCGCGGAGGCGGACATTGTCCTCATGCTCCTTGAGAAGTTCAAGCAGGTTACCAATGGACTCACCTTGGATCTTTTTCGGTTTCAGCAGAGGCCGCCCCGGATAGGTCAGGCGGTAGATGCGTCCATGCTGGTGGTCCCGGTTCGGGTCGCGCAAATGGTGCTGGAGGTGACCGATCAGCATCTGTGACCAATCCATCACGTAGAGGGAGCCGTCCGGGGCGACGGCGACGCCGCTGGGCCGGAAATTGGGATTGGCCGCAACGTCGGTCTGCAACATGGCCGGCTCCACCGTTTCCCCCTTCAGACCGGAGCCCTCTTCCGTGATTTTGGCGCGGAAAATCCCCTGGAAACCGATCACATTGGTGTTCAGGAAAGTGCCCTGCCAGTCATCCGGGAAATGTCGGCTGCTCAGAATGGCAGTGCCGGGGCAGGGACGGGAGGGCCGCTCCCAGAACTGTTTCATCCGGGAATGGGCGCCACTGTCGAGATGCCCGCTAAAACCGGGACCGAAATAGCTGGTGTTGCCTGTGGCGTCGGTGATGATGTCATTCCCCCAGTAGTCGAAAACGCGGCCGTGCGGGTTGGCAAAACCATAGGGCACATAGCGGTCGAAACGGCTGGTGCGGGGCTCGTAGCGGTAGATGGCGCCATTCACGTTGCGCACGGGTCCGCCCAGCGTTTCCACATTGGTCCGATGGAAGACCCCATCGCTGAAATACAGGGCGCCTCCGGGCTCGTAGCAGATGGAGTTCGTTTCGTGGTGGGAATCCGCCGCGTCCAGTCCTTGGACAATGCGCTCTTTCCAGTCCGCCTTACCATCGCCGTCGGTGTCGCGGACATACCACATGTCGGGCGACTGCATGACGAGAACACCGTCCTTGTAAAGCTGGAAGCCGGTGGGACAATTGAGGCCGTCCAGGAAGGTGGTGCACTTGGTGAACTTGCCGGTTTCCGGATCGATGTCGAAGACAAGCAACTTGTCATAAACCTCGGTGGTTGGCGTGGTTTCGGGATAATTCGGCCATGCGGCGACCCAGAGGCGTCCCCGGGTGTCGAAATTCATCTGCACCGGATTGACCAACTCCGGAAACTCGGTCTCGGAGGCGATGTATTCGACTTTGACCCCCTCCGGAGTGCTGAGGTGCTTGAGAGATTCATCCCCATACAGGTAAGGCACCGGTTCGGGACGGTTCGGGGCCACTTTTGGCACCGGCGGCAGGTTGTCATCCTTCACGGCAAATTCCTGGCCCTGCGCCACCGCCCAGACGGCCTTGTCGCGGTTGGCAGTCTTGACATCCCGCTGGGCCATTTCCGCTCCCAAAATGGTGGCATTGTCGACCCCATCGGTCTTGGTCACGGCATCCGCGTATTTGATCCGGGAGCGTTGCCCGTAGATGTTGAACTGATCCACGGTGCGGTAACGGTGGTGCCATTGAACGTTTTTCTCGAGCACGGCCTCCCGGATCCGGGCCAGCGAGGGATCATCCAACGACGGGGCTTCCTTGCCAAAAACGGCCTGATACTGCAACGGCGCAAGCGCCCTGTCGCCCGCCTCCGTAAGATGAATCCCGTTGATGGTCAATGGCTTTTCAGCCGCGGAAAACAGCTTTCCGGACAGGGTGAAAAGATCGACAAAGGGCACCTCGTTCGCCTTGGCAACCTCGGCCATGGCGGAGGTATAAGCCGCAAGATTCCTGTTATTGGCGGAACCGTCCGGGTAGTTGACAGGATCTTTGAGGTCCTCATGCGCGATGGGTGAAAACAGGACCACCCGCGGCTTGCCTTTTCCGTAATCGGCATGGAGCTGCTTTTTGAGGTATTCATCCAGCGCTTTTTTGAAGTCCGGCAGTCCGGCTTCTCCTTTGAAGGATTCATTAAAGCCCCAGTAGGCAAAGATCACATTGGCATGAAAATCAGCGCCCGAGGTGTAGACCACGTCGGTGTTGCCCACCTTGGTGGCGAGTTTGCCGGGAGTCATGTTGAGGAAATACTCCGTCGTGGGCACCTCGTCGCTGCGGGGGTGCACGTTCACCTCATCGGCGGCGAACCCCAGATTCCGCACGGTCAGATTCAGATCCGGATGGGTCTTGTGGATGAGGGCCTCGAACCAGCCGTGATGCTGTTGCCGATCGGCAAGCCCACTCCCAACGACGGCGATGTGATCCCCGGAATGGAGTTGCAGTAGTGCCGGCCCCCCGGCATGAGCCGGAGTGAACCAAGAAACGAAGGCAAGTCCCCAGCAAAGGAAGACACAACGGAGGCGGTCGGAAGATTTCACAGGAGGAGGAACAGAGTGGTTTCGGTGGCACCGGGCCGGAAGCGGAAAGTGTAATCGACGCATTCCTGATGAAAACCACAAACCGAGCCCTTCCCCGCCGCAATGACGCGATGCCTGAGGACGCAGGGAAGGCACCATTCACACAGCGGATAGAAAGATCCCCCGGGCTTGCAAGGTCGGTTGGGAAGGACTATGGAGACACCATGTCAGACCAGTGGATCGACCTCACCGACGAGCGCCAGCGCTTCCTCATCAGCGGCACGGACCGCGTGCGTTATTTGAATGGTCAGATCACCAACGACGTGCGCAAGTGCACTCCCACCAGCGCTCTCGCCGGATGTCTCTGCAATGCCAAAGGCCGCATCGAAGCGGAATTGAGTGTCACCCGGGACGCATCCGACCAGGCCCTGCTGGTGGACGGGCCGGTTGCTCTCGGCGGGGATCTTTTGGCCCGCTTGGAAAAATACCTCGTATCCGATGATGTCGAAATCACTGACATCACGCACCAATCCCGTCTTTGGCACGTTCCCGGCCCCCTCCCCGCCGGCATTCCTCCGACAGCGGCCCGGGAATCCCGGCGACTGGGAATTCCCGGACACGACATCTGGCACCGCGACGGAGACGCCGCCATCGCCCCTGGCGGCATGATGGCTCCGGCGGAGAGACAACGCCTTCGGCTTCTCCATGGGGTGCCCGCGTGGGGGGCGGAACTCCTGCCGGGCGAGGTCTTTCCGGCGGAAGCCGGCATGGACGCTTGGGCCGTCGATTTCCACAAAGGATGCTATGTCGGCCAGGAGGTCGTCTCCCGCATTCAAAGCGCCGGAAAGGTCAACCGACGCCTTTGCCTTCTGCAGGGGACCGGATCTCCACCGCCGGTGGGTACCTCCCTCGGCCTCCCCGACGGGAAAGAACCCCTCGCCGCACTCACCAGTGTGGCACAGGATGGAGCCGGTTGGTTGGCATTGGCTTTTCTCCCCCGGGTCTTGGCCGTCCCGGAAACACGTCTTGTCATCGCGGGAGAAAGTGATAGCCTGATTTACGATTTGGAAGTCCGGAATTTCCTGCCCTCTGGAAGTCCAAGCTAACCTCCCACGTTTTTCTCAGGTATGAAAACTTTGACCCAGCCCCGGCTCTTGCCTGGGGCATTCCTCGCATTGCTGCTGGGACTCACGATGGCCCAAAGGGCTGGCGCGGCTTCCTCCAAAGTCGAACTGACTATTCAATGGCACGGCAGCCAACACCCTGTGGTCATCGAGCTGGACGAATCCGCCGCACCGAAGACCTGCGCCAATTTCAAAAAGCTCGCCGCCCTTGGATTTTACAACGGGGTGGCCTTTCACAGGGTTATCCCCAACTACATTGTCCAAACCGGCGACCCACTGAGCAAGGATGCCAAACGCCGGGCCGACTGGGGCACCGGGGGACCCGGTTATGTCATCCCTGCGGAAATCCGAAAGCCGCATGTCCGGGGGGCTGTCGCTACCGCGAGGATCAGTGACCAGTCAAACCCTTCGCGCGCTTCCAGCGGCAGTCAGTTTTACTTCGCGCTGACGGATATCCCGGCCCTCAATGACAGCTATACTGTCTTCGGCAAAGTCGTTTCCGGCTTGCAGGTGCTGGATGACATGGCCCTCCTCGCGGTGGATGCGAACAGCAACCCGCTCGACCGGGTGGAAATCGTTTCGGCCAAAGTCATTTCAGATTCCGGAGCCAAATTGCCGGACCCCGCTTCCGTGGCCCAAGCCCCGCCCGTCGTGGCGGCGGCAACTCCCAAGGAAGAAAAGCCAAAGTTCATGCAACGCAAAGCCGAACCGGACACTGAGCCCGCTCCGGCTCCGGCGACGGTCGCCAGCGCGGACTCCCCGGATCCGGTTCCGCCCGCCTCCGACAAGCCAGACGGGGGATTCCTTCCGTTCTTCAAAAAAAAGACCACTTCTGCGGAACTTCCCCGCATCGCCGAGCCTGCCTCTCCGGCCATGGCGGGAGAGACCAAGCCGGAGGCTTCCAGTAAACCGCCAGTCCCAGCCCCGAAGCCACCAGCAGCCCAAACCCCCGGCAACCAGTCCTCACCGACCGAGGGCCTTTCCGGAGGCAATTCCCTGTTCGGCAGCGCCCCTGGAGCGACCACTCCCACCGCTGCTCCGAACGCATCCAAGCCAGCCCCCGGAGCCCCGGTGGCCCCGGCCACAGAACCAGCGGAGCCCCCCGTGAAAAAGGGGCCCCTCAACCGTTTCATGAAGCGCTTCTGGTAAGCGGACCGGTGGCGATCACAGCCGCACCCGGAAAAAATCCAGGAAGACCTTCAGGAAGACCCGCCGCTTGAACGCGGGAACCCATTTCAGGGAGAAATCTTTGGGCTCGATCCACTTGACCGAGATGAACTCCTGCTTGTGCGAATCCAGCACAATGTCCGCATCGGTCCCCAGATAACGACACAGAAAGTAGGTCTGAACCTGGCCGCAGTAGAGGCGCTTCTTCACTTTCCCATTGGGAAATTTGTAGCGGTAGCCGGTGCGACAGGCCACCAATTGGTAGAGCCAGGGCTTAAGACCCAACTCCTCCTCGACTTCCCGGCGCAACGCTCCGATGAGATCCTCACCTTTGTCCACGCCCCCCTGAGGAAACTGCCAAGAGCCCTTGAAATCGATCCGCTCGGCCACCAAAATCTTTCCGGTGGCGTCCATCAGAATGGCTGCAACATTGGGACGATAGGTGGCCATACGCTGGCAACTTGGACAAGAGGCCCTAATTGTCAATAGTTTTAAAGAATTGGATCGTCAGACTGTTTATTGACATGTCCAGCCCGGCATTTATCTCCCAAGCGTCCCGTTGGAAACGCTTCGCACTGCCCATCATCGGTTTGCTGGGATTGGCGTTGCTTCCATGGATGATCTTCCGCTGGTCGAATCCCGACCGGCAATTAAGCCAGAAACAGACCGCATTTTTCCAGGCCTTGGAACGTCGCCGAGCCAGCAACGTGGAGGATCTTCTCTCACTCACCTACCGGGACCAATGGCAGTTCGATCGCAATTCGGCAGTCCTCGCCATGCAGGACGCCACGAGTCATTTCATTTCCTTGGCCATCCAGCCCATCGATCTGAGGACCAAGAGGACCGGCCGTGAGGCGGTGACCACGGCGCGGCTCCAAGTCAGCGGGTCCGGCACACCCCTCGCCGGTGAGGTCATCCGTCAAATCAACACCCTGCGAACACCGTTTGTTTTTACCTGGAAGCGAGAATCCATCTGGCCTTCCAGCTGGAGGCTTGTTAAAATAGAGAACGCCGCCCTGAGTCTCCCTCCCGGTTACGAACCAGGAACCCTCCGCGGTCTCAACTCTCTGCCTTGAAAGGGTTCTGCCCTCCCGCAATCGCCAACGCCCACCCTGACACACCATGAACACTCCGCGCTCCAACCCTTTGTCCACTCTGCTCGGAATCTCCGCAGGTATCTTGCTTTCCTGCTCCCTGAGCCACGCCCAGTCCACTCCCACTCCTCCAACCAACACCGGAGGTGGTGGCACCGGAGCGGGCACGGAAGAGAGTGGCCTCAAAGGCTATTGGGAAATCGAACTCAACGGGGGCCGGTTCATCGCCCCCCTCAACACTATCGCCTCCGTCAGCCAACACACCTACATTGTGGATGGAACCGCTCGGGTCTTTGAAGTTACGGTGGAAACCCTCGGCTCGATGGTTGCCCGTTTTTACTACCTCGAACCCGCAACCGACGGCTCCCCGCTTTCGATCGGAAAAACCGCGCTCGACCGTCTCAAAAACGTCGCCCAAGAAGCCACCAACCGCACGGGAACCAACGATGTGTGGACCCAGGTCATCAAAAATTACCCCACCACGACCCATGCCAAAACGGCCGAATACCGTCTCACCAACCGGGCCAACCTTGACCAAATCTACGATCACCTGCACCGGGTCTGGGCCGAGGAACGGGGCCGGGGGGAGAAGAACAAACTGAAGATTATCGAGTGATCCGTCTCCGCGACGATCCCGAAAAACTTGCCTCCTTGCCCCCTCTCGTCATTTCCGTCATTTCCATAACAGGGATTCCCAACCGGCGGACATCCATCGATGCCTGAGGGGAGAAATTGCCATGGTAGGGGTTGGTCAAGACCGGGGGGATCCAAAACCGGCCCCTGGCCAGCAGCCATCGATCGCCAAACCGCAGCGCCCTGCTGTCACCTCCGAGGGAACCACTGGCGCACCGCGTGGCCTTGTGCCACATTGACCATTCACAGGAACTCATGACTACCAGGAAGAAAACCCCCGCCAAAACAAGGACCTCCACCGCCAAGGCCGACCGCCAGCATTCCGGGCCAATGCTCGACGGTCCGGATCGCGCCGCAAGCCGGGCCATGCTCTATGCCGTCGGTTTCCACAAGGAGGATTTCCAAAAAAACGTCATCGGCATCGCCTCCACCTGGAGCATGGTCACCCCGTGCAACATGCACATTGACAAGCTTGCCCAGGAATCAGCCAAGGGCGTCGATGCCGCCGGCGGGAAGTCCATCATCTTCGGCACCATCACCATCTCGGACGGGATCTCGATGGGCAGCGAAGGCATGAAATACTCTCTGGTGAGCCGCGAGGTCATTGCCGATTCCATCGAAACGGTGGCCGGATGCGAAGGCATGGACGGCATCGTGGCGATTGGCGGGTGCGACAAAAACATGCCCGGTTGTCTCATGGCCATGGCCCGACTGAATCGCCCCAGCGTCTTCGTCTACGGCGGCACGATCCTGCCGGGCTGCCATGAAGGCAAGGATGTGGACATCGTGAACGTTTTCGAAGCGGTGGGACAACACTCCGCCGGAACGATTGATGACCAGGAACTGGAGGCGGTGACAGCCTGCGCCATCCCCGGCGCGGGATCCTGCGGCGGCATGTACACCGCCAACACCATGGCTTCGGCCATCGAGGCGCTGGGAATGAGCCTGCCCAACAGCTCCGCCCAGGCGGCGGTGAGTCCGGAGAAAATGATGGACTGTTTCGATGCCGGTGCCGCGGTGCTGGAACTGATCCGGCGCGATATTCGCCCTCGGGACATCATGACCCGGAAGGCCTTTGAGAATGCCATCACCGTGGTGACGGCGCTCGGCGGCTCAACCAATGCGGTGCTCCATCTGGTGGCCATGGCCCAGGCCGCCGGGGTGAAACTGGGGATTGATGACTTCACCAGAATCGGGAAAAAAGTGCCGGTTCTGGCAGACCTGAAGCCGAGCGGAAAGTATGTCATGCAACGGCTTGTCGAGATTGGCGGGACCCTCCCTCTGATGAAAATGCTGCTCGCCAAAGGGCTCCTGCATGGCGACTGCATGACCGTTACTGGCCGCACGCTGGCGGAGAACCTCGCCAAAGTGAAGCCCTACCCCAAAGGACAAGACGTCATCCGTAGCTTCAACCATCCCATCAAGAAGGACAGTCACCTGGTCATCCTCCGCGGCAATCTCGCGCCGGAAGGAGCCGTGGCCAAGATCAGCGGCAAAGAAGGCCTTCACTTTGAGGGGGTGGCCCGTGTGTTCGATTCCGAGGAAGCGGGCATGAAAGCCATCCTGGCGGGGAAAATTAAAAAAGGCGACGTCATCGTGATCCGTCTCGAAGGCCCCAAGGGCGGCCCCGGCATGAGGGAAATGCTCGGGCCGACGAGTGCCGTGATGGGGCGCGGACTTGGCAAAGACGTGGCCTTGATCACCGATGGACGCTTCTCTGGAGGCAGCCACGGCTTCGTGATCGGGCACATCACCCCCGAAGCGTATGTCGGCGGACCACTGGCGATCGTCCAGAACGGCGACCGGATCGTGATCGACGCCGAGAAGCGTGAGATCATGCTCAAAGTGAGCGACCGCGAAATCAAGGCGAGACTCAAGGCCTGGAAACAGCCGAAACCTCGCTATACCAAAGGCGTGCTCGCGAAGTATGCCAAATTGGTCAGTTCCGCCTCAGACGGGGCCGTGACCGATTCCGACCTGTGAAGTCGGGCGAACCGGATGCGGGTGGTACGGGAGCCGGAGCCGACCGGCCCCGGATCACCCTGCCTGAATGGCCGGTGGTGTTTGACCAGGGCATCTGTGAAGTCCCGTTGGATTTCGATGCCGCTTGGGCCAAGGGATGGCGGCATTTCGGCTCCCGCTTTTTCCGCTACAGTCTGATGATGAAGGACGAGGCCGTGCTGCGGGTGCAGTGCGCGAGGCTCGACTTGGAACGGTTTGTCATGACCAAGAGCCAGCGCCGGACTTGGCGAAACAATGACGATACTCGGCTCCACATCGCCCCGCCCACTCCGGATGATCGAGAGGAAATCATTTTCCTGAAACACCGGGACCGTTTCTCCGACAATGTTCCCGAAGCCCTGACCGATTTTTTGGGGCCCGAAGGCACTGCCGCCCCTTGCCCCTGCGTCCAGCTTTCCGTCTATGTCGGTGATGCGCTGGTCGCGGCAAGCTTTCTCGGGGTGGGCCAGACCTCCTGTTCCAGCATCTACGCGATCTTCGACCCGGCCCACGAGCGCCGCCGCCTCGGCATTTACACCGCGCTGCGGGAAATCGAACTGGCCCGGCGGATCGGTCTCCGCTATTATTACCTCGGCTACATCACGGTCGAACCTTCCTGTTACGACTATAAAAAGCAGTTTTCCGGTTTGGAAATCTTCAGTTGGGAGGGCGATTGGGTGGCCGAAACAACCTGACGGGCTCCTTTCGCAGGCCCCCCTTGGTGAGGACAAAGGTTCGAAGATTTGTGGAGGCCCTCCGCCGGGGTATCAGAGTCGCTTCCGGCCGGACCTCAGTGGAATGGTTTCCACAGGCCTTTGAGTTTCCCAGCGGGTTTGGCGGCAGGTTTGGCCGAGGGCGTGGAGCTTGGTTTGACAGCGGGCGTCACAAGAGGCGCGAGTGGCACCGCCTTGACTCCGCCAGGGATGCTGCTCGCTGCCATTTCCTCCTCCACTTTAATGACGTTCCGGTGGACCAGCCAATGGCGCTGCAACGCCTCGGCGAGGACGTCGTATTCCAACAGAGCCTCCTGCATGATGACCGCCGCCTTGCCAAATGCCAGCACGCCTTCGTTCGTGTTGTTCACGACCGGCGTGAAGGCGGTGAGCACCTTGTTCATCTCGGCGGTCGACTTTTCAAAATTCGCGATCGTATCCTGGAGTTGCTTCGCCACTTCCTTGTCCGACAGCAGAGCTCCGGCCGCCCCCTCACCTTTGTCGAGGCCCTCCACGATCTTGTTGATCGTTTTGATGGATGCACCGAGATCGGCCGAGGCGGTCGTCAGATTGGCGATCGTTTTCTTCATATGTTCGGCTGCTTCCGCATCGCTCAGGACCACCCCGGCGGCGCCCTGCCCGGCATTGGTCCGGCTCAGGATTTCATTCATGGCGAGGAGCGAATGCTGGAAATCCCCCTTCGGGTCGGCCAACGTATCGGCGACTTTCCCGATGGTGGCGGTGGTGACTTCGATTTGGTTGATCGCCGGGAGCAGGGCATCACGGATGCTGTCCACAGACTTGGTCAGCCCATCCTTGACATCCGCTTCAAGTTCCATAACCATCTCCACATCGTCTTTGTCCCGGGGGGTGGTGCCGCGACTGATCTCGATGTAGGGCGCCCCGAAGCCCCCCAGATCGAACCGGAGGACAGCCTTGGATTCCTTGCCAATGAAAACCAAGTCGTCGCCCTTCACTGCCATCACGGCCACCTGCTCCACATGGTCGGGAGCGGTGTCGACCGTGTCATCGAGAGGTTCCTGGCTGGCCTGGTGCCTCAATTCGATTCGGTCGACCTGACCGGCGCGACTGCCGAGAATCCGGACCTCGGAACCGGGTTTGATGCCCATGGTGCCTTGGTCCGGCAGAACCGCCCGGTAGATGCGGGCAGGCAGGAACCAGCCTTGGATGCGACCACTGATAAGAACACCCACAAGCATGAGGGTGACCGCGATGAGAACAAAGGTTCCCGCGATCTCATTGACATACCGGAATCGAAAGGGTTTTTCCATGAAGCAGTTAAGTGGAAGGGAAACAGGTCAGGATACGGTCAAAAACTTCCTTTGAGTCCTTCCGGCAGGGTTTCGAATTCGCAGGTCGGCAGCAGCCTGGACCGGTGATTGATTTCATTGGGGAGATCGATCCAGAGCACGGCAGTGCCTTCTCCGCGCCTCAGATTTACCTGCTCGATGAAAGGCTCGATCTGCTGCGGAGGCACACTGTATCCGGGCCGCTCCAGCACCAGCAACCGCAAAGGACGGGGCAACAGAGCCCGAACCCACTGGGCACGGGTCAAGTCCGCAGTGGAGGTGCGGGAAGGCCGCCCGGAGGGAAGGTGATCCATCCCGAGGCGACGGGCCATCTCCATGGTCTGCGCCTGCACTTCTTTCTTGGTCACCCCTGGCTGGAAAAATTGAGGGAGCATCACATTCTCATCCACGTCCAAATTCTGCAGCCAAGCAGCTCCCCCCCGGGGAGCAAAAACCCTGCCGATCTCCCGCCGTGAGGCCAGAACCTCCTGGGGATTCCGTCCACTCCATGATTTTCCCATAAAATGAATGTCCCCCCGGGAAGCCTGGGTCATGCCAGTGGCGAGGTTGGCGATTTCTGGGATCCGGTACTTGGACTCGAAAAAAAACAGGGCGAGATCTCCCGGATTGAGATTCAAGCTGAATCCGCCGGCATCCACCTGGTCTTGATTGCCGGGGGATCTCACATCCTCAAACTGCAAGGTGGGCGCTGTGATGTCGGGACTGGCCATCTTCAAAGATAGGTGATCAACATGACGGCGGTGGAAACGAGGACCGTGGCGCTGATGGATCGCAAGATGGCCCGGCTCACCGCTTGGGGAACCTCGGTGCTGGTTCCCTCGACTTTGAGGCCTTCATAACTGCAGATCGCTCCCATGAACAGCCCGGGAATGACGCTTTTGGTGATCAACGTGATCCAATCGGAGATCCGTACCGAATCGAATACGCTGATGAGGAATGGCTGGGGCCCCTGGCCTTCACCATTGAATAGGATGAAGCCCAGCGCGCTCGCAATGATGGAAACAAACAGGAAAATGCAGCTCAGCCCAAGCACGCAAACTGCCAGACCAATCATCCGGGGAACCGCCAAAAAGTTGAAGATATCGATCCCCTGAGCTTCCAAGAGGGTGACCTCTCCAGTGGTTTTCATGGTGGCCAACTCGGTGGTGACGGCCGACGCGCTCGCCCCGATGACAATGAAAGTCACGAGAAACGGGGCCAGTTCACGAAAGAGGAGGGCGGCCACCATGCGCCCCAAGAATTCGACTTTGTCGGTGTATTGGAGCCAGAAAAAACACTGCAGGTAGACCATGCCTCCGGCGAGGGCGGCCACCATGATGGTAAAGGGCACCGCCTGCACCCCGGCAAAAAGAATCTGACGGGCGAGTCGATTGCGCAACGGAAAGACCCAAGTGCTTGGCTTCACAGACAGGGTAAGCCCGGCGCAAAGCATGGTGCTGAGATAAAAAATACTGCGGGCTTTGGCAATGCAGCCGTTCCCGATCTTCCCCAAAAGGTGCGGCATGGCCAGATCATGGACGCATTTTGCGTGCGGAACAACGCGAAATACGATGGGATTGGAGGTCCTCGACTCTGGTTCCGGCTTCCATTGGAAAGGGTTACTTCCGCAGCAATGGCCCCAATTTTTCGCGCCAGAGGACATAACCAGCCGGCGACATATGCAGTTTGTCGGAACTGAGAAGCTTCTCCGCGGGGCGCCCGGAGGGATCCAGCATGGCGGGAACGATGTCGAGGAAAATCATGTTCTCCCGATTCCCAATATCGGCGCGGATCGCGGCATTCGCCTGATTCTGGACGGGGAGGAGAGCTTCCCGCTTCAGACTTGGCTTGATGGAGATGAAAATGACCCGGGTATCCGGAAAGGAACTTCTGACTTTGTTGGCAAAAATCTGCCAGTCCGCAAGGACCTGCGCGGGTGGGTGTCCTTGGGCAAGGTCATTGTCGCCTTCATAGACCACCACGGTTTTGGGAGCGTAGGGCAGGACCAACCGGTCAAAGAAGTGGATGAGATCGGGAAAGTTGCTGCCGCCGAATCCGCGATTGAGAACGGGCAGTCCGGAAAAGTCCTCAGACAGGGTGATCCATTTTCGGAAAGTGGAGCTGCCGACGAAAAGAATGGGATTTTTGGGGGGCGGAGACTTCCGGTCCGAGGCCTCGAACGCCGCAATCTCCTTTTCCCATTTGGCGAAAGGATCGGCCTTCGGAGAGGAGGCGCCACTCCCAACCGATGGTGCGACAGTGGCGGGAGCGGAAAACGCGGGAGAAACAAACAACAGGCAGGCGAAGCCGAGGAGGCGGAAGGCGTTCATGAATCGCTCATGGAATCACGTTTTCCAAAAGACTGCAAGCCCGCGAGGAGGCCGGGACTGGAGCCATTAATGATCACGCAGTTTGCGGAACCACCGGATCAGTCCGCTTTCTTTCTGCGACGCTTGCTGAGGCGGGGGTTGCGGAACCCCTTCGGTCGCAGCTGGGTTCGCCGGCGCATCCGTGAAAATGCCGTCGAAATCAGGCCGCACGTGCTCAGGTTCCAAGGATGCAATCTGGGCCCGCATTTCCTGGGAAGATTCTTGGAGAGAAGCGAGATGCTCCTCGTCCGCAAAATATTTTTCGAAAAACTCCCCGACGAGCGGCGCGGCATTCCGGCCCCCGCTCAGTCTCTCCCCTGGGGCTCCCTCATACAGGACCGAGAAGGAAAGCACCGGGTAATCGGCGGGAGCAAAGCCCGCAAACCATGCCACATTTTGCTCCAGATGGGGCTTCCATTGGCCAGTCCCGGTTTTGCCAGCCATCAGGATTTTCGGATGCCCCGCGGCTTTGCCGGTGCCATTGCCCGCATTCACGACGTTTTCCATGCCCTTAAAAACAATGTCGAGATAGTAGGGATCAATATTGGTGGCATTCTTTTCCTCCGCCGGATAACTTTGGATAATATGATCCTCCAGATCCTGCACCTGCAGGACGAGGCGGGGCTTCATGACGTAATGGCGGTTGGCCACCGCGGCCATGACTCTTGCTGCCTGCAACGGAGTACAGAGAAGAGCCCCCTGGCCGATGCTGATCACCGCGACATCGCCGCTGGAAAGATTGTAGCCGAACTTTTCACGGGACCAACGGTCCGTGGGGACAAACCCGTCCGACTCAGCGCGGAGGGGAAGCCCGGTGCGCTCTCCAAATCCCAGTCGGTTGGCCATGGATGAAATGGCATCGACCCCGGTGCTGACCCCCACCGGGTAGAACCAGGTGTTGCAGGAACGGGTGATGGCCCCGACCACATTCATCATTCCCTCGGGTTCCTTGTTCCAGTTATGGATCAGAAGATCCCCGATCTGGTAGGCGGTGCCGCAGTTGAAGAGCGTTTTTTCATCCACCGTTTTGGTTTCAAGGGCAGCGAGAGCGGTGGTGATTTTGAACGTCGAAGCGGGAGGATAAGTCGCACGGAAAGCGCGCGCCATGAGGGGGATATCCGGATCGGCGTTAAGGTCTTTGAGCTTGGCCGCGGAAGGGGCCGGTATGAAATCATTGGGGTCGTACTGGGGCCAGGAAGCCAGGACGAGAATGTCCCCCGTGCGCACATCGGTGACGACAAACGCGCCACGGCGCACGTTGCGCTTCAGTATGCCTTCGGCGATCCGCTGCATCTCGGCATCAATGCTCAAAACCACCGTGTTGCCGGGACGGGGGCGCCGCAGCACTTCTTCTTTGACCTTGGTGCCGTCGGCCTCATAGAGCACGTCGATGCGACCGGACTCGCCACGGAGCTGCCCGTCCAAACTTTCCTCCAGTCCGTCGACCCCGATGCCTTCGGGCCAGAGGGATTCCCCGTCCTGGATTTCACGGGTGCTCCAGGGCGGACTCTTGCCGACGTAGCCGAGAACATGGGACATGAACGCTCCTTGAGGATAATGGCGCAGGTAGACTGGGTGAAGGACAACTCCCAGGAGAGGAGACTTGCGCAAGGTTTCAGCCTGATCCTCGTTGAGAGTGTCCGAGACCGGCAGCGGGAGCCAGCGGCGGTTGTGATAGTGGGCAGTGGCCGTCTGGGCGGACAGTTTCCACGTTCCTCCGAGCACGGTGTTGATGTGATCGACCCGCTCCCGGGCATAGGATACGATCTCCTCGTCATCCGCTTTGCCCAGAAACGGAAAACTGATGGCGGCATAATAGGCGACCTTGGTCTGGGCGAGAGGATAGCCGTTGCGGTCCGTGATGAGCCCCCGAGGAGCCGGGACCGCCAACTGGAAAGTCCTGGCTTCGGTTCGTGAAGCAAGGCTGGCACCAATGCTCTTCCGTTCCGACTCGGCAGGGAGGGCATCAGGATCCTTCTCCTGCGCGGGAAGGAATTGCGGTACCATGAGGGCCAAAAAGGCACACCAGGCACCGTTGAAAGAGGAGTGGATCATGAGAGGAGGACTGATGGCGCAGCACCCAATGCAGACACATTACGCCACCCGGAACGCCAATCTATCACCCTTTTTTACTGGCTCAACCGGCAGCATTCTTTGCTCCGGCTTTTTCATTCACCGGTCCCCGGTGCTTTCATCCTCCGGCGGAGAATGGACCCGGGTGAGATGACGTCCCGCGAACCAGAGCAGCGGAGGAACGGCAACACTCAGCCCCAGAGCCAGGGCGGGGTTTCCCCTACCCACACTGCCGATACCCGCAAACGCGAAACCCAGCGGCAAGGACCCGCACGCCAAGGCCGGAAGGAATCGGGAAGCCGGCATTCTGGTAAGACCGGCCAGACAGGCTCCCACTTCCGCAAAAACCGGCAGTGCCCGCGTCCAGACCACAATCCACCCGCCCGCGGCAGCGAAGAGGTGCTCCCCGCGCCGGAGATCTTTCTCTCCCACCAACCACAACGCCACCCGGTGCCCCAGCATCCGGCACAGGCCGTAGGCGGTGCATCCGGCCAGAAAGGCCCCGGATGATCCGATCAATCCGCCCAACCAGGGCCCATACAGATAGCCCAATCCTGAAATGACCACGGTGCTGGGCACGGGAAGAACCAGATCGGCCACCAACAGAGCGATCCCCGCCAGCCAGGCCCAGGGACCCCAGTCCTGCATCCAGGCCACGCTGCCCTCCTGGCTGAAGGCCGTCTCGAAATGATCTCCCCAAATCACAAAGGGAACAAGGACCGCGAGAGCCAACGCAAGGGTGATCCAGAGGAGTCGCATGGGTTTTGCAGGAGGCGAAAGGCTGAGTCCGCCACTCAACCGCTGCCACCTTGGATATAAATTTCAACCGATTGAAGGAAAATGCAGGAAGGAAATCGGAAAAATGGCTATGCTGGTGCACCGGATGGGAGGACTGGTCCACCCCGGAACCCACCGTCCCGGAGCCGATCAGTGAAACCTCTCCACCGTTAATTTATGGCGAAATGCTACCATTTGGCGTTGCTCCAGCCTGATGAAGAGCCCGCATTCTATACCCTGGCGGCAGACCGGGTGCTCTTGGGACGGAGTCGCGAGAGTCGGATCCCGCTCGACGTGTCCTCGGTTTCGACCCGTCATTGTGAGTTGGAACGGACGGACAAGGGCTATCAGGTGCGAGATTTGGGATCGAAAAACGGAACCTTGGTCAACGGACAGGCCCTCGGCAAAACGCCCGCTCTCTTGAACCATGGTGATCTACTGGTGCTCGGAGAATTGGTGACCTTTCACTATACCGAATCCACGGAAATCAGTGACGCCTCCTCCCAGAAAAGGGCCGCCGAAGAGAGAGCCGGGCGCGAGCAGGTCAAGAAACCGGTCCTGCCGCCGATGGTCAATCCCGTGGCCGCAGCGGTCGCGGCCGCCACACAAAAACTTCGCCGATAACCGCTTGCAGCCCCTCAGGATTGCCAAGGGACCCAGAAACCGAATCCCCGGAAAGGCCTGAGAGTCACTGCCCCCTAGGCCAACGCCGCCCCCCCCGCTTCCCTTAGGTTACCCGCACCGTGTCTGGCCTTCCCGCTTGCCAGAGACGCGGGTGTCCGCGACAATGCGCCCAGATATGCCCAGCGAAACCAATAATCCCGCCATTGGTATCATCGGCGGCTCGGGACTCTACCAGCTCCCAGGCCTCACCGATGTCGAAGAAATCAAGGTGGACACCCCTTTCGGCCCCCCTTCGGACGTCATCATTCGCGGGATTCTGGCGGGACGCCAAGTCTGTTTCCTGCCCCGCCACGGACGGGGGCACCGGTTGCTGCCGACCGAGCTCAATCATCGGGCCAATCTGTGGGCCCTGCGCTCCCTCGGGGTGCGGTGGATCATTGCGGTCACGGCGGTGGGCAGCCTGCGTGAAGAGTTGCCGCCCCGGCACATCGTGTTGCCGGACCAGTTCTACGATCGGACCAGCCAACGGCGGGATCACACCTTCTTTGGCGGAGGCATCGTGGCGCATGTGTCCTTTGGCGATCCCGTCTCCACAGGGCTGCGGACGATCCTAGGCAACGCCGTTGAGGAATTGGGATTGTCATGCCAGAATGGAGGCACCTATGTGAACATGGACGGCCCGGCATTCTCCACCCGGGCAGAGTCCGAAACCTACCGGAAGTTGGGATTCGATATCATCGGGATGACCAATCTGCCGGAAGCCAAGCTGGCCCGGGAAGCTGAAATCGCCCTCGCCACCCTGGCCCTGGTGACGGATTACGACTGCTGGAAGGTGGAAGAGGAGGCCGTATCGGCCTCAGCCGTAGTCGGACATCTCCATGCCAATGTGGACAATGCCAAATCCATCCTGGCCGCAGCAATTCCCAAGGTGCCCACAGTCCCCGACTGGCCGGAGCATCGCGCTCTGGACCATGCCATCATGACGCCACGGGCGATCTGGCCGGAAGACACGACGGCCAAGCTGGCCCCCTTGGTCGGGCGATTCCTCAACGGAAGCGCGGCTTGAAGTCTGAAAATTCTCAAAAAAACCTCCCGTTGTCCGATACGTCTTGCGATTTTTTTAAAATGCCTTTAATTTCGGGGTTTACCACGTTTCTCTTCAACGCTCTTCCTGCTTGAAATCTCTCTCTTTCTCTCAAATCTGGGGCCGGAGTGCTCTGCTGTTGGCCACCTTTGGACTGCTCAGCGGCTGCAAGGCTCCGCTGTTTGGATCCAAAAAGCAGGAAGAGGTTTATGTCGCCGGGGCTCCGGGGCAACGCGGACCGGCCTATACTCCCGCTCCCGGGGGGGCTTGGAATCCCTCGATGAACGTGCCGCGGGGAGGCGTGGGGAACTCGGTGTCGTATTCACGCATCAATATCTCCCAACCCATTGTGGCGATGACGTTTGACGACGGCCCCCACCCCTCCAACACGCCCCGCCTGCTTGACATGCTGCGCCAGCGCAACATCAAGGCCACCTTTTATGTGGTGGGGACCAACGCGCAACGCTACCCGGAAATCCTGCGCCGCATGGTCGCGGAAGGCCACGAGATCGGCAACCACACGCTCAACCACGCCTACATTAACAAGCTCTCCAATGACGGAATCCGCCGAGAGTTGACGGCCTCGCACCAGGCCATCGTCTCCGCCACAGGCATCGCCCCACGAACCATGCGTCCCCCCTACGGAGCCATCACCACGGCCCAGAAACAGTGGATCCGGTCCGAATTCGGCTACCCCAGCATCCTCTGGGCGGTCGATCCCGAGGACTGGAAACGGCCCGGTTCATCGGTCGTCGCCAACCGCATTCTCAGCCAAACCCGCCCCGGGGCCATCATCCTGGCCCACGACATCCACGCGCCCACCATTGATGCAATGCCAGCGGCGCTTGACGGGCTGCTCGCCAAAGGCTACCGCTTCGTGACGGTGACACAGCTCATCGCACTGGAGAACACTTCGGGTTGACCCTTCGCGGGACCTACCCTCGGCAAGTTCCAGCGCGACGGGTTCACCCGTGCGGATCGAGCAGCCCACCCCCTGACGGTCCGGACACCACGGGCCATCTGTGTCCCCAAAGAGGGGGATTCGTATCATCATGCTGGGCAACAATTACTTCAAAATCCGCTCCCGACTGGGCACTGCTGTCTATGCGCTGTCCCAGCTCGCAGAGTGGAGTGGTGTTCATCCAGGCCGCATCTCCATGCTGCGCAACCTGATGGCGAACTTGAAGGATCCCTTCCTTTTCACCGTGGTCGGGGAGGTCAACGCCGGCAAATCCACCCTGTTGAATGCGTTGTTCGGCCAGGACTTCTGCTCGACCAATGTCCTGCCAACCACGGACCGCATTGCGGTGTTCAAATACGGACGCGAGCCCCATGAATTTGACGTGTCCGAAGACATCGTGGAGGTCTACCGGCCGAACGATTTCCTGCGCGACTTCAATATCGTCGACACGCCGGGGACCAACAGCATCGAGGCCCGGCATCAGCGAATCACGGAACAATTCATTCCTCTCGCCGATCTCGTCATCTTTGTCTTTTCGGTGACCAATCCCTGGGGAGCCACCACTTGGGAACTGCTCGACCGTATTCACACCCAGTGGCGGAAAAAAATCATTTTCGTCCTCCAGCAGTGCGATCTGCGAACCGAGGAGGAAGTCACCGCGATCCTGGAACATCTGAGGAGAACCGCCGCGCTGCGGTTCAAGCGGCAGTTCCCCACGTTCACCGTTTCCGCGCGGAATGCCTTCCTCGCCAAAACCAGCGGACTCGACAAAGAGCGCCTCTGGCGGGAAAGTCACATCGCCCCGCTGGAACAATACATCTCGGACGTGGTGGAAAGCTCCGAGACCCGGCTCATCAAGCTCATCAATGCCTGGCGTGGCACCTGCTATGTCCTCGGCGAAGTGAAAGAACGGCTCGTCACCGCTTCGGAGATCATCCGCGCGGACAACGAGCTGCTCAGCGGCCTGGAAAGCGCCGCCGCCCACCAGGAAGCCCGCACCCAGGGCAAATACGACGCCCTGTTTGACGCGCTCGACAAAACCTACATGGCGGCGGGACTCCAAGCCGAGCCCCTGCTTCATTCCCGCCTGGGCATTCTGACCTCGCTCAGTCCCTCGACCAAAACGCCTGGACAGATCGAAGACCTCATCTTTGCCACCACCATGAAGGCGGTGCGCCGGAATGTGGCCAGCGCGGCGGCGGCGGTCCAGGATGATGTCGTGCAACTGTGGGAGCGGCTCTCGGGAGAATTGCAGGAACATTTCAATCTAAAATTGAGCGTCGGAGAATCGGGAGATCCTGATTGGACCAATGCCAGGCAGCGCATTGTCAATGACATGGAGACGGCCACTTCCGCGCTGATCAAGGACCTCCACATCGCAACGGATCTCCGCGCTCTGTTTCTCCGGCGCTGCGCGGGAATGTGGACCTTCTTCCTCCTCGCCCTGGCCTCCCTTGGCGCGGGGGGATTTCTCCACTGGCGGGGCATTGAGCCTGCCAACATCATCTGCCTCGGCATTTCCGCACTTTTCCTATTAAGCTCGGCGGTGTTTGGTCATTTCATGGTCAAACGCATCCGCCGACTGTATGAGGACCGCCATTCCAGCCAGCGACAGGCGTTGGCCCAGGCCCAGCTGTCCACCTTCAAGCGGGGCATCAACTCATTTTACCAGGATTTTGTCCGCTTGTTCGAACCTCTGCGCCGGGTCTGCCAGGAGCACCGCAGCAAATACGAACCCCAATTGAACACCATCGAGCAATTGGAAAGCACGCTGGGCGACATCGAACGGGTTCTCGCTCCGGTGGAAAAAGCACTCGCCGAGCGGGCCAACCAACAAGCGACCGCCTGACCGCATTCATGTCTCCCCACTTCGATCTCTCCCCGTTGCTTCTCCAGGGATTCGTTCTCGATTCGACAGCCAATGAGCGCGCCTGGGAGATCATCCTCCAGGGCGGCTTTTTCATGTGGTGCATCATGGCCTGCTCCTTTGTGGCCCTTGCGATTGGAATCCACCGTCTGCTTGCCCTCCGCTGGTCCGTGGTGGTACCACCGCCCGCCGTTGCTGTGGTGGAACGCATCGATCAGGCCCTGCAAAAACGGGCCGGATTTCAGGCCGTCCGCCAATGGTTTGCCGAGGAGGACTCCCCTCTCGGCCGGATCGCCCAAGCAGCCCTGTCTCCCGAGCATTACACTCCCGAGTCCTCGACTCAAGCCGTGGAGTCAGTCGCCCGGGAGGAAATGGTCCGGCTTCAGACGGGGATTGCCGCACTCGACGTGATCATCACGATATCGCCCATGCTGGGACTGCTCGGCACGGTGAGCGGACTGGTCACGGTGTTCGGGACCCTTGGCGCCAGTCAGGACCTTTCCGATCCAAGCGTCATCGCGGCGGGAATCGCAGAGGCGCTCTACACCACCATCGCGGGCTTGGCCGTCGCCATTGTCGCGGTCATCGTCCACCGCTACCTGGACAAACGCATCGAGTCCCTCTCGGTCCGGCTTGAAATTTTGGCGGGCCAGCTCATCACCGCCTGGCATCGCTGGGGGGGACCGGCGGCCGTGAATGGCCCGCTTCCGGAAATGGGGCCAGGAGACCATTGGGATCCTCAGGAGGCCTCCGGAGCGCCTGACAGCCCTGCTGCCTGAGGACCTGCCACCGTGAAATTCCTCTCCCAGAAACGCCCCCAGCCCACGATTCCCATCGTGTCGATGATCGATATTCTGGCGATCTTGCTCATTTTCTTCATTGTCACAACCACGTTCAAAAAGCGCCAGAGTCTGGTCAGTGTGAATCTTCCGCAATCGTCAGAATTGAAAAGCACCTCCGAGAAAAGTGCCCGTCTCGCCCTCGAAGTCTCCGCGGAAGGGAACATGGTTCTCGATGGCACTCCGGTGACGTTTGAAAACCTCAGCACGTCCCTCGGGTTGGTCAAAAGTGCCCGGCCGGATGCCCGCATGGAATTAAAAGTCGACGGTGCGGTGCCACTCGAAACCGTGGTCAAAATTTGGGATTCCGCCACTCGGGCGGGGGTCAAGATCGCCGACATCCCTCTGCGGATCCAGGTCAAGAAGTAACGGCCCCGGGCGGCCTCACTCCCCCAGCCACTGGGCGGTGAACTTTTCGATGTCGGCATTCCTGCCGAACAAAATCAACCGGTCGCCCTCGTGAAACACGAAACTCGCGTCGGGCACCCCGCGGACAGTGGCCCCGTCTTGCTCGTCATCGCGGACCTCCTGGGCTCCACAACGCACGGTGACCAGATTCAGTCCGTAGTCGGCGCGCAGCCTGGATTCCTCCAGTGTCTTGCCGACCAGCCCCGGCGGAAGAGCCAGCTCCACAATGGCGTGATTGCGATCCAACCCGAAATACCGGTGCACTGCCCGATTGGTCAATTGCCGGGAAAAGTAAGCCGCCGCGAGCGATTCCGCGCGGACTTTGCCGGTGACCTTCATGAGATCCAACAGGTGCTCCTGGACGGGGCTGATGACACGCGTGTAGACGCGTGGAACCCCCAACTTTTGGCAGTGTGCGGTGATCATCAGACTGGCTTCGAACCCCTCTCCGATGGCGACGATGGCCGCGTCCATCTGCCCCACGCCGAGCTGTTCCAGAGCTTCGTAGTCAGTGGCGTCGGCCCGTGCCGCCAGGGAGACCTCGTCCTTGATTTCGTCGATGTGGGCCCGGTTGTTGTCGACGGCCATGACTTCGTGGCCGGCGCCCGCCAGTTCACGGCAGAGTGCGGTGCCGAAGTATCCCAGTCCCAGAACGGCGAATTTCATAAATGTTAAAAAGGTGTGATGTCGTGAGCAAAAGGGTCAGTTGAGAGGCAGTCCCGCCTCCGGCAGGGAAAATCGGCGCGGCACCGGAGTCCCCGCCACGGCGAGCGCAAAGGTGAGAATTCCGATCCTCCCGACGAACATGTTAAGAATAATGACCACCTTGGACCAGGGAGCAAGTTCCGCAGTGATGCCGCGGCTCAGACCGACGGTGCCGAATGCGCTGACGCATTCAAAGAGGATATTTTCCGGATCAAGATCCGGATTGGCCATCGAAACCAACACCGCGCTGACGGTGAGCCATAACATGGAAAGAAACAACGTGACCAGCGACCGCTCCACGACTGCCCGAGAGACGGAACGGTCGATGAGATGAACCTCGTGATGCCCCCGCAGAATGCGCCCCAATTCCGCCACCGCGATGGCCAGCGTCGTGGTTTTGACTCCCCCGGCAGTGCCCCCCGGGCAGCCTCCGATGAACATCAGAAAGCAGCAGACGACAACCGTGGCAAAACCGTAGGCCCCGAAGTCCGAAATGTTGAAACCCGCGGTGCGCAGGGTGACGGTATTGAACAGAGCCTCCCAACAGTGCTCAGACGTCAGACTCCAGCGTTCTGTGACGAAGAACAGCAAGGCTCCAGAGAGGAGGAGAATCAAGGTGACCCGGAGCGCGAGGCGGGTGTGCAACCGCACCCTCACGGCCGGTCGTCTCAGCCATTGCCAGCGGGGAAACAACACGCCCAGGGTGCGCGAAAGCAGACGCCATCCATAGGTCGGCAGGTCGGCGAGCACGGCAAAGCCGAGCCCACCGGCAACGATGAGAACCATCAGGATGACCTGAGCCGAACGGTCTTGAGACAAAGAAGGATCCCCCAGCCCCGCGCTGAAAGTCGAAAAACCCGCATTGCAGAAGGCAGAGACGGCATGAAATGAGGCGTCCCACCATAGATGGGAGTCACGGGGAGGGTGGTTGAGCCAGACCTGGTGCAACCCCACGGCTCCGAGAATTTCGAACGCCAGGGTCAGGAGCACGATGGAACGCAGAAATTTGGCGACATGGCTTAAATTCTCCTCACTGAGAAGGTCCCCGAGGCGAGCATGGTCCCGCATCGAAACCCCCTGTCCGGCAACCAGGGCGATGAAGTAGGTCAACGTCATGACCCCGAGCCCGCCCAATTGAATGAGTCCCAACAGGATGGCTTGGCCGGTGAAGGTCAGGTCATGTTCGGTGTCCACCACCGCAAGGCCGGTGACACAGACCGCGCTGGTGCTGGTGAAGGCCGCGTCGAGCCATGTCAGGCCATGCCGGGAGGCATTGGGCATTTTGAGAAGCAACAGGCCCGCCACCATCGCGAAAAGAAAACTGCCGGCGAAGAGCAGCCCCGGCCGTGTTTTTTGCAGCAACCGTCCCTGGGCCAGCTGCATGAGATGCAGAACCGCCGGAATCACGATCGAAAGCTGGATCACGGCCAGCGTGGCCAGAACCGCGGCCCGTGCCTCGAAGACCAACCCGAACCAATGCCGCAGGTGATCCCCCAGACCGAGCCGGGCGACAGCCAGCACAAGCAAGGACCCCACCACCGCATAGCGCTGCCAACTCCGCTTCTGGGGCGTAAAAATCGCGACTCCGACTTCCGCGACAATGCTCAACCCTACCAGCACCCACGTCGTGAATTCCATCGTGGCGGCTTGGGTGTCATCCAAAGGCCAGCCGATCTCAACCACCAGCACCGCCACGGCAACGGCTGCAGTGAGTCCCTGGAGCACTACCAGCCACTTCCAAGGCAATGTCTGGGCGGAGGCTGACTTCATCAAAACTTTGACAGACACCCTTACCACCGCTGCCCGGCTCGGCAACGGGAAATCAAAAGGCTGCCCCACGCGCCAGGGGAGACCACCCTGCGTCAATCTTCCTTGCATTTCCCGGAGTCTGCGGAAAGATCACCTACCCCATGGGAACCCTGAGTGTTTGGAAAAAGCTGCGTCATTCGGTGGAGGCGTCACTGTTGAGGTTGGCAGTGTTTCTCATCCCCCGCCTCTCCAGGCGTGCCCTGATGGCACTGGCCCGGACCCTCGGCACGCTTGCTTGGATGTTTGATTTCCGGGGCCGCGCCACCGCGATGGAGAATCTCCGGGTCGTTTTTGGTGACACTCTTACCTCCTCCGGGCGTCGCCGGATCGCCCGGAAATCCTATGAGCATTTCGCGCGCACCATGCTGGACCAGTTCTGGAGCCGACGACTCACCGCGGACAACTTCCTTGATTATTGCACATTGGAACTTGAGGATGAGGCCTCTCTGGAGGCAGCCCGTGAATCCGGGGCCATCTGGGTGACTCCCCATTATTCGAATTTTGAGTGGATCGCATTCATCATGGGATTCCGCGGATACCATTTCACAGTGGTTGCCCAGGATTTCAAAAACCCCCAAATCACTCCGATCTTCACCGCCAACCGGCAGGGCAGCGGACATCAGGTCATTCCTCAGCAGGGAGCCATGCTCCGTCTCCTGAAGAACCTCAAAGTGGGGGGACACGCGGCCTTCCTCACCGACCTCAATGTCAAACCCAGCAAGACCGCCGCGGTGATCCGGTGCTTCGGACGCAAGACCTGTGTCACCACCCTGCATTCTCAACTGATGCGGCGCACCCGGCTGCCGGTGATCCCGGGGCTCTGTATTCCTAAAGCCGACGGCACCTACCGCATGCTGGGATTCCACCCCATCCAACTCCCCCCGGAAGCGACTGATGCCGAAATCGCCCAGGCCTGCTGGGACGTTTTCGAAGCTAAGCTCAGGGAGGAACCGGCGCCCTGGCTCTGGATGTACAAACATTGGCGTTACCTTCCCGAGGAAGGGGATCCGGCCCACGGCCCCGCGACGGTGACCTATCCCTCCTACGCACAGGCATCCAAGGCATTCCGCAAACTTGATGCCAGCCAGACCAAAGCCGAGGACTGATTCCGTCAGTCCCCGGCGGCACTTTCCCGGGCGGCTTTCGCCTTGGCCCGGGCTTCGGAGAAAAAGCTCCGCAGCAGCGCCAGACAGTCCTCCCCAAGGACATCGCTCGTGATCGCAGCCTGATGGTTGAGAACCCCGCTTTGCAGGAGATTGATCCATCCCCCGGCGGCCCCACCTTTTGCATCCGGACATCCAAAAATGACCCGGCGGATCCGGCAATGCACGATGGCTCCGGCACACATGGGACAGGGCTCCTTCGTCACGTAGAGATCACAGTCGGTCAAACGCCAGTCTCCCAAGGTGCTCTGGGCCTGGGTCAACGCCAGCATTTCAGCATGGGCGGTCGCATCATGGAGCAGTTCCACCTGGTTGAAGGCCCGGGCGATGATCCGGCCTTCATGCACAATGACCGCCCCGATGGGAACTTCTTCGGCCCGGAAGGCCCGCTGTGCCTGACGCAGGGCTTCCGCCATGAATTGACGGTCACTCGACAGATCGATCATCGGTTCCGGAAACCGCGGGGAGCTGGATGGGGGAATGTCGGCGTCAGAGACCATGGGAACAGGATAAGGGCAGGAAGAACACCTTGTTCTCAGCCTCCCGGTTTTTCAATGAAGGAATTCTCCCCGTTCCCGGCCGCAACGTGAACCACGATTTCTCTTTGCACAGAGCCTCAGGGCCGGAGATAGTGGCTGACCCATGCCTCACGACTGCCAGCAACGCATCATTGCACCCTCCATGCTCGCCGCCGACTGGAGCCGGGTCGCGGAGGAATGCCGTCGTGCCGAAACCAGCGGCGGGGATTGGCTTCATCTCGATATCATGGATGGTCATTTTGTCGACAACCTTTCCTTTGGCCCGCAGTTCGTGTCCATCGTGCGTCCTTGCACGCAACTGTTCCTCGACGTTCACCTCATGATCACGAACCCGGACCACTTTTTCCCCCGTTTCGTCAAGGCAGGAGCCGAAAACATCACCGTTCACGTCGAAGCCGATCACGACGTCAGCCGCACCCTGGCCGGCATCCGCGAAGCGGGCTGTCGCTGCGGACTGGCCTTGAATCCTGACACTGCCTTCGAGGAGGTCCTCCCTTACCTTGATCAGATCGATCTCCTCCTCGTCATGACCGTCCGCCCTGGATTTGGGGGGCAGGCATTCATGGAGGAGGAGACCATGCCGAAAGTCGCTTCTGCCCGCGCCGAGCGTGAGCGACGTGGCTTGGGCTACCATATCGAGGTCGATGGCGGCATCGATCAAAGAACCGCTCCCATCGCGACGCGCCACGGGGCCAATGTCCTCGTTGCCGGAACCTCCCTGTTTGGTGCCTCCGACATGGCGGCGGCGATCGGGGGCATGCGAAAAGGGTGATTCAGGGGCTTCCCCGTTTGCCCTGGCGGATCATCAAAGATTCCGTGATGCGGGCATAACCTTCGACCACTGACCGGGCGCTCTGACCGGATTCTGTCGCGATTTTCTCAATTTCCGCCACCATTTCGGCGGCATCGTTTCTGGAAGCATGAGGAACTTCCCGCTTCCAGATTTCCACGCAGGTTGCCAACAGATCGCGTCCCCGCAGGGTACTCCGGAGCAAACGGGCCAGCCCGGAGCCCGCATCCAGCCCCACCAGGGCTCCCTCACTCAGCCCCCGGTCCAGCTCGGCATTTCTGGGTACCAACGAGGAAGCTCCGCGCCAGGCAAAGAGAGCCAGAAAAACGACCAAGCCGTAAAAAAAGCCGGTCAAGCCGTGCTCACGGACCAGCGCCATGACCCCCACATCTTCTTTGGCTCCATGAATGGTTTCATCAAAAACAACCCGCCGGGCGTCCCCGAGAAGATAAGACAAAAACGCCGGTTGGGGTGATTCCCGGAGGGCCTGATTGCTGGCGAAGAAGCTGTCCGAGACGAGGATCACCTCCCCCACCCCCCAATCACGGCGGACCACGACCGGGTGATCAAGCACCGTCGCGAGGATTTCCCATTCCGGGGTGAGCTGGGAAAAATGCAAGGAAGACCACCATTGCGGCAAGGTTGCCGGTAGACGTGTCCGATCCAATGCCGTGACCTGCCATCCCTCCCCGGGCCGGGCCATTTCTCCGTGGGAGGCGATCTGAAATCCCAGTTCCCCGGGCAACCCGATGTCCGACGTGACGGGGGAAACCACCGGTTCAGCTCTGGGTTGGGGCGTTTCTGGAGCTTTGGATCCGGGCGTTTCTGCTTCCTCAGGCTCCGGATTCTCCTGCCGTATCTTCGGAGCGGCTACCCAATCGGGTTCATCTCCCCAGAAATTCAACTGGGGATTGATGGTGATGACCAGGCGGCCCCCAAGCCGGCGAACTCCCTCCAGAATTCCGGATTTTCCGGACACCTGCAAACCTCCGAGATCCCGGCTCTGAATCCCAAGCAACAGGAATGTGGTGTCAGGGCGGGAGGATCCGAACTGGCTGAGTGGCGAAAGATTCCGGGAAACAGTCATCCCGTCGAGACGCTGGCAGGAGTCAAACAACGCACGGGCTCCCAACGGCTCACTTTTCCAGGTCGAGTAATGCGGATAATGCTCCCCGGAAGCGAACTTGAGATTCACCACCGAAACGAGGACCCATCCCAGAAGCAGGAACAGCCCCGCCAGCAATGCCCAGGAGCCAGAACGATAACGTGTGGGAAGCACCATCGGATCAGCTGGTTTCATCAGGATCGGTCAGCCTTTCATGGTTGCGGCGGAAGTTCTCCACATCCGTCCCTGTCACAGCATGGCGCCCATACCATACCCGTTCAAAAAAGGCGACATTCCCGGTGAACGCGTCGATTGGCAGCGCCCGCCCCCGGACCCGCAATCCCAGTTCTATTTGGTAGTCACGATTGGACTTCCACCGGGCCACCGTGACCAGTCCGCGATCCCCAAGATGGGAAAGGGTGGCGAGAAACCAGGCGCGCACCGCAAGGCGGAAATCTCCCGCCTGAAAGCGCTCCCGGGCCAAACGGGCCCACTCATTTTCCGGCAGTTGCGACGCCATGATCTCCTCACTTTCCAGATCCACGTTGCCGGCCCCCGGGTCCGGGGTGAAATCCTCGGCCACTTCCAATCGGTGACGCTTCAGGACAATGACGGCGAGCCAGGCCAAAAAAAACGCCACCACCAGGAGAAGCCCGATCGCAATTCCCTGACCATTCCAACTCCCCTTCTCTCCAGGATTCGCCTGGGCCAGCGGGGAATCGTCCCGGTCGGTGATCCGCTTCCACCAATTCTGGATCCAGTCGATTTTCTCATCGACCCACTTCTCCAGAGAAGCCAGCAACCCATGCTCTTCCGCCACAGGATCCCCCTGGCCGGGAAGCCTCCACTCATAGACCCGGGATTCCAGCGTGGCCCCGATGGCCTCGCCGAGTGCGGCCGCACGATCGGTGCCTCCCGAAGGCGCCTCCTGAGCTGAAACCACCGCGCTTCCGAGCATTCCGCAAGCCAGCAGCAACGCCGCCAAGCGAAGCCCCCGGTGCGGAGCGCCAAGCCGGTTGGCCTCTCCCAACCGGCTCAACAAATCATCCCCGGTGGTCGCGGCCTCCGCCCGGAAGCAGCGAAGAACATAGACCGCTTTCACCAAGGGCGAAGTGATGAGCCAGGCAACGAGGAGCGTCCCGAGGAGAAACGTGGAATTAAATAGCGCCGAGGACGTGTTCTCGGTGAAAACCGAGGAGAAACCGAACAAGAGACTGAGCATCAGCGGCACCATCGCGGCGGCAATGACCACATTGAGCCAAACGAGTTGGCTGAAAACCAGCAGAACCAGCATGACCACATGGTTTTGTCCCCAGGCATGGTGGGTGTGCCGCGAGGCCGCCGCGACCAGTCCCCGCAATGGGGTTCTTCCATAGTCGCGTGTCAGCCCAAGCACGGCGACATTGTGAAAAAAGGCGTAGCACCAACCGAAAGGGACCACGAACGCCAAACCCAGAATCAGCGCCGGAAAAGTGAAGGAATGAATCAGGACCTGGGCCGCCAAGGCCCGCCAGCCGGGAATTACTCTGTCAGGACTAAGGCGGCGCCAGAGTCGCCGGCAAAACACCGCCTGCCAGATTTTCATCCAGAAATAGGACAGGGCGGTGAGCAAGGAAAGAACCGGGAGATCCTGGCGTGCGGTCGCCGCCACTCCCATGTCGGCCCAGAAAAAGTAAGCCATCATCACAAAGGGCACGGCACCGGTGTGATAGGCAAGGAAGTCCGAAGGACTGCAGGAGCGCAGCAGATGGTAGGCCTCCTCGACAAGTTCCAGGCCGCCGGGTCCCTCGGTGACCTTCCTGCCAGGGCTCTGTGTCAGATTTCGGCTCATCGCC
Organism: Akkermansiaceae bacterium; assembly: GCA_024233005.1. GTDB lineage: Bacteria > Verrucomicrobiota > Verrucomicrobiia > Verrucomicrobiales > DEV007 > JACKQE01. The sequence goes on along the minus strand of JACKQE010000002.1, from coordinate 62,513 downwards.
GGCGGTGCGTCTCCCAGCGCGTGCCATCGTGAAAATCGGACGGAATGGACGTGATGAGACGCCCCATGAACCAACTGACAGCCCAAGCCAGCGCGATGCCCGCCAGAATCTGCAGCAGCGGTATCAAGCGCGTCCCACCGGCCCTTCCTGGGCCGGTCGACTGCGCGGCCAGCGCGGGCTCCGGACTCCCGCCCCGGGCGATACACGCGGCGCAGGTCAGCCGGCCTTCATGTTCAGTGACACAACCGGAACAGAAAAACTGCCGGCATTTCGGACAACGGGCGGCAGCCGGTCGCTCGGGATGAACGGTGCAAACGGTCCGGGAAAGGTTCATGAAACAATCTGGACTAGATGGATCGACTGATGCGGAGGCGCCAAACCTGCCAACTGACCGTGCCCACCACCCCGCATCCCAACAGGCCCCCCGCCACAGTGAGAACCACGCCCAAACGGAAAAGGTCCCCATCATGGACAAATGCCGCCATTCCCTGCAGGAGATTCACTGCATTCCACCCGTCCATCACCTTACCCCAGATCGAAACCGTCATGACCGGGACCATGATCGCGAGAAGGAGCGACAGGATGAGGGCACCGAGCACCGAATACCGCACGCCATCCGGCACAAATCCCCTGACCACGGAAGCCAACGCTGCCATAAGCAACACGAAAGTCACCAGTGTCAGCCCATAGGAAACCGGAGCCAGCGGTTCGATGCCAAACCACCGTGCCAAAATCCACCCCAGCCCGCTGCAAGTGGCGGCCAGCAAGGCCGGAAGCGCCAACCCGGGAACGACAAGACTGGAAGTGACCCGCTCAGTGCCCCCAAGCGCCAGGGTCTCCTCAAGTCGGACGGGCAGCCCCTGCTGGGCCTGGTGGATGCGTTCCGCAAGCCGTTCAGTGATCTTTTGACCGACCCTCCACCGGCTCACAGGACGTAAGACCTGGCGGCTTTGAGAGGTTTGGAGAACACAGACACACATGCGGCCCGCCACGAGATGAGCCACCACCAGCCCGAGCGCCAGCGCCGTGGGAGGAAGCCAGACCAGAATGGCGAAGTTTCCCCAGAAGTTGCTTTGAAAATCCTCCCGCCCCAACGAGGCAAACACCGCGCCGAAACTGCCGCAGACCAGCGCCACCGCGAGGACGGAGAGCAGCCACCACCACCAGCTGACCGGCGCCGCCATGAGGGAAATGGCTTCAATGTCCGCAAAACGGATGCGGCGGTATTCCTCCTGGTAAGGCCAGAGAAACCCGGAACCTTTGACATACAGCAGATGGTCCCGTCCGAGCCAGAGACTGGAGCAACCCAGGGAGCCCGCCGCCAGTCTCTCGTATTCTCCAAATGCGGTGACCATGGTGACGTCCGCTGGTTCAGATTTCCGACAGCCCGGCTTCCTGATGATAAGCCGCCTGGAGGGTTGGATAAACTTCCATCAGCCGGAGCATCTCACGCACCGCCGCTCCGAGCCCTCCAAAAAGCGCCCGCGAAACCAGGTGATGTCCCACATTCAACTCACGGAGATGGGGAACACGCATCAGCTTGACCAGATTCGAAAGGGTGATCCCGTGCCCGGCATTGACCTGCAGTCCTGCGGCGCGGGCCTGCCGGGCGGCGGCGATGAGCCCCGTCAGCTCCAAGTCACCGCCGGTGACGTCCGCATTGGCATAGGCACCGGTGTGCAGTTCGACCATTTCCGCTCCCGTCTCCGCCGAGGCGGCTACCTGACGGGGATCGGGATCGATGAACAAACTGACCCGGATACCGGCGTCGCGGAGACGCGCAATGGTTTCCCAAAGACCTGTGCCTCGACGACTGCCTCCGGTCAGACCGGCCACGTCCAGACCGCCTTCGGTGGTGATCTCCTGGCGGTTCTCCGGCACCAGACAGACGGAATGGGGCTTCACTTTCAGGGCCATGCGAAGGATCTCCGGGGTGTCACCCATTTCGAGGTTCATCCGGGTGCGGATTTTTTCGCGAAGTTCCCAGACGTCCCGATCCTGGATGTGCCGCCGGTCGGCCCGCAGATGAATGGTGATCCCATGGGCTCCGGAAGCCTCGCATTCCTGGGCGGCGGCGAGCAAAGAAGGCTCCTCGTTCGGAGCCCCCGGCATGCTGGCATAGCGTGCCTGACGCAGTGTGGCCACATGGTCAATATTCACTCCCAACACCAAATCACCTGTCATCATCGTCGTCACTTGGGTGGATCCGCCCACCGTTCAGAGCCCAGAGGATACCGCAGAGGAGCCCTGAAGGAAAGACCGAGTTTCGCCGCCTCACCCGCCCCGCTCATCACGGGAAGGCAGTCCGGGAGCGGTTTCCCAGACTTCATCGACCAGTTCATGGGATTGGGGTTCAAGATGAGAGATGATCTGTACCGGCGAAGGCCCCAGAGCCAAGGCCAAGTCCCGTTCAATCTCGGTGGCCCGATGATGGGCATCGACAACCGGAACACCATCATCGAAGACCAGATGCACTTCAATCCAGTAGGACGCTCCGGTGTGGCGCAACCGCAGATTGTGGAAGCCGACTCTGCGGGCGGAGCAGGAGGCGGCCAAGGAGGCCCGGGCCCGCTCCAGAGCCGCGTCATCGGTGCGGTCGAGCAAACCATGCAGGCTGGTATTGAGAAGCCGCCATCCGGTCCACGCGATGGCCCCGCCACAGACCAGTGCTGCCAGCGGATCCCAAAATCCGTGGCCAGTGATCCGAACCAAAAGCAACCCGCCCAAGGAGCCGGCGCTGGTGGTGACGTCGGTCATCAGATGTTTCCCATTGGATTCGACAATCACTTCCCGATGTCGTCTCCCGTAGTGGATCAGAATGGTCCCGACCACGACATTCACCACCAGAGCCACAAAGGTGACCAGCAGGCCGAGATCGACCCGGGTGACTCCGGTGCCTTCCTGGAGCTTGCCGGCAGCCTGGAAAACAATCAACCCGGCAGCGAGAGTGATCATCGCCCCTTCGAAACCCGCTGAAAGATAGGCCACCTTGTCGTGCCCGAAATGATGAGATTCATCGGCCGGTTTGCGGGAAAAATACAGGCTCCAGGAAGCGAAGACCACAGTGAGAAAGTGCACCACGGACTCCATGGCATCAGAGTATACCACGGCCGATCCCGTGACATGCGCCCCCCACACTTTCCATATCATAAGGCCCAAACCCGCCAGGAGCGAAAGGCCCATAGCCCGACGGAGCACGGGGAAAGAAGAATCTGGGAGTATGTCAGCCAAGACTCTATACATAGAACCCCAACCGTCCCGATGCAAGAGCAGCCCCGACGAAACCGGCATCAGGGCGCCACCTCTCCGCGCTTGCTTTTCCATCCGCATTGGCGTTCTCTCACAGGCCATCCGCCCCCAACCGCCATGCCCCGTACCTCTGCTGTTCTTTTTGCCGCCCTATGCCTCCCATTGGCGCCCCGCCCCGCCCCCGCCAGCGAGAACTGGCCTTGCTGGCGAGGCCCCCGGGGTGATGGCACGGCTGAGCAATGCCCGGGCCTGCCCACCTCCTGTTTGCCGGACCAGAGCCTATTATGGAAAACGGAACTACCCGGGGAAGGCCATGCTTCCCCCATCATTTGGGAAAACCGGATTTTCACCGTCAGCGCAGATCCAGCCACCGAGGAGCGCCTGCTCCTCTGCCTCGACCGCGCCACCGGCCGTCTCCTGTGGAAACAGCCCGTGCTCAAGTCGCCCTTTGAGTCCCTCCACCGCCTCAACAGCCACGCTTCGAGCACTCCCGCCACCGACGGTCAGCGGGTTTACGTGAGCTTTCTGGATCAGACTCAAATGTATGTCGCGGCGTTTGATTTCGATGGAAAACGCCTCTGGGAAGCCCGCCCCGGCGTTTTTTCCAGCAAGCACGGCTTCTGCTCCAGTCCCGTGCTCTGGAAGGACAAGGTCATCATCAACGGTGACCACGATGGAGAAGCCTACCTCGTGGCCTTGGACGCCGCCACCGGCAAGGAAAAGTGGAAAACGCCACGTCCCAACAAAACGCGCAGCTACTGTGTCCCCCTCATCCGCACCATCGGAGAACGGAACGAAATGATCCTCTCCGGGAGCAAATCGGTCGCCAGTTACGATCCCGACACCGGCATCCAACAGTGGCTCATCGACGGGCCTACCGAACAATATGTCGCATCGATGGTCTACAACGGCACTCTATTGTTCCTTACCTGTGGTTTTCCAGAGCACCACATGATGGCGATCCGCCCCGGCGGGAGCGGCAATGTCACCGCGAGTCACATCGTCTGGCGGACCCAAAAGGCGGCCTCCTACGTGCCCAGCCCGGTCTCAATCGGCCCCTATTTCGTCGTCGTCTCCGACGGCGGGGTGGCCAGTTGTTTTGTCGCCGACTCCGGCGAGCGGCTCTGGATGGAACGCATTCCCGAAGGCCGGGGCCACAGCGCTTCGCTCCTCACGGCCAACGGTCTGGTTTATTTCTTTTCCGACGATGGACTGATGTCGGTCGTCAAACCGGGGCCGACCTTTGAGGTGCTCGCCCAAAGCCAACTCGGGGAAAAGGTCAGTGCCTCGCCCGCTGTGTATGGGGATCACCTTTTCCTGCGCGGAGAAGCCCATTTGTTCTGCCTTGGAAAGGCCTCCTTGCCATGACTCGGGAAGACCTCGCCGACGTTCTCGACCGGATCGCCCTGCTCCTGGAATTGCAGGGGGAAAATCCTTTCAAAATCCGTGCCTACAAAACCGGAGCCGAGATCGTCAGATCGCACCCCGATGACATCCTGCGCCTCGCCCGGGAAAACCAACTCGACGGCATCAAAGGCCTTGGGGAAGCCCTTCAAAAGAAGCTGCATGAATTGGCCAGCACGGGCCACCTGGTATTTTACGACGAACTTCGGAAATCCTTTCCCGAGACCTTGTTTGAGCTGTTCGACCTGCCAGGACTGGGCCCCAAAAAGGTCAAAGCGCTTCACGACCAGCTCGCCATCACGTCGGTGGCCGACGTCAAGGCCGCCTGCGAGGATGGCCGGATCGCAAACTTGGCGGGTTTCGGCCAAAAGACCGCGGAGAACCTGCTCGCCGCAATCGCCTGGCGGGAGCAGAATGCCGGCAGTTTCCGGATCGGTGACGCCGCCCCCATCGCCGAGCAGCTCCTCGCCCGGCTCCGGGAACACCCCGACGCCTCTCGCGTCGAGGCCGCCGGGAGTTACCGCCGGGGCAAGGAGATCATCCATGATCTGGATTTTCTGGTGGCCACCTCGCGGCCGGCCGGCATCATGGACCTGTTTGTCGGCATGCCGGAGGTCGCGGAGGTGCTCGCCAATGGCGCCACCAAAAGCAGTGTGCGGCTCCGGAACGGCCTGCAATGCGATCTTCGTGCCGTCACGAATGAGGAATTCGCCTGTGCCCTGGCCTATTTCACCGGCAGCAAGGAACACAACGTGGCCCTGCGCTCCCGGGCTCTCGCCCGCGGTTGGACGCTGAATGAGTACCGCCTCTCCCCCAAGGAGGGATCCGACACCGCCCCGCCTCCCATTTTTCCCGACGAGGCCGCCCTGCACCGCTGGCTCGGGCTGGACTTCGTGCCACCGGAGTTGCGGGAAAACCAGGGCGAGATTGTGGCAGCAGCGGAGGGCCGTCTGCCACGGCTGATCGAACTGGAAAACCTCCGGGGAACCTTCCACAACCACACCACGGCCAGTGATGGCAGAAACTCGCTGGAGGAAATGGCAGAGGCGGCCCTCGAACTGGGCTTACAATACCTGGGCATCGCCGATCATAGCAAAAGCTCGTTCCAAGCCAACGGCCTGAACGAAACCAGACTGCGCCGTCAGATCGAAGAGATCCGCAATTTGAACGCCCGATGGAGAGCGGAAGAGGTCGATTTCCGCCTGCTAGCCGGCAGCGAGGTGGACATTCTGAAAGACGGGAACCTCGACTTTGACGATGGTCTGCTCTCCGAATTGGACTACGTGGTGGCCAGTGTTCACAGCGTCTTCACCCTGTCGGAAGCGGAGATGACTGAACGGATCATCCGGGCCGTCTCGAATCCTCATGTCACCATGCTCGGCCACCTCACCGGCAGGCTGCTCCTTGAGCGTGAGGCTTATGCGGTCGATGTCCCCGCGGTCATCGAAGCCTGCGCCGAAACCGGGACCATTATCGAACTCAACTGCAATCCCTGGCGGCTCGACATGGACTGGCGGTGGTGGAAACTGGCCAAGGAAAAAGGCGTAAAGTGCGCCATCAATCCAGACGCCCACCGAACGGAAGACCTCCAGTGGCTCTGGTTGGGGGTGAAACTGGCCCGCAAAGGTTGGCTGACCCGAGCGGATGTCATCAACTGCCTCACTCCGGATGAACTGCCCTTCCTCCGGCACTGAACCACAACGCCACGCCTCACCGTCCCTCGGTCCGGTTCAATCCCTTGGCGTTGGCTTTGTTGCCGAAGGTCCAGAGGAGTGAGTCCGTGTGGGCCTCCTGGAAATACCGCAACGCCAGGGCCACTTGATCCGGGTGGGAGGCGGCGATGTCGCTCTTCTCGGCCGGATCCGACTTGAGATCAAACAGTTCGACGTCATTGGTTTTGGGTTTGTTGAGTCCCTGCTGGACCGCCTTCCAGTCTCCGAACCGCACCGCCCGGCGGCCACCCTGCTCGTAAAACTCCCAATAGAGATACTCGTGGCGCTTTTGTCCGTCACCCTGTCCCAACAAAGTCGGCACCAGGGAAATTCCGTCCGTTGCTTCGGGAGCCGGAGTTCCGGCCAATTCGCAAAGCGTGGGGAGAATGTCCCAATGGGCACTGGGCAGATCCGAGACCGATCCCGCCTTGATTTTGCCGGGCCAGCGGACCAGGAATGGGGCGCGGATCCCGCCTTCATAGAGGTCGCGCTTGTGCCCCCGGAGCCCGCCGCTGCTGTTGAAGAAATCGGGACGGTGCCCTCCCTCCTGGTGTGGACCATTGTCGGATGAAAGCATGACCACGGTGTTCTCAGCGATGCCCAACTCATCAAGCAGCGCCAGAAGTTTGCCCACATCCTCATCGATCTTGGTCATCATGCCCGCGAACATGGCAGCCGGATTGGTGATCTCGGGTCCCGCGTATTTTCCGGTCACGTTTTCAAATTCGGGGAATTTCTTGCGGAACGGTTCCGCATAGCTTTCCGGCACGTGGAGAGCCGCGTGGGGGATGGTGACCGGCAAAAACGCGAAGAAAGGCAGCTTGCGGTTCTGTCGAATAAAACGGGTGGCCTGCTCCATGATCAGGTCGTGCGAGTAGGTCTTCCCATCCAGTTCGACCCGTTCCTCGTTGGACCAGAGATGGTCCGGATAGTAATTGTGGGCTTCACGCTGACAATTGTAGCCGTAAAAAAGATTGAAATGACGGGCCGGGTCTCCCGTGGTCCCAGGGGCGCCAAGCCCCCACTTGCCAAAAGCCCCGGTGGCGTAGCCCGCTGGTTTCAGGAGACGGGGAATGGTCACCGCCGATGCTTCCAGAGGCTCTTGGCCTTCGGGTTTGATCTCACGATTGCCGCGGATATAGCAATGTCCGGTGTGCATCCCGGTCATCAGACTGCACCGCGTCGGCGCGCAGACCGTGCAACCAGAATAATGCTGGGTGAAACGCATGCCTTCCGCCGCCAGACGGTCCATGTTGGGAGTGGCAAATTTTTCCTGACCGTAACATCCCAGGTCGCCGAAACCGGCATCATCCAGAAGAATGTAGACCAAATTCGGACGCTCGGCGGCCCGCGCGCAAAAGACCGAACCCATGATGAGAAGGGCGACCAAGGCCGTTACGGTCTGGCACCATCTGAAGAGGATCACCGTTGTCATGTCCCCATGATGGTCGAAAGCGCCAACCCGGTCAACAGGGGGATTCGTGGTCCCCGAGGCTCGAACGATCAGGCGATTCACCGTGCGTATCCACGCCACCCCAGTGATACCGCAACCAATCCCGCTTCCCGGTGTTCAAAGGCAATATCCATTCAGGTTCCCCCGCCGGTTTTCCAAGCCAACCGGATCAGGTTCTCCGTAATCCATGTTCATCCTGTTTCTCCGGACGGATCGCACCTCAACCTCCTTCAACGCTCACGCAGCCCCTGTCCCCTTCCATCCCTGCTTCGATTGCCTTTGGCACGCCATTTGCCTGAGTTTCTGCAATTGGCGGTATCACGGGCGCTTCGCGCTCAAATTGACCTTGCCGGGATTCCCTTCCTCAACCAGATTGTGCGCCCTCGACACGCTTTTATGCCAGTCCCCCATCCTTTCATTTCGCGGCGCGAAATGGGACGGAAGCTTTTCAGTTGGACCACTTCTGGTCTGATTTGTTTGTCTTTCACCACAAGCGCCCAGGAAATTCCCACCATCGAAACGGCCGGAGCCGACTCTTTCACGGGAGTGCAACTTTCCCAGCCGGGCCCTTGGGGAGATCTGGAGTATTTCCCCATCGCCTTGGAGCCACCGGACCAATACGTGACTGCCTCCGGCCATCTTGAGGCAAAGCTGGTCTGGCATTTCCCAAACAAGACGTTGACAGAAATCATCGATTTGCTGGCAACGACCGGCTTGCAGGAAAGTGACATCAACCTCTTCACCGGACCGGGACATCTGATTCGAACGGGCGACCAAATCAGCCTCCAACCTCCCCTCGATGTGGTCGAAGGATTGTCACCAGAAGTCCGGTCAAAGATTTACGAGATTCTCCGGCAATGGGAGCAAAATGAGTTCTACGCCAAACCATTCCCGGTGTTCTCCTCGGGTTTCGACCTGATGGTCCACGAATCGGGAATGTCCCCCGGCTCCATCGACGTCTTCAAAAAATTAAGTTACCGATGGGGCTCGGCACCCAGCTTTTCCGATCTTCCCATCCTGCTTTCCCATGCGCAGAACGACCACGAGCGCTGGAGGATCGCCAAAACGGTGATGCGTTCAGAAGGCCTGGTTGTCCGATTGAAGCTCTCCTCCCAGAGCGATCTTGAGTCCATCATGACTTACTGGTCCTCACCGACCAGACGGAAAAACCTCAAGGTGTTCGCCGAACCGTTGACGCAAATGCCGGGCGTGAACACCTTGGACATCGTCCATCTCCTCCCTCCGACCCCGCGGAAACTGCTCTACACGTATGCATCGCCCCTCATGGGGATCGGCTCCACTTTCCCTGACTGTTTCTGGACAGCATTCAATTTCTTTGCTTTTGAGCCCTCCAACCGCTACCTGGACACCACGTCTCACCGCACCTTTCTGACCGATGAGAAGTGGGAACGGGCCACCCTCCCTCCCCGTTTTGGCGATGTCATCATCGTGACCGATGGAGAGACCGGAGAGCCCATGCATGCCTGCAATTTTATCGCCGACGATATCGTTTTCACCAAAAACGGACGCAGCCTCCTTCGACCCTTCGTTTTCATGAAGCTGGAGAATGTGCTGAAAAACTACCTCAAGTCCCGTCGCTCCGAGGTCTTCTTCTACCGGTTAAAATCGGAGGATACCGAAACGGTGGAATGATTCGTTCCGCGGCCGCCCTCCCCCTCCCTGTTTTGTCGTTCACCATGTCAACCGCTTCATTCCGACGTTTGAGCTTGCTTCTGCTGGCTTCGGCTTTGGGAGGATCTACGGATCTTTTTCCAACGATGCTTCAGGGCCAAGAGTCCGCGGTGCCGAACGCACCAATCTTCAAGAACCTGAAACCGGGACCTTGGGGGGACTTGGAAAGTTACCCAGTGTTTCTGCAGGCCCCCGAGGCGGCTCTGAAACTGCTGCCATCCCCTTCCCAGCAGACGGTTTGGCGGTTTTTCGGAACGACCCGGGACGAGGTCTCGGCACTGTTCCAAAAGTTCTTTCCTGACCCGGATTTGTATCGGGAAGCCACCGTCCGCTCCGTCTGGTATCTGACCCCGGAGGAGGTCCGAGTCCATCCCACCGACCGGATGGTTTTGGCCTTGCCTCCTCTCGCAAGGCTGGAATTGATGCAGACGCTGGGGAAATACGAGGAAAATCCGTTTCACTACAATCCGCTCGTCATCGAGGGCCAGGACGTCCGAGCCTGGTTCGCCGGCACCGGCCTTTCCGAGCCGGTTCTCGCCGCCATTGAGGCAACCTCTTTTCCTTTCCGGAACGGACGCATCCTCACCGAGGTCTCCTATGCTTTGAGCAAAGTCGACGACGAAATCGAGGAGGCCAATTTCCTCCGCGCGATGACGCGCAACCGGTCGCTGTTCCTGCGACTGCGCCTCACGTCCCATGACACCCTGGCCCCGCTGCTCGATTATTGGAGCCAGAATATCCGGCTCAAAGAAACCCAGCCCATCATGGAGTCCATCATTCGGACCCCTGGGGTGGAGCGGCTCGACCTCACGCACATCCTTCCTCCAACGGCCCGCAAATACCTCTATACCTTCCCCACCACGGCAGAGGGCATCAACGGCATTTTCCCCAACAGCCTTTGGACTTCCCTGAACTTTTTCGAATTTTCCCCCAAAGTCCGCTACAATTCCCCGGACAAAGCAGCCGAACAGCTGCAGTCCCATTTTGAGCGCGTTCTGCCCCCCTTCCGCTACGGCGATGTCATAACATTGGTTGAACCAACAACCGGTAAGCTGCTACACTCCTGCATTTTCATCGCCGACAATGTGGTCTACAGCAAAAACAACTCCTCCATGCTCACTCCCTGGGTGCTCCAGACGGATGCGGACATGATGACCCACCTCACTCGGATCACCGAATTCCAGGTGGTCGGGTGGCGCCACACCTCCACCTGAAGCCGCATCCAAGCGCCTTCGAACCAGACCGATCAATCCACGACGGGCGAGCCGGGAATCGAAGGAAGGGGCTGCTTGTGCCCCTTTTCATCCACCCGCACGAGCGTGACCAGAGTGGAGAAAATTTCGTCCCCTTCCTGTCGGAAAACCGACACCTCGTAGCCCACGGAAGTGTGCCCACGCCGCGCCGGCTCCGCTTTCAGGGTGATGATGGTTCCCTTGCGCACCGGTCTCTTGAACTCGACCCGGTCCATCGCCAGAGTCAGAAAATGGCATCCCGGGTGATCCAGGCTGGCCGCGATCCATGCGACTTCATCAACCCAGGAGAGCAATTGCCCCCCGAAAAGATACCCATACTGGTTCAAATGCCCCGGGAGAATGAGACGGTGAGTTTCCATGAAAGATCTTGGTGCTCCCCAGCTTAATCGATCGGGCCAAGTCTGGAGAGAAAAACCACCTTTTTCCCAAGATGGATTGAAGATATGTTATCCTGAAGCGTCTCATCACCACATGAAAGCCCCCTCCCTGATCCTTCCCGCCCTGGCACTCCTCCTCGCGCTCCCCCATCCGACGATGCGGGCACAAGAGGGTTCGCCTTTCGGCAACAAGACCATCGAACAGCTCACCGCCAACGATGTCCTTCGACTGGTCCGTTACAGCTACACTCTTTACAACCAGAACTTCCAGGCCCGGCTCAGGGTCCGCCGCTTTGAGGAGCCATTCGTGCTTTCACTCCAACCGTCCAGCATCCGCTTCATTTTCAAATCCCAAACCATCCAGCTCGACACCTCCGGAGACCAGTTCATCCTCAAGGAAAAGGTCGGCGAGGTCGAGGCCCCGGTACCGCCGGAGCGCTACTCCGAGCGCATTGCAGGCACGGATGTGACCTTCGAAGACCTATCCATGCGCTTCCTTTACTGGCCCTCGGCACGCATTCTGCGGGAGGAGAAAATCAAAACCCGCGACACCTGGCTGGTCCGGGTGCGCAATCCCGATGGACTGGGGCCCTACTCGACCGTGGATGTCTGGATCGACAAAGGAAGTGGGGCGATGATGCAAATGTGGGGATATGACGCCGCCGGCAAACGGACGAAGGAATTCGAGGTCGAAAAAGGCAAAAAAATCGGTGACGTTTGGATGATCAGTTCCATGTCAGTCAAGACCATCGATCCGCAAACCGGCAAAAAAATCTCCGACACCAGCCTGGAAGTCCTCGACGAAGCCAAGCCGGAACCGTAGAGCTCATTTGAAAACGACATCGACTCCCATGGCGCTGTCCCGGGCAAACTCGGGGATCCAGTGCGGCCGCCGCCGGGCCACGACCCGGTATATGATGGACAACAGGTGCAGCGTGAGGATGCGGTCCACGATGCGGTAACCCCGGCGGCGACGCATGAACACCGCGCAGACCCAGCCAAGATAACGGGGTTTGACCAACAGGGGCTCGTAGTCGGTCTTGATCCGGTAGCGGGGCCGGTCGCCGTCCTTGGGGTATTTCAACTTGTAGGCTCGCTTGGCATCGCGGATGTGCCACCGGACCGCCTCGCTTTCCGGCCGGAAATAGTATTCCCGCGCCAGCGCCAGAAACCGGAAGGTGTCTTCCATGTATTCAAGATCGGCCACCGGCGCCCCCGCTTTCGACGCCAGAGTCCGCATTTGGTTCAGCCGCTCCTGGCAGACCAGAGCCGCCCTCAAGGCCGTCTCAGGATCATCCGTGAAGTGGCTCAGCAGCTTCTTCGCGGAATGGCTGATGAAGATGTTGTGCCAATAGACGTGGAGCAAAGGGGGAATGCGGACTCGGCGGAAATAGAGTTTTTGCCGGGCAAACCCTGGCAAGTAGAGCAACTCGCGGATCACGTCATCGGAAAGCCTGAGCAATTGGAGAAACGCCCGCCAATCGTTCAATCCCCGGTCCTCCGCAAACGCACGGACCGCCTCCTCGACCAACCATCCATCGGCGACAACTCTCAGGGAAACAAAGGTATTGAGATCGATCCAGAATGCCGCCGGTTCGAGAAAGGCGAGACGGCGGAACGGCACCCATCCTCCGGTCTGGCACCAGATCGAAACCCCGACAACGTCCCGAGCCTGCCGCAGCTCCCGCACGTAGGCTTCATACTCCCATCCGGTGAAGGAAGGATACTCTCCACAGCCCTCGTATTCTCGCCGTGACTGGAGTTCCAGCATTTTGGGCTGTTTCAAATAAAAGAAGCTCTTGTTCAACGGCAGGAATCGGAAAAAATCCGATTCCCCGTACTTCATCGAAACGATCAAAGCGGGGCTCGTGAGCCGGTCGAAGACATCTGCCAGGGTGCGGCGATGCCACATCAAATCACCGATCCGATAGGCACCAACGGTCCAGGTGCGAAAAATCAGCCAACGTCCGTGACGCTCAAAAACAGGAAGAAGGGCCTCCAACAGCTCCCGGGCCTGCCAGGGTTTTTTCACCAGCAAGCGGCTGTGAAAAAAATCTTTCACATCTTTCCCATCCGACTCGCCGATCCGCAGGATCACGGCTTTGACTTCCGGGAAGTCGGTCAGGAAGCGTTCCAATAGATCACGCAGGTGGTCCCGCGCTGACTCCCAGGTATTACCCAAATAGTTCCTCAACGCTGGCGTCGTGGACATCACATCCATGGTGACAAAGACCTCCAAACCGCATTCCCGGAGCACCGCAATGCAACGGCGGAACTCTTCCCGGAACACGCCGATGGCTTCCCGCACTTCCGGCTCGTAATGTTCGTCGTCAACAAGGTGGGCGACGTCATCAAGTGAGGCCGCCGTAAATCCCCAGGAGGCGGCCTGGAGCCCCAGAGTCCTCAAAGATGCCCTGATCCGGTCCCATTGGATCTCCCGATCCGGGCCTCGCAGGGCAAGGTGATCGAATGGGATTTTTGACCAATTGATGGTCTGCCGGTTGTATCCTTGGAAAAAGGGCCCGATGGCATCAATGAGCCGGATTTTCATCCAAGAAGGATCACTCGACGGAGGAGACAGGATCATACAGGGGGCCAGCTGAGCGCTTGCCTATTGTTTTTCAGTAGGATAGGGAGCAAGAAACTCAGCAGAGTCCAAATATCATCAACGGTTCCGCGTGGAGCAAAGTCCCTTCCGTAAAGGTTTTGTTGCTTGTGGTGAGCCAGTCTTGCTGAAGATGGCGCGATCACTCCCTTTCCGGTGGCCCCTCACGGGGGTATCCTCAGTGAATGGCCATGAAACAACCACCCACTTGTCCAGCTCTTTCCCGCCGGCAGTTCCTCTCCAGGAATTACGGGCTGGGCACCATCGCCCTCGCCCTGCTGCTCAAGGAGCAGGGCTTGCTCGCGAACCCCGGGCTCGGCAAGCGGCAACATTTTGACAATCTCCCGAAAGCCCCTCACACCTTTGGCAAGACGAAGGCGATGATTTCCATGTTCATGCAGGGCGGCCCGAGCCACATGGACCTTTTCGATCCGAAACCCATGCTGACGAAGTACGATGGCAAGGATTTTCCCGGCGAAGTGAAATACGATGATGCTGCGGGGGCCAGCCGGGAAGTCATGGGGTCCCCATGGAAATTCACCAAGCATGGCCAAAGTGGTATCGAAATGAGCGAGTTGGTGCCCCACATGGGCACCATCGCGGATGACATCACCCTGATCCGGTCGATGCACACCGGAGTGAACAACCATGGCCAATCCATCTACGCTCTCCTCAATGGCACTGCGTTGGGCGGGCGTCCCACCCTGGGCAGCTGGATCACTTATGGACTGGGCTCGGAAAATTCCGACCTGCCTGCTTACGTTGCACTGACCGATCCCCGGGGGCTGCCTGTTCTCGGAGTGGACAATTTCTCCAATGGCTGGCTCCCCTCGCTCTACCAAGGCACCGTCATCCGGGCGAAGGAGCCGCGGATTCTCAATCTGGAACCGCCCATGTCACTCCAGGGGGAGGCCCAACAACGTTACCTGGCATTTGTGAAACGCCTCAATCAGGAACACAGTGAGGAACGCCCCGGGGAAACCGACCTCGATGCCCGGATCCAAAGCTTCGAACTCGCAGCGCGAATGCAGACGGCCGCCAAGGAAGCTCTCGACCTCAGCCAGGAATCGGAAGCGACAAAGAAACTGTATGGTTTGGATCGTCCGGAATGCCAGGAATTCGGATCGCGCTGCCTCATCGCCCGGCGTCTTGTGGAGCGCGGGGTTCGCTTCGTCAGCCTTTTTACCGGCAATCAAACCTGGGACCACCATTCCAGCATCCTGACAAGTCTCCCGGCCGCCTGCCAATACGTGGACCAACCGGCCGCCGCCTTGGTCATAGATCTAAAACAACGGGGGTTGCTGGATTCCACCGTGGTCCATTGGGGCGGAGAAATGGGACGTCTCCCCGTAATCCAGAACCGAGCCGGTGGCAAAGACCGCTCAAAAGTGGGCCGCGACCACAACACTTACGGTTTCAGCATGTGGGTGGCCGGAGGAGGTTTCAAGGGGGGCCACGTCCACGGAGCGACCGATGAGTTCGGCCACCATGCGGTGGACAATGTGGTCAACCATTACGACTACCACGCCACCCTCTTGCATCTCTTCGGTCTCGATGCGGGCAAACTGAGCTACAAGCGGAATGGGGTAGATCAGACCCTGGTGCAGAATCCGGAAGCCCGGATGGTTTCAGAACTGCTGGCCTGAATGGTTCGCTAGAGACAACACTCCGGGCGATTCCTTGCCCGATTGACCAAAAAGCGCAGGCATCGGAATGCCAGCACCAGCCCGAACTCTGATCAGGGCTTCGGAGCTTCCGCGGCGGGCTTCGGTGCTTCCGCGGCGGGCTTCGGTGCTTCCGCGGCGGGCTTTGGAGCTTCCGCGGCAGGCTTCGGAGCTTGCGCGGCGGGCTTCGGTGCTTCCGCGGCAGGCTTCGGTGCTTCCGCGGCGGGCTTCGGTGCTTCCGCGGCGGGCTTCGGAGCTTCCGCGGCGGGCTTCGGAGCTTCCGCGGCGGGCTTCGGAGCTTCCGCGGAAGGCTTCGGCGCCGACTCAGCAGGTTTGGGCGCTGGCACCGGAGCATTCACTCCTGGCAACTGAAGCCCTCCGGGCAATCCGCCGGGAGCACCATCAGCGGGAGAAGGCACGGCTGGCTCTTTGGATTTCATCAACTCGGAGCGCTTTTTGATGAGATTCTCGACGTTCCAGCTTCTGACCTTGAATATGCGGCCTTCGAGGGCGTTTTCAGCGGCCAGCTTGTCCTGCTTCCTTTTCAGCTCAGCCGCGAACTCCTCGTCCTTCTTCTTCTTCTCTTCATCGGTTTCCTCTTCACCGGGCTTGCGCTTCTCTTCAAATTTCCCAGTGACATCCACTTTGAGGAACAATTCGTTAAGGTCATTCTTGTCCGTGACCACGAACTGGTAGTTGAAGCCTTCAAACGTTTCGATCGCGAAAGTCGTCTTGAAGGGCTTGTCCTTGATCTCATCGGCCTTGACGATGTCCTCAAAACTGACGCTGGAGAAGGCCGTCTTCATGGGCGAAGTCTTGAGATTGTCGACATCCTCGCCCGCTTTGGGAGCATCTAGCACGAGATCGCCTTCCGCGGAATCGCGGGTCAATTTCCAGTCATCGGACGCGGTGCCGCTCTTGATCGAAATGCTCTTGAGCTTGTCGACTTTGACAAAGTCTTTGTTGAGCCAGTCGGCTGGATCCGTGACCACTTCGGAGAGGGTTTCATTGACAAGGCAAATGTCCTCGCTGCCAGGAGCTTTGACATAACGCCCCACCGGCGTCGTGGACATGCCACCACCGAAAGGACTAGGCTGATTTTCTTTGCGATCGTAAGTTTTGCCCAGCCAGAGAGCCCCCACCTCTTTTCCATCTTTGCTCAGGAAGGAGAGAACGGTGGCCGTTTTGCCGGGCGCATCGGCAGCTTTGGAAGGATCCACCAGCGAGAAACGCTCCGTCAGTGTGGACCCGCCCGGCTGCGTTTGGATGGGCTTCAAATCCCACACCTTCTTGATCAAGCCGATCACTTTGGTAACATCGGCCGGGAACCCTTCCCGTTCCGCCACGGTCCAACCTTTATCCCCGGCCTTGATGTTCAACTCACCAGATCCCGTTTTAATCCTGACCTGGGCAACCTCATTGAGGGCAAAATCCGGCAGAACGCGCTCCGAAGTTCTACCTCCAGAGTCGCCGCCACTGTCGGTGCGGTTCACCAAATTGAGGATGAATGCCACGCCGGCCAAAACAGCCAGCACAAACAACAACCGAACGAGTGATTTCTGTCCCATGATTTGAATGCTTGGTTATTCCGAATGGAAGAAGGATCCCGGTGGAACCTCGGCCTCAACGGGCCGCTGTTTGAGTCCGCCTGAAAAAGAAGAGTCCGATCCCGAAAGCGATGACGAGGAGAGGCATCGTGACCGCATTGCCGAGCTTGATAACATTCTGGCGCCAGTCGAAATCCTTCTTGATCTGCTTGTTGATTTCACGGGCCTTCTTGCTGTAGTCGACCATGTCCTTGCGGAGTTGCTCCACCTTCTGTTGGACCTCGGGAGACATGATGGCCTCCTTGATGTCGCCGGGCTTGGCCGCCAGAATGTTGTTGATTTCCTGCTCGGCCTCGCGCTTCTGGCTGTCGAACTTTTTGTATTCCGCCATGTGTTTGCTCTCCGCTTCCTTAAGCCACTCATTGAGCTTGGTGAAGGGACGGCGGACCGATGAACGGCTCCGGATGTCACTCAGTTCAGAAGCTCCGGAGAGCTGCTCGACCATGTTCTGGAAAGCGGTCAGGTTTCCGTTCATCGGCTGGATGATGACCTGATTCATGACCTGCATCTTCTGCACGGCGAATTCGTCGTAGAGGAAATCAGAGTCTGCGATGGCGATGACAACCCCTTCCTTCTCACTTTGCTTCAAAGAGGTGTCCTTTTCTTCCTCCTTCGGCTTGTCAGCGTCTTTTTTGTCGTCTTTCCCACCGTCCTTTTGATCCTCATCCTTTTTATCGGCATCCGCCGTAGACTTGGGCTTACCATCCGGAAAGGCGGACTTAAAATTGCCTTTCAATTTCACAGCGAGAACCCGGGATTCATTGAGAGATTTGAAATTCTCCCGGATTCTTTGGATGGCCTCTTTCTGGGTTGGGTCGGCATCGAAAGTGGCCACAAGCTGAATATCCTTGGAGGTGCTGGCCAGTGTGGTAGCGGTGACACCATCCGGCGCGGTGAGCGTGAAAGCTCCCGGAGTGATGAGGAAGAGGTCGTTCAAGTACTGGGTAACCACATCGTCCTTGTTCAGGGCTTCGCGGCTTAGGGAAAGGACCGTGGGAGCAACACCGTCGCGGATCTGGGTCGGATAGCGGGAGTCGGCAACCACCCGGGTGTCATCGTACCCGATCCCCCAAGCAGAGAAAAGTTTGGCCAGATTTGAGGACGGAGGAGGCCCTGGAGCCCCTCCCATCATGGGGTTGCCCGCGGCCATGAACCGGGAGGCAAAAAGCATGGGATCGACGGCGGCGATGACGCGCCCCCCTTTGAGCAGATATTGGTCGATCGCGTACTGGCCCTCATCGGTGATGTCATAAGGATGGAGCACGACCAACAAATCCGTGCCCTCAGGGATGACCGTGGAAGTGCCGGGAATGGTTTCCACCTGATAATCCTTTTGCAATTCCGAGTAGGCCACCCAGGGTTGCGGGGGCGGTGCCTGGAAATTGGTCGGAGGACCTCCGCCCACGGCCATGCTGGTCATCACCACGATTTTGGACTTTTTGCCATCGTGGACCGCGGCGATGGCACGGGACAAATCATATTCCAACATGGTCTCAGGGCGGGCGGGGACAAACGGAATGACCTCTTTGGCATCAAGGCACTCCACCGCAATGCCCATGGTGATCTCCTGGCCCGATTCCCGGGAAGCGCCGGCCTGCACACCATCGAGGACGGCGGAGTCTTCCGCATCCGTGTCCGGCTCCGGATTTAGCTTTTTAAAAGTCAGCTTGCCCTTGGAATTCTTAACATACTCCCGGATCAGTTCTTCCACCCGCCGGGACATGCTCAACTCCGACGGAGTCATGAACTCTTTGCTGTCGGTAGTATAGAGCCGCACGGTAACCGGAGCTTCAAGACGTCCGAGGATTTTCTTGGTGCCGTCGGCAAGCGTGTAGAGGTGGTCCTGCGTCAGGTCGGCCCGGCCGTTGAGGAATCCGGCAATGGCATTGATCGCCACAACAATGCAAAAGACGATGACAATGGCGATGACAGCGGCCAGGGAGCGGGACACTGGCGCTGCTGACGAGGGTTTGGTGGTGGCCTTCTCACTCATAGGGATGGATGCAGTCAGGTCAGAATTAAAGTGGGGATACCGGTAACAGAATCAGGCGCGCTTGAGTCTGATGACCATGGCAGTGGTGAATAGACAGAAGGCGATGAAGCTGGCGAAAAAGACGATGTCACGGAAACCGAGAACCCCTTTGGCCAGTTCATTGAAATGGGGCATGACACTGATCGAGCTGAGGAGCTTGACGGCAGGCCAGAAAACCAGCCCGGGGCCGCGCATGGTATCCAGCAGTTCGACTAAGGGATTCAAACCGCCTAACCAGAGGGCAAGGCAGAGGACGATGGAAACCAGCAGGGCCACAACCTGGCTGCGAGTCACCGCGGAAATGACGCTGGTCACGGCAAGGAAACACAGACCGGTCAAGAGACAGGCGGTGAAGCCGGCAAGTATGACGCCATTGTCAGGATCACCGAGATAATTCATGGTGATCACTACCGGGAAGGACAGCACCAGCATGGCAAAAATGACGACCGAGGCAGCCAGGAATTTGCCCAAAATGGCATGCCACGGAGCGATCGGCATGGTCAGCAGCAGCTCGATGGTGCCAAGACGGTGTTCCTCAGACCAAAGGCGCATGCCAACGGCGGGAGCGATGACGATCAGATACCATGGGATGTACTGGAAGTAGGAGCCGTAAAGCTCGGCTTCACCCCGCTCCAGCGCCCCGCCGAACCAGAACGTGATGACATTCGAGATGATGAGGAAAATCACCACGCAGACATAGGCGATGGGCGAAAAAAAGTAACTCCGCAGCTCGCGGAAGCAAATGGTTCTCAGTTCGCGGGGCGCCACAAAGAGAAGCAGCACCACGAAGATAGCCGCCACCACGAGGGCAGGAATGAGGAAGCTGACAAAGGTTTCGAACATGTCGTAGAAGAGGGATGGATGGAAACAACAATGGGTGGGAAAAATCGAGCACGCAGCGACCACGCCGATGGCGCGCCCCGGGTCACATCAGGATTCCACGTCTCGCTTGGTGATCTCACGGAACAGGTCGTCGAGACGGCCGTCTTCCGTGTGGAGCTCGTGCAGAACGAGATTTTTTTCTTTGGCCAGGCCAAAAATGGCACCTGAAAGATCGGCACGCCGGGCTTTGGCGGCGAAGACATGGGCGCTCAGTCCCTTGTCTGATTCTTCCACCACTTCCACCTGCTCCACACCCGCGATTTTCTCCAACTCATGCCGGATGCCCGAGCCGGCGAGACCACTGAGACGGCAGAGCACCGTGCCCGCATGCCGGGCGCGAGCTTTGAGGGAGTCAGGAGTGCCATCGGCAATGACGCGTCCACGATCAATGATGATGGCCCGCGTGCAGGAGGCTTCCACCTCCTCGAGAATGTGGGTCGAGAAAATGATCGCCTTCTCCTTGCCCATTCGTTTGATCAGTTGGCGGACTTCGTGTTTCTGGTTCGGATCCAGCCCGTCGGTGGGCTCGTCGAGAATGAGCACTTCAGGATCGTGAATGATGGACTGGGCGAGACAGGTGCGGTGCCGGTAGCCCTTGGAAAGGGTGTCGATGCTCTGGTTATAGACCCGCTCGAGGAAACAGGTTTCGACCGCCTTGTCGACTGCTCCGGCGACCTGTGACTTGGGCACCCCGCGCAGCTCGGCGGAGAATCGGAGGAAGTCCCGCACCGTCATCTCAGTATAGAGCGGGGCATTCTCCGGCAGGTAACCCATCTTGGACTTGGCCGCGATCTCATTCTCCACAATGTCGGCCCCCCCGATGCTGGCGGTGCCTGATGTGGGAGGGAGATAGCCCGTCACCATGCGCATGGTGGTGGACTTCCCGGCGCCATTGGGTCCCAGAAAACCAAGGACTTCACCTTTCGCCACCGAGAAGGACAGATTGTCCACGGCAACTTTGTTTCCGAATTTCTTGCAAATGTTGACAACGTCGATCATGGCTTGGGACAGTGGTTCACTAGAGCGAAGATTCCGAGACCCCTCCGGAAACCTTGGCCACAAAGCTTTAAATAAGAAAACCAGTTAAAACCCGTGGAACTGTTCCCATAGGTGCGCCCTTCGTCAAGCCAGAAAATTTACTTAGTAACTGCATGAACGCGCCATTCATCCCGCATCAGGACACTCTCAAGTTTCATTCCTGGAATGTGAACGGGTTCCGTGCCGCTTTGGGAAAAGGGTTCTCCGAATATGTGACCGAGCACGTGCCGGATTTTCTTTGTTTGCAGGAAACCAAGGCTTCTCCAGAGCAAGTGAGCCTTCCGGATTGTTTGCGGGATTGGCATGCCTCCTGGAATGTTGCTGAGAAAAAGGGCTATTCCGGGACGGCTATCTTTTCAAAGCAGGCTCCGGTTTCAGTTCTTTTGGGAATGAAGGACCCCCGGCACGATCAGGAAGGCCGAGTCATCTCGGCTGAGTTCGAAAAATTCTGGCTCGTCAATGTTTACACCCCAAACGCCCAGGATGAGTTGCGCCGGCTGCCCTACCGACAGGCCTGGGATCGGGATTTTCTGGAACACCTCCAACGGTTGGAGCAGACAAAGCCGGTCATCCTCTGCGGGGATCTCAATGTGTCCCACACTGAACTGGACATCGCCCGGCCCAAAGAGAACCGGAACAGCGCGGGGTTCAGCGATGAAGAGCGAGCCGGCTTCACTCGACTGATCGAAGCCGGATTCATCGATACGTTTCGCCATCTGCATCCGGGCGAACCAGGTCATTATTCCTGGTGGAGCTTCCGAGGGGGGGCCCGCCAAAGGAATGTGGGCTGGCGGCTCGACTATTTCTGCATCTCCGGATCACTACTGCCGCAGCTGGTCTCCGCTTCGATCCATTCCCAGGTGACGGGCTCGGACCATTGCCCGGTGGAGCTCATCCTGCGCGGTTGAGGAACCGGCAATTTCAATCCAGCAAGGGCGCATGCCCCGGCAGGGAGGCTTGAATAATCTCTATCAGACTGCGTTGCAGCTGTCCGCTGGAATGGTGACGATGATACTCGTCAAACCGGGGCTGGAGGGGCTCCCTGTGCAGATTCTCCCCCCGGGAAAGGCACTCGATGGCCTGGAACGCCGCGCCGGTTCCCAGGGAGACGTCGATGCAGATTCCCAAACGAAACTCCCGGACTCGACTTTCAATGCATCCGCCAACGCTGGCGAGCACAGGTTTGCGGAAAACCGATGCTTTGGTGAGAGCGTTGCTGCTCCCCTGCCAACCGGGATAAACCGCCATGATGATGTCGAAAGCGTCCACCAGACTGTTGTATTCCTCACCATCGGGAATTCGGGCGCCATCCAGATCGAGCCAGAGATGGTCAATCTCCCCCCCGTCAGCCTTTGCTTTCATGGCATGAAGGTAGGCCATTTCCTCACGGCTGAACCATTCGGTTTTGAAAGGCCCCGTGAAGACAAAAAACCAGGACCGGTCCTTGGCGGCTTCGGCGATTCGCAGCAGCGTCAGAAATCCCTTCCGGGGTTCCAGGCTGATCATACCCAAAACCAATCTTCCCCTGGCCCGCTCGCGAATCCGGCAGTTCAATTCAGTGGGAACAACTGGAAGATCCTCGTTGGTGATGTCGGGAAACATTACCGGACGCACCCCATAATGCGTTTCCAAATACTCGGACGGACGCTCATCCAAAAGTCCGACGGCATGGCATTGCTCATGCCGCAGAAGACGATCTCCTTTGAGAAAGCGGACGACGTCCCCTTTGCACTTCTCCTCATCGGACAAGAGATGATGGTTGCGGAAATAAAGTCCACTCCAGGGCACCGCGATCATTCCGGGCAAGCCAGCGGAAAAGGCGAACCGCAGGAAGGAGTCCAGCCAGCAAAAAAAGACGAAATCCACTTTCCATCCAGTTTCCGCTTCGGCAAGCCGCAGGGCATTCCTCATCCGTTGCCAACGCTGCAGGGTGCTCAGAGGATCATGGTCAACACGGGGGATCGGCAGATAACAAGGCGGATCCTCAAATTTCACCGGGTGGAAGCGGTCTGCCCAGCCAGGAACCAAGGCCACGACACTTCCGCACCGGACAGGCTCCGGACAAATGGCCACCACCCGGTAACCGGCCGAGAGCAGAGCTTGAGCCATGGCCCGGAAGTAGGTGGGATGGTGCCCATACCACCGACAGTCCGCCAAAGCGACCGTCCCCAGAAGGACCTCAGGTCCCCTCTCTTCCGGGATGGCAGTGGAAATGGAAAGAGTCTCGACGGGAGGCATGTCGGGAAGAATTTCGAGGGGATCGAGAAAAATGGATGAGAATTTTCTAGAAAATATAGAGGAATCAGCTAAATTTCAAGGAGTATCTATACAATTTATATTTACGATAATAGACTCACCGCCCTCTGCCGTTTTTCCCTTTTCGTCCGCATGCCTGCCCCCCGCCCCGCACTTTCCATCGTTCCCGGAGGCTCCTATTGATGAGAGCCTGCCTTTGGATCGCCCTCGCTTTGGTTGGGCCAGCCCGGAGCCCGGCTGAAACGATGTTTGGCATGCACACCACGACCGCCGACCTGCCACGATTGAAGGCTTGGGAGGCTTGGACGGGCGCTCCGGTCCCCATCGTGGGGGAGAATCTCTTCGCCACCACGTGGGACGACTTCACCGGAACCAATCCGGAGGCAGGCATCGGCTACACCCTGCAGAAATGGCGTGAGGCCTTCCCGGAAGGAAAACGCAAACGTCCTCAAATCGAGTTTGCCCTGCCCATGTTCCCCGATCACCCTCAACACGGAGCCCCTGACTACAGGGATCTTCCAGAACGCTGGCAAAAGGGAGCGGACGGCAAATTCAATCCCCATTTCAAAGTCCTGGCGAAAACCCTCGTCGCCCAAGGACTTGGGAAGTGCCATCTCCGTCTCGCTTGGGAATTCAATCTGCCGGCGAAGGAGAGCCGCTACGCCCTGATCGGCAATCCTGAAACTTGGCCGCTCTTTATCGCCTACTGGCGCCAGATCCACGACACCATGATGAGCGTGCCCGGAGCCGGTTTTACCTGGGTTTGGGGAGTCATCGTGGGCAATCCTGACGTCGACTTCCTCCCCACCCGGGACGCCTGGCCCGGCGACGCGTTCGTCGACATCATCTCCTGCGACATTTATGACAGCTCGGGCATCTACTACTGGCAGAAATACGAAATGCCCCGGGACCAAACGCACGATTGGAAGGATCTGCGCCAGTGGAGTTGGGACTTCGTCGCCCATGGAAAAATGCGCGATCCCTATTCTGGCGAGATGCAGCCGGGCACCTATTCCAGTCTCGACAGCTACCTGACTTTCGCGAAGGAGCACGGAAAACGCTTCGCCATCTCAGAATGGGGCATCCTTGAAGGTGACCGATTCCCCGAGGATGACGCGTGGGGCGGCAACGACGATCCCGCTTTCATCGAGCGCATGCACCAGTGGATCCTTGAAAATGACATCGCTTACTGCCTCTACTTTGAGCATTACCTGACTTCCTACGACTATGGCTTCGTCGACCATTCCATCCTCCCCGGGTATTGGAACCTTCCCGGCACTACCCCTGATTTCATCGCTCCCTATGCTTCCCTGCACCCGCTTAGCAGCACCCGGTATCTCCAACTGTTTCACGGGCGCACCGGGCAGGCCCCGCCGGCGACACCGGAACCTCCCCACCCGGCCCGGGTTGTCTTTGCCGATTCCTTCACCGACGCCATCGGTCCGTTCTGGAATGCCCCTTCGCCTTGGACTCACCGACGTCACTCCCTTCATGTGCGTGACGCACCGGCCACGGTCACTGCAAGGGCGGACTTCCCGTTGCCTGACTCCGGGACACTCGATTTCACCCTGGCGCTACCCACCGCGGGCGAGGGATTCACGGTCCGCCTCGGCCCTTGGACGGTAGAATTCCATGTCGGGGACACCTTCCGTCTCGAGTCGGTTGTCCTCCGGGACCGATCCCAGGGAATCATTCTCGCCCGGGCCTATCCGAAACTACCCATCATCCTGAGCCATATGAGAATGCCCTTTCATCTGGCCTTTTCCGGTTCAAGCGATCTTGCCATCAGTCTCGGGAGCATCACGCTGCTGGAGCACACCGGCCCAACGCCCCTTCCCAAACCCGAAGGACCGGCGCTGGAATTCGAAGCCGGAAAAAAAGCCACCGCCTATGTGGGAAGCGTCGTTGTGTTGAAGTCCGTGGATTGATGGCGTTGGACACATTGCCGTGGGCGATTCAACCGCCACCACACAGCGGACACTTTCAATCCACCGGCCCCGAACCAAGTCATGCGCCACGTTCCGCGGTGCCACCGACTCAGTCCACGTAGAGGAACTCGTTCGCGCTGACGAGAGCGTGGCAGAGAGCCGTCAAACCCAGCAAATCGGGGGCCGCGTTGTCTTTCTCCGCTGGTCCGGTGACCCGTTCCAGCTTGGCAGGATGCTCGTAGTAATGAGCGGTCTGAGCAGTGACGAATCCGACCGCCGCCTTGAGGTCTTCCTCCGCCGGGGGTCTGCTGTAGCTCAGTCGCCAGGCCCGGTCCACCTGCCGTGCCACATCAGTGCCGCATTCCTGCTGGAGGCGCACAGCGAAATCCTGGGCGTATTCCCGCATCCCGGTGTTGTTCATCAAAAGCAGGCTCTGCGGACTCACCGTGGTCACCGGTCGGGTGTCGCAATTGGCCTCCATCATGCTGGGCGCATCAAAAGCGGCGAACATTTCCAACGGCCGGGTCCGTCGCACCTGGACATAAATGCTGCGGCGGTTCTCTTCGCCGTTCAGTCCGATGAATTTTCCGGTTTGGCGACCCGCGGTGTCCGTGGTGTCGACCCCGATCACAACCTGCCCTTCCTCGTTGTACATGACCGGCACGGGTTGACCGGCGAGGTTGGGATTGAGTTTGCCGGAGACGCTCAGCAGGGCATCGCGCAGCGTTTCCGCCTCGAGACGGCGGACGTTCTGCCGACTCAGGAGACGGTTGTCGGGATCGATCGTCTCGCGCCCCCCCTCCCGGCGCGAGCTTTGCCGGTAGGCCCGGGTCAGAAGGAGACGACGGTGGAGCGACTTCAGGCTCCATCCATTTTCCACGAAATCGCAGGCCAGCCAGTCGAGCAACTCCGGATGGCTCGGTTTCTCACCCAGAGCCCCGAAATCCCCCGCTGAGGCGACCAGCCCTTTGCCGAAATGGTGCATCCAAACCCGGTTCACCAGAACGCGGACCAACAAGGGATGCTTCCCATCGGTAAGCCGCTCCGCGAACGCAAGGCGGCGTCCACTGCTGGAGAGAGTGGTGTCATTCTCGGGAATCTCCACGGCACGCCAACCGGCGAGCACGGTGAGGTCGGAGGGCCTGACCGCCTCCTGGGGCTGTTCCGGGTCGCCCCGGTGGAAGACAAACGTCGCCGGGATGGCGTTGGGAGCTTTCGGCACCTCCGTGAAGGCCTGCACGAAATCACCCAACGGTTTGGTGGCCCGGACCTCCGTGGCCTCCGCGGTCAGCTTTTTCAATTCGTCGGCGTGCTTCGTCTGGTAGGTGGTGTCATACAGATAAAGCGATCCGGCGCTGAGTTGGTTGACCCGGGGATATTTTTTCAGGAGAGCGGTCTGCTCCGGGGTCCGTTTCGCCGCGACCTCCCGGTAGGCGGCACGCAATGCCCCGCGGTCTGCCTCCTCCGCCTTGGCAAGTTCCTTGTCCAACACTTCGGTAATGAATGCCTCCTGTTTTTCCAGGCGCACCGCATCGATCTTCTTGGCCTCCTCCTCGATCCGGTCGGCCTCGGCCTTCTGCTCTTTCGTCTGGAGGGAGACCAGCCGGCTCCCCGGGGCCCGCCAGTTCTTGGTGTCAAAACCCGGCTCAAAGACCGCCCGCAGCCGGTAATAATCGGCCTGAGTGATGGGATCGTAGCGATGGTCATGGCACTGGGCGCATCCCACGGTGAGACCGTAAAGAGAGGTGCCCACGATTTTAAGGGTGTCACTGACGCAGGCATTGCGAGCCGCCACGTCATTCTGCACCCCTGTTCCATCGGGAGCCATGCGCAGGAATCCCGTGGCCTTGAGCAGGGTGGCATACCGCTCCCGCTCCGCCGCAGTCGGGGAATTCGCGTTCAGGCCCTCGCGCGCCGCGATCTCATCCCCCGCGAGCTGCTCCCGCACAAACTCATCGTAGGGTTTGTCCGCGTTGAGCGAGGCAATCACATAATCCCGGTAACGGTAGGCTTCCTTTCGCTCCAGATCCCGCTCCGTGAATCCGTCGGAATCCGCGTAGCCCGCCACGTCGAGCCAGTGACGTCCCCACCGTTCACCGTAGGCGGGCGTCCCCAGGAGACGGTCCACCGCCGCGACATAAGCCGCCCCGGCATCCCGCTTGGTCTCGTTGAGAAAGGTGTCCACTTCCTCCGGTGTCGGCGGCAAGCCGGTGAGGTCGAAGGTCAGACGGCGCAGCAGGGTCACAGGATCCGCTTCTGGAGAGAAGTCGAGATGTTTCTCCCGCATCGCCTTCGCCAGAAAGGCATCGACCGGATTCTCCAGTCCGGTCAGGGCGGGGACCGCCGGCTTTTTTACCGGTTGGAGGGACCACCAGGCGCGCTCCTCGTCGGTGAAGGCGTGCTCCGGACCAAGGGTCTCGGGTTCGGTCCGCACGGTGGGGGCGCCTCCCGCGATCCAGGCTTCCAGCGTGGCGATCTGTGCGTCGCTGAGACGGGCCTTGCCCTTGGGCATTTTGCCCGCCTTGACCAGTTCTAACAAATGGCTTTTTGCGGGAGCTCCAGGGACGATGGCCGGACCGGACTCCCCGCCTTTCGCGATGAAGCGCCGCAAGCGCACATCGAGACCGCCTTTGGTCTCGCCAGCCTCCCCGTGGCATTGGAAACACTGCGCTTTGAGAATGGGGCGGATGTCTTTCTCAAACACGGGGGTCGCCGCCCGCAAGCCAATGACAGGCAGAGCGGTCAGGATTACCACAAGACTTTGAAAGATTCTTCGTGACATGATGATGACGTCCGGGACAAAATCCACCCTAAGGGATTGATCGGGAACCTTCAAGAATGAGCCGGGGCGCATTGACGCCAAAAGGGCCGTCGCGTCCACCACTGAAATTTCATCGAATAAACTTCCAGAACCATGCGTTAATAGAAAGTAATGAAACGTGCCCTGCTTCTCGTTTTCCTTTTTATCACGGTCTCCACCACCCTGATGGCCCAAACCAAAGATCCCCGCTGGAAAGAGGTCGAAGAACATCTGAAAAAGAGGCTTCCCCAATCGGCCATAGCGGTGCTCACGGAGATCGAGACCGGGGCCAAAGCCGAAAAACGATGGGCGGAGGCGGCCCGCGCGATGGGCTACCGGATCAGTCTCCTGGAAACCATCGACGGTTCCCATGAGGCCGCAAAAATTCGGCTGCTGGATGAGGAGATCCCAAAGGCTCCCTCCGAGCTCCATCCCATCCTGCAAGGCATTCAGGCCAAGTGGTTCTGGGACTATTTTTCCGACAATGAGTGGAGGTTCCTGGAACGCACTCAAACCGACGCGGCTCCAGGCAAAGACATCGAAACCTGGGACCTGAAGCGACTCTTCGCGGAGATTGACCGCCGTTTCCAGACCGCCCTGGCTCAGCCGGCCGCGCTACAGGCAGTGCCGGTCTCGGACTTCGATGCCCTGCTCGACAAGGGGACCCTGCCCGATGCCTGGAGACCCACGCTGTATGACTTCATCGTGCATGAGGCGTTGGATTTTTATACCTCGGGAGAGCAGGCCGGAGCCCGTCCGCAGGATGCTTTCTCCTTCAACGCCGACTCCCCGGCTCTGGCTGCGACGACAGATTTCCTCGCCTGGAAGCCAGAAACGACGGATGCCGACTCCGCCGTGTTGCGGGCCATCGGGCTCTACCAGGCGCTTCTGCGCTTTCATGAAAAAGACGCCGATCCCGCCGCCCGGGTCCTCGTTGACTTGGACCGGCTGGACTGGGCGCATGATCAGGCCACAGGGGAACCCAGTAGGAAAAACGCCAGGCTTGCCGAACGCCTGGAAGCACTCCTCAAAGCCCACGCCGACCATGAAATCTCCCTCGCCGTGAGCCTGCGCCTGGCAGACCTGCGCCAGGAGGAGGACGAACCCCTCGCCGCCCGGGCGTTGCTGCAGGCCGGTGCCGACCGTTTTCCCAAGGGTGTCCACGCCCCCGATTGCCGGAATCGTGTCAAAGAACTGAACAGCCAGTCGCTCACCATTGAGACCGAGTCGGTGTGGAACGCCGCCGGACCCGATCTCGCAATCACGAGCCGCAATGTGCCCAAAGTCTGGCTTCGCCTCTACCGCCAGTCCTGGAATCCTTCCGCAGCAAGAATGCCCGGCGAACTCTCAACCGATGAATTCCGCGCGCTGGTCAAACGGGAACCCGCCTATGCTTGGTCGGTCGACCTCCCAGGCTCGGAGGATTTGAAATCCCACGTCACCCTGGCGCCAGCCCCGTTTGATCAAAAGCCGGGCTTTTATATTCTGGTTTCCAGCGCCCGGGAGGACTTCGCCGAGGCCGGCAACCAGCTTGCCAGCGAGCCGCTTTGGATTTCGCCACTCGCCCTGGTTACGCAGGACAGCTACAGCACCACCTCAGGCTGGGTGTTCGATGCCCTCTCGGGCGAGCCAAAGGCCGGGGCCACGGTCACCTTCTGGGCGATGGAAAACAATCGGGGCACCTGGAAGCAGGTCGCAACCGTGAAAACCAACGAGCAGGGAAGCTTTGAGCGTTCCCTGCCGCCTCGCGCCCGGGAAACCCAACTGCTTCAGGTGAAAATAGGTGATGCCGAGCTGGCCTCGACCGGCCATCTTCAGGCCTTTGGCCGGGAACCACTCGGGGACAGCACCGCGTTGCGGACGTTTTTCTTCACCGACCGCGCCATTTACCGCCCCGGGCAGACGGTCAGTTTCAAGGGTATCCACATCCGGGTCACCCCCGGCCAAAAAGTCTACACCACCCTGGCCAATGTCAGCCGGAAGGTCACCCTACGCGATCCCAACGGTGAGGAGGTCGGACAATTGACGCTCCAAACCAACGACAAGGGTTCTTTCAGCGGAAGCTTTGCAATTCCCCGCGGACGAGGCACCGGGAGCTTCACTCTCCGCGACGACAATGGCAGCACCCGCATCCAGGTCGAGGAATACAAGCGTCCCAAGTTCCACGTCACCCTGGAAGATCCCGCCGAGGCACCCAAATTGGGCGAAACCGTCCGGATTCCTGGCAAGGCCGAAGCCTATACCGGTGCGCCGATCGACGGGGCCGGGGTCAGTTGGCGGGTCACCCGGGAGCCCCGCTGGCCTTCCTGGCTTCGCTGGGCTTGGTGGTTTCGCCCCCCCACTTCGGGAGTCCAGGAAATCGCCCATGGCACGGCCAAAACCGGCATTGACGGCACCTTCACCGTGGATTTCACCGCGCTGCCCGACCTTGCCATCGAAGAAAAAGCCAACCCCTGGTTCGTCTACCAGGTCACGGCCGATGTCACCGACGCTGCCGGAGAGACCCGCTCCGGAGCGACCAGTGTCACCGCCGGCTACACCGCCCTCGAAGTCGATCTTTCCGCGTCGGAATGGCAGGTCACCTCGAAACCAACAGAACTCACCATCATCACCCGCAGCCTTGGCGGAACCCCTGAGCCCGCCACAGGAGAGATCGTCATCCACCGTCTCAAGATGCCGACTGCCACACCGAGGATCCTGCTCCCGGAAAGCCGCCCCTGGGAGGATCCCCATCCTAAGTCAAAGGAAAAGGACCTCTCCGATCCGAACAACTGGGATCCCGATGAAGTGGTGCAGCGCAGCCCGTTCACCACGGATGCGGAGGGTCTTGCCAAGCTGGAGGCCAAGCTCGCTGTGGGAGAATACCGCGCCGTGCTGACCACGAAAGACCGTTTTGGAAAGCCGGTGACGAGCCAGCTCCCGATTCGGGTCCTTGATCCCGAGGCGCAGGCGTTCCCCATCCGGGTGCCCTTCCATCTGGCGGCCCCCTCCTGGAGCCTCCAACCGGGGGAGGAATTCACCGCGCTCTGGGGCACCGGATATGGCACCGGCACGGCATTGATCGAAATTGAACACGCGGGCAAAATCCTGAAGTCCTACCGTACGGGCGCCGCACGCACCCAGGAGATGATCCGCTTTCCGGTCACGGAAGAACTGCGCGGCGGATTCACCCTGCATGTTGTCTATGTCAGGGAAAACCGGGCTTATCTGGAGAGTCATTCCATTGGAGTACCCTGGACGAACAAGGAACTAACCCTGCGGTGGGAGACCCTTCGCTCCAAAATTGAGCCCGGCAGCAAGGAAAAGTGGTCCCTTGTGGTGACCGGTCCGGACGGCACTCCGGCGGAGGCGGAACTGGTGGCCACCCTCTACGACGCCTCTCTGGATGCGTTTCTCCCGCATTATTGGCCGGATGGTTTCGAGGTCTTTCCCGGAGATTACACCATGCGCTCCGCCCGATTCCACCTCGGATGGACTCCCCTCTCCGCATGGTGGGACAACTGGGACCGGAACCGGGAGTCAACCGACCACCGATGGCGAAGTCTGCCTGGCATCCTGGACAGCGGAGGCCGAACCCGGGGGGGGATGCTCTTCAGGAAAAGTTCCCGCCGTCTGGAAGAAAACATGATGATGCCCATGACGGCGATGGCCCCAGCGGAGTCACCCGCTGCGGATGCCTTTGCCGCGGCCCCGGGAGGAGGAGCCATGCCTGATACAGCCGCGGCTCAACCCGCTCCCGCCATCGATCTCGGCCAAATCGCAGCCCGTGCCAATCTCAATGAAACGGCCTTTTTCTATCCCCAGCTCACCAGCAATGCGAAGGGAGAGGTCACCCTGGAATTCACGATGCCCGAGGCCCTGACCAAGTGGCGGTTCCTTGGCTTCGCGCACGACACCGCACTGCGCGGCGGACTGCTCCAGGGCGAAACGGTGACGGCGAAGGATCTCATGGTCCAGCCAAATCCACCGCGCTTTCTCCGCGAAGGGGATGTCGTGGAGTTCACCGTCAAGATCACCAACCAGAGTGACCAGCCGCAGCAGGGCAAGGTCCGCCTCACTCTCTCCAACGCCGAGAGCCTGGACCCCGCCGATGCGGCTCTGGGCAATACCACGCCAGAGCAGGCTTTCAACGTGCCCGCAAAGGAATCGCGGACGCACTCCTGGCGGCTCACCGTTCCTGACGGACAAGGCTTTCTGAGCTACAAAGCGGTGGCCGGCACCGGCAAGGTGAGCGACGGCGAGGAAGGGTTTCTTCCAGTGCTGCCCCGTCGCATCCTCGTCACTGAGTCGATGACGCTGCCGATCCGCAACGCCGGGACAAAAACCTTCACCCTCGACAAGCTGCTCGCAAGCGGGAAATCCTCCACGCTGCGCCACCAGAGCCTGACCGCTCAGGTCGTGTCACAACCCGCTTGGTATGCGGTGATGTCGCTGCCCTACCTCATGGAGTATCCCCATGAGTGCTCCGAGCAGACCTTCAACCGTCTCTACGCCAATGTGCTGGCGCGACACTTGGCGACGGGCGACCCGAAAATCCGGCGCGTCTTCGATCTTTGGCGAGACCAGCAGCAGGAGGCGATCGACTCCCCGCTGCTGAAGAACGAGGACCTGAAATCACTGCTGATTGAAGAAACGCCCTGGCTCCGCGATGCCAGAAAAGAGACCGCCGCCCGTCACCAAGTCGGGGTGCTCTTTGATGACAACCGCCTCCAGGCCGAAACCACCCGGGCCTTGGATGAGTTGGAAAAGCTTCAGCTCGACAGCGGCGCCTGGCCTTGGTTCCCCGGGGGAAGGGAGAATGATTTCATCACCCTCTACCTCGTTACCGGCTTTGGACGTTTGGGGCATCTCGGAGTCACGGTGGATGACCGGCTCGCCCTGCGCGCCCTCGACCACTTGGATGCCTGGATCACCGAACGCCACCAGCAGAACCTCAAATCCAAGTCGGATTCCTTCGGTAGCACCGAGGCTCTTTATCTCTATGGGAGGAGTTTCTTTCTGGAACGCCGCCCGGTTGCCAAGGTCAACCAACCCGCGGTGGACTACTTCCTCGGGCTGGCCAAAACCAAGTGGACCGGACTGGACCGGATGTCCCAGGCGCAGGCGGCGTTGGGCATGCTGCGCTTCGGCGACAAAACCACCCCGCCGGAAGTGGTCAAATCGCTTCTCGAACGCAGCGTCAGCACTGAGGAAATGGGCCGGTTCTGGCGCGACACGGAGCGCTCCTGGTGGTGGTACCGCGCTCCCATTGAAACCCAGGCCATGATGATCGAGGCTTTCCGCGAGATCTCTCAGGACGCCCAGTCCGTGGAGGATTGTCAGGTCTGGCTGCTGAAACAAAAGCAGACTCAGGCCTGGCCCAGCACCAAATCCACCGCTGACGCCATCTACGGGTTGCTCCTCGGCGGGGAGAATCTTCTCGCTTCAAGTTCTCTGGTCACCGTTTCCCTGGCCGGGCAGGAGTTGTCGCCCGAAAAGGTCGAAGCCGGCACGGGGTTTTATGAGCACAAGCTCCTCGGCAGCGCGGTCAAGCCGGAGATGGGCACCGTAAAATTAACGAAAACGGACCAGGGCGTTTCCTGGGGCAGCCTGCACTGGCAGTATTTCGAAGACATGGCCAAGGTGACTCCCCACGAAGGCAATCCCCTGAACCTAAAAAAGGCCCTTTTCCTCAAAGTGAATACCAAGTCCGGTCCGCAACTGCGGGAAATCAAACCCGGTCAGAAACTGAAACCGGGCGACGAACTGGTGACCCGGGTGGAACTGCGCACCGACCGCGACATGGAATTCGTCCATCTCAAGGACCAACGGGGCAGCGGCACCGAGCCGGTCAATGTCCTGAGCGGCTACCGTTTCCAGGATGGAATGGCTTACTATGAAAGCACGCGTGACACCGCGTCCCACTTTTTCATCGACTACCTGCCAAAGGGCACCTATGTGTTCGAAAGCAGCGTCCGGGTGCAGTTGCGCGGAACCTATCAAAGCGGCATCGCCGAGATCCAGTGCCTCTACGCGCCCGAGTTCAACAGCCACAGCGGAAGCGTGACCTTGGACGTGGAGTGAACGCGGTTGCCTCCCGGTGGTTGATTTTTACGCATGACCTATTCCCTCGACACTCTCAGCGAAGATCTCGGCGAAGAACGCCTGGGGGCCTTGGTGGCTGCTTTCTACCGCCGCGTCCGCACTGACGAGATCATCGGCCCGCTCTACCCACCCGACGATTGGGAGAATGCCGAGCGACGCCTCCGCGATTTCCTCGTCTTTCGTTTTGGCGGGAGTGACCGCTACGTCCAGGAGCGCGGACATCCCCGGTTGCGCGGGCGGCACCTGCCTTTCCGGATCGGTCTCGCGGAGCGCGACCGTTGGTTGGAACTGATGAGCGAGGCAATCAAGGAATGCGACATCCCCCCCGCAGCGGCACTCCCCTTGGGCGCGTTTTTTTCCCAAGTGGCGGATTTCATGCGAAACGTGGAGGAGTGACCTCCAGAACCGGCCTCATTTCCAGGACAGCCAGAACCGTTCGGTGTCAGCTTCGTCCGGGTGGATTTCCAACAATCGGAGACGGTGATCAGACACTTCGGGCAGGGTGGCGAGCGCTCCCGCCAGATGGGTTCCGGCGTCAAGCCGGTGGTGATCCATATCCCATAGGGCGGCCCATCCAGCAAGATTCAAGGCATGGCGGTTCTCCGTGACCTGCCGGGCGCGTTCCGGCAGACGGGCCAGTCCGGGCACGCGGGAAAATATGCGCCCACCGCCATTGTGAATCACCACCAAGGTTCTCCTCCCGGGCGTCAATTGAGGCACGATCCAAGGGGCATTGAGATCGTAAAGAGCGGTCAGATCCCCGAAAATGCCCCAACTTTCACCTTCCGCAACCGAATGCCCCAACCAGGTGGCCACCTGGCCATCGATTCCGTTGGCTCCACGGCTCGCCCGGATCCGGGGATGCGGTCGTTCCCTGGTGGCGGCCAGATTCCACTCCCGGATCGGCAGGCTGTTGCCCAAAAACACTTGGGCCGCCGTGGGAATGTGCTCTGAGAGCGCCCGAAAGATCGCCGGTTCACTGGATGGACACGCCTGCAGAAGAGACTCCAAGGTTTTCTGGGCACCGACGCCCGAGTTCCACCAAGTCCGGTCATGAATTTGCGGCACGGGGTCCGGCCAAACGAAAGTGTCCCACCGCGCAGCCTCCGCCTCACGCGCCATGCCGGTCCAGCCTGCCCGGGAAACGGAAAACACGGGGATGTCTGGCGAAGACTCCAGATCGCGCCACCACCTCAGGCTGGGAACATCCCCAATCCGGAGGACCGCCGAAGGGGTAACGCCGGCGAGCGCGGCTTCCCCACCGCAGAGCAGTTGTCCCTCCAACTCCCGGCATTCCCTGAGTCCGCTGGTCGCTTCCGCCCAGACCGGAAACCCTCCCGCCAAGAGCCAACGTGCCAGGGGCTGCTGAAACGAAGGATCCAACCCGCCCACGAGGACCAGCAGTGCCTCCCCATGTTGCTCCAGCCATGCCTGAAGCCGGGTCGCCTCGCTTCGGTCGCCGCGACTGTCGGGGAATTCCCAAGCGGGACCAGAGGGAATTGCGGAGACTCCGCCGAGGAGCGGTTCGTCGAAGCAGACGTTCCAATGCCACGGTCTCCGCCCTTCCCACGGCACCTGGGAAAGCGCCGCCATCAGCACTGCAGGCACATCGTCCCCGGGTCGGCACTCCACATCCGCGCAGGCCTCCACATACCCCCCAAAAATTCCCACCTGCTCGATCGCCTGAGGCGCCACCGATCCCCGGTAACGTGCCGGGCGATCGGCCGTGATGACCAACAGCGGCAGACCCGCGCAATGTCCCTCGATGACCGCCGGCAGAACCTCCGCCGCCGCTGTGCCCGACGTCGTGACCACCGCCCCGAGCCCGCCCCGGGCGGAGCATCCGAGGGCAAAAAAACCCGCCGCCCGCTCGTCAAAAAAATGCCAGAGCCTCAGACCTTCCCGCCCCGCCTCTTCCTGCGAGGTCAGCGCCACGACGAGCGGGGCATTCCTTGCCCCGGCACAAAGACAAACATCCGTCACTCCCAACCGCGCGCAGGTTCCGACCACCTCGGCGGCAAGCCGGGCATTGATCTGGGCGATGTCGTGGGACTGCATGAGGGGAAATGACGCCGGTCGGGCACTCGGCGGAACCATCCAACAGAATTCAGGTTTTGCCATCCCTTAGCCAAAAATGTCGGCACCGGCAACGGGCGAAGCGATTTCGTTCAAATTGATGCGTCGCCGCACGCACCGGTTCTTCCACCGGGGAGCTGGCCCACCAGGAACGCACCGGGCTGTGGCAATTTCGCTCGCATTCCCGGGGAGAAGGGAGTTCATTCCGGGATGACCATTCGCGCCCACGCCGCCACCCAACCTGGAAACACCCTGGTTCCTTATGAGTACGATCCCGGCCCGCTGGGAAGAGGGGAAGTTGAGGTTCAGGTGGAAACCTGCGGCATCTGTCACAGCGACCTCTCCATGCTACAGAATGATTGGGGCCAAACCACTTACCCCCTGGTCCCCGGACACGAAGCCATTGGCATCATTGTCGCCGCCGATGAGCACGCCCTCGGCTTGCGGATCGGACAGCGGGTCGGTGTGGGTTGGTTCGCCGGAGCGTGCCAAATCTGTCCTCAGTGCGTTTCGGGTCGGCAGAATCTTTGTGCCAATGCCGCACAAACCATCGTCGGGCGCCACGGAGGCTTTGCGGACCGTGTCCGCTGCCATTGGACCTGGGCGATTCCCCTGCCCGAGGCCCTCTCCGCCGCCACGGCGGGCCCCCTCTTTTGCGGCGGCATCACCGTCTTCGGCCCCATAGTGGAATGCGGCGTCCGCCCCACGGATCGGGTCGGGGTCATCGGGATGGGTGGTCTCGGTCATCTTGCGGTGCAGTTCCTCGCCAAATGGGGGTGCGAGGTCACGGTGTTTTCAAGCCATCCGGAAAAGGCGGAGGAAGCGCTCCAACTCGGTGCCCACCATGTTGTGAACAGTCGCGATCTTGGCGCCATCAAAGCGCAGGAGGGCTCGCTCCAATTCATCCTCTCCACGGTGAATGTGCCACTGGACTGGTCCGCCTATCTCGCGGCGCTGACTCCGGGTGGACGGCTGCATCTGGTGGGTGCCGTGCTTGAGCCGCTGGCGGTTCCGGCTTTCGCCCTCATCGGGGGCGCCAAATCGGTCTCCGGGTCCCCGTTGGGGAGTCCGGCGACAGTGGGGACGATGCTGGAATTTTGCGCCCGTCACGGCATCGCCCCGGTGACGGAAACCTTTCCCATGTCGCAGGTGAACGAGGCCATCGCCCACCTCGAAGCCGGCAAAGCCCGCTACCGCATTGTACTTGAAAATGACTTTGCCTGAAGCCCGATGAAACCGAGTCCCCTCTGCAATCTCCTCTGGCCTTTACTTGCCATCCCTCTCCAGGCTGCGGATTGGCCTGAGTTCCAAGGAGAAGGGAGGCAGAACGTCTGGACGGAGACCGGGATCATCCAGGCCTTTCCAGCCGGCGGACTCAGGCAGAAATGGTCCTCCCCGGTCGCGGCAGGCTATGGTGGTCCCACTGTGGCGGGGGACAGCGTGTTACTGATGGACCGGCCGGACGAGTCCCATGAACGCATTGTCTGTGTGAACCGAGAAACCGGCGCCCCGCGCTGGATCCACGCCTATGACTGCCGCTACGTTCAGGTGGGCTATGGGTATGGCCCGCGTGGTAGTGTGACGATTCGGAATGGTCGGGCCTATGCCATGGGAACGATGGGGAATTTGCATTGTCTTGATGCCGCCACCGGGAAGGTCATTTGGGCCAAGGATCTGATGGCCTCCTACAAGGTCGATCTTCCCATCTGGGGTCTCACCAACTCGCCCCTCGTCGAGGGGAACCACGTCATCGTGCAGGCCTCCGCCGGAGAGGAGGGCGCTTGTTTGGTGGCCTTCGACAAGGCGAACGGCGCGGAAAAGTGGCGGGCATTCGGAGACAAGGCCTCCTACGTGTCACCGATCATGATCCAGCAGGCTGGCAAACGTGTGCTGGTCGCCTGGACAGGGTTCCGCATCGCGGGCCTGAACGCGGGGACAGGAGAGGTGTATTGGGAAATCGAAACCCGCCCCCGCAAGATGCCGATCAACGTCCCCGGACCTGCCCTCAATGAGACCGGGGACCGGATGTTTCTCAGTGTGTTTTACGACGGATCCCGAATGCTCGAGCTCGACCAGACCGCCCCCAAGGCCAGGCAACTCTGGGCCCGCGCGGGCATGAATGAACACAAAACCGACGCTTTGCACGCCATGATCAGCCCGCCCTGCTTTCAGGGTGACCATATTTACGGAATCGACAGCTACGGCCAGATGCGGTGTCTCGATCCGGTCACCGGCGACCGGATCTGGGAAGACCAGACCGCCACCGCCTATGGACGCTGGTCCACGGTGTTCATGGTCCGGCACGGCGACCACACCTGGATGCTGAACGAGCAAGGGGACCTCATCCTGGCGGAACTCTCCGCCCGCGGATACCGCGAGATCAGCCGGGCCAAAGTCATCGAACCAACCACTCCCCTTCCGCAACGGGAAAGCGGGGCCGTCCTCTGGTCGCCTCCGGCATTTGCAAACCGCTGCGTCTACCTGCGGAATGATCGGGAACTGATCTGCGTCGACCTTGCGGAATAACGCCCGGCCGGAGCTGTTTTGATGGGGATTGCGGCCGCCTGCGAGGCGCCCGGTCACGTGACCACGTCTCTTGCCGGGCAGGCAGGGTGGATCATGTTGTCAGTCATGAGATTGATCCACGCGGGAATCCTCCTGGTGCTTGCGACCGGGGTGCGGGGCTCTGAGCCCCTGCTCACCTTCGAAAAGGACGTCCGCCCTCTTCTGAAGGTGCACTGCACCCACTGCCATGGGGAGGAAGACAAGCCAGGGGGCGGTCTGGATCTTCGGCTCCGTCGTTTCATGGACAAAACGCTGGACGACGGCACCGCGGTGGTCGTCCCTGGCAAACCCGAAGAGAGCGCCCTCGTTCAAATCGTGCGCCAAGGTGACATGCCGAAAAAAGGCAAGAAAATGCCCGAGGCGGAGTTGGCGGTGATCGCACAATGGATCGCCCAAGGAGCCAAAACCGCCCGCACCGAACCATTGACGTTGGCACCGGGGCCCATCATTTCGGAGGAAGATCGTGATTACTGGGCCTTCCAACCGGTAAAGCGCCCCCCGGTTCCCCAGGTGTCCGACCCCGCCAAAATCAGCACCCCGGTGGATGCCTTCCTGCTTGAAAAGATGCAGCTGCACGGGCTCGACTTTTCCACTCCGGCCGACCGACGAACCCTGATCCGGCGGGTCACCCTCGACCTGACGGGACTGCTCCCGGACCCCGATGACGTGGAGGCCTTTGTTGCCGACACTTCGCCCGACGCTTACGAAAAGTTGGTCGACCATCTCCTCGATTCCCAGGCCTACGGGGAGCGCTGGGCACGTCATTGGCTCGATGTCACGGGGTACGCGGATTCCAATGGCTATTCCGAGGCGGATTCCCTGCGTCCCCATGCCTGGCGTTACCGCGACTATGTGATCCGTTCGATCAATGCGGACAAGCCTTGGGATGAATTCATCCAAGAGCAGCTGGCCGGCGACGAACTTGCAGGAGCCACGCAGAACGACTACCAGCAAGCCGTGCTCGATCCAAAACGCACGGACCAGCTGATCGCCACCGCCTTTCTCCGGATGGCGCCGGACGGCACGGGCGACCCCGTCGATGATCCCAAACTGGCGAAAAACCAGGTCATCGCCGAGCAGCTGAAAATCACCACCTCCTCGCTCCTCGGACTCACGGTGGCCTGCGCGCAATGCCACGATCACCGTTACGATCCCATCACGCAGGCGGATTACTACCAACTCCGGGCCATCTTCGATCCCGCCTACCACTGGGAATCCTGGAGAACCCCGGCCCAGCGACTCTATTCGCTCTACACTCCGGAAGAGCGGATCAAGGCCGCAGAAATCGAAGTGAAAGCCAAAGAAATCGAAGCCGAGGCCCGGGCCATGGGCAAGGCCTTCCTGGATGAGATCTTCGAAGTGGAAATCCTCAAGCTCCCGGAAGCGGAGCGCGAGCCCTACCGTCTGGCCCGGGCCACCGCCAAAGATAAGCAGACGCCGGAGCAGCAGGCCCTGATCAAAAAATATCCCTCGGCGCTCGCCCTCTACTCTCTCAATCTCTACGACCAGAAAAAACAGGATCTGGTGGATGCCAAGATGGCCGAAGCCACCAAGCTGCGGGCCACCAAACCGGTGGAAGGCTTTGTCATGGCACTCACGGAAATCAAAGGAAACGTGCCGGTGACCAAACTCTTCAATCGGGGTGATCACGACCAGCCGAAGCAGGAAGTCAAGCCGGCCGAGCTCGGCATCATCGCGGGAGCAGCGAAGCACCCCTTCCAGATTGCCCCCACCCCATCCGGCAGTTCCGGACGCCGTCTCGCCTACGCCAGGTGGCTCACCAGCGGCAGCCACCCGCTCGTCGCCCGCGTTCTGGTGAACCGGTTTTGGCTCAACCACATGGGCCGCGGTATCGTCAACACGCCGGGCGATTTCGGCCGGCAGGGCGAGTTGCCAACCCACCCCGAGTTGCTCGACTGGCTGGCGGATGAGTTCGTCCGGAGCGGTTGGAAACTCAAGCCTCTCCATCGCCTCATTCTCCTAAGCAACGCCTACCGTCAATCCTCCTCCAACGACGCCTCGCTGCGGGAGGATGGCGAAAACCGCTTTTACGCGCGCTTCAAAATGCGGCGCCTTGACGCCGAAACTCTGCGCGACTCGATCTTGGGAGTGACCGGGACGCTCAATCAGGACAGCTTTGGGCCGCCAAGCGGCATCGGCCGGGATCCCCAGGGCCGGGTCGTGGTCGGCCTGGACAAGGGAACCATCACCACCGCCAAAGTGGAAAGCGGCGGATCGAACGACTTCCGGCGCTCGATCTACGTGGAGGTGCGTCGCAGCAAGCCGGTCACCGTGCTGGACACCTTCGATGCTCCCACGATGGTGCCCAACTGCGAAATGCGCAGCCAAACCACCGTGGCGCCACAATCCCTCCTCCTCATGAATGACACCTTCGTTCTTGAGAATGCGCGTCGTCTCGCCGACCGTCTCCAGTCCGAACGTCCGAAGGACCGGCGGTCCCAGTTGGAGCGGGCCTGGAGCCTGCTCTATAGCCAATCCCCCACGGAGACGGATCTGAACCGGTGCCTGACCTACCTCGATGAGCAGACCAAAGCTCTGACCACTTATCATCACGGCATCCAACACCCCAAGGGCGCGCCCATTCCCGATCCACCGCAGGAAGCCATGGCCAGCCTTTGCCAGATCCTTTGCAGTTCGAACCGCTTTCTTTACATCGAATGAAACGCCCCACGCTCTGCTCCCGACGCCATTTCCTGCACGCCAACGGCTTCGGCCTGGGCACGCTGGCTCTGGCGACCCTGCTGAAACAGGAGGGCCTTCTCGCCGCTCCGGTCAAGCCCGACTCGTTCGGTCAGGCCCGCTTCGACCTCACCCCCAAACAACCGCATTTCCCCGCCAAGGCCAAGGCGATGATTTCCCTGTTCATGATGGGTGGGCCCTCGCAAATGGATCTCTTCGATCCCAAACCGATGCTGACCAAATACGACGGTCAAAAGTTCCCCGGAGAAATCAAGTATGACAATCTGGCCCAGGCTTCGTCGAAAGTTTTCGGCTCCCCTTGGAAATTCAAGAAGCACGGTCAGTGCGGGATGGAACTGAGTGAATTGCTGCCGAATCTGGGCCAGGTCGCCGATGAGATCACGCTGATTCGCTCCATGACCTCGGGCGTCAACAACCATGCCCAGGGTCTCTATGCGATGAATGCCGGCCGCATCACCGCCGGTCGTCCCGCTCTGGGTTCCTGGCTCACGTATGGTCTCGGCAGCGAAACCGAGGAATTGCCGGCTTACCTGGTGCTCTCCCATCCCAACGGACTGCCCACCTTCCAAGGGGAACACTTCACCAATGGATGGCTCCCCGCGCTCTACCAGGGGACGGTGATCCGCCCGACCGAGCCCCGTATCCTCAACCTGGATCCGCCTCCATCGCTCGCCGGGGCCGCCCAGCAGCGTCAACTGGGACTGTTGCAGGCCTTCAACGAAGAACACCTCGCCGAGCACCCGGGGGAACTCGACCTCCAGGCCCGCATTTCCAGCTATGAACTGGCGGCCAACATGCAGACTGCGGCCAAGGAAGCGCTCGACATTTCCAAGGAACCCCAATACATCCGCGACCTTTATGGCGTGGACAATCCCCTGACCGCCGACTACGCGACCCGCTGCCTCATCGCCCGCCGTCTCGTCGAGCGCGGTGTGCGCTACGTCCAGGTGTTGAATGCCGGGCAATCCTGGGACCAGCACAGTTCGCTCATCACATCCCTTCCGGCCAACTGCGCCGCCACCGACCAGCCGAGTGCCGCGCTCGTGAGCGACCTCAAACAGCGCGGACTCCTGGAGAGCACGGTGGTCCATTGGGGCGGTGAAATGGGACGTCTGCCGGTGCTCCAAAATGACGCCGGACGGGACAAATGGGGGCGTGACCACAACACCTATGGATTCAGCATGTGGGTCGCGGGCGGGGGATTCCAACGCGGTTATGTCCATGGCGAGACCGATGAATGGAGCCACAAGGCGGTCATCGACGAGGTCAAGCATTACGACTGGCACGCCACTCTCTTGAAGGCCTTTGGCCTCGACCACACCAAATTGACCTACAAACGCAATGGCCTTGCCGCCTCCCTAACCGACAATCAGGGAGCCAAGGTGGTGGATCGGCTGCTGGCGTGATCAGTCGGGACTACCTTCGGGCGGTGACCGTCTGGTAACAGCCCACAAGGATCAGGACCGCGCCCACTCCTTGGAGACCGGCGAAAGGTTCCTTGAATAGGGCCATGCTGGCAACCGTGATGCTGAGAGGCAGCAGGATCTGGAAGGCCCCTCCAGTGCTGACGGGGAGAAAGCGGAAACCTTCCGTCATCGCCAATTGCCCGAGAGCCGCACTAACCGCCGCGGCAATGAGCAATCCGGTATCGGCCAGCGACGGGAGCGGCAGGCGGAAGATGAACG
The DNA here is from genome assembly GCA_024233005.1 of Akkermansiaceae bacterium. Taxonomy (GTDB): domain Bacteria; phylum Verrucomicrobiota; class Verrucomicrobiia; order Verrucomicrobiales; family DEV007; genus JACKQE01. Next base: position 19,430 of record JACKQE010000002.1, on the reverse strand, counting down.
GCAGCGCCAATAGACCAGTATAGGCGCACTGAGAGGCGAAAATGGTGCCGCTGGTCTCGGTGAGCGTGAGCTGGCGGATCACCACGACCACGCCGGCGGCGATAAATGCCCCGATCACCGCCACCATTTCGAAGCGGCCCACCTGGGTGATGTCACCTCCCTGCAGGCCCAACAGAAAGGTGATTCCGACAATCGCGAAACCCGTGCCGATGATTTTTCGCCAGCTGAGAAGCTCCCCCAGCATGAACACCGCCATGATGGCGCTCCAGATCACCCAGGTATTGCTGATCAAGGTGGCCTTGCCGGCGCCCAGCTCCGGCAGGGTGCGATAATAACAGGCCGTCCCGATCGCGCCGAGCACGCCACGCGTGACAAGAAGCCGGGTGAACAGTGCCCGACGGAAATCCACCCGGCCCCGGGGCGCATAGACGATCCAGACCACCACCAGCCCCACCAAAGCCCGGAAAAACAGGGAAAGCCAGGGACTCACGCCACGCTGGAGTCCCAAATATTTGATGAGCAAGGCCATTCCGGTGAATCCCACCAGTGACAGCATCATCCAAGCCGCCCCACGCCGCATGTCGACGCGTGGTCCGATGGGGGCCAGGATCGGACTGATGCCGGACAAATGGGGAGGATCTGGGCTGGCCATCCCTACCGGAACACCAAGAAACGCTGCTGGCAAGAGCTCAGCACGGCAAGGAGCATCGGTTTTTGAATGTTCAGTCTGGTTCCGCCCAGCCTTTGGCCCGATCCACCGCGCGGCTCCAGGTGGCCATCTGCTTGGCGGCCGCGGACCGGTCGGTCATCGGAAGATAGCGCCCTGATTCCGCCCACTGTGCCGCGATTTCTTCACGATCGGACCAGACCCCCGAGGCCAACCCGGCAAGATAAGCCGCTCCCTGGGCGGTGGTCTCGGCAATAGCTGAACGAACTACCGGAACGCCCAGGAGATCGCTCTGGATCTGCATCAGCAGGTGGTTTCGGGTTGCCCCACCATCGACCCTCAGTTCCTCCAACCGGATTCCTGAATCCTGTTCCATCGCGCTAAGGACTTCGGAGGACTGGCAGGCGATGGCCTCCAGCGTGGCCCGGGCAATGTGGCCGCGATGGCTGCCCCGCGTCAGTCCCAAAAGGGTGCCGCGCGCGTAGGGATCCCAATGAGGGGCCCCCAACCCTGCGAAAGCGGGCACGAAGACCACCCCGCCGGAATCGGGCACGCTCGCCGCGAGGGCTTCGATCTCCGCCGCCGAGGCGAACAATCCGAGCTGATCACGCATCCACTGCACCGCGGCACCCGCGATGAACACACTTCCCTCCAGAGCATACTCGGTTTTGCCGGCGATCCGCCAGGCCACAGTGGAGAGCAGCCGGTGGGAGGATTCCACGGGCGCGATGCCGGTGTTCATGAGAAGAAAGCAACCCGTCCCGTAAGTGTTCTTGGCCATCCCGGGACGGTGACAAGCCTGCCCGAACAGGGCTGCCTGCTGATCACCCGCGATCCCGCCAATTTTCACCGGTGCCCCCAGCAATGCGGCGTCGCATTCGCCCAGAATACCGCTGCTGTCACAAACTTCGGGCAGGAGCGAGGCCGGAATGTCAAAAAGGTCGAGCAGTTCCGGATCCCAATCCAAGCTCCGCAGATTGAGCAGCATGGTCCGGCAGGCGTTGCTGACGTCGGTGAGATGCAACCGGCCTCCGGTGAGATTCCAGATCAACCAAGTATCCACCGTCCCGAAGGCCAGTTCCCCCCGCAGTGCGCGCTCCCGCGCTCCGGGAACCTCGTCAAGCAGCCATCGGATTTTGGATGCGGCAAAGTAGGCATCCACCACCAGTCCCGTCTTTTTTCGGACCCGTTCCGCGTCGCCTGATTCATGAAGGCTGCGGCAATAGTCCGCGGTGCGGCGATCCTGCCAGACCAAAGCATGGTGGATCGGCCGGCCTGTGGCACGATCCCATAGAATCGTGGTTTCACGTTGGTTGGTGATGCCCAGGGCGGCAACCTGCCCCGCTTCCACGCCCGCTTTGATCAACACCGCACGGGCCGTTCGGAGTTGGCTTTCCCAGATGGCGTCGGGATCGTGCTCCACCCAGCCTGGCTTGGGAAACAGTTGGGGAAATTCCTCCTGGGCAAGAGCCACCTCCGCTCCGGTGTCATCAAAGAGAATGGCGCGGGAGCTGGTCGTACCTTGGTCAAGTGCGAGAATATAGGCCATGATGGGAGTGATCATGGCCAAAGATCACGTCCTCTGTAAAGATGGAAAAGGAATCATCGAGAACTGCCGGATCCCTCGGGTATCGCAATCTGCGGCGTGGTCTTGACCCAAAGCCGCCCCCCAAGCACCACCGCGGTGAAGGTCAGCCCAATGGTGATGCCCCACCAAATGCCGGCGACCCCGCCGTGCAGGGGGAAGGCGAACCACCAGCCCAAGGGCAGGGAGATCACCCAATAGGCGAAGACTGCAATCCACGCCGGCACGGAAACATCATTCAATCCCCGCAAAGCTCCCCCGGAAAGAATCTGCAGGGCATCACTGCATTGGAATGCCGCCGAGACCGTGAGCAGCATCGCCGCCATCTCACGCGTTGCGGGGTCCGTCAAAAACCAGCCCGCCATAGCTCCGTTAAACAGTAGAAAACAGGTGGCAGTAATGCTGGTGAAACCCAGTCCCAAAAACCATCCGCTGACCACCATGGGGCGCAACCGCTCCCCGTCTCCGGCTCCATACGCGGCTCCCATCCTCACAGTCAACGCCATCGAGAGACCGAGGGGAAACATGAAAACGGTGGCCGCGCAGCTGATGGCCACCTGATGCGAAGCCAGCGCCTCTTTGCTCATCGTGCCGATGAGAATCGTGGCCGCCACAAAGGCTCCAATCTCGGCCAGCAATTGCAGACTGGCGGGGAGTCCCACTTTCACCAGCGAACGCACCGCCAACCAGTCGGGACGTCGCCACCATCTCAGGGGCACCCAACCGCTGAGATGGGAAGATCGCCGGGTCCACCAGATCAGCCCCCCCAAGGTGGCCGTCCGCGCAAGCAGCGTGGCCAGTCCCGCCCCTTCCAAACCCAGGGCTGGCGTGCCCCAATGTCCCCAGATCAGCACCCAGTTCATTAGGATGTTCAGCACGACGCCGCCCAGCAGGATCCAGAAAGCGGGCCAGGGATGGTTCATGGCGTCGGCATGGTTTTTCACCGCCATGGATCCGATGGCCGGTATCATGGAAAAGGCCACGATCACAAAATAATCTCCTGCCGCATGGGTCACGGCAGGCTCCTGACCGAATACCCCCAAGAATGGTATCAACCCGTACGCAAGACCCACGGACAAGAGGCCGACCAGCAACCCCAATAGCAAACCATGGCGAAGCGCTCCCCGGGCTTCCGAGGGTTGATTCGCCCCACGCGCCTGGGAAACCCGGATCGAAACCGCCATGGTGATTCCGATGCCGAACATCAGCGGCAGATGCAGCACCGTGTTGGCAAAGGTGGCAGCGGCCAAAGGCACCACCCCAAGCCTTCCTATCATCACCGTGTCCGCCAGACCAACCAGCATCTGACTGACCTGCCCGGCGATCAATGGCACCGCCAGCATTAGGGATGCGCGCCCTTCAAGGAGCACCCGTCGCAAAAACGAAGACTGGGACATGGTATCGAAAACGATCGCTTCGGGGTCTTGCCACTTCCGATCCACTCCCCCCACTGCGTGGGACTGGAGGGCTGGTTCGGCTGAGTTCCTCACGCCTTCTTTACCTGAGGCGGCCGCTTCCGGTCAGGATAGAGCTCCCGGCAGAGCTTGCAAACCGTGCCATCGCAGCCGCGGGCGGTGCAGTGCTCCCGGCCATAGAAAATAATCCTGAGATGCAGTTGGTTCCATGATTCGCGGGGAAACAATCGCTTCAAATCCTTTTCGGTCTGAACCACATGACGACCGTTGGTCAACCCCCAGCGCTGAGCAAGGCGGTGAATGTGGGTATCCACCGGAAAGGAAGGCACCCCGAATGCCTGGGCCATGACGACGGAGGCTGTTTTGTGCCCGACCCCGGGCAACGCCTCCAGAGCGTCAAAGTCCTGCGGCACCACTCCGCCATGACGCTCCACGAGGAGAGCGGAAAGCTCCACAATCGCCCGTGCCTTGCGGGGCGACAGTCCGCAGGGACGAACGATGGCGTCTACCGCCGCGACGGATTGCAAAGCCATGGCTGACGGCGTGTCCGCAAGGGCAAAGAGCTGGGGAGTGATCCGATTCACCCGCGCATCCGTGCATTGTGCGGAGAGGAGCACCGCCACCAGAAGCGTGTAGGGATCCCGATGATCCAGTGGGATCGGCGTCTCCGGATACCATTCCGCGAGGCGCTTTTCGATCCATATGGCCCGCTGAACCTTGGTCAAGCGCTCCATAGGGCGGCTTCAGGCACCACGGCCACGGCACTTAGGCGGCAAAGCCATTGCGCAGTTCCGGCGGAATGCGGTCCATCTTGCTCTCAATGTCATGGAGCATGCGGCGCACATGATCGGCGTCCGGCTTGGCTTTTCGATCATCCAGAATGCGCCGACTCGCTTCAAAACTGCCCCATTCGATGACTTCAATGCCGACATTCCGGGTTCCCCAGGCTCTCATGGACGAGAAATCCGGCTTGTATAGGTCAATGGTGTTGGTTCCGGTCAATGCCCTTCCATAATCATCCACAATGTATTCACCGGGAAGTCCCGCAATTTTAAAACGCGTTCCCAAGGGGAAGCGGGACCAATCCGCCGCCGCACTCTTCTGACTGCCATACTTCAGTTTGGAGCCGGCGGCATTTTGTCGGCCATACTCCAGATGGTCCGATTCATTGTGCGTATAGGCGGTGGTCCGAACCACAAATTCTTTGGGGATCAGCTTCCGGGCATCCGGATTGTATTTGACGGACTGGTAGGCCCCAGCCTGCCCCTGTCCATCACGAACCGCCTCCACCGTGGCAGCCATGGTTCCCGAGGAGGCCGAATTGCCACTTTCAACGTGCGTCCCGATATTGCTCTGCCCGTATTGGCCCACGTTGAACTGGAAATCACCCAACTTGGCCATAGTCGATTTGTTCGCGCAACTGATGTTGCCCAAACCCAAAGAGGCACATGCCACCATGAAGGCTGTTTTTTTGATTCCCATTGAGGTTATAAAACTATTAAAAATTTAACTCAATTTACAAAAATTACAAGCCGGAAGAGGTCTTCCATTGGTCTGTTCGACACACCGAATACTGAATTGCGTGCCCTTAGTCAATCCTTTTTGTTTCCAGGTATAAATTTTTCAGCCACGCTTGATTTGGAAACCTTTACGCTGGCTTGGAGTTTGGGGATGCATCATTTCCTCTACCTCCCCGTGATACCAAGATGAAGGCCGGGTAATAGGGAGATCCAGAAAACGCCTTGACGCACCGGGACAGCGGACGCAGCCTCACCAAAGATCAAATTGTCCCGTCCCCATGAAGACACCCATTCGCGTCTTGCTCCCGGGGTTGCTGTTGGCGCTCCCTCCGGTTTCGGCACTGGTCGCTGCTCCGGGGCCGGGAGAAGCTCCTTCCGGGGCCTTTGCCCTCTGGAATGGCCGTGATCTGAGCGGCTGGTATGGCCGGGGAACGGAAGATCCCACCCTTCTTTGGTCGATGACGGCATCGGCACTCCTGGACTACCAGAATGCGAGCATGGAATTTCTGAGCGCGCATTGGACCGCTCAGAATGACGGATTACAAGGGCTTGGCACGGGCCCCCATCTCACGACGCGTGAGGAATATGGCGATTTTGAGCTCTGGGCCGAGTTCTCGGCGGACCTTGGCGCCAAGGCCGGCATCAGCCTCCGGGGGTGTCCGGTGGGTCTACCCGAGACCCGCGGCGACGAGGCGCCCTCCGCAGCCTCCTGGCGTGCGCTCCATCTTCAGCTGATTGGGGAACTTTGCACGATCCAACTCGATGGTTCCGACAAGGCAGTGGAATCCCGCCTGGAAAACCCCTTCGACCCGGCGAGGGTGCGACCGGCACCCGCCCATGGACCGATTCAGCTGCAGGCTCTCGGTGGCACGGTTCGATGGCGGCACTTGTTTCTGCGCCCCATCAGTCCAGAGGAAGCCAACCATTTCCTGTCCCTCCGAGCGTCAGAAGGATTCACCGAACTGTTCAATGGAAAAGATCTCGCCGGGTGGCAGGGCACGACCACCGGCTACGAGGTGAAGGATGGCACCTTCGTCTGCAAACCGGGCCATCGGGGAGCGCTGCTGACGACGGAGGAATACGGAAATTTTGTGCTTCGTTGCGAGTTCAAGCTTCCTTCGGGCGCCAACAGCGGGCTGGCTCTGCGGGCTCCCAATTATGGGGATCCGTCCAGGGAAGGGCTTGAAATCCAGATCCTGGACCAGAGTCATCCCAAGTATTCAGGAAAACTCCAGCCCACCGAGCACAATGGCTCCATCGTGGGGCTCGTGGCGGCCCAGACCGGCTATTTGAGACCTCCGTCTGAATGGAATTTCGAGGAAGTGATCGTCGACGGTCAGCGCATTGAGGTCATCCTCAATGGGACACGGATCCTCCAAACCGATTTGTCGACAATCAACCTGCTGCAAACCCGCAAAATTCCCAAAGGCCTCACCAAAAAGAAAGGTTTCATTGGAATCGCCGGCCACAATGATCCCGTGGCGTTCCGCCGGTTTGAGGTGAAACGGCTTGTGGACCGAGGACCGTGAACTTCGGGGGCCGTTCTATTCGGCCTGGACCCGGACCACCACGCGACGGTTCAGGTGGCGCTTTTGCTCCCTTTCGTAAGCGGGCTCGAAACCGCTCACCGGATATTCCTGGTCATATTCCCCGTAACCCAGGCCCACCAATTGCTCCGGGCGGACGCCGCGGTCCAGCAAATGCTGCTCCACCGCCGCGGCGCGGGCCACCGACAGCCGAAGGTTGGCATCTTCTTCACCTTCATCGGAAGCGTGTCCTTCAATGAGGAACTTTTTGGCAGGTTCGTCCCGCATCACACGGGCGATCACATTGAGTTGCTCGAGCGAGGACCCATTGGCAAATTCGGTCGAGCCCACCACGAACAGGATGTTGCTGAAAGAGGCATTCAGGTCCTGATAAACTGGCACCTCCAGAAGGGCTGACTTTTCATCGCTGTCCAAGGGTTGGATTTTGATGCCTCCTCTGTTGAGGCTGCTCCCCCCCGCAGCGGCGGAGTAGCCGCCACCATTGACGCGGGAAAAGGCATACGAATCCGGCGCTCCAGACCCTGGCCCAAGGCCGGGCGCAGACGGGTCCAAGGGGCGGCCGGGGCCGGATCGTTGGGGATCCAATGCACCGCCAGGGTCCGACACGGTTTTCTTCATGGTGGCATGCGGTGATCCCACCAGTCCTGGCACTCCCTGCTGACGAGACTGCTGGGACAGCAAAAATTCCGTGGTCCGGGGAGTCGCCACGGAAACCCGGACTTCCACGGCCCGGGACACCTCCGGCCCCGGGATTACTGGAGACACGAGCTTGACCCGTTTTGGGCCACTCTCCCTTTGGGAGGAAGAACCAAGCGGGGAAGAAGGGGTCACGACCCGGGCATCAGCTTCCTGATCATGGCTCGCAGGGATTCCCAAGCCGAGTTTCCGCTTCACTTCGGCGGCCGCCACCACGCCGGAGACCGCAGTTTTCCAATCTTCTTTCACCGATGGCCCCCGCCGGGTCGGCACCGGGGTAAAGGTCTTCCCCCCGATCGAAATGGCTTTGCCGGTCGGCGACTCGGCAGGCGCAGTCCCTGCTGCTTTGGACGAGTCCGGATGCCGGTCCGGTCCCGCCTGCTCCTCCCCGCTGGACGGGAGCTTGATGGACCCGATCCTGCTCCGAAGATCTTCCACGGAGAGGCCTCCAAACCCTTTGCGGTCGGACTCCTTGGCAGGAGCGTCCGTTTTCCCATGGAAATCTCCGGTATTTTCGGCTCTTTGCGGCTGAATCGTTCCCCGGGAAGAGGCACTCGTGTTGGCTGCTTTTGAAAAGGGAACTTTCAGTTCAAGCCTCTCCTTCGGACTGCGAGGAATCTCGCCGGTCACCACTGATCCCGGTTCGGAACCGTTGACCGGCGACGGGGTCCGTGGCAATGCCGTTTTGTCCATGCTGCGAAAATCCTTGGTGGCAGTCCCCGGCCCGCCCTCGTCCCGACTCCGGCTAACCTCTGAAAGGGCACGGTACGACTTTTCGTAAGGTGACCCGTTTTCCGAAGCGGAGCCAGAGCCGGAAGAGGTGCCGCCTTCGCGGTCCTTTTGACCAAAGAGTCGCTTCAAGTCACCAAAATTTTGAGCCGGTGCGGTGGATGAACCTGCCAAGGAGAGAGCCAGAGCAAACAGGGCAGATCGTGGAAACAATATAGGCTTCATGGAATGGCAGAGTCGGAAGTGCAACCCATTGGATGCACCACCGGGTCAAAATATTCAAAAGCCTTCCTGAAACCCTCCGATCCCGGCGACCAGAGCGTGTCGGCGACCAAGGGATGTCCGCAGCGCATCCTCGGAGACGCTGTCTTGCTTACCCTTATTTGGAAGCCGGCCGATCGCCTGCGGCGGCGTCCCTGAGCGTTTCGCCGACAAAATGCGCATGGAGGATCGAACCCAACCCCAGCGGATGATGGATCACGCGATCTTCATATCCACTGACGATTTTCTCATCGTGCCGGAACTGTGCCAGAACGAGCCCCAGAAGCAGAGGATGCCCGTCAGGGCCGGCGATAAAAGCAGGGCCTCCACTGTCACCGGCAAACGTCGTGAAGTCCGCCAGGAAAGTCGGATGCGTCCTCACGGGCAGCAGCGGTGGACTCGCGAATATGCCCTGCCTTGCCACCGGGAATCCTGCGGGATTGGCCTCAAACCGCTCCGGAAAGGTGAGAAGAAAGAGGGTGCTGCAAATATGGACTCCGGCGGATTTGAGGCGCGCTTCGTCGGCCAGAGCAGAAGCAGGCAACGCTGCCACCTCCACAGGGAGCGGCTCATTGAGGCGCAGCACCGCGACATCCTGTTGGGGATGGCGAACCCACTGGGGCTTGTCACCGTTCCTGATCTGGATGGTGTGGTCCCGGCGATCGAAACTACCATCGTCCTTGGGTTGGCGCAGCACCAGGATCGCCGTTTCTCCCTTCGTGCGCTCCACCACATGGGCGGCGGTGACAAGGAATAGGCTTTTCTCCGGAGCTTCGCCACGAACCAGGAAGCAGGTCGCTGTGGAACCGGGATGGTAGAGCTTGAAGGTGGCGTTGAGCACCTCGGTCGCAAAATCAGTGGCGGTGGCAGGCGTTCCGGCCAACAGCGCGAGGAGGAGCACCGGCAGAGGTGGTTTCATAACAAGTTCGAAGTAAGAGCCCGGAGACACCATTCTCAAGTGCTTTTCCCTGTTCAGACAAGTCCGGGCCAAGCCCGCCCCCCTTGGGAGGGGTCCCTCCCGGTCTCCCTCCCTTCCTGATGCGTCAGAAAATTAACATTTCCTAATTTATTCTTGTCCGGGATTCTGATAGGAGTGGGGTGTCATGAAGACCACCCAAACGGTCCTTTTCATTTGCTCGGGAAACTACTACCGCAGCCGCTTTGCGGAAGCTGTCTTCAATCACCGGGCACGCCAGCTGGGACTGGCTTGGGGGGCGGTCTCCCGGGGACTCCAATTGCGGGAGCGCCCGGCTCCCCTCGCTCCGGAAGCGGTGGAAGGTTTGGCAGAGCGCCGGATCCCCACGTGCCTCACCGGAGCGGAGCCCCTGCTGCTGACAGTGGATGACCTCGTCTGCTCCCATCTGGTCGTGGCCTTGAAGGAAAGCGAACACCTCCCCCGAATCGCCCGTGCCTTTCCCGGCTGGGAGCGTCGCATCACCTTTTGGAACATTCATGACATTGATGTCGAACCCTCCAGAACCGCTCTTCCCAAACTTGAGCTGATGGTCTCGGATCTGGTCGACCTCCTGCACTCCGGGTGCGCGTTGGGGGCTGAGGAGGTGGGTCCCCGCACTGAATTTTAGAAATCCGAAGCATTTGTTTCCATCTGGCCGGTTTGTTGCTTTTTCCACTGTCCTGTCTGTCAACCCCAGCCCCACCTGAATGATACACGACCTTACCCCTGCCCCGGTTTCCACCGCCACCATTACCAGCCCTGCCTCCGAGCAGGCAGAACTCTTCTCTGCGGAGGCCTCGCCTTCCCGGATCCGGGAAAGATCCCCCTCAGGAACCCGGCGATCTCGGTCCGCAGATCAAAAACGGACCGCCGCACTGAACCGGACCGGCCTCAAAGCCCCCTCTCCGGTCGGCAAAAATTTCGTCCTCGACACCAACGTGCTCCTTCATGATCCGGAGTGCATCCGACATTTCGAGGAAAACCATATCTGCATCCCGTTCGATGTGCTGCGCGAACTGGACAAGTTCAAACAGGAGCCGTCGGAACGCGGTGCAAATGCACGGCAGGTGCACCGGACCCTGACGCAGATGTTCACCGACCACGCCGAGGCTGCCACCCAGGGAGTGATGACTCCGGGAGGCGGGACCATCCGAATGGTGATCTGCCACCCGGAAACGGCTCCGGCCCGGAAAGCCAGAGAACGGCTTCAGGCACTGCTTCCCGAGCCGGTCAGCACCGACCATCAACTGCTCATCTGTGTGGAGATGCTGCGCACGGTCAACGCCGCTCCGGTGATCCTGGTAACGAAAGACCTGAACCTGCGTCTCAAGGCGATGGCTCTGGGACTGGCCTGCGAGGACTATGAAACGGACAAGGTTTGTGAAACCAGGGTCGAAGGCCCGGGTATCAGGGCCCTGGAACTCGATCCGCATGATCTGCAGCGCTTCGCCAGCACATCCAGTGAATTTTGCCTCCCCGAGCTGGGCCAGGGGCTTGAGATCAATGAATATGTGCTGCTGTCCGCCGCCGCCGGACGGGCCCTCCCGGCCCGCCACGAAGGGGCCGGCAAATTCGTCAGGCTGCGGTTTCCGGAATCCCTCAGGGTCCGGGAGGGAGCGGCGATCCGGCCTCTCAATCTTGGCCAGCAGTGTCTCCTCGATGCCCTGCTCAACCCCAGGATCAGTCTGGTTACCTGCTTCGGTCAGGCCGGGACCGGCAAGACACTGCTCGCGGTCGCCTCGGCCCTGCACGCGGTCACGGAAGGCGGGTATTCCGGACTGACGGTCAGCCGACCCATCGTGGCCATGGGCGAGACTCTCGGCTTTCTGCCGGGCTCGCTGGAGGAAAAACTGCATCCCTGGCTGAAACCCATCTACGATGCCTTGGAATTCATCCTGGTGCCACCGCACGGCACCGACCGGAGCAAGCCCCGGAAGCCGGGAGCCGCTTCCCCAACGGCGGGCAAATCTGCTGGCAAAAGCCCTCGCGGTCAGTCCCAGACCGCGATGCCACCGGCCGGCGCGGTGAAATGCTACCAACCCTACCTCGACAGCGGTCTCATCGAAATCGAGGCGCTCTGCTACATCCGCGGACGCTCCATCCCGAACCGGTTCTTCATCCTTGACGAGGCCCAACAAATCACGCCGCATGAGGCCAAAACCATCGTCACCCGCATGGCGAAGGGTTCCAAGTTGGTGCTCGTCGGCGACCCGGCCCAGATCGACAACCCCTTCGTGGACCGGCGCAGCAACGGACTGGTCTACACCCGGGAAAAGATGCGGAACCAGGTCTGCTCGGCCCACATCTCGCTGAACCGTGGCGAGCGCAGTGAGCTCGCGGAAATGGCTGCCCGGCTGATGTGAAAAGCCAGCCGAAAAAAACCGGCCCGGCAAGGCACAAAAAAGCCCGGACTGGGAATCCCCGTCCGGGCTGGTATTCAGTCTCCGGCAAAAGACTCAGTCCTTGCCATTGATGAAGTTGAAGGCCAGTCCGGCCACCGCACCGCCCGCGAGTTGAACCGCGAGGTATTTCACGATGGCCCCCACCGCAAGTTTGCCCATCACCACCAGGCCGAAAGCCACCGCAGGATTGAAAACGCCGAGGGAGAACTTGCCGACCGCAATGGCACCGGCAAGCACCGTGGAGCCGATGGCGAGTCCGTAGAAGGAGTTACCGGCGGTGCCTTTGGCGGTGGCGACATTGAGCACGACCCAAGCCAGAGCAAAGGTGAAGAGAAACTCCCCCACCATCGGGGTGATGCCTTCGGGTTCAAAGGCCTCGATCTTGGACTCGCCGGCGAGATACTTGGACAGAAAGGCGGCACCAACCCCGCCGAGGATCTGGGCAACGACATAAAATGGGAAGTCTTTCGAAGAGAGCTTGCCACGCAGCATCGCGGCCAGGCTGACCGCGGGATTGTAATGGCCGCCGGAGATATGGCCTCCTGAATAAATCATCACCATCAAAGTGGCAGCGATGCCAAAGGCCGCCATCGCATGGTTCTGCATCACGGCGGCAAAACACACGGAAAAGACCAGAAAGAAGGTGCCGATGAACTCAACAAGGTATTTTTTCATGTAAACGGGGAATGGTATTGAGAAGGATCAAGTCCGGTAAACTTGGGTGCCGATCGTATCAGCAAAAAAAAGTGGCGCAAGGGATTTTCAGAAGCCCAGACGACGCAGGGACAAGCTCAACTGGTTTTGGAACTCGACCATTTCCTCCTCCTCCGGCCGGAAATCAAGATCGTCGGGCTGGAACGAAAAGCGGCCGAACTGATCAAGCGCCCACTGGGCTTTCTGTCCTCCGGCAAAGGTGACCTTGCCGCTCACCAACGTGCCGGGGCGCTGCAATTCGTCGACTTTGAGGACAATCTTGCCGGCAGTGTCCTCCTCCTCCACCGGCGAGGCGGGCGTTTCCGTTTCGGCCTTCTCCTCGGCCTCGGGTTCAGGCTCGGGGATCAACTCAATTTTCAAGTCTTCGAGCAGGAATCGGGTTTCCAGAAAGGTCACCCGGATATCCAGATCGGCTACGAGCCGTTGCTGGATATCCTGGAGGGTGGCGCCGTCCGCAGCCCACTGGCGGACTTGGGCGATCTGTTCTTCGGTCATGGATTTGGCGGTGCTCATGGGAAATGGAAAACTGAAGGTCCGTAAACGGTGACCATGCTCCGGCAGCAAGGCTTCGTCCAGCGGGAATTCCACTCCGACGTCCGGGAACGAACTTGCCAAAGTTGTCACGATCCGGCATTTTGGAGGGATGAAAGGTGGCATTCGGACCCATTCCTCCCTGTTGTGGCGTGTGATGACCGTCTCTATAGCGGGTCTGCTGCTGATCATGGCTTCCACGGTCGCCCGCGCCCAGATCGTCATTCCGGCCACTCCCAAAAAGTTCGTCACCCGGAACACCGGTGGAGATCAGCCCCAGGTCACGGTGACCCAGCCCGCTCCCCGGATCCTGCAGAGGATCTACGTGACCCCGTTGCGCAACTGGTCCAATGCCGAAGGTCAAACCATGCTGGGGAGACTCATGGCCTTTGCCGCTCCTGCCCCAGGGGAGGCTGGTCCCGTCGTGGTCATCCTGGAGGGTAAAGTCAAATTCTTCATGCCCGCCACCAGCAAAGAAGTCTCCTACGATCTGGCCAAGCTCTCGGAAGCGGATCAGGAATTCATCCGCCAGATCGCCAAAGCCGCTGAAAAAGGAATCCCGGCGCCTCCCAAGCCATAGCGGGAAGGGGTGTCCCCAGTCCGGAAGAATTGCCTGATCACGGACCCACCCGGGCAAGTCCGAGGGACACGGAATTCCGCACCGCCGCCGACAAAGTCGACTCGCTGGCTAGCGTGGTGTAGAGCGCGTGAGCCTCCGCTTTTGCACCGGTGCGTTCCAGCATCTCGGCCTGGCGCAGCCGACGGAGGTTCCGCAGTGTTGGATCTTTGGTGGCGGCTTCCGCAGCCAGACGGTAAAAGGTCGCGCTTTCCGGAAAGAACCCATGGGCGGCCGCGTATTCGGCGCATTCCATGGCCGTGCGTCCCCCGCGGGGACATCCGTCACAAAGACGTCCAGCTTCCGGCAGGAACTCGCCGGGAGTGAACAGACCGGACTTGGAAATGGCCTCCGACACAAGATTGGGCGGAGGTTTTCCGGGACCATATTTCGACAACACCCAAGGCTCCCTGAGCAGGGACAGCAATAGATCCATGCGCCGGGTGGCATCGGCTCTCCGGTTTTGTTTGCCACCACTCCAAGCCTGGACCCATTTCCACAGCAGAGCCCCGGAGAGCTTGTTTTCGCAGGCCTTGGCCACAGCGGAGGGCAATTGCTTCCGCCAGGCTTCGGCGCCTTTGGCATCCTGGTTGGCATGGTGGTGGATGAGCCGCAATGCCACCACATCGCCCAATTGGCGGTCGGTCTGGGACACCGGGGTCTGGCTCACGATGACATCCAGCAAGGGAAGCAGGGTGTCCATCCCGGGTTGGAGCGCCTTCTGGGAAATCCACCGCCACTCCAGGCAATCGAAGACTCCTTCCGTGAGGGAGCGAAGGAAATACCGCTTGTAGTAATCCTGCTCCTGCGGTGCCTGGACAGCTTCTTCGTAAACTTTGACCGCTTCACCGACCCCACCTTGACAGACCTTCCAACCCAGGCCGACCGAGAAGGGACGCACCTCGGTTTGAACTTCATAATACTCAGTGTTGGCAGCCCAGTCGGTCAGGACACTGCGGTTGGCATACTCTCGGTAGACGGAGTCGAGGATCCGGACGGTGGGAATGGTTTTGGCAAGTTCCTGGAGGCACCGGTCCTTGAGTGCCTCGTCGGTGAAGCGGATGGCGGGAAACCGCTGCGCGAGTTCCAGAATGCGGGCATCGTGGGGTTTGAACCCCGGCATTTCAGCCTGTCCGGCCGGTTTTGGATCGGGCAGCCCCACCAACATCAGCTCCGCCAAATAGGCCAGCCCTTCGTCTTTGCAGGCAGCTTTGAAGGCCGGCAATCCCGCCGCGATTTCTTCTGCCCAGACGAAACGGGTCTCCGCCGGATGCAGAATCTTCGGCCAATGCTCCTGCATGAAGGTGACGGCAAGGTCGGTCTGCCCTCCCACCACCAGCTCCACCAGGGCCGAGGGCTCGTTGGTCAACGTGTAGGTGTTCCCCTCAAAAATGGCATCCAGCCAATCACGCTGGCCGGCCCGGGCCGAGAGTCGCAGCATGTTGTGCAACGCCCAGTCGCACGGACTGTAGGCAAGCCCGGGAGCTTTCGTCCGGGGAGTGAATTCACAGCGGGCCGTCCAGGCTTCGTAATGATTCCGCGCCGCGGCGATCCAGACATCGTCGATCGGCAGTTCGGCAAACCGCCTCATGATGTAGGCGAATTGGTAGCCATGAACACATCCCCGGATTCTCTGGGCCTCGAGGGCGCAGATCGCGCTGCGGCGCACCACTTCCGGATCAGTCTGTGTTCCGGCCACATAACACAAGTGATGTCCCAACGCGAGACGGACCCGACTGTTGCTGTCCGGGGATTCCATCACCCCTCGGTAATGCCGCCACACCGATTTCCACCCACCCAGCGCTGCCACCAGCGAGCCGACCTCCGGGTCGAGCCGCATGGCGCTGTCCGTCAGGCAGAAAAGCAGAGCGCCGGCCCGGAGTTCCTCCACCAGCGGTCCGGGCCCGGCAGCAGCGGAGGTGGGGCGCTCCAGCCAGACCAGTAGTTCTTTCCTCCAGGCCGGATTGAGCCGGTTGCAGAAATCATAAAATGCCACCCCAAGCAGCGGAGAGGGAGTTTCCTCGGAGATCCCGGCAAGGGCAGTCAGCATCCCCTCACATCCGGCCACGGTGGATGCGGTGCCTCCAGACTTCAGCCACTCTTCCATCAGCGGCTGGCCCAGCTTGGTGGTTTGCCACCAACCGGTGAAGGTCAGATTCCCGGTGGTGTCTTCCTGATACAGACGGAGGATCAAGGACAAGGTGTCGAGTCGGGGAGCCTGCTTCATGACCTCGCCGAGCAGGTTCGATCGCGTCAGCCATCCATTCCCCGCATTGGCCCCCTCCCAGCCCTTGGCCAGCGCGGCCGCTTCGAGCAGGTCGCAGGCATGGCAGAAAAAGGTGGCCGCTTGCCTACGGTCGATGGAAGCCAGCTTGGCGGTCAGCCGGATGGTCTCGGTCTCGTATTTCCGATCCTCCAGCATCAGCTCCCCGGCCTCGGCGGCGCCACGCCATTTCTCCACAAGCGCCAGGTCCGGGTCCGTCGCTCCGGATTTTTCATCCGCGGCGGCGCCGATGAGGCCGGAAATGGCTTGGCCCGCCACAAAGATGAATAACCAGATCACGCGCATTGAGCATTACCTATCAAAGAGCCCATGAGGCGGCAAGCCCAATTCCGATCAGGACAGGCCGGCAAGCCTCCCAAGCAGTCCGACCACCGCACATCCCCCGATCACTGGGATGACGCCGATTTTGAATCGCTCCAACGCCACCAGAGCCGCCAGCGCGAGACCGATGACCATCAAATCCCAACCACCCGACGCCGGACGGAGGGCCGCCCACGTGAACCAGACGGCCAGATTGAGGATGACCCCGACGACAGCCGCGGTGATCCCTCTCAGCGCGGCGCTGATGCCGGGTCGCGCCTGAAGCGACTCCACATGCGGTCCGCCCAGAAAGACAAACAGAAAGCAGGGAAGGAACGTCACCCAAGTCGTCAACAAGCCTCCCAGGACCCCCGCCAGAGCGGGAGGGAGGGTTCCAGGATGCTGCCAGGCACCAACAAAGCCCACAAACTGCAGCACCATGATCAGCGGCCCCGGGGTGGTTTCGGCCAGCCCCAGGCCGGCCATCATTTGGGTCTGGGTCAGCCACCCGTGATGTTCCACGGCCTGCTGGGCCACGTAAGGCAGCACCGCGTAGGCTCCCCCAAAGGTCACCAACGCGGCCTTGCTGAAGAATACGCCCTGCTGGAACACCGTGCTTTCCCATCCCAGCCACAGACCGGCGAGCAGCACGGGCAGCCACCAGAGAGTGAGACCCACCACCAGCAGACGCCCCGTCCGCCCCCAGCTGGCGGCCGGCGTGGGAGGCAGCACCACTGACGCCGCAGACCCGCCCAGGACGTCATCGTGACGATCCCCGGAAGGAAACTGAGACGGCCAGAACCTCGCTCCGAGCCAACCGGACAGCGCCGCCCCGGCGATGATGCCCACAAAAGGGAGGTGGAACACCCCGATCGCGAGAAAGGCGCCCAGCGCCAGCCCCCAGAGAGCGGGAGATTTCAGGGTCCGCCGCCCCATCCGGATCACGGCACCGCTGACGATGGCGATCACGGCGGCCGTCAATCCGTGGAACAGTCCCCGGACCCAGAACACCTCCCCCCATTCCAGATACAGCCAGCTCAGGCCGAGGAGGAGAAGCATCGAAGGGAACACAAAGAGCCCGCCCGCGGCGAGCCCGCCCCGGATGCCGTGCAGGCGCCAACCGAGGTAGGTGGCGAGCTGCTGCGCCTCGGGCCCCGGCAGCAGCATGCAGAAATTCAAGGCATGGAGGAAATGCGGTTCCCGAATCCACCGGCGGCGGTCCACCAACTCCCGGTGCATGATCGCTATCTGGCCAGCCGGTCCCCCGAAACTGATGCAGCCCAATTTCCACCAAAACCCCACGGCCTCGCCAAAGGAAGGAAATTCAGGTCCGGAGGTTGGCAACGCAGGTTTTTCGGAGGCTGGAGGAGGGATCATGGACGGGGCGTCTGCAGCATTCAGCCCGGACCCTAAGGGCATTCCAGATGGCCGTCCAACAAACATCCCGTGGCCGTTTCCGACGGGAGCAGTGCTTCAGAAATCCGGCGGCCGGCACGGTTTGAGCTTCTCCCATTCGCATGGGTCGGCGGCTCCGGCGAGGTTTCCTCCGGCCCCGGCGCTTGCATTCTCCGGCAAATGTAAGCCGTTTCTGGTTTCGATGCTTGCATCCTTCCGGATGATCCATTTTCTTGGTCCGGCCCAACCTCACACTCCCCTACCACCATGTTCGGCATCCGGTTCATCAAAATTCCCCCGACCTCCCACGTGATCCAATACAGCGGCGGCAAGATCGTCCGGGAAGGGGCCGGCATTTCTTTCTTCTACTATTCACCGACCACCTCACTGGTGCTCGTGCCGATGGAGAGCACGGAGGAGCCCTTCATCTTCGAGGAACAAACGGCGGACTACCAGAGTGTCAGCCTCCAGGGCCAGGTGACGTTCCGCATTGCGGAGCCGCAGAAACTGGCGGCCCTGATGAATTTCACGCTCGATCCCGGCGGCCAGCGGTATGTCTCCGAGGATCCGGAGAAACTCCCGCAACGGGTCATCCATCTCGTCCACGTGCTGGCGCGGGCCGAAATCGAGAAACTCCCGCTCCGGCAGGCTCTGCGCGCCTCGGAAGCACTCGTCAGGGCGATCCGGACCCAGCTCGCCACGCTTCCCGAGCTCACCGCCCTCGGGCTCGAGGTGCTGGGCCTTTCCCTCCTCGCCATCAAGCCGACCCCGGAAACGGCGCGGGCACTCGAGGCGGAAACCCGGGAGCTTCTGCTCAAGGGGGCCGATGAGGCCATCTTCATGCGCCGCAATGCCGCCGTGGAACAGGAGCGCGCGATCAAAGAAAACGAACTGAACACCGAGATCGCGGTGGAGAACAAAAAAAGGCAGATCCGCGAGACCCAGATGGAGGCGGAAAAGGCCGTGCAGGAAAAGCAGGCCGAACTCGAGCGCGCCCAACTCGAAACCAACATCGGCCTGGAGGAGGAACGCCAGAAGCTCGTCGCGCTGGCCGCCGGTAATGCGAGGTCGGAATCCGACACCCGCGCCTATGGCATCTCCACCACCATGCAGGCGCTGGCCAGCGCGGACCCTCAGGTCCTTCAGGCCCTCGCCACCACGGGAATGAAACCCCAGCAGTTGATCGCCTTTGCCTTTCAGGAACTGGCCGCCAAAGCGGAGAAGATCGGCAATCTGAACATCTCCCCGGAACTCCTCAGCGAACTCCTCGACCGTCCGTCCCCAAGAAAGTGACGCCCCATGGATCGGCTCACGGAAACGAAGATCGTCCTCGTCGTGCGGGCGACGCGCCTGGCGGATCTCAAGACGAAATTTGCGACGAAGGCGCAGGCCGAATTCTATGTCAGCCGCCTCGGCGGGGATTTCGATGACTACGAGCGCGAAGACGACGCCTACCAGGAAGCGATTGCCCGGGCGCGGCAGGTGCTGGGCCGGTTGGGACGCGTTCAGGTGGTGCCACGCTCGTTTTTGCCGAACTTTGTTTTTGGAGCGCAGGACATCGTGGTGGCCCTCGGCCAGGACGGGCTGGTGGCCAACACGCTGAAATACCTCCAGGGACAGCCGTTGCTCGGGGTGAATCCCGATCCGGCACGGTGGGACGGGCAGCTGCTCCCCTTTCAGGTGCCCCATCTGGAAAAGGTGATCCCGGAGGTGCTCCGCGGTGGGCGCCCCCTCCGCGAGGTCACGATGGCGGAAGCCCGGCTCAACACCGGGCTCAGCCTGTGCGCGGTGAATGATCTCTTCATCGGTCCCA
>JACKQE010000001.1 GCA_024233005.1 Akkermansiaceae bacterium | reverse complement strand
CCACCCGGGAGACAGGGTTTGACTCTGTCACCAAGGGCGGGAGCCAGCCAAACTGGCAATCCTCCCGTTTTCGTCGGTTGCCTCGTCGATCCGCGCCTGGTGGTGCCCCACCGACAGGTTCGCCTCCTCGCCCCAGTCGTCGCCAGAAGGTCGGCCGGGTCAGCAGCGATTTCGCCCCTCGCGCTCAAGGTTCCCGCTTTCCTCTTCCGGGAAACCGTCCATACTCTTACGAACATGAAACCCCTTCTCCGATCCATCCTTCTGGCACTCAGTTGTCTCGCTCTCGCCGCCGCCCGGGCCGAGGAGGACAGACTCGTGCTGGTCAGCGCCTCCTATGGCAAGAACGTTGTCGCGATCTGCGACGCCAAGGGCGCGGTTCTCTGGAAACTTGACACCGCGGGACCGGAAAAAGGCCACGCGGGGCACCACGACGTGCATCTGCTCGCCAACGGCAACATCCTCTTTCACGATAGCTGGACCAAGATTCAGGAAATCACTCTCGGCAAAGAGGTGGTCTGGGAATACGACAGCGCCAGAATGAATGGCAACGAGGGCAAGCGGGTCGACGTCCACGCCTTCGCCCGACTCGACAATGGCGAGACGGTGATCGTGGAGAGCGGGGTGGGGCGCATCATTCACGTCGACAAGGACGGGAAACTCGTCAAGGAAGTGCCGCTGGGAGAAGGCGGACGCAAGAACACCCGCCTGATGCGCATTCTCGACAACGGGCACTACCTCGCCTGCGCCGAAAATCCCGGCGTCGTGACGGAATACGACGAAAACGGGAAGGTGGTCTGGGAATATGAAATCGGCACCCGCGTCTACGGGGCGATTCGCTTGAAGAACGGCAATACGCTGATCGGATCGGGCAGTGGCAACCGTGTCATCGAAGTGACGCCCAAGAAGGAGGTGGTCTGGGAGGTCACGAAGACCGTTCCGGGAACGACCATCTCCCTCGCCTGGATGGCCACGGTGCAGGAACTCCCCAATGGCAACCTCGCGCTGGGGAACTGCCACGCCGGAGAGGGCAATCCCCAGATTTTCGAGATCACCCAGGACAAGAAGGTCGTCTGGGAATTCAAGGAGTGGGATCTCGTCGGCAATGGCCTTGCCTGCTGGCAGATTCTCAACGCCGATCAGTCGGCGATGGTGCGGCAACAATTGGCCGCCCTGAAACACTGAGACCGAGACTGTCGCGCATCGCCTTGCCGGGATGATGTGCGTGGCCTCCGGAAGCCGATGCGGCTGGGAAGAGGTGGCGCGACAGGTCCACCTTCTCAGCGCGCAGGCGAAGGGTGACCGGGATATCGGGCTGGAGGACTTGCGCGAGGCGGATGGAGGTTCCCAAATGCCCTGTCCCTCGGTCAGGTTTCTCGTCAAAACCGAGGCCTTGCCCGTCTCCGTCATGCCGCATAAACTCGATCCAGCGCCCCCGAAAGAGCTACTCCGCGATCCGATGACCCATCTGTTGCGGGACTGAACGTGAGACGAAGCGGCCCTGGTATTTGACAACTTCCTGACAAACGGTTCGACGAGATCGCGCAGAATGGAGGGATGAACCCCATTCGGATGAACCCCATTCCAATGCTGCTTGCCTGTTTGTGGAGCCTGGCTATCCCGAATGTTGTCTCCGCGGATCCCATCACTTTCATCCATCGCGAGTATCCCGAAGAGCATCGGTTCATTTTCTATGCGGTGCTGGAAGGCGTCTATGAGGAAGGTTTCTCCGAGGAGACAGTCTCCACCCTTCTCGGCGAAAAGGGCACGGAACACTTCGTGATCGGTTGTCCGATCTGCGAGCCGGCCTACGACGCGCTCCACGCCTACCGGGATGCGCCGAAATTCACTTCAAAGAAGGTAAGTCAGAAAGGATTCGGCACCGGTCTGTCCGATGAGGAACGGGCTCTTGTCTCGGGCACCGTCGAAGACCGGAGGAAATTCATCCGGACCCTCGTTTCCCGTTGGATCGAGGCCCGCTTTTCGCTTTTGAAGCTCCCCGAGGACCGGGAAAAGGCACTGCGTGAATCGCTGCGGAAAATGAGCGAGAAGGGCACCGCTTTGCTCGAGAATTTCAAAAAGGGAGGGAATGGCGATCTACTCTCGAAAGTTTATGCCGATTGGGAATTCTGTCCCTCGTGCAGCGGGGCGACCCTGCATGGTCCGGCGGCGGCGGAACGTTGAAGACCCGCGACTCGCCGGATTCTCGGGAACGGCAACCCGGCGCCGCGACGATCGCGTTCAGGGGGTCGGGTCGGCGGGGTCGTTGTCTGGCATGGGTCGGTAAGGTTCCCAGCCGAGAAAGTCGTGTTTCGCGGCATTTGCGGCCTCCCAAGACGAGGCCTCGACGGTCCAGATGCAGCGCGCGTCCTCCGGCAGGTCACCCGGGTGTTGATTGGCAGGGAAGAAGGTGTGGCAACCGTCGGAGGATGAGTGCCAGAGTTCGTAGCGCATGGTTGGTTTGGTTTTGGGTTCGTTCGCCTCCTGGTGAGCCGCCTGCCGATCGGGATGCCAGGCCCGGATGGTGGCGTTTGAGGTTGCTCCCAGAAGGCCTATCCTTCTGCTCTAGTCCTTCTCTATCAGGCCCTTCCGTGAGTTTCCAATACCTGTCTTTTCTGGCGCCCTACTCATTCACGCTCCAGAGCCCAGATTTTGTCCCCGGCGGAAAGGGTGGAGCCGTCTTTTGCCAGGGTCAAAGTCATGGAAGAACTTTTGTCCCAGATGACAGACACTTTGTCGCGGGCGGTGATTTCGTACTTCCAGTTGCCGTTCACCTTCCCATCTTTGCCAAATTTCAGCGACTGGTAGCCCTCGCCCGCAAAGAGACGCCATTGCGTGCCGGGGAGTCCGGATTGCAAATCGGTGATCGGACCGCGAATGCCGGCAAGCACGCGCGCTTTCTCCTTTGCGATTTGCTCGGCGAGCGCGGGATCGCTGGCGGCCCTCAACTGGAGGGCGCCGAGTTTTTGAAGGTAGCCGGCATTGATGGCCTGCTGCTGTTTGTCGAATGCCAGCCGGGCGCGTTGTTCCCCGGTCAGAAGCGCGCGGCGGACGGGTGACAGTTTGCGGGGCAGGGCCTCGGGGAGTTCCATGCGCAGCTTGCCGGTTTTGACGGCATCGCGCTCCTGCTCGATGGCGCGGAGCATTTCGGTATTCCCGGTTTTGGTGGCGGCTTGGTCAGCTTCGACGAGGGCGGCGAGGTAGGGCTGACGGAGGCGGTCGATCTCAGCATCCCGCCGCGTGGCGAGGGAGGCGGAGTCGGCCTGGTGGGTTTGTGAAAGGGCGGCGACGGTCTGGGCTGACGCGACGCCGGTGAAGCACGCGAGGGCGAGGATGAGGCAGTTTTTCATGGGTTGTTGTGGGTGGATGTGGATTCGGTCATGGGCTGATACGGCTCCCAGCCGAGAAAAACGTGTTTGGCGGCTTGCGCGGCCTCCCAGGTCGGGACCTCGACGGTCCAGATGCGGCACGGGTCTTCCGGCAAATCGCCCGGGTGCTGACTCGCGGGGAAAAAGGTGTGGCAGCCGTCGGATTCAGAGTGCCTGAGTTCGTGGCGCATGGCGGGATTGGTTTTCGGGGTTACTTCGGGTTCTTGCCGGGCTCCCCGGGGAGGACGCCAGCGCCGTCTGGATGGCCAGGAGAGGTAAGCCATCCTTCGAATGGGTGCCTTCGGCCTCGGGAGACGCGATTCCTCCCGGTGGCAGGACCAGCCCGCGCCATTCCCTGGTTTGGATCTCGCGGACGCCGATCCGAAACCGGTCCACGCTGGCGATGGGCACGCCGAACTCAAATCGCAGGGTGCCCACGCCGCTGTCCCCGGCGGCTCCCGACTGGCCGACATCGCCGGTGAGTTTCCTGCCGTCCTTGAGCACGGCTTCCACCGAGAACTGCTGTCGCGTCATCCCGGCGCGGTTCACGCTGATCGAGAGAAAGGCGCGCCCCTCGGGGGTTTCTCCAAAACCGCCGAGCTGACTGCCACCGTGCAGACTCATCATCGTCGTGTTTCCAGCGCGCACTTCGCATTCCCGCACCTCCTGGAGCGGGCCGATCACGTAGCGCAGTGTCAGGTCGATGGTCTTTGGCAGCATGCCGACGTGGCCGGGGCTCCGGGTGGCCACGATCCATCCGGTTCCCTGGTGAAGCTCGAAGCGGGATGCCGACATCGTGTCGGTTTCGCTGCTCACCCGGAGATCCACCAGACTGTCCGGCTCGAACAGCGGGTGCGAGAACCAGAAATGCACAAAGCGCGCCTCGGGATGGGCCGCGCGGTCCTCGCATCTCGCCGGGCGCACCTGATCGAGCAGCGTCTGCTCCGGCGGCGTATCGGCGAGGGTGCCATCTCCGCGATACGCGGGGACAGTCTCCGATGCGGGGCCCTGAGGCTGCCAGGCGATGAACGGCAGATCCGGCGGCTGTTTGAGCAGCTCCGGGGTGCTGGCCTCGCGGCGGGTCGCATCGTAAGTCGATTCTGGAATCGGCAGTGGGTCGGGATCTCCGGAGCCAGCGGGGTGCTGCTCGACAGGGACCACCGGTTCGGGCAGTGGCGGATCAGAAATGTGTAAATAGACCGCGCCGCCAGCCACACGGCACAATTCGATGTCCCAGTCGCGCTCGGTTTTCAGTGGGCCGCTCCACGAGACGGCGCGCATTTCATCGGCCAGGGTGGCGTAGTCGCCGTCGAACTCCTTGGTGTTCGGCTGGTTGCCCAGCAAGAGGCGCATGCCCACGCGGGTGTCGCTGATCTTGTAGAGCAGGACGCTGACGGGAATCTTTGGCGTGGAAGGATCGACCACGACCATGGATTCGCTGCCGCCGTCCCTCCAGCGGTGACTCAAGGTCATCGCCGCGGGGCGCGAGGTCCGCACCTCCCAGTTGAGTTCGAGCGTGTTGAGCGAGTCCGTCGCACCGAGGCCCCTCACCTCCGCCCAGCGCGGGTGTCCTTCGCGCACCAGATCAGCCGAGAACAGCAGCGATCCGGCATAACGCCGGTCCTGGTCATCCGAGACCTCGAACAGGCGGCAGGTCATCGTCTCCGGCTTCTGCGGATCAACATCGAAATACTCCAGAGGACGGGAGCCGAGGCGGCGATACGCCTCCTGCGCCAAGGCCTCTGTCGGCAGGACAAAGGCCACCAGCGTTTGTTTGGCGGAGCCAAAGTCCGTCCACGGCTGGGTCGCGGGCGAGGGGTGCGGAAAAACGAAGTGGGTTGGCCACGGCTGGCGGGTGTAGCCACTCGGGATGCGGCGGTGCTCCGGGATATTTTCATCCGGTCCTTCCAGCACCAATCGCATCTCCTGCGAGAGCAAGGGATCGGGCGTGAACACCCGCACCAGCACTACGCGCCCTTCCACCGCCTCCCGGGTGAGGTGGACTTTGAACGGCTGGTGCTGGCGAAGGCTGTGAAGCACCCACGGCCGCAGTGCCAGGCTGCCGGTAAAACTCAGCACCACGACGGTGATCGCCGAGAGGGCGGCCATCGCCGTGAAGACGAAGGATTTCCGGCCCCCATCCGCCGCCCGCCAGAGATCGGCGGAGCACCCGGGCAACATGAGCGCGGCCAGCCCGATCAGCGGCACGGCCAGTGCTTCACCGAGCGAGGGATGCCAGCCGCCGCTTTCATTCGCCATCGAGTGAAGGAAAAACGCCGCAAACCCGATCGCGGGCACCGCCAGGCACCAGCCGACCCAGGACCACGCCCTCAGCCAGCGCGCGCCGTCCGGCGTCGCCTGCCAGCGGCGCAGCATCCGGCTTGCCAGCATCACATAGAGCGGCAGCGCAGCTCCCATCAGCCACAGCGCCAGGATCGCTGTGTTTTGAGTCCTGGGAACATCGGCCAACCAAAACAGGACCGGCAACGAGCCGAACCACCACACCCCGGCCAGCGCCACCACCCGATGCCAGCTCACCGCAGTCTCGACAACTTCTTCCGACCGGCCCCGGCGCCTGTGCCTGCGCCAGAATCCCAGCGCTCCCAGCACGGCGAGGATGATCGACTCCGGCAGTCCCAGGAAAAACCCGGGCGGGGTATCGGGCCGCAGCATCCGCATGGCCCCCGATCCCAGATTGATCAACAGCGGCACAAACAGCGCCGCCAGCCCCAGATCGGCCCAGATCGACCGGTGGCCAGTCCCGGCGTCATCGCCCGCCGCGCGCCGCCGCATCAGCCTGGAGATCATGAAGGCCGCCCCCATGAACACCATCGTAAGGACCCCTAAAAACAGGATCGGCGCAGGGAAGGTCGCTCCCTTCGGTCGCAGCAGGGTGAGATAAAGCCCCACCCCCGCCAGCAGCGGCAACACCGGCAGCGCCAGTGCCCACGGAAATCCGCCCGCGATGCCCAGTCGATCGCCCGGAGTCGTCGCCGGCTCCACCCCGGTGGCCGCCTTCACCGCAGCCCGGATGGCGGCGTGCCAGTCCGCCGCCCGCGCATTCCACGTCGATGGGAATGCGAATATGCCCTCCATCGGCGAGAGCAGCACCTGCTTCCTCTCGCCGCCCTCCTCGTAGGTCAGGCTCACCATCGAGACCCCTGCGGCATTCATTGAGCGCGGATACCGGCCCAGGCTCACATCGCGGATCGCCGCGAGCGGAATGACCGACGTCTTGCCGGCCCGCGTGTGGCTGAGCTGGCGGTCGTCGAGGATGAGCTGGCCCCGGGTCTGAAGGATGGCGAGCTGGCCGCCGATCGTCCGGAGTGCCGCCGGAGTGCTGAGGGTGCTCGTGCAAACCTTGAGCAGCCCCGGCGGGCGCTCTTCCGCAGGCCTGCTATCGGCGATCATCGTCAACGCCTCCACCCGCGTCCGAAACTCCGCCGCCGTGGCGAACCGCAGCTCGGGCTGCTGCTCCAGCGCGCGCAGCACAATCTCATCGATGCGGATGTCCACCCGCACCCGCCGCGACGGCGGGGCGATGTTTTGCTTGGGGCGCTCGCCGGTGAGCATCTCGTAGAGCACGACGCCGAGGCTGTAGATGTCGGCGCGGTGGTCGGTGGTGCCGTTGGCTTGCTCGGGCGCGGCGTAGTCGGGCGTGCCTTGGACTTGCGTGGCTTGAACGGTCGAATCAGACTGATCAGTCGGATCAGTCACGATTTTCGCGATCCCGAAGTCGGCGATTTTCACCGTGCCCGCTTTGTCGATGAGCAGGTTCTCCGGCTTGATGTCGCGGTGGACGATGCCGTGATCATGCGCGCATTGCAGCGCCTCACACACCGGGGGCACAATGCTGAGCGCCTCCTTCGGCGTGAGGTGTTTGGTTTGGAGAAGCTGGCGGAGATTCACGCCATCGACGAACTCCATGAGCAGATAGAAAAACCCGCCCGCCTGACCGAAGTCATGGACCGCGACGATGTTCGGGTGATTCAACGCCGCGAGCGCATGCGCTTCCTTTTCAAACCGCGCAGCAAACTGCGGATCATCCGCCCGCTCGGGTGCGAGCAGCTTCAGGGCAACGAAGCGGTTCAGCGACTTTTGCCGCGCCTTGTAAACTACCCCCATGCCGCCGCGACCGAGGCAAGCAAGGATCTCGATTTGAGGAAAGTGGGGGGCAAGTTCTTCCGGCGAAAGCGGCGGTATGGGCGCGACCCGATCCCCCGGCTGGGTGGGCTCGATGATCGCCGCCATGAGGCAGCGGGGACAACGGCTCCCAGGCGTGTCTTCCGGCAGGAGCGCGCCGCAGGCCGGGCAGATCCTGGGAGTGGAGGGAGAATCGCTCATGCCTGTGTCCTGACGCGTCATCCGGCAAAACCGAACCGACTATTTTCCCTATCTCCCCGCGAGGGCCGCGAAAAGCGTTTCCATTTCCTCCTGCACCACGGCCGGGTCTTCGAGCGTGCCGGCGACCTCGGCCTTCACGCAGGCGCGGAAGCGCTTTCGGAGACGGCTTACCGCCATGCGGAAGCCGTCATAGCTCATGCCGCAGCGGTCCGCCAGCGCCGCCTGGTCCCCGTGGGTGGCATTCCCGCCGAGGAGATCGACGACCTGTTCGAAAAGGTCGGCCTTTCCCTCCGCCGCGCATTCCGCGCGCAGGGCCTCGAGGCCGCGGGCGACGACCGTCGCCGCCCATTGGCGGTCGAAGGCCGCCTCCGGCGAAAGCTGGGAAGTGTCTTCGAATTCGGGCGTGTCGGGATCGTCTAGCGGCACCGCCTCCCGGCCGCCGCCGCGCCTCAGCCGTCGGGCCGCCTCGCGCCGGTGGGCGACGAAATGTTTCACCGCGCCGAGGAGATAGGAGCGGAAGCGCCCCCGGCTCCGGTCCGCCGCGGCGATCCGACCGCCCGCGAGCAACTCCGCGAAAAAGGCGTGGCTGGTGTCCCGAGCCGAGTCCGCCTCGCGCAGCGCGACGCGGAGAAATGCCACGACCGGCTCGTAGTATGCCTCGCAGAGATCGCGCAGCGCCTCGCGACCATCGTCCGAGTCCGTCTGCGCCAGACCGACCCGGGTCCACCGGGTGGTGACAAAGGCGTCGCGGCGAGTGGAGTCGGATGGAAATTCGGTCATCAGGATCTTGTCATGGCATCACAGCTCCCTGACGTTTTCGAGAGGAATTGTGACCGATAGGCGATCTTTATGTTCACTCGGTCGCCGGCGACGAGAAGCCGCGGGCAGCGGCAGATTTGCCGAGGGAACAGGGTAAGTCCGAAGAAGCGAAAGGGTCGAATCGAATTCCAGTGCGGTGGTTTGATCGATTTTCGCGCGTGGATCAAGCTTCCTCCCCCGCTTCCCGTATTTCGGACTTTGGCCCGCAAGTGATGGCCATGACCGGTCCCGGGTGGCGAGATGACCTCCGCAGTGAAGTCCCATCGGTTGTTCTTCTGCTTGGTTCTCCGTTGGAATCTGCCGAGAACGCCCCAACTCTCAATCCTCAAATCCAAACATGACACTGGCTCCGTCTGCCGGGGCCACCTCAGTGGTCCAGACTCGGACAAAAGGTCGCGGCCTACTCAGTTCTCCCGCTCGCCGGAGAACTCCAGCACCTGCTCGCCCGTGGTCTTGTCAAAGACCCGCAGCTTTTCCCCTTCCGTGGAGACAAAGGAATTGGCGGGCACACTTTCGCGCAGGAAAACGTTGGCCCCGATCGTGGATCCGGCCCCGATCGTGGTCTTCCCCCCGAGCACGGTGGCATTGGGGTAAATGACGACATGGTCCTCGACGTTGGGGTGACGCTTGTTGCCTTTCACGATGCGGCCCTGCGAGTCCTTCGGAAAATTGCGCGCTCCCAGGGTGACGCCATGGTAGAGCTTCACGTAGTCGCCGATGACACAGGTCTCACCAATGACCACGCCCGTGCCATGGTCGATGAAAAAATGGGTGCCAATGCGGGCGCCGGGATGAATGTCGATACCGCTGCGGCTATGGGCCCACTCGGTCATGATGCGCGGGATCAGGGGAATGCCTTCGGAATAGAGGACGTGGGCGCAACGCTGCATGGCGATGGCCTCAATGCAGGGGTAGGCGAGGATGATCTCGTCGAAGTTTTTCGCGGCGGGATCCCCCTCGTAGGCAGCCTCCACATCGGTGCGGAGGAGAGCCCGGAGCCGCGGCAGGGCATGGAGCACCCGGCAGGCCAGTTTGCGGGACTCCGCCCGCCAGCCCCCTGGAGGCTCGGAGGCATCGTCGCGGAGCCGGAGCACCTTGGAAATTTCCGTTTCCAGGGTCTCGGTGAGATTGGCGATCCGCTCGCTCGTGATCATCTCAAGCTCATCGGCAGGGACCGGCTCCTCATCGTGGTAGCCGGGGAAGAGGACCTGGAGAAGCTCCTCGCAAACTGACCCGATGGCACGTTTCGAGGGCAGGTTGGCGCAGTCGAGACGATTGATCCCTCCGATCTCATGATAAGACTGGACGAGACGGCTGGTGATGTCGCGGAGGCTGCAATCCATAAGGTGGAGCCCATGGTAATGCCATCCAAGACGAATCCAACCGGAAACTGGTTCCCCCAAGGAGGTCGGCGGGAGCAAAGGGCGCCTCAGAGGTCCGTCAGAAGCCCGAAGAACACATTTTCAGTTTCCAAGGAGATCAATTGCACTTATTTTCGCTCGACAACGCGTCGGTTTGGATGGAAGAGAAAACTTCCCATCCATTGCCGAAACCGCGAATCCCTCGCCTTCCGATCTGATGAATCCACGACTCCGTCCGCTTGCCTTGCTTACTCTGGTCCTGGCAGGCCAAGCTCTTGTCTCCTGCGTTACCACCTCCGGACCGCAAATCACCAAGGTGAATCCCTATCATCTGAAGCCCGGGCAGGTGATCCTGACGGAAGACCAGATGATTCAGACCGAGCAACTGCGGCGCCTCCATGGAGCAGTCACCGCAGAGGAGTTTACGGAGCGGTTTGGCAACTACTACACCGTTTTTTGGCACGCGCCTCAAGGAGGGGCCGACGAGTTGAAGCTGGAATATCTGCAAGGCAACACCGGTTCCACGGTGCACACGCAGGTGATCGACATCAGAGGCAAAAAAGGGAAGAACACTTCGGAATTCAGAGTCACAGGCGAGGCCTATACCACTGGCGGGCCGGTCACCGCCTGGAAGACCACCCTTATCTCCGGTGGGACCCCTGTCGCCGAAAGCAAGTCTTTCCTGTGGAAGTGAGTGAACACCCCGTCTTGAGCTCCGGACTCGCGGAACAGGACGCAGATCCCCTCCCTGAGCGAAGGGGGAAGCCCGGAATGCCGGGCAGCCTGAGTGATCGATCCCGATCTCAGGAGTGATTTACCCGTTGATCCCCCGCAACGATGACCGACGTCACTCCACCAAACTCCCCCACCGGCAGCGGAATCGTTGCCGGCTGTTTCAAGGATTTGGCGTGGATCCGGGTTCAAGGACCGGGAAACAACCGGAATGCCCCCGATCTTGCCAATTTCCTAGGCATATGTGCCGAACAGGGCGTGCTCCGCTATGTCGTGGACCTGGAGGAGTGCTCCCTGATGGATTCCACCTTCATGGGGACACTTTGCTCCCACACCCTCAAGCTCTCCGCTCGCGGTGGGAGGACAGATGTGATCAACGCCAACGAGCGAAACCGGACCGCCCTGCGCAAGCTCGGCCTGCACAAGCTGATGGCTCTGGACGCCGAGCAGGACACCTGGGCCCGCGAAAGACTGCTGGTGGCCGAAAATCTTTCCCACCCTATCCGCCCTGTGGCCATGGACCGGGAGGCAAAAACGGAGATTTGTCTGGAAGCCCATGAGGCCCTCGTGAAGGCAAATGTCGACAATTTGCCCCTCTTCAAAGACGTCATCCAATACCTGAAAATGGAACTCGGGGGCGAACCCCCAACCTGAAGCAACCCCGGGGGACTCCGGTAGATAGCCGGAAATCAAGGGTCGGGAATTTCTCACTGCGCATGGAGCATTACGTTTACGGGTCGCTGCTGGTCCTGGGCGCCTTGATCACGGCCCTCATTTGGGCGCGTTACCGGGGACGCCTGCTGGTCGTGGCCCGGGAACGGGACGAGATCGCGGTGGGGGAACACCGCATGTTCGAGTTCCTTCACGGACTCGGGGAATCTCTGAGAGATGACACAAGCGCCAGTGCCCTGCAGCGTTTCATTGTGGAAGGGGCCGCGGATGTGGTCTCTGCCGACGGAGCCATCCTCTATCTCGCAGAGGACGGGGAGCTCACCGCCGTCCATGTCAGCGCCATCGAGCCGGTGGTGATACCGCTGCCGGAATCTCTCCGCAAAGAAACCCCCGGCAAGTCGGCGGCCCTGCGCAGTCACTTGCTGCTGGCCCACATTCCCGAATCGGAGGGTCTCCTCGGCGAAATCCTCGGGGGTGCCGGTGCTGTGATGACCCACGACCTCGCGCTGCAGGAGTCCCTCAAAGAAGTGGCGGCGGAGAGCCAGCGCAACACTTCCGCCATGCTGGCCCCCCTGATCTACGGTCAGAAGCGTTTCGGGGTGCTGGCGATGACCCGGCACCGGAGCGGAAAAGGGAGCAAAGGCTTTTCGATGAACGAGTTCGAAGTCTTCCGCTCCGTCGCGGAACAATCCTCCTTTGCCCTCGGCAATGCCCTCGTTCATGTCGAAGCCGGGGAAAAGCGCCGACTCGACGAGGAGATCCGCCGCGCCAGCGAGATCCAGCGCATCATGCTGCCGATGAAGCCCCCGGCGCTCTCCGATTTTCATCTGGCCGCGATCTACCGTCCCGCCCGTGTCGTCAGTGGCGACTATTACGACTATATCAGGATCGACGAAACCCACTACGGCGTCGCCATCGGTGATGTCTGCGGGAAAGGCATCGCCGCCTCGCTCGTCATGGCCATGAGCCGGAGCATTTTGCGAGCCAATGTCGGGCTGACCCGATCTCCCGCACAGGTCCTCCATGCGGTAAACCGCGTGCTCTTTCCCGACATGCGGCAGGACATGTTCGTGAGTCTCCTCTATCTCGTGCTCGAAAAGGGCAACGATGAGATCACCCTTGCCTGCGCGGGGCATGAACCGCCCCTCTGTTTCCGAAGTGAGACTTCCGAGATCGAAGCCCTGGAGCCCTCTGGATTGGTTGCGGGGATCGACCAAGGGGAAGTGTTTGAGCAGTGTGTCGAAGATTTCTGTTTTCGCATGGCTCCAGGCGACGTCATTCTGCTTTTCACGGATGGCGCCATCGAGCGGCAGAACGTTGACATGGAGGAATTTGGCATCGACCGGCTCCGGGAGCGCTTCCAGGAACTCGCCAGCAAAGGCAGCGAGGCGGTCATCGACGGCATCGCCGCTTCCCTGCGCGCTTTTGGAACGGGAATGCCCCAGAATGACGACGTTACCTTGATCGCATTGGAAAAGCGGTGAATATTGGCCACCCGCCAAACGGTGGGTTCCTTTTTTCAAGTCCCAACCCCAGTCCCCTGTCCACAGAACCATCCCCATGGAGCGCCCATCCGAGTCCGAAGCAGAATTCATCGATCCCACCATCGCCTCCCCCACCCCGGAGCGGCCTGATGAAGAGCCGGCTGATCCGGTCGCCGAGCTGGAGGCCGAAGCTGCGAAGTGGAAAGAGCTCGCTCTGAGGACGGCGGCTGACTTTGAGAACTACCGGAAGCGGATGACCCGCGAGCGTGCCGAAGCCCTCCAATACGCCAACAGCTCGCTCCTCGAAAGCCTGCTGCCGGTCCTCGACAATTATGAAATGGGGCTCAAAGCAGCCCAGGCCTCCCCGACCGGCGACGCCTCTTCCATTCTCCTCGGCATGGGCATGGTGCTGAAGCAATTCCAGGACCTGCTAAAAGACTACGGGGTCGAGCCTGTCCCGGGCGAGGGAGCTCCCTTCGATCCGAACCAGCACGAGGCCGTGCAACAGGAAGCCTCCGACACCGTCCCTGAAGGCACGGTGATCCGTCTCCTCCGTCCCGGCTACAAACTCCGCGAGCGCCTCCTCCGCGCCGCGGTGGTCGCGGTTTCCACGGGCCCCGCAAAAGACCCCGCCTGATGTTCCTTCCCTCCCTTTCACAGACTGCATTGTAATGGCGAAACGCGATTATTACGAAATCCTTGGCGTGGGCCGGGAATCCACTGAAGCCGAAATCAAAAAGGCCTACCGAAAACTCGCCGTGCAATATCATCCGGACAAAAACCCGGATGACAAAGCTGCGGAGGACAAATTCAAGGAATTGGGTGAAGCCTACGAGGTGCTCATGGATGAGCAGAAAAGGGCCGCCTACGACCGCTTCGGTCAC
Organism: Akkermansiaceae bacterium; assembly: GCA_024233005.1. Taxonomy (GTDB): domain Bacteria; phylum Verrucomicrobiota; class Verrucomicrobiia; order Verrucomicrobiales; family DEV007; genus JACKQE01. Next base: position 945,080 of record JACKQE010000001.1, on the reverse strand, counting down.
GCCGCCTTCGGAGCCGGCAGTCCCGGAGCTGGCGGCGGCGGATTCGGCGGCGGCGGGTTCCACGATCCCTTCGACATTTTCCGGGAAGTCTTCGCCGGGGCTGGCGGTGGTGGTGGTGGTGGTGGCGGCAGCATCTTTGAGGAGTTTTTCGGCGGCGGTGGCGGCGGTGGTGGTCGGCGGCGCCAAGGGATGAAGCGCAGCGGCTCGGACCTTCGCTATGATCTGAACATTTCCCTCGAAGAGGCCGCCCAAGGAACGGAAAAGGAATTGGAACTCGAAAAGTTCGTCGCCTGCGACAAGTGCCATTCCACCGGGGCCAAAGGCAAAGCTGCCGGGCGCGCCTGTGGAACCTGCGGAGGGAGCGGCCAGGTCGTGACCTCCCGGGGGTTTTTCCACATCCAACAACCCTGTCCCACCTGCGCCGGCGCCGGCGAAGTCATCGCCGACCCTTGCTCCGCCTGTCGGGGAGAAGGCCGGGTCCAGGGCGTTACCCGCGTCAAGATGCGCATTCCCCCCGGAGCCATCGATGGGGTGCGGCTGCGCTCCACCGCGAACGGGGATGCAGGACAGCGCGGTGGTGAGGCGGGCGACCTTTACCTTGTCATTCATGTGAAGCGGCATGAAATTTTCGAACGGGATCACAACGACCTTCACTGCACCGTGCCAGTACCCTTCTCGCTCGCGGCCTTGGGGGGAGATCTGGTCGTGCCGACACTGGAAGGCAAGGCCACTGTCAAAATCCCAGGAGGCACCCAGAGTGAGACGGTTTTCCGGTTGCGCCATAAAGGCATGCCGGAGATCAATTCCAGCCGGAAGGGGGACCTCCTGGTGACCATCCAGGTCGAAGTGCCCACGAAGCTGACCAAGGATCAGGAGGAAAAGCTCCGGGCTTTTGCCGAAAGCATCAACCACGAAAACTCCCCGTTGCGCGAATCGTTCTTTGAGAAGGCGAAGCGCTTTTTCAAATAATCCCGATGTCCCGGCACCGCTTTTTTATCCCCCCCGACCGATGGAATGCTGAAGACTTGAGGCTCGAAGGTGAGGAGGCCCATCACTGCACGCAGGTCGTGCGCTGCCGTCCGGGAGACCGTGTCACCGTCTTTGACGGATCCGGCACCGAGGCCAACGTGGAAATCGTCACCACCACCGACCAGCTCGTCACCCTCCGTCCCCTCGGAATGTCCCGCAGTGTCCCGCTCCGCAGTCAGTTGATTCTTGGCCAGGCAGTTCCCAAAGGGAAGAACATGGATCTGATCGTGCAGAAAGCGGTGGAACTGGGTGCCAGCGCCCTGATGCCACTGCTCTCGGACCGGACGGTAGTCCGCCTCGATGCCGACGAAGCCGGAAAGCGCCGGGACAAATGGCAACGCAACGCCCTGGAAGCCTGCAAACAGTGTGGTCGCAACCTGGTGCCGGACATTGCGGTGCCCCAGACAGTTACCAAGGCTCTGGGGGCGCTTGGCCGTCCTGGCCCCGGGGAACTCCGTCTCATTGCCGCCATTTCTCCGGAAACCCTGCCCTTGCGCGAACTGCTGGCCGAACACCGCGAGAACCATGGCGGAGACTCTCCCCAAAAAGTCCACATTTGGATCGGACCGGAAGGTGATTTCACCCCCGCTGAACTGAGTCAGGCGCTCACCGCCGGTTTCCGGCCTCTTTCGCTGGGCCCCATTGTTCTCCGCAGCGAAACCGCCGCGCTTTACGCGCTCAGCGTTCTCGGCTACGAGCTGCTCTGAGGAGGATTCACGGCAGGAGCCTCCTGAACGTCTTCCCGCTCACTCCGTGACGTCGAGGAAGACCGTCGCCTCAAAGGCCGAGTGATCACTGCTGCGGAACTCGCCTTCCAACTCGGGGTGGTCCGCGGCGGGCTCCAACCGCATCCGGGTGGCCTGACCGGGTTCTAATTCCGCCGCTGAGGGCAGCAGTTTCCCATCCATGATGACCCATTGCAGAGCCACGATCTGGTCACCGACTTTCGCCAGATCGCCCGACTTGACCGCTGTGACTTCATAGACATTTTCCACCAAGGCCCGCCGATAGGTTCCGATCTCATCGAGCCCGGGCGGCACGGTGGCCTCCACGAGTCGGGCCTCGATCTCCGCCTGGGGCGGGGCTTTGCGGCCTTCAAGCGACTGTCGGGAGAGGGTGTGATGCTGCAGGGCCTCGTCCGCGGTGATGCCCCGGTCATAGAGCGCGACCTTCTCCAAGGCTCCCTTCCAATCGAGACCGCCACCAGACAGATCGCCCAAGGTGAGTGCCATTCCTGTGGAATCCCACTGGGTGGGGAGGGTCTTCAACCGGGGCAGAGAGGGAGACTCCTTCCCATCGACCCAAGCCCGGATTTGTCCGGCGGTGGCAGACAACAGGACATGGGACGTCCGGCCCACGGCCAATTTTCCCAGAGAAATGGTCTGCTGATCCGGGAGCACAAGTTCCAGGTCTTCATCCTGCTGCACCAGCGACAGCGATCCGGAGCCAACGCAGAGAATGCCGCCACGCCCTGTCCCGGAGAGAGGGGTCAGGAGCATTTCGAGGCTGAATACCCCACTCCGTCTCCACGCGGAGACAACCCTGCTACCGGCGTCATGCTCGGCGACAAACGACCCCGTGCCGAGACGCAGCTCATGCCAGGGACCATAGCGGGCGCGTCCTTTGAGGTCCCCGGTGCAAGAGAAGGGCCGCTTTTCGCCCTCCCGCTTGGGAGCTTCATTTTTGGCTTTGGCATTATCCCAGATCCAGAGCAGTCCCTGATTTGTCCCCGGCCAGAATTTCCCCATGGCGGGACCTTGGTCAGGAACCGGCCGGGCGCGAATGGGCGTGCCTGAAACCGCCACAGAGCCGGGCGCGGGACCTTTGTCGGGGCGGATCCAGGCGTCGCCAAAAATATCCGCCCGCTGGTTGTGCGTGACCTGAACCCAGGACTCCACCCGATCCCACTGGGGGTCGAATTTTCCCACATAAAGTTCCGCTTTGGGATCGTCCTCCGGGGAAGACACGGTGAGAAAGCGCACGTCGTTGCTCCAGCGGGGGAAGTAGAGCTTTCGCCCTTCCCGCCCGGGGACCTTGGAGAGGTCAATCTTACGGGGACGGGCGCCTCCGCTTTCGAACATGGTGACCTCGGTGTGGCTGCCCGCAAATACAAAACTGCGGTAGCTGTTGTCGGGGGCAATGCCGGGCCAACAGCCGGTGGCAAGCTGCTCCCAGTCATCCCCTGTCAGATCCCCGGTGCCACACCGGGGCCAAGGGAAGGCGTCCGAAAAGCGCAGGCCATCGGCGGACAGCTGAAACCAGGGCATCACTTGATGGCCGTTCTCTGTGTGGTCCCATACCACCTGGTCCTTGCCACCCCCATCCATCGGACGACGCAGGATGGCGTCCGATTTGACTCCATCACCGCCCCGGAAATAGACCCAATCCCGGCCGGTGGTCGGATCCCGCCAAACATCGGTAGCATAGCCGGGCCCGAGGTCGGTCAGATGGGTTCCGTCCCAATCGATCCGGAAGATGGTGCGTTTTTTCCGGTCGGTGAACACGACAGCAAGACCATCGGGCGTGAACAAAGGCTTGGCATAGGCCGCCTCATCGGGCAGCAAGAGTCGCTCGCCAAACCCATCCTCGGTGTCGAAAGCCATGAGCCGCACTCGGTCTTTGGGACCGACGGAATGGTGGCCCCGACTCGACTGGGACCAGACAAAACGCGTCGGGGCACCCGTCAGTTTTCGGATCGCCGCGGCGGTAGAAGCCGCTCCCGGATCCGGGCGAGGACCGGCTGCCGGTGGAGGCAACCGCTCCCCGGTGTCGGGGAGAATCTCCAAACCGGCCTCGAATACATCGTCCCCTTTGTCCGCAAGACACCGGATCACCAACGGTTCACGTTTCTGGACGGTGGCCAAAACCTCGATGATGTGGACCTGACGCATCCCGCCGGCGGCCCGTGCCGGGCTGAAGTTGTTGATCACCAAGGCACCGTCGATGCGGTAATCCATGGCCCGCTTGCCGCTGTCTTTGCCATCGGTGAAATGAAAACGCACCCGGTAGAGACCTTCCTTCAGTCCCTTGATGGTGTAGGTATGGTCACGGTGGCGGACGGTCTGGTAAAGCTTCGCCGGACCGGGGTCTTCCGCGTGGCGAGTGTCGTGCTTGCCCCCGAAGGAAAAGGAATCCCCCCCTTCGACAAACTCCCGGTCACTGACCCAGTAATTCGGTGAATCCTTTTCACCCAGAGACGGCCCTCCGGCATTGATACGAAGGGGAACCTCAATGGCCTGGGTCAGGGAAGCGAAACACACAAAGGTCCCGAGGAACCGGGCCGTACAGGGGAGAAGGCACATCATTCAGTATCCGGCCACCTGACAACCGCGTCAAGACAGAGGGGTGGCGGCAGTGATCCCGCCGCACCTATGAATCCTTCCGGGGCGCGAATACGGGCTTGCCAGAACCCCGTTCCGGGGGGCACAATCCCGGGCCTTGCAGGCCATCCCCATGAAACGCACCCTCCTCATCGCCCTTGGTTCCTATAGCCTTTTTGCCACTGTCCCGCTGTTCCCCGGAACGGTCCATGCCCAGGCCAAAGCGGACCCGCATTTGCAAATCCCGGCCACGGACGACGGTCTGCCGGGAGCTGGTCCAATCCGCCGGTATCCGTGGTTCTCGAAACTCTGGCAGGACCGCCGCGGCACTTGGGCCCAGCAGGTCGAAAAAGATCAAGGAGCGGTGGTGTTTCTCGGCGACTCCATCACCCAGGGATGGGGCGAGGCCATGGGGGGAAGCTTCGGGCCGCTCAAGGTGGCGAATCGTGGTATCAGCGGAGACACGACCCGCGGCATGCTGATCCGCCTCCAGGAAGATGTCCTGTCGCTCAAGCCGAAGGCTGTGGTCCTGCTCATGGGAACGAACGACCTTGAGGAAGGAGCCACCCCGGAGGTGATCGCGGGCAATCTCAAACTGATTCTCGCGGCCTTGAAGGCGCACAATCCCGACATGCCCATCGTGCTCTGCCAGGTTTTCCCCAGCAGCGCCTCGAAAAAACGGCCGGCCGACCAGATCAAAAAAATCAACGAGCTCTATGCCGCCGCTGTCAAAGGCGATGCCCAGGTCATCCTGATCGAAACATGGACGCTTTTTGCCAATCCGCAGGGCGATTCCAAGGTGGAGGAATTCCCCGACCTGCTGCACCCGAATCAGGCGGGCTACGCGAAATGGGCCGCCGCTTTGCGTCCGATTTTTGCGACTCTCGGTTTCAGTGAAACGGAAGCAGACACGTTCAAGGTGGAGGCCGGCTTCGAGAGTCTGTTCAATGGCCACGACCTCACGGGCTGGGGTTTCCGCACCAAAGAAGGTGTGATCCTGGAAACCTTTGACGGAAAAGTCTCCAGTAGCGACGGCCGCTACGAGGCGATCCACGGCCGGATCGTGGTCAAAACCCCGCCGGAGGGCCGCAAGGTGGCCCAGTTGTGGACGACCCGGGAATTCCCGCAGAATTTTGTCCTGCGTTTGGAATTCCGGGCCACTCCCAATGCCGACAGCGGGGTTTTCATCCGCAAACCCCAGTTGCAATGCCGCGACTACCCACTTGCCGGTCCCTACAAAGATCTGAAGCAGTACAAGCCGCAAGATTGGAACGCGATGGAAGTCACCGTGAAAGATGGCGTGGCCCACTGCACCTGCAACGGTGAGGTGCTGGAAGAAGCCCTGAAGCTCCCGGCCACTGGCCCGGTGGGACTGGAAGGCGACCGGGGCCAGATGGAATACCGCCGGATCCGTCTCCAGATCCTGCCCTGATTTGGGCGAAGCGAAGAAGACAGATCCCATCATCGCACCGGAACCAAAGCCGAGTCGGATTCTGAGTCCCGTCGGTCGGGGCCGTCGGCCTCACGCACATCCGCCAAGGTCCGGATTGCCAACGAGTCGGGAATCCGTCATGATATCTGGTCATGCTCAAGATCTTCGCCCCGAACTCCCGGACCTCTCCATTCTGCGATGGCCTGAGCCGTCGCAACTTTCTCCGAATCGGTGGGCTTGGTGGCACCGCCGCCGGCTTGGGGCTTTCCCTTCCCCAACTGCTCGCTTTGGAGTCCCGGGCGGGCATTCGGAAATCCCACAAATCGGTTATTCTGATTTATCTGGTCGGAGGCCCGCCTCATCAGGATATGTTCGACCTGAAGCCCGACGCGCCTTCCGAAATTTCAGGCCCATTCCGCCCCATCGGCACCAATGTCCCGGGCATCGAGATCTGTGAGTTGTTTCCTCTGATGGCCAAGCGGATGAACAAGTTCGCCGTCATCCGATCCCTAGTCGGAGCCCAGGGCGGGCACGATGCGTTTCAGTGTTACACCGGTCGGAAACCCCAGGACGCTCCGGCGCCATCGGGTGGATTCGCTCCCTTCGGGAGCGTCGTCAGCGCCATCCAGGGACCTGTCCACGAGCAGGCACCTCCCTTTGTGAGTCTCTGCTATGACTGCACCCATGGCCCCTACAATGAACCCGGACCGGGTATGCTTGGCGCGGGGCAGGCCTCCTTTCGCCCCATGGGCCCGACCCGCTCCGACATGGCCTTGCAGGGCATCACGCTGGACCGCTTGGCCGACCGGACACGGCTCCTCCAGAGTGTCGACCAGTTTCGCCGGGCGGCGGATGCGAGCGGACAGATGGAGGGGTTGGACACCTTCAACCAACAGGCCATGGGAATTCTCACCTCTTCCATGCTGGGCGACGCGCTCGATCTCTCCAAGGAGGATCCAAAGGTGGTGGCCCGTTATGGGACCGGGGATGATGTCAAACGGATCGATGGCAACGGCGCCCCGCGGGTCCCCCAGAGTTTCCTTGCGGCACGCCGCCTCGTCGAGGCTGGCGCCCGTGTGGTGACGGTCAATTATAGCAAGTGGGATTGGCACGGCGGCAAAGGGAACGAGATTTTTCGACGCGAAAAGGAGGATTTTCCGATCTTCGACCAAGCGATCACCGCTCTGGTGGACGATCTCCATGATCGCGGGCTCGACCAGGACACCACCGTGCTCGTCTGGGGGGAATTCGGACGCACGCCCAAGATCAGCAATCAAGTTGGCCGGGATCACTGGCCTCGGGTTGCCATGGCCCTGATGGCCGGCGGAGGAATGCAGATGGGCCAGGTCATCGGAGCCACCGACCGCTTGGGAGGCGAAGCCGTCGACCGGCCGGTCACCTTCTCGGAAGTTTTCGCAACGCTCTACCACAATCTCGGCATCGATGTCGTCAATACCACGGTGAACGACCTCCAGGGCCGCCCCCAGCATCTGGTGGAAGGAAACGCCAAGCCGATCAAGGAACTGATCTGAAGTCGCCGGCAAAGTGGAAATGAAGCCCGCTCTCTGCGCCGTCTTCTTTGCCTTGGCCTCCACCCTTTCCGGCGGGGCCGAGGCATCGCCTGCCAAGGTAAAACCGACCGTTCCGCCGGAGTTCATTCCCGTCGAAGACATCTCGGGACTGCCCCGGGTGTTGTTGATCGGTGATTCCATCTCCATGGGCTACACCCTCCGGGTGCGCGAACTGCTCCGGGGCAATGCCAATGTGCATCGGCCGCCGACCAACTGCAGCGCCACCAGCACCGGCCTGCAGTATCTCAAAGCATGGCTGGGGAACGGCCCTTGGGAGGTCATCCACTTCAATTTCGGACTCCACGACCTGAAACTGCCCCCGGAAGGAATCCGGCACGCCCCACCGGAGACGTATGAAAAAAACCTCCGCGACTTGGTCAGACAGCTGCAGGCGACTGGTGCCAAACTGATCTGGGCCAGCACCACGCCGGTCCCCAATGGCGGGGTCCTCGCCCCCAACCGCCGCTTTGGCAGCGTGGACCAGTACAATGCGATTGCGGAAAAAGTAATGCGGGAGAATGGCGTGGCCATTGATGACCTCCACGCAGCAATCACCCCCACAGTGGCAGAGATGCAACAACCGAACGACGTCCATTTCAAGCCCGAAGGCTCCGCCCGGCTGGCCTCCCAAGTCGCTGCCAGCATTTTGTCAGCTCTCGCTGAACCATAAAGGATTTCATAATCCAAATCACAAAAAAAATAATTATTGCATTTTTAGATAATTATTTGAATGTTTTATATTTTCTGTTATTTTTTGGTTGTGATCAAAGCATCCCAATCCAGAGCCCTACACAAGCGCTCTTCTCGTGGACAGCCTCCTTTCCCGAGGTTGTTCCGCCCAGAATGGTTGGCCGTCTGCTTTCTGACTCTGGCCATCCTGGGGAAGACTTCGTCCGCCTTTGCAGATAATAGTGATGCCCCGGGGCATGTGGAAAAGCTGAACCAACAGCCCAAGCCCAAGCCCAACAAAGACCATAAGGACAAGATTAAGAATAGCAGAGGCAGTTCTCAATCAGAAGCCATCGCGGAATCGATAGCCCAGGACTCCGGGGCCAGCCCCGGACAGTATGCCAAATACTCCGACAAACTGGCATCCACCCTGGGCCAGTTTACGGCAGCGCAGTTGAACCGCATTCTCAACGGGAACTAAGGTTCCCCGCACCGAACAAGGCCAACCCAAACAGGAAGCTGGGTCCGCCTTCCCCGGAAGATGGCAGGGAACGATGGAGGATCATTCGTCCTATCTGGAACGCACCGCGATCCTTGGTCAAAAGAGATCGCTCACAGCGGAGTGAAGGCCACCTTCAGGACCTCATAGCCGAGGGGCCGGTCATAAACCGCCTCGTGTTCGATGCGTTCTTCAGCCTCAAGAACAGTGATCCGCTTGACACGCTCGCAGCAGAGCCGCAGCAGTGTGCGGAGGATGAGCCGGGCGTGCGGAGCCCCCAGGCAAAGGTGCGGGCCGAAACCGAAGGAAAGATGGGGATTCGGCTTGCGATCAAGCCTCACTTCATCGGGTGACGGAAACGCTCTCTCGTCCAGGTTGGCCGAGGCCCAACAGAGGGAAATGCGCTCGCCCCCTTTGACAGTGACGCCATTGACCTCGGTATCCACCGGGCACACCCGACCGATGTGGGTCAGCGGCATGAAAACCCGGAAAAACTCCTCGCTCGCGAGCGTGATCCGCTTCGGATCCTCCCGCAAATATTCGAGCGCTTCGGGATGCTGGCCGAGATAGCCCAGAGCGCAGGTGATGGTGTGGATGATCGTGTCGCGGCCGCCCGCAAATGCAAGATTGGCGAAGCCCATCATCTCCTCACGGGTGAGCGGCCGCCCGCGGTAGGTCGCCTGAGTCAGGGCACTGAAGAAGTCTTCCCCGGGATCCGCTACTGCACGGTCGAACTGCGCGTGCAGATAGTCCTCCAAGGCAATGCCTTTTTTCAACCCACCCGTGACCCGGAAGACATGGATTCCCCAGCCGATCCAGGTTTCGGCCTCGGACTCCGGCACGTTCAATAGGTAGGTGAGGGCATGCGACTGAACCGGCAAGGCGAACCCATGAACCAGCTCGATCGACGGGCGTCCCAGCGCATCCGCCAGCCATTTTCCGATGAGCGCTTCCACCTGAGCGATCATCGCGGGATCTTTCGCACGCTGGAAAAACGGTTCGACGATGGCGCGGTAATCGGTGTGCTCTGGCGGATTGGTCTCGATCGGCAGTTGCCGCATGGAGCGGACATCCTCTTCTGAGGGAATCGGCACCCGGAAGGGAACATCGGAACTAAACGTCTGCCAGTCCTTGGCCGCCTGGCGGACATCCTCATGGCGCAACACCATGTGGATTTTCTCCCCATGAAACGGACACTCAAGCACCCCGGAACGGTTGCGCGCTTCGCGGAAAGGGTCTGGCAGAGGAGAGGTATCGCCGGGCATGGCTGTCACTGAAGTATTGAAAAGGCCGTCTGGCGAGAAATTTTTAGAGGTTACCCGGCACCGGACCCTACCAAGACCAGCCTCAACTCGTCACCCCAAGCCCGATCAGACCTACTCCACGAAACGAAAATCTTCGAAAACGGGCCGGACCAGATCCTCAAAACGCTTTTCGAAATCCTCCGTTTCCACCATGACGTGGATGGCCGCGATGGAATTCTTGGCGGACTTCACCGTGGTCACCAGATTGACCGTATGGTGCAACCCCCGGTCATCCTCCTGCTCCAAGGTGAAGGAGGACCCGGCGGCGGGTTGGCCACCCAACCGGCTGTTTTCAGTTTTGGCCCGCCGGAATCCCGGACGCCCGGAGAAGCCCGCCACATAGGACTCCAGAGCCTGGGCAGGTGTCACGTCCCCGGGTCCGATGGTCACGATGATGGCCTCCGTCTGACGGACCAGACCACCGCCGGGCCGACGAAAGACAATGCGGTATCCATTGGGCAACGCTTCCGGAAGCACAATCCAACTTTCCGGGAAAGATCCAGAAAAGCCGGCCTTCTTGTCGGTGAGTTTGGCGAAGCCGGGCCTTTCAGAGGCAGTCCCGACATCACCGACCCGGTGTCCGAGTGTCAGATAAAACGAGGAGACCAAAAACCCCGTCTGACCGACCCGATCCAGTCCCACAAAAATCATCGGTATCCCGTTGCCGCCCACCCCTCCCAGCTCGACGCAGAGCTGCCTCTGTTCGGATGTGCCGGTGTTGTCCAGAAAGCGGAAGGACTGAAACGAGGAAAAGGCAGCCTGCTCTTTGACAAACGATTCAAAATTAGGCCGGGGAGTGTTGCGGCGAAACGTCTCGGACGTGCGCGCAAACGCTTCGTCCCATTTCCCCGACCGGATGTCCCGCATAAACCCCCCCACGACTTCCTCCGTCGCGCGGATGGCCTCGTCATGCAACGGGGTGAATTGAAACCCGGCATTCACCCGATCCATCACCACCGCATATCCGTTGGACCATTTGTCCGGAGGAAAGGTCATCCCCAGCCAATAGTAGTAGGTGCTGCGGGAAAAGAGGCACCAGACCATGCCGGTTTTGCCTCCTCCCTTTGACAGAAATGTCCCCAAGATCAAGTGCCCCGGCTGCCCGGCGAAACTTTCTTCCTTGTCCGCAAGATATTCCAACCCCGACAACCCCTTCAGCTCTGTTTTGAGCTTGGCCACCTGGTCCGCGAGGGTTGACGCCCCCTGGGAATTGTCGATCATTTGCAGACTGAGGGTCGCTTCCGGCCCTGCTCCACCCGGGGACACCGGCTCATGGAAAAGGAGCGTGCCTTCCTTCGCTTCAGAAACCCAGCTTTCAGGGATCTCGAATGAAACGGCGCTTTTGGAAACATTGACCCGGACGAAAGGGTCGGACCCGGGAGAGATGGCCGCCTTGTTTTCCTCTGCGCTGGCCGAGGTCGGAACGATCCCTGTCATTCCCCAAGCCGTCAAAAGTAGGAAAAGCCGATGGTGCATAACGGTGATACGACCAAACCCGTGACAAGGATTCCCCCCATTCCTCGATCAAAACACCTCCACTGAAGGCCATGAGACTGAACATTCGCCCCCTTCCCGGGAAGAAGTCAAAAAACGGAGGCAAAACCACTCAATCTGCGGAATGATAGAAGCGAATGATTGCTTGGGACGAAAAACGGCACCTTCTGTTGTTGCGCCGGTTCAGCATCACTGAATCGGCATGGGGTGGGTTCCAACGTTCACAGATCCCCTCCTCCCACCGATGAACCGGATTTTCCTCCAGGCCGCCAGTTTGCTTATCCTCCTTCCGGTTTCACTCCAGGCCGGTCCGGTTGATTTTGTGCGTGACGTGCGGCCGATCTTTGAGGAGCACTGTCATTCCTGTCACGGGGCGGAAAAACAGAAATCCGGCCTCAGGCTCGACATCAAATCGGAGGCCTTCAAAGGCGGCCTCGACCATGCGCCGGACATCATTCCCAAGGCATCCGGGAGAAGCCCTCTGATCCGATTGGTCAAAGGCGACGACAAAGACCACGTCATGCCCCCCAAGGGCGAACGACTGGGCGTTGCGGAAATCGCGACTCTCACTGCGTGGATCGACCAAGGAGCGGTCTGGCCGGACGGGGTGGATCTGGCAAAGCTGGAAGACAAGCGGGACCATTGGAGTTTCAAGCCACTCCGCGCGCAGGAACCTGGCAGGACCATCGACGACTTCATCGATGACAAACTCGCCGAGCAGGGCCTGCACCGTTCCCCACCCGCGGATCCTCTGGTCTGGCTGCGCCGGGTGACGTTGGACCTCACCGGTTTGCCCCCCACGCCGGAAGAAGCGGCGCGGTTCAGGGCCCGGATCGGCCAGAACCAGAAAACTGACCGGCCCTTTCTGGAAGTGGTGGAGCGGTTGCTCACATCACCGCGCTATGGAGAACGCTGGGCACAGCACTGGCTGGATGTGGTGCGCTACGCCGACACCCACGGGTTCGAAGTGAACACGCCTCGGCCCAATGCCTGGCCCTACCGGGACTATGTCATCGCGGCCTTCAACAACGACACTCCCTACGATCAGTTCATCCGTGAGCAACTCGCGGGCGACCGGATGAACCGTGATGCGGCAACCGGTTTCCTGGTAACCTCAGCCGTTCTGCTGCCGGGCCAGATCGGCAAGGACGATGCGTCCAAACGTCTTGCGCGCCAGGACGAACTCGGTGAGATGGTCATCAACACCGGAGAGGCTTTTCTCGGCCTCAGTATCGGCTGCGCCCGCTGCCACGACCACAAATTCGATCCTATCACATCAAAGGATTACTATTCGCTCCAGGCCTTTTTTGCCGGGGTCGAATACGGAGATCGCCCCCTCCGCTCCCCTGGGGCCGAAACCGCCAGACAGGAGGCGAAACGTCTCACCACCCGGCGGGATGAAATTGGGATACAGCTCGCCAAGTTCGTGCCTCTGGCCGGATCAGGGGTCAAGCGGGCTCCGGTGAATGCGGAGCAAAACACCGAGCGCTTTGCTCCGGTCAAAGCCCGTCGGGTCCGGTTCACGATCCGCAGCACCAACAATCTCGAGCCCTGTCTGGATGAGCTGGAGGTGTTTGATGCTTCCGGAAAAAACGTGGCTCTGGCCAGCGAAGGCGCCCTGCCGACCGCCTCCGGCAGCCGGGTCTCGGCGAACCGCCACGAACTCAGGCACATCAATGACGGCCAGTATGGAAACGCCCGGAGCTGGATGTCCAATGAAGTGGGCAAAGGCTGGATCATGATCGAGTTCCCCCGGGAAACGACCATCGAGCGCATCAGCTGGGGACGGGATCGGGAGGGCAAACTCAAAGACCGGTTGCCTCTTGATTATGTCATCGAAGTGGCCAGCAATTCCGGAGAATGGCGGGTCGTGGCTGATCCAAGCGACCGATCACCGTATGATCCCGCGGTGCAAAAGCCCGCGGCGTTTTCCCTCACCGGACTCGATCCCGAGGAGACGAATCAAGCCAGTCAATTGTTGGAGGAAAAGAAATCCCTCGAGGCCCGGATCGCAGCTCTTGGCGATGCGCAGATGGTGTATGCGGGAAAGTTCAAAGCACCTGAACCGATGCATCTGCTCAACCGGGGCGATCCCGAGCAGCCGAAAGAAGAAGTCAGTCCCGCCGTTGTGGCCGCTCTGGGTGATCTCACCTTGCCGAAGGATGCCCCTGAGTCCGCACGACGCCTTGCCCTGGCCGATTGGATCGCACGCCCGGAGAATCCCCTGACCGCCCGGGTCATGGTCAACCGCATCTGGCAGGGGCATTTTGGGATCGGGTTAGTGGACAGTTCCAACGATTTTGGCCATGCCGGTACGAAGCCTTCACATCCCGGCTTGCTCGACTGGTTGGCCACGGAATTCATCCGGTCAGGCTGGTCCGTGAAACATCTGCACCGGCTGATCACCCTGTCTGCCACCTATCGTCAGTCCGGACACATCGATCCGGCCGCGCAAGCCAAAGATGCCGATGTGCGGTTGCTTTGGCGCTTTCCCGCGCGGCGGTTGGAGGCCGAGACAATCCGCGACTCCATGCTCGCGATGAGTGGGAGGCTGGATCTGAAGACCGGCGGTCCGGGTTTCGATCTTTTCAAGTCACGAGGCGGATTGAGCGGCTTTCCGCCAGTGGAATCCTTCAGCGGTGATGGATTGCGCCGTATGATCTACGCCCACAAGGTCCGCATGGAGCGGGAATCCGTGTTCGGCGCCTTCGACTGTCCCGACGCGGGCCAAAGCGTTTCGCGGCGCCGCCAGTCCACGACCCCGATCCAGGCGTTGAATCTCTTCAACAGCCGATTCACCCTCGACGAATCGGAAGCGTTCGCCAAACGGATCGAAGGCGAGGCAGGTTCTGACATTCCCGGGCAGATCCGGCGGGCCTACCTGCTCGCCTTGTGCCGTGAGCCTGACCCCGTAGAAACCAACGATGCCGCCCAAGTGGTAACCGCCGAGGGATTGCCGACGCTCTGTCGGGCCCTTTTCAATTGTAACGAGTTTGTTCTCCTGCCATGACTGATCCCGCCGAACATCTCACCCCAAACGGCCGTCATCTCCTCGACCGGAGGCACTTTTTGGGACAGTCCGCCACGGCCCTCGGCTCAATCGCGCTCACGCAACTGCTCGGAGCGGAAGGACTGCTCGCAGCGGAGCGGCCCTTGATTGATCCGGCGCAACCCTATGCCCCCAGACTGCCGCACCATCCTGCGAAAGCGAAGAATGTACTAGTGGTATTTTGCGCCGGAGCGGTCAGCCAGCTGGAGACTTGGGACTACAAACCGGAACTCATCAAACAAGATGGCAAACCCCTCGTCGGCGGACCGGCGGTGACATTCCAAGGGCCGGCAGGCAATCTGGCACGGCCCCAATATGCCTTCCGGCAACGGGGACAGACCGGGAAATGGGTGTCGGACATGATCCCCCATCTTGCGGAGCTGACCGATGAGATCGCCTTCATTCACTCACTGACCAGCAAGTCGAACACCCACGGTCCGGCGGAAAACTTTCTCTCCACCGGGTTTGTGCAGGACGGGTTTCCCAGCATGGGAGGCTGGGTGACCTACGCGCTGGGCACTGAAAACAGGGATCTGCCGGCCTTCGTCTCCATCCCCGATCCCCGCGGCGTGCCGCAAGCCAGTGTCAACAACTGGGGCCCTGGATTTTTGCCGGCCGAGTTTCAGGGCACGCCCTTCAGCGCCAGCGAACCGATCCGGCATCTCACGCCTCCGGCAGCCATCACCGGTTCCCGCGACCAGGCCGCCCGATCCCTATTGCAAAGGATGAACGCCCGCCATTTGGAGAAAAACCCGGGAGATGGAAAACTCGCCGCCCGCATAGCCAGTTACGAACTCGCTGCCAGGATGCAGTTGAGTGTGCCGGAGATCGGCGATCTCTCCACTGAGCCCACCCACCTTCTCAAACGCTACGGGGCGGATGACGCATCGAACCCGACCAAAGCCGCCTACGCCCGCAACTGCATCCTCGCCCGCCGACTGATCGAACGGGGGGTCCGTTTTGTGCAACTTTTCAACGGGGCCTACGCCAGTGCCGGCAAGCTCAATTGGGATGGCCACAGCGCCTTGAAAGAGCAGTACGATGTCCATGCCGGCATCCTGGATCAACCGACGGCCGCCTTGATTCGGGACATGAGGGAGCGCGGGTTGCTGGAGGACACGCTGGTCGTCTGGTGCACCGAGTTTGGCCGGATGCCGATGTTCCAGAAAGGCGCTAAGGGAAGGGACCACAATCCAGACGGCTTCACCTGCTGGTTGACCGGCGCGGGGGTGAAGCCGGGCGTCAGCCATGGCGTGACTGATGAATTGGGGCGCAGAGCGGTGCAGAACATCCATCCCCTGTATGATTTCAACGCAACGATCCTGCATCTGCTCGGGATCGACCACGAAAGACTGACCTTTTTCCACAATGGCATTGAGAGGCGGCTCACCAATGTCGAAGGGAATGTGATTCAGGAAGTGCTGGCATGATGCGCCCCATTCGGGTAATTCTCCGGGTGTCTTCCCACTCGTTCAGGGCCGGTCCGCCGGATGCGGTCCGTTCGCCGTGAATGCTTCCACCATCCGCCTTTCTCCATGAAAACCCCTGCTCTCCTCCTGTTCACCCTCTGCCTTGCCGTCACGGGTCGTGCCGGGGTCACCCTGCCGGCTGTCTTCTCCGACCACATGGTGCTCCAATCCGATCTCTCCAACCCCGTCTGGGGGTGGGCTGCACCCGGCGAGCCGGTCACCGTCTCCATCGGGGGGCAAACCCAGACCACCACGACGGGCCCGGACGGAACATGGTCGGTCAAACTTGCCGGACTCACCTCCCGCGAAGCACTGACCATGACCGTTCAGGGAACAAACACCCTCACTGTCCAAGACGTGCTCATCGGGGAAGTCTGGCTCTGCTCAGGTCAGTCCAACATGGCATGGAAGGTGCCCCAGGCACAGGACTTTGGGAAGGAGCAACCCGCCGCCAACCACCCCGCCCTCCGCATGTTTTACGAAGCCTCCGGCGGTGCTGGGGAACCTCAGTCACAGGGGCGGGGCCAATGGTTGGTCTGCAGTCCCGAGACGATTGCCTCGTTTTCTGCCACCGCGTATTTCTTCGGACGCCACCTGCACCAGGAACTTGGCAAACCCGTCGGCTTGATCGTTTCCTGCGTCGGCGGGACTCCGATCGAATCGTGGATCAGTCCCGAAGCCCAGCGAACCCTGCCCGAAATGAAAGCCCGCTTTGACTCTCTCGACGCGGTCATGAAACGATACGATCCAGCGGCCGCCAAAGCTGCCAAGGAAAAAGAAATCGCCGGTTGGAAGGAAGCGGTGGCCAAAGCGAAAGCGGAGGGCTCGAAAGCACCGAATCCTCCCAATCCCAACACCGACCCCCGAGCCTCGGGTCCCGGGAACCTTTTCAACGGCAAGATCGCTCCGCTGGTCGGTTACGGAATCCGGGGAGCCATCTGGTACCAGGGAGAGTCGAATGCCTTCACTGTCGACGGAGGGAAGCTCTATGCGAAGCAGTTGCCCCTGCTCATCAAGGATTGGCGGACCCGCTGGGGCCGGGGCGATTTGCCATTCGCCTGGGTTCAGTTGCCCAATTTCCACAACGAACGATTCCTCGGATGGCGCGAGGTCCGCGAAAGCATGCTGAAAACTCTCGCCGTGCCGAACACGGGCATGGCCGTCGCCCTTGATCTTGGCGAATCCACCAATATCCACCCGCAAAACAAGCAGGAAGTCGGCCGGCGGCTCGGGCTCTGGGCTTTGGCCCGCGTTTATGGCCGGGATCTCGCCTTCAGCGGCCCGCTCCCAGCAGGTCACGAAGTGCAGGGGTCCGAAATCGTGGTCAGTTTTGACCATGCCGACGGACTGCAGGCCAAAGGAGGCGGGGAGGTAACCGGGTTCCAGATTGCGGGGGAGGACAAGCAATGGCACACCGCCAAGGCGCGCATCGACGGCGGCAGGGTCATCATCAGCAGCCCCGACGTCCCTCATCCTGTCGCCGTGAGATATGCCTGGGAAGACGATCCCAAGTTCAATCTGTACAACGGCGCGGATCTGCCGACCTCCCCTTTCCGCACGGATGATTGGTGAACAGGCCGTCTGCTTTTACCGACACCTTCTCCCGAGCTTCGCGTCCTATCCTGCTTTCGAAGGCGCGTCTGTCGGCTCTTCCGATGGTTTCCGGACATAGGAACCCACCGGGCCAGGGACCTGCCGTGCCTGACAGAATTCCTCCGGTGGGACCGGTGC
Organism: Akkermansiaceae bacterium; assembly: GCA_024233005.1. Taxonomy (GTDB): domain Bacteria; phylum Verrucomicrobiota; class Verrucomicrobiia; order Verrucomicrobiales; family DEV007; genus JACKQE01. The sequence continues at coordinate 927,513 of JACKQE010000001.1, read as the reverse complement.
GCTCCCTTCCGAATCCACTCCAAGTCGGTCGGTCTTTGCCAGCTTCCTCAGCAGACGGGTCGCGTTCGGGCGACATCGGTGGTATCCTTGGAAACTCCCTGATGAATGTCTTTCCCCGATCCCTCTGTCTTCTGGCCACTTTCCTTCTGGTTACCTTGGGGAAAGGCCAAGAACCGCCCGCTCAGAAACGGGCTCCGCAGGAGGTCGTGGCGGAAGTGCAACGCCAGTTGGAAAGCGAACCGGAAGTCATCAAAAAATGGTATGCCGGGCGGAATTTTGAACCAGTCTGGAATGCCGAATACCTGAAAGGCCTCACCGAATTCATCGCCGGACTTGACCGCCACGGGCTGCCTCCCGAGTTGTTCCATCTCGAAGCCTGGAACCGCAGCTGGCAGGGACAATCACCTTCCGCCACGGCTGCGGCCCGGCTCGAAATCACCACCACCCGGCTCGCCCTCTATGCCGTGCAAAGCCTCGCCTACGGGTTCGTCGATCCCCTCACGGTGCATGCCAAATGGGAAGCAATCCCCCGGACAGTCACTCCCGCTGCCATGCTCAACGAGGCCCTGAGGCAGGGGCCCGGGAAATTCGCCCGCTGGTTGGACACCGAGGCACCGCCCCGGGATCCACGCTACCGGGAACTGGTCACCACCCTCGCCCGGTACCGCGAAATCGCCCGGCAGGGGGGCTGGAAAGCGTTGCCCCCTCCTCCCAAAGCAATTGGTCCCGGTGATCCCTACTCGGACATTCCCCTGCTGCGGGCAAGGCTCCAGGCAGAAGGAGACCTCGCCTCGGGTGGGCCCAAGAGCCGATTCAAGGTCATCGATCCGGAGACGGCGGTGGGTCTCAAGTCCTACCAGTTCCGCCACGGGATCGAGCCCGATGCAGTCATCGGTCCGCAAACCCTGACTGAATTGAACCATCCGATCAGTCACCGACTGGAAAGCTTGATCATCAATCTCGACCGGCTCCGCTGGATGCCCCGGGACTATGAAACCACGCCCCATCTGGAGGTCAACATTGCGGAAAACGCCCTGCGACTGTTCTCTGGTGGACAGTCTCTCGACACCATGCGGGTCATCGTTGGCATCAAGGGATTGCACCAGACTCCGGTTTTCCATGGAAAGATGCGCTACTTGTATTTCCGTCCCTACTGGAATGTGCCGCTGACCATTGCCCGCAACGAGGTCGTGCCGGCGGCATTGAAGGATCCCGGATACGTGGCGGCAGGAAACTACGAGGTCGTTCCGTCCTATGGCGTGGCCCCTGACAAAGTCCTGCCAGCAACCCCGGAGAACCTCGCCAAAGTGGCTGCCGGAGATCTCAACATCCGTCAGGGCACCGGGTCACAGAATGCCCTCGGCCTGGTGAAGTTCATTTTTCCCAACGACAACTCAGTCTATCTCCATGACACCCCGAACCATGATCTCTTCAAAGCGACAGACCGTGATTTCAGCCATGGTTGTGTCAGGGTCTCCCGTCCCGATGAACTCGCTGATTTCGTTTTGAAAGCGAACGGTGACTGGAATCTGGAAAGCATCCAGAATGCCATGCGGGACGCCAAACAACCCAACCGGAAAGTGGACCTAAAATCACCCATCCCGGTTTATCTGATCTACTGGACCAGCACCATCATGGACGACGGCCGGGTGCGCTTCGATCAGGACATCTACGGTCACGATGCCGAGATGTTGCGTCAGTTCGGACTCCGGGAGGCCCTCGCGGAACCTCCGGCGCTTCCGCGGCCCTGAACCGCGATGGCAGGAAACCCGGAAGCCGGACTCATTCAGCAATCCGCTGCACCGAGATCCTCAAACCCATCTCATGGTGCCCCCCGGGCGGCACGATGACCCGGGCGGCTCCGACGTTGGCGGTCTCGACACAGACAAAGCTGCCGAAATCCTCGTCCGGCAGATCCGCGAGGGCCTTCGCTTTCTCGATCCAGGGATTCCACACCACGACCGAGCCGCTGCCCGTATTCTCGACCAGCACCTCGCGCCTGCCCGAGGCGTCCTGGACGGTCACCGGTCCGTGACTGGTGTAGATCCGATCCACCTCCCCGGAAAACTCCACCGCGCCCGACTGGATGCGGCCGGTCGCCAGTCCCACGGTGTCGACATAGGTTGCTTCGTCGAGGCCTTCTATCCGGGTCCGCCGGATGTCACCCACCGCGAGATAGCTGTGCAGAGCTTCGGTGATCCCGAAGGCTTCCGGACCAAGGTTCTCCGTCCGCAGTGAAAGATGCAGATCCGTGCCCAACTGCATCCGCAACGTCAGGCGGAACTCGCAGGGCCAGAGAGCGCGAGTGTGATCATCATCGGCCAGCGTGAAGACCAGTTCGACGCCAGTGTCAGTGGAAAGGCAGGAAACGGGCTCCCAGAAACGCGTCCGGGCCAACCCATGCGATGGCAAATCGGCCCTGTCGGGATGAGCATTGAACCACGGCCAGCAGACCGGGACACCGCCCCGGATGGCTTTCCCGGGGCGCATCACCGCTTGGGGGCTGAGGTAGAGCACCGGATCGTGCCCGGCCGGTTGCCACTCCATCAGGTGGGCGCCGTGCCCGGCAACACGGGCACGCACGATGGGATGGTCGATCTCATAGACCGGATAACCGGCAACGGGATGAGTGAGGGTAACGAAAGGCGGCAAGCTCGGGTTCATGAGAGTGTGGCCCGGGAACGGTGGCGAAGGTCCCAGAGAAAAATCGCGGTGGCAGCGGCCACATTGAGAGAGTCGACCCCGGCAGCCATGGGAATACTGACGAGATCATCGCAGAAGGCGCACCAATCCGCATTCAATCCTCCGGCCTCGGCACCGACGATGAGCAACCACGAGCCAACCGGCGCAGGGTAACGCTCCAGCGGAACGGCGCGCTTCTCCAGGGCGGTGCCGATGACGCGAGCACTGCGCTGTCGAGCCAGACCAGCCGCCTCAAAGGGATCGCAGCACCAGAGAGGAAGACGAAAGAAGGCGCCCGAAGAGGCCCGGATGGCCTTGCGGGCGAGCGGTGAGGCCCCGCGCTGCCCGATAACAACCCCATCGGCACCCAAGGCGGCAGAATTCCGGACGATGGCGCCGACATTGGCGGCATCGGCGAGACAGGGGCAGAGCACGAGAGTCCAAGGAGCCGTTGCCTGGTCCATCCAGGCTCCCAAGTCGGCGGCAGTCCCAAGAGGGCGCTCCACCAAAGCCACGACGCCACGGTGAAAATCATAGCCCATCGCGTCGGCGAGAGCGGCTTCGGGCATCCGGTGGATATTGGGACCCGGGGGAGGTTCCCAGGTGGAGCCCTCACTGAGGCCGATTCCGAGGCAGACCCAGCCTCCCGCCAGCGCGGCCTCAACCGTGTGGCGACCCTCGCAAACCACGAGAGGTGGTGTGGGAGAGGACATTTCCTCCCGCAGCCGCTGGAGGAAAGTGGACCGGTCCATGGCGGGGAGGAAAGGACAACGCGCTGTGGCCTTCAGGAAATGCCGTGGGCGCGGAGGAAAGGGACCAGCTCATCCACCCCGAAATCGGCAAGCACCTCCCCGTCCCAGTCCATGGTGGGAGCCTTTGATTGACCGGACAATGCCACCATGGCCTTCATCGCGCCGGGATTCCCGCTGACGGTGACTTTCTCATAGGGCAGATGATGGGAATCGAAATAGTCGAGCACTTCATCGCACCAGGGGCAGCCGGTTTTCACAAAAATCGTGGGAGTGATCTGGGACATGCCACATTGTCGTCGCAAAACGCGCCGCAGCAAGCCAGGCCTTGGGGGCTGGACAGCCCGGGCCCAGGAACGATAGTAAGGAGCCACCGTTTCCTCATGGACCCCCCGATCCCCCGCCCCGCGCCCTCCCGGGCTCTGCCCGTCTTTTTGGCGGTTCTGGCGGCCTTTTGTCCGGGAGGCGCGCGAGCAGAACCCCTGCCACCGGCGATCACCACCTTTCTCGACCGGTATTGCGTGAAATGTCATGGAGAGGAGAAAACGGAGGCCCGGCTGGATTTCCGAACCTTCCACACGGAAACCGATTTGCTGAAGAAGGCACGGATTTGGCATCAGGCTCTGGAGCTGACCGCGACAGGCGAAATGCCTCCCAAAGGAGCACCGCCCCCGGCGCCGGAAATGACGGCCTTCACCCGGGCGGTGCAGAATCTTCTTGGATCGGCCGGTGCCGCGCGGTTCCAGCGTCCCGGCCGGGTCACCCTGCCCCGCCTGACCCGCATGGAATTCAACCACACGCTGGCAGATCTGATGGGGATTGATCTTCACGCGGGGGCTTCCCTTCCCGAAGACGGGCCCGGTCCCAGTGGTTTCCGGAATGACCGGGAGGCGCTCGATATGACGGCGCCCCAGTTTGAAGCCTGGATGAGCACCACGGAAAGAGCGGTAACTGGCTGGCTCGCCCTGGAAAATCCCCCCACCCTGATCTGGAAGGCCGAGGCCGAGGAAATGCCACGTTCCGAGCCCAAGCTTCAGCCACACGAAGGCGGGTTAGTGTTGGCGCACCCGAACCAGGAACTTTCGGCCACGGTGGTGGTGCCGGTGGACGGGTATTACCGCTTCACTCACCAGGCCGCCGCCTTGGGACTGGCCACGGAGTTGCGGATCACCGATGCCGGAGAGACTCTGGCAGTGGCGCCAGTGCCCTCTGGGACGGTCGGCCGAGCCAGTGAGATCGTCGTGGAGACGTTCTTGTCGCGGGGCAGCCATGACTTGGCGTGGCAGAACCAGAATCTGGTGCCTCAAACTCCGCTACCGCCGGATGTGACCCGCCTCGCAGAGGCTACCGGTGACCGGGAAGCTCCCGTTCTCCCGCCATTCATGGATCCGGAGCCGGACGGGGTCCGCCAATCCAGAGAAGCCCTGAATGCCCAGGCAAGGTCCGGTCAGGCCTATTATGTTTGGTTGCGCCTGCTCGGACCTGGAGGGGATCCCCGGGAAATCGACCGGTTCCGCAAATATGCCAGGCAAAAGCAGGTCCTCCAGCAGGGCTACCTGGAGCAACTGGCCGCCCGCAGCAGCCAGCCCATCGTCGGCATTGAGCGGCTCTGGCGCAACGCCAACGCGGAGCGTCTCGCTGAAAACCAACGCCTCCTTGACGCGGTGTCGGCAGTTCGTTGGGAGGATTGGATGAAAACCCAGGGCAAACTCTGGCTCGACCGGATGGAGATCCTCGGTCCGATCGTCCCCAAGGGAGCGACTCCAATGACCCCTCCCGACTTTGCCACTCCGGCACCAGGTCAGCCGGATAGTCTGGAAATGTTTCTCCGCCGCGCCTGGCGCCGCCCCGTGACGGCGACAGAGACGCAACGGCTCAGGGCCCACCATCAGGAGACCCTGACGCGGGGAGCCACACTGCAAGAAGCGAAAGGCGCCAGTTTGAGCGCGATCCTGCTCTCGCCCCACCTGCTCTACCGCCCGGAATTCAACCCCCCCGAAGAACAAGGGACAACACCGTTGACCAACCACCAACTGGCCGCGAGGCTTTCCTACTTCCTCTGGCAAAGCCTTCCCGACAACCTGCTCGACGCTCAGGCGGATGCCGGTCGGCTCACCTCGGATCCGGTCGTGTTGGATCGCGAAACCGACCGCCTCCTTGATGATCCCAAGGCCGACCGGTTTCTCGGCGACTTCCTGATAGACTGGCTGCGCCTCGGAGATCTGGGACGCGGGCAGGAACCGGATCCGGCCATTTTTCCGGGTTTCACGTCCGCATTGGCCGAAGCGATGAGAGCAGAACCCAGTGCCTTCTGGAAGTCTTTGGTGCGGGAGAATACCAGTCTTCTGGAGCTTCTCGACTCCCGCCATTCCTGGATGAATGGCATTCTAGCCCGGCATTGCGGAATTCCCGGCGTTACTGGTCCGAAACTGCAACGCATCTCCCTGCCAGACCGTCGCCGCGGCGGACTGCTGGGCATGGCGGGCATCCTCACCGCAACCTCCTCACCGGCCCGAACCAACCCGGTCCGCCGGGGGGCCTGGGTGCTGGAGGTGCTGCTGGGAGAAGATCCCGGAGAGCCGTTGCCCACCGCCGGGCAGTTGCCCGGCAATGCCGGAGAAGCCCGCGGACGAACCCTCCGCGAAGAACTGGCCCTTCACCGCACCCGGCCGTCTTGCGCGCGATGTCATGACCAGATCGATCCCCCGGGCTTTGCGTTGGAGCATTTCGATCTCGCGGGCCGCTGGCGAGACACCGAGGCAGGCCAACCGGTTGATGCCTCGGCCACCTTGTCCGATGGATCGGCCTGCAACGGTCTCGAAGGCCTGCGGGAGTATTTGCTGTCCCGGAAGGGCGACTTTGTGAGGAATCTCGCGCGGCAACTTTATGGCTATGCGCTGGGTCGGGAGCCCCGATTCCATGACAGCGCCGCCATCGAAAAGATCGCCGCGGCGGCAGAAGCGGATGGCTTCCGGGCTCGCACGCTGATCCATGAAATAGTCCGGAGCGAAGCGTTCCGGTGTCAGGAAGCGCCCCGGAAGGCTGCCGGGGATTGACTCGTCATGCGTGAACCTTCGTATCCACGGGCTTTTCTTCACAGGGATTTGAGAGTGTCCGGGGATGTTTTCGCAGGGTGATGCAAGCCGTTTGTCATGTTTTGTCATGCAGGATCCGCACCGCCGTCTTGAGGAAATCGTCAGCCGGAGGCCCCGGTTTTATCGAACTTCGTTGCGCAACAAGCTCCTCCTACTTGGTGATGACGACCTTCAACCCCATGCGGTAATCCTGGCTTGCATAAGGGTGCTATTCCATCGGTTGGTTGTGATTGCTGCAGGATGACGCTCCGGGGTTCCGTTGACACGCAGTCCGGGGGCATGAGTCCGCAAACTGATCCGATCCGTCGTCCCGAACCCCTGCTCAGCGAACTGGAGGCCACGCTCGACGCGATGAGAGCGCGCGCGGATCGGCGCCGTAGCTGGCCGACCGCTGAGTCGCCCGGAAACCACTCCAGCAAGGTCATCTACCGTTCCAAGCGGTGCTGGCACACCAAGCGCAATTGCCAGATCTTCGAGGCCGTTGACTTCCTCGCCGCGACCGTCGAGCACATCCCGCTGAAGAACCAACAAGCCGTCCGCTACTTTGGGCTCTATTCGAACAAGAGCCTTTGAATGGCGGCGAAGACGGGGCGGAGGCGTCCGAAGATGACCGATGCAAAGAGACCGGAGGGTGCGGCGACCAATGCAGGGGGAACGCTCTTCATCCTTCCGCTTCCTGAATCACGGAACGGCCGGGCGCTCCAACCGCTCTGGTGGGATCTCATCATGAAGATCTGGGGCGAGGATCCGCACAAGTGCCCGTGCTGTCCGGGCACGATGAAGGTCGTGGGGACGGACGCCACCTCATTCTCGATGCGCCCGATCCGCTCTCCGAGGAGGAGTGGGCGGTCGCGGGGGTATTTTGACACCCTGTAGGCGCGGCGACACGGAAAAGCCCGCCTGATTTTAGAAATGGAATCAAGCGGGGAGGGAGCACCATGCCCTCCGAACGCGATTTTTCGCCTCCCCACCCCCGGATCGGTCATGCCTGAATGAAAATCGTTGACTCATCCGGACGAATCGGGCGACTCTAGTCAGCGATGGCCCTGAACGCCCCCTACCTCCCCCCGAACCCCCACCGACCCCGGGCCTTCGGCGGGAAGCGAGCCGAGGGGTTGAAAAAGGAAATTCCTATCAGTAATTCCCATCAGTAGTAGTCGAATCGGGTTGACATGGTGCGGGATGGAATGCTTCTGAATGGGACTGTGACGTTTTGCCGAGATGGGGGATCCGAGTTCCAATGTGCCTGAGACCGAGGCCGGGAAGTGCCCGTCCTGCGGAAGCACCTTGAATGAGAGTTCGGGATCATCGATCTGCTCCGCCTGCATGATGGAAGGTGCGATGGGTGCGCCTTCTGCCTTGAGCGGGGTTGATTCGCTCGCCTCTGGAGCCCAAACCAGCCATGGCTCCGGCAGAGGTGGGGGAGGCGGCGGGGGAAAATGGACGCCGCCTGAGCCCGTCGATCTCGCCGCCGAGATGCCCGGTTACGAGGTGATCGAACTGCTCGGGCGCGGCGGCATGGGAGCGGTTTACAAGGCCCGCCAGATCAATCTCGACCGTCTCGTGGCGGTGAAGATCCTTCCCGCCGCGTTGGAGGCGGACGACGAGATGGGCTTCGTGGAGCGCTTCCGCCAGGAGGCCCGGTCGATGGCGAAACTGAGCCATCCCTCCATCGTCGCCGTGCATGATTTCGGACAGACTCCATCGGGCCTGCTCTTCTTCGCGATGGAGTTCGTCGAGGGGATGGACATTCGGCAGTATGCCAAGCACAGCGGCGGAAGACTGAAACCCGATCATGCCTTGGCGATCTGCGCCCACGTGCTCGACGCGCTCTCCTACGCGCACTCGAAAGGCATCGTGCACCGGGATATCAAACCGGCAAACGTACTGATCGATACCGAGGGCCGGGTGCGCGTCGCGGATTTCGGGCTCGCGAAACGCCTGAGCGCGGACGGGGACGAAGGCAGCGGAATCCAGACCATGACCGGATACGCCATGGGCACTCCCATCTACATGGCACCGGAGAGTTTGGAGGAAGGATCGCGAGTGGATCACCGTGCCGATCTCTACGCGGTCGGAGTGATGCTCTACCAACTACTCACGGGGAAGCTGCCCCAGGGAATCTTTCGCCTTCCGTCCGAGGAAAACCCCTCGATCGACTCGCGATTTGACCGACTCATCTCATTGGCGATGGAATCGAGTCCGGACCATCGCTATCAGAGCGCAGAGGAGTTTCGGTTCGGACTGGATGAGATCCTTTCGAAACCGGTCGCAAGAGCCGAGGAAGATTCCCAGGTCGCTCCAATGTCGGAGGTGCGTCAGAAGGTCGCGATCAAGTCCTCTGAAAAAGGACGTCCGACGGTGCCGACCCGTGGACGAACTTTTTCTCGAAGCAAGCACCGAGATCGCCGCACCTCAGTAATGGTGGCTCTACTCGGGGCTGCGGTGACGATCATGGCCGGGGCGGCGTGGTGGTTCGCCAAAGAGAAAGCGACGGAATCTTTTGACGAACCGGGGTCGTTCGCCGAGACGAAAGCAACGGCGGCGCCCTCACGTTCGTCAATCCTGGGCACCGGGGCAGGGGAGTTAAGGACCTTCGGGGGCATCGAGATGGTCTGGTGTCCTCCGGGGCGTTTTCTCATGGGCAGTCCCGAGGATGAGCCGGGGCGGAAGCCCGGAGAAACCCAGCACCCCGTGGAACTGACCCGTGGCTTTTGGTTGGCTAAAACGGAAACCACCCAGGCGCAGTGGCGGGCGATCCGCGGAGACGCTCCGAGCAAGTTCATAGGAGACGCCCTGCCCGTCGAGCAGGTGACCTGGGAGGACGTTCAGGTGTTTTTGGCAGGGATGAACGAGCGCCATCCGCTTCCCGAAGGCTGGCAGTGGACCTTGCCCACGGAAGCGCAGTGGGAATATGCCTGCCGCGCCGGATCGACCTCGGCCCTGCCCGGAGGTTCGCTCGACGAGATCGCGTGGCATGCCGGGAACTCCTCGGGGGCGACCAAACCCGTTGGAACGAAAAAGGCGAACGCCTGGGGCTTCCATGACATGATCGGCAACGTGCGGGAATGGTGTCTGGATTGGGATGGTCCCTACGAAGCCAGCCCTGTGGTGGATCCGATCGGAGTGGCGACTTCCGGGAAAAAGGTGACGCGGAGCAGCGGGTGGAACAACGGCCCCGAACTATCCCGTGCGGCTGACCGGCGGCAGGACGGGCTCGAGTGGAAAGGGAATGGGATCGGTTTCCGGGTCGCGATGGTCGGTCCGGGAGGTTCGGGTGCCTCAGCCACTCTGACTGAATCGAAGTCAGGGGTGGAAAACCAGGGATCGGCCTCCGTACCGACGAATTTTCCGGCGGCTTCCGACCTTTCCTGGCCACCCGACGGCCCGAACTTCCGCACCTTCGGCAAGTTCCGGGCGTGGCGGTCGGATGCCAGTTTCGGAAATCCCCGTTTTGAAGCGATGAAAAAACTCGTCGGAGTCGAGGACGTGAAGCAGGTCTATCAGGGGGGCGCGGGCCTTTGGGTGGTGCTGCGCGAAAACGGAGACACCCTGACCGACGAACGACCGACGGAAAACGAACGCAAGAACATCGTGAAAATCTGCCCGGGTTTGAATACCTTCTACGGGCTGATTGATCGGGATGGGAATTTCGAGCCGTTTATTCCTGATGTGGAAATGTATCCGGACCGCAAGGCTCCGGCAGGGTTGAAGGCGATCGATGCCTATTTGAATCCTTCCGCAAGTTACGCGCTCACCCCAGAGGGCAAATTGGTCTTGTGGGGCAAGCAGTTCGATGGGGTGAAGCAATTGCCGGACAATCCGGAGTGGGAGACGAGACCGGAGATCTCCAAAGAAGAGCGAGCGGTAGCCATTTCCCATTCCGAATTTGGTCTGGCCTGCCAAATGGAGGACGGAAAGATGAGGCTCTGGAGAGGACCCACCAAGGGGGAGATCCCATTGCCTCAAGCGATCGCAAGCAGAAAATTCAGACAGTTCGAACTATTGGCCGGACAGTTCCGCGGGATCCTCGATGATGGCCGGGCCGTCGCCTGGACCGTTGGAGAACCTGATCCGAGAGCGGTGCCGGGAGTGGAACAACCGTCGAGTATCCTGCCAACTTCCGGGATGTTTTTGGTTTACTTCATCGACTCCAGAAGGATGCCACACTTTCAGTTCAACGGCACCATCGATCCCACGGTGCTCGACCCTGTGGTTCCCTATCTGAAAGGGTTGCGCCCCGAACATTTTTCGATCCGGATTGATTACAACAACAAGGAAAAGATCACCCGGGCTTTCTTGTTGTGGTTTGATGCCGGCACTGACGCTCCCGCTGCTGCCGCCCCGGCACCCGAATCGTCCGCTCCCAAACCCGGTTTCCAATCCGATCCGGAGTTCTTCACTCGCTTGACGAACTACACGCGGGCGCGCCAGGCCCAGCTCGGCGATCTCACCTCGAAGTACCTCGCCGCCCTGGTCGCGGAGCGGGATGCCTCGAAGCAACGGGGTTCCCTTGCCGAGACCGAAGCCGCCGAAGCCGCCCATCGCGAAGCCACCGCCGTGATTGGCCTGATCAATGCCCTGGGTGAGGCCTCCGACCTCGTTCCGCTGACTTTGCCACCTCCGGCCGGAGAAGGAGCTTCACCGCGCCTGAAAGAACTGCACGACATTTTCGTGGGTGAGGCCGCGAAGTTGGAACGGACCCTCCTCGCCAGGCTCGACCAGTCGCTTGAATCCCTGCAGCGGACCTGGGTCCAGGCCGGGCGGCTCGACGAGGCGAAGGCGCTCGAGACCTACCGGGGGCGGGTGGCGAAACTGGGTTCGGTTTCAGGACATGCCGTCGCTTCATCCGGGTCGGGAACTCCCCCGGACCTGAAGAGTCTTTCAGCTTGGTCGAAAAGCGGTGAAGCGCAGTGGACCGGGAGCGGAAGTGTGCTGGAGTCCGAAGGAACGGTGATCGGGTATCTTCATCAGTCCCTTCCCTTTGAAGACTTCGACCTCACGGGTGAGTTCAAGGCGTCTTCCGAGGCCAACGGGGGGATTCAATTTTTGCTGAACCGGGTTCCCGTGGCAAGATCAGCGGACTCGGGGTATGAGCTGCAATTGTGCGGCTCCGCCTCAAAAGACCGGAACAAGACGGGGACGCTTTATGGGAAGGCTGTGATCGTCGCCGCGCCGCCGGGAATGGTTGCCGACGATGCATGGGCGGAGTTCCGGGTCCGGAAAGCCGGTGAAAAGGTACAGGGCTGGATCAACGGCCGGGTCGCGTTCGATACCGATCTGTTACCAGTGGCACAACGCGCCCGCGGGAATCTCATCGCCCTGCAGCAGAGCGGCGCGGGTGGCAGGATCGCTTACCGGAACCTGAGCGTCAGGGAAGTTCGGAGCGCCCTGTCGGAGGAACAGGACGCAGGTAAGCGGAATCCTCCGACCGCGATGTCTCCTGACATAGCCGCCAAGGACGAACCCTTCGTCAACTCCCTAGGCATGAAGTTCGTGCCCGTTCCCATTACCGGAGGCCCGACCAACGGAAAATCCCTCCTGTTCAGCGTCTGGGAGTCGCGGGTGCGGGATTATGATGTCTTTGTCAGGGAAACGGGGAGAAACTGGACAAAACCTGAATTCTCCCAGACCGCGGACGAACCCGCCGTCAACGTCTCTTGGGAGGATGCCATGGCATTTTGCGAATGGCTTTCCGGGAAGGACGGCGTGCGTTACCGCCTGCCGTCGGACCACGAGTGGAGTTGCGCGGCGGGGATCGGCGACCAGGAGGGCCCTGAACTTTCCCCGGTGCAAAAGACCCGTGGACTGGCAGGGGTTTTTCCCTGGGGCAATGGGGACGAACCGCCCGTCGGTTTCGCGAATTACCAGGGAACGGAGAGGGATTCCTACGCCTACACCGCTCCGGTGGGCAGTTTCCCGGCAAACGCCGCAGGTCTGTACGACCTTTGGGGAAACGTCGATGAATGGTGCGTCGACTGGTACGACCCGGCGTCGAAAAGTGTTCATGTCGTGCGAGGGCGTGGCTGGATGAACTACGGCGCCTTCCGATCGTCGGCGTCGCGCGGGCCCTTCCAAGGAACAGTGTTTTCAGGTGGAGTGGATGCAAACGTTGGTTTCCGGGTGGTCGCAGAACCTCCGGCGGCGAAACCTGCCGACGTGGGCGTTGCCGCGACTCCTGACGCTCGTCCGCCCACCGCCTCCGTTTCTTCTGACAAAGCCACCAAGGACCAGCCCTTTGTCAACTCGCTCGGCATGAAGTTCGTTCCCGTTCCGGGGACGAAGGTGTTGTTCTGCATCCACGAGACGCGTCGTTCCGATTACGAGGTTTTTGCTAGGAAAAGAGGAGGCGGAAGCGGATGGGAAACCGCGGAGTTCAAAGGCGTGCCTTCCGGGGCTCAGCCTGACCATCCCGTAGTCATGGTGTCATGGAATGATGCAGTTGAATTTTGCGAATGGCTGACCCGGGAATCGAAGCTCTTGCACCGGCTTCCGACAGACCGGGAGTGGAGTTTTGCCGTTGGAATCGGAGACAAGGAAATTGAGGGAAAATCGCCCGCAGAACTGAAAAATTTGATCAGTGGCGTCTTTCCCTACGGAAACCGCTATCCGCCCCTAGCGGGAGCCGGCAACTATGCCGACACTGTTTACGGAGAAACGTTTCCGGAAGATCGCGCCCTTGAGGGTTATTCCGACGGCTTTGCGACGACTGCACCAGTCATGGGCTTTGCTCCGAACCCCCTCGGACTTTTTGATCTGGGAGGCAATGTATGGGAGTGGTGTTCGGATCGTTTCGATGGGAAAGGAGTGGCCCGGGTAACCCGTGGTGCCGCTTTTGACACTCCCGCCGAACTATGGATGCGATCCTCGCATCGTGGTTCGGTTGGGGCGGATCGACCCTTTGCGACAATCGGCTTTCGTGTTGTCATCGAGTTGCCGTGACCTGAAAGCCTCACCAGTGCACCGCCACTCCGGTGCGGATCGAAAGCGGTTCCATGGGGCAGTTTAAAGTTCAAGGGACGGACAAACAGAAGTTTTCGCGCGTGTCTGGTATTGGGGATCACAGGAGTTCGGCGAACGCCTTGGAAAGCGCCTCGCGTGAGTGGGGCCGACGAAGCTCCGGAACTACCGGTGACCGAACCCCCACCGACCCCGGGCCTTCGGCGGAAAGCGAGCCGAGGGGATCAAAAGGAAATTACTATCAGTCAGTCAGTAGTCAGTGGGAAACCCCGATGGAATGGGAGTTTGAGGTGATTCGTGGAAGGTTTCAGGGACGCTTTGAATCGCGCCCCGGAAGGGCGGAACCAACTAAGCCTTGCGGACGCGCCGCAGGCCTTCACGGACATCGGCGATGAGATCCTCCACAGATTCAATGCCAACAGAGAAACGGACCACCGCATCCGTGATGCCAACCGCTTCCCGGGTTTCCCGGGGCACCGAAGCATGGGTCATGCTGGCAGGATGGCAGCAGAGAGACTCCACTCCGCCGAGGCTCTCTGCTTTGGGGAAGTATCGGAGCCCACCTACAAAATCAAGTGTCTCCTCCAGACTCATTCCAAGATCCACGGTGACAATTCCCGAGCCGCCTCCCTGCATCTGCCGCTTCGCCACTTCATGTTGGGGATGGGAAGGCAGCCAGGGATACCGCACCCAACGGGCACCGGACTCGTCCTCAAGGAACCGGGCGAACGCAAGGGCATTGGCATGATGGCGCTCCATCCGAAGCGCCAAGGTTTTCACGCCTCGCAGAGTCAGCCAGGCATCCATCGGTGATGGCTGAAGTCCGAGCGCTTTCTGGGCAAACACCATGCGTTCCTGCCAGGAAGGATCATTCGTGCAAACGACCCCTCCGAGAGCGTCGGAATGACCATTGAGATACTTCGTGGTGCTGAGCAGCGACAGGTCGGCCCCGAGTTCCAGGGGGCGCTGAACATGACTGGAGGCGAACGTATTGTCCACCACCAGGACGCTGCCAGCCTGATGCGTCGCTGTGGCAATGGCGGAGATGTCGAGAACCTTGAGAAGTGGATTGGTCGGACTTTCGATCCAGACCAGCGCCGGACGCCGTTCTGGAATGCGAACGTAATGCTCAGGATCGGCGAGATCGAGGTATTCCACGGAAACGCCGAATTTGGCGAAGACTTTGTCAAAAAGACGGTAGGTGCAGCCGTAGACGTTTTCTTCCGCAACCACGAGATCCCCGGAGCGAAGAGTGGAGGCGACTGCGGTGATCGCCGAGACCCCGCTGGCAAAGACCGTGGCATGCTGACCACCCTCAAGACTGGCGAGCGTCCTCTCCAGAAGTCGGAAGTTGGGGTTGCCGGAACGCGTGTAGTCAAAGCCTCCGGGATTGCCGTATTCAAAGGTGGAGGTCAGCCACACCGGCGGGGTGACCGCGCCGGTGTCACTGACAAAATCGCGCCCTGCATGGATGGCCCGGGTCTCAAATCCTTCTCCGTTGATCATAGCGATGTTTGGGGTTGGCACCGGGCCTTTCTTACGGGCTCTCCCCCCCATCTCCGGGAGGCATGCGCCCATTCCGCGAACTTGGCACGGGATATGCTAAATGCTGTTTATGAAAGAAAAAACCGCGGCGTGATTCCACAGAGCCTTTGAAAACTCCGTATCGGGTCCTTCCGCAAAGCAACCTCAACCACCCACCATGAAGCATTCCGCCTCATTCCGCAACCCGACACTGGGAAGTCATCCCTCGTCGCAGGAAGGAATCTGGCCGCAGACCGGGAGCTGCTGAGTCCCGTCGAACCGGAACTCGCCGGAGAGCAGATAGAGAATCCAACCATCCAAAGCATGAAAAACACACGATACCTCAATACTTGGAAGCCGGGAATTTTCCTGGCAGTCTCGGCGCTGCTCCTGGGCGGCAGCTTCGCCCTCCACGCCCAAGACGCTGCGGCCGCAGCGGAACCAGCCAAGGACGCCTACAAGGAATTCATGGCCGGTCCCGATGCCGCGATGTTCACCGTCAACAACCTCTGGATTCTAATCTCAGCGGCATTGGTGTTCATCATGCATCTCGGTTTCTCCGCGGTGGAATCCGGCCTGTGCCAGCAGAAAAATACCGTCAATATTCTGTTCAAGAATGTCTTCATTGTCTGCGTCGGAGCCCTCGGCTACATGGCCTACGGCTTTAACGCCATGTATCCCGGCTGGGAAAATGGTGTTTCCATGGACTTCTTCGCCCTGGGCAGCCCGCTCGCGAACAGTTTCGAGGGTGATGCCATTGCGAAGAACATGACCTCCGCCTACAACAACTACACCTACTGGACGGACTTCATCTTCCAAGCCATGTTCGCCGCCACGGCCGCCACGATTGTTTCCGGTGCGGTTGCAGAACGCGTCAAACTGGGCTCGTTCATGATCTACGCCACCCTCCTGGTGACATTCCTCTACCCCATCACGGGGTCCTGGAAGTGGGGCTACGGCTGGCTTAACACCAAGGGCTTCGCGGATTTTGCGGGTTCCACGCTGGTTCATGCCTTCGGTGGTTTCGCGGCCCTCGGCGCCATCCTGGTGCTCGGACCCCGCAAAGGGAAATACACCAAAGACGGCATCAAGCCGGTGCTTCCCCACAACCTGCCTCTCGCCGCGATCGGTGTCTTCATGCTGTTCCTCGGCTGGTTCGGGTTCAATGGCGGCTCGGTGCTGAGTGCTGATCCTCAGCTGGTTTCCAGGGTCTTCGTGACCACGGCTATGGCCGGTTTTGCCGGCGGCATGGGAGCGACCTTCACTTCCTGGTTTGTCCTCAAGAAACCCGACCTTTCCATGGCGCTGAACGGCATCCTTGCCGGACTTGTCGGGATCACGGCAGGAGCGGATGCGATCGCACCTTGGTCAGCCGTTCTTGTCGGGGCCATCGCCGGGATCATCGTGGTCTTCGCGGTCCTCTTCTTTGACAAGATCAAGGTCGACGATCCAGTCGGCGCGGTCTCCGTCCATGGAATCTGCGGGATCTGGGGAACGCTCGCGGTCGGCATCTTCGGTGGCGCCAGCTTCACCTGGCAGCTCATCGGCACGCTTTCCGTGTCCGCCTTTGCGTTCGTGGCCAGCTATGCGCTGTTCATGATCTTGAAACTCACTCTGGGGATCCGGGTCAGTGCGGAAGAAGAGCATGAAGGGCTGGACATCGCCGAACATGGAGCTCCGGCGTATACGATGGAATCCTGAAACAATCCACATTACCAACCGCAACGGTGGTCTGCGACCACCGTTGCGCGCTGGATCGCAAAGGCGGAAGGAACAAACCTTCCGCCTTTTTTGTGCCCCTTTCTGCCAAGGGATTGACTTGGAAAACTGCTTGTCAAAACCCGCTTTTCCCGTTCTGTAAACAGGAACGGAAAGACCAGAGGCATGAACCAATTTCACCGCACAAGCATGACCATCCTGCTATTGGCAGGCGCATTCTACTTCACCCAGCCGCCTATGGCACGGGCTGATGGGAAGAAACTGAATGGCATGGCCGCCATCGTCAATGGCGAGGTCATCACCCTGGCCGAAGTGGAAGGTTCGGTCTACAACCAGGTCCGCATCTGGGTGCTAGAACAGGATCAAAGCACCCTCACCCAGGCCAAGGTCGAAGCCAAGATGGAGGAATTTCGCAAGCAGGGCCTGCAGGACCTCATTGATCGCAAGCTGATCCTCGCCAAGGCGAAGGAATTGGGCATGAGCATCCGTGAGTCCCACCTGGACCAGATGCAGGCCTCCTTCATCAACGAGCGGTTCAAAGGAAATGACAAGAAATTCTACGAAGAGCTCCAGAAAGCGGGTCTCACCATCAAAACGTGGCGAGACAACCAACGGGAACAGATCATGATCCAAGCCCTGAGGAACCAGAATGTGCCCAAGGACATCATTGTCACCCCAAACGACATTTCGGATATCTACAAGCGCCGCAAGCGTGAATTCGAGACCGATCCCAAGATCAAACTGAGGATGATCTCAATTGCCAAGGTGCCCACCGACGGATCCGGCAATCCCGAGTCCCAGAAAAAGCTCATCACCGAACTGCGCCAACAGATCATTAAAGGGGCTGATTTCGCCACCATGGCCACAACCCATTCGAATGACAGCTTTGCCGCCGCCGGAGGGGATGTCGGCACGATTGACCGCAACGTCCTGAACCCAACTCTGACTTCCATCGCCTTCAGCCTTGAGCCCCGCAAGGTGAGCGAAATCATTGATGACGGTCCCTTTTACCGTCTCATGTTCGTTGACGCGCGCATTGGAGGCAATGCCCCGCCCCCCGAAAAAATCCGGGATGAGTTGGAAAAACTGGTCATCCAAGAGCAGAAAAAAGGTGCCTACGAACGCTGGGTGGAAACCCTCAGGCATTCCGCGAACATCCGACTCTTTCAGTGATCATCCGGCGTCTCTACATCTCTTCGGACCATAATTTTATCGGTCATCACGGCCGGAAAGCGGGCCTTTCCCCCATGAAGGAAATGACCGCGGTGGAATGCGCTGCGGGTAGGGGCTTATGGGGCGACCGTTTTTTTGACTTCAAGGAGAATTACAAAGGTCAAATCACCTTCTTCGCCCAAGAAGTCTACGAGGAACTCTGTGCCCAGTTCGGGATGTCCGACCGGGAACCGTCGGTATTTCGGCGCAATGTCATTGTCTCGGGATGCGACCTGAACACTCTGATCGGAAAAAAATTCGAACTCCAAGGTGTTCTCTTCGAGGGCACGGAGGAAGCCAGTCCGTGCTATTGGATGAATCAGGCCTTCTGCGAAGGTGCCGAAGCCGCCCTGCGGGGTCGGGGGGGCTTGCGGGCACGCATTCTCACGGACGGGATGTTGCAGGTCTCCTGAGAAAATTGCCTCGCCCCCGGGCGAGCAAAGGGCATCACCGGACTTTGACCGGAACAAGAATCGGCAGGGCGGTGCTGGAACACTGCTTGGCGACTTGTCGGTCGAGAGGGGAAAGTTTTTCGAGCGGATACGGCACAATTCTTCCGTTCAATTCAAGGTAAGCGGTGGTGTCATCGGCAAACTGGAGCCGAGCCCTCAGCGACTTCCCATCAGAATTGGTCCAGGTTCGTTCCTCGACCCACGCCGGAGATTGAACGGTCATGACGGGAAGTTCGACAGGATCTGTCTGATCGTCCAATTGAATGGTTTTCGTCTCCCCCGTGGGATACACAATCATTTGGGTCGAGGTTTCGGGGGCGGCGGCATTGGAAGGGAGATCTTTGATGATGACCCATCCCACCTGGGCTTTGGCTCCATAATAGGAAGCCTTCGGACGACTGGCTTCTCCATAATCAAAGTCTTTGGGAATGTTCTTTTCGAAATCAAAATTGGCCCGTCGGCGCCCGTCAGCGTAGACCAGCGTGAACCCCTCCTTCTCGCCTTTGAAATGTCCCGCCACCCAAACGGATTGGGCCCGGACATTGATCAAGGCGCCCGAAAGGCGTTTTTTCACCTCCATGGCATGGGCCGTGGTGACCTGCTCCCAAGGGAGCACGACCCCGCCGTCATGGGAGGAGAAAAACACCCCATCTGGTGCAAGATCCACGATTTCAGCGCCGTTGTAGCTCTCTCCATCGACCACTATGGTTTCCGATCGGGAGGAGGCTGGATAGCAGTACACACCCACCGCACCGAAAAGGGCGAGGGACAAAGAATGGGGGAGGCAGACTTTCATGAACAAACGGTGGTGATCAGTTCCATAAACTCCGGCCCCTCCAAAAGGTCTCAAGTAAAGAATTTGTCAGGCCAAATAGGACCCGGACCCGGAAGGATTGACAAGCCAATCTCAGCGCAGAAGGGCGAGGATCGAGCCAGGGAAAAAGCCAAACCCGATGATCGCCAGAGCGAGGAGGATCATGGCAATGCGTGAACCGGCCCCAATTTTGGTCAAGGTGTCCTTCCCCAACGGGTTGCCATCGGCCCCGGTGGCTGTTTCCAGATACATTGAAAAGATGAGCCGGAAGTAATAGTAGAAACCAGCGGCGGCACCAATGACCGCCACCCCGAGTGGCAACCACAAGCGGCTGAAAACGGCCTGCTGGAAGACAAAAAACTTGCCCCAGAAGCCAATGGTGAGAGGAACCCCGGCCATCGATGCCATCGACAGGAGCATGAGCAGGGCAAGGAAAGGTGAAGCCTTGGCCAACCCACGAAACGAATTGAGATCGTCTCCATGACGTGCTGCGGAAACTATGGAGAGCACCAGAAAGGCCAGCAGGGCGGTGATGGCGTAGCTTGCAAGATAGAAGGCCACGGTGGTGGCGGGCGTTTCCAAAGCTCCTCCATGACTGGGAGCGGAGGCCAGCGCCAAGACGAGAAAGCCGGCATGGGAGATGCTGGAATACCCGAGCAGGCGTTTCACATTGGATTGCAACAATGCCGCAAAGTTTCCGTAGAGCAGCGTGGCCACAGCCATGATGGCGAGAACGGCCACCACCTTCCCGGAAAGCAATTCCGACTTGAGGAAAGGCGTCATCAGACGCATCAGCACGATGAAACCGGCTGACTTTGAACCCACCGCAAGGAGCGCAGTCACGGGAGTCGGGGCTCCTTGGTAAACATCGGGAATCCAGAACGCCGTAGGCAGGGCCCCCACTTTGAAAGCCATCGCTGCCAAAATGAAAGCGAGCGCGAACAACGCGGGGAGAGGGTTCTCGGTCGTGGCAAGCGCTCCCTCAATGCCGGAAAGGTCCAGAGCCCCTGTGGCACCATAAAGCCAAGCCAGGCCATAGACCAACAATCCGGTCGAGAGCGCCCCGAGAATGAGGTACTTCACCCCGGCTTCGAGGGACAACTCATGCCGCCGGAGGTAGGCCACCAGCACGTAAAAAGTCACCGTCACCAGTTCCAACGAAACAAAAATACTAACCAAATGGTTGGCCGACGCCATCCACATCAGGCCCGCGCAGAGGAACAACGGCAGCGCGACGAATTCGGCGAATCCGGACTGGGGGTGCGCCTTGGCCTCCACCGGAGGACCGAAGCGCTGCAGCACGGGAATGAAATCGTTGGCCATCAGAAGCACCACGATGGTGGTGAGGATCGCAATGCCCTTGAAGAAGAAAGCCAGCGCATCAGTCGCATAAAACTTCCAGAACACCGATCCGGGATCAGCGGGCTTGCTGGTTTTGAAGAGGAGGAAAAATACCACGATCAGTCCCAGCACTCCCAAACCAGCGAGCGAGCGTTTGTCCTCGACCCGGCCGACGGCGTCGAAAGTCAGCACGGCCAATCCGAGCAGAACAACGATGATTTCTAAGTAGTAGGCGGGCATGGCAGCGAAAAGATCAACGGCCCAGGGTGGAAAACAATTCCAGGGAAGGGGTGAGGTATTTGAGCAGGAGACCGGGAACAAATCCGACCAACAAAAGAACCCCGAGGAGAAGAACCAGCGGAACCTGCTCGGCCGGGGTCAGGTCGGCACAATCCGGAGTCCCCAAACGGACAGGTCCATTGAACAGGCGACGGAAAGCCCGCAGCATGTAAACGGCGGAAATGACGACACCCCAGAGCGCGAGCACACAGGTCCATTGCAGAGGCCCCAGGGTCGTGGCACCGGACTTCTGCATAGGCTCAAAAGCCCCGAAGAAAACGAGAATTTCCGAGGCAAAATTGGCGAACCCGGGGAGCCCGATCGAGGCGAAGGCGGCCATCGCGAAAATGATACCAAAGCGCGGCATCTTCGTCGCCAAACCACCGCCAATCTCCGGCATGTCAGTGCTTCCGAAGCGATCCCTGAGACCGCCACAAAGAGCAAAAAGCAAGGCGATGGAGATTCCGTGCGCAAACATCAGCATCACGGCCCCGTGGGCCCCGATGACATTGGCACTGGCGACGCCCAGAAAAATGAACCCCATGTGCATGACACTCGAGTTCCCCAACATCAAATCGAGTCGTTTCTGGGCAATCGTGGAGTAGCCGACAAAAAGGATGTTCCCCAGCAGAAGCACCAGCACCAAATTCTGCCAAGCTTCGGCACCATCCGGCAACATGGGCTGGGCGATGCGAAGCAGCCCGTAAAGGCCGAACTTTTTGAGGACACCGGCATGAAGCATGGCCGTTGGCGTGGGGGCCTCGGCATATGCCCGCGCTGCCCAGGTGTGAAAAGGAAAGAGGGAGACCAGGGAGCCGAATCCAATGAGGAGCAGGAGGTAAACCCAGCGATGGCTTTCGGCAGGTCCGATGATTTTCGCCTGTTGGATCATCTCGGAGATGTCAAAAGTGGTGCCACCCGAGGCGTAAAACAGAGCCACGAGCCCCCCCAGAAGGACCAAGCTTCCGGCCCCCAGATAAAGGGTGATGGTCCAGGCGGTCTTGACCCGGTTTGTACCGTGCCCATACATCCCAATCATGAGGAAGGTCGGGATCAGGGCTAGTTCATGGAAAGCATAGAAGAAAAACAGATCGGTAGAGCAGAAAGCCCCCAGCGCGCCCGCGGCAATGAGAAGGGATGAGAGATAATACAGTCTGGGATTGCCTTTAATGCCACTCTCGGGAGGGCTGACGAGGATGGCGGCAGGCAGCACCAGCGCCGTGAGCAGCACCATCACGAGGCTCATCCCGTCAAGTCCGAAGGCCAGGCTGAGGACGGCATTCCCCTTGGCATCCAGCAGCACCGGATGGCTGCTGGTGAACTGATAGGCGAAGCCTCCCACGACCTCATGATCGGGGTTGAATTGAAACGCCACCACGAGAACCGTGATGAGACCAACGAAGGCCGCAGCGAGTGCCGTGGGACGCGCCGGAGCGCCGACCAGGATGGCCAGGGCCGCCAGCAGAGGAAGAAAGACGATGAATTCGATCACGTGGGTCACGGCGTCGGAGGAGGTCGGAAAATTCAGGAAAGGAGATACCAAAGCAGGGCCAGCAGCCCGGCGCCGAAAAGGAATCCATAGCCCTGCAGGTGTCCGGACTGGAGGCGGGTGAAGGTCCATCCCGCACCGCGGGCAAGCTGCGACGGAAAGTAAGCCAACAATCCGTGGACGACATAAAGGTCAAGGTACTCCACCAATCGCGCCGGCAGATCCTGCACGGTGCGGATGATGAGAGAATACAATTCATCGAAGTAAAAGCGGTTCGCCAGCAACCGGAGGGAAATGGGTTCCCTTTCCCGTCCGGAGTAGAGTTTCCAACCTGCAAAGACCCCGCCAGCGAGGGCAACCAGAGAAAGAATGGTGGTCAGGAATCCCGCTTCGTGGGAACCCTCGTGGGTATGGCCCGGGTGGAAAGCAGGAAAGCCTCCGGTGATGAAGCCGTAGCCGGAGAAGACGGCCATGAAGGCAAGAACCGCCAGCGGAACCCACATCACCGGCCCCACTTCATGGGCATGCTCGGCATTTTCCGAACGTGACTTGCCAAGAAATGCCACGATGAATAATCTGGTCATATAAAAAGCGGTCAGGGCGGCAACCCCGATTCCGACGGCATAAAGAAGTTTGTCCGTGCCGTAGGCTTTGACGAGGATTTCCTCCTTGCTCCAGAATCCACTGGTCCCCGGCACCGCGATCAGAGCGGCCGTGCCCAAGGCAAAGGTAGCAAAAGTGATCGGCAGCTTTTTACGAAGTCCGCCCATCTTCCAAATGTCCTGTTCATGGTGGCAGGCAAAAATCACCGCTCCCGCCCCCAGAAAGAGCAGGGCCTTGAACCAGGCATGAGTGTAGAGGTGGAAGAGACCTTCGGTGGAACCATAAAGTCCCTGCGCCATGACCATGTAGCCGAGTTGCGAAAGAGTGGAGTAGGCCAAAATGCGCTTGATGTCATTCTGCTGGGTGGCCATGAGGGCGGCCAGCAATGCGGTGAACCCGCCAATGTAGGCAATGACCGTCGCGGCGATATTGGCGTGGTCGACGCCTTCCACGAGAAAAGCGACCCGGGCAAGCATGAACACCCCCGCCGCGACCATGGTGGCGGCATGGATGAGAGCCGAAACGGGAGTCGGACCTTCCATGGCATCCGGCAACCACACGTGAAGCGGAAACTGGGCGCTTTTTCCAACCGCGCCGCAGAAAATCAGGAGGACCGCCGCCCCGAGGAGCACTTGATTCAAGCCGCCCGCATCGACCGCAGTCTTCATTTCGGTGAACACGATGGATTTCGTGACAACCCATGCCAGCAGGATGCCGATCATGAAACCAAAGTCACCGATGCGGTTGGTCAGGAAAGCCTTTTTGGCGGCGTCGGCGGCACTGTCCTTTTCAAACCAATGACCGATCAAAAGATAGGAACTCACCCCGACGAGTTCCCAGAAAATGAACATCATCGCGAAATTGTCCGCGAGCACGATGCCCGTCATGGAGAACATGAACAGGGAGAGACCGGCAAAAAAGCGGGCCAATCCCGCATCTCCGCGCATGTAACCAAGGGAGAAGAGATGCACCAACGCACCGACCCCGGTGACAATCAACATCATCCCCGCGCTTTTGGCATCGACCAGCAGGCCGATCTCCAGCCGCAACACCCCGGGCAGGGCGATCCAAGGATAACTTTGGGTCAGAATGGTTGCGGAATTCCCCAAAGCATGCGCCAAGACAATGCTCATCCCAAGCGTGGCGAAGGCCGAAAGGGTCGACAGCACCGCGCTCGCCATGGGCCAGCGTTTCAGAAGCAGGAAGATGATCACCGCCGCCGCTAAGGGCAGCACGAGAATCGTCCAGGCGATGGCATTGGGATCCATGAGGGCGGAGAAAGCGGAAAGAGATACAGGTTAAAACTTCAGCGCGGAAACGGAATCGGAGTCGATGCTGCGGCGGGTCCGGAAAAGCGCCACAATGATGGCCAAACCGACGGCCACTTCAGCCGCCGCAACCGTGATGATGAAAAAGAGCAGGACGTGCGCCTGGTAATCAGGGGTGGACAAGGGGGTTGCATAGTGTCGGGAAAAAGCCACCAAGGTCAGATTGGCCGCGCTCAGCATCATCTCGAGACACATGAAAATAACAATGATGTTGCGCCGCAGCACGACGCCGGCAAACCCGATGGCGAAAAGGATGCCGCTCACGAGGAGATAGGGTTCAATGCCTTGGTTCATGGAATAAAGGGAAGGTAAAACTCAACGGACGGCGCGGCGGCTCAGGACAACCACCCCGATGGTGGCCACCAGCAGGAGAATCCCCACGACTTGAACCGGGAAAAAATACTCACCGAATAGCAACCGTCCAATCTCGTGAGCATCGGATCGGACCTCGGGATAAAGCGTCTCCAGCGGTGCCGATTTCAGACTGACCGTGACCCGCCAGAGCATACCCACGAACACCATGGCCAGCAAAGCGGCTCCCAGCCCCATCAGCTTGGTGATCTTGGGCCCTTCGTCCGACTTGATGTCCAACAGCATGATGATGAACAGGAAAAGCACCATGATGGCGCCGGCGTAGACGAGAACCTGCAGCACCCCCACGAGAAAAGCATTGAGGTGGATGAAAAGAGCCGCCAATCCGAGGAATGACGCCACCAAGGAGAAAGCGGAAGTCACAGGATTGCGGAACGCCACGACCCCGAGTCCTCCAGCAAGCGCAATCGCAGCGAACAGATAAAACAGCATGGCGTTGGAAATACGGAAAAGTGGAAAAGTGATGCAACGTCCCCTTACTTGAGGTCGTTCCATTTGTTGACGAGTCCCACGCGCCGCCCCCCGATTTCATAGAGTCGGGCCTTGTCGTGGACCATCTCGGCACGGCTTTCACCGGTGATGGCGTAATCTTTGCGAAGGAAGATGGCCTGCTCCGGGCAGACCTCTTCACAAAGGCCGCAGTATATGCAGCGAATCATGTCAATGTTGAAGGCCCGGGGTCGCTTCTCAACTTTGGCCCACTTGTCCTCCGAAGGAATTTCTTCCGGGATGATGGTGATGGCCCGGGGCGGACAGATGAACTCGCACAATTGGCAGGCGACACAGCGTTCCCGATCCTGCTCGTCGGTGACAAGAGCGGGAGCCCCGCGATAATGTTCGGGCAGTTGGTCGTTCCACTTCTCCTCAGGATACTGCATGGTCACTTTCGTCCGGCCGGTCAGGGTCCGGATGAAATGCCGCATCGTGATGACAAGCCCCTTGGCGATCACCGGAAGGTAGATCTTCTCCCACCATTTCAGTTGGGGACGACGAACGACTAAGGCCATGAGAGTGAGGAGAGTGGTTGGGAAAGGGACGGAGTTATTTCACCAACATCATGATGCCTGCGGTGAGAATGATATTGATCACGGCGATTTCAAAGAAAAAGACCAACCCCAGTCGCATGAGCTGGTCAAAGCGAAACCGGGGAAGGGACCAGCGGACCCAGATGAAAAAGAGGATGAAGACAACCACTTTGCCGAAGAAGGTGGCCATGTGGATGAGCCCCTGCCACCAAGGAAGGTCCGCTTTGCCATCCCAAGACAACCAGCCAAAAGGGAGGCTCCATCCACCAAAGAAGAGAGTCACCGCAAGCCCTGACCCGATGATCATGGCGGCGTATTCCCCCAGGAAAAAGAGCGCAAACTTCATCGAACTATATTCCGTGTGATAACCGGCAACGAGCTCGGTTTCACATTCCGGCAAATCGAACGGGAGACGGTTCGTCTCGGCAAACATCGACACCGTGAAAACCACGAAAGAAATGACCACCGGTACGAGCAAAAGCAGCCCCTTAAGGCTGAAACGATCCCCCCAAAGAGGCAGCATAAGCCAACCGTTGACTGATTGGTCCTGCACCATGCGCCCCAAATTGAGATCACCGAGGATCATCAGCACCGGAATGATCGAAAGGCCAAGGGAGATCTCATAGGAAATCATCTGGCTGGTGGAACGCACCCCCCCTAGAAAGGGATATTTGGAATTAGAGGCCCAGCCTGCCAGAACGATGCCGTAGACACTGAGGGAGGCGATGGCAAAGATGAAAAGCGGCCCGGCGTTGAGATTGGCAATAACCATGGGCTCGCCGAAGAGCTGGCTTCCAAAGGGGAGCACCGCACAGGTGAGCAGAGCGGGCACCATGGTCAGAGCGGGGGCCAGCCAGTAGTATCCGGTCCGGACATTCTTCGGAGTGAAGTCTTCTTTGAGAATGAACTTAAGACCGTCCGCCACGGGCTGAAGCAACCCTTGGAAACCCACCCGGTTGGGTCCGACACGGTCCTGAATGAGAGCGCTGACGCGGCGCTCCGCCCATACGGCATAGGCAACCATCGGCATGATCACGAGAAAGACCAAACCCACGATCTTGACGGCTGAAATGGCTAAGGCGATGAAGTCCATGCGGGTGCTGCTGACAAATTATCCAACAATTTCTCCTTTGGCGATGCGCTCTTTTTCCCGTTCCAAGAGCGGAACCGTTTCACCGGTCTCGAGGAGAACTTCCCCGAGGGGACTGATGCCAGCAAGAGTCCTTCCCTCGAAGGCGGACACTTCCTGGGCGAGGAGAGAAAACACCTCGTCAGAGGAACCGGCGCCATTGCCACCATCAAGTGCCTGCAGAAGATCCCGCAGGATCACCCAATCCTCACGGGCTTCACCGGGCAGGGGGACAACCGGCGCGAGGCGCTGAAGGCGGCCAGTGACATTCACCATGGAACCACTCTTTTCAAAAGAAGTCGCCCCGGGAAGGACCACGGCCGCAGCATCGGCAGTCGAGTTAGCCGTATGGTGGATCTGGCCGAGAAACTCCAACTGGCTGAGGAGGGCCGGGGAGAATCCCGCTTCCGGCGAAGTAAGATCCTCCCCGATGGCCAGCAAGGCCGCGATCTTCCCGCTTTCAATGTCGCGGCGGATCCCGCAAACCCGGGATCCAGGTTCGGAATCAAGCCCCAGAACCAGTGCCGCCCCCCGAGAATTGGGATTGCGGTCAGCCGCGACGAGATACCCATCATCTTCACCGAGGCGTGCGATCACATCCAATTCCTTGACACCCAATTGCTGAGCAAGACGGCGAACCAGATAGAGGTCTTCATTGGTCAACCGGGCTGAGGCAATGATGGCGATCTTGGAGGACTCGAAGCCAGCAAGATTGTCCGCCAAGGTCTTCACCGCGATTTTCCAAGAAACCGCCCGGTGACCTTCGGAGCCTTTGAGGAGAGGCTGGGTGAGACGGGCCTCACTGTTGACGTAGTGGAAATCGAGGCGCCCCCGATCACACATCCAAGTCGAATTGACCTCATTGTTCTCCCGGGGAGTTTGTCGCAGTATACTGCCTTCGCGGCTCGAGACTTCGGTGTTGCAACCGCGGCCGCAACCGGTGCAGATACTCTCAATTTCCTTGAGAAACCAGACCCGCATTTGGAACCGGAAATCCGTGGAGGTCAGCGCTCCGACCGGACAAATGTCGACAGTGTTGAGCGAATAATTGTTTTCCAAGCGGCGACCCGGATGGACGGCCAAGGTGGTGTGACTGCCGCGTTCGGTGAAACCAAGAACCGGATCGTCGGCCACTTCCGCGGTGAACCGGATGCAGCGGCTGCACATGATACAGCGTTCATCATCAAGACGCACTCGCGGCCCGATGTCAACATTCTTAGGCTTCTTGACCTTGTCCTCACGGAAGCGCGAACCGCCCGTTCCATGTTCCACGCTGAACTCCTGGAGGCGGCACTCCCCCGCCTGGTCACAGATCGGACAATCGAGCGGATGGTTGATCAGCAGAAGCTCCATGACCCCTTCCCGGCAGGACTTGGTCAGGGCGCTCTCCGTGCGAATGCCGAGATTCTCCGAAACCGTGTTGGCACAGGCAATGACGGGACGCGGCATCCACTGGATGGGCAGTCGACCGTCTTCATCACGGGTCAGCTCCTCGCCCGGCTTGGGACGCGGCGGCATTCCCATCTCCACCAGACACATACGACAGTTTCCGGGTGAGCTGAGCTTGGGGTGATAGCAATAATGGGGCACTTCCACCCCCGCCTGCCGGCAGGCCTCGATCATACGGGTCCCCTTCGGGAACTGGTGCCAAGTCCCGTCGATCTGCACATTGACCAAGTCGTCCGCCATGGGTGGGTTCAAAAAAGCTTAATTCTTGAGGTTGGCCGCTGCCAAAGTGGTTTCGTGGTTGACCGGCACCCCAGCCAATTCCTCCCGGGTGTCCGCCACCAGTTCCTCCCGGAATTTCCGGATGAAACTCTGGGTAGGCCAGGAACAGGCTTCGCCGAAGGCGCAAATGGTTTTTCCTTCGATGTTGTTGGCGACCGACTCCAACGTGGCGACATCATCCGGCGAAGCCTTGCCAGCGACAATGCGGTCGCTGATTTTCTTCATCCAGAGGGAGCCCTCGCGGCAGGGCGTGCATTGACCGCAACTTTCGTGAGCGTAGAAACTGTTGATGTTGTTGAGAACCCAACTGATTTTGCGGCTGTCGTCGATGATGATGACCCCGCCGGATCCGGCCATGGAGCCGCAGGCCGCCAGACTGTCAAAGTCCATGGGGATGTCCTCAAGACCGATCTCGACCATTTCGTCCCCCCGCTTCAATTTGAAGCGTTCATCGGCACGAAGGACCTTGGCGGAAGATCCGCCGGGAATCACAGCCTGCAGCTTTCGGCCCGGCTTAAGACCTCCGCATAAATCCTGAATGACCTCCCCGAGTGTCACTTTGCCGACCTGAACTTCAAAATAGCCCGGTTTTTGCACATCGCCACTGACGCACAGAATGCGGGTGCCAGTGTTGTTGGGGGTGCCGAGCTTCGCGTATTCCGCCCCGCCCATGGCCAGAATGTGCTTCACATGGCAGAGCGACTCCACATTGTTCACAATGGTGGGCGACATGTAGAGTCCCAGCACTGCAGGGAAGAAAGGCGGCTTGATCCGTGGATAGGGGCGCTTGCCTTCGAGAGATTCGATCAGCCCGGTCTCTTCGCCACAAATGTAGGCTCCGGCGCCCCGATGAACATAAAGCTCCAAATCAAACGTGGAACCGCAGATCCCCTTGCCCAGGAATCCGGCCTTTGTGGCTTCGGCAATCGCCTCTTCCAGAATGCGTGCGGCATGAGGAAACTCCTCGCGCACATAGATGTAGGCAAGCTTTGCCCCCACGGCATAACAAGCGATGGCCATGCCTTCGAGGAGCTGGTGGGGATCCTGGTGCATGATGTACCGGTCCTTGAAGGTGCCGGGCTCGGACTCGTCTGCGTTGCAGATCAGGTAAACAGGCTTGGTGTTGGTCGGCGGGATGAAGGTCCACTTCAGTCCGGTCGGGAAACCAGCCCCGCCCCTGCCCCGAAGCCCAGCCGCCTTGACCTCGTCGGTGATGGCCTTTGGCTCCATCGTGACCGCCTTCTTCAACTGCTCATAACCACCATCCTTGAGATAACACTTCAATCCCGGATCATAGCCCTTCCGGTCGATGTTGCGGAAGATGAGCCGGTGCTCCCGGGAGTGGGGTTCCTTGCCGGAAATGTAGGTGACGTTGGACACGGCGTTGGCAAAAAAAAGGGGCAATCAATCAGGAATACCTGGCCAGCAGGTCGGGAGCCGTTTCCGGGGAGACCCGCTCATGGAGTTCATCCTCCACAAGACAAACCGGAGCGCTGCCACAACTGGCGAGACATTCGACAAACTCGATGCTGAAACGGCCGTCCTTACTGACAGCAAAGGGATGGTGGTGCCCCATGCGGGAAGCGTCGATCCCGGCGGCCTGACAGAGGTTGTCGAGCAGCTCGTAGCTGCCAGCCATAGCGCAGGAGAGCGTCCGACAGACCCGAATGTGAACTTTGCCAGGAGCTTCCTGCCGGAATCCGGGATAGAAGGTAACCACTTCAAGGACCTGAATCGGTTCAAGCCCCAGTTTGGCGGCAGTCCAGGAGACCGCGTCCTCGGAGAGAAACCGAAAATGCCGCTGCAGGATATGGAGCACGGGCAGAACCGCACTGCGCCTGCTCACCGGATAATGGGTGATGCGCTCGTCGATTTCCTTCTCGATGTCGGCTGGAACGGAAAGAGACATGGATAAAAATGAATCGGTGGGCGGAAGGTCGGCAATGGACTCAGCGATCACACTCACCCATCACAAAATCGAGACTGCCCAACACGGCGACCACGTCGCTCATGAGGTGACCCGGCAGAATTTCGGGGAGAATGCTCAAATTGACAAAACTGGGGCTGCGGATTTTAAGGCGGTAAGGCACTCCGCCCCCACGACTGTTGATGTAAAAACCAAGCTCACCCTTGGGATTCTCAGCCGCAAAATACACTTCCCCCGCCGGCGCATCGAGACCTTCGGTGACGAGAATGAAATGATGGATGAGTTCTTCCATCTTCATGAGGACCTTCTCTTTACCAGGAAGGCGGTTCTTCGCATCGACCACATTGATCGGCCCATCCGGCAGTGTCTTGATGACCTGACGCAGAATGTGCACACTTTGCCGCATTTCTTCCATGCGCACCAGATACCGGTCAAAACTGTCGCCATGCTCCCCTACCGGAACTTCAAAATCATACAGCTCGTAGTCCAGATAGGGCACCGCCTTACGGAGATCGTGATCCACTCCCGAGCCTCGGAGATTGGGTCCACTGAGCCCCCAGGCGATGGCCTGCTCCCGGGAGATGATGCCGACATCCTTGCAACGGTCGAGGAAAATCTTGTTGCGGGTCAATAGCTTGTCGACCTCCTCCAACGCGGGAAGGAACTGGTCACAGAACTTGGCGAGCGCCCCGACGAAACCTTCCGGCAGATCCCGAATCTGACCTCCCACCCGGGTGTAGCTGGTGGTGAAGCGTGCCCCGGTGAGCTGCTCGCAAAGATTGTAAATGTACTCCCGCTGGGTGAAAGTGTAGAGGAACACCGTCATCGCCCCGACATCCATCGCAAAAGCCCCCAGCCCCAGCAAGTGCGCCGAAATACGGGCAATCTCGCAACAAAGGACCCGAATCGCCTTGCCTCGGGCGGGCAACTCCCACCCCATCAGCTTTTCAACAGCCAACGCGTAGGCAACATTGTTGGCAAGAGGCGCCAAATAGTCAAGCCGGTCCGTGTAGGGCACGAACTGGTTGTATTGCATATTTTCCGCAATCTTCTCGTCCCCCCGGTGCAGGAACCCCACGTCCGGAGTGGCTTTGGAAATCACTTCCCCATCCATCTCCAAAACCACGCGGAGAACCCCATGGGTCGCAGGATGCGAAGGCCCCATATTGAGGATCATTTTTTCCCCAACCAAATCCTCCATGGGCTGGAAATGCCCTTGATCTGCCGCCAATTGACCGGCAAGCAGCGCCTTGGCGGCGGAGTCGGGAGCCTCGATTTCGTGGATCGTCGTGGTGGACATGGGCCATGGGGCCTTTTCAGGCCGGATTCAGGCGGCAGAATTTCTGCCCCTTCCATCGTCGGTGACTATGATTCCGGGGGCGGTAAGGGGCAACACGAATTTGTGAAATTTTTCACAAGGCCCGAAAACAAAGGAAAGGCGCCCCCTTCCGGCCATTCCTACAAAGACCGAGCCATATTATAATGGAAAAAAAGCCACTGGAGCCGAGTTTACCCCATGACGAATGAATCCATGGAAAAACCCTCGGGGCCCAAGAAGCTGTTTACCAGCCTTCTGGTGGGCATTGTTGGCCTCATTGCCGGCGTTTACCTCCTGAATCCAACAGGATTGAGTTTTGATACCGCTTTTGACAATGTGCCATTTTTGGGAAATCTCGACGAAGCCACCGCAATCGGCCTGCTGCTCAGTTGCTTGGCCTACTTTGGCTTGGATCTGAACCGCATTTTCGGCATCTTCGGGTTCGCCCGCAACAAGACCGCCGAGAAGAAGGAATCCGTCCCGGTCGGCGGCATCCGCGAAGCCCAAGGCCGGGTGGTGAACGAAAAATAGGACACCCACCACCGCCTCCAGCCGAAACTTCAGCAACCGGGACGCTTACGGCGCCACCTGAGCCGTGTCCGAGGGGATCGCGACGGTTTGCGGTGGACTGGAAGGCGACGGCGCGCTTGGCGATTCCTCCTCTTGGGGCAGGTAAGCGGCTTTGCGGTCGATCTTAAAATTCCAGGAGACGACCTCGCGGTCCTTTTTCCCGGCATGGTTGAAGCTGACGATGACGGAACAGTTCTCCAACCGGAGCTTCTGGGGGACCTGGTACCGCACCACGCCCAGCGCAGGATCGAATTCGTGAGGAACCAGACCGAATCCTGACACCCTCACCGAGATGGATTCCGCCCGCACCCCCTCCAGTTTCGAGATGTCGAGCTTGATCTCAGGGAGACGATCCCGGATGGTCTGACCATCTGCCGGCCAGGCCACCAGCAGGGGTGCCTGCTCGACCCCGCTCTCATCCACGGAAACCTGCATCATCGAGCGGGCCGTGGAGACTGTCGACGTGCCATGAAAAGCCAGGGCCGGACCGAAATTCACGCAGTTTTCCGTCGTGACGTCGTACCGCCCGATCTCTGTGATCGGCGTTTCCCAACCGCTTTTCTGACCATTGACCGTGAAAAGCGCTTCGTATCCGAACTCCTCCGCCATGGCCACGATCTCTTTGCTGTAGATACCGTATGGGTATGCGAAGACCTTTTTGACTTTACCGGTGGAACCAAAATTTTCTTCCAAAAAGGCATACGAATCCTCCAACTCAGAGCGAATCCATTCCTTGTAGGCTTCGGCTGATTTTCCATTGCGCGCGAGCATATTGCTGTGCGTCAGGCTGTGGCTGCCAATTTCAGCGCCGTTCGCCGCCAACTCCCGCACTTCATCGTAACTCAGTGACCGACCGCCGGAACCTACGTATTTTTTGTAAAGAAAGATCGTAAAGGGAAAGCCATACTCCCGCAAAACCGGCATCGCCAGATCATAGGTGGCCTTCCAGCCATCATCAATCGTGATCAGCACACATTCATCTGGTATGGGGGCCTCCCCGCGACGCCAGGCGAGATAGTCACTCATACTGATCACCGGCAGTTTGGCATCTTTGAGAGCTTGCATGTGCTCCCGGAATTTGTCGATGTTGACCACCATGCCGCTGCGGGGCAGGGATGTGGTGAAATCATGGTAGAGCAGCACCGACACCTTGGCGGCCTTGTTGATCTCAGGCTCGGTTTTGACCACCTCCGGCGGCGGTGGAATTAAAGCCGGATCGATGGGCTCAGCCACAAGCCCGGACTCTTCCTTGACAGGCTCACGGTCCAGAGCGGTTTGGGTCCGCACGAGCAATCCCTTGATTTTGTCGCAACCGGTGAAAGCCAGCATTACCGACAGAATCCCCATCATCCCAAGAGAAGGGAGCCTTTTGCAGAATGCTCTGGAGGTAGAGTGTGGAGACTCGAAGCGCATACTCGTTCAGAGGAAAAGTCATCCGATGCTTGGCAGAGGGAAGTGCGGGCCAAATCCGGAGTGCGTCATTATAATACATCTCCCCAAAAAGAAAACCGACGTGTGTCCGGTGGAAAAATCATGTTCCAATCGCCAACCCGTGCTTGCCCTTGTGCCGCCCATCCTGTTTGATGGTCGCCAGTGAAAGGACACCTGATCAATCTCAGCACCGAAGAGAGGCACGAACTCGGACCCGTTTCCATACTGGGGCGGAGCGCGGAGTGCCAGATCGTGGTTCGAGATCCCCGGGTTTCCCGCCGGCACGCCATGATTCGGAGACAGGAGGACGGGTTTTGGATTTTCGATCTGGGAAGCTTCAATGGCAGCTATCTCAACGGCAGCCGCATCACCACTGCCAGGCGATTGAACCATGGGGAGGAATTGGACCTCGCCGGCAACCATTGGCGTTTCGAACAGGAAGGGGACGCTTTTTCCCGAGAGGACGACTCTCTCGGCGGCTCCACGCTGGCCCTGATTCGCTCTCACCCCGTCATTATCCTTGTCAGCGACATCGAAGGCTTCACCAGGCTGTCCGAACACATGCCTCCCGATGAGCTCGCTCAAGTTATCGGGGCTTGGTACGCCTCCTGCGAGAGCATTCTCGCTCTCCATGGAGCCACCGTGGACAAGTTTATCGGTGACAGTGTGCTGGCCTATTGGACCAAGACCGACCCCAAAAGTCGGCTGGCCGCACTGTGCGCCGCCCGGGATTTGTCGAAAGCCTGTGCCAGCATCAAAGAGCAACACGAAACCACTTTTCAGGACGCCGGCATCGAATCCTTCCGTTCCGGCCTGGCTTTGCATAGCGGAAAGGCTGCCTACGGCGGCATGAGCGCCACGGAGCGAACCCTCATTGGGGACGCCGTAAATCTGACCTTTCGCCTCGAATCCCTGACTCGGGAACTTCAGCAACCTGCGCTGGCCTCCGGAGATTTTATCCGTGACTGGCCCGAGGGACAGGCCTTCTGCGCCCCCTTGGGAGTTCACAAAGTCAAAGGCCGCGCCCAGCCCGTCGATGTCTGGGCCATCACTTCCTACCCGGCAGGGTGATCCCGGCATTCCCACCGCCGGGCCTGACTGGTTTTCCATCCTCCCATGAGCATCCTCCATAACTCCGGCCAAAAAAAGACCCAACAAGAGCGTTTCGAAAAGATCCGCACCCACATACTTCCTGACTCGACTCAGGCATGCACCCAATTGGCTGCCGAAGTGGCTGATCTCATCCGCTCACGCCAAGCCGAAGGGCGCCCGGTGGTGCTCGGACTGGCCACCGGCTCCACTCCAGTGCCCTTCTACCGGGAATTGATCCGCCTGCACCAAAAGGAGGGGCTGTCCTTTTCGAATGTCACGACGTTCAACCTCGATGAATACTATGGGCTCGACCGAGACCACCCGGAGAGCTACCACCGTTTCATGCGGGACCAGTTGTTCGACCATATCGACATCCCGGACCACCAGATCAACATTCCCGACGGAACCGTCCCCATCGATGCCGTCTACGACTCCTGCATGGCGTATGAGTCCCGCATTCAAGCAGCGGGCGGCATCGACTTGCAAATTCTCGGAATCGGAAGGACCGGTCACATCGGCTTCAACGAACCGGGATCCAGCCGGGACTCCGTGACCCGAATGATCACCCTGGACCGAGTCACCCGCCAGGATGCCGCCGCAGATTTCCTTGGGGTTCAAAATGTTCCACGCTCCGCGATCACCATGGGCGTGGGGACCATCCTCGGAGCACGGCAGATCGTTTTGATGGCCTGGGGGGACAACAAAGCAGAGATTGTCCGGACCGCCGTCGAAGGCGTGCAAACCGATCAGGTCTCCGCCAGCTTTCTCCAAAGCCACCCCCAGTCGACCTTCCTGATCGACACCGCCGCCGCATCAAGCTTAACCCGGCGGCACCAGCCCTGGCTGGTCGGCTCAGTGCCTTGGGATGATGTGATGGCGAAGCGCGCCATCGCATGGGTGGCCCAAAAGCTAAGCAAGCCGATTTTGAAGCTGATCGATGAAGAATACAACGAAAACGGCCTGGCAGAACTCCTGATTTCTACCGGACGCTCTTATCAGCTCAACATTCGGGTTTTCAACCATCTCCAGCGCACCATCACCGGCTGGCCGGGTGGCAAACCGGATGCGGACGATACCCACCGCCCGGAGCGAGCCCACCCCTATCCCAAAACGGTTCTGGTTCTCAGCCCCGAGCCTCAGGATGCTTTTCTCGGCATGGGAGGCACTCTGGAGCGCCTCGTCAGCCAGGGCCACCAGGTACTCCTCGTTTGCCAAACTTCTGGAAACCTGCGTGTTGCGGATGTCGCCGCTCAGAAGTTCGCCAGCGTCCTTTTGGAAATGGCAGAAGCCCAGGAAGATTCCGGCTGGAAGGACAAGCTCCAATATGCCCAGTTTATTCTCAATGAAATCGAGGCCAAAGGCCAGTTCGGCAGTGACCCTGAAATGGTGCGGAAGTTGAAAGGCCTCATCCTCCGGGGTGAGGCCCGTGATGCCGCCAAGGAGGTCGGCATACCTGCCCAAAACCTGCAGTTCCTCGATTTACCTTTTTATGAAAAAGGCCGTTACCGACGCTTCCATTTGGAGGAGACCGACATCTTACACATCCAAACTTTGTTGGAAAAATTCCATCCCCATCAAATATATGCAACGGGGCATGTCGCCGACCCAAGCTCCGTCCAGGGGCTTTGTTTCCAAGCCTTTGAAGCCGCATGGAAGGCATCCTCAACCTCCTCATGGTGTGAGGATTGCCGAATCTGGCTTTACCGAGGCCGGGAAAAACCCATGGAGTGCCATGAGATAGACATGGCTGTTCCCATGAGCCCTGACCAGCTCGATCAAAAATTTGAAGCCATGCGGAAATTTCAGTCCACAAATGAAGATGAACACTCCTTTATTTCACAAAATAAAGGAAATGCCAATGCTTATGATGCGTTGGGAATGGCTGAATACGAAGGTATTGAAACTTTCCAAAGAATGACTTGACCCACCAAATCTTAATTTAATGTTCGATCCAAAATTCATATTTAAGAGGCAAACCCATGTTGCTTTCACCAACAAAGAATTGGACTTATATGATATCATGCCATAGTTTATGGCCTACCATCCTTTAAGTAATGGAAGGAACCTAATACCCCATAAGAAATGGCCATCCGATACACAGACGAAAAGAAAAACGAAGTTTTGACCTGGATTCAGGATTACGACAAGGCAAACGGCCGCGGAGGCCAAACAGAAGCCTCCAAGAAATTTGGGATCAGCGCACTAACTCTTGCCAACTGGCGCAAAAAGACCGCTCCTGCCAAGCCTGCGAAACGCGGAAATAAAACCAAATCCGTAACCAAACAATCCAAAGGCCGTGCCGGATCCTCCGAGCTCAGCGTTGTTCTTGGACGCATGACTGCGGTGCGCAAGGAAATCGAATCACTTGAAGCCGAGTATCAAGCTCTCAAAAAGCGCCTCTGATCGAGGCTGGCAGCGTCTCGTGGCGACCCAGTCTCTACGAATGAAAAACGGTCCCCATCCCTTGGGCGCCGTTTTTTTTTGCCCCGTTCCTTCGGTTCCGGAATGGCGAAAACACCGCCACCCAAATCTCAAGGGGATCATCGGTTGCGAAAAGTCGGGACAATTCTATACTTCACAGGTCTTTACCTTTACTCCTCCCCAACAAGTAAAGCCACTTTTCCTGTCGTCATGAAACCCGGAATATCCGAGTCCCAACCTCATCGCCCTGGTCAGATTGCAGTTTATTGCTTTGCGATCCTGCAGGTCTGCTGGCTTGCCTTGCCGACAAGCCTGCGGGCGCAATCCTCGGCCAGCTATATCGTCGTCGACGCCACCCAGAAAAAAATCCTCCTCGAGGGTGAACCGGATCGCAAACTGCCGGTCGCGAGCCTCACCAAAGTGGCGACCGCCACCGTGGCCATGGATTGGGTCGATGCGCGTAATGGTGACCGCAGTGAGATGATGACGGTGCCCTATTCAGTGGGCAGCCTCGGCGGCGCCAACCCCCTCGGTCTGGCACCGGGGGACCAAATCACCCTGCGGGACGCGCTTTATAGCGCACTGCTGGCCTCCGACAATGCCTGCGCCCTCACCATTGCCGATCACATCGGCCGGGAAATGATGCAGCGAACCGGAGGTCCGGATCCGGTAAGTGTCTTTGTGACCCAGATGAATGCCTTGGCGGCCACTCAGGGAATGTCGCGAACCCGGTTTGTCGACCCTCACGGACTCAGTGCCAATGGATACTCGACCGCCAAAGATCTGGCGCGGCTGATGATCTATGCGATGCGCAACGCCTCCTTCAACTTCATCTGTTCCCAGCAAACCCGGCGTGTGGCCTATGTCCGTCAGGGACAAAGCATGGCTTTTGACATCAAAACCACCAACCAGCTTCTCGGACAGATGGGGGTCGACGGAGGCAAGACGGGCAGCACCGCCAAAGCCGGGGAATGCCTCATCCTCACGGTACGCAAACCGGACAGGATTTCCGATCTTCCCGGGGGCATGAAACGCCGCGTCCCCTACCGCCTCGTCATCGTGGAGCTCGCCTCAAGCGACCGTTTTGGTCAGGGACGCCTGCTGATCCAACAAGGATGGAATGCCTATGAAAACTGGCTGGCCTCCGGTCTCGTCGTAAAAGATGCAAAGGAAATGTTGACGACGCCCACTCGATGACCAATTCTGCCGGCGCCCGTTCCTCCCTACGGCACCGGATGATCATGAAACGAATTGGAATCTTGAATGGTGGGGGCGATTGCCCGGGATTGAATGCGGTGACCCATGGTGTCGTGGGGGCGGCCAACACCCTTGGATGGGAGGTTGTCGGATTCCGGGACGGATTTGAAGGATTGTTGCCTCCGGGCGACTATAAACTCCTCAAACGCTCCAAGACCCAAGGAATCCTCAAGCTTGGCGGCACGATTCTGGGCACCACCAACCGAGGACATTTCTCCAGCAAACAAGGAGCCGGCGAAACCGTCGGGATCGAGCGGCAACTCATTGAGGATGCGAAAAAAACGATCCACCAACTGGGTGTGGAAGCACTGATCGTCGTCGGCGGGGATGGCACCCTGTCCACTGCGCTGCAGTTCCAACGAGCCGGAGTGCCAGTTATCGGGGTGCCCAAGACCATCGACAACGACCTCCAAGCCACGGCGATGACCTTTGGCTTCGATTCAGCGGTCTCCACCGTGGTCGATGCCCTGGACCGACTCCACACCACTGCGGAGAGTCACAAGCGGGTCATGGTGGTGGAAGTAATGGGCCGGCACACCGGTTGGATCGCCCTTTTTTCCGGCATTGGCGGTGGTGCCGACATCATTCTGATCCCGGAAATCCCGTTTCACTATTCCTCCATCGCCAAAGCCATCAGAAAAAGGGAATCCGAGGGCAACCATACCACCTTGGTCGTGGTAGCCGAGGGCGCCGCCCCGGAAGGAGGGCACCAGTCGGTCGAGTCCACCGAAGGGGGGGGCGAATTCCGCCTTGGCGGCATTGGAGACCGGGTCGCTTGTGAAATAGAGCGACTTACCGGCAAAGAAACCCGATCCTGCACCCTCGGACATTTACAACGGGGAGGAAGTCCCACGAGTTGGGACCGCGTCCTCGCCACCCGGTTTGGCGTCAAGGCCGTTCATCTGATCCGGGACGGCTGCTTCGGTCACATGGTGAGCTACCAGAGCTACCAAGTGGGATCCGTGCCCATCGAGGAGGCCGTGGAAAAGCTCAAACTGGTCGATCCAACCGGAGAAGTCGTAGGCACCGCCCGCGCGGTGGGGATCTCCTTCGGGGATTGAGCTCCCGGCAAGGACCACCCGCCGCCCCGCATTCTGATAGCGTCAAGCCCAAGAAAATACGAGCCAGACCGGCCGTATTGTGCTTTCTTACGGGTTTTCTTCCTGTCATACCATGGAAAAACTGCTCGAACTTCTGCAACAAGACGGCCAGGCCGGCCCCGAGACCATTGCCGCCCAACTCGGACGCCCGGTGGAGGACGTCCGCGCCATGATCAAAGAATGCGAAGAGTCAGGCGTCATCCTTGGCTATCATGCCGTCATTGACCGGGAAAAATTCGGCAATGCCGGGGTGTCGGCCCTCATCGAAGTCCGGCTCACTCCGGAACGCGGCGGTGGTTTTGACCGCCTCGCCCACCGCATCGCCCGGTTCGAGCAGGTTTCGAGTTGCTATCTGATGAGCGGTGCCTATGACCTCGCCGTCATCGTCGAAGGCAATGATCTCCGGGAAGTGGCCCGATTTGTTTCGGAGAAGTTGAGCACCATTGAAGGCGTTATTTCAACCGCCACCCATTTCCAACTCAAAATATACAAACAAAACGGCTTTCTCTCCAAAGCCGAGGACGAAGTCCGTCGGCTCCCGGTCGCCCCTTGATTCCGGCCGGGGCCTGCCGTTCCACGGTGCCCGATCCCCACACCGTCCTTTCCCCTGACACTATGCTCCCCCTTTCAGACCGCCTTGCCAAGCAGGTCGCCGGTTTGCCGCGCTCCGGCATCCGCGATTTCTTCGACCTCGTTGTCGGCCGTGACGACGTTATTTCCCTCGGCGTCGGAGAACCCGACTTCACCGCCCCCTGGAACATTCGTGAAGCGGCCATTTTTGCCCTCGAGAAAGGCCGCACGACCTACACCGCCAACCTTGGCTTGCTCGCACTACGCCGCGCCATCGCGGGCTATGTGAAGAAGCAGTTTGAGGTGGCCTACAGCCCGGAAACGGAAATCCTGGTCACGGTGGGGGTCTCCGAAGCCCTCGACCTCGCCTTCCGAGCCCTGCTCAATCCCGGAGACGAGGTCATTTACCATGAGCCGTGCTACGTGTCCTACAGCCCCAGCATTGTGCTCGCCCACGGAGTGCCCGTCCCCATCACCACCAAGGTGGAGGACCATTTCGCCCTGCTGGCCTCGGACGTGGCCGCGCGAATCACGCCGCGGACCAAAATTCTGATGCTGAATTTCCCCACCAACCCCACCGGCGGCATCCAGCCACGCGCGGAGTTGGAGAAACTTGCCCAGCTCGCCATCGAGCATGACCTCATCGTCATCACCGATGAAATTTACTCTGAGCTGCTTTATGGCGGGGACGGAGGCATGGAACTCCCTGAACACACCTCCATCGCCAGCCTGCCGGGAATGAAGGAACGCACCATTCTTCTCCATGGCTTCTCCAAAGCTTTTGCCATGACAGGCTTCCGTCTCGGCTATGCCTGCGCTCCGCCGGTGCTCACGGAAGCGATGATGAAAATCCACCAGTATTCCATGCTCTGTGCCTCCATCATGAGCCAGTATGCGGCCATCGAGGCTTTGGAAGGGGGCATGGATGCGGTGGAATCGATGCGCCAAAGCTATGCCCGGCGGCGGAATCTCATGCTGCAGGGATTCGCCCGCATGGGACTCCCTTGTTTCCCTCCCGGCGGCGCGTTTTACATGTTTCCCGATGTGCGTCAATTCGGGCTCAGCAGCAAAGAGTTCGCCATGCGTCTGCTCGAGGAGGAGGATGTCGCCGTGGTCCCGGGAAGCGCGTTCGGCCCCGCCGGGGAAGGCTTCG
Source organism: Akkermansiaceae bacterium (assembly GCA_024233005.1). Taxonomy (GTDB): domain Bacteria; phylum Verrucomicrobiota; class Verrucomicrobiia; order Verrucomicrobiales; family DEV007; genus JACKQE01. Next base: position 886,173 of record JACKQE010000001.1, on the reverse strand, counting down.
TCCGCTGCTGCTACGCCACGGCGATCGACAAGCTGGAAATCGCCCTCGATCGCATCGAAAATTTCGTGAACCGACTCAAGTAAGCCATGCCCCAACCTGTCCAACAAGTCACCAAAGCCGTCATTCTCGCCGCAGGACGCGGCACCCGGATGCGGGAACTGACCGATGAGCTTCCCAAGCCCATGATCCCGGTACGGGGACGGCCCATCCTCGAGCACATCGTGACGGGACTGGTGGAGAATGGAGTGACCGATGTCCTCATCGTGGTGGGCTACCGCAAAGATGTCGTCATGGGGCATTTTGGCGATGGATCGGACTTCGGATGCCGGGTGCAGTATGTCGAGCAGGTCGTCCAGGATGGCACCGGACGCGTCGTGGATCTGGCAAAAGCGTTTGCCGGGCAGGATCCCTTTGTTCTGAGCTATGGGGACATCCTCGTTCCACCCCAGAGCTATGGACCACTGGTCGATGCCGATGGTATCGACGCCAAGCTCAGCGTGAAACACAATGTGGACGTCCGCAAAGGAGGGGCGGTCTTCGTCGACAGTGACGGCTGGGTGACCGATCTCATTGAAAAGCCGGCGGCCGACGAACCGACCAGCCCCTACTACAACGCAGGCATCTACACCTTTGCTCCGTGCATTTTCGACTACACCGCCCGGCTCCAACTTTCCCCCCGGGGGGAGTATGAACTGACTGACGCGATCAAGGATATGGCGCGGAGCGGCCGCAAAGTGAAGGCCGTGGAACTCAGCGGCGACTGGGCTGACGTCCGTGACCCCGAAGTGCTCGCCGAATTGAACCGTGATTGAGGGGAGTCCCTCGCAAAGAGATTGCCACAACCGGCCTTTCCGGTGACAATGGTTTCCACAAAGGATGGAAGCCCCCCCTGGCACAGAAACTCCGGAAACGGAAGACCGGCGGCTGCGATGGCTGGTCATTCCGGTTTTTGGCCCGCGCCCTGGTGCCGCCCATCGGCCCCGCACAACCCGGGAGAAATGGACTTCCTTCATCCTGGCCACCCTGTTCCACGGTGCCATCATCATCTCCTTGATGTGTTTCATCTTGCCAGGAAAACCGGAGGGAATCCCACAACTATCACTCTCGCATGTCTCCGTCGAAAATACGGCCGAAAGTCCCTCCATCAGGAAGCCGCTAACCCGGAGCTCTCCGCCCCGTCCCCGGGAAACTTTTGTGTTGGTCGAATCAACTTTCTCACCCACCTCTTTAGCCCTGCCTCAGAACGACCAATCATCCCTGCCTCCGTTGCCTGCTCCACGGGAGAGCCCCGCCTTTGATCCATCATGGACTAAGGCACCGGCAGCCCCGCCAGAGCCCCCGGTGTCTTTCTTCGGCCTGAGCGCGGAAACGCAACGCCTCGTCTTTGCGGTCGACTTTTCCCTGTCGCTGCAGGGGGATCGCGAGCATCTGATGCGTGATGAGCTCACCCGCTCCCTGCGGGCACTCCCTCCCGGAGTGGAGTATGCTGTGATCTGTTTCGCCGGTCCGGCGTGGTATGCCGGCCAGATGCCGGGAGAGCCCACACTGATTGACGGGCACATGGCAAATGTGGTGACGGACCGGGAATCCCGCTGTCTCTGGCGCGAAGGCTGGGATGCTGAATGGCTCCCCCACCCGGGACATCTGCCCCGCTCGGCTCTCTACCATTTGGCACCTGGTGAAGCCGGCCTTCCCAAGGGAGCATTCCTGCGCTGCAGTCCTGAGAACATCGCCCGGTCCATCCGGGCGGTGCGCGAAACGCCGTTGGTTTTTGGCACCGACTGGCGTTGGCCCCTCACCATGGCGATCGACCTGAAACCCGACACCATCTTTTTTTTGACAGACGGCGTTTTTGGAACGGGCCCCGGGGTGGGAAGGGAGGAGATGATTGACCAGATCCTCCACCACAACCAAAAGACTGCCGGCGCCCGCATTCACACCGTGAGCCTGATGGCACCTTTGGCCTTGGGGGAGTTGGAACGACTTTCCAAGGGAAGTGGCGGGCGCCACAAATTGGTCGAAGCAGCACCGGGACTGGTCTGGGCAGGGCGCCCGACGGAACCTTGAGCCAAAGCGGGTCAGCGGGTCCAACTTGCCTGGGTAACTCCGGCATTGGCGACCAGAATGTCCTCGGACCGGCCGGTGAAAGCATCGACGCAGCGGAGTCCACCATTGCTCACCACAAGGAGGTGGCGACCATCAGCCCCCCATGAGGGATCATCTCCCGTGGCGACCCGGCGGCTTTGAGACGTGCCAAGGTCAAGCACCCACACCTCGGGCCTCCCCGCCCCTTCCAGACTTGTGAACGCAAGCAGAGGCGCCGCCTTGGCGCCATCCGGACGGAAGGCCTTGGGACGCCCGGTGGGAACAGGGCGGATGTTCGCTCCTTTGCTGGAAGCGGCAAAGACAGCCGGAACACCAGCGGAATTCAGCACATCGAAGTATATCTCCTTGCCATCGGCCGACCATGCGGGGTTCCTTTCGGGAGCGGCGCTGGTAAGAATGGGAGTCAGGGAGCCTTTGGTGGCATCACCGACCGCGATGTCCCACTGACCGGGGGCGCGCTCCAAGGCTGCCGCCAGGATTTTCCCCCCTGGTGAGAAAGCCAACTCAGCATTGCGGACTCCTTCAGCGAGGACTTTGGTCACGCCGGTTGGGAGATCGAGGACCACGACACGCCCTGGAACCGCTCGTTCTACATAGGCGAGGATCCGGCCATTGGGACTGATGGCCGGGGAGCCACAGTTTTTTCCTTCCTTGGTTACCATCCGGACGTTACCACCATCATAGTCGCAAAGATAGATTTCAGACCGGCCGGAGCGGCTCGAGGCGAAGGCAATCTGGCTGGTGGCAATGCCGCGACGTTGGGCCACCGCCATGATGATGTCATCCGCAAACTGCCTCATGTCCAAAGGAATGGAGCCGCGGGCATATTTCCGGGAAAATAACCGGCGACCATTGGCTCCGGTCAGGGTGCCGGTGGTGAAACCACTCCCGCTGGTGACCTGGGCCTGCAAAGTACCGGTGGGAGACGCCACCACAACCAACCAGTGACTGCGTCGGAGAGCGCGGTCCAGTTCATTGGCCATCTGATCCGCAGGTCCCCCCTGCCCCTTGATGATGGTGATGGGTTGTCCTTGCGCTGACGATTGTCCTCTGACAGGGGCAAGCATGCCCAAGGAACAAAGAACCGCAGCAAGCAATCGGCAGGATAGGGTTGGGGCAGTACAGAGTGACATCATAGCAAAAGCATCAAAGCCCTCCGGTTCTGCCTCAGGCCTTGTCAACGACTCACAAAGCCGGGGACCGGCGTTGGGCGGGAGCGTCCACGGCAGCCCGTTTGAGTGCCGATGCTTCCGTGGAAAGGCTTCCTGGTTCAGGCAACGGTAATTTCGGCAACGCCTTGTCGGCACCGAGTGGGGTCGCCCGGATTTGGGAGGGAGTGACGGGATCGCCGGAATCAGCGGGCGCGACCGGGCCGGTGGTCGGCTTCAGATACCAAATCCGATCCGCCGCCCCTAACACCGGGGCGCTGGCGTGCTGGTCCGCCGTGCCAAGCACAGGGGCAGGAAGGGCGGGCGATCTTTCCGGATCAACGGGACGCGCCGGTGGATTTGCCGCCAGTTGTTCTTTTGCCGGGGCGGGAGCCTCCGCAGGTGTCGGGTCCGTGACAGGCTCCACCACTGCAGTGGGTATTGCGGAGGATTCCGTATTTCGGTCAGTGACAGATTCACGTGGGGATTTCAAAGCGGGTGCCGAATCCTCGGACTGGGCTGGAGCGTCCTCCTTGGGAGGCGGTTGGACAAAGGGAACGGTCACGACCTGAAGCCCGGGAAGATCGTTTACCTGCGAAGCATGCCTCACATAGAGAGGAGCCGCGATGAGGTGCAGCAGCACCACACCAAGAAAAACGCCAAAGAACTGCAGATTGGTGTTCACGACACTGGCCAGGTTCAAAAGATTCAGGCTTGGACGGACTGGAGGGCGGTTTGCCGGGCGATGGGATTGATCTCGGGTTCCGAATAGGAATGATGGGAATCCTCCATTCTGTCAAAAATGGGGCCCAGCTGGCGGCGTTTCCGGCGGGCAACACCCGTCACGTCAGCGGCGGATTCCCCCGGAGCCGTTGTCGGAAAACCTTGATACTCGGCGTCGTGCGCAACAGTCTTCGCCGCCAGCCCATATTCAAACCAGCGTGAAAGTCCGACCCGAAAGTCGCCCAAGACCTTGAGACGCTCCCGACCAACCGCATGCAGGATGATCTGGGCAAAGACCGCCGGAGTTGCCACCAATACGGCTGTGACCAGAATGCCCAAAGCACCGGACACGGCGGGAGAAAGCTGGATCAGATCGGCCCCCTCACCAACGCTGGAAAAAGCGCTCATCAATACCCAGAGTGCCCCCAGGAGTCCCAGAAAGGGAGCTCCAATGTAGGCAGCATTGAGGATGGAAAACCCGGAGCGCAATTTCAAGGCGGCTTCGTCCTCGCCCCTGAGGAAGGCCTCTTGTATAAGTCTCATCTGTCCCTGACTGAGGCAGGCAGATCCTTTGACCTTGCCATCAGCTGGGGCAGGTCCGCCTTTGAGCAAATGGTAGGTCGCTTCCCGGGCACCTTTTCGGTAAAGAGTGGAAGCAGGAGACTCCGGACCTTCTTCGTCTGCTTCATAGAGATCGAGTGGTCGCTTGGAGACGCGCACCTTGGAAACAAAGGCCGCATCAGACGAGCGGCTCCGCAGGAGGGTGATGCTCTTCGAAACAATGACCGCCCAGCTCAACAAGGAAAGCATGAACAAACCCCACATGACGAAGCGAACCGGAAAGACATCCTGTTCCAGCGCATAACTCAAACCAACAGACCCGAGTGCGGTGAATGGCAACATCATCGGAAAATTTAAAATTTAGAGCTCCACAGTTGGCGGAGTTCCGCCGAATTCAAAAATTTTCACCCACTCGACTCGTTTCGCAAGTGTTTATTTTACTTCAATTGAATTCTCGCAGACATGAGAATTCAAAAATAAAGAAGGTTTCACCAGTTGCCAGTCCCCCTCCTTCCATGATACAAACACTCTCTCCCCCACGACAGTTCGATGACCGTCCCATGAGGACGGCCGTGCCGGTTCTTCCTGGGGGGTTGAGAGTCCGTCCTGCAGCAGGGCAGCGGACAGGTAGGAGGAGCGCAGGAGAAAACGAATGCACATCGACAAGGCGACCGCAGATTATCTGAATTCATTTCCCGAACCGGTTCGAAGGGAGGGAAGACGCCTGCAAGATGAGGGGGCAGTCGTGAGTGTGCATGGCAGCCACCTTTTCATCAAAGGGCGGGTGGAGGCCACTGGCACATCACAGGGTGACTGCGTGGTCACGCTCAGGCTGCGAGGCAACGAATGGGAGGGGGCCTGCAGCTGTCCCAGAGGGCTCGAATGCCCCTCGCTCTGCGCGGTGATGTTGAAGCGACTCGCCTTGGGCGCGGACCTGCCAGAATCCCCCGCGACGGAAGACAGCCTGCCGATCGAACTGCTCGAGAAGTCCCTCGGTCGCCCTCTCACGGGGCATGAATTGGAGTTCCTCGACAAAGTGGAACGCCGCTTCCGCCGCTATCAAACCGAACGCCGGTTCTTTGACCATGACATGGTGAGGCTCAATCCCCGGTGGCCCGTGGAGAGCTATGAACCTCTGGAAGGCCTCTGGCCCGTACCGCCGGAATCGGTCCAAGAGTTTTGGAACTACATCGCCTATGCGATGCAGAAAAGAGGACTGCAGCCTCCTGAATTCCTCTCGGCCGCCACGGATGAAGTCTGGGCGGCCGACCGGATGGTGAGTTGGGAACGTGAACGCGAACGCTCCGCTTGGCGGAGCTTGGTGGACAATTTTGTCCGCAAGCCTCTCCAAACCCAGCCAGAGCCGGCCGAGTTCCGCCTTTGCGTGGCGGGGCGTGAAGCACGCCTGCAATGGCATGGAGAGTCCGGCACTCTCTGGCAGCGGGTCGCCAATGCCGAGGAGTTCAAACGCCTCAAGCAACGCTACCAAGCGGGTGGCCTGCGCATGAGCGCCGCGTCGGAAATTCTGTGGAGCCAGTTCCTGCCGGCGTGCGATGAGGAAGGTGGAGAAGGCTGGTTGAACTTGGACCAACCAGAAAACTGCCGGCTGTTGAACCGGCTGCTCCACCAGCCTGAAATTGGTGACGCGGTGGTCAATCTCGATGAAGAGCCCTACCGCATCCAGGCCCAGGCCCTGCGTTGGAAATGCGCCCGGGACAGCATGGGATCGGAAGATTACGAAATCCTCCTCGTCACCGATGATGGCGAGCCCATATCACATTCGTTGCGCTTGCTGCCGGGAGAGGAAAATCTCTATCTGGCAGATGAAGTCGCCTTCCCCGGACCGGTTTATTGGGAGGAAGAGCAAACGTTGGTCGACCCTCGTCAACTGCTCCCACCGGACGTGGTGGAAACCGAGGCCGGCGTGGCATTTCTCGCACGGATCGCCGCAGGTCTGCCCGATGAGCTAGCCGCCCGCATCCGGGTTGAGACCATCGAAGCCACCATCCAACTCCGCATCGTCCTCGGCCTTACCGGAAGAGGCACGGAACACATCGTCGCCCGCGTCACCGGCAGAAGCACTACCGGCAGCAGACGCGAGATTCTTGGCAAAGAAGGCTGGGAAATCGCAACCCCCGAGGAAGGAGCCCCCACTCCCGAGCCCGGCATCATCCAGCGCTATGACCGTACCCCCCTCGCGGAGGTGCCGGAGCGTCTCGCCGCTCTGGGCTTCACATGGGACGCGGGAGCGGAAGGCTTCCGCACCAGACTGACCCGTGCCTTTCCTGAAAAATACCTCGCCTGGAGCCGGGCCCTGCCAGAAACGATCCACCTCGAACTCGACAAGGAGCTGGCCACATTGGAGCACAACCCCGTGGAGGCGTCGGTGTCCTTTGAGGTCGTTGGCCAGGAAATCGACTGGTTCGATCTCAAAGTGGTGGTCCAAGTCGAAGGACTCGATCTCACCCCGCAGGAAATCCGAGCCCTCGTGGCAGCGCGGGGCGCCTTTGTTCGTCTCGCCAATGGTGGATGGTTGCGGCTCGAGATGAAGTTGAGCGACCAACAGCGGGAAGCGGTGCATCGGATCGGTCTGGATCCCTTCGATCTCTCGGGAGAAACCCACCGCATGCACGTGCTCCAACTTGCCGAGCCCCTCGCCCAGGAAGTCTTCGACGAAGCCGCCTGGCAGGCCATCACGGAGCGTTCCCGGGAAATCCGCCTTTCCGTCCAGCCCCCGCTTCCGGATGGCCTCTCGGTCACCCTGCGGCCCTATCAAGTGGATGGCTTTCATTTCCTCGCTTACCTCGCGGAGAATGGCTTTGGTGGCATCCTCGCTGACGACATGGGTCTGGGAAAAACCATCCAAAGCCTGACCTGGCTCCTCTGGCTGCGCAAGACGCTCGCGGAGTCGGGAGATCCCAACCTGCCCTCCCTGGTCGTCTGCCCCAAATCGGTGCTCGATGTCTGGGAAGGGGAAGTCCGCAAAGCCGCCCCGGGGCTTCGCATTCAGGTGCTCCGCAACCGGGCTGAATTTGATGCGAAACGCATCCGGGAGGAATTGGATCTCGTGGTCATGAACTACGCCCAACTCCGGGTCAACGCGGAGGATCTCGACTCGGTCCATTGGCTTGCCGCCATCCTCGACGAAGGGCAACAGATCAAGAATCCCGATTCCCAGGCGGCCAAGGCGGCACGCCAGATCCAGGCCCGTCACCGCTTGGTCCTCAGTGGCACCCCGATCGAAAACCGTCTCCTCGATGTCTGGAGTCTCATGTCATTCGCCATGCCCGGCATCCTGGGAAACCGCAAATATTTCCGCGATCGCTTCGACCGTCGCAAGGACCCGGACTGTCAGCCACGTCTGACGTCGCGGCTTCGTCCGTTTCTGCTCCGGCGCGCCAAAAGCGAGGTCGCCCTCGATCTCCCGCCGAAGACGGAGGAGGACGTTCTCTGCATCATGGAAGGGGTCCAACAACAGCTCTACCTCCAGGAACTGGAACGCATTCAGAAGGTGCTCCTCGATGTTGGAAACGAAGATTCTCTGCGACGCAACAGCTTCATCATTCTTCAGGGACTGATGCGGTTGCGGCAAATCTGCTGCCATCCTGGGCTGGTCAGCCCAGCGGCGATGAAAGAGGAAAGCGCCAAGCTTTCGGCGCTCTTTTACCTGCTCGACCAGCTGCGGGATGAAGGGCACAAGGTGCTTGTTTTCAGCCAGTTTGTTTCCATGCTGAACATCATCCAGGAACGTCTTGTCGCCGAGGACCGTCCCCACGTCATTCTGACCGGGCAAACCCGCGATCGTCAGCAGGTCATCGACACTTTCCAAAGTTCGAAAGACCCCATGGTTTTCCTTCTCAGCCTGAAGGCCGGCGGCAGCGGTCTGAACCTGACCTCGGCCTCCTATGTGGTGCTCTACGATCCGTGGTGGAATCCGGCCGTGGAAAACCAGGCCATCGACCGGACCCACCGGATCGGTCAGGAAAACAAAGTCATCGCCTACCGGTTGCTGATCCGTGACAGCGTGGAGGAGAAAATCAGGCTGCTCCAGCAACAGAAACGGGAATTGGTGAGCGGTGTGCTTGGAGAAGAGGGCTTCGCCCGCAACCTCAGCATGGACGATCTGGCGTTTCTCTTCAGTCAGGGGAACCGCTGATCATTCCGCATGCAACGCCGCGATAAACGCGGCGCCGTCGGATAGATCGTCGAACAACCAGTCAGGGAAGCAGGCCTCCAGTTCGCCGCGGGTGTGGCGCCCTGTGGCCACCGCAATGGCGACGGCACCACAAGCCCGGGCGCAGGCGATGTCTCGCGGGGTGTCCCCGATGACGTAAACCCGGTGGGCCTCGAACCGGTGGCCGGTGATCTGCTCCGCCCGCCCGATGGCAATGGGCCCCAGGGCATTGCGGTCGTGGTGATCATCCCCGAACGCCCCGAAAGCAAAGTGGCCATCGAGGCCGTGGCGGCGGGTTTTGGTTGCCGCCCCCGTGCGGGTGTTTCCCGTGAGCAACCCTTGGGCGAAGTGGCCGCTGCCTCCCAACCGGGCCAGCAAATCCGCCACTCCGGGAAGGACCCGGCCGGGTTGGGAACGCAGCCCGACTTCCAAACGCAGATGATAAGTCTCAAGAAGCCGGGCAAACCCCTGATCGCTCCATGGTAGTTGGTAATGATCAAAGAGCAGACGGGCGAGTCCAGCATCGGTGCTTCCGGCCAGATCGAGCGGAGGGAAAGCGGTGATGGCGGAAACTTCCGGAAATGCCTCTTGCCATCCCTCCCGGAGCGCTTTCATGCCGGCACCTCCCGTGTCCAGAAGGGTGCCGTCGATATCCCAGAGCAAAAGCTTCATGCCTGATCTCCCACTGCAGGAGTTCGGCCAACGTTTATCGTGGTTCTCATGCCTTGTGACGCACCAGGCGGAGAATGTGAACCGGTTTGTTGCGGGGATCGAGCGAGACAAAGTTGTCCGCCCCCTTCCAGTGGTAGACTTCCTCCCACATCAGATCCTCGACAGTGAAAGCCGCACCAGGCTCCAGTCCCATCTCCGCCAGAGGAAGGTGGATAAAGCTCTCCTGCCGGAGGTGGACGTCGAGATTGGCCACGACGATGATGAGATTGCTACGATCATCATTCCATTTGTAATAAGCCAGAATGCGATCATTGCCCGCGGGGAGGAAGGCAAGATTGGCATATTCGTGCAGCGCGGCGTTCTCCCGACGGATCGCATTGAGGCGGCTGATGAACTGCTTGATATTGCCGGGACGGTTCCAGTCCCTCGCCTTGAGCTGGTATTTCTCGGAATCGAGATACTCCTCGCGCCCTGGCAGTGGGGCGTTCTCACAGAGTTCATAGCCACTGTATATGCCCCAGGAGGTTGAAAGGGTGGCCGCCAGCGCGGCACGGAGCTTAAACATGGACCGCGGAGCGTTCTGGAGATGGTGGGGCAGAATGTCCGGGGTGTTGGGCCAGAAATTGGCCCGGTAGTATTCCCGCATTTCTCCCTGGGTCAGTTCCGTGGCGTATTCCTGGAGTTCCTCCCGTGTCTCCCGCCAGGTGAAGTAGGTGTAACTCTGGTTGTAACCAATCTTCCCGAGCATTCGCATCATCTTCGGGCGGGTGAAGGCTTCCGCCAGGAAGATGATGTCGGGATCGGTCTTCCGGATCTCCCCGATGAGCCACTCCCAAAAGGAAACCGGTTTGGTGTGGGGATTGTCAACGCGGAATATGCGGACCCCGCGGGCGATCCAGAACCGCACCACCCGGAGCATTTCATTCCAGAGGGATTTCCAGTCTTCGCAGTGGAAATTCAACGGATAAATGTCCTGGTATTTTTTCGGAGGATTCTCGGCATATTTGATCGTCCCGTCAGGACGCTGATGGAACCAGTCGGGATGCTCTTTGACATAAGGATGGTCCGGGGAGCAGTTGATGGCGAAATCGAGGGCGATTTCCACCCCTCTCTTGCGGGCCTGATTGACCAGCCATTCGAAGTCTTTCAACGTGCCGAGCGCCGGCTCCACGGAGCAATGCCCCCCCGCAGGCCCACCGATCGCCCAAGGGGAGCCGGGCTCTCCGGGAAGGCAGGTGGTGGCGTTGTTTTTTCCTTTTCGGTGAGCCAAGCCAATGGGGTGGATGGGAGGAAAATACACCACATCAAAACCCATCGCGGCGGCGTCCTCGACACGGGGCAGGCAATCCCGGAATGTGGAGTGCTTTGTGGCAGAACCTTCGGCGGAACGGGGGAAAAACTCGTACCAGGAAGAAAAGCGAGCCCGCGGATGATCCACCCAGACCGGACAGGGCGTTTTCCATTCCGTGGCAAAACTGCGGTCCGGCCAGCGGGCCATGAGGGCATGGACCACGGCGGTACCATACTTGGCAGGCACATCAAGGGGAGGAGTGCCGGGCAGATCCTCTGCCAGCGAGGCCAGCATCTGCGCATCGGTGCGGGCTTTCTTCAGCGCAGCGCGGTTCGAAGCCGCGCTGAATATCCGCCTCCCCTCCTCCAGATCGACGCTGAAGTCCTCCTGATCCCCGGTCAGTCGGCGTTCAAAATCATGGATCCAGGTCAGGTACAGATCGCACCAGGCTTCGATGGTGAAACGCCATTCTCCGATCTCGTCGAGGACGATGGTGGCCGACCAGCGGTCATTGTCTACAAGGCGCAGGGAGGTTTCCTGCCACACCCGAGATGAGGCCTTTCGCCATTTCAGGACGGCGGCCAGCTGATCGTGTCCGTCCTTGATCAGATCAGCTTCGATGCACAAGGATTCTCCGGGAACCCGCTTCACCGCATAGCGCCCTCCCTCAACGAGAGGCGAGATATTACTGATGACAATGGTGTCGGGACGAACGGTTACAGGATTGCGGGCCATGAAGAGTGAGCAGTGTTTTGTCGTTGAAATTCAGCATTCTGGCTATGCAGGAATGGTGCCCAAATTCACCCCGGATCGGGGCGTCGCAAGTGACAGCTTTTTCAAGAGTTGGGCAGCAGCGAAGCCAGTTCGGGAAGTGCGCCACGCTCCACGGCGGCCTCCCGCAACCGGCTTAGAGCGCAGGGGATGTGCTCCAGAAAGGCCGGCTGCCCGCGGACCACACCGAGAAACCCGTAGGCCCCCAACGCCTGCATGAGCCGCTGCACCGCGCACCGGTCCAGCCTGCGGGAGAAATCCGTCCAGGGCTCGATCGCGGGAGTCAGTTCAGCGTGGTAATAAAGGGCCAACTCCTCCCGCTGCGGTGCGGAGAGGGGCACGTAGGGATCGTAAAGCAGTGACGCGAGATCGTACTCCGGACGCCCCAGACGCATGCCCTGGTAATCGATGAGCCAGGGACGCCCCTCATGAATCAAAATGTTCTGTGACTGAAAATCCCGGTGAACAAGGAAACGCGGCAACGCCGCCAATTCATCGATCAGCTCCCGGAGGGCGGCGCATTGCTGGATTAGGAGCAGTGTATCCACATCACTCCGGGCAAACCGTCCCGCGAAATGTTCGAAAAAATACTCCTGTTCCCATTGATACAGGGATCTGTCGAATCCCGGCTGCAATTGGGGCAGCTCCGGAGGGAGTTGATCCTCACGGATGGAATGGATTTTGGCGACCTCGGCAAGTGCCGCCCGGTAGAGGGGAGCGCGGACCGTGTCCCAGTCCTCATTCCGCAGGCTCCATAGGTCGGTGGGTCCGAGATCTTCGATCCAAAGCAGACGGTCAGCCGTATCGCGTGCAACAAGGTCCGGCACAGCCACCCGATGACTCTTAAGGAAGTCGGAGATGGCTTCGAAGCGGCCATTTTCCTCCCGCTCCATGGTATAGGCCATCGCAATGACGGTGACCCGATCCGTCCCCGGGCTGGTGCAACGCACCCGATGGAATGCCCGCCCGGACCCTCCTTTGAGGATGGGCTCGAACTCCAGGGTCGCGCCTTTCCAGGTGGCGACATGTTGGCGTGTCAGCGTCTCAAGCCGCTCGAGGTCCGGCAAACCGGAGACGCTGGAAGTGGAACCATGAGTCGACACAGAACTCGGAAGTCTGAAGTTGGCAGAGCCGTCGGTTGGAAGCCCTGCAGAAAGGGGCCGGGAGGCCATGATCAGGCGGCCGGCATGGAAAGCCAAGCCGTCATGGTGCCTTCGCTGCAACGCAGACCAAGGCGCATGCCCATCTGGCCGGAGAGGACTCCGGCAGTGGTCAGGCCGATCCCGTAGTGCGAAGCATCCTTGTTGGAAACGAAAGGAAGGAAGGATTCTTTGATCTTTTCAGGGCTCATGTTTTCGCTGCTGTTGCGCACAAACAGGTCGACCCGGTTGTCCGTGACGGGAGAGGCCTCCCCAGGCCCGAGCACGTCAATCGCGACCTCGCCGCCTTCCACAATGGAAGCGGCTTCGGCGGCATTCTTCACCAGCTCGAGAATCACTTCGGAAAGGCGTCCAGAGTCCCCTATCACCATTGGCAGATTGGGGCGGGAGTTGAAGGTCACGGCTACTTTGCGCTTGGCACAAATGTCACGGGACTTCATCTCAATGTAATTGATCATGGCCCCTAGATTGATCGGCTCGGCCTGGACGCGGGCACACCCGGCGGTGCTGAGGATGATTTTGGAGAGGTCGGCCGAATGCTGGGCCGAGTCTTTCATTTGTTGGACATTTTCCCGCACACTGGGAGCCAGCTGGTCATCCATCAAAATGAGGCTGGAGAAGCCCTGGATCACACCCAGCATGTTGTTGTTTTTGTGGATCAGGCCTTGCAGCATGACCTTGTAAAAATCCCGAGTCGGCGAAAGATCGAGTTGCAGATGATCGGCAAAAACGAAGCCGGTCGACGAATCTTGGGAAGCAGGGTCCATGGAAATCCTTAAAAAACTTGCCAATCCTAGCAGACCGTTGGCGTTCAGACAAACGGAAAGGTGGAACAGTTGGTGCAACTTTCGCCGATCCCTGCCCGGCTGTCAGACCGCCGGGGCCGTCTGGATTTACCGGGTTGTTTTTTCGGGCAGAATTCCCCCCCGGACCATGGCTTCGGCAAACCGTCGCCCCATTTCCCAGGTGCCCAGAGTGCCAAAATGGACGTGATCAGTGGGATAACGGGTGTTGGGATCATTGGCCCGGTGGTCCAAATCGTCCGTCTTCACCAGGCGCGCCCCGGGGACAGAAAGCGGGCCACCGCTGTTTTCATCGACGGCTGCCTGCCCCGTGCGGACCAAGTCACGGGCCTCGCCCGCGTTGGGCGGCGGCAGGACCTCCCCGTAGACGAACCGAAGTTCCGGCGCTTGGAACTGCTCTCTAACCCGCGCGATGAAATCCTTGAGATGTGTCCCATAAGCGGCGGCGATTTCCGTGCCTTTGGCATCGCTCTCTCCCTGTTGCCAAATCATGCCCGCCAACCGGGGCTCGTATCCGATCTGACGAAGCCCCGCAAGCCCCTGCTCCACCGTCTCGACAAAGGCTTTGTATTGTGGTCCGGCAGATTCCGGGGGGACGGAGTCCCCCGGCAGCCAATCTTTGTGGAGATTGGTCCCGGAGTGCGCGTGTTTGATCAGGGCCAATTTGGTGCCGGGCCGCAGTTCCTGAAGGCGGTTGCCAAATCCCAGTTCCGGTCCGAAGCGGTCGGGCGACTCCGAGGCTTGGCGCAATGGCAGCCACGTCAGAGGGGGAGCTCCGCTGTCGAGGTGCGGCCGACCGGAGTGAAACAAGAGCACCCGGCGGTCGGGTGCCGTCCCGGCCGGGAGATTGGCGAGATACCCCTGCCCTGTGGCATTGGACTGCCCTCCCACCAAATAAACTTCGATCGGCACCGGCTTGGCCAAAAAGGGCGAGAGTCCGGGCACCATGAAAGGCAGTTCCTGGATGACCAGCCCGGCCATGGCTCTGGCTCCGGTTTCGTTGAAATGTGTGCGATCCCCTTCAGCATTCGAAAACGCCGCACTGTCGGCATCGCCCTGCTGGAGCAACAATTGCCGACTCGAGGCGTGCAGGTCGATGAGGGGCACCCCCACATCATCAGCGACCGCGGTCATCGCCGCGGCATAAGGAGCCAGATGGTCCCGCGGAGTCCCATCTTCATTGAACGTGCGGCGCACCATCGGAGTGACCAGCACCGGTTGGGCACCGATCTCGCGCGACTCGCGGATGAAAGCGCGGAGATTCTCCGTGTATTCGGTGGCGGCATCGGTCGATTCGGGACGGCCAGGACCATGGGAGTCATTGTGGCCCATTTGGATGAAAATGTAAGCCGGGTGCTCGGCCAGGGCTGCCGCCCACCGTCCTTCGCTGCGGAAGGTTTTGGTGCTGCGCCCGCTCTTGGCCAGATTGATGACCTGGACTGGCGCCCGAAAGGCCTCCTGAAGATACATTCCCCAGCCCCGGGTCGGGAGTGTTGCGGGGTAATCGCAGACGGTGGAATCACCGACCAGGACAATTTTGACCGGCGACTCCCCGCCAGATGAGGCCCCAATAAAGAAACCGCTCAGCAGCAGGGTGAGAAGGGAGCAAAGCCGGGAGTGCATGGAGGAAAAGAAGGAGGAATGATCCCGGACTTTCCCAAAGAAAAGAAGCCTGCTCAATGTCAATCCCACCCGGATCGCGCTAGCGGGGAGGCCCTGCGGCAGGGAGCGCGGCGGCAGCTGGCTCAGAGGACCTGGGCTCGAGCAACTTCCGATCACGGAACCAATCGAGCGCCAGTCGGGGCCACTGAGTCACGGGGGCATCTGTGCGCCGCAATCCATAGCCATGCCCACCCGTCGCGAAAATGTGAAGATCCGCCGGCACTCCGGCTTTTTTCAAAGCAGTGAAGAGTGCCGTGCTGCTCAGACAGGTCACCTTGTCATCTGCCGCATGGACAAAAAACATCGGCGGCGTTTCCGGAGTCACCACGTAGTCGGATTTCAAAGTGCCATCCGGTCCGGCAATCCCACCAGGATAGATGAGTAGCGCAAAATCGGCGTGGCACCCGACTTCGCCCACCGCATCCACTTTGTCATAAAGCCGCTGCCCCCGCCGCACCGCGGCGAGTGCCGCGGTCTCGCCGCCTGCGGAAAAACCCATCACCCCGACCCGACGGGAATCGAGCCCCCAATCCGCGGTATGGCTGCGGGCCAGGCTGAGAGCACGCTGGGTGTCCATGACCGGCCCCTGCCATTTTCCTGGCACGTCATATTCGCGGGTGGGAACCCGGTATTTCACCACCAGGGCGGCGATCCCTTTTTCATTGAGCCACGAGGCGACCTCGGTGCCTTCCAAATCCCAGGCCAGAATGCTGAATCCGCCGCCGGGGCAAATCACCACCGCACTCCCGTTCGCTTTTTCTTTGGTAGGCAAAAACACATGAACTTCCGGAGCATTGACATTGCCAAGCCTGATGAGGGGCCGCCCAGCAATGAGGTTGTCCTCCGGTTTGGTTTGGTTGATTTCCGGCCCGGTCACTTTCGCGGGAGGGCCGGGGGGCGCCCCAGGCCAAAGTCCGACCACCAGAGGTTCCGCCAAGGCGAAGGACGGAGAAACCAGGACAAGAAGGGCAGCCAGATATTTCATGCGGGAAGTTCTAAAATGCTTGATCAGCATGGGTGAAAGGAAATCGTTACAGATCAGGGATCATAGCCCTTTTTTTTCGGCTCGGCATCCCGTTCTGGTGGAGGCGGCGGATCGATCCCGTTTGCGATCATGATCCCACTGATGGCCGCGATCGTTTCAGCGCTGGGCTTGAAATTGCCCGGCCGAAAACCCTGGGCGATCAGCAGTGGGGTCCATCCCTTCGAGTTTTTGCGGTTCCAGACATTGATGGCGGCACCCCGGTCGGCCAGGAATTGGACGACCTTGGGGAGACTTTTGTAGGCCGCCCCGTGCATCGCAGTTTGGCCATTCCGGTCCACCGCATTCACGTCCGCGCCCAGACTGAGCAGATACCGGCAGGCTTCGAGGCATTCCTCTTCGGTCCCCGCCTCTTCATCCGGCGCGTAGCAGCCGAGACCGGCGGCCGCCATCAAAGGAGTGGATCCATCGGCATTGGGACGTTCTGGATCAGCTCCGAGGGCGACGAGCAGTTTCATCATCGGAAGGTCCGCATTGCGACAGGCCAGCAGAAAGGGGGTGGCACCGCTGAAATTGATCGAACCAAAGGCGCGTGCCTTGGCCCGTTCCGGCAGGGGCGCATCAACCGCAGCACCGGCGGCAACCAAGGCGCGCAGGCAATCCAGACTGGTCAGTTTCCCATGAGTTTCGGGGGAAGGCTGGCCGGCTTCGTCATCCCCCCGCGGTGGTTTGCGCACCCAGGTGAGCCGGTGTAACGGGGCGAACCCGCTCCTTTGATCATTGGGATCGGCACCGGCTTGGACGAGGGTCAGAGCGAGTTCAAAGTATCCGTTCTCTATGGCCAAATCGACGGCGGAGACACCATCGGGAGCCCCGCGACCACCGGGAGCCTCTGCTGTGGCAATGGCGTCCCGGGGATCCGCCCCCGCTTTCAGGAGAGTGTCCACGACGGCGCTTTTGCCCTCACGGGCAGCGAAGAGCAACGCCGTGAAGCCGGACTTGAGCCGGTACTTCAGATCCGCTCCCTGTTGCAGCAACAACGACACCACTGCCGCGTGCCCCTCCGTTGCCGCCCACATCAGAGCCGTCTGCCCATGGTTCTCGCTGGCGTCGACTTTCGCCCCGTGATCGAGCAACACCTGCACCGCGCCGGACTTTCCAGTCCGCGCCGCGATCATGAGCGCGGTTTCCCCCCCGCGCTGAGAGGCGTTGACGTTGGCACCTGCGACCAGCAGGGCCTCCACGATGGCCTCGTTCCCGTTCTGACAGGCGATCAACAGAGGGGTGATGCCATAGCGGTTCGAGCGATCGGCCGCTGCTCCCGCCGCCAGCAACTTCTCCACAATGTCACCACGGTCATGATACGCGGCCCAATGCAATGCCGTGGTGCCGTCGGACTGGGCGGCGTTGACGTCCGACTTCGCGAGAAGGCGGCTTTCAACACGCTCCCACTCCTGCTTTTCAGCATCATCGGGAAAATCAGCGGCCGCCATGGGGACAATTGGAACCATCACCGCCAAGAAAATACCCGCCCATTTTTCGGTTAAGGCAATCATGATTCCGGATCGGAAAGGGACGCCGATGAAGGATGGATCACAGCACCGTGATCACCCCGTTGCTGTCCCCGAATTTGTCCAAGGTCACGCCCGCCTTGTCGAGCAACGTCAGGTGAAGATTCGCCAGCGGCAAGGACCGTTCTGAGCGCAGATGCCGGTTTCCGCTGACTCCGGCGCACCGGCCGCCGGCGACAATGATGGGCAGGTTGGTGTGGTCGTGGACATTGGGATTGCCCATGCCGCTCCCGTAGAGCAGCAGACAGTGGTCGAGCAGGGTACCGTCGGCTTCCTTGGTCGCGGCGAGTTTGGCGAGGTAACCGGCAAACAATCCGACATGGAAGGCATTGATTTTCGAAAGACGTTCGATCTTCCCGGGATCGTTACCGTGATGGGAAAGCGGGTGATGCGGATCACTCACACCAATCTCGGGATACGTCCGGTTGCTCGTTTCCCGGGCGAGTTGGAAAGTGATGACGCGGGTCACATCCCCCTGCATGGCGAGCACCTGGAGGTCGAACATGAGCCTCGCGTGATCGGCATAACTGGCTGGCACCCCGTTGGGACGCTCGAGATCGGGGAGTTCGTTTTCCGCAACCCCCGCCCCGGCCTGCTGGATTCGGCGCTCCACTTCCCGCACAGAATCCAGGTAATGATTCACCCGGTCGCGGTCTTCCGGTCCCAGCTGCCCGGCGAGGCGTTTCATGTCGTCTTTGACAAAGTCCAGCAAGCTCGACCGGCGCCGCAGCGCTTCCTGCCGTTCCACCCTGCTGCCGCCATCACCGAAGAGCTGCTCAAACACCAATCGGGGATGGGCCTCTGCTGGCAACGGTGTGGTCGGGGAGGACCAGGAGAGGTTGTTCTGGTAGACACAGGCATACCCGTTATCACACTGGCCGACGACCTGCATCAAGTCCATGGCCAACTCCAGAGAAGGCAGTTGGGTCCCCTGACCGATTGCTTTCGCAGCAATTTGATCAGCCGTGGTTCCGTTGTAGTAATCACTGCTCTCGGTGTGCCTGACCCGGGCCGCGCTGAGGAACGAGGCATTCGAGGTCGCGTGGGTTCCCGGGTAGGCGGGCTCAAGCTCCAGATTGGAGATCACCGTACACTGATGCCTGACTGGTTCCAACGACTTCAGAATCGGGGACAATTCTCCCAGTTGATCAGCCGGTCCCCGCCCCGGGGTCCATCGGGTGATGTCACACCCCATGGGGATATAAATGTAGCCGAGTCGTTTCGCCGGAACAACCGCGCGAGTCGCGGCAGTGGCCGCCGGCACCATGGCGTCGAGGAAAGGCAAGGACAGCGCCGCCCCGACACCCCGCAAGAGGGTCCGGCGGGAGAGCGATTTCCGCGTGGTGAAGGTGCTCATGGTTGGGAGTGGCAACGCGCCCCAGTTCCGAAACCTGACAGACAGGTTGATTTACCATCAGGGGAGGTCCACGTCCGGGAGGGTTCTTCCGGAGGAATGGAAGTCAGCAGAAGCAGGGCAAACAGGACGCGTTTCATGACTGCCGGGATCCTAGCCAAACTCCGCCCCATTGAACACCCCAAACTTGCCGATCGGCGGCATCAGCGGCTTCTCATCGTGAACGGAACGCTTGAGGTGATGCCCCCCACAATTTCTGAGAACCGCCAGTCGTGCGCTTTTGCCCGGCGCACAATGGCCCGAACCGCCGGAGCATCATCCGGCTCCAGACCACGACCGAGGGCATAGGTCAGCAGTTTCTCGGTCAGGGTGCCCACAAAGAGTTCCGGACGCTGCAGGAGCACATCTTCCAGTCCTGCCACTCCGGAAAACTCGCTACCATCGGCAAAACCGCCATTGTTGTCCACCGGCCGACCTTCCACCAGATCGTGCCAGCGGCCCATCGCGTCGTAGCTTTCCAGAGCAAATCCCACTGGATCCATCAGGGCATGGCAACTCGCACAGGCGGGATTCTCCCGGTGCTTTGCCAGACGCTCCCGGATGGGCAACGTTTCGGAGATCACGCCATCGAGAGCCGGCACATTGGGCGGAGGCGGGGGCGGCGGGGATCCCAGGAGGTTCTTCAGGATCCAGTGCCCCCGTATCACCGGCGAGGTGCGGGTGGCGTACGAAGTCACTGTCAGGATACTGCCCTGCCGTAGCAGCCCCCCACGCTGCCAGCCGGGTTCGAGCTTTACTTCACGGAACCGACTCCCATAAACATGCGGAATCCCGTAGTGGGCTGCCAGTCGTTCATCAAGCCAGGTGCGGTCTGTCCGCAGCAATTCGAGCACACTGCGGTCGTGTTTCACGATGTCCTCAAACAGCAGGCTCGTTTCCTTCCGCAAGGCTTCCCGGAGGTTGTCATCAAAGTCAGGAAACAGACGGGCGTCGGGGGTAATCGACTCCAGATTGCGCAGATAAAGCCACTGATCCGCGAAATTCGTCACCAAAGACTTCGCCCGCGGATCGCGCAGCATCCGGCGGGTCTGGGACTCCACATTCAGAGTGCCTGCCAGAAGCGCTTCATCGGGAATGCTGCTCCAGAGAAAAAACGAAAGCCGGGAGGCCAGTTCAAGATCGCTCAACCGGTAGGGAGACCGAGCTTGGTCCTGCTCGGCGCGGAACAGGAACTCCCGACTGACCAGGATTGCCGCCAGCGCAGATTCGATGCCCGCTTCAAAAGAGGGCGCTCCGGTCACGAAAGGTTCCAGCCGGGCAAAATCTTCCTCGGTCACGGGCCGTCGGTAGGCTCGCTGCAGGACCGGCATCAGCACTGCCTTGGCGTCCTGTGCCTTGCCTTGGAACAGCATCCGGCGGCTCGGGGTGTCGCCAACGCCTTGCGCCGAGAGCGGGCCCGTAATGGTCACCTGATAGACGGCCGGTGAGAGCCGTGGGTGCCGATGCAGATTGGTGCTGGACTTGTAGGGCTGACGAAGCCTCTCCAACACGGGGGATCCATTGGGAAGGAAGGTCACCCCGAGATCATGCTGCCCGCCGACCACCCGGAACCGAGTCTTCAAATGGGCATCGATCATTTCGTAGTTTTTGTCATTGGCCGGCTGCACAGTGAATTGCGTCATGACCTCACGATCCAGGAGAACTTGCAGTTCATGGTTTCCATTCATCCCTTCAACCTGCTCATTCCGGTCCCTCTGGAGCCGCACCTGAACCTCGTAGTCTCCCGACTGGGCAAAGACCCGCGGAATTAACACCCCTCCTCGGGTCCCCAACGGAAGACCCGGCACCTGGTATTCCTGAGTGATGTCCGGCCTGACCCGAACAGCCATGATCTCCGATTCTGTGGAGGCGCCAACAGCAAGCCGGGCGATTTTTTGGGCCGCTGTGAGATAGCGGTCCAACAAAGCGGGAGGGAGATCCCCCACCGTGACATTGTCGAAGCCGTGGCTGGCCTCATCGGCCGGCAACAGTTTCGACGCATCAAGATCCACCGCAAGGAGATCACGCACCGCATTCTGGTACTCGACCCGGGTCAGTCGCCGCAAGGTCAAGGTCCTTCCCGGACGGGGATGGCGCTCCGCCAAGTCATCCAATGCGGCAGTCAATTCTGCCACCGCGCCGTCATAACCCTCCGCGCCGGGACGCTTCTTGCCCACCGGAGGCATCTGACGGGTGTTGAGCTGGCGGACCACGGTTTCCCAGACGGCGGTGTGGGCCGAAAGGTCTTCGTCCAAAATGGATCCGAGATCGAGACCTCCTTTTTTGACGTCCGCGTCATGGCAAGCAAGGCAATAACGCTCCACCAGAGCTTGTGGCGGATCGACCGCATGCAGGGAATGGCCTGACGGCACCAGAAATGCCGCCACCGTGAGCGAGAAGGTAACCGGCGTGAAGTTCATTGCCATCCTCCTAGTAACGATTCCACCGACAGAACCTGACAGCCCGTTCTCAACCGGCCTGCCAGCGGAACACCCTGCGCGCGGCAGTGATCACTTCAACCATTCGGGCTTCACCTTGGTCTCCTCGAACTGCCGGGTCGGATCGAAATGGGGATTGTCACCCGGAATCGGAACGGGAATCGAACGCATCCAGTCGCGCAGCTGGATGCTCAGGTTAGCGGCACGCACCGACTCGGAAGTGGATCGGTCAACCAGCTCACCGGGATCCTCCCGCAGATTGAAGAGTTCCAACCGGGATCCCACATGGTAACGGGGCTCGTCATCGAACCAATCCCCGAAGGACTCGATGAGCTTCCAGTCGCCCTGCCGGATCACGGCACAGGGCGTGGCAGCCCAGCGCAGGTCATAGAGGGGCAGGTACCAGAATAACGTCCGGGGAGCAATGGTTCCCCCGTCAAAGAGCGGTAGCAAATTCGCGCCATCGAGTCGGTGGTGCGCGGGGGAAGAAGCCCCGGAGGCGGCGAGCAAAGTGGGCATCCAGTCCACGACGTGGACGGGAGTGCTGCAGACCCGGCCCGGGCTCACATGCCCCGGCCACCGGACGATGCACGGCACACGGATGCCGCCCTCATAAGGGCTTCCTTTGCCGGCGCGCAGCGGGGCGTTGTCAAATTCCTGAGTTTTGATCTGCAGCGGCCGACTGCCGTCTCTGACCTCGGGCAGGTGGTAATTGGTGTCAAGCCCGCCGTTGTCGGTGAGAAAGACCACCAATGTGTTGTTCCGCTGCTTCATCTCATCAAGCGCGCCCAACAGTCTACCGAGGCTGTCATCCAGGTGCTCGATGGCGGCGAGATAAGTGGCATTGAACATCCCCGTCTCCGGCGCCCCGGCCGCAAGGTGTTTTTTGACCAGATCAGGAGGAGCCGACACGACCCCATGCAGGGTGTGGTGGGCGAGATAGCAAAACCAGGGTTTGTCAGGGTGTCCCCGAATGAAACCAATGGCCTGATCTGTGAGGTGATCGACCCATTTGTCGCCTTCATTCTGGCTCCCTGGACCGCGCGGCGCCACCCAGTCAAACCCATAGGCACCCGCCGCCTCCGGGCGGAGGGAAGCATAGTCGCCGTCCGCCCCGGTCGTGAGGTGCCATTTGCCGGCCATGCCGGTTGTGTATCCCGCATCGCGCAGGCTTTTGGGAAGGTTGGGGAGATCCCGCGGAAACTGCTCCCGGTAGCCCGGTTCCTGCACCCGCGCCCATGGCAGTCCATACCAGGGAATGACATGCCACATGCCGTTTCTCGCGGTATGTTGCCCGCTGAGCAGAGCCGCGCGGGTTGGAGTGCACTGAGGCATCACATAGGCCTCGGAAAACCTCATCCCTTCCCCGGCGAGACGGTCGAGATGCGGCGTGGGGACCTTCTTCGATCCGTAGCAACCCAGGGTCGGCCACCCGTGATCATCCGTCAGAATGAAGAGGATATTGGGCCTGTCTGCCCCCCAGGAGACCTTTGCCATTATGACAAGTGCCAGGAGCCACAGCAGGGAGGTTTTCATGACAGGCTTACGCGGCATTCACCACAGTGGATCGACTTGTTCGGAGTTCCAGCGATCCCACAGCAACGCCATGGCCTTGACCCGGTTCGGCTCCTTGGCGGCAAGATCCGTGGTTTCACCGACGTCAGAGGCGAGGTCGAAGAGTTGCCAATCACCGCCTTCCCGGATGCATTTCCAATCCCCTTGACGCAGCGCGTTCTTTTTCCCGACACGCCAGAACAGGGTGTCGTGCACTGCGGCAGGATTTTTTCCAGTAAGCATCGGAAGCAGACTCACCCCGTCCAAGGTTTTGCCAGGATGGCTCCGGATTCCCCCCGCCTCCAGCAGAGTGGCACTGGCATCCATCGAAGTCACGGGCGTGTCGATCACCCGGGAAGCGGACACCACGCCTTTCCAGGAGATGACAAAGGGCACCCGGATCCCTCCCTCCCAGAGTTCCCCCTTACCACCACGAAGAGGGGCATTGCTCGAAGTCAGTTCTTTTGTCGGCCCCCCGTTGTCGCTCAGAAAGACGATCAGCGTGTGGTCCTCCTGCCCGGTTTCGCGCAACTTGCCGAGCACCGTGCCGATGCGGTCGTCCAGTTGGGAGAGCATGGCGGCAAAAATTCGCCGGTGGATGTCTCCGATGTGGGCGAATTTTTCCATGTATCCGTCCATGCCCTGCATGGGACTGTGGACCGCGTTGTAAGGAAGGTAGAGAAACCAAGGCTGGGACCGGTGTCGTTCCATGAAGTCACAGGCCTCACGGGTGAAGGCATCGGTTAAATTGGCGGTTTCCAGAACCGGCTGGCTGCTTCGGAGAATGGGATTGTCCGTGTCATAGGCGGGCTCCCGGTTGCCCAGGTGGGTGCTCCAAATGACGCGGCCGTCGGGCGACGTCCAGCGTCCCTCGGAACCGTCCGGCAGGGCCTTGCGACGCAGCCAGGTCGTCGCACCGGTCCAGGGTGGCGGGACGAAATAATGTCCCTCGTGAAGAAAACCGAAGAACTCATCAAAGCCCCGGCGCTGAGGATGGAACGGAGCGGTGCCTCCGAGGTGCCACTTGCCAATGAGGGCAGTGGCATAACCAGCTTCCTGTAGCCGGTCCGCCAAGGTCATTTCCCCGACCGGAAGTCCGATGCCGGGGGCGGCATTCTTGTCACCGATGGGATTGAACTCAAATCCAAACCGGGTTTGATAACGGGCCGTCAACAGTCCAGCACGGGAAGCGGCACAGAAAGGAGCGGTGACGTATCCGTTGGTGAAGCGCGCGCCACCCGCCGCCAGAGCGTCGAGATGCGGCGTCGGAATGTCCCGTCCACCGTAGCATCCCAGTTCGCCGTATCCGAGATCGTCCGCGACAATGCAAAGCAAATTGGGCCGCGACTGAGCCCGGCCGGCGGGGGCAACCGTGGTTGTCAGGACGACCAGTAACAGAAAAAGGAAGGACTGAAACAAGTCGAACTTCCTGCGATGATTCATTTGATTCCCCCCGAAACGACAGCCTCTTGCCTCCTCCCTGCGGCATCGTCGACGGACCCAGGACATTGCTGATAGGGAAAGGACGGAGGACATCCTCATCCCAACGGGCTGCCGCGCTGGAATCTGACATCCCCTGATATGACAGGTGGGATTCCGCGGCATGACGCTCAAGCCAGGATCTGTTGAACGAGCCGGCAGGGCTCCACGCCGGTGAGCTTGAAATCCAAACCCGCCTTGCGAAAGACGAGGCGTTCATGGTCAATACCGAGGCAATGGAGAATAGTCGCCTGCAGGTCCGCCACATGGACCTCGTCCTCGACGATGTTGAAGCCCATCTCATCCGTCGCACCAAGGGTCACTCCGCCTTTGATGCCACCGCCGGCCATCCACATCGTGAAGGCTTGGGGGTGATGGTCCCGCCCCATGCTCCGGCCGAGTGAGACACTGGCCTCGACCATCGGGGTGCGGCCGAATTCCCCTCCCCACACCACCAGAGTGCTGTCCAGCAGGCCCCGCCGCTTGAGGTCTTGGATCAGGGCGGCACTGGCCCGGTCCGTCACCCCGCAATTCCTTTTCACATTGCCCGCCACGTCGCTGTGAGCATCCCAACCTTCGTGGTAAATGTTGATAAAGCGCACACCGCGCTCCACCATGCGCCGGGCCAACAAGCAGGCACGGGCGAACGAAGGCACCTTCGGATCGCAGCCGTACATTTCCAGCGTGGCCTTGTCTTCCTTCGTCAGATCCATCAGTTCCGGCGCGGAGCTTTGGAGGCGGTAGGCCATCTCATAGTTGGCGATCCGGGTGGCGGTCTCACTGTCACCGTCGAGCCGGAGGCGGCGCTGGTTCATGGCATTGATGAGGTCGATGGTATCGCGCTGGGTGTCGGCCCCGATTCCCTCAGGCGTGCTCAAATTCAGGATGGGATCCCCCGTGTTGCGGAATCGGGTGCCGGAATACACGCTGGGAAGAAAGCCGCTGCTCCAACACGCGGCACCACCGCTGATGCCGCTTCCCGTGCTCATGACCACAAAGGAAGGCAGATCCCGGGATTCGGCGCCGAGGCCATAGGTGATCCAGGAGCCCATACTGGGCCGTCCGGGCTGGGAAAAACCCGTGTTCATGAAAATCTGGGCCGGCGCATGGTTGAACTGCGTGGTCCGGCAGGATTTCACCAAGGCGATGTCATCCACCACCGTGGCCAAATGAGGAAGCATTTCCGAAAGTTCCGCACCGCACTCGCCATGACGGGAAAACCGGTAACGCGGCCCCAGGACTGCGGCATCGGGTCGGATGAAAGCATAACGCTGCCCTCCGATGATGGAAGGCGGCAGCGGTTTGCCTTCGAACTTGGTGAGCATGGGCTTGTTGTCAAACAACTCAAGCTGCGAGGGAGCCCCGGCCATAAACAGGTGGATGACCGCCTTGGCCCTGGGGCGAGAATGACTCAGAGCCGCGGCGTTGGGGCTGGTTGTCGATCCTTGGGCGGAGTCGGCAAGGAGCGAAGCCAGGGCGATTTTGCCCGTTCCGATGGCGCAGTCCTGGAAAAAATGCCGGCGGGTGAGGTGGGACGAGTTCATGGATGGGTGATCGATTCGTCGAGGTTCAGGATGGCCCGGCAAACTACCGTCCACAGCGTATTGTCTTCCAGATTCTTCTCCCTCTGTTTTTGCAGGAAGGCATGCAATGAAGCCAGTTCATCCGGGGCCGGCGGCCGGGTGAGGCAGCGGCGAAAAATGTTTTGCAGGCGGTCGCCATCGGTCCTGGATTCAGTGACAACTGTGTTGGCCATGGCCCTGGCAGCTTCCAGAAACATCTGGTCGTTGAGAAGCGTGAGAGCCTGCAAGGGACTGTTGGAGACCTCGCGCTTCGCGAGACAGGACTCTCCAGTGGGAGCGTCAAAGGTCGTCGCCATGGCGAACGGTGCGGTGCGTTTGGTGAACGTGTAGAGACTGCGACGGTAGCGGTCCTCTCCCTCGCTGGTTTTCCAATCCACCTTGCCATAGGTGCCTTCGGTCGTCACGCTGGCAGGCTGCGGTGGATAGACCCCGGGGCCCCCCATTTTCAGGGAAAGGATCCCGGCGGCCTGCAACGCCGAGTCGCGGATGACCTCGGCATCCAAACGGAAGCGCGCCCCGCGGGCCAGCAGGATGTTTTCCGGATCCCGCCGGGCCAGTTCCGGGGGGATGCGGC
Organism: Akkermansiaceae bacterium; assembly: GCA_024233005.1. GTDB lineage: Bacteria > Verrucomicrobiota > Verrucomicrobiia > Verrucomicrobiales > DEV007 > JACKQE01. Next base: position 859,528 of record JACKQE010000001.1, on the reverse strand, counting down.
TGCTCTGTTTGTAGGTGGCGCTGGTGACAATGAGACGGTGGAGCTTTTTCAGGGACCACCCCTCCTTGCGGAACTCAACCGCGAGCCAGTCCAGCAATTCAGGATGGGAAGGAGGATCGCTTTGGTACCCGAAATCTTCGAGTGACTTCACCAGACCGCGCCCAAAGAAAGCCTGCCACTGCCGGTTCACGGTGACCCGTGCGGTGAGCGGGTTCTCCGGAGCGAAGAGCCACCTGGCGAAGCTGAGGCGGTTGGCCGGCGCGTCCTTGGGCAAAGGAGGGAGGAACGCCGGAACGCCGGGAGTGACCTCCTCTTTCGGTTGGAGGTACTCGCCGCGGTGGTATCGGTGGGTGATCCGGGGGTTGGAGGCGGCCCGCTCTTTCATCACCAGAGTAGCCTGACCCAGCACCGGAGACTTCCGGGCGGCCAAGAGGGGCGCAACCGCCTCTTTCATCTCGGGAGCGGTTTCCAAAAAATGCCGCAGGAGCAGATCCTGTTTCGTGGCATCGCCCGTCGCCAGAGCTGCCTCAACCGCTGCCGGCAGACCGGTGGCGGCGGCGTGATCGCCCGTGGTCACGGAGATGCGGAAATGGCCGAGCGGGCAGGCGAAATGCTTCTCAAAGAGCATTTTTATATCCAGTCCGTCGGTGAGATCCATCGGCTCCGCGAAGTGAAACACGGCGGCATGTCCGACGCCAGACCCGCCGAGCACCTGCCAGCCACTGGACATCTCCCCGTCCAGAGCGGCTCTGGCATTGTTCTTTTTGGAAGTCTTTTTGGAAGTGGGCTTTGCGGGGGAGGCATCGCTGATACGGTCCTCCTCTGCATCATTTGTTGCCGAAGCCCCGGTTATGCTGACACGCTGACCCTTCTGGAAAGCCTGCAACTCGCTCAGAAAAAAGCCGCCCAATGGTCCCTCATAGTAGGTCAGGCCGGGCCCGCCATTCGGCAAATCCGGATGGGAAGCGACCTCAATGCGAAGGGACCGGACACCCTTGACCGGAGCGCGCACAGTCAAATCATAGACTTCGCTCTTCGAGATGTCGCCGTTCCCGAGGATAAACCCATCCGGCAGCAGCTCGAGATGCGGCAGGGTCGTCTCCATTTTCACAGGGCGAAGAACTTCCCACCGCGAGGCGGATTTCTGCGAGCTCGCCACCCATTCGGCAAAACCTTTCCTCATCATCGCTTCCCCACCGGGGTACTTCGTTGGCAGTTCGGCCTCCAGTTTCCCGATCTGCTCCGACTGCGCCTTCTGCCGTGCCCGGATCTCCTCCGTTTCTATGTGGTAGGTGGGTTCGGAAGCATTGTTGAGCAGGGCCAGAACCTGGTAGTAATCCGTGTGCGCGATGGGATCGTACTTGTGGGTATGGCACTGGCAGCAGTTCAGGGTGAGCCCCATCCACGTCGTGCCGGTGACATTCACGCGGTCCACCATGGCATAGAATCGATATTCGTTCGGATCGATGCCACCTTCTTCGTTGAGCATCGTGTTGCGGTGGAATCCGGTGGCCACCAGATCGTCCGGCGTGGGATTCTGCAGCATGTCGCCGGCAAGCTGTCGGATGCTGAACTGATCAAAAGGCATGTCCTCATTGAGCGCCCGCACCACCCAATCCCGGTAGGGCCATATGCTGCGCGGACGGTCTTTTTCAAAGCCGTTGGTATCGGCGTAGCGTGCCAAATCCAGCCACCGTCGCGCCCACCGCTCGCCATATTGTTTTGAATCCAACAAACGATCGACCAAGTTTGCATAGGCATCTGGGGAAGGGTCATTCACAAAAGCATCGGCCTCGGCGGGAGACGGAGGGAGTCCGAGGAGATCCAGAGATAGCCTCCGCACCAACGTGAGGCGGTCGGCTTCAGGAGAGGGATGCAGCCCTTCTTTGGCAAGACGGTCCAGAATGAAAGAATCCACCGGATGGGTTCCCGGCCTCGGCAATGAAGCCTGCACCGGTGCCACATAGGCCCAATGAGCCTCATAGGGTGCGCCTTCCGCAATCCAAGCCTTCAGAACAGCCTTGGCGGCTTCCGGAAGCACGGATTTGGTGTGCGCCGGAGGCATGACCTCGTCTTCATCGCGGCTGAAAATCCGCCGCACCAATTCACTGGATTCCGGATGACCCGGCACGATGGCGGTTTCACCAGATTTGGCTTTTCCGGTGGCGGATTCCCGGTGATCCAGGCGCAGTTCTCCTTTGCGCCCATGCTCGTCCATGCCGTGGCATTTGAAGCAATGCTGCGCCAACAGCGGCCGGATGTCGCGGTTGAAATCAACCGCGTGCGCCTTGGCCACCAGGACCAGGAAGAAAAAGAGCGTGAGCGTCTTGGACATGATCTGAAGAACACGATGCTTCGGAACCCCGGGGTTATCAAGTCCGTGAACGGGGAGGTGCGGTCCGGTGAGAAGCCGCAGTCCGCAACCTTTCAGTGTCCGTCCACTCGCTTGACCCTGCCAAACTCCACGTCCCCGAATCCTTGGGCTCCACCGGTCGCATTCGGATCGGGAGTGAACCGGTAGACTTCCTTCCAAGTGGTGCCGCCGTCGTCGCTGCGGAGAATCGTGCTCCGCTTTTTGGCCACGCTGACCAGCGTTCCCTTCTCTGATACCGCAAAGCGTCCCGCGGGAGTCTCCGGAGGAAGATCACGCCAGATGACACCATCCTTGCTGGCCTTGGCGTTCTTGCCGGTGACCCAAAACTCATCGCCCACAACAGACAACCCAAAGGAACGGCTTTCAGGACGCTCAACCCCCAGCGGATGGGCCTCCCACGTCATCCCTCCATCCACGGAACGGAGCACCGCTTGGCCGCTTCCCTTCACCATTAGGAAGACGCTACCTTTGGCGATGATGCCCTTGGCTCCGATCGTTTCATCCCATGGTTCCGCCTTCACGTTGAGTGGGATCCACGTCCGGCCTAGATCGTCGCTGAAAATGGCCGGTCCCTGGTCACCAATCACGATGATGCGTTTTCCTCCGGCGTGTTCACCGCAGGCAAGCGACGGATGCGACAGATCCACCTTCAGGTTTTTTCCGGCGGCATCCTTGAATCCATAGGCCGAGGCGCGGAACCAGGTTTTACCAAAATCGGGTGTCGCTTCCAAGGGCATGATGAAGGAACCCTCCACCCCCAGAAACTCCATCGTCGTCAGCATGTCGTAGGGCTTGCCTTCTTTTCTCGGAGGCTGCCGGTTCCCGTCAGTGAGGTGCCTCCAGTTCTTTCCATCGTCCGAGGCAATGACCGTGCCCGGCGCCCCCCAACCGGAGGCAATGGCAAACACGCCCTTCGTGTGGGCAACGGAATTCCAAACCGCCCAGCGGCCATGATCACCGCCGGGAGCACCGTAAAAAACCTTCTGCCAGGTCATCCCATCATCGCGCGAGACCACGACATTCAGGCTGTGTCCGGCGGCGACAAAAATGCCTTCCGCGGGTTGCGGATCAAAGTTACCACCCAAGGGAATCGCCGCGCGAAGGCTTTCCTGCCGAGCTTCTTCCTCCGGGGTGTCCTTGGCGGCGGCCAGAACGGAGAGGGACAAGAGAGCCGCAACCAGGCGGCCAGTCAGGCGATTCATATGCGTTTCAGAGAAGAGCTTTGACCGTTCCATCCGCTTCCCCCCCTTGAAAATCCTCCGGCAGAGGGACCCCCATGACATGGAAGACAGTTTGCCACAAATTGCCCAAACGGTCGCCATCGCTGAGGATGTGGCCCTGATGGGTGACGCCAAGACCTCGGCCGCCGGCGAGCATGACGGGCAGGTGATGGTTGTCGTGGGCGTTGATGCTGCCTCCAGTGCTGCCATAGGCGACAAGGCAATGGTCGAGCAGAGTGGACTGACCTTCCTTGACCGACTTCAACCGGCCCAAAAAATAAGCCCACTCCTCCATGTAGTAGATGTCGGACTGGGTGAACCATTTCAGCTTGTCGGGATCCTCGCCGTGGTGGGTCATCTCATGGTAGCCGTAGGGGTTGCCCAAGGCTTTGTAGGCGCCGGTGCCGTCGCTGTTGTCCATCCGGGGTTGGTAGCTGACGACCCGGGTACTGTCCGTCTGCAGAGCGAGCGTGATGACATCGAACATGAGCCGTTGGTAGCGGCGATAGTCGAGCCCCCCCTTGTCAGGATCGAGGCCCTGCTCTGTGCCGAAGTCGATGGCCGGAACCTGCGGCTTCGGTTGGCGCAACCAGCTCTTCTCCTCCTGCATCTTTTTCTCCAGATCACGGATACCGGTGAGATATTCGTCGAGTTTTTCACGGTCGACTTTGCCGAGGGAGGCTTCGAGCTTCTTTGCCTCGTCACGCACAGCATCCAGAACACTGCCGCGCCGGGCGAACTCGCTCTCCCGCTCCGCCAGTGATTCCGGGGTGTCAGGACGGAAAAGCTGGTCAAACAAAACATGCGGCCGGTTCTCGGCGGGAATAGGCGTGCCGTTCTTCGTCCAGGAGAGGGTGTTGTCCTGCGGATTGCCGAATCCCGTGCCCCGTTTGATGCCCAGCACCAGCGAAGGGTGGCGCGTGACCTTGCCAAGCGCCTCGGCGAGTTCCTGGTCGCAGGAAACGCGCAGCTTGCACCCGGCCTCATGCGTGTTGGTCCCGGTGAGGAACGTGCGATCTCCACCGTGCCCGCCCGAATGCGTCAGTTTGAGGCCGCTAATGACACTGAAGTCGCGCCGGTGCGTCTCGAGCGGCTTCAATATCGGTGAAAGTGCGTAGTCCGGACCAGTCTCCTTGGGCGTGAAATCGCGACCGTTCAACCCCAGTCCCCACATGGTGAAAACGGCGCGCTTCGGGATCTCGCCGGCAGCAATGGAACCCGCTGTGGCGGCGCCTCGAGCATTCACGCTCATGGCTTCGAGCCAGGGCAGCGACAGTGTGATGCCCGCGCCGCGCAGAAACGAACGGCGGGACAGCGGAGCGGACGCGGGGCGTTTTTTCATGGGGCTATTTGGTTTGAAAAGATGGTGACAGAATGATGCCTTTGACAAGGGCCTGGATTCGATACTCGTTCTGCTTCAACCCGGCAACGAGAGCATCCACCGTCCCGTGATCCGTGTACCCAACAGGACGGCAGAGGGCGTAGGTCAGCATTTTGATGGCGAGACAACGGGCGAATGCGTCTTTCTGATCGAGCAGCAATGCCTTGTATTCCTCAATCGTTTGGAAGGACCTGCCATCCGGGAAAGTGCCGCTGGCATCTATCACCGGAACATTCTTCCCTTTGAAACCTTCTCCGTTCGCCCGGTCACGCCAGGCGCCGATGGCGTCGTAATTCTCCAGGGCCAGTCCGTAAGGATCGAGTTTGGCGTGACAACTGGCGCAGGTCTCCTCGTCGCGGTGCCGTTGCAGTCGTTCGCGGACGGTGAGATTCTGCCCGGCGGTGTTGGGCTGGATCTCACCGGCGTTTGCCGGCGGGTTTCCCGGAGGGTCGTTGAAGAAATTGGCGAGCACCCAGGTGCCGCGGCGCATCGGCAAGGTGCGTGTTCCGTCCGCGAGATAAGTGAGCAGTCCGGCCATGCCGAGCACCCCTCCGCGGTGGTGCTCCGGCTTGATCGGCACGCGCCGGAACTCGGGCCCGCTGACGCCTTCGATGCCGTAGTGTTTGGCGAGGCGCTCATTCAACACCGCGAAATCACTGTCGATGAAATTGGTCACCGGCAGGTTTTGACGCAGAACCTCGGCAAAAAACGCATAGGCTTCCCCGCGACCGGCTTCCTTGAGCGCGGCGTCATAATCCTTGTAGTCCTTCGCTGGTTCAACACTGCCAAACTCCCGCACCCCGAGCCACTGTCCCCCGAAATTTCTCACCAACTGACTACTGCGCGGATCCTTGAGCATGCGGTCGACCTGCGCACCGAGCACGGTGTTGTCGACAAGTTTGCCGCTGGCGGCGAGGGAGAGCAGTTCGTCGTCCGGCATCGTGCTCCAAAGGAAGTAACTGAGACGGGAAGCCAGCGCGTAAGCAGGTGCCGATGGGGCATCACGCTCCAGGAACCAGAAACCGCTGGAGCACAAGACGCGCGCCAGGCCTTGCCGCACCGCCTGGGCGAAGGTCATCCGTTTGGACCGCACCGCCTCCCACACCTCAGCGGCGAGAGACTCCACCTCTTCCCCACTGACAGGCCTCCGGTAGGCCCGCGGGAGGAACCTTGCGAAGATTTCACGCACATAAGCCTCATCCGAGCGCGCATCGCCGGCGAAGAACAAAGCTTGGTGACTCTTCGGTGGCCATTCGGACTCGATGGGACCTTCGATTTCGACCTTGTCAAAATGCAGCACCGGAAACTGCGTCCGATCGAGCGCCGGATTCCAAATCCGCTCGGGGGTCTTCAAGGACGCAAGATCCTCTTTCACCTTGGCAAGTTCAGTCTGGAATACGGAGACCTCCTGCTTGGCGGCGATGCCCGTTTGGATTTCCTTGGTGAGTTGCTTGCTTCTGATGACCAGTTTGTCCCGCACCGGTTCAGCAATGATGGCCTTGCGCGTGTCCGTCCAGAGCACCCGCAGGACACGCTTCATGCCCGGTTCGCCCGCGCGCAGAAAAACCGTATGCTCGGTCACGCCGGTCGGTTCCACCGGCCGTTCGACACGCAATTGGATCGGCGTTCCCTTGGCGTATTCGAGCAGAAAGCGTCCCTCGCTGCCGCCGCGTTTGTCCACTTTGGCAAAGATGCGCACCCGGTAATAACCGTCCCGCGTCACAAGGTCGTCGAGCTTGCACTGCTCCACCGCCCCGAATTCCGAGGTCTCCGGCTCATACGTCGGCCAGCCCTGCACCAGATCAATGCCGTCCGGCTTCAACACACGGCCCAACGGCTCTCCTTGGTTCTTTCCATTGGTCACCCCTTCGCTGCGGTTGCGGGGACTCTGCTCCGCCTCGACGATGATTTTGGTGACTTCCTCCTGCGCCTTGGGCAAATCCTCCGTCGGGTAGGGCCCGTCCACTTTGATCCAGTCCACAAACAAACGCGGGGCGGACTTCGGGTCGCGGTCCGGATGGTAAATTTCCACGGGGCCGTCGAATTTCGCCGCCTCGGCCATGTGTTTGGCCAATTCCTCGCGCAGCGCCACGATCTCGGCTTCCGGCTTCTTTTCCGCGATGGCTTTCTCGATTCTGCTGCGGGTGCCGTTGACGCTCGCGAAGTGTTTGTCTTTCACCGGGTTCGACTTGATGAGGTCGTAAACCGGATTCCACATCGGCACCAAGGTGTGCTTCATGCCATCGTCCCCCGCACGCAGGAAGACCATCTTTTCGGCGACGGCGGGCTTCTTCATGGGCGCGGTGATGGTGATTTCGAAGTCCGTGCTCACCGGAGTGTTCCGCAAATACTCAAAACGGATGCGGACCGGCTCCCCACGGGCGCCTTGGTCGGCCCCACCCATCACACGCACCCGGTAGTAGCCGTCACTTTTGACAAGGCTGTCGAGGTTCGGCACGAGCCAGGACATGCCCTTCCAGACCGTGTTTTCTTTGCCCCGCCACAACTCATGGCCATGGCTCCAAATGACACCATCGCCCTTCTTCTCGAGCGCGGCGGGCCCAGCGGGCACCATCTTGTCCTTCACCCCCGAAAGTTCGGCGTAGGACACCTTGGTCTTCGGATTGTCGGCATTTTTTTCCGCTTCCCACACGATTTCCTCCGTGCGCGGAGGCCCTCCATCCACGATGGCTTTGGCGGCGATCTTTTCCGCCACCAGCAGCGCACGCTCCATTTGGGTCTGGTCAAAGAACAAACCCACTCCCAGACGGTCGAATCCTTCCGCCTTTCCGTCGCCCGGCAGATCCTCGATCAGCGGACGCACGAAGTTTTCATCGAGATGGAGCAGGTCCCGGACCGTGTTCGCATACTCGTCCCGGTTGAGCCGCCGCATCGGGGTCTGACCACCGGCATTCTTGGCGGCCAGATCGGCCTCACGCAGCTTCGCGTTGATCCACTCGACCACGGCTGTCTGGAGTTTCGGATCCGGACGGCGCTCGTCCTCCGGCGGCATCTCGCCAGCATTGATGCGGTCGAACACTTCCTTCCAATGGTCCACCATGCGCGGCACCGCGAGATCGGCACTCAGGTGGTCGCTGCGGAAGCCCGCCTTGGCCTTCTTGGCATCATGGCAGGTGTGGCAGTGCTGTTTCAGGAATGGCTCCACCGACTGCTCAAAACCAGCATCCGAAGCGGCCAAGCCCTGGCCAGCGATCAAGGACAGCGCAGGGAGAAGAAAACGAAACCGGTTCATAATCCGCTGGCCCGAGATCATGGGTTACCGGCTTTCACCACCCGATTGATGCCGTTGGCAGTGAGTTCATTGGCATTTTCCCAGATCCGGCCATCTGGACTCCAGGTCATCTTGCCGGGCCAGCCCGATCCGATGAACCGTTTTCCATCACTCCAAAGGGGATTCCCTTTGGGCGTCATGGTCCCGGTATTCCAGTGAACCGCATCGGTAGAGGACCAGACCGAGGTGTTGTTTCCGGCGAGGAGAAGCGGTCCGGCGTTGACCAACCACCCGACCTTGACATCGCCCGGAAGGGCGACCGGCGTCCATACGATGCCGTCCTGACTGCGGATAAGGCCTGCCTGGCTGTTTCCCGTCATCATGACGAAGTGCCCACCCCCAAAAACGATCCGCCCCTGCCCTGGCAGGTCATTGCGTTCACTGGTGATCTTTTCACCATCGGGGGTGACGACGGCCCAACTGAATCCCCCGTTGCCGCCCCCGTTGCCGGTCAGGACGAAGACGCCATTGCCGTACGCTCCACCCCGGAAGTGGGTGTAGCCTTTCGCGGCGATCTTCGCGCCTTCATTCCAGGTCACGGCATCGGTGGACCACATGAGTTTGCCGCTGGGATAGGATGAAGTGCCAACGACCAATCGTTCCGCACCATAAACAACGGGATTGATGCGGGCTTTGTCCCGGTGTGTCTCGGTCCAGTTGCGGCCGTCCTTGGAGACCAGAATGTGACCCGCGCCGTCGTTTCCCCCGCCGCCACCGCCCACCACGACAAACTGATCCTTCGCCCAGACCACTGACATCAGATTGTTGCCGTCATCTTTGCCCGGCTGCGCCCACTCGGCGGTGATCTCCCAGGTTTTGCCGTCGTTCGAAATCATGCGGCGTCCACCATATCCAACCGCAAGCCAGAGATCCGTGGCCCAGGCACCACCCGTAAGACTGCAGAGCAGCAGCAGGATCAGGAACTTTATGAGGAAAGGTCTGCCAATTCTCATGTGGGTGCTGGAGGGGGAACAGAGTTCGATGACTGGCCGGGCTTGGGCACCGCCAGAAGCCGACAACAGCCAGTCAACCGTGGTGACGCGGCCTGAAAAGGAAACGTCCAACCCAGACATTCTCTGACCGAGCCCTTCATTTCTCCAGAAAAAAGTTCACCCTGAAGTTCGAAGGGTTCAAACGCCCGCTTCAGTCCCCCCCTATTGAGCCCTTCGTTTGATCGCGGCTGCCTGGACCATCGCATCGGATTCGGTCCAGTTCAGGTTTCACAATGGGATGGCTCGTGATCTGATTGGACGGACCTCCAAGCTACCGGCTCAATTGAAGTTTCCCGAGTTTGTCGGCACCCAATTCGGTAAACCAAATTGCGCCGTCCGGACCTTGCATGATCCGGTGCATGACCGTGTTGCGCGTCGGAACTTGATAGAAAGTGACTGGAATATTCGTCAGATCGCCCGCCTGCGCCGACACGATCGACTTGTCGATTCTGATGAGGTGATCCGCACCGGCGGGGGATGGTTCCTTCCCGTTGACGTAACTGTGCGTCCACAGATTCCCCATGTCATCAAAAGCCATCCCCGCGAGGATGACATTCCGTTGTGTCAGGGGAATGGGATACTCGGTGATAGCACCTTCCATGTCGATGCGCCCGACTTTGTTTCCCGCCTCCTCACTGAACCACATGGAACGGCCGTCAGGACCCCGGACAATGGCAATCGGTCGGCTACCCTTCGTGGGAATCTCAAACTCATCAATCCGGCCTTCCGGCGTGACCCGCATGATTTTGTTCCCCACCAATTCAGTTCCCCACATGTTGCCATCGGGACCCGCGGAGAGGTAAATCAACACCGCTCCCACGGTCGGCAGTTCGAAATGTTCAATAGACTTGTCTGGGTTGATTTTGCCGACCGTGTTGGTCTTTTTTCCAGTGAACCAGAGAGTCTTTCCATCGGGTCCAAGACCAAGACCGTGGGGGCAGGGGTTGATTGGCGCTTTGGCTCCTTCTGCGCGGATCCGGACGTCGATTTGCTCCATGATGGTACCGGTCTCCTGGTCTATGCTCACCACCAGGCCGGCGAATTCCAATGAAACCCAGAGGACTCCATCACCGTCAAACAAGATACCATGGGGACGGCTGCCGGGGGGCATGGGAAAATAGTCGGTCTTACCATCGGCAGCAACCCGCGCCAAATGATCGTGATTCTGTCCGGTAACCCAGACCACCTTTCCGCCGTCGTGATTGTAGGTGAGCTCGTGGGTGGAACCCGACGCTTCGCCCGGCCATTTGAGTGGATACTCGGTGACCGGGGACGACTGGGCGAAACAGGGCATTACGGTCAACAAGGCGAATAGGTGATAGGTGACGGCGAGATTGGGTTTCATGATGGGACATCCTTGATTAGCTTAGGACCCAAGGAAAAGGAAGGGCACCTTTGGCTCAACCATGGTGAGCCCATATGACCTTCCCTGTCAACGGAACACTTCCATATCACAGAATGAAGGGTTGACTTCAAAAAAAACCGGTGGCGGATGGTAACCACGAGGAGCCGAAACAGCCGCACTCGATTGATGGAAACACTGGCTTTTCAGGGGGCAAGACAAAAGAAGGTGAAAGTCACGAGACTGAGGCGCGGACTTGACCGGATCTATCCTCATCTCCATGATCAAAATCCCATGAGATTTCCCATTTTACTGCTGCCAACATTGGTCTCCCTGCACAGTCTGACGGCCCAGGAAGCAACCCTGATCCGAGTGGAGACGAGCCGGGACGCGTGGATTTCCGCCGCGGTGGAGGCAGAACGCGAGGGCAACAACGGTGGCTCCCCCAAACTCAAACTCAAGGGAATCCAGGAATTTTTTCTGATCGATTTTGACCCCTCGCCCTTTCAGGGGCGCCGGGTGGTCAAGGCACAACTCCATCTCCGCGCGGAAGGTCCAGAGCTGCTCGGCCGGGTCACGGTATCGACCATCGCCGATGAATGGGTGGAAGGATCCGGCAACGGGTATGACCGCTCGCCCGGGGTGAGCAGCTTTCTTTGGGCCGAAAATGGTCGTCGACACTGGTCGGGCGACGGACCGGACATTACCGGGGTGGTGTTGGGCCGCGGAGGCTCGGTCTGGGGCCTTGGCGACGCGGGTCCCCGCGATGCCGAAGGATGGCAGGTGATCCCGATCGATCCGGCGGTCGTCCAAGCCCGCATTGACGGATCCGGGCATGGCTTCTTCGTCATCGACGACGTCGGCAACGAATACACCCGCGTCGGCAACCACCTTGACTACCATCACCAGCCCAACCGCTTTTTTGCCAGCAAAGACAGCAACCGTTCCCGCGCCCCTTACTTCACACTCTGGCTGGGGGCGTCCTCGACAACAACGCCCGGACCATCGTCGACAAAACCTCCGTCCTCCGCGATCCGGGACCAACCGTTCCCATTACCGGCCCTTCCTCCGTCCGACAACCACTCCGCCCCTCCAGCGCCGCCAGCCTTTCGGGATCTTTTTGGAGAACCGCTGCGAACGCTCCATTTTCATGCCGCGCGGGGGGAAGCGATCGGCTTTCTCCTCGACTCCGTCGCCCCTGATTCGATCCACCTCACCGCCCCGGAGGATGTCGAAATCTCCCTCTTTGCCACTCCTCGAGTGGGCGGTCAGATCGATCCTCTGGTTCCACTCGGATTCGAGGGTGCTCCGATCCAGGGAGGCGGAACCTTTGTGGAGTTGTATGTCAAGAATTACGCCGTCTCCGGCCTCCGAACTTTCCAACTGCAGACAGGGGACCAGCCTGTGGAAATCCGGTTGACGATCTGGGATTTTACCCTACCCGACCAGCTGTCCTTCATTCCGCAGATGAACTGCTACAACCTGCCTGATGAGGAGGAGACGCCTTGGTTTCGGCTAGCGCATGAGCACCGGACCACCCTGAACCAACTCCGCTACGGGTGGACCGGGAAAGTCGATACCGAGGCCGTGCCCGTGCGAAAGAAGGACGGCAGCGGGTGGGACTGGTCCGCATGGGATGCCCGTTTTGGCAGCCTGTTCGAGGGAACCGCCTTTCGGGGGCTGCGCCGGGAAGGGGTCCCGGTGGAGGCCTTTTACCTGCCATTCAATGAAAACTGGCCGATGGATCATGAGCGTCATTTCCGGGGCGGCTACTGGATCGAGAACGCCTACGATGAGGCCTACTGGGAGGAATTCCGCTCGGCAGCCCGCGGATTCGCATCGCATCTGGCAGAGCACGGCTGGAGCGACACGATTTTCGAGTTTTATCTGAACAACAAAGTGTACTTCAAACGAGACCGGGGAAACCGGTGGGATGCCTGCTCCGCGCCCTGGATTTTTGACGAGCCGGTGAACACCCAGGATTTCTGGGCGCTGCGGCGTTTTGGCAGCGAATTTTGGGCGGGAGTTTCCGGGATTACAGGCCCCGCCCTGACCTTCCGGGTCGACATTTCGCGCCCCGAATGGCAACGAGACCTCCTCGACGGCATCGCCACGACCGAAGTGATCAGTGGCACTCTGCGGAACTACCATGAGCGGATCTTCGAAAGGGCCCGGAGACTGGGCAACCTCGTTTACATGTATGGCTCCGCCAATCCCCCTGGAACCTCCAACGCCATGCCGGCAGCGTGGTGTGTGGAAACCTGGGCCCTTGGCGGGGATGGCGTCGTGCCGTGGCAGACCATTGGAAACGACAAGTCGTGGCTTGAACCGGACCCACTGGCCCTCCTTTATCCCACCCCCGCCGGCCCCATTCCCAGCATCAGGCTCAAGGCTTTCCGTGCCGGACAGCAGTTGACAGAATACCTCACCTTGTATTGCGCCCTCTCCGGCAAAGACCGCGCCACGGTGGGAGCCTCCCTGCTGGGGGAAGACGGACTCAGAGGGGCGTTGCAAAAACGCAGCGAAAGCGATGCCGGAACAGCACGCTATGGAAAGGAGACCGCAACGGCCCTGGACGCGCTCCGACTGCGTTTGGGCAGTTGGCTCGATGCCAGAAAGCCGGAGGCCAAACGACGTTGGCACGATCCGCGTCCGGAGCAATCCTCCCCGGAAAAAATCGTGCCCAGAAGGGTCACCACGCTTTGAGCGGCCGGGTTGCTCAGGAGAATAGAGGCAAGGTTCTGGTCCTGGATCCGGGACAGCAGCCCAGCCAGAAAAGGATTCCAAGCCACCCATCCGATCCCCACAGGAACGTACCATCGTTCCCATGGGGGAATGCCGGAATCAATTGGGGCTGAGTTCAAAACGGGCAAGAGAGAGGGCGACATCCTTGGTGAAAGACGAAATCATGACCCCATTGAGAATGTTTCCGCTTGGCGAAGGATGATTCGGTGACAGAGGAGAGAACGCCGCCAATGGCACTTCAAAGTCGAACCAGCCATCGTCCCGGGGATGGAAACTCTTTGCACCGGTTTTGTATTCATAATTCCCCCCGTATCCTCCTCCAGGCAGCGACGTGAAAAGCATGACCTGCAGGGGGCCGGGCCGGTCACAGCGCAAGCGGAATCGAAACACGCTTTCCTCGTAAGCCTGAAGGGTTAGAGCCGGATCCAGATAGGCTGTGCGGAGGGAAATGCCATAATGCGTAATTTTTTGGCTATTGCCTTTCCTTCCTGCAATATAGGGACTCGCGACCATCCTGCCGGCCGCCTCCGGCGTGGGAGCCTGCCAAATGCCGCGCCAAACGCGGGGCGGAGCGGTGGTCTCAAAATCGAACGTCCACGCATCGACCGGGGACGGTGTCGCGGCAGGAGCCAGCGTGGTGGAGGGGTCCACGGACGCCACGGCGGAACTGAGAGCAGGGACCTCCACGGTGTTGCCATCAGAGAGGCGCCTCAGCTTGACGAGACCTTCCTCCACGTTGAGAACCGTGTCATCGGGGCGGGAAGAAAGGCTGAAAACCGTTCCCACAACCTCGGCTTCGGCCGTCGCGGTGCGGACCAGCATGGGACGGCCGGGAGCCTGGGGACTGACTTCCGCAGAAAATGCTCCCCGGCTCAGCCAGAGCCGTTTCTGATGCTGCTCGGAATACGAAAGCTCGGCATCCCCCACGAGATGGATCAGGGTTCCATCACTGAACCTGAATTGGACCGAGGAGCCTTCTCCTTCCACCAAAAGGGTGCCTCCGGGAAGGCGATCATCGGTCTTTAATCCGGTCCGGGGGACACCGTTGGGGGCGCTCCAAGTCACCACGCCCTGGACCGCTACCAAACAGATGACATCCGGTTGGTGACGGCCCACTTGGCGGCCCAGCGTGAGAGCCAGAAAAAGTCCCAAGACCCCCACGGCGGCCCAGACGAAAGATCGTCTTCCCCACCCGCCTCCGGAACGGGGAAAGGGCGCCAACGGAGAAGGATTCCGCAAGGCCCGAGTTCGGGCGAGATCCCCCAGGGCCACTGCCTGGTCGGCAATCTCGCGCAGAGAATGGCGGGCGGAAGCATCCCCCCTCAGGACCTCATTGAGCCTTTTCAGGCGTTCCGGAGGCAGCCTGTCATCAAGATGGCGCAGGATTTCCATTTCCTGCTCCTCAGAAGCGGTCAGTTTCATGAGACTGGAGAAGGATGGGGAGGTTCTCCCCCGGGGTTCAATTTTTGTTCAATGCAGTCTTTGAGAGCGCGGTGCAGACGGGAAAGCCGCTGGTAGACGGCATCGATGCCCAGCCCCAGCTTCTCGGCGACCTCCAAACAGGAATGCCCTTCAAAATAACGGAGTTCCAAAAGCCTGCGGGCATGGTCCGGCATCTTCTCCAAACAGTCCTGAAGGGCCTCCATGCGGCCGCCGGAGGCAAGGTGCCCTTCGAGCCGCCATTCCGTGTCGAGAATCTCGAGCACATCATGGTCGAGCAAGGACTCGGGGCGACGTTTTCGGAGGAAATCGAGAGCCTCCCGCCGGGCTGTGATGTGCGCCCAGGAGAGGAGAGCCCCCTCATGTTCAAAGATGGCGCCCTTGGTCAAGGCTTTCACGGAAACATTCTGAAAGATGTCCTCGGCCGATTGGGAGTCGCGGAGCATGACCCAAATGGAGGCCGAGAGCCTGGGACGGGCGGAGAGCAAAGTGCGAACGATGTCTTCTTGGGAGAGGGGCACGGTGCCTATCATAACGCAGGCTGGGCGGGAATCCTGACTCGTCTCTACGCAAGGAGGGCAAATTCCCCGCGCTCTGAATTGCCCAGCCCGGGAGGCTTGGCACCCCCTGCCCAGAAATTTACTTGACCGGGGCCACATTCCGCCGAAATTACCCGCCCTTCGAAACACACACGGAAAGTTTTACCCATGTCCAGAGTTTGCAGCATCACCGGAGCCCGGGTCACCGCCGGCCGCAGAATCAGCCGTAGCGGTTTGGCCAAGAAAAAAGGCGGGGTCGGCCGTCACGTGACGAAGTGCGTCAACCGTCAGTTCAAGCCGAACCTTCAGAGCAAGCGCATCTGGGTGCCCGAGGAGAACCGCTTTGTCCGTGTCAAGGTCAGTGCCCGCGGACTCAAGACGATCTCCAAAAACGGAGCCTTCAAAACCCTGAAGGAAGCCGGATTGATCTGATTCGGGCGGGATCGCCGAGCGGTCCCGATAGGCAAAATCCGGCTTTCCCACGGAAGGCCGGTTTTTTTGTGGCCGCTTGCTCCAGTCGAAGGACTGGGACAGCCCCTTTATTTCCGCTCGTCAAAGACCACTTCGCCGTCCCGCAGACGGATGACCCGGGGGGTTCGCTCGGCCATTTTCTCGTCATGGGTGATCATGATGAGGGTCTTGCCCGCTTCATTAAGCTCGTCGAAGATCCGGAGGATGTCGCCTCCCGATTTGGAGTCGAGATTGCCCGTGGCTTCATCAGCGAGAATGACGGCCGGGTCATTGGACAAGGCCCTGGCAATGGCGACACGCTGCTGCTGCCCCCCAGAGAGTTCCGTCGGCTTGTGGTCGAGTCGCTCCCCCAACCCCACCTGCTGGGCCAGACCTTCGGCAATCCGGCGGCTTTCGCGCTCCGGGACGCCCTGATAATAGAGAGGGACTTCAATGTTCTCCACCACGGTGAGTTGCTGGATGAGATTGTAACTCTGAAAAATGAACCCCAACCGTTTGCCCCGGACTTGGGACAGCAGGTCATCGTCGAGATGTGAGACATCATGCCCCTCGAGTAGATAGGCGCCCTCGGTGGGCTGATCGAGACAACCGAGGATGTTGAGCAGGGTTGATTTGCCACAGCCGGAGGGACCAAGAATGCTGATATAATCGCCGGGCATGACTTTGAGGGAAATGCCCCGCAATGCCTCCACAACGATGGATCCCATGAGGTAGCGCTTCGTCACGTCCCTCAATTCGATGATGGGCACCACATCCATGCCTGTTGCAACGCCGCCCGGCGGATCCATCCGTGGATCAGGCCTCCTTCACTTTGCGGGCCGCAGAACCCTCATCCGAGAGCTGGGCTGGCGGAGCTTCCACCTTGCCCTTCTCGTTGCCTTTGGCGGCAGGCTTGTAGCCTTCCGGCATGGACAGCCAGACCACATCCCCGGCATCAATACCGGTCCGCACTTCGATGAACTGGTCGTTGTGTTCCCCGATATCGATTCTCTTTTTCACCGGAACCCCGTCCTGCTGAACGTGCACAAAGTGGGCGTCGTTCTCAAAGAAAACCGCCTGCACTGGAATGTAAAGCACATCGGCCAACTGGTTGACAATAATCTCCACCTTCGCGGTCATGCCGGGCTTCAACCAATCGTGCTCGCCCTCGATCTCGATTGTCGCGGGATACACCTTGAGCGAGGGATTGTAGCGCGAGGCGTTGGAGTCCGGCAACACCGCCACTTTGGTGACCTTGCCGAAAAGTTCCCGCCCCGGCACGGCATCCACTGTGACCCTGGCGGACTGGCCGGATTTGATCTTTTTAATGTGGGACTCGTGGATGTCCACATCGACCGCAAGACGGGCCATGTTGGGAATCGTGATGATGGGCTGGCCCAGCTTCAGCGTGGCACCCTGCTCGATGGATTCATAGTAACGGGAGGAATAGTAATCGTTTTTGGCACCGCCGTAGGCCACCAAACCCGGCCGCTCGGCTCGGATGGTGCAACTGGCGAGTTGGGACTCCAGATCCTCGCGCTTTTTCATCTGCAGTTCGTAGCGCCGCTTCACGGCCTGGAACTTTGCTTCAGCCCTCGCGATCACCGCCATGCCTTCACGCTTCTGCCGGAGAAGCTCAAGCAGGGCCTCCTCATAGGCCGAAAGCATTTTTTCACTCTCTTTGGGAAATTCATAATGGGTGAACAGATCCAGTTCAGTTTCAGCCGTTTTGAGGGCCAATTTGGCTTTCTCCAAACTCACCAGCTCATTTTCATAGGAGGACTTGGTGATGAACTCTCGGTCACGAAGTCGTTTGGCACCGGCGACGGACTCCTCGGCGAGAGAGAGTTCCTGTTTGGAGAGAAGAGCCGCATCGCGAAGCTTGCGGATATTTTGTTCAGCGACACCTTCCCCCAGACGATCGCCTTCCAAGTAAGAGCTAAAGTCCACTCCGGAGGCCTGGCTTTCATGGGAAGCCTTGTCGGCGCTGCCCTTCTCATTGAGAGCAGCCTCGGTATTATCGGCGAGCACCTTGGCCGCGTTGAACTTTTCCTTGATGTCCTTGTCGGCCGTCAATTCATATTGCTCCAAACTTTCCGAATCATAAGGCATCTTCAGGTTCAGGAGCACTTCGCGGGCGGCTTTCTCCCCGACAAATTTCTGGAAATCAAGGAGGGCGAAACGCACGGTCTGACGCAGGAGCTTTTCTTTGCTCCGCTGGGTGCCGTATTCAATGTCGAGGTTCTGCTTGGATTCGGCGTAGGATGCCTGCGTTTCCTGAAACTCCACGTCGTGGTCGACGATCTGCTCTTCCAGTCCGGACTGGTCCAGCTTGACGAGCACTTTGCCCGTTTTCACATCATCATCCGTCACCTCGTAACCTTCATCAATGATATCCAGAATCTTGGTTCCCGCGGTCAGTTTGATCGAGCTTTTGACCTCCAAATAATCCAGGGCATGAATGTTGCCCCCCTCCATCACGTCAATGACCAGCGTTCCCTTCTCCGCTTCATACAACGGAATGTCGCTGTTCGTGGTGGCGGCCTTGTCCCTGACTGACCATTGGCGGTAACCAAAACCGGCGAAGGCGCAGAACAAAACGATGATGATCAACTTTTTACTCACGTCCTTCCTCCATCAACTTTTTCTCCCAATGCCCATCCTTACTGATAAACAGGATACCCATGTCCCGCCAGAGACGTAAACGCGCCAACGTGTGAGCGATCATGGCGGAACTTTGTGCGTTAAGGGACTGAACCAGATCGGTTTGCGCTTCAACCAGGTCCCGCGCCTCACCCTTGTTGATTTCGAAAAGCAGCTTCTGTTCTTCCAGACGGCGCTCGGCCAGTTTGACGCCCTGCACGGCAATTTCGAAGGTGCGCTTGGCGAGTTCGAGAGCCCGCCAGTCATTGTGGATCTGCAGGCTGACATTGTCCACCGCCAAGGACTGCTCGCGCTTGGTTCGATCCAGAGTCACCAGAGCCGCTTGATATTCATTGCGTTCCTGCTTGCGGTCCAGTGGCAGATCCACCGCCAGACCACTGGTGAGTCTGCGACGTCGGAAATCCAACTGGGGGCGATTGACCCCGGGAGGATTGACCACATCCCAGGTCACGTTCATGTCCAGACCGGGGAGGAGATTCACTTTAGCCACTTCAATTTTGCGTTCTGCATCCTCGATCCGGTCCCCGGTGGTCTGAATGTCTGGACGGGAGGTCAGGGCAACCTTGACCGCCTGCTCCCGATCGAGACCCACGTTCTCGATTTTCAATTTGTCCAGTTCCCCCTCATCAAGGACGATCCGTTCGTTGAACGGCAGGTTGAGTTCGATCTTGAATTGGTCCACTTGAGCTTCGTAATCCAGCGCCGACCGGACCCAAACAGCTTCGGCGTTGAGCAGGGCTTGCCGGAGAAGCCCCAACTGCGTCAGAGTGCGGCGCCCCTCGTTGGAAAGGGCCTCCTCGCTTTCCACGACCTTCTGAAACCCCTGATAACTGACCCAATTGTTCCGGACCTCGGCCCGCGCCTGCAGGATGTTGTAGTAGCGCTCGACAATGCCCACGATGAATTCCCGCCGGTAGTTGGAGAAATCGCGGAGGCTGTAGAGCATTTCGCGCTCGGCCTGGGTCAGATTTTCCATGGTGGCCTTGTAGCCGCCGCCCCTCAGGATCGGCTGCGTCAAGGTCACCGCGAGAGCGGAATTGCTGACATTCCGGGTGCCGGTGATGAACCCCAGGAAATCCTCGGTGAAATCAACCGCAAGACGGGCCCCAGTCCGCTGCAACATGGTAAATCCCAGGGAAGAGGTCCTGGTCTGAGTGTTGGTGACGACAATGCCATTGATGGTTTTTTGGACGGCCGCAACTTCGGTGGTGGCCTTCTTGGTCGCGGTGAAAGGTTTGCTGACGGTGGCGGTGGTGGTCGTGCTACTGGAGGAGGCCGTATCACTTCCCGTGGTGGCGTCACTCCCGGTGGAGGAGGCAGTGGTATCGGTCGCGGCCTTCGTGGCCTCCGGCGGGGGCGTTTTCACTGCCTTGACAGGGAGGATTTCCGCACCGGTGCGGGTATCGCTCTGCACGGCAACCTCACTGGTGGCATGAAGGATGGGCGTGAATTCATGCCGGATCAGCGTCAGGTCCAGGGCTTGCAGATAGAGCTGTTCCTTGCGATCGCGGTATTCCCGGTTGAGATGGATGGCGAGTTCCAGGGAGTCATCCAATGTCACGATGCGGGCTCCTTTTTCCGCTCCATTGTGTTTCCCAAAGAATTCCACGTCGTACATCCGCCGCTTCAACTGCTCAAGATTCGCCGGGGCGGGAGTCTCGATGGACAGGTCACCCTCGATGTTTGGAACTCTGGCCGCTTTGGATCCCAGCAAAATCCGGGTCTCCCGGTCAGCAAAGGTATGGTAGATCCCCGGGGTGCAGCCACTGAGAAGAAGGGAAAGCCCAAAAATGGCCGCAGAAAAGCACCACCGCCCTGCGGGTGCGGCAAGAAGGTCGGCAGCCGGAGCCAATCCTCCCCGGCGCCGACGGCATGAGGCCGGGCGCATTTCCATCCGTCTTTTTGTGTGTCGTGTTCCTCTCCGCAAGACCATGCCCGGGAAGGGAAGCCAGACAAGCCACAGTCCTGAGGACAAGGCAAAGCCCTGATCGCGCTATTTTCAGAGGCCTTTAGAGGCAAAAGCCGGGGGAACGGGAGGAAAATCCAGTGGTGCGGGAGGGATTCTGGATCAGATTGCCCCACTGTCCAAAATCCCATGAGCCAAACCCCTTCCCCTCTCCGTCACCCAGACCGTTGGTCCCTCGATTCTTATTTCACCGCTTTCGGCTCTCCCGACTACACGGCATTCAAGGCAGCTTTGCAGACCGAACTGGAGGAATGCCTCTCCTCATTGATGACCCGCGAGGACATCGCCGCCCCGGATGTGGCGAAGCTGGAATCGCTCGGCTCCCGACTCGGCCACCTCTCTTCCTTTCTGGGCTGCCTCTCCGCCGACGACGCCACCAATGAAGCGGTGAAAGCAGACGAAGCCTGGCTGTCGATGCTTGGCGCCACCATGACCAAAATCGCCTCGACGGTGCAGTCACGCCTAGCGGCGCTCGATGCCACCGCCTCCGCAACGCTGCTGGCGGATCCCTCTCTGGAAGGGGCCGGCCATGCCGTGAAACGGATGCGCGAGGAGGGACGCCATCTTATGCCCGCCCCCCTGGAGGCGCTGGCGGCCGACTTGAATGTGGATGGTCTCCATGCCTGGGGCCGCCTCTACGACACCCTGACGGGCAAGCTGACCTTTCCCATGACGTTTCCCGATGGGAGCATCCAGACCATTCCCATGGCCCAGCGGCGCGCCCTGATGGCCGACCCCAACCGGGAGATCCGAGAAGCAGCTTTCCGGGACGGTCAAGTGCCCTGGAACACCCATGCCGACACCTTTGGCGCTGCCTTGAATGGCATCGCCGGAACCCGGCTCGGACTCTACACCCGGCGGGGCATCACCCATTTTCTCCAGACCCCGCTCTTTGATGGGGCCCTAAGCCGGGAAACGCTGGACGCCATGATGACGGCCATCCGCGCTGAAAGCAGCCTGCCCCACCGGGCCCTGCGGGCGGCGGCGCGCTTGCAGGGAACGCCGGCGCTTCATTTCTTTGACCTCGAAGCCCCGCAAATCGCCGCGCCGGAGGGTCTGTCGGTGTCCTGGGATGACGCCTGCGACATTGTGCGCCGGTCGTTCCATGCCGCTTACCCCGCACTGGGCGACTATTTCGACTCCATGCTGGAAAACCGGTGGATCGAGGCCCAACCGCGTCCCGGCAAGCGCCCAGGAGCCTTCTGCACCGGGTCGCACTTCACCGGGGAGCAGCGGGTCTACATGACCTACCATGACACCATCCATGATGTGGTAACCCTGGCCCATGAAGTTGGACACGCGTGGCATTCCCATGTGTTGAAAGACCGCCGCCCCTTCGCACGGGAATATCCCATGACCCTGGCCGAGACCGCTTCCAATTTCGGTGAAATGATCCTCCTCGACGGCCTGCAACGCGACCCTTCCAGTTCCCCGGAACTCCTCGATTACCTGCTCGACCAGGAAATGAACCGGGCCCACTCCTACCTTGTCAATATTCCCATGCGGTATGAGTTTGAAAGATCATTTTACGAAGAACGGGCCTCCGGGGAGATCAGCGTGAGCCGGCTCCGCGCCCTCATGAATGCCGCGCAGCGGGAACTCTATGGAGATACCCTCCTTCCCGAGGGGAGCGACCCCTTCTTTTGGGCCTCCAAAATGCACTTTTTCATCACCGGGATCAGTTTTTACAATTTCCCCTACGTCTTTGGCTACCTTCTCAGCCAGGCTCTTTTTGCGCGATTCAAAGCTGAAGGCGCCTCCTTCCTGCCCCGTTATGAGGCCTTCCTGGGCGCCACCGGAAGCGCCGACTGCGAAACGGTGGTGCGCCAGACCCTGGGTGAGGACATCACCCGCCCGGAATTCTGGGCCACGGCAATCCGGGCCCTCGCCCCTGCGGTGGAGCGCTACGAAGCCCTGTCTGCGCGGTGATTTCCTCCAGCGACATGTTCTGGCGGTGCCGTCATCACCGGCTCGACCTGACCCGGGAGGGAGCCATCATGGGTATCCTCAACGTGACGCCCGATTCCTTCTCCGATGGGGGATGTCACGCCAATCCGCAGAAGGCGTTACAGACAGCCCTCTCCATGCTCGACGCCGGGGCCGCCATCATCGATGTCGGAGGGGAATCGAGCCGCCCCGGAGCGGTGGCGGTGAGCGCGAAGGAAGAGCAACGCCGGGTCATCCCGGTCATTGCGGCGCTGCTCGCGGCGCGTCCAGAAACGCTCGTCAGCATCGACACGGTGAAAGCCAGTGTGGCCCGGGCCGCCCTGCGGGAAGGAGCGGCCATCGTCAATGACATCACCGGACTTGGGGGAGACCCTGACATGGTCGCCGCAGTCGGGGAACACGGCGCCGGCGTGGTGGTCATGCATATGCAGGGCAGCCCCCGGACCATGCAGCAGGCGCCCCAGTATGAGGACGTCGTGGCCGAGGTCCGGGCATACTTCTGTTCCCGGCACCAGCAACTGACCGCGGCAGGTCTCGACCCGGAGACGCTGGTCTATGATCCGGGGATTGGCTTCGGCAAAACCGTGCAACACAATCTCGCACTGCTGAGGGCTCTGCCCCATTTGGCCCCGAAAGATCGCCCGGTCCTTCTGGGCGTCTCGCGGAAATCCTTCCTCGGCTCATTGCTCAACACCCCCGATCTGGCCCGGCGCTCAATGCCCACCACGGCCATCACCGCTTGGGCCAGGGAAAACGGAGTCCGGCTCCATCGGGTCCACGAGGTGCTTCCCAATCTCCAATCCTTGCGAATGATGGAGGCGATCCTCGCCGTCGACTGAAGTGCCGTCCGAAGGTCTTCAGGAGCGCTGCCTCCCCGGATCTCACTTTGCGTTGGCGGGAAGCTCCCGTCAGGTCCAGACTGGACTTGATTCTGGCATCTTTGGTCTCATGATTGAACTCTCCCTGCTCCTTGGCGTTTTGCTCCTCTCGTGGGGATTGCGGACCTTTGACCATGCCTGGCTGGGGAAGCTTGGGGCGGCGGGATTCGTGTGCTCCACTTACCTGGCCGGCTGGTTTCTGACGAATCTCCATGCGGTGGGAGCCGCGGCGGCGGCCTCTTGGTTTCTCCTTCCTTGGGTGCCGCTGCTGACCCGCGTGCGCCACCTTCAACTGCCCCTGGAGAAGGAACTCAATGAATGCCCGCCACCCCGCTCCGACCGATTCCCGCTGCTGGGAGAATTCTCCCGGGAAATTGAAGCGGCCGGGTTCAACCAAGTGGCCGATGTGGCCTGGGAATGCCCTCCCCTGCGGCAATTCTTCCGCGTCTTCTACCGGCCAGAGGACCGCCAGCAGGCGATAATCTGCTTCTACGAACAGGAGCCTGCGGCGTTTGCCTTCGTCGCCCTGACCTCCCGCACCCGGGATGGACGCATCCTCCGCACCTGGAACTGCCCTTTCTCCGATTCTTTGAAAAACCAGCCCGGCCTTCGCCTACGGAGAATTCCCAACGCGGCCAGCTTTGCAGATCTTGAGACAGGGCATCGAGACCTGCTGCAACAGGAAAAGGTCTCCCTGGAGGACTGCGTGGCAGAAACCCCCGCAACGCAGATCCAAGGCATTGAGACAGAATCAGATCAGCAGGTTGCCCACAACCTCAAGCTCGGTCTGTTGAAACCCGGCACCCAACCGGGAACTTTCCGCTATTCCCGAAAAGGGCTGCTCTATCTCTACCGACAGTCGATCATCGACATGGTCCGGCTGAGTTGAAAACAGTCGGTCTCCTCAGCGACGGAGGAACATCACCCGATGCTGGATGCCGGCTTCCTCAAACTCCTCGCCTTCGGCCACGAAGCCCAGTTTTTCATAAAATGCAACGGTCCAGCTCTGGGCATGCAGTTCCAATACGGGCAACCCCCGGGAATCCGCGGCCTTCATCAGAGCCCGCATCAATGCCGCGCCGACCCCCCGCCCGCGCCAATCCTGGCGGACCGCGACCCGACCAATGCGGCCTTCCGGCAGCAGGCGAGCAGTTCCGATGACCCTGCCAGCCAGATCCTCGGCCAAGGCATGGACACATTCCTCATCGCGTCCATCCATCTCCAGAGACTCCGGGACCGCCTGCTCCAACACAAACACCTCACGACGCAACGCGCCAAGATGGGGGGCCGATGTTTCCCACGTCGTCAAGGCCACGCGAAAGCTGCAGGAGGAGTTCATGATGACCAATCGCCAATACTGGAGTCAGGAGCCAAGAGGAGGAAAATCTTGGCAAGAAGCTTGCATGCTCACGCATCTCAACTCGAAGTTTCGAAATATTTCACGACCTGAAAAACTAAGTCTCGTTATATAATTTCTAGTGAGCTTCTCAATTTTTAGTCGAGATGACAATAATTTTGCTTGCAGAAACTCTATACCTTCTCTAAATGCTGCTCTTGTCTGAATCCGCCCACTCTTGAAATGAAACATCTCTTCAGCTGCCGTTCCCTCAGCCTGCTGCTGACCCTCGGGTTGGCCGGTCTCACCAGTTCCTGCACCTCCACCAGTCAGTTGCGCAGTCCCAGTGTCGCGACTTCCTTGCGGGGCCCTTCGACCGTCGCCCAGACGACGCCGACCCCCGGTTTCAGGGGACTATTCCTCACCAAGAAGAGCAGCGCCAGCCGCAAACCCCAGGTAGCCCCACGCCCCAATGTTCCCCCGGTGAAAGTGCATGACATGGTGTTGGCGCGGAGCACTCGCAGCAATACGCGACTGATCATCGACATCGGCCGTCAGAAAGCATTCCTGCTCGTTGACAACAAAGTGGCCATTGAAACGCCGATCTCTTCCGCCCGCGCCGGCATGCACACTCCCCGGGGTAACTTCAACATCACGGAACGCGTCAGGAGCGGCAAAATCTCGACCCTGTATGGCGTGGGAATGCCCTGCTGGATGCGGCTCGACGGAACGGTCTTCGGAGTGCATGCCGGCTATCTGCCCGGCTATCCAGCCTCCCACGGATGTGTCCGCCTGCCCTCGGATGCGGCGGCGATGATCTTCGACAACACCAGATCGGGGACCCGGGTTTCGATTGTTTCCTCTTGGGATGGGGCCTCCTGAAAGAGCGCAAATCCTCGAAAAGTCACACGCCACCCGTGCTTCTCAGCGCGGCGTGGCGTTTTTTATAGCTCCCGTCTGATTCGCTCACCCCTCATCGTTTCCAACCGCAGGTGGGGCCGGCAACCACGCGCGCGCTTTTTCCAAAGCTTCCGCAATACTTTCACACACGGCGCCATCCCCCAGCTTGGCGAGCAGTCCACTGGATTCCAGGACCCGGCTGGGCTGGGGCTGCAAACCGGTCACCAAGACCCGCACCCCATCGCGCTGCATTTTCTCCACCGCCACCTCCAGAGAATGCAACGCCGTCGCATCAATCGCGGGCACGTGTCGGAGGCGGAAGACAACCATTCTGGGACGGCCTCCAGACGCTCTCAGGGCGGCTTCCAGTTTTTCCACGGCCGCAAAGAACAACGGCCCCTCAAACCGGAACAGGACCACCCCGTCAGGGACCTCCCGACCACGCAGCGAATTGGAACCATCTGACTCTGAATCGCTCTCGGGAGTGAGCAAATGAACCTGCGAAGTCTCCTCCATACGCTTCACAAACAGCACCACGGCCATGACCAGCCCGGAGGAAACCCCCACGGTGAGGTCGAAAAGGACCGTCAGCACAAAGGCCGCCAGCATGACAAAAAAATCCGCCCGGGGCCCCCGCCAGAGTTCGACAAAGGTGTGCCATTCGGCCATGCGGATGGCGACCCCCATCAGGACCGCTGCCAGAGTCGCTAGGGGGATGTGACCGGCAAAGGGAGCGGCGACAAAGACAAACAACACCAGCACCACGGCATGGACCAACCCGGAAACCGGGGAGCGGGCACCGGAACGGATGTTGGCCGCGGTGCGGGCGATGGCTCCGGTGGCGGCGAATCCACCAAAGAGGGGAGCGGCGATATTGGCCAATCCCTGGCCGATCAGTTCGGCATTTGAGTCGTGCCGAGAATCGGTCATCCCGTCCGCCACTGTCGCGGAGAGCAGGCTTTCGATGGCTCCCAGCATTGCGATGGTGAAGGCCGGCCCCGCAAGGGCGCGTACCATCTCGAGTGAAAATTCCGGAAGGTGCCATCCCGGAAGTCCCGCCGGAAGTTCGCCATACCGACTGGCAATGGTCTCAACCGGCCATTTCAACCAGAACGCGAGCACGGTCCCCCCGATCACTGCAAGAATGGCGGCAGGCACTTTGGAGGTGATCCTGGGCCAAAGCATCACCACCAGAAAAGACATCAGGCCCAGCAAGCCGGTCTGCCACCGCAGTTCCGATCCATGCCGCACGATGGCCAGCACCAGTTCAGGCGCATGGGGCGGGGCTTTCATTTCCAAGCCCAGAAAAGCCGGAATCTGGCCGAGGAAAATGATCACCGCGATGCCCGAAGTGAAGCCCGCGACCACCGGATAGGGGATATAGCGCAGCAAGGCCCCGAATCGGAAGACCCCCATCACTATGAGCAGTCCCCCCGCCAGGATGGTGGCCAGGGCCAGACCGGCGTATCCATGGATCGCAACGATGCCGGCGAGCACCGGAACGAAGGCCCCGGTCGGTCCGGCCACTTGAAAGCGCGAGCCCCCCAGCAGGGAAACGATGATGCCCGCGATGATGGCGGTCCAGAGCCCCTGCTCCGGCTTCACCCCGGAGGCGATGGCAAAACCGATGGAAAGCGGCAGCGCGATGATCCCAACCGTCAACCCAGCCCCCAAGTCGGCGAGGAAATGCTCACGCCGGTAACCCGAAAAGAGGTGAGCGATGACAGGACGGTAGCCTTTCAAAGTTTGGGGAAACTCTACTCGACACCCTGCGGGGATCAAGTGCATTCACCCCCGCGGATGAAAGTTGCGGTGCACCTGCTTCAAGCGCTTTTGATCAACGTGCGTGTAGATCTGGGTCGTTGCGATGTCCGCATGGCCCAGCATTTCCTGGATGACCCGCAGGTCGGCCCCGTTCTCCAACAGAGTGGGCAATCGTTCAGTATACCCATTTCTGATAAGTAATTTCTTGCCAAACACACCGAATCCCACAATCATGCCTCTGATCAGATCGGATTCAAGATGGACCATTCCCGAATCAGTCGCAGAACTCATGTTTGGATTTGGACAGGAATTGCGGTTCTCTCAACAATCCTTTTAGTTCCGCAACTTGCTGGCCCTTCCTGGTTTTTCGTATCACCCGACTCGCCTCGCCCTTGGGCCACTGCGGCATACCTTAAAGCAGTGACGGCAAACCCAAGGCCTGCGGAGCCCAATCCCATAGATTGGTTTCGAGGATACACCGGAATGCAGCATAGTTCGCCTGGAGAACTGGACGGCAAACCGGTCTCGTTTCATGAGGATTGGGAAGCCAATGCATCGCCTCAAGTGCTCGTATCTGGGGAGGATGGCAATTTGGAACTACCTGATGGCAACGGATTGCGCTTGGCTGCAGCTGTGGTCGTTACACCCTGGGAAGCGCCTGCTCCGGATTTAAATTGGAAAGACGCGCCTTTTGTCCAAGGGTGGTGGCATCCGATGACAGGTGAGGTGTTGCATGGCTATGACAATGTGATCCAGTGGCGTTCCTTTTTACTTCCTCGCAGTTGTCCCCGGATTTTCCTGATCATAGAGAAAAAAATCCCCGAACAACCCATGCGCTGGTTTTCCGCTGCCGTATATGACGCGCGCACGCATTTGATGGTTTCACCATTCCACGAGCTCCAGGAAAAAGATGGGCTCGTCATTCTATGGTCAGAAATCGAGGTGTGGCACCAAACCAAGTTGTTGGTGACCCTTGACTTCAACTTTGGAAAACCTGATTACAAGCCTTTGCAGTTTTTCCACGATACCACCCGCTCCTCCACAGCCAAACCGGCACCACAAAAACCAGAACCTCGTCCAGCAAATTCTTTAGATTGGAACACAGTCCGTCTGGATCCCAAGCTTACCGAAAGCTTCAACCTCCCCATCCTGCGAACCAAACCGCTCTATGAGATGCTAAACACCCTTGAACGTCCCACCGTGACGACCGGAACCGTCATTCCAAGCTCCCGCGCAAAGAAAAAACCACCAACCCGGCTCTTAATGGAGCGCCGCTTCCCCTATGCGGGACGGGCTGTTTTCACCCTCAACCAGTTGCCAGGTTTTCCGGCAATGAAAAACCTTTTCGATACTCCGATTCCCTCCATCATATTGAAGAATCCTTACGAGGTGACCGCAGCCATGACTCACAGCACAGGGATTCAGGCCAATTTTGCAGCCCCTGGGCTGCACCTTCCAACTTCGGCCTATCCGATCAAGCTTGCCAACACCACTCCCAAAAAAATCATTGAAGAATGCCAAAAGCGAAGCGGCGTACGACTCTATTTTAGCGCGGCGGACTTGGCTTTGTCAGACACCAAACCCGAGAGTCGAACGATCCGGTTGCTCCGGACAGTTTGGAACACCTGGTTTCCTTGAATCTCTCCCTGAGGTAAATCGCCGAAAGGCAAAGCACGGCTGGAATCTGGAGATCATCCCCGCGGATGAAAGTTGCGGTGCACCTGCTTCAAGCGCTTTTGATCAACGTGCGTGTAGATCTGGGTCGTTGCGATGTCCGCATGGCCCAGCATTTCCTGGATGACCCGCAGGTCGGCCCCGTTCTCCAACAAATGCGTGGCGAAGGAGTGCCGCAGCAAGTGGGGATAGACCGCGGTCCCGATGCCCGCGAGACTGGCGCGGCGTTTCACAATCTGCCAAAGCCGGACGGTGGTGAGCGGCCCGCCGCGGGTGCTGAGGAAAATGTGGCTGCTGGTCCGGCCCGGACGGACCAACCGGGGCCGCTCGTGTTCCACGTAGTCCCTCACCGCCTGCAGAGCTTTGCCACCGACCGGCACCAGACGGGTCTTTTGACCCTTGCCCGTGACGCGGATGACCCCGCCTTCCTCATGGAGATCCTCCAACCGCGCTCCGGCCAGTTCCGAGACGCGCAACCCACTGGCGTAGAGCAACTCCAGAATGGCGAGATCGCGCCGTCCGAGCGCGGCGAGCGAGTCGACGCTTTCAAGGAGTCGCTTCATGTCGGGGGCATTGAGGGTCTCCGGGAGGTAGGACTCCAGCCGGGGAGCCAGCAGTCCGGCCGCGGGATCACAAGGGAGATTCCCCCGGGCCACTTGAAACCGGAAGAAAATCTTCAGGGCGATGACATGAAGCCGCAGACTGGAAGCGGCCAGTCCTTCGCGTTTCCGGCTTGCCAGGAATTCGGTGAGGTGGGACTCGGTGATGCCGGCCAAATCGGACAAGCCCTGCTTTTTCGCCCACGCGGAGAAGGCTTCGAGCGACTGCCGCGTGGAAAGTTGGTAGTTAGCCGAAAGCCCGCGCTCGGTGGCGAGGTGCAGGAGAAGCTCTTCCAAGGCGGTTTCCATGGGGACAATGTTGAATCAGACCCGGAAATCACCCCGCTCATCCGGGAACGGGAAGCCATCACGGCAGGACTGAACCCCGTCGGCGGGACCGGACCGGAAGAGGCCGGATCTGGGAGGGAGCAGGGACATTCACCCAAAATACCGCCGTCCGGCCCTTGTTTCCACGGAAAAACACGCCTAATATGGCCGTCCTTTCCCTCCTATGCCCACGGTTTATCTCAAGACCTTCGGATGCCAAATGAACGAACGCGACTCGGATCAGGTCGCGCAAATGTTCATCGAGCGGGGATTCACGGTCTCGAAACAGGCGGACGATGCGGATGTGATCCTCATCAATTCCTGCAGTGTTCGTGACCAGGCGGAGCAAAAGGCGTTGGGGAACATGTTCCAATATGGGAAACACCGGAAACGCAATCCCCACTTGGTTTATGGCTTCCTCGGTTGCATGGCCCAGAGCCGTGGCGAGGAACTGACCAAAACGGTCCCTCACCTGGATCTCGTCGTCGGGACCCAGAAATACCACCGGGTCGTTGACCATGTGGTGGAAATCATCCAGAAGAAAGAGAACGCCCGCATGGACGACCTCAGGGTTCCCATTGTGGACATTGAGGAAGAGGCGGACTCGCAAAACACCATCCGGGATCACCAGGTCAAACCATGGCAGGTCACCGCGTTCGTCTCCATCATGCAGGGCTGTGACATGAAATGCAGCTTTTGCATTGTGCCCTACACCCGCGGCGCGGAGCGTTCCCGACCGATCCCGGAAATTGTGGACGAAGTCCGCCGGCTTGCGGATCAGGGAGTCCGCGAGGTCACTCTGCTGGGCCAGATCGTCAATCTGTATGGCCGGTCGGACAAGCTCGCGTTCCCCCGGATCGATGGCAAGAGCCCGTTTGTCCAACTGCTCGAAGCGGTCCACGAAGTCGAGGGCATCGCCCGGATCCGTTTCACCTCCCCTCATCCCATTGGCTACCGGGAAGACCTCATCCAGGCGTTCACCTACCTCCCGAAACTCGCCAGCCACGTTCATTTTCCCCTCCAATCGGGGTCCGACCGAATCCTCAAAGCGATGCGGCGCCCCTACTCGGCGGCCCGTTTCATCGAGATCTGCGACCAGATGCGGGCCGCCCGGCCGGGCATCGGCATCACCACCGACGTCATCGTGGGCTTTCCCGGCGAGACTGAGGAGGACTATGCGGCGACTCGATCTGTGGTGGAGCGGATCGGCTTTGAGAACGCCTACATTTTCCGCTACTCCCAGCGCAAGGACACCCCCGCCGCCGCATTGGAAGCGCAACTTCCCGAGAGCATCAAGGAAGAACGCAACCAGGACCTCCTGGCCCTCGTCGATCGCATCGCCCTGGAAAAAAACCTCGCACTCGTCGGCCAGCGGGTCGAAGTGCTCTGCGAGGGCCCCAGCCGGAACAATGCCCAGCGACTCGCCGGTCGCACCGGAACCAACCGGGTGGTGATTTTCGATGGCGACGCCCGGCGTCTCGCCGGACAACTCCTCGACATCCGGATCCGAGAAACCACCGGACACACCCTTTATGGGGATGCCGAACTGAACTGACCCCCACCGCATGACCTGGACCGCCTCCCTCTACGATTACCTCTACCGCAGCATGCCGCTGCACACCGCCGGACTCCTCACGGCGGTCTTTCTCATCATCCTCCACGGGATTCTCCTGCTCCGGGGGGAATCGCTGCGACCATTTCTCGCTGGCTTCCACCGGAACTACCAGGCCGGCGTGGTCTTGCTGTTCCTCGGGTTTCTCTGGGTCTTTCTGATCTGGAGTGAGATGGATCTTGGGGAGTTCTTTCATCTGGAGTCCAAGGTTCAGTTCGTTCTCATCGCCGGGTTCGCCCTTTTCGGCTGGTATGTCCGGGATTATCTCTCCGTGCGCGCCCTCGGCCTGCTCATGGTGCTCGCCCCCGGCCCACTGCTTCAGGCCGCCCTGCTGGAGCCGCCCACCTCACGGCTCCTCCTCGTGGCCCTCTGCTATGTCTGGCTCGTCGCCGGGATGTTCTTTGTCGGCATGCCGTATCTCTTCCGCGACCTCGTGGCTTGGGTGCTGCGTTCCCCCCCCCGATTGCGCTTTGGTGCGCTTGCGGGCTTGGCTTATGGGGTGCTGATGGTATTGTGTGTGTACCTGAGCCACTGGTAATGAGCTTCCGCACTGTCTTTTCAATAGTTGGCACGGATCGTGCTTTTACCCTTTATCAGACTAAATAACGTTCACCAGAGACCATGAAAAAGATCGAAGCCATCATCAAGCCATTCAAATTGGAGGAAGTGAAGGAAGCCCTGACCGAAGCCGGCATTTTTGGAATGACCGTGACAGAGGTCCGCGGATTCGGACGCCAAAAAGGCCACACGGAAATCTACCGCGGCAGCGAGTACACCGTGGACTTCCTCCCCAAAGTTAAAATCGAAATCGTCATCGAAGACGACGAGGTCAAATCTGTTGTCGACACCATTGTCAAGACGGCCTCCACCGGCAAAATCGGTGACGGCAAGGTTTTCATCTCGGAAATCATCGACGCGGTCCGCATCCGCACCGGCGAGACCGGCTCGGACGCCATTCACGTCTCCGGAAGCTGAGAAGCCCCGGTCTTCCAACCACCCTTTTAGGGTTCAAACCAGTGGGATGACATCATCCCGGGTCGGAAATTGCTTCGCCCCGGGGTGATGTTTTTTTGTGGCCACCATCCGGCGCGCCGCGTTCCTCCCTCCGCAAACTGACTGTTTATCGCCCGGGACCTCTGCCATGAAGCAGGGAATCGGCATGGCCTGAGTCACATCCGCCTCAAAGTACCCGGCCTGGCTGACAAAGGCCGGATGAAGCCGGACCACGGTGACATATCCCGGCCCGGGAAACACCGCCAACTTCCGGGGCAGGCTCTGATGAAACTGCAGCCGCCAATCAGCCTCCACCTTCAGCCCCTTCCGATCCAACCACTGCTTCGCCACGGCATCGGAGATGTGGAGCCAATTTCCCGGCTCCAACGCAAGCAATTCTTCTCTGAGCGACTCCATGGTCATCGGTATTCTGTTCCTACAAAACATTTTTACCCCACTTTTGACCGTTTGCACGATCTTTTTTGAACCAAGTGACGGAAGCGCTTTCACCCCGTTCTCCAATCCGGCAGGGAATTGAGCGACAACGCTCTCGAGAGGCCTCACAGGCAACGGGAAGCCAGCAGAATCCCGGCCTGCTCAAATGCGCTTGCAATGTTCTTATGAACAGTGTTTAGTGTCTTCATGCCGATCGCCCGCTCACCAGGACACCCCGACCCGACGCTGCGGCGCAGCATTCCCCTCCTCGGGAGCATCACGGCGGGCCGAGCCGAGCCGCCGGACGCCCGGTTTGAAGACTGTCTCAGCGTGGATGCGGAAACGCTGCGGCTGCCCCGGCAGAATGCGCGCACCTTTGCGCTCAAGGTGCGCGGCGACTCGATGATCAACGCCGGCATCCTCGACGGCGACATTGTCATCATGGAATTCAAGGAAGCCCGTCCGGGCGACATCGTGGCGGCGCTGATCGACGGCGGGACAACCCTGAAACGGCTCGTGGTGCACAACCGCACGCCTTATCTGAAAGCCGCCAATCCCGCCTACCCCGATCTCATCCCCGCAGGGGAACTGGTCATCCTCGGAGTGCAGATCGCCCTGCTCCGGCTCCCTGACCGCTGAGGCCCCATGATCCTGCACTTCGACGCGGACGCGTTCTTTGCCAGCGTGGAGCAGGCCTCCGACAAGAAGCTGCGCGGCCGCCCCGTGGCCGTGGGGGGCGAGCGCCGCGGCATCATCGCCTCGGCCAGCTATGAGGCGAGACGCCTCGGCATTTACACCCCCATGCCCACCATGAGGGCGCGCAAGCTGTGCCCGAACCTCATCGTGCTGCCGTGCGACTTCGAGAAATACGAGTGCTTCTCCCGCCTCATGTTCTCCTATGCCTATGACTTCACGCCCATCGTGGAACAGGCCTCGATCGACGAATGCTACCTCGACCTGCACGGCGCCCGCCGCACGCGCGCGGCCGATGCCGCCGGCACCATCCAGAAAGCGATCCGACAGAGCCTGAAGCTCTCCGTCTCCGTGGGGGTCGGAGCGAACAAGCTCGTCTCGCAGGTCGCCTCCAAGCTCGACAAACCGCATTGTTTCATCGAAGTCCCCCCCGGCGAGGAACAGCGTTTCCTCTGGCCACTGGAAAACCGCTGGCTGCCCCGCGTCGGCCCCCATCTCGCGGCGCGACTGAACACCGCCGGTCTCCGCACCATCGGCCATGTCGCCGCGACCCCGCTCGAGGAGCTGGGCCTGCTCGTCGGCGAGGGCGCCTCCGGCCTGCATGACTATGCGCTGGGGCGGGATCCGCGTCCGGTGGTCTGTGACGCGCCCCAGGCGAAAAGTTACGGCGAACAGGAAACGTTCGGCGAGGACACCACCGACACCACCTTCATTCTCGCCCGCCTCCGGGCCATGGCCGACGGGCTGATGCGCCGGGTCCGCGAGGACGGCAAGAGCATCCGTACCGTCACCCTGCGACTGCGTTACAACGACATGGACGAAGTCTCGCGCGCCGCCAGCCTCGACGAACCCACCGACCTGGAGCACGACATCTACCCCCTGCTGCGCCCCCTGCTCGATCGGGCCTGGGAGCGCCGGGTCAGTGTGCGCCTGGTGGGGCTGCGCTTCACCAAAATCTATGACACGGGATTCCTCGGCACCCTGCCTCTGGAGCAGTCCGACATCACCCGGGAGCGGCGGCATCGGGTGGCTCTCGTCGTCGATGACCTGAGACGCGAACGGCTCAGCATCATGCGCGGACACGACCTTTGGCTGGCCCGACACGACCACTCCCCGCGTCAGACGCTCCCCACTCCCCGCGATCTCTCCGTGGCCGGCGCGACCCCTCCGCACCGGGTCCTGCGTGAGCGTCCCTCGACCGGGCCGCACATCCATGTCGCTACAGGACGCGCCCTCAAGGCCCCCGCGCTCAATGTTAAGAGCTGCTTCAGCTTCCTCGACTCCACGCTGACCATTCCGGCCATCATCGAGACGGCCGCCGCGTATGACATTCCCGCGGTGGCCCTGACCGATCCCAATCTCCATGCCGCGGTGCCTTTTTTCCAAGCCGCCACCGCCGCCGGGATCCAGCCCATCATCGCCGCGGAGCTGCGCTGCGGCCGGCAAAAACTCCTCGCTTACGTCCGCAATGCCGGAGGCTACCGGAATCTCTGCCGCCTGCTCTCCGTTGCCACCGCGGCCCTCGTCACCCGGGAACAGTTGGAGGCCCACGGCGAGGGCCTCATCATCGTCGATCCCGCCTCCTACGCCATCGCCCTGCCGGAGATCCGCTACCGGCAGCCTTCCGACAAGGTGTTCTACGACATCCTGCAGAGCATGCGCACCCTGACGCTGCTGGATGAGAAACACCCCGGGAAACGCCAGGGGGACCTCGCCTTCCATGCCCCCGCAGTCTGGGGCGAACGCCTCGGCCTCCCGGCGCTCGATGCCGCCCGCAACCTCGCCGAACAATGCGAGTTCGCGTTCGATTTCCAGTCGCTCCGCTTTCCCCGCTACACCCCGGCGGACGGTTCATCCCCGGCCGCCCTGCTCCACCGCCTTGCCCATGAGGGACTGCGGCGACGCTATGGCAAAGAACAGCACCGGCACCTCACCCAACTGCGCGAGGAGCTGGCCATCATCGCCGAAGTCGGCTACGAGGAGTATTTCCTCACCGTCTGGGATCTCCTGCAGGAATGCGCCCGGCAGGACATCGGCTGGATCACCCGGGGCAGCGCCGCCGACTCCCTGGTCTGCCATTGTCTCGGCATCAGCAATGTCTGCCCCATCCGCTTCGAGCTTTACTTCAAACGTTTCCTCAACCGCGACCGCATGGCCTTGCAGAAACTGCCGGATATCGACATCGATTTCGCCCACGACCGCAAGGACGACGTGGTGCGCCTGCTTCTCGCCCGGCACGGTCCGGAGCATGCCGCCATCGTGGGGGGATTCAACACCTTCCAGGCGCGCTCCGCCTTCGGTGATGTCGCCAAGGTGCTCGGCGTCGCGGAGCACGAGATCCGCCGCCTCACCGGACACATGCCCGGGACCTCCGCGCGCCATGTCGCCGACGCCGTGGCCCGCTCCCCGGACTGTGCCGACGGCCCCTGGCAGGAGGAACCCATGCACACCGCCCTGCGCATGGCGAGCATGCTCGACGGTCTGCCCCGCTACCCGAAAATGCATCCCTGCGGCGTGGTCCTGTCCCGCGATCCGATCCACGACCTCACCCCCACCTTCATCAGCGGCAAAGGCTGGCCGACGACACATTTCGACATGGACGACGTCGAGGCGGTCGGCCTCATCAAGCTCGACATCCTCGCCCAGGGCGGACTCGCCGTGCTCCGTGACACCCGGACCACACTTGCCTCCCGCGGATTGACGCTGGACCTCGCCGCGCTCGAAGTCGGCGCCTCCGGAGGGACCGAGCAGCCTCCGCGTCCCGCCGCAGTCGAACCCTGGAGCGATGCCGGGGTCTGGCAGATGATCGCCGGGGGGAACGCGCGCGGGGTCCACCACATCGAGAGTCCCGCCATGACCAGCCTCGCCTGCATGGCCGACGTGCGCGACATCGACCGCCTCGTCGCCATCGTCTCAGTGATCCGCCCCGGGGCCGCCAACGGGCTGAAAAAGACCCAGTTCGCCCGCCGCGCCCAGGGACTGGAGTCCGTGCCCTGTCTCCACCCCAGCCTCGCCCCGGTGCTCCGCTCGACGTTCGGTGTGGTGGCCTATGAGGAGCACATCCTGCAGATCTGCGAGGCCTTCGCCGGACTCCCCGCCGGGCGGGCCGACATCCTGCGTCGCGCTCTCGTGAAGGAGGACGAAGCCAGAATCGCCGAGTTGCGGCTCGAGTTTTTCGCCGCCGCCCGGTCCCTGCAGCGCGACGAACGCACCATCGAAAAAGTCTGGGACCTCGTCGCCGGTTTCCACGGTTATGCCTTCTGCCGGGCCCACTCCACCGCCTATGCCGTGGAAGCCTACCAAGGGGCTTACCTGAAGCATTACCACCCCGCCCTGTTCATGGCCGAAGTGCTGACCCATGGCAAAGGGTTCTATTCCCCGCTCGTTTATACCTTGGAATGCCGCCGTCTGGGCATCGGCTTCCTCCCGCCCGACCTCAACACCGCCGCCGACGCCTACACCGTGGAGGAAGCCCACGCCGTCACCGGCACCCCCGCGCCGCCGCTGGGCCAGGCCATCCGGGTCCCGTTGCGCGCCATCAAGGACCTCGGCGGGATCACCCTGCAACGTTGGCGGGAGGAACTCGCCCGCGCGCCGTTCCCCTCCGTGCGCGACT
Organism: Akkermansiaceae bacterium; assembly: GCA_024233005.1. Classification (GTDB taxonomy): domain Bacteria; phylum Verrucomicrobiota; class Verrucomicrobiia; order Verrucomicrobiales; family DEV007; genus JACKQE01. The sequence continues at coordinate 822,349 of JACKQE010000001.1, read as the reverse complement.
TCTGCGAACGGGTCCGGCCCACCGGCCCCGAGACCCTGAACCTCATCCGCACCGGCGCCTTCGACTCCCTCGGGAGCAGCCGCACGGAGCATTTCTGGCGCTGCCTGCAGCTCTCCCGCGAGGACGGATCCGGCGCCGACTGGCTCTTCCGGAGCCCCGGGGAGGAGGTGGCCCTCCGGGCCACCCACCGCGAGGAACCCACCGCGCTCCAGAAACTGCACGACGAGATGGAACTGCTCGACTTCACCGTGAGCGGACATCCGCTGGACTGCCACACCAACATCGCGTGGGACACCTACTGCCCCATCGGCGAACTGCACCGCCACCAGGGCCAGCGCGTCACCGTCGCCGGGCTCATCATCGTGACCCGCTCCCACCATCAAGAGGACGGCCAGCCGATGAAATTCATTTCCCTCTGCGACCGCACCGGCATCGTGGAGTGCGAGATTTTCGCGGCCGCCTGCCGGGCCTACGGGCTGATGACGGTGCGTCACCCCGTGGTCCAAGTCACGGCCGAAGTCACCGCCTTCGACAACCGCGCCGGTCACACCCTCCGCGTCCTGCGGATCGACCGGCCCCGTCCGCCGACGAACCCAAAACTACCGAACGGTACTGTATCAGAATATTGACACTTCTTGTCTGAGCTGGACCCCAAACTCCGGCCACTGAAGGGCTAAGTTAAGCTATGGTTGCTGGCTGAGATTGAGGAATAGGAGATCATGGATGGTGAGTCAATGATGAAGTGGCGTGGAACTCAAATTTGGGATTCTGGAGCGGAAGGCGTAGCACGCAACGAAGTGTAGCGAAGTGGAGTGTGGAGCCTGTAGCGGAGGCTTCCCAAATTTGTCGCGCCCGGGGGTAGTCACGCGGCTTTCGGGGTTTCGATGGATACCTCATAGACATGGCCTGGCGTCAGATTACCGAGGTGCTGGTGGGGGCGCCAGTGGTTGTAGCGGACGAACCACTCATCCAGGCTCGTGCGCAGCTCAGGGACGGTGCTGTGCTCGAACAAATAGACCCGCTCGTATTTGACGCTCCGCCAGAGCCGTTCGATGAAGATGTTGTCCATCCAACGCCCGCGACCGTCCATGCTGATCCGCACGCCGAGTTCCGACAGTCGTCCGTTCCATTCCGCCGAGGTGAACTGACTGCCTTGATCGGTATTGATGATTTCCGGCACGCGGCCGGTGGAGGCCAAGGCGTTTTCCAAGGCGTCAAGGCACAGGTCGGTTCCCATGGTGTTGGAGAGGGACCAGCCGAGAACCTTGCGCGAATGCCAGTCCATCACCGCGCACAGGTAGGAGTGGCCTTTGGGCATCGGCACATAGGTGATATCGGAGCACCAGACTTGATCGGGTCGATCGATTGCCAGGTTTCGCAGTAGATACGGGTATTTGCGATGCCCGTTGTCTGGGAGGCTCGTCAGAGGCTTGCACCAGATCGCCTCCTGGCCGATTTGCCTCGGCTTCGCCTCGCCCTTCGGGCAGCCTGTGGCTGGCTATCTCCCTTTGGTCGGTTCCCGGCGCAGACGCTGGAGTCGCTTGCGATTGACCTTCAGATCGTGGTCACGCTCAAGAACGGTTCTCAGACGTCGACTGCCAAGGCACGGGTCGATCAGGTAAATCTCGTCCAATAACCGCTTGATGCGGATGTCTTCCGGATCCTCGGTGACGGCTTGATACTCCACCGACGAGCGGGACACGCCGAGTAGCTGGCATTGTCTTCTCATGCTCAGTTTGGGATGCGATTTTTCCACCAACTCGCTGCGTTCCCTCACAGACCGAGTTGTTTCGACTTTTTTGACAGCCAGTCCAACTCGATCGCCTGCTGACCGGTTTTTGCGTGGAGCTGGGCTCGCTCGCGTTCAAAATCATCCGTACCGGTCTTGTCTGCCCCGGGCGCGAAGGCGCTTGCCGCGCCAGCCGCCATGATCTTCTTCCACTCGGAGACCTGCACCGGGTGCACGTCAAAATCCTTGGCAATCTGTTGGATGGTTTTAATGCCCTTGAGCGCTTCGAGCGCTACGCGGGCTTTGAATTCGGGGTCGTGTCTTCTGCGTTTTGCTTTCATCGGTGATTTGTGGATTGAGGTTGGCGGAGCCTTTAGCCCCGCAGCCCGCCTCCTCAAACCATAGCTTAGCTCCTGGCCCGAATTTCGGGGTCCGCCTCAGAATCGACGGATTTAGCAGATCAGTAGTTAGGGAACGCGTGTTAAGTAATTGAGTCGAGCCAGTTTTCCACACGGAGTTGGACGGGAAAGATGCCTTTCTGGAAGACCGCGTCGGCGGCTTGCTTCACGCGGGCCATTCCGGTATTTCGATCATCGGTGACCAACACCAGGTTCTGTGCCATCGCGATGCTGGCGATCATCAAATCAGGCTCGTCGATGCCGAGTTCGACCCCAGTCACTTTATCCATCAAGTCTTCTGGATGATGCTCTTTGTGGCTGCCCAGCCGAGTTTTGGGAGTTCCGTGGGCAAGCCAAAGTTCGGCCCGCACGAAGGCATAAGGTTGAACGCAAAACTCGTCGAAGGGCAGTTGATTGAAGTCGGCGATGAAGTCCCGCAGGATCTGCCGCATGTCCGGCTTCACATTCGGAGCCTTGGCCATCCCGAATTCGATTTCACCCACCGCTGGCGATGGGAGAAGGACAAAGTCTCGCGCCTGTTGGAGTCTGCGCACGGCGGATTCATGCGTGCTGCGAGTCGCATCGGCCAGCGCACAAATGGTGTTGGTATCGAGCAGGTAGGCGTCGGTCATGGCTTATCCAACATCCTCCAAGGCAGCGCTGAGGGCTTCGTCCTTCAAATGCGGGACACGCGGCAGAATTTTCGAGGCGGTGCTGGCCTGAAACGTTTGGGAGATCAGCACCCGCAAGGGAATGTTCGGTGCAAAGTCGGGCGGGTAGTAGTCGCCGAAGGCAAAGGGCACGGGACGTGCCTCGCCCTTGAAGAAATCCAGAAGGCGGCGCTCAAGCCACGGCGGCAGCCCGTAGGCCCGAAGCAGAAGCGCATCCATTTCGAGCAGGATGCGCTTCGACCGCGACTCCCATGTTCCTCCGCCCCACAATTCCAGGCGACTCTCGGAGCCTTCATTCATCACGGCCATGTAGGCGTCCACCAGTCCATCGAGCGTGACCATTTCGCTGGGAGAGAGTCGCGGAATGGGACAGGCGAGGAGCGTTTGCTTGCGCACGTCGCGTTTGCCTTCGCGACAGGCAATGAATGCGGACACGACGGGCGAATTCAGCAGGGCTGAAAGCGCCTTGATGCTCCAACCATTACTCGGCCAGAGACAGTGATAGCGTTGGGTGCAGACCAACCCTGTGTCATCAGGCGCGGCGGCGAACCGCCATGCACCACGAGCTTTTCTTGCGGCATTGGCGATGACCTTGGGCTTGGACCAATCATAGTCCCAAGCATTGCGACGACGATACTCCGGCTTTGGATTGAGCCAGCAAGGTGCAGGCGGGGAAAACGAATCGAAGCCCTGTTCGACGTTACGAAGTCCTTTCCACCATCCTTTGACTTCCTTGAGTGAGATATACTTCTTCTCGTCAAAGGGGGGCTGCCACTCCACTCCACGATGAATTTCAACGACTGAGCCGAGCTTTGGCAGGTGCTCCAAGTGATCCCAAATCGCCTGAAGAGCGGGAACATGAAATCCCACCTTCTCGGCATCATCCGGCGACACCGAGCCAGTGTCTTCTCGCGCAAACCCGCCTCGATCATAGAAACCTGGCAATGCGTTCTTTGTCACCTCGCCGAAGTGAACGGTGACTCGTTCACCTGCGGCTCCTGATGCGAGCATGAGCACGGTTTCGACATCAGCATGGCGGAACACACGATCCGGCAAGGCGACCAGATCAAGGCGGCCATAGCGACGAGCTAGTTCACCGCGAACATCACGGTAGCTTTGCCCATCAATCATCGTGCGTGGGAGCACGAAGCCGAGACACGCACTCGGACCCGTGTCACGGAGCACCCGTCGCAAGACTTCAAGCGGCTTGAGGGAGCCAACAGCGGTGCCGTATTGAGTTCGCTCGGCTTTACTAAATTCCTCAAACGGTGGATTGCACAGAACAATCCGCGCCTTGCCAAGCGCCTCGCCGAGTTTCCGAGAGGTGAATACATCGGCCTTCTCCAGATTCCAGCCGTTCGGATTCGGGAAGTCGGCCAGCGTCAGGCAGAGCTTGCTGACTTCACGGGCGAACGGATCGCGCTCAAAGCCCAGAAGCCGATCTGCGAAGTAGCGGTGGCGTTTCCGCGCATCCCAATCGGGGTCGAGCAGGTCACGCATGCGTTTGAGCGCCGCGACCAGGAATACGCCATGGCCTGAGCAGGGCTCCACCACGAGGCGTTCGCTCTCCGGGATGCTCTCGAAGGGGAGTTTCTCCACGATGTAGCGGGCGATGCGGTGCGGCGTGCTGTGGATGCCGTTGTCGCGCCGCAGGTTGTCATCCACCAGCGTGTTTTCGTACACGAAGGCCAGCGCATCGACGGACAGGTTTTGAAAGCTCAGGCCTGTCCACAGCGCGGACGCCACCGCCTGCTGCGCCTCGCGATTCGCGAGGTAGTTGTTCGGTTCCTGATAGTAGTCACAGACCGTGCGGAGAACCTCACGGGCGTCTTGATTCGCATCGAGCTGACGAAAGTCTTTCACCTTGCGGTCATGGAAGACCTTTCCGGCAAGGAGTCGGAAAACGAGGCGATAAAGCAGCTCGGCATCAGGCGCGTTTCCGGTCGCGCTTTGATAGGCGAGTTGGCCGGCAGAAAGCGCCTGCGTGAGCAGGCCGTCGAGTTTGCCGCTGATCTCGCCTTCGAGCGCGGGGATCAGCCCCATGTCGATCCAATCGATTTCCGCTGGCGTCACGCCCGACCCAATATTCTTGGCACGAAGCACTTCAGGGGGGCTCCATTTTCTCTGGATCGAAGCGAAGAAGCGATCCAACGCATCCGCTGGAATCCTGCCGACGGGAGCGCGGGTCGATGCCGCATCACGGCCAATCGTCCAAGGCACGATGCCATCTTCCTGCACTTCGATGCCGAAAGGAGCCCCTAGTGACCGGTAACGCAGTGGCGGACCGCCACCATTCTGAAGAAACACCGCCACGCACGCCGAATCATAGTCGGCAGGCTGCCTCGCAAAGGTTGCCGCCGGGATGCGGATTCGCTCCCCGGAACCACCGAACCAATCCGAAAACTCATATCCCTTCTGGCACAGTTTGCCCCCATAGCCGAGCGCTTCGACTCCATAGATCACAGAGTCAAAGAGTCTCTTCTGGCTGTCGCTGCGGAATGTTTCGGGCATTGTTGTCTGTGATCGTAAGCCGAATAGCACGCCGGCGCAAGGCTGTCGGCCTAAAGCGACGGAGATCGGGGAGATCGGAGCCTGCAATTCACGTAATCGCAAGGCGAGTCAGACCAGAAAGCGGTACGAAGCCCGCACTCGAAGCGCTGGTCGCGCAGAACCATACGGGGAACATGGGCTACAGCGGCACCACACTGACCGGGCAGACTTTCAGCTCGGCGGTCATGGTGATGGGGTCGTAGCCGGACCCAGTGAGCAGGTTGATGGGCGTCTGGTCAAAGGCGAAGCTGGCGAAGACGGTGCCACGGGGGCTGCGGCCGCTGGCGCGGACCTTGATAGGGATGCTGCCGCGGCGGCTGGTGATCTGCGCCATGCCGCCGTCTGTCAGGCCGAGGCGGATGACGTCGTCCGGGTGGATTTCCAGTGGCTGCTAGGAAATCGCTTTTTCAACCTCTCCGTTCTCTCGCCGCCCTTGGGGCCGGGTTGGAGGGGGTTCAGGGGGAGGAAGGGGAAAATGGGGCTCATTTCGGGACATCCTGCGCGGAATCGTTTGCTTTTGTCAATTGGTTTAAGTGAATCTTTGCTGCTAGGAAATCGCTTTTTCAACCTCTCCGTTCTCTCGCCGCCCTTGGGGCCGGGTTGGAGGGGTTCAAATGAATTTGGCACGACAACATAGCTCGTAACGATGTCAAATGACGTGATAAAGAGAAGGGAAGTCTTTTTCATGAGTCTTGGAGCGAGGTGATTGAAGCTCAACCCATGCACCCCGCCGTCGAGTAGACTGGGCGGCGGGGAACATGGCGGCGGTGGTTGTCTTATCTTCCCATTTGGAGGCAGGAGGCAGGAGGCAGGAGAAGCATCATGTCACCGAAAGCATCCATGCGGACTTTTCAAACTTCCTCAGTAGATCCGACAACAAGCTGGCAGTTCCAATATCGTGGACGATTCCGAAGCCTGGATATCTTGACGAAGTTCAGTTCAATCACGCTGATATAATCCTTCAAGAGTTCAGCGACTAACTCCAAGGCGGGCTGAAGGAGGCTAGGTTGCTCTTTCAGCGTTGCGAGGAGAGTAGCGCGGCAAGTTGACCGGGAGCGGGCTCCCCCAATTGCACGAATGCGCTCACCACCGCGTCGATGGCGGGGTCAATGTCGTTGTAAAGTTCCTCGAAGAACGCATGCATCGGGCGGAAATCGTGGCCTACGACATTCCAGTGAGCGTTGCGGGTTTTCATGGCGGAAAGCACCACTAGATTGGCAAGAATCTTGGTGAGCAGGGGAACAGAAGAGTTGATTGGTGTCATTTCTGAGTTGAGTCATTCGGTGTTGGTTAGGGGGATGGCAGGCGATCCAGATATAGAGCCAGTCGGTTCGTTCCTCGCTGGCACAATGGCAGGTGCGACAGTCTGAGCGGTAGTCTTCGGAGACTTGTTTGCGGGATCTTTGCCTTCGAAAAAAGGCCCCAGCCCCAGCCGTCACCCCAAATTTCGTTGTCGGGGAACCTCTTGGTGGTGTCTTTCACCATCACGAACCAAACCTTGATCTTTGAAGCCCATGAAGAGCGTCCTGTGGTAAGGTCTTCGGCCTGCGCCTCATAAACATCTTTTTACGATGATCGCGCCATCGGGCCATTTGCCATCGCGCTTGTAGGCAGTCCAGTCCTGCTGTCGGGTGTAGACGTTGTGCAACCCAGCAGCCCATTTTGTCGGTGGAGGCGACGCTAAAGGTGCCCAGGTGAAGGAACGTGCTGCGGTAGTCCTGAGGCAGGAGATGTTACCCTCGGCATCCACATAAGGTGAAAAGTCACTTCCTGTTGTCGCTGCAGCAGGATTATCTGCTGCGGCCGGTTGTGCTGGAGAGGCAGGCTTTTTTCTCGTCAGCGGCCACTGGTTGCAAAGCGAGCGCAGTGATGGCGGTGGCGGTTAGCGCCAGGCCACCGAGCATGAGTTTTTGTGTCGATTTCATGGGAATTGAACTAACGATGAAATAGCCCGGGGAATGACCACTTCCCTGCCGGGCTGGTTGTTTCGAAGTTGTTTAGGGTGGAGATCTACTTCTTCTTCAGCGCTGCACGGGCCGCTGAGAGCATGGGATAGTATTGCTCGAAGACCCAGTCCTTACTGAGATTTTGAGCATTGTTGGCCGCTGTTTTTTCATGACAGGCGTTGCAGCTGGCAGTCCTGTTCATTGTTGCCTCATCCTTCAATGGATACTTGTGCCCGAAGCTGTAATAGCCCCAGTTTCCGGGCTCATCTTTGTAACGGACTGAATCCTTGACGGTGATTTCAAGACCGGTGAACTCGCCCATAAAGTAGCCCGTACCGCTGGATGCCTCTTTGGCACCGACGGCGGATAACTCCTTGATGAGCACTGTTCCTTCCGGGTAGACACCCGTCTTCTCAAACGATGCGAAGCTGATGGGGTCCATGTAAACGGCGTGAAACTCCGGGAAGGAGGCCTCACCGTCATTCATGTCATTTGGGGTCAGCGGCGTGCCGACATACACCCACTTCCGGTAGAGCGACGGCTCTGGACGGACAATCTTCCCGTCTGCGGTGTAGGTGAGGAAGGATAGTCCGGTAGATTCTCCCTCGGCTGCCTGCGCCTGTCTTACGGGGAGTTGAAACAGGATGGTCGCTCCCAAAGCGGCGGCTAGCCCGGTGGCGAGAGTCATGGTGATTTTCTTTTTCATAGTTCGATGGATTGGATTGCTGTTACGTGAGCTGTGTCCGCCAAACACTTGTCAGCGAACGAACGACTTTAGTCACAGTTCCAAACGAACGACTATGATTCAGATCATACCGTTGACCGTATGCTGCAAATAGATGCGTTCCTGCTCCGTTCAGACGCCTACGATTTGATCACTTCGACCATGCCTCGTTCACGTTTGATGAACCCCTTCTTTTCCAGCCGCGCGAGAGAACGGTAGACCGACTCCCGGGTCAGCCCAATCTCCGAACCGATGCTGCCCATCCTCCCCTCGAAGTCCAGTATGTTGCCCTCGAGTGAGGCCTGCCATCTCAACCACATCAACAATCGTTCATCCGAAGAACGTACCGCAGAAAGCTCCCGAAGCATCATCGCCTCAGTGTAACGCCATGCGACACAAAAGAAAAACCGGTCTGCCAGTCCAGGGTGCGAACGAAGAACTTCCCGAAGGCGTTCTCTTTGTACGGAAGCGATCACCGAGTCTAGCGAGGCAACGGCGGTAAAGGGATGTTCTTTCATGAACAATCCCACCTCAGCCAACGCTGCCCCGTTTCTGGCCCGGAAAAATACCAACTCCTGGCCGTTTGACAAATACCGCAGAGCCCTGGCTTCACCTTCAATCACAAAGTATATTCTGGAGGTTGGTGCGCCTTCCCTGAAAATCACATCTCCAGCCTCATAACGGCGCGAAATCACATCCGCTTCGGTGAAGGCTGCAAGCAGGCTCTGAATATTGTATGCGGACATATCTCAGCGGTTTACATGGCTTTGCAATGCTGCTAGGAAATCGCTTTTACAACCTCTCCGTTCTCTCGCCGCCCTTGGGGCCGGGTTGGAGGGGGTTCAGATCTCGTCCGCCGTGTTCGCCTCCGGGGCGGCCCCGGCCGCGCGGAGCAGCCGCGTCACGCTGTCGAGCGCCCGATCGGTGTCATCGTTGGAAAACGCCTCCTGGTGCGCCCAACTGTTCCGCACCGCGATCAGCTCGTTCACGATCGCCAGGTGCGAGCGCCCGAGCCGGGTGGAAAACAGATCCTTCCACTCGCGATCCATGATCACGAGCAGCGCCGCCACGTCGAGGCCCTCGCCTCCGATCTGGAGCCGGGTATCGCCGAGGAGTTGCTTCACCTTGTCCCGCCATTTCGGGCCGTAGGCGTCGGTCAGCTCGCTTTCAAGGAACGGCTGCAACCCTCGCTGCAACAGTTCCATTCCTTTTCCGACGCGTTCGTGATTCGTGATGGGCATAGGTTTGAAAGTCTTGGTGTTATCAGATGGGGCACCGCATTGCAACGCCGGTTCTCTACCGGGCTCCGCGCAGACACTGGGGCCGATAGAGAGTCCTCACCCTTTCCAGATGCCGCTCAGCGAACTCATCGGGATGAAGCATACCATCCTTCACATAGATCCGCATGGCCCCCCGGCAGGAAACCCCGGATTTCGCTGATCGCAGACCCAGGGCTCCCGCCCCCTCGAAGACCGGGTTTCCTATCAATAGACGCCGGCGGTCGCAGCAAACGGTGAGTTGGGAACAGATCACACGCGCTCCCTGACTCGCCATCAAGCGGAGAAAGCCTGGCCGGGGATGATGGTAGGAATTTCTCGAACCCACGGAGACGAAATTCCATTCCGGTTTCAGCGCCGCCGCCGCGTCGCGCATTTCCTGCATCCGGCGGGGCCTCTCGGTCTCAGTCATTCTCTTTCGCGTTGCCTTCGTCGGATAGTCGGAAGGCCCCCCATGATGGGGGCCCATCATCATTGTTGGTGGCTGCCCTATCAAGACCGCGGCGGCCGTTCGTAGTTGCAGGTCACCCGGCCAGGTGATCAGGTTCCTTCCTCCCTGCTCCAGGACGATGACCGCGGAAGTATCGTTGGGATCCGCCGCCAGGATGTTCTGCGTGAAGGAGGGATGCACGATCCTGAGTGTGTAGTCCCTCGCACGATCCGACCACAGGATCTGGCCCCTGGTAGCGGTTTCGATCCGGTAGCAGCCTTCCCGTTCTCCCTCCAGCGCCGCGCGAAAGGTCTTCTGGAAAATCGGATCCGCCTTGGGTCTGTCCTGTAGCATCCAGAGGGCCCCGATGCGATTCCTGCACTCTTGGATCAACACCGGCAGCGATCCCGTGTGATCGGCGTCGTTATGGGTCAGGATCACGGCCTCGATGGCCGCTGACCTCCGACTGCCTTCTCGGAGCCACTCGATCAGCGGGCATCCCCGCGGGCCGACATCGATCAGGATCAGCCGCCCGCCCGGTAGCTTGATGACCGAACAGTCCCCCTGCCCCACATCCCAGAAATCAACCTCCAGATCCGCGCCAGTCACGATTCAATCAATCGATTCGACCATCGTCACGCACTCGATCCGCGTCGCCCGGTTGTCGCGTCCCAGTTTGACCCACGCTCCGAAGGCGTCGCCCTTGGCCAGATGCTGCAGGGGCCGGTGCGCGGGCGTCTCGATCTTCTCGCGCGCACCGTCGTGCCATTCGACGCGGATGAATCCGGGCTGTTTGTCCGTCACCACGCCTTCCATATAATGCGGTTGCGCCCGGTCAATGCAGAAGGTCTGGAAATCCACCTGATCGAGCACGTCCACCCAAGTGGCCTGCTCCGACTCGCTGAGCCTGCCCTGATCCGCCTTGCTGAACAATTCGAGGAACTTCCTCGCCATGGCGGATGGAAACTTTTCGGCTTCGCTGGCGTGAAGTCGCACATCCCAGCCCACCACCTCGCATTCCAGGCTGGCAGGATCGACCACGATCTGCGGGGTCTCCGTCAGGCGCAGTTGGAGCTGGCCCGGCTCGATCTGAAGCACGCTTCGGCGCAGGGAGAAGGTTTGCCGGATCTCTCCCTGGGGCTCCTCCAGCACACGGAGCCGGGTCGGCACGCGATGCTCCGTATGCTCGGCGGCATCGACGCAGGGCGGCGGCGGCAGGTCGGCGACGGGAAAAATCATGGTGCGGCAGGTTGGAAGCTCTTTCTTGCTTCGGGGGTGAAGACAGCCTCGAACCGTTCGAGGATACGTTCATGCTGCCAGTCCAGCAACCCCAAAATCCCCTCGGGAGACCAGGCGCTCTCGTCGAAGACCGTCGTCACGACAAGGTCGAGCTTCACCGCCGGTTCGCCACCCGGCTTCCCGCAGGTTTCCAGCTCGATCCGGAGGATGGAGTTCTCGTGGTCCCGCAGCTTCACGTTCGCCATGCTGTAGTAAGGCGGAATCAAACACTCGTGATCGCCGGGCACCTGGGTGAAGACCGACACCACCCGATCCAGGTGAAACTGGTTCCCCTTGTAGAAATCGGGAACCGTCTCCCGGTTGAGAACATTCACGTAGTGCAGGCTCAGGCTCTCGAGCTTGCGCACCTGGAAGTGCTCGAGCCAGCGCCGCAGCCACTTCTCGTAGTCGGCACGCAAGTTCTGGTAGCGCCGGCCGGCTCTCTGGCCGGGCTTGGAGTGCATGTTCATCGTGAACTGACCCACCGGGCAGCGGATGCTCCAGTCGAACTGCTCCTTGGACGGTTTCAGCGAGAAGCGCGGGGTGATCCTCAGTTCCGGACGGGCCGAACTGAGCAAGGGAATGCCCTCTTTCTCCTCTACCAGCAGCAACCATTCCTTCAGGGATTCATCGACCGGAAAATCCGCCTGCACCAGATCCCGCCAATCGTCGTAGCGGGCCTCGAATTCTTCCTCGGTCATCTCCGCGCGAAGCGTCGCGACACGTTCCACGACGGGCGGGCGCTTGTAGTATGGAGGTCTGGGATCTGGCGTTTGCATGGACGAAGGGCTTGGGAATATCTAGCGCGAACCGGGCCTAGCGGGCAAGGCTTTCGTCAGGGCACTCCGAAGGTGAGGTGCCCTCGTAGTTGCACGCCTCATGGAGATTCCGGATTGCTGCTAGGAAATCGCTTTTTCAACCTCTCCGTTCTCTCGCCGCCCTTGGGGCCGGGTTGGAGGGGGTTCAGGGGGAGGAAGGGGAAAATGGGGCTCATTTCGGGACATCCTGCGCGGAATCGTTTGCTTTTGTCAATTGGTTTAAGTGAATCTTCCGATTCTCAGTCGGAGATCCGCGCTTTTCGGTCAAATTTGGGCACGAGGGAACGCCCCGGTTCGATTTTTGAATCCGGTCCAGCTCTCTCAGGTGGCTCTGGGTCTCTCAATCCCAGCGAAAAACAGGGACGTCATCCGGCGGGAAGGGGTCGGCAGCTTCGAGATTCAGGGTGCTCCCTTCGCCGAAATCGAACTCGGGTGCCTGCCACCCGTGTTCGAGATTGCTTATAGATGACCTGTCCCTCTGTCAGCTCCCCTCTGTCAGCTCCCCTCTGTCAGCTCCCCTCTGTCTGCTCCATGCATCCCGCGCAGGCCCAATTCCAATTGACGGTGCCGCTCCAAGGGGTTGAGCGATGCCCTTGCTGCCCTTTTCGCGCCGTGAAGAATCGCGTCGGGGATTTCAAGGTTGCGGCAAGTCAGGCTGCCTTGGTGCCTTGGAAAGCCATGGGCGAGGCGAGCGACATGCTGCCGGGTCTGGCGCACTAATCCATCCGCCACCAATCGCCTTCTTTACCGGTTTTTCATTCACAGGCCCGAAAGCTCAAGCAAGCGCTTTCCCCGCTGGCGATCCCCCGCCTCAGAGATCCCGGTAAGGCATCTTGAAGGTGTCGCCGTCCTCGAGGCGTCCGCTTTTTAGGCCCGCCATGAACCAGCGCATCCGCTGCTCGGAGGTGCCGTGAGTGAAGGCGTGCGGCATGACCCGACCCTGGGTTTGCTTCTGGATGGCGTCATCGCCGATCGCATTGGCCGCGCGCATCGCCTCCTCAATGTCGCCGGGGTCGAGGTACTTCTGCGAGTGGTGGGCCCAGACGCCGGCGTAGAAATCCGCCTGAAGCTCGAGACGCACGGAATACTCGTTGTAATCCGGCCGTCCACGCATCGCCGAAACCTTGTCGGAGGTGCCGAGCAGTTTCTGCACATGGTGTCCGACCTCGTGGGCGATGACATAAGCCTGGGCGAAATCCCCGGGGGAGTGGAACTGCCGGGCCAGTTCGTCGTAAAATCCGAGATCGATGTAGACCTTCTGGTCCGCCGGACAGTAAAACGGCCCCATCGCGGCGCTCCCCGCTCCACAGCCGGTGTTGATGCGGCCGCGGTAGACCGTCATCGCCGGAAGGACATAGCGCCTCCCCAGACGGGACAGCTCCTTGGTCCAGACATCTTCGGTATCCGCCAGCACCACCTTGACAAAGTCGAAGCGTTCCTGTTCCTCGGGCGTCACGTCCGCCGGCTGGGAATAGGTGGTCGGGCCACCTTCGAGGAACATCCTCGGATCGATGATCCCCAGCCTCCAAGCCACGAAGGCCAACCCGATCACGATGAGAATGCCCTTCAAACCGAAGCGACGTCCGATCAGGGTCAGAATCGTGCCGGCCCCGCCGATGCTGCCGCCACCACCGGTGACGGTTTGGTCGCGGGCATCCTCGACTCGGTCACTTTCTCTGCGGCCTTTCCATTGCATGATTGTTGAGGGCTGGGGGGGGGGTTACTCTGGCAGCGGTCCCGCCCCGTCAGGAAGCGCGAACCGCCGGAACTTATACCCCCGGATCGGGGGGCCATGCAAGCATTTGCGACACCCTCCCGGCGCAAACTCCAAAGCCGGAGGCGTCCTCTGCGCACTTGCCGCGGGGCACGGCTGAGCGTATCCATCAGGCGTCCCGCACGCCCTTTCCCGACATGCCCGAACCCACCACCGACATGGTCGAAGCCTTCCTCGCACGCTGGAGCGCCTCCGGCGGGCATGAACGGGCCAATTACCAGCTCTTCCTCGCCGAGTTGTGCGACCTCCTCGACGTGCCCCGGCCAGATCCCGCCCGCCCAGAGAATGCGGCCAATGCCTATGTCTTCGAGCGTTCCGTGAACCGCGCCAAACCGGACGGCACCACCACCACCAATTACCTCGATCTCTACAAAAGCGGCTGTTTCGTCCTCGAGACCAAACAGGGCGCCTCCGCCCTTCCGGCCAGTCCGGAGGCCCCTTCTCCCCGCCCCTCCGCCGTCTCCCCCGGTCACGGCATCCGCGGCACCGCCGGCTACGACAAAGCTCTGGAGCGCGCTTACAATCAAGCCAGCGGCTACATCCAGGACCTGCCCGCGGCCGAGGGTCGCCCGCCTTTCCTCATCGTCTGCGACGTCGGCCACATCTTCGAGATCTACGCGGAGTTCACCCGCTCCGGCGGACGCTACCAGCGCTTCCCCGATCCGAAAAACCACCGACTCCCTCTCACCGACCTCCGCGATCCCGCCAAGCGCGCCCTGCTCCGCTCCATCTGGACCGATCCGCTTTCGCTCGATCCCTCGAAGCGGGTCGCCAAGGTGACTCGCGACATCGCCGGCCGCCTCGCCCGGCTCGCCAAATCCCTCGAAGCCGACCGCCACCATCCCGAAGTCGTCGCCCTCTTCCTCCAGCGCTGCCTCTTCACCCTCTTCGCCGAGGACATCGGTCTGCTCCCGGAGCGCGGCTTCCTGGAGTTGCTGCGCAAGATTGAGGACACTCCGCAGGGCTTCCCCGTGCTCGTCACCAATCTGTGGAAGGAGATGGCCATCGGGACGGATTTTTCCGCCGTGCTGCTGAAAAAGGTCGCCCACTTCAATGGCGGCCTCTTTGAGAATCCGACCGCGCTGCCCCTCACCGTCGATCAGATCAGCCTCCTCATCGACGCCGCCGAGGCGGACTGGGCCGAAGTGGATCCCGCCATCTTCGGCACCCTGCTCGAGCGCGCCCTCGATCCGCGCGAGCGCCACAAGCTCGGCGCCCACTACACCCCGCGCTCCTATGTGGAGCGGCTCATTCAGCCCACCGTGATCGACCCCCTCCGCGACGAGTGGGACACCGTCAAGGCCGCCGCCGTCCAGCTCGTCGACTCCGGGCAGGAGAAAAAGGCCCGCTCCGAGGTCGAGGATTACCACCACCGGCTCTGCCAGATCCGGGTGCTCGATCCCGCCTGCGGCTCGGGGAATTTCCTCTACGTCACCCTGGAGCACCTCAAACGCCTTGAGGCCGAGGTGCTCGACTTCTTCGAGGGCATCGGCGGCGACCGCACCCTGGAGATGGACAGCTTCAAGGTCAGACCCGAGCAGTTCCACGGGCTCGAGCTGAATCCCTCCGCCGTCAGCATCGCCCAGCTCGTTCTCTGGATCGGCTACTTCCAGTGGCATTTCAAAACCACCGGCAAAGCCGATACCAACGACCGCCCGCTCCTCCCGAAGCAGAACACCATCCTCCACCAGGACGCGGTGCTCGCCTATGACGCGAAGATCCCGCGCAAAGACGCCGACGGAAATTTCGTCACCCTCTGGGACGGCGTCACGACGAAGCCCCACCCCGTCACCGGGAAGGAAGTGCCCGACGAGAGTGCGCGCACCGTGATCTATGATTACACCAATCCCCGGCGACCGGAATGGCCCGAGGCGGACTACATTGTGGGGAATCCGCCGTTTGTGGGCGCTTCGCGGATGCGGGATTTCTTGGGTGACGGCTACACGGAAGCGCTGCGGAAAGCGTGGAAAGGCGACGTGCCCGAGTCGGCCGATTTCGTCATGTTCTGGTGGCAGCGCAGCGCGGAGCTGTTGCGGGCTGGAAAGACCCGGCGCTTCGGTTTTATCACCACCAATTCGATTCGTCAGACGTTTAACCGCCGTGTACTCGAAGCCCATCTGAACGCCGAGAAGAATCCGATGCATCTCGCGTTTGCCATTCCAGATCATCCCTGGGTGGATTCGGCGGATGGTGCGGCGGTGCGGATCGCGATGACGGTGGGAACCGTCAATACTTCCATCGGAACACTCCATAAAGTGTTCAAAGAGAATGCAATTGAAGAAGGAGAGCACGAAGTTTCATTGACCTCTGCAAATGGAAAAATTTTGCCAAGTCTAAAAATCGGTCCCCGTGTTGGTTCAACAGCTTCGCCTTTCCGCCAACGCCGAACTTTCGAATCAAAGGATTTTGTTTGTTTGGAAAAGGGTTTTTGATCGTTTCTCCAGAGGTAGCAGCAAATTTCAAGCATCATCTCGCCGGGATTCAGGTTCGGTAATTTTTGACTATCAAAATGGAAAGGACCTGACTGGCCATGTCCGCAGTGGTCAGGGTATGTTGACGCTTTTGGATACGAGATAACCGAACTCCAAGCAGAACATCCAGCAGTTTTTCAACACCTACTTACTACAGTTAAACCCGATCGGGACCAAAACCGTCGAGAAGTTCGCCGTAAATATTGGTGGATTTTCGGGGAACCGAACAAAAAACTTCGGGAACAACTCAAGGGATTGAAACGCTACATTGCAACTGTTGAAACCAGTAAGCATCGATTTTTCGTATTTCTGGATGCGTCGATTCTCCCCGACAACAAGCTTATCAGTATCGCGCTAGAGGACGCTTATTTCCTGGGTGTGCTTTCCAGCAAGATACACGTGGATTGGTCATTGGCAGCGGGCAGTCGGCTCGGAGTTGGAAACGATCCCGTGTATGTGAAAACCCGCTGCTTCGAAACCTTCCCCTTTCCCGCCCCCGACGAAGCCACCCGTGCCCGGATCCGGGACCTCGGGGAGAAGCTCGACGCGCACCGCAAGCGGCAGCAGGCGGCGCATCCCGGCCTGACCCTGACGGGGATCTACAACGTCCTCGAAAAACTCCGCTCCGGAGAAGTGCTCACCGCCAAGGAGCGCGTGATCCACGACGAAGGCCTCGTCTCCGTCCTCCAGCAGATCCATGACGACCTCGATGAAGCCGTCTTCCACGCCTACGGCTGGGATGATCTCCGGAGCTGGTATCGCGACGCCGCGCGCGGCGAGATCTTCGATCCCGACACCCTGAGCGTGACCCTGCAGAAGACGACCGATCCCGCGGGCTTCGCCGCCGCGGTCGCCGAAGCCCGCGAGCGCTACGACGGCATCCTCCTGGAGCGTCTCGTGGCCTTGAACCAGGAGCGCGCCGGAGAAGAGAAACGCGGACTGGTGCGCTGGCTTCGCCCGGAATTCCAGAATCCCGAAGCCGGAGCCGCCCCGGCCCAGATCCAGCTGGACATCGACGACACCGAAGCGGAGGACGCCACCCCGGCGCCCGCCAAGAACGTGCCCTCCGCCGCCGGGGAGCCGCGCTCCTGGCCCGGCGAATTGCCCGCCCAGGTCGCCGTCGTGCGCCACCTCCTCGCGGAGAGCGGCACGGACGGCACCGATCCCGCCACCCTCTCCGCCCGTTTCGGCCGCAAGTCCGCCAAACGGGAAGACCAGATCCGCCAAATCATCGAAACCCTGCGCGCGCTGGGGACGGTGTGAGAGGACGGGGTTCGAGGGGCTCTTTCCAACAAAGGCTAATGCTTGGCCCGCCGGGGACTGCGGAACGGAAGGCTTTTCCGGACGCGGACCTTGTCCACCCGATTTCGAAATGTTTGGAAGTGAATTCCTTTGAATCGGCCCTCCAGCTCCTCGTCGGTGAGCTGGCGCCAGACGTCGGCTTCGAGATTGGCCCGGACAAAGAAGGGCTCCGAAACGGATTGGTTGACGCGGTGGGTGGCGTTTCCGCCGTTCCTCCGTCGGGGAGGGTCGGAAGCATTCATGAGGCGGCAACCGATGATGACATCGGCGCCCAGAAGCTGCTGCGCCAGCGGGCCTGTCGTGGGAATGGCGGCCTCGCCCCAATGAAGCGCGATCCGCAAAGCGAGGTGTTTTTCCTCTTCCGCTTTCCATTGCCCGACCTTTTGCAGCGACTCCTTCATGGTGGGGTGAAGAAGGTCCGCCGCCCTCAAGGCCTTGCGGGCACATTCTTCAACGCTCTGGTAGTGCCGCTGGTCGAAAATCGCCACGACGCCGTCGCCAGTGAAGGAGTAGACGGAGCCGCGCAAGGACTGGATGGCGCGGCTGATGCTCGAAACGGCCAGGTCAAGCCGCAGGGCACCCGCAGAGAAGTCGGTGCCTCCCACGGCGAGACATTCAGTGGAATTGACGATATCAACGGCGAGGATGGCTCCCACGGCTCCCACGGAGGTTACGCAGGTTTCGTTGGAAACCACCGTTTGGGCCCAGTTGCGGGTTCGGTCAAGAGAGCGCATGATCTCGTGGATTTCGGCGCAGGCTTCCATCTCGATGGCGACGGTGTTGGAGAACCGGGGTCGACCCACGAGATCGGAGGCCAGCTTCAGCCAGGGCGCGTAGTCCGGCTCCAAAAAGTGGTAGCTGCCCGGGCAGAGGTCCGAGGCATGAGTGCGGGCGTGGTCGGAGGCATGGAAATGGCCCACCCAGTCTTTGACGGGTTCAGTGATCGCGTTCAACTGGCGCTGTCCCGCGTGCTTCAGGCCTGGCTGGTCGGCGTCGGCGAGAAACATGTGGGCCAGATCGACATTCAGCAGGACGCGGGACTGGACATTGGGGTCGGCCGACAGGCTTTCCCGCACCGCCAAGAAACTGTCCACGGTGTTGATGAGAAAGGCTTGTCCCGGTTCGATCTCAAGGCACAGATAGGGGCCCGAGCCTTGGTCCGTTCCCTCGCCGATGCCAAACAGCTCCACTCCCCGCTCGTCGCTGTAGACGTTTCGCAAGGACTCGCAAAGCTGCTGGTGACGGCGTTCCCGGGCCTTACGGGAGGCGGCGTCACGCTCATTGATGGATTTGGCCTCGGTTCCATCGCTGTCTGAAAACGCGGAACCCCCGACGATTTCTACATGCCTGCCGCCGAGATACCGGGCCAGCAACAAGGAATTCTGGATGGCACGGACCGATTGGCTTCGGGCTTCCGGGGAGTCGCTGTTGACGAAAGGCCAAAACGTCGCCAATGCCGTGAATCGCGGACGGGGACCGATGAGGCGCCCGGCGTAGTGGTTGACAGTCAGATTCACCAAGGCATCGCCGATTCGATGGATGTCAGAAGGTTCCAGCGCCGCGGCAAAGCACAACGGGCACACATCGGCATGGTCGGGCCAGCGGTCCGGTCCCCGTTGGCATTGAGCCCGATACCAGGGAATCTCCAGGTGATTGAGGAAATAGAGATCGATCAATCCCACTCCTGCCTGGAGCGCCCCAAGCAGGCCCGCGGGCGGCGCGGCAGTGGCTCCGTCCCTGGGCACTCCGCCGTGCCAGGAGGTGATGAGACTAATATCGGGGAGACCAGGCATGCGCAGTCCAAGTCAGGGAGCGTGAGAGGTGAAAACGAGGCTCATGCAGGGGGCGATGCCTTGACTAGTCGCTTTGGAATCGTCGGGATCGGGCTCCTTGGTGACATCCCACACATGGATCATGGCAGAAGGCAGTTCATCCGGGGTGGCGGGAAGGGAGTGGGCGCCCGCGTCGGGATGGCGCATCTCCAAGACCCACGCGAAAGAGAGATGCAGGTTGTCAAAACTGCCATGGCACACCTCCAAATTTTTCCGATGTTGGTAGCGCTGGCGGATTTCACCGGGGGAAAGAAGCCGGCAGATGATGTCCCATTGGGCAACCTCCACGGCATTCTGCAAATTCACGCCCGTCTCTCCCAGGTAAGAAGCGAGCGCGCTCAAGGAGGAATCGTCCCAAACGTCAGTGAGGTCCAAATTCGCCAAGAGGGACTGGAGAACGTCTTCGGAGTAGTTCCTTGCGCGATGATTTCCCAAAACCATCTCGTGGGGACCCACCGTCAGCATGTGCACCCCTTTGATGTCGCCGGAATAAGCCTCCAAAGCGGCATCGATAAAGTCGGACATCATCCATTCGAAAAACGGCCCGCGGTGCAACGAGTCGTGGACGACCAGCCTGCCCGGCAACTCAGCCTGATCGATGCGGAAATCGGATGGAGAAGCGTGATAGGGTAGTTCCTCGTTCGTATGCAAAAGGTGCATTCCGAGTATTAAAACGGCATGGGGGATGGCCAACTGGTCGTCCTTCTGTTTGTCGGCCAGTTCCTGACGGGTCCCAGGGGTTAGGAGCTTGCCGGACTTTACAATGGCGATCACCGGCAAACCGCAGGCCAGGCAGTCAGTGAGGTGGCGATACACAAGGAGGCGTTCCCGTTCGCTCAGAATCTGGCCATTGTCGCGAGGAAAGACGCTACGCAGGAAGCCTCCACCATTGCAGGATTTCTGGATCACCTTGAGTGCGTCTTCCAAATTGGATCCGTCGTTGTTGACCTGACCAATGGACTTGCCATCACCCTTGTCCGAATGCCGCCACAGATGCCAGCGGAACTCCTCCTGACTGATGGGTCGGCACCCGAATCTCCCCATGATCAAATGCAGAGCCTGGCTGACGGCAAGATGGGTGCAGGCGCTTCCGGTGTCCCGGAGAGAAGGGGTGGAATAGACGGCGCTGCGAAAAGGCAGCACTCCCAGTCGACCCGAGGACGCTGTGGTGGTTAGGACATGATAGCGGGGACGCTGCATGTAGGAAGGCGCGGCCAACTCGGCGTCGATGACGTACTTGAACACCCGGTGCGCCCGGCGGACGGCCCGCTTCTGATACGCGGAAGCCCTGGGGGGACGAAGGGAAACGAAGCCCAGATAGCGTCCGGCATGCCCGCCGCTGTCCTCGAACAAATGCACCCGGACCACAAATCGCTGTGGTGACGGTTTCTCCTCGGGGGGAAGCATGGCCAGCTCATCCCGCCAAGCGGAACTGGGCGCGAAGTGTTTCCTCCCGGCCATGGTCCGGGTATGAAAAGGGGCGAATAGATTCTCCAACTCATTGGCCACCTCAGTGGCTTCATCCGTGTTCGTGTAAAAATCGGCCAGTGCCTGATCCAAAGGCTGGGATCTGGCAGAATCCAGATAAATGCGGTAGGGATCAACGTGGTCTGCCATGGGACGTTTGGTTACGCCCGCTATGACAGCGCAATTGGACAATGTGTCCAGAACTTTCTCTCCCGGTTCGGTCAATTGACCGAACGGGCGGGCTCAGTCGTCCTCCTCGGGTCCGAAAACCGTCAAAGGCACCGCGCGGGCTGGAGGCAGGTTTTTCATCTGCCGGGCCATCCGGGCGGCCACGCGTCCGCGCAGTTGCCTCATGGGTTGAAACTTAGTGAGGCTGTTTGGGAAATAGGCGCAATCGAAGGCGAGCACGGAATCGTCATCCGGGTCGGACCATGACCTTTCGGCCTGCTCCCGGAGCGTCTCGAAAAATGGCTCCATGCTTTCCTCGGGGAGGGTGCATGTCAATTTGCGGTCCGCGGAGGATTCGCATTCGATTTGATCCAATAATGGACGGCTCCGCAGGAAGGCGGAAAATTCGGCATCGCGGCAACCTGTGACAATGATGCGAAGAGAGGACATTGCTTGCGAGGACTTGATGAAAAGAAGCGGGAGCTTACCGGATCCGGTGAGGGGTTTACCCTGCACGGTTCGGACATAACTGGCAGTAACCTTTGGACGGCCGTTTGTTACAACGTAATCAAGGGTACATGGAATTCAATAGGGACTCAATCGCAATTTTTGCGGTCACCATCTTCCCGGATTGATTATGATTTGTTGATTGTCTGTGAGTTTCGAAGAAACCAAGCCGCCATCCCGGCCTTCATGAAGGGATGCCTCAAGGAAATCAGTGCCCGGAAAAATGTCGGACGGGCGCCTTTCGCACAGGACCAGTCGATAGACCGCGCTGTCTCCGACAATGGGTTGCCGATAGCCCCAAACCCATCGCAGGTCGGTACGGAATGAAACCGACCTGCGATGTCTTGCCGGGAACAAGCCCCGGTCGGCACTG
This sequence comes from Akkermansiaceae bacterium, assembly GCA_024233005.1. Lineage (GTDB taxonomy): Bacteria > Verrucomicrobiota > Verrucomicrobiia > Verrucomicrobiales > DEV007 > JACKQE01. The sequence continues at coordinate 800,634 of JACKQE010000001.1, read as the reverse complement.
GGTGCTTACTTGGCAGTGCGAACGACGACGGCGCTGACGTCGCTGATCGACACGGTGGCTTCGAACATCTCCATGCCGGTGAGAGCGGTGAGATGCACGAGCTTGTCACCGACGAAGGCGACCTTGCCGCTGAACTTTTCACCGGACTTCAGGTGAAGCTCAACTTGCTTGCCGACCTGGGTTAACAGCATGTCTTCTTGTTTGCTCTCCTTGGCAGGGGTGAGTGTTTCGGCCTGAGCGCTGAGGGTCATGGCGACGAGGAGGAGGATGAGGTGCCGTGCTTTCATAAGGTGAGTACTTGGGTGTGGAATAAATGGCCGGATGGCCAAAAGAACAGACTTTGAGATGGCATCGGGCGTTCAGGCAGGGGTGGAACCCGACATCCTGACAACCGTGGACTGCCCTATCAAACCCCAACCATACCAAAGTCCATGCCACGATCAAGTGCGGCATTGATGCCCACTGAAGGTTCCCCTGCGGCCAAATTGGCTGGTTGGGACAATGCGGAGGGTAGCCCAAGGCCTGTCACCCCCAGAGGTTCCGGTCGAGCGTGCGGAACTGGATCGCTTCGAGGAGGTGCGGCTCCCGAATCTGGTCCGCGCCCGCGAGATCGGCGAGGGTGCGCGACACTTTGAGGATGCGGTCGTGGGCCCGGGCGGAGAAATTCAGCTCGGTCATCGCATGCTCCAGCAGGCTCTCGCACCGGGCATCCAACCGGGCAAACTCGCGGACGAGCCGCGAGGGCATCGCGGAGTTGGTGACCACGCCGGGATGCCCGATGAACCGCTGAATTTGCACCTCCCGCGCCTCCTCGACCCGCGCCCGGACCGCCTCCGACGTTTCCCCCGCCGCGTCCGAGGACAGTTCTTTGTAGTTGATCGAGGGGACCTCGATGTGGAGATCGATCCGGTCCAAGAGCGATCCGCGATCCGTGCCGATCACTGCTCGAACAACTGGTGATCGTCCGGGGTCGCGTCTCTCAAGCGGGTGTAGGTGCCGTCGAAATAGGCCCGCGCACCGTGGTAAGGTGAGGTGTGGATGCCCCGGATTTTCAACCGGGGCGCGGTGGGGTTCTTTTCGAAAAACAACCAGGTCTCGGTCCCTTCGGCGGCATCGTGGTATTCTGGATCGCCCTGATCGGTGAAAAAGCCGGCTTCGCCATTGCGCCGGGCCACTCCGGTGATGCTTCCCATATGGGCGGTCGGCCCCCGCACCACGGATATTTCGAACCGGACGGTTTTGGGATCGGCCGCCGCTTCCAACAGCAGCCAGCCGCCGTAGCCATCCGTCCAGAGCCCGGTCCATGGGGTTTCGGCCGATCCATCCTTTCCCTTGGCTTTCCATCCCCGGATCATCTCAACCCGGGTGCCGGTGCTGGCCGCGAGGCTCTCCCAATACTCCACCGCTTCCTTCTCTCGCCCCTCGTTGGCCCTCGATCCATTGAACACGGCATCACTCATGGCATGCTCGTCGCGGTAGGCTAGCCATTCCTTTTGCTCTTCGCGCAGTTCTTCGAAGAGCCAATCCGGCACGAGTGACTTCACTTCCCGGTAGACCCGGTTCAATTCGGCGTCGGCTTTCTGAAAGGCCGCTTTCGCCTTGGCGAGGGTGGGACGTTTCTCGTCAGGTTCGTCGGCACCTTTCAAACCCAAGATCGATGTGGCGACGAGGATGGCGGCAATTCGGAAAGCGGTGCTGTTCATGGGGTGAGTTGAAGATGGCTGGGAAAAACCGCCCGTAATCTAAGCAATCCCACCGCCTTCGTCCGCTCCATTTTTGATGACCCGCCAATTCATTGGCGGCATTTTTGCAATGTTCCGGCTCCGGCCAGTTCAAGTGCTTGTGCAGAACGGCGAAGGTCTCCTGTCCATTGATGGCATGGCCGCCTTGGCAGGATTCGAAGCTCTCGAATATCGACTTTGACCTGGCCAAACTTGGCGCCTCGCCTGCTCTCAATTCGGAAGGTTCAGCGCGACCCAATCGGTTTCAGCGAGGCCAAGCGCACTTCGGCCTGAGCGGCGCACAGGCAGGCACCGAAGATGACAATACACCCGCAAAGATAAATCAACAGCACCAATGCCATGATCCCGCCGAAAGCCCCATAGACTGCGTTTAACTTTCCGGTCCCCGGAGGCCCGAGCATCAGGAGAACCGCCCCCCTAGTTGTTGAATCTTGGATTCCACTGCTGAGGAAAGCTTTTCCCGGGCAACTGCGGGGCTAGGATGAACGGCGGATCTGAGCCGGCTGGCCCGCTATTCCACCCGCCCTGACCGTAAGCCTTCAGCGAGAAGGAAACCGAATGGTTGAAATAAGGAATTCCTGGCAATAATTCCTATCAATAGTCGATTGGCTTCTAAAATGCCACCCCGCCAGTCCGCGGTTCCCCAACCGAGGCCGCCTCTGCTCTGCGTTCAGGCCAGCAGGTAACACTCAATTGCGGGGTGTTGCCGCTTTCTGCCACCTCTCCTCTCTCCTCAAAGCCCTTTTCATGATCCTCAAAGCACTCATCGCCGCCACGCTCGTCATGGTCTCGCTGGCCGGACCCGCCCACGCGGAAAGTACCTTCAGCTTCACCGTCCTCGAAATCCCCGACATCCAACGTGGAGCCGGTCTGGCCATCGTCATGCGCACGCCATCGGGAAAACCATGGCTTTACGACACCGGCTCGGCCTACCCGATGAATCTCTCATCTGACGGGTGGCAGGGAAATTTCAACGCCGGACGCGATCTCATCGCCCTGTTGCTGAAGGAGCAGGGCGTCACTTCCATCGACGGCATATTCATCAGCCATGCGCACTACGATCACTTCGGCGGCCTGCTGTGGTTGAAAGATCACTTTGAAATCAAGAAACTCATCGACTGTGGCTACGTCTTCCGCAGTGAGAACGAGGATGACTACAGCGGCACCAACCGATCGGAACTCGATCACTACACTCAGGTGCGCAAAGAGTTCATCGCACGCGCCGCTCACCTCACCGCCACCGCGGGTCAGCAGCTGGACTTGGACCCGGATCTCAAGATCGTGGTCATCGCGCCGCCAAAGACCTACTTCGACGATCCCAAGGCCAACACGCGGCAGAAGAATGACACGCCGTCGCATTTCCTGGTGAATGCCAACTCGCTCGCCCTGCGCATCCAGTTTGGAGAAGTCATCTTCCTTCTGCCCGGTGACATCCAGACCGAGGATATCGAGGCCAGCCTCATGCCCTTCGTCGATCCGGCGAAACTGAAATGCCACATCCTCGTCGCGCCAGGTCATGGGATTCCTCCCATCCCACCCGCATTTGGCGAGGCGACCCACCCGGAGGTCTCCATCGCCAGCGTCTTCCCGCGCTACGCCCGAGGCATCAAATCCACCGCCGCGCTGAAGGCCCTCGGCGCGAAACCCTATATCACCGGCTTGCACGGCACAGTGCAGGTCGTCACCGATGGCAAGACCTATCATGTCACCACCGAGCGGGATGACACCAGCGAAGGGACCAAACCAGCGAAGAATCTATGATGGCTCTCAGGAAAGATTCCGGCATCGAAATTTCTCACTGACAACTTCGCCATTCGCTACGTCCCTCCGCCCTCGGCATCGACCACCACGCCGGTGATGAGCCTCGAGCCAAACCAACTGGGCCTGTTTGATCTGGGCGGCAACGCCTGGAAGTGGTGCGAGGACTGGCTTTCCAGTGATAAAACCTCCCGCGAATTTCGCGGCGGGTCGTGGTTCGATACTACGAAGATCGCTCTCCGATCCTCTCCTTGCACCACACCAACGACATATCCACGCGCCGAAATGCTAACCTCGGTTTCCGAGCTGTCGTCGATCTCTCGTTGTCAGCTCCATGATTGACCGGGCTACCCTTTACCGCCGTCGCTGCCCCCACCGACCCCGGGCCTTCTGCGGGAAGGGAGCCGAGGGGTTGACAAAGCATATCCTTAGCAATAAGTAGGCAAAGATGTGCATCATCGCTGCGTGCTTCCTCGTGTGACCGTGGCCACCCATGACCCCCATTCGAATTCATCCGATCCTGGTTTCCAGCTTGGAGAACAGGTCGGCATCGTTTTTCCAATGAGCCTGTCAGCAGATGATCTGATTGCCCGGTTTGTCTCCATGGAATGGCAGGTTCGCAAAGCAGCCGCGCTTTCTAACGCCGCCCTCGACAGCGCGTCGCTGAAAGAATCGTTGGATCGGGGCGCGGCTTGGCCCCAAAGAATGCCGCCACCACCCCGTGAGTCACTGCCCGCACGGTTGCAGGCGGCGCGAGACGCTCATCTGGATGGTCAGATGGTGCTTGTTGTCGATGGCAGGCAACATGCTCGCCCGGATGAAATGATTCGGCTGAACCCATCTTCGAAAATTGCCTTCTTGCGCCTGGCGCTGGTCACGCGATCATGAGAGGATTTCATGCCTGTCCCGACCGAACAGTGGATCGACCAAATTCTTCCCGCCCTCAAGAATCTTGATGAGGACCAGTGGAACACGGCATGTGCCATCATGTCAAAGTATGATGACGCGGCCTTTGAGGCTGGACTTGAATCGGTGGCACGTTTGAATCCCAAACAGCGTCAGGAACTTTGGCAAATCATGTTCCCCGGCATAGTGAAAGAGACCGAATCCGGCTGGCGGCATTTGCCTCAGGAATTCCGTGAAGGAGAAGGCCGCTTTGTTTGGACACCCCCTGGCTTGTCTCACAACAAAACCCGTTTGGACTGGCTCCGTCATTTGTTCCCTCTGACGAGCCGGGAACCTCACTGGCCGCTGCAAAAGTGGCTGAAGGATTACCGCGACTTGAATCAGGGTGATCCCACACACAGATATGGCGGTGAAGATTATGGCTATCGCCTCGGCCTGTATTCGTTAGTCGCTTTGACCGTGGCCCTCATCACCGCGGATGGAGGCCGCGAATCAGCGTGGGTGGCACGTGCGCAGGAGGCACTGGACGCCAACGGGTATCGGGCTGCGGTGAACTGGGTAGAGCAGGATGTGCTGACCGAAACCAGACAGCGCTTTGGTCCTTATGACTGGATCGAAGAACTGCCCAAGGCCGGTTTGGATGAAACACAGCGCCGCAAACTGCTCCCTTGGAACGACTTCATGCCCTTGGAGCCATGGACACATCTCTTGCAGACCATTCAGCTTCATCGCCTCCATCGCTACGCATCAGTCAGAAACTGGCTGTTTTGGGCGCTCGGCTCGCGATGGAACTGGAAAGCAGGTGCTGGTCTGACGCACTGGCTCTCCCGCTTCGTGGCGTTTCACGTTGATCCGACGGAGCGCGAAAAGGCGTTGGATTCAGAGGTTCCGGCAGAGGTTTTCCTGGCACTTTGTGCCTGCGGTCGCGTCAACGGACATGCAGCCTTGGAACGTGTCCGTCTTATTTTGGCAGGCAGTCGTCCTGAGAGTCAGTTGGCTTGCGTTGAGATGCTGCGTTTTTGCCCTCATGATGTGCGCACTCCGGTGCTCGTCCCGCTGATCTCCGCTGCGGACGCACGCGTGGCAGGCGCAGCCATCGAATTGCTGGACGAGCTGATGGATGCTGATGTCGCAACATCCAAAGAGATCATTGACCGCCTCGAGGCCAGACTGCAACACCCTTGGTCCAAAACGCCTCAGGTTCCGCGCCCGCTGCCAAAAGTGAGCCTGGACCGGGATACGGCGATTGATCTCCTGGCTGCTGCGGCCAGAGAAGGCGGGCTCGAGCAGCGGGCCATTCCTTGGCTCAAGCAAATGTCGCCAAGGACACGTGAGGATCTGGTGATTGGCCTGCAAAACTGCATGGATCAGCCGGAAAAACGCACGCTGCATCTCGGCTTCGTCCGCGATGCCAGTTGGTCTGTCGCTGAAAGAGCCCTCAGTTGGTACCAGAAACAGCAGCTCACCGGCGAGGAGTTGGTCACGATCGAGAATCTTCTCACATTCAAACAACCGCAACGGCGCATGAAGGTCATCGACCTGCTCCTTTCGCTTCCAGACACTCAGCGTCTGGAAAGCCTGTGTCGGTTGCTGGCCAGCACCCATGAGCTAAAACGGCAAGGCGGAGAGGAACTACAGCGACGGCTGCAGAAGGCAATCCAGGAAAGTCCCGAGCAGCCAAAACCCGCGGAACAAGACACCGGTGCGGCTGCTCCGATGGCGACACCAGAAACCTCCGCTCTCCAAAGGCAAGGCATCACACTCTCTCCCGCCCGCGAGATTCCAGACTCAAGCACCGCCTTCGGCTTGGTGGACGTCTCAATGCTTCCGGACTTACCTCCTGCACGCGACCTTGGAGTCACTTTGGTGACCGCCAACACCCTGCCTGCGTTGCAAAGGATGGACGAGCTAGTATCATTGCATTTGGAAACCCCGTTCACGGTCCGCAATTGGAAAGGAGAGACCGAGGAGCGCACCATTTCACGCAACGGCGTGCCATACTCGCCTCAGACTACCGACACCGATGTGCGCGCTAAATTCCCGCTCGTTCCGATCTGGGAAGAATGGTGGCTCAACCGCCCAGAAGAAGAACGCGACGCGGATGACCTGGACCTCATTCGCATGAACATCATGCTGATTGTCCATGAAACGTTGAAAGACACCAACAAACATTCGGAGGCGGTCAGGAAAGCCTCTGCCGTTTTGATTGGTTCAGATGCTATGCCGGATTTCGTCAACGGACGGCATCTGGCCGAAATCCGTCGTTGGTTGCAGATACTTCACCCGCCGGAAAAGGGCCGGAAATTTGCGTATGATGCTTATGAAACCGCAGAAGCCCGCATCCGGCATCTCGCATGGACAACGGATTACGGCATTCGTCTGCCGCTCTCGCTTAGCAGTCTGACATCGCCCCTGCACCCATACACTGACGAAGAACGTGTTCGCCTTTGGAATCTGGCCAACGGCGTCCGCGGCAGGTTTAGCAGGTCTTACTGGTATGATGTGATCTGGGCCATGCAAACCGGTCATCTGAGCCATGATGAACTCCGCTGGTTTCTCCTTCACAAACCCAGGGACACATTTGAATGGCGCCACATTGAAAAAGCGGCTGATGCGAGCGATTCTTGGCAGGCTGTGGTAGATGAATGTCGCACCCGCTTGATTGAGGTGGAGCTGTTGCGGGGTGAGGCTCCGCAGGACAGCACCAAGTTCGTTGGCAGATCACCAAGGCTGCGCGCTTCGGATCTGGCCATGATCCTGCACGCCCAGGGAGCAAGAGCGCTGGCTCAATATGACCGGGATGATATGTCGCGTGACGTCGTGCTAAGCCGGTGCATTCAGGTGTCCGCACCTCACCCTAGGGTCACTCAGGAATGTTTTTCCCAGGCCATGCGACTGCGTCACATCAGTCGCGAGCGTCTGATCGAGCTTGGTGTCGTGGCACCCAAATGGGCGCGGCTTGTTGAAGGAGAGCTTGGCATCGCAGGATACGAGTCGCTCTCTTACTGGCTGCATGCCCACAGCAAGCTTTCGGATAACGACCTCAGAGCGGCAGGTGGCATCACCGAGTGGAAAGCCCAGATGGCCTCGTGGACATCCATCCCTGCCGATGATTTGCTGGATGGCGCGGTGGATGTTGATTGGTTCCTGAACTCACGCAGCAGCATGCCGGATGATGTTTGGGAACAGATGCACGTGGCCGCGAAGTTCATCTGCCGTGGCAACGGGCACACCCGCGCCCGACTGCTGGCAGACGCCATGTCGGGAAATCTAAAGACTGCAGATTTGATTCGGCGCATCGAAAAAGACCGCCACCAGGACTCCGTTCGGGCGCTGGGATTGGTGCCATTGCCAGCGGCCGCCAAGGCGCGCGCTGCCGACCTGCTACACCGCTATCAGGTGCTCGGGGCATTCATGAGCGCAGCCTCACAGGCTAAGGCCCAGCGCCGATCCAGCGAAGAAAACTCGGCCAGAATCGGACTGGAGAACTTGGCCCGCGCGGCTGGCCATGAAGACGTCGAAGAGTTCCGGTGGACCATGGAAATGGAAACCGCATCCGTTCTCCGCAAGGCGTTTGCGCCGGTGACCGTGGGTGCGGTGACGGTCAGCGTGGAGATCTCTGCAGCAGGCAAAATCGGATTGAAAGCCGCCAAGGGCGACTCAGAACTGAAATCGTTGCCCGCGGCGCTGAAGAAGCATCCGCAAGTCACGGCCTTGGGCAACTTGTGCGCTGCGGCAAGGCAGCAAGTGAGCCGCACGCGAAATGCCTTGGAGCAAATGATGATCCGTCAGCAGACGCTGGCCTCGGCCACATGGCAAAAGATGGCCCGTCACCCATTGGTCGCCCCTCTGCTGTGCCGCATGATATTGGGTGATGACGCCGGTCCCGGGGGTTGGCCGCAGCCTGATGGTTCCGGCCTCGGAAGACCGGAGGGCAGCATCGCACCTTGGCCTAAAGCTCAGCACATGCTCAGGTTGTCCCACACTCTGGATTTTCTTCCTGCAGACCGTTGGGCTGAATGGCAGGAAGCGGTGGTGAACTCACAGCTGGTTCAACCGGTCAAACAGGTTTTTCGTGAAGTCTTCGTGCTGCTGCAGGACGAGACCAGTGAACGTGCTGTCTCCAGATACAAAGGCCTCTCCGTCTACGCACGTCAGGCTGCTGCGGTGCTCGGCACACGCGGCTGGGTTCTTGACGACGAATCATGCCTATGCCGTTTTTTTCACCAAGAGAAGCTGCGGGCTAGACTCTCTTTTGACGAGGCATTCATCAATCCCGGAGACCTCGAGCATTTGACCGTCAATGACATCGTCTTTTGCCGCGCAAAGCACGACAACCAGCACCTTCCTTTGACCGAGATCCCCTCCATTGTCTTTTCTGAGGCAGTACGCGACGTGGATTTCGCACTCGCCACGGCTCACTGCCCCGGATCCAACCCCAGGCATGAGCGATCATTAATCTCGTTGAAGGCGCAGCTGGTAAAGTTCTGCGCCAAAGTATGGCAGTTGCCAGATCTCAGCATTCTAGGCGACCGCATCACCATCCGCATCAACGACAAAGAATATTCAGTGAACCTGGCAAACAACGAAGTGTGGTGCGGCGGGCAGGCTCTCCCTCTCCGCGGACTGCCAGCACCGGAGGAAGTTTACCTGCCATTTGCCGATCAAGATCCCCAGACAGCAGAATTGCTCAGCATCATTCAGCATCTATCACAAGGCGCTGCTTAAGTATCTGCCTTTTTGAGAAATATGGCGGCCAACGAGTCGAATCCAGCGCATCTTTTGACGGAGGTTTTGGTCAGATGGGAGTGTCCAATAACGCATTCCCTCAAAAAGTGTCCCCTCGTCATCACTATCGTCCGCAACCACTTCGGCAACTATGCCGATCCGATGACGCCCGCCGAAGTGAAAGCCATCCGCGACGCCAATCCCGGCCGCATGATGCTCTACAAGACCGACCAGCTACTCTAGAAGCATCCGATGAAGTAAGCGGTGGAGCCGCGTCAGGCGCTGCGCTTGGTCAAGCTGTCAAGGCGGCAGCGCCTCGCGTTTTTCACGGATGCACGATCTCTGGATCACCCGCACGATGGAAGGCACGGAAGTTGGAGATGTTCAGCGTGTAAAAAGCAAATCCTTGCAATCAAATAATAACTCAAGACCGCGTCCCGGCAAAAAACAGCGGCGCGACAGTGAGCACACTTCGGGGTATGAGAAATGCAGGCAAGGGCTTGAAAGGATTTCACTCTTCCACCCACCATCGACCCGTCGCTCCCCCTGTCACCCCCAGAGATTCCGGTCGAGCGTGCGGAACTGGATCGCTTCGAGGAGGTGCGGCTCCCGAATCTGGTCCGCGCCCGCGAGATCGGCGAGGGTGCGCGACACTTTGAGGATGCGGTCGTGGGCCCGGGCGGAGAAATTCAGCTCGGTCATCGCATGCTCCAGCAGGCTCTCGCACCGGGCATCCAACCGGGCAAACTCGCGGACGAGCCGCGAGGGCATCGCGGAGTTGGTGACCACGCCGGGATGCCCGATGAACCGCTGAATTTGCACCTCCCGCGCCTCCTCGACCCGCGCCCGGACCGCCTCCGACGTTTCCCCCGCCGCGTCCGAGGACAGTTCTTTGTAGTTGATTGAGGGGACCTCGATGTGGAGATCGATCCGGTCCAAGAGCGGCCCACTGATCCTCTGCCGGTAACGCTCGACCTGGACCGGCAGACAGCGGCACTCCCGGCGGGTATCTCCGAGGTAGCCGCAGGGACAGGGATTCATCGCCGCCACGAGCATGAAGCGGCTCGGAAAGGTGAACTTCCCCGCCGCGCGGGAAATGGTGACATTCCCGTCCTCGAGCGGCTGGCGCATGACCTCCAGAGTGGAGCGGCGGAACTCCGGAAGTTCATCAAGAAAGAGGATACCGTGGTGCGCCAGGCTGACTTCACCGGGCACCGGATTGCTGGTGCCACCGAGCAAACCGGCATCGGAGATGGTGTGGTGCGGGGCTCGGAAGGGCCGGGTCGCGATAAATCCCGTGCGGCGGTCGACCAGTCCGGCGACGCTGTGGATTTTTGTGGTCTCGATCGCTTCGGCCTCGGAGAGCACGGGCATGATGGTGGCCAGCCGCTTCGCCAGCATCGATTTGCCGGTCCCCGGAGGCCCGAGCATGAGGAGGTTGTGTCCTCCAGCGACGGCGACTTCGAGAGCCCGTTTGGCATGGGCCTGGCCTTTGACATCCGAAAAGTCGATGTCGTAACGACGTTTTTCACGGAAGAAAGTTTCCCGATCCAGCCGGACTGGCTTGATGTTCCCCTCTCCTTTCAATAGCGCCACCGCGGAACGCAGGTCGGGCACGCCATAGACATAGATGCCCTCGACAATGGCGGCCTCCATGGCGTTCTCCTCCGGAACCAGGATGGCCTTGTGACCGGCATCGCGGGCCTGCAGGGCGAGGGAGAGAATGCCTTTGACGGGCCTGACCCGGCCGTCGAGGGCCAGTTCTCCGACCATGGAACATTTGTCGAGAGCCCCGGGCTTGAAAGGCTCCTCCAGAGCGATGATGCCCACGGCGATGGGCAGGTCAAAGATGGGGCCTTCCTTGCGCACATCGGCCGGGGCGAGGTTGATCGTCAACCGGGTTCCCGACCAGCGGAAGCCGCTGTTGGTGAGCGCGGTGAGGACACGGTCGGAACTTTCCCGGACCGCGGTGTCCGGCAATCCAACGATCACAATGCGAAACAGATCGCCACTGGAGATGGAGTTCACCTCCACCTCAACAGGAAGAGCGTCGACACCATGGAGAGTGCCGGAATGAACGCGAGAGAGGGACATGCGACAAGGACAACCGGAGAGGGAAGCGTCCAGCATGGAGGCAAACCATCGTCGGCGCAAGCATTTGCTGTGGCCACATTTCCAGACCGGACGATCGGCGGGACCGTGAGGGCTTATGGGCCGATTCTGCGGCGTACCAAGGCACGTGAAATGCTTTCAGAACACAGAACTGTCACCCAATTCCAAGTGCAACCGAACGGTTCAGGCACTTCCTTCCTGTCCCCGCTGCCTTTTCTCCTGAAACCACAATGTCCGCCTTCCGGCATGGTTATGCTTTTGACCCCGCCTACGGTTACTCGAAGGAGGACTTGCTCCAAATCGGGGCGCCTGAGGAACCTCCCGGATTCAGCGACTACTGGCGTCGCCGCCACGAAAGGGTCCGTCTCCTCTCCGCCGATCCCACGGTGCAGCCCGTCGAATCCAACCACCCCGAATGGGACGAGTTCCATCTCACTTTTCGCACCAGCGACGACCTCAATCTCGGCGGTTGGCTGCTCACTCCAAAGCACCAGCCGGTGACCCGAGGTTTCATCGTGGCGCATGGCTACGGAGGAAGGCAGGCCCCGGATCACGATCTCGGACTGGAGGGAGCCGCCCTGCTGTTTCCTTGCTCCCGTGGATTGGGCCTCAGTCGGGGCGGGAACATTCCGGAAAACCCCGACAAGCACGTCGTGCATGGGCTGCCCCACCGCGACGGTTACGTCATCGGAGGCTGCGTGGAAGACGTGTGGATGTCGGTCACGGCTCTATTGGAACTTTTCCCCCAAGCCGAAGGCCGCACCGGATTTGTCGGAACCAGTTTCTCCGGGGGCGTAGGCGCGCTCGCCATGGCGTGGGAGGATCGCCTCCAGCGCGGGGTGTTGAAGGTCCCGAGTTTCGGACATCATCGATTGCGGTTGGGGTGCTCGACGACCGGCAGCACCCGGGCTCTGGCCAGGTACGCGGCGCGGCATCCGGCGGTCTGGCAGGATCTGCCCTTTTTTGATGCCGCCGTGGCGGCCCGTCACATCCGGCAACCGGTGCTGGTGGCGGCCGCGCTCTTCGATCCGGTCGTGCCGCCTCCGGCCCAGTTCGCGATTCACAACTCCCTCGGCAGCAGTGGAACGCTCTTTGCTCTGACGGCGGGACATTTCGATCATCCGGGCAAAGACGATGAGGAAGCGCGCCTGCGGGCGGCAGTCACGTCCCACTTCTCGCTGTTATGAGACGCGAGTATCACCGATGGTTCAGTCCCCATCTGAGGCGGGACATGGAACTGCTCATTTTCGGCCACGCCGGGGCGAAGGTGCTCGTGTTCCCGACCCGGGACGGGCGTTTCTATGAATACGAAGACCTGGGCATGGTCAACGCCATCCGACACAAGCTGGAAGCCGGCCATTTGCAGCTGTTCTGCGTCGACAGCATCGTGCGGGAGAGCTTCTACAATCACGCCTGCCTCCCCCACGAGCGGATCCAGCGCCAAATCGAATTTGAACGCTACATTCTCGATGAGGTGATGCCCCTGATGGTATGGAAAAACGGCCATGAGTGCACGATTTCCCACGGCTGCAGTCTCGGAGCCTACCATGCGGCCACGATCGCCTTCCGGCATCCGCACCTGTTCCGCAAAGTGGCCGCCTTTTCGGGGCGTTATGATTTGACCCTGAATGTGGAGACCTTCCACAATCTGTTCGACGGCTACTACGACGAAACGATCTACTACCACACGCCGTCGCATTTCCTCCCGCACCTGCAGCGGGGTGATCTCCTGAGCCATCTGCGCCGCATCGATCTGGTGCTGACCGTGGGGAATGAAGACCCGTTCCTCCCGAACAACCGGGAACTGAGCGAAGTATTGATGGCCAAAAATCTGCCACATTCCCTCCACGTCTGGGATGGCCGGGCCCACCAAGGCAGTGCCTGGCGCAGGATGGCGCCCCTCTATCTGTGATCCGATCCCCGGATCCCGCATCCTCCCATCCGTCCGCCAAACCGGTTGCAGGGTTGCCCGGACGGGGCTTAACTGTGGTTGCCATGCTATTCCAGCGCGACCTTGTCCGGGACACCCTCCGGCGACTCGCCGAGGACCAACAGGTCTACCTCGGCACCTCGTCCTGGAAATTTCCCGACTGGTGCGGCCTGCTCTATGACGAGGAGCGTTATCTCTACCGGCGCCGGTTCTCCAAGGCCCGGTTCGAGCGGGAATGCCTCGCCGAATACGCGCTCACCTTCCCCGCCGTCGAGGTGGACTCCACCTATTACCGCCGTCCCCGACCGGCCGATCTCGCGGCGCTCGGAGCCCAGGTGCCGGAAGGCTTTCGCCTCTCTTTCAAAGTGCCCGATGACATCACGGTCAAAGCCTTCCCCAATCTCCCGGCTTATGGCCGCCGGGCAGGCCTGACTAACGATACCTTCCTCGATCCCGCAGTCTGCCACTATGGCTTTCTCCATCTCTTCGAGCCGATCCGCGACCAGGTGGGGGTCTTCATCTTCGAATTTCCCCATTTCCATGGCGATGATTTCGCCCATGGCCGGGACTTCGTGACCGCCTTGGACCGGTTTTTCGCGGCCCTTCCACGGGATTGGGACTATGCCGTGGAAATCAGAAACAAGAACCTCCTCCACCCGGACTATTTCGCAATGTTGGAGCGGCATGGCGTGGCTCATGTTTACAATGCCTGGACTCACATGCCGACGGTGGCCGAGCAAATGCGGATGCACCCGCCGGAAGCAGCCCCTTTCCTCGTGGCCCGCTTTCTCCTGCCGGAGGGACGCCCCCATGCCTGGGCACAGGAGAAAATGAAACCCTTCAGCCGGCTATACGAGGTGGATCCGGTCTCACGGGAGGCTTTCATTGCGCTGCTGGACCATTTGACCCGGTCGGACCATGTCCCAACCCGTCGCTCGCACCTGTTCTTGGGGAATGAACTGGAGGGCTGCGCCCTGCATACCATTGCCGATATCCTGGAAAGCTGGAAAGCCCCACGGACAGGGCTTCCCCAGTTGTTCTGAACGGGTGGATATCTTCCCCAAAGCCCTAAAATTCAGTCTTGCGTATTTTGTTCATTTATCTTAAACTTATGGAAACCAAAAATTCTGGGTTCCCCAAGTCAATGAACGTTTCTTCACTCTTCTTACGCCTCTTGTGCTTGAGCGCCCTCCTGTTGATGGGTGTATCCTGCAAAAAATCCGGAACTGCTGCCGCGGACAATCCCTATGGCAACACCGGCGCCTACTTCCCGCCTGCCGGTGGAAGCACGTATGGCGATACCGCAACCGTTGCCCCCGCTCCGGCCCAGGATTATGTGGCCCCGGCATCAGCCCCGGCATCGACCGCCTCAGCCCCGACCTATGGCAGCACGGCCAGCTCCGGAGGGGGCAGCCGGTCCCACACCGTGGCCAAAGGCGACACTCTCTACAGTCTGAGCCGCCGCTATGGCACTAGCGTATCGGCCATACAGGGCGCCAACGGTCTGACCAGCAGCAATATCCGCATCGGTCAAACCCTCTCCATCCCGTGAGTGCATGATGGCCTTGACGGGTCCCGGATCTGTCATTTTCTCCACGGCCCCTGTCTCTCCCCGCGGTGAACAGGGGCTTTTCATGGCTCCGGGTAACCTCGTCGCTCCTTGAGAAAAGAGGAATCTCCTCTACCTTGAAACAACCGCCGCTGCCATGGATGGCACTCAGCGGAAAATTGGCATGCAGAGTTGGCTCAGTTTCGAATTGGATGGCATACCCCGCCGGGTGGAAGGCATGCCGATGCATGTCACCCTCGCCTCCTACCTCGACGGGCTGGGCTGTGGCAATGGGCGGTATGCCCAGGCCGATCGCTGGCTCGGAGGAGCACCCGTCATCCTGCTGGATGCGGACTCCGAAGGGCTGGCAGTCTACCGCACAGTGGACAGCGCAAGGCTGCTGCTGCCCCAGATTGAGGGCACCGTGATCTACACCGCCGAAGGGATTCTCCGGCTCGGTGGCCTCGACCACCCTGTGGTCCGGGCTTTGCAGCACCACCCGGAGCTGGAGACCGAGCCGTCCGCTTGCGCGGCCTGGCTCATCGGGCTGTTCGAGGCCTACTACCGTCCCGACCTGAAAAACCGCCAACAGCTTAGATCGCAACTCGATCTCGTCATTTCTCGCACGGTGGATCCGGCAGCCTTGGAAGCCGCCGCCAAAGAGGTTCTCGAAGAGGCCCACACCCGTTTGGCGAAACCCCACCGGAGCAGTGCCGGCCCCGGGGGACAGGCGCAGGACCGCTACGGCGACGCCTTCTCGGCGGTGCTGTTCCGCCCCATGCCGGAAGCGGCCGATTTCGTCTACGTCGATGATGCGAAACGCCGCTATTACCGGCCCCAGACGGTGATGGAGCTGCTGCGACTGAAAGCCCAGTACCGGGAAGCACGACTGGTCTCGGGAGGAGGAAGTTTCGCGGACCGGGCCAAAGCCGGTGACACCTGGCCGGCCCTGATCAGCCTCGACGGGGTCTCGGAACTGCGCCTCTCGATCGCCCACCCCGACCATTGGGAAGTCGGAGCGGCCGTCACCCTGACCGCCTTGGAGGAAGCGCTGGGCGAGGAAATGCCGGCCCTGGCCAAAATGCTGCGCCGACATGGCACCAGAGCCGTGCGGAACCGAGCCAGCATCGGCGGGCACCTCGTCGCCGCAGATCCACGCAGTGACCTCGCCCCGCTGCTCATGGCCTTGGATGCCCGCATCGTCCTGACTGGACTGGAGGGGGAACGAGAAGCCCCTCTGAGCAGCTTTTTTGAGACCGACCGCCGCACCATTCTGCGGCCGGGCGAGATCCTGCGCAGTGTTTTGATACCTCGATTCACTCAGGAACTGCTGGGGGCCCGCGGTTGCTCCACCCGTTGCTGCGACTATTACAAGGTGGCCGCCCGGAGACAAAACCTGCCCGGCGTCGTTAGTGCGGCCTTCGCCATCGAACTGGACCATCAACACCTCATCCGCAAAGCCTGGCTCGCCTACAGCGGAGTCACCGACCGCCCCATCCGGGCCAGGCAGGCCGAGGCCTCGCTGGTCGGCAAACCGTGGAACGAAGCCACTCTGGTCGCAACGCTCCGCCCTCTCGACCAAGAGGTCGCGGCGGCCGGGGACGAACTCGCCACCCGGGAATACCGCCGCCAACTCGTGGTCACCCTTTTTCAGAAATTTTTCTACCAGCATCCCCATCCGGAGCAGGGCGAACCAGTGGAACTTGGCGCCACCTTGGAGTTCCTCCGACCTGCCGAAGCCTGCTGATCCGCGCGATACCGCGCTCCCCTTTGTGCCATCCCAGCCATGAGTCTTCACCTCCTGCGACCCGATCCCCGTCCCCTCCTCAAGGCGGCGGTGATTTCGTCCCCCCATCCCGCTGCCACTCTCGGCACCATGGCGCCACCGTCGGCGGATGAATTCGAAGGAGACGTCAGCTTCTTTTTTGCGGCAGACTTTGCGGGAATTCCCGTCAATTTGCATCCGGAAGGGCAGAGCAATCCCGTGCTGGCGGCGGAATCGGTCTCCTACTGGGGCCAACCGATCGGTTTGGTGGTGGGAGAGTCCTGGCAGGAATGCCGGAGGGCGGCGGCAGCGGCACAGGTGAACTGGCACCCCTCGCCTGCCCTGCATTCTGTGGCGCACGCTGCGGCAGTCGGCGAATTCCTCGGCGCAGCCCGCAAGGTCACCGTCGGGGATCCTGCCACCATGCTGGCCCAATCCCCCCGGCGGCTCGAAGGGGCGTTGTCTCTGGGCAGCCAGGCCATCCACCACCGGATTCCATTGCGCGCTATGGCCGATCCCGACGGGCCTGAAGGATGGACTATCACTGTCGCCACCTCCGATCCAGGCGCGGTCCGGAAATGTGTTTCCCGAGTGCTGAATCTGCCGGAGTGTCGAGTCACCATCCGTGGTGGAGCCACGGCGGGAGGGGAAGGCCTCCGCACTCACGATGCCGCCTTGGTCTCCGCATTGGCTGGTCTGGCAGCGCTGCGCTGCCGCGGTCCGGTCGAACTTTCCCTCGACCATGAACAGGACGCTGCCCTGGCGGGACAACGCCACGGTGCCGAGGTCAATTTCACCGTAGGTTTTGACGAGAATGGGCATCTGCTTGCGCTCGATCTTCAAATCGAACTCGATGGAGGCTGCGATGGCTGTGATGCCCCGGCCACGGTGGATCGTCTGCTCCTTCATGCCTTGGGTGGCTACTCCGTGCCCCACCTCCAGATCTCGGTGCGCACCTGCCGGACCAACCGCCTTTGCCGGGCGTCGTTGCCGGGAGAGGGCGCCGCGCAGGGCACCCTGATCGCGGAGGAGATTTTGAGCCGCGTCGCCCAGAGACTGGGCCGGCCCGCTCACGAAATCCGGGGACGCAACCTCTCCCCAAACGGTCCCGAAAGCTCCCTTTTCTTTGGGCAACGATGCCCCGCCGCCGCGCTCCGCGGGGTCTGGGAACATGCCTTGGCGGACAGTGACTACCTGGCCCGCCGGGAAGCCATTCAAATTTGGAATGAAACCAACTCCTGCTACAAGCGCGGACTTGCCGTGATCCCGATCCTCCTCGGCAAGGGAGGCACCGCGCCGTCCCTCCAGCGGGCATCAGCGGAAGTGCGCCTCAATGGCGACGGATCCGTCAATCTTCTGCTGGGCATCCAAGACGACCGTTCCGGCATGGATACGCAGGCCGCCCATTGGATAGCGGACCGTCTGGGACTGCCAACGACCGCCATCGGGGTGAGTTTTGATGAGTCCGGGAGGCTGGGACCGCCACCGCCCAGGGGAGGGGACTCCGATTTGTTGCAGGGAGCAGTAAGCGAGGCCTGCCAAATCCTGCAACAACGCCTGCGCCCGGTAACGGCACTCATGATCGCCGCTCAGGGAGGAGGGATGGTTGATCCCCAGTCCCTCCACTTTTCCGGAGGACGCATCGGAGGGTTGCCACTGGTCGCCGTGGTCGGAGAGGCTCTGAAACAGCGCATTCCGCTGACCGCGGAAACCAGCTTCAGCCCGGCTGGCCTCTGGTGGGATGATCACCCGTTTACCGGAGCACCGTTCCATGATTTTCAATACGGTGCCGCGGTCGCGGAAGTGCAACTCGACGCCTTTTCCGGGGAATGCCATGTCCTGCAGGCCGATCTCTTTTACCCTGCCCGGGAAGGAGAAGCGGAAGTCCTGGCAGCACTCTCCAGATCCTGGCATCTCGGCCATGGCTGGATGATTCTGGAGAATACACACACCTCTTCCCACGCGACCCCGGGTGAAACTCCCCGCGAAGTTTCCCCCGCCCACTATGCCCTCCCGGGACTGGCTGATCTGACGTTTGCCTGGCGGGTGCACTGCCTCCCGACCGACGTGCCCTCGTCCTCGGGCGGGGAGGAAGCAGGTGTCATGCTCGCTGTGGCCATCCGCGATGCCGTCAGGGAGGCCATCAGGGCCTTTGCAGGAGGCAATCCGGTGGATGTAGAAATCCCGGTTCCCTCCAATCCTGAAACCATTCTCAGAATGCTGCGGGAACTAAGCCGCAAACTTGCCGAGACCCGGCCCAAGCGCGAGAAAAAAGCCCCGGCCCGTCCATCGCCCGCCAATCCGACCTCCGGGCAGCCCCCTGCCGAGCCTCCGCTGCCACTGCCGCCTCAGCCGGTTCCCGTCGCCCCCACGGCAACCAAAGCCGCCCCTGTGGCACCACCTGCCGAGCCATCACCTGTGCCGGAACCTCAGCCATCGCCTCCTCCTTTTGCGCATCCCCGTCGTCCCGCCGTGGTTTCAGGTCCTTTGCCGCGGCCCCGGCCTCCCAAGCCAGGACAACCGACCCATGATGAAGGTCCCCAACCGCCAACCGCCAAAACACCGCTGCGGGAGCCCGGCACTCCGGCCCCGCGGTTCAGCCGGCCGGTGAGTTCTCCGGCCAACACGGCCCCGGTCCAGGGACAGCCCAAAATGCCTCCCGCCCGGCCGTTGCCTCCCCGCGTCGCGGCAAGCGAAGAGGGGGAGGTGCTAATCAACCGCCCGATCTTTTCGCCCTCGATCCGCCGTCATCGTCCCGATGGGGAGGAGAAAGCGGAGGACCAGAATCCGCAGGAATAACAGAGCGGCAGAGTTCTGGGAATCAGGCAACTTCCAAACCCAGCGCCGCGCTGCCGATGATGCCGGCAGTATTGCCATAACGAGCCGGCAGAATCCGGAGAATGGAAGTGAACTCGGTTGGCAGCATGCCGAAGAGCATTTTCTGAAGGGGCTCAAAGAGAACCGCTCCCGCTTGGGCAACGCCCCCTCCGATCACAATGGCCTCCGGATTGAGCAAATAGACACTGCCAGCCAAGGCGGTGGCCAGGTAATGAGAAACCCGATCCCAGACCTCAAGCGCCACGGCATCGCCTTTGGTGGCGGCTTCGGCGAGGAGACGGGGGGAGAGATCATCGTTCATGGCCGCTTCCGATTGTCCAGCCTCGGAATACAAATGCCTCGCCATGTCCACAATCTGCCGGTTGCCCACATACCGCTCCAGCGCCCCCACATTGCCATGCGGACCGGGCACCCCTCGAAAATCGACACTGACATGACCGATTTCCCCGGCGGCAAAGGTCGCGCCCCGGTAAAGGTGCCCATCCAGGACCAGTCCCCCTCCCACGCCGGTGCCCAGCGTGATGACGATGACATGCCTGTGTCCTTTGGCGGCTCCATGCCTCCATTCAGCATTGGTGGCACAGTTCGCGTCGTTATCAACCGCGGCAGGAAGGCCGGTCGCTTCCTGAAGGAGATCGCGCAGAGGCAGATTGTTCCAGCCCTCGACATTGGTCAGATGGGCGCAGATGCCGCTCTGATGATCAACCACGCCGGGCACGCCCATGCCGATGGCGCGGATTCGTTCCCCGCCAGGAGCCTGACGAAACCGGTCCACGACATCGGCGATGGCCCGGAGCATGGATTTCGGTCCGGGGTGGTCGGAAGTGCGGAGGCTTTCCACAGGACCGGTGAGTTCCGCGCCGGAGGCGAGGCCGATCTTGACCGAGGTGCCGCCGAAGTCCACGCCCACGGCAAGAGGAAGGTGAGAAGGGTGTGATGAGGTCGCTTTCATGAAGGAAAATGGAGAAGACCGATCTGGAGCAAACCGTCCATCGTGAGAAAGGGTTCCACGGATCCAATCTCGGGCAGACCAGCGGAGATGAGTCCGGCATGGCCCCCAGTGGCGACGAGCTGCGGCAGGGCGGGCAAGCGGAGCCGATCCCGCAGTTCGGCCGAGACCTGCTGCAGGATTTCCCTCACCAGACCACGGTAGCCGTGGACTGCACCGGATAGCATGGCGTGCTCGGTAGAGCGTCCGATGGCGGAGGGAGGCTCTTCCAGATCGATCAGGGGCAACAGAGCCGTCCGTTGATGGAGGTATTCGCGCATCACATCCAATCCGGGGGCGATGACCCCGCCGATATAGGCCGGTCCCGGCACCACGATGTCAAACGTCACCGCCGTTCCGAAATCCACCACAATGCAGGGCCGCTCAGAGACACGCGAAGCCACCGCCGCGGCATTGGCGAGACGGTCCGCCCCCACCGTTTCGGGCTGGGGAAAATCCACTTGGACGCCAAGATTGATCCGCGCGGACACTTCCACCAGAGGTAATTCGAAACAGCGACGCAGCACTTCCGCTCGGGCGGGCACCACCGAGGCGAGCACAATCTGGTCAAAATGCCAACCCGCCACCAGGGCGTCCACGCCCGACCGATCCACCTCCCGGGTCTCCATGACCCGGTGTTCGATCAGGCCCTGGGCCGAAGCTAGGGCGAATTTCGTCCGGGAATTGTTGTTGTTGATCAACAGGAACCTGGAAGGAGAACGATTCATGGCGTGGGGCCGCGAAGATGCCGGGATATTTCAGAGAATCCACCCTGAGCTGGAAAAAATTGCCTCTTCGTTCTCCCTGAGGCGCTGCCAGGGAAAAGAACCGGATTCCTTGACAGCCAGCCGCTCCCCGTCAATCTCCAGCCAGAGGGTTTCCCTGCTCTGGGATCCCGACAGCCAATAGCGCAGATGCACCGGCTCGAGCCGCCCTTCCTGACCGGGCAGGACCGGCGGTCCATCAAAGGCAAGGAAAAACCAGGGAACCACGGCACCTCCCCCGGTCACGAGTCGCGCAGTCGCCTCTGTCAGCGTGGTGGCCTGCTGTGCCCGCATTCTGCCGGACACCTGAAGCGAAACCACCAGATGATCCCCTTGTCTGGTGACGCGGATCTCATCCACCCTCAAATGCGGAGCGGGCTTGCCAGCCACGGGAGCGGAGACGGCAGCTGTCGGGGAAGGCTGGGAACGCTCACCCCGGTCTCCAGGCTTGCCACTGGAGAGAACAAACCAAACCAGTCCCCCCGAGATGACCAGAAGCACCCAGACCTCGACGCGCTTGAAAAAAGCCATGGATTGGGAGTGGGCGGATCCTCAGGCAGCTGCCATTGCGGCATTGCTGGCTTCCGCAGTCCGATGGCGCCAGAGCAGCACGCCCCCCGCGAGCAGACACCAGACCGTGTTTCCGACCAAGGCGTTGCGGAGGAAAGCCAAGGCAGGCGGGTAAGGCCCCGGCAAACCAATGGTCTGGCTTTGCCACCAACCGGCCAAAGACTTCGGGTATTCGGGCATCAAGGCCCAGGCAGAGGTGTTGGCCAGCCCATAAAAGATCACGCAGGTCGCCAGGGATCCGCCAAGCATGAGGAGCCAAGCTTGCAAAGGCCCCAGAGAAGCCGGACGGCGGGAGCCCAGCCACGCGGCGCCGAGGAAAAAAAGAGCCGAGCCAAGTGTGAAAAGGCTGGGGGGATTTCCGGCAAAAAGCGTCAGCGCCGCATCTGTGGAGAGGAGGAGAAAAGCGGGAACCCACCACCAATGACGCCCACAGAAGAAAGCTCCACCGAAGCACATGGCGGCAAGCGGCACCGAATTGGCCAGTGAGGGATGGGCCGGGGCAAGCCCTCTCCAGACCAACGCAACGACGAATAGCAGGCTCAATCCCACATAGGGGAGGCGAGAATTGGCGGACGATGAAGGCATGAGCGAATGGGGAGCGATGGGGTTGTCAATACGGGCGCCTGGCGTCCCCGGCGGGAATCGAACCTGCATTTAAGCTTTAGGAGAGCCTCGTTCTATCCATTGAACTACGGGGACAGCGCGGGCCAAAGTAGCACCCGGAGAGCGGTCGCGCAAGGATTGCTGACAGGAGTCCTGAGAGGAGCAGGTCAGTTCCGTAGCAGCCAGATCTCGAATCGCCCACCGGATCCCAGATCGGACAGGGAATCGTCCACTTCGACAGTGGTTTCACCGAGTCCCTCCAAGGACCGCAACTTCTTGGCAAAATCCTCTGCTTGGGAGCGGTCTTCGGCCCGGAAACAGACCACCTCGTGGGCTTCCTGGCGTCCAAAATTCTGTTTCAGGGTCGATACTACCACTGCCCCCTCTCCTTCCATGAGGGACTTGATCGAAGCCACCAGAGCATTCTGCTCGTCGTCCCGGTAATAGATCCAGAGGCGCGGCGCCCGTTTCTCCTTCGGCAGGGCCTGTCCGAGGTGCTTTTCCACCTCGGCAAACCCTTTCCCAAGGAGCGCTCGGTTTTCCACAATGGCCGCTTCGGTGTTGCCACTCTTGGGTTGGAGTGACGCATGCCATTTGGCACCGGTAAGGCCCGTCAGGCTCGACTCCATGGTGTCGATTTCCCCCTGAATCCTGCGCAGAATGTCTTCCAGTTCCGCAATCCGGGCATTCGCGTCGCGGGATTCGCTTTGGGAAGCCTGGAGCTGCTGCTCCAACTTTTTGCGGGTCGCCTCCGCCGCCGCCGCGCGCGATTCCATTTCGGCTTCAAGCTTTTCACGGTCGGCCTGGGTTTGCCTCATTTCACGGCCCAGCAACTGCCACCGTCCGACCTGGGCAGAGGAATACACCAACCACACCGCCGCCGCCGCCAAGGGAATCAGCAGAGCGAAAAGCAAAACCCGTCGGGAACGGCGTTCGCGCAGAGTGCATTGGAAAAGCGCCTGTTCCAAAGCAGTATTGGCGGTAGGAATCTCAGACATGTCAGGGAATGGGAAAAACCAAGGTGAGGAAAATGGGAACTGCGGAGAGAGCTCAGTAATACTTCATGCCAGGCAATTCCGCAGTTCGCTGCAGGAGCGGGGCGCTCTGACGCGTGGGAAGCCGGGGATCGAGCAATCCGCTTCTCATATAACTGAGCGTCCGTGAACTCTCGGAAAGCGCCCGGTTCCGGAAATTCAGGACGATCGCCACGGAGAGAAAAGAGAGCGCCCCCAAGACCAGCATCAGGGGCAGGGAAATTTCTGCCTGCAGCACCCAAAACAAGACTCCCAGACCGATCAACGCGAGCGAAATCCAAACAAGGTAGCCGGCGACTTGTCGATTCAGCGCCATGCGTTTTTGACGGGCATCCACTGCGGCCCCAAGAAAAGCAATGGGAACACCGAATCCCGTTTCTTCGAGCGCAGGGAGCACCGCCGGAAGATCCGGCTCGATCTGAAGGTGGCGCAGCCTCTCCGCTGCCTGGGCGTATATGGGTGCCCTCCGGTTTTCCGGAAAACTGTCGATCAGCAGGCGGGGATCATGCAGAATTTCGAGCTCTCCGAGCACATTGGTATAATCACAATGCGAAAACCACAAGGCCCCGATCCTCGCGCCTTTTTTGGCGGCGCCCTCCAAGAGCCTGGGCAATCGATGCGTCCGCAATAGGGCTTCGCTAAGCACCACCACCACCTGGCGGGCACCGAGGAGGGTGGTTCTCAGTTCCTCCATATCAGAAGTCGCGGAGACGAAAATTTCCTCCACTGGGCAACCAACCGCCGCCGCCGCGCGTTTCAGCAACCAAGCCGCATCCAACTCACCATCGGCATGAACGATGACGATTTTGTCTTCCCCTTCTGCACTCATGCCAGAATTACTTGCAACTTAATAAATTTTCAAAAATGAGAATCAACCACTAAAATTTAATCAATTTACCAAAAAAGACAACTCGAAAATCCAAGTCTTGTCTGCACTTGGCAAAAGACCTCTAAATGGACCATACCAAAAACGACTGCCGGGGGTTCGCTCAAAATTGCGACAACGCCCAATTTTACCGCTTCCCACGCCCTCCGCCACCGACCTTGGGGATCGTTACAATCTAAACCGTATTTTCCAAAGGCTACGATTTCAATTGAGCCGATCCCTGCGGTCCTTTACCATTGGGTGCGAGCAATCCTCAATCCACACCCAACCATCCGGCCCCCCATCACACTACCTGACTCGATTCCATGGACGATACCCCAAAACCCAAGCCGTTGTTTTACGTTGTGCTCCTCCTGGTCGTGCTCGGCCTTGTTGGTTATGCCTTCCGGGGCACCCTGTTCCCCTCGGGAGCTCCCCCCAAAGGACCACAGACGTCCTCCGACACCGACCTCACCCCCGCAGACCTGAAAACCACCGGAGGCACGGAAGCACCGGACGCCAACGTCCCGACCACCGTCAAAGAGTACAACTTTGTCGCCAGTGAGAAACTCCCCCCGGTCAAAGAGAAAAGTGATTACCAACCTTTAGTGGACCGCACGGTGAAGTTCGCGCTCAACGTCTGGGCCGGCTGGGCTCCGATCATTCTGCAGAATGGCGGATCCGCTCCCGGCAAGGTCTGGACAACCCCCGGCGGTGAGCCGTTCAAGGTGGAACTGGTGCTGATCGACAATCCCGTGACCATGCGGGACGCCTATGCTTCCGGCCAGGTTCACATCGGTTGGGCCACACTGGACATGGTGCCCCTCTTTATGGAGGAACTGAAAAAGGACAACCGCATCATGCCCCGGATCTTCCAACAGGTGGACTGGTCCAATGGCGGCGATGGCATCGTGATCCGGCGCAGCGCGGCCAAGAATCCTCAAAAACCTACAGTTTCCGACCTGCGGGGCAAGAAAGTGGCTCTCGCCCAGAATTCTCCAAGCGAATACTTTGTCCTCAATGCCCTGGTCAATGGCGGCGTCCAACCCGGTGAGGTGGAGTTCGTCTACACCGAGGATGCGTTCCAAGCGGCCGCTGCCTTCAACAGCGACAAATCCATCGCCGCGTGTGTCACCTGGGCCCCCGACATTTACAATCTCAGCGAGGTGCCGGAGAACCATCTCCTCGTCAGCACCGCCACCGCGAACAAACTGATCGCCGATGTGTGGTTTGCCCGGGCTGACTTTGCACGGGACAATATGGACATTTGCGAAGGGCTGGTCCGAGGCATTTTCGATGGCATGGCGGCCATGCAAACCACCGAGGGGAAAAACCAGGCCGCCGCTCTGATGGCAAAACTCTATGGATTGCCCGAAGCTGACGCGGTCGGAATGCTCGCTGATGCCCATTCAACGAACTACGCGGAAAACCGTGATTTCTTCCTCAACCAGAACAATCCGGCGAATTTCGAACGGACCTGGAACACGTCTTACCTGCTCTACCGCCGTATGAGCCGGGTCGGAGCTCCGACTCCATTCGACAAAGTGATGGACTTTTCCATCATCCAGAAACTGGCCGACGTGGAGCCCTATAAGAGCAGCCGCAACGAGTATCAGATCAACTTCGCGCCCAAGTCCGTGCAAACGGTCAAAGCCGAAGGCACGGAGATCCTCACCAAGGTCATCACGGTTCATTTCTACCCAAATTCCTGGGATTTGCGGAAAAAGATCACCAAACACGAGGGCGGACAGGACGTCGAGGTCTACTACGATCCCAATGTCGATTTCGTGCTGGAGGAGGTGGGCAAACTCGCCGGGCAGTATGGTGCCGCCAACATCGTCATCGAAGGGCATACAGACGCCAGCATGAAGGGCCGGGTCAGTGACCAAATGGTCAAGGATCTCGCCGAGAACCGAGCCAACTCGGTCAAGGAGGCGCTCGTCAACGCCTTCAACAATCTCAACCCGAACCAATTCTCAGTTGAAGGCGTGGGCTGGGAGCGTCCTGCGGATCCGAGCGATCCCTTGAACCACGCCTTGAACCGCCGCGTTGAGATCAAGGTGATTGCGCTGGAAAACCCGCAGTGACGGTCATGCCAGACCCTGTAGGCAAGTTGCCCGGAGAACCTGTGGAACCGCCCACCACCGGCAGCGATGAGGACACGGCGGTGACGCAGAGTCCCGAGGAAGAGGCTCCGCCCGCCACCCCGGACGCGGAGGTGAGGGCGGACGTGTCGAAGACACCTTCCCCCGCGATGGCATGGTTGCGGCGTTGGCTGACATTGCGGGAGGCACCCGGCATGGCGGAAGCGGCCCTCCTCGGGGTACTGGCCATCGTGGCGGCTCTGGGGGGGTGGGCCATCATCACCGCCGGGCCGCCTGGAAGCCGTCTCGTCAGTCCTTATTTGCTGCCCAGCATCGGGGAAACCCTGAAATCCTTCCCGTCGCTTTGGTTCGACCGATCCCTCAGCATCAGCATTCTCTGGAGTGTCGGCCGAGTTCTCGGTGGATTCCTTTTCGCGGTCGCGATCGGAGTCCCGCTCGGAGTTCTCGCGGGATCCTGGCCCCGGCTCAATGCCCTGCTGAAACCGCTTAGCATTTTCGGCAGGAACATCCCCGTGGCGGCGCTGATTCCGCTGACGCTGATTTGGTTCGGGCTTGGGGAAACACAGAAGGTGATGTTCATTTTCCTTGCCTCGGTGGCGTTCATCTTATTCGACACCACTTCGGCCGTGCAGTCGGTGCCGGACCGGTTTCTCGACAGCGCCTACACGCTCGGAGCCCGCCCCCGCTGGCGGCGGGCCCTGCCATGGGCGGGCTTCATCGCGGCCCTCTATGGACTGGTGGTGGGATTCGGTCCCGTGCTGACCGCTTGGCTCGACGCGCCGCCTGGAGCACCCTTCACCGTGGCTCCGGATCTCGCCGCCGGCAAAGCACTCGCCATCCGGATTCTTGTCGGGAGTGCCCTGGGCTTCCTGCTCTGGCTTCCTATCTTTGGGCATCAGGCGGTGGGTCGCATCCTCCTCCCTCTGGCCCTGCCGGACATCGTCAACAGCCTGCGCCTGCTCTTCGGGCTCGCCTTCGGCTACATCATGCTCGCCGAGGTCATCAACGCCAAACATGGTCTCGGGGACATCATCAATGTCAGCCAGCGTCGGGGACCCCGCGAACACATTTATCTGAGCCTGATCATCATCAGTCTCCTTGCCTTCGGCATCGACCGGTTCATCCTCTGGGTGCAGAAAACATCCTTTCCCCACGTGAAAAATGTCCAAACCTGACCTGAAGCCCGGGGAGGCGCCCTGTGAAGTCAGCGACCTTGAACCGGTCGCCCCCGATGTGCCCAAAGTGGTCGAGTTCCGGGAGGTCAAAAAGACCTACACCACCCCGGGCAAACCCGATTTCACATCCATCGAAGGAGTCACCTTCGCCGTCGAGGACATTCCCGGGGTGGGCGAGTTCATCCCCATCCTCGGCCCCAGCGGCTGTGGCAAAAGCACGGTCTTGCGCATCATCGCCGGCTTGCCACCGCATTTTCCCCAGACCTCCGGCGAGGTGCTGGTCAAAAACATTCCAGTGAGTCATCCGGGACCAGACCGCGGAATGGTCTTTCAGGATTACGCCAACTTCCCCCACCTCACGGTCCAGGACAACGTAGCCTTGGGATTGGATTTTGCCGACCGTCCCGAGAAAGAGCGGCGCGAACTTTCCCTCGAATGGATTGCCAAGGTCGGTCTCGATCCGAAACGGGATGCCCGGAAATACCCCCACGAACTGAGCGGTGGGATGAATCAACGGGTGGCCATCGCGCGCACCCTGATCATGCAGCCACGCATCATTCTCATGGATGAGCCCTTCGGCGCGCTCGATCCGGTGACACGGCACCGCATGCAGGATTTGTTGGTCAATCTCTGGCGCGAACTGGAAGCGACGGTCTTTTTTGTGACCCACGATGTGGCTGAAGCGGTGTTTTTGGGGGAACGCATCTACATCATGAGCCGATCCCCGGGCCACATCCTTCACCAACTCAGAGTCACCCCGCCGGATGCCCCCTCCATGGAAACCCAGAAGGAAAAGAGTTTCCAGGACTCGGTCAATGCGGTGAAAGCCCTGCTTGATCCCTTGGAAGATTAGGCTATGGGGCCTTACGCCCCCTTTCGTCTCCCATCCAGCTGATATTCCACCGTTCATGCCAGACACCTTCGGGAACATGCTGAAACGCGCCTGGAAATGGCATTGGAACCTGCTCTTCGTCGGCGCGGGAACCGTCTTTGCCTTTCTTTCGGGTGATCCGGGCACGGTGCTGCCTCTCGTCGGAGCAGCGGAGCTGGCCTACCTTGGCTTTCTCGGCAGCAATCCGCGGTTTCAAAAAATCCTGCGCAGCCGGGAGATCTCGAAAACTCCCCCGCCCCTCCCCGGCCAGCAAGTCCAATTGGCCCGCTTGTTGCAGTTCCTCACGCCGGAAGAATCCCGCAGATTCGAAACGCTGAAAGAACGATGCTCAGCTCTTCTCGGCCTGCGTTCCCGCCTCGAAGCCACGGGAGGCGCTTTGGAAGAATCAAGCTTCCGGGCCGAATCGCTCGACCGCATGCTCTGGGTCTTTCTCAAGCTGCTCCATCAGAAGGCGGGCCTCGACCGGTTCCTCGCCGCAACCCACCGCGAAAATCTCGAGGCCGATCTGAAAGAAGCGGAAAGCCAGCTCGCCAAAGCACGGTCCGAAGCCGCTCACAACCCCGCCACCGCGGAACGTCAAGCGGCCGCCTTGGAGGAAAAGATCGGGACCATCCGCGAACGCCTCGCAAACCATGACCGCGCCGCGGAGAATCTCACGTTGCTCGGCATCGAACTCGACAAAACGGAGCAGAAGATCCACCACGTCTGCGAAGTCGGCATGACCGGCGGCGATTCCTCCGCCCTTTCGGCACAGATCGAGAGTATTTCCCACACCCTCCGGAATTCCGAAGCCGACTATGTCCCGGCAAGCGTCCGGATACTGCTGGAGGAAGACTCCCCTCCGCCGATCCTGGGTCAGGTCCTTGAGTAGGCCACTCATTCCTTTTCATGAGACTGGTCCTTTTCGATTGCGACGGCACCCTGGTGGACAGCCAGCACATTATCATCGCGGCAATGCGACAGGCTTATGGCTCGCTCGGGCTGCCCAGTCCGGAGGACAGCGCGATCCGAGACATCATCGGACTGTCCCTGCCCGATGCCGTGAGCCGTCTCTCTGGAGAGGGGTCACCGCATCCCATCCCCGATCTCGTGCAGGCCTACAAGGATGCCTACTTCGTCGCACGCTCCAGTCCGGAGTTCCATGAACCTCTCTTTCCAGGACTGAGGGACCTCCTGGATACCCTTCGGGAAAAAGACGACTGCCTCCTCGGGGTCGCGACAGGCAAATCACGCCGCGGCCTGCTCTCGGTGCTGGAACACCATGGGTTACGCGACCATTTCATCACCCTTCAAACTGCGGATGATGCACCGTCGAAACCCCATCCGGGAATGGCCCTTCGCGCAATGGAGGAGACCGGAGCCTCACCGCGGGAGACCATCCTGATCGGTGACACTAGCTTTGACATGCTGCTGGCCAAAGCGGCCGGAATCGGCGCTCTCGGCGTGACCTGGGGCTATCATCCCGCCGCTGTCCTGCTTTCAGCCGGAGCGGATGCGCTCGTCCACCAGAGTGGAGACCTCCTCCCCCTGCTGGACCAATGGTGGAACTAAGTCCCGGTGGCGGAAACCACGACCGCAGACAACTCCCACTCCACTGGCACCCAACAGTGTCGGCACCTCACCCGGCGGTCTGCATCACGAGCCACCAAAGGAAATATCGGGGTTTCCGGTACTGTCGAGCCTCTTCGCGGGAGACCTCCCGGGAATGGCTCCGGACATCCTCGATCACCCGACGAACTTCACCGACTCCGCGTGGATCGTCAAACATCACATTCAGCTCGCGCGACAGATGGTAGCTGCGGTAGTTCCAGTTTGCCGAACCGATGTAAGCCAGTTCATCGTCCACCACCGCGCACTTGTAATGTAACGGGCTGATCATGGAGTCGAAAATCCATACCGTGGCCCCGGCCTTGGTGAGATCGTCGATTCCAAAGTGGGAGGCATAGTGGAACCGGGGAGCGCGGACTTCGGTGGAGAGCATCACATTCACCCTGACCCCGCGGGCGACCATCCGCCTGACCTCGGAAAGAATCTCCCTATTGGTGAAGGCATACGGCTCCAACAACCAGGCGGTGCGCTTCGCTTTGGCAAACAGAGCGGCCATCATCACCTGGGTGGGAGTGGGTTTTGCATGAACCGAATTCTGATCGAAGACCCAATACCTCGATCCGGAGCCCCCTCCTCCCGCCTTCACCGGAAAGTCGGAAACGCGCAGCGCCGGGTCTTTGACCGATTTGTTCCAAGTACTGACAAAGGAGGCGACCAGTCGGGCGATCGCCTCCGCGGATTCCAACTCCATCATGAAATCCAGGTTTCCTCCTGAGCAGGGCGGGAGCAGACTGAGTTCACTCAGGTTGGCTCCTCCGAAAAAAAGTGTTTTGCCATCCACAATCCAGAATTTCCGGTGATCCCTCTCCATCACTGCTGGCAGGAAGAGGACTTTCAAACTCGTGATGGGATTGAATTCAGCCACCGGCACTCCTTTCCCGGCAAGGTAAGCAAAGGCCGCGGGTTCGGGCACAAATCTGGAAGAAGCGTCCCCAATGAGATGCACCCGGATCCCTTGACGCGACTTGGCGACAAGAGCATCAAGGATCTCCCGTGCTTCAGGACCGTCCGTCAGCAAAAAGCTGTCCACCAAAATGTAGTCCTCAGCGGCCCCGATCAGGTCCAACATCCGCTGCTTGATGGCCGGCCCGCCGTCAAAAATCCGCATTTTTTCCGAAGCCACGGGAAGGACTCCCGATTGATCCCAATTGAGGGCAGCCACCGCCTTGTCATCCAAGGCCCCCCCCGGTGGCAACACCACCGTGGCACAACTGGTCAGAAGGGGCCCCCACAGGCCGCCCAACAGGGCAAAAATCCTGACTGTCAGGTGATCCATGTGACCGGGCACTATAGCGCAAGGTCCCGGAGAAAGGCCAGCGTCAATAAAACTCCCATGGGCTTTTTTCCGCCACCATCTTCTACCTGCCAGAATGCCACAGAAATCCTGCTCACTCATTCCGGACCTGACGGAAGGGTCCACTTTTCACAATCCCGGTGATAAGGGCAGAAAGCCGGCACCCCTCCGCCTCCACATGATCGCAGAGGGAAGTCACGGTCGGCTGGTCATAGAGTTCCAGTTTCCTACCCAGGGCGTAGGAAAGCAGGTGCTCGGTGAAGCCCCTCACGAATGCCCGTGGCTCTCTCGCCAGGAGCGCCTTGTATTCCGCCGGTCCGTCAAAGGCCACGCCGTTCCACTCCCCGCGGGTATCCACCGGTTGATCGCCGTCCTTCTCCCGCAGCCTCCCCACGGCATCAAAACGCTCCAAGGCAAAACCCGGAGGATCCAGCCGGACATGGCAACTAAAGCAGGCCGGTTTGTCCCGATGCGCTTCAAATCGCTGTCGGATGCTCATCTGGAGGGCGGCCTCCTTGGTGTCATTGCTGACCGAAAAGGCCACCTTTGGTTCCGTGGGCGGTCGGTGAAAGATGGTTTCGAGAAGCCAGGCGCCTCGCTTCACCGGACTGGTGCGGAAGGGCAGAGAGGTCACCGTGAGAGGCGCCCCCATCGTCAGATATCCCCCCCGGGTCCGATCGGCCAGAGTCACCCGAGTCCAACGGTCACCGTCGTGTTTTGTCGTCTTCAATTCCCGGGTGCCGGAGGCCTGGACTTCCGAAACCGGTTTCCCATCGGAAGTGAGCTCACTCAGATGATAAGCCTTGGCGAGCGCCCCGTTGAGCCAGGTGTAATCGGCATTGATGAAATCCAAAATGGAACGGTCCTCGACCAGAACCGTTTCAAAGAGAAGCAGAGCTTCACGCAGCTGGGAAGAGTGAAGGGTACTCTTGCCCTGGGGGCCTTGATAAAAGTCCGGAAACAGCTCGCGGTCGGGCTTCGAGGTGTACAACTGGTCCAACCTCAACCACTGCACGGCAAACGATTCCCCCAACTCCCGGGAACGTGGATCGCGCAACAGCCTCCGGGTCTGGGCCTCCAGCACGGACTCTTCCCGGAGCCGACCTTCCCCGGCCAGACGCAGGAGTTCCTCATCGGGACTGGAGGCCCAGATAAAGTAAGCCAACCGAGACGCCAGCTCAAATCCGTCGAGGGAACGCACCGCCCCCCCGCCCGGGACCACCGGTTCTGAAAGGTAGAGAAACCCGGGGGAGGACAGCAGGGCCTGCACCGTGTCGCGCATCGCGTCAGCTTCGCTCTTTCCGCCAGCGCGGCTCTGCTCGTAGAGGGAGAGGTAGCCTTCGATCTCCTCCACTGAAGCTGGCCGTCGAAAGACGCGGGTCATGAAATCTGCCAACCGCTGGTGCACGGGCGGAGCCACCACGGGACCGGCCGACTTTTCCAACAGTTCCGCCACCGGTGTCCCGTCCGCCGGAGCCTCCGGCTTCCTGGCGATCTGGGGCCTGCCATTGGTAATGAAGGCCAGATCGTCGAGCAGCACGTATTCACCACTGAAAGCGGAACCATCGACCCGAAGTTTCTGAATGGTCTCCCCCGGGTGGGCGGCAAAACTAAAAAAGGTCGTCCCTTCCGGCCCCGGTTCCAGGCTTGCGGAATTCACGGACTCCGTGGCATCGCTGAACCGCGCCGTCAATGTCACCTCCCCCCGCTGTCCTTTGCGTCCCAGAACAAAGACCCCGAGCCGCACCACCCCCTCATCCTCATCCTCGCCCCTCACGTCAAAGGTCAATTCGAAAACTTTGCCCCCTTTGACCTTGTTGGTCAGTAACAGATTGCCGGAAACGGCCCGGGCCGTGGCAAAGCCCGCGAGCCAGAGATCGGCATCGGGATTCACGGTGAGGACCCGTTGCCCGAAGGTTGCCTTGATCAGCCCTCCCTTGCCGGCGATAGTGGCATTTCCCAGCTCCTTGGGAATGTCCAAGACTCCCCCTCTTCCTGAAGCATGGGCTTCCGCCACTTGGTTCCGAAAATCCTGCGGCCAGTCGGGGGACGCCGGACTCTTGCGCCAGACGGTCAATTCAGGAGCCAGAGCAGGGACCAGATGGACCCCGGGAGCCCGCTCAATTTCCCCGGTCACTGGTTTGCCGATGGTTCTTGGCAATCCGGCGGGGTCCAATCCCAGAAGCCTGGCAAAGACCGGACTGTATTCGGGAAGCTGGGGGTGCCGCACCAATTCACCGGCGAACGCGACAAGCTTCTCCAGCAGGAGAGGAGACAGATTGTTGGCATCGCCCCGGTTGGTGAAACCGTGTTCCGCCCGGTTGTCACCCGGAAGCCCCGCCCCCGGCAGGAGCACGGGGTATTTCTGCCCATACTCCCGCATCTTCACTTCCACGGTGTCCCCCATGCGGCCAGAGGCCGGTTGGTAGTAACTTTTGTCTGAAAAGGGAAGCCGCTCGGGAAAGATGAAGAGATCAAATGGCAACCCCAGCAAGTCCCGCACGGTGTTGTTGTATTCCAGCCTGGTAAGCCGCCGCAGCGGAGGGCGCCCCGGATCGGGCACACCCAGGGTGGGATCCGGCGCGGCTGCAATGCCTGCGATCCATTGCAGCAGGAGCTTCCTTTCGGCTTCGCTGGGTTGGTCCGGCCGTCTCGGAGGGGGCATTTCTCTGGCCTCGACCTTGTTGAAGACCTCACCCCAGATCCGTCGCTCCCGCATTACCGCAGCATGATCCCTGTAACGCTCCAAGTTCACGCCGCCCTTTTCCGAGGCCGCATCATGACACTCAAAGCACCAGCGCTCCAGCAGGGGAAGAATATCCCTCCCATACTCCGGTTCGGCCCGGGTCGTAAAGGGCGACAGGAACAGAAACAAAAGCAGGAGAGAACATCGAAGCATGGCCGCTCGCACTACAACGCACCGCCCCCCCGCAAACTGACCGTCAATCTTCCACTCAGACCAGTGTCGGTCCGTTGGGCCACGGATAACTCCCTGGTTTAACCCACAACTCTCCGGTTGGGGTCTCCAGTCGGGCGATGCCGGATCCGCCGCCCGGCAGTACGCGGAGCCTTTCCCATCCGGCAGCCTTGATGAAGGCCACCGCGGTGGCACCTCCCTCCAGGGCAATGCGGAGACCGGGACGGTCGGCGAAAGGCAGGGCCGCCGCCACCAGGCGACGGGTCAGTTCAGCGGGGGAGAGTTCCCCGGAAGGCCGACCGATCGCCATCATGACGAAGCCATGGCAGCCCAGGATTCGTTCCACCTCATCGGTCCATTCCGCGGGCGGTTCACGGAGCGGCAGCACCACCACGCCACGCCCGCGCATTTCCTCCGCGCGACCGGAGTCCCAAGCGGCGGCACTTCCAGAAACACAGAGCCGGGGAAAATCATCATCGGGGAGGGCCTCCGCTGGACGACGGGCGGCGGAGCGGCGCCGGAGCAGGGCCGTAAAAAAATCGGCCGCACCGGCAGGTAGCGTGCCTACCCCCAGATTGGCGGCCTCTCTTTCGATGTCTTCGAGACTGGTCACGTCCGGTACCCGGATCCGGTCATCCCTTCCCAGCAGTTCCGCCACCAACGAGTGCCCCCGGGGATGCTCGGGATCGTGCGCAAACACGGTCTGCTCCAGGGGAACTCCGTCGATGACACAGCGACCTTCACGGATGATCCGGCCTTTGGATGGATTGGCGGGAATGAGCAGGCAATCCGCCAGACCCGTGGCCGTGAGAATGGCCGCGATTTCCGCACGAATGTGGCCGCGCAACACCGAGTCGGTCTTCTTAAAAAGCCAGGACACGGAAACGCCCTGGAGGGAGGCCGCCACTTCAGACACGCAGTGCCCGGCCGCAGCTTCGCTGAGGAGCCGGGTATCCGTGTCCAAGGCGATCACATCGGCGGAGGAATCCGGGTCGAAACGGGTTTGCACTTCGGCGCGCAACCCATGATTGGCCGCGATACCCGCCAATTCGGCAGCACCGGAGAAATCGTCGGCTAGGATCAGGATCATTGCAGGGATCTGATACTGGTCACGGAATCCCTGACCCGCAATGCCTTTCTCAAGCTGAAAATATGGGGGTTGGAATTCGTGCCCCCCTTCTGCACGATCTCCGGGTATTTTCGCTGTAATCACCCGATCTCCGCCTCGTCACAACCTACCGACCGGTCCAATCTTAACTTCACACCATGTCCATTCTCCACACTCCAGTCACCCTGGGAGCACTCGAACTCCCCAACCGCCTCATCATGGCCGCCCTGACCCGTTGCCGGGCCGATGCCAACCATGTCCCCACCGGTTTGATGGTCGAATATTATACCCAGCGGGCCTCGGCCGGACTCATCATCTCTGAAGCCACCATGGTCATGGAAGGCAATTCTGCTTTTGGTGGAACAGAGCCCGGCATCTACTCCCAAGAGCAGGTCGCCGCCTGGCAAAAGGTGACCGGGGCGGTGCATGCCAACGGGGGCCGCATTCTGCTCCAACTCTGGCATGGTGGCCGGGCCTGCCATCCGCTGCTCAACGGCGGAGCACAACCCGTGGCTCCCAGCGCCATCGCCATCGCCAATGAGGAAACACACACTCCGGAAGGCAAGAAACCCTACACAGTGCCCCGCGCTTTGGAGGATGCGGAAATTCCCGGAATCATCGAAGGCTTCCGTCTCGCGGCGGCCAATGCGAAAGCCGCCGGTTTCGACGGCGTCCAGATCCATGCCGCCAATGGCTACCTGATCGACGAATTCCTCCGCGACGGCACGAACCACCGCACCGGTCCCTACGGCGGTCCGATCGAAAACCGGGCCCGGCTTCTCCTCGAAATCACCGATGCCGTGATCAGTGTCTGGGGCGCCGGGCGCGTCTCGGTGAGGATCTCCCCGTTGAACAGCTACAACGACATGAGGGATAGCGATCCTGTCGCCCTGACCCACCATGTGGCGCAGGCATTGGATGCCCGGGGCATTGCCTTCTTCGAAGTGGTCCGGGGAGACCTTTATCAGATCCAAACCGGCGACGTACTGGCGCCGGCCCGTGCGGGTTTCCATGGAGCCTTGGTGGCCAATCTCGGATACACCCCGGAGGAAGCCGCCGCTGCGATCACCAGCGGCACGCTGGCCGCCGTGGTCTTTGGCCGTCCCTTCATTGGCAATCCCGATTTTGTTGCCCGGGTCGCCTCTGGTGCCCCGGTCACGGAATCGGATCCCGGCACCTGGTACCGGCCGGGCGCGGCAGGCTACACGGATTATCCCCCCCTCGGGGCGGCCTGATCCTCCCGGTGGGATTCCCTGCTGCCGCCAGCGCGAAAGTATCCCGGTACCTTAGAGAAGGCTCATTTCAACCACATGCTCGCGCCCGTCATCGACGAGAGGAATAACGTTATCGGAGAGAACATTCCCATCCAGCACGAGCCGATTGCGACCGCCCGCTTCCGCGACAGAACGGGTGATGGTAAAGTGATAAAAGGTGTCGCGGTAGCGGTAGTGAATTTTGAATGACTCCCACGCCTCCGGCAGGTGAGGATTCAAATGCAGTTGATCCATTTCGAGATGCAATCCGAAGAAGGTCTCGACGATGAGCCGATACATCCAGCCCGATGATCCGGTGTACCAACTCCAGCCCCCGCGTCCGATGTTTGGTGCCACGGAGTAGACGTCAGCGGCGGCGACGTAGGGTTCGATCTTGTAACGGCTGACGCCCTCGGGGTTGGTCGCGTGACGGATCGGATTGAGCATGGAGAAGAGTTCGAAGGCTTTCTCAGTCTCCCCCATCTCCGCGAACGCCATGGCGGCCCAGATAGCGGCGTGGGTGTATTGCCCCCCATTCTCACGGACCCCGGGGATGTAGCCCTTGATGTAACCGGGTTCGAGCGCGGACTTGTCGAAGGGAGGATCGAACAGCAGGATCAGTTGTGCATCCCGGCGGACGAGCCGCTGATCGACACGCTCCATCGCGAGGCGGGCCCTTTCGGGGTTCCCCGCGCCCGAGAGGACGGCCCAACTCTGGGCAATGGAATCAATTTGGCATTCCTCGTTGGTGGCCGATCCAAGCGGTGTCCCGTCATCGAAGTAGGCGCGCCGATACCAGCCGCCATCCCATCCGTTTGCTTCAATTTGGAGTTGCAACTGCTCGGCCTCCTGCGTGCACCTGTCGGCAAAGGCCACATCGTTGCGACTCCGCGCCAGTCCCGAGAAACGCCGCAGAACATCATAAAGGAAGAAGGCCAGCCAGACACTTTCCCCTTTTCCTTTGGCTCCGACGAGATTCATCCCGTCATTCCAGTCGCCACAACCGATCAACGGCAGCCCGTTGCTGCCGAAGCGAAGGCCACGCGTGATGGCCCGGACGCAGTGCTCATAGAGGGTGCCCTCCTCATCGGAGTGCCGGGGAAGATCGTAATAGGATTCCTCGTCGGCATTGACCGCGCGCCCTTCCAGAAACGGCACCTGCACGTCGAGCACCCCGGTGTCGCCGGTGGCTTTCACATAACGGCAGGCGCAGTAGGGGAGCCAGAGGAAGTCGTCCGAGAAGTGCGTGCGGACACCGCGGCCCGTGTGCGGATGCCACCAGTGTTGCACGTCCCCCTCGATGAACTGACGGGCTGCCGCGCGCAGGAGATGTTCCCGGGCGGTCCAGGGCGCGGCGTTGAGCAGAGCGGTCGTGTCCTGGAGTTGATCGCGGAAGCCGTAGGCACCTCCGGACTGGTAATAGCCGCTGCGGGCCCAATAGCGGCAAGCGAGGGTCTGGTATTCGAGCCAGCCATTCACGAGAATATTCAACGCGGGATCCGGCGTCTCGGCGTGGACCGTGCCGAGGGTCTGCTTCCAGAATTCCCAAACACTTTCAAGGGCGAGTTTTGCGCCAGCCGATCCACTGAAGCGACGGACGAGTTGGTGGGCTTCCTCGGCATCATTGCCCGCTCCGAGAAGGAAAACGAGTTCGCGCTCCTGCCCCTTGGCAAGGTCGAAGGGAGCCTGGAGGGCCGCGCAGGGATCGAGGCTGGCTCCCGTTCTCCCGGAGAGGTGATCCTTCCACATGGCGGCGGGACGGGCCGTGGTTCCGTTGCGGCCGAGGAATTCCGTGCGGTTCCCGGTGACGGTCCGCGCCGCTTCGTTGACATTCACAAAAACGGTCTTCCCGGCGAATTCGCGGTTGTAGTCATTGCGGGCATAGAGGGTGCCCGAAGCGGGATCGACTTCGGTGACGATGTGCATCAGGTTGGAGTGCCGCCATTGACCGAGTACCCATTCCCAATAGCCGGTCACCGAAAGGCGTCTTGCCCGGCCGGAATGGTTGCGCACTCTCACCACCACAAACTTCACCGGAGAATCCACGGCAACATAGGTCCACACCTCCGTGTTGATGCCGCTCTGGGTGTATTCAAACACACTGTAGCCGAATCCATGCCGGCAGGTGTAAGTCCCGTTGCCGGGAGCAGGCAGAGGTGCTGGCGACCAGAATTGACCGGTTTCCTCGTCACGAAGGTAAAAGGCTTCGCCGCTGGGGTCACTGATCGGATCGTTATTCCAGGGAGTGAGCCGGAATTCATGGGCGTTGTCCACCCAGGTATAGGCGGCACCACTTTCCGAGACAACGGATCCCATCCGGTCATTGGCGAGAACGTTGGACCACGGAGCGGGGGTGGCTTTTCCTGGCTGGATCTGCACCACATACTCCCGTCCGTCCTGCGTGAAGCCGCCGATTCCGTTGAAGAACAATAGATC
The DNA here is from genome assembly GCA_024233005.1 of Akkermansiaceae bacterium. Classification (GTDB taxonomy): domain Bacteria; phylum Verrucomicrobiota; class Verrucomicrobiia; order Verrucomicrobiales; family DEV007; genus JACKQE01. The sequence continues at coordinate 761,694 of JACKQE010000001.1, read as the reverse complement.
GCGGTACGGGACCGGCTCGGTAGTCCCTCCTGTGGCGGGTGTTCTGGTGACCGTGAGCCGAGGTACCTTACGGTCAGGTGGTGACCGCCGCGTGACCTGCTGGGTAAGAGTCTCGGCGCTATCGGTGAGAATGACGCGGGCGACTGATTGCAGAAGGATGCGGTCTTCTTCGGTCAGGTCTTCGCTGCGCCGGAGAAAGATGCCGCCCGGTTTGTCGACCCGGTGCGCTTCTGTTCCCGACGCGATCAAGTTGAGGATGCGATCCTGAAGCACTTGCCGGTAGCCGGAAAAATCTTCATTGAGGATGACGAGATCCACCTCCAATCCTTTGCCTCGCCAGTAGGCGTGCGCCTGGAGGACATGTTTGACGAGGTTGATCCGGTGCACATCGGCAATGCGCATGAGGAGGATGGGCAGATCGCCTGAAATGCCGAAGGCCCAAAGGCCGGCCTGGCCACGCCGGTTGCGGGTGAGAATTGCGGCGGCCGCCCGATGGAGCGGATTGGCGTAAACCATGGAACTGGCGAGGCGCGCGTAGAGCTGAGCTTCGGCCTCCGTGGCGTGCATCTGATGGAGCTCGAGCTGGCTGTGGGACCAGGCCATCTCAAAAGCGCGTGCCGCAAAGTTCGGATCGCAATAACGTCCAATCAACACCAGCGCCGCTTCGCGCGACTCCGCGACGCCGGAGACGAGGTGCCAGTTCGCGGACGTGTCAGCGTCCATGAGGACGCTTTGACGAATCGAAACGATGGGATCAAGCACAGAACCTTCCGTATTGGAAAGCGGGCCGGGCCGATCAAAGGCGGCCGGATTGGCCGCAGACCGGGCACGACCGATGAAGGTGGCCCGGTTTGTTTCATACGAGACTTCGGCGCCCGGAGTGCCTTGGGTCGTCATGAGATGGAACATCCAGGGAGGATTTTCTCCCGGAGCCCGGGCCCGCCGGGTGCAGAGAATGGCCTGAGAATCCCCCAGGATCTCAGTCTGCACGAAAAGATTGCTGAAGGCAGGGTGTGCGAGGTCCGAATGATGCGAGGCGAGGACCACCTCGGCATAACTCGTCAGCTCAATGCTGCGCCGACGGGTGGAAAGGTTGGTCAGGGTGATGCGACGCACCTCAACGTCATCCTCCGGTGAGACCGCGATCTCCATGTGGGAATCGATCTCCTCATCACGACGCCGGTATTCGGCCCGTCCCTCGACAAAGATCGCTTCGTAGTGATCAGACCATCGGCAGGCCGGTTGATAGGCCGCTGACCAGAGAGAGCCCGTGCCGGTGTCCCGTAGGTAACAGAACAGGCCCCATCCGTCGCTTGTGGCATCCTCCCGCCACCGCGTAACGGCGAGGTTGTTCCAGCGGATGTTGCCGCCCCCGGCATTGGTGGCCATGATGTGCAGCCGACCATTCGAGAGCAAATGCACTTCGGGCACGGCGGTGTGGGGGGTGGAAAAAACCCGCATCGTGCAGGCTTCCTTCACTGGCGGTAGGCGGGCGGCGTTGACCTCCGCCGCGTGCGGTTGCAAGGGCGAAGTCCCTTTGGGAATGCGTTCACAGAGGAGCAACTCCGACGCTTTCAAATAGGGGTCGGCGAGGAAGCGGCGTTGCATGGGCTGGTCCATCAACACCGAGAGGAGCGACAGCAGGCTCATCCCCTGATGATGCGCCATGTAACTGCGCAGCGGGAACCCGGCTTTAAAGCGGGGGACGCGGGAGGGGGTGAAATCAATCGCTTCATACAGACCGTAGGTCCCCTGGAAGCCATCGGCGGCCAGTCGCTCCAGATTGCGACAGGCTTCCTTGGGGAGCACCATCAGGGCGAGTGCAGACGCATAGGGGGCAATGACGAGATCGTCGGCCAAACCGCGTTTCAATCCGAGTCCGGGAACACCGAAGGCACTGTATTGGTAGGTGCCCTGGGCATCGGTCAGATTGTAACACGACTCGGAGATTCCCCACGGGACGCCGCGGTGCTTCCCGTATTCGATCTGGCGGGCCACGACGGCCCGGTAGGTTTCGTCGAGAAGCGTGTGCTCATAAGTAGGCATGAGCAGTCGCGGCATGAGATACTCGAACATGGAACCACTCCAGGAGAGCAGGGCCACCGCGCCTTCCTGAGTGGTTAGCTGACGACCCAGGGCAAACCAGTGATCCTGATTCACATGCCCCTGGGCGACGAGGATGTAGCTGGCCATCCGCGCCTCCGAGGCAAGCAAATCGTAGTAGGACGGATCAAGGCGGCGGTCGCTGATATTGTAGCCAATGGTCAGGAGATCGCAGGCGGGATCATGGAGAAAAGAGAAGTCCATGAGCGCCAACTCTGTGCAGCGTTGGGCGAGATCATCAATCTGCCGGATCCGCTGCAGGGCCCGCTCTGCCCCGTGGCTGGCATCGGCCAATTCCTGTAGCGTCGGCACACGGTCCAAGGACGGGTGGTCCCGCGTGAGAAACTCCAGGTCACCCAGAGCGTCCTGACCCTGGCGCAGCAGGGCCTGCGTCCACCACTGCTGCTCCGGATCGCCATCGAGGGGCAAGGCATCGACCTCGCTGCAGAAATCCCGGAGCCATTGCAACGCATTGGGGATCCCGGAGGGAAGCGGTGACTGAAGCCTGCTTCGTGGAAGTTCCCCTGCCGCAGGGGTGAGCATGGCCAGGGTATCCCGCAACCCCTCAAACAAAGCCGAAGGAAGGATGGTCTGCTCTTTCAATTCCAGCAAACCCGCCCGCATCGTGAGGAGTGACCCCACAAGATTGCCACTATCAACACTGGAGACATAGAGTGGCAGCAGCGGTTGGAGGGAACGGGTGTCGTACCAGTTGAGGAAGTGTCCCCGGTAACGCTCGAGCCTCTCCATGGTGGTGAGGGTCTTCGACGCGAGGTCGACCAATTTGCCGGCAGAGATGTAGCCAAAATCGTGCGCCGCAAGATCCGCGAGCAGCCCCATTCCGATGTTCGTGGGAGAGGTGCGGGTGGCCACGACCGGTTCCGGCACTTCCTGGAAATTGTCCGGGGCGAGCCAGTTCTCCTCCGCATTGGCAAAGACTTCAAAGTAGCGCCAGGTTTGTCTGGCGAGACTGCGTAAGAATGACTTTTGGGAAGCGGTCAAATCCGGCTTTTCGGCTGTGATAGGACGGCTGATCCACCATGCGATCACTGGAAAAAAGAGCCATGAAAGCAGGACCGGTCCACTGACGAGACATTCCACAGGATGAGCCACCGCGAGACCGGCTATGGCGAGACCCGCGACGACGGGAGAGATCCACATTTCCCGAAAGAAGTCAGCCAACGTGCGGCACTGATTGCGCTTGGTATAACGCGGCGTATGCCAAAGGAGAAGCCCGCGCCGGGTGAAGAGCATCCGTCCGGCGGAAACGAAAATCGCATCGAGATGAATCGCAGTACGGTAGGGCAGGGAGGAAAGAGTGAGCGCCGCTTCGGCCAGTTGCCGCCCGAGGCTCTTCAATGCGGTTTCGCAATGGATGAACCAACTTCGGTCACGGGACTTTTTCACCAGTTCGACCAAACTGGAAAGCAGGACCGGCAGCAGGAGCAGGAAGAGCACGAAGGCCGTCCAGAAGCCGGTGGGATCCGGCACCAAAAACCAGCCGGCAAGCAGCAGCAGTAGCAGCGCGGGCGGCACGAGGCTGCGGCGGAGATTGTCAAAAATCTTCCACCACCCGAGTGCGGTCAAGGTATTGGGAAGGCGCTTGTTCGCCGGCCCGAGGACGCGGGGCAGAAGCCAGCCCGCAATCTGCCAGTCGCCCCGGATCCAGCGATGGCGGCGGCTCATCTCGGCAGGAAAACTGGCGGGATGATCCTCATGCAATTCCACGTCGGAGACAAGCGCGGAACGGGCGTAATTACTCTCCACGAGATCGTGGCTGAGAATGAGGTTTTCCGGAAACCGGCCGGCCGTCGCCTGACGAAAAGCATCCACGTCGTAGATCCCTTTCCCGACATAGGTGCCCTCGGCGAAAAGATCCTGATAGACGTCGGAAACCTCGCGAGTGTAGGGATCGATGCCCGCCTCCCCGCAACTGAGCTGGGCAAACCGCGACCGGTTCGCCGCGACAAGACTGATGGGAGTGCGCGGCTGCAGAATGGCGTAACCCTCGATGACACGGCCTGTCTTCGGGTCGAACCGGGCGCGGTTCAAGGGATGAGACATGGTGCCGATGAGCTTGCGCGCGGCATCGCGCGGCAGGGCCGTGTCGGTATCTAGTGTGAGGACGCAGCGGATCGTGGGGAGGAGGGCAAAATCGCTGATGATCTCGGAAAACGCTTCCCGTGATTGCCCGCGGAGCAGCTCGTTGAACTGTTCCAGCTTTCCCCGTTTGCGTTCGTAGCCCATCCAGAGGCGCTCATGCCGGTTCCAGACGCGCGGTCGATGAAATAGATGGAAGATGAGGGGGCCTTCGGGGCAGTAGCGGTCATTCAAGGATTTGATGCCTTCGCGAACTAGCCGCACCAGCTCCGCGTCTTCGGGTTGCTCTTCCTCGCTCGCGTCACGAAAGTCAGTGAGCAGGGCAAACGTCAGATTGGGATCCTGGTTCCCGACATAGCGGAGTTCCATGCCTTCCAGCAAATCGGCGATATCCCGAGGGCTGGACAAAAGCGTGGGGACGACTGCCATGGTGCGGCTTGCCGGGGGAATCCCTTTTGTGAAATCAAGGCGGGGCAGCGGACTGGTTTTAACGAGCAGATTCGTCATCAGATTCACCAAAGTGACCGCCATCTGAGAGATGCTGACGATACCCGGAATCAGGAGAAGCCAGATTCTCCAGTCATGCCAGTCGAACAGGTGACTCCCCGTCAAGAACAGCAGGGTCATGGCTGCCGTGACCAACAGCAGGGATCCGACATAACAAACCACCGGCAGACCCTTCACCTTCCGAATGAGGAAACGACGGAGGGAAAAGCGAACGCGCACGACCCGCTCGAGCTCGGGTTGGCCTTTGTCGATGAGGTAGTATCCCACATGGGTCGTCCGGGCGGTGTCACTACCACCGTGAGCCGCCGCTGAGGCGAGGCGGACCGCTTCTCCTGCAACGGAAACCTCGTCCACTCCGGACTGTCGGGAAAGAGTCTCGACACAGTGCCGGTAGCGGTCCCGGGTCACGAAGTCCATGGACCCATAAACCCCGGTGGGATCACGGCGCAGGGTCGCTTCCACGACGCTCATGGTTTCCACGAAACGGCGCCAATCCATCGTGTTCAGGTGACGCAGACTGCCGATGCTGTTTCCGATGGAGACCTGATCGGCAGCCTGGGTTTGATTGGCTCCCCGCTGCAACTGTTCCCGCGTGAGATGCTCATCGGCGAGCCGGTGTTGGACCCAGCTTTGAACAGTCGCGAGAGAATGGCTCTGACCCTGCAGGCGGGAGCAGAACGTTTCCACGAAAGGATTGCTGAAGGGAGGGCCGGACTCGGCCAGATCGGCCAGCACCCGCAGCACCGTCATCGGATGCTCCGACGCCTTGAGGAAACGGTCCGCCCAGAGGTCCGCGAGATTCCGGTCCCGCCTGCGCCGGGTGATGTGCTCGGAGACCCGCCGCAGGTTCTCGATCAGGCCAAGTCGCAGCATGATGGGCACCGCCCACAGTTCCCCGAGGGTGAGAGGCGTTTCGTTCTGGTAAGCGCTGACAAACTGGCTCACGGATTCAGCATTGACGCGCCCGTCCGAGTGGGAAATCAATTCCAGCGCGATGGCGTAGACGCGCGGAAACCCGGCCGCCGGACCATCCAGCAACCGCGGCAGCTCACGACTGTAGGTCCGCGGAAGATGCAGGCGAGTCGCACGGATCTGCTGTTCAATAAGGTAGAAATTGTCCAAAAGCCATTCACCCGAAGGGGCGATGTGCCTCTCGGCAACTTCCGAGGCGAACAACAAGTCGTAAGCCTCTTGAAGAACCTGTTCGTTGTCCGCGAGTCGAAGCAGCAGACGGTTGGGTCCGTGCTTTGGATCGATGAAATGTTGTCCCGCCAGAGTGGCAGCGTGCAGCTGCAGCTGCTCACTGCTGAACATCTCGGCCCGCAGCGGCGGTTCACCAGCCTCGGGGCGGATGGGACGGCGCTTCCATGGCTTCCATTGATTCGTTCTGTCGATCATTGTATGTCCTTCCAAATGTTTACGCTACCGAATGGCTGAGGCTTTCGGGCACGATCGGGGCACGCCTTTCCTCCGGCTCGACCGGTCCTGGTCTTCAACTCCAACGAATCAGCAGGAAGCGTCTGGTTGTTTGTTGTAAATGGCGTGTCAAGACATGGCAGGATGACCGTTGCCATCACCGCAAAGTGACCAGTGCTCGGAAATCCCTTTTCCAAGCCCCCCGCTTGGACGCTGAGTCCCGGTCCAGCGGTCAGGCTATTTGCCTCCAACTAGCTTCACTGCGCGTTGGCTTTCCCCTTTCAGTTCCCGCTGCCCATTGAGCAACTTTGGAGAGAACACGACAGCCCGGAATATCCCTTTCCAGGACCTCTGTCCGGACACTGGCTTTAGGCCTATAGACAGCGATCTGTCCGCTGGAAATGAGAATCTGCGGCCCAAACGTTTCGAGATCCGCAATCCTTTGGAAAGAAAGGAGGGACCTGACTTCCCCTGCCTTGCGAGTCTTCAAAAGAGAAGCTGACAAGGGGCAGAAGCCGCCCAAAAAACGACGAATGAGGGATTTCATGACACGAAACTGGTCAAGACGCCAGGACCCACAGGACCCCCTGTAACAAACGTCGAATTGCAGAGACAGGGTAAGGCCGTTATCTGAGAAGCAAAGGGTTATTCCTGCGCCATCCCGCAATTCCCCAAAAGTAGCGACTTCCCGGACCGCATTTTCAATCCCTCCGTTCCGACACTTTCACTCCAGCTCTGCGCTCCGGATTCCTGCTCCGGCGAGTCCAACGCCCCCCACCCTCCGTTGGTCCGAATGGAAGGCCGAGCAGCGCTTCACGAAAGCACCTCGATCAGATACCGCAGCTCGGCCGCGAGATCCTCCGGCGACGGCACGGTCTGGGAGAACTCAGCATGGATGGCGTTGAGGTACTTCCTTACGAAGGCGGTGGATCATCATCCTTGACGGCACCGGCGGTGGTGCCAAGGGCCGCGGCAGCGTCGGCTTGGGAGAAGCTCTCGGTGTCGCCGATAAGCCAGGGTTTCAGTATGTCGAACTGCGGCGCCTTTCCGGCGTCCTGCAACGCGGATGACACTCGGACCAGTCCGCGATTCCTCACGGTGAGCGTCCACCTCTCGCCCAGTTGCCCACTCTGCGGATCAGGAGCATGGCAAACAGCGTGCCGAACATGGCTCTGACAAATCCGCGTTTCCTGCCACAGGAAACGCGGAAACAGCATCAGGAGAAAGACGGAAAATCCTGGCGGTGTAACCACCTCTGAACCCGCGCGCGACATTGGCTTGCTCCCAAACCAAAACGCCAGGGGAAAAAAGGACCGAGCACCAACCTGATGCCCGTGCAAACGGCCGAGGCCGTGGCAAAGCGGGCGGTCTTCCGCCTGGGAACGGTGAGGGCGCCAGCAGCCTCGGGAGCGATAGATGGCTTCGCGTCTTTCGCGGCATCCACCTGCGTCTTCACCTCATCCACGGATTGAAAGCGCAGCTCCCGCTTCTTCTCCAGCGTGCGCCTCACAATCTCATCAATCCGGGCATCCGCCGCCGACTTTTTGAGGGCGGGGCGAAGCGGCCCAGGGGTAGCTCGCCGGTGACCAGTTCATAGAGCACGACGCCAAGCGAGTAGATGTCGGCGCGCTGGTCGACATCGCCCGGTGACTCGATCTGCTCCGGAGCCAAGTAATGCGGGCTGCCAAGAGTGGCCCCCTGCAACGTCAGGGTGACTTGGCCATGGACCTTCTCGCCGACGAGTTTGGCGATGCCAAAGTCGGCAACCTTGACCCTTCCCTTGGCGTCGATGAGAATGTTCTCCGGTTTGATGTCACGATGGAGGATGCCCTGCTTAGGGGCGAATTGAAGGGCCGAGCAGATTTCCTGGACCACGGAGAGGGCCTCCTCCGCGGAGAAACGCCCCGCACCCATGGCTTGGCGGAAATTGACCCCGTCGACGAATTCCATGAGGAGGTAGGCATACGGTCCGGACGTGCCACTGTCGAATTCGGTGACGATATTCGGATGGCTGAGGCGGCCAAGCACACGGGCCTCGCGCTCAAACCGTTCGGTGAAGGCCGGATCCGCCGCGAGGTCGAATGAGAGGATTTTCAGGGCGACAAAACGGTCGTACTTCGCCTGGCGCGCCTTGTAGACCGCCCCCATACCTCCGGCGCCGATCAGTTCGAGAATTTCGAGATCGGGAAAATGCGGAGCCAACGCCTCAAAGGGAGGGGGACTGATGTCCCGGGGCTCCGGAAAGTGTGGGAGACCGTGGCGGCGACGGCCTGCAGCACGCATTTCGGACAGAGACCCTGGGGGGCGTTTTCCGGGATGGGAGCGCCACATTTCGGGCAAAGGGAGTCGGAGGGAGGATTCAGGACATCATGTTCCTGAGCCGCCCACAAGGGCAGGTTACAACACTTTTGACGTTTGGTCGAAAAAAGCTCCCCAGCTCGCGGGCAATCGGCGCAGCAGAAAGAGGGAGGTGGCCGAGTCTGCACCTGCGCCTTAGGTTATCGCGGCTTTCCTTCCCTGGCGAACCGAAGAGGGGAGCATCACTTCGCACCGCTTCTGTCGGAATTCCAAGGATGGCGATGCCGCCGGTCGTTTCTCACCTCGCTAGGAGCCTGGTTTCAAGGGATTCAGGATACAGGACTTAGCAGAGCTGCCAACACCTCGTCAGCGGCCACATCTGCTGCAACGCCAGCACCCGCCACCGGGATCAACCGATCGGCCTCATCAGCGGTTGGCACTTCGAAAGCGGCTTTCAGCTTCCGGTAGACCGCGTAGTTGGCATCACTTTCCGCCTCCGGATCCGTCGCCCGATGAGTCAGCCGTGCCACCACGGTTTCTTCCCCCGCTTCCACCATGAGAATTGCGAATCGGGCGCCCACTGACCTGCAGGCACGCAAAATCAGTGATCGCTCCTCTTTTCCCCGGGCATTGGCGTCGAGCACCACCACCCGCGAGGTCAGCGAAGCCGTCACTGCCCGGGACCGCAGTTCGTCATAGGTTCGTCGGGAAAACCCGGGCGAATAGAATTCCTCCGGCAGGGGTTCGGTCGAGCCCCGTCCCGCCAACTCTTTGCGGATCCGGTCGGTTGACAGCACCGGCCAGTCTCCCGCAGAGGATCGACTCAAGGCATCAGCGATACTGGATTTTCCCGAAGCGGGCAATCCACAGAACAGCAACCACCAGGGCCCCTCCTCCTCGATGGCCGAGGCTGCCGCCACGCGCAGGTATCGTCGCGCCGTCTCTCCCGCTTCGGCACGATCTTCCTCGGACACTTCGGACTCACCGGCGGCGATTGCGGAAACCTTGGCCCGCACCATGGCCCGGTAGCGCAACAAGGGTGGCATCATTTCGCGGATGCCGTCATCCCCACTCGCGGCGATGACAGCATTCAGATAGACGGAAGCCAGTCCGGCATGTCCCCGATAACGCAAGTCCATCACCAGGAAGGCGTGTTCCGTCGCCACATCTCCACAGCGAAAAGCAGGATTGAACTCAATGCAGTCGTAGATGGCCAGCGGATTACTCAGGCAGATATTGCGGGCGTGGAGATCGCCATGACCATCGACGATCTTCCCGGCCCCGGCCCGTTCCTGCAGGATCGGCAGACAGCGATCAAAATCCGCGCGCGTCCGCCTCTCCAGTGCGGCATGCAGGTGTGCGGGAAAGATGGTGCCCACCGCCTGACGGGTCTCCTCAAAGTTCGCCAGCGCAAAGCCCCGCAGTTTCTCCGGCGCTCCATTTTCCCGAATTCCGGGACCACGCTCCGCTTCCCGATGGAACGCTGCCATCCGCTCCGCGATTGCCTCAATGTCCTCCTCGGTGACGGCATCGGCGGCTAGCAGCACGTCCAGCATCCGCTCCGCCGGCAACCGTCCCATCACCAAGGCGTGATCAACGATCTCGCCTTCTTCACCGACCAATGACAGCCTTCCAGCCCGGTCCCGCCGCAGCGTCACCACCTCGCGGTAGAGCCAGGGACAGAGACGGCGATTTAACCGCAGCTCTTCCTCACAAAAATGCCGCCTGTTATCCAGGGTCGAAAAATCCGCAAAAGGCAGTCGCACCGACTTCTTGAACTTGTAGGCCGAGTCGCCGATCAGACAGACCACCGACAAATGCGTCTGCAGGATCTCCACCACTTCCGACCGTTCCGGATAGAGGGCGGGATCCCGCAGCAGATCGATACATTCAGGATTCATCAACGAGTCATCTCATCTAAAAGGGCAGGCGCCATGCCGAGGATACGCGCTTTCAGCGCCGGTTGCCACGGGCGACTCTGGATTTCGTGTCTTTCGAAAACCCCCAAACACCGAATGCCTTGTCGTGATCAAGGTGAGTCAGCATTGGAAAACAACAGGACATGGGCACAACCGAAAACACCCGGCTCGCCTTTGAGGATCAGATTTCCCAAACCAATCACCGGGCAAGGATGGCGAAAGACCTAAGAATCAGAACGCACGGAATTGTTGGAATCCCAGGTCCAACCCGCCCAGCAGAATCACCCGTCAATCCTGTGGCCGGCGGCCAATAGCGACGCCAGTTTCACCGCCTCAAAAAGGCTGCTGCCTGTGGCCTTGCCCTGCCAGGCGATGTCACAGGCCGTGCCATGGTCGACGCTGGTGCGGATGATGGGCAGCCCCAGCGTCGTGTTGACGGCAGTGTCAAAAGCGAGCGCCTTCAACGGGATGTGCCCCTGGTCATGATACATGCAGATGAAAGCGTCGGTGCTGCGCCGTTTGCCGGGGAGAAAGGCGGTGTCGGGTGGCAACGGTCCCTCCACCGTGAGGCCCCGTGCCCGGGCGTCCTCGATGGCGGGAATAATGAAGCGCTCCTCCTCGCGGTTGCCGAAGAGGCCGTGCTCACCGGCGTGAGGATTGAGCCCGAGCACGGCCAGCTTCGGTTCCCGCCCGCGGATTCGACGCATCGCGTCGGCAGTCATCTCGATAACGTCGAGAATTCGCTCCCGGGTGATCAGCGCGGGCACCTCATGATAACCGACGTGCACGGTCACAAAACTGGCCCGCACCTCCTCACTGTATTGGAACATGCAGGCCCGGGCGGCTCCAGTCTGGTCGGCGAAAATCTCGGTGTGGCCGGGATACTGGACCCCGGCGGCCCGCAGCGCTTCCTTGTTGAGCGGGGCCGTGGCGACGCCAGCCACCTCTCCGGCCAGGGCGGCGATGATGCTCTGCCGGACGAAATGGTATCCGGCGGCTCCGGTCGCCGCGCTCACCGTGCCGGGGACAAAGTCGGTGGCATCGAAGCCGGGGAGATGAAGCACGGATGCTTCCTGAATAGGCGATTCATCCCTCTGCAAGGCTACCCACTCTGATTGGGACAGGACGCGTCGCGGCTCGGGCAATCCCGTCTTTCGGGCACACTGCGCGAGCATCCCGGCGTCGCCGAAAATGACCGGCACCGCGAATTCGGTCACCGCTTCGTTGGCGAGGAGTTGCAGGCAGACCTCGGGCCCGATTCCGGCCGGGTCGCCCATGGTCACGGCAATGAGAGGAAGGGTGGGCATGGCAATCAGGTCAGGGGTTTGCGGGCAATTTTTGCAGAAAGTCGAGCACCCGGCCGAGGCGGGCGGCGTCATAAAAGGCGGCACCACCATGGGCCGCACCGTGGACATTGAGGAAAGTCACCGGAGCTCCAGCCGCCTCGTAGACGGCCTGCAGTTCCAAGGACTGGTTCACTGGCATCTGGGGATCCTGATCGCCGTGCAAGAGAAACAGGGGTGGATCCTGCGCATCGACATGCCGGACCGGACTGGCAAGCCGGGCGAGATCGGGCACCTTGGTCGGGAGGGAACCGAGCAGCAGTTCCAGCGCTGGAACCCGCATTTTCACCCCGTGCGGGGTGGACTGGGCCAGAATGGTCTCCAGGTTGGAGGCCCCGAAAAAACTCACGATGCCCTGAACCGCGCTGCTTTGACTGGTCTCCCCGCCGACCGCCCCCTCCAAAGCGGACAGTCCGTTGCTCACCCCCACCAGCGCGGCGAGATGCCCGCCCGCCGAAGATCCCGCCACCACAATGCGGCCCGCGTCGATGTCGAGTTCCCCCTGCCGGGCGCGGAGAAACCGGATCGCGGCCTTGATGTCGTGCACCTGAGCCGGAAACCGCGCCTCTGGTGACAGCCGATAATCGACACTGGCCACCGGAATGCCCTGGCGGACCAGATCCCCAAGCGGCATGTCATCCTTCGATCCCCCACGCCAGGCACCTCCGTGGACATAGACGACCAGAGGTCCGGCAGCCTGAGCCGGCAGGTGCAGATCGAGTTTGAGAATCCGTTCCCCAACCCGCGCATACTCGATGTCCCTGACGACTCGAGGTTCCTCCGCGACGAGGAACGACAGAGCCAACCAAGGGAGAAAGAGCGGAAACAAAAGGCGAATCATGGGAACTCACTATACAGCCATTGTAAGACAAGGAACGTCCTTTGCCGAAGCGGTCAGGCCGACCGGGCGGCGGCCAGTCTGCCGGAAACCGCCTGCCAGGTTTCCCAGGCGACGGTCTCGAGGTAACGCGCCGTCTCCTCCTCCAAGGTCGCCTGGAGTTGCATCGACATGTTTTTCAGCATCCACTTGGCCATCTTTTTTTGATAAGCATCCGGACGGAAAGCCGCGATCCTCGCCGCTTCCGCAGCCTTGGCCTCGGGCGTTTCCGCCTTGCCCAATCCATGGGGCCAGACCGGAAAGGTCCGTGGCAGCATCCCGACGGGAGATTGCCCGGTCAGGGTGGCATAGAAACAAGCCAGATTGAGAAAATGCCCCGCATCCCCGGGATGAGAGCCATCCCGGGGATGCTGCAGAGCAAGATCGGGCTTTTCCCGGTAGACCCGGGCCCAGGCGGAGGAGCAGGGAGCAAACAGACGGATTCGGTTTTTCACCGCCAGTTCGAGAATCCGTCGGCGGCCTTCCGCTTCCCGCTCCGTTTTGCCCCACCCCATTTCATAAAAAAGCGGTTCCCCTCCGGCGTCGCGGATGGCCCCGCAGTAGGTGGTCACCGCCCCGGCATGGGCGGATCCGGAACCGTCCGGATCGTCGTCGCCCATGATGAACCGGCAGACAGTCATCAGGGCCACCAGGTCGGGCTTTTCCTCCGCAATTTTTTGAAGGAAGGTCTGACCAGGTTTCACGCCGTATTCGTAGCGATCAAACCCGGGCTCCAGATAAACCCGGATGTCGCTCCCGCTGCGTCCGACCGCTTCGGGAATCACCTCCGCCCCGGGGTGTCCAGCGACCTTGCCCTTCACCACACGGGCGACTTCTCTGGGTAGATCATTCCAATACAGGCTGCTGCTGCCGGCAAAGAGAAGGCGGACAGGAGGGCTCTCCGCCGCCCGCCCGAGGAGTGGCAGACCAGACAGGAGGCAAAAGAAGGGGCGTCGTTTCATTGGGAAAAGCAGTCGTCCTGTCAACGCCACAACGAAGCAGAACCTGACGTCCGGGTGGTCCTGCCATTCGGCAGCTCAGCGAAGAATCTCCGACAGGAGCGGAGGCCAATTGCCAAAACGGCGCTGGTATTCCTCCAGAGTGGGCCGAAGCCGGACCGCCAGCTTGGCTTCATGATTCAGGGCGATGGAGGAGAGGCGATGCTCCAGGAATGGATTGCGAAAGCGGTCGAGCGTCGTCCGGGCGAATCCCGCCGGATCGTCGCAGCGTCCCTCCAGCACCGGCACGATCTCCCCGAACAAAAGATCCTCCAGCCAGCGGCCGATGTCAGGGTGGTCGAGACATTCCCGCACGGTCTCCACGCCAAAGTCCCGCGCCTTGCAGACCAGGGCACTGTGGGCCCCGTTGAGAATTCGCACCTTCCGCAGCGTAAAGGGTGAGATGTCCGGCGCCCGCACCACGGCGGGATGCTGCCAGAGAGGAAACCCGGCATCCCCGGTCGTCTCCACCCCCCAGAAAGCGAACGGCTCGGCACTGAGGAGAAGTGGATCCACCCTGAGGAGCGGATGTTCCCGGGGCGGGCCGGGCACGATGCGGTCGACCAGCGTGGTGATCCAGCGGCAGTCATCACGCAGCCAGCTCTGGATGTGCGCCGGCACCCTCCAACGGTCGGCCTGACTGAGAACGAGATCCCGCAAGCACCGGCCATTTGACTCCACCAATTCGCAGGGGATCACCCGGACGCCCGCGAGCCCGACTCGGTGCCGCGCCAGGAGTACCGCAAGCAGCTTCGCGGGAAAGGACTGCGGCACTCCGCTCGGAGAGGCATCGGCCGGATCGAGAGCCAACCCGGCCTCGGTCGTGTTGGAGAGGATGCCCTGCAACGCGGGATCGCCGGCGAGGGCTAGGACGCGGTCCCACTGCGTGGCGGCAGACAGGGCTTCGGCAAGGCTGCCAATAGTTTCCGTATCATTGACGACCCGGCCTGCCTGGTATCCTTGGATGGCCACATGATAGCGCCCTCCCGCCCGGTTGAGAGCCTCGGCGCGCTCTTTCCCCGTCGATTGAACCACCACCACCGGACCGACGGACGTCGCCGGTGACCGGTTCAGCTGGTCGATGAAGAGGTCGGCAAATGCCCGCAGAAAGTTTCCGGCGCCGAATTGGAGGAACATGCAGGACCAATGCCGCGAGCGCCCCCCTCCGCAAGACCCAAAGCAACCTTCCTCCCTCCCGGCATTTTCGGATTTCGTTTTTGGAAAATCCCCCTACATTCCCGGCCCACCCTCTAAATGCCCCCCAACGATGCATTCCTTCGCCTACCGCAACGGCTCGCTGCACTGTGAAAACGTGGACCTGGAGTCCCTCGCACGGAAGCACGGCACCCCGCTCTATGTCTATAGCCGGGGCACGATCCTGGATCACTACCGCCGACTGGACGCTTCGCTCGGCGCGTTGGACCACTTGGTGTGCTTCGCCACCAAAGCCTGCTCCAACCTCGCCGTGCTCTCCGCCCTGGCCAAGGAAGGCGCGGGCTTCGACATCGTTTCCGGCGGCGAATTGTTCCGCGTCCTCCAAGCCGGGGGAGATCCCGGGAAATGCACCTTCGCCGGGGTCGGCAAAACCCGGGCGGAGATCGAATACGCCCTCCGGCAGGGCATCTACTGTTTCAATGCCGAATCGGAAGCCGAGGTCGCCTTCATCGACCGGGTCGCCGGAGATCTCGGGGTGAAAGCTCCGGTGGCTCTGCGGGTGAATCCCAATGTGGACGCCAAAACGCACAAATACATTTCCACTGGCAAGAGCGAGAACAAGTTCGGCATCGATTTTTCGGTCATCCGGGAAGCCTACGCGCGCGCTGCGGCTCTCCCCCACATCGAACTCCGGGGTTTGCAGATGCACATCGGCTCGCAGTTGACCTCGGTCCAGCCCTTTGTGGAAGCCGTTGAAAAGGTGGCCCCGCTCGCGGCGGAGTTGAAAGCCCTTCATGGCATCCGTTTCTTCAGCATCGGTGGCGGCATCGGCATTGTCTACCGTGACTCGCTTCGGAGCGGCCCCAAAACCTGGTGGAATGACCAGGAGGAAGCTGAGCGTCCTCTCACCGTGGAGACCTACGCCTCCCGGGTGGTTCCCCATCTCCAGTCCCTTGGCCTCCGCATTCTGCTGGAGCCCGGTCGCTATCTGGTGGGCAACGCCGGAGTGCTGCTCACGGAGGTGCTCTATGAGAAACGCGGCTCCGCCAAGACCTTTAAAATCATCGATGCCGGGATGAATGACCTCATCCGTCCGGCGCTCTATGAAGGGCACCACGAGATCGTTCCGGTCCGCGAACCGGCGGCCGACGCGGTCCCGGAGAAGGTCGATGTCGTCGGTCCGGTCTGCGAAAGCGGGGACTTTTTCGCCCAGGATCGCGAGATCGCCCCGGTCCAGCCCGGGGAAATCCTCGCCGTCCTCAGCGCCGGGGCCTATGGCTTCGTGATGGCGTCCAACTATAACTCCCGCCCCCTCCCGGCGGAGATCCTCGTCGATGGCGACCAGGCGCACGTGGTAAGGACCCGGCAGAGTTTCGGCGATTTGATTGCCGGCGAGCGCATCCCGGAGTAATTTCCGGGGTTGGATCGCTGCAAGACCACCGATCATGACCCCGCCCCCGCCATTTTCTTCTGCCAGGCGAGCTACCGCTTTCGCCTTGGTGGACGTGTTGTTGGCGGTCACGATCTTTGCCTTGTCGGTCACGGGCTTGGTCGTGACGATGCAGAAAATCAACGACAGTTCCAACGCCTACTCGCGCGACCGTCTCATCCAATACGGCATTGAATCCGCCATCGCCGAGGCCAAGGTCCGGCCGGTGGCGGAGATGAACACCGAATCCCGCGACGAACTGCTTCAGGTGACCTACACCACCCTCACGGAGCCCTTGGAAATTTCCAATGCCGATGGCCAGGCGCTCAAAGATCTCTACAAAGTGACCGTCACCGCCAGCTTCCTCGATGACGGGGGCGAGCAACAGCAGAAGGCCGAGACTTACGTCTACAAACCGGCTGAGGAGAAGACCGGCACCAGCAACCGCTGACCCATGAAACTGCTCTCCCGCCACCTTCCGAAAGCTCCCCGCGGGGCCTTCACGCTCATCGAAATCGTCATCGCCATGACCATCCTCTCGATGCTCACCGGAACGATTTTTGCCGTGATGTACGCGGCGGCGGACGGCGCCGCCCAGCTCCGCGAGGCCGACGCCCGGGACGAGGAGGTGTCACGCTTTGTCGCGCTGCTCCGGGAGAGCCTCGAGAGCATGCCCGGCGGGGGCAAAGTGGAGATCGCCCCGCCCACGGACGCGGAGAGCGGCAATTTTGAGATGACCTTCAGCGACACGCCGACGGCTTTTCTCTTTGGCGAGAATCCCGCCGTCGGGGGTGAGACCATCCTCGGCCTGGTGCCGCAAACTCAGCCCGCGCAGGGAGACCTTGCCGACAAGGGCCCCCTCTACTCCGTGGCCATCAGTCGACCGGAATTCCAGCCCGGCACCGCGCAGGACGGCACCGTCACGGGTGACACCCCCGCCATGAGCCAGACGGAGGATTCCTTTTTGCTCGCCGATGCCAACGGACGCTATTGGCTGCCCCTGTTGGAGAATGTGACCAACCTGAGCTGGCGTTACTGGGATGCCGACAACCGCATCTGGATCGAGGAGTGGGAAGACAGCAGCGTCCTGCCCCAACTGATGGAGCTGAGTCTGAGCGATCCCTGGCGCAAGATCCCCTTCCGGATGGTGTATCAACTGCCTGACCATCTCACCAAAGCCGCCAGCGCGACGACCCCGGCGGCATCAACCACTGACGGCAGCAGCACCACCCCATCCACTTCGGCCAATGGCGCGGGAGGGGCCGGTCGCCCGGGGGGTCCCGGAGGCGATGGTCAGCGACCACCCGGTGGCCCACGAGGTGACGGCAAGGGCAAAGGCGAAGGACGCGGCCGACCCGACGGAGGAGGCCGGGGAGGACCCGGCGGTCCTGACGGCGCCCCTCGAGGCGGCCCGGGTGGCAGATTTGGTCCAGGTGGCGGCCCGGGTGGCGGAGGCTCCGGCGGGGGCGCGGGTAGTTCCGGAAGCGGAGGCGCGGGAGGTGGAGGCGCGGCCTCCGGAGGAGGAGGCGGCAATGCACGTTAAGCCCGCCCAGACCCTGTCCCGGTCACTGCGCCATCGATCCCACCAGCGGGGCATGGCGCTGATGCTGGTGATGTTCGCGGTCGGCTTCCTCATGTTTCTCGTGGTGGGCTTCTACGAGGCTTCCCAATTCAGCTGGCAGGACAGCGAACGGGAGCGCGGGCTCTTTTTCGCGCGCCGACTTGCCGAGAGCGGCACCGCTCTGGCCTCACACCCAGACATCAAACCGGGGGATCCGGCATTGAAGCAAACCCTGCCGGACGGCCGCAGAATCGAAGCCGTCATCACGACCGAGGGCAGCCGGATTTGTGTGACCACGATGGATCAGGACGTGGTCGTCGATGGCATGCGGGAACTTTTCATTCTTTGGGGAGTGGACCCCGGCGATGCCGCGATCGCCGCCGAATCCCTCGCGGACTGGGTCGACCCTAATCAGGATCCCCGGCCCAACGGGGCGGAGAATACGTTTTACAGCGGACTGGGCCGGAGCGGGTATCCGGCAAATGCGGTCTTCACAAGCCTCGACCAGATGCTCCTGGTGCGCGGTATGGATCGCGTGGCCCGGCTCCAGCCGCTCTGGCGCGACTACTTCACGCTTTATGGGGACGGCACCATCGATCTCAATGCGGCTCCCGCCGACCTCATCCAAGGCTTTTATGGGGTCTCTCCGGAAAGCGCCGCCGCCGTCATCGGAGCCAGGTCCGGCAATGACGGCATCGACCACACCGTCGACGACACCCCCATCAAAGACACCACCGCGGCTCGGGACCTGCTGGGGTTCAGCGTCGTCGAGGCGGAGAAATTCTCCACCTTCCTCAGTGTCGGCAATTCGGTCCGCCGCATCCAGAGCACCGGCATCGTGGGCCCCTACCGCTTCACATTGATCACTCTGATCGACGCCGGCACCGATGGATCAAAGACCCCGCTGGCGCGGTTGGAGCAACCTGGTCAGTAAGGTCGCCGCCGGGTCACGGGGCCTTCCGGACCGCGAACTTCTGCACCTTTTGACCTGTCGCCTCCGCGACGTAGACCGCCCCGTCGGGGCCCACCGCGAGGTCATGACCGAGTTGGATTCGACCCGGCGTCAGACCTGGTCCGGAGAAACAGTCGATCACGGTGCCCATACGGTCCAGTTCCACGATCTTGCCACGCTCCTCGATCTTCTGCGCGGGGTCGCCGCCATCGACGAGGAACAGATGCCCCTCAGGCCCGGTGCCGATGCCGTAGGGACGGCCGATTTGGGGGCCCTTCCATTGTTGGAGAAACGCCCCCTTCCCGTCAAAGATCTGGATCCGGCTATTGGTGCGGTCGCAGACATACACCCGCCCCTGCGCGTCCAGCGTGATGCCGTGTGGCAAAACAAACTGGCCCGGTTCGCCGCCCTTGGTGCCCCATTCGAATTCGTACCGTCCCCCGGCGCTGAATTTGACGACCCGCGTGTTGCGATAACCATCACTGACGTAGCATGAGCCGTCCGCCAGCACCGCCACATCGGTGGGCAGGTTGAAATGAGACGCATCCGTCCCGGGCACGCGGGCCTCCCCAAGCGTGAGCAGGAGCTTTCCCTCCGGGGTGAATTGGAAAACCTGCTGGAGTGCCACGTCGGTGAGCCAGACGTTGCCATGCGGATCGATCGTCAGGCCATGCGGCATAAGGAACCGCCCGGCTCCCCAGGCCTGGAGAAGGGCCCCGCTGTTCCCGTCAAACACGCTGACAGTGGCGGCCGCGATGGGAGCTTCGGGAAATGGTTGGGACCATTTGCGTCCGGACCGGTGGAAGACAAACACCCGGTTGGCCGCATCGACCCCGACTCCCACGCACTGCCCCAGCACAAGCTCTTGCGGCAGCATCGGCCAGCCCGGCACCACGACATGCCGCGACTCGGCGAAGGCCGCCGTCAGTGCCCCGATCCAAACCAGTGCCCAGCCAAGAAGGTATCGGGTCATCCGAGCTCGATGGTAGAACCGTTTCAACCGGAAGAAAAGCGATCTCCTCCAAACCGAATCCTGGGCACGGCCTCGAGCAGGCGGCGAGTGTAGCTCTCCCGGGGGTGGTGAAACACTTCCTCAGCCGGGCCGGTTTCGACGAGTTTGCCCTGGTACATCACGGTGATGTCATCGGCGATGTATTTCACGACCGACAGATCGTGGGAGACGAAGATCATGGTCAGCCCCAGATCGCGCACCAATCCCTGGAGGAGGTTCAGGATCTGCGACTGGATGGAAACATCAAGTGCGGAGACCGGTTCATCGGCGATGATGAGACGGGGCTCCGGCGCGAGAGCCCGCGCGATGGCAATGCGCTGGCGCTGGCCTCCCGAGAATTCGTGGGGGTATTTCCGCATCGCTCGGGCGTCGAGACCAACCCGCCGCATCAGGGCCGCCACCGCCTCGGTGCAGGCCGTGCGGTTACCCGCCATACCGGGATGCCTCGCCGCGATGGCTTCAGATAGCGTGCTGAAGACGGTGAGCCGGGGATTGAGCGACGCGTAGGGATCCTGAAACACCATCTGAAAGTCGAGGCGGCGCCGCCGAACCACCGCAGGGGGCAGGGAGCTGAGACATTCGCCTTCCAGCAGGACCCGGCCGCTGGTGGGCGGCAGCAGCTGCAGGATGAGCCGGGACAGGGTGCTTTTGCCACATCCGGATTCCCCCACCAGACCAAGGACCTGGCCACGCTCGAGGGAGAAGGTCACGCCATCGACCGCCTTCACCGTCCGCCCCCGGGGTCCGGGGAAATGCTTGACCAGGGAATCGACTTCGAGCAGTGCCATTGTGGAAGGAGTAAAGAGAGGGGAAAATTACTCAAAAGGCGTCGTCGAGGCCCTCATCCCGGCATCCCGGGCAGTCCTGCACCCAATGCCCCGGAGAAGCTTCGACCAATTCCGGACGGTGGTTGGCCAGACACGTCGCGCGAGCCCGGGCCGGCCGGCGGGGAGCAAAGGCACAGCCGGGGGAGGGTCGCGAGAGGTCCGGCGGCATCCCGGGGATCGTGTAGAGGGGTTTTCCTTTTTCCTGCAGGGCCGGAATGCTCCGCTGCAAGGCCCGGGTGTAGGCATGCAGGGGATTCTCAAACAACTCCCGCACCGGGGCCGCCTCGACGACACGACCGCCATACATGACATGGACATAATCGCAGACTCCGGAAACGACCGCGAGGTCATGACTGATAAAGATGACCGCCGTGCCCAAATCCTCCCGGCGGCGCCCGATCAGATCGAGCACCTGCTTCTGCACCGTGACGTCGAGTGCCGTGGTCGGTTCATCTGCGATCAGAATATCCGGCCGGGTGATCAGAGCCATCGCGATCATCACTCGCTGGCGCATGCCTCCGGAAAACTCGTGTGGGTAGGAGTGGATGCGCTGTTCCGCATCGGCGATGCCCACCGCCTGCAAAGCCGCGACCGCCTGGTCGAGCGCCCCGGCTTTTCCAATCCCCAGGTGCACCCGGAGCGGTTCGGTGAGCTGGGTGGATACTCTGAGGTAAGGATTCAGGGAAGTCATTGGATCCTGGAAGATCATGCCGATGCGGCGGCCCCGGATGGCCCGGAGTTCTTTCACCGGCATGGTCAGCAGGTCTCGTCCCTCGAAACCCGCGGAACCTCCTTCAAAGCGGGCGGGGGGCATTGGCAGGAGCCTCAGCAGAGAATAACAAGTGACCGACTTTCCAGAGCCGGACTCGCCAACGATTCCCAAACTGCCTCCCTTGGAAAGCTCAAGCGACACACCGTCAACGGCACGGACCACCCCCTCACGGGTATGAAAAAAGGTCTGCAGATTCTCCACGGAGAGCATAAAGAGGCAGGAAAAAGAGTCTTTAACCCTTAACATCGCTGTGTTTTAGGCCCCGGCAACCGATGAAACCTCCAAGTAATGCGAGTCAACCAAAAGAATTCCTGTTAATATTGATATTATGGTAGTTAAATTTCCATTTCCGCAGATTTTTTGTGATTTTTCCCTTGTAAGGGGTGAAAAGATAAATAGGTTGCGGTCTGTTAACCAACTGCTCAGAAGAAACAATAAACAATTATGAAGAAACTACTGTCCCTTATCGCCATCTTGGCTTTTGCTGGTGTCGCCAATGCCGGTGACAAATACGTCGTTGAATGCAAGAATCCTCCGGTTCCGACTGGCTGCTCCTGCTTCGATCCCGGTTTTGAACTTGGCGCCTACTTCGGTGCTTCTTTCTCCGACAAAGATGGTGATGAACTGGGTGGTGGTATCACTGCCAGCTACTTCTTCACCCAGAACCTCGGTGTCGAGCTCAACTACGGCGTCTTCGCCTATGAGTCCGAGCACCACGTGGTCAACGCCAACGTCGTTTATCGCATGCCGATCCCTGACCTTTGCATCGCTCCTTACGTCATGGTGGGTGGCGGTCTTCTGACCAACAGCGCCACTGACGGCCTGTTCGATGTTGGCGGTGGTATCGAAGCCCGCTTCGACTCCCTTGGCTGCATCGGCATCTTCGTCGACGCTACCTACAACTGGGTTGAAGACGACCGTGACTTCACCCTCGTCCGTGGTGGTGTCCGCTTCCCTTTCTAATCTTTAGATAGAAGCAACCTAACTTTCATTAAACCGGGATGGGCAACCATCCCGGTTTTTTTGTGCCCCAAGCAGATCACTCCCGCTGAGCGCAGGTTCAGGTCTAGCCGGGAAAGTCTCCCGGGCAGGAGACAGCTGGGACCTCCCCACGATCCCTTTCCGTCAAAGCTTGTTTCCACTCAAGACCACTGACGGAGTTGTTCCGGGAAGGGACATTCCTCACATTCCGAGTGATCCCGCAGGCAAAAGTCCTGAAACACTTGGAGCAATCCCTGTTGTTGGTAATATTTTCCGGTCGTCGAACGAATCTTGTTGGCGGCCAGATCGGGACCAAAAAGGCGCAGCAGAGCCCGCCTTAATGACCCACTCTCCGTGGTGCCAGGCAAGTCGGTGTAGGATTCCCAGGTGGTTGCCCCTTCCTGTATCAGGTGAGGAAAAAGCACATTCCCCAGAAGATCGAGGATTCGGTCACTGCCTAGCAACGCCATGGATTTGCGAGTCGGAGCTGAACGCAGGGTGTAATGATAGGACCAGAACGGGTGTTCCAGCCCGGCACACTGCCTCTGAAACTCACGCCACCACCCCTTGCCCAGCGAAGTCTGGGTCATCAGGGGATTCATGAAGCCCCGCCACTGACCTGCCAGGAGGGCCAAGGCGGCAAGACGACGCTGGGGGTGGTTCGCGGGCCGCCCCGCTCCGGGATTCCACGGGGGGCGACGCCCTTCCGTCAGTTCGTGAACGATCCGAAATTTCCACCAATGATCCCATAGATCCTTCAGATAGCCCCGGGTCTCCGCTTTGCTACGGTCGAAATGTTCGGCCTCCAAGTATCCTGCAATGCCGAAACAGAGGGCTTCGATGATGGGTGCCGGGTGCCTGGAGAGCACCGTGTCGACGGGCAACCGCTGGGCGAGGGAAAACATCGGCAGTTTGTTGTGGCGGTAGCCGAGCGCTTCCGCGCACCCACAGAACAACGCTTGGCTGGTGGAATGGGAACGGGCCAAGGCGCCCCACCGTTCGGCCTTGCGCTGTAACCGATACTGGGCGGCGGAAGAGAGCAGGGTATTGAGGCGCTCCGTCGAAAAATCCCGCAAGGGAGCGGCACACCGACCGAGACGGGCCTCGGGGAGGCGCCCCCACCAGGGAGGCCGGCCATCCGCGAGCGAGGGATCCAGTTCCACCTGAGTGACCTGCCGATGGTCAGCAGTGCGGGTGAACCAAGTCCCGTCAGCAGGCCGGTGGAGATGGACATGCAACACCACTCCACCGAAAGACGGATTGGTAGAGTGACCGTGAGACTCCCAACCGGTGGCCTCCAGATCCATTTCGATATCCCCGGTCATCAAGGTTCCATCGATCCTCACCGCGGCCTCGGTAAAATCCGGCCCCGCCCCGCGGTTCCAGTGTCCGAATTGCACAATCTCCACGCTCCTTCCATCCGTGGAGGTGAATTGGCGTCCCAACTCGCCGGAAAACCATCGGGCCTGCCAGGCCAGTTCATCACTCCGTCCGGAGGATTCCTCCCATCGGTCCCTTTCCGCCACTTGGGACCTTGGCAGGACGGGAAAGACCATCCGACAAAATGCCGCGTAGCGCTCCGCACCATCAGCCCAACGATGATCCTGGGCACTCACTCCTCAGACCCGATTTCGAGTTCCAACCCGTCATGCGCCAATTGGATGCCCACTGGCAAAGAAGGGCCCACTTCGCGAAAATCCATCTCACAGGAAAAATGTGTCAGCCACGCCTGACGCGGAGCCACCGCGGCCACGATTTCCACGGCCTCACTGACCGACAAATGCGTCGGATGTTCCCGAGGGCGCAGGGCATCCAACACCAGCACTTCCACTCCGCTCAGCAAGGCCAGGCTCTCCTCCGGCACCACTTTGGCATCGGGTATGTAAGCAAGCAACTTGCGGTCATCACGGGAAAAGAGGTAACCGATAGTTTCGACCTTCCCATGAATGACAGGGATCGGGGTGACAAGAAAATCCCCCAGCAAAAACGATCCGATCACCGGCCGGGGGTCCGGCTTGAAATATCCCGGATAGCGGTGTTCCCCGTCAAAGGCAAAGGCAAAGGCCCGGCATAAAAAGTCCAGGGTGGCTGGGGAGGCGTGCACTGGCAGGCTCGCCCCTGCTCCCAATGTGAAACGCCGAAGATCGTCGAAGCCCATGACATGGTCGGTGTGGGCGTGGGTGAAGAGAGCGGCATCGAGATGCCGGATCCCGGCCCTGAGGCACTGGGATCGGAAATCGGGCCCTGTGTCGACGACCCAGGAAAGACCACCCGACCGAAGCCAGATGGAAGAACGGAACCGCTGATTGATCGGATCGTTGGAGCGGCAGACCGGACAATCGCAACCAACCGACGGGACGCCGATCGAAGTCCCGGTGCCCAGGAAGGTCAACGTCAGGGGGGGTGACTCGCGCATTCCCCCAACCAACACCCTCGTCCGCAGGTCGCAAGCAGGCTTTGCAAAGAATTCTTACTCCATCTCGCCACCGAGGAAGGCGGTCGCCGGAAATCGGAGAAACCAAGGAGCCCACCCCAGGCGACTGACAGACCGGATCCCTCCCCGCACCAGACCACGCCTCCAGGATCCAGGCAGCGGGGCCCTCAAACCTGAGGCCACGGCGGCGGTGATTCCAACCGACTTCGCATTTGCTTCGCGGCGCTGGCTCTCATAGGTGGCGAGAAGCCGCGCAAACTCCCCGCCTTGCGGCACCAGGCCTCCCAGGGCCACCGCATCGGCGACCGCCATGTTCGCTCCCTGTCCACCGGCCGGGCTCGTGGGATGAATGGCGTCGCCCAGAAGAACCCCCCCCCGCCCCCCATAGGCTCGGGCATGCCCCCAATCACGAACCACCGCCGTAGGGATTTCCTCCGCTCGGACCACGAAATCGGCAAAATCAGGGAGGCGCTCCAAACAAGCCTGCCACAAGGTCTCCTCTCCCACCGCTGCGCGGATGGCTGGATCCACTAGAATCATTCCCGCCCCGCCGCCACCGGGAGACTGGGGCATGACCATGGCCCCGGCAATACCGGGAAGGCCCGGAGCCGCCCAAAGGAGGGCCTCATCGGGCGGAAAACGGGTCGGCCAAAGGACCGGGAAACAAAGGAAATCGAGGGGAAACGATCGAGCGTCAAAGCGAATGCCGATGGCCTCACGAACGCGGGAACCAGAACCATCGTCCCCCACGACCAGATCGGCCCGGATTTCCAACTCCGCCCCTGAGCCGGCTTCCCGGAAAACTCCCCCCCGGATGGATCCGTCCCCGTCGAGGATCGGGCGCTCCCAGGTAAGACCTCGCCGAATCTGGCATGGGCTTGACGCCAGCAAACCCTCCCGCAAACCATGGGGATCGGCGGAGACCGGACCATATGATGAGGCTTGCAACCCCTCCCGGGAAAGCAGTTCTCTCCAGCGCCCACCGACGTGGGCTTGCATCCCTCCAAGAGTCAGCAGCGAGCGTCCAGTGACGTCATTGCCGCCCCGGCAGAGCGCGAGACGCGCCTTGGTGGCCGGCCAGAGTATTTCGGGCCAGGAGGAACCTGCGCGCCCCTGATGGCGCTCACAGATCGTCACGGCGATCCCCAGGGCCGAAAGCCGGTCCCCCAGCACGATGCCACCAATGCCACCGCCGACGATCAACACGCTGGCGGGAGGCAGAGGGTTTCTCATGGCTCCTGAAATGCCCTGCCGTCAGGAGGAGCGGAACATTGGACTCAGTTCCGTGCCGCTTTGGCGGCGTCTTTGAGAAGACTCTCGTAGTCTTTCACCGTCCCATAACCGGACCGGGCGGCGAGCTGCTTACCTTCGGCGGAGGCCACCGCCACGAAGGGAAGGGTGCTGCCTTCGACGTGGAAGGTGGAACGGAAAAGCGCGCTGGTGGCCGGATCGTCGCAATTGACCTCCGCGATGACAAATTTCGTGGAGGAGAGGCGCAGATCCTTCTTGTCGATGTAGGTTCTGAGAGCCTGACAATTCGAGCACGCTTCGCGGCCATAGAGCACGAAAAGCATCTTGCCGTCCTTTTTGGCAGTGTCCAAAGCGGACTGGAGATCGGTGATTTTGTCTGGGCCGCCCGCCAGCGCGGCGGAAGTCAGGATGAGGGCGGTCATCAATCCGGCAAGGAGAGGTTTCATGGTTTCGTGAAGGTTTGGTTACCAGACTTTTCCACAGACGGAACCACGAGTCAATCCTCTCCCGCAGGTCACTTCGATCCCAGCATCTCCCGCATTCGCGCAAAGTAGTCTTTGGCCACTTCCTCGGTCGCGGGCTTTTTCGCAAGGACTTCAAAATCTTCCTGGAGCATCCATTCCGGGGCCATTTCCTTGAGAAAAGAGCTCGGATAACAGGGCAAAGGTTCACCGTAGCGGCGGCGGGCCCGGCACCAGGTGATGGTGAGCTGACGCATCGCCCGCGTGATCCCCACATAGAGGAGACGGCGTTCCTCATCCCGCGTGCCCTCCTCGACACTGCGGGTGTGTGGCAGCACGCCCTCCTCCACCCCCACAATGTAGACCGTGTGGAACTCAAGACCCTTCGCGGCGTGCATCGTGATCAAAGAAACGCCGGGCGCCGGGTTTTCGTCTTCTTTCTCCCGATCCTGCATCAGAGCGACGCTGTCGAGAAACCCCCGTAAGCCCTTTTCGGGGCGTCTCCCCTGGTGGTGGTACATGGACTCGATGAGCTCCCGGACGTTCTTTTCGCGCTGGGAGGCCTCTTCCGGGTCTTTGCAGGTTTTGCGGAGATGGTCGGTGTAGTTCAGCTCCTTGAGCAGGGCTTCGGTCATGGCCCCGTAATTCACCGAATCCGTCAGCGCGGAGTCGCGGTAGCCGGAAACAAAACGCGTGAACCGGGCCACCGCCCCTTGGGACTTGGAACTGAGCAGGGAGAGGAACTCCAGATCCTCGAGCGCTTCATAGACGCTGATGTTTTTTTCAATGCTGAACTCCGTCGCCGCAGTCACTGTGGCGTCCCCGATACCCCGGGGAGGGCTGTTGATGACCCGGAGCAGACTGACGTCGTCATCCTGGTTGAGAAACATGGAAAGATAAGCGAGCAAGTCCTTGACCTCGCGGCGTTCAAAAAAGCTTTGTCCACCAATGATGCGGTAGGGGATTTCCCGCCGTCGCATCGCCTCCTCAAGCAGGCGGGACTGGGTGTTCATCCGGAAAAGCACGGCGAACTCCTCGTAAGGCCGATTCTTGATCCGGGTGGCGGTGAGAATTTCGTCGGCAATCGCGTCGGCCTCCGTCTCCGCATCGGGCATGGCGAGGATGCGCGGCATTTCTCCATCCCCTTTGCCGCTGCGAAGCGTTTTCTCACGGCGGTTCCGGTTGTGACGAATCAGGCTGTTGGCCAGACTGAGCACCGCATTGGTGGAGCGGTAGTTTTCCTCCAGCTTGACGATCTTGGGGTTGGAGAAAAACCGCTCGAACTCGAGAATGTTCGCCACCTCGGCACCGCGCCAGCCATAGATGCTCTGGTCATCGTCACCGACCACGCAGATGTGTTGGTCTTCACCCACGAGCAGACGGAGCAGGTCCATTTGGAGACGGTTCGTATCCTGGAACTCATCGACCATGATGTAGCGGTAGCGGCGGCGCCAGAAGGCCCGGGCTTCGTCAGATTGTTCGAGAACCCGCACCGCGAGGATGAGGAGATCGTCAAAGTCCACCGCATTGAGCACTTTCAGCTCGGCTTGGTAGGCCCGGAACACGTCCGCAATGAGGGCATCCTCGCTCTCCGAGACGGGAATACCGCGGTTCTTGGCCCGACTGATGAGCATTTGGGCCAACTTGGGATCGAGATTTTCTTCCTTCCCGGCCTTGCGAACGATGATTTTCTTGATCAACCCCAACTGGTCCGACTGGGTGTAAATGCTGAACGTTTTTTTGTAGCCAAGCTTTTCGATGGATTCGCGGAGAATGCGGACGCAAAGCGAGTGAAAGGTGGAGATGGTCAGCAGCTTGGCCTCTTCCTGATCCACCATGGTGGCAACCCGTTCCCGCATTTCCGAAGCCGCCTTGTTGGTGAAGGTCACCGCAAGAATGTGGCGGGCCTGGATGTCGTTGGCCAACATCCAGGCGATGCGGGTCGTGATGACACGCGTTTTCCCGGTGCCGGCACCGGCGAGGATGAGGACGGGGCCATGGATCTGCTCGGCCGCCTGACGCTGTTCCGGATTGAGGGCCAGCAGGCCCGCTCTGGGGATCTTCATTCCGGTAAGGTCAACCGATCGGTCGCAACGGCAGCCCGGTTCAACTCACCAGTCGAAGTGCATAAGGATAGCGATAGGCCACTCCTTTGGAGGCATCCAAGCCAGCCATGATGGCGAACACCAGATTTGTGACGGCGAGAGCAAAAAAAGCGATCACGGCAACGCAGCCGACAAAAGGAATCAGGGAGACAATCCCCAGCACCGCCATCCCAATGGCCACGGTGATCTGGAAATTCAGCGCCTCACGCCCCTGATCATTCACAAAGGGACTCTCCTCGCGCTTCATGAGCCAGATCACGAGAGGCCCCAAAAAGCTCGCCAAGCCTCCGAGCAGATGCGCCAGCATGGCCATGTTGCGCTCGTCGGCTTCCGACAGCTTCCCCTGTCCGAGGCCCACGGCGTTCCCCCCGAGTTCAGAAGGAGGGCTCATTGGCGGAGGCACCGGAGGGGCGTCACTGTCTTCCAAGGGAGGAGGTGGCTCGTCTGACATATCTTTGAGATACCAAAGGTGGGCGGTTTATTCAAGTTTTCTTCGCAAAATTAAGTATCTTGGAACAAGCCAGGTCATTCTGAAACTGGAAGGGACCGGACAAAATCACGGTCCGCCGGGGACAAATTGATGATGGGGAAACGGTATTCCTTGCCTTCGGCCCCGAGGAATCGCACGCTGGTGGCGGTTCTTCCCAAAATACTGGCCTGAACCGATTTGCCATCCAACGAACGGAGCACCCGCGCAACCGGGTAGGCCGCCAGCGCCCGGGCCTTCTCCGCAGCGGACGGTTGGTTGGAGGAGGCCATGCCGGGGGCCGGTTCCAACTGGGAGGTTTGAAGGGTCACAGGGCGCGCTTTGCCGGATTTGGTGCGGGGGGCCAAAGGGCTATCCACCGGGGCCCCCAGGCCACTGCCTTTGCCTGGGATCCCTCCCGTCGCTGGAACCATCCCCGGCCCCTGCCGGGCGGCCCTTTCGGCTGAAATCCGGGCGTCGCGCAGCTTGGCCTCCGCCGCTTCCTCGGCGGCCTGCGCCAGCATTTGCTCGAGATCTTCGACCGTGATCGACGGCAGCACCCGATCTGAGATACGGGCCACCGGGCCGGGACTTCCGGAAATCCGGACCGCCCAGGCCCGACTGCCAATGGCGAACAACACTGCCCGGTAGTGCTGCCGGAAAGTTCCCTGCCGGAAAGAACCTTCGAGAGCGCGCCCATTTTGGCCCAGAACCTGGGTGGGTTCCACGTTTTCGACGAACTCATCGACTCCGGGGGTCCGGCGCCATTCCTCCAGCAAGCCTTTGGCCCCGGAATCCAAATCAAACGGCTTGTCCGCCCTCATGACGTACAAGTCGATCGCGTATTCACCAAAGTCCACTCGCTGCGGGTAGACCCCCACCTCCATGCCCTTGAAAAAAGGAGGTTCCACGACGGTACGAACGACAGGGTTTTCCGGCAGGCTGAGCAGCATCTGATCCACCGACCGCTCGCGCCACGCAGGTGGCTGGCTCCAGGCCGAGACCAGCTTGGGACCGTAGATCCCGAGCTTGGGTGAGATGTGGGCTGACAACTGGACCGCACAAACTGCTTTCACGGCCAGAAAACACCCCATGATGAAGAGGGCCTGCAGCGGAGAAGCCGAGAGCCTCCAAACCAGAAGGGCCAGTCCCAGCGCACCCGTCATGAGGAGGACCAGCGCCAGACCGGCGAAGCCCGGCAAACCGATATGGCCGTAGCGGACGTAGAGCGCATTGAGGCCAATTTCAGCGAGGAACAGCACGATGCCGAAGCTGACCGCCACCGACGGAGTGAGATCCTTGTTGGCCTTGGCGAAAAGCACAAACAGCAGAACCAACACCACGATGCCCGAGACAAGGGAAATGCCGTAGACAATGAGCCATTCCTGAGTGGACATGAAGCCCAGTATACCCTCATTCTGGTGACCACCGCAAGTCCCCGTCCCGAGCATGAATGCCAGGTCACCATCCCCCGCCCCGCTGCCTCCCTCCACAGTCAGACGTGCGGGCGGATTCCGTTTTTCCCTGACCGATGCCTTGGTCCTCTCTGCAGCCACCGTGCTCACGGTCTGGCTCTGGCGGAGGGAATTTGTCCTCTGGTGGGCTCTCCCCCTCGTCCTGGGCCACTTCTTTTTGTTCTGCAATGTCTTCCTCGTCCGGCGCTGGCTGGAGATCCTCTGGGCCCTGAGCTTCCTCGTCAATGCCGGACTCCATCTGCTGCAGGGAGACACCGGCTGGTGGCCTGTCGCCGGAATCCAACTTCCTTTTACGGTGGGCGTGGTGCTCTGGGAGATTCTCTCACCAGGCTACCATGGGATCGGCTCCCGTTCGGCCGGAGCCAACACTGCCAGACCATCCCCATCGCGGAAAGACCCGCCTGAGAACCGGTAATCTCACTCCCCCCCAAAGCGCTCGGCGAGAATGCGGCGCCGGAACCCGAAGATATGTTCCAACTTGCGACGAACAAACAAGGCATGGGCAATCTCCCCGAAAGGCCCCATCCCGACGGCGTAATGGATCAAATCACGCATCAGCACCCCGCCTCCCGGAGCATCCTCAAAGGTGTGGCGGTGGTGCCAGAACCGGTAGGGACCGGAGCGCTGCTCGTCAATGAAGGAATGGCCTTCAACGACGGCCTTGATTTCGGTGACCCAGGGTATCCACACAAGAGGGGCGATTTTGACCAGGTATTCGATGATCTGCCCTTCATACATCGCCTCACCGGGCTGATGGACAATGCGGAAGCCGAGATCGGGAGGGGTGATGGCATCGAGATTGCGGGGGCTCGAAAAAAAGGACCACGCCTCCTCCCGGATCACGGGAAGGAATTGCTCCTGGGTGAAATGATGAAGAACCATAAGGCGAGGAGTTCTCCGCATCCCAACGCGCCGCGGATGCGGTAAAGTTCCCGCCTCTGCAGGCGTGGTGGGATCAGGTCAACTGGTGGGACGGGGCCCAAGTCTGATCCTGCACAACGGCACGCCCGAAACGCATCCACCGATAGGCCACCACACCACTGAGCCAGACCACCGGGTAGGCAAAGACCACCCCCACCAACAAGGCGAGAATCCCCGCGAAAACGATCAGGAATCCCAGCACCGCCAATCCTAAAAGATTCCCCAGGTTGTTGGTGGTGATGCTGGCGCTGTATTGGAAGGATTCCATGACCCCCATGTCTTTGTCGACGATCGCATTGAGAAACTGCCCATACCGGAGAGCCAGATAAATGCCGGGAACGATGAGAAGAATCAACCCCAAGATCACCGCCAGTCCGAAGAGAATCGATCCGCCCAAAGCTCGCAAAAATTTGCTTCCTTCCCCAAACAACTGGGCGACTTCTACGGGTTGACCTGAGACCAGATTGAGGCCGACCCGGGTCAGTCCCAGACTAAGAAAAATCGATACCAGCTGGGATACGATCCCGTTGATGGGACCCGAACCATCGTTCGTTTGCAGACCCAACATGCTGTCGAGAAAACCCGTAAGAAAACCCACTCCAACAGAAATGACGATGTAGATAAATCCCACCAGAAAAATAGTGCCAAAATGACGCTTGGTAAGTTCAAACCCGCGGCGGATCACGGCCATGACATCCACCGGATCACTGCCGGGAACGATCTCCCCCGCTGCCTGTCCGGCATCCAGAGGATACGGCTGGGTCCACGTGCTGTCCGGCGTGGCGTAGGGATTGGATCCGGTGTGGGAGGGCACCGGTGCGACCGGCATCATGCTTTCATCCATGGCTGGGGGAGCTTGGTCGAAGAGACCATCCACGGTCCCCGGGGCCTGCCAGTTGGCCATCGAGGCATTCCAAACCAAGTCATGGACCGGATCAAGCTGACCCTGGCTCGCAAGACTTTTCAAATGGTCGAAGTCGACCGGTCCAGATTGTTGACCCGCGCGTGCGTAATACCATTCCGTCATATGGGTTGGATCATAGGATTCCGGTGGTACAATGACAACCTGATTTCCTGCAAAATGAGGTGAATATATCAGGCCTGATTTGCGCCAAACCCACATCGATCCTTCTGCCACATGAAATCCCGACTGCTGCTTCTGCCAACACTGTTTCTGGTCTCCCTGTTTCCGTTCGCCGCCCGCGCCGGATCCGTCGCGCCGTCCGAAGGCGAAGCCCTGCTCAACGACCTCCTGCGCTGGCCCGGTTCCTATGGCCAGATCTGTGATGCCTTTTCGGTGCCTTCCCCAATTCCCCTTCCCGCCTTCCGCATTCAAACCGAAGGAGAAGCTTCCTTTTCCCAAAAGAATCTGGCTTTGATGAAGGAAAAGCGGGCCGTCCTTGTCCCGGTAGTGCGAAAACGCCTCCTTGGGGTCGATTTCACTCGTCACGAGAAAGAACAACCCAAGGACCCCTCTGTCGTCGGCGAGGTTGAAAGCCGTCCCTGGGGCACGGATCCGACACTTTTCTCCACCCTGCTGCTTCAGGTGGTGAGGGAAACCAAGGCCCTGGAAGCGCTGCCCGAACTGATCGAAGTGGAAGCACGCCTCCATGATCTGCTCGCGGAGATCGCCAAAAATCCCGCCACCCCGCCACCGGTGATGGATGGTTTCATGGGCTGTGGTCTCTTTCCCGCCAGGCAAGCGCAGGAGCCAGAGAATGCCCCCGAAAAAGATGAGGCCACCGTGGAACGGGAGCGGAACCTCTTCCTCGCCGAAGCGGCCCACCGGGACCTGCTCGCAGTGATGGGAGCGCTGCTGCGGTTCGCCGGCTACGAACCCATCCTCAATTCCAAGCTGGAAGCCGACTACGGCAAAGGCCTGCGGAAGCTCTACGAGAAAAACGAGGATCTCCATGCCTACAAATCCAAACAGGACATCCCGGAAGAGGAGAGAGAATGGATCGGGTTCGACCAACTCCACCGGCTGCCTCACTACAAATGGGAACATGTCGCCATCCCATATTCCGAAGCCCTGCGGAACCAGATGCGGATCTGGGTGGGAGACTACCTCAAGACCAAATCCGGCAAGCCGTGAACAAATGGCCTTTGCTCGTCATGATCGCCACCGCCGTGGGCGCCCCCCGGAAGGAGACCGGTCCGAACGGTCATGACATGGTCCGGGTCCCCGCGGGAGCCTATGCAGTCGGCCAGGCGGGGCACTATTTCAATCCATCGCGCACCGTCAGCCTGCCAAGCTTTCGCATTGCCACCACCGAGACGACAAACGCCCAGTTCGCCCGCTTCATTGCGGCGACCGGTTACCAGACCGATGCGGAGAAGCGGGGATTCGGACGCGTCGCCATGGAGGGCTATCCCGACTGGGGCTGGAAAGAGGTCCCTGGAGCCACTTGGCGACTGCCGATGGGGCCGGGAGGACCCAAGGCGGAGGACCTGCCGACCCATCCGGTGACCCAGATCAGTGGAGCGGACGCCGCCGCCTATTGTCAGTGGGCGGGAGGACGGTTGCCCACTCTGGATGAATGGGAAGTCGCCGCCCGCGCCGGTGTGAAAACGCTGTATCCTTGGGGCGACACCTGGGATCCGAAAAAAGGCAATATCTGGAACGGTAAGACCCACCGGAAAAACACGCGCGAAGATGGCTGGGTTTACACCGCCCCGGTGGAAAGCTATCCCCCCAACGCCTGGGGACTCCACGACGTGGTGGGCAATGTTTTCGAATACTGCGGAGATCTGCCGGCCCAAGTTCCCCGGGGGCAACAGAACCGGTTGATCGCAGGTCGGGGAGGATCGTGGTGGTGCTCCGCTGGCACCTGCCACTTTTATAATCTGGTCGATGTGGGGACCCAGGACCGGCATGGCTCGCTGAGCAATCAGGGCTTCCGCCTCGCGCTGCCCGACCACAGTTGAAGACTGGAGGGTGCAAACCCCTTGCACGGGTGGCGAAGTGCGGCATTTTGCGGGCTCCCCTACACTCCATGTCCACGGATTCCTTTCCCAACCTCATCAGCCAGCGGCTCCAGGTCGCTGTGAAAGCCGTGTGCGATGAAGCATCCCTTCCGGAAGGCTTCACCGTGGACGTGGTCCCGGCAACCAATCCCCAGTTTGGCGATTACCAGTCGAATGCCGCGCTTCAGCTCTCCAAAAGTCTGCGCCAATCCCCCCGCGACGTGGCCGCCCGCGTTTCTGAAGCCTTCGATGCCGGGGATCTCTGTGATCCGCCCACCGTTGCCGGACCCGGATTCATCAACTTCCGCCTTTCCGCCACCGCGCTCGCCGAACGCACCGCCGCCCTGCTCGGAGATGACCGGCTGGGGGTGCCCCGGACGGAGCACCCGAAAACCATTGTCATTGATTTCTCCGCGCCCAACATCGCCAAGCCGATGCACGTCGGGCACATCCGAAGCACGATCCTCGGAGACTGCCTGACCCGGACCGCCCGGTTTCTGGGGCACACCGTGGTGACGGACAACCACATTGGCGACTGGGGCACCCAGTTTGGCATGGTCCTCTGGGCTTGGAAAAACCTCCGGGACGACGCGGCGCTGGCCGCTGATCCGGTGGGGGAACTCCTCCGCCTCTACCGGGTGGTCAATGAGCGGCAGAAATCGGACGACCGCCTGAGGGACATCTGCAAAGCGGAACTGGTGAAGCTGC
The DNA here is from genome assembly GCA_024233005.1 of Akkermansiaceae bacterium. Taxonomy (GTDB): domain Bacteria; phylum Verrucomicrobiota; class Verrucomicrobiia; order Verrucomicrobiales; family DEV007; genus JACKQE01. The sequence continues at coordinate 726,656 of JACKQE010000001.1, read as the reverse complement.
AGCAAGGCGACCCGGAGAACCTGGAGATCTGGCGGCAATGCGTCAGCCTTTCCCGCGGGGGTCTCGAAAGGATCTACGAGCAACTAGACATCACCTTCGACCACTGGCTCGGAGAAAGTGCCTACAACGGGGCTCTGGCCCCGCTGGTCGACCGTCTCCTCGCAGAAGGCATCGCCACCGCGTCCGACGGGGCAATCTGCATTTTTTCCGACGGCCGTGGGGACCCCAAAAGCGATCCTTTCCTGATCTTCCGCGATGACGCCTGGCAGGCCAATCCTTTCCTGATCCGCAAATCCGACGGCGGATTCCTCTATGCCACTACCGACCTGGCAACGGTGGACCACCGGCTCCGTGAATTCCAGGCGGACGCCCTCTGGTATGTCGTGGGGGCTCCCCAGCAGTCGCATTTCGACCAACTCTTCGCCGTTTGCCGCCGTCGGGGCATCACGGCGGAGCTCGAATTCATCTCCTTCGGCAGCATCCTCGGCAAGGACCGGAAAATGCTCCGGACACGCTCCGGAGAGACGGTGCAACTCGCCGACGTCCTCAGCGAAGCGCGGGAGCGCGCCCTCAAGGTCATCGAAGAGAAAAATCCCGAACTCGGCGACGACGAGAAAACGGACATCGCCCGGGCCATCGGTATTGGGTCGGTGAAATATGCCGAACTGAGCCAGCACCGGATGACCGACTATGTCTTTGACTGGGACACCATGCTCAGCCTGAAGGGCAACACCGCGCCCTATCTCATCAACGCCTATGTGCGGACCCGGTCCATCTTCCGTCGGCTCGGCACGGATTTTCAACGTTGCGAAGAACTCGTCCTCACGGAGCCCACAGAGAGGGCTCTCGCGCTGAAATTGCTGCAATACGGTGAGACCGTGCCCGGCATCCTCACCGGGTTCCGGCCGAACCTCCTCTGCTCCTACCTCTTTGAGTTGGCCAGCGCCTACCATGCATTCTTCGAGGAATGCCCTGTCCTGCGCTCCGAGGGAGCGATCCGGGAGAGCCGCCTCGCGCTCTGCGAACTGACGGGGCGGGTGCTCCGTCACGGCCTGGGTCTGCTGGGAATCCAACCCGTCGAGCGCATGTAAGGCGCCCCCGGTCCTGTCGTCCGTTTTTTACCCGCAACCCCCACCCATCCCCGTCAGCATACCATGGAAAATGTCATCATCATCGGAACCGGCTGCGCCGGTTGGACCGCCGCCATTTACACCGCCCGTTCCAACCTGCAACCTCTCGTCATTTCCGGAACCCAGATCGGGGGTCAGCTGACCACGACAACCGAGGTGGAGAATTTTCCCGGTTTTCCCGAAGGCATCATGGGACCCGACCTGATGATGAAAATGCAGCAGCAGGCCGAGCGTTTCGGCGCCCGGGTCGAGTATGCCCAGGTCACGGGGGTGACCCGCGGGGAGGATGGGATTTTCACACTCGATCTGGATGGCAAGACCCTTCAAAGCCACACCGTCATCATTGCGACCGGGGCCAGCGCCCGCTACCTTGGCCTGCCCGGAGAAGAGAAACTAGTCGGCCGCGGATTGACCAGTTGCGCCACCTGCGACGGGGCCTTTTATCGCAATGTGCCGGTCTGCGTGGTCGGCGGCGGGGACTCCGCGTGCGAGGAAGCGACTTTCCTGACCCGCTTCGCGAGCAAGGTCTACCTGATCCACCGCCGGGACACCCTTCGCGCTTCGAAGATTATGGCCGACCGTGCCCTCGCGAACGACAAGATCGAACCGATCTGGGATTCCGCCATCGAGGAGTACCTGCTCGATGACAACGGGGAGGTCCGGGGAGTCAAACTGGTCAACCTGAAAACCGAAGCCCGCAGCGAACTGGAGTTGAAATGCGTCTTCGTGGCGATCGGCCACGTCCCCAACACGTCGTTCCTCAGAGGCACCGGGGTGAGCCTTGACGAGCAGGGTTACATCATTCAGAGCAAAGGCACCGAAACCGGTGTGCCCGGACTCTTCGCCGCCGGCGACGTCGCCGACCATGTCTATCGCCAGGCCATTACCGCGGCCGGGCAGGGGTGTGCCGCCGCGCTCGAAGCAGAAAGGTATCTCGCGGCGCAGGAGTGATCCGCCCACTGGCGGATCGTACCATCTCAGACCTTGCGACCTTCATCGATGTCGATGTAGTGCGCCATGGTCTGGATGTCATCGCGATCGGAGAGACCGTTCTCCGCCTTGCGTTTTGTCAAAATGTCGGTGGCCTTGTCGTTCCACCCGAATTTCGCGGTGAAATGCCGCCAGACCAGGAGATCCGAATCATTGAGAGCACGCCCTTTGGTGGTGCACCATTCAAAAATTTCCTCATCGCTACCGCCTTCAAGAACCCGGGCCCGGAGGTCCTCATAGGAGACGTGGAGAAAATCGACGCACCAGGCGTCCAGTCCGCGTCCAAGGTTTGCATGGAGTTCCTCCCATAGCCGACCGGCGTCTTGGAGACGGATCTTGCCTGTGAGACGGGGGAAATACGCCAAACCACAGACCTCGTCGAGGGGGCTGCAAGGAACGGTGGAGGGATCGGGAGCAGTGGCCATGACCCATGCTTTCCCCGAAGGTCGAGGCTTGTCAACCGCGTTCAGGGTTCCGCAGGGCCTTGCCCCCGCGACATGCAGCCCCGGCGGATGCGGTCCATGCGCACCTCGCCCCCCCCGGGATGACTTTTCCTGCCAAGAATTCCACGCAAAAGGTGCCGGTTCGGGTAAGGTGCATGCCCCGCCGACGACGGATATCCTGCACCATGGCCCGCAAGAAAGCTTCCTCCAGCCGCCCGACTCCCGCTTCTGCGGCACCGCCGCACCATGTGGTGCCGCCGATGATCGAAGTGCGCGGGGCCACGCAGAACAATCTCAAAGGCATCGACCTCGATCTGCCGCTGGGTCAGCTCAATGTCATTACCGGCCCGAGTGGTTCCGGGAAATCCAGCCTCGCCTTCCAGACGCTGTATGCCGAGGGCCAACGCCGTTATGTGGAGACCTTCTCACCCTATGTGCGGCAGTTCTTCGATCGGATGGACAAGCCCCAGGTGGAATCGATCCGGGGTATTCCGCCGGCGATTGCGATCGAGCAGAACAATGCGGTCAAGACCACCCGCTCCACAGTGGGCACGATCACAGAGATCAATGACTATCTGAAACTATTGTTCCCCCGGCTTTGCCAGGGCTTCGATCCCAAGACCGGCGAGATCATCGAACCGGACACCGCGGAGTCGGTCCAGCGCAAAGCCCATGCCCGCTGGGGGGACCGTGCGCTTCTCATCACCTTCGGCCTTCCCGTCCCGGCCGGAGCCAAACCGGCGGAGTTTTTCGACTTCCTGCGCGGGGAGGGCTACTTGAGAACCTGGATCTATGGCCAGGCATTCCGCACCGATGAGGCGAACGCCTACCCGCGAGGCACCTTCCCGGCCCGGGTCGATGTCATCCAGGACCGGGTCTCCCCGGCCCGGAAAAGCCGTTTCCTCGAAGCCGTGGAACGGGCCCTCACCCTCGGCCATGACGAAGTGACCCTCATCGAACCGGACAGCGGCGAACGTCAAGCCTTTGCCCGGGGCTGGCGCTCGGCGGCCACCGGAACCGACCTGCGGCCTCCCACCCCGGGTCTCTTCAGTTTCAACCACCCGTTGGGAGCCTGCCCCGTCTGTCGGGGATTCGGCCGAGTCATCGGGCTGGATCTCGACCGGGCTCTGCCTGACAAGTCGCTCAGCATTGCCCAGGGAGTGGTCAAGGCGTTTCAGGGCGACACCAACATGCAGTGCCAGCGGGATCTGTTGAAGCATGCCCGGATCCGGATGGTCGATGTGAAGGTGCCCTTCGACGATCTGCCGGAGGAGGAGCAGCGCTGGGTCCTCTATGGAGACCACCCGGGCGACACCGACAAGGCCTGGGAAAATGATGGCTGGTACGGGGTCAAAGGATTTTTCGATTGGATGGAAACCCGCACCTACAAAATGCATGTGCGGGTGTTCCTGAGCCGGTTCCGCAGTTACACCACCTGTGCGGCCTGCAATGGCGGACGTCTCCAGCCCGAGGCGTTGGCCTACCGGGTCGGAGGGAAAACGCTGCCGGAACTGTGGCAACTCCCGGTCGAAAGGCTGGCTCCCTTCATCGCCAGCCTCACCCTGCCCCGCGGAGATGACACCGTGGCCATGTTGCACGGGGAGATTCTGGGCCGTCTGCATTACCTGGAACAGGTCGGCCTCGGCTATCTGGACCTCGATCGCCCCACCCGCACCCTCTCCGGCGGGGAAACCGAGAGGGTCAGCCTGACGACCTGCCTCGGCTCGAGTCTGACCAACACGCTCTTCGTCCTCGACGAGCCAACCGTCGGCCTGCACCCCCGGGACACCGGGAGGCTCATCGGGATCATGGAACGCCTGCGGGACCATGGCAACACGCTGGTGGTGGTGGAGCATGAGGAGTCGGTCATCCGGGCCGCCGACCATCTGGTGGACATCGGCCCCGGCCGCGGTGAAGGCGGAGGGGAACTGGTTTTCGCCGGCCCGCCGGCACAGCTCTTGGACAAGTCAGGGACAACCCCGCGGTCACTGACCGCGGCTTACCTCAGGGGAGACCGCATCATTCCCGTCCCTCAGACACGCCGCCCAGCCGCCGGATGGTTGACGATCCGGCGCGCCGCGCAGCACAACCTCAAAAAAATCGATGTCCGGGTGCCACTCGGAATATTTTGCTGTGTCAGTGGAGTTTCGGGCTCGGGCAAATCCACCCTGGTGCACTCGGTGCTCTATGAAAACCTCCTGCGGCGCTTCGGCGGCAGCTCGGAGAATGAACCGGGACGCTGCCGGGAGATCGAAGGAGCCGGGGCCATCACGGAAGTGGTGATGGTTGACCAATCGCCACTATCCCGGACCCCGCGTTCCACCCCGGCGGTCTATATCGGCATCTTCGAGCCGATCCGGGTGCTCTTCACCCGCACCCCGGAGGGACTGGCGCGCGATCTCAAGCCGGGCTATTTCTCGTTCAACTCCGGCCCCGGCCGTTGTGCCCGCTGCTCGGGCAATGGACTGGAGAAAGTGGAGATGCAGTTCCTCAGCGACATCTACGTCACCTGCCCCGAATGCGAAGGCACCCGCTATACCAAGGAAGCATTGGAGATCCAACTCCGGGGAAAAACCATTCATGAAGTGCTCTCCATGACGGTCAGCGAAGCCCTGGAGTTCTTCTTCGCCATCGGAGGAGCCCAGGCAGGCCAGGCAGTCGCTGGGCTGAGGGAACTTGCCGAAGTCGGCCTCGGTTACCTGAGGCTTGGCCAGCCGCTCAACACCCTCTCCGGCGGCGAAAGCCAGCGACTCAAACTGGTCGGGCGGCTCGTCGAACAGCGACATGCCGGTGATACCGAACCGGCCGCCAACCGGAAGGGGAAGGGACCGCTCCTCATTTTCGACGAACCGACGACGGGGCTGCACTTCGATGATGTCGCGATGCTGCTCAAGATGTTCGACCGCCTTGTCCGCACCGGACATTCCGTGCTGGTCATCGAGCACAACACCGAGGTCATCAAATGCGCCGACTGGGTGATCGATCTCGGACCCGAAGCCGGCACCCATGGCGGTGAGGTCGTCGCCGCGGGCACCCCGGAGCAGGTCGCCGCAGTCGCGGCGTCCCACACCGGCCGCTTTCTCGCGGAGGCGCTCGACCCACCGCGGAAACGCGCCTTGCGCGCCGCCGAAACGCCCACTCCATTCAAAGTAAGCAGATCCGCCGCCATCGGAGCCCGTGGCATCGTGCTGGAAGGAGCCCGGGAACACAACCTGAAGGACATTTCACTCGAAATCCCCCGCGACCAGTTTGTCGTCATCACCGGCCTCAGCGGCTCGGGCAAGTCCACCCTCGCTTTCGACATCGTCTTCGCCGAAGGGCAGCGCCGCTTCCTCGACAGCATGTCGACCTATGCCAGGCAATTTGTCGAACAGATGGAACGGCCTGACATCGATCGCATCGGGGGCCTCCCCCCAACGGTCGCGATCGAGCAGCGCATTTCGCGGGGCGGCGGAAAATCCACCGTCGCCACCGTCACCGAGGTTTACCACTTCCTGCGTCTTCTTTTCGCCAAGACCGGCGTGCAGCACTCCCCCGACACCGGCAAACCGGTTGTCAAACAAAGCGTGACCGCCATCCTCGCCCGCATCCAGGCTGCCGCCAAACGCGGCACCGTCACCGTGCTGGCCCCCGTCATCAAGGCGCGCAAGGGCTTCCACACCGAGGTCGCAGAATGGGCCGGCCGCCAGGGGTTTTCCCGGCTCCTGGTCGATGGGAAGTTCCAAGCCGTGGAAGGGTTCACCAAGCTGGCCCGTTTCAAAGAGCACACCATTGACGTCGTCGTCGGGGAAGTGACGAAGCAGACCAGCGGCACCGAGGCACGGGACATCCTGGAGAAAGCCCTCGCGATCGGCAAACAGACCGCCAAATACCTGGGCTCAGATGGTGAATTGGCCACTGCCAGCACCATCATGAGTGATCCAGACACGGGGCGATCGTTTGAGGAACTGGACCCGCGTCTCTTCTCCTACAACTCACCGCATGGCTGCTGTCCGGAGTGTCGTGGCTACGGCACTGTGGTGCGCGGAGCCTTCCACAACAAAGTGGAACACGGGGAATCGGTCCTCGAGTCCGAGCTGCGGGAGGAACGCCGCCGCGCTGCGGCGGAGGAAGAGTCCCTCGATGGCGAAAGTGTTCTGGAGACTGTGACCTGCCCGGCCTGCCAGGGGGCCCGACTCAATGAAGTGGCACGACACGTCCGGGTCCATGGAAACGGCATCCACGAAATCGCCTCGCGGCCCGTGCACGAGGCCAGAGGCATCATCGACGGATTTAAATTTACCGGCACCGAAGCCATCATCGCGCGTGACATCCTTCCCGAGATCTCGCAACGGCTCCGTTTCTTGGAAGAGGTTGGCCTCGGCTATCTGCAACTCGACCGCTCCGCCACCACCCTGTCAGGAGGGGAGAGCCAGCGCATCCGTCTCGCGGCCCAACTCGGATCGAACCTCCGCGGGGTGCTCTATGTGTTGGACGAACCCACCATCGGCCTGCATCCGAGGGACAATGCCCGGTTGCTCGACACGCTGGTGGCTCTGCGCGACAAAGGAAATTCGCTGCTCGTGGTCGAGCACGACGAGGATACCATGCGCCGCGCCGACCACATCATCGATCTCGGTCCGGGAGCCGGACGCTTCGGTGGACAAGTCAGCGCCCAAGGCTCATGGGCGGAGATCATGGCGCATCCTGAATCCGCCACGGCACGGGCGCTGAACGAAAAGATCACCCATCCCATGACCGGGACACGGCGCCCCCTGCCCGCATTGGAAAGCGCGGATGATTGGATCATCGTCACCGGTGCCCGGGCCAACAACCTGAAAGACCTCACCATCCACATTCCCGTGGCCCGTCTCACCGGCATTTCCGGAGTGTCCGGCTCGGGCAAATCAACCCTGATGCGAGGAGTGCTCAAACCGGCCGTCACCGGCGCCCTAAGCCGACGCAAAAAATCCTCCTCCGATCCCGTCCCCAACGCCTGGAAAACCATCAGCGGACTCGGAAGGATCGAGGCGGTTTACGAAGTCGACCAATCCCCCATCGGAAAGACCTCGCGCTCCACCCCCGCGACCTACGTCAAAGTCTTCGATGACATCCGGGCGCTGTTTGCCCAATTGCCGGAAGCACGAGCCCGGGGCTATACCGCCTCGCGCTTTTCTTTCAACACGGAAGGCGGCCGCTGCGAGACCTGCAAGGGCAACGGTCAAATTAAGCTCGAGATGAGTTTCCTCCCGACCAGTCATCTTCCCTGCGAGGAATGCGATGGCCTCCGCTACAATGCCGCGACCCTCGAAGTCGCCTACCGCGGAAAAAGCATCGGCGAGGTCATGCGCCTGACCATCGATGAAGCGGCGGACTTTTTTGAAGGGCACCCTCGCATTCACCGCACCCTCGCTCTCCTGCGCGACACCGGGCTCGGCTATCTGCAGATCGGACAGCCCAGTCCCACGCTTTCCGGAGGGGAATCCCAGCGCCTCAAGCTCGTCACCGAACTGACCCGAGGGCAAGGCCGCGCCATCAACGAGCGCATCCGGAAAGGACGCGCCGCCAAGTCCAATCTCTACCTCATCGAGGAACCCACCATCGGCTTGCATCTCTCCGACGTGCGCCGCCTCATCGACGTCCTGCACCGGCTCGTCGACGAAGGTCACACTGTCGTCGTCATTGAGCACCACCTGGACATTCTCGCCGAGGCGGACTACCAGATCGACATCGGTCCAGAAGCGGGCGAGGAAGGCGGAACCCTCGTCGCGAGCGGCACGCCGGAAGAGATCGCGGCGTGTCCCCACAGCCGGACAGCCCCATTCCTCCGGGACAAATTGACCGCGGCCAATGGCAGAGCTGCTGTGAAGAAGAAAAAAGCCCCCCCGAAGAAGACTCCCCTCGAACGAAAGCGCTGACCGCAGCCGTGCAGCTTGACACTTCCGAAAGGCGCGCGGACCCTGCCTTCAACCAGACCGTTCATCCTTTCCGAGAAACCAACGGATTTGACCACCTCCTGACCTCGCACCCCGCCATGTATTATCTCGCTGATTCAGACAAGTCCTTTGAGCAAGCATCGTCCGATCTGGAGGCCTCGGTGAAACGAAATGGGTTCGGCGTGCTTCACATCCACGACCTCGGCAGCACCCTCCGCAGCAAAGGGATCGATTTCAAACCCCAGTGCCGGGTCTTTGAAGTCTGCAATCCCCTCCAGGCAGCCAAGGTTCTGGCAACGGACATGCGACTGAACATGGCGCTGCCTTGCCGCATCTCGGTGTTTACGGAAAATGGCCAAACCCGTATCGGGATGATCAAACCCGGTGAAATGCTGGCCTCACTCTCGCAGGATCCCGCCCTTGCCAAGATCGCGAAAGAGGTCGAAGAAAAGACCATCCAGATGATCGACGAAGCAAAGTAAGCATCAAGGCAGATCCGGCCGCACCTCAGTAGGCCGTGGTGCAGACGGGATCACCCAACGCATCAAAGATGGCCCATTCTTCGCTGACCAGGAAGACCCGCCGGAAGAGCTTCCCTCCGTCCTGGAACATCTCATGGGAAAAAACCGCCACTCTGAGCGCTTGATTGGCCTTGGAGAGATCGCCGATGGGTGGATCGAAATCCACGAAAAGCAGCAGATCGCATTGGGCAATGGATTTCACGTAGAGCGCTCTCAGTTTTTCGATTTTCCGGAAAAGCGCGCGGCTGACGATTTCCACCCATTCCGAACTGGTCCCCGACGGGAGGCTGTCGTGCGGATCAGAGGAACGACGGCGCGCTCCGGGATACCCTGCCAATTGGGAAACTGCGATCTGACGGTCCGGGGTGGTCGCAAGAGACAACTCCAGACCGTGTTTCCCACGATTCCGTTGGAAAACAAAGAAATCCGGCTCATTCTCTCCCCCGGCCCGCTGGATCGAAAACGGGATCCGGTAGGGTGGCTCGTCCAGCATCACCGCCCACCGAAGAAAGCAGGTTAATTGCCAGCGCTCGATGATGTCCTTGGCGCTGTGAGATCCGTCTGGACGACCGGGCCGCCATTTCAGGAAGGCATTGTCCCGGCTCCAATCGGACAAACGGGAGAAGTCCACCCGATTGCCCTGTTGCCCAAAAAAAGACACCGGCTTCATCTCCGCAGCACTGGAACCCTGGTGAACGGGGAGAGCCTCACCGGAACTGGACCGTTGTCGTGACCATAGCGCCGCGTTCATCGGTCAGGGACACAAACCAGGTGTTCGCCTCTTCCTCAAGCGCGGGGGCCAGAACCGCTTCCGCGGTGATCTCCGCAGGCAGGGACTGCCAGTTCCTTTGGGAACGCACTCCGGTATCGGTCGTGAAATGCAGCACCGCTTCTTTCAAGGGAACCGCACTGGTATATGGCACCCGAATCCGTCCCTCCGCGGAGACAGGCCGACCCGGCACAGGAAGTGGTTTTCCACCACTGCAGTAGGAGTCAATGAACAGACCAATCTCCCGGGGCGCCCAACCCGCGGGGTGACTGTGCGGCATTTTCACCTGGATCCGCATCTGCTTCGTGCCAGCGGCGCGGTCATAGGTCTTTTGGTAACTGTCCAACGGGTAATGGACATCGTTCGTGCCATTGACGAAAAAGATGGGAACGCGGCACCTGGCCAGCAGGCTGGAAGGATCGTAAGTGTCGATCCAGAGCTGGCGACGGTCACCCAGTTTGTCGATGGAGGGTTTCTGCACAGACTCGCCCTCGTGGAGGAATCCGCAGCCATAGACCGGCACGGCCGCTTGGAAGCGGTCGTCCAAAGAAGCAACGAGGCAGGTCGTGTAGCCGCCCCAACTGATGCCGGTGACGGCGGTATGTTCCGCGTCAACGCCGGGAAAGGTCCGCAGCAGGGAATGCGCCCGGATCACACTGGCAGCGGCATGGTAGGGCCAATCATCGTCTTTCCCGCCACCAATGGTATCGAATTTCTCCGGATGTCCCTGGGCCGGGCCACCGTTGGCTAGCCGAGTCCGGCTCTCCGGTCGGTTGGCCTGATTGGCGACCGGCTCACCGGTTTTGGGCTCGTAGAGCGGCGCGCTGGGCTCGGAACCGCCGAGATCCATGGCAATGGCCGCGTACCCCCGTTTCGCCCAAAGCCAGGCCCACTCCGCAAAGGCCGTGCCTCCTCCGCCATGAATCAGCACGACGCCGGGAAACTTGGCTCCGGGCTTGGCGTCCCCCAGTGTGGCCGGAGAGGCATAAAAGGCAAAGACCTCGGTCGGATGATTCTGATAAGGTTCTCCTTGGTAGTAGAGGGAATGCACCGGACCTTCCTCAGATTTCCAACGGAACCGGGGAACCTCCTTCAAGGCGTCGAGATCCCAGGAAAGGGTTTGCTGCGCAGAAGTTAGGGAAGAAGCTGCGAGAAAGAGAGAAAACAAGAGGCCGCGCAAACACATGGACGGAACTGTAAGGGAAAATGCAGGATTCGAAAATCCCAAAATCAGATGGACCCGGTAATCACCTTCCCTTCCGGGGACCGGAGACATGGGCATTTCCTTTCAGAAAAAAACGCCACGGCAGATCCACGGCCTTGGAAATGCCGATACGGGGACCTGCCACCAGCAACCCCGCCACGGCCGGATTGCTGGGCCGGATCTGAAGAAATCCGCGGCACCCCGTTCCGGAGAAGACCGTGCCATGGACTCCGCCATGGATTCCCAGGGCCTGGCTGAGCTTCCCCGGGCCGGAGCAAAGATCGGTGGCCGGTTGCCGTCCTCTTCGTTCCCGCATGGCAGCAAGGCCGCATTCGGGTTGCAGGGCCCGCAGCAGAACAAAACCCCGTTCGCCCGTGACAGGATCCCCGACCACCACATTGGTCATCCAATGCACCCCGTAGTTCAAATACACATAGGCCGTGCCCGGAGGGTGCTCATCGACGAAGCGGCGGGCGCTGGGACGGACATGGGTATGGCAGGCTTCATCGTTCCATTCCGAGTAAGCTTCGGCCTCGACAATCCAACCCGAACAGCCGTCCCATTCAAAGAGGCAACCAATCAGGGCCCGGGCGGCCGCAACCGGTGCCTGGGCAAAGAGGGAGCCGTCATCCCCCCGGAAGGTTGGCTGCTGCGACTTTCCAGACATGGGAAGTCCTCATCGCTGCTGTGAGACCAGCCCTGGCACGTGAACTCGCACGCTCCAGAGAGAGCCGCCCGCGGTGACAAAGAGGGTCTTAAAGTCGGGTCCGCCGAAAGCGCAGTTGGTCGTTTCATCACGCGGGATCGGGATGAATTCCAGAAGCCGCCCTTCCGGGGTGAAGACGTAGATGCCGGCGGTGGGCTGATCCGCCATCTCGTAGGGAGGCTTGGACTGGTTCACTCCGGCGGCGACATAGAGACGCCCCAACACATCGAGCTTAATACCGTCCGGCCCCCGGGTGGTTCCCCAATCGTGGAGCAGGGTCCGGCTGGCCAGATCCAGCGAGCCATCTTCCAAAACCGCGAAACGCCAGAGTTTGCGCGCTCCTCCCACAGTGTTGTTGTTGTTGTCCGCAACAAAAAGAAAGCGCCCATCCGGCGAAAGGGCCAGGCCATTGGGCCGGTCCACCTCGTGGGTGATGAGGCGGGTCACCGTGCCGTCGGGATCGATCCGGTAAAGCCCCTCCACCTCACGCCCGTCGGCGTCCCGCATCTCGATCCGGTCCCGCGGGCCATAGCAGGGATCGGTGAAATAAATCCGTCCCCTGGCATCCATGATGAGGTCATTGGGCTGGTTGAAATGTTTCCCATCATAAGAGTCAGCGAGAACCACCAGGGTGCCGTCCTTCTCTTCACGAACGACCCGACGGGCCACATTCTGGCACATGACGAGGCGGCCCTCCCGGTCCAGGAGCAGACCGTTGGTCCCGGCCCCGCGACGATGGACGGATCCGGTCCCGGAAAGGTCCCGCCGATGGATGTCGCCATCCCCACTGGTGAAAAGCCCGCGTGCGCCATCCCAGACCGGACCTTCTCCGGCACCGGTTTCTTGGAGCAGGACCGGCCGGGCTCCGGCTTCCAGAACCATGGCATCGTTCTCGGCCTGCAGGAGGAAGGTCCCGGAGGCGAGGGCCAGGTATAAGAAACTGCGGAGAGGGAGCGCTGGCATCATCCCTCATCCCTATCACGCCCCCCGACCAGGCTCAAAGGTTTCTTCACTTCACCCCATCAGACCACGGTCTGCTCGACGCCGAGTTGCGCGAGCACTTCCGGCGGTGGCCCGTCGAAGCTCGCCAGGGCGACATTGCCCACATAGCCAAGGGCCTTCCAGCCATCGGGAGTGGCATAGTAAGCGCCCGCGCAGAGCGCGCGGAACTTGCTGAAAAAGCGGGCCGCCGTGCGGAACTCCTTGTCCGCCTTCGCCGGGTCGCAGATGACGTCGCAGATGGCGGTTTTCCCACTCTCCGGAAGATCGGCGAAGTCCTTCTGGTATCGCTTCCGGGATTCGGCATCGATCCAGGCAAGACCGTCAAGGATGATCGGTCGGTCTTTCTGCTGGGTGTCGTAGGGAGCGGAAACCCACTCATCGAGCATGTCGACGACACCCAGAGTCGAGGCGGCGGGACCAAGATCGTCCGCGGGAAGGATGACATCAGCGAGAGCCCCGGCGGCCTTGATCTGCCGGGCATCAAAAGTCAGCGGCCAGAGGTCGCCCGGGCGGTAGACCTTCTGGAGGTCAGGATCGGTGCCGTAAGGCTTGGCGGCGCCTTGCTTGACCTGTCCGTAGGAGACAGACGGCAGGTCGACGGCCGCTCCAGCGGAGAGGGCCGCGGCGGTCGTCATCATCCAGCGGATGGCGTCGCGCCGGGGAAGGCGATGACGGAGTGGTGGAGGGAAATCGTGTGACATGACGGAGGCGGAAGGGTCAGAGATTGCCTTGGCGGGCCTGTTCCAGAAGGTGATCACCGGCCCGCCAGGCGAGCGCCATGATGGTCAGGGTCGGGTTCTTGTCGGCGTTGGACGGGAATGGGGTGCCATCGCAGAGGAAGAGATTCTTCACATCCCAGGTCTGGTTCCACTGGTTGCAGACCGACTTCTCGGCCGCTTCCCCCATCAGAGCACCGCCGACTTCGTGAATGATCTTCCCGCCGTTCTCGATGTATTTCAGCGGATCGGCCTCAAGCCTGGATCGGACCGTGCCGCCCATGGCCTCAATCATTGCGACGAAGGTGCGCTGGGCATGTTGCACCTGCTTCAGCTCATGCTCGGCCCATTTCCAGTGGAAACGCAGCACCGGAATGCCCCACTTATCCTTCACGACGGGATCCAGATCACAGTAGCAGTCCTCATTCGGGATCATCTCTCCACGGCAGGAATAGCCGACGAAAGATCCGTAATAACGACGCGCCTCCTCCTTGAATTTGCGCCCGTAGGCCCCCCGTCCCAGATCATCGGGCAAAGGATTGGATCCGCCCGGCATGCCGCGGGATCCGCCCATCTCAATGTGGTAGCCACGGGGAAAATCCATACGCCCGGCCTTTTGCTCCCCATAGAGCCACCAGGGAGCGTAGAAATGCGATCCTCCGGCCCCGTCCTCGTTGTGGGGCGGCACATTCTCCAACAACGGGACCTGGCCGGAAACCCCGGTGCCGATGGTGTCCATGAGGTATTTCCCGACCAGGCCCGACCGGTTGGCGAGCCCGTCCGGGAAGGCGTTGCTTTTCGAGTTGAGCAGGATCCGGACGGTCTCGCCCGAACTGGCCGCGAGGACGACGGCTTTGGCCTTGATCCGGGCTTCCTGGCCGGTGGTCTTGTCAATGTAGATGACTCCGTTGGCTTTGCCATCGGGACCCAGCGTGATCTCCCGGACGTGGGCATTGGGAACAATGTCCAGATTTCCCGTGGCCAGGGCCGGGGGCAGGTGCACCGTGGTGCTCTGGTAATTCGCCCGGATACTGCATCCGCGTCCGCATTCCGTCGCCCAGAAACACGCGGCCCGCTGCAGCATGGAGTCGCCGACAATTTTTTGCGCCCATGCATTGCCGGGGTGGAGCTTGGCCGGAATGTTCTGCCAGTCGAGCGGTTTGGTCAGGACTGCGCGGTGGATCGGCACCACCGGGACGCCGACTTTCTTGGCGTACTTTTGGGTCACCAACTCCGAGGCCCGGCCCTTGGGCGGAGGCAAGAGCACGCCATCCGGCGAGCTGGGAGTGTTCTCCATCCCCGTGTTGGTGCCGTAGACGCCGATCAGCATTTCGACCTTGGTGTAGTAGTCGGCCACGTCCTCATAGGAGATCGGCCAGTCGAAGCCGAGGCCATCGCGGCTTTTCGGCTTGAAATCGTAGGGCCCGTTGCGCAACGAGATGCGCCCCCAGTGGTTGGTGCGTCCCCCGAGCATGCGGGCCCGCCACCAGGCAAACTGTTCCTCAGGCTTGTCACTGGCCTGGGTGTAGGGTTCGTTCGGAACCTGCCAGCCTCCGTCAACGGTGGCGTCATAAAAGCCGAAGGGCTTGTCCTCCGTGCGGGACGCCTGGAGAGGCCCCTGGGCCTTGGTCTGGAACATCGGGGTTTCCGTGGCCGGATCGTAATTCCTCCCCGCCTCCAGCATGACGCATTTCAATCCGCCCAGCGTCAGGGTGAAGGCCATTTGTCCCCCACCGGCTCCGGATCCCACAATGGCGACGTCGTACTCCGGTTGGGTCTTGCTGGAAGTGATGATGGGCATGGAGACCCAAGATACGCCGGAACTCCAGGGGCGCGCAAGGGCAGGAATGCAGCCCACGAGGCCATGCCTGGCGGATGCTGCCCGGCTGGATCTCTGATGTTTCTATGCCGGTGCGGAGTTCCGTCACCGACCAACAGGGTTACTTGGGCTTCGCTGCCAACGTGTGCGTGGCGTGCCCATAGTAGACCTCGGCAGCCTCCATCAGCGTCTCCGACAGGGTCGGATGGGGATGCACGATCAGCGCAAGGTCTTTCGCGGTGGCCCCCATCTCGACCGCCACGATGCCTTCTCCGATCAACTCGCCGGCTCCCTGGCCGACAATGCCAACGCCAAGAATGCGGTCGGTGCCGGGTTCGATGATCAACTTGGTCAGGCCATCGACGCGGTCCAGCGTCATCGCCCGGCCACTGGCGCCCCAGGGGAATTTCGCCACCCGGACGTCAATGCCTTTGCCCTTGGCTTCGGACTCGGTCAGACCGCACCAGGCAACTTCCGGATCGGTGAAGACCACCGCGGGAATGATCGCCTGGGAAGCCCCCTGGCTGTCCCCGGTGATCTCCTCCACGGCGATGCGGGCTTCTTTGGAGGCCTTGTGGGCCAGCATGACGCCGCCGGCGATGTCACCGATGGCGAAAATGTTGGGATCGGCAGACTGCTGCCGTTCATTGACCACGATGAATCCCTTGTCGTCGAGCACGGCTCCGGTGTTCTCCAATCCGAGATCCTGGCTGTTGGGCGAGCGTCCCACGGAGACGAGTACCCGGTCAAAGAGTTCTTCCAGTTGGGTGCCTTCGTGCTCGGTGATCACTTTGATCTGCTTGCCGACGGTGGACATCTTCGTGACTTTGGCCTTGAAGCGCAATTCCTGGAAGGCCTTTTTCGCATAGAGCAGGACCGGCCGGGCGAGATCCGGGTCGGCTCCGAGCAGGATGGAGTCCAACGCCTCCACCACGGTGACCCGGCTGCCCAAAGTGGCGTAGACGGTGCCGAGTTCCATGCCGATGTAGCCACCCCCGATGACGAGCAGTTTCTCCGGTATCTCCTCGATTTCGAGGGCCTCGGTGGAGGTCATAACACGGGGATTTCCCAGGTCAAACACCTTGGGCAACGCCGGACGCGAGCCCACGGCGACGATCGCCTTGGAGAAGCCCAGAAACTGTTGTCCGCTCTCCGTTTCGACACGCAGCGTGGAGGAATCCTCGAAATAGCCGCGCCCGTGGATGACGGTCACGCCGCGCTTCTCCGCGAGCATTTTCAACCCTCCGGCGAGCTTGGTGAGAATGCCGCTTTTCCACTCCCGGAGCTTGTCGAGATTGATCTCCGGCTCGCCGAAGCTGATGCCGCGTTTCGCGGACTCGCGTGCCGCGACAATGGTGTGGGACGCATTCAGCAGCGCCTTGGAGGGAATGCAGCCGCGGTTCATGCAGACGCCGCCGAGCCGGTCATCACGCTCGATCAGCGTGACCTGACGACCCAGATCAGCCGCATAAAAGGCCGCCGCGTAGCCACCGGGGCCTCCGCCGACAATTACGATATCAGATTTGATGGATTCCATGTCTTGAAAAGGGGATCAGAGTTTGACCAGCGACTCATCGAACTGCTCGAAAGCCTGGACCAGATCCACTGTGAAGCGAGCGGCCGCGCCACCGTCGATAACCCGGTGATCGTAGCTCAGGGCGATCGGCATGAGCGGACGGACCACCACCTTGCCGTCGCGCACCGCGGCACGGTCGGCACTGCGCCCGAGTCCGAGGATGGCCACTTCCGGCCGGTTGACGATCGGGGTGAAATGGGCCCCTCCGAAGGCGCCCTGGTTGCTGATGGAGAAGGTGCCGCCTTTCATATCCTCGGCACCGAGCTTGCGGTCGCGCGCCTTGGCGGCGAGTGTCGCCACCTCTTCCGAGAGGGTCAGCATGTCCTTCCGATCGGCATCGCGCAGCACTGGCACGTAAAGACCGGCCTCGGTGTCCACCGCCAGCCCGAGGTGAAAGTATTCCTTCAGGATGATTTCGCCCGCCGCCTCATCGAGGCTGGAATTGAAGAGGAGATGGCGCTGCAGCGTGCTGACAACGGCCTTGATAATGAATGGCGTCACCGTCAACTTGACCCCCTTCTTCTCGTAGGCCGCGAGGTGTTTTTTCCGCAGATGGAGGATCGTGGTCATGTCGACCTCGTCAAACTGGGTGACATGCGGGATCGCCTGCCAATTTTCGGTCATGCGCCGCCCGATGACCTTCCGCAACTGAGTCAGCGGCTTTTTGAGGACCGGACCCCATTGGGAAAAGTCGATGGACTCGGCCACCGGCTTGTTCTCCGCGGAGGGGACGGCCGGCTGGTCGGCTTTGGCGGCGAGCTTCTGCAGGGTGTCGACGTAATGGCGGAGATCATCCACTCCAACCCGCTGGCGGCCTGTCAGCGAAGAGATGCGCCGCAGATCCAACCCCAGCTGGGCCGCCATGAAACGAACCGAAGGCGGAGCGGCCGGCATCGCAATACTGTCCGGAATCGCTGCCAAGGACACGCCGGACACGTCCACCACCGGCCGGGCCGCCGGCGCCGGAACGGTTGCCGCAGGCATTGCGTTGGCCGCAGGTGCCTCCAGTGCCGGAGCAGACGTTCCCGTCTGGGCGGAGGCTCCACCGGACAGGCTCAGAATGAGTTGGCCGACGGTGATGGTTTGTCCCGGCTGCACATGAAGTTTTTGAACCGTGCCCGCCTCCGGTGAGGGAATCGTCGCCACCGCTTTCTCCGACTCGATTTCAATGAGCGGCTGGTCTTTCCTGACGGGGTCACCTTCCTTCACCATCACGGTCACGACCGTGCCGGTGTCGGCGCCTTCCCCCAGTTTTGGCAATCTGATGTCCATGTGTTTGAAAATGTGTTTTGGGCTTAGGTTGATTCAATCTGCCGGATCACTCGCGTCTGCCCGGGAGGTGCGTGGGAGGCTTGACCTCACGCCAGTTCGGGATGGATTTTTTCAGGATCGATCCCGAGGTCGGTGATGGCCTGCGCCACGAGGGAACGCGCCACCTTGCCCTGCTTGGACAGCGCCCAGAGGGTTGCCACAACGGTGCATTCCGCATCGATTTCGAAGAACCGACGAAGCCTCTCCCGCGTGTCGCTACGGCCAAATCCGTCAGTGCCGAGGATGGTCATGCCGCCGGGCACCCATTCGGCAATCTGGCCGGGAACCATGCGCAGGTTGTCGGAAACGGCAACGAACGGTCCCTCCTCCTTCTGCAGCAACTCCACAACATGGGGGATTTTGGCCGGCTCGGTAGGGTGGAGCATGTTCCAGCGTTCGCATTGGATCGCTTCGTTGCGGAGCCGCTTGTAGTTGGTGGCGCTCCACACATCGACTGAGACCCCGTAGCGTTCCGCAAGAAGGGCTTGAGCCCCGAGGGCGCTGCGAATGATGGGGCCGCTGCCGAATATCTGGGCTTTGAGAGGGAGCCCTTCCGGACCGGCTTTGAATTTGTAAAGTCCCCGCAGAATGCCCTCTTCCGCACCCTCCGGCATGGCCGGCATGAGATAGTTCTCGTTGTAGAGCGTGAGATAGTAAAAGAGATCCTCCCCTTCCTGATACATGCGACGCATCCCATCCTGCACGATGACCGCCAGTTCATAGGCAAAGGCCACATCGTAGGTCATCAGCGTGGGCACACTGCTCGCCAGAAGCAGGCTGTGCCCGTCCTGGTGCTGCAGGCCCTCTCCATTGAGAGTGGTGCGCCCGGCTGTGGCCGCCATGAGAAAGCCCCGCGCCTTGATGTCCCCGGCCAACCAGATCTGGTCGCCCACCCGCTGCGGGCCGAACATGGAGTAGTAGGTGTAAAAGGGAATCATGGGCACCCCATGCGTCGCGTAAGCGGTGCCGGCGGCAATGAACGAGGACATGGCTCCGGCCTCGGTGATGCCCTCTTCCAAGATCTGCCCGTCTTTGGCCTCATGGTAGTAGAGCAGGGAATTCTTGTCGACCGGCTCATACTTTTGCCCTTCAAAAGCGTAGATACCGATTTCGCGGAAGAGGGCATCCATGCCAAAGGTCCTCGCCTCATCGGGAATGATGGGGACGATGTTCCGACCGATGGCGGGATTCCGCAACAGCAGGCTGAGCAGGCGGACGAAAGCCATCGTGGTGGAGACCAGCGCCTCACCGGATCCGCCGAGGAGCGCCTTGAAACTTTCCAGGGTGGGCACGTCGAGCGACGCGATCCCGACATGGCGATCCGGGAGAAAGCCTCCCAATTGGCGCCGCCGTTCGAGCAGATACTGGGTTTCCTTGCTGTCCGGCGAGGGTCGGTAAAAGGGGGTTTCCGCGATGACCTCGTCGCTGATCGGAATGTTGAAACGGGCCCGGAATTCCCTCAGTTCCTTCTCATTGAGCTTTTTCTGCTGGTGCGTGACATTCCTGCCCTCCCCGACCTCGCCGAGACCATAGCCCTTGATGGTTTTGGCCAGAATAACGGTGGGTTGCCCCAGGTGGCTCATCGCGGCCTGGTAGGCGGCATACATTTTTCGCTGGTCATGGCCGCCGCGGAGCAGCTTGTGGAGCTGGTCATCGGTGAGGTGGTTGACGAGCGGAAGCAGTTCGGGGTATTTCCCGAAGAAATTTTTCCGGATGTAACTTCCGGGCTCGACCGAGTATTTCTGGAATTCCCCGTCGCAACATTCCTCGACCCGCTTGAGAAGGAGGCCGGTCTGGTCCTTGGCGAACAGTTCGTCCCAGTCCGAGCCCCAGATGACCTTGATGACATTCCACCCGGCCCCACGGAAGGCAGCCTCCAGTTCCTGGATGATTTTGCCATTGCCCCGGACCGGACCATCCAGCCGCTGCAGATTGCAATTCACCACCCAGACCAGATTGTCCAGCTTCTCACGCGACGCCAGGGTGAGCGCTCCGAGTGATTCCGGTTCGTCTGATTCGCCGTCCCCGACAAAACACCACACCTTGGGTTCAGTGCCGGTCTTGAGCCCGCGGGCCCAGAGATAGCGGTTGAACCGGGCCTGATAGATGGAAAGAATCGGCCCGAGCCCCATCGAAACCGTGGGAAACTGCCAGAAGTTGGGCATCAAGTAAGGATGCGGGTAGGAGGACAAGCCGCCACCTTCGGCCAATTCCTGGCGGAAATGGTAGAGGTGCGACTCCTCAAGGCGTCCCTCGAGGAAGGCCCGCGCGTAAATTCCCGGCGAGGCATGGCCTTGGAAATAGACGATGTCGCCCCCGAAATCACCGCTCCTCCCGCGGAAGAAATGATTGAAGGCCACTTCATAGAGCGTGGCGCTGGACGCGAACGTTGAAATGTGCCCCCCCAGGGTGGAATTGGCACGGTTGGCATTGACCACCATGGCCATGGCATTCCAGCGGATGAAACTCTTGATCCGGACCTCAGTCTGCCAATCTCCGGGATACACGGGCTCGTCGGCCGGCAGAATGGTGTTCAGGTAGGGCGTGCGGACCGTGCGGGGAGCATCAATGCCCGCTTCCATGAGCCGATCGATCAACTCGTCGAGGAAGAGGGCGGCTTTGGCACGGCTTTGGTCTTTCAGAGCGGCCTCCAACACCTGTTCCGCGGCGGCGAGCCAGCGGCGGGTGTCTCCCTCCCGGCTCACCCCGGTTGGCAGATGCCCTTCCAATCGGGCGAGACGCTCCCTGATACCAAATTCCATAGTGATAAAATACAACGTATTGGGCAGCACCTGGCGCGCCACCCGGGTCGACAACGAACAAAAACGGTTGTCGTGCTCCGGCGCAGACGATAAGGAGCACAATACCTTTCAGTAAGGCTGTCCGGATTCCTGTCCCCGACCTCTGCGAAGTCGCAACATACTCCCCGCTCACGATCCGGCAATGAAATACCTGGAGTTGTCCCTTCCCACGCCCGAGGAAAACCTCGCTCTGGATGAATGGCTCCTCCAGCAAACCGAGGATTCCGGAGTGGAAACGCTGCGGCTCTGGGAAAGCTCACACCCTTTTGTAGTCCTCGGTCGCTCCAACAGTCTTGCTGGAGAAGTCGACACCGAAGCCTGTCGGCAGCGCAACATCCCCATACTTCGCCGGGTCAGCGGTGGGGGCACGGTGGTCCAGGGCCCCGGCTGCCTCAGCTATGCGGTGACGCTTGCCATTCCACCGGCCGGACCACTGGCCAGCATCACCGGAACCAACCGTTGGATTATGGAACGCCACCAAAACGCGATTTCCTCGCTGATCGGGCAACCGGTCGAGGTGAAAGGTCACAGCGACCTCGCTCTGGCCGGACGGAAATTTTCCGGAAATGCCCAGAAACGGGGGCGCAGCGCCCTCCTGTTTCACGGCACCCTGCTCCACGCGGCCGATCTCGCTGTGATGGCGGCGGCCCTGCGTCATCCCAAGGTGGAACCGGACTGGAGGGAAGGCCGCTCCCATGGGGAATTCATCACCAATCTGCCGACAGACCGGACAGCCCTCGGCGCGGCCTTGCGCCAAGCATGGGACGCCACAGACGACCTTCTCGAACGGCCTGATGACTTGACCCTAGCGAAACTTGCCGACCGTCACCACGAAGCCTCCTGGATCGCGGCACGGTAACGCCAAAAACCCGCGCCAGGAAAAGGCCTCCGCCATCACAAACTGCCGGTTTCGAAGCAACCAAGAGGCTCATTCATCCCTGTCTCCCGCTCCCCCGCCCTTTTCAACCGCAGGACGATGCGCAGTCACAGACGGTCGCAGGAAAACAGTCCGCAGCCAGAAATTGCGTCTCGATTTGCTTGCATTGGGCGGGTTCTTCCCTCTCAATCATGCGAGTTCCTGGATATGAAACCCTCCTCGCTACTGGCTGTGCTCGCGTTGCCCCTGTGCGCCACCCGGCTCTCCGCCGACGTGTCGATTGCCGAACTCGAGGACCGGTTCCAGGTGAAGATCGACGGCCGGATTTTCACCGAATGGCGGCATCAGGAGTGGATCGGACCCTACCTCTACCCGGTGATCGGACCGAACGGCGAGAATGTCACCCGGCACTTTCCCATGAAGCAGGGGATCCCGGGCGAAACCCAGGATCACCCCCATCACCGCTCGATTCGTTTTTCTCACAGCGATGTCAACGGCTACAACTTCTGGTGGACGCGGGAGAAGGAACCGGAATCAGCCAAGACCCGTCACCCGGCGGAGGTCAGGCTGGAGCGGGTCGAGCGGATCACGTCCGGAGAAACCGGGGAAGTGGTTTTCCACAATCAATGGCTCGGTGATGGCATTTTGGTGCTCCGCGAGAAAGTGCGGCTCGCGTTTGTCCCGCTGGAGAACCATCAGGTGCTGATGGATTACGATGTGGAGCTGCACGCGGGCGATACCGCTGTCACCTTTGGGGACAAGCGGGACGGTGGCCTGATGGTAAGGGTGGCGGGGCCACTGGCGGTCGAAAGCGGGCAGGGCGGCGCGATCCTCAATAGCAGGGGTGATCGGAATGCCGACGCCTGGGGCAAGCGCGCCGAGTGGGTGGATTCCTTCGGGCCGGACGCAAGCGGCAAGACGGTCGGGATGGCGATGTTCGATCATCCCGCGAACCTGCGTTTCCCGACCCATTGGCACGCCCGAACCTACGGGCTCATCACCGCGAACCGGTTTGGGACGGATCACTTCAAGGGGGCCTACGAAGATCACAAAACCGTCGTTTGCCGTCCCTTTGGCGACTCGTGCCCGGCCTGCGCGTCACACTCCGGCGATTACACGATGGCCGTCGGCGAAAGCCTTCGCCTCCGTCACCGCCTCTATTTTCACCATGGAGATCCGATGGCGGCCAAGGTCGCGGAACAGTACCGCGCCTACACGAACGACGAAGCATCCACTCTGATCCGAATGCGCGTGCTGCAGAACGATCGCCAATGGAAGGAACTGGTCGAGCAATTTGGTGAGGCGGACTTTACGGACGGGCCGGTCGCGGCGCTTCAATGGCGCGGCCAGGCCTATTCCTTCACGAAGGACGGCGCGCGGGCGGAGGCCGATTTTAAGGCGGCGGTGCGAATCGCTCCCGGCAACCCCGACATCCGGCTGGCGCTGGCGGACAATTATGCCACTGTCCTGAACGATGAACCGCAGGCTCTGGCGGCCTATCGGGAAGCCCTGGCCCTCAGCGGAACCTCGAAAGGCTGGCAACCTCTCAGCGCCACGGTGGCGATCGCGCGCATTCTCACCGATCAGGTCAAGCCTGACTTGGCGCTGGAAGTTCTGAACCAAGTTGGTGACATGGCCGGAATGGCCCCGGTCTGGCGCATCAAGATGCTTCGCGCCTATGGCCACGCCTACGCGGCTCAGGGCAAGGAAGAAGAGGCGCTCGCCAAATTTCGCGAGGCTCTCGCCTTGGAATCCAGCCCCTAGAACCTAACGGCACACGACACTCACCCCGATGAAAACAATCCCGAACCGATGGATGGCAGCGACGCTGCTGGCAGGCATCGTGATGACCTCCGCGCGGGCCCAGGAGCCCTATGATTACAAGACACCGAGGGAATCTCACGATTGGTGCACGATCACCATCAAAACGAAACCGGCCAACGGCCCCGACCTCCCGCTGGTGCTGTTGATCGGAGATTCGATCACGGTCCGCTACGCCGCCGAGGTCGGCGCGGCGCTCCAGGACAAGGCTTACGTCTCGATCCTGGGAACTTCCAAAGCGGTTGGTGATCCCGCTCTGCTCGACGAGATCAAATTGGTCCTTCGTCAAAACGCCTATGCGGTGATCCATTTCAACTATGGCCTGCATGGAGGCATCGAAGGGTACCGGCAAGGGTTCCCGCAGGTGATCAACACGATCAGGCACTACGCGCCCGGGGCCGAACTCATCTGGGCCACGACCACGCCCTGCGAGCAAAAGGAGGGAGGCCCTGACCTCGGGGTGCAGGAACGAAACCGGATCGCGGCCGAACACGTCGCCAAGGCGGGGATCGCGGTGGATGATCTCTATTCCCTGGTCGCCAATCACCCCGGCAGGCTTTGGGACGGAGGCGGCGTCCATTACTCGGCGGAGGGCACCGCGCTTCAGTCCCGGCAAGTCGCGCAAGCCATCGGCGCGCGGTTGCCGGTTCGGCCGAAGCCATTGAAGGTCCTCATGATCGGCAACAGCCAATGCCCGCTGCTCCTGAGCAACCATATTCTTGAAAACCTGGCCACCTCCAACCAAAAGGGACCGCTGATCACGGTCACCGGCTGCATCAAAGGCGGGGCTTCCCTGAAATCCCATTGGGAGGCGGGAACGGGTCCGGAAACCGCCCGGGGGATGATTGCGGGCGGCGGGTGGGATTTCGTTGTCTTGCAGGACATCTACCACGTCGAGGAACCGGACTTCCAGCCCTATGCGCGCCAATTCCACGCGCTGATCAAGGGAACCGGCGCAAAAACGGTCCTCTTCGGGACGGCGTCCGTCCTCCGCGACTATCCGCAGGGATTCGAGCGCCTCCATCGCATCCACCTCGCCATGGGCCGGGAGCTCGGCGTCGCCGTGGTCGACGCCAGCCAGGCCTATTTCAGATACTTCGGCGACCATCCCACCACCGAGTTGATGGAGAGCCTCTTTGCCGAGGACAAGAGCCATCCCGGGCTTCGCGGGTCTTATCTCTATGGTTGCGGGATCTACAGCGTGCTGACCGGTCACCGTCCCGCCGGTCTCGCCTCCCCTGATGCCATTCCCGCGGAGGTTGCCAAATCCCTGCAGGAGACCGCCTGGGAACAGCACCAGGCAACGACGCGCGCGCTGGCGCCCTAATGACACCCCCATGAAATCCTATTCCACGATTTTCGGCTTGCTCGCGCTGGTCAGCCCGGTTTCCGGTGCTGGCGACGGGCCATTGTTCCAGGCCGGCACCGCCAAGGTGGAGATCACGCCAACGAAGCAGGAGGCCGTCAATCTGCTCGGGCAGAAGCTTGAACTGCGCGATCCGCTCTATGCGCGGGTGCTCGTGCTCAAGAATCAGGAGGTCTCACTGGCGATTGTCACGGTGGATCTGATCGTCTTTTCCTCCCGGAAAGTCATCGCGGAAGCCAGGGCCCAATGGGGTGTCGACCATGTCCTCCTCTGCGCCAGCCACACCCATGCGGGGATGGCGCCCCGCGGGTTGATCATTTCCCCGCCCAAGGCTCCCGACTGGACCCGCAACGGAAAGGATCCCGGCGTCTCCATCGATTGGCCCGGCTTGTCCCAGGATCCGTGGTATGCGGCCGTGGAGGAAAAGATCGTCGCCGCCATCGGCGAGGCAACGCGCCATCTCTTCGAGGCGCGGATCGCCGTCGGCAAGGGACCCTTCGAGAGCGCCTACATGGCTCACAACCGGCGATTCGTGCGCCCGGACGGCGGCGTGACCGCCCTGTGGGAGAATCCCGACCGTCGGCCGACCAAGCCAGTCGACCCCACCGTGGGCGTGATCCGGATCGAAGACCTGTCCGGCAGGACGAGGGCGCTCGCGGTTCACTACGCCTGCCACCCGGTGGCCCTGATGGGAGCGGGCGTGGTCTCACGGGACTATCCCGGCGCGATGGTGGATTTCATCGAGGAGCAACTCGGCGACGACTGCCTGGGGATGTTTCTGCAAGGCGCGTCGGGCGATCTCGATCCCTACGACCTCCACAATCTGCGGGGCGAGAACCGGTTCAACATCGTTCGACAGGCCGGCATCTCACTCGGCAAAGGCGCCTTGCGCGTCGCGGCGACGCTCAAAACGCGGAAAGAGGGTGCCCCGGTCGAGATCCACGTGCGGGAGAGTCTGCTGACGATCCCGCACCGGTTGGGAACCCAGACCAGCGAAGTGGGTCTGCTGACCGTCGTGATCGATCGCCAGCTGGCGCTGGTGGCCATTCCCGGCGAGCCCTTCATTCAGCACCAGCTGGATTTGACGGCGAAATCTCCCCTCGCAACGTCACTCATCCTCGGCCTAGCCTATCATGGCACAGGATCGCCCTTTGTCGTCTACCTTCCCACCGCGCAAGCCGTGAAAGAGGGCGGGTATGGAGCGTCAGAATGCAGCTTCCTGGCCCCCGACGCGGGAGCGAGCCTGGTGACGGAGGCGGTGTCTGCGATTCGCCGTCTTTCCAGCGGATCCTTGCCGTAGTCCCATTCCCGGCCGCTTTCGGCCAAGTTCATGAACCGCAGTTTCGATGGTCTATTTTCTGAGGGCACCACTAGCAGAAAGCGAGACGGTGACCTGCCCAAGCTTGCAAGGTGGAAGAGAGCCCACCTTGGCCAGCACGATTGGTGAAACAGTAAGCTCCTGAAAAGGAGTCGTTACTTGGCAGGGGCCGGAGCCGGTGAATCGGTTTTCTCCGGCTTGGCAGGTGCCTCGGAGGACGGTTCCGCGGCGGGCTTGGGAGGCGTGGGCGGGTCGGCCTTCTGAAACGCTTCCAACCGGTCTTTGTACTGCGCATTCTCCGGCTCCAGGGCCAGGGCCTGCCGGAGGTGATCCAAGGCCTCCTCCTTGCGTCCCAGCTTGAAGAGTGCCTGGGCGATGTGATCAAAGACCACGCCATCGGATTCTTCCATGTGTCGGGCCGCCTTCTGCAGCATGTCGACCGCTTTCTGGTACTCTCCGGCTTTGAAATAATACCAGCCGAGACTGTCCATGATGGCCCCCGAGTCGGGATCCAGTTGCAGGGCTTTTTTGATCAGTTCTCCCGATTCCGGAATTTTTTGGTCCTTCTCAACCCACATGTAGCCGAGGTAGTTGTAAACCTGGGCAGCGAAGGCCTTGTTCTCTTCATCCTCCAGATTGGGATCGGACTTGGTGAGCAGCTCCAGGGAGCGCCGGAACAACACTGCCGCGCCCTCGACATCGCCGGCCCGCTCGGTGGCGGCCCCGAAACGGAAGAAAAACCGCTCATCCAGCAGCGCCGGTTGGCTCAGGGTGGCGAGACGGATCACTTTTTCAAAGATCGGCACCGATTTGGTCCACTCTTCACTGGCACCGTAGGCATAGGTTTGAAGAATGCCCACAATGGGGTCTTCCGGGTAGAGATGGGCGGCGCGCTCGAGCAATTGGGCGGCATCCCGGGGCTTTTTGGCCTGCAGCAACATCTGGGCGACTTCATTGAATTCCTGCACGCTGCCGGAGGCGGTCCGCAACGCGGCCTGCAGGTGCAGCAGAGCCTTGCCGAGGTCGGCGTCGGCTTGCTCCATGTCCCCGCGTTCCCGGGCTAGCTTGCTCGATTCATGGTACCGCCGCCCCAGTTCGCGCCGCGTCTCGACGTCGTCAGGATCGACGTCGATGATGCTCTCAAGCATTTTCATGGCTCCGGTGGCATCGCCGGATGCTCCCAACACGCGGGCCAGTTTTTGACGGAATTCGAGGCGGTCCGGATGTTTCGCAATCAGAGACTGGTAGAGGGCCCCGGCCTTGGCAAACTGCTGGGTCGCGAGGTAGAAGGCGGCCACCTGATCCTGGATGACGGGATCATCGCCGGCCTTGGCGAGAGCCTTTTCGAAAATGGCATTGAGGGCAACCGGCTCGCTGTCCTTGCTCCGGCTCACCGGAAGGATTTGAGCGGCCATCTTGCCGAGCGTCAGGTAGTACGCCGCGGAGGCGTTTTCGTTTTTTTGGGCCTCATTGAGGACCGCGAGAGCCTCCTCCCGCTTTTGATCCTGCAGGAGGAAGCGGAGATACTGGCCGACCACCGGAGAACTGTTGGGGAACGCGGCAAAGGCGTCTTTCAGAACCTGGAGACTGCGCTCCTTGGAACCGGGTTCGGCTTTGCGGAAGGTCCGCAAATACTCCGCCATCGCGATCGCAATCCCCGGATTGCCCGGGTTTGCCTCCAAGGAACGCTTGAGGACGGCCTCTCCTTCGGCAGGATCGCCCAGGACCGCCTCTAGTCCGGCGACTTTGGCCGCCATGGCCACCGGCGTGGGATCGAGTTCCAGCACGCGGCGGAACTCTTTGAGCGCCCCGGCCATGTCTTTGTTGCTCTGCTTGCGGAACCCCTCGGCAAAATGCGCCAAGGCTTCCGCCCGCTTTTCCCCGGTGGCATTCAGGGCAATCCGGGGATCGGCCGGAAAAAAACGGTGCACGTAGATTTCCGCATACTTTTCCGGGGAATCCACCTCCTCCGCCGCCGGGGCGGCTTCGCTCTCCGCCGGGGCAGGAACGGTCGGTGGCTGGGCGGGCGCGACCTGCGCCTGGACGGATCCGGCCAGACCCACCACCACGCAGGCAGAGAGGCCAAGATACCGGAACCACGGATGATCCGGACACGACGAAAGGCAGCCGTGGACGCGTTTCCCCGGTGCCTTGCTCGTTCTCATAAAATGAGAGGGTAAGCCCTCAGCTCTTGTAGCGCAAACGCTTCTTATGGCGGTTCTCCTTCATCCGCTTACGGCGCTTGTGCTTGTTGATCTTGGTTTTCCGTCTTTTCTTGATCGAACCCATGAGAGGCAGTGTGTGTGTTCTGTGATGGCTGAAGCGTTTACCGACGCGGAGGCTACGTTCCCTTCGAAGTCACCGTGGGTCAATAGACCACCTTGTTAAGGGGATACTCGATGATGCCCTCTGCGCCAAGCGCCTTGAGAGCAGGTATCAAGTCCCGCACGGTTTTTTCGTCGATCACGGCCTCCACGGCCACCCACCCATCATGGGCGAGGTGCGAGACAGTCGGCAAGCGGAGGGAGGGTAAACAATCCAGAACGTTTTGCAACTGATTTTCCGGCAGGTTGAGCTTGAGACCGACAAGATCACGCGCCAGCAGCGCACCGCGCAGCAACAGAGCGAGGCGCTCCATCTTTTCCCGTTTCCACTCGTCCTCATAGCTGCCAGGATTGGCAACGAACTGCGGATAGGACTCCATCAGGGTGTCCACGATGCGCAAATTGTTCGCTTTGAGCGAGGAACCGGTCTCGGTGATGTCGACGATGGCATCGACGAGCTCCGGAACTTTGACTTCCGTGGCCCCCCAGCTGAATTCGACCTCTGCCTTGACGCCCTTGGCCTTCAGATACGACTCGACGAGTCCGGTGGCCTCGGCGGCGATCCGTTTACCCTCCAAATCCTGCACGGTGCGGATGGGGGAATCGTTGGGAACGACGAGGACCCAGCGTGTCGGATTGGAGGAAACCTTGCTGTAGCGAAGGTCGCAGATCACATGGACCTGGGCGGCATTTTCCGCGATCCAATCCAAGCCGGTGATCCCACAGTCGAGGAACCCGTGATCCACATAGCGCCCGATCTCCTGGGCCCGGATGAGCCGGACCTGGATCTCCGGGTCATCAATGCTGGGACGGAGGGACCGGGCGGCCCCCTGGATCTGATAACCGGCTTTGGCAAACAAATTCAAGGTCGGTTCCGATAGGCTGCCCATGGGCAGGCCTATTTTCAGAATGCGATTTCCTTCGGACATGGGTCTGGTCGTGAGTCTGGTTGGGAAGTGATGCTGAGGCAGATGCCCCCTGAGGGTGCGCGCGTCACCATGGCGCGGATCGCGCCGATGTCCAGCAAATGAACCGGGACGTTCTCCGGTCTGGTCAGGGGCAAAAAAAACAGCAAAACGAAAATCTCGGCCAGCCCCAACCCGCCATCGCATGCGCCCCCGACTTACCCGGCTGGTGATCTGCACGACCGGATCCCTGCTGACCGCGGCGCTCGCGGCGTGGATCCTCGAAATCGAGGAGTTTTTCCATAGTCTGGTTGTCATGGGGGTGTTGCTCGGAGCTCGGGCACCTGTTCATAAAAACACTTTTGCTTGCAAAAATATTGATAAATGCTAAAATTTTGGCTTCTTTTGGAAAATGGCCCACCCACCGAAAAACCGCCGGAAACCCGGCGCCCATCACCGCCCCCCCAAGGAGAAGGGAAGGGCCTTGGCGGCTTTTACCGGGGCCGCCCCGGCAGAAATCCGGTTCGGCATGGAGCGGGAAACCCGAGACCTCGTGGGAAGGATGCTGAAGATCGGATTTGGCCTCCTTTGTGTGCCCCTTTCCTGGATCACTTTCGAGACCTTGTTCATCCTCGTCACCCACTCGGTCTCCCCGAAGGGTTTTTGGATGACGAAGGAATTCGCCTATTACGGATTGGGAGCGGCGATCTGGCTGGCGTTTTTTTTCAATCTCCGGTTCCCTACCTTCACCTACCTCTACGTTCTGGGCCACGAGTATACCCATGCCGCGGCAGCCCTGGTTTGCCGGGGCAACGTCACCGACATCAAGGTCACGCCCGATGGCGGGTACATCCTGACCAACCGGAACAATTTTTTCATTGCCCTGTCACCCTACATTGTCCCGTTTTATACCGTCCTGCTGCTGGCGGGATGGATGCTGGCGAAGCAACGCTGGAATCTCGAAGCCCACGAAACCGTCCTCTACATCCTGGTGGGACTGACCCACATGTTCCACCTTTCCTACACCATCTGGATGATTGCCCAGCCAGAACAACCCGACCTCGATCACAGCGGACGGCTTTTCTCCATCCCGTTCATTCTCTGGGTGAACCTCCTCATCATTTCCGCCTTCCTGATCATCGGCCAATCCGCCGCCAGTCCGGCCCAGTATCTGGGTTTGTGGGGACACAACGCCGCGACATTCTGCCCCAGACTGCTGGAGTCCTGCCGCGAAATTTGGTCCTTTTTCAGGGACTGACGTGCTCGCTCGCCTTACCCTCAGTTGACCGGAGGGAGCACGGCGGGATTCGCCTCAAGCACCCCGCGGGCCTTGGGGAACAAGCGGAGCGCCTCGATGACCATGGCCACCTGGAGGATCAAGGTCGAAATGCCGAACCCGACCAGAAGCCAGTTTTTCTGCTCGATCCAACTCTGTCCTTTGCCGTCGGCCGCGATGAATAGCTGATAGACCATGGCATAGCCGGGGACCAAAATCAGCAAACAGGCCGGGATGGCGATGAACCAGACCGGGATCCCGCGCCGCCACATCCAGAAAGCGATGACAATGAATGCCAGTCCCCCGAGGAGTTGGTTGATCGCTCCGAAAACCGGCCAGAGGATGAGCCCTCCACTCCCGGCGGTGGTGTAACTCCACGCCTCCCCGGCTTTGGGGAAGGCGGCAATGAGGCCGGAAAGCACGATCGCCAGAAGGGTCGCGCCATGTTTGTTCTGGAAAACCGAAAGGAACGGGAGCCCCGGTTGGCCTTTGCGGGAGAAGTTCTCGCGCAGCGCTCCGGACAGCTCCTGAATGATATAGCGCTGGAGGCGGCAGGCGGTGTCCATGGTGGTCGCGGCGAAGGAGGCCACCAGAACCCCCATGAGCGCGATCGCAAAGCCCTTGGAAAGGCCCAAGGCGGTGACGAAATTGGCCGCTCCTTCAACAAAGGCACGGATGGGGTTGCTCGCAAATCCATTGGCATAGGCCTCCTGCCAGGCGGAGGCCCCGGTGAGCAGAGCCCCTCCCTTGCCTGCAAATCCCAGCCCGATACCGGCCGTGCAGGCCAGGATGACCATGACGGCGAGGAAGCCTTCGGTCAGCATGGAGCCGTATCCGACAAACTGGGCATCGGTTTCACATTTCAACTGCTTGCTGCTGGTGCCGCTGGAGACCAGGCAGTGGAAACCGCTGATGGCCCCGCAGGCGATGGTGATGAACAGGAAGGGGAAGACCGGAAGGCCCCCGGCGGCATTGAGGTGGGAAGCCGGGGCGACGAGTTCGAGCGTCGGCCGAACACCGGCCGGGTCGGGTGCCCCGCCGATGAAAGCGGCCACCGCCAATCCAATGACGACCAGCCCGAGCGCGGAGAGGAGTTGCAGACTGTTGATGAAATCCCTCGGTTGGAGGAGAAGCCAGACCGGCAGCACCGAAGCCACATAAGAGTATACCAGGAGAAACAACACCCAGGTCATGATCGGCTGCGCGGCAAGGAACGTGTTGATGGAATGGAGCGCGCCGACATCGCCATAGACAACACTGAGATACATCAGTCCGAGAGCCAGAATGCTGGGGATCACCAGATTGACGCCCCGGCGGTGCAGCCAGGCTCCGATCACAATGGCCAGAGGGATCTGAATCAGGCAGGGAAAGATGGAGGTCGGGTAGGCCACGAAAACCTTGGCGATTACCAGGCCGAACACGGCCAGGACGAGCGTCAGGGCGAGAAACAAAATGGTGAGGAAGAGCGTCCGCATGCGGGGACTGATCAGGCGCCCGGCAATTTCCCCGACCGTCTGTCCTCGGTTCCGCATCGAGACCACGAGCGCACCCAGATCATGCACCGCTCCGATCAGGATGCTGCCGAGGAGCACCCACAGCAGAGCGGGCAGCCACCCCCAAAGCACGGCAATGGCGGGACCAACAATGGGACCAGTCCCGGCGATCGAGGTGAAATGGTGGCCGAAGATGACCCCTTTGGAGGTGGGAACAAAATCCTCGTCATCCCGCAAAGCCACGCTGGGCACCGGCGCTTTGGCGTCGAGCTTGAAAATCTTGCGAGCCAGCCACCGTCCGTAGGTGTGGTAGGCCACGAGATACAGAACCAGAGAGCCGAGTGCGATGAAGAGGGTGCTCATGCAGGGAGATTCAAGCGCATTCTGACACAAAAACAACGCCGCGATTCATGGCACCCGGCAATTGGGGGTTCAGGAATCCGCCACGGTCGGATCCGCAGGCACCAGAATGGCCTCACAACTACCGCGCCAGCCTTCGAAATTCCACGCATTGGGGAAACCCCGGCATTGGGCGGGCTTCACCTCCTGAAGACGGCAGTCGATTCCATCAAGGAAAAAACATTCTCCATTGGGCTTTTCAATCAGGGAAAGTCCCCGCCGGGTCACCCGGAGACGGGTGAATTGTTCCACAAAGAGCGCTTCGGGAATTTCGAGATGAGCGGCGATGGCTCCGATCTCTTCCGACGAAACCTCTACGTCACCCGGCCAACGACAGCAATTGCCACACCGTTGGCACTCATAGCGCTGACCGGGCGGAGGAGGATCAAACAAGAGGCTGGAGGTTTCCGGGACCAAGGGAGGATTGGAAGGAGTAAATGCCTTACGGGGAAAGATCGCACAACCAAGAAATCAACTCATTACGAAACCTTCCTTTAAGTTGACAAATCGTGAAAATTGTGGTTTTTTAAGTCTTTTGCTGGAATCACATCCCGCAAATGTGCCCACACGGTTCAGCGTGGGGCAACATCACTATTTATTCAGACACGGAGAAACGCAGATGTTCAAGAAATTGTTTGGAGGGTGGTTCACTGTCGACATCGGCATTGACCTCGGCACGGCCAATACTTTGGTCTATGTCAAAGACCATGGCATCGTGCTTCGCGAGCCTTCCGTGGTGGCGGTGAAGGCCGGAACCAACCAGGTCATGGCGGTCGGAGACGACGCCAAACGGATGCTGGGCCGCACTCCCGGCAACATCGTGGCCATCCGCCCCCTCCGCGACGGCGTTATTTCGGACTATGAAGTCACTGAAGCAATGCTGAAGCATTTCATCAAAAAGGTTCAAGCCAAGCGCACCATGGGCCGACTCCGCATGGTCATCGCGGTGCCGGCGGGCATCACCGAAGTGGAAAAACGGGCCGTCCGGGAAGCCGCCGAGCATGCCGGCGCGGGACGCAATGATGTGCACCTCATCGAGGAACCCCTCGCCGCCGCCATCGGGGTGGGCCTGCCGGTCCAGGATGCGGCCGCCAACATGATCGTGGACATCGGAGGCGGCACCACCGAGGTCGCCATCATCTCCCTTTCCGGCATCGTCTACAGCCGGAGCGTCCGGGTCGCCGGCGACGAGCTGGACGAAGCCATCATGCAGTACATGAAGCGAGCCTACAATCTCCTCATCGGGGAGCGTACCGCGGAGGAAATCAAAATCCGGATGGGTTCCGCATTCCCCCAAGCCAAGGAGTCCTCGGTCGAGGTCAAAGGTCGCGACATCATCGCCGGGCTGCCGAAAACGGTGACGGTGACTTCCGCGGAAATTCGGGAAGCCTTGCTGGACCCTCTCAACACCATCATCGATTCCATCCGGGTCACGCTGGAGCGCTGCCCCCCGGAATTGTCCGCCGACCTGGTCGACCGCGGGATCGTGCTTGCCGGTGGCGGCGCGCTCCTTCGGGGACTGGACCGGCTCATTATGGAAGAGACCGGTCTCCCCGTCCATGTCGCGGAAGATCCGCTCAGTGCGGTGGCAGAAGGAACCGGCAAAGTACTAAATGATTTGGCTTTCTTGAAAAAAGTCTCCCAAGTCGACCGATAAAGAGGCATATTAGGGAGATTGCCACCACCCCCTCTCCCTTCCCCCTTTTTTGTCAGGCTGAATGAGCCGATTCAATCTTATTGCCCTCATTCTCATCATTGGAGCCGTCGTCTGGGTCTTTTTCTTCAGCCCTGAAACGGTCGAGAACATCCAACGGGGAGCCCTCGCCATGGTCGGCACGGTCCGGAAGGCCGGAGGACATGTCCAGGACCAGATCACCGGAGTGCCGGATCCTCTCGATTCGCTCTCTCCCCGTGAGCTGAGGGGTCGGATCCGGGAAATGGAGCGCGACGAGGGCAAAATGAGGCTCGAATTGGACAAATTTGACGATCTCATTGAAGAAAACAACAGCCTCCGGCAATCCCTCAATTATGTGCGCAATTCGCCGCTCCAGCTGGTTCCGGCCAGGGTCGTGAAGCGCACTTCCGACACCTGGTACAACACGCTCGATATCGACAAGGGGCTGGAGGACAAAATTGTGATCGACAGCCCGGTCATCGTCCCCGTTCAGGACCAGGCCGGTTTGGTTGGCAAAATCATCAGTGTCGGCGACAAAATCTCGACGGTGCTCCTGCTCTGCGACGAGATGTGTCCGGCAGCCGCCCGGGTCGAAGGTTCCACTGAGCAGGGAATCCTCTACGGCGTGCGGGGGTCTCTCCGCTCCCAGCCGGACCTGACCCTGCGGTATCTTTCCAAAGACGCGGTGATCGAGCCGGGAAGATTTGTTATCACCTCAGGGGTGGGCGGCGTCTTCCCTCCGAATCTGCTGCTCGGTACGGTCAAAGAATTCAAACAAAGCGCCATCTCGGGTGAGGCCGTGGTCGCCCCTGCGGCGGATTTCACCCTGCTGCGCTATGTCTACGTCGTGATGGGGGAACGCTGATGCTCTATTTCCTAACGGTTCTTGCCACGCTGGTGCTTTCCCTGCTCATGCAGGAGTTCATTCCTCCGGTGAAATGGGCCTACCTCGCCCGGATCCTGATTGTCCACGTCACCTTCTACTGCGCGGCAGTGACCGTGCCCTACCCCTTGATGCTCCTGATGGCCTTTGCCACGGGCTTTGCCTGGGACGCCCTGCATCACGTCCCGGTGGAAAACTCATCAGGAAACCCGGAATTGGCCTTCGGCCTGACGATTCTTATTTTTCTGGTATTCGGCTCCCTCATCCAAGGGGTCCGCCCCCTTTTCCGTCGGGGCCGATGGGAGCTTCCGGTGATCCTGATCGGATTCTGCATTTTCGGAGGTCTCTGCCTGGAGCACCTCTTGATCAGTTTCCACCGCGGTTCCTTGGAACTTTCCGGGAAACTTTGGTTCAAGCAATTGTTCACTTCTCTCTTTTCGATGCTCGCTGCCCCGATTATGCTATTGTGGTACACTCTGCTGGCAAAATGGACGGGATACCGGATCCGCTTGGAGGGAATCACACGAAGATACCGATATGGCGACGCGTATTAGATTCAGGCTCTACCTTCTGGCCTTGCTGGTCATGGGTGGCTTCGGCCTGTTGACGGCGCGGCTTTACCAGGTCCAGATCATCGAGGGACCCATCCACAAGCAGCGCATTCCTGGCCGGAAATTCGAGTCCGTCCGGATTCCCGGGGTCCGTGGTGAGATCAAGGACCGCAACGGCATCACCTTGGCGGAGAACCTTTCGAACTATGAGGTCCGCCTGAATCTAAAGGAGATTCTCGACGATTACCGGAGCCACCTCGCCGAGATGAACAAACTCCTCAAGGAGGAGTCGAAGCAGGCCGGGACCAAATACGAGCCGGAATACGTCCCCATGCGGAACTTTCAGTTCTTCAAAGGCGGACAGCCAGAGATCAAGCAGGAAGTCGATATAGTTGAGATCGTGAAGCGGGCCGTTCTGCCCGGTCTGGGCAAAATGAAGCTGGTGGAGGACTTCAACGCGGACCAAATGCGCGTGCATTTTCGCTCCACCGGAGGAGTGGTTCCCTATACCTACCGGCGGGACCTGACCTTTGAGGAATTTGCCAAGTTCGCCGAGAACAACCTGAATCTCCCCGGCGTCACCGTCACCGCCTCGGCCCGCCGGAATTACGTCTACGATTCACTTGCCTGCCATATCCTCGGCTATGTCAACATGCCGGACATCCTTCAGGTCACGGAAGAAAAAAGGCATGAATTCAACCATTATGTGCCCGACGAATACGGAGCCCAGGGTGTGGAGAAAAGCATGGACCACCTGCTCCAGGGAACTCCCGGCAAACGGGTGCTGGAGAAGGATGAAAAGGGGAAATTTGCCGGGATCGTCAGCGAAACTCCCCCCGGTCCGGGAGCGGACGTCTACCTGACCATCGACGCCCGCATCCAGTTGCTCACCGAGCAGGCCCTGCGCAAAGTGGGACGCGGCGCCGCCGTGGTGATGGACCCGCGCAACGGTGACATCCTCGCGATGGGTTCCGTGCCTTCCTACAATATCAATGCCTTCGTCCCAAGCGTGTCCGAGGACGACTGGCACCGCTACACCGAAGACATCTCCAGCCCGATGTTCAACCGGGCGATCAATGCCTATTCCCCCGGCTCCACCTGCAAGATTCCCATCGCCCTCTCGGGTTGTCTTGATGGCACGGACAAAAACGCTTTTCCCTGCGGTCAGGGCGCCCAGTACGGCAACAAATTCATGAAATGCTGGTGCGCCAGCAAAGGCTACAGCCATGGCACCATCCGGGTCAGTGACGCGATCAAATTCTCCTGCAACGGGTTCTTCTACCGCTACGGCAACGCCACCGGCATGCGCAATATCGAAACGATGACTGAGTTGCTGGGACTGAACCGCGCCACCGGAATCCCTCTCCCCGGGGAAAGCGGCGGACGCATTCCCACGCCCGCCTACATGAGACAAAAAGGCATCAACTGGAGCGACGCCTTCACCGCTCTGGTGTCGATCGGCCAGGGTGAGACGGAGTGCACGCCGCTCCAGATGGCCAGTGTGACCAGTTCGGTCTGCAATGGCGGCAAGGTCTTCCAGCCCCGCCTTGTCAAAAAAGTCCTCCGCAAAAATGGCGAGGTCGTGAACGAAGACATGCCCATCCTGCGGCATGACCTCACCAAAGAAGGTCTCAAACCCGAACAGATTGAAACCGTAAAACGCGGCATGTGGCGGGTGGTCAATGATCCGGGGGGCACTGCCGGACGAGCGGCCTCACAGATCACCGTGCTCTCGGGCAAAACCGGCACCACCCAAACGGGGAACCCCAAGCAACCAACCAATGCCTGGTTCATTTCGTTCGCCCCCTATGACAATCCCGAGATCGCGGTGTGCGTCTTTGTGGAGAACGGAGACTCCGGAGGCCGGGCCGCCTCCCCCATCGCCAAACACATTATCGAGGAGGCCATCTCTCTGCAGAGAGGGCTTGAAGTGCCCTTGGAAAAACTCGCCGAGGCCAAAGGAAATTTCGACCGCGTCATGGAAGTCTCATTTGCGGAGGGGGAGCTGACGAAATACGCGGCTGCCACCGACGCATCAGAAGAGACTGCCGTGGATGTGGGAGAATTCGTCCCGACACAAACCGCGGTCAACGCCAAGCCAAAATATGTGGCTCCGACGATTCGCAAAAAAGCCGATGCTGACGGCTCCGTATCGGATCAGAATAACCGAAGCAGAGACCGATGGAAGAATCTCAAGCTATTCAACGTTTTCCGGAAGCGGTGATCCCCGCCCCGTCCGACGTCGTCTGCGCGACTCTTGTGCCAAGCCCCCACCGGGCCGCACAGGAAAGCTCTTTCCGTCCTCTGCGCCCAATTGCACCTACCCCATGTTTGCCAAACTTAAAAAACTCCTTGGATTCAAAACCACTGCCGAGGGGCAGAAAATCATCATCAACCACGAAAAACTGGAAACCCGGGTGGCCCTTCTCGAGGACGGCATGCTTGAGGAATACACTGTCGAACGAGCGGGTGAGGAAAACATCATTGGATCCATCTACAAAGGCGTTGTCCGCAATATCGAGCCCGGCCTGAAGGCCATGTTCGTGGACATCGGCCTCGAAAAGAACGCCTTTCTGCATTTCTGGGATGCCATCCCAGAGGCGCTTGATGCCGGACTTGAGGAAATCAAGCGCGGCGGCAAGAAACAGAGCAAACGCATCACCGCCAAGGA
Organism: Akkermansiaceae bacterium; assembly: GCA_024233005.1. GTDB lineage: Bacteria > Verrucomicrobiota > Verrucomicrobiia > Verrucomicrobiales > DEV007 > JACKQE01. The sequence continues at coordinate 688,194 of JACKQE010000001.1, read as the reverse complement.
CATCCCCGATCTCTATCCGGTCGGCTCGGAGGTCTTGGTGCAAATCACCAAAGGCCCCATCGGTAACAAGGGCCCCCGGGTTTCGACGAATATCTCCCTCGCCGGGCGCTTCATGGTCCTCATGCCGCGCAACGACCAGTTCGGCATTTCTCGAAAAATTGAAGATCCCAAGGAACGGATCCGGCTCCGCAAGATCATGGAGAAATTGAGCGTTCCGGAAAACATGGGAGTCATCCTCCGGACCGTCTCCGTCGGTCAGAAAGCTCGTTTCTTTGTCCGTGACCTCAGCATTCTGATCGACCAATGGGCCGACATTGAAGAACAGGCGAAAGGCAAAGCTCCTCTCTGTGCTTTCCGCGAGCCCGACCTCATCGAACGCACCGTGCGGGACTTTCTCACCGAAGAAGTGGGGGAAGTGCTCTGCGACGATCCCGCCACGGTGGAGAGAATGCGCGATCTGGTCGGTATCATTTCCCGCCGGTCCAAGAAGCGAATCCAACATTTCCAAACCACGACGCCCATTTTTGACAAAATGGGCATCCAGAAGCAGATCGACGACGCGTTTTTCCGCCAAGTCTGGCTGCCCAGTGGCGGCTATCTGGTCATCGACGAAACGGAAGCCCTTGTGGCGATCGACGTCAACACCGGGCGCGCCAAGAACCAGGACCAGATGATCCTGCAAACCAACATCGAGGCCGCCCAGGAAGTGGCCCGCCAACTGCGGCTCCGGAACATCGGAGGACTCATCGTTGTCGACCTCATTGACATGAAGAATCCCCGCGACCGCCAGGCCGTCTACAAGGCCATGAAGGACCGACTGAAACGGGACAAGGCCAAAACCCAGGTCCTGCCCATCTCACAGCTCGGCCTCATGGAAATGACCCGCCAGCGACTCCATGAATCACTCAGCGTCACGGTGGCCGAACCGTGCCAGTACTGTCAAGGTCGGGGCAAAATCCGCTCCACGGCGACGATGAGCGCGGAAATCCAACGACGGACCCACAGTGCCCTCGCCAAATACAAGGGTCGCCTCTCCGAACTGCTCATCCTGGTCCATCCCGATGTTCTGGAGCGTCTCCGGACGCGCGACTCGGAGCTGCTGGTGGACATCGAAAGACGTCACAATGCCCGGCTCACCTTCCGCAGCGATCCGACGTTCCATCGCGAACAGTTCGTGATCCGGGATCCTTCCAACGGGCAGGAAATCACGCCCTAACCTCTTCCCCGCTCAACCAAGCGGAACACCGGCACTCTGCCGGAGAGCGTCCAGAACGAGCATGTTGCCCAAGGTATCCTCCCTGCTGATCCAGGGAGGAGCCTGGCCAAAGACCGCCGCAGCAAACGCGTCCGCCTCCATGGCATAGAGGGGACGCGTTTCCTCCACCTGGATGGTCTGGGTATGATCCCCCCGGGTCACGGTGAAACCGTCGCGTCCAAACCAAAAGGCGCGGATGGCGATCCTCCCCTTGGTGCCGGCGATATGGGTCATGTCATCCGAGACCACGGTCATGCCACACGTGATCGTGGCCAGGACGTCTCCGGGAAAACGGAGCAGAGCAGCAGCGTATTCATCAATCCCACCCGGATGGAGATGGGCCATGGCCTGAACCGCATCCGGCTCGAAACCAACCACCTGCCTGCAAAGATTCACGCAATAACAGCCCACATCCATCAGAGCACCACCGGATTGTCCGGTATGGTACCGGGCGTCATGATCCGACTCCGGGCGGGCAAAGGTGAAGTTGGAACGGATGAGACGCAACTCCCCAAGGATGCCGCTTCGCACCGTGGCGATGAGCTTGGGAAGCAACGGATGGGCCCGGTACATGAAAGCCTCGACCAGAAGGCAACCGGAGCGATCCGCGGCGGCGAACATTTCCTGCGCTTGTCGGGAGTTCGCGGCAATCGGCTTCTCACAAAGGACATGTTTGCCGGCCTCCAATGCACGAAGAGTCCATTCATGGTGCATTCCATTGGGCAGCGCAACATAGACGGCGTCGACCGCCGGATCTTGAAGCATCATTTCATAGCCGGCATAGGCCTTCCCACCATATTGGGATGCAAACCGTTGTGCCGCCACCAGAGTTCGGGAACCGGTGGCCAGCAGAACGCCCCCCTGTGAGCGGGGAAGATCGAAGGCAAACTTGCCCGCAATCATCCCGGTCCCCAGGATCCCCCAGCGCAATTTTGGTTTCGTCATCTCACGTTACCTGAGCCTACCGATCTCTGGACGCCGCGTCCCCAGGGTGCGAATCGCGCCGGGGAAATGCAATCTGAATCGGCCCCCTTCAAGGGGTCATGGCATAGGACCCCGGAGGGCCCGGAGGAAGCCAGACCATTTCAGACGAAGTAGGAAGAGGAGGAGGCGGAATCCTCACTGGAAGCACGGCGCTGGCCTCCGAATGAGGAGGCATGATCCGGGGAGCCTCGACAGACTGGTTTAACGGGGATACTGGACTCACCCACGCAACCGGGGTCGGACCAGGGCTCACTCGCCGCAAGGGTTCATTGCGGACATCCACACCGGCCCCGACACCGACGATGTCAAACAGTTCCACCACATCCCGTGAGGCCATTCGGATGCAACCGTAGCTGGCCGCAGAACCCAGGCGGGATTCCTCCGCCGTGCCATGGATGTAGATGTACCTATTGTAGGCGTTGGCATTCTGCGGTTCCAGACCGCGCAGCCAAAGGATCCGACTTACGATGGGATCCCGCCCCGGGGAATCCGGCGGCAAAATTTCGCCGGTCCATTTGCGGTCTTTCAACACCGCGCCCGGCGGCAATCCGCCTCCGAACTTTTTCGCGATCTCCATGTGCCCAAGAGGTGTCCCTTTGCTGCCAGGCTGGTCACTTAGGGCAAATTTGGATGTCGAGACCCGGTATTCCCGGATCAACTCCCCTTTTTTGTATACCGCCATGCGCTGATCTGGCACGGAAATCGCGATGGTATGGATTTTGTCTTTGGCACACTGGCAGAGACAGAGAGCAAGCCAAGGCAACGACAACAACAAACAGCGCGGTGGAGTCATGGAACGGTCAAAAATGATGGCTTTTGGGACGCCAAATGGAGAATCTTTTTAAAAAATAGTTTCGAAAACAAAACTATCAACCATATCTTCTTAATTATCCTTTGGCGTGGTTTATTGAATGCATGTAAAGTCACCCGATTCAACGCCGCTCCGGCGTCTCCATTCGATCTCCATCCAAGGCTGTGACACCCTCCATTTTTCCCACCCCTGCTGCGGTCATCGGGTTGGTCTGTTGCCTGGCTGCGGGCCTGACCGGCACGGCTCTGATGGCCCAGGAAATTCCGGAGGATCTCATCGAAGACGAACATCTGCGGGAGGAGTATGGCGTCAATCAATTCACGACTCCTTCAATCCGGAAGATTTTTGACGACCTTCAAAAACTCCGCCCCCTGCCCTACGACAAACTCAAGCGTGAGCCATCGAAGTCGACTCCCAAAGACCGAACCAAGCTTGCCATTGCTCTGGGAGGTCTCATCGCGGATGGATTTTGTGCAGTCGAAGCCGAAAAACTGGGCGACCTCGAGACAGTGGCCCGGGCATTGAAGAAGCATGCCGAAATTCTGGGGGCGGGCTCCCGTTTGTCCAAGCATGCGAAAAGCCTTTTCGAACATAGCGCGCTGTCGGACTGGTCTGGCCTGAAAACCGAACTGGCCAAAACCCAGATGGATGTCGAGGCGGAAATGCTGCTCTTGCGGGATGTCGAAGTGGCCCACCTCATTGCCCTGGGCGGCTGGATGCGGGCTTTCGAAATCGCCTGCACTGCCGCGCTGGAGGATTTCAAACCCGAGAAGGCCCAGGTTCTGGCCCGGCGGGATCTTGTGGAATATTTCCTGATGACCCTCGAAACACTGGAACCCCAGGTCCAGGAGCTGAAGCACATCAAAGCCATTCACACCGGTATGTCCGATTTGTTCACCATGCTGGACCTCCCCGATGGCAAGCAATTCACGAAAGAGGAAGTGGAAGCGATGCGGCTGAAAATCCGAGAAATCCAACGCAACGCCTTCCCTGCCGGCAAACAGGAACTGAGTTCCGACCCACCCACCGGGTCATCCGCACCAGCAGTCTCCAACGCCGCCACTCCGGTGGCAACGGCACCTCCTGCGGGGTCTCCGGTTCCCTGATGCCACTTCAGAGTCGGCGCCATTCGCTGATTTTGAACAAGCGTCCCATCAGACCGGGGTGGGTCAGGGTGCGGAATTGCCGGATTCTTGACGCCAGCTCAACTGGAATATGGCCAACCGAGGCGGTTTCCTGCTCGATCGACAAAAGCCACGAAACGGCTTCACGGGTGAGAAAATCGTGTTGATCCTGCAGGGGACAAACCTCCAAGCCTGCCGCGCGGGCTTCCTCCGCCATCGCCCCAAAATCGACATCGGAGGTGATATCCAACCGGCCAATATCCTGGAAAGGATCCTGGGTGCGATGATGACCGGCATAGCACCGCAATGTTTCGCCCCTGACCCCGGGTTCCCCATAGTCAAACACCCACCACCACCCCCCTTCCGGAAAGAGGCGGCCCACTTGCTGGACCCATTGCTTGCGGCCGGGGCAAAACTCGGTGACACGGCCCTCCGGTCCCGCTTCGCCCAAATTCGCCACCACCTCTGGCAGGGAATCGTCCTGCAGCTCCCGTTCCAGCCAGACCGGACCATCCTTTTCCCAGCCCACGCCCCGCTCACACCACCGTCCATTGCGTGCCACCAGCACATTCACCGGCAAAGCATCCACCAACTCATTGCAAAAAAACAGCCCTTGAGGCGCGACAATGTCAGCCAAATCGGCCACCACCTGGACAGAGTCGCCAAACCGTGTCCGCAACGCCACGGCTCGCCCGGGAAGCGGCTCCACGATCCAATGCCGGGCCGCGCTGGCCAGGGGGCTGCCCCGCTTCACCAGCCCGGCCTGCAGATCGGCCGTCAGTTGGCCATCGTGGGCACCCTGCTCAACCAGATGAAAAACGGCAGGCTCTCCCGCCAGTCGCCACCGGGCCTCCGCTGCCCAGCCTAGGATCTCACCAAAGGCAGGGCCCACACTGACGTTGGTGTAAAAATCGCCTCTCCGCCCCGTGCGCATCCCAGGACGGGCGTAATAGCCCCATTCTGGATGGTAGAGGGCCAGTGCCATGAATTCGGCGAAAGAAATGGCTCCACCTGAGCGTACCATGATTTCCCGTATGACCCTCCTGAGCGGTTCCCGGGCATTCCCCGGAACGTCATTGGCTTCCACTTGCTCTGCGCACATTCTGGGGCCATGATACCCCTGAAAAACTGAATTCCAGGACTTTTCCCTTGTCCAGCTTCGAAGACACCATCAACCTCCCGCCACGCCGGGGCAAACACGAGTTCCGCCGCCGGAAGCGCAGGCCTTGGTATGTTAGCGTTCTGATCGGTATGACACTCCTCGGCCTGCTGCTGGGGATCATCGGGGCCACGGTGGTGTATTTCTATGCCAAACCGCGGAAGGACTTCGCGAACTCTCTCGACATGTCACAACTCGAGAAACTGGAGGTCGCAAGCATTATTTATGACCGGCACGGGGCGGAGCTGGGACGCATTTTCGTGCAGAACCGCAAGCCTGTGGGCATCGCAGAAATCCCGGAAGCCCTGATCAACGCCCTCATCGCCACGGAAGACGAGCGTTTTTACTCCCATGACGGAGTGGACAAGATCGGGATCATTCGGGCGGTCATCCTCAACATTCAGGCACGGGAAGTGACCCAGGGAGCGAGCACCATCACCCAACAGCTCGCACGCAATGCGTTTGAGCTCAAGGATCGCAGCATCAGCCGCAAAGTGACCGAAGCGTTCCTGGCGAACCGGATCGAGGAATTCCTGCTTGAGGAGACCAAGGACCGCCGACAAATGAAGCGGAAAGTGCTCGAGCTTTACCTGAACCGGATCTACTTCGGGAGCGGCTTCTACGGAGTCAATGCGGCGGCCAACGGCTATTTCGGCAAGGAGGTCCACGACCTCTCCACGGAGGAGTGTGCCACGCTCGTCGGCCTGATCAAAAGCCCGAACCGTCTCTCCCCTTTTAACGATCCCGAAGAGTCGCGCAAAACCCGCAATATCGTCTTTCGCCGCATGCTTGCGGAAGGGTATCTCACGGAGAGCGAAGTCGCCGAGCTTTCGACGCACCCGCTTCTGACTGCTCCCCGGGTCTCCCCCACTGGTCAGTCCAAGTATGTCTACGAGAAAGTCCGCCAACAAATCATCGAGATCATCGGCTACGAGCAGGTCTCGGAAGGTGGTTTCAAAATTCACACCACCATCGACCAGCGTGTCCAACAGGCGGCGGAAGAGAGCCTCGTCAAGCAACTTGCCGAGGTGGAAAAAAACAAAGCCTACCAGCATGAGACCCTCTCTGCTTACAAAGCGTTGAAGTCGAGAGTTTTGGCGACGGCCAAAACCAACGGTCAGGCCGTGGAGGAGGTGGATCTGCCCACTCCGAAATACCTCCAAGGAGCTCTCCTGATGATTGAAAACCGCACCGGCGCCGTCGTGGCCCTGGTGGGAGGAAGGGATTTCGGCGACAGCATGTACGACCGCACCGTGATGAGCCGCCGCAGGCCCGGCACAGCCTTTCTGCCCTTTGTGTATGCCGCCGCGTTCGAGAACGGTTCCTTTCCCGGCTCACTGGTGGACGACAGCCCCATCAACCTCAAACGCATCCAGATCGGGGGTGAGGAAGGCATCGCCGGGGAATGGGGCGGGGAGACCACCGAAGGACTCGTCCATGAAGGTTCCATCACGGCACGTTACGCGCTGTCAAAATCCAAAATCGCCGCCACCGCCCGCCTTGGAATCGCCACAGGCTTGGAGAAAACGATCGATCTCGCGGAAAAATCTGGAATCCGTTTCCTGGGTGATCTGCGGAAATACAACGCCTCCCTGCTCGGCCGCAGCGAGACCTCAATGACGGAGCTTTGCCTCGCCTACTCCATCTTCCCCAATCAGGGCATCCATCCGAAAGAAACCTACATCATCTCCAGAGTAGAGGACAGCTCCGGGGTCGAACGCTACAAAGGCGAGCCCAGCATGGCCAAGGACAAGGTCATTGACGAATACACCGCCTTCCAGATTTCCAGCTGCCTCCGCGACGCCCTGCACAACGGCACCGGAGAAAAAGCCTATGAGAAGTACGGCCTCAAAGATTTTCCCGTGGCCGGCAAATCGGGCACCGACTATGGATTTGCCGACAATTGGTTCATTGGATACACCTCCGAGGTCACTTGCGCGGTTTGGGCCGGACTGGACACACCGACGACCATTTTCGAGAACTGCTTCAGCAGTGACACGGTTCTGCCGATCTGGACCCAGGCAATGAACGCCGCGGCGGACTCCATGACGCCCCAACCCTTCACGCCGCCAAGAGGGGCCATCGAAATCGAAATCTGCGCGATTTCCGGGGAACTCGCCACTGACGCCTGCTACGTAAAAGTGGAGGATCCCAAATTGGGAGAGAAATTTCTCCGTACCACCTACGTCGAACATGTGCGCCCCGGCACTCCGGTGACTCGATCCTGCCCGATCCATGGTGGCGGGGGCGCGAAAACTCTGACCCAGGGCTCGAAGCCCCTCCGGCCCGATCCCAATCTGCTCAACAGCAGCACCGGTCCTTCGACCGCGCTGGTCGCCGCACCCATCCGAGCCGGCGGTGCGGCGGAACCAGTATTCCCGGTGGGCAAACTGCTCCTCGGCAATGATCCCTACAAAAGTTACCTGCCTGAGCAGCGATTCCGGGCCGCGCGACCGATTGCCCTGCCGGATCCGGAGCCTGAAGAGAAACCGGAAGGCACCCTTAGAGCTGAACCCGTTGGAGCGGGGGCTATTTTGGTCGCCCGTCCCCTCACCGACGAGGAAGCTGACATTCCCTACACGGGCCTCTCCTCAGGAAATTCCACTCTGATGGCGACTCCGGTGGTGATTGATGATCCAGCCCTGACCGGGACCGAACCAAGTGCCCTTGCCGACCCCACGACCAAGATTGATCCCGCCACCCAGCAACCCCCCGCCGGAACTCCGTCGCTACCCACACCACCTTCCCTCCCGGGAGTTCCGGCCCCTCCGTCGGCCCGACTTGCTCCCGCACCGAAACTGAATCTGCCGCCTCCAAGACCAATCCAGTTTGACTGAAGGCCGTCCGTGGGCGCCCTCACACCTCAACGGGAAGCACATCCACCGACACCTGGAGAACCTGTTCTCCCGCCCCAATGGTGATCCCGCGCAGGGGACTGACATCACCAAAATCGCGTCCCCAGGCCAGGGTGATGTGGCGCGACCCCGGAAGCACGTTGTTGGTCGGATCGGCATCGGTCCATCCCACCTCGTCACCACAATACACCGACACCCATGCATGCGAGGCATCGGCTCCAACCAATTTGGGCTGCCCCGGAGGAGGCAGTGTCTCAAGGTAGCCGCTGACATAGCGGGCCGGCAAACCCAGGGAACGGAAACAGGCGATCATGACCTGGGCAAAATCCTGGCACACGCCGCGCCGCTGCTGCAGAACTTTGGCCACGGGCGTGGCAAAGTCCGTCGCGGTGGGATCAAAGGCAAAGTCTTTGAAGATCCGACGGTTTAAATCCTTCACTCCCTCCAGAATCGGACGTCCCGGTGGAAAGGACGGCTTGGCATAAGCGGCAAACACGGAATCCACCGGAATCAAAGGCGAAGCAAAGCACATCTCCCCGGCCACCGCAGTGGGCGTCAGTTGGTCGGCAAGACAGGCATCACGGACCAACTCCCAAGCTGGCGTGGCCCTGCTGTCGACCGGGGCGTTCTGCTGCAATCTGACGAGACTTTGGGCCGTGATTTCCAACGATTCGTGCGAGCCTTCGATCTCGAAATACACACTCGAATTTCCGAAATAATCGCAACGGGTGGCTTTTTCCGTCGGCTGGGGATGGATGTGCAGCTCATGCCACGGACAGCTTTGCTGGGGAAGCGTCCTCGGCTCAAGGCGAGCGGTGTAGTGGCAAACGGTCACCGGTCGCTCATAGGTCCAGGTCGTCTTGTGGGTGATTCGGTACTGCATGAGGACTCGGGTCAGCGGACACGGCGCACGGCATGACTGAAGAAGTGCTCGGTGAGCAAATCTGAAAGGACTTCCAGAGAATCGGCCAAATGTTGACACAGGGCGGGCAACTCAACCCGGGGATCCCTCTCGGCGGCGGCCATGGAGACCAGATTGATGCCACTGAGATCGGAAAGCAGGGCATCCGTCTGCTGGCGTTCGCGGCCACCGGAATCGGTGGTGGGATCGCTGGGAAGACGCGCACTTTGGCGCCCCAATGCCTGAAGCTGGAAGGCCACCGAACGCGGATTGGACTCATCCAGCAGGAGCAGATCGACGGCAGGCAGGAGGGACGGGCGGGAGAAATGCATTCTCCGGTAAGTCATGCTGCTGTCGCAGATTTCCAGCAAAGGCGGCAGCACCGCCTCTTCCCCGAGTTCCGATCCGGAGGCAGTCTGAAGGAGCGTCAACGTCTGCCATCCCCGCTCGATGCGTTTCCCGATCTCCAAAAACCTCCAGCCATGGCCACGTGTCATGTTTTCCTGCTGCAGGCCGCTGAATGCCGTGAGATCGAGCACCAACGAATCCAGAAGGTCCTGCGCACCGGAAAGGCCGGCGGAAGTCCTGTCCAACATTCCGTCCCGGTCGAGATGATTGAAGAGCCTCCACATGTCGTCGCTCAGACGATCGCGAGCGGAAGAGGCATTGAAACGGATCCTACCCAGCAGATCGGACAGGCTTCCGTCCTTTTTCGGATCGCGGATGATTTCACGCAGCTCATTCCTGATGTTGGCTCCGATGCTGGAAAAGCCCATCGCTTTGAGCAGATCCAGGCAGGCACGGATCTCGGGATTGCTTTCAGCGGGTCTTTCGCTGAAGAGACGCTGCAGTAGCGCCCGCAGCACCCGCACGGTGGTCTCGAGACGTTCGGCATAGCGTCCCAACCAAAACAAATGATCCGCCGCACGGCTGGGCACGGCCCCCGGAGGACGGCTCGGCCGGATCACGGTGGGGGCCTGCTGGATCACACCGGGACCGACGGTCTCCGCGCCATCGCCGATGATCCAGGTGTCTTTGCTGATACCCCCGCTGCGCATGGTGACGATCCAGCGGCGGGGTTCCGGGCTGACCCGGCTGAGACCACCCGGCATGGTGTTGTATCCATCGTTGCCCGCGACCGTAAAGGTTCGCCAGACCAAGGCACGGGGCTCAAGTCGGCCGCGCACCAAGGTCGGGGCGGTGGAAAGTGGCAGCGCTTCCTGGGCAATCCAGTCATGCGGCGTGCTTCTCAAGCGCTCAAGCAGAGACGCTTTGTCGGAAGGGGAAAGATCCGCCAGAAATATGGGATCGCGGGCCCCGCGCACGAAAGCAGGCTTGAGCACCCAGCGGTCCGGCGAGGCGAGGACCATCTCCCGTTCCCGGGCTTGACCGCACCACCAAGTCGGTGCGGAAGGCAGGAGCAACTCCTCAGCGAGGAGATGCCGGCAAAGTCCCGGGAGAAAAGGATGCAACGCAGGGGTCTCCACAACCTTGGTTCCCAACCCATTGGCCAAAGCCACACTGCCTGATCGCCAAGCCTCCAAAAGGCCTGCCACCCCCAGCATTGAATTTGGTTCCAGTTCCAGCGGATCGGCGAAAACATCATCAACATGGCGGATCAGGACATCGACTCTGCGGAGTCCTTCCAGGGTCTTCATATGCACACGCCGGTCCCTTACCGTGAGGTCGGCCCCCTCGACCAATGGATAGCCCAAATAGCGCGCCTTGAGGGCATGTTCAAAATAGGTCTCGTTGTACGGACCGGGAGTGTACATGGCGATGCTGGCCCCTCCTCTGGCCCGTGGAGCCAGGGATTGCAGCATCTGCTTGATCACTTCATAGTGGTCGGAGAGCCGCCTCACTCCGAGGGCGTTGAACTCCTCCGCATGGACATTGGCGAGGACCAACCGGTTCTCCAAGGCGTAACCATTTCCAGACGGCGCTTGCAGGCGGTCGGCCAGCACCATCCATCGGCCATCGAGTCCCCGGACCAGATCGGCGCCAAGCCGGACGAGAAACTTCCCCCCCGGAGGCACCACCCCACTGACCCCGCGGAGAAATCCGGGATTCCCATGCACCAGGGCCGGGGGCAGAAGTCCCCTCTTGAGCAAAGTCTTTGCCCCATAGAGATCCGCGAGGATGGCATTGAGGAGCCTGGCCCGTTGCGCCAATCCCACGGAAACAGACTGCCATTCTGACTGGGGAAGCAACAGGGGCAGGAGATCCAGTTCCCAGGGACGACCGGCGCCCCTGGTATCGTCATACATGTTGTAGGTAACGCCATGGTCCCTCAGAAGCTTCTGCATCTGGCTCTGGCGCCGCCCGATCTCTTCGGCATCGACGCTTTCCAAAAAACGGGCGTAGGCTTTCCAATGAGGCCGAATGCCACCGCCGGGCAGCAACATCTCATCCCAAACCCCGGATTGGGGAACATATCCGGCAAGCAATCCACCAGCCTGGGAAGGTGGAATGGCGGACCCGGTGGGGAGCTGAGCTGGCATGGACATGGGTCGGTAATGCACCCCATTGTGTCCTCAATTGCCGGGAAAGCCAACAGAGGGACGGACTGGCATCAAGGAACTATGCCTTTCTCAGGTCAAGCGTAAAGGGAAAGTCCCGGTCAATCGACACCTTCGGCACCGTCACCGGACCAGGGGAGTGCCCCATGGGGAAGAACCGCGACAATCTTCTCGCCTCGGCCTCATAGGCATTGACCGGAAAGGTGTCGTAGCCCCGGCCCCCGGGGTGGGAGACATGGTATTGGCAGCCTCCCAGACTGCGGCCACTCCACGAGTCGAGAAGATCGAAGACCAGTGGGCTGTGCACCCCGATGGTGGGCTGAAGGCAGCGCGGAGGCTGCCAGGCCCGGTAGCGCACCCCCGCGACAAATTCTCCCACCGTTCCGGTGGGATGGAGAGGCAGAGCCCTACCGTTGCAGGCCAGGACATGGCGTCCCGGAACCAGACCCCGCACTTTGACCTGAAGCCGTTCCAGGGAACTGTCAACATGACGGGAGGTGGCCCCGGCCGCAGATTCTTCGCCCAGCACATGCCAGGGTTCCAACGCGGTGCGGAATTCCAGCCAGAGATTCCACAGCGAATGATCCCCGATGCGGGGGAAGCGGAATTCAAAGTGGGGAGCGAACCACTCCTCCGACAGAGGGAACCCGTGTTCCTGCATGTCCTCGAGGACATCACAGAAGTCGCTCCAAACGAAATGCGGCAGCATGAAGCGGTCGTGCAGTCCCGTCCCCCAGCGGACGAGTTCCTGATTGTAGGGCTGACGCCAAAAGCGGGCGATCGCCGCTCGCAGGAGGAGGTGCTGGGCCAGACTCATGCGGGCATGAGGCGGCATTTCGAAGCCACGCATTTCCAGCAGGCCCAGACGACCAGTGGAGGAGTCGGGGGAATAGAGTTTGTCGATGCAGAACTCCGTCCGGTGGGTGTTCCCAGTCGAATCGACGAGCAGATTCCGGAAAAGCCGGTCGACCAACCAAGGAGGCACCTGACCGTGATCGGGCACTTGGCGGAAAGCCAATTCCAGTTCCGCCAGACTGTCGAGTCTCGCTTCATCGACCCGGGGATGCTGGCTTGTGGGCCCGATGAAAAGACCACTGAAAAGAAAGCTCAGGGACGGATGATTGTGCCAGAAAGCCACCAAGGATCGCAGGAGGTCCGGTCGGCGGAGCAGCGGAGAATGCGCGGGCGTTTCTCCTCCGATGACGATATGGTTCCCCCCTCCGGTCCCGGTATGCCGCCCATCGATGAGGTATTTCTCGGTGCCAAGGCGAGATTGGCGGGCTTCCTCGTAGAGAGTGGTGGTGTTGTGAACCAGTTCCTTCCAATCGTAGGCAGGTTGGAGGTTCACTTCGATGACCCCTGGGTCGGGAGTCACCTTGATGACTCGGAGTCTGGCATCGTAGGGAGGCGGCGTGCCCTCAATAATGACCGGAAGATGCAAGGCCGCCGCCGTGTCTTCGATCGCAGCGATAAGGTCCAGGTAGTCTTCCGTGTCTGCCACGGGGGGCATGAAGACGTGCAACCGGCCTTCGCGGGCCTCGAAACACATGGCGGTCCGGGTCAGCCAGGCGGCGGATTCTTGCGGCCCGGGAATGCGGGACTCGGGCCCTGTCCAACGGCCGGATGCTTCCATGTCGGCTAGGTAGGAGTCAATGCCTCCCGAGGCGGCACGCAAATAATTCACCCGGCTGAAAAACTGCGGTGGCAGAGCTTCGCGGTCATGCGAAGGATCGGGCGGATGCACCCACGGAAAATCCGCCTCACTGACCCAAGGCAGACTGTCCAGAGGCAAGCGGTATCCCATCGGAGAATCCCCCGGAATAAGGTAAAGCCGTTCATCGCGCAGAAACCAAGGCCCACTCTCCCACACGGCATGACCTTCCACCCGCTGACGGCGCAGAGGCAGCGCATACCCAATGATCTTGTCGAGACCCTGCCCGAAAATCCTCGCCAGACGCTCCCGCTCCAGCGGGTCTTTCAGATTCGACTCGAAGGGATCCACATTCACCGGCAGGCGGCGCTCTTTCCAGAGGTAGTAAAAGGCATCTTCATGCCCCTGCATGAGAAAGCGAGGATCGACGCCCAGCGCCAGCGCCAGCGCCAGTCCAAAGCGACGGGCATCCTTTTCATCATGTCCGTAACTCTGGGCATCGTCCGCAAGCAGAGCAGGATCGCGCCAAATGGGTTGCCCATCCCGCCGCCAATACACCGCCAGCGCCCATCTGGGCAGCATTTCACCGGGATACCATTTCCCCTGGCCATGAAAAAGCAGCCCTCCCGGAGCAAACCGTCCCCGCAGGCGGCGCAGCAGATCGCTGGCGAGGAGGCGCTTGGTCGGACCAACCGCCTCCATGTTCCACTCGGCGCCTTCCATGTCATCGATGCTGACAAAGGTCGGCTCGCCCCCCATGGTGAGCCGAACATCATCCTCCCCGAGTTGCGCGTCGATGCGGTGCCCCAGAGATTCAATGGCGGCCCATTGATGCTCGGTGTAGGGCTTCGTGACCCGCGGGGACTCCTGGATGCGGGTCACTGACATTTCAAAGTCAAACTCGACTTCGCATTTGTCAGTCATCCCGCTGATCGGCGCGGCACTGCCAGGATCGGGAGTCGCCGCCAGTGGGATGTGCCCCTCCCCGGCCAACAGACCCGAAGTCGGGTCCAGACCGATCCAGCCTGCTCCGGGCAAGTAAGCTTCACACCAGGCATGAAGGTCCGTGAAATCTTCACTCGCGCCCGCAGGACCATCCAGCGGCACCTCATCAGGCTTGAGCTGAATAAGATAGCCACTGACAAAGCGGGCTGCGATGCCGAGATGGCGGAGCATCTGGCACAGCAGCCACGCGGAGTCCCGGCAGGAACCGCTCCCCCGGGCCAGCGTTTCCTCCGGGGTTTGCACTCCGGGTTCCAGTCGGATCAGGTAGCGAACCTCCTGATTGACCGCCCGGTTCAGCGCCACCAGGAAATCGATCGTTCTCGGGGCCGTCTCTTTTTCGCCGTGTTTCTGGTGCATCGCGGCGACATACTCCCGGAGCCGGCTTGTCGCGGGCAGAACCTGCCGGAAGGGGGCCAGTTCATGCACCAGGATGGGATCATAGGTGAAGGGATAGGTTTCCGCTTCTTTCTCCAGGAAAAAATCGAACGGATTGTAAACCGCCATTTCAACCACCAAGTCGACTTCAACACGGAACTCGGTGGCCTTTTCCGGAAAGACAAGTCGGGCCACGTGGTTGGACTGGGGATCCTGAAGCCAATTCAGGAAGTGGGGCTGCGGGCTGACCCGGAGCGAATAGCCCAGGACCTGCGCACGGCAGTGCGGCGCGGGCCGAAGCCTGATGGAATGCGGCGACAGACTGACCGGCCGGTCAAAACGGTAGGTCGTGGCGTGACGTAAGGCGACGTGGATGGACATGGAGGAAAGTTCCTGAACCCAGGAAACTACCATCATCTAAGCAGGCCCCGTGCCAGCATTTTGATAATGACAATGCCGGAACATTCCAGACGGGCAGGAAATCAAAGATTTCCGCCCGGCAAATCCTTTCGGTCCACCTCATATTTTGCGCCACACCGGGGGCATTCGACCTTGATCGCCTCCCCGCTTTCGAAGAGTTCTTCCAGCGTGGCCCCCGTGAGCCGGGCCACCGCAGGGAGAATGCGCTCGAGATCGCAGCCACAATCAAACCGGTAGGCCCGGGTCTCCAAAAGACTCAGCTCCTCCACTTCATCGATCCGGCGAATGTCGTCTTCATTGAGTCCAAAAAACCAGGGCAGGTCACAATCCGGCTGCGCGCTCAGCATGGCAAAGGACTCATCGTCACCACAGAAATAGCGCGCCGGTCGCTGCTCGCTCTGCCGGTAGAAGGATTCCACGGCGGCAAAGGCCGACGTTTCTTCAAACTCCACCACGCTGACCCGGGGCTCTTTGCCTTCACTGGTCGTCTGGCTGTAAAAGAGGTTCGAGGCATGCTCTTTGACCCCGTCGAGAAAAACCCGACCAGTCACCGCACCGGTCACGCTGCTTCCGGTGATGAAGAAATTCCTCGGTGGATTCTGTTGGTGCAGCGTCCAAGCCACGGTTTCGTTGCGCGGACGGGAGGCCAGGTGGAGGGTCAAAGCGGTCAGGCCATCCTTGAGAAACTGGTCGGCTTCGGCCGGGTAGCGCAGCCCATGCTGCATGAGGTGGAGATAATGATCGGTGTAAAGCGGGGTGAACTGCCCCCGGACGAGGAGGGCATTGCGGTGGCGGATGAAATGGCAACGGATCTCGATGGACTCGTTTTCTACAGCGATGGTCTGGGAATCCTCGGGCATGGCGGCGACGTCACACGCTCGCACAGCCAAAGCGGAAACGCCACCGGACAAACGGTTCTGTCACCGAGGAAAAAAGGCCTCCGGGACCTCCCGGAGACCTTGCGCACCCCGACCGGAAGCCTGTGGGACTCAGCGCAGTTCTTCCAGTTTGCGGCGGACATCCTCCCCCACCCCGGGAGCCGGAGGGGCTCCAGTGGGGTCCGGCAGGAGACCCGCGGCCCGCTGCAGGATCTGGAGGAACTCCTCGCGACGCCCCCGCTCCGCCGGCTCCAGTCCGGGGGAGGCGGCATTGGCGGCGGCCACCATCTGTGCCAGATCTTCCGGACGCGGCGCGGGACCGGGGAATTCCGTGCCGCGGAGACGCATCCCGAAGGAAGCCACCGCCACCGCAAAGCGGAAATCTGCCGACGACTGTTCAAACGGAATCCCTTTGTCCACAAAGGCACTCTCGATCAGCCTGCTGGTGCTGCCTTCGGGTTGTTTGTAGCGCAGTCTTACGGTCATCATTTCCTCGCTTTCGACCAGTCTCGCCCCGACCCGGCTGAGGTTTTCAGCCATCGACTTCGCCTGTAAGCCCTCCGAGGGCTCCACTGGTTGGACATAGCGACGCCCCTCCAGTTGGGGCCGGGGATCATTCGCCGTGAGACCGGCAGCCTCCACTGGCACCACCTCGTAGAAAGCGGTCACCGTGTGGCCCGCACCGATGTCCCCGGAGTCCTTGGTGTCATCCTCGAAGTGCTCCCGAGGCATCACCCGGTTGGCATAGCCGATCAGTCGGAAAGCAGCGACCCGGCCGGGATTGAACTCCACCTGGATCTTCACATCCTTGGCGATGGTGACGAGCGCCCCGCTCATCTGCTCGACGAGAATGCGATGCCCTTCGGAGGGGCGGTCGATGTAGTGATACTGGCCGTTGCCTTTGTTGGTGATTTTTTCCAGCATGGAATCGTTCAAATTCCCCTGCCCCACTCCCAGCACGGTGAGGCTGATTCCGGATTTGGCCTCCCGCTCCACCAGATCCACCAACGATTCATCTGAACTCAGGCCGACATTGAAATCCCCGTCCGTGGCAAGCAAAACCCGGTTCACGCCGCCTTCGATGAAAGTCTCCCGGGCCCGCTGATAGGCAAGTTGGAGACCGGCCGCCCCCGCGGTCGAGCCACCCGCGCTCAGGGCGTCGATGGCGGTGAGAATGCGGGCATGGTCATTCCCCGGGGTGGGGGCCAGCACTTCCCCGCTGCTGCCGGCATATACCACCAGGGTCACCCGGTCACGGGCGGTGAGTTGGCCGGCGAACTCCCGCAGGCACTTCTGCAGCAGGGGCAACCGGTCGGCCGGTTGCATCGAACCCGACACGTCAATGAGGAAGACCAGATTGGACGCGGGGCGCTCGCCCCGCACCTCAGCGCCTTTCAAGGCCACCCGGACCAGACGATGGGCCGGTTGCCACGGCGCGGCGGCACTGTCCACGGAAAGGGAAAATGGCTGCACTCCCTCGTTTTGGACGGCCTGCCAATCTGGAGCGGGATACGCATAGCGGAAATAGTTGATCATTTCCTCCACCCGCACCGCATCGCGCTCCGGCAGCCGGCCGGATTCCAAAATGAGGCGCCTCATCGTGGTGTAGGAGGCCGTGTCGACGTCGATGGAGAAAGTGGACACTCCCTGGGTCAACGCACTCTGGAAAGGCAGATCCTGCGTTGGCGCATAGCGTCCCGAGGGGGGGGTCAGGGAGCTCGGCCGGGTAGAGAATCCCGGACGCCCGTTGGCTTCCCCACCTTCCATATCCTTTCCAAAAAGGCTCCCCACCACGGGCACTTCTCTCAATGATGGCGCCTTGTCGACGACGGGATTGGGAGACGCGGGATGGGCGTGTGCCAATGGCATCGTCACCTCTCCGATATATCCAGACTGGGCGTTGATCACTGACAGTGAGGACGCTGGACCTGCCGCCGGAGTTGGGGCGACAGCTTCGTCAAGCTCGGCAGGGTTGGGGGCGGCACTTCCAGCGGACGGCATTTGGTAGCGGAACCTTTCCGTTTGGAGCGATTTCCCCCCCCGCATTTCTTCCGCAGCCACCAATACCCTGTCTTCCGGCTTCACCTTCCCCGGGATCTGGGCAAGGCTTGCCGCAGAAGCGTTCGACTGAGCCGACTGTACCGATTCCCCATCGCTCGTTAGAGCCAATCCACGCGGCCGAGCAATGGCAACGGGATCCGCGGGCGCCGGTTTGGTCATTACCACCAGCGGTTCCGGGGTCGCGGTGACACCGGAGCCCCCGGAATCTGCGACGGAATCAGTTTTCTTTTCAAAGGCATCCAACGCACCAATAGGGTCCGACAATACCGCGGGCGCCGCACTCGACCTTTCCGGTGAGGCCAATTTCGACATCTCCGTCACCTCTCCCAACGGCATCCCCCAGTCTTTGGAAATCTCCCCTCCCGCCAGATCGGACAGCTCATTGGTGGGTGAGAGAATCCGTCTGGCATCCGCCGGATGGGTGTTTTCCGCGATCAGGGTGGAACCAGCTGTCGATCGGCCCCATTCCTGGCGGAGCCATACTCCAGCAACCAGCATGGCGGCCGCGGCGGCCACAAGTCCCGCCCAGAGCCGCACCTTGCGTCCCGCAGGAGTCCCCGGCAAGGGCAGTGGCACGACATTGGCAGGCCGGTCGGCCTCGGCCAATTCCCGCGCAAATTCGCCGCGCAGAATTTCGGCAAACGAACGGATTTCAGCCACCTCGGCGAGTGCCGCGGCATTGTCCGCGATCCCGGCAGCAAAAGCTTGGGCTTCTTCAGGAGTCATTTCCCCCAGGGCATAAGCCGTGAGGCGCGGATCTCCGGTTCCTGTGGAGTCTTCGTGGTCAAACAAATCATCAGGTTTCATGGCGTGGCAAAAGTGGGTCGGTGGAGATTGGGGTGAAAACAAAGTGAAAGGATTAGCCGGCTGCCTCCATCAAGGTGCGGAGACGCTTCAGCCCGGTGTGGAGCAGAAAGCCGACATTGCCGATGCTGAAGCTGGTGATTTCCGCGATTTCGCGGTAGCTCAGATCGCTTTGAAATTTCAATCGGATGACCTCTCGCTGGTTTTCCGGGAGGCGGTCGAGAACCCGCTCCAGGCGGGCATAAGTATCGCGACGCTCAGCGGCGTCGGAGGGGTCCGGCGAGGCATCGCTCACGGAGAGTGTGGTCACATCAATGGAAGCATTCATAGGGCGATTTTTACGCAGCAGATCGATGGCCCGGTTCCGGGTCACCATGTAGAGCCACCGTTTTAAATGGGCAGCGGGTGAAGGAAAGCCGCCGTCCCGCTCGCTCTGACGGTGCAACCGCACAAAGGCGTCCTGCACCACATCACGGGCGTGATCCCAATCACCCCGCAGCAGACTGGCTGCGTAGGCGGTGAGAGCAGCGGCATGTTCGGTCCGCGCCGCCTCCAGGGTCATGGATGGCTCGAACGATCCGGCATCGTCCGTGGACTCCGGGCGGTCTCCCCCTCCGGCAGATGGTTGGAACTGGGGAGGGCTATCCATGAGGGTGGGGCGGGCTGACATCATCGATGGCTGCGGCGGGTTTCTACCTCCCTGAACGGCCCCGATATTGATTTATTAGAATATTTTTCCCGGCAGGAGGTTTTTTCCTCGGCAAAGTAACCCCGTCTGACAGGAACTGCCGTTCTTGGCAAGGGTGCGGCCTCCGCACCCGCCTGGGAGCATCCGCACGAAAACCTCCCGAAACCCGGCATCCCCGGGATCATCCTCTCAGGCCAGAACATCCCGCACTACCGTGCCGTGGACATCCGTGAGCCGGAAGTAGCGCCCCTGAAACCGGTAGGTCAACCGCTCGTGATCAATGCCCAGCAGATGCAGGACCGTGGCCTGAAAATCGTGGACATGAACGGGGTGGTCCACCGCATTGATGCCAAGATCGTCGGAGGCCCCATAGGTGAGGCCCGGCTTGGTGCCGCCACCCGCCATCCAGACGGTGAAGGCATACGGGTGGTGGTCTCGTCCCCAACGCGGACGATTGGTGATGTCACCCTGGATGAAAGGGGTGCGACCGAATTCCCCCCCCCAGATCACGAGGGTGTCCTCCAGCATGCCCCGCATTTTCAGATCGCGCACCAGCGCCGCACTGGGCTGGTCAGTATCCCGGCACTGGGTGTAGAGCTCGGTGGTCAGGCTGTTGTGCTGGTCCCACCCGGCATGCATGCACTGCACAAACGGCACCCCGCGTTCCGCGAGCCGCCGGGCCATCAGACAATTGTAGGCAAACGTGCCCGGCTCGCGGACTTGGGGCCCGTACATATCGAGAATGTGGTCGGGTTCGCTGGAGAGGTCGGTCAGATCCGGCACCGAGGTCTGCATCCGGTAGGCCATCTCATATTGGGCGATCCGGGTCTGAATCTCGGGATCCCCGGACTGCTGGAACTTGAGCTGGTTCATCGCCGCGAGATCGTCGAGCAGTCCTCGCCGCAGCTCCCGCGGCATGCCGTCAGGATTGGAGAGGTAGAGCACGGGCTCCCGGCTGCCTCGGAACTTCGCCCCCTGGTAGCGGGTCGGGAGAAAACCGCTGCCCCAGTAGAAGTCGTAAAAGATCTGGCCGCAACTTGTCCCCTTGCTGACCGAGGTCATGACCACAAATCCGGGCAACTCCTGCGTGGGTGAACCAAGACCATAATTTAACCAGGCCCCCAGGGTGGGCCGTCCGGGAATCTGGGCCCCACTGAGAAGGAAGGATATGGCCGGGGCATGATTCACCGCATCGGTGTGCATGCTCTTGATGAAACACAGGTCGTCCGCCACCTGCGCGGTGTGCGGCAGGAACGCGCTCACCCAGGCTCCGCTTTGTCCATGTTGTTGGAAAGGCTCCACCGGTTCCAGCATCAGCTTCCCTGTGGGATCGCCCGTCATGGTGCTGAAACGCTTGGTGCCGAGATACTCTTGCGGCACGGGGGTCCCGTGCAGCTCATGCAGCTTGGGCTTGTAGTCAAAAAGATCGACGTGGGTCGGTGCCCCGTTTTGGAAAAGGTAAATCACCCGCTTGGCCTTCGGGGCGAAGTGCGGCAGACCGGGCAAGCCCTTGCCCGGGCCCTTCTCTCCTGCCGCGACCAGCCCCTCCTTGCCCAGCAACTGCGCCAATGCCGCCACTCCGATGCCAGTCGCGCTGCGGCCAAAAAACTGCCGCCGATTCAGTCCCAACTGGTGCTCCCGCACCGGTTCGGGAGAGGATGGATCAAGGATTTTCCAAGCGGGGCTCATGGTCACTCTTTGTTCAGGGTCTCGTCGAGATTCATCAGGCTGAGGCAGAACGCGGCCCAGGCCGCCTGCTCTGGAACGGGGAGGGCGCAGTCGCGTTGGGATTCTCCCTGGGTGAGAAAGGTCCGCGCCGACTCCGGATCGCTGTCATAAGCTTTCCTCGCACGGTCCAGGCTGCGTTGCCAAAGCACCAGCTCCTCAGGCCCTGGATCCCGGGCCAGAAGCCGGCGTCCTGCCAGGCGCATTCTGGAAAGGTCTTCCGACTCCTCCCCCAGCAACGTCTGCGCCAGCACCCGGGCGGCCTCGACAAAGGTCACGTCGTTGAGCGTGGTCAGGGCATGCATCGGCGTGTTCGTCCGCAGGGGCTTGACTTCGCAGACCTGACGCTTCGCGGTGTCAAAAAACATGGTCGGCCCGACAATGCGCCGCCAAAAAGTGTAGAGACTGCGCCGGTGGAGCGCGTCACCGCTGTCCTGACGGTAGATTTTTTTTCCAAAGGTGGCTTCGGCCCAGATGCCTTCGGGCTGGTAAGGATAGACCGGTTTTCCACCGGCCTGGAGATTGAGCAGTCCCGCGGCGGCAAGCGCCTGGTCGCGGATCATCCAGGAAGGCAACCGGAACCGCGGACCGCGCGCCAACCATCGGTTGTCGGGATCGCGCTCGTGCACCGCCGGCGAGATCACCACCGCACTGCGCTGGTAAGCCTCGCTCGTCACCATCATCCGGAGCAGATGCTTCACATCCCAGCCGGACTCCATGAACTCCGCCGCCAGCCAGTCCAACAATTCCGCCTGCACGGGACTTTCGCCCTGCACCCCGAAATCCTCCGCGGTTTTCACCAGACCGATGCCGAAGAGCATCTGCCAGAGTCGGTTCACGGTGACCCGGGCGGTCAGGGGATGATCCCGAGAAACCAACCACTTCGCCAGATCGAGCCGGTTGGGAGTCCCTTGGACCTTCATCGGGGGCAGTGAGGCCGGAACCGCGGCCAGGACTTCTTCTCCGGGCTGATTGTATAATCCACGGCTTAGCAGATACGTTGGCCGACGCTCCTTGCGGTCCTCCATCACCATCACCCTGGGCAGCTCCGCCTGACGCGACTTGACCAGCTCATCGGCCTTGGATTTCGCTTCCCGCAACTTCACCAGGATCGTGTCCCAGGCTTCGTGGGCTTCCCGGACGAGGGTTTGCTGTTCCTTGGTCCGCTTCCCGGCCGGGGTTTGCAGGGCCGCAAAGAGCGCGCCCTCGCCTCCACCCAGCGCCGGCACCGCGGCACTGCTCGTCGACAAACGGAAATGTCCCAGGTTGTGGTTGGGATGCGGCGAGTTGAATTTCAGAGACACCTGCAGGGAGGCTCCGCTGGGCACCCGGACGGGACTCTTGAGGCGGAAGACCGCCGCGTGATCGCGGTCGATTGTTTTGCCGGACCAGACAGCCCACCCGGACTTGGCGTCCTTATCGAAGGCATTCCCAACCGGGAAGTTTCCCTGCTCGTACGTGGCCTCGGCAGACGCCACCGGCAACGCCTCCGGCTTCGCTTCTCCGGTCTTCTGGAGACGGAAGGCAATGTCGGTGAGGACAAAATTCCCGCTGTCGGAGCGCGCCAGCCCGCCCTGGGTCATGTCCGAATGACGGAGGGCATCGAGCCGGAAGCCGGTGACGTCTCCCGGCTCCAAAGGGCAGACCAGTTCATACTCATCGGTCGCAGGATTCTCTCCTCCGGCATGCACCGCTCCGTCAGGCAGAATCTCCAAGTGCTGTTTCAGCGCCGCGGCACTCGAAGGCTTCACCACCCGCCAATCGGTGATGGTCGGCTGCTTCAACCGCGCCGCCTCCCACTCCGCCTGCAGAGGCAGGATTTCCTTGGCACGTTGTTCCACCTCCTGTTGGCGGGCCGCCGCCTCCGCTCGGGCCTGCCCGAGGGCGACTCGTTGCTCCTCCGTGCCGACCTCCAGGACGGGCGGAGTCTGCGCGTTGCCGCCGCCGCCTTCAACCGGAGTCTGATTGAAAAAAGCGGTGAGTTGGTAATACTCGCGCTGTTTCAGCGGATCGAACTTGTGGTCATGACAGCGGCAGCAGTTCAGGGTGAGCCCGAGCCACACCGTGCCCATCGTCTCCGTCATGTCCATCACGTAGTCCACCCGGTTTTCCTCCGCGATGCGCCCACCCTCGCCATTGATCATGTGGTTCCGATTGAACCCGGTCGCCAGAATCTGCTCGGCGGTGGCCCCCGGCAGGAGATCTCCCGCCAACTGCCACACCGTGAACTGGTCATAGGGCAGATTGTCGTTGAAAGCGCGCACCACCCAGTCGCGCCAGGGCCACATGGTGCGCTCGTTGTCACCCTGGTATCCGTTGCTGTCCGCGTAGCGCGCCGCCTCCAACCAATCCCAGGCCATGCGCTCCCCGTAGGCAGGGGAGGCCAGGGTGCGGTCGACGAGACGTTCCCAGGCGCCCGGCGCAGTGTCGGCGAGGAAGGCATCGAGCTGCTCCGGCGTCGGCGGCAGTCCGGTGAGGTCAAGCGTCAAGCGTCGGATCAACGTTTCACGGGAAGCCCTGGGCGTCGATGCCAGACCGGCTTTCTCCCACTGGCGCTCCACCAATTCATCGATGGGATGCCGGGCGGCGTTTTTGACGGCGGGCCGCTCAATGCGCTCGAAAGCCCAGGGTCGGCCCCACTGGCCGCCTTCATCAATCCAGCGACGCAGGGTTTCAATCTGCGAAGGGGAAAGAGTCCGGCCCAACTTGGCGGGAGGCATGCGATCGTCCTTCTCCAGGGTGATGAGGCGGCGGTAGAGCTCACTGGTCTTCGCGTGGCCCTCCTCGACCACCCGGTATCCCTCCCGAAGACGCTTCACATCCTTTTCTTCATCCAGACGCAAATCCCCTTTGCGACCTTCCTTGGGATCCGGACCATGGCATTGGAAGCAGTTGTCGGAGAGGATCGGCAACACTTCCCGGGAAAAATCGACCATCTTCTCGGCGGCCGGCACAAGCCTTACCACCAGCAAGGACAGTGCCACCAGCAGGAACACGGCCCGCCGGACATAACAAACTGAGGAGTTGAAAGGAACGACAATCACGGACCGTAAAAATCGCCTCTTTTGCCCCCTTTTGTCGCGCAAATTGTGGCGGATTGGCGTGATCACGCTCCAACTGGCTCTGTGACGAGGTATTGGGCACTAAAGCAGCTGGTGACGACGCGCCTTCCAGTAGGCGGCCAGATGATAGATGATGCCGCAACTGGAGTTGTGGACATAGTCGAAGCCCGTGATCATGGTTGTCAGCGCGGTTGGCTGGGCTTCGGTGAAAGCACTGGAATCGCCCATGAGGAGGATGAGCGCCGACTCACCGACCTCGCGCGTGAGATGCCAGATCTCGCGGTAGGGTCCCCACTGAGGATTCGGGTAACCTTTTTGATTCTTCCATTCGGGCACCGTTCGCCAGTCGGGACCGAGCATCCGCATTTCCTCGGGGCTCTTTTCGGCGATGGTCGCCAACACGCTGGTGAAACGTTTCGCGGCAAGTTCCCGGACATGCGTCAGGCATGATTGAATCGCGGCCTTCAGCGCCACATCCGGTTCCAGCTCGTGGAGCAACTCCAGCGAGCACTGCATTTGCAACAGTGCGTATGCGGGCTTGTGCTCGTCGGGGTTGGCGGACTGCTCGATGGCCTCCGCCACATAGTGTCGCCACTGCTCACGGTAGTGTTCCTCGCGCGTCACATCCCACGCGGCGGCGTAGATCATGGGGAGTCGCGCGGCCTCATGGGCCTGCACCTTCCACATGCGGCAGATGCCCAGCGGGCAGCGAGTGCCATCCGCGCGGCAGAAGTCGTAGTCGTTCTCCGGCGTCACGAAAGTGATCATGCGCTCGGCGACATCGCCGAGGATGACACGGATCTGTTGTTTGGTGGCCTCGTCAGGCAAAGGACTGCGGTAATACTGCCACAAGCCGTGAACGAAGTGGGTGACCTGGTCGCGGGAGGAGTTGATGTAGGTGCTCCGTGCATCTTCCGGACAGACGTTGCGGGCCACAAAGCCGCGCACGCCATGAACGGTGGCACAACGGTAAAGTCCGGCGAAAACATTGGCAGCCTTGTGGCGCAGCGATTCATCGCGAGTGGCCGCAAAGCGGTCGCAAAGCAGGCTGAGCATGGCGCCACCAAGAATGGCGCCGTCTTCCATGCCGGTGCTGTACCCGCAAGGGTTGGGATACTGTCGTTTCACCTCCTCCGCAGTCGGCAAATGCGCCTGTTCCCTGCCTGGATCGTAGCTGCTCAGGTAATCTCCAAAGGTCTGCACCCGTGGAAGGTAAAACCGGTCCCACGTCACCTCCCAGGCCCGATCCATCTGCGAAGAAAGCCCCTGATCCGGGGTTGAAGTCTGCGCCGCCGCCGGTATTTCCGGAAAAAGGCATCCGAAAAGGACGATGGCTCGAAGGAGATTGTTCATGCGTGCAGACTGGGGAGGCAGAGCCGTTGCTCCGATTCGCGGGCCAGGGAAGAGGCAAACCGGAAAGGATCAGGATCGGCTCATTGAGAGGCCGCAGGCGGGAAAGCGGCGACTTTCTCAACGTCCGCGAGAGTTACCTTGAGCACTTCCGTGACGTTTTTCTTGTTCGAGAACGCGATGAAGAGGCAGCCACCGTGCTCAAGGACATGCGGATACTGGAAAGTCGTGACCCTGGGTGAAGGGATGTCGAGCCGCATCAGCCGGGTGAAGGTGAGGCCATCCCGGGATACGGCGAGGTGCATCTCGCGGCGCCCGATGGCTGGGTTCGCATTGGAAACGAGCACGCGGAAGCCCCGGCTGGTTTTAAGAGTGAAGAGCTTGCTTGTCGCGTTGGGGTAGTTCGTCATCATCGGGTCGCTCCAGGATTGCCCATGATCCTGTGAAACGGAACGGAACAGCCTGCCGGAGCCCCCGTTGTCTCGGATCGCGGCAACCAGAGTGCCATCAGGCTGCTCCCAGCAGACCGGTTCGTCGGGGCTAAACTTGCTCCCGCGCAGGGCCTTCAGGCGGTCCACCACCGGCACGGCCCGCCAGTCGTCGAGCGCTTTCACGCCACCAAAGAGCATGGTCACATTGAAGCGCGCATCACGCCGGGTCATCATCCACTCGCCGGTGGAGATCTTCTGTGGCGAGAAGTTGTTGATGGCATCCTGATACAGGACACCCTTCTCGGCCCACGCCCCGCTTTCCTGTTTCCAGGCGAAGGCGACGAGCTTCAGATCCCTGTCCACGCCAAAGGCGCCGTGGCCCCGGTAACTGGCCGCGAGCCCCAGCAATTCGCCATCGCGCAGCCAGAAATCGCGCGCGATAAAGGCACGACCTTCGGCAGGCATGCCACTGAGGCTTTTCGGCGCGCTCCAGTGCAGTCCGTCGTCGCTCGTCGCGTAGCGCACGTGCTGCGTCGGCACATCCTCCACCACCGGTCCGGCACTCCACATGCACCAGAATTTTCCATCATGATGCAGGAGGTAGTTGTGCAGTTGAAACTTCCACGCCTCATCGTAGGGGCAGACGACCGCATGCTCACCCTTCAGCAGGGGCAGCGCAGCATAGTCGATCTTGGCGGGATTTCCTCCCGTGCCGGGAAGGTCGAGCATCGGGGGCAGCTCCTCGGAGCGGAGGATCCCGCAGAACAAGAGCCCCAAAAACGGTCCGAAGGAACGCGGAATCATGGCGCGGCAGGGGTGGGCAGTTTGCAGGATTGCCAGGCCAGGAAACGCCACTTCCCCTCCTCCAGCCGCCAGACGGCGAGGAAGGCGAGAGTGGGCGCGATGGGGCCGGTTTCCAACTCAATGTTGAATTTGGCCCGGCCCGACATGAGCGCGATCCCGGGGGCGGGGAAGGTGAAATTCCGCTCTTCATACTCCACGCTAAGGTATTTGGATTTCCCCTGCGTGAGAGCGGCCGTGAAGGACGCTTTGGTGTCCACGGCACCGGTGGAGTGGGAGTAGCGCAGCTCGTCGGAAAAAATGGCGCCCAAATTCTCCTGGGTGGGTTTTCGCATCGCGGCGACCCGGGCATCGTCCGCGGCCTGAACGGCGGTCAGTTGGGAAGCGGTATCGGCCCGTGTCAGGGTGACGGAGGCGAGGAGGAGCAGAGCAGTGATCAGGGATTTCATGGCTTGGGCAGGAGTAGGATCAACCAACAAAGGTTGAAGGAGTGGTGTTTATTTCGGGTGGAGATTCGGACTTGGCAGGGTTCGGACCGGATCAGGAGACAAAGCTTACTTCGGCAGAGCCTTCACGATCGACTCAGCGATAGCGGCCATGCCATGATCACCGGGATGATTGGCGACACCCGCGTGTTTGAAGGGACGCTCGGAGCGGGCATAGTTCTGTTCATCCTTGCCCAATGCACTAATGTCCACAAAGATCCCGCCAACAGTGGTGCAGGCGGCCTGTAGGGCCTCGTCCTTGAAAGGATTGGCCCAAAAACAACTTCGCACCAGTATCACGGGATGTCGGTCACCCTTCAGTGTGGTGAGCAACTTGGTCACGCTGGCCTGAAACTGTGCTTTGTCCTCTGCGGTTTGCGGTCCGGGAACGTTTTCTCCGATGGCGAGGATGATGAGATCCGCTTGAAAATCGATGACCTCCTTGAGTTTTCCCGTAAAGTCATAACCAGCAGCCGCTCGCTCGAAGTCGGCAATGTTTTTCACCAGGATTTCCGGGGCGGAACCGGAAGTATCCGTCAGTGCCTTCGTGACCAGGCTTACATAGTCCTTGGACCCTTCGCTGGCGGCCATGCCCCAGTTTCCCGTCCAATCAATATCGGCCTTGGGACCGTGTTTGGTGATGCTGTTGCCGAGGAACAGCACCCGGCGGTGGCTGGTCTGGGCATGGGCGTGAAGGGCGATACCGAGGGTAATCAGCACTACCAGGATCAGGTGGAAGCGGGAGCGTGTCATCCGTGAGGCGATGGGATGGTGGAGGACTGTTTGATGACCCAATCCCAGCGCTCGCCGGCCTGCTTGAGCTGGGAGTCGAGATCGCTTTCGAGCAGCAGGCGCTGATCGATGAGACATTGCACCGCGGCTTTCACGTTGGCCAGATAGTCATCCTTTGACTCATAGCGCTCCTCCAGGGATGGTCGGGGATCACCTGCCTCCTCCCGTTTGGCCTTCGTCGCAGCAAAAGGAATCCAGGCACCCCGGAGGAGCACGAGCTCCTGCGGCGATCCGAGAGCCGCCGGGCGAAAGACCCAGCCGGTGGCGGTGCCCAGTGGAACGGCGACATCGGGCATGCGGATGCCGCCGAGATCGTTGCCATCGGCGTCCGATTGCGGCACCAGCAGCGGCAATTCCGTGCCCTCACCGGCGCCATCGGGCCATTGCGGATTGCGCACCCTGCCACCGGCGGTCACCGCATTCGGCGCCGCCAAGCCCGGCACCGGGGGAAACCGCACCTTGGCAATCGGCGTCAGGGAGCCGTCGCTCAGTTTGGGATACACGCTCGGTGGCGGCGGCGTCCCCTCGGTGACCCAGCGGTGCATGGCCAGGCGCAGCGCCTGGATGGAGCCGCCGGCATTCACGGGATTGCCCAGCGGTGCGCCGGTGACGAGGGCGGTGGGAGGGAAGGGCGCGGGACCGTGCGAAGTGCAGGCGAAGAAATAAGAGCGCACGTTTTCCGGGAATGCGATGTCCTGGGTGCCCGCGGGATCCGTGTGGGTAAGCCCCGCCACACGCCCGGCACCCCAGTATTCGGCGGCCGTGTTGGTGTAAAAAATCTTGGGCACATGTTTGACGCGAGGGTTTTCCAATAGGCCCTCCGCATGGCCAGAGACGGGATCAGGCAGGGCCGTATCAGCAAAGGGATACGAAGCCGTGTAAAACCCCGCCACCCCGCGCGGGGTGGACCAGCGTTGATTGAGCACCAGCCGGCCCGCGCCCGCGACATGGGCCATGACACCATCCAGCGCCTGACGGTTTTCCTCATCGGTATTGAAACCCAGATACAGAAAATCGCGCAAAAAGCGGCCGCACTGCGAGGAGCCAAAGGCATACGCCTGCTTCACGGGCGCCAGAGAACCAGCATCATGCTTCAACCAAGCGACCGCGTCACGGATCGCGGCATACCCAAGTCCCGCGACAGGTGGATCCTCTGCCAGCCAGGACACTTGGTAGGTCTTACCGGGTTCGAAGCCTCCTTCCAGTCGCAGGACATTGCCTTGCACGCTCCACAAATGGCGCGGCACCTCGCTCCCAACGGGGAAGGCGGCCCGATTCCGCACGATCAGCCTGCTGTCAGGTCCATCCGCGTCCACTGCGGGATAATCGGCCAGATCTGTGAGCACCTGCTCGGTCACGGGTTTGTCCGGGGTGAAAAAAGCGCTGACCACACCGCGGATCGCGCTCCCATCGGGGTGCCGGGCCACCGGCACGACAATGCGCAGCTTGTCGGATCCGGCAGGCACATCGAACTCCCAGCCGACACTCACCACCGTGAAGCCGTGCTTCGTGATCCAATCGCTCACCCCCGCCTTTCCCCCGCGATTCGGAATCTCGAACCAGGCGGCGCCATTGCTGCGGGAGGCATCTTTCGGCTTCAAGATCCGCAGATCGGAAGAAAAAACGACGCGACCCGCCGCATTCACCGGAGCTAGGGCGACATCGGCAATGACGCCATTGCCGGACAGGGTCGGATCGATCTCGAAATGCAACCTCCCGACGAGTTGTTCGTAGCCCGAAGCGCCCAGGTCCGAACGCTCGCTTACCTCCACCCGGACCACAGCGGCAAGGCCGGGAGAGGCGAAGAGGGTCAGCACGAGAACGAGACGGAGAGGAGGCATGAACGCGGGGGCGGTGGAAGGAATTTACTGGGGCTGTGTTGAGGCGAGGTATTCGGAGGGAGTCATAAAAACAACGTTCTTGGACCGGAGGAACTCGATGATTTCCACGAAACCGGTCCAGCGTTGGTCATCCCATTGGTTGGGATGCCCCTGAAGCACCAGCACCCCACGAGTGGCAGCGGATTTCTCGTAGGTTTCTATGAACTTCACCGGATCGGGCACAAAGGTGGGATTCTCCAATGCCATGACGCGTTCCAGGCTGAGCCGCGAGAAATACGCCGGTTTCTTCGGACCGTAGAGCCAGATCTTGATCCCTGGAACCCCCTCCAGTGCTTCATCGGTGGCAGCGGTGGTGCCGCTCCAGTGCGGACCAAAAGCGACCAGCGGGAACCCGAGTTTGGCTTCAGCAAGGCGGAAGCCTTTCTCCAGTATGGCCCGTTGCTCCGCCGCGGTCCCGCGCTCGAATTCTCCCGGCTCATCAGCCTTCTTGAGATGGTACCCATGCAGCCAGAATTCGATCAGTCCTTCCTCGTGGAGGTCTTTGATCCAGTTGAAATAGTCCGGGTTGTCCCTTTCCAGTGACTCAGTAATGATCCCGAACGAACCTTTGAGGTGGTTCTCCTTGAGATAATCCGCCACTTTCTGCCAGCGGGGCGCGACCGGTCGGCTGCCGAGTGGTGCCGCGACGACATCATCGAACTTCAACAACACCACCTGACGGGCTCCGGCGGTAGTGCCGCAAAAGAGGATCGCGAGCAAAAGGAACAGTGGTTTCATGTTGGTGAGGGAAAGGAACTGCGGTCCTCTGCCGTTAATGGGGCCACTGACCACTGGTCATTGGTTTTCCCACCAGTCCGGAGGGATCGAGGATCACATGCTTCACCTTCTGCCGCTTCCAGGTGTAAGTGAGGTGCACAAGACCGTCGGAGGTTTGAATGATCGCGGGGTAACTGTATTCGCCGGGTTCACTCTCAAAGACGAGCGCGGCCTTCCACTCCTTTCCGTCGCTGCTCATCGCGAGATTGAGCGGACTGCGGCCTTTCTCGGTATGGTTGTATACGAGCAGATGACTTCCGTCCTTGAGCGTCACCGCGTCGGTGCCGGAATTCGGATTCGGCAGAGCGGTGAGCGACATGGCGCCCCAGGTCCGGCCATTGTCCTCCGAGGTGACCTGATAGACCCGTTTCTGCCGGGTCCGGCCGACGGCGAGCAGCTTTTCGCCTCCCAAAAAAAGCACGCTCGGTTGGATGGCATCAATCGGAGGGGTGCCGGGCGAGGCAGGGGCGGTGGTGCTCCAAGTATGCCCTCCGTCGGCGCTGCGCTCGAAGTGAACCCGCCATACGCTTGGCTTGGTCGGCGTCTCGGTGCTGGTCGGCGCCAACAAATCGCCGTTGGCGAGACGCACCGGCTTGTTTTTGATCGGTCCCAGAATGCCATCAGGGAGACGCTCCGCCGCGCTCCATGATTTGCCATGGTCCCGGCTGAGACGCTTCTCGCCCCACCACGTTTGTGGGCTGGGCCCGACCTTGTAGAAGAGGATCAATTCATCGGGTCCGGTGGCGAAGAGCACCGGGTTCCAGCAGGGATGCCGTTTCCCGTCGGGTTGGATCCCATTGGCCAGTTCCACCGGAGCCGTCCAGCCGTCTCTCTCCAGCCGGGAACTCCAGATTCCGACGTCGGGATTCCCCTCACGGGTGCCACCGAACCAGGCCGCGACCAGGCCGTCTCTGGTCTCCGCCAGGGTCGTGGCATGGCAACTCGGAAAAGGCGCGGTCTCATAAATGAATTCCGACTTGAGAACAGCAGGATCTCCGGCATCGGCAGGGGACAAGGCGAGGAAGGTAAGCAGGCAGGGAAGGAGCGGGGATTTCATAACGGTCGAAGAAGATTACTTGGAACGGGGATTTTTCAGGAAATAAAAGCGACCGTCTTCGGCCCCGATCACCAGATCGAGCACTCCGTCACCATCGAAGTCCACCGTGGTGGGATGAGTGTCGTGACCTTCGATGTTCCGGTCACTGACGTTGCCAACGCGTTGGAAAGTCCAGCGCCCATTGTCCTGAGCAGTCTGCTTCCACCACTCGGCGTTGGCGCTGTTGATCAGGAGGTCGACCTTGCCGTCCCCGTCCCAATCCGTCAACTTGAGCTTGCGGCGCCCGCTCTTGCCCGCGGTGCCGGCGTTGAACCGGAGAGGCTTGCCCTCCGCATCACAGAGCCCCCGCTGTGGGTGTTTCAAAACCAACCGATCGCCGCGCTTCTCCCGTTGGAAAAACGCCAGATACCCTTCCTGGTCAAGCATCACGAGATCCTGCAGCCCGTCTCCGTCGAGATCGACTGCTCCGGGAGTGGTCCGCCACTGGGTAAGCAACGCTTTGCCTTCCGGCCGCAGCCAACCCCACGCCAGGCTTGGCTGCGGGGTGTCCCACTCGACTTCGATTGGGGCGGCGGCGGCGAGTTTCGGCGCGGTGCGGGAGCCGGT
This sequence comes from Akkermansiaceae bacterium, assembly GCA_024233005.1. GTDB lineage: Bacteria > Verrucomicrobiota > Verrucomicrobiia > Verrucomicrobiales > DEV007 > JACKQE01. The sequence goes on along the minus strand of JACKQE010000001.1, from coordinate 655,738 downwards.
GTTGCGATACCAGTGCACCTTGCCGAGGATGGAATTGGCGAGGATGTCGGGCAGCCCATCGCCGTCCCAGTCCACGGTGCACACGGTGGTGTAGCCCCACTTGCATTCACAGGGACCCTGGATGGAGCCATTGGGGCCGGCCATGATCCGGATCGTACGGCCGCCCGCTTCCAATTTCTGCGGCGCGGCCCACTTCGGTTGCGCCACTTTGGGGCCGCTCAGGTTTTCATAGAAGACGATGTATCCGGCAGTGTTGCCACTGATGATGTCATCGTCCCCGTCACCATCCCAATCCACCCCGGACGGGGCGGAGAGGGCACCGCACTTCACATCGGCGGCTTCCTGCTGGAAATACGCGGGAGGCAGAAAGTCCGGCACCTTGCCGGTGAATGTGCCGGTATTTTCCACCAGCGCGACCCGGCCGTCTTCATCACCGCAGACCAGATCCACGTCGCCATCCCCATCCCAATCAACGGGAGTGGGGGTGATCATTTCCAGATCCATGTGGACATATTTTCCTTCATGCTGGAGCCGGACTCCCCGGGCAAATACCGCTTTCTCCCTGGTGCCGGTGTTTTCGAAATAGGTGAAACCATCGATGAACTCCCCGCAAATTAGATCCAGATCGCCATCCTTGTCGTAGTCGGCGAGGCACGGGGAAGGCATCCCGAAGACATCGATCTGCGTGTTCGCCGCCTTCAACTGCACCGGCTTGTCGTATATCGGCTCGGCATCGGTGCCCGTGTTTTTGGCGAAATAAACGAAGCCATTGATGCGGGGATTGGTCCAGTAGCCGTTCTCGTCATAAGCATTGTCCCAGCCGTAGTTGGTCCAATCGCCGACCCCGATGATGAGATCCCGGGTGCCGTTGCCGTCGAGATCAGCGAGGTGCCATTCGTTGGCCCGGACCTTGTTGGGATGCACCGAGGCCGAAAGCGGTAGCTTGACCCCTTTGTCGAATCCGGTTTTGAGGAAGTCGGGATACGTCATGCCGGGAGTCAGCACCTGCGGGGTGCCCGCCACCTCGCTGACTCGCGCGTTGGAGAGTCCTTTGCTGATCCGCACCCCCGGTTTGAAGACCGGCATTTTCCCTCCGGTGCCCGGATTTTCAAAAAAGTAGGTGCCGTTGTAGGGCTTGTCGGGGCAGCTCACCACGAGGTCAAGGTCCCCGTCGCCATCGTAATCCATCGGCAATGGCCAGGCCCAAAGTCCGACACCCAGATCGACCGTGAGTCCGGGATGGTTGTATGGAAGCCGCTCCAGATCGGCGGACCAGACCATCGCTGATGGAAGGCACAACAACAGGGGGAGAAGCAGACGAGCATGCATGAGGTGAAGGAAGGGTATCAGGAAAGGAGCGGGGAGAGTGCAGTGAGTTTCGGGCCCAGAACAGTGAGCGAGGCTTCGATCTGGCGCCGCTCCTCATCGCGGAAGCGGTGGAATGGCTCCGCCATGAAGTCATCGCAAATCCCCAGCAGGGAAAGGGCGCATTTGAGTCCCTTGATGATCGCCGAGGGATGGCGTCCCACTTGGTAGAGGCGCTCTGAGACTTCGAGCACCAGACCGTGGAGCTCCCGCGCCCGCGCCAGGTGGCCAGCCTTTGCGGCCCGGTGCAGCGCGACATAGAGACTGGGAAAAACGTTGGCGCCACCGTTGACCCCGCCGTGCCCGCCCGCCATCACCGCGTCGAGCAGCAGCTCCTCCGGACCCATCAGAATGGTCCAGTCCGGACGGTCCTGGAGGTGGCGGCAGAGCCGGTGGAAGTAAACCATGTTCCCGGAGCTGTCCTTGATCCCGGGAATGCGGGGATCATCAAGGAGGCGCCGCACGGTGTCCGGCTCGAACGAAACCTTGGTCAGTGACGGCATGTTGTAGAGGAACAATGGCAATGGCAGCTCGTTCAGCAGGTGCCCAATGTATTCAATCAGCTCCGGCTGCCCCTCGGGCAGGTAGTAGGGAGGCGCCGCGACCACCGCCGCCGCGCCCGCGTCCGCCGCACATCGTGCCAGCTGGACGGACTCGACGAAGGCAGTGTCGGTGATCCCCACCAGAACCGGCACTCTGCCCCGGGCCGCCCGGCAGGCGGCGCGAATGGCTTCCCCGCGGAGCCGGTACCCCAGGCTGGGACCTTCCCCGGTGGTCCCAAGGAGGAAGAGGCCACTTACGCCACCGGCGATGACATGCTCTATGAGACGCTCCAGCCCTTCCCCATCCAGAGTATCGCGGTCTCGCAACGGAGTCACCAACGGTGGCACGATGCCGGAGAAGGGGGAAGACAGGTTCATCGAGGTTTTAGTATGGCGGTGGCGGCAAAGCCCACCAGAAGGATCGCCGCCGTGCCAAAGACGGGGATGAGAAAATCATGGAACCCGCTCCGCCAAGCCTCCGGGAGGCCCGGGACAAGCGAGGAAAGAGTCATCCAGGCAATGACGAGGACTCCGGCGACGACCCCGGCGGCGGCGGCGGCATTCCCCGCTCGACGAGCCAGCAAGCCGAGCAAAAACAGCCCTAGCATGCCCCCGCTGAAGACGCCGGCCAGCTTCCACCAGACATCGAGCGCGCTCTTGACATTGATCATCGCAAAGGCGGTCGCGGTGCCCGCCGCGCCGAAGACCAGCGTGGCCACCCGCAACACCAGGAGCGATTCCCGCGCTTCCGCACCGGGACGGACATAGCGACGGTACAGATCACAGTGGATCAGGGTGGCGGCGCTGTTGACCGAGCTCGAGAGCGTGGATTGGGCGGCGGCAAAAATGCCCGCGATGAGAAGTCCGCTGACGCCCGGCGGAAGTCCATGACGGATGAACCAGGGAAACACCCCGTCGTCTTTCACCCCGTCCGGGAGCAGACCGGGATGGGCCCGGTAGTAGGCAAACAACGCGGTGCCGATGAAGAGGAAGATCGCCGAGACCGGCAGATAAAGCATGGCCCCCAGCCAGACACTTTTCGCCGCCTCGCGCTCCGAGCGGGCCACCGCATAGCGCTGGACATAACTTTGATCGATCCCGAAATTTTGCAGGTTGATGACCAGACCGTAGATCAGCACGACCCAGAAGGTGGGCGAAGCGAGGGAGAATCCCCCACTGCCGAGACTGAATTTCCCCTCTCCGGCCACAGCCCTGAGATCAGCCGTCCAATGGGGCAGTCCGGAAACCAACAGGACCGCGCAAACCAGCGCGCCACCGATCAGGACCACACTCTGCAGCGCGTCCGTCCAGACCACGGCCTCAATGCCGCCGACAAAGCTGTAGACCATCACCACCACCCCGGTGAGCAGGATGATGTTCCCGACCGGCCAGCCGGTCATGGGCTGCAGCGCGATCGCCAGCAAGTAAGTGATCGTGCCCATGCGGCCGAGCTGCGTCAGAAGGTAACAGACCACGGCATAGGTGCGGGCCCAGGGACCGAACCGGGCTTCCAAATGATGGTAGGCGCTCACTTCCCCACGGCTCCGGTAAAAGGGCACGAAACAGCGCACCGCGATCCACGCCGCCAGCGGCAGCGTCAGGCTGAAGACAAAGGCATTCCAATCCCCGCCATAACTTTTTCCCGGCAGGGCGAGAAAGCTGATGCTGCTGACAAAGGTGCCGAAAATGGACAGACCGACGACCCAGCCGGGCATGGCGCCGCTCGCTGCCATGAACTGGTCGGCCGAGGTGTTGCGGCGTCCGATCCAGAGTCCGAGCAGGGTGGTGCCAGCGAGGTAGAGCACCAACACGGTTAGGTCGGGAAAGGAAAGTTGGGCCAGGGAAGGATCCATTGATCGACGAGACTATCATAAAGACAGGGAACACGGTTCGGCGCAATATAAAAATACGCGAATATATTCGCGCATATCCGGCGTATTTGAAGTAACTATGAAACGTGTCCGTCAAAAAAAAATCCCCCCCGCGCCAGTCCGGAGAGTCCCCGCTGTCCGTGAATCCCCGTGGCCGCTCGCTCCTCCGGCAGGCCTATGAAGAGCTGCGGCGCCGTCTCACCTCGGGGGAATGGCCCCCCGGTACCCGCCTCGATTATCAGAGGCTGAGCGTCGAACTGGGTCTCAGCACCACCCCTTTGCGTGAGGCCATGAACCACCTCGCCAGCGAAGGCCTCGTCGAGCTGGTACCCCGGCTCGGAGCAGTCGTGAAACGCCTTTCCCGCCAGGACCTGGTGGAGATCTTCGAGATCCGGGAGGCATTTGAAACCTATGCCGCGACGCGGATCGCAGGTCGTCTCTCCAGCCGCCGCCTTGATCTGCTGGAGGCCCAGGTGGCCCGGATGGAGGACATCATCGCCCGGCTCCCAGCCACTGGCGGCGCCATCCTTGACGGGGAGAACCTGGCGGAGTTCCTCGGAGCGGATCGAGCGTTCCACCTCGTCATCATCGATGCCCTGGAAAACGAACGACTCTCCAAACTGATCGAGGACGGCCAGGTCAGCGTGCTGATGTTCAACACCGCCAATCCCGGCCACACGCTGGACCTGATCACGCGGGCCAACCAGGAACATGCCCACATTCTCGCGGCCCTGAAACGGGGCGACAGCTTGGAAGCGTCCCGGCTTCTCGGCAGCCACATCCGCAACAGCCTCGAAGGCAAGCTGGAAGCCCTGCGAAGCGGACCGAAATTTTGATGGGGCGGCAGGCTGCCTCACCGGGCAACGCCAACCTTGAGAATCCGCATTGACGCCGCGTCCCGGCAGTGTAGGGAATCCCCATGCCCAAGATCGCCCTGCTCCAGTCCCGCCGGTTCGACACGCCGGAGGCCTCCCTGACGCATCATGAATCCTTGATCCGCCGGGCCGCCCGGGAAGGTGCGGAAATCGTTTGCACCCAGGAGCTGTTCCTCACGGAGTATTTCTGCCGCACCGAGGATCCCGCACAGTTCGATCTCGCAGAGCGGCTCCCCGGGCCCACCACGGACCGGTTGGCCGCCTTGGCCGGCGAGTTGGGCATCGTCCTCATCGCCTCCCTCTTCGAGCACCGCGGACCGGGTCTCTACCACAACACGGCGGCTGTTTTTGACGCCGACGGCTCCCTCCTTGGACTCTACCGAAAATCGCACATCCCCCAGGATCCCGGCTTCGAGGAGAAATTTTACTTCACCCCGGGCGACACCGGCTACCCAGTCTGGGACACCCGCTTTGGCCGGATCGGCGTCCTTATTTGCTGGGATCAGTGGTATCCCGAAGCGGCCCGGCTGGTCGCGCTCGCGGGGGCCGAGATCCTCTTTTATCCAACCGCGATCGGCTGGCTGCCGGAGGAAAAAGCCGAACTGGGTGCCGCCCAGCACTGCGCCTGGGAGACGGTGCAACGAGGCCATGCGGTGGCCAACGGCTGCTGGGTTGCCGCCGTGAACCGGGTGGGTCGCGAGGGGGATTCGGAATTCTGGGGACAAAGCTTCGTCGCCAACCCTTATGGGGAACTCTTCGCCAAAGCTTCGATCGACCAGGAAGAAATCCTCCACGCCGACTGTGATCTCAGGAAAGTGGAGGATTTCCGCCGCATCTGGCCGTTTTTCCGCGACCGTCGCATCGACACCTACGGTGATCTGACGAAACGCTGGCGGGACTGAACCCTTCCCGGGGCCCTCCCGGCCCGTTCTTTTCCCGGCCCCCTGTTCCACACCTCCTCCCCTCCCGATGACACCCCAGCACTCAGGTTATGCCATGCCTCCGGAATGGTCTCCGCAGGAAGCGGTGTGGCTTTCCTGGCCGGTGCCGAACCCCGCGCATTGGGGCGGACAGAAATTCGACCTGATTGGTGAGAAATTCGCCGAGTTCGCCTCGGCCATCACCCGGTTCGAAACCGTGCGGATCAATGCCCCCGGCGCCCAGCACGCCACGATCGCCGCCTTGCTCAACAAAGCCCGTGCGGTGCCGGAACACGTCGAGCTGTTCGATCATCCGCACAACGACGTCTGGTGCCGGGATCATGGCCCGATTTTCGTGAAACACCGGGAGACCGGGACCGTCGCCGTCACTGATTGGGGGTTCAACGCCTGGGGTGGCAAATTCCCGCCCTGGGATCTCGACGATGCCATCCCCGGGCGGATCGCGGAGACGCTCGGGATGGAACGGTTTGTCGGCGGCATGATCCTCGAGGGCGGGGCCATCGAGGTCAATGGACTCGGCCAGCTGCTAACCACGGAGGCGGTGCTGCTAAACCCGAACCGAAATCCCCACCTCGACCGGCAGCAAATCGAAGCCAAACTCCGCGAAGGGCTCGGCGTCACCGAAATCCTCTGGCTGGCCCGCGGCATCGAAGGGGATGACACCGATGGTCACATCGACGACCTCGTTCGGTTCGTCGACGCCGAGACCCTCGTGGCCTGCGTCGAGCCGAATCCGGAGTCACCCAATCACGCGGTTCTCGAAGAAAATATTTCCCGACTGCGCAATTTCCTAACCCCCGGTGGGCGGACTTTCGAACTGGTGCCCATGCCCCTGCCGGAGGCCTGCGAAGTTCCGGGATGGCGCCTCCCGGTGCTCCCGGCATCCTATGTGAACTTCCTCATAGTCAACGACGGGGTCTTGGCCCCGACCTTCCGTCAGTCACGGAACGATGACCGGGCACTCGGACTGCTGCGCGAGTTGTTCCCCGGACGCGAGGTGCGGGGGATCGATTGCCTCGACCTCGTCGAGGAGGGCGGCACCCTGCATTGTCTGTCGCAGCAGCAACCGGCCTGACGCGGATCAGGGCATCTCGCGGGAGCGGGGCTCCCGGTGCACGGTCGAAGCCGAGGACGGGGAGGTCACAAACGGCCCACCCGCCAGCGGCGCGGTATCGGTGAATGCCACGTCGGGCATTTCCGAGGGCCGGCCCGCGAGAGGGAAGTCCTTCCGCAGCGGATAGAATGGATAGCCATCCCACATCAGGATGCGGCGCAGATCGGGGTGCCCATCGAAGGTGATCCCCATCATGTCATAAATTTCACGCTCATGCCAGTCCGCGGTCGGCCAGATGCCAGTCACGGTCGGCATGGACTCGTCCTCGGCCACGGCGCATTTGACCCGCAGATGCGTCTGCGAGGTGGTCATGGCGTAAAGCTCGTAGACCATTTCGAAGCGGGGTTCGCTGCCGAGGTTGTCGACACTGCTGATGTCGGTCAGGAAATCAAAGTCCAGCGCGTCACGGCAGTGACGGAGGATCTCGACGATCCGGTCCTTGGCGACGACGACAGTCTGCTCTCCGCGAAACTCGTGGGTCGAAAGGATGGCTTCACCAAACGCTCCCTGGAGCGCCTCAACAGCTTTGGCGGCAGTGGCACTCATTCCATGGCCTCCTCAACGGTGGGTGCGGTGAGAGCGAACTGGGCAAGCGCGGAATGCTCTCCCTCGATTTTTGCCTGAAGACGCATCAACCCTTCGAGCAAGGCTTCGGGACGGGGTGGGCACCCGGAAATGTAGATGTCGACTGGCAGAAGGTGGTCAATCCCCTGCAAAACCGCGTAACTGCGGTACATCCCGCCGCTGGAGGCACAGGCTCCCATCGCAATGCACCATTTCGGCTCCGGCATCTGGTCCCAGATCCGTTTCACGGCGAGCGCCATCTTGTAGGTGACCGTGCCGGCCACGATCATAACGTCGGACTGGCGGGGGGAAAAGCGCATCACTTCGGCTCCGAAGCGCGAAATATCGAAACGCGAGGCCCCGGTGGCCATCAGTTCGATCGCGCAACAGGCGAGCCCCATCGGCATCGGCCAGAGCGAGTTCTTCCGCATCCAATTGATCGCGGAATCCAAGCGGGTGAAAATGATGTTGCCCTCGATTTTGGAATCGTAAGCAAAAGGAGGAGAGGCTGCAGCCGTGGTCGCCATGGTCAGTGAATGCGGGCTCGGAACGGGACCAACTTAGGCCGGGCTGGGGGCGCCGCAAGGGCTTTGTGAAAGTTTTCACAAGCGCGCCCAATGAAGAAAAACCCAGGGCGGCACTGTCTCCTGCGGTGGACATTTCCGAAACCTTTCCAACAGGACCGAAAAGCGCCTCGCCCTGCCGACAGGGGATTCCCACCCACGAAAGTAGGGCAAGCGTCCCGCCCCCTGCCCAGTTCCAAACGAATCCATCATGAAGCCATCGCAAAACTTTTGGAAATTCCGACTTTTCAAGGAAGTCACCGAAAGCAACCTTCCGCCCCCCCTAGTTACAGTCACATGCCAAAAGGTTCCCGGTTGGGGTTTGCTTCGGGAGGAATGTGCGTTTAGTTGCAGACGCCCTGTCCCCCTGCTGTCATGCTGCTCCCTTCCCTGCAATTCGCCACCCGCGTTCTCCGCACGGCCAACAAACGGCACCTCTGGAAGTTCGTGTGGAACTTCGGCGTCAAAGGCGTCCGCTCGGTAGAGCTGTTCAAGAAACGGCTCAAAAAGGGGGAGTATTTCCCCCCTTTTCTTTATCTAAGCATTCTCAACAGCTGCAACCTGCGCTGTCAGGGCTGCTGGGTGGATGTGGACAAGCCCCAGGTAAAACTCTCGCTCGATGAGCTCGACCGCATCGTCAATGACGCCAAGGCGCACGGGAACAGCTTCTTCGGCATCCTCGGGGGTGAGCCTTTCCTGCACCCGGAACTGCTCGATTTTCTGGAGCGGCATCCCGACTGCTTTTTCCAAATCTTCACCAACGGCCAGCTCATCACCGAGAAGACCGCCGCCCGCCTCGCCAAGATCGGGAACGCCACCCCGCTGATTTCCATCGAGGGCACCGAGGACGTCTCCAACGAACGCCGCGGTGGCAAGGACGTGCTCGGCCGCACCCTGCGCGGACTCGACAACTGCCTCCAGGCCGGGCTGGTCACCGGAGTGGCCACGAGCCTTTGCCAGACGAACATCGACCAATTGCTCACCGAGGCCTGGCTCTGGAAACTGATCGACCGCGGCGTCCACTATGCCTGGTTCCACACTTACCGGCCAGTCGGCCCGCAGATCCATGAGGAGCTGGCCCTGACCCCGGAACAGGCGCGCCGGGTCCGGAAGTTCGTGGTGGAAATGCGGGTCCGTCTTCCCATCGCGATCATTGATGCCTATTACGACGGGGAAGGCCGCGCGCTCTGCCCCATGGCCACCGGCATTTCCCACCACATTTCCCCGACTGGGGCGATCGAGCCCTGCCCGATCATCCAGTTTGCCACGGAAAACGTCCGCGACGGTTCGATCTATGATCTGATGACCCAGTCCGCGTTCCTCCGTGATTTCCGCGAGGCGGCGGCGCAGCACACCCGGGGCTGTGTGGTGCTGGAACGGCCCGACCTCGTCCAGGAAATCGCCAAGAAGCACGGCGCCCGAGACACCACCCTGCGCCAGACGGCCATGGCCGAGCTCGAAGCGATGACCCCTCGCGGCAGCCAGTGGCTTCCCGACGGGGAGGAAATTCCCGAAAAACACTGGGCCTACCGTCTCGCAAAACGGGTCTGGTTCAATGACTTCGGTGTTTATGAACCGATGGAGGAAGCCGCCGCCGCCGCGCCCGCAGCCACCACCCCCGACGCCTGACCTTCCTTTTTTTTTTTTGCCGTGTCCCAGGATTCCCGCATTCTGTATTGCCGCTGCGCCTTCGCCCAAGTGGTGCCCCAAGGAACCAAGGACGAGGTCCTGCAGCGCCTCTGCGCCTCCGGGGCAACCTTCGAAGCGGTGCCCGATCTCTGCGAAATGTCCGCCCGCAAAGACCCGAGGCTACAAAGCCTGGTGGAGGGGGATGATCCCCTCCGCATCGTGGCCTGTCACCCACGCGCCGTGAAATGGCTCTTCCACGCCGCCGGAACCGATCTACCGGAAGATCCCGACCAGGTGGAAATTCTCAACATGCGTGAGCAAAGCGCCGAAACGATCTGCGGCCGCTTGCTGAATGAAGGGTGAGGTCGCGGCGGCTCTGGTAGCCTGCGGGAATCGATCGCACTGACGCACCGCTACCCCGGGGCACCGCCTTGGCGGGGGATCAAACAAAGGGGTAATCCTCTCGAATAACTCAAGCGCCGGTTCCGTCGAACCTCCAACCTTCCGGTCGGCGCGTTGGATCGCGACCGACCCCTGAGCGAACACCCATTTCCCCCGTTGAACCATGGGCACCACCCGCGACGATTTCGTCAAATACCCGCGCACCCCGCATCTCTTCGGTTCCCAAGGCACTGAAGACGACAAGCATTGGGGGGCGAAGCGCTCTTCCGCCTTCCTCGCCGACCCATCGCTGATCGTCGAAGAAAAAGTCGACGGCACCAACGTGGGGATTCATTTCACCACGGCGGGACGACTCGTCCTACAATGCCGGGGCCACGAGATCACGGAAGGGATGCATCCCCAGTATGATCTCTTCAAACAGTGGACAGCGGTAAAACGGGATCTTCTGGAGAGTCTCCTCGAAGACCGCTTCATTCTCTTTGGCGAATGGCTGTATGCCTGCCACAGCGTCCACTACCGGAATTTGCCGCACTACTTTTTTGAGTTCGATATTTATGACAAGGAAGGTGCCTGTTTTCTCTCCTTGGAGAGCCGTCTCACGATGTTGGACAACACCGGACTGTGGACCGTCCCGATCCTCCACCAGGGAGCGGCAAGCCACGACCAACTCCTCGAAATGATCCGGGAATCCGCTTTTGGCGCGGAATTCCACCATCCCTGGACCGGCCTCACCGACCACCGCATGGAGGGGCTGTATCTCCGCACCGAGGCTGATGGGATCGTCACCGGGAGGGCCAAAATCGTGCGTCCGGAATTCGTCGAACGAGTGAAACTGAGCGAACACTGGCAACACCGGACGATGGTTCCCAACCACCTGTCCCCCACCGCGGATATCTGGGCATGAAACATTGGAACGACATTCTGGCCTCCTCCAACGGAGCCATCATCGAATGGGCCGCCTCGCGCCCTTGGGCGGAGGCGATGCGGCATTGCCTGCAGGACGCGGTCTGGCATGCCGAGGGCGATGTCTGGACCCACACCCTCCTGGTGTGCCGCGAAGTGGAGAAATTGCCGGAATACCGGGACCTGCCCCGGTCTTCACAGATCGCCCTGGTGTTCACCGCCCTCCTCCACGATGCCGGGAAACCCGCGACCACCCACATCGAACCGGAGACCGGACGCACCCGCTCCCCGCGGCACTCGATCGTCGGTGAATCCCTGGCTCGCGGCATTCTCCGCGAACTGCACTGCCCTCTGGAGGAACGGGAACGCATTGCCCGTCTGGTGCGCTACCATGGCCGTCCGGTGTTCCTGCTCGACAAGGAAGCCCCCGAAGCCGAAGTTATCCGACACTCCTGGCTGGTCCCCAACGACCTGCTGCATCTCTTCACTCTGGCGGATTACCGGGGTCGGGATACCGTGGAAAACACCCGGGAGGAGTCGATGCTCTATTTTTGGAAAGACCTGGCGAAGGAGCTGGGATGCTATTCCGATCCCTACCCCTTCGCCAATGACCAAGCCCGCTTCCTCTTTTACCGGGACTCCTTGAGTAATCTGTTCTTTGTCCCCCATGAACACTATCGATCCTCAGTCATCCTGATGAGCGGGATTCCCGGATCGGGCAAGGACACCTGGCTGGAACGGAACCATCCCGAGCTGCCCGTGGTTTCTTTGGACAACATCCGCCGTCGCATGGGAATCGAACCGACCGACAACCAGGGTCTTGTCATCCAGACCGCCCGGGAAGAATGCCGCGTCCATCTCCGGGCCGGTCGCGATTTCGCGTTCAATGCCACGAACGTGACCGCTTCCCTGCGCCGGAAATGGATCGATCTCTGCCACGACTATGAGGCCCGGATCCACATCACCTATCTGGAGCCACCATTGCCCACGATCCTGCGACAGAACCAGGACCGCGAACACGCGGTCCCAGAGAGGGTGATCCGCCACCTACTCGAGAAAACCGACATCCCCACCGTGGCGGAAGCCCATTCCGTGGCGTGGCTGACCGGGGCGGAGAGCGGGCAGCTCTGTTGGCAATGCCCCTGACTCCTTCGACCCACTTGACATTGCCAAAGGCCGGAACAATGGTGTCGCGTTGATGCTTCGTTCCCGTTCACTCCGCCCTGCCGCTTGGCTTTGGATTATCCAAAGCGCGGGCTTCTGTGGTCGGATGGCGCGGTATTGAAGGATCCAAAGCACCTCGACACCCCACCAACCACCCCAGCCCGCACGGTCTTCCGGAGCGGGCTTTTTTGTTGGCTCCGGGAGGCAATCCCTCCATGAATGCCCCGGACCCAGTCCCACCAACCCGCCGTCAAGAATCGTCTTTCCTGACCTTTCTCATCGTAGCCGGCTCGTCACTGTTTTTCTGTTCCAAAGGAGTGATCGCCAAGTTCGCTTATGCCGAGGGGACAGATGCCCTCACCGTGCTGGTGTTGCGGATGCTCTTTGCCTTGCCGGTCTTTCTCATCACCGGGATCTGGAGCCACCGCCGCTCCGCCAGTCCGTTGACGCCTCGGCTCTGGGCTGCCATGGCCGGACTCGGTTTCTTTGGCTATTACCTGTCCAGTCTGGTCAATTTCTCCGGCCTGCAATACATCAGCGTGGGACTGGAGCGGATGGTGCTCTACACGTATCCGACGCTGGTCCTGGTTTTCTCCGCCCTGTTCGGACGCTACCGGCTCCGCCCTTCCCTACTGCTCGTCGCCCTGACATCCTATGCCGGGATCGTGACCGCCTTTTTCGGGGAGGCCCATGGCCACGATGAAGACCGGTCCACGCTGCTGCTCGGGATGGGATTGGTGTTCCTCAGCGCCCTGACCTACGCAATCTTCCTCCTGTTCAGCGGAAAGGTCATCGCTGCCGTGGGTTCGCTGCGGTTCACCAGCATTGTGGTCGGCTTTTCCTGCCTCTTCATGCTCGCGCACCATGGCCTGACACGCCCCCCGGGCACGCTGCTGCATCTGCCGCCCCGGGTCTATGGATGCGGCCTGCTGCTGGCGGTGTTCGGCACGGTGGTTCCTTCCTTCCTCCTCGGCTCCGGACTGCGCCGGGCCGGGCCACAAAAGTTCGCCATCATGGGAACAGTTGGGCCTTTGGGCACCCTCTTCCTTGCCTGGCTGGTGCTCGGCGAACAGGTCAATGTCCTGCAGGCCGGAGGCTTCCTCCTCAGCCTCGGCGGGGGCCTGGCCGCGAGCCTGATGAAACCAACGCTCGGCTCCCGGTGAATCCTAAGCCGTGGCAGACGGAAAATGCGACCGGTTCCTGGCCGACCAAGATGTGCCCCTCACTGCATTGGCAGCATCAATTCCACCCTTTTGTCACCACGGAGCACAACGGTCTTCACCTTCTCCCCGGGAAGGCGTTTGGTCAGCAGGTGCCCAAGAATCTCGCTCTCGGTGAGCTTTGTCGTCAGCCCGTCGATCTCCACCACGATGTCGTCCTTATGGAATCCCGCCTTGCCCGCTGCGGCATGGTTGCCATATTTGCCGACGCCTTTGACAAACAAGGCCAGGTTCCCGTCATCAATCCCCCGCTGGTGACGGCGCTCCGGGCCCAACTCCTCGACCACGAGTCCGCCCAAAGCCATGCCCCGCATCGGCCAGACGGCAGCCCGTCCGGTCACGTCGGTGCGGAGGCGCCAGCCCCCGGACAGAACCAGAGGGACCGTCATCGTCCGCCCACCGCGCAGCAACTCAACCGGCAGGGTCGCACCCCCATCCGGAGCCCGATGCAGGATCCAACTGACATCGGCCGTGGAAACCAGTGGCTGACCACCCAACTTCAAGAGCCCGTCCCCTACCTGGAGGCCGGCGAGCGCCGCCGCGGAGGCCGGTTCAACAGCGGAGACCGTGGCCGCCTTTTCCGGGGCCAGACTGAGACCGATCGTTTCCGGTTGGGGAAAGGGATAGAGCCACTCCAGGGGCATGGGCAGGCGTTCCGATCGGTAATAACCACGGAAGGCGTCACCGACCATGTGGCAATGCACGCAACTCTTCACCACCTGGCCTTTCCAATCCAACTCGCGGGGATATTTCTCCGCCAGGAGAGGAATGGCCACCGGTTCTTTGAACGGCGTGGGTCCTCCCTGTTTGCCCGCCAGGTCTGCCTTGTTCCCCGGATAGTCGCGATGCACCGCGAGGGCTCCCTCCAAAGCGGCCCGGAAGCTCGCCGTGCTCTGCTCTTGGGCGTTTTTCTGGTGGGTCCAGGAGCCGAACCGGCCGTAAACGGTGCGATCGGCATTGAAGAACAATACCGAAAAGGACAGGTCGTAATCGAATTGGAACAGACTCAAATCCAGCGTGTTTGCATTGATGACGCGGACGCAGACGAACTGGTCAAGGAGTGGTTTCAGGGTCGCTTCCTCCAGCAGCACCTGGGCATCGATGCCCGAACAGGCAACGCAGGGAACGCAGCGAAGCGTGACCAGGAGAGGTTTCCCGGTCCGGGCCGCCTCGGCAAAGCCTTTCTCAACGTCGTTGTAGATCCAGCGTCCGCTGTTTTCCAGCTTTGCCTGATCCTGGCGCACCGCCCCTTCCCGGTCTTTGACCGCTTCGGCAACCAACCGTGCAGGCGGCTCCAAGGAAGCGAGCAGCACGACAGCAAGGAGGGACCAGCAAAGACGGGGCGAGGAAACCATGCTGCGCTTCTATCAGATTTGCCCCGGTTGGAGAAGCGTGAATTTCGTCCTCGCCCATGCGGGCACAAAATGGCCCTCCCGGGTCCGATGGGTGACAATTTGATCATTCCAACCCCACCGTTCCTTCTTCCAGGAGGCCGCCTATTCTCAAGAAGGCGGGATTCCCAGAAACAATTTCTGGACGAACGAGGCCGGAACGCCTTAAAATGCGCGTTCCGGTGGGTCGCACAGACCGACCGCCGGTCCAACAACATCCTCTGTCATCGAGTCACTTTTTCCATGTCCGACGTCGTCAAAGAATCCGAACTTCCCAAAAAACTGCGCGATCTCTACCTCCGTGGCACGAGCGCCATCGAGCTGAAGAACTGGAGCTATGCCGTCAGTCTTTTCCAGGCCGTTCTCAAGGAGGAACCCCGCTTTTTGGATTGTCGGCGACTGCTCCGCAGTGCCGCCCTGCGTTCCAACGAGGGGAAGAAAATGAAAATGGGCTCCGAAGCGATCGCCGCCATGAAACTGGCCCGCGAAGTGAAAAAGGACCCGCTGGGAACCCTCGTCCTCGTGGAAAAGGAGGTTCTCGCCAGTGATCCGCACAACGCCCAGGGCAACCAGATCGTTTATGAAGCAGCGATGGCCGCCGAAATGCCCAGCACGGCGGGTTTCGCCCTCGAGACCTTGACTGAGGCCCATCCCAACAACAACAAATACAAACACCAGTTGGGCACCTTCTTCATGGAACAGGAGATGTTCGCCGAAGCGGCCGAGGTCTTCTCCAAAATCCGCCAAGCCGACCCCAGCGACTTGGTGGCCATCAAAATGGAGAAGGACGCGACCGCCCGCGAATCCATGCGCAAGGGTGGCTGGTCCCGGGATGCGAACATCCGTGACCTGATGCACAACAAGGATGAGGCGACCAAGCTCGAGCAGCAGAACCGCTCCGGCCTCACCCCCGAACAGCTCCGCGAGCGTGTGGAAAGCCTCCTGGTCGACTATGCGGAGGACAACAACAACCTGGCTGTGACCCGGGAACTGGCCTCCTCCTACGAGCAATTGGAGGAATTTGAAACCTCCCTCAGCTATTACGAATGGGCCCACCACCTGAGCGGCAATGACCCGGCTTTGGAACGCAAGATCGCGGACGTCCGCGAGGAAATCGGGCGCCGCCAACTCCGCGAACTCAGTCAGTTCATCGAGCAATATCCCGACCATCCCGAAATCGAGCGGGTCAAAGAGGATCACCTCCAGCTCAAACGCACCCTCAGTGCCAAGCTCATTGAAGAGTCCAAGGTTCGTGTCGAGCGGAACCCGACCGACATGCAGCTTCGCTTCGACTACGGCAAGCACCTGTTCGACGCCGGCTATTACCGAGAAGCGATCCCCCAGCTACAGGCTGCCCGGAAAAGCCCCAACCTGCGCATCCGTGGCATGAACATGCTCGGACAATGCATGGCCAATCTGAACATGAACGACCTCGCGGCCGCCCAGTTCGAGGAAGCCGCCAAGGAAGTCCCGGTCATGGACGACACCAAAATGGAGCTGCTCTACAACCTCGGACTGCTCTATGAAAAAATGGGCCACAAGGAAAAGTATCTTGATGCCCTCAAGCAGATATACGCCGCCAGCTACGACTACAAGGACGTCGCCCAGCGGGTCGAAGCCAGCTACCAATAAACCGGCAACTTTGCCCCATCAGTCCCTGCCTGTCCGGGAGTGGCCCAGCCCCAACCAGCCCCCATCGATCCCGCCAACCTCCCGCAGATCGCCCAACAGGCGATGCGGGAGGCCAAGTTTCCCATGCTGGCGACGATGGACGGCCCGCAACCACGCCTCCGACCGGTTTCCCCGGTCAAAGTGGACGGCTTCACGGTGTATGTGGCCAACCTGCGGCGCTATGGTAAAACCGCCGAGATCGCGGCCAATCCCCGGGTCGAGCTCTGCTACCTGACGTCGGACCATGACCAGGTCCGCATCACCGGAACGGCGGAAGAGCTGACCGATGCGGCGGAGATCGCCGCCATTTGGGCGGCCACCCCTCTGCTCCGACACTATCTCGGAAGTCCGGAGAATCCCGATCTCATCATTTACCGAATCCGTCCGGAGCGAGTGCGCTTCATGCGGGAATGGGCCCTCGACTACCACGAGGTGCCGTTTTAAAGCCCGGAAGAGGCAATTTCACTCTTCCTGCGGTTCCGTGCAGAAGGTCTGGGGCACCGCCCCGTCGATCATCAACCGCATCGGTATCATCGCGGAATCGCGGAATCCAAGACTGCGGAAGAAATGCTGGGAATCTTCGCTAAGCTTGTCCGTCAGCAGAGTGATGCGGAGGAAATCCTTTTTCCGGGCAAAGTCGATGACATACTCCATGAGACGGGCCCCGTAGCCCTGCCCTCGGTGGTCGGGATGGATGATGAAATCCTCCAGAATGAGGACGAATCCCCCCATGGCGGTGCTGATGGTGAACAGGAGATTGACCATCCCGATGATCTGCCGGTCGGAACGGAGTACAAAGATCCTTCCCCGTTGCGGCTCCTCAAGGATGAGGCGGAGACCCTTTTCCTGTTTTTCCCGGTTCGGTTCGAAATCGGATTCCATCCGGAAGAGATCCATCGTGAGCTCGACAAGGGCTGCGAGATCTTTGAGGGTCGCCGGAACGATTTTGACGGATTTTTTCGGAATGGGGGTCACTGACGGAGGGCGCGCTGAAGCAAACAAGTGTCGACAAAGAACCGCGGTACAACCGTTCGGGCTGCTGTCGAGCCACCGGGGCGCACCATAGCAGAGAGTGTGCCAAAAGAAAGCAGTTCTCCCGAAAAAAAGGTCCCCAGTCTCTCCGGTTCAAACAAACAATGCCTGGAGCCGGTCGAGAGTGACCTCGCCGAGCGAGGAAACGATCCAATCGACCTCGCTGAAACTCTCCGCCGGATGCGTTGTGGTCACCGCCACCACCTTCATGCCTGCGGCCCGGGCGGCCGCGACTCCGACATGGGCGTCCTCAAAAACCACACACCATGCGGGGTCGCGGTCGATTTTGGCCGCCGCTTTGAGAAAGACCTCAGGGTCTGGTTTCCCCCGGGCCACATCTTCGGCCGCGGTGTAGGCAGAGAAATACCCTTGCAACCCGGCCAATTCCAGCGCCGCGCCCACGTTCTCCCGGGGGGTCGAGGACCCCACCGAGCAGGGAATCCCAGCGGCTCGGAGCCCTTCGAGCAGCGAAAGCACCCCCGGCAACGGCTCCAGTCCTTCGTCCCTCAACAGATCGCGGTAGCGGGCTTCTTTGCGATCCCCCAGTTCTTGGATCCGGCGAGCATCCTCCGGACTCGCCCAGTGAAACACCTCGGGAATGACCATGGCATTGCGCATTCCGAAACTGATCTTGAACTGCTCCTTGGTCAAAGGGAGCCCAAGTTCATCAGCCAGGAGGAACCAGCTCCGCTCATGCTGGTCATGCGAATCGATCAGCACGCCGTCCAGATCGAAGACGGCGCCAAATCGGGACAGAAATGTGGCGGGAGGCATGCGGGCAAAGGCAGAACCGGATCCAGGGCTTACTCCAACCGGGTCAGCGAACCAATGCCATAACCGAGAAGCTGGTCATTGACCTTGCGGGAGACCCCGTCATGCACCCAGATCAGTCGGGGGTAGTCCTCCAGCTCGATCTTGTGCAGACCATTGAGGGTCACCCCATTGAGTGCGTCCGCGAGGTCGGCCAGGCTCTTGATCGGCTTGCCATCGACTTTGTCGACCACGATTGAGTTGAGATTCTCATAGCCAAGCGTGGCTGGAGTCCGGAGGACCTGGCTCAGAAAGACCAATTTCTCGCGTCCCTGTTGTTCGTATTTCTCCGGGTTCGCATTTGAATAGACCAGGTTGAACGGCGCGCGGGTTGGCCAGTCCTTTCCCCAGGATTCCAAGTAGGGACGCGTCAATTCCTGGAAGATGAGACCACCGAAAATCAAATACCGTGGACCCCGGTCAAACATGTAGGGATCGATGAGATAGCTGCCCGGCTCCCGGCGCTCCAGCTTTACGTCCACGGTGAGCGGCTTGCCTTTGCGGATCAGGTCAAATTTCAGCGTGTCCCCGACCTTGGCATCACCCCGCACGAGGTGGCTGAAATTGAGCTTTCCGTAGATCGGGTGAGCATAGTTTCCACGGGAATCGATCTCCTTGCCCGCGATTTTCACGATCACGTCCCCTTCCTTGATGCCGGCTTTGGCGGCGGACCCTTCTTTGGCGACGTTGCGCACAAAGACTCCGCCCTTGACCTGCTCCAGTCCGGTGAATTTCCGGAACTGGTCATCCAACGTCTGGGCGAACCCCAATCCGATGGAGGGAAAACCGTCATACTTGCCATCGTTCAGGTCATCGAGGAAATGCTGGATGATCGGCGCGGGGAGGAGCGAGCTGGTCAGCTCCTTGGAGTCGTAACTGAGCAGCAGACCGACGAGCTTGTTGTTACGAACCGCCGGAAGGGTGAAACTGTTGGCCCGGTACTGGAGCGAGCCCTTGACCTGGTAGACGAGGAGGATGGAGCCGCTCACGAAATACTCGCCCACCGTGGCGCGCAGCACGTCGAGATCGGTCGAGACCCCGTCACCATTGTCCTCTACCTGCCAGACCGAAATCGTGTCGGGAGCCTTCACCGTCAGGTCCAGCTCAAAGGGAACCATCTTGGCCAGCATCTGGCTTTTCTCATCGACCGGCGCGAGCAGCGCAAGATTGGCCTCATAATCCAACCCCACAATGCGGGCCGGAGTTTTTTCCCCGGTGGTTGGCAGTTCGAGCTCGATGTAGGTCGAGTTGACCACCAATTCCGCCGTCACGAGAACACGGCCACCGGAGAGCAGAGCCCCGAGACCACGGCGCGGGGTGGGATTTCCCTTTTCCCAGGGACGCAGGAAATTGTAGGCCTGAAGGGTGGCATTGACCCGGACCAGGGAGTTCGACGGACTGGGACCATCGGCGCCGACGGGCTGGGGCTTCTCCTGGGCGGAGAGGGGACCAATGACCAGCGCAAGGGGCAGAACCAGGGTGGAAGCAAGGAGGCGGAAAGAATTCTTCATGGGAACAATCGGAGACGGAAAGTTGTTCAGCAAGGTGGGAAGGGACTCGGGGTTATTCCGGCTTGGCGGTTCCGGCGGGTTTCCCGTTGGGGCCGGCGGCCTTGTTTTCAGGCTTCGCCTCCTTCCCGGCCTCCGGGGACTCATCTTTGATCGGTGGCATTTTGCCCATGACCTGCTCGATCAAGGGCACTTCGATGTAGTGATCAAAGCTCACGTTGTACTTCCGGAGAATCCGCGCGTGGGCCTCCGCCGCTTTGTTCCGTTCGAGAACAAGAGGCCGGCCTTCATTGAGCAGCCGGATGACGTGGAAATCTTCGTGCCCTTTTTCGGCGACGCCGTCCTTGAGCGCATCGTAGATGTCCTGAAGTCGCTGGATCTTTTGGCCGTTCACCGTATCCACGACATGGCTGACATAGCCTTCAAGGTAGGTATTGATCTCGTCAGGCAGCACCGCCGTCAGCACCACGACCTGGGGCCGCTCCCGGTAGAGTTCGTGGTCGCCGTAGTTGGCAAAGAAGTAGCGCACATCCATCGAAGCGATGTTGAACACCTCCATCATATTGCGGTCGAGCGGTTGGAACTGCAGACCCGCAAAGAGCACAAACTGAGGTTTCTGCTCATAGAGGTTGGCCTGGATCAGATAGGGCAGGAACCGGCGCAGCTCAACCTCGATCGACTTTTTGACCCCGTCCCGCAGGATATCGATCTTCACCTTGTCGCCCGCGAACTTGCGCTCCACGATTTCATTCAGGTTGATGCGCTCGCCCTCGATCTCCACAAAGCCGTCGCTGGCGATAGCGTGGCCGTCGATTGCGAGGAGCACGTCCCCCGTGAGGAGCAGTTTCGCCGCCGAGCTGGAAGCATCCGCATTCACCACCATGACCCCGGTGCCATCATTGGGCAGACCCAGGGCCAGCCGTTGCGCGGGGTTGAGCAGATTGATCGTCGAGGTCGCGAGATCCACATAGTTGTCGTAATGCCCGTCCTGAATGTCTTTGAGGAAGCGGTTCACCACCGGCACCGGGATCATGTAGGCCGTGTTTTGGGCCACGGCCCCGGAGAATCCCTGAAATGCCACCCCGACCACCTTGTTGTCCTGGAGGACCGGGCCACCGCTGTTCCCGGGATTGATCGCCGCGTCCACCTGGATGGTCAGATGGTTGTCCACCGCCGAGTGCGAGTAGGGACGGAAATCGATCCGCGAAACCACCCCGCGAGTCACCGAGATCCGATCCCCACCGATCGGATAACCGACCGCCGTCACCGTGGTGTTAAGCTTGGGGATGCCGCCGATCTCCAACGGGGTCACTTTTTCAAAGTTCTTGAAGTCGCCTGGCTCGATCAATTCAAGCAGAGCGAGGTCACAATCATGGGCGACGTGGAGCACCTTCGCGGGGAAAGGCTCCGGCAGGTCCACCTTGCGGATGTAGATGAGCCGGGCATTGCTGATGACGTGAGCATTGGTCAGGAACTGGTTTTTCCCAACGAGAAATCCCGTCCCCACGCCGGAGCCGGTTCCGCCGATGTTCCATGGCACACGGTAGTTGGCGCCGAGCATGTCCACCTCGACACGGACCACCGCGCCGAATTCGATTTGCGAGACGTCCGCCTGTTCAGCTGCGCTGGGGACATCGGCCACTCCGGCCGGAAGAACGGGAGCGGGCACCGCGGCAGGGGCGGGCGCGGCACTCTGGGCACGGCTCTCGGCTGCCCACATCAGGGCGAGGACCAGGATAGCCGCCATCAAGGCACGGAAAGGGCACTTCATCATGGCAGGACGCAGTCGGATCAATTTCGGGGGCAGGGTGGATGGCTCCGCCCTGGCCAAGGCCGGGGACGGAAAAAGCACAGTGTAAAAGCCGCCCCCCGCAAAGTCAATCGCCGCGACCCCGGCGCCAATGAAAGTCATGGCGAGGTTGCCCATACTCAGCTGGGGACCTAAAGCTAGCCGACAGTTGAGGATCCGAACCCTTCGGACAAACCTCCCAATTTGCGTTTTTCAATGAACTGGAGTTTCAATACTCATGAGACCCTCCCGTTAAAATACACGCAAATCGCAATGAGCGGACTACCCTTCCATTGGTGCCACCTTGCGCAGAGCGCCCCCGCCCATCAAGCCACCCGCCCACCTGAAACAACGAGACGCCGGGGGCTGCCGCAGGCGGCATCGAGCCAGCCGAGATGGGTCGTGGTGATAAGTTTCTGCGACTCCTTCGGCCAAGCGGCCATGAGGGCGTTGCGCCGACCCGGATCGAGCTCACCGAAAACGTCATCAATCAGCAGCACCGGGGCCCGTTCTTTCTCGGTGAGAAAGAGCCGGCTCTGGGCGAGCTTGAGCGCCAGAGCCACGGTGCGCTGCTGCCCTTCGCTGGCGAATTTCGCGGCGGGACGTTCCTGCACCAGGAGAATGAGGTCGTCCCGATGCGGACCGGCCACGGTCTGGCGCCGCCGGACCTCCTCCTCGCGGCGCGCCAGCAGGGTGGCGGCGAGATCATCTCCGGGACCGGAAGCGGCTTCATAAGCCAAGTCGAGGCCTTCATCCTCGCGACCGGAAATGTGGCGCTGGGCCTCCGCGGTATGGGGCCGGAGGCGTTCCACCAGTGATCGGCGCAGGGTCGTCAGCATTTTGCCGTGCTCCGCAAGGAGGCGGGTGTAGGCATCGATCTCATTCCAGCGGGGCACCGCATCGCGCTTCAGCAGGACATTGCGCGAGCGCAGGGCGCGGTCATAGGCCCGGAGGGCCGTCCCGTAGCCGGGATGCAATTGGGCGGCCATGAAATCGAGATAGCGCCGACGCCCCTCGGCACTGCTGCGAACCAGGGCAAGGTCATCGCTCGCCATCCAGACCACGAGACCGCTTTGCCGCAGGTAGGGTCCGGACGAAGCCTGAGCTTCGCCGTCGACGAGCAGCTTGCGGATCCGCGGGCCGTAGTGATGGCGCAGTTCGGTGTCGCCAAGGTCGCCCGCAACGGCGAAGCCGGGAGCGCCGAAATGCACGAGTTCCGAGAGGCTGGAGGTACGGGGCGATTGAAGCCGCAGCAACACACAGGCCGCCTCAAGGATGGAGGTTTTGCCCTGGGCATTGTCCCCAAAAAAGAGCGTCATCCCCGGCTCCAAGGGAAGACGCAGGCTCTCGAAACAGCGGAAATGGCTCAGGCGCAGAGAAGTGAGCATCGGTCGGTCCGCATGCTGTAGCCCATTCCCGGGCTCCGCGCCACGCCGGAATAGACCCTTCAGCAAACTGGACAAGATAAGGATCGGCCTCCCGACCCCCGCCGGACGCAGTTGCGCCGAAAAAAAACTTGCAGCGTTTTGCACATCTGCTATTGATACTGCGTCTCAATACTAAATACACCCATTATGAAACACACTCTTTATGGAGCCACCTTGCTTAGTACCCTGGTGCTGGGCCTGCTTCCCGCCGGAGCCGGGGAACGCCGCTTTGCCTATACCTACGACTCGACCACCCTTTCGGCCGGGGAATTGGAGTATGAGCAGTGGTTCACGTTCAAGGATTATGACACCAAGAACCGCTTTGAATTCCGCCACGAACTGGAATACGGCATCACCGACAAACTCCAGGTCGGCGCCTATCTCTCCGACTGGCGAATCACCAAGTATGACGACGGTTCCTCGGAAACCGAATGGCGCACCGCCGGTTTCGATGTGATCTACAACCTGACCCATCCCGGAGAATCGTTCATCGGTTCCGCTCTTTACGGGGAAGTCCTGATCGGGCCGGAAAAGTTTGCCCTCGAAGGCAAGCTGCTCCTCGAGAAACGTCTGGGCCGCGTGGTCATCGGCTACAACGCGATCCTCGAAGCGGAATGGGAAGGAGCGGATTACGAGGAACAGGTCGGCGTGATCGAAAACACTTTTGGTGTCAGCTACCAGATCAACCCTTCGATCCTGATTGGCTTTGAAGGCCTCCATGAGATCGAACTCGCGGAATGGAGCGATGGCCGGGGCGTGCTTTACCTCGGGCCGAACCTGTCTCTGCGGAAAAACGGGTTTTTTGTGACCGCGGCCGGGCTGTTCCAGACCACCGAAGTCTCCGGCGAGCCCGACACCCAGATTCGGTTACTTGGCGGATTCCATTTCTGAAACCCGTTTTCCTTACCCTGCCCCTTGGTGTCCGGACGGGAGCGATCGTCAGGACATAAAAGGGCGGCCGGATCCCCATCCGGCCGCCCTTCCCATGAACCAGACCAAGACCACCCCAAAGCCAGGAGTGTCACCAGACATGAAAAGCAACTTCCGCGCCGTCTTTCCATCCATTGCGCTCTTTTTTTTGCCCCTCCTCCTGCTCCTGACTTCTTGCGGGCCCGCGGCCCCTGCTGGAAAAGGCCCCACGACGGGGGCGATGGCCCCGGGAGATCCTCTGATCCTGGGACGAAAACTCTATTTCACCAAATGCGCGGACTGCCATGTTGCGGAACCGGTGAAACGCTACTCCGCAGCAGAATGGGCCCACATCCTTCCCGATATGGCGGAGGAGGCCAAGCTGAGTCCGTCCGAAACCGCGGCGGTGCGGGCCTATGTGACAGCGCAGTTGGCGCGGTGACCCGTTTCAGCGGAGCGTTCCGTCAGGGCGGATTTCTTTGGCCTTGAGATAATCGTGCAGCACACCGGGCAGGCGGATGCTTCCATCGGCCTGCTGACAGGTCTCCAGCAGGGCGACATACAACCGCGGCAACGCGGTGCCGGATCCGTTGAGGGTGTGGCAGAAGCGATTTTTTCCGTCCGCGTCCTTGTAACGGAGCTTCATTCGGCGGGCCTGGTAATCGCCGAAGCAACTGCAGCTCGACACTTCAAGATAGCCTCCGTGACCAGGGGCCCAGACCTCGATGTCATAGGTCTTGGCAGAGCTGAACCCGATGTCGCCGGTGCAGAGCTCGATGGTCCGGTAATGCAACCCCAGCAGTTGCAGCACGGTTTCCGCCTCGGCGGTGAGGATCTCCAACTGGGCAAACGAATCCTCCGGGGCAACAATGTTGACCAGTTCCACCTTGTCGAACTGGTGCATCCGGATCATGCCACGGCTCTCACGGCCCGCCGAGCCCGCCTCGCGGCGGAAACAGGGAGTGTAGGCAGTGAGCTTGACCGGGAAATCACCCGGGCCAAGCAGCGTGTCGCGATAGAGATTGGTCACCGGCACTTCGGCGGTGGGCGCGAGGAAAAAGGCATTGTCCTCAAGACCGTACATGTCGTCTTCGAACTTCGGCAACTGGCCGGTGCCCTCCATGCAGTCACGGTTCACGATGAATGGCGTGTAGACCTCACGGTAGCCGTGGCGGGTGGTGTGAAGATCCAGCAGGAACTGGATCAGGGCCCGTTGCAAACGGGCACCAGCACCGGTGAAAACAAGGAAACCGCTCGCACTGATGCGCACACCGGCCTCGAAGTCGAACAGCTTGAGGGACTGCCCCAGTGCGACATGATCTTGCGGAGCGAATCCGTCAAAGACGGGTTTTTCGCCCCACACCCGGACCACGGGATTCGCGGTCTCATCCGCGCCGAGCGGGCAGTCTTCATGGGGTAGATTAGGGATCCGCATCAGCAGGTCCCGCTGGCGAATGTCGGCGGCGTCCGCCTGCTCTCCGATCTCCTTGATCCGTTCGCCAATGCCACGGACTTCAGTCTCAAGGGCTGAGGAATCCTCGCCCCGGGAACGGAGCCCCCCAATGTCTTTGGAAAGGCGGTTCCGCTCCCCCTGGAGGCGCTGGCGCTCGGTCTCACCGGAGCGCCGCAATTCGTCGCACTCAAGCACCGGATCGACCAGGGTCCAGCTGTCCCCTCCCCGGTGGCGGAGGCGGGTTTTGACGTCGTCGGGGTTATCGCGGAGGAGGCGGATGTCGAGCATGGGGCGGGGAAAGTAGCGCAAAGCGGCCGGATTGCCAAACGGCTCTTTTGGCATCCTGGGATCCGAGCCAAGCTGGACAGGACCGAATGAAATACCCCGACCGAAGGCTGGAAGCCCGGTAGTGAAGGCACCGGCCATCAGGTCAAAAAAATCACGGGAGACGTTCCTCCGGAACAGGGACAGGAAAATCATTGCGGGGAGGTCGGCTTCCGCTTACAGATGTCACTCTTTGCGGTTCTTCCGTCCGGCGGGTGCCGGGCTTTTCCATGTCCACTCCTTCGTCGCACGAACAACACGGCAGCCGGTGGGCATTGGCCTTGCTGGCGCTCGGGGTGGTTTACGGGGATATCGGCACCAGCCCGCTTTATGCCCTGCGGGAATGCCTCGCGATCTCCATTGAGACCACCGGCAGTCTGACCAAGCTGGCCTTGTTCGGGCCGGTGTCGCTCATGTTCTGGTCGCTGACTCTGATGGTGTCGGTGAAATACCTCCTGTTGGTAACCCAGGCCACCAACAAAGGAGAGGGCGGGGTGTTCGCGCTTTTCGCCCTGATTCGGGGACACAAAGACATGATGACTCCGCGCCGTCTCGCGATCGCGACTCTGGTCTGCATGTTCGGTGCCTCGCTGCTTTATGGGGATGGGATCATCACCCCGGCGATTTCGGTGTTGTCGGCCGTCGAAGGTCTTGAACAACTCAATCCTGATCTGGAGCATTGGGTGGTCCCCATCGCCGCGACCATTCTAACTTTGCTGTTCATGGTGCAACGCTTTGGCACCGCCAAGATCGGGGTCGCCTTCGGCCCCGTGATGCTGCTCTGGTTTGGCAGTCTCACGATGCTCGGTATCCGTCAGATTGTGCAGGCACCGGAAGTTCTCTCCGCCCTCTCCCCACACTGGGGTATCGGCTATCTCATGGCCCACGGTATCCGCGGTCTGGTCATCATGGGCACGGTCCTGTTGGCGGTGACCGGGTGCGAGGCCCTTTATGCGGACATCGGCCATTTCGGCCGCCAACCCCTCAGCCGCTCCTGGTTTTCCCTCGTTTACCCTTCCCTCGTCATCAACTACCTCGGCCAGACCGCGCTGGTCCTGCGGGATCCCTCGGCGGCCTCGGACCCGTTTTTCCATCTCGTGCCGGAGCCGCTTCTGGTGCCGCTCATCGTGCTGGCGACGCTGGCGACGATCATTGCCAGCCAGGCCATGCTGACCGGGGTGTTTTCCCTGACCCAGCAGGCGGTCCAGCTCGGCTTTCTCCCCCGCCTCAAAGTGATCCACACCTCCCCAGAAGTCCGGGGTCAGATCTACCTGCCGCAAATCAATTTCGTGCTCATGGTGGCCTGCCTCTTTCTCGTTTTCCAATTCAAAAGCTCGAGCAATCTGGCCTCGGCCTATGGTCTTTCCGTGTCCCTCGACATGACCCTGACGAGCCTGTTGTTTTTCGCGGTGGCCCGGTTCATCTGGCAGTGGCCGCTCTGGAAGGCCCTTTTTCCGGTGCTCATTTTCCTGACCCTCGAATTGGGTTTTGTCGGTGGCAGCATAGTCAAAATTCTTGATGGCGCCTGGATCCCGCTCGCCATTGCCACGGTCATCGTGGTGATGATGAAGACCTGGGTAGACGGGCGGGCCATTCTTTGGAAGGCGGTCAAACGCGCCTCGCTCCCGGTGGAGCATCTGGTGGACGATCTGCGGTCAGAGCGCATACCCCGCGTTCCGGGCACCGGGGTTTTCCTCTCCTCCACGCCGGACGGCCTCCCACTGGTGCTGCTGCATCACTTGAAGCACAACAAGGCTCTCCACAAGACCGTGGTGCTGCTGACGGTGCGCTTCGAGGACATTCCTTTCGTGGAGCCTGAGAACCGTATCGAAGCCGAGGAAATTTACGAGTCCTTCTACCGGGTGGTGCTGCGTTACGGCTTCGCGGAGACTCCTGATGTGAATCCGGACCTACTGCAGGCCCTTGCCGATCAAAAGGTGGTGAAGCCGGGAGCGATCAGCTTCTACCAGAGTCGGGAGCTGCTGCTGACCGACGGCGACGGCAACATGGCCACCTGGCGGAAGAAACTTTTCGTGTTCCTATCCCGGCTGGCCCGCCCGGCGACCGGCTATTTCGAGCTGCCCTCCCGGAGAGTCATCGAACTGGGAATCCAGCTGGAGCTATAAAACCGGAAGCTGTCTTCCCGAGGCCGATCAACCGGCCGCCATCAATTCCCGGACCAGCGAGCAGAAAGCCTCCCCAACGGGATTCTCATGTTCCCGGTTCCAGACCAGGACCAGGGAAACCGGCTCGACCGGATGAAGGGGTTTGAAAACCATCGTGTCCGCTCCCGCCAGCGTGGCAACACTTTCCGGCACCACTCCGATCCCGGCGCCGGACTCCACATAGGTCAGCACCGTGCCCACGATGCTTGGCGTGTGGGCGAGCGTGGGGGGAAATCCCGCACGCTGGCAGCCGAGAAGGACGCGGTCATGCAGGCCCACCCCCTCCCGACGGGCCAATACGATAAGAGGTTGGCCCCGAAGGGCGCTCCACTCCAATGGCTCCACTTTGGCGAGAGGATGCCCGGAAGGCAGCACCGCGCAGAGCGGTTCCTCACGCAACAGCAAGGTTTCCAAGCCAAGGCGCTCGCCAGCGGTCACGGGACGGGTCAACCCCAGATCGAGCCGGCCTTTCAAGACCATTTCCCAGACCCGCTCCGGAGTCCGCTCCTCCAGAATCACCGTGACCCGTGGATACCGAATGCGAAATTCCCGCAACACTCCGGCGAGGAAATCGCGAGTCGGCGGTCCGATGTAGCCGAGCCGCAGCTCTCCTTCCTGACCGAGTGCGGTCCGCTGCACCTTGCGGGCGGCTTCTTCCGCAAGTCCGAGCAGCACTCCGGTTTCACGGAGCAAAACGGCGCCTGCGGGGGTGACCCGGACTTTGTGCTTATTGCGCGCCAGCAACGGGGTTCCCAGCTCCTCCTCGAGATCGCGCACCGCGCGGCTCAAAGCGGGCTGGGCAATGTGCAGCCGCTCGGCGGCCCGGGAGAAGCTCAGCTCCTCGGCGACGGCTTGGAAATAACGGAGGGTGCGGAGTTCCATCAGTTGGTGATACCGACAAGGTATTACCGCTATTGAAAAATACAATTTCCGGCATCACACAACGCGACGACCTTTCAACAAATCCCGAACTCCCATGCAAAGCGATGCTTCCTACGATGTCCTGATCATTGGTGCCGGCCCTTCAGGGGCCAGCGCCGCCACCATTCTGGCCGGGCACGGTCACCGGGTTCTGGTGCTGGAGCGTGAGAAATTTCCCCGCTACCGGGTCGGCGAATCCCTGATTCCCTTTACCTATCAGCCGTTGGAACGCCTCGGACTGATCCCCAAGATGAAGGCGTCGCACTTCCAGAAAAAATACAGCGTTTCGTTCGTCCAGCCCGATGGCCGTCGTTCCCAGCCGTTCTATTTCCACAACCGCTATGATCGTGACACCATCGCCCAAACCTGGCAGGTCCTGCGATCCGAATTCGACCAGATGATGGTCGACCACGCCCGCGAACGGGGCGCCGAAGTCAGAGAGGAGGTGGAGGTCAACCGTCTCCTGACCGAGGACGGTCGGATCGTCGGAGTGGAAGTGACCGAGAAAAACGGAGCGACTTACGAACTGCGGGCACCGATGACCTTGGACGGTTCCGGCAAGGAAGCATTTGCCGCAACCCGGCAGGGCTGGCGGTTGAATGATCCCTTCCTCAACAAGGTCGCGGTCTGGACCTACTACGAAGGATCCCAGAGGGAATCCGGAGAGGACGAGGGCGCCACCACGGTGGCCTTCGTTCCGTACAAGGGCTGGTTCTGGCACATTCCCCAACACAACAACCGGGTCAGCGTCGGAGTGGTCGCCGATGGCAAATACCTAACCCGTGGTGGCGTGCGGGATTTGAAAGCCATCTTCGATCGGGAAGTCGGTGAAAATGCCTGGATCCGGGACCATCTCAGCTCGGGCAAACAGGAAGGGCCCTACCATATCACCAGCGAGTTCTCCCGACATTCGCGTTACTGCGGTTCCCCTGGTCTGCTTCTTCTGGGGGATGCGCTGGCTTTCCTTGATCCAGTCTTTAGCAGTGGCGTCATGCTGGCCCTGAAAAGTGGCGTCCTCGCCGGGGACGCGGTGCATGAAGCCTTGGTTTCAGGGGATTTCAATCCAAGCCGCTTCGCGGAATACGGTGCCACCCTGAGGGAGGGCGTGGAGAACATGCGCAAGCTGGTCTACGCGTTTTACAATCCGACGTTTTCCTTCAAAGATGTCATCATGAAATACCCTGACATGGCGGGGGAGATCACGGACTGCCTGTCCGGCGATGTGAACCGCGATTACTCGGAACTCTGGAGCCGGATCGAAGAATTTGCCCCACTCCCGGAATCGCTGCCCTACGGCGTGCCCCTGCAATGAGGGCTCAGACCCGTTCCAGCACTGCTTCCGCGGCGTCCGCACCCATCCGCATTGCTTTGTGCATGTTGGGATAGCAGAATCCTCCCTGCCTGCCGGTGGTAAGGACATTCTCAAGGGAGCGGATGTGTTCGTTGACCGCGTCAAGGTGCTGCTCGAAGCCAAGCGAAAAGACAGGATACCCGTGGGGGGTCCGCAAAAGATGCGTCTGCACGATTTGATCGCGGCGGCAGATCCCTTCGGCTTCGAGATCGGTGTGGATTTTTTCCATTGCCTCGGGGTCGCCGTTCCACTTGGCATCGCCCACCTCACAGGTCGTCTCCACGATGAGCACCGTGTGGTCGGGGGGATTCACGATGAGTCCCGCGTTTTTGGGTTCTCCAACACGGTGGAACTCCTTGTCACGGTAATAGATATAGAGACAGTTGATGGCCTGAGGCTTGTTCACCAGCAATCCGTAGACTGCAACGGCTTTGGAGCGGAGCTGGGAGGCCGAGGCGCGCACCGGCTCCGGAGCTGCATCCCCCATGGCGAGGATGAGGTCGCGCACCGGAATGGTGGAAATCACGTCCGAACAGGGCAACGTCTGGCGAGATCCATCGCGGACGTCCTCATAGGTGACCGAGACGACCCGGGCTCCCGCCACCTGCAAACCGCAGACACGGGCATGCGTGTGGACCTCGCAGCCGAGCTGGCGGATTTCCTCGGCAAGGAGACGGGGCATGGCTTCGGCTCCCTTGCGGGAGTAATGCAGTGTCTCTTCCCGCAGCGCACTGTCCACCGCACTGCCGGCCTTCTCCTTGATCCCGATCTTGGCGAGGAGTTTCTTCATGACGTCAACCGCGGAGAGACGGGGCATTTTCGTCTTGATGAAGGTGGCGGAAAGCTCGGTCGGAGGAAAGCCCCAGTAACGGTGGGTGAAATCCCGGAAAAAGAATTGATACAGTGGGCGGCCATATAGCTGGATGAGGGCGTCCTCGGCGTTGAGCGTCTCCTTGGGGAAAATCTTGTACCAAGCCTGGTAGGCAAGCAGTCCGAAGCAGCAGCGAAGCAGAACGAATGGGTTCATGCCCTTCACCATATCCCCGAACTGAAGCGGGTAATGGTAGAACGAACCGGCCCATTTGATTTTCGCATTCAGAGGGACCTCAATGCGCTCGTCTCCCATGATCTCTCTCATGGTTTCAAAAACACCCTTGTCAAAGGCGTGCAGCATGTGAACCCCGAGATCGTAGTAATTTCCTTCACGCTCGTGGCCTCGGGCCAGACCACCGGTAACTTCCTCCTTCTCCAGCAGAACCACCTTGCGCCCCGCCCGGGCAAGGGTCAGGGCGGCGTAGAGGCCGCACGGGCCGCCACCCAGAATGACGACAGGCGAGGCAGAAGGAAGATTTGAAGAAGTGGGCTCCACGGATAATTTCAAGGTAAAAAGAATTCGAACAAGACACAGACTCCGCCATCCCACGAGCCCGACCAGGCAGTCGCGGGAGGCCGCCAACATACCACAAACTCACAAAAGGGCGGTTTGAAGGATCCATTCCCGGATCAGGAGGCGACCGGGAACATCGACAGGACAGCCCGGCCCCAGGCGAAGATCACCACCCAAACTCAGCTTGTATCCGTTTGAACGGTTGCCCCACCACCAGTCCGACCGGCACGGAGGGACGACAGACCTATCTTGGTCGGGCGTTTCCACCATTACCCAAAGCAAAGGAGCATCAATGGAGGAATCTCCGGGGGTGCCTGGAGTAATTCCGGTGATTGCCACCTGCTCCTGGATACCGGCCGTTTTTTCATGCCCCACCGATGGAAAGTCCGGGCGGCAAATGGATCCCAGACAACAAACCACCAGCATCAGCACTAAAATCCTACGGGACACCGTACAAGCTCCGGAAGAAGGAGCCTCAACGGCGTGAATTGACGGAGTAGTAGTGGTGCTTTTCGTCATGCGACTCACTGCCGGGCACTCGATCCAGATGATTCCCATGCCCCCAACGAAGCGCCAATGAACTGCGGAGCCTCGTTTCCGCAACCACAAATGTCCCTCGGCCGACAGCAGGGACCAAGAGACTTCCCGGTGAGAGCACTCCGGCGAGTCCAGGAACTCGCCCAGTGGGAACTCCTTCCACCCATGGGACGAAACCATTTTCGAACCGCCCCTCTCTTTTTGCTTTGACCACGGACACGTTTTGTAGTTACATTTCAACAGAGGAACCAAATCAACTCAAACTCACATCCAATGAAATTCCTCCCACTTGTTTGTCTGTGCACAGCCTCCGCCATTGGCCACTTGCCTGCCGCCCCGCCAATGGCCCCCAAAGCCACCGGGATCACCCAAGCCTCCGCCAAAAAAGCCCCTACCAAAGGGAGCAGCACGAAAAAAGAGACCACGAAAAGCGCCGAAAATAAGGACTCCGAGGGTGGAGCGAAAATGGCCAAAGCAGAAGCGATCACCAAAGACCTGACGTCATCCGCCAATTCCAAGTTGATGGACATTGTCAACAATGGGGATGAAAAAGCGCTGACCAGTTTGCCGGGCGTAGGGGCGGCCAAAGCCGCTGCCATCAAAAAAGGACGCCCCTTCTCATCCCCCGCGGAACTCATCAACGTCGAAGGGGTGGGCCCCGGGATTTTGGAAGGTATCGTCAAACACGCCAAAGCGGGATTTCCCGAGCCTGAGAAGAAACCAGAGTCCGAGAAAAAACCGGAACCGACCAAAAAGGCCACTACTCCGAAAAAGGCCAGCCCCACCAAGAAAAGCTCCTGAACCAAACACCTTTTCTGCCTTAGTCCAGCAGAGGGGAGCCCGGGGCGCCTTGCGGGGTGCTCCGGGTTCTTTTTTGACTGTGCGTTGGCGCACTGGAGGGGCGCTTTCACGCCATGCGGCAGCCTTGCCGGAAACGGCAATGTGGGAGAAGATCGGCCCTGCTGTTTTCACTCCTCCCACTATGTTGATATCCGTTCGATTTCCCTCTTTCCCCGCTTGGCTCGCCGCAATGGTGACCTTGGTGGCTCCCCTCTGCCATGCTGAACTGCATTGGATCTGGATCAGTCAGAACTCCGGGGACCGTGATATCGGTATCTTCACCAAAAGCTTCACCTTGGAAGGGGAAGTGAAATCAGCCACCTTGGTGGTGAGCTGCGACAATGGGGCCAAAGCGTCTCTCAATGGACAGCCAGTGCTGGAAAACCCCGACTGGCAGAGCCCCACCACCGCTGATGTGAAAGCCCGCCTGAAACCGGGTGAGAACGAACTGAGCATTCGGGCCACCAACAAAGGAGGGGCGGCCGCCCTGCTGGTGAAGCTTTCCATTACGCTGAACGATGGCAAAACCCAAGTTGTGGAGTCGGGGCCCGGTTGGCAGGTCGTTCGAGAAGGGGAGACCACTTTAAAAGAAGCCGCCGTGCTCGGCAAATATGGCGTGGGCCCCTGGGGTCAGGTTCTGGAAGGCAAACCGGGCGGAGGAAATTCCGGAGCGGGAATCCCCGGGGTGGCCACGGCCCCCGAAGAGATCACCGTCCCGGAAGGTTTCAAAGTGGAGTTGCTCCACAGCGTTCCCAAGGGTGAGCAGGGATCCTGGGTCGCCCTCGCCCCGGACCCCAAGGGACGACTCATCGTTTCCGACCAAAGCGGCATTCTTTACCGCATCACAGTCGATACCCCGGAGAAAGGAAAGGTCGCCATCGAACCAATTTCGGTCGTCGCCGAAGGCCAGACGGCTCCCGTCGGTGGCGCCCACGGCCTGCTTTGCGCTTACGAAAGCCTCTACGCCATGGTCTGCGATGGCAAATGCAAGCATGGACTTTACCGTCTCCAGGACACCAACGGTGATGACCACTATGACAAAGCCACCCTGCTGAAAGAACTCAAGGGAGGTGGTGAGCACGGACCCCACAGCATCACTCTCGGACCGGACAGGGCGCTCTACTTCTCCTGCGGCAACCACACGGAACTGCCAGTGCCACTGGAAGAAAGCCGTCCAGCTCGGGCGTGGCAGGAAGACCACCTCCTGCCGCGGATGTGGGACGCCAACGGTCATGCCAAAGGCCGCCTGGCTCCCGGCGGTTACATGGTGAAAACAGATCCCGAAGGCAAGACCATGGAGCTGTATTGTTCCGGTTTCCGCAATGAGTTTGGCATCGCGTTCAACGACGCGGGAGATCTTTTCACTTACGACGCGGACATGGAATGGGACATTGGCAGTCCCTGGTACCGGCCTACCCGGGCCAATCACTGTGTCAGCGGTGGGGAGTATGGTTGGCGCTCCGGCTCCGGCAAATGGCCCGGATACTATCCTGATTCCCTGCCCACGACGCTCGACATTGGGCCCGGCAGCCCCACCGCAGTGTATGCCGGCACCGGAGCGAAATTCCCCGCCCGCTACCAGCATGCTCTGTTTATGAACGACTGGACATACGGAACCATGTATGCGCTGCATCTCACTCCCCGTGGTGGCAGCTACCAGGCGGAGAGGGAGGAGTTTGTGTTCGGACGTCCCCTGCCACTCACGGGAGTCACAATCCGCCCCCAGGACGGGGCGATGTATTTTCTCATCGGGGGACGCGGCACCCAGTCCGGTCTTTACCGCGTCACCTATCAGGGGGACGAATCCACGGCACCCGCGCCTGCTATCGTTCTGACTCCGGAGGGCAAGCTCCGCAGAGAGTTGGAAGTCCTCCACCAGCCTGGAACCGGACCGGAGGCGATCGACAAAGCTTGGACGCACCTCAACTCATCAGACCGCCATGTCCGCTTCGCCGCCCGGGTCGCCATCGAACGACAACCGTCGGCTGCGTGGGCCTCGCGAGCGCTTGCCGAGACCGGCGATTGGGCCTCTCTCGAATCGGCGGTGGCCCTTGCCCGTGTTGGGGACAAATCCCTGCAAAATGATCTGCTGAAATCGTTGGCCCGCCAAGACTGGAGCACCCTGGATCTCCCTCGGCGCCTTGCGCTGATCAGGGCTCATGGACTGGTTTTCACCCGCATGGGACCGCCTTCCGAGGAGGCTCGGTTGGAACTGCTGGGGCGCTTCGACGACCGGTTTCCCTCCCACCAGTCGGACGTGGACCGTGAGCTCTGTGATCTGTTGATATACTTGGACTCCCCTACCGTAGTGACCAAGGCCGTCCAACTGCTCAACACTGCGAGCGACGAACTCGCGGACATCGCCAGCGAAGACCTGCTCTCGCGGAATTCCGGTTATGCCAGCGCGGCGCGGGCGCTCCACGCCTCCCGGCCGAACCGGCAGCAGATCGGCTATGCCTTTTCCCTGCGCAACGCAAAGCAGGGCTGGACCCCGGAATCACGCAAAGCTTATTTCCAATGGTTTCCCAAAGCCCGTGAATTCAAAGGCGGCAACAGCTTCAGCAAGTTCATTGAGAACATCCGCACCGAAGCTCTTGCCAATTTCGTTCCCGAAGGTGAAAAAGAAGCCCTGGCCGCCCTTTCCACGCAGGCCCTTCCCAAGCCAACGGTAAATCTCGACCCACCCAAGGGGCCCGGTCGCAACTGGACTGTCGATGAGGCCGCCGCTTTGCTTGATGGCGGGCTGAAAGGGAGAAATTTTGCCAGCGGAAAAAACCTCTTCCAAGCGCTTGCCTGCAGTGCCTGTCACCGGTTCAATGGTGAATGGGGGGGCATCGGCCCCGATATCACCGGCGCGGGAAACCGTTACAGCCACCGTGATCTGATGGAAAACATCGTCGATCCCTCCAAGATCATCTCGGACCAGTACGAGACCCATCAGATCCGGAAAAAGGACGGCACGTTTGTTATCGGTCGCATCATCGTGGAGGAGAATGGCAAGGTTTTCGTGGCCACGAACCCCTTCGTCCCCGCCGACACCACCGCCATCGACGAGAATGACCTCGCGGAGAAGAAAACCTACCCCATTTCCATGATGCCAGCGGGCCTGATCAATGTGCTGAGTCCCGAGGAACTCAAGGACCTCGCGGCCTACCTCCTGTCTGCCGGGAATCCCGAGGACGCCATGTTCAAGCCCTGAAGAGACTGACTCCATGTTCGACCCGGCAACCGGCGGCCATCCCTCTCCCCGGACTCCGGGAGAGAAGTGGCTGATCGGGACATTCACCACCCTCGGTCTGGCCTTGGTTTTCGGCACCCTGATGGAGGATTACGAGCCGGTGAAGCTCAGCGTGCCATTTTTCTTCGTCTCCTGGGTGCTCCTGCTGGCCCTCCATGAATTCGGACACGCCCTAACCGCCCGTGCCTTGGGCTGGAAGGTTCAATCGGTCTCCATTGGCAGCGGCCGGACTCTCTGGAGCGGCCGGATCCTGGGAATGCCCGTGCGTTTCCGCGCGGTCCCGCTGTCCGGCTATGTGCTGCCTGTGCCGGGTCATCTCCGCCAACCCCGCCTGCGGGAATTCCTCATTTACGCCGCCGGTCCGGGAATCGAGTTGGCTGCGGCGGCGGCGATCCTGCTGGCACTGGGCCCGTCCACTTTGTTTACCCGCTGCGAACAGGTGCCGGTCATTGCCGCCCAGACGTTCGCCGCCGTAGCCGTGCTTGGAGCGGTGATCAATCTGGTTCCGCTGCCGGTCCGCATGGAAAGAGGCTTCGCGACCACGGACGGCCTCGGAATGATTCTCTGCTGGGGTCGTTCTGATTGGCATTACGCCCGCCAGATTGACTGCAGCCCCGGCGCGGAATGAGACTGTTTCAACCAAGGAAGGAGCAGACATACTGGCAGAGTCCAGCGTCCACCCGGATGGTGAATCCCGAATGGGCAGGCACCTCAAACGAGGTGCCCGCGGGACATGTCATCGCTTCGCTAGTGCCATCGATGTGCACGTCGCAGACACCGTCGGTGATTTCCATCCGCTCGGCGGCTTCCGTGGCGAAATGAAAGCTGCCCGGCAGGATAATGCCGAGCGTTTTCCGGCCGCCATCGGCAAACCGGATGGTGTGGCTCAGGACCCTGCCTTCAAAATAAACATTCGCTTTGGCGACGGCGGTGACGTTGGAAAATTCCATGCCGCATCAAGGCGCGGATAGCCGCTCCCGGCAAGGGAAAATTCCCAACCAACTCCCTGCTTGAGATCCCCCGGAATCCGTGTAGGGATGTGATCCCCGGACCTTTGCGGCAGGCACCGCAATTCGCCGCTCCGCCCTCCACCACCACTGCATGAAAGTCAACGCGTTCACTCCACTTGTACCCGCCCCGGGCCTGGCTGCCCGGGTGTCCTCTGTGCCCTACGATGTTGTTTCGACTTCCGAGGCTCGAGCCTTGGCGGAAGGAAATCCCGACAGCCTGCTTCATGTCATACGTGCGGAGATCGACCTTCCGGCCGATGTGAATCCCTATTCGGAACAAGTCTACGGGACGGCCCGCGAAAATTTTCTCCGACTTCAGTCCGAAGGACGACTGGTCCGGGAAACCGGACCATCCATCTATCTCTACCGCCAAGTCATGGGAAGCCACTGCCAAACCGGCATCGCGCTGACCTGCCATATTGAGGACTATGAAAACAACGTCATCAAAAAGCATGAGAAAACCCGGAAAGTGAAAGAGGATGACCGAGTGGCACTGGTCAAATCCATCGATGCCCATCCGGGTCCGGTCTTCCTCACCTACAACGATGTGGCTTTGATCGATTCCTTTGTCGAAGCTTGGACCACCTCCCATCAGGCCCAGGCGGATTTTGTGGATCCCACCGGCGTGCGGCACGTGGTCTGGCGAGTCAGTGAGTCCGACGGGACTCCCCTTTTGGAGGCCCTCCGTGCGGTCTCCGTCTCTTATGTGGCGGATGGTCATCACCGGAGCGCCAGCGCCTGGCGGGTCGGCACGGAAAAAAAGGCGGCCAACCCGAATCACACCGGCGATGAGCCCTACAATTGGTTTCTCTCGGTCCTCTTCCCTGCCAGCCAGCTACGGATCCTGCCCTACAACCGACTGGTGCGTGACCTGAACAGCCACACTCCGGAAACTTTCCTCTCGGCCCTGGCCGAAGCTGGCCCCCTGACGAGAGGTGGTGGCGCTGAGCCCGCCGGTCCGGGATCCTTTGGCGTATATTTGGACGGGCATTGGTATTCCCTCGCCCTCACTGCGGTCGATCCTGACAGCCCCATCGGTCGCCTCGATGCCTCGATTCTGCAGGACCGGGTCCTCACTCCCCTGCTCGGGATCGGTGATCCCAGGACGGACGAGCGGATCGACTTCGTGGGCGGCATCCGGGGAACGGCGGAACTGGAAAAGAGAGTCAACTCAGGCGACTTTGCAGTGGCGTTTTCACTTTACCCCGTCACCATCCAGCAACTCATCGACATTGCCGATGCCGATGAAATCATGCCTCCGAAATCAACCTGGTTTGAGCCAAAGCTGCGTTCCGGCCTCTTCATTCACACCCTCGGCTGAGCCGACTACCCGCTCTCAATGCGTCACGCCCCCATTGATCCGCGCCTTTTTGTGGAGAACCGCGCCCGACTCGCGGAATCCCTTCGCCCGGGCAGCGTGGCCATACTTCACTCCGCGGATGTGCCACCGATCTGCTCGGATGGCACGATGCGCTTCATCCAGAACAGTGACCTCTTTTATCTGACCGGCGCAGCCCAGGAGGAGACCGTGCTGGTACTCTGGCCCGACGCCCCGGACCCCGCCCAGAGGGAGATTCTTTTCGTGCGGGAGAGTTCGGAACTCATCGCGATCTGGGAAGGGCACAAGTTGACGAAAGAGGGCGCGACCGCCATTTCCGGCATCGCCAATGTCCAGTGGACGGATGCCTTCGAGCCGACTTTGCGACGGATCGCCCGCCAAGTGGAGACCATTTATCTCAACGCCAACGAGCATCCGCGCGCCGACACCTTGGTGGCCTCCCGTGACGACCGGTGGCGCAAGCGGTGCCAGCTGCTCTACCCGCGGCACCGTTATGAGCGCCTCGCTCCGCTGCTCACGGCCCAACGCCAACAAAAAAGTGACATCGAAATCGGCCTTCTGCGCCAGGCCTGCGAGATCACGGGGAAGGGATTTCGCCGCCTGCTCGCCGTCACCCGCCCCGGACTGAAAG
Source organism: Akkermansiaceae bacterium (assembly GCA_024233005.1). Lineage (GTDB taxonomy): Bacteria > Verrucomicrobiota > Verrucomicrobiia > Verrucomicrobiales > DEV007 > JACKQE01. The sequence continues at coordinate 616,852 of JACKQE010000001.1, read as the reverse complement.
AATACGAGTTGGAAGCTGAACTGCTCCACGAATTCGTCCGCCACGGTTCACGTGGATTCTCCTATGAACCGATCATTGCCGGAGGAGCAAATGCCTGCATCCTTCATTATCTAGACAACGACGGCACCCTCCGTGATGGAGACCTCGTCCTGCTCGACATCGGAGCCGAATATGCCCGCTACAATGCCGACCTGACGAGAACCATCCCTGTTAGTGGGCGCTTTTCCCCACGCCAGCGTGCCGTCTATGAGGCGGTGCATCGCATTTACCGCGCCTGCATTGACACGTTGATCCGTCCGGGGGTGGCCATGAGGGCCACCTATGAGCGCCAGGTGGCGCGGCTTGTTGAGGATGAGCTAATTTCCCTCGGATTGCTCGATGCCGCCAAGGTGGCCGAAGAAAGACTCGATGAAAACAAACCGGAAACCGGGAGGCTTTACCGGAAATGGTTCATGCACGGGACCAGTCACAATCTGGGTCTCGACGTGCACGATGTCACCCCGCCGGATGCTGTTTTTGTGGAAGACATGGTTGTCACCGTGGAGCCGGGCATCTACCTGCGCGAGGAAGGCTTTGGAATTCGTTTGGAAACCAACATTGTGGTGAGATCCTCCGGAAATATCGACCTGATGGAAAATGTCCCTATCGCGGCGGACGAAATCGAAGCTTTGATGGCTCAAAAAATGCTTTAAATTTTTTGAATTAATCTAAAGACCGAAACATCAAATAGTCCGTAAATTAAAGCAGAGAATTCCCTTGAGCTTTACGGAAACAGGGAATAGTTTTTAAAAATTTTTGGCGGGAGGAAATTACGCCTGCCCATATCAAGGGAGCTGTCCATGAATACCACCACTTTTACTCATCGCTTGGGGAAGCGATCCGGCAAAGTTGGCGCCCTTTTGGGGCTCCTTTTTCTAACTGCCGGCCATGCCCTGGCGCTGCCCACCATCATCATCGACGCCGGTCATGGCGGACACGACCTTGGGGCGGATGATTCCTTGGTGTATGAGAAGCACATCAATCTGGATGTGGCGAGGCGCCTTGAGCGGACCCTCAACGAGCTGGGCTTCCGCACCGTGCTGACCCGCCAAACGGATGATTTCATCCCGCTCGACACCCGGGCCGACATCGCCAACAAACAACGCAACGCTCTGTTCGTGAGTGTGCATTTCAACTCCAGTTGGAAAACCAAAGTCACCGGCATCGAGACTTTTCATCACGATTCCCAATCCCGGGAATTCGCCGAAATGGTTCAACGCTACCTTGTGAAAAACATCGGCGCGGAAAACCGAGGGGTCAAAACCGCCAGCTTTTTAGTGCTCCGCAAGACGCGCCATCCTGCGGTTCTGGTGGAAGGCGGTTTTGTCAGCAATGACACGGAGCGCGCCGCCATGATGGACCCACTCTATCGTCAGGTTGTCGCTGACAGCATCGCCCGGGGCGTGGTGGACTACGCCAATGCCCACCGGTTTTAGACCCCCGCAGGGAGACCCGGTCGGCTGGCCGGGATGAAGAAGGCATTTGCGGAGGCGTCCTCCCATGCCTACATTGAGGGCACGGGTTCAGGCCCACCACGAAACACGACTTTCCCCATCATGGCACTTTTCAAACGCCCCTCGCTCAAGGGTCTAGGACTCAAAAAGAATGACATGCCAGAGGGACTTTGGCACAAATGTCCTGAATGCGGTCAGATCTCCCACGAAGTCGACCTGAAGCAGCGCAAGCGGGTCTGCCAGAAATGCGATCATCATTTCACCATGATCGCCTCCGAGCGGATTGAAATGATCGCCGATCCCGGCACTTTTCAGGAAATAGACGCCGGACTGGATTCGGTCGATGGACTGGGGTTCAAAAACTACCTCGAAAAGGTCAAAAGCTACCAGCAAAAGACCGGCCTCAAGGAGGCCATAGTCACCGGCAGGGCGAAAATCGGTGGTCGGCCTGCGGTGATCGGGGTAATGGATTTTCGCTTTTTGGGAGCGAGCATGGGCTCGGTAGTAGGGGAAAAAGTGACCCGTGCCATCGAATTGGCCACGGATGAAAAGGCCACTGTCGTTCTTTTTTCCGCATCAGGGGGGGCCCGCATGCACGAAGGCATCCTCAGCCTCATGCAAATGGCCAAGACCTCCGGCGCCTTGGCGAGGCATCACCTCGCCCGATTGCCCTACATTTCGGTGCTGACACATCCCACCACGGGAGGAGTGACCGCAAGTTTTTCCACCCTCGGCGATGTCATTCTTGCCGAGCCCCGCTGCATGATCGGCTTTGCCGGGCCCCGCGTGGTCAAAGAAACGACCCACCAGAACCTGCCTCCGGGATTCCAAACGGCGGAGTTCATGATGGAACATGGCTTGGTCGACCGAATCGTGCACCGTGAGGAGATGAGGGAAACCCTTTCCCGGCTGATTCGATACATGTCACGAGCCTGAGGCACGTTCTTCAGAGCCAGCCATCATGCAATTCGACTTACTCGGAGAGCACGCGGACCGGGCATACCCGGTGTTGGCCTCACTGGTGACGCCCCGTCCCATAGCGTGGGTCACCACCTTGAATGAGGATGGCTCGGTCAATGTCGCTCCCTTTTCCTTCTTTAATGTCTTCGGAGCCGATCCTCCTCTGGTGATTTTTGCCCCGGGCGATCGCGACGATGGGAGCCCCAAAGACAGTGCCCGCAATGCCCGCCGCACGGGAGAATTCGTGGTGAATCTGGTCGATGAAGGTCTCGCCGCCAGAATGGTGCAAACGTCCGCCAGCCTGCCCTATGGAATGAGCGAGTCAGATCATGTTGGATTGCGAACAACGGACTCCCTTGATGTTGCCGTACCCCGCCTTGCCGAGGCTCCGGCCGCGTTGGAGTGCCGGGTCCATTCCATCCAACAGATCGGAGGCAACCGCATCATTCTCGGCATCGTAAGTCACGCCCATGTCAGAGATGAATTCGTGGATGGTCCCACCCTGCGCATCAAACAAAACCTCTACCATCCCATTGGCCGCATGGCTTCACCCGATTGGTATTGCCGGACGGAGGATCTATTCTCCCTGGAACGTCCAGATTAAAGCGTGAACCTACGCCGATCGGTGCTTTAAGGTGCGGCCCTCCTTTTTCGGAAGACGCCGGCAAAGTCACTAGGTTGCCACCCCGGAACCGTGAAGTGGTCGTGGCCCTTGCGAGTTCAAACTGGCCATTGATACAGAATGCTGATAGCCAAGGCTCAAGCTAGACAGTTCCGGCAATTTCTGCTTCTGTTTCTCGGCACGTGGCAGCAATCGATCCTTTGCCGCTCCGATGCATCTGGAAGGCGGATGCACCAGTGAAAAGCATCACCCCCACCAATGGGACTTCCCCGTTCCACAGGGAAGCGATCAGTCCTGACGCCACCAATCGGCCGGACGTTCCCACGGTTCTACAGTTTCACGGGCGGCATCCTCAATGGTTTGGGAGTCCGCGTAGAGATCAGGCGATACATCATCGAGTTCGCCCGCCTGGAGGAAATTCTCGGACCAGGCATTGTCAGATAAGATTTCCACGCCGGATTTGGACGGGACTTCCCGCATCCACATCCGCCGCACTTGGAACAATCCCAAGCCAAGAAAAACGCCGACTGAGAGGCCAAGCAAAAGCATCGCCAGCGGATCTCCCGAATTTACCCCGAGGGTTCGAGGGAAACCAGGAATTCCAGGCAACCACCCGGAGCATTCCGCTACCACCAACACCACCAAACCTCCAGAGGAGATTGCCTGCAATCCTCTTTGGCATGCTTTGAATGGCCTCTCAGTCATATAAAAAATTTACCACTTTCTTGCATTCTTGAAAAGCAGAATTGGATATTTTCTCAAAAAAGATAGAATAAACGCCGCTTACGGTCGAAATTATTGTAAAATTTCGATTTTTGGGTAGGCTCACCCCTTCGGAAATTATCTTGTTTGGGAAAAATCTTTCGCCCTTGTGTTGATTCCACTGCATAATCAGCCGCGTGATCTCCGAGTCCTCCCGCGAATTTCTTTTCGATCTGCTGAACACACCCAGCCCAACTGGTTTTGAGGCTCCGGGGCAGAGAAAATGGGCTGCCCGAGCCAGGCAATTTGCGCCTGTAGTGGAAAGTGATGCCTATGGCAGTGCTTGGGCGCGGCTTGAAGGAACCGATCCTACGGCCCCGTTGGTAATGCTCGAGGCCCACGCCGACGAGATCGGCTACATGGTCCGCCACATCACAGAGAAGGGATTTCTCCACCTCGAGCGTATCGGAGGGTCGGACTGGGCGGTCGCGCGAGGTCGGCGGTTGATGATTCTGGGGGATCGCGGACCGGTCAGAGGTGTTATTGGCAACACCGCCATCCACATCCGTGACCGGAGCGATGGGGACAAAGCCCCCGACCTCCACGATCTGTATGTCGACATCGGCGCCACCAGCGCAGCGGAGGTTTTGGGCCTGGGTCTGAGAGTGGGACACCCCGCAGTCTATGCAGACGGCCCTGAGGCCTTTGGCCAAAGCAGATTGCTTGGCAGGGCCTTGGACAACCGGATTGGTGGTTTCATCCTGACAGAAGTCCTCAAGCGTCTTTCACTTGCCGAAGCCAAAGCCGCCTCCACCCTGTTGGCCCTGAACGCAGTCCAGGAGGAAATCGGCGGCCACGGGGCCAAAATGGCGGCCCACCGACTCCAACCCCAGGTCTGCGTTGTTCTCGACGTCACCCACGCCACTGACACCCCGGGCATTCCCCACACCAAACATGGGGACGTGAAACTCGGCAAAGGCCCCACTTTGACCCACGGGACGGCCAATCACCCTGCGGTCGTGACCCGGCTCATGGAAGTGGCCGAGAACCTCGGGATCCCCCTCCAGCATGAAGCCTCGGCCCGGCACACCGGAACAGACACCGATCTCATTTACAATGTCCGCGAAGGCATCCCCAGCGCCCTCGTCTCACTGCCTTTGCGCTACATGCATTCTGTCGTGGAAGTCGCTGACTTCGGCGATGTCGAACAGGTCATTCAGCTGCTCACCGGCTTTGTAGCCTCTCTCCGTACAGGGGATGTTTTCCGCACCGAGATCTGACCCCATGAAAGAGGAAATCAATCCGTATCAACCTCCCCTGACAGACCCGACCGCCTATTTGCCCCCCGGTCAGAGCCAGCTCCACCGTTCCGGGAATGTGCTCATTATTCCCCGAGGATCAGAGAAGGACATGCCGACCACTCTGTGCATCAAATGCGGAGAACCAAGCGTCAAAATTGTCCGGAAAACCTTTGCCTGGTATTCTCCCTGGGTCTATCTGGCGCTGCTCGTCAACATTATTGTCTTCGCGATTCTGGCAGCAGTGATAGGCAAAAAGATGATCATTCCCTGCGGTCTCTGCGAAAGGCACGCGCGAAGACGCTTCACGGGAATCCTTCTCTGCACCCTGGGATTGCTCGGGGGGATCGGAACCTTGATCGGAGGCATTGTAACTGAGGAACCCCTGTTCATCGGGGCAGGGATGGTGCTGCTGTTGGCCGCCATCATTGTTGGCATCGCTCTCACCAGCCTGCTTCGTCCGGTCAGGATCGACGAGCTGCGGGGTCAGTTCAAAGGCTTGGGAGATTTGTTCCTCTCCCAATTTCCGTCCCAAACTCTCTGAGGAGGGGGTTTTCTGGCTGGCGCCGGACCTTCTCTTGGGGCATGCTCCGGCCATGTCAGAACATCGAGCCCTCCTCACTTGGAACCGCGGAGACCGCGGCTTCACCTACAAAGAGTTTTCCCGTGACCATGACTGGGCATTTCCGCGCAGCGGCCGGAGCCTGGAAGCCTCGGCCGCGGTCAAGTATCTAGGCAGCGAGGACCGAGTCGATCCCGAGGAAGCCTTCGTTGCTTCACTGGCCAGTTGCCACCTCCTGACCTTCCTCGCGGTGGCTTCCATGTCAGGGTACACGGTGGACCAGTACGAGGACTCCCCCATTGGACTGTTGGAGCCGGGCCCGGACAAACGACCTTGGTTGAGCCGTATCGTACTGCATCCCCGCGTGGTCTTTTCCGGCGCCAAACTGCCCGGTCCGGAGCAGTTGGAAGCCCTTCACGAAAAGGCCCACAAGGAATGCTTCCTGGCCAACTCGGTGAAGACTGAAGTGACCTGGGAAATCCGGGACTGATCCGGACCTCCTCAATCCGGGTTTGGCTTAAGGAGCAATTGCTGGTATGACGTGGGGATGAAACGCCGCCACTTTCTCCAACAATCCGCACTCCTGACCGCTACGGTCGCGCCCCTGACCACGATGCTTCAGGCTACCGGGACGGAAGATTTCCGTTTCCGCTTCCTGGTGGGGTCCTCGATGTACGGGGAACTTCCCCTCCGGGACATCCTGCCCGACGTCCCCAAAACTGGTGCCAAAGCCATCGACGTCTGGCCCCGCAAGCATGGCAACCAGCGGGAACAGATTGAAGAAATGGGACACGAGGCCTTCGCGGCGCTCCTCACTCAACACGGAGTGACCTTGGGATGCTCCACCCGGTATGACCTTGGTCCCTTCAAACTTCAGGACGAAATGCGCTTCCTCGCCAAACTCGGCGGGGACACCATTGTGACGGGAGGAGATGGTCCCAAGGAGGCAAAAGGAGCGGAACTCAAAGAAGCAGTGCGGAGTTTTTGTGAAAAACTCAAACCACACCTCGCAGTTGCGGAGGAGAAAGGGATCAATCTCGCCATCGAAAATCATGGAAACAATCTCATCGACAGCGCGGACTCCTTGCGCTGGCTGGCAGAGTTGTCGCCATCACCCCGGCTCGGCATCGCTCTGGCTCCCTACCATTTGGAAAATTTGGGGTTGGATGCCCCTCAACTGGCGGCGCTGATCCGCGAGTTGGGACCCAAAATGCAGGTCTTTTATGCCTGGCAGTATGGCATGGGATGCATGAAGCCAATGCCAAAGAGCGAGGAACTGATGCAAATGCCGGGGCGTGGAGAACTTGATTTCTCACTTCTCGTGAAGGCGCTTCAAGAAACCCGGTATGCCGGATACACCGAAATCTTCATGCACCCCACCCCGCGGGGAATTCCCATCCTGGAAACAGCCGGCCAAGTCACTGCAGAAATCAACCGGTCCCGTGCGTACTTAGAAAATTTTCTCACCTCCTGATTCGATCAAAAATGAGAATTGCCCAAAAAGAAATTCCCATAGGTGTGAAATTTTGATTTTAGCTCTTGCATTTATGGAAATTTTTCATAAAATGAGAATCATGAACTACCGACCTCTGTGGATCATTCTTGTTTTCATCATCGGCGTGCTTACGATGCGCTCCCCCAAGGAGTCCGCCCAGATCAGTGGGCAGAAACTGGAAACTGCGATCGCACGAGACGCGCGGATTGATGGAGACAATTACCGGCAGTATTCCCAAGGGCTTGCAGAGACGCTGGCCCATTATTCACCGGAACAATTGCAAAAAATCCTCCACAAGGTTCCCCTTCAAGTGATTGAGGGAAGGGACGATGCCTAATCCGGGCGGACTGATTCCCCTCCATCCTGAATGTCCCGTTCCATCGGACAGCCCGTTCAGGCAACCCTCGGAAGTTCCTGGTCTCACAACGGCAAATACCGCCAAAGGTAGATCCAATCGAGGATCACCACCGCTAGAATCCCGCCGGTGATCCAGAAACCCCGCCAGCGGGAGGCCGACCCAACGGACGACCGGACCACCGCCGGATGGTTTGTTTCCGTTGCGGTGCGCCAAACCGCCCATGCCAACCAGAGTGGAGAAGCCGTGGCACAGAGAAGGATCAGGGGATTGAATGCCAGGGCTTCGAGCCATCGCCCGTGGGACAGGGCGATCATGGAGCGGGTTCCGCCACATCCGATGCAGGGGAGCCCGGTGAGCACCCTGAGACTGCAACGGGGAGGTTGCAGCGGCAAGCGCTCGTAGAAACGGCCCGCGAGCAGAAAGCCGGCAAACAAGATGGTCAATACCCCCGGCGCCACCAACCGGGGATGCAGCCGACTGAGCCTTTGCAGGAGCCACATGGGTCAGACCTTGGGTTTTGAAGTTTTGACTTTGAGAAGCGTCGGAGGATTTTTTTTCGGCCCCACCGGGAGCGTTGACACCTCAGTCCGCGCGGCATGGCGCTTCAAGGCCTCGAGGAAAGCCGTCTGAATGTCGGGAGGCGCGGCATGGCCCATGGCGGGACGATCCAGCATTTGCTTCGGCCCTCGGAGTTGGTTGTATGCGGCATAAACGCTGGTGGGAGGGCAGGTGGAGTCGATCCATCCCACGCTGAGGAGCGCTTCAGCCTGGCACCGGCTGGCCAAATTCACCGCGTCAAAATAGCGAGACACCTCCGCCACAATGGGTTCCGCTTTTCCATCCGACAGCAGCGGGACCAACTTGGGCCAGCCACTGATGCGCCGCCGGATCATTCCCGTATGGTCACACATCGCCGGAACCCCAGCAGCGATGAAAGTGACCCTCGGATCAAGCCCGCCGGCAGCGAGGGCTTGACCGCCGCCTTGGCTGTGTCCTACGACCGCCAGGGTCTTCCCATCCCATTCTGGCTGAGCGGCCATGAAATCCACCGCCCGGATCAGGCGCAGATACATGCCCCGGAAGTAACTCCCATCCCGGTTTTCCCTGCCTTGCGCGGGGTAGCCTTGGAGCGGACCGAGTTCCAGTTCCTTGTAAAACGCCTCCGGTTGGCCATTGGCGATGCCGTGGGCATTCAGATCGAGGGACAAAAAGCCTTCCCGCGCTCCGAGCAGTGCCTGCTCCAAGGAAGCGCTGCGGACACCGGCGCCATGGGTCCAAATGACCGCCGGAAGGGACCGTGCGCCCGCGCGTTTGGGACGGGCCAAATAACCGGAGACAGGCGCCCCACCAAGACATTTCACACGCAGATCGAACACGTCTGCCTTTTCATTCCCCCCCTGGGTCATGGGGCGGAGTTCCGCCTCCAAGGGAACTTCGGCGAGTCGGTCCCGCTGTTCCTCCCAAAACGCATCGAAATCTGGGGGGACGAACCGGCTCGGCGGAATCTCTTCGGGGGCGTAGGCTGCGGCCACGACTCCTTTTGCCAGTTCCCGCTCACCCGCCCCGTGCAGGATGACCTCGCAACGCAGAAATCCCGGCTTTTCCAGCAGGCCACGCATCTCCAACGGCCGCCCGGTGATCCCCAGAGTGGAACTTTCCAAAACGGAGTAACCATCCGCCGAAAGACTGCAGTCCACACTCCCCGTATCAAGAGGGTGGGTGCCATCAAAAGCCCGGATGGAAAAAGTCGCCGGTTCGCCGACGGCATAGCGCCCTCCGGTGTGGTTGGTGGTGATCTCGATTCTGAAAGCGTTGGATGCCGCTGCCTCCCGGGGTTGCTGGGCTAACAAGCCGCCCGGCACCAGCAGCACCAGGGACCCAACGAACCTGGCAAACGAAAAAGGCAACTGCTGATCAGGTGGCTTCATGGCGGTTCCAAGGCATAAAAAACGGCTTCCTCCCTTGCCGGAAAGAAGCCGCTTCCAAAAATCTCGCACAGACTTCTCAGTCGTTGTTCTCGATCCGGTCGTATACCAGATAACCGACCCCGATGATGAGCGCCATGTTCATGAGGCCGTATCCGTTCTTGATGCCGGCTTCCGTGGTTTTGACTTCCTCATAGTCCTTTTCCTGCTTCTGCTGCAGTTCAGCAGCTTGCTCAACCTTCAGAGGTTTTTTCTTCACCTCTCCCGCTTGGGCCATGTTCAAGCCCAAAACGGCTACCGCCAATGTCATTGCCACGAGTTTCTTCATAAGCTGGTGTGATTATCAAAAAAATTGGTGATATGTCAACAGGTTCCTTTTGTTTGAGTCGCAATATTTTGAAAAAACACCCTCTCAGGAGTCTTCCGCCGGGGAACAAACCAAGGCCGAGTATTTTTCTGGCTTCCAAAAAGAGAGGAATTCATCGCGCCCTACCCGGACAATGCCATACTGCGGGTCCATCAGGAGGACTTCCTGGTAGGTATGGCCCATGACCACGACATAGTGGGACTTCCATTCATTGCCCGAGGAAAGCAGCGTGCGACGGTCGAGCGTTTCCACCAGTGGCAGTTTTTTGCCAAAATAAGGCCCGCGCGGCAGCCTCACGGCCACAATGACCGGCCGTCCCTCCCCCAGATGAGCCACAAGCTGTTGCCAGGGATTCTTGTCCATGGAGACAGCAAACGCGGTGAAGTGGTTGTCGAAAGCGATGTCCCTGAGCTGCAGAATTGGATAGCCTTGGTTGGATTGGGGAGGAAACCGCTCCCACACGTCCGACTCAGAGAACGGCTTCGCCCCGTCCTCCTGCCAATAATTCATGACACTGACCAGGGCTGCGGCACCGCAGGAGATCTGCCGGCTTTGCTTGACGGCTTTGACTCCGCAATAGCGGAAGCCTTTGAAGTGGGAGACAAAATCCTTGTCGGAGGTCGAAGTGACACGTCCCGTAAGGCATCCTGTCGACAAAAGAGCGAGGACGAGAAACAACCCCTTGAAAGCTAAACAGGGGATGCCCCGATGATCACGCATGGTGTGAAAAAACGCCAAAATGGACGTGACAAAACAAGGACCGAAAAGGCACCGGGGAAGAACCCGGGCTCACTTCTCCAGTTGAACACCTCGCCAGAACAAACTCCCCTCGCGTGTCGAATTGTCATTGTTAGGTATTTCGCTACCCGCGAGCTTCGAGACATTGCCATCCAGAAAGGCGGCGATGACCCGGTCTTCTTCGTAGCGGATTTCCCCCGCATCTCTGATTTTTTGCACATCGCCCGCCATGACGGTGTTCTGATCCTCGCAATCAATGTAGAGCATGGCGGACGGGGCGATGAATTTCCCCCGGGACTTTTCGGTCATGAAATCACCCTTGCTGATTTCGTCGGGCTTGAGGTTGGCATTCATCGCATAGGAATGATGATACCAGTTCCGGTCCTGGGGGCGCCGCTTGACCGAGGCCATGTTTTCGAAAATGGTTCCCACCAGATGGTCACCCTGCTCCGCTTGCCCGGTGCCACCTTTGGATTTGAAGGACTGGAAAGCCGCCTGTTCCTTGTCGGGATCATCATTCCCGATATACACCTGGGCGAAAATGACCCCGTCGAGCCACAGGCCGCTACCGCCCACCAAGTCCCAGTAATCGGGCAAATCGGTTCCACCTTTATATTGAGGGGAAGGGAGCTTGTCCCCATGATCCGCCGCCCAGGAAATGGTCGCGTTGGTCATGGCCTTCATGTTGGCGATCGTCGTCGTTTCGTAGCCCTTGTTGATGATTTTGGTCACGGCAGGATACGCGATGCTCATGAGCAGCACCAAAATCAGGACCACGACCATGATCTCCACCAAAGTCATCCCGCGATTCATCGCCCTTCCGCCAGCCGTAGATTTATAATTTTTCATACCTTGCTAGACATCAGACTACCAGTTATTGCCATGTTCCGTCAAGGAAACCCGGCCGGGAGAACAAAAAATGATGTCCCCAACAAGTTTCATCACCTGGCAACTGCCATGCCAGCCGGCGGTACGTGGATGCGGAAAAGCAAAGCAGTGCCAGACGACGTAGTTTCGAGTGTCCCCGATGAAATTCGAACGCCATTCCTTCACGTTTCTCGTTCTCCTCACGCTACCGCTTTGGGTGGATGGCTTCACGGCTCCACGGACAGCCCGCGGCGAGGATCCCATCGCCCACGGGGCGGTCGTTTACCGCAAGTTGTGTCTCGAGTGTCATGGAGACAAAGGCCAGGGCGTGGAGGACAAAGCCAAACCGCTCCGCGGCAACCGCGATCTGGACTCGCTGGCGGGACGGATTGAGCGCACGATGCCGGAAGACAACGAGGATGCTTGCATCGGAGCCGATGCGCGCGCCGCGGCGGAATACATTTTTCACACGTTTTACTCCGCGGATGACAGGGCAAGACAGGCCGCGGCCCGGGTTGAACTGGTCAGGCTCACCGTGCCGCAGTTTCGGACTTCGGTGGCGGATCTGGTCGGGGGCTTTTACGGAGGCTACGGCAAAGAAATTCGCCCCGAACGGGGATTGACGGGTCGATATTTCGGCACCCGAGGGTTTGGCGGACAAAAGGAAAAAGAGGGCCGAGACAAGTACGAACAACGGGATGCCGGAGTGCGTTTCGATTTCGGCGTGAATCCTCCTCCAACCCCCGAGGCCAAAGAACTGCCCGCTGATGAATTTTCGATCCGCTGGGAGGGAGTGCTGCTCCCGGACCAAACGGGCGACTACGAATTCGTTATCCGGACACGCAATGGGGTCCTCCTCTGGGTCAATGATCGTGGCACCGAAGGAAAACAACTCATCGATGGCTGGGTGGCTCCGGACAATGAAATCCGGGAATTAAAAGAGAAAGTGTACCTCCTCGGGGGACGCGCGTATCCCCTGCGGCTCGACTTTTTCAAATACAAGGAAGCCAAAGGCGCCGTCGAACTCCTCTGGAAACCGCCCTATGGAGTGCTTGAAACGATCCCCGAGCGCCATCTGGCTCCAGATGAAACCCACGACACCCTCGTCGTGGACACCCCTTTCCCGGCCGACGACCGCAGCGTCGGCTACGAACGAGGCACCTCGGTGTCCAAGGAATGGTTCGAAGCCGCCATTTCAGGGGCAACAGAAGCGGCGAGTTATGTGGTCTCCCATCTGGACAAACTGGCCGGGACCAAGGCGGGGGACCCGGAACGCTCCAATAAAATCAAGGCCTTTGCCGCCCAATTGGCGGAGCGAGCCCTGCGCCGACCGCTCACTGAAGCTGAGCGCCAACACCGGGTCGACGCTTTTTTCCAAACCAGCAGCACCCCTGAAACGGCAGTGAAACGGGTCGTCCTGTTGGCTCTGACTTCTCCGGACTTCCTCTATCCCGCCTTGCCGCGGGAGCATTCGGATGCGTCCTGGCAGACGGCCCAGCGGTTGGCCCTGGCTCTATGGGATTCAGTTCCGGATCTACGCCTGCTGGAGGCGGCCCGCAAAGGGGAGTTGATCACCGCGAAGCAAATCGAAAGCCAGGCGCGCCGCATGCTCAGTCACGCCCGCACCAAGGCCAAGTTGCGGGGGTTTTTCGAACAATGGCTCGAATTGGAACGAAGCCATGATCTTTCCAAAGACTCCAAAGCCTTTCCCGACTTCGATGACGCCCTGCTCGCGGATCTGCGGACCTCGCTGGATTTGTTCCTCGATGAAGTGGTCTGGAGCGAAGCCTCTGACTATCGCCAGCTGCTGCTCGCGGACCACCTGTATTTGAATCCCCGCTTGGCAGCCCTCTATGGCGACGGGCAGAAGCTGGCCGGGGCAGGCTTCCAGAGGGTCGTTCTCGATCCGCGAAAGCGTTCCGGGGTCATTACCCACCCGTTTTTGCTCACGGCGTTCGCCTACCACAACAACACCTCCCCCATCCACCGCGGGGTTTTCCTGACGCGGAACATTGTCGGCATGTCCCTAAATCCTCCTCCCAAGGCCACCAAGTTTGAAGACAGCAAATTTGACCCCCATCTCACGATGCGGGAGAAGGTTACCGAAATGACCCGCTCAAGCGCCTGCATGGCCTGCCACACGACCATCAACCCCCTCGGATTCAGCTTGGAACAATTTGACGGGATCGGTCGTTGGCGGACCAAGGACAAGGACAAGCCGGTTGATCCGGCAAGCGATTTCAAGACGGATGAAGGGGACACGCTGCAGATCAAGGGGGCGCGGGATGTCGCTGAATTCGCCGCGGAAAGCCCCTCCGCGCACCGGGCCTTCCTCCAGCAACTCTTCCACCATTGCCTCAAGCAGCCAGCCCAGGCCTATGGATCCGGCACCCTAGCCACCTTGGAATCCAGCTTTGAGCGTTCGCAGTTCAGCATCCGCGAATTGCTCGTCACCATCGCCGTAACCGGCGCCCAGCCGCCGACCCCTGCCCCGACCAGCACCTCGAATCCATGAACTTCCTCTCCCGCCGCGACTTCCTCACCCGGCTAGGCGTTTCAGCCGCCGCGCTCCCCTTTCTCACCGGGCTGCCCGGTCTCCGAGCCAACGGGACATCACCAAGGAAGCGACTCATCATCATGTTTTCGCCGAACGGGACCATCCCGGGCGCCTTCTGGCCCCAGGAGGAAGGCGGGAAGTTCACCCTGCCACGCATCCTCAGCCCCCTCCAGCCCTGGCAGGACCAGATGCTCGTGCTGCGGGGCGTCTGCAACCGGGTCAAAGGAGACGGCGACAGCCACATGCGCGGCATGAGCTGTCTGCTGACCGGGACGGAGTTGCTGCCGGGCAACATCCAGGGCGGTTCGCACACGGCGGCCGGATGGGCCAGTGGCATCTCGATCGATCAGGAACTGAAAAACCACCTGCAAAGCCGCGAGGAAACCAGAACCCGGTTCGGGTCTCTGGAGTTCGGTGTCGCAGTGCCGAACCGAGCCGACCCTTGGACCCGGATGTCCTACGCCGGAGCCAACAAGCCGGTCGCACCGATCGATGATCCATACCAGATGCTGGGCAAACTCTATGGCCAGACCAAGGACCGCGCGAGCCTTCTGAGCGTCCTTGATACGGTGGGGCAAGATCTCAAGCGGGTCACCGGGAAACTGGGACAGGAGGATCGGGAGCGTCTCGAGGAGCATCTCACCCTCGTCCGCGAGATGGAGTCCGAACTCCAAGCGGATGCCCACAGCAAAGGACCCGCCCATCCCGCGCCACAGCTGGATCCCGATGTCGAACTGGTCAATGACAACACTCCTCGAATCAGCCACATGCAGATCGATCTTCTGGTCAATGCCATGGCCAATGACATGGCCCGTGTCGGAACCCTCCAGTTCATGCGCTCGGTCGGTCAGGCGAGGATGCACTGGCTCGGCATTGAGGACGGACACCACAGCCTTTCCCATGAGCCGGACAACAACCAATCAGCCCAGGAGCAACTGACCAAAATCAATGAATGGTTCTGCGGCGAACTGGCTTATCTCACCAAAAAGCTCGCCGAAACTCCCGAACCCGGCGCGGACGGCTCCATGCTCGATCACACACTGGTGGTTTGGCTGAATGAGCTTGGCAAGGGCAACAGCCACACGCTCGACGACATCCCCTTCGTGCTCCTCGGGGGCAAATCGCACGGTCTAAAGATGGGGCGAAATCTGAAATTTCCCGGACTGCCCCACAACCGTCTCTGGCTGTCGGTTGCCCAATCGATGGGGCACGACATGAAATCGTTCGGCACCGACAAATTCTGCGCCGAAGGCCCCCTGCCGCTGACCTGACCGCGCGCTCCCGGCATGGCGCATTAAAGGTAGCGCAATGATCCGCAGGATTGTGTAGCGTCGGTCTTCATGAAGACCGGTTTTTCTTTTGCGTTGGCGTTGTTGTTGGCCTTCCCTCTCTGCGGCACCGCGCTGGCAGAGGACAAACCCGGAGCATCCTTGCCCGGAGTCATTGAGAGCCATGAAATGATCCCGATGCGCGACGGGGTCAAACTGTCCGTCTACCTCTTCCTCCCCAAGGATGACAAAGGCCCCTGGCCGGTGGTGTTTGAGCAACGCTACGCCAGCCTGACCGGCGAAGGCACCCGCAAAGCCGCCGCCGAACTGGCGCGGGCCGGATACGCGGTGGCCTTGGTCAACTTCCGCGGCACCCATCTCTCGGAAGGAACCTGGGTTGGCTACCGGGCCCTGCAATGGGGGGAGCTCCGCGACGGCTATGACGTCTGCGAATGGCTCGCCACCAGACCCTGGTGCACCGGCAAAGTGGGAACCATGGGAGGATCCCAGGGAGGGTTCGCCCAGAACTATCTCGCCGTGACCCAGCCTCCCCACCTTGTCTGCCAGTACATGACCGACACCGGCCTGAGCCTTTTCCACGAAGGCTACCGCATGGGCGGCGTCACCCGCCCGCAGCGCTTCCTTGGATTGGGGGCGGACTGCGCTAGGCCCGAGGACAATGTGGCCCTCCTCAAAGAGTGGCTCCAACACCCCCACTATGACGATTATTGGCGCGCCGAGGACTGCACCCTGCATTTCAAAGAAATGAATGTGCCTTGCTTCACCGTGGGCAGTTGGTTTGATTTCATGAACCAGGGCTCGATCGCGAGCTTTCAAGGGAGGCAATCCGAAGGCGGTCCAATGTCCCGGGGCCACCAGCAGCTCATCATCGGTCCCTGGCTGCATGGCGGGGCCAAAAGCAACCGGATCGCGGAAATGGTCTACCCGGAAAACGCCGCCTGGGACATGGCCACCCACAAAATCCGATGGTTCGACCACTACCTCAAAGGGGTCGACAACGGGATCGAGAAAGAATCTCCCGTGCGCTATTATGTCATGGGTGCCACCGGGGAAGCAGGCGCTCCCGGCAATGTCTGGCGAACCGCGACCACGTTTCCGCCTCCGGAAGCGGTCGCGACCTCGCTTTATCTCCAGCCCGGAGGAGGCCTCGATGGGCACCTTCCTTCCAGAGGACCAACCTCGACCAGCCTGCACTGCGATCCCCGCCAGCCAATGACCATTGAAGGCCGTTCCTTTCCGGGGGCGAAGGATGCCCGTGGCTTCGAGGCCCAAAAGGATGTCCTGACCTTTACCAGCGCCCCCTTGACCGCCCCCGTCGAGTGGACCGGCCGGGCCTCCGTCGAACTCCAGATTTCGTCCACCGCGCGGGATACGGACTTCATCGTTCGCATCAGCGATGTCTATCCGGACGGGCGCTCCATCCTGCTGGTTTCCTACCCCTGGCGTGCCCGCTACCGCGAGGGCTTCGATCATGAGGCACTCCTGACTCCGGGAGAGATCCATTCCCTGGCGTTCCCCGTGGGCTGGATGAGCCAGATATTCAATGTCGGCCACCGGATCCGGGTCACCATCGCCAATACCGGAGCCCCGCTCTATGAGCCGAATCCACAGACCGGAGAGCCTGCCACGATGGATTTCCCGGAGAATGCGGTCGCCGCCACCCACCAGATCCACCACTCCGCGGAGCATGCTTCCCGGTTGATAGTCCCTGTGATGAAATGACACCCCACGGAACCGGCCGGATCGCATCGGCAAACAGGCAGGACACGGACCGCTTTCTAAGGAACAGAGAATGATCAAAGGGGATCTCAAAGCGCCCGGTCTTCAGATCGGAAATCTCCAGCCTTTTTCCCGGGCACGCTTTTGCAATCCGGGCCTGTTCAAGCGATGTTGCCTTGTGCCTTCCGCAATCGCCGCCATGAAATCCCGAACGCTTGCGCTCCTTTCGTTGTTTGTCATCCCGTCGGCCTGGTCCGGCGAAGACTCCGCCCCCAAAGGCCACCTCATCATCCACGGAGGCGGCCAGCTGACAACGGAGGTGATAGACCGCTTTATTGAACTGGGACGGGGAGCGGAAGGGCATTTGATTTATGTGCCCACTTCGAATGGGGACGAAGATGGCACATCGCTCAGCACCGTGCCCGGCTACCTGCGCCCGGAGAAATTTGGCAAGGTCTCGGTGCTGCACACCCGCGATCCGAAAATCGCAGACACCGAGGGGTTCATCGAGCCCCTGAAAACCGCCACCGCCGTCTGGTTTTCCGGGGGACGGCAATGGCGAACGATGGACGCCTACCTTGGCACCAAGACTGCTGCCGCCTTCCAGGCGGTCTACCGCCGGGGTGGCGTCATCGGCGGCTCCTCGGCAGGAGCCACGGTTCAGGGATCTTTTCTCGTGAGAGGCGCGCCCGAAGGGAACCAAGTCATGATGGCGGAGGGGCATCTGGAGGGATTCGGATTTCTGCCGGACTCGGCGATCGATCAGCACGCCATCGTCCGGAAACGCCTCGATGACATGATCCCGGTGATTGAAACGCACCCGCACCTGCTCGGCATCGCGATCGACGAGGCCACCGCTCTGGAAGTGAGCGGCGGCTGTGCCAGGGTGCTGGGCA
Source organism: Akkermansiaceae bacterium (assembly GCA_024233005.1). GTDB lineage: Bacteria > Verrucomicrobiota > Verrucomicrobiia > Verrucomicrobiales > DEV007 > JACKQE01. The sequence goes on along the minus strand of JACKQE010000001.1, from coordinate 599,004 downwards.
AGACCAAAGTCGCGATCTTTGACGCCCAGCGCTGGAAGAAAGGCCAACCCCGCTATTTCTTCCTCGAAAAAGGCCAGCGCTTCGCCTTGGCCACGCGGCAGCTACTCCCCTGAGACACTGCCACGATTATTCCAAAAAACCGCGGCTTGCGATGGTGCTCCGTGGAGGTCGTTTCTATCTGCCCTGCCAAGCAGGCGCCGTGGGCAACGGCAGGCGACAGGCCTGGCTTAAAAGCAGGTTGTTTCACAGGCGATTTGGCAATCCGATGAAGAAACCGTCTTAAAATGGTCTCGACAGGGGTGGCGCCACTTCTGAAAACGAGAAAGTTGAAAACTGGACGACGTGATGGCCTCGATCCGCAGACAGCATGGTAGCCGCCACGCCAATATTGTCTTCATCAGTGATCAGGCTTTTCACCGACTCGCGGCCCGTGCCGGAGGCCTGTCTGGCGCCCTCCCGCGAAATGGCACTGGAAATACGGGCAGAATGGGGCATCCGTAGCCGCTTTCAGGCCATCTCCATGTGCGGTATCTTCGGTTTTGCGGGTTTTCAGGATACGACGCTTCTGCGCCGTATGGGACGGTGTCTCCATCATCGGGGGCCGGATGGCAAAGGCTATCTCGAGGCCGACCGTTTTTCGATGGGCAATGCCCGCCTCTCGATCATCGACCTCGCTGGGGGCGACCAACCGATTTACAATGAAGACCGCACCCTCGCGGTGGTGCAGAATGGCGAAATTTACAATTACGTGGAACTGCGCGAGCAGCTACTCGCCCGGGGCCATGTCCTGCACACCCACTGCGACACCGAGGTGCTGGTTCATGGCTATGAAGAATGGGGGAAAGACCTCGTGCAGCGTCTCAATGGCATGTTCGCCTTTGCGGTCCACGATCTGCGCACCGGGGAGACCTTTTTTGCCCGGGATCGCTGCGGGCAGAAGCCCTTCTACTATTGGCAGGGCGGGGGCAAGTTTGTCTTTGCCTCCGAGGTCAAAGCCATTTTGGAATGTGACGCCGTCGAGCGGGCACCGAACCTCGAAGCCATCGATCCCTATCTCGGCCTGCGGTATGTGCCGGAGCCGCAGACCCTGTTCGCCGGGATTCGGACCCTCCCGGCAGCCCACACCCTGACCCTCTCCCGTCAGGGTGACGTCCGCATCGAACGGTACTGGTCGGTGCCGCTCCGGACCGACCGGAACTACCTCAGTGACGGGGACTATCTCGAAGCGCTGGACACCAAATTCCGCGACGCGGTGCGTCTCACCATGCGCAGCGATGTGCCGGTCTCCAGCTACCTCAGCGCCGGGGTCGACAGCAGCCTGATCACGGCGGCGGCCCTGGAGTTCAACTCAGACCTCCACACCTTCTGCATCGGATTCAACTCTTCGATCGACGAGACCAAGGACGCGGCGGAGACCGCCCGGCTCCTCGGCACCAACCACCGGGAGATCCAGGTCACGCCGGAGGATTTCGAGCGACTCCCCCGGGTCGTCTGGCAGATGGACCGCCCGGTGGGCGACGCGCTCATCATCGCCTTTGACCGGCTCGCGGCGCATTGCTCGGAGGATTTCAAGGTGGTCTTGGGGGGCGAGGGAGCCGATGAAATGTTCGCCGGCTACCAGTTTCACAAGATCATTCCCCTGATCGAACGCTACCGGCGTCTGATGCCCGGCCCGCTCCACCACGGACTCGCCATGCCCGCGTTCCGGGCCACTCCGGCGAGCGTGCTGGACCGCTTCTTTCATTTCCCGGCCGACCTCGGCCGCCAGGGCAAGACCCGCATCGCGGATTTCCTCTCCGGTTACGGCAGAAAAGGGCTGCGCCACGACTACTTCGCCTTGAAAACCCTCTGGAGCCAGGGCGACCGGCTCGGAATCTACGCCGGAGACTTCAAACGGCGCGCCACGGATGATTGGATCCATGCCGAACCGGAGGCGGACCGGACCGGAGGACACCCGTTCCTCGACCGCCTCCTCAAGCTGCAGTATGACGAATGGTTGCAGGACTGGGCTCTGATCCGTCAGGACAAGAACACGATGGCCCACAGCCTGGAAATCCGTCTGCCCTTCCTGGATCACGAACTGATCGAAATGGTCTTTGCGATGCCTCCCCATTTGAAGGCCGACTTCAAACGGGACAAAATCATCGAACGCCAACTGGCGTTGCGCCGCCTTCCCAAAGAAGTGTGCAACCGCCCCAAAAACCCGTTCTTCTTGCCGATGGATTATTTCTATCGAAACCCCAAGATCCGGGAACTGATCGACCTGACCCTGAATGAAGACCAGGTGAAAAAGCGCGGTTACTTTGATCCGGCAGCCGTGCGGCGTCTCGTCGACACCATGCAGGCGGGGGAGTTCATCGGCCTGAAGCAGGTCATGTCGCTCGTCATCCTGGAATTGTGGCACATGATCTTCATCGACCGGTCGATGACGTTCGACAGCGGCGGCTGATTCGGGGAGACGATCGGGAGAAAGGATCAGCGAACGGGAGCCGCCGGAGCGCGGGGTTGGGCGGCAATCTCCGCCCGGAGTTCCTGCACCGCCCGGTGGGCGGTCCGACGTAGAAAGGTGGCGTGATCACCATCGAGGCCCGTAGGCACGAAGGCGTTCCCAACCACGCTTTCGCCGAACAAGGATTCAAACCAGACACACCCCAGCAGGTATTTCCCGGCGAGACTGGCATGATGGCCGTCGAGTGCGAGAGAGTGCGCCTCTCCGGACGATTTCCAGGCCCATCCGGTGTGGAGGGAATGGGACTGGTCCGGAAGCGCGGGGAACTTGGCCGCGGCAAAGTCGAAGGTCTGATCGACCCGGTATCCCCACTCCGAATCAGCGTCGGCGAGAAACATGGCATCGCCACTCGGCAGGATCCCCAGATGGAATTCCTTGGCGAGAGCATGGCAGGCCTCCCTGACCTGCCCGTACATCTCCCGCTGGGTCCGGGGCGTTCCCGCGGCGTTTTTCTGGGTGAACCGGGAATCGTCCACCCGGTAGGCCCAGATCTGATGAACCAGGATCTGCGCCTGCGGGGCCCGTTCCCGGATGTAACGGACGAGGTTGCCCGCAAAGGGAACGTAGGTGGCCGAGTCATGGCTGAGCAAACTGACCTGCTGGATCGTGATGACATCCCACCGGTCTTTGAGCAGCAGTTGGTGCAAGGAGGCGGTTCCATTGGCATAAGGAGAGCCGGCCTTGCCATCGGGATCGGCCTCATGCTCCGAGACATGGCGCCAATGCCGCTCCAGCGAACAACCGCCCAGATTGGCACGCCCCAGGATAAGCGTGTGTCCCGAGGCCTTGACGAGGTCCGGCAGGAAGGTCAGGGCGTTGTCGGCGAAACTGTTGCCAATGGTCAGGAGACGGACCGTTCCCTGCTCCGAGGCAGACAGCCATGGCCCCACCAGGAGAAGACAACAGGCAAACCAAAGAGAGGCCTTGGCGGCGGAGGAGGATTTCATCGGGCTTCATCCTGCCGCAGGGACATCCGGTTGGCAAGTCTACCGGGAAATCGGCTCCAACAAGCCAATCCGCCATGGGAACTGGCCATACCCTTTTTGCTGCTTGTCCTTTTCCAGCATTCCCTGAAAAACGAACCGGAAGTGGTCGGGATCCACGGGGAGAGTTTCATCGTTCCCGGCGCGGATCAATTCGCCATGACTGACGTTGTCGGTCCATGCCTCGACGCCCTCTGCCGGACCGATGTTTGCCTTCCCGGCAAAGGGATGGTCCTCGGTGTCGGCCAACGGTCTCCACGGCCCATCCAAACGATCGGCCAGATAGGCTTTGAAATGGCGACGCCCGTTTTGCTCGACAAGAGTCAGGTAGCGGCGACTCCCCTTGAGATGGTAGGTATGACTCGCCTCGAAAAATTCCCCGGCCAAGGCGACCTCACAATGATCGAAACCCTGGGGAAACCGGTCCCGCTCCGTCCACAGCCGCCACATTCTGCCATCGAGACTGGTGAAAAACAAATAGGCCCGGGCCTCATCACAAATGATCCAGTAGTCCAACCCCCCGACGGTTCGGGGATCCCCGGGGCCGCCATCAAGCAGGGGCTGAACCGGCGACCAGGATTCCGGATCGGCAAGATCGCTCGTTGTGGAACAAGCCACCCACATTTTCTTGACCCCGGGTATTCCCACCTGGCAGATCAGGTACCATTTCCGGTGGGGAGTAAAGTAAAAGACCTGCGGCGCGCAGCAATACTGGCTGTCGCTGATCTGCAAGAGGGTCCGCCTGGCTCCGTTGGCCTCTTCCCAATGCTCAAACGAGCAGTATTCGATCGCGGTCCGGTCCGGCAATTTGACGGTCATGAAAACGTGCCATCGGCCATCATGGAAGACTACAGTGGGATCTTTCTGGGCTCTGCTCGGCTCCAGGTCGCGGTGCTCGGGGGAAAGCAACGGCGCGCTGTATTCCCATTGGGCAGGGAGAGTCAGGGAGGCCGGACCAGGTTCCTGAGCCTGCAGGACAACAAGCAGGTCCGACGCCAGCACTGCGGAAAGGGAGACCAACAAGACAGGGAACAGGTTCATTGCTACCATGGTACACCGGCAAAGCCGTGGGCAACAGCCTTTCCCTCAACGCGTCCGCTTCAGCTCAAACTGGCGTCCCGCCAAAGCCTCTTTGGCAAATACTCCCCAATACGGCGTCGGGGTGTAACTCCAATCGGAAATCATGACCGGCGTCGCCTTGGGATGAAGGCACCATCCGGTCCAGTTGAGGTGGTGTTTCTGGACAAAACCGAGCATGTCGGGCACCCAGGTGTAGGGGTCCTCTTGGGCTTCCGAGGGAATGAAGTCCATTTTTTGAATGTCGGCCCCGACTTCCCCGAGGAAGATGGGATGGACGGCCGCGGTTGCCAGGACCTTCGCTTCCCAGTCCGTGTGCCAGTTGTAGGTGTGCCAGGAATACATGATGCCGTTTCCGGAGGTGTCCTCCAGTGCGTAGCCCCGGGTGATGCCCGAGAGATCATTGCACCAGAAGAGGCCGCCGGCGATGACGATGTTCCGCGCGCCGGTGGAGCGCACCGCCTCCAGCAGGCCCTGCATGCCGACCGACTCGAATCCCTGGTTCTTTTTTTTCTCTGCTTCCGAGAGGAAAGCCGATTCATCGGCACCCTCCTTCTCGCCGACGAATCCCCCGTTTTTCCAGACCTCCCAGGAAATGTCGTGGGGTTCGTTGAAAAGGTCGAACAGCACCGCGGGATGATTCTGGTATCGCTTCGCGCAGTCCTTCCAAAAAGCCGCGTGCTCGGCCGTGGGAGCTCGAAAGCGGTGCAAATCGACCACCACATAAGCGCCCCGGTTGGCGGCCAGAGTGATGATTTTGTCCATCGTCGCCCGGTAATCAGCCCCCCCATCCTTTTGGTAGGGACTCTTCCCGTACCAAAACGCCTCGTTCATCGGCACCCGGACACAATTCGATTTCCAATCGTCAATCGCCACCACCACCGATTTCACGGGCTGCCTGTCCTGGGGCAGGGTTTCCAATCCCCCGGCATTAACCCCTTGGAGCCAGACTTCCTTGCCCCCGGGATCCTGCAACCGGTTCCCGACAACCCGGAGGGGTGCGGGCCACTTGGCCTGATCCGGAGCTTCGTCCGGAACGTGCATCGCCTGGATTTCCTGCTCCCGTTTTCTGGCCTCAGCAATCAAGGGTGCGGGATCTGCCGGTTTGAGCACAAAGTCATCCAGGTCAAAGGTGCCGGCCTCGACCTGGAACAGACTGGGCATCATCACCACACTCAGAGCTCCCTCCGGCACCAGGAAGCGGTGACTCCGGTCTACCCAGCCTGCGGTATCCTTCTGGGAGTAAGCAGGGGGCGGCTTTTGGGATAGGCTCTTTCCATCGGTCCCCTGAAACTCCAGCATGATCCGCGCGTCGAACCACGGGGACTGACCCTTTTTCAACCCGGTGATCCGCTGTCTCCAAGTCAGTTCCAGGGCCGCAGTCCCGGCAGGGAGATCAATGATGCGGTAGGCCATGATGTGTTTGCCGGGAGCCGGTGAGGCCAGGCGCAGAAAATGGGTTCCCTCCTCCTCCGGCCAACTTCCCCCTTCCTTGACCCGCCCCCAATCATCGGGCCAGCCATCGGCTTTCCGGTCCGTTTCGAATCCTCCGTTGGAAATCAGCGATCCACTTGCTTTCAGAAGGGCCGCCGCTTTCTCCCGCCGGTTCTGGGCGGCAAGGTTCTCCTTGGCCTGCCTTGCCATAGCCGCCGCCTTGGCCGCCTCCCGGATCGGGGCAGGATCCACCGGGCGGAGAAAGACATCATCGACATCCATCTGACCGGCTTCCACCTGAAAGAGACAGGGCATGAACTTCAGCGTTCTGGCACTTTCGGGAACCAGAAACCGGACCTCTTTCTCCATCCACCCCTGGCTGTCCTTGCCCGCCGACGGCGCGGCAGGTGCCGGCCCCTGTTTCTCCCGGCCGGCATTGAGAAACTCCAGCAGAATTCGGGCATCGAACCAGGACTGCGCGCCGACCCTGAGACCGGTGATCCGCTGCTTCCAGGAAAGGGCCAGTGCCCCCACTCCCTTCGGAAGGGGAATCTCCTGGTAGAGCATGACCATGGCACCGGGCCGGGGACTCTTGAGGCGCAGAAAATGGTTGCCGTTTTCGGTCACCCAAGAACCGTCGGGCTCCACACGGGCCCAGCCATCGGGCCACTCGTCAGAATCGGCATCCGCTTCAAAGGTGCCGTTGGGAATCAACTCCACGACGGGTTCCCCCGCGAGAATCCGGCCCGGGATCAGGCTCAAGGCCAGGGAAAGGATCCAACCCAGCAGAGGCAGCGGGACGGGCAGGCACGGGCATTTCTGATACATGGAAGTTGGGAAGGGCTCGGCGGAAACAGCCGAGCAATATCCGTCAGAATTCTTTTCACTCCACCCTTTTGACACGTTCGCCAAATTCGAAGGGCGATGATGGCGTTTTCCTGCGATCCCGCATTGACGCGCAAGCCTGCTCCCCTGACATTCTTGGAACGTGCTGTCTCTCTCCAGCCTGCGGTGCTGGTGCTCGCCCTCCCCCCCTACCAGCCTCAACCTCTTTCCCTTCTCCGATGAACCGTCGTGAAGCTGCCGAACGAATCTCCCTCCTCCTGGGAGGCACCCTCTCGGTTGAACTGACCGCCGGCCTGATGGGCCAGGTCATCCATCCCGGACCCAATGTCGCCGTCAGCGTCGCTCAGCAGGCGCTTCTGGCCGAAGTGGCGGATGTCATCATTCCAACGACCGATACCCCCGGGGCCAAAGCCGCCGGCGCTGAGCAATTCATCATCCGCGTGATGCGGGACTGCTATCCCCTGCAGGAGCAGGAGGCCTTTTATGCCGGGTTGGCCAAACTGGAGGCCGACAGCCAATCCGCCCACGGCAAAGCCTTTGCCGACTTGGAGAGCAATGCCAAAATCCAGTTGGTGCAACAGACCGCCGAAATGAACCGGGCGTTTTTCAAACGTCTCAAAGAGCTCACCGTGACCGGCTATTTCACCTCCGAAATCGGGGCCACCCGGGCGCTGGCGTATCTGCCTGTTCCGGGACGTTTCGCCGGCGATGTCCCGATGGAAAAAGGACAGAAAACCTGGGCCCTTTGACATTCCGCTCCCCTCCCCGCGAACCCGTTCCCTTTCCTTCCCCATGGCCACTCTCAGCATCCAATCCAAGCAAGAGCGCACCTACGACGCCATCGTGGTCGGCTCCGGTGTTTCCGGTGGCTGGGCCGCCAAGGAATTGACCGAAAAAGGACTGCGGGTCCTGATGTTGGAGCGTGGCCGCCAGCTCGACCACATCACGGGCTATGAGTATGCGATGAAGGCGCCATGGGAAACCAAGTACAACGGACGCCTGACCACCGAACAAATTGAGAGTCATCCCAAATTGTCCAGGGACTATCCGTACAATGAAATGACGGAAAAGTACTGGTTCAATGACTCCGACTCCCTCTACAAGGAAGTGCAGCGTTTCGACTGGTACCGGCCGAACATTGTGGGAGGCAAGTCGATCATGTGGGGACGCCAATCCTACCGCTGGAGCGATCTGGATTTTGAAGCCAACCTCAAGGATGGGATCGCCGTGGACTGGCCGATCCGCTATGCCGACATCGCCCCTTGGTATTCCTATGTGGAGAAGCATGCCGGTATTTCCGGAGAGAAGCTGGGACTGCCCCAATTGCCGGACGGCGAATTCCTCCCGCCGATGGAAATGTACTATGTCGAAAAAGAGGTGCGGCAGCGGCTCGAAAAAGCCTTCCCGGGACGGCACATGACCATCGGCCGGGTAGCCAACCTGTCGAAAGCCGCGGAGGCACAATCCGGCATCGGTCGAGGACCCTGCATGTACCGCAACCGCTGCGCCTACGGGTGTCCCTTCGGAGCCTATTTTAGCACCCAGTCCTGCACCCTCCCTCCCGCCGCGAAAACCGGGCGCCTGACCCTCCGGCCGGATTCCATCGTGACGGAGATCGTTCTCGACGCCCCCAGCCAGCGGGCCACCGGCGTGAGGGTGCGCGATGCGGTGACGATGGAGGACCGCGAGTATTTCGCCAAGATTCTCTTCGTCTGCGCCAGCGCCATCAGTTCGACCGCGCTGCTGATGAATTCGATTTCCAGCCGTTTCCCGAACGGACTGGGCAACGACTCCGGGCAACTGGGACGCAATCTGATGGACCACCATTTCCGGGTCGGGGCGAGCGGTGTCTGGGAGGGGGGATTGGACCGGTACTATTACGGCCGCCGGGCAAACGGGATTTATGTCCCGCGCTACCAGAACATCGGCTCCGACAAGCGGGACTACCTCCGCGGCTTCGGCTACCAGGGGGGGGCGAGCCGGGAAGGCTGGCAGCGCAACGTCGCGGAACTCGCTTTCGGCGAGGATTTCAAAACCGAATTAACCAAGCCCGGCCGCTGGACCATGGGGCTGGGAGGCTTCGGTGAAACGTTGCCGTATGAGGACAACCGCATGGATCTGGACCAAAACACCCGCGACAAGTGGGGATTGCCTGTGGTGGTCTTCGACGCCGGCCTGCGCGACAATGAAAAGAAGATGCGGCTCGACATGGCCAACGATGCCCAGGAAATGCTGGAAGCCTCCGGCCTCAAAAATGTGACCCCTTATGACAAAGAGTCCCATCTGGGGATGGCGATCCATGAGATGGGCACGGCACGGATGGGCCGGGATCCCAAGACATCGGTGCTCAACGCCTACAACCAGGTCCATGCGGTGCCCAATGTGTTCCTGACCGATGGTGCCTGCATGACCTCCTCAGCCTGCGTGAATCCTTCCCTCACCTACATGGCGCTGACGGCTAGAGCCGCTGATTTCGCAGTGGCAGAATTGAAGAAGCTCAATCTCTGAATGTCGCGCCTCTCCCGGGGAGGTTCACCGTCCGTAGTGGAATTCCGGGAGCATGATCACCGCCCAGAGGAGATCCTCCACGGCCCGGGCATCCGGGGTCTTGCCAAGAAGCGCGGCGATGGCCTCAGACTCGCCAGCAAGAGGTTGACGGGAGAGTAGACGTCGGTAAACCAGAGCGCCCAATTCCGCCGGTTTTCCACTGTACTCGGCCACCAGCTTGGCGGCCCCTTGGGCGATCAGACCGCTCAGGTAATCCCCATTGGAAAGATCGATGGCTTCGAGCGTCGTCAATTCTTCTGGGCGTACAGTGACCACCTGTTCACGGTTGGGGCGTCCCAAAGCCCGTGTCAGAAGGTTGGACTTGACCAAGGATGCACGCACTGGACGGGGCGGCGCCACCGCATTGGCCAAGCCGTCCCGGAAGGCCTGATCCAAATGGGTCGGCAGAAAATCCTGACGGGCCACCTCTGCGGCGGGTTTCCAATCGTCCGGAACTTTGGCGAACTTGCCTCTGGCGTCAGGCAGCAAGGCGCTCCACTGCCAGTCCGCATCCGTGCCGACAGCGCGGATTCCGGAAGCGGTGTGAACGACGAGTTGGCACCAGGCAGCCGCCGGATTGGGGGAATTTCCGGCGTTTTTGGCGACGAGCAGGATTTCATTCGGACCTTTGCGGAGCGTGATCGGCAGCGTTTCGACAGAGCCCCAGTCGGCATCACCTCCTACTTTGCCACCATTCACGAAAAGAGAGTATTCATTGTCACAGGTGACCACCGCCGAGGCCCGCAACGGGGCCTCATTGAGCGTGAGGGAGCGGCGCAGCGTGATGGTTTCTCCCGGTTTGGGCACGGGTGACGAGCCCTCCGGATAGCTCCAAATCCACCGGGCGACCGGGCTTTCGACAACGACTCCTGCCGGAGCCGGCTTCGCCACCACGGCATCTGATTTCTGCGGAGCGGTCCCGGTGAGCGACCAGATGGCATCCATGAACTGCTCGGCCGTGAGCCGTCGGGCCACCGGACCGCGAAAGACATAGCCATCCGACCCGGCATTGGGATCCTCGTCGCGGGCCCACTCGCTCTGGTAGGCCACGGAGGAGGCTATGAGCTTGAGGGTGTGCTTCACATCGTAAGCATGCTCCGCAAAATCGGAGGCTAGCCAATCAAGCAGGGGCTCATTCCAGGGACGGGTGTGCATGGCATCGACCGGATGGACAATGCCGCGTCCCATCAGCCGGTGCCAAAGGCGGTTCACGAGGGTGCGGGTGAACCGGCCGTTGCCGGGGTCGGTCATCAAAGCGGCGAGCTGGGCGAGGCGTTTTTCACGCGGGGCGGCGGGATCCACCTTACCCAGTTCCGGAAAAATCCAGGCTGCTTCGGCCATTTTCCCGGTGCCCTTGTCACAGCGGTGAATCTCCAAGGGGGACGAGGCAAAAATGGCGGCCAAACCGTAGGCTTCGTCCAGTTTCCAGCGGTCGATGAAACTGTCGTGGCAGGAAGCGCACTTCATATTGATACCAAGAAAGACCTGGGAAATGTTCTGCGAGAACTGGATCTCCCTGACCTGGCTGGCATTGACACTTCCCCGCCACTGGATGCCGTTGATGAACCCTTCCGCTTCCGGACCGGGAGCCATCAACTCGCGGACAAACTGGTCATAGGGCCTGTTGGTGAGCAAAGCCGCGTAGAGCCATCCGGTAATCTGCTTCCTCCCGCCATCGATGTAGCCGGTACCGGCATAGTCGTTGCGCAGCAGGTCATTCCAGAAAGACAGCCAATGATCGGCGTAACTTTCGTCCCGCGCGAGCAGACGGTCGATGAGCCGGGTGCGTTTGTCGGTCCCGGCCTCGGCCACGAAAGCATCGAGCTCGGCAGGGTCCGGAAGGAGCCCGAGAAGATCCAAGGACACCCGTCGAAAAAAGGCCGCATCATCCACCACCGCAGGAAGGGGAACCCGGTGCTCCGACCTCCAGGCATCTAGCAATCGGTCGACCGCATTTTGCCGCCCTTCCACCACCGGAGGCAGTGTCACCGCCCGAGGGGCCAAGGGAGGCTCCCAGCCTTCTTTGCCAAAGGTGAATCCGGGCTCCCAGGGTGCGCCATCATCGATCCAGCGCTGCAGGAGAGCTATTTTTTCCGGCGGAACGCGGTCACCCTTGGGAGGCATCCTGACATCGGGATCGGCCGAATGCAGCAATTCCACCAAAAGACTTTTCGCCCCTTTGCCGAGTTCGAGGACAGCACCGTTTTCACTGCCCTCGAGCCACAACGCTCGGGTGTTGAGGGAGAGTCCCCCTTTTTTCTTCTCTCCGAGATGACAGTCGGCGCAGTATTGCCGGATCACCGGTGCGATCTCATGCGCAAAATCCACCGAGGCCGGCCGGCCTGTCCAAGGAACAGCCAGAACGACCAAAACAAAGAGACGGAAGAATGCCGGACGACGGATCATGTCGCCAGCATAGCGCGCAAGCCCGCCTGATTTCAAATCCGGATCCACGGCCTTTTTCCCCCCCTCTGCGGTTGCCATGTGTTAAATTTGGATCCCTGCTGGGAAAATGGTTTGAATATTTCCTCAGCCAACCCGTCAAAATTCGGAACTACGCCAATCCATCCATCCATGAATCCGAACCGTTCCTACACACTCCTCATGCCTCTGGCCTCCTTGCCGGCCGAAGGGCGCGAACTTCTGCCGTTTCACTCCGGCGGATCCTCCTCCACGCATCTGCGCAGTCTTGTGGACGTGTGCGAATCCGGCCCCCGCATTCTCATGGGAACCCGCGAGACGGAAAATCCGGGACGGCTTGACCTCGCGCTCGCCACGCTCAGTTCCGATGGACTCATCGTGCATCCCACGGTCATCAATGTCGACTGGAACCGGGTTGCCGAAACGCTCCCCCGCCATGACATCTATGAAGGGGAGGAAGTCGAAGCGGCCTCCGAGGCTCGCGAAGCCGCCCGCCTCATCAGCAGTGCCATGTCCGACACCCTCGGAGCGCTCCGGGGCCGGCCACTGGCCCTGATGCGCACTTCCCAGGTGGCCGAAGGCAAGTGCCTTGAGTTTCTGGGCTTCTGGCTGGCCGACGGGGATGAAGTCATCGATCTCGGCGGGAATGAGGAAGGCTGGGTCCTCGACGAGCCGGATGTGGAAGGCCACGGCATCAAAGAAATGGCAGCCGCCATTGTGCTCGGCCTCTGTCTGCTACCCAGCTCCGGAAGTGCGCAAGACCAGGCACCAGCCAAAAAAGGGTTTTTCCGCCAGATGTTCAGCTCCAAATCCGAGCACAAGGCATCTTCCTCCCACGCCAAAGCGGACATCATCAAAGTGAATGATGCCCAGGCACCGGCCGTGATCTACAAGGACGTGCTTTATGGAGCCTCCGGAGGGGAATCCCGGGTCGTGGTCGATCTGAGTGGCCAACGGGCATATTTGTACAAAGGCAACCAGATTGCCCTCGACACCCCGATCTCGACCGGACGTTTCGCCGGGAGCACGCCGCTGGGGACCTTCAAAATCACCCAACGCGTCCGGGAAGGCAAAATGTCCACGCTCTACAATTGCCCTCTGCCGTTCTGGATGCGTCTGGATGAAATGCCGGTGGGCATGCACATCGGCGACATTCCCGGCCATCCCGCGTCCCACGGCTGCATCCGCCTGCCCAAGCAGGTGGCCCAGCACATGTTCGACGGCACCGGGACCGGCACGACGGTGCAGGTGGTGAGCAATTGGGATCCTTCCGCGGTCCCGATGCTGGCCGGAAACTAACCGTCCCCACGGGAGGGTCAATCCAAGCCCCGGGCGCGGCCCAATTCCGCCGCCAACCCGGGGCAGAGGATCGGGAACGCCCCCTCCAACACCTCCAGGGGTCCGGTGGTGGTGATGCGAAGGGCTGGTCGGTTGCCTTCCGGGGCAAGGAGCCCGTCCTGCTCCAACCGGCGCCGCACCTGCCGGGCCACGGCCGCTCCGGTGTCGATCACGGCAACGTCGGGACCGACGAACCGCTCCATGACAGGTCGGAGAAAAGGGTAATGCGTGCAGCCCAGCACGACCACATCGGCGCCCTCGTGGAGGAGTGGTGCGAGGTGGCAGGCCACGGCGGCCTCTGCCTCCGGACCATCGAGAATGCCCGCTTCCACCAATTCGACGAACTCCGGACAGGGTCGGGTGATGAGCCGCAGGCTGGCGGCGTGGGAATTCACCAGGCGGAGATACTTTTCACCCGCGAGTGACGCTTCGGTCGCAAGCACCCCGACAACCCCGGAACGCGTCAGCGCGGCAGCCGGTTTCACGGCGGGTTCCATGCCGGTGAACGGGATGGGATACGCCGCCCGGAGACTCTCCACAGCGGCAATGGTGGCGGAATTGCAGGCGACCACAATGAGCTTGGCACCCAGAGAAAGGAGATGATCCGTGATCGCAAAGACGCGTTCCCGAATCTGCGCGACCGGTTTGGGACCATAAGGACACCAGGCGGAGTCCCCCACGTAGTGAAGCGATTCACCCGGCAACAGCGCCTGGATCTCCCGAAGCACCGAGAGGCCGCCGAGGCCGGAATCGAGAATACCAATGGGACGCGTCTGCATGAGAGGGAGGGATCTCCGGACCCACCGCGCTAGGCGCCGGCGTATTCCGGAAAAAAGAAAATGGCCACAACGGTCGCCGTATTGAACAGGGCGTGGATCCCGACGGCAACCCAGAGGCTTCCCGACTGCTCATACGCCAGGGTCAGAATCACGGCGAGCAACGCGAGCGGAGCCAGGGCGGGCAGTTTGAGATGAACCACAGCGAAGAGCACCGAAATCACAACGGTGGCGAAAAACCGTCCCGTGTAGCGTTTCATGACACCATAAAGATATCCCCGGAACAAAGTCTCCTCGGCCACCGGGGCCACCACGCAGGCCGCGAAAGCAAAAAAGAAACGGATCAGAGGGTCCTTTTCCTTGATCAGCATCTTGACCGGATCCTGGGCATCCAACCCACCGAACTGGGGTTCGATCCAATATTGCTGCAGCGCCATCCCGAAGAAATTCACCAAAAAAACGGCGGGAATGCCCCAAGCGAGAATCAGGCCGAACCCTTTCCAAAATCCCACCCGCCGGAGACCGAACACCTCGTCCGGAGACCTCCGGATGACCCAGGTGGCCATGATCAACACCAGAAACAGCATGACCATCGGCGGCACCATGGAAGCCACCGCTGTGGTCAGATCGATCTTGATTTCCTTGGGTAATTCCGTCGGCGCGGCATGAACAAAAAAAGCCGCGCCGAGCAAGCCGAGCAGGACAGCCCCCATCGCGAGATCAGGCACCCGGAAGAGGTGGGAGGGAACCTTGCCCCGGGTATCTCCATTCCTCTCCGGAACCCGGATCAGCGGCGCCAAGGCCACGCCCAATCCGGCCATCAAGAAAGCTAGCAACGCCACATCATGGATCACATGGTATTCCGCCTGCAGGGCTTCAATCGTGGGAACGGGAGACGTCCGCGGCACCGGAGGAGGCGATTCCGCTGCTGAAGCGATACCGAAGATCAGCGGAAGCATCCAGAAGGCCAACATCGAAAACCGAAAAAAGCGCTCCATCATTCTGCCAGCTCAATTGGCGCCCCCCGGTGGGAGCTGAGGAGCATCGCCCTGCCGGACACCAACACAATGTGCCCCACGGAACCATTGCGAGAGGAGGAATGAGAAAGGTGGTCGACCATAAATCCGGCAAGCTACCTTTCGACCGGGCTGCGGACAAGGGAAAAGCCATGCCGAGCCCTCTGCCTGAGGTTCCCTTGCAGGAATCCGACATCGACCGTAAGTTTCGATTCATGATCAAATTCCTTCCGCTCGCTGCCATTCTCTGCTCCGCGTGGTGCGGCCAGATTCAGGGGGGTGAAAAACGTGCTTGGACGTCTGCCGATGGGTCTTCCTCCTTCCCGGGTGAGTTGCTGGAGTTTTCCGCCATCGAAGTCAAAATCAAGCGCAGCACCGACTTCCGGATCTTCAAGATGCCGGTCGAAAAACTTTCGCAAGCCGACCAGGCTCACATTCTCGGTCTGGTCCGGGAACGCACGCTCAACGCCTCCCTCAAGGAAGGGCCCTACGCCCCCAAAATCACCGGAAAGTTCGAGAAAGCCACCTCGGCGGAAGGCCTCAACTTCCAGCTTTTCGGCGACCCCACATGGGACGGCACCAAGCGGTATCCCCTCCTCATCTGGCTTCACGGGGCCGGGCAAAGCGGGTCCGACAACGAAGCCCAGATGGGCGGTGCCACCAAAGCCTTCGGATCAGCGGAGAACCAAGCCGCCCGACCCTGTTTCATTCTAGCCCCCCAATGCCCCAGCCGGGATATCGGCTGGAAGGCGGACGTTGAAACGAACCTGATGAAAGTGATCGGTGATCTGGTCGAAAAGCTGCCCGTCGATGGCAACCGGATCTACCTGACCGGCTCCTCGATGGGAGGCTTCGGCTCCTGGAACATCGCCGCCAACCATCCCGAGGTGTTCGCGGCAGTGGTTCCGCTCTGCGGCGGCGGCGACGTGAAAAAAGCCGACAGATTGAAGCAACTTCCCATTTGGGCCTTTCATGGGGATCAAGACGACCAAGTTCCCGTCGACAAAACCCGCTCCATGGTCAAAGCGATCGAAGATGCCGGCGGGTCATTGGTGAAATACACGGAACTGCCCGGCGAGGGACACCTCATCGCCGGAGGAGTTTATGCCCGCTCCGACCTGCCCGTCTGGATGTTCGAACAAAAGCGGTCCGCTCCATGAAGCGGTTGGTGGTTCTCAACCCCGCCAGCCGGAACGGCAAAAGTGCCCGCGATTTCGAGGCGCTGTTGCCGGCTCTGCGGCATCGCTGGGGAAATTTTGAGATTCACCGCACCCAGGGACCCGGGGATGCCAGCTCCACCGTCCGCGCCGCCCTCCGCGAGCGGGCTTTCGACATCATCATTGCGGCTGGCGGGGATGGCACGGTGCATGAGGTCGTCAACGGCTACTTTGACGGAGGGCAAATCCTGACTCGCAATATTCCACTCGGCATCATCGACCTGGGGACCGGAGGTGATTTTTTCCGCACGGTCTCCGCCGCCTCGGACGATTACCCACGGGCCCTTGATGAGGGGCGCTTTGCCTGCGTCGATTGTGGCAAAGTCACCCGGAACCCTGATGGCGGACATTGGCATCGGTTTCTCAACATCGCGTCGGCCGGGCTGGGAGGGCTGATGTTGCGGAGCCTCAAGCGGTCCCGTTTTCAGGCCGGCGCGGCGGCCTATTTTTACCATTCCATCAAGACGCTGGTGCGCTTCACGCCCGGCACGGTCGAGATCGAGTCCATTTCCTTGCAAGGGAACCGGGAATCACGGGAGGTCGATCTGATCAATTTCTTCGTCTGCAACGGCCGCTTCAGTGGCGGTGGGATGCAGTGGGCTCCCGAGGCCTCGTTGACCAGTGGTTGTTTCAACCTGACCCTGATCACGGGCCCTCGCAAACTGCCTCTAATCCTGCATGCCGGAAAAGTGTATTCCGGACAGATCGCCCGGTTCCCCGGCGCCCAATTCTGGCAGTCGAATGAGGTGATCCTTCGGCACCACCAGCCCCTCTCGGTGGAGGGCGACGGAGAAATCATCGCGACGGCTGATGGGGAGTCCCCCCACGAGGTTCGTTTCTCACTGGATGCGCGCATTTTTCCTCTCATTCACTGAGCCTGCCAACTGACTCGACGGGCGGTTCTCGCCAGGGTTCCAGCATCACGCCATCGGTACCACCCGTTGCGGAAGGATTAGAGACGGGCGCTTGTCAGAGCGGTGCAAATTTGCCAGAATGCCCTGAATGAATTCCTTGAACCTTCTCCGCTGCTGGCTGGTGACCGGGGCCTGTCTCACTGCTGCAGGCCTCTTCGGTGCGGAGCGTCCCGCCAATGTGGTCTATATCATGGCGGACGAGATCGGCTACTATGAACCTTCCCACATGGGCAACCCGCACCTCCTAACGCCACAGCTCGACCGCATGGCGTCGGAAGGCATCCGCTTCACCCAGGCCCTCGCAGGTTCTTCGGTCTGCGCGCCGACCCGCTGCTGCTTCCTCACCGGCAAGCACAGCGGACACACCTCTGTCCGGTCGAACGGCGGCGGGACCCCTCTGCGAGCCGACGAAAAGACCATCGCCTCAATGCTGAAACCCCTCGGCTATGCCACCGGCGGCTTCGGCAAATGGGGCAACGGCGGGCGCGGCTCCACCGGAGTGCCGGAAATTCATGGCTTTGATGTGTTCGTCGGCTACTACGACCAGGTCCATGCGCACTCCTACTACCCTCCCTACATTCTTCGCAACAGCGAGGAGATTCCTCTCGCGGGGAACCGGGGAAACAGCGAAGGCAAAACCTACTCGCACTATGTCATTTACGAGGCGGCAATGACCTTCATCCGGGAAAACAAGAACCGCCCGTTTTTCTGCTATCTGCCAGTAACCCCGCCGCATGGGAACTTCGACATTCCCGAGACGGACCCCGCGTGGGCGCTCTTCAAAGACCGCGATTGGCCGGAGCAGGCCAAACGCTATGCCGCCATGGTCAGCATGGTGGACCGCCAGGTCGGGGAACTTCTGGCTCTGCTCAAGGAGTTGGGATTGGAAGAAAACACTTTGGTCTTTTTCAGCGGAGACAATGGCGGGGCCGACTATTTCCCCACCACCCCATTGCCCCGCGGCATTCATGGAGCAAACAAAAATCCGCGCACCGGAGTGGAGTTCCGCGGCAAAAAGGGCAATCTCTATGAAGGAGGTCTGCGCATTCCCTTTCTGGCACGCTGGCCGGGAAAAATCACTCCGGGCCGGGTCAGCGACCATCTCTGCTATTTCCCCGACATCCTACCCACGGTGGCGGAGGTCACCGGTGCCACCGCGCCGATGGATATCGATGGCATTTCGCTGCTGCCGGAACTTATCGGAGAAGCTGCCGCGGGCCACCCCCAGGCAAAACACCCTTACCTCTACTGGGAAATCAGCGGCTGGACCGCCGTTCGCGAGGGAGCATGGAAAGCCGTCCAACCCGGCAAATCGGCGGACTGGGAGCTCTACGATCTGGGCGCAGATCCCAGCGAGGCAAAAGACCTCGCCCGGGAAAATCCGGATCTGCTCGCAAAGCTCGTGGCCCATGCCAAGGAGGCCCACACGCCGGCCGTGGAGGGCACATTTGCCAGCACTCTGTTGCATGAAAAAGACCGGGCCGCCAAATTCGGCGGTCATCCGCCCGCCCCCAGAGCGAAGGGGAACGAAAAACCGAAGAATCTTCCCCAGGCTGGAATGCTGCCCCGCGAAGGCTGGAAAATCGTCCACTTTAGCAGCGAAAATGCCGCCAATGGCAAACGCGCGGCCAATGCCATCGATGGGGATCCGACCACGTTGTGGCACACCCGGTTTACCGGCGAGGTGGCCCGTCCGCCCCATGAGCTGATCATTGATCTCGGGGCCGAACACACCATCCGGGGATTCCGCTGCCTTGCGCGCCAGGACGGCGGATGGAACGGCACCATCAAAACGGTGGAGTTCGGTGTTAGCAACGACCCCGGATCCTTCGCCACTCTTGCCGTCACCGCAGAACTGAAAAAGACCAAGGAGCCCCAGGAAGTGGCCTGCCCGGAAACCAAAGGACGGTATGTGCGGCTGCGCGTGCTGTCCGAGGTCAACGAAGCTCCCTATGCCTCCGTGGCGGAATTCGGGGTGGTCGGAGAATGAGGAACTCTCTTGGCCTCACTCCCGGGCGGCAAGCCACTCTCCCGTCCTCAATGTTGGAAGCTAACAATGAAGGGCCCCGCCAGTTGCACGGCGGATGTCAGACCGCGCTCCCGACGGAATTGATCGAGGTATTTCGCTTGCACGGCGTGGGCCACCGGAGCGGGATCACGGGTGCCCTTCTCCAGACCCTGGTAAAAATCCACCATGAACTGGACGGTTTCCGCATCGGCGACCGGCCAAAGAGTCACCAGCAGATTCTGTGCTCCCGCCTGCATCAGCCCGCGACGCAGGCCGAGCACACCTTCGCCCGAACGGGCTTCGCCGAGTCCGGTTTCGCAGGCTGACAGGACTACCAACCAGGTGCCCGCCAGATCCAGTCCGGCGATTTCTCCGGCAGTGAGAATGCCGTCAGTTGAGGTTTCGGGAATGCGACCGCCTCCCCACTGGCCGAGGGTGGTCTCCGCTCCGGCGAGTGCGACCCCGCTGCGATGCATGGGATTCTGCAACACGACATCGCCCAGCACGGCAGTCGCGTCCTGCCCGCGACCCGGCACCCGCAGGGGATCCCAGTAGCGGCGGGCCCGCTGCAGGGTCTCCAGTTTTCCGGTCCGTGGCAGGAAGAATCCGTGGGTCGCCAGATGCAGGACCCCCGGTGCGGCCATGGCGTTGACAACTGCTTCCCGGGCTTCCTGTCCGAGATGGGAATTGAGCTTCCATCCCCATTCGGAGGTGAGAATGCCGGACAACTGATCCGCCTCCACCTTGGTTCCGGGGAGAGGAGAAAGTCCGATCCGAGCCAAGGTGCCACGCATCGCAATGATCCCGGCGGCGGATCGGCTGTCCTTGGAGGATGGAGTGCCAGCGGCCGGCGTTTGAAAATCCGGATTGGCCAAAAGCTCGACGGTCTGGGGACGCTTCCTGACCGCACCCCGCAGCAGGTCCCGCCCGGTGGTGACATAGGAGAGCGGGTGTCGGGCGGACAGGAAACGGTCCTCCGCATCCAGCAGGGTGGCGAAGGACAGGAAGTTCAAAGCCCCATCCGGAGCCAGCACCACCGGTGCCGCCGCCGGTAAATGCGCTTCGATCGGTTCCCAGAGGGAAGCATGCAATCCCCGGAGCAGTTTCTCCATTTCGGCATCGGGCAACTCCGACCGCACCGCCCTCGCATACTCCTCGAGACTCTGCTCGACCGGCTCCGCGTTCGCCAGTGGAACCCAGACGGGTTCCATACCGGAGGGCAGCACCAGGGCTCCATAGCGCGGAACGCTCCGCCCGGGGGCGGCGAAATCCCGGTATCGGATGAACTCCACCAAAACCGATCCCGCAGGCACGGAGGCACTGACTTCCGCCGTGGTGGTGGCGAGAGCCTTGGACGATCGGCGGGACCGGGGCTCCTCGCCGCTCAGCTTCATCTCCAATCCGGCGATGGTTTTCCGCAATGCAGTGGTCTCGGCCCCCCCCGGGGCGGCACCGCCCAGCAGGGCCACCATCAGCTCACGTCGGGTCATTTCCAGCTCCCGGAAAACCGCGCCGGTCTCGACGCCGTCGCGTTTCTGCAGCAGCGTCTGGTCCTCCAGAAGACTGTCCAGCACGATGCCTTTGGTGCGCAGCACCATGTCGCTAAGGTCGGCGGTCAGGCCCAGACTGGCTGGGAGACTCCAGGGATCAATCGAGTCGCGGTAGGCCAGCCGTTGGGGCTCGTCGGCAAAGGCGAGCACCAGCCCAAGGTTCTCCAATCGCCCCTTCATCACCTGACGGGTGACGGCCCGGGCCTCCTCCGGTTTGCCATCCAGACGGTGCAACAATGCGATGCTCTCGAGAATCTCCAGGTGACCGGGATGGCCCGCCGGGTACTGCTCCTTCGTCAGAGCGAGCGCTTTCTCATAGGCCTTCGCCGCGGCGGGGAAATCTCCCACTCCGCTGAAGAGATCGCCCAACAGAGTGAAGCTTTCCTCGGGGCGGATGACATTGTATTCCAGCGAAAGAAAGCGCTGCTGCTTGAAGTCCTCCCCGCGGGATTTGATACCTTCAAGGACCAGCGCAAGCGCCTCCTTCTCCTTCCCGGCAGACCGAAAAACCTGGGCGGAACGCTCGCAGAGCAGGTAGGTGGCATTGGTCCGGACCCCACGCAGCGTGGTTTCGATCGTATCTTTCGACATCGCGGGATTGGTCTTCAACGTCGTCTCCGCCCATTTCTCGTAGAGCGGCATCATCCCGGTGGCCGCCTCGCGAGCCCGGTTGCAAAAACCAACCGCCTCCGCCTGATTTCCGGTCAGCGAGGAGATCTCCGCCAATTCCATCAGACAGTTGGCCAGGCCCCGGAGATAATTCATGCGGAGCTGGTCTGTCATGTCCGTGGCAGTGGCCCCAAACATTTTTTCCACTTTGGCCCAGGCAGATTCCAGCTCATTGATCCGCTTCAAAAAAGCCTCCATCGCATTGGGGTAATCACCGGTCTGGCGGTGGAAGGTGCCTTCCATGGTGGAGATTTCGCTGGCCAGCACCTGGTAGGCCATCGCAGGATTGTCCTCGCCCTGCTTTTCCCATAGCGGACGGATGGCCAAGGCCTCGCGGAATCGGGCGGTTGCGCGCTCCAGATCTCCCGATGCGAGATAGAAATTCGTCAGAGCCCTCAGACTGAGCCGTTTCCGGTCGTCCACCATGGCCATCATTTGAGGGATGGCCTGCGGGGGCAGCCCCGGGGGAGGCTGAATGGCGGCAGCCTGCTGGAGGCTCAGCAGCAAGTCGGCCTCCGCTCCGGGGTAGTCACCGAGCATGAATCGGATGGAAGCCCGGTTGTGATAGGCCGAATTCAACTGCACCCCCAGACTGAAATCCGTGGCCTTGGGCTGCAAGGCTCCGATCAACGCCCCGGCAGCCGCCTCGGAACCGGCCAAATCACCGTCAGACCAGAGCTTCGTCACTCCTGCCCAGAGAGATTGCAATTGCCCAGGATCCTGGGCATTGGCAACTGCGAATGACCACCCCAACAGCACAATAGAGACCAAAAGGTTCTTGGGACAAAAATTCATCAGGGGAACAGTCGCGCCAACGCACCGCGATGTCGAGTCACGAACCCGACGAAAAAACCATTCCCGGCATCCTCTTGAATCATTCCAGGTCTATCTTACCCAGTATCCTGGTTTGAATTTCGACATCCTATGAAATCCCGTTATCTCCGCTGGCTGGCACTACCCCTACTTTGGGTCGTGGCACATCTTATCTGGGTATCCGTTGACGGACTGCGCGCAAGGGCATACCTCCCGGCGGATGTCGCCGTAGTCCTCGGCAATGCCGTGCTCGCGAATGGCCAACCCGCTCCGCGCACCGAGGCGCGCTGCCGCAAAGCTCTGGAATTGTACCAAGCGGGACTCGTCAAGGCGATTGTCACCAGCGGAGGCTACGATGGCGCCGTGCAACGGGATGAAGCCACCGTGATGCGCGATTTTTTGATCTCCCGGGGTGTGCCGCCCCGTGACGTCATCGCGGACTCGCTCGGAGTCGATTCCCGAGCCACGGCCGTCAACACCGCAACCCTTTCCGGGCAGCAAGGTTGGCAGTCAGTGATCGTGGTCTCCCAGTGGTTCCATCTCACGCGCTGCCGGCTGGCATTCCATCAGGAAGCTGCGGGGCTGAAGCTGCAGGTCGCCGCCGCCGATTTCATGGAATGGAGGGATCTGTTTTCCGTGGCTCGCGAGTTTCCGGCTTTTTACCAATATCTCTTCACCGGGGCATCGAACACCGCCCACCCCTGATTTCAGGAGGGGTCCGGTATTGCCACCCCAGAAACCGCAGAAGGGATTTTCGGGAACCAATTCGTTGCATTTCACGGTGCCCGGTTCCAACATAAAAGCCGCATGGCAGCACCAGCGCGCAAAAAAGCAGCAACCCCAACCGTCGCGAAAGGCACCCTCTTCGGGTTTTTCGGAACGGATGAAGCGCGCGCCAAAGAGTTGGCCATGAAAAAAGTCCGCGAACTGGCTCCGCCGGACGATGAGTTCGGCACGGAAATCATCGCGGGCCAGGCGGACACGGTCGACCATGCTGTCCAAATCATCGGGGACACCCTGCAGGGCCTGCAAACGCTGCCTTTTTTCGGCGGAGACAAGGTCGTCTGGCTGCAGGGCGCCAACTTTTTCGCGGATACGGTCCTCGGCCGCTCCGAGACGACCCTGGCCTCGGTGGAGCGACTGCTCGCGGTGCTCCGGGACGGATTGGCCCCGGGCGTGAAGTTCGTCCTCAGTGCCTCCGAGGTGGACAAGCGGCGCACTTTTTTCAAACATTTCAGCGACATCGCCGAAGTCAGCGTTCATGACCGGATCGACATTTCCAAATCGACCTGGACAGACCAGATGGAAGCGCTGGTGGAGGGCTGGTCCCGGCAAAAAGGACTTTCCTTTTCTGACAGAGCCCTCTCGCTGTTTGTGCTTTTCGTCGGCGTGGACACCCGGCAGGCTCAGAGTGAATTGGAAAAGCTGGACCTTTACCTCGGGGAGCGGCGACGGGCCTCGGAGGACGACGTGCGCGCCATCGTGGCCTCCACCCATGCGGGCATCATTTTCGAAATCGGCGACGCGGTGCAGAAGCGCAATCTGCGCCTGGCCCTGAAACTCCTCGACCAGCAGCTGCGCAAGGGAGAAAACGCCATCGCCCTGCTGCTCGCCGCCATCATCCCCAAGGTGAGATCCCTGCTGCAGGCGCGGGATCTGGTGGAACGCCACCGCCTTAACGCCAAGGGAAACTACCGGAACTTCGAGAGTGCGGTGAACCGTCTCCCGGCCAGGGAAACCGCCCACCTGACCCGGAAAAAGGACGGCGGTATCAACTGCTATCCCCTCTACCTCGCGGCGCAGGAATGCGACGCCTTCACTGTGGAGGAACTCACCCGTGCCTTGGAGCGATGCCTTCGGGCGAATCTGCGCCTCGTCACCAGCGCCCTGGAGCCCCGCCTCGTGCTGGAGCAGCTCATGGCTGAAATCCTCATCCCTTCAGAAACCAAGCCGCTGCGGCGGTGAACCCACCACCACCTGCCCCATCATGCCCGATCCCAAAGTCCTCTTTTATTGTCTCCTCATCGGTTCTGTCGGAGGCGTGGTCGGCGGTCTCTGCGGGGTTGGCGGCGGAATCATCATGGTCCCGGCCTTCGTTGCCATCCTTGGGCTGGATCAGCAGCACGCGGTGGGAACCTCGATGGCGGTCATCGCCCCAACCGCCTTGATGGCCATCCTCCGATTCAAACAGGACTCCTTGATCCGGTGGGATCTCATCATTCCCACGGCCATTGGGGCTGCTCTGGTGGCCTATTTCGCCGCCGGATACGTAAAATCCCTAAGCAACCAGACGCTGACCCGCATCTTCGCGGTTCTGATGATTGTGGTCGGCGCCTACAAGCTCTATGACTCCTCGAAGTAGCCGCCCGGGGAAGTTGCCAGGTCCTCCTGATCTTTCTTCCGGCGGGAAGTCGCCCAAAGATTTTCCGCGACAAAGACGGTTCATGGTAGCATGGTGATGAGTCAGAAGGTCTCCCATGAGCCAAAACCTGCACCCATCCCGGATTCGGAAACACCCTGCGCAGTCGGGTGTGTTGAGGGTGTTGCTGGCATCGCTGGCAATCTTGGGGCTGTTGGGGGGCACTCCCACGCAGGCGCTTTCCTCGTTCTGCGGCAGCGCAGAGCACTGTGGCAAGCCGCAGATGGCAGCCGATTGCTGCTCTGGCGAATGCCATTGCTTCGACACTGCGGAACGTCCCGCGCCCTTCCCCGTCGCGCCGGCACCGGAAGCCCGGGATCTTGCGGCCATGCCCCTCGCTACCCCGTCAGCATGCCCGTTTTTCGTTCTTGCTCCGGACCGGAGGCCGCTGTTCCTGACCCGGATGCCGTCCGGAGTCGTCAGCGACTCCAAACAGTGTCCGCTCTACCAGCGCTTTTGCTCTCTGCTGACGTGAGACCGGGCTCTAACGCCTGAGTTGTGTCTAGATACCGCGGTGATTGGGGCGTTTTGCGTTGAATCCACCGCTCTTGGTGATTCCTAAGCGGATCTTGGGAACGATCACCGCCGCGGCACCCGGCCGTATTCGCCGCGCCACATGCCTCCCACCCTCGACCTCCATGAAACCAATTTTCGCATCGCTTTTCTACCTAATGGGTTGTTCCATTCTACCGGCGGGGGAGGATTCCGCACGGCTTGTCTTTGCGGAGGTCCTGCAAACCACTCTGGATGGCCATCCAGCCCTTCGGGAAGTCCAGGCCCGCTGGGAAGCAGCCCGGGCCAGGGTGCCCCAAGCGGCCGCCTGGGAGGATCCCATGCTGGGCACCACTGTGATGCAAAAGGGCGAACGCCGGGGTCATGCGTTTACGGAAGCCGAAGTCATGCTTTCCCAGCAACTGCCATTCTCCGGCATTCCAAAAGCCCGGAGCCGCCTCGCCGAGGCGGAAGCCGCCGCCGCGTGGGAAACCGTCGGCCAAGTCAGATCGCGGCTCATCGGAGAGACCCGCAGCGCCTTCGTGGCCTATGCCGGGGCCTGGGAGCGACTCCGCTTGAATTCTGAACATCAAAAGCTGCTTGAGGAAGCCGCCGAGATTGCGCAAGCCAAAGTCGAAACTCGGGAGGCCCGACTTGCCGACGCGCTGCAGGCCCGGACGGAAATCTCCCTGCTCCGTGATTCCCGTGAGGACCTGATGATGGACCAAGCCGAAGCTCGGGTCCGTCTCAATGCCCTGTTGCGCCAACCAGTCGGGAACTCATTGCCTCCTCCGGAACCTCTCATCTTTGTCCCCCTGAAAGCCAATCTTGAGGAAATGACAGCCCGGGCGTTGCGCCACCGCCCCGAATTGCTGATGGCGCAGCAGGATCGTGCCGCCAGTGAAGCCCGCGTGGACTTGGCCCGACGCTCCAGCCGTGCCGATCCGAGCCTGCAGGTCACCAGCCGCCACCTCGCGGGCGCCGGCGCCGGCATCCAGGAAGTGGACGTCGGCATTTCCATTCCACTCAAAGCGTTGAATGCGGGGAAATACCAAGGGATCAAAGCCGAGGCTGCCGCCGCCCGGGAAGCCGCGGACCAAGCCTACCACTCCGCCCGGTGGGAGACGGAGCGCATGGTCGGGGAAGCCTATGAGAAAGCCGCCGCCGCCGCCGAACGCTACCGGATTCTACGCGACGAGGTGGTGCCCCAGGCCAGGCAGACCCTGGAAGCCCGCCGGGCCGACTTCGCCACCCGTCAGGCCAGCTTCCTGGAATACAACGCCGCCCGCATCACCCTGCAGGGGGCGGAGACCGCGCTCTACGACCGCCTCATTGCCTACCGGGATGCGGTAGCAGCACTCGACACCATGACCGAAAACCACTCGGCTACGCCACGTCACCAGCCATGAAACGTCTCCTCACCCATCTGGTTACCGCCGGGCTGACCGCCGGGCTGGTCTGGATGCTCCTCCGACAACCGGCCCCCGCCACCGGCCCGGAAGGAACCGCCGGAAAAACCCTCCTCTACTATCAAAGTCCGATGCACCCTTGGGTGAAGTCGAGCCAGCCGGGACGGTGCACGGTCTGCGGGATGCAGCTCGTCCCGGTCTATCAAGGAGACAAAGGCTATGACCATGAGGCGGCAGGCAGCGGGATCGTCCTGCTGCCGGCGGGCAGCCCGAATGTGATGGGACTGCAAACTTCCGAGGTGAAACGCCGCCCATTGGAACGGACCATGCGGGTGGCCGGCCTAGTAGAAGATGACGATTCGAGGCACCGCATCATGAGTGCCTATACCGGAGGAAGGGTGGAGAAACTATTCGTCAACTTTGAGGGGGCGGAAGTGAAAGCGGGCCAGCCTCTGGCCACTTTTTACAGTCAAGACCTGCTGAGCGCCGCGAGGGACTATAAGTTGGCCATCAAACAGGGAGGCGGTTCCCTCCAGGTCTCCGCGGGAACCCGGCTGCGCCAGCTTGGCCTCACCCCGGAACAAATCACAGCCGTCCCCGACCGCGCCGATGATGATCTCTTTTTCGAAATTCTCGCCCCGGTCAGCGGCACGGTGGTGAAACGTCACGTCTATGAGGGCCAGTACGTTCAGGAAGGCGGCGAGTTGTTTGAAATCGCCGACTTCAGCCGCATGTGGTTCCAATTCATCGCTTACGAACAGGATCTGCCGTTCCTGAGGACCGGTCAGAAGGTCCGCCTGACCACTCCTTCGATCCCGGGCAAGGTCATCGAATCATCCGTCACCTTCATCAATCCGAACCTCGATGATATGACGCGTTCCGCCCGGGTGCGGGTCGAGATCGAAAACAAGGAGACTCCGGAGGGCCTCGGTCTTGGCCGGGAGTTTCTCCACAAACTTTATGGCGAGGCGGTGGTGGCCCTCGACGCTCCTGAAGTGCTCACCGTTCCCCGACAGGCGGTCCTTTGGTCGAACCTGCAGCCCCGGGTCTACGTTGAGAAGGAAATGGGCAGCTACCAGCAACGGGCGGTAACCCTCGGTCGCACCGGAGACGCTTACTTCGAAGTGGTCGACGGCCTCAAAGATGGCGAGCGGGTGGTCCTGACAGGCAACATGCTGATCGACGGCCAAGCCCAGCTCGACGCCATGGCCACCGGAGGGCCTCCAGCCCCGGAAAGCGCCCCCGCCCTGACCGCCATGCCGGACATGGACCACACTGCCTTGCTGGCATACTTGAAAGCGGTCGACGCGGTCAACGCGGCGCTGGCCGATGACAATTTGGAAGCCGCCCACGAGGCCCTGAAGCAAGTGCCGGCTTCCCCGCAAGGCATCATCAAGACCCCGCCTCCGCCTCCCGTGCTGGATCTCAAGGAGCTTCGAAAAGCCTTCCTCCCGTGGAGCCAGGAAGTGGCCAAAGTGGCCGCGGCCATGCAGGATCACCTTCCCGGCATTCACATTTTCCGCTGTCCGATGACGAACGACCTGTGGACCGGCGCGCCCGCCAACGCACAATGGATCCAGTTGACCACTGACCTGCGAAACCCTTACTGGGGCCATGAAATGCGGAGCTGCGGCACTGAAATCAAACCCTGACGAATTCCCCGGGTCGGCCGCGGAAGTGGAGCGCGGCCGACTTCCTCCCCTCTCCACCAACCAAAACAACACAACACCTCACCACCCTTATGAAAATCCTCCAACTGACCGCCTTTCTGGCGCTTTCGGGCTCGCTTCTGTTCACCAGCTCCTGCGGGGAAGCGGTCAGCGCGAAGCCCTACCCTCTCGACACTTGTCTCGTTTCCGGTGAAAAACTCGGAGAAATGGGCGCCCCGGTGGTCATCAACCACGAAGGCCAGGAGATCAAGTTCTGCTGCAAAAGCTGCCTGCCGGACTTCAAGGAAGATCCCGCGAAATACCTCAAGAAACTGACCGAGAAAAAAGACTGATCCGCCCGTCCAGCGAAGGGAGGTGTCCACGCCGGGCACCTCCCTCTCGGGCTTTTCCTCTGACTCCGCCATGATCGGATCCCTCATCGCCTGGTCGCTGCGCAACCGTTTCCTCGTGTCCTGTGCGGTGCTGTTCGTGATCGGATTCGGCATCAAGGCCGTCTACCAGACGCCGGTCGATGCGATCCCTGATCTGAGTGAGAACCAGGTCATTGTGTTCGCCGACTGGGCGGGACGCAGCCCGCAGGAAGTGGAGGACCAGGTCACCTACCCGTTGTCTGTCAATCTTCAAGGCCTCGCAGGAGTCAGAACGGTGCGGGCCACCAGCATGTTCGGCTTCTCGCTGGTAACGGTGATCTTTGAAGACCGGATCGACAATTACTTCGCCCGCCAGCGCATCCTGGAACGTCTCAATTATCTCGGAGGCACCCTGCCAGACGGGGTGGAAGCCAAGCTGGGACCAGACGCCACCGGGCTCGGCTGGATCTATCAGTATTACCTCGACGTCGACCAGTCCCAGGCTCCCAGTGGCCGCGGGTATGATCTGGGGGAACTCCGTTCTGTGCAGGATTGGTTTGTCCGCTACCAACTGAACAGCGTTTCCGGCGTGGCCGAAGTCGGAAGTGTCGGCGGCTTTGTCCGGCAGTACCAGATCGAGGTCGACTCTGCCAAGATGCGGGCCGTGGGAGTGAGCCTGAACATGGTCATGATGGCGGTGGCCCAGAGCAATCTCAATGTCGGGGGCAAAACCATCGAGGAGAACGGCATGGAATTCATCGTGCGCGGGGTGGGTCTCATCACCAGCGTGGATGAACTGGAGAAAACCGTGCTGATGGAACGGGAAGGCACCCCGGTTTACCTCCGCGACATCGCACGGATTGAGATCGGAGGGGAGTTTCGCCGAGGGGCGCTCGATGTGGACGGCAGAGAGGTCGTTGGAGGCACGGTGGTCATGCGCACCGGGGAGAATGCGATGGAAGTCATCGATGCGGTGAAACGCAAGATCCGCCAGATCTCCCCCAGTCTGCCTCCGGGAGTCAGCATCCGCCCGTTCTATGACCGGAGCGACCTCATTGAGCGCACCATTGACACCCTGAAGCACGCCCTCACCGAGGAAATCATTCTGGTTACCCTCGCCCACATCATTTTCCTGTTTCACTTCCGCAGCATTCTCATCGTCACCTTCCCCCTTCCGGTGAGCATTCTCATCTCGTTCATCCTGATGAAAGAAACCGGGGTGACGAGCAACATCATGAGCCTGTCCGGCATCGCGATCGCCATCGGGGTTCTCGTCGACGCCGCCATCGTGCTGACGGAGAATGTGATTCGCCACGCCGAGGATGCGGAGGCCCGCAAGGGCAGCCGGCTCACCGCGCAGGAAACCACCGCGGTGGTCCTCGAGGCCTCCCAGCAGGTGGGCCGCCCCATCTTCTTCGCCATGGCCATCATCATTCTTGCCTTTGTCCCGGTCTTCGCCCTGACCGGTCAGGAGGGAAAAATGTTTCATCCGCTCGCCTTCACCAAGACCTTCGCCATGATCGGATCCACCCTCCTCGCGGTGACCATCGTCCCCGTGCTCTGCACCTGGCTCGTGCGAGGACCCTTCCATGCCGAAGATCACAATATCATCATGCGCCTTCTCCTCAGGCTCTATGAACCGGTGCTGGATTTCGCCCTCCGCCGCCGCCGGACGGTGCTGACCCTGGCGGCGATTCTGCTGGGTTCCGCCATCGTCGTGGCTTTCGGGCTGCCCAAAAGATGGGTGGAAAAGTTGGCCTTTGCCCCCCCCCTGCAGCGGCTCGTCACCGGGATGGGCAAGGAATTCATGCCCCCCCTCAACGAAGGCAGCCTTCTCTACATGCCGACCTTCGTCCCCGCCACCGCGCTCTCGGAGGTAAAGAGGGCCATGGCCTGGCAAGACCGGGTGATCCGCTCTTTCCCCGAGGTGCGTTCCGTGGCCGGCAAATTGGGCCGGGCCGACACCGCCACCGATCCCGCCCCGACCGAAATGATCGAGACCACCATCATGCTCAAACCGCAGAGCGAGTGGCGCGCCGGACTGACCCGAGAATCTTTGATCGCAGAGATGATGGACGCCTTGAAACAGGTCCCGGGCGCTGTGCCGGGATTTCTCCAGCCCATCGAAAACCGGATCCTGATGATCTCGACTGGAATCCGGTCCCAGCTCGGGGTCAAAATCCTCGGAGACGACCTCTCCAAACTGCAGGAGGCCGCTTTCGATGTCCAGGCGGTCGTGCAGGAGGTGCGCGGCGCCACCGGGGTCACCCCGAGCCGCATCCAGGGAAAGCCCTATCTGGAAATCCACGTCAACCGCGAAGCCATGGCCCGCTATGGGATGCGAGCCCAGGACGTGCTCGATCTGGTCGAAGTCGGACTCGGCGGCAAAAATGTCACCACCACCATCGAAGGCCGTGCCCGTTACCCGATCCAGGTCCGCCTGCAACGCAACGAACGCGAGGATCTCACGCGCATCAAGGACGTCCTCGTGACCAGCCCGTCAGGCAAGGTGATCCCGCTCGGTCAGCTCGCCGACATCGTGCGCACAGAGGGGCCCAATGAAATCGCCAGTGAAAACGGACGACTGAGGGCCTTCGTCCAGGCCAATGTCACGGGGCGGGACCTCGGAGGCTTCGTCGATGAAGTCAAGGAGCGCGTCACCCGTGAGATCCTGCCCCGTCTCGCAGAGCAGGGCATGACGGTGGAGTATTCAGGAGATTATGAGAACCAGATCCGGGCTGCCAAAACCCTGCGCCTCATCGTGCCCAGCGTGCTTTTCATTATTTTTCTCCTTCTCTACCTGGTCTACCGCAGCGCCCTGGAGGCGGCCCACGTCATCCTCGCGGTTCCCTTTGCGCTGAGCGGCGGGGTGTTCCTTCAGTATGCGATGGGATGGAACTTCAGCGTCGCCGTTTGGATCGGCTACATCGCGCTGTTCGGCACCGCCATCCAGACCGGGGTCGTCATGGTGGTGTATCTTGAGGAAGCCGTGGAACGAAAACGCCAGGCTCTGGGCGCCGCCTTCGGCCATGCCGACCTCGTCGCCGCGGTGAAGGAAGGCGCACGGTTGCGGTTGAGACCCAAGGTCATGACCGTGGCCACCATTGTCGCCAGCCTCCTGCCCATCATGTGGAGCACCCGAACCGGTTCGGAAGTCATGCAACCGCTCGCCACTCCGGTCATCGGTGGCATGGTCAGCAGCCTCCTCCACATTCTCATCGTCACCCCGGTCATATTTGTCTGGCTGCGGGGCCTCGAAATGAAACGCGCTGACAGGATCCGTGCAGTGTCACCTTGAAAGGGGACTCACAATCCGGTGGGATGGTCGATAAATTCCCAAGGCACGTCGAATTCAACCGCCAGGCGGGCGGCGAGAGCCTTCACTCCAAAGGTCTCCGTGGCATAGTGACCTCCATAGAGCAGGTTCACGCCGAGTTCCTCGGCCAGCGTGTAACTCCAATGAGGACCTTCGCCGGTGATGAAGGTGTCGACCCCTTCCCGGGCTGCCTGGGCAACCTCCGCGCCAGCGCCGCCAGTGACAATGCCGATGCGGCGCACCGGATCCGGCCCCCCTGGGCAGACGTGGACGAGGGATCCCGTCGCGGTGCGGAGTCGGCTTTCCAACTCCGAGAGCGGGAGACCGGAGGCAGCCTGGAGTCCCAGCTGAATGCCCTTCCAGGCAAAAAACGGCTCCACCTCAGTGAGACCCAACGCCCTGGCCAGCAGGGCATTGTTGCCCAGATCAGGGTGCACATCGAGAGGAAGATGGGCGCTGTAGATGGCCAGTCCGTGCTGAACCGCGAGACGGGTTTTTTCGTAGACGGCCCCGGTGACCCGCTGCGCTCCGCTCCAGAACAGACCGTGGTGCACCACCAGAAGATCGGCGCCCCGGGCCACCGCAGCCTTGATGACCGGCAGGCAGGCATCCACCGCCGCCGCGATGCGGGTCACCGTACCGCCATTGGAGAACTGCAGACCATTCAACGCCTGGGGATAGTCGGGGATTTCCCCCACCTGGAGCCACTCATCTGCGCGGGCCACGAGGTCATCGAGTCGGGAGGAATTCGAGGGCATGGGCCAGCGGTAAGCCGGATGGCCCATTCTTTCAAGCGCTCTCTCCCAGCCCGAAGGCGAACCCCCGCTTGATGGATGCAACAATCTGCGGTTTGGTGACGCTTTAAGGAAAACTTCGTTTTTTCCCATGAAATCCTCCCTTGCCAGCGCCCTCCGATTCACCATCGCTCTCAGCATTGCTCTGACAGTGCTTTGGACCGTAACCCGCGCCCAAGATCGCTACACGTTCTTCGATCTCCTCGCGGGGAAAAAAGTCATTGCCGGCCAGTTGCCCTTGCCAGTGGCCCAGGCGGCCCAGCCCAGCGCAACGGTCCGGCCGATTCAGGCCAAACCCATCGATCTCAACGCCCCTGAAATCCTCCAACAGGTCAACGATGCGATGTCGCAGCTCGCGGCGGGAGTGGTTCCTTCCGTGGTCACCGTCGACACCATCAAAAGGGTCGATGTCTCGGAAATGGTGCCGGTCGATCCCTTCGGCTTTTTCGGCTACCAGCGCCGGGACCGCAGCTACAGCTCTCCCGGACTCGGCTCCGGGGTCATCGTCTCTGGTGACGGCTACGTGCTGACCAACCACCACGTCATCGCCGGGGTCGATGAGATCCAAATCACGACGCACGACGGGGAGAAATTTCCCGCCGAATGGATCGGCTCGGACCAGAAACGTGATGTGGCGGTGCTCAAAATCCGGACCGAGGACAAGCGCCGGTTCCCCAGCCTTGCCCTCGGGGACTCCGGCAAAGTCCGGGTCGGGGAAATGGTCATGGCGATCGGCAATCCCTTTGGTCTCAGCGAGACCGTCACCAGTGGCATCATTTCGGCCAAACAACGACGCCTCAGCGATGGTGAAAATGAGTATTTCCAGGTCGACGCGGTCATCAATCCCGGCAATTCGGGGGGACCATTGGTCAATGCCCGGGGCGAGGTCATCGGGCTCAATGTCGCCATCTTCACCGGCCAACAGGACGTCCATGTCTGGCAGGGAATCGGCCTCGCCATTCCCGCCAACGAGGTCCGGGAGGTCTACGAAGCCATCGCCCACGGCAAACCGCTCCTCCGGGGTTATCTCGGCATCGAGGTCGCTGACCTTTCCCCGGTGATCGCCCGTCGGATCGGTCTCAACTCAGGAGGGGTCCTCGTCCGTCAAGTCGCCGAAAAGTCCCCCGCCGACGTTGCGGGGATCAAGGCCGGGGACATCGTGCTGAGCTTTGATGGACGCCCCATTGAGGTCGCCGAGGAAGTCCTTGACCGAATCCGCTCCAAGAAAGCCGGGGAGTCGGTGAAACTGGAGGTTTACCGCAAAGGGACCAAAAGTGTTATTGAAGCCACCGCAGCGCTCCAACCGGACAGCACCACTCTGGAACTCCACAGCAACATCGTTCAATCCGGCCAGGCCCTGGTGAAAGAAATGGGGCTGGCCGTGCGCAATCTGTCGGCCCAGGAGCGGAGCACCTTCAACCTCGAGGCCACGACCCCGGCCATTCTCATCCAGACGGTCGAGCCCGACAGCCCTGCGGCCCGCAACCTGCGCGCCGGCGATCTCATCCACGCGATCAACCGCACTCCGGTCCGCACGGTGGAGGATTTCCATGATCTCCTCGGCAAGCTGCCCCAGGGCAAACCCTCCATGATGACGCTGTCTCGCCGCGGTCAGTTGTTCAACGCCTATCTCAGCCCCGGGCAATGAACCCGGACCATTCCTTCCTCCCATGTCCCACCACGAACCCTTTCTCTCCCGTCTCAAGGAAAGCCTGTTTTTCTCCTGGTCGGGATTGAAGCGGCACGGCATGGTCGGCAGCGTCGCCCCGAGCTCTCCCTGGCTGACGCGGGAAATCTGCCGTCGGATCGATTACCCGAACGCCCGCCTCGTGGTGGAGTTCGGCCCCGGATCGGGCGTTTTCACCAGGGAAATTCTCAAGCGTCTCCGTCCCGACGCCCGCTTGGTGGCATTCGAACTGAACGATGAATTTGTCCTCCGCCTCCAGGGAAGGATCACCGACCCTCGCTTCACCTGCGTGCACGCCGGAGCAGAAACCGCCCACGCATTCCTCCAGAGCGAGGGTCTCGGCGATGCCGACGCCCTCGTTTCCGGCTTGCCCTTGGCTTACTTTCCCGAGGAAGCCCGAACCGCGGTCCTGCAGGGGGCGGTCCGGCTCCTCAAGCCCGGAGGCACGATGAGCCAGTTCCGGTATTTCGCCAACTTCGGAGAGGAATTCTCCCTCTATTTCCCCGAGTTTGACATGAAAAAAGTCCCGCTCAACCTCCCGGCGGCCTACGTCTACCACGGCAAGAAGGCCTGAGAAAAAGACGATTCGCAGGTCGGAAGACGGATTAGAAGTGAAGAGGAATCCGGAGGTGGTGAAGAACTTGGCCCCGCCGCAAGTCCCACCCATCATGAAAATCGTCGAGATTGCCCGCTTTGTGGAAGATGTGCCCGCCGCAACGGCATTTTACCGGCTCCTGCTGGGTGTTGAGCCTTCCTATCACGACGAGACGCTGGCGACTTTCCATTCCAACGAGGTGACGTTTCTGATCCACCGTCGCTATGAACCCGGTCCCGGAGAATTGCCATGCGAGGATCACATTGCCTTCGGAGTGGAGGAGGTGAATCAGACCGTGGCCGATCTAGCACGCCGGGGCCTCACGGTTGAGCATCCACCGCAGGACTATGAGTGGGGGCGGTCCGCCTATTTGCGCGAACCCTCGGGATCGTTGCTCGAGATCACGCAGGCGGCTTCAAAAGCCCCCCATTGATCGTGGGAAGCCCCCCCACCAACAACTCAACGGCAGCGGAAAGCCTCCGCAACCACTGGGGTGGCGTGGGTGGTCAGCAAGCCCATCACCCCGCCCGGAGGCTGGCAATCATCTTCTGCAGTTCTGCTCCACGCTCGGTGAAAGCTTTTTCCCGGTCACGCATTTCCTGCACAATTTCCGGGTTGGCCCGGCTAACGAAAGTTTCATTGCCCAGTTTGGCGGCCACCTTCTTCAACTCATCCTCCGTCTTGGCGAGTTCTTTCGTCAGGCGAGTCGCTTCGGCCGCCAAATCGATGAGGCCTTCCAGTGGCATCGCCAGCTCCCCGAGATCGGACAAGGCCCGCGGGGCGGGCCCATCGCAGGGGGTCCCGAGGAGGATCTCAGCGGCGCCGCAGAGCTGGCGCAACACCGGAAGTTCCCCCCCAATCCAGGAGGCGTGTTCCGCCACCGGTTGGAGATGGAACCGGGTGTTGCGGTTCGCCCCCAACTGATACTCGGCTTTGAGGTGCCGGGCCCGGGTCACAGTGGAAAAGACTGCGGCCACCCGTTCCCGCGTCGTGGCGACCAGCTCGGGATCGACCCCGTGCAGGGCGTCCTGCTCCGGAAGCGGCGTGTGCATCAGGAACACCCCCGGTTCTCCGTACCCCAGAGTCTCCCACAACTCCTCGGTGATATGGGGCATGTAGGGATGAAGAAGACGAAGGAACCGTGAGAGCACCTCGTCCATTGTCGCCACCACGGGTTGGACACGGACGGGATCCCCGGACTGGAGATCGGCTTTGACCGATTCGAGAAACCAGTCGCAATATTCGCTCCAGAAAAACTCGTAGAGGCGTTGCGCCACGGCATTGAACTGGTAGTCGCCGTAGGCTTTCTCCACGTCGGCGGTAAGCGTGTCGAGTTTGGCCAGAATGTCGATCTGGTAAATGCCCCGGTCGGCCGGAGGAGGCACACTGCCGTCCCGATCCCCCTGCATGAGGCGGAACCGGCAGGCGTTCCAGAGCTTGTTGGCGAAGTTGCGGCCTTCCTCGATCTGTTTTTCGTCAAACTTCACATCCTGCCCGGAAGGAGCGATGCGGAGCAGACCGAAGCGAAGCCCGTCGGCCCCGTACTTGGCCATCAGGTCCAAGGGATCGGGGGAATTGCCGAGCGTCTTGGACATTTTCCGCCCCTGCTTGTCGCGGATGATGCTGGTAAAATAGACATTGCGGAAAGGCACCGTGCCTTCGAACTCAAAAGCGGCCATGATCATCCGGGCGACCCAGAAAAAGATGATGTCCGGACCGGTCACGAGATCGGTCGTGGGGTGGAATTTCTGCAACGTCGCGCTGCGTACCCCCACCGCAGTCATGGTCGCGAAGGGCCAGAGCCAAGAGGAAAACCACGTGTCGAGGACGTCCTCATCCTGCACCCACTGGTCACCATCGGCGGGCGGTTCCGTCCCGACGTGGATCTCCCCGGCGGCGAGATCGGCGGCGTCAAGCGATCCCCGGCCCCGCAGGTCGTCGGCCAGGTCTTTGCGGTACCAGACAGGAATGCGGTGCCCCCACCAGAGTTGGCGGCTGATGCACCAGTCCTGAATGTTCTCCATCCAATGGGCATACGTTTTCGCCCATCGGTCGGGTCGGAAGGCGATGCTCCCGTCGGCCACGGCCCGGGTGGCCTCGGGCACGCTCGGATAGCGCAGGAACCACTGCATGGAAAGGCGGGGCTCGACCGGGACCCTGGCCCGCTCGGAAAAGAACACGTTGTTCTCGTAATCCTCCTCTTTCACCAGCAGTTCCATTTCGGCAAGCTTTTCGGCGGCCTTGCGGCGGGCTTTGAAACGCTCCATGCCCTCGAACTCCGGACCGGCATGCGCGTTGAGGGTGCCGTCGGGATTCAGCACATCGATGATCTCCAATCCGTGCCGCATCCCGATCTCGAAGTCCACCTTGTCATGAGCCGGGGTCACTTTGAGACACCCCGTGCCGAAGTCCTTCTCCACCGCGGCATCAGCCACGATGGGAATCGCCACCCTGGGAAAGGGCCGCCAGACATGGAGACCGACCAGATCGCGGTAACGATCGTCGTCCGGATGCACCGCCACCCCGGTGTCTCCCATCAAGGTCTCGGGCCGGGTGGTGGAGATTTCAAGCCAGGTCCCGGGGCGCTCCACGACTTCGTAACGCATCGTGTAGAGCTTGCTCTTCTGCTTTTCCGCGATGACCTCCTCGTCAGAGAGAGCGGTGAGCGAGGCTGGGCACCAGTTCACCATCCGTTTGCCGCGATAGATGAGGCCCTTGCGGAACAATTCGGCGAAGACATGGGAGACCCAATGGGAGTAGTCCGCATCCATCGTAAAACGCTCCCGCGACCAATCGCAGGAACAGCCGAGGCGTTTCAGCTGATTGATGATGATGCCGCCGTGTTTTTCTTTCCAATCCCAGATGCGCCCGAGAAAGACGTCGCGACCGACATCGCGACGGGTTTTGCCTTCCTTGGCCCGCAGGTCTTTCTCCACCATGGTCTGGGTGGCGATCCCGGCGTGGTCTGTGCCCGGCAGCCAAAGGACTTCATGCCCCTGCATGCGCGCTCGGCGGGCCAGGATGTCCTGAATGGTGTTGTTCAGAACGTGACCGAGATGCAGAATCCCGGTGACGTTTGGCGGGGGGATGACAATGGAATAGGCCGGCCGGGAGGAGGACTCGTCGGCTCGGAAGGCACCGGCAGCGCTCCAACGAGCATACCAGTTCTCCTCCACTTCGCCGGGTTGATAGGCTTTCGAAAGTTCGGACATCTTCAGTAAAAAAAGGGAGGGGAAGCTAAACCCGATCCCGGATTTCGCCACCGGGAAGGTAAACGCTTGCTTTGGGGGCAATTTCCGTCAAGTTTTTGAGCCTTCACGGAATGAAACACGGGACTAGAAGAAATTGGCTGAAAGGCTTCAGTGCGGCCACTCTGGGAGGAGCGCTGCCATGGGGTTCCACGTTGGCGGAAGGCTCGTGGAAAATCATCGAATTGAGGGGCCACTCCTATGTCGCCGGGGGAGAAGTGGGGCGCTTCTACCGGTTTGAGAAACTCTCCCGGGACGGCTCGAAGCTGCTCTTTTACACCCCCAATCTAAACATGCGGTGGAGCGGGGACTCCACTTCCATCTACATCAACAACGTCAAGTTCAACCTCAGTTTCCCCGCGGTGGAGCACAACGGGGATGTCTACGTCTCCGTCGTCGATCTGCAAAAACTGATCGATCCGGTCCTTCGACCCACCTACATCAAGCGCCCGATCCGCTTCACCACGGTGGTGATCGATGCCGGACATGGCGGCTCTGATTCGGGAGCCAAAAGCGCCATCCCCGGGGGCTGGGAGAAAAACTACGCGCTCGATGTGGCCCTCCGACTGCGCACCGCCCTCGAAAAGCACGATTTCAAAGTCAAGATGACCCGGACGGACGATTCTTTCCCCTCCCGGCAAGCGCGGGTGGATTTTGCCAACAGCGTGGCCAATTCCATTTTTGTCAGCGTCCATTTCAACTCCAGCTCGCCCGACGCCAACGGGATCGAGACCTACGCACTGGCCCCCAAGGGGACCACCACGGCGCTGGGTTCCACGTCGAACAATCTCTTTCATGGAAACCTGCGCGACGCGGAAAACATCGCCCTCGCGACGGCGGTCCATGCCATGATCATGAGCCGGATGCGGGCCAACGCCATCGTGGACCGCGGCATCAAGCGCGCCCGCTTCGATGTCCTGACCGGGATTGAAAAGCCCGGAATCCTTGTCGAAGGCGGTTTCGTGACCAACCGATCCGAGGCCACCAAGATCCATACCGAAGCCTACCGGGAACAATTGGCGCAGGCGATCGCCGACGCCATCGTGAAATTCCAACACGCGGTCGGAGGCTGAGTCTGGCGGCATCACGGGCTTGCCAGAGAGCCCGGCAGGGAGGCAGACTGGAGGGATGCGCATCGCTCACTGCCAATACGAACCTTGGTGCGGTGAATTCACCCGCAATCTGGCCCGAATCGAGGAGGGAATGGCGCGCGCGGATGCCGAGCGGGCGGCCATCGTCTCCTTTCCCGAATGTTTCCTGACCGGCTACCCGGACACGGAAGCGGCGGCCCGGTCGGGCGCTTTCACTGCCGATTCAGACGAAATGTTGCGTCTCCTCGATGTCTCCTCCCGCCATCAGGCGCTGGCCATTGTGGGATTCAACGAAAAGCGGGGCCCCGATCTCTACAACACTGCCGCGGTCGTCCACCAAGGGCACCTCCTCGGAACCTACAGCAAATGTGCCGCCTACCAGAAATTCCACCGCCAGGGCCGGGACTTCCCCGTCTGGGAACACCAGGGCGTGAAATTCGGCGTCATCATCTGTGCCGACGGAGGTTACATTGAGCCGACCCGCATTCTCGCCCTGAAAGGTGCCCGGATCATCTTTGCACCCCACTTCAACGCGATCGCGGCGAAGGGATTGCTGGGGCATTTCATGAAAGTGCGATCCGACCACACCGCCCGAGCCATCGAGAACGGCGTCTATTTTGTGCGCGGCAACAACGTGGTCCTGGACTCCGCCAAAAGCGGTCTGACGCGGGGCGAGAGTGTGGGCTACGGAGACAGCTACATTCTGGATCCCGGTGGAGAAATCGTGACCCGAAGCCGACGCCACGCGGAGGATTTCATCTTCGCGGACATCGACGTCTCCAATCCCCCGGATCAGGCCTGGGGACTCAGCAAAAGTGCTTGGAGCTGGCAGGAATTCGGAACACTCCTCGCCGATGCGGCCCGGGAGGCCGGAGACCATCGGGAGTGAGCCGGAGCAGGCTTCCCTCCCGCGTTCACGCCGTTCCCCTTCAAGGCCTTTCCCGCTATCATGGCGGCAATGTTTGCCCATCGCTCCGTCAGCCTTGCCATCGCCCACCTCCTGGTGGGTCTTTGCCAGACAGCGAACGTAGCCCAGGGCGGGGAGTCGGCAGTCGACTTCACCCATGATGTGGCCCCGCTTCTGAGCCGGCACGGTTGCAATGCCTCCGCCTGTCATGGCAAGGCCGAAGGGCAGAACGGGTTCCGTCTTTCCGTCTTTGGAAGCGATCCCGCCGCGGACTACGAGGCGCTGACCGTGGCCAGCCGGGGACGGCGCATCACGCCGGCGGCTGCGGAACACAGCCTGATGCTGGAGAAAGCGGATGGAACTCTGCCCCATGAGGGGGGTATTCGTCTGGAACCGGGCTCTCCGTCATGGGAAACGGTGCGCCACTGGATCGCCGGAGGAGCCTTGGAAACCGATCCGGATCGTCCCGCATTGACCGAGCTGGAGCTGGTACCGGCTCACCACATCGCCACCTTCCGGGAAAAACTCCCGCTGCGGGTCATGGCCCATTTTGCCGATGGGTCGGAACGGGATGTCTCGGGCGAGGCGGTGTTCCATGCCAACGATGCAGGCTTGGCCGATGTGGATGAAGCTGGAGTGGCCACCATCGGCACCACTCCGGGTGTGGCGGCGGTTCTGGCCCGGTACCAGGGGCGGGTGGCGGTGTTCCAAGCCGTGATCCCACGCGCAGAAAATCCCAACCTTCCCTTGGAGCCAGCTCCCGTGCTGAATGATATCGACCGCCTCGTCGATGACACCCTGGCCCAGCTTCGTCTGGCTCCGTCGGACCTTGCGGATGACGCGACCTTTCTCCGCCGGGTCACCCTTGACATCATCGGACGCCTGCCACTGCCGGAGGAAGCGCGGCGTTTCTTGAATGACCAGAGCACGAACAAGCGGAGCCAGCTGGTCGACTCCCTCCTCGGGCGACCCGAGTATGCCGACTATTGGGCTCTCTACTGGTCAGACCTGCTCCGCGTCGACCGGGAGCGTCTCGGTCTGGCCAACGCCCATGAATACTACCAGTGGATTCACAGTGCCATGGCTGAGAACCGATCCCTGCGGGACCTGGCGCGCGATTTGCTGCTCGCCGAAGGCCCGCTCAATGAGCAGCCAGCCGGACATTTCTACCGTGTCTCCACCAAACCTGGCGAGACGGCGGCCGCCGTGGCGCAGGTCTTCCTCGGCATCCGGATTGCCTGCGCGGAATGCCATCAGCATCCCTACGATCAATGGACACAGCAGGATTACCATGGGATGCGGGCCTACTTCGAGCCGGTGCATGCCAAGCCCTATGGTGACAGCTTCGCGCTGGTGACGAGCGGCAATCCGCAGGTGAAACACCCCCGCACCGGCGCTCCTATCCAGCCCTACCCATTGGGAACAACGATGCCGGATACCTCCCCGGAAGGCGACCGCCGGGCCGCTCTGGCCGACTGGATGACCGCCCGGGAGAACCCCTGGTTCGCCCGGAATCTCGCCAACCGCCTCTGGGCAAGGTTCCTCGGTCGTGGTCTGGTGGAGCCGGTCGATGACATGCGGGCGACCAATCCTCCCGGAAACCCTGCCCTCATGGACCGCCTGGCCCGGGAACTGGTGGATCACGACTATGACGCCAAGGCTGTGATCCGATTCATCACCGGGTCTCGCACTTACCAACTCAGCTCAACGCCGAATGCCAGCAATGCGGGGGACGAAAAGAACTTCTCGCGCGCCCTTTTCAAACGACTTCCGGCCGAAGTGCTCCTCGATGCGGTCTGTGACGCCACCGGGGTGCCTGAAAAATTCACCGGGCTGCCCGCCGGATTGCGGGCCGTGCAACTTTGGGACAGCCAGGCCCAGCATTACTTCCTGAAGCTCTTCGGCCGCCCGGCCCGCATCACTCCCTGTGAATGCGAGCGAGCCTCAGGCGCCAGCATTGGCCAGGCCCTGCACCTCATGAATTCCCCCGCCCTCCAGGCGAAACTCTCCCACGAAGCCGGCACGGCGGCCCGGCTCGCGGGATCAGGCATCGATGATGACCGGGTGGTGGAAACGCTTTATCTGTCCACCTTCAGCCGTTTTCCCAGTGCGGAAGAGCTCTCCGAAGCTCTCCAATATCTCGGGACCGGCACCCAACCACGCCGTCAGCGGATCGAGGATCTGCTGTGGTCCCTGCTCAATTCCCAGGAGTTTGTCTTTAATCACTGAGTCTCCCGATCCGATGCCATGAAAAACCAACGACGCTTCTGCGATGGCGTGAACCGCCGCGATTTCCTCCGCATCGGTGCCGCCGGAGGCCTGGGGATGCATCTCCCGCTGGCCCGCCTCCTCGCTGCCGAAAGCGATCCCCGGGCGGCCCGGCAGGATGTCTCGTTTATCTACGTGTTCCTCACCGGAGGGCTCAGCACAATCGACACCTTCGATCTCAAACCGGACGCGCCTTCCAACATCCGGGGCACCTTCCAACCCCGTCGAACCAACGTTCCCGGCATCCATGTCAGCGGACAAATTCCCAACATCGCCGGGGTGATGGACAAATTTTCCCTCGTGCGTTCATTCGGTCACCGCAACGCCGGTCACGGGCAGGCGGACCACTACATGCTGACCGGCTATCATCCCAACGCCGCATTCAACACCGGGCTCAAACCAAACAACCAGCAACCGAGCCTGGGCTCGGTGATCGCCAACGAACAGGGATCGCGCGGCAACATCCCTCCCTATGTCTGCCTCCCCACCATGCACAACAGCGCGAGTGCGGCTTACCTCGGTCCGAAAGCCGTTCCTTTCGTGATCGAAGCCGATCCGGCCGCGCCCGGTTTTGAGGTGCCGGACCTGCAGCCCCCGCTGGCCGTCGACGCCTCTCGCCTGGAGGACCGCCGGGGCCTGCTTTCCAAGGTGGACCGTTTCCAACGCAGCGCCGAACAGCAGGGGAATGAGAATGCCCGCCAACTGGGGGCTTTCTCAGAACGCGCGGTGGATCTCATGACTTCGCAACAGGCCAAGCAGGCCTTCGACATTCACCAGGAAAAGCCTTCGTTGCGGGACGCCTATGGTCGCAACACCCTCGGCCAGTCTTGCCTCATGGCACGCCGTCTCGTCGAGGCCGGGGTCCGCTGTGTCACCATCGAACATTCCAACTGGGACACCCACACCGCGAACTTTTCCACCCTCAAGGACGACCTGCTGCCGAAGCTTGACCTCGCGATGTCCTCGCTCTTCCGGGATCTGGCGGACCGGGGTCTGCTTGAAAAAACCATCGTGCTGTTCACCGGCGAATTTGGCCGGACCCCCCAAATCAACAAGGATGCCGGACGCGACCACTGGAGCCGCTGCTTCTCCATCGCCCTGGGCGGCGGAGGGATCCAAGGAGGTCGGGCCGTCGGCAAAAGCGACAAGTGGGCCATGGACCCGGCGGAAGATGCCTACGGCCCCGAGGACATGGCTGCTACCATCTATCATCTGCTCGGTATACCACCCCATAAGGAGATGATCACCCCCGAGGGCCGTCCCGTCATGTTGTCCAATGGCGGACGCCTGATCCGCGAACTCCTCTGACGTGAAAACGATCCTCGTCGCGCTGAGCAGTTTCCTGGGCATGGTCTCGGCCCGGGCGGAGCCTCCCGTCGCTTCCTACGTGTTCCCTGCCGGAGGTCAGCGCGGGAATGTGGTTCCGCTGCGAGTGGGCGGTCTCTTTTTCCACGGCGAAGCCCGCTTCCATGTGATGGACACGGGACTGACGGCACCCCCTCTGATCCGGGAGATTCCACGGATCTGGTTTGAAGGACCGATGATCCACCAACCCGCCTCGCAGCGCGGGGAGGACTATCCCCGGGACCACGGGGGCACCCTGGAAATCACCCCCGATGCCATCCTCGGCGT
The DNA here is from genome assembly GCA_024233005.1 of Akkermansiaceae bacterium. Lineage (GTDB taxonomy): Bacteria > Verrucomicrobiota > Verrucomicrobiia > Verrucomicrobiales > DEV007 > JACKQE01. The sequence continues at coordinate 555,008 of JACKQE010000001.1, read as the reverse complement.
GAAACGGTGGTTCGTCTCGACCAGTCAGGGAGTGACCAGGAGCCTGCCTTTTGTGGTGGGCGATCTCCCCGAGATCGTGGAGCAGGAAGAGGAAGGGGATCAGCCAGCCATCCCGGTAAACCTTCCGGTCACCATTAATGGTCGCATTTTCCCCCGGGAAGACCGTGATGTCTGGCAAATCACGGCCGCAGCCGGAGAGTGGATCCATGGTGAAGTTGCGGCACGCCGCATCGAAATGCCCCTGCAGGCCACGGTGACTGTGAGCCGCCCGGATGGTTCAAAGGTGGCCTGCCAAATGGTCCAGATCGGGGGGGATCCCACCTTCGCCTTCCAGGCCTCCGAAGCGGGGCCTTATCTGCTGGAAATCGGCGACGCCAATTTCGGGGGGAGCCAATCCCACATCTATCGCCTGACCTTGGAGCGAGGCCCACGGGTTCCGCGGGATTGGGGATCCACTTGGAAAGAAGGGGCCTTGCTCACGCTTCCCGGAGTAGCCAAAGGTTGCCTCAACCAACCGGGCATGCAGAGCTGGCACCTGCCCCTCAAAAAAGACCAACGGGTGCTGCTTGAGATATTCGCGGCACGGATCGACAGCCGGCTCGATGCGCGATTGGAGATCCAATCCGCCAATGGCCTGAAGCTGACCGAAAACGATGATCCTGCAGAGGGCATCACCGATTCGCGGATTCTTTTCACCGCGCCCCGCGATGAAGACTACCGCATCCTCGTCAGCGACCGTTTCCCCACCAGATCCGGGCCGGATTTTGGCTACGAACTCCGCACCACCGAAATTACCGAGCCCGTCGAATTCCGGCTGAGTATGGACACCGATGCCGTCACCGTGGTCCGGGATCTTCCGCCAGGCGTCGGCCCGCCCCCGGAAACGACTCCTGATGGAAAACCCAAGAAAAAAACCCGCCTGCGCGGCACCGGGATTCCCGTGAAACTAGAACTCATGGGAACCCTCAAGGGCGACGTCCTGCTCTCAGTCGAGGGATTGCCGCCCGGCGTCACCGCCGATGAAAGCACCCTCAAACTCTCCGCCAACCGTAGAGCCACGGAAGTGTTCTTTGACGCGGCCCAGGATGCCCCGCTCACCCTTGGAGGGGTCAAGCTGACCGGCACCGTGGAGATCGACGGACGGAAGATGGCTCGGACTGCTCTCCAGGAAAAGACGGGTGGGGACTCCGTCAGGTTCGCAGTGGCACCTGCAGTGCCTTTCCGCTTTGAGAGTGATTACTGGGTCGAGACCGGCTACCCGGTCGGGAGCCAGCTTTCCAAAACCTACCGGCTCGAAAGGGGCGGCTTTTCCGGACCGCTCCGGGTCGAACTTTCCGACCGCCAAATCCGGCACCTCCAGGGTGTCACTGCTGAACCGCTGCTGGTGCCCGCAGGGGCCGAGAGCTTCACCTACACCGTGACCCTACCTCCCCGCATGGAGATGGGGCGCACCAGCCGGGTCCAGCTGATGCTGTCCGGCGAGACCACCGAACCCGACGGCACCAGGCACCTCGTCAGCTACACCAATAGCGCTCCCGAGCAGCAAATGATGAGCATTGTCAGCGAAGGCCGCCTCCGGCTGACTCCCGGCGCCACCTCTCTGGCAGCACGGCCGGGTGGCTCGGTGATCCTTCCAGTGACCGTGCAGCGGGCCGATGCCTTGGCAGATCTGCCCGTTCGGGTGGAATTACTGGTTCCTTCGCCGATGCACCAAATCAGCGCCCCTCCAGTGATCCTCCCACCCGGGTCCACCAAGGCCGAATTAGAGGTCAGTTTTGGAAAAAAACCAGGACCGGCGATGCTTCCCTTGAAAGTGCGGGCCAGCACCCAGACCGGGGACCGCCCGAAACGCCATGTCGCCGAGGCAGAGGTGGAACTGGTGCCTGTCATCGATAAAGTGATGGCCGGCTCCCTTGATTGAGAATTCCTTGTTTCATTAGAAAGTCCATCCTGCCATCCCAACCTAGCTCAGCAGCCAACACCCCGATCTGGTCCCCCCATGCTCCGCCTTCTCTTTTCGCTCCCCTTCCTCGCCTCAGTCCTAGCCTCGGCGGCCGATCCGGCGTCCGCTCCAAAATGGAAAAAACTCCTGCCGGAAACCCCCGCCGGGGTTAGCCTGAAAACCCACGTCGTGGCAGTGTATCCGGAACACACCGTGGAACTCGTGCTTTACATTCCCGATGGAGCCGGGCCCTATCCCACCATTCTGGACATTCATGGCGGCGGATGGAAATCCCGCCAGGTCGAGTCCGACCGCCCCATGATGGAACGCTTGGCCGCCCGTGGCTATGTCACGGCTCTCGTCAGTTACCGCCTTTCCACCGAGGCCCCCTACCCGGCGGCGATCCATGACTGCAAATCCGCCATGCGCTGCCTGCGAGCCCATGCCAGCGAGTGGAAGATCGATCCCGACCGCATCGGTTGCATGGGAGGGTCTGCCGGAGGGCACCTTTCCGGTCTGCTTGGCATGACCAGTGAATTGCCTGAATTCGAAGGTCCCGGACCCCACCGCGAATTCAGCAGTGCCGTGCGGGCCTGCATCGTGATGGCCGCGACCCAGGATCTGGTGGCCGCCAACAAAGGCAAAACCAATGAGGGAGCAGTCCTATTTTTTGGAGGCTCCTGCGACGAGAAGCCGCAAACGTATGCCCAGGCCTCTCCGATCACCCATGTCCGGGCCGGGGTGCCGCCCACGATTTTCATCGAGGGGGAGAAGGACACTCTGAAAGTGGGGAGGGCTGAAATGCAGGAGAAACTCAAAGCCCTTGGCATTGAGACCACGGTCCACACCTTGAAAAACGCACCTCATCCGTTCTGGATGAGCGATCCTTGGTGTGCGGAGACGGTCGACATTGCCGACGCGTTCTTCAAAAAGCACTTGGCCAAATAGTCCGCCCTTTTGTTTTGTAGCCACAGTCGAATTCTGCTTATAATGACGGTGCATGCCGTCGCGCGCCACACTGCTGCTGCAGGACCTGTCCGAGGGAATTTTGGGACTGATCTATCCCTCACTCTGTGTGGGATGCGAAGGCCCTTTGGTCAAACCGGAACAGACCAAGGTAACTGTCGAAACTTCCTGGCCCAATTCCCCGGTGCCCGTTTACAACCGGTTCACCCGTTGGCTCTGCCCCGAATGCGAAAGCCTTCTGGAACCGGTCTGTCCGCCCTTTTGCTCACTTTGCGGTAATGCTTTTTTCGGTCGATCGACCGTGGCCTTCCGCTGCGCCAACTGCTCCCACCGGAGACTTTGGTTTGATTTCGCCAGGGGTGCCTTTCGGGGCGAAGGCCTGACGCGGGAGCTGATTCACCGCTTCAAGTATGAGAACCATCTGGAACTGCGCGGATTGCTCGGGACCATGCTGGGAGAGACCCTTGGCAACGACCCGAGGCTGGCGGCGGCGGAAAACGAAAGATGGCCGTTGGTCCCGGTGCCATTGCATTCCCGCCGGTTTCGGGAACGCGGGTACAACCAGGCTTGGGAACTGTGCCTCACCCTGAGGCGACGTTTTCCCGGCCTCCCCCTGGCCCCGATTTTGCGGAGAACTCGCTACACCACCATGCAGGCGAGCTTGCATCGGGAGGACCGGCTGAACAACCTCCAGGGAGCGTTTGCCCTGAGCCGCCTTCCCTGGAACCGCCACCGGGTTTCCGGCAGGACGGTGCTGCTAGTGGACGACGTCCTCACAACCGGGGCCACCCTCTCCGAATGTGCCCGCATTCTGATCGAAGAGGGCCGTGCCGCGCGCGTCATCGCCATCACCTTGGCACGGGGATAAATTCGACAGCAGCACCCCCGGAATTCATTCACCGGTCCGGTTTTCAGGATCGACCAAGGCTTTCCAAGGTGCCTTGTAAGGATGGAGCTTTTTCGTGGCGTTCCCCGCCGAATCGACCATCGGGCGGGATTCCCGGGCCCAGAAAAAGAGACCACCCCGCAAGTAACGCCCCTCCTGGGATCCGGCCTTGGCCAAATCCTGGACCAACTTGGCAGAACGATGCCCAACAGAACAATACACGTATACTTCGACCTGAGCAGGGCTCCGCGGCGGAGCCTCCGGACCAGGAGAGGGCGCCTCCGCCGGGCCACGGAGAGCGTCACAAGCCTGCAGAATCTCGGCCGGTGTCCGCAGGTTCACGGCCCCTTCGAGATGACTGACCCGGTATTCCTCCGGCTCGCGGCAATCCACAAGCAGCATGAGCGGATGTTCGGGATCCTTGGCGGCGGAGAGACGCATCCCCAGCGCAGTGGAAGCCAGGCTGGTGGCCTCCGGGTATTCTTTTTTCACCCCCTCAACCACACCTTCGAGGGTGTAGAACTGCCTCATGTTTTCATAAAACTGCAGCCCCACGACCAAGGAGATCATGCCTGCCAGGAGCAGGACCAGAACAATAAGCAGGAACCGTTTGTTTTCTGGAATTTCAATCATGCGGTCACCCACAGTCAAGCACGGTTAGACACCACACTCAAGCCCCGGCCAGGAAAACCGGAGGGATGAAAACCAGTGACGTCCTCGGGGCGGTTCCGCCGCCAGTTCGCATGATTCTCTCTTCCGGCGGTATGCCCCAAACAGACGGCAGCCACTGACCTCAAGGAGTTGTGACGGTGAAGGTGAAGGATTTTCCGACTTTGCCGCTGGGGCCTTTGTAGTTCAGCGTGATTTTGGTTTCACCAGAGCCATTGGCCTTGAAGATGAGAACCGTTTTGCCTCCCCCGCCAACGAAGCCGGGAGGCTTTGGATCGCTCTTGTAGGTTTTACTAAGCAATGCCACCGGTTTTCCTTGCAGTGAGACTCCCAGCTCCCACTGATAGCCGGTGCTGCTATTGGCAGGGAGCGTGACCTGGACAGTCCGCCCGACAGGGAGATTCACCGTGGCGCGGTCATCCTGGTCCGTCAGTTCCTTGATTTTTCCAAAGGCCGTCTTCGAGCCGGAATTGCTTCCTGGAACCGATCCGCCTCCCCAAGTGGGAAGGATCGCTGCGCTCTCCCCGGCACCGTTGAACTTTCGCTCCCCCCGGGCCTGACTCATGGAGAGAGTTACCAATAACAGGAGCAACGCCGTGCCAAAAACGCTGGGATTCTTCATGGGGTGAAACAGGTGAATGATTGGCTCCCAGGCCGCGCATTGAAAGTGCGCCTTATCCTGAAGCTGGCAAATGGGATGGGCAGAAAGGCAGCCGAAATCCCCATATCTCTTTATCACAAGCCAAACTTTAGTTCAACCATCCCCCAGCCACCAGAGAAGGCAAAGGCCAATTATTTCTGCAACCGGCGGGCGGTCGCGGTGGAGGTCCTCCCAGCCGGCCGTTGGCCAGTCCCGGGCAGGTCGAGATCCCCCAGTTCAGACCGTGCCTCCGCCGCCAGCGAGGTCAACCGGGTCACGATGTCAGAATGGGTAGAGGAAACATCTTCGGTTTCTCCCACATCATGCACCACATCGAAAAGCTGGGCCGGAGCCGGGGAGCTTTTGCCACCGATGTTGACCAGCTTGTTGGGCAGGGGCAGATATAACTTCCAAACCCCGGACCGGACCGCCTGCAGTTGATCTCCTTGATAGTAGAAGAAGCCTTTGTCATCATAGGGAGTGCCGGTTCGCCCCGGATCAAGCAGCACCTGAACGAGATCATGTCCGTCGATGACTTTCGCCGGCAAGCCCGCCCCGGCGAGATGGGCGAATGTCGGCAACCAATCCATCATGGTGCAAAGCGCGGTCGAAGTGGTGCCGGGCGGCACCCGGCCGGGCCAGCGGACGATGCCGGGCATGCGCATGGCGCCTTCTGAGGTGTTGTAGCCGTAGCCTTTGTAGGGGGCATTGCTGCCCTGCGGCGGATTCCGCAACGGCGCGCCATTGTCGCTGGTCCAGACCACCAAAGTGTTTTCATCCAGTCCGAGGCGCTTCAGAGCGTCAAGGATTTCGCCCATCGACCAGTCCAGCTCCTCAATGCTGTCACCCCAGTGACCATTGGCGGATTTGCCTTTGAAAGCAGGACTGGCATAAGGATCCTTGGTGCTTCCAGGCATGGCATGAGGCAGGTAGAGAAAAAATGGACCTTCCCGGTGAGTCTCGAGGAACTGGACGGCCTCGGCCGTGTACCGTTTCGTGATCAGGTCAAGATCGACCGGGGCTTCGAGGACTTTTTCGTTCCGCATGAGCGGCAATTCTGGCCACACATCGGGCTTTTTGTCGCGGGTCATGTCATCGCTGTAGGGGATGCCGAAAAACATGTCGAACCCCTGCCGGGTCGGCAGAAAATCCGGTTGGTCACCGAGATGCCATTTGCCGATGATGCCGGTGGCGTAGCCGCGCTGCCGCAGCACTTCGGCAATGGTGACCTCCTCAGGATTCAAACCCTTGGTGGCCACAGGCTGAAGCACCGCTCCGGTGTCACTGCGCTGCAGATTGACTCGGCGCGGATAGCAGCCCGTCATCAGACTGGCCCGGCTGGGAGTGCAGACGCCGCTTGCTGAATACAGGCTGGTCAGGCGGAGACCCTCCTGCGCCATGCGATTGAGACGCGGGGTGCGCTGCCTGGCTTCCGGATGGAAGCATTGGACATCGCCGTTTCCGAGGTTGTCGCAGTATACCAAAATGAAATTGGGCCGGTCCGAAGGAGGCGAAGCCCCCCGGACCGGGATCACAAAAAATGCCAGCCCTGCCATCAGGAAACACCACAACCATGGTTTCATGGCACCATCTAAACATGAGCCAACCCGATCCGACCAGCGGGAAAACACTCCAGCTCCACCGGATCACCAGGCGGCGGTATCCGCTGCCTCCTCGGCATCGATCAGAGACCGGTTTTCCTGGATACTCTCCTGCACGGTGACCGCATGAGTGGTTTGGGCGACGTGGAAAGTTCCATCGCCTTCGTCCACGGCCGCCTTGCGGGAGATTCCAATGACAATGCCTTCGGTTCGGGCGATGATGTCCGTCTCATGCTGCCCGAAGGGATCGGCCACGATGCCGGCGACCATGCCTTTCGTGACGGCTTCACCGAGATCCACAAAGGGACGGAAAATACCGCCCCGCGGGGCTCGCAGCCAGGAGGTGGAGGGGCTAATGAAAGTCTCCGGCCGCTTTCCCTTCACTTTGGCTTTGCCCTTCCGCGGATGCCGGACCTCCTCCGGGAACATGCCAAGGTGCCTCATCACGCCGGTGATGCCCTGCAAGCCACAACGGATGTCCGCATGGTCGACCCGGTGAGCTTCTCCAGCTTCGTATAGCAGGTAGGGAATCCCTTTGCGGTAGGCCGATTCACGGAAAGATCCAGCGCGGACGGTGGTCTCGATGGCCACGGGAGCCCGGAAGGCGCGCGCCATCGCCAAAGCGGCGGTGTCCCCGGGAGAGAAGCGGATCTGGGGCAGGTTCGGCTGGTTCACCGAACCGGCGTGGAAATCAATGATGTGGGTGCACTTGGCAACGACTTCCTGCAGATAGACGCTGGCCAACCGGCTGCCAAGGGAACCGTTCGTGGAACCAGGAAAAACCCGGTTGAGATCCCTCCGGTCAGGCAGATAACGCGAACGGGCGAGGAACGCCGGCAGGTTCACCACCGGGACGGCCACCACATCTCCGTGGAGGCGCGACAAATGCCGGGAGCGCAGAAAACTGCGAACGATCTCCACCCCCACGATCTCGTCCCCATGCAGGGCGGCGCTGAGGAGAATCCGCGGCCCGGGTTGCTTGCCACGGTGCACGTGGACCGTCATGGTGACGGGCTGGTAGTCGATCAACGATCCGATTTTGATCTCCACCTTTCCCGACTCTCCGGGCAGAAATTCCCGATCCCCAATCCGCAAGACGCTGCGGGGAACATGGGCCGGTGGTGCCGCAGTGGGGTTGACCCGGCGACGTTTTCGGGAGGAAGATGATTCAGCCTTTTCCACGAGTGCGGGTATCGCCTTCCGGCGCGTGTTTTTCAATGCATTCCACAATCAGACCTGCCACGTCCTTGCCGGTGGCGGTTTCGATCCCCTCCAGGCCCGGGGAAGAATTCACCTCCAGCACCAGCGGACCGTGGTTCGAGCGCAGGATATCGACCCCGGCGACATTTAGGCCGACGATCTGGGCGGCCCGCACGGCGGCAATCCGCTCCTCTTTGGTGGAGATGATTTTCTTGGCGGTGCCACCTCTGTGCAGGTTGGAACGGAAATCCCCCTCTTTGCCCTGACGCAGCATGGAAGCGACTACCTTTTTGCCGACCACCAAACACCGCAGATCGGCCCCATTGGCCTCCTTCACAAACTCCTGGGCAAGAATGTTCGCATTCAACCCACGGAATGCTTCGATGACGCTTTCAGCCGCCTGGCGAGTCTCGGCAAGCACGACCCCCATTCCCTGGGTGCCTTCGACGAGCTTGATGACGAGCGGTGCCCCGCCGACGAGGCGGATCAAATGTTCGGTCGCTCTGGGATCGTGGGCGAAGCCCGTCACCGGCAGTCCAATGCCTTGCCGCGCCAAAAGTTGCAGGCAGCGCAGTTTGTCACGACTGCGGGAGATGGCGACCGATTCATTCACACTATAGACCCCCATCATTTCAAACTGCCGGACCACGGCACAGCCGAAAAAGGTGTGTGAGGCCCCGATGCGGGGAATGATGGCATCGAAATGCAACTCCTCGTCACCCAGGAAAATCGTGGGCCGCCGGGAGGTGATCTCCATGTGACATTTCAGATAATCGATCACCCTCACCTCATGCCCCCGGCGGACACAGGCATCATGGAGGCTTTTCGTGGAGTAGAGAGTCTTGTCGCGGGAAAGAATGCCAATTTTCATGAGAAATCCCGGAGTCAGGGCGCGGCTCCGGCATGGGAAAAAGGTTTTTTGGGGGGAGGGAGGGATGTCAGGCTTATCTTAAAAGATAGGACCGGGCCGGATCCACCAGAAACCGGCCGGACAGCGCGGAACGCCCCAATAGCATGCGAAAAAGCATTGTTTCCCGGTTGGTGAGACTCATCTCGGCGGGCCAGGACCAAGAGCCCAAGCGCACTGTGGTTTGAATGAACGGGCGTTTCTCCGCATGTCCACCGGAATCTTTTACCACCCGGACATCGATCACCGGTACATCACAGGCCACCTCGAACTCCGGACGAGTTCGGAATGGCCTCAGTCCGAAACGCACCCGTGCGGTGCCGTTTTCCGCGGTGTAGACTTTCTGCCAGTGGGTGTGCAAGGCCGAACTGCGGGCTCCGGTGTCGACCTTCGCTTTGATATGGCGGATTTTCAGCTCAGGAAGCGCCAGCCACTCCCTCCAGCCCAGAACGGGAAGGACATCCGGACCATCATTCGCAAATTCGGACATCGGGGGATGGCATCAGCCATTTCTCCTCAAAGCGCCGGTCCTTTTCCCGGAGGCAGGAACCACGATTCCGGATCGAGTCCGAAACTTTCCAGCAGGTGGTCCAGCAAACCGTGACGGACGACCGCCCAGGCAAACATGATGAGGAGAATGCCTTTGAGGAGCGATTTGGCGAGACGGGCCACCAATGGCTCCCGTGGAAGCACCAGTGAGGGCGCCCTGGAGATCTGGACCGGAGGCGGAGCCTGAGCAGGCAATGCGGCGGGTGTGGATTCCGCGAGAGCCGCCACGCGGCCTTCGAGGCTGTCGAGGCGCTCCAGAATGCGGCGCAGCACGCCCTCCATCCGAACCGAGAGCGCCTCCGCAACGGGGGCCGTGTCGCCAGCCTCCTGACGGGCGGCGGCTTCGGCTTCGATTCGGGCGGCTTCGATTTGAGCCTTTTTTAGCGACTCGTAACTGTCGAGGATCACGGTCTCGAGTTTCTCGAACTCGATCGGCTTGGTCAGGAAATACTCGGTATGAAGCCGCTCGGAGCGATGAGAACGGAACTGTTCCTCCAGTTGGTCGGATGGGTAACCCGTGATCATGATCACGCTCATGGAACGGGGAGCCTCGCTTTGCAGTCGGGTGAGGAATTCCAGGCCGTCCATCCGCGGCATTTTATAATCCAGCGTCACGATCTCGATCGAGGGAGTGTTCGCGATCCGCTCCAGCGCTTCCACCCCATCCCGGGCGGTGTGGACTTCGGAAAAGCCCACGTATTCCTTGAGGAATGTTTTGAGCCCCAATTGGAAAGCAGGGTCCTCATCGACAATGAGCACCGCCGCGCCATTGAGGCGCAAGGCTTCAGCCTCTTCCTTCGACTGGGTCGCAGTCTTGGCGGAAGTGGAAATTAGAGGGTCCATCGTGGGAGGGTGACTCATCTCCCACGTTTTTACCGTAACCGGAAAAAAATGCAACCCTGCAACCGGCCTTTCACCCACTGCTCCCTATTCCACATACAGAAAAGCGTTGGAATTGAAGAGCGCCAGACAAAAATCGGCCAATCGGGAGGAATCCACCTGCCCGTCGAAAAACGCAGTGGCGAGTTGCCTCTCCTGGGGAGTGGGATCCCGCGAAAGAATGAGACGGGAGGCCCGCTCGATCCACCCGTCAATTTGGGCATCCCCGCTGGCGGCAACTCTGGCCGCCGCCAGTCCAGCCAAGCGATGCGTGAAAGGGGAATTGAGCAACATCAGCGCCTGCGGTGCGGTGGTTGAGACCGGACGGCGGGCGCAGCTGGCGAGGGCATCGGGGCGGTCGAAAGCGTCGAACAAAGGATGTCGCAGATTGCGTCTCGCAAAGAGATAGAGACTTCGGCGGTCATGCTCCGCCGGATCGGGATCGACCTCACGCTGGTTGGCAAGGAGTGTGACAGTGATTTCCGGAGGCAGGGGATAACGCACCCCGGGACCTCCCGGCTTGGGATTGAGCGCCCCGGAGAGGGAGAGCAGGGCATCGCGGATTTCCTCGCCGCTCAGGCGACGGCGGTTCCGAAAGGAATCCTCCTTCGAGGTTCCCCCACGCTGCCGGTAGGCTTGGGAAGTCACCAGCAGTCGTTGCATTTCCCTGATGCTCCAAGCCCGACGGGGCAATTCTCCCGCCAACCAATCCAGGAGGACTCCCTGATCCGGGATCGCCGCGAGTGTGCCGAAATCATTGGGGGTTGCCACCAGCGGCTGGCCAAAGTGCCATTGCCAGAGCCGGTTGGCGATGGATCTGAGAAAAATAGCATTGGTTTCCGAGGTGAGCCACCGGGCAAAGGCAAGGCGTTCCCCGCCTATGGGCAGAGCTTCGGAAGCTTCGCCCCGGAGAATCCGGGGAGCGGCAGCAGTGACTTCTGGGCCGGGGGTGTGAGGATCGCCCCTCACCCAGAGACGCGGCAACGGAGCCAAGCCTGGGGCGGAAGCCCGCACCACCGTGCCGATGGGTTTGCGGGCGGCAGGCGTCACCGTTTCCTCGAAAACCGCGCGCATCCGGTAGAAATCTGCCTGACTGACCGGATCATAGGGGTGGTCGTGGCATTGTGCGCACCCCAGGGAGGTGCTGAGAAACACCACCCCGACGGTGCCGGTCATTTCGTTGAGCAGCGTGTGGCGTCGTTCCTCCTGGTCGTTGACGTCGGGCATATCCGGCCCACTGAGAAGAAAACCGGAGCCCAGGGCGAGCCAGTCACGGTCCGGCTGGCCTTCCAGCAGATCACCCGCGATTTGGGCCCGGACGAACTCGTCATATGGCAAATCACGTTGCAAAGCCTCAACCACCCAGTCCCGGTAGCGCCACGCTCCGGAGCGGACGGTGTCGAACTCAAAACCATCAGTCTCGGCAAACCGGGCCAGATCCAGCCAATGCCGGGCCAGGTTCTCGGCGCAGGCCTTCGACCTGAGCAACCGTTCGACTTCAGCGAGATACGCGTTGTCGGAAGGAGCTTTCAGAAAAGCGGTCAAGGCTTCCGGGGTGGGCGGCAATCCGGTGAGATCGAAGGTCAGCCTCCGCAATAACGTCGCCGGATCAGCCGAAGGTGCGAAACCCCGGCCTCGCATGACGGGACTGGACAACAGGAGAACATCCACGGGGTTCCCGGATCCGGCATCGGGGGTCTTGACCGGGGCAAGGGGACCATACGCCCAATGGGCCCGGTCGCCATCCGTGAGGGGTTTCTCTACGATAACCGGGGAGTCGGCCTTCGTGAAGGCGGCCAGTCCCATCCCCAGAAGCAGGATAACCATGGTTCGAGTCGCTCTCATGCCAGCAGATCCGTGACCACATTGCCAAACACATTTGTCAGGCGCTCCGTCCTGCCATCCACCGGAAAAACAAGGCGCTCATGATCGAGCCCGAGCAGATGCAGCATGGTGGCGTGAAGATCGTGGACATGGACCGGATCGCGTTCTGCCCGCAATCCGACCACATCGGTCGCTCCATGGGCATACCCGCCCTTAACACCGCCCCCGGCGAGGACCACGGAGTATCCCCAGGGATTGTGGTCGCGCCCCTTGCCTTTCTCACTCATCGGCATGCGGCCAAACTCACCCCCCCAGACCACCAAGGTGTCGTCCAGCAGCCCACGTTGCCGCAGATCTCGGATCAACCCTGCCGCGGGACGATCGGTGCGTCCGCAAAATTCTGTGTGGTTTTTCAGCACATCGTCGTGGGCATCCCAACCATTCGTGTCTCCGGAGTAGAGTTGCACAAACCGGACCCCCCGCTCGATGAGACGCCGCGCCATGAGACAGCGCGTGCCGAACTCCCTGGTCGCCGGATCGTCGATCCCGTAGAGCGCGCGGGTGCTCCGTGACTCTCCCGAGATGTCGACCAACTCCGGAGCCGCCGCCTGCATGCGGAAGGCCAGTTCGGCCGCGTCGATTCTTGCCTTGAGTTCGTCATCGTGACCGGCGGCCTCCCAATGGACACGGTTCAGAGCTTGGGTCAGATCCAGCACCCGCCGACCCCGGGGAGGCGCAAACCCCTCCGGCGGCGCCAGATCAAGAATCGGCACCGGTCCAGGGCGCAACGTGGTTCCCTGATAGGTCGCGGGCAGAAACCCGCTGCCCCAGGCTGGCGGGCCGCCTTTGGGGCCGCTTCCTGGATCGGGCATAACGAGGAACGCCGGCAGGCTGTCATTCTCCGAACCCAGCCCGTAGGCCACCCAACTCCCCACACTCGGCTTTCCCATCAGAATGGAACCGGTGTTCATCTGATAAACCGACTGGGGATGGTTCACACTATCCCCGTGACAGCTCCGGACCACACAGAGCTCATCCGCAACTCCGGCCAGATGAGGCAGAAAGTCACTGATTTCCAAACCGCTCCGACCACGGGGACGAAATGGCATGAGAGGCGGCAGCAACGGATTCTGCGCGACTTTGCGGCGTGTTTTGACCTCTCCGAAACTTTCCGGCAACGGCTGGCCGGCAAGACGGATGAGCTCCGGCTTGGGGTCAAACAAATCGAGGTGACTCGGTCCGCCATGCATGAAGAGCCAGATGACCCGCTTGGCCCGGGGGGGAAAATGGGTCGCCCGCGGCAGCTGAGGATTCCCCCGGATTTCCGCCCCACGCAACAAGCCTTGCGATCCGAAAAGATGGGCCATCGCAAGCCCGCCCAAACCGCCTGCGGTGTCCCTCAGGAATCGGCGGCGGCCAGGCATGGAGCGCGGGACGTTTGTCATCTGGGACGCACTTTACCAGACATCAGGCCTGCCGACGAGGACGCAAACAGGCAACCGGGAGCATCCATCACCATCGGGAAAGCGAAATACCAAGTCACCGCCCAGACAACGTTGCCATGCCAGCCCACGCGTTGACTCCGGGACTGCCTCCCGGCATTGGAAAAAACCCCCACCGACTGTATGCTGCCCTCCGTCCCTGGGGACGGCGTCCTTCCCATGCCAGTCATCCACTATCCCCCCGACCTCCCCATCACGGCGCGCCGCGACGAGATCGTCGCCACCATCGCGAAGCACCAAGTGGTCGTGCTGGCTGGAGAGACCGGTTCTGGAAAAACCACGCAGCTCCCCAAGATGTGCCATGAAGCGCTCGCCGGAGCACGGGGCCGGATCGGATGCACCCAGCCAAGGCGGGTCGCGGCGATGAGTGTTTCCCGCCGCGTCGCCGAGGAGATGGGAGTCATCTGGGGCCGCGAAGTGGGGTGCAAAATGCGCTTCCAGGATGATACCGGCCGGGACACCCGCATCAAGTTCATGACCGATGGCATCCTCCTCGCCGAGATTCAGTCAGACCCGTTGTTGAGAAGCTATTCGGCACTGATCCTCGATGAAGCGCACGAACGGTCCCTCAACATCGATTTTCTGCTCGGCTATCTCCATGACCTCCTGCCACGGCGCCCCGATCTGAAGTTGCTCATCACCTCCGCCACCATCGACACGTCCGCGTTTTCCGCGCATTTTGGGAATGCTCCGATCATTGAGGTCTCCGGACGGTTGTACCCGGTAGAGATCCGGTATGCGCCTCCAGAAAAGGAGGCGGAAGACCTGGGACTCCTGGAAGCCGCGGCCAATGCCGTGGAGGATCTCCTCCTCGAAACCCACGATGGCGACGTCCTCGTCTTCATGCCAACTGAACGGGACATCCGGGAAACCTGTGACCTGTTGGAAGGCCGTTTGGGCGGGGGCACCGAAGTGCTCGGACTGTTCGGACGAATGCCCGCCGGGGAACAACAACGGGTGTTCGAACCCGGTCCCCGGCGCCGCGTCATCGTCGCCACGAATGTCGCCGAGACATCCATCACGCTGCCCCGTATCCGGGCCGTGGTCGACACAGGACTGGCGAGGATGAGCCGCTACAATACCCGCAACCGGACCAAGCGCCTTCCGATCGAAGACATCTCCCAAAGCAGCGCCAACCAACGGGCTGGACGGGCAGGGCGACTCCGCGACGGCGTCTGCGTCCGTCTCTGGGCGGAAGGAGAGTTTGCGAAACGTCCCCCCTTTACCACACCAGAAATCCAACGTTCCAATCTCGCCGAAGTCATCCTTCGCATGAAGGCGTTCCAACTCGGTGAGATCGAGACCTTTCCCTTTCTCAATCCCCCGGCACCGGCCGCCATCCGAGCCGGTTACCAACTGCTCCACGAACTGGGCTGCCTGGACGATCTCCATGACATGACTCCGCTGGGGCGAGATCTCGCCCGGCTCCCGGTTGATCCCACGCTCGGACGAATGCTCCTCCAGGCGCGGCGGGAGGATTGCCTGCCCGAGATGCTGATCATCGCCGCAGGATTGAGCGTTCCCGATCCCCGGGAACGTCCCGACGACGCCAAGGAAAAGGCCGCCCAGGCACACCGGGCCTGGCATTGCCCGGAATCCGACTTCCTCTCCCTGCTTCGGCTCTGGGAGGCGGCCCCGGACCCCACGAACCAGACCACCGGCAATGCCTTGCGACGTTTTTGCAAGGCCAACTACCTCAGCATCGTCAGGATGCGGGAATGGCGGGATGTATGGCGCCAACTGCGTGAAGCTCTGCGGGAATCCGGTGATCTACCGCAGAATCACCAAGATCAGACCAACCGGGAAAATGCCATCCACCGGTGCATCCTAACCGGACAGTTGGGACACATCGCCCGAAGGGAGGAGAGGAACACCTATCTCGCCGGGGGCAACCGCCTCATCCAGCTCCATCCCGGATCCAACCTCTACGAACGTCGCGTTTCATCCGGGAAAAAGAAGATCGCGGCCACACCGTCCACCCAGGAGAAAAAACCCCGTCAACCGGCGTGGATCGTCGCCGGGGAAATCGTCCACACTTCCCAACTGTTCGCCCGGACTGTGGCCCGGATCGATCCGCTGTGGATCGCGGAGCTGGGCGCCCATCTCTGCCAGGTCACCCATAGCGAACCCCGCTGGGATTCCCGGACCGGCCGGGTCCTCTGCTGGGAGCGGACGTTGCTACACGGTCTGGAAGTGAACCGCGAGGCCATCGACTTTGGCAAAGTGGACCCGCAAAAGGCGACCCGGTTGTTCATTCAACATGCCCTTGTGGAAGGTGATGCCACCATCACTCATGCCTTCCACGCGAAAAACCGGCAACTGGTCGAACGACTCCGGGCCATTCTGAGCCGGATCAGGAGCCGCCGCGTGCTCGCTCTGGAAGACCGTTTGCAGGCCTTCTACGAAAGGAAGCTGGAAGCTGTTTCTTCCGTGCACGACCTGAATAGGATCCTCAAAGCCCGGTCCGCCGAAGAACCGGAATTCCTGTTCGCCAGCGAAGAAGATTTGGCGGATCCCGAGGATGAAGCATGGGATGCCGCCCTCTTCCCCGATGAGGTCAATCTGGGAAACTCCGTGCTGCCGGTCAGCTATGCCTATGCTCCAGGGGCAGAGGAGGATGGGGTCACCGTTCAGGTGCCATTGCCGATGGTGGAGCATCTCTCACCTGCCCAGGTGCAGTGGATGGTGCCGGGATTGAGGGAAAGCCAGATTGAAGAACTCCTCCGCAGCCTCCCCAAATCTTTGCGAAAGAAACTGCAACCGATTGATTCCAAGGCCCGTGAAATCGCCCGCGAATTCCTTCCGGGACGCGGGCCTTTTCTTACGGCTCTGGCCGCCCATGTGACCCAGCGCTATGGCGTCGCATTGGGTTCCTCCGACTGGACCGAGACGCGACTGCCGGCCCACTTGCAGCCGCGAGTCGAGGTTCTGGGATCCAAAAATCAACTCCTGGCCTGCGGACGGGACCTCGAGGTTTTGCGGGAGGCGATGAAACCCAAAACCAAAGCAGTGAATACCGATGCCTGGGACCGGGCGGTTCGTCACTGGGAGAGGCATGGCCTTTCCTCGTGGTCCTTTGGAAACCTGCCCGAAACTGTGGACATCGAAGAAATTGCCGGACAAAAAGTGCAGGGCTTTCCAGGGCTGGCAGTCACCCGAGAAGGGATCTCGGTGAGACTCTTTCGCTCTCGGGAGGAAGTAGAGAACTCGACCCCCGCCGCGGTGCGGCAACTTGCCGAAGCCCGCCTGGGTCGTGACATTGCCTGGCTGAAAAAGGAACTTCGTAGCCTTGCCCCCCTCGGAGAGGATGGCATCAAACCGAAAGCCGCGCCGGCGGCGGACTTCCGCTCCGCCCTGACCCACATCGGAAGACAAATCACCTCGCCACCGGTGACCAACCTGCCACCGGACAACAAGCCGTTCCCCGATCAGGCCGTTGAGCACCTGCTGCGTCATTCTCTGGCGCTGGAACCTCTCCATCCCTTGCGTTCTGACCGCTTCGAAGCCCTGTGCGACGATGTCCGGCGAAAGCTTCCGGCATTGGCCCACCGTCTCCAGGATCTGCTGAAACAAATCGGGACCGCACGGCACGAGATTCTTTCCAAACCAAACCGCTACCCCGGACTTGAAAGCGACTTGCGGCGCCTCCTGCCGCCGGACCTGCTCAGCCGCACGCCGCACGGCCAACTGGCCCAGGTCCCGCGCTTTCTCAAAGCCATCAAAATCCGGGCGGAACGCGCCGCCCTGCATCCAGGGAAGGATGCGGAGAAAGCCCGACTCGTCGCCGCGGTGACAGGTTGGGAAGACCGTCTCCCGGCCCGACGCCAGGAGACATACCGCTGGATGCTGGAGGAATACCGGGTCTCGGTCTTCGCTCCCGAATTGGGCACGGTTCAGCCGGTTTCCGTCAAACGGTTGGAAGCCCTGCTGGAGACCTGATCCGGAAGGCAACCCTCAGGACACCGCGACCGAGCCAAGTTCAGCCTCATCACCTTCAAAGGTCAACGGCAGGTGCTTGGCGAGGATGTTCAGCAAGGCGTCAATGCGGAACGGCTTGGTCAAAAAGTCATCACTGCCTGCCTCAATGGCCGCGGCTTTGGTGTCGTCCAGGGCAAATGCGGTGAGCGAAATGATGACCGGCTGGAGCAAGGAGGCGTCGGCCCGAATGGCTTTGATGGCCTCGCGGCCACGCATGATCGGCATTTCCTCGTCCATTAAAACCAGATGGGGTTTGAAAACGCGACACTCCTTGACGGCTTCGGCCCCGTTCTCCGCTTCCGCCAGCTTGAAACCGGCGGCCGAAAGTATGCGGGAGGCCAGGAGTCGGTTGGCCGGCTGGTCCTCGGCTATGAGCACGCGGATTTCCGGGTGGCCGGGAACAAGGCGTTTGGTTTGCCCGGTGACTTTGGGGGCCGAGGGACGTTCGTGATGCACTTCCACTCTGATCTCCGGCGGTGCCAGCATTTCCGTGCAACGGATAAAAAAGCGGAAGGCAGAACCAACGCCCACGAGACTCTCCACTTCAACCCTCCCGCCCATGAGCTCGGCAAACGCCTTGCAGATCGCGAGGCCCAGTCCCGTGCCCATCCGGGAACGCTGACCGGTGTCTGTTTGGGAGAAATTTTCGAACAGCTTGGGGATTTGTTCCTTGGGAATGCCGGGCCCGGTGTCGCGCACTTCAAAGAAGATCAAACGCTCCTGTTCCGAAGCCCCCCCGCCGAGAGGGGCTTGCGGCGCCCCTGCCTGCACGGAGAGCGTGATTCTCCCATGTTCGGTGAACTTGGTCGCGTTGCTGATGAGATTGATAATAATCTGACGCAACTTGGCTTTGTCAGCAAGGATCTCGCCAGGAAGATCACCATAACGGTTCACCTCAAACGACAACCCCTTCGACCGGATGCCGTACGCCAACATTTCATGGATGGAGGTCAGCAGATTCCCAAGGTTGAAGCGTTCTGTGACCAATTCGACCTTGCCAGCCTCAATTTTGGAGACTTCGAGGATGTCATTGATGACCCCCAGCAAATGTTCGCCACTGTGATTGATGATATCGAGCGTTTCACGCTGCCGCGGAGTCAGCTCGGAATCGTCGCACAACAACTCGGAAAAACCAATGATGGCATTGAGGGGCGTCCGCAGTTCATGCGTCATCTTGGCGAGAAACTCACTCTTGGAACTGTTTGCGATATCGGCTTCCTTCTTTGCCTTTTCCAGCTCCCGTCGCTGGCTTTCTTCCCGGCTTTGCTGCTCCATCTGGGCGAGGACCAGCCCTAGCTGCCCGGCGAGAGATTCGAGGAGCTTGATTTCGTCCGCCCGCCACTCCCGGGGACCATCGGCATGGTGCAATACGATGTAGCCGTTGGTCAGTCCCAGATAGGACGTCCGCATCGCCAGCAGGGCGACGACGCCACAATCCCCAAGCTTTTCCGACTCTGGAAAGAGATCCTTCCGCAGGGCCACGTCTGGCACCGCAAGAGCCCGGTCACTGGAAACGATCTCTTGAAAAAGGGAGGGACTTTCACACGGCAGAGGATCCTCGGCGTCGGCCTGCCCCTGGTCAACGTGTTGGGCCACGAGTTGGAAGCCGGAGGGCTCGAAAGATCCGTCCTTGCCCGGGCCACCGGCACGCACGTAGCAGCGCGACACCCCAAAGGCCTCGCCTAGGTGGCGCAGGGCTGTTTCCAGAAGGTTTCCAGAACCGTCATGCCCTCCCAGCACCAGTCCGGTCTGCTCCAGAAGCATCGCATGCTGCAACTGCCTCGCCAACTCGGCTTCCGCCTTGGAGAACTTCACTTCCAACTGCTCCTGAGAGCGGCGGAGTTTTTCTTCCCGGGATCGGAAGCGCAGCAACAAGAAGTATCCCAGGAGCCCCGCCAGACTGAGTCCGAAGCCGACCCTTACATACCAGAGAGCGTACCAACGGGGCCGAATCTGGATGTTGATCTTGGCAGTGTCGGCATTCCAGGTCGTCCCGTCGGCCGATGACTGCACGGTAAAAGTGTATTTTCCAGGCTGCAGGGCTGAATAGGTGGCCCGGCGGAAGTCGTCGGCCATTTGCCAGTCTTTGTCCTCTGGAAGGAGGCGGTATCGGAAAAAGTTGTGATGCGGGGTCGCATAGTCCAGCGTGGCAAATCGCAAGGAAATGCGCCCCTCCTTGTCATAGGGCAGGGTCAGGACATCAGTCAACGACAGAGGCTTCAGCAACGGCCCGTCTTTCGACGGAAAAACCGGGGCCCCAAAAAGTTCCAACCCGGTCAGGACCGGACGTTCCGAGACATGTGCCTCGGGCAATATTTTCGGATCAATCACGTTCAGACCATTCGGGCCGGCCAACAGCACCCTTCCATTGCGCAGTCGAATCGCACAGTGCGGATGGAATTGCTTGCTCTGAAGACCATCATCCTCATCAAAAACTCGGGAGTCCATGGTTTTCTGGTTCAACTGGGCCACCCCGTTTTGAGTGCTGATCCAGAGATCCCCGGATTCATCCTCGACCAATCCCCTGACTTCGCTGAGAGGCAAACGACTGTTGCGTTGGCTGAGGGTCAGGACCGCTCCTGTCACCGGATCCAATCGACTCAGGCCGATTCCTGAGCTGGCGATCCATAGCTGCTGATCCCGTCCTTCATACAGGAGATCCACTTCACCTGAGGCAAATCGGGGATGCGGTTCGAAAGTGCCGCTATCTGCCCGATAGCGCATGATTCCTTTGTCCCCGCAGGAAACCAGCATCACGCCCTCGTGGTCAACAAGGAGATCATTGATGAAATCATCAGCCAATCCTTCGGGGCCGTCGCCATGGATATTCTGGAAGGAATCCTGGCCTTCTTGATAAATCGACACACCGCCACCCAGAGTTCCGATCCAGATGCGGCCATCCTTGTCCTCGGCAATGTCACTGATATGGTTGTTCGCGAGCGATCCACCCTTTCCGGGATCATGTTCATAGACCCGGGCGGTGCGGGAGTCCTCCTCACAATTGTCCAACCGGATAAGCCCTCCCCCCCTCGTTCCCAGCCACAGACGACCCTTGGAGTCTTCGCGCAAAACGGTGATGATGGGCGGCAGGGCTGCCGAAACAGACATTCCCTTGAAGATTTGATTGGTAATGACACCTGTTTCAGGATCCCACCGATCCAGACCGTTCGCGGTAGCTATCCAGACCTTGCCTTGGCGATCCTCCTCAAGCGCGGAAATACTGCGATGGCTCAGCCCATGCGCTCCCAAGGAGACCACAGGCAATTGGGGAAACCAAGATTTGCCATGGTTGCAACGACTGACCCCACCGGACGCAAATCCAACCCAGAGCACATTTTTCCGGTCTTCAAAAATGCAGGTGACCTGATTGGAAAGTAGGCTTCTGGGCTCCAGAGGATCGTGGGCAACACGGAAAATGGTGGCCTTGGCAGGGTCAAAGCGGATCAGCCCCATGGTTGAGGCGAACCAGAGACGGTCCAGGCTGTCCCGAAAAATAGAAGTGACTTCCCCAATACCCATCGAATTCTGGTAATCATCTTCGATCCGGGTCGGCATCTTACCATCAAAGGTGATCCGGATCAGCCCTCTTAACTGGGTGGCCAACCAGAGTCGCCCCTCCGCGTCCCCACAGACGGCCTGAACCGGCTCTTTGGCATCCCAGACCTGGCTCAACACATCCAGTTCGGGATCGTACCGCAGAACCACCCCGTCGTGGGTCACCATCCAGAGTGGAGGATCCTCGACGGGGTGGTTGGCGGCATCCGGGGAACCCTCTGAATGAGGCTTCGATGCCTGCCACGCCGCCATGCCGCCATCGTCGGCTCCAATGTCAAATTCCCGGCATTCCAAGGTGTCCGGATTGACCCGACAAATGCCTTTGCGATGGCCGATCCAAAGCCTGCGTTGAGAGTCGGCAAACAAAAATTTGATCCGGTTCAATTGAATCGGTTTTCCATTGGTGGTAAGACTGACATGTCTGATGTCGCCCGTCAGGGTATCAATCTGTTCCAAAAATCCTCTCGCCGTGGCCGCCCACACCATGCCTTGAGAAAACCCGGAACCGGTCCCGCGGGGGGGCAAAAAGGCCAAGGCCACCAGGGAATTCTCCGCCAGACTGGAAGGGGAAGCCGGGTCGTGTCGGAAATTCCGGACCTCATACCCATCGTAACGACTCAGGCCTTCTTCCGTGGCGATCCAAATGTAACCTTGATGATCTTGCAACATCGCCACGATCCCACCTGGGACCATTCCGTCGGCCTGGGTCAAATGGGTAAACCGCAGATGTTGGGGAAGGGCTTCACTTTCCAAGCCCCATGCCATGCCAGAAACGAGCCCAAGCCAGGGGAGACTCAAAAGCAGGCGTTGGAAAAACGAAAACCGCATTGGAAACGAGTGACGACGAAACCCTTCAATATGCATTTCATAATAATCATACTCAAGAGGAATTTTTAAAATTATGACTTTGCTGAATACTGGCATTTGAAAGGATGATTCCCAGGCGGAAAGAATATTTTGAATTTTCATTTGCATTTGGCATGGTTTTTATGATATTTATCTCAAATGGGGATAATCAGAGACTCAACTCACTACCCAAGATGATGAAAACAGTATGGAAGCGCACGCAGACAAGGCTTTTGGCCTTAGGCCTCTGCTTCTCCGTAGTCGCGGCTCCGGTCCCCGCCCAGTGCGGAGTGATCTCAGACATTCTGGAAGCTTTTGGAAAATGGATGCAGGGGAGATCATCACCCACTCCAACCTCGCCGACCTCGCCAACCTCGAATGACCCAACTGCGGATGAAAACACGCCCGGAGCAGTGGAAGCACCTGCGAATCCGGCACCACCTCCGCAGCCAAGTGAACTCGCATCCATCATTGCCGGCGACGCCGGAGGACACCCGGACCAATACACTCTGTATTCCGACAAACTCGCCGACACCCTGGCAGGCTTTAGCGCAGATCAGCGCGGCCGGATATTTGGAGGTGGAAAATGAACTTCCCTGGCCTTACCCAACGCAGGATTTTTCGGCTAAGGACTGCTTTCAGTCTGGTCGAAATGATCGTCGTGGTGGCCATTGTCGGCATTTTGGGGATGCTGGCGGTACCGACCATCTCCAATGTCTGGGATTCCTCACACAAGGCAGCCGCCCAGCGCAATGCGCAGAACATCGCCTGCATCTCATCCGAGCTCGCCTCCATGGGAGTGGCTCATGTGCTTCCGGACTCCTTGGGAGGAGTGGAAGCCACGGCGCGACTTCTTCGCGAAGGCGTTACCGTCAACCGCGGCATTTTTTCCGGACAGTTGATCACCATCCGAGGCATCTCTGATGATGAGATCACCAAGGCCTCGGAATATTTGGAGATCGTCTACGACCTCAACGAAATCCGCCTGGTTTATCTGGGGCCAACGGAGGTCTGAGTAAGAAAAGGGCTTTCAAAACCCGAAGTGCAACTGACTCGGGCCATTCTGATCACCGTCTGTTTCCTTTGCTGCGGAAATCTCTGAAGATGTGGGAACCCGACGGCTCTTTTTCAAAATGACCGGATCTGACCGATCCAGCTTCATTTCCTGCACCATCGGATCAGTCAGGGCAATAGCCTGACCTCCCGCCTCCAGTTCGGCCAGAATGGTCTTGGCCCGCTCAATGATTTCCCTTGGCATCCCCGCCAAGCGCGCCACCTGGATGCCATAACTACGGTCGGCGGCTCCCGGCACGATCTTGCGCAGGAAAATGATCTGATCATTCCACTCCCGCACCGCCACATTGTAATTCCTCACGGCAGGCCGGGAATCTGCCAATCGCGTCAACTCATGGTAATGGGTGGCGAAGAGGGTTCTCGCCTGGATGCGGTCGTGGAGGTGCTCAGCCACGCTCCATGCGATCGAGAGTCCGTCAAACGTGGAGGTGCCCCGGCCAATCTCATCGAGAATGACGAGGCTCCGGTCGGTGGCATTGTTGACAATCAGTGCCGTCTCATTCATTTCGACCATGAAAGTGGACTGACCCCGGCTCAGATCGTCATTGGCCCCGACGCGGGTGAAGATCCGGTCGACCAATCCGATCTCGACTTCCGCCGCCGGCACATAACTCCCGATCTGAGCCATCAAAGTGATCAGTGCGACCTGGCGGATATAGGTGGATTTGCCCGCCATGTTGGGCCCTGTGATGAGCAGGACACGATCTTTCCCGGGTTCCAATACGGTGTCGTTGGGGACGAATTTTTCCTCGGCGATGTTTTGGTCGAGCACCGGGTGCCGCCCATCGCGGATGTATAGGTTGCGCGACTCGTTGAGCAAAGGACGGCAGTAGTTGTAGAGCAACGCCAATTCGGCTAGACCGGAGAGAGCGTCAAGATCGGCGATTGCCGCAGCAGCCTCCTGGATCGGTCCAAGGTGTTCCAGCACGGTTTCGCGCAGATTTTGAAACTCCTCATACTCCAGGGCTTTGAGGCGTTCATCGGCCCCCAGAATCTTGTTCTCCACTTCCTTGAGCTCCGGGGTGATGAACCGCTCGCTGTTCACCGTGGTCTGTTTGCGGGTGTAGTCGTCCGGCACATTGGCAAGGTTCGACCGGGTGATTTCGATGAAGTAGCCAAAGACCGCGTTGTAGCGCACTTTGAGGGACTTGATACCGGTGCGGTCCTGTTCGCGGGTCTGGAGATCGGCGATCCATTGGCGGCCGAGGGTGGACGCATTCCGAAGATCGTCGATGTCGCTGTGATAACCATCCCGGAACAAACCGGCCTCTTTCAGAGTGGCGGGCGGTTCATCCACCAGCGCGCGATCCAACAATGCGGTTAGCTCCGTGAAGTCGCCAAGTCTCTCCGGCGCGCGCTCCAGGATGGCTGCTCCCCGGGGGAGACGGGAAAGGCAGTCTTTCACTTCAGGGATTTGCAGCAGGGACTGGACCAGCGCGCGCAACTCCCGGCCATTCCCGGACCCCTGGCTGAGCCTGCTCAAGGTGCGTTCCATGTCGCGGACTTCCCCAAGCCGGTCCCGCAACCGGGTCAACACCCCGGGTTCCCGGATCAACGCCGCGATGACTTCCTGACGTTCCGTCAGAACCTCGAGGTCTCGCAAAGGATGAGCCACCCAATCCCGCAGCCGCCGCGCCCCCATGGGGGTCACGGTGCGATCGATCGCCCCGAGCAACGAGTGTTTCACGCCGCTCCGGCTGTTCAGCAGATCGAGGTTCCGCTGGCTGGAACTGTCAATCAGGACATGAGCGTCGACCCGATAAGCGCGCATCTGACGAATGTGCCCGACCCCACGGCGCATTTGGGACTCCAGGTAATGCAGAATGGCCCCGGCAGCGCAGACCGCCGCCCGCAGGTCGGCACAGCCGTAGCCATCGAGGGACTGGACTTTGAAATGGGCTTTCAAAGTGTGGTAGGCCTGGTCATAAAGGAAGGCATATCCGTCATGACCCTGGGCAGCCGGAAGCCCGCCAAATTCCTGGGTCTGTTCGTCGCTGTGCAACATTTCCGCGGGATGGAGACGCTCCAACTCATCCTCGCACTGCCCACGATCATCCACTTCGGTGAGGCGGAACTCTCCGGTGGAATGCTCCACAGAGGCGATACCGATGCGGGTGCCAGCCCGGAAGACCGCAGCCAGATAGTTGGGCCTGCCCGAAGGGAGAAGGGCCGAGTCGTCCACCGTCCCGGCGCTGATGATCTGGGAAATCTCTCGCTCGACCAGTTTGCCCGGCTTGGGATCGGAGGTCTGCTCGGCAATGGCCACCCGTTTCCCGGCTTGGATCAATTTGGCAAGATACCCAGCCGATGAATGATGAGGCACCCCACACATGGGGATCCCGTTGCGTTTGGTGAGGGCCAATCCAAGGATACCGGCCGCCACCTTGGCATCGTCGAAAAACATTTCGTAAAAATCCCCCAACCGGTACATCAAAATGATGTCAGAGGGAAGGCTGTGGCGCATCGTCTGATACTGCCGCATCATCGGGGTGCTGCCCCCGGTCTCGTTGCTGTCTGCCGCCATGGTTGAAGGCAGGGAACCTAGGGACTTCCAGCCCCCGGGGCAAGGTGAAATCATCGCACCAGAGTCCGGCGCCGCCACTCCAGAGGAGCCATGCCCACCTGAGCCCGGAAAAATTGGCTGAAGGCGCTCTGGGAACGGAACCCCAGATCGCGTGAAATTTCCTGAAGCCCGGCCCGGGTTCGGCGCTCCAGTTCCTCGCAGGCGGCCTGGACTCTGACTCGGTTGATGAATTCCCGCGGTCCAATGCCGAACACTCCCATAAAGCGGCGGTGCAAATGACGCTCGGAGATCCCCAGGCGGTCGGCCAATTCCGTCACCGTGACCCCATGGCGGAAACGGGCCCGGATGTGGTCCACCGTCTCCCCCAATTCCATGGTCGGCATGCCGGCCAACTGACGATCATCAAAGGTCTGCACCATTCCCATGAGGCCGATCACATCCCCCGCCCGATCGCGCAGGGGAATCTTGTGAGTCATGAACCAGTCGGGCAGTCCCTGTTCGTTCAGAAATAGCTCCACAATCCTGATTTTTGCCTGTCCGGTGCGGACAACCTCCTCGTCATCTTCCCGGAAATGCGCGGCAATCTGACGTGGAAAGAGGGCGAAATCATCCTTTCCCACAATGTCCTCCTCGGCTGGGTAACCGAGGCGTTCAAAAAAGCCCCGGCTCGCCCCCATTAGCCGGAATGTGGTGTCCTTGGCAAAAATGAGACACCAGGCATCAAATCGAACAGCCGATAGAAGGGCGTTTCCGAGCCCAATCGACCCAGGAACTCCTTCCGCATCACCAGCGGATCGATCTCTGAAGGACCTGTTTTGACTGTGTCCATTCCCGGGAAATTAGGTCGCAACTCCGGGGTTTGCAATGGCGTGACCACTCAGCCACCCGGGCACAAAAAAACCGCCCCCGGAACTACCGGGGACGGTTTGATGGGAAATTGACAGGTTTGGCAGGGAAATTATTCCTTGTGCACACTGTGGCAGGCCTTGCAGTTGGAAGCCTTTTTCAGTGCGGCCACGTCACCCTTGCCATCCACGAAGGGCTGCATGGCATCCTTCAACGCGGTGGTTTTGGTCTTCCAAGAGTCCTGATCGCCCTTCTCTGGAGTGAAGGCGGCCAGGGAGACAAACATTGCCAAGAGAGTCTTCTTTTCCTCATCGGTGGCGGTGCCTCCTTGAACCTTGGCGAGCAGGGAAGTGTCTCCTTTCATGCCTTTTTTCATGATGTCCTCCATCTCATAGTCTTTGGCCATGACCAGAGAGGAGGCGAACGAAGTGGCGAACGCAAAAGCGGAAATGATGATGGTGGAACGGAAGAATTTCATGAGGGTGATTTCCTGCCAGAATTTTAGCCATTTGGCGAGGAAAAAATTCGTTGCCACGCAAATTTCACCTGACCTCGAGCGCTCTCTGGAACCGTTGCAGAAGGTCCTCTTCCTCCTCCAACCCGACGGAAACCCGGATCAGGTTGGCGGGCACTCCGGATCGGGCGACTGCCTCCAACTCTTGATAGTGGGCGAGCAGGGTGAACGGACAGGCCATACTGAAGGCCGTGCCAAAACTCGGACCTTTGCAGAGTCTGAGGTGCCGGTAGAAGGCGGGGGAGGTTCGGTCAGAGTCCTTCAGGAGCAGGGAGAGCAGCCCGCCGTGACCCGCCGGACGGCCTCTCCAAACCGCCTCAAAGTGGTGCGGCGTTTCCGTCAGAGGATGCCAAATTCGCTCCACCCCCGGGTGACCGCTCAACAAGTCGTGCAACGCAGCCGCCGTCCGGTTCACCTGAAGCACCCGGGATTCGTAATTCCGGCTAGTTTTTTCGAGCGCAATGGCATCCCAATCAGACAAATCCTCACCTCCCTCGGCACGCAATGCCCGGCGGAGATCCGACGCCAGCGGTGAGTTGGATCGCAGGATGACGGCGCCTGCAAGGACATCCCCCTGTCCAGAGAACCATTTGGTCAGACTGCTCACCGCCACATCGGCATACCGAAGCACGTCCACGTTCACCGAGGAAGCGACCGTGTCATCGACCACCAGAGGAATGCCGCGCGGCGCGAGCATGGAGGCCAATCCCGGGAGGTCTGCGGTGCGCATCAGAGGATTGCTGGGAGCCTCCGTGTAAACCCCGGCAAGGCCGCCCTGGTAGAGCAGGGGAGCGATTTCTGGAGGACCTCCACCGGGAGCCAACAGGAAAGGATGCACGCCGGAGCCAAATTCCTCCTGCACTTTGAGCAGATCGACATAGGGGAACTCGACCTGAGCCGTGGGTAGTCCGGGATTCAGCCGAACCAGCGCCCGGTGCAACACCGCGATGGCCGCCATCCCCGAGGGATACAAAAACACCTCGGCGGCAGTCTGACCGGCATAATCCGCGAGGTGTTGTCGGATCTCCCGTCTCGCCCGCTCGCCCGCCTGTCGGATGGCCGGGTCCGGAGCAGCGCCCAAAAGAGCCTGTTCTGCAACGCGGGAACTGACAATCTCACCGCAGTAACGCCAGTACTTCATCGCAGCATCGAACGCACCGCCCGCTGTGGGAACCAGCACGGAAGTGAGGTCTCCCCAGCCGAAGGGGACCAACCTTGGTCGGGTCCGGCATTTCCTTTCCACATAGACCGAGCAACGGGCGGCGGCTTCACCTGAGGGGAAAACCACCGCTTGTTCGCCGTCGCGGGCACTGCGCAAGGCCGCGTCGCTGAAGAGCCGGCGCACCACTGGCTGTAAAAAAAACCTGGGATACCCGCTCTGGAACCGGCTGGTGACCCCGGGATCATTTTCCTCATAGGCCACCACATGCTCCCAGAGTGGCATCGCCACAGAAACGGCATGCGGAGAATCCGGCAGTGGCAGACCAAGGTCTTCCTCCTGCCAACGGGGATGGTGCACCAGATCGACCGGTGGTTCGGCGGGGATCGTGTCGTGGGATATCATGAAACGTTTCAGAGCGCCATGGTAGCACGGGACACCGCCACCGCATGGGCATTTCGCATCCTGACGGAACGAGGATCAGGCGTGCATGACCTGCCCGCCATCAATGTTCAAGGTCTGCCCGGTGATGTTCCGGGCAGCCTCAGAAGCCAGGAAAACGGCCATCGCACCGAATTCCTCCGGCTCCTGCCACCTGCCGAGCGGGGAAACACGTCGGATTTTTTCCCCAGCCCAAACCTCGTACTCCTGCCGTTCGGGGGAGGGCAGACCTGCCTGCGAAGCCTCCCAGACAGCTTCATTGAGAGAGGTCCGGACCATCCCGGGAGCGATCGCATTGACCCGCACGCCAAAGGGAGCGAAGTCCTTGGCCGCACAATGCATGAAATTCGTCAAGGCGGCTTTGGCCGCGCTGTAAGGCGGATCCGTCTGGGAGCCGATCTGACCAGCCACACTGGTCAGGAACAGAAGGGAACCACTCCCAGACCGGCATAGTTGGCTCTGGAAAGCGTGGGCAGTGTGGACCGCGCCATACAGGTTGACCGCAAGGACCCGGGGCCAGTCGACAGGATCAAGATTCCAAAAAGGAAAGCCGAATTTCCCCGAACCGCATCCGGCGGCATACACGACATGGCGGGCACCTCCCCAGAGCTCATTGATGTCGGAGGCGCAGCTCTGGACCGTGGTCTCGTCAGTGACGTCCATCACCCAGGCACGGCATTCCACACCGCTGTTCCGGGCCATTTCCTCAGCAGCACCCAGTACTGCATCCGATCGGTCCAAGAGCGCGACTCGGCACCCTTCTTCTGAGAATGCCTTCGCAATGGCATGACCGATGCCCTGGGCTCCTCCGACAACGACGACAATCTGATCTTTCAATGAGAGTTTCATGGGATGGGGTCAGTGGGTGGACGGAGGATGGCATCGAATACCTGGTAGGCGACGGTTCCATGCCATTGATGGCCGCCTTGAAAGTGATCGAAGTGGAGGGATTCCGGATGCCCAGAAGCCAGATAAGCGCGTTCCAAGCTCCCACGGAACATGCCATCCCAAGGCTGCCGAATGAGTTGATCTTCGCTGCCAATCTCCCAAACACAGGACCGGGGGGCGATCAGACACCCGATATCGGAGAAATCGCCGATCTGGAGCAGCCCCGGGATGATCTGTGAGCCACAACTGTAGGCGCCAAGAATCCGCTCTTGCAGGAGATTGAGCGCTCCGCTCACCGCCGCCACCCGGATCCGGTCATCGACGGCGGTCACCAGCATGGTCATTCTGCCTCCATAAGAGAGACCAGCGCAGCCGAGAAGGTCACCAGCGACCTCGGCCCTCGATTGGAGAAAAGAAAGCGACCAGCGCAAATCGCGTAGATTCTCAGAGATCGGGAGACGTCCCAGAGCTTGAAGCCTCACCAATGCGACCGCACAAGGATCTGACGCAGGATCTTTCCCGGCTTCACTGCGTTGCCCGAAGGGAATCAGACAGGGGGCTGCCACCACATAGCCACGCTTCACAAAAGCCAGTCCATAGTCGTAATTCGCAGCCCTGATGGCGGCGGTCACCCCGGGAAGATCTATCCTCCCCACCACCGGTTCGGGCCCAAAAAGACCATGACCATGAACGCAAAGCACAGCCGGACGCTTTTCTCCGGGTTTCATGCCCTTGGGAACCAGCAGATACAAGGGCAGGGGAGGAAATCCTTTGGCTTCCAGCCGGTATTCCCACCGCCAGCACTCCGGCAATTCCACGGGCGCGGCTCCTGCCGTCGTCCAAGCAGTCGGCGGATCCGTGGGGCCCAACAAAGCCTTGAGGCGGCCGGAGAATTTTTTTTGCCAGTCGGCAAAGTCGACCGAATGGCGTCCCTGAAATTGCAGACTCAGCGGAGCTTCCCGCGAAGCCCGACGAATCTCGGAATCCAAAGTCGTGCCGCTCTCTTCTGCCCTGAGGAAGGCACCGACACCGAGGACCGCCAGCGAAAGGCTTGCGAATCGTGCCCGGCCCCTCATGATCCTGCGCAGATCAATACTCGAAGATCTCGTCCGGTTGGAAGAAGCGCGCCACTTCGGACTCCGCATTCTCCACGGAGTCAGAGGCATGGCAAACATTGACCATTTTGTCGACCCCAAAATCCCCCCTGAGGGTGCCTTTGGCGGCAGTGGTGGAATCAGTCGGCCCGAGCATGTCACGAATCCCGGAGACGACATTGTCACCTTCTATCACCATCGCCACCACCGGTTTGGACTGCATGAATGCCGCCACGGTGGGGAAGAACGGACGGTCCGCGATGTGTGCGTAATGGTCTTTGAGAAGGGCGTCGGTGAGTCGCAGCATTTTGGCACCACGGATGGTGTACCCCGCGGTTTCAAAGCGACGGATCACTTCCCCGCAATGTTTGTCGGCGACGCAGTCAGGTTTCAGAAGGATCAAAGTGCGTTCGGTTGCCATGTGTGTCTGTGTTGGGTCGTGTGGATTCACCGCCAGTGATGCGGGCCTATCTCTTACTCACTTTTGTTCCCTTGGAAAGCGAAAATCAGCAGTCTGAAAGGCCCGGATCAGCCTCCGTGCTTACGGAAGCGCATCGCCTCCCGGTCCATTTCACGCTGGTCGTCCTTTTTCTTTAGATCCTGACGCTGGTCTGAATGAGTCTTGCCTTTACCCACCCCGATGACCACTTTGACCCGGTTGTTTCTCCAATGGGAACTCAGCGCGACCAGAGCCTGACCTTTGATCTGGGAAAGGCCACGAAGGCGTTCGATTTCCCGCTTGTTGAGAAGCAACCGGCGGGAGCGCTTGGCGGCATGCTGCTCATGGCTGGCCTGCTCATAGGGCTGAATGTCACACCCGTAAAGGAAAACCTGGCTACCTTCGACACGGGCAAAAGCATCCCTCAGGTTGATCTTGCCAAGACGGATCGATTTGACTTCCGTGCCCTTCAGCTCAATGCCCGCCTCGAACGTCTCACTGATGTGATAATCCCTGCGGGCCTTGCCATTGGTGGCAATTTCCAGCATCTGGTGGTTGCCGGCCGCTTTCATGACGACTTAACTGGGTCAAACCGCGGAAGCCGATGCCGGAATCCGGCAAACCTCCCACCGGCGGCGCCTGCCACACGGCAGAGGCGGTGCGTCGCAGGTCCGCTTCAGTTCTTGGCATCGGGGTCGTAACCCTCGATCCGCAATTTCCCCTCAATGATTTCTTTGAGGGCAATGTCAGCGGCGCCCATACGAGGCTCGGTCATGACCAATGGACGACGCCCGTGATTCAACTGTCGCACTCTCCTAGACACGATATTGATGAGGACCGCGGGGACGGTGATTACTTTTGCGGCTTCTTCCACTAAATCACTTCTCATGTTGGGTGCTCCTGTGCTCCCCGTCGCAGGCGCGCCCGACGTGGGAAAAGGGATAATATTTCCGGACTCTGCCATGTCGGGTTGTGAGCGCGCTGGATGAATGGGGGAATGACAAAACAAAAATCCGAGTCCGACTTTTCCGCAGCAGGGAAAAGCCGGACCGTCCGGGTACTCGAATTTCTGTGAAAATCAACCGGAATTTTACCAAATTCACGGAAGAAGAACCCCAAGACTCACTCGGAGAAAACCGAGAAACCCTTGATCCTCACGCCTCTGGTGAGGACTTGGAAGCTTTCCTCAGGCGCCGCCAGCCTCACCGCCGGGCTTTCGCAGCATGAGAGTGATGCATTTGACCCGGGCGGAATCGGGCGGACTCCAAGTCAGTATTTTGGGATGATTGGCAAAATGGTTGTGAACCGTCCGCCGCTGGTAGGAATTCATTGGCGCCAGTGTTTGGGACTGGCCGGAAGTGATGACCGCTGCCGCCACTTGGTCCGCCTCTTCCAGGAACCGATGCTCAGCGGCGGATCGGTAGTGGTCAACATCGACTCGAATCCGGGGGGCTTCCGGCAGGCGGGCTTGCACGATGCGGTTGAGCAGATACTGCAAGTCGTCGAGGCGCTCCCCTCGGTGCCCGATGAGGGGCTTGGGTTCTTCCGTGAGAACCTGCAGGCCCTCCAGACCGCTCTGTTCATCGATCTCCACCCGGACGACAAATCCAAGGTAGCCCAACATGGTATCGAGGATTTCTTGGGCAGCTTCGATCGGTTTCATTCAGAGGTATTAATGAATCACAGGGCGGTTCCAGACCTTCCCATGGTAGCGAATTCGGTCCGCGATGCCAAGCGCTTTGTCAACGATCCCGTATGAGGTAACCTTCCAAATGGGGTGTGAAAAGGTCAGACGCAAGGGAGGGATTGAACCGTTGGCTGGTGAAGACCGCATGGATGGAAGAGCCATCTCGAAGTTCCAATTTCAAGCTCCGCAGGTAATATCGCGCGGGATCGATCCCCAGGGTAATTCTCCTGACCTTCGCAGCGACACCACGATCCAGAGGGCGGATCACAGCGACCCAAACGCCCTCCTGCCTGGCAACTGAGTCAATGGCGTAGCGCTTCCGAAGGTCGTCCATGCTTCGGGCGATGCCACCGGCTGCAAAATCGAAAGGGGAAAATTCACTTTCTGAAACGGTCCGCTTCTCCGCGCGCTTAGCCTGAGGCTGGATGAGCCAAAACGTCGAACCGTTGCGGATGGCGATGGAGCGGGGTGGATCACCCGCTGTCTGCCAACGGAATTTGGTGGCTCCTGCCATGTAGATCGTGCCCTGTCCCCCACCGGCCGTCCGGAGGGTCCTCATGCTGCGGGTTTCCACGAAATTCGCCTGGAGGGAGCGGATCCCTCTCTGAAACTGAATGAATTTCTCCAGAGGAACAAGATTCATGGATCGCTCCTGACCTAGCGCGGGCCCCGCGAGAATGGCCAGAGCGAGAAGAAGAAGAGTGCGTCCAGTGAGGAGCGGGCCGTGAAGGTTCATGGTGGTCGGAACGCTGACAGGATGTCACTTTCGCCGTAAATCCCGGTCGGGTCAAATCCCCCCGGGAGGGCCTTTTCTGGCGCGCTCAGGGGATTGCGCAAAGGACCCGTCTCCTTCATGATGTCATTGCCTTTTCCACCTCCGCCCCGATAGACATGCCCCGAATCACTGCCATCGAGACCGTCATCCCTTGGGATATCATGCCCAATCTGCTGCTGGTTCGTCTTCACACCGATGCCGGATGGATCGGCTGCGGTGAAACCTACTACACTCCGCACGCCGTGGCCGCCCTGATCCATGATTGGATGGCGGAGAGGCTTCTTGGGGCCGACGCGCTCGCGGTGGAGTCCCATTGGCGGTTCCTCTACGAAAGATGCACCCCTTTCGGCCATCCCGGAGCTGAGATGCGAGCCCTCTCTGCCTTGGATGTGGCTCTCTGGGACCTCCTCGGCCAGGCTTGCGGTCAACCGGTCTACCGACTTCTCGGAGGACCAGTGCGGGAACGCATTCCATATTACAACACTTGCGGAGGCCCCGGCTACGGAGCACGCGAGACCCCGCCGGGAGCCCCCCCCCGGCACCCGGGCTGGCCTGGCTATGGCGACTTTGGCCATGCCGGCCCACTTCAGGACAACTGGTCCTCGCAGCACGCGGCAGGCGACCTCGCTGAAGAACTGCTCTCGGAAGGCATCCCGATGCTGAAAATGTGGCCGTTTGACCGGGCCGCACACCAACAGGGTGGCCTCCACATTTCCCATCGTGATGTCGAAGCTGCGATGCGCCCTCTCAGGGAAATCCGGGACCGCGTCGGCATGGACATCGAAATCGCCATCGAAGGGCATGCTTTTTTCCAACTCCCTGCCGCTCTGCGCATTGCGGAGGCCCTTCAAGAAATCCGGCCGATCTGGTTGGAGGACGTCCTCCGGGTGGATCATGCCGGCACCCTCGCTGATTTTCGGGAGAAAAGCGGTCTGCCGATTGCGGCGAGCGAGATGCTCCTGGGGCGCAAGGAATACCTGTCGGTCCTACAGGCCCGGGCGGCCGACTATGTGATGATCGATCCCACTTGGAATGGGGGCATTAGCGAGACCCGGCGGGTCGTGGATCTGGCCCAAGCTCACAATATACCGGCTACCATGCATGACTGCACCGGGCCACTGACCCTGTTTTCCGGTCTCCACATCGCCGCCTCCTCGACCCAGGTGGTCTTTCAGGAGACGGTCCGTGCTCACATCCGCACCTTTTATGAACGTCTCATCGAGACCCAGCCGGTCCTGGGCAGGGAGGGGATCCATCTCCCCACAGGTCCCGGACTGGGTACCCGCTTGCGGGACGACCTGTTTCAACCCGGGCAACGGGAATACCGGCGCAGCCAATTTTGAGGAGGAAGCCGCAGAAACCCGCCTACCCCGCAGGGCGTTGATACCCAAAGTTCCTCCAAAATGAGACGCCTCCTGCTGGTGGGTCTTTCCGACTCACCCGACGCGGGCCTGGAAATACCAGCTTGCCCCTGAGCGATCAGGGAGTAATAGGGAAGCATGATCCGGTTCGCAGTCCTCGGCAGCGGCAGCAGTGGCAACTGCTCGGTCGTATCGATGGGACATGACCACGTTCTCATCGACATCGGCCTCAGCGCGCGGCAGATCGAACAACGGCTGGAAACGATCGGCCTCGTGGCGGACCAGATTTCTGCCGTGGTTCTGACCCATGAGCATTCGGATCATACCTGCGGGCTGGATGTGTTCCTCCGAAAGCGCGCCGGTCTGCCTGTCTTTGCCACTTCCCACACCTGCGCCGTGGTGAAGGAGGGTCTTCGCCGCCAGCCGAAATGGCAGGTTTTCCATGCGGGTGATGCCTTCGCGGTCGGCACTTTCGAAGTGGAAAGTTTTTCCGTGCCCCATGATGCCGTGGATCCGGTGGGATTTGTTTTTCGTGGCGAGGGGCTCGGTCTGGGCTCGCTGAGCGACACCGGCCATGTCACCCATCTGATCCGGGAACGCCTTCGGGATCTTGACGCCCTGCATGTCGAAGCAAACTACGATGAGATGCTGCTCCAGAACGACCGGAAGCGCCCCTGGGCCACCAAACAGCGGATTTCCTCCCGTCACGGTCATTTGTCGAACACCCAGGCGGCGGACCTCGTCGCCGAAGTCGCCTCGGAGCGTCTCCGCTGGGTCGTGTTGAACCACCTCAGCAAAGACTGCAACAACGCCCCTCTCGCGGGAGGCGAAGTCGGCAAAGCACTGCGCCAACGCGGCCTCGATCAGGTCACCGTTCACTGCGCCAGTCAGAAGACACCGCTTCCGTTCCTTGAAATCAGGCCTCCCGCGCCCGCCTATTCGGGGGCCCTGGCTGCCGACTCCACTGGACAGGACCAAGCCGGCGCCGCCAGCAGTCGGCAATCCCATCATTCCTCTCCAGCCAGAGGACTCCAAGAGGATCCCTCCCCCTTTGTCCACCAAATATTCCCGGTGACCGAGTATGTCCAGCAGGAGTGGGGATTTGAGAACTGAATGAGCGGCTCTTCAGGGCCGAACTCCCTGCCGTTTTAGACCCAGCAGTATCAGTCTCCATCCATTCCGACCACCGGCACCGGTTGAATGATCTCCAGGCTGGGCCCGTCTCAAAAAAAAAATCCCAAAGCAAAACTCTGACCACTCCATGAACATCCGCACGACTCTCGTGGCGCTTGCCCTCGCCCAATTCGCCTCCATGCCTTCCATCGCTCAAGATCTGTTTGCCCGGGTCACTGCCGAAGTCGCGTCACCAGAAGAGCCATTCAGCGTTCAAATTCGGTTCGAAGCCCGCGAGGATGGACTGGACACGCTCCTGTCGGCTTTGGAAGATTTGGTGGAAAGCACCCGCAAAGAGGCAGGCAACCTCGCCTGCGAAGTCCACCAAAGCGCCTCCCAGCCCAATTCCTACCTTCTGATGGAGACGTGGGCCCACTTGGCGGCTTTTCGTTCCCATTCTAAGCAGCCCTATGCGGCCGCACTCTTGCAGGCTCTAAAAAAAGGGGCCACGGATCCGCCCGCCATTGAACTCATGCTGCCCGCCTTTCCGCAGCCAGGAGCCTGGGGCACCTCTGTGGTGAGGGAGGCACTGGCACGCCACAAGGTGCTTCCTCCGTCAGGTTTGAATGCTCTGTTTTATTTCGCCAGTGGCTACGATCCGGCCATCATCGAGGTCCGCTTCAACAACAGCAAAATCGAAGGGGCCGATCCCAATGTCTCCCCCATGTTCAGGATCTTCCGCGTGCTGCGAAAAGATCAAACCATCGAAGTCTATGATCCTGTGGACGACACCTGGATATCTTGGGGCGCCTTTTTGAAATACAACGCCCAACCCTGAAGGCTTCTCAAGAAACACCGGGTCTGGTCGGCGGAAAAACCCACCCTCATGAATAATTTCCGGATCCTCTGCACCGCACTGCACGCGTGCTGCCTTTTTCCATCCGTGGCTCACGCCCAAAGCTCAAGGGAGATGGAGGCGGTAAGCCGCCAATTTGATGACATCGAATCCCGGTTGGAAAATCTGAACGCCGCGAGGCTGGAGCGCACCTTCCCACTGGGAGGTGGCGGATCAATCATTGACCAAGTCTGGTTTGATGAAAATGATCAGCCAGAGAAAGTTCTCCGGGAATCCTACGACGACCACGGGAGCCGACGGCAGGAACTCTGGCTCCACCATGGCCGGATCATCCTCGTGATGACCCATTCCGAGACCATCGCGATGGTGGAGAATGCTCCCACCAAGGCCACCGAAACCCGGGAATATTTCCACAACGGGCGCCTCTTCCGGATTCTGCGGAAAACCGCCACCTTCGGACCGAACGAGGATCCCGACATGTCCGCAATCAAAAACATAGAGCAGCCACTTCCCGATGAAGCAGAAGGGGCCAACCGGGCAAAAGCATACGAACGCTTGGCTGCGGACATTGCCAAAAAACTGCAAGCCGGCGGTGATGTGGAGCCGATCGACGGCGGGGCCCCGCTCCCCGGTCCGGAAGCAGAGGGCAGTCTCCCTCAACCAAGGGTGATCGGAGGAACCGAATCACCGGATGGAAAGTATGCCTTGGCCTGGGGGTTCCACGGCGAAAGGGTCGATTGGAACCAATTCCACCAGACCGACGGCACCTACATGGCGGACCCGGCAGAACCTGGCCTGACCAATTATGTGGTCAGCCTTCCAGGCAACAAGATCGTCTGCCAAACCAGCGGCTCCCATTTTGGAGATCTCCCCAATTACAACCACACCTCCGCGACCGTGATTTGGTCCGCAGACTCCCGCGTCGCCGCCGCCATCTCAGGGGGCAAGTGGGAAACGCTGAGCGCGGATCTCATCCTCCTCAATGGTGGCCGTTGCGACGGTACGGTGCCCCTATTGGAGGCGACCCGCAATACGGCCATCAAAAAACTGAAATCCATGATGCATCCGGGGATCCGAAAGCATCCCGAACAACTCGTCTACCGTCTCCACGACTTCCAATTTGCCGCGCGGAAAGGCCTGGGGCCATTCTCCTGCGGTCTGGAGGTCCGTGTCCCGAAATCTCAGGAGGACGGGGATTATATCAACCTCCACATCTCGGGAAACCTTCAGGCAGACCAAAATGGCAGACCGCTTCTGCTGATCGACTCTGTCGAGCCGGAGTGAAAACTTCGGTGATCCTATTGGATCTGGAAGCAACCGCCTTCCACCGTGCTGCGGGCAAAAACCAGATTCGCCCCGGCCAGGGCAGGCGTGCTCCAGCATTTGCCGGCAAGAACATCGGCCCTCGCCATTTCTTCATAGGAGGCCGGTTGGGCTTTGGCGAGGACCAACTCACCTTTGTCGGAGAGCGCCAATAGCGTGTCGCCGGACAAAATCACATTGCCAGGACCAAATCCCGCCTGAGCCCATTTCTGCTCCCCGGTCCGGATGTCGATGCAGGCCAAGGGGCCTTTGCCATACTCCTTAAAGCTGAACATGCCGTAGAGATACCCATCCTTGACCACGGGCGTGCTCCAGTGGTTGATGTTGGAATTCGGAGTGCGCCAGATTTCCGTGGCCGTGAAAGCCCCGTCGGACTTGGCCACTTTCACCGCACCCGCGCCCACTCCGTATCCGGCCGAGCAATACACGATGTCTTCATACACAACCGGGGAGGCGGCCGTGGAAACCTTGTAGGGAAAGGCGTATCTCCAGAGCACTTTGCCGGCCTCTGGCGTCACTGCGACAAGACCGGTTTGGGTGAAAAAAATGACCTGCTTCTGACCCAAAATAGTGGCCACCACAGGGGTGGCATGAGTAATCTCGTCGCTTTCGGCCTTCCAAAGGAGATCGCCGGTCGCGCGGTTGAAGGCAAGCAGTGCCTGATCGGAGCCGCCACCGGCCACAAACAGGCTGTCACCGTCGACCAGAGGGGAGGCGGCATTCAACCATTTGATGTTTTTGGCACCATATTCCGCCACCAGGTCTTTCTTCCAAATTTCGGACCCGTCCGCGAGCTTCAGGGCGTAGAGGCGCAGATTGGCATCCAGAAGGTAAACGGAATCCCCGACGATGGTCGGCGTGGAGCGCGGACCGTCCCCGCCACTGTTGTCTGGAGTGCCGCTGTTGCCACCCGCGTTGCCATAGTCACTGAGCCAGAGCGGAGCTGACCACAATTCTTTCCCTGTGGCGGCATCAAACGCCACACAGACCTCCAATGGATCACCATCTACTTCCCGTTTCATCAAGGTCAACGCCTTGCCGCCTCCGACTGCGAAAGAACTGAATCCATCAGTGGTGGGGCTTTTCCAAACCGTCTTTGGACCATTGGAAGGAAAACTGCTCGGCAAGGCCTGGGCCGCCACACCGGTTCCCAATGGTCCACGGTAAGATGGCCATGACGCATCTTCAGCTTGGACGGCAGAGGAAAAAGAGCCGGCAAGGGCAATCGAAAGGCAAAGGGTAGCGGCGGGGTAACTATTCATGACGGCGGAAATCTGCCAGAATTCCTCCGCTCACGCAACTGGCGTGTTACAGGTCACGAAACTACCCTGTCCAGACAGACCATTTCCGCCTCCGGCACCAGCAACTGAGCCGGGTTGTCCTTGCCAACTGACTCAATCAGGAAGGGCCCGGAAACGCCCCCACGTATCGAATTCGGAAATCACCTCCTGATTTGACAATTTTGATCTTGTAATCAGGACCCCGTTTCACCGGTTGCCACCGCCCCGGCCCGTCAGCGAATGCCTGGACTTCCTGCACCCGCAAGTCTTCAAAGCAATCGACCACCTGCACTTTGAAATCGGCAAAGGATTCCACGTACTGCACCTTCCCAAACAACTTGGTCAAGTTTGGCTTCAACATAGCCTGCCCCTCCTGTAATAAGGTTGCACCGGACCTTCCCCGGCGGACGCCCAACCCCCTTGTTGAGCGCAAGCCCATCCTATCGAAAATGGAAAAAGCAGTCAACCCTTCAGACAAAAAAAATCGACTTTCCTTTGTTAATAAGCCGTATTCTCTGTGCTTTCTTTCTTGGTTAACCGCATTGGTTCCGCTCGCACCCCTCTGAACCGGAAGGATGCAAGCGAAACAACCTTCTTATTCCGGGACAGGTTTCGACCTAAACCATTGGCCGATTTTTTCCACATCTCCGTCTCGAAGGAACGCCAGATAGGTCATTAACATCGTCGCGAAAAACATCTCCAGATTCCTCGATACCAGACTGATGCCACCGTGGAGCAAAAAACCCAGCAGAAATCCCCAGAAACGGGTCCGGCCAGCGAAGAGGAGGAAGGGGATGGCGCATTCGGCCAACAGAGCGACAAACGTGACCAAGCCCAACGGTCCCTCGTATGGCAGCACCCAATTACCGGGTCGCCGGGAATTGTGGGAGAGCAGATAGTAGGTCATGAACTCCCCGTTCCGCCAATAAGGACTGCCGAGCTTGAGCAGAACGGTTTGGAGGTAAATGACCGCCACTTGCAGACGCATCAACGTCAATCCATAACGTGGGACCATGGCGACCACCATGGGCCGCCAGCAGGAGACCAGTGACCAGGCTCTCCCCATCGGACTGATCAATACCAGAAAGGAAAAAGCCTGCAACACCTGATCCCAGCCCGTCACCACCACCGGCGCTCTCGCGACAAATGACAGGTGCCAGAGGAAGACCACCAGAGCGGCCGTGCGTGGCAGGATCCCCAAAGCCAACAGAAGCATGGAAAACCCGCTGAAAATCAAAAACGAGGTTACACCTGCCGGGTTTTCAATCCATTGAAAAACAGACAAATAGATCCATGGATGATGGGCCATGGTAACCCCCTGATCCACTAAACCACGGTTGGACAAGAATACCAGACGATCCGGCCAAAGCAGGATCAGATTGGCGAAAGCCACCAAGGCGAACCCGATGCGGACCGCAGCGTAAATGCGCTCGTCCTCGCATCTCCAGAGCAGCGTGTTCTGCAGGCGCAGAATGGATTGACGTAAGGAAGCCATGGCAATCCTCAGGGCGCACGGGTCGGTATTCCTGACGGCCGGAACACTTTGGTGCGTTCCACGGCCGTTTCACCCAATTTTTGGATGCCCATGAGACTTCTCGTGTACCAGGCGTCAATCACCAAGGTCAATGGGGCTTGACCGGCATCCATCACCGGGCCCAGCTCGTTGGCGGCCCGGGCGAGCAAAGCATCGGCATACTCCTGCCCCTGGGGCAAATAGGTCATCCGGTCAAAGAGACTGTAGTAGCGGGCTTCCTCAGGCAGCGGGTAAGGCTGGAAGCCGGGAAGCACAGCTCCCATGGGCTGAGGGGTGCCGGCGGGATCTGTCGCTTCCAACCTCACCTCCATGCGATGGATCACCGGGATGGTATGAAACATCGTCCATTCCTGCCGGGTTCCGGTCGCATTTTGGTACTGGCCCAACACCTCTCCCACCACTCCGGAGGAACGCCATTGTCCAGGAAGAATGCAGATGACTAGAGTCAGCGCATGCCACAAGCAGAGCGCTCCGAGCAACCGGGTCAGCCATGCCGACCTGCACGCCGAGGCAGCTAAAGAGTCGGGAGCCGGATCCATTTCGGAAGTAGTCTGATGAACGGCACGACAGCCCGGTCGACGAACGTCTTCGCATCGTGAGGTTACAGTGACATCAGAATCCCGCAGTGGTCAAGCCCCCTGCCGGAGAGAACCCCAAACCCGAAGTCGGGATCCGACTTGGAACCATCAAGGTAATCCAGGTTTTGCGAACCAGGTTTTTGCCAACGGATTGGTGGCGAAAAAATCCAAGAGAAGATTGGCAACCTTCGCGCGGCCCTGGGGGCTGGGATGGACGCCATCCCCGGCAAAATCTTCCGGAGTCCATTTGAGATCATCCAGAGCGCGGCCTTTTTCTCCTTCGGCCCACAAATAGGGTCCCCACAAGAGGACCGGAGTAGGCTCCCCGCCGGAACCATTGATTTGTTTCAATTGCTTCAGGATCAAACTCCTGGCAGCAAAGGCGGTCTCGTAGGCATAGGGTTCAGGGTTGAGAGCCCCGGTGGCATTTCCTGCCCAGATCCGGCTGCTGAGATAGACAAGTCGCAAATTGGGAAACCTCATCCGGGCATTTTGCAGGACAAGGGCGGTGTCTGCTTCCAACTTCATAAGATGGTCTTCCTTGCTGCCTTTCGGGCTTTTGTTGGCAAGCTTCACCCATGCGATTTGAACCTGGGCCGGCGAAACCCCGGCCTGCTTGAGACGGCGCATCGCTTCCTCCCATGGCCGCCCCTCAACAGGCACCCACTCAGCCATGGCCTGTCCTCCTTGGGCACAATCAACAATGGTGAGATGTTCTGATTTGCGGGGATCCGGATCTGCAATGGTCTTGAAATGGGAAAACTCCTGCGTGGCATTGGACATGCTGATGGAAACCAGCACCTGCCGTCCGTCGGCGGCAGGCTGGCCCGAGGCATTGAGCGGCCTGATGCGGGCCAACGCCGCGCGGGCACCCTGGGCAAGTGACGCGGGAGGCGTGTTTTGACCGCCTCCATAAAGTCCACCGTCCTCGCCTTCATAGAGGTCCTCGGCCGACATGTCCGTGAGTGGTTTCATCACCGCCGGCTTCGGGCGCTGCACTCCATTGGCGGATCCAGCCGTGTTGGCCGGAGATTCACCCTGCCTTCGGACTGCTTTGGCCCGGTCCAAGAAGGCCTGTTCCTCGGCGGAGAGCTTTTCTCCACGCTGTTCCCGCTGGTAAAGAAGCTTGGCCTTGGGCCAGTCGATGGGCTCCGGCCCCGATTGTGTCAGTGCACCT
Source organism: Akkermansiaceae bacterium (assembly GCA_024233005.1). Lineage (GTDB taxonomy): Bacteria > Verrucomicrobiota > Verrucomicrobiia > Verrucomicrobiales > DEV007 > JACKQE01. Next base: position 512,401 of record JACKQE010000001.1, on the reverse strand, counting down.
GACACAGAGAGCAGGAGGACAAGGGCAACTAGCCAAGGTTTCATATTCATGGTCATGAAACACCGCAGACTTGGTCGGGATGCAGAATCCGTTGCCCGGGAGACTATTTGCCCCAATGTCAGGTCAGGAATCCTCGCCAAGGAGGAACTTGGCCGCTTGGGCCACATCCTTGTCACCTCTGCCTGAAAGATTGACAATGATGATTTCATCCTTTGCCATTCCAGGTGCCAGTTTGCGCACCTCGGCGAGAGCGTGACTACTCTCCAAGGCAGGAATGATTCCCTCGACAGCACTGAGCTCCCGGAATCCCTGCAACGCTTCCGCATCAGTCGCGTAGCGGTAGACGACGCGCCCCTGATCATGGAGCCAAGCGTGCTCGGGACCAATGGCGGCATAGTCAAGACCCGCGGAGACGGAATGGGTCAACTCGATCTGACCATCGTCATTGGCGAGCAGCCAAGTTTTGGTCCCCTGAAGCACCCCAAGTCGCCCGCCTTGAAACCGGGCGGCATGTTCGCCGGGAAGAATTCCATGACCACCGGCTTCCACCCCGACCATGCGAACCGACGGATCCTCAAGGAATGGATGAAACAGCCCAATGGAATTGCTCCCGCCACCCACGCAAGCCACCAAAACATCCGGCAAACGGCCTTCCCGATCCAAAATTTGCCGCCGGGCCTCCACTCCGATGACCCGATGGAAATCCCGCACGATCATGGGAAAGGGATGGGATCCAAGAGCGCTCCCCAGAATGTAATGGGTCCCTTGAACATTGGTCACCCAGTCCCGCATGGCCTCGTTGACCGCCTCCTTCAGAGTGGCTTGTCCGGCATGAACCGGCCGCACCTCGGCCCCAAGGAGGCGCATCCGCACCACGTTCAAATACTGTCTCTCCATGTCCACCGCACCCATGTAGATGACGCATTCCATGCCGAAACGCGCTGCCACAGTCGCCGTGGCCACCCCATGCTGACCGGCCCCGGTCTCAGCAATGATGCGGGTTTTCCCGAGGCGCTTGGCAAGCAGGATCTGTCCCAAGGCATTGTTGATCTTGTGGGCTCCCGTGTGAAGCAGATCTTCCCTTTTCAAATAGATGCGCGCCCCGCCAAGCTTTTGGGTCCAGCCTTCTGCAAAATAGAGAGGCGTGGGGCGTCCCACATAATCACGAAGCAACCCATCCAACTCAGCTTGGAATACGGGATCCGCTTTGGCTCGGGCATACTCGTCAGCGAGCTCGGTGAGGGCCGCCATCAAGGTTTCTGGGACAAACATGCCGCCATAGGGCCCAAAATGGCCCCCGGCGTCTGGGAAAGCATATGACATGGCGCATACTAGGCCAAGCCGGAGTCCCCGACAAGTAGGGATGCGGTGCCGGAAAAGATCCGGATCGCCTCATTTGAGAGGCACGCCTTCGACAGGTTTTCCGTTGGTGGTCAGGACATGGATCTCATGGATCCCGCTCACCTTGGGGTTGACATACTCCCAGACAACCTTTTTCTCCGCATTGATTTCGAATATCTTGGCTTTTTCCGGCGCTTTCTGCCCATAAGAGCAGACCACGGTGTTGCCATTGGGCAGGCGCTGCCCACCGCAGGGATCCGCGAAGCGACCTCCCACATCAGCATTGTCCACCACCCAGACCGGTTTGCCGGAGGCGTCGAATTCCGCGATTTTGTTGCCATGGGTTAGATTGACCAGAGTGCGGCCATTGGAGAGGCGAATGGCGGTGAAGGGCCAGTTATCAGCTGGAGGCGCGGTCAACTCGGGTTGACGGGTGGAAATCTCAGCCACGGTTTTGCCATCGGGAGAATACTCCTTGACCTTGAACGCCAGCAAATGGGGCACAAGATAATTCCCGTTGGGCAGCTTGCGCGCCATTCGGGTCTGCATGTGGGCATTGTCGGTCTCGGGTTGGAGGGGCACCTCGACCACAATTTTCCCTTCACTCGAGATTTCCAGCAAGCGGGGCCTGACTCCGCGCTCCACCGTCAAAGTGTTGCCATTTTCGAGACGCCATACCGTTCCGAGCTCCTTGTTTTCAGGGGCGAGAGTGTAACTCCAGACCAATTTTCCATCCCGCTGGAATTCACGTCCTTCCTTGCCAGTGGAGTAGAGAATATTTCCATTGGGCAACACAGTACCATCTCTCGAGGGCCCGGGCGTTTGCCAAACAATTTCGTTGTCCTCACCGATGATCGCAGTCAGATGCCCGGTGATGAGGAAAGAATGGCGGATTCCCGAATCACTGGTTTGGACCCCTTCGGGTGCCGCAGGAAGGAGCGATATGGGGGAAAACAAGGCGGCCAGGGTCACCAGGAGACATGGATGAAAGGGGAACTTCATGGGGCCATGATGATCCTCCCGACCCACGCCGTCAATGGCGCAGACAGGACCAGAAAGGCCGGAAGTGGAACCCAAAAAACTCATTGCGAGGCACCAAGGGAACGGGAAACTGAACACTGACTCCGCCAAAACCGATGAACGTACCTCCGTCCACCACAGACGACCTCCCAATTTCACTCCCCCCTCCCACCATTGTGACAGAGGAAGAAGTGATGTTTTTTGACACCGACTGCGGGGCCGTGGTTCACAACATCGCTTATCTGAGATTCATCGAAACTGCCCGAACCCGACTGGCGGCAAAAATGGGACTGGATTTGAGAACCATGAGCACCAGCCAGGTTTTCCCGGTGGTGGTCCGCACCGAAATCGATTACCGGCGCGCGGCCCGTTTGGGTGACGTCCTCCACATTGAGGGCGAATTGGACCGGCTGGAGAGAGTGCGTTTCTGGTGTTCCTTCCGCATCTTGAGACCAGAAGACGGGGAGACACTGATCACTTGCCGACAATCCCTGGCGTTGGTCCAAATGCCGGAGGCACGTCCCCTGAGACTTCCAGAGGCCTGGCGCTCACAATGGCCCGAACTGGCATCGGGCCGCTGAGGGTGCGTAGATCTCCGGAAAAAAGAACTCCCGAACCGGGCAATGACGGTCCGGGAGCTGTCTAAACCAACTGCGGAACAAATCAGCGGACCTTGAGCCCCTGCACCTTGTCAGAGGTCGGGAGATAACGGTAGTAGACTTCCAACATCAGGGCACCCCAGGCGGTGTTGCGAATCAAGGAATCCTTGGCATCACCTTTGGTCCAGGATCCATCGGCATTTTGAGCGTCCAGCAAGGTTTTCTGGAACTTGCTGTTGAATGTTTCCCAGCGGGTTCCACCCTCCATGAAGTATGCCTGCATGTTGTAGTAAGGCGCATAGAAGTCTGCTCCAGGCGGTCTGCCAAGGTAGTTTTTGTCGAGGAAGTCGAGCCCCTTTTTGACGTGGTCCGAATCACCTTCATTCCAGATCTGGAGTGCCAAAATCCCGGCGCCGGTCAGAGTGGGCTTTCCAGTCGATTCCTCACCAACCAAACGATATTTCCAGCCACCATTTTTGTCATCCTGGGCTTTTTTGACATAGGAAATCGCCTTGTCCAAGGCCCGGTCGACGCCGGAGAATTTTTTGCCGGTGTTATGGGCGGCCTTGAGTGCTTGGATCTGCCAGCCGGAAACCGACATGTCGGGGTTGTTGCCGCCGTTGGCATAACCGTAGACCCAGCCTCCGGCCTTGTCCTGCCCGTCGACGATGATTCCCACGGCATCCCGCAGTGTGTTCTCCAAACGGGGGATCTCCCGCCCGCTTTCCTTGGTCATGGTGTAGAGTTCGCAGAGGGCGTAAGTGGCGATGGCATGCTCATAGGAGTGGTGGTTGCCGGCGCCTTCAGTGGCCATCTTGCCCTTGTTCTTCTTGGCTGTTTCCATCAGGAAAAGCGTTCCGTTGACCACCGAATCGCCATATTTGGCGGATTCAGGCGTTTCGCAATGCCCCAAAAAGGAGAGCAAGGCGAGACCGGTGCTGGCGTATTTGAATTCCTTGCCCCAAGAACCATCAGCGTTCTGTTTGGAGGCGATAAAATCGAGCGCCTTTTTCACCGCCGCTTCCGCACGTTCGTCACCCCCACTCTCACGGAGACGCTTGAGGCGCTGAGAGGCGCTGCACCGGGAGCGCATCTGCGCAGGGATGGCACCCATGTTGGAAACATCACCGAACCCGCTCATGGACATGCCAAAGTCACCGGAATCACCGGTGGCACCGATCATGGAGAAAGTGTTGTTCGGATCCACAATTTGGGGCACCGCCGTGGGTGAAAAGGCCTCCACGGAGACAATGGGAGTGCTCTGGGACATCGTGGCGGATGTCTTCCGGGACACTTTGTTGAGTTGGACGTTCTCCACCGTGGAGGATTCCTCCCCGGAAACGGAGCTGACGGAGAGTTGCGGAGGAGCAGACACCGGAACCGTCAGGGCCACCAACCCAAGCAGAAAGATAATGGCAGCATGCACTGCGATGGCGGCAGCCAAAGCACCCACTTTTTCGTTGGTGTCACTTTTCTTGTCCGCGGCGTGTACGGCCTCCCCTTCTCCCACGATGAGCATGCGCTCACCGTGGTGCGGCCCTTCTCCTTGCAGGTGGATGGCATGAACGCCGACCGGGGCCTGCATTTCAGCGTCGACCTGAATCGATGGATCCAGAACGGCGGCAACTTTAAAATGACTTTCCGCTCCGGCGGTGTCTCCTCGGCCCAGCAGGAGCCTGCCAAAGGTAAGATGCGCGGCCGAACTTTCCGGATGGGCCTTAAGATAATCTTCCAACAACCCCTGGGCGGGTTCCCACCCTTCGGCGGTGTGGGCAATCGTATAGGCCGTGAACATGAGGTTGTCCTCGTCGCCTGGCACCATGGGAGCGGCCATCAGGAGGTGTGCGGCGGCTACCTGTTGCCCCTCTGCCAGTTGGGCCTCTGCCAGAGCGCGGCGAGCGCTCCAGTTATCTGGGGAAGCGTTCAGAGCAGCTTCCAATTCTGCGATTGTTTGGCTCATGTTTCGTATTGTATTTGGGTGGGGATCCAAAGGATAAAGGCAAAATCAGCTTAATTTCTACTGAGATATTGCGCCCCAAAGCGCAAAAAGTGACATTTTTTTTTAGGATCTCGGCGCCCACCCAGCGATCCGGATTCTATCTGATGATTGGTTCCACCGTCAATCGAAGAAAAGCCCGCAGGTTTGTCTCCCTCATCATTTTTGTGGTAGGTTTCGCTCGTTCATGTCGGCCCAGGAAAATCACTTGCTCGTCAAGCTCCGAGAAGTCCCCCACCACCCCGGGGTGTATCTGATGAAGGACCGTCTCGGAAGCATCATCTATGTTGGCAAAGCCCGAGATTTGAGAAAACGGCTTTCCTCCTACTTCTCACCCTCCCGCAGCCGACTTGCCGACCACAAAACCCGGGCTTTGATCCGGAGCATTCATGACTATGAATACCACGTCGTCCGCAACGAACCGGAATCCCTCATTCTCGAGAGCAAGCTGATCAAGGATTACCGGCCCAAGTACAATGTCAGTTTCCGGGATGACAAACGGTTCCCTCTGCTGAAAATCCATCTGGGGGAGCCTTGGCCTAGATTCCAGGTCGCAAGGGTGAGGCGTGAAGACGGAGCCCACTATTTCGGCCCTTTCCCCCACGCCGGAGCTTTGCGCAAAACCCTGGCTTGGATGACCAAGGAGTTTGGCCTCCGCAGTTGCCTTCCCTTGCAGCCCACGGACCGCGACTATCAGCACTGTTCGAACGACATCATCAAGAACTGCACGGCGCCCTGCATTGGCCGCATCCACCGTGAAGCCTACCTTGAGCAGGTCGCAAAAGCCTGTGAATTTGTCCGTGGCCAGTCGCGTGACATCCTTGCCCACCTCGAGGAGGAGATGGCTGAAGCCGCCAAAGCGCTGGACTTCGAGCGGGCGGCGGAACTGCGCGACCTGATCGAAAGCTATCGCAAGACGGTAAATCCGGCCCGCCAGTTCCGGCGGGGGCGTGGCGTTCCAGGCTCTGTCTCCGGCTCCACGATCGACCCCGCCGCCGACGTGCGGGAACTCCAGGAAGCCCTTGGCTTGGAGCATCCACCCGCGATCATGGAATGTTTCGACATTTCCAACATTTCCACTTCGCACTGCGTGGCATCGATGGTCCGCTTCAAAAACGGGCTGCCGGACAACCAAAACTACCGGCGTTACCGCATCAAAAGCGTGGATGGCCAGAATGACTTCGCCAGTATGTCGGAAGTGGTCCGTCGTCGCTATGCGAGAATTCTGTTGGAAGCACGGGACCATCTGGATCCGGACGATACAGAGGTCAGCCAGGAAAACCCTCTCGAAGTCATGCGGAGGCTGGAGGAGGATCTGCCGGAGCCTAAAGATTCCATCAAAAACACCTTCGTCAGGCTTCCCGATCTGGTCATTGTGGATGGCGGCAAAGGTCAGCTCAGCTCCGCCTTGAAGGAATTGCGTCGACTTGGATTGCAGGAACTGCCTTTGATCGGCCTCGCCAAGGAAAGGGAGGAGATTTATCGACCGGGAATTTCAGAGCCCCTTGTGCTTTCTCATGATACCGGGGCACTCCGCCTGCTGCAACGCATCCGGGACGAGGCACACCGTTTCGCCAACGGCTACCACCAACTGCTCATGAAGCGGCGCGTCGCGGAAAGCCTTCTTGATGACTGTCCCGGGGTTAGTCCGGCCCGAAAACAGCGCCTTCTCACCACATTCGGTTCGGTGGCGCGGCTGCGCAAAGCAACCGCGGATGAAATCGCTTCCATACCCGGAATAGGGAAGCGTCTCGCGGAGGAAGTTCTTTCCTTTTTGCGCAGCCATCAACGACCCGGGACCTGACCGGACAGAGCCGGTATTCCCCCGATCAATTGTCTTTAATTTCGACCTCTGTGGTCGTCTTTTGGGTCGTCGGGACGGTTAATTCTCCCTCACCTCCGGGACTTTTAATAGTCAGGGTCATATTTTGGTCCATGGCCATGGAATGCAGCCAGGCTTGCTTGGTGTCCCAGAAAAGATAACCGGACTGTTTGCCCCCCTGGACCTTGAGGCCCATCTTGGAGACGGCGTCGTCTCCGGTCCCTTCAGAAAGATCCATCTTCATCTCCGAGTCGACGGCAATGACCGCACAATCAGTCCCTTTGATTTTTGCCATGCCCTGATAGGTGTATTTTCCGGAAACCACCACTGACCCCATCTGGCCGAGGGCGAGGGGAATTTTCACGTCCCAACTCTGACCCGGACTCACCGGATCCTTGGGAAGCGCCTGCGCTATGGCCAAATTCATCATCTGAGCGATCTGGTCCTTGCCCAGCAGCTGCTTGGCCATTTCGCCAGAAACGGGATTGGAGGCCAGATCGCCCATCAGTTGATCCATGCCTTTGATGTCCACAATTTCATTTTTCTGATCCAGCGTAAGGGTGAACGGCTTCCCAACCAAACTTCCCATGGCCGCAAAGGGATTTCCAGGTTGGGCCGCAGCTCCGTCCTTCGAGTCGAAATGCATTTTCTGCCCCATCATCTCCATATCCATCCCCACACGGTCATACTGCGTCTTCACTTCCTTGAGGGGTGTGCCCGCCAACAGGCTGACCGCCATGGACAAACTCATTTCCATCTTCATTTTCTGCTCGATCTCCTGACCGAGCATGTTCATTTTGCTATTCTGGTCCATCGTCATTCTTTGGACGTAGGTTTTTCCAGGCTTCCATTCCATTTTGAGGGACACGGGCCCACCACTGGTATCCACAGTGATTTTTTCCTGGGCTCGGACGGAGGTCAGCAGAAAGACCAATGAGAAAAGGATCGCAGAATTGGGGAGAGTCTTGAGTTTCATAATGGTTGCGATGAGGGACCGTGAGGTCTGGAAAACCGCAAAAGGTATGTCATCCTTACCAGCCTGCGAGAAAATTCCGTGCAAACTTTCCTTCACGGCTTCTCCAAGGCTTGCGTCGACCGCTCAGAGCCCTATGGTCGGAGATTTTGCCAATGACCGCCATGAAATCCCTCTCTCTCCCCAGTCTTTTCCTGTTTTTGACACTTTCACTACCGGCTCTGGGAGGGGAGTGGACCATTTCCACCTTTGCCGGCAATGGTCATCAAGGAGGCGCAGGGGATGGCGGACCGGCCACAGCGGCCCAAGTGGATAATCCTTTTGGAGTCGTCAGAGGTCCGGATGGGGCCATCTGGTTTTGTGAATATACCGGCCAACGCATCCGGAGGGTCGCCCCCGACGGGACCATCTCGACTAGAGCTGGCAGCAGCCGCAAGGGTTACACCGGCGATGGGGGTCCGGCTCTTGAGGCCACCTTTAATCTACCCCATGAGATCCGATTCGACGCGGCCGGCAATTATTATATCGCTGACATGTCAAACCACGCCATCCGCAAGGTCGATGGCAAAACAGGCATCATTAGCACCTATGCCGGGACGGGACAGGCAGGATATGCCGGCGATGGAGGGGCGGCCACCCAAGCCCAACTGAAACAACCCCACAGCATTCAGTTCGGGCCGGAAGGGGATCTTTACATCTGTGACATCGGCAACCATGTGATCCGTAAAGTCGATCACCTGACAGGAATCATCAGCACCTATGCCGGTACTGGCCAGCCCGGCCCAACACCGGATGGCGCTCCGCTCAAAGGCACGCCATTGAAAGGACCGCGATCACTTGACTTTGATCGGGAGGGAAACCTCTGGCTGGCGCTTCGCGAAGGCAACCAAGTGCTCAAACTCGACACCAAAACCGGTATCTGGCATCTCGCGGCCGGAACCGGCAAGAAAGGGTTCTCCGGAAATGGCGGGCCAGCCAAAGAGGCCACCCTGAACGGTCCCAAAGGCATTGCCATTGATGGCGAAGGCAATGTCTGGCTGGCCGACACGGAAAGTCATACGGTCCGCCGGATCGAGTCCAAAACAGGCAATCTCGAACTGATGGCCGGCACAGGGCAAAAAGGAGACGGACCTGACGGAGATCCTTTGAAGTGTTTGATGGCCCGCCTCCATGGCATTTTCATTGACTCAGATGGCACCGTCTTCATCGGAGACAGTGAGGCACACCGAGTGCGGCTCATGAAACACCGGTAAACGCCCCCCATTCGCCATGAACTTCAACGAAAAAGCCAACCAAATCGCCGTGTTGGCGAGAGAAGAGAAAACCCTTGCCGGAGCCCGCCAAAAAGCTGCCGATGCCCTAAAATTGGATCCGGACTGCGTCCCGGCCATGCTGGTGATGGCTGACTATTGTGAGGACGATGACGAAACGGAGGAGTGGTATCGTAAAGCCATTGCCGTTTCGGAAATTCCCCTCGCCCAATGGCTCCCCGCCGGAGGCGAGGCACTCTGGTCGACGCCGATAGCCGCGCCCTATTTGGCGGCACGGGAAGGTCTGGCCCGGTTTCTCCGCGACTGCGACCGCATCAGTGATGCCATCGACGAGTTCCAAGCCATTCTTGACCTGCAGCCTCCCGATGTTCAAGAGATCCGTCACCTCCTGCTCGGGTGTCTCCTCGAGGAGAACCGCAATCAAGAAGCCCGGCAATGTCTCAATGGCTGTCCAGAGGACCCTTCCGCACTCTGGGCCTATGGCCGTGCGCTACTGGTGTTCCGAAGCCAAGCAGAGGAAGCGGGAGTGGATTTTTCCCAATTCGACGATGCCTGGACTCAGAAGCAGGAAAGCCTTCTCGAACTAGGAGAACCATTGGACCTGCCACAGGCTTTGCGCAAGGCAGACGAGATCCTTATCGATGCCATGAAAAACAACCACTGGGGTGCTATCTTCCTCCTTCATCCCAGCTACACGCTTTCCGAACCAGAGGTAGAGACCGTTCCAAAAGGCACGGAGGAGGAAGGTCTCTCTGCGGCCCAACAACTGGTGGCAGCCTATTACAGCAACCCCTCCTCCATGGTCTGGTTGCATGCGGTGGGTTTTCAGTGGCTGCTCGAAAACGGCTTCGAGGAGGATCTGGAACAAATCCAGCAAGCAGAAGAGGCGGAAGAAGACTGATCGTTGCCAAGCCATTCCCAAGCATCGGAAATCCTTAATGGGATTTGATTGTTTCTATGGCCGCACGCGTCTGCGGGCTTGCCAGACTATTCCGGTTTCTGCTTCCATCGTAGCATGCGCTTTCGCTCCTTACTCGCCCTCACCCTCCTCCCTCTCAGTGCGGTGCCAAAAGCCCGCTCAGCAGACCCAGAAGCTCTGGTGGAAGCGGAACTGCCCTCTCTGGTCACCTTCTACGAAGACCTTCATGCCCATCCGGAACTTTCTCTGCATGAGGAACTGACCGCCGCCAAGCTGGCCATGGAGCTTAAATCCGCCGGTTTCGAGGTCACAGAAAAGGTGGGAGGATTTGGCCTGGTGGGGGTGCTCAGAAATGGGGATGGCCCTGTATTGCTTCTCCGCACCGACATGGACGCGCTCCCGGTGAGAGAATTGACGGGCCTCTCCTACGCCAGTCAAGTGAAGGCAAAAGACGATCAGGGTCGCGAAGTACCCGTCATGCATGCCTGCGGCCATGACATGCACATGGCGTGTTTCATCGGCACAGCAAGAGTGCTCGCCCGACTCAAAGACTCGTGGCGGGGCACCCTTGTGATGATTGGCCAACCTGCGGAGGAACGAGTGCTCGGAGCCAGAATGATGCTGAAAGCTGGGCTGTTCGACCGGTTTCCCAAACCCGACCACGCCATCGGCCTCCATTGTTCCTCCGATCTGCCCCACGGCACGGTCGGAATGATCCAAGGCTTCGCACTCGCCAATGTCGACACCGTGGACATTGTGGTCAAAGGCGTGGGAAGCCATGGTTCCATGCCGCATCTAGGAAAAGATCCAGTTGTTCTGGCTTCACAAATCGTGCTGGCTCTCCAGACCATTGTAAGCCGCGAGGTCAAACCGGGAGATCCGGCCGTGGTAACCGTTGGCAGCATTCATGGAGGAACCAAACACAACATCATCCCGGATGAAGTCCGGCTCCAGCTGACCCTCCGATCTTACAAAGCGGAAACCCGGCAACATCTCATCGATTCTGTGGAAAGAATTACCAGAAATCTGGCTCAAGCCTCTGGCATGCCGGAAGAGAAAATGCCCGAAGTCATTGTCAGTGATGAACGGGCGCCATCCCTTTACAACGAACCAGCCTTGACCCAACGAGTCCGCCGGGCAGTGGAGAACCGGCTGGGAACAAAGCATGTCATCACGCGCGATCCCACAATGGGAGCCGAAGACTTCGCCGAATACGGACTGACCAAAGAAAAGGTTCCCTTGTGTTTCTTTTGGCTGGGAACCCAACGCCTTCAAGTGGTCACCGAGGCCGCCGAGAAAGGCGAAACCCTGCCGTCACTGCACTCACCGTTTTTCCGGCCAGTTCCTGAACCCACCATCAAGACCGGCATCCTGGCACTGACCTCGGCCGCGCTGGAACTGCTCCAACGTCCTTGAATCAATGATCTCCTGACTCCCATCAGGAGAGATGGCAGAATGCCCAGGCAAAAAGCTCATTAAGCGATTGGGGCACAAAAAAACCCACCGCCCCGGCGGACCGGGGGGTGGGTTGGATTCTGGCAACGACCTACTCTCGCACGGCCTATCGCCGCACTACCATCGGCGCTGCAGCGTTTCACTTCCGGGTTCGGAATGGAGCCGGGTGGTGCCACTGCGCTATGATCACCAGACTCCCGCCCTTGGGATGGTTGCGATTGCCAGGGAGGCAAAGGAACCGCTCAGGGGCGGACGTCCGGGGACCGGAGGACAATGGAGGCATTGCGTCTGGTTGATGGAGGTTGCTCTGGGAGGGGAATGTCAAAGAACGGGCACTTGGCTCCTTGCCTCCGGGAAACGGGGGAAGGCGGCACGCGGTGCGTGGTTCGCTGATAGCTGCATTGGGGATGACGGGAAAGAGGGAAAAAGGGAGCGTGATGCTCTCTTGGGGGCCCCTGTCCTGGGACAGGATTCCCGAAAAAGAAGGGAAGGAAGGAACAAGCCTATCGGATGATTAGTACTGCTAAGCTACGCATGTTGCCATGCTTCGACCCGCAGCCTATCAACGTGGTAGTCTTCCACGATCCTTCAGGGAGAACTCATCTTGGGAGGAGCTTGGCGCTTAGATGCTTTCAGCGCTTATCTCTTCCGCACGTAGCTGCCCAGCGATGCCCTTGACAGAACAACTGGAACACCAGAGGTGCGTCAAACCCGGTCCTCTCGTACTAGGGTTTGAACCCCTCAATTCTCCTACGCCCACAGAGGATAGAGGACCGAACTGTCTCGCGACGTTCTGAACCCAGCTCGCGTGCCGCTTTAACCGGCGAACAGCCGGACCCTTGGGACCTTCTCCAGCCCCAGGATGCGACGAGCCGACATCGAGGTGCCAAACTTCATCGTCGATATGAACTCTTGGATGAAATCAGCCTGTTATCCCTAGAGTACCTTTTATCCGTTGAGCGATAGCAATTCCACATTCTACTACCGGATCACTTAGGCCTACTTTCGTATCTGCTCGACCTGTAAGTCTCACAGTTAGGCGGGCTTATGCCTATGCACTCGACACGTGATTGCCAACCACGCTGAGCCCACCATCGCGCTCCTCCGTTACCTTTTGGGAGGATACCGCCCCAGTAAAACTGACCGGCTGCCAGTGTTCCCCGTCCTGATATAAGGCTCGGGGTTAGATTTCCCATATTCGAAGGGTGGTGTCTCATTGACGACTCGGCCTTTCCCTAAAGAAAGGCTTCAAAGTCTCCCACTTACGCTGAGCATCGAAAACGAAAAACCAGTAACAGCTTACAGTTAAGGTTCATAGGGTCTTTCCGTCCTTCTGCGGGTAGGCGGCATCTTCACCGCCAATACAATTTCACTGAGCGCCTCGTTGAGACAGCGACCAACTCGTTACACGATTCGTGCAGGTCGGAACTTACCCGACAAGGAATTTCGCTACCTTAGGACCGTTATAGTTACGGCCGACATTCACGGGGACTTGGGTTCAGAGCTTCGCTTGCGCTAACCCCTTGCCTTAATCTTTCCGCATTGGTCACGTGTCACATCGTATACTTGGACTTTCGTCTTGGCACAATGCTGTGTTTTTGATAAACAGTCGGTTGGTCCCTTTCACTGCGGCCTGCCGAAGCAGGCACCCCTTCTTCCGAAGTTACGGGGCTATTTTGCCGAGTTCCTTAACGAGGTTTCACTCTTACGCCTTGGTATACTCTACCCACCCACCTGTGTTGGTTTGCGGTACGGGCTCCCTTAGCACGACACACCGGCTTTTCTTGGCGTTGGTTTTGAGAAGGTAGGATCGGCCGTAGCCTCACCTCCGCCACATTCAGTCGGCGTCATCTCTCCACCCCCGCGTCCTCGGTGCTTTGGGTTTGGGAGGCTCAGGAATATTAACCTGATATCCATCGTCTACGCCCATCGGCCTCGACTTAGGCCCCGGCTAACCCTGGGACGAACAACGTAGCCCAGGAAACCTTGGGTTTACGGCGGACAGGAATTTCACCTGTCTTAACGTTACTCATGTCTGCATACTCTCTTGCCGGAACTCCACCTTCAATCGCTATCCAGCTTCGACGCTCCGGCAATGCTCCTCTACCGCGGCCACTGTCCGAGGACAGTACCACCCAGAGCTTCGGTATAACGCTTATCGCCAATCATTTTCGGCGCAGATCCACTCGATGAGTAAGCTATTACGCACTTTTTAAATGGTGGCTGCTTCTAAGCCAACATCCTCACTGTCTAAGTAGACCCACATCCTTTCCACTGAGCGTTATTTGGGCACCTTAGCTGCTGATCTGGGTTGTTTCCCTTTCGACGATGGAGCTTATCCCCCACCGACTCACTGCCGCGCTACACCTGACGGTATTCGGAGTTTGATTGAGTTTGGTAAGCGGGTATGCCCCCTAGCTCATTCAGTGCTCTACCCCCATCAGTCAGCACGCGACGCTGCACCTCAATGCATTTCGAGGAGAACCAGCTATCACGGGGTTTGATTAGCCTTTCACTCCTACCCACAGCTCATCCGAGAACTTCTCAAGGTTCACCGGTTCGGTCCTCCACGTCGTATTACCGACGCTTCAACCTGGCCATGGGTAGATCACCTCCGTTTCGGGTCTTGCGCCAGCCACTTTGGGTCGCCCTATTCGGACTCGCTTTCGCTTCGCCTCCGCCCCGGAAGGGCTTAAGCTTGCGACTGACACAAACTCGCAGACTCATTAAGCAAAAGGCACGCCATCACCCCCAAAGGGGCTTTGACACTTTGTAAGCGCATGGTTTCAGGTTCTGTTTCACTCCGCTCGCAGCGGTGCTTTTCACCTTTCCCTCGCGGTACTGGTTCACTATCGGTCGCCAACTAGTATTTAGCCTTACGCGGTGGTCCGCGCGTCTTCACACGGCGTTTCACGTGTGCCGTGCTACTCTGGGACTCCCTAGGGCCGGTCGGATTTTCGGTCACGGGTCTCTCACCCTCTCTGGAGCGTCTTTCCATACGCTTGACCTAATCTTTCCGGTCCCACATCGGGGCCCGAAACCCCGGAGGCAAAGCCTCCGGTTTGGGCTGTTCCGCTTTCGCTCGCCACTACTTACGGAATCGATTCTCTTTCTTTTCCTCCGCTTACTAAGATGTTTCAATTCAGCGGGTATCGCGAACCCACCCCTATGGATTCAGGGTGGGACGATGCAGTATTAACCGCACCAGGTTACCCCATTCGGAAATTCCCGGGTCAGAGCGTGCTTGCCGCTATCCGAGACTTATCGCAGCTTACCACGTCCTTCATCGCCTGTTGGCACCAAGGCATTCACCATGCGCTTTTAACAGCTTGTCCTTTTCTTCCAAATTTCTTTGGCTCACACTTTTTCTTATCTTTCATTCCAATGAAGTTTCTCTCATTGAAATTGTCACCCACAATGCAGTTGTCAAAGAACCACGAACTTTCAACGTGCCGCCGGTCGTTTTCTTCTCGCTTCTCCCGGCTCGGCCTCAGAACTTCGAAAACGGGGCCTGGTGGGTCTGACAGGACTCGAACCTGTGACCCCCGCCTTATCAAGGCGGTGCTCTAACCAACTGAGCTACAGACCCCCGAAGCGGCCTCTCCAATGGCGCCACCAAGAAGGTGACACCCTGTGGAGGCAAGGAGATTCGAACTCCTGACATCCAGCTTGCAAAGCTGGCGCTCTACCAACTGAGCTATGCCCCCATAAAATCCGGGGATTTCAGAGGGTGGAGGGAGGGAAAACGACGGTGGTGTTTTTCCGGAGACAGGAAGCAAAAGGCTAAGGTTGTGCGTTGCGCCCGCTTGGTCACGTGGTTGACACGGTTCGGCGGGGCGACTTGAAAAGGTTTTGAGATTCTTTCGAATGCCAAAAGCCATGGGAACTGTTTGACCAGTCCCGGTAGGCCTCGACCTATCCGGCCGGAAACGTGGCCACCACCTTCATGGCGGTGCCCGGTGTTTCCATATACCGGAATGCTCCTTAGAAAGGAGGTGATCCAGCCGCAGGTTCCCCTACGGCTACCTTGTTACGACTTCATCCCAGTTACCAGCTACACCTTAGGGCCTTTTGGGCACTTCGGGTGCGACCGGCTTCCATGATGTGACGGGCGGTGTGTACAAGACCCGGGAACGTATTCACGGCGCCGTAGCTGATGCGCCATTACTAGCGATTCCAACTTCATGGAGGCGAGTTGCAGCCTCCAATCCGAACTGAGCCCGGTTTTATGGATTGCCTCCCCCTCGCGGGATCGGATCACATTGTGCCGGGCATTGTAGTACGTGTGCAGCCCTGGGCGTAAGGGCCATACTGACTTGACGTCGTCCCCACCTTCCTCCGGTTTGATACCAGCAGTCTATGCAGAGTCCCCACCATTACGTGCTGGCAACAGCATACAGGGGTTGCGCTCGTTGCGGGACTTAACCCAACATCTCACGACACGAGCTGACGACAGCCATGCAGCACCTGTGCAAGTCCAGCCGAACTGACGTCCTGCTTTCACAGAACTACGACAAGCATGTCAAGCCCAGGTAAGGTTCTTCGCGTTGCATCGAATTAAGCCACATACTCCACCGCTTGTGCGGGTCCCCGTCAATTTCTTTGAGTTTTAATCTTGCGACCGTACTTCCCAGGCGGCACGCTTAACGCGTTAGCTCCGGCGCGGAAGGGGTCGAATCCTCCCACACCAAGCGTGCACCGTTTACTGCCAGGACTACAAGGGTATCTAATCCTTTTGCTCCCCTGGCCTTCGTGTCTCAGCGTCAGTAAGTGTCCAGAGCCTCGCCTTCGCCACGAGTGTTCCTCACGATATCTACGCATTTCACTGCTACACCGTGAATTCCAGGCTCCCCTCCACTACTCGAGCAAGGCAGTATCGGATGCCGTTCCGGGGTTGAGCCCCGGGATTTCACATCTGACTTGCCCTGCCGCCTACACACGCTTTACGCCCAGTAATTCCGAACAACGCTTGGGACCTTCGTATTACCGCGGCTGCTGGCACGAAGTTAGCCGTCCCTTCCTCTTCAGATACTATCAGACTCCGCAGCTATTCACCGCAAAGCTTTACTCTCTGATGACAGGAGTTTACAACCCGAAGGCCGTCATCCTCCACGCGGCGTCGCACCGTCAGGCTTTCGCCCATTGCGAATGATCCTCGACTGCTGCCACCCGTAGGTGTCTGGACCGTGTCTCAGTTCCAGTGTGCCTGGTCGTCCTCTCAGACCAGGTACCCGTCGTAGCCTTGGTGAGCCGTTACCTCACCAACAAGCTGATAGGCCGCGAGCCCATCCGGAAGCGGCAGCTTTCGCCACCTTTGATGTCCCCATGATGCCATGGAAAATCACACGCGGTATTAATCCGAGTTTCCCCGGGCTATCCCCCTCTTCCGGGCAGGTTGCTCACGTGATACTCACCCGTGCGCCACTAAACAGACCGAATATTGCTACCCAATCTGTTCCGTTCGACTTGCATGTCTTATCCACGCCGCCAGCGTTCGTTCTGAGCCAGAATCAAACTCTCCGTAAAAAAACGTGTTTCCATTGATTCCCGCCGGACCTTGCGGACCGACAGGTGGAAAAATTAAAACGGTTTTTGAAAACTTCCCAAACCACCACCTCGCCGGACGAATCCGGCACGGCAATTGCTTGCTCCATTTTCTTGACCGTGCGCCTCTCCTCTCCGTGTCACGGACAGGCAGGACGCAACGCACAAATTAACCTTTTTCTTCCACCAGTTTTTTAGGACCCCTCCCCTGCCAATCCCCTGTTTTGGAGCTTGCATCGGGCGGAGCCAAACTGGCTTGTCTCTGTTAAAGATCGCATCATCTCGGGGACAAAAAAGCCGATCACAATCACTTGCAATCGACCGACTCTGTCTCCGATCCCCAACGTGTTCCGGTCGGGAGGAAGAAGATACGCATGGTTCCGTTTTCGGCAATGAGATTTTTGCAAAAATTCTCCAAAAACTGAATCACAACCACGAAGAAGGGCCACCATTGAGTCAAACTCAACTGAGAATAGGCGACTTGCGCCAATTTTCAAAAAGAGGACCAAAAATGAATCTCTCGATCACCTAAGAGACGGGGAGCGCTGACAAGGTTGGAACAGGTCAGGAGGGCGCTCAAACTGGAAAAAGATGCACCGGCCGAATGGGGATCCCACAGGAGGCGAGATACTCCTTTACGTCCGAAACAGTGAACTCACCGAAATGAAAAATGCTGGCAGCAAGGACGGCATCTGCTTTTCCTTCGCCCAACACTGAGGCCATGTGCTCCAGGGATCCAGCACCGCCACTGGCAATCACTGGGATGCTGAGGGCACCGCTCACTGCGGCGTTCAGTCGAAGATCATAGCCAGCCTTGGTTCCATCGGCATCCATGCTGGTGAGAAGAATCTCACCAGCGCCCAGATCCTCAACCCTTCGGGCCCAATCCACCGCATCAATCCCCGTGGGGGTGCGCCCACCGTGAGTGTAGACTTCCCACCCACCTCCCGGTCGCCGCTTGGCATCGATCGCCACCACGATGCATTGGCTTCCGAACGCTTTGGCTCCTTCCGCAACAAGGCCCGGGTCATTCACGGCGGCTGTGTTGATTCCGACTTTATCAGCCCCGGCGAGAAGCATGTCTCGCATGTCCGCAACCGTGCGGATGCCGCCGCCCACAGTCACGGGCATGAGACAGCGTTCAGCTGTGCGACGAACGACCTCGACCATGGTCTGCCGTCCATCAGAAGATGCCGTAATATCCAGAAAGACAAGCTCGTCCGCTCCCTGATCGTTGTAACCAACGGCACATTCCACCGGATCGCCGGCGTCACGAAGGTTGAGAAATTTGGTGCCCTTGACTACTCGACCATCGGTCACGTCAAGGCAGGGGATGATGCGTTTTGCGAGCATGGAGGTGAAAATGATACCCCGATTCACGAGCTCATCACATTCGAATCGCAGAAAGTTTCATCAATTTGCTTTACGAATACGAATTTTCTGGAAAACTGAAATTCATTGTGCTAACTGCAGTGAAGCCGATATTTTCATACTCATCATGAAATCAAATTCTTTCAAGAGTTCTGGCCTTCCGGTCGACGCGAGTCCAGCCACTTTCGCTCTGATGGTGCGCGATGCGCGTTCCATGGTGATTTTCTGGGATTGCCCTGAAGGATTGGCCTCTGGAAGTGATCTGGTGCTACAAATCCGTGGAGGCGAGTCCGGTCATTACTTCGAGGAGATGACCTTGGATCTTCCCAGTGGTCGACTTCTCTTGGCCTTGTCAGAAGTAGGACAATCGTATGAAGTGGTTTTCGGAACGCGGAACGACGGGAACTTTGATGCTCTATCGACCCAATTGATCTCCCTGCCACCCGCCAAAACGACGGAGAGAAGCCCCCACCGGGACTCCATTGGGAATCGAAGGACCTCCGTTTTCCTGCCCCAGGAAACACTGGCGCTCGTCCACTGAGGTCCATTCGGCCTCCTGCCTTCATGAGACGGTCCAGTTCCCGCGGGTCAGGCCGGCCGCGGTCAGTGCCACCGGTGCTGTCTTCATCGGTTTTACCACCGGGTAGTTCCGCTTCGGAAGAGGATGAACTTTCTGAGGCATATTTGGAGCATCTCTCAGTGGAGAGGAATGTTTCACCCCGCACCCTGATCAATTACCATCACGCACTCCATGCCTTCCGCACCCACAGCAATGCCTTTCCGGGCTGGCGGGAGTGCCGACCGGATCACTTCCGGAAGTATTTGTTCGAATTGATGAAAAAGAACGTGGCACGAGCCACGATCCGCCTCCATTTCGCTGCCTTGCGGGGCTTTTACAAATACCTCACCCTGAGAAAGGGCCTGCTAAAAAACCCACTGGTCGAGGTCTTGCTCCCAAAAACGGAAAAAAAACTTCCTGTGGTGCTCACCCAGGCCCAAGTCCTCACTCTGCTCGAATTGCCTCTGAAATTGCCGTTGGAAAAGCAGGCCCCTTCGTGGATGCCGTCCCGGGATGCCGCCATTTTGGAACTTTTTTACAGCAGTGGCCTCCGGCTGGCGGAACTGGCGGCCTTGGATTGCCGGGACTTTGATTTTATTTCAGAAACCGTCCGTGTTTTCGGGAAGGGACGCAAGGAACGACTCTGCCCCGTGGGAGGACCAGCGGTGGCCGCCATCCAGCGTTACCGGGGGGAAGCCAAAGTCAGCGAAGGGGCTCTGTTTCTCAGTAAATTGCGTCGCCGGATGACAAGCCGGGCGATCACCGATGTGGTGAAAAAATACCATACCGCCTCAGGCCTGCCAGTGCAGGTTAGCCCCCACAAATTCCGCCACAGTTTCGCGACCCATCTTCTCGATGCGGGCGCGGATCTTCGCAGTGTGCAGAGCCTGCTGGGGCATGCCAGCCTTTCGACGACCCAGATTTACACCCATGTGTCAATCGAGAGAATGAAGGAGGCCTATGAGAAGGCCCATCCGCGGGCCGAGTAAGACTCCGACGTATTCAGATCCGGTTATTCGGCTGAATTCCTCCATACCACCTTGTCCGCCATGGGCCGGCGTGGACTATCCGGCCAAGTCTCGTCTGCCGGCCAGCCGAGATAAAAGAGGCCCAAACAGCGGTCCCCAGCTCCTGTCCAGCCCAACCAGTCGGCCATTTCCCGGGTATAAGTGACCGGCGGAGTCGACCAGAAAGCAGCCATCCCGAGAGCAGAGGCCGTTAAATGCATGTTTTGCACGGCACAGGCCACTGCTTCAATCTCTTCCAACTCGGGGATCTGAGCCGACACCTGGCGGTGCAAGCCCACCGCAATGACGACAGGTGCCAGCAATGGTGTTTCACCGAGCTTGGCCAGTTTGTCTTCGCGAACCTCCGCCGCCGGCGTGGTATCACGATAAAGGGCTTGCAATTTGGAAGCCAGCGAACCACGAGCCTCGTCGGTGAACACCACAAAACGCCAAGGTTCGGTCAGACCGTGGGTGGGAGCCCAGTTTGCGTTTTCCAAAATGGCGGCCAGATGTTCATGCTCCACCCGTTTGACACTCATGGCCGCCGGTTTGATGGTACGACGGCGTCGAATCAGGGCATTGGCGGCGGCCAAACGAAGGGAGAAGGCATCAAGACGGGGAGCGGGTGGGACTGGATCGGACATAACGCCATGCCTAAACACGGGAAAAGGTCGCCGGTCAAGAGCCGCCAGCCTGTTCGGGATGCAGCATTTTCCGAACGTCGTCCATGGTGAGCCGTTTTTCTAGGGAGTAATTGTTTGCCGCACTGGGTCCCGGGGCTGGATCGGGTATGGCGGCATTCTGCTGCGCCCTTGTGTACTCGCCCCGATCGGAGGTTGCGAATTGGCGGTCCACTCCGGCGGCCTTTTTGCTGCGGAACAGTTTGTCAAAACCCCAGGCCTCTTTGGTTTTGGCCTCGGAATCGACCCCCGCAGCGAGGTGACGGTCCATATCCGACTCCCGGGCACTTGCATCAACTCCCCAAGCTTTTTTGGCATTCACATCTTTGTTCCGGACAAGGTAATCGGGCGTTTTGTAAGCTTTACTGCCCAGATCCTTTTTGGGGTTCCGGAATGATTGGTCGCCCATTTCCCGATCCATCCCCGGCAACATCTTGTTGACGGCAAAGGGAGATTTCCGCTCGGTGATCACCTCACCGGTCGGGCTGTAGCTGTAGCCGCCACCGAACTTTGCTTTGATCTTCTTCGAATCGTCCTCGTGACCGAGAAACGTGTAGGAGGAGCTTTTGGTCTTGACGGTCTGGGTGCTCAGACACCCTGTCTGGCCCAAGGCAAGGCAGATGCCAAGACAGGCTCCTGCGACCAAATGCCACCCACCCTTTTCGAAACCAACCTGTTTACTCATGCGAACCTCGCTTCAACAACGAAAGAACTGCCGCTACATTGCCCGGGGCGACCTGCATTTGTTGCAAACCGGACTCTACATCGTCGAGATGTCCAATGGACCGATAATACTCGACAAGCAGGAGCGGGTCCAGCCCGATCTCTTTTTGGAAACCCCGGACCAAGACGGAGCGAGCCCCGGTGAAATCGCCGGTTCGCATCAGAAAGCGGGCATACTGGGTCAAAAAGTCCCGCTCATCACTCCACCGGGCCAAGCGAGCCGCATAGGTGCGGTAGAGAGCCCCGGCCAGATCATCGAAACCTGCGCGGGAAAAGGCCTCCGGCAACATCCACCGGTTGTCAAAGGACGGGAGGCTGCCTCCGGGATTTCGGGTCAGGAAACGGTCAGAGGAAGCCTCCTCCAGCAACCGGGATTGCAACTCGGAGGCGCGCAGTTTGTCCCCAGCCTGTCCAAACCAAGCCACCTGACGGGAGGCATCCCGCCCAGCCATGTCCCAGACGAGGTCCCCGACTTCGTCGAGCCATTGTCGCAGCACGGCTGGCTTGCCAACGCCCGGCGAGGCAAGAAAGTCTGCCAAGAGTGACGCTCCTGCCGGGAAGTTGGGAAGCTTTGCCTGCCGCAGCTTTTCCCTCCAAAGCCCAGGAGGCACGCCATCAAGTAGAGCCCGTCCCAGCAAGACGGTGGCCTTGGCAGACTGTCGGTCCGCATTTGCCTCCAAAAGATCCCGCCAGGCAACGTTGGCCCCTGCCGGTGTCGGCGCTCCGCAGGTCGCAGCAAGGGCCTGCAGGATCGCAAGATGGGCGGCGTTCTCCGCTGGGGCGGATTCCAAAATCGCGCCGGCAATGGCGGACCAAGCTGCCGGATCTGATCCTGGCAAGGCCCGCAAAGCGAGCAGCCGGGCCAGCAGCTGAAAACGTGCGTCCTCACTTTTTTCCCTTCGGGCGGCAAGCCAGAGGGCTCCGGTGGCTTCCTCAGTGAGTCCAGCTTCGTTGAGACTGGTTGCCACGTCACCGGTCAGGGAGGCATTGTCGTAACGCAACGCCACGCGGGCATATCGCTCGAGCTTGGATTGGTCCACCGGGGTCTGCCGGGCCAAAACGCTGGTCAAAACCCGCAGGGCTTCGATCTCGGTTTCTCGCTGGTCCAGATCAAAGGGAATTCCTTCAAGCCATGGCAGAGCCTCTGTGGTCCGCCCCTTGTTGATGAGATGCCGGGCCACGTTGAGTCTGTCTTCCCGCGTTGCCATACCCCCGTCAACAAGGCGGGTGGTTGTCGCCACGAGGGCGTCAGTGGCACCCTCCTGCGCCAATACTCCCGCCAACCGGCGCAGGTGATTGTCGGAGATGGAAGGATACCCCGGACGAGACTCTGCCGCATATTTCTCCAACGCCTCCCGTTTCCCCGCAAGCCCTAAGAATTCTGAGAGATCTTCACTCAGTTTCTGCTGGTTGTATCCTGATGGCAGCCGCCGTTGTCCGGCCTGATACTCCTCCAGCAGGGCGACAACCGGCTCAAAGTCCTTCCCTTTCCGGCTGGCTTGGAGGAACGCGTTGACCAAGGGGTAATCGGCATCATCCAGCGTGACCAAGGCCTCGCCGTAGAGGTGAGCGGCCTCCCTGGCAAATCCCCCACTCTCCAAGGATCTGGCCAGGTCCATGCGGCTTTCTGTTGTCAGAGGCATCGCCTCTGTATCCAGCATCCAGGATCGCTCCCGTGGCGTCAGGCCTTCAAAAGTCCAAACCAAACGTGTGCCCATGAAATCATCGGCCTCGGAGCGCGTCCGGGGACCTTCAGCGGGGAGTTCGAACCCGGGCGAGAGCGTTTCGGCCAGCTCTGCAGGGGAAACCAGATGGTGGGAGCGGGGAGCAAACAGATTCAGGATTGACCGAAGGTTTTTCCAAGCGGTGGCGACTTCGGGGAATTCAAAGTCACCGGGATCAGGCGGTTGCTGGGGCAGGGCGAGCCCCAGCACCGTTCGCCGATAATCACCCATCACACCCAGAAAAGCATCGCGATCCCCACGAAGCAGAGCGGTCTGCGCTTGGACGAAGAGACGGGGGTAAGGGGCTACCCCCGGGGCATCGGAGAAGCGGTGTTCCAAGTTCCTTAAAAAAGCCACACGGTCCTGACCTTGGACAAGTTTGGCACTCCACTCGGAAACGATCGCGGCATGGTAAGCCGACACGTCCCGCCCCGGGCGGGGTCCCAAGGACTGGGCGGCCTTCTCCAGCCAGTAATCAGCCCGTTGAGGATGCCGGGCGTTGCGGGCGGAATGGGACACCGTGTAGAGAATCTCCGTGTCTTCCCCCGCATGTCCCTGTGCGGCGAGGATCTCTCCCACCACAAAGGCATTCTCATAGGCACCGGCCTGCTCGAACCGTTTCAACAAATGAAGGGCGAAAGACTCAGAAACGACCAATCGAGGGATCAAGGCAGCGAGACCAGCCCGGGAAAAGGGCGTTTCATTTTCAACCCCCAACAGGAGGATCGCCAGAGCGGGATACAAGGGCCTCCCCGGGAGCTCGGGAGCATCCTGCGGCATGGCCACCCACTCCCCGAGCAGAGACCAAAGCTGGAGACGCCCAGCGATCACGGAGAGGAGCAGGCGGCGTTCCGCCGAGCGGGCGCGCATCAACTCCCCACGCAGCAGGGGGCTTGCCGCCTCACCGGCTCCGGCATGGACCAGTGCCCAGAGTCGCTCGGTCGGGGAGACGGGTGGCTTTTCCGCAGTCCATCGCTCCACCCAGCCGGCCAGCACCTCGGGAGAAAGACCGGCACTGAGACGGGCAGCCTCTTCAATCGCCCTCAGTCTGAGCATGCCATCCGCCCTGGGCTGGGTGTCGTACTCAGGACGGGATTTGCGGAACCACTCCACCAGGAGGTCCTGCGTTTCTGGACTCATGAATGGCGTTTCCTGTAGCGTGCCCGCGAAAGTCTCCAAGCCTCCCCAGTCGGGCCGGGTCGAGGCGCCACGATTCCAGCCCCCCCGGATCACCGGCAACGGCTCTGCGGAGTCCCCGTCGGTGGGAAAGGCGGCTTCCGCGGTTTGAGCGATAACACTCTCGAAGCATTCCAAGGCAGCAGCAGCTTCACCGGCATCGCGTCGGAGCAGACCGAGTTCGAAAACGAGGGCGGTGTCCCAGGGACGCAATTTTTTGAGACGCTCTAAAACCCTTCTGGCCCGACCGGTTTGTCCACTTTCCCGGTAATGGCGGACCAGGTCTTTGAGAAAATCGGCGTTTTGGGAAAATTTGCTTTCGAGCCGTTCCCTCACCGCATCGGCCTCCCCGACCCTGAGATCCTCTTCCAGCATTCCGGCCAGAGTCTGCCAATTCTCAGGTGTCGCCCCCTCCTCGTTTTGCGAGATGATCTGACGCCGGTAGTAAATGGCGGCCTTGAGATCCTGGGAGCGGGTCGCCATTTCGCTGAGTTCGTCGAGCAATTCCCGATCGTGCCCGGCCATGTAATAGGCTCGCTTCATAGCCTGATACGCTTCCGTATGATTCCCAAGAACTTCATGAACCCGCGCCAGGGCTTCGGGAAAAAAACGCTCAAAAGGATGCTGTTGGGCCAGTTCTTGGTAGCGGTCCTTCAGCCAGGTGGTGAGATAATGGCGGTTCGCAAGGGTGATCTGGGCATCGAGCTGCTTGCGCTTCTGGGTCAGATCATTTTCTTTGGCGATGAGATCGATGTAGGCTTTGAGCGCATCCTCGGGCCTTCCGTTCTCCACCAAGGTGTTGCTGAATTGCTTTACGATCTCGCGTTTTTCAAAAAGATTGGCCCGGTCGAAGGCGTCCTTCCAGACGCGGACCTGGTCATTGGTCCGCCCCTGCTTTTGGTAAACATTAGCGAGGGATTTCAGGGTGTTCAGCGTGGCATCAGGAGAGGACGCCAATTTTTGCAGGAGACGAACCGCTTCATCTTCATAGCCCAATTCGAAGCGAAACTCCGCCCAGCGGTGCTGGTACTCCGCTCCGCGCTCTGGATCGATCTTGGCGAGGAGTTCCAGCTGGCGACCCACCAGCAGACGATTCTCGGTTTGCTCGGCCAAATCCAGCAGGAGGCGTTCCACTTCCAGGGTCGGCTTCGCAGGATCGTGCAAAGCTGCGAGATGCGTCCGGGCTTCATCGAGATCCACCAACTTGAAAGCCCACCAAGCGGCGCGGAAGCGGTTGGGTACCGTAGGCTCCTCCCGGGCGTTTTTTTTGATCCGGCCGTAGAATTCCACCAACTGCACGGAAGGGGGTTCCGAAAAAGCCCCCTGATTCTGGCTAAGCGCTGTGGCCTGCTTCCTCAATTCGGTGCGAAAGGCTGGTTCTTCCAACGGATTCAGCATTGGTATACCCAAGACGCCTTCACGGGGAGCGGTGCCGACATTCCCAGTTTCCTCTTTTTTGGGTGGAGCGATGCCTCGAAGCAAACCGAAAAGTCGCTGGTCGATCTCCACCTGACCGGCAATGGTCCCAGCTTTCCTCCACAGAGACTCGTAGGCGGCAATGGCCCCACTGACGTCACGCTGCTCGGCCAGCAACTCAGCCAGGCTCATCTGAGCTTCCTCATCCGCCGGGTTCAGGGTGATGATTTGCTCGAGCATCTGCCCCGCCTGCTCTGAAAGCCCTTGGTCCCGCAAAGTGCGCGCGGCAAGATGCAACCTGGACACCCGGTCCTGCAGACCGACCCCGGTCTGGGCGACCCACCGTTGAAGGGTCTCGATGGCCTCCTTGGTGCGACCCCGTTCCCGGTGAAATTTGGCGAGTTCCACTTCGAAGGGAGTGGACTCGCCCGCTTGCGCGGCAGCAACCAAACCATGTTCGCGCAGGATTCGCTCAACGATGTCATCCAGATAATATTCCCTGGAAAAATCGAGCACACGCCGCATGGAATCATCCGGCAAAACCTGCTCATCGAGGTATTTTGTGAGGAGGGCACCGGCGGCAGCCTTGCCGGACTGGCGGATCGTGGCTTGGACACGCAACAAGATCAGCGGCAAAGGAGCGTCAGGTTGTTCGGCGATCAACTTGGCCAAAAGGCGGTCGGCTTCCTCATTCTGGTCTGAATCAAGCAGCAACGAGGCCAATTGGAGTCGATAATCGACCGATGCTGGAACCAATTCCACGAGACGGCGCGTCCAGGCAATGCGATCCGGCTGCCTTGCCGTGAGCCGGTAATACTCAGCCAGGAGATACACTTCCCTCTCCCCAGGATGCTCCATTTCGGCTGGTTTTTTCAACTCCGTTTCCAATTCCACGAGCCGCCCGAACCGTTCGTAGAGGCGGACCAAGCGAGTAAAAAACTCCTCATGGACATAATTCCGGAAATGCGCCAGCGCCATGCCGCGACGGTCCGCCGAGGCCGAGGCCTCGAAGTCGTTGACGAATTCATGAAGGCGGGCCAGTTCCCGCAAGGCGTCAATGCGCTGCTCCACGGTGCCATCCTTGACCACCGATTCCAGTATTTTGGCGGCTTCCGGGGTCCGATTCGCTTCCAGGAGAAGACCCACCACCTCGGTCCGCAGCTTCACCTCCCCGGGGTGGGCTTCCAAGACTTCCTCCCAGATCCGCACCGACTGCTCGATCTGTCCGGTTTCCCTCAGCAGAGCCGCCAAACGCAGGCGCAGCGCCACCCCTTCTTCGGTTCCCGGCGGCACGATCTCCACCAATCTGACATAACTCGATAGAGCCCGGGCTTTCTGTCCCTGACTTTCCAGGATTTCAGCGACCCCCCGAAGAGCATCCTTTTGTTGGGGCACCGCCTTGATTACAGCTTCATAATGTTTCTTGGCACCGTCAAGGTCTTCGTTTTTCCGCAGGAGATGTCCGTAGAGCAAATGGCCCAGCGGAGACCCTTGAGGACCAGCGGTGGACTCGAAATACTGCAGCAGCAATTCCCCTTGTCCCCGCTTTTGATATAGATTCCAGAGAAGATCGAGAACATTTCCGTATTCCGGCTGCTGCTGCAGCAGCGCGATGTACTGGTTGGCCAGCCTGGTATCACTTGCGGACCAAGGTGATTCCACCGCCCCTTCCTTCTTGGTCTCCGCCGGCTTGGAAGCACCTGCCGCAGGACCGGGTGGGACCACATCCTGGCCGGACACCCATAGTTGCAGGGCGCCCAAGGAGCACGTCAACCATGCCAACGCACTGCCGGAGAACCCCGGTCTACGCGTTAAGAGCGATGGGAAACAACGTGCCACAATAACTTCGAAAGATACTACCCATCCGCCCGGGAGATCTGTTTCTCAACCGGTTTCCGAGGGGATGGCGCAAACTTTGGCCCCATGAGGACGCGATCGAACCTTAGGGGCACACCAGACAAACCTACTCCCTGCCTTCCTGGCCTGACAACATGGTTTCCGCCAAGGCCCGGGCTTTTTTGCCACCACCACCGAGCATCCGGGCAAGCTCATCGATGCGCTCCCCGTCTTCGACTCTGCGGAGGAGCGATCTCGTTTTGGCATCGCCAAACTCCTTGGTCACGACGTAGTGAAAATGGGCCCGGGCCGCCACCTGGGGCATGTGGGTGATCGCCACAACCTGGTGCTTTTCACCCAGCGAAGCCATTTTTGCTCCAACGGCATGTGCGATCTCCCCTCCGACATTGGCGTCGATCTCATCGAATACCATCAGGGGGATTTGATCCTCACTGGCGAGGGCACTCTTCACGGCGAGCATGACCCGTGACATTTCGCCACTCGAGGCAATGACCCGCAAAGGCTTGGGAGGTTCTCCGGGATTGGGAGCAAACAGAAAATCGGCGGCCTCCTTTCCCTGAGGTCCCGGCGCCGGGAGTGGTTCCAGACGAAGGGAAAACGCGCTTTGTTTGAATCCCAGATCTTCCAAGTGACCAGCGATCTCACGGGCCAATCTGGGAGCAGCGGGAGCTCGTTTTTGGGACAACCCTTGCGCGGATTGCTCGACCTTCGCCCGGGTGGTGGCAACTCCTTTTTCGAGCCGGGCCAGCTCCTCATCCCGGGAATCGATTTTTCCGAGCCGCCGGGCAGCCTGCTCCCCATATTGCAGAATTTCTCCCACGGTCTGGCCATATTTCCGCTTCAGTCCTTCCAGTTCGTCGATACGACGCTCCAGTTCTGACCATTCCTTGGGATCAATCTCGACCCGGTCGAGGTACTTTGCCAATTGACGGCCGAGCTCTTCAAGACTGGCATTGGAGTCTTCGAAATTGTTCCGGAATCCCGAGGCTCCTGGATCGAATCGCTCCAACTCACGGAGAGCTCTTGAGATCTCCACTGCCGCCGGCAGCACGCGGTCGGCGAGCTCATCCATGGCATGCCGCGCCTGATCGACCAACCTGGCGCTGTGGCGGGCCACTTCATAACGGGCCTCCATTTCCTCCACCACGACCGGATCCAGCCCGGCCCGAGAGATCTCCGTGACTTGATGCCGGAGGAGTTCGATTTCCTGGCCTGTCGCCTGACGCATGCCTTGAAAGTCCCCCAATTCGCGCTCCGCCGCCTGCCATGCCCTGTAAGCCAGATCATAGGCCGCACGCTCCCTGGCCGCGCCGGCATACGCGTCGAGCATCGCGAGTTGCCGCTCTTGGGAAAGCAGGGATTGGTGCTCATGAGGCCCGTGCAGGTCCACGAGGTGATCACCGAGATTTTTTAGCACAGCCAGAGTCGCCGGGGAACAATTGATGAACTGTTTGTTGCCCCCGCCGGACCCGAAAACCCGTTTTACCACCAGGGTGTTGCCCTCACAAGGATCTACCCCGGCTTCCTCCAGCAGGGCGTTGACCCGGGGGAGATTGGTGCTCAGTTCAAAGATGGCTTCCACGCTGCAGGCACTCTCCCCTGTCCGGATCAGGTCGTGATTGGCGCGCTCTCCAAGAATGAGCTTCAAAGCACCCACGATCATGGATTTCCCGGCGCCGGTCTGCCCCGTCACAGCGACGAGACCGTTGCCAAGATCCCACACGAGGTCATCAACCAAGGCGAGATTTTTGATCTTGAGAACGCTGAGCATGGGGATGGGTTGCCCGCAGAAAATAACCCGTTCTAGGGAAAACGCACGTCACTTTCCGGACTCCGTGGCACCGGTAGCCTTCCCCACGGCGGGAGGATCCCAGACAACGGGCTGCCCCCGCCGCTGCGCCGCGAGCCAGTTCAAGGCGGGTTGGAGCAGAATCTCGTGTCCGCCTTCAAAAAGTGTGACTCTGGTGTTGCCGGAAATTTTGCGAAACCGGACAGCGCGTGGACTGTAAAGTGTGTCCTGCAAGGGATCACCAAGCTGCTCCGGCCGGGCATAGACTCCTTCGATCCACTCTGGAGCCAAGCGGTCGCCAACGGGGACGACAGCATTGAATGCATTCAGGCTGTGCGAGAAGGGCACGCTTCCGGTCCGGCCGTCCTGCACTCCGTGGCAAAGGTCGAGAGGCACCCCGGCAGCCTTGGCCAGCCAAGTCAGGGGAGACCGGCGCGCCGCCTCGGCGGCTTTCTCCGGATCGGTGCCCGGATTCCCGCCGAGGGCCTTTTCGATGTCCTTCGAGTATTTGTCCCCTCCCCGTTGAGCATGCCAGCGGGCAATGTCAGAAATGCCGCACCAAGCCGATACCCCGGCCCAGAGCTCAGGCGCCCGGCCCGCCAGCAGCATGGCGGCATGCCCGCCGCCGGAAACCCCCACGACATAGATCCGGTCGGCATCCACAGGGGTCTTCTCCCGTGCCCAAGCCACCGCGCCAAGGACATCGGCCACCATCAGTTCGGAACCCATCGCTGGCGGAGTTTTGTTTGGTCCACGGAAATCAGGATGCAGAAAAACCCACCCTTGGGCCTGACACCAGTCGGCATAGCCCCGCTCAGCCTGACGGTAGTCACTGGACCAAGTGTGCAGGGCCACCAACAGGGGGGCCGGGCCTTTTTTGGATTCCGGCGCCCAGAAGAGCGTGTGCTGTTCGGATTGGTCCCCGGGGCTGGGATACAGCAGGTCGACCACCCCCGGAGGATAACCAGCGACCGGCTTCTCTTGACCCATCAGCGTTGTAAGAAATCCCATCACAAACCATCCCCAAAGCATGCCGGTTCGATTCCTCATGGTTTAGAAGTAGTAGGTTCGACGTTCAAAACTGCCCGGTCAGCAGTTGCAGATAGCGCTGTCCAGATTCCGTCAAAGCACCGGTTTCTCCGATGCCGCTGACGCGGGAGAGGGTGTTGTAGGTGTGATTGATGGGCGATTTTTTGACCCAGGAGAGTTTCGGCAGGGACACACTCTGCGTGGAAGGCTTGATCGCTGTAGGCAGACCGAAATCGGTGAAGGTGATTTCCCAGGAAACCGGCAACGGAGTTCCGGCCGAGCCCTGGGCGATGAGCCAAGGGTACCGCTTGACGATGTCGAGCGTTACCGTGCCCGGCACCAAAACCTTATAATAGGGGGACGTCAGCGGAACAAAGCGCGATACCGTCATGGTGGGGTCGGCTTTCAGCGAATGGTAAAGACCGGAAACATCCATTCCGACGAGGTTGAGGCCATTGTAGAGACCATGATGGTTGGGGGAAGTGAAATGACGCGCGTGCCATTCTGGAAAACGGTCACTCAACAGCAACGCCAATTCCAAATGCACATGAGAACGCTCCCGGTTGATGCCTTCGCCGGAATATCCCATGATCCCGAGCACACCTCCTTTTGCCACGTCCTGCCCTACCGCCGATTTGACACTCGCGAGATGGGCATAGAGAGAATACAGCGGTCCCTCTCCCCACTGATGCTCCACCACGATGTAGCGACCGTAATTGGAGCGTGAGGGAGTTTCATTAATATAGACCACTTTGCCGGCCGCAATGGAACGGACTTCGTCCAAAGATACTCCCGCCGCATCGCGCTTGACCGGACGGATGTCGAGACCCTCGTGAAATTTTGAAAAGATGATGTTGGAACCGATACGTTTTTGATCCCGCACGAATCCGAAGCGACCACCGCTCCATGGCTTGGACTGCACCCCTTCAAAATTCCGGTCGACGTACATGTAAAACCGCGAGGGGTCGTCGGAAAATAGGGCATCATTGTCCGTCGGCAGACCGAGATCGAGCTGGACCGACTGTCCAAAGGCCATCCCGGAGACGACCAAGAACAGCAATCCGGCGCACCACAGGGACGCGGTGGGACGGGCCCGGATCCTCAATGCCATATTACTGGTTGGACGCATGCGCCTCCACCACTTGGAATTTCTTGGAGAGGTCCTTCACCTGAGATTTCCCCAAGCCTTCCCACACCACCACGACACCGTCGTCGATGGTGTGATCGACATACAAGGCGCTGTTGTGGGTGCCAAGGACATGAACCCCCACCAGACGCCCCTGATTCTGGAGGGTCAGGCCCGAGAGTCGTTCGCGGCCTTTTTCATTCAAGATGAAAGCCACCCCGAAGGAGGCACCATCTTTGGAGATGAAAGGATAAATGGCCGCAACGTGGTTGTCAGTCAGTTCCGGAATAACCGAGAAGTAATATTGCTGCGCTTCCGATCCCAATTTAACGGGAGCCACGAATTTCGCCCCTTGGTCTGGAGAGCCTTGGAGATGCAGCGTGAAATAATAGGATTGTGATTTCTTGCCAGCGGCTTCGCTGCCCAAGGGCAGAGAAAACAAGGACAAGACAACCACCAGCAGGGCGCGCGGTAACATTCTCCTAGGGAACCACGGTCTGTGTCGGGATGCAAGAGCGCGCTGGCAGGATCCTTCGCAAAAACCTGGACCCTTTCGCAGTTTGGGGGCCTCCGGTCCATCCCCCTGCATCCAGATGGGTTTACAAGGAGAGTGCGTGATCAGACAGCACCGGTGGTCGCGAACAACCCGGACGGCAATTTTCCCGTTGGCTCCCATTTGGACCCTCCAAGGAAGCCACCTATCCAACTCCTCCGTTGGATCTCATGAGAAAACGAAAAAGGGCGTGAAAACCTGCCGCTGCAGTCTTTCACGCCCTTCCGGAATTGATGTGGATAAGGAGGCGGCTTGACCTACCGGGCCTGACTTATTCTTCGGTCGGCTGCCCCTGTCCCGGACTCCAATCTTCGGAGGCGAGATTGAATGCCTGCTCCAGACCGACGAGGTCGGTGCTCGGACGAAGCGCCTCGAAGGAAGCGGCCTCCTTTTTGAGCTGGTCTTCGGAGTAGTCGGCGGCCTTGATGGAGAGACCAATCCGACGTTCAGCGCGGTCGACCTTGATGACCCGGGCTTCGACTTCGTCACCGACCTTGAGAACATCCTTGACCTTGGCCACATGTTCCTCGCTGAGGTGCGAGATGTGGACCAGACCGTCGATATCGTCCTGGAGCTGGATGAAGGCGCCAAAGCTGGCGATCTTGGCGACGGTTCCCTTGACGAGATCGCCGACTTTGAATTTCTTGTCGATCTCGGACCATGGATCGCCCTCGAGCTGTTTGATGCCAAGGCTGATGCGCTGGTTCGTCTTGTCGATGTCGATGACCTGGGCTTCGACTTCGTCGCCCTTTTTGAGGATTTCGCTCGGGTGGTTGATCTTGCGAGTCCAACTGAGGTCGGAGACGTGGATCATACCGTCGATGCCCTCCTCCAGCTCCACGAAGGCGCCATAGGCGGTGAGGTTGCGAATCTCTCCCTTGATCTTGCTGCCGATCGGGTAGCGCTGTTCGATCTCGTCCCAAGGATTGGAATCGAGCTGACGGACACCGAGGGAGATTTTTTGCTCCTCTTTGCTGATGGCGAGGACGACGGCCTCCAGTTCCTGATCGACGGTGAGCACATCGCTGGGGCGGGTGATCCGCTTGGTCCAGGAAAGCTCGGAAACGTGGATGAGGCCTTCGACGCCCTGTTCAAGCTCCACAAACGCACCGTAGGGCACCAGTTTGGTGACGCGGCCTTTGACCTTGGTGCCGGGCTCGTAGCGGGCTTCGATATTTTCCCAGGGGTTGTTCTGAAGCTGCTTGAGACCAAGAGAGACGCGGATTTTTTCGCGGTCCACGTCGAGAATGACGACCTTGACCATCTGGCCGATGACCAGCATTTCGCTGGGGTGGTTGATGCGACCCCAGCTCATGTCGGTGATGTGAAGGAGGCCATCCATGCCCTGCAGGTCCACGAAAGCACCGAAATCGGTGATGTTTTTGACCATGCCTTCAACGACATCGCCGGCCTTGACCGTCTCAAGGAAGCGGGACCGCTGCTCGGCGCGCTCGGCTTCGATGACTTCACGGCGGCTCAGGACGACATTCTTGCGCTCGTCGTTGATTTTGACGATCTTGAAGTCGAACACCTTGCCGACGTATTCGTTGAGATCCTTCGGCGGGATGATGTCGATCTGGGAACCGGGAAGGAAAGCTTCGACCCCGACATTGACCGTGAGGCCGCCTTTGACGACACCTTTGACCTTGCCCTTCACGAGGCCGCCATCCTGAAAGACCTTGTAAATCTTGTCCCAATTCTGCTTGTGGGCGGCTTTCTCTTTGGAAAGAATGACCATGCCCTCGTCGTTTTCAAGGCGCTCCAGAAGGACTTCGACCTCATCGCCCACGGCGAATTCCTCGTCCTCGAACTCGGAAATGTTGATGACGCCTTCGGACTTGTAGCCGATGTCCACCACAACGACCTGGGATTTGATTTCCAGGATGCGGCCTCGGACAATGGAGTTCTCCCGGAAAGAGCGGAAGGAGGATTCAATCAGCGCCAGCAAGGCTGGGTTGACGTTTGGTAGGGTGGACATGTGGTGTGTGGGTTTGAGTTGGGTTGTTAGGTTGGTTCAGCCAGCCGACGGTGCCCCGAATGAAAAACGTCCGGCCCAACGGGGCGCCAAAACAGGCCGAACGCGAAAAAGGGCCGAAATGTAGACGCGAAACGCCGTCCCGCAAGGGGAAAGTCCCGTGAGCCTTCAGCGGGGGGAAATCTCCCTATCTTCTGGCAGATGGGGGCGAAGGAGGAGCATGGCAACGGCCGAACCCGCCATGAGCAAGAGCCACCATTCCCGGGGCGCTCCCCGCAGAGCGAGGATGAGTCCGAAGAGGGCGACTGATTCGGTGAGCGCCCAGCTGACCATGTGCGCTGCGAAGGACGAAAAGGACGAGCGGGACAAAGAAACTTCCTCCGCAATGGCATCCCGATTGGATACCCATCGTCGGACACTGAAAGCAATCAGGAGATTCAAAGCGGCGATTCCTCCCAAGATTTTCGCAAGAATTTCAATTTGCGAAGCATCGGAGGATTCGGGAGTACCGGCGACTCCCGAGAAGGCCAGCAGCGCATAAACGGCAATGGCCGAGAAGAGAGCGGCCCAGATGATCCAATAGACTTTCTCAGGGGGCTGCCGGAGCATTTCAGGGAGCTGGTTGAACAGGGGGCGACCCCTCGGGAGTTGAGGGCTTGCGTGGATAGACGGCGTTTTCCGGCTTCAGCAATCCGCTGGCGATCAGTTTTTCCTGTTCCGCTTCGGGATAAGTCCCACTGAGGTAGCGGCCTTTGTCAAAGATGGCATCCCACATGAGTTTGCCGTCCTCGGCATAGTCTACAATATGCCCCTGCCAAAGCAGATCCTCGACAAAGGTCCCCGTCCATCGGGGACGACCATCTTCGAACCAAGTCCGGTGGGGACCGTAGGCAACACCGTCCACCATCATGGCGTCGGTCTTGGCCTGGGCATTGGGAAACCATTCGCGGTGCCTCACTTTTTCGCCATGCTCGAAGTCGAAAAGTTTCCGCATCGTCCCATCCTCATAGTAACGGATTTCCGGCCCATGAAGCTTGCCCTGGTGATAATAAGCAAAGTAACGCAGGTGGAGCGCCTCGTCGGAAAGAATGACAGGACCGGTGTAAGGCTCGGTCTGTCCGTTCAAACGCACCAAGCCATCCGCACCCGCTTGGACGCGTTTTGGAGTGGGGAACTGTTTCAGTGGTGCTTTTTTCTCCTTTTTGTCCCCACGATCACAAGAAAGCAGCATACTTCCCGCCAGAACGAGGATCATCCAAAGCACGGCGGACGATGAGAAGAGTCGCGTTTTCATGGGTTGGAAAATTGACCACTGGCCAGTAGGACCAACGTGCAGGCCTCCTCACTGGCGATGCCAGCCTTGGCAAGTTCCTGGGCGAGCAGGGGATTTTCGGCTCCGGGATTGAAAATGACCCGGCGTGGCGAGAGCTTCACCAAATCCCCCAACAGTCCCGCAGAAATCTTTGGGCCCACGTACAAAGTCACCGTGTCCACTGGTCCGGTTACTTCCTCCAAGGAGGCCAAGACGGGAAGGCCTCCGATGTCCGTAAGCCTGGGATGCACGGGAATTACATGGTGCCCGTGCTTGAGGAGGCTCACGAGTGCTTTGTGGGCGTAGCGTTCAGGATCATCGCTGGCCCCAACAAGGACGACGGTTTCAGCAGTGGGGGTTTTCATGACAACAATCCGTTCCGGATCAACAGGGCATTCAGGTCGGGGTCGCGCCCCATGAAATCGCGGAAGAGATTGGCTGGATCGTCCGCGTTGCCCCTGCTCAGAACTTTGGCGCGGAACTCCGAACCCACTTGGGGGCAGATGACGCCGGCGGCCTCGAAACGGGTGAAAGCATCCGCGTCCAGCACCTCGGCCCATTTGTATGAGTAATAGCCAGCCGCATAACCGGTGGGATCAGCAAACAAATGCGTGAACCGGCGGGTCATGCTGGGAGGCCGGGTCTTGAGCGGCATGAGATATCCCTCAAGAAGCTCCGTTCCCAGTTCGTCCAGATCCCGGCCTTTCCACCGGTCGTAATTGACATGCAGCTCGAGATCGAGCTTGCCAAAGGACAACTGCCGCATCTGGGCCGAAGCTGCCCGGTAATTGCGGGCGGCGATCATTTTTTGGAACAGCTCCTCTGGAATGACCTCCCCGGTTTCGTAGTGCCGAGCGAAAAGGTCCAAGCTTTTGCGGGACCAGCAGAAATTCTCCATGATCTGGGAAGGTAGTTCCACAAAGTCCCAAACCACGGCTATTCCGTTGAGGCTTTTGATGTCCACATCCCCCAAAAGATGATGGATAAGGTGGCCAAACTCATGGAACACTGTTTCCACCTCACTGTGCGAGAGCAAAGCCGGTCGGTTCGACGTGGCCGGAGTCATGTTGCCCGCGATGAGTCCGAGATGAGGTTCCCGGGGATGACTTTCCCAAGGGGGACTGCCGGTGCGAAGCCGGCTCATCCAGGCACCTCCGCGCTTTGATTCGCGGGGATGCCAATCGGTGAAAAAGCTGCCGAGGAGTTCCTCGGTGGCCTGATCGATGAGATCATAGCATTTGACCTCGGGATGCCAAACTTCGACCACTCCCTCCGGAAGTGGCTTTTCAGGCTCGGTACCTGGCTCAATGAAGGCGGTGGTCCGGGCGACCACCCGCACCCGGAAGAGTTGTTCGGCCAACTGAAACAGGCCGGCAAGCACCCCATCGACAGGGAAGTAGGGTCGCAGGTCCTCCTCATCAAAATCAAATTCCGCCCGTCGGCGTTTTTCAGCCCAATAGGAAACCTGCCAGGGCTGGAATGGTTCCGGCATCGCTCCAGTGACCTGCGCGCGGTAGTCCTCCAGTTCTTTGTTTTCCCGGGCGAAGGCCTCGGCGGTCCGGTCCCGGAGATCTCCGACAAACTTCAACGCCGCCTTGCCATCCCGCGCCATGCGGCGCTCCAGAACGAGTTCGGCAAAATCGGCCTTGCCTAACAAGGCGGCCTTTTCTTTCCGCAGGGCAAGGATCTGCCAGACCAGCCCGCTGTTGTCAAACTCTCCACCCCGGCACAATGCGCTGGAGGCTTCCCAGACCTCACGGCGCAGGTCGTCGTCCTCGGCATACTCGAGCACCGGGAAAAAGGCGGGTTGCTTCAGGGTGATGCGCCAGACCGGTTTTTCATCCGTGCCCAGCCCCTTGGCTACCGCCTCTTTCCGCAGCACGGCGAGAGCAGAGGCAGGAAGTCCGGCAAGGCGGACCGGGTCTTCGATGATGAGATCCCAGGCATTGGTGGCATCGAGGACATTCTCCGAATACTTCTGCGTCAGGCTGGCCAACTCGGCCTGCACCGCTTCAAACCGCTGCTTTTTTTCGGGAGATAGGTCGGCACCGCTGAGCTGGAACTGGGCGATCGTTTCGTCGAGAAGGCGTTTGCGGGCTCCGCTCAACTGTCGGGCCTCAGGAGTCTCCGCATAGGCATTGAGCCGGCGCCAAAGAGCCTCGTTGAGAGGAATGCGGGCGTAAAATTCCGTCACTTTGGGCAGCATCTCATTGAAAGCGGCCCGGTGCGCGGGTTGGTCGCGCACTGACTGCAACAGCTCGACCAAACCCCAGGCATCAGTCAGTTTTTCGGTGGACTGGTCCAGAGCGATCAAAGTGTTCTCGAAGGTCAGCGGGGAAACTCCGTCCCATTCCGCCAAAGAATCAAGGCGGCCTTGGGCTTCATCGAGTGCCAGGGAAATGTCAGGACCCAGAGCTGCAGGCTGAAGCCGTGACCAGGCGATGGGAAAGCGGTCGTCAAGAAAGGGGTGGGGAGCAGACATGCCACTATTGAACCGCCCGGTCCGCAGGGAAGCAAGCGATAGTTCCACCGCTGAAACCTCACGCATCCCCCTTTCGCCACCCCCCTGAGCCTCGTTGACATTCCGAGGCATTTCCTTTATCGTAAGGGTTTTGTCATCCGGCTGTTTTCCGGTAATTTTCCATACCCATGGCCACCCGGCTTCCCCACAGCGTTCCACTTCATGGGCGTACTTTTTCCACGGCCATGTGGGTGCTCGGGTTATGCCTTTTTCTGCAGGTGTTGGCAGTCGCGGTCGCGGTCTTGCGCCGTCCCACCTCCCTGCCCAGCACCCCAGTCACTGTCGGCACGGTGTTTCCTGCGGCCAATGCTGCCTTGCCGGCCCCGATCCGTCCGGCAGCGCCTCCTCAGACCATGGCCTCAAATGGCTTTGTGCCTCCTTTGACCGCGGGCGTGGGCACTCTGCCGCTGGAAATGCCTCTCCTTTCCGCGCCAGCCTTGTCTTCATCCGCCAAAGAGGCCGAAGCGGCCGCTGTGACCGCTTTTCTTGACATCCCCGTCCCGACGACAACCACCCCCTCGCCGGCACCTCCTCCCTCTACACGCGTGGCGGCTTCCCTCGCGCCCCCCTCACCGGGTGAGACTCATCCGGCACACCAGTTGGGAACTCCCCAGCTCGAATCCATCATGGCAGAAGCCTTGGAATTGCGTTCCACCGGTGACACCGTGCAGGCATTGGAAAGGCTCAGGGCACTAGAAGTCAGCCTGCCCGAGCATCCACGGGTGCTTCAGGAGCTCGCGGTCACGCTCAACCAGATGGGATTGACCTCCAAAGCTTCATCCTATTGGAACCGGATCGAGGCCCTCGGACCGGAAAAGGCTGGTGCTTTTTATGATCTCGCGACCATGGCTTTGAAGGGAGACCCTCTCGCAGGAGACACGATGAAACCCAAAACACTCAAGTTGGGGAAAATTGGGGCCCATCAGAGCCAGGATGCCGCAGAAGGTGAAGAAATATGGTCCCTCTCGGTTCCCGTTCTGGCGCTCGACGGCGCCACCCCCAAGGGCGAGGACATGATCATCAAAGTTCAGTTCTTCGACGAATTGGAAGGCGGCGCAGTCGAGAAGTCCACCGCCACGGTGGAGGAGGAGTTCATTTCACAGCCTTATGACTGGAAAGATGAAGCACGGGAGGTGATCAATGTGATCTACCACCAGAAAGCCTTCACGCCCGAAGAAATTAAAGACGGAGGGCGCCGCAAATATTACGGATACGCCATCGAAATGTATTATTGCGACATTTTGCAAGACACAGTGGCGGATCCTGCGACTTTGCTCGAAGAAATGGAGCGCCCATCCGCCAAAAAGCCACCGGTGCAGGGTCCAGACAGCAGCCTTTTTCCGAATGAATAACCTTCCGAAACCTCCCCCAGAGTCCTCTCCGATCCTTTCCGTGCTGATTGTGGAGGAAGATCCAGCACAACGGAAGTCACTCGAACTGCCCGCCAGAGAAATTGCCAGCCACGTCTATTTGGCCGGGGACATAGACACGGCTTGGGAAATCGCCAACACCCTGCAGGAACTTCACGCCGTGGTTTTGGGAGTCGAGGAGGCCTCCCTTTCTGCGGCCTTCCAATTCCGGGACATTTTGCTGGAGCATTTCGAAACCTTGGAAGGGGCGCTGTCGGCCGGTTTCGACATGGTGCCCTATTTTGAACAGATGCGGGGAGAAAAACTCTTCCACAAGCCGGTGGATCCAGAAGGATTCACCGCCTGGCTCTCCAAAGTCGCAGCCAGGGTCGCGGCCCGGCGCCAGGAGACCCCGGCACCCGGAATGGTTGAAGAGGATGTCCAGCCGACCGAACCGGAGCCCCCCACCTCGTCACCGGACGATGCCACCGCCGCAGAGATTCCCCCCACAGTGGATGCCTCTTCCCCCACCGCCGATGAACCTGCCTCGGAGGACAGCCCACGACTTGAAGAGCTGCCCGAAGGGGCCCTTGAACCCGGCACCCTTCTCGGAGACTACCGCCTGA
Organism: Akkermansiaceae bacterium; assembly: GCA_024233005.1. Lineage (GTDB taxonomy): Bacteria > Verrucomicrobiota > Verrucomicrobiia > Verrucomicrobiales > DEV007 > JACKQE01. The sequence continues at coordinate 472,668 of JACKQE010000001.1, read as the reverse complement.
TTTCGGTGATTCATGCGGATGACGACATCGCCATTTACGAAGCCGAGCAGATTTCCATGCAGCGCCGTGTGGCCTTGAAAACCCTGTTCCGCAAACACCGGCGGGATCCGGCCTGGGTAAATGCCTTCGCCGAGGAAGCCCGCGCGCGCGCCCTGATCTCCCATCAGAACATTTCCCTGGTTTATGAAGCCGCCCAAGAGCGCGGAGTCAACTTCTACACCATGGAAATGATCAATGGCACGTCGCTCAAAGCGATGGCCGATGCAGATGAAAAGCTGGATGATGAAATGGCCTACGAAGTGCTCGCCAGCTGCGCCGAAGTTCTGCGCTATCTCGAAGGCAGCGGAGTCCGATTCCGAGCATTGACCGCAGAGGGCATTTTCGTCACCGGAGACACCGCCCGCATTGCCAACCCCGTCAAAAACTCTGCCTCCGTGGTCACCGAACCGGGCGAGCAGATGAGCATCCTCGCTGCCGCGCTGCGGCCGGTGTTGCAAGGCAAACGAACCTCCCTTGAGAAACGCATTCTCGACGTCCTCCTGCGCATGGAGAACAACGACCGAGCCGACGGCATCCGGGATGTCAAACAACTCATCGAAGCCTTGATTCGGGTTGAAAAAGCCGAGGCTGAAAGTGACTATCTAGCCGAGCTGGATCGCGAAAAAAACCGCAAAGCCATCAAAACCGGCATCATTGCCGGGGTGGCGATCCTGGCTACCGGACTGGTGGCGTTGAAACTGCTCGACAAGGGTCCGGAAGTCCGCAACCTCAACCAAATGGCCCTGATTCCGGCCGGCGACTTTGCCTACCAGGACGGGGATAAAGTGCATGTCAACGAATTCTGGATGGGGCTCTATGAAGTCACCATTTCCCAGTACGCCGACTTTTTGGAAGCATTGAAGGCGGATCCGGATCTCTTCAAATCCGTGTCCCACGCCGAGCAACCGGAGACCAAAAAGGACCACAAACCCCTGAATTGGGACACGTACTATGAGCTGGCCGAAAAAGGCTCCGAATATGACGGAAGCTATATTGATCTGAACTGCCCGGTGATGGGGGTGGATTGGTGGGATGCCTACTCTTACGCAACTTGGAGGGGGCACCGATTACCCACCGAGATCGAATGGGAGCGCGCTGGAAGGGCCAGAGACAACAAAGTGTTTCCATGGGGCGACACGTTGGATCTGCTCAAATTCAATTCCGGTGCTGATTCCACCAAAAACGGCGACAAGGAGCCGGGGTGGCAGGATGGCTACCGCTACTGGAATCCAGTGGACGCCATCGCCACCGATGTCAGCGATTACACTGTGGTCGGGATGGCCGGAAATGTGAGCGAGTGGACGGGCTCCTGGGATGTGCATCCCGACAATCCCGACAAAAAAGTGCCCTACTACAGAGGCGCTTCTTACACGACGTCGAAGGACTTTGAGCTGAAAAATCGACGTCCCTCCGACTCCGCTGACGACCGCAAGCTTTCCATTGGTTTCCGGACGGTCAGTGACAAGGATCCCAAGGATCTGCCGCCTCCGGGATCGAATCTTCCGGCTCCCTCAACTCCCGCTCCAGCCACAGCGCCAGCAGCACCTCCGACTCCCGATGCCCCGGCGACGCCGGCTCCCCCGGCACCGGAAGCTCCCGTCAAGCCGGCAGCGGACCCACCTGCCGCCCCGCCTTCTGCCAATTGACACCTTTCAACTCTAACCCTTGTGAAGCAGCCCCTCCGGCAAACTCCCTTACTTTTCTGCCGACCGGTTTCCCGGGCTTGGGTGGGATTGATCGGGCTGCTGGCCGCCGTCGGTCTATTGATCCTTCCGGAAAGCGGACGGGCCCAGATGCAAATCTCCTTCAAGCCGGACAAAACGGCCTATATGACCTACGAGCCCATCGCCGGCACCCTCTATTTGGTGAACCGAGCAGGACGGGACCTTGCTCTGGCGGATGCGGGGGATCTGCGGTGGCTTGAGTTCCAAGTGATCGGACCGGACGGTCAACTCATGATTCCCGAACAGGGAAATCCCAGCGCGAAGCCGGTGGTCCTCCAAGCTGGTCAGTCCTATGAATTGAAGGTTTACATCAATTCCCAATATGCGATGCACCGCCCTGGCTCCTACAAGGTGAAGGTGCGGGTACTGTTCCCCGACATGAAGCAGTATTTCGAGACCAAGCAGACGAATGTGCAAGTCACCAATGGTCATGAGATGTGGTCCCAAGCGGTCGGGGTTCCGGCCGGTCTTCCCGGCGCCGGGAAATATCGCCAGTATGCCCTGCTCACCTTTTATGAGGGCAACAGTTCCCGCGAACTCTACTTTCGACTGACGGAGATGGACACCGGGCAGGTGACACACACGTATTCCTTGGGTAGTTATTACATCTCCCGGCCCCCGCAGTATGTCCTCGACAGCTCCAACAATCTCCATGTGCTGCACCTGGGGGGGCCTCAATCCTACGCCTACACCGTTATTTCGCCTACGGGGGACATCGTCGAACGAAAAAATTACACCAACCGGGGCACCAGCAGCCCCGCCCTTTCTATGGTGGAAGGCGGAGCGGTCAAGGTTCAGGGAGGCCAAATTTTGGAAAAGAATCCCGTCAGTTATGAACAACGGGAGTTCCGTCCGATCTCCGAGCGGCCTCCAGGCATGCCCAGTCTCTCGGGAATGCTCCGCCAGTGAGCGTCCAGAGATCCGGGCTCGGGTTCAGGGTTTCGACGCCGGAACCGTCGGGTTTCTGACCATTTCAGCCTGCAGACCCTCCTGCCGCAGCAGAGATAGCACCCCTTGCTTGCCAAAAAGATGGGCCGCCCCGACCACAATCATGACGTTTTCCTTGCGCGCCAGAGCTTCTTTGATTTTGGGCACCCAGCTGGCATTGCGTTTCGCCAGCATGAGTTCATTGAATTGCGGGCTTTCTTCGAGTTGCTCATTGACCACCTCTTCGAGAGTCTTCAAATCTCCCTCCCTCCAAGCGTCGATGGTTTTGGCAAGCATCTTGGGGACTTCCTCGACGTGGTCCAGGCTTTCACTGAGCAGCGCATCCAAGTCCTTCTCCGGCAGTGAGTCCAGCAACGTGACCTGAAATTCCAAGGTTTCCAACCCAGAAGAAGGTTTTCCGTCCTCGGTGGCTTTGGTGAAGAGCTGCAGTTCCACTCCCAGATCAGGCCTGGCCTTGAGTTTCATCGCCTCGACCGAGGAAATGGTGAGCACCATCATTCCGGGCTTCAAGGAGGAAAAGAAGGAAATTGGGGTGTTCCGGTCCGCAAAGTATTGTTTCAACTTTGCGTAGGTGCCGGGCGAGAGATGACTTTCAATAGTCTCGCCAGCGGGGTAGCTGCCCATTGCCCGCAGTTTCATTGCCATTCCAATGTCCGAAGAACTCTTCATGTCGATCTCAAAGACCAAACGCTGGCTGTCCTCGTAAGCCTGCATAATGGCCCCGGGAATCGGCAGATCGCTTTCCCGCAACATGTGCACCGATCCGGCAAGGTAGACCGTGCTGTCGGCATCGGTGATTTTGTAGACCAAGGACGGACCACCGGGCCGGGGTGCGTGAGACGGCGTTTTTTTGGACTGGCCCTGAACTGCCGGGCAAAGCAGCAAGGCGGTCGGAGCGAGAATGTGAAGGAGTCGCACTTTCATAAGGGGAATGTGAAGACCTAGCCAGTCACCTCAAAAATCCGCAAGAATGAAGGAGGGAGCTTCTGAAAGTTCCCCACACCAACCTTCCTGCCTATTTCTTGCGCTTTTTCGTCTTGCTCTGGGTATGGCGGTCACCGCGATCACCGAGGGTCCTGGCACGCTCCTGCTGCTGCTTGGCACGCTCTTGAAGACGGTCAAAAAAACCTCCGCCGGCCCGGGCGCTGACTTTGCGCTTTTTCAATTCGGGTTCGGGCAGCCGGTTTGTCAGCCAAGTCTGCAGGATGCTGAACAGATTGGAAGTGGTCCAGTAGAGAGCCAGCGCGGAAGCGAAATTGTAACAGATGAAGACAAACATCGCCGGCATGAACATCATGACCATTTGTTGGGTTTTGTCGCCCGTTTTTGGAGTCAGAGACATCTGAACGTAGGTGGTGCCGGCCATGAGGAGCGGAAGCAAATTGAGCGGCATGTCCAGCCCTGGAATGGTCCAAACCGTGTCCGGCATGGACAGATCCTTGACCCAGAGAAAACCTTCATGCCTCAGCTCCACCGCACTGGAAAGCATGCGGTAGAATGCGAGGAAGACCGGCAGCTGGGCGAACATCGGGAGACATCCACCCAGTGGATTGACCCCGTACTCACCATAGAGCTTCATGACCTCGGTGTTTTGCTTTTGGGGATCGTCCTTGTACTTTTCGCGGATCTCGGTCATCAACGGAGTCAGCTTGGACATCCGCTTCATGGTGCGGGCGGACTTCGCATAGAGCGGCCAGATCGCGGTTCGGATGATAATGGTGGTGACGATGATGGCGAACCCGTATTTCCCGAGCACTCCCTTCAAAAACACCAGTGTGGTCAACAGCCAACCGGCAAAAGGCTTAATGGCCCATCCAAAAATCCAGCCAAACAACGGGACGGAGTTGTAGTTCATCACCAACTGGCGGTTGTCCTTCTCGCCCCAGAGGCCGGCGGCCTTGGTGGGATCGAGCTTGCCGAGGCGTTGGTATTCCTTCGGCCCCATGTAGAACTCGTAGACGTGGGTCTGCTGGTCACCCGCTTTCAAGGGCAGGCGGGGCAACCCCAGAGCGACCTCGATCGCGTTTGACTTTGCTTTGGCCTCCTCTTTAACCCCGGGAATTTGGACCGGGAAATGACTTGCCCAAACGGCGGTGTCGACCGGCACCAAGGCCTTTCCAATGATGGAGAAAAATTGACTCTCCACCCCAGCCCACTCCAGAGCTTGCGCTTCAAAGGTATCGCTTGTTTTGGCTTTGCTGAACCAGCCTCCCTTGAAGTAGGTGCCCATTTTGTGTTCCATGTCCCCGCTCTTTGCTTCCTTCCAATAAAACGTGCTTTGCAGCGAGGTCTCATTGGACTGAAGGGGAGCGGCCGCTCCAGAATACAAATATCGGGTCGGTTCCAGAGCCGGCTCCGCCTGGTCTTTGGGGCGGCGGAGGGTGACCTCGAGACGGATCAGATAGGGATCCATGGTCCGGAGCGCTCCTGCCGGAGCAACCGGCAGAAAGAAACGTTTCTCCACTTCGATGCCATCAGTCGTCTTGCTGGAAAAGATGACCTCTTGGTCGTTCTGGCTGACAATGGTGGCCGCGGAGGAAGAGAACAATCCGGGGCCGTCCGACAAGGCCCCTACCGGATGGGTACTGGCGGCATTGAGGGAAATCAAGGCCTCGCCACCCAGCTCCATGGTGTGTTTCAACAGTTCGGCACGTTGGATGCCGCCCCCTTGGGCGTTGGTGAGAACGAACCGAACGGTATCCGTGGTCAAAATGACCTCTTTGGGAGGTGTCGCCTCCACCACGGGAGCGGCATCCGGAGACTTGGGGGCTTCGAGCGTCTGAGGAGACGCCTGGTCTTTCTTGGCGGCTTCAGCCTTCTGCCGCTCAATTTGGGCCTGGTGTTGTTTTTGAAAGTCTGCGGTCACCTTCTGCTGCCAAAAGGTCCAGCCCACCAGGCCAGAGGCGCAGAGAATGACGGCGATCCAGGAAGTACGGTCCATGTAGTCGGGTTTTCGGGGGAAAAGATGTCAGGGGACGCCGGAAGCCTCCGGCGCCGCGTATTGTTGCCCCCATTTTCCCTTTTGGCGACAGGAAAGAATGAAACGACCGGTTCTCAGGGAACCAGAAGGATTCCAAAAATGAAATCATCGGCATTGGGATACTTTTCCGGCTTGGAAACACCCGCGATGTTGAGATGGCACTCATGCCCCACGCTGTCGGACTTTTCCTTGAGTTTGACCCCATAGACCGGATGGTGGATGCCATGCCCGGCGTCCTTGGATGGCAGGCTCATATCATTGCCGTAGGTCATGTACAAGGGGGGATCGCTGGCATCGACGTGGTTGTAGGGGGAGAATTCCTTGTAGAGGGCCTCGTGCTTCGCATAGTTGGCGATGGCACCTTCAATGGTGGCTTCTCCCACCGCCATATTGATCATGCGGTGTTTCAGAACATTCGGTCCGAGCCAGCCTTCAATGACCTTAGGATCGATAGAGGTTTGTCCACTACCGACCGCCGCCCCCTGAACCCGGGTGGACTCGCGGGCCACTGGATCCTGCGACTTCGGATCGGCCAAATCGTCGTGAAGCAGGATCCACATCGATGTGCAGGCACCAGCGCTGCCTCCCGTAAGGACCACGCGGTCTTTCCGCAGATTCCACTCGCCTGCCTTGGACCGGATGAATTGGACGGCACGGGCGGCATCGTGCACGGGGGCCGGCAGCGGCGCTTCACCGGTGAGACGGTATTCCACCGAAGCCACAGAAATTCCCTTATCGAGGTACTTTTGCACCGTGGCTGCCGCCATTTTTTTGTCTCCTCCCACCCAGCCCCCGCCATGGATATAAATGTGGAGCGGCCGGGGCCCCGCGCCAGGCGCCTTCCAGAAATCGATCACTTGGCGGGGATTGGTGCCGTAGGCCACGTCGGCAAAGGTCGGCGGAGGCGTGGGAACAGGTGCCGGAGTGCTCTTGGGAGCCTGGGCAACAACGGCATTGCAGCCAAGCAGGATGCAGAGGGCGGGGAGAAAAAAAGGGTGGTTCATGATCCCTTTTTGTTTGCCCGGATCTCCAGCCCAGGTCAAGCCCTTTGCAACCATGATCGCGCTGCCTCAAGAATGGGGAGAACCTCCGCGCCCCCCCTGACAGCCGCAGGCGGCTCCATGCAGGGGAACCACCTCCCCAGCGGCGTTTTTTTTCAGGATGTGTTCCTCCCAGCCGGGAGGTGGATCATAACCATGGCCTCCGAACGGATTGCACCGCAGAATACGCCAAACGCCCAACCAACCGCCCTTCCAAGCCCCGTGCAGGGTCACCGCGTCAATGAAATACTGCGAACAAGTGGGCATGAAACGACAGCCGCCAAACGGTCCGGAGAGAAAATGCAACGGAGGGGAAATGAATTTTTGGTAACCCCGAACCAAAAAACACAGGAAACGTTTCATGCCATCAAGAATAGGCCAATCTCGTCTGGACCGGACAGGATTGCAAATCGGGCAGCCCGGCAGGACCTCTGGCCGGTGGCCATTTCGGTTTCATTCTGGCGCGGGCTCCGAGCAGTGGCACAGGGAATGCTGTTGACGATTTCATGCTTGACGTGGCACTCCAAAAATTTCCTGTCCGGACCGCTTTGAATGACGGAACCCCGTGTTCGATCCGACCTTTGGACAAAAAGGATGAACCTGTTTTCCGGCAATTTCATGAAATGATTCCTGACCGGGAACAGCTTTTCATCAAGAACCGCATCAAAGACGGCAGTCTTTTCGATGAATGGATGAAAGACCCCGGCTTCAACGAACACCTGCCTCTGATTGCGTTTGTCGATGGTCGAGCCGCCGCCATGGGGTCACTGCATCAGCGTCTCGGAGGATGGAAACGTCACATCGGAAAAGTCCACTTCCTGACCAACCCAGACCACCGCGGCCTAGGCCTCATTGATCTTTTGCTGCGGGAAATCATCGAAGTGGCCAAGCACTGCGGACTGACCCGTTTGGAGTCGGAATTGAACGGGGAACGCACCACCGCGCTGAAATCATTGGGCGCGATGGGCTTCGAAGAATTGGTCCGCCTGCCCGACTACATCCAGGATATGAAGGCGGAGTATCATGACTATGTTCTAATGGGTCTGGAATTGATTCCCGAGTATGACAACATGGGAACCGGCGACTGAAGCCCACGAATTGACCGAGCCGGGCGGGTTCCAGGGAACCGCCCGGCAGAGCCAGCATTTTCAAATCTCCTTCTCCCGGATGATGGGCGGGACGCTGACGTCAGTCACTCAGCCATTAGATCCTTGACTTTGCTTTCGATGGCTTTGGACCAAATTTCATAACCGGCGGCATTAGGATGCAGCAGATCAGGCATGATGTCTTTGGACAGGGTGCCGTCGGGTTGGAGGAAGCTCTTGCCGATGTCCATAAAGAAAACGGATTTGTTGTCGGCAAGTTTGGCGATCAATTGATTGGTAGCCTCGTTCTGTTGCCGCATTTTGTCCTGTTCGTTGGCACCCCGAGGGAAGATGGCGAGCAGGAGAATCTTCATTTGAGGCTGTTTTTCCTGCAGCAGCTTCACAATCGCGGAGACGCCCTCCGCGGTTTGATCGGCCGGACTGGTGTAGACGGCTCCCCCATGTTCCGCCATGGGGCGGCCTTGGTGGCCGGTGTTGTTGGTGCCGATCATGAGCACGGTCAGCTTCGGCTTCAGACCATCATAATTGCCGTGTTGCAGGCGCCAGAGGATGTGCTCCGTGCGGTCACCACCGATGCCGAAATTGACAGCCCCCAGGGGCGCCCAGTATTTGTCCCAGGCCTCCTTGCCCTTTCCGCTCCAGCCCGCCGTGATGGAATCGCCAAGGAAAACCAACGGGGCCTTCCCCAATTTGGAGATTTCATTGAACGACTCGTGCTTTTTCTCGGTCCCCGGGTGGAGGGCTGGGGCGATGGCGAGGTTTTTCCCGGCATTCTGTCCAACCGCGAGGGAGGCAAGGCCGAAAATGGCTGCGATGAGGGCGATAGAGGAAGGTTTCATAAGATTGAGGGCCATTCTGCCCACTCCAGGTGGCAGTGCAAGGCCGGAATTGCGGCGGGACAATAGGCTCTCCGAATGGGCAAGGGTTTCACCCCCCTCGGAACCAGATGGTTCCACCCCGGAAACCGTTTCCAGCCGACCGATCACCACCCAAGGAGCCACCCGCCTGATGGATAGAGGGAGTCCGGTGAAAATTCCCGCATTGGCGACCGGCAATCGGTTGCCTCCTCCTCCCTTGATCCCTGCCGGCCCCTTACCCGTCCCCTTCTGTCAGGTTGGGGTTGACGGAGAACCAGCTTCCGGACGGGCGAGGAGCCCCAGTTTCCCGGTCGCCAATTCCAAGTTCTGCTCGAAGTGATGGCAGGCGATGATGATCCGCTGCCATCCGGTCGGAACAATTTCCTGCGTGTGCGCAAGGTTGTTGCGCAGGAGCTCGAGTTCTTTGAAGGCGCGTCGGGCCTCTTTCCGAGAGTGAAATCCCAAGGCCTTTCGCACCTCAGCATCGTGTGTGAGGATCAATCCCTTGTCGCCGTACTGGAGGCAGTCAAGCAACTCCACCTCCTGCCCGCACCGCAGGCGTTCCTGTTGCAGAGCCACCGCCTTGGCAAGCCGTTGCGGTGTGACCAATTCACGCCAGGTGCCATTGGGGCAGCGAAAACGGATGAGATCCGTCATCAGCATTTCCCCCAGAGTGATCATCCCAAAAAGGAACATCCGCATTGGCGGTTTTTCCAAATCGCTCAGGGTGATGATTCCTCCCACCTGATCCAGAATCAGGACGAAGCACTGGGAATTGATCGCCAATGACTTCACCACCTGCATCAAGCTCGCATTGGCCGGGACAATGTCGTCCCCGACAATGAAAGGCCTGAGATGGTCACCGCATTCCCCACCGTCCAGATCCTCCCGACGCGCATAGCCAGCCACGAGGCCGTCCCGCCGGATGCCCACCCGATCGAAGCCTTTGCAGTCCATGTATTTCCGGACTACCTCACTGGCCGTCCAGGAATCAAAGGAGACCAACGATTCGGCAAGGTCCATCGCGGTGAAACCCTCCGTGAATACGCGCCGCAGGCGGGAAGTGGCGGAATTTTTAACGTGCATACTGATTCAGACTCTAACAGATGGAACAGAAGACCACTCTTTTGCCACGGCAACCCGGACGAAGGGAGCGTTGACAGGAGATCTGGACCACCGGGAAACGGTGGGAGCCAGCAATGGGCGCGTGAGTTTCTCCAACCTCATGGCTGCTTCGCGATGACCGCCATCAAATGCGCTGTGACCTGGGACCCCAATGTGGCATGAGCCCGGGGATTGGGATGAAGACCGCCCCAATACCCATTGGCTCCCAACGATCTGGCGACCTCCGGTCCCAGATCCAGAAGAGTCAGCCTGTGATCTTCCGGATGGGCCGCAAGGTAATCGCGAACGGTCTCCCGGAGTTCTTTCACCCGGTACTGCCCGAAAGGAACCAACAGGACGATGTGCGCGGCAGGGGCCGCACCCCGCAAAGCCACCAGACACTGGGACATGCTGGCTTTGAGGTCACTATCATTGGTTTTGTGGATGGCATCATTGGTGCCGTAATTGATGAGAATCACAGACGGTTCCTGCCCCGTCAGGCCATAACCACTGAGATGTCCCCTGTCGTCCAAGAGGGAATGATTGGCGTCGATTTTGTTCCAACGGCTGTCGGCTTCCTGATAGGTCCCTCCGGTCCCCTTGCGCGAATCGGTCACCACGTAATACCCTGGTACATCTCCCGGTGGATTGTCCCCCCGGTGAAGCCACCCGCTCCATCCACAGGCGCTGATGGCATATTCATATCCCTGTGTCAGCAACGCCTGCCCCACCAGATGAGAATACCCTTCCAGCTCGTAGGCTCCCACCCCCTCAGTGATACTGTCCCCCACGATCAGGGCCCAGGGTTTGAGCTGGGGATCTTCTTGCAATGGCTTGCTGTCCCCATCGACACGAATCCCGGTCAGGCGGAGAATGTTGGTGCCGGCATTCCCCGGGGAACCCCAGCGGTCCTTTTGTTCCGACTTTTTCAAATACAGGGTGAGACTGTGTTTCCCTGGACCGCTCAGCGCGGGAAGAGTGATCATCGGCGCACAGGGGACATCACCCGACCAAAGCCCGTCCAAAGAGCAGGCCAGGATGGGAGGCTTCGCCTTTTCTGGAAACACCGACGTGTCCAAGAGGAGAGTGGGCGCCACTTTGGCGTCCTGGGTTTCCCAAGTGATCCTCACATAGGCACCCGGATTCCAGGTTTCTCGGAAAGCGCTGCCTTCCCGTCCCTCGTCTCCGACCCAGTTCGCCGGAGAAAAAGCAAACGCCCCGGAATCCACCTGCAAAACTGTGGAGGGAGCCGCTCCAGCGGGGGATTCAGCCCGGATTGAAGCATGGCCCCGGGAAAGAAGAAGCACCAGAAAAGTCCAGAGGAGTCGGTTCATCCCGCATCATAGCAGTGGGCCCCGCTCCAGCACCACGGGAAATTTCAGGCCCCGGAATCACTGTGGGTGGACCTTTGGCAAAACACTGCCCGGGAGAGGAGCCTAACCCGAATTTCTGTCGCAGTCGGCATCCCGCAGGACTATTTGGTGCGGAACAATTCACTCTGCACGACGGAATGAATCATCTCCCGCATCGCATGGTCGTGAGTCTTGGATCCCGCAACCAGACGGTCGATTTCACTGCGGTCGGAGAAGCCCATTTCGCGCCCGGTCCCGAACACGAGCAGTTTTTCGACCACGCAGCGGGCGACCCGATCCTTGCTGGAAAGCAGCAGCTTTTGAAATGCCTCAAAGTTCTCGAAGCGGGCCCCACCGCTCAATTCACCGGAAGCATCCACCGCTGGTCCGAGCCGGTAGCGAACCTTGCGCCCCTCGATTCGGAGATCCACAGGATCCCCCTCCCCCGCGCTGCGAAACCGGTCCCGCCAACCTCCGATCACGTCGAAACTCTCCAACGCAAATCCTGGAGGATCGATGATGCGATGACACCCGTTGCAGGTCTCCGAGGATCGGTGTTTGTCGAGGATCTCCCGCATGGTTTTGGCTCCACGGATGTCGGGTTCGACCCCGGGAACGCCTGGCGGCGGTGGAGGCGGCTCCATGCCGAGAATCCGATCCATGACCCAAACCCCGCGGACCACCGGAGAGGTGTTGGTACCGTTGGCGGAGACCTTCAAAATACTGGCCTGCGTCAAAATCCCGCCGCGATGGGAGTCCGGAGGCAATTTCACCCTCCTCAGGGCCAAGCCTTCCACTCCTGGGATACCATAATGCTTCGCCAGCCGGGCGTTGAGCAGGGCAAAGTCCGAATCAATCAAAAGGGAGAGGCTCAGATTGTCCCGGATCAATTCCATGATGAATCCCCGGGTTTCCCGCAGCATGGAGTCCTGCAACAGTGCGTCGAACTCAGGATAGAGCTGCTTGTCGGGCGTGGTGAAGTCGATTTCACGCAGGTTGAGCCATCCATCGGTGAAATCGGTGACAAAGCGCTCCAGCTCCGGACCCTTGAGCAACCGCTCGGTCTGGGCCCGGAGCACCCCGGGCTGCCCCAATTGGTGAGTTTCCGCGAGAGACAACAATTCGGAATCTGGTGCAGAGCGCGTCAGGAAGTAGCTCAGTCGCGAGGCGAGGGCGTGGTCATTCAGCTTTCCGGCTGGCTCCTTCAAAAAGAGAAACTCGGGCGAACTCAGCACGGCGATCCCGGCAGTGCGCATGGCGTCCAAAAAATTTTGATTCAGGGAGAACTCGGCATCGAACAAGTGGAGATAAGGAGACACGTCTGTGGCGCTCACAGGCCGTCGCAGGGCGGCAGTGAGGAGAGCCGACAATGCCTTGCGGGATTCCGCTTGGGGATCGGGGCTATCGGCAGTGAGGACAGGTTTGTAACCCGGTTTGCCTTTCATCCAGGGCTTTTCCGGTGCCATTTCTTTCAAGGCCGCCCCTCCCAGCAGCAGCTGACGCCCCCTCGGAGGCCATTCGCTGACCAACGGTCCTTCCAGCGTGACTTCCAGGATGGCCATGCCTTCACCAGGATACTGGTCCGGCCCGTCTTTGACAGGTGAGTGTCCATCAGGACCACTCAAGCCTTGCGGACTGATTTTGATCCCGTCACCCTCATTCAGCCAGAGCGTGGTTTCGATTGTGGCCGGCTGATCGACCGGCACCTCGTGGAAGCTTTGGATTTTCTGAACCCCGCCTCGTCCAAAGTTGCCGGTGATCAGGGCAAAAACGACAGGCTCTCCGGTTTGGTAGCCATAGCCGGAGATGCGCAGCCTGTGGTTGCCGGCCGTCCTGACCCGGAGATTCGGAATCTGGGTGCTGGGAAAGCCACCCTCATTGAAAACCACCACCGCTCCATCGTCACGCTTCAACCAGTGCTTGCCAGTGTGTTCCAAATTCCTGCCCACGTCCAGAGTGAAGCTGGCCTTGGTGCTTTCCGGACGTTCATTGCCGACCAGAGTGGCATTCAGGGCCAGCTCCGCAGCCTCCATGTAGCGCTGCATTTGCATGCCGGAGATCGACAGGGCCTCCCCGACATTGTCGAAGCCATGGGCACGCCCATCCGGTGGCAAAAGGTCGATGACATCCACCCGGACTCCGAGCAGGTCATTGATCGTGTTCTGGTATTCCCTCCGGTTCAACCGGCGGAGCACGGTCCCTTTTCGGGCCATGTCTTTGGCGGTCAAATCGCCCCCAAGAGTGGACAAAAAGGTTTTCAAATGTTCGGGTGACGGCCGGGGTTTCTTGGCTGGGGGCATTTCCCCAACACTGACCCGGTCAAATACCCTCACCCACTCCTTCAGGGCCCCAGCTTGGGCTCCATCGGTGGAAAGGGCCGACAAATCCAACCCACCCTTTTTTGCATCAGCATCATGACAGTCCATGCAATGCTGATCGAGGAAAGGCTGGAGGGCAGGCAGAGCGGCAAAAATCCGGACTTCTCCCAAACCGAGGAGAATGACTAAGCAAAGGAGGGCGGTTCGATGCGTCATGGGCACTTTCCAGAACGATCCTGACAGAGAAAATCTGACCGGAGATCATCGGATCACCAGAAGCGGAGGGGACTTGGAGAGGGACGGAATCGGATCGCGGGGCATTTATTGGCCCAACCCTTTCAGAATGGCCGCGATTTGGGCCCGGTGAATCCCGAGGTGGAGGGAGGAAAGGGCCAGCCAAGCAAAGGCATCGAGCGGTCCGAACCACGGATGCGAGAACCGGTTTGCCGTCTTTAATTGGGGGGCCGCAGCGACCGCCGCAAGGACCCCGTCACAGGAGCGCTCATAGTCGGCTTCAACCGCCGAAGTGGGCTGCGCAGTGGGCTTTACGGCCGCCGTGCTGGCCTCCCCTTCAGGAATGCGACCTTCCGCAAGTTCGGTGACAACATGGGCAAAAGCCTCATTGGTGATGCGCAAGTGATCCAAGGTCATCCAAACCGACCAATTGCGGCTGCTGTCCTCGAGCCCGCGCAATCGAGCGATGAGGATCCGCTTGCCGCGCTCGGATTCCTGACAAGATTCCACCAACGCCTGAATCGCGGATCGTTCTTGGATGAATCTGGCGATGAATCCATTGCGGGTTCCCATCCGGCATTTCCACGAGAACATGGACCGGGCGATGGCAAGTTCGATCCTGGGCAATCCGGCACCGGGCGCAGCGAGTTGGTTTCCAGCAGAGGCAGTCATGGATAAATGGGTGTCAGATAACTTGCAAAAAGCAAGTATTTTTACTTTTGATTTGCAAGTAACTTGATCCACCATGGAGAATGCCAACCTCGAAACATGCCGCACCGGATCGCGACAACCCGACCGTGCGGCGATCCCCCTGTCCGGTGGCCTGCGCCCTCGATCTTTTTGGGGACCGCTGGACGTTGCTGATCATCAGGGACCTTATCCTGGGGAGGCGGCGGTTCAAAGAATTTGCCGAATCCCCCGAAGGCATACCCACCAATATCCTCAGCAACCGGTTGGAGCGCCTTCTCAACGGGGGAGTAGTGCGACAGATTCCCGCTGACAAAGGCTCCAAGCGTCTCGCCTATGAATTGACCGAAAAAGGCCTGGCCCTGCGACCGATCCTTCTGACAATCCGGGATTGGGGATTGCAGTGGGAGCCTGAAACGAAGGCGGGCATGGAGAGAGGCGATTGAACTAGTTGCCTCGAGCAGAACGCTGAGGCGGGCCCCCCTGCTGGACGGCTGCCACTCACACGTGATTCAGGTCGAGAACCCCGGTGCTGAATCCGAAGTGTTCCGTTTCCACCCCCATCCGTTGGGCCATGGTCACGAAGAGATTGGAAAAGACCTCCTTCTGCGGGTCGACCGCAAGGTGACGCCCGTGGCGGTAGCCACCGCCGGCGAGCAACAATGGCAGATTTTTGGTATCGTGGGCACTGGCATTGCCCAAATTCGAACCAAACAGGACGGCGGTGTTGTCGAGCAACGGGAGGCCCTGTTCCTGAACCCCCTTGAGCTTGGCAAGGAACTCACTGAAGGCACGGAATTCCGCGGTTTCTATGATCTTCAACTCTTCGATTTTTGCCGGATCCTGTCCATGATGGGAAAGGTTGTGCCAGTCCCGGCTGACCCCCTCGATTTCCGGCACGGCATTCAAACCAGCGAGCCGCAGGGTGACGGTGCGCGTCGAGTCGGTCTGCAGGGCGAGGACGATGAGATCCTGCATGAGCTTCATCTTTCCAATCGCGTCGGTCCGGCTTTGAATGTCGGTGGGAGGGGTCGCCTCCACCTTGGGCTTGGGCTTGAGCACCCATTCCTCGTTCTGGACGAGCCGGCCCTCGAGATCACGAACCGCCGAGAAATACTCGTCGAGCTTTTCCTGGTCCCGTTTGCCGAGCTCACCCTGCAATTTTTTGGCCTGTCCCTGGACCGTGTCGAGAATGCTGCGTCCCCGTTTGAGCCTGCGAACCTGGGCCTGCACTTCGGCGGGGGTGCCTTCGACAAACAACTGTTGGAACGCTTTTGACGGCGAAAACTCCGCCGGCAGCGGAACACCACTGGCGGACCAGGAGAGCGATTCACTGCCGGAACTGAGAATCAGGCTGGGAAAGCGCGTCTCGTTGCCGATCTTTTCGGCAATCAGTTGGTCGATGGAAATGCTATTTTTAAAACCCGCCAGACCCGGATGCTTCGCGGAAGTCAGCCAGGTCAATTCGGAAGTATGACCGTTCGCCCCGTTTTGTTCGGTGTGGGAAAGCCCCGAGATCACCGAAAAATCATCTCGCAACGCCTCGAGTGGTTCCAAATAGGGTGTCAACGCATACCCGGCACCGGTCTCCCGGGGAAACAAATAGGGGGTGTGGAAACCGAGAGTCGCGCACACCGCGACGAACCGTTTCGGTGGTCCACTGGTTCCCCCAGGGCGGGAGAACGCGGGAGTCATGGCTTCCAGAAAGGGAAGCGACAGCAAGGTGCCAGTGCCGCGCAGAAAGGCCCGGCGGGAAAGGTGTCGTTTGGTCGCGATGTGCATGGCGTTCGGGAGGGAAACGATCGACGGGAGCATTCTCTGACAATGGACCAGTCTAAAGGGACTCCCGCCAATGTGGCAGTTTTTTGTGAGACGGAATGTCATGGACAGGGCAACTTGGGATGGACCCCTCCCGCCCATGACCCGCCTGCTTCCCGCTTTCCTTCTGTTCGTGCTGTCCCCCGTCGGCCATGCCACGGAGGTTCCTCTGGGTCCGGGCCCTCATCGGGATCTTCAAATCCAAGCGGAGCCGGACACTGTCTTTCAGGTCACTCTCGGGAAAGGAAATCCGCACTTTTGGACGACCGTCGTGCCCGCATCCTACCAAGTGGACCAACAGACGGTCTTTGCTCTGGAATACTTTGCCCCCGTCGGACTGGATGCCGTGGTCCTTCGTTACCGAGTGTCGGACGGCTCCATGGCGGTCGCCGAGAGCCGCCCCTTGCCACTTTCCGAAACCTGGCAACCTCTGGCTTTCGACCTCAGCGGGTTGGATCCCCGGCCCGCCGCCGGGCATCCCGAAATGCGCTTTCATCTGGAACTTAGAGGCGGCACCGGCACCCGGATCGGGTTTCGACGGATGATGCTGCGGGAAGCCAAGGCGGAGGAAAAACGACTGGCCACCAATAGGGAGCTTGTTCGCACTTCCCGTGAGGCCGAAGGCGCGGTCATCCTGTCGGATCTTCGATCCCCTTTTGCCGAGCATATCGAAACGGTCCAAGTCGGGGAGAGAGAGATCACCCTTACCGGCAAGGCCACCGCTCCCATGAAGCTCATCGGGATTCCCCCCGAATGCCGGTCTGACGCTGCTTCCCGAAAACAAGCGGTGGCGGAGGCGGCACCCGAGGCCAGTGGACACTTCGTCTTGAAAGTCCCTCGGATCGAGCCATCCGGTTTGCGCGACCGGGCTCTCTGGCGCTGGCGTTTGTGCGATGCCACCGGGCATTGGACGAGCGCCGCCCGGTGGCCGTCGCATTGGGATCCGGGAGTGGCCCGTCCGTTGCCCCGGCTGAGTGCGCCGCACCAAAAAGGACTCGGGGGCATCCCCTCGCTGAGCCGTCCAGATCATGAAATCTTTGATCTCGGCATTCGCCATGCCACGATGAATGTTGTGATTCAAACCCTGATCCGGGACACGCCAGCCACGGGCTGGACCCCGTGGCTGTTTGAAGGCCGCACATTTTTCCTCAACGAGAAGCTGCTCCAAAGTCATGACCGGACGCTGCGGTTGCTGACTTCACGCGAGATCATCGTCAGCGTGATTCTGTTGGTGGGGAATGGAAGGGATGCCGCAGGGAAACCGCATTCCCTGCTGACCCATCCCGAAGCCGATGCACGGGGTGTCTACTCCATGCCCAACCTGACGGGGGAAGATCCGGCCCGTCTTTATGGTGCCGCGCTTCACCTTCTGGCGGAACGCTGGTCCAGGATCGACGGCTCCTGCGGCCGGGTCAGCAATTGGATCCTGCACAATGAAATCGACCAAGGCGCGACCTGGACCAATATGGGCGCACAACCTCTCGCCCGGTACCTCGAGACCTATTTGCGCTCGGCCCGACTGATGTATCACACGGCCCGCCTGTTTGACCCTGGCGCCCGCGTCTTCATCTCGTTGACACATCATTGGACACAAAAAAGCAGCGGCAGCGGAACCTACGTGGTCAGGGATCTGCTTGATCTCTTTGCGGAAATGGCACGGGCGGAAGGAGATTTCGAGTGGGGGGTCGCCTACCACCCCTACCCGAAGGATCTTCGTAATCCTGATGCCTGGAAAGACCCCGGTTTATCAGATGATTTCAACACCCCCTATATCACGCCCAAAAACATTGCGGTGCTGCCGGCCTATTTAGCCCAACCTGCCTTCCTCTATCAGGGAACACCGCGGGCTATCCTTCTCTCCGAGCAAGGATTCAACACGCCCACCCTCAGCCCGGAGGACCAGCTCCGCCAAGTGGCGGGCCTGATCTATGTGTTCCGCCAAATCCGTCCCCTCAAAACCATTGAGGCTTTCCAAATGCACCGCTATCAGGACATGCCGCTTCAGGAAGGAGGGCTGCGCCTCGGCATTGTCACCGAAAACGGCGATCACAAACTCGGTTGGGAAGCCTACCGGGCCATTGGCACCGATCGGGAAGACGGGTTCGGAAAAATCGTTGATGACCTCATGAAACAAGAGAAACCCTGATCAGACCGAAAATTGGCATTGCTGCGACGCCGCAGCCATGATAACAAGCCCACCGATGCACTCGAAACATTACCTCCCCGCTCTCTTGGCCATTGGTCTGGGCAGCACGCCAACCGCAGGACGGACCTGTGATTTGTGCGCGATTTACACCGCGACGGAGGCCCATGGCGGCAACCACACCGGTTTCATCTTCGGTGCCGCCGAGCAATTCACTCACTTCGGAACACTGCAGTTCGACGGCGTGGAAGAACCAGACCCCATCGGACAGGAATGGAACAGTTCCATCACCCAAGCCCTGGTGGGTTACGATTTTGACCGGATC
This sequence comes from Akkermansiaceae bacterium, assembly GCA_024233005.1. Taxonomy (GTDB): domain Bacteria; phylum Verrucomicrobiota; class Verrucomicrobiia; order Verrucomicrobiales; family DEV007; genus JACKQE01. Next base: position 453,993 of record JACKQE010000001.1, on the reverse strand, counting down.
AGTATTCAGATCAATATCCCCTACATTCACCGTTCCTACCGTCGCGCCGAGGGCTTCGCAGTGGAGGAAGGGACGGAGTCCGGATTTGGCGATCTCTCTCTGGTGGCCCGGTATCTGGCCTGGCACCATGAATCCGACCAAGTGACCGGCCTGTGGCATGTCCTTGCCGGGATCAAACTTCCGACCGGCAGTTCCGACCGCCTGCAAGAAGAGCTGCATGAAGTTGAAATCGAAGGTGCTCCGGAGAGTGGGATTCATGGCCATGATCTCGCGCTTGGATCGGGCTCTTTTGACGGGGTCGTCGGGACCAGTCTCTACCTGCGGAGCGACCGGGCCTTTGTCACCGGCTCGGCACAGTATTCCATCCGGTCGGAAGGCGACTACGGCTACCGTTATGCGAATGACTTTTTGTGGGAAGCCGGCCCAGGGGTTTATCTCGTGCTCAACGACAATACCTCCATCGCCCTGCAACTCCTGGCTTCGGGAGAGATAAAGGGCAAGGACACGTTCCGTGGGGAATCGGCCGAAGATACGGGGATCACGGATGTCTTCCTGGGCCCCCATCTCAGCGCCACCTTTGGCCCCGGCCTAAGCGGAGAGATCGGCTTGGACATTCCAGTCAGGATCGACAACACCGCTCTCCAGTCCGTGCCAGACTACCGGATTCGAGCCGGTTTGACCTGGCGTTACTGACTCTTCGGTCCTCCGGAGCCCGGCTTCATTTTCCGGGAATGATCCACGGAAACCAATAAGCTTGGATCATCACGAGAGCTCCCATCAGCAGCGCCAGAGCCACGCTGTGCCAGAACACGCTGCGCAGAATGGTCCCGGCGCCGGGGCTGTCGGGATGCCCCCCGGTCGCGACGCTCGCAACCACGATACTCTGGGCATCGATCATCTTGCCCATGACCCCGCCGCTGCTGTTGGAAGCGGCCATGTGAAGAGGCGAGAGATGCAACTGGCTGGCTGTGACCTGCTGCAAATTCCCAAAGAGAACGTTGGATGAGGTGTCACTGCCGGTCAGGGCCACTCCCATCCAGCCAATCAAGGGTGAGAAAAAAGGGAACAGCATTCCGGTGGAAGCCAGCATCAGCCCCATGGTGGTGTCAGTCCCACTGTAGCGGGTCACATAGCCCAAAGCGAGCATCAGCGCGATCGTGACCAACGGCACCCGCAGCTTCCAGATCGTGAGGCCATAGAGACGCAGCAAGCGTCTGGGCGAAAGGCCCAGGCAAAGGCCCGCCAGAAAACCGGCGAGGCAAGCCGCCGTGCCGGTGGCACTGAGGGCGTTGAATTTGAACACCGCTTTTTCCAGCTCCGCTTGCAGAACCACCGGTGGCACACGCTCCACCACACGGTGGAGGAAGGGCACTGCAATATCCTTGTTGAACGCTGCATTCAAGCCCGCTTTGACCTGGGGCAGGCCCCAACAGAATACCAGTACCGTCAGAAACACCCAGGGCAGCCAGGCCTTCCAAGCCGGATCGCCGGTCTCTTCGACAGGGGAACGGGTCCGTGTTTCCTCTGCGGGACGCCACCGTTTCAAAAACAATACCAAGACCACCATCGCCACCACCGCGCTGACAATGTCGACCAACCAAGGACCATGAAAATTGCTCATCAGAAACTGCATGATCCCGAAGCTCAGTCCGGTGAGGAGACAAGCCGGCCAAACCCCCAGCATCCCCTTCCAGCCAACTTGTGCCGTCACCAACCAAAACGGCACGATCAGGGAGAACAGAGGCAATTGCCGACCCACCATCGCGCTCAGTGACATCAGGTCCAAACCCGTGACATCCGCCAGCGTGGTCAGCGGGGTGCCCAACGACCCGAAGGCAACGGGAGCGGTGTTTCCAATAAGGGCCAGTTTTGCCGCCTCGAGCGGTTTGAAGCCAAGGCCGATCATTAAGGCCCCGGTAATCGCCACCGGCGCGCCAAACCCCGCCGCGCCTTCGATGAAGGCCCCGAAACTAAAGGCGATCAGGAGTGCCTGGATTCGACGGTCACTCGAGACCCCCGCAATCTGCCGCTGCAGGACGGCGAATTGGCCGGTCTCTACACTGAGATTGTAGACAAACATGGCATTGAGAACAATCCAGCCGATGGGGAACAAGCCGAAGGCCGCTCCATTGATGGCCGCCATGCCTGCCAGTTTTGCCGGCATCCCATACACCAAAACCGCGATCCCGAGGGCGGCGAGCAGACCGGCTCCTGCCGCCAGCTGGGCCCGGACATGCCAGAAAGCGAGCAAACCCAGCAAAACCACCACCGGCAAGGCGGCGACCAGCGAAGAAAGGACCAGATTGCCGAGAGGATCGTAGTTTTGTGACCAGGTCATGAGAAGGTAGGGTGGGCGTCCCGAAGGACTTGAATGGTGTGTCTCACCTCCATCGGTGAACCCAGTTGGCGGAGATGAAGTCGGAGCTGGGTCAGACAGCCGATGTTCCCCGATGCGACCACGTCGGCCCCCGTGGCGAGGATGGCCCGTGCTTTCTGCGCTCCCAATGCCGCCGCGATGCCGGGTTGCTCAAGGTTGTAGGTACCGGCACTGCCACAGCAGTATTGGGCATCGGTGATCTCTACCAAGTTCAGACCGGGAATCGACCGCAAAAGATCCCGGGGCTGACGGCGAACCTCCTGCGCGTTGGCCAGATGGCAGGCATCGTGGTAGGCCAGTGTCAAAGGCATTTCACGCAATGGTTCCCGGAGTCCCAGTCCAACCAAAAACAGACTGACATCCTGAACCCGGTGGCGGAAGGCTTCGGCAAGCTCCTCGTCCCCGGTTCCCCGCAGGATGAGATGATATTCCTGCATGGCCGAACCACAACCAGCGGCATTCGTCACGATGGCGTCGACATCAGCGGGGAACGCCAGCAGGTTGCGCCGGGCAAAGCGGCGGGCTGCGGGGAGGTCTCCCGTATGCCAGGCGAGGCCGCCACAACACCCCTGGGCGCGGGGAACGAGAACTTCCACCCCATTGCGGGTCAGCACCTCGATCGTCGAGGTGTTGATATCGGGATCAAGGACCCGCTGGGCGCAGCCCAGAAGCAGCGCCACCCTGGCGCGGCGCTTTCCGATGGCTGGATTGACCTCCGGCCAGGACTGGCCCGCGGGCAACGTCTCCGGCACCAAATCCAACATGGCATGCCATGATCTGGGCACCCAACGACGGAACCGTGACGCACGCGCGACTTTTCCCAGCATTGCCGCCAGACGAAATCTTGCTGGAAAAGGAAGGGTCGTGCCCGCGAGAAATCGACGCACTTTTTCGCCCGGACTGCGGTACATTTTCCCCGCAGTCACGGCCCGGAAGGGACTGATCAAATCACGGTAAGGAACCCCGCTCGGACAGGCCGGCTCGCACGCCAGACATCCCAGACAACGGTCCAGATGCGGCTGCGCCGCCGCCAATTCCAGGGTGCCTTCCAAAACCTCTTTCATCAGGACAATGCGGCCACGCGGCGAGTCCATCTCCTGGCCCAACTCGCGATAAGTCGGACAAGCCGCAAGACAGAATCCGCAATGCACACAGGCTGACACAGCCTTCGCCATTGGCTCGCCGAGAGGTCCGAACGATTCGGTGGAAATCGAGTGCAGCATCAGTCATCGAGAGTTGGAAAACGCCCCTCGGGATCAAGAGCATGCTTCACGGCAGCCTCCAAGGCAAAGCGGTTTCTCCCACCGATCCAGAGCGGGGTGTCCCCGCGGAGTGTGAGTCCGGTCAAGGGCAGTGCGGGGGAGTAAGCGACGTTGCCACCACAACTGACATGGGCAGCCGGGAACTCCAACACCCGGTCGGGTGTGATGGCCGTTTTTACCAGAAGTCCGCTTCCAGTCGCCCAACGGAATTCCCTCAAGTCCTCCCAAATGGTGTTTCCGATGATCTCGCCGGGGAACTGGTTCAGGATTTCCTCGGCAAGCCCTTCGAGAGCCGACCCGGGGCCGGCCAACCGCACCAACAGCCATTCCCCTCCCGGCAGTACGTCCACAGCATCCGGAGCCCACCGCGAATTTCCCACTGTGGCGATCGTGTCCTCGGTGGCCGGAATCTTAAGTGTCAGCTGTGATTCCGGGGCCGGAAACACCTTGAAGGTGACTTCACCGATGGCGCCAAACCGGCCCAGACTCCCGACGAGAAACTTCGGCACATCGAAACCGGCGGCGTTCTTGACCACCTTGCCCCCGAGCCGCATCAGTCGTCCCCTGCCGTCCACAAACCGGACACCGAGAATGAAATCGCGCACTCCCCCGAATCGGAAACGCCCCGGACCGCTCAGTCCACTCGCCACCATGCCACCGAGGGTGCTGCCCGCATCGACCAACATGGGATCGAAGGGCAGATACTGACCGTGCTCTGCCAGCGTGGATACCACTTCACTCAGGGGAGTTCCCGCCAACGCGGTGAAGGTGAACTCGGCGGCTTCGTACTCCAAAATGCCACGCAGGTGGCGGGTGCAAATTTTCTCGGCCCCCACCACGGCGGAAAGGCGCGGCTTCGTCTCTGCGCCCACCGCGAGCACCCGCGGGGCGGAAAGCACGGCTTCGCGAAGTTCCGACAGGGTGGCGGGCGTCATCATTCGCGTGAAATAAGACCGGCTTTTTCCAGCGGATGCAGACCAACGTGCGACAGAGCCGGCGCTTCCTTGCCTGGAAACATCTTCCCGGGATTGGCGATACCGAAGGGATCATGGGCGGAGCGAAGCCGCTGCATGCAGTCAATCTCATCGGAAGTGAACATCTCGCCGAGAAACTCGCGCTTTTCGACACCGATGCCATGCTCACCGGTGATCGAACCTCCCATCGCAACACACATTTTCAGGATCCGACCGGCCAGCTCCTCCGCCCGGTGCAACGCCCCGCTCTCCCGGCCATCAAAGAGAATCAGCGGATGAAGGTTGCCGTCACCGGCATGGAACACATTGGCGACACGGATCCCGGTTTCCCTGGACATTTCCGCAATCCTTCGCAAAGCCTCGCCCAGGCGGCGCCGGGGCACGACTCCGTCCTGAACGATGAAATCCGGCGACAAGCGGCCGACCGCGCTGAAAGCACTTTTGCGGCCTTTCCAGATCGCCAGGCGTTCCTCCGCATCGCGGGCGGGCCTCATTTCAATGGGATGGCTTGCCTCAAGGATCGCATCGAGTTTGCCTCGCTCGAAAGCCACAACTTCACGCGGCCCCTCCAGCTCGACTATGAGAACCGCTTCGCATCCCTCAGGGTAGTCGGCATGCACCGCGGCTTGGGCGGCCGCCAGAGCAAGAGCATCCATGATTTCGATCGCTCCCGGCAACAGACCGCTCGCAATGACCGCTGATACAGCGTCGCCAGCCTCCTCCAACGTGCGGTATCCCGCCAGAACGGTGTGAAAACATTCGGCCAGGGGCAACAGTTGCAGGGTGATCTCCAGAGCAATGCCGAAAAGGCCTTCGTTCCCGGTGAACAAGCCGCACCAATCCGGCCCCGTGCTCTCACGACTCTGGCCGCCCCAGGAGACAACTTCACCAGTGGCCAGCACTGCTTTGATGCCGAGCACATGGTTCGATGTCATGCCGTATTTCAAGCAGTGCGCGCCACCGGAATTGAAAGCGACATTTCCCCCGATGGTGCAAATGCTTTGGCTGGACGGATCGGGCGCGTAGTGCAGTCCAAAAGGCCGGGCCGCCTGGGTGACCTGCGTGTTGACCACCCCCGGTTGGACCACCGCGATGCGTTGCCGGGGATCGAGTTTCAGAATTCGGTTCAGCCGGTTCAAGGCGATCACCACCCCCCCGGCAATGGGCAAAGAGCCGCCCGACAAACTGGTGCCGCTGCCCCGGGCCACGAAAGGCATTTTCCATTCCAGACAATGACGCACCAACGTCACCACTTCGTCTTCCGTCTCCGGCAACGCCACGGCGAGCGGACGCGTCCGGAAGGCGGTCAGACCGTCGCTTTCATAAGCCGCCAGCTCGACAGGACGCCGAAGCAAACGTTCCGGAGGCAACAGCCCGGCAAGGCGTTCCAGCGCTGCGGTTGACATCGGACCAGTTATTTCAGGACTTCCCGCAACGCGGTGAGCACCAGATCGACGTTCCGCAGCGTCGCGCCATGGCCCATCAGACCGATGCGCCAGGCCTTGCCCGCCATGACACCGAGCCCCGCGCCGATTTCAATGCCATATTCCTCCAACAACCGCTTCCGCGTGCCGGCATCTTCCGCCCCATCCGGGATCCCGATGCAGTTCAAAGAATGCAACGAACGCGCCGGAATGTAGCGGATTCCGATCTCATCAAGTCCGGCTCGGAGGCGTTGGTGCATCTTGGCATGTCGTTGGATCCGGACATCCAGACCCTCTTCCAACACAATAGTGAGGGCCTCATGCAGGGCGTAGGTCATGTTGATCGGGGCGGTGTGATGGTAGACGCGACCGCCACCCCCACCAAGATAGTATTTCCGAAGCATTGAGACATCGAGATACCAGGACTGCGGTTTGGTTTTGCGCGCATCCATGGCTTCCAGTGCTCTGGGGCCAAAGCTCACCGGGGCGAGCCCCGGTGGACAGCTCAAACACTTCTGGGTGCCGCTGTAGATGGCGTCGATGCCCCATTCATCCATCCTCAGTTCATGTCCGCCAAGGCTGGTGACGGCATCGACGAGGAGCAGAGCGCCCTTCTCGTGGACGAGATCCGCCAGGCCCTCGAGGGGTTGATGGGCGCCGGTGCTCGTCTCGGCATGGACAAGGCCGACGAGCTTGCTTTTGGGAAAACGATCCAGCGCCCCGGCAATTTGATCGGGCGTGATGACCTCTCCCCAGGGCGCCTCCACAAGGTGCACGGTGGCCCCGCAGCGCTCCATGACATCCGCCATGCGTCCGCCAAAGACCCCGTTGACACAGACGATGACTTCATCCCCCGGTTCGATCAGGTTGACCGCCAGACATTCCATTCCGGCCATGCCAGTGCCACTGACCGGAAAGGTGAGGGCATTCTGGGTTTGAAAAACCTGCCGCAGCATGGCGCAGGTTTCATCCATGATGGCAATGTATTGGGGATCAAGGTGCCCCAGAGTCGGCGCCCCGAGGGCACGCAAAACGCGGGCTGGAACGGGGCTGGGACCAGGGCCAAGGAGGATGCGTTCGGCAGGGTGTTGGGTGTTCATATTTGGAATGCCGACAGTATGGGCAACGGTCCCGATCGAGGCAATCACTGTTTCGGGCCGTGGTGAAATGGTGCTGCCTGCCATCCCCCGCAATACGCAGTTGCGGCGGTATCATGGCTTGGCAAGAGCGGGGTCTTCCGGCCTACTGGGAAGATGAATTCCCTCCTCCTTCCGACCGCGCTGGCCTGCCTGGTCTTCGCCTTTTCCGGGCATGACCAGCTGCGGGCACAATCCATTGCAGAACGGGCTCCGAAACAGAAGGAACTCGCGGAGAAGCTGGTGCCCCTGAAGGTGGAGGTTCACTTCGACCAGTTTTACGCGGGGAATGAGAATCCGAAACAAGCGGTGGACCTCTATCTCCCGACAGAGCCGAAGAGCAACCGCCCCCTGCCAGTGGTGGTTTTCATCCACGGCGGAGGCTGGATCAATGGCGACCGGTTGGGAGCCTCGGCGGCAGTGACACAGATGGCAAGGACCGGGGACTATGCGGGCGTATCCGTCGGCTACCGGCTGAGCAGCGAGGCCATCTGGCCGGCTCAGATTCATGACGTCAAAGCCGCCATCCGCTGGATCCGCGGCAACGCGAAAAAATTTGGCCTCGATCCCGACCATATCGGGGTCTGGGGAAGTTCCGCGGGAGGGCACCTTGTATCCCTTCTCGGCACCACCGGAGACGTGAAAACTTTGGAAGGGGATCTCGGCAGTTTTACGGGAATGAGCAGCCGGGTGGCCTGCGTAGTGAACATCTGCGGGCCCCAGGACTTGACCAAACCATTGATGAGGGCGGCCGACGGCACGCCGGTGGCCGACGATCCCGCAGTAAGTCCGTTGCTCGGAGGACCGGTGACCGAACAGCGGGACCTCGCTAGAGCGGCGTCCCCATTGACCTATGTCACCCCCGACGATGCTCCTTTCCTCACGGCTCACGGCACCCAGGATGCACGGGTGGATTTCCGGAATGCGGAATGGATCGATGCCGCCCTCAAAAAGGCCGGTGTACCCTCCCTACTGATTCCCGTTGAGAACGGGGGACACGGTTTCCACAATGCGGAGTTGGACGGCAGGATCCGGACGTTTTTCGGACGGCATCTGAGAGGCGTGTCGGCGGACATTTCAGCGACCCCGGTCCCTGATGAAACCCCGCGCCCGGCGCCCCAACCCCGATGATTGTCGGCTTCCGCAAGGAAACTGCTTTTCCCTGAAGATTACGGGCCCATCCCCTGATCTTTGTCCCGGCTTGACTCAGATCTGCCGATCCCCCAGCATGGCGGGGTTATGAATGCCCGCTCCCTATTTCACTTCCTGAGCCTCCTCTGCGGTCTTGTCACCCACCCCACCGCTTCGCGAGCCGCCGAAACGGTCCCCTCTGGAACCAGACCAAACCTGCTGTTTATCATTTTCGATGACTGGGGCTGGCAGCATGCCGGAGCCTATGGTTGTGACTGGGTCAAAACCCCGAACTTCGACCGGATCGCCAAAGAAGGGGTTCTGTTCAAAAACGCTTTCACCTCAAATCCCAAATGCAGTCCCTGTCGAGCCAGCATTCTGACCGGCCGCAGCACCTGGCAGCTCGAAGAAGCTTCCTGCCACAACGGGTTGTTCCCCAAGAAATTCGCGGTGTATCCGGACCTCCTTGAAAAAGCGGGATACACCGTGGGGCTCACCGGCAAAGGCTGGGGACCGGGGGATTTCAAAACGCCAGGGTGGGAGAGGAATCCGGCCGGGCCCGGATTTGACGATGCCAAGATCAACCCTCCAGCCAAGGGCATCAGCAGCAAAGACTATTCAGGCAATTTTGCGACGTTCCTCAAACAACGCCCTTCCGGCAAACCTTTCTGCTTTTGGATGGGATTCACCGAGCCTCACCGGGCCTATGAGCCGGGCTCAGGCCTGCGTCTCGGCAAAAAACTGGAAGCCGTCAAGGTACCGGGGTATTTCCCCGACAATGACACCATCCGCAGCGATCTGGCGGACTATGCCATCGAAGTCGAATGGGGAGACCAGCATGTCGGGCGCGCCCTCCGCTATCTGGAGGAGGCCGGAGAGCTGGACAACACTCTCGTCATCGTCACCTCAGACCACGGCATGCCTTTCCCCCGGGTCAAAGGCCAGATCTATGAGGATGGGTTCCACCTCCCCCTCGCAATGCGCTGGCCCAAGCTCATCCAACCAGGCCGGATCGTGGAAGACTTCGTCAATGTCAGGGACTTTGCCCCCACTTGGTTGGAACTGGCGGGAGTCCCGATCCATCCCCAAATGACCGGTCACAGCCTGGTGCCGTTGTTGCAATCCGCCAATTCGGGCTGGGTGGAAACTGACCGCAAGATCATGCTCGTGGGCAAGGAACGCCACGATATCGGCCGTCCCAATGACTGGGGGTATCCCGTCAGGGCGATCCGTACACCGGACTTCTTTTATTCCCATAACTACAACCCCGAGCGCTGGCCGGCGGGCAATCCGGAGACGGATTATGGCAACTGCGATGCCAGCCCCACCAAGGAATGGCTCAAACAGGAAAACGGCTTTTATTATCAACTCGCCTTTGGACTCCGGCCATCGGAAGAACTTTTCGATCTCAAGTCCGATCCGGAATGCCTCCACAACCTCGCGGGTGATCAAGCCTTCGAGGGGAAACGAAAGGAACTGCGCAGCAAGCTGGACGAAATGCTGGTCGCTGAGGAAGACCCCAGAGCGATGGGAAACGGCGCCATCTTTGACACTTATCGGTATCTTGGCGGACGGTCCAAGGGTTACGAAACCTGGGAACGCAAGCAGAAGGGCCTCCCACCATTGGAGGCGCCCAAGAAGAAGGGTTCGAAACAGTGATTCGGCGCCCCCATGAGGGCAGGGATACCACCCTCACGCCAAGAGATCCCGCACCACCTCACCGTAGATATCGGTGAGCCGGAAATCCCGCCCCGAATACCGGTAGAGGAGGCGCTCATGGTCGATGCCCATCTGATGGAGCATCGTGGCATGGAGGTCGTGCACATGCACGGGACGATCCACCGCGTGCATTCCGAAGTCATCTGTCGCCCCATGGACGAACCCACCTTTGATCCCACCACCGGCCATCAGGGTCGTGAACCCCGTGTGGTGATGATCCCGACCGGGCTTGGATTTGGTATTTTTCTGGTTCACCTGAGAATAGGGAGTGCGACCAAATTCCCCGCCCCAAACCACCAGCGTGTCCTCCAGCAGGCCACGGTCTTTGAGATCGGTCAGAAGGGCCGCCGTGGCTTGATCACTGTCAGAGCAAAGCGTTTCATGACGGCCATCATTGTCCGCGTGTGTGTCCCAAGGCTGCTTGTTGCCTTTGTCGACATAATAAACCTGCACCACCCGGACACCGGCTTCCAGCAACCGACGGGCAAGCAGGCAGGACTGCCCGAACGTGGTGCGCCCGTACCGGTCCCGCACCGGCTCTGGTTCCCTGCTGACATCAAAGGCGACCGAAGCCTCAGCCTGCATCGCATAGGCCAACTCCATGCTTTTGATCTGGGCCTCCAAAGGACCCGGATCCTGCCGCTGTGCCAGATGCAATTGATTCAAAGCCCCAAGGGCATCAAGCTGGTGCCTTTGTTGGGATCGGGAGAGGGAAGGATGAGTCAGGTTGGCGATCAATTTGTCGACCGCGAGATTGTTGGTATCGACCGCCGTGGCCTGATGCTCCCCAGGAAGAAAACCGCTGGACCAGAGTTGGGGCCCCACCACCGGCCTTCCTGCGGACAGAGCAATGTAAGAGGGTAGATTCTGGTTTTCTGACCCTAGTCCATAGGAAAGCCAGGAACCGAAGGATGGTCTCACCGGCTGGGGATTCCCCGACTGCATGATGAGCAGCGCGGGCTCGTGGTTCGGCTGGTCGGTGTGCATCGAGCGCACCACACAGAGGTCATCCGCATGCCCGGCCAGCCTGGGGAAAAGTTCGCTGATCTCCATACCGCTGCGGCCATGACGGCGGAAGGTGAAAGGCGAAGGCATGAAACCGCTGGTGGTCTGTTTCCTCTCGGCCTGCTCTTTGGGGACCTCACCGACATGTTTTGCCAGCAGCGGCTTGGGATCAAAGGTGTCGACATGCGACGGGCCCCCGTTCATGAAGAGGAACAGAAGCCGCTTGGCCCGGGGAGCAAAATGAGGCATGGTACCCGGGCCTGAAAGAGGGACCGCAGCTCCCTGCGAACTCAGAACCCCGGCCTCCTGAAGCGCGGCAGCCAGACCGAGACTGCCGAATCCGCCACCCAGACGCGCCAGCAGTGAGCGGCGGCTCAAGGGAGTGGCAAGAGAAAAAGCGGGCGCTTTCAACGGTTCAATCAAGGTATTGCATCTCGTTGGTCGAGAGCAGGATTTGGGCATACTGTTGCCACGGCGACTTCCCTTCACCCGTTGCTTGGGAGAGAAAGGCCCGTCCAATCGCCAGTTCCGAAGCGCTGACGGGCCGGGCATACACCAATTCATAGGCCCGACGGATCCGCACCTCGTCTGGCGCTCCACCGGTTTCACGAGCGAGGCGATCCGCCAAGGCATCCGCCTGCCGGATCATGAAAGGACTGTTGAGGAGGAACAGCTTCTGCAGGGGAGTGGTGGTTTCGTTGCGCTTTTCACTGTGCAAATTGGGATCGGGGAAGTCGAAAATCGAGAGCAAGGGATCCACCTGGAGCCGACTGATTCTCGCATACACGGTGCGGCGGGTCATCACGGGATCCGATGCCTCGAAGGAAGGCCCGCCCAAGGTTTCGTCTAGACTGCCCGCCGCGCTCAGCATGGCATCGCGGAGCCCTTCGACCGGGAGCCGCCGCCGATTCATGTGCCCATAGAGCAGATTCGCCGGATCTGCCACATGGGTGGCAGGGTCACCATCACAACTTTGCCGGTAGGAGGAGGAGAGGGCGATCTCTCGGACCAGCCATTTCAGGGACCAGCCATTGTCCATAAACCGCACCGCAAGGTCATCCAGCAAGGCAGGATGCGTTGGAGCCTCACCCAGCGTACCGAAGTTGCTCGGGGTGCCAACCAGAGCCCGGCCAAACATCACGGCCCAGACCCGGTTCACAAAAACCCTGGCCGCAAGGGGATTGCGACGGGAGACGATGGCTTCGGCGAGATCCAGACGTCCGCTGTTTTCCGCCGTGAAAGTGGGCGCCTCGCCCCCCGGACTGAGCACCCGGAGAAACCGGCGGGGCACCACCTCGCCTTTCGAGGCAACATCCCCCCGGATCTGAATCGCGAGCTGGACCGGTTTTTCCTCGCGCACAATGTGAATGGCCTGCTCGGGCTTCAGTTTGCCGTCCTTGGGCTTCAAGCTTGGATCAAGGGGAGCATTGAACATCGAGGTGCTGGCAAAGACACCGGCCAATGAGTAGTAATCCGCGGTGGGAACAGGGTCGAATTTGTGGTCATGGCAGCGGGCGCAGGCCACCGTGAGCCCCAGGAGACCGCGACAGAGCGTATCGACACGGTCTTCCCACTCATCGGCCATCACCGCGGCGTCGCCCCGACGGTAATATTTGGGACCAAGGCCCATGAAGCCGAGCGCGACAAATTCTTCCCGTCGATCCGGCTCCATGAGATCGGTCGCGAGCTGTCGTTTGACGAATTCGTTGTAGGGGAGGTCCTGATTGATGGCCCCAATGACCCAATCACGATAGAGCGGGGCGTTCGGATAGCAGAGCTCGGTGTTGTTTCCTACGATGTGGGCCTGGTCTTCAGCATAACGGGAAAGATCCAGCCAGAGCCGAGCCCACCGGACGCCGAATTGGGGTGACGCAAGAAGGCGACCGATCAGCCGTTCCTCACTCCCCGGGGACTCATCGGCAAGGAAAGCAGCGACCTCCTCAGGACGCGGCGGCAATCCGGTGAGATCGAAAGACGCCCGGCGGATCCAGGTCCGACGATCGGCGGCCGAGGCCGGTTTAAGCCCGGCCTCTTCGAGAGGTTTCAGAAGGAAAGCATCGATCCCGGTCCAAACGCGCTCCCGATGTTTGACTGCCGGGGGAGAGTGACGAACCGGAGGCAGGAATGACCAGAAATGGGACGGATCGCCCTTGCTTGGGGGATTCCCGGCCTTCAAAACAGGAAGTGAGCCGATGGCTCCCAGAGCAATAAGAACGACCGGTGTCAGAAGGCGAAACACGGGCGCAGTCTAAAAGACGCCCCCCCTTTCTCAAGACACGTCATTGCGCGCGGCCTTGTGCCGCGCTCGTCCGGCAAGGGCGAGCACATATCACCGTTCCCGGTCGCATCGTCTCAGAGTCCGCTTTGGTGATACGTCTCATTCCTGGACCACAAAAAAGCCGGATGGACAAGGATCCATCCGGCTTTAAAGGGTTATCGGGAGCCGGGGGCTGCCTTTGCAGCAGGCCGCCCGGCAACCGTATCACCTCACATGTCGTGGCTGTGAGGAGCTTCTTCCTTTTTCTCTTCCTGGATGTCAGAGATGAGGCACTCGGTCGTCAGCATAAGGCCGGCGATGGAAGCCGCGTTTTGCAGAGCGCTGCGGGTCACCTTGGTGGGATCGACGACGCCGGCAGCGACGAGGTCTTCATACTTGTCGGTGGCCACATTGTAGCCATGGGCGCCTTCTCCGGATTTGACCTGCGCGACGATGAGCGCGCCTTCGCGGCCCGCGTTGGCAGCAAGCTGGCGGAGAGGAGCTTCCACGGCACGGAGAACGATTTCACTGCCGGTCTTTTCGTCGCCTTTCAGCTTGAGTTTAGGAGCGGCCTTGGCGGCGGCGCGGATGAGCGCGGTGCCACCTCCCGGGACGATGCCTTCTTCAACGGCCGCGCGGGTCGCATGGAGGGCGTCTTCGACGCGGGCTTTCTTCTCTTTCATCTCAGTTTCGGTGGCGGCACCGACATTGATCACGGCCACACCGCCGGCAAGTTTCGCAAGGCGCTCCTGGAGCTTCTCACGATCGTAGTCGGAAGTGGTTTCGTCGATCTGACGGCGGATCTGGGTGACGCGGCCGGAGATGGCGTCGCTCTTGCCGGCGCCTTCGATGATGGTGGTCTCTTCCTTGGTGACGAGAACCCGCTTGGCCTTGCCGAGGTCTTCAATGCCGACATTCTCGAGCTTGATGCCGAGATCTTCGGTAATGACCCGCCCACCGGTGAGGATGGCGATGTCTTCGAGCATGGCTTTGCGGCGGTCACCAAAGCCGGGCGCTTTGACGGCGCAAGCGTGCAGGGTGCCACGGATCTTGTTGACGACGAGGGTGGCGAGAGCTTCGCCTTCGACGTCTTCGGAGATGATGAGGAACGGACGACCTTGCTGGGCGACCTTCTCGAGGAGAGGAAGCATGTCCTTGAGGTTCGTGATCTTCTTCTCATGAATGAGGATCAGAGCATTGTCGAGGCTGGCCTCCATGCTTTCGGAGTTGGTCACGAAGTAGGGGGAGAGGTAGCCCTTGTCGAACTGCATCCCTTCGACCACGTCGAGGGTGGTTTCGATGGCCTTGGCTTCCTCAACCGTAATGGTGCCGTCCTTGCCGACCTTGTCCATGGCTTCGGCGATGATTTTGCCGATTTCCTTGTCCCAGTTGGCGGAGACGGTGGCGACCTGGGCCACCTCCTTGGTGGAATTAACCTTCTGGGAGAGCAGTTTCAGCTCACTCACGATGGCCTCAGTAGCGGAAAGGATACCGCGCTGCAGGGAGATCGGGTTGGCACCCGCGGCAACGTTGCGCAAACCTTCACCATAAATGGCTTCGGCGAGCACGGTGGCAGTGGTGGTGCCGTCTCCAGCCACATCGGAGGTCTTCGAGGAGACTTCCTTGATGAGCTGGGCGCCCATGTTTTCGTATGGGCAGGGGAGCTCAATTTCCTTGGCGACCGTGACACCGTCTTTGGTGATCGTGGGGCTGCCAAATTTCTTGTCGAGGATCACGTTGCGGCCAGCCGGTCCGAGCGTGGCCTTGACGGCACGCGCGAGCTTGGTGACGCCGCGGAGGAGCGCCTGGCGGGCGCCTTCATCAAAAGAGAGTTGCTTAGGCATAATGGGATTTGTTTTGGATTGTCAGGGTGGTAGATACCGGGGTGGGTGAAGCCTTGGGAGCTTACTTGGTGATGACGCCAAGAATGTCGCTTTCGCTGAGAATGAGCATTTCCTGCCCGTTCAGCTTGACTTCGGTGCCGCCGTATTTGGAGATAAGGACTTTGTCGCCCACTTTGACGGAGAACTCGACGATTTCTCCCTCATCGTTTTTGCCGGTGCCGAGGGCGATGACTTCGGCTTCCTGCGGTTTTTCTTTGGCGGTGTCAGGAAGGAAGAGTCCACCATCGGACTTGAGTTCCGAAGGTTCGAGGCGCTTGACGAGCACGCGCGTGCCCAGAGGACGGATTTTGGTAGCCATGTTAGGTTGGTTCGGGTGTTATGGGTTGGTTTTGGTTGGTTTCTGGTTCCTGCGGTTCGCCGGTCCCTGCGCCTGAAGTGTCGGGTGAAACCGGCTTCAGACGGGGGCCGGCGCTCCGCAGGATCTCAAACCCCGGCTTGAAGCCGGGATTGAAAACTAGGAGGAGCGCCTCAGACGCTTTTCTTTTCGTCGTCGACGACCTCAAAATCGGCATCGACCACTTTGCCTTTGGCCTGCCGAGGACCGGCATCGGCGCCTTCGTCAGCATCGGACGCATCAGGACCCGCTGTGGCCGGTCCGGCACCCGCTCCTGCCGCCTGGGCCGCCGCCATCAGCTCGGTCATGGAGCGCTGGAGTTCGTCGGTGGCTGCTTTCATGGCATCGACATCTTCGCCGCGCAAAGTTTCCTCAACTTTGGCGATGGCGCTTTCAATGCCGGCCTTCTGATCGGGGTTGATCTTGTCGCCCACTTCTTCGAGGCTCTTGCGTACCTGGTAAACGGAAGTATCCGCGAGATTTCGGGTTTCGATGGCCTCGAGACGTTTGCGGTCCGCCTCGGCGAATTCCTCGGCTTCGCGTTTGGCACGCTCCACATCATCTTTGCTCAGGCCGCTGGAACCCTCGATGGAGATCTTCTGCTCCTTACCAGTGCCTTTGTCCTTGGCGGAAACATGGAGAATACCGTTGGCGTCGATATCGAAAGTGACTTCAATTTGAGGCATGCCACGCGGGGCGGGATTGATCCCATCGAGGCGAAACTTGCCGAGCGCCTTATTATCACTGACCAGCTTGCGTTCGCCCTGACAAACCACGATATCGACCGAAGGCTGGTTGTCAGCAGCGGTTGAGAAAATCTGGGACTTTTTCGCCGGAATTGTTGTGTTGCGTTCGATCATCGCCGTGGCAATGCCACCCATGGTTTCGATGGCCAAGGTCAACGGCGTCACATCCAGAAGCAGGACATCCTTGACGTCTCCTTGCAGCACGCCACCCTGGATGGCCGCACCAACGGCGACGACTTCATCGGGATTAACCCCCTTGTGAGGCTCCTTTCCGGCGAGTTGTTTGGCCGTTTCAATCACCTTCGGCATGCGGGTCATCCCACCCACGAGCACCAACTCGTCAATGTCCGAAGTAGCGACCCCCGATTCCTTAAGGCAGTTCCGTACCGGACCCATGGTCCGTTGGAAAAGGGAATCGGTCATTTGCTCCAACTTGGCCCGAGTCAATGTCTTCTGAATGTGCTTGGGACCGGTTTGGTCGGCCGTGATGAACGGCAGACTGAGATCATAGGTTTGGGAGGAAGAGAGCGCGATTTTGGCTTTTTCTGCCTCCTCCTTGATACGCTGAAGGGCGTCGGGCTGTCCACTCAGGTCGATTCCGCTCTCGGTTTTGAATTCCTTGATGATCCAATCAATGATGGCGGTGTCCCAGTCGTCTCCACCGAGTCGGGTGTCTCCGTCCGTGGCCATGACTTCAAAAACACCGTCGCCGATGTCGAGCACGGAAATGTCGAAAGTGCCGCCGCCAAGGTCGTAAACGGCAATCTTTTCATCTTTCTTTTTATCCAAACCATAGGCCAGAGAGGCGGCGGTTGGCTCGTTGATGATCCGGCGGACATTTAATCCGGCAATCTCCCCGGCTGCCTTGGTGGCGTTGCGCTGGGAATCGTTAAAATAAGCCGGCACCGTGATGACCGCATCGGTGATCTTTTCTCCCAAGCGGGATTCGGCATCAGCCTTGAGCTTGCTCAGGACCATGGCGGCGATTTCCTGCGGACTGTAGACGCGTTTTTCGCCGCCGACCTCCACCTCAATGTGGGCGTCCCCATTGGAAGCGCGCACAATTTTGTATGGGAGAGCTTTGTCAGCGTCGCTCAGTTCATCGAATTTGCGGCCGATAAACCGTTTCGCGGAGAAAATCGTGTTGCGGGCATTGGTCACCGCCTGCCGCTTCGCCGCCTGACCGACGAGGCGTTCCCCGTCTTTGGTGAAGGCCACCACCGAAGGAGTGGTCCGAGCACCCTCGGAATTTTCCAGAACCAGCGGCTCACCGCCCTCCATGATGGCCATGCAGGAGTTGGTGGTTCCCAAGTCGATGCCTAATATTTTTGCCATAACAGTGTGTTTTTGGGGATGAATCGGATTACCGGTTCATCGCAGATGAATTATTTATGTTCCGTCTATTGCTTGCAGGATCACTGCCAAGCCTACCTGAATGGCATTTACCTCATTGGTAATAAACCATTAATGGCGCTGCCTTTGATGCTGGCTAGAAGATGGATAACACCCCGGTCGCCTCAGAACGGGCCAATTTGTCACTTATCCAGTGCCAATTTGACGCAGAGCGCCATCCTGTCCGCCAAGGAAATCCCGACCGATGCGACGGTTCAAGCCAGAAGGTCATGCAGGACGTCCCCGTAGACGTCGGTCAGCCGGAAATCGCGCCCGGCATAGCGATACGTGAGTTGCTCATGATCCAGCCCGAGCAGGTGCAATATCGTGGCATGGAGGTCGTGAACGGAGACGGGATTTTCCTGCGCCGCGAAGCCGAATTCATCAGTACTGCCGTGGACCGTTCCGCCACGGATGCCACCACCGGCGAGCCAGACGCTGAACCCGTAGGGGTTGTGGTCCCGTCCAAGTTTGGATTTGCTGCCACTCATCTCCACCGTGGGCGTGCGCCCGAACTCCCCGCCCCACATCACGATCGTATCCTCCAGCAATCCCCGTTGTTTCAAATCAGTGAGAAGCGCGGCGATGGGCTGGTCGATCTCACCGGACAGCTTCCGGTGGTTTTCTTCTATCTTGTCGTGGTTGTCCCAGGGCTGCCCGGCACCGTGCCAAAGTTGGACCATTCGCACGCCACGCTCAATGAGCCTGCGGGCGATCAGCGTCTGGCGGCCATGAATGGTGTCGCCATAGAGCTGGCGAATCCCCGCAGGCTCACCGGAGATGTCAAAGGCCTCGGTGGCGGCTGATTGCATGCGGAAGGCGAGCTCGAAACTTTCAATCCGGGCGTCTAGCCGCGGATCGATCCGCCCTGTCCGATGGGCTTGATTGAGTCCCCGCAGAAAGTCGAGCTGACGCCGCTGGTCCCCTGAGGCGGTGTGGGGACTGCGAATGTTTTCGATCAACTTGTCGACATCGGTGTGCTTGGAATCGACGTAGGTACCTTGGAACGCTCCAGGCAGAAAAGCGGATTGCCAGTTTTCTGCACCTTTGATCGGCAGCCCTCCGGGGCACATGGAAACAAACCCGGGAAGGTTTTCCGCTTCATTCCCCAGCCCGTAGAGCAGCCATGATCCCAGACTGGGGCGAGTTTGCAGAGCATCGCCGCAATTCATCTGCATTAGCGAAGGCTCGTGGTTGGGAACCTGAGCCACCATGGAGCGGATCACGGCGATGTCATCAATGTGCGAGGCGGTTTGGGCGAACAACTCGCTGACCTCGATGCCGCTTTGTCCATAGGGACGGAACTTGAAGGGTGATGGAAAAGCCGACCCGGTTTTTCGTTCGGTCCGGTATGTTTTCGGCAGTGCTTGGCCGGCATACTTGGCCAGTGAAGGCTTGGGGTCGAAAGTGTCGACATGGGAGGGACCGCCATTGAGGAAAAAATGGATGATCCGCTTGGCACGGGGAGTCGTATGCGCTCCCGCTCGTGAGGGAGCGGCCGCAAAACCCGGACGACCCAGCATTCCCGCCA
Source organism: Akkermansiaceae bacterium (assembly GCA_024233005.1). GTDB lineage: Bacteria > Verrucomicrobiota > Verrucomicrobiia > Verrucomicrobiales > DEV007 > JACKQE01. Next base: position 434,801 of record JACKQE010000001.1, on the reverse strand, counting down.
GCCCCACCAGTCCCAGTCCCATTCCTGAACGGTGCAGAAAATCACGACGGTTGAGGGGCGGCAATCTCATGGGTGCTCTCAGTCAAGAAACAGAAACTCGTTGGAAAGCAGCAATACCTGCGCGAGCTGCGCCCAGGGACTGAGCCGGGACACATCGCTGCGCGTAAAGTCCGTCCCGGTCTCCCAAAAGGTGGCCCCGGTTCGCCCTTCCTCATTCACCAACGTGATCCGAGGTGACCACAGGAATTGGTCGCTGTTTAGATTATCGCGGATATCGACAATGAAATCGAGGGTGTCCCCGACTTCAAAAGACAGGGAAGGAAGATCCAGCGCTTCCACAGCACCATGGACACTGGTCGACCGCACCATTCCGAGTCGGCTGTGGCTGATGAAAGCACGGATGCCATCACCCACTTTCGGTTCATGGGTGAGCTTGGAGAAAATCCTGTAATTCCCTTTGCGAGGGGCCGTGAACCGCCGGATCACGGCATGGGCACGATCGTTCCCAGGATGGCCGCCATGTCCGGTGAGTTGCGCCCACCCAAGCGTGGCATCAGGCCAGGTCTCCCCCCCTTGCCACGCACTGCCATTGAAGAACGGCAGCGGAGTGAAAGAAGCGACCCGGCCGATGGACTCGTCCCAGGATCCATAGCCATACGACCAGGGACTGGGCGTGGCAGGAGTCACCGGAGTAGGTTCCGAATCTCTCAGGAAAGCCGCGGCGGCGGCGGCCTCTGGCACGGTGGGTGTCCGCTGAAAGACGTGAGCATACAACGCGTTCAAGCGGTCCGACTCAGTTCCGGTGAGGCGATCCACCAAGGCAGTCGCCCGTGCCGCGACATAGGGATGGTTCAGACCAAAAAGGGCCTGCTGAGGCACCGTCGTCTCACTGCGGCACGCGATACTCAGATCTGGATTGGCAAAGTCGAATGTTCTCAGCACTTCCGGTAGTTTTTCACGATCGACAAATGAGTAAAGGGTCCTACGGCGGGTGCTCACGCCAAACAAAGGCTCCGGACGGCCACCCATCCTCAGGTCCAGATCACCATTGACCGCAAGCCAGGCATCGCGCATTTCCTCAAAAGAAAGCCGGTGGGGAGCCATCCGCCAGAGAAAACGGTTTCCCGGGTCGGTGGTCTCCGCACGGGCCAAGCTTGCCGGATCAGATGGTCCGGCGGAGCCTTGCCGGTAGGTATCCGACACCACCAGCAGCCGGATCAGATTTTTCACATTCCACCCGTCGTCCATGAAGCGCAGCGCCAGCCAATCCAACAATGCAGGATGGCTCGGAAGAGCACTGCGGGTGCCAAAATCACTCGGAGTCGTCACGAGCCCCTGGCCGAAAAGATGCATCCATACCCGATTGACGAACACCCTCGCTGTCAGTGGATTGCGTCGATCCGCAATGTGCCGGGCCAATTCAAGGCGTCCGCTGCCCTTTTGGAATGACGCAGCGCCCGGTCTCGCCAGATGCAGGGGAAAGCGACGGGGCACCTCCTCACCCTTGGTGAGCGGATTTCCACGCACAAACACCCGGGCCTTACGGGGGACCGGCCGATCCACGAGAATGCCGGCATGAGGAGGGGCGCCCGCCTGCTTCAGAAGCCACCTTTCCACTTCTCCTTGGAGTTTCCACAATTCGACCACGACGCCCGCATTAAAATACATCTCCGTGTTGACGATCGACTCGTCGGGGATTTCGCAGGGGGACTCCGGTCCATGCAACACCAACCGAAGGGTTTCCGCCTCCGGATCCGGCAGCGCGGTGGCTCCGGGATGCTCCTTTTGCCAGGACTGCCAGGTTGCCTCGATCTGTTGAAAAATCTCCCCATACCGTGCCGCGACGTCCTCCAACGAGTTGGGAGGTGTCCCGAAGGCCGCACGAACCGCGGGGTGCACTCCCCGCTGACGCTTGATTTCCTCTGCCGCTTGGCCGGGGAATGCCACGGCTGGCAATCGGGAGCAGGCAAGCCAAACCGAGAACACCGGATCTCCCTTTTTTTCGGCCGCATTCAAGTAAGCCTGCCACTGTCTGACGAACACCGGATTGATGTCTGTGGCATCGAGCAACTGCCCAAAAATTTCTTCAGGGTATTTGTCCAACTCCAACTGTGCCAGAAGGTGCTCCCGCACGGTGCCCCGAACCCGGGCGGACTGTTCTTCCCGTCGCTTTGACAAACCGAGCCTCAGTTTTTCCCGCCTGACTTCCAGTTCCTTGGTGAACGCCTCATCCGCTTTCCTTTCTCCTACTCCGCACGGCACCAGCTCCTCCGCACAACTGCCGAAGACGCCATACAGCGAATAATAATCCTGGGTGGAAATGGGATCGAATTTGTGGTCATGGCACCTCGCACAAGCCACCGTAACTCCCTGCAGACCGCGCATGGTCACATCAATCCGATCATCGATGATGTCATGGGTCACGCCCAGGAAGCGCCTGCCGAGGGTCAGAAAACCCATCGCGGCTAGATCGGGAGATTCAGCGGGCACCAGCTGGTCCGCCGCCAATTGAAGCAACAGGAACCGGTCGTAGGGCAGATTTTCATTGAAGGATCGGACCACCCAGTCACGGTAGGGAGACGCTTGGACAAACTCCCGCTCTTCCCGGGCATAGACGTAGCCTTTGGTATCCGAATAGCGTGCCACATCCAGCCAATGGCGGGCCCAATGCTCACCAAACTGGGGACTTGCGAGGAGACGGTCCACAAGACGGGAATAAGCTTCCGGATGCGTGTCGCTGAGGTAGGAGGACACTTGTTCGGGGGTGGGCGGCAATCCAGTCAAATCGAAGGTCACCCGGCGGATCAGGGTGCGAGGATCCGCTTCCGGGGATCCAGCGAGTCCTTGCTCCTTCCGGACCGCCTCGACAGCCCCATCCAGACTGGGCACGGACCGAACCCGCTCCGCGGACGGTGGGCGGAAGGCCCACCAATCTTGGCCCTTGAGACCGGACAGATTTTCACCGGCTTCCGCGGAGAGGAGAGACAGGGCAAGCACGCAAGCCAACGTCCGGCGGGTGGTCATGACAGGAGATGGAACGGCAGTCGTTCAAAGAAGATTCCACCTGGCTTGACGCAACACCGCAAGGGCAGGTTCTTTCATGCTTTCATACCAGACGGAGAGGAGCGAGCCATCATCGAGCTCTACCGTGCTGGGATAGCCTAGGTCCCCGCCTTTTCCATCGCCGGAAAGTATCATGGCTTCACCCCAGGTCTTTCCGTTGTCATCACTCAGCCTAGCCTGGTTTCCAAAGGGTGGGCGCCGATGGCCATACGTCATAAGCAGCCGGCCATCCCGCAGCTTCAGCAAGTGCGAAGGCAATCCCCAGACTCCGATGGAATGAGGGACATTCCACGTCCTTCCACCATCCGTGGATTCGGACTGCAGCGTTTCGCCAGCGTTGATTTTGTTGTGGTTCCTGATCTGAGCGATCAGGGTTCCGTCAGCCGCCTCCACCGCATGCAATTCATGGTAGCTGTTCTCCGCGTTGTCCCCCTCACGGGTGGGAATTCCCGCGAGCCATTGCCAAGTCAGTCCGTCATCTTTGGATTCGGCGACACCGATCTTTTTTTCACCGGTCCAAAGCTGCTTGCCCGCATAAAGCAACCTTCCATCCTTCAGTTGGATAGGGCCATGCGGGCTGTTGACCACACTGGGAATGCGTTCGGACCAGGATAAACCGCCATTGGTGGAGCGCAGAAGCCATTCCCCCAGTTCTTTCAGCCGTTCTTCGGACGAGAGACGGTCCCGCGCTGCCTTCCAACGAACCAGTTTTTCGGTCGGCCAAGTGCCGTCCTGCTCGGCTTTGGCAAGACCGGTTTCATACGCGAGCGAACTGAATGTGGTCGTGATCAGGGTGCCTTGGGCGGTTTCCAATACGCCGGAGTCCCGATCGTCAATCGCACTGTCGTGCAACACCCGCGGCCAAGTCCAGGTGTCCCCCCCGTCGCGAGAAGTCATGGCCTTGACCTGACCAAACGGACAGACATGCGCTTCCCGTCCCCCGGACCAGGTGACCCAGAGTTCCCCATTCTTTCGGCGGGCCACGGTGGGCCAGCCATGGTAAAACTGGGGCTGTTGAGAAATGACCCTGACGTCGCGAATATGGAACCCGGAGCCCTCTGCGGAACGACCAATCAGAGAACCAGCCATAGCGGCGGATCCCGCACCGGCAATCCCGGACATAAAACGGCGTCGGGAAAGGACATTGAGCCTGTTGTCGTTCATCATCCCTCCACACTGTTCCCGAATCCGGCTTACTGGCCAGCCGCGTAATCGCGTGCAAATGATCATCCCTGCGCTGGCAATCCTCCGACCAAAGGCCGGACATGACAGCCCTCTAGGTGGTCATTCACCAGCCCCATAGCCTGCATGAAGGCGTAACAAGTGGTGGGCCCGACATAAGTCCATCCGCGCTTTTTGAGTTCCCTACTGAGCCGGATGGAGGCGGGCGTCGTCGCCAAGGATGCCATCGAAGCCCGGTCAATGGTCGCCGGGCGCTCGGAAGGGGAAGGAACAAACCGCCAGAAAAAGTCCGCCAAAGAACCTTCCTCAGAGGCCAAGGCCACGGCAAGCCGAGCATTGTGAATCGTTGACACGATCTTTCCCCGGTGCCGGATGATGCCGGCATCCTTGATGAGACGCTCGACATCATCATCTCCAAAGGAGGAGACCTTGTGAAAGTCAAATCCCACAAATGCCGAACGGAAGGCTTCCCGTTTTTTCAGGATGGTGAGCCAACTCAGGCCGCTCTGGAAACCTTCGAGACAGATCTTTTCGAACAACCGAAAATCCTCTGTCACCGGACGGCCCCATTCCTCATCGTGATAAGCCCGGTAGATGGCTGGCTCCGCCCCCCACCAACAGCGCAGGCGACCATCTTCCCCGGCAACCAGTCCGGAAGGAGGATTAACAGGTTCCATCGAGGATTGAAGCCGCCACCGTGCCTGAGCCGAACTTGTGGTTTGGAGGCAAGGGACCTGCCTTGCCTCCAAACCCCGTCGTTTCAAAGTGCTGGTTCAACCTGCTGAATCGACAACCTCGCAGGGCTCCTCATTACCTTCCTCCCCTTTATTCGGGGTGAACTTGAGCGTTTTTCCATCTTCCTCACACGTCACCGCGATGCGGTCACCGGACTTGATGTTGCCCCGCAGAAGGTGCTCGGCAAGGGGATCTTCGAGATGACGCTCCACGGCGCGGCGCATCGGACGTGCTCCGTAATTGGGATCGTAGCCTTCCTTGATGAGCATTTCCTTGGCGGCGGCGTCAAAGGTGAGAAGGATGTCTTTTTCGCGGAGACGCTTCTCGACCTGACCAATCTCCAAATCGACGATGCGCACAAGATCTTCCTTCTCCAGCATGCGGAAGACGATCTTTTCATCAAGCCGGTTGAGGAACTCGGGTTTGAAGTGTTGCTTCATCTGATCGAGGATGCGGCCCTTCATGGCGTCGTAATCCTGTCTGGAAGAATCTCCGGCCCCGGTGAAGCCGACGGTGCTGTTGCGCTTCACAAGGTTGGCTCCAACATTTGATGTCAGGATGACGATCGTATTCCGGAAATCGATCTTGCGTCCCAGGCTGTCCGTGATGGTTCCCTCCTCCAGAATCTGGAGCATGAGGTTCATTACATCGGGATGGGCTTTTTCGACTTCGTCGAAGAGAACAACAGAATAAGGACGCCGGCGGACCGCTTCGGAAAGCTGGCCTCCTTCTTCATACCCGACATACCCGGGAGGGGAACCGATGAGACGACTCGCAGTGAATTTGTCCATGTATTCGGACATGTCGATCTGGATCAGGGCATCCGGATCACCAAACATGAACTCCGCCAGATTCCGGGCCAGGAAGGTTTTTCCAACCCCGGTGGGGCCCAGGAAGATGAAAGAACCAATGGGACGACGGGGATCTTTTAGATCAGCCCGACTCCGACGGAGGGCCTTGGAGATGGCGGTAACCGCTTCATCCTGCCCGATGACGCGTTCATGCAACTCGTCCTCCATCTTGAGGAGTTTGTCGGTTTCCTTCTGCTCCATGCGGCGCAGCGGAACTCCGGTCCACTTGGAAACGATCGACATCACATCATCATCGGTCACATCCACAATGACTTCCTCACTGTTGGCGCGCCATTCTTCGATGAACTGCTCCAGATCACGCCGCTTGGTCTTTTCCAGATCCCGCAACGAAGCGGCCCGCTCAAAGTCCTGATCCTTGATGGCGGTTTCCTTTTCGTGGACGATCCCTTCGATTTCGGCTTCAACGACCTTGATTTCTTTCGGCCGGGTCAGTGCGGCAATGCGGCAGCGGGCGCCCGCTTCATCCATGACATCAATGGCCTTGTCGGGAAGAAACCGTCCGGTGAGATAGCGCTCGGAAAGCTTGACGCAGGAAATGATGGCTTCGTCGGTGAAACGCGCCTTGTGGTGCATTTCATACTTGGACTTGAGGCCTTGGAGGATCTTGATGGCATCCTCGACATTGGGTTCATCGACTTTGACCTGCTGGAAGCGGCGCTCCAGGGCAGCGTCTTTCTCGATGTATTTGCGGTATTCATTGAGCGTGGTCGCTCCGAGACACTGCAATTCGCCCCGGCTCAAGGCGGGTTTGATGATGTTGGACGCGTCCATGGCACCTTCGGCGGAGCCCGCTCCGACAATGGTGTGGAGTTCGTCGATGAACAGAATGACGTTCTTGGAGCGGCGGATTTCGTCCATCACCGCCTTGATGCGCTCTTCGAACTGGCCCCGGTATTTGGTGCCAGCCACCATGAGCGCGAGGTCAAGTGTGACCACGCGTTTGTCGCGGAGGATTTCCGGAACATTTCCGGAGGCTACTTCCTGGGCGAGACCTTCAACAATGGCGGTCTTCCCGACACCGGCTTCGCCGATCAGAACCGGATTGTTTTTGGTCCGGCGGCAGAGGATTTGAATGACGCGCTCGATCTCATTGCTGCGACCGATGACTGGATCGAGTTCTCCTTGCCGGGCCAACTCAGTGAGGTCACGCCCGAAAGCGCGCAGGGCCGGGGATTTGCCGTCCTTCTTTGAGGAGACGCGGCTCATGGGATCGTCGAACTCGCTCTCCTCTTCTTCCGCGTTGTTGTTGGCGAAATTGGGGTCCAATTCCTTGAGGATCTCGTTGCGGGTGCGCTCAATGTCGACGTTGAGATTTTTCAAGACCCGAGCCGCCACCCCCTCGCCTTCGCGAAGCAGTCCGAGGAGAATGTGTTCCGTTCCCACATAACTGTGATTGAGGGCCTTGGCTTCTTTTCCAGCGAGCGCGAGAACCTTTTTGACCCGCGGGGTGTAGGGAATGTTTCCGGGGGTTTTCGACTCCGGACCGCTCCCGACCTGCTGTTCGACCTCCATCAGGACAGCCTCAAGATCGAGGTTCATTTTCCGGAGGACGTTGACCGCAACGCCTTGCCCGAGCTTGATCAATCCAAGCAGGAGGTGTTCGGTTCCAACGTAGTTATGATTAAACCGGTCGGCTTCCTTGCGAGCCAGGGCAAGGACTTGCTGGGCTCTGGGGGTGAAATTATTCATGTTCGGAATCCCTGGGTGGTACTATACCATTGAAATCAGGTTCGGGCAGATTTTTCAGATTCCTACGGATAATTTCAGCTCGCAGCGAGTCCCGCTCCTCGGCCGAGAGCCTTCGTTTGGCCTCCACTTGGAGATGGGCGGGCTGGATTTCCGTGAGGAGAAGATTGACGATTTCGGCGTCCTCCGGGGCAAAGACACCAAGATCACAACCCAGGCGGGTCAAGGACAGAAGGTTCAAGGCCTCTTTGGAGGGCAGGGTATGGGCATACCTCAGGATGGCAAAGGCACGCCCCACCTGGTCCATGATCATGGCTGGCTTTTCCTCCACCAAGCGGAACCTGGCGTTGCGCTCGCTCTCCATGATGTCCTGGATGACGGTTTCGAGATGGTCGATGATGGCTTCCTCGCTGCGGCCCAGGGTTGCTTGGTTGGAAATCTGGAAGAGGTTTGCCAGCGCTTCGGTCCCTTCGCCGTAGAGGCCTCTCACTGCGAGACCGATCCGGTTGGCGCCCTGGATGGTTTGCCCGATCTGCTCGCTGAGGACCAAGCCGGGCAGATGCAGCATGGCGGAAGCACGCATGCCCGTCCCCAGATTGGTCGGACAGGAAGTGAGGTATCCGTAATTTTCGTCGAACGCGAAGTCGAGTTTCTGCTCCAGAACCGAGTCGATGCCCGAAAGCTGTTCAAAAGCCGCCCTCAGCTGGAGGCCGGGACGGAGGGCCTGCATCCGGAGATGGTCCTCCTCGTTGATCATGATGCTCACAGTCTGCTGACGGTTCATCACCGTCGCACAACCGGGTCCCTTGGCGGCGTGCTCACGGCTGACCAGGTGGCGTTCCACCAGCACCTGCTTCTGGATCGCATTCAGTGAGGTCATTTCCTCCGAGAAGGAGTCCCTCATTTCCGGAAGCTGCTCCACAATGGGACGAATGATGCCCATGACGGCGATACGCTCCTGATGTTTGCCCCAACCCGGAAATGGATGACCGGTAATGTTCCTCGCCAAGCGGACCCGGGAGGTCGAGACGATCTCATGCGATGGCCCGGTGGAGCGCATCCACTCGGCCGGTTTGCGGAGCAGAGTCTCGAATTTCATGGTTCCTCCGCTCCTTCCTGGCTCATGGCCTGGGCTGCGGGGGTGTCCTCTTTCAATCTTGCAATCTGGTCACGGTACCAGGCGGCCTTTTCAAAGTTCTGGCTTCCGATGCACGCCTGAAGGCCTTCTTCCAACTCGTTCAGTCGCTCCTGCATATTTTTGGTGGACGCCAGGCGCGCGGGAACCTTTCCACGATGCCTGGTGTGCTTGTGCATGGCTTCAAGCAGGGCGTCCAGTCCGTCGCTGAACACCAAATAGCAGGTGGAACAGCCGAAACGGCCGGTCTTTTTAAAATCGGACTGGCTGAACCCGCAATCTGGACAGGTGCGCTCCGTCGGAGAAGTCGCGCGCTTGACCACGGTTCCGGCCACAGCGGCATCTCCCAACATTTCCGTCAGGCCGAAGCCGGTGGGATTGGTGACTCCTTTTTCCTGGGCGCAGGAATCGCAGAGATTCACCTTGTGCATTTTCCCCTCCGCAATTTGGGTGAGGAAAATGGAGGCTTCCTTTTGCTGGCAGACGTCGCACTTCATAACCACGGCCGCCCGGGGGCCGGGGAACCGACGTCAGGGGGCAGAATGAAACTTTACGACAGTTTTGCGTCTTCGTAAATGGGAGTTCCTGTGGACTCAGCGAGTTGACGGAAATCAAGCATCAGCCGTTGGGTCACCGGACCGGGCTTGCCCGTGCCGATGACGCGTTCATCGTACTGGTGCACCGGGACCACTTCGGCCGCAGTGCCGGTGAGGAACAACTCATCGGCCACGTAGAGGTCGTAGCGGGTCATCTGACGCTCCACCAGGGTAAAGCCGGCTGAGACCGCGAGTTCAAAAACCACCCGGCGGGTGATTCCATCCAGAATACCCGCATGACGCGGTGGAGTATGGATGACGCCATTTTTGACGACGAAAATATTGTCTCCAGTGCACTCGCTGACGAACCCCTGCTCGTTGAGCATCACTCCCTCTTCGGCACCGGCGGCAATGGCCTCGATTTTCCCCATGACATTGCTCAGATAGTTGAGCGACTTGACCGCAGGCTCGAGGGAGGCGCTGGTGGGGCGACGGGTGGAGCAGGTCGCCACTTTGAGACCTTCCTCGTAGCATTTCTGGTCGTAAAGCTGGATGGTCGAGGCAATGACAATGATCGAAGCCTTTTTGCACCGGTAGGGACTGAGACCCAGTCCGCCCACGCCCCGCGTCACCACCAGCCGGACGTAGCCATCCCGGAGGCCATTGGCCTTGATGGTGTCCACCACGGCCCCGATCATTTCCTCCTGGGTCATCGGTATGGTCAAGAGCAGTGATTTCGCCGAGTCATAGAGTCGGGCCACATGCTCCTCAAGACGGAAGACGCGGCCACAATAGAACCGAATGCCTTCGAAGACCCCGTCACCGTAGAGCAGACCGTGATCGAAAACGGAAATTTTGGCCTCGTTCTCCGGAAAGAGCTGGCCGTCAATGTATACTTTGAGAGGATTCTGCATGGAGGCGGAGGGTCTACGGTAAAGCTTTTGAAAAGGACGACACTGAACGATGAAATCGCGTCCGGTCAATCGACCAAACGACCATCTTCAAGATGAAGTTGGCGGTCACCCCGTGCGGCCAGCCGGGAGTCATGGGTGACCACGAGGAGCGCCCGTTTTTCCTCGGAGGCCAGATCCAGGAGAAGATCCATGACGGCGCTACCGGTTTTGGCATCGAGATTGCCCGTCGGCTCATCGGCGAACACGACCTGCGGCGAGTTGACCAGACAACGGGCAATCGCGACTCGTTGCTGCTCGCCGCCGGAAAGTTCCGCCGGACGATGCCCGAGACGGTTTCCCAACCCCACCCGGTTGAGGAGGGAAGCAGCCCGGTCCGGTTCGGGATGCCCTGCGATGATGGAAGGAAGCATGACGTTTTCCAGAGCGGTGAACTCCGGCAAGAGTCCATAATTTTGGAAAACGTAACCCATGATCTGGTTTCGCACCCGGGCCTGTTCCATGCCGGCCAACGCATAGAGCGGCCTGCCGTCGATCCAGACTTCCCCCGCCGTGGGAGCTTCCAGCCCTGCCAGAGTATAGAGCAGGGAAGTCTTGCCGGCGCCGCTCGGTCCGCAGAGAAACACCTTCTCGCCATCGTTCACCTTGAAGGAAACCTCATGCAGGATCGTCAGCGATCGCTCGCCCATTTGGAAGGAGCGTGTGATGTTGCGAGCCTCGATGAGGACCGTAGAGCTGGATGGGAGATGGACCACGGTCAGTGAAAATTCGAGGGAAGGAGCTAAAATAGCGCGTTACCCGTTCCTGACGACTGGATTTTTCCCAAAAAACCAGCCCTGGAGGCGGCTGTCATTCATTTGCCCTCGGGCGGGCCGGACACCGCTGCGGCACAGGCTTCAATCTCCCCGGACAAGGCAGCGATGCCCGCAGCAGCGGGCCCCCGACGGCGGACAAGAAAGGTCTCGGCATGGGTAATGGGACTTTTCAAGGTCACATAAACGCAGCCTCCATGGGGTAGTTTCTCGCTGTGTCTCGGCAAGAGGGCAACGCCTTCGCCCGAAGCGACGGCCCCCAACAGAAGAGGCAAGGAGTCGCACTCGGTGCCAATGTTTGGTTCGAAGCCTTGGCGGGCACAGATGGCCCGGAGGAAATCGCGTCGACCCGGGAAAAGCAGATCCGAAAGGGAAACGAACACCTCCCCCGCCAACTCCCGCAGCGCGATCGACCGGCGCGCGGAGAGCGCGTGATCGACCGGCAGGATGGCGGCCATCCGGCTCCGCATGATGGCGTGGACCTCAAAAACAGCATGGTCATCGGTGGCCACATTACCCAGCACAGCAAGATCCAGCTCATCATTGCGAAGCCGGTCCAGCTGAGCGCGGGGAGACAATTCGAAAAGCGCCACTTGGGTGGTGGGATGCCGCTGCCGGAACGCCTTGACCGCAGGCACGACCAGGTCATCAAGGAAAGGCGTCAGAAAACCGAGCCGGAGAGTCCGGCGGGCACTCCCAAACTGCTCCCGTACCTGCTGGGCACTGGTCGCGGCATCGCAGACAATCTGGCGGGCCCGGGTCAGGAAAAACCGCCCGGCATCCGTGAGGTATATGCGCTGCTTGATCCGGTCGAAGAGCGCCACCCCCAGTTCTTCCTCCAGTGCTGCGATCTGCCGACTCAGGGCTGGCTGGGTGACATTGAGCCGACGTGCCGCCCGGGTGATACCCAACTCCTCGGCGGCAGCAATGAAATAACGCAATTGATGAAACTCCATGGGGCGGTCCTTGCTGGATAGCCCATAACCTCCCGGCATGGGCTTGTGAAGGAAAAAGCATGTTACAGAAGCTGATCCCTGCGCCAGTATGCTTCATCATGAAATTGACCCTACGCAAGTCCCATGACCGGGGCCATGCCGACCATGGATGGCTCGACACCCGCCACACCTTCAGCTTTGCCGGTTATCACGACCCCCGCCACATGGGCTTCCGCAGCCTCCGGGTCATCAACCAGGATTTCATCGCTCCGGGGGCAGGCTTTCCGACCCATCCGCATCGTGACATGGAGATTTTCAGCTATGTCGTCGAAGGCTCGATCGGTCATCAGGACAGCATGGGCAACGGCCGCACGCTGCTTCCCGGCCAGATTCAACTGATGAGCGCCGGCAGCGGGGTGACCCACAGTGAATTCAATCCATCACAAACGGAGCCGCTCCATCTCCTCCAGATCTGGATCCTCCCGGAATTTCGTGGCCTTCCTCCGAGCTACACCGAATGGCACCCGGACCCGGACCGGGAAAGGGATCCAAAAGTGCTCGTGATCTCCCGCGACGGGCGGGACGGATCCGCCACGATCCACCAGGACGCCGATGTCTATCGCATCCGACTCACACCCGGACAAACCGCGAGCCATGCCCTGAATGCCGGTCGCGGCGCTTGGTTCCAACTCATCCAGGGCACGGTATCCGTCAACGGCACACCCCTCGAACCGGGCGACGCGGTGAGCACCGAGGACTCGGGGGACCTCTCCATCATTGCCGGGAGCGCTGCCGAAGGTCTGCTCTTTGACCTGAAATAGGCCTCCCTGAGCAAAGTCGAAGGAGATCGGAACTTCAGCCCCTCCATCTCTATTTGGCCTTGAGGAGCAGGGACATTTTTTCCGCATAGCGGCGACCGAATTCTCGGAGGGCCGGCGTGTCAAAATGCACCTGATCACTCTTCGCCGTGAGTCCGCTGGAGTCGACCACGGCCGCGTGGGCGACTGTCCTTGGCAGCGCATCAAGTTGGGCATTGATCTGTTTCCAGTAGGAGGGTTTCCCTTGGTAATCTGTAGCCAGGAATTCCCCTAGTTTTCCCGCCACAAAGGGTAGGTCCGGGGAATCCAGGTCTTTCCTCCAGGAGGCGACAGCCGCCGTAAGACGGGTCAGGTAGCTGTCCGCCGTCTCCTTTTTGCCGGCATCATTCTCACCTTGGTGCCAAAGAATGCCCTTGATGACTCCATCCTTGGCGGCAAGTTTCGCCCGGGTCAGAGCGGCTTGGTAGAGATCGCCCCCGCTCAGCCAGCGGTCCAAAGGCGTGCCGCCAACCGCACAAGGGATCAGACCAATGGTCACTCCGGGCTCGGCTTTGGCCATGAATTCGCCGAAGCTTCGTCCCAGGCCCACTCCGGCGATGGTTTTGTCGAAATGAAGGGGCTCCACAGCCGGAGCCCAGGTGTTTTCCTTGGTGAATTTCAAGACCCGCTCAGGAGCACCGTTCTCCTCAGGGACTACGATCCCTCGTCCGGCCATGTTGGATTGCCCAATCAGGAGGTAGAGATGGAACTTCTCCTTCTCCACCGGGGGTTCGGCCCGGGAGGACGAAAAAGCGGGACTGCAGAGAAGAACCGGGAACAGAAGACAACAGGAGCGGCGGGAGATCATGATTCATGATACAATGAAAGCGGTCATAACTGTCAATGATGCTCTGATTTTCCGTGGCCTTCCTCTATATCGAGGAGCTTGCGCTGCATCGTACGGCGGCTAATGCCCAACAATTTGGCGGCTTCGGTGCGATTCCCCCGGCTGCGCTCCAAAGCTCTGGCGATGAGGCGGAATTCCATGCGGGAGAGGTTGAGATCCTCCTCTTCCGGCTCGAACCGTCCTTTTTCGGTTCCGGGACCGGGCTTCATGGGAAGCAGCGGCAACCCTCCCTCCTCTCTCAGGAAGGTTGGCAGGTGTTTCGGAAGGAGTTTCAGACCGTTGCACATGATGACGCCATGCTCAATGGCGGTGCGCAGCTCCCGAACGTTGCCTGGCCAGCGGTGGGCCATCAGGAGCCGCAGGGTCTCCTCGGGAATTTCCCGGACCTGACGACCGTTCTCCTTGGCGAACTCCTTGAGAAAGGCATGGGCCATCAGCGCCAGATCCTCCATGCGGTCCCGCAGCGGAGGCATGGAAATTTTCACGACATTGAGCCTGAAAAATAGGTCATCCCGGAAATCTCCCGCCGCGACCATTTCCTCCAAATGCCGATTGGTCGCGGCAATGACCCTGACATCGACTTTGATCGGTTTGTTGCCCCCCACCCGCTCAAAGGTCCGCTCTCCCAGCACCCGGAGCAACTTCACCTGGGTGCTGGCATCAATCTCCCCGATCTCATCCAGGAAAATCGTTCCTCCATCGGCCTCTTCGAACCGCCCGATCCGCCGCTCGGTGGCACCGGTAAAGGCACCCCGCTCGTGACCAAAGAGTTCACTTTCCAGCAATTGCGGACTGAGGGCCGCACAATGCACGATGACGAGCCGCGCTTTGGGCCGACCGCTCAGGTTGTGGATGGCATGGGCGACAAGTTCCTTGCCGGTCCCACTTTCCCCTTCGATCAGCACCGTGGCCCGAGTCGAGGCAACCTGGCGCACCACATCGAAAACCGGCTGCATCGCGCCGGCGTTGCCGATGATGTTTTCCAGACCGAAATGCTGCTCAACCTGTTGCTTGAGCTGGCGGTTCTCCTTCTCAACGCTGCGGCTTCGCACGGCGCGTTTGATAACCAATTCCAACTCGTCAATGTTGAGCGGTTTGCCCACATAATGGTAGGCCCCGCGCTTCATCGCCTGGACCGCGATGTCTACGGAACCGTAGGCTGTCATCATGATGCAGACCGGCGGCTTGGGAAGCTTCAGCGCCCGATCGATCAGGTCCATTCCATCCTCCCCGCCAAGCCGGAGGTCGGTCACCAGAACATCGACGCTTTCATTTTGCAGAACCTGCATGGCCTCGCCAATGTTCGCCGCCACGTAAACGTCGAACTCATCCTCGAAGGAGCGGCGCAGTCCCTCGCGAGTGTGCTTCTCGTCATCCACGATGAGGACGGTGGTGTCCTGGAAATTTTCTGAGTTCACGGGAGAAAACGGGGGGCGGTCAGGTCCGGCAGTCAATCGATGTCAATGATGCGGTCGCCATTATCTGACCCGGTGGGTTCGGGGGAGGGGCCCGGCAGGTAACGCATGCGCTTCTCCATCCGTGGCAGAAAGATCGTCACCGTGGTCCCGTCACCCTCCCGGCTTTTGATTTCGACCTCCCCACCGTGCTCCCGGACGATCCGATGCACGATGAGAAGCCCAAGTCCGGAGCCTGCGGCTTTGGTGGTGAAATAAGGTTCAGTGATCCGTCCGAGGTTTTCCGGAGAAATTCCCGGACCGGTGTCGGTGAAGCGCATCGAAACCGTGGCGTCATCCATGTCC
Organism: Akkermansiaceae bacterium; assembly: GCA_024233005.1. Classification (GTDB taxonomy): domain Bacteria; phylum Verrucomicrobiota; class Verrucomicrobiia; order Verrucomicrobiales; family DEV007; genus JACKQE01. The sequence goes on along the minus strand of JACKQE010000001.1, from coordinate 419,470 downwards.
GTGGTGATGGTGACACGGCCTTTGGAACCTGATCCAAGGGCTTGGCTGGCATTCCGGAGGATGTTGTAAAAGACCTGCTTGATTTGGTCCTCATCAACCGAAAGCAACGGCAGGGTGGGATGCAGACGCAGGACCACTTTGATGCCCCGGTCAGCAATCTCGGGAGCCAGAAAGCGCACCGAGTCCCGGAGCAGTTCATTGATATCCACCATGCGCAGCTGCGGGGAGGTCGGTCTCACCGCGGAAAGGAAGCTGGTGACGATGAAATCCAAGCGCTGCACCTCGCCACGGCAGATCTCCACCATTTCTCCCAGATCCGCTGCGAGCTTGGGCGGGGCTTTTTTCAATTTCCGTCCGATCAACTGGAGATGGATGTTGAGAGAATTCAGGGGATTCCCGATTTCATGGGCCACTCCTGCCGCCAGCATCGTCAAAGCATTGAGTTTTTCCGACTCGATGCGTTCCTCCTCGCTGCGCCGACTTTGGGTGACATCGCGAAGGAGCAGCACATGCCCGAGATTCTCGACCTGCTCGCTCTTTTCCTCAGCTTCAGCATGCAGAGGAGCGACATAAAAATTCAAATAGCGATTTTCGGGATAAAATATTTCCATATCCCGGCTCACCACCTGACCGCCGCGCGTCAGATCGGCCCAATCAAGACCCCGCAGCCGACTTTCGATCGGCTCACCGAGCGAATCTTTCCGTGAAATGCCGAATAGGGCGCAGGCCGCAAGGTTGATGTAGTGAATGCGCCCGCCGGTGCCGGTGACGATAACCCCTTCCCGGAGGGCATCGAAAACGCTCTCCAGGAAACCCTTCTCCTGAACGATTCGAAGGACATGGCGCTGGACGGCGTCGGGATCTGCCCGGCGCAGACGGTCAATGAATTTATCAATAAATCCGGGCTTCATTTTGCGCTAATTTATCCGGGCCATGACCTCACCCGCACCCACTGATCTTTTCATCGTATTGACCACCTTCCCAGACGCGGCCACAGCGCGACAAATTGGCACACTTTTGATCGAACAGCAACTGGCGGCCTGCATCAATGTGCTGGCGCCCTGCGAATCCATCTATCGCTGGCAAGGCTCTGTTGAGACTTCCAGCGAAGTTCCGGGGATTATTAAAACAACCCGGGAAGCCTTTCCTGCCCTCGCCGAAGTCCTGCGCGTCTCACATCCTTACGAGGTGCCGGAAATCATCGCGCTTCCGGTGGCTGCAGGTTCTGAGGCCTATCTCTCCTGGGTGGGGGAACAGTGCGCGAGACAGCATCCGATGCCAGATCAGTAGGATTTGGCGAAAACCACCCGCCCTTCGGCCGGTTTTCCTGTCACGATGCAGATCCCGGGGCCTCCTCGCAATGAGGGGTCATCTGGAATGCAGCGCACGGTGACTTTCAACTCATCCTTCAGCCGTTTCTCATCCTCGACCCCGCCCGCCCAATGGCCCAGGGCAAAACCACCATGAATCTCAGGCCGCCCTTTGGTTGCTGGCGTGAAATAGGCGCAGAGGTCCTCCCATGACGAAATCTCATTGGTATGGGTTTCTCGGAAGGACAGAGCCCTCTCCAAAAGCGTGTCCTGGATGGACTGAAGCAAGGCCGGCATGCCTTCAGGAAGGGTCTCGCAGGGAAGGAATTCTTTCTCTTTGGGACTGCGGTCCCGACGGGCCACGGCGGCGGTTCCTTTTTCCAGATCGCGGGGACCGATCTCGATCCGAACCGGCGCGCCTTTCTTGATCCATTCCCAGGTTTTGTTGCCCCCACTGAGATCGCGGGCGTCTATTTCCACCGAGACCGGTTCGCCATGGAAACGCTGCTCCCGCAGGGCGGCAGCAAGACGGTCACACGCTTCCAACACGGCGGTCCGGCTCTCCTCCTTGGGGGTCACGGGAAGAATCACCACCTGGGTCGGGGCAACCCGGGGAGGCAGGACGGCACCGTCATCGTCCGCGTGGGCCATCAGGAGGGTGCCGATGAGGCGGGTGCTGACGCCCCAACTCGTGGTCCAAGCCAACTCCCGCTTGCCTTCCCGACTTTCAAATTCGATCCCCGCCGCGGCGGAGAAATTACGCCCAAGGAAATGGGAAGTGCCCGCTTGGACGGCTTTGCGGTCTTGCACCATGGCCTCGACGGTGAAAGTGTTCAAGGCGCCAGGGAAGCGCTCGCCCTCTGTCTTTTCCCCGGCAATGGCTGGAATGGCAAGGTGCTCCCGGAGGAATTTCTCATACACGGCATGCATCCGCCGCGTTTCCTCCATGGCTTCTTCCAATGTCTCATGCGCCGTGTGGCCTTCCTGCCAGAGGAATTCCGCAGTGCGGAGAAACAGTCGCGGCCGCATTTCCCAACGCATGACGTTGGCCCACTGGTTGATCAGGAGAGGCAGGTCCCGGTAGCTCCGGACCCACCGTGCAAATGCGGCGCCGATGATGGTCTCCGATGTAGGCCGGATGACATAGGGCTCGGCCAGTTCACCGCTCGGAACCATCCGACCGTCCTTCAGTTCAAGCCGGTGGTGCGTGACCACGGCGCATTCCGTGGCGAAGCCCTCGACATGGGAGGCTTCCTTTTCGAGGTAACTCACCGGAATGAGCAACGGAAAATAGGCATTTTTGTGGCCTGTCGCTTTAAAGTAGGCATCGAGTTGGCGCTGGATCGCTTCCCAGATCCCGTAACCCCAGGGCTTGATCACCATGCAGCCACGGACTTCTGAATTTTCCGCCAAATCAGCGGCACGAACGACCTGTTGGTACCATTCGGGAAAATCGTCCGAACGGGTGGGAGTGATGGCGGTTTGGGGGACTTTCGACATGAGGCGCCCAAAATAGCGCGGAAACCACAAAACGCCAGCAGGGGTTATGGGTGGTCGAGAGGGCCTGAAAGTCTCCGTTCCCATCCTTTTCCGGGATCGTCACGGACCTCGGTCATTCTCACCCCTGGCGCTTCCCGACACCACGCGCCACTGGGTGGTGGATGAGTCCTCAAGCCACCGGGCCTTCAGGGAACTGGCCCGGCTCAGGGCTTCGTCCGCCGTGTCTCCGAGAATAGTCACATGCCCCATTTTGCGGCGGCGTTTCGCATTCCGTTTGCCATAGAGGTAAAGGCAGGCCGCTCCGTCCTCAAACACCGCGCGCCAGTCCGGTGGTTCGTCATTTCCGAGCCAGAGATCCCCCAGCAGGTTCAGCATGGCCACTGGCGAGAGCAGACGGACCGAGCCCAGCGGCAAACCAATCACGGCCCGGAGCTGTTGCTCGAACTGTGAAGTCACGCAGGCGTCCAGGGTATGATGGCCCGAATTGTGGGGCCGAGGGGCGATCTCGTTGACCAGAAGTTCACCGTCCTCCCGGAGAAAAAACTCCACTCCCATGGTGCCCCGGTAGTCGAGTGACTCCGCGAGGCGACAGGCCATGGCGGCGGCGGATTCAGCCACGGAGGGAGCGATCCTCGCGGGAACGATCGAGATTTCGAGAATGTGATCGCGGTGTTGGTTTTCAGCAGGATCGTAGCAAACCGTTTCCCCCTCTTTATCGCGGACCACAATCACAGAAAGCTCCTTGGCAAAGGCAATCCACTTTTCGAACACGCCGCGTGGCGAATCGAATTCCCGCCAGATCCGCTCCGGATCGTCTCCCTCGCGAAAGCGGATCTGACCGTGTCCGTCATAGCCCGAATCACTGGTTTTCAACACTCCTGGCCCCAGGAGGTGCCTTGCGGCAGCCAGTTCCTTGGACGAGGAAACCAAAGCGAACGGTGCGCACGGAAAACCATGGGACCGCAAAAACTCCTTCTCCCGCCAACGGTTTTGACAGATGGCCACGCACTCCGCGGAGGGATAAAGCGGTACTTTCTCCGCCACAGCGTGAAGCACCGGTAGGGGAATGTTTTCAAATTCTACCGTTGCCACTGTGGCCACCCCACAAAAAAGCTCCAGAGCCCTTGGATGGTCGAAGGGCAGATCAATCACCTCGTCGGCCACTCCTCTGGCCGGTGCTTCCAGCCCTCCCGTCCAAACAATCGTCCGGATGTTCATCCGGCGGGCAGCCATGACCAGCAAACGGCAGAGTTGGCCGCCACCGAGCACACCGACCACACAGTGCGGCAGATGGATGGGAGAGGACATCATGAAAGTGGCGGCAGAGAGGAAGCCGTTACCGAGGCGTTCTGTTTGACCCGAAAGGCCGCCAATTTGGAGGCCAGTTGGGTGGATTCATTGGCCAGCATCGCCACCGCAAACAGCGCGGCATTCACCGCGCCCGGCTTCCCGATCGCAAACGTGGCGGTGGGGATTCCGGCAGGCATTTGGACGATGGACAACAGTGAGTCCATGCCCTTGAGGGCCTTCGATTCCACGGGCACACCGAGCACCGGCAGGTCGGAGAGAGCGGCGGTCATGCCCGGAAGGTGGGCGGCTCCGCCCGCTCCGGCGATGATGCACTTCAATCCGCGCTCCCGTGCCCCGGAGGCATAAGCGAAAAGCTTGTCCGGCGTGCGGTGCGCGCTTACGATCTCCGCCTTCCAACGCACGCCGAATTCCTCCAAAGTGCGCGCAGCGTGTTCCATGGTCGGCCAGTCCGACCCGCTTCCCATGATGATTCCTACTTCGGGTGTGTTTTGCATGATTCCTAAATTAGTTTGATCCTGACCCAGCCATCCTGAATGCGGCGGTAAGCATTTTTACCCTCCAAGGCCACCAGATGGATCCATCCGTGATCTATGAGTTGGCGGACCGCGTCGTGTTTCGCGAGCACCTGGTTGATGGAGATGCGGCGGGCGTCGATCACGACCGTGAGACGCCTGGGTTCGTGCAAGAATCTCCCACCGTCGTGGAGGGACTGGATGGGAAGCCCGGTCTTCAGGTCCCCGCCATTCCCCTCCATCACGCCGATGCCACCGACCACATGGTGCAACGCCTTGTCACCGCTCCCGTAGTGGAGCGGATCGACCCGGGAAGCGTAGTATTGCAGGTTGATCCAACTGGCGACGACTACCGGCGCGCACAAAATCAGCGTGAGTACTTTCAGGTCAGGGTCGTCTTCGGGGGCATAGTCGTGGAGAAAAACCCGGCCCTCCAGTTTGAGGGCGGCGCTGCGCGATCTCGGCGCGACCACCAAGGCGGCATTGTTGACCAGTCCCCACTCGGGACGGACCTGCGAAATATCGCGGCCCCGAGCGCGCACTCCGGAAGCCAAACGCTCCGGATCATCCACGATAAGGCCGAGCGCGAGGGCCCGCTCTTGCCGGGCAGCGGCCCCTGCTTTGGCGAGCGCCTGCTTCATTAAGGAGACCTCCTCCGCATGGCTGGGGGGGATTTGCATCTGATCAAAGATCGTCACATCATCACTCAGTGTGTCATGCAGTCCGGCAATGAAAAGAGTGTCCTCCGGAATGAGAATGCCTTTTGCCAGGAGAGTTTTTCTGACCCCCGGGTCATTCAACGTGGCGGCGGCGAGCCGGGCATTGACATCGCCCGCGTGCCCCCCACAGGCGCCGCAGTCGAGGGAGGAGGCGTAGGGATTGTTCGCACTGTGGCTGCCATGGCCGCAGACCAGAACCAGCCGGGCAAAGTTTTTGGTCAGGCTCATGTTACGCAGCGCTCCTTCCGCCATGGCGACACGGCTTTCCAGCGTGGCGGAGGGCAGCGCGGGCAGGGCAGGCTGACAACAGGTCCGCGGGCGCGCACGGGAGCGGCCGAGCAAAGCAACGAAGCCAAGGCCTAACGACTCGACAAACGAGAAGCAGGAGGCAGCGGAGTTTTGAAACGCTTTCCACGCCCCCTTTTCGGCCTGACGGAGACGCGCTGCGGCAGCCCCGGGTTCGCAACTCTCCAGCAGGGGAACCAGCAGGACGGGACACCGTGAGGCCGCAGCTTCCGCACCCGCAGACCGGTGTGACACAGGAAACCCGAAGAATCCAGCGAATCCGATCGTCTGAATGCCCGGCCGGGCTGCCTCCAACTGCCGACGGAAGATTTCCGAGCGAACATCGATGCAGAAGACCGCCTGCATCTCGGGCCTGGCGAGAGGCGGCTCAGAAGGTTGGGTTGCCAGCGCTCCTGATAGTGCCCGTACATACCCGGCTTCATATGCGCTCTGCCAGCGGTGAAGCGCCGACAGCAACGCCCGGTTTTGAAGCGGAGGCGCTTGATGCTTCCAGTGTTCGCGGATGGTGCCATCCCGCACGAAGGCGTGGAACAAGGCCGCGTCGTAAGCCAGGCGGATCGCGAGCAACTCCCGCAGTGACGGATTGTGGACCCCCCTCAATTCGTCTTCGCGAACGAGATAGCGTACGTATCCCGCCCAACCCGCGATGGTGACGAGCTGGCGGTGCAGGAAATCGACGGGATCGATCCTCTGCGGAGCAATCAGGTCCATACAGTAGGCAATGCAGGCATCGGTCGATTCCGGCAGGAAGGCGACAAATTTTCTAAAACCCACCAGCCCGAAAGCTTCTGGATTTCTGTCGTGGAGGGCCACCTCACGCCAGGCGTCAAATAGACCGATGGACTTCCACGGGAACTTCCATGTGGTCTGGTTTTCATCGAAGGCGACGCCACACCATTTCGAGATTTCTTCCACGACAAAGTCACTCCAGTGGGCATGAGGCCGCTGACGATCCAGCAGGTCGGCGACGGTGGGAATCACTTCGACTTCGGGCGATGCCTTGGCGGCTTTCAGCACGGCAACCAAACGCTCGAAAGTCCAACCATCTTCGGCCACCGCAACTAGGTCATCGGAGCAGATCTTTCCCTCTTCCAAAGCCGCGAGATATTCCGCCGGAGATTGCAAAGGAGCCGATCCCACCGTCCGCTGGAGGATTTGGCACGCCTCGACAAAGGGAAGATGAGCTAAGCCGGCGAAAGGGTTTACGGCAACAAAATGACCCAGTGGCCAGAGTGGCGGAATGCGGTCGAGCGCCTCAGTGATGGAGGATTCCAGACTGGGAGGAGCGGAGAGACGAGGTTCGAGAGTGGCGTTCATTGAATGCATGGAGGGCAAGATTTCAGGAAATTGGGTGGCGAGGCCAAAGTTTGCCCAAAAGACGGTTGGCAAGCGTCCCCAGGTAAAATCCATTCAAGGCATGCACGTAGAGGCGGCGGAAGATCGGATGATGCCCGGTCCGGCAAAGCAAGGCTTGAAAAAGGAACAAGACCAGAAAGACAGCGGCCACGAATCCGGTCAGTAGCGGCGGCGGCTCCGGGACTTCGGCTCTGGGCGAGAGAAAGGCCGCGCCGGCGTGCAGAGCAAAGGTGGTCGCGCCGATCAGAAGTGCGCCCAAGGCGGCGCGCAAGGCCAGGACAGGACCACCACCGGACGACCAGGCACGGGCAAGGCCATAGGCAAGCCCCAGTGCCAATACCGCCAAGAAAACCATGGGCTGGGCCGGGAGGGAGGGAGCCAGGGCATGCCACGCCGTGGCTCCCCCCGTGACGATCAGACCACCGGTGAGAAGGCCAAGAGTGAGAGCTGGAGGACTGAGCAGAATCGCCGCGCGGGGCACCGAACCCACTGTGGAGCCAGCCGTCAGGAAGGCGTGCGCTTTATAAAGGGAGTGCGCCACGATGTGCAGCAGTGCCAGTCCAAAAGCGCCAAGACCACACTGGAGGAGCATGAACCCCATCTGTGCGATGGTGGAAAATGCGAGAGCGCGTTTGACTCCGGACTGGGCCAGCATCGACACCGCGCCAAAGGCGGCGGTCACCGTTCCGATGACAACGAGCAGATTCAAGGCGGCGGGCGCATGGGCGAAGAGAGGGGAGAAGCGCACGATCAGGAAGCCCCCGGCATTGATGATGCCCGCGTGCATGAAGGCAGAGACGGGAGTGGGCGTCTCCATGGTGTCAGGCAGCCAGCTGTGAAATGGAAATTGAGCGGACTTCAGCGCCGCGCAGGCCACCAGCAAGAGGCCGACGGTGGAAAGTCCCGCAGTGTTTCCCGCCGCCACGGAAGCGAAGAGAACATCAAAGTTCCAGGAATCGTGAATCCGGAACAACAGCAAAGCGGCGGCCAACAGACAGATGTCGCCCACCCGGCTGAAGACGAACTTTTTACGGGCGGAGAAGACGGCCCCCGCCCTTTCCGGATGGTGCAGCAGCAGCCGATGCAGACACAGGCTGGTCGAAACCCAGGCGACAAAAAGCAGCAGCAGGTTTCCGGAGAGCACCAAAGTAAGCACCGATGCCAGCGTCAGGCTCATCCAGGAAAAAAACCGTGACTGGGCCGGATCCCCGGCAAGATAGTGACGGGAAAAACGCAGGACTACCGTCCCAAGGAATGCGACGAGAACGACCATCACCGATGACACCCCATCCAGCCGGAACAAAAACCCCGGGAAGGGGGCGACGGAGAGAGCCAGCAGCACAGCAAGGACCGAGGAGGCTCCGGCGGCGAGGACCGCAAGACGGCCGGCGCTTTCCGACGATTGGCGACGGCAGGCAAGCCCCGCAATTAGCGGAAGAATGGGAACAAGCGACAGAATCAGAGCTGGGTGGGGCGGCATGGCGCGAAGCTTGCCGTCATTCTGAGTTTTAGTGAATTACATGCTTTCAAATTCTGTGTTTAATTTTACTTAATCCCAATGCCCTTTCTGAACTACCACCACCTCCGGTATTTCCGTTTCATCGCACGCGAGCTAAACCTGACCCGCGCCGCCGAGAAACTGAATCTGTCACCACCCGCGCTGAGCATTCAGCTAAAGCAACTTGAAGAAAGCCTTGGTCATCCTCTTTTTGAACGCGAAAGGTCGGGTCTGAAGCTGACCGAGGCGGGCCGGCTCGCCCTGGGCTATGCGGAGGAGATCGCGCGCACCGGTGAAGAACTCATGGACGTGATGCAGCACCGTCCCCACGGTGGGCGACAGATCCTGCGCGTCGGGGCGGTGGCGACACTTTCGCGGAATTTCCTGCTGGAGTTCCTGCGTCCGGCATTGCACATGCCCGAAGTCGAGACGGTGATCCGCTCCGGCGCCCAAAGAGATCTGTTGGTGGCCATGCACGCTCATGAAGTGGACCTGGTGTTGTCCAACCAGTCGGCTCGGAGAGATGCTGGCCGGCCTTGGCACAGTCATCTGCTGGCGGAACAACCAGTGAGTTTGGTGGGCGTTCCTTCTTGGATAAAGAAGCGGCTGCGATTTCCAGAGGGCTTCCGTGACATCCCGGTGATTCTACCAAGCCTGGAAAGCAACACCCGCGCCGCGTTCGACCGTCTCACGGCGGCGGCCGGAGCGCGTCCCAGAATTCTCGCCGAAGTGGACGACATGGCGATGCTGCGATTATTGGCGCGCGAGGGCGAAGGTCTCGCTCTGGTACCGCCGGTGGTGGTTCGGGATGAAATCGAAAGCGGCATCCTGGTGGAAACGCACCGCATTCCCCAAATCCAGGAGACGTTCTATGCGATCACCCCAAGCCGTCGTTTCCCGAATCCTATCGTCGGCGAATTGGTCAAACGGATGGCTGGAATGAAAAAGGGGAATTCCAAGTCCCGGATTCCAGCTTCCCAGAAACGGTAGCAGGACAGAAGGAAGCAGAAGGAAGCAGGCGGTCCCTCGAAACGCGTTCAGCGCCCGTATTTCTCAAACCAGTCATCCGGGGTCATCGAGGCCAGCATCTGGCGACAATGCGGATAATTCGCCCGGACCGCGAGGATTTTGCGGCTCTCGACAAAACTGCCAAACTCCAAGACATCGATCATGACATGGCGCACACCCCAGTTGTTCATGCCTTTCACAGTGTTGAAATACACATCAATCGTCATGGAACCGACAAGCCCCTTGCCGTAGTCATCCACCACAAAAAGCCGGTCGTAACCCCGGATCTTGAATTTGGTGCCGAGGGGAAAGCGGGACCAGTCGGCGGCAACGGAATGGTATTCCGGAGTGTAACGGAGGTCTGTCCCCAAGGCGGTCTTGATACCATAGCGCAGGTGGTCCGCTTCGGTGTGGGTGTAGGCCGTTGTCCGGACCATCGTGGACATGATGGGCTTCGGCGTGGAAGAATCCGGGGTCGGAGACGCGGCCGCCGGGGGATCACCACAATGCCCCTTCCCGCCTGGCCCGGCAGAAAGGGCCACCGCGCAAAGCAACGCCAAGCGGAGGGATGCGGAGAAGGACATGGAACCACCATCATTGCGCAAATCCAGCGGCATTTCCACCAAAACTCTTTCGCCCTTGCTAACCGACACCAGGGAACCTCCACTCCAAGGTTCCACTCACCTCGGAGAGAGGAATCCTGCTGGCAGGCACCAAGATGGCGTGTTGACGCCCGCTTTTGGCTGGTGGCTCCTCCATAGAAACTGTATTCTGCCCATCCAACCTTCCGCTATCTGCCATGCACCGCGCGCTTCCGCTGCTTCTTTCCTGCTTGCTCCTCTCCGGTGTCCGGGCCGATGATTGGCCGACATACCGGGCAGATGCCGCACGCAGTGGCTACACCCCGGAGCGTCTCCCGAACCAGCCCCGGCTCCTCTGGGTCCACCGAAATGCCCCACCGCGCCCAGCGTGGCCGCAGTCTGACCGCATCGAGTTCGACCTCGCTTTCCAGCCCATCATCATGGGGGACAGGGTGATTTTTGGCAGCTCGGCTGAGGATCAAGTGGTGGCGATCAATGCGAAAACTGGGGAAGTCGAGTGGCGGTTTTTCACCGGCGGCCCGGTCCGATTCGCCCCGGCAGGCTGGAAAGACCGTCTGTTGGTGACCAGCGACGACGGCTGGCTCTATGCAGTCTCCCTCACCGATGGCCATCTGATTTGGAAACACCGGGCCGGACCAGATCATCGCCAGGTCCTGGGAAATGAGCGGATGATCTCCAAATGGCCCGCACGGGGAGGACCAGTCGTGATGGACGATGTGGTGTATTTTGCGGGAGGCATCTGGCCCAGTGATGGCGTCTATCTACTGGCATTGAAGGCGGACACCGGCGAACCGGTCTGGACCAATGGGGAGACCGGACGGCTTTTCATGGCCCAGCCCCACGGTGGTGCGGAGGCAGAAAGTGGAGTCTCAGCCCAGGGGTATCTTCTCGTGAGTGGCAACACCCTGTTGGTCCCGACAGGAAGGGCCGTGCCGGCGGGGTTCGACCGCCAGACCGGCCAGCTGCAGTATTACCAGCTCCAGAAAAACCAGCAGCGGGGGGGGACCCGCACGTTGGTAAGTGACCGCTTTTTTTGCAACTCAGGGTGCCTTTTTGACGTTGGGAACGGAGACTTTGGCAGCCAGATTGGTATGGGGCCGACCGTTGCGGTGCCCGGTGGCATCGTCCGGAGCGAAGGTCGGTCCCTCGTGGTCTCCAAGTGGAAGGATGTCGACACCTTTGACCGCAAAGGGCAGGCTGTAAAAGTCCGCTCACTGGTCCAGGACCGGCTGGTGGCGGTGGATCTCGAAGTGCTGGAGTGCATCGTGACCGCTGGAGAAGCCGTGCTGGGAGGAGATGGTCGGATCTCCGCCATCGACTATAACGGACAACGCACCCAGTGGTGGAATCAAACTGTCGAAGGAAAAGTGCTCGGTTTGGCCTGTGGCAATGGTCATCTCGTGGCAACAACGGATCAAGGCCTCGTTTATGGATTCGGCGAGGCGGATGTCAAGGCCCCCGTATTTTCGGGTCTCGAACCCGCGGCCGCCCTCTCCTCTGCCCTGGACGACACCGCCCGTGAAATCTTGACCAAGTCCGGAGTGACCGCCGGATACGCGGTGGACCTCGGGGCGGGCGAAGGGGAATTGGCGGAGGCTTTGGCACGGGCCTCCGATTTGCACATCATTGCGGTCGAACAGGATGCCGCCAAAGCCGCCGCCGCTCGGCAACGCCTTTCCGCAGCAGGGCTCCTCGGAACCCGCGTAGCGGTGGTGCAGTCCGATCCCACAGAGACGGGCTTTCCCAAACAGTTCGCCAATCTGGTGATCTCATCCCAAAGTCTCCGTGGCGCCCCCGGGGCGGCACTGCTGGCGGAACTGGAGCGCTTGCAGCGTCCCGGAGGCGGCATTCTTTGTCTCGGGGCGACCGGTGGAATGACCGTCGCCAAGCGGGCCGCCTTGGCCAGTTCGGGCAGTTGGTCGCACCAGAACTCCAATCCCGGCAACACCCTGTGTTCCGACGACGAGGTCATCAAAGGGCCGCTCTCCATGTTCTGGTTCCGTGACGTTGACTTCGAGATTCCGAACCGCCATGGACAAGGGCCGGCTCCCTTGTATCAGGACGGTTACCTGGTGGTTGGAGGAGTCCACGGGATTTGCTGTCTTGATGCCTATAACGGTCGCAAGCTCTGGGTGCATGAAATCCGGGATTTCCTGCGCGACTTTGACGGCATTCACCACGATGTCGGCATCGGTGACACCGGAGGTCCATTCTGCCTGGGTGGTGGATCGGTCTATGCCAAACACGGTCCGACCTGCGTCCGGCTCGACTTGGCCACTGGCAAGGTGCTGGGGAACTACCACACCCCGGCGGCCGACGACGCCCCAAATCGCAACTGGGGTTATCTCTCCTATGCCGATGGCCTGCTCTATGGCTCGGTGGAGAATGAGGAGCACTCCGTCAGCCCGCGCTATGCTCTGACGACGCTTCGCACCGAGTCAGTGAAGCTGTTTGCATTGGACCCCGACTCCGGCAAGGAACAGTGGAGTTTCCAGCCTGAAGGCTCCATTCGGCACAATGCCGTCGCGGTCGCGGGTTCAAAGGTCTTTGTCATCGACCGTCCGCTGATCCAGGAGGACGCGGTGAAAGATCCGCAGTACAACCGCCGCTCAAATCCCAAGCTCTCTCCCGGTGACATTCCTTCCGGAACCCTGGTGGCGCTCGATGCCAAGACCGGCAAAAAGGCTTGGTCCAACAATCGTCAAATCTGGGGCACCCAAATTGCCGTCAGTGAGAAGCATCACACGCTGCTGATGAACTACAAAGCGGTGCGCCACAACTTCTTCGAGTTGCCTTCGGAGATTGGAGGCCGGCTGGCGGCATTCAACACCGACACCGGAGAACCGCTTTGGGAACGCGATGCCGAGTATGTGACACGGCCCATCATCAATGACGCCACCATTTTTGCCCAAGGAGGAGCCTGGGATCTGAAGTCCGGCGAGACCGTGCCCTGGAAATTTGAACGCTCCTATGGCTGCGGGCAATTCTCGGCGAGCCGGAATTTGATGCTCTTCCGCTCGGCGACCCTGGGTTATGTCGATTTCAGTGGCAGCGGAGGCACCCAGAATTATGGAGGGATCCGTCCCAGTTGTTGGATCAACGCCATTCCCGCTGGCGGCCTCGTTCTGGTTCCGGATGGCTCCTCGAAATGTCAGTGCAGCTATCAGATGCGCTCCTGGTTTGCCTTGCAGGGCCAGTGAAACCGTACCAGCCCACCCCGATTCCCATCATGAAACCAACCGTGCTCCTTCCTGTCCTCTTCTGGGCATTGCTCCCTGCTCCCCAGATCCACGCCCAATCCCCCTCCTTTGGGGAAAATGTGCAGCCACGGGGCAGTCTGGAAAATTCACGGATCCGTTGTGAAAGGGACAAAACCGCCCGGATCGCCTTCATGGGAGGATCGATCACCGAAATGAACGGTTACCGCCCGATGGTGATGGAGCACCTGCAAAAGCGCTTTCCCAATACGAAATTCGAATTCGTCGATGCCGGCATTTCCTCAACCTGCTCAACCACCGGAGCCTTCCGACTCCCCACCGACGTGCTTGCCAAGGGTCCGATCGATTTGTTTTTTCTCGAATTTGCCGTCAACGATGATCAGGATGCCCACCATACCCGCGAAGCGTGCATCCGCGGAATGGAGGGCATCATCCGGCAGACCCGGAAAGCAAATCCCAACACGGACATCGTCCTCACCTACTTCGTGAATGAAGGCATGCTGGCTACCCTGCAAAAGGGCGAAACGCCCCTCACCATGGAGGCGCATGAAACGGTCGCAAAACAGTATGGCGTGTCGACCATTCATCTCGGTCGCGAAGTGGCCCGGCAGATCTCCTCAGGAACGCTCACCTGGAAAGAATATGGCGGCGTGCATCCGGCCCCCTTCGGAAATGCCATCTGCGCCCGGATGATCTCTGAACTGCTCGACCGCCAATGGGCCTCACCTCTGGCAGAGCAGGCCCAGCCAAAAGCCCATTTGCTGCCGGCAGCACTTGATGCCTTCAACTACGAATCCGGCCGCTTCGTGGATCCCGCCCGGGCGGTCGTGAAGTCCGGATGGACGCTGGGCATTCCGGATTGGGCGCATCTCCCGGGAGGCAAGCGGGAACGATTCACCAAAATCCCACTGCTCTCGGCCACGGAAGTCGGGGCTGAGGTGACACTGGAGTTCGAGGGCACGGCGATCGGAGCGTTCGTGGTCGCAGGCCCGGATGCAGGCATGGTCGAAGCTGGCATTGATGGCACCCCTGCTCGAAAAATCGACGTCTACCACAGCTACAGCAAAGGCCTGCATTACCCCCGCACGGTGATGTTCGCGGACGAACTCACGCCCGGAAAACATACCCTGACCTTGCGGATTTCCTCGTTGAGCAACAGCCCCGGGCATGCCATGCGGATCATTCAGTTTGTGGTCAACTGATGGGGGATCCTCTCGATTGAATCCACGCTACCTACTCCTTTCTCTGCTTTGGCTCTCGCCAGTGGTGGCCTTTCCGGAGGAATCGGGAAAACCCCGCCCCAACATCCTTTGGATCGTTGGCGAGAATCTGAAACTCGATTTGGGCTGCTATGGGGCGACACAGGTCAAGACGCCCGCTCTTGACGGCCTGGCCGCCGAGGGCCAGCGATACACCCATGTTTTTGCCACTGCTCCGGTCTGCGCCCCCAGTCGGAGTGCTTTTCTGGTGGGCATGTATCAGACCACCACCGACACCCATAACATGCGGTCGCACCGCGCAGACAACTACCGATTGCCGGAAGGGGTCCGGCCCATCACGCACCGTCTCCGCGACACGGGCTATTTCACCGCAAATTTCGAAACCATGGCTGGCGAGGTCGTGGGTTCAGGCAAGCTCGACCTCAACTTCGTCAACGAAGGACCGATCTATGAGGGAAAAACCTGGGAGGAGTTGAAATCCCACCAGCCGTTCTTTGCTCAGATCAACACTCTGGAAGCGGAATACGACATTTACGACCGTGAAACCTGGCGGCAATCCAGAGTTCAGTGGAAAGGGGAACTCACCCATGAGCAGATCGCGACCGAAGAAAAGGTCACCCCTCCTCCCTATTACCCGGACCATCCCGTGGTGAGGCAGGAATGGGCCCGCTATCTCAATTCGATTTCCGGCATGGACCGAACGGTGGCAAAGATCCTCGACCAACTGCGGCGGGACGGGCTCTACGACAGCACGGTGATTCTGTTTTTCGGGGACAACGGAAGGATTGAACCCCGCGGTATCCATTGGTGTTATGACACCGGTCTTCACGTGCCCCTGATTCTGCACTGGCCAAAAAACTTTCCACCTCCGGCCCACTACAAGCCAGGGAGCGTTCAGGATGAACTCATCAGCCTGATCGACATCACCGCCACGACCCTTGCCTTTGCCGGCATCGATCGTCCGCTGGCAATGCAGGGCCGGGTCTTCCTTGGCGACCACCGCAGCCCGGAGCGGGAATTTGTGTTCTCGGCGCGGGACCGCATAGACGAGTCGGTCAACCGGATCCGCAGTGTTCGGGAGAAGCGTTACCACTACATCCGCAATTTTTACCCTGCCCGTGGTTTCACCTCGCTGAATCGCTACAAGGAAAAGTGTTTTCCCATCATGCCCCTGATGCGCCAGTTGATGGCGGAGGGGAAACTCAGCGGTCCTCCGGCGCAATTGATGGAGCCAACAGTGGCTCCCGAACAGCTTTTTGACACCGTCGCGGATCCTCATGAGATCCAAAATCTGGCGGATTCCAAAGAGCCCGGGCACCAGCAGGCGCTGATCCGGCTGAGAGCGGCTTTGGCCGCCTGGATGGAAGAAACACAGGATCGGGGGGTTTTTCCGGAACCCCCCGACGTCGTGGCACCTTTGGAAAAAGAAATGCACGATTGGTTCGGCACGCCGACCTGGTACCGGCCCAAACCGTGACCGGCATCAGTTTGCGATTGCAGCCCTGCCGTGGTGCTCTTATGCATGATCCCATGAAGCTTGGCCTCTATTCCAGTTGGATCGTAGGATGTTTCGCCACAGCCGGCCTTCTTCCGGCCCAAACGACCAGTCGTCAGGTCGTCCTGGGAGGCGACGGATTCAGCGTGGAATGCCTCCGGATTGAGCCTGGCACCTTTGCACAAGGGTCGCCTGTTACCGAAGTGGGGCGCAAAGAGGACGAACAGCAGCGCCAGGTCACCCTGACCCGCGCCTTTTTGCTCGGCAAATACCCGGTCACAGTGGGAGAGTTCCGCCAATTCATCAAAGAAACCGGCTATCGCACCGAAGCAGAAAAAGGAACCTCCGGCGGTTTTGGCTGGGACGGACAAGCGCTCGTCCAAAAACCAGATTTCTCTTGGAAAAACCCAGGATATCCCCAAACCGAGAGACATCCCGTGACCTTGGTCACTTGGTTTGACGCCCAGGAATATTGCCGCTGGCTCAGCCGAAAAACGGGGCGCAAGATCAGCCTTCCTTCGGAAGCCCAGTGGGAATATGCCTGCCGGTCCGGCAGCCAAAACCCCTACCCGGATGGCATTGCCGAAAAGGACATCGCCCACAGCGGCACTGCTGGAAAAGGTCCCTTGCCTGTGGATGCCTTCCCTTCCAATGGTTGGGGTTTGGTAGGCATGCCGGGAAATGTCTGGGAATGGTGCCAAGACTGGTTCGGCCCTTATGAAGCCGGCCCGGCACAGGATCCTGTGCAGCAGAATGACAAACTCTCCGACAAACCGCGCCGGGTCCTCAGAGGAGGCGCTTTCACGAAGACCCTTTCCAATGCCCGATCAGCCGCCCGTTTCCGAAATGATCCCCGCAGTCGGAATGCGGACAATGGGTTCCGGATCATGTCGTTTGATCTAGAAGTCAAAGCCGCCACCACCACCACCACCACCACCCCAAGTCCCGCTTCAAAATCCAGCTATCCTTCCCGTCCCGCGACGCCGGTGGAGGTCGAGCCAGGAGTGACTCCGACGCCATCCCCCAAACTGCCCCCACCCTCGAAAGCGCTCCCTCCCGCCCCCCCGTTTCCCTCACCGGCACCCACCGGAGCTGGCCGCCTTATTTTCGGGTTGCCCTGTATTGCCGTCGCAGTCGGCATTTTTGTGGCACTGCTCGGTTTGATCCGGAGGCTGACCCGCCGGGAAGGCCAAACTAACCCGGTTTCCCGGCCGTTGCGGAGCCCCTCCCTGGCGACAGTCGATCTCACTGGCCCGATCCGAGTGGAGGCCACGGATGAGGGATTCTGGGTTCGCGCCTCCGTGCCTGAAGGCACCCATCTGTTGTGGAGATGCCTTCTCGACGGGTCCTGGGAAGAGCGGGAGTTCGCCTATCTGGGAGGTCCCCACGGACAGTTCATCGCCACCGGCATGCGCCCAACCCAAATCACTGTGGTCCAGGCCGGGACTCTTCCAACCGAACTTTCTCCCCCTCCATTCCCGGCTCGCTCCCCGTTTCCTGAAGAGGACGTTCCGCCCTACCACTCCAGCCATCGTCGTCCTTCGGCCTACTGAACCGCGCTCTCCATGTCCCTGGCTTGGATACCCACTGAAGCGGGAACTGATCCGGGGCGACGGGCACGGACCATCCGAAGTCTGAGAGCTCTCGGATGGGATCTCTGGTCAGGTGACCTGCCGCCTGCCCAGGGGAACTATTTGGTGGCCCGTCCCGGCATGTGGTGCTCCCGCGAAACGCCCCCATTCCTCCCCCGCGACCCCGGGCGGATCAGTCTCGCCATTCCCCGGCATTCGGCGGAATGGCGCCAACTTGCCGCGCGCTGTGGAGGGCTGTGGGCCCGTTTACCCCGTTGGAAACGGCGCTTCCCCTGCCCGCCTGCGGCTGCGTATTTGGGAGCTTCCGTCGGCGAGGTCTTCCGCAAGGCGATGACGAGCGGGGAACCTTGGTCGCGGACACTTGAACTCCTTGTTTTGTCGAATTCATGGCAATCAAGCCTGCTGGCGGACTTTGAGACGGACCACGATGATCATCTGCGGGTTGTCCAGGTGGTAACCTCTTTCCAGATCGGAGGTGCCGAAAAAATCGCTCTCAGTCTGGGGGAAGGCCTTTCCAGCCGGGGAGTTCCCACCTTGGCGATCGCCACCGGCCGTGGGCAACGACCTGAATGGCCCATCCGGGTGCCTTCGATTGACCTGGCCGATTCCACGGATCCGATGGCTGATCTGGAGAAAGCTGCCCGACAGTTTGGTGCGGATCTGCTTCACACCCATCTTCTCACCGGAGAAATCATCACCCGTCTTTCGAAGAACGGTTGGCCGGTGGTCGTGACTCTTCACAACACAGCCTCCGCGCTTCCTCACGGCATGGCCGGCCTGCCTGCGGAAGCCGCTTGCCTCGTCCTCGGCTGCGCCAAAGAAGTGGAACAGGAATGGCGGGAGAGCACTCCCCAGGGCCCCCCTTCGAGGACCTTGTGGAATGGCATTCAACGCCCAGTTATCAATCCTGCGGCAGGCAGGGAACTGAAAATCCGACTGGGCATTGGAGAGCAGGATGTCGTTCTACTGGCTTTGGCCAATGAGCGTCCCCAAAAACGTTTTGACCGACTCCCCTCAATATTGGCGGCCTGCCAACGCAAGTCTGCCAAGGCCGTTCACCTCCTCGTGGTCGGGGCCGGAACAAATTCTTTGTCCCCCCTCAACCTTCCCGGCTGGCATGGTCTGGGTTTATTGGAAGAAGTGACACCGGCCCTAAGCGCGGCCGATGTTCTTGTGTCCTGCAGTGCCCATGAAGGCCTTAGTCTCTCCCAACTGGAAGCTTTGGGAGCGGACAGACACGTCGTCGCCAACGCAGTCGGAGGAACCTGCGAGGTTCCGGGCATCCGGCTGGTTGCCGAAAATGCGACCCCGGAGGAGTTCGCAGACGCGGTGTTGGAAACCCTCACCTTGCCCCCGCCGGGACTCCCCAAATCGTTTTCCCGGGAAGCCATGATTGCGAGGGCGGCCTGGTTGTACGAACGCGTTCTCCACCAGCGCCCGGTGACGCCTCCCCGGAAGGATTGGTGGCTGGTGACCAATCATTTTCACACCGGCGGCGCCCAGAGCAGTGCCCGAAGGCTGCTGTTGGAACTCCATTCCCGGGGCTTCCATGTAGGAGCCTGTGTCGTCGAGGAAGATCCCTACCAGCCCAGCCCGGGAACGTTGGCCTTGCGGGCATCCGGCATCACGGTGCACTGTGCTCCTTCGATCCAAAGTCATGATGCGGGACAAGTTTGCCGCGAGGTGCTGAAGACCATTGATGCGAGCGGCGCCAGTGTCGTGGTTTTTTGGAATCTGATCGCGAGCTGCAAAATCATTCTTGCGGACGCCCTCTGGCGCAGCCGGGTTTTCGACGTCAGCCCCGGTGAGATGTTTTACTCCTCATTGGCCCAATACTTCGAGCGCCCCCGGACCGGACTACCCTGCCAGAGTCCCCGGGAATATGGCCGGTTGCTCGCAGGAGCGGTCGTCAAATATTCGGGGGAAGCCGAACAGGCCCGGACCACCCTCGGATGCCCGGTGGCGGTGATCCCCAATGGGCTGCCACTCCCACTTCCGGTTGCTCGCCAGCCCGGAAACCGTTTGATGATTGGAACAGCGGCGAGATTGTCCCCCGACAAACGATTGGAGGACCTGCTGGGCGCCGTTCGCCTCGCCTTGCCGGATCTTCCCCCCTTCGAATTGCAAATCGCCGGAGGTCCAGACGGCGGCCATGAGGCGTATGCCAAAGGCCTGCGGCGGCAGGCCAGAGGTTTGCCGGTGCGATGGCTGGGGGAGCTTCCCGGGACATCCCAATTTTTGGAAACCTGCGACCTGTTTGTCGCGATCTCAGAGCCGGCCGGCTGTCCCAATGCCACCTTGGAGGCCATGGCCGCCGGATTGCCTGTCATCGCCACCGACCATGGGGGTGCTCGGGAGCAGATTGCCCATGACCTCACCGGGATTCTGGTTCCAGCCCGCCAAGCCGCTCCGTTGGCGGAAGCGCTGGTCCGTGCAGCTCGGGATCCCGAGCTGCGGGCACGCCTTGGGAGGGCGGCCAGGGCAGAGTCGGAACGCCGGTTTACCGTGTCCCGAATGGCCGACGATTACCTCGCATTCGTAGGAATCAGCAGGAAGTCGGTTCCCGCAGCGCCAGTTTGACGGCATGAGGGAGGGCCGCGGCGACGAAACCGAGGCATTCCACGGCCCCACTGGGTTTGCCGGGAAGGGCGAGAACGAGAGACCGTTCAACCACGGCCCCAAGTCCCCGTGAAAGGAGAGCATTGGGGGTGATCTCCATGGATCGGGCACGCATCACTTCCCCGAAGCCGGGAATTTCAACGCGCATCACCCCGCGGATGGCTTCCGGAGTGACATCACGCTCCGCAATACCGGTTCCCCCCGTGGTCAGGATCAGGCCGCAACCCTGGGCACAGAATGAGCGGAGGGCGGACTGTATGCGATCGAGGTCGTCAGGAACGACCGCTTCCGGGCCAATGGTCCAACCGCGGTCCTCACAGGCCAGTCGCAAAGCAGGGCCGCCAAGGTCTTCGTATTCCCCCGCCGCAGCGCGGTCGGAGACGGTGATGATGCCGACAAGGAAGGAAGGCTGCATGGTGGGAAAACTCAGTTGGGCAGAGTGTCTTTGGTTTTGGTGAGCAGAGTGATGCCCTCAATAACCATGGTCTGGTCAATGGCTTTGCACATGTCGTAAACCGTCAACGCAGCGACGGATACCGCTGTCAGCGCTTCCATTTCAACCCCGGTCCGGGCATCGGTCCTCACCGTGGCGCGGATTCCCATGCCACTGGTTTCGGGGAAGAAATCCACCGCTACTTTGGTGATGGGCAGGGGATGACAGAGTGGGATGAGGTCCGAGGTCCGCTTCGCGGCTTGAATACCGGCGACCCGGGCCACGGCGAGGACATCTCCCTTGGGGACCCCACCGCTTATGATCGCGTCGATGGTGGCTTGAGCGAGGCGAATCAGCCCTTGCGCGGTGGCTTCTCGCCGCACAACCGGCTTCTCCGAGACGTCGACCATGGCCGCCGTGCCGTCAGGCCGCAAATGGGTCAACTGGGGGGATTTCGGTTCCATGGGAAGAAGGGAAGGGCGATCACTCAACCGCCTATGGCGATCATGCGGCGTCCGGGCTGGTAGGCGCCGCGGAAGTCATGCTCCTTCGGCTTTTTGTCGACCACTTCCAGAATGTGACGGCGCAGTTCCTCATCGGAGGCCCCGGCCCGGAGCGGTCCCAACAAATCATGCTCCAGATGACTGCCCAAACACGGACGCAGCCGACCTTCGCACGTCAGACGCAACTTGTTGCAGGTCTCGCAAAAATGGAGATTCGTCATCGCCCCAATGAATCCGATGGTCTGCCCGGAACTGAGACGGTAGTATGTGGCAGGCCCATTGGTGCGAAAATCCGGCGCCGGTTCCAATGTTCCAAATTGGTATTCGATGAGCCGCCTTGCCTCGGCGATAGGGAAAAAATTCTCTTCCGAAAGCACCTCGGTGGTGCTCACGGGCATGAGTTCGATGAAGCGCAGTAGGTACCCGTGCGTTTCCGCGAACCGAACCAAATCCCAAATCTCATGTTCATTCCGATGCCGCATCAGGACGCAGTTGAGTTTGATCTGCTCAAAACCGGCCGATTTGGCCGCTTCCAGGCCATCCAGGACCAACGGGAAAAAATCGCGTCCGGTAACCCGTTGGTAGGTGGTGCGGTCGAGCGTGTCGAGCGAAACATTGACAGTGCGGACCCCGGCCTGCCGGAGCCTTTCCGCGTGGGTCACACCGCCCTCTCCGACTGGACGGGCCAGCAGAGTGCCGTTCGTGGAAAGTCCGATGTCTGTGAGACCCGGGACTTTTCCTAGTTGATCCATGAACCAAATGACATCGCGCCGGGTCAACGGCTCACCACCGGTGATCCGGATTTTCCGCACCCCGAGATCAACCGTAATGCGGATCAGGCGAAGCAACTCCTCATAGGTCAACACCTCGTCACGGGCCAGCCATTCCTGCTCCTCCGTTGGCATGCAGTAGTGACAGCGCTCGTTGCACCGGTCGGTGATCGAAACCCGCAAATAGGAAATGTGATGGCCGTATCGGTCTTCCACGTCCCCAGTGTAGCGCAAATGCTGCGTCTGGACACCAAAATGCTACCAAGGATCCCTAGCCCTCGCGGGGTCACAGGGTTTTCGCCCTTGCGGAACCCCCAAAAACAGGCAGAGATTGGGGTTCCCTTGAGGAGGCCTCCCGTCTCCCCTCAAGGATTTGACTCTGCCTTCTCCAGACCGCCCGCAGTCTCAGCACACTCCGACCTTGGATTTCTCTCCCATATCCCAGCCCAACGTTGAACGCAGCAGCCGCGTGGCCGTGTTATGAAGGCCAGACTGGAAAGGCTGGAACAATTTCTCGTGGAGGTGATTTTGGATCGCCGCCAGGGAAAACGCGCTTCAGCTATCCGGTGGTGGCTCTCTGGTCTGGCGAAGGTTTATGAAGGCCTGGTCAGCCTGAGGCTCTTCCTCTACCGGAACCGCATTCTGCGGGAACGAAACCTGGGCTGTCTGGTCGTCAGCATTGGGAACCTGACCGTCGGGGGCACCGGAAAAACGCCGGTGGTCGAAAAATTCGCCCGCGCCCTACAGGACGGTGGCAGACGGGTCGCCATCCTGAGCCGTGGCTACAAGAGCGTCAAGCAGCCTTTCCTGAAGCGGCTCAAAGGGCGTCTCCAAGGCAAAAATGAAATTGACCCGCCCCGGGTCGTCTCGGATGGAAAGGACCTGCTGCTGGATTCCCGGACCGCCGGAGATGAGCCTTACATGTTGGCCGCGAACTTGAAAGACATCGTCGTCGTGGTTGACAAGGACCGGGTCAAAAGCGGCAAACACGCCATCAGTGAGTTCAACGTGGACACCCTGATCCTCGATGACGGACTCCAGTACCTTCGCCTCCGTCACCGGCTCGACATCGTGCTGGTGGACCGCTGGCAACCGTTCGGAACGGAGCGTCTCCTGCCCAGGGGAACCCTGCGTGAACCCCCGCGCAACCTCCGTCGTGCCAGCTATGTCTTCATCACCAAGTGCAACGGTGAACCCAATGATGAACTGATCCAGCGCATCCGGGCCTACAACCGGACCGCGGAAATCATCGAGTGCGAGCACCGACCCCTCTATTTGGCGGAGATCGAGACCCGAGCGAACCGTCCCCTTTCCGACCTGAAGGGTATGAAAATCGGCGCCATCAGTGCCATCGCCGTGCCCGAGAGCTTCGAGGAGGGGTTGGAGCGCTTAGGGGCCAGCATCGTGGCCCGCTGTCGCTTCATGGACCACCACCGGTTCACTGAGCCTGAAATAGTGGACTTCATCCAGGAATGTCTCGACGCGGGAGCGGAGATGATTGTGACCACGGAAAAAGACTCGGTCCGTTTCCCCAAACTGATCCAACGGGCCCTGCCAGTTTATTACATGAGGGTGGAGATTGGGATCCTTAGCAACAGTGAGAGTTTCGAAGACTGCATCCGCCGAATCTGCCAACCTCGGCCCATCGTGCCGGCAAGACGTTTTTTCTGATGCCGGAGGAAGCCGATCAAGATGAAGCAGTCCGCGAACTGACGCGGAATCTGGGACGCCGGATGAAGGTGATGCGCTCCGAGAGGGACTGGTCACTCAGTGATCTGGCCACTCTCAGCGGGGTCAGCCGGTCGAT
Organism: Akkermansiaceae bacterium; assembly: GCA_024233005.1. Lineage (GTDB taxonomy): Bacteria > Verrucomicrobiota > Verrucomicrobiia > Verrucomicrobiales > DEV007 > JACKQE01. Next base: position 395,691 of record JACKQE010000001.1, on the reverse strand, counting down.
GCTCAGCGAGATCGAACGGGAACGGGCAAATCCAACCCTGAGTGTGACCTCACGGATTGCGCGCGCCTTTGGTTTTACGATGCAGGAGTTTATCAGCCTGGCGGAGGGCCCTCCGGCCATTCAGACCATCCGTAGCACGGATCCGGCACAGTGGTTCCCCTCAGCCCCGGGTTGCCAGATCAGAACACTGTCTCCCCTGAACCTCGAAAAATTGGCGGAATTTTACGAAGTCACCCTTGAACCCGGCCGCGAACTTCGCAGTCAACCTCACATTGGAGGCGCCCGTGAATTCCTGACGGTAAGGGAAAGTCAGGTCAGAGTGGAATCGGGTTCCGAGGCAGATACTCTTTTCCCCGGGGACTCCACCACCTACCGGGCCGATCTGCCGCATGCGATCATCAACACGGGGGATCAGCGCGCCGTGGTTCTGTTGGTGGTGCTTTACCGCTGAGGGTCCGCCACCGTGAGGAAGCCTTCCCCATCGAAGGAGCCTTCCAATATCACGCCGGGCAAGGGCACCGAGGGGAAACACGGCCCAGAAAAGTGAAGCACTCCAGGCTCCGTCAGTTTGTTTTTCTCATTCTCCACCCGGACGGCAATGCCGGGCAGGAGCAATCCCTGAGAGCCTGCTTTCCGCCCTCGTTGAAAAGTATGCCCTATGGCGTCGGTGTGCGGGTCAACGAGACTGAGCGAGACCAAGGCTCCGAGAGCCTCGGGAGCCCATCCGCGGCAGATGGGAAGACCCAGGTCAGCCTCCCAGGAAAGTTCCATCTCCGCGTCGAGCCCGCTCTCGAAGCAAAAAAACCGCGCCGGAGGCCTCCCGGTCCAAGGAACGCCATCCGGGCCGCCCCGAATTTGGGCCCGAAGCATGTTTGTCAGCACCACGGCATCGACAGGATCGGCGGCAACGGCAGTGAAAAATTTGCCAGGATCGATCTTGGCGCCAAAGGATCGACTGACAACGGTGCCACGCTGAAGAACAGGATACCAAAGTGACAGAACATTGCCGAGGACGGTATGGTATTGGGCCTCAGAAAAGACGCATTCGCCAGAGGCCAGAAAGTTGGCACTGGTGAGCTGGGCCTCTTGGGAAAGCAGATTCTGCTGACTCAGCACGGTGATCGGGATGTCCCCGACGATAGCCGAGCTGGTGTCGTGGATCCAGGCAACGGCGGGTTTATCCTGCCCCTCGGGAAGCTGGCGGGGGAATCCAAAACGCAGACAAGTCAGGGCGGATGGTTCGATCCAAGAGAGAACGCGCTCACCCAGCAACCGGGCCGATACCGCAGTGAGCTCTTCCGCCATGTCAAGCAGACGCACCGGGGATCCCGAGGCCAAAAGATTGACCAGACTTTCAGAAAATACCCGGGAAGTGATGACAGTCTCAAGGCCATGAACCCGCAAAGCTCGCTCCAACCATTCGACATCCAATTGGCCACCTTCCATCATTTTCAGGGGAACAGCGACAGGGACCCGGCCTGCCAAACGAACGCCGAGGTGCATCAGGGCAGCAGCCGGTCCCGAAGGAAGCAATATGCCAACGCGTCCCGATTCCGGAGGCAGGGTGCGGCGCCACCGGGCCGCCAACGCCAACGCCGAAGCCAGGAAGCGGCGCCGGGGCCAAACATGGCGTTCCCGCCCGTGTTCGATGTAGACATTGCCGGTGGATTTCAATCCTTGAACAATGGCCCTCTCCACGCTTCGCCGGGCTTCGGGACGATTCGAAACCGCTTTGACTGACAAATCCTGGAAGGCCCGGCGCAGTCGGTCATCGGTGACCTCTCCGGCCGGGATGGGATCACCAAAGGCAACCGTCACCGGATAACGCAAACGAAGTGGCCATTTGTAAAAATAACGCCCTCGCTCAAAAGTGAAAATGGAACCCCAGAGGCGGTCCATGTAGACTGGCAGGACAGGTGCATTAGCTTTCCGGGCGATGACTTCAAAACCCCGGCGCAACTCGTTCACCACCCCGGTACGCGAAAGCTGCCCCTCCGGGAAAATGCAGACGACGTCCCCTTCCTTTAGCCCTTCCGCCGTGGCCACGATGGCATCCTTCGCCTTGTTGGGCCGGATCGCAATGGCCCGAAAGAGCCGGAGAAACCAGGCAATGGCTCGGACTTTGAAAAAATCCTCAAAAATCAGAAACCGGATCGGCCGCGGGGAAGCTGTGGTGAGGATGAACGAATCAATGTAACTGACATGATTCGCCACCAAAAGCACGCCTCCCGACTCCGGCATGTGTTCCGGATTCAGTGCCTTCACCTGATAAACCCGACGGAACAAGCCCAGAAGCACAAAACGGAGCAATTGCTTGGGAACCAGCCGGATGATCCAAACGGACAGCAGGATGGAAGGAACGGCAAAAATGATGACCTGCCATGCTGCCGGTAGGTGGCTGATCGTGAACACCATGCCGAGAAGAATGGCCAGAAATCCCGCCGTCGATGTCAGGAGTCCTTCAGCAGAAAGGACCCTGCCGCGCCAGGATTCGTCGGCCTTTTCCTGCAATTTGGCAGTCAGCGGCGTGATATAAAACGCGCCCGTGATGCCCACCAAGCAGAGGCAGGTGTGAAAAATTGCCCCGGAGGGATGGAAAAATCCCAGGGCGCCAAGGGAAAGCCCCATCCCGATGCCGCCAAGCGGCACCATGCCCAACTCGATGTGATGACGGCTCAGAATCGACACCAGGATGGTTCCTATGATCATCCCCACTCCGAGAATGGCACTCATGTTGGCTCCTGCGGCAGCGCCCTGCCCGGTGGTTTGATCGGGATAAAGTTCCAACCCAAAATTCACCGTGACGACGCCCATGAAATAGGCGATGAGCCAAAAGAAGGTGATCCCCAGTGCCGTAAAACGCAGGGTTCGGTTCGCGAAAACGTAGGTCAGATCCGAGAAGTGGCTCCATGCGAGATTGGTCGTGAAATGGACTTCAGGATGCCCATCGGTGGGGGCCAAAAAAAACGACAGAAGGAGTGGCACTAGCGCTGCTGATCCAACCCACAGCGCGGGATGGAAAGCCGACTCCCAGATCCCGTGACCTCCGGCTCGCATGTGGGCGAACATGGTACCCCCGAGCCAAATTCCAGCCAAGGAGGAGACAATGGTGACCATCAGCATGAGACCGTTGGCAAAAGACAGGCGGTTGGCACCGAGGTATTCCTTGAGAACCCCTTGTTTCGCGGGACTGAAGAAAACCGACTGCACGCTGAGCAGGAAAAAGCCGATTACCGCCACCGATAGAATCTGCCGACTCAGACTCCAGAGAATGGCAGCGAACAAGACCAATTGGAGGGCCAAACAGAACCGAATGTTGGAGCGTTTGGAGTACCGATCAGCCATGAACCCGGCCACCGGCGCCAGAAGTATGAAGGGTAGGGGTATCAGCAAGGAAAGCGTGAACTGAGGATTCTCACCCAACCAGGGAGTCTTGGGCAAAGCCAAAGTCAGGCTGATCAGGATGAATTTGACGAAGTTGTCATTGAACGCATTTTGACCTTGGATGATCAGCAGAGCGAGAAAGGAACGCCATCCTCCCCCCGGAACGAGGTCGGACACTTTTCCGGAGAGGGCGGGTTCGGTCGGCGTCATGCGGCTGGTCACCAGACGCTGCGGCGATTGCGCAGCCCTTCGGAAGTAACACGACTTTGGGTAGCGGAGGCAGCCTGATCGAGACAATTCTGCCATTGCACCGCTTCGAGACGGCCTCCCCGGGCCTCGCGGATTTCCCACCCAAATTGGGAGTTCCGGCGCCCATATTCCTGACGGTTGATCCATGCTCCGAGAGGATCTTTGCGCCACAGGGCCGGATCGTTCCCGTCGATCACCTCGGCTTCTTCCCAAATATCATTCACGATCATCCGGTCGAACACCGGGGCAGAAAACTCCGTGGCCGGGGGACCGCTTTCGACAGGCGCGCGCTCCTCTTCAGGAGCCACCTGGGAATCGATCTCATCCCAGTTCCAATCAAAAAAAGAAGGGCCAGACATGGTGGTAACAGAGTGACTGGGCACCGTGCGCGCTCCGGGGCCTTTCGTCAACAGACCACCTCCACATCGGGGACAATTTCGTCCTCGTTGTGTCCTTGAAATTGGAGATTGTAAAGGTTGCGGTAGGCTTCGCAGGCTTCCATCAACTCAGCATGGCGCCCCGAGGCAAGCACACGGCCCTTCTCCATAAAAATGATCTCATCCGCATTGAGAACAGTGGACAGACGATGAGCGATGGCAATCACAGTTTTCCCGGTGGCCAGGATGTCGAGGGCTTCCTTGATGTATTTCTCTGCTTCAGAGTCGAGCGCGGAGGTCGCCTCATCAAGGAGCAGGATCGGGGCATTGCGCAACATGGCCCGGGCGATGGAAATTCGTTGCGCCTGACCTCCGGAAAGTTGGTTGCCACGGTCCCCGATGACCTCGTCGTAGCCGTTTTTCTTTTCCATGATGAACTCATGAGCGTGGGCCAGTTTGGCGGCCTGCTCCAGTTCCTTGCGGCTGGCATTGAGACGACCGTAGCGAATGTTCGCCGCGATGGTGTCGTGGAAAAGGAACACGTCCTGGTTGACGATGCCAATCTGGTCCCTGAGCGATTTTTGCTTGTAATCGCGCAGGTCATGTCCATCAACGAGGATCTGGCCCTCATCGGGATCGTAAAATCTCAGGATCATCGACATGATGGTGGATTTTCCGGATCCACTGAGACCCACCAGAGCGTAGCTCCGACCGGGTTCGAATTTCAGATTCAATGACTCCACGGCCGGCCCCTGCCGGACGTCGTAGGTGAAGGTGACATTGCGGAATTCGATGCCAGTTCGGACTTCATCGAGATCCATGGCATCCGGTTTGTCCGCAATGGAGGGCTTCTCATCCATCAGGGCAAAAATCTTCGACGTTGCAAGGAGGGTCTTTTGCAAGGTGATCTGCATCCGGCTCAGCCCTTTGACGTGCGGGTAAATGCTCATCAGACCCATGTTCAGAATCAGGAAGTCATGGACCGTCTTGTGAGCGACATAGGCGTAAACCAGACCGATCGCCATGCCCACCGAAGCGACCGTCTCCACGAGGGGGCCCACGATCTCGGTTGCCTTCTGCCAGCGCATGATGAGCTTCATCATTTTGGAGCTCGCCCGGTTAAACCGTTCCCTCTCGAAATCTTCTCGGGCGTTGGCTTTGACGACCTTGATCCCGGAAAAACTCTCCTGCATCGTGGTCATGAGAACCCCGGCCTCCTCCTCCTCTTTGCCCCCGGCCAGCCGCACCTTTTTGCTGACCAACGTCACCGGTACAATGCAGAGCGGGAAAACCACGCAGGCCCCAAGGGTGTATACCCAGTCGATATGGAGCAGGGTTCCCATGATCGCGAGGATGGACACAGGGAAAATGATGAGGGCACAAACCATGTCCGTCGCGGCGGTCGCCGCCATCCGAGTCTGGTTGTAAACGGCCTGGATCAGGTCTCCCTGCTTAGCCGTACTGTAAAAGGAGACAGGCTGTCTCAGGAGATTGCTAAACAGTTCATCGCGTACCTGGTAGAGCACCTTGTTGCCAACCCAGAAGATGCAATATTTGTTCAGGTATTCGAACATTCCCTTGATGAAGATAAGAAACGGGATGCTCAGACAAACCACGGAAACAAAGATCCACTGCTGCCAGCCTTCGCGGATTACCGGCCGCTCAAATTTCACGTTGGCGAGAAAAGGAACGCCTTTGAAGGGATGGATGGTCTCGGTTTTCGGGGCTTTTCCACCATCACTGTGGGGAACCTCGGCGATCGCAGGGGCGCTATCCACGGAAACCGATGCTTCGACCTGGACAGTCGGGGGCGACGGTTCGTCGGCGGGATCCGTCGGCAGGACAATCGTGAAAACCGCACGGATGACGAGGAGCAAAAAGCCATTGAAGAGCCCCCCGGTGATCCCGAAGAAAATCCCCAGCGCAAAACGGCCCCGGTAGGGTTTCACATACGAGAGGAGCCGCTTATAGGGACTCTTGGCCGCCGCCAAGAACTCGGCGGTGGTCATTTGCGAGAGATCCTTCCGGGAATACTTTTTTTGTTTGTCCGCGGAGGTCGATTCTTTTTCTGTGCTCATGGATACCAATTCCCTATGGATCAGGCGCCTCCTTCGAGATAGGCTTGCCATTCCCCCGGGAGCGGGCATTGCTCAACCCCTGCGGCAATGCGTCCTTCGAAAGGCGGGGTGAAAGTGGTGCTGGTGCCGTAGGCCATGATCACATCCTGGGTGCTCCCGCAGCGCAACGCATGAGCCACACCGGAGGGGATCACCAACCCGATGTTGCCCGCCCCGGGACGGTTGTCGCCATCAATGATGAAACGCATGATGCGGCGCTCCATACCCACGCGTTCGTCCACGAGGAGAAATTCAACGACGCCTTGAATGAAAAACATGGCATCCCACTGCTCAAGGGAGTAAGGCCGTTCCTCATAGGACCCCGACACGGATCCGTAGAGCTTCTGGAACCATTCTTCGATGCCGAATCCAGCAGGGATGTGGGGAGGATGAATATGGAATCCCTTGGCGGTTCCGGCAAACATCGTGGCAGTGGCCCATTGCTGGGGATTGAGCCCGATGTCGTGGAGCCGGCCTTCTGTGAGACGGGCGAACTCGCCGAACCACCCCCGGTGGCGCTGCTGAAAAATTCGGCGCGTGAAAATCTCCACCCCAGGAATCCAAGCGCTTTCCAGCCCGGGTTTGGGTCCGGGAACCTCGGTGGCGATTTCACCGGCTTCGACACCGGAAGTGCGGAGCCTGGTGGCCAGATCAGATCTGGTGTAATCACGGATATCGAGGGCGGCACGGGCTTCAGGGCGCAGGCCGCGCCAGAGGGTGTCCTTGTCGGAAGTCGGATCTTTGCTCATTGTCGGAGGACTGACAGTGTGGAGGGGCTTTCACCTTCATGCAACCTTTCAATCGAACGGCCGTCACGGTGCCAGGGAGGGAAATGTCCCGGAAAAGGACCATCCAAACCGCCTCAATCTTCCATGGTGACTATTTCTCAGCGAAAACCAAGCCTTGAGCAATCATGGGGGCCTGCGGCCATCAGTGAAAGGATCTCCATCGGGGGGCGCAGAATCGGAGTCATCGTCAGAAAGGAGGTTGGCATCAACTGCCGGACGTTTTTCTGGACGGCGAATGAACTGGGGCAACCGGTGCGCCAACTTCGCCAACGGATACCAAGGGCTGGGCCAGAGACGGTATTTGCGGAAGGCACGGAGGCCTTCAAGATTGTTGCGGAGGATATTGCCAAGCGAACGGTTGGTCACTCCCCCCACGCGCATAAGGACCCAGATGGAAGGCACGTGGACGGTGCGAATTCGCGCGACCTCGAAGAAGCGGAGCAGGAGATCCCAGTCCGCGCCAAATTGAAAACTGGGATCAAATCCGCCGTGCATCTGATAAACGGACTTCCGGGCATAGAAGGTGGGATGGGGAGGCATCCAACCATAGCGGAACAGTCCCGCATGAAAGGGCTTTGACTTCCAATATCGGACGATGTGCCCCGGATCCCCGCACCTCACGTAACAGAGGTCCGCATGGCAGGCTTCCATCACCGGATCCGCCAGGGCCGCCGCGACTTCGTTGAGTACCCGGTCATGCGCCAGGACATCGTCGGCATTCAGAAATCCCACCACATCACCCGTGGCGAGGGCGAGACCTTTGTTCATGGCATGGTAAAGCCCTTCATCCGGCTCACTCAGGACACGCAATCCCGGGCGCGCCGAGCGGGCCAGAAGTTCGCTGGTGCCATCCGTCGAGGCCCCATCAATAACCCAATGTTCCACCTCAGGGTGCTGCTGACGCCGCACCGACTCGAGACAATCCCCCAGCGTCGTCACGGCATTACGGCAGACAGTAATGACGGTGATTTTCATGCGGGATATCCCAATGTGGAAAGCAACGGCGCTGTTTCTCGGGTGACTTGGGATGCTTGCTCAACAGTCAACCCGCCGTGAATCGATCGGTTGGCCGGATGCCTCACCAGGGCCACTGCTTTTGCCAGAGTGTCGGCTTCCCGGCTCAAGCCTGCAAAATCATAGAGCAAATCCAGACTGCTCGCCGGGTCTCGCACCAGATCTTCGTAGCGGATGACCATTGAGGTTTCCTTTGGTAGCCTGCCCAATTCCGTCACTCCTGTCTCAACCAACCCGTTCCATTGTTTGGCCAACCGGATTTCCTCAGGCAAGCCGATCCAACTCTGCCATCCGGGAGGTCGCGGCCCCCAGAATCGTTTCCGGCCTCCCCGCCAAAGCGGCTCGACCATCCCGCGAAAGGCGAGCGCAATTTGGGCCGGCCACCCGCCCAGGGGGGTTTCCCAAACTCTCGAGAGGACCCTCCGGGCATCAGGAGACTTGGCCAGCATCCCCCGCATGGAGGCCACCACCGACCGGGGGTCCCGGACCAAGTGGATGAATCGGACATCGGGATACAAAGCGTAAATAAAGGGAATCCGGAGCAAATTGGAAGGGGTTTTCTCGGCAAACCGGGTCCGTCCCGAACGCAGCACAAACCGCCCAAAAACGCCATCGATCTGTTGGGCGATGCCCTCCGTGAGGTGGGACGCGTCCAGCCTATCGTCGCTGCGCCATGAGTTCCCCTGGGTCCAGATTGGGCGGGGTTCTTCCCAATAGGCAACGTCTGGATGGGCCGCAAAAAGTTTTCCCAACAGCGTGGTTCCGGAACGGGGTGCCCCCAACAGGACAATGGGCAAACGGATCTTCCGGGTCATCGGTCTGGATTAGGTCCCCGGGAACGACGCAGGACGGCGGGATTCCCTCCGTAAACCATTTCTGGTAGCAGGGAGTCCGTAGCAACGCTCCCGAAAGTGAGAATTGCTCGGGCCCCCACGGTGGCTCCGGGGCCAACCCGGCAGTGAGCAGCGAGCCAGGCGCCATCGCCGACAAGGATCGGCTCAAGTCGGAGGTCAAACTGCGGGGATCGGTAGTCGTGGTTCCCTGTCACGAGGCACACGCCCTGGGAAATCACAACGTGATCCCCCAACGAGACGGGCGCGGGATTGTCAATCCAGACCCTTTCGCCAATCCAGCAATGACTTCCTATGACAAGTTTCCAAGGAAATTTGATCTGAACTCTGGGTTTGATGACGAGCCCTCGGCCGATCTGAGCCCCAAACAAACGCAACACCCAGGCCTTCCCAGCCATGGGCCAGGGAAAGGGGGATTCAAATCCAACCAGACTCACGGCATACCATAGGATCCGGCGCAGCGTGGAGCCGGGACGGTAATCCCCTTTGCAATACGCGGTGAGATCGGGGTTTGCAGCGGGGTCGTTCATGTTTCGGGAAAATCATCCGTAAACACATTCTTCGGGACGGCTCCGCCATCGAGAACCCATCGATAAAAGTCAGCGAAGGCGGAACCCACCGTCGCCCAATTCAGCTGTTTTTCGACCCAGTTTTTTCCCCGCCGACCCATGGCCCGTCGCTCTTCATCACTCATCGCAAAAGCCGAGGCCAGCCCGGCGGTCAGCCCCGGCACGGACACGGGCACCTGCCAACCACAATCCTGATGCGCTAAACTGCTCCAAGGGGCCCCGCTGGTGGTCAACACTGGCATGCCATATTGCAGAGCCTCGGCGACGACAAGACCAAAATTCTCGGAATGGGTCGGGAGCACAAACAGATCGGCCCTTCGGAAGGCCGTGTCACGTTCCGAACCCGTCAGAAGTCCCCTGAAACGGACCACACCCTGCAGTCCCCACCGCCGTACCAGGCGCTCCAACTGTTCTCGGTGCCCGTTTTCGTCCGGGCCGGCGATGATCAATTCCCAGCCGTCCGGACGCAGCTGGTGCCATGCTTCCAGCAACAGTGGGAGACCTTTTTTGGGGTGAAGCCGTGAGAGGAAAAGAGCGCTTCGACGGTTCCTGAAGGCGGACGCCGACGGAGGGTCAAGGGCCTCTCCTGGTATGGGATTGAGACCGGGAGGGGAAAGGAAAATGGGTTGCCGGAATCCCAATTGACGCACTGAAAGACCTTCCTCCACGGAAGTGACATGGAAAGCGGCGGCACGTTTCAAATCGCGATGCTGATACACGCTCCAGGCAATCTTTTTCCGCCACGCATGGTGCCCCAGAGCCCATGGCTCAAGCATGCCATGAGGAGAGACCACCCATGGGAGCGCCAGACGATGGGCAAATCGGGCTCCTTCTCGGCACAGCCTCACCCAGAGCCCATGCTGGTGCACGAGGGAAACAGGTCCAAGAGCATGGGCATGACGAAGGCGAGCCATGATGGGGGCGGCCTCCTGAGACCCTGCAACATTGGCCCCTTCCACCAATCCTGCTGTGTTCCGGGCATCTGCGGTGACAAGGGCAACCTCCGTTCCTGAGGCGGCCAGACACCGGCTCAATCCGACCACCACCACCGGAAGCCCTCCGTGGGCAGCCGCCAACGAATGGGTAAGTTCTAAAATCTTCATGGCCGGGGACAATAGGCCAAACGGCAGATTCCCCACATCAGGACCGTATCCATGACGAAGCGGTGAAGCCCCATGCCAAGACTGTTGCCCAAGACATGGAAGGCGAAAGGAAACACTCCAACCAAATACACCAGAAACCGGGGGCCCGGCTCCCCGGGGAGGGGGCGAAAACGGCTTTCCAGAGCGCGCAGCCCATTTCCAGCGAGCCAGCAAAGTCCCAAGGCCCCCAACCAGCCGAAATTCCAATACCCCTCGGCCACCAATCCCGGAGGAACCCCCGCGACTCGTTGATCGTAAACAACCGAACCAACCTCAGGACCGGGTTGAGTGACTGGTTTGTCGGGCCAGATTTCCCGGGGCACAGGGGAGAGAGCCCATACCGCGATCGTCCTTCCCCACGCATAGGGGAGTTCTTCCGGGACAGCGTTCATGATGTGCGCCGTTTTGAATAAATCGATCTGATTTCGATTCAGTACCACCGAATCTAAGGCCTCCCATCCGGGGTGGAAACGTTCCCATGCATCGGCAGAGTCGCGTTCCGCCCGCAACAGGGTCATGCTTTGGACCAACACGGCGACCAGAAAAAGTCCCGGCACGGCCACCCATTTGGCCACCGATGGACGGAAATGATAGATCAAGGCGAGCGAGAGCAGTGCATTCATGGCAACCGTGCCCCGCAGGCTGGCATAGATGGGAACGAGCGCGCTGCAAACAAACAGCAGTCCCGAAAAGACCAGCTTGGCCTTCCGGGATCGGCTTTCCTCCCCAAGGGCATCCCCCAGAACGAGCAAATGACCAAAGAAGCCGAACGATGCCAAAAAACGAGCCCAGCCAAAGGACAGATACCCGCTCCCGGTCAATTCGAGGTCGGGAATGACGGTACGCTTTGCCGAAAGAAGCCCGGAAGCTGAATCCCGCGTCAAGCTGATGTAGGCGACGGTTCCCACCAAGGAAAGGCCCAGAAGCATCCACGCCACCGGGTAAAGTCGGGACTGGTCCCAAAAAAGACGCCTCGCCACGTTTCGGGCCGTCGGAACGCCAAAGCCTGCCGCGAAAAGGCCAAGGGAGGCAAGCAGGAACAGCCCCGGCCAGGCAAAAAAAGTGGGTGCTTTCCCCAACCAAAACATTTCATCCAAGGTGACCTCATCCGGAAAGCCAGCGGACACGTAAAAGCCCCGCAGGGTCAACCCGATCAGCAGGCAGAGTGCTCCCATGGTCCAGGAAGAGAGCACATCATACCTCCCGGCCCGGGCCGCGGGAACCAGGACAATCCCCAGTGTCCAAACGCCAACAACCGCCGGGATCATCCGCGGATGCCAGAGCACGAGCATGGTGAGTCCCGCCGCAACCAGGCACACCGCGCTGAGAACCCCGAAAGGAGAAATCATTCGGCGAGTTAGGGAAATTGGAACCACAGGAATGAAGACTCAGGCTGAGGGATCGCTTTTTCAAGCACGCCAACACCAAACCCCCAAAACAGCGGCCACCGAAAGCATCGTCGGAAGCAGCAATGGACGGTATAGCGAATACCATGGCAGACGCACCGTTTTGGAGACAATCCCGGGCAGAAAAACCCCGTGAACCATCAGCAACACGGCCGAAAAAACGCCCGGGATGAGCCAATGCGAGGAGGCAGCAGGCAATCCCGCAATGCCCGCAACGATCAGCAGCGGACTGACCAAGGCGCCAGCCAAGAGCAGGGGCGCATACCGTTTCACTTGCCCCGCTCCGGAAAGGATCGCCATCCATGGCTCGGAGATGCTCCGAACCGCCACCCCTAGGAGCAACACTCTTGTTTGAAAAGCCACCAGAGACAGAAGATCGTCAGAATGATTCAAACGGTGGCCCAGCCACCAGCGAAGCAGGTCTTCCGCCCACACCCAGAACACCGCCGCTGTCGGGATCACAATCCAAGCCGCCAATTCCGTCTGGCTTTTCGTGAGAACCGCCAGATCGGCACCCTGTCCCCTGGACTTTTGTCGTGCGGAGACCGCATCCAGGCCGTTGACGACTCCCATGGCAAGTTGCCGCACATAGGACGCCGCTTGGCCAGCGAGTGAAAAGACCAATCCCGGGACAAGCCCCAACAACGCATTGGAGAGCAACATATCGAGCCGGAGATGAAAATTCATGGCCACCGCTTGGACCGCATTCCATCCAAAGGATCCAGCCACATCCCGCAGCCGCTCCCGGGAGGCGTGCCAAGGCACCTGGCGGCTTAAGGGAACACGCCAAAATTGCCAACCGGCCACCGCGATCTGTAGCATTCCATTGGCAAGCGTCACGGTCCGGCCATAGGCCACGATCCCCTCGGCGGCATGATCGACTCCAAAGGCCGACGCCACCCAGCAAGCGGAAGCCAATTCAATAGCCCGTTCCAGCATCAGGATCCCGTTGTAGGTGGCTTGCCGTTCCTGCACGACCAAGGAGGTGAGGAAGGGCCCCAGAGCAAGTGCCAGAACAGTTTGCCCAGCCTTCCAGCATAGGAACAAAGAAGAGGCCTCCCTCAATGCTGGTGGGATGTCCAGCCTAGGCAAAAGCAGCACCACCAAGCCAAAGGCCAGAAGGGAAAGTCCTCCTCCAATTCCTCCCAAGGCAAGGGCGCCCCGGAAAACTTCGGGAAACTCCTTTGCCTGATGTGGGCTATGCCAGGCGGCTCCAAGCCGGGGAACCAAACCGGCCCGGATGACCTCCCTGAGTAGTTGCGCGATCCCACTCCCTGCGGTCAAAGCGGCGATGACCCCGTAGGCTTCCTGCCCGAGTCCCAGGAGGAGACGCACCACGAGGAGCCCCATCACAAAACCGGCTCCCAGTTGGAGGAAATTGGAGCCGATCCTTAGGACGTGGTTTTTTCTTTCTGAATCCATCGCAGTCATGGAGAGGAGGCCAGATATTGCTGCCGAACCTCCTTCAGATCCCAGAGAGGCTGCTCGCGTCCCAGAAGGCGTCTCAGTTCCTCTGCGTCAGCGGCGACCTGGCTGAGAATGAAGTCGACCGTTTCCAGATTGGGCGCTGCCGGACGACCTTGACTCCTCGGGAGCAGCCAGTTTCGGAGACGCTCCCGCATCTCTGCGGAGACCAGCGGACGGAGAATTCGGCGGTAGAATGGCCGGTTCAGGAAACGGCGCCATCCTGGAGTGACCACCGGACGGCCTTCCGTGGGGTTCCATACGGATGCAGAAGCCCGCATGGTCAGCTCCGGATTGATGCCAAAGAAACCCAGGAGTTCAGCGAGGGTCTCCGTCCGATGGCTGACATAGTCCTCGAATCGGACCACCATCAGAGATTCCCGCCCGAAAGCAGCCACCCACGGGCGAAGTTGCCATGCATAGCGGCTGTACTGAATGAGGCGTGGAAAATCCCGCACCGCCTGATCGATCTGACGCCCCATGCCTTCATTCAACCTCCCCAGTTGCGAACTAACAAAGGCGTGATGACTCCGGGTTCGCGACACCGGCTCCCGCACCAAGTATACGATTCGGGGCGTTCGACCGGCAAAAAGCATCCGAGCCCGGGAAACCACATGAGCGGATTCTGGCAATTTCGCATAATCCGGCGAGACCTCCCCACAAAGCTGGTCCGGACGGGCGCGACGGAATGCTTGCTGATAGACCTCTGAGGGAGAAGGCTGGCAGAGCGCATTGAGTTCTTTTTCGGCCAGAAAAAGCCCCGGCACTTGCCGAAGATCGTGGTAGAGGCTCGTTGTGCCGCATTTCATCGCGCCGATGACGAGGAAATCCGGGATCCGGCCCTCTGTGACAGCCCTGTTCATGGTCCGGTCCGCCTATCGCCCGCGGTAGTTGAAGAGGTCGGACAGGGACAGCTTCCGTTCGATGCCCTTCTGCCGCAGGGCGCGCTCCATGGCCGCATGGATCTTCCTTTGCGCCCGATGCGTCAATTCCCTTCCTCTCCGGGCTTTCGAGACCACTTTGTGGGTCAATTGGTCCGTGCTTGAGCAGACGAGAAAATGGTTCTCAATGCCCAAGTCGATCATCAACGCATCCAGTGGCTGGGCGCCATGCTCCAATCCAACGTGCTCCTGTTCCGGTTCGTTTTCCTGCATGGCACGATTTAGCATCGGATCGCGACAAAAGACATGGAAATCGATGCCCCCCTGGACCGGGTGCCTGCGGAAGGGAAAGTTTTCAACCATTCTCCGGAACGGGAACATTCTCTTGCGTTCGTGTCCTCATGGCGAAAAATTGCCAGCCATCATGGCTACCCGAGTTCTCCTCACCACCACTTCCTTCCAAGACACACCCGGCCCTCACCATGAGTTGCTGGAAAGCCAGGGCTACGAAATCGTGCGGGAGCGAGGTCCGCTCCCCGAGGCCAAAATGCTTGAACTTGCGGGTGATTTTGACGCGTTCCTCTGCGGTGACGATGCCATCACCAGGGCGGTGATCGAAAAATCACTGCCCCGTCTCAAGGTTTTGAGCAAATATGGCATCGGACTGGACAAGATCGATGTCGCCTGCGCCACCGAAAACCGCATTGCCGTCCTGAACACGCCCGGGGTGAATCACACCACGGTCGCCGAGCACACCTTCGGACTTCTGCTGTGCCTTTCCAAACACCTTGTCGAAGTCGCGGGTGCCGCCCGCCAAGGGCAGTGGAAGCGGGTCACCGGGCATGAAATTCTTGGCAGAACAATGGGTATCATCGGGATGGGGCGCATCGGCAAGGAGGTGGCCATCCGTGCCAAGGCTTTCGGCATGCCGGTGATCGCCTATGACATATTCTGGGACGAAGGCTTCGCAAGTGAACACGGAGTGACCCGTTGCCAGTCCATGAATGAAGTGCTCGAGCAAGCCGACGTCATTTCCCTGCACTGCTTTCTCTCCGACGAGACCCGGGGGTTGATCGGAGCCGACAGCATCGCCCGCATGAAGAAGGGAGCCATCGTGCTGAACTGTGCCCGGGGAGAATTGGTGGAAACCCAGGCCCTTGCCGAAGCCCTCGCCTCAGGGAAATTGGGTGGTTACGGAGCGGACGTCCTGGATGAGGAACCGCCCCCTGCGGACCACCCCCTGCTTTCGGCGCCGAACACGGTGATCACTTCCCACATTGGTTCCCGCACCTATGAAAGCGTGGTCCGTCAGGCGCTGCGCGCCGTCAATAACCTGAACCACTTCCTCGGCGGGGATCCTGACTTCATCCAAGCCAACCGTTGGTAAGGACGCGATCAGGGAGCTTCCCACTTTGAGCCCAAAGCCTTACATTGGCTTGGTTTCGAGATGAAGAAGGTTCCGTTGCAACATCCCCAACTACCCCGGCGCGCCGCCATTCAAGCGGGAGCGGTCAGTATCTTGGGTTTGGGGATGAACCATCTGGCGGCATTGCAGGCCCTTTCCGGGGAATCCACGAGCCGCCAAGCCCGGGACAAGTCGGTCATTTTCATTTTTCTCTCAGGAGGACTGTCCCAACACGATTCTTTCGACATGAAGCCCGACGCGCCACCGGAGGTGCGCGGCGAATTTCAGTCCATCCCCACCAAAACCCCAGGATTCCGGATCTGTGAGCACCTGCCCCACTTGGCAAAGTGCAGCAACCTGTGGTCAGTCTGCCGCTCCCTGACCCATCCTTTCAACGAGCATTCCCAGGGTCACCATGCCATGCTGACAGGGCGCTCGGACATGCCCGATGGATTTGATCCCGGGAAACCGAAAGAATCGGACTGGCCCTCCATCGCCTCGCTGGCGGGCTCTCAACTTTCCAACCAAGGCAACAATCTGCCTCCGGCGGTGGTGTTGCCGGAGAAACTCATCCACCGCACGGGACGGGTCATTCCGGGACAATTCGGTGGAAAAATGGGCCATTTTTATGACCCGTTTTTCATTGAAGCATCCCGGTTCAATGCCAAAAACTACGGGGCCTATCCGGAGTACCTGTTTCACCATGAACGCGGCCGGGAAGATGCGGCACACCTTTCGTTCGAGGCACCCAACCTGACCCTGCCGGAACGACTTGCCAACGGGCGGCTCACCGGCCGCCTCGATCTTCTGGCGCACTTGGATGCCGAACAGGCGGGCTTTGAACGCATGGCAGAAACGGCCGATCTCGACCGGCACCGCCAGCGGGCCGCGGCGCTGCTGTTTGATCCCAAAACCCGCCGTGCTTTTGATGTCCACGCGGCATCCGCCAAGGATCAAGACCGCTACGGACGAAATTCTTTTGGATGGTCCCTGCTCATGGCGAGACAACTGGTGGAATCGGGCGTGCGACTGGTCCAAGTTAATCTCGGTAACAATGAAGCCTGGGACACGCATCAGTCCGCGTTTCCCAATCTGAAGAATTTTCTTCTTCCGCCGATGGACCGCGGCGTGGCCGCGTTACTCTCTGATCTCCAGGAAAAGGGGATGCTTGACGACACCCTGGTGGTGATGGCGGGAGAGTTCGGAAGAACCCCCAAGATTTCAGCCATCAGTGGAGCCAGACTGCCGGGACGGGATCATTGGGGAGCGGCCCAGACAGTGTTCCTCGCCGGAGGCGGCCTTCAAGGCGGTCGAGTGATCGGTTCCACAGACAAACTGGGCGCCTTCCCGGCGAGCGAACCCCAGACCCCGGAGAATCTCGCGGCAACCATTTATGAAAGTCTCGGGTTGCCCCGCGATGCCAAATGGCTTGATTCCGGCGACCGGCCCCACATGCTATACAATGGACGGCCGATTCCCGGCTTGGTTTGACGCCTATTCAGCGACCCCCCCGAGCTTTTTGGCCTGGGCCACACTGGCATCGGAAAGTTTTTCCAACGGCACATTGAAGCTTCTGCCATTCTCCGTGGCAATCACCACGGTGTTCCCGGCGAGTCGCATGAACCTTGCTTTCAATTCTTTGCCTTCTTTGTTGGTCCAGGACAAAAATTCCTGACTCGGGGAAGGTGACGCCGGTTTTTTCATCTCACCGGTTTTGCCCTCGGCGGCGGCGTCCACCACCGCGCCTTCCTTAATCCAGTCCTCAATCAGCTTGAGTTCCTTTTCCGGCAAGGGCTGACCTTTGCGCGGCATGAAGTCTGAATCGGAAGGGTCCAATTTCATCAATCTGAGCAGGTCACTCGCCTCCGGGTCACTTGGCACCACCGGACGGTTCTTGCCCACATGGTCTTCCTTGAACCTGTCCAAATTGTCTAGGATCAGGCTCCCCTTGGAATTGCCCTCGCGATGGCACTCAAAGCAGTGCTCCTTCATGATGGGCATGATGTCTTTTTTATAGTCCAGCGCCGGAGAGGCCTGAACGGAAAGTCCAAGGAAGATACAAGCGGCACGCAATGCGTTCATGGTCCGGGAATGGCTGGGAGATGAATCAACCCGGAAAATAATCCGCATTCGGGCAAAAACGAGGAAAATTTTGACCTGCCCGAACGGCGCCATCGCGCCTCACACTCGCAAACGGGACACGGAAATGTCACCACCGAAACAGACCGCGACATCGCTCTCCGGCCCGTGGGGTCGCTCATGATAGCGACCGGTGTAATGCCACAGGTTGTCAGAGCCGGGACGATGGTAGGCATTTTCCAACGGTTTTCGCTCGGGAATGGCGAGTCGGTGCCTGGGAGCCGGGGAGTCCGGAGGCAGGTGAGGCAGGTTCACATTCCAGAACTCCCCATCCTCCAAAGTCTGCTCCGTCAACTCTTGGAACACCAGCGTTGCCCGCAAGGCGGCTGTTTCCCAATCCAATGGCAACCCGCGAACGAGAAAGTGTGAAAACGCGGCGGAGGCCACGCCATGGTAGGCGGCCTCCCGTGCTGCCGCGACCGTTCCCGAAATGGGGATGTCATGCCCCAGATTCCCTCCAGCGTTGATCCCCGATAGAACCCAGTCCGGTCGCCAAGGTAGGATCACCGAGAGGGCCAGTCGGACACAGTCCGCCGGAGTACCCCCGACGGCAAAGACACCCTCCCCGCGCTCATCCACCCGGAGTGGGGCAGTGGTGGTGACCCGGTGGCCGACCTGCGAGGCCTCGGCCGCTGGCGCAACGACCAGGATTTCCGCCTCCGGCCAGAGACGAAGACAAGCCCCGCGCATGGCCATGAGCCCGGGGGCATCCCATCCATCATCATTGGTCAGCAGCAGTCGCATTGTGAAAGAAAGAGTCTATTCGTCCGACGCTTGGGCGCGATCAACCGAAATCGGCTGCCGCGCTGGACAACCTTGGATTCTGGACTAGGTTGATGGCTGATTCATCAACCCCCAAAATCCAACCTCCATGAAACGGCGTCACGTATTTTTCCTGCTCGCCTCTTTTCTCACCGGCTTCAACCTTATGGCTCAAGACGAAATCAAAGACATCAACGCGGTCATCAAAACAAACAAAGGAGACATTGAAGTCGAACTCTACGCTTCAAAGACTCCGGTCACCGTGGGCAATTTCCTCAACCTGGCCAAGCGTGGCTACTACAACGGGATTGCCTTCCACCGTGTGATCCCGGACTTCATGGTGCAAGGCGGCGATCCCACCGGCACCGGCAGCGGTGGACCCGGCTACCGCTTCGAGGATGAGTGCCGCGCCGACTTGAAACACACCGGACCTGGAACGCTCTCGATGGCCAACGCTGGCCCCGGCACCAACGGCAGCCAGTTCTTCATCACCCATGTCAAAACTGATTGGCTCGATGGCAAGCACACGGTGTTCGGCAAAGTGACAAAAGGCCAGGAGGTGGTCGACTCAATCGCCAAAGGTGACAAGATCCTCAGCATTGAGATCAAGGACTCCACTGACGCTCTCTTCGCCAAAGTGCAAAGCCGCATCGACGAGTGGAACAAAGTCCTCGACCGCAAGTGAGCCGGTCGCCCAGCGACCTTTCACCTTCTTTCAGCCCCTCATGAGCGCAGCGCCCGGTCTAGCGGTCGAGTACTACGACCGCTATGACCGGTGCCTAAAAGTCGAAGCCATTTTCGGAGAATCCTTCCTCCGCTGGGCCTATGAATCCGCTGCGGGACGCCTTGCGGTGGAAGCTTTGGTAAAACGGGCTTTCTTTTCCCGTGCCTACGGGTGGTGGGCGGCGTCCACGCGCAGCCGCTCCCAAATCCCCGGCTTTGTTGCCAAGTATGGTATCGATCTCTCTGAAGCCGAGGACAGCCTGAGTGATTTCCGATCGTTCAATGCCTTTTTCACGCGCCGCCTCAAACCAGAAGCACGTCCGTTGGCGCCGGAGTCGGGAGCGGTGGTGTTTCCAGCAGATGGGCGTCACCTCGGCTACCAAAACCTTTCCGAGGTGGACTCGGTCTACGCGAAAGGACAGCGTTTCGATTTGCCCCGACTTCTCGGTGATCCGGAATTGGCGGAGCGCTATCGGGATGGGACAGCCGTGATATCCCGGCTTTGCCCGGTGGATTATCATCGTTTCCACTTCTGTGCCGCTGGAACACCCGGGCCGGGAAAGACCATCAACGGAGCCCTCTACTCGGTCAATCCGATCGCCCTGCGGCGCAATCTTGGCATACTCTTGGAAAACAAGCGGGTGTTGACCGAGTTGGACACCGCCTCCACCCTGGGAAAGATTCTCATTCTGGAAATTGGGGCGACCAATGTGGGGAGCATCGTCCAGACCTACACTCCGGATACCCCGGTGAGCCGAGGAGCGGAAAAAGGGTATTTCGCTTTCGGAGGCTCCATGACCATGCTGATCTTCGAGCCTGGAAAGGTCCGCCTGGAGAACGATCTGGTGACCCAAACGGCTCATGGCATCGAACTTTTTGCCCAGATGGGTGACCGCCTGGGCTTCGCCTGAGCCTGCCATGACGATTCTCTATCAGCGTTGGCTGGCTCTCTGCAACCAGCGCTCCTCGGAGCTGGCCTTGGTCGATCTGACCCAACAGAGGCAGTGGACCTTTGGAGAAATCCAGGCCCGGCTGCGCCGCATTCCCAAGGTAACTGGATTGGTCGCCCCCCAGGGATTTTCTGTGGAAACGGTTTTTGCCACCCTGCGGGCTTGGCGGGATGGGCTCATTTTGTGCCCACTGGAAGACCAGAACCAAACCGCTCCCCCGGCCGCCTTCCTGCAACAACTGCCTGAAGGGATCTGCCACCTCAAACGAACCTCCGGATCCACCGGTAATCCGCGATGGATCATGTTCAAACCGGAGCAGTTGATGGCCGATGTAGATCAGATTGTGGGCACGATGGGGCTCGATCCTTCAAGACCCAATCTCGGGACGATCTCCATGGCGCATTCCTATGGCTTCTCCAGTCTGGTCCTGCCGCTCCTCCTCCATGGGATCCCATTGGTGTGGGCCGGTGGGTTTCTCCCTGAACCGGTTGCCGACGCTCTCCAATCCGAATTTGCCCCCTTCACCCTCCCGGCCGTCCCCGCCATGTGGCGGGCTTGGGCTGCAGCCGGAATTCTGGGGAGTGGCATCGGCTTGGCGATCTCCGCCGGAGCCCCACTCGGACTTGAGCTGGAGCGTGACATCCATCAACGTTTCGGTCTAAAAGTGCATAATTTCTATGGATCGAGTGAATGCGGAGGCATCGCCTATGACGCCAGTGACCTCCCCCGCAGCGACGGAGCTTTCGTGGGCACAGCCCTGGAGGGAGTCGAACTTTGCCCTTCTCCTGAAGGCTGTCTTGAAGTCCGGTCACTTGCCGTGGCGACAGGTTACGGATCTTCAAATGCGCAAGAGATCGGACCGCGCCTTCAGGACGGAGTGTTCACCACCAGTGACTTGGTGGAGTTTCTGCCCGGTGCCGAAGGGATTCGCATCCTGGGACGTCTGGATGATCTCATCAACGTGGCTGGCCGGAAAATATCTCCGGCTTCCCTCGAACTTTGCCTCCATGCCTTCCCTTTTGTTAGGTGCTGCCTGGTCTTTGGTGTTCCCAGTCCGGACCCAGCGCGGGGCGATGACATCGTTGCCTGCATCAATCCCGGGGAACATGAAGAGGGACCCTTGATCGATACGCTGCGGAATGAGATCAGTAAACGCTTTCCCCCTTTTGCCATGCCACGTCATTGGTGGATCTGCCAAGAGCTGACTCCGGATACCCGGGGTAAATTGTCCCGGGCATTCTGGCGCACCAAATATCTCAACCATCGACCACCCTCATGAAAACCTGCTCGGCCTTCTTCATCGCTTTCCTCCTTGCTCCCTCCCTGTGGTCTCAAGGAGCGGACGATTCAGCCCTGACGCTGGTCCCGGCACAACTTTTCCATCAAAGGAACGGCTTGGGAAATGTCCTCGCCAAACTCAAAGCCGGCCAATCAGTGAAGATCGCCTATCTGGGGGGATCGATCACTGCCGCCAACGGTTGGCGGATCAAGTCCCGTGAATGGTTTGCCAAGCAGTATCCAAAGGCACAGATCGAAGAAATCCACGCTGCCATCGGTGGAACGGGAAGCGATCTCGGAGTCTACCGGGTGGAACGGGATGCTCTCCGCCACCAACCAGACCTGATGTTTGTCGAATTTGCGGTCAATGACGGCGGTACGAAACCGGAAGCCATCTGGCGAGCCCTGGAAGGCATCGTCCGCCAAACCTGGGCCCGGTTGCCTCATTGTGACCTCTGTTTCGTCTACACTTTCAAGGTCGGCTATGAAACCGACCTCCGCCAAGGAAGGTGCCCACAGGCCGCCTCAGCTGACGAACGCTTGGCCGAGTTTTATGGCATTCCGAGTATCAATTTTGCCCTAAAGGTAGTGGAAATGGAGTCTGCCGGCGAACTCATTTTCCAAGCGGACAAAGACCAAACTCCCCCTCCTGGAAAAATTGTTTTTTCCAACGACGGGGTCCATCCGCTTGATGCCGGGCACGCCATTTACAACGCAGTTCTCGCCCAGGCCATCCAATCCTGGGTTCCCGCTTCTAAACCCGTGAATCATGAAGCCAAACTGGCGAAAACGTTTGTTCCGGATCACTTCCAAGCCGCCAAAATCGTGGAGGTTTCACCGTCCATGCTGAGTGGCAGTTGGAAAAGGCTGGCTCGCGAGGATGGTCTCGGGAAAAATTTCGGGCAGCGCATGGACACGATCTGGGAAGGCGCGCATCCCGGCGACACACTGCATTTTCGCTTTAAGGGAAGCAACGCCTCTCTCTATGACCTCCTGGGTCCTGATGGAGGTCAAGTCATCATCACCGTGGATGGGGAAACCAGGCCCAAACCAGTCCCCCGTTTCGATTCGTATTGCACCTATCACCGCATCGCAACTCTGTCCCTGGCCATGGGACTGGATCCTGACAAAGTTCATGAGATCACCGTCGAGATTCACCCCGATCAACCTGACCGCCATCCCGTCGCCTTCCGACTAAAGAACCCGGAGGAAGAACTAAAGGACGCAAAGTTCCAGGGAAACAAGATCCGCGCCGGAGGCATTCTCTTGCTTGGCGATTTGGTCGAATAAACCCTCTCACCGGCGTCGGATCCTCACCCGCAGAGCGTTCTCCACCGGTTGTTCGGCAACGACAATAAGGTATCCGCCACCGCCGGCGCCCGAGAGTTTCCATCCCAAAGCCCGATCGCGGTGGCGACCTACCATCTCAGCGGCAGCCGGTGTCATCATTTCGGGAAAAAGGCGAACTTGGGATTCGAATGATTCGCGAAAGTAGTGACCAAAGTCGGGTAAATTTTGACGAAGGATGGCCTCCCAACAGGCCTCTGCGGCGAGGGAGAGAGCTTGGGCGCCTTCTTGGGTAAGATTCTGTCCCAACCTGGGATCGTAGGATTCGTCCCTCGGCCCCAAGGGAACCAGATAGAGTGAGCTTTCCAAGAAGGACAGGATGGTTTCATCATGGACAATCTCGATCTGGGAAGGCCAGTAGGCGCCGTTGTAGAATGACCGGCAGAGGCCTGCCATGACAATGCCTATGGCATCCTGGGAACCTGAAATGGTTTCGGTGCCCGGCGGATTGTCGTAGCAGAAAAGTTGGTAGGCCAACCGTTCAGGATCTCCGATCGGCAGCTGAGGACCCCATAATTCCAAAGCATGATTCCGGGTGCTCGTCGCCATCCCGCTTCGCTCGTTGAAAGTCACCGTCGCCTCCAGCGAAACCGTCAGGACCGGGCCGGGGAAGAGCCGGGAAACAAAGGGCTGATCCAGCCAACCACCGGCTAAATCAATGCGGTAGGGCATCGTCTCCCGGGATCTCAGTTCCGTGGTTGAGCGGGCGGGAAGGTCAGAAACCGGTTCCCGTCGGAGAACCAGGTATTGGATCCCCAATTCCCGGCAGAGCCGCTCTTTCTGGGGGATATTTCCGTCTTCATTGACGATGAAGATATCCGGACGCAGTTCTCTCAGTTCTCTTTCAAAATCAAGCACGCCAGAACCCATGGCAATGAAAGCCCCGGCCACTCCGTTCACCGCGCGCACCATAAAGAGGCGTTCTGCTTCAGGGATGACCGGAGGACGCCCCTTCAATTGACGGATGGTTGCGTCGGAACCGAGGGCCACATACAACGCCCCGTGGCGTGCGGCACTTTGCAGGAAGGCCAAATGGCCACTGTGAAGCAGGTCGAAACACCCACTGACAAAAACCGTTTTTGACATGCCCCAAAACCAGACTTATTCAACTTTTCCCTTCCGGAGCCAAACCAGCCAAGTCCCTCCGAAACCACCCAGAATCAGACCCGTGAGCAAAGTCAGCCAGGGCAGAGGCCACGCTGGCCGGTATGGAAGTAAGGGCGGTTCGATTCTCCAAGGGACCGGGGCAACCTGGAGCCGCGTTTCCGCTTCGCGGAGTTGCCTCAAGCTCGCTTCGTACGCGGCGCCGGCATTCCGAGCGGCGGTTGCCAATTCCTGAGACGTTCGCCCCGCTTCCGCGGTGCCGGCTGGAGGAATTCCGGGAGCATTCCGGGCTATCAGAGCGCTTTTTTCCGCCTCTTGCCATGCCAACAACATGCGCGCGGTATTCGCTTTCCATTGGTCCCGTTGGAAAGCCAGTTCTTTCTGCTCCATTCGAGCCAGTTCTGAGAGGTACAGGGTCGCCAATCCGGAAGCCCGGCTCCGGGCAACCTCCGGAGAGGCATCGCGCACGGTGATGCCCAAAAGTCGGGTCCGTCGAACAACGGACACAGTAAGAGCACGCTGGAAGGCTTCCAAAGTGGAAGGATTCAGGGAACCTCCATCGGGAGCGAGCAGCTTTTCATGCAGGGCGGGAAAGCGAAGCCTGGCTTCGTGGGTTCGCAGCACGGTTTCCTCGGAGTTGCCGCCACTCTCAGCCGATGCCTTGACCATCGGCATTTCGAGAAAAGCGGTGGCTTCATAGTACCGTGGTCCCAACCACAGAAAGGCAACGGCAATAAGGAACCCCACTAACTTTGAAGTAGCGATCCAGAGTTTATTCCGCCAGCAGAGGTGGATCAGGGACAACGAGGAATGCAAGGGAGGCTCCACAGTCAGCTGGGATGGTGAAAACAATCAATCCCAGACTAAGACCCGTCTGCCGGATGGTCAAGGACTGGGACGATCCGGATCATGGGGTCACCAAGCGGAGAGAGCGGATTTGCGGAATGGACACCGCAGACCATCCCTGCTATTCACCTTGCCATGTTGAAAACACCTTTTCTTGTTGGTGCGCTTGGGCTGATTTGCAGCCTCATCCCACCGAACCAAACCATGGCGGCAGCCTCCGAGGGCCACGAAGTCCTGATGCAGGGAAATGGTAAAATGAGACGGGTATCCGCGAAAGGAGAAGTACTTTGGGAAATGCCATGGGGAGGGATTCATGATCTCCATGTGCTTCCCAATGGTCATATCATGGCCCAACGAGGTGCGGCCAGAGTCGCAGAAATCGATCCCGTAACGAAGCAGGAAGTCTGGAGCTATGACAGTTCCAAAATGAACGGCAACGAGGGCAAAAAAGTGGAAGTCCACGCCATGCAGCCCCTGAAAGACGGAAATGTGATGATTGTCGAAAGCGGGCCGGCCCGGATCCTTGAGGTGACCCGAAAGGGAGCCATTGTCAAAGAAATCAAACTCAAGACCAACAAACCGTCCACTCACAGTGACACACGCTTGGTCCGTAAATTGGAGAATGGGAATTTTCTGGTCTGCCATGAGAATGACGGAACCTGCCGGGAATATGACGGAGACGGGAGAATTATCTGGGAATTCGAAGTTCCGCTCTTCGGCAAGGAACCGGCTGGGGGTCACGGACCGGAGGCCTTTGGCAACCATCTCTTCGCCGCGGTCCGTCTCAAAAACGGGAACACCCTCATTGCGACCGGCAACGGCCATAGTCTCCTGGAAGTGACGCCCGCCAAGGACATCGTCTGGGAGCTCCACCAGAATGATCTGCCTGGAATCACCCTCGCTTGGGTCACCACTCTGGAAGTGCTGCCAAATGGCAATATTGTCTTCGGCAATTGCCACGCAGGCCCTCAGAATCCCCTGCTAATTGAGATCGAGCCCAAAACCAAGACAGTTGTCTGGCAGTTCGACCGCTTCGATCTGTTCGGAAACTCCGCCCCCAATTCTATCCTGATGGATTTGTTGGGCCAAACCATCCGCTAGCGCATGTAGAGCGCTCGGCAGCGCAACCTTTGGCCGAAATCCGGTTCTTTTCACGACTCACCATTGCCCGACCTTGCTGGGAGGACCGATTCATGCCATAACCCAGTTCGAACCGCACTCAATTATGGAAAACTTCGCAAAGGCCGTATCCGATTTCGCCTCCTTCGTTTGGGATTGGCCCCTCATCATCCTACTTTTTGGCACCCACCTCTTCCTCACCGTCAGAACAGGGTTTATCCAACGGCATCTGGGACATGCCATTCGCATTTCTTTCTCCCGAAAGCAGGAAGGCGATGGAGACATCTCCCAGTTCGGCGCCCTCATGACCGCCCTGGCCGCCACCATCGGGACTGGAAACATCATTGGGGTCGCGTCCGCGGTGGCTGCCGGGGGACCAGGTGCGGTGTTCTGGATGTGGATGACCGGCGTGTTCGGCATCGCCACAAAATATGCCGAAGCAGTTCTCTCGGTGAAATACCGCATTCATTTGCTGGATGGAACCATGGCCGGCGGCCCGATGTACGTCCTCGAACGTGGTCTGGGTCAAAAGTGGCTAGGTATCCTTTTCGCTATTTTTACCTGCATCGCGGCCTTTGGAATCGGCTGTATGACTCAGGCTAATTCCGTGGTCGAAAACCTCCATGGCGCCATGGGAGGGCACGAAACCACCTTCCGCTGGATAGTGGGCCTGATCATGGCCAGTCTCACGGCGGCAGTCATTCTCGGGGGAGTCAAAAGCATTGCCCGGGTCTGTAGTTATCTCGTCCCCATCATGGCCCTGCTCTATTTGGCTGGATGTGGTCTCATTTTGATCAAGAATTATGCCGAAATTCCGGCCAGTTTTTCGTTGATTGTGACTTCAGCGTTCTCCGGTAAAGCGGCGGTTGGTGGCTTGGTGGGGGTGGGAATGCGGGAAGTCGTCCGGCAAGGAATCGCCCGGGGACTGTTCTCCAACGAATCAGGTCTGGGGAGTGCCCCGATTGTGGCCGCAGCGGCCCGCACCAAAAATCCCGTGCACCAGGCCTTGGTATCCGCCACGGGAACTTTTTGGGACACCGTGGTGATCTGCCTCATTACCGGGTTGGTGGTTGTCAGCAGCGGACATTGGCACGAAGGCCTCGACAAAGTCCACCTTACGCAGGCAGCGTTTGCCGACCTCCACTACCTTGGCCCCTGGATCCTCCTCATCGGATTGGTGACCTTCGTCTTTTCCACCATCCTGGGCTGGAGTTATTATGGTGAAAAGGCGGCAGAATATCTGTTTGGTGAACGGATCGTGCTCCCCTACCGGCTCCTGTGGGTTGGCGCCGTCCTCGCCGGATCTCTGCTCAAAGCCAGCCTCGTCTGGGATCTCTCGGACATCGCCAATGCCTTCATGGCCGTTCCCAATCTCATCGCTCTCCTGGGTTTAAGCGGGGTGGTAGCAGCAGAGACAAAAAAATTCCGGGAAGAATTGACCGGTCGTGATCCTTAACTTCTCTCTGACCGACGCGCCATTTCCCGCCAGGCGAATCCAATCGCCACCGCCGCAGCAACGCAAATGATTCCCAAGGTCACGCGCATGGATGACTCAGCGACTTTGCCGGGCGGGAGGTACCAGGCCTCGATGGCACTGGCAAGAATCCCCAAGAAGAGGACCCCTGTCCACACCAGCTTGAACCATCGAACAGAACCCCGCCACCCATCCTGACCGGAGAGGAGATGGAGAAAACTCTGAAACAAGACCATAAAACCCGCAATCCATCCCACCGGCAAGTCCCCGATTTTTACAACCCAATCGTTGGAATAGCCCGCTGCCACCAGAATGAATCCCTCGCCGAGGCGGGCGGCTGCGATGGCAGAGAGGGCAGGAATCCCTTCCGGCGAATTTTCGAACTGGAATTCCGCCACCACGTGAACCACCAGAGCCAGCGACGCGCCCAACCATACCAGGACATTTCCCGGTCGAGAAGGGGCCTCACTGGCAGACATCAGACACCAGGCAGACAGCAGCGAACCCAACAAGCCCAGAGGAGTCCCAAGAAATCGAGTCCAAGAGCTTTGTTTTGAGGTTTTCTCCGGTTTCATTGAATGTTCCTTGTGGACACCCGTTGCTGGCAAGCCATTCCCAAATTCATTCCGGTATCCTACCCTGTTACCGTAGCATTCCTCGCTGTCCATGAACGAATCTGATACTCTCTGTCAACGCCGTTGCCGCATTGTTGTCACCGGAGGACCCGGTGGAGGCAAAACCACCGCCGCTGATCTCTTCCGCCGGGAAATCGGAGAACGGGTCGTCGTGGTGCCGGAAGCCGCCACAATGATGTTTTCGGGAGGATTCCCGCGTTATACCGAGGAGGATGCGGTTCGCGCTGCCCAACGGGCTATCTTTCACGTGCAACGGAATCTGGAGGACATTCAGGGAGCTCGATACCCCGATCGAATCCTCCTCTGCGACCGGGGCACCATAGACGGGGCAGCGTATTGGCCGGGACCGGAAAGGGAGTTTTTCGCCGACCAGGGAACCACCTTGGAATCTGAATTGGCCCGCTATGATGGAGTCATTTTTTTTGAAAGCGCCGCGGTTGGCGGGCTCTCCATCGAAGGAGGCAATCCGGTCCGCCGGGAAACGCTGGAAGAAGCGGTGGCATTGGACGAACGGCTTCGATCTTTGTGGCAACACCACCCCCGGTTCATGCTGGTCCGCCATCATGCTTCGTTTTTAAAGAAAATCAGCTATGGCATGGCAATTCTTGACGATCTGGTGCAGCAATTGCAGGGCTTAGTCAACTAGTCACCCGCTCAATGCGGCAGGGTGCATCCCGGGCCGACAGTGGCAAAAAAGTCCGTCCCCTTGTCATCAATGAGGATGAACGCCGGAAAATCGACGACTTCGATTTTCCATATCGCTTCCATCCCAAGCTCGGGAAATTCAACCACCTCCACTTTGCTGATGCTCTCTTTGGCAAGGATCGCAGCCGGTCCACCGATGCTCCCGAGATAAAATCCTCCATGCCGCTTGCAGGCGTCGGTGACCTGTTGACCTCGGTTGCCCTTGGCAATCATGACCATGCTGCCACCATGGCTCTGGAACAAATCGACGTAACTGTCCATCCTCCCAGCCGTGGTCGGTCCAAAGCTGCCGCTGGGCAATCCCGCCGGAGTTTTGGCCGGCCCTGCGTAGTAGACTGGGTGGTTTTTGAAATACTGGGGCAACGATTCCCCCGCATCGAGACGCTCTTTCAATTTGGCGTGGGCAATGTCACGGGCCACAATGATGGGTCCATTGAGCAAAAGCCGGGTGGTCACCGGATATTGGCTCAATTCCTGACGAATCTCAGCCATGGGCTTGTTCAAGTCCACCCGGACAGCGCCACTGTCCTTGCGATGGCGCAAATCTTCGGGGATCCATTGCAACGGATTTGTTTCCAGACGTTCGATAAAGACCCCGTCACGCGTGATCATTCCTTTTGCCTGGCGGTCCGCGGAGCAGGAGACGCCGATACCGACTGGGAGAGAGGCTCCATGACGAGGCAGCCTGATCACCCTGACATCCAGAGCGAAATATTTTCCACCAAACTGGGCCCCAATGCCACAATGTCTCGCCTGTTCGAGCATTTCAGCTTCCAGGCCGACATCCCGGAAAGCGCGTCCGTGTTCATTTCCTGTGGTGGGAAGATGGTCATAATATTTCGTTGAGGCCAGCTTCACTGTTTTCATGGTGGCCTCGGCGGAGGTGCCCCCAATGACAAAGGTCAAGTGATAGGGCGGACAAGCCGCCGTTCCCAATGTCAGCATTTTTTCCGTCAGGAACGGAACCAATCCTTTGGGATTGAGAATCGCCCGGGTCTCCTGATAGAGGAACGACTTGTTGGCCGACCCCCCCCCTTTTGCGATAAACAGAAACTGGTAAGCGTCGCCTTCCACCGCGTGAAGATCGATTTGGGCGGGCAGATTGGTCCCGGTGTTTTTCTCGGTGAACATGTCCAGGGGCGCATTCTGCGAGTAGCGAAGGTTGTTCTCCGTGTAAGCCCGGTAGACGCCGTGAGAGATGACTTCCTCATCATTCGCACCAGTCCAAACCTGCTGCCCTTTTTTGCCCATCACAATCGCCGTGCCCGTATCCTGACAAAATGGCAGCAACCCCGCAGAGGCCACGTCGGCGTTTTTTAAAAGGGTCAGCGCGACCATGCGGTCGTTCTCGGAGGCTTCGGGATCGTCAAGAATGGAGGCAACCTGCTGCAAATGGGACGATCGGAGGAAAAAGTTGATGTCGTGAAATGCCTGGTTGGCAAGCAGGCTGAGGGCTTCGGGTTCGACCACCAGCATTTCCTTTCCGGCAAATTCCGCCGTGGACACATATTCCTGGGTCAACCGCCGGTATTCGGTCTCATCGGGACCGGTCTCGAAGAGTTTTTGAAAAGCAAAAGGAGGAGTAGGCATGGGAGTTTCTCAAGATTCTCCCGAACCTAGCCGGGTGCAAGCCCGGAGAGGAATGCCAAAACGGCGCCATCTCGAAAAATGATCCGGAAACGCCGGGCTTGCCAAAGAGTGGCCTCGGAGCCATGGTTTCGCCCCTCCCAGTTCCCGGAAATCAGCCCTCTCGCTCAGCGTGGTTTTTAGTTCCCACATTTTCCTGTTTTACTTTCTTCCTCTGTCGCTGCTGCTCTACTACGCCTCCCCGCGCGTGATGAAGCACCTCACGCTGACGTTGGTGAGCTACGTGTTTTATGGTTGGTGGAATCCCTGGTTCATCTTCCTCATGCTGGCTTCCACGGCCATTGACTATTATTGCGGCATGATGGTTTCCGCGACCGGAGCGAGCCTATCGAGACGCAAAACCGGCTTGATGCTTTCGGTGGTCTCCAATCTCGCGATTCTCGTGTTTTTCAAATACACGACCTTCTTCGCCTACAATGCCAACCTTCTCAGTCAAGCAGCAGGGATGGGCCCACTCCACCTTCCCGCCTATTTCTACCAAATCATTCTTCCGGTTGGCATCTCTTTCTACACGTTCCAATCCATGAGCTACTGCATCGACCTCTACCGGGGTCATGCCGTCCCCGCTCGGTCATTCATTGATTTCGCGTGCTATGTGTCGATGTATCCCCAACTCGTGGCAGGCCCGATTGTCCGGTATGGGAGTGTCGCCGATCAGCTTCGAGAGCGCAGCCATAGCCTAGAGGGCTTTGTGGCCGGATTCACCAGATTCAACTATGGATTCGCCAAAAAAATCCTGCTGGCCAATCCCATGGGATCCATCGCAGACGCTTGTTTCAATGCCGGAACCGGCACCCTGACCGCTCCCATGGCTTGGCTGGGAGTCACCGCCTATGCCTTCCAGATTTACTATGACTTTTCGGCGTATTCCGACATGGCCATCGGGTTGGGTCGCCTTTTTGGATTCCGATTTCCGGAGAATTTCAATTCGCCCTACAAATCAAAAAGCATCACCGAATTCTGGCGGCGTTGGCACATCTCTCTTTCGACATTTCTGCGCGACTATCTCTACATCCCGCTGGGGGGAAACCGTCTCGGTCCGGCCCGCACCTATGCCAACCTGCTCCTCGTGATGTTGATCGGAGGCTTCTGGCACGGAGCCCAATGGACCTTCATTGTTTGGGGCGCCATCCATGGGGTCATGCTGGCGTTTGAACGTTTGATGGGAAAAGACTCCTGGTACGCCCATCTCCCCAACCCGATCAGAGTGGCCATCACCTTTGTGGTCGTCCTGGTCACTTGGGTGTTTTTCCGATCGGAAAATTTCGACGTGGCCCAACGCTATTTGGCCGCCATGTCCGGAATGGGCGGGACTGCGCCCACGGCCCACCTGCTGACCGCCTCGCTGCTCAGACCGGCGAATTGGTTCTGGCTCACAGCGAGCGCCGTCTTTGCCTGGGGATTGCCCACTTCGGCGGTCTTCCTTGAGAAACTCACTCCCGCCAAAATTTTGGTTGGCTTCCTGCTGCTGGCTCTCAGTGTGGCACTTCTCTACACGCAGGGCTTCAACCCCTTCTTGTACTTCCAGTTTTAAAGCCATGCGTCAACCGCCCAAAGAAGGGATGGCCAATCCCTATGAAAATTACGATGCCCATCCTGACAAGGTGCTGGTGCCTCGTTGGATGTTGGCCCTTTTTCTGGCCTTGTTTCTTTCCACGATCCTTCTGCCGCCTCTGTGGCGGAATCTTTATGAAGGCTCCATTCCCAATGGCTGGGTACCAGCTCGCGAGTTCTTCCATTATCCTTCTCCCCTTGCCCAAAGTTCTCTGCAAGCCAAACGGGCAGCGGATCCTCGAGTGACCCGAAGGACTCCAGACTTGTTGGACCACATTCAGTCTTTTGAAAAAAAGTTGGAAAGCGGATCCGTCCTGGCGAGTGCCGCGAGAAGGGACACCCAGTTTTGGGAAACCAAACTGCTGCGGGAAGGCAACCGCAAAACCCTGATCGGCAGGGATGGATGGCTCTTTTTTCGCCCTGCGGTTGAGGCTCTGACCGGTTATGGCCCACTCAATCCTGAACCGGCCACGGTGGCCAAAGATCCTACCCATACCCCATGGGAGCCCCCCCTTGCAGCGGTGCTTGATTTCCAAAAACAGTTGGAAGCGATAGGCGTCGAACTCATCTTGGTGCCCATACCGGTAAAACCACAGATTTATCCGGAAATGCTCGGCGACACCAGCGCCAAGGTCCCCTTGATCCATGCCGATGCGGCTGCATTTTATCTGGAACTCGAAAAATCAGGGATAAAAATCTGCGACCTTGGCCCCGCCATGGCGACTTGGAAAAACGAGGGTGTTCCGGTGTTCCTCAAACAGGACACCCACTGGACCCCAGAAGGAATGGAGAGAAGTGCCCGATTCCTGGCCGAGTACCTCAGACAACGCCCTTGGTTTGCGTCGCTGACTGCCACCCCCCGCTCTTTTGATTCCTTGGTATCACCAATCGCGCATACGGGAGATCTGGTAGAGAAATTGGACCTGCCAGCGCAGGCTTCCTCCTTCTTGCCTGAATTGGTCAATGCCCATCAAGTGATTGACAAAGAGACGGGAAAGCCCGTCATCACCCAGGACTGGGACTCCCCCATCGTCCTTTTGGGGGACAGTTTCACCAACATCTTCAGCCTTGAAAACATGGGTTGGGGATCTGGGGCCGGGTTCGCTCAACACCTCACCAAGGAATTGGGCTTCACCCTTGATGTCATCGCTCAGAATGGCCAAGCCAGTTCCGGTGTCCGCGAAACGCTGGCCCGCCGTCCCGGCAGCCGTCAATGGATGAGGGAAACCAAAAAAGCTGTGGTCTGGGCCATTGCCTCCCGCGACTTGTTCCTTTCCGAAACGTTGGCCCGGGAGAACGAGGTAGTCTGGCACAAAGTCTCTTTGACGGATGGCGCCCGTCAGGAAGGATTTCTCACGGAAGATCAAGAACCGGTGACCCTGAAAGGCAAGCTTGTCTTCAAGAGCCCGATCGATGATCCCGCGCAGGTTCCCTATGACACCGCCCTCTTTTCATCCGTTTATGAAGTGCGCGAGGTTCTGGAGGGGACCTACGAAAGCCAAACCATCAAAGTGGTGCAACCTGCTTTCATCAAGCGGCAGCTTACCGAAGCCTCATCCCGCACGGTCGGAACCGACTATACCCTGCGGTTGATTCCATTTGGCAAAACCGGAATGGAAGGTTTGAACCTGTCGGATGAGGTCGAAGACGCTTTGCTCCTTCCCTATTTTGAAGAAAGCTCGGCCAGCTCCGGAGGTTCGGATGGAGGGTGGAATACTCAAGCAGTAGCAACAGCCAATGGGTTCACCGCCTTGGGGGGACTGGCCATAGTTGTCTTCTCCTTTTTTATGACTTTCCGCCGTCGGTCAGATTGAGGTGGATTCAAGGTTTTCCGGCAGCCGGCTCCTTTGAAAAATCCCAAGGCCGAATGGGTTCGCCCATTTCTTTGAGAAAGGCACTGGAAGAAAAAGCGAGAAACATTGCACCATCACCAGGGAGGTGCACATTTCGTTCATACACCGAGCGAACAGCACCCACGGCCGTAGAAGCGTTCTTGCCCAGTTGTTCTATTCCCCGGCAAGCCCGCAAGGCCACCCACCAGTCAGGGTCCTGCAGGGCCGTCACCAAAGCAGCCACTGAATCTTCCCGATAGATTTCAAAACTGCCAAGCCACGATGCGGCTTCCAAACGAACGTCCGACGAAGGATCGTGCAACCGCTCGGCCACCCGGGACAGCCATTCCGGGGATATCGCACCGGCATTCCTCAAGCCGATGATCCCCCAGTATCGGACGGCCGGATTCTGGGAATCCAACAAGGGCCCGAAAGTTTCGGGGGTGCTTAATCCAACCAAATCGGCGGCCGCCCAAACCGCGTCCAAATCAGGAGAATGCTTGGTTTTTCCATCGGCGATCTCACGCATGCAGGACCTTTCCTTCCGGATCCAATCCCACATGTGGCTTTCCGGAAGTGCTCCCAGATCTCCGACCTTTTTTCGTTCAGCGGCAAAATCCCGGCGCATACGCTCCAAGGCTGCTTCCTGCTCGGCTGACCGGATCGAGCCGATGAGATTGTGCTCATTCAACGGATCCGCCAGGCAATCGTAAAACTCCTCCCATGATCTCGAGGCGTTGGCATAGGATCTAGCCGAGGAGGACAAACTCTCCGGGGTCTCCCTGTGGACTCGGGTGATCTCGGCTTGGATCTCCCCCACGTCACAATACACCGATGCTTGGGAATAGGACAAGTGGGGAAGATAATTCCTGATATAGAGGAAGCGCTCGTCACGAAGAGACCTGGCGGTGTCGAAAGCTTCATCCACCCGATCCCGAGTCCCGTAGACATACTTTCTGGGGGGCTCGCTACCCGGCCCCAGGAAAGGCCGCCCAGTGAAGCCCTGAGGAAGCCCAATTCCTGCCAGATGAAGCACCGTGGGACCGAAATCATCGAACTGCACCAAGCGATCATCCATGGAACCAGGCAGAGCCAATGCGAGAGGTTGGTATTTTTTGGGGAACTTTACCAAAAGAGGAACCTTCATCCCCGTGTCATAGAGCAGGCGTTTGTGTCTTGGCATTCCGGAACCATGATCCGAGTAGAAAAACACGATGGTGTCCTCCGCCAATCCATCGGCTTCCAGCTCCGCAAGGATGCGACCCACCTGCTGATCCATGGCGCTCACACAATCGTAGTAGCGCGCCACCTCCCGACGCAGCAAGGGTGTGTCAGGGTAATAAGGAGGCACTTTCATTTGATCAGGTTCATGCACCTGATCAGAGGTGATCTCGGATTGCACGCGTTCCTGAAACACCTGATAGGGCCAAGTCATGGACCGGGATTGGTGCGTTCGCATGTCATTGAACACTGCGAAAAAGGGCTGCCCCGGTTTTCTGGCGGGATTCCTCCAGTGGGCATCCTGGCTGGACACATCCCAGGATTCCTCCACCAGGCGGTGAGCGGACTCCGTGTTATAGTCCGTTTTGACATTGTTGGTGCAAAAATAGCCCGCCTTCCGGAGGTAAAAAGGAAACCCGTGGACTGTTTCTGGAATGGGAAAGGCGGAACGCATTTGGTGAGTTCCCAGTGATCCCGGCAACACCCCGGTGATCAGACAACTTCTGCTCGGGGAACAAACCGGTGCAGCGGCAAAAGCGTTGCCAAACTGGATCGCGCCTTTCGCAAAGGCATCCAGATGGGGTGTTTTGGCCTGGGGATCTCCATAACACCCCAGCGTCGGACTCATGTCCTCAGCGGTGATCCAAAGGAAATTGGGTTGATTCTCCGATCGAGCATCCCCGCAGGGCAGCAGCAAGGGAACACACCAACAAATTATCCATCGTCTCATCGGGAAAGAGAAAGGCAGTTTATTTAAGTCATACGATTTGGGCCGGCCTGAATAATTCGACCCAAGAAGCAGGAGCAAGGCAGCGATCAGCGAACATCCCGCCACAACCAGGTCAATGCAGCCGGGAGAGTAGCACTCATCCCTTTGCTCCCGTGAAAGCATTGGGTCCAGTCCATGCGGTAGTCGTAATTCATGAATTTGAGGGAGGCTTCCATCTCCCGGTTGGCCAATGGCCAATTGCCGTATTGGTTATCCAAGTCATTGACTCCATCCAACAGATAAACCCGAATCGGTTTGCGTTCCGTTTTTCGAACCAAAGATGGATAGGCATTTCCACCCCGGATATCAACAAACGTGCCGACCCAGCAAAGGACTTTTCCAAAATAATCCGGACGTTCCCAGGCCGCTGTGAACGCGCAAATCCCCCCACTGCTTCCCCCCGCGATAGCGCGAGAGGAGGGATCATTGCGTAGATTCAAACCATACCGTTTGGTGGCTTCGGGAACTATTTCAGTCATCAAAAACCGGACATAATGATCACCCAAGGAATCGTATTCAAGACTACGATTGAAGGCCTTTTTAACTGGACCGTTCACTACCCGACTACCGGGATCAACGAAGACTCCAATGGTGACCGGTATTTTTCCCTGATGGATCAAGTTATCAAAAACCACCGGAACCCTCAGGCCACCCTGGGCGGATCGATCCGCGTGTCTCGTTCCATCTTGGTAAACCATAAGGCAGGCAGGACGGCTTCCGTCATAGTGATGGGGCAGGTATACGGTGACGGTCCTCTGCGTTCCTGGATAACTGACACTGTCTTTCCAGACGAAGGTTTCCAATCGTCCTTTGGGGACACCGGGATGCTCGAAACTGTCCTCAGTGTAGGGAAAATCCTCTACTTTCAGTTGGCCCTGCGCAACGGTGCGGGTATCCGCCTCGATTTTCCAATCCAACAGTTGGTAGTTCTCCAAATCTTTTAGCAGGACATGGAGGTTTCCATGCACCGGAATCATTTCCCCCAGAAGTCTGTCCCCCTTTCCGGTCACTCTGACGGGACCGGAAACGTCAGCGACCCAAATGGCAGTGGTCCCTTCCAGACGAACTTTTCCTTTCTCCAAGCCTTGGCGTCCCAAGCCCCGGTAAATCACCTTCGCCAACGCCTCGCCGGAGAGCGTGCTCAAGGCAGTTTTGATCTCTGACAATGGCAGTGGCTTCCAACTCGATGTCCCTCCGTCAGGAAGGGTGACCTGTCCTTTTGCAACGGACAGGAAAAGCAAAAGAAGGCTTAGGTTCCAAAGTAAACGCATCAGACTGGTGAACAAAATTTCAGGCCAAAATGGGGAAAATAACTTTCATCGGTTCCACTCCGGTGAGGCGTTGATCGAGACCCTGAAATTTGTAGGTGAAACGTTCGTGATCGATTCCCATGAGATGCAGAATCGTCGCATTCATCTCATTGATGTGGACCGGGTCTTTCACAATGTTATAGGAGAATTCGTCGGTCTCCCCGTGAGCTACTCCCCCGCGAATCCCCCCGCCGGCCATCCACATGGTGAAACAACGGGGATGATGATCCCTTCCGTAATTCTCCTTCGTCAGGGTGCCTTGTGAGTATACGGTCCGCCCAAATTCACCGCCCCAGACGACAAGCGTGTCATCCAACATCCCTCGCTCTTTCAAATCCGTCAGGAGGGCACCGCAGGGTTGGTCCGTATCCCGGCATTGGGAGGCAATGTCCCTGGGAAGATTTCCATGCTGATCCCAACCGCGGTGCAAAATCTGGACGACACGGGTCCCTCTCTCGACCAAACGACGCGCCATCAGGGCACTGTGGGCAAATGAGCCGGGATTGGTCGCCTCCGGACCATAAAGCGCGAGCGTGGCTTTGGATTCCTTGGCCAGATCGACCAGCTCGGGCACACTCGACTGCATTCGGAACGCCATTTCATACTGGGCAATTCTGGTTTGGATTTCCGGATCTCCCACAGTATGAAAATGACGTGTGTTCAATTGCCCCAATGCATCGAGCATGACTCGGCGGTCATGGGACTCCATTCCCGGTGGATTTTGAAGATAAAGGACAGGATCCCCTGAGGAACGGAGGGCGACACCGGCGTGACTGGTGGGTAGGAACCCACTGCTCCACATGCGGGTAAACAAAGCCTGGGCCGCCGCTCCAGAAGACCAGCGCGGGGTGAGAACGACAAACGAAGGAAGATTGTTGCTCTCACTGCCAAGGCCATAGGAAAGCCAGGATCCCAGACTTGCCTTTCCTGGGACTTCACTCCCGGTCATGACGTAAGTGCAGGCAGGATCATGATTAATTGCGGAAGTATGAACCGAATGCACCACCGCAAGGTCGTCGACATGCTTGGCGGTATGGGGCAAGAGTTCACTGACCCAGCGTCCACATTGCCCATGCTGAGCAAATTCAAATTTGGAGGGGGCCACGGGAAGTCGGGCCTGCCCGGATGTCATCGTGGTGATTCGTTGCCCTTTCCGGATTGAATCTGGAAGATCCGCATCAAAATGGTTCCTCAAACCGGGTTTATAGTCCCAGAGGTCCAATTGGGAGGGCGCCCCATTCATGTGCAAGTAAATCAGGCGTTTGGCCCGTGGCAACAGATGGGGAAGCTCTGCCAAACCGCGATGAACGGGCGCTCCGGGGCCGCCCGCCATGGCTCGGGAACCCAGTAAACCACTCAATGTCAGCGCTGAAAGAAAATCTCGTCGGGTCTTCATGGCAATCAGTTCAATAGTCGTCCGATGTCCCCAATGGGGTCAAGTCCCCTGATCAGTTAGGGGGGGGCGCAATGGCGGATTTTCCAGCCGACCTGGGGGCTGAAAAAAAAACCCGCCTGTCGAAGATCGACGGGCGGGTTCAAAATTTAGAGGTTCCTCAATGGAACCGGGATTACCAGAGCAGTCAGTTGTAAGAAGCCTGGGTGCCCTTGATGTCCCGTTTTTTGATCCAAGGCATCAATGAGCGCAACCGTTTGCCCACTTTCTCGATGTCGTGATTCTCGCCGGCCTTCCGAAGGGCATTGAAATTCTTCTGACCGGTTTCGCATTCCTGGATCCATTCCTTGGCAAATTCGCCTTTCTGAATCCGCTTGAGAGCGGTTTTCATTCTCCGCTTGACGGAGGCATCAATGATTTTGGGGCCAACCGTGACATCACCATACTCCGCTGTTTCGGAGATGGAGAACCGCATACCGGCGATGCCCGCTTCGTTGATGAGGTCGACGATGAGTTTCAATTCGTGGAGACACTCAAAGTAGGCCATCTCCGGCTGGTATCCGGCTTCCACAAGGGTTTCGTACCCGGCGATGATAAGGGCGCTGACCCCGCCACAAAGAACCGTCTGCTCTCCAAACAAATCGGTTTCTGTTTCTTCTTTGAAAGTCGTTTCAAAGGTGCCGGCACGGGTGCCACCCACTCCCTTGGCCCAGGCCAAGGCAATTTTCTTGGCATCTTTTCCGGGGTTCTGATGAATGGCAATCAAAGCTGGCACCCCTTTTCCTTCAACAAACTGGCGGCGCACAATGTGTCCTGGACCCTTAGGGGCCACCATGATCACATTCACAAATTCA
The DNA here is from genome assembly GCA_024233005.1 of Akkermansiaceae bacterium. GTDB lineage: Bacteria > Verrucomicrobiota > Verrucomicrobiia > Verrucomicrobiales > DEV007 > JACKQE01. The sequence continues at coordinate 356,382 of JACKQE010000001.1, read as the reverse complement.
GGAACCGTGATGGTCTTAAAGTGAATCGCGAATCCATGACTGAACAGGATCGTCTGCCCTTTGCGCAGGTTGGGAGCGATGTCCGCATTGTAGACAGCGGCAATTTTGGTGTCCGGAACAGCGATGAAAATCACGTCCGCTTTTTTCACTGCCTCCGCAGTATCCAGGACTTGGAAGCCATACTCCGCGGCTACCGCCCGGGATTTACTCTTGGCATAGAGTCCAATGATGACCTTCACGCCACTCTCCTTAAGATTGAGGGCATGGGCGTGGCCTTGCGACCCGAAGCCAATCACGGCACAGGTTTTGCCCTTGAGCACATTGAGATCGGCGTCTTTGTCGGTGTAGATTTTTGCTGGCATATCGGGGAAACGTGTTTCTATCCTGGTAAAATTGAGGTGCCAAGGTTCACGGCAAAAGCTCCTGCGGTCAAACAGGAAAATCACAGAAGGCGAGGCCCTAAGCTGGTTTGAGGTCGAAGATTCCCTCTCGACGTTTTTCTCTGGAAATTCCTTGTCTAGGATAGGGCAGTTTTCGATCTGGGGCGGCATCCAACGGAGCGCCAGTGAACCTCGGGCCTATTTGCTATCAATGCAGCCAACCACCCGCGGTTTTCCATCGTTTTTTTAGCACCTAACAATTCATGAGTCTTACCGCCTAACGGATCTAAGGCGGATTTCCTTGTTTCGATTGTTTCGGTCTCCCGCTGCAATCTGCGGGATGGGTTGGAATCCGAGAGGCAGTCCTTCAGGGCTTACGGGTGATTCCAGAAGGTAATTATAACTCCTAATATTTTCAGTTGTGGGTAGGGAGGGGCAGGCCTAGCTCGCCCGACTTCCCCGATGCTCCTTCCGTCTCGTCTCTCGAACTGCTCCGCCACCGCTTCTCGCGGATGTCCGATGCCCGCATGGTGAGGCAGGTCCAGCACCGCATCGACGAGGTCAGCACGATCGCCATCTGCTTCATGCTGTCGGACAACGACGCTTTCACCGACCTCCTCTCCTTCATCGACCATCATTTTGGTGCGTCAGCTCTGGCAATCCTCCGGCTCGACCTGGATCCCTTGTTGACAACTTTCGTAAATCCCTTACATTTCGCACCCTCCCACTCCTCAATCGCGGCGGGAACCGAGACACCGACCAACTTCTTCCTCCTCATGAGCACTTTTCGTACTTACCAACCTTCAAAAAGAACCCGTAAGCAGCAATTCGGCTTCCGAGCTCGGATGGCAACCAAATCTGGTCGCGACATACTGCGCCGTCGTCGTCAAAAAGGCAGAAAACGCCTGATGCCAAAGGGGGTCGAAATCCATTTCAAACGACATGTCACTCAACATGGTTGATCGACTCCGCTGGTAGTGAGATTTTTAGAAGGCCCCGGGCAACCGGGGCTTTTTTGTGTCCGCATTGCAGTTTTATCAATGAAATTTCCCAAGACCAAACGGTTGTTGCGAAGTGCGGACTTTTTTAAGGTTCGGCATGAGGGAATTTCCTGGAAGGGACACTTCCTTCGCTTGGGCGTGCTTCCGGATCCTGACATCAGGACCTTCCAAGTTGGTCTGGTGACTTCCCGTAAAATCGGCAATGCGGTGATTCGAAACAGGACTCGTCGACGACTGAGAGCCATCCTCCAGGCAACCGGACATAATATCCTGGGCGGTCATCGTCTCGTCGTCGTGGCCTCACCGCAAGCCGCCAAGGTTGGCAGTGATCGCTTGATGAAGGAATGGAAGTGGCTCCTGCACCGTTCCGGACTCATGGTCTCCGGAACGGCGGCAAACGAAACCAACACAGTTTTGGGAAATCAGGCCTGAGCGATCGGCTTCGCTTCGCCCGGTTCAGAGGATACCTCCTCCTCGACTTCGTCGGATACGGGAGTCTCCACATCCACGTCCCCTTCGTCTGTCCCAGCGCTTTCAATTTCTTTTCGCCAAGACCTCGAAATCCAGGGCCTGATCAAACCATAGGTCAAATAGGCCATAAAGAGACAGGCCGGGACCACTTCCCAATAGAGGACCGCCATGATCACGATCAAACCGGCCGTAAACACCCAGAACAGTGATCCCTGGGCTCGCCAATCCAGCTTTTTGAAACTCGGATAGCTGCATTCGCTCAGCATCAGTCCCGACAAAACCAACATTAGGACTAGGAGAAAGTACTTCCACATCCCAATCTCCCGCTCGCCTTCGTTGAGCCAAAAAATAAAGACCGTCAAAGAAGCGATCAAACCGGCGGCAGCGGGAATTGGGAAGCCCACAAAGTCTTTGCTGCTTGAACCTGGATTCATGGCTGCAAGACAATTGAAGCGGGCCAACCTCATGCCTCCGCAGAGGAGGTAGATAAAAGCAATGGTCCAGCCTAGACGGGCGTCGAAATCGCGCAGAACAATGTCCATTACCAACAGGGCGGGAGCCAACCCAAAAGAAACAATGTCCGCAATGGAATCGAATTCGCGCCCAAACAAAGATTCCTGACCTTTTATCCGAGCAATTCGTCCATCCAAGGAGTCAAAGAGGCACGCCCCAAGAATGGAAGCGATGGCGATGTAATAAGGATTGGTCCCCCCATCCGGATTCCGCATGCCTTCGAAAATTTTGACGATCGCCCAAAAACCACAGGCAAGGTTCCCTGCCGTCATGAGATTGGGGAGCAGGTAGATCTTCGGGGTTTTGCGTTCAGGATCGCTCGAGGCCATGCGGTGATTCTAGCAGTTCCCCCCCCTTAACTGCAAGTAACATTGCTCCGCGCAAGAGGGATCCCCTCCCCGGTCATCCTTGGCATCCCAATTCGACCCCAGCTTCCTCAGGATAGTGTCACCGTCGCTCCAAACCATCCTTCCGTTCCTCTCAGGGTGCACCCGCGCTCTTCTCGCACCAATGGCTCCAAGCGGATTCAGGTTTTGTGCTCGTAGCACAATTCCAGAGATCGTGTAAACTTCCCAGCTCAATTCCATGTTCCACGTGGAACATTCAACTTCTCCAAGATGTATTTTTTTCCGAAAGTTTATGACGTCCTAGTTATCGGCGCAGGCCATGCCGGCATCGAGGCCTCTTTAGCGGCAGCTAGAATGGGAGCCGAAGTGGCAGTCTTGACTCAGAACTTAGATACCATTGGGCAAATGTCCTGCAACCCCGCCATCGGCGGATTGGCCAAGGGCCATGTAGTGCGAGAAATTGATGCGATGGGTGGAACCATGGGAGAAAACACAGATGCCACAGCCCTCCAGTTTCGCCTTCTGAATGCCAAAAGGGGACCCAGCGTTCGAGCACCAAGGGCCCAATGTGATAAAAAGGCCTATCAATTCCGTTCGAAGCATATCCTAGAATCCACCACCGGCCTGAACCTTCACCAAGGCAATGTTAAAAAACTCATTGTCGAAGGGGACAGAGTTCGCGGAGTGGAAACAACCCTTGGTGTCGCCTTTCATGCCCGTTCCGTGGTCATTACGACCGGCACATTCATGCGGGGACTTTTGCATGTAGGGCTCGAAAATCAACAAGGGGGGCGAATGGGGGATTCGCCATCCACGCTTAGTGATCATCTTCGCGAATTGGGGTTTGAAGTGGGGAGATTTAAGACTGGAACACCCTGCAGGCTCAACGGGAGAACCATCGAATTTGGCAAATGCGAAAGACAAGATGGTGATCCAGTTATCACCCGGTTCGGCAATTTCCCTGCCTACAAGGAGCCCAAGAACGCTCTTTTTAGCCTAAACCGCTTTGATGATCCGGCGTTCCACGTGGAACAATTGCCCTGCTGGATCACCTACACCAATCAGGACACCCATGAAATAATTCGCCGGAATTTGGACAAGTCCCCCATGTATTGCGGCAAAATCGAAGGTGTTGGTCCGCGATATTGCCCATCGATTGAAGACAAGGTGGTGCGCTTCGCGGACAAGGAACGCCACCAATTATTTCTAGAGCCCGAAGGTCGGCATACGCATGAGTATTATGTCAACGGAGTGTCCACGAGCCTGCCGTACGAGGTCCAAGTCGCCTTCATTCAAACCGTTCCAGGGCTTGAAAACGCGGAGATCATCCGCCCAGGATATGCGGTGGAATATGATTTCTGCCATCCGACTCAGCTCTACCCGACCCTGGAGACCAAACAAATCTCTGGCCTCTACTTTGCAGGACAAATCAATGGCACGTCCGGCTATGAGGAAGCGGCAGGCCAAGGATTGATCGCAGGCGCCAACGCCGCTCTGAAGGTCGCTTCCAAACCGCCATTCATTCTGACCCGGGATTCGTCCTATATCGGAGTCATGGTGGACGACTTAGTCACGAAGGGTACTTTGGAACCTTACCGACTGTTTACCAGCAGAGCCGAATACCGTCTCCTTTTGCGGCATGACAATGCAGATATTCGTTTGGGCGCCCAGGCGTACGCCGCGGGCCTGTTATCAAAAGACAAACATGCCCACCTGTGCGAAAAAACCAGCCAGTTGGAGGCAGCTCGAAAGTATCTAAAATTGAACACAGACCAAGGGATCTCCTTGGAAAAGATCCTACGCCGCCCCGAAAAGAATTGGCAGGATTTGGATGCCGTCCACCGGGATAAGTTTCTTCCTCTCATCTGGGAGTTGGCAGAAACCGACCTCAAATATGAGGGATACATTAAACGCCAACAGGATTCTGTGGACCGGGCCTCCCGTCGAGAACAATCTCCGATCCCGGTGTCCGTCGACTACCATAGGATCAAAGGATTGAAAGAAGAAGCTCGCACCACTCTTGCCAGAGTGAAACCAAACACATTGGGTCAAGCCTCACGAATCAGCGGTATCACGCCATCAGACATCGCCATCTTGACAGTCTGGCTGGAAAGAAATGCCAAGTCACAAAACCAATCGTAAGAGTTCAGCCAATTCCGCGGTTCCAGAAAGAACATGGTCCGCGGCAAGACCCACGGGGTGTTCACTTAAAATCCTGATGGTTCCTTTGACCCCGGCAGACTGTGCCATGGCAATGTCCCGGTCGGCATCGCCAATCATCCAACAACCGTCCGGGTTCACATCCAAATTCCGGGCAGCATGATTCAGCATCTCCGGGGAAGGTTTGTTGGGGAAGCCACAACCGGGACCGGTGTAGGCAAAAATCCCATCAAAAGCAGCACCGCTTTCGGATAGCACTGTTTGCATCCGATGATGCAGATCCTCCAGTTCACCTAGGCTCATTTCGCCCTTTTCGACACCCCGCTGACTAGTCAGCAATCCCACCAAATATCCAGAATCTTTCGCAACTTTGATCGCAGCAATGATGCCGGGATTGAAAATGAATTGATCCCAACTGAGAACGTAGCCAGCGCCTGGAGAAGCATTCACCACCCCATCCCGGTCGAAAAAAACGGCCTTCTTGGTAGACCCTCGCCACCCGCGGAAGCGCATGTCTGAACCGAAGGATTTCCATTCACTGACCGGCCAATGATGCAAACGCCCTGGGAGATCAAAAAAGGAAGCCGGGCCTCCTCCCATCACAGGGGCATAGTATACGATCAGCTCATCGAGCAGCCCTTCGAGATAGAGTGCCTTCAAGAGGGTTCCTCCAGATTCGACCAAAATGGTGTTCAGTCCCCGAGTCCCCAAATCCTGCATGACTTCCTTAAGTTTCCGATCACGGAAGTACAGGGGAGCACCGCAGCCATCCTCGAGGAAAACCTTAGCGGTTGAAGGGATATTGCCTGCATCGGAAAGCACGATTCTTTTCAGGCCCAGAGGCCGACGTTTTCGCCAGCGCCCCCGAAGATTCAAAAAGGGATCGTCAGCACGGATAGTGGCACCCCCCACGCAAATACCATCCACCTCGGATCTAAGACGTTGCACATCCTCCCTGGATGAATCTCCCGTTATCCATCGACCCTCTGCCGCCGGAATTTGAGTCTTACCATCCAAAGTAACTCCTACTTTTCCAATGACATAGGGCCGACCCTGGGTAACTCTCATCCGGAAACCCCTGATAATTTCCCGGCAACGATTTTCTTCCACGCCGACGCATACTTCCACACCCTGGGACGTGAGGAACTCCAACCCCGCACCACGGTGCCGTGCATCTGGATCTCGACAGCCCACGACAACCTTTGGAATGCGTCTTTCAAGAATGGCGGAGCAGCACGGAGGCGTCCTGCCCTGTGTCGAACAAGGTTCCAATGTCACATAAAGACTGGCAGTGGACAGTTTGCCAAGGTGCCCACGAGACACGGCGTCGGAAATGGCCTCGATCTCAGCGTGGGCTTGGCCGACTCCTTTGTGCCAACCTTTGCCAATGATTGTGTTTTGCCAAACGAGGACAGCGCCAACAGCTGGATTGGGAGCGGTTAGTCCAAGGCCTTTCCGGGCCTCGGCCAAGGCGCGCTTCATCCAAAACTCATCAGTCAAACATTCATGCACAGTCTGGAAGGTAATTTTCAAGTGCCGGGGAGGCAAGGACAATGCCGAGAAGAGGAAATAAATTTGGTGTCAGTAAATTTTTTGTATGGACTTTTGAACACTTCCCTGCATACTAAGGACAACAGTTTGCCTTTCCAAAAAATGATTGCCATGGTATCTCCAGAAACAGAAGAGAAAACCCAAGATGGTGAACTCGAAATATCGACTCCATCCCTGCGGGACATCATTCCAGATTCCCCTGTGGATTATGTTTTAACCCCCCCTCCACCCCCAATCAGCAACAAGATGGCTTCCCCCAAAACACCAAAAGAAAAGACTCCCTCCTCACCGGAAAACAACCGGTTGGTAGAGGCCCGCTCCCGCAATTTGGAGGCTGCCATTTCCCAAATTCAGAAGGATTTCGGAGACGGTGCCATCATGAGAATGGGCGGAGACGAACATCGAGTGGATGTGGATGTCATTCCGACTGGTAACATCCTGATCGATCGCGCCTTGGGAGTCGGAGGGTTCCCCAGAGGAAGGATCATAGAAGTTTTCGGGCCTGAATCGTCCGGTAAAACCACCCTGACCCTTACTGTGATTGCCCAAGCGCAAAAAGCCGGAGGATTGGCCGGGTTTGTCGATGTGGAACATGCTCTGGATCCACAGTATGCCAAAAAACTTGGCGTCAATCTTGACGACCTCTTGGTATCTCAGCCGAGCTCAGGTGAGGAAGCCCTCCGGATTGTGGAAACCTTAATCCGTTCAAATGCGCTGGACGTGATCGTTCTCGACTCCGTCGCTGCATTGGTCACAAAACAGGAATTGGATGGGGACATCGGGGATGCAACGGTTGGAGCACAAGCAAGGCTCATGAGCGCTGCCCTGAGAAAGTTGACTTCGATGATATCTAAGGCCAGGACGGTTTGTATTTTCACCAATCAAATTCGGGAGAAGGTGGGGGTCATGTTTGGTAACCCAGAAACCACGCCGGGGGGAAGGGCGCTCAAGTTTTACAGCAGTGTCAGACTGGACATCCGGAGGATTGGGAGCATCAAAACGAGCGATGGCACCGTCACTGGGAATCGAACCAAGCTCAAAGTCGTCAAAAACAAGGTAGCCCCACCGTACACCGAGGCTGAATTCGACATCATGTACAACGAGGGGATTTCCGCGGTTGGCTCACTCCTGGATTTGGCCTTGGAGTACGAAATCCTTCAAAAGCGCGGATCGTGGATCAGTTATAAAGGCAGCCAGTTGGCACAGGGCCGGGACGCTGTGAAGGAAGCACTAAAAGCGGACGAAGCGCTCTACAAAGAGATCGAAACCTCCGTTAAAGAAAAGCTGTCAGAATTGAAAGGCTGAGGGAAGTCGCGATGAAACACCTTAGAATTCCACTTCTGTTGTTGTTTGTAGCGGTCTCTCAGGTGCGGGCGGACGCACCGCGTCCCAATATATTGGTCATCTTTAGCGACGATCAATCTTACAAAACCGTGGGTTGTTATCCAGAAGCTCCTCCTTGGGTGAAAACCCCCCAAATTGACGCTCTGGCTTCCTCTGGAGTACGTTTCGAACGCGCCTATCTCGGTGCTTGGTGCATGCCTTCCAGAGCCTCCCTGCTGACGGGTCGTTTAGCCCATGGCGTTGAATCGATGCGGATGGAAGGAACCTACCCGGGCAGCACCTACGACCCGGCAAAAACCCCCTTTTGGCCCGCTGTGTTCCGTCAAAAAGGCTACACCACGGCGCACATCGGGAAATGGCATACCGGAATAGACACTGGTTGGAACCGCGATTGGGATCATCAAATTGTTTGGAATCGACCCAAACTGCCTGGAAACGCCGGAAATTACTACTCTGATCAAATTCTCTCCTTTGATGGCATCGAGCATCCCCACCCTCAAGATGGCTATTCAACTGACAACTACACCCAATGGGCGGAAGAGTTTATCAATGGGAGGGGAAGAGATCCGAAAAAGCCCTGGTACTTGTGGCTCTGCTACGGAGCCATCCACGGGCCAACGACACCCGCGCAACGCCATTTGTCGGACTACAGTGAAGCAGTTCCAACCATCCCGCAGGATGTTTTTGGACCTCGACCTGGAAAACCGAAATACCTTGAAACAACCCAAGCCTGGATACCTGCAGCCGACGGAAAACCCGCTCTTAAAAAGAAGCCAAAACAAGCTGGGAATTTCGACCGCGACGAGCCAGGGTTGTCCCTGGAAAAGTGGATCATTCAAATGAACCAATGTGCCGAGGCAATTGATGAAGGGGTGGGACGCTTGATTTCAGCTTTAAAAACCAGCGGCCAATTTGAGAACACGCTGGTAATCTACGTCGCCGATCAGGGATACGCTATGGGGGAACATGGGCTGAATATGAAGCTGGCACCCTATGACGCCAGTTACGCATCACCGTTGATAATTTCCCAACCGGGAACGATTCCTCAAGGAAAGGTGTGCAACCAGCCCGTTAACTCACCAGACATTGTTGCGACAATAGCCGCGCGGGCGGGCATTTCCATTCCCTGGAAAATTCACGGTAAGGATTTGACACCTCTCTTGGAAAATCCGCAACGGAAGGACTGGGACCATCCTGTTCTGATGACATTCACGGGCGCTTCCTACGGGTCGGACGCGCGGGTCAGATCATCGGGTGAGGTTTATCACAATGTTCCCTGGTGGATAATGCTCCGACATCATCAGTACAAATACATCCGTTATCTGATCCCAGGGGAGACGGAAGAACTGTATGATTTGAACACCGATCCGGAAGAATTGAACAACCTTGCTTCAAAGGCCGAAAAATCAGAGTTATTAAAATCATTGCGCGGCCAGGCAATTGATGAATTGAAAAAAACAGACGCTCCTTTCGTAGATGAATTACCGCGCACGCTACAAGAGGAAACCTTGTGAAGAACGTGGGGATGAAATGGGTCTCCTTGCGAACAAACGCCCCCATTGTGAAGAATTCGGCATATTCCTCCCAGTTTTCAAAAAGTTATCAGCAGTCAACGGATGACGCTATCCCCTTTCAATCATGGCATTAGACCAATTGTTGTATTTTTCCACAGTAAGAAGAAGAAGAAATTAGCTTCTAAAATTAAACAATCATTCTTAACAGCTGGGAAGAATTTCATTTTGAAGCAAGACAAGCGCATTTTGGAGAACAGCAGCGGATTCAATGCCTGCCATCGTTTTATCCGGGCTTTGCAAAATGACCGTCCCTGGATTCTGAGGAGCCCAAACTTTTGGTTCGGACGGACCAAAAAGGACAATTGCTGGAACCCCGGTGGCTGCTGCCAGGTGAGAGATCCCTGAGTCGTTTCCCAGATACAGATCGCATTCTCCAATTTTCTTGGCAGCAACAGCCAGTGATTGATTAGCCAATGGCTGAAAAGGAATTGAGGAGAGACTTAGCAATTCATAAAATTTCTCTATCCGCTCCATTTCGGCCTCCCCACTTGTGACGAGGAGCTCCATTTTCGGATGAACTTTCTGGATTCCTTTCACTACCTCCAACCAGGACTCCCATGACCAGTTCTTTCGCGGACTTCCACTGCCAGGGTGTAGGGCAACTCTAGGGGCTTTCCTTGCCAAGTTTGATATTCCTGAATTCTCCCGCTCCGGAAGGTTTTTGGGCCAAAGGTTGACGTAATTTGATTCCAGGTAGATCCCGATTTTCCCCAAAGGTTCGGCGAGTTGTTTCGCGGCTGGAATCAGTGGTTGAGTCTCAACGGGACGATGCGGCCCTTGAAGCAATAGAGCTTTGGAGCATTGGGTGACGTTCGTTTGAAACACGCCAGAGGGATCATGGAGGTAGGAAATGATCAAGCTGAAACCGGCAAAAAAGTTCTTCAGACCAGGATCAAGCTGTGCATCAGGATGAAAAAAACCAGCCAATGGTCCATATTCGATTGATCGGGCATTGTCAGCCAGGCCACATGCCTTAGCTACAGAGGTGAACGGTTCATAGCCCAAGATTTCGATGAGAGTCTCCGGCGGCAGAGCTTGGCGGAGGGCGGCGACGGCAGGGAGAGTCAAAATGAAGTCTCCCAAGGCGCCACCCCTTATGATCAGAATTTTTCCCATGACAAGAATGAACCATGAGCACGAAAACAGTCCGTTGGGGTCAGGGCAAGGATGAAAAAAAATGCCCATGGAAACTCTGGGAGGTTGTTTCCTGAGGATTCTGGTTGAGAATCGGTGACTGAAGGCAAATGATGCCTGTTTAGTGAAAACGGATGGTTTCACCATGAGCAGCAACCGCTACGAAATCAGACAAGAAATCGGCAAAGGTGGCCTTGGCGCCGTTTACAAGGCTTTCGACACCCAACTTCAGCGCGAGGTGGCCATCAAGCGGGTCTTATCCACCGACAAGGCAACGGCTGAGGAAGTGGATGCCGCCGCCTTGAAGCTCATGGCGGAAGCTCAAACGTTGTCCTCTTTGAACCATCCAAACATCGTCACCGTGTTTGATGTGGGCAGGGATGACCAGGGGGGGTTTGTGGTCATGGAATTGCTCAAGGGCGAAACTCTGGACGACACCATTGGACGAGGAGTTCTGACCCAGCCAGATTTTGTCGAGGTGGTGCACCAGACCATGGAGGCACTGATTGCTGCTCAATCGGCGAACGTTCTGCACAGGGATTTGAAACCGGGAAATGTCATGGTGATCTGGCAGCCCAGTGGACGTTTCCAGACCAAAATTCTTGATTTCGGATTGGCAAAATTCAGCAGGACCCCGTCTGTTCAGACCATGGACCAAGAGGACGCTGTGATGGGCTCCATCTTCTTCATGGCTCCCGAACAATTCGAGAGGGGAGAGCTGGATTTCAGGACGGATCTCTATCAAATTGGATGCGTCTATTATTTTGCGCTTACGGGGCAATATCCCTTTAATGGGGAAACTGCGCCGGCAGTGATGAATGCCCACCTGCAACACCGGGTCATTCCTTTGCAACAACTCCGTCCTGACCTTTCACCCTCCATCTGTGATTGGGTGATGTGGCTTATCAACCGTGATCTTGCCGATCGCCCCGTCGATTCCCGGGATGCCATCCAGAAATTTCCGAAAAATCCCGAACCACCCGCGCCTCAACCGGTGGTCACCGCGATCGCTGTAGAGGAGGATCCCATTGCCGTAGCAACGGTGGTGCCCCAAAGTGGCACAAGCAAACAATCCTCCATGCGGACATCAGGACGGACCACTGGAGTTCAAACAGCAAAGCCTTCTTTCGTTCGTCCAGTAGCCAAACCCAAGCCCGCGACACCGCCACCTCCATCTGGGAATGCATCCAAGATCACCGGTGCTGAGGGAGCCACATCCAACGCGGGACCACCACCATCTTCGGCCAAAAGGAAGAAACTCCAAGTGACCCTGGGGGTTGTGATCGCATTAACAGCACTGTTGGCGGGCTTCCTGATCTTCACCAAACAGAGGGATGCCTCGCAACGGGAGCGGCTTCAAACCCTTGCGACAGGGGATCCACCCACTGGTAATGCGGACGATATCCAGTTCGCCTTGGCATTTCTTGACCGCCCCGATATCACTCCAGCTCAACAGACGCAGGCCAACAAAATTCTGGGAAATCTGACCGGCCCTGGAGTTGAGGAAGAATTGATCCGTCAGGCCAAGGCCAAACCCGGCAGTAATCTGGCATTCCGCATGATTGGTTTTCTGGCGGGGCGAAATTCCCGGAGTACTGTTACCCTTGTCATCGACCAACTCTTAGTCTTTCCGGAAGAAAAGGAACGGTCGGCCCTATTGGGAAATTTGCACCATTTGATCCAATCGGAGGATTTGGATCCGCTGCTTGAACTTTTGGGAAAATCAAAGTCTGCTTCCGTCAATGGCGGCTTGGAAAGACTGATTCTCGAGGCCATCCAGGCAGGCAACAATCCCGGGTTGGTCGATCGCTTGCTCTCCCGGGTGGACAATGCCCAAAAGGAAGAACGATTGAGCTTGTTCCGGATTCTGGCAAATCTTGGTGGCCCAAAAGTGTTGACCAAACTTCAAAGTGCGTTTGATGGTCAGGACCAGAGCCTGCAGTTTGATGCCACTGCCGCTTTGCTGATTTGGCCCACGGTGGATGCCATGCCGCTTTTGGAGAAAGTGATCACCACCACCAAAAATCCTCCGCTTAAAAACATCGCAACGCGGGCTTACGTCCGACTTTCCAGTTTGCCTGGTACTGTTCCCATGAGCGAAAGAATTGCGGTCTGGAAAAAGTCACTGGGTTGGCTGGGAAATTCTCCAGATGCCCGTCTCGTCTTGGCTGCGGCATTGGACTATCCGACAGCAGAAACTCAGGCCTTTTTAAAAGAGATCGAAACCCAGGCCCCTTTGGCGAAGTTAGCCAAGGATGCGTCCTCAACCTTGGCCAAAACTATCCAAACGGCACCGGTTCTCGATGATGGGGGCAAATTGCCGGCTTCCGAGAGCTCGATTCGAGGCAGTCGTTCCTCCCTTCAGTTGGTTGGCAATCCCCCGGCTTTCAGTAACTGGGAGTCTCCGGAAACCTATTTTGCCTGGCATTTCAAGGTCAAAACGGAAGGAAGCTACCAGCTTGAGTTGATTCAAGCCTACAACGACACCGTTCCGAGCGAATTTGAGTTGGTGATCGGCACCACCTCTCTCCCTGGCAAGGCCACGGGAACCGGATCTTGGACCGACTTCAAACCCCTTCGAGCCAATGGCAAAATCAATCTGGAAGCGGGTAAGGTGCACACATTGTTCCTCAGGGCCAAAGGCACCGTTCAGCCCCGGATGATGGACCTCCAAGCCATCCGGGTGACAACGAAGTGACAAGAGCAATTCTCCCTTGCTTGTGCAGAGGGCCTTGCGATCAGGTGGGTTTTATTTGAGTTCTTGGATGGCTTGAACAACCACCTCCTCGAAAGTCTCGTCCCAGAGACCCGGCAGTCCGTAGTAGACATTGGAACCTCCACCCTCATATCCCCCCTCCTTCAAAACGCGCAAAGAGGGGACGTAGGCCATGACATCATTGCTGTAGCCAGCAACCCACGTGGCTGTTCCGTGGCCTGATTTTTTGAGACGCCGCGCGTAATCGACGACCACTTCCCCTCCCATAAAGTTCCATTCGACTTGGTTGCCCAGCACCCATTTCGCAATAGGATAGGGATAAGTGGATTCGAGGCTCCCTTGGGACGCGATGCGATCCAGCAGCATTTTGGCGCGGGCTTTCTCATAGGAATTTGTTCCCAAGATAAGCGCCCTGAGTTCCTCTGTGGAGGGCAATTTGGCCAAAGGAGCTTGGACTTCGCGGTAAAATGTGGTCAGCGTGGATTCGATTTCCTCCATAGGCGCGGCGATGACTTGGGAAACCGAGTTGGCCAAAGCCATTCCGTATTGTTCCGCCAAAGTAACTGTTTGCCGGGGGAGCGGGTTCTGATCCGCACCGCAACCGGCCCAGAACAGGGCAACGGATCCCGGATAGTTTTTTTCCACTTCCCTTTGGGCATAGCCGGGATAGTCCGCGCACCAACGGTTTCCGGACAATACTGTCGCGTGGCAAGCGTATCCAAATACGATGCATCGAATCTCTCCGGCGGGATTGCGCACTGTCAGCACGGGGACGTCATGATCCACGGGGCCTTTCAATGTCCCTTCCGAACGGAGTTTTGGCACGATGTCGTAGGGTTTGTTTTCGCGACGGTTCACCGCGAAGGTGGCATATCCGCTTCCCCATTGGAGCCGAGCGGGAGCCAGGTTTTTCAAAGCATTGCGCGCCGTTTGCACCACCCGTTGCTTCAATGTGGCGGCGTACCGATCAATCCTGGCTTTCTGATCATCATCCAGTGACCAGTAGTGCAGTGGCCCAAGATTTTTTGCCACCACAGGCCCGCTGTGGGTGTGGGAACAGTTGACCGCTATCTGATGACGCTCCAGACCGTGCTTTTTCAGTTCTTCGCCAATGGCGGCCGTGGTCTCCCGATCAATGCCAACCAAGTCCAAAGTGATGAACACAGACCGGTGACCTCCAGAATCCTCCAGGGCCAGTGCCTTGGCGAAGAGATCGGTCAATTTGCCTTCGGCCGGGGTTTTGCGTCCCCCATAACCAGCCATCCAGAGGTATTCCTCCGGTGTGATGATGGTGGCGCTTGCTCCTGCCTTCCATCCAGAGCTCTCGGCGCCAAAACAGATGGAAGCCAGAAACAGGAGCGGAATGATGAGAGCGGTTTGTTTCATACCGCCACCCAGTCTGTCAGGGCACCCTCAATCCGGCAATGGCGTCTTCCCGGGAAAGGAGGCCCAATCAGGTGCGGGTGCCTCGAAAGTCAGACTTTCGCCCGTGATGGGATGGCGGAAGGAAAGCTGCCAGGCATGCAGGCAGAGAGGAGCTTCCTCGATGGAGAGGGTTTGAGTGTCCCCAATTTGCTTTTCCGCCAAGTAAATCGGATCTCCATCCACAGGAAAGCCCAATTCCCACAAGTGAACCCGGATCTGGTTGGTTCTTCCAGTGATCGGTCTGGCTTCGAGCAAAGAGGTGCCGTCGGCACTTCGATCCAGCACATTGAATTCCGTCCGAGACGGCAATCCGGCGATAGCATCAGTGCCACGGGAACCTGCCCTTCCGGGAGCGGCTCGGATCGGAATGTCACAGGAAAAAGCGTCCTCCTGCGGATGCCCCACAATCCGGACGAGGTACCGTTTGCGCATGGAGCCGTCATGGAACTGTTCCTGTAGGGAGGCCGCGAAATGTCGAGTCCTTGCCCACACCGTGAGTCCGGTAGTGTTGCTGTCGAGACGGTGGACTGGGCGGGGATTCTGTGGATGATAGACTTCGCGCATCCAATGCTGCAGTGTGTTGCGATTGAAACGTCCACTCGGATGGGTCGGCAGCGGCGCCGGTTTGTTCACCACCACCATGGTTTCGTCCTCATACAGAAAAACCACCTTGTTGCTCACGTCCGGCTCAATGGTGGCGGGCTGGGCATGACGATAGATTTCCCCAGACCTGATTCGGTGAGTGGCCGCCACCGACTGGTTGTGAGCGTCCAAGAATAGCTTGGCTTCAAACCGGGGTAGCCATTCATCCTTGGGAACATGTGGGAAAATATCTATCAGCAGATCCATCAAAGTGGCTCGGTCGTGAGAAGCCGGAACACTAATGGGTCGGTAATTATCATAGCGTTGGCTTCCGGGAAGCGGCGTGGTTAGTTTTAGGAGTGACTCCTGACGCCTGAGGAGGCGGGAATCCAATGCCTCTTCCTCCGATTGGTGGCAGTATGGGCAACTTTGTCCAACCACGTAATGCGGGTGCTCCTGCTCCTCCAGGGTCAGAGGCGTTTGACAGTTGAAACACTGCGTGGCGCCGGATTCGTGCAAGGATGGATCCAGACTGGTACGCTGGTCGAAAACAAAGCATTCCCCTTCATAATGGGCCCCGCCAACCTCTTCGAAGTATTTGAGAATGCCGCCATCGAGTTGGAAGACCTGTTGAAAGCCGATTCCCTCCATGAACGGACCCGCTTTTTCGCATCGAATGCCGCCGGTGCAAAACATGACCAAAGGGCGTTCTTTCAATTCCGGCTCCAATTGCTTGACCGCCTCTGGAAAATCACGGAAATGCCCGATACCAAGGGTCCGGGCATTTTCAAAGGTGCCGAGTTTTACCTCATAATCATTCCGCGTATCCAGCAGGGTCACAGGACGTCCCTCATCAAGCCATTGTTTGAGAGTGGGGGCCGGGAGTTTGGTTGAGGTATGTTTGGCGGGATCGATCCCTTCCACTCCGAAGGCGATGATTTCCTGTTTGATTCGCACCAGCATCCGGTTGAAGGGTTGCCGGGAACTTTCGCTGTATTTCGGCTCCAGTCCCTCCAGACCGGGAAGTTGCCGAACCACATGCAGCAGTTCTCCAATGCTTGGGGAAGATCCTGAAACGAAAAGGTTGATTCCCTCCGCACTAAGCAGAATGGTTCCGCGGAGATGTAGGGACTTGCAGAAGGAGAGTAGCCTTTCGCGCAACGCCTTGAGGTCAGAAAGCGGAGTGAATCGATAGGCTGAAATCGTGGTAAAAGTGGCCATGAGGAGAAGTGAGGCAACCGGTCCAGGTTGCTGCTGGCACGATCCTGAGAAATCAGCCAATTGCAAGGCTGGGCCAGCCTTGTGGCAGGATTCTTTCGACGACACTCAGAGGTTCTCGACACGCAGAAAGGAAACTGCGACGCGTCCGGTTCTGGGGTCTGTGGCCCGGATTCGGTGCTCCCCTGGTTGGAGCAGAAGAGTGGCGGTGGTCCCATCCTGTTCGATCTGCAGGGAGTCACAACTCCACTTTAAAGGATCCTTTCCGGAACCCTCGGCCTGCAAGGGAAAGCGTCGCCCGGCTCCGGGAAGATCGGCGTCCAGATAGGCAGTGACCCCGGGCAAAGGAGAAACGATGCGAAGACCGACTTCGGCACCGACTGGGATGGAACGAACGGCGGCCTCATCGCGCAGGGAGGTCCCTTGGGTAAGCAGCCAGTGACGATAATGAGGGGGAAGCAGGGTGCGTCCCTGAGTATCATAGCCATCAGGAGAAGCCTCGGAAGGTATCGTGCCAGGGAGGAACCATTCCTCGCGGAGACGGCGCGGAATGGGACCTTGCGGGGGTGGTTGCAGGCCGTTGATGACATCCACTTTGGCTTGCACCAAGGTGACTGGTCGATCATACCAAGTCGGGGGAATCTGGTGATGCAGGTGACGCATCACCGCCTGGAAGACCGGACCCGCACCACTCACTCCAGAGACATTCTGGAGAGGGGAATTGTCAAAGTGACCGACCCAGACGCCGACCGTAAAAGTCGGAGTGAAGCCCACAGTCCAATTGTCACGGTAATCTGTGCTGGTGCCCGTTTTGGCGGCGGCGCGGAATGGCAGCCGTAGGGAGGAGTGGTAGCCAAAGGCATCAGCCCGCGCGTCGTCATCACTCAGGATGTCAGCGATCAAATAGGAGTTTTCCTTGGAGAAAAAGCGGACGGCAGGCGCGGCAGGTGCGTCGGCAATCAGGCGCCACGGCCGATATTCACCCAGACGGGCCAGGCAAGCATAGGCATTGGTGAGTTCCAAAAGGCGGACTTCGGCATTTCCCAGAGTCAGTCCAAGACCATATTGGGCGGCATCGGATTCCAGTGAAGTAAGCCCCAATTTTTCCAAGGAATCCCTCAGGATGCCTGGTCCCCCCAAGGTGTCGAGCATTCTGACCGCTGGGATGTTCAGAGAATTGGCGAGGGCTTTGCGAAGGGTGACTGGGCCGTGGCACTGCCGGTTGTAATTGACCGGCCGGTAGGAACCAGAAGTGGTGATGTATTCAACGGGCAGATCGTCCAGAATGGTGGCGGCCGTTTTTCCACGTTCCAATGCCAGAAGATAGGTGAAGGGCTTGAGGGTGGATCCTGCCGATCGGGGAGTCCACGCTCCGTTGATTTGTCCGCTCTGGGATTCAAAGTAAGAGCGTGAGCCGGCCAGCGCGAGCACGCCACCAGTGGCATTGTCCAGAACCACCACCGCCCCCTGCGCGGCACCCATGGATCCGGGCATTTTTTTGGTTTCCACCGAGGCGAGAAGGTTTTCCAAGAGATGCTCGACTTGGTCCTGCAGTTCCAGATCTATCGTGGTTCGCACCGCTTTGTTGGGGAGGGGATTCGCATCCTTCATTTTGCCGGTGAGAAGCAAGTCGATGACATGAGGCGCATGGAAAGCCGTGCTGGTGCCACGGGGGGCATATTGCAGAGACTCTCCCCGCGCCAATTCATAGTCCTGTTGGGTAATAAACCCGCTTTCCATCATGCGACGCAGTACGACTTCCTGACGGGCCTTGGCTCCGGCTGGGTTCCGGTACGGATTGAGCCGGGTCGGGTTGTTTGGCAGTCCGGCGAGCAAAGCCGATTCCGCCAGGGAGAGATCGCCGAGTGGTTTGTTAAAATACCCCCGCGCGGCCGTTCGGATTCCAGTGTGGAGATTGCCATAAGGAAGGCGGTTCAGATAGGCCTCCAGTATATGGGATTTGTCCCAGAGCATCTCAAGGTGCCGGGCACCCAAGGCCTCGGCCACTTTTGCGGACAGATCACGCTTTCTGGGTGGCGATGAGATCTTGATCAATTGTTGGCTGATAGTGGATGCTCCGGAGCGGATTTTCCCTGAAACCAAGGCATCGCGGGTGCTGCGGGCGACCGCCAGGAAGTCGATCCCCCCATGGGACCAGAATCGTTGATCTTCAGCCGCCAATGTGGCTTGAACCAATGTCGGAGACAGTTCATCCATTTTGACCGGCTGATCCACCCGCAGGTCCTCCGCCAGAAGTTGGCGGAGGGGTTCTCCGTTGCGGTCGCTGAACCGCAAGCCCATGGGAAGTGGTGCTCCGAGCTTCACCGGCAAGGGGACACAGGCGGGTAGGATCCACCATGCGACGGCGAAAGTCAGGCCGCCCAATCCTCCGAGGAAATAAAGCCGGTGCCGGATTCTGGGCGGGAGGCGGAGCACACTCATGGGGCGCGGGTGGGAATGTTCAGCGGACCTGGGCGACGCGGTCAGCGCCGGCGTCGAAGGGCTTGGCGACGATCCGTGTGGTTCCCGAAAGTCCAAAATGCTGCGGCTCATACATGGCTTCGACCTTGGCTGCGGGAGCGGTGGCAGTGCCGGCGGCCACGACCCTGGCGAGGTAGCGCAGGGCATACTGACCGGGGCGATAAACGGAGTCGGCAAAGAACAGGGCGCGGTCCTTGCGAAGTTCCCGGAAATTGCAGTAGAGCGGATGCCAAGTGTTCTGCGCCACACCTTGCGGTGACTGGGCTGCTTGGGTGCGAAAATCCGGATTGATCGCCTCAAAGATGGCGGGAAGCGGATCGTCAATGGCCACGTAATCTGTCTGATTGGGGATGATCACCTGCAGTGTGATCTGGACAAGATCCCCGACTGTCAAATTTTCCGCCGGACTCAGGGTGCCATCGTTCTCGAGACGCTGGTAGGTCCGGGTAATGGAAAATCCCTCATGGCTCTGGGCATCCAAGGATAGGCCCGCTGGCTGGGTTTCCACCAGGACGTTGGCGTAGAGCCGCCCCTTGGTGGGACTGTCAAATGTCAGGGGGGTGTTCCTGAAGTCCCCGATGAAAGGAGACTCATGGGTGAATCCGGTTGGCTTGAGACCAAACTCATCCGTCCATTTCTGGTCAGCAAAAACCAGGGTGGCCTTCTGGGAGCCGGTCAATGGCAGGGCCTGCGCATTACGGGCCACTGCAAGCAGGGGCCAAGCATTCGAGTAGGTGCTTCCCCAGCCATGATCGCCGCGTTTCGTTCGGAGCAGGTTGTCGAGAGTGGCATCGGTGGTGGGATTGGCGGGGTCGAGCTTTGTCCAAGCGAGCAGTTCCGTTGCGAGGTGGTAACTTTCCCCATACCACGCCCGGGCACTTTGGGCGGAATTGGCTCTCGGGGCCAGGAGTTCCTTTACCTTTTCGGTGATGGCCGCTTTGGATGTTTCATTCTCGCCAGTTTCCAGCATGGCCAAGGAGAGCAAGGCTCGGGCCGAGCGGGGCAGTTTATCCTTTTTGCGGAGCATCACCTCATAATATCCGGGTTCTGGTTTTCCAGCGAGGGCCAGCGTGTAGAGAGCCAGGCACCGCTCCGCAAGCGCATCGACCTGCCCCTCCTCATTGGTGCCTCGGAGTTGGCTTGAAAGATATTTCCAGAGGGCCTCCAACTGGTCTTTGGGCAATTCCACGCCTTGCCGTGCGGCCAGGGCGAGCGCCATTCCGCCGTAGGCGCTGCCCCATAGCATGGGTTCGTTGCCGCCAGGCCAATACGCCAATCCGCCCTTGTTGGTCTGCATGGTGAGAAGTCGCCGGGTTCCGTACTGGATGGAGCTTCTGATTTCCTCCGGGGACCGTTTCAAAGCCGGAAGAGAATCCTGCAGGATCTGCGTGCTGAGCCATGGGAGGGTTGAAGAAGTCGTCTGCTCCACACAGCCGTAGGGGTAATGGAGAAGGTATTCCAGCGCATCGACGGTCTCGCCAATCCGGGAGTTCGTAACCGTGACCGAAACCTTTCCCTCTCCTTGCAACAACTGGGGATTCACGCCAGCGAGCAGGTTGCGGGAAGGCTGGCCCGCTTCAAGCCGCAAGGTCTCGCGGCTCCTGAGCAAGGGCACCGGGTACCCGATGCTAAGTTTTGACTCCACGGCATCTCCGTAATCTGGTTTGGCCCGGCAGGCCGCCTTCCAGGTCCAAGTCGCTTCGCCTCGACGGGTGAATTGCGCCGGGAACCGGAGGGCTGCCGTTTCCCCAGCCTGAAGGGTGACTTCGCGGGTTTTCTGGACCGGCGTGTCCGGCATGGAGGGAAGCGTTTGGAGCTTGGTCGGCACCAGCAGGCGCACTTCGGGTAAAAATTCAGCCTTGTCATCGAGCTGAGTGCTGACTTCGATGGTCAGCGCTTCCTTGGTCGTGTTGTGCAGGACCGCGGTGAGATCGATCTGGTCCCCCACATTGCCGAAAGCCGGCAAGGAGGGCTCCAGCATGAGTGGTTTGTTGACCTGGAAGCGTTCTGCAGCGGCACCGAAGCGGTTCCCTAGAATGGCCACCGCCATGACCCGGAATGAAGTGAGGTTATCCGGTGCGGTGAATTCAGCAGCCACCCGGCCGTCCGGTCCGGTGATCAAGGAGCCATGCCAGAAGGCGAGGGCTTGGAAATTTTTGCGCACCCGGTTGGGGTTCATCCCGCCTTCCTCACCGCCTCCGCCGAGGACATACCCCTTGTTGTCGAAAAACTGTTCCGCCGGATTTTCCGGAAGGAGCTTGCTGATGGATTCCCCGGTGGAAACCGAAAGAGGAAAGGGGGAATGGAACGTCGCCACGGGATCGGGGGTTTCGTATCCGGTCAAAGAAAGGACCCCTTCATCAACCCCATAGAGAGCGACTTCGACTCCGGGGATGGGTTGCTTGGATTCATCGAGAATCACCGCGCCGACGGTCGCCTTTTGACCAGGGCGAACCGGTCCCTTTGGCATCTCAAGGGAGACCGTGGCGCGAGCCGCCGGATTTTCTACCAGCAACTGGCAATATCCGAGGCGAAAATCGGTGGATTTGTGAACATGAGGACTGCTTAGGGAACCCCGCAAGACCATGGCCGAGGCATACACATTGGGAGCATCATCCGACGTGATCGGGATTTCGATCACCGTTTCGTGGGCCGTGATTTCGCGGGAGAGGACCTTCCGGACTCCGGCGCGTTCCAGCGTGATCAGAGCATGGCCAAAAATGGGGCTGCGAAGGAGCAGTTTGGCAGTTTCTCCGGCCCGGTAATTGGCTTTGTCTGGCAGCAGGTCGATGCGGATGCCATCATGCCAGGACCAGGAAGGCTCTTCCGCGCCAATGACGCGGAATTGGCACCGGGAAAGGACCGGGCGGTCCGCGTCATCTTTGGATTCAATGGAGATGACATAGTCACCCGCTTCGGCAAAGGAAAGTTCGTGGCGGGTCGGACGCGGCAATCCGGTTGCTGGTTCCACCGTCATGGAGATGGTGACGGGAGTTTCACTGACAAGCTGCAGTGTTTTCTCATTGCGGTTGGTGATCCGGCCGCCAGCCCCCTGCACTTTGACCGTATTCCAAACCTCCCGTTGCACTCTCAAAAGGCAGGACACGGGGCGTTCCAACATGCCGCCTTCGGCCTGGACCGCGGCGAGCGAGATTCCCACCGTTTCACCGGCCCGCGTGAGATTCTCTGGAACGGCCAATCCGAGGTAGAAGGCCGAACTGTCCACCGTGAACGAGGCGCTCTGGGCCACCGTTTGTTGATTGATATCCGTCACGCTGGCGGAAAGGCTGACCCTTCGTGGAGAAGGGAAGGTCTGTTGTTTGGGCAAGCCGAACCGGATCAGGGAGGATCCGTCCGCACCCAGAGTAACCGACTGGCTGGTGTTGAAATTGTCATTCGGATTTTCCACATTGTCCCCAAAGAGAAAATTTTCGAAGCCCCGGGGTTGGGGATAATCCGTGAACGCATCGACATGCCAATCGAGCTTGGCCTTGGAGAGAGATTTGCCCATGTAGTAATTGGCATGGACTGGAATTTCGATCTCCTCGTCCACGGGATACGTCTTGTTGGCATCCAGGTCCACCTCGAAGGTATTGACCCGGTATTCAGCCACCTGGAAACTATGGCGGAAGACCTTGCGCCAGTCGCGTTGCTTGGTGCCCGGGGCGTTGAAATCCAACTCCACCGCATACCAACCCAGAGTGGCTTCCGGGAGCTTGATGGCTTCGTCGAACGTTCCCTGTGCGCTTAGGCTGACGGTCTGGTCGGAGACAATCCGGCGCCGCGGATCGAAAACCTTGAGCGTGGCCCGGGTTCCCTGGGAGTTCACCGGGATCAGTTTGTCTCCATCGGTCAGCCGACTGATACCTTTGAGGTACAGAGTTTCGCCGGGTTTGTAGACGCCCCGGTCACTAAAAAGGAGAACGCGCTGGCGCCCTTCTTCTTCGGAATCCCCGTCTTCATACCGGTATTCGTAGCGGATTCCAAAATTCCACAGGCCGATGGATTCCATGTAGTTGTCATACTCCACCACGTAGGCATCCCCGTCGCCGGTGCTGGCGCTGAGCCAGCGGGTTTTGTCGGTGACCTTTTCCGACGGGAGGTGGACCACCCCATCTTCGTTGGTCAAAAGGTCAAATACCACCTGTCCGTCATCATCGAGCAAGGCGACGCGGGCCTTTGCCACCGGGGTGCCTTTGGTCAGAGAAAACACATGGATCAAGGACTCGTCTTTGCTTTGTTTCCAAGCGAGACCGAGATCGGTAATCATTACCAAGGACTGTGCTCCGGCACCCGTTTGTTTCGCAATCTTTGAGTCGCCCTCGGCGCAGAGATAAACCGCTCCGGTATCCCGACCTCCGAGGAGATCCTTCCACACCAATTCCACGGATTTGGTGGTGTCGAGCGGTTCATCAATCTCTCTCTCTTCGTCGTAAATGGTTTTGCCAGGCACCATTTCAAAAGGCACTTTGCGCTTCTCCGCGCCCGAGCCATCATAGGCATCGAACCCACGAAGGGCATAAATCAGGTCGCGCCCTTCGAGATGCTTGACTCGCAGATGGAGCTTTTTGAGGTTGCCCGTTTGCACCTTGAACACGCCGTGTCCTCCCGCATTCTGGCCGGTCGAGAATGCGGGCAGGGTGATGAAGGCCCCGGCCGGCTCAAAAACAACCGATTCCTTTTTTTCCTCCGTGAGAGAAGTGGCGTCGATGGCTGTGATCCCTGGCAGCACCGTCACCTGGTAGGGTTTGGAGTATTCGAAGTCCCCCTCCAAGGTGATCGACTGGCCTTCGACGAGGCGTTTGAAATTCGATGGCTGCGGCTCAATGGAAACAAACGATGCCAGAAGCTCCGGCTTCATGGACGGGGAGAGTGGTTTGTTCAGCCAAACGTGGATCCGCTTGGCATCGTTGTAAGGATTGACGGCCTCAATGGAATTGACTTCGAAAGCGTCAATGTCTCCCAGATCAGACTCAAAGTTTTGGGCCAGACTGGCGGTGCCATCCCGGCTCGCCAACCCTTGGGCGAGCGTGAGTTTCCATTCAGTGCCGAGTGGCAGCGGCACAGAGGGCCTGACCACCAGAAACCTCTCCACAGGTAGCTGTTTAGCCGCGTCCCCGGCAGGTTGAAGGGGCTCGGTCTTTCCCAGATTGGGAGTGCGGGCCACGACCGGAATGCGGCGTCCTTCCCCATCCTGGAAAGCCATTTTTGGTTGGGCTTCGGAGGCCTCCACCGGCTCCGTGAAGCGCAGCAGAAGTTCAGGCTCCTGGGTCAGAGGAGTGCCATGAAGATTGAACCATCCAGGATGGATGTCATAGGTAAGGGGGCGCTGTGCGGTTTTTTCATTCGCAGCTACCACAACCGCGGTTTGGGCGGGCAGGGTTTGGCTGGCCGACAGGCCAAGGACACACCCAAAAACCGCCTGCAAAAGGCGGCCGGAAAACGATGGCATCGAAGTTTTCATGGCGGAGGGAGAACAGTGGACGAGGAAATAAGTGCGTTGTGGGACAAACCAAAGGTCCACGCTGCCATTCAGCGCTTTTGATTGGGCGCAGGCTGGACATCGGGTCAGTGGTTGGACGGTTGGATACGCCGTCTATTCACTGGGTCTTTCAGATTATTTGACCGTCCCGCAAATTTTTTGTTCAGAGTTTTCCCGGCAGGGTGTTTCTTGGCGTATGTCCTTGCCCCGAGAAGACACCCCTGAAATGAAGGCGACTTTCGCCAGGACTCGCCTGAGCTTGATCGAGAGGCTCGCGAACTGGGAGGATCAGAGGACCTGGGATGAGTTTTATCAAACATACTGGCGCCTCATTTTCAGTGTTTCTCTGAAGTCGGGCCTTTCTTCGGAAGAAGCGATGGACGTGGTTCAAGAAACGGTTCTGGCGATTGCCAAGCAATGGAAAGACGGTCAGCGCTACGATCCGGCAAAAGGTTCCTTCAAAACCTGGCTGATGAACATAACCCGTTGGCGGATCGCCGACCAGTACCGTCGCCAAGCCAGAAATCCGGCGAAGCCCGCAGCGCGGCGGGAGCTGGAAGAGCCCAGGGACACCGCCACGATGGACCGGATTGCCGATGACGGCCCCAACGTTTTGGAACGCCTGTGGGATGCAGAATGGGCCTCCAATCTTGCGACAGTTGCTCTGGACAGGGTCAAGGCCAAGGTCTCCCCCCAGCAGTACCAGATTTTCGATGCCTATGTTGTCAAAGGATGGGAGCCCGGCCGGGTGCGCCGGGAACTGGGCGTCAGCATGGCCCAGGTTTACCTGGCGAAGCACCGTGTGGGCAGTCTGGTGCGTCGTGAAGTGGAGGCGCTCCAGAAAAACTGGGCCTAAGCGCCGTTCTTCGAAAAGGCGTCAACCCAGCAGCGGGAGCGTCTGCTTTCTATGGGCACTGGCAAAGGCGGTGTCCACGATTTGTTGTCCGATGCGGGCAGTCTCAATACCCAGAGGGCCATCCACCGGTTGCCCCAATTCCAAGCAGTGCACCAAATAGTGCACCGGATCAGCCAGATGGGCCGGAGGTAGTGGAGCGGCGAGATCGCGGCCACCGGGATGCGCCCGGTCGGCGAGACGCACGGTGTCGTCATAGTCGTAACTGCTGATGGAGCCTTCAGAGCCCACCAGAATGAATCCACATTTGGGCTGTGGCTGAAAGGTCCAAGGGTCCGTGAAGGTTCCCCAGCGCGTTTCGAATTTGGAAAGACCGACCTCATACCGAGCCACGGTGAGACTGTGTTCGTCGACCTCGAGACCGGTTGGCTCGTCCCACATCGCCATCACTTCTATCGGCTTGCGTCCCTGGTGAAACCACGTCCCCAAAGTCGTCCCGTATCCCAGGTAATCCAGCAGACTGCCCCCGCCTTCCGCCTGCCGGTAAAACCAGGATGCATCCTTTTCCGCCGCGGTCGGCTCGCGCTCGATCTTGTCGGCGCCGTGGTAAAGAGGTCCCCGGTTTCCATCATAGAAATGCACCTCGCGCAATTCTCCGATGGCCCCCTGCATGACGAGCTCGTGGGCCTTGATGTGGGAGCGGTACCAGCGGAGCGGCCAGTTGATCGCCAATTGTTTGCCCGTCGCCGCCATGGCGGCGATCATCCGGTCGGCTTCCGCCAGAGAGGAAGCGAACGGTTTCTCCATGAGGATGTGCACTCCCTGGGGAGCCACTAGTTCCGTCCACTCCGCATGCCGGGCGGCGGCCGGACAGAGAATCACGATTTCAGGCGCTGTGGCGGAGAGGCATTTGACTGGGTCGCTGAAAATTTGATCCTCTCTCAAACCGCAGACCTTCTGTGCGGCCGTCATCCGGGCCGGCTGTTCATCACAGATACCGACCACCTCGACACCGGGATGATTCTGCGCCAGACGCAGGAGATCTCCCATGTGAAAGTGGTCAAAACAGATGCCCGCGACACGCCAACGTTTCATGGCCGTAGTCCTCGGAGTTTCGTCCCAGACCTCAGTGGCTGGCTTCGACCTCTTTGGTGCTGAGCGTTTTGGGTGGCCAGAAGGCGAGGAGAAGCAACGCTGCCGCGAACAGGGCCAGGCCGGTCGGAACGAGGAACAGCTTGTGGTAATTGACGGTACCGTCGACAGCGGTCAGTTTACCTTGGAGGGGAATGAAGATCCACTTGGCGGCGAGGTCTCCGAGGCCAAGGATAAGGAGATTGAACAAACCCTGGGCGCTGGAGCGGACATCCTTGGGGAATGCCGCATCGATGAAGATATAGAGCGTGGCGAAGAAGAAGGCATAACAGATGCCGTGCAAAACTTGGACAATAATGATGATGGTCTGGTTTTCCGGCAGGAAGGCAAAGACCGCGAACCGCAGGGCGTGGCCGAGAATGCCAAGAATCATCGTGGTCTTCCAACCCAATTTGGTGAGGAAATACCCCAGAATGGCCATGGTTCCGATTTCCGCAATCTGCCCGATGCTCATCACCGGCATGATCCATTGCGGCTTGATGCCGACCGCGTCACTGCCCAGAAAGCCACCGGCCATCAAAAAGTAGCCATTGTGGATGGTGGAGTCAATGAAGGTGACAATAAAGAGAACCAACAGGAAAGGTTTTTTCAAAAAGGACAAAGCGCGCAACCAAGCCAACGATCCGCCTTCACCAGCCGATTTGGGCGGAGTGTGGGGGAGTTGGAGGCTGAAGACCGCGAGCGCAAGAGATGCAATCCCTGAAACCAGGAAAATATTGCGACTGGCAGCCACGGCCTCAACGCCTTCCTTGCCCTGAAGCACAAAATAGAGGGGCCAGGCAGCCAAGATCCAGCCCACCGTTCCCCCCATCCGGACCAGCCCATACTGTTTCTGTGCGTTCTTGAGATGAGTGAAGGCAAGAGTGTTGGCCACGGAAATGGTCGGCACATAAAAAAGAGAATGCACCAGCATGAGGCTGAAAAACACGGGGAATGAGGAGGCCCAATACATCCCGAGGATGGCCAAGCCCCCCACCAGATGGCTAAAAGCCATGAACTTTTCGGCCGCGAAATTGCGGTCAGCGAACTGGTTACTGAAAAAGATCCCCAAAATGGAGGCAATCGCAAAGGCGCTGCCCACCCAGGTGATCTGCAGATCGCTGAAAGCCAGTCCGTCTTTTCCCATGTAGCCCCAGATCAGGGGCAACCAAGCTCCCCAGATGAAAAACTCCAGGACCATCATGAAAAAGAGTTTTTTGCCTGCCGCCGATGCTTCGTTGCTCATAAAAATGTTGGGGTCTCGCCTCAGAGAATCCGTCATCTCAGCAGGAACGCCACTGTGGGGAAAGAAAAAAATCGCGTGACATCCTCCCTCCGGAGGTCACTTGCGGATCAACTCCAGAACCGGGTCCTTCAGTTCTTCCATCTTTGCCAGGATGCGCGCATGCAGTTCCGCCGTGACTTGGGCCACCTCCCGGGACGGGTCCGCGATGAGATTACGGCTTTCTTCGGGGTCCACGGACAAATGATACAGTTCATCCCGGCCTTCATTGTTGAAATCCCTCACCAGTTTCCATTGCGGTGTCCGGATACTCCGGAGATGCACTTGGGCACCGTGTTTCATGGAATACTCGGTGTAAACATCATCATTCCATTCTCCGTTTGTTCCCTGCAGCAGCGGCAGCAGACTGCGGCCCCTGATGATGGTTCCCGGAGGCAGCGCCGTGTTGGCGATCTGAACAAAAGTTGGCAACCAATCCAAATGTGACAGGGTGTGGCGATTGACCGTGCCTGGAGGAATCACTCCGGGCCAGCGAATGACCAACGGAATGTGGACTGACGTGTCGAATAGATTGGGGCGCTGACCAGCGGGGACGTTGGCGGTTCCTTGCGGGCGTGCTTCGGGTTTCAGCATCCATTGGGCATTGCCTTTGTAGAGCAAGCCATGATGGCCGACGTTGTAGCCATGATCGGAGGTATAGATGACCATTGTGTTAGAGCCCAATTTGGTTTCCTCCAAGGTGTCGAGAAGGCGTCCCAGGTTCCGGTCGATGGCAACCACGGAGGCCAGATATTCCCGCATGGTTTTCTTCACCCGGGCGACATCCAGTCCGGGAAGATCGGGATTCGGAATCACCGGATCGAGATCTTTTACTTTCGCCCAATCTTCATCCCGGACTGGCAGGTAGGCTGCGTGGGGTTCCCGGAAATAAACGCTGCCGGCAAATGGCCTGCTGGGATTTTGTTGCTTGAGCCAGGCGATGGCTTCGTCGGCCACGATGTCCACAATGAAGCCCTTGCGTTTAGCGGTGACGCCATCTTTTTCCAACACTGGATCTTTCGGAGAGGTGCCACCGCCTCGGAATCCCATGAAGGTTTGGTAGCCCATTTGGATGGGGTGTTGGGAGTCGAGATCACCGACATGCCATTTCCCGAACAAGGCGGTGGAATATCCCGCCTGTCGGAGCAACCGGGGCCAGGTGGGAAGCGCCGGATCGAGCCCGAGTCCGGTATCAACCTTGGGGTTGATCCAGTCGGTGATCCCCAGTTCACTTCCATAGCGGCTGGTCAGGATACTGGCCCGGGCGGGACTGCAGACCGGGGTTGGAGTGAAAGCGTTGGGGAACCGCGCGCCCTCGCGGGCGATGCGGTCCATGTTGGGGGTGGGGACCTGACCATTGCCTGATGCGCCAAAGGCCCAAGGACCTTGGTCATCGGCCATGATAAACAGCAGGTTTGGCCGGATTTCCCCGGCGGTCAGCCATTGCGTGGCCACAAGGCCAAGAGTGCAGAGGAGGGGCAAGCTTTTCATGTTCCGGAATCGGGAAGCTTTTTGGGATCAGGAAAGGAGGCCCAGGGGATTGAGGCGGTTTTGCAGCGGCAGCGTCACTCTTGCACCACCGAGGCGGTGGGATTCGAAAACGGCCATGATCATTTCAAGGGTAATCCTGCCGTCCTCCGCACTGCAGAGGGCTGGACGGTCGTCCCGGATCGCGGCGAGGAGATCCCGTCCCGGGAGAACATGGGCGGCCACCAGGGTGCGGATGTCGGCCAGAGGTTCCGGTTTGCCGGGGCCTCCGCTGGTAATGGGGACCCAGGCCCTCGGTTCTGGCGAAGGCCGGAAAGGACTTCCCGCCAGCCACTGGGCGGCGGGTTCCTTGTCGGTGCGCACATCGATGATGCCTTCTGTGCCGATGAGTTGCAGGCCAAAGCCTGCCGAGGAGGTTCCGGCACCCTGAATCGAATCGAAAAACCCCGGCAGGCCCTGTTGCATTTCAAATCTGGCATGGACCTCGTTGCCGGCCAGCGGACCGACGCCTTCATCCCCTTCTTTGACCTCTGCCTTGGTCACGGGACGTCCGTTCTGGAGCACGGTCGCGGAACAGGCCAACGGGGTGCCACCGAAAAAGTGCATCAGGTTCATTAGGTGGGAGCCCAGCACCCAGAGGTCGAGAGAGCCTCCCCTGGAGTCTTCCTTGCCCCGGGCGCGCAGTTCCAAAAACCGTCCGATGGCCCCGTCGGCAACCATTTTTGCAACCACCGGCATGACCGGGTGGTAGCGGTTGCGATGGGCCACGGCGAGCTTGGTTTTCGTCTTGGCACAGGCGGTCACGATCTCATCGGCTTCCTCCAGTGTCCGACAGAATGGCTTCTCGATGTAAATGCCTTTGGCTCCGGCCGCCACTGCGGTCAGCACCATGTCCCGGTGCTGGTCCACGTGACGGGGACAAACCGCCACCAGATCGGGACGCACTTTTTCCAGCATGCCGCGGTAGTCCGCATATCCCTCGGTGGTTTGGAGCCGTTTCAGGGCGTCCGCTCGTCCTTTTTCATCAGGATCGGAGACCGCGACGATCTTAGTCTCAGGAAGATGGAGCCATACGGTGTCGATCCCATGCCCATAATTTCCGCGTCCGGTGTGCCCGATCACCGCGACGCGGAGCGGGCCTCCTCCCGCCCGGGAAGTGAGGCCGGGAGCGGCTGCGGCAACTGCCAGAGCGGAAGAAAGAAAGGTACGGCGGGGCATCATGGATAGCACTGTAACAGAAGCCATCCGCGGGACTCAAGCGGTTGCCTGACCGCAAATGCGGTTTTGGCCACGTCAGCACTTCAATCCTCGTCGCCCTTGCCTTGCAGGCTGGCCACCGCATTGAAATCTTCCAGGGTCGTGACATCCCCTTTGACCTCGCCGCTGGAGACAATTTCCTTGAGAAGGCGTCGCATGATTTTGCCACTCCGGGTCTTCGGAAGGGTGGCGGCAAAGCGGATGTCATCGGGTTTGGCGATGGCTCCGATCTCTTTGGCGACATGGTTGCGCAATTCCAGGGCCAGCTCCTTGCTGGTGGGCACCCCGGTTTTCACGGTGACGAAAGCCACGACCCCCTGGCCTTTGATTTCATCGGGACGACCCACAACGGCGGCTTCGGCGACGGCAGGATGAGAAACGAGGGCACTTTCCACTTCGGCCGTGCCCAACCGGTGGCCGGAGACATTGAGCACGTCGTCGAGACGTCCCACGATCCAGAAATAACCGTCCTCATCCCGACGAGCGCCGTCTCCTGCGAGGTAAGTCCCCTCATATTCCGACCAATAGGTGGCTTTGAACCGTTCCGGATCACCCCAGAGGGTCCGCAGCATGCTCGGCCAAGGCTTGCGGATGACTAGTTTGCCCCCCTCGTTGGGGCCGCATTCCTGCCCGGTTTCATCCAGAATGGCCGCATCGATTCCGAAAAAGGGACGAGTCGCGGTTCCGGGCTTGAGCGGGGTGGCTCCCGGGATGGGCGAGATCAAAATCGCCCCGGTTTCCGTTTGCCACCAGGTGTCGACGATGGGGCAGCGACCAGCTCCGATTTTCTCATGGTACCAAATCCAGGCTTCCGGGTTGATCGGTTCTCCGACGGAGCCAAGCAGCCGTAGCGAACTGAGGTCGTGCTTGTCGACGTGCTGGTCGCCCGCCTTGATGAAGGCACGGATGGCTGTCGGGGCGGTGTAGAAGACGGTCACCTTGTGGTCGGCGATGATTTTCCAGAACCGGTCCCAGTCCGGGGTGTTGGGAGCCCCCTCATACATGACTTGGGTGGCACCATTCGCCATCGGGCCATAGACAATATAGCTGTGCCCGGTGACCCAGCCGACATCGGCAGTGCACCAGAAAACGTCGGAATCCCGATGGTCGAAAATATAGCGGAAGGTGGTCGCGGCGCCGGTCAAGTACCCCCCGGAAGTGTGGAGAATGCCCTTGGGTTTCCCGGTCGATCCGGAAGTATACAGGATGTAGAGTGGGTGTTCGGAGTCAAAGCCCTCGGCCGGACAATCTGCTGAAACGGCGGCGCATTCCTCATCCCACCAGCGATCCCGACCCTCCGTCATCGTGACTTCGTTGCCGCACCGTTTCACCACCAGCACCGTGTGGATCCCGTCATAATGGGTCAATGCCTCGTCGACATTGGCTTTCAGCGGGACCACATTGCCGCGGCGCCAACCACCGTCGGCGGTGATGATGGCCGTGGCTTTGGAGTCCTCGAGCCGGTCCTTGATGGCCGTTGCCGAGAATCCACCGAAGACCACCGAGTGCACCGCGCCGATGCGGGCGCAGGCCAGCATGGCTGCGGCAGCTTCCGGGATCATTGGCATGTAAATCAAGACCCGGTCCCCGGCTTGGACTCCATGGACCTTTAAGGCATTTGCGGCACGACACACCATTTCAAGCAGTTGGCTGTAACTAATGTCACGCCGGTCTCCCGGTTCACCTTCCCAACGCAGGGCGATGCGGTCTCCCTTGCCGGCGGTGACATGGCGATCCAGGCAGTTTTCCGAAACATTGATTTTTCCACCCAGGAACCACTGGGCAAACGGAGGATTCGACCAGTCAAGGATCTGATTCCAAGGTTGTTGCCAGTGGAGGTGGCCGGCCTGTTGCGCCCACCACGATTCCGGATCGGCCACTGATTTCTGGTAGATCGCTTCGTAATCCTCCATGCTTTTCACGTGGGCTTGACCAGAAAAGGTTGCCGATGGCGTGAATACCCGGTGTTCGTTTAGGATGGATTCGATGTTGGTGTTCATGGGTGATGCAAAGTGTGCGGAAGCGACGGGTTGGTGACAACCGGCCCGCGGGCCGGATTCAGAGCCGCAAGGCTAGCAAATCCAGCAATAAACCTCAAATCTTTTCGCCTGCCGGGGTTGCCGCGGGCCGGAATGCGGCCATTGCCACGAACCGCCACGTTGTGTCAGGATGCGGAGAATGAAACGTGTTTGGCCTTTGATCCTGGTGTTTTGCGTTGGCGCATTCTCAGGCACGGCGGGCGAGGAACCCCACCCCAACTTTCTGATCGTGCTCGCCGATGACCTGGGCTACGGGGATCTCGGCTGCTATGGCAACACCGTTGTTCAGACCCCGCATTTAGATCGGTTTGCGGCGGAGGGGCTAAAGTTCACCGATTATTATGCCCCGGCGGCCAATTGCTCCCCCTCCCGAGCAGGCTTAATGACTGGGCGCACACCCTGGCGGATGGGGATTCACCATTGGATTCCGATGATGTCCCCGATGCATTTGAAAGCTTCGGAAATCACGATCGCCTCCCTGCTGAGAAAACAGGGATACACCACCTGCCATGCGGGAAAATGGCACCTTAATGGCATGTTCAACCTGCCGGGGCAACCCCAGCCAAACGATCACGGTTTCGATCACTGGTTTTCAGTGCAAAACAATGCTCTGCCCAACCACCACAACCCCTACAACTTCGTCCGCAATGGCATTCCCGCCGGACCATTGCAGGGTTACTCGGCCGAACTTGTCACTGATGAGGCCGTGCAGTGGCTCCGACAGGGGCGGGATCCAAGGAAACCGTTTTTCCTGTTCGTCTGTTATCACGAACCACACGAGCCCATCGCCACGGCCGAGAAATACACGCGTCTCTATGCCAACCTGAAAGATCCGGCGGAGCGGGCTCTGCTCGGCAACATCACTCAGATGGATGCCGGATTCGGGCGGTTGATGTCGGAACTCGACAGTCTCGCTCTGCGGGAGAATACAGTGGTTTTTTTTACCAGCGACAACGGACCTGCCCAGACCGGCATTCATCCCTACGGTTCAGCCGGCAACCTGCGGGCCAAAAAAGGGTATTTGTATGAAGGAGGGATCCGAGTGCCGGGAATCCTGCGCTGGCCCGGCAAAACCAAACCCGGTGCCATCAGTGACCAGCCAGTCTGCGGAGTCGATGTCTTCCCCACCTTTTGTGAGATCGCCGGTGCGGTCACCCCAACCGACCGCCCGATGGATGGAGCCAGCTGGCTACCCCTGCTTGAGGGCCGGCAGGTGGCCCGCCAAACACCGTTGTATTGGCACTTTCTGCGCGCCCAGAGCCTTGTCAAAGTGGCCATCCGGGAAGGGGACTGGAAACTGGTCGCCGGAATCGACCGCCCCGAATTGAAGCCCGGAGCAGGCATCACGGAAGAGGATCTGGCGTCCAACCGCAATGCCGAGCCCACCGGTTTTTCGTTGTTCAATCTGCGAACCGACTTGGCTGAAACCACCGACTGGAAAGAATCGGAAACGGCCCGCTTCAATGGAATGAAAGAACGGTTGTTGAAGAAATATCATGAGGTGCGCGACGAAAGTCCGGAATGGCCCCTCTGGGAGTTTCCCCGCTATGAAGCGCTGCGGATCGAATGGCCGGCGTACCAAGCTTTGCGGAAACCTCCTGTCCATGTTCCCTGACCCGTGCCGGGGCGCATGCCCGCGGAGCCCGGTCTGTCCCCTCCTCTGCTTGCCAGTCTTCTCTTTTGCGACGATTCTGAAGCTGAATGAACCCGACTTTGGCAGAACTGGAACAGGCTCGGTCCGAATTTGAAAGCGCCGTTCTCCCGGTCGAGACACGCGAACTCCTGGAGCGGGAAATTCGCCGCCTTGAGGAAATTGAACTCGAACGCCGGGCTCTGGGCGTGGGGGATGTGATCCCCGACGCTGAACTCCTCAATGCCCGGGGAGAGTCGCTTCGTCTTTCCGATCTGCGCCAAGGCGGTCCGGTGGTGCTGGTTTTCTACCGCGGCGGTTGGTGCACCTTCTGCCGCATTCACTTGCGAGGCATGCAACGGGTCGCCGCCACCATCGAGGGTCTAAAGGTTCGACTGGTGGCCATCTCACCGGAACTTCCCGACCGTTCCGAGGCGATCGCCTCGGACGATGGACTGCGTTTTCCCTTGTTGCAGGATCCAGGTAACCGGTTCGCAAGTGCCTGCGGGGTGGCGTTTGATCTGACTCCCGCCTTTGTCGAAATGCACCGGCACTACGGGTTGGATTTTGCCGTCCTGAATGGTTCCGAGGGGGCAAACACCCTGCCGGTACCTGCGGTGTTCGTGGTTCAGGCGGATGGAACGATAGCCTGGCGGCAAATCAATCCCGACTACAAACGACGGGCGGATCCCGATGCGGTTGTACTGGCGGTAGTGGACGCTCTCAGCGGATCCTGAGCGCGCCCGACCAATGGCTGTGATCCATGGATGTCCTCAGGTGGACCAGGATTCCCTTGATCCCGGTGTCCGGAAAGAAGGGGAACCAAGCCGCCTTGATGTCGAAGACACGACAGGATTGGGTTTCGGATCAATTCCGTGAGAAATCTTCTTGCACCCAAGAGAATGACCCCGTATCATTTCTAATTCCCGATTATTCCCATAGGAAATGAATAGTTTGCCCGCAGATCCATCCAGCGTCCTCAGCGAGGCCTCTCCCAAGGCCCTCCGTGGCGGCGGGGCGGTGCAGACCTTCGAGGCACGCTACGGGCTCGATCTTCGGGAGGCCAACAGAACGCTTGAGAACGCCAGCGCTGAGGATCGTGTCAAATGGGTGCTGCAGCACTTCCCGACGACCACCGTGCTGTCCTCCAGTTTCGGGGCGCAAGCTGCGGTCTCCCTCCACTTGGCCACCCGGCTCTGCCCGGACATCCCGGTGGTTCTGACCGACACGGGCTACTTATTTCCAGAAACGTATGCGTTCATCGATCAACTCACCGAGCGGCTTTCGCTCAATCTCAAGATTTATCGTGCTGAGCTGAGCCCGGCATGGCAGGAATCCCGCCATGGAAAACTCTGGGAGCAGGGCGTGTCGGGGATCGAACGATACAACCAGCTCAACAAGGTCGAACCGATGGACCGTGCCCTGCGCGAACTGGGAGCGGAAACCTGGATCGCCGGACTGCGGCGCAGCCAGAGTTCCAGCCGGGAGAACCTCCCGGTCCTCGCGGTAAGCGGTGGAAGACTCAAATGCCACCCCATCATTGACTGGTCTGACCGCGATATTTTCGACTACCTCCAAAAGCACGACCTGCCTTACCACCCCCTTTGGGAGGCCGGCTACACTTCCATCGGCGACTGGCACACCTCACACAAGCTGACCGACGGCATGAGTCCGGAAGAAGCCCGCTTTTTTGGACTGAAGCGCGAATGCGGCTTGCATGAGAGCACGGACTTTGTCATCTGACCCACCCTGGATCCCCGATCCATTTCCCCGCTCCATGAGCACCAACCTTCATCCCATCCACGACCGGCTTCTCGACCGCTCCGCCAAGGAATCCTTAATGGGGCACCGCGGCTTGGTGGTGTGGATGTTCGGGCTGAGCGGTTCGGGGAAAAGCACTCTGGCGGCTCTGCTGGAGCGCCAGCTTCATGAAAGCGGGATCCACACTGCGGTTCTGGATGGTGACAACGTTCGCTCCGGACTCAATGCGAACCTCGGTTTTTCCGACGCCGACAGATTGGAAAACATTCGGCGGGTCTCGGAAGTGGCGAAATTGTTCTGTCGCAACGGGCTCGTCACCCTGGCTTCCTTCATCACCCCCCGGATTGAGTTGAGGGAGTTGGCCCGGGAAACGATCGGCACGGAGGACTTTCTCGGAGTTTACGTGAAATGCGGCTTCGAGACCTGCGCCCGCCGGGACGTCAAGGGACTCTATGCCAAAGCGGCAGCGGGTGGCGTCGCCCAGTTCACGGGCAAGGACTCCACTTTTGAAGAGCCGCTCGAGGTCGATCTGATTCTCGACACCGACTTGGAAAGCGAATCCGAATCGCTCGCGCGTCTGGAAACGGCGGTCCGCGCCCGACTGACCTGAATCCATGCCACTCACCATCCCCGGCCCCTCTCTTTTCTTTGCCATGCACTCCTACCGCGTCAACCACCTCAAACAGCTCGAATCCGAAGCCATTTTCATCCTCCGCGAGACGGCGGCGCAATTCCAGCGCCCGGCCCTGCTCTTTTCCGGAGGAAAAGACTCCATTGTCATGGCCTGGCTGGCCCGCAAAGCCTTCTGGCCGGCCCGGCTGCCATTCCCTTTGCTCCATGTCGACACCGGACACAACTTCCCTGAAACCATCGAGTTTCGGGATAAATTTGTGGATTTCCTGCGGGCCGATTTGGTCGTCGCCCACGTTCAAGACAGCATCGACAAAGGTCGGGTCCAGGAAGAAAAAGGCCCCTATGCCAGCCGGAATGCCCTCCAGACCGTGACCTTGCTCGACGCCATCGCCGACAATCAATATGACGCCTGCCTGGGAGGAGGTCGAAGGGATGAAGAAAAAGCCCGTGCCAAGGAGCGCTTTTTTTCCCACCGGGATGACTTCGGACAATGGGACCCAAAAAACCAACGCCCCGAGTTGTGGAATATTTTCAACGGTCGGAAGCACCACGGCGAGCATTTCCGGGTCTTTCCGCTGAGCAACTGGACCGAAATGGACATTTGGCAGTATGTCAAAGCCGAGGGCATCGAACTGCCGAACCTTTATTTCTCACACCAGCGCGATGTTTTCCTGCGCAGCGGATCCCTGCTGGCTGTGAGTGAATGCGTCACCGTGCAACCGCACGAGATCGTGGAGCGCAAAGTGGTCCGGTTCCGCACCATCGGGGATGCGACCTGCACGGGAGCAGTCGAAAGCCCAGCAGCAACCCTGGAGGAAGTCATTCAGGAAGTCGCCACCGCCCGGCAGACGGAACGCGGAACCCGTTCCGATGACAAACGCTCCGAGACCGCCATGGAAGACCGCAAACGGGAAGGCTATTTCTAAGCCCCACGCCGTAATTCCCCTTTCCCATCCCACCCCCTTTCCCACCTATTCTTATACATGAGTGATCAATCCCACGACGGTTACCTCGACATGGACCTGCTCCGCTTTACCACCGCGGGCAGTGTGGACGACGGCAAGAGCACCCTCATCGGACGCCTTCTCTATGACAGCAAAAACACCTTCGAGGACCAGATGGAGGCGGTTGAGCGGAGCAGCAAGCAGCGCGGCGACGAACATGTCAACCTGGCGTTGCTGACCGACGGTCTCCGAGCCGAGCGCGAGCAAGGCATCACGATCGACGTCGCCTACCGCTATTTCGCGACCCCGAAACGCAAGTTCATCATCGCGGACACGCCGGGGCACATCCAGTACACCCGGAACATGGTCACCGGCGCCTCCACGGCAAACCTGGCCATCATCCTCGTCGATGCCCGTCACGGGGTCATCGAACAGACCTGCCGCCATGCCTTCATCGCAGACCTGCTGCGGATCCGCCATGTCGTGGTTGCGGTGAACAAGATGGACCTCGTGGAATACAGCGAGGATGTCTTCAACAAAATCGTGAGCCATTTCCAGGAATTTGCCTCTCGTCTCGACAACATCGTGGACATGACGGCGATCCCGATTTCGGCGCTGAACGGGGACAATGTGGTCGAAAAATCGGTCAACATGCCCTGGTACCATGGTCCCGACCTGCTCTACCATCTTGAGAATGTGTATATCGGCTCGGACCACAACCATGTCGATGCGCGCCTTCCGGTCCAATGGGTCATTCGCCCCCACTCCGATGAACACCACGATTTCCGCGGCTATGCGGGGCGAGTCGCCGGCGGGGTCTTCAAACCGGGCGACGAAGTTGTCGTCCAGCCCTCCGGCTTTTCCTCCCGCATCCGCAGCATTGAAAGTGCCGACGGCCCTTTGGAGGAGGCCTACGCTCCGCTCTCGGTGGCCTTGACTCTTGAGGACAACATCGATATTGGCCGGGGCGACATGATCGTCAAGCCCAACAACATGCCCAACAAGGGCCAGGAAATTGAAGCCATGATCTGCTGGTTCTCGGACCGCAAAACTCTCCAGAGCCGGGGCCGTTTCCACCTGCGCCACACCACCAACGAGGTCAAGGCGGTGGTCACTGAGGTGCGCTACAAAATCAACATCAACACCTTGCACAAGATCGAGGACGATCTGGAATTCCGTCTCAACGACATTGGAAGGATCTCTCTGCGCACTTCGGCCCCCTTGATGTATGACGGTTACCGGCGCAACCGGACAACGGGCAGTTTCATCCTCATCGACGAACAGACGAACGAAACCGTCGCCGCCGGCATGATTCTCTGAGTCAGAGCAAGGGCCGCCGACTGTGCCAGATGAAAAGCCCCCGGCGGTCCCGCCGGAGGGCGATTCGCTCACGGATTCGGTCGTCTCCACGAGCGCCATATTCCACCGTCACCCAGGCGTCGGAAACGACGGTCTCCAATTTCAGCAGGCGGAAGACAGGAGGGTGCGACACACGCTGAAAACAGTGTAAGGGAACATCAGGATGACGGGCATTCCAAAGCAGCAACGCCGGAGGAAAATCCGGCACCTCCGCCAGCGCGGAGAGGACTTCCCGCAGGAGAGGTTCGCCATGGCGCCGTACCAGCCTGGCCGCCGCGAGCCGGTTGCGCATCCGCTCTAGTGTGGCCGCGATCGGATTGCGGTATTCTTCTTCCATCTCACCGATCAAACGACGGGCATGGCTGGCCATGGCTTCGTGCAGCTGCGTCCGCTCGATCTGCCCCGACTCATAAAGCCGGAAGAGCTGGGGAGGCGTCAGTGAGGAGAGAAGCATGGCCGGGCGGCAGAGCCGGGGAAGGATAAAACAAAATCCGCTCTCCTGGCAACCCCGTTCAACCAGCTCAAGAGGCGACCCGTTCCAGTTTGATGGGATAGGTCTGCCCCGCATTCCATTGGCACACGACTAGGTCGCCGTTCTCCAGCACGCAGACGTCATGCCCGTGGTCGAAGACCGGTTCCCCCTTCGTCAAAGGCGCCAGAACGCCTTGATCATCATAGCGGGGCGCAGCACCTCCCGGCGCGGAAATAACCTTCCCTCGGGCATCGAGAATCACGGTGAACCCGGAGGGATTGCCAGGCAGTTTGCTCGCCACGGGGTCGTG
This sequence comes from Akkermansiaceae bacterium, assembly GCA_024233005.1. Lineage (GTDB taxonomy): Bacteria > Verrucomicrobiota > Verrucomicrobiia > Verrucomicrobiales > DEV007 > JACKQE01. The sequence goes on along the minus strand of JACKQE010000001.1, from coordinate 316,844 downwards.
CGACCAACAGACCCCGGCGTACAGTTCTTGTCCGGAAATCACCGGCCGGCAGACTTTGGCGCCAGGAACGGAGAGGGTCTCCAGATAGGCGCCATCCAGGGTGAACCGCCGGAAGCATTGGTCCACCCGAGAGGTGACGAGCACCGTGGCCTTGTCAATGCCCTGCCGCAGGTCGATGGCGACCCCATGTCCGTTGCTGATGCGCTGGTCCGCCGGACCGTCTTTACCCCCGAACTTTCCGAGGAATTTGCCCCGGTGATCATAGCGGAGCACAAAATTTGAGCCATACCCATCCGCCACATAGATGTCACCATTGGGCGCGATGGCCGTTTCCGTGGGGTTAAAGACCATCTCGGGCTCATAGGCACCAACCGACATGGGGTGGCTGAGGCTGAAGATCTCCCGGCCTGTGAGATCGATCTTGGTCACCCTTCCCGTCTGCCGGTAGGCCGCGGAACCACTTTTCCAAAGACCCGAGTCGGTGACAAACAGATATTCCTCGCCGTTTTCCTCGGAGAGGGTCAAGCCATGACCGCCCGGCCAAACCGAGCCCCAGCTGTCCAAAATGATGCCATCTGGCTGGAAAATGAGCATCTGGTTGTCCCAGTGGTCCCCAATCATGAAGAGCCGACCGTCCTTGACCTGCACCATTTCATGGCAGTTCAAGATCGGATGATGGCGCCCTTGACCGGCCGCCACCCAGTCTTTGACGACCCGGTAACGGTGGGAACCATGTCCGATGACCAGGTCTTTGCCGGGCTCCGGAGCGGCTCGGAGAGTTTCGACCCAGGTGGCAGCAGCGGCCGTGGTCAGGCCGGAGAGGAAATGGCGGCGTTGCATGACCCCTCCATCCTACACACGGAGGCGCATCCTGTCTCCACCGCAAGCACGCCCGGCTTCAGGCAAAGACAAAGGTCCGGTTTTCGTGGACCAGTATGCGGCGTTGGACATGGCGCCAAACGGCCCGGGCAAGCACGACTTTCTCCAAGTCTTTGCCTTTGCGGATGAAGTCAGCCACCGAGTCCCGATGAGAGACGCGGATCACGTCCTGCTCGATTATCGGCCCTTCGTCCAGGTCCTTGGTGACATAGTGGCTGGTGCCGCCGATGATTTTCACCCCCCGTTGGTGGGCCGAATGATACGGACGCGCTCCCGGAAAAGCCGGGAGGAACGAATGGTGGATGTTGATGATGCGGTGCGGAAAGGCCGAGACAAAATGCGGACTGAGAACCTGCATGTAACGGGCCAGAACCACCGTATCGACCCGGTGCGCGGCGAGGATTTCGAGCTCCCGCTCCTCCTGGGCCTCCTTGGTTTCTTTGGTGATGGGGAAACAGTGGAACGGGATTCCGAACCGCTCCGCTGCTGGTCGGAGTTCGTCGCGGTTGCTCACGATGAGCGGAATGTCCATGTCCAACTCCCCGCTTTCATGCCGCGAGAGCAGGTCGTACAGACAATGGGTCTCCCGGGTCACGAAAATGGCTGTCCGGGGACGTTCGTCGGAGAAATGCAAGGCCCACCGCATGGAAAATCTCGTTCCCAGCGCCTTGGCGAAATGCTCCCCTATGACTTCCCGGGGGATGCGAAAACCGGTCAGTTGCCATTCCAACCGCATAAAAAACACGTTCACGGCAGCATCCACATGCTGGTCAAGGTGCACAATGTTGCCCGCATTCTCGTGAATAAAGCCCGATACGGCGGCGACAATGCCGGACTGGTCAGGGCACGAAATAAGAAGAATGGCTGTGGCTGGACTGTCCGCAGAGCCTGATGAGGAGGACGGAGGCATTGGGGGAAGAAGAAGACAAACCACCACCCCGGTTGCCGGAAGTCAGCTTGACCCGGTCCAGGTCGCGGCATCCGGAGGCAGGTGTGATCCGGAAATGTGCTCGAGGGGGGACTCGAACCCCCACAGGTTACCCCACAAGATCCTTAGTCTTGCGCGTCTACCGATTCCGCCACCCGAGCCTTTTCCTGCCACGCGGCGAGAGCGGGAATCATAAAAGATTTCCACGGTCGTGCAAGCGATTCTTCTCCCGGACGGGTCGGAATTCTCCCTCCCGCCCCATTGCTCGATTCCGATCCACCGGGTCCCCAGGCATCCGACCGTGTCATTCCGGAGCAGGGGTGGTGTCCATAATCTGGTAATGCCCACCTTTGACTTCGACTACCGGTGGCCGGCCCATGATCTCAAAAAAATCGTATCCCGCCTTCAATTCTGTCCAGAAATCCAGCCATTTTTCCTTTTTGATCTCCACCTCGTCCATTCGTTCGTCGGTCATCCGGAAAGGAAAACAGTGGACTCGGAAAAAGGGTTGTCCGGCTTTCAGCGCGGCCTCGGCCAGGACATAGATTTCTTCAATCCCTTCATCCGTCATGGCGTAACAGCCAATGGAGAGACAGCCGCCGTGAACCATAAGCAGGCTGCCGGTGCGACGGAGGGACTGATCCAGCGCGTTCGGATATCCGAGATCAAACGCCAAATGGTAACGGCTCTGGGGGTTCATCCGGCCCGGCCCGACAAAATAAAAACCTTCCGGTGCCTGACCGTCGCCTTCCTTTTCCTTGGGACCAAGCGTCCCCGACCAGCGGCAAATTTTGTAGGTGCGGAAGAGGACGAAAGTGTCTGCTCCGGTTTTCTGCACCCAAAGTTCCAACTCGCTGGATTCCTTGAAAAGGCGGATGAAAATGGGTGAACCAAAGGTCAGCCCCTTCTCCTCGAGAGCCATCGCCAAAGTCGGACGGACCCGTGCCAGAACTTCACGGGAGCGGCCGCTGTCCGGCACCGGCTTGGATGTACTGGCCGCTGCCAACAATTCCGTTTCGGGAGTGCCCCCCTTGAGGAACGGCAATCCTTTCCCGGACCACTCCGCTAACTTGTCCGCCCCATTGTCTTTCATGGCGTCGCGCACGATCCATGGCAACGCGGCGACAATGCCGCAGATGACGAGGAGAGCGAGAAAGCGAGCGGTCATGACGGGGATTGTGCGGCACCCGTGGTGCACAATCCGTCACCATATCACAGGATGAGGCCGATGCATCCCAGGCGAGCACTCGCATTCCGGCAGGATGCAACCCGTTGATTAGAACAAGCCGAGGATCTTTTTTCGAGCCACATTCCTCCGGCTCCGTTGCACCAACTCCGTCACGCCGTGTTTGGCGAAGCCAGGGAAAAGAGCCTCCGTGCCAATGCGCAGCTTGAGTTCCATTTCCTCTGGATAGAGCAGATACATCGCATGAAAGTGGATCGTCTCCCCATCAGGATGCAACACCTCTTGGAATCCCTCGGGCGCCAAAAGAGGAGACATCAGCAGGACGCCGGCAAAACCCGTATCCGCAATCGGTTCCGGTGGATCGCCGTTCGGCATGGAATGCCCCCACCACAGCCAAGTGTCAAACTCGTGCGGGAAACGCGCGAGGACTTTCAACCACCGCACTGGCCAGAAATGGGACTCATCATCGGGCAACCCACTCAGGGGCAGCGGCCAATCGGGTGGCAGGGCGAGACACAATTCCGCCCTGCGGCAAGCCTCAGCGCCTTTGGGCACGGTCATGGCCCGCTCGCTCATTCCACTGGTCACCAGATAATACCAAGGGCGATCCTTGGTCGGAGCCACGCAGTAGACATCAATATGAACCAGGTCGGAAACGATTTCGTGGAAGACCCGGATGTCCCTTTCTTCCCCTCCGAAGTATTTCTGAATATGGTCGTCTACCACTTCAATCAGGGTGCCATCGCCCGTGACCGGTTCAAAAGGCTTCTCCCTCCCTCCATAATGGTAAATGGGGTTCCCAGATTCAGAAAAACTTTCGGGTTCCATGGCTGGCTGCCTGAAAATATGCCGACGGCAAAGTCGCTCTCTGTCAACAGAATGCCTTCCCGCAGCTCAAACGCAAGTCCTGATCCCGCTGGAGGCCTCAGAGTGGGAGACGGAGTGACCGCTGCGGGCCATCAAATTCGACCTTGAACGACGTCACGAACCACCGTAGTTTGGGAACCAATCAAAACGGTTCTGAAAGGCCTGCCCCTCAGGGTGGCCATCATCCGCCGATCTGGAAAAGGGGATATAGCTCAGTTGGTAGAGCGTCTCGTTCGCAATGAGAAGGTCAGGGGTTCGAATCCCCTTATCTCCACCACTTTTCCGCTCAGTCGGATGGGAGAATCAAAGGTGATTCAGCCCAATCCTCCCAGTCTCCGCAGGCTTCAACCGGCATTGCCATGCGGACGCTTGCGCGTTCCCGCCGCTTGCAGAACCGTGGTTCAGACCCGATGAATGAAGCCATGCGGATGCTTCCTCCCCCCCTTTTTTTCCTGCGCCCCGGCATTTCCCAGCGGGTTGCTCTGCTCACCGCCTCCCTCCTCGTCTGGATGCACGATTCCCGTGCTGCCGAAACCAAGGCCTTCACCCAGCCTGGCATTGCCGAAATGCGATTGGTCACAGATGTGGATGCCATCCAAGCTGGAAAGCCGTTTCACATCGGTCTGGTGATCCGGCACCTGCCTGGCTACCACACCTATTGGAAAAACCCCGGTATTGTCGGCGTGCCAACTTCTTTTCTGTGGGACCTGCCTCCTGGCTTTGTCGCCGGGGAAATCCAATGGCCCGCACCTCGGACCACCCAAATGGCCGCCTACACCGCCTGGGGCTACGAGGGGGACGTCTGTCTGGTCGTGGAAATCCGTCCTCCCGCCAAGCTGCCGAAAACCGATGCCGAAGGAAATCTCTGGCTCAAAGCCCGTGCCATTTGGATGTGCTGTGCCGTGCAGTGCAATCCGGGCTGGGAAGACTTTCAGATCCCACTGGTCGTCGCCCGATCGGATCAGAAGGTGGCACGCGATGCGAAAAATGCCGGCTTGATCGAATCCTCTCTGGCCAAAGTCCCCGGACCGGGGCCCACAGGCTGGAATTACCGGGGAGCCCTTCCGCAAAAGGATCTTGTGGAACTTGAGATCATCCCGCCCGCGGAGGTGACGGACGACCTCTCCGGAGCCTGGTTTTTCTGCGATGACAATTTGGCGGATTCCCATGAACCTCAGAAAGTCCGTCGCACCGGGAGGAACTCTTGGATCATCACGATGCACCGCCCTCCCCATGCCCCCAAAAACCCGGTCGCTCTCAGCGGCGTGCTCCAACTTCCGGGTCAAAAACCCGAGTTCAGGGTGATCAGCGTTCCCTTGCCTTGAGTGGCTGTGCCTCTCGAAGAATGGGGAAGGAAGATGACGTGTCCGCACTTCCCCATTGCGTGGGAGGCAGGTCTGTGGCATTGCCTCAGGTCTTTTTCCAAGCCAACGCAACCATGTCCACCACTTCCGAAGAATGCCACTCCGAATGGTGCCAAATCGCCGACTCCGGAATTCATGGCCGGGGCCTATTCGCGACCCGCGACATTCCCTCCGGGACGAAAATCATCGAATACGTCGGCGACCGGATCACCAAAGCCGAGTCAGACCGCCGCGCCTGGGCCCAGGTGGCCCGGGCCAAGGAAACCGGCGAAGCCGCCGTTTACATTTTCACGCTCAACCAACGCCATGACATCGACGGCAATGTGACCTGGAATGCCGCCCGTCTGATCAATCACAGCTGCGATCCAAATTGCGAAGCCCAGATTCTGCGCGGGCGGATCTGGATCGTGGCCCTGCGGGACATCTATGTCGGGGAGGAGTTGTTTTTCAATTACGGTTTCGATTTGGAAAACTATGAGGACCATCCCTGCCGGTGCGGAGCAGTCCGTTGCGCGGGCTACATCGCCGGCGAGGAGTATTGGTCCGCCCTTCGCCGCAAATTGGCGAAAAAAACAGCGCCTCCAAAAGCCAAAGGAAAAACCACCGTAACCTCCGGCATCAAAAAGCGCGAAGGCAAGCCCAGACCCTCCACCCGGTCGCGTCATCGGCAGGATTGGGAAGACTGAATTGCAATGCACCTGCAAATAAGGTAGGCTCTCGGTAGGATCTATCTCCGATGTCGGCCGACCATTCCCACCCCACCGCCCCTCCTCTGAGCATTGAGGGAGCGCGTGAACTGGTGCGCGGGGCCGGTCTCCGCGGAACCCCGGCAAGGCTCGCCGTCGTGCAATGCCTTACCACCAGCCTCCGACCGTTGACACATGCGGAGGTGAGCGAAAAATTAGCGGACCGGGGGTTCGACCAGTCCACCATCTACCGTTGTCTCATGGAGCTTTCAGAAGCCGGGGTGCTTACCCGGTTGGATCTGGGTGATTCGATCCGGCGCTACGAGAGGGTCAGCAGCGATGTCCATGCCGGGCCGGAGCACCCCCATTTCATGTGTGTCGATTGTGGCAGCATCTCCTGCCTTGTCGACTACCGGTTTCGGCTTTCTCCCAATCAGGACGATGCTTCTCCGGTGGGTGAAATCACGGAGGTTCTGGTCAAAGGCCACTGCCGCGAATGCCTCGCCGGTAACCCCTGAAAATCGGACATCCGCCTTTTCCCTTTGCAAGGCGGCAGAGGGAGCGTTACCTCCGTCTCGCTATGACTCAGGAGACTTTCCGCATCGTTCCCCGCCCGCGTCACGACGCTCTCGTCGAGGCCGCCTACCGCCACCGTGGCTACACCGCCACCGAATCGTCCGCCGCCGCAAGGCTCTGCTCGGAAGCCTCTTGGCACGGGATCCGCACTCACAATGCGATCAAAGCCCTCCATCTGGATGAGCGCTTTGGCAGCGGTGGGGGGGGGTGCGTCCCCGGTGCAGAAATTCAGCGGCTTCCTGGCCGCTTCATGGCCGCCCAGGCTTGGGACGCGAACTTGAAGCTCGGTCAAGCGGTCGCGGTTGAAGCCATGGAGACCTGCATCGAGCTCGCCGACACCTATGGTGTGGGCCAAGTTTCGGTGGACAACGCCTTCCACTATCTCTGGGGCGGAGGCTATGTCATGGACGCAGCCCGGCGGGGTTACATCGCTTACACCAACTGTACCTCCGCTCTGGCGGAAGTGGTGCCTTTCGGTGGCAAATTTCCCACTCTGGGCACGAACCCACACAGTTGGGGCTTCCCCACCGCCGACGCTCTGGGGTTCCCCATCGTCATCGACTGGGCCACTTCCACCATCGCAATGGGCCGGGTGGAGCAGTTCAAACGCGAAGGCAAACCCCTGCCTCCCGACAGCGCGGTGGACAGCGACGGCAAGCCGACGACGGACCCCCACCGGGTGGCGGCACTCCTGCCCTTCGGCGCTCACAAAGGTTACGGTCTCGCCTTGCTCAACGAACTTTATGGCGCGGCCATCGGCGGCGGCCTGCCCACGGTGCGCGGACGTGGACCCGAGGCCCGGGACTTGGGTGAGAAAAGTACTTCAGCTTTCTTTTTCCAGGTCATCCATCCCGATGCGGTTTCCGGTGGCGCCTTCGGCAAGGGCCGCACCCAGTCAGAAAACATTACCGCCGTGCTCCGGGACATCCTCGGCCATGGAAACGAATCCTGCATGGTTCCCGGTCAGCTCGAAGCCAACTGGGCAACGCGCTGCGCCACCTCTGGAGGTCTGCTTTTCAGCGAAGCCGAGATCAAAGAATTCGGGATTCTCGCAGCGGAGTGCGGCCATGAAGCCGGCGAGTGGGATCCGGGATCTTTTGTCGCCGAAAGTTGAGGCTGATGAAGCTTTCGACCACGCTCGGCTGGTCCCAAGAAATGAGTCAAGCCGGAGCCGCCGTCCTCACGGTTGGCTGAAGAACACCTTGAGATTTTTGGTCTGCCGAGCAGCCGCCACAAGATCGGCTTTGCCGTCCCCATCAAGATCGGCCGCCTTGAGGTCCTCCACGGCCAATTCGGGACCTGAAATTTTTGTTTCCCGCCATTTCGTGCCGTCTTCACTCAGGGGGGTGAACAGGCTGATACCCGGATCGCCGGGAACGTCCTTCGGGTGCATCGCTCGCCACCCAACCATCACTTGGTCGGAACCGATACCAAGGTAGTCGGCGACGGCGACAGCATGGCCGTCCTTGAACCCGTCCGCCAAGACCGCGGAACGGGTCCACCATCCCTCTCCCCCATCGGCAGGCGGAACATAGACCGCCGAACGGGTGCCATGCATCGGTTCCACCGTGGCGATGAAACGCCGCCCACCTGGAAGCTTCCCGTCACGAATTTCTCCCGCAAATTCGGTGGTGAGCTGGCGCGATCCCCAGGTGTTGCCCCGGCGGTCGAAATACCAGACCCCTTCTTTGGCGGCCGCAATCAGTTCTTCTTCCGGATCCCCATCCCAGTTCACCGGATGGAAATTGTGCGACAGGTGGAGGGTGCCGTCGATCAGAGCAGTCTTCCACCCATCATGGGGATCTGCTGGCGGAAAATACTCCAGAATCTTCAAACCTGCCCCCTCACCATCAATCGTGCCTCGCCCGCGCAGAGGCTTCACGGCGAGGGAAAAATGACCATCGGGCCCTTTGATCCAGTGCATCCGGTGGGTACTGGGCTCGTGCTGGAGTTTCAGAGGAGTCCAGGGTTGGGTGCGATCGGACGGCGCCCTCAGGTAGAAAACCGCCCCGTCTTTGACCGATTCGGCAAAGTTCCACTGGCCACCAACCGCAATCTCGCATTTGCCGTCGTCGTCGACGTCGCGCGCGGCGAGGCAGACATTGTCCCGCTCGGTAAGATCGCGGGCGATGAGGTGCTTTTGCCAGCCGGGATTCTGATACCACTGGATCGTCTTCTGGTCGGCGAGGATGATGTCGGTTTTGCCATCACCATCGACATCGGACAGCTGGAGTCCGTAACCAATGTCGATTTTGTCGATTTCAACCCCGCGCCACTGATAGGCGGGAGGCTCTGCGGACACGGCGACCGGGATGGCGAGAAAGAGGAGCAGGAGAAGCGGGGAGGGTTTCATTAGCAAGGGTTTCAGGCGAGAAGATCGCGGATGACTTCGCCGGCCACATCGGTGAGCCGGAAATCACGACCATTGAAGCGGTAGGTGAGTTCTTTGTGTTTCAATCCGAAAAGGTGGAGCACGGTCGCATGAATGTCATGCACGCTGGTCCGGTTCTCCACCGCCTTGTAGCCGAACTCGTCTGAAGCTCCGTAATGCGTGCCGCCCTTGATCCCTCCTCCGGCCATCCAGGTTGTGTAAGCATGTGGATTGTGATCTCGGCCTTTGCCCCCCTGGGAATCCGACGTTCGGCCAAACTCGCCCCCCCAGATCACGAGGGTGGATTCCAACAGCCCTCGCGCTTTGAGATCATCGAGCAGGGCGCCGACAGGTTGATCCATACTGGCGGCACAAGCCCGGTGATTCGCTTCGATGTCACTGTGACCGTCCCAAGGCACATCCCCGACTCCGCCACCCGGTGTGCTCGTCGAGCTGGCAAACACCTGGACGAACCGGACTCCGCTCTCGACCAGACGGCGTGCAATCAGGCACTGCTTGCCATAGTCCTGCGATTCCTTGCGGTTCAGTCCATAGCTTTCCCGAACCGTTTCCGACTCCTTGGAAACATCGAAAACCTCCGGGGCCGAGGTCTGCATCCGGTAGGCAAGCTCGAATGACTCGAGCCGGGCGGCAAGGTCCCGGTCAAAGGGCCGCGCGGTGGCGTGCCGCCGATTCACCTGGTTGAGGGCATCAAGCAGGGACCGCTGCTGGCCGTCGTCGAAATTCTCATTGCGGTCGAGGTTGTCGATTGGCTTGGGCTTTCGGGGATCGAGGGCGGTGGCCTGATAGACGGAGGGAAGAAATCCTGAGGACCAGATCGGGTCCCCGCCCCGGGGTTTGGTGCCGTGCATCACCACGTAGGCCGGCAAGTTGTCGTTGTCGCTTCCCAATCCGTAGGTCAGCCAGCTTCCCATGCTCGGATGGCCCTGCCGAATCATGCCTGAGTTCGCTTCCAGCATTGCCGGAGTGTGATTGTTCGATTGGGAGTAGCAGGAATAGATGAACGCCATGTCATCAACATGCCGGGCCATGTTCGGCAGCACCTCAGACACCCAGGTGCCGGACTGCCCATGTTGCTTGAAGGCGAACGGGGATCCGAGGCATTTGCCGGAGGTGGTGAAGAACCCGGTCTTCGGGTCGGCTCCGGCGAGCGGCTGCCCGTTGCGCTTCTGTAGTTCCGGTTTGTAGTCAAAGGTGTCGACCTGAGACGGGCTGCCGGTCTGGAACAACCAAATCACCGATTTGGCCCGGGGAGCAAAGGTGGGGGCTCCGGAGGCAAGCGGGTTTCGCGGCTTTCCCGCAGCGAGGACTCCCTGCCGGAAGAGCAGGTTCGTCAGGGCAAGGGAACCGCAGCCAAGGCCGACTCTTTCTAGAAAGGAACGGCGGGAGGGAAGGAAGAAATCAGTCATCGCGGGGTAATTTCAATCAATGTAGACAAATTCGTTCGAGCAGAGAAGCAGTTGGCAGAAATCCTGGAAAGCAGCCTCGGCATTGCCCGCGCGCGCCCGGGTTTGGCGTTCGATGAACGACAGTATCCCGGACAGTTCCGCGGCTTCCGGCGATCGGGCACAGGTAATCAGACTGGCGGTTTCGACAGCCTCCGGGAGGGGGATGCCGGCATCCGGCCGGGCGCGCTTGGCGAGATCTGCGGCCCAATTGCGCACCGCCGGCGAATTCAGCAACGCCAAGGATTGCGGAGCCACGGTGGAGACTTCCCGGTGACCGATGCTCTGCATCGCGTCCGGCGCGTCGAAAAGCTGCAGCATTTCGATCAACTGACCCCGTTTCACCGTCAGGTAGATGCTGCGCCGCGCGGAATAGGCATCCAAGGTGCCGGGGCCGAATGCTTTTGCATCCAGCTTGCCACTGACGGCCAGCAAGTTGTCCCGGATGGCTTCCGCTTCCAAACGACGGGCTGGCTGGCGCCAGTAGAGCAGATTCTCCGGGTCCCGGGAGAGGCCACCGGGCGTGGGTCCGCCTCCCTGCAGATAGACCGCACTGGTCATGATGAGTCGGTGGATCGGTTTCAATTGCCAGCCGCCCTCGATCAGCTGGAGGGCCAACCAGTCGAGCAACTCGGGATGCGTCGGACGCTCCCCTCGGGTGCCGAAATCGCTCGGCGTAGTCACCAGACCTTTGCCAAAATGATGCTGCCACAATCGGTTGACGATAACTCGGGCCAGGAGAGGTCCCGCTCCCGCATCCACATCGGTGATCCAACTGGCAAGGGCTTCGCGGGGCGCGGGTTTGACATGCCCCGCCGGCAACCTTGGTCGGGCTTTTCCGGCCCACTCCCGGACATCGGGGGCCGAGGTGACGAAGATGGAAAAATGGGTCAGTAGATGGTGAGCCCACTGGGATTCCATCGCCAGTTCGATCTGGAGCCTCCCACCGGTCAGTTCTTGCGGTGCCTTGAGAATCAAATCAAGTTCCTGGTGCTGACCCACACCACCGGAGATGGCCCAACCTTTTGTCGGATCAGGCGTTGTCACCAGCACGTCCGCTGGGTTGAATCCGGCTTGCACGAAACTGGCCACCGTTTTCTCTATCTCAAGGGGCCGCGGTTCACCGGCACCCGGCACCCAGCGGGCCGAAATCCGGGACAGGACGAAGTTCGAAGTCTGGGAAGCCGGAACCGCCAACCGGATCGCAGTGGTCGTGGCCGGAGTGGCAGGAGGTTCCAGTTCGAGAAGAAAGGTATCCCTCTCGGCAGGAGCACCAGAAGCCGTGACCTGTCCATTGGCTTCAATCTGGAGTTTGGTCACCTTTCCCCTGGCAACCAGGGGCCGCAAGACCGTCCACTGTGGATCAGTCAACTGTTCTTCCTCCCCAAGCCAGCGCGACGCCCGGTCACGACTGAGGACACGAAGGAAGCCGGCCCGGGCCTCCTCCTTCTTATTGTCGGCATTGCCACGGTGGAGATGAAAGACCTTGTAAGTGTTGTCCCCGAACTGGTAGCTGGTGCCTTTCGATTTCGCTGCATAGGTTAGAGTAAGATCCGGTTTCGGCGCTTCCTGTTCGTGACTCACCACTGCGGTATGCAAGGCCGTCCAAGGCAGGTCATGGGTCTTGAACCAGTCGAACGCGACCGCCCTCTGGCCGGCATTCCATTGATTGCGCGAGGTTTTCATCACTGGTTCAACGGTCTTGGGAACACGGTCCGTTTCCAGCAGGGTCTGGCAATAAAATCCCGCGTCACCTCCGCCGTTGGCGATTTTGATCAGCAAAACGTTCCGCCCTGCGGCGAGGGGCAGGCTCAGTTTCAATTCGTCCGCCTTGGCGTCGCCGCCGCCCTTTTCCTCACCCACCTTGAAGCCGTTCACCCAAACCTTGAGTCCGTCGTTCCCGCTGACAGACAGACCGAGTGACTGAGCCTTGGGCGACCCGATCTCCCGCTGCAAATAGAACGCGCTATTGGCCCCTTTGAGCACGTCATTGTATACCTGACCGTCTTTCCAATCGGGACGGGCTTGCCAGGTCCGTGGTTCTTCATTTGCCCCGTCCTGGTGGGAGGCGTTCAAATCCAGATGGAAATGGTTTTCCGGTCCGAACGGCCTGTCGAAGGCGGCGTTGAAATCTCCCGCGGCAAAAGGCCCGATCACCTGCCAAGGTCCTGCAACGACTGGAACGGCCGGCTTGGTCTGCTCTTCGAGGAACGGGTCAAGACCGGGCAGCAACTCCTTTTCCCGGGCCTCACGGGCCAGGACCAGCGGACGGTGGGCTCCGTCAAAAGCGGCTTTGGCATCCCGGTATACGTCGGGCAGCAGATCCACTCCGACGTCCGCAAAGCCAACATCGGCGAACATGGCGGCCCACTCGTAATAATCACGCGTCCCGATCGGATCGTATTTGTGGTCGTGACAGCGAGCACAGCCGACCGTCAGGCCAAGCATGGAGGTGCCCATGGTGTGAATCATGTCATCAAGTTGCTCGTAGCGGCTCCGTTCGCGCTCTTTTTGGGTCTGCTGCGTGGTATACGGACCGCCCACGATGAACCCCGTGGCGGTTACGAGGTCCAAGGCCCGGGCCGCCTTGTCTGGGGTATCCCAATTGGAGCCGGCGAAAAGGTCCCCCGCCAACTGCTCCCGGACGAACTCGTCATAGGGCATATCAGCGTTGAAGGCCCGGATCACCCAGTCGCGGTATCGCCAGGCATTGGGGCGGTCCTTGTCGAAGGCATAGCCGTTGCTCTCGGCGAAACGGACCAGGTCCAGCCAGTGTCTTCCCCAGCGCTCCCCGTAGTGTTCACTGGCCAGGAGCCGGTCGATCAGCCCCGCCCATGCGGCATTAAAATCCAGGGTGGCTGCCGCCGTGAATTCCGCCACGTCTCGGGGAGAGGGCGGAAGACCCGTCAGGTCAAAAAAGGCGCGCCTCACCAAAACGCGTGGGTCTGCAACAGGGTTGGGCTCCACTCCCCGGCTCTCCTGGGCCGCACGGATGAAACGGTCCACTGGCGTGCGCTCCCAGGAACCGTCACTGGTGGTGGGAGGGACCGAGCCGGAAAGTGACTGGAAAGCCCAGTGTTTTCGTCCGGCCTCAATGTCCACGTCCGCCGGTTTGGCCCCGGAGGGTGATCCCTCACGTGGATCGGGAGCCCCCATGGTGATCCACTTCTCGATGTCGGCAATGAACGCCTCCCCCAATTTCTTTTTCGGAGGCATCTTCAGATCTCCCTCGTGTCTCAGAGCACGGAGAATAAGAGACTCATCGACATTGGATGGAATCACCGCCGCACCGGTGTCACCGCCCTTGCGGATGCCTTCCCGGGTGTCCAGCTGCAGTCCTCCTTTCAGTTTTCCCTGAGAAAGGGCCGATGCCGAATGGCATTGGTAACAATTTTCAGAGAGAACAGGCCGAATCTTAGACTCAAAAAAGGCGGTTCCGTCTTCGGCGGCACGGCTGACCGAAGCGTTCGCAAGGAAGAGAACCCCACTGGAGAACAACGGACAGAGGAACAGGTTTCGAGGGGTGATCATGGGAAGAAAAGGAAAGCGGGCAGGGTTGGCAATGGGTTTCGGGGAGATCGGCCCTACTGCCGACGAGGGAATGCGGAGGCAGGTTCACCACCCCACGAGGTTTCTGCGGGATACTCTCAAACCAGCTCCGCAATTGGTTTGCCACCTTCTACCACGATGGGGCGGGGACGTCCTTGCGGATCAGTCCAATGCGAACCCGGATCGATGCCCAAGTGCCGGAACACCGTGGCTGCAAGATCCTGCGGCCCCACTCTCCGGCTGGCGATGTCATAACCGCCTTTGTCGGTGCTGCCGATGACCTGTCCGTGACGCAAACCACCGCCCGCCATGACCATCGACATGACCCGGGGCCAGTGATCCCGGCCCGCATCCTTGTTGATGACCGGCCCTCGGCCGAATTCGCCCATCATCAACACCAGAGTGCTGTCGAGCAACCCGCGTGATTCCAGATCGGTCACGATGGCGTGCAGGGTGCGGTCCACACTGGGCAGCAGGGGCTTGAGTCCTTTCTCAATGCCCCCCCAGCGCACGGCATCGCCATGGTGGTCGAAGTAGCCCCAGGCACCACTGACAAGGGTAAAAGTGACCCCGGCTTCAACGAGGCGCCGGGCCAAGAGCGCTTTTTCGCCCATGCTGTCCCGGCCGTAAAAATCCCGCATCGTGGCGCTCTCTTCCTCCAGATTGAAAGCCTTCTGGGCTCTCCCGGAGAGCAGCACATCGTAGGCCTGATGGGTGAATTCATCGGTCGCCGCGATTTGCTCACTGGTTTCAATCCGACGTTTCAGACCATCCAGACTTCCCAGCAGGGAGCGCCGGTCCCCCAGCCGGTCAATGGTGACTCCTTCGGACAACTTCAACCGTCCGGCCAGTTCTTTGCCGTTGGCCGGTTCGAACGCGTGCCCCATGGCACCGGCTCCCCAGACATCGGAGACCCAGGAGTCCGCGAGACCGACGAAACCGGGCATCCCGGGAGCATTGGCCCCGCGGAACTTGGCCGCGATGGCCCCCATGGACGGCCACCCGTCGCCATCTTTGCCGTCGTTGGTGCGCCGGGCCAGCGGATTGCAGGCCTGCATGGTGATGGGAGTGTGGTTGCTGGCACTGCAATCGACTGATCGGATCAGCGTCAACTTGTCCATCAATTTCGCCGTCAGCGGCAGATGCTCGCAAACGTGGACGCCGGGAAGTTTCGTGGGAATGCTGCCGAATGGTCCCCGGATTTCGCGCGGTGCATCCGGTTTTGGATCCCACATGTCGATATGGCTGGGTCCGCCCGAGAGCCAGAAAAGGATCACACTTGTCGGGTGCTTCGCGGACCCCTCCGCGGCACCGAGAGCCCGGCACTGAAGCAAGGATGGCAGCGACACCCCGGCGATTCCTTTGAGGCCGGTTTGCAGAAATCCTCTCCGCGTTGATCCCACCCGGATGAGGTCTCCGCCTGCCGGACTGAAAAGAGGCGAAATGCCACTGTGGACGTGCTCAACTGACCTGCAAGGAGTTGCCATGGAACATTTATCCTCCTTGGCTGAAAAAAAGGCAAGACGGTCGAGCGGCGCAATGACGGCAGAAACAAGAGGGCCGGGGTAGTCAGGAAAGGGAACTCCACCCCCTCTCCGGCAGATCAGCGTGGGGTTTCAGTGGGCTGATTGGAAAACAACAGTTTTTCGGCTCAGCCAGTGGCCACCCCGCACCGGAAGGGACGAGCTCAGAATCCTTCGTCCGGCTTCCGGGTTTTACCCGCCCGTGGAGAAGTCCACGGGGTTTGCCTAACCGGCCCTGATGCGCCATTCCCAGCCAAGCTCGCCGCCGAGCGAGCTAACTAGAATCAAAACGGCGTTCGCTACTATTCAACGCGTTTAGAATTCCAAGGGGCACTGCCACAATGCCGCAGAAGACCAGCCCCGATCAGGCCCAGGATCACTTCACCAATGGAGACCGTCCCAGAACCTTCGTCAGATAGGCAATGTCGGTGGGGGCGAGATCGGCGAACTTGATGTCGAATTTCTCGCCGGTTTTCTTGATCAGGGTCCCGGTGTCCCCGCTGGCACGGAGCAGGGCGGCCTCGACGAGCGCCCCGTTGCTGAAGGTCCAGGTCCGGGTCTCGGTCATGGTGATCTCGCCCGATTCCGTTTTGCCAAAGACTTCCCGCAACATTTTGGCATCCTGGTTGGAGGTCGTCACAGCCAGAGTGCCATCTCCCAGCCCAGCCTTCTCACGACCCTCTTTCATCGCGGTCTGGTAGGCTTCCTGGTCCGCGCCACCCGCCGACGAAAGGACAGTGCCATCGAAAGTCGTCACCACCAGAAGCGGGGTTTTGGAGGTGTCTTGTCCGAATTTGCCTGAAAAAAGCTTCATCGCAGTGGAGTCCGCCGTCCGACAATGGGCCACCACAATCCCTTTGTCACTGATGATCAAATCCTCCCGAACCCACTGCTTCACCTGATCACCGACCTTGTCAAAATCGCGCACCAAAATCCAAGCGATGATGCTTTTGGTTTCCTTGGCTTTGGCGATGGCCTCGCGGTAATCGCTGAAGATTTGCGGGGCGGCACCCGCCGGAATGGCGGTGAAATGACCGGCGGTCAGGGCTGCGAGCAAGGCCAGACAATAGCGGAAAGGTCTCATGCGAATCATCTTACCATCCCGCCCGGGGAGCGCAAGCTTCGACCAACGGTAGGACAGAAGGGCCCCTCAAGCTCGGCACCATCGGTCCGAGAAACCCCGCTCCAACGACGACTTGCCGTTGACCTTCGGGAATCCCGTCGGACATTCCGGGCTCACGCGCCATGGCTTCTGACGCTGCCACCACTCCTCCCTTCATTGAGCCCCTTCTGGAGTCTTTCTCCCGGAAGCGCCTTGTCGTGCTTGGCGATGTCATGCTCGACCGCTTCATCTGGGGACGGGTCAACCGGATATCCCCTGAAGCCCCGGTGCCCGTGGTGGAGGTCGAAAGGGAATCGCTCTATCCCGGCGGGGCAGCCAACGTGGCCCGCAATCTCACGCCGTTCGGAGCCACCGTGGACCTCATCGGCATGGTGGGAGTGGACGACAATGCGGCGCTCTTCGACCGGGTGCTCCGGGCGGACCACATCCGTACGGGGCGTCTTCTCCGGGTGGCAGATTATCCCACCATCACCAAGACCCGTGTCGTGGCCCGGCAACAACAGGTGGTGCGGGTCGACCATGAACGGCCCCGCCCGCTCACCACCCCGCAAATTGGGGAGATCATTGCCATGCTGGAAGAAATGGCGCCGGGACTTGATGCCATTGTGCTGGAGGACTATGCCAAAGGCTTTCTCTCTGCGGCGGTGGTGGAGGCGGTGACCGGACTGGCCCATGACCTCGGAATCCTCGTCACCGTGGATCCCAATCCGCGCAACCCCATCGCTTGGCGAGGGGTGGCGGCAGTGAAACCGAACCGGGCCGAGGCCTTCCACGAGGCCGGTGTGGCCGATCCCCATGATGCCCTCCCGCCGATGGAGGACCACGTGCTCGCCAGGGTGGGTGAGCGGCTGCTGGAAAAATGGGACACCGAGCACGTGCTGATTACCCTGGGCGAGAAGGGGATGATGCTTTTTTCGCGCAGTGGCGACCGCTACCACATCCCGACCCGGGCCAAGGAGGTCTTTGATGTTTCAGGCGCCGGTGACACCGCCATCGCCGTTTTCACCCTCGCCTTGTGCTCCGGAGCCAGCCCCCGGCTTGCGGCGGATCTTTCCAACGCGGCCAGCGGAGTGGTCGTGGGCAAGCTCGGGACCGCCCAGATCACCCCTCAGGATCTGCTTGAGGCATGGAAAAATCACGAAGAGTGAGGCATTGTGCGCCTGTGGAAACCAACCCTTTCATTCTTCAAACCATCGAAGATCACCTCGTTGCCGTGACCGCCCTGCGGGAGCAGACGGCCGTGATCGGACAACTCGTCGGCGCCTGCACCCGAGCGATCGAAGCCGGCGGCAAAGTCTGCTTTTTCGGCAACGGCGGCAGTGCGGCCGATGCCCAACATTTCGCGGCGGAATTGGTGGTGCGTTACACGCGGAACCGCCGTCCTCTGGCCGCCATCGCCTTCACCACGGACACTTCCATCCTCACCGCCGGGGCGAATGATTTCGGTTATGAGGGCGTTTTTGCCCGCCAAGTGGAGGCGCTTTGCGATGCCCGGGATGTGGTCGTGGGAATTTCCACCTCTGGCACCAGTGCGAATGTCGTGGCGGGTCTCAAGGCTGCCAAAGCCGCTGGTGCCTTTGTCGTCGCCTTCACCGGACGCCAGGGGGGAGCCTGTGCCGATCTGGCCGATCTGGCCTTTTGCGCGCCTTCGGACATCACGGCAAGAGTTCAGGAGTGCCATCTACTGGTTGGCCACATTCTCTGCGATTTGGTGGAAGCCGCCTTTGCGGCCTGAATGGTGGTTCCGGGCTTGCCAGAAGGGTTCGTTCCCGATAAAACTGGAACCGGCAGCAAACCCCACACGACTCCCTGATGAAAAACACCGCCCTCAAAACTCTTGGATTCCTTGTTCTGGCCCTTTGTGGAGGCCTGAGCCGCCCGGCCTCCGCCGAGCCGCCCTGGCAGGAATTGCTTGATGGATCGGAACTCCAGACCCACTGGCACACAACCGGAAACTGGTCGCTCAAAGACGGAGTCGCCACTTTGACCCCAAGACCCGGGGAGTCCGGCTGGTCACGCTGGAGCGCCTACCTCTGGTCCAAGGAACGGTATGGCGACTTCGAGATCGAGTTCGATTATCTGGTCCAAGAGAAAGGAAACAGTGGTTTTTATTTCCGAGTCGGAGATGTCAATGACCCGGTCAAACAGGGAATCGAAGTGCAAATCTACGATTCCGCCTCCTGGGGACCCGAAAAGCCCCTGAATGATCACGATAGCGGCGGCATCATCCCCGGAAAGCCCCCGACCAAGCGCGCCGCCAAGCCGGCTGGTGAATGGAACCACTTCTTGATCCATTGCAAAGACAATCATTTGACCGTGACGTTGAATGGTCAGGTCGTCAATGAAGTGGACCTCAGCCAGGGAGCCCTTGCCAGTCGGCCGCAAAAAGGAGTCATTGGCTTTCAGGACCACGGCCTGCCACTTTCCATCCGCAAGGTGAGGATCCGTGAGGCGCCGTAATCGTGGTTTAGCTTAGGACTTCTTTATCATTTTCCACTGGAAATTTCTCTTGCACAAAAGCCCATGGAGTAGCATAATGCGGCCCTTCCTGCCACAAACAGGAAGCCGCAGCGTTCTGCGGGTGTAGCTCAGGGGTAGAGCGCAACCTTGCCAAGGTTGATGTCGTGAGTTCGAATCTCATCACCCGCTCCAATGCCACTTCCGGCATTGGGCACCAACACGTCTTTTCCCCGGGACGCCTGTGCCTCTGAAAGAACCCTATCACCTGCCATGTTGCCTGACACCTACTACCGCTGGTCCAAAGGCTGCCCGGTCGGCGAGTTGGAGGCAGCCGCAGCCCTTCTGGAAAAATTGGGGCATTTTCCCATCGTCGAATCACGGCCCGGGCACAAAACTGGGGAACTTCTCATATACTGCCCAACACGCGACGAGGCCGAAGTGCTCCTCGCCCAGCACGGAGGAGAGGTCCATGAAGTCCCTCCGGAAGCGTGGTTGACCAAACCGGAGGATGCCAACACGGCGCCAATCCGCATTCGCGACCGGTTCCTCGTGATGACGAGCGTGAGCCCCGATCCGGTGGAGCAAGCGCGCGCCGCCCACCCGGACCGTCAGGTCCTTTGGTTCCCACCGGGACTTGCTTTCGGGACCGGAGATCATGCCACCACGGCCACCTGCCTGCGGCTTCTGGTGGATGAAGCAGACCGGTTGTCCTCCGCTCCGTGGTCCCTGCTCGATCTCGGAAGTGGCAGTGCCATTTTGGCGATCACGGGGCACCATCTCGGAGCCAAACCCGTGACCGGTGTGGAATTCGATCCGATGGCTTTGAGTGCTTCAAAGGAGTATGCCGCTGACAACGGAGCCACTGACATTGAATTGATCGAGGCGGATGCCATCGCTTGGCTGGGACAGAAACCCACGCGACGGCACGACATCGTCGCCGCCAATCTCTACAGTGGACTCCTGAAGGAGGTCTTCCCTCTTCTGAAACCCTGGCTGGCGGCGGAAGGCCGTATTATCTTCTCCGGCGTGCTGGCCAAAGAGTTGCCGGCCACTCTGGGCGCGGCTCTGGAATGCGGATACCGCCCCTTGAAGACCGTGATCCGGGGCAAATGGAGCGCGGGGCTTTTGAAAAGAAGTCCGGTCTGACGATTTCTCCCCGGTGCAAAGGCACTTGCTGTTTGGCTGTCGCGGGGCTAAGTGCCCTCCCTCGTGACCTCTCGCAGACCCGCCCTCGGCTTCATTTTTATCACCCTGGTGCTCGATATTCTCGGCATCGGCATCATCGTCCCGGTGCTTCCCAAGTTGGTGGAACACTTCAAGGGTGGCAGCGTGGAAGCCGCCGCGCACACGTTGGGCTTCCTTTCTGCCCTCTATGCCTTGATGCAATTCCTTTTCGCCCCGGTGCTGGGCAGCCTTTCTGACAAAGTCGGGAGGCGCCCGGTGATCCTCTTTTCCCTCTTTGGTTCGGGAGTTGATTACTTCTTCCTCGCTTTTGCCCCGTCACTGGCCTGGTTCTTTGTCGGCAGGATGATTTCAGGGATCACGGGTTCCAGTTTCTCAGCGGCGACCGCTTACATCGCCGATGTGAGCCCGCCTGAAAAACGTGCGGCCAATTTCGGCCTTGTGGGAGCCGCCTTTGGCTTGGGATTCATTCTCGGACCCCTCATCGGAGGCATACTCGGACAATACGGTCTCCATGTCCCTTTCGTGGTGGCGGGCTGCCTGACATTGGCAAACTGGCTCTACGGTCTGCTGGTCTTGCCCGAGTCCCTGAAGCCGGAAAACCGCCGCGCTTTCTCTCTGGCGCGCGCCAATCCAGTGGGTTCACTTTTGGATTTGAAAAGGTTTCCAGCTGTTTTGGGGCTGGCCTTGACCCATTTTCTGATCTGCCTGGCCCACCAGGTACTGCCCAGCACCTGGGTGCTCTACACCAGTTACCGGTATCACTGGAGTGAATTGCAGACGGGCGTGTCACTCGCCTTTGTTGGATTCATGGCGGCAATGGTCCAGGGAGGCTTGAACCGGGTGGCTGTCAAACGACTCGGCGAAGCCAAATCTGCCAGCATCGGGCTTCTGGTTGCCACTGCCGCTTATGCCCTGTACGGCTTTGCCACCGAAGGGTGGATGGTCTACGTCATCATTTTCTTTGGATCTGCGGCAGGTCTGACCGGACCAGCGATCCAAGGGCTCATCTCTCGCAGTGTTGGTGCCGATGTCCAAGGCGAAGTCCAGGGAACCATGACCAGTCTGCAAAGTCTGGCCGCCATTTTTGGCCCAATCCTCGCCACGGGGCTCTTTGGATATTTCATCAGTGACGAAGTCCCCATCAAAATTCCGGGCATCGCCTTTTTCGTCAGCGCGGGCATTTCTGTTCTCTCGTTGCTCATCGCCACCCGGTATTTCAAACGCATGCCTCCTCAAGCGACCATGCCTTCGGCTGTGGAAGGTGAAGAACAGGAAGCAGAACCGGCCTGATTTTTTCGGACGACTAGCGACATTGAATATTGCAATAGGTCATTTTTGTGGTTTTTTGATAACTCATGCCCCGCAGCCACCAACGCGTCATTCTCAAACTCAGTGGGGAGGCGTTGCGCGCCCCGGGTAGCCACGAAAATATCTCGCCGGAGATCGTCGAATCCATCGCCCAGGAGATCAAAGCAGCGCACCAAGGGGGAATTGAAATCGGCCTCGTCATTGGGGGTGGCAATTTTTGGAGGGGCATCAGCGCCGCCAATCGTGGCATGGACCGGGCCACAGCGGATTACATGGGAATGTTGGCAACCGTGATGAACGCGCTGGCCATCCAAAGTATGCTCGAGGCAATCGAAGTGCCGACCCGGGTGCAGTCGGCCATCGAGATGAAAAATGTCGCCGAGCCGTTCATTCGTCGGGTCGCGATCCGCCATTTGGAGCTGGGTCGGGTCGTCATCTTTGCCGCTGGCACCGGAAATCCGTTTTTCTCGACCGACACCACTGCCGCCCTGCGCGCCAGCGAGATCGGGGCGAATGTGATTTTCAAAGCCACCAAAGTCGACGGCGTGTATGACAAGGACCCGGCCAAACATTCGGATGCGAAGCGGTTCGAAACCCTTTCCTTCACGGATGCGTTGCAGTTGGATCTGAAGGTCATGGACTCCACCGCCTTCTCCCTTTGCCGGGACAACAATGTGCCGATCGTGGTGTTTGACATGAATACCGAGGGCAATGTACGGAAGGCTCTCGCCGGGGACCCCATCGGCACCCGCGTATGCAGCGCCCCCACCAAAATGGCCGAAGTTACCTCCGTTTGATTTCCCTTTGCCCTCCTGACCCTGTCCTTCGCAATTATGAACGCCGACGAAATTCTCCTCGAAACCGAAGAAGCCATGCAGAAGGCGGTCGATTATGTGCTGCACGAAATGTCGACGGTGCGGACGGGCAAGGCGAGTCCGAGCCTGATTGAAGGAATCGAAGTCCATGTTCAAGCGTATGGCTCGAACATGCGTCTGAAACAGCTCGCGCTCATCTCCACTCCGGAACCCCGCCTCCTGACAGTGTCCCCTTACGATCCCGGCACCTTGAAAGACATCGAACGGGCTCTGCGTGAGTCCAGGCTGGGCATCACCCCCTCCATGGATGGCAAACTGATTCGTCTGCCCATTCCTGAACTGAGCGAGGAACGGCGCAAGGAGCTTGTCAAACTGATGCGGGACATGTCCGAGCAGGGAAAAGTCCGAGTCCGCTCCGCCCGCCGGGATGGCATGGAAAATCTCAAGTCCGCCCAAAAAAACGGGGAAATCACCGAGGATGACCTGCATCGCAATGAAAAAGAGGTGCAGACGCTGACGGACAAGTACGTCGCCTCCATTGATGAGCACGCGGCTCACAAGGAAAAAGAAATCATGACGGTGTGACGGTGCAGTGCCCATGGATTTGCGCCCTGAAGCCTGGCTGGATCTGACGCACACGGCGCACCCGGCCCTCTTTCTCTACGACGAACCGGTATGGCAGGCCATTGCCCGGATCGCCGGGTATCTGGCAGAGCAGATACCCTCCGGCGGGTGCAGGACGGAAGCACTGATCGATCCGCTGGCTTCGGTGGGACCAGAGGTCATCCTGGAAGAAGGGGTCATTGTGGAAGCATTCGCGGTAATCAAGGGACCTGCCTGGATTGGTCGCGGCAGCCTGGTGCGGAGCGGGGCTTATATCCGGGAGAACGTCATCGCTGGGGAGGGGGTCACCCTGGGGCACAGCTCGGAGTTCAAGAATTGTGTGCTCTTCGACCATTGCGAAGTCCCCCATTTCAACTATGTCGGCGACAGCCTCCTCGGCCACAAGGCCCACCTCGGCGCCGGAGTCATCCTCTCAAATGTCCGTTTGGACCGCGCCAACATCCGCGTGCGAACACCGGATGGAACGAAACACGACACCGGGCTGCGGAAATTTGGCGCCATTATCGGAGACCACTCCGAAATTGGGTGCAACAGTGTCATCAGTCCCGGCAGCCTTCTCGGAAGAAACACCTTGGTTCATCCCTGCACCCACTGGAGGGGCGTCCTCGACCACGGCCGCACCGTGAAGAACAACCACCCATCGCTGCTGGATTGATCTCCTCGACCCCGCCATGTCTCCAAGCCGTTCCTTCATTGCCACCTCGGAATACCGCGTCATCGACCGGGCACCACTCCTTCTTGCGGAGGGAGACTGCGTTCGAGTCGGCGCCCCGGACCCGGACTGGCCGGGTTGGACTTGGGTCACCGCCATCACCGGACGTGGCAGTTATGTGCCGGACGGTCACATTGAACCACGGGGCGATGGCACGGCGGTCGTGTTGAAGGACTTCCACGCCAGGGATCTGAGCGTCGTCAAAAATGAGAAAATCATCTCCCTCCGGGAGGTGCAAGGATGGCATTGGTGCCGCAATGCCAATGACGAAGAAGGCTGGCTCCCCGCTTACCTGCTCAAATCATGCCCATCCGGTTGACCTGACATCCGCCATGAATGCCTCCTTGTTTGATGAAATACTTCAGGTCCTGTTCGGTTTTTTCGGGTTTCTGATCCCGATCCTGCTTGTCATCGGCAGTGTGTTGCTATTCCGGCGGATTCCCGGACTGATTTACGCTCTTCTGGTTACCGGATCAGGAGGTCAGCTCGTGACCCGGATCGGATACCTGCCTCCCTTTTTGCAGCGCTTCACGGAGGGGAATCACCAAGGATTCTTCTGGTTGCAGGGATTCTCCTTTCTCTCCGGCAGCCTATTTGCCGTGGGATTTGTTTATTTGGCCCTGTATGTGGCCCGCAAGCGACAGGAAGAGGACCTTCTCCGAGACATCGAGGATTAAGCATAGGCATCCCTCTCTGGCTGGCCCAGTCGGCCTTTGAAAAACCTTTCCAGACGGGGTGCGATTTTTTTGGTGGCGCGCCCCGCACTCCTCGTCTATGCTCCAAAGCTTCCAAGCGCAGTGGTCCGACCTTTGGCCGGATGGCGAGTTTGGGAAGTTGGTGGCCGTAGCTCAGTGGTAGAGTCCCAGATTGTGGCTCTGGTTGTCGCGGGTTCGATCCCCGTCGGTCACCCCATCTTTTTCCTTCCCCCGGGATTTGGCATGGCATCTGCTTGAATGTCGGCTCTTTTGGCAAGTCTTGATCAGGAAAGAGATGCGGCCAATGCCCTGGCCATGAAGACTCTCGAATCACGCATCGGATACCATTTTCAAAACAGCGAATTGCTGGAGGAGGCGGTCACTCATCCCAGTTTGGCCTATGAAGTGTCCCGGCCTCACTTCGACAACCAACGCTTGGAGTTCCTCGGGGACGCGGTTCTGCAACTCATTCTCACCGAGCATCTGTTTCAGCTTTTCCCCACGTTCGGCGAAGGCTGGCTGACCAAACTCCGGTCCCGGCTCGTCTCCCGTGATGCCCTGTGCACTTTTGCCCGTGACCTCGGCCTTGGCCCTTATCTCCGCCTTGGCAAGGGCGAAGCCTCGTCCGGTGGAGCGGACCGACCTTCGAATCTGGCGGATGCTTTTGAAGCCTTGATCGGAGCCGTATATCTCGACGGGGGCTACGAACCGGTCAAACATTGGATCCTCTCCCTCACCGCTGAGGCCATTCAAATCATCACCGATGAACCCGGGGAAATGAATCCCAAAGGTCAACTCCAGGAACTGCTCCAAGCCCTGGCACCTGTCAGTCCGGTCTACCGCATTCTCAAGGAGGAGGGACCGGATCACCGCAAGAAATTTGTCGCTGAAGTGGAGTGGAATGCCATTGTCCTCGGCAACGGTAACGGACGAAGCAAAAAGGAGGCGGAAATCGATGCCGCCCGGGCGGCCCTGTCGGCTCGTGCCTGGGAGTCTCTGTGATTCCGGCGCGTTCCCGCCGGGTGCAGACGCCCCGGTCTTGTGGTAGGGATGTTGCCATGAATCGCCGCTGTTTCCACCTTGCCACTTTCCTCGTCTGTTTCCTCAGTCTGTCCGTGTGGGCCCAAGAAAAAGGCCCGGGCTCCGGGGTGGAAAACCGTCTCTTTGAACTGCGCACCTACCATACCGAACCCGGACGCCTCGACGCTCTGCTGGCCCGCTTCAGGAACCATACCGTCGCACTGTTCACCAAACACGGCATGAACAACATCGGATACTGGATCCCGGAAGAAGGGGATGGGCAGACCTTGGTTTATCTGCTGGCATACCCGGACAAGTCCTCGCGGGAAAGGTCGTGGAATAATTTCCTCAACGATCCCGAATGGAAGGCGGCCAAAGAAGACTCCGAAAAAGACGGCAAAATTGTCGCCCAAGTCGACAGCCTCTTCCTCACCCCGACGGATTTTTCGCCGGTGGTCAAAGCCTCCCAAGCGGATCCCATCCGTCAGTTTGAATTGCGCACCTACACCACCCATGAGGGCAAACTGCCCGGTTTGCTGGCCCGATTCCGCGACCACACCCTGGCCCTGTTCGAAAAACATGGCATGACCAATGTCTTTTATTCCACCCCGGAAAGCGGGCAAGCGGGTTCGGCAGTCACGCTGGTTTACTTGCTTGCCCACAAGGATGATGCCGCCCGCAAGGCATCCTTTGCCGCATTCAGCCAGGATCCTGACTGGATCGCGGCACGCGATGCTTCAGAGAAAGACGGACCTCTTCTCATCAAGGGGGGAGTGAAATCCATCCGGCTCAATCCGACGGATTTTTCTCCGCTGCGCTGAAACCCGGGGGCGTTTCGCCCACAAAAAAGACATCATGATCCGGACGGGAGCCGGGAGCATGAATGTCAAGCATCACCAACGGGGAGCCGCCGGTGACAAACCCATGGGTCGTTCCTGGGGGGAGCCGCAGGAAGTCCCCTTGTCGGAGAGAATGCGGCACTCCATCCAACAGAGCCATGCCTTCCCCCTCGAGAACGTAGTATAGCTCCTCCGCCATCCGGTGGTAGCTGATCGACGTCGCCTGCTCCGGCTCGATGCGCACCCGATATGCGGTCAGGGCGCCCTCTTGGGCCGGCGGAATCAAGGTTTCGATTTCGTAGGGACCGAGCTGGCGCCGGGTGTCCGAACCGCCCGCATCGGCCGCCACATAAAGAAGGGACAAGGATTTTGCCATGCCCCCACCAAAGCCGGAGAGCGGACGGGCGTCAATGACAGGCCCGCTTTCCCAGCCTGAGGAATCAATTCAGGGCATTCAACTGCCGGATCTTGATGCTGCGGAAGGCCACTTCATTGCCGTGGTCTTGGAGGCAGATGTGCCCTTTGGCACTCTTGCCGAAACCTTCCATCTTGCCGAACTTGGATTTGGCGACTTTTTCATTCCAGTCATCCGAACCGATTTCGTAGCTCACGTATTTGGTGCCATTCATCCAGTGTTCACAGGCATAGGTCCCTTTGGCAGTGCGCTGGCATTTCAACACGAAATGATTCCACTCACCGACCGGTTTCGTCGTGTCCACGCTGGCCGGGTAGAGGGCATACATCCAACCCGCTTTCTGAGGGTCATGACCGTGGACATTGTCCTGCACTTGAGCTTCCGGGCCGGTTTTGTAGGGAGGGCCGTCCGTCTCCTGCACTTTGAACATGATGCCGCTGTTGCCGCCTTCGCTGATTTTCCATTCGATGCTGAGCTCAAAGCTCTCATACTGTTCCTTGGTGATGATGTCGCCCCCCCCGTGACGGACCAGCGCACCGTCTTCGACCTTCCAGCCGTCGGGAAGCGCCTCCTTTTTGTAGCCGCGAAAGTTCACGGAGGCATCTTTGCCGTCAAAGAGCAATTTCCACCCCTCCTTGGCTTCAGCGTCGGAAAGAGTGTTGGGAGCTGCAAACTGCGCCCGCAAGGCAGGGGTGGCGAGGGCCAAAGCCGACACCAGAGTGATGAGGAGGGTGTTTTTCATGGATGGCCAACAATAACGGGAAGCCGCAGGGC
Source organism: Akkermansiaceae bacterium (assembly GCA_024233005.1). Lineage (GTDB taxonomy): Bacteria > Verrucomicrobiota > Verrucomicrobiia > Verrucomicrobiales > DEV007 > JACKQE01. The sequence continues at coordinate 289,479 of JACKQE010000001.1, read as the reverse complement.
TGGCAATACGGAATGCCGGAGGGCCTCAGGGCGTCATCACGTTTCGCTTTGCTGAATGAGGAACTCAGTTTTCCGCAGGCTTTTGCTTCCTGCCCTTTCTTATGGGTTTGCCGCCTTCACCTTCACTGTCACCGCCTGTTCTGGGCAGTTCGGCCACATTCTCACGGGGAAACGCTTGCGCCAATTCGGCTTTTACTAATCCAAGAGAAGGATCCAGCGCGAGGTTCTTCCATTCATACGGATCCTGATCGTGGTTGTAGAGTTCTTCATCCCCGTTGGCATAGTGGATGTAGCGCCATGTCTCACTCCGGATGCTGTGGTTGTTCTGATGATAGGTCGTCACCGCCGGGATCTGCCAGGGCGCGGCGGGATCGGCAAGGAGCGGACGGAGCCGCGCGCCCCGGACATGGTCCGGGATGGGAACGCCGGCCAGATCGCAGAGGGTCGGGTAGACGCTCATCAAGTCCACCGGACGTTCGCAGACAGTGCCGGGTTTCGTCAGTCCGGGCACCACCCAGAGATAGGGCATGCGGGTAGCCTCCTCCCAAAGGGCAAATTTCCGCCAATGTTCCTTCTCCCCGAGATGCCAGCCGTGGTCGCCCCAGAGGCAGATCAGGGTCCTCTCGCGGTGCGGTGAGGCCTCGTAGGCATCGAGTAGGCGGCCCACTTGGGCATCGAGAAAGGCGATCGCCGCAAGGTAGCCCTGCACCGCCTCCTTCCATCTGCCCGAGGCCAGCATCGCGGCATGATCGCCTTCAGGCTTGGCCATTTTGACCCCGGAGGGCGGCACGTCTTGCAGATCACCGGCCTGGGTTGGCGGCACTTGGATGCTTTCCAGGGGGAACAGGTCGTAATAGTGCTGGGGAACATTCCACGGCAGGTGGGGCTTGTGAAAACCAACGGCGAGAAAGAAAGGTTTTTGGTGGGGTTTCCCGAGCTGCTCGATCCCATAACTGGCGATCTGGTAGTCCTGCATGTCCTCGTCCCGGCATGCCAGCGGGGCAAATTTGATGCCGCCCACTCCGTCGTTCTTCACCCCGGGCGAGAACGTTTTTGGGTCGCCCTTGTCCCCGGTGAAATACTCGGTCCATTCACCGTCCCGGTGGGCATTGGCATGGTAGATCTTGCCCACCCCATAGACGTCATAGCCCGCGTTGAGAAACTGGGTGGTCAGCGTTTCCTCCTTTGGGATCACCGGCTTCCAATCCTGCCCGTTGTCATAAACGCCCGTCTCACCCGGACGGCGTCCGCTCATCAATGCGGCCCGTGAGGGATTACAGACCGGCGCGGCGCAATAGGCCCGGGTGAAGGTGACGCCCATAGCCGCCAATCGGTCCAAGTTTGGCGTCTTGGCCTGGGGGTTCCTCCCCAAATGGCCCACCCAGTGATTCAGATCGTCCACTGCAATGAAAAGGACGTTCATTTTCTCCGGAGTCCCGGCGGGAAGCCGGTCCGGATGGGCAATCAGGAGCAACAGGACAAGGAAGGAAAGGGCTTTCATGGGGTCATGGGGAGGGTTGAGTAGAAACGGGAGGACCGACCACCTTCGCATGAAAGGCTTGGCGGGCTTTTCCACCATCAGTGACCAGAACATTTTGCACGAGAAAAACAGTGACCAGACGGCGTTCGGGATCGATCCAGCCGTGCGTGGCAAAAGCCCCTCCATGCCCGAAAGCATTGGCCGAAAATCCAGGAACGCTGGCCTTCTCCGGAAGGTTGCATTGCCAGCCCAGCCCATAGTTCAACCACTTGCCACCAGCCCGGTGCGGTCGAGTCATTTCATCGATTGAGGCCCGGGAAAGGAGGCGTTTGCCCTCGTGCACGCCTCCGCTGAGGATCATCTGGTAAAACCGGGCCAGATCCGCCGCGATGGAAAACAACCCGCCCGAAGGTTCCGTCATTCGTCGCACGGAAACATCCGGCATGACAAAGGGATTGTAGGCCGCCACCAGTCCTGGGCCATTCTCGGAGGTTTTGTAGGTTTTGGCAAACCGAGCCCGCAGACGCTCATCAGGATGGAAGGAGGTGTCTTTCATGCCCAGGGGACCCAGCAACCGCTCCTGCATTAGCTCGTCAAATGGCTGACCGGTTACCAACTCCGCAATCCGTCCCGACACGGTGATGCCAAATCCATACTGGTAGTCGGAACCCGGCTCAAACGCCAGCGGGGCTTTGATCAACTCCATGACGTAACCCTTGAGTGACTGCGCCCCATCCGTCGGCTTGCGTGGAGGAAAGGCCAAGCCGGAAGTATGTGACATGAGGTCACGGAGGGTGATCGGGCGGGACGGTGGCTTGCCGGTGACGAGCTTCACCGCCCCCAACTCCGGCAGCCAGGTGGAAGCGGGAGCATCGAGGGAAAGCCGCCCCTCGTCGACCAAGGTCATGATGGTGCTGACGCTGAGGGATTTCGTCATGGATGCGATCCAAAAAACCTTGTCCTCGGTCATTGACACGCTGTTCTCTCGGTCCGCCATGCCTGCGGCATCGTGGTGAATGACGGCGCCGTCGTGCATGACCAGAGTGACGATCCCGGCGGCGTGGTGCGCTGCGATCTCGGATTCCATAATGGCATGAATCTCCGCCAAACGGGCAGGGGAGGGGGCCACAGGCAAGGGCGGATTCTGGGCCTGAGCAGAGCAGGCCAGCAACAGCCAAACAGGGAGCAAACGCACAAAACAAGGTGGATTCCGGAAAATCAAGAGGCAGGACATGCGGGAGAGTCTGCGGATTCCTCCGGCCTTTGGCAAGTATTTCCCGCGACATTGCGGTTACCATAAACACCGTGCCACGACGAGGCGGCTTCGTTACGCCGCATGGAAGTCCCAAGAGGATCCCGGCTTTTTCATGTTTTGTAGATTATTGGTTTTTAATTGGTCGCGGCACCGGATTCGATTCTGGAGCCGAAATGGCGGTTGACTCCCCGGGGTATGAAGCTAGGCTAATGTCAGATGTTGACTGACCAAAGTGTGAATGATCCTGCTTTGGACAACTTCACCCCCCCACCCCCCCCACCGAGCGCACGAAGCGGCTCTCTGTTGATTCTGGCCACCAAGCCTTACGCCCACGACAGCGTCCGGCGGAGCTGGTGGGTGATTCTCTCCACGCTGGCACTCTTGGCTGCCGCCGCCGTTGGGACTCTCTGGCATTACCACCCAGTAATCCGGACCGCCTGCAGCCTGGTGATGGGCCTCTTGGTTTTGCGGATTTTTGTCATTTATCACGATCAACAGCACCACGCGATTCTCCCAAAAAGCCGGACGGCAGAGGGATTGATGCGAATCGTGGGTATCCTGACCCTGAGCCCGAGCAGTGTCTGGCGCAGCTCGCACAATCATCATCACAACCACAACTCCAAGCTGCGCGGTTCTCACATCGGCTCCTTCCCGATCATGACCAAGGAGCATTTCATCCGCAGCACCGCGAGCAAACGCCGCCTCTACCTGTTCATGCGGCATCCCCTGACGATCCTCTTCGGTTACGTCTTCATGTTCCTTTTCGGGATGTGCCTCAATCCCTTCCTGAACCAGCCGAAAAAGCATCTCGATGGCTTGGTCGCCTTCGTCCTTCATTTCCTCATCGGAGCGGCCTTGGTGTGGTTCGCCGGTTGGACGGCGCTGCTGCTGACACTGGTGGTGCCGCTCTTCATCGCTTCCGCAATCGGATCCTACCTTTTCTATGCGCAGCACAATTTTCCGGGCGTTTCCTTCAGGGACAATGAAGGCTGGTCCTATGAAAAGGCGGCACTGGAGTCCTCCAGTTTTCTGACAACCGGCCCACTGATGGCCTGGTTTTCGGCCAACATCGGATACCATCACATTCACCACCTGAATGCCAAAATTCCGTTTTACCGGCTTCCGGAAGTGCTCCGGGCGATCCCCGAACTCCAATCCCCCCTGATGACTTCGCTGAGCCCCTTGGAAATTTTCCGCTGTCTCCAACTCAAAGTCTGGGATGTGGAAGCGCAGCGCATGGTGGGAGTCGCCGGCTTGTAACGACTCTGGGCTCGAGGGCGGGACCTTTGTGGATCGTGCAATGACGTTGTCAGCAGCGTCAGAACGGTTCACATTCTGGAGCTATGCCGAATCCCTGGACTGGAAAAGGAAACCCGTACTCGCGTGAAGAAGTCGTGGACCGCCTGCGCGCCACCCTCGAGCGTGGAGAACCGATCATCGCCGCCGGGGCCGGCACCGGCATTTCAGCGAAGTTTATCGAGCGGGGAGGGGCCGATCTCATCATCGTATACAACAGCGGCCGGTTCCGCATGATGGGGCACGGTTCTACCTGCGGGCTGATGGCCTACGGCGATGCCAATGCCATCGCCATGGAGATCGGGGAATATGAGGTGCTTCCAGTCGTCGAGGAAATTCCCGTGATTTGTGGCGTTCACGCCAGCGACCCGAGGCGGAGGATGTGGCATTGGCTCGGAAAGGTGAAAGACATGGGGTTCTCCGGAGTGAACAATTTCCCCACCCACACCATCGTGGATGGGCAATTTCGGCAGGTTCTGGAGGAGACCGGCATGAGTGTGCAAAAGGAGTTTGAAATGGTCGGTCTAGCCCGCCGGATGGATCTTTTCAGCATCGTCTATGTTGCGACCCCTGAGGAGGCCATCGAAATGACCCAGCAGGGAGCGGACGCGGTGATCGCCCATGTCGGTACCACGGTGGGGGGAAGCATCGGAGTGAGAAATGCAGTCCTCTCCTGGGATCACACGGTTGGCGTCACCCAGGACATCATCGCGGCCGCCCGCAGCGTGCGTCCGGAAGTCATGACGCTGACCCACGGGGGGCCGATCAACTCGCCCAGGGATGTGGAATACATCCTCAGCAAAACCTCGGCGGACGGTTTCGTCGGGGCGAGCAGTCTCGAACGCATGGGAGTCGAGGATTCCCTGACCAATCTGACCCGGGAGTTCAAGAACGTGCCATTGCCTCCACGGTGAGGAGGGTCCCCGATCCGCCACCAGCTCACTACCCATGATCCCACGCATCGCTGTCATCGGGACACTCGACACCAAGGGTCCGGAACATGCCTTTCTGGCCGGCTGCATCCGGGACCATGGCGGCGAGCCGGTCCTGATCGATGTCGGCGTTCTGGGTCCTCCCCTGATGGCGCCCGATCACGGCCGGGAGGAGGTTCTCGGAGTGGCCGGTATGGAACTGCCGGGGAATTCTGACCGTGGCAGCGGGGTCGCGACCATGGCCCTGGCGCTGCCCGCGTTTCTCAGCCGCATGGCATCCCAAGGCCGCATTCAAGCAGCCATTTCGTTGGGGGGAGGCGGCGGAACGGCCATCGCCACCGCCGGCATGCGGGCCCTGCCCTTGGGATTTCCCAAAATCATGGTGACCACCCTGGCCAGTGGCAATGTCGGACCCTACCTCGGTACCAAGGATATCGTGATGTTTCCCAGCATCGTCGACGTGGCGGGACTCAACCGGATTTCCCGTGGGGTCTTCAGACGTGCTGCCGCCGCCATCTGCGCAATGGCGAAAGCCGAATCTTCCTGCAATGACCGAACTGAAAGGCCTCTCGTCGTGGCCAGCATGTTCGGCAACACCACGGCCTGCGTCACTACCGCCGTCCGTCACTTGGAGGCAGCGGGAATGGAAGTGCTGGTTTTTCACGCGACCGGCACCGGAGGCCAAACCATGGAGAATCTCATTGCCGGAGGGCAGGTTCAGGGGGTGCTTGACATCACCACCACAGAGTGGGCGGACGAACTTGCGGGAGGCATCCTCTCGGCAGGTCCGCACCGGCTTGAAGCGGCCGGTCTGGCCGGATTGCCGACCGTGCTGGTCCCGGGGTGTCTTGATATGGTGAACTTCGGCGAGCCGAAATCGGTTCCCTCAAGATATGCCAAAAGGGTTTTTTACCATCACAATCCGCAGGCCACCCTGATGCGCACTTCCGTGCAGGAATGCCAGGAACTGGGGCGGATTTTTGCCGAAAAGGCCAATGACTACAAAGGTCCGGTGACCATTCACCTTCCCCTCCGGGGCATCAGCATGATCAGCCAGCCAGGTCAGCCGTTCCACGATCCGGATGCCGACACCGCTCTGTTCCAATCGATCCGAGATCACCTGCGCCAGGACATCCCCTTGGTGGCGTCCGATCTTGCCATCAATGATGAGGCCTTCGCCCTGCTCTGTGCCGACAGCCTGCTGGGCATGATGGCCTAAGGCCGGGGAGAGAATTTCCAGAGATTGGGATCGACGGTGTTTTTCTGGGGGGTGCCGGGCGTGCTCCGACCGTCACGCACGTCCTTTTCGAGCAAGCCGATGAGGCGGGTCACGATTTCGGGGTGGTCAGCCGCCACGTTGTTTTTTTCCCCGATGTCCTGGCTCAGATCGTAGAGCTGCAAGGGGGGCAATACTGCTGCCGGCTTCCCGGCGGCGGCCTTTTTCTTGGCGTTGGGATTGCCCGGTCGCGGCTCACTCCAGCCACCGGAATCGGGACAAAGTTCCAGTTTCCACTGACCCTGACGAATCGAGAAGCTGCCATTGATGCTATGATGGATGAGGTGGTCGCGCACCGGCTGGTCGGTCGCACCACGGAACACCGGCAACAGACTGACGCTGTCCTCCCCCGCATTCTCCGAAAGCGGGGCTCCAGTGATCTCCGCCGCCGTGGCCATCAGATCCCACAGTCCGACAAGGTGATCATAATGGCTCCCGGGTTTGATCACGGCAGGCCACTGAGCCAAATAGGGCACACGGTGCCCGCCGTCAAAAATGTCGGCCTTGTGACCGCGGAAGTGGTAACTCGGATTGTGCCCGTGCTCCGCCAATTGGGGGAAATTGGCGCTTGGTGAGCACCCGTTGTCACTGGTCACGATAAGGAGCGTGTTTTCCGCGAGACCACTGGATTCAAGTGCCCGGGAAACCTTTCCGATGGCATCGTCCGTCTCCATGACGAAATCGGCGTAGAGGCTGATGCCGGATTTTCCGCGCCACTCCGCGGATGGCAGGATCGGGGTGTGAGGAGAGGCCAACGGCAGGTAGAGGAAAAACGGATGACCATCCTTCGCGGGGGCAGCCTGGCGCTCGATGATGCCCACCGCCCGTTTGGTGAGTGTGGGAAGGACGTCCTCGCCGCGGAAACCTGGAGCTCCCGGTCCTTCGCGAGAAAACGATTTCCGATCCCCGGCATTCATTTCCAGTTTCATGGTCTCGGTGGGATTGGCAATGACGTGATCATTTTCGATGAAGACATAGGGCACCATGTCGAGGGACGCGCTGATACCGAAGTACTCGTCGAATCCAAGGCTGGTGGGACCATTGGAGGCCGGCTGGGTGAAGTCGACGCTGTTGACTTGGTCCGCTTTTTCGATGTTCAAATCGCTGACTTCCTTTCCGGAAAACTTCACCCAATCCATGCCAAGGTGCCATTTGCCGACGCAGGCGGTGTGGTAGCCGCGGGATTTCAGCAGCGAAGCCACCGTTTCACGTCCTTCCTCGATCAGGCGAGGACTCAGCCCCCCCAGCACACCGCTCTGAAGCCGGGAACGCCAATTGTAGCGTCCGGTGATCACCCCATAACGGGTCGGGGTGCAGACGGCGGAGGAACTGTGGGCATCGGTGAACGTCATGCCTCGCCGGGCGATGGCGTCAAAATGGGGCGTCTTGATTTTCCCCTCCGGATTGAGACACTGCACATCTCCGTAACCCAGATCATCGCAGAGAATGAAGACTATGTTGGGAGGAGATTCCACCGCCCTGAGAGAAGGCAGACCGATCGTTAGTGTCAGGAGAATCAGCAGGGGACAACGCTTCATGGCTTTGATCGTGCCCTGAAACACGGATGAAGAAAAGCGTTTTTCACCCCGGGGACCACCTTCTTCCGGCCGGCCTTCCCCTCTTGACGCAACGCTCCGGCATGGCGAGGGTGGACAGACGACTTCCCCATGAAACTTCCCTCCCCGATCCCGATTTTTCTTTCCCTCCTGCTTTGCTTCGGTCCCGGCCTGACCAGCCAAGCCTCGACACCCGACGGCAAAAAAAAGCTCGTCCTGATTGCTGGAAAACCCTCGCATCCCCCCTTGATGCATGAATTCCGGGCCGGGACGACGGTTTTGGAGCAATGCCTTCAGGGAGTTCCCGGCTTGGTGGTGGAGCGCCACGAAATGGGCTGGGTAAAAAACGAATCCACCTTTGCCGACGCGGATGCGGTAGTTATTTATGCCGATGGTGGGGCGGGACATCCGGCGGTTCAAGGGGACCATCTAGAGACCCTGCGCAAGCTGGTCGCCAGGGGAGTGGGATTCGGCTGCATGCACTATGGGGTCGAAGTCGTTCCCAGCCAGGCGGGGACGGAATTCAAATCCTGGATCGGTGGCTTTTACGAAAACAGTTACTCGTGCAATCCGATGTGGGAACCAACCTTTGCGTCATTCCCCCAGCACCCGATCACGCGGGGCGTGAAGCCGTTTCAGATCAAGGACGAATGGTACATCAACATGAGATTCCGTCCGGCCTTCGAAGATGGCACGAAGGCCGCCCAGGATGCGGGGACCAGTTTTGTGCCGATTCTTGTGGCCACTCCCCCTGACGCAACTCGCGACGGGCCCTATGTCTACCCCAAAGGCCCCTATCCACACATCCAAGCGGAGAAGGGCCTCGCGGAGGCCATGATGTGGGCCGTGGAGCGGCCGGACGGTGGGCGCGGTTTCGGCTTCACCGGTGGACATTTTCATCTGAACTGGGGCAATGACGACTTCAGGAAACTGATGCTCAACGCTCTGCTTTGGGTGGCGAAGGTCGAAGTCCCCGCAGAGGGGGTGCCCTCCAGCGTAACCGAGGCGGACTTGAAACGGAACCTGGACGACAAGACGAAGAAATAACGGCACTCAGGGGAGTTCCGAATAGGAAAAAGGCCCGGAAACTTCCGGGCCCCTGTTTCAGGAATTGTCAGACGCAGGACGATCAGTTGGCCCGACCGAGATAGGATCCATCTTCAGTCTTCACGCTGATTTTGTCACCTTCTTTGACGAAAAGGGGCACTTGCACGACCAGACCGGTTTCCAAAGTCGCGGGTTTGAAGACATTGCTGGAAGAGTCCCCTTTGATGCCTTCGGCCGACTCCGTCACAGTGAGAATCATGGAGGCGGGCAGCTCAATGGTGGCTACTTTTTCGTCGGCAAACAGGATGGTGTACTTCTGGCCTTCGATCAGGTAATTCTTCACTGGTTCGACCATGGCATTGCTGACCACGACATCCTCGAAAGTCTCCGGATGCATGAAATGGTATCCCTCCCCATCGGTGTAGCTGAGTTCATACTCCTGCCGGTTCATGTTGACCGAATCAAGGGACTCATTGGAGGTCATCCTCAGGTTGTGAACGCGTCCCGAGGCAAGGCTGCGAATCGACATCTGCACATAGGAAGCCATGCGGGGCGGCGTTTTCAGTTCTGTGGCAGTGACGATGCAGACGTCGCCATTGTGCCTGACGGCGTGGCCTTTGCGGAGATTGATGACGGGGGTATTAGCCATGAGGACGCTGATATAAGCGGAAAATGATGATTTTGCAAGCACCTCCTCCCGGTGGGACGGCTCTGCACGGTGCCTCTGAAAAAAAAATTCGCCCTCTCGGGACCGAGCGGAAAACTTTTCTCGCCCTTCCCTGCAGGATGACACGTCCCGGCGGTTGCATGGACTGCCCTCTGACTGTAGCATGCTCCACCACCGGACATCCGGTCGGTGCCTCTTCCCCAAATTCTCTCCACCAACCCAACCACACCACCATGGAACATCCGGAACTCACCATCACCGCCTACCTGAAAACCCATTGTGGTTGGAGTGAGGGCGTTCGCGCCATCTTCCGGAAATATGGCCTCGCCTTTGAAGAGAAGGATATCATCAAAAATCCGGCCTTTCGCTGGGAAATGGAGCACAAAAGCGGTCAACCCCTTTCTCCCTGTGTCGAAATCAACGGTCAAATGCTCGCGGACGTGAGCGGTGCTGAGATTGAGAACTGGCTGCTGGAGCAGGGGTTGCTGGTCGAGAACGACGCGATTCCAGATGCCCCGATCGACTCCTCTTGCACCGACGAGCAACACCTCGCCATGCAACGCGCCGCCGTCTCCGGCATCCGCTTGGTTGATTGATCCAAGGAAAAGATTTCCGATCACCCGTGATGTTGAACAAAAAAGGTTTGGGCAGGGGCTTGGACGCCCTCATCCGCGCTCCTGGCACCGTGCCGGTGCGGCAGGAAGGTGACGGGGGGAGCAACCAATTTCACACCGACACGGTGACAGGGGAGCGCGTGCGTCATGTCGCGCTTTCCCAGATCGTTCCCAGCCCTTTCCAGCCCCGAAAACGGTTTGATGAAGAACAGCTTGCGGGACTGGTCGAGTCCATCCGCGAGCACGGCATCATCCAGCCTCTGATTGTCCGCGAAGTCGGCGGTCGACTCGAGCTCATCGCCGGAGAACGCCGGTGGCGGGCTTGCCAAAAATTGGAGCTGGCCGAGGTGCCCGTCATCTCCCGCGGGGCCTCGGACAAAGAAGTACTTGAACTGGCGCTGATCGAAAACCTCCAGCGCGAAGACCTGAACCCCGTGGAAGAAGCGGAAGCCTATGCCCGCCTCGCCCGCGAGTTCGGTCTCAAACAGGAAGAGATTGCGCAGCGGGTCGGAAAAAACCGGGCCACGGTCTCGAATGCGATGCGGTTGCTGGAGTTGGACACCTCCCTTCAGGCTATGTTGTCGCAGGGCATCCTTTCCTCCGGCCATGCCAAGGCCATCCTCGGTATCAAGAACAGGGAAGAGCAAAAACTCATCGCCGATATCGTCGTCCGCAAAAAACTCAATGTGCGGGCGACAGAGCGCCTCGTCGCGCAACACTTGGCGGGACGTTTGACCAGCAAGAACGACGGCGGCGACGGCAAGCCCCCCAAGCCTGTCGATCATTTTTTGCGTGATCTGCAAGACCGTTTCCGGCAGCGCTTCTCCACCAATGTCAACATTGTGCACGGGGACAAAAAAGGCCGGATCGAAATCGAATACTACGGCAACGAAGACCTCGACCGCATCCTCCAACTGCTCGGACTTCCTTCAGAATGAATTGCCTCCCATGGACCACCTCCCGGGTGGTCTGGATCTCCTTTCTGGCGGGTCTGGCGAGTTGCTCCGGAGACCATCCGACTCTCCATGTCGAGTTTTCCGGGCCAAACGCCCACCGCCATGTGGCGGACATTGTTGCCATGGGCCCCCGTCCGGCGGGATCGCCGGCGCTGGACGCTTCCCGCCGTTGGCTGGACGACAAACTCACCACCTGGGGCTGGCAGGCCCAGCGTCAGGTCTTCCAAGAGGAAACCCCCCGGGGCAAACTGGAGTTTGTGAACCTCCGTTACCGTTTCGACGGAGGGAACGCCGAGGGAGTCCCCTTGTGGGATCGGCCGGTGAGCGGTTTGCTGCTTTCCCACTACGACACCAAAACGGTGGATGATTACCCCTTTGTCGGAGCCAATGATCCCGGCTCCAGTCTGGGCGTGGTGCTGGAAATGGCGCGCCTCCTGGCCAACAAACCCAAACTTGCCGCCAAGTTGGAAATCGTCCTCTTTGACGGTGAAGAGGCCTTGGTGAAGTTCGACGCTGCCGACGGGCTCTATGGCAGCCGATACTATGCCAGTGTCCTGCGCCGCTGGGATCCGCCACTGAGACCACGCTGGGGGGTTCTGCTGGATCTCATCGGCCATCGAGGTGTCCGGGTCTCCATTCCCCAGGACACCCCCTCGGCACTCGCGAAAAAACTTTTCCAAGCGTCCGATGATCTTGGCTACAAGGATCATTTCGGGTTTCACCCCGGATCCTTGATCGATGACCATGTGCCCCTGATTGCCGCCGGAGTGCCCACCATCGATCTGATCGATATGAATTATCCGCAGTGGCACACCCGGGAAGACACCTTGGAACGCATCGATCCTCTCAGCCTGAACATGGTGGGCCGGACCGCCACGTTGATGGTGGAAAGGCTTCTGGCGCCTCAAAAAGTGGAATCTGTGAAACCTTGAAGGCTCGCGGGACGTAAAAAAGGAGTGGCAGCCATTGCCATTCAGAGTTCCTGTGCTTCCTTGAAGGCTGTCGTTTTGCTTGGCCCCCAGCCGTCCATTCCCCTTCCCAGATCCCCGACGGTAATGAAATTTGCAATTTTTGGAGACATCCACGCCAATTTGGAAGCATTGCAAACAGTGCTTGCCGACGCGGAGGCTCAGGAGTGCACCCACTACGTCTGCATCGGTGATATTGTCGGTTACAATGCCAATCCCGGCGAATGTCTGAGAATCGTGCGGGATCTGGGATGCCCCGTGGTCCGGGGCAATCACGACGAGGAAGCCGCCGGGGACACCCAGTTGGAAGGACTCAACCATCTCGCCCGGCATGCCCTCGAATGGACCCGCCACCAACTCACCCAGGAAGAGCGCGACTGGCTCCTGGCCAACAAACTCGTGAGACAGGTGAGGGACTTCACCATCGTTCACGCCACTCTCGACACTCCAGGGAACTGGGGTTACGTCACCAACAAATTCGATGCGATGGCGAGCTTCAGTTACCAGTTCACTCAGCTCTGCTTCTATGGGCACACCCATGTGCCAAGAATTTACGTCAAGGGTGAAAGTGTGGAGTTGCACCCTGACACCGAAGTCCATCTCCAACTGGGCAAAAAGTATTTCATCAATGTCGGCAGCGTTGGCCAGCCCAGAGATGGCGACTGGCGGGCAGCCTACACTATTTATGATGTGGAACACCAGCACGTCCGACTCCACCGCTTGGAATACGACCTCGCCACGACCCAACAAAAGATCGTCGAAGCGGGTCTCCCCGAGCGCCTTGCAGATCGGCTCTCAGTGGGGCAGTAAACGCTGTCTGTGCCAGATCATCCTGTGAGCCTCCCTCCTCCAGGCCCACCGCTCAGCTTTCCCAGCCACGAGCCTCGAATTTTCATTGTCAAACCCAGCTCCCTGGGAGACATCATCCACACCCTCCCGGCTCTTTCCGCTTTGCGCGCGGCCTTTCCTGAGGCCTCCTTGGGTTGGATCGTCAATACGGAATGGGCTCCGTTGCTGCTCGGACATCCCCACCTTGATGAAGTCGTGGCCTTTCCGAGGCAGGAATTCCGCGGTCTCACGGGCTGGTGGAACGCTTGGCAGTGGATGCAGTCCACTCTTTCGGACAAGGAACCGGATTTGGTGCTCGATTTCCAGGGCCTGGCCCGCAGCGCGGTGCTCGCCAGATCCACCAAAGCGCCGATCATCGCTGGATTCCGGGAAGCCCGGGAGTTGGCTTGGCTGGCTTACCACCGGAGGATCCCAGTCCCAGACCACCGCCAGCTTCATGCGGTCCACCGTTACTTGCGTCTTCTCACTGGATTGGGCATTCCCGTGCCGGAGGAGCCACAATTTGTCCTCGGCGCCGGAGACCCCGTGCCCGAGGAAGCCTTACCGGCAGGAACCGCACCCTTGGTGGCAATTCATCCTTTCTCCCGGGGAGCGGGAAAATCGCTCCAACCGTCCGAAGTGTTGGCCTTTTGCAAGGAGGCTGTGTCCGAAGGGCTTCGGGTCGTCGTGGTTGGCTCAAGCAGAGAAGATTTCGATGTGACCTTGCTTCCCGAAGGGGCGGTGAGTCTGCTCGGACGGACCACCCTGCCGCAGTTGATTCATGTCCTGCGACAAGCCTGTTGGACTCTCAGTGTGGACAGTGGCCCGATGCACCTTGCCGCAGCGCTGACGGATCGAGTAATCTCTTTGCACACCTGGAGTGATCCTTTGCTGGTCGGCCCTTGCCGCCCCAGATCCTGGATCTGGCGGGATGGGCAGTTGGTGCAAGTCCGTCACCTCCGGCCAGGTCAGTTCCCTGAGCAGCGACACCTCCGGGCCAACTGGCCTGTCGGGGCCCCCCTACTCCCCGGCGGGGAACCTGAAAAACTGGCCCGCTTCATCCTCTCCAAGATTCGCTGACGCTGGTGATGCCTGCTTTTCTTGATTTGCCCCAAAAGAATTCGCCACAGGAGCGGTTCGGGAGAGCATGAAAGCAAAGCCGGCACCGAAAAAGATGGAAGGTCGGCCGTGATTCTGTATTCTAGTGATCCGCGTCTGCCATACCCGCAGGACGGAGAGGGAATGTTGTCATTGTGAATCACCTCGTAATCGCCAGCCAAAACGGAGGAACCGGACGGACCACCTTGTCGGTGAATCTCTCCTATGCTCTGGCGAGCCGTGGGAGAAGGGTTATCCTCATTGATGCCGATCCGCTCGGCGGCGCAGGATTCTCACTGAGCACGAAAGCCTCCACCGCCCAGGGATTTTACGACCTGGCGCTGGACCGGGACATCGACAGGGTCCGCGTGGAATCGCTGCTCCTTGGGACCCGTCTCCCGGAATTCAAATTTCTTCCGGCAGGTCATGCCGCCCAACAGCCGGCGATCATGGATCGGCTGGATCAGGAGCCTGATCTTCAAGATCGTTTTCGGGCCATTTTCACGGCGGCCTCGGACACCTCGCTTGGACCGGACGTGGTCATTGTTGACACGCCGGCCGGTGTGCGGGGACTGCCCTACCGCCTGATGCGTTCCGGTTCCCACCTTCTGTTGCCCCAGTTGGCCCATCCTCTGGGACTTCGCACCCTGCCGGTCATGCTCCGCGCGCTGGCTCAGCTGCGCACCGGTCAGGGGAAAGAGGCTCCCATGATTGCCGGGGTGGTGCTCACCATGGTGGAACCCGGGGTCCCGGTCTCACTCGAAGTGCAGCGCGAATTCCGCGAACTGCTGCCCGGCCACATGTTTTTTGATGCCCAAATCCCCAGAGACCGGGAATTTCTCCAAGCCAGCCAAGCCGGAGTCCCGATCGCACTGCTGCAGCGGCATCCCTCCGCCACGGCTTTCATCTTCGACCAGCTCGCCGCTGAACTGGAATCCCGGCTCGCCCTGAACAACCCAGGACACGAAAATGAATTCACCCGCCTCATGGATTGACCGCGACGAGGTCGCCCGTCTGCTCTCCTCACTGGGCGAACCGGTGCCGCACGCTGCTGCCCAGCAGGCAACAGAGCCCGGGAGCCTGGAAGCTTCCCCCGCCCCTGATGGACCCGGGACTACGAATGAACCTGAATCTCAGCCTTGGATGGAACCCTTGGAGAGGTTTGGTGTTGGCGCCTTGCCCTCCGAGGAGGACGAGGATGCCTGCGAGGAGCTCCCGGAGCCACCTCCGTTCTCACTGGCCCAGTCACTGCGCGTGGCTGCCACCCTGACTGCTGTGCGGACCTGGGCGGATGAAGGGGGGCTGTTGAAGCGACGCATCCCCACAGAAACCGAAGCCTTGGACTCCCTGCCGCCCGGCTTGGAGGCTGCCCCGGAGGCTCCGCAGGTGGAATCGCTTGCGAACTCGGAAGACAGCGGACAAGCGGAATCCGCGCCGACCCTTCCCGAAATGGAGACCCCTCTGTTCATGGAACAGGAAGCGGCAACGGAAGAAGAATCCGCCGCGCCTCCTGATTCAACCGAGCCGGACACCTCACCAGGATTCACCTTTTCGGCCATTCCAGAGACCGGTCCTGATGCCAAACTGACCGACCGAATGGCGGATTTCGAGAAACTCGTCATCCAACACACCGAAGGGACCCTTCTGGCGCTGCTCGATCGGGATGGTCATCCGCTCTCCTTTCCGCAGGCACTGGCTGATGACCCAGCCACCAACCGGGAGTTCGTGCAATCCGTGACCCAGATGACCCGTTCCATGCGTCGCTGGGGACGTCCCCTGGGTCTCGATCACGACACCGCGATGCATTTCCCGACCCACTCGGAATGGCTCTGTCTGATACCCATCCTCGCGCGACCACAAGACGAAACGAGTTGGGTTTTTCTCGCCGTGCGGGTTCCCCACCCCATTGATCCCTTCCTTCTCGATCGGTTCCGCTCGGCTTTGCGCTCCACTCTGGGCGGCCGGACCGAGTAACATTTCCGACCCGCTCCCCATGGCTCTTGCTCCGCTCGCGGTCCCTCCCGCCAATGTCATCAAATCCAAACTTGATCTCATCCAGAACCGCCTCGAAAACGTCGTGCTGGGCTCACAGGAAGCGTCATCCCTGCTGATCATCTCTCTGCTCGCCGGAGGCCATGCCCTGATCCAGGGGGAACCCGGGATTGGCAAAACCTCACTCGCCAAAGCCATCGCCCATCTCATCCACGGGCGCTTCCGCCGGGTTCAATTCACTCCCGATCTTCTTCCCTCCGATATTCTGGGCTATTCCGTGTACCATCAGGCCTCCGGCCGGTTTGAATTCATGGAGGGGCCCGTTTTCACCCACCTCCTGCTTGCGGATGAAATCAACCGGACGAGTCCCAGGGTGCAGAGCGCCCTGCTCGAATGCATGAACGAAGGGCAGGTCTCGTTGGATGGGGAAACCCGTCACCTTGCTACTCCTTTCATGGTCGTGGCCACGCAGAACAGCCTCTATTCGACGGGCACCTTTGCGCTTCCTGAGCCCCAACTGGACCGCTTCCTCATTTCCATAGAAATGCACCTGCCGCCCCCCGCCATGCAGAGCCGCATTCTGCAGCAGCACCTCCAGGGCACCCATCAAGTGAACACGCTGGAGCCATTGGCGACTGTGGAGGAAGTTCGAGGCTGGCAGCAAGCCGCCCGGAATATCGCCGTCGCCGAGACCATCTGCCACTATATCGTGGCCTTGTGCGAAGCCGTCCGCCACCACCGCAAGCTGCGTCAGGGGGTGTCGACCCGGGGCAGTTTATCCCTGCTCCGTGCCGCCCAGGCTTCAGCTTTGCTCCAGGGCCAACCCGCTGTTTTTCCGGATGATGTGAAACGTGTTTTCATCCCAGTGCTTGCCCACCGTCTGGCATTGGCGGATGAAGAACAGAACTCTTGGTCCGGGGAGGAGCCCGGCCGGAGACGGCAGATCGCCACAAGCCTCCAGTCCATCCTCTCAGAAGTCCCTGTGCCATGATGGCAGGCCCCATTTTTGAGGCCCCTTACAGCTTGCACTGCCGGTCAGGGTTCATTACTTTTAAGGACTTTTTATCGCTATCTTCAGCCAACCAAACCCATCAATTATGAAACCTTGGTACTACGCCGACGCCAACCGCCAACAGCTCCAAACCACTGAAGATCAGCTTCCCATGCTCATTCAAAGTGGCGTCATCCAGACTTCCACTCCCGTCTGGGCAGCCGGCATGCCGGCATGGACACCGGCCGGCCAGGCATTGCCACAGCTGTTTTCTTCGGTGAGCGCGCCCCCCGCCCCCGGACTTCCTCCCGCAGTGCCGCAGACTGGAGCTCAGTCCATGCCAACCCGATGCCACCAAGTGGATTATGAAATCTTCGGGGACGACCTCCAAATCATCGAGGTGGAATTGGATCCCGGTGAGACGGTCATCGCGGAGGCGGGAGCCATGAACTATCTGGAGCAGGACATCCAATTTGAAACCAAGATGGGAGATGGATCCCAGCCGAATGAAGGTTTCATGGGCAAGCTCCTCTCGGTGGGCAAACGCGCCCTGACCGGTGAGTCCCTCTTCATGACTCACTTCACCCACCGGGGAGGCCAGGGCAAGCGGCGGGCCGCCTTTGCCGGCCCCTATCCGGGAAAAATCATCCCGATCAACCTCGGAGAAATCGGTGGCGAAATCACCTGTCAGAAAGACGCCTTCCTCTGCGCGGCGTTCGGCACTCAGATTTCCATTGCGTTCAACAAACGGCTTGGGGCCGGCTTCTTTGGTGGGGAAGGTTTCATCTTGCAGAAACTCAAAGGGGACGGCATGGCCTTCATTCACGCGGGCGGAACAGTCATCAAAAAGGAACTCAAGGGAGAGCAGCTCCGGGTCGACACGGGTTGCATCGTCGCCTTCAGCCCGGGAATCACCTATGACATCCAACGGGCAGGCAATCTGAAATCGATGTTTTTCGGAGGGGAGGGTCTCTTTCTCGCCACCCTTCAGGGCTATGGCACCGTCTATCTGCAAAGCCTGCCTTTTTCCCGCTTGGCCGATCGCATTCTCGCCAATGCCCCCTCCGCCGGCGGAAAAGCCACGGGGGAAGGCAGCATCCTGGGAGGCCTGGGAAATCTGCTCGGCGACTGATTTTCGCAGGCGCCTGCGGAGAGAGGCCCCATGTTCGAAGTCGCCATCCTCGCGGCCCTGCTGCTCCTGGTTCTCGGGGGATTGGCCGCCGCCGTGGGGCCCTCCTTGTGGCGTCGCCGGATCCGCCAACGCCACGCGTCGCAGCCCTTCCCTGCGGAATGGCAGGGTTGGCTGGAGAATGACTATGCGCTCTACCCGCATCTCCCGGCGGATCTTCGTCAGAAGCTGCACGAATACATTCAAATTTTCCTTGCCGAGAAAACCTTCGAACCTTGTGGGGATCTCCGCGAGGTGACTCCTGAAATGCGACTGCTGGTTGCCGCCCAAGCCTGCCTGCTTCTTCTCGGGATGCGGCAGGCCACCTTCTACCCACGTCTCCAGACAATTTTGGTCTACCCGGATGCATACCGGGACTCCGGGAAACGGGTTTTTGAACTGACCAAAGACCGCAAAGCCCGCCGTGAGGAACGTCTCGGAGAATCCTGGGGATCCGGTTCCGTGGTCCTGGCCTGGTCGGACGTGCTGCGAGGCGCGGCCTCTGAGGATGACGGCATCAATGTGACCTACCACGAGTTCGCCCACCAACTGGATCAGGCCGATTCCAGGGCTGACGGAGTCCCGCCTCTCGATGACGGCGAAGACTATTCTCATTGGGCCGGAGTATGGAGTGATGAATATGCGGACTTCCTAGATCAGGTCGACGCGTGGGAATCCCACCGGAGCCAGAAAGCTCCGCTGCTCGATCCCTACGGTGCCGAGAACCCGGCGGAATTCTTTGCCGTATCGACCGAGGGATTCTTTGAATTCCCCCATGAACTGCAACAGGAACGCCCCGCACTCTATGCTGAGTTAAAGCACTATTATGGTCTCGATCCCGCCCGGTGGGTGCCGAAACGGTCCTGAGAACAGGTATCAAGGGGCAGCAGGCCAATCCAAGTGCCGCCGCAAAAACCGGAAGGTTCCAACCCCATTGATCTTGTGGGGACCCGCGAACCATTCGATCTCCGTCCGATCTCCGATGCCGAGCAGCGCCTGGTAGAGACGCCGCACTTTGGCATACTCGAAGGCCACCATTTCATCAGGAGCAACCCCATCGAAATGGCCCCGTTCCACCATGAAGGGTCGCGGGCAGATCAAAGCAGCCATTTCCGCATAATTGAAGGTGCTTCCCAAATCCCACTCGAAGATCTCGTACTCGCCTTTGTTGGCGTAACTGTAACGCAATGACCTGGGATCGGTTGCCGCATTTTTCCAGACCCATTCGTTGAAGTCGGCCGAGCAGATGGAAAGGCTGTAGCCTTCCACCAGGGCAGGCAGACGCATGGCGCTTTTGCCTCCATAACTAAGACCGTAAAACCCGATGCGCTTGGCATCGACAAATGGAAGGGAACCGAGCCAGGAAACAATCTGCTCATGCTGGGGCACAATCAGGGAGAAAAGGGAGGCCCCGAGGGACTGCGCCTTGAATTGCAGGGTGCGGAAATGGTCGTTGAAGATGTATGGATTCTGGGGAGCGAAAGTCACGAATCCCTGCTGAGCCAGCGTGGTTGCAAACGCGGAATAGGCCTTGAAGCCAGCTTCTCCGATGACGTCCTGAGGGCGCCCCTCAAGGCCATGCTGACAAACCACGACCGGACGTTTCTCCTTGCCGGAGAGATCCAGCTTTTCGGGAAGGGTGAGTATTCCATAGGTGAACCAACCAGGACTGACCTCAAGACGAACCTCGTAGCTCACCACTCCGGCCCCTTCCTGATAGCGCCGGGACTGCGGAGCCGGCGGAACTTTGTCCAAACGCAAATCACCAACAACCTCCTCGCGGAATCGCTGACGCGGCACCGCCATATCGGCTTGGTAGTTCGCCAATGTGTCCGTCCGGATTGCCTTGAACCACTCCTCCCGCAGTCGGCGCGAGTCTTCCAAGGCCCATTGATTGTGGCCCTCCAATTCAGAGACTTGCACTTCCCTGCGGTGCCCAAACCATTGGGGAGACTTCTCGTCGAGATGGGATGCCATGGCACCGGGAGCGGGGACAGGAGCCTCTGCAGAAACCCCGAGGGCACTGAGCCAAGCGGCCACTGCCTCGCCGGAGACCTCCCGATCCGGGGGAGACGTTTGAAAAACCACCGTTGGTTCGGGCTTCAATCCTGCGGTAAGTTCCCTCAGGCGCTCCACCTCCGCCCGCGCCTCTGCAAGGGGGACAGAATGGAGCCGCCCTGGTTTTCCAGGTTTCGCTTGACGTTCCTTGAGACGCTCCGGCCGACCGTCCGCTCCAAGCCGGTATCCCGCATCCGGGAAAATTCCCTGATTGATCACCAAAGTCCGTGGCAGAATCAAAGTGGCGATTTCCGCATCCCCAAATTCTCTCAACAAACCGGACACCTGACGATCGGCAGGCTCATCCCATACCTCTTGACGGGAACCGAAGTAACTGGCCACACAGACAGACTGGAGCCTCTCATCAAGCGCGCCAGCATAGAGGGCCAGCCGTCCACCCTCCCCCCACCCAAGGATGCCGGTTCGTGATCCGGGATGAGCCGCCTCCATTTCATCGAGCGCCGCTAGAACTTTTAGAACCTCATACCCTGCCAAGGTCCGCCCCAACTCGAACGCCGGCCGGTGCAGCCACTCCCGCTGGGACAGATGAAAGTCATTCTCGGAACGGTCGACCAATATGGGAATCAGCAGGCGGCATCCCAGTGATCCGAACCACCGTGCGAAACCTGATTCCTGGCTTTCAGGATTGGCAAAATCACGCGCCAATTGGTCGGCGGTGTGATCCGCATCGGAGAGCGCAATCAGATTCACCCCTTGGTAATTGTTGGGTTCCAGAAGAAACCCTTCCCCGTGGACCTTGCCGAAAGCCTCCCAACGAACCCACCACAGGCTGCCTTGATCGTAGTTCACCAGCGGCACGCCAGCGACCGGGGAGACGTATTCAAATCCGGCGCCAGCAACCCGGGGATCCTTTGAGACTCCGGTCTGCTTGGCAAACCTTTCCCGGTTGGGAGCGACGGATCGGCGGTAAGCTTCCCAAGAGGAAAGGTCCCTCTGCCACAGGGTCGAACGTCTGGCCAATGACTGATCAATCTGCTTCAGCAACAACGCGTCCGCAGCCTGAATCATGAGTTCTGCAAAATCCCGGGACCCCGCCAAGGGCGATGTGCCCGGCAAAGGGTCGGAAACGGAGGCCGTCCGCAGAACCGGCCATGGCGCCCTGTCCCCGGGGGACTGCGCCGACTCCGCCCCCCGAAGCAGGCCCAGACCCCAGCAAAAACCAACGACAATCATCACAGTGCGCATGCTCGCATCCTGAAAGGAACGACCCGTTCCGACAAGGGACGCGTTTCCGCAGGGATACCGCTGCGCTGAGAGCAGACGGGAGAGAGCCGTCTCCGACTCTGCTGAAGGACTCCTGACGTTTCCTTGGGAAAGGCTGGCTGTCTCACCAGCTAGGGCAAGGCCTGATGGTGAGTCGGCAAGTTTTGTCGGCTCAGGCACGAAGCGCCATGCCACACCCCCGGCAATACCGATCCCCTTCCTGAACAGACGCGCCGCACTGGGTGCAGAAATGCGGTCCCTTCGGAGAAGAGGGTTCGGATGATGAAACTGGCACGGCCTGCAACAAGCCATCCTTTACCAGGAAAATCACTTCATCAGTCCCGTGGCCGGTGTCCTGCCAGTCGTCATGAATCCGGTCGAAATACCACCACCGGCTTGCGAAAGGAATTAGCAGCAGTTTCCAGTCCTCCCCGATTTCGAAAACCCAATCCTCCATTGGCCCAAAGACCGTTTCCACTCTTTCAGCAGGGTCAGGCTTCGTGGCCAGAATGCCGGCGGCTTTCTTTTCAAGGCGAACCTGATCGGGATGAGGTATGGGGGTGGTCACCATGGATTTTTCCCCCAGCTTCGGATGAGCGTCTCGGCATGCCCGGCCCGCCCACGGTTGGCAAAATAGGAACGGAATTTCTGCACCCCCGCTTCCTCTCCAAAGTTTTCAATCTGGCTCTTCAGCAACAATTCATCGGGATGGCGGTCTACCTCCACCCTACCCAGGATATTGCCCATCAATTTTTGGTTCCACTGCTCGATCCATTGGTCCTCCTGGTAAATTTTCGGACTGCCTGAGGGCATCGATTCCCAGTAATCCAGCACCAGCCTCTGGCCATCCGGCAGAATCACTTTCGTGGCGCGGTGACCCAGAAATGGATTGTTTGATGCCGCAATATCCGTCACCACCGCATCCTGTCCGAACAACTCATGGACCGCATCCTTGGACCAGTCCATCCCCCATTGCCCGTATTCTCCGCATTGCCCGCCTTTCCAACCGCCCGCCCATTCGACCGCCCGCCCGAGCGTGTTGTTCCAGGCTTTCTTAGGCAGATTGGAATTGCGGACGAAGTAACCTTCCTTCGTTTTCTCATCCAGAATCGCCTTCATGCGCTCCTCCAAACGGGGCAGATTCTGTGAGACGAGCGCTTCCGCCTCCCGGGTCGAGGCCTCGCGAGCTGCATCGATCTCCAAACGCTTCTGGATCTCATCACTACGGGCCTCACTTTCGTTCAATTGGCGGAAGGTTTCCTTCGTGCGAAGACGCTCGCCGGTCTCCGCCGCGAGATTCTGGTTCTCCTCAACCGTATGCACCGGGCGATCCTCCCCAAGGCGGTCCAATTCACGCTGGTTCAATTGGGTGAGTTTTTCATATTCCCGGATCCGCTCACGGGAGCCGGGCACCAACTCCGCGAGACCCGCCTGCTCGTAGTGCCGGAGTCGCTCTCGCTCCCGATCCAAGAAGTCCCGTTGACGTTCCAAATCTTCCTGCAGAAGCCGGACCTCCTCGCGATAAGCCGTATCAGAGTTGGAGAGATCTGGTTGCGGCACCCCTTCCTCGGGTGGCTTAAATGCTCCCTCCTTTTGGGAATAGATCCATCCGGATTCATTCGTGGCGCCTTCGACCGGCTCAAATTCTGCCACCCCGTCTCTTTCTGAATACCTCCAGCCTCTGCTGGCAAAATCTTGCTTCCATCTCTCAAATTCCTCATCGCACGGGGGTGGCGCTGCCTCGGGGGAAGGTTGCGGCGGGGGGCTGGTAAAAAGCTCCTGCACTCCCTCCACTACCTCCCGGGGAGTCACTCCCAGGCCGATCATCATCAGGCCGGCTCCCAAGGCGGTCATCCCTGTGACCAAAGCCGTGGCCACGGCATTGACGACAGTTGCGGCGATATCATCCGACTCGACCGGGAGTTTGGAACTCTCGTCGGTCCCCGTAACCATCCCGACGCCAGCATCCAAGGCCGGTCCATCTTGAAGAGGCGGCAAGGGAGTGACCGGTGGGGTCATGATTGGCAGAGGCGTTGCAGGCTGGGGCGCGTCCGGTGGCACATCAATGTGATATTCACCGCAGGCCGGACAGCGTTTTTTGCGGGTGCCGTCCGGCATGACCCGGATGTCATCGCCGGTAGACTGGCTCTTCACTTGTGCCAGAAGCGAAAAAGTCGCGGCGACAGGTTGGGAGCCCACCATGATCTGGATCGCCTGCCGCTCCGGATGCGGGAGGAGATCGGTATGATCACTGGCTTGCAGCGCTTTCCCCACTCCACCCATGCAACAAATCATGGACAGCCCCCACATTAGGATCAATGGCCACCCAGTCATAGTCGACTGCTCCCGCCAATGGCGTGGCGCCCGATTAGGAGGGAGGAATCTCAATCCAAGAGCACCTGAAACTGTGGTCAGCCTCTTCATCGGATCCCGAAAATCATTCGTTTGAGCAGTCCATCCTGGAGACCAAGGGTGAGTTCGTACTCTCCTGTCGCCCAGCGCTTCCGGCTCCTTGGCATTTGCCAGCGGACCAACCAGTCTCCCTTGGTCCCCTCGGGAGCGACCACCGTTTCGTCAACCAGGAGGTCCCCAGTGTCCAATCCGGGCACCGTGAGATGAACCACCAGACCGGGATAGGCTTTGCTCACCACAAATTCAACATGGATGGGATCATGTCCTTCGGCATCAAAGACGTAATTCTCTTCGGTGATCCGCCCCGTCGTCGCGTCAACTTGGTGGCTCATAAGGACCTCGCCAATCGCGGCATCCAAGGCTGGAGACAGCTTTGCTCCCAGAGAATTGCCGCCCCAAACCAGATGGTGGAGATTCCACACACTCTCTCCGGCTTCATCGATGAGGATGGCTGCTCCGCTCTGTCCACCAAGGTCAATGGCAAAGCTGATTTTGCCTTCGGTGGCCTCGGTTACGTGAAAGTGCGGAACCGCTCCCGTCATGAAAACAGGGACGCTTTGGACAAAAGCGGTAAAAGCCTCCTGGGTCACCTTTTCCTGGAAGCCTGACGTCGTCATCGCATAGGCCTGCCATACTTCGCTGGTTTTCAACAAATCAAAAATGGAGGACAAGGTGGCTTCGGCCCTGACCACGGGAGGTATTTCGACAGGAGTGAGCTCGGAGAGATCCTGATTGAGATCTTGAATCGCATCGACCTGCCAAACACCAGTCTGAGGCTCCTTCCACATCAGAACATCCAAAGTCATGTCCCAACCCACCGCGAGCAGGATAACCCGGACCGTACCGGAACGTCTGCCGGGTTCCCCATAAACCGCTTTGAAGCCACCAAGGGGAACTTCCTGTGCACCGGTCACGAGATCGTAATCAAGAGGTTCTTCTTCACCCGGACGAACCCCTCGCGTTTGCACCCGTTTCCAAGCTGAGAGGAAACCGGAAGTGAGACGGTGGCTGGTCTCAAGCCACTCTGGTTCAATGTCCGGCTCCTCCCATTTGGCGAGATACCAAGCGTAAAAAGAGTCGGCGGCCGCCATGGCTTCCTGAACCACGGGATCGCGGGGAGGAGCGCTGGGCGGAAAAGGACCCGACGGCACTTGCTGGATCACGGGTCCTCTGGCTGGAACGGGGAGCCCTGGCGGCGGGCGCACTTCCGCAGCCGGAGGGGCCGTAGCGGACAGAGGAGTGGCGGCTTCCGGGACACCGGAATAATCGAGGGCGGAGACCCGCCATCGGCCATCCGATTCTTTTCGGACCTGCACAGGGATGTTGTAGCTCGGTCCCAAAGCGGTGGAAAGCTGGACCTGCAGAGTGGCGAGGTCATTGTCCAGCTTGCGGTCAGAAATCAAAATCTCGGCCATTTGTCCAAGAGCCGGGCGAGCAGTCACCAAGCCACGATAATTTTCCAACGAAGTGACCGAGCGAAACGCTTCCGAGGTGGTGCGCCAAGCCGAGTCAACGTCGCCGGACTTGATCATTTCAAAATGGCTCCTGGCAGCTTCGGTTGCGCCTTTGGCAGAGACGTGAAGAAGGATTGCAAGGATGATCGAACCCATCGCAAGCAAAGCCAGGCAGCCGCCCCCCACCAACCATTGAGTACGAAGTCGCCGCCCCGGGGACCGGGCAGCCTGAACTCCCTGACCCAACGGAGGCATTGCAGCGGGATCTGAAAGTGGAGGCGAAAGTCCGGCTGCTGCGGTCGGATGGCTGGAAGTTGGCCCGGTGCGGACCGGATGGCCGCAAGCGCCACAAAAGCGGTCTTCACCACTGACTTCACTACCACAGTTAGAACAGAAGGACATGGCTGATAGGAGAGGTTGTTCTCTTGATAATCACTGGCTCCGGTCACTTCACGGTAGGGATCAAACGGATTTGGGCATTCCCAGGGAAATCAAAGGGAGTCAGTTCATTGCACTTCGAAATCTTGGATAAAACGCTTGTCGGCTCCCAGAACCACCACCAAGCGATAATGACCTGCAGCGAACGGGGTATCCCGGAGATTGAGTTCAAATGGTAGGTTCCCGTTTCCCGATCCTTCCACCATCGACTCGATCGGTTCGGTGCGGTTGGTTCCCTGCTCGATCCAGACCCGGACTCTTTCGCCTTCGGGATGGTTGAGCAACGCAATGTCGGCGCTGAGTTTTTCAGTTCCCTGGGGAATGGGCAGTCCGGGGTTGATCAAGGAACCATCCGGTCGGCGGCCCGCCCCGATCAGAATGGTACCCACGGAAGATCCCGCTGCCGCCTGCGGAACCACCGTGCCCGGAATGCGGGGCGCCGGATCAGCGCCTCCGGGCAATTGGATGGCCTGAACCTTCCAAACCCCAGCTTCCTTTCTCAACTGGGCCTCGACGCTCCTCTTTTGGCCTTGGGAGTCAGTGATGGCGCCCTTCACCGTGACCAAGCCATTTTCAATGCCACGCTCATCGAATTTGGCGCCGGACACATCCAACAACGCCGGATTGCTTTCTAGAAAATGACGATAGGCCTCCAAGGGGGTGACTTGTTGGAAGGCCGACGCAGTTTCTTGATACGCGGCCTCAATCTGCCCCAATTTTAAAGTGGCAAAGTGTGCTTCCAACGCTTCGACTGCCGGGCCCGTCAAGCTGGAGGCGGCCCAGAAAACCACCAAGAGAATGACGATCGTCAAAGCGGCAAGCGCTGCTCCCGCAATGGCCGCCAAAGCACAGCCCGAAAGTCTGCGCTTTGGCGGATCTGTGGAAACGGATCCCGAATGGATGACGCTTTCGGTTTCGAGAGGCTGCCCACAGCTGGCGCAGAACCTGTCCGATTCGTTGAGCGCAGCGCCGCAGTTGGTGCAAAAAGACATGAGCGTTCAGAGGTGAAGTGAGGTTTCGATCGACCAGGCCCCTGGGGCCAAACAGCCTTCAGGTCTTTGTCCTCCGCGGGCCCATTCGGAAAAGGGCCGCCACGGCGAGAGACCTATCGCAGCCGCCTGCTCATTAGGACCGGACATCCATGGTTGGCACGGAGCCGTGAATGCCTGGACTTGCGAGCCTAGCTTGGACACAGGCCGGGTCATCGCGTAGAGCACCAGCAGCAGCAAGCCACCCAATCCGATCGCGACCAGCACCATGGCCGCGAGGGAATGAGGCCGTCCTTGCGGCGATTGCTCCGTGTTCTTCTCGGGAATTCGGCGACATTGGCGCAGGGAGGAATGGGGAGACTCTTCAGGAATGATTCGGTTGGCGGTGGTTTTGGTGCCGCAGGCGGGGCAAAACTCACCGATCCCCGGAAGCGGCTGACCGCAATGACGACAGAAGCCATGGAGCGCTGTATTCATTGCGAACCACCCGCAGGGTAGGTGAGTTGGGATTTCAACTGAAGGTAACGCCACAGACTGAAACCGGACTGCCCCAGAACCAATCCGGTCCCACCAAAAAGAAGTACCATCCCCACCGCTGGAGGCCGGCCCGTGAGGACCGCCAAGCTTTGGGGAACCGCCAACGTCAACGCCCACACCAACAAATACCAGGCATTGCCCTGACTGCGGACCGCCCGCCCTTCCAAGGAAAAGGAGTTGGTGAGCCCCCAGCCGATCCCGGCCAGGGCGCCAAAAATCAAGCCCAGGCAGAGCACCCCTCCTCCCGGAGAAGCGCTGGCGATCCAGGTGTAAAGGACTGCGGTTCCCAGGCTGATCCCCATCGATAGTACCAGTCCCTGCGGTTTGACAGCCTTTGCTTTGCGGAAAGTCACTACCATGACAAGCGACGACAGAATCAGCATGAGAATCCCGAGCCAACTGAGGAGCCGCAAGAATAGCGCAGGAGATAGGAAAACAAGAACCAGACCCGTCATGAGAATCAGGGCCAGAAGCCCCAACGCGATGGACCGCTTTTTCATGAGAATACCTTCGCAGAAGGAGAACGCCGCCGTTCCCTGAACCCGGGCAACCCGTCCCAGAATCCATACGCCTCTCCCAACAGCTTTGGATGCCGCTGCCCCGGATCTTTTCGTAGTGAGGGTCGGAGCTACGGAATGGTGAGCTTCAATGCCGAAAGGTTGCCTTCAAACTTGACCGGCACGGTCTCCGGGGTCACCGGTTTCACATTGTCAAATCCCACGCAGAAATCCTCCATCGGCTGGCGTCCAATGAGACCGAGGGCCTTACCCTTGGCAGTCTGCCCATTTACTGAAAGCTCCATTCCCCCATCCTGGGTCAAGCGGGCAGTAATGTTTGAAGCACCTTCCACCGTCCGGGGAACTTCAATTTCGGTGAAATGATTCCCTGCGCCGGTGCGAATCAAAAAAGCAACCCGTCCCATTTTGAGTCGCAGGGCGTAGCCTGCTGAAAGTCCTCCATGGGCCACCAGAATGGTGTCCGTCTGTGATGTCTCGACCATGCAGGTAAGAGTAAAACCAGCCTTCGCGACCTGGGGCGCGGAGTCACTTGCCAGAGTGTCCCCTGACTTGAGGGATTCGAGGGGAACCGCCTTGCCCACCTTTTTTGACTTGGCAGGGTTGGGAGAATCCACCGTGGGGTATAGCAACCTGGGATTGGCGACCTCTCCGGCGGGTCGCCGTAGGGAAGGGTCTTTCCCTCCAATTTCCGCCGTCATCCTATCTGCCAAAGCCCGGAGGCGGGTCACCATCTCCGGATGAGCGGCGGCCAGATTGGCTCTTTCCCCGATATCCTCCTCAAGGTTGTAGAGACGAGGCTCTTTTCCGGCGGCATCGCTGGAGATTTCTTTGCCCATGGATTCCGCCTGAGGTGTGAGAGCCAGTTTCCAGGGTCCCTGCCGGACAGCCTGAAGAGTATAGCCCGCGAAGTAGTAGTGTGCCTCCCGGGGAGACTCATTCGATTTTCCGAGCAGAAGCGGCGATAGATCTCGACCGTCAATAACCGGTTCGTCCGGCACCCTGCCTCCCGCCAATGTGACAAAGGTTGGGAGCAGATCGATCGTTCCGGAAACGGCATCACAAACGCTGCCGGCGACCACCCGACCCGGCCAGCGAACCAGGGTGGGTTCCCGAACCCCACCTTCCCAGGTGCTCCCTTTGCCTCCCCGGAGAGGGCCAGCGTTTCCTCCATCGGCACCTTTCACCAACCAGGGACCATTGTCGCTGGTGAAAATCACCAGCGTTTTTTCGTCGAGATTCAATTCCTTCAGGGTTTCGAGAATCCGCCCGGTGCTCCAGTCCACTTCTTCGACCCAATCACCAAAGCGCCCGTTGGCTGATTTGCCTGAGAAGGCTTCTCCTGGAAAAATCGGCGTGTGCACCGCGGTGTGGGGGACATACAAGAAAAAGGGATGATCTTTGGATTCCCGGATGAAACCGATCGCCTCTTCAGTGTAGCGCGCCACGATGGTGCGCTGCTGCTCGTCGGTGAGAAGTTCGGCAACCTTGTCGTCGCGGACCAGCGGCACCACCCGCTGCCCGGTTTCGGCGGAAGTGCGCTGCATGTCGTTGGAATAGGGAATGCCGAGATAATGGTCAAACCCCTGCCGGGTGGGCAGGAACTCCGGCTGATCACCGAGATGCCATTTGCCAACGCAGGCAGTGGCGTAGCCAAGCTCCTTGAGGCGCTCGGCTATCGTCTGCTCCGCGGGGTTCAACCCGTTCTTTTGCCCGGGAAAATACACCCCCGGAACCGAAACCCTCGCCCCGTAGCAGCCCGTCAGGAGTTGGGCCCGCGAGACCGAGCACACTGGCGCCGCATAGAAACTCGTCAGCTTCATGCCTTCCGACGCCATGCGGTCGAGGTTCGGCGTTTTCTGCTTCGTGGCGCCGAAGGGGCCGATGTCCCCGTATCCCATGTCATCGATGAAGATGATGACAAAATTGGGTTTTTCGGCCGCACTGGAGACGGTCGGAGAACTGCAGAAGGCGCCAAACACGCCGCAGAAAAAAGGAACGAGGGATTTCATAACGAGCGGTTGGGAAGGAAGCCTTGATCCGGGGGATGCAAATCTCCGAACCCGGAATCACCTGGCCGTGCTGATCGATTCGGCATATTGGAATTCGCCGGTCCGACCGTCAAAGTACTGAAACACGACCTGTGGATTCGGAAAGGTGACCCATCTGGTGCCTCCGAGGGTTCGGGGCATGTTGAACACATTGTTGATCTGCACCACACAGTAGTAGGGATACATCCTCTGGGGACGTTCGAGGTCCGGCAGGATGAAGCTGGACCAACGGATGTCACACGTGCGGGGTCCGCTCTTGAACAACCCGGTGGCAGGACGGCCTCCCTCATCATTGGCTGGCACATGGTTTACGGAATTGAGGGGCCCGGAGGCAAACTCCCAGACCAGATCGGTGATTTTGACCGCGAAGCTGTTGTGCAGATCGGCGGTCAAGATGAAGACAGGCTTGTGAAGAGCTTCGAAGGCAGTGATCAATTCCTCGCGCTCCTCGATCAGCGATGTCCACGCCTCATCTTTGCCTTCCGTAAATTCGTGGCCGCCCGCCCCATTGTGGGGAATCATGAAATTCACCGAGGAAACGAGGAAAAAGAAATCGGCAGAGCTGCGTCTCATGTCACCAAGAAGCCAGGCTTTCTGATCATGGCCGAGGAGAGAAATTCCTTTTTTGCCTGGATTCTTGGGATCGTGCATCTGCCGGTGGGTCTTGCAGTCGAGGATGTAATAGTCGCAGTTCGCCACCGTGTTCTTGCCATAGGAACGGCGACCGATCGAGTAAGCACCCGTGCTGTTGGCATAGGCCGGAGGGGAGATCCGGAGGTGATGAGCATCGAGTACGGCAACGATGTCGAATACTCCGGCATTGGGATTGCCCGGCGGCTCGGTGTCAAGACGGATGTCATCTTCTCCCGCGGTCGGTGTTCCCCAATGGACATGAAGGTTGGCGGCCTGCTTGAGATCGATCTTACCAAAATCGCTGCGGTCGTCGACGAGGACGTCGCTGCCCTGTTGGAGGGTCGCCATGCCAAAATGGATATCCTGGCTTGTGACCCGTGGATTTGCCCATCCGGCATAATCCTCCCAAGCCCGGATGCCGATATCGCGGAACACCGCACGGCGTTCGCGGAATCCAGCGGTGGCGCAGCCCCGGATGTCGTTGACCAACTCGTGGTCATCAAAGGTGAAAAGGGTGGGCATGTTGCGTTGCCAGGCGGCAAGATTCACCCCGCGCGAGAGATAGGTTTTGTAGTTCTCCCAGAGGCCGACCACCGGGGGGGCCAATTTCAACACTTCAGGCTCACCACCGGGCGCCAGTCCCGTTTCCAAAAGCCAGTCCGAGACCGGCATGGAACGGTGCTCCTCGTAAATGAAATCTCCGTTCATGATCGAGAAATCAACCTTGTCCGGCAATTCCCGCAGCATGGTGGCATGTGTCGGGAGGCTCGGGCCGATACCGTTCTTGGGATTCTGATTGGCACAGGAACCGAACTGGAACCGGAAGTTGAAGAGACCTTTGGGATTGTGTTCCGGATTCCGGTGGGCTTCGGCTGATGGAAGCGTGCGGAAACGCCCCGAGGGCCCTGAGGGAAGATCCCCGAGGTAAATCTGGTAATGATAAGTGGTTTCCGGCGCCAGGCCTCCCAACTCGACCCATCCTGTATAGTCATGCTCCACGGTGGTGTTCACGGAAGGGGAAATCCCGCTGAGTTGCCCGGGATCAGTCCCATAGCGGACCGTGAACGCACCAGGTCGATGGGTGCGTGCCCACACCCGCACTCCGTGGTCGGTCACCAGACCCAGCATGGGCCCGTGGGTCACATGATTCGAGAAGGGCTCGGCGCCAGCGATTCCCAAGGTGCAGACCGCGAGGACACCGAAAAGGGAGCAGGGAAGAAAATTCATCGGCAAGATGAGGGAGAAGATCGGGTCACTTGAGCTTCCACACCTTCACTTCATCGATGGCAGCCGATTTGTTGACCGCCAAAGTGATCATCCTCTTCGTCGGATGGGCGATCCCATTGGAAGAGAATTCGCCCACCGGCTTGCCGTCGATACTTCCTCGCATGGTGTCGCCCTCGATGACAAGGAGCAGGGTATGCCACTTTCCGGCTTCGAGTTTGAGAGGAAAGGTCCGGGTTTTTGATTTGAGAAGGGCCGCCAGTTCCGGGGATTGATCCCCTTTTTCCCTGCGTTCGCGGATCTTCAAGTCCATTCCCCCTGTTTTGGAATCCAGCATCGTAAGCCCCTTCAGGGTTACCCGGCCCATGCAAAGATGCCCCGCATGAACAGTCTTCAACTCCCGGTCGACAAAATCCACTCCCAGATCGTCTCCCTCCCCCAGTTGGAACTTCAACTGGACCGCGCCATTCTGGAAGGCCACGTCATGAAATATCGCCACCCCATGGTCCGCCTCGGGCACCCGGGTCACCTGCATGGCCCCGTCCTTGAGATCGACCTGCTTTTTGCCCTTGGCCCGCCAAGCGCTGTTGCTGGTCCAACCGCCTCCGATGGCCTCCTGGTCGGGGGTTGGTTCGTCACGCTGGAAATCATCTTCAAACAGCAGGGTGCCGCTGGCCTTGAGCAGGGCCGGGTCGGCGGCATTCGCCGAAACAGTGAGGACCAGCAAGACGGCGAGGTAAAATCGTTTCATGGAGTGGGGGTGGCGTGGGAGGGTGAAAGGCTATTCCGCCTCTACCTTGTTCTTCTTTTTTGGTTTGGCGTCGTCCTTTGGTGGAATCAATCCATCATCGGGCTGGTTCCAAAGGCGCCATGGATCATCCAAACGCCGCATTTCGGAAAGCAGCAAGGCCTCCATTTCCGCCAGCTTTTCCGCATATTTCGGATCACCGGCGAGATTCACCTGATTTTCCGAAGGCCGGATGCCGCTCGCCTTCATGACCTCTGGATCGTGGTGCTCCTGGAGAAATTCATTGGGATTCTCAGCCAGATTGAACAACTGCGATTCTCGCACCCGTCCTTCCATCACGTCGTATTGGATCAATTTCCAATCTCCCTTTTTGACGCTGCGCATTCCCGGCTTGGTGCCGCCGTTGTAGGCACCGTAGAGCGTCTCCCGGATCGTTTCTTTCGCGCCCATCAGCACGGGTTTGAACGAGATTCCTTCGTTCGAGTCGGGGGCAGGCACTCCCGTCAGATCGCAGATCGTGGCCAGCGAATCGAGGAGGTAGATGTTGCCTTTGGCCCGGGAACCCGGCTTGATGCCCGGGCCCTTCACAATGTAGGGAACGCGCCAAGTGTGCTCATAAAGATTCTGTTTCCCCTGGAGACCGTGCCGACCGATGGCGATGCCGTGGTCCGAAGTGTAAAAAATATAAGTGTTCTCCAGTTCTCCCATTTCTTTCAGCCTGGCGAGGACTTTGCCGAGCTGAATGTCAATGTTCTCGGAGCAGGCGAACTCCCGTCCCACTTCATTGCGGATGGTCCGCTCGTCCCGCTTTTCCCAGACACCGCTGACAGCGACCTCGTCCCGTAATCCGGGATGCCCATGGGGAAAGGGATGCGCCGGAAGCCAGTTGACCGGCAAAGGTGGTAGCAACGGATTCTCCGGCGGAACGACATTTTTGTCTTTGTGGTTCACCGCCCCGTATCTCGCCAGGAGTTCTGGTTTGCCGTCGCGGGTGTCGTGGGGATGAGAAAACCCGAAATAAATCAGAAAGGGATCGGTGTCCTTGGCCGTTTCTCGATCATGCAGGTAATTCAACACCTGATCGGCATGCCAAGCGCTGCCGGACTCATCAGTGCCACCGCGTTTGTCAGCGTCATGCCGCACGGTGAACTGCCGGTTGGCCCCCTCGTAACTGTTGCCCTTTTTGCAGGTGCGCATGGTGGCGTAGCCGGCCCGGTTGAAGACCGCTGCCATCGTGTTCGTTTCCAACTCCGGAGGGCAGTGGGTCTTTGCTCCGGGACCGATGGGCAAATGCCAAACCGTGCGCCCGCTCATGATCATGTGCCGGGAAGGCGTGCAGACCGCTCCGACGAAGGCTCCCATGTGGTGCGCGGCATCAAAGGTCATGCCTTCTGCGGCCAAACGTTCGATGTTCGGCGCCTCCAATGGAGAGGCGGGATTGTAAAACTTGAAGTCGAAGGGGGATTGGTCATCAACCAGGACGAACAAGATATTGGGCCGGGATGGAGCCCCCACAGCCATGGCGGCCGGAAGGCACAGTCCGGCGCAGACCCAGGTTTTGAAAGCGGCAAGGTGCAGGTTCATGAAAGTCATTGGTCAAAGCCGGGTATGATTTAGGTCATTGGTTTTTGGGGGCCGGTGGTTTGGCTTTCTTTCTGGGAGAGGCAGGTTTGAACTTTCCCTCGGGATCCATTTGACGGAGCAATGCCTCGTCCGGCCCTCCTCCAAACTGTTTCCAATAGAGCGCCTTAAGAGGATTGATCTTTGGCCCCCGGACGTCCTCATTGACGAAACGGGGTTCCGTTTTCTCCCACCAGGCTTCAAAATCGCCCCGCAACTTGGCGACCTCGTCGGGATGTTGGTCCAACACATTTGTGCTCTCACCTCGATCCGCTTGCAGGTCGTAAAGCTCCAGGTTGTTGACAAGCCGGTAACGACCATCACGGATGGAGTAGTTGCGGTATTTTCCCTGGGCGATCTGTCCGGCGGGCCAGCGCCCGACATGGGTCACGAGGGTCCGGTCAGACCAATTGGCATTCGGATTCTCCAACAGCGGAACCAAGCTCCGCCCATCCCACTGTTTCTGGAGCTCCGGCGTGGGGGCAATGCCGACCAGTTCCAAAAAGGTCGGAAAGAGGTCAATGTGGGCAGCGAGAGCATGACACTCTGCTCCGGCAGTGATGTGTCCCGGCCAACGCCAGAAAGAGGGGGCGTGGGTCCCTCCATGGTAAGGCGTGCCCTTGCCTCCGCGGAACCCACCACTGTAAAGTTTTGTAAAAGTGCCGCCATTGTCCGAAAGAAAAAAGACGAGCGTGTTTTCTTCCAGCCCCCACTCTTTGAGTTTGCCAAGCAGCATGCCGACATTCTCATCAATGTTGGTGATCATGGAATAGTAGGCCACGGCGCCCGCGTCCAATTTCTGGCCGTCGATTTCCTTGCCCTCATACAGGGCATCATACTTCGGTCCCGGAGAAATGTAAGGGGCATGGGGCGCATTCGGCGTAAGATAAGTGAAGAATGGGGTGCCGGCTTTGGCCTGCTCCCCGATCCACCGCACGGCCTGGGCGAAAAAGAGGTCGGTGCAGTAGCCTTTCTCTTTCACAATGGTTCCATTGTGGAGCAACGCTGGATCGTGGTAAGTGTTCCCGGGGAAATCCCCGCAACTCCCGGCGTAGGTTTGTCCAATGCCTCCGCCACCATGGATGTAGACTTCGTCGAATCCCCGCTGGTCGGGCTGGTATTCGGCTTCGTCCCCAAGGTGCCACTTTCCGAAAATCCCGGTGGAGTAGCCAGCGGTTTTCAACACCGACGGCAGGGTGATGGTGTCGAGCGACATGCGCTCGCGCTCAAAGATCGTGTGGGTCACTCCGTTGCGGAATTCATGGCGTCCGCTCATGATGGCGGACCGGGTCGGGGCACAGGTTGGGCTGACGTGGAAATCAGTGAAACTGAGACTTTCCCCTTTGAGCCGGTTCAAGTTGGGGGTCTGAATGAGGGGGTTGCCATGAATGCCCATGTCTCCCCAGCCCATGTCATCGGGCATGATGAGGATAATGTTGGGCTTCGTGCCGGCCAAGGGAGCGGCATCCAAGGACGTTGGCCCGGTCAATGCGAGTGAAGCCACGACAAGGAGGAGGTGTGTTTTCATAAGATTACCTTTGTGGAAGCGATGGAACCCCGCCAACCAGGCAGTGACACCGGCGGGACGTCATCACGCCGGGCAGTGGAGCAACTCAGAGGAATCGGGGAAAGGTTTATTTCGATTCAACCACGAATTCACCTTTCATGACAACCCAATGCCCAGGAAAAGTACAAAGGAAGGGGTAAATGCCCGGATTGTCGGGCGCATGGAAGCGCAGAACCTGGGCGGTGTTGGGCATCAAAAGTTTGGTGTGGTGGAGGATTTTGTCCGACGGCGGGATGAAATCCTTGGCCATGCCTCCCGGATCTTTGGCCATTTCATTGCCTGCCAGTCCCACCTCCTCCAAGGCGCCAGGTTTTACAATGGCGAGATTGTGGGGAGTGGCGTCCGGATTCTTGAGCACCAGCCTCACCGGCTGTCCGACCGTGACCGTGAGCCGGTTTTGATCGAACAGCATCCGTTCCGGCAGACAGGAGAGGGCCAGCTTGGCAATTCCGGCCTGTTGGTCAAAGGCCTCCGCGGCTTCGGTTGAAAGATCATCATCACCTTTGACATACTGGATCTTCTGCTCTTTTTGGCCCGCTTTGATGATCGGATCGAGACGTGCGGCCAGCGCGGCATCGCCCTGCCAATGCGGGAGCAACGCCGCGGAACCCAGCGAGCACGTCACTGCATATTTGAGGTGGTCACCCATGGGTTGGTCGAGGATCGGAAGAATGGCCAACAACGCCTCCTTGCTACCGATGTAGCTGGCGGCTATCGCCGCTTCCAGCCGGACGACGCCGTTTTCATCCTCTGCCCGGGCCCGCAGTTCCCTGGCGCCATCCTCAGGGAGATCCCCGTGCCAGTATCGAAGTTGGTGCGTGGCCGCCGCCCGGGCTTGGGGTTCATCACAATGCAGCAACTCCAGCAACAACTCCGGACGGCTCATTCCGAGGTTTCGATAGAGCCACAGTCCTTCGACCTGATGATGTCGGAAACGGGGATCGTTCCGATCCAAAGCGGCCACCCAGAGGTCCAGAGCCTTCACAACCTCCAGCGGATCGCGTTCCCGCAACTCACGCTTGGTCCAATAACGGTAGCGATATTCCCGTCGTTTCAGGTTTTCCAACAAGTCTGCAAGAGAAGCACTGGCGATGGGTGGAGGATCCTGCAGGGTGGCGCCTTTCGGGACGATGCGCCAGATGCGTCCACTGCTCCGGTCCCGGCGAGGATCGCGCAGGGAATACTGGGCATGCCCTTTGACCGGATTGTACCAATCACACACATAGAGATCCCCCCGGGGACCGAATCGGATGTCGGTGGGAATGAAGCTCAAGTTTTCCGAAAAAATCAGGTCGCTCTGATATTCTTCCTCGAAATGGTCGTCTTTGTCTAGCCAGCGGTGGATTTCCACCCGGTTGGTGGGCTTGTAACGCACTTTGACAAACCCGCCCTGCATGGCTTCGGGCCAGAAGGCAAAGTCAACAAACTCATGCCCACAGACGCCGGAATAGGCGGGTAATTTCCCGGCCGACGGATGTTGCGCGGGGTAGGGGGGATTCAGCGCCTGGAACGCGGAGGCGAAAATGGGATGACTGGCCACGTGATGCCCCCAATCGTCAAAGGTCACGCCCCATGGATTTGTGTTGGGGTAATTGCCAAAGGAAATCAGACGCTGCGTCGCCGGACGAAAGCTGAACCAGGCGCTGTTGGCGGCCCTCACCGGACCATAGGGTGTCTCCACCTGGGAATGGTGGAAAATGGACTCCCGGAACAGCAGGTCGCCGTCCGGAGTCCACACAAAATCGTGCAGAGCGTGATGACTGTCCTCCGTCCCAAATCCGGTTAAAACTCGCTCCCTGGTGTCCGCCTTCCCGTCTCCATCCGTGTCCCGGACCAGACTCAAGTGCGGCTCGTCGGAAACGTAAATGCCGTCCTTGGTCAGCTCAAAGGAGAGGGGGATGTGGAGGTTGTCGGCCCAGACGGTGCTTTTGTCCGCTTTGCCGTCCTGGTCGGTATCCTCAAGAATCACCATCTTGTCGTGGGGTTCTCCACCTGGGTAGACATGGGGATACGTGGTGGAGCAGGAGACCCAAAGCCTCCCGCGGGCATCCCACCGCATCTGAATCGGATTGGCGATTTCAGGAAATTCGACCTCTGAGGCGAAGAGATTGACCTCGAACCGTTCATCAATGCGGAAGGCTTTCAACTCGTCAGCGGGAGAGAGCCATTCATTGGCGCCCCGGGCTTCGATGACCGCATCCAATGGTGGCACATTGGAATCATCCACGGGCAGGGCCGCAATTTTTTTGCCTGCCGCGAGATCCCAGATCCGTTGATCCCGGTTGGCGGTCAAGATTTCGAAGTTCCGCATCGCGGGAAGGAAGTCCAGATAGCCGTAGTCCTTGTTCCGACCTCCGGTGTAATAAAACGTGTTCAGTGGCCGGTATCGGCGGAAGTATTGCCGGTCTTTGTCCACCACCGCCAAGCGAACGGCTTCGTCCAGAGGTGGCGGGGTGGTGCCGACGACTTCCCGAAAGAGTTCGTTCGCCACCAGGGTGTATCCCTCGGCATTGAGGTGGACTCCATTGATCGTTAAAATGCTTGCGGCATTGGCCAACGCCACCCGGGTGGCTTCGTAGAGATTGACAAAACCCACTTGTTGTTCCGCGGCGACTTCTTCCATGGCCTTGGCATAGGAGAAGAGCCGTTCGTTGTTGAGATCAGCAGCGGGCACACCGGGCACGTTTTCGTTGGCAATGGGGGACAGGAGGACCAACCGGGGACCGGCTTTCCCATTGAACGCGGAGGTTTTCATGTCAATGACCCACGTCGTCAGCTTAGCTTTGAATTCACCGGTGCGTTCAAGGCCGGCAAAGGACTCGTTGAAGCCGAATGCCGCCAGAATGGTGTCGATTTTCTCGCGCGTCAGGTGCTGCTTGACGGTGGCAAAATTCTCCGGGCGGGGTTGCAGGTCCACCTCGTCCGCCGACCACGCAAAGGTGCGGAAAACGAGGGATTTACCGGGGTGGGCGGTCTGCAGGAGCGCTTCGATGCTCCCAAAATCCTGGGCTCGGTCGAGCAGGGTGTTGCCCACAAAAGCGATGCGTTCCCCGGGATGAAATTCAAGGGGAAGGATCGTTGGGACCGGCCCGGTCCTGGAGGGCAAAGGTGCCGTTTGCTCGTAAATACCAAACTCCACGAGGCCGGGGTCCGCCGGAGGACCAGGACTTTTGGTCTGCTGGTGCTTTGCATCCTTTTTGTTCCCATCCATCCTTTGCTCGCTCGGCTTCACCGGGACCGGGGTTTGCGGGTGGGCGGTTTGAGCCCCGCAGACCAGGGTCAAAGGCAGCAGGAACAACAAAGGCAGTCGGTATTTCATGAAATGGTGGGGACCATGAGTTCATCGTGATCCCGGCCCCGGGACAAGCGAAATTTTGATAAGATGGCCTTCCGAGCCGGTGATGGAAGGTTAGATGTCCCGAAGCAGGGGCATCTTACGAAGCAGCCTGCACCTGCTGGAAAAGGGGATAGGGTGCCTCCCGCTTCAGGAGGCTGGGGGGGAATTCCGTTGACACTGAAAGCGCCTCCCCGATAGAATCCCCCCTCTGAGCATTCGTTTCTTTTCAAGCTCCCTCATTTTATGAATGGCTCCTTTTTCTGCCGCTTCAGCGCATTGACGATCTGCCTCCTCAGCGTGGCTTGTGTGCAAAACTCCACGGTGGTCCGGGTCCGCAAAGATGGGAAGGGAGAGGTGTTTGTCCGTTACGGTTTTTCACCACAACTGGTGTCTATGATGAAAACCGGGGCCATGCCGGGCGGTGTGGGCGGTCAGGCCGGAGGGAAGGCCCTGGACCCGACCGCGCCCGACGAGGCCATGTTGCGCGAGCAGGCAGCGGCCATGGGGGAGGGGGTTCGGTTTCTCGGTGCCCAGAAAGAAACCACCAAAGCCGGTTGGGAAGGGTTTGTCGCGGTTTACGGTTTCGATGACATCAACAAGCTTCAAGTGAAACCCGGTGACAGCAACCAGATCAACCAAGTCATGGGTCAGGAAACCGAAGGGGCGGACACCCGATCCCCCCTGACGTTCACCCTTGCCGACGGCACGCTGAAAATACACATTCCTGCCGAGATCAACGATCCGGAGGCCATTGCCAAAGAAATGGCCCAAAGCCAGGGAGGGGAAGAAAAAATGCTACCGGATCAACTGGATGCGGCCCTGCCGATGATGGCCTCCATGATGGCCGGTCTGCGGATGGGGGTGTTTGTCAGGATCGATGGGGATATCGCTGAAACCAACGCTTCCCATGTCGACGGCTTGTTGCTCACCATTTCTGACGCCGACATAGGAGAAATGATCAAAGACCCCGCCTTCATCAAAGTCATGAAGACCTCCATGGGGTCCGAAAAACCGGATCCGGCAGAAGTGCAAAAGATGATGGCCGACCTTCAGGCCGCCAATGGCTTCAAGATTGAGACCAAGCCGGAAGTGTTGGTGCGTTTCAAGTAAGTCCGGCTGCCCAGCGGGCCGCGGCGGCTTCCAGCCACTCTTCGGCGCGGGCCACGCATTCCGTCATGGCCGAATGGGGCGGAGAAATGGCGATCACCTCCTCAAAAATCCGGCCCAAAGAATCCCGGGCCTCCTCCGCGATGGCTCCGGCAAAAGCGACGACTCTTTTCCCGTGCTGGTGGGCCATGTCGGCCACTCCCGCAGGACCTTTTCCTTGGAGGGTTTGCCCATCCAAACGCCCTTCGCCCGTGATGACTAGGTCGGTTTCCTGAATCGCCTGAGCCAGTCCGGTGGCTTCGGCGACCAGATCAAAACCAGATCGCAGGGTCCCTCCAAGAAAGACCAGACTTCCAAATCCAAGCCCCCCGGCCGCTCCGGCGCCTGGGCGGGAAGCGAGGTCCGCTCCCTTCGGCCCCAGCAATGCCGCAAGGTGTTCAAGACGGGCTTCCTGAATTTCCAGCTGGGAGTGGGGGACGCCCTTTTGCGGGCCAAACATCCGGGTGGCTCCCAACGGACCGAGGAGTGGGGAGGAAACATCACAGGCCACCTCCACCGGCGGCAGGGCCAGACGACCACTCATGTCCACTTTGGTGACCAACGGAAGTTCTTCTGGCACTGATTGGGTCGCGGAGTTGTCTCCCCTGAAAAAAGCCACTCCGAGGGCGGCCGCCATTCCCGTGCCTCCGTCATTGGTGGCGCTGCCTCCCAGGCCGAGGAGAATTTTGCGAGCTCCTCCAACTTCCACCGCGTGGCGGATCAGATCCCCGGTGCCCGCAGTGCTG
Source organism: Akkermansiaceae bacterium (assembly GCA_024233005.1). Classification (GTDB taxonomy): domain Bacteria; phylum Verrucomicrobiota; class Verrucomicrobiia; order Verrucomicrobiales; family DEV007; genus JACKQE01. Next base: position 248,656 of record JACKQE010000001.1, on the reverse strand, counting down.
GCGCGCCAGGGATCACGCTCATTTTCTGTCAACCTCCAGAGCCCAGAAACTTCCGCCATCTCGATGACCGCTGTGCCATCCGGGAGTCTCCCATACCGCGCCGGAACCACCCGACCAAGCGGATCCCTCGCGGTGGTGAGGACCTCCACGCCTCCGCAGGCTTCGCTGAGAATCCGGGTCAGTCCTTCCCCTCCGTCCGCGATCGGCAGGATGCGGACATTCCTCTGCCCGGCTTGCGCCAGGCCCCGTTCAATGGCCGCACCCGCCTGGCTGGCGGTCAACGACCCCTTGAATTTGTCGCAGGCGATCAGAAAACGCATTCTCCTCTGCCTTTAGCTCGGAATACCCGGGAATGCGATGGGATTTTCCAGGGTCCGGCTCCCCTGTCTGCGTCCACATTTTGCCTTGATCTGGAGCACCGTTTTCCCTGACAATGGGAGGCATGAATCCTTCCGTTAGTGCCCACAGCCGCCGTCGTTTTCTTCAGGTCGTATCGGGCGGTGCCCTCGCGGGCAGTCTTGCCAGGCTTCCCGCGGCGGATCCCGCGGCGGGAAAGTGGATCGATGCCCACGTTCACGTCTGGACACCAGACACCAAGAAGTATCCGCTGGCCCCGGATTACACCGTTGCTGACATGCTGCCCCCGAGCTTCACACCCGGGGAGTTGTTCGCGCATTGCCGGCCTCAGGGGGTGTCTCGCATTGTGTTGATTCAGATGAGCTTCTATCAGTATGACAATCGTTTCATGCTGGACATTATGAAGGAACACCCTGGCGTTTTCAGTGGAGTCGGCATCGTGGACGAAAATGCTCCCAACCTCTCGGGTCGGCTCAAAGTCCTCGCAGAGGGGGGGGTTCGAGGGCTGCGCATCACGCCGGGCAAAACCCCAATCGCGGAGTGGCTGGGCTCTGCCGGTATGAAAGCCCTTTGGCTGGCTGCTGCCGACCATGGAATGGCGGTGTGTCCCCTCATCAATCCCGAGGCGCTGCCCCTGATCCGGGCCAAGTGTGAGTCCTTTCCCAAAACCAAGGTCGTCATCGACCACTTCGCCCGTATCGGAATGGCCGGTCCTGTCGAGCCAGCGCAACTCGATCTGCTCTGCGGGCTGGCGGAATTCCCCACCGTGCATGTCAAAACCTCCGCTTTTTATGCGTTGGGGGCGAAAAAAGCGCCTTACACCGATCTCGGCCCCATGATCCGGCGCTTGGTCGGAGCCTACGGGGCGGAGCGCCTGATGTGGGCTTCGGACTGTCCCTACCAAGTGCAGGAAGGGCACAACTATGCCGATTCCATCGCCCTGGTCCGGGATCGGTTGGATTTCCTGACCGAGGACCAAAAGGAGTGGATGCTGCGTAAAACAGCGGAGAAAGTGTTTTTCCAAGCCTGACTCGAGGTGGGGGGGCTGCTGGCCAATACAATTCTGGTCCCCCTTTGTAATGGCGTTTTTTTCCATTTCAGGTGAAAAATTCACCTGAAATCGAACGTTTGGAGAATGTACTTCGTCAAACCTCCTGACAGCAATCTCCCGTTCCCCCCCATACCGACCCCACACCCAAACAGACATGGAAATCCTCGACCAACTGGCCATCGCGCTTGGCTTTGCGACCCTCGCGGGTCTGAACCTCTATCTCACGGTGTTCATTACTGGCATTGCCATCAATGCGGGGTGGATCACTCTCTCCTCACAATACGAGCAACTGGAAGTCCTCGGTTCTGAATATGTGATCATAGCTGCCGGCATTTTTGCCGCCGCAGAGTTCTTTGCGGATAAAATCCCCTGGGTTGATTCCGCATGGGATGCCATTCACACCATCATCCGACCGATCGGGGGCGGACTCCTTGCGATGAAAACACTCGGCACGGCCGACCCAGGTTTCGATGTCATCGTGGGCATGCTGGCTGGCGGAGCCACCTTTGTGACCCACGGACTCAAAGCCGGGACACGCTTGGTCGTCAATGCCTCCCCGGAACCGTTCTCGAACATGGCGGTCAGTACCGTGGAGAATGTCATGGTGGTGGGAGGACTGGGACTGATGAGCTGGTCCCCCAAAATTGCCGGGTTGTTTTTCCTTGGCACGCTCTGCCTCTCACTCTGGCTCGCACCCAAAATGTGGCGCCGTTCCCGCGGATTTCTCTCCCTGTTGGTGCGCAAACTGGGCTCCCCATTGGCCCGGGAAGAGGAACCCCGGCTTTACACCTCTCTCGGGGCGGATGCGGCCCAAGCGTTGACGGCCACGTTGGGAAGCCGCCCCGATGTGCTCTGGACCGCCCAATGCCTGACCGGACGGGTCAAAGGTTTTGGCGGTCTCAAAACCTGGCAGAAAGTCCAGATTGTGGCGCTCGGCGGAGACACCCCCGGAGTCCATGTGGTATGGCGCAACTGGGGCACCAAGCATCTCGCTCTCGACCTGCGATCCATGGAAATCGGGCAGGAACCTCGCTTCCTCAGCGAAGATGTGGTGATCTTTGATCTCTCCGGGAGCCGTCGACTCGTGCTGCGCTTTCCCGCCACCCAGCGGCGTCTCGCTGAACGGGTCGCCGAAGGTCTCATGCAGGGACGCCGCGCCCGGCCCCTTCCGCGGACGGCCCATCCAGTCCTCGAAGATCCCAGCGAGATCACCGTCGGCACCTGATCACGCTGTCCCTCTCTGTTGGAAAGGGAGCCGGATGCGACTGACACCCATAGCATCGCCCAGGGTTTCGTTTCCGCCTATCTGGCGCTGTGCCATGCCCCCCGTTCGAAAAATGTCGAACGAGGGGCGCCTCGTGTGTTCTGGCTTCCGGGATTTTTGGGTGCCGTGATTGTGCCGTTGCGAAGTAGGGGCATTCCGGGACATTCTCTTCTCGGGCATGAATGCTTTCCGCCGATACCACTTCCTTTTCCTCCTTCTCTGGCTGGTCACCGGTTCAGGTTGGGTCTTTGCGGCACCTGACGGGGTCAGTTTCTCCCGCGATATCCAGCCGTTGCTGGCCCAGAAATGTCTGGAATGTCACGGCCCTGACAAGCAAAAAGGAGGGCTCCGTCTCGACGTCAGGGAAGAAGCGACCAAAGCCCTCGAGTCCGGAGAGCATGCCATCTCTCCGCACCAGCCCGATGCCAGCGAACTGCTGCGCCGCGTGCTATCTGACGATCCTGACCTGAAAATGCCCCCCAAAGGGGATCGGTTGACCTCAGCTGACGCGGGCACACTCCGTGCCTGGATCCAGGAGGGAGCGCCTTATTCCCAGCATTGGGCCTATGCTCCGCTCTCCCGGGCGCCGATCCCTGTCGTCAAAGATTCCGCATGGGGACACAATCCGATCGATCGCTTCGTGCTCGCCCGCTTGGAGCAGGAGGGCATCGTGCCATCTCCCGAAGCGGATCGTCCCATCCTGATCAAGCGGCTTTATTACGATCTGATCGGACTTCCTCCGACTCCGGATCAGGTCGCTGCCTTTGTTGCTGATACGGCTCCCGATGCCTATGAAAAAGTCATCGATGAATTGCTTCGTTCTCGGCACTTTGGGGAACGCTGGGGGCGTCACTGGCTCGACATGGCCCGCTATGCGGACTCCGACGGGTATGAGAAGGACCGTCCCCGTCCCGATGCCTGGCATTACCGCGACTGGGTCATCGAGGCGGTCAATGCGGACATGCCCTTCGACCAGTTCACCCGTGAACAGCTCGCCGGGGATCTGCTGCCCGGAGCAGCCCCGGGCCAGCGTCTCGCGACTGCCTTTCACCGCCAGACCCTTACCAACACGGAGGGAGGCACTGATCAGGAACAGTTCCGCAACGAAGCGGTGTTCGACCGTGTGGAGACGACCGGTGCGGTCTGGCTGGGACTCACCGTGGGATGTGCCCGTTGCCACAGCCACAAATACGATGCCATCACGCAGCGGGAATATTATCAGCTCTTCGATTTTTATAACAATGGAGACGAGACTACCTACCGGCTGCCCCCCGCTCCCGAGGCTTTGGCGGCTTATGAGAAAGCGAAAACCGTGCACGAGGAAAAAGCCGCCGCTTTGAAACGGAAGATGGAAGCTGCCACGTTGGAAGCGGAGGCGGCCCAGTCTGCTTGGGAAAACCTCCAGCGCCAGGCGGAGCCGCAGAGCACCGCGGCTTGGCACGACCTGCGCCTGGTCTCGGCCACGGCCAGTGTCTCCGGCGTGACGTTGACACCGGAAAAAGACGGGAGTTTGCTCGCAGGTGGGGAAAACCCGGAGGGACCGGTCGACTACGTGTTGGAGTTTGAGGCGGAGGTGCCGAAACCGCTTACCGGACTGAGGATCGAGGCCATCACCGATCCGCGCCTTCCTGGCGGCGGGCCGGGTCGCATGGAGGGGGGCAATTTTGTCCTCAGCGAGCTCTCCGCGACCCTCGCTGGAAAGCCGGTCGCGGTTGCTTCGGCCACAGCGGATTTTTCCCAAAAAGGGTGGGATGTCGGCACGGCTTTCGACGGCGATCTCAAGACCGGGTGGGGTATTTCCCCGCAGCGCGGGAAATCCCATCACGCCGATTTTCGGTTCACGAATCCGGTTCCGGCAATCTCTCCCACCCGGATCTCGGTCACGCTCCGCCAACATTATGGGCAACAACATACGTTGGGCCGGCTACGCGTTCAGGGCATCACGGGTGATCCAAGCGTTCTTCCCCCGCCCGCCGAGATGTTGGTCATCCTCGCACTGCCGCCGGAGGCCAGGAATCCCGGACAACAGAAGCAGCTCAGGGAGTATTTCCAAAAGAAGGTGCATCCGCCGACCGTGGCACTCGCGGACCAACTGGACCAGTTGGCCAAGGCCGCCCCGAAACCGCCCGGCGAGGAAGTCCGGGTCCTCGTGCAAAGGACCGCGGAACCCCGTCTGACCCGGATTCTCGACCGTGGCGATTTTCTCACGCCCAAGGAGGAAGTCCACCCCGGCGGCCTGTCCACCTTGGCCCCGGTGAAGTTCCGGCAGGACGGCCGCGCTGACCGGCTGGATCTGGCAAACTGGCTCATGGACGAGCGCAATCCCCTGACCCCGCGCGTTCTCGTCAACCAGATCTGGGCCCATCTCTTCGGAGAGGGCATGGTGCGCACCATCAATGATTTCGGCGTGCGCGGTGACCCACCCACGCACCCCGAACTGCTCGACTGGCTCGCGGCTGAATACCGGCGTCAGGGGTGGAGCCGGAAAGCTCTCCTGCGGCTCATTCTCCAGTCTGCCACCTACCGCCAATCCTCACGGCACCGTCCTGAATTGGACGAAACCGATCCAACGAACCGGTTCCTAGCCCGACAAAACCGTCTGCGGGTTCAGGCGGAGATCGTCCGGGATATCGGGCTTTCCCTTTCCGGGCTGCTTTCGGACAAAGTTGGCGGACCCAGCGTGTTCCCTCCGATGCCCGCCGAAGTGGCCGCGCTGAGTTACGCGGGGAATTTCAAATGGGACAACAGCACGGGCGCGGACCGCTACCGTCGTGGTCTCTACACCTTTTTCAAGCGGACCTCCCCGCATCCGAATCTGATGACCTTTGACTGTCCGGACTCGAACACCACGACCATCTCCCGGCAAACTTCCAACACTCCGCTGCAGGCGCTGACCCTGCTCAACAATGAAACTTTCGCCGAAGCGTCTCAGGCACTCGCGGTTCGAGCGCTTGGTTGGGAGGTGGGCGACGATGCCTCCCGCATCACACTGCTGCTGAGGCATTGTGTGGCCAGGGAACCAGCTACCGCCGAAACGTCGCTCTTTCTTGATTTGCTGCGGCGTTCCAAAGCCTATTATGACGGACACGCCGAGGAGGCATCCGCCCTCACCGCCCGGCACCGGGCCCCAAACCGCCCTGTTTCCGAAAGCGCGGCTTGGACTGCGGTGGCCCGCATCGCCTTGAATCTCGATGAAGTCATCACCCGGGACTGATACCAGCCATGAAACTGCCCGCCGATTTTCTCCGCCAGGACCTCCATGCCACCCGCCGTTCCTTTCTCAACACGGCAGCCAGCGGACTGGGTGGGTTGGCTCTCGGCAGTCTGCTGAGCCAGGAGGGCCTGCTCGCAGCCCCTGCCGCCGGGACCGATCCCCTGCTCCCACGACAGCCGCATTTTCCCGCCAAGGCGAAGAACTGCATTTTCATCTTCATGGCGGGCGCGCCTTCGCATCTCGATCTCTTCGATCCCAAACCGAAGTTGAACGAACTGCATGGACAATCCCTGCCTGAATCGATGACCAAGAATGTCCGGTTCGCTTTCATCAAGAAAGAAACCGCGAAGCTCCTGGGAACGAAGCGGGTTTTCAAAAAGTACGGGCAGTGCGGCATGGACTTTTCCGACCTGCTGCCGCACCTCGCCACCCGGGCGGATGACCTTCTCATGGTCCGTTCGCTGCACAGTGACCAGTTCAACCACCATCCCGGTCAATTGCTCATGCAATGCGGGCGCGGCTCCTTCGGTCTCCCGACGATGGGCAGTTGGCTGACCTATGGTCTTGGTTCGGAGTCGCGGAATCTGCCGGGTTATGTCGTGCTCAACAGTGGACGGGGGTCGAGCGGGGGAACGACGCTATGGCAGTCCGGTTTTCTACCCAGCACCTATGCCGGGGTGCTTTTCCGGGAGCAGGGCGATCCCGTGCTGAATCTGGCCAACCCTGCGGGGCTGCCGCCGGAACTCCAGCGCGCCGGGCTGGACACGCTGCGCCAGGTCAACCAGGCACGGTATGACTTGATGCGCGATCCCGAAATCGCCAGCCGGATCGCGAGCTACGAGCTGGCCTACCGGATGCAGATGGCGGCGCCGGAGTTGATCGATCTTTCGGGCGAATCCAAAGCCACGCTGGAAGCCTACGGAGTGAATCGTGCTGATCCGCCCAACGGTGGGCGTGGAAAGCAGGGCGAGACGGCACAGAGTTTTTCCCGCAACTGCCTCCTCGCCCGCCGCATGGTGGAGCGCGGGGTGCGCTTTGTGAACATCATTTATGCTTCTTGGGACCATCACAGCAACCTCGACAAGGAGTTGACCTACAACGCCACCGTGGTGGACCAACCGATTGCCGCCCTGATTAAAGATCTTAAGGAGCGCGGACTGCACGACGAAACGATGGTGGTCTGGGGCAGCGAATTCGGCCGGACTCCGCTCGGGGAAAATCGCGGCGGCAATGAGAACGCCACCGGACGGGACCATCATCCGTTCAGTTTCACCATGCTGATGTCCGGAGGAGGCCTCAAGGGGGGGCAGGTCTATGGCCAGACCGATGAGATCGGTTGGGGCATTGAAGACAAGCCGGTTCACATCAATGACCTCCATGCCACGATGCTCCGCTGCTTCGGGCTCGACCACTTGCGTCTGACCCATCGTTTTCAAGGCCGGGATTTTCGGCTCACGGATGTCGGTGGCAAAGTGGTCGAGGACTGGCTCGCCTAATGTGGTCCGCCTCAGGGAAGGTTGAACTCGATCTGGTCCAGCACCTGGCTCCCCAGGTCCACTCCAGGTGACAGCTCTTTGAGACGCAACCCTTCCGCCGTTAGTTCAAACACGGCCCGCTCTGTGACATAGAGCACTTCTTGGCCCCTTTCGAAGGCGGTGGGACCGTGAAAACAGACCTGCTGAAGCCGCCGCACAAATTTGGCGTGACGGCCTTCACGGACAATGGTGAGTTGACCATCCTTGCACGCCACTTCCAGTCCGTCCGCGCGCAGGGTCAGGCAAAACACCAGGCGCCGGGCACTTTGGGCGATGTTTACAAAGCCTCCAACCCCTGCAAAGCGGCCGGCGAAACTGGTGACATTGACACTTCCAGCGGCATCCACCTCCACGGCGCCGAGGACGGCGATGTCGAGACCTCCTCCGTCGTAAAAATCAAATTGAGAGGGTTGGTCGATGATGGCCTCGGGAAAATGGCTGCATCCGAAATTCAAACCGGATGCCGGAACCCCACCGATGGGTCCACTCTCCACCGTCAGAGTGAAGGTGCCGAGTCGCCCGGTTTCCGCCGCGACCATGGCCACGCCTTCGGGGAGGCCGATCCCCAGATTGACCACATCCCCGTCGCGGATCTCTTGGAGCGCCCGTTGGGCGATGAGCTTTCGTTCCGAAAAAGGCAGCGGTGGAAGCTCGAAAGCATCGGGCCGTCGCGTGATGAAATCACCGCAAAAGGCCTCACCAAAAGTCTGATCATGCTGGTCCCCGCCACTGACCACCACATAATCCACCAGGATGCCGGGGACGCGCACCGCTTTGGGATCATTCAGGGCGTCGTCGATTCTCTCCACTTGGGCAATCACGATGCCGCCATGGTTTTTCGCGGCCTGCGCGATGGGCAGGACCTCGCCGATCAGCCCCTCATGCTCCATCGTCAGATTGCCCCTGGCATCCGCCGTGGTGGCCCGGATCAATCCCACGTGGATCGGGACCGGCTTATAGCGCAGCCAGATGTCACCATCCAGTTTGAGACGCTCGACCAAGGGTTCTGTCGTGCGGGCATTGAGTCTTCCCCCGTCCTGGGCGGGATCGATGAAGGTGTTCAGTCCGACTCGGGTGATCAATCCGGGGCGCTTTGCTGCGATCTCCCGGAGGAGGACGCTGAGGACTCCCTGCGGAAAATTGTAGGCCTCAATTTCGTTCGCAAGGGCGAGCGCGCCAAGCCGGGGGGCGAGATTCCAATGTCCCCCGATGACCCGTCGGAGCAGTCCCCGGTGGGCGAGGTGGTTGAGCCCCCTCCCGGCCCGGTCCCCCTGTCCCGCGCAGTAGTAAAGAGTCAGGTTCCGGGGAGTGCCGGTTTCCAGAAAACGCTGCTCCAGGGCCGCGGTGAGCATTTCGGGATGACCCGCCCCGACGAATCCGCCCACCGCCACTGTCGCCTCATCAGGGATTGCAGCAATGGCTTCCGCGGCGGTGACCCGTCGTGCGACCGCCCTCATCCTCGCCAACCTCCATTGACTTCGATAGTTTGCCCGGTGACATAAGATGCCAGGGGCGAGCAGAGAAAGAGGGCCACTTGGGCGATCTCCGCGACCGTTCCGAAGCGGCCCAGAGGCACATTCTGAAGCATGGCCTTGCTCACTTCCGGGGGGATGGTGGCGGACATGGCGGTGTCGATGACCCCGGGGGCGATTGCGTTGGCTCGGATCCCCCGACGGGCGACTTCGCGGCTGAGTACCCGCATCATGGCCTGGACCCCGGCTTTGGCTGCCGCATAATTGGTCTGTCCATGGAATCCCAGGATCGAAGAGATGCTGCCGAGGCTGACGATGGCCCCATCATCCCGCATGATTTCGAGGGCAAATTTGCAGCAGTGAAAGACCCCTGAAAGGTTGACATCCAGCACCGCCTGCCATTCTTCGAGCGACATTTTGGCGATGGTGCGGTCACGCAGGATGGCGGCATTGTTGATCAGATAATCCAGTCCGCCAACAGTCTCCCGAATGCGGGTCATCATTGCCTGAACCGCTGCCGGATCGGCCACATCCGCGGCGATCACCAGGGCGCTTTCTGAGCGCAGTGAATTCAGTTCCGTGGCGATTGCTTCCGCGTCCCGAGAGGTGGAATCCAGTCCCGGGTGGTTCAACACCACGGTTGCCCCGGCCGCATGGAAAGTGCGGGCCACCTGGGCTCCGATGCCTTGGGAGGCGCCGGTAACAAGCGCCACTTTGCCTGAAAGATCGATGACAAGACTCATGAAAAAGGAATGAAAACGGGCTGGAAGGCCGCCACGGCCGTCACTATAGCAGAGGACCAGACCCGGCAAGAAGCGCAAAGGCGTCCGGGCAGGTCAGTGGAAATGCCAACCGCTGGCGCGACAGGTGCCAGACTGACAGCCTTTGGTCATCGGAATTTCTGCTGTCGAACCCGGGCCATGGTGCCAGTCATGTGGGGAGTGCCGCTTGACGAAGCGGTTGTTTGGCATTCTTTTCAACCATGATCAGGAGCCAGGGGGAAATTTTCCCGGAAACCCTGCTTCGAGGACGGCGCCGCCCCGGTCAGGGTTGCGCCACTTCGGTTGTCGGCCCGAAATGACTGCATGAAATTTCCCTTTGTATGGCGGTCCCGGTTCGAACGCGAGATCGCTGAATTGCGTTCCGCGCTGAAAACTGCCCGGGAGCAAACCCGGCTTGCGAAAAACTCTGCCAAAGAATGGCGCCAAAAAGAGAAGGCCATGGCTGCTCTTCGTGCCAGGGAGTGCGGCCATTTTCAAGCCCAATCGGAAAGTCTGGGCTGGTCGCACTCACGGGTTCTGGAAGAACTGGTTGAGGCCAAAAAAGCATGGCACCAATCCCGGAAGGGAGGCTCCCCGGCCGCGCATCAGAGATCCGGCTCCGCGGGGCCACCCATTCCCCTGGTCATTGGCATTGACGTGGAACCGGACAGGCGGGAAGTGGATCTCGCTGACCCCTCGTGGCGGGGAACGGAAGCGTTCTTCGGGCGTCTGCCGGGTCTCTTGGAGCGGCTGCGGAAAATCGCCGGTGTCGAGGAAATCCCTCTGACGTGGTTCCTGCGCGCCGATCCCCAGGTTGAGACGTCCAATGGCCGATCCAACTGGGCGTTTCATCATTTTGCCCCGGAGTGGCGTGAGGCCATCCAGCGCGGCGATGAAATCGGCCTTCATGTTCACCCGTGGAGATGGGAGGCCGATGCGGGGACTTGGACCGCTGACCATGAAAATGCCGACTGGATTTCTCATTGCGTGGGAATGGGGATCGAGGGTTTCCGCAATTTTTTCGGAGTCCCGCCGACGAGTTACCGGGGTGGTGACCGGTTCCTCAGTAACCCCGTTTGCCGCCAGCTCGAAGAGGCTGGTGTTCAAGTCGACCTCACGGTGGAACGGATGCCGGCCATGGAACGGCTGGTCAGTTATGAACGGGGCATCGGATGGATTCCTGAGGGCTTGAGCGCTCCCTCGCATGCCTACTGGCCGTCTGACGAAGATTACCGGCGTCCCGGTCCTGCCAGAACGTCTGGGTTTGGAATCTTTCCGCTCACTTCATATCCTGGAGGAACCCTGATTCCGTGGATGACCCATACCGACTTTAGGAATGGGCTGGAATGGAATCTGATCGACCGAAGCCAGATGACCCATCTGGCCTTCGTCGTACGTTCCGACATCACTATTTCCTCCCGATGGGATGACTTTTGTCTGAATCTGGAAGCTCTCTCAAGGAAAGTGCGGGAGGATGGATTGGTGTTTGCACCGGCCACGCAAGCTTGGAGGGGGGTGCGTCAATCCTTGGCGGCCTGAAACGGAGCCCCTGGATTTCAGAACGGGCTTGGTGCCAGAAGCCTTTCCCTGGCTGGAACCAGGATAGCCCGTCTTTCATGACCTGACTCTGGCCCGGTCTTCCCACCTGGCTATCAGGACGGGGCTGGACCCCGGTGAGCAATCGCAGAGGAAAATCTGATCCTCCGCCACCCAGTAAATGGCGACTTGATGGAACTCCCTGCCGAGGACCAGTAAGGCAGCAAGCCCTCCCGAGGCGACGACGCCCCATCCCGGTTCGGCATGGGAGAAGTCCTCCGAGCCACCGATCACCCTGAATTTCTGCCAGCCCGAGGCATCGATCCGGGCCGCGAGAGCCTGATCCGCGGCCTCATTGGCGAACTCCGGAGCGATGGAGCCTCCGGGGTTGCAGGCGGTGACAATGCCAAACGCGGTTGGCATTCCCTGGGGCGGCGGCTCATAGCGGAAGTGGGCCATCCAGTACTCAGGATTCATGGGGTGTTTCAAAGGCGCAGGAAAATCCGTCGCCGGTGGAGCCACCAGCAGATCGCCCACAGGATGAGGAGGACGGTGCCGCGCTGGAGGAATTCCCCGTCTGGGCCACTGAAGATGTCCTGCCCGAGATGGGTTTTCAGATTGTCGCGGATCCAACTGCTGGACAATTGGTAAAGGAGGTAGATCACGATGGAATTCCGTCCCACCACCATGAGCGGAAAGGCCCAGCAATTGCGGAGCCGGAAGTCCAGGAGGGCATGAAAGGCCGCCAACAACCAGAGCACGATCCCGCCGCTGTAAAGGACCCAGGACGGTGTCCAGAGACGCTTGACGATGGGACAGGCGTATCCACCGGCAAGCAACCCCAGACCAAGGCAGGCGCCCCCAGCGAGAAAAAGCCGGAGAAGCTTGGCGGACGGGGTGCGTCCACTCAGCAGGAGTTCGCCAGCCATCACCCCCAGCAGCATCGTGGCGATGGACGGGACGAAATTCAGGGTTTGGTAGCCTCCGGCATTGAAGACGAACGGCGTTTCGCTGGGAAACAGGTTGAGAAACCAACGGTCGAAACTGGCCGCCAGATTCCAGCCTTTGTTCCAATGCGCGAACAGGCCCGAGAGCAGCACATCCCCCGTTTCTTCGGGCTTCACCCCATACTGGGACCAGTCCAGATTGCCCGGCGGCAGGGGATGGAGGACGAAGGCTGCCCAGGTCGCCAGCAGCAAGGTGGCGAATCCGCAGAGCTGCCACATGAGGGGCCGTCCCACAAAAAGAAACGCTCCCACGTAGCCGAGACCGATCTGGGCCAGCACATTGGTGAAGTGAAAAACCGTGTGGGGACTCCAATGGGATGCCAAAAAAACGCCCAGGGCGATGAGGAGGAGGGAGCGCCAGGCGGCATGCGCCAACAGTCTGCCAAAGCCCTGCCCCTCCCGCTGTCTCCTTGCCAGGCTGAAGGGAAGCGCCACTCCGACCATGAACATGAAGGCCGGTTGGATCATGTCCCAGGCTCCTCCGCCAACCCAGGGGACATGGGAGGTGTGGAATGCGACGCCTTGCCAGAAAGGCGAGTTCGGATGTGATTTGGCCAGGTTGGCCAATCCCAATCCGGCGGAGGCCATGAACATCATGACCAGTCCACGGAAGGCATCCAACGAGACGAGGCGGCCTGGCCTCGCGGGAGCGGCGCAGGTGGAGGCGTTCTCCCTCATGGATCGGTCAAATTCGGGGCCCACATGCCCTCCCGGATTTCCGGGGTATTTCCTGAGGCCGGGAAAGTCCCTTTGACAGCTTCTCGCAGCCGGGCCGAGAGTTCGGCCACGGTAGCGGCCTGTTCCGGTTGGTCGGCCAGGTTGGTCAACTCTTTGGGATCCGTCTCATGGTCGTAGAGTTCACGGCCCGCCTTGCCTTCGGCCCATTCCGTGTAGCGCCAGCGTTCCGTGCGCAGGCTGTAGCCGAAAAATCTTTCTGTTTCCTTGCCCTTCTTCTTGGCATTCCCGCCCCCCCGCATGACCTGGCTGAGTGCCCAGCCGCGGCCGGGTGCCTCCGGATTTTTCAATTGCGGGACCAGGCTTTTTCCCTGGATGTTTCCCGGAGGGGTCACTCCGCAGAGCTCGGCCACGGTGGGAAAGACATCAATGTGTCCGACCGGTTGGGAGACGACATTGCCGGGACGGGATACCCCGGGGGCCGCAATGATGAGTGGAACGCGGGAGCTTTCCTCAAAGAGGCTCTGTTTCTGCCACAGGCCATGCTCACCCATGTGGTAGCCATGGTCGCTGGTGAACACCACCACCGTGTTCTCCGCCAGCCCGAGTCGTTCCAAGGAGTCGAGCACTCTGCCCACCTGGGTGTCCATGAAGCTGATGCTGGCGTAGTAAGCCTGGACGCATTCGCGGCGGAGTTCGTCGGTCAACTTGTCCTGCTCTTTCTTGTAACTGGCGAGACCGGCGGGCGGGATGTCAGCCTGGTCTTCCTTCACCCCTGTGACAAGAGGCATCTCTTCTCTGGGATACTTCCCGAAGTAAGGTGCCGGGGCCACATAGGGAGTGTGGGGACGGAAAAAGCCGACCGCCAGGAAGAAGGGACGGTCTTTCTCCTTGGCGCAGCGTTCCAGGACCCACTCGGCGTCGGCGGCGAGCAGTCCGTCGGTATGGAAGGCATCGGCCTTGGGTGAGGCATACCAACTCAGGGTGCCGCCGAACTGCCCGGGGGTGAGGGTGAAGATTTGTGGTTGCTCCTCCAGCCGGTCCACTCCTGCGGGATTCATTTCGATTTCCCAGGAACCCGGATCATCGTGACCGTCGGTGCCGATCGAATTGGGCACATTGTAATGGAACAGCTTTCCCGCGCGCACCGCCAGATAGCCCTGCTGGCGGAACACCTGGGGAAGACTGGCCTGATTGGGGATTGTCTGCCGGAAGAGCTGACCGTTGGACAGAATGCCGGTGCTGTTGGGATACAGGCCGGTAAGGAGTGAATTCCGGCTGGGCCCGCAAAGGGGGAATGAGCAGTAGGCCCGGTCGAAGCGGACCCCCCGGGCGGCGAGGCGGTCGATGTTCGGCGTTTTCGCGCGCGGATCCCCGTAACAACCCAGGAAATTATTCAGGTCATCCGACATGAGGAAGAGCACATTCCGCCGGGGCGTCTCTTGACCGGGAGAGGGAGCCGGAGAGCAAGCGACAACGCAGGCGAGGATTCCAAAGAGGCGGGAGAACGTCATGGAGGGTGGGTTTTTGAGTGCCTCATCGTTTTATCAGGCCGAACGGACCTGGTCCAATGCTTTTCTGCCGCGTGGAAAGCCACAGACCGCACAGGTCCCGGTTTGCTGCCTGATGATGTCCTTGTTTAAGCGCGACCCGACCCTACTGAGCGATGAAATTGACGAGGCCGGATCACCGAAGCTTGGAGGGCTGACGACAGCCAGCAGACCTGCCGGAAGGAGGTGGTACTTTATTTCCACCGCAGGTTTTGAATCTGGTTTTGCAAACTAACCCCGTCTGAGGTTTCTCCAGATAGGTGGATGGACGACGAGGTGGCGGTAGTCGCCTGGTGGTCGCTTTGGTGATGGTTCCACGTCATCGTTTCGCGACACCTCTGTTGGCGGCCTTCCGGGTTCCAGCGATCCGCCCTCGTTTTTTGAGTTCAGGACGGTTTCGTCTGGCGCTCAAACCGGTTCAGGCCAAGAAATCCGATGGGTTGGTCGGTGTGGCCTTCCACGATCAGGTCTCCCAGGATCTTCCCGAGCACGCTGGCGAATTTGAAGCCGTGACCGGAAAGACCGGCCGCGAAAGCCACGGTGGGATGCTCCGGGTGCCGGTCCACGATGAAATGCTCGTCCGGGCTCATCGTGTAGAGGCACGTCTGGTGACGGAGCAACCGGTCGCCAACCTGGGGGAACCATTGCTCGGCAAAGCGTTGCACTTTGGACAGGTCCGCCTCATCCAGCTCGCGATTCACACGGGCGGGATCGGCCACCCGTGCCCCACCGGTGTGGCAGGCCAATTTGATTCCTTCCCCTGCCGACAACTCCGGAAAGCCGTAGAACTGCCCCTCCGGCCGTTCATAGAAAAAACAGGGACACCCGCCATTCAGAAGGTGCGCGTCGGACCGGGTTTCCAACCAGAACAACGGTTTGCGGCGCACCTCCATCGGAATGCCCAGTCCCGCCAGCAGTTCTGGAGCCCAAGCCCCGGCGGCGATGATCAAGGCGCCTGCCTGGAAGACTCCCGAGCTGGTCTCGATCGTCACACCCCGTTGGTTGGCCCGCCAATGACGGACCACCACACCGGTCCGCAGCTCCGCCCCGGCAGTTCGGGCCAAGTGCAAATGCGCCTCGACGCACGCCTCGACTCGAAGGAGACCGGCATCCTGCTCAAAGACCGCTTCACACCCTTCCGGCAATCGGTATTGGGGAAAAGTCTTGCTCACTGCGGCTTCGGACAGCTGCTCCAGTCCCAGTCCATGGCGGGCGGCGCTTTCCAAGACTCCGGGAATCACCACCCCGTCCGCCGGACCGATCTGCAGCAGTCCACTGCGCTCGAACAGGTCACGTCGGTCCATGGCCTGGCCAAGATGGTCCCAAAGCCCATAGGCCCGTTCCAGCAGGGGCACATAGTCCGGGTGCTCGAAGTAGGCTTTCCGGATGATGCGTGACTCTCCGTGCGAACTGCCGAACCCGTGCGCCGGTGGGTGCTGGTCCAGTCCGGCCACCCGCAGGCCACGGGCGGCCAAATGATACAAGGCCGCGCTGCCAACCCCTCCGGTGCCGAGCACGATGACGTCATAGGTGGGATTCATCGATCGGACAGTGGCTGCGGCCGGCGCATCGGGCAAGCTGGTTTCGCTGCATGCTGCGCAACGCCTTCTCCCCCCGCACTGGCACCAAAAATGCCTTTAGGTGGGGACATCACCCCCCATGCGGAACCATTTCCCAAAAATCATCCTTTGGATCCTTTCAGCCCTGCATCCTCCGACGGCGGCGGCGGCCGATCCGGCTGACTGGTCCCTGCCGCATGCTTGGACAGCGATCACTCTTCCAGACTGCCCCGTCTGCATCGCCCACACTTCCGGCCCTCAGGCCCGCTCCGTGGTGGCCTGCCAACGCGGCCTGGTGTATGTGCTGCCAGAGGACCGTCAATCTGCCGAATTGGCGGTGTTTCTCGACTTCCGCGACCGCTTGAAAGAAGAGATTCATTTCGAGGCCGGGCTCCATGCGCTGGTGTTCCATCCTGATTTTGCCCGGAATGGCCGTTTTTACCTAACCTACAGCCAAAGTGATCCGCGACGCTGTGTGCTCAGTGAGATGTGCGTGGCTGCGGGACCCGATCTCAAGGCCTCCCCTGCCACCGAGCGGATCCTGTTGGAAGTGCCGCACATGCTGGGAGACCATTTCTGCGGTTCTTTGGCCTTTGGTCCGGAGGGATGCCTCTATTGGGGCATCGGCGACGGGGGATTCCGCGATGATCCGCACCACACCGCCCAGCATCCTTTTCTGTTGCAAGGCAAAGTGCTGCGGCTTGATGTCGACCACCGGACGGGGGCGCGCGCTTATGGCATACCCGGGGACAATCCTTTTGTCTCCGACCAAGCCTATCGCCCTGAGATCTGGGCGGTCGGATTCCGCAATCCATGGGTTTTCTCATTCGACCAGCCTACGGGGGATCTTTGGGCGGGCGATGTCGGGCAGGATCTTTATGAGGAAATCAATGTCATCCGGCGCGGTGCCAATTACGGCTGGGCGGAGCGCGACGGGCCATCCCGGCTGCAGGCCCGGGAGAAAACCCCGCAGCCTCGCGGGGACTTCGTGGAGCCCATCCACACCTACAGCCGGATGAAAAGTGAAGGCATCTGTGTGGTGGGAGGTTACGTCTACCGCGGTGCGGCTCTGCCTTCCCTGCAAGGGTGTTACCTGTTTGGCGATTGGGGATACGGCAAGGTATGGGCACTCCGTCCCGATGCCGAGAGGAGACATGCGGACTCGGTGGAACTGCTCTTTCTGCGCGATGAGGCAGCGGAGCGGTTCAATCCCACCGCGATTTTTCCCGATCGCGCGGGGGAACCCCTCATTCTCTCCCATACCGGGCGCATTCACACCCTTGTCAAGGTGGTCGTGAAATGAACTCGGACCGTGCCGGGAGGGGATGACGAACACTTCCTGCCTTTACCAATCGTCGGTTCGGAATGGCTGGGCCGGCAGTCCGTCCTGGTTGAACAGGTTGGCCCAGGGGAAACGCCCGCTCCAGGCATACCGGACGGCGACAGGATGGGGGACCTCCGCGCTGCGCACCACGACGCTTCCACCCTCGATCGTCGCTTGGGCCCAGAAAAACTTCCGATCTTCGCCGGCGATCGCGAAACCCTGCAACTGGGTGCCATTCTTGAAGGCCAAACCTTTCCCGGTGTGGGTGAATTTCAAAGTGATGTGATCGTCGGTGATTTCGTGGGAGGCATACACCGGGCCGAGCCATTCGATGTCCTGGCCATAAGCCGTGCCCAGAGCCACCCGGGCGGCGCGGGCGCCATAGCCGGACTTGTTGGGTGGGTGGATCCCCGATCCCAGATCGGAAGTGGTGACCATGTGGGTGTTGGGATACTGCATGATTCGGGTGAAGACCACATGGCTGTAGTCGGCATCAGGGGGGGGCGGCAAGGTCGCCGGGAGGGGGGCAAACGCGTCAGCTTTGGCAGTCTCCGGTTGGGAGTAATCCCAGGCACAGCCGCCGCCGCTGGGCTTTTCCACATACAGGAAGGGGAAATCGCCCTGGCCCCAGTCCTGGCGCCAGCCGCGGATCAATGCTCCCATCAGGGTGACTTGGCCGACTCCCACAATGTTGGTTTTGCTTTCCCCCTGGTCCCAGAGCACCCCCTTGATCGCATAGCCCACATACGGACGGATGAAGGCCTCGAAGAGTTGGCCGACTTTTCCGAAATTCGTTTCTCCGGCCCGACCGACGGAGATCGGCGCCCGGGGAGGCTTGGGCACTTCCTGGCCCTCCTTTTTGGCGGCCTCGGCGAGAGGTTTCCACTCCGCGAAGGCCTTGTCATAGGCGGCCTTTTCTTCGAGATATTTTTTTTGCAAGGCTTCGTAGGGATAGCCCGGGGCGAATGCCTTGACCTCTTCGGCGCAGGCCGCGTCGTCCCGATACATTCGCTCGCTGAGCCAGAATCCCGATGGCGTGCCTCCCACAGCGCCGACCATGATTCCGACCGGGACCTCGATCTTGGACTGAAGGTCCTGGCCAAAGGAAAAGAGCAGAGCGCTCATGTGGGAATTGGTCTCCGGCGTTGAGAGCTGCCAGGTGTCGGTCGCTCCCTTCAGGAGAAGACGGAGTTTGGGGTGACTTTGCCCCGCATTTCTGGCGAGGACCGGGTCATTGCTCACATAGCTGAGGACCGGCATGTCCATGTTGGATTGCCCTGAACCGACCCAGACATCGCCAACGAGCACATCTTCGATCGTTTTTTCCCCGATTTTCAAAACGTCCGGGCCTCCGGGTGTGAGCGGGTCCAGTTTCACCGACCACATTCCTTTGTCGTCCGCCGTGGTCTCTTTGGTCTGGTCGCGGAAGGTCACGACCACTTTTTCTAACGGGTTGGCGGTGCCCCAGATGGGCGCGGGCATCCCCCGCTGGAGCACCATGTGCGGGCTGAAGACTTTGGAAAGTTTGATCTCAGCCCTGGCGGGAAGCGCCAAGGCCAGCAAACCAACAAGGAGAACGGCTGAATTGCGATGCATGCGGCCGATTTGAGCATGAACCAGGGACGGTGTCGATGCTGCTCTGATTCTTCAGGCAGGCGTGTTTGCGGCGGCGGCGGGCTCGTTGGTTGGCGCGAACACGTCGGATGCCAGAGTGGGGCGATTCCGGCATAATGCCGAAAGTCTCTCATTGTCATGACGTCTCCCCACATATCCAACCCGACCCGGAGGGGCCTGCTCCAGATGCTGAGTGGCGCCTTTGCTCCTTGGGGGCTGGCGCGCGCTGCCGGGGGAAGCGCTCCCTCCGGTGGAGGCAAAGCCCGCTCTGTGATTCTGATATTCAACGGCGGGGCTCCCAGTCACATCGATCTCTGGGATCCCAAGCCGGCTGCTCCCGCGGAAGTGCGCAGTATATTTGCCCCGATCAAGACCAAGGTGGCCGGCATTCAGGTCACCGAGCTGCTGCCCCGCCTGGCCCAGCGCATGGACAAGCTCGCCCTCGTGCGTTCGGTCCACCACCAGCACAGCAGCCACAACGGTGGCATGCACTGGTCCACCGTGGGGAGGCCTTACCGGGTGGACAGCACCCTGATCAACCCCAGTCACACCGACCTTCCCTGCTTTGGAACCTTGGTGGGATGGTTGGCCCAACGCGACGGATATTCGGGGGCCGCTCCCCCCTATGTCATTACCCCTTTCCCGCATTGCGACAGCAAAGCCTATATCACTCCAGGACAATACGGAGGCTGTCTCGGAGCGCGCTACGATCCTTTCATCCTCAATGACGATCCCAATGCCGCAAATTTCCGGGTCCGCGATCTTGCTCTCGACCCAAGCCTCAATGCCACACGGTTTGACCAGCGCCTTGGGTTGCTCGGCGAATTGACCGTGCACGCTCCCCGCCTTGCCACCCCGAACTCCGCCGAGATGGACACCTTCCAGGAGCAGGCGGTCTCGCTGCTCAAGTCCGGCAAGGCGGCGGATGCGTTCGATCTCTCCAAGGAACCGGAAGCCGTGCGCGAGCGCTATGGCCGTCACAGCTGGGGGCAGTCGCACCTCCTGGCGCGGCGTCTCGTCGAGTCGGGCACCCGGTTCGTCAGCACTGTGAACGGACCCAGCATTACCTGGGACACTCACAAGGACAACAACAACCGGCTCAAGAATGTCCTCGTCCCCCCGATGGAACAGGCCTACGTGGCCTTGTTGGACGACTTGGAGGAACGTGGACTGCTGGAGTCCACGCTCGTCATCTGGATGGGCGAGTTTGGCCGCACGCCCAAGATCAATGGGGATGCGGGACGGGACCACTGGCCGGGCTGCTACACCATGGTTCTGGCAGGCGGGGGCATCCGCGGCGGACAGGTCGTGGGGAGTTCGGACAGTATCGGGGCCTATCCGAAAGAACGTCCGGTCAGTCCGGCGGATGTTCATGCCACCGTCTTCACCGCTTTGGGCTATGACCCGCGAGGGCTCGCCTATCAGGCTTCCGATGGTCGCCCCATCCCTTTGACCGAGGGCACCGCGATCCGCGAACTGCTTTGACCCGCAGGGCGTCTCAAAAGATTGGGGCAGGGGAGGACTGATTCCGGTTGATTCTGCTCCCGGGACAAGGGAATTTACCCCCGCCGCTCCGCTGTCGCCGGGCGGCGTATTTTTTGAATCTCTCTTCCTCTGTGAGCAACGCTGAAACTGATCTCTCCGATCTGTCCCCTGTCTGGGTGATGGGTCACAAAAACCCCGATACTGACGCCATCTGTTCAGCCATCGCTTATGCCGATCTGCTTCGACAGACACGGTTGCCCAACGCCATTGCGGCGTGCTGCGGCACTCCCAACTCCCGCACGGAGTGGGTCCTGCACCAAGCCGGGCTGCCCAGACCCCGTATGATCACCGACGTCCGGCCCCGGGCCATGGATGTCTCCCACGTCGGGGTCACCACCGCCACCTTGTCGGACACTATTTTCGAAGCCTACCACCGGATGGCTGGCGGGGGATTCCGCAGTCTCCCCGTGGTTGACGAGGACCAACGCATTATCGGAATGCTCTCGTTGTTGGATCTTTTGCAACTTCTGATTCCCACCGACATCGAGGGGGAAGCCGTGCGGGCGGTCCGCACCAACATTGCCAGCATGGCCAAGGTGCTCAGTGCCAACATTGCCTGTCAGCCGGCGAACCATGAGGATGAGGAAATAGACTACATCATGATGGTCGCAGGCTCGAGCGAACCGGTCATGGCGGAGCGCATCAAGCATTTCGAGGCCCAACGCCTTCTCATCATTACCGGTGACCGGGCCGGGGTGCAATTGCTGGCGGTCGAGGCCGGGGTCAAATGTCTGGTCATCACCAGCGGGTTCCGTCCGGCAGAGGCAATTTTGAATGCCGCCGTCGCCAAAGGCGTCACCATTCTGATGACGCCCCGGGACACGGCCAGTTCCACGCAGTTGATCCGCGGGTCGCGTCCGATCCAGCACGCGGTGGCGAGAGATTTCGCGTCTTTTGAGCCCGATGCCCCACTCCATGTCCTGCGGGACCGGATCCAGGGGCTCCATCAAACTCTCTTTCCGGTTCTCGAACCCGGAACCCGCAAGGTGCTGGGAGTTTTTTCGCGGACGGATCTTGTCAACCCCCGTCGCCCCAAACTGATCCTGGTGGATCACAATGAGTTTTCCCAAGCCGTCACCGGTGCTGACGAGGCGGACATCATCGAGGTCATGGATCACCACCGGCTGAGCGGCAACCTGGTGACCCGCGAACCCGTGCAATTCATCAACAAGCCGGTCGGCTCGACCTGCACCATCGTGGCGCGATCATTCCGCAGCCACCGGATCGAACCTTCGAAGGCCATCGCCACCTGCCTTTGCGCTGGCATCATTTCAGACACCCTCAATCTGACTTCCCCCACCGCCACCGAGGAGGACCGCAAGATCCTGCACTGGCTCAGCGAAACCGCTGGCATTGATGTTGAACGGTTCACGGAGGAATTCTTTGCCGCCGGTTCCGTGCTCCGCTCCAGCGCGCCGGAGCAAGTCCTGGGATCGGACCGCAAAGAATACGAAGAGTGCGGTTACAAGATTAGCATATCCCAGGTGGAAGAAGTCGGATTGAACCAGTTTTGGCCGGTCCGTGAGGCCTTGCAGAAGGAATTGCAACGCCTCATTGAAATCCACCGGCTCGACATTGCCTGTCTGCTTGTCACTGATGTAAACCGGAACGACAGCCTGCTTTTGATCGAAGCGCCCGAGGAAGTGCTGAGGAAAATCCAGTTTCCCCGGAAGAAGCAAAATCTCTACCGGCTTGACGGTGTGGTGAGCCGGAAAAAGCAGCTATTCCCGTGGCTGAGTTCCCTGTTGGGGGAATTGTCGCGGGATTCCGGCTAGGCTTTGGTGGCATTGGGCGCCAAGCCTTCCTTGGTGGCGGGGAACACCCCGTTTTCAGTGATGATGCCGGTGACGAGTCTGGCGGGCGTCACGTCGAAAGCGTCATTCCGCGCCGGGGTGGAATCCGGGGTGATGAGCACTTCGGAAGTGGAAGCATCGGCCCCTCGACCCGACACGTGCGTGACTTCGCGCGCCGCGCGCTGTTCGATCGGAATGTCACGGATGCCGTCATCGATGGTCCAGTCGATGGTGCTGACCGGAGCCGCGACATAAAACGGGACGCCATGGGCCTGGGCGGCGAGCGCTTTGAGGTAGGTCCCGATTTTGTTGGCCACGTCACCCGCGGCAGTGACCCGGTCAGCTCCGGTGATCACGAGGTCGACCAGACCACGCTGCAGGAGATGGCCGGCGCCGTTGTCCACGATCAGGGTGTGGGGAATGCCGTGTTGACTGAGTTCCCAGGCGGTCAGGGCGGCCCCTTGGTTGCGCGGCCGAGTCTCGCTGACCCAGATATGCACCGGGAGACCCTGTTGGTGGGCTTGGTAGATCGGGGACAGTGCGGTGCCCCAATCCACCGTGGCAATCCAACCCGCATTGCAGTGGGTCATGATGTTGAGCGGTCCGGTTCCTCCCCGTTGGACGAAGGCCTGCTGGAACACCTCCACCCCGTGTTTTCCGATCGCTTCATTCGTGGCCACGTCCTCGTCGGCGATGTGGAGCGCCTCGGTCCAGGCCCTTGGAGCCCGTTGGTCCGGAGCCAAAGGAGCCGCCATTGAGCGGATCCGGTCGAGGGCCCAACGCAAATTCACCGCAGTGGGCCGCGTGGCGTGCAGGGTGTCATAGGCGCTGGCAAGATTCCTATCGGAAGGATCCTCGGCCAGGGCCATGGCATAACCATAAGCCGCTGTCGCCCCGATGAGGGGCGCTCCCCGCACCCGCATCACTTTGATGGCTTCCGCGGCTTCATCCGCGGAGGAGAGAACCCGCCAGACGATCTCGTGGGGAAGAAACGTCTGGTCGAGAATGCGGACTTTTCCGCTTCCCGGCAAGGCTTCGATGGCGCGGTGGTGGTGGCTTCCGATTTGCATGACAAGAACCAGCTTACCCTGGAATGATGATCTCCTCCAGTGTGGACAAAGTCGCATGGGATGAAGGACCTGCTTCAGGATTTCCCGGACGGTCTGCCAAGGCCGTGGCTAATCCCGCTTCTCTGGCCGCGTCGAGTTCGGCAACGACGTCGCTGACAAACAGGATCTCCCCGGGGGCCATTTCCACTGCCGAAGCGATCCTGGCATAACTCGCCGCTTCTTTTTTGGATCCCCGCGTGGTGTCGTGGTGACCGCTCAGCATCGGCGTCAGATCCCCTTCTTGGGTGTGCGCGAAAAAGAGCCGTTGGGCCGGCACGCTGCCCGACGAATAAATCTGCAACAACAATCCGGAGGAAAGGAATTTCTGCCAAGTCGGCACCACGTCAGGGAACAGGGTGGCCTGCAATGCTCCCGACCGGAAGCCTTCCTCCCAGATCAAGCCCTGGAGCTGCTTGAATCCTGTCAGCTTGGCATCCCACGCCATTAGTTGTTCGATTTCCCGGATGAACCATTCCCTAGCGGCACTGCTGCCGATGGGATGCGGGCACCAATCCTTCACGGAATCCCTCTCTGCATCTCTTGCCATCTGGCCCAGGGCATCCACGACTTCCGGACGGTCGGCATGGTGGTTCAAGAATCCACGGAGCGCCTTCCGGGCATGGGGAAACATCACCTCACGGACAAAGGCCAAGGGAGAAACCGTTCCCTCAATGTCGAACAGCAGGAGTCGTCCTTCGAACCGGATCATTCGCCGAGCACAGCCTGTTGGAACTCCCGCAAATCCGCCCGGACAAAGGCCGGACCAAAACAGACCGGCAGATACTTCCCTGCCACGGCGTCCCCCGTGTAGAGGGGGGTCCAACCAGATTCATCCTGGAAAAGTCGGATCGCCCTGATCCGGCGTTCTTCACAAAGGTCAAACCAGTGCTTCGTGCCACGGGGCACATTGATCAGATCACCCGCGAGCACTTCGACCGAAAAAACCGTGCCATCATCGCCATGAATGTGGAACACCCCGCTCCCTTCGACGATGAAGCGCACCTCGTCCTCGGCATGGGTATGCTCCTGGTTGAAACGGTCCAACATCGCCTGGAGACCCGGAGTGTCCGGGGTGACCTGGATGACGTCAGCCGTCACATAGTTGCCGAGGACTTTGAGGCGATCGATTTCCTTCGCGAAGGCAGCGAGAACTTCGTCCGCAGTGGCTTCGCCTGCGAGGCGGCCGGAGACTTCCCAGTTTTCATGGTGGATGCCATACTCCTGGAGAAAGGCATTGATGGGACCGACGCCGGTGATGATGCGGTCTTCTGAGGGAATGCGGACAACGGCCATGGGGATCTTCAGACTTTGGAATGGTATGGAAAGAGCAACCTCTGGTGCAAGGACACTTCAAAAAGAAACTCCAGAACTTCCACCTGACGGCGGGCCTCCGCAAGGTCTGCTCCCCAGGTGTAAAGACCGTGGCCGGAGAGGAGGAACCCATGACGGAGAGGGGTTTCTTTGTCCAGAAGGCGATCTTCCACCTCCCCTGAAAGGGCGATCATGTCCTGAGTGTTGGGAAAGATTGGCAGGCTGATGCGGGTGTCGTGGGTCGCGATGCCGGAGAGCCCCTTCAGCATTTCGTAGCCCTCCAACTCCAGCGCGCCGGTGGGGAGCTGACCCGTGGAAAGGACCGTCGCGGCAACCGAATGGGTGTGCAGGACTGCCCCGGCCTCGGCGCTTCGGGCGAGGACGACATGGAGGAGGGTCTCGGCGGAGGGCTTGGGGAAATCGGGGTGCAACGAAGTGCCGTGGTCGTCAACGAGGACAAAGTGTTGCGGCCGGAGGCGTCCTTTGTCATGACCGCTCCCGGTCAGCAACACCACCAGGGGATCGCGTTCCACCACGACGCTGTAGTTGCTGCTGGTGCCAAGGGACCAACCTCGACGGTGGAAATCCGCGCCGGTCTGGATCAACTCCTCCAGCAGAGGAGCATACCGATGCCTCGTGAGGTCGGCTGCGGGGGGGTGGGCTGGGGACCGTTTTGTCATGCAGGAATGAGGACTCTAATGATACTGGGCTCTCCGCGAAAGGGAACCGTGTTTCAAAAATGTCACCCGGCGTGGGGCCTCCCGCATCCGCGCTCTCCTACGGTCTTGAACCGTGATGCGATTCACGGCAGACTGGGGTCATGTTGCGATCGCTTTCCGCCCTTCCCGGCTTTCTCCTCTGCTTTGCCGCGCTGTCCGCGGCCCGGGGACAGAAACAGACTGCGCTGGATTTCAACCGGGACATCCGGCCCATCCTGTCCGACAACTGTTTCGCCTGCCATGGATTCGATGCGAAAAAGCGCAAAGCCGACCTCCGTCTCGACGTCCTCGCCGGAGCCACCGCCGACCTCGGGGGGCACCAGGCCGTAAAACCGGGACAGCCCGGTGCCAGTGAACTGGTGGCCCGTATTCTCTCCACCGACCCTGAGGAGTTGATGCCGCCTACGGACTCCCACAAAAAGCTGTCCCAGTCCCAGATCGAAACCCTGCGGCGTTGGATTGCCGAAGGCGCCCCCTATGCGCAGCATTGGGCCTTCGAACCACCGGCGCGGGCCGCGCTGCCGCCACCCCCTTCCTTTCCCGGTTGGGGGCGCAGTCCGGTGGACCGATTCCTGGGTTCCCGGCTGACCGCTGAGAGCCTGGCCCCGTCGCCGGAGGCCGACCGCGCCACCCTGATCCGCCGGGTCACACTTGATCTGACGGGACTGCCTCCGACTCCCGGGGAAGTGGCGGCCTTCCTCGCCGATCCTGCGCCCGATGCCTACGAAAAGCTCGTCGACCGCCTTCTCCAGAGCCAGCGCTATGGCGAACACCTGGCGCGCTACTGGCTCGACGCGGCACGGTATGGAGACACCCACGGCCTGCACCTCGACAACGAACGGGCCATGTGGCCTTGGCGCGACTGGGTGGTCCGGGCATTCAATGACAACCTGCCCTACGATCAGTTCACGGGTTGGCAGATTGCGGGCGATCTCCTGCCCGGGGCCACTCAGGACCAAAAGATCGCCAGCGGCTTCAACCGCTGCAACGTCACGACCAGCGAGGGAGGATCAATCAATGAAGAATTCCTCTTCCGCTACGCGGTGGACCGAACGGACACCCTGATCTCTGTCTGGATGGGACTCACCGGGGGCTGTGCGGTCTGCCACGATCACAAGTTCGATCCCCTGACCCAGAAAGAGTTTTATCAGTTGTATGCCTTCTTTTACAGCGCGGCCGATCCCGCGATGGACGGCAACATTCTCCTCACCCCGCCGGTCCTGCGCCTCGTTTCCCCGGAGCAAAAGGCGCAGATTGAAGGCTTCGACAAGGAGATCGCCGCTTTGCGGAGCCTTCTGCAAGAGGCCGTGGCAAAAGCCTCCTATGTCGATCCGGCAACCCTGAATCCCCCTCCGGCACCTCGCGAGGAGGATACCGTCTGGCTCGATGATGCATTCCCTGCCGGTGCCAAGGTGGAATCGAGTGGCGGCGGCCCGACCACATTCGTCGAAGCGTCCAAAGGTCCGGTCCTCAGCGGTGGACGTGCCCTGCAACGCACCGCGACCGGGGTGGGGCAGGACTTTTATGCTTCAGGGGCCGCGGACTTAACGGTGCCGGCTGGGGCGACTTTTTTTGTCAATGCCTACCTCGATCCGGCCAACCCTCCCGGAGCCATCATGATCCAGTTCCACACCGATGGCTGGAAACACCGCGCGGTCTGGGGTCAGGAAGCGCTGATCGCATTTGGCAAGGCCAACACACCCGAGAAAGTTCTCATGGGAGGGCTGCCCAAAGCGGGAGAATGGGTGCGACTCGAAGTCCCGGCCGAAAAGATGGGACTCAAAGCGGGCATGAAGATCAAAGGCTTCGCCTGCACCCAGCATGGCGGCACCGTGACCTGGGACCGCCTCGGGGTGCGCTCCCGGATCGACCCGGTGAACGATCCGCGATGGTCTTACGCGGCATGGGACAAGGCTTTTACCGCCAAGCCGCTCAAGGATTTTCCCCAGGAGATCACCCAAATCCTCCGCGGGGTGGCTTTGAAAGACCGTAGCCCGGCCCAGTTGAAAACGCTGCGGGAATACTACCTCGAGAACCACTGCGACGCCCTGGCGGACACGCTGGATCCGATCCGGGCGAAATTGGTTCCGGTCGAGCAGCAAAAGAAGGCTGTCGAAGATGCCGTGCCAGCCACGTTCATCATGGCTGATCTGCCCCAGATGCGGCAAGCCAATGTGATGAGCCGGGGCCAGTACGACAAACCCGCCGAGCCAGTGAACCGGGGGACCCCTGCCTTCCTTCCAGCGCTTCCGGCAAAGCAAGCGTATGACCGGCGTGATCTTGCGGCCTGGCTGACCGCGCCGGAACATCCCCTGATGGCTCGCGTCACCGTGAACCGCCTTTGGCAGCAGTTCTTCGGGGTCGGCTTGGTCAAGACCGCGAACGATTTCGGGGCCCAGGGGGAGCCTCCGAGTCACCCCGAACTGCTCGACTGGCTGGCGGTGGAGTTCCGTGAAACCGGCTGGGATGTGAAACGATTCATCCGCACCCTGGTGACTTCCGCCGCCTACCGGCAGAGTTCCCTCGTCACGCCGGAGCAGTTGGCCAAGGATCCCGAGAACCGGCTCCACGCCCGGGGAGCGCGATTCCGCCTCGATGGAGAAGTCATCCGCGACCAGGCACTCTTTGTTTCCGGACTGCTCAATCCTCAGATGGGCGGACGGGGAGTGAATCCGTACCAACCCGAGAACATTTGGGAGCCCGTGGCCTACTCGGGCAGCAACACCCGTTTCTTCAAGCAAAGCACCGGGCCCGATCTCTATCGGCGCAGTCTCTACACCTTCTGGAAACGCACCGCGCCGCCGCCGGCGATGACCACCTTCGATGCCCCGTCCCGTGAGGCCTCCTGCCTGCGCCGGGAACGCAGCAACACGCCCCTTCAGGCGCTGGTGACGATGAATGATATCCAGCACATTGAGGCGGCGCGGGCCTTTGCCGCGAGGATACTCCGGGATGGTGGCGCGACGGAGCAATCGCGGCTCGATTGGGCCTTCCGCAACGTGGTGGCCCGCTCCCCTTCTCCGGAAGAAAGCCGGATTGTGGCTGGAGCGCTGCACCAGCACGGCACACGCTACGCCGCAGATCCCGACGTGGCGGCAAAATTGATCGCGGTGGGGGAATCAAAGCCGCCCGCCGACATCCCGCCGCCCGAGTTGGCTGCCTGGACACTGGTGGCGAACCTGTTGCTTAACATGGACGAAACCCTGACCCACGAATGAGATGAAGCTGATCCCTGCTGTGTTGTTCCTGCTCACCGGGATCCTCCGGGCGGTTCCCCCTGATTGGGTCCAGGTGACGCCTGCTGCCGGATGGCAACCAAGGGATTCGCAGGGTGAATGCGTCTTTGGAAACCGGCTCTGGATTTTTGGAGGGTGGTTCAACTCGCAGGAAGCTCCCCCGCGTGATGTCTGGACTTCTGCGGATGGCAACACGTGGCAGTGCGTGCAACCCAGAGCTCCCTGGCTCCACAGTGATCTGGCGATGGCGGTCACTTTCAAGGACCGCATGTGGATGATGGGCGGCTGGCACAACGGGCGACTTCCCGGTCATTCCGCCAGCAACCAGGTCTGGTCCTCGATCGACGGCGTCCACTGGGACCAGGTGACCGCCCATGCGGCTTGGTCTCCCCGGTTGGCTGCCGGATTGGTGGTGTTTCAGAACCGTCTTTGGATTCTTGGCGGCACGGAGAACTACTATTTCGGCGATGACCACCACCTGAAAAATGATGTCTGGTCCTCGGCCGATGGCCGGGAGTGGCGGCAGGAATGTGCGGCGGCACCGTGGAGTCCCCGCGCCTATCATCAGGCGGTGGTGCTGGGCGATCGGATATATGTCATGGGTGGGGGCAACTACGTTCCAGCTTATCATGCCAAGAATGATGTCTGGTCGAGCGCCGATGGCAAAGAGTGGCGTCAGGAGACCGCCGCGGCCCCCTGGCACGAACGTCTCTGGTTTTCAGCCACCGCTTACCGGGACCGCCTCTGGGTGCTCGGTGGCTGGTCGAACCAGCCCTCGCAGAACTGGGGTGACGTCTGGCATTCCACCGATGGCCGGAACTGGCAGCAGCTGAGGACGCAGACCCATTGGAAGGAGCGCCATGAGCACTCTGTCTTTGTCTTCCAGGACCAACTATGGATCGCCGGCGGTCATGCCAGGCCGCTTTCCAGTGAGGTTTGGTCACTCCATTTGCCGGAAAATTGGAAACCGGAGGAGTGAACCGGCAGCAATGAGCCTTATTGATTCCGTCCCGCTTTCCGCGTCATGAAAAAATACCTCCTGATTTTGGGATTTGGACTTCCCCTTTTGGGAGAAGCGGTCGATCCGCCTCCGGTAACCCGGCCCCGCCAAACCAGCGGAGATACCGCCGTGCAGCCGACCTGGGAGGAGTCACTTACGGTCACGGTGGGGCCGACGGGAGCCGACATCATGGGGTCTGATCAGCGGGCCATCCAGGCGGCGGTGGATCACGTGGCCCGTTTGGGGGGAGGCACGGTTCGCCTTTTGGCCGGTACCTTCCGCCTGCGTAACGCGGTGCGGATGCAATCCGGGGTCAATCTGGTCGGGTCCGGGGAAGACACGCGGCTGATCAAAGAGCCTTCGGTTTCGTCTCCGCTCGCGGTCGACAGCGACTGGTATGATCAGGAAATCACGCTGCAACAACCTGGAGGTTTCCGTCTCGGCGATGGGGTTTGCCTCCGAGCCAAGGAATCCAAAACCGGTCGGGAAATTGTGATCAAGCGCACCTTGGTGGCACGCTCGGGGAACCGGTTCAAGCTCGACCGTCCGCTTCGGGAGAATGTCTGGCAGATGAACCATGCCACGGTATCAACCCTTTTCCCCTTGGTGAGCGGTGAAGAAATCGCCGACCTGCGGATCGAGCATCTTACTCTCGATGGCAACCGGGAGCAGAATGCGGAATTGGACGGCAATTATGGAGGATGCATTTTTCTCCAGGACTGCAACCGCGTCGCGATCCGCCACGTCCGGGCCCTGAACAACCATGGTGACGGCATCAGTTGGCAGATTTGCCATGATGTGACGGTGGAGGATTCCTTAAGTGAAGGGCATTCCGGTCTCGGACTGCATCCGGGATCCGGCTCACAGCGGACGGTGATTCGCCGCAATGTCCTGCGCAACAACCAGATCGGCCTGTTTTTTTGCTGGGGCGTCAAAAACGGACTCGCCGAAAACAACCTCATCGAGGGCAACCGGGTCGGCATTTCGATCGGCCACCGGGACACTGACAATCTGATTGCCGGCAACACGATTAAAGGAAGCCGGGAGCAAGGGGTGCTTTTCCGTCCTGAGCGGGGTCCGGACTTTGCCGGTCACCGGAATCAAATTGTCGGCAATTCGTTCATTGACAATGGGCCGGAAGGAGGCGCCGTCATCGATATCCAGGGCGGCACGGAGTCCATCACGCTCCGCGACAACACCTTCGTCGATACCCGGGGTGGACTTCCCCGCCAGTCTGTCAAAGCGGGGCCCGGTACCAAACAAATCACCGTGGAACACAATCATCTCGAAGGAGTCCAGCCATGAATCTTTTCCGCCGCCTCTTTCTCCTGACCACGCTGTTGCTGGCCCCGGTTCCTTCGTTCGCGCAGTGGCAGGCCGGGGTGGGCAAGGTTGACATCACTCCGACGGAGCCGGTGCCCTTGGCCGGTTATGGGGGGAAAACCCGTCTTCCCCTGCGGGTGGTGCATCCCATCTGGATCAAGGCCCTGGCCTTGCGCGACAGCGCCGGGATGACTTCGGTGCTCGTGACCGCCGACCTCGTCGGTCTGAGCGAGGCGATGGTTGATCTCATCGCCCGCCAGGCGCTCGAAAAGCATGGGCTCCCCCGGGAGCGCTTGTTGTTGAATTATTCGCACAATCACAGTTGTCCCGTTACCGGAGACGTGCTCTGGCTATACTATGAGCATACGGCCGACGAAAAAGCGGCCTGTGACCGTTACACCAAGCACCTCCACCAATGGTATGGTGAGGTCATCGGGAGGGCGATCGCGGATCTGAAACCGGCCGAGCTTTCCTTTGAGCAAGGGCTGGCTGGCGTGGCGGTAAACCGGCGGCGCTCGCGTCCCGGAGGACGGGCCTTGGGCGGTCAGGTCGATCAGGATGTGCCTGTTCTGGTGGCCCGTGCAGGCGACCAGATCCGGGCGGTGGTCTTCGGGTATTCCTGTCATACCACGGCACTTTCGGGACTGACCATCAGTGGCGATTACGCGGGCTTCGCCCAGATCGCAGTGGAGAAGACATTTCCCGGATCGGTGGCCATGTTCGTGCAGAACTGCGGTGGAGACGCGAATCCGCTTCCCCGGATCATGGGCTCCAACGAGGCTCCGGCGTCGGATCTTGCACAGCATTATGGTGATATTCTGGCCGAGGCGGTCCGACAGGTGGTCCGTGGGAAAATGGTCCCTCTGAGCGGACCATTGGTGGTGGCGATGGGGACTACCGAACTGTTTTTCCAACCAGGCCCGAGCTTGGATGAACTGCGGAATCGACTGCCGGATGCCAAGGGCATGATTCGTCGGGAGATCGAACATTGGATTGCCGAATATGAATCCGAAGGTGCCTTGAAGGATCGCGTGCCCTACCCGGTCCAAGTCTGGCGCTTTGGCCCGGAGTTGACCTACATCGCCCTGACGGGTGAGACGGTGGTTGATTATTCCCTGCGGTTCAAAGCCGCTTACGGCTGGGACACCACCTGGGTTGCGGGATACCACAATGATCTGTTGAGCTACGTGCCATCATTGCGGGTTCTGCGCGAAGGCGGTTACGAGGGGACCACGGGGATCTACGAATACGGTCACCGGGCGCCCTACACCGAGACCGTGGAGCAACAGATCGCCTCCAAGGTCGAAGAACTGGTTGGCAAGACCCGGGACCAGTCCCTGCCACCTTGATTCATGCGCTGAAAATTACGAAGATTTCGCTCAATTCCTTTAATTGTGCTGAGACGGAATGAATGAACGCAAGTATCCTCTCGTCTGAAATTGGAAACCCGGGTTCGTGGTCAGGTGTCGACCATCCTGGACAAACAGCATAATCGTATGAAATCCCCCCTTCTTCCTTTGGCTTGGAGTTGCTTCCTGACCCTTCTCCCATGGGCAGCGAAGGCGCAGTCTGCTTCTGATGCCGCGCGCGTCATCATCGTCTTCGACGCCTCCGGCAGCATGGCCGGTGAGGTTCCCGGCGGACCAAAAATCGAGGTGGCCAAAAAGGTCGTCTCCGATTTGGTTTCGAAACTCGACCCTTCGGTCCAGCTCGGCTTGATGGCTTATGGACACCGCAAAAAAGGCGACTGTGAGGATATTGAATTGCTCGTGGCTCCGGCATCCAACACCCGGGAAGCCATCCTTTCTGCCGTGGCCAAACTCCAGCCGGTGGGCAAAACACCGCTGACTTCAGCTGTGATGCAGGCCGCCCAAGAGCTGCGCTTCACGGAAGCCAAGGCCTCCGTCATCCTCGTGAGCGACGGCGTTGAAACCTGCGATCTGGATCCCTGCACGGTGGCGCGGGAGTTGGAAGCTCGGGGAATCGATTTTACCTGCCATGTCATTGGATTCGACATCAAATCGGAGGAGGCCAGCAGTCTCGAATGCATGGCCAAGCAAACCGGCGGTCTCTACATGGCCGCCAAGGATGCCGCCAGCCTGATGGAATCCCTTCAGAAAGCGATGATGCAGGTGCTTCAACCGGCCACGCTCCTCGTGGTGGAGCCCCGCTCCTCCTCCGGCGGACCAGTGATCGAGGGTGTCGCCTTCGAATTGCAGAGCGGTGGAAAAACGGTCTCCAAAGGAAACGGAGGCCGTTGGACTGTGGAGTTGGAGAAGGCCGGTGATTTCACGATCCATGGAGAAAGGGAGGGCAAAACCGCTGATTTGGCGGTGACAGTGAAAACAGGCGAAACCCTGACCCGGGAAATGGTCTTCACCGAGACTGGCATCAAGGCCGTGGCCTTTGACAAAGAAGGCGGAACCGCCTTCGACAAGGGCGTCGCATGGACACTGCTCGGTCCGGCCGACGGAGAAGGCCAGCGACCCCAGACTGGATTCAGCTACGATGCCAAGCCTTTCCTCAAGGTGGCTCCCGGCACCTACCTGATCCGGGCAGAGCGGGGCAACGCAGTTGCTGAACGGGAGGTTTCCGTCGGGGAGGGAGCTCCCGCCGAAGTCACCCTCGTCCTCGGGAGCGCATCCCTGCAGCTTTCCGCGGTGGCGACCAAAGGAGGGCCACCGATCGCAAAGGATCTCTCTTGGGAGGTTCTTGGACCCGCGGACGCGGAAGGCGACCGGAAACAGCTCGGATTCAGTTACGATGCCAACCCCACCTTGACCGTGCCGGCAGGTGCCTGGCTGGTGCGGGTGAAACACGGTGATGCCACCGGGCAACAGGAGGTGCAGGTGAAGGCGGGAGAACCAACCACGGTGGTGATTTCACTGGAAAGTGGCAAGGTCGTGGCCAGTGCGCTTCTGGAGGCGGAAGGACAGCCGATCGGCAAAGATCTTGCGTGGGAGGTCTTTACGGAGGCCAATGGAGAAGGCGAGCGCAAGCAGGCCGCCTTCAGTTACGACGCGAATCCGACGTTCGATCTTCCGTCCGGCCATTACCTGGTCAAAGTTGCCCACGGGAATGCCAAGGCCCAGAAGGAAATCACGGTCACCGCCGGAGAGACCCTCCCGCTGACGGTGGTGCTCGGTGCCGGGAGACTCAGGCTGACTGCCAAACCGGGAGAAGGCGCCGAGGCCTTGACCAAGGATCTGGCCTGGGAGGTCTTCGGCGAACCCAATGCCGAAGGGGAGCGGGTGAGCGCGGGATTCTCCTATGAGGCCGCACCAACCTTCAGCCTTCCGGCGGGAAAATACCGGGTGGTCGTGAAATGGGGGGAGGCCAGCGCCTTCAAGGAAGTCACCGTGAATGCCGGCAAGCTGGGCACGGATGAGATCCTGCTCAACGCCGGCAGTCTGGCTCCCGTGGCGGTCATGGCGGAAGGCGCCGACCCCGCAACCAAGGATCTTTTCTGGGAAGTGTTCAGTGAACCCAATGCCGAAGGGGAACGCAAATCCGTCGCTTTCAGCTACAATGGCGACCCCCGTTTCAAACTTGTCGCCGGCAAATACAACCTCATTCTGAAACGCGGAGCCGCTGTGGCCACCGCGAATGTGGAGGTTGTCGCCAACCGCCTCACTCCCGTCACTTTGAATCTGAACGCCGGAATTCTCAAGCTGGTCACCTCAAGCGGGACCAGTTGGAAAGTCCTCAGCGCTCCCGACGGCGAAGGCAACCGGAAGGAGCTCCATTTCTCTTATGACAAGGAGACCACTGCCAGTCTGCCGGCCGGGACGGTTCTCATCCAGGTATTTGCAGGGGACAAGAAAGCGGAGAAGGAGACCGAAATCCAGGCCAACAAACTGCAGGAAGTGAAGTTGGAAATCCCTTGAATTCCGGTCCCGGAAGTCACCAGACGGGCACCGCACCTGTCTGGCGGGCGGACCACCTTGGTCAGAATGTCTGGGGGAGACTCCGTGAGGCTGTTTTGAGCTGGCCACAGGCGGCGAGGATGTCCTCACCCCGGGTGTGGCGGATCTGGGTGATCATCCGGGCGTCGTGGAGAATCTGCTGGAAGGCAAGGATGCGCTCCATGGGTGATGGTTCGTAAGGCGCTCCCGGCCAGGGATTGAATGGAATCAGATTCACTTTGGAGGGTAGACCGTCGAGCAACTTCAGGAGAGCCTTGGCATCCTCATCTGAATCATTCACCCCCTTGAGCAGGGTGTAGGCGAAGAGCAGACGCCGCGAGGATGAAACCCCCTGATAGGCTCGGCAGGCAGCCATCAATTCCGCGAGCGGGTATTTGCGGTTGATTGGCATGATCCCATCGCGCACGTCGTCGCGCGCGGAATGGAGAGAAATCGACAAATTGACGCCCAACTCCTCGTTACAGCGCAGCATTCCGGGGATCACGCCCGAGGTGGAAACCGTGATCTTGCGCTTCGAGATCGCGATCCCGTCGCGGTCCATCAGCACCCGGATGGCTTCAGCCACGGCATCATAATTGTAAAAAGGTTCGCCCATACCCATGAACACGATGTTGGTCAGCCGACGGGGCGCCTCCCCGGGGAGTGACCATTCCTCGAGCAGATCACGCGCCACCAGGATCTGACCCACGATTTCGGCCGCCGTGAGATTGCGTGCCAGCGGTTGCGTGCCGGTGTGGCAGAAACGGCAGGTCAGGGTGCAGCCGACCTGGCTGGAAACACACAGCGTGCCCCGGGATGTTTCAGGGATGAAAACAGACTCGATGCGGTGGCCGTCGGGAAGGACCACCAGCCACTTCTCGGTGCCATCACCCGAGCGGTGGCGGAACTCCACCGGGAGGCGTCCCACAGCGGCTTCCTCCGTGAGTCGGCGAATCAGATCCCGGGGCATATTCAACGCCGCCAAACCGGAAAAATCCCGTCCCCCGCGGCGATGCATCCACGTCCAGACAACCCGTTCATGGGCGCCATGTCCGCTGCGTTCGAGCCACGAGCGCAAGGCCACCCGGGAAAGGCCGACGAGGTCGGTCCGGGCAGCGGTCGGCATTTCGGTGGTGGTCATGCTGGACAAGAGGGCGGCAAATTAAACCCGAACCCATCCGGCGTCCACCTTGGTCAAGTTCCTAGCCTATAGGATGTTGCTTTGCGGAGGACTTTGCACAGCGAGGTCGGCGCTGGCGACACCTTGTCCGTGTCGATGACCTATTGACCCTTGGCTGGGGGGCACCCTTCCGCGATAGTTTGATCAACGGGCCGGTTCCTTGAGCCTGACCTCCGCCATCACTAGGCGGTGATCCGAACCATTACCGGTGCCGGTGCGGCAGGACACGATGTCCCAGCTCCGGTTGACCAGGATGTGGTCCACGCGGATCCATGGATGGCCCGCTGGCAAGGGACCGGTTCTATCGCAGGGTGCGGTATGGCCGTACCCCCAGCCGCTGGCGGTAAACGCATTGGTGAATCCTCCTGAAAATTCAGGAAAAGCCGAACTGGATTCGGGGGTGTTGAAGTCCCCCGCCACGATGGTGGCCCGCTCCCGGGAGATGCGATCAACGAATTCGCGGACGGCAGCCAGCTCGGAATGCCTCCGGGCTTGGATATCTTCCATTTTTGCAATCGCCTTGGACCCCTCCCGGGAGAAAACCTTGGCTGGTTGAAGTTCGTAAATTCCAAACCGGGCCGTTTGGGTATGGACATCCACCAGGACCATCGTGCCAGCGGGAGTGTCGATTTCGACGGCCACGGCCGCATCTCGGTTAAAATCAGTGGTATGGCACCGGTCCAGGATCTGAGCGGGAAATCGGCTCGCGACCCAGAACTCGGTCGACGTCACAATCTGCCAATCGGAATAGGCGTCCTTTAGCGCCAACGGGGCACGACCTGCCGGAGCTTCCTGAAGTGCGATGAGGTCCGGCTCAGTTCCTTTGATTTCGTTGAGGAACCTTTCGAAGTCAGGACCGAAGCTGTCCACATTGCCGCTGACGATCCGGAGTGAAAACCCTCCCACTTTGCTTCCTTCCGCACTGCTGCGGAATGGTTTGGGCAGGTGAAATTCCATGGCGAATACCGCCACCATGAAGATCGCCACCCCGTTGAGATAAGCCGAGCGACGATCCAGGAACAAGGCGATCGGCAGGAGGACCAACGATGGGGCGAGGACGGCAATCCTGGGGCTATAAGTGGCGACAGCGCCCAGCCACCATCGTTCGGAGACACCAAACAGCAGGAGCAGGAAAGCCGTCACCCACCCAAGAGCGGCCCACGAGAGGAGCCGGATCACGCGGAACTTTCGCCGGGGCTCCGATGCGTTCTGTTGGATGGATGGGTTCATGGGATCGCCCTCAAACAGGCATTCTATTGCTCTGCTGGCCGCAGTGATTGGGAGCATCCCCGCTCAGTTCTCGCCCGGGCTCATGCCGTCGGAACTTGGCAATTCTCCGCTGGGCTTTTCGGACGGCACGCTCAGGGATCTACGCCAAATTCACCCGATGTCAAAGTGGGCGTCCAACGAACGCACTCCGCGGGCGAACGAAATGGCGGGCAAATCGGCAGGGCGGGAGCGCCGTTGGTTGAATTCCACGCATCACCTTCGATACTTCCCTCCAATCAGCCTGCTCTTCCCTGTCTTGGATTGAAACAACCGTGAAACGATTGCTTGACCTGTTTTTGGCGACAATTTTTCTGGCCATCTTTTGCCTGCCCATGCTGGTGATCGCAGTCCTTGTCCGATGGACTTCCGAGGGGCCGGCCGTTTATTGGTCCGAACGGGTGGGTAAGAGCAACCGGATCTTCAGGATGCCGAAGTTTCGTACCATGCGGGTCAATACCCCGTCTATCGGAATGCATCTCTTGCCGGACGACAAGGATTGGGTGACCCCCTTGGGGCATTTTTTGAGGCGATCGAGCCTCGACGAGTTACCGCAGTTGTGGAGCATCCTCATCGGTGACATGAGTTTCGTCGGACCCCGTCCCGTCATCCCGGAAGAGCATCTCCTGGTGGCCATGCGGGCGTTGCACAACGTGCACCAACTCAAGCCCGGTCTGACCGGTTGGGCCCAGGTAAACGGGAGAGCCGAGCTTCGTCTCAATGAAAAACTCGCCTTGGACATCTACTATCTGGAGCATCAATCGATTCTTTTCGACATCAAGATTCTCCTCCTGACCTTCGTGAAAGTCATCCTGAGGAAAAATGTGGTCCGGACCAAAAAATGAGTAGGCACGGAGAATTTGAGCAGTTCGGGAGCATGCCGAGACAGACCTGATCACTCCCGGGGATGTCATCACGGTGGAGGAACGGCGCTTCTGATTGCTGCTTTGGAAATTCGAGAAGGGCCTGACCTCACTTTGGAGTCCGTTATTCAAACTTGGCTTCCGGCACCCGATGATTCAGTCCCGGGACCCGGGCATCAATTTGAGTTTGATCTTTTTGCCGTCGCGGTCGACCTCGATTTCCGTCTCCTGTCCTGGTTTCAGTTCTCCGAGGATGGCGGTGTAGTCGTAAATGTTGAGAATTTCCTTTCCGGCCAGTCCGGTGATGATGTCTCCCCCTTTGACACCGGCCTTGTCCGCCGGTCCACCGCCACTCACCCCGCTCAGTTTGACCCCTTTCAAGTCGCCCTGGGAATAGTCCGGGATCGTGCCCAGGAACACTCTGAAACCCCTCGCGCCCTGGTTTTTGGGAGGGTCCACCTTGACATATTCAGGCACGTCTGCGGTAAGGGCGAGGCCGCGGGTCAGCTGGGCAAAAAGTTTGGCGATGTTCCGCGCGCCCTCGTAGCGCACTTTGTCCGCCGTGTCACGGGGGGTGTGGTAGTCGCTATGGGCACCGGTGAAAGCCGCCAGGATGGGGACTTGGCGAAGATAAAAATTGGTCGCGTCGGTTGGCAGATAGGTGTCGTTCTGCAAAGTCACAGGAAGGCCGATGGGCGCATTGCGCTGCTCGATGGCGGAAGCCCAATAGGGACTGGAACCGATGCCCTGGAGGAGCACGCTTTTGTCGAGACGCCCGATCATGTCGAGATTGAGGTAGGCTGCGAAGCTGTCCCGCAGGGAAGCGTTTTCATCGCCGCTGGCGGCTTTGGCTTTGACCCTGACGTAATGCGCCGAGCCGAGAAGTCCGATTTCTTCTCCGGACCAGGCGGCAAAAACGATGTCCCGTTTCAGGGGAAGTTTACCCGCCTTCTTCTGATCCGCGAGCCATTGGGCAATTTCCAGCATGCCGGCAACTCCCGAAGCATTGTCATCGGCGCCGTGGTGGATCAGTTGCTTTTCGTCCTCTCGGGCCAACGATCCCGGTCCGGCGCTGGGACCGAGGTGATCAACATGTGCTCCGAGCAGCACGGCAGGCTGTTTCGCGGCAGGTTGATCATCCGCCCGGAGTATGGCCAAGACATTCCGGCCGGTGCGCGTTTCTTGGGCCACGTCGATGTGGGCGGCCAGTTCCACGCCGGGCAGGGGGAATCCCGCGACCGGTTCGCCCTTGTCCAACTCATCCTGCAGGCTTTTCAGATCTTTGCCGCTGCCCTTGAGCATCCGCTCCGCCACCTCCCGGGTGACCGAGATGGCAGGGATGCCGGAATCGGCCATGGCTGCGTCGAACTCCATGGGAATGAGATCATTTTTAGATTTGGAGTTGGGCCCGCTGACAAAGATGATCCCTTGGGCAAACTTGCGGCGGGCGACCATGGCCTTGTGCCGGAGGTGGGCGAAGCGTTGCAGCTTCTCCCGTTGTTCTTTGGGGGCATTCTCCGGAGAGAAGCGGAGGACCATGACCCACTTACCTTTGACATCGAGATGAAAATAGGAGGAATACTCGGTGTCATCGGGACCTTTCGCATTCTCTGCGGGGACTTCCATGCCATAACCGGCGAAAACAATGCCTCCGGCTCCCAGCTCTCCATTGCGGGAGAAGGAGATGGGACGCCAGTCCTTGTCCGGGGCAAGTGTTTCACTCCCCCCATTCCGGATCATGGTAAGCCGGTTGTCGGGACCGAGGGCGACACCGGCGGTGAACCCGAACGGCTGAAACCATCCGGCTTGGTCCCCGGCGGGCTCCAGACCAAACGACTCGAAGGCCTTGGCCACATAGGCCGTGGCCTCCTGTTCGCCCGGAGTGCCGGTGAGACGGCCCTGCAGCGCATCCGAGGCGAGGTATCCGATGTGTTGCTTCAAATCCTCGACCCGGATTTCCGGGGCGGTTTGTTCCATGCTGGGGCGGTCGGCGGGAACCAGGGCTGCGGAGGCCGCCGGAGAGCCCTCCAGTTCCAACGCATGACGGGCGGCATCGTGATCCCAGTTGGCAAGGAAGATTTGAGATTGCTTGTCCGGGGTCCGGTTCGAGGTCCAGGCGAGGTGTTTGCCGTCCGGCGAAAAGCAGGGCAGTCCATCAAAGCCTTTGGTGGAGGTGACGCGGACCGGGTCGTGCTTGCCAGCGGCATCCACCAGATACAATTCAAAATTGTCGAACCCGTGTTTGTTGGTCGCAAAAATCAGATAGTCCCCACTGGGGTGGAAGAACGGCGCCCAAGACATGGCTCCGAGATGGGTGATTTGCCGTGGATCGGTCCCGTCGGCGTTCATGGTGTGGATTTCCGCGATGAAGCCGTCCTTGTCGAACCGGCGCCAGCAGATTTTGGTGCCGTCGGCACTGTAAAATGGGCCTCCATCGTAGCCATCGGTGTCGGTGAGACGTTTCACCTCCGAGCCGTCAGCCTTCATGGTGTAGATGTCCATCAGGGAAGACTTGTCGAGAGCGAAGCGTTCCGCATGGGCTTTGTCCAGGGTGTCGGTGTAGGCGTGGCGGTTGGAGGCGAAGACCACGTGGCTTCCGTCGGGCGAATAGGCTCCTTCGGCGTCGTAGCCCTGAGTATGAGTCAGATTGTGGTAGGTTTTGGTGGCAAAATCATACTCTTGGATGTCGAAATGCTCATCGTAGTCCCAGGAATACCGCCTTTGTTGGCCGGAGGCGCGGAAATCCAGTTCGGCTTTCTGTTTTGCCACCGATTCCGGATCCTCTTGAGTACTGGCGAACAATGCCCGCTTTCCATCGGGATGAAGCCAGGCGCAGGTGGTCTTGCCCTGTCCCGGGGAGATGCGCTCTAGGTCCCCGTTCTCCAAATCGAGAACATAAATCTGGTAAAAGGGGTTGTCGGGATCCCGTTCACTTTGAAAGATCAGTTTGTGGCCATCGGCTGAAAAGTAGCCTTCCCCGGAGCGTTTGCCGCCCAGCGTCAACTGGCGGCTGCCGGAGAGAAAACGTCCTTCGATGGCATCGGCCTGCTCCTTGGTCAGGGCTGGTTCCGGTTCTCCGTGGGGATTGGGCTGCTTTGCCTCCGCGGATGGCTGCGCCGGAGCGGGGGGCTGCTTTTTGTCCTGGGCAGTCACCCCGAGGGCAACGACCAACGCCAGAGCCAGGGAGAAAAAGAAGGGAGCCTGGGGGAGTGAAAAAGGGAACGATCGGGTCTTCATGTGGGGAGTCCAACCACTGTGCCCTGTCCACAGGGTCCGGTCAACCGGGCGGGGTGGCGCATCCGTGGTGGAGGCGAGAACCACAGACAGGATCTCCGGGGGGCAGGAGACCTGCTCCTTAAACCTGCCGCGTGTGAGAATTCCGACCCCTGCCTCTGCCGGATCGCTGGTTTCCCAGCGAAAAAAGCGTTGCAGAGACGACAAAACCAGATGCCATTGGAAGGTCTTTCCCACCGCGCCTACCGGTCCGTCCATGAAGCCTCCCAGCATCACCCCAACCGACCAAGATGAGTCCGGGCTTCCCTTGCCCCGCGAGAACTACCTGCGACTGATTGCGGCGAATGACGAGCGGATTCTCTCTTCCGAGCTGAACAATGGCCGGTCAATCGTGACCGAGCGGAGCGGGATCCACCTGACTCCGCTGGCCGAGTGGGCCTCCGAGCAACAGGCCCTGTTTGGCTATGATCGTCCCTTTGCCGTGGTGGCTCTGGGAGGGACTGGACGGGGGGAAATCACCCCGTGTTCCGATCTCGATGTGGCCTTTTTGTTCGACGATGCCATCGAGGGAAACGAATTCCTTCTCGAACTGCAGCGCCAAACCCTGCACACGCGGCAGTTCTACAACCGCTATGGGTTCTGCTTTCAGGCCCTGCCTTTTTGTTTTGAAGACATTCCCGCGATTGATGGCAAGCAGCTCAATGCCTTCATTGACATGGCTCCGGTTCATGATCCCGCAGGTTTGGCGGACAAATTTCGGGAACGGATCCGGGAGACTTTCGACCCGTTCGAGCATTTTCTCCTCGTGCGCAATTTTTGGCGCCGACAATGGGAGAAGGCTGGCACCGAGCCCGAGA
The DNA here is from genome assembly GCA_024233005.1 of Akkermansiaceae bacterium. GTDB lineage: Bacteria > Verrucomicrobiota > Verrucomicrobiia > Verrucomicrobiales > DEV007 > JACKQE01. The sequence continues at coordinate 206,396 of JACKQE010000001.1, read as the reverse complement.
GACTGGACCGTTTCGACATCAAGAGCGACGGTCTGCGCCTCTTTCTAGCGGGAATTTGGACTCTGGCTGGGAAAGAATTTGTCCACAGCCGGGATATTTATGCGCGGATTGAGGATCCCCGGGTCCTTGAAAGCTACGATTTTCTGCTCCGGTTGCGAGCCTGGATCCATCTCCAGCGGCCGCCGGGCGGCCAGCCCGATGCCTTGGGGAACCATGTCGAGGATGTCCTCGGATTCGGGGATTTCCTCAGTTTCGGTGCCATGTTGGGGCCGGAGGCGACGGAGAGGGAGCGGTTCGAGTTCGGAGATGCCGTGAGAGCCCGGCTCCTGCTCGCGCGGAGGCGCCTCGCAGCTTTTGGGAGGGGCGTTGTCGAAGGAGAATTGCGGCCCGGCCGAAGCATTGCTCCCGGGCATCCTGTTGCCCTTGGCGCGGGAGGCTTGTTTCACACTCCCTTGCCGGAGGGAGCCGATGGGGAGACGCGGAGCCGGGCGGCGCTTTCCCTGTTGCTGATTTCCCAGCGCTACGAGCTGCCGATTGACCCGGCCGAACTGGAAACGACATTCCTCGAAGCGGGAGACTGGTTGGTTCCGGTCCCCGAATTGGCGGAACTCTTTTATGAACCGCGTGGCAGCCTGGCGGATTCCTTCGAATTCCTCTCTCAGATCCCCGGGACCGAAGAGAGGCTTTTTCCCGGCTATGGGAAGTTCGAATCCTCCTTGGACGAACGTGTCATGACCGAACGGGTCTCGCTCCGGGGGGCTTTGGAGCGGCAAAAAATCCGTGCTTTGGAAAAAAAACGCCTCGCTGGTCTGGCTCAGCAATCCAACTCTGAAAAGCCCTCCGCCCTCGCCGACAGGACTTATGAAGTCTCGGTGGCATTGGAAGCCGCCGCCCTCGACATGGTCTGGATCGCGGCCATCAAGCTCGCGCTGAAAACCAAGCGCCTGCCGGTCACTCCGGAGGATGTCGCGGCACGCGAGGATGAGAGCCGCCCACTCCATGAACGTTTTTCGAGCGGTCTCTCGGGGATCCCTCTCCAGGAATATTACAGTGGTTGTTTCAAGTTTGCGGACTTCCTGCCCGAGACCCTCAAGCTGGCTCAATTCCTCGTCGCCAACCGGCGTGCCTTCAAGGAGATTGCCGATGCCGACCTGATGGATGCCGTGCAGGCCTCCAAAATCGTCCAGCTTTGTGGCAACGATCTCACCGTGTTGCGGGCTCTTTTCGTCTTCACCTGCGCGGACCGGGCTGAGTGGGAGTCCGAGGAGCATGATCCGGCCCGATGGTTCAATATTCGGGAACTTTATGCCAAGGCCCGGATGCCCTTCCGCCCCCGTCAGGACCCGGCTCAAGCACTGACCAAGGCTGGTTACGATCCCGAGGAGTTGGCCATCCTGCAGGATTTCGGAAAGGATTTCTTCGAGGGGATTTACCGACACTATGCCATTCGCTTTGGCGTCCATTTGCTCCGGCTCAGAGCGCAGGGTCCCGGAGCCCGGCCAAAGTCCAGCACCATCCGGGAGGGTGCCTCGGTCATTTTGGGCGTGGCGGCTCCCGACCATGCCGGAATTGCCGCGTCGATCAGCGGGGCGTTCTGGAAGCGCGGCATCGGATTGCGACAGGCACATTTGTTTTCGGCGGCCAATCACGGACTGGCGCTCGATTTTTTCCACCTCAGTCCTTCCGGAGCGGCAGCTTCCGGGCCGGACCTCAATCGGGCTCTCGAGGAGGCCATCCAGGAGCACCGGTACATCAGTGAGGAGGACGAGGCCTCTCTTCCAGACGTCGCGCGGCATGTCACTCTGGATGAGTGGCGGATCGGTTTGTATTGCCTGCGGGCGGAGACTTCAGCGGATGTCGGGGCCTTGATCTACGTTCTGACCTGCAAGGCTTTCCGGAGATTGGGGGCGAACATTCACGGCCTTGCGGCCCATACCGGGCGGGGCCATGCCTGGGTGTCGGTTTACCTCAATCTGCCCCCGGGCCTGAATTTGTCAGAGGCCCGTGAGATCGTGGCCGATTGGGGATGAATCCCTACTCCTAGCTTCACTGACAGGAGGTGCAGCCGTCTTCCATGTTGCAGACTTCAGGCTGGCGTTCGCCGAGGGAGGCATCCCCAAAGTCTTCGTCTTCCAGAGCGGTGGGAGGGGCTGCGACGGGTTGGATTGGTGTGGTGGTTTCGGATTCCAAGGGGGCGGTTTCAGCATTCATTCGCACACCATCACCCGGGGGCTGTGGCTTCGTCAAGACCGGGCCTCTTCCTCTTAGGGCTTGACCGGGCCTTTTCTGCAACCTGCGGCGTGTTTCGGGGTTGAAACGGCCTTGCCAAAGCCTGCTTTCCGGCGTCGATTCCTCAGACCGTCCCCATGTCTCTCGTACCACTTGTAGCCAAAATTGCCGCTGACAGCGGATGTCAGGATCGCAGCCGCTGTGAAGCCGCCCTGCTGGAAGCCCAGCAACGCCATGGATCCCTCGTCCTGGCCGTTTTGGAGGCGGACTTGGTCGATGAGGTCCTCTTTGCGGAAAATCTGGCCAAAGCCACCGGCTTGGAATTCCTCCCGGAGGCCCAGATCGACCTTTCCCAGCCTCTGCACACCCGCTTTCCGGCACGACTGGCTCTCCGTCACCGGTTGCTCCCGGGCCGCATCGATGGGCAGGACGTGTGTCTGATGACTTACGATCCCTTTGACATCGACGCCCGGCAGGCCGTCGGGCGGGATCTTCACAAGCGCGTGACTTGGGCCGTTTCGACGCGTTACCAGATCGTGGAGGGACTCCGTCTTGGTTATGGGGTGGGTGCCGAGCATTTCGATGAACTGATCGAAGGCCGGGAAGGCGGGGCCGACGACGACGAAATGGTCCAGGAGATCAATGTTCTGGATGCCGAAGATGAAGAGGCCTCGGTGATGAATTTCGTGAACCAGATCTTCCGCGAAGCCCTCAAGGAGAGGGCCACGGACATCCATGTGGAGCCCCTGGAGCGAGATTTGCGGATCCGCTACCGCGTAGATGGTTCCTTGGTGGAAGTGACGGTGCCCCCCAACATCCGCAAGCTCCAGGCGTCCTTGGTCTCGCGCCTGAAAATCATGGCGCAACTTGACATTGCGGAGCGTCGCCTCCCCCAGGATGGACGCATCAATCTCCAGCTCGACGGGGAGCCCGTCGATGTCCGTGTCGCGACCATTCCCTCGGTCAATGGCGAGAGTGTCAGCCTGCGACTCCTCACCCGCCAAAAATACGACATGGCGATGCTCGGTCTGGATGCCAAGTCCGAGGGCCAGATCCGGCAGCTCCTCGCCATGCCCAACGGCATCATCCTGGTCACCGGTCCCACCGGATCGGGGAAATCAACCACGCTCTACACGTTTCTCAAACAGCTCAACACCAAAGACACCCGTATCGTCACGGTCGAGGATCCGGTGGAAAACAAGCTCGACGGGGTGGTCCAGATTGCGGTCAAGCCTGAGATCGGCCTCACCTTCGCGAGTGGTCTGCGCAGCATTCTTCGCGGCGATCCGGACATCATCATGGTCGGGGAAATGCGCGATGTCGAGACTACGGAGATCGCGATCCGGGGCGCCCTGACTGGCCATTTGGTTTTCAGCACCCTCCACACCAATGATGCCGTCGGAGGCATCACCCGGCTCACCGAAATGGGGATCGAGCCCTTTCTCGTGGCTTCATCGGTACGCTGTTTCCTCGCCCAGCGCTTGGTGCGGTCCCTCTGTCCACACTGCAAACGCCCGGCGCGCAATCTCGATTCCGATGAGCTCGACAGGATCCATTTCCCCAAAGACGAGGCACTACGGGCCGGCATCCATGAGGCCGCCGGTTGCCGTTCCTGCCGCGAAACCGGATACCGCGGACGGATGGCGATCATGGAGATCTGCATTGTTTCTCCAGCGTTGCACGACATGATCACCGCTCGGGCCTCCACTTCGGACCTCCGTCGGCAGGCCCTGCTTGACGGCATGCTCCCTCTCCGGCAGCATGGTTGGGAAAAGGTGGGGGCGGGACTGACCACCATCGAGGAGGTGTTGACCAACGCCGGAGAATGAGCGGGACACGGTGCCGGGAAATGCCTGATAGAAATCGAAAACACCGCCAGCGACCTTCCCGGACGTCCCCTGCTTCACCCATTTCCGATCCCTGATGCCCACGTTCGCCTACACTGCTCTCGACCACTCGGGAAAGTCCGTGACCGGGACTTTTTCGGCCCGGAACAAGTCCGAGGCCTATCGGGTGCTGGAGACAAAATCGCTGGTCCCGGTGACTCTCTCCCAGGAAGATTCGGCGGTTGTCGCGGCGGGCAAAGCGGAAGCACTGGCCTCCGCCAAAGCCGGTCCGGTAAGGCTTCGCACCACGGAAATCATTCTTTTCACCGAAGAGCTGGCCGATCTGCTCGATGCCGGTGTCCAGTTGGAGCAGGGGCTCCGGATTCTCCACGAAAGGCAGCGCAATCCGTCTCTGAAATCCGTCGCCGGCACGGTCCGCAACGAGATCCGAGAGGGCGTGCGGTTCTCTGTCGCGCTCGCGAAAGCTTCGCCTTCGTTCGACGACCTCTACCGCAATCTTGTGGCCGCCGGGGAGGTTTCCGGTTCGCTCGACGAGATCCTGCGTCGTCTGGCGACCAATCTGAAAGACATGCACCGCCTCCAGCGACGCGTTGCCGGGGCCATGGTCTATCCGGCTTTCCTCATGATCGGCTGTGTCGCCCTGCTCTTTGTTTTCAGCACGGTGCTGATGCCGCGGCTGACCGAACTGATCTCCAAGACCGGGAGCACGCTGCCTCTGGTCACAAAAATGCTCGTCGCTTTCAGCAGTTTTATGGCCTCCTGGTGGTGGGCGGTGCTGCTGGGCATGGTAACCATCGCCGTGAGTTTCCGTGTCTTCATTGCCACGAAAGGAGGACGCCTGTGGTGGGATCTCGCCAAGCTCCGCATCACCCTTTTTGGCCCGGTGCTTTCTGGTAGGATTCATGCCCAGTTCTGCCACACCATGGCCAACCTCCTCGCCAACGGGGTGCCCCTGCTCAATGCCCTGAAACTCGTGGTCCGGAGCACCCCCAACCTCTTCGTGCGCAACCGTCTCGATGCGGCGGTGTTGGAAGTGGGGGAAGGTGGAAGCCTTTCCCGTTCGCTGGCCAAGACAGGGGCCTTTGATGGTGGTCTGGTCGACCGTATCGCCATCGGGGAGCAGTCGGGCCATCTCCAGAATGCCTTCGTCAAAGCGGCTCGCCGCTACGATGAAGAACTCGACAACCGGATTCAAAAACTCACCGCTCTTGTGCCGACGATCGTCCTGATTTTCATGGCCCTCATCATCGGTGTTGTGGCATATTCCATCATCACCACTATTTTTGGTTCCATTGGTGGCATTCGCCGCCAGTGAAATCTGCCCCACCTTCAACCAAGCCTGCCTGCCGTCCCATGAGATTCCGAATGCCTCTCCGCCGCCGTTCTGCCGCCTTCACGTTGGTGGAAATCGTCATTGTCATCACGATCATCGCCGTGCTCGCCGGTTCGGGTATCTTCTTGGTCACCGGCATGATCGATGACGCCAAATTCCAGCGGGTCGACAACGATCTCAAGGCGCTCGATCTCGCCTTGCAGAGCTATGAGCGGAACAACTATTTCAATCCGCCGTCACAGGAACAAGGGTTGAAGGCTTTGTGGGAAAAGCCGACTTCCGAACCGATCCCGGAACGCTGGCGGGCCTACCTCACGGAAGCCATGAAAGATCCCTGGGGAACGGAATACCAGTACCGGTTCCCGGCCCAGAAGAGCAAGAAGAAATACGACATCTACTCCCTGGGGCCTGATCGGGTCGAGAGTGACGACGATGTCGGCAATTACAAATGACTTTCCCGGTCCCAGTCAGGGCGAGCGCCTTCACGCTCGTTGAGATGGTCGTGGTGATGACCATTCTCGCGGTGTTGACGGCCATGGCGGTGCCGGCCCTGACCGGACTGGAAAAGGAACGGGCTGCGCGGGCGCCGGTTGCCGAGTTGGAGCGCCTCGCAAGGACGGTGCGGGCACGGGCTATCGCTGAGCAGACGCCCTACCAAATCGGTTTTGACAGCCGGGGCTTCCATGCCGCGCGATACTACAATCCCTACGGCGAAGCCGAGGAGTTCGACCGCATTGCGGATGAGGCCGAAATCGTCCAAAAACAGCGGGAGATCGTCGAGGCCTCCCGCAAGCGCAACGGCGACCTCAGTGGAGAAACGCCCGAGCAGGCGGAGCAGCGTGCCCGGATTGAGGCCCTGCAGGCGGGATCCACCTATCTCGAGAACTACGACTTGCCGGAAGGATTGAGGTGCGAGGTGCGCACGTTGAGTGACATGGACTGGGTCGATGTGAAGTCAGGCCTCTTCAAACGGTGGGTCTTCCAGCCCTCCGGCATGTGCTCGCCTTTCAAAGTCCGTATTCAGAATGATACAGCCTTTTTCGAAGTGGAGTTCCACCCGTTGACGGGGCAGATCCGCCGGGAAAAATCCTGGGTGGAATGATTGCCGAATTTGCCGCCTGAGGGTTCTGGTCTTGCCCCATTGAGGTCCGAGTGTTAGAAAAATGCGATGCCCATGATGGTGTCATCGCACCATGAACCCCGCCTGTTTGTTGTCGCCTTCGCCATGCTGTGGTTTTCTGCCGCTCTGCAATGTTATTTCCGCCGGGGAGCGACCCTGGGCCAGAAGCGATGGTCCCCGCGAGCGGGGAAAATCACCAACTGGGAGGGCAGCCTATTCACCTTGAAAACCAACCTGGGGAAATGTTGGAAGTGGAATCAGGAGGCGCTCATGGCCATGTCCCCTGAGGAATGGCCTGGCGCTCTGACGTCCGAAGGGGCCGGAACGAACTACGTTTCTGCCGGGTTGCGCCGGCCTGCTGCCCTACCTTTCGAAGGGGACGGTAAGTCTGCCCGGCTGATTGGTTTTCTTAACGCCTTTTTTGATGGTATCCAAGAAGCCACTGCCACCGACGAGGATCTGCTTGGTGGCCGCAGTTACGAATCCCCTCAAAAAGGCCTGGCTGCTATCTGGCGCAAGGCCGGGCTTGCCATTTCCTTTCCATAGTCTAAGCAAACCTCAAAGCCGATCCCATCCCCATGAACGACCAGCCCTATCATCCACCCTTGGCAGATGTGCCACCTCCCATCATGCCCGAGCGTCCCTCTGTCTGGCCATTGGTGCTCGGCATCATCGGGATCCTGATCGGGTTGTACGGGATCTGTGGTGGCGCGATCAATCTATTCAGCGCGGAGTTCACCAAAACGATGCTGACGTCCAACCCGGGGATGCAGAGTTTGCCCCAGGAATACTTCGATTCGCTCCAAAAACTGGGCCGCATGGGGGCCATCGTCAGTCTCCCCACGGCAGTTCTGCTCATCGTGGCTTCGATTCTCCTGATCATGCGCCGGCCCTCGGCCCGTGGCCTCTGGATGACATGGGCACTGGTCTCCGGCATCGGAAGTATCGTCATGCTGGTCATTTCGATGCCCATCCAAAGGCAAATGATCGAGAGCATGACCGCTTCCGATCCCAATCTGGCGAACAACCCGGCCTTTGGCAACATGATGAACATGAGCACCGGGATCGGAGCGGTTTGCGGGGGGATCTTCGCGTTGGCCCTGCCTGTCTTTACCCTGATTTGGTTCAGCCTTGCAAAAGTCCGTCAGGAAATCGAATGGTGGCGTCAGCGTCGGGCCACTCCCGGCGGCTCATTCTGATGAGCCTGACCCATTCCCAATCCTGCAAAGCCCTGCTCTCGATGCAGGGGATCTCCGTGCGCCGGGGCGGCCAGGTCCTGCTTCAGGACATCAACTGGACTGTCTTCCCCGGCGAGCATTGGGCCATTCTGGGGGGAAATGGTGCCGGCAAAACTTCGCTGCTCAATGTTCTCCTCGGCTACCTGACACCCTCCGAAGGCACGATCCTCATGCCGGATCGGGGAATTCTCGACGACTCGAGGGACTGGGACGCCTGGCGTCGCCGCATCGGGTTTGTCAGCGCCTCGGTTGCCCAGCAGATCGAGCCGGCTGAGCCTGCCACCGACATCATTCTCTCCGGACGCTATGCCATGGTTAACTACTGGCGGCAGCGGACCCCGGTTCAGGATCGGCGTGATGCGGAGGCCATGCTCGATCGTGTCGAGTGCGGTCATCTCTCGGATTCCCCATGGGCTTGGCTGTCCCAGGGTGAACGGCAACGCCTCCTCATCGGTCGGGCCTTGATGGCGGAACCTTTGGACCTGTTGGTGCTGGACGAGCCTTGCGCCGGACTCGATCCGGTGGCTCGGGAGCATTTCATCGGGTTCCTCCAGCGTTTCGCCACAGGGGCGGAGGGAGGTGGCCCCGCTCCTTCCATCCTGCTGGTGACGCATCATGTGGAAGAAATCATTCCGGAGATCGGGCACGTCTTGCTGTTGCGCCAAGGGCGCCTCCTTGATGCCGGACCCAAATCCCGGCTCCTCAATGCCGCGATGCTGGGCGAGACCTACGGAAACCCTGTCCGGTTGCTGCGGAAAAACGAACGCTACCGTCTGGAAGTCCCCGCCGAGGGCGAAGACGGTCTGATGTGATTCTGATGGGACTGCGGCAGAACTTTCGATATGCGGCGAGCGTCTCCGGGACGATCGTCCCCGGTCACCAGGTGGCTTCCGGTGGCAATCACAATCCCGCTTATCCGGGAGGGACCCTGCGGATGCAGGCACCTCATTTTGCGGATCATGGACTCGATCTGTCAGCGTATCATGCCGGGACGCTGAACCTTTCCATCGCCCCATGGGAATTGGAGCTCCGCCAACCCCGCTGGACTTTTCGGAAAGTGCGCTGGCATCCGGTTGATCCGGCGGAGGATTTTTCCTTTGTCGACTGCCGGATCTTCCCGTTGGACTCCTCCGAAATCGGACCATGGCAGGGCCTTGCGGCTCTGGTATACTTTCCCCATCCCGAGACCAAGCCCACACACCACCAGCCCAAAGGATTGGTGGAAATCCTGGCGCCTTTCCTGCCCGGGGTCACTTATGGCAGCAAGCTCCAGTTGGAAGTTCCTCCGGAGCAGGCCGCTTTTCAGACCCGGACCCCACATTGACTTTGAGCCTTTCGAAGAACGCGAGGAACCTTCTTTTCCTCCGCTGTCGTCCGGGTATACTCCGGGACATGCGCTTCCTTTTCTCTTTGCTGCTTCTGCTCCTGAACTCCGTCTGCGCATCCGCAGCGGACTCCCCTGCGGGGAGGCCCAATTTTCTGATCATCCTTGCCGATGATTTGGGCTTTTCGGATTTGGGCTGTTACGGCGGTGAAATTGCCACCCCGAACCTTGATGCGCTTGCCGCAGACGGTCTGCGGTTCACCGATTTCCACAACACCGGTCGCTGTTGGCCTTCCCGCGGCTCCCTTCTCACCGGTTATTATGCGCAGTCAATCCGTCGGGACGCCATTCCCGGCATGGGAGGAGGAGGCAAAGGCGTTCGCCCTGTGTGGGCCAGATTGGTGCCGGATTTTTTGCGCCCCGCGGGTTATCGTTCTTATCATTCAGGGAAATGGCATGTTGACGGGCTTCCTCTCGAAGGTGGCTTCGATCATTCCTATCTCCTGCAGGACCAGGGAAGATACTTCAGTCCGCGGGTGCATTACGAGGATGATGTGAAACTGCCGCCGGTTTCCCCGGCGACGGGATACTACGGCACCGTCGCCATCGCCGACCACTGCGTCAGAACGCTCCGCGACCATGCGGCCCATTACCCCGGAAAGCCGTTCTTTCATTACCTGGCCTTCACCGCGCCCCATTTTCCCCTGCAGGCCCTGCCGGAAGACATCGAGCGTTACCGTTCCGCCTACCTTCGTGGTTGGGACATCCTGCGCGGTGAGCGCTATGACCGGCAGATCAAGCTTGGGCTGCTGGAGGCGCCTCTTTCCGCGGTGGAGCGCACCATCGGGCCTCCTTATCCCTTCCCGGCTGCGATCAAGGCGTTCGGTCCAGGTGAGGTCGATTTGCCGCTCCCCTGGGACGGACTGACCGAAGCGCAGAAGTCCTTTCAAGCCACCAAAATGGCTATTCACGCCGCCATGGTTGATCGGATGGATCAGGAGATCGGAAGGGTCCTTGGCCAGCTCAAGGTCATGGGCGCCTATGAAAACACCGTGATTTTCTTTGCCTCCGACAATGGCGCCAGCGCGGAGATGATGATCCGCAACGACGGACACGATCCGGCAGCTGCCCCCGGGTCGGCGGCGACGCATCTTTGTCTGGGGCCTGGTTGGTCCACGGTTTGCAACACCCCTTTCCGTCGTCACAAGACCTGGGTTCATGAAGGTGGCATCGCAACTCCCCTGATTGTTCATTGGCCGGCAGGAATTTCCGCCCGGGGAGAGTTGCGCCGGGATCCGGGCCATCTGGTCGACATTGTCCCCACACTTCTGGAACTCTCCAGCGTGGCTAAACCCGCGACTTGGGAGGGACGGAAAATTCCCGACGCTCCGGGTCGCAGCCTGGTTCCCGCCTTCGCCGCCAATGGAAAGGTTTCCCATGAATCACTGTGGTGGTATCATGAGGCCAACCGTGCCGTCCGTGTCGGGGATTGGAAGCTGGTTGCGGCCGGCCCAAACGCGCCATGGGAACTCTACCATCTCGGTCAGGACCGGAGCGAGACCCGCGATCTAGCCGCCACCATGCCGGACAAAGTCCGCGAGCTCGAAGCGGTGTGGAAGGCGGGGCTGGATCACAGCAAAAGCCTGGCCGGGCAGGAATGAAGCTGTCTTACCGTATCATCAGGGCTCCCGGGCCAGTTCCATGATCCAGCGCATCAGCACTCCGGTGCCTCTGGGATCGGGGGTTGTGGCACCTTGCGGAGGCATCCGTTCAGGGCCGCCGCTGATAACGCGGTGAAAAAGGACTGAGCGGGCCGGGTCGTTGGGTGCCACGATCCGGGCATCGGGTCCCAACTGCAACGGACCATGCACTGGCACCGCATTCCGGATCCCGGATTTTTCCAGTTCCACAAAGTGCCTCAGATCCATCTGGGCATTGCCTCCTCCCGATTCCACATGGCAGTGGGAGCAGGCGGCGTGGAGGTAGGATCTGGCTCTGCTGGGGATGTCCGCGCGTTCGTCAACGGGCTCCACGAGACGATCCTGTTCAGAGGGGGGCTTGGTCATCAGCGACGCTGCGCCCGGAGCCGACCCCGGCTTGCGGAACCAACCCAGACGGTTCATCACGTCCAGTTGGTTGGCGGCGAATCCCTCGCCATAATCGTGGGTCCGGTTCATTTGGCAGGTCTGCAGTCCGAGGACAAAGTTGGCGGCCCGGCTGTGGCACACCATGCAGGAGGCCCGGCTTTCAAACCGCCAGGGCCGGCCTCCAATGGTGCCGTCGCGTCCGGCGGAGGGAACCAGGTCGGCATCGGTGCCGGTATCATTCCAAGCATAAGAATAGGCCGACCATTCTCCCGCCTGGCGGACCAGGAGACGGGTCTCAACCGGGCGCCGGTCGGCACCTTCACCCAAGGCCAGGGTTTGCAGCGCCACCGTTCCATCGGGGAAATTCCATCCCCGACGGGGAGTGAACCCAATGGTGGGCTCGGAGGAAGGCAGGGCCAACCAGCATTGCTCAGAAGCACCGTCGGCCCATTGGGGCAGGATCACCTCATATGGCAGCACCCCGGGCTTGACCTGCTGTGAGGCCACGTCCTCGAAGATTCCGGTTTCACTGAGACGCCGGGGGAAGTCGGGCGCTCCGGGATCCGGGGCCGGTGAGGGGATGAGGCGGTGGATGCCGCCGTCGGCAGTTCCCTGATAGTTTGCCACGAGCACATTCCCCTGCGGGTCCATCTGGAAGTCCGTGATGCCCAGTGAAGTGTCCGCGATTTCACGATCCCAGAGCAGGCGGTTCCCGTCATGCTTGGCCGCCCAGATCTTTCCTGTGGTGTAGTCGCCGTAAATATAGGCGCCCTTCAATCCGGGCAGGTTGTCACTGGTGCAGACCACCCCGCCGGTGAGTGATCGAGCCTCATGGTGACCATGCTCCACGGTGGGCGGGGATACCGGGTTAGGCCCGAGTTTCCGCTCCGGATAGAACACTCGGCTGCCTTCATAGACACTCCATCCATAGTTGGCTCCTGCCGTGATGAGATAAGCTTGTTCCAGCCGATCCTGACCGTTCTGACCCACCCAGAGGCGGTTCAGGTAGGGATCCCAAGTGGCCCGCCAAGGATTGCGCAACCCGTAGGCATAGGTCTCCGGCCTGACCCCGGGTTTTCCGACAAAGGGATTGTCCGGTGGTACCGCATAGGGTTTTCCGGGGGAAGGATGATCCACATCGAGTCGCAGGACCTTGGCCATGAGCACATCCAACCGTTGACCGTTCACATCGGTGTCTGAATCACTCGTGCCATCGCCCGACGTCACATACATCATCCCATCGGAGCCGAAGGCGATGGCTGTGCCATTGTGTCCATAGGAGGGCCAGGTCACAATTTCCAGGGCCTGCGCCGGATCAATGGTGCCGCCCGCATCGCGCGAAACCGTCTCTCTCAGAATAAGCGCCCGGTGTTGATCGCGCTCGGCCGAGACGGGACCATTGGTACCGAGATACAGCCATCCGTTCTCTTGGTAACGGGGATGGAATTCCAGACCATAGATGAACTCGTCCGGTTCCAGCAAGGTGTTCGCCAGTCCCGTGGCAGGATCAAAGCGGCGCAGCCGGGTGTTCTTTGCTCCCTGAATTTGGTCCACATAGAAGATCCGACCGGTTCCCGGCTCGAAGCGGAACGTGATGAGGCGTTCGATGGGGAAGTCCGGATACGCTTTTTCCACAGTGCAGAGCGGAGGAGGCTCGGGGGATCCCACCACGCGCGTGGCCACTCCGGCCGCAGCGACCTGCACGTGGCGGGGCAGGAGCGTTTCTTCCGCGGGCAGTGGCAAAACCAGGAGCAGCAGGCAGGCGATGAGGACGGGGTGAGATTTCATGGAGTTATGGATTGCGGATGTTGCGTCCGGGTGGTGGTGGCGGAGGTTGGTGCCAGTCCCAGGTTGTTTGGTAGGAAATCCGGCCCAGCCAGGGAGTTTCCAGTTCTTTGCCTCCGTCCCGGCGGGAGGTCAAAAGGGCGTCGAGCAGTCCTGTGGTGAGCACCGTGCGCTCCACCGGCCAGGGGGCCTGTCCGGTCCGCATGAAACCGGTGATGTTGTGCAAAAGGTGGGCGAAGTGGAAATAGGGTCGCAGCTCTTGGGTGGCAAATGTCGTAGCCTTCACCGAGCCGTCCTCCTGGCGCCAAGCCGCGGCCCATTCGGCCACTGCGCCGGGGACCGTGAGCAGACTGACTCGGAGGCCGTCCGTATATTCGATGTGAAAAAGCGTGGGATCCTGCCTGGCCAAACCAGCGAGGGTCTCTCCCGGCTTCAGGGGGCGTTCCCGGAACGCCGCTGTCACCGCATCGAGCAGGAGTGGATCGTAAAGACCCTTCCGACCGGCTTCCCAGACATCTTCCCCACTTAGGCAGCGGACCGTGCGGACGCCGGTTTCCCCGCCGGCGCGTCGTTCGGCCAATGATTGCATCGCCTCCAAGGCATGAAATCCATAGGCATCGAGCCTCCCGTAGTTCACTCCGACAATCTCCCGGATCTTTGCTCCGCGCGGCAGGTCCGCTTCTGGAAATCGCCACGTGCCGGGCACCGAAGAGCCTGCCATAAGGGGAATCCCCCGCTTCTTGGCTTCCTCATAAATCCATTGGGTGTCGATCCAGTTGTCGGCGAGATGCTTGTCAGAAAACACTGGAACGATCTTCCCGCTCTCATCAAAGACCCGGAACAGCTCTTCAAAAAAGCGACGTTTCGGGTAGGCTATTTGTCCGGTGGAGGTCTCCGGGTACTCGCCGTGCTCCGCGATGAGGAAGACTCCGTCCACTGCCAATGTGCCGGTCTCCCGCGTCAGGGCGTCCCGGACAGTCTTGCCGATCTGCAGGCCGGGAGTGGCCGCGGCAAGAGCACGGCTGATGTCATTGGCCGGCACCTGATCAGTGAACAGGGACGCCAAGTGGAGTGGCACCCGGTCCCCTTTGCCGTCCAAGGTGTCCGTTTCGAGGAGGCGTCCGAGGAACATCTCGGCATGCGAATTGCGGTGGAACACCGTCGTCAGTCCGGCAACTTGGAGAGGCTTTTCCGCTGGAGCGGCGATCATCCGGGCCACGCCGTAGACGAGGAATTCCGGAAGGGTAAACGCCAGTCGGCCGTCTCGCAGCTGAAAGGCCAACTCCCGAGGTTCGGGCTGTTCGGGGGTGATGAATTCGACTTGTCCGGGAACGAAGTTCGGGGGCACGGCAAAATCCACCGTGATGCCGCCGACTGGGATAGGTTTTTCGTCCTCGGGGCCCTTTCCGGGATTGGGTTTCCCTGCTTTGGTGGGCGGCAACTCCTCCCGGTTGTAGTTCACAAAATGAAGATCGATTTCACCGCCCCCGGCTGGGCGGTTCGCCGATACCCTGACATGGGCCGGCGCGGTGAAAGTGGAGAATCTTCTTCCCGCCTCGTCAGGGATGGTGTCGTAATATCCACCAAGCCCGGGCGTCAGATCGTCCGGTTCCACCGAGAAGAGCAGGTGTCGGTCAAGCCAGGCCTTGCCGCTGTCGCGGAAGGTCTGCAACGGACCGGTATCCCCCCGATGGAGCGCTTTCCTGGGAAACAGCAGCTTCACCTCGGCATGGGGATGGTTTGCCCGGTAGAGTGCTTCATAACGTTTCAAAAATGGGTAATACTGGCGGTAGATTTCCCGGGCCGCGGGATTCTCAAAGCGGGCGTAAAGCCCCATCGGGGCGCCACCGTTGGCCGCCAACTCGGCGATGGCCGTCCGGGTTCTCACGCTCTCGTATTTGCCCAAGGTGAACGGTTTGTCATCGAAAGCCCCCCGGATGAACCGTGCCTGAAGGGTCGCGTCACCGAAGAAACCGTTTTTCAGATCCGTCTGACAGGCGCTCGCTCCAGTGCTGTACCAGAGATAATCCTCGTCGCGGCCCCAGACCTCCGCAGGCAAAAAACACCGTTCGTCACCGCTGATCTCCTGAAAGTCCCCCAAATGGTTCCATTGGGCCGTCAGAAGACCGGGCTTGAGGGATCGACCGTAGCGGATGAACAGATCGTCGAAAATCTGCTTGTTCGAGAGTTGCGACCAGCGAAGCATTTCTTGGCGCAGGGGGGTGGTTTCCTCCGGTTTGTGCCAACAGACAATTTCCGGGAACCGGTGCTTCTCCAGATCGACAATCCCAAAGCGTGATTTGAGCTGGCCTGGATTGAATTTCTCTCTCAAATAGGCCTTGAAACCGCTCTGGCAGTGTCGGCAAAGACAATTGTGCCGGTAAAAGTAGTTCGCGATGAAGCCGTCCACCCCGCGTTCCACTCCGCGTTTTATCCAGGCCCGGAGTACCTGCTGCCAGGCAGGGTTGCGCAGGCAGGCGAAGTACTCATGCATGCCGCCAATGCGGTAGGCTTGCTGGACGATGGGTTGGCCTTCCACATCCTTCTCCAGGAACTCCAATGGATCCAAGACCGGCTTCGGTCCCAGTTCCTTTTCATTCCACAAATCGCGGTAGAACTTGAAAAAGCCGCGGGGTCCGTCTGGTCCGTCAGGCTCGCCAACCAGGAATTCCACGTTGAAATGACCCACCACTCTGACGTGGCGTTGATGAAGCGCCGCATTCCGTGACTCGAACCAGGTTCCGCATTCCTCCAGACCCTGCAAAGGAAAATGGGCGGGATAGCCGGCATACTGCGGAGTATGAGCCAGACTCCAGAAATGGGCTCCATAAAAGCCGTGCTGGACAAGATCCGGGCTGACTTCCTCAATGAAGTTCAGGTAGTCCGGATCGCTGTAGTTCGCCAGATGGGCGATCATGCGGGTGAATTCCAGACGCTCGGGTGGCGTCTCCGCCCGCGTGGACATAGCCTGCAGAAAGATCGTGATCAGGAATGAAGCGGAAAAGCGAACCTCATACATGCCGGAAATGGTGTCGGAAATGAACAGGCAGGTCAATATCAGCGGGAGGCCTGATCGCGGCATCCGCCTTCCCTGCTCCTGGATGGGAGGGGCGTCGGCTTACTGACTGATAGGAATTCCCTTTTTCAACCCATCGGCTCCCAACCCGCCAAAGGCCCGGGGTCGGAGGGGGTTCGATTTCCAAATTCCAGTTCTGTTTTGGCCGGGGCTTCGTTTATTGCGCTTTGGTGAGTTCAGTGCAACGACTGGCAGAAGGCGCCAAAAAATCAAGGGAGAGGTTTGAGTGTCAACTTTATGGTGGAATCTCCACGAATCACTTCAAAAGGAATCTCTGCTGGGGAGTCTTTCACGAGAAACAGATAGATTGACTCAATATTAATTCCCCCATTCTTCAATGATCCGAGTCGCGCGATCCTGTCACCCTTCTTTAATCCTGCGGCCAGCGCGGGACTTGTTGTTTCATCGTCGGACATGAAATCATAGACAAAGGGACTTCCTTTTGCGAAGGCAAACGTGAGACCCAGAACCCGTCCAATCTTTGTTTCTTTGAAACTTTCACGATAGTCAAAGTGAATTTCTCTTCGCAGGAAATCGATCGCAAAATTGTAGCGATATAGAAAACCCATGCCAAATTTGTTGGGCCCTTTGGTGGTGCTGGCTTGAATGCCTTTCAAAGAGTGACCGAATAGCGTGCCAGAGACGAATTCTCCTTCGCGTTCTTCTGCGATACCGCCAGCAGTGACGGTTGGTGATGAAATACCTTTTGCTTCGCGCAGATTGTCTGACCTGACTAGAGCGTCAAAAAGATCAGCACTTAAGTCGATCTCAGAATTTGAACCCGTATCAATCAAGAATTTGTATTCTCTGTCGGCAATCGAAACGTGAACGAAAGGCACTGAGTGGCTGATTGAAAGGTCAGCGGTTTCCCATTCGGAGTTGATCGGTATCTCAAATTTTTTCAGGAAGGCTAACCGGTCAGAGTCGAAGTCGAAAAGCAATACGCCAATCTGGAGGGCATCGGACCCAAGAATGACAGAGTGATCCATCCCGGTAAACGAGTTAAAGCGGGAAAGATCGTGGACTGCGACGTGATTGATCGGCACTTTGAAAGATTCAATTTCCAAGGTTGGGGCATCGAACATGGCTGATTCGAACTGATTTCCACGGGAGTCGCTCACCGCCACATCATTCTTCGTCGGAGTCAATATTGGCAAAAACCGATGATCAACGATAGTCATGCTGCTGCCAGTGTCGATCTGGCACCAGGCGTCTTTTCCCGCCAATTTGCAGGGAATATCAGGCAAAAGCGGAAGGCCAATTTGGTGAGAAAAAAATGTGGATTCAACTTTTGAATCGCCGTTGACGATGGAGATAATTGCAAATAGCGCTGCCGCAATTCCAACGGTTCTAAGAAAGGACGCTTTTATTGTAGTCATGCCTTCGTATATTGCTCCGCGCAAAGTTTGTCAGAAAGTGGTGACGTGCCCCCTATGGCTGGAACAGTTGCTGTGAGAGTCTAGCCGGTGGTCTCTGGGTTGGGTGTGTTGGTGGTTTCTGGCCGGTCTTGCTGCTGGGCCCTGCGGTCAGAATGCGGGAAATGAAATTTTTTCTCACTCTCGTTTCTTTGGTTACGCTGGCTTTGCCCGCATTCGCTCAGCAAGTCGTCGACGGCCAGTTCGCCGCTAGCTCCAATCTTCGTGCCGGAGTCGCCAAGATCGACATCACCCCGGACGACGTCACCGGTATAATCGCGGACGGTCATCGGCGCGAAGTGAAAGCGACTGATAGGAATTCCCTTTTTCAACCCATCGGCTCCTAACCCGCCGAAGGCCCGGGGTCGGAGGGGGTTCGGGGGGAGGTAGGGGGCGATTGGGGCCATCGCTGGCAAGAGTCGCCCGATTTGGCCGGATGAGTCAACGATTTTCACGTGAAGCCGGACGGTATCGCAGCCCGGCAGCCGAAAAATCGAACCACCAGGGCATGGGATTGCGCTCCCGCTTGATTTCGCTTTAGAAACCAAGCGGGCTTTTCCGGATTGTCGTGCGGGAGGTGCCTTAGTTCACCCCGGCGACCGCCCACTCCTCCTCGGGGAACGGATCAGGCGCTTACAGGACGAGGCGGCGTCCATCGCCGAGGTCGGGAGCTTCCCAGGCAGAGTCTGCCTCAGCCCAACGATCCGGTCCGAAATCCTCGAAGTCGTCCCGCCAAATCGCGTGGGGCGGAACCTCGATGGGCTCCATCGTCTCGACATCAAAGGGCGGTTCGGGCGGAGGCGGCAGGGCGACGATTGCCTCCGACAGTCCGTGCAATCGCAGAAAGAACTCGACTTCAGCCCTCCGAATCATCGTCCCATCGACCTTCATCGTTCCGGGGCAGCAAGGGCATTTGTGCGGATCATCGCCCCAGACGCGCATGATGAGATCCCGCCAGAGCGGTCGGAGGAAGCGTCCGCTTCGCGGTTCCGGCGCAGGCAAAATAAAGAAAGTCCCGGATGGAGGTCCCTCCTGCCGCTCCGGCCTTTTCTCCTCCGCCATTTCCGGTCTCTTTCTCCCGTTCTTCGCGGCCATTCCCCGGCTCTTGTACGAATAGAGCCCGTAATACCTCACTGTTTGCTGCCCTTTCGGCGTGATGTGCTCCACGGTCGCGGCGAGGAAGTTGACAGCCTCGAAGATCTGGAAGTTGCGCTTGGTGTGCCAGCTCCGCTTGGAACTGTAGACGACCTTGCCGGTCGATTCGATCCAGGTGATTTTTTCGAGTGAGAAGGGGGCTCTGAGTAAATACTCCGCCAATCGTTTCCTCCCTTCGACATCGTAGGGCGCGACGGGTTTCTCCCCGGCATCGAGGCTGAAACCGCTGTGGGTCCAGGCGAGGAGCTGGCGGAGCTTCCTTTCGCTGATGAGCTTATCGTCGCGTAACAAGGCGAGGAAACGGTGGCGGAAAGGTTCCGCGAGTGGCTCAATACACTATACAGGCAGCACGTGGAAGCGCCCTTCGCGGTCTACCAGAACGGAGGCCGCCAGCACGTGGAGGTGGGGATGGTAGTTGAGGTAGTCCCCGAAAGTCTGCACGGCGGCGCGAAAACATCTCTATCTCGCCTGCCAGGATGGGACGGTGCGCTGTTACGGTCCGGAAGGCAAAGGGCTTGAGTCGGCCCTCGGCGAACCCATCGAAGTGCTCCCCGAGACTCTGGAACCGGATGATGAAGCCTACCGGCGGGAGACCCGTGAGAAAATGGGTCTTCCTCCTGAAGGCAAATCGGGAGCGATGGCCCCCGTCGGCAAGGAAAAGCTCAAAGGTGCCAGTCTGGCGGAAAAATTTGCCTCGGTGGCAGGAGGGCAGGTGGTGGCTTCCGATCTGGGATACCGTTTGGGAGCAGCAGAGGACGGTGTAGCCTTGGCGGTGCGGGCGCTCTCCGTGCCGGTCTCCACGACTGCCCGGTGGAAGATCAGAATGAGGGCTTGCGATGGATTCCCCAATCCTCCCTGGTACCAGAACGGTTTTTTTGTTTTCGGCGATGGCCCGGACGACACTTCCTTGGTGAAATGCGGGTTTCAGTTCGTGCAGGGCACAGCCAGAATTCTTGAGGGGCCCACCGCGCAGCAGAAAGGCGCCAAGGTCAAGGTGACGGGAGGAAAGGATCACGTCATCGAACTGGATGTGGAGGTCGATTTGTCCAAGCAGGAGGTCATCATCCACGCGGACGGACAGACCCTTGCTTCACCCTTGAAGCGTAACCTTGGGTCCGTCACCCATGTGGGGTTCGGGGTCTGGAATGCCGTGACCGATTTCAGCGAAATAGAACCCGGGGGCGGTTGATTCCGCTCCCAGTTTTACTTTCCCTGGGTCGGCGCAGCGGGTGCGCCAGATCCCTCCGTGCTACTCTTTGGCGTTTTTCTCCCGCTGCAACTCCGGCGGGAATTCCGCCGCCCCGGATCCACTGGAACGGCGAAGGTTCGCCCCCATATTGCGTTTCAGGGTGAAGGGAACCTGATTGGCACCCTCCGCCTCCAGCTGCTTCCCGAGCCTTTGACGCATGTCCTTGATGCGTTCCGCCTGGGTGGGGTCGAAGATGAGGTTTCTCGTTTCACCGGGATCGCTCTGCAAGTCGTAAAGTTCGTCGATATCCCAGATGCCGTGATACTGGATGAACTTGTACTCATCGGTGCGCAGAGCGAAGATGGTCGGGGTATGGGGGAAGTTGTATTCCCAGTAATACTCGTAAACCAATTCCTTGCGCCAATTTGAGGCCGCGTCCGGCTTGCCGGCGGCGAGAGAAAGAAAACTGCGACCATCCATGTGGGAAGGCGTGGTCAGCCCCGCGGCCTCCAGAATCGTCGGACCAATGTCAATATTGGCGACGAGACCGCGGACCTTGCTGCCGGCGGGAATGACGCCGGGACACTGGCCGAGCAGCGGCACGCGCATGGAGGGTTCGTAGGCATTGCGCTTGTCGATCAGTCCGAATTCTCCAAACAGGAATCCATTGTCACCCATGAACATGACGAGCGTATTGTCCGCTTGACCGCTCTTTTCCAGCCAATCGAGGAGCCGTCCCACGCTTTCGTCCACTGCGGCAAGGGTGCGGCAGTATTGGCGGTAATATTCTGCCACATCGAGGCTGCTGTGGTAGGGGAAGTCGACCCCGTGCCAGCTGTTGCGCTGGTTGCGCACCCAGAGCGGTTTGGTCCGGTTGGATTCCTCCGACTGGGTCGCAGGCGGGGCGATGACAGCGTCGGAGTAAAGGTCTTTGTGGCGTTCTGCCGGGTGGAACTCGGCATGCACCGCTTTGTGGGAAACGTAGGCGAACCAGGGCTTGCTCCGGTCACGGGCTTGGAGCCAATCCATGGCGTAGTCAGTCAGTTCGTCGGTGATGTAACCTTTTTGCTTCACCCGCTCGCCGTCGACGTTGAGGGTGTAGTTGGGATTCGGTGGGAGATAGTTGCCCTGCCCTTTGAAACTGACCCAGCGGTTGAAACCCGGGCGTGGATCATCGCTTTCACCGCCCATGTGCCACTTGCCGAAGAAGGCCGTTTCATAGCCCGCCTTCTGGAGGTACTGGGGAAAAAAGACCAGCCCGGGTGACTGCGCGTTATTGTCCACAACGCCGTGGTGGTGCATGTAAAGGCCGGTCAGGATGGAGGCCCGGCTCGGGGAACACAGCGAGGTGGTGACAAAGGCATTCTGGAAAATGGCCCCGTTTTTGGCAATGCGGTCGATGTTGGGCGTTTTGATGAAAGGGTGGCCCAGACAGCTCAGCGCATCGTAGCGCAGGTCATCAATGAGGATGAAGAGAGCATTGCGCGGTTTGGCCCCCGGTATTGGGGTCAGCTCCTCCAAGGAGGCAGGAGGCGTGACGGCACCCACCTGGGCATGGCTGTTGATAGCCAACGCCAGGGTGGCGAGAAGCAGGTGAAAAAGGTACGCTTTCATGTGACCTCGTCTCAGGCTGGATCCGCTTCCGTCGGGAGGTCTTCCGGCATCGGGCGTCCCTTGGTTTCCGGGAGGAAGAGCACCACGATCATGCCCATAATAAAGATCAGGCTGACCCAGCTCGTCGCTTCACGGAACGCGGCAAGGCGGGCGTCGGATTTGGCGACCGCATCAGCGGTGTCTCCCAGCTTGGCGATGGCGGTGTCTCCAAGCCATTTCTGGAGAATGCCAAAGCTGAAGGGGCCGGTCGCGGCAATGAAACGGCCCACATTATAGCAAAAACTGGTGCCGGTGCTGCGGAGCCGGGTAGGGAACAACTCGGGAAGGTAGATGGCGAATCCGGCGAAAAGAGCAAGCTGGAAGAAGCCCATGACCCCGCTCATCCAGAGGTCTTTGACGCCATTGAAGTAGATGAAGTATCCGTTGGTGGCCAGAAGCGCTCCGAGGAAGAAAACCATGAACGCGGGTTTGCGTCCGGCCTTCTGGGCGAGAAAGGAGAACGCGAGCATGCCGAAGAATGCCCCGGTGTTTTGGATGATGCTGTTGATGCCTTTGTAAGAGGCGGCGCTGCTGGCGATCTCGGCGGCGGGGGTGCCGCTGGCTTTGAGGGAATTGGTGATCACGGTGCCGACCAGTTCCGGGGCAAAGAAGCCGATCCCCCACAAGCCGATCACACCGGCGATGCAGAGCAGCATGCCAAGCAGGGCTGGTTTGCGCCAAGGGCCAGGGCCAAGGAGGGACATGTAGGAGCCGAACTTGACTCCCGAGATCCGCCCGGCTTCGCGGGCTTTGGTCCACTTTTCCGGCTCCTTGAGCCGGACCTGGATAAAGACGCACAGGAAGGCCGGCACCGCCCCGATCAGGAAAGCGTATTTCCATGCCATTTCGGCGGTGATGGTGCCGTCCTTGATCAGTTTTCCCATCAGCATGCTGATGAGTCCGGCGGAAATGTTGCCAATCGCGGAAAGAGCCTGCAGCATACCCAAAGCTCCCGGGCGGGAACGGTCCGGAAGCGTGTCAGCGATGAGCGCGACAGCAAGACCAAACACTCCCCCCACTCCCAGTCCGGTCACGAAACGGTAAATGGCGAAGTCATACCAATGGGTCGACAGGGCGGAAAGTCCCGTGAACAAGGAATATAGGAGCACGGTCATGGCCAACGTTTTGGCCCGGCCAATCCGGTCTCCGACGGATCCGAAGATCAAGCCCCCGGTGGCCCACCCTGCTACAAAGATGGAGGTCGCGTATCCTCCGTACTGGTTCACCATCCCGGCGTCGGAGCCTTTCGGGAGCAGCTGTTTGAGGGCATCGGCCCGGAAAAGGAGGAAAATCTGTTGATCGAGGCAGTCAAACAACCAGGCCATTGAAGCCATGGCGAAGACGAACCAGTGGTAAGGGGTGAGATCTTTCCACCAGGGCCGGTTGTCGAGAGTAGTTGCGGTGCTCATAGGGGCCAGCAGCTTGAAGCATGGCCTGCCGGGTGACAACCCTAAAATTGCCCCTGAATCCGGCCGGGTCGATCACAAGCGGTTTATCCGGTTGTGGATTGGTTGGCCCGGGCTGCGTCCTCAGATTCTTGCTGTGTCCCCCGGTGCCCTGTGATAGCCTCACCCCCAGCGCCATGAAACATCCGAATCTTCTACTTGCCACGGCCGCTTTCGCGTTGCCTCTGCTGTCTCCGGCGGCCGAACCGGATCTTGTTTTTGCCTCGCAGCGGCGACAACCGGGCGAGGCGGGGCTGGAGATCACCGCCGCGGCCCAAACTTGGAAGCCTGCCGAGACGGCCCTCATTCTTTGTGATGTCTGGGATTCCCATCACTGCCACCGTGCGGTGCTCCGCGTTCAGGAACTGTCCCCCCGCCTGGACGCCGTGGTGCGCGAGGCCCGGAAACAAGGTGTGCTGATCATTCATGCTCCCTCCGGATGCATGAAGGCCTACGAAGGACATCCGGCCCGGCTGCGGGCCCAGGCCGCCCCGACGGCCCCGAACCTTCCGGAAGGCATCGGCAATTGGATGAAATGGATCGATCAGGAGGAGGAGAAAGCCGGCTACCCTGTCGATGCCTCGGATGGTGGGGAGGATGATGATCCTGCGGAGCATGAGGCCTGGGCGAAAGAACTCACCGCCAAAGGATTGAATCCCAAAGCGCCCTGGACGCGGCAGATTGACACCATCGGAATCAATGGGGAAAAGGACCTCATTTCCGACAGCGGGGTGGAGATCTGGAATGCCATGGAACAGCGGGGCATTCGCAATGTTTTTCTTGCTGGTGTCCACGCCAACATGTGCGTTCTCGGACGGCCTTTCGGTCTGCGCCAATTGACCCACCATGGCAAGAACACCATCCTGCTGCGTGATCTGACTGATGCCATGTACAACCCTGCGATGTCTCCCAGGGTCTCCCATTTCCGGGGGACAGAGCTCATCCTTGGTCATATCGAGAGATATGTCTGTCCCACAGCTTTGAGCAGCGACGTCTTCGGAGGCAAACGCATGGAATTTTCCAACGACCCACGCCCCATCCTTGCCGTCATGATTGGGGAGGATGAGTACCAGACCTGGGAAACCCTCCCCCGCTTCGCCGAAGAGCAGCTTGGCTCTGCTTTCCGGGTCCGCTATGTGGTGCCGAAGTCGGGCGAGAACCACAGTGACTTTGCCAACACGGCGGAGCTGGATGCCGCCAGTGTGCTTTTGGTCAGTGTGAGACGGAGGACCCCGCCGGTGGCCCAACTGGATGCGGTGCGGCGATTTGTGGACAGAGGAGGTTGCGTGGTCGGTATCCGGACCGCGAGCCATGCCTTTGCGCTGAGGGATAAAGCTCCACCGGCCGGTGCGGCTGATTGGTTGGAGTGGGATGCCATGGTTCTTGGGGGGAACTATCAGGGGCATCATGCAAACACGATCGCCACATCGGCTCATGTCATCAGCAACCATCCGGTGACAGCGGGTCTGCCAACGGCCCCTTTTCGCACCGGCGGATCCCTTTATCAGAACACTCCCCTTCCGGTGGGTTCGACGGTTCTCCTGGAGGGGCAGGCGGAGGGAATTGCTCAGGCAGAGCCGGTTGCCTGGGTTCGGAAAACCCCCGCCGGGGGGTGTGTTTTTTACACCTCTCTGGGGCATCCGGCCGATTTCAAAGGCGCGGTCTTTCCTTTGCTGCTGAAGCAGGCCCTGAACTGGGCGGCGGGGATTTCGGGGCCGGAGCGCTGACGGGTCACTCCTTTTTTCCTTTGCCCTTGCCCTTGCCTCCTTTGGGAGCGCCTTCGCCGGTGAGATAGAACAGGCGGCGTCCGACCTCTCCTCCCGGGGATTTCACATCTTTTGCGGTGATGGCAAAAGCGGTTCTGGGGCCGAAATCTCTGAGGTAAACAACCATGTTGAAGATGATCAAGGTCTCAACGGGTGAATTCGAATTGGCAAGTGCCTCCATGATGACCGGCCGGGGGTCCTCTCCTCCTGCCACTGCAAGGAAGACCGCTGCCCGGACCCGGACCAGCCGCACGGGATCTTTGAGCAACGGTTCCACCGTGGGGGCGAGGGATTGTGCTGTTTTTCCAAACTGACAGCACGAAGTCAGTCCCCAGTAACGTTCCCAGGGATTTGTCGACTGCAGCGCCGCGGCCAGCTTGGGCGCCGCATCAGAAAACGGCAGCAGGGCCAGATCGGCAACCTCTGCAAGCCGGCCAATTTCATTCAGGTGCGTTTTTCCGTATCCGGTCGGGTTGCCCATCGCTTCCTCAACAAGGACATGTTCCGGAAAAAAGCTCAAGTCCGGCATGGCTCTGATGCGGTTTTGCAGCCGTCCCCGGAGATCCCGCAGTGTCGCGGCCTGCTCCGGATCTCCAGCCAGATTGTGCACTTCATAGGGGTCGGTCGACAGGTCGTAAAGAGCCTCGGCGGGCTTAGGTTCAAAAAACTGACTCTGCACGGCATTCAATTCTCCGGCCGTGTAGCGGGCTCGCCAGTCCTGATAAGCGAGCATTTCATAGCGGTAGTTGTTCTGCAATCCATCCGGGTAAAAACCCTCGTAGTTCCGATGGTAAACGAAACGCCCCTTGCGCAGCGTCCGGGTCATTTCATATTTTTCATCCATGCGGTCGGCATAACCAAATGCCTCGTCTCGGCGGTTGACCTCCTCCATGGAAATGCCGGCCCCCAGAAATGGTTTCCCATCGACCTGGGGCGGCGGGTCCAAGCCGGCAAGCTTCAGCACGGTGGGACCGAAGTCGATGAAGCTGACAAAGCCGTCAACGCGCGATCCCGCTCCGGCATCCACGAGATGTTGCCATTTCTCCGGCACCCGGACCACCAGTGGAACATGGAGTCCGCTCTCGTAGGTGTAGCCTTTGCCCCGGGGCAGCACACCGCCATGATCACCGAAGTAAAAAATGAACGTGTCCTCCAGCAGACCGTCTTCGCTGAGTTGGGCGACCAGTTCGCCGACTTTCTGATCGATCACTCCCATGCGGTCGAGATACCGCGCATGGGTGTAGCGGAAGACCGGAGTGTCGGGATGGTAGGGAGCCAGCGTCACGGTGGCGGGATCGGTTTTGGTCGGTTCCTTTTCCATGAGCGACGGGGAAAAGTGTAGCGAACTTTCGTGGGATTCCGTGTAGGTCTGAACATGGAAGAAGGGTTGGTCCGGCGCGCGGCGTCCCCTCCAACTGGCATTCTTTGAGGAATCATCCCATGTGTCCGGGGATTTAACCGCGTTGTAGTCTTCTTTGGAGTTGTTCGTCGTATAATAGCCCGCTTCCCGGAGGTAGGCGGGAAACATCTTCAGTCCCTCAGGCATCGCCGCCAACTCCGATCTGCGGTGGTACTGGGTACCGATGCGCGGACCATAGCAACCCGTGATCAGGGTGGTGCGGGCCACCGAACAGACCGGCGCGTTGGAGAAGGCATGATTGAAGACCAGGCCATGCCGGGCGAGGGCCTCAATGTTTGGCGTGAACGCACCGTGCTCATCATAGAGCTTGAGGTAATTCATGGAGTTGTCTTCCGACATGATCCAGACCACATTCGGCCGCTCGGCCGCCTCTGCGACCACGGCTCCAAGAAAAGCGATGCTCAAGGCAGCAATAAGATGACGCATGCCGTCTTCGTAATGCCTCCCCATTCCGGCAGCAAGTGCAAAAGCAACGGAGACCGCTTGGCGCAACCGCGTGGTGCCGAAGGATGCGGAAAGCTGGTGTCGCGCGGGGATTCGCGGTATTCTGGCGGACCTTTTTGTCCAATTTCCCCATGACTACCCGCCGTTTTCTTGCCGTTGCTTTCGCCCTCTGCCTGCTGAGCCCGCTCCATGCCGGCGATTGGCCCTGGTGGCGTGGTCCGAACCGCAATGGCGTCGCGGAAGCCGAGCCCATGCCCCCGTTGCAATGCGGGGCGCCGGAAATGCTGCGCTGGTCCCAGCCGCTCTCCGGGCGTGCCCATGGATCGGCATGTGTGGTTGGCGACCGTGTCTTCATCGCCACGGCTGATGAAGAGGCGCAGACTCAAGCGGTGGTGTGTATGGATCGCAAAACAGGGGCGCTTCTCTGGAATTCGGAAGTGCATCGTGGAGGATTCACCCAGAAGACGAACAAAAAGGCCTCCTGGGCTTCGGGCACCCCAGCTTGCGATGGCAAACGGGTCTACATCAATTTCATCAATGAGGACGCAGTCCACACCACCGCGCTTGATCTCGATGGCAAGCAACTCTGGCAGACAAGGATCACCGACTATGTCATCCATCAGGGCTACGGATCTTCTCCGGCCGTTTTTGGCGGATTGATCCTCGTTTCGGCGGACAACAAAAGGGGAGGCGCGGTCTGTGGATTGAATCCGGAGACAGGCGAGGTGGTTTGGAAAAACCAGCGTGCCGCCATGCCCAATTATTCGTCCCCCATCGTTTTGCATGTGGCGGGCAGGGATCAACTCTTCCTCATTGGAACCGAAAAGGTCTCGAGCTTTGACCCCCGAACCGGAAAGACAATCTGGGAAATCGAAGGGGCGACCACCGAGTGTGTCACTTCCACCGTCACAGATGGGGAACGCATCTTTACCAGCGGCGGTTATCCCAAAAATCATGTCGCAGCCATTCTGGCGGATGGCTCAGGCAAGGTCGTTTGGGAAACCAAGGATCGCGTCTACGTGCCCTCCATGCTCGTGAAGGACGGACATCTCTATGCCGTGATGGACAGCGGGGTGGCCATCTGTTGGGATGCCGGCACTGGTGCGGAAAAATGGAAGGCGCGTCTTGGCGGAAATTTCAGCTCCTCACCCATTCTCGTGGGTGACAGGATCTATGCCGCGAATGAATCAGGAACTCTCTATGTTTTCCGGGCGGATCCTGCGGGATTGGAGGTGCTCGCAGAAGCCAAGCTGGGTGATGAGATTTACGCCACGCCTTCCATCTGCGGAGGACAGGTGTTTCTCCGGATTGCCGATTATTCCGGCGAAAAACGGAGGGAGAGGCTCTGCTGCTTCGGTGGGACGCGGTGAGGTGCGGTTACTGCTCGCTGACTTCGAAGGCCCGCCGGCCCTCAAGCCGGTCGAGTGCGGCGCCGACGAGGTAAAGCGATCCACAGATCAGGGTGGGGACATGACCGGTGGCGGGCGAAATTCTCAAGGCCTCACCCAGGCTCACGCAGGTGGCGGTTTCAACTGCGGGAAAGTCCGACGCCACTTGGGTGCGCCAGAGGGTTTCCAATTCGGTCGCAAGCAGGCCGCGTTGCGAACTGATCCCCACCCACCGGATGCTGGAGGCGATGCCGCCGAGCATCCGCAGCATTGCCGCGGTGTCTTTGCCGCGAACCGCGCCAAAAATGACACGCGCCCGCGCGTCCCCAAAAAAGTCGCGCCAAGTGGTGACCAGAGTCTCCATGCCCGCGGGATTGTGGGCTCCATCCAAGACGTGCAAAGCGCCAACCCGTTGGAACCTGCCGGGCCAGCGCGCGGTCGCAAGACCTTCCCGGATGGAAGACTCGGAAACCGAGGGATCAAGCAGGCGCACTGCCGTCACCGCCGCGGCGGCATTCCAGCGCTGGTGCCGCCCGGCCAGGCCGAGGGGATCCTCGCAGGGTTTGATGACCTCATGCACCGGGGCATTGAGGGCGCTGGCGGTTGCCAGGAGCACTTCCCTGGCCTCGGGATTCTGCGGGGCCAGAACGACCGGTCGGCCGGATTTGATGATGCCGGCTTTTTCCCAGGCGATTTTTGCCAAGGTGTTGCCGAGCCAGGCCTCATGGTCGAAGGACACTGGTGTGATGACCGACACGGTGCCGTCGAGCGCATTGGTGGCGTCGTAGCGTCCTCCCATGCCCGTTTCCAGAATGATCGGGTCGGCTCCGGTGTCCACGAAATGCTGGAGTGCCACGGCCAGGGTCAGCTCGAAAAAGGTGGGGTGCAGTTCCCAATCTGACACCAGATCCCGCAACTTGCGGATGATCTGATGCAGTCTGCGGGTGGGGATGAGCTGGCCGCCGACACGGATCCTTTCACGGAACGTGACCAGATGTGGGGAGGTGAACAGGCCGGGCGACTTTCCGGCGGCACGCAGCATGGCATCGGCAAAGGCGCAGACCGATCCTTTTCCATTGGTTCCGGCAATGTGCAGGATGCGCTTTCCCTCAATCCGCTCTTCCAGGCCAAGCGTTTTCATAAGACGCTGGGTATTTTCCAATCCCAGCTTCATGCCGAACATTTGGGTGCCGTAGAGCCAGGTTAGCTCAGGAGAGAGGGCCTGATTGGAAATAGCCATCAAAATAATAAAAAAGGAGGGGCAAACCGATGGCCAAGGTGTCCGAACGCATCTCTGGTGACGGTCACACGCTTTTTCGCCGCCGCCAATATGGGGCCGCTGGGCTGGCTGCGCCAGTGGTTAGAAGTGGGCTGGGAAGATTTCCGGGACGATTTCGCCAGGCGGTTTCTCCATCCGAGCTGCCTGTGAGAGGTCGACGAGCGGAAATAGACTCCGCCGGTTGCCTCTGAGGATTTTTTTTTGGAGTGGGAGGATGATGGGCCTCACCGCGGGGCGCGGCACGGTATCTGCTTCTGGTAAAACGGGGTTTCCAATTTCCAACTCCCTTGGTTGGATCAGGCTCTGGGGCGCGTCCACCGGGTTGTGGCGCGCGTCTCAGAGCCGCTTTCTCCTTGCGGCACTTGATCCTGTGGCGATCCCGTGTAGGCTCCGCCTCATGTCATTTGTCGAAGATCTCTTTTCCCTCCAAGGCAAAACAGCCGTGGTGATCGGTGGAACCGGTGTCCTTTGCGGCGAAATGGCCCAAGGATTGGCCCAGGCTGGTGCCCACGTCGTTCTGGCCGGGCGAAGTGCCGAGAAGGCCGCCGAACGTCTCGCTCTGATCGCTGCCGCAGGTGGTCGGGCCACCTTTGTTCCCACTGAGGTCACCGACCGGGCCTCGCTTGCCGAGCTTCTGAAAGCGTCGCTGACGCCGACGGGTCGGGTCGATATTTTGGTCAATGGAGCCGGTGTGAACTCCCCAACACCGGTGCTCGACATCACGGATGAGGAGTTTTCCCGCATCCTTGACATCAACCTCGGGGCCATCCTCCGTGCCTGCCAGATTTTCGGCCGGCACATGCTCGAGCAAGGCAGGGGTTCGATCATCAATCTTGGTTCCATTTCCGGCCTTGGACCGCTTAGCCGGGTGTTCACCTACTCCGCCAGCAAGGCCGCGGTGCACAATCTCTCGAAAAATCTGGCCCGTGAGTGGGGGGGGCAAGGAGTCCGAGTCAACACGCTGGTTCCAGGCTTTTTCCCGGCCGAGCAGAATCGCAAAGTCCTCACCGAGGATCGCGTCCGCAGCATCCTCGGACGCACTCCGATGGGGCGCTTCGGAGAAGCGCCCGAACTCATCGGAGCCACTTTGCTCCTGGCTTCTGACCGGGCGGGTGCCTTCGTCAACGGGGTGGAATTGATTGTTGACGGGGGATTTTCCGCGATGTCGATCTGAGGCTCTGTCCAAGCGCGGGATTGCCCGAATCCCGTTGCACCCCGTCCTGGTCGGATTATAGTGGCGTTCCGCTTCTCAACGGGGCGGAATTTTTAACCTCACCCACCCAAACCACCTCACCATCATGGCCCTCTCTGTCGGCTCCAAAGCCCCCGATTTCGAACTCACCACTCTTGGCGCCAATGGCCCGGAACTCGTCAAACTGAGCGACCAGATTGGTTCCGCCAATATTGTGCTCCTTTTCGTCCCCATGGCTTTCACCGGGGTCTGCACCAAGGAATTCTGCGAAGTCAGCGCCGGGATCGGTGCTTATGACAAATTGAACGCCAAAATCTTCGGGATCAGCGGGGACAACCCTTTCGCACAGCAAAACTGGGCCCAAAAAGAGGGCATCACGTTGACGCTGCTCAGTGATTATGAACACAGTGCCGCCATTGCCTACGACGTGGCCTACACCAGTTTCCTGCCGGAGAAAAATCTCAAGATGGGTGGCGTGCCCAAACGCAGCGCCTTCATTGTCGACAAGGCCGGTATCATCCAGTATGCCGAGAGTCATGACAATCCGGGTGATCTCCCCAACTTCGAAGCCATTCAGGCCAAGCTCGCGGAACTTGCCTGAACGGAAGCTCACTCCTTCTCCCAGTGAGTGGGCGATTTTCGGACCCCGCCAATCGAGGCGGGGTCCTTTTTTTTGACTGCCAAAGATTTGCCATTTCCTCCACCTGGCTCCCCTCCCGCCGAAGGCCCGGGTTTGGAGCTCGGATGGACAGCACTTCCTGTCGGGTCTGCTGTGATTCCAAGGATCCCTAACCGGTTCAAT
This sequence comes from Akkermansiaceae bacterium, assembly GCA_024233005.1. GTDB lineage: Bacteria > Verrucomicrobiota > Verrucomicrobiia > Verrucomicrobiales > DEV007 > JACKQE01. The sequence goes on along the minus strand of JACKQE010000001.1, from coordinate 175,209 downwards.
CATAATGGAAGCGTTCGAATACGGCGACTTCGGCCCTGCGGAGAGCTGCTTCCAATGCAGGGGTGAATTCTGCCACGCAGCGTTCCTTGTCACTCACATTGACTGGTGGTAACTGACGGATGGGTTCGGCATCGAACGATTCACCCCGCCGGCCGACGCGTCATTTCGCCGGAAGAAAGAGGACATTACCCGCCAGATCGCCCACGGCGACACCCCCGTCCGTCTGTCCGGTCGATACTCGCGTCGGGAGGGCGGCGCATCGTCCGAGATCGGTTACTGGCTCGCCTAAGACGGACCACAGTCGGACGCCCCAATCCCTGCCTGCGGTCACGAGATTCCCACTTTTTGCCCAATCGACGGCAATGACGCCGGTCCTGCGCGTGTAGCGGGTCTCGGCTTCCGCCTTGTGGGCATCGACCACCTTGGCCGGCCAACCGTCTTTCATGTCCCAGAGAACGAGCTTTCCATCGTCTGCGCCGGAGGCGAGCATTTTGCCATCCGCCCGCCAGGCCAGGTCGCTGACCCGGACCTTGTGCTCGTCGAGCGCGTAAACGATCGCGCCCTTTTCCGCCTCCCATACGCAGATGCCGCCGTTTCGGTCCGCGGAAGCAAACTGGTCACCGTCCGGCGCGAATGAGAGGGCGGTGATCCAGTCGGTGTGTTTCTCAATCCGATGGAGCAGTTTGCCGTTGGTGGCGTCGAACACTTTCACGATCTTCGCCGGACCTCCGAGGGCGACGAAGCGATGGTCGGCGCTGAGGTCGGCGGCGAGGACGGAATCCTGCTCATCACCGATCTCGGCGAGGCGGCGTCCGCTTTCGACGTCGAACAACACGACTTTTCCCGAACTGCCGCCGATCCCGCCGCCGGCGAGCAGCACGCTGCCGTTGCGGCTGAAGCGCAGCACGTGAACGACGCCTTCGGGAAAAGGCAAGATGCCGAGCAATTCGTGGGTTTCGGCATGTTTCAAGAGGATCTGATTCTGGCCGGAGATGGCGATCAGCGGAGCCCACGGACTCGCCGCGAGCGCGGTCACGGCGGCGGGATGCGGCGTGACGGCGGGGGGAATAACGGGCAGGGATTTCGGCATGGCGGGATCGCCTTTCGGCCGGACCGAGGTGGTCGTGGTGACGTCGAATTTGATTTCGCGAAGCATGGATGGTCCGCCGCTGTTTTCGACCAACCCTTCCTGAATCCACTGCCGGACCAGGGCGATTTGGGCGTCTGGGATTTTGGGCTTTTTCGGCGGCATCGGCTCGACGTCCGCGGCATGGGTGATGGACTCGAACAACCAGCTGGTGTCCGGCACGCCTGCCTTCACGACCTCGCCGCCGGAGCTGCCTTTGACCACGCCCGCGTAGGTCGTGAGGTCGAGATCGGCCTCGTGTTTGTCGGGGTTGTGACAGCCGTTGCAGTGCTCTTTGAAGATGGGCAGGATGTGCTCTTTGAAGTTCGGCTTATCGGCGGCGAACGCCGTGCCGGAGGCGAGGAGGGCGATAAGGGGAACGAGTCGATTCATCGGTGTCAGTGGTTGAAAAGAAACTCGCTCGAGTTCAGGAGCGCCCAGACGACGCTCTCGTAGAATTTCGGCAGTGCGTCCGCGGTGTCGGGAGTCAGACCGGTGATCTGCTTCCGTTCCTCGTCGGTGGGCTGCCGGCTGAGGAGGCGAACGTAAATGGCGCGGATCATCGCGTCCGTCGTTCCGTGTTGTTTCATCAATCCCGGCACGAAATTGCGATGGCGGCTGAAGGCATCGTCGATCGTATTGCCGTTCATGAGGTGAAGCGCCTGCGAGAGGTTGGCCTCGGTCACGTCTTCGCAGGTGCACACGGTCTCGCGCTTCGCCTGACCGAAGGTGCTGAAGAAATAGCGGTTGTAGTCGTCGCGGCTTCCGCCCTCGAACATGACAACGGCGCGTTTCGCGGTCGAGCGGCGGAACTCCGGCTGGTAATCCAGCGCCTGGGTGATGCAGTCAAACAAAACGTCGGCGCGTGTCCTGCGAAGGTAAGCATGGGAGAACTGGCTCTCGTCGCGACGGTTGCTCTCATCGGTCGATGGTGAGAGCTGGTAGGTCCGCGAGAGGCAGATGTCGCGAACGAGTTTTCGGGCATCAAAGGCGTAATCCTCCGCCAGCCGCCGACCGAGTTCCTCCAGCAGCGGCTCGTTGCTCGGCGGATTGGAAATCCGGACATCATCGACCGGATGTACGATGCCGCGCCCGAAGAAGTGCGCCCAGATCCGGTTCGCGAGATTGCGGCGGAACAGCGCGTTCGAGGGATCTGTCATCCAGTCGGCGAGGACCTTGCGCGCGTCTTTGTCCTTGACCGCGGCGAGGTCGCCCCCGAGAAACTTGGGCGGCATGGGCCGGCCATCGATCAGATGTTTGGCGGGCTCGGCGTCGGTGTCAATGAAGGTGTAGTACTCGCGCGCCTCGCTCCCGTGCTTGCGCCGCACGCCGGTGAAGAACGAGGTGAAGCTGTAATAGTCGTCCATCGTCCAGCGGTCGAACGGGTGATTGTGGCACTGGGCGCACTGGGTCCGCAGGCCGAGGAATATCTGCGCGGTGTCCTCGGCGAGCTTTTGCGGGTCGAGTTTGTCCACCGGCAGCATGGTGTAGTAATTCGACGGCGGATCGCGGAAGTTCGATCCGTTGCCGGTGACGAGCTCTGTCGCCAGACGGTCCCACGGCAGGTTGTCCACCATCGCCTCGCGCAGCCAGTGGTAGTAGTTCCAGCCCGCTTTCATCGCGGTTCCATTGCCCGGATTGGTGTTGGTCGCGATCTTGAGCCACTCGCCCCATTTCGCCGCCCAGAGTTCGCCGAATTCCACGCGGCCCAGCAAGTCGTCAACCAAATGGGTGCGTTTGTCGGGATCGGCGTTCGCCATGAACGATTCGTATTCTTCCGGCGTCGGGAGCAGGCCGGTGAGGTCGATCGTCACCCGACGCAGGAACTGCTCATCGGTGCACAGGTCCGACGGCAGGATGCGCAGCTTCGCCAGTCGCGCGTTGACGAGGGTGTCGATGTAATTGTTTTCCGCCTGGACCGGGTTGGCGAATTTGCCCGCCGGCAGCACGATCACCTCCGCGCCGGTGGTGAACTTGTCGAAGCGGGCGAAGACGTACGTCCCGCCGCTCTGTTTCGCCTCGATCCCGGCGTTCTCGCTGATCGCGGCGACCGAGCTGTTGTTGGACATGTAAACCGCCAGATCGGAGATGTCGCGCCGCGAACCGTCCGAGTAATGCGCCCAGAGCGTCGGCTCGACGCGTCCCTCCGGTCGGTCAAACTCGACGTAATTCGGCTCGAACGCGATCCGAACCGGCACGGGCGCATCCTCCCCGTCTCGCGGTGCTCCCGCTTCGAGCCAGCGGAGGACGGTTTGGTAGTACTTTGACTCAGGCTTGAAAATCGTCCCTCCCGTATGGTTCACCGTTCCCGCCATCTTGGTCAGCAGCAGGCTCTGCTCCGGCGCGGAGAGGTTCGCCCGGCGTCCGGGAAGCTCTTCCATGATCCGAAACCAATCGCCCTCCGGGTCATAGCCGAACAAGGAAAGCATGAACCCGTCCTTTCCCCGCGCCGCGCCGTGGCAGTCTCCCGCGTTGCAGCCGCCGCGCATGAAAACGGGCATCACGTCGTTCTTGAAACTGATTTCGTTCCCGGCCTCGCACACGGTCGCGAAGAGGCCGAGGCAGGACAGAAACAGAAATCCAATCTGGATGGGTGACTTTGTGAGAGACATTTTCATTTTCGTTCGGCGTCAACGCGCAGGATTCCGCTCCCGGTTTGCTGGCGAATGACCTGTCCTTCGACCGGGATCGCCACCTCGCAGAAGATGTCGCGGTACTGCTCGAGGAGGCAGTCAGCGGTCACTTCGACTTTGAAGCGCATCTCGGTGTCGCCGGCCCTGATTTTCGGGAACGGCTCGATTTGCCGCACGCCGAAGGGCAGGCGCCCCAGCGTGGCCACCGCCTCGCCTTCGAATGACTTGTGGTGTTTGATCTTCCCAACGATCTCACCCGTTTTGCGGCGCTCGATCGCGGCGCGCTCCAGGGTGACGCTCAAATACGGCTCACTGACCTCCAGATTGACCGCTCTGGACATGAGGTAGTGGTAACCCGCGGCGGATCGGACGCTGCCGCCCTCGACCTCATTTTCGCGACCGGTAATCGAGATCGGATAAACGCCGGGTTTCGCGTCGTTGCGCGCGCTGACTTTGTAATCCGCCGCATCCGTCCCGGCCGGAATGATAAGCGGCGGCTGCTTGTTCACGCCCTCGGGCAGCCAGTCTGCTTCGCAGTACACCGCGCCGGCGAATCCCTCGTGCCGGGTCACCCTGACCCTCAGGCTAAGTTCGCCGCTCTGGACGAGTCCGACACGCGGTGGCTCCATGGCCAGATCGAACGGCGCACCCTCGACGACCGCAAGGGCGAGCTTGCGCGTTCTATGGAAGGCCATCGCGTAACCGCCGCGCCGCTGTGTCGCGGGAATCACCTGCACGAAGCCGCCGCGGAAGTCGCCACGCGCCCCGGGGTCAACCGGCTCGACCACGAGGTCCAGCAGATGCCCGCCGGTCTCGGCATCGGCGTCAGCACGGACAAAGAGGGGGATCTGCGACTCCGTCGTGGTGAACTCAGGCGCCTCGATGGTGACTCCGTCCGGCAAGTTTAAGGCGCGGATTCTCAGTTTGCCGGAGTAGTCCGATCCGAACCCAGCCTGAATGCTGAGCGGCCGCGCGTAGCTGTGGCCGCGAAAGACGACCACCCGATCGCGGACTTGCTCCGCCTGCGAGGGATAGGCGTCGAAGAAGACCTGCGCGCCATTGATGTGCGGTTGGAACTCGATCCGGTAAACGTGTTCCGGACCGAACTGGCGCCGGGTGTCGCCGATGCCCAGCAGGTATTCGCCATCTTCGCGTGCTTCGAACATAAAAATCGGATCGAGACGATCCTGGATCTGTTCGCGATAGTGATGGCCGACGAGGTCATGCTCCGGCCAGAGCGAGTCGTCCACATCCCAGGTCTGCTTGTCGGGGTTTCCTTCGGCCGGCTTGATCCAAATGCGCGGGTCCAGCTCGGAATTGAGTGTTTTTCCGTAAGTCCGGACACGATAGCGCTCGCCTTTCCGGGCGCGAAAGCGATACCAATCCACCTCGCCTTCGGTCTCGATCTTCCCGTTGATCGCGACCGGCAACTCCTGGGAGATTTCGTAGCCGTCGGACTCGAAGTGATCCGGAAACGGTGCGACGTGAATCCGGTTCGGTGTCGGCGAGCCCTCGGTCCAGATGTCCTGATAGGCTCCTTCGTAGGGGCCGGGATCCGCCATCAGATCGACTTTCGCCATTTCACCGGTTCCCAGCAGGCTCAGCTCGATCCGCTTGCCCGCCTGGCCGCCCAACGGGTAAATCAATCCGGGCCGTGACCAAGTCCCGACGTGCAGAAGATAGTGCCTGCGGCGGTTCTCGTAGTCCATTTGCTGGCGCATCTCGATGAAGTAGGCTCCGTCCTTCGGAATTCGGACCGACACCCACGGATCGGCTCCGAAAAGCGAGTTGTCGTCGTTGCGCGTCAGTGCCTTGCCGGCCGCGTCGTAAATGGCGAGCGCGGGGTCGTTCATTCCCTCGTAATGCAGCGTGCCCAGGCGCTGGCCCACGGCCTCGACCGTCAGGATCTGCCCGGACTTGCAATCGACGCGATAGAAATCGTAGTCCTGCGGAGTCGGCAGCGGCAAATAACCGGCGATGGTCGAATTGAGCGGGATCGGCTGCGCGAATTCCGGTGTGTCGTTGCGGGCTTCGGCGGTGTCTTCGAAGGGGTTTTTCTCGATAATGACCGGAAACGGCGTCACCCAAAAGGTGACCAATTCTCCCAAGCCGTCGCGCGTCCGGATGCGCAGTTGGTGCTGGCCGAGCGGCGCGTCCGGTGCGATTTCGAAGGTGAGCTTTAGCGCCGTGCCGGGCTCGGCCGCGATGGTGTGGTCCGGTCCCTTTGAATGAATGCCCGCGATCTTGGAAAGCTTCTCGAATTTCGTGCAGCGGATGCCGGGCTGGTAAAAAAGCACCTCGCGGGCGTCCCGCAGGAAATTGCCCGTGGCCACTACCTCGACGGTTGTCCCGCGCTGCCCAACCTGTGGCAGGATGGTGTCGGTCAGACCCGGATCCTGGGCTTCCAGGCTGCCAGACAGCGCCAGCAATGAAATGAGCAGACGCTTTTTCATGGTCAGGCGATCAGATCTCCAATCACTTTCCCGCCATCCACGATCTCGATTGGTCGCGCTCCGGGCGCCATCAGCTCCTTGTCGGCGTTGATGCCCATCAGGTGATACAGCGTGGTGTGCAGGTCGGGGAGCGGCACGGGATCCTTGACCGGTTCGCTCGAGGTCGCGTCGGAATCGCCGTAAAACAGGCCGCGTTTCAAGCCGCCGCCGGCCAGCGCGATCGAAAACACCCGCCCCCAGTGGTTACGCCCCGCGCTGGCGTTGATCTTCGGCGTGCGGCCGAACTCGCTCGCCACCCAGATGAGCGTGCTGTCGAGCAATCCGCGGTCGTCGAGATCTCGCACCAACATCGCGATCGCGTTGTCGAGCGCCGGCATCTGTTTCTGGTAAACCTCGCGAAGTTGCACATGCGTGTCCCAGCCGCCGAAGGTCAGAGTGACGAAACGCGCCCCGGCTTCAACCAACCGTCGCGCCAGCAGACAGCGCATCCCGGCCTGCGATCCGAATGGTTGACCATAGTGTCCGTTTTCGAGGAAACGACCGAATCCATAGGCCTTCTTGATCGCATCCGGTTCCTTCGAAAGGTCGAAGGCGTCTCGGACCTTCTGCGAGCTCATCATCGTGTAGGCCTGCTGATAAAACGAATCCATCGTCTCCAGCGGCGTCGGATCGGCCTCCAGCTTCTTGAACTGCGTGTTCACGATTTCTCGCAGATTGCGACGCGTGTCGAAGAGCGCCTCGTCCACTCCCGACGGAAGTTTCAAATCGCGAACCTGGAAACTGTCGCCCAGCGCCGGATCGCCCCCGACGGAAAAGGCCCCGTATTTCGGGTTCAGATACCCCGTGCCGACGCTGCCGAGGAAGTTGCCGTCCGGAATCGCAATGTAGCCCGGAAAACTCGCGCGTGGCCCAAACTCGTGATTTACCACCGCGCCGACGGCCGGGTGCTTCAGAGCCGGGCTCATCCGGTAGCCGCTCAGCATGGCATACATGGCGCGGCCATGGTCCGCCTCCTTGCCGGTGATCGAGCGGATGACGCACATCTTGTCCGCGACCTTGGCGCATTCCGGCATCGTCTCGCTCAGCACAATGCCCGGGATCGGTGTCTTTGAAACGCCAAATGGCCCGCGGTATTCGAGTGGCGCCTCCGGCTTCGGGTTCCACGATTCCTGGGCCGCGATGCCGCCCTGACAGACGATCTGGATCACGCTGCGCGCCTTGCCTTCGCGGCTTTCGTAGAATTTCTGCGCCGCCTCCAGTTTCAGCACGTCGCCGAGGCAGATGCCAAGGCCGGCGAGCGAGCCAACGCGGAGGAAGTCCCGGCGCGTTGCCTCCAGCCGGCGGAAGCCCGCGCAACCGGGAAATGAGTGAGTCTGTTTCGCGTACATTTGATGGAGAAGCCTTTCGTATTCTTGCGTGGAGTTCGGAAAACTGAGTCAACGCCGGTTCGCCGTCTCTGCCGGAGGCAGGTCGAGCGCGCGCAGTTGCACATCGTCGGCAAAATACGTGCCGAGCTCCGGTGAATGCGGCCCCTTGCCCTGGCGCACCACACGGAGTTGCACCAGCAGCAGATTCGCCTCGCGCGGCACGGTGATTTGCGCCGACAAACGCTGCCATCCATTGGGAAGATCATCCGCCAGTTCCTTCTTGTCGGCTTGAGCCAGCGCCAGTTCGTGACGCTCGCGCCACACCGCTGGCGCATCCGAGGCCGCTCCAAAGAACGCCAACAAACCGACGCCAAAGGCCAGCTTTTCACCGACAATGCCAGGACCTTGATTGAACTGCGCCGAGACCTCGATGACCGACAACTCTCGCCCGAGCGCCGCGCGTGCGGCCGCTAGGTCCACCACCTGCCAGAGCTCCCCCGCGGAGGGCTGAACGCCCGGCGGACTAAAGAGGTTGTCCGTGCGGAGAAACTTCAGCATCCGTTTTCCCTCCAGCGGCACCACTCCCATTTCTTCCTCGGAAAGCGTGGCGAAATCACCGCTCCAAATCCCCGTCCGCGACGGCACAAACTCAGCCGCCGGCTCCACGCTTGATTCAAACCCGCCATCGGTCATCGCCACCGGCGTGCCGGCATTCAGGTGCCCGCGATGCAGCACAAATCCATAGACCAGTGTGGCGCTGCACAGCCCGATCGCCAGACCAGCCGCCGCCGAGGCGAGCGGACGCCATCCGGAAGACCGGGAAAACCGGCTCATTGATACCATAGGCGCGCGCGCAGCGGCTGCCGGATCGATCAGCGCCACGATCCCTTTTTCCCGCAGGCTGGCGACCAGCGTCTGTTCATCCACCAGCAGGCGCGCCATCACGCCTCGCGCCACCGGATTTTCCCGGAGCACTGCGTTCAACTCCGCTCGGGCCTTTTCATCTCCCTCTTCGCGCGCTCGATGGAGAAGCGTCAGCAAACGCGGTTCAAAATGTGGTGCTTCGTCACTCATGATGTCGTCCCCAATTGGTGTTCGATGCACTGCCTGAGCAGCTGGCGCAGCCGCAGCAGTGTCATCTTGATGGCACTCTCGCCGCGGCCTGTCGCGCGGGCGATCTCACTCACTCCGCGGCCTTCCAGATAGTGGGCATTCAAGACTCCGAGCTGTTGCGGCTGCAGGCGTTTCAGGCACACATCAAGCGCCTCCCTCCGCGCTGAATTTCCCGCCACTGCGGTTTCCGTTTCATCCGCCATCGCCAGCATCACGTCTTCATCGAATATCAGCCGGTCGCGCGTTTTGTCCCGGGCGTGTGACAGCGCCACAAAGCGCGACACGGTGAAGGCCCACGGAAGAAAGGCCGTCTCCGGATCCCAATCCCCCGCTTTTTCCCAAAGTTTAACGCAGGTCCCTTGTAGTATTTCTCGCGCGTCCTCCCGCCGCGCCACCAAGGCGTGACAAAAAGCCTCCAGCGCCGGCTGGTGCCGCGTCAGCGCTTCAATGAAGCGCGTCTCTTGGGAAGTGGATGACATGCCACAGGGTTATTCCACTACTCAGGAAAATGGTCACATCAATTATCACCTGATTCGTGAGCTCGACGGGCAAAATGGTCGCAATAGATCCCAGTGCCCCCCTCTTCAATCCTCTGCCTTGGCGCTACACCTCTGTCACCTCGCTGATTCTACCTTGTTCATACGAATGCCGCCTCGATCCAGTCATTCGCAAGCTTCCACAGCAAATGGGTCCCCAAGGAGCACATCAGCCCGGTTTTTGTTTGATCGTTTGCGGCCTGCCCTGATCGGTGACATGAAAAAAGTCAGGATGCACCCTTGGGGCAATGCGACGATGCCAGACCCGATAATCTGGATTCAGTCAGAATCCGAATTGGGCACCGATGATGCACAGGTACCGATTTCTGAAAAAGCAAATCAACCTGACCTGTTGATTATAAAGAAGCGCACCCGTAGGGATTCGAACCCCAAACCTTCTGATCCGTAGTCAGATGCTCTATCCAGTTGAGCTACGGGTGCAGGTATAAAACCTTTCTGTGACACGGCCCAGAGGCTGCATCAGGCAGAAGGGTAAAGTGCCGCTTTTTGGAGGGCGTGCAAGTGGAAACTTCCACCCTTTGGTGGGCAGTCGGGTCCTGTGGGTGGGATCGGTACCAAGGGCGGTGGCCGACCCCACGTTCGAGGAATTCTCCATCCCGGAACGGGCAAAGGCTGTTCAAGGGGAAACCTGGATCGGCAATCCTGACAGGGAGGTCCGGGGGGGGGGCGGGATGCAGGTCATCCTGCAGGGCACCCGGTTCCCATGACCGGCGGGGTCTCACTTGCCGAGCCAATCCAGCACAGTTGCAATCATCGCTGCGAGACCTCGCTCACTGCTGAACACATGGTCCACTCCGGGCAAAGACACGAAAGTGGCGTTGCTCCCCGCTCGAGCCAGAATATCGCGGCTTTCCTGGATCGGAACTACGTCGTCCTCCTCCCCATGAATCAGAAGCCAGGGCACCCGGATATCCGGTGCCTGGGAAAGCACATCTCCGATGGCATTCATGTCATTCACAAAAGCCTCTGAAAGCGGGCATTCCGGCTTTTCCCACATGAAGCCGCTGCCAGGAGTGGCCTCACCAAATTCCGTCGCCGCGAAAGTTGCCGTGTAAACCATTCCGGCGAGGGAGATGAGACGCTCCAGACGAGGATCTGCCGCGGCGGCGAGCACCCCGACAGCGCCGCCCATGCTGTGTCCGGCATAGGCGATGTGTGAAAACCCAGCCTTGGTCACCGCGTCCACAACTGTCCGGAGATCGGCCACCTCCTTAGTAATGGTCGAATCCCGGAAATCTCCCTCCGAATCTCCATTGCCTGAGAATGAAAATCGCAGTGAGGAATAACCAGCGGCGGCCAGGGCTTCCGCCAAGGCCACTGCCCAAGGGCGGTCTTTGTTGCCCGTCACTCCATGGCCGATCAGGACCAGAAGCTCCCCGGAACCATCCGAGGCACTGTGGAAGGCATGATCAAGGCGTTCGCCTTGGGCGTTGCAAAGGATCGTCGGGGGAGTCGGCATGGCGCTGGGAGGCGGGGAGTCACAACTCAGAGTCATAGACCTTCACGGTCTTGAACCACGGCGAAAAAGTATTCACGAAAACATCGTGATCGGGATGCACCTGATAGGCGTTGTGGTCTTCCACCGAGTCGAATTCGAGGAACAGCGAGTAGTCAAAGGTGTTTTGGGTCACCGGGCGTTCGGGTGTCGCGGCGGGTTTGCCAAAGGATCCGTTCCGGATCACCTCGATGGAAAAAAGATCCTGCAGACCTGCCTCAAAGCGGGATTTGTCCTCGGCGGAAAGAGATTCGTCGAGCCAGAAGTAAACATTGTGTCGGACCATAGAGTCCGCAGAGTAGTTCACGATCACTTCTCTGGCAAGGCGCGAGCGGAGCAACCATGCGGAGCGCCAAGGCCAAAAAAAACTTTACCCAGCCCGGGGGCTGGGTAAAGCCAGAAACACGAAACACAAACAAACAGTTACCGAAGTAACTAAGTGATCTTAATCATATCCCTAATTAAAGTCAACAATAAATTTTCGGGAAATTTTCACAACCCTAGAATGTCCTCTTGGCGGCATCAATCGCTACGGCCGCCGTGGTTTCGATGTCTTCCAAACTGTGGGCCATGGAAATGAAGCCTGTCTCGTAGGGGGAAGGAGCGAAATAGACGCCGGCGTTGAGGCAGTTCCAGAAAAACTTGCGGAACCGGTCGAGGTCGGATCGCTTCACGTCATCGAGATTGTGGATGGGCCCCTCATGGAAGAAGAGGCAGAACATTGAGCCGATGCGGTGGATCACCGTGGGAAAGGGAAGATCGGCAAATCCTGCCCGGAGGGAATTCTCCAGCGCGGAGCCGAGTTCTTCGAGCCTCCGCCAGCCGCCTTGTTTCTCGAGTTCTCGCAGCTGTGCGAGTCCTGCCGCCATGGCGAGGGGATTGCCGGAAAGGGTGCCCGCCTGGTAGACCGGTCCGTCCGGAGCGAGTTGATCCATGATATCGGCCCGTCCGCCGAAGGCTCCCACGGGCAGGCCGCCGCCGATGACTTTGCCCAAAGCGGTAAGGTCCGGGGTGATGCCGGTGAGTTCCTGAACACCCCCCCGGGCGACCCGGAACCCCGTCATGACCTCGTCAAAAATGAGCAGGGCACCGTGGCGTGTGGTCAGATCGCGGAGTTGTTGGAGAAAGCCTTCCTTGGCAAAATAGAGTCCCGCATTGGCTGGCACCGGCTCCAGGATCACTGCCGCGATCCGGTCACCTTCGGCCGCGAAAAGCGCCTCCAACTTCTCGGGATCATTGAATGGCAGGGTCAGGGTGAGCTTGGCGAAGTCCTCCGGCACTCCGGCGCTGTCTGGTCGCCCATGTGTCAGGGCACCGCTGCCGGAGGAAACGAGAAGGGAGTCGACATGGCCGTGATAGCAGCCCTCAAATTTCACCAACAGATCCCGGCCGGTGTAACCGCGGGCGAGCCGAATCGCCGACATGGTCGCTTCGGTCCCGCTGTTGACCATGCGCACTTTTTCCAGAGAGGGCACCCAATCGCAGAGCAGCCGCGCCATTTCCACTTCATAGGCATTGGGGATGCCGAAACTGACGGCGTCCTTGGCAGCGTTGTGGATCGCCTCGATGACCGGTTGGGGGGCGTGGCCCAAAATGGCGGGCCCCCAAGTGCCGACATAATCGATGTAATGGTTGTCATCCACGTCCCAGACTTTGCTGCCTTTGGCCCTTCTGGCGAAAAAAGGATCCCCCCCGACATTGCGGAACGCCCGGACCGGTGAATTGACTCCTCCGGGAATGTATTGTTTTGCGAGCGCAAAAAGGCTGTCAGACAGGTGGCGGCTTCTCATCAGGGGCGGACGGTAGAGCGGAAGGTAGAGTCCCGCTGGGGTTTCTGGTCGGGAAGGGAGGATTTCGGTCTTTTCTTCAGGGGAATTGAATAGTATGCTCGGGCATACGTCAAAGCGGAAACGGCCGCTCTGACCATTCCCTCCCCAACCCGTTGCCCGCCATGCGCTTTCCGTTCGCCTGCCCCGTTGCTTTTCGCCGCTTGCGGCGCCCTTTTTGGCTGGTTTTGGGGGTGGTGGCGCTTTCGCTGTCCCATCTCAGCGCCCAAGGGTTGCCTCCCAAAAGCAAGCTGCTCCAAGAGGAAGGGGCGGTGTATTTGGAAGGCTTGGTGAAAAAGCAGATCAAGGGGCGCCTGACCGAGCCCGCTCCCTGCTATTCCAATCTCAACGGTGGGCGTTGGTTGGGCAATCTTCTGCCAAATCAGGAAGTGGTGCTCCTGGCCGTCAGCGAAAAAGCCTTCCGCGTCAGGGGCCGGGCTCAACAGGGCAATGTGGCGGGGTGGGTGCGAAAAGATCAGGTCGCGGGGATTTCCCAGGAAATGCTGGACAGCCTGACCAAACTGCATGAGCGCCAGATTCTCGTCCAGGAATTGATCGAAGCCCATCAGGTCTCGCTGGGAATGACTTCGGAGGAGGTGGTCACCTCGCTGGGCAAACCAGACAAAACCAATTCCAAAGTCACCAAGGAAGGCCGCACCGAGACGATGGAGTTCATCACCTATGAACGGGTGCCGCAGACAGAAACCGTTTTTGATGCGTTTGGCAGGCCCTTTCAGCGGGTCGTCTACATCAAGGTGGAAAGTGGTCGGGTTACGATTAACTTCGACAAAGGCATTGTCAGCAGCATTGAGGAAAAAGAGGGCGTGGAGCATCCGGCCCAAGGTATCCGGATCGTGCCGCCGCCCTTTTTTCCGTTTTGATCACGGGCGGCATCCTGAATGGCAATTGATTGCGGATTGCCTTGTTCAAGTGTATTGATTTATTCAATAACTGGAAAAATATCATCAATTGGATCGAATTTCATGCTGGCCCGAAGGTGCTTCATGAACTTCCATCGATCTCCTGACGTCACCCCGCACTCCCCCGATCACCCCGCCCTTCCGCTCTGGATCAAGTTGGCCTACACCGGATTTCTGCTGGTGCTCGTCCCGGTCTATAGCTGGCACTACGGGCCGACCAACTTTCTTTACTTTTGTGACATCGCCCTGCTGCTGACCGGAGTGGCGGTGTGGAAGGAAAGCCGGCTACTGGCATCCATGGCCGCAGTGGGGATCCTGGTTCCGCAGCTCTTTTGGTGTCTGGATTTCCTCGGGCAGTTCCTGCGCTCCGCTACGGGCAGCCCTCATACCGGAATGACGGCCTACATGTTCGATGGGGACCGTCCTCTTTATCTGAGGGCTTTGTCCCTTTTCCATGGCTGGTTGCCATTCCTGCTCCTCTTTCTCCTGGCTCGTTTGGGCTATGATCCCCGGGCCCTGCCTCTCTGGTCCGCGGCGTCGGTCGCCATCTGTGTGGTGTCCTACACACTCCTGCCTCCGGCGGGGGCTGTGCTCGATGATCCAAATCTGCCACGGAACATCAATTACGTTTTTGGACTATCAGACGACGCTCCGCAGGCTTATATGCCTTCGGAGTGCTATCTGGTATGCTGGATGGCCGTGCTTTGTCTCTTCGCCTTCCTGCCGACCCATTTGGCCTTGCGGAAGCTGTTTGGTAACCTCACCCCTGAAATTTGAATTCCATGACAATTCAAAACAACCCACCACCATCGGAAGCTGCCTGGAAACGTGGATTTTGGAGTCTTTTCCATGTCCAGTTTCAGGGAGCCTTCAGTGACAACGTGTTTAAATTCATCGTGGTCTTTCTGGTCAGCGGCACGATGTCCGGGGAGCAGCGTGATCACCAAATTGCATTGCTCCTGGCGCTGTTCAGCCTGCCATTTATCCTGTTTTCCATGGCGGGAGGGCATCTGGCGGACCGGTATTCCAAACGTTCGGTGGTCATCGGCACCAAGATCTTCGAAATTTTGGTCATGGCCCTGGGCACGCTTGCGCTTTGGCTGCAGAGTTTTCCGTTCCTTTATACCGTGCTTTTTTTGATGAGCACCCAGAGCAGTTTCTTTGGTCCGTCGAAATACAGCCTCCTCCCGGAGATGCTGCCGGAGTCGCGTCTGTCCTGGGGCAACGGACTGATCGGATTGGGCACCTTTCTTTCCATCATTCTCGGAGGAGTCGTGGCCGGGCTGATCTCGGATCAGCTACCGAAAGAGCGACTCTGGATCGCCGGGGCCGGACTGGTAGTGCTCGCGGTCGTCGGCTGGCTGCTGAGCCTCCGCATTCTGCATGCGCCCGCCGCCAATCCAACCAAGCGATTTCAAATCAATTTTCTTGCCGACATCTGGTACAACATGCACCGGATCCGCCGGGACCGGGTGCTTGCTCTTGCGGTCTGCGGCATCGTTTATTTCTGGTTTCTCGGGGCTCTGTTCGGAGAACCCACTCTGCTTGTATACAGCCAGGATGTCCTGCATCTGAGCGATTCTCAGACCGGCTTGCTTCGTGCCTGCCTTGCCATCGGTATCGGTCTGGGCAGCGCCTTGGCAGGGATCCTCTCGGGGAAGAAGATCGAATACGGTCTGGTGCCGCTCGGCGGCATCGGCCTCGCGTTGTGCGCCGGGCTCCTGGCCTTGCCCGGGTTGGCGGCGTGGCAGGTCGCAGTCATTCTGTGTTTCCTGGGATTGTCCGGTGGCTTTTTCTCGGTTCCCTTGAATGCGTTGATCCAGCATCGTCCGGATTCCGAGGAAAAAGGGGCGATCATCGCCACCGAATCCTGGCTGACTTCGGTGGGTGTTTTTGCCGCATCGGGCATTTTCTGGGTGCTGAAATCCTCGCTCCATTTAGCGCCGGGCGCGATCTTTCTCATTGGTTCGGTGATCACTCTGGTGGCCACCATCGTGGCGGTGCGCCTAGTCCCCGACTCACTGGTCCGGCTGATGCTCTGGATGCTGACCCATACTCTCTACCGAGTCCGGGTCGAAGGGCGGCAGAATATACCGGAGAAAGGCGGAGCGCTTTTTGTGTGCAACCACCTGTCACTTGCCGATGCCTGCTTTCTCATCGCTTCCACCGACCGCCACATCCGTTTCATCATGTTCCGCGGCATGTATGATGTTTGGTGGATCAAGCCGTTCGCCAGCATGCTCAGCGTTATTCCCATCAGTTCGGACTCCCGGCCCCGCGAGTTGATCGCCTCCCTCCAGGCCGCGACTCAGGCGATTCAAAATGGAGAGGTGGTCTGTATTTTTGCCGAGGGAGAAATCACCCGAACCGGTCAGATGCTTCCCTTCCGCCGCGGCATGACGCGCATCATGAAAGGTTTGGAAGCACCGGTGGTGCCGGTGCACTTGGACAATGTCTGGGGCAGTATTTTCAGTTTCGAGAAAGGCCGCTTTTACTCCAAGTTGCCGCGCACTCTGCCCTACCCGATCACCGTCAGCTACGGGGCGGCCCTTCCAGCCGATGTGGATCCATTCACCGTGCGTCAAGCCGTGCAGGAACTTGGGGCCGAGGCTTGGAAATACCGCAAAGCAAACATGACGCCCCTCCACCGATCATTCATCGGGACCGCCAGGCGCTGGCCACGCCGCTTTGCCATGGCTGATGGCACCACCAAACCAGTGCGGTTTTTTGAGGCCCTGACCCGGGTGATCTACCTTGCCCGGCGTCTCCGTCCGGTCTGGGAAGGTGAGGACAAAGTTGGTCTTCTGCTGCCGCCTTCTGTCGGTGGCGCTTTGGTCAATTTCGCGGCATTGCTGCTCGGCAAAGTGCCGGTGAACCTGAACTACACTCTGTCCAGCGAGGCTCTCGCGTCCTGTGTCAGCCAGTGCAAGATCCGCCGCATTGTGACCTCGGAAAAATTCCTCAACAAACTGGGGCTGCAAATGCCGGTGGAGACGGTGATGATCGACGAGGTTGCGGGAGATCCCCGGATGGGGGAAAAACTCATGGCGATGGCTCTGGCCCTTTTTTGCCCCGCAGCTTGGTTGGAGCGCGCTCTCGGGGCCCCTCGCCGGGCGACGATGGATGACCTTGCCACCATCATTTTCTCCAGCGGAAGCACCGGCGATCCCAAGGGAGTGATGCTGACGCATTACAATGTGGGGGCCAATATCGAGCAAATCGGACAGGTCATGGGATTCCTGCCGGATGACCGACTTCTGGGCATCCTGCCCTTTTTCCACTCCTTCGGCTTCACCGGCACGCTGGGGGCTCCTGCCATGCTGGGGCTCGGAGTGGCTTATCATTTCAATCCTACGGATGCCAAGGTGGTGGGGCAGTTGACTCTTCAGCACCACCTGACCTTTTTGCTGGCCACGCCCACCTTTCTTCAGCTCTACCTGAGGGGCTGCCAGCCCGAGCAGTTCGGTAGTCTGCGCTTTGTCATGGTGGGAGCCGAGAAACTCCCTGACCGTCTGGCGGTGGCCTTCGAGGAGCGGTTCGGCCTGAGGCCGATGGAAGCATACGGCTGTACGGAATGTTCGCCCGCGGTGACGGTGAACCGGCGGGATTTCCGGGCCGCCGGATTCCGCCAGGTTGGAGCCAAGCGGGGCACCATCGGGCATCCGCTCCCCGGGATGACGGTCCGCATCGTCGATCCCGCTTCCGGAGAGCCCCGTCCTCTGGGTGAAGCCGGTCTGATGCTGCTCAAGGGGCCCAACATCATGCTGGGGTATCTCGGGCAACCGGAGAAAACGGCTGCGGTGTTGAAGAACGGCTGGTACACCACGGGTGACATCGCGGCGGTTGATGAGGACGGCTTTGTCACCATCACCGACCGCTTGAGCCGCTTCAGCAAGATCGGAGGGGAAATGGTGCCTCACATCAAAATCGAGGAGTGTCTCCAGGAGCAGGCCGGTGCCACCGCCCAGGTGTTTGCCGTGACCGGTGTTCCGGACGAGAAAAAAGGGGAGCGTCTCATGGTGCTCCATGTGCTGCCTGATGCGGACTTGGAAGAGGTCCTGACGAAACTCGCCAGTGCCGATCTGCCGAATCTGTGGAAGCCAAAGCGCGACCAGTTTCTGCGGGTTGGTGCGATTCCCGTCCTTGGCACGGGCAAAGTGGATCTGAGGAAAGTGCGCGAGATCGCTCTCGGGGGAGTCTGAGGAGTCAACCCACTTCTGCCACAAATCTCTCCAACTGTTTGGCGGCGGCCGCGAAACTCAAATGCTCCGCGGCGAGTGACTGGGAGGCGGCAACTTCGGCATCGTAAAACGCTTTGTCGGCAAAAAGACGGCGCAGATTGGCATAGATGGATTCCAGATTGCCCGAACCGTCATCGGAAAGTCCTGGAAAGGCCACCTTTTCGACCGCGGAATTTCCGCCGGCGCAGAGGGTCCGGCAGAGGAGGGCGTCCCCTGCGACCTGGCCGGGGACGGAGCCCCGGTCGAGATGGAAGACCAGTTTGTGTCGTGCCATCAGCCGAAGGTAATCCCCATAGGTCAGAGGCCTTTCGACGATATGGAGCGAAGCTTCGGGGAATGACTCTTCCAACGAGTGCAGCATTCGCATGCCCAGCCGCTTGTCTCCATTGATCACAGTGACCGGCACCTTCAGCTCAGAGGCCAGGGTGGCGATTTCTGCCAGGGCGCGGAGGTGGTTTCGAGTGGGGGTGAGGAATTCCCGGGTGCCCACCAGAATGCCGGCCCTGTTTTCAACCGGAAGGCTGTAATCCCAGGAGGCGAGATCCACCGCATACGGGGTGGGGATGAACCGCAGCTTCCGACGGAACTCTTCCACCGAGATCCAACCCCAGCGGGGTGGGGGGACCAGCGTGGGGGAGAGGATGCCATCCGCCAGATCGAGAATCTCCGCATAGTCCTGGAGAGCGGTGGCACAGCCAAGTTGCTCCGCGATCTGGTAGGGTCCGCACTCCTTCCAGGAGACGAGCAATGTTTTGCCGGCCTGTTTCAAGCGTCGGGCGGCTTCGAGGCTGACAAAAGTCCGGTGACGAATCAGCAGGAGGACCGCAGGAAACCGGTCGTCGCGGGCCAGGGCTTCCGGTGAATCAAAAAAGGCGCCCTTGGTGGCTGCGGCATAGGCGTGAAAATTGATCGGGGCGTGGACCCCGGCACGCCATGCGCCAACCCCCCGCGTGTAGTCGAGAAAAGCATCGCGACCTTTTGGATTGAGAACCGCGAGACGGAATTCGGAAGACGAACTCATGAAAGATGGTGCGCGGTACAGGATTTGAACCTGTGACCCCCACCGTGTCAAGGTGATGCTCTACCCCTGAGCTAACCGCGCATGGAATGACCCGACCGACAAGTGACGGGAGCGCAGACCATAGCCGGGGTTGGGCATCCCTGCAAGTGATTTGTCGCCAGATGGCATCCTCAAACCGCACTTGTGAAACCAAAGGGGCTGGGTTACTTTATCAGCTTGTCCTTTTGGACCCGCTTTCTCCCGACCATGATTTTCCGCACCAAAAGTTTTGCCCGGGCCGGATTGGTGGGAAATCCATCCGATGGATACTTTGGCAAGACGATTTCGTTCATCGTAAGGAATTTCCAGGCGGAAGTGACTTTGTGGGAATCCCCTCGTCTCGAAATTTTACCCGCCGCACGGGATCATTCAATTTTCGAGACCATCGGTCAGCTGGCGGAGGATGTGCGTTCCTACGGTTATTACGGCGGGGTCCGGCTCCTGAAAGCGACAGTGAAACGCTTTTACGATCACTGTCAGGAGCATGGCGTGGCGCTGCCGAACCGGAATTTCACACTTCAATACTCCAGCAATGTTCCCTCACAGGTTGGCATGGCCGGTTCCAGTGCCATCATCACGGCGGCGCTGCGAGCGCTGATGCAGTTCTACGACGTTTCCATTCCCAAGTCGATCCAGGCCAACATCATTCTCTCGGTTGAAAACGAGGAACTGAACATTCCCGCCGGTCTTCAGGACCGCGTCATTCAGGCTTTTGAAGGCGTCGTGTTTATGGATTTTGCCGAAGAACATTTCCGGCAGCATGGTCATGGGGCATATGAAGAGATCGACCCGGGACTCCTGCCTCCGCTCTACATCGCCTACTCGACCCGGCTCAGTGAAGGGACGGAGGTTTTCCACAACGATATCCGCAGCCGCTTCAATCGCGGTGATTCCGAAGTGGTGGATGCCATGCAGGAATGGGCAGGTTATGCCCAACAGGTGCGGGATCTTTTGCTGGCTGGAAAAAGCGCTGAAATCGCGCCCATTCTCAATGCCAATTTTGACCTCCGTCGCAGGCTCTACCGCATGAGCGAAGGGAACATTCGGATGGTCGATTTGGCAAGATCCGTCGGGGCTTCTGCGAAATTCACTGGTTCCGGGGGCGCCATCGTCGGGACCTATGATGACGAGGCGATGTTCTCCCGTCTGGTAGGTGAGCTTGAGCCCCTTGGGATGAAGGTTCTGAAGCCTGCCATCCTTGAATCTCCCACCCCTTCCTGATTCCATGATGACTGTCCGCAAAGCAGTGATTCCGGCCGCCGGATTCGGCACCCGGTTCCTCCCCGCCACGAAATCACAGCCCAAGGAGATGCTGCCGATCGTGGACACCCCGACGATCCAGTACGTCGTGGAAGAAGCCGCTGCGGCAGGCATCACCGATGTCCTGATGGTCATCGGGAAAAGCAAGCGCGCCATCGAAGAGCATTTTTACCGGAATTTTGAGCTGGAATATGAGCTTCGGGAACAGGGAAAGCTGGCATTGCTGGAGGAGGTGGATCGGATTTCCCACCTCGCCAACATTCACTTTGTCTGGCAGAAAGAACTCAACGGCCTGGGGGATGCCATCCGTTATGGCGCCAGTTACGCCAGCGGAGAACCCTTCGCGGTGCTTCTGGGGGACACCCTTGTCGGAACCAAGAACAAGGAACGCAACATCACGAGGCAACTCATCGACGTTTTCGAAAAGTATCAAGCCTCGGTCGTCGCGCTAGAGGAGGTCCCGCACGACAAGGTTAACCGTTACGGCATCGTCGGAGGGGACTTGATAGAACCCGACCTGATCAAAGTGAACCAACTGGTGGAGAAACCACCGGTGGAGGAGGCTCCCTCCAACCTCGCGATCGCAGGACGCTATGTGTTTACGCCGGAGATTTTCACCGAAATCGAACGCACTCCCCGAGGGAGGAACAACGAGGTGCAGCTCACCGACGCCATGGCCAGTCTGCTATCCAGCCAAAGCATGTATGGGTTGAAATTCGACGGCAAACGCTTCGATATCGGAAACAAACTCGATTTCCTCAAAACGAACATAGAGTTTGGTCTGCAACGGGATGATGTGGGGCCCGGCCTCCGTCGGTTCATCAAAGAAATTGCCAAAGATCTCTGACTTGCCGGTTGTCTGATCCTCTCAAAGGATTCTGAGGGCTTGCGCCTCGTGACATTACCGGGTAAGAACGCGGCATGATCACACGTCACGACGGGCGTCGTCCCGACCAAATGCGCCCGATCCGGTTCCAACCGGACATTGCCCCCCATGCCCACGGCTCCGTCCTGGCTTCCTTCGGGGATACTCAGGTCATTTGCAGTGCCATGATTGAGCCCGGAGTTCCGCGCTGGATGATGCAGCAGAATGTTCCCGGAGGCTGGTTAACCGCCGAATACAGCATGCTGCCCTATGCCACGCTCGAAAGAAAGGCCCGGGACATCAGCCGCGGCAAGATGGATGGACGCTCCACGGAAATCCAGCGACTCATCGGCAGGGCGCTTCGCGCGGCGGTGGATCTCGAAAAGCTCGGCCAACGCACCCTCTGGATTGATTGTGATGTGCTTCGGGCTGATGGAGGCACCCGGACCGTGTCCATAACGGGGGCCTGTCTTGCTGCCGCTATGGCCTTTGCCCGGCTTCAAGCCGCTGGCCTGCTCAAGGAGTCGCCCTTGCGGCAGTTTGCCGCCGCAGTCAGTGTTGGTGTTTGCGGAGGCACCCCGGTTTTGGATCTCGACTATCCCGAGGACAAGGATGCCGCAGTGGACTGCAATCTGGCCATGACCGAGCATCTCCAACTCATCGAAGTTCAGGGATCGGGCGAAGAAGCCACGTTTAGTGAAAGCGAGCTTCAGAGCATGCTTGAACTTGGAAAACTGGGAGTGACTGAAATTTCCGCTGCCCAGAAAGCCGCCTTGGCTTCATTCGATCCAGGAAGCGACCCTATCCTTTTGAAACGGTTGGTTGGGATGAAATAGGACAAAAATTTTTCCTCTTCATGCCAGGAAAGGGTGTCATTTTTTAAATTCCGAAATCCTCCGCTCCCGTCGTTGGGGCACCGGTAACCCTCCGCATTGGGGCCTATTTGTGGTAAGGCTCACCGCGAATCACCGTGTAGGCCCGGTAGAGTTGTTCGACAAAGAGCAGCAGCGCCAATTCGTGTTGGAGGGTGAAACGGCTCAATGCCAGCACAAGATCGGCCTGGCTTCGGACGCCGTGCTCATGCCCTGATGCCGCGCCGAGCAGGACGGAGACCTTCTTGGTGCCTCGATCAGCCCAATCCCCGGCCGTGGTGGCGAACTTGAGGGTGTCCCAAATTTCGCCGCGTTCGTCGAGCACGATGCGGAAGGTCCCTTCGGTGGCTTCCAGTTGGCGCTTGGTATTTTCCGCTGCGGTAGTGGACTCTTTGAGATAGCGGGTTTCGACGGGAGCATACCGCTCCATTCGCGAGAGGTATTCAGCGATCCCCGCCTTCGCAAAGCCCAAAGCAGGCTTACCGAATGCGCAGATGAGCCACTTCACGAACCTGGGCCGTGCGGAAGGCCGCTGGAGTGCTTACATGCTGGTCGGCATACCCATAGGATTTCCTTCCCATGGCGCCGGCCGGTTGTGTGGCAGGGTACCCACTTTGCTGCGTGGGGGCTTCGGATGACTCGTTTCGCAACCCACCGAGCTCAAGAGCAGTCCGGTCAGACAAAAACAGAGGAAAATTCGCGGAAAAGCTTTCATGAAGGGGAATTAAAAAAAGCGGATTGAACTCGCATTCAATTGCTGAGGTCAAAGATCACCTTGTCGCCGGGGACCACCCGGGCACCTTCCGCCAAGGATCCGGGGACGATGTTGGCCACCAGCATGTTCGGTTCGATGGAAGTGATTTGAAGCCTGGCAACACTGTCAGTGCCACGCTTCACCAGCAGGGCGGCATCTCCTTTGACGCCAAGGTTTTTGCCCACATTGACGACGACGAATCCATAATCGCGGTTTACGGCGATCACGGTGGCTTCCATGCCGCTGCGGACGATGGCCTGTTTGTATTCGATTTCCTTCTGGATCAATATTTTGGCCTTCTCTTCGGACTTGCCTACTTCCACCATGGCGGCGGCAAACTTGGTCTCATTGTCGGTGCGCTTGGTTTCCAAGTCAGCGATCTGTTGCTTCTGGGCCTCCTGTTTCGCTTTCAGTTCATCGACGTTTTTGAAATCCCCGATCTTGCTGATGACGAGGGCAATTTCCTGCAATTCGATGTTGTTCTTCTTCAGGGTGTCCTCAGAATCGGCGATCTCCTTCTTCTGACGTTTGATATCCGTCTCAATCGCGGCGACTTCGGCGCTGAGCTTGTCCCGTTCGTCCTGCTTTTGGGTTCGCTCTTCTTCCTTGTTCTTTTTGTTTTCTTTTTCTTGGTTGACCTCGTTGCTCGTTTTCACGAGGTCATCCTTGGCTTGTGCGAGGAGAGTCCGTTCAGTTTCGAAGGTCTTTTGGTTGAGCACGCCCAAAGCGGCACTGCCGGCCATCGCAAGGATGGAGAGGAACATGACGAATTTTTTCATGGGAACAAAGTCAGAGAATTCGGAAAGAAAAGAATGGGGCGGTGAGAATCAGGGGGCGAATGGATCCGCCGGCTTTGCTGGTGGAGTCGGTGTTGCGGGTGCTCCTGGTGCCGGGGCAAAAGGATCGGCCGGCGCACCGGCTGCCGGAGGGGTCGCGGGTGTCGCTGGGGCTGCCGGTGCCGCAGGGGCTCCGAATGGATCCATCGCGGCCGGAGCTGCGCCGGCCGGAGCAGCCGCGGGAGGAGCCCCAAACGGATCCATGGCGGGAGCGCCAGCAGGCGCGGCGGGAGCAGCCGGCGCTGCAGGAGCGCCAAAGGGATCCATCGCGGGAGCTCCAGCGGGAGCAGCCCCTTCAGCGGGTGGGGCGCCTGCGGGAGCCTCTCCGCCAGCGGGTGCTGCCGGTGCGACTGGAACGTTTGGAACCGCTGCTTTGGTCACAGTGTCACCCTCTTGGATGATTTGTCCCGGAGTCAGAGAGCCGGGAATCACTTCCGCGGCGGCTTCGCCGGGCTCGACGGAAGTCACCAGGAGTTTGCAAATTGGCTGCCCCCCGCGGACGACATCCAATTGCGCGAGTTTGACAACCCCTTGTTCAGATCCCCCCTCAATGATGACAAAGCCCCAGTCATTGAAGGCTTTCTTGATGGAGCTGGCGAACTCCCCGCGGATGCGCCCGGCGGCGATGTCGGCAAGAAGAGCGGCTTTTTCGTTGGCGAACTCCTCGACCTTTTGCTGCTGCAAGTTGGCCTGGGCGATGGAGGCTTCCGCATTGGCGACGGCCTGTTGAAGTTCCAGAATGCGTTGTTCATTCTTCATCAGGTCTTCCTTGACCTTCTCGATTTCAGGAACCAAGGCGAGGAATTCTTTGGCTTTGGCAAGTTCCGCATTGCTGCCTTCCAGCTGATTTTTCAGCTCAGTCAGCTTGATCATGTCGTCCTGCTTGGTGGTTTCCAACCCTGATTTCTGGGTCTGGACCTTCTCGATTTCAACCACCACATCCTCGATTGCTTTTACAATCTGAACGACTTCGCCTTTGGTTTTCTCCAGGTCGTCCCGGGCCAGACCAAGGCTTTTCTCAGTGCTGACGCGAGCCCCGTAGGTCTCCTTGAGCTTTTCTTGGTTTTGATATCCGAGGAAGCCGGCACCGCCGAGAACCACCATCGAGATGACTAGAAATACTTTCCACATGACCTTCCAATTCTTGTACTTTTCATTGCCCGGCAGGGTGATTCCAACCGTCCAACTGCTATCCTAGCGAGTTCCCTGTCGGTTGCCAAATCAATTTTTCAACCTTCCGAAGGTTTGATTTTAAAATTATCGACTTATTCTCGCTTTTGCGAATTTCCTGTCGATTCTGGACTTGCTCCGCCTTTTCGCTGGCAACTCTCTTTCCGGGCGTTATATTCATTGCGTCAGAGGCTGTGGAATGGCGACTGGCGAACCCCGCCAGGTTCGGAAGAAAGCAACGGTAGTCTGTTCGACATTGCCGCAGTTCTCTGGCACTTTTTGACAAGATCCAAAGTGCCGGGTTATTTCTGGGGTAGGATGGAAGGGGTTTCCAGTTCCTCCAGTTCAACTCCTTCTGGTTTCAAGTGGATCTCATTTTCGCTCTGCGGGGGTGCATTCAGCCAGTCATCCGGAGCGTGGCGGTGTTCCCGGATGAATGTTTCGCCGGAAACCCGACCCTGGGCGGAGTCCCCATATCCGGGGCCCGGGGTCGGACTGTGAAGGCGGCGGATTTCGAAATGCAAGTGGGCCAGGTAACGGCCGTCGCCTTTTCCAACAGCGCCCAATTGCTGGCCTCTTCGCACCTGGGTGCCGACGGCTACATCAATGTCTTTCAAGTGGCCGTAGAAACTCTGGATCAGCTCCCCCTTGGGCAGGCGATGGAGCAGGGAGACGACATTGCCCCAACCCGGGCTGCCCCAGCCGGCGAAGATCACCAGTCCGTCCGCCGCCGCGTATGCCGGATCTCCGAGATCCGAGTCCTGCCCTCCGATGCCGTTCAAGTCATCCCCCAGATGCCGGGTCGTCAGGAAGGGCTGGGCATTGTAGGTGAAGGCTCCCTGCTCAGATCCCATGGGGGCGTCCCATCGCCAAGCGAGAGGGGCGGAGACTTGTTCGATCGGAGACGGCAGAGCAAAGGCGAGGTCGAGCGGAGCCTCGCGCTTCCCGGAAAGGAGTCCGATGCGCTCATGGGGAACGAGGGCGCTGACATAGGTTTGAACCTCCGTCCCGCCCCAAAAATAAACAACGAGAAAGAGAAGGCTGGCGACCACCACAAAAATGGGGAGCACTCCGCGAACCAGTTCCCGCCAATGTCTGCGCCAGTCGAGGACCTGGACCCGCTCACTGCGCCGCAATTGAAAAAACCGCATTCTGAAGGCTACAACCGGGGCGCGCCGGATGCAATCCCGCGCCTTGCTGGCGGCCTTGCTCCGCCACAGGGACGGATGGTTGACGAAGTCCTCCGACCGTGACTAAGTAGGGCTCCCCATGGTGGATCCCCAGATCAAGGAAAAATTCGATGCGTTCATCCGGACCAAGGGGCTCCGGAAGACGTCGCAACGTGATGTAATTTTAGCAGCGGCGTTCAATACCACGGAGCACTTCACCGCTGAACAGTTGTGGGATTTGTCGAAAAAGCTCGACCCATCGACCTCACGGGCCACGGTCTACCGCACCCTTTCTCTCTTGGTGGAAAGCGGACTGCTGCGAGAAATCGACCTTGGGCGGGACCAGAAATACTATGATCCGAATTTCGTCGACCATCCGGACCACAACCATCTGATCTGTGTTGACTGTGGGAAGGTTATCGAATTCCAGGACCAGCATATCGAATTGCTGGTGGATTGCATCACTCACCGCTTGGGTTTCCGTCCTTCCAAGAAGAGCATGCGCATTGAGGCCTGCTGTGACCAACTCCGCCAGACCGGAGTCTGTCCCCACCTTTTGGAGATGCGCCTCGGCAAGCACACCAAGGCCGCCGCTGTGGCCGGCGAAATCTGAACCGCCCGACTTTCTCTTTTTCCCAATCATTCTCCATGTGGAAAGGCCGCTTCGATACTGAAACCTCCGGACTCCTGCAACGCTTCAGTGAATCTGTCTCCTTTGATTGGAGACTCTATTCTTATGATATCCAGGGTTCGCTGGCCCATGCCGAAGCGTTGCTCGCGGCTGGCATTCTGCCCGCTGAGGAACACGCCGAGATTGGCCGCGGGTTGCGTGAGATCCAGCAGGAGATTGAATCCGGCACTTTTGAGTTTCGGGAGGATCTCGAGGACATCCACATGAACATCGAGTCGGCCCTGACTCAAAAAATTGGCGCCGCCGGCGCGCGACTGCATACCGCCCGGAGCCGCAATGACCAGGTGGCCTTGGATGTGCGCCTGTTCTGCCGGCACGAGGTGACGGTGATCATGGAACTGGTCAAAGAGCTGCAGTGGGCTCTGGTGGAGTGCGCGAAACGCCACGAAGGGGCCGTCATTCCCGGCTACACGCACCTCCAGCGGGGCCAGCCGGTGCTCTTTGCCCACCACCTGCTCGCTTACGTCGAAATGCTGGAACGGGACCGGGGACGGCTGGGGGATGCCCGGGAGCGGATCAATGTGATGCCGCTCGGCTCGGGAGCGTTGGCAGGTTCCACCATTGTCTTGGACCGCGAGCTCGTCGCCCGCCTGCTTGGATTTCCCCGAGTCACTCGGAACAGCATGGATGCGGTGAGCGACCGCGATTTCATCGCGGAGACGCTATTCACGCTCGCTCTGGTGGGCACCCACTTATCCCGGCTGAGCGAGGACATCGTTCTCTGGGTTTCCGCGGAATTCGGTTTTGTTGAGTTGAGCGACGCCCATACCACGGGTTCCAGCCTGATGCCCCAGAAGAAAAATCCGGACATTGCGGAACTGACCCGCGGAAAAACGGGGCGGCTTTACGGCAATCTGATGTCACTCCTGACGACGCTCAAAGGGTTGCCGATGACCTACAACCGCGATCTCCAGGAGGACAAAGAACCGCTTTTCGACAGCATCGACACCATCAAGATGTGCCTCCGGATCAATGCGGAAATGATTGGGGCCATGAAAGTCCGGGAGGACCGGACCCGGGCCGCGACGGGCGATCCCTTCCTTTTGGCAACGGACTTGGCCGACCATTTGGTGCTTCAGGGAGTGCCTTTCCGACAGGCACATGAGGTCATCGGACGACTCACGGCCCACTCGCTGAAAACCGGAGTCTCCTTCCAAGACATTCCTTTGGAGACCTACCGGGAGTTTTCCTCGGCGTTTGGAGATTCCGTCCATGACCTGCTTGATGTGGACACTGCCCTGCGGGCCCGCAGCGGCATCGGAGCCCCCTCGCCGGAGAATGTTCGTGCGGAGATCGAACGGTGGGACGAAACCTTGCGACCCGCCCCAGCCCCATGAGTTCCCCGTTTCAGGCATTGTCTCCCTGTGGTGTGGAGGTCCCCTTGTTTGACCGCTTCCTCCCCGGGAGAGATCCCGAGAGCCGTGATTGGACCAGATCAGAACCCCGGGTGATCTTCGACCATCCCTACATCCGGGTGGAGGAAATCACCTACAGCACGCCCTGCCGCGAGACTCCCGCCCATTGGGTGGTGGCCCGCCGCCATTCCGCTGTTACGGTGGCGCCTCGGCTGGCGGACGGACGAATGCTGTTGGTCCGTCAGGAGCGGTACCCTGTTGAAAGGACCCCGTGGGAATTCCCCGCCGGCCTGATCGACGACCACGCCAACCGTGAGGATGCCGGCGTCATCGCCTCTGCGGCGCTGCGGGAAATGCGGGAGGAAACCGGACACATGCTCGGACCAGAGGGCCAACTCAAGCCTCTGGGCTTTGTCTTCACCTCGCCAGGATTCAGCGACGAACATGTTTATCTTTTCCTTGCCGACGGCGTGATACCCCATCCCGGAGGGGCGCTCCCCGATGGGGATGAAAACATTTTAGAGTGCCGGGCTTTCCACGGGGAGGAAATCCGCGCTGAAATCGCCGCCAACCGCATTTGTGATGCCCACACCTTGGCCCTGTATGCGCGTCTTTGCGCTCTGGGCTGGATCGGCTAAATTCCCCCCCCTCCGGAGATTATTTTCATGCAAGGACATCAGAATGCGTACATCCGTCCCACCGCTCCTGCCACGAAAGTAGCCCCAGATGTTATAGTCCTTCGAAGAACACATTCATGATCAAAAGCATTTTCGAAAACCTGTTCCGTATCCGCGAGAAGGCAGGGCACTACCGCGCCAAGTCAAAACCTGGCGCGGATGAAGGCTTCGATCCATATGAGAAGCCCTTCCTTGATCACTTGGAAGATCTCCGCAAGACCATCGCCAAAATCGGGGCCATCGTCATCATTGCCACCATTGCCAGCTTCTCCTTCAACAAGGAAATTTTCTCTTTCTCCCTCCTTCCCCTGAAGCTTGCCAACCTCTCCGGGCATGTCAATTTCATCACCCTCAGTCCGCAGGAGATCCTGATCCTTTCGATCAAAGTATCCTTTTTTGCCGCCCTGATCGTTTCCTTTCCACTGCTGGTGTACTTCCTTGGCGAGTTCATTCTGCCGGGATTAAAGCAGGCCGAAAAACGATATCTCATTCCCGGAGTGGGGGCGGGGTTCCTTCTGTTTCTCGTCGGTTCGTCCTTCGCCTTCTTCTTGGCGGTGCCCTTGGCACTAAAGGTCTTTTTTGAATTCCAGATCGAGCGATCTCCCATCATCCAGGCCCACAGTCAGGACATGTCAAAAACCATATCGGCCGAGACATTGATCACCGGTGCCAAGGAGAAAGGCACTGGAGCGGTGGCCCAAGGGGAGGACGCGGCCAACGCGCCGGCGTTGCCCCCTCTCGATCCGGATTTTAAGAAACAGGTCGCGCGGGCCATGCAGGAAATCTTTGTGGTCCCGGCGAATTCCGACCTGCAATTGGCCTTTGATCCGGAGAAGCAGCAACTCATCGTTTCGAACAAACCCATCGACATGGTCAGTTACCGGATTGGTGACTACGTCAGTTTCGTGACGCAGACCAGCCTCATGTTCGGCCTCGCCTTTCAGCTGCCCATTGTCGTGACCATCCTTGCCCAGTTGGGCTTGTTGACCTGCGCGGTCATGCGCGACACTCGGAGTTATGCCTGGGTGGCTATTTTTGTCATATCGGCCGTGCTCACTCCCGGTGTCGACGCTCTTTCTCTGCTCCTCATGGCCGGGCCGCTGGTGTTACTTTACGAGATCTGCATCTGGGTGGCCTGGGTGATCGAGAAAGGCAAGAAAAAAGCCCAGCAAGAGGAGGAAGAAGCCTACCGGAAGCGCATGGAATACCTCTACTCACGCGCTCCAGAGGACTTGAGCGAGGAGGAGAAGGCAGAGATCCACCGCCGGGAGATTGAACAGTATGAAAAGGAGCACGAGCACCTCTACTTGGAGGACTCGTCACACGTGGCCCACGATCCGAACCATGATGAAGGCTGGCACGATGATCCCTATCATGATCCGTATCATGATCATCCGGATCACCAGATCCATGGGGAAAGCGATCACGACCCGGAGCAAAGTCTCAGCGAAGGGGATGTGGCGGGTGAACTGGAGAGCGATCACGCTGAGAAGACTCCCGGCACGGACGAGTCCGTGGCGGAACCGGTAGCGAAAGACCCGTTCTTTGATTCCGAAGTGTGCACCCCATCCGGCCCGGTGCTCAACTTGAACATGGTGGGCTTTGACGAGTTGATGACCCTGCCGGGCATCGACGAGGAATTGGCTCACGCCCTGCTCAATCACCGGCCTTTCGGAACTTTCGACGAGGTCGCGGCGGTCCCCGGCATGACGGACGAAATTTTGAATCCGCTCTACGAACGACTCATGCTGGACTAGGGATTCCTTGGGGCAGAAGACCGCCGGGAACCCGGTGACGAGGCCGCAGTTTCCCACAACGGGATCAAAGAACCCGAAATCAGATCATCCCCAGTTTCATCCGGCCTTCCTCGCTGATCATGCTCTGGTTCCACGGTGGATCCCAGACGATGTCGACGCGGGCATTTTTGACGCCTTCGAGGGACATGACTTTTGATTGGGCATCGGCGGCAATCGTCGGCCCCATGCCGCACCCCGGGGCGGTGAGGGTCATTTTCACATCGACATGGTTTTGGCCCTCGACGTCAATGACCCGGCAATCATAAACCAATCCGAGATCAACGATGTTGACGGGGATCTCGGGGTCGTAAACCATTTTCAACTGGGCCCACACTGCCGCTTCCAGATCGCCTTCGGCGAGCGCCTGGGCCGCTTCCCGGCCTTTGTCTTTCTCGGCAGCGAGGTCGATGCCCAGAGCATCCGCATTCTGCTCACTGATGCGGGCCAGTCCCGCCCTCGTGGCGACCGTGTAAGTGCCTCCGAGGGCCTGGGTGATCATCACGGGCATCCCGGCCGGCAGATTGATGATGTCGCCACTCGGGATTTGGACAGCTTCCACATCCCGGGTCAGCTCGATCTCTTGGTTCATTTTCATGGGGCGCGCTTCTGGTCTTTCGTTGGTGGGGCGTTCAGCTGTTTTCGTGTTTGACGACGCGGATGCGTCCACCTTGCTTCAAAGGAGTTTGAGCGGCGGCGAAGCTACCAATGAGGGTGTCTCCTGCATTCCCTGGTGCGGAGGGAGCGGCTACGGGGGTTCCTTTTTCTGCTTCCAGCGCTTCGCGCAGAGCCCCTTCGACCATTTGTCCGCAGTGGATTTTCATCGGGGGCAACGGTCCGAGAGGCCGGGACAACGCCGTCGCATCCATGGCCATGGCCTCATCCAGCGTCTTGCCGGCGAGCAGTTCCGTGGCCACGCTGGCTACGGCAATGGCCGTCTGACAGCCGAAACTCTGGAAGGAGGCCCGGTCGATGACTTTCTGTCCGTCTTTCTCGCGGAATTTCAGCCACATCCGCACCATGTCGCCGCACTCGGGACTTCCCACCGTGCCAACGGCATCGGCATCGGTCATTTCTCCCATATTGTGTGGGCGGGCGATCGCCTCTCGGATCCGGTCTTCGGTCGATGGGGAGGAATTTTCCGGTGGCATGACGGGGGTGGGTTTAATGGCAATGTCCCCCACCGCAGCATCCGCCCTGGCCGTGGTCGTGGGCTTCGTGCTCATGATCGTGTTCATGGTCGTGGTCGTCGCCGCAGGAGCCGCCGCCACAGCAACCGCCTTCGAATTCGATGCGGTAGCGCGACACCGTGCTGTCCGCTTCCTGACTGTAGGCATCAATGCCGCCGCGGAGAGCTTTTACATTGTCAAAACCATGGCCGGAGAGGTAGGCGACGGCGTCGAGGCCGCGTTCCCCGGTATGGTCATAAACCACGATGGCTTTCGTTTTGTCCCAGGTTCCAAGAATTTCGTGAAGCAGTTCCTGAGTGGCTTTGTGGGAGCCGGGAATGGCGACTGCTTCATGCTCTTCGAAGGAGCGGATGTCGAGCAGCGCCGGCTTGTCCTCCGATGCGAGAGCCTCATGCAGGGCGATGGGTTCGATGAGCAGGGAAATGTCTTCCGCGTGACTTTCCTCAATATGGGAGATCACTTCATCCACCGGGAGTTCTTCATTGCGGGCGCAAAGTTCAGAGAGAGTTTCCTCCGGGCTGAATGAGCAGGAGCCGCAGCCCCCAATGTGGTAGCGGGCGAAAAGCGCGCGGCGTGCGCCGGGGAAGGCGGCGAGGACGTCACCCATGCGGGTGTCGGGTGTGAGAGTGGTGGATGGGGACAGCGTGGTGGCCATGAGTTCAATATCCCCCGGGCTTCTCAGGTTGCAAGTCCCGTCATTCGAATGGCTCCCGGGAGGACCGGTGTGGTTTCTGCTGGAGTGCCAGTCCAAGAAGTGCGGTTGCGTTTTTCAGGAAATCGGCAATCTGGTGATCTTCCTGTTATTGTAGAAACTGGGGAATAATCTTGTGGAGCCCTCGAAACCAATGCCAATTGGCACGAAACCAACGCCATGGTTTTTTTATGCCCTGGTCGCCATCATCAGTTTGGGTTACCTGCCGCTCGGTTTGTGGAACAATGATTTCCATTACCTGCAGCACCCCGATGAGCCCGGAAAAATCGAGCAGATTCTGGAGAACTCGCGCAATCTGCACCATCCTCTGTTGATGCTGAATTCCGTAGCTTTGGCCGCTCGGATCAAAGCAATGGTGATGCCGAAGCGCTTTGAGAGCCGATTCTGGCTCGCCAAGCGCTTTTCCCCCGGAGATTGTGCCAGATTGGGCCGTCAAGTATCCGCGTTGTTCGTGACTCTGGGCATTTTCTTCAGTGCCCTGGCAATGCTCATGTCGGGACAGCATTGGCAGGCCGTTTTTGCCGCCTTATTTCTGGTGCTGAATCAAACTTTGGTCTGGGTGGGGCATTTTCTCAAGGAAGATGCCAGTCTGGTTTTCGGAGTGGGCAGTTATTTATTGGCCGCGGCTTGGCTGATGCGCCACCCTTCCCGATGGCGATTTGTTCTCCTGGGTGTGGCCGCCGCTCTGCTGGTCTCCGCCAAATGGGCCGGGGCTCTCATGCTGGCCGGTCACTGGGTGGGGCTGCTGGCCTTCAGGGACACGCGGCCACTTTTCCGGGGCTTCGGCTGGACTCTTCTGGCCGGGGTGCTCACCTTTTCCGCTGTCAATTATCAGCTCTTCGGCGCCTTGACGACCGCGTCCGGTTCCTTTGCCAGCGAGATCACCCGGCTGGACGCGGGACGAAGTGAAACTGGCAATCTTCTCGCTTCGTACCGCTTTTGGTTCCTGGATCTGATGACCCATGAACCGGGATCACTGATTCTCCCAGCGACACTGGTTGGTCTGATTCTTGCCGGATGGGGGAAATTGGGCCCCGCGTTGCGGACGGCGCTGTTCCTTTTTGCGGCTTACGTGTTTTCTTTGGGTCTGACTCCCATTCCTTCACAGCGCTATTTTGTCCCGGCGGCCTTTGCGGTGCTGTATTTCGCGGGAGCCGGGATAGGCGCAGCAGTGGCTCACTGGAGTAGGATCCCTTATTCTTCCGTCCGGATCACCGTGGCCGGTGCGTTGGCCATTTACGTGGCCACCGCGACGGCCCAGGCCATTGATCGAACATCAAACAACCTTCGTCATTTCCGGGATCCCAGTGTGGTGGACGCTTGGGCATGGATCCGGGAGAATCTCTCCAACAAACCAGCGGTGTTGTCCCAGCTCGGACGCCTTTCCTTGCCGGGTCAGGGCCGGGTGGAGGACCCCGAGGCCGTTCCTCTCCCTGTCCAGACGGTCCAAATTGACACCCGTGGACTGACCTATGATTCCCTCAAGGCTGCCGGGGTCACCCACCTGCTTTTCCGGAGTGTTGACCGTGTCAAATCGCTCCGAGGCAAGGGATTGGAAACCGACTTTTTTCTGGACCTGGATACCCGGGGACGCCGGGTTTTCCACGTGATGCCCGGCCAGATCAACATCATCCAGTCCGGGACGGAGATCTATGAAATTCGCTGACTCTGGTCACTTCTAGGTTGCCAGTGGCGGGATTTCCCCGCAGCGTCCGCCCATGGAACTTAGCCAGAAAACCACAGTTGTCACTGGAGCCGCCCGCGGTATCGGCCTGGCCCTGACCAAGGCCCTCCTCGATGAAGGGGGGAGAGTCGTCATGTCGGATGTCGATGCGACTGCTCTGCGAGCGGCTGCGGCAGGGATGGAGGGAGACGTTTTGCCCGTGGAGGGCGACGTGGCCTGCGGGGCGGCGGTGCAGGCCTTGGCGGCGGCGGCGGAAGCATGGGCCGGACCAAAAGGCGTGGCCATTTGGATCAACAATGCGGGACTGGCCCGTCACCGGTGGATTTCAGACTATTCAGAGGCGGACATCGACCTCATGCTGGATGTGAATCTCAAAGGAACCATTCTCGGATCCCAGGCCGCCCTGCGTCTTATGAAGCCAAGAAAGCGCGGCCACATCCTGAATGTGATCTCGACCGCCAGTCTCCGCGGGATTCCTGGAGAGACGGTATACTGTGCCGCAAAATGGGGGGTGCGCGGCTTCACCCAGGGACTCGGCGAAGAGGCGGCCCCTCTAGGCATCCGTGTCACCGCGTTGCTGCCGGGAGGGGTGGCCACCGGTTTTTGGGCGGCGGCAGCCGAACGTCAGGCTCCGTTGGAGAAATTTCTCTCCGCCAAGCATGTGGCTGACGCGGCGGTGGGACTTCTCCGGATGGATGATGTCTGCGTCCCCCGGGAGCTGGTCCTCCGGTCCCTTGATGACCGGGATTTTACCGTCAGTCCCTGACTCGTCCGGCCGATGTCCGAAAAAGCTCCGACGCTTCCAAGGTTGCAGTGGATTTCCCATGGGAGCGCAGAATATGCTGCCGCAGTGACCCTGCGCCGGGCCCTTCTCCGCTGGCCGTTGGGGTTGGATTTCACTCCCGCAGAACTGGCGGCCGAGGAGGTGGAACAGCATTTGGGCTTGTTTCAGGAGGGGCAACTCTGGGGCACTCTCGTCCTTCGTCCTCTATCAGGTGTCAGTTGGCAAATGCGGCAGGTGGCGGTCGCCGGGGAGCGCCGAGGACTCGGTTGGGGAAGGCTCCTCGTGAGGGAGTCGGAATGCCGGGTTCTGGCTCTGGGAGGAACCCGTTTGGTCCTGCATGCACGGGAAACGGTGATCCCATTTTACGAGAAGCTCGGCTACCAAGCATATGGCGATCCCTTTGAGGAGGTGACGCTGATCCATCGGGCCATGTCTAAGGAACTGGTCCAGCCGGCGCTCATTGACATGCCCTCGGATTCGGCGGAGTAATGCGGCACCTTCATGCCATTCCCTCCCTGCCAGCTCGTCACTCTGCCCTCCGGTCTTCACTTGGTGACGGTGGAAATGCCCCACATGGAGAGTGCCTCCGTGGGATATTGGGCCCCGATGGGAAGCCGCCACGAACCGTCCCGGATCAACGGCATCGCTCATTTCATCGAACACCTCGTCTTTAAAGGGACCCATCGCCGCACGTCTGAGCAAATTTCGCGGGAAATTGAGCGTCTCGGGGCGACCATAGATGCCTTCACTTCGGAAGACCACACCTGTTTTCATGCCAAAGGGCCCGCGGAGCGGACCGGCGTCATGCTGGATGTGATCGCTGACATGGTTGGAGACCCACTCTTTGCCGACCCCGACATCTCGAATGAACGTGAGGTGATCCGGGATGAAATTTCGATGGTCCGCGACCAGCCTTCGCAGTGGCTCGATGATCTTCTCAGTGCCGCCGCATGGGGGGATCACCCGCTTGGTCGACCTATCACCGGCACCGAGAGCAGTCTCGACGCGATCCGGCGCGAGGATTTGGTCGCTTTCCACCAGCAGGCCTATGCTCCGGAATTGGGAGTTGTTGCCGTGGCAGGCAACGTTCGGCATGAGGTGGTCTATGACCTCGTGGCCCAAGCCTGGGCCGGGTTGCCGCCACGAACGGCCCGAAGCAACGGCGAGGGACTTCTGCCGGTGATGCCTCCACTCCCCGCTCCGGCAGCCGGGCGAAAACCTTCTTTCGGTTTTTCCGAGGACGACTGTGGCCAGGCCCATGTGGGGATCGGGTTCCGCATGCCGGGGCGTCTCGATCCCGGGCGTCATGCCGTCAAGGTGCTCAACGTGCTGCTGGGAGAAAACATGAGTTCGCGCCTCTTCCAGGCACTGAGGGAGCAGGAGGGGCTTTGTTACCAGATCCAGAGCGATCTCATGGCATTCGAAGAGGCCGGTATGCTTCAGGTTTTCTTTGCGACCGATCCGAAGCATTTGCCGCGCGTGCTCAAACGCCTTGGTGAAGTCCTGACCGGGTTGCGGGAGGAAGGGCCCACAGAAGTCGAAGTGGTCGAGGCCCTCGGCAGTCTGGTCGGGCAGACCCGGATCGCCCTCGAAACGACCGGCGCCCAGATGAGTTGGGCCGCGGAAACGCTCCTCGGCTACGGCGAGTGCATCCCCCCGGCGCGGGCGCTGACGGAGTTGGCCACGGTGTCGCTTGCCGAGACCCGGGAAGCCGCCGCCCGCATCCTGGTCCCGGAAGGCATGAGTCTGGCCGCGGTGGGGCCACCCCGCGCCCGGAAGCCTTTGGAAGACTGGTTGGCGGACTTCTCCGCGTGAGTTGTTTCTTTTTCGGTGCAAAATTCCCCGCTTTGGGGTAGCTTTCCCGCCCCTGCCCGGTCCCGGGCTTTACCCCTCCTGCCGGCATCGCTGGTCGGTGCATTTGCAGAATTCCGAAACCGCATGAACATCCAAACCGAGCGCCTCCCCGACTGCCGCGTCCGCGTCCACATTGAAGTTCCCCCGACCGCTGTTGCCGCGGCCCGAGAAGCCGTGACCAATGAATTTGCCAAAATGGCCCGGGTTCCGGGCTATCGGCCCGGCAAAGCCCCCCGTGCGGTGGTCGACAAACGCTTCGCGGGATCGATCCAGGAGGAAACCAAAGAGCGCCTCGTCAAGCAGGGGTGCCAGGAAGCCGAAAAGACCGAAAAGCTGGGATTGCTTGGTGTCGCCGGCATCGAGTCTCCCCAGTTTCTCGCCGATGGCTCTTTCAGCTTCACGGCTGAAGTGGTCATCGCTCCGGAAGTTCCCCTGCCGGAATACAAAGGTCTCGCCATTTCGGTACCTCGCGTCACCGTGGGAGATCAGGACCTTGACGGCGCGCTTCAGCGCATCTGCCATCAATTCACGGAATACAAGGAACTCAACGACGAGGCCGCGCTGGAGGGAGATCTCCTTCAGGTGGAGATCAGCACTTTGCTTGGTGGGGAGACCCTGGAGTCCAAGACGGAGGCTGATCGCGGAATGTTCGCCGCCGCCAAAACCTGGGTGCGCCTGCTGGCGGAAGACGAGCGTCCCTACGACACCATGAAACTGGTCGGCGCCAAAGTCGGTGACCGGGTCGTAGTTCCGGCTAAGCTTCCGGAGGATTTTGCTGAACCGGAGTTGGCGGGCAGCGACGTTGAAGTGACTTTCCAGGTGCTCGGTCTGACCAGGGTCGTCGTGCCTGAGCCTTCCGACGAACTGGCCGCCAAACTCGGGGTGGAAAATCTGGAAGAGCTCAAGGCCAAGCTCCGAGAATCTCTCGAAGCGGAAGCCGAGCGCCGGCGCCGGGGGCTCACCGAAACAGCCATCATCACCGCCCTGCAGGAAGGGGCGCGCGATTTCGATCTCCCGCAACACCTGGTGAGTCGGCAGACCCAAATGTATGTCGACAACATCGTGCAGGAAAACCTGCGCCGGGGGATTGGCGAGGATCAGATTGTCCAGCATCAGCAGGAAATTTTTGGCAATGCCGCCGCCCAGGCCAAGATGGGCGTCAAGACCAGCTACCTGCTCAATGAGATTGCCGAAAAGGAGAACATCCACGTCACTGACGAGGAGCTCTATGCGGTCCTCATGCAGCAGGCCAGCCAAAGCAAGGTGACGATGCGGAAATTTCTCCGTGATCTGAAAAAAAACGACGGGGCAGGCCGTACCCGCAATCAGATGAGAACCCAGCGCGTGTTGGAGTTTCTCATTTCCCATGCCACCATCACGGAAGTCGATCCTCCTGAAGCCAGTCCGGAAGCGGCCACGGAAGCGAACGCCGGGTAAGGTTCCCCGGCGGTCTCCGTCTTATCTTTTCGTCCCCATCCGAATCTTTTTCCAATCATGAACGACCTCACTCCCATTGCCTCCCCTCTTCTTCCTCCCCACCTTCGTCAGCGCATCCAGACCGTCCAGAATGTGAGCGTCATCGAAAAGGAAGGCAACACTCTGATCCAGTTCGATCTGCTTTCGCGGCTCATGAAAGACCGCATCGTCTTTATTGGCGAGCAGGTCAGCGATCCCTTGGCGAATTACGTCATTGCCCAGATGCTTTACCTCATGATGCAGGATCCCGAGAAGGACATCAGCATTTACATCAACTCCCCCGGCGGCTCCGTGACGGCCGGGCTCGCCATTTATGACACCATGCAGTTTGTCACCTGCCCGGTGAACACCTACTGCATGGGCATGGCCGCCAGTATGGGGGCCGTGCTGCTTTGTGCCGGGAGCAAAGGCAAGCGATTTGCCCTCCCCAATGCCCACGTCATGATCCACCAAGTCTCCGGTGGGGCTCAAGGCACGGCGAGCGACGTGGAACGCACCGTCGAGTTCATGTATTCCCTGAAGCGGAAACTCAATAAGATCATTGCCCACCACACTGGCAAGACCGTCGAGGAAGTCGCTCGTGATGCCGACCGCGATTACTATATGACCGCCGAGGAAGCCTGTGCATATGGCCTTGTGGACAAGGTGCTGGAAAATCGCAGTCAGGAGCCCTCGCCTGAGTCCAAGTAAGGTGCTACCCGTTGAGGGGTGGCTTTCCGGTGCGCCTCAAGGTGTGATCCGGCGTCCGTGTCGGCTCGGCTGGCGCGCTATCAAGCCTCATCATTAGAGCGGGCCCGGGTTAGGCTGTCCCAGTCAGAGAAGGTGCCACTTCCTGTATAGGATCGCGGGGGGGATTTCAAAATGCCTCTCGTCTTTTCCGACGGTCCCCAAACCGAGGAAAGGAACTCTGCCGGGGATTTCTCTGGCGCGAGGGAATGCGATCTGTTACATTTCATCCTGCCCGCTTTTCACTTCCGACCGATCACTGCTCCATGGCCCGTCCTTCGAATCTCACGATGTGTTCCTTTTGTGGCAAAAGCCACTCCGAGGTCAAAAAGCTCATCGCGGGTCCGGGTGTTTACATTTGCGACGGTTGTATCACGGTTTGTCGGGGCATTTTAGAAAAGGAGCTCAGTGAAGGCGTTGAAGAACGCCCGGTGAAGGGCTTGAGGGTGCCCAAGCCCCGGGAGATTTTTGCCCAACTCGACCAGTATGTGATCGGTCAGGATCATGCCAAGAAAGTGCTTTCGGTGGCTGTGCACAACCACTACAAGCGCGTCCAGCAGGGGCGTCCTGCAGGGAAACGGGCCTCCGCGAGAATGGCCCAGTATGAGGATGTGGAGATCGAAAAGAGCAACATCCTCCTCATCGGTCCGACTGGTTCTGGAAAAACGCTTCTTGCCAAGACATTGGCCCGCATCTTGAACGTGCCATTCAGCATTGCCGACGCCACCACACTGACTGAGGCCGGCTACGTGGGGGAAGATGTGGAAAACATCATTCTCCGACTCCTGCAGCAGGCCGACTACGATGTGAAGCGCGCCGAACTCGGTATCATTTACATCGATGAGATCGACAAAATCGGGGCCAAGACGCAGAATGTCAGCATCACCCGGGATGTCTCCGGGGAAGGGGTGCAGCAGGCGCTCTTGAAAATCCTCGAAGGCACGGTCTGCAATGTCCCACCTCAGGGGGGACGCAAGCATCCGCAGCAGGAATACATCCAGGTCAACACCGAGAACATTCTCTTTATCTGTGGTGGAGCCTTCGTCGGCATGGAGGAGATCATCTCCCGGCGGGTGGGTAAGAAATTCCTGGGCTTTGGCGACACCTCTGCCGAAGCCGCCATCGCCGCCCCGGTGGAAAAGCCCCGGCTCCGGGACGTCACTCCGGAAGATCTTCTTGGCTTCGGGTTGATCCCGGAATTTGTCGGACGGCTTCCTGTCGTCTCCGCTTTGGAGACCCTGACCAAGGAACAGCTCGTCAAAGTGCTCACCGAGCCGAAAAATTCCATGGTCCGCCAGTATGGAAAGCTCCTTGCGATGGACGGCGTGGAACTCCAGATCGAGGCTGATGGCCTCGAAGCGATGGCTGAAGAGGCGGTGAAGCGGGGCACCGGCGCGCGCGCGCTCCGGTCCCTTTTTGAGAAAATCATGCTTGATGTCATGTTCGACGCACCGAGTCGGGATGACATCCACAGCGTCACCTTGGACCGGGATGCGGTGAAGGGGCTGAAACCGGCGCAATTGTCCTCCAAAACAGACAAAGCGGAGCCGGAAAAGGACGCTGCCTGAAGAACTGCGGGGATTCCTCGATTTTCCGCAAGTCCGTTAGTCTTCCCACGTCCAATTGTGGAGCCGCCTTCATTCACCGGGAGCCGAATTTACTTCCACGGATGGAGGATGCCCAGCGCAACCATCGTAGCCTAGTTTACCGCACCCCCAACCCCCTGCCGCTTTCGTGAAACCCCAGCTTGCTGTCTTTCCCAAACTGCACATGCAGGCACTCTGCCGCGACGGCGGTTACACCTTGGCTGAATGGATCGCGGAGGCTTCGCAACTTCCGATCGAAGGGCTGGAGTGGTATGCCGGTTTTTTGGAAATGAAGGAGGAAACTGCTTGGTCAGGATTCCGTGAGCAGGTGGAAGCCCGGGGCCTCGTCATTCCCATGTTGTGCTGTTCTCCCGATTTCACGCATCCCGACCTGGATTTCCGGGGCGATCAAATCCGTCGGCAAAAGGAATGGATCCGAATGGCCGCCGAGTTGGGGGCCCGTTACTGCAGGGTCCTCAGTGGACAGCGACGTCCGCATCTCGCCCGGGAGGAAGGCATCACTTACACCGTGGAGTGCATCCGGGCCTGCTTGCCTTTCGCCGCCGACCATGGGGTCACTTTGATCCTGGAGAACCACTATAAGGACGATTTCTGGAATTATCCGGAGTTCGCCCAAAAGAGTGACATTTTCTGTGAGATTGTCTCCCGTTTGGATCATCCCAATTTTGGCGTCAACTATGACCCCAGCAACACCTTCCTCGCCGGGGAAGACCCGCTTGATCTGTTGCGGCTGGTGTTGAACCAGGTTGTGACCATGCATGCCAGCGACCGATACCTTTCGGAAGGCACCATCGAAGACCTGCGGCGTGAAGAAACCGGGGCCGAAGGCTATGCGAAACGGCTCCGCCATGGCGAAATCGGTCAGGGGCTCAACGATTACGACGCCATTTTTGGCTTGTTGAAGAGCGTCGGCTTTGGGCAGCCCCATCGCAACAACTGGATCAGTGTCGAGGACGGTGTCGACGGGTTCGATCAACTTGAACGAAGTGTGGCCTTCTTGCGGCGGAAAATCGCCGAGTATTGGCCGGAATAAGGGGGTCCCGGTGGACCCGCTTCAGATAAATTCCAGCTCTGGTGACCACGGGTGAGCTAGCTTGGGAAGCAATTCATGCGCCATTGCCGGAGTGATGTCGGGCATGGCTGACATCAGGCGGGCGAGGCACCCGCTCAGCCGCGGCACGGCGAAACTGCTGCCAGTTCGCCGCTCAAAACGGCCATCCAACCAAGCGACTTCGACATTCTCCCCCTGGGCGCTGAATTGCACCAGGTGGCCGGGACGGTAAAAAAAGTGATCGGATTCGGTTCGAGCCATGCTCACTGTGAGAGTGCTGGCGAAATGTCCCGGCCATTCAGGTTCGTAGAGACTATAGTTGTTGCAGGCGGAGACGACATGGACCCCCCGGAGCCAGCAGTCATCGACCCATTCCTTGAAGGTCATGATGGTGCGCACCCCACCTTTACTGCCGAAGCTGCAGTTGATGATATGGTAGCCGCGCGCCAGGGCCTCCCGGACGCCCTGGCGGATGACTTCAGCCCGGGAGAGGTTCCTGGCATCGAGGACCCGGAAACTTCCCACTTCAGCCTCCGGAGCGGTGCGGAGGAGGACGCTGGCGACCCCGGTTCCGTGCCCGTAGGCATCAATGCCGTCATCCTCACGGACGACCAGGCGGCCGCGTTCCTCCAGGATGGCAATACTGTCGCGAAGCCGCATTCCGGCGAGACCGGGATGCCCTGCCTCGATTCCCGAATCGATGATGGCCACGCGCACGCCCGCCCCCGTTCCATGAAACATGGCCGAGCGAAATTCCTCGAGATTGGTTGCCGTTCGACTCATAGGTCGCTGTCCTGCAGATCGAGGATGATCTGGAGCGCACGGTGGCTCAGAAGACGGCTCAAGATGCTCGAAAGGCGTTGCAGTTCGATAAGGTGATGGGCGTCGAAAGGGGGGGTAGGGCTGCCCTCCCTGCGGTAGCGGACAAGCGACACGACGCCCCGCAGAGTGGCGCCAAGATAGAAGGGAACGGCAACCATGGCAGCCGTGGTGTTCCCGGTCTGGCGGTCGACGGATGTGTCGTAATCCTGGTGCTGCCAGACTTCGCTTTCGCAGAGGCTTTGTTCCGAGGCCAGCACTAGACTGATAAGTCCACGACCCAAGGGCAGCATCACTCCGTGAAGTTGCGGGTTGTGATGGGAATAGCAGACGCGCAGTTCGGTTCTGCCTCCGTCAACCAACCAGATGGCGGCGGAGTCTGCATGGAGCCGGTTCGAGGTCTGCCCGACCAGATCCCGCAGCAGCGGATCCATCAGGTCGTGGAATTCATGCCCCTGATGCAGATCGGCACTGTATGCGGCCAAAGCTTTGGCCACTTCGATCCCAGCCTTCTTGAGTTCCGGAGAGGTCAGGAAAAACGGGCGGTTGTCTTCCGTCATATCGGTTCTTCAAGCGCGCTGGTTTTCATTTTGTCAGATACTTCCTCAAGTGGGGCATCATGGTGTC
The DNA here is from genome assembly GCA_024233005.1 of Akkermansiaceae bacterium. Taxonomy (GTDB): domain Bacteria; phylum Verrucomicrobiota; class Verrucomicrobiia; order Verrucomicrobiales; family DEV007; genus JACKQE01. The sequence goes on along the minus strand of JACKQE010000001.1, from coordinate 132,446 downwards.
TGCCCAGATGTTGTAACCGTGTTCGGTCAGATGAAGCCGATCCGGCATGACTCTCGTGGAGATGGTGCCGTCTTGTTCCAGAAATTCGTCCCAGATCCTGAGGAAATGGATGTGGTCGTCTCCGGCACCGATGCCGGCGATTTTCTCGTTCGCCGCCGCCACCTCCCGGCGCAGCTTGTCTCCGGGATGTTCACTGCGGGGGAAAATACCGAGCAGCAACAGGTGGGCGTCTGGCAGTTTTTTTCTCACCGTTTTGACCACGGCGGCAACCCCCCGCACCACTGCTTCGGGCGTGTCGTTGTGGAGGCCGAAGTTGTTTGTCCCAATCATCAGAACCACTACTTTGGGCCGGACTTTCTCCAGGGCTTTGCCTTCGGTGATGCGCCAAAGCACATTTTGGGTGGTGTCCCCTCCAATCCCGAAATTGGCCGCATTGAGGGGCAGCAGTTTTTTCTCCCATACCTTCTGTCCGGACTTGTCCCAAGCCTCGGTGATGGAGTCGCCGATCAGCAGCACATCGACCGGCCCTTCCTCCGCACGGGCGAGATCGCCAGCATGGAATTCCCGCCATTTTTCCAAGGACATCCATCGGTAAGGGATCACTCTGGGAGTGGCGACGTCTGGTTGCTGTTTGGCCTTGGTCTGGCCCAGTACATCCCCGCCGCCTCCCAGCCATAGGGCGAGACATCCTGCCAGCAGGGTTGTGATCCTCATGCCGTCAGAAAACTCTTTCCCAACCGCAAAAGCAATCCCGAACATCAGGAAAAAGTGAGGAACAGGATCGGTGTCAACAAACTGCCATCGGCCAGGCCCCTCATCGTGTCTGGGTTGATGCGCCGTTGATGGACCAGCAGGACCGACAGGAGCAACACTGAGGCCATTTCAGCGCCGGCAGTCCGGGGCATCGCGCGTATGCCTGCCAAGGCGAACAAGAAAGCCGCTCCCAGAGCGCAGGCGATCGGCGCCACCATGGCTGGAAGGCTGTCGTAACAGGCACCCTCCCGGGCGGCGATGAGCAGGCAGTTGGCGATGCAGAGCGCCGCGAAGGCCATGCCGGTAAGGAGCGTTGCCGGGGCGGGAAACCCCTGTTCCCCGGCTGCGGCGGTGAAGACGCCCAAGGCGAACAGGAAACCGCAGGCAATTTTTTTTATCCAGCGTTGGGAGGGGCCTGTCGATCGACGCGGCCAGACAAAAATTATCCCATAAAGTGCGACGCCTGCTCCGGGGAACAGGAGCGGGTTCTGCCAATGTGGGATGGCCGTGACCACGGCGAGTGTGGCCATGATCGCCAGTGCCAGCGTGAACCCTTTGCCATGGGTCCTCGCCCATCGGTGCCGGATGGTCCGATCGGTGTCTGGCGGCCGCAGGTGAAGATCGACGAGACGGTCCGCCAAATACGTGGCCCAAACCGCGAACCCCAGAGGCCACAGCAAAGGACCGGTCCGTCCTGTCAAGCTCTGGGTGAGCAACACATACCAGAAACCTGCCACCACGGGGGCATCCCACCCAAGCACGGCGGGCCAATGCCAAAGCTTCGGGGTCATGGATCCACGGTCGCGGGTTCCGTTCCGGCAAGCACGATCTGGGCACCGAGGAGCCGCTCCATGGTCCCGGTGCGGTGGATTTCCCCCTCCGCTTGAATGAGCCCGCCCAGTCGGCCGGTGATGTGGGCCTTGATCTCAAGGGTCTCCCCGGGCACGGCTGAGCCAAGGATCTTGGCTGACCGGATGGCCGTCAGGCGGAGGTTTTGCAGGGGTGGCGTCAGACCGGCCTGGGCGGCGATTCCGGCGGCCTGGGCCAGAGCTTCCACAAGGATCACCCCTGGCAGGAGCGGAGAACCGGGGAAGTGCCCTTCGAGAAAAGCCTCGTCGCCGCGCACGGAGTAGCTCGCCGTGACGGAGACGCCAGGTTCGAGGGATGTGATCCGGTCGAGAAAACGGAAGGCTGGTCCGTGAGGGAGCGACTGCAGCGCCTTGTCCAGAGAGGTTGCGGGGGGGGGCTCTGGCATCGAGGGGGGGAACTCCTGGTTTGACTTGGCTTGGCGAAGCAACGATGAAACGGGTGAACATATCCCCGAATGCCGGACCCCGCCCCCCAAAACTTCGCGCGCAGCGACGCCTTCAAACTCACGGTTTGGTTTCTTGCCACAGCGGTTTTGGGCGCTTTTCTGGCTCCTGTCATCCATGTTGTTGGCACGGCCATTGTGGCGGGAGGGCATCTGGAAGGAGGACCGGCGGACTGGGTGCATTCCGAGATGGTGAAAGCGGAGTTCGGACGGTATTTCAACCGGGCCATCCTCTTGGCGGCGTTGCTTCTGCTCTACCCCATGTCCCGGTGGCTTGGGCTGGAATCTGGTTGGGGGTGGATGGGATTGCGGCCCAATCCTTATCGTTGGAAGGATCTGGGACTGGGTTTTTTTCTGGCGGCAGGATCCCTGTTGGTGGTGGCCCTGGTATATTTGCAACTGGGATGGTACCGCTTGCGTGAACCGATGCCGAGTGTGCCGGGGGTTTTGGGTGGAGCGGTTTTCACCGGGTTCTCCGTGGCGGTTCTGGAGGAGTGCCTTTTCCGGGGATTGTTGTTCGGGATCTTGCTGCGCTCATTGTCGGAGCGCACCAGTCTCTGGTTTCTTTCCGCGTTCTTTGCACTGCTTCACTTTCTCAAACCTCCGGAAGGAGGCGGAACCTTGGAAAATGTGGACTGGCTGAGCGGTTTCACCATGCTCGGGCGGATCGCGCTGCAGTTTCAGGATCCTTGGTTCTTTGCGGCAGAGTTTGCCACGCTCTTTGCGGTTGGCTGGGTCCTTGGTTATGCCCGGCTCCGCAGTGCTTCCCTCTGGCTTTCCATCGGGCTCCATGCGGGATGGGTTTTCGGAATCAAAGCTTTCAGTCCTCTCGCGCGGCGGGCGCTCCGGGCCGAGCGCATCTGGCCTTGGGCAGGGGAAAACCTCAGGATCGGTCTCGTCACCCTCGCGCTGGTCATCTTGGCGGGGGTGGTGGTTTGGGCATACCTCAGGCATAGGCATCGCCGGACGGAATCGCCCGGTGCCAGCGCTGGCAAGGCCTGATACGTGCCGGATCAGTGCCTCAGCGAAGAGAGCTTCTCCAGAGCGGCACACCAGTCGGACAAGTGATCGCCACTCAGGTTTTTCAATTTCCGGTCCTCATAAATTCGGTACGCCAGAAGACGCACCGCCTCCTCCGAGGGAGGTGGTGTGGAAGTGACCGAATGCGTGCTGGGAACTGACGGGGACGGTCCGTGCGACGCATCGTAGAATTCAAGCCAAGCGCTGTCGTGTGGTTCTTTGCTGGTGGCTGCTGTCAGTGTGCTCATGGTTCCATGGGTGGGAATGGTTTAGTGGGACCTTCATTAAGAACACGTTTCAAAACGATCTTTGGATTCACCAATCGCTCTGGTCAATTCGTGCCTTGCGGGACGGGTCCGTATCCCGCATACTTCCGTTCATGAACTGCTCGATACTTCGTTTACCATCTCTACTCGCGGTCGGGACCGCGCTGTTGGCCCTCTCGTCCGCTCGCGGGCAGAACATCACCAATGGCCAATGGGCGATGACCCAGACTCCTGAAGCCATCGAGTTCCGCTCGGGTGGGGAACTGATCACAGCCTACCACACCGGCAAGAATGATCCCAAGCCCTATTTTTATCCCGTCATCGGGCCGACCGGGGAGAATGTGACCCGGCATTTCCCGATGAAGACCGGTGTCCCTGGAGAACCGGACGATCATGTGCACCATCGCTCCATCTGGTTCGGCTTGGGCAAGGTCAATGACACGGATTTCTGGCACGAAAAAGAAGGCTCCGGCCGCACGGTTCACACAGGCATGAAAGGCCTCCAACTCTCGGGGAACAGCATGACCTTCCACACCACAACCGATTGGCTCAAGGCTGACGGGACCAAAGTGTGTGAAGACAAACGTTCCCACAAATGGACCCGCGGCGCCGACGGCAGTTTGATCTACGACTTCGCCATTCAGCTCATTGCTTCGCAGGGAGATCTCCTGATCGGGGACGACAAGGAAGGCGCCTTTGCGCTGCGCGTCCTCCCGACCATGGCCATGAAGGGAGATGTCGCCAAAGGAGGCATGAGCAACAGTGCTGGCCAGGAAGGAACCGATGTTTGGGGCAAGCGGGCTGACTGGGTCCGGTTTTTCGGGCCCGACAGCAAAGGCAATCCCCTCAGTATCACAATGATGGACCATCCTTCGAACCTGCGGCATCCTTCCTGGTGGCATGCCCGGGACTACGGCCTCTTCGCGGTCAATCCTTTTGGCCAGTCCAAATTTGAAAAAGAGGCCCCCAAGGATGCGGGCGACTATGCCATCAAGTCCGGGGAGTCTGTGACCTTGACCTACCGGGTCATGATCGACGCCGGCAAGCCGGAAACTGCCGCGTTGGGGGACTCCTACAAGGCGTTTGCCACAGAGGAGCCGGGCAAGCCCTGAGTAGACAGCGGTTCGCGGCCCAAGGCACCCACCTGGACCGCGATCTAACGGGCAATGAGGCAAAGGGCGACTGAACGGAGCAATGTTGGCTCCTTCAGCAGACTTTGTGCCGCTCTGGCGTTTTCACCATTTCCCTGATCACGGACCCTGAAGCTGGGTGCGTTGCGCCCAGTTTGGCCGATGGTATTGGCACAGTGATGATTCGTTCCGCCACATTTTCCCTGGCTTTTTGTTCCCTGCTGACGGGTTTGATCGGACTGTTGGCGGGGTCCAAAGGCCTCGCCGCACCTCAAGCCGAAGGGTACCAGGCTCAGATCGAGCCGCTTCTCTCAACCTATTGTTTTGACTGTCATGCTGATGGAGCGCACAAAGGTGATTTCGAAATGGACGATCACGCGACGGTGGGAGAGTTGTTGGGCGACCGGTCACACTGGTTGAAGATCTGGCACAACACCCGGGCTGGTCTCATGCCACCAGCCGACAAGAAACAGCCTTCCGATGCGGAACGGGAAAAGCTGCTCTCGTATATCGAGACCCAGATATTCGGGCTGGATCCGAAAAATCCTGATCCTGGCAGGGTCACCATCCGCCGGCTCAACCGCGAAGAGTACCGCAACACGATCAAGGATCTTTTCGGGGTCGATTTCGACACCGATGAAGCCTTCCCGGCGGATGATACGGGCTATGGTTTCGACACCATTGGCGACGTTCTCAGCATTTCCCCGCTTTTGATGGAGAAATACCTGGAAGCCGCCACTGACGTGGTTGCTAAAGCAGTCAGCGTCGAGGGACCGAAAATCCCCACCCTTTGGATTCCTGTCGATCTGTTCAAGGATCCAAAAAGTGAGAAGGCCGGCCTGAAGTATGTCCCTTTCAACAAGTCCCGCACCCTTCTCGGGAGGCCTTGGGTGAACCATGATGGGGAATATCAAGTCAACGTCGAATTCGCCATCAAAGGGTCGATGGAGGCTACCTCGCACTCGGCCACGCTGCGTTTCGGAGTGGGGGACAAAACTCTCGTCGAACGGAAACTCGGTTGGGACAACTCCAAAACCCTGACCTTGCAGACCAAAGCCAAACTCCTCAAAGGCCGTTCCCAAGACTTGCGTTTTACCATCGAACCCGGCGAGGCTCCGCAGCCTGGAGAGAATGAGCTGGTGGTGCAGGTGAGCAAGATCACCGCCTATGGACCCCTCGACGGAAGCGTGAAAGAATATCCGTCGCAGTTTCAAAACATTTTCTTCGATGGCCCTCCTCCGGAGGATCCTGCCGACCGGGACGACTACCGTCGGAGAATCCTGACTCGCCTGGCAACCCGGGTCTTCCGCCGTCCGGTGGATGCCGCCACCGTGGAGCGGCTCGTGGCATTGGCACGGGCGGTGGACGAGGAGCCGGGGAAGCGCTTCGAGCACGGCATCGCCCACGCTCTTACCGCCCTGCTGGCCAGCCCGAGATTTTTGCTCCGTGCCGAGATCCAATCCGAGCCGGACAATCCCGCGAAGGTGGTGCCAGTCGATGAATACGCTTTGGCCTCACGATTGTCCTATTTCCTTTGGTCCTCCACCCCGGATGACGAACTGATGCGGCTCGCTGGTGAAGGCAATCTGCGGAAAAATCTCCGAGCCCAGGTGGACAGGCTTCTGGCCGACCCCAAATCCGGGCGGTTTACGGAGAATTTCATCGGCCAGTGGCTCGAAGCGCGGGATGTCGAAACCATCAATGTCGATGCCCGCAGGGTCCTTGGCATCCGGGATCTCACCCAGGCTCTCAGGGTGTTCAACCGCAACCTCCGCGGAGCCATGCGACAGGAGACAGAGATGCTTTTCTCCCATGTGCTGAAGGAAAATCTCCCGGCGACCGAACTCCTCAACGCCCGCTACACATTTCTCAACGAGGAATTGGCAAAGTGGTATGGCATTCCGGATGTGAAGGGCAAGGAGATGCGGCTCGTCGAACTGCCGGAGGACTCTCCGCGCGGCGGGCTCCTCAGCCAGGGCACCTTTCTAATCGTCACTTCCAATCCCGCGAGGACATCTCCGGTGAAACGCGGTCGTTTTGTTCTGGAGAACTTTCTCGCCACCCCGCCGCCCCCAGCACCGCCCAATGTCCCTGCTCTGGAGGAATCCCAGAAAGGCAAAAACAAGGATCTGCCGCTGCGGGAAATTCTGGCCATTCACCGGGAGAAACCGCTTTGTGCCTCCTGCCATGAGCGCATGGACCCCATCGGTCTCGCACTGGAGAACTTCGACGCGCTGGGGGTGTGGCATGATGATTACCGCGGCCGAAAAATCGAAGCCTCGGGCCAGCTCATCACCGGGGAAACCTTCGCCGACGCGAGGGAGCTTGCCGAAATCCTTGCCAGCAAGCGGTTTCATGATTTTCACCGCGCGTTGGCGGAAAAACTGCTCACCTACGCCATCGGACGCGGGGTGGAGATCTTCGACGCCCCCACCATCGATGACATAGTGGGCCGCATGGAGGGCCACGGTAGTGCCCTTCGTGAGGTCATTTATGGTGTCATTGAAAGTGCCCCTTTCCAGAAGCGCCGCGGGGATGGCAATCCCTTGGCGCAACCATGACGGTTGCCCCGTGTTTAATTCGATGACCATGAACCATTCCTTGCATCGCCGTAAGTTCCTCCGGAATGTCGGCATTGGCCTCGCACTCCCGGCCTTTGAGACTTTCCTGCCTGGATCCCGTGCCCTCGCCGCCGCCGCCGAAACCTCTCCCCTCGCGGTCACTCCCAGTGGCATGCCGCTCCGGATGGCCTACCTCTATCATCCCAACGGGGTCAATCTGGCCACCTGGACGCCCACCGGTGCCGGTCGCGACTACCAACTCAACGCCACCCAGGAGCCTTTTGCCAGGTTCAAGAATGACTTCACTCTCATCAGTGGATTGGAGCACAAGAATGGCACCGCCGGTGGCGATGGGGGAGGCGACCACGCTCGGGCCAATGCCACCTTTTTGACTGGTGCCCGGCCCTACAAGACTGCCGGGGCCGACATTCGGCTCGGCATCTCTGTCGACCAATTTGCGGCTCGTCAGGTTGGAGGATTGACCCGCCTTTCCTCCATCGAGCTGTCCTGTGACGGGGTGCGGAAAAGCGGTGTCTGCGATTCCGGCTATTCCTGTGCCTACCAGTTCAATCTCTCCTGGCGGAGTGAAACCACCCCGATGACGCCCGAGTCCAATCCCCGGCTCGTTTTTGAGCGCTTGTTCGGGGCAGGATCACAGGCTGAGCGGAGCCGGAACTATCAGCTGCGCAACCAACGGCAGCGCTCCCTTCTGGATTTCATCATCCAGGATGCCAAAGATCTGAACAGCCAACTGGGCCGCAACGATCAGCACAAGCTCGACGAATATCTCACCGGCGTGCGTGAGATCGAGCAGCGCATCATCAAGGCCGAGAAATTTGGACTTCCCAAAGACCCCGGCATGCCCGCGCCGGAGGATACCCCGACGAGCTACGAGGAGCACATCCAGCTCATGTTCGACATGATGGTGCTCGCCTTCGAGACCGATTCGACGCGGGTCGCCAGCTTCCTGCTCGCGCATGATGGCAGCAACCGGAGTTTCAACGAAATCGGGGTGACTGACGGTCATCACACGTTGTCGCACCATCAAAGTGACCCCCAGAAGTTGGAAAAGCTCTCTCGGATCGATCTCTTTTACTCCCGACAGTTCGCCTATTTCCTGGACCGTCTCACCCAGAAAAAGGATCTGGACGGCAACAGCTTGCTGCACAACTCCATGATTGTCTGGGGTGGTGGTCTGGCCGATCCCAACCGGCACCAGCACAACCAACTGCCCATCATTCTCGCGGGTCACGGCGGAGGCGCCCTGCATCCCGGAACCCACCTTGCGCTGGGGAGTGACACACCGATGAGCAATCTCTATCTCAACCTTCTCGATGCCATGGGGGTGAGGACGGAGACATTTGGTGACGCCACAGGGCGCTTGCAGGGAGTCTGAGGCTTGGCTTTGGGCCAGTGGTGCTGCCAGGAACTCGCTGGAGCGGCTCTCATTGCACCAAGAAAAGCCGCCAGAGAGCGGCGGGGGCCTTCGTTCAAAAAAAGACATGCGCAATCACAACGGGACCATTACAGTCCGGGCCTTATGCTCCAAGCTGGAATTGTAGGCCTCCCCAACGTTGGCAAATCGACCCTCTTCAATGCCGTGACTCGCACCCGCAAGGCGGAAGCGGCGAACTATCCCTTTTGCACCATCGATCCAAATGTGGGCGTGGTGGTCGTGCCGGACGAGCGGCTCGCAGTGCTGTCGAAGATCAGCAAATCCCAGAAACTGGTTCCCACCGCGATTGAATTCGTCGACATTGCCGGATTGGTCAAAGGCGCCAGTCAGGGGGCGGGGCTGGGCAACCAGTTCCTCGCCACCATCCGCGAGGTCGATGCCATCGTGCAGGTGGTGCGGTGTTTTGAGAACGACGACATCATCCATGAACTGGGTTCCGTTGATCCGATCCGCGATATCGAGATCATCAATGCCGAGCTCATCCTGGCCGACATGGCCTCCTTGGAAAAGCGCCGTGTCTCCCGGGAGAAGAAAGCCAAATCGGGCGATGCCGAGTCGAAGCGAGAGGTTGCGGTGATCGACCTCCTAATGCCTCACCTCGACCAAGGCAATCCCGCGCTGACGCTCGATCTGAGTGCGGAAGACCGAAAAACGATGCAAAGCTTCTTCCTGCTTTCGGCAAAACCGACCATTTTCGCCTGCAATGTGGCCGAGGATGAGCTGGCTGCCGCGTTGGACAATCCGGACAGCCATGCCTTCGTCGCCAAGGTTCGAAAATATGCCGCCGAAGCCCACGGGGCCGAGTCGGTGGTCATTTCGGCCCGGATTGAGTCCGACTTGATTGATCTGGACCCCGCCGAGGCGGCAGAGTTCCTCGCCGAGATGGGGGTTAAAGACAGTGGGGTCTCCGGACTGATCCGCTCCGTCTATCATTTGCTGGGGCTGAGGACCTACCTCACCACCGGAGAGAAAGAAACACGGGCTTGGCCGATCCCTGCCGGCGCCAAGTGCCCGCAGGCGGCCGGTGTCATTCATTCCGACTTCGAACGGGGCTTCATTGCGGCGGAAGTCGTCGCATACGATGATTTGGTCCGGCTCGGCTCCTATCCTGCCTGCCGCGAGGCCGGCAAATTGCGCATCGAGGGCAAGGAATACGTCGTCAAAGACGGCGACGTGATGGAGTTCCGCTTCAACGTCTGACGAGGCGGGCGGGAACCTTAGTTCCAGCCAAGGATTCCCAGCGCCGGGTTTCCAGAGAAGCGCCGCATGCCGTGCAGTGGCGGGGAATGCGCGAAGCGGTCCGGCCCGGTCCGGCGACCAGGAATTCTGGAGCGATCCGGCGACACTCTGCGCCGGCCTCAACGGTGTCTTAGTGCTTCCCCATCATCGCGTCCCGCGCTATCGCGTATCTGGGCGGAGGGGTGCTTTTTTGCGAAAGTAGGAGGTTGCTGCAGCTCCCATTTTTATGATCTCCATTTTTGGTGAAAAACACAGACCGTTTTGCGATGGGCTCTCCCGGCGGAGTTTTCTGAGTATCGGGGCGCTGGGACTCGGAGGTGCCGCATTGCCCGATCTGCTGCGCGCGGAGGCCGCCTCCCAGCCGGGACGGAAAGCGGGAGACAAAGCCATCATCATGATCTTCCTGCCCGGTGGTCCGCCCCATCAGGACATGTGGGATCTGAAAACGGATGCCCCTTCGGAGTATCGCGGGGAGTTCAGTCCGATCCGGACGAATGTGCCCGGCATTCAAATTTGCGAGGAATTCCCCCGCCTTGCCCGCATCACCGACAAGCTGGCGTTTGTGCGCTCGGTGGTTGGCGCCGAGGGCCCTCACGATGCCTTCCAATGTCTCACCGGCAAAAAACGGCGGGGCGCTCCCCAGGGAGGCTGGCCCAGTATTGGAGCGGTTTTGTCCAAAGTGAAGGGAGCGGCCAATGCCAACTGCCCACCGTTTGTCGGTCTCCAGCCCAAGGTGGGACATGAAGAATGGGCCGATCCCGGCAAGTCCGGCTATCTTGGGCCGGCCCATTCACCGTTCACCCCTTTTAAAGGCGGCGGCAGCCAAGACATGGTTTTGAAAGGGGTGACCTTGGACCGCCTCCGGGATCGGCGCACCCTGCTGGGGAGCTTCGATCAAATGAGGCGGGAAGTGGACAATTCGGGCATGATGGAAGGGCTCGACACCTTCAACCAGCAGGCCTTTGGGGTGCTCACTTCCAGCCGTCTCGCCGAGGCCCTGGACATCACGAAAGAGGCTCCGGCCACCATCGACCGTTATGGCAAAGGCCGGGATCGTCTCAAGGACGACGGGTGCTGGAGCCGACTGGATCAGTTCCTCATGGCCCGACGTTTGGTGGAAGCGGGTTGCCGATGTGTCACCATCGGGTTCTCCCGTTGGGATTGGCATTCGGCCAATTTCAAGCAGGGCCGGGAGGAATTCCCCCTGCTCGACCAAGGGGTCAGTGCCCTCGTCGAAGATCTTCATGCTCGTGGTCTGGATCAGGATGTTTCTGTCGTGGTCTGGGGTGAATTCGGCCGCACCCCGCTGGTCAACAAGGCCGCGGGCCGGGATCACTGGCCCCGTGTGTCCTCGGCTGTGCTCGCCTGTGGCGGCATGAAGACCGGTCAGGTGATCGGTGCGACGGACCGACTCGGTGGGGAAGCGGTCGATCGTCCGGTCGATTTCCAGGAAATATTTGCCACCCTCTACCACAATATGGGCATCGACACCCGACGCTCGACCTTGACCGATTTGACCGGACGACCGCAGTACATCGTGGATCCGACTTTTGCCCCCATGTCGGAGTTGATTGCGTGACCACGTGACTCGACACCGCCTTCTTTCACCAGGAAATTCCCCACATCGCTTTTCTTTTTTCCCCTGACATGAAAATCAGCCCATTGCCCATCGTTCTCCTGACTCTAGCCTATGGTGGCTTGGCCACTCTTGCCCAGGAAGCTGCGCCCCCGGCGGCCCCTCCCCAGGCGGCAGTGGCTCCGGTCCCGGCTCCTGCTCCGGTTCCCATCAAACTGAGTATTGTCGGAGTGATCGGCAAAACGGACATCCGGCTCACTGGACCAGACGACCGACAGCAGATTGTTGTCATGGCCAGTCAGGGGGAAGGCACACTTTGGGATGCGACCCGCGAGGCCACCTACAGCTTTGTCCCGACTGGCGTTGCCGCCGTGGACAGCCATGGGTTCCTTTCCCCCCTGGCCAATGGCAGCACCACCCTCACCGCCAAGGTCGGTGCCTTTGCTGTGACCATACCGATCGTGGTGGAGAAATTTGATGCTTCCCAGATCGTCAGTTTCCACAACGAAGTCATCCCGGTGCTGACCCGCAATGGTTGCAACAGCGGTGGTTGCCACGGCAAGTCAGGTGGTCAGAATGGCTTCCGTCTTTCCTTGTTCGGGTATGAGCCATGGAAAGACTATGACTGGCTGGTCCACGAAGACCGGGGTCGTCGTCTTTTTCCGGCCGCTCCGGAACACAGTCTGCTCCTGACCAAGGCTTCCGGCGAAGTGCCGCATCAGGGAGGCGCCCGACTCGCCATCGGTGGTGGTGATTACGGCGTGCTGGCCCGTTGGATCCGGCAGGGCAGTCCGCTGGGTGACGGAGAAAAGCCGAAGGTTGAACGGATCGAAGTCTACCCCCGGGAGATCGTGTCCAAAGCCCACGCCAGTCAGCAGCTTGTGGTGACGGCGTTTTTCAATGATGGTTCCTCACGGGACATCACCCACATTGCCCAATTTGAGGCCAATCAAAAGGAAATGGCCGAGTCTTCCGAAGAAGGCCTAGTCCAGTTGAAGGACCTTACCGGGACGACTTCGGTGATGGTGAAGTTCAAGGAGCATGTCGATGTCTTCCGCGCCACCATTCCTCTCGGCGCCGGAACTCCCCAGCTTCCCTTGGCCAAAAACCAGGTCGATGAGCAGGTGTTTGCGAAGCTCAAGCTCTTGGGCCTGCCACCTTCTCCTGTTTGCGATGACGCCACCTTCCTGCGCCGTGTCACCGTCGACATCACTGGACGCCTTCCCACCCGTGAGGAGTCGGAAGCCTTCCTCTCCCTGAACACCCCCGACAAACGGGCCAAGGTCGTCGATGCCCTGCTCGACAGCGATGATTACGCCGATTATTTTGGCCAGAAATGGACCAATATTCTGCGCAACAAGCGGTCCAAGGACGAGTATGCCCGCGGCACATTCGCCTTCCACGAATGGGTGCGGGCGAGCATGAAGGAGAACAAGCCCTACAACCAGTTCGTCTCCGAAATCCTGACCGCATCCGGTGAGATCGGGCGGAATCCTGCCGTGGCCTGGTATCGTTCGGTCAGTGACCAGAAAGAACAGATGCAGGACATCGCCCAAGTCTTCCTTGGCATCCGCATGCAGTGCGCCCAGTGCCACCACCATCCTTACGAGAAGTGGAGCCAGGACGATTACTACAGTTTCACCGCGTTCTTCTCCACCATCGGGCGCAAGCCGGGCGACCAACCTGGCGAGGAAATCATTTTCCACAAGCGTGTGCCGGCCTCGATGCAGAATCCCAACACCAGTGTCAGTTTGAAGCCGGCCCCTCTGGGCACCCCGGCCGTTGACATCCCGGTGGAGGAGGATCCCCGAATTGAACTGGCGAAGTGGATGACCGACCAGCAGAATCCTTTCTTTGCCCGCATGGTGGTCAACCGCTACTGGAAACACTTCTTTGGACGGGGCCTTGTCGAACCCGAAGATGACATGCGAGTCACCAATCCGGCAACCCATCCGGAACTGCTCGACGGTCTCGCCAAGGAGTTTGCCACCAAGGGATTTGATCTAAAGGGACTGATCCGCACGCTTTGCAACAGCCAAACCTACCAGTTCAGCGCCATCCCCAACGACCACAATGCGGCCGACCAGCAGAACTTCTCCCGCTATTATCCGAAGCGTCTCCAGGCCGAAGTGCTCCTCGACGCCATCAATGCCGTCTCTGAATCCAAGGAGGCCTTCACCGGACAGGCCACGGGAACCAGGGCCGTGCAGTTGCCGGATGACAAATTCAACAGCCAGTCCTATTTCCTTACCGTCTTCGGACGCCCGGAGATGGACAGTGCGTGTGAATGTGAGCGCGTGGCCGATGCCAATCTGGCGCAGAGCCTGCATCTCATCAATTCCGACTCTATCCAGTCGAAGCTCTCCAACGGACAAGGCCGGGCTGCTCTACTGGCCAAGGCTTCCGACCGGTCAGATGACGAACGGTTGACTGAATTGTATCTTGAGGCCCTGAGCCGGAAACCCCGTGCCGAAGAGATCGCTGCCGCCAAGGCGCATCTCACCAAGAAGCGCACGGTGGCCGAGAAAGAGCCCGATGTGGCCAAGAAGGGCGTCATTGAGCAGGAAGCTTTCGAGGACATCCTCTGGGCACTGCTCAATACCAAAGAGTTCCTCTTCAATCACTGAGTTCCGGAGGCAACCGTCCGGGGATGGGGTTCCCTGTTCCCGTGCGGGTTTCCATTGGAACACCGTGGAATGGGTTTTTCTCGGTCCGACGGGGTCATTTCCCGAAGAATTTCTCCCAAAGTGTGAGGAAAATTTCAAAGAGGATCAGACCGACGATGTACCATTCGACTCGCAGGCTGCGCCGTGTTTGAATCACATCCAGCGTGGTTTGAGCGGTGCGGGAGATGAGATCGAGCTTTCGTTCCAGACTCTCGTGCCTTTCGGCGACCTCGTATTCGTCAAAAAGTCGTCCGTAGAACCGTTCCAGATACGGAGCGTCCCAGAGAATGTCTGGTTTGTCGGTGACTTCGACGCGACCGATCATTTCCTGGTGATCTAGAAGAGTGTCCCCGATATGGTGGAGCAGGAGCCGGTCCACTCTGTTGTTCACCTTTCCGTCTCTTAACGAGGTCGTCACCGGCCTCAGTTCCTCAATCCGGGTGCTGATTTTGATTTCGTAATCTTCCAGCACGACACTTTTGGCAAGGACATCCGCGACAATCTGGAGGTGCTGGAGGGTGATCCGGGGCATGTGGATCGTGCCGCCTTCGATGCGCTCCTCACTGGCTTTGGTGTGTTTCAGGGTGACCTCTTCCGTCCGTGGTGGATCGATAGAGCGGGACAAGAGCGGCTCCAATTGGCGAAGGAAGGCGGTTTCCTCGATGGCGGTGACATCAAAAAACACGACGGCGCCGAAACGGAAGACGACGGCGCATCCTTTTTCTCCGGCCTCCAGAGTCAGGGGAGAGGAGGCAAGATTGCGGCTTTTACGCAGGGACCGAGTGTCGATGTTCTCGGCGAGACAGAGGCTGCGGACCCGGATCTGTTGACGATCTTCTGGAGAAAATGCTTCCAAGCGGCAGAGGATCAAAGGGGCATCGACCCGGAGAAAATGGTGCGCAGGGACGGGATCGAACCGCCGACCAACTGAGTGTAAATCAGCCGCTCTACCGCTGAGCTACCCACGCAAACTGGTAAGGGAACTTAATCCCGGTGGGAGTTTGGTCAAATGGCAAATCCGAGATCCGAGCAGCCTGTCACTCCCGCAGGGGTGGACCTGCAACAGGATTGAGGAGCGGTTGCAGGCCGGAAATGCGGCATTCGAGGACATCGCCCGGTGCCAGGACCACCGCGCCGGGTGTCCCTGTGAGGATGACATCCCCTGGGAGCAGGGTCATGATCCGGCTGTGATAGCTGACCAGAAACGCCGGTGAAAAGGTCATCGCAGAAAGGGTGTTCTCCCGGATCACTTCCCCATTGAGCACTGTCGCCACCGTGGTCGCGCCGAGATCGGGGAACTCATCCGGGGTCACCAGTTCCGGCCCCAGACTGAGGAAGGTATCGAAACTTTTGGCCTGGGTGAGGTTCCTCGGATTCCGGCGCAGGATGTCTTCGGCCGTCATGTCCAAGGCGGAAGTGAAACCCGCCACCGCCGAGAGCCAGTCCGCTTCCGGGACGTTGCGGCATTCCCGGCCGATCACGATGGCCAGTTCCGCCTCACCGGTGACCCGCTGGGTCATCGCCGGATCCGGGAGCTGGATGGGCTCACCGGGAGCGATCAGGGTGGTGTCAGGCTTCATGAAACTGGCCGGTTCTCGTGACGGGGTTGCTTCATTGAGATCTCCGGCATGGTCAGGGTAATTCAGGCCAATGCCCCAGATTTTTCGCGGATGAGGCAAAAGCTTGCCAGGCCTCGAGCGGTTCCAGTGAACCGAAGCCTCGGGCACCCGGGAAAGCCGTTCCTCTCCCTCCCGGGCATGCCAGGCGAGCAGGTCGTCCAGCTGCCCTTCCGTCAGAAGTCCATCCAGTTGGTTCTGGAAAAAGGTGCCAAAGACCGCATTAACATGCCTTACCGGGATGAGGTGACGGTCATGGACGTGGCACAGCTCATCATCGCCATAGTCGTCTCGCAGGGTTCCCAGTCTCATGAGGGGGGTTATTCTCCTTTGAGGTAGGCCACCACGTCGGCGACATCCTGCGCGGTCAGACCCAACTGCGCGGCACTGAGCATCAGGGAGCGTCCCAATGGTTTTTTCGAGGCCAGTTTCTCCTTCGGGACCAACTGGGTCAGACCGCCCATGCTGGCGACGATGAGCGGGTCATGGTCCTTGTAGACCAGGCCATGGATCGTTTTTCCGTCCTTGGTTTTGATCTCCATGGCCTCATAGCCATGCGAAATGTCCGCGCTCGGATCGACCAGGGAACGCACCAACACCTCATGGGTCTGAGTTTTCCCAAAATCCGCCAGCCCAGGGCCGACTTCTGCCCCCGTGCCATCAATCACGTGGCACATGATACAGCGCTGTGCGGTGGTCTTTCCCTTGGTGGAGTCGCCCTTCAGTTTGAGGATTTCTTCCACCGGAGGCAGGGCCGCGGGGGCGGTTGTTGGGTCTGGGGTGATCACTTCCTGGAACACGATTTTGGCAGGATCGTAGATCCCGCGGCGCTCCAATTCCGGCATCAGATCATAAGACTGCCAGTCATTGCCGGCGCGGTTGAGCAGCCACCAGATGGCTTGGCTTTTCATTGGCCCATCCAGCTGGGCAATCTCGAGCATCGCCTCAGAGGCGGATCGCGTTTGGATGAAAGCAAGCGCATCAGTCGCCAGCTTGCGCTCTTCCACCGGCACCGAAGCGGAAAGCGCCCGGATTTTCAATGGTTCCACCGCTTCGTGCGGGTGGAGGCGCCAGGTGATGCGGGCGAACGCCGGGGACCAGCGCGTGGGATCCTCTGTGGTGAGGGTGTGCTTCAGAGCCTGATAAATCTCCGATTCTTTGCCCGTGGCACCCGTTCCGAGGGCTTCCAGATAGGTGCGGTCTTTGCCATCATAGCTTTTCCCGATCTCAACGAGAATGTCCCGGGCCACTTCCACTGATTGGTCCCGCATGGAGAGAGCCACCTCCCGGCGTACGGCGGGATCCTTGTCTCCCACGAGGCGCACCGCCAACGCGAGGAAGTCGCCCCCGGCAAAACGTGCGGCCCGGTAAGCCGCCACCCGGAGACGCGGATCGCTGTAGCTTTCTGGATCTCCCGCACGGCGGGGACCGGAAATGCCCAGTTGGTAGAGCAAGAAAATGGCGCGCGCTTTGATATGGGGATTTGGATCATCGAGCAGAGCGGCGACCGGCTCCAAGGAAGCCCGGCCTTTGGCTTTTAATGCTTCAAAGCCCGCCTGTCGCACGTTCACGGCGGGGGACTTCAGCGCCGCGATCTGCCCTTCCACGGTGGCTAGATCGATCTTGGAAACCCCAGGTTTGAAGCCTTTCGGGGCAATGCGGTAAATTGCTCCGGAGCAGGGGCCGTCCAAATCCTGGTGACCACCCACACGACCGTCATACCAGTCCGAGACATACAGGACCCCATCCGGTCCAACGACTACGTCCGAGGGGCGGAATTGGGTGCGGGTGTCCGCATTCACCGTGGCATTCCCTCCGATGAAGTCGGAACCGGCAAATTTGCCTTCCTGGTTCGAGGTGATGAAGTTTTTCCGTTCCAGTTTGAAACCCGCGCCTTGCAGCACTGGCTGGTAGGAGAAAACCACGTTCCGTCCGGCCTCGCAGGCGAAGAAGGTGCCCTCCCATCCGGTTCCCAGAGATCCGTTTTCATACCAAGTGTTTCCGGTGGGGGAGCCACCGCCATAGACGTCCCCGGCCGGCATCGTGCCCGGATCTTCCTGGCGCCATTCGGCCACTGCGGTGGTCTGTCCGGGACGGCGGTCGGCCTGCCAGGTGCGTTTGCCATCTGTCGAGGCGAACCCGGCATTTCCATACTCCATGACATAGCTGACCCGGCAGGCGGGTGGGTCGTCGTTGTCGTTCTGGAACAGGTCGCCGAAGGAATTGATGGATTGTTCGTAGCTGTTGCGAAAGTTGTGCCCGATGATTTCGGCATTCGTCCCGTCGGGCATCATCCGGACGGAGAATCCCCCGACGTAGACATGGCCGTCATCACTGGTCTGACCAGCAACCTGGGCTGCATCGAAGGGGAATTGGAACGGTCCGATGGCCTTGGGTTGGTAGGGACCCGCAATGCGATAGGTGCGGCCCGATTTGTCGGTGAACATCCCGCCGGTGTTGCCGGAATTGAAATACCAGCGACCGTCTGGTCCATGCGTCACCGAGTGCAGCGAATGATCGTGGTTTTTGCCGGAAAAACCGGTCAGGAGAACTTCCCGCTGATCCACCGCCGGGTCAAAGACCAGATCCCGGTTCACATCGGTATAGACGATGAGATCCGGAGGTTGGGAAACGACGACTTTGTTGTCGAAAACGGCCACCCCGAGGGGGGCGATGAGGGCTTCTTCCTGGACGAAGGTGTGGCTGGTCTCGGCCCGGCCATCGCCATCTTTGTCCTCAAGCACCACGATGCGGTCTCCCTCCGGACGTCTCGCATGGTGGCTGCGGTAGCGCACCCCTTCAGCCACCCAGATTCGTCCGGCGGCATCAACATCGATGTTGGTGGGGTTGTAGAGAAGAGGGGAGGACGCCCAGAGGGTCACTTCCAACCCTTCGGGAACGGTGAAGAGATCCAACGGAACGGTGGAATGGGAGTCCGCGGGAGGGGGGAACGGAATCGCTGGCTGGGCAGCGGCCGCTGCTTTGGCGGCGATCCGCTCCTGTTGTTTTTTGGTTTTGGCCTTCTTCTCCGGGGCGTCTTGGGCCAAGATCCCCGTCACGGCGAGACAGGTCCCCAGTAAAACAGAAACAGCAATTCGGGAGGGAAAGCAGAGGGAGGGAAGAATTCGGGCCATCAGGGAAGCTAGGCCATATCCCCCCTTTCGCCAAGACTTGATTGCGGGCCTCCGGGAGGAGCCGGAGGCCCGGGGACAGTCAGGACTTTTTGAGCAAATCCCGGATTTCCGTGAGCAGGACCACCTCCGCAGGCGGAACAGTTGGGGCGGCGGCCTCCGCTTGGGCCAGCTTTGCTTTGGCTTTGTTGAAAGCCTTGACCACCAGGAACAGCACAAAGGCCAGAATCAGAAAATTGATCAACACGGTCAGAAAGTTGCCATAACCAAAGTAGGGTTCGCCCGAAGCGATGACTTTTCCTGCGCCTTCTTTGGCCAGCAATTCTTTCCCGGATTCGCTGAGGGGGATGATGAGCTTGCTGAAATCCACCTTCACCAGGGCGCCGATCGGCGCCATGATGACATCTTTCACCAGGGAATTGACCACGCCACCAAAGGCGCCGCCAATGATCACGCCGATGGCGAGGTCAACCATGTTGCCTTTGAGGGCAAACCTTTTGAATTCATCAATCACTTTCATAGGGTTCGTTTTCAGTGGGGTTGCCGGTCTTGCAAGAGCTCCGGTTCACCTGGGAGACGACCGTCAGGGTCAATTGGCCACAATATTGATCAAACGACCCGGCACGAGGATGATTTTTCTGATGGTCTGCCCCTCGGTGTGCTCCCGAACTTTGTCCAATGCCAACGCCCGGCTTTCTATTTCCGCGTTTTCCGCGGTACGGGCCACCGTGAGCCGGTCGCGCAGCTTGCCATTGACCTGGACCACGATCTCGACCTCGTCTTCCACCAATGCGGCCTCGTCCCAGGCTGGCCATGGGGCGTGGGCCAGTTCCGCGGGCAGGATCCCCGGATAGGCGGGTCCGACCAGGGCGTTGATCTCCTCGGTGAGGTGGGGGGCGAAAGGATTCAGCACCTGGAGCAGCAGTCCCAGAGCCTCCACCGGCAGGACTTCGAGGCGGGTCAGTTCATTGGTGCAGACCATCATCTGGGCGATCGCGGTGTTGAAGCTCATGGCATCAATGTCCTGGGTCACTTTTTTGATGGTCTGGTGCACGATCCGGCGCGTCGTCGGCTCCATCCCGGTGGGCGCCAACGCGGGGCGCAATTGCCACTCGCCGTTTTGGTCGGTCTCCAGAGCCAGACGCCAGACCCGGGCGAGGAAGCGAAAGACGCCCTCGACACCTTTCATCGACCACGGTTTGACCTGCTCCAGCGGCCCCATGAACATTTCGTAAAGCCTCAGGGCATCGGCTCCATGCTCGTCCACCACGGTATCGGGGTTGACCACATTGCCCCGGGACTTGGACATTTTCTGGCCGTCCTCCCCGAGGATGAGACCCTGATTGACCAGTTTTTGGAAAGGCTCCGCTGTGCTGACATGGCCCAGATCGTGCAACACCTTGTGCCAGAATCGGGCGTAAAGGAGGTGCAGGACCGCATGCTCGGTGCCCCCAACATAGAGATCGACCCCGCCGTTGGTCCCATTGGCGCCCAACCAGTAACGCTCGGCTTCCGCGCCGACGAAGGCGTCCGCATTGGCCGGATCGCAATAGCGCAGGTAGTACCAGCACGAGCCTGCCCATTGCGGCATCGTGTTGGTTTCACGGGTCACCCCGCCGCCGCAGTCGACCCACTCAGTGGCTTTCGACAAAATGGGCTCGGGGCTGCCACTGGGCTTGTAGTCTTCCAAGGCAGGAGCCAGGAGAGGCAGGTCCGACTCCGGGATCGCCTCGTGCCGACCGTTGCGCCACACAATGGGGAAGGGTTCTCCCCAGTAGCGCTGCCGCGAGAACAACCAGTCACGTAGCTTGAAGTTCACCATCTTTTTGCCCAGGCCTTTGTCTTCCAGCCAGGCGATGATGTGGGCTTTTGCCTCCGGGGTTGGAAGACCATCGAGGAAGCCGGAGTTGATGGCGATCCCGTTGCCCGTGAAGCAGGTGTCGGTGTTGCCTATCGGTGCCCGCACGACCTCCAGGATGGGAATCCCGTATTGCTTGGCGAATTCATGGTCCCGCTCGTCGTGGGCCGGCACGGCCATGATGGCTCCGGTGCCATAGCTCATGAGGACATAGTCGGCGATCCAGACCGGGATTTTCTCCCCGTTGACCGGATTCACCGCGACCCCGCCCGTGTTCACCCCTGTTTTCTCCTTGGCCAATTCAGTGCGCTCCAAGTCCGATTTGGAGGCACAGGCTTTGCGATACCGATCCACCGCCTCCTTTTGTTCCGGGGCGGTGATGGTTTCCACCAGCGGATGTTCCGGAGACAGCACCATGTAAGTGGCGCCGAACAGTGTGTCGGGGCGGGTCGTGAACACCGTCACGGTCTCCTGACCGATCCGGAAGTCCACCTCCGCGCCTTCGCTGCGGCCGATCCAGTTCTTCTGGAGCAGCTTGATGCCTTCCGGCCAGTCGAGACCGTCCAGTTCATCAATCAGACGCTGCGCATAGGCGGTGATGCGCAGCATCCATTGTTTAAGGGGGCGTCGCTCCACGGTGTTGCCTTTGGCGCGCCATTCCTCGACCTCCTCATTGGCCAAGACCGTGCCCAGTTCGGGGCACCAGTTCACCGGAGCTTCCGCCACATAGGCGAGGCGTCTGGCATCGATCGCGTCTCGGTCGAGCCCCTGGGCTTCCAGCTCGGCTATCGGTCGGGCCTTCCCGGTGACTTCATCGAAGTACGAATGGTAGAGCCTGAGAAAGATCCACTGGGTCCATTTCACATAGGAGGGGTCCGTCGTGTTGACCTCCCGGTCCCAGTCATACGAAAATCCGATCCGTTTCAGCTGCCGACGGAAATTGTTGATGTTGTTCTCCGTGTTGATGCGGGGATGCTCGCCGGTTTTGCGGGCGTGCTCCTCCGCAGGGAGTCCGAAGGCGTCCCATCCCATCGGGTGCAAGACCTGACAGCCACATCTGCGCCGATAGCGGGCGATGATGTCAGTCGCCGTGTAACCCTCCGGATGTCCCACATGGAGCCCGGCGCCACTCGGGTAGGGGAACATGTCCAGCACAAAATACTTCGGTTTGGCAGCGTCGAAACCGGGGGTCCCGGGATTCGGCGTCGCGAAGGTCTTCGCGGTTTCCCAATGGGCCTGCCAACGGGGCTCGAATTCGTCAAAAGGGAAGGGTTTGCGTTGCGTGGACATGGGGGCGGGATGGCGGGACAGAGGGATCCGGCTGGGGGGTAGTCCCCTGGAGGACAGGGAAAACTTGCGCCGGAGAGCGGATGAGATATAGGAGAAAGCGCTCCTCTGCAACCTTGGAGCCACCCTTTCCCGCATGTTCCCGACAGAAAACGCCACCCTTTTGGTAGCCACCGGCAATGCCCACAAGACTGGCGAGATCCGGTTTCTGCTGCAGGCACATTTCGCTACTTTTGAGGATCTGCGGGACCATCCCGGCCTGCCCGAGCCCGAGGAGACCGGGTTCACTTTTGAGGAGAATGCCATCCTCAAGGCCCTTTCCGCCAGCATCGCCCTGCCGGGTGCCTTTGTCCTTGCTGATGATTCGGGGATTGAAGTCGATGCCCTCGGGGGAGCTCCCGGGGTGCGTTCCGCCCGCTACTCCGGTCCCGGGGCGACTGATGCAACCAACCGGGCCAAACTTCTCGCGGATCTCGAAGCCCTGGGTCTGCGCGAGGCCGCCCCTGTGGCGCGGTTCCGTTGTGTCTTGGCCGTCGCCCGGGGGGGTAAAATATTGGCGACCTTCGACGGGGCGATTGAGGGAACCCTGCGGGCCAGTGAAGCCGGCGACGGAGGATTCGGCTACGATCCCTTGTTTCAGCCCGAGGGATGCCTCGTGACCTTCGGAGAAATGCCATCCGAGGAAAAGCATGCCTTGAGCCACCGGGCGCGAGCTTTGGGAAAATTCAAAGCTTGGCTTGAAAACCCGCCGGGTGCGGTTTAGACTGCGTGCTCACTTCTAAGGAAACGGGTCTTCCGGCACGGTTCCCAGCCAAGTCGCCTCGCTAGCTCAATGGTAGAGCAACGGACTCTTAATCCGCAGGTTCCCGGTTCGAGCCCGGGGCGGGGTACTTCCTGAATTACAAAGGAATACGAAGTGGCGTCAACCCGCTTCCGCGGCCGGATGAACTGCCCCTTGCCGGTGTTGGGGTTCCGAAACAGGGAATTTTAAGAAGTTCACCACTGCTTAGGTGCGCGCCATGAACAAGCCTGATCCTCAGCTCCTGAAGGGGCTTCATCCGGGGATGATGTGGTTCTTACTCCCATTGTGCCTTGAGTGCGAAGCTGCGGTGTGATTGCAAAAGCGCCTTGATAGCAGTCATTGACAAGTGCACGCCAGCAGGAAAGCGCCGCTGCCCGAAGGTCGTGTTCGGCCTGTCATCGCCGGGGTCCTCAAGGAAAAAGGTCTCACTTCATTTTTCGGGCATCACGGGACCCTTCGCGGTGCCGTCGAAGAAGGTCTGGAACTTCGGCCAGATGTAGGCTGCGATCTCGCGGCCGAGCTTGAGCGCCGCGATGTTGTCGGATTGGATGTGGTAGCCGCCCATCACCCGCGAGATTCCGGCCATTTCGGCGGATTCGGTGAAAGTCGGCAGCATGAGCGTGACATCACAAGACGCGTGGGCGTCGCCAAGAATTTCTGCCAGCGGGCGACCATCGAGCTGCTGCATCTTGCGGCAATCGAAGCCTTGCTCGGTGAGTTCGCCGGCGTGCCGCTTCTCTTGGAAACCGCACTTGTCGCTGCCGGTGAAATACTTCAACATGTCGGCACAGGCTGCGCTCACCGTGCTGTGGCCAGAGGGGTAGCCGGGGAAAGGGGGGGTAACGAACGTCGCGGGTGAGTAGGGATGCCATTCCTCCGCTGGAATGTCCTTCACACCCTTCCCTGGTCCGGCCCAGCCTTTGATCGTCTGCCCTTTGTAATAATAGCGCACCAGCGTCCACGGCCTCGAACTGTCATGGTAGCGCTTCGCGTCCCAGCAGGCGATGAAGGCGTCCATCGCGGTGTTGCCGACGGCGAAGAAGAGCTTTACATCGGTATCCAGGTCATTTTGATCCCGGCCGGAAACGGCGCGCGCGAACTTAAGCCAGTGGCCGGACTGCCCGGTCGAACGCGGGCCATCCCTCATGAACTCGACGATGGCCTTCTGCGTGGGTGTTAGGGTCGCGTTGTACTCAATGTTTTCGTCCACCTCCTTCTTGAGTTGCGGATCGCCGACGAGAGGCGGCGGGCCGGGGCGGAACTGGTCGGCCCTTTCCAGCATGGCCGGCTTCACCCGGTACCATTGAGCCGTGAGGAAGCCGGGGAAGAACTTCCCTCCCTTGCCGTCCGCAAAGGGCAGCCGCTGCCAGCGGTCGGGATCAATGATCTTGTCGTCCGGATTGACCGGACGGTACATCGTATAGTCGGAGTAGGGTTCGCCGTTCGACCCGATTTCATCGCCGAGCTGGTTCGCCCCGTCGTGGTGGCGATACTCGAGCACGAGACGGGCGCAGTGGTTTCCAATGCCGATCGGGGTTGTGATATCCTCTGAGGTATCCCCAGGATCGTAGCTCATGCCCTTCATTTCTCCGGTGAGGTATTCAGCGAAGTCCGGGTATTGGTCGAGACAGGAACGGTACATCGCATAGGCGATAGCGGTCTCCTTGTTCTTTAGCGTGCGTTCCGACTCGGGGCGACGCAGCGTTCCACCGGTGCGGGTGCCGACGGCCTTGGCGTCGTAAGCGGCCCAAGCATCATACATCGCGGTCAGGGGAATCGCCATTTGTCGGGAAAGAATCGTGGGGCGTGCTCCGACGCGCTCCACATCCCGCGCGGCGGCTTCCAGCATGATCTCGAGCCAGCGGTTGGCTGCCGAATGCTTGTGACCACTGTCTGGCACGGTTTGAGCAAGAGCGGGATTCAGATTGGTAATCAACGCGAACCCGGCAAGGAAAAAGGAAGCGAGCGAGGGACTTTTCATAGCGATGTTTAAAGGTTAGGAATAAAGTCGCAAAAAGAAGCAGTTCTTATCTTGGCATCGAAGAGGGGGTGTCGCAATCATCGAATGGACGAAAGTGTGATGAATCATCCTGAACTCTTGAATCATTTGTATTCTGCAATACCTCTGCAAGTGCTTCACATGAAACGGGCAAAGGCTGCTGGCAAGACAATGGAGTCAGCGTCGCGGTCAATTCGGAATGGCAGACTGTCAGTGTCACGGGCCGTCCCCGTGGAACGGAATCAAGAACCTCCTTGGTTGGATCTAGAATTGCTGATTGCGGTTTGAATGCCATGTCCCTACTGACTCTGTTAGCATTGATGATCAGGTTCTTGTAGAAACCGGGGCCCATGAGGAATGTTCCTCATAATAGCAGCAAGAGGGATGGTAGTTCCACCGTAATTCACTCTTTCCGATTCTGGAATCCCGGAACTGAAAGGTCCGATCCGATATCCCTGCTTTTCGGGTCGGCTTCTATGCTGCCCTCATGAAATGATCGAAATTCAGCCTGAGTGGGAGTAAGCGAGAAGGCAAAATTTGCCAGAATTATGGAACCTCTGGAGTCCCATTGACAGTGGCAATCCTTTTCATCACTCTTGGTTTCAATGCCAAGTGGCACAATTCGAAGCTCGAAGAGGAAGGCGCCTCTTCTACCGGACATTTCACAACGTCTGAAGTTCAGAAAAGTTCCAAAGGCAAAAAGCGCTATATCGTCTGGGTAACCTGAAATAAAGGGGATCAGATTAAACAAGACGATTCCTTTTTGGTCACGCCGTGCTTTTTCGAAACCGACTGGGTTCCAAGGAGAAAGCAGACGGAGACATGGTGACCATGCGAGCAATTTCAGGAAAGCCGAAATCTGTCGTGCTTGTAGGAGGAACCTCCGATCGCAGCGGAATGGAACGACTGGGACTTTTCGTCGCAGCCATTGGAGGACTCCTTCTCTTCAGGGTTTCTAGAGGAGTTGTCCGGCAGCGAGCTTGAGATTATTATGATTGCTGCGGGCCTTTAAACTTGCTCGTCACCCGCTCGCGTTGGATCACCGGCAACGTCCCCTCGACATCGCCCGACCTGAAGTCACCCTGTTCGGCATCGTCACTGCCATCATTCTCTATCTCTCCTCTGTGGGCATCTATTTCTTTGACAACGCAGCTCAGCCCGACGTGTTTGCTTCGGTTTTTCTTAGCCTTTGGTGGGCCATGGTTGCCCTAGCCACAGTCGGGTATGGCGATGCTGTTCCACCAACAGCCGGAGGTCGCATTCTCACTGGCTTCCTCTTAATCTTTGGCATGGGGATCGTGGCCGTTCCCACCGGTATTATACAGCAGCGCTCTCTCGTGCCAGGTCTGAACAGGAGAAAGGCGAACTTGCCGAGCGCGGTAGCACTTCCGCGAAATCAGAGCATTCAATGGACTAACAAGGTACCTGTCTGTTGGATCGACAACTGAGCGTGCGTAAGTTGTGGGACCGTCGGCGCTTGGACAATTTTCCCGCTCTGTCGAAACACTTTTTCACTGTCATCAAAAAAGTTTTGAACCGAAGGCTTGACGAAGGGGCTGGAGTCAATTAAAGGAGGCGGAATCTGGAAATCTCCGGAAAGCTAAAAAACTTAACAACGCAAACATTATGGGATGGGCACTTGTAGCAATTGGTGGTCTTGTCACGTTCGTTTTCTGGATCATTTTAGTCATCAAAGGGTTTAAGACCAACGTCTGGTGGGGACTCGGGAATCTCTTTATTTCGATTCCGGTTGCCATCATCTTTGGGATCATGTTTCCGGCGGCACGGAAAGCCATGCTGCTTTTTCTGGCCGGATTCATTCTCTACATCATCGGATACGTGGTTGCGGTCGTGCCAATGATGAAAGAAGCCATGGAACAACAGATGAATGGGGCTCCGTCATCTGAGGTCGCTCCGGCCAATCCCTGATTTCTTGGCGATTCTCCCGGCAAAAGATTTTTGTTCGGGATAGGAAGCTCCGCCGGAAACGGCGGAGCTTTACTCGGCGTCACGTGCCCGAGGAAAGCTTCCAGAATGCTTTGCTCGCAGACTGCCTCGACTTGGGGCACGCCAATCGAGTCCATGGTTTGGCTGATGATCCTGGGTGGGAACACAGCGAACCTGTTCAGAAAAGGGTATCCTGTGGGGATTCACCCGGCGGGGTTGCGTGCGATTTGATGATCAGCCGCGGCATCTTCACGTTGATCACGTCGAAGCGTAGGAGCTGATAAGGAGCGAATGTCCGCCGGAATCGGGTGCGCCCAGTAGGCACGGAGGCATAGGCGAGGGGGGCCATTGGGGTCAGAAGGTTTCATCGAAGATGAGTGAGATGGGAAGCGTTCACTCGGGGATCAAGGACCAACCAGTGAGGAATTTGGCTTATTTGATGAACAAGCGATGTCAGCAGTGTTTCAACCAGTGCCCGGCCAGTCCAATCTCTCGTGTGGTCTAGTTTGGATCGCGACCAAATTCGTAGCGCTCGCCGTCCGGAATCAGCGGGTACAGGGTGATCGCGGCAGCGGTGCCGCTGGAAAACCCTTTCCAACAGAGGCGAAACAAGCGGCCCCCACGGTCGCAAAAGGGGAGCGCTACAGAGGGGACTTTCCACCGTGACGGATGCGGTCCGCCATGGAAAACGCCATCGTGCTATGCTCCTGCCGTTTCCAAGGGCTGGTTGCCTGCTGCTGCTGTCAGGGCGCTCCGGTTTGCTCCGCGTGGCTTTCGCCACGCATCGCCCCGGAATGGAGGGGGGACACCGCTGTCGGCTCATTGGGTGTGCCAACGAGATTTGCCTCGGGGTGTTTTTCGGAAACGCTCCGGTTCTTTGAACCCGCCAATTGTGTCTAGACCGCTGCCACGGCTTTGCGGAAACATCGGCCGATCCAGTTTGCCGCCCGGATGGATGGCCCGTCCACCAGACGGGTCGCGGCTTCTGAGGTTGCAACCACCACTACCAGCGAAGCTGCCAAGACGAGGAGAAAGCTTGCATCATAGTCGAGGCCCTTCTGGAGCAGGACCAAAAACAGCCAGGACGTGAACGACGTCAGGATCACGAAATGAATCGCATAGAGCGCGAACGAGATCCGCCCAAAATAGCGGAGCACTCCCAGCTTCAAGAATGACTGCACCCTCTGGCTGAGAAGGATCAGCAGAAAGGTAAGCACGGCTCCCAACATTGAATATCCGCCGCCCACCCCGGGCAGCGGCGGAAAGTAGCCGAAGAATGTTCCTTCCAGGTAGTTCGCGTTCACAAACCAACCCTCTGCCGCAAAATAGGGGAATGATGCAAACACCAGACTCCCTCCCAAAAGCAACCAGACCAGCCATTTGCGTCGACACTGCAAGACCGCCGCGGGATAGTTGATATGCAGATCGGCAAAAAGGATCCCAACAAGAAAGCCTTGATAAATTGCACCTTGAAATGCCACCAGTAAAACCGCGTAGACCGCAAAACGAAAAGGCGTCCGCCGGAAGAAAAACAGAACCCCGTAAACCAGGAAGGATCCGATTAGTTCGACTTTGATCGTCCATAGGGGGGGATTGTAATCCGTTCCGTTGCGAACCAGGCAAACGTCGGCCAGAAAGCTGTGCCTATCTGGTCGGTAGTTCATGAACTCTGAAAACCAGGGTGACCCATTGATCGCCGCCACCGCCGCGTTGTAATGCGCGCTCATTTGCGTCAGCCCCCAGGAGAGCGCCATGCTCAGGATGGCAATCCCAGCCAGTCGGAAAGGCCGCTTGACGGCGGCCTCCGCCACGTCCAATTGGCCCTTCGCGCCCTCACCAAAGAATTTCAGACTCAGCACATACCCGCTCAGCACAAAGAAAAAGCACACCGCGAAATGGGCCGCCACGACGATACCCAAGGGCGTGATCGTGAACAGCCGGGTTACCGGCGAGCCGGGAAAGTCGTCGGACACCCCGAAGACGGCTTCATGGTAGAACGCCGCAACCGAATGATGGAACATGACCAGCAGCGCCGCCAGCCCTCGGGCGGCTTCCCAGTGCTGTTCTTTGCCGGACTTCACCATTGCCTTATTGCGGCCAGAGGACCTGGATTGCCAGGGAAAGGGATGGCATTGCGCCTACTGGCCACTACTGGAGATCCTGAGCGGCAAACGAGACCGTCCAGGGTGGGCAGACGGCAAAAGAATGGCTTGTCCTAATGGATCGCATGGTGAGAAAACTAACAAAAATACTATAAAAATCTGAAATTTATAGTAAATATTTAAAATGCGAAATGAGTAAAAGGAATTTTTGCTGAAACTTACAATTTTTAGAAAGGAAAATGCAATTGGAGCGTTTGAAGCCATCCCTTCGGAAGTCGACGTATCAGCCTCCGGCGAATTCCGCAGCCCTCTCTCTTTCCGGTCGCATGTCCTCCTTGAATTCCCAATGCCAATCCCCTGCGCCGACGATCAGCGATTCCCTGCCGGCGTCTGCCGAACGCCGTTGGCTCTGGGTCTGCCTGGTGGTCTTCGCCTTCTCCTTCGCGTTTGACTATCGCTCCCCGGAAATCGGCTTTGGAACCACTGGCTCCGGCGGTTCCATCTTCCAGTTCGCCATGCTCGGCTCTGCCGTCGCCTCCGGTCTGTTCGCCCTCCTGATTGGTTGGCGCCACCTTTTGGTCCGCCCCGGTGTCTACCTCATTACCTTCTGGTGGGCCTATCTCGCCTTCTCTTCCGTGGTCGCTGTTTTCCAGGGCAATGAGCTCGGGTTTATCCTTCGCTTGCTGGTGGCCCCGGTTCTTATCGGTTTCGGTCTGATCGTCTGCCACATCGCTCTCTGCGGAGGCGTTCCTGTCGCCAGTGTCATTCGTCTTTTTCTCGCGGTTTGCGTTGTCAACATTTTCTGGCAAACCGGATTCTATTATGTCACCAGCAGCCAGTCGCTTCTGGAAACGCGGCCTCTTCTCAGTGCCGGCATTCGCTTCATCTTCCCCTGGACCGCTGGCTGCATCCTCCTTGCCCGGCGGATTCCCATTTCCACGCTTCTCATTTTTGGCCTGGCCTTGTTCACCTGCGTCCTGTCTTTGACCCGCGGCGCCATCATCTACCTCGCCGCCGCCTTCTCCGGAGCCTTTGCCTGCCTCGTTCTCGCCATGGTGTTCCGCCAGATCTCCTTCCCCCACGTGGTCCGTCGCCTCGGCGCCCTCGCTGCCATCGCCGCCGTAGCCGTGGCCATGATTGTCATCTTCTGCCTTGCCGTTCCTACGCTGGGCGAATGGTGGATCGAGCGCTTTCTATATTCGGACGGGGGAGGCGCCACCACCGAGGACATGTCCGTGTTGATGCGGAAAGCCGAAGCCGAGGCCATGTTCCAGAGTCTCAGCGAGCGCTCGGGCTCTTGGATTTGGGGACGGGGCTATGGGGCACCCTTTTATTGGGACGACGACTACCTCGCCGAACTTTTTCTCGTGTATCCGGATCGCGAGAACTTTCCCGAGGAAATCTATACCGCAGGTCACAACTTGTGGACATACACCACCTTTGCCTCCGGCATCATCGGCCTCCTTTGTTTGATTACTTTCGTTGTCAGCCCCTCCATCAATGCTCTGCGCGGCGTCCGGCTCCTCTCGAGGCTCACTCCCGGCGGACAAATCCCCGATCTGCACATCGTTTGCTTTCCTGCCATTGCCATGTGGACCCTGGTTGCCACCAGCATTCTCGAAAACCCCTTCGACTTTCGGCTCACCGGCTCCTTCACCGGCATCGTCGCCGCGATCCCACAGTACTTCCTGCTTCGGGCCTGGCTGCTCCGAGGGTGATCGCTGGGAGTCCACTTTTCAATTTCGCCGCTGGCTGCACTCAGGCTGGTAGGTTCCGGGTTTCTTCGCTCCGCTCTCTGAGCGATTAAACTGGGTGGCTCACGGCATCATCGGACGCAACCTCAAGGTCTTGCCAGACTCCATGACAATCCGGAAACGTGAGGGGCCCTTTTCGTGCTCGTAATGGAGCGCATATTTGGCCAGCGCCTCCATGGCCACGGCGGTTGAGAAGGCCTCCGACCGCCAATGGGCCAAATCCTGAAATGAAGATGAGAAAAACAAACCTGACTCCCAGCTGACGCTTCCACGGAGATGCCTTCTGGCACTTCTCATCAAATAAGCCGCGGCCCGGTCGCAGGCTACTTGATAGCGATGTTCCTCGCCCAGGGCACGGGCCGTATCCTCGCCCAGGTTGAGCAGGGCGGCCAGCCCGAGTGCCGTGGAGAGCGCTTCGGTGGGGTCCTCGCCGCCGGGGAAGGCGCCCTGTTTCAGAGGATGGCTTCGGCCGAACGTTTCCTGCTGGTCGAGCAGGTCGTGCAACAGTTTCGGCATGGCTTCTGCCATGGGGGCTTCGCGCACCGGTCCCTCGCGCCAGGCCCGGGCCGCGGCGTAGGGGAAAATCATCATCTGGGGATAGTATAATCCGGCAGCCGGCCAGTGACGCTCCATGGCGCAGCGGGCCACCAGTCTGACGGCCTCGTGGTATCCCGGCAGGTCGCGCCGGCCGGCCAGGGCGATGGCGTGGATGACGTTTGCGTTGACGATGACATCCACGTTGTTCACTCCCAGCGGGATCACCCCTTCCGTCACATTTCCGAACGTCGGCCGGGTTTCATCCGCCAGCCAGGTGAGGAACGCGCCGCTATCCTTGCCTTTCCAGGAATCGCGCCCGTCTTCGCGATCCCGCCCGGTATCCCGGAACTGGCTGAGTCTGGTCAGCAGCCTGGGATCGGGCTGGCCGGACAGTTGGAGCAGCATGGCCATGGCGGCGGTGTCATCGGCATCGTTGGGGATGTTGAAAAAGGCGTCCACCCCGGTTGGGTTTTGGGCCGGGTCGAGGCATTTCTCCACCCAGTCCACCGGCGGCAAACGACTGCGGCTGATCGTCTGCAGCTGGAGCAGCGACCAGAGAGGCAGAGGGGGGAGCGGCAGATCGTGTCCCGAGATCCCGGCAGAACGAAGCGCCTGGCGATAGGCGGGATAGTCGGGCTGACGATGGGCCTCTGCGGTGGCGCGCAGCAGGGGCATGGGCACATTGAGCGGTCCGGAGCGTCTCTGGGCACCCTCCCAGCCGGGCAGAACCCTCCAAAAATTGTAAGCGGCCCCCCGTTGGTAACTCCTGAGATTTTCCAATCCGAGATGGCGCATACGGCTCACGAATCTTGCAGGCTCCTCCAATCCGCTGTCGTCGAAGAAAAAGCAGGGAAACAGGACAAATGCCGTGTTGAACAGGTTCGCATCCGGGGTGGAGACCATGGCGCGACCCTCCAGAGGAATTCGGGAGGGAAAGAGATGGATTTCGCTCACCCAACTCCCAACTTCGTTGTGAACCGCGCGAGATTTGCCAACGGTGGGGATTTCCAGAGCCGCGCCACCAGGCAGGTGGATCGTCGCGGTTTGCCGCGCCCCATCGCCGACGTCGGTGGCATCGCGCGAGGGCGAACCGTGCCCCGGTCGGTCCCGGATCTGGTGATCATCGAGCCATTGTAGAGCGCCCAGCAGCGTGGACTCCAACTTCGGGGAGAGCCGGTCGCGATGGGGCGTGGCGCAACTTGTCAGAAATACCCCTGCCAGCAGCCCGCTCAGGCAACTGGCGCCCATCCGGCACGTTTTTCCCAACCTGTCGCGGCTCCTGTTCACCATCTTTTCTTCATCCAGTCTCTGGGGCTGGCCGGTTGCTCACAGTATGAACCCGGTCACCCGCTCCGGTGCCGTCAACCACCGCAACATCTCCTTCTGTCGGACCAAGGAGCTTGTCACCGGAATGGTCGATCTGCCGATTGGTGACGGCGATCCAAAGGTTGTGATGAATTGCCATGATTGCCAGCAAATTGTTGTTACCTCTCCACGGCGTTGACGCCATGCGGCTGCCGCGGGTGATGTTGGGATGGTTCCCTCCCGCTGCCTGGAATCTGCTGGTCTTGGGCGCCACCGCGCTTCCCAGTCTGCCATCGATCGGCGCAAGGAGACAGTGCATTCCTCCGTGTTCGCCGCCACAACGAGGGTGGAGACTGTCGGAAATCCCGTTGTGTCATGGTTCGCTCCATGGAACAAGTGATTGCCGGAGCGCAGCGGATGGCGCGCTCGGACACGAACCCTTGAGTTCACCCAAAATCCCCCAACCCTACTCTCAGCATGAAACCCGTCCTCCCGTTGCTCTCCCTGATCCTGGCCGGACTGCCATCGCTTCTGGTGTCCGCCGATGTCGAGTCGGGTGAAATGGCGGGCTACTTGTTCGGTCCCGCCGAGAAAGTGCCGGAGGAATTCAACGGCGGGTTCTCGCTCTATGCCGCCGCTTGGCCCTTGGTGGCAACGTATCCGGGGCACAAGTTCCAAACCGGACTCTGCGGCACCTGGATGCACCCGCAGTATGAGGAAGGTCAGAAACCGACCGAAAAATGTTACACCGACATCGAGGGGGGACTCGGCTGGTGGCGCGACACGCATTTCCCCACCACCACGCCCAAGTTCATCATGGGGGGCGTGGGTCCGAACTTCTCGTTCATCGCGAACGGTCCCGGCTATGGAGCCGGCACCTGGGAAAAGCCGCGCGGCCAGTACGGCGTGGCGCAGCTGACTCCCTGGCTCCTGTTTCCGCTGGATGGCCTGAATCTCAAACAGGGCACCAGTGGCGAACTCTTTGGTTATGGCTATCTGCCGCTGCCGCTGACCAATCCGAAGACCACCACCGCGGGCAAAAACGTCCCCACGGGGAACCAGTGCTGGACGCTGTTTCTCAACACAGCCAACTTCAAAGGTCCCGCCACCTTCTTCACCCCGTTCTTCTGGTCGCAGGCGACGATTGAGCATCCGGAGTGGGCGGGGATGTTGCTCGACTCACGCCCTGCTGGCCCGAACAAAGCCATCCAGATGGAGACGCAGCATGTCCCGGCCATCTTGGCCAGGGACGCCGCGGGCAAGGACTTCGCGCGGGTCGCGCCGACGGCGTTCCCCGTCGGAGCCGACGGCACCTCCACCGTGTTGCACCGGCTCACCGCCTACAAGAAGGCAGCGCTCTGGGATGCCGTGCAACAATGGTTCGCTGGCGGCGCTCCCGCCGATGGCGTGATCAACGCCGATGCCTCTGCCGTGCACACCTTCCGCGAAGGCGGTGGCTCCAATTGGAGCATCTATCGACCGGGCACGAAGCGGGAGGAGAAAGTGCCGCTCGACTGGAAATCCTTCGCCACGTCCTTCACGCCGAGCCCGATCACCTTTGGCTACCAGTGGAACGAGCACCTCACGCGCAGGAGCGGGTCACTCGTCACCTTGCCCGAGTACTACGCGCTTGGCACCCATGACCAAAAACCGCAGTGGACGGTGCTGCCGCCCAAGGACGTGCCCGCCGACCTCGGCCTCACCGAGCATCGCTTTGAGCGGGCCCCGGAGCAGCCGCAGGAGCCGCGCACCACGCCGGATGACGCCGCAGGCTGCTGGAAGACGCCAGGTCCGAAGGCGGGTCCGTTCAAGGCCCGTCTCGGCGATGGCAGCGTGGTGACCTACTATTGGTACCGTTTCGCCGATCAGCCCGCGATGCTCAACGCCGACCTCACGGACGAGGAACGTGAGCAGGTGCAGGCCCGGGTCGAGAAACTGCATCGCGCCTGGACCAAGGACCGCAACTATCTCACGCCACCCGATGTCGGCACCCTCGCCCACCTTGATCCAGCCCTGATTCTGACTCCGCCGAAAGGCCTGGAGGTTGGCTACGTGCCGATCGCCACGCGTCAGGAATTGGAGCGCTGAAGGGGTGGCAAACCCAGGAGGGGCTGAAAAGAGAGGGGTTTGGTATCCACTGGGTGCCGCGGATGGTTTTTGCCAAGGAGCCCGATGTCGGAAATCCGTTGGCCCCGGACTTCTCGCAGTTACTGCCAGTAGAAAACACCATTTTCAACCGCGCTTCTACGTCACCGCACACTGACGCAGGAGGTCAGGCGGGCTTGCAGGTTTCGGTATCTGGATTTGGATGCCTGGCAGAACATGGACCATATTCGTGAGCGCTTGATGGTCCCTTCCCTGCTTGCTCGCCCTCTATCAGTATCGGTTGGCCGCTAGGGGTTCCAGTTTTGCCTGCCTTGATCACAAAGCTGACGGGACTCTCTCCACGGGTTTCAAGAACCTTCGAGCGCCGGGGATGATCATCCAGGACGAGATCATTGCGGCGGGTTCGCCCGGATCAGGGCTTCCGCCTCCCGGAGGCGCCTCTCGAGATCCTGCTGGTGGAGGGCTTCCTGGAGTTGGCGCTTTTGCCCTCGGTCAGGCTGTGCGGGGGGAGTGTCGCCAAAAACATCCAGGGGAATGTTCTCCATCGGCCAGTCATCGCTCCGCTGCGTTGCGACGGGGATGTCGCTGTTGCCGGCGGCCTGAAGATTCCCCAGGGGGTTGCGGGCCCAGGCATAGCGGTAATGCACCGGGTTCGGGACCATCGGGCTGCTGAGAACGAGCGCTTTGGGGTCCTTTTTCGGCTGCCCGCGGTCGTCCTTCCCGGTTTCGAGAGGGATGGTGTCGGCGGGATGAAACTTCCGGTCTTGTCCGGCCACGGCGAACCCCACGATCGGCCCGCCGTCGTCGACCGCGGCCACCGCTTCATCAAAGTGGAGCACGATCCGGCCGTCTGCGACGTTCATCTCCGTGAGCAGCGGGGGTTTCCAGCGGATCTGCTTGTCGAATCCGTACTGGGTGGCCAGGGCCCAACGCGCGATCCGTTCCCCGGCGGGGATCTTGAGCTGGGGATGATACCACCGGCGCCGGAGATCATAGGTGCTGGTGAACCCGATCTGCTGGTCGCCCGAGTTGAGGAAGTCCAGGAAGGTCCGGTATTGGACTTCGCGGAGGTAGGGCCCGGCGTTGGCCATGGACTCGGTGAAGTTCTCCAGAGTCTGGGGCGAGCCCTCCGTGCAGAGCGAGAGGATGCCGAAGGGCATGTCCGGTTGGCCGAAGGCGGCGCGCCAGGCCGTG
This sequence comes from Akkermansiaceae bacterium, assembly GCA_024233005.1. Classification (GTDB taxonomy): domain Bacteria; phylum Verrucomicrobiota; class Verrucomicrobiia; order Verrucomicrobiales; family DEV007; genus JACKQE01. The sequence goes on along the minus strand of JACKQE010000001.1, from coordinate 96,829 downwards.
ATCATGATCGGAAAAACGTCGCGGTAGAGGACGGTCCCCGGGGTGCCCTGGAAACAGTTGTTGTAGCCCTGGTGGAAGATCGCCCCCTTGACCGGCAGTCCCGAGAGGGGGGCGATCATGCTGGCGAAGCAGTTGCCCGGCCGGTTCGGATCCATCCCGGGACCGGGCCGAAGGTCCGTCGGCAGGTCCTTGCGATCCGCCGGGATGGGCTTCCCCTCTTTCGTCATCCGTTCCAGCCATTGCTTCTGGCTTTCGATGCGGCTCGCGAGATCCTTTTCCGGGTTCCATGCCGCCACCTTCTGGTCCCACTCCGCGAGCAAGTTCTTGACCGGTTCCGTGGCGATCTGGCGGAGTTCCGCATCCGGCGTCCACGTTTCGACGGTGGTGCCGCCCCGCGAGGCGTCGATGATGCCGATCGGGATCTGCGAGGCCAGGTGAATGCGGCGGGCGAACACATACCCGATGGCCGACAGATCCGGGACGGTCTCCGGTGAGCACACGTCCCAGTCTCCCTTGCGGAAATGACGGCCAAACCATCCGCTCCACTCGTGAAGGCGCGGGAAGCTCGTTTTGGCTTCGGGGCCGTTCATTGCCGGGACGGTTAGGATCCGGATTTGGGGGAAATGCGCGGACACGATCTCGAGGGCGCCGTTTTCGACTTTCTCGAGGGGGAACTCCATGTTGCTCTGCCCGCCGAGCACCCAGACGTCGCCCACCAGTATGTTGTCGAGGGTGAGGGTCTTCTCGCTGCCTCGCACGACCAGGCTGCGCGGTTCCCGGTCGGCGGCCATGGCCGGGAAGGTTACCTTCCAGGAACGATCCCCCGCGGCGGTGGCCTCCTGCTCCTGATCCTTGAACGTCACCGTGACCTTCTCCCCCGGGGCGGCCCATCCCCGGATGGCCACCGGCTGGTCGCGCTGGAGGACCATGTTTGACTGGAACACGTTGTGGAGGCAGAGCCCCTCGCCGATGGCCGGAACGTCGATCACGTCTTCCTTGGGCATTTCTCCCAGCCCCTCGATGGTGAACCATCCGGACAACAGCATGCCGGCGAAAAGCGCCCGGCTGAGCCTGGGGCGGGGGGCTCGCCAGCGGGAGGAGCGCGGCGGGAGAGAAGGGAGAAAGGAGTTCATGGGATGAGATTTCACCGCCGATCCCCGGTCCCGTCAAACCTTTCCCGCCCACTTCAGAGAAAGCCGGTAGGCGGTGGCAGGGGGGACGACCGGCACCAGCATCTGGGGGAGGAGGGCGGTCAGGTTCCGGGTCATGGTTTTCCGAGCTTCGGGATGTGCTCGATTCCGATGGGCATCCGGTTCCGGGGCGCGCTCCGCCCGCTTGATTTCAACTGTTCCAGGAGCGCCTGAAGCTCGGTGCGTTTGGCCGCCTCGGTGAAATAGAGGTTGGTGGTTTCGCCGGGATCCTTCGCCAGATCGAACAGCTGTCCCGGCGCGCCCGGGGCGCTCTCGGGAAGGGCGTAACGCTTCAGGGGTGCCTGGTCATAGTTGTTGCCACCCGATCCCGGGTGATCGAGGTATTTCCAGGATCCCTGCCGGATTTGGAATTCTCCCCGGAAACTTTGGGTGAGGAGGTGCGGCCGGATCGGCTTCGAGTCCTCCTGCGTGCCGAGCATCGCCGGCAGCAGGTCGAAACTGTCCGTGGCGACATGGTCGGGGAGCTGGTAGCCAACCACCGAGGCGAGGGTGGCGAAAATGTCAGTGGTGTTCGTCATTTGACCGGAGACCTGTCCCCGGGGAATCCGGCCCGGCCATCGCGCGATGAACGGCACCCGGTGGCCGCCTTCCCAGGCGTCCCGTTTCATGCCCCGCCATCCGCCCGAGGGATCGTGATCGTGGTCCCGGCGCATCCAGTCCACGTGAACGGTTTCGGCGCCGTTGTCCGCATTGAAGAGAATCAGCGTCTCCTCGTCAATCCCCAGTTCGTTCACCAGATCGAGCACGCGTCCCACCAGGGTATCGAGTTCCCGGACGAAATCTCCGCGGGGACCCGCATCCGTCGTTCCGTTGAATTCCGGTGCCGGGAGGACGGGAGCGTGGGCGATCTGGGTTGAAAAGACGGCGAAGAAGGGTTGCCCGGGGTGGTGCTTGCGGTGCCCGGTGATGAACTGCCGGGTCTTGTCGTAGAAGAGAAGGTCCGCTTTGACGAACTCGTATCCCGGCGCCATCCATCCCTCATCGTTGTCCCATCGCCATTTGCCGCCGGGATTGGGCAGGTCGTCCCGATGGTGGCGCTGGCTGGCGGGCACCGGGACCATGCCGTTCTCGATGTAGACGTAGAGCGGATCGGTCCCCGGACAGTTGGGCGTGATGAAGGACTCGTCGAAGCCCCGCGCGTTGGGACCGTCGATCAGGGGGGTGGACTTTGCGTAATCGATCAGGAGCGAGTTCTCGAATCCGCCGCCGAGTCGTTTTCCCTCCTTGTCCAGCCAGGTCAGTCCGACGTGCCATTTCCCGAACACCCCGGTTCGGTAGCCCTTTTCCCTGAGCATGTCGCCCAGAGTCAGTGTGCCGGGCTTGAGATAACTCGGTCCACCGGGCCCTTCGAAGGCGCCGCCGCCGCCGCCCGTGGAGCGGTAGATCTGCTGTCCGGAAAAAAGCCCATACCGCGAAGGCGAGCAGATCGTCGAAGGGCTGTGGGCGTCGGTGAAACGGATCCCCTCCGCCGCCATCTGGTCGAGTCGCGGCGTTTTGTAGGCGCACTTGGAATGGTAGCACGACAGGTCGCCATAGCCGAGGTCGTCGGCGTAGATGATGACGATGTTGGGCAGGGCGTTTCCGTGGTCGGCAGCGCCCGCCTTCTGGGGGAGGAACGGCGCCACCAGCGACACGCCGACAGCGGCAAGCAGGGGCGCCGTGAGGCCCACGCAGCGGGGACGCGCGGGGAGAGGAATCCACCTCTTTCGCGATTCACTCCGGCTGGACATGCTCATGGCTTTGACCTCAGTGGATTCAGGCCAGGAACCGACGGATCGGGCCGCTCTGGTCCAGTCTCAGGGTCAGATCGAAATCGCCATAGTGTTCAATCGGGTTTCCATAGGCATTCAGGAGGGTGGTGTACCAGTTGCCCAGGGTCTTGTGCCCTTCCTGGCCATGATAGGGGAGGCGGAGGTAGCGGCGCCCCAGATCGAGCTTGGCATTGCGACCGGCCATGACGACGAACGGATATTCCCAGCCCTGGCTGTGATGGGTCTCGCCGCTGTCCGGGAAATAGAACAGCATGGTGTTGTCGAACATCGTGCCGCTTCCCTCCGGGATTCCCTTGAGCCGGGTGACGATGGTGTCGACCAGGGTCATGTGATGGTGGCGGCAACGCTTGCGGACCTCTTCGGCCTCGACGCCGGCGATGGTCTTGTTGTGGCCCACGTCGTGCATGTTGACCTTCTCGTTTTCGATGCCGGGAATGCCGGTGTAATGGTGGCCCAGCTCGTCCACGGTGAAGGCCACCACATTGGTCAGGCCGGAAATCAGGGCCGACAGCAGCACCTCCGCGTGGGCGCGCTGCCGGTCAAGGGTGCTCAGATTGTCCGCCAGGTATTTCGGATCGAGTTGGGGAACATGCTGGCGAAGGACATCCCCCATCGCTTCGATCTTACGATTGCGTTCCCGGAGGGCGTCGATGGAGTCGGCGTAGTGGGTGATCTTGGTCTGCTCGATACCGGACAGCCCCGCGGCCAGGCGGGCCTGATTTTCCGATGCAAAGGCCATCACTTTGCGCTCAAGCTGGTATTTGATCTGGTCCTCCTTGTTGCTGGACACCGACTGGTAGAGTTCTTCCACCGCTCCCTTGGGTGAGCCGAAAGCATAGTTGGGTTGCTGGGCGCCGCGAGCCGAAAACCCCATCGCGACCCCATCCAGGCTGCCCCGGGCGTTGCCGCCATCGGTCGGAAAGCAGGCCAGCTCGATATGCTCCATCGGGGACGGGTAGAGTTTCGCCAATTCGAAATCGACCGTGGCCCGCTTGATGGAACTCGGCCTTTCGTTGGCCTTGAAAACTCCGAGCGAAGAACACCAGGAGTGATGTCCGGTGGTGCACATTTTTCCCGACAGTCCCTGAAGAATCGTCAGGTGGTCCTTGTGCGCCTGCAGCGGAGCCATCCAATCGGGCAGGTCATGCGCCTCCAGGTCGACCTCAAACGGTTCCTTTTTTTCCTCCCGGGCTTTGTCCTGCTGGCTCAATGACGGGGGAACCATCACTTTTGGAAACAGTCCGTTGCCCCGGTGCATGAAGATAAACCGCATCGGGGTTCCGTTGGCAGGGTTGGCAAACAAGCCGGGAATGGTTCCGGGCAGGGCCATTCCGCCGGCGGAAAGCAGGGAGGCCCTGAGGAAGTTCCGTCTGGTGGTCATGCGCTTGTTCATAGGCAGAATTCAGGAAGTGGGTTTCCGGTAGCGAAAGGAATCCGAGGTCAACAACGACACGACGACTGCTTTGAAACTTCCGCCACTGTGGACGTAAGCCTGGTCGGCGGCAATGAGAGTTTGCGAGTCGGACAGCAGCTCGTTCCTCCCCATGAAAAAGCGGAAGGCGTGACGGATGATCGACTGACGAACCCGGGTCGACTTGGCGAGGCGATCGATCAGCTCAAACGGGTCTTTCACCTCCCCATCCAGGTCCGGATCGCCGGTGCCGAGAAGTTCCCCGAGGCTGCTGACGGCTTTGGTTTGGAAGACGTCGGCCCCGTTCTTTTTCGTGGCCTTGGAGATCAGGTGCTCCGGATACTCCAGCGGCTCGTCGAGGCGGTAGCGGCCAAAGTCGTCGAAGACCTCCAGCGGGAAGCCCAGGGGATTCATGTGCTGGTGGCATTTCCAGCATTCGGCTTTTTGCGTGACGTTCTCCACCCGCTCCCGAAAGGTCTTGTGGGGATCTTCCGGAACCTGCGCGTCGACCGTGATCGGCACATCGGGCACCCTGCCGGCCAGCAGCTTTTCGCGGATCCATCGACCACGCTTGACCGGGTCGGTGTGAAAGTTTGAGGAATGTGCGATCAGCCAGGCGGGATGCGTCAGGATGCCTTTGCGATGAGGGAGCGCGAAGGGCTGCTCGACTGGATAGTCCCAAAACTCGACATCATCCAATCCCTTGAAATTCCTGTTCTCGATCTCGCCGTAGCGGAAAACTCCCGGTGTCGGCGGCAGGTTGTAAAAGATCGAATGATTGTAGGTATAGCCGTGGGCAAACGAGACCGTGGTGAAGGGAGTCCTTCCTTTCCCGATGGTTTCCCCGAAAAAATACATGTGTCGCAGAAACTCCCGTTTCTCGTGCCCGCCCAGAATGCGCAGCGACTTCTTTGACTGGATGAACGCGCGGTTCTCGGCGATCACCTTTTCGGGATTCGCCTTCCAATCCGTATCCTTGAGCTTGTTGTAGGCTTCGGTCCATTCGGCAATGATTTTGCGCCCGGTTTCGTTGTCCTTGTCATGGTAAACAAAAAACTCCCCGGTGGTCAGGAGGTTTTCGAACACGGCTTGGTCGCGTTGCAGATACCAATCCACGATCTGGTCGGCTTCCTCGATGAGAAATCCGGGCGTGCCCAAAGTGCCGCGTTCAGGATTCTGATAATATCCGTCGCTGCGTTCGATGTCCTTGAACACCTTGGCGGCCATGGGATAGCCGAAGAACTCGCGGAAGAAACGGACAAGCTTCGGATGCGAGGTGACGTGCGACTGCATGTTTTTGCCGCTGATGCCCGGGTCAACCGGTCCCGCACAGTAGGTTTCATCCGCCAGCAGACGCTCCACCTCGCGACGGAAATCTTCCTTGGTGATCAGCTTGCCGGCGGCGGCGGCCTGCCGCAGTGCCGCATCGGGCCCGCGATCCCCGAGGGCATAGGAAATCGCGCGCGCCGCTTCGAGCGGTGAGAGCCGTTTTCTGCCATCCGGGTCGGCCTCGCCGTCGCCGAGTTCAAGGCGGTAGAGAAACTCCGATTCCAGGAGCACCGATACCAGCATTTGCCGCAAACCTTCGGTGTTGCCGGCGACTTCGAGGGATGACCGCGTCAACTCCAGGTATCTCTTGATCTCATCGCTTTGGGCCTTCCTGCCCAGCACGAGACCGAACTGGGTCTGGATCGCGTCGATCAGTTCCTCATCCGACGGGACCCCGTTTTTGAGAATCACCGCTTCGAACGCCGCGGGCGTTTCCCGAGGCGCCCACCGGTCGTTGGCATTGGGGAACTCGTCCGCCTTGATCTCCCCTTTCTTGACCCGCGCGGCGCGCAGTTGCTTGGAGGAAATCCACTCCGCATTGGGAAGCATGACCAGAAGGTGACCGCCGTTCAGCATGGCGTTGTCGTAGTCGCGAACTCCGGATTGGTCCGGCAGGAGGAACGGATTGGTCACGCCGGGAAAGCTGCGCTGTCGATCGCGCCCCTCCAGCGAGAACACGTCTTTGACCCGCTCTTCGAAAATCTGCGGACTCACCAGCCAGCGACGGGCTGGCGAATAGGGAGCGTCGGTGATCTCCCCGCTGAAAAGTGTGGCATGATCGACGTAATTGCCATAGGCGGGATACCGCAATTTGTCCTCGAGCTTCGACGCCTGGTGCTTCTTGAGCTCGGCGGAGACCCACCCGGCGAGCAGGTCGCGATCAGCCGGGGAAGGCTGCTTTTTCTTTGCCGGCGGCATCGCCTTCAGGAAAAGCTGTTCCTGCACCTTGTTGAGCAGGTCGAGACGGCCTGCGAGGGGCAGTGCATGGAACTGGTCGAGGCGGATATCGCCCTTCTGGGAATCCTCATCATGACAGGAGAAGCAATGGCTCTCCATCACCGCGTCCACCGGTGGAGGAACCGTGAAGGCCCCGGCCGCTTCTCCGGCCGACATCCTGTGAAGGGCGGGAATCGCCAGCAGGAGCGCGGCGCCAATCCGCCCGGTGGTTTTCCAGGATCGTAAGGCTCGGGTGTTCATTTTTCCTGCGGGGCTTCTCCTGGTGATTTGGAGGCGTTGGTGGCTGGCGTTTTCAGGGGCGTGATCGTTTCGAAGTGCTTGGTCTTGAAATCGGGATACCGATGGCTCCCGTTGGCACCGTGAAAGGTGAGGCGTCGGGACGCGGTTCGTATCCTGCGGAAGCTTTACTACTACAACGGGTTTCGGATTTCAAGCCTGCCGCGATGACGCTTCACTGCTGCTACTGCCATTGCGCACCATTGCGCGATGGAGGAAGCGACCGACTCGATCGGACGGCCCTAAGATCCCTTTGATGACGGAGTCAAGCCGATTCCAGAGTTGGTGGGGTCAATGCTGCGGGGCTATTTCAATTTTGCCCGACCGCCAGAGCGGAACCTGTTGGCACCTGCTCGGTCAATTGGTGTTCCAGATTGAATCACCCGCCATTTTGCCGCGCAATTACCTCGTCTCGTTTGTTCACGAGCCTTTTTCATCCCAAACTTCCGTTTGAACTGCCGGCGTTGCATTGGGACATCCGTGCGCATCCATCGACAAAACAGCCACTGTCGCCGAAACACAAATCCGGCTTCCCTGGCAACCGTTGTTCGCGCCAGCCCGCGCGCGGAAATGTCGATGAAGCTCAGTGGATTGCCGGAGGATCGCACGTTCCGCATGACGCTGATCTTTCTGTGTCAAATATCGTCATCGCCAGTCAAATCTCGCTGACACCCAGATATCAAAACCTGATTTGGCGAGACGAATCTGCATCGAGCCCGACAAATTAGATCCTGAAATATGGTCGTGATGCGTTCAATCTGTTCTCGCCGGAGGCCTGCTTGGAAGCGGCGGTGTGCTCTGGTCGAGCGCAACTACGCTCGACTGCGGCGAAATCGCCTACTGAACGTCATTGAAACCGATATCGCGGACTTGCATTTACCGTAAAAAATCTGATCAGCAGGGGACCGGTCCAGCCATTTCATGGCGGAAAGCCAGGATTTAACGATCCGACATGTTTCAGAGGCGGTCAGGCAGTGAGTTTGCCCCGGCCTTTCGAAATGTCTTGCCTTTCAGAACATATTGGAATCATTCCTTCCTGACCTGCCCGATTTTCAGTTCAAAACGTGCTGGATCAATGCGTGCGAAACATCACCTCGACCAGCGCGGGAGATCCGCCACGGTGACCATTCACGATGCCGCCATGCTGGTATTCGCAGCGCCGTCACGGTTTTTGTGGGATTCCGTTCGATTTGACGCCGGTGGCGCCTCTCCGTCCGATGAACTATGAGGCGCAATTGTCGCTGATTACTGGCGCGACCATCATGCCCGCCGGGCCAGCTGGAGAACTGGAGTCCCCGAAATGCTCTGATCGGATCGCCAGAGGGCGCACCGCGGACGCGATCTGGATTTGGCGTCCCCGCAAACCAAGCGAGTTGAGGATCACTATTTTCAATCGGAGCGCGTTCACCTGGCCACGGAAGCCGTTGACGAGCCCCAAAGCCTGGCGGGCGACCCGTGCCTGGCGGGAGAACATGCTGCGACATCTTAACGTCACATGCATATTTTCAGTTGAGAATCGCCAGGTTCGTTTTCCGATGATTGGTTTTTGCTCGGACAAACAGAGCACGGGCAGCGGTTCCGGTAGAACTGCCAGAGTCACCTTGGCGAAGATTTGAGTTAAACCCCATTCTATCTTATCGGGCAGGATGCCAAAATCATAATCGATTCAGATATCTGATGAAATCCTGCGATCGAACACCGTCGGTCGTTGGAGGATTTCGAAAACGACTGGCTCCCAAGATCACAACATTTGTCGAGCAGTCAATGATAGCCAATCAGTTCGCAAACGTTCCCGCATCCGTTTCGCTATCGGATCACCTGGAAGGTCCGATAGTATCGAAATTCTTCGTTTAGTTTTAACACGAAAAGCTGGCAGCTCTCTCCGTTTTCGGCTCGGGCCTCTACTACCACGAACCGTACCAACCGGCAGAAACCTATGGGAAAGCCGATAAAGATTCCGCTGAAACGGTGGAAAATCGTCGCCATTCAAACGCTTGATGGACACGCCAATATTGAAAACAACCTCGATGGGATTTAGCTATCGGTCGCCAGCAAACCGGTAGTCGTTGGAGGTTTATGATCCGACTTTTGCCCAATCTGGAAAAAAGAGATCTGCTTGGATTGAAACACGGTGACAGTTCGACGGGGCCAATAACCCTCTTGGGACACATCCGACACTGGTCCGCCAGCTCGCGAAAATCAGATGGAGCGAGGCGAAATTGAGGCAGATCGGACCACTTCAAAGAATCCACCATTAAAACAAAGATCCTTACAAATGCTTCTTGAGAAGTAGCTGGTGAGGATCCACGTTCCCTCTGAGTGCGGATATTCCCTCCGTTACTTTTGACATTGGTTTTCAAGAGTGTTCTTGATGGGGGTAGGTGGCTGACTTAAACAGTCGGGCAGATTGGTGATCCCGATTGTTGGTGTCGCTGTGCCACCGGTGCTGCCGATCTGAAACGGATTGACCCGATCCCTCGCGAACCCTCTTGCATCGCGGCGCCGGCAAAACCGGACGGCTTTGAATGCGTCGGATCCTGCTGTGCTCAGCTATTTCGTTCTGCTGGCCGGATGTGAGGCTAGGGGCCTTGTGCGTTGGTCATTTGCTTCACTGGTCGCCACTGTCGCGGCGGCGTGCTTCAGCTCTGCAATGGATGGGAACGTTGCCGGGCCGTTGTCGTTGTTTCGCTGTTTGGGGATACCGCGGCATGGAAATCGATCTGTTTTACCAGCTGCAGGGGTGGTTGTTCGGGGCCGGTCATGATGCCCGGACGCTCCTCTCCAAGGTGGCCGTGGACCAGTTCATCATGAGTCCCTTGTGGTTTGTGCCCACCGTGCTCATCGCCCTGCGCTGGGTGGATCTGGGAGGCTCCTGGGCCCGCACGCGGGCTTCCCTGGACCGGGAGTTCTGGACGCGCACGTGCCCCACGGCGCTGGTGACGAATTGGTTGGTTTGGATCCCAACCCTCTCACTGGTCTACAGTCTGCCGTCGGCACTGCAGTTCCCCCTTTTTTCCGTCGTGATGTGCTTTTACATTCTCATCGTGACGCTTTTGGCCCGACCGGACCGGACCAGGCGGGAACCAGTGGCCGCTGACATTTAGGGTTCCGACCAACCCGGTGTCCGGGGAGGCAACCGGCGATTCTGGAAAAACCTGCTGCGGAAGCTCCAAAGCTGCTCGCCAAAGGCCTGGAAATGTTCGATTGGTTTGGCATCCATGCCCGCAAAGAATCCACTCCTCGACCTTTGGAGATCCGGGCGGCCGACCTTGAACGGTTGGCTGGCCATCCCCAGCATCCCCTCCGCTGAAGCGATGGCGCATCAGGGATGGGACTCGCTAACGATCGATCTGCAGCATGGTTTGAGCGACTATGCCTCCGCCCTGGGTATGCTGACCGCGCTATCCACCACCCAAACCGTGGCCATGGCACGGGTTCCCTGGCTGGAGGAGGGCATCATCATGCGGATGCTGGATGCCGGTTGTTACGGGATCATTTGCCCCATGATCAACACCGCCGCGGAGGCGCGCCGCTTTGCCCGGGCTTGTCTCTATGCCCCGGAAGGCAACCGCAGCTTTGGTCCCATCCGGGTGGGACTTCACGCCGGGCCGGACTATTACCAAAATGCCAATGAAGAGGTCCTTTCCATCGCCATGATCGAAAGCCGGGAAGCGCTCGACCATCTGGATGCCATCCTGGATGTGGAGGAGTTGAAGGCCATTTACATCGGGCCCGCCGATCTGTCACTGGCATTGGGCTGCACCCCGAAATTCGACCAGGAGGAAACGCCCGTGGTGAAGGCGATCGAGCGGATTGTGCATGCCGCCAAAGCCAAGGGCAAGTGGGTCGGCATCCACAATGCCACCGTGGCCTATGCGAGGCGCATGACCGGGATCGGGGCGGACTTTGTCACGGTGGGTTCGGACCTGCGGTTCCTGGTGGCCGGCGCGTCGGAGGTGGTCTCCGAATTCCGCCGCACCAGCAGGTCTGGAGGGAGCGGCGCTGACTGATATCCGAGCGCTCCCCAGATGGCCTGAAGGTATTCTTTCTCCGAAATTTTCGGACCCGTCCCCAAGGCACAGAATTTTCACTGAGCGACATGGGATATCGCTTGCCAAGAAAGGGGGGGCAGGAGAACTTCGGAAATGAAGACCCGTACCGCCGACCGTCCAAACTCCCGCAAGTCAACCCAGTCGCGCTTGGCGACCACAGTGGCGACCACCGCGGTATCACTGGTTATTCTCACAGCCGCCCAGGAGCAATTGGACGCCAAGGATCCCAAGGGATTGACCATTCGGCAGAATCAACCGCAAAACGGACAGAGTGCCGCGATCGAAAAATATTTTGCGCAGGGATACAACTACTGTGACGCGTTGGTATTGGCGGCCTTCTGGGGAGAAAAATCCGCGCTCGATGCCAAGTACCGTCTCGGCCAGAAAATGCTGGATTTCGGTCCGGAAGATGGACTGATCCACATCCGCAATGCCCGCGGCGAGGCGTTGAAAAAGGATCCTTCGGACATGCCCTGCTGGTTCACCGATGGAGGTTACACGTTCGACGACGCCGAGTTGCTTGGCCAATATTGGGGCACCGGGATTGGCGAATCCAAAGCCACCATGACCAGCCTGCTCGTTGGCGGTCATGAAAATGTCATACAAAAAGCGCTCCGATCGGCCAAGCGCGGTCAATGACTTCTGCCGGTCACGGCTCCGCGCCGGTTGGTCTGGGCCGTTTGGGGGTGGAGATTGAGTTGCTCGCTCCCAAGGGACGCAGCCGGGAGGATTTGGCGATCGCGATCGCCGGTCACCACGGTGGCACGGTGCGCCGGTTTTTTCACCCGCAGGGAGAACCGAGCAAAGCCCCGAACACCCCGTTTTTTGAAAACCTGATCCTGGGTTTTGTGGTCGAGGATGCGGCAGGGCAGACTCTCGCCCAGTGTGTCGATGATCTGACGTTGCAGGATGACCTCGACCGTCGGCACCCGCCCCGGGCGGGCTGGTACCGAATCGTGAGCGACGATCCCCGTCTCTTGCGACTCACGATGCGGCACACCGATGCGACGGCTCCGCTGCGGACCGTGCTGGATCCCATTGCCGCCATGTTTGGCACGGAGCCGGTGGAAGGCCAGGGAGGGATGATGCGGGTCGCGGACGAGGCCGGCACCCCGGTGGTGCTCGGGGCTCCTCTGCCCGGGGAACGGGAGAGACCCTGTGAGTTGGTCACCGCTCCGATCGAATCCGATCATCTCCGTCATTGGGAAACGCTTCTCACGTTGGCGCGTTCCCTCGGCTTCACCATTCCGGTGGAAGGAGCGATTCATCTTCATTTCGACGCCGCTCCGCTCTGCAAGGCCGCGACCGTGGCCAATCTGGTGAGATTTCTGAGCCGGCACGGTGAGGCCTTGAAGACACGGGTGGGGACCAATCCGCGGTGCCGCCGACTCGGCTCCTGGCCCGTGGAACTGAACCGTCTGGTTGAGTCACCGGACTTTGCCGGTTTGGACTGGGAGACGGCCCGGGCGGAACTCGGCAAGCTCGCGCTGACGAAATACTGTGATTTCAACCTGCGGAACCTGGTTCATCCGGTCGCGCACAAGCACACCTTTGAAGTGCGGATCCTGCCCGTCTGGTTGGAAGGGCGTCCCCTTTTTGACGCGGCGGTGCTTTTTGCCACCATTCTGCAATGGGCCCGGGAAGGCGACAGTCGGCTCCAAGTGGTGCCGGAAGATCTGGAGGGGTTCTTGAACGCCCGATCGGCTGCCAGTGGCTGAGACTCTTGCAGCGCCGATGGACCGGTTTCGGCGGGGAAAAGCCTTGCCGGCGTCCTTCATTCTTGGTAGAGCATCACAGCGTTGATGGAAACTCCGCTCTCGCCGCTCGATTTCGCCCGCCGTGCCCGCCGACTCTACGGAGAGAAGGAGGCGGTGGTCGATGGCCCGCGCCGCTTCACCTACCGCCAGTTCTTTGCGCGGTGCGATCGTTGGTCGGGAGCGCTGCAGGCGCTGGGGGTGGCCCATGGGGACCGGGTGGCCACGCTCGCCCCGAACACCCATGCGCATCTGGAGGCCTTTTACGCGCTGCCCCAGATCGGGGCGGTCATCGTGCCGATGAATTACCGGCTCAGTCCAGCCGATTTTGCCTACATCCTGAACCACAGCGGTGCCCGGGTGGTCTGTGTCGCCGGGGACTATCTTGATGCGGTGGACTCGATTCGCGACCAGTTGCCCGGAGTGGAATACTTCGTGGCCTTCACCGGATCCCGGCCGGGATGGATCGACTACGAATCAGCGCTGGGGGGAGCCGGGACCGACTTCGTGCCCGCAGAGATTCAGGAGACCGGGATGATCGCCCTCAACTACACCAGCGGAACGACCGCTGATCCCAAGGGCGTCATGGTCACGCACCGCAACACGGCCATGAATCTGATGGGCCACCTCATGCACACCCACCTCACCAGTGCGGATCGCTATCTCTGGGTGCTGCCCATGTTTCACGCGAACGGTTGGACCTTCGTCTGGACCGTCACCGCGGTCGGGGGATGCCACGTGTGTCTGCCCAAAGCTGATCCGTCGCTCATTTTCGAAAGCCTGGCCCGGGAGAGAGTGTCCCTTTTTTGCGCGGCGCCGACCGTTCTGATCAGTCTTGCGCATGCTCCGGAGGCATTGCGACGGATGGCTCCCCGGGGACTCCGGGTCTTTACCGCCGGGGCTCCCCCGGCGGCCGCCACGATCGCGCGGATCGAGGGGGAGCTTGGTTGGGAAATCATTCACGTCTACGGACTGACTGAGGTTTCCCCCATTGTCACCATCAGTGAGCCGCGTCCCGAGCATGAGGGATTGGATCCGGGTGAGCGGGCCGTCATCAAATCCCGGCAGGGGGTGGAATACTTGGGCAATGCCGAAGTCCGGGTGGTCGGTGAGGATGGCCGCGAAGTTCCGCCGGACGGTGCCACCCTGGGAGAAATCGTGATCCGGGGCAATGCGGTGATGGCGGGGTATTACCGGGATCCGGAAGCGACGGCCCGGGCGATCCGAGGCGGTTGGTTCCATACCGGAGACGCCGCAGTGGTGCATCCGGATGGCTATCTGGAGATTCGGGACCGGTTGAAGGATGTCATCATCAGTGGGGGCGAAAACATTTCCTCCGTCGAAGTGGAGGCCACCCTGCTCCGCCATCCCGCCGTTCAGGAGGCCGCTGTGGTCGGAATCCCCCATGAAAAATGGGGGGAGACTCCCCTTGCTTTTGTCGTTCTCAAACCCGGGGCAATGACGGATGAGGAATCCCTCCGTGGTTTCTGCCGGGGGCACTTGGCCCACTTCAAAGTTCCCCACGGTTTTCAGTTCATTGACGAGCTCCCCAAGACCGCCACCGGGAAAATTCAGAAGTTCGTCCTCCGCCAGGGGCGGGCCAATCTTTCCCGTCAGTGATCCGGGCGGATAGGGCGGGCAACCGCCACCATTCTCCATGGGGCTGACCATCAAGCGAGCAGGTCACGGATCACCTGACCATGAACATCCGTGAGCCTTTGATCCCGGCCGCCGTGGCGGAAAGTCAGTGTTTCATGATCGATGCCCATCTGGTGGAGCAGGGTGGCGTGGATGTCATGGATGGTCACGGGATCGTTGAGGACGGCGTTGCCGAAATCATCTGTCTCGCCGAACGCCATCCCGCCCCGGAATCCTCCGCCCGCCAGGAACAGGGAATAGCCGTTCACATGGTGGTCGCGTCCGGCGGTGTCGGTGATCTTGGGGGTGTGTGGAGTGCGGCCCATTTCTCCGGCCCACAGGACGATGGTTTCATCCAGCAGGCCCCGCTGGTCGAGGTCGGCGATGAGGGCGGCAACGCTTTGGTCGGTGATCAGCGCGTTTTTTTCATGGTTCTTTTTCAGAAGGCCATGTTGATCCCATGGAGAATTGTTGCCGTCAAAGCTGGGACAGGTGATCTCAACAAAGCGCACCCCGCTTTCGACGAGGCGGCGAGCCCGGAGGGCCTGGATGGCGTAGAATTGTTGGTGCGGGTCAGGGGAATCGACGCCGTAGAGTTTGCGGATGGAGTCGGGTTCACGCGAAATGTCCGCGATTTCCGGGACCGTGGTCTGCATCCGGAAGGCGGTCTCGTAGTTGGCAATGGCGGCTTCGATGGGATCCGGGTCGGACACTTCGGCGGCGAATCGGTGATCTTGTCCGGCGAGGAGGGCCAATTTGCGTCGCTGCAGGGATGGGTCATCGGTGGAGCGCATGTTGTCGACCGGCACGCCTTTGGCGCGGATCATGGTGGCCTGGTGGGATGCGGGGAGAAAGGAACTGCCGAAGTTCTCCAGGCCGCCGTTGGGCACCCAGTCATTGTTGAGCACCACATACCCCGGAAGATTGCGGTTTTCGGAGCCGAGGCCGTAGGACATCCATGCGCCGATGCTGGGGGCCTGGCCCAGGATGCGTCCGGTGTGGAGCAGGAGGTTTTGCTGTCCGTGCAGCGGGAGTTCGCCGACCATGGAGCGCACGACACAGAGCTTGTCCGCCACGCCAGCGAGGTGGGGAAAGAGTTCACTCACCCAGAGGCCGCTCCGGCCCCGCTGTTTGAACTCCCAGGGACTGCCCATCCATACCCGTGCGGCGTTGGACTGGGAGCGCTTGGTAACCGCGCTTTCGCCGATTGCCTTTCCCTCGTGGCG
The DNA here is from genome assembly GCA_024233005.1 of Akkermansiaceae bacterium. Taxonomy (GTDB): domain Bacteria; phylum Verrucomicrobiota; class Verrucomicrobiia; order Verrucomicrobiales; family DEV007; genus JACKQE01. The sequence goes on along the minus strand of JACKQE010000001.1, from coordinate 81,203 downwards.
TTTGAGCAGGGGCTTGGGGTCAAAAGTGTCCACGTGGCTGGGACCACCGTCCATGAAACAGAAAATCACATTCCTGGCCTTGGGGGCCTGACGCAAGGCAACTCCGACGGAGGTTCCGGCGAAAGCGCGGTCGCCCAGAAGCCCGGCAAGGGCCAGACCCCCAAAACCGCAGGCGGATCGGTGGAGGAATCCTCGGCGGGACATTCCCCGCAGAGAAAGGCAGGAGGCGGGGGAGCAGGTTTTCATGACAGGCGGGGGGATGGAATGCTGGTGCCGTGTTTCCCAAGAGGGTGAAAGCGTTCAGCGGAAGTAGATGAACTCTTTGGTATTGAAAAGCGTGTGGGCCACGGCGGCCCAGGCCGCCTCATCGGACAGGAGGTCGTTTTGGGTGGCAAAAGAATGCGCCGCGGCGGTCCAGGACTGCAATTCCCCGTCATCCGGATCGCGCCCCAGCGCGCTGCGGAACATGCCCCGCAGCCGATCGGCAGGAGCGGAGCCTTTGTCCTGAACCAGTCGAACGGCCCACTGTCCGGCCATGGCATGGACAAATGGATCATTGAGCAGGGCCAGGGCCTGTGCCGGAACATTCGTGGCGTCCCGTTTGCCGGAGGGAAGCTTCAGGTCCGGTAGATTGAAGCCGACGAGAAACCTGGGTGGGTCCATGATCGACATCTGCAGATAGAGCGACCGGCGGCCTGCACCGTCGAGGGGGCCGCTGAACAACCGCTTGGCGGGGTCCTCCACGCTGCGGGGCGGCAGAATGGGCCGGCCGTAGAGCGTCGGATCCAAACACCCGGAGACCGCGAGGAGGGAATCGCGGATCGATTCCGCCTCCAAGCGACGTGTGGGGTAGTGGTGCAGCAGGCGGTTGGAGGGATCCAGCCTGCGGGCGACCTCGGACACCAGGCCGGATTGTCGGAACGTATTGCTGAGCACGAGATGACGCAGCAGGGTCTTGGTGGACCACCCTTCCCGGATGAATTCCAGCGCCAGCCAATCGAGCAGCTCGGGATGGGAGGGCCTGGCCCCGAGGCGTCCGAAATCATCCGGGGTGGCAACCAGTCCAGTCCCAAAGACCCATTGCCAGACCCGGTTGACATAGACTCTGGCGGTCAGGGGATTCTGGGGATCGAGGAGTAAGTTGGCGAGTTCAAGGCGTCCACTTCCGGAGCTTTCGGACACTTGGCCGTGATCTGGAAACAGGCGCAGAAAACCGGGCGCCATGAGTTTGCCCGGAGCATCAACACTGCCGCGCACATTGATCGGGTAGGCGGCTTTTTCCACTTCCCGCTCGTCCATGCTGTTGACCGTCCGTGGAAAGGAGATCGAGGCCTCCGTGCGGCGGTATTCGTCCACCAAGGCGGCAAGGCGGCTACCCGGAAGGATGGATTGCGGGAGCCGCCGATTCTCCAGCAACCAGTTCATCAAATCACTGTCACCGGGCCGGGACTTGTTGTCGGACCAGCGTTCCACGGCCGCGCCGAGCCAGCACGACAGGCGGGTCCAGGCCTCCGTTGCGGTCGTGGGGGGAGCTCCTTCGTACAGGGGTGCAAAGGCGTTCCTCTCCTCCTGCGGGGTTCCCGCTTTCTCGTGGGTGACGATGCCGGTGAGGCTGAACCAGCTTCGTTTGTCATCGCCAAAGTCCTTGCTGGGAAGACCGGCAGCCAATCCCGTGCGGGGAGGGAAATTGGGATTGAGCGCTGACGTGGCAACCTCCACCGTGACCTGTTGGACACCATGGATCAGTTGGGCATCGACGAAGGATTTCCATGCCGGGACGGTATTTTTGAAAAAGGAAATGGTTTCGTTTTGAAACGCGTGATCGTCCACCACCAGAGTGCCGCCGAATTCTCCGCCCGCGAGGTTCAGGCTCACCATTTTGCCGGGAATCCGGTGTTCCGGAGGGGTGCGGATGGCTCCGGGCAGTTTGGACGACAAGGCGTGGGTATGGAAGCCTGCCGGAAGGAAGTGGGCGACGGCATCGTTTCCTTCCAGAGCAATCAAGGGGGTCGCTTCGGTGACATGGCCGTGGGCCATGCCATCGCCCTCACAAACCCATCCTTTTGGCAACACGCCTCCGGCCACATCCCCGAGCGGAGAAAAGTCCGCATTGGTTTTTTGGGCGGCCTGGCGGGCTGTTCTCCATTCGGAGGCAAGCTCGATCCAGATCTCTGCCACCGAAAGGACGGGCTTTCCGGGAGGCGCCGGGGTGGTTCCGTCGAGCAACCGCCGCAGGGGGTCCCCCACTCCGCCGGGTGGGGCCTTCTGCAACGTGGAACGGTTTTTCAGAGCCCAATCCATGAGGGTGGCGGGACTCAGGGTGTTGCCGGGTCCGCGCCATTGGTTGGCAAGGGCTTCGCGGATGGCGCCTCGCAGCGTTGTCAGCCTGGCGATGGCGACGTCGTTTTTTCCCGGGGCATCGACGACCCGCGAAGTCCAGCGGGGAGTCGTGAACACGGCGGCGAGGGCGAAGTAATCCTGCTGGGAGACGGCTTCCAACTTGTGATCGTGGCACCGCGCGCAGGCCACGGTGGTGGCCAGAAAGGCCTTGGAGAAGGCGTCGATCTTGTTGTTCACCATTTCCTGATGGATTCCGTTGAACATCAGGCTGCTGCCATGCCGATGTTCGCCGAGATGGTAGAACATGGGGCCGATCAGGCTTTCATTGGTTTGGAAGACGGCATGGAGGCGCGGTTGCGGAAGGAGATCGCCCGCCAGCTGTTCCCGGAGGAACTGGTCGAAGCCGGTGTCTTCATTGTAGGCGCGAATGAGGTAATCCCGGTATTCATAGGCGCCTTTGGCGGGATTGTCCCACTCGTAGCCGTAAGTGTCCGTGTAGCGGATCACGTCCATCCAATGACGGGCGAAATGTTCGCCGAAATGGGGGCTCCCGAGCAACTCCTCCACCAGCGATTCATAGCTGGAATCGCTCTCCCGGGGACGGGGCGGGAGACCGGTGAGGACCAGCGAAACGCGGCGGGCGAGCACCTCCGGATCCGCCGGGGGAGCGGGCGGGAGCTTTGCCGCTTCCAGAGACGCGAGCACAAAGCGGTCCACCGGCTGGGTGGCCCAGCCGGAGTCGTCCACCGCCGGAGGCCCCCCTGGTTTCAGGGGCTTGAGACTCCACCAGTCGAGACGTTTCTGGAATTCCACTTCCCAGGAATCGGCGACCACAAGTCCTTGGCTGGCTTTCATCGGAGACACGCGTGGATCGACCGCTCCGAGGCGCACCCAATCCGTCAGCAGGGCGATTTCCGCCGCCGGCAACCGCTTCTTCGGGGGCATTTTGAGATCCTTCTCCGCATGACTCAGGGCTTTCATCAGCAGGCTCGCCTCCGGCTTCCCGGGAATGAGGGCCGGGCCGCTATCACCGCCCTGTTGCCAGCCGGACTTTGAGTCGAGCGCAAGGCCTCCTTTGATCGCGCCCTCGTGAGAGTGGCATTCATAGCATCTTTTTTTCAGCAGAGGTTCGATCTGCGAGGTGAAGAGATCCTGCGCACCAGCGCAATAGGGGAGGCACAGGCAAGCGAGGGTGCCGAGACTACCCAGCCTGGTTGACCTTCTGCTCGCATGGGGATCCATGGCGAAGGGACTTGGCAGGATTCGTTTTCCAAGATGCTCCCCGTGGTCTGGCGACGCTCCGCCCCGGGTCATGTCCCACCTCCGGAGGAGGCGACCAAACCAAGGCCGGACGAAGGAAAGGAATTGAGCCACATCGCATCATAAAACAGCACGGCCCGTTCTTCCAGCCTGAGGAGGTCACGCAATCAATGGAACCTGGCCGGCAAGCGGGGCGCGTCTGTCGTGCGACCCGGGCCTCCCGGCCAGCCCCCCCGGGGGCATCATTCACCTTCACCTCGCAATCACGGAAATCCGGTCGCGTGAGGGATTCTGGTTTGAGGAGTGAGGGTTGGGGCAGCACGTCCTTGGGGACGAAAGCATCGGGAGGGGATAGGCAGGGTGAGGGTTAGGTAAAACTTTTGCAAAACGGATTCGAGAAAACCCTGAAACCCGGCATAGTGAGGCACTGCCGGGTTCTCGGTTCACCTGATCCATTTTCCTCATGCCCGTGACATTTCTCCACACCGCGGATTGGCAGCTGGGCAAACCTTTCGCCAGAGTGGCCGACCCTGACAAGAGAGCCCTGATCCGTCAGGAGCGTCTCAACGTCATCCCCCGGATTGGCCAGGTGGCGAAGGAGCACGGTGCCGCCTTCCTCCTCGTGGCGGGCGATCTGTTTGACACGCCGACCGTGGGCAAGGCCACGGTATCACAAGCCTGCAGCGCGATCGGCCAGCTCGGAATCCCGGTGCTGGTGATTCCGGGGAACCACGACCATGGTGGACCGGGTTGCCTTTGGGAGCAGGACTTTTTTCTCCGGGAGCGGGACAGTCTCGCCCCCAACCTTTGCCTTCTCCTCGAGGCCACCCCGGTCGAACTGGAGCATGCGGTGATCTTTCCCTGCCCGCTCCTGCGGCGGCATGAAGCAGTCGATCCTTCCTCCTGGCTGAGGGATTTGGACGAGTCGGTCCTGGCGGGTTTCGGCGACAAGGTCCGTTTGGTGCTGGCTCACGGCAGCACCCAGGATTTTGAAGGCGGTGGGGATGACGAGGACGGTTCGGGCGGGGTGCCCAACCTGATTAACCTCGATCGCCTGCCTTCGGAGCACTTCGACTACGTCGCGTTGGGCGATTGGCACGGGACCAAAGCCATCGGGGATAAGGCCTGGTATGCCGGGACTCCCGAGCCCGACCGCTTCCCCAAAGGGGCCGACAATGCCCCCGGGAATGTGCTGGTGGTCAAAGCCTCGCGTGGAGGGGTGCCTGCCGTCGAGACGGTGCCGACTGCCTGTCTCGGCTGGCACCAGATGGCTTTCGCGTTCGCCAGTGACGACGAGGTCGCGACGTTCGAAGGTCGGCTCGGGGAACTCCTCGGCAACCGGGCCGCGCGGGATTTGCTGCGGCTTGAACTGCAGGGGTCTCTCGGCATTGAGGCCACCACCCGGCTGGAGTCGATTCTCGAGGCTCTTGACTCCCGTTTGCTGCGGCTCAAACTGGCCAATCACACCGTCATCGCCCCCACCGGGCCTGAGGTCGAGGCCTTGACCCGGAGAACGGGCGATCCCCTGACCTCCCGGGTCGCCGCCCAGCTGGTGGAGCTGCTCAATGGTTCTGGCGAGGAGGCTGCTCTTGCCCACATTGCTCTGCGGGAACTCCACGCCGCCGTCACCTCAAGCCTTTGAATTTTCGATTGTTTCCCCCATGCGCCTGCTTTCCATCACCGTCCGGAATTACCGGATCCATCAGGATCTCACGGTCGCATTCGATCCGGCCCGGACGGTCATTGGCGGGCCGAACGAATCGGGCAAGAGCACGCTGATTGAGGCGGCGCACCGGGCCTTGTTCCTCAAGGCCAAAATCACCGGCAGCGCCCAGAGCACCATGGTGTCGAAGACCGGTTCCGGGCATCCCGAAGTGGAGCTTCGTTTTGAAGCCGGTGGTCTGACCTACCGCATTGCGAAACGTTTCAGTGGAGCGAGCGGCAGCGCCACCCTGACCCGGGAGGGAAGCGGCGAGAGTTGGACCCAGGATGAAGCGGAAGCGCGTCTCACCGGGATCTTGCAGGTCGAGGACATCAAGGGAGGACGCGGGGCCATCGACCGCGCCGCCTCGCAATGGGGACATCTCTGGGTCTGGCAGGGGCGGGGCGGGGACAATCCCGCAAGCCATGCCGATGATCAGCGGGATTCGCTGCTGGCCCATCTCAAGGAGGAAGGCGGCGCGGTGGTCATGGAGTCGGAGCTCGACCGCCGGGTCGCCGGTGGTTTCGCCAAAGCCATGGACGCCCTGTTCGTGGGGCGGGGCACTCCCCGGGCAAACTCCGAACTCGACAAGGCCATCAAAGCGTTCGAGGCGGCGGAGGCCGGGTGGCTTGCCGCCAGAGACCAGGCTACCAGGCTGGAGCAGGCCGTGAAGGATTTCACCAGCGCCGACCGCATGGTCCGGGAAAAAACAGGCGAGCTGGCAGAACTCGCCAAAGCCAAGGCTGAGACCGAAGGTCGTCTCGGGCAAGCCCGGCAACTCAAACATCAGGCCGAACTTCAGGAAAAAGATCTGGCCCAGTCTGTGGCCGTTCACGAGGCCTTGCTCAAAGCCGACCAGGAGATCCTTGTGGTGGGTGAGGATATCCGTCAGGCCGAATCCTCCTTGGCTCCGGAGGAGGAATCGATCGCACAGTTGGAACAGGATGTCGCTGGGCGGAAGCGGCTGTCCGATGCCGCGGTGGACGCCTGCCGAGAGTTGGAGGCTGACTTGCGAAAGGCCCGGGCCCGGCTCGATCTGGCCAAGGCCTGGAGAGATAAATTTGCGACGGAGGCGCAGCAAGGCCGCCTGGAGGAAGCCGCAAAACAGGTCGCCGGCCTCCGCAAAACCCGGCAGGAACTGCAATCGGAACTGGCACGGTTGGCGGAGATCGACAAAAAGGCGCTGACCTCGTTGCAGACGTTGGACACTTCGCTCGCCCAGTCCCGGATCGCCCTCGATGCGATGGCCGCCGGTATCACCCTGGAATGCTCCGATCTTCCGGTGAAAGTATCCGGCGGTCATCTGGCGATAGGCGAGCGCCGGGTCATCACCGAGGACGCGGAAGTCCTTGTCGGCGAGGGCACCCGGCTCCGCGTCAGTCCGGGAGGAGGCGCCAGTCTGGCCGAAGTGCGCCTGAAGGTCGAAAAGCATCAGCAAGAGCTTCAGCTGGCTCTTGATCGGTGGGGAGTTCGCTCCGTGGCGGAGGCCGCGCGAATTCATGACCAGCGTCAGAATCTCGAAGGAAGGCTGGCAACCAACCAAGCAGAACTGGTCGCCCGTGCGGCGGACAGGATTGATGACCAACTGGCGGAAGCGACCGCCGCGCGGGATGCCGCTCTGGCGGAGGTGGAGCGCCGAACCGCTTCGGTCGACGGGGATTGGTCCCCTCCGAAGGATTCGGAGTCTGCCCAGCAGCTCGTGGCGGCTCAGAACGAAGCGGTGGACGACATGAGCCAGCGCGAAACCTCGTCCCTGGCGGAGCAGAAAGCCTGCGAAAAAGCCTGGCACGAAGCCGACGAGGCTCTGCGGAAAAAGCGCCAGTCCATCGAAGCCTCACGGGCCGGGCTGGGACGTCTCCGCGTGCGGCATTCCACTCTGGAGGATAACCATGGGGATGCCGACCGACGCCGGGAACGGTTGAGAGATTTGGCAGCGGCCCGCAAGGACTGGGAGACAGCGCTGGGCGCGACGCGGGAGGCGCTCGGTCGTCTCTTGCCCGAGACGCTGGAGGCCGATCTGGACCGTTATCTGCGCGCCATCGAAAAGACCCGCGGAGCCATCAGTGCGGCGGAGCAGCAAAAAGCGGGAGCCCGGAGCCTGCTCATCCGCGATGGCAGCGTCGATCCGGCGGAGACCCTGGCGCTCGCCGAAGCCGCCTGCGAAGCCGCCCGACGGCACCGGGGCCACGTGGAGCGCAAGGCCAATGCCATCCGCAAGTTGGCGGAAATGTTCGCCGCCGAGCAGCGTCAACTGGCCCACCAATTCACGTCTCCCTTGGCCGACAAAGTCAGCGGATACCTTCGCCAGTTGTTCGGCAGTGAAGCCAGTGTCGGGGTCGCTCTGACAGAGGGTCGCTTCGAAAAGCCGGTGCTTTCCCGGAGTGGCGTGGCCTTTGATTTCGACACCCTGAGCGGTGGCACCCGGGAGCAGGTCGCCGCCGCCTTCCGTCTCGCCATGGCGGAGATTCTGGCCGCCGACCATGACGGCTCCCTGCCGGTCGTGTTCGACGATGCCTTCACCCATTCCGATCCCGAACGCGTCCGGACCCTCCAGCGGATGCTCGATCTCGCGGCCCGGAGGGGCCTGCAAGTCATTCTGTTGACCTGCGATCCCTCCGCCTATTCCGGGCTCGGGGCGGCCACGGTGACGCTTGGGTGAAGCTGGACTTCCCTCAATGGGGGGACGCCGCCGTCACTTCCCCAGGATGGCGCGGCCGATCAGGAACAGGCCCGAAATCAGGAAAAAGGCCGGGAGCCAGAGGGAGTATAGGGCGGCCTTGGAGTCCGGGATGAGCACCGCAAAATTCGGATCGGCGGGATTGACGTAGCACGTCTTCTCACTGCCGACCGGGTATTGGTTGAGCCAGGTTTCCACGCTCGGGCGGTCCGAGCCTTCAATCGGGCGACGCTTAAGCCGCCGGCCTTCATGCGCCTGCCCTTCCCATTGGTAGCGGTAGCGCAGATTGAGGGTGAACTTGGCGGTGCCGTGCTGGGTCAGGCCGGGTTCGATTTCTGCAGCGAGGATGGTGGCAGGAACCTTCGGCCAGGCCTCCATGGCTTTGGCGACGAGAAAATGGTGGCCCAGATACCAGCAGAAAAAGCCCCCGAGGAGAGCGAAAGCGCCGCCCATCAAGCCAAGCCAGAGACGGGCGGGCCAGGTCGGGGCAACGGTGCGGCGCGGAGTGGGGGACGGGGAGGCATTCAAGCCCGACAAGTTCCACGCGTGGCCCCTTCGCGACAAGTGGAATCCATCCTCCCGTCCCGAGCCACCGCCATCCTGCCGGGATAGCATTTGTCATTCGCGGGGGCATCGGCTAATGATGAGAGATGAGCGACATTGATCTGCGACTTGGGGAAGACCTCAAAAATGCCATGCGGGAGAAAAACACGCTGGCATTGAACACACTGCGGGCATTGAAATCCGCCATCAAGTATGCCGCGATCGAAAAAGGCGGAGCGGAAGCCGTTTTGGATGATGCCGAAGCCATGGCGGTGGTCCGCCGCGAAGTCAAAAAGCGTCAGGACTCCTTTCAGCAGTTTGCCTCCGCAGGACGGACGGATCTTTCGGAGAAGGAGCAGGCTGAAATCGCGATCCTTGAGCGGTATCTGCCGCAGGCCATGGAACTGGCCGAACTGGAAGCCCTGATCGACGCGGCCATTGTGGAGACCGGAGCCACCAGTCGCAAGGAAATGGGGGCGGTCATGAAGTTGGTGCAGGAACGCAGCGCGGGTCGCGCCGACAACAAGGTGATTTCCCAAACGGTGATGGGCAAACTGGGTTGATCCCGCTCCCTGGTGGACATGGTCACTGCCATTCTTGTCGCGGCCGGCAGCAGCCGGCGCATGGGATTCGACAAGCTGACGGCCCCACTGGGAGGCCTTCCGGTGGCCGAACGCTCCCTGCGGGTGCTTTGCGAGTGTCCCGGGATTCATTCCGTTGTGGTCGTGACCACGGCGGAGAAGCAGGACGGATTTGCGGCCTTGGCAGAAAAATCCCTGGGCAAACTCGCCGGGGTCTGCGAAGGGGGAGCGGAGCGGCATTTTTCGGTTTGGGCCGGTTTGCAGCGGGTGCCTCCCTGGACCCGTTGGGTGGCGGTTCATGATGCGGCCCGCCCCTTGGTGAGTCAGCGCGCCCTTCTTGCGGTGATCGCGGCGGCCCGCGAGGCAGGAGCCGCCGCATTGGCCCACCGGGTGACGGACACCTTGAAACGAGCCGATGCCAGCGCCCGGGTCATCGGCAGCGTCGACCGTGAAGGGCTTTGGGCCATGGAAACACCCCAGATTTTCCGTCTCGACTGGCTCCGGGATGCCTATGCCGGGGTCGTGGCGGCTGGGACGGTGGTCACCGATGAGGTCAGCGCCATCCAAGCGGCCGGACATGGAGTGTGTTTGGTGGAGAATCCTGATCCCAACCCCAAAGTCACGGTGGCGGGTGACCTGGTTCTCGCAGAAGCGCTCCTCCGGACAGAGCCGCCTTCGGCCGATTTGGCCTGAAATGTTCCGTCGACGGATTTGGGCACGGTTCCCATGAGGGCTCGGATGCGTCACGACATCACGCCACATTGGAGGCTGGACAAACCGACTGGTCAGTCTCTAGCATGGAAACATGAACCCCCGTACCTGCCGTTTGTTGAGTAATCTGTGTTTTCAACTCGGCGTCATCTCCATCGGTGCCTCCATTTTCATTTGGTGGTTCTTGATGGGAGATGCCCCTGAAGAGCGGGCCCACGCCGAGCGCTTCGGCATCTTTGTGGGACTGTGGGCCCCCACGTTGCTGATCCTTTCCAACCGTTTCGACCGCTACGCCGACAAGGCATCCACCGTTCCCGGACTGAAACCGGAAAATCTGGAAGACCGGGAGCCCGAGTGAGTCGACAGGGCGGGGAAGGGTGGGTTACCGTTGGATTTTCTTCCGAGCCCAGGCGGCGGCGCCTTTGGAACCCGCGCTTTCTGCCAACTTGGCCGGGACGATGCGGAACGTGCCAACATAGGCGGAGAGAACCCGTTTTTCAGCGGAACGGGTGACTTCGTCGAGATAAAGCTTGGGCATCGCATCCACCAGGCCACCTCCCAGCACGATGGTATCCGGGGCGAGGATGTGGACCAGAGTGGCAATACCACAGCCCAGCAGATCGGCCGCCCGGCGGACGATGGCTTCGATGGCCTTGTCCCCTGCGGCGATGGCTTCGGCGATTTTGCTGCTGGTGATCTTGTCGAGACTGGAGCCGCATTTTTCGGCGAGATAGGGTGCCTGACCCCGGTAGACCGCTTGGGCGGCCTGGGAGGCAATGGCCAGTCGGCTGGTCAGGGTCTCAAGGGTTTCGCCACCACTGCCGGGATTGGGTTCGAGGGTCATGTGACCGATCTCCATGCAGGAAATGCGTGAACCTTCCAGGAGGTTGCCATTGATCACTGCCCCGCCCCCGATGCCGGTTCCAGGAAAGACCCCGACGGCGCACCGCGCGCCTTTGGCGGCGCCGAAGCTGTATTCGGCAAAGACCCCGGCGTCCACATCGTTGCAGGCCACCGCCGGGCAACCAAAGGCGTTTTGCAGTTCTTTGGCGATGGGCACATTCACCCAGCCCAGATTGGGAGCCTCGAGGATGATTCCTTTCTCCGGATTCACCGGACCCGGGCACCCCACCCCGATCCCGGCCAGGTCCGCCGAGGTCAGGTTGGCTGCCAGGAGAGCCTCCTCAATGGTCTTGACGACGCGGGCAATGCCGGCTTTCTGGCCCCGGTTTCCTTCCGTTTTTCGCTTTGCGGAGGCAATTTCGGTGAACTGGTCATCGAAAATCTTCGCCAGCATCTTGGTGCCGCCGAGGTCGAAACCGACCCAGTGTTTGGCTTTTTCACTCATGAAAGTTGCGTCAGGTTGCGGGCCTTCTCACGCGCCCAGCAGTCAGCTGCGAGAATTTCATCCAGTGTCGGATGGTCCGTGTTCGGATGGGCCCGCATGGTTTCCTCCACGGTTTCCCAAATTCGCGGAAACGAAAGTGAATTATCCAAAAAGGCGGCCACAGCGACCTCATTGGCCGCATTCAGGACCGCCGGGAGCGTGCCGCCACGTTCTCCGGCCTCCCGGGCGAGACGAAGCGCGGGAAAATCAGCCCAACGGGGAGCCTCAAAATCAAGGCGTGCCAATTGGGCGAAGTCCAATGGAGGCAACGTGTTGGGGACGCGCTCCGGCCAGGTCACGGCGTATTGGATCGGGAAGCACATGTCGGTGACGCTGAGTTGGGCGAGGACCGAGCCGTCGATGAACTCCACCATGGAATGGATGATGCTCTGCGGGTGAACGATGACATCCACCCGGTCCATGGCCACATCGAAAAGCCACCGTGCCTCGATCATTTCCAGCCCTTTGTTGAAAAGGGTGGCCGAGTCGATGGTGATTTTTCGCCCCATTTCCCACGTGGGATGTTTCAGGGCTTGGGCGATCGTGACCGCGGCCAGTTCTTCCCGGGGGGTTTTCCGGAAAGGTCCGCCCGAAGCGGTCAGAATGAGGCGGGAAACCTCCGAGGGATCCCGGCCCTCGAGGCATTGATAAATCGCATTGTGCTCGGAGTCCACCGGCAGGACCCGTACCCCCCGGCGTCGGGCGGCCTCCATGACGGCTTCCCCGGCCATGACGAGGATTTCTTTGCTGGCTACGGCGATGTCCTTGCCGGCCTCAATCGCCGCCAGAGCAGGGCGCAGGCCCTCCGTGCCAACAATCGCAATCAGGACAAGATCGGCCTCCGGGAGAGTTGCCAGCTCGACAAGCCCGTCCGGTCCGCTGTGGAGGGTTACCGAACCGGGAACCTCCGACCGCAGCGCCCGGTAGCCGGCGGGATCGTTCAGACAGGCGCGTTTGACTCCGGTCTCGGCGATTTGGCGGGCCAGTTTGTCCGCACTGCGGTTCGCGGCCAGACCGACCAGCCGCATCCGGTCCGGGATGTCCCGGGCAACGCGCAAGGCGCTCTCACCGATGGAGCCGGTCGATCCGAGAACGACGACATTTTTGGGGGCGGCAGAGGGTGTCCGGGACATGCGGGAGGAGAGGGGCGGCGATCCGAATCAGGCCGTGCCCAGCTTGAAAAGGAGGAAACAATAGAGAATGGGACCAGTGAAGAGCAGGCTGTCGATCAAGTCGAGGACTCCCCCGATGCCTGGCATGAGATGTCCCGAGTCTTTGGAGGCGAGACTGCGTTTCAGGATCGACTCGGCGAGGTCGCCCAGCACCGCGACCAGGGAGAGCGCCAAGGCGAGTCCGGCGGCGTGTCCCGGAGTGACAAGCGGGATACTGTCGCCGAACAGCCAGCGGCAGCCGTAACTGGCAAGGAAGGCGAAGCCGATGGCACCGGCGAAGCCCTGCCAGGTCTTTCCCGGACTGATATGAGGAATCATTTTGTCCCGTCCAATGAGTGAGCCGACGAGGTAGGCTCCCATGTCGGTGAATTTCGTCACCGCCAGCAGGTAGAGCATGTACCAGTGGCCCGATGGCTGACCGGCGCTGTCCATCAGCGGGAGGAGCATGATCTTTCCAACAAAAGCGAAAAGCATGACCACATAGACGAACCCGAACACCGCCGAAGCAATCTCCTCGATGGTTTGCACTCCCTCCAAGGGAGACCGGAGCCGGGTCAGCACCAGCAGAATGACGAGCACCGCGATGGTCAGGCCATCCAGTTCCTTGATCCAGGGTCCAAGGCAACCGCAATGGCTGCCCCAGAAGAGCACCAGGTAATAGACCAGGGCGAGAGCGACCGCCTGATAGCGGAACCTGCGAAACCCCGGCGTGGTGAAGAGCCGGAAATACTCGATCAACCCGATCAACCCCACCAAGCCGACCACTCCGAAGAAAAGCGGTTTTTTCTGGATGAGAAAAGCGGCGGCTATGATCGACCACAGCACCACCGTGCTGCCAAAGCGGGAAAGAAAGACCCGCATTTTCGCAGAGGAGGGTTGGGGGGGCGGGGTGGGGTCGTCGGGCATGATCGGCAGCGGAGTCGGATTCCGTCCGCTAGGAAACAGAGGCCTGAGGCATCTGGCAATTCAATTTTTGGACAACCTGAAGCATGTGCCCCATCCGTTTTGGGCATCCGGGAGAAGGTTGGGAATCAGGGGGCGGGATCAAAGCGGATGATCTGGACCTCGGGTTGGAGCGGGATCTGGAGACGAAGAAAGGGTTTGCCCGCTGTGACGTGACAGGCATAGCAGCTGTTGAGTGTCAATTCATACTGCGATCGGAAGGCCTTGATGTCCTTGGAGGCAATGGCTCCCTGCAGGTCTTTGAGAACGGTTTTTTCCATCGGCGCCAGAAGGTCGGCGAGTTTGAACTCCTGCCCTTGGGGTGTTTTCCGAATGGGGATGATGCGCACCGCCCAGCGCAAATGGGAACGCGATTCAGCGAGGTAAAATTCCGCCAAAGGCCAGTTTTCCTGCTGTCCGGCGAACCAGAGATTGGTGAAATGATAGGCAACATCTTTCATGGCATGAGACTGGTCGGGGACCAAGCCTTTGAGTCTTTCGATCTCGTTTTTCAAGGCGCTGAAGTCCGCGCTGTCGGCCGGGGGCGCGCACTGCGCGAACGGGGCGGAGCAGGCAACCGCAAGGGCGAGGAGAAGGTGGCTGAGTTTCATGGCTGCGTCAGTGGTTTAACAGTTTGAGGGCACCGGTCTGCCGATTGCAGACTGCCGCCGCCCAAGGAGAGGTGGAACGATACCTCCGAGTTCGGTTGCATCCGGCAGGGTCGGGATGTTCCCCCTTTTCTCCCAAGGCAGATCAAAGAACCATTGGAAGGTTGCCCGTGACCCAACGCAAGCCCTCATTTTGAAGGGGAGAAGGGGGGCTCTATCCAAGGAGGATCCCACCGTTGCGTCGGCCAGGGGCCGGCGGCGTGGGCCATGGTTGCCTTACAAGGATTCGAACCTTGACAAACAGATTCAGAATCTGTTGTGCTACCGTTACACCATAAGGCAATCGGGCGGCATGGGTGACCGGAGCCACTCCGCAGCGGAAGAGTTGCAAGAAACCGCATCTCTCTCCGGCTTGCAACCGATTTCCCCGCCGAAGGGACGCAGATGCGGAGCAGTCCGGAATGCGGAGATTCTTGTCAATCGTCCCCGGTCGCTGTTAGGATGGGATTCCATGAATTCTCCCACTTCCGTGACTTTCAGTTTGGTCGCCCTTCTTCTGGTTCCCGGCCTGCGTGCCGGTGACTGGCCTGGATGGAGGGGACCGGCGGGCGACGGCACGCTGCCGGCATCCGAAACCTATCCGGTCACTTGGTCGGCTGGCGATGCGGTCTGGCGGGTGGAATTGGGCGCTCCGGGGAATTCCTCGCCGGTGGTGGTGGGCAACCGCCTTTTCCTCACCGAGGCCCGGGAGAAAGGTCACGAGCGCTCCCTGGTCTGCTTTGACACCGCCACGGGCAAAGAACGGTGGCGGCAGACCGTGAAATACGGCAAAGACGAAATCACCCATGCCACCAATCCCTGGTGTTCCGCCTCTCCATTGGTGCATGAGGGCATGGTTTACGCCTGGCATGGGTCGGCGGGCCTCCATGCCTATGACCTGGATGGTCGCGCCGGCTGGCAGGCGGACCTCGGTGAATTTGCCCACATCTGGGGGCCGAATGCAGCAAGTCCGGTGGTTTGGGGGGATCTGATCATTGTCCACGCGGGTCCGGGCCTGCTGGCGAAGTTGGTCGCATTGAACCGAAAGACGGGCAAGTTGGTCTGGGAAACGGCCCTGCCGGACGCGCAAAGTGCGGAAATCAAACAATTCAAAGGCTCCTGGGCGGTGCCCCGGATCTTGGACAATGGAGGGCGCGCAGAAATGTTGGTGCCGCTGCCGAAGTGGCTTGTCAGTTTTGATCCCGCGACGGGGAAAGAGTGGTGGCGTTGCGGGGGGCTGAGCGACCTGTGTTACAACAATCCGCTCGTGGGGGACGGCACGGTGGTTGCGATGTGCGGCTATGGAGGACCCGCGATCGGGGTCAGACTCCCCGGGGCCGGGGAAACGGGAGATCTGACGGCCTCCCACCGGCTCTGGCTGGTGCCGCGCAACCAACAGCGGATCGGCTCTGGCATTCTCCTCGGAGGGAATGTCTACATTTGCAACGAACCGGGGGCGGCGCAGTGTTTCGACGCGAAAACGGGAGAGGATCGCTGGAAGGAACGCTTGGGGAAAAATGCGTGGAGTTCTCTGAACTACGTGGGCGGAAAGTGTTACGTGGTGGACCAGACGGCGGAAACTCATGTTTTTGAGCCATCGCCTTCTGGGTTGAAAGTGGTGGCGCACAACGTTCTGACACCTGGTGAGGCAACCAACGCCACTCCCGCCTTTGCCGGAGGCGCCATCTACCTCCGCACGAACAAAGCCTTGTATCGGATTGGCAAATAGAGCGCCTGAAGGATGATCCGGTCCGGCTTGCGCGGGGAGCCCATTGCGGCGAAAATGGCGCTGTGTCCTCCCTGTTCCGTCTTCCTCATCCGCGGCCGGTCTCGCTTGATGCGAGTCCTGTTCAGGTGGCGGCGGGTCTGCGGCACCGACCGGGGCTGGTTTTCTTGGACAGTTCGACCCAGGACGAGGCGCCGGGCTCCGGTTATGGAGGCGGGGATGACAGCCGGTTTTCGATCATCAGCTGCGACCCCACGGATGTGGTGGAGGGTGGTCCGCAGGACTGGGCGTCCTTGACATCTTGGTGTCCCCCTGTGGGAGGGGAGGGGGTTCTTGGCCCCGATTGGGGCTTTCCCACCGGAGGCTTGATCGGCTGGATCGATTATGAGGGAAGTTACCGCTTCGGAGTCTATCCGCAGGCGTTGATCCATGATCATACCCATGACCAGTGGTGGGATGTCGGGAACTTGAGTGCCCGCTTGGACTGGAGGGCGCTAGAGCGTGAACCCCGGCTTCCCCGGGAGCACGAAATCCGTCGGCCGGTTTCCCGGGACCGGTTCCTTTTCATGGTGGAGCGGGCTTTGGATTACATTTCGGCCGGTGACATTTATCAGGTCAATCTCTCGCAACCTTTCCAGAGTGAGTGGCCGGGAGGGGATCCCTTCGATCTTTATTGCCGGTTGCGGGCCGTGTCACCGGCTCCGTTTGGCGCTTTTCTCGATCTTGGGGACAGGCAGGTTCTGTCAGCGTCACCGGAGCTTTTCTTGCGGCTTAGTGGATCCCATATGCGGACCCGGCCGATCAAAGGCACCCGGCCCCGGTTTGCTGATCCGGATAGCGACGAGCGCTCGGCATACGATCTCATCACTTCGGCCAAGGAAATCGCCGAGTTGATCATGATCACCGACTTGGAGCGCAATGATCTCGGGAGGGTCTGTGAATATGGCTCGGTGCGGGCGGTTGATTTGCTGCGGTTGGAGCGCTTCGCCCAGGTCTTTCATCTGGTATCAACCATTGAAGGGGTTGCCCGTCCGGGGTTGGGGCACGCGGAGGCTCTGGCGGCATGCTTCCCGGGCGGATCCATCACGGGGGCTCCCAAAAAGCGAGCCCGGGAGATCATTCGCGAACTCGAACAGGAGCCCCGGGGGCTCTACACGGGAGCGATTGGCTGTTTTGGATTCAATGGGGAAAGCCGGTTCAGCATTGCCATCCGCACCGCCGTGCTAGAGAGGCGGTTATTCAGCTTCCGCACCGGGGCTGGCATCGTGGCGGATTCGCTCCCCGAGAAAGAGTATGAGGAAACCCTGCACAAGGCCGCAGGCATCCTCGCCGCTTGCGGAGCAGGGGACAGGTTGTAGAGTCCGACGACCATGCCCCCACCCAAACGCCGAGGTCCCCAGCCCCAGGACGCCGCCCTCTTTGGCGCGGAGGCTTTGCCCGTTCTCCGCTGTGCCGTGGAGGAGCTTTCCTGGCTGTTCAGCCATGGGTATGCGGACACCTCGTCGCTCAAGTTGGTTGGTGACCGCCATCAACTGGTCGCCCGGCAGCGTCAGGCGGTGCTGCGCTCGGCATGCTCCGACGAGGCCAAAGCATCGCGGGAGTGCCGTCGGCTGCCGATTTCTGAGATCCGGGACCGCCGCCTTGCGATCGATGGATTTAATCTCATCATCACCCTGGAAACTCTCTTGGGAGGCGGTGTGCTGTTGAAGGGACGAGACGGTTGTGTCCGTGATCTCGCGAGTTTGAATGGCAACTACCGCCTGCTTGAGGATACCGCTGCGGTTATCGATCTGGTCTACCGTGGCCTGGAGCGTCTGCGGCCCGCCTTGGTGCATTGGTGGCTGGACGAACCGGTCTCCAACAGCGGCCAGATCAAGGCCATGCTGGAGTCTGCCGGAGCGGAATTTGAATTTCCGACTTTGGTTTCCCTCGTGCCGGACCCGGACAAGGCCCTTTTGGAAGCCGGATCCGTCGCGTTTGATGTCATCGCGACAGCGGACAGCGGTATTCTCAGCCGGTGCGGACCCTGGGTGAATCTCGCGAGTTACCTCATCGCGACCGTGGCTCCGGAGGCTCCCGTGATGGCACTCGGCGACGGTTGAGGGATTGCGCTACCGCGATTTGGTCTCAAGGTCCTGCTGCAGTTTGAAAATTTCAGTCTCCAGGACCTTGATATCGTGCTGGAGGATTTGTTTTTGAGCGGTCGTCAGCTTGGGGTTGGCCAGTTCCGTGGTCTTTTTTCCGAGCCTTTCGGTTTTGTCCTTGATTTGGTCTTCCAGGAAGGTGGCCAAAGCGGGAGCCTTTTTCGGGGTGGCTGCTTCCACAGCGTGAGCCACTTCTTCATCTGTCATGGATTCGGGAAACCGGCCCACCTTCTGCTGTGACTCCGCAGAGAGTTGGCCCAGATTCAAGGCGAAGTGCCGGTCATCCGATTTGCGCAGCGCGTGGATTTTGGTCGGTCCGCGGCCCAAAAGGACCGCCTCCATGGCCACTCCGTTGGCACTTTGGACCGTCAGGTCCGCCGGGTATTGCCTCGGACCTTCCTCCACGGGCGCCGGTGCCGGATCGGGTGGGGCGCTTGGAAGAGGGGGCTCTGAATGTTCAACCACGACCGGCGATACCGGCGTTTCGTCGTTTGGCTTGAGGTGAAAAAGGTAACCGGGGTAGATAAAAAGAGCGACAAAAGCCGCTGCCAAAGCCAGAAACAGAATACCTCTCATGGTGTTGGGTTGATGCCTTTAACTATACGATCCTGCCATGAATGCCAATCACAAAGGGAAGCATCTTTTTCCGGGAGGTCTTCGGTGGGGGGCACTTTTTTTCGCCTGCAGGTTGTGTCTTGGCGGCCTTTGCGTCATAACTGGGGAACTTCCCATGTCTGAGACTTCCGCATCGCCGATCGACTGCATCCCTGTGCTGCGTGCGCTGGGGGAACCCACCCGCCTGCGATTGCTGCGGCATCTCATGGAAGAGCCCCGCACGGTGGGAGACCTTTGCGGGATTCTCATGGCGACCTCCTACAATGTTTCCAAGCACCTCCGCATTCTGAAAGAAGCAGGATTGGTGCAGTCGCGTAAAGATGGACAACATCGGATCTACTCCGTCGCGGACCATCTCCGGGAGAGCCTTTCGCGCTCACGGAATGTGATTGATCTGGGGTGCTGCCAATTCAGGTTCGACCGGTTGATCGACTGAGTTCCGGTCTGCCCGTTCAGCCAAGGAGTTGCCGGATGCGCCGGCACACTTCCTCCACATTGGCGCGGGAGTTGAACGCGCTGATGCGGAAGTAGCCTTCGCCAGCGGCCCCGAACCCCGACCCGGGAGTGATGACAACATTGGCCTCGGTCAACATGCGATCGAACATCCCCCAGGAATCCGTGCCGGCCGGGCAGGCAACCCAGACATAAGGGGCGTTTTCCCCGCCATAGACGGCCAATCCCACATCGGCACAGGCGGCGCGCAGGAGGGCCGCGTTGCCCATGTAATGGCGGATCAGTTCCGTGACTTCGGCTTCCCCCTGCGGGGTGAAGATGGCGGCGGCGCCGCGCTGCACGGGATAACTGGCTCCGTTGAATTTGGTGCTGTGACGACGTGACCAGAGAGGATGCACCAACTGGCGGGTTCCCCCGGTGGTGCGGCCTTCCAGTTCCTTGGGAATGATGATGTAGGCGCAACGGACTCCGGTGAAACCGGCGATTTTGGAAAAGCTGCGGAACTCAATGGCGCAGCGGCGGGCCCCGGGAATTTCGAAAATGCTGCGGGGCAGTTCCGGATCCTGGATGTAGGCCTCGTAGGCGGCGTCGTAGAGGAGGGTGGTGTCGTTCGCGAGAGCGTAATCGACCCACTCCTGGAGTTGGGCCTTGGTGGCGGTGGCGCCGGTGGGATTGTTCGGATAGCAAAGGTAGACAAGGTCGACCTTCTCCTTCGGGATGGCCGGAACAAAGCCGTTTTCCGGGGTACAAGGCAGATAGAGGAGTCCGGCAAACGCGCCATTGGCATCGGCTTCGCCCGTGTTGCCCGCCATCACATTGGTGTCGACATAGACCGGATACACGGGATCAGTGATCGCAATGCGGTTCTGGTTGCCAAAGATGTCAAGAATGTTGCCGGTGTCGCATTTGGAGCCGTCAGAAATGAAAATCTCATCCGCGGAGACCTCGATACCCCGATCCTGGAATTGGCGCTTGGCGATGGCATTGCGCAGGAAATCATACCCCTGTTCCGGTCCATATCCGCGGAAGTGCTCCCGGGTGCCAAGTTCATCGATCGCTTCATGCATCGCTTTCCGGCAGGACTCCGGAAGCGGTTCCGTCACATCGCCGATACCACAGCGGATGACCCGGTTGGCCTGGTCAGGATGGGCTTCGGTGAAGGCTTTGACGCGTCGGGCAATTTCCGGAAAGAGATAACCGGCTTTGAGCTTGAGGAAATTCTCGTTGATCAGGGCCATGGGAGTCGGGACAGATGGGGCTGGGGCGTGAAACAAGCGGGCGCCGGCAGGGAATCCCGACGGCGCCCGCGATACAGCTGGGAGGATCAGGCTTTGGCCGCGGCGAAGCGTTCTGCGACAGCAGCCCAGTTTACCACATTCCAGAAGGCGGCGATGTAATCTGGACGTCGGTTCTGATAGTTGAGGTAATAGGCATGCTCCCAGACATCCAGGCCGAGCAGCGGAGTGCCAAGACACTCGGCGACACCTGCCATGAGCGGGTTGTCCTGATTGGGTGTGGAGCAAACGGCAAGCGTGCCATCACTTTTCAAACAGAGCCAGGCCCAGCCTGAACCGAACCGGGTGGCCCCGGCGGCGGCGAATTTTTCTTTGAAGGCGTCGAAACTGCCGAAAGCCGCATCAATTGCTGACGCGAGTTCGCCGCTGGGGGTTCCCCCGGCATTCGGTCCCATGATGGACCAGAAGAAGGTGTGGTTCCAATGTCCGCCACCGTTGTTGCGCACCGCACCACGGATGCTTTCCGGCACAGCGGGAAGATCGGCGACGAGGTCGTCGATGGATTTGGCGGCAAGGGCATCCTGCCCTTCAAGCGCCTTGTTCAGATTGGTGACATAAGCGTTGTGATGCTTTCCGTGATGGATCTCCATGGTCCGGGCATCGATGTGAGGCTCCAGAGCATCAAGAGCGTAAGGCAGTGCGGGAAGAGTGTGGGCCATGATCGGACGAAGTGGGTGTGGTGGTGGAATAGAGGTTTGAAAGCTCAGAGTAAGTCCGGGGTGGGGAAAATCAACCCGGAAGCCCCCGCAAAAGCAGCGATCGGAATACGGGGTTGCCTGACAATGGACAGCACTAAATTGAAAAAACCATAAATACTAACATAATTAATCATCTAACTTCTGCTAATTATTATTTATGTGTCAATTTCCTGTTTGGTATTGCAAATATGATCGACATGGTGAATATTCTAGCAGTTACAAGTATTGCGACCCCTTATGAACCTTCCCGTCCCCTTTCAAGCGCGCCCTGACGCTGAGCCACTGGCTTTTGGAGGGGCCGTGGGGGAGGGAGCGCCCTTGCCGCTGCTGGATCTGGGTCAGCTATGGAAAGTCTTCCGGCGTAATGCTTGGATCCTTTGGATCTGTTTGGGTGTTTCCATTGCGGGAGGTCTCGCATACGCCCTGCTGGCCACAAAAATCTACGCCTCGACGGCAGTGGTCTACATTGAACTGGAGGGGGAAACGGTTCTGAACAACAAGGGGGTGAGGAACCTGGACTTCGCCGGTCTGGAGATTCTCAAGTCGTTTGAAAATCTCCTGCAAGGCGTCGAAATCGCCTCCCGGGTCATCGATTCTGAAAAACTTGCCGAGGATCCCGACTTTGCCCCGCTTTCCCCCGAGAAACGGATCCAGGCCTTGCAAAACAGTCTCGTGGTGGCTCTGCAACGCGGGACCCGAAACATCCTGATACAGGTCAAGGACAGCAACCCAGGGCGGGCGGCTCGTCTTGCCGAGGCCTACGTCAAGCAATTTGAAGACTTGCTCAGTGAGCAGAACATCGACGCCAGCAAGCGTGTCCAGCAAGCCCTGATCCAGCAGAAAGCCCGGATCGAGGTCCGCCTTGCGGACAATGAGCGCAAACTGGAAGAATTCCGCGCCGCCCACGGGGATATGCCGATCGACCAGGATGGAAACATTGTGGATCAGAAACTGAAGGAGCTCAGTGGCATGCTCAGCTATGCCAAGAATGACCGGCTTAAGGCGCAGACTGATCTGTCGCAGATGGAAGCCATCCCCAAAGACAAGCCCGAGCAGATTCTCGACATTGGGGAATTCCGCAATCAGGAGCATCTGAGCCAGCTCCTGACGTTGCTGGCGGAAAAGCGCGCCGCCTTTGCCAGCGTGCGCAAGCAGTACACGCCCAAGCATTCCCTCTGGATTTCGCTCGAGGGGGAGGTTGTGGAATTGGAGAATGCCGTTCGGCAGAGTGCCCTTGAAGCCGGAGAGAAGATCCGGAACCGCTACCAAGCCGCCGTGGAGAATGAACAGAAGCTGACCCAGGCGGTGCAGGAACAGCAGACGGAAATCCTTAAGCGGGACAGCACCCGCAAGGAACTGGTGAAACTGCTGGGGGAAGTGGAGGGGGATCGTGCCATTTTTGCCCAACTCGTGCAGCGCATCAAGGAAACGGACGTTGCCCAAACTCCCAATCTTTCGAGCATCCGCCGGTTCCAGAATCCCCGGGTGCCGGAGAAGCCCGTCTCTCCGAACAAAAAGCTCGCGGTCGTCTTTGCCGGATTCTTTGGGTCCTTCCTTGGCGGGGCCATTATTTTGGGAATTTTCCTCTTCGATCGGACCCTGCGTTCACGTGCCCAAGTGGAGCAGCAACTGGGTCTTCCAGTGCTGGCGGAAATCCCGGCGGTCAAAAACCTGAACGATGACGATCCGCTGGGGGAAATACTCAATCCGCACTCCGGGGTTTCGGAGGGTTTCCGCGCTCTGCGGACCGCCCTCTCGGTCAGCAGTCCGCGCAGTGTTCTGATCGTCAGTACGTTGCCAAACGAAGGGAAATCTTTTTGCGCCATCAACCTCGCGACCCTGCAGGCCCGGTTGGGTTACCGCACCTTGTTGCTTGATGCCGATTTCCGCAAGCCCAGCCTGGCCAAAATTCTCAAGCCGAAAACCCCGATTCCCCAGTCCGACGGGCAGAATCTCTTTTTCCAGACTGCTGTGGACAACCTCTTCCTGCTATCCTGCGGTGGTTTTGGCCCCAATGCCGTCAACGGTGAACATTTTGCCGCCATGCTCTGGGAGGCTTACCGGAATTTTGACTGTGTCATCATCGACAGCTCTCCGCTCGGCGTCGTCAGCGATGCCCTGGGTTTCGCCCGTTACGTCGATTCAGTCTGTCTGGTGGTGCGTGCCGGCCTGACCCAGTCCTCCGAAGTCAAAGCTGTCTGCGAGGAACTCCGACGGATGCGGGCTCCCCTTGCCGGTTGCGTCCTCAATGGGTCGACCGAACCGACCCGCGCCGGTCTGCACTTTGAGGCCTACACCAAAGGGCATTCGGCTTTCCCGGCGCTCAAGGCAGCTTCCTGAATTTCCGTACCAGGGATACCCCCCGTCCTCAGGTCACCATGAAACACCAACACCATGACAAAGACAACGACAACCAGCGGAAGAGCGCGCCAAGCAGAGGGCGCCGCAGCGGGTTGTTGACGAATCTGCGGGCACTGACCTTCGGTGCGGACGTTTTCATCGTTTTCTTCAGTCTCCTCGGCAGTTATTGGCTGCGTTTCGAGACGGGATTGAATGATCTCGGGGTCAAGGGTATGGAGCCCATGCAGGCCCTCGATTACATGGGGCATTTCTTCGTCGGTACCGTCATCATGGCGGTGACATTGATCAATTTTCATCTCTACACCCATGAGAATCTGCTCTCGTTTCACCGGACGTTGCGCATTCTCATCAAAAGCTGCGTGGTCTGGTTCGCCTCTTTCCTGGGGCTGACCCTGATGTTGAAGATCCAGCCGGACGTCAGCCGGATCTATTCGTTCCTGGCTCTGGTGGTTCTTCTGGTGGTGATGCCGACGTGGCGTTGGTTTTTGTGGCGGTTGCTCTGCCGGGACCGCTTTGCCCGGCTGCTGCGACAACGCACTGTTTTGGTCGGTTGGAACGAGCGCTGGGCCCGGGCCATCTCAGCACTCGGGGCTGACCACGCCCGACAGATCGAGGTCGTCGGGGTGATCGTTCCACCGTCGGGGAGGCTTGCCACCCAGCCTCCCTCGCACATCCCTGTTCTCGGTTCGCTGGAAGATCTGGCACGCATCCTCCCTCAGGACGAGGTCGATGTGGTTCTGGTGGGCGATCTCGATTTGGAGAACCACCGCCTCCTGGAGTTGGCCACCATGTGTGAGAAAGCCATGGTTGAGTTCAAGCTGGCGCCGAACTATTTCCGCGTCCTGCTCTCCGGACTGCATCTCGAATCTGTCAGCGGCATTCCCGTGCTCGGGATTTCCCGCTTGCCGCTGCACTCCGCCTTCAACCAGTATGTCAAGCGCGCCATCGACATGGTCGGAGCGTTCGTCGGACTCGTGCTCTCCGTCCCCATTCTTGCGGTCTGCGGTGCTCTGATTTACCTCGAAAGTCCCGGGCCCATTTTCTACCGCCAACGCCGCCTTGGGCGGAGCGGGCAAATCTTCGAAATGGTCAAACTCCGCAGCATGCGATTGAATGCCGAAACCGGAGGCAAGATTGGATGGACCGTGAAGGATGATCCCCGGCGCCTCCGCATCGGCACGTTCATGAGGGCCTGGAACATCGACGAAATACCCCAGTTTTGGAATGTTTTGAAAGGGGAAATGAGTCTGGTGGGTCCGCGCCCGGAGCGTCCCGAGTTGATCGAGGAATTCAAGGAAGTCATCCCGCATTACAACGCGCGCCACAACATCAAACCCGGCATCACGGGCTGGGCCCAGGTCAACGGATTGCGCGGGGACACCGACCTCTCTGAACGCGTTCGTTTCGACCTGCACTACATCGAGAACTGGAATGTCTTTTTCGATTTTCAGATCATGGTGATGACCTTTTTCAAACGCGAGAATGCCTGCTGATCGCGAGGGGCCGCTTCTTCTTTCTTCCCGCGATGTTCTGGATCGTGCTCATTCTGCAAGGGGTCTTCTGGGGCTCGCTGGCTGCCTTGGCCCACACCTATGCCATCTACCCGGTGCTGCTGCGGCTTTTGGTCCGCTATCTCCCGGCACGCTTTCTCCGGCATCCCAAGCTCCTGTCCCCTTCGCAGGCTAGTACGTCCGCAGGGCCATTCCCCCATGTCGTTGCCTTCATGGCGGTATACAACGAGGAAGCGGTTCTCGAGCGGACGCTGCAAAGCCTCCTCGCGGTCGATTACCCGGCAGATCGGTTTCACATCGTGCTTGGTTCGGATCACAGTACTGACGGCAGTCACGACATCATCCGGCGATGCCAGGAACTTCCCGGCGGTCCTGGATTGGAATTGCAGATTTTTCCCGGGCGCTGCGGCAAGATTTGCATCATCAATCAGTTGGTGGAGGAGCGGACCGATTGGATCGCGTCTCTCGGAGACGATGTGGTGTTCATTCTATGTGATGCCAATGTGCGGTGGACTCCGGGCCTGGTGAAGCGGATGGTGCGTGATTTCTCCGATCCCAGGGTCGGTCTGGTGGCTCCCCGGGTCGTCGATGAGAGCTTTGCCGGGCGCGGCGGAATCTCACAGCAAGAGAATGCCTACATCGACCGTGAGAACGGGGTGAAGCTCGCCGAGAGTGTCCTCTGGGGGTGCATGATGGGGGCCTTCGGCGCCTGCTATGCCCTGAGGGGAAAGCTGTTCAGGCCGATGCCCACGCATTGTCTCATCATGGATGATTTCTACCAGACCATGAGCTGCCTGGAGCAGGGCGGAGACGCCGTCAAAGATCCGGCGGCGGTCTGTTACGAAGCCGTCTCCGAGTCCATTCATGAGGAGTTCCGGCGCAAGCGCCGCATCTCGACGGGGAATTTTCAAAACCTCGCCTTCTTTTTCCGACTCTTCCTGCCATGGCGGAATCCTGCTGTCAGCTTCGCCTTTTGGTCCCACAAAGGATTGCGCTGGTTCGGTCCACTATTTCTGCTGGCGGTGTTTGTCAGTGCCGCGATCCTTTCTTGGTGGCATTGGTTTTATCTCTTTGCTTTTCTTTCCCAGCTCGCTGTGATGGCGGCCGCCTGGCTGGAAGAATACTTGCCCAGGCCGGTGCGCTTGCTCAGGTATGCCCGCTACTTTTATGTCATGAACTGGGCCCTTTTGATGGGCGGTCTTGTCTGGTTGCGGGGGACGCGCAATAGTGTCTGGGAGCCGACCCGGAGGGTTGTGTCTGCGGCCGGTTGAACCTCCTCCTCTTGATGCCCCCCCAGCCAGCCATGCCACCGCGGCCCCGCATTCTCATCACCCATCCTTGGATGGGGCAAGGGGGTTCCGAGGCCACCGCGGCCTGGACCGTCATGGCGCTGCAGGACCTCGCGGAAGTCACGTTCGTGACCGCTTCCCGGTTGGAGTGGGAGACCATCAACGCGGTGCACCAAACCGCCATCGATCCGGCCGGGATCACCCTCCGTCGGGCCCCCCGGCTCCCCTCGGTGCGCAGCGGCACCCAGTTGGTGGCCCTTCAGCAGGGGCTTTTCACCCGCTATTGCCGGAGTCTGGCACGGCACTTTGATGCCTGCATCAGCACCTACAATTTCCTCGACTTTGGCCGGGCGGGGATCCAGTTGCTGGCTGATTTCAGTTGGGATGATGCTTTGCAGCGTCTTGTCAATCCCTCCGTGATCCCGCATTTGAAAGCCCACGGGACTCTGCTGCGCCGGGCCTATCTTGCCGGCGGTCGACTGCTTCGAGGGGATGGCGGAGCCGTGCCCGAAGGTCGGGGCGATCTCGTGCTTGCCAACAGTCAATGGACAGCCGACACCATGGGGCGCGTCAGTGGCATTCCCGTTGACGGGGTTCTGTACCCACCGGTGGTGGGTGGGGCGGAGGAGACCCTCGCGGCTCCGTTGGAGGAGCACCGCTTCCTCATTTTGGGACGCATCTCTCCCGAAAAACGGGTCCTCGAGATGTTGCGCATCCTTCATGAGGTGAGGCGGCGGGGACACCCTGTCCGGGTCACCCTTGCCGGAGCTTTGGACCATGAAACCGGCTATGGCCGGGAAGTTTTTGGCCTGATCCAGGAATGGAGCGACTGGGTGGAGTGGTCCGGTTTTCTCTCGGGAGCGGCAAAGCAATCGCTGTTGGCCCGCAGAGGTTGGGCCCTGCACGGGGCTACCGGAGAGGCCTTCGGGATTGCCGTAGCCGAATTGGGCCAGGCCGGATGCCTGACCTTTGTCCCGGCGGCGGGTGGGGCGGCGGAGATCCTGGATCTGCCGGAGCTGCAATACCGTTCGGACAAAGAAGCGGTGGAACGCATCGTCGCGGCACTCGAGGATCCGGTCCGGGCGCAAAGATTGCGCGGTGAGATGATGGCACGGGCGTCCCGGTTTTCGAGCGGAAGGTTTGTCCGGGAAATCCGCGGATGGGTGGAAAAATTCCTCGGGAGTCCGTTGGCGGAGTCCCGAAGGCTGCCTGCCGGTGAGTGGCTACCCCGGTGATCATCCTTGATCGGCTTGCCCGTGGTGGCAATGTCCGATTTGCGCAAAAAATTGTCCGGCATCCGTGCTCGCCAGATCAGGGGGTTCAAGGTTATGATACGACCGTTGTTCCCCACCACCCTTCGACAGATGAAGACTCTGCTCCCCGCCCTGTTCGCCCTCATTCTTGGCTCCCCTCCGTCCACGCAGGCGGCTGACGGACCTCTCCGGGTCCTTTTCCTCGGTCATGAAAGCCAGCATCATAACAGCGCCGCTTATGTGCCCCTGCTCATGCAGGACCTGGGCAGGGAGGCGATCTTTTTTGACTATTACACCCGGCCGGACTGCCTGAACCCGGAGACTCTAGCCGATTATGATGCGGTCATGCTTTACGCAAATCATGGGGAGCTGAAACCGGACCAATTCCAAGCCCTCAATGCCTTTGTCGAGAGCGGCAAGGGATTCCTTCCCGTCCACTGTGCCAGCGCCTGCTTCGGGAATGAGCCGCGCTTCATCGCTCTGGTGGGCGGACGATTCAAATCTCATCAAACGGGTGTTTTCAAGGCCACCATCGTCGACAAGGAACACCCCATCTTGCAGGGGGTGGCGGAATACGAGACCTGGGATGAAACCTACGTTCATGACCAGATCAACGCTCAGGGGCGCCACCTTCTCATGGAACGTGTTGAAGGTGACCACCGCGAACCCTGGGCCTGGACCCGGGACCAGGGCAAGGGCCGGGTGTTTTACACCGCCAGCGGTCACGACGAGCGCACCTGGCAGAATCCGGATTTCCGAAAAATGCTGCGCAATGCCATCGTTTGGAGTGTGGGTGACAACCGTCGCGATGCCTGGCAGTCCTTTCTCGCCAACCGTGAACCTGAAATCCGGGAGCCGCACCCGCAGGTGGCCAACTATGAAAAGCGCCCCGAGCCTCTCACCTTCCAGAAGCCCTTTTCCGTGAAAGGCAGCCTGGAGCGGATCCAAGTGCCCGCCGACTGCCGCGTGGAGTTGTTTGCCAGCGATCCCGATATCGGCAAGCCCATCGCTCTGGCTTGGGACACGCGTGGCCGCTGTTGGGTCGCTGAAACCAGCGACTATCCGCATGGAGTAAAACCCGATGGCGTCGGGAGTGACCGGATCAAAATCTGTGAGGACACCGACGGCGACGGGAAGGCTGACAAGTTCACTGTTTTCGCGGACGGCCTGAACATTCCCACCGGGCTTGTCTTCGCCAACGGGGGGCTCATCGTGAGCCAGCCGCCCCGCTTCCTTTTTCTGAAAGACACCGATGGCGATGACAAGGCGGACGTGAGGGAGGATCTGATCACCGGGTGGGGCATTGGAGACACCCACGCCCAAGCAAGCAATCTTCATTTCGGCCATGACAACTGGCTTCAGGGGGCCGTCGGTTACTCGGCGTTTGAAGGGAAAGTCGGCGGGAAAGATCTCTCCTTCCGCATGGGGACCTACCGCTTCCGGTCCGACGGTTCGGCGCTGGAATTTCTGCACCAGTTCACCAACAACACCTGGGCCCAGAGCGCCAACGAAGCGGGGGATGCTTTCGGAGGCACGGCCAACGGGGCGCCGATCTTTTACGGTGGCATTCCCGACAATGTGGTGCCCCGGGGGCTCCAGGTCATGACGGCCAAGAAGATCAATGTCGTGGACCTCTGTCATGCCATCACTCCGAACTACCGCCAGGTCGATGTCATGGGCGGTTACACCTCGGCGGCGGGGTGCGGGTTTGTCTACTCCAATGTTTTGCCGGAGCGTTTCCAGGGGAAGGCATTGGTCTGTGAGCCCACCATGAAAGTGGTCTCCGTGATGGACGTGCGTCCCGATGGTGCCGGGTTCACCGCTCTCGACGGAATGAATTTGTTCGCCTCGACCGATGAGTGGACCTCGCCGGTTTATGCCGAGGTCGGTCCGGACGGTGCGGTCTGGATCGCCGATTTCCAGAATTTCATCATCCAGCACAACCCGACCCCGACCCCGGAACGCGGGGGATTCAAAGGCACCACCGGTGTGGGGGGGGCCCATGAAAATGACCTGCGTGACCATCACCGTGGAAGGATCTACCGGATCTTGGCGAAAGATGCCAGGCCGGAAAAGAAATCACTCGCCGGAGCTGGCACCGGCGAACTCCTCGCGGCGCTGGGCGATGACACCCTGTATTGGCGGCTCTATGCCCAGCAACTGCTCGTCGAAGGCAAAAAGTCCGACGCCGTGGGCCCTTTGAAAGCTCTGGTGATGGCGAATGATGGCAAGATCGCGGCGGTCCACGCCCTTTGGGCGCTTCAGGGACTGGGGGCGCTCGATGAGGCCACCCACCGGGCCGGACTGCTTGCCAAAGACGCTCGTCTGCGCCGCAACGCGGTTCGGGCTCTGGGATCGGACGCGGTGGCCCAGTCGCTTCTGTTTGGCTCCGGAGTGGTCTCCGATGCCGATGCGGGCACCCGGTTGGCGGCTTATGTGAAACTGGCCACCTTTCCCACCACCCCGGAGATCAAGACGCTCGCCTCCAAACTAGCCCTGACCCCCGGGGCTCGGGAGGATGAGTGGATCAAGGAAGCCGCCCGGTTGTTGGGCCGGGTCCACGGGGCCAGCGGCTACCAGGAAGGTCCGAACCTTCTCACCAACGGCGATCTTGAGCAACTTGGTCCCGATGGCCTGCCAACGGGTTGGAAGCGGCGAGATTACGGTGGCGAAGCCAAGGCCAAAGGCAACGAGAGTGCGGAATGGACCGTCGTGACCGGCGAGGGCCAGGCCCATGGCGGCAAGAATGCCATACGTTGCATCACCCGGGAGCAGGCCGACACGAGCTATTATCAGGATGTCACTCTCAAAGCGGGGGCGACTTATCGTCTCAGTGGATGGGTCAAAGCGCATGCCCTGCGAGGCAAGGTGAGCTACAACGACCACATTGGCCGTGCCGAGACCGAGCGGCTTACGAAGCGGGAATCGGACTGGGTCGAGGTCGAAACCGTTTTCACCAACAGAGATCGCAACATCGCAAGCATCAACATTCTCCATGTCGCCCAAGGCGACGGTTACTTTGATGATGTCCGGCTCAGCGAGCTGGTTCCTGCGGAGATGACCGAGGAAAAGTCCCTGACCGGGGACCCCCAGCGAGGGCAGAACCTTTTCCAGAACCATCCGATTGCCGCCTGCAAAAACTGTCACATGCTGGGCGGTGTCGGCAGCCCGGTCGGCCCGGCCCTGGACGGCATCGCCGCCCGCAAGGATGAAGCTTACATCACTCAAAGCCTGCTGGAACCCAATGCGGTGCTCGCGGAGGGCTATGTGGCCACCCCCATCAGCCCGATGCCTCCCATGGCCCTGATTTTGAAACCCCAGGAATTGGCGGACATCAAGGCGTTCCTGCTCACGCTGAAAACGCCGCCGCCGGACGCGAAGAAATGAGGCGGTGAGAGCTCCCGATGATTTTCACTGCGGACACTGCGGGGAGGAGGTGTCTCCCAACGCCCGCGGCTGTGCCGGATGCGGCGCTCGCCGCGAAGGGCGGCAGTGGTTCCGGCCTCCCGAGTTGGATGGCCTCGATTTGGCCGGGGACGAGGATTTTCATTATGACGAATTCGTGGCCAAAGAATTTGGCCGGAGGGCTGCCGGGACCCCAGTGCCTTGGCGAAAAGTGTTTTGGGCGGTGGTGGCCGCCATCACCCTGGTGGCGTTCACCTTCTTGGCCTTCTTGATTCATGCGTGAATCGTTCCCTGTTGAACACACCCTGCCAACTGCCTGATGGTGGTTGCAAATCGTTCCTGCAGTGGGTCCCTTTTCCGGGGCCTCCGGTATTTCCTGCTTGCTTGGAAGTGGGTTTGGTTTGAAGAATGAAGGCTCAGGGGTGGACCTCTTCGACGGTGACCTCTGCTGGAATGAACGTAAGTATTCTCTTCGAACCTCTATCGAAAGATCTGCCGCATGAAAAAATACTTTTTGAGTCGTTCATTCATCCTCGGCACGGCTCTGGCTCTGGTGAACGTCCCGAAGCTTCCGGCCCAGGATGATGCCGCCGATCTGGCAAAACAATTGCAGAACCCCGTGGCTGCTCTCATCAGCGTCCCGTTTCAAAGTAACTTTGACTGGGGTGGTGGTCCCGAAGGCGATGGATTCCAATACAAACTCAACATCCAACCAGTGGTCCCCATCGGATTGAATGATGATTGGAACCTTATTTCACGGACCATTCTGCCCTATATTTACCAGGAAGACGTGATCGGCTGGGGCAGTCAGAGCGGATTAAGCGATACGGTGCAAAGTCTCTTTTTCTCCCCCAAGGCACCCACTGCCACTGGTTGGATTTGGGGTGCGGGACCGGTCTTCTTGATTCCCACCGCCACTGATGACCTGTTGGGTGGGGAAAAATGG
Source organism: Akkermansiaceae bacterium (assembly GCA_024233005.1). Taxonomy (GTDB): domain Bacteria; phylum Verrucomicrobiota; class Verrucomicrobiia; order Verrucomicrobiales; family DEV007; genus JACKQE01. The sequence goes on along the minus strand of JACKQE010000001.1, from coordinate 49,545 downwards.
GGGGCTGGACCGACGGCCTTGATACTCCGGCAGGAGAAAGGCTGGACCTATGGCATTCTCGCCAACCATCTTTGGTCCTATGCGGGGGAGGACGCCCGTGACGAGGTCAACGCCACCTTTTTGCAGCCTTTTCTCTCCTACACCTCAGCCTCCCAGACCACCGTTGGCCTCAACCTCGAGTCAACCTATGACTGGGAACACGGGCAGTGGACTGTCCCCGTCAACCTTGCGCTGTCGCAACTCGTCAAGATCGGCGGCGCTCCGGTACAGTTCCAACTTGGCGGACGCTACTATGCCGAAGGCCCCGGCAACGGACCAGAGTGGGGGCTTCGCTTTGGGGTGACCCTGCTTTTTCCGAAATAAAGAAGGCTCGGGCCGGCCACCTTTCCGGTTCAATCTTTCTTCAGCTTCCGGATCTGATAGTACTCAGCCGATTCCCCGAGCGCCTTGATCGCGGCGGCTTTGCTCAGATCGGGTGAGGTTGCGACAATTTCGATCTTGGCCTGACCAGGCAGGTCGGTGGCTAGGATTTTGACACTCTTCACTCCGGGAAGAGTGCTGAGAGCTCCTTTGACCTTCTTGGAACAGGCGCTGCAGACCACTCCGGTGACTTCACCGTGATAGATGTAGGTGGGCGCGTCAGCGGCACCTGCCGGAAGGGTCATGGCAAGAAACAAAGACAGGAGGAGGAGGTAGGCGGTTTTCATCAACACTTTTGGGTTTCAGAGAGTGGGGTTCTCGAGGAGACGCTGGACATCGCGCTGTAATTTCTCCCGCATCAGCTTGGCGAGTTCGTCCGACGGATCAAACACCGAATAATAACCCCGGATGGTCCCTCGGCGATCCACGAGCACAATACGCAGGTCGTGTTCGTAGAGATCAAGCGGGTTGAGTCGCTCCTCTGGGGGGATGGGTTTTGGCCGTTCCAGTTTCAGACCCTCGACCATGAATTGCTCCATGTCCTCCCGTTTGCCGGTGAGAAACCACCACGGGTCAGTGGGCCGGACTGCCAGAGCTTCCGCGTGGGCTTTGAAAAGCTCCGGAGAATCCCTCTCCGGAATGACCGCAATGGAGATCTGATGAAAGTAGGGATTCCCGCGGAACCGCTCATTTAGCTTCACCATTTCCGCAAGGACGGCCGCGCAGCCATGGGGGCAAACGGTGTAAAGATGAGCGAAGACCCGGACCTTGCCATGCAGAGTGGCTGTGTTCACCGGAAGTCCGGTCCGCTCGAGGCCCTCCAACTCCACTTCCAGGTTGCCGAGATCCGGTGGCGGCGGCTCTTCAAAGCTTACGGCCAGAGAGTGTCGCAGCCAGAAGCTGCCGGCAAGGATCAGGAGGACGATCCCACCGATGACGGCCCAGAAGAGCGCCAGCGCTTTGGGGGAGGGCCGGGAAGGTTCGTTGGGAACTGAGGTCATGGAGGGAGAGGACCCTTTCAAGATGCGACCGAAACCGCGCTGCGACAAGGTCTTCCTCATCGCAAAGGCTGGACAATGCGCCGGATTGGCCCTAAACAGGATGTTCATGGATCCGGCGCAATCATGAAAGGCTACGTGATACTCCTGATCGTCATCGGACTGGCCTCCTTGGCTTCGGTCGCGGATTGGCTGCTCAAAATTGCCAGTGGAGAGCCGAAGCCGTTCACCACCAAATGGTTTGTCTTGGGTTTCATCGTCTACAGTTCCGCTGCCTTCGGCTGGGTTTATGTCATGCAGCATATGAAGCTGGCCTCCATCGGCATCGCCTTTGCCGTGACCAATGTCCTGTTGCTCAGTCTGATCGGCTTGTTTTTTTTCTCGGAGACCCTTTCCTGGGTGGAAGGCCTTGGCATGGCATTGGGGTTGATTTCCCTTCTGCTTCTCTCACGATTTGCGGCCTGAGTTGGAGTCCCCGTCAGGTTTGGGGGGCATTTTCGCAGCCTTGGGAAATGATTTCGGCACGTCCCGCAAATTTTGGTTGTGAAAGCCTGTGCCGCTGTTACAATCGACATTCCCATCCGCGCTTCAGCGTGGCATGACTTCTGGCTCGGTAGCTCAGTCGGTAGAGCAGAGGATTGAAAATCCTCGTGTCGGCGGTTCGATTCCGTCCCGAGCCACTTTCCCTTTCTTTGTTATTTGTCGGTTTCCCTTTGTTCATGAAGCCGGCCCAGTAACTTGACCTTCCTACGGAAGGCGCCGCAGAATGGCTGCATCGGCCTTACGGTGAGGAACCTTTCCCACTTGGAATCCCCCAACAGCCAAGCAGATCGCTTCACCCAGGGAGGGCGTGTCTGGCGTGGCGACCTCGCCCGGCGTTTCTGGAACTTCGGGTTTCGAAAGGAGGCTCCGGTGCGGGCGTGGCCCCGGTCACAACGCTTTGACCGTGAGCGTATGCTTCACCGGCACGAGCCGGGTCCGCACTGCCTCATCAAGCTGCTGTTGTCGTGCCATGAGGCGTTCCCGGGCGGTTTGAAGGGCTTTGGCCAGCTCCGGATCCGTCTCCATTTCGGTTTTGAAGGCGCGGAAATTCGTGATGAACCCCTTGATCATCACCGTTTCGAACGCTTGCTTGGCGGCGACAGCATTCATGACCTCTTTGAAAGCGGTCTCAAAAGGAGTTTGGCTGAACGCGGCGGCGAGATTCACGCCAGCGGCCAACTGCTCGCGGGTGAATTCGTGGGTCTCGGCACCCCAGGTCACGGCGGCCTTGGCGGCGTCGAGATTCGTGACGCGGAGGACAAAGCGGTTCAGATCCTGGTTGAAGGAGAAAAAGGGCAGCAGGCTGCTCGTGCTGGCGGAGTTTTTCGGATCAGCGTCGAAACAAAAGGGATAGCGGGTGCTCTCGAGGTCGGCCTGGCCGGCCCCGGAGCCGGTCAAGGTGTGACCGGTTTCCTTTCCGAGGGTGGCCGGGCCTTTCATGTCGATCGTGACCGAACCGATGGCCCCGTCGAGGCCGAGGCCTTTGAGCAGGGCGTAGGCCATGATGAGGTGACCGTTGGGTCCGGGGTGAACACCATCCCGGCCGCAGACGTCGAAAGCGTCGCCCAGGGCGGCTTTGGCTTTGGCCATGGCCTCGATCATCGGACCGTGGACGTCGGCGAAGGGCTGGCCCAGTTCCCCGGCAAGGCGGCGGTCGATCTCGCCAAGTCTGGCCAGGCTGTCATTGTAGCCGTTGGCCGACTCACCCGCCGGAAAGCTGCCTTTGTCCTTAAAGTAATGAGTGTCCACGGCTCCGGGAGTGCCGAGGACCACAGTTTTGACTCCGCCGGCCTGGAGATGGGCGACAACGGCCCGCATGGTGGTTTCGTAGTTCTTCCCGATGGCGGCTTCGAACGGCCGGTAAGCGCCATCATTCATGCCGTAGCAGGTGGTCGCGACGGTGGGATTGAACCCGAGGATGTCGTTCTCCGCGCGGTTGGCAAAGCCCCCGGCGGTTTCACCACTCCAGCCGTATTGGAAAACGCGCAGGTCCGTCCGTCCGGCACAGGCCAGAAGATAAGTCTCCATGAATTTGGAGTAAAGTTTCTGCTCTGTGATCGAGTCTCCAATGATGGCCAGACGCGATCCCTGGGGCAGGATGGCCGCCCCGACCGGAGCTGCTGGTGACTGGGCACGACTACTGCCGGAGGAGACCAAAAAGAGAAGGAGCGGGGTGAGAAATCGGAAGGTGGTTTTCATGCGGAGAGGAATTGGGTGGGCGGAGGGTAGGGGGAACGGGTGGGAACAGGGAAGGGCAGTTAGACGATCTGACGGCTCATGTCTTTCCAGGACGGATTGAGGAGAATAATCTGGATGAGATCGGAGAGCACTTTCACGGGGGGTTGGAGCCCGTTGACTTCGGCGATGAGGCTGCCCGCATAGTGCTCGAGGAGTTCCTTGGTCTCTGCTTCGTAGGTTAGGATCCGGTTGCGGATCACCGTTTCTGTGGCGTCATCGAGACGACCCTCCTTGAGGGCGCGCTTGCGAAGGCGACGGACCAGTTCTTCCCGGTTGGGGCAGGAAAGGTGAAAGAGTTGGACGACATCGAGGTGGGCCTCGAGGAGGGCCGCCTGGCGACGGTTCCGGGGGATGCCGTCGAGGATCAGAATGTCGATGTCCGGCTTGAAAAGGTGGCTTTCGATGCGCGAGGCCACTTGGGACATGAAAAAGCGGACAGTGACCTCGTCGGGCACCAATTGACCGGAACTGGAGTAGCGGACAAACTCCTGCCCGATCTCGGTGCGGGTGTCCAGAGCGCGGAACGCATCGCCCATGGAGAAATGATGGAACCGGGGAATCCGGCCCAGGATGGCCCCCTGTGTTCCTTTGCCGGCGCCGGGGGCGCCCATGAGAATGCAGGCTTTGATGCGGTGTTTTGAAACGCTGGTCATGCGGTGGATGGGTAATTGGCCCGGAAAAGAACGATGGAAGCACAGGTATTGGGCTGAGGGAATCGTTTTTAACTACCAGATTTCGCAATCTCCCTTACGTTATCGCGCCCAAGGCCCCACCTCATTCGCATGCGTTTTTCCCCCTTCATCGCTCTGCGCTACCTGAAGCCGCAGGCCAATTTTGTTTCTGTCATCACTGTGATCTCCGTTCTCGGTGTTACTCTCGGGGTCATGATCCTGATGGTGGTGATCGCGGTGTTCACCGGATACGGATCAAAATTTTCCGAGGTCCTGCTGGGCTTCGAGCCTCACACCGTGGTCGACAACAACGGTCTCTTCAATGATTTCGCGCCCACCTATGACAAGATCAAGGCAATGCCGGAAGTGGAGTGGGTGACCCCTTTGGTCACGGGTCATGTCGTCTTCGAATTCGACAACCGGAGGCTTGCTCCCATCATGCGGGCCATCGAGCCGCCCACTCCTGGATCGCCTGCCGACCTGCGCCTGCAGAAAAAGATCGCCCATCGTCCCGCCCCCGATCCTACCTTTTTTAAGGAAGTGGAGCGGGAGGCGGATGCGGCGAGTCCGGAGCCCCCGCCCCCGCCTTTGCAGCGTTCGGGCGAACCTGCGGAACCTCCCGCTCCGCCGCTGGAGGCCGGGGCTCGCCAGGTGGTGCCGCCCAACATCGTCAAAACCGCGAAGGGTTGGGAGGAAATTCGGGGATCCTTCACCCTGGACATCGACAGCATCCTCGTTGGTGATGCGCTCGCCGAAAGTCTGGGAATCGAGATCGGTGACGTGGTGCGGCTCTACTCCCCGGCGGATGCCAATGACATCCTGAGCCGCATCGACAAAGCCCAGGCATCTAATGACATCAATGAGATCAAGGAATTGCTCAAGGGAGGGGCGGAACGCAGTCTGCCCAAGGAGTTGGTGGTGACCGGGATTTTTGATTCGGGCTATTACGAGTTCGATCAGAATCTTGTTTTCACCCACCTCGAAGTCGGTCAAAAGCTCTGGAACCTCGACTACAAGGACGCCCACGCCCTGGCGATCACGCTCACTGACGGGATGCGGGCCCGAGAATTCGTTGAGAAAATCCAGCCTCTGATCCCGGAGTTCTGCCATGCCACCACGTGGATGGAACTCCACAGTGCCCTTCTCAACGCGATCGCCATGGAGCGTTCCGGAATGTATTTTGTGCTTTTTACGATCATGCTGGTGGCCGGCTTCTGCATCATGAACACGATGATCACCGTGGTCTACCAGAAGCGCGCCGAGATCGGCATGTTGAGGGCTCTCGGGGCGAGTGGATCTCAGATCAGCGGCATTTTTCTGACGCAAGGAGCCATCGTCGTTGCGATGGGCATTTTGACCGGTCTCGGACTGGGGGCTCTGCTGATCTGGCTGCGCAATGACATTGTTGGCTGGATATCTGACCACTTCGGGGTGCAGATCTTCGATCCGAATGTCTACGGCTTTGAACTGCCCGCCAAAATCACTCTGGGGGACCTACTGATGATTTCCGGTGGCTCCGTGGTGGCCTGTCTTATTGCTGCTCTGGTGCCTTCCATCCTCGCCGCCCGATTGGAACCCGCCAAAGCCCTGCGCTCTGTCTGAGGCGGTCCATCACCTTATTTATCATGTCTCCGGAATCCACGATCCCTAAACTCTTTGGCACTGACGGCATCCGTGGCCGTGCGGGTCTCTGGCCCTTCACCGCGGAAGGCATGCTCCGTCTTGGGGAAGCGGCAGCGGCAGTGCTCGCGTCCCGCTGCGCTCAGGAGCACCTCTGGCCCACTTGCGTGGTTGGCCGCGACACCAGGCTCTCGGGCGACATGATCGTCGCGGCCCTCTCAGCGGGGCTGGCCAGTCGGGGCGTCGATGTCGTCAACGAGGGCATCTTGCCGACCCCAGCAATCGCTCTGCTGACCCGCGAGCGGGGTGCCGCTTTCGGCATTGTGGTTTCGGCCTCGCACAACCCCGCGGAGGACAACGGCGTCAAATTCTTCGGTCCCGACGGCCACAAGCTGCCCGACGAGCTGGAGGCCGCGATTGAGCGCGCCATGGCGGAAGGGCCGGGCCCGCAGGCGGAGACATTCCGTCTGGGGCGCATCTCCAACGCCGACGATGGCGCGGACCGTTACATTCACTCCGTGGAAGCTTCGGTCGACCATCAGGATGATCTTTTTGCGGGGATGAAAATCGCCCTCGACGCCGCCAACGGGGCCGCCTACCACACCAGCGAAGCCATTCTGCGCGCCCTCGGGGCGGAAGTGGTGCCCTTTCATTATCAGCCGGACGGATTGAACATCAACCGGGACTGCGGGGCGACGCATCCGGAGACGATCGCGGCTTTGGTGCTTGAAACCCATGCCGATGCCGGGATCGCCCATGATGGCGATGCCGACCGGGTGGTACTCTGTGATGAGACCGGGGTGCCGCTCGACGGGGACGATTGTCTCGCCATTGGTGGGCTGGATCTGCTGGAACGGGGGGAACTTGCGGGGCGCACCGTGGTGGCCACGGTGATGAGCAATTTCGGGCTCGATGCCTGGTTTGCGGAGAAAGGGGTGCACGTGATGAGGACCTCCGTGGGGGACCGCCATGTCATCGAAGCCATGCGCGCCGGCAACCACAACTTCGGAGGTGAGCAAAGCGGACACCTGATCTACCGCGACCACAACACGACCGGGGACGGCATTCTCGCCGCGGTCCATCTGCTCGCCGCGGTGCGCCGCAGTGGGCAGAAGTTGAGCGAGCTGAGGCGGCTCTGGACGAAGTTCCCCCAATGCCTGGTGAATGTCCCCATTGCCACCAAGCCGGCGATCGACAGCCTGCCCGAGGTCTGCCGACTCATTGCGGAAACCGAAGCCGAACTCGATGGCCAGGGGCGGGTCCTCGTCCGCTATTCCGGCACCGAAACGCTCGCCCGGATTCTCGTCGAAGGGCGTGACGAGGCCTACATCGCCAACCGGGCCCGGGACATTGCCGAAGCCATCGTCGCGGCGGCCGGGGCGGCGTGATCCGGAAGGATTTTTCCTCTGTTTGCCATCAGCAAGACCCTGTTCATCACTGGCACTGACACCGGCGTGGGCAAAACCCACGTCGCGGTTCGTCTTGTGTCCGCCCTAAGCCGGGCGGGGATCAGCGTGGCGGGCTTCAAGCCGGTGGCCTGTGGAGACCGGGAAGATGCCGAGCAGCTCCGGGCCGCCGGGAGTGATCCCGGTTTGCCGCTCGATTTGGTGAATCCCCAGTACTTTCTCACCCCGGCCGCGCCGCTCATTGCGGCCCGGGAGGAACAGCGAGGGATCGATTTTTGCGCTCTCCATGACAGTTTCGAAGCCCTCTGTTCGACCCACGAAGTGGTGATTGTGGAAGGGGCAGGCGGCTGGGAAGTGCCCCTCACAGGTGAGCGCACTTTGGGAGATCTTGCCGGGGAGTGGGGTTCTCCGGTGGTGATCGTGGCCGCGGACCGCCTCGGTGTGTTGAACCACCTTTTGCTCACGGTGGCCGCTGTTCGTCGGCGGGGACTGCGGTTGGCTGGCCTTTTGCTGAACAGTCCAACCGGAGTGCCGTCCGATCCGGTGGCTCGGAATGCGGAGGCTTTGAAACTGCTGGGTGGGCTCCCGCGTCCGGTCCCATGCCCGGCTGACGGCTCTCCGGAGTGGCTTGGGCTGGCCCGGGAGTGGCTTGAGCTTCCGGGATTGCGGGCTTGATGGGGCCTCCTGCTGCTGTGTAATCTGGCCACGCCATGACCTTTTCCCGCACGCTGTTTCTGCTTTGTCTCGCCTTCCCGTTGATCGGGAAGACACAGTCTCCCAAGCCCGGAGCCGAGGTTCGGGATCAAAAAAACCTCATGGTGGAGATGCGGGACGGCATTCGATTGGCGACCGATCTCTACCTGCCGGCCCTGCCCGGAAAATACCCGGTCATCCTGACCCGGACTCCCTACGGCAAGGACGGATCCAAAACCATGGGGGAATACTATGCCCGGAATGGCTATGTCTTTGTGGCCCAGGATTGCCGGGGACGCTATGCCAGCGCTGGCGTTTGGCACATGATGACCGACGATGGACGCGACGGGGTGGATTGCGCCGCCTGGATCGCGGCCCAGCCCTGGTGCGGGGGCAAGATCGGCATGGTGGGAACGAGCTATGTCGGAGGCACCCAGCACGCCGTGGCCATGGAGCATAGCCCCCACCTTGGCACCGTCATCCCTGTCGACGCGGTCTCCAATCCGGGGATCCAATCGATGCGGAACGCGGGCGCCTTTGAGCTGCGTTTCTGGAACTGGATCATGCTCAATGCCGGCAAAGGCAGCCGGGCCTCGCAGGATCCGGGGACCGCCGCGGTCCTCAAGGAAATGGCTGATCACCGGTTGGACTATCTCTCCAATCTGCCTCTCCGTCCCGGGGCCACGCCTTTGCGGTTGGCTCCGGAATACGAGGACTGGCTGGTCGGGGCAATGCGGCACGGGGCCAATGACGCGTTCTGGACCCAGAACAACATCGTGGAAAATGTGGGGCAGTATCAGGATATCCCGGTATACCTGGTCGGCGGATGGTACGACTCATGGGCGGGGAACACCACGGCGAATTACCGGGCTCTCAGCGCCGCGCTGAAAAGTGATGTCTATCTCATCATGGGACCATGGATCCATGGCCAACAGGGGAAGTCGTCCCATGGTCAGGTGGATTTCGGGGCCGGAGCGGCAATCGCCGACGAATGGGGATGGCGACGCGAGTGGTATGATCACTGGCTCAAGGGCATTGACAACAGCGTCGGCAAATCAGCCCCTTTCACAACCAAGGTGAGGATCTTCGTCATGGGGACCGGGAGCGGCAAGCGAACCGCCGAGGGCAAGCTCGATCACGGTGGCGCCTGGCGGGAGGAAAAGGAGTGGCCGCTGGCACGGGCCAGGCTCACCCCTTTCTACCTGCATGCTGAGGGCGGCCTGAGCCCGGAGGCCCCGACGGTCAAAGAGTCGCAGACGCGTTACACCTTTGATCCCCATCAGCCGGTGCCGACCATCGGGGGCAACATTTCCAGCAACGACGGGCTCATGCTCCAAGGGGCCTGGGATCAGCGAGGGGGGGATCACATCTGGAACTGGAAGCTGCCCTTGCCGCTCTCCGCGCGCAATGACATCGTCGTGTTCCAAACCGAACCACTGTCAGAGGACATCGAAGTTACCGGGGAAATTGAAGTGCGCCTCTGGGCCTCCTCAAGTGCGGTTGACACGGATTTCACGGCCAAGCTGATCGATGTCCATCCAGCCAGCCCGGATTTTCCCGGCGGGTTTGACCTCAACCTTGGTGACGGCATTGTCAGGGCGCGGTTCCGTGATTCGCTGAAAGAGGAAAAGCTGCTGGACCCCGGCACGGTGTATCCCTTCACGATCCGGCTGTATCCAACGAGCAATGTCTTCAAGAAGGGACACCGCCTCCGGGTGGACATCAGCAGCAGCAATTTCCCGCGTTTCGACGTGAATCCAAACACCGGCGAACCCCTCAACGAACACCGGCGCAGGGTGACGGCGGAAAATGCGGTATGGCATGACGCCACGCATCCCTCCCACATTCTGCTGCCGCTGGTGCCACGCACTCCCTGATGTCCCACGAGTTGCTGCTCAATGAGGAAGTCTATCACCGCTTCATCCAGAAAGAAGTGCCGGAAGCCCGTCGCTTCGTCTGGATCGCCACGGCCGATGTCAAGGACCTGCACGTGGCTTCGGGGAAGCGCTTCGTACCCTTCGTTCAAGTCCTGGCAAGGCTCGTTCGCGAAGGGGTCGAGGTCCGTTTGATCCACGCCAAAGAGCCCGGGCCGCGTTTCCGCAAGGATTTCGACCAGTATCCGGAATTCGTCGAGAGTGATCTCTTCGAGCAGGTGCTCTGTCCCAGGATGCACATGAAAGTGATGATCATCGACGGTGTGGTGGCCATGGTCGGTTCGGCGAATCTGACCGGTGCCGGGATGGGGGCCAAAAGCCCGCGGCGGCGGAATTTTGAGGCGGGTTACCTGACCCGCGAAGCTTCCGAAATCGGGCAGTTGATGGAGTTCTACGACCGGTTTTGGATCGGCGACTACTGCGGCCCCTGCCAGCGGAGGGATGTCTGTCCAGGCCCCCTTGCCTGATTCAGCGTCCCCGGGGGGCGGACTTTTCGCGACAAACGGCTCGCATTTCAGCCGGGATCGGGTTTGCTAACCGCCGTATGACCGAATCCTCCCCCGTGTCTCCCCTGGCCGTTGCCACTGCCGCCGCCCGTGAGGCCGGTGCCCTGCTCCGTGAACATTACGAGAGCGATCTCCACATCAACGAGGCCACCGCCCACGACATCAAGCTTGAGATGGATGTGCGGAGTCAGGATCTGATTTCCTCGCGCCTGCTCGCGGCCTTTCCCGGGCACAGTCTGCTCGGTGAGGAAGGCGACTCCGGTGATGCCACCAGTGATCATGAGTGGATCGTCGATCCCATCGACGGCACCGTGAACTATTTCTACGGCATCCCGCACTTCTGCGTCTCCATTGCGTTGCGGATCCGCGGTGAACTGGCTGTCGGAGTGATCTACGACCCGATGATGGATGAGCTGTTCACGGCGGAAGCGGGAGGTCCCGCCTTGAAGAATGGCCGGCCGATTCAGGTCAGTGGACGCAGTGAGTTGCGCGAGGCGATGATCACCATCGGGTTTTCCAAGACCAAAGAGTCCCTTGAGGCCGGGCTGGCGAGATTCTCCCAGGTGGCCGACAAGGTCAAGAAGACCCGCATGCTCGGAAGTGCCGCTCTCGCGATGTGTTATGTCGCCTGCGGTCGCTTGGACGCCTACATTGAGGAGCAGATCAGCCTTTGGGATGTCGCCGCCGGTCTCCTCATTGTGGAGCGTGCCGGGGGCCGCACCATCCTCACGTCCCATTCCCATGAGAGAGAAAAATACTCCATCTCCGTCTGGAACGGTCGGATTCCTGTGGAAGGGATTTGAGCGATCCCTGCCCGCCATTCTGCTGATCCTCGCCGCAATGACCGCGCCAACGCTGTATTCGGACGAGAAGAAGCCGGTCGAACTCATCGCCCACCGGGGTTACTCGGCGGTGGCCCCGGAGAACACGGTGGCAGCCTTCCGTCTCGCTTGGGAAAAAGGGGCGGATGCCTGCGAACTGGATTTGTATCTCAGCGGAGATGGCCGGGTGGTGGTGATTCATGACGCCTCCACCCTGCGGACCACCGGGGTCGATTTGAAGGTGGCCTCCACTGCCACGGCAGATCTCCAGTCCCTCGATGCCGGTTCGTGGAAGTCTCCCGCGTATGTCAATGAGCGCATTCCCACATTGGCTCAAGCCTTGGAAACAATGCCCCAGGACCGGGGACGTTTTTTTCTCGAGATCAAGTGCGGTCCCGAGGTGGTGCCGGCCCTCCAGGCGGTTCTTGATCCAATGCGGGAGCGGGCAGGTCAACTAACGGTGATCAGCTTCAATTTGGCGGCGGCCGCGGAGACCAAAAAGGTGCTGCCCTGGGTGCCGGTATACTTGTTGTCGTCCGGCAAATCCAAAGGTGTTCCCCGGAACTTGGACACCCTCATTGCGACGGCCCGCGAAGCAGGCCTGGACGGGCTGGATCTCGGCACCGATTGGCCTTGGACAGCGGAGATGGTGCGTCGAGTCCGTCAAGCCGGGCTGGGACTCTACGTGTGGACGGTGAACGACCCTGTTCTGGCCCGGAAGCTTGCCGCATTGGGAGTTGATGGGTTGACCACCGACGATCCGGTGGCTCTGAGGACCGCGTTGGAGGACGGCGCGATCCCGTCGGCGGGCAATTAGCGGTGCAGAATATTCCGCGGACTGGTATAGTCTCTCCGTCATGCCGCGTTCCCGCTCCATCCATCTCATCCGACTGGGATTCGTCCTGTTGACCACCGTGGTCGGGCTTTCCCTGGCGGCGGGGGAATACTGGTGGGTGGGCGCGCTCGGCGGGATGGCCTTTGGCGCGGCGATCGTGGCGCTTGATGCGGTGATGCGGGACATCACTTTCCGCGGGTTCGCCTCTGGCACGTTCGGTCTGCTGATCGGTCTCTTTTGTGCCCGTCTCGTGGTGGGGGTCGGCTTTTTCGATGCCGGTTGGTTCCAGCAAAGCGAGACCGCCCGATCGGTCGTCCAACTCTGCCTATATCTGGGGCTCGGCTTTGTCGGGATGATGCTGGCCCTCCGGAGCCGTCGGGAGGAGTTTTCCCTCATCATTCCCTACGTGAGGTTCCGTCAGGAAGCCCTTCAGGAGAGCCCGCTTGTGCTCGATGCTTCCGTGATTGCCGACGGACGGGTTCCCCGGCTCTGCGCTGCGGGATTCCTTTCCGGCCCTCTCCAGGTGCCCCGCTTTGTGCTCGACGAGTTGCACCACATGGCGGAAAGTCGCGAGGAACGCCGCAGTCAGATCGGGAAACGGGGGTTGGAATGCCTCAACCAGTTGCAGAAGAACGACCGCCTCGGGCTCAGCATCCTCGAAGATGTTCCCGGTGGGGATGCCACCGAAGAGGCCCGTTTGGTGGCGCTGGCGCGCTCGTCCGGAGGGCGGCTTCTGACGATGGACGCCAATCTTGCCCGGGTCGCGCGGGTCCAGAATGTCACCGCACTCTGTTTGAACGAGCTGGCGCATGCGATGCGCCCGGTGGTAGTTCCGGGAGACGAGATCGAACTGAATCTGGTCAAGGAGGGCAAAGACGAGCACCAGGCGGTGGGGTATCTCCACGACGGCACGATGATCGTGGTCAACCAAGCGGTGGGCAAAATCGGGACGTCCCAGATGGTGGTCGTGGCAGGCGCAGTCCAGACGAGTGCCGGACGCCTGATTTTTGCCGAATTGAAGGAAACCGTCCGACTCTCCCGGGCCGGTTCCAAGAAAGCTGAGGAATGAGGGTCGCCAGGTCTGCGGGCGTGCAGATGCGGGGGTGTCAGCTAGGGCTTCAGGACCCAGGAAAAGAAATCATAGATGACCGCATTGGACTCCGGTGTGGGAGCATGGTTTGGCCGGTTCGACATCGCGACGCGGTTTTCATACCCCAGCAGCCGATTCACACCGATGGTGTGGTTTAGGACTTTCCATCTCTCCGGCGGATCTTCACTGCCCCCGGAAACCAGAAAGGGACGGGGCGCCATCAAGGCATGGAGTTCATGCAGATCGCGCCCCTGTTTCCGCAAGGTGGGATACAGGCCGAGAGCGGGGTGCTCCGCCGTGACCAGGCCTCGGGGGCGCCAGGGTTGGGGATGCCAGCCGAGATACCATGGTTCCCAGTAGTTGATGCTCGGCCGGGTGTCGTCGAAAGCGATGCCGGGGTCGGACCAGACGGCGCAGGCAAAGCGGTCAAACAGGCAGGAGGCAAACATGGCCCACTTGCCCCCGAAGCTGTGTCCGACGATGCCGATCCGTTTCGGGTCCACTTCCGGGCGTTCTGCCAGGACGTGCCAGGCGTTGGCTGCCGCGCAGGCCAGCATGGACAGAGGTTGGACGGTGACCGCATCGGGATCGGGCCAATAGAGGGAATAGGTCTTGGCGAGCGAGGCTTCTTTGGTGCCGATGGAAAGCGCTACGAATCCCCTCCGGGCCAGTTGCCAGGCAAAATCGCGGTTTTCACCTTGAAGCCCGGCGGCGGTCTCAGGTTCATAATACACCGTCAAGACCGCCGGGTGGGGACCTGGGGTGGGAGGGATCAGGAGATATCCCTCGGTTTTCTCTCTGGGCGTCCAGAGAAAACGAATCCGCTCTTGGGTGATGCCTTCCCTCGCGGTGGAGTCAAGGAGTTCGACGGATGGGTGCTCTATCAGGGGGGGCCATTCACCGAGCAGGTCCTGCCACCTTTTCAGCAATTCCGCCCGACGCTGAGGCCATTGCTCCGGCGAGGTCACCGGTTGGCCGTTGGAAAAGACGAGAGGGGATTCTCCAGGACTGGTTTGCTGGGCGAATGCGGCAGGGACCCGGAAAAAGGCGGCCAAGGATGCCGGGGGGTCGTCGGCCCGTCCCGGTGAAGCCAAGGTCAGCAGCAAGGAGGAGGTCCAAAGGGTTTTGCGGTGGAGGGGAATCATGCCGTCATGCTGCAAGGTTGGCGGGAAATTGTCGAAAAAAAAAGCGGCAGGGTTTCCCCTGCCGCTTTGAAATTTCATGGCTGCCGGACTTCAGGGTCCGGCGGCGTATTATTTCAACGAACCTTTGAGGGCTGAAGAAGGCGAGAAGCCAACGGTCTTGGAGGCTTTGATTTTCATCGGCTCACCGGTCTTGGGGTTTCTGCCGGTGCGGGCTTTGCGCTCCTTGACTTTGAAAGTCCCGAAACCGATCAACTGGACGGTTTTGTCCTTCTTGATGCCGGTGGCGATGCTGGCCAGAACCGCGGAAACAGCTTCTTCAGCTGATTTCTTCGAGGTTTCTTTTCCCAGGGCTTTTTGTACTGCTTCGACGAGGTCTCCCTTGTTCATATGCTTGGATGTGGTTTTATGGTGACAGGACACTAGGCATCCTCTTCGATTAGTCTCAGGGGAGCCCCTATGGAGCCTGATTACGGGGTGTTGAGATGCTCCTTTTTCATCGAAAGTCACCAAAATGGCAAGCTTTTCTTTCAGCGTCTGCAAATTTTTGACCGGATTGCCCCGCTCTGGAGGGCCAGTGTTTATCGCTCCTGGAGCCGTTTTGGTGGGGGATGTTCGATTGGGCAACGATTCCAGCGTTTGGTATCAAGCCGTGTTAAGAGCTGATATACAGAGGATAACGATAGGGGATGGTTCGAATATTCAGGATGGTTCCGTGATCCATCTGTCCAGCGAATTGGGAACAATCGTCGGAAATTACGTGACTTGCGGGCATCGGGCGATTCTGCACGCCTGTCAAATTGGCGACGAGGTGTTGGTCGGAATGGGAGCCATCGTGATGGATGGGGCCGTAGTCGGGGCCCGCTCCATTGTAGGGGCGGGGGCTTTGGTGACCCGGGGGATGGAAATTCCCGAGGGGAGTCTCGTTCTGGGGAGCCCGGCCCGGGTGGTCCGTGCCTTGAGTTTGGAAGAGCAGAGATCCAACCGGTTGATGGCCGAGAAGTATATCCAGGTTGCCCGGGAGCACCGCGAGTTGATCGCCGCGCACGATGGGCAGATTCCGGCTCCCGGGTGGGATGTCACTGGAATGGTTTCGGGATTTGACATCCCGACCGGAGGTGGCGAGGATGTGAGTATTCGCTGATCCGCCGGATGGAAAGTAACGTCATAGAAGTCGAAGTCCGCACCGTCCTGCCCACCAGTGGGGGCTGTGCGGTTTTTCTGGGGAATGACGAAAAGACTTTCGTCATATATGTCGATCAAGCGGTGGGATCGGCGATCAATATGTTCCTGCACCATACCCCCAAGCCACGGCCCCAAACCCATGACTTGCTGGTGGATGTGATGACCGCTCTGGGGGCCAAGGTGGACCGGGTGGTGATCAACGATTACAACGAGAGTGTGTATTACGCCCGAATCATCGTGACGGCCGCGAATGAGTTGGATCAAAAAAAGATTGTCGAAATTGATGCCCGGCCCAGCGACGGGATCGCCCTTGCCGTTCAGCAGGCAGCTCCCATTTACTTGGCTCCCCATGTCTGGGAGCACGTGGAAGATGTGACCGAGATGCTGAACAAGATGGAAGGCCGGGATTCGGGCGACGATGAGCTGGCTTGAAATGGTTCTGATCCAGCGGACGGGCCGGACTCCTTGATTGCGCCTGCTAAGGAATGGCCAAAATGTCGCATTTCACCCAAATTTCCCGAATCAGGGCCTAGAGATTGTGCTTCAGCGGGGTATGCTGGGGGAGAAACATGAAAGTCGTTCCTCCCGTCAAATGCCAGCGTCTCTTCATTCGCTTTGGAGCGGTGGTTCTTGCATCCTGGGTATTCGGAAGCGGGGATCTCCCGGCGCAAGAAGGCCCTGTTTTTTTTCGGGAGCAGATTCATCCGCTGCTGGAAAGGGCCTGCTTCAAATGTCACGGCGGCGGTGAGAAGCTGAAAGGCAACTTCCGCCTTACCAGCCGGGAAGGGCTGTTGCGGGGAGGGGATCTCGGAGCCGCCTTTGACGCGGATCACCCTGCGGAAAGTGCGCTGCTCGCGATGATCAGCTATTCCGATCCTGACCATCAGATGCCTCCCAAAGGCAAGCTGCCCGACTCGGACATCGCTCTCCTCAAGCGCTGGGTGGACATGGGGGCGCCGTATGATATCGGCCTGGAAATAGCGGGCCCTCCCGGAGAAGGCAAGAAAGCCAAGGGGCTTTCCTCCGATGATCGAAACTACTGGGCCTATCAGCCGGTCACTGCCGCTGTGGCTCCCCCTGCGGTCAGTGACCCTGAATGGGCCAAAAACCCCATCGATGCCTTTATCCACAAACAATTGGAAGAGGCCGGGCTGCACCCCAGTGGACCGGCTCCCCGAGAGGTGCTGATTCGGCGGGGGACCTATGATCTGACCGGCCTGCCGCCGACTGAGGCTGAGGTGAAACGATTCGTGGAGGATCCCCGGCCTGACCACGAGGCGTGGCGCAGTGTGATTGATGGACTGTTGGCCCGTCCCCAATACGGCGAAACCTGGGCCCGGCATTGGCTCGACGTGGTGCGCTACGCCGAAACTAACGGATTCGAGCGCGACGGCAAAAAGCCCCATATTTGGCGATACCGCGATTATGTGATCAATGCCTTTAATCAGGACAAACCCTATGACCAGTTCATCATCGAACAGTTGGCGGGGGACGAAATCGAATCGCCAACCGAGGAGAGTCTCGTCGCCACGGGATACCACCGCCTCATGCAATGGGACGACGAGCCTGCGGATCGCATGCAGCATCTCTACGACGTACTTGCCGATGACGTGCTGGTGACTTCGGAAGCTTTCCTCGCGACGACTCTCGGATGTGCCCGGTGCCACGACCACAAGGCCGATCCGGTCACCCAAAAGGATTTTTACAGCTTCATGGCGTTCTTTCACGGAATTTCCCCCTATAACGGTGGTGGCACTCTGGTGCATTATGCGTCGCCGGAGGCGTCCGCGAGATTTGAGAAAGACCGGGCCGCCCGCGAATTGGCTCTGAAAAAGGAGATCGAGGCGGGCGAGACCAAGCTCCGGAGCTTTCTGCAGAGTCAGGGGTTCCTTTCCCCTTCCAGTGGCGCGCAAGGGGAAGTCCGGACTTTCGTGGAGGATGCCCGGTCCGGCGGGGCGGAGTGGGAATACACCATTGCCGCTCCGACGCCTGACTGGAAGGACGTCGGATTCCGTGATAAAAGCTGGCTGAAAGGCCGCGGCGGGTTCGGGGCCAAAGGGACGCCCGGCTCCCAGATTGGCACGGAATGGCGCACCGGTGACATTTGGATGCGCACCAGCTTTGGATTGACTGCGCTCCCTCAATCTCTCTCGCTGGATATTCACCACGACGAGGACGTGGAAGTGTATCTCAATGGATTGTTGGTGTTTGAGGCCAAAGGGTTCCTCAAAGACTACGAGCTGGTCGTGCTGGGGGAGGAAGCGGTGCGGGCTCTCCAGACAGGGCGCAATATCCTCGCCATCCATTGCCATCAGAGCGGGGGCGGACAATACGTCGATGCCGCTTTGCGCACCGGTCGGCCCGAAGTCAGGTCGCTCCAGGAATTGGTCAAAGGAAAGAACCGCCGCCTCCAGGAAGCGGTGATGAAAGAGTTTGGGAGGGATGAACTGAAAGCATGGAGTGAACTCGGGAAGCAGTTGGAAGCAGTCCGGTCGGAAAAGCCCGGAGTGGCGATCAATGCGGTCACGGAAAACGGACGCCAACCGGCGCCGCTCAACATCCATCTCCGCGGCAGCGCCCATGCTCTGGGGGATGCGGTGGAGCCGGCCTACCCGGCGGTGCTCTGTGCGGATTCAGCTTCCGTTGTGGCCAGGATTCCCGACAATTACGGGAATGCCCAAACCTCGGGCCGGCGTCGGCTCCTCGCCGAATGGATCGCCAGTCCGGCCAATCCCCTCACCGGGAAGGTCATCATGAACCGTCTCTGGCAGCATCAGTTCGGGCGTGGCATCGTGGCGACACCGAATGATTTCGGGAAACTCGGGGAACGTCCAACCCATCCGGAGCTGCTCAGCTGGCTCGCGGGCGAGCTGGTCCGCCAAGGGTGGAGCTTGAAGAACATGCAGCGGCTCATCATGACGAGCCGGACCTATTGTCAGAGCAGTTTGCCGGAGGCCGAAGGCCTAAAAATCGATCCCGAGAACCGTTTGCTGTGGAGGCAGAACATGCGCCGCCTCACCGCTGAGGAACTGCGCGACTCCTTACTGGCGGTGACCGGGGTGTTGAATCTCAAAAGCGGTGGGGAATCCGTTTTCCCTCCTCTGCCTCCTGAAGTGCTGGCCACCTCCTCCCGCCCCGGGGCCGCATGGGGGCAGTCCTCCGCGGAGGACGCCGTCCGCCGCAGCGTCTACATTCACATCAAACGCAGTTTGCGGGATCCGTTTCTCGCCGACCATGACCAAGCAGACACGGACTCACCCTGTGCCGCGCGTTTCAATTCCACCGTTCCGACGCAGGCTTTGGCGATGCTCAATTCCGCTTTTGTGAATGACCAAGCCCGTGTCTTTGCCGAACGGTTGCTTCGTGAGGGGGGGGCGGATGAGCGTTCCCGGGTGGTCTATGCTCTGGGGTTGGTTACCCAGCGGGTTCCCCTGCCCGACGAAATTGATCATTGCTTGGGTTTTCTGAAGCGACTGCGCACCGAAGCCGGACTGGATGATCATGCCGCACTGGAACGCTTTGCTCTTTTAGCCCTCAATCTCAACGAATTCATTTACCTCGACTGATCCCTGCGGGTCTTTCCACCTATTCTGCCATGAAACCTGAATCACACTTCTGCGGGCGGCTGCGCCGCCGCGAGTTCCTGCACACCGTCGCCGGGGGATTTCCGGCCCTCGCTCTGACTGGACTGATGGCTGGTGATGGCCTGCTCTCTCGGCTCCAAGCCGCACAGGGTGCGCCATTGATCAATCCTCTGGCTCCCAAGGAACCCATGCTGCCGGCCCGGGCGAAAAACGTGATCTTCCTCTTCATGTATGGGGGGCCCAGCCACATCGATACCTTCGACTACAAGCCCACCATGTACGGCATGGATGGCAAAACGATCCACGTCAACACTTTCGGTCGCGGGGGGAAGAAAAACGAAGGCCGTATCGTGGAGCCCAAATGGAAATTCAAACAGTATGGACAGTCCGGGAAGTGGGTCTCCGATCTGTTCCCTCATCTTGGAACTTGCGTCGATGACATTGGTTTCATCCACAGCATGACCGCCGACTCGCCGATCCATGGTTCGGCCATGCTGATGATGAACTGCGGATCGGTGGTCAGCGGCAAGCCCAGCCTTGGCTCCTGGGTGAATTACGGGCTCGGCAGCGTCAACGAAAACCTGCCCGGTTATGTTGTCATGCTCGACAAAACCGGCGGACCCATTTCCGGGGCCAAAAACTGGACCTCCGGCTTCATGCCCGCCAGCTTCCAGGGCACTGTCTTCCGGTCCCAGGGTGATCCGATCCTGAATTTGAAAAATGTGAACAACATGCCGGACCGGGAGCAGCGTCTTCTGATCGATTCGCTGAACCACCTCAATGCCGGGCATCAGGAGTCGCGGTATGACAATACCAACCTTGCGGCGAGGATTTCCAGTTATGAGCTGGCTTACAAAATGCAGGCGACCGCCCCGGAGGCGATTGACCTGGATCGTGAAAGCGCTGATACCCGCGGCCTTTACGGCATCGGGGAAGGGAGAACCGACGATTTCGGTCGGAAATGCCTCCTCGCCCGCCGCTTGGTGGAACGGGGGGTCCGATTCATCCAGATATATTCCGGAGGTGCCCACAATGACGACAACTGGGATGCCCATGGAGACCTCCAGAAGAACCATGAATTTCACGCCGGGAATACTGACAAGCCGATCGCGGGGCTTCTCAAGGATCTCAAGCGCAGGGGGTTGCTGGACGAAACGCTGGTCATCTGGGGAGGGGAGTTCGGTCGTCAGCCGACCGCCGAGTATGCCAAGGGAACGGGACGGGATCACAATGCCTATGGATTCACCATGTGGATGGCCGGAGGCGGGATCAAAGGGGGCGTCAGCGTCGGACAAACCGATGAACTCGGCAGCACCGCGGTGGAGGACCGCTTCCATGTGAAAAACCTGCACGCCACTGTGCTCAGTCTCATGGGCTTGGATCCGAACCATCTCAGCTTCTTTTACAGTGGTCTGGATCAGAAGTTGGTGGGTGTCGAAGGCGCCGAACCAATCAAACAGCTCATTGGTTGATCCCGGGCGCTTGCCCGGGGCAGTCCTTCCGTCTGCCCCGCCCCGATCATTTTCGACGAGGAGATTTGGCCGGAAAAAGTGGCCCCTTTCGGTTGCTCCGGAAAGGAGAGACCAGGATTGCCAAAGCAGCCCGGTTCCGGTAAATTCACACCTTCGAGTCTGAGAAATTCCAACCCCACTTCCATTCATGGCCATTTCCTCCTCCCGCCGTCATTTCATCAAAGCCGGCGCCGCCACCCTTGCGGGGGCAGCGTTGGCGCGCCCTTCTGCCTTCCTCCGGGCAGCCGAACCAAGGTTCCGCATTTCCCTCGCTGAATGGTCCTTCCACAAGGCCCTCAAAAGCGGGGAGATGGATCACCTTGATTTTGCCAAACGGGCCAAGGAACACGGCATCCTGGGGGTCGAGTATGTGAACCAGTTCTTCGGAGTGAAGGACGACAGGCTGGGCCTTCAACCCAAAGATCAGGCTTACCTCGCTGAGATGAAAAAGCGTGCCGCCGATCTCGGCGTGACCAATGTCCTCATCATGTGCGACAACGTCGGGGACCTTGGAAATCCCGACGACGCCAAACGCACCGCCGCCGTCGAGGGCCACTATGCCTGGGCCGACGCCGCCAAATTTTTAGACTGTCACAGCATCCGGGTCAATGCACGGTCTAATGCCAAGCTCTCCTCCGAAGAACAAGCCAAATTTTGCATCGACGGGTTGCGCCGCCTTTCCGAGCACGTCAAGAGTCTCGGATTGGGGGTCATCGTCGAAAACCATGGGGGCTGGTCTTCCAATGGAGCCTGGTTGGCTGGAGTCATGAAGGGCGTCGGTCTCGACAATTGCGGCACCCTGCCCGATTTTGGGAACTTTTACATGGCCCGCAAAGGACCAAAATATGAGGAAGAAAAAGCCTCTTTCGGCACCGATCCGGCTTTCGGTGAGGATGACAAGGGCTTCTTTTACGACCGCTACAAAGGCATCTCCGACCTCATGCCCTTTGCCAAGGGGGTCAGTGCCAAGAGCCATGACTTCAATAAGGCGGGCGAGGAAGTCCACACCGATTTCCATAAAGCCATGTCGCTCGTCAAAGACGCCGGCTATCATGGCTGGGTTGGTATCGAATATGAAGGTTCGGGCCTTTCCGAACCGGAGGGTGTCACCGCGACCAAGGTGCTGCTCGACAAAGTCCTCGCGGAACTCGGGTAATCCTTTTTGTTTGATCTTTTCCCCTTCCGGTGGCATCACTGAAACGTGGTGCCGCCGGAATCCTCCGACTTGTGGGAGCGGATATTGGAGTTTCCTTTGGACGCTCCCGGGTCTCCCTGCCCCTTCACTGTTCGGCTCTCTCATGAGCAACAGTGGCCCTTGACGGCCGCGCGCGCCGCTGTCTTGGAATACCGCAAATTCGCCTTTCTGGCCGTCGTCGCGGGACATCCGGTATCTCCATCCCACGCCATCGACCAGGTCTGGCACCTGCATTTGCTGCATACCCGCAGCTACTGGGAAGAGTGGTGCCCCAAGGTCCTCGGCATGACCTTGCATCACGAGCCGACAAAAGGAGGGCGTGTTGAGGAAGAGAAATTCGGTGATTGGTATGCCCGCACTTTGGAAAGTTATCGGCGCTTTTTCGGGCATCCAAAACTTGGCTGGATCTGGCCCGATCCGGAACTGAAGCGGCAGGGTGAGGGAGTTTTCCGTTACATCGACATCACCCGCCACTGGTGCCTGCGGCGTCCTTGGCTTCCCCGACCACCGTATTTCTCCACTGAATGACCACGTTCAATCCTCTCGACTGGCAGGGACCCGCTTTTCTGGCTCTTTACGGCGGCCTCCTGGCGGTTCTGGTGATCCTGATCATCGTGCGATGGATCGCCGCGGGTAAGTCATTCCGTCACGACGGAGTGGGGATCCCGGATGATCTCTCCTACTACCACATTGCCTTTCTGGCGCGCGGGAGGGATGGCGCTGTGCAGGCTGTGCTGGCGGCCCTGCATGCCAGGGGATCCTTGGAAGTGAAAGGGGGCACATTCATCATCTCCGTGGAAGATCCTCCGCCTGCCGATCCCTTTGAATACCAAGCCATCCAAGTGGGAGGTGGAACGGAGATCTCCCTCGGCGATTTCTCCCTGCATCTCTCCCCGGCGGTGGAAATGCTGGAAGCGGATCTGGAGGAGCGGGGGCTCTTGATTTGGGCGAAAGGCAAGCGGAAGGAGATGCCGGTGCTCACCGCTCTTTTGGTGGCCTTGCTGGTTTTTGGCCTAGCCAAGTTCGGACTCGGCTTGAGCCGGGAAAAACCGGTTTCCATTCTGGGATTGTTCCTGTTTCTCACCGGGGTCATCGCCACCAAAGTGGGAGGGCGGAAAACCCGAATCACGGAATTGGGCAAGTCAGTGCTGGGTGCCTTTCGGACAAGACACACCAAGCAGGTCCGGCAGCCCGGGGAGGCTTCTGCAACGGAGAGCCCGGTTCCTGATGCCATGCCTCTTTTGGTTGGATTGTATGGCGTCGGAATGATGGAGACCTGGGGCTTTTCCGATTTCCACCAGTTGGTTCCGGTGCCCGCCAAGACATGGAGCGGAGATATCGGGGGCACCGCAGGCAGTTGTGGTTCCGATGGTGGATCCAGTTGTGGTGGAGGGGGATGCGGCGGCTGTGGCGGTGGAGACTGAGCGTTTCTGGTGTCTCAAAAGTGACGTCTCAGTCGGCTGTCGAGCTGGAAGACCTGACCGGAGACATGGACCATCGAGTCGAGGAAGGTGATGAAACGGGCGGTGTCTTCCGGGGTGTTAAATCTGCCCAACACATGATCCTTCCGTGCCGCGTCGATGGCCTGGGGGGAGAGCTTGCGGGTCATTGGGGTGTCGAGGAATCCCGGCAGGACACAGTTCGCCCGCACGCCTGAGGGGCCGCCTTCCGCAGCCAGACATTGGGTCAGTGCCACGAGGCCCGCTTTGGCGGCGGCATAGGCCGCTTGGCCGATCGGCGGTCGCCAAGCGGACGCGGAGCCGATGGCAACGATGTGGCCGGTCTGCCGCGTCATCATACCCGGCAGGACTGCCCGGGCGCAGCGGGTGGCGCCGGCGAGATTCGTCTCCAGCACCCGGTCCCAATCCGCCTCCGTGAGCCGCAGGAATGGGGCATCCGCAGTCGTGCCGGCATTGAGGATCAGGAGGTCGATTCGGGGGAAGCGTGTGAAGTAGGCCGTTGTTTCTGGGACGGAGGTGACATCCAACTCGCTCCGCGCAGGCGCTTCGACATCATACCCGGCAAGAGACAGAGCCGAAGCCAGGGCGCTGCCAAGTCCTCCTGTTCCCCCGGTAATGACGGCCACCGGCGTGGCGCCGGACGCTGGAGCGGCGGAATTCAGAGGGAACGGAAACTGAGACCGGGGTTGTTGGATGTCGAAGGCGGCGGCGGCAGCGGGTTTGTGGCTGGGGTGGTTCCGTTCGCCGATTGCTGCACGGCTGGTTCAGGCGTTCCGGCACTGGCCGAAGGCGGCAGGCAGACAATGGCATACTGCTCATTGGCGAAGCGCGCTCCAGTGACTTGGCCGGCATAGCGGAGCACTTCGCTGAGCGGGGTGTTCCGCAGTTTCATGGACACCGTCAACTTTTCTTTCTCCTCGGCGGTGCCCCGAAACACAAAATTGGGGGTGATTTTGCCACCACTGAGTTCCTCGGCCTTTTGTGAGACATACTCAATCACAGTGCCAAGGGTGGCGTTGTCGAATTCAATGCTGGGCACGATCAGCGTGGAGAGCTGAGACAGAGGATCCTGCTTCGGCGCGGGATTCTTCAGGGCGGCGGCACAGTCCGCGAGCCCTTTGCGGGCGTAGATGAAATTCGGACTGTGTTTCAGCACCAAAGCAAACCCCTGCTGAGCCTGTTGAATGCGGCCTTCCGCAAGATCCTTCTGCGCCTGCTCGTAGACCTGCTGTACCGTCATTCCTTTTTGCTGAGCCGAGACGGGGAGGGGCAGCAGGGCGAGGGCAATGACCGCCAAGGCGGCCGAACAAGGGAGGAGGCGGTTCAGATTCATCGCAGTGTTCCTTTCGGGGGTTGAGGGTTTGGAGGCGCGCGTTGCCTGTCACTTCGAATTCATCTTAGCGTAATCGCGTGAGGGAGAAAAGCTTATTCCTTCATCTCGGTGAAACCGGTGGCAGCCGTTGCGGCAAGAGGGTTCTTCATTCCCATCCGTCGAGGATGGCCAAATCCTGCTCCAAAAGCTTGCGGTCTTCCGGTTCCTCAATCAGGCCTGCGAGACGGTGGGCTTCTGCAAGATGGCGCCGGGCGGCCTCGGTTTGACCGGCGAGAAAACTGGCACGGCTCATCGCCTCGTGGGCATAGGCGAGGTAGAACGGGGTCTCACCGGCGCTTGACGAGAGGCAGAGGTTCGCATAATGGCGGGCATTTGCCGCCTGACCGAGAACGGCGTAGACCCGCGACAATTGCCAGTAGCCGATGCCGAGTTGCCGGGGGCCGCAGTCCGGCCGCTCCCGCCAGTGGGCCAGGGAGGAATGACACAGCGAAATCATGGTCTCCCCTTCCTCAGGTGTCCTCTGGGGCAAATCGAGCAGGGACCAGACGCGGTTGAAGTGTGCTGCAGAGAACCAACCGTGGGCCGCTGCAAGATCAAAATTGGGTGTTTGGTTTTCCATGTCCGGATCTAGTCAATAGCGGAAGACATCGCCTCGTGTCAATGCTTGGTGATGAGCCTTCTCGGGGCTCCGGTTTCCGTCCGGGCGCAATTACGGACTGGTCGACCGGGGCCGGCTTCTAGTAGGCTTCCTTCCGCAGGCGTTCCGACATGCGAATCTCGCACCAACCACCTTTTCTGTCTCGGGGTCCCATGGGGTGGTTGCCCGCCATCCTATGGGTCGGGGGAGTGCTGGCCGCGCCGCTGGCTTTTTCAGAGGACAGACTTGCTTCCCGCATCGATGCCCTGATCGAAGACCATTGGGCGGGCAACCAAGCCTCGCCTCCGGCCGATGATGCGGAATTTTTCCGCCGGATTCATCTGGACCTGTCCGGCATCATTCCCACCGTGGAAGAGACCCGGGCTTTCCTTGGGGACTCCTCGTCCGACAAGCGTGATCGGGTGGTTTCCCAACTGCTCGACGGTCCTCGCTATCCACAACGGATGGCGGAATGGTTCCATGTTCATTTCATGGAGCGGTTGGGGGATGATGCCGCGTGGGAGGTGTGGCTGCGGGAAAGTTTTGCCCAGAACAAGCCCTGGGATCGGATGGCGCGGGAGATTCTCCGGGCGGATCTGCGCGATGAGGCGAACCATGGGGCGGCCTATTTTTACGCGAAACGACTGGAGAATTACGGACAGAACGCCATCGATTATTCCGGCCTGACCCGCGATGTGGGACGCCTCTTCCTCGGGATGGACCTGCAATGCGCGGAGTGCCACAATCACAAGCTGATCGATGACTACCTGCAGGCCGATTTCCAAGGGCTGATGGCTGCCTTTCAGAATCTGGTGCCTGTCAAAGACAGGGGGTATCCGGCTGTGGAGGAGCGGCTCATGACGACCAAGTTGCGCTACGCGTCGGTGTTCACCCAGAAGGAAAAATTTACCGGACCCCGGCTCCCCGGACTGGAGGAAATCGAGGTGCCGGATCTTCCCAAGGACCAACAATACCTGGTGGCGCCGGACAAAAAAACCAAGACACCCGGAGTGCCCCGGTTCAGCCCCTTGCAGGAGTTCGCCACCCGGATTGCCGGTGCGCCGGGTTTCGATGCCAATCTGGTCAACCGGGTGTGGTTCTGGCTGATGGGGCGTGGTCTGGTGGAACCGCTGGATCAGTTTCACTCCGGCAATCCTCCCAGTCATCCCGAGCTGCTCAGTCTTCTGGCATCAGAATTTGCCGCGCACGGCCGGGATTTTCGCTGGCTGGTCGGGGAGTTGACCCGGACCCGCACCTACCAGCGTTCCAGTCGCCTCCCGGAAGGGGCGCGGGAGCAGGACTGCCCTCCCGAGCTCTATCTCACTGCCTTGGAGCGGCGCCTTTCGGCGGAACAACTGCTTTGGAGCACGTTGCGAGCCACGGGGCACCAGGAAAGGGAGGTTGCTTTGGAGAATCAAAAAGCCCCGCCAGCGGAGGTAGGGGCGAAGGAACTGCCAGGACTCCGGGAACGCTTCCGTAAAGCCCTGGCCAATGATCCCCGCCAGCCGGAGCTGGAGTTTGCTCCGTCTCTCAAAGGAGCTCTCTTCATGATGAATGATCCGGAACTGCTCCGGCTGCTTGACAAGGGAGACGGGGCGGTGGTGACCCGATTGGCCGCACTGCCGGATGATGTCCGGGTGGCTGAGGAATTGTGTCTCTCGTTTTGGAGCCGGTTGCCGGAGAAAGCGGAGCTTGAAAATCTGACGGCTTGTCTCAAAGCCAGTTCCGGGGCTGGGGAGCGGCAGCGAATGGTGCGCGATCTTGCCTGGGGCATGATGACCTCTCCTGAATTCGTGGTGAATCATTGAACTGTTTGCCGATCGATGAAAGCCACTCCTTCCCCGCTCTGCACGCCGCAGGATCATCAATGGTCCCGGCGAAAAATACTGGGCAGCCTGGCGGCGGGTGCGGGCGGTCTGGCCGGGTTGCTCCACCCAGCGGTCGCAGAGACCTTGGCGAAACGGGAAAAGCAGGTGCTTTTTATCTGGCTCGACGGCGGCATTTCCCAGTTCGAAAGCTGGGACCCCAAGCCTGGCACGCGGTTTGGCGGGCCATTTCGCAGCATCCCCACCTCGGTGCCGGGGACTCACTTTTGCGAATTGATGCCCCGAACAGCGCGTTTGGCTCACCTGCTGACCGTGGTGCGCAACCTCACGACCAAGGACAATGCCCACTCCAGCGGGGTGCCGCGCATTCTGCGGGGAGATCCCGCAAATCGCGGCGTGAAATATCCCTATTTCGGGTCGGCCGTGGCCAAATTGATGGGGGCGGGAGTCAGCGGACTGCCTCCCTACGTCTGGATCAAGCCCGGCAACGGGGGATTTCTATCGGAGAATGCCGGATTTTTGGGTGCCAAATACGGAGCCATCGCCTTTGGTGACGGGAAACCTCCGGAAAATTTTACCCTCCCCGAAGGTCTTGCCACGGCAGAGGACGAGGCTCGGCAACTCCTGCGGGAGCGCTTCACGAAAAGCTATGCCGCCGGGCGTCGCGCCGGCGCCACCGAAGCCCAGGCCACGGTTTACGACATGGCCCTGCAGCTCATGAAACGTCAGGAACTGTTCGACACCTCACGGTTTTCGAAGCGCGACCTGGACCGATACGGGCGCAGTGAAATCGGTCAGCATATGCTGGTGGGCCGCAACATGCTGGAAGCCGGCGTCCGCTTTGTCCAGGTCACCAGTTATGGTTGGGACACCCACGGTGATCACTTCAATGGCAGTGCCTCCCTGATTCCCAAATTCGACGCCGCATTTGCCTCCATCGTCGAAGACCTGCGGGACCGGGGCCTGTTGGACAATGTCCTGGTTGTCGCCATGAGCGAGTTCGGCCGAACTCCGCGCATCAACGGCCACATCGGGCGGGACCACTACCCCGAGGCCTGGTCCCTGGCCATGGCGGGCGCGGGGATCGCCCGTGGCAGAATCATCGGAGGCACCGATGCGGAGGGCGTCTTTGTCGACGCGCCGCAGGCCTATGACATCGGGAGCCTGTTTCACACCTGGTATGCCGCGCTCGGCGTCGACTCGGAGAAGGTGGAGTTCATGAACGGTGACCAGCCCCTGCCCATTGCGCACCAGGAGATGGCTCCCATCAAGGAGGCACTGGCTTAGAAACTGCGTTATTCAAACATGGAACCCGTCCTCCAGTGTCTCCTTGAGCCCGGCCAGCAGGTGAACCGATTGCGCTTCAGCCCCTGCGGGCGTCTTCTTGCCGGGACGACGCTGGAGGGCACGGTGCTGCGCTGGGATCTCGGGGCGCCGCCGGTGCCCGATGCCGCTGCCGTCAAAGCCCTGGCGCAGAATCCCAAGGCAAAGGTTCCCGAACCATCTGCCCCTCCCGCATTGCCGATTGTCCGAGGGCATCGGGGGTTTGCCACCGGGCTTGCGTTCCATCCCTTCCGCGATCTGGCCTTCAGCGCGGATTCCTGGGGCTGTCTGCGGGCGTGGCCCTGTCTCGCGCTGGAGTCCCGGCCATTGTGGGAGGTGCCCGCCGCGCACGACGGCTGGATCCGCGATCTCGCGGTGGGGCCAGGGGGTGATTGGCTCGTCACCGGAGGACGCGACGGGAAAGTCCGCATTCACGACAGCGCGACCGGCGGCCTGCTCCGGGAATTGGCACTGCCTGATGGCAGCGAAATTTTTGCCGTTGCCGCGCATCCCTCCGAGCCTTGGGTGGTGGCAGGAGGACTCTTCGGTCGGATCGCACTGTGGAATGCCCTCGATGGTCGGCTCGTGCGCGAGTTTGACGGATCGGTCTTCCACCTCCTGCACCGGCTGCAAGACATCGGTGGCCTGCGGTGTCTGGGGTTCGCGGACGCGGGACGCACGCTTTTCGCGAGCGGAACCAAGCCAAAGGGGGGAGGCAACGTCAACGGCCATGCCCGGCTTTGCCTGTTTGACACCGCCAGCGGCGCTCTGCGCCATGAAATGGAAGTGGGGGAACTGGACAAGGACATTTTCGCCCACGAGGCTGCCGAGGCACCGGGCGGTTTGTTTCTGGTGCCCACCACCGGCCAGCCCGGTTCGGGCAATTTCTTCGGACTGCGTCCCGGCGAACCGGAGCCGGTTTTCAAGTTCAACAAAGGGACTGTGAACTGCCACAGCGTGGCTCTCTCTCCCGACGGGCTGCGCTGTGCGGTGGCGGCGACGAACACCGGCAGCAACGGCAACGGGCGTCGTCTTGTCGATGGCCAATACCCCGGGAACTTTTCTCCGGTGTCTCTCTTCCGGCTCGGATGAGCCGGTTCAGCGGGACATCAGGGCGAACATCATTTCGCCTTCGGAAACCACCTCGTCATTGACGAGGCAGCGGCAGACCGCCGAGCCAATGCTCCGGCGCACTTTCACGATCTCGGCCTCGATGAAGAGGGTGTCCCCCGGGAAGACCGGCTTGCGGAACTTCACTTTGTCGGCGCTCATGAAATAGCCGATTTTTCCATGATGCTCCTCTTGGCGCAGCATCAGGACACTGGCGACTTGGGCCATGGCCTCGACCTGCAGGACGCCGGGCATAACGGGGTGTCCGGGGAAATGCCCTTGGAAATACGGTTCGTTGACTGTCACCTGCTTCACGCCGGTGCATTTGTTGTCCCCGATGAAATCCACGATGCGGTCCACCATGAGGAAAGGGTAGCGGTGCGGCAGGATGCGCTGCACTTCGTTCACATCCAGCACTGCTTTGCCGACGGGAATGATCACGGGCGGAACCATGGACCGCATTTTGCCGAATTCCGAGGCGAGCCGGCGGGCCATGTCCGTGTTGGGTCCGTGGCCCGGTTTGACGGCGATGACATGGCCCATGATCCGGCGTCCCGCGAGGGCGAGATCGCCAATGATGTCGAGAATCTTGTGGCGGGCGAACTCTTCCGGGAAACGGAGAGGCTCCTTGCTCATGACCGCGTCGCCACGGATCACGACGGCGTTCTCAAGGCTCCCGCCTTTGATGAGTCCTTTTTCCATCAGGGGTTGGATGTCCTCATAGAAAACAAAGGTTCGGGCGGCGGCGATTTCCCGCTCGTAGTTTTCCGGGGTCACTTCGATGCTGTAGTACTGCGTCATGCGGCCATCGGGGCCGACCTGGGTGCAGGAGACCCGGAATGATTTGTCGGGTACGATCGTGATGAGGGAACCGTCCCGGGTTTCCTGATGGATGGGTTCACGGATTTCAAAAATGCCGCGAAGTTCGGACTGTTTTTCGATGCCGGCTTTTTTGATGCACTCCACATAGGGGCGGGCCGAGCCATCCCCGATGGGCGGCTCGTTGGCGTCCATCTCAATGATCGCATTGTCGACTCCCATGCCGATGAGGGCGGAAATGACGTGCTCAACGGTGTGAACTTTTACCGATCCCTGGGCCAGCGTCGTGGCGCGCTCCACCTTCTGCACATTGGAGACGTGCGCTTCAATGAAGGGTTGGTCGGGCAGGTCGATGCGGCGGAATTTCAATCCGTGCCCTGCCGGCGCCGGCTTCAGAGTCAGGGTCACGCTGGCGCCGGTATGCAGCGACGTGCCGGCGAGAGTGGCAGGGTGGGCGAGGGTTTGCTGGTATTGCGTGGCTGACATGAGTGCAAAAAAGGGTCTACTACCTAGCGAAAACCAGCCCGGAGTCCAGCGAATTGCGCCGTTCCCCCACCAATCGGGGGGAAAACCCGCGTGACAGAGGCGGGGGAAGCTGTTAAAAAACTCCTCTCCCCCTTTTCCGCTCTGCGGACTTAC
Organism: Akkermansiaceae bacterium; assembly: GCA_024233005.1. GTDB lineage: Bacteria > Verrucomicrobiota > Verrucomicrobiia > Verrucomicrobiales > DEV007 > JACKQE01. The sequence goes on along the minus strand of JACKQE010000001.1, from coordinate 18,507 downwards.
CCCCCCTTACTTGATCCGCCATGGACCCAGAATCACCTTCTCTCGATCCCGCCTCCGACCCCACCATCGAACCTGCCGTCTCCAGCGCTCCCCTCCTTTCCTTCATCGAATCCCGGGTCCTGGGGTGCCTCCTCGAGAAGGAAGCCACCACGCCGGAGTATTATCCGCTGACCCTCAATGCCCTGATGGCGGCCTGCAACCAGTCGAGCAACCGCGATCCGGTGATGGATGTCGACTCGGAATCCGTCCAGCAGGCCATGGAGGACCTCCGTTACAAGGATTTCGCCATATTGGTTCACCAAGCAGGTGCGCGGGTCCCCAAAAACAAGCACACCATCGAAAAGCGTTTTCCCTACCTTCGGAAACCCGAGGTGGCATTGCTCTGCGTGCTCCTGCTGCGCGGGCAGCAGACCCTCGCCGAGTTGCGCCAGCGCACGGAGCGCCTCCACTCTTTCGGCAGCCTGGAGACTGCCCAGGAAGCAATGGACCGGCTTATCCAACATCATCCCGCTCTCGTGCGCCGGATTCCATCCGGGGCCGGACGCCGTGCTGAAACGTACGTCCACCTGCTCTGCGGCGAGCCGGATCTTTCCGCGTCTCACGGCGGCGGTGCCGCGCCCGTGGTCGCGGAACGCATCGTTGAGGAGCCGACCTGGCGCGCTCGGATGGAGTCGGATCTGGAAGCTCTCCGGGAACAAGTGCGGGGCCTCAGCGAGGAAGTGGCCCGGCTGCGCTCCGATCTGGGAGCCTGAATCTGCCACCCGCCGTTATGGCGGTCTGATCTTTCGAATGCAACCACCCCCAGCCATGTCCCTGAAAATCCATCCCTGTTTTGTCTCCGGACTCCTATTTCTTGGCGTCTGCTTTCCCCTGACACTGGCGGCAGAGCCTCTTTGGCCGGAGGGAAAAATGCCGCATGCCCAGGCGGGGAATCCGGCGCCGACCCCGAAATATGATGTTTATGCGCCGGAGGCGGGGAAAAAGAACGGCTGTGCCATGGTGGTCTGTCCGGGCGGTGGGTATGGTGGGCTGGCGGTGGACCATGAAGGGCGCCAAATCGGGCAGTGGTGCGCCAACCTGGGCATCACCGCTTATGTCCTGCAGTATCGGTTGGGTTCCCAAGGTTACCATTTCCCCACCCAGCTTGCCGATGTGCAGCGGGCGGTGCGTCTCGTCCGTCACCGGGCGGCGGAGTCCGGGATCGATCCAGCCCGGATCGGCGTCATCGGATTCTCCGCGGGAGGGCATCTCGCGAGCATGGCAGCGACCAAGTTTGACGAGAAGGCCTACGAGCCCGTTGATGACACGGATGCTGAGTCCGCCCGGCCCGATTTTGCCGTGCTCTGCTATGCGGTGATCAGTATGTCGACCGAGTTCACTCATGCCGGGTCCCGCAAAAATCTGCTTGGGAAGGACGTGGAGCCCGATTCCCCCGAGGCCCGCCACGTCTCCTCGGAGTTGAATGTGACCGACCGGACGCCTCCCACCTTCCTCTTTCACACCACGGCCGACACCGTGGTTCCGGCGGAGAACAGCCTTCTTTTTTACGAAGCGCTGCGCAGGCACAAAGTTCCCTGTGAAATGCACATCTATCAGGATGGACCGCATGGCGTGGGACTCATGCTGGGCACCCCCGTGCTCGGTACCTGGCCGGTCCATCTCCGCGATTGGATGAGGGGACGTGGCTACTTCGCCCCCGGTGCGAAGCGGGTGGCCTTGCAAGGCACTCTGATGCTCGATGGCCAGGCGGTGCCGTGGGGCGCGGTCACCTTCCATCCGGAGGATGAAAACCTGCCGGTGACCACGCTGCGAGTCATGGGAGGCAAATTCAAATCCGACGAGACCAATGGACCCGCGCCTGGTAAGTGCCGCCTCGTCGTGGCGGCTTCGATTTGGGAACGCACCAAAGACCCGCGTGACGGCACGGTCATTCTCGACAAAGCAGCCGTGGGGGACGTTCACCCCCTCACCGTGGAGGTGGTGGCCGGCCAACCTCTCGACCTCGTCGTCACGTCCCGCTGAGCCGGCAAGGCCGGTCTGTTGGGACGGCCGATGGTGGGCCCGCGGTCGCGCTGGCCCCAGAAAGATGGGCCTTTCTGAAAAGGGCCGCAATGGATTCCCTGATGGGTTTTCTGCCGCAGTCCATCATTCGGTTATCCTAAGACCACAGGAATGCCTGTAATTCTCGACTATGGGGGATCTTGGTCTTTTTGGTTTTCCTAATTAAGCTCAGCAAGAATTCGCTTGGCAAAAATGGGAATTATGACATGAATGAGGATCATGATTGCGAAATCTGCTTTTTCGTGGGTCCACTTTGGTTTTGTGACCCTGTTTTGTGGCGCCGGTCTCTCCCCCGCGTCCGATGATGGAGGAGGGGGCTCTTTCTCCTCCCTCACCACCACAACCGGGAAGGTTTATCACGATGTCCGGGTTGTGAAAGCCGACCCGAATGGGTTGCTCTTCCGGCACCGCAGCGGTTCTGCCAAAATTCCCTTCCCCCAACTGGATCCTTCCATTCAAACCCACTACCACTACAACGAGATCGCAGCGGAGGAGTTCGAAAATGTCCGTCGTGGGGAAGCCATTCATTCCAGGAATGAGCGGGCAGTGTCGACTGTGCCCACATCAGGCGTGTCCGCTCTTTCCGGAGTGGTGCATACCCGGGTCACGGTTTCGTTGCCCTCGCAGTACTACAGTTCCGGATTCCACGATCCGGGTTGGTCCCCGTATTGTGCTGGCACGGGACTTTGGTGGCCCCCGCATCCGCTCGTGTATGCAGCCTATCCGTGGCGCCAGTTGGCCGAGCGGGACTTTCTCATCACGACTGGCATTCTCCCTGCTCCTGCCGGAGTGCGGCCTCTACTGCTGCGCCGCTGGTGATGGTGACAACCGACCTTTCCTTGCTTTTCGTCTATGGGACCCTGCGTGCCGGATCCGGACACCCTATGGGGGAGCGGCTTGCCGGAGAGGCAGAATGGGTTGGGACGGCGTCAGTGGAGGGGGTTCTCTACCTCATTTCCTGGTATCCCGGATTGACCCTGACTCCGGGAACGGGCAACTGGGTCGTGGGTGACGTCTATCGTCTGCGCGATCCTGGCGTGTCATTGCGGTGGCTGGATGACTATGAAGGCTGCGCCGGGGAATCGCCCGAGTATGAGCGCATTCGTCATCCGGTCCGGCTTGCGACGGAGGTAAAAGACCATCAGGTCTGGGTTTATCAGTTCCTGGGACCGTTGGAAAAGGCCCGGAGGATTCCCGGGGGCGATTTTCTGCGACGGGATGAGGATTTGCGCTAGCAGGGATTCGATTTATTGAAGGGAATCCACAAATACGACGTCCAATTTGCAAATCCCATCTTGTATCATGAAAACCAGATCCTTCCTCCTTGTCATCGCCGCCGTCCTCACCAGCGGCATTCTCACCGCCTCCGCTGGCATTTCGAACGTGTCCGGTCGTTCTGCCAAATCCGCCATCGCCAAGGAGTCGAAACTGGTGGTGGTCGATTTCAATGCCACTTGGTGCGGGCCTTGTCGCGCGCTGAAGCCGCATCTCGAAGCCATGGCCAAGCAGTATGCCGACCAGATCGTCATCCTCTCCGTGGACGTGGACAAGGATCCCAAGTTCGCTGCTGAAAACGGCGTGCAAGGCATTCCGCATGTGAAGTTCTTCAAGAACGGCAAACAGGTCGGAGAATTTGTCGGCTACATCGACCAAAAGGCGGTTGAATCGAAAATCAAAAAAGCTCTCCACTGAAAGCTTAGGCTTCCATCACTGGACCGGGTCAACAAGGACCACAGGGAATCCGGATTTCCTGTGGTCTTTTTGTTTCCTCTGGCCGGGGAACTTCAGTTTCATTGACAGAAACCCTTCCACCGTTACCCTGAGGTTTTTATGATCCGAAGCATGACTGGATACGGGCGTGGCGAAGCTCTCGCCGAGACCCCGGCAGGGACGTGGCGCATCCAGGTGGAGCTCCTCAGTGTGAACCGCCGTCAATTGGATGTGGCGACCAACCTGCCCGGCATTCTGGCTGATCTGGAGGCGGACGTCCGCAGGCTGGTCGCCGAGAAGGTGTCGCGGGGTCGGGTTCAAGTGCGCACTCAAATCCAGGTCGAGGGCGGCGGGGGCTCCCGCATCCAGTTTGAGCCTGCGGTGGCCAAGCAAATGGTCGAATCCTTGCGGCAGTTTTGTCGGGACCAAGGTCTTGCCGATGATCTGGCGGCGTCCGATCTGATCCGGGCGCCGGGTGTTTTCACCAGCGGAGAGGTCTCAGTGCCCGCCGAATCGATGAAAGACAGTCTGCTGGGTGCTGTTGCCACAGCCTTGTCTGCCCTGGGGACCATGCAGGAAGCCGAAGGCGCCCACTTGCGCGCCGATCTGGAGCAGCGCTTGGAATTGTTGGATTCCTTTGTCGTGGAAGTGGCAACAGCCAGTCCCGTGGTGGTCGACAACTACCGGCGCCATCTGCACCAGCGGCTCGTTGACGCTGGCTTGTCCATCGATCTCGGTGACGAACGGTTGCTCCGCGAACTTGGCCTTTTCGCGGAAAAATGCGATATTTCAGAAGAAATCACCCGTCTCGCGAGCCATCTTGCGCAGTTCCGCCTATATCTAGCCGGCGTTGAACCGGCCGGCCGGCCGCTCGACTTCCTTTGTCAGGAATTGCAACGGGAAGTCAACACCATCGGTTCCAAAGGCAACGATGCCGGGATTGCTCACTTGGTCGTCTCCGCCAAGACAGAAGTGGAAAAGATCCGGGAACAGGTGCAGAATCTCCAATGACTGGTCCGGGGCTCGGCTGCGGGCACCACTTTTTACCGTTCCCTTTTCGTCCTTGTTCTCTCCCGCATGTCCCGCACTGGCATTCTTTGTGTTGTCTCCGGTCCCAGTGGTTCCGGAAAGACCACCCTCTGTCGTGGATTGAGCCGTCTCGAGCCAGACCAATGCCGCTATGCTGTTTCCGCCACCACTCGACTGCCCCGAAGCGGCGAGGAGGACGGGCGGGATTACCATTTTCTCGATGAAGACACCTTTCGGAAAAGAGTCGCCGCGGGCGAATTTGTCGAGTGGGCGCGGGTCCACGGAAATCTCTACGGCACCCTCAAAAGTGAAGTCTGCCGGCACATCGAAGAGGGGCGCGACGTGCTGATGGACCTTGATGTGCAGGGGGGAGAACATGTCCGCTTGGCCACAGAGCCATGGATTCGCGAGGCGTTGGTGGACGTTTTCATCCTTCCCCCCAGCCGTGGCGAGCTCGTGACGCGGCTTGGTAAACGGGCCACCGAAAGCGAGGCGGAGAGGGATTTGCGGCTCCAGAATGCCTTGAAGGAGCTTCAGCACTGGCGGAATTACCGCTACACGCTCGTGAGCGGCACTCCCGAGGAAGACCTCGCGGCGTTCCGGGCCATCCTCGTCGCGGAACGTCACCGAACCGCCCGGCTTCAAACCGTGCCGGCCTTTGATGCAGAGTGATCAGTCCACTCCTTCCTCGTGAGCCAAATGAATTTGCCTGCGCCCGCTCCCGTCGTGATTCTTGGTGTCACTGGCTCTATCGCGGCTTACAAGGCGGCCGACCTGACGAGCCAACTGGTCAAGGAAGGGTGCGAAGTCCACGTCGTGATGACGCGCGATGCAGCGGAGTTCATCACTCCACTGACCCTCCAGACGCTCTCCCGACGACCTGTCACCACCGGTCTCTATGATGAGAAGCAGAGCTGGCACCCCGGTCACATCCAGCTGGCAGACCGTGCCGACCTGCTGGTCATCGCTCCGGCCACGGCCAACCTTCTCGCCAAATTGGCCCACGGCCTCGCCGACGACGCTCTCAGCGCTCTTGCGCTGGCCTGCCAGGCGCCCGTGCTGGTGGCTCCTGCGATGAACGGAAAAATGTGGCAGAATCCTGCCACGGTCGCCAACGTCCGAACTCTTCGGGAACGAGGAGTGGATTTCATCGGGCCTGAGGAAGGTCTGCTGGCTTGCGGATATGAAGGGCTGGGACGGCTCTGGCCGGTGGCGGGGATTGTTGAACGCATCCGGGAGCATCTTTCCCGGAGGCCCCGGTCATGAGAATTCTCATCACCGCAGGTCCCACCCGGGAGGCCCTGGATCCCGTGCGCTATCTCTCCAATCGGTCCAGCGGTCGCATGGGATATGCGCTCGCCGGTGCTGCCGTGGCCTGCGGTCACGAGGTGGTGCTGGTTTCCGGCCCTGTTAGCCTGCCGCCGGTGGCCGGTGCTGAGGTCGTCGCCGTGGAGAGCGCCCGCGCCATGTTTGAAGCGGTGCGGGATCGACTTCCGGGATGTGAGGTGGCCATCTTCTGCGCCGCTGTGGCTGACTACCGTCCGCGCAATCCCTCCGATCAAAAGATCAAAAAGATCGACGGCATCATGACCTTGGAGTTGGAGCGGACCGAGGACATTCTGGGCAGCGCGCGGGGTGTCTTCGGTTTTAGAGGGCTCCTCGTGGGCTTTGCGGCGGAGACGCATGAGGTGAGGATTCATGCCCGGGAGAAACTGCGCCGCAAAGGCTGCGATCTGGTGGTCTCCAACGACGTGAGTCGGCCCGACACGGGCTTTGAGGCGCTGGATAATGAAGTTTGCCTTCATTATGCGGATGGCCGGGAGGAGCCTTTGCCACGCGCCGCCAAAACTCTTCTGGCGGAGGAAATCCTGCGCCGCATCGAAGCCTTGCTGCCCCGGCACGATGACCAAGGGACGGCGCTTTCCTGAGGGAAGAGGCGAGTGCCATTTTTCTTTGTCATTTCTTTTCCGGGAGGTAGGGTGCGGTTTCCCGTTATCCGATCCTTTTTCCCGCACCCCATCCCTTATGGAACTTACCGGCTCACAACTCATTGGTTACCGAACCTCCGCCAGCTCCGGCGTCACCTTTCAGGCAGTCAATCCCGCCACAGGGGAATTTCTCCCCACGAACTTTCACGAGGCGACCGCCGCAGAAATCCACGAAGCGATGGAACTGGCGGCGGCGGCCTATCCTCTTTACCGCAAAACCACCCCGGAGCAGCGTGCGGTCTTTCTTGAAACCATCGCGGCCGAAGTCGAAGCGCTCGGCGACACCCTGCTCGAAATCACCCAAGCCGAGACCGGGCATCCCCGGCCGCGCTGTGAGGGGGAACGAGGTCGTGCCACTGGTCAGGCCCGGGGATTCGCCCAGTATCTCCGCGAAGGCTCCTGGGTCGATGCCCGGATCGATCTGCCTCAGCCCGACCGTCAGCCCCTCCCCAAACCCGATGTCCGCAGTCTCCATGTCGGCGTCGGGCCCGTGGTCGTTTTCGGAGCGAGCAATTTCCCCCTCGCCATATCAGTATTCGGAGCGGACACCGTGTCGGCTTTGGCGGCCGGTTGTCCGGTGGTGGTGAAAGCGCACCCGGGGCACCCCGGAACCTGTGAGATGGTCGCCCGGGTCCTTCTGGCAGCCGCCAAGAAATGCGGTTTGCCGGAGGGGGTTTTCTCCCTCATTCAAGGAAAGACCAACGACACCGGGCTGGCTTTGGTGAGGCATCCCAAAACCACCGCGGCCGCCTTCACAGGTTCTTTGAAGGGCGGAAGGGCGCTCTTTGACGCGGCCTCGGCCCGGCCGGTGCCGATCCCTTTTTATGCCGAAATGGGCAGTGTGAATCCGGTTTTCCTCCTGCCGGGAGCGTTGCGGGAGCGGGCCGAGGGAATCGCGTCTGGCTTTGTCCAGAGTCTGACCCTCGGGGTGGGTCAGTTCTGCACCAATCCCGGTCTGGTCTTCGGTCTTGATTCCGGAGAACTGTCCGGTTTCGTGGATTCGGTCAAAAGCAAAGCCGCCGCCGTGCCTCCGGCGACGATGCTGCACGCGGGAATCCACCAGGCCTATGTCAGTGGAGTGGACAGCATCCAGGGGATGGACGGACTGGCCCTGGTGACAAAAGCGGAGGGGGCCGATCCCGCAAAAAACCAGGCTGCGGCCCATGTCTTCACCACCGATGCCGCCGGCCTGCGCAGCAACCCCGCTCTCTATGAGGAGGTCTTCGGTCCGGTTTCGACCATTGTGAACTGCCGCACCCCGGAGGAAATGGAAGAGTTCGCCGCCAAACTCGAAGGCTCTCTCACCGCCACGCTGCATGGGACGGAGGAAGACCTTGAAGCCTACCGCGGACTTGTCGAACTCCTGGAAACCAAGGTGGGCCGGCTTATCTTTAATGGGTATCCAACCGGAATTGAAGTCTGCCACGCGATGCATCACGGCGGGCCCTATCCGGCGGCCACGCACTCCCATTTCACCAGCATCGGCTCCCGGTGCATCCTGCGTTTCGTGCGCCCACTCTGCTATCAGGGATGGCCTCAGTCCGCTCTTCCACCGGAACTGCAGAATGCCAATCCCTTGGGCATCATGCGTCTCGTTGACGGGGTGGCGACCCGGGAACCGGTTCTAAGCTGACGGCCTCCCTGCTCACGGCCCCGCCTTGCCGATGCCATGCCGGGTCCTACCGCCCGGTTTGACTTGGGTGGAAGCTCGGCGTTGACAGAAAGGCGCTCTCGCTTATCCTTGCCCGCTTGTTCTCAAGCAACCGTGCCGGTGTTTCCGGTGCCTGGTTGTTCATCAGAACTGCGAAACGAACCCCGGGATTCGACCCCGTTGTTCAAACCACCATCCTACTGTTCCCAGACCAACACATCCCCACCATGGCGAAAAAGAAATCCGCTGCCAAGAAAACCCCCGCCAAAAAATCCGCAGCAACCAAGGCACCCGCGAAGAAAGCGGTGAAACCGGCCGTCACCAAAAAGGCCCCCGCGAAAAAAGCCCCCGCGAAAAAAGCCCCCGCCAAGAAGGCTGCGGTGAAAAAGGCCCCCGTTAAGAAGGCCCCCGCCAAAAAGGCTGCGGTGAAGCCAGCGCCGGCTAAAAAGGCCCCGGTGAAAAAAGCGCCAGCCAAAAAAGCGCCAGCCCGTGCCGCCGCCCGCGCCAAGGCCGGGAAATATGTCTACACCTGGGGTGCCGGCAAAGCGGATGGTGACGGTTCGATGAAGCCATTGCTGGGTGGCAAAGGAGCCAACCTTGCGGAAATGACCCGCATTGGTCTTCCAGTGCCTCCGGGATTCACCATCAGCACCGAGGTCTGCACTTACTATTACGACCACAAACAGACCTACCCCGCCGAACTGCAAAAGCAGATGGAAGCCGGAGTGGCCAACATGGAAAAAATCATGGGCTGCAAGTTTGGCGACGCCAAGGGCATGCCTCTCCTCGTGGCCGTGCGTTCTGGTGCCCGTGATTCCATGCCCGGCATGATGGACACGATCCTCAATCTCGGTCTCAACGACCAGACGGTCGGTGCCCTGGTCAAAGCCACCGGCAACGAGCGTTTTGCTTGGGACTGCTACCGCCGCTTCATCCAGATGTATGGCGATGTGGTGCTGGGTGTGCAGAAGCGCGAAGGGGAAGACCACGAGCCATTCGAAGTCGTCATCCACGCCTACAAGCACAAGGTCTACCACAAGGACATCGTCGACTCCGACATGACCGCGGACGACCAGAAAGAACTGGTCAAGCTCTTCAAGGCATTGGTGAAACAACGCACCGGTCACAGCTTCCCCGACGACGTCTGGGAGCAGCTGCGGGGTGCCGCCGGGGCCGTCTTCGGATCCTGGATGAATGATCGCGCCATCGTCTACCGCCGGAAGTACAACATTCCCGCCGAGTGGGGCACTGCCGTCAACGTGCAGGCCATGGTCTACGGCAACACCGGCGACAATTCCGGTTCCGGCGTGGCTTTCACGCGGAATCCGGCCAACGGGGTCAATGAGTTTTACGGGGAATTCCTCGTCAATGCCCAGGGTGAAGACGTCGTCGCCGGCGTGCGCACTCCCGAGCCGGTGGCCGATCTGAAGAAAGTCATGCCCGGTGCCTATGCGGAGTTGCTCAAGGTGCGCCAGATCCTGGAGCGCCACTTCAAGGATGTTCAGGACGTGGAGTTCACCATCCAGGAAGGCAAGTTGTTCATGCTGCAGACCCGCAACGGCAAGCGCACCGCCGCGGCCGCGCTCAAGTTCAGCATGGACATGGTCAAAGAGAAGCTCATCGACTGGCAGACCGCGATCCTGCGCAATCCGGCCGACCAGCTCGACCAGTTGCTGGCCCCCATCTTTGACCTCGCCGAGGTCAAGAAGGCCAAGCAGCTCGCCAAGGGATTGCCGGCCGGTCCGGGTGCCGCCAGCGGCAAAATCTACCTCAATGCTGACCGTGCTGCCGCCGCCGCCGACAAAGGCGAACAGGTCCTGCTGGTCCGCAACGAAACCTCCCCTGAAGACCTTCGCGGCATGATTGCCGCCGAGGGGATTCTCACCGCCAAAGGCGGCGTTTCCAGCCATGCCGCCCTCGTCGCCCGCCAGATGGGCAAAGTCTGCATCTGCGGCGCCAGCGCCGTGGAGATCGACTACGACAAAAAGACGGTGACCATCAGCGGCCAGACCTTCAAAGAAGGCGACCATCTCAGCATCGACGGCACTGCCGGCACCGTCTACGGTGGCCAGCTTAAAACCGCCCCTTCCGAGATCATCACGGGCCTCCTGCACGGCGATAAAGCCGCCCAGGCGACGGAGAAGTTCAAGCACTTCCAGCAGCTCATGAAATGGTGCGGTCAGGTCACCCGTCTGGAAGTTCGGACCAATGCCGACAATCCCGAGCAGACTCAGAACGCGATTGCCTTCGGGGCCAAGGGAATCGGTCTGACCCGGACGGAGCACATGTTCTTCGAAGGGGATCGGATCGACGCCATGCGCGAGATGATCCTCGCCGAGCACGAGTACGACCGCCGCGCCGCGCTGGCCAAGCTCCTGCCATACCAGCGTGAGGACTTCACCGGCATTTTCGAGGCTCTCAAAGGCCTTCCGGCCACGATCCGCCTGCTTGATCCGCCCTTGCACGAGTTCCTACCCCACACGGAAGCCCAGCAGAAGGATCTGGCGAAGAAGCTCGGGATCACGGTGGCCCACATCCAGCACCGGGTGGAGCAACTCCATGAGTTCAACCCGATGCTTGGCCATCGCGGTTGCCGCCTTGGCATCGCCTATCCCGAGATCACCGAAATGCAGGCCCGCGCCATCTTCGAAGCCGCCGCGGCTGTGGCCAAGAAGAAGATCAAGGTCAAGCCCGAGGTCATGATCCCGCTCGTCGGTTTCAAGCGTGAACTCGACCTTCAGGTGGAGATCGTGCATCGCGTCGCCAAAGAGGTGATGACCGAGCAGAAGGTGAAAATCGACTACCTTGTCGGCACCATGATCGAAGTGCCCCGCGGCGCTTTGACCGCCGATGAGATTGCGGAAACCGCCCAGTTCTTCAGCTTTGGGACCAACGACCTCACCCAGACCGCGCTCGGCATCAGCCGTGACGACATGGGGGCCTTCCTCAATGCCTACACCGAGGCCGAGGTCTTCAAGAAGAATCCATTCGCCACTCTGGACACCACGGGGGTCGGCCAGCTCATGGAAATCGCGGTCCGCAAGGGTCGCGGCGTGAAGTCCGACTTGAAGCTCGGCATTTGCGGTGAGCACGGCGGAGACCCGGACAGTGTCAAGTTCTGCCACAAGCTCGGGCTGAACTACGTCAGCTGCTCGCCCTACCGTGTGCCGGTGGCCCGTCTCGCGGCCGCCCAGGCTGCGCTGGCGGACAAGTAAGCCGCCCCGGGCGGAGATCGCCCTCATTTGAAGAAGCCGCTCCGGTCGCAAGGCCGGGGCGGCTTTTTTTGTGCCGGGGCGGGGCGGGTCGCCTGCTGACTACTGGCCCATCACCGTCACCACGATCTCCCGCCGGTGGGGGGCCCTGCGGTGCTCAAACAGGAACAACCCCTGCCAGGTGCCCAGTGCGGGGCGGCCGTCCAGGACCGGCACGTTCTTGTCCACATCCGTCAGGACCATGCGGAGGTGCGAGGGCATGTCATCATTCCCCTCCAGGGTGTGGACGAACCAGGGAGTGTTCTCGGGCACCATGCGGTCGAACCATTCGTGCAGATCCTGCCGGGCCGAGGGGTCGGCGTTCTCCATGATGATGAGGCTGCAGCTGGTGTGACGGACGAAAACGGTGGCCACTCCGCGTTGGATGCCGCTGGCCGCGACAATGGCTTCAAGCTGGCCACTGATGTCATAGGTGCCTTTGCCTCGGGTGGCGATCGAGAAACTTTCAGTATGGACGGCAGTCATGGTGCTGGAGGAGGCAGAGTGCCATGCGGGAACCCCGGATGCAAAGGCGGGTTTCCGGGAAGCTCCGGGAGGCGGGTTTCAAGTTGCAAGACCGGATGGTTCCGGCGATGTTGGCCCGCATCACCCCAACGGGTCAAGGAGAGGTGGCAGAGTGGTCGATTGCAGCGGTCTTGAAAACCGCCAGGCCGAAAGGTCTCGTGGGTTCGAATCCCACCCTCTCCGCCATCCGCCGACGCGCTTTGCCTCTCGGTGATCGGTTCTCGTTTCCTGCGAGGGCCGACCGGCAAAGGAACCTGAGGCTTTTTCCGAGTGCGGGGACCTCTCAGGTGACCGGGGATGCCGCCAATTGAGGCGTGCCTGGATGATACCCGGTCCCTTCGGACAAACGTGACGTGGTGGGTGGCTTGTTCTTGATTTCTCATCGCCTCGGTTTTATGTCTTCATCGAAATCCCCCTATGGCATCGACGACCGATTCCTCCGCACCCGTCAGTCCGCTCACGCCGGACCAGGTGAAATTGATCAAGGAAAGCTGGCGGGTCCTCGCTCCCAAATTGGGCTTGCTGGCGAAACAGTTTTATGCGCGACTGTTCGATCTTGATCCCGGGCTAGAGGCGTTTTTCAGCAAGATCGGCATGGATCAGCAGGGCAAGAAATTTACCGACACGATCACGATCGTGGTGAAAGGGCTCGATCATTTTGAAATGCTCGTCCCGGCGATCGGGCAGCTGGGAAGCCGACATGAAGGATACGGCGTCAAGGACGAGCACTACGTTGTCGTCAAAGAGGCTTTGTTGGGTGCTCTGGGTTCAAATTTGGGTGACCGCTTCGCCGGTGGAACGCAAGAAGCTTGGTCGATCACCTACGATGTCCTTGCGGAAATCATGAAGAAAGGGCAGCAGGAAGGGCCGGTTATGATTCCGGGGATAGGATCGTAGCGGAAACCCCAACCCCATTGGATGCGTGCGCGCCCAGATTCGGTTTGGCGAATAGCACTTCAAAAGGCAAGCATCCGCTGGATGACCCAGAACATGGCCGTCCCTCCGATGGCGTAGGGTGGAATTCTTTCGACCCAGGTGGGCCATTGCACCCGCATCCGGCCCAAAAGGGCGATCACGCCAATCGCGGCCGCGACAAACACCAGCTGCCCGATCTCAACGCCGACATTGAACAACAGCAATGCCAGCGGAATCGCATTCTGCGGCAGGCCCACTTCGGCCAGAGCGCCGGCAAAGCCAAAACCATGCAGCAGCCCGAAGGTAAAGGCCACCACCCAGGGCGCGCGCGCCGTCAGTCCGGGACGACCCGAACGGGTGTGGAGAATCTCCGCCGCGACAAACATGATGCTCAATGCGATCACTGCCTCGACGGGAGCGGCTGGCACGTGCATGAAGCCGAGCGAGGCCAAGGCCAGGGTGATGCTGTGCGCCACGGTGAAGGCGGTGATGGTCTTGAAGAGCAGACCCCAGCGGTGCCCCACGATGAGCAGCAGGGCCAGCACGAAGAGCAGGTGATCGATGCCGCCGAGAATGTGTTCGATCCCCAGCCGGGTATAGGTCGCCGCCACCTCCCATCCGGTTGGGTTTCGGGCCACGAGGAAGGAGGGTTTCTCGGGCTTCAGCATGATGGACTGTGTTTTGGTGCCGGCCAAGGAAACCCGCGCCAGAACATCGGTGAAGGTTTTGGAAAGTCCGTCGATGAAAACGGGGGTTCCCGAGAGTCCCCCCGGACGCTTGACCCGCCAGCGCTCGACATGGGCGCCGCCTACCATGCCCCCGACCGGTTCGGTGATGGTTTCCGTTTGGTCGTCGAAGCGGACATCCAGCGAAAGCCTCCGGTCTTCACCGAGAGCGGGGACCTTCCAGACGACTTCGTAGGTCTCAGGCGAAATCTCGGTGATCTCCAGATAGGCAGGGCGCATCTCGTGAGCTCCCAATCGGGGGGCGGCTACCAAGATGAAAGCGAACAGGAGGCCGCAGAGGAAGCACTTCATTTGTCCACCTCCGGTGCTTTGCCTGATTCGGGCCATTCGACTTCGACCTCGATGCCCTTGAGCAGTGCCGCATTGAAGGTGGCCCGGGCTTCGGTTCTCCGTAGATTCGCCCATTCCCGTTCCACGATCGGGCGAATTTTCTCCAGAGAAGGCAGTTCGCCGGGAGTCGTCTCTTCTACTCTGACGAGATGGAGTCCGAAGGCGGAAGGAATTGGGTCGCTCCAGATGCCCGGCTGGAGTTCCGCCAGTTTTTGAGCAAAGCCGGTCCCGAAGGTGCCATCGATGGTTTGACTGGTGGCCTTCTCAAGGCCCTCCGGCAACAGCGTGGCATCCCCGGTCACCTCGCCTCCGGCACGCAGCTCATCAGCGCGTTTCCGGATCTCCGGGAGAGGATCGGCGCCGTGCTTCCCGGGATTGAAAAACACCTGCCGGAAGGTGTAGGTCGGGTCGGTCCTGAAATCTCCGGGGTGCTCGCTCAGGTAACGCGCCAGGTCGGCGTCGCTGGGCGTGGCCAGGGCGACGGTATCGTCGGTGAGAAATTCGAGTTTCTGCCGGAGGCGGCGCCGGATCATGGTGTCGTCCTGATCGATCCCCATCTCGACTGCCTTGCGGTAGTAAGCTTCCTCGAGAACGAAGTCGTCGATCAGGCCCTTCAACTCTTCTGCGGTCGGGGCGCGCTGCCAGGTCTTGGCGAAGATTGCGGCGAGTTGTTCGATTCGACCCGCGCTGACCACGATGGTGCCTTCGGAATCCTTCCGCGAGGACGGGTTGATCCCCGCATGGATCGCGAACAACGCTGCCCCGATCAGGACGAAATGCAGCAGGGGCTCTTTGAGGAATCGGGAGAGAGACATGGAAACGGGAAAAGAGTAGGCAAACCGTCCGGGCACGATTGGCTAACGCTGGGCTGACGGACTGGTATCGCTGTGTTTCGCATAGGTTCGCAGCTTCAATAGGGTGGTCAGGTCAAATGCGGGCGGTCGGGCCGATGCCAAATCCGCCACCCGTTCGCTGAGATCGTATCGCCTCCAAGCGAGCAAATCCTTCACAAGGTCGGGGGCCAATTCGGGATGGATATTGAGAGTCAACCCATAGGCACTCACGATCCGGTCAAGCAGGGCATCGTTCCCGCTCGATCCCTGCACCGAGAGGGCGGCTATGATCGCCCGCAGTTCCCCGTCGCTCCGGCTTGGTTGGCAGAGGTAATTCTCCTCCAGAAACTGGACGCCTTTTTCCTGATCGACTTCCACCAAAGCGGTGGACCAGGCGGAGAGATTCAGCGAAATAGCAAAGCGCGCCGCGCTTTCCATCGATCGCCTAATCCGGGCGGCATCCTCCGGGTGACCACTTTGAGCCAGCAGGAGAAGGTAAAGCGGATGCCACTCCACGTAGCGCCTCTCGGCGAGGAAGGCGTGGATGGTTTCCCGGGAAAGGACGCCGCCATATTTCCGGATCTCGGCATAGGGTGCGCGCGCCAGCTCGAGGTGGGCCAACGTGCGGACTTGCGGGTCGACATCGCCGAGCCGCTTCGCGAAAAATGCGGTGCGATCCGACGGACGGTCCTTCCAGGCGTGCGCCCGCTGCAGCGTCTCCCGAACGACCGGACCGAAAGTCTCATCCATCAGTCCAATCCGTCGCCAACCTGAATCACCGGCGCCGCTCCCTTTCACGAGGAGCACCGAATGCCCGGGGTGCAGCGAGAGGTGCCGCCGCGTTGTGGTGTCGAGGAAGAGATCGATCTTTTCCGGGCCCGGTGAACCCTTCAGAACTTCGACCGTGACGAAGCAAAACGGACGCTCCGGATCCTCACGGGCGAGCACGACCCCCTCACTTTCGATGAGTTGGTCGGCCGGCGACTTTTTGGGAAACGGAATGCAAATCTGGCAGGCGTGAGATAATCCGCCCGCCAACTGAAGCAGGCCGGCCACCGCGAGAATGCTGGCCTGAGAGAAACATAGGCGCTCCCTGCGCATCACTTCTCAGGCGTGTACCAGATCGGCGAGGTATAGGCGCGCTCCTGAAGTGTCATGCGGGTGCCTTCGAGCGGTTTCGAACCGAAGCGCTTCGCGTCGTAGGCGGTCCAGCGCGGAGTCGGAATCTCCAGGACGCGCACGTAGTAGAAGGCGCGGAGCTTCGCGTCGAAAGCTGGGTCTTTCCATACCGTGATGAGTTCGGGAGCCCCAATCGTATTCGTCCAGGTGGCGTTCTCGACATCCACCGTGCTGCCAACACTCGGGACCTTGCCGTTCGCGTCTGGTTTGCGGTCACCACTCCACACCACGTCGTAAACCTTCTCCTGCGTTTCGCCGTTCGCATCCAGCCAGCCTTTGACGACCTGAATCCGGTCGAGGTTCGCTCCGATCGGGTCCTTCATGGCCGCGATGAGGAAGGATGGTGATGTTTGCGCGGGCGCACCGCTCAGGTCGCCGCCCATGGGCACACCCTTAGCGTAGCCGGCGAAGGCGGGGTTGCGGGTCTGCGCGTCGGCTTCGTCAAAGTCCCAGCCACCAAAGAAGCGAACGATCAGGCGAGAACCGGTTGTGGCATAGGTTTCCCTGCGCGCCATGGCGTCCCAGATGGACTCCCGGGTGTTCTCCTGGGCCCACACGGCGGCGTAGCCCGCGGCGGCGACCTCCCAGTCCATGATCTTGATTCCCGTCTTCGGGTTGTTCATGAACATGGCGTGCATGCGCTCCGGGCTGGGCTCCTGCGGGGTGGTTTTGCCAAAGAAATTCTCCTCTTCCATCGCGGCAAGACCGGTGTGGGCATCGCTGCTGCCGACCATGCCGAACTTGTAGGGATTCGCGCCGAGCTTCGCCTCAAGCTTGAGACCATTCTTCAGTGCCGAGCGGGCATAGTCGCCTGCGAGCATGTCCTTGGTTTTTGCCTCGCTGCCATCGAGGTTGCCCTTGTCCCAGGTCTCGAAGTCGGCGAACTCGTCGTTCGGCGAGAGGAAGGGATGGGCTTCCCCGTCGCCCTTGGTCTGGGTGACCTCATAGAGAGACTCCCACCTTGCGCGCTGTTTGGCGTAGTCGCCATCCACCGCCTTGCCGAAGGTCTCCACGACCGGGAACATCATGCCGTTGCTGAGATTTCCGTTGTGCGCGATGGCCAGCACGCTGCCGCCGGTCTTCGTTTCGTAGGCTTCCATCCACTTGTAGAGATCGAGCGGATTGACACTTCCCATCGGCGGGTAGCAGGTAAAGGGCACGATCTGGCTGGCCTTGTCCGCGTTGTCACGGAAGATCACGTTGCGGTGCAGGTTGTTACCCTTGTCGAGCGAGGTCCATTCATAGCCGATGAAGGCGGTGAAGCGGCCCGGCTCATTGTAGGCCTCCGCCGCCTGGATCGTCTCCTGCCAGGCCCCCTTGTAGGCGCGGGTGCCAGGAAGATACATCAACTCCTTGGGAAAGGTTCCCTGTGAGAACTGGCCGATGATCTCCAGCGCCGCGTCGGCACCCTTTCCGGACTTGATCATGTCATACCATTTGCGGCCTATCGGGTGGGCGAGGATTTCGGGCTTTCCCGCAAAGAGGTCGGTGAAAAAGCCCATGTTGTCCGAGTGGTCGGCAACGACGAGGAAGTCGAGCGGCCGGGAGAGCTTCGCGGGTTGGTTGCTGGAGGCCATGACCTGCTCGCCACGGGCGAAGCGGAGCGCATCGCGCGGAGTCAGGGTGCAACCGAAGGCTCCGGCATCCATCGAGAACCCAGTGTGCAGATGAGTGTCACCGAAAAAGGGGCGCGAGGGAAAGTTACGGTCGGCATAAGGGGAGTAAGGACGTTTGCCCTGCACCTGATCCGCCTTGCTCTTGGATAGCGTGCCTGCATCCGAGGCAGTATCCTGGGAGAGTGCCGGCAGTGACAAAGCGACGGCGGCAACAGCGATGATGATGGTAGTGGTTCTTTTCATTGGGATGTGCGGTTTCGCGGTCGCTTGTTTGGGATCTTATTCTAACAGGGGCGATCGATGCTGTCACTGCGATTCTCTCGGCTCTCCTAGTTCCTCCCGGTCCTTTTCTCCTTGGAAGTGGTCCAGGATTCACCACAGCGTGGCCTCCGTGGGATCTTGCCCAGCATGCCAGAGGGTTCCGGGGAGAATGCGGGTCTCTCGCCCCAGAGGGTTCGACCAGTCAATAAAACAACCGGTCGCGGCTTTTTTGGAAGCGTTCGTCCCGGGCCTGCCTGCGGATGGAGGAATTCTCGCCGATAGAATCCATCACGGAATTTCTGCGATCCATCCGCTCCTGGACGCCTTCCGAGGCACAGGAGGAGAAAAGGAGACAGAAAAGGCAGGGCACCAGCAGCAGAGGGAGGGTCTTGTCTGACGGGGTTGTGGAGCG